>CAWHSO010000001.1:0-668754 GCA_963831975.1 uncultured Alphaproteobacteria bacterium
CGGAAGGCGAGGCGCTGGCGAAATGCCTTGGCGAATTGGCGGCGCCGCCGGCCCACGCCATCGCGGCCGAGTAAGCCAGGATTACGCGGCCTTCACGGCATTTACCTCGAATTAACCACCCGCATCAATGCTGGGGCCATTGTGGGTGATAAGCCGATGGCGCGCTTCGATTTTCCTATTCGCACGAAGCTTGCTATCTGGGCCGGCCTCGGCGTGCTTCTGGTCGCCGGCATGCTCGCCGAGCAGCAGATCGGCGATCGCTTCGCCGCGCGCGAGCGCGCCGCCGCCAACGCCAAGCAGCTCGCCGCCGTCGAGGCGCTGCGTGCCGCCAAAGATCTGGCGAACATGCGGATCGAGACGCGGGAAATCCGCCTCGCGATCGCGCCGAGCGAGGTCGATCGCGCGCTGGAGCGGCTGCGCACCGCCGCCGAATCGGCGACAAAGCACATCGTGATCGCGGCGCGGCTCAGCGACGATGCCGCCGACAAAGCCGGCCTCGACAAGATCGCCAGCCTCGCCAAGGACTATGCCGGCGTCGCCACCGAGCTTGCCGCCGCGGCGCGGGACTATGGCGACACCGTCGAGAAAATTCAGCGTGCCGCCAAGATCGGCGGCGAGATGGGCAGCCAGATCGAGACATCGACCGCCGCGTTGATCGCCGCCGCCGAGGCGCGCAACGCGCAGGCCGGCGAAGAACGCCTGTGGGTCGGCCGGATCGACCTCGGCATGGGGCTGTTCGTGATCGCCGTGCTTGCCGGCGTGGCCGCGTTCGGCGCGGTGACGATCGGCCGGCCGATCCGCCGCATCGGCGAGGTGCTGCTCGCGCTCGCCCACGGCAACAAGGATATCGAAGTTCCTTACACGCACCGCAGCGACGAAGTCGGCGACAATGCCCGTGCGGCGCAGACGTTCAAGGAAAAGCTGATCCGCATCGAGCAACTGGAAACTGCCGAGAAGGAGACGGCGCAGCGCGTGGCCGAGCAGCGCCGCGCCGACATGCATGCGCTCGCCGGCACGTTCGAGGCGACGGTGGCAAGCGTGGTGCGCTCGGTGACGGCGTCATCGACCGAGCTCGAAGCGGCCGCCGAGTTGCTCGGCGCCACGGCGGGAACGACGCGGGATTTGACCGGCAGAGTGCTGTCGGCGTCGACGCAGGCCTCCGAGAACGTGCGGTCGGTTTCCGTCGCCACCGAGCATCTCATTGCCTCGGTCGGCGAGATCTCGCCGGCAGGTCGAGGAATTGATGCGCATCGCCCACGAGGCCGTGGCGCAGGCCGAGAAGACGGACGGCCGGATCGCCGAACTGATCCGCGCCGCCGGCCGCATCGGCGACGTCGTCAAGTTGATTACCGCCATTGCCGAGCAGACAAACCTCTTGGCGCTCAATGCCACCATCGAGGCGGCGCGCGCCGGCGAGGCCGGCAAGGGCTTTGCGGTCGTGGCGCAAGAGGTCAAGGCCCTGGCGGCGCAAACCTCGAAGGCGACCGACGAGATCGGCGTGCAGATCGCCGGCGTGCAGGCGGCCACCCGTGAATTGGTCGCGATCATCAAGGAGATCGGCGGCACTATCGGCCGCATCTCGGAGATTGCCGCCGCGATCACGTCGGCCGTCGAGGTGCAGTCGGCGACGACGCGGGAGATCGCCGACAACGTGCATGCGGCGACCGCGAGCACGGCCCACGTCGCCGCCGACATCGCCGAAGTCAACGACAGCGCCAGCGGCATCACCTCGGCGTCGTCGCAAATCCTGTCGTCGGCAAAAATGCTGGCACAGGACGGCAGCCGGCTTTCCGCCGAGCTGGAAAAGCTGCTCGCCGCCGTCTACGCCGCGTAAAGCGGATGGACGAAGCGTCATCCGCCGCGCTGATGCACGCGCGGCCCCGGCTATCGCCCGAAATGCGCCGGTGCTAGCGTTGACGCAGAACGCCGATCAACGGCGATATTTATGACACAACAGGGAGGATGTCGTGAAAGCCTTCATCACGGTTTTGTGGCTCGCGTCTAGTCTCGCCACCGGCGCCGCGTTGGCGCAATCAATGCCGCCGAACGAAGCCGGCGTGACCATGGGGCATCTGCATCTCAACTCGGCCGATGTCGACGCCAACAAGAAGATTTTCGTCGGCATGGGCGGCACGGCGATCAACATGCCGGGCGCGCCGTTGCAATATGTGAGATTTCCCGGCGTCGTCGTGATCCTGAACCTGCCGGGGGGAGCGCCGCCGTCGAGCGGCCCCACCGAAGGCACCGTGATCAATCACGTGGGCTTTCTCGTGCCGAACGTGCAGGACGCCGTCGTCAAGTGGAAGGCTGCCGGCGTCGCCGTGCTGCCCGGCAACAATGGCAGGCTAGACCAAGCCTATGTCGCGACGGCGGATGGCTTGCGCGTCGAAATTCTCGAGGACAAAAATCAGACCGCGCCGATCGTGTTCCACCACGTTCATTTCTTCGTGCCGGCGGCGGCGATCCCCGACATCCAGGCCTGGTACGTCAAGAACTTCGGTGCGCGGGCCGGCATGCGCGGGCAGAACCAGGCCGCCGACGTTCCGGGCGCCAATCTGACATTCTCCAAGACCGATTTACCGACCGTTCCCACCAAAGGGCGCATCCTCGACCACATCGGCTTCGACGTGGTGGACATCGAAGCGACCGCGAAGACGCTTCAGGCCAATGGGCTCACGCTCGATCGCGGTATCGAGACGCTGCCCAACGGCGTCAAGCTATTGTTCGTCCACGATCCGTGGGGCACCAATATCGAGGTGAACCAGCGGCCGCATCCACTCTAGCTGGCGCGGCTTCTCAACCCCAAGCCGCCTGAGCGGTCCGCACGCATAGCGCCAGCTTGGCCCGTTCGTCGGTTTCGCTCAAAGGATTGCCGGCGACGGTAGAGGCAAAGCCGCATTGCGGGCTGATCGCGAGCCGGTCCTTGTCGATAAAGCGCGTCGCCTCTTCGATGCGTTTGAGTAAGTCGTCTGACTTTTCGAGCATGGCGCTTTTCGAGCTGACGAGGCCGAGCACAACGCCCTTGTCCGCCGCGACGAACCGCAACGGCGCGAAATCGCCGGCGCGTGCGGTGTCGAATTCGAGCAGGAAATGGGTCACGCCGGTGACGCCGAACAAAGCCTTGGCGATCGCGTCGTAGCCGCCTTCGGCCAGATATTTGCCCTTGAAATTGCCGCGACACATATGCACGCCGACCGCCATGAACGGCGGCGCCGATGCGATCGCGTCGCCGAGCGCCTCGACATAGAGGCCGGTCAGTCGCGCCGGATCGTTGCCGTCGGCGGTCACCCGTTGCCGCACGACCGGGTCGCACAGCATGGCAAGCGCGACTTCGTCGAGTTGAATATAGCGGCAGCCGGCGGCGGCCAGCGCGGCGATCTCCGCGCGATAGACTACGGCAAGATCGCGGAAGAATTTTTCCGGGCTGTCATAGACGCCGGGAACCGCATATCCGGTGCCGCGCCAGAAATGCATGGTCGACGGCGCCGGCAGGGTCACTTTTGGCATCGCCGCGGCGTTGTCGCGGAGGAAGCAGAATTCGTCGAGCGCGATCGGCCGCTGCCGCACCACTTTGCCGGTCACCAGCGGCGCGGTGAAGGCAAGCTCAAGACCTTGCTCATCGCGGAAGGTGAAGCGCGACTCGCTGACGCTCAAACCCTCGGTGCGCTCGACGAAGCGGCTCCAATACGATGCGCGGCGGAATTCGCCGTCGCTGACCACGGCAAGCCCCGCGTCTGCTTGCAATTTGATCGCGTCGCGGATCGCCGCATCCTGCGCGGCGGCAAAGCCGGCCTCGTCGAGCGCATGATCGTTGAAGGCGCGATAAGCCTGGCGCAGCGCAGGCGGGCGCAGCAGGCTGCCGATATGGTCGGCACGGAATGGCGGGCGATGCATGAGGTGCTTCTAGAACAAAATCACCTCCCCCTGCAGGGGGGGAGGTCGCCGTGCGTAGCACGGCGGGTGGGGGTAATGCGGCGGCTTGGCCCCACCCGGCCGCTTCGCGGCCACCCTCCCCCTGCAGGGGAGGGTGGAGGATCGCTGCGTCATTTGTAATATTTTGCAGCCACTATGGAGGACGACCATGACCGATCGCGCGGTGCGTGCCGAGGCGACGCGGCGGACTTGGCTCGAAACCATCGAACGCCACCGCCACGACCGCGACGCGCCGGGCTCGAGCGGATTATTGGTCGCCGCGCCTCGATACCGCGTCGCGCGACGAAATCCGCGCCATCCAGGACGACAAGATCGCCGCCGTGGCGCCGTTCCTCTACGAGAACAGCGATTTTTATCGCCGCCGCTTCGACCGGCTCGGCCTCGCGCCGACCGATCTGCGCACCGTCGACGACCTGCAGGCCAAATGGCCGGTGGTCGACAAGCTGGAAATGGCCGAGGACGCGGCGGCGCAGCCGCCTTACGGCACCTATACGGCGATGAGCGACGCGTTGTGGGCGGAGCGCGGCTGGATGATGTTCTCCTCGTCCGGCACCACCGGCACGCCGCGGGTGTTCCGCTATTCCCATATCGATCGCGAATTATGGGCCTGGGCCAACGCGCGGGCGCTGCACGCCATGGACTTCCGCCAAGGCGACACGGTGTTCATGATCACCGGCTATGGCCCCCACGTCTGGGCCTGGGGCGTGCAATATGCGCTCGCCAAAATGGGCCTGCCGACCTTGCCCGGCGGCGGCATGGATGCGCGCGCCCGCGCCAATATCGTGATCCGCTTCAAGCCGACCATCGTGCTGTGCACGCCGTCCTACGCGCTGCACCTCGGGCGCACCTTGCAGGCGCTCGGCACCGACCCGCGCGCGACGGCGGTGCGCACGCTGTTCGTCGCCGGCGAGCCCGGCATGAGCATCGCCGCTACCCGCGAGCGCATCCAGGATTTGTGGGACGCGCGGCTGGTCGAATTCTACGGCTGCACCGAAGCGTCGCCCCATGTCGGCGGCTTTTCCTGCCCGCATTCGCAAGCCCCCGGCGCCCCGGTGACCACGCATCTTCTCGAAGACGTGCAGGTCTGGGAAACCATCGATCCGCAAACGCAAAAGCCGCAATGCGACGGCGAGCGCGGGCTGACCGTGTGCACCAACCTGAATTCCGAATCCTCGCCGCAATTGCGCTTCCTGGTCGGCGATTACGCCACCTTCGACCGCAGTCGCTGCGCGTGCGGACGCACGCATGTACGCGCCGTCGGCTCGTTCGCCGGCCGCGCCGACGACCTCATCAATCTGCGCGGCATCAAAATGTTTCCGGGCCAGATCGAGCACGCCGTGCGCTCGATCGCCGGCATCGGCGACGAGTTCGAGATCGTGCTCAATACCAACGCCGACGGCCTCGACGTGATGACGGTGCGGGTCGAGCACGATGCCGGCGCAACGATCGCGGCCGCCGTGGCAGAAGAAATCCGCAGCCGCTGCGAAGTGCGCTCCGCCGTGGAAGTGCTGGCCCCCGGCACGCTGCCGCGCACCGAGTTCAAGGCCGCGCGGGTGAAGGATCGGCGTGGCAAATCCTGAAAATAGCCGTTGGGCTAACCGGTCCCACGCAACGGACAAAAGAACGTCCCTTCCACCTCGACGATGTCGTCCTGGTTGAGGCGGCTGACCTCGACGATGGTGCGCGGCGGATAGGGTGGGGCGCCCCAAAACTCTTCTTGGATTTTATTCACGAGCGGGCGGTAGCGGTCCATGTCGGTAACGTAGACCACGAGGCGCACCGCATCGCGCAAGCTGCCGCCCGCCGCTTCGACGATCGTCTTCATGTTCGAAAAGGCCTGGCGGATGCGCGCCTCGTCGCCTTCGACCAGCTTATCGGTCGCCGGATCGATGCCGCGCATGCCGGCGACAAACACGAAATCGCCGGCGCGCACGCCGAGGCTCCACGGGCCGGTCGGCTTGATGGCGCCGGGTGGCGCAAGGAATGCGATGTCATCCGGCATTGAATGGGCTCTGAAGACTTCGACCGATGAATGCCGTGATCATAACAGCAAGTAGCCCGCATGAGCGGAGCGACATGCGGGAGGGCGCGTGTAGATGTCGGCCCCGGATATCGCTTCGCTCATCCGGGCTACGCTTCCCGGGTTGCGCTTGCCCTTGCCGCTCGCCGCCATATTTCGCTATCCTGATCGTAGCGCGGGCGTAGTTCAGTGGTAGAACATCAGCTTCCCAAGCTGAGTGTCGTGGGTTCGATTCCCATCGCCCGCTCCAAGCCTTTCAGACGACCGGCGCCGCCGAAACTTCTTATTTCAGGCCGGAGAGGCTGGTGTTCCAGGATAATGTCGCAATGACGGCGGGATCGCAGCCGTTCGATCCCGTGGCCGCCTGTCCGGTTCCCGTTATCAGGAAACAGCTTTGTTTCGACAGCGTCGTTGCGAAATAGCGCAGATCGAACGTCACGGCCTTGTAGGCGTAGGAAAATCCCAGATTCCAATACGTGTAGTCCGGCAGCTTGTAGGCCGGCGAAGACGGCGTCGCCGTGGTGGTGCCGAAACCTTGGCGGCCGAGCTCGCCGGAGAACGACAGGCCGGAATCGAGCGTGTATTTGGCCTGGATCGCGTTGTAATTTTCCCATGCGCCGGTGCGGCTGTAATCGGGCGCAAAATACGCACTCGCTCCGACCGAGAGCTTGGGCGTCAGTGCATATGTCGGCGCCACATAGTATTCCGGATATGAAATATCGATCGCGCTTCCCGGATAGCTGTAATAGGCGATGCCGGCTTCGACAGTGAGCTGTCCGAATGTGGGACGGATGCCGACATAATTCGTCATCTGAAACTGGGAGAGTTTCGGCATGTCCACCGATGCCGTATTCACGCCGGCGAAGAAAATGTTGTACGTCGCCTCGATATTGCTCGAAGCACTCGGCCTGTGATCGGACAGGGTATAGCCGCGGTAATTGTAGTCGCTGGTGATCGCCGCGCCGAAATTGACGTCGAATGCGGACGTGGCATCCTTTGGCGGCGCCGGCCTTGTCGTCGTGGACGGCGCGGGCGGCGTCGCGCTATCCGATTGCTGGGCTTTGGCCGCGGGGGACTGAATACTGACGATCGCGATTGCAAACGCGCCCATCGTCGCCAACCGGGCGCGTCTTGGCACGGAGCCAAGCGTCGGCACGGACCCACTTGCCCGCTTGCTGTGGCAACCTTCATCCCGCGCGGTCGGGCCGGTCATTCCATTACCGTGGATTGCGCTTGAAGAAACGGCGCGGGCGAACGTCACGCAAAGCGGATTGCGTGCCTGAGATCGAAAATGGCTGGCGCCCCGGCATTGAATGCCCCCGTTCGCGAATCGAGGCATCACGCGACTTTTTATATTTTATATTATTCGACCGATCGGCGCAGCGAACACAATCGGCCCTGTGTGTATAGTCCCGGCTTCCGAAGCCGAATGCCGTTCGATCATCGTCGCCGGCTTTCGCCCCTTTGGCACGGTTGTGCCGAAAAGCCGCGCCCTGGAAAGGGGATGCGCCGCCACCGCGTGGGTTTTGCCGCTGATTTTCTCTTTGCTCGGCCGCGTCACACCGGCTAATCTCTGCCTCAAGAGCCTCAAATGGCTCGTGCGGGGTGGAGACAATGGATCAGCAAACCGAAAAGCGCTCGGGCTGGAGCTGGTGGTACCTGCTCCTCATCATTCAATTCGTCGCGGTGCTGTGGCCGCCGTTCTATAACGCGGCCGAGCCGTCGTGGGCCGGCATCCCGTTCTTCTATTGGTACCAGATGCTCTGGGTCATCATCGCGGCCGTGCTGACCGCGATCGTGTATTTCGCGACCGAAGACTAGATCCGACCCGCGCCGTCGCGGGATCGAACAATCAGAAACTCAAGACAATAAGACGTAAAAGCCGGGGAGGCACGCCGTGCAGGAAGTGAACTGGACTGCTCTGATCATCTTCATAGCGCTGTTCGGCTTCATCACGTGGCTGGGTTTTGCCGCCGCGCATTGGCGCAAAGGCGATCTCGATCAGCTGCACGAATGGGGCCTGGGCGGGCGGCGCTTCGGCACGTTGATCACCTGGTTCCTGGTCGGCGGCGACCTTTACACCGCCTACACCTTCATCGCCGTCCCGGCGCTCGCCTTCGGCGCCGGCGCCATCGCGTTCTTCGCGGTGCCGTACACGATCATGATCTATCCGATCCTGTTCCTGGTGTTTCCGCGGCTTTGGCATGTCTGCCACAAGCACAATTACATCACGCCGGCCGATTTCGTGCGCGGCCGCTTCGGCAATCGCTGGCTGGCGCTGGCGGTGACCATCACCGGCATCGTCGCCACCATGCCCTATATCGCGCTGCAGCTGGTCGGCCTGCAGGTGGTGATCGGCGCCATGGGCGTCGGCGGCGCCGCCGGTACTTTGGCGTCGGACCTGCCGCTGATCATCGCCTTCATCATCCTTGCGGCGTTCACCTATTCGAGCGGATTGCGGGCGCCGGCCTCGATCGCCATCGTCAAGGATATCTTGATCTACATCACCGCTTTCGCAGCCGTGATCGTGGTGCCGATCCAGCTCGGCGGCTTCGGCCACATCTTCGCGGCGGTGCCGCCGGCGAAGCTGCTGTTGGCAGTGCCCGGCCCCAACACCACCGGCGCCTATGGCATCTACGCCACGCTCGCGCTCGGCTCGGCGCTGGCGCTGTTCCTCTATCCGCACTCCATCACCGGCATCCTGGCCGCATCGAGCGGCCACGCCATCCGCCGCAACGCCGCGCTGCTGCCGGGCTACTCCTTCATGCTCGGTCTGTTGGCGCTGGTCGGCTTCTTCGCCATCGCGGCGGGTGTCGGCGCCATGCCGGAGTTTGCCGCGGGCTTCAAGCAGTTCGGCAATAATTTCGCGGTGCCGGCGCTGTTCCTGCACGCCTTCCCGGCATGGTTCGTCGGCATCGCCTTTGCCGCGGTCGGCATCGGCGCGCTGGTGCCGGCAGCGATCATGTCGATCGCGGCGGCCAACCTTTACACCCGCAACATCCATCGCGAGTTCATCAACAAGAACCCGACCGACAAGGAAGAAGCGCAGATGGCGAAGTGGGTGTCGCTCATCGTCAAATTGGGCGCGCTCGTTTTCATCATCTTCGTGCCGACCCAATACGCCATCTACCTGCAACTCTTGGGCGGCATCCTGATCATCCAGACGCTGCCGTCGGTGATGCTCGGCGTCTATACCCGCTGGTTCAACGATTGGGCGCTGCTGATCGGCTGGGCCGTGGGTACCGCTACGGGAATTTGGATGTTCAACGCGGCGAATTGGGCCCCGAACTACCCGCTGGTGATCGCCGGCCATGCGTTCCCAGGCTACGCCGCGCTGTACACCGTCATCCTCAACCTGGTGATCGCGATCGTGCTGACGCCGATCTTCAACGCCATGGGCGGCAAGCCGGTCGACGAGACGGTTGCGGCCGATTATCACGCCTAAAACCGGCTGCTCGGAGCCAAATCCGGAACCCCCGCCGCAGCAACGCGGCGGGGTTTTCGTATGAGGCGTGGGCAAACCTGCCGCTGCTCCGGTGCAACTCTTCGCCGCTAGCCCGGCCGCCCCGGACGTGGCAGGATTGTTGCGAACATCCGGCACAACGAATTCCCGGGGAGAACATATATGGCTTGGACGAAAGTGACTGATATCGCCTACGGACGGCTCAGGTCGCCCGATCTCGACGTGGCGGAGGAATTCCTCACCCGTTTCGGCATGCACCGGGCGGAGCGCACCGCAAACGCGCTCTACATGCGCGGCACCGATCCGGCGCACCACATCCACATCACCGAGAAGGGCGATCCGAAATTCGTCGGCATCGCCTATTACGTCGACAGCGAGGACGACCTAAAGAAGCTCGCCAAGGCGCCGGGCGCCTCGGGCGTCGAAAACATCGACGAGCCCGGTGGCGGCAAGCGCGTGCGCCTGACCGAGCCGAACGGCTACCAGATCGAAGTGGTGTGCGGCATCGAGCAGGTCGCGCCGATCGCGGTGAAGCGGCAGAAGCTCAACTCCGGCGAGGCACCGACCGCGCGCGCCGGCGAATTGATGCGGCTGCCCAGGGGCCCGGCCCACGTCAAGCGCATCGGCCATGGCGTGATGATGTCGTCAAAATTTCGCGAAACCGTCGGCTGGTTTCGCGAGACGCTGGGCCTGATCTGCTCGGACGACGTCTATGCCGAGAACAAGGACAATTTGATCGGCTCGTTCAACCGCTGCGACCGTGGCGACACTTACGTCGATCATCACGTCTTCTTCTGTCTCAATTCCGAGAAAACCGGCTTAAATCATTTCTCCTTCGAGGTGCCGGACATCGACGACGTCTGCATGGGCCACGAGTACCTCAAGGAGAGCGGCAAATACGAGCACATGTGGGGCATCGGCCGCCATGTGCTGGGCAGCCAGGTCTACGACTACTGGGCCGATCCGTGGGGCCGCGTCCACGAGCATTGGGCCGACAGCGACCGCCTCAATCTCGCCAACGGCTCCAATCTCATTGCTGCCGAAGAAGCGCTGCGGTCGCAATGGGGCGAGCGGCCGCCGGAGAAGTTCATCAATCACGTGAGCATATGATTTCTTTCCCCTCCCCCTTGTGGGGAGGGGTAGGGGTGGGGTCGCGAGGTGAAACGCTAACGTCGACGCAAGCGCGTTACCTCCCGACCCCCACCCCTCCCTCCCCACAAGGGGGAGGGAGAAGAACTTCGGAGATTTGCATCGATGCCCAAACAGAAAATCACCGGCTCGTTCGTGGCGCTGATCACGCCGTTCAACAAGGACGGCTCAGTCGATTTCGCGGCGTTCCAGACCCTGCTCCGCTTCCAGGAAGAGCACGGCACCAAGGCGGTGCTGATCATGGGCTCGACCGGCGAGACCTCCATGCTCTCGCCCGAGGAGAAAAAGAAAATTATCGTCGAGACGGCGAAGATGAAGTCGGAGAAAATGCCGATCTTCTTCGGCTGCACCGGCAACAACACCAAATCGACCATCGCCAATGTGCGCTTCGCCAAGGACAACGGCGGCGATGGCGCGATCCTGGCCGCGCCGGCCTATATCTGCGCGCCGGAAGCCGACATCGAGCGGTTCTTCCTCGACGTCGCCGATGCCACCGACCTGCCGCTCGGCATCTACAACAATCCGCCGCGGGTGAAGAGCGACCTGAATTGGGACAATCTGATCCGCATCTTCAAGCATCCGAACTACGTGGTGCACAAGGAATCGACTGCGCGCGTCGGCCAGGTGGCGCAGGTGCTCGCCGCCAAGCCCGACGTATCGGTGATGTGCTGCGACAGCCCCAATCTCGGGCTGGTGGTGCCGACCATGAGCCTCGGCGGCCACGGCACCGCGAACATGACCGGCAATATCGCGCCGGCGGAGTTGGCGACGATCTCGGTGCCGTGGGCGAGCTACACCGAGGCCGACAACTTCAAACGCGAGTATCTGCGGCTATTGCCGCTCCTGCACTTCACCTATTCGGCGATCAATCCGGTCGCGGTGAAGTCGCTAATGAAGGCGCTCGGCATGCCGGCAGGCGACCTGCGCAAGCCGCTCACCGGCCTCGACGCCGAAGCGCTCGGCAAGGGTTTGCGCATCGTCGCCGACCTCGGGCTCGACAAAGCTTACGGCTATAAGCTTAAAGCGCTTTCGGCCGTGGCGGCCTGACGCGCGAAGTGGACCTCGGCATAAGAGGCAAAAGCGCGCTGGTCTGCGGCGCGAGCCGGGGTCTCGGCAAGGCCTGCGCGTTGGCGCTGGCGCGGGAAGGCGTCGATCTCACGATCGTTGCCCGGACGCGCGACGTGCTTGAGCGCACCGGCGCCGAGATTGCGCAGGCGACCGGCGTAAAGGTTGTCGCCGTCGCTGCCGATCTCACCACGCCTGCCGGCCGCGCCGCCGCGGTCGGCGCCTGTGCGGCTCCCGATATCCTGGTGAACAATTCGCAAGGGCCGCTGCCCGGCAATTTCCGCGACTGGTCGCGCGACGATTGGATCGCGGCGCTTGACGACATGATGCTGGGCCCGATCGAGATGATGCGGCTCACGGTCGACGGCATGACCGCGCGTGGGTTTGGGCGCATCGTCAACATCGTGTCGCGCAGCGTGAAAGTGCCGCAGGCCGAGCTTGGGCTGTCGAACGGCGCCCGTTCCGGCTTGGTCGGCTTTGCCGGCGGCCTCGCCCGGCAAACGGCGGCGCGCAACGTCACCATCAATAATCTGCTGCCGGGCATATTCGACAGCGACGCCCAGCACCGGCACATTCGCGGCCTGCTCGAAGGCACCAACAAGACCTTCGAGCAGGTTTTCCGTGAACGCGCCGCAGCGAGCACGGCCAAGCGCTACGGCGATCCGGCCGAGCTCGGCGCGTTTTGCGCGTTTCTGTGTTCGACCCATGCCGGCTATATCACCGGCCAGAATTTATTGATCGACGGCGGAAGCTATCCGGGCGCGTTCTAGTCAGGAAAGGAAGTCGCTGTGAGGCGTATCATCTCGGTTGCCGCGGCGTGTGCTGTTCTCGCGTTCGCGCCGGTTGTATCGGCGCAAGACTATCCCACCCGCACCGTAACGGTGATCGTGCCGTTCCCGCCGGGCGGTTCGGTCGACGGCGTGGCGCGCATCATCGTCGATCAGCTCAACCAGACAGTCGGGCCGCATTTCATCGTCGAGAACCGCGCCGGCGGCGCTTCCGGCAATGTCGGCGCCAATGTGGTCGCCAAAGCCGATCCGGACGGCTATACGCTCCTCCTCACCGCGTCGCTCCACGTCGTCAATCCATTCTTGTACAAAAGCGTGCCGTTCGACGTGGTGAAGGATTTCACGCCGGTGACCTTGATCGCCGCCGGTCCGTTGATCGTCTCGACGACGCCGAGCGTACCGGCCAACAATTTGAAAGATTTTTTCGACCTCGTCCGCAAAGACCCGCAGAAATACACTTTTGGCACCACCAGCATCGGCTCGGCCAGCCATCTGGTGATCGAGCTGTTAAAGCGCGAGGCCCATGTCGACACGCTGGTCGATCGCCTATAAGGGCACCGGCCCGGCGCTGACCGATCTGATGAGCGGGCAGATCCAGTTGCTCGCCGATCCGATGCTGTCGTCGCTGCCGCAGGCGCAAGGCGGCCGCATCAAGGCGCTCGCCATAACCAGCCTCAAGCGCCAGGCCGCGGCGCCGGACATTCCGACCGTCGAGGAATCCGGCCTGCCGGGCTTCGAGTTCGTGTCGTGGTACGGGCTGTGGGGTCCGAAGGATATGCCCGCCGACATCACCACGAAGCTGCAAACCAGCGTCGCCAAAGTTTTGGCTCAGCCCGACGTCAAGGCGCGCCTGACCGCGCTCGGCTTCGAGGCGATCGGCTCGACGCCAGATTATTTCGCCAAATACATTGCAAGCGAAATGGAAAAGTACGGCAAGATCATTCACGACGCCAATATCAAAGCCGAATAGCCTTTGATGGGCGGCGTGAAAAGTCGCGTCACAGATCCCAGCATCGGAAGCCTGTCTCTGGCTTGCTCCAGAACATTCGCTGCTCATGGACTAGTAGGACGAAGTCTGCTTGGTCCTGCGAGCGCTCGCACACGGCCTTTGCAATCTCTTTGTACACCCTGGTTTCCGGATAGGGCAGCACGTTGAGATCCTCGAACGCCCAGCGCTGGATGTTCAGGACATTGGTATTGGGCGAGGTATGGACAAAGTAGGCTTTGATGCTCGCCGGCAAGGAATCCCTGCCTTTGTCGGTGGCGTAGATGGTTGCTTCGGTCAGATTGCCGGAATAGAGCGCCGACGATAAGTAAGAGTCCCACAGATTGAAAAAGCTCAGAAACGGCAGGATCGCGAACAGGACAAGCACGCCGACGTGATACGGAGATCGATTGCCCCAGAAAATATCGCGGACGGAGAACTGCTGCTGGCCGGTGAAAAGCAGGAGATCGAGGCCGGCCATGGCGGCCGTCCATGGCCAGATGATATTGTTCCAGTTGTGGCCAAACGGTCCGAACATCGCCAGGATGAACACGTGCATGGAGATGGCAAGGATCAGCGAGACCCGCCGATATTTCCTGGTCAGCAATCCCACGCCGAAACCGATTTGGATGAATGGAGCGCCAATCCCCAGCGCATGTACAAGGCCGCGGGCGGCGGGGAAAACGTTGGTGATCGGCTCCACGATCCATGGAAAATCATAGTCGATGAAATTGAGATTCAGCTTCTGGAGTCCTGAGAAAATATAGGTGGTCGCGACGATCAATCGCGCAATGTTGAGTGCCCGCTCCCGGCCTTCGACGTCGTCACTGTCCCAAGAGAACAGCGCCAGTGCGGCGAGCAGAAAGCCGTATTGATAGATCCACGGCTGCCACCGAGTCTGATCCAAGAGACAGAAGGCGACGACGATGCCCAGAAACAAGAAGATGAACTTCTGTGGTCGCGCCGAAACCAAGATCGCGCCCGCCAAGACAAATAGCGCCCCATAAAGGAAAAGGTCTGCCGGATAGATGGACGACGGTAGAAAGCTCAGTGCGGGAGCCGGAGGATAGGTGCGCGGGCCGATCCAGAGGCGAGAGGACATGGCCAGCCCGACGCAAAAGACCAATACGATCATCGCTTTCAGCCAAAAAACGCGGCTAGCCGCGCCAAACAGGAAGCGGCGGTTTCTCGCAACGATATTGTAGCCAACAGGCAATAGCGGTCGGACGACGGGAAGCCGTCCGATCACGGCAAGCATCCGCAGGCGGGGATACTGGCTTGCGATCTTCAGAATCGCCTGCGCGCCGCGATAGGTCTGACCATCCCGATCGACGACGTGGATTTCCTTCTCGACGGCGTCTCGCGCGAACGGCATCGACTTCTGCTTGTGCATATCCTTCAAGTCAAACTCGTCTTGCCGGATAGAACAGCG
Source organism: uncultured Alphaproteobacteria bacterium (assembly GCA_963831975.1). Lineage (GTDB taxonomy): Bacteria > Pseudomonadota > Alphaproteobacteria > Rhizobiales > Xanthobacteraceae > BOG-931. Next base: position 14,836 of record CAWHSO010000001.1, read on the forward strand.
CACCGCGTTCGCGAGCGTCGCGCACATCGGGCATTTTCCGTCGTAAAATGCCGTGATCCGGCTTGCTGTTCGATCGTTTGTCACAACTGCGGCTACCCCAACCCCTGCGTGACCTAGGCAGTCCGTCATAACGTTCGCGATATCGAACGTCGTCGATGCCGGTATGCTGTTATACTGCGCGACTGCAGCAGTGCTACATTTTCGTCACGCGCGCGTGCAGCAGCGCCGCGCGGCCGCCGCGGACTTCCTTGAGGCAGCGCGCGATCGCGGCCGGCACGTCGGCGGGATCGCTGATCTCTTCCCCATAAGCGCCGAACGCCTCGCCGACCTTGGTGAAGGCGACCTTGGGGGCGAGCTCGGATTCGAATTCGCTCGCGGCCTTGGCCTCGCCTTCGGGAAACACCCGCAGGGTCGACTGCTTCACCGCGTTCCAGCCGGTATTGTCCATGACGATGGAAAAGATCGGCAGCTTGTATTGCTGCGACACCGCGAATACCGAGCTCGGATTGCCGAAATAAAAGCCGCCGTCGCCGGAGATTTGCACCATCATCCGCTCAGGCGCGGCAAGTTTGGCGCCGAGCGCCAGGCCGCCGGACCAGCCGAGTCCGCCGCCGCCGGAGCGCATCGTGGTGTTGGGCCGCTTGCGCGGGATTTGCAGCAGCACCGCGCCCGCATTGGTGACGCCCTCGTTGAAGATGATGGCGTCGTCGTCGAGCACCTTGCCGAGCTCCGCCATCAGGTAATGCGGATTGATCGCGCCCGGCTTGCCTTTGTCCGCCGCCAGCTTGGTGGCGCGCGCGACGCGCTCATCGCGTAACGTCTTGATGCGGGCGAGGCGCTCCGCCACGGCGGCCTTGAAGCGCGGCGTCGCCTTGGCCTGCAACGCGTCGAGCACCTGTTCGAGGATGCGCCCTGAATCGCCCTGCATGCGCAGATTGCCCGGGAACGTCCACATCGGCGAGCCGGGCTTGAGCGTGTCGATGTCGATATGCGCCCAGAAGGAGTTTTCTTTGGTCTTCACGTCGCTCGGAAACCACGGCACGTCGACATCGACCAGGATGCCGACATCGGCATTCGGCACCGCTTTGTCGGGGGAAAAGCCGACGAAGCACGGGCTGTCGTGGGAGATATTGTTGGTCATATTGGCTTCGTAGACGGCGATGCCGGCGAATTGCGCCAGCGCGTCGATCGCCTTGGAGGCATGATCGTGGCGCCCGGCGTAGCCGGTGATCAGGATCGGATTTTCCGCCGTCATGAGCTTGTCGGCGAGCGCGGCCACGAGTTTCGGATCGGCGCCGCCGCCACCCGTCGCGGCAAATTGATCTTCGGAATAGGTGCGGATCTCGTCGGTCGCCCAGCGCTGCGTCAGGGTCTCGCGCTGCATCATCAGATAAACCGGGCCGCGCGGCTCGCTCTGCATGATCGAATGTGCGCGCCGCAGTGCCTCCTTGACGACCACTCCGGACGGCAGCGTCCATTCCCATTTCAGATAGGGCCGCACCAGGCTCGCCTGGTCGAACGGCTCCTGGATGAAATGCACATAGGTGTCGCGCGAGCCGACCAGCTCGTCGTTGACCGTATAGGGCGCCTTGCCGGCCATCAGCAGCACCGGCAGGCGGCTGCGATAGATGTTGTGCATGGCATTGGCGGTATTGGCGGTGCCGACGTCGACATGGACCAGCACGCCCTGGCCGCGGCCGGTGACGAAGGCATAGCCCGCGGCCATGTGGGCGGCGGTGTTCTCATGCGGGCAGCGCACCACGCCGGGCATGGCTTCGCCGCGCTGCTTGCGATGCGCCATCTCGTTGATGATCGGCGCGTGATCGGTGCCGAAATTGCAGAACAGATAATCGATGCCGATTTCGCTCAAGCCCTCGAGGAAATAATAGGCCGTGGTGTAATCGGGGACGTTGGTGCGGCGCGCGGCGGTGGTGGACATGGCAATGCTCGTTTCTGGGAGTTTGTCGGGAGATGTCGGGTGTCAGGCCACTTTGCGCTCGACGGCGAGGCCATCGAGATGGGCCAGAACGTCCTCGATATGCATCACGTCGGCGTATTTGTGATGCAGGTCGAACAGATTGACCTTGTGGCTGATCATCGAGCGGTCGTAGGTGCATTCCTCGACCACGACATTGTGCAAGCCGTATGAGAAGGCGTCCACCGTGGAGGCGCGCACGCAGCCCGACGTGCTCTCGCCGCAGATGATCAGCGAATTGATCCGTTGCTGCTGCAGGTGCGCGATCAACGGCGTGCCGAAGAATCCCGACGCGCGCTCCTTGTAGATCACCAGTTCCCCCGGCTGCGGGGCAAGTTCCGCCTTGATGTCGTAAATGTCGTCGCGCTGGCGGCCCATGGTGCGATTGGTCGATTGCACGCCGCGGGTATCCGCATGGCGGGTGGTGTAGATCACCGGCACACGGGCCCGGCGCGCGGCCGCGAACAACTTTTGGGTCAGCGGCAGCGCCTTCCAGGCGTGCTCGCCGCAGGAGCCAGAAAACTCGCGATCGACCTCGCGGACCGGGCGGTTCCCGCCCAGATAGGCCTTATTGTAGAGGTCGATGGCGAGCACCGCGGGATTATCGCCGACATAGGTTTTACGCCGGTAGGCCTGGTAGATCTCGATGGTGTCGGCGTCGATGACGTCCTTCCAGCAATGGTCCTCGAAGTCCCGCGCCATGGTCGGTTCCGCCTCCGCGTCCCTGATCGTTGGTGCTTTATAGCACCCCTTTTTGCCGCCGTCCGCGCATGGGCGCGAGGCGGCGCCGCGCCCAATGAGCGTTTAGTTCCCGTAGGGAACCGAGCGGCGATGCAAAAAGAAACAGCAGAAAACCCTGCGATCGTTTTGCGAATAAACTTAACGTATCCTCGAAGTCTCGCCATAATACGACTGCAGGGTCGTGTGCGTTGAACGGGGAGAGGGTGACCCATGAAATGGCAGGCAGCTTTGGCCGGCGCGCTGGCGTCGGCAGTGGTGAGTTTTATGGCGGCGTCCATTGCGGCGCCTACCGTGGCGTTGGCGGAGATGCGGATCGTCGGCGACCCGGGCGGCGAGGTCACCTCCTACATTCGCAAGTTCGAGGCGGCGCGCGCGTCCGGCGAGCATATCGTCATCGACGGTCCATGCCTGTCGGCTTGCACGTTGCTGACCGGGATCGTCCCGCGCGATCATGTCTGCGTCACCCAGCGCGCGGTGCTCGGCTTCCATGCCGCCTCCTATTACGATGACGCGTCGCGCGAGCTGGTGCCGACCCGTGAGGGCAGTGCGCTGGTGATGCGGCTCTATCCGGCGCAGATCCGCGCCTGGATCGGTCATCACGGCGGCCTGACGCCAAGGCTCATTCAGCTGCGCGGCCACGAGCTCACGGCGCTCTATCACCCCTGCGAGTAAGCAGCCGGGAGCCTTGACGCGGCGGCAGGCGCGACACCGGCTGCGGTTGTCGCTCGTCCGGTTCCGGCATATGTACGGGGCAGCCGGAGCTTTACCGATGCCCGAGACCGTCGCACCCCCACGTCTTCGATGTCGCGGCCGTTGTTGCTGGCCGGCGCAGCGGTCGTGCTGGCGCTGGTGGGCACAGTTCTGCTCTGGGTGCATTACGGGGCGACTGTCTTTTTCGAAACCATCCGTGCCGGCTTGGCCGCATGTTTCGGATGACCGGAGACCGTCGGTGAACGAAAAAAATTCCCGCGTCGCGCTGCTGCTTGCCGCCTTCCTCAGCGGCCTGGTGCTGTTCTTCGGCGCCATCCTGGTTTTCAGCAAACATGTGCCGTCGCCGATCGGCCAGGCGGTCGCAGCCGTCGGCGGGCCGTTTCATCTCGAGGACCAGAACGGCAAGCCGGTGACCGATCAGGACATGAAGGGCCGCCCATTCCTGGTGTTCTTCGGCTTCACCCATTGCCCCGACATTTGCCCGACCACACTGTTCGATGTGTCGCAAGTTCTCAAACAGCTTGGGCCCGATGCGGATCGTACGGGCGCCTTGTTCATCACCGTCGATCCGGAGCGCGATACGCCGGCGGTGCTCAAGGACTACCTGTCCAATTTCGATCCGCATCTGCGCGGGCTGACCGGCGATCAGGCGTCGATCAATGCGGCGATCAGGGCATACCGGGTCTACGCCAAGAAGGTCCCGTTGGACGGCGGCGACTACACGATGGACCACACCGCCATCGTCTATCTGATGGACAAAGACGGCCAGTTCGTCGCGCCCTTCGACTTGAAGCGAACGGCCGATGCTGCCGCCGCAGATTTGCGCCGCTACCTTTAGAAGACGCCAAGTTTTGAAAAAACGACCGCGGCAACGCTCGGCGGCCGCGTCATCAGCCCAACAATTTGGCGTGGTGGCTCATGCGTGGAACGCATACGGGCCGAAACAATCGGCGGAAAACTTGCAACCGGGGATTGCCTGAGGAATTAAAACAGGACAGGACTGGAAGGCGAGGGGTCCGGAGATTCATGATGTCCATTAAATTCCCTAATCCGACCGACAAGTATGTCGGCAGCCGCGTTCGCATGCGACGCCTCATGCTGCACATGAGCCAGGAACGGCTCGCCGATCAGCTCGGCCTGACGTTCCAGCAGGTCCAGAAATACGAAAAAGGCACCAACCGCATCAGCGCCAGCCGGTTGCAGGAGATCTCGCATATCCTCGAAGTGCCGGTGCCGTTCTTCTTTGAAGGCGCACCGCATGCTTCCGGCAGCGCGCGAAAGACCGGAGAAGGCCCGTCGCTGGCTTATATCACCGACTTTCTCGGCACCGCCGACGGCCACGCGCTGGTCCGGGCCTTCATCAAGATCAAGGATACCGGTCTTCGGCGTTCGGTCGTTCGTCTGGTCGAAGCGATTGTCGCGTCAGGCGATTCCTGACGCGTATCGGCCGGCAACGGTAAGCCAGCACCTATCTTCACGCTGATAAGTTGTGGCAGAATGGTGGGCCGTCCGATGGGACGTTCCGGCGCGGTGGCGCGTCTTAGATTTCACCGCCGTGTCAGGAATTTAGCGTCGTATTCGGGGTCTGCCGCACGGTTTGCGGCCGCCATTCTGTGCCGTCTCACCCTCATCCAGGCGAGGCGACTAGGGTGCCGCGTCGCGCCAGCACCGGCGGGACACGGTTGGGGGGAGAGGGATGAAATGCATCGACGCTACGCCAAGAAGAACATTCCCATCGAGTTGCTCAGGGCGCTGGTCACCATCGTCGACACCGGCAGCTACACCAAGGCGGCCGATGCGCTTGACCTGACGCAATCGGCGATCAGCTCGCAGATCGCCCGGCTCGGCCGGCTCCTTGGTGGCAGCGTCTTCGCCAAGGGGCAGGGCAACATGACCCCGACAAAACGCGGCCTCTTGGTGCTGCAATATGCGCGGCGCATGCTCGCCATGAACGACGAGCTTCTCACCTTTGCCGGGCCCAATTCGGCGCCGCGCCAGTTCGTCATCGGGCTGCCGAGCTGGCTCGGACACGAGCGTCTCATCGATATCTTCGAGCGCTGTTCGGCGAGCCCGACGGGCGAGCTGGTCAGCTTCCGCTGCGACCGGGGCGAAAGGCTGCTCGGCGACCTCCATGTCGGCTCGATCGATGTCGCCTATCTGTGCAACGCGATCAACCCGCCGCGCGTCACCGTCGCGCAATGGTCGGAGCAGACGGTTTGGGTGAAATCGCCCAAGCTCGTGCTTTCCCCCGGCGCGCCGATACCGCTGATCAGCTGGCCGGGAACGACCGGCGACCGGGTTGCGATTGAATTGCTTCAGAACAGCGGCATGCATTTCTTTGTTGCGTTTTCCGCTTCCGAGTTCGCGGCGCGGCTCGCCGCCGTCGCGGCGGGTCTCGGCGTGCTGACGATGCAGGCGCGCAACGTCATTCCCGGGATCGAAATTATCCGCGACGGCTTGCCGGAGCTGCCGCCCAACAAGGCCGGCATCTACGCCCGTGACGGGCTCGATCTGGATCATCACGCGCCGCTGTTGCGGACGTTGACGGACGTGTTGGTGCCGCATGCGTCATCTGAATGCACGCCCGCAACCATTGCCGGCGAAGCACGTGCGCTCGCGTCGCGCGTGCGGACGCACGAACTGCACCGCGCCAGATGAAATCATTCAAGCCGGCGGCAATATTGATAGGGTATCAAGAACAAAAATGTTTGCAGCCTCGTGCAAATGAGCCGCGGCTCATGCAATATGGCGAAAGTTTTGCAGATGCCAAGTTCCTCGCCACCCGCCGCCTCTTGGTCGCTCATGTCTGCCCATCGTTTCAGATCAATCAATGTCGACGATAAGCCGCGTCCGTCCGCCAAATATATCGGCGAGATGACAAGGGAGCTCGCGCGTCTCGGCGCGCACCGACGGCTGCGAGACCTTGTCGTATTTGTTGGAACTGGCCACCATCGAAGCCGAGCTCATGGGCGGGCTGCCGGAAGGGCAGAGTCTCTCTTAAATCCCAATTCTGGCTTGAATCCCGATTCCGGTTTTCGCTCTTTGCATTGCCACCCGGCCCTTGCCCGGTGGCGCATGGCGTAGTCGCCTCGAATTGAAGAGTTTTTGCGCCTGACGTTTTCGACAAATCCATCTTTCCCTTTCCCCGATCATGCTCTAAGCCCCGGCGCAGCGGGCCGGGGCGCAAGCTTCAAGATCCCGCCATGGTTCGGCATTGATGCAATCTGAAATGGCAATATCTCGCCGCTGCATATATTGGTTTGCAATATCGCTTCGGCTGGTCCTTGGCGTTGCCGCCGTGCTGTTGCCCTCGGTTTTTGCCGCGCCGCCGGCGGCGGCGCAGGACAACAGCACCGTCCAGCAGCGCAGCGTTGCCGTTCCGGGCTTCTGGGACCCGCGCCGGCGGCCTGAGCGACCCGAGCTGAGCCGCCTGCAGACCATCCGCTTCCTCACCGAGACGGACTATCCGCCGTTCGACTATGCCGGGCCGGACGGCAATCCGGCCGGCTTCAACGTCGATCTGGCGCGGCTGCTCTGCGACGAGATCAAGGTGACCTGCACCATCCAGGCGCGCCGCTTCGACACGCTGCTCGACGCGCTCGCCGACAATCGCGGCGACGCCGTGATCGCCTCGATCGCGCCCACCGCGGAGACGCGCCGGCGCGCCGATTTCACCGATCCGTACTACCGCACGCCGGCGCGCTTCGTGGCGCGCGTCGACAGCGGCATCGGCGACGTGCTGCCGGAGCTGCTCGAGGGCAAGAAGATCGCGGTCGTCGCCGGCACCGCGCACGAAGCCTACCTCAAGCAGATGTTCACCGAGGCCGAGGTGCGGCCCTATCCCAATGCCGACGCCGCGCGCGCGGCGCTGCGCAACGGCGACGTCGATCTGTTGTTCGGCGACGGCATCGCGCTCGCGTTCTGGCTCAACGGCACCGACTCCGGCGGTTGCTGCGCATTTCGCGGCGGCCCGTTCCTGGAGAGCCGCTTTTTCGGCGAAGGCATCGGCATCGCGGTCAAGCGCGGCAACGACCTGTTGCGGCAGGCCTTGAACTGGGCGCTGTTCCGGCAATGGGAGAAGGGCAGCTTCACCGACCTGTGGCTGCGCTATTTCCCGATCACCGTTTGAGCCGCGCTTTTGATGCAGCAGCGATAAAGTTCTAAAGGTATAAGGATGTCGACCGCCGAAAACCCCGCGAACTTGCGCGAACTGGCCGAGCAGTCTCATGCCTGGCCGTTCGAGGAGGCGCGCAAGATCGTGGCCCGGCTGAAGAAGACGCCGAAGGACGCGGTGATCTTCGAGACCGGCTACGGCCCGTCCGGCCTGCCGCATATCGGCACCTTCGGCGAAGTGGCGCGCACCACCATGGTGCGCCACGCCTTTCGCGTGCTGACCGACGACAAGATCAAGACGCGGCTGATCGCGTTCTCCGACGACATGGACGGCTTGCGCAAAGTCCCCGACAACGTGCCGAACAAAGAGATGGTGGCGCAGCATCTCGGCAAACCACTGACCAAGGTGCCGGACCCGTTCGGCACCCATCCGAGTTTTGCCGCGCACAACAACGCGCGGCTGCGCGCCTTCCTCGATCAATTCGGCTTCGACTACGAGTTCATGTCGTCGACCGAGTGCTACACGTCTGGGAAGTTCGACGCGGCGTTGCTGAAAGTGCTGGAGCGCTTCGACGCGGTCATGAACATCATGCTGCCGTCGCTGCGCGAGGAGCGCGCCGAGTCCTATTCGCCGTTCCTGCCGATCTCGCCGCGCACCGGCATCGTGCTGCAAGTCCCGATCGTCGCGCACGACGCCAAAGCCGGCACCATCACCTACGAAGACCCTGAGAGCAAAGAGCGCGTCACCACGCTGGTCACCGGCGGTCGCTGCAAGCTGCAATGGAAGCCGGATTGGGCGATGCGCTGGGTCGCGCTCGGCATCGATTACGAGATGGCCGGCAAGGATTTGATCGATTCGGTAAAACTCTCCGGCGAAATCTGCCGTGCGCTCGGCGGCACGCCGCCGGAAGGTTTTAATTACGAGCTGTTTTTGGACGAAAACGGCCAGAAAATTTCGAAGTCGAAGGGCAATGGACTGACCATCGACGAATGGCTGCGCTATGCCAGCCCGGAGAGTTTGTCGCTGTTCATGTATCGCGAGCCGAAGGCGGCGAAGCGGCTCTACTTCGACGTCATCCCGCGCCATGTCGACGAGTATCTGCAATTCCTCGATGCCTATCCCCGCCAAGGCGCCAAGGAGCAGCTCGGTAATCCGGTCTGGCACATCCACAGCGGCGCGCCGCCGAAGGCCGACAATCCGGTGCCGTTCGCCATGCTGCTGTCGCTCGTCACCGCGTCGAATGCCGAGAACGCCGAGACGCTGTGGGGCTTTATCGGCCGCTACCGGCCGGGCGTGACGAAAGAGACGCATCCGCATCTCGCCGCGATGGTCGAATACGCCATCCACTATTTCCGCGATTTCGTGCAGCCGGCGAAAAAATTCCGTGAGCCGAGCGAGGCCGGGCGCGCGGCGCTGATCGACTTGCGCGACGCGCTGTCGCAACTGCCGCCCGACGCGCCGCCGGAAGCCATCCAGGACGTGGTCTATGAGGTCGGCCGCCGTGAGCCGTTCCTCGATACAAAGAAAAAGGGCAAAGACGGCAAGCCCGGCGTCTCGCTCGACTGGTTCAACATGCTCTATCAAGTGCTGCTCGGCCAGGAGAGGGGCCCGCGCTTCGGCTCCTTCGCCGCCGCTTACGGCATCAAGAACACGATGGATATGATCGACGGCGCGCTGGCAAGGTCGGCGTGACTTTTCTTTTCCTCCCCCGCTTGCGGGGGAGGGTAGGGAGGGGGCCAGTGGCTTGCTCGGATTCGACGAAGGCCCCCACCGGGCACGCTTCGCGTCACAGCCGATGCTTTGCATCGGCGTTTCTTAATATGACGGCAGCCGAAAGGCTGCCTATGCCTCCCCCTCAAGCGGGAGAGGTAAAGTAACGGAATGACGGTCGCCTCTTATCTTCTCCTCGCCCTCACCATCCTCCTGAGCTCCTTCATCTCCGGCGTGTTCGGCATGGCCGGCGGCATGATTCTGCTCGGCGTGCTGCTCAATTATTTCGACGTGGCGAGCGCGATGATCCTGTTCTCGATCATCCAGTTCTGCGCCAACGGCTGGCGCGCCTATCAATGGCGGCACTACGTGCGCTGGCCGATCTTCTGGAAATACGTGGTCGGCGCGGTGCTCGCCTTCGCCGCCATGTATTCGATCAAGTTCGTGCCGAACAAGATGATGGTCTATCTGAGCCTCGGCCTGATGCCGTTCGCCATCGAGGCGCTGCCGCGCGATTGGCGGCCGAACATCGAATGGCGCGGCGTGCCGTTCGTCACCGGCGTGCTGACCACCATCATCCAGGTGCTGGCCGGCGTCGGCGGGCTGTTCCTCGACATCTTCTTTCAGAAGAGCATGCTCGACCGCAAGACCACCAACGCCACCAAGGCGACGGTGCAGTCGCTCAGCCACATCGTCCGCATCGCCTATTTCGGCACGGTATCGGGCATGGCGAGCGTGCCGAAATGGGCGCTCGTGCCCGCCATCGCGCTCGCCATCGCCGCGACCTCGCTGGCGCCGTTCGTCATCGAGCGCATGACCGACCATGGTTTCCGGCAATGGACGCGGCGCATCATCTTCGCCGTCAGCGTGGTCTATCTGTTCCGCGCGCGGGATGTTGTGGTGGCACGGGTAGCCCGTCATTCCCGCGCAAGCGGGAATCCATAACCACGGTCAGAGCGGATATGGCGCGGGCAGTGGTTATGGGTCCCCGCTTTCGCGGGGACGACGGGCGGCTTACTGGCTCGCCCACAAAATCCGCGCGATCCACAGCACGTCGGCGGTGGCGATGGTGCGGTCGGGATGTTGCGCATTGAGCGATTTCAGCTCGATCGCTTTCGCCGTGGAGCGCTTGAGCTCTTTTGCCATCACCTCGCCGCCCCTGGTCTTGACCACGACCCGGTCGCCGCGGCGGATCGGAGCAGCCGGCGACACCAGGATCACGTCGCCGTCGCGATAGGCCGGCTCCATCGATTGGCCGGATACTTCGAGCGCGTAGGCGTGGGTGTCGTCGACGGCCGGAAAGGCGATTTCGTCCCAGCCGGCGCCGGCCGGGAAACCGCCGTCGTCGAAATAGCCGCCGGCGCCGGCCTCGGCAAAGCCGAGCAACGGCACGCCGCGGGTCGACGCGCCCGCTTTGTCGCCCTGGATCAATCCGACAAACGTCTCGATGCCGGTGCCGGTCGCCGCCAGCGCCTTGCTGATCGATTGGTCGACGGCCAGCGTGCGCGGCCGGATGCCGTGATGCGCTTGGATTTGTTGAACGTGGTGGGGTCGAGGCCGGCGCGGCGGGCAAGGCCCGATGCCGAAAGCCCGGCCCGCGCGGCGAGGCGATCGATCGCCGACCAGACTTGCGCATGCGTGAGCATCGGCACCCCTTATAACCCCACCGATGATAGGAATTATTGCCTCAAGGCTCAAGGGCCGATAGGGTCGCGCCGCTTACGACGCGTAAATGGATCATCAGTGGCGACGATTTACAAAATCTGCGAGCGGGAGGCGTGGCGCGCGGCCGAGTCCGACGGCGCATTTCGCGGATCGGACGTCGATCAACGCGACGGCTTCATCCATTTCTCGACCGCGGCGCAAGTCGCCGAGACGGCGGCCAAGCATTTTGCCAAACAATCCGCCTTGATGCTGATCGCGGTGGACGGCGATGCGCTCGGGCCGGCGCTGAAATGGGAGCGCTCCCGCGGCAACGAGCTGTTTCCGCATCTCTATGCGCGCGCTGCCGTTGTCGGCGGTGCGCTGGGCGCGGCCGCTGCCCGACGAGATCGACGGCCGCCGCGCGATGCCGGAGCTAAAACCGTGATCGGCTTCCTCGAGCGTCTCGCCCGGCCGTTTCTGCGCGCGCTCGAGCCGGAAGACGCCCACGGTGTCGCAATCAAAATGTTGAAATTCGCGCCGCTGCCGCCGGCGCCGCGCGACGACCAACGGCTGGCGCTGCGCGTATTCGGGCTCAATTTTCCCAATCCGGTCGGCATCGCTGCGGGCTTCGACAAGAACGCGGAAGTGCCCGATGCTTTGCTGCGCTTAGGCTTCGGCTTTGTCGAAGTCGGCACCATCACGCCGCAGCCGCAGCCCGGCAATCCGCGGCCGCGGCTGTTCCGGCTCGATGCCGACCAGGGCGTCATCAACCGGCTCGGCTTCAATTCGCAAGGCGCCGATGCCGCGCTGCGGCGGCTCGCCGCACGCGCGGCCCCCGCCCTTCCGTCTGCCGCAGGCGGGGGAGGGTGCGGCATCGTCGGCATCAATGTCGGCGCCAACAAGGATTTGCCCGACCGCGTTTCCGATTATGTCCGGCTGATCGAACGCTTCGCGTCGGTGGCGAGCTATGTCACCGTCAATATTTCCTCGCCGAACACGCCGGGCCTGCGCAATCTGCAACAGGCGTCCGTGCTCGACGATCTGTTGGCCCGCGTGGTCGATGCCCGCGAACGGGTGTCGCCCAATGCCGGTCCGACGCCGGTGCTGCTGAAGATCGCGCCGGATCTGTCGTTGGGCGATCTCGACGACGTTGTCGGCATCGCCCGCTCGCGCCGGGTCGATGGCATGATCGTCGGCAATACCACCGTGGCGCGGCCGCCGGATTTGCTCGAGACTGCAATCGCCAAGGAGGCCGGCGGCCTGTCGGGTCGGCCGCTCTATGCGCTTGCCAACCGCATGTTGGCCGAAACCTATGTGCGGGTCGAAGGCGTGTTTCCGCTGATCGGCGCCGGCGGCATCGATTCCGGCGCAACAGCGCTCGCCAAAATCCGCGCCGGCGCGAGCCTCATTCAGGTGTATTCCGGACTGGTGTTCCGCGGCCTCGGGCTGATCGCCGAGATCAAGAATACGCTTGCTCGACGCGCTTGAAACCGAAAGCCAGGACAATCTGCAAGGAATTCATCGGCGCCGACGCGGCGGCCGTCACCGCGGAGCGAATGGCCACATAAATCGCGCGACTTAAAACTCTGGTTGGATCACAATAGCGGGCAAATTCGGGAGGAACGACATGATCGATTGCTACACCTGGATCACGGACAACGGCTACAAGCCGCGCATGATGCTGGAGGAAACCGGGCTGCCGCACAAAATCATCCCGGTCGATCTGCGCAAGAAGGCGCAGATGGCGCCGGACTTCATGAAGATCAGCCCCGGCCACAAGATCCCGGCCATCGTCGATCATGACGGGCCCGGCGGCGCCGAGGTCACGGTCTGCGAGTCCGGCGCGATCCTCAAATATCTCGGGGAAAAATCCGGAAAATTCTATCCGGGCGACGCGGCGGCGCGGGCCAAAGTGGATCAATGGCTGTTCTACGGCTCGGCGACCTTCACCACGCTGGCGCAGCAGTTCGGGCACTGGACCATACGCTCGCCGATCAAAGCGCCGCCGGCGCAAGAGCACTATGAGGCCAACCTGCGCGACATGCTCGGCATCCTCGACCGGCACCTTGGGTCACACGAATATTTCGGCGGCGCCTATTCGATCGCCGATATGACCATGTATTCGGACGTGCACATCCATGGCGTCAGGGACATCGGCCTGAACGATTACGCCAACGTAAAGCGCTGGCACGATGCCATCGAAGCGCGACCGGCGGTGCAGCGCGCATGGGTGCCGTTCGCGTCGTGACGGGGCGTTATTCCGCCTTGAAGTCGAGGTCGTGGATCAGCTGCGTGAATGTTTCGGCCTGGCGCCGCAGATGCGCGTCGAAGTCGGCGCCGCATTTCGGATTGGGATAGAGCGCCTGCGCCACCAGCTTGGCCTTGACCTGCGGCGCGGTCACGGCGGCGCGGAACCAATCGATCAGCTGCGCCACCGTTTCCTTCGGCGTCTTGGCCGGCGCCACCACGCCGAACCAGACGTCGGTTTCGAAATCCCGGTAGCCGGATTCCGCAACCGTGGGCAGGTCCGGCAGCGGCTCGATGCGCGCCGGCGCCATGGTCGCGAGCGCGCGGGCCTTGCCGGCGACGATGTGCTCGCCGATCTCCGACCAGTTCAGCACGGCTGCGGTGATGTGCTCGCCGAGCAGCGCATTGATGGTGGTGGCGCCGCCCGGATACGGCACATAGGTCAGGTTGGCGCCTGCCAAACGTTTGAGCCGTTCGATGCCGATGTGCTGCGTGGTGTTGGGCCCGACGCTGGCGATCGACAGTTCCCCCGGCTTCAACCGCGCCGCATCCAAGAGCTCGGCCAGCGTGTGGTAGGGCGACGCGCTGTTGACGACGATGATTTGCGGCGTCGTGACCAGATAACAGATCGGCTCGAAGCTCGCGATCGGATCGTAATTCACCTTGCGCAGGATGGCGCTGATGAGCGTGCCGTTGTTGTTGATCAGCAAGGTGTTGCCGTCGGGCGCCGCGCGCGCCACCGTCTCGGCGGCGATGATGCCGCCGGCGCCCGGCTTGCTTTCGACGATCATGGTCTGGCCGGTGGTCGAGGAAATCTGGTCGGCCAGGAGGCGAGCCAGGAAGTCGATGCTGCCGCCCGGCGGCACGCCAAGGACGATGCGGATCGTCCGGCCGGCTTGCGACCATGCCCCATGACCGGTCGCGGCAATCGCCAGAACGAGCAACGCCAGCGTGCCGATCGTCACGCCAAAAAATCTTCGCATGAGCGTCGTCCTGAAAATCGCGCCAGCCAAACGCCGGCGGGGACCGATGCTTCAATAACACGGCCGCCGGCCGCTTAGAACAACGGGCGCGGGTCGCGCTCGGTCATTCCGCGGCGGCAGAGCGCCGCCGAAGAATTCGTCCGGCTCTCTCATCTTTGGGTTGAATAGCGCCGGCCGCTGCGGTGTTATACAGCGCGGGTTAAGCGGCAAGCCGCGCCAAGCGGCCAAAGACAGCAACGGGAGCAACGCCATGACGGCAGGCGAAACGAAATTGATCTTTCCAGGTTTGGCGGGATTTTATGGATCCTGGCGCGACATTGCCTATACGCTCGTTCGCGTCGTCATCGGCTACAATCTGTTCATGCACGGTTGGGTCAAGGTGACCGGGGCCGGACTTGCCGGCGTCAGCGGCTACATGGCCAAGCAGGGATTGGAGCCGTCTTCGGCATTTGCAGCCGCCGCCATGGTCCTGGAGACTGTCGGCGCCGCTTGCATCGTGCTCGGCCTGTTCACGCGGTTTTTTGCGGCGGCACTCGCTATCGAACTGTTGATCGCCTTCCTGGTCGTGCATTTCCAGGCCGGATTTGCGGTCGGCAAAGGCGGTTATGAATACGTGCTGCTGCTCGGCATCGTGCTGTTCGCCATCGCGATCCGCGGCGGCGGGCCGTATTCGGTCGATCGCATGATCGGCAAGGAACTCTAACGCTCGCTGCGCGTCAGCGCTGCGCGGGCGGAATGTCCCTGATGCGCTGCGAGTGCGCCGCAATGTCGTCGCGGCTGTAGGACAACGACACGCGCTTGATCGAAGGCGGCCGTTTGGCGACGGACAGTCCGGGCCGCCATTCGGTCGCCGGGCGGATCGGCCGCGGCTCGAAACCGCCGCCGCAGTTCGGGCAGACGTTGAACAGCACGTTGTCGACGCAGTCGGCGCAGAAGGTGCACTCATAGGTGCAAATGCGCGCCAGCGTGGACGCCGGCGGCAGGTCGCGGTCGCAACATTCGCAGTTCGGGCGCAGCTCCAGGGCCATGGCTCCCCCCCTCTTAGCGCATCGCCGCCGCGCCCGGCGACGGCGCCAGCACCGGCTCGAGCGCCGGAACGAGGCGCCGCTTCTCGCGTCGCGGCGCCGGGATGGCACGGTAGACCTGTTTGGTCGCCTCGACGATATGGACGCCGGCGAACGGCGAAGCGAGCGTGGCGCCGGCGCGCTCCCACGCCATGGCCGAGCGCAAGAACCAGCCGCGCGGGATCGGCGGCACATAAAGCGCCTCGTCCCATCCGGTCGGCGTGAACCAGGTTTCGCGAAGCAGCTGCATGATCTGCGAGCGCGAATAGGGCCGGCCATGTCCGAAAGGCGTGCTGTCCATGCGCGCCCAGACACCGCGCCGGTTGGGCACGACGACCAGCAGCCGGCCGCCGCCGGCAAGGACGCGCCACACTTCGCGCAACAACCCGACCGGATCGGACGACATTTCCAGCGCATGGACCAGCATGACGCGATCGACCGCGGAATCGGTCAGCGGCAGCTCATCCTCCTCGACGAGCGCCGCCAGCGCCGGCCGGGCCGACGGCCAGCGCACGACGCCTTGCGGCGCCGGCATCAAAGCGAGGCAGCGCTCGGCCTCCTCGCGGAACAGGCCGAGATAGGGCGTCGCATAGCCGATGCCCAATACCCGGAGCGCGTGCGTATCCTTCCAGCGCGCGCGAATGCCGCGGCCGATAAAGCGCCGGGCCACGACGCCGAGGTGCTGGGCGTAGAAATTGCGCAGGTCGACGACATCCATGGGGGCAAAATAGCACGGATTGGGCTGTTGTTCCGTGGCTGCATGCTGCGTTAACCAACCTTATTGCGTCATCATCCGCGAAGGCGGATGATCCAGTCATCACCGGCGGTCGAGAGCAGTTTTGGCACTGATCCGGCTTGTCTTGGATTACTGGATGCCCCGCATACGCGGGGCATGACACGAGTGACACATGGCCGCGCAGACCTATTTGTTTCCCTGCCTGAAGGACAATTTCGGCGTGCTCATCCACGATCCGGAGAGCGGCGCCACCACGGCGATCGACGTGCCGGAAGCGGCACCGGTCGAGGCCGCGCTCAAGAAAACCGGCTGGCGGCTGAGCGAGATTCTGGTGACGCATCATCATGCCGATCACACCCAGGGCATCGGCGAGATCAAAAGCCGGCACAAGTGCCGCGTCATCGCGCCGCGCGCCGAAGCGGCGCGCATCGACCATGTGGACGAGACGGTGGCCGAGGGCGACACGGTGCGCGTCGGCGGCTTGCAGGGCCGCGTCATCGACACGCCTGGCCATACCGCGGGCCACATCTCCTATTTCTTTCCGGCCGCCAAGCTCGCCTTCGTCGGCGACACGCTGTTCTCGATCGGCTGCGGCAAGGTGATCGAAGGCAATCCGGAGATGATGTGGCAGTCGCTGCTCAAATTGCGCAACCTGCCCGACGATACGCAATTTTATTGCGGCCACGAATATACCGACGCCAATATCCGCTTCGCCAAGACCATCGAGCCGAACAACAAGGCGCTCGCCGCGCGCGCCGACGAGGTCAAGCAGCAGCTTGCCGCCGGCAAACCGACCATTCCGGCGACGATCGGGGCCGAGAAGGCGGCCAATCCGTTCCTGCGCGCCGACGATGCCGCGGTGGCCAAATCGCTCGGCCTATCCGGCAGTCCGGCGTGGCAAGTGTTCGCGGAAATCCGCGAGCGCAAGAACCGGTTTTGACAGTCGCCGGGCTGTTTTAGGTCGCGACAAAAACCCTGAGCCGACGCCCGCAACCACTCCTTGTGTTCTTGTTGGAGCACACTTAGGGTATTGCTCCCTTCGACAGCCGAACCGCTGGCGAATTGCGGAGGCTTTCATGGCTACGCGAAGCTCTGCCCGATCTCCAAGAGTGAACCGCAAACTGCTTCATGGCATTACCAGCGAAGCGGTGGACACTTGGTTCGCAAAATCCGGGCTGCTGGAGAAACGACGCGGCATCGACCGCAGTCGCACGTTCAAATTCTACGGAATGAGCACGCCGCACTTGGACAAGCTGTCCAAGCACGTCATCGACGCCGTCAAACAGCAGACCGGTGTCGGGTTCAAGCTGACGCCGGTTCGGTTCAGAGAGTTCAAAGCAAGCACCATTGACAAATACATCAATGACAGCGTCGTTCTGTTAATGGCGGCTTTGCCCGGTGAGCCGGTGATTTTACCGGGGGAGCCGGTCACTTTACCGGGGGAGCCGGTGACTTTGCCGGGTGAACCGGCGATTTTGCCCAAGGAACCGAAGAAGAAGAAGGCGCCGGGATTGCCCGGCGAGCCGACGACGCTGCCCTCTTTCAAACGCCGATGACTTCAATATCTGCCGCGAGCTGATCGATGTTATCGACACTTCCCAACCTCGCCAACAAGGCGTTCATCCTCGGGTTTTTTCTGCCGACATTTTTGTTCGTGCTGGCAGTCGCCGCGCTGTATCACGACCAATCCTGGGCGCAGACGATACTGGGCGCTGCATCCAAAGATAACAGTTGGGATAGCTTGGCCTATTTTGTCTTGGCGGTCTGGGGCGTCTCAGCGCTGTTGATGATGGTCAACGACCTCCAGTTGAAGATTTTGGAGGGCTACCGTTGGCCGGTATCAAAAATGTCCTTCCTGCGGCAGCGCGAGGAAGCGCGCTTCCAGCACATGAAGAACAGCGCCGATGAATTGGCAAGGCAGCGGAAAATCCAACATGGCGCGTTCCCAGCTGTTAAGATGAGGGAATGGGCGAAGCTGCTCAGGGAATTGGCGTACCAATTCCCGCCGGATCCCGGCAACCACCTGCCGACGCGCTTGGGCAACGCTATTCGGGCCTTCGAGGTCTATTCCAGCACGATCTACGGCGCCGACAGCATCCCGCTCTGGCTGCATCTGTCCACGGTGATCCCGTCGGATTTTCAGAGCGCCCTTGACGATGCGCGCGCGCAAGTGAACTGCGCCGTCAATATTTGCTTTTTCGCATTTGTGATTAGCCTGGCCGCCGCCATCAGCTTTGTGGTCGGCTTTCATCTGAAGAGTTTGAGCACCGTCTATACGTCTTTTGCCGCCATGTTACCGATTCTACACACCTCTGGCTTCTGGCTTTTTGCCTGGATGATCGGAGCGGCGATCGTATCTCGCGCAGCATATCATTTCGCCGTCGAACTGGTTTACTCGTGGGGCGATTTGGTCAAAGCCGCGTTCGATTGCTACTTGCCGGACTTGGCGAAAAAAATGGGATTTGAGCTGCCCGAAAATGCCGCCAGGCGAAAGGAATTCTGGGTCGCAGTCAGCCGGCAAGCGATCTACTGGAGCGCCTTAAAGCCGGAGGAATGGAAGCCACCGGCCAAAGAGCCGCCGGTGGACGACCAGGACGGACCGATGGATCAATTCAGCAGGCTCGTTACCTCGATCATCCGCGACATGTAGCTCGGCGCTGCGCGGTTCAGCACCATCATCATTTTGAGCTAAGATGCGTCATGGCCATCCTTGAGCCCGCTGACGTCATCCGGTTGCTCGATTTGAAACCGCATCCAGAGGGCGGCCATTTCCGAGAGATATTCCGGGACACCCGGCAGGTCGAGGACGGCCGCGCCGCTTCGACGGCGATCTATTTTCTGCTGGCGCGGGGCGAGCGCTCGCATTGGCATCGGGTCGATGCGGTCGAAATCTGGCACTGGCACGCCGGCGCGCCGCTCGAACTTGAAATTTCGCAAAATGAGGGACGCATCGAGCGCGTGACGCTCGGCAACGATCTTGCCTCAGGTCAACGCCCCCAGGCCATCGTGCCGGCTCACACCTGGCAGGCGGCGCAAACCCTCGGCGAATGGACGCTCTGCGGCTGCACCGTCGCGCCGGGCTTCGATTTTGCCGGTTTTGAATTGGCGCCGAAGGGATGGCGGCCCGGCTCTTAAGGCCCTCAGAAACCAGCTTGATGGAACCATACGGCTGTCCGGCCGTTCGGTTTCGGGTGACTGCGAGCGACGGTGATCCGATGGCTCACCGCGCACGAAGGGGCGAGGATGATGGACGGGACTGCCAAACGGTCGGCAAAGGCTCGCTTCGGCGTCTCCGGCCTTGACGATATTCTGTCCGGCGGACTGGCCCGCAGACGGATTTATCTGCTGGAAGGCGCGCCCGGCTCCGGCAAAACGACGCTCGCCATGCAATTCCTGCTGGACGGCGCGAGTGCGGGCGAAAAGGGCCTCTACATCACGCTTTCGGAAACCGAGCCCGAGCTACGCGAGGCCGCGGCGTCGCACGGCTGGTCGATTCCGGACACCATCGACATTTTCGAATTGGTACCGCCTGAAAGCCTGCTCGATGAAAAGCAGCAGCAGAGCTTGTTGTATTCGTCCGACCTCGAACTGGGCGAAACGACAAATCGGATTTTCGAAGCCATGCAGCGCTCCAAGCCGGCGCGAGTCGTGCTCGACAGCCTGTCGGAAATACGCCTGCTGGCGCAAAGCTCGTTGCGCTACCGTCGCCAAATCCTGGCGTTAAAACACTATTTTGCGCAGCGCGACGTGACGGTGCTCCTCCTCGACGATATGACCGGCGAGATCCAGGACAAGACGGTTCACAGCGTCGCGCACGGCGTTATCCGGCTCGAAGAGCTGACGCCCGATTACGGCGCCGAGCGCCGGCGACTGCGCGTCCTGAAATATCGCGCGCAATCATTCCGCGGCGGCTATCACGACTTCACGATCAAGACCGGCGGCGTGCAGGTTTTCCCGCGCCTGGTCGCCGCCGAGTATCGGGTGCGGATGAAATCTTCCGTGCTCAGCACCGATATCGCCGCACTGGACACGCTGATGGGTGGCGGCGTCGACAGCGGTTCCAGCACGCTGGTCATCGGGCCGGCGGGGACCGGCAAATCGCTCCTGGTCCTTCAGTTCGTAGCGGCGGCGATCAAGCGCGGCGAGACTGTGGCGCTATTTATTTTCGATGAAGAACTCGGACTGCTGATGTCCCGGTCGAAGGCCATGGGCCTCGATCTGCAAGCCATGCGCGACGGCGGCAAGCTCATCATTACTCAGGTGGACGCCGCCGAGATATCGCCCGGGGAATTCGCCCACAATGTCCGCACCGCAGTTGAAAAAAACGACATTCGAACCGTCGTCATCGATAGCCTCAACGGCTATCAGAATTCGATGCCGCAGGAACAATATCTGATCCTGCACATGCACGAGTTGTTGCAATACCTCAACCGCGTCGGTGCCGCGACATTTCTCACCGTTGCCCAGCACGGCATGGTCGGAGACATGAGATCGCCGGTGGACGTCACGTACCTTGCCGACACCGTCATATTGCTGCGCTATTTCGAGGCATTCGGGCAAGTGCGGCGCGCGATTTCCATGCTCAAGAAGCGCACCGGCGCGCATGAAAATACCATTCGCGAGTTCACGATAGGCAAAAACGGCATGTCGGTCGGACCGGTGCTCGAAAAATTCCAGGGCGTCCTGCGCGGCGTGCCGCAATACGTCGGGTCCGGCGTCCCCAAGGTCGAAGAGCCGGACTCGTGAATACCCTGTTCGACACGATTTCAGAGCGCGCGGTCATTCTTGCACCGCAAGGACGCGATGCGCTGGTTGCCGCCGCCATCCTGCGGGAAGGCGGGCTGGCTGCCGAAACATGCGACGACCTGCGCAGCTTCGCCGAAGAGATTGCCGCGGGCGCAGGCGTTGCGGTGCTGACTGACGACGCCATCCGCAATGCGGACATCAAGACTCTTGCGGGCTGGGTCAATTCGCAGCCGACTTGGTCGGATTTTCCGTTCGTCCTCTTGACCGAGCGCGGCGGCGGGTTGGAGCGAAATCCCGGCGCGGCGCGGCAGACGCAAGCCCTTGGCAACGTGGTCTTCCTGGAGCGGCCGTTTCACCCGACGACATTGATCAGCGTCGTCCGCACCGCTTTGCGCGGACGACAACGCCAGTACGAGGCGCGCGCCCGGCTCGAAGCTTTGCGCGAAAGCGAAGCGCACGCGCGGCAAGCGGAGGTGAGCCTGCGCGGCTTGAACGAAACCTTGGAAGCGCGTGTCGAGGAACGCACCGGAGAACTGGCTGCGACCAACCGGCAACTGGTCGCCCAGATCGAGGAGCGGGAAAAGGTCGAAACCACGCTCCGCCAGATGCAGAGGCTGGAAGCGATCGGCCAGCTGACTTCGGGCGTGGCGCACGACTTCAACAATTTGCTGACGGTGGTGCTCGGCAATATCGGGTTTCTCGAAAAAATGAAAGCAAGCGTCGCCGACGCAAAGTTCGAGCAGCGGCTCGCGCATATGCGGCTGGCGACCGAGCGCGGCGCCAAGCTCACGTCCCAGCTGCTTGCGTTCTCGCGCCGCCAGCGGCTCGAGCCGAAACCGTTCGACGTCAACGAGGCGTTGCTGAATATGCGCGATCTGCTGCAAAGCACGTTGGGCGGCGGCATTGTCATCGACACCGCATTGCAACCCGGGATTTGGCACGCCCTCGCCGATCCAACGCAAATCGAGCTGGTCGTTCTCAATCTCGTCATCAACGCGCGCGACGCGATGCCCAGCAGCGGTTGTGTCACGATCGCAACCGCCAACGCGAAACTCGGGCCTGCCGAAAAGCCCGAAGAGCCGGCTGCCGGCGACTACGTCATGATTGCAGTCAGCGATGCCGGCACGGGGATGACAAAGGAAGTGTTGGCAAAAGCTTTCGAGCCTTTTTTCACCACCAAGGAGATCGGCAAGGGTTCGGGCCTGGGATTAAGCCAGGTTCTCGGCTTTGCAAAACAGTCCGGCGGCGGAATGCGGATCGAAACGCGCGTCGGGGAAGGCACGTCGGTAAAGGTCTATTTGCCGCGCGCGTCCGCGAATTCCATTTCCCAGACGCCGGCCGCCGTGACGGGCCTGGCACGAAACAAGAGCAAAGGCGCAACGATCCTGCTGGTCGATGACGACAGCGCGGTGCGCGACGTCACAGCCACGATTCTGGAGGACTTCGGTTATGTCACGCTGAAGGTCGGCAGTGGCGGCGCGGCGCTCGATCTGCTCGACGGGCATCCCGGCATTGATCTGATATTGATCGATTTCGCCATGCCGGGCATGAGCGGCGTAGACGTCGCGCGCCAAGTGCAGTTGAAATATCCGGCACTGCCGATCCTGTTCGTGACCGGTTATGCCGACAAAATTGCGCTTGCGGACGTCGGTGACGAAAGAATCATCAAAAAGCCGTTCGTCGGCGACGAGCTTGCCGAGAAAGTAAACGCTGCGCTTCTCGGATATAGATCGCGTTCGAGCGCTAAGGTCGTCGTGCCGTTGCGGCGTTGACGTTTTGTGACTGGACGCTCTGCGGCTGCACGGTGGCGCCGGGTTTTGAGTTCAAGCACTTCGAGCTGGCGCCAAAGGGGTGGGCGCCGTAACCGGGTCGCCCGCGGTCTCGGCCAGGTAGGCGTGCAGCGCGGCGACGACTTGGGCGCCTTCGCCGACCGCCGCGGCAACGCGCTTGATCGACGTGGCACGAACATCGCCGATGGCGAACACGCCGCGTCGGCTGGTCTCCAGCGCATGACGCCCGCCGGTGTCAACGCCGGTCAGCACGAAGCGCTTGGCGTCCAGCGCGACGCTCGGAGCCGGCCAACCAATCGGTATTCGGTTCGGCGCCGATGAACAGGAACAGGTGGCGAATCGGCCGCCGCACCTCTTCTCCGGTCGCGCCGATCCGCCAGCGCACTGCTTCCAAGATGCCGTTGCTGCCCTCGACGCCGCTTACCTGCGCGCCGGTCACCACTTCGACATTCGGCAGGCTGGTGATGCGGTCGACCAGATAGCGCGACATGGTTTCGCTGAGACTCGGCCGGCGCACCAGCATCCACACCTTGGCGCCTTGGCTCGCCAGATAGACCGCGGCCTGTCCGGCCGAATTGCCGGCGCCGACCAGCACGACGTCCTGCTGGGCGCATAGCTTGGCTTCGAACGGCGTGGCCCAGTAGTGCACGCTCGACATTTCAAACTTGTCGAGATCGGTGACAGCGAGCCGCCGATACCGGGCGCCGCTGGCGACCACGACCGCGCGCGTGGTGACCCGCTCGCCGTCGCGTAATTGCAGCACAAAGTGCGGCGAGGCGCCGCCGTCCGGCGCGGTCAGGGCCGCGACCTCGTCAGGGATCGCCATTTCGGCACCGAACTTTTGCGCCTGATTGTAGGCACGGGCCATCAAGGCAAGGCCGGAGATTCCGGTCGGAAAGCCGAGGTAATTTTCGATCCGCGCCGAAGCGCCGGCCTGGCCGCCGAATACGCGGCTATCAAGCACGATGGTGGCCAGTCCTTCCGACGCTGCATACACCGCAGCGGCAAGGCCGGCCGGTCCGGCGCCGACCACGGCGACGTCATAGACGCGGTTCGGATCGATCGGACCGACCAGCCCGATGCAGCGCGCCAGCTCGTCCTCGGTGGGATTACGCAGCAGCTGTCCGCTCGGGCAGAGCACGATCGGTAATTGTCCCGGATCGACGTGGAAGCGGTCGATCAGCGCCTTGGCTTCGGGGTCGATGTCGGGATCGAACAATTGCTGCGGCTGACCGTTGCGGCGTAGAAAGATCTGCAGCCGCAGCACGTCGCCGTTGTCTGCCCGGCCGACGATGATCGGACCGCCTGAGCCAGTCTCCAACAGCCCGAGGCGGCGGATGATCAGCGCCCGCATGATGCGCTCGCCGAGCTCGGCTTCGGCAATCAGCAGGGCGCGCAGCCGGTCCGGCGCGATGACCAGAGCCTGCACCGGCTCCTGCGCGGTGACGTCTGCCAGCGCCGGCCGTCCAGCCAATTGCGCGAGCTCACCGATGAATTCGCCAGGCCCGTGGCCGACAATGCTGACGCGCTGACCGGTTTTATCGACATGGGTCACGTCAACCCGGCCTGACAAAATGACCATCAAGCCGGGGCCGACCTGGCCGATGGTGAGGAGCGCCGCGCCGTTGGCGAACGAGCGGCACTCGCCGAAGCGACGCACCCGCTCGATCTCCAGCGCATCGAGCACCGGCAGCATCTGTGCGCCGCGCTGATCTAAGACTGATGGTCGCGATGCCATGATGATCCGCCGCCTCCGATGTCTGGTGCTGCGGATATATAGTCAGGCGAAATACTGCCCGCCATTCGCCGTCAGGGTCGAGCCGGTGAGCAGCCCGGCGTCGTCGGAGGCGAGGAACACCACGCAGCGCGCGATCTCTTCCGGTTCGCCCAGGCGGCCGATCGGGATCATCGGCAATATGCTTTTCTCCAGCACGTCCTTCGGCACCGCCTGCACCATCTCGGTGTTGATGTAGCCCGGGCAGATGGCATTGACGGTGATGCCCGCGCGCGCGCTCTCTTGCGCCAGCGCCTTGGTGAAGCCGAGCTCGCCGGCCTTGGCCGCGGAATAGTTGCACCTGGCCGAATTGGCCCTTCTGGCCGTTGATCGAAGAGATATTGATGATGCGGCCGAACTTGCGCTCGCGCATGCCCTCGATCACGTTGCGGCACATGTTGAACAGCGAATTGAGATTGGTGTTGATCACCGCCGTCCATTGCTCGGGCTTCATCCGATGCAGCTGCGAATCGCGGGTGATGCCGGCATTGTTGACCAGCACCTCGATCGGTCCGAGATCGGCCACGACTTGTTTGATGCCGGCTGAGCAGGCGTCGAACGAGGAGACGTCCCATTTGTAGACGCCAATTCCGGTTTCCGCCTTGAATTTTTGCGCGGCCTCATCATTGCCGCCGTAGTTCGCCGCGACCGTATAGCCGGCCGCTTTGAGCGCCTTGGCAATCGCGGCGCCGATGCCGCGCGTCCCACCCGTCACCAACGCAACGCGGGCCATGGATTCCCTCCCTGATATTTTCTTTGCCTGTCATGCCCCGCCAACGGATCCGGCTTGAAGTGGCCGGCACGATGACAGTCGTCGGGCACCCAGTAATCACAGACATACGTTGTGTGCTCGATGATTACTGGATCATCCGCCTTCGCGGATGATGACACCGAGCGAATAATCTATGCAGCCGCGCTCACCGTTCCACGCACATCGCAATGCCCATGCCGCCGCCGATGCACAACGTGGCGAGGCCCTTCTTGGCGTCGCGCTTGCCCATCTCGTAGAGCAGCGTCACCAGCACGCGGGCGCCCGAGGCGCCGATCGGATGGCCGATGGCGATGGCGCCGCCGTTGACGTTGACCTTGCCGGTATCCCAGCCGAGGTCCTTGTTGACGGCGCAGGCCTGCGCGGCGAACGCTTCGTTGGCTTCGATGAGGTCGAGGTCGCCGACATTCCAGCCGGCTTTCTTGAGCGCCGCGCGCGACGCCGGGATCGGGCCCGTCCCCATGATCTTCGGATCGACGCCGGCCTGCGCCCACGACACGATGCGGGCGAGCGGTGTCTTGCCGAGCTTTTGCGCCTCGCTCGCCGTCATCAGGACAACGGCGGCGGCGCCGTCATTGATGCCTGACGCATTAGCAGCAGTGACCGTGCCTTCCTTGTCGAAGGCCGGCCGCAACTTGCCGACCGCTTCGAGCGTGGTGCCGTGCTTGGGATATTCGTCGGCATCGACCACGACGTCGCCTTTGCGGCTCTTGATCGTCACCGGCGTGATCTCGTCCTTGAACTTGCCGGCCTTCTGCGCGGCTTCGGCCTTGTTCTGCGACTTGACCGCGAATTCGTCCTGCTGGGCGCGGGTGATCTGCCATTGCTTGGCGACGTTCTCGGCGGTGTTGCCCATGTGATAGCCGTTGAAGGCGTCCCACAGGCCGTCCTGGATCATCGTATCGATCATCTGGAAATCGCCCATCTTCACGCCCGAGCGCAGATAGGCGCAGTGCGGCGCCACGCTCATGGACTCCTGGCCGCCGGCGACCACGATGTCGAAATCGCCGTTGACGATGGCCTGATAGCCGAGCGCCACCGCGCGCAGCCCGGAGCCGCACAGCTGGTTGACGCCCCAGGCCGGCGTTTCGACCGGAATGCCGGCCGCGATCGAGGCCTGGCGGGCCGGGTTCTGGCCCTGACCCGCGGTCAGGATCTGCCCCATGATGACTTCGGAGACGCGAGCGCCCTCGACGCCGGCGCGCTCGAGCGCCGCCTTGATGGCCGTCCGACCCAGTTCGTGGGCGGGCACGGTGGCGAAGGCGCCGTTGAAGGCGCCGACCGGCGTACGCGTGGCGCTGACGATGACGATGTCGTCTTTCATGGGAAATCCTTCCGGGAATAGGGTTAGGTCACATGCGGACCGGGCCGCAGGCTCTTTCATATATGTCATAAGGACGCGGCAGCCCGCCGACAAGGCGCTAGGCGGCCGCATCGCTGCCATGCCGGGACGCCCGTCCTTGTGCACCACACAAAACGGTAGCCGCGCCCGGCGAAACCGCCTATTTTGACGGCAATCCCGCAGGGGTTGCCGCCAGATGACCGATACCACGACCAAAACCGCCGAGCCGGTCACGATCAAGAAGTACGCCAACCGGCGGCTCTACAACACCGGCACGAGCACCTATGTGACGCTCGAAGACCTCGCCGCCATGGTCAAGACCGGCGAGGATTTCGTCGTCTATGACGCCAAGACCGGCGAGGACATTACGCGCTCGGTGCTGGCCCAGATCATCTTCGAGCAGGAGAACAAGGAAGGGCAGAATTTGCTGCCGATCGCCTTCCTGCGCCAGCTGATCCGGTTCTACGGCGACAGCATGCAGATGCTGGTGCCGCGCTATCTCGAAGTCTCCATCGACTCGCTGACCCGCGAGCAGGAGAAGTTCCGCAACCAGATGGCGCAGGCCTTCGGCGGCAGCCCGTTCGGCGCGCTGGAAGAAACGGTGCGGCGGAACATGGAAATGTTCGAGCGCGCCTTCGCCATGTTCACGCCGTTTGCGCGGCGTGAAAGCCAGAGCGCCGGCGGCACCGCACCCGAGCCGGAAAAGCCGGCGGGCAAGAGCGGCGGCGAAATCGACGATCTCAAGCGCGAGCTCGACGAGATGCGGCGCAAGGTCGACAAGCTGACCGGCGGCAACGACTGACTCTAGTATTTTTAGTGGAGCATGATCTTTTCCGAAAACCGGTGTCCACTTTTCGGGATCATGCTCAATCCGCATTGATGTGGATCAATGCGTCGAAGCTGAAATGCGTCGAAGCTGAACAGTGCAGCGTGAGCGAGGTGATGTGATGAGGAAAATCGTAACAGCACTCATTGCGGCGATGTGCATTGCCGCAGCCGCAATGGCGTCATCGAACACCGCACAAGCGCGGTGGGGCGGCGGTGGCGGTTGGCATGGCGGCGCCGGCTTTGGCGGCGGCTGGCGTGGCGGCCCCACCTTTGGCGGTTGGCGTGGTGGACCTGGCTTTGGCGGCGGCTGGCCGGCGGTGGCTGGTATCCCGGTTTGGGTATTGTGGCCGGCGTCGCCGCCGGCGCGATTCTCGGCGGCGTATTGGCGGCGCCCTACGGTTACGGCGGCTATCCGTATGGCTACAGCGTTTCGCCCGGTTATGGCTACGGCGACGCCGCCTATTACGGTGGCGGCTACGGCGGTGGCGGCTACGGCGGCGGCGGCTGTTATCTGGTGCAACAGTGGGGGCCGTACGGTCCTTACATGGCGCAAGCCTGTTACTAACAGCTCTGCTGCTAAACACGCCTGCTGCTAAATCGGCGTTGTAAGGCGCCGTCCTAGACGGCTTTGCCAAGCCGTTCGCCGCACCCGCGCGCCGGCGTCAGGCAACGAGCTGCGCCGGCGTGGCGAGCAACTGCAGCACTTGGCCGGCCGGGACGGCTCTGCCAAACAAGAATCCCTGAGCCTGATCGACACCGTGCTCGAGCGTCGCCTTCGCTTGTGCCTCGGTCTCGACGCCCTCGGCGGTGACCGACAAATTCAAGCCGCGGCAAAGGCCGACCATCGCGCGAATGAAAACTGCGCTTTCGCCGGTCGTGACCAGTTCCTGGATGAAGCGCTTGTCGATCTTGAGCTTGTCGAAGCGCAGTTCATATAAGTGATAAAGGCTGGAATATCCGGTGCCAAAATCGTCGATGACGATGCGGACGCCGGCATTGCGCAGCGTTTGTATGGCGTGGCGTGTCGCTTCCAAGTCCTCGACGAGGGCGCTTTCGGTGATCTCGGCCTCGAGGCGATGCGCCGGCAGCCCGGTTTCCTGCAGCACGGTCAGGATCGCATCGGCAAAAGTTCGGTCGCTGAATTGGGATGGCGAAAAGTTGAAGGTCAGCGAAATGTTCTCCGGCCAGGTCGCGGCATCGCGGCAGGCGTCGCCGAACAGCTGACCCGACACCATGTCCAATATGCCGAGCTCTTCGGCGAGCGGGATGAAGGTGTCCGGCAATATGAAGCCGCTCACCGGGTTGTGCCAGCGCGCCAAGCTCTCGAAGCTGACGATCTGCCTCGTTTTCAGATCGACGATGGGCTGATAATACGGTCGAAGCCCATCGCCCCCGATCGCCGCTCGCAAGTCTTTCTCCAGAAGCGATCGCTCGCGGATGTGAGCATCCATCTTCGGATCAAAGAAGCAGAACTCGGTGTGAATGGACCGGGCGCGAGACAGCGCAACGTGAGCGCATCGCAGAAGCTCGTCGACGGTCGCGTGCCCGCGGCCGGTCTGCGCGATCCCGACGCTGGCGCCGATGCTGTGGTGCTCGATGCCGATCTGGACGGGCATCCTGACGGCTTCAACCAAAGTGCAGGCGATCCTCCGCGCGCTCTCGGGGTCTCCGCCCGCCAAACACAGGGCAAATTCGTCGTCGCCGATCCGCGCGAAGATGTCGCCCGGGGCGGCGCGCTCGCGGATGCGCGAACCGATCTGCAACAGCGCTTCATCGCATCCGAGGTGCCCATAAACCTCATTGAGCTTCTTGAACTGGTCGATACCGAGCAACAGGACACTCATTTTGTTGTCGGAATCTTTCAACGCGGCACTGACATGGCCTTGGAATTGGCGCCGGTTGGGCAATTGCGTCAGCGGATCGCGCATCGACGCGGTTTGCGCATCGCGCTCGGCCGCCAGACGCTTGGCGCGCTCGCTCCTTTGGTCGCCGATGCGGCGCAAGGTGAACAGCACCAGCGCCATGCCAAAGAAATACAGGAACGACGGCTTTTCGGTCTGGGTGCCGAGAACCGCGTGAAGCAGCGACAGCCCGCCCCAATCCGTCACGGCCTTGTAGGCCACGAGGCATATGGAGAAAATCACCAATACGTCGGTGAGCTCCCGCGCGAACGGCGTCGCCATCGCGTCGGCAATGAGTTGCTTGCGGGACTTGACCAAATGCCACCTTTGAAGACGTGACATTGGCAGAAGGAATTCACTTTTTCATGAATCCAGAGCGCCGTTTATGAGCCCCAAGTGGCGGGGAGCTTTAGAACTCGTTTACCCTAGCGCGTGCCCTGGATCGCTTTCGCCACGCCCGCGTTCCAGGCCCGCCAGCCATGGCCGCTCGGTCGAGGCGAGACCGATGGCGGCGCCCTGCAGATAGTCGCAGCCCCAGTCGTGCAGCAACTGCGCCGCCGCCTCGTCCTGCACCCATTCGGCGACGGTCACGAGCTTGAGCCGCTTGGCGAGATCGACCAGGGTGCGCACGAAGGCGCGATCGTCCTCCGAGCGCATCATGTCGTGCACGAAGGCGCCGTCGATCTTGACGATATCGACGCCGAGCTTGCGCAGGTTGCGGAACGAGGTGTAGCCGGCGCCGAAATCGTCGATGGCGATGCGGCAGCCGAGATCCTTGACGCGGGCGACGAAGCCGCGGGTCTCGTCGATGTCGTGGATCGCGGCGCTTTCGGTGAGCTCGACGGTGAGGCGCTCGGCGACGCCCGGGTGCGAACGCAGCAGCGAGCCGAGACCGGCCCACCAGTCGGGGTCGGTGGTCGAAGCCGCCGAGACGTTGAAGCTCGCGTGGAGCGCCGGCGCAGCAATCATCTCGTCGACGACGAGCTCGAGCACGCGGTAGTCGAGAAGGCGCACCAGGCCGAGCCGCTCGGCGATCGGCACGATGTCGCCGGCCGCGATCAAGCTGCCGTCGGTGCGGCGGATGCGCATCAGGCATTCGTAGAATGCCGGCCGCCGGTCGGCCGCCTTAACGATGGTCTCATAGGCGAGGAAGATGCGCCGCTCGTTGAGCGCGGCGACGATCTCGTCGGTGGCGCGCACGTTCTCGCGGCGCAGCGCCTCGCGCTCGATATTGGGCCGATAGGCGAGGATACGAGCCGCGGCGCCTGGCCTTTGCGGTGTCGAGGGTCTCCTGGGCGCGGCCGAGCACTTCGGCGACGCTGCGGGCATGGCGCGGCGCAGTGACGCCGCCGATGGTGATGGTGACGGCAATCGGCCCGGCGTCGGTCGGCACCATCTCGTCGCGCACGCCGGCCAGGAGCCGCTCGGCGGCGATCGCCATGTCGTCGGGCGTGCAGTCGCGCAGCACCAGGCCGAACTTGTTGCCGGAGAAACGGCCGAGCGTATCCTTGCCGCGCATCCGGCTGCGCAGACGCTTGGCGACGGCGCTGATCACCTGGTCGGCGATGTCGAAACCGTACGACTCGTTGATGCGGGCCAGGTTGTCGATGCCGACCAGCATGAAGCCGCACGACGAGCGGAAGCGGATCGCTTCGTCGATGGTGTCTTCGAGAATCTCGGTGAGGTGATGCCGGTTCAGCTCGCCGGTGAGGCCGTCGCAGCGCGCCAGATAGGTGAGCCGGCGGACGTGCTCGTAGCGCTCGTTGATGACGCGGACGACGCCGTGGGCGCGCACCGGCTTGCGGTCGGGGCCGGCAAACCAGCGGCCGGTATCCTCGACCCACAGTCGCGTTTCCGACGCCGGATCGGGGCGGATGCAATATTGAATCTGATAGGCGACGCCGTGGCCGTCGTCGCGCTTGTCCGATTGCGTCACGGCGTCGAAGCGCGCCTGCGCGTTCTCGGCCTCGAGCACCTGGGCATAGGCGCGGCCGGTCGAGACCGCGGCGATATCGGCGATGAGCAGCACCGCGGCGGCGTTGGCGCTCCAGAGCAGCGCGTCGGTGTCGATGCGCCAGTCGTAGGCCACCTCGCCGACCGAATTGAGGATTTCGGCTGCGTCGATGCCGGTCGAGTCCGCTGTGCCGGAAGGGATCGAATCTCGCGGCCCGGCGTTGGTCAAAGTCGCCTCTTTGGGATTATTGCGAGCGACGAAAGACGCCGTTATCGGGCTAAGTTAGCGTAGGAGCCTAAATAATTCGGAAAGCCTCGCGGCACGCCGCTTGCGACACACAGGGGAAACTCCAGTCGATGTCCCGTTTCGGGACAGGGAGATGCCCGTGAGCAACGCTCTCGTTCCCTTGGCGCAAACCGATCAAGCCGACGCCCAAACCGCCACTACCGCGCGGCCGGCCAGCCGCGCCAACGCGGACTTTGTCGCTCACCTCATCGCCACCTCGGCGCAAGCGCCGCAAACCCGCGCCCGCCGCCGCGCCAATTCCGACGAAGCCATCGCCGCCTATGACGCGCTCGGCCATTGGCCGACACCGGCCGGCCGCAAGCTGTCACGTTCGCTGTAATTCTTTCCCCTCGCCCTTGTGGGGAGGGGTAGGGGTGGGGGTCGCGAGGTCATGCGAAAACGTCGACGCTAGCGCGTCAACCTTCCGACCCCCACCCCGCCCTCCCCACAAGGGGGAGAAGAAAGCTCACGCCGCCCGCTCGGGGCCTTCGATCTCGATCTGACGCCGCCCGCTGCGCATGCCGATGACGAAGCCGCCGAGCACGTCGACCAGCCCGATCATCATCAGCAGAAAAAACGTCGATGTCCCCGCCTGCTTCACCAGCAGGAACTCGACCAGCATGGCGATGAAGAGGCACATCGCCAGGATGTGGTCCATCACCGAGCGCATGCCGAGGCGGGTCGATTTGATGATCTCGATCCAGAGCAGGAAAATCGCGAAAGCGATAAACAGGTCTTCCCAGGTCAAGACCCAGTCCGTCCCCGACATCATGTGCACGGTGGTGACGGCCGCGGTCCAACTCACGCCGGGCGTGAGGAACGCAATCATGTTGTAGACGGCGAACGGAATGAGAAGGAGCGGAAAGCCAAGAGCGAACATGGCGCCTCTCAGTCAGACGTTCCGATGCTGCGCATCGTCATTGCGAGCGGAGCGAAGCAATCCAGTTCGGCGGCTCAGTCTGGATTGCTTCGTCGCTTCGCTCCTCGCAATGACGAGGCTTACGCCTCCGCCTTCTTGCTCAGCACCTGCCGGCCGCGATACATGCCGGTCTTCAGGTCGATGTGATGCGGGCGGCGCAATTCGCCGGAATCCTTGTCTTCGATATAGGTCGGCGCTTTGAGCGCATCGGCGGACCGGCGCATGCCGCGCCTCGACGGCGATGTTTTTCTCTTGGGGACGGCCATGGCGTCGCTCTCCTAAAGCTCGGATCGTCAGGGATTGCCGGGCTTATAGAAGAAGCGTGCCGTCCGCGCTAGGGGGCGCGGCCCCTTCGCTAAGGGGCGCGGCCCCTTCGTCAAGGGGCGCGGATGCAGGCGTCGAGCCTAGGAAAATCCTCGGCCCGGCGCTCATAAACGCCTGCGAGCCGGCGAACCAGGGGGCTCGGATTGCGGGCGCTGCGCAGGGCCGGATCGGGCAGGATGGCAGCCAGTTCCGCGGCTTCGCGGGCGTTGAGATTGCGGGCGGATTTGCCGAAAGCGTAGCGCGCGCCGGCCTCGGCGCCGAACTCGCCATTCGGCCCCCACTGGGCGATGTTGAGGTAGATTTCCAGCACGCGGCGCTTCGGCAGCACCAGGTTGAGCCAGACCGCCAGCGGGATTTCCAACGCTTTGCGGATGATGCTGCGGCCCTGCCAGAAGAACAAATTCTTGGCGACCTGCTGGGTGATGG
This sequence comes from uncultured Alphaproteobacteria bacterium, assembly GCA_963831975.1. GTDB lineage: Bacteria > Pseudomonadota > Alphaproteobacteria > Rhizobiales > Xanthobacteraceae > BOG-931. The sequence continues at coordinate 47,819 of CAWHSO010000001.1, forward strand.
TCGAGGCGCCGCGCTCCCTGCCGGTGTCGTCATACTGTTCCAGCGCCTCGCGCATGGCGCCGAGATCGATGCCGCGATTGTGGCAGAAGGTGCCGTCCTCGGCGCCGATGACGGCGAGCGGCAGCGCCGGCGCGATACGATCGAGCGGCACCCACACGCGCTCGACCCGCGCCCCGATCGCCCAGCGCCACAGCATCGGCGTCGAGACCGGATCGACGAACCGGTAAAGCGGCGCGATGAGGTAAGGGATGACAATCAGAACGGCGATGACGACCGCGCCGACGACGGCAACGCGCCGCAGGCTCGGCATCGAGGAGCGTTTTGCTTTTGCGGCGGGCGCCATCGGGGTGGGATTGTAACCTGCGTTGCCGTCATTGCGAGGAGCCAACGGGTCCGGCCCGAAGTGGCCGGCCCGATGACAAGCTACGCGACGAAGCAATCCAACTCCGAGGAGCCGGCTGGATTGCTTCGCTGCCGCTCGCAATGACGAGTATCCGATGTTAAATCTTGGCAGCAAAACGGGAGGCCAATGTGGCGAAAGACGCCGTCGTTTCCCAGGAACTGGCGGATAAATTCCGCACCGAGAAGGATTCGGCCTACCTGCGCTTCGTGCGCAACGACGGGCTCGACATCATCAGCGCGCACTACGTGCAAAACCTGCGCACGGTCGAGCTGAAAGCCGTGGCCGCGCCGCGGCGCCGGTGCCAAGGGCGTGTACATCAATCACGAGGCGTCGCGCTTTTCCAACGACTGCTACGTCTGCGAGATCGCGCCCGGCCAGAAGCTCGAGCCGATGCATCATCTCTATGAGGAGATGCTGCTGATCCTGAGCGGCCGCGGCTCGACCACGGTGTGGAACAATGCCGGCGCCCGCATCACCTTCGAATGGAAGGAAGGCGCGATCTTCGCCATCCCGCTGAACTGCTCGTACCAGCACTTCAACGGCTCGGGCCGGGACGTGGTGCGGTTCGTCGCGGTGACCAACGCGCCGTCGGTGATCAACCGCTACGACGATCTCGATTTCATTTTCAATTGTCCGTACGACTTCAAGAACCGCTTTTCCGGCGAGCCGGATTATTTCAGCTCCAAGGGCGAGCAGGACGGCTTCCTGTTGCGCACCAATTTCGTGCCCGACGCGGTCAACCTGCCGCTGATCACCGCCAGGGAACGCGGCGCCGGCGGCGGCCATATCCGCTTCAACATGGCGCGCGGCACCATCGCCAGCCACATCTCGCAATTCCCGATCGGCACCTACAAGAAGGCGCACGCCCACGGCCCCGGCGCCCACGTGGTCATTCTTTCCGGCGAAGGCTATTCGCTGATGTGGCCGGAGGGCGAGGAGCCGCAGCGCTTCGAATGGCAGGTCGGCACCTTGGTGGTGCCGCCCAACATGTGGTTGCACCAGCATTTCAATTCCGGCCCGGTGCCGGCGCGCTATCTCGCCTTCAAGCACTGGTCGCCGCGCAATGCCCAAGGCGTGCCGATCTCCTGGATCAGCCGCCGCCTCGGCGGCACCCAGATCGATTACGCCGACGAGCATCCGAAAGTGCGCCAATTGTTTGCCGAAGCGCTCGCCAAGCACGCGCTGGCCCCGCGCATGGACGACGTCTACGCGGCCGAGGTCGCCAACCTGCCGCCGCAGGCCGCTTGATGGCGAGGGCGCTGCGCTTAGGCTTGCGCAGACGAACTCCCTCTCCCCAGCGGGGAGAGGGTTGGGGTGAGGGGGCTCCGACCGAGAGGCCCGAACTCCCTCTCCCTTATAGGAGAGAGGGAGAAGTGGGCGCTGCGGCTCGCTCTGATTATTTACCTCGCAACCGCGAATTTCGCCCGCGCCGAAACCATCGCCGACATCGCAAGCCTCTCCGGCCCCGATCGCACCCAGCGCTTGATCGACGGCGCCAAGAAAGAAGGCGTCGTCTCGCTCTATTCCTCGGCCGTCACCGACGACTCCAACGCCATCGCCGGCGCCTTCGAGAAAAAATACGGCGTCAAGGTCAAGCTCTGGCGCGGCAGCTCGGAGGATATTTTGCGCCGCGCCGTCACCGAGCATCGCGGCGGCCGCGACGATGTCGATGTCGCCGAGACCGCCGGCACCGAAATGGAAGGCTTGCGGCGCGAAAATTGCTGCAGGAGATTTCGTCGCCGGTGTTCGCCGACCTGATCCCGCAAGCCGTGGCGCCGCATCGCCCCTGGGTGACGTCGCGGCTGAGCATTTTCACTGCCGCGTTCAACACCACGCTGATCAAACCCGAAGACGCGCCGAAGAGCTACGAGGACCTCACCGATCCGAAATGGAAAGGCAAGCTCGGCATCGAAGCCGACGACGGCAACTGGTTCATGTCGGTTGCCGGCGCCATGGGCGAGGACAAGGCGGTGGCGCTGTTCCGCAAGATCGTCGCCATCAACGGCATGTCGATGCGCAAGGGCCACACGCTGCTTGTCAAACCTCGTCGTCGCCGGCGAGGTGCCGCTGGCGCTGACGGTCTACGGCTATCGCATCAACGAATTGAAAGCGAAGGCCGCGCCGATCGACGGCACCGTGCTGCCGCCGGCCGTGGCGCTGCCGACCGGCATCGCGGTGTTCGCGCACGCGCCGCATCCCTATGCGGCGGCGCTGTTCATGGATTTCTTCCTCGGCGACGGCCAGCGCATCCTGCTCGAACGCGGCAACGTGCCGACCAACCGCACCGTCCAGGAACCGCCGCCGGGTCTCGCCTTCGTCGACGTGGCGAAATTCCTCGACGAGGGCGACAAGTGGACAAAGCTGTTCAAGGAGATTTTTGCCGGCGGCGGGCGGTGAGCATCACGCGGGCGCGCGCGAAGCGTCGTCCCAAGTGCGTCCCAACACGCGAAGCCAATTGCGGAAGCACAATTTCTCGATCAGTGGCTTGCCGAAGCCGCGCTTGCGCATCGCCTGCACCAGATTTTGCAACCCGGCGGCATCGCCGAGTTCCGCCGGGATCGTGGCGCCGTCGAAATCGGAGCCCAAGCCGACGCCGTCCTCGCCGGCATGTTCGAGCATGTGCTCGATATGCTGGATCATCAGCTCCAACGGCGTGTCCTTGTCCTGACGGCCGTCGGGACGCAAGAAGCTCGACGCGAAGTTGAGCCCGGCCAGGCCGCCGGATTGGCGGATTGCGGCCAATTGCTGGTCGGTCAGGTTTCGCGAATGCGGGCTTATGGCGTGGGCGTTGGAGTGCGTGGCGACCAGCGGCGCATTGCTGATCGCGGCGACGTCCCAGAAGCCGCGTTCGTTCAGGTGCGACAGGTCGATCAGAATCCGCAATCGGTTGCAGGCGCCGATCAGCGCTTTGCCCAGCTCGGTCAAACCGGGCCCGGTATCGGGCGAAGACGGACAGCGGAACGGCACGCCATGGCCGAACGCATTCGGCCGGCTCCAAACCGGACCGAGCGAGCGCAGCCCCGCCGCGTACAGCACGTCCAAAATCTCGAAATTCGCGTCGATGGCTTCGGCGCCTTCGATATGCAGCACCGCCGCCACCGCGTCGTCGGCGAGGCAGCGTTCGATGTCGCCGACAGTGCGGCAGACGCGAAGGCGCCCCTGCGACTCCCGCTCGATCCGGAACAGCAGCGCCGCCATGGCGAAGACGACCCGCTGTGCCTCCGCCGTGTCGAGGGCAGGCGGCGCAGCCTCGCTGCTGATCGGCTGGGACGGCGTTTCGCTGTTGGAACTATTTTTGCGGGGCGAGGGGACGAAAATCGCGAACAGGCCGCCGGCAAATCCACCCTGGCGCGCTTTGGGCAGATCCAAATGGCCCTTGTCCTCGCCTTGCAGGAAGGCCGCGACCGGATCCCCACCGGCGCGCCGGTTGAGCCGCAGCAGCGCGTCATTGTGGCCGTCAAAGATCGGAATGCGCTTGGGTGAGGTCACTTGTCAGGCCGCTTCCGCCGCCGGCAGCGGCGGCTTGCCGCGGACGAGGTCGGCGCCTTTCTCGGCCATCATCAGCACGCAGGCATTGATGTGGGCGGAGACCAGATCGGGCATCGCGGACGCGTCGCAGACGCGCAAGCCTTCGATGCCGCGCACCTTGAGATCGGAATCGAGCACGGCATCGGGGCCGATGGCGCAGGTGCCGCAGGGGTGATGCGCGGTGATGACGACCTTCTTGAGCCAGCCGTCGATCTCGTCGTCGGTTTTGACTTGCAGCCCGGGCCCGATCTCGTCGCCGCGATAGGGATCGAGCGCTTTGTTGAAGGCAACTTCGCGCGCCAGCTTAAATCCCTGGCGCAAGGTCGGCAGATCGTTCGGCGCGGTGAAGAAGCGGTAGACGATGCGCGGATGCGCGAGCGGGTCCGCCGAACCGAGCAGCAGTTCGCCGCGGCTGTCGGGATGCAGAATCGTCGGTCGGATGCCAAAACCGTCGAGGAACGGCGGCCGCAGCAGCGGAAACCAAAGATGCGGTGCAGCCGACGTGCCGCGGAACATGAACTCGACATCGGGCACCGACAACTCCGGCCGGGTCTTGATGAAGGCGTGCAGGCCGCCCGGCACCACGGTGCCCGGCCCGGTGCCGAACAGATACGCGCGGATCATGCTCACCGCCATGCGGTCGAACCGCATCTCGCGGTGGAACGTGCCCGGCTGCGGCCGCGTGTAGGTCATGTAGGCGCCGAGATGGTCCTGCAGATTCTTCCCCACCGGCAGATCGGCGGCGACCTTGATGTTAAACGAACGCAAATGCTCGGCCGGGCCGATGCCCGAGAGCATGAGAAGCTGCGGCGAATTGAAGGTGCCGGCGGCGAGGATCACTTCGCGCGCGGCTTCGGCGCGCACGGTCCCGCCGTTCTGGACGTATTCGACGCCGGTCGCCCGCGTGCCGTTGAGCGTGACGCGCGTGGTATGCGCGTTGACGGCGACGGTGAGATTTTTCCGTGCGCGCGCCGGCTTCAAAAACGCATTGGATGACGACGAGCGCCAGCCGTTGCGGATGGTGAACTGGCCGCGGCCAAAGCCTTCCTGCTGCTTGCCGTTGTAATCCGAGGTCAGCGGATAGCCGCAGGCCTTGGCGGCTTCGAGCCAGGCCTCGTAGAGCGGGTCCGCCGTCCGCGCGAATTCGGTGCCGAGCGGGCCCGAGCCGCCGCGCCAAGTGTTTTCGCCTTTCTCGAACGTCTCGCAGCGCTGGAAATAGGGCAGCACGTCGGCATAGGACCAGCCGCGCGCGCCTTTCTGCGCCCAGCGGTCGTAATCGCCGCGGTTGCCGCGCGTATAGGCCATCACGTTGATCGACGACGACCCGCCCAGCACCTTGCCGCGCATCGCCTCGATGCGGCGGTTGTTGAGGTTCGGCTCGGGGTCGGTCTCGTAGCCCCAGTCGAACATGCCGTAATCGTGCATGCGGCCCATGCCGAGCGGGATGTGGATGTAGGGATGCCAGTCGCGGCCGCCGGCCTCGAGCAGCAGCACGCGCGCGGCGGAATCTTCGCTCAAACGGTTGGCGAGTACGCAGCCGGCGGAACCGGCGCCGACGATGATGTAATCGTAGCCAGGCATTTCACTCCCCTTACGCAGTCCGCCTGTGTACCGGCGGTTTCAATCCCGCCCGTAGCCGATCAGCGGTTTCTTCTTGCGGCCGAGCAGGATCAGGATCGTCGCCACTATCCCGAGCACCACCCAGGTTGGCAAATCGAAAATTTTCTCCACGTAGGGGTCCCAGGCAAAGGCGAGTTTCAGCTTCAGCCAGTTTTGCACGAGGTTGAGGCTGTTCTGGTCGACGATGGCCCAGGCATCGCTGACCTTCATGGTGATCACTTGCTGGTTGGCGATCGACTTGGTGCCGTCATAGACGAAGAAGATGAAGGCGAGCGCTAAGAGGCACAGGCCGATGAAGCGAAGCAGGAATCTGATCATGATTGTGCCGGTGGCGCGGACGATGCAGGTCTGAAGAGGTTAGGTCTGAGGCAGGCATTACTCTTCTGCGCTCGGTTCTTCAATGCACCGGCTGTACGGCTTTTTTTGCGACGCGACGGCGCGGTCACGGCTCTCTTGAGCATGAGCCGCAGGTTTCGCTACAGTTCCATGCTAGGCTTCTTTGGCCCGCAATCTTCCGGCCGGGCGCCAGCAGTATGGAGTTGAAATGGCTTCCAAAAATGGCGGCGGCGGCAGCGCCAACCGCCCGACTTTCACCGACCAGGAAGCCCTGCTGTTTCACAGCCAAGGCCGCCCCGGCAAGCTCGAAGTCGTCGCCACCAAGCCGATGGCGACGCAGCGCGACCTGTCGCTGGCCTATTCGCCGGGCGTCGCGGTGCCGGTGCTGGCCATCGCCGAGGACGAGTCCAAGGCTTACGATTACACCACCAAAGGCAATTTCGTCGCCGTGATCACCAACGGCACCGCCATTCTCGGGCTCGGCAATCTCGGCGCGCTGGCGGCCAAGCCGGTGATGGAAGGCAAGGCGGTGCTGTTCAAGCGCTTCGCCGACGTCAATTCCATCGATCTCGAAGTCTCGACCGAGGATCCCGACGAGTTCATCAATTGCGTGAAGGTGCTCGGCAAGAGCTGGGGCGGCATCAATCTCGAAGATATCAAGGCGCCGGAATGCTTCATCATCGAGCAAAGGCTGCGCGAACTGCTCGACATCCCGGTGTTCCATGACGACCAGCACGGCACCGCGATCATCGCCGCCGCCGGCCTGATGAATGCGCTGCATCTCACCGGCCGCGACATCGCCTCTACGCGGCTGGTCTGCAACGGCGCCGGCGCCGCCGGCATCGCTTGTCTCGAGCTTTTGCGCTCCATCGGCTTCCGGCCGGAAAATCTCATCCTCTGCGACACCAAGGGCGTGATCTACGAAGGCCGCAAGGACGGCATGAACCAGTGGAAGTCGGCCTATGCGGTAAAAACCTCGGCGCGCACGCTGGAGCAGGCGCTGATCGACGCCGACGTGTTCTTCGGGCTCTCGGCCAAGGGCGCGGTGACCCAGGACATGGTCAAGATGATGGCGCCGCAGCCGATCATCTTCGCCATGGCCAATCCCGATCCGGAAATCACCCCCGAGGAAGTCGCCGCCGTGCGCACCGACGCCATCATGGCGACCGGCCGCTCCGACTATCCGAACCAGGTCAACAATGTGCTCGGCTTTCCCTACATCTTTCGCGGCGCGCTCGACGTGCGGGCGCGCGCCATCAACATGGAGATGAAGATCGCGGCGGCGCATGCGCTGGCTAATCTGGCGCGCGAGGACGTTCCCGACGAAGTCGCCGTGGCCTATGGCACGCGGCCGAAATACGGCCCCGATTACATCATCCCGGTGCCGTTCGATCCGCGGCTGATTTCCGAGATACCGGTCGCGGTGGCGCAAGCGGCGATGGACTCCAACGTGGCGCGGAAGCCGATCGGGGACATGGACGCCTACCGCGCGCAGCTGCGCAGCCGGCGCGATCCGATCGCCGGCGTATTTCAGCGCGTGTTCGAGCGCTTGCGCCGGCAGCCGCGCCGCGTCGTCTTTGCCGAAGGCGAGGAAGAGCAGGTGATCCGCGCCGCGGCGTCGTTCGTGCATCAGGGGCTCGGCACCGCGCTGTTGTGCGGCCGCGAACGCCGGGTGCGCGAGACGGCGGAAACGCTCGGCGTCGAACTCGGCGGCGGCATCGAGATCGTCAATGCGGCGATGTCGTCGCGCAACTCGGCCTATGCGTCCTATCTCTACGAGCGGCTGCAGCGCCACGGTTTTCTGCAGCGCGACTGCCAGCGCATGGTCAACCAGGACCGCAATCATTTCGCCGCCTGCATGGTCGCGCTCGGCGATGCCGACGCCATGGTCACCGGCGTCACCCGCAATTTCTCGGTGGCGCTGGAAGACGTGCGGCGCTGCATCGATCCGAAGCCGGGCCATCGCGTCATGGGCGTGTCGCTGGTGCTGGCGCGCGGCCACACCGTGCTGGTCGCCGACACCGCGGTCACCGAAATGCCCGACGCCAACGAGATTGCCGAAATCGCCATCGAGGCGGCGCGGGTGGCGCGCTCGCTCGGCTACGAGCCGCGGCTTGCTTTGCTCGCATTCTCGACCTTCGGCCATCCGCAGGGCGAACGCTCCGAGCGGGTGCAGGAAGCGGTGCGGCTGCTCGACGGCCAGCGCGTCGACTTCGAGTATGACGGCGAGATGGCGGCCGACGTGGCGCTGAACATGGAATTGCGCGAGGCCTATCCGTTCTGCCGCCTGTCGGGGCCCGCCAACGTGCTGATCATGCCGGCGTTCCACTCCGCTTCAATCTCGACCAAGATGCTGATGGAGCTCGGCGGCGCCACCGTGATCGGCCCGATGCTGGTCGGCCTCGACCGCTCGGTGCAGATCGTGCCGCTGTCGGCCAACGACGCGCAGCTGGTCAACATGGCGGCGATCGCGGCGTTCAATGTCAGCGGCTGACGCCAGGAATGCAAAAACGCAAGCTTGGCAATTCGGGCATCGAGGTTTCCCTCGTCGGCCTCGGCGCCAATAATTTCGGCGGCCGCACCGATCTCGAAACCTCGCGCCTTGTCATTCATCGCGCGCTCGATCTCGGCATCACGCTGATCGACACCGCCGATATCTACGGCAACAAGGGTGGCTCGGAAGAGATTCTTGGCAAGGTTTTGGGCGCGCGGCGCAAGGATATCGTGCTGGCGACGAAATTCGGCCTGGCGATGGACGATGCCGGAAAACTGCGCGGCGCGTCGCGGCGCTACATCGCGCAGGCGTTCGAAGCGAGCTTGAAGCGACTGAAGACCGACTGGATCGATCTTTATCAGCTGCACCGGCCCGATGCGCAGACGCCGATCGAGGAGACGCTGCGCGCGCTCGACGATCTGGTGCAAGCCGGAAAAGTCCGCGCCGTCGGCTGCTCCAATCTTTCCGCCGCGCAGCTCGAAGAGGCGATGACGGTCGCGCAGCGCCATGGCCTGACCTCTTTCGTCACCGCGCAGGATGAGTACAGCCTGCTGGAGCGCGAGCTGGAAAAAGACCGCCTGCCGATCATGCGCAAGCACGGCATGGGCCTGCTGCCGTATTTTCCGCTGGCGAGCGGACTGCTGACCGGCAAATACAAACATAACGCGCCGTTGCCTGCCGGCACGCGACTTGCCAGGAACCCGCCGCGCCATGCCGACGAGTTCCTCAATGACCGCAACTGGCGCATCGTCGATGCGCTCGATGCCCTCGTCGCCCGGCGCGGGCACACGCTGCTCGAATTGGCCATGAGCTGGCTGGCGAGCCGGCCGTACATTCCGAGCATCATCGCCGGCGCGACGCGGCCGGAGCAGGTGGAACAGAACATCGCCGCCATCGGCTGGGTCTTGTCGGCGACCGATCTGGCCGAGATCGACCGCATAACGCTTTGATTACATGCCGCAAATTCACGGTCTCGGATTCACGAGGTCGAAACCTCTGTCCGCTAGCGTGAGCGCAAAGCCATGAAGCACGTCATGCCCCCAGAACCGTTCGCGCTCGAGATCCACGGTCTCGTCAAACGCTTCGACCGTCCCGCGGTCGACGGCCTCGATCTCACGGTGCGCACCGGCGAGTTCTACGCGCTGCTCGGCCCGAACGGCGCCGGCAAGACCACGACGCTGCGCATGATCGCGGGCCTGTTGCGGCCCGACGCCGGCACGATCGGTGTCGCCGGCATCGATGCGCTGGCCGATCCGGTGGCGGCGAAGCAGATCATGGCGTGGATCTCCGACGAGCCGATGATCTACGACAAGCTCACGCCGCGGGAATATCTCGAATTCGTCGCCGGCCTTTGGGGCATCGCGCCGGCGCTGGCCGAGGAGCGCGCGCAGGATTTGTTGTCGTGGCTCGATCTGGCGCCGCACGCGCACGAGCGCTGCGAGGGATTTTCCAAGGGCATGCGGCAGAAAGTGGCGCTGGCCGGCGCGCTGGTGCACGACCCGCGCGTCATCATCCTCGACGAGCCGCTGACCGGGCTCGATGCCGGCTCGGCGCGCCAGGTCAAGAGCGTGCTGCGCGAGCGGGTCAATGCCGGCGGTACCATCATCATGACCACGCATATCCTCGAAGTCGCCGAACGCATGGCCGACCGCATCGGCGTCATCGCCCACGGCAAGCTGATCGCCGAAGGCACGCTGGAGGAGTTGCGGCTGCAAGCCGGCAGGACGAACGGCGGCGCGAGCGACGGCGCCAGCCTCGAAGACACATTTCTCGCGCTGGTGGCCGAGCAGGCGCAAGCGGCATGACGCCAGGCACCGCAGTCTGGTTCGCGCGGCACGAGACACGGCTCGCCTGGCGCGATTGGCTGTCCATGATCACCGCCGGCCGGCGCGAACGGCTGCGCCGCGTCGTCATCGCGATTCTCGTCTTCGCGGTCTTCATGCACTTCGTCGCCTATTGGATGGTGGGCCGTTACGCCGATGCGCCGGTCGACACGTCGATGCTGGTGACGATCACCGCGAGTGTCCTGCTGTCGTGGCTGTTGATGATCTCGCAGGCCATGGAATCGATGACGCGCGCGTTTTATGCGCGCTCCGATCTCGATCTGATCCTGGCGTCGCCGGTTGCGGCGCAGCGGCTGTTTGCCGTGCGCATCGCCACGGTGGCGATTTCGGTCGCCATGATGGCGATCCCGCTCGCCGCGCCGTTCATCGATATCCTGGTCGTTCGCGGCGGCTTGCGCTGGATGGGCGCCTACGGGCTGATCGTGGCCATGGGGGCTGCTGCGGCCGCGCTCGCGGTCGGCTTCACGGTGGCGCTGTTCCGTGTCATCGGTCCCAGGCGCACGCGCCTTGTGGCGCAAGTCGTCGCCGCGGTGATCGGCGCCGCTTTCGTGATCGGGCTGCAAGTGGCGGCCATTTTGTCCTATGGGACGATCTCGCGGGTCAGCGTGTTGCAGTCGAACGCCGTACTGACTCACGCGCCTGATCTGGCAAGCATCGTCTGGTGGCCGGCGCGCGCCGCGATGGGCGATTGGCTTGCGCTTATCGGCGTGCTCGCCGTGAGTTTTGCGCTGCTCATAGCCGCCATCGCGCTGGTCTCGCCGCGCTTCGGCGAATATGCCACTGCGGCTGCCGGTGCTGCAGCGTCGCGCATCAGTCAAACACGGCGGCAGGGCGCATTCAAAAAAACTTCGCCGCGCCGTGCCCTGCGCCGCAAGGAATGGACGCTGCTGCGGCGCGACCCGTGGCTGGTGTCGCAGACTTTCATGCAGATGCTTTATCTCATCCCGCCCGCCGTGCTGCTGTGGCGCAGTTTTGACGACGGCAACGGCGCCTATAACCTTTTGGTGCCGGTTCTGGTCATGGCGGCCGGCCAACTTGCCGGCGGTCTCGCCTGGCTCGCGATCTCGGGCGAGGACGCGCCCGATCTGGTCGCCACCGCGCCGGTGCCGGCAAGTTTTATCCTGCGCGCCAAGGTCGAAGCGGTGCTCGGCGTCATCGCTGTCGTATTCGCGCCGATGGTCGCAGTCCTCGCCATGCTCTCGCCCTGGCACGCGCTGGTCGCCAGCGGCGGCATCGTCATCGCCACCACGGCGGCGACCGCGATCCAGCTCTGGTTCCGCAGCCAGGCCAAACGCAGCCAATTCCGCCGCCGCCAGGTCTCTTCGCGGGTGGCGACCTTCACCGAAGCCTTCTCGTCGATCGGCTGGGCCGCGACGGCCGCGGTCGCATCCGTAAGCCTCCTGCTCGCCATCGCACCCGCGCTGATTGCGCTTCTGGTCGTGGCCGGCGCCTGGATCATGAGCCCGCGCGCTGCCGCGGCGTAATGGCCGTCTCGACGGGACAAACCCGAGTGTGATTAAACTCGTTCTCGATCCGGGCGATATGCGCCCGCCGGGGACGTGAATGAAGCAGCAGCCGAATTGGGTCTGGCCGAACGGCAAGCGCATCGCCGTCGTCTTCAATGTCTGCCTCGAAGCCTGGTCGGACGGCAAAGCGCCCGGCATCAGCCCGATGGGCAATCCGCTCCCGGCCGGCGTGCTCGACACCATGGCGATCTCCTGGGCCGCCTACGGCGTCGAGGTCGGCATCCACCGGCTGATGGACGGTTTCGCCCGCCACGGCGCCAAGGCGAGCGTGATGACCAACGCCGTCATCGCCGAGCGCGCGCCCGACACGGTCAAGGCCATCGCCGAGCGCGGCCACGAAGTGCTGTCGCACTCCTACGCCATGGACGTGATCCCGGCGCTCTTGTCCGACGAGGACGAGCGCAAGAACATCGAACGCTGCACGGCGCTGCTCGAAAAAGCCTCGGGCCAAAAGATCGTCGGCTGGCTGTCGCCGCGCGGCACCTCGAAGCTGACCACGCCAAAACTTCTCGCCGACGCCGGCTATCGCTGGTACGGCGACGTGTTCGACACCGACCTGCCTTACGTCGCCAACCACGGCAACAACAAGATCGTCGCCATTCCGCTGTCCTATGACGTCAACGACATGCCGTCGATGAAATACGGCCATCCGCCGCGCATGATGCTGGAATCGTTCAACGAGGTGATCGGCATCGCCCGCGCCCGTGACGACGAGCTGCGCATCATCGACGTCACCAGCCATGCCCACATCTTCGGCCACCATCGCGGCGCGCATTTCTACGAGCGCATCATCGAGCAGGCGATGACGTCGCCGGATATTTGGGTCGGCACCCGCGCCGAGATCGCCGATCACGTGCTGAGCGTGACCAACGCCTGAGACGACAAAACCTGCCGGGAGAAGCACGTCCCGTGATTCCGTTCGAAATGGTGGAGCCAAAATCGCTCAAAGAGGCGATGTCGCTGCTCGATCCGGAGGAGCCGACGATCCGCGCCGTCGCGGGCGGCACCGCGCTGATGCTGATGATGAAGGCCGGCGTGTTCCAGCCGACGCGGCTCATTTGCCTGCACGGCATCGAGCCCGAGCATTCGCGCATCACGGTCGCCGGCAACGCCTTGCGCATCGGCGCCATGGCGACGTTGAGCGACGTCGAGCACGACGCCAATGTCGCGGCGCGCCTGCCGGTGCTCAAGCGCGCGATGCGGACCTTGTCGAACGTGCGCGTGCGCAATGTCGCCCGCGTCGGCGGCGCGCTGGCGCACGGCGATCCGCACATGGATCTGCCGCCGGTGCTCGCCGCGCTCGGCGCGCGGGTTTCGATCGCCGGCCCGAACGGCAATCGCGAGCTGCCGGTCGAGGCGCTTTACTCCGGCTATTACGAGACCGTTCTGGACAAGAACGAGCTGATCACCGCGGTGACCGTGCCGGCGCTCGACGGACGCAAGGCGGCCTACATGAAAGTCACGTCGCGCACCGCCGACGATTGGCCGGCGCTCGGCGTTGCGGTGTCGTTTGCGCATAAGGACGGCACGATCCACGATCCCATCGTCGTCGTCAGCGCCGCCACCGAAAAAGTCACCCGCATGGCATCGGCGGAGAAAGCGCTGCAAGGCGCGGCGCCCGATGATGCTGTGCTGGCGCGGGCCGGCGAAGCGGCCGCCGCCGAGGCGCAAATCCTCGCCGACGCCCATGGCTCGGCCGCCTACAAGCGCGAACTGCTGCGGGTCTATGTGCGGCGCGCGGTGCGCCAGGCGTTGGCCGAAGGCGCGCATTGAGAGCGGCGATGAAGCAGGTCGGGCGAGATATCCCGCGCCTCGAAGTGCGCGCCAAGGTCACCGGCCGCACCGAATATGTGCACAATCTGCGCCTGCCCGGCATGCTCTACGGCAAGGTCGCGCGCGCAACGGTGCCGCACGGCCGCATCCGCACCATCGACGTGAGTGCAGCGCGCGCCGTCGCGGGCGTGCATCGCGTCGTCACCGGCGAGGATATCCGCAAGCTGATCGCGGAGCCCTATTACGGTCCGGCATTTCACGATCAGCCGATCCTGGCGCTCGACAAGGTGCACCATGTCGGCGAGCCGGTCGCGGCCGTGCTGGCGAGCGATCCGCATGTCGCCGAGCGCGCCGCGCAACTGATCGAGGTCGAATACGACGAGCTGCCGGCGGTCTATGACGAAGTCGCGGCGATGCAGCCCGACATCGTCGTCCATGACATGCTGAAACCCGCCGGCACGTTTGCCGATCTGAAACATCTCAAGGGCCGCAAGGGCACCAACATCGCGCTCGACTATCACTTGCGGCGCGGCGACGTCGACGCGGCGCATGGCGGGCGCTGCTCGCGTGTCGTCGAGCACACGTTCAAGACGCAGCAATGCCTGCATCTGCCGTTCGAGCCGTTCGTCTCGGTCGCCGAGCCCGGTGACGGCACGCTGACGATCTACACGTCGAGCCAGACGCCGTCCTTCGTGCGCACCGAGATCGCGCGGCTGTTCGGCTGGCCGGAAAATAGGGTGCGGGTGAAGGTGCCGTATCTCGGCGGCGGTTTCGGCGCCAAGGTCTATGTCAAGCTTGAAGCGCTGGTCGCGGCGCTTGCGATGCTGGTGCGCCGGCCGGTGAAGATCGCGCTGACCATGGAAGAGCAGTTCTACATGATCACCAAGCATCCGACGACGTTCCGCATCAAGAGCGGCGTCGACAAGGACGGCAAGGTGGTCGCGCGCGCCTGCGAGGTGTTTTGGAACGGCGGCGCCTATGCGGATATCGGCCCGCGGGTGACGCAGAAATCCGGTTTCACCGCGCCGGGGCCTTACGACATCGACAATATCAGCATCGATTCCTATTCGCTCTATACCAACCGCACGCCGGCCGGCGCGCTGCGCGGATTTGGCATTCCGCAGCTGGTCTGGGCCTACGAGAGCCACACCGACCTGATCGCGCGCGAGCTCGGCATCGATCCGGTCGAATTCCGCCGCAAGAACATTTTGCGCGAGGGCCGGCCGCAGGCGAGCGGCACCGCCATGAAGGATGCCGCCATCGCCGAGGTGCTCGAGACAATCGCCGCGCGCATGGGCTGGAGCGCGCCGTTCGATCGCGGTACCGGCACCGTTCGCCGCGGCCGGGGCGTCGCCATCGGTTTCAAAGCCTCGATCTCGCCGACCACGTCGGTCGCCATCGTCAATGTGTCGGCCGACGGCTCGACGACGCTCTACACCAGCACCGTCGACATGGGGCAGGGCTCGGACACCGCATTCGCCCAGATGGTCGCCGAGGTGCTCGATCTGGACTCCGAAGATATCCGCATCGTCCATCCCGATACCGACGTGACGCCCTACGACATGGGCACGCTCGGCTCGCGCTCGCTGTTCCACATGGGCAATGCGGTGCGGCTCGCCGCCGAGGATGCGCGCACGAAATTGCGCGCGCTTGCCGCCGAAGCCGGGCTGCCCGAAGGCACCAATTATCCGCCGGCGGAGATTTTCAAGAAGCGCTACGGCATGCAGGCCGGCAATGTCATCGGTACGGCGAGTTTCGTGCCGACCTACAAATCGCCCGATGCGCAGACCGGGCTGTCGGACAACGTCACGCCGTTCTGGATGATCGGCGGCGCCGGCGTCGAGGTCGAGGTCGATACCGAAACCGGCCATGTGCGCGTGACAAAGCTCGTCAACGCCGCCGATTGCGGCAAGCCGATCAATCCCGGCGTGGCGCGCACGCAGCTCAGCGGCGCCGCCATCATGCAGCTCGGCTTCACCTTGTCCGAAGACATGCGGCTCGACGGCGGCCAGGTGACCAACGCGTCGCTCGCCGACTACAAGATCCCCGGCATCCGCGACATTCCGCCGATGGAGAACGTTTTGGTCGAGGCCGAGCAGCATTCCGGCCCGTTCGGCGCCAAGGGGCTCGGCGAGTCCGGCACTTTCGGCGTCTCGCCGGCGATCGCCAACGCCATCCACGACGCCGTCGGCGTCCGCATCACTGAACTGCCGATCACCGCCGAAGCGGTGCTGCGCGCCTTGCGCGCGCAAGCCGGCCAGCCACTCGAGGACGAATGATGAGCATGCAACCATCAATTTCACGCTCAACGGCCAAGCGGTCTCGGCCGACATCGAGCCGCATCGCAACCTGGTCGAGCTGTTGCAGCGCTTCGACCTGTTCGGCGCGCGCGAAAGCTGCGGCCAGGGCCTGTGCGGCTGCTGCACCGTGCTGGTCGACGACAAGGCGGTGTCGGGCTGCCTTTATTTCGCGACCTGGGTCGACGGCAAGAGCGTCACCACCGTCGAATCGCTCGATGCCAATGGCGCGCTCTCGATCGTGCAGCAAGCCTTCATCGATTGCGGCGCATTCCAATGCGGCTTCTGCACGCCGGGTTTCGTGCTCATGGTGCATCAATTGCTGAAGGAACATCCCAACCCGAGCGACGACGATATCGTTCATTATCTCTCGGGCAATCTCTGCCGCTGCGCCGCCTATCCGGAGATCATCGAGGCGGTGAAGGTCGCGGCGCGGCGCTGACGCGCAAAATCAGTTCGCGCGCTGCTTCTGCACCCAAAAGAAATACATGTTGCCGAAGGTCAGCGGGTTCAATTGCTCGAAGGCATGCCACGATCCGAGGTCGCGCAAAGCGCCGGCATCCGGAAATTGCTGCTGAAATTGCCGCAGCACGTCGGGCGGAAGCTGCTCAAAGCCTAAAAACGTCAGGCCGTTGGCGTCCAGAAATTCTCCGATCTGCGGAATCGTGAACTGGTGCTCCATGACGTTGAACAACAGATCGCGGCAGCCGCTGGTCGAGGAGAAATCGCGAAACGGCGGCATGCCGAAGCGTTGGATCAGCTCCTGCCGGCAGGCGCTGATATCCGTGGCGCGATAGCCGCGTTCGGCGATGAAAGCGCGTGCCGCGGCCAGCGATTGTCGCGCGGTGGCGCTATAGAGGCCGACCAGCATCAGGCCGTGCGGGCGCAACAGTGAAAGCAGCACCTGCCATCCCTGCGCTGGATCGGCCAGATGGTGCAGCACGCCGACCGTCTCGATGACGTCGAAGCGCCGGCCGAGCGCGGCGAGCTTGAGAATATCGGCTTGCCCGTATTCGATATTGGTCAGGTCCAAGGCGCGGCATTTCCTGCGGGCGTAAGCCAGGCTGGCGCGGCTGATGTCGATTGCCAATATGCGCGCTTTCGGAAATCGCAGTGCGCTGTCGATCGAATGCGAGCCGGTGCCGCAGCCGGCGATCAGAATGTCGACGCCGACGGTCGATTGCGGCCACGACAGCGGCACGATGTTCAGCCGGTCGCGCAGAAAGTGCACGACCGTGGTCGGCTCGATTTGCGGAACCGCGGTCCATCGCGGGTAGGGGCTTTCCTCGTATTGATTTTGCACTTGCAGCGAAACGGCGTCGTCGATCGGCGTCAGCGCCGCAATATCCTTGCGGTCGTCTTCTTCCTCCAAAGGTTCGCGGATCTGCTGCGTCAACAGCCGTTCGATAGCATTCGGCCACGCACGCGCGAGCAGCGATGGCGCGCCCGGCAGCCTTTGTAGCGGCAGATAGCTTGCGGTGATGATCAGATCGAGCGGAGCAATCTCCGCGCCCGCGGCGAGTGCGGCGACAATACGATCGCGCACTTGCAGCAACTCCGCCTGCTCGATGTCGCCGAGCGCAAAGACATATTCGTTGAGGAAACATTGCTGCGCCAGGGCGCAAAAGATTTCGAGGCCATCCTCATCGATCGGTTGCGGATCGCCCTCGATCGCGTGCTGCAACAGTCCGCGGCGGATCGCGGTGAGCAAACGCTCCAGCTCGAGGTCGTGGACGACCTTTGACTGCAACAGCGCCAGCACCATGGCGTCCCGCGCCATCACGCTCGCGCCTTGCGCGCCGAGCAATTCGGCAAGCCGCACCTGGCGCGGCCAGGCATCGGCGAGGCGCCTCAATGGCGCTGTCACCGCGGCGCTTTGTTTGACCAGGATCTCCGGATCACGCAGCCCGAGCGCCATGGCATGGGTGAAATGCGTCACCGCCTCGTCCATGCGGCCGAGCGCCTGATAGGCGATGGCGATATTGTCGTGGGCCGCCGCATCGGTGCGGTCGAGTTCGAGCGCCTGGCTGAGCAGTTTCACCGCGAGTTTATTGCGGCCGCCCTGCTGCACGATGTCGCCCAGCAGCACGAGACTGCGCAGGTGGCGGGGATCGCGGCTGAGCGCCAGGCGGCAAAGATTTTCCGCCTGGACGAATTCGCCCTTGCGGTAATGCGATATAGCCGCGGCGTAAATATCGTCGGCTTTGGCGGCTTGAAAAGGGCTGTCGGCCGCAGCCGGCGACAGCGCGGATTCGGCCTGTTTGGCCGCCGCTCGTCGTGCCTTCCGGTTCATTTTCGCAGTCCTTTCAATGGACTGCGGCATTGATCCGGCGCGGCTATCCGGCTGAAGTCTCGGTAACGCCCCCATAGGGGCATGTTTATACGATTTTTATGCCAATGTCAGCGCAGCGGCCCGAGCTCGTTTGCGGGCCGGCAAAATTGTCGCAGCCCATGACCGGTATTCGAGGAGGCGTGTCAGGCGCCGTTCAGCGCCTCGATAAATCGCTGCTTGATCGCGTGGCCGTCGCGGATCGGCAGCACGCGCGGCACGTCTTCTTCGCTGATGCGCGCACTGACCAGGATCGGGCCTTCGCCCGTATGCAGCAATTTGCGCACGTCGGCGGCTTCCTCGATGCGCGAGACCGCGCGGGCGTGCTTGAAACGGCAGCCAAGCGCCACGGCGACGAGATCGATGCCGGCATTGGTGTGGCTCGGCTGCATGCCGGTCTCGCCGTAATGGGCGTTGTCGAGCACGACGATGGCAAGATTTTTCGGCTGCTTGACGCCGATGGTGGCGAGGCTGCCCAGCCCCATCAGCATGTCGCCGTCGCCGGTCAGCACGGCGACACGGCGCTCGGGCTGCGCCAGCGCCAGCCCAAGCCCGATCATCGCGGTGCCGCCCATGGCGCCCCACAGATAGAAGTTGAGCGGATGATCGCCGGCCGCGGCGACGTCGTAGGTCGCCGAGCCGAGCCCGCTGACGACGAGGAGATCGCCGCGGTCGATCAGCAGCTGCCGCACCAATTCGCGCCGGTCGAGCATCATCGCGTCCATTGCTTGCGGCCGATCAGCCGTTGCGACAGCAGGATCGCGACCTGCAGATTGCCGTCGAACGCCATGTCGCAGCCGGCGCCGACGATGTCATCGACGGCATCGGCGTCGTCGATGCGATAGGTGAGAAAGCCGGCGAGCTTCAGCACGTCCTCGGTGATCGCGCCCATCGGCACCTGCCACGGATTGAACTCGCCGAACTCGCCGCGCATGGTCACCAGGACGACGCAGCCGAAGCCGCAATTGCGCAACAGCGAAAACATGTTGATGCAATTGCCGACGCCGCTCGATTGCATCAACAGCGCCGCGCGCTGGCCGCCGAGCGCCGCGCCGGCGACAAGGCCGACGCCTTCCTCCTCGGTGGTCAGCACCACGTCGGCGATGGAGTTATCGGCCTGGCACAGCTGCGATCAGCCGGCTGTGGCCGGCATCCGGCACATAGCCGACCTGGCGGACGCCGACGCGGCGGAAATGGCCGTAGATCGCGTCCGGCCAGGATGTCTTTATGTCGCTCGGCGTGTGCAAACTTGCTCTCACATGTCTTTGGCGAAGGGGGTGCTGCGAGAAGGCAAGCCTTTGCAAATATCGCACTGCTGACTATGGTGCGCCATCCCCTAGAGCAAAATCGCTTCGAATTGAAGCGATTTTGCTCTAGCATTTTGATGGAGCATGATCTTTTCGGAAAACCGGTTTCCACTTTTCCGGATCATGCTCTAATGCCGAAAACCAACAATGGAGACGGCTCATGGCTACCAGGCTTCGCCACATCGCCATCATCGTTCCCGATCCGGAAAAAGCCGCGACATTTTTCGAGCAGGCCTTCGGCATGACGCGGGCCGGCACCGCGCGCCGCGGCATCTATATGTCGGACGGCGTGATGAACGTCGCGCTGCTCAAGACCGAGGGCAACGAGAAGCCCGGCCTCTATCATTTCGGCATGTGGGTCGACGATCTCGACGAAGCGGAGAAGAAGGTCACGCAAGCCGGCGGCACTTATCTCGCCGGCCGGCCGACCTCGCCGAATTCGTTCTACGAGGCAAAATATCGCGATCCCGACGGCGTGGTGTTCGACCTGACCCATCACGGCTGGGCCGGCGCCACCAAGGAAGTGACGGCGAAGGCGTAATTGGCCACCTATCCCGATCGCATCGTCGTCATCGGCGCCGGCCCCGTCGGCCTGTGCCTGTCGCTGGCGTTGGCGCAGGCCGACCAGGAAGTCTGCCTCGTCGAGGCGCTGGGCGACGATAATTTCCTCGAACAGGTGCCGCGCGCCGGCACCAATCATCCCGCCACCCTGGAAATGCTCGACCGGCTCGGGCTTTACCAAAAGCTCGAACCGCGCGGCATCATCGCGCCGGTGTTTCATTACTGGGACCGCCACGAAGGCAAGCTGATCGCCGCGTTCGATCACGTTCATCTGAAAAACGACACGCGCTTTCCCTACGTGCTGCAATGCGAGCGCATCAAGATCGTCGAAGAGGCGCTGGCGATGGCCAAGGCGCATCCCAATATCGACCTGCGCCTGTCGACGGAATTCATCGCGTTCACGCAGGACGCCGACGGCGTGCGGGCGCGCGTGAAAAATCCGCCGGCGAGGAGGAGACGATCGAGGGCCGCTACCTGGTCAGCGGCGAAGGCGCGCGCAGCATCGTGCGCAAGGACCTCGGCATCGCGTTCGAGGGTTTCACCTACGACGACCGCACGCTGAACATCGAAGTCGCCTACGACTTCCGCCGGCACGGCTACGCCGAGCGCAATTACATTTCCGATCCGGCGGAATGGTCGAACCTGTTTCACTGGAAAGGCCCGCCCGACCGCTGGCGCGTGCATTTCCCGACCGATCCGCGCGCCGACGAGCTCGAACTGATGCGGCCGGAAGCGTTGCAGGCGAAGCTGCAAAGCTTCCTGCCGACCGGCAAGCCGTTCGACATCGTCGGCAGCAATCTTTATGTCGTGCACCAGCGCGTCGCGCAGAAATTCCGCGTCGGCCGCGCCATCCTGGCCGGCGATTCCGCCCACGTGAACAGCCCGATCGGCGCCATGGGCATGAACTCGCGGCATCCACGACGCGATCAATCTGGCCGACAAGCTCATCGCCATCGCGCGCAGGGAAGCCGACGACAGCGTGCTCGACCGCTACGAGCGCCAGCGCCGCCATGTCGCCGTCGCGCACACGCAGGCGCAGACCATGCGCAACAAAAGACTGTTGGCCGAGAAGGATCCGGCGGTGCGGCAGCGCAACCACGACGAATTGCGCCGGACCGCGGACGATCCGGCGCTGGCGCGCCAATATCTGCTGCGCACGGCGCTGTTCGAGAGCTTGCGGGAAGCCGACGCGATTGCGTGATGGAATGGGGACGGCGATGAGGCGCGTGGCGTTTGTTGCACTGCTGATGACGCTGGCAGCGGCTGCACGCACGCCGCGGCGCAATCGGCAAGCTGGCCCGACCGGCCGATCCATCTGATCGTGCCGTTCCCGGCCGGCAGCAGCTCCGACATCGTCGCCCGCATCGTGGCGCAAAAGCTTGGCGAGCGGCTCGGCCAGCAGCTCGTGGTCGAGAACCGTCCCGGCGCCAGCGGCAATCTCGGCACCGAAGCGGTCGCGCACGCCGCCGCCGACGGCTACACGCTCGGCCTGGCCAATACCTCGACGCATACGCTTGTCGCCGAGCCTGATGGCCAAGCCGACCTACGATCCGCTCAAGGATTTTGCGCCGATCTCGATGATCGGCGCTTCGCCGTTCGTGCTTGCGCGGCTATCCCGGCGTGCCGGCGCAGACGTGCAGGAGTTGATCGCGCTCGGCCAAGGCCGAAGCCCGGCAAGCTCACCTTCGCCGAGGCCGGTCCGGCGACGCTGGCCAATCTCGCCGGCGTCCTGTTCGCCAAGATGGCGAATATCGAGCTGACGCCGGTGTCCTATCGCGGCAGCGGAACAGGAAGTTCTCGACGTCATCGCCGGCCGCGTCGACATGGCGTTCGCGACCATACCGCCGACTTTGCAGCTGATCCGCGACGGCAAGGTGCGCGCCATCGCGGTCACCGGGCCGCAACGAAGCCCGGCGCTTGCCGGATGTGCCAACCGTCGCGGAATCCGGCCTGCCCGGTTACGAAAGCGTGCTCTGGCAGGCGATCTATGCGCCGGCCGGCACGCCGGCGCCGATCGTGACGCGGCTCAACGCCGAGGTGAATGCGATCCTGCGCGACAGCGACGCCGTCGACGCGCTGGCGAAGCTCGGCGTCGAGGCCGCAGCCGGGCACGCCGCAGCAACTCGCCGACCGCATCGCAGCCGATCTCAAGAAGTGGCACGACGTCATCGTCAGCGCCGGGATTCAGCCGCAATAGCGCGTTCTGCACGACGCTTGACGCCTTTTCAGGCGGCGGGAGGATGCTGGCCGCCAATACCTCGCCGAATCCGGCCGCAATTCGACAAACGGGAGATTCCCATGGCTGCACGGCTTCGTCACATCGCGCTGTCCGTTCCCGATCCGGACAAGGCCGCACAATTCTTCGAGGAAGCCTTCGGCATGAAGCGCGTCGGCAAGGCCGGCATCGGCTGCTACGTGTCCGACGGCACCGATCAACGTGGCGCTGTTGAAATACGACGGCGACGTTCCGGGCTTCCACAAGGGCTATCACGGCCTCGTGCATTTCGGCATGTGGGTCGACAATCTCGAAGAGAGCCGCCAAGAAGGCGACCGATGCGGGCGCCACCTATTTCGGCGGCCGGCCCGACGACAATCCGAACGCCTTCTACGAGGTCAAATACAAGAATCCGGACGGCATCATCTTCGACCTGACGCACAACGGCTGGCGCGGCGCGGTGAAGGAAGTCGTCCCGGCCGAAGCCGAGAAGGTGCCGGCGGAATAAAAAATCAGCGCCGCCACGGCAGCGCCGTCGGCGCGCTCGACGAAAAACCACGCGCCCTCGCCGAGCTCGGTCGGGAAAAGTCGCGACGATGCCGTCTTCGATGGCGCGCCATTCGAGGTCGGCGCGATCGATCGCCGCCTCGGCTGCGGCGAGCGATTGCACGCGTAGCGCATAGCCGACCATGAACGGCAGCGTGGTGATCGCCACCTCCGGCAGTTTTTCCGTCGCTCTGTCATGGCTGACGAGATACACGCCGCCGCGGTCGAGGCGCAGCAGTGCGCCGCCGGGCGTCCGCGTCGCCGCGCGGCCGGTGAAACGCGCAAAGCGCTGCGCGGCTTCTTCGACGTCGGCGACGGCAATGACGACGTCGATCAGGCCGATGGCGCTGTTCGGATGCGTCAGCCAGCGCTTCTGCCACACCGCCTGCTCGGTGTGATGGGTCAGCATCTGGATGCGGCCTTCGGGCATCACGCCGGGTTCGACGCGCGCAATGGTGAAGGCCGCCGTGCCGGGGCCGGTTTCGGTCTCGACCGGGCGCTGCATGTGCACCAGCGGCCGGACCGCGAAAGCCGTTTGCCGCGAGACGCTGGTGCGCCTTCTCCGCGTCGGCGACCGCGAAGGCGGCGAGATGCAGTCCGGCGTGGCGCGCGAGCGCCGCATCGAATTCGCGGCTCAGCGCCGTATCGGAGGTCTTGAACAGCACCTCGATATAGCCGCGCGAAAACATGGCGGTGACGTTGCCGGTTCCGGTCGGGCTCACGCCGCCGGCGGGATCGGGGCTGACCTGGATCGAGACCGGCGTCGGCGCAAAGCCGCAGCGCGCAAAAGCGCGGCGCGCCGCTTCGGCGTCGTGAACGAAATGGGCGACATGATCGAGAAAAATCTCGTCGCCGACGGGAAGCTGGCGATCGATGTCCGGTTGTGCGGACGGCGCGGCCAAGTCGTCACTCGGACCCGGCAATGCCGGCCGCCTCGACGACCTTGCCCCAGCGCACGATTTCCGACTGCAAGGAAGCGCTGCAATTCGTCGGGCGTAGCCTTTGCCGATCGGCAGCATGCCGAGATCGTTCATGCGTGCGCGCACCTCGTCGAGCGCGACGATCGCATTGAGCTCGCTGTTGAGCTTGTTGAGAATGTCCTTGGGCGTTTTCGCCGGCGCGATGACCCCCTGCCATGCGGCGGCGTTGTAGCCCGGCACGCCGGCGTCGGCGAGCGGCGGAACGTCGGGCAGCGTGGCGAAGCGATCTTTCGTGGTCACCGCCAGCGCCCGCACCTTGCCGGCGTTGATCAGCGGCAGCGCCGGGCCGAGATCGCTGAACATGAGCTGGATATAGCCGCCGAGCAGATCGTTGAGCGCCGGCGCCGTGCCGCGATACGGCACGTGCGTCATCTTGATGCCGGCCATGCTGCAAAACAGCGCCGCGGCCAGATGATGGAACGCGCCGATGCCGCCGGAGCCGTAGCTCAGCGGTCTTTGCTTGGCGAGCTTGATGAGATCGTCGACGCTGGTGACCGGCAGCGATGGGCTGACCACCAGCACGAACGGCACCGAGGCGATCAGCGCCACCATCGCCAAATCCTTGGCCGGATCGTAGGGCAGCTTCTTGTACAGCGTCACGTCGATGGCGAGCGAGGACACCGTCATCGCGATGGTGTAGCCGTCGGGCGGCGAATTGGCGACGAAGTTGGTGGCGATCACCGTGCCGGCGCCCGGACGGTTCTCGACCACGAACGATTTGTTGAGCCGCTGTTCGAGCTTCTGGCCGAGCATGCGCGCCAGGATGTCGGTGCCGCCGGCCGGCGCGAACGGCACGATGAACGTGACCTGCCGGCTCGGATAGTCCTCGGCATCTTCGGCCCGCGCCATGCCGGCTGCGAAATGCCGGCAGCGTGACGGCGAGCAAGGTGCGGCGTGACAGCATATTGTCATCGGCGTCGATTCTCTCGGCCGCGACCGGGCCTTGCCGAACCTGTATTGCGCCTTAAAGGAACGCCAACCGGCATGGGTTCTGCAAGGGACATAGCGCCGCATCTGCGGCCGGTATATGCTTTTCTTGACAAGGGGCTAGGGCTCCCGCCATAAGGACGCCGGTTCCAGCGCATTTCGGTGCGGCCCTAGGCCGACCCGCGCCGGTAACCATCAGCAGAAACGACTGCAAGAAGCCGGTCCGGACGCAAAAATCCGAGCACCGGGATCGAACACGAGGACGAAAAAGATGTTCGCGGTCTTCAAGACGGGCGGCAAGCAGTACCGGGTCGCCGCCGAAGATGTGCTCAAGGTCGCCAAGGTCAAGGGCGAGCCGGGCGAGATCGTCGAGTTCGGCGAGGTGCTCGTCGTCGGCGGCGACAGCGTGACGCTGGGCGCGCCCACGGTCGCCGGCGCCACGGTTGCGGCCGAGGTGCTGGATCAGGCGCGCGGGCCGAAAATCATCGCGTTCAAGAAACGCCGGCGCAAGAACTCGCGGCGCAAGCGCGGCTATCCGCGAGGAATTCACGTTGATCCGCATCACCGAAATCCTGACCGACGGCAAGAAGGCCAACAAGACGGCGCCGCCGCGGCCGAAACGCGCTCCGGCGCCTGCGGCCGAAGCCGGCGCAGAGGCTGGCGAAACTGCGGCGGCCGGAAGGCGCCACGGCGACGAAACGCAAAGCTCCGGCCAAGAAGCCGCCGAAGGCCAAAGCCAAGGCGCCGGCGGCCAGAGCGAAGCCAAGAGCAAGCCAAAGGGCAAACCAAAGAAATGATGCAGGGTGGTGATGCTTTTGTCACTTTTGCTGTATAGCTAGGAAGCAAGAAAGGTTCGGAGGCCAGCGATGGCTCATAAGAAAGCAGGCGGATCCTCACGCAACGGCCGCGATTCGGGCGGCCAGCGGCTGGGAATCAAGATTTTCGGCGGCGAAGAGGTGGTGGCCGGCAACATCATCGCGCGCCAGCGCGGCACCAAATGGCATCCGGGCCGCAATGTCGGCATCGGCAAGGACCACACGTTGTTCGCGAAAATCAACGGCAAGATCGAGTTCCGTACCAAAGCCAAAGGCCGCGTCTTCGTATCGGTACTTCCGATGTCGGAGGCTCAGGCCCAGTAACACGGTGGATCATATGAGGTCTGCCGGCATCCAGTCGCCCGGCGGACCCGAATGGGCTCCGAGATAAGGGGGACCGGCATGCCGGTCCCCCTTTCGGTTTTTGATGGAGCCATGCCATGACTCTCTCGGAACAGGTTTTTACGCAGGCGCGGCGAGACGACGTCGTTCCCGTGCTCGCCACCGCGCGGCTTGAGCTGCGCGCACCGCGCCGCAGCGATGGCAAAGCGATTGCGACACTCGCCAACGATCGCCGCATCGCCGCAAATACGGCGCGGATTCCGCATCCTTACGCTATCGAGGACGCCGAGCAGTTCATCGCCGCCGTCAACAAGCGCGAAGGCGAAGCGTGCTTCGCCGTCACGCTCGACGGCACGCTGATCGGCGTCTGCAGCGTCGACCTGCGTGAGGATGGGCCCGAGCTCGGCTACTGGCTCGGCGTGCCCTATTGGGGCCGCGGCTTTGCCACCGAGGCCGCGCGCGCCCTGATCGATCACGCCTTCGGCGACCTCGAGCATGAAACGCTGATATCCGGCGCCCGCGTCAACAATCCGGCCTCGCGCCGGGTGCTGGAGAAATGCGGCTTCCAATGGACCGGCGTGCGGCTGTCGCGCATCCGCGCCATCAATTCCGCGGCGCCGATCGACCGCTTCCGGCTCGATCGCGGCCTGTGGGCGTCGCTGAAGTCGTGGGGGCAGGTCAGTCGCGTGGTTTGACGTGGAGCGTTCGCTGTTTTGGCAGCGACGTTGCGGCTCGGAGATTTGAATTGCGCGACCAGCGCACGACGACTACGGAATGGCCGCATGAAGTTCCTCGACGAAGCCAAGGTCTACATTCGCTCCGGCGACGGCGGCAACGGCTGCGTGTCGTTCCGGCGCGAGAAATTCATCGAATATGGCGGGCCGAACGGCGGCGACGGCGGCAATGGCGGCGATGTGGTGGCGGAGACGGTCGACGGGCTCAACACCCTGATCGACTATCGCTACCAGCAGCATTTCATGGCGAAGAACGGCCGCGGCGGCATGGGCAAGGACCGCCACGGCGCCAACGGCGCCGACCTGGTGCTCAAGGTGCCGGTCGGCACGCAAATCTACGAGGAGGATGGCGAGACGCTGCTCGCCGATCTCACCGAACTCGGCCAGCGCGTCGTGCTGGCGCACGGCGGCAATGGCGGTTTCGGCAATGCGCGTTTCAAAAGCTCGACCAACCGCGCGCCGCGCCACGCCAATCCCGGCCAGCCCGGCGACCGAGCTCACCATCTGGCTGCGGCTCAAGCTCATCGCCGACGCCGGCGTCGTCGGGTTGCCGAACGCCGGAAAATCGACGTTTCTTGCCGCCGTCAGCGCCGCCAAGCCGAAGATCGCGGATTACCCGTTCACCACCCTGCATCCGCAGCTCGGCGTGGTCGACGTCGGCGGCCGCGAATTCGTGCTGGCCGATATTCCGGGCCTGATCGAAGGCGCCCATGAAGGCGTCGGTCTCGGCGACCGTTTCCTCGGCCACGTCGAGCGCTGCCGCGTGCTGTTGCACCTGGTCGACGGCACCGGCGAGGATGCGGGTGTCGCGTACAAGACCGTGCGCGCGGAACTTTCCGCCTACGGTCATGGCCTGACGGACAAGCCGGAGATCGTGGCGCTGAGCAAGGCCGATGCGATGAGCGCCGACGACATCAAGCAGCAAGTCGCGCGGCTCAAGCGCGCGGCAAAGAAAACGCCGCTCGTGGTTTCCGCCGTCAGCGGCGACGGCGTCGCCGAGGTGTTGCGCGCCTTGATGAAAGTGATCGAAAGGCGCGGCACGACGGCGTCGAGACGAGCGCCACCGAGGCCGCCTGGCATCCTTGAGGAGAGTTCGATGGCCTACACGTTCGTCCTCGTCCACGGTGCCTGGCACGGCGGCTGGTGCTGGCAGCGCGTCGCCGACCGGCTGCGCGGCGGCGGCCACGTGGTTTTCACGCCGACGCTGACCGGGCTCGGCGAGCGATCGCATCTGCTGCGCGATGGCATCGACCTGAAAACGCACATCACCGACGTCGTCAACGTGATGAAATGGGAGGGACTTGAGCGACGTCGTGCTGTGCGGCCATTCCTACGGCGGCTTCGTCATTTCCGGCGTGGCCGAGCAGATGGCGCCGGCGATCCGCTCCATCGTGTTCCTCGACGCGTTCGTGCCGCGCAACGGCGAGAGCGCGCTCGACCTGACCGGGACCGCCGTGCAGGACGGCATCCGCAACGCGCTGCAACGCGGCGACATCGCCATCCCGCCGCGGGCCGCGGAAGCCTTCGGCGTCAACGCAGCCGACCGTGCCTGGGTGGATCGTCTATGCGTCGGGCAGCCGATCGCGACCTTCACCGACAAGATCGCACTCAGCGGCGCGCGCGATCGCATCGCGCGCAAGAGCTATATCCGCGCCAAGAGCTACGCCAATCCGGGATTCGACCGCGCCTTGGGCGAGGTGCGATCCGATTCGTCGTGGCGCAGCTACGAAGTGCCGAGCGGCCACGATGTGATGGTCGACATGCCGGAGCGGCTCGCGGAAATCCTGCTGGAAATGGCGGTGTGAATGAGGGGCAAACTTGGCACAGACGAGAAAGACTATCCGTGAGATTAGAAAATTTCAGCGGGCGTTCGTAATGGATGACGCTTTATGCTGCGTCGCTTTTCGAAACCCACTCCGTTACCGAGGTGTCAGTGACCAGTATCGATAATCGGCTCAATCCTTCACAATCCGGCGCCGCGGGCGGCACGTGGCGCACGCCATTGCTGATCATCGGTTTCGGCTGCTTGATCTCGCTCATGTGCTTTGGGCCGCGTTCGTCGCTCGGCTTTTTTCTGACGCCGATGTCGGCCACCAGTCACTGGGGCCGCGAGTGTTCGCCTTCGCGTTGGCGCTGCAGAATCTGCTTTGGGGCATCGGCCAACCACTCGCGGGGATCATCGCCGACCGGTTCGGCACAAGTCGGGTGTTCTGCGTGGCGGGCTGATGTATGCCGCAGGCCTCGCGCTCATGTCGCATGCGAACAGCGCCGCGGCGCTCGATGTTAGGCCGGCGTGCTGATTGGATTTGGCTTTTCCGGTACTTCGTTCATGATCGTTGTGGCGACGTTCGGAAAGTTGTTGCCGCAGGAGTGGCGTTCGCGCGCCTACGGATTTGGCACGGCGGCAGGTTCGTTCGGGCAATTCCTCTATTCCCCGATCGCTGTCGCGCTCATGGACACGTTGGCTGGCAACAGACACTCGATGATCTTCGCCGTGTGCTCGCTTGCCGTGCTGCCGCTGTCGCTGGCGCTGGCGACCCCGACGACGGGCGGGACAGAGAGGCTGCGCAGCAATCGCTGCGGCAAGCGCTTGGCGAGGCATTCGCTCACCGCTCCTACGACACTGCTGGTGCTTGGATTTTTCACCTGCGGGTTTCAGCTTGCGTTCATCACGGTGCATATGCCGGCTTATTTGGTCGATCGCGGTCTCTCTGCGACAGTAGGCGGTTGGACGCTCGCGACGATCGGGCTGTTCAATATCGTAGGGTCGGTCACCTCCGGCTGGCTTGGCGACCGCATGCCGAAGCGCTACCTGCTCTCGATCATTTATTTCGTACGCGCGGCTGCCATTTCGTGTTCATTTCGTTTCCGGTGACGCCGTTCTCCTCTATCGCGTTCGGCGCGGCCATGGGCCTGATGTGGCTGTCAACCGTGCGCCGACGAACGGCATCATTGCGGTCATGTTCGGCACGCGGTGGCTGGGGACACTGTCGGGCTTTGCCTTCTTTAGCCATCAGGTTGGCGGTTTCCTTGGCGTACTACTTGGCGGCATCGTGTTCGACCGCACGGCTCCTACGATCCAGTGTGGTGGCTGGCGATCTGTTCGGTGTCCTCTCGGCGCTGATCAACATTCCGATTGTCGAGAAACCGGTTTCGCGCTTGCCGCCGTGTTAGAGTCATGAGCGCTGCCACGCCGGCCGACCATGACAGATTGAAGCCTCGGGAAAGTGGGCGCTATCGGGTTGGGCTTTGCACGGTGCGCGAACCTGAACGCGCGGACTTACGATGCTCAGTCTCGGGTCCGAGCTCGGACAAAAGCAATCCCGGAACAGCTTGACTTCGGGCTTCTGAAAGTCCGTTTGCGACGTCACCAGCGATAGCCGCTGCCGCTCGGGATCATCTGCCCGGCCAGCGGCACCAGACGGCCACTAGCGATATCGTCATCGACCAGCGGACGACGGCCCCAGCACGATGCCGAAACCGCGCTTGGCGGCGTCCAACGCCATCTGCATGGTGTCGACGCGAAGTCCGCTGTCGATTGACAATGGGCGCTACATTCCAATCGCCCTGAAACCAGTGACTCCAGTCGGTCGAGACGGACGTGACGTGGATCAACGGCGCCCGCGACAGCAGGCTGGCATCCGATGCAGCGCCGAATTGCTTCTTCAGGCTTGGGCTGCAGACCGGCATCAGTTTCTCCACCCCCAACAATGTCCAGTTCGGCGCCGGCTTCTTCGTCGATGCGAAGCGGATGGCGATATCGAAATCGTCGAGCGTGAGGTCCACCAGGCGGGGCGAAGTGTCGATCGTCACGCGGATATCCGGAAATTGCGCGGCGAACTTTTCCAGGCGCGGCAGCAAAATCTTGTTGGCAAATGTTGGTGCACTGCTGAGCGACAGCGTCCCTGTCGCCTTGCGGCCGGGGAGCTGGTCGGTGGCCTTGGCGAGAAGGCTCAGAGCGTGATTGACCAAGGGCGCATAAATCTCGCCGGCGCCGGTAAGCCGCAATCCTCGCTTTTCGCGATGGAAAAGCACGACACCAAGCCAGCTCTCCAGCGTCTGGATGCCGTGACTGACGGCGCTTGCAGTAAGGTTTAGTTCGTCGGCGGCTTTCCGAAAACTGTTGTGACGGGCGG
Source organism: uncultured Alphaproteobacteria bacterium (assembly GCA_963831975.1). Lineage (GTDB taxonomy): Bacteria > Pseudomonadota > Alphaproteobacteria > Rhizobiales > Xanthobacteraceae > BOG-931. The sequence continues at coordinate 78,532 of CAWHSO010000001.1, forward strand.
CAGCTTCGAAGACCCGGAGTGAACTCAATGGTGGAAGCCGGAAGCCCATGCCCTCGATCCGATTCAATACGTCAGCCTCGGCATCATAAAAGGGCTCCGGCATCTACCCGGTGCACTTCACGCGGAGAACTAGCATAATATGCTGATGCCGTCTGTGCTCGACTTCTGGTTCGAGTTTGCCTCGACCTACTCCTACCCGGCGGCGATGCGGATCGCGCCGCTAGCGCGCGAGGCTGGCGTCACGGTGCGCTTTCGCCCGTTTCTGCTTGGACCGGTGTTCCAAGCACAGGGCTGGAGCACCTCGCCTTTCAATCTCTATGTCGTCAAGGGCGGCAATATGTGGCGCGATCTTGAGCGGCTGTGTGCGGATACTCAAATTGTCATTCCGGCGACCGGAGCCGTTTCCGCAAAACAGCCTGCTCGCTGCACGCGTCGCGTTGGTTGGACTCGGCACGGCTTCGGGTGAGCAGTCTTCGAGTGAGCAGTCTTGGGGCGAGCAGTCTTGGGGCGAGCAGTTCTGCCGAGCCGTATTCCTGGCGGAGTTCTGCGAGGGCCGACAGATCGATGACGTCGCGGTCCTCAGCGATATACTCGCGCGACTGAACGTCGAGCCGGAGCCGGTGCTTGATGCTGCGCGAACGGACACGAACAAAGCCAGACTGCGTGCGCAGACTGAGGAGGCACAGCGGCTCGGCATTTTCGGCGCGCCGAGTTTCATGACGGCGGACGGAGAGTTGTTCTGGGGCAACGACCGTCTCGAGCGCGCGCTCGCTTGGGCGAAGAACGGATGCTGACCAGCGGGTGGTCTAGTGAGAGGAGAACGTCATCGAACCGTCCCGATCGATGCGCGGCAACAGGTCAATCTCCCAGGCCAAATATTCGTTCATTGCCGCTTTGGTATCGCCTGAGCGTTCGTAGGGCTTGCGCCATTGATCGACCGCTTCGTCGGCCATAAGGGCTGGCGTCGCTAGCGCAAAGCCCGAAGCTCGCCACCCGGCGTTACCTCCGGCAAGCCAGCGCACCGGAACATCAACCAGCGCCTCAGCTTCCGCGACCGCCAAACGCGCCAGTGCGCCGTCTTCGGAACTGAGCACCAGCATGTCGCGGTGCGGGATTTTCTGCAGTGCCCGTTCGAGCCGGGTCCGGATCGCGAACCACGCTCCAGGGATATGACCCGCCAGATAGTCCCTGCTCGGCGAAAGATCGACGACGGTTACCGCATTGCTCGAAAGCAGCTCGCGCAGCGTGGCGACGTCGATCGACGACGCTCCGGAGCTCTCGCTTTCCAGCACCGGCGTGACCGGCCAATCGGTTTCGGTCCCGGTTTCGGCTAAAACGAAAACATCCTTCCAACCCATTTGGCTGAGCCATGACGCGGTCATCGCCGCGCGCACCTCGGCATCGTCGACGACGACAATGCGGGCGCCGAGCGTGCCGACATATTGATCCGTCGCCTGCACGAGCTGGCCTCCGGGTGCCGAAATAGCGCCGGCCACGTGGCCCGCCGCATACTCGGCCGGATCGCGCACATCGAACAGATAAAACGTGCGGGCGGCATCGTTGCGCCAGGCTTCGAGGCGTCCGGTGGTCGATGCGCTCGACAGCGCAATCCTGCGCGACCCGCTGCGCCGCTTTTTGCGCCCACGCCAGGGCGTCGGCGGAAACCTCCGGCGCGCGTCGGTTCTTGCCGTTGTCACAGGCAAAGCCGGCGAGGCTCCAGCCCATGGTGCCGTTGCGCAGCGCCACCACCTTGTTCGGCACGCCGGCATTGATCAGCGACTGCGCGCCGATGATGCTGCGGGTGCGGCCGGCGCAATTGACCACCACCATAGTATCCGGCGAAGGCGCGATATCGCGCACGCGCAGCACCAGCTCCGCGCCGGGTACGTTGGTGGCGGTTGGGATCGATACGCGCGAATATTCGTCGAACGGGCGACTGTCGAGCACGACGAGATCGGCTTTTTCGCGCAGCAGGCGTTCGAGCTCCTCCGCCGTGATATTCGGCGTGTGATTTGCATGCTCGACGAATTCACCGAATGCCTTGCTTGGAACGTTGACGCCGGAGAACAGCTCGAAGCCGGCCGCTGCCCAGGCATCGACGCCGCCATCGAGAATAGACACATCAGTGTAGCCGTTGCGCGCAAGGATCGCTGCAGCGCGCCCGGCAAGCCCGTCATTGTCGTCGCAGAGCACAACGCGCGTCGAACGGCGGGGCACCAGCTGTGCAAACCTCAACTCGAACCGGCTCAGCGGGATCGAGCGTGCGAGCAGCAGGTGGCGCTGCGAAAAGATCAACTCCTCGCGGACATCGACGAGCGCAAGCTCGCCGCCCTCCCAGAGTCATGGCCCGGAGGTCGGAGGGACTAATTGAACGCGTCACGTCGCCTGCTGCGGCGTCATGCGGATGCACGTCGCCGGTCTTGAGGTCGAAGCGCACGCGATTGATTTTGTCGAGGTTGGTCCCGGTGACGCGGACGAAGCGCGAATAGTCGGGATAGTCGATCGAATGAATCTTGCCGTCCTGATAGATGCCGGCTTTGCCGGGCGTCAGGCGGTATTTCTTCACCGGCTTGAGCTTGGCATGCGCGTCGTCGTCGCCGTCGTCCTCGCGCTCCCATTCGATCATGTCGGTGTAATGGGTGGCCTGGCCGTAGATCGCCCAGGACGCGCCGTGGTCGTGCGGCGGCGACACGCGCGCCTTGTCGTTGATGTGGGCGAGGACCTGGAAACCGAGCTTCGGGTCCTCGTAGAGCACATGCAAGCCGCGCGGCGCGTCCTCGCAATGCTTGCGGACGAAATCCGGATTTTGCAGCAGCTGCTCGAGCCGCGTGCGCACTTGCTCGCGCCCGTCGGGGCCGGGATCGCGCGAAAGGATGGACCGGCAGTCCGATATGAACTGATCGAGCTCATAGGCCATGGCGTCACTCCTGGCAGGATTGTTTGGCCCAGTTTCGCCCATCGGGAGGCGGAGCGCCAGCGTCACCTTGCCGGTTTGGATTGGGCCTTCGAGCCGCTACATTACGGCCCATGTTCGGTCTGCCACGGATCAATGATCGGCCGCGCAATGTGCGGCTGGATACGCTGGTTCGCCTGCGTTGGCTCGCGGTTTTGGGCCAATTCGGCGCCGTGCTGGTGGTCCATTTCGGCCTCGAATTCGAGGTTCCGATCTGGGCCTGCCTCGCCGTCATCGCGCTCTCGGCGCTGCTCAATGTGGCGCTGCGCTTAGGCTTCCGCGAGACGCAGTGGCTCGAACCCGACCGTGCCGCCTGGCTGTTGGGCTTCGATATCGCCGAGCTCGCGGCACTGCTCTACCTCACGGGCGGCCTGGAGAACCCGTTCGCCTTCCTGCTGCTCGGGCCGGTGCTGATCTCGGCCACCGCGCTGCCGCCGCGCATGACGCTTCTGATCGGCACTTTCGCCATGGTCTGCGCGACCGTGCTGGTCTTCGTCCATTACGACCTGCCGTGGGACGCCGAAGACCCGCTGCAGCTGCCGGAAATCTACATGGTCGGAGTTTGGCTCTCGATCCTGCTCGCGATCGGCTATATCGGCGTCTATACGTGGCAGATCGCCGAGGAGGCCCGCCAGCTCTCCGACGCCTTGGCGGCGACCGAACTGGTGCTGGCGCGCGAGCAGCATCTGTCGCAACTCGACGGCCTGGCCGCCGCCGCGGCCCACGAGCTCGGCACGCCGCTCTCCACCATCACCGTGGTGGTGCGTGAAATCGAGCGGGCGCTGGATCCGAAATCGCCCCATGCCGAAGACGTGAAATTGCTGCGCGAGCAGGCGCAGCGCTGCCGCGAAATTTTGGCCAAGATCACCGAACTACCCACCGGCGAGCCGTTCGACCGCACGCCGCTGTCCGCCCTGATCGAGGAGGCCGTCGCCCCGCACCGCAATTTCGGCATCGCGATCGGCGTGACATTGCCGCCCGACCGCAGCAGAGAGCCCTCCGGCGCGCGCAATCCGGCGATCCGCTATGGGCTGGGCAACCTGATCGAGAACGCGGTCGATTTCGCCCATCGCCGTGTCGAGATTTTCGCGCAATGGACCGACGACGACGTCAGCATCACCATCAGCGACGACGGGCCGGGTTTTGCCCCGGAAGTGATCGACCGCATCGGCGCGCCTTATGTAACCCACCGGCGGCCGGGACCGCGCGGGCCGGAAGGCGATGAGGACGCGGTGTTCGGGCTGGGCTTGGGCTTTTTCATCGCCAAAACGCTGTTGGAGCGCTCGGGCGCCAAGCTTTCGCTGACCAATCAGGCCCCGCCGCTGCACGGCGCCACCATTAGTGTTACCTGGAGCCGGGCCGATTTCGAACCGACGCTGGCTACGCCGCCTCTTGAGCCGGCAGCCCAAGCCTCCTAATTGTTAGGTAGGCATTGGCCCGGTCGTTGATCAGGTCGTTGATGCAGGGGGCAGGAGATTATTTCGATGGAGCCTGGGATTGCCATGACCACTGCAACGGCCGCGGCGCTGCCGAACGAGCGCTCACTCCTGATCGTCGAGGACGACAAATCGTTCCTGCAACGGCTTGCCCGCGCCATGGAAGGCCGCGGCTTCGTGGTGACCACGGCGGAATCGGTCGCCGACGGGCTCTTGCAGGTCGAGAAGGCCGCGCCCGCCTTTGCGGTGGTCGATATGCGGCTCGGCGACGGCAACGGGCTGGACGTCATTTCGGCGATGAAGAAACGCCGGCCGGAGGCGCGCGCCATCATCCTCACCGGCTACGGCAACATCGCCACCGCGGTCAACGCGGTGAAGCTCGGCGCGGTCGATTATCTCGCCAAGCCGGTCGATGCCGACGACGTCGCCGCGGCGCTGCTCGCGCTCGACAACAGGAAGATCGAGCCGCCGGAAAATCCGATGTCGGCGGATCGCGTGCGCTGGGAGCACATCCAGCGCATCTACGAATTGTGCGGCCGCAACGTCTCGGAAACCGCGCGCCGCCTCAACATGCATCGCCGCACCTTGCAGCGCATCCTCGCCAAACGCGCGCCCAAATAACGTCGTTAGACTTTTAGACATCCCATTGACCGGCTGCTAACCGGATTGCCGCCATTCGGCGTAAATAGCCCGACATTTCTGCAATCGTATTAAGTCAAATTTCGCACGCCCGGCCTCACATTGGCGACGACCAGAAACGGGTTAGTAGGCAGGGATCGATGTTCGAACAGCAAAGCCCGCTCGGCTCGGACCAGGATTACCCGGCGATCATGAACGCGGCGCGCCATACCATGCCGCGGATCCTCGTCATCGACGACGACAATCTTCACCGCATGATCATCTGCCGGGTCGCGGCCAAGGCCGGTTTTCTCCCGGCGGGCGCCGCGAGCTACGACGAGGCGGCGAAGCTGGCGCAGGAAACCGCGTTCGACTGCATCACGCTCGATCTGTCGCTCGGCAATCATGCCGGCACCGAAATGCTGCATCACCTGTCGATGCTCCACGCGACGGCGCCGATCATCGTGGTCTCCGGCGCCGACTATGCGACCTGCAAGGAGACCGTGAAGGTCGCCGAGATGCTCAACCTGGATATCTGGGAATGCATCCCGAAGCCGGTCGATCTGGTGATGCTGCGGCACTTCCTGGAGCGGCTCAAAGCCTCATGGAACACCGTGGCGGTCGCCGCGTAACGCTTAAGTTTTTAGAATTCCCCGGCGTAAGGTCCTTGCGGATCGGCCAGCGCCTGCAGGCGCAGCGCCGCCGCGTGGGCAAAGCGCAGCATGATTGCCTTGCGCGTCGCCGCCGGCAGCCGGTGTTCCGGCGCCTCGCACATGATCGATGCGCCGAAAGCATCCGCCACGATGAGGCCGGCATCGGCGGGGAATATCTCGCAAGGCACGTCCGCGATGGTGGCGAAGAACAGCCGGTCGCAATGCAGCCGGTAATCCATCCATTTCTGGTCGGCGCGGAAATCGGCCACCGACGATTTGATTTCCACGATAATGATCTCGCCGTCGCCGCCGAGCGCGACCAGGTCGGCGCGCCGGCCCGACGGCAGCGGCAATTCGCTGACCACGCAATAGCCGAGCGCATGCAGGTAGCGCGCGGTGCCGCGGGCGATCGCCAGCGCGGTCTGCGACTGCCGGCCATCGACCGGCAAAGCTGCGGCCATTGAGCTGAGAGTCATCGCCAGGATTCCAGGCAAAGGCGGATTCGACAGCGGACGGTACGGAACCTTACGCACGCCACGCACTCCGGGAAACGCCGTACAACCGAGACCTGCCGATACACGGCAAGCGTCATTTTGGCGTACCGGCGCGATCCGGGAAAGCCCCCGCCAGGGCCGCGCGCGAGGCCCCGATCACGCCCCGCTCGGTGATGAGACCGGTGACCAACCGCGCCGGCGTGACGTCGAAACCGTAATTCGCCACCGCCGAGCCGTCGGGCACGATGCGCACGGTCTCGATGCGGCCGTCGGGCGTGCGGCCGGTCATGGTCGCGACCTCGTCGGCGCTGCGTTCCTCGATGGGAATTTCGGCCACACCGTCGGCGACGGTGAAATCGATGGTCGGCGACGGCAGCGCGACATAAAACGGCACATTGTTGTCGCGCGCCGCGAGCGCCTTCAGATAGGTGCCGATCTTGTTGCAGACATCGCCGTTGGCGGTGACCCTGTCGGTGCCGACGATGACAAGGTCCACCGCGCCGTGCTGCATCAAATGGCCGCCGGTATTGTCGGCGATCACGGTGTGCGGCACGCCGTGCCGGCCGAGCTCCCAGGCGGTCAGCGAAGCGCCCTGGTTGCGCGGCCGGGTTTCGTCGGCAAACACATGAATGGCGATGCCCTGGTCGTACGCCAGATAGATCGGCGCCGTCGCCGTGCCGACGTCGACCGCCGCCAGCCAGCCGGCATTGCAATGGGTCAACACGTTGACCCGCTCGCCCGGCTTCTTGCGCGCGGCGATGGTTTCGATGAGCGGCAGGCCGTTGCGGCCGATCGCGGTGTTGATGGCGACGTCCTCGTCGCAAATCTCGGCGGCACGCCGGTAGGCGGCGGCGCTGCGCTCGGCGCGCGGCCGGTTGCGGACCGCGGCCATCATCTCGTCGAGCGCCCATTTGAGATTGATCGCGGTCGGACGCGTGGCGAGCAGCGTCGCATAAGCCCGATCGAGCGCTTCATCGGAAGCATCGGCGCGCAGCGCCAGGCAGATGCCATAGGCGGCGGTCGCGCCGATCAGCGGCGCGCCGCGGATCACCATGGCGCGGATGGCGTGCGCCGCTTCGTCGAGCGTGACGAGGCGCGCGGTGGCGAAGCGATGCGGCAGCACCGTCTGATCGATCACGCCGACCGACCAGCCGTCCGGCTCGAGCCAGATACTGCGCATTGGTTTGCCGTCGACTTTCATAGCGTTCCACTAGCAGATTCCGGCGAACTGTCGATCGTTATTGCTGATGGCGGCCTTGCTCGCGGGGCAGCCTTGCCGCAATCTGATGCGGAGAGTCATGGGAGACCGCCGATGGCCGCCATCGACTACGAAGCCGAATACAACAATCGCGCCCGCGTGCCGGAGCATGCGGAGATTTTCGCCCGCTGGACGCGCGACGCCGAGCTTTATCGCGCCGACACGCTCAAAGAGGGCCGCGCCGAGCTCGGCTTGGCTTACGGCGACACGCCGCGGCAATATTTCGATCTGTTCCACGCGGCAGGCCGGCGCCGCGGCGCCGCTGGCGCTGTTCATTCACGGCGGCTATTGGCGCTCGCTCGATCCGTCCATGTTCAGCCACATGGCGCGCGGCTTGAACGCCCACGGCATCACGGTCGCCGTTGCGGGTTATGACCTGTGCCCGATCGTCACCATCGCCGACATCATCGAGCAAATGCGCCGCGCCTGTTTGTTCCTGTGGCAATTGCTTGATCGGCCGATGTTCGTCATCGGCCATTCCGCCGGCGGGCATCTCGCCGCCGCCATGGTCGGCACCGACTGGCCGTCGCTCTATCCGAAGGCGCCGGCCGATCTGACACCCGCCGGCTACGCGATCTCCGGCCTGTACGATCTCACGCCGCTCCTTGACGTGAGCGCCAACCAGGATTTGCGGCTCACCGCCGATGACGTGCGCAAAGTCTCGCCGGCATTTTGGCCGGTTCCTGCCGGCCGCACCTTGGATGCGGTGGTCGGCGCCCTCGAAATCAAGCGAGTTCAGGCGCCAGAGCCAGATCATGGTGCAGGCGTGGCAGATCGCCGCCAATACTCGCTACGAGGAGATCGCCGGCACCAACCATTTCACGGTCATCGACCCGCTCACCGATCCGCAGAGCGCAATGGTCGCGCGCATCGCCGAACTGGCGGTGCAGGTCAAGGCGTAACGGCGCCGACGCGGCCGGCTTACTCCGCCGCTTTCTTCAAAATCTCGTCCGGCGTCGAGGAGACAACCTCGACATATTTCGGCACGAATTTGTGGCCTTCGATGTATTTGATGAATTCCGGCTTGATCTCGTTGGCGAGGATTTTGCGGATGCGGGCGTGCTCTTCGATGTCGGCCCATTCGGCGATCAGGAAAAAGCGCTGCGGATCCTCGGTGTCGCGGCACAGCACGCCGTCCTTCACCTGCGCCGACGATTTATGCATCGGATTGCCGTCCGAATAATCGAATTCCTCGAACAGCCGGATGAATTCGTCCTCTTTGCCTTTCATCACGCGAAAGTCGTAGATGTGCAGATAGTTGCCTCGGGTGGCGAGCGGTTCCTGCGCCATGAGTCGGTCTCCTTGCCGGGTTGCCGCAAGCCTACGCCGAGCGTTTTCCGCGCCGCAAATCCATTGCAACACGGGGGCGCTGGGCTATGCTGAAACCGCCTGCGTGACGGCGCTGTCAGGACGACCGCAATGACGTTGCAACTGTCGAACTTCCCGCACGATTACGTCTGGCCCGACGACGACCTCTCCGTCATTCCCGACTGGGTCTATACCGACCAGGCGATTTACGAGCGCGAAGTCGAGCGCATCTTCCACGGTCCGACCTGGAACTATGTCGCGCTCGAAGCGGAGATTCCGAACGCCGGCGATTTCATCCGCTCCAATGTCGGGCCGACGCCAATCGTGGTGACGCGCAGCACGGACGGTTCGATCCATGCGTTCGAGAACCGCTGCGCGCACCGCGCCTCGGAATTCTGCCGCGAGCTCAGCGGCTCCGCGAACGAATTCATCTGCCCCTATCATCAGTGGACCTACGATCTGCAAGGCAACCTGATCGGCGTGCCGTTCCGCCGCGGCATGGCCGGCAAGGGCGGCATGCCGGCCGATTTCAAGATGCAGGACCACGGGCTGCGCAAGCTGAACGTCACGACCCATCGCGGCGTCGTGTTCGCGTCCTACGCCGACGACATGGAATCGTTCCCCGATTATCTCGGGCCCGAAGTGTTGCGCGAATTCGAGGCGACGTTCGACGGCCGCAAGCTGCGCCTGCTCGGACACTATCGTCATTCATTGCCCGGCAACTGGAAGCTCTATCACGAGAATCTCAAGGACCCGTATCACGCCACCTTGCTGCATACGTTCCTCGTCACCTTCGGCCTGCTCGTGGTCGGCAACCGCTCGATGATGCTCGCCGACAAGAGCGGACGGCACGGCGTGATGGCGTCGGCAAAATCGGACGCCAAGGCGTTGTCGGGCGACGCCAAGAAGGAAATGCGCAGCTACAAGGAAGGGCTGACGCTGCACGAGCCGCGCTTCATGGATTTCATCGAAGAGTTCGATAGTCCGTGGTCGGTCACCATGGCGACGATCTGGCCCAACCTGATCGTGCAGCGGGAAATGAACACGCTCGGCGTCCGCCAGATCGTGCCGAGCGGCCCGCACGAGTTCATCATGAAGTGGACCATGTTCGGCTTCGAGGGCGACGACGAGGACATGACCCGGCATCGCCTGCGCCAGGGCAATTTGATGGGGCCGGCGGGCTTCCTCGGGCTGGAGGACAACGAAGCGATCAAATTCGTCCAGGACGGCATGCAGCGCGTGCCGAACGGCAAGCATCTGGTCAAGCTCGACCCCGAGCAGATGGGCACCGCCGATACGCTGATCTCCGAAGCCGCCATTCGCGCCATGTACAGGCATTGGCGCGAAGCGATGGGGCTTTAGAGCGATGCTCGATTCGCCAAAATCAGTCGCCAATGACCGGCGCATCGAAGCGCTGCTGCTGCATCGCGAGCTCGACGAATTCAACAGCGCCTATGCGGCGGCGCTCGACGAGCAGCGCCTGACCGATTGGGCGGAGATGTTCACCGACGACGCCTTCTATGTCGTGATCTCGCGCGAGAACGCCGACCGCAACATGCCGGTCGGCCTGATCTATTGCGAGAACAAGGGCATGCTGCTCGATCGCGCGAACGCGATGAAGACCGAGATGTTCGCGCCGCGCTATCTGCGCCACATCATCGGCAGCCCGCAAGTTCTGGGCGAGGAGCCGAACGGCGACATCCGGGCGCGAGCCAATTATGTCGTCGTCCAGGTGTTGTTCGACCGGCCGGAAGCAAAGCTGCATCAGGTCGGCGTCTATTACGACAAATTCCGCCGGGTCGGCGACGGCATCAAACTCGCCGAGCGGCGCTGCGTCTACGACAACCTGCTGGTCGACAACGCGCTGTGCCTGCCGGTCTGAGCGCGGCAGCTTTCAAAAATTTCAAGTCGGTTGTGTCACGGTTTCCGCCGGCGGCGTGCGGCCGAGCAACGCGCAGGCCGATGCGGCCAGAATCAAGGCGAAGCCGACGACGTCGGTTGAGGTGGGCCGCTCGCCCAGCACCAGGACCGAGGCGATGACGCCGATCACCGGGCTGCCGAGCACGCCCAGCGACGCCGTCATGGCCGGCAGCCGCCGGATGATCGTGAACCACAGGCCGTAGGCGACGCCGGTGCCGAGCAGGCCCGACAGCATGGTCGCCACCACGCCGTCGACATGGGCGGCATGGAAATCCGGTCCGCCCTCGAAGATCATCATGCAGGCGCCGATGACGAAGAACGCGATCACGATCTGCCACATCGCAACCGCCATCGGACTGGCGGCGATCCGCGCCCACTTCAGATAGACCGTGCCGGCCGCCCAGCTCACCCCGGTGGCGAGCGCCAATACGATGCCCAGCGGAATTCCCCCCGCCGTCAGCGGATAGATCAGCACGGCGAGGCCGGCGACGCACAGCCCGATGGCGATCGGCTGCGTGCCGGTCGGCTTCTCGCCGAGGCAGAGCCACGCCAAGACGACCGCCCAGATCGGCATGGTGTAGGCGAGGATCGCCACCCGCGAGGTCGCGGCGCCGAGCTGGGCGAAGGTCGAGAACACGCTGAAGCTGGCGACGTTGAGGAGCGACGAGACGGCGACATGGGTCCAGGCTTTGGCGTCGGGAAGGCGCAAATTGCTGCGCCTGATGAGGCACACCGCGAACAGCGCCACTCCGCCCACCAGCGTGCTGAACGTCCGCATGGTGAACGGCGGCACCTCGTTGAGCGCGATGCGCATGATCGGCCAGGTGACGCCCCAGACGCAGCACAACACGACCAGCATCACGCGTGCGCCGGTGTCTTCGCCGCTGCGCGGCGTCAGTGAGGGTTTCGGGATTTCTCACGGAATTCTCAAGGTGCCCGCGGTCCGGCGCCGAGGAACCAGTCGAGGATCTGCTCGCCGGTCCAGAACAGGACGTCTTGTTTCTTGCGGATGTGCTCGATGACCTTGCGGAAATACTTTACGCGGTGCGGCGCGCCCATGATGTAGGGATGGATCGAGATCGCCATGACGCGGGCCGAGTCGGCGGAATCGGCATAGATCTGCTCGAACTGATCGAGCGCGCGGTCGGAATATTCCGACGCCTTGTGGTGCTGGATCAGCATCATGGCGACGTCGTTGCATTCCTGCGTATAGGGCAGGTTGACGATCGGCTTGCCGCGGGTTTTCAGCCACACCGGCTGATCGTCGAGCACCCAGTCGGCGACATAGCCGTAGCCTTCCTCGACCAGGAGATCGGGCGTCTGCCAGGTTTCGGTCAGCCCGGGGCCGAGCCAGCCGCGCGGCGCCTTGCCGGTCGCCTTCAAGATCACCTCGCGGGTTTTGCGGATATCGGCGCGCTCGTCCGGCACCTTCTGCATGTTGCGCTGGGTAAAACCGTGACCCATGAACTCCCATTGGCGCTCGGCCGCGGCGCGCACGATCGCCGGATAGGCGGCGAGCGCCGAGCCGTTGATGGCGATCACGCCGGGAATTTTGAACTCGTCGAACACTTTGACGAAGCGCCAGAAGCCGACCCGGTTGCCGTATTCGTGCCAGGCCCAGTTCGGCACGTCGGGCATCGGCGAGCCGCCGGCCGGCGGCGTGAGCACGGTGCGCGGCATCGGCTGCGTCGCGTCCCATTCCTCGACATTGACGATGACCCACACCGCCATGCGGGCGCCGTTCGGCAGCTTGAGCGGCGCGCGCTCGGTGATCGGCGAATAGTCGAGCCGGTCGGTCGGCAGCATCGGGCGCTTTTTTCGCCGGCTTGGTTTTCGCTGCGGTGTCTTCGGTCGTTTGGTCATTGCGCAATTATGCCCTTTTCGAACGCAGGTTTATAGCGCGCCACCGCGGTGCCGAGCACGGTCAGCACCACGGCGCAGACGCACAGCGGCACGAACGCCGTCCACGGCACGCCGGTCGCGTCCCACAGCGCGCCGCTGATGGTCGGAACGATGATCGCGATGGTGTAGCTGATGGTGAACATGCCGGCGGCCGTGCGCGACACATCGGCCGGCGCGCTCAAAAGCGGCGGCAAGGCAAACGTCGCGATCAAGGTGATCGCCGTCGTGACGCCAATCGAAGCCGAACAGACGATGATCCACAATGTCGACGGGATGAACATCAGTCCGAGAAAGGAGACGAACAGGATCGGGCCGAAGATCAGGAACGGCCATGCCTGCCGCTGCATGCGATCCGCCATCGTCAGCAAGATGATCGGGGTGACGATCTGCGCACCGTTGAGCCAGGCCAAAGCGGGGCCGAGCAGTTCCGGCTTGCCGTGGCTGGTGAGGAAGTCGCCGAGAAAAGCATTGGTCGAAAAATACGCGGCGTTGTTGCTGCCGAAGGCGACGCCGAGCAGCCAAACCAGCGGACTTTTCCAATCCGGCCACCACAGCCCGCCGATCGCCGCATTGGCGACGCCGCGCGAGTCCGTCTTCGGGCTCAAGACAAAGAACGCCGGCGCGATCAGCAGCGCCGGCACCGCCCAGGCGATGAGATCGCGCCGCCAACTGCCGCCGACCAGCGGCAGCACGACCGGAATGGTGAAAACGGTGGCGAACATCGCCCCCATCAGCATGCCGCTCGAATAGGCGATGGTGCCGAACGCAACGTGGCGCGGCAGCCATTCGCGCACCAAGGTCGGCATCGCCGGCTGGATGATGGCGACGCCGAAGCCGGTGGCGATCGACGCTGCGTAAAGCGTCGCGACGTCGACCGCGGCGCCGCGCGCGCCGCCGGCCAGCGCCGCGATCACCATGCCGAGGATCACCGCGAGGCTTGAGCCGATGCGCGCGATCAAGCAGCGATCCCGGCACAGCAGCGATGGCAAAGAGCGCCAGCGGCAGCCCGATCAAGAGCCCGACCTGGGTCTCCGACATGTGCAATTCGTCGTGCACCTGCGGGATCACCGGCGCCATGGCGAGGATGGTCATGCGCATGGCGACGCCCGCGAGCCAGAGCACGAACATGAGCCTGATGAGGCGGCCGACAGGAAGGCCGTCCCGGCTTGCGGCGGAGGTCATGGAAGGAGAAACCCGGCGTGGGCCGGCAAGGTGCATCAGCGGGCGCGATGGCGCAAGAAACGGCGGCGCATCGCTGTTTTGCGTCCATTAAGCAACAAGCAAAGCGCCTTCTCCGCTGGAGCGCGAATAGAACTGGACTTGGGCGCGTGCCACTAAGACTTCGCCGATAAGTGCCACGACGAATGCTTTCCGCTCACTGTCCGAATAAAGTTAGTTATAGTGATCAAAGTTTATGGACGCGAGCGCACCATTTGGCTCTTGCGTGCTTAGCAATCGAGAAATAGCGACTACACAGGTATTTTTCGCCATGGCTCAACTTTCATTGGAATGCCCTCATTGCCGCACGGAGAAAATCGGCTTTGCTCCGAGAGGCGCATGGCTGGTTAAGCCGGGAACGAGCGATGTTCTGCTATTTTTGCAATGCGAAGGCTGTGGCCAGGGGGTCACCGCAATCGTCAGTCCCACCAATGTTAGCAATGTGAACGCTTGGATCATGAACTCGGCGCTATCGCCGGGGAATATCCAAAGAACCTATCCTGAGGTGGTGGCATTGCAGATCGCCAGCAGACGTGCCACCCCAGGTCAGTGCGGCATACCTTTCGGGCCTAGACAATCTGGGGCGAAAGGGCGGCACGAACGCCGCCGCCATTATGTTCCGACGGGCAATCGAAATTGCCGTCAAAACCATCAACCCCGCAGCCTCAAAGGGAGACAATTTGAAAAAGAGGATTGAAGATCTTCCGCCCGATGTCGCCACACCGGCAATGAAAACATTAGCGCAGCATGTCAGACTTGATGCGAATGACGCTGCCCACGAGCCGGAAGAATTTTCCGAGGATGATGCCAAAAAGCTGCAAGTTTTTGCGGAGATGTTTCTTACTTATGCTTTCACGCTTCCCGAGATGCTGAAGCGGGCCAGCCCACCCCCAATCGGAAAGGCGCCTTAGCGATCTTTGCTAGGATTGTTTCTTCATCGAACGTCAGTGGCGTCATCGGTTGTCGGCTCTTTTTCGGCCTTAGATTGGCGCTAGCCGATAGGCTCGTGAGGCGTCGGCGGGGTTTTCAGCATACGCGGCAACACATCGTCCGGTTCGTTTTCAGCTTCTCGGGACATTGTGTCCAGATAACCCCGCAACAACAGCGGGAAAAGGCGTGGACGAACGCAATTCAGCCCTTGTGGCTGCGAGTGCAAGTCGATTTTGTAGATACGGACGATTCTAGGGGAGCAGCTAAAATTGCCTGTACCTTTGCGTTCACTGCCTGGCGCGCCTCGGCCTCTCCCGAGGAGAGGCTACGAGCGCCCCGACGTCTCTGGCCACAGAGACGAAGGGAAAAGCCTACTCGGGAAAACCCGAGCCCACCTACTCCCAACCTGGGGCCATCTCGTAAGGGGTGGCCCCTTCTTCGTGAAACAGTCGATGTTTCACGGCTGTTTCACATGAAACGACGCAGTGTGTGCACGGTATGCACAATGCCATTTCGGATAAAGCGAAACTTTAGTCAGACTGAAAAACGTTGTGGACTTGCCTGCCACGCCGCTGCACGTGCTAGGATTCTGATTCCCGGTACGTCAAGTACACTGTCGTCCTTGCGAGCGTTATGGAACAAATATAGAACATTCCCCGAGGGAACCGTCATGTCCGACCTCGCGGCGGCAGAGCGCGCGCTTCGCACCACCTTCGGCTTCGAGGCCTTCCGGCCGGGGCAGGGCGACATCGTCACCGCCATTCTCGACGGCCGCGATGTGCTGGCGGTGATGCCGACCGGCAGCGGCAAGTCGCTGTGCTACCAGCTGCCGGCGCTCATTCGTGACGGCCTCACCATCGTGGTGTCGCCGTTGATCGCGCTGATGCGCAATCAGGTGGCGCAATTGCGCGGCTATGGCGTCGCCGCGGCGGCGCTCAACTCGGCGAACGATCCGGCGGAGAACCGCTCGATCCTCGATCAGATCGCGCGCGGCGAATTGCGCCTCGTCTATGTGGCGCCGGAACGGCTGTTGAAATCCGACACGCTCGATTTTCTCAAACGGGCCAAGGTCGCGCTGCTGGCGGTCGACGAGGCGCATTGCATCTCGCAATGGGGCCACGACTTCCGTCCCGAATATGCCGCGCTCGGCACCGTGCAGGCGGCGCTCGGCGGCGTGCAGACGGTGGCGTTCACCGCCACGGCGGACGCCGCCACGCGCACGCGATATTCTGGCGAAGCTGTTCAAGCGGCCGCCGGCGGTGTTCGTGCACGGTTTCGATCGGCCGAACCTGCGCCTGGCGATGCAGGCAAAAATCGGCGGCCGCAAGCAGGTTGCGGATTTCGTCAAAAATCATCCCGGCCAGAGCGGCATCGTCTATTGCGCGTCGCGGCGCAAGACCGAGGAACTGGCCGAATATTTGCGCCAGAGCGGCGTCAAGGCGCTGCCCTATCACGCCGGCATGGAGCCGCAGACGCGCTCGCGCAACCAGGATGTTTTCCTGCAGGAGGACGGCGTCGTCGTGGTCGCGACCATCGCGTTCGGCATGGGCATCGACAAGCCGGACGTGCGCTTCGTGCTGCATGCCGACATGCCGTCCAATATCGAAAGCTATTACCAGGAGATCGGCCGCGCCGGCCGCGACGGGCTGCCGGCCGACACGCTGACGCTCTACGGCATGGGCGATATCCGCCTGCGCCGCTTGCAGATCGACGACAGCGACGCCTCCGACGAGCAGAAGCGCGTCGAGCGCCAGCGGCTCAATGCGCTGGTGTCATTGTGCGAATCGCCGCGCTGCCGCCGGCAGACGCTGCTGACCTATTTCGGCGAGACCACCGAGCCATGCGGCAATTGCGATTTCTGCTGCGACGGCGCCGAGGTGATCGACGGCACCATCGCGGCGCAGAAGGCGCTCTCCGCCATCGTGCGCACCGGCGAGCGCTTCGGCACCGAGCATCTGACCAACGTGCTGATCGGCGATGACAGCGACGCGGTTTTGAAATTCGGCCACGATTGCCTGCCGACCTTCGGCGTCGGCAAGGAATACGGCAAGCAGGAATGGCGCTCGATCTTCCGCCAGCTCCACGGCGCCGGCATCATCGCGCTCGACATCACCGGCTACGGCACCTGGTCGGTCACCGACGCCGGCCGGCGCGTGCTCAAGGGCGCGGACAAAGTCACGCTGCGCAAGGACACGCTCAAGCCCGCCGCAAGAAAACCGCGCGCGCGGCCGCCAATGCCGCGGCGCTGGCCGACGGCGCGGCGGGCGACACGGCGCTGTTCGAGGCGCTGCGCCAGCGCCGCTCCGAGCTGGCCAAGGAGCAGCGCGTCGCCGCCTATGTGGTGTTCGCCGACAAGACCCTGATCGACATGGCGCGGCGCAAGCCGACGACGGCCGCCGAGATGGCCGCCGTGCACGGCGTCGGCGAAGCAAAGCTGCGGCAATACGGCGATATTTTCCTCGACGTGATCCGGCAGCACGCGGCGGCCCAAGCCGCATAGTTCCGGACGCCATCGCGAGCCGCGCAAAACCCCGGTTTTGCCGGGGTTTCGCAATGTTGCACCCCATTCCGCGGTATGTTAGCAACGCCGCGATTTTCGCAGGCTTCGCGGGCTTTTCTGCGGCGTCCAGCGAATATCCAAGTCCCGCTTAAATCCCAAGGGCTTGCGCGGGTCCGAGAAGGGACCGCTGCCGAGCCTTTGGCAAAAACCAAAGCTCCCGAGAGCACGCAAAGAGAGCGCAGAACCTTGGCCGCAGCAGAACCCATCGTCTCCGGCATGGCCGGCCGCTACGCGACCGGCTTGTTCGATCTCGCCCGCGAGACCAACGCGATCGACGCGGTGAAGGCCGATCTCGAACGCTTCGACGCGCTCGTTGCCGAAAGCGCCGATCTCGACCGTCTGGTGCGCAGCCCGGTGTTTTCCGCCGACGAGCAGTTGCAGGCGCTCTCGGCCGTGCTCGACCGCGCCGGCATCGGCGGGCTTGCGGCAAAATTCCTCAAGCTCGTGACCGCGAACCGCCGGCTGTTCGCGGTGCGCGACATGGTGCGGGCGTATCGCGAGATGGTCGCCGAGCACAAAGGCGAGGCGACCGCCGAAGTCACGGTCGCCGAACCGCTCAAGGACGAACATCTCGAACGCGCTGCGCTCAGCGCTCAAATCGGTCAGCGGCAAGGACGTCGACCTCGCCATCAAGGTCGATCCCGCGATCATCGGCGGTCTGGTTGTCAAGCTCGGCAGCCGCATGGTCGACACCTCGCTGCGCACCAAGCTCAATGCCATCAGGCATGCGATGAAAGAGGCCCGCTAATGGATATCCGCGCCGCGGAAATTTCCGCAATCCTCAAGGAGCAGATCAAGAATTTCGGCCAGGAGGCCGAAGTCTCCGAAGTCGGCCAGGTGCTCTCGGTCGGCGACGGCATCGCCCGCGTCTACGGCCTCGACAACGTGCAGTCCGGCGAAATGGTCGAGTTCGAGAGCGGCGTCAAAGGCATGGCGCTCAATCTCGAAGCCGACAATGTCGGCATCGTGATCTTCGGCACCGACCGCGAGATCAAGGAAGGCCAGACCGTCAAGCGCACCCGCGCCATCGTCGAGGTGCCGGTCGGCAAGGGCCTGCTCGGCCGCGTCGTCGATGCGCTCGGCGAGCCGATCGACGGCAAGGGGCCGATCAAGGCCGACCACAAATCGCGGGTCGACGTGAAGGCGCCCGGCATCATCCCGCGCAAGTCGGTGCACGAGCCGATGGCGACCGGGCTCAAGGCGATCGACGCGCTGATCCCGATCGGCCGCGGCCAGCGCGAATTGATCATCGGCGACCGCCAGACCGGCAAGACCGCGATCGCGCTCGATACGATCCTCAACCAGAAGTCGCTCAACACCTCGACCGACGAGAAGATCAAGCTCTATTGCGTCTATGTCGCGGTCGGCCAGAAGCGCTCGACCGTGGCGCAATTCGTCAAGGTGTTGGAGGAAAACGGCGCGCTCGATTATTCGATCGTGGTCGCCGCGACCGCGTCCGATCCGGCGCCGATGCAGTTTTTGGCGCCGTTTTCCGGCTGCGCCATGGGCGAATATTTCCGCGACAACGGCATGCACGCGGTGATCATCTATGACGATCTGTCCAAGCAGGCCGTCGCCTATCGCCAGATGTCGCTGTTGCTGCGCCGGCCGCCGGGCCGCGAGGCCTATCCGGGCGACGTGTTCTATCTGCATTCGCGGCTGCTCGAACGCGCCGCCAAGATGAACGACGACAACAAGGCCGGCTCGCTGACCGCGCTGCCGGTGATCGAGACGCAGGCCAACGACGTGTCGGCCTATATCCCGACCAACGTCATCTCCATCACCGACGGCCAGATCTTCCTCGAGACCGATCTGTTCTATCAGGGCATCCGCCCGGCGGTGAACGTCGGCCTGTCGGTGTCGCGCGTCGGCTCCGCGGCGCAGACCAAGGCGATGAAGAAGGTCGCCGGCCGCATCAAGGGCGAGCTGGCGCAATACCGCGAGATGGCGGCGTTCGCGCAGTTCGGCTCCGACCTCGACGCCACCACGCAGCGCCTGCTCAACCGCGGCTCGCGGCTCACCGAACTGCTCAAGCAGCCGCAATTCTCGCCGCTGCGCATGGAGGAGCAGGTCTGCGTCATCTATGCCGGCGTCAACGGCTATCTCGATCCGCTGCCGGTCGACCGCATGCGCGCCTTCGAGGACGGCCTGCTCGGCACGTTGCGCAACCAGCATGCCGACATTCTCAAGACCATCGCCGAGTCGCGCGACCTCGACGATGCCACCGCCGGCAAGCTCAAGGGCGCCGTCGAGAGCTACGCCAAGACGTTTGCGTAATTAGATATCAATAGCCCGAGCTTCGGATGCCTTCGCTCAAAGACCTGCGCAACCGCATCGCCGCCACCAAGGCGACGCAGAAGATCACCAAGGCCATGCAGATGGTCGCGGCGTCGAAACTGCGCCGCGCCCAGGCCGCGGCCGAGGCGGCGCGGCCTTACGCCAGCCGCATGGACACGGTGCTCGGCAATATCGCGGCTCGGTCGCCGGCCTCGACACCGCGCCGCGGCTGTTGCGCGGCACCGGCAGCGACAGAAGCATCTGCTGCTGGTCTGCACCGCCGAGCGCGGCCTGTGCGGCCCGTTCAACACCGCGATCGTGCGGCTCGCCCGCGAGCGCGCCAACGCGCTGATGGCCGAGGGCAAGGAGGTCAAATTCTTCTGCGTCGGCCGCAAGGGCTACGATCAGTTGCGCCGGCTCTATGCCCAGCAGATCGTCGAAATGGTCGACCTGCGCTCGGTGCGCACGTTGCGGTTCGAGAACGCCGAAATGATCGCCGGCAAGATCATCGCGCTGTTCGACAAGTTCGAATTCGACGTCTGCACGCTGTTCTTCTCGCGCTTCCGCTCGGTGATCGCGCAGATCCCGACCGCGCAGCAGATCATTCCGCCGGTGTTCGACGCCAAGACGGCGAATGCGCTGGGCGGCGCGGTCTACGAATTCGAGCCGGACGAGGAGGACATTCTTCGCGAGCTGCTGCCGCGCAATATCGCGGTGCAGATTTTCCGCGCGCTCATGGAGAACGCGGCGTCGTTCTACGGCGCGCAGATGTCGGCGATGGACAACGCCACCCGCAACGCCGGCGAGATGATCCGCAAGCAGACGCTCAACTACAACCGCACCCGCCAGGCGATGATCACCAAGGAACTGATCGAGATCATCTCCGGCGCGGAAGCGCTGTAACGAGCATTGGCGCTGTAAACCAATTTGTAAAGAGGGCCATGATGGCGAACAGCAGTCGGACGCATCACCCAAGTCATCGGCGCCGTCGTCGACGTGCAGTTCGAGGACCATCTGCCGGCGATCCTCAACGCGCTGGAGACCAAGAACCAGGGCAACCGCCTGGTGCTCGAAGTCGCCCAGCATCTCGGCGAATCGACCGTGCGCACCATCGCCATGGATACCAGCGAAGGCCTGGTGCGCGGCCAGGAAGTGTCCGACACCGGCCAGCCGATCACCGTGCCGGTCGGCGCCGGCACGCTCGGCCGCATCATCAACGTGATCGGCGAGCCGGTCGACGAGGCGGGCCCGGTGCCGCACCAGGAGACGCGCCCGATCCATCAGGAGGCGCCGTCCTACACCGATCAATCGACCGAGGCGGCAATCCTGGTCACCGGCATCAAGGTCGTCGACCTGCTCGCGCCCTATGCCAAGGGCGGCAAGGTCGGCCTGTTCGGCGGCGCCGGCGTCGGCAAGACCGTCATCATCATGGAGCTGATCAACAACATCGCCAAGGCGCACGGCGGCTATTCGGTGTTCGCCGGCGTCGGCGAGCGCACCCGCGAGGGCAACGACCTCTATCACGAGATGATCGAGTCGGGCGTCAACAAGGACCCGCACAAGGGCTCGGTCGAAGGCTCGAAATGCGCGCTGGTCTACGGCCAGATGAACGAGCCGCCGGGCGCCCGCGCCCGCGTCGGCCTGTCCGGCCTCACGGTCGCCGAATATTTCCGCGACCAGGGGCAGGACGTGCTGTTCTTCGTCGACAACATCTTCCGCTTCACCCAGGCCGGCTCGGAAATGTCGGCGCTGCTCGGCCGCATTCCCTCGGCGGTGGGCTACCAGCCGACGCTCGCCACCGACATGGGCGCGCTGCAGGAGCGCATCACCACCACCACCAAAGGCTCGATCACGTCGGTGCAGGCGATCTACGTGCCGGCCGACGATCTCACCGATCCGGCGCCGGCGACCTCGTTCGCGCATCTCGACGCCACCACGGTGCTGTCGCGCTCGATCGCCGAGAAGGGCATCTATCCGGCGGTCGATCCGCTCGAACTCGACCTCGCGCATGCTGTCGCCGCGGTCGTCGGCGAGGAGCATTACGACGTCGCTCGCCGCGTGCAGCAGATGCTGCAGCGCTACAAGGCGCTGCAAGACATCATCGCCATTCTCGGCATGGACGAGCTGTCGGAAGAGGACAAGCTCACCGTCGCCCGCGCGCGCAAAATCGAGCGCTTCCTGTCGCAGCCGTTCCACGTCGCCGAAGTGTTCACCGGCTCGCCCGGCGTGTTCGTCGATCTCGCCGACACCATCCGCGGCTTCCAGGGCCTGTGCGAAGGCAAATACGACCACCTGCCCGAGGCCGCCTTCTACATGGTCGGCACCATCGATCAGGCGGTGGAGAAGGGCAAGAAGCTCGCCGCCGAGGCGGCGTAACAGAGCCACAAGATCGGAACCGCGCCATGGCCGACCTTCATCTCGAGTTCGTCTCTCCTGAACGCGTGCTGTTCTCCGGCGACGTCGATCAGGTCGACTTGCCCGGCGCCGAAGGCGACATGGGCATCCTGGCCGGCCACGCGCCGCTGGTGACCGCGCTGCGGCCCGGCATCGTGACGATCTTCAGCGGCGGCAAGCGCGAGCCGATCGTGGTCATCGGCGGCTTTGCCGAAGTCAGCCCGGCCGGCTTGACCGTGCTCGCCGACAGCGCCGTGGCGCGGGCAGATTTCGACATGGCGCTGCTCGCCAGCGAGATCAAAGACGCCGAGGAAGACGTCGCCGACTGCACCGACGACGCCGAGCGCGACAAGCTCGCCCGCCACCTCGAACAATTGAAATCGTTGCAAGCGGCGCTGGCGCAGTAGCTCGGCGGCGGCTGGTTATCCGATACCTATGCGCCGCAGGCCGGTTGCATGACACCGCCGCTGCCGGCAATGTGTAGGGCACTGCGGTGAGGCGGCAGGCGTCCGATGAATAGAAAAATCGCGGCCATTTTCGCTGCCGACATCGCCGGCTACAGCAAGCTCGTCGCCGAGGACGAGGAGGAGACGCTGCGGCGGCTCGCCTCCTATCGCGCGGTGATGGACGACTTCATCGCGCGCGCCGGCGGGCGGATTTTCAATACCGCGGGCGACGCCGTGCTCGCCGAATTTCCCAGCGCCGTCGAGGCGGTGCGCTGCGCCATCGACATCCAGGAAAGCCTGCGCACCCGCAACATGGCCTATCCGGCCAGCCGGCAGATGAGCTTCCGCATCGGCATCACCATCGGCGACGTGGTCGAGCGCAACGGCGATCTGCTCGGCGACGGCGTCAACATCGCGGCGCGCCTGGAAGGCATCGCGCCGGTCGGCGGCATCTGCATCTCGCGCACCGTCTACGAGCAGGTCGCCAACAAGCTCTCGGTGCAGTTCGCCGATATCGGCGAGCAGCAGGTCAAGAATATTCCCAACCCGGTCCATGCCTACAAATTCGAGATGCGGCCGGACGACGGCCGCTTCGTGGCCGCGCCGGTCAAGAAGCCGGCCAAGACCGCGCCTGCGTCATGGATCGTGCCGGTCGCCATCGCGGCGCCGGTCGTGGCGATCGCCATCGCGGCGGTCGCCTATCTGGCGGGCGAGCGTCACAACGGGCCGATGCCAACTCCGCCTGGCGCGTCGCCGGCAATGACCGTAGCACGGCGCGCCGGCAATGACCGCAGGCACAATGCCGCCGGCCCAGCAGACGCAGGTAGGGGTCGGCAGAATCGGGTGCCACGGCCGGCGCTTCGACGCCATCGGGCACGCCAACGCCGCTGCCGCCGGCCGTCGCGGCAAGCCGAAGCGCTGGTGCCGGAATCGATTCCCGTTGTCACCGACCGACAGCGCAACAACATTCGCAACGAATACCTGGCCGGCGGCCGATCACAAGGCGCTGGCGATCAGCTCCGGCCCGATCGGCTTTACCTCGGCCCAAGCCGACGACGAGACTGCAAAGGCCGGCGCGCTCGATATTTGTCAGAAGCGCGCCGACGCCCTGCCGCAGCAGCGCAAATGCGAGCTCTATGCGATCGGCAATACCGTCGTGTTTACCGGTGCGCGGCCGCCGATGCCGCCGCCGCCGTGGGTGAAGCACGATCCGGCGACGACGCGGCCGCTGGTCGCGGGCGACATTCCGCTGATACGGCAGCAGGGCAAGGCGACGATCGAGAAGAATTATCTCAACGGACGCGTGCCGAAGGCGCTGGCGCTCGGTCCGTTCGGCGGGCTACGCCTTCGTCTCAAATCAGGAGAGCGCCGACGAGGCGGTGCGCCGCGCCTTGGAGATTTGCGGCAACAACGCCGGCGTGCCGTGCGTGACCGTCGCGGTCAACGAGGATTTCGTCGTGCCGATCCCGACGACGATGAAAGTGACCGGTTTCTTCCAGCCCACCAGCGCTGCGGCCATCGCACCGGAACTGCGCGACGACGTCGCGCGCCGCCTCGCCAATGGCAGCGGTTGGACCGCGGTCGCGACCGGCGCGAGCGGACACGCCGGCGTCATGCTCGGGGCTGCGAACGAGCAGGACGCGATCGCCGGCGCCATGGCGGATTGCGCCAAGCATGACAGCGCCTGCCGCGTGATCGGCATCGGCCCGTTTGCCGTCGAGGCCGAATTGAACGCCCTCACGCTCCGGCGAGATGCGCGAATTCGCGGACCACGCGTTCGTAAACCGCGCGTTTGAACGGCACGACAAGGTTCGGAACGTTTTGCATCGGCTCCCAGCGCCAAGCGCGCGAATTCCGGCTCGGAGCGCGCCGGCGGGATGGGCGAGGTCGATCTCGCTCTCGTCGCCGGTGAAGCGCAGCGCAAACCATTTCTGGGTCTGGCCGCGATATTTGCCTTTCCAGGCCTGGCCGACGATCTCGCGCGGGATGTCGTATTGCAGCCAGTCGGCGATTTCGCCGAGCCGCTCCACGGAACGGATATTGGTTTCCTCGTGCAGCTCCCGCAGCGCCGCCGGCCATGGCTCTTCGCCCTGATCGATGCCGCCTTGCGGCATCTGCCAGGCGTGGGTCGCATCGATATGCTCCGGCCCCTCGATGCGGCGGCCGATGAAGGCGCGGCCGGCGCGATTGAGCACCAGCACGCCGACACACGGGCGATAGGGGAGATCTTCGAAGCGCATATCAGAGGAACGAATGGTGAGTGGCGAATAGCGAGTAGCAGTAGCAGCCATTCTATTCGCTACTTCGCCATTTCGCTATTCGTCTCAGGTTTGCTTCGGCTTCAGCGCCACCGCGGTGATCGGAACCAGCTGAACGCCGTGGCTCCGCCAAGGTTTTCGCCCATTTGGCGATGTGGTCGATCGAGACCGGCAGCCCGGACGATATGCCGACGGCGATGCTGCGCTCGCGCGCCGCCATTTCCAGGCGGCCCAGCGCGTGGTCGATCTCGGCGGGCGTCGGCACCGCATCGATCGTCACGTCGGCCTTGGCGAAGGGCAGGTTGTTGGCGCCGGCAATGCGGCCGGCGAGGCTCCGCGGATTGGCGCCGTCGTCGACGAAGATCAGCCCGCGCTTGGCGGCTTCGCGCAGCACCGGCGCGAACGACGGCTCGGAAGCGGTGAAGCGTCCGCCCATGGCGCCGGCGAGGCCGACATAGCCCTGGAACCGGCTCATCAGCCAGTACAGCCGGTCGATGTTCTGCTGCGGCGTCAGCGAGGTGAGCAGCGTTTGCGGGCCGGGATCGTTGTCCGGATAGTCGAACGGCTCCATGGGAACCTGGAGCAGAACCTCGTGGCCCCGGGCGCGGGCGCGCCCGGCAAGCGCCGCGACGTCGCTGCCATAAGGCATGAAGCCGAGCGTCACGGCTCCCGGGAGCTTGGCGATGGCATCGGCGGTGGCGCTTGAGCTGACGCCGAGACCGCTGACGATGATGGCGATGCGCGGCGCGTCGGGTTTTCCGGGCAGCGCCTTCACCGGCTGGGCGAAGGCATCGGCCGGCCGCACGCCGTCGGCTGAGATTTTGGGAATGGCGCCATGGGCCGACATTTCGAGGAATTTCTGGTCGAGCGGGCCGGCCTCGGGCGCGGCGTCGTTGGCCGTCGCCGGAAGCTCTACTTCCTTACGCTCGCCGGTCTTGCCGTCGATGATGGTGACGGTCTTGGTGGCGGCCTGCGGCGCTGCCGTTTGTCCCGGCGCGGCTTGAGACTGCCGCGGCAGCGTCGGGATTGACGGCGACGACTTTCGGCGGCGCTTGCCCGTCGGCGGTCTTTGCCGCCGGGCCGGGATGCAGGTTGATCGGCACGACCACGATCGGCTCGCCGCCGAACGGATTGTTCTCCACCACCGCCCAGACCACGAACACGCCGAGGAACAGCGCCAGCACGGCGGCCATGACCTGCGACGTCGTGATCGGGATCGACAGCCGCCGCTTCCGCCGATGCTGGCCGAGCGGGGCGTTCAGGTCGTCGGCCGTCATAATCCGGTCTCTGCAGGGGGCCAATCGCTCGCGAATCATGCGCCGGAGTTTATCACGGCCGGTCTACGGCCGGTTTGGGCCGCGATTGCTGGCTTTCAGGCGGTTCCGGTGGCTGCCGTCAGAGACAAAAAAATTCGGGGCGGCTCATCACCGCCCCGAATTCAACCTGATGACCTGGACCGCCTACTTAGTTCGGCACCGCGGTCTTCGGATTCGGCGGGAAGGCGGCATTGGTCGTGGTGCCGCGCAGGAGGTCGAGCGCCATTTTCAGCGCCGCGTCGTCCTTCTCGTCCGGCGGCACATAGGACTGCGAGCCGGATTCTTCGCTGCCCTCGGCCTTGAGGTGGCCGCGCAGCGACGCCTCGCCCTTGGTGTCGGTCCGCGCCTTGAGGTCGTCCGGCACGTCCTGCAGCACCTCGATGTCGGGCGTGATGCCCTTGGCCTGGATCGAGCGGCCCGACGGCGTGTAGTAGCGCGCCGTGGTCAGCCGCAGCGCGCCATTGCCGGCGCCCAGCGGGATGATGGTCTGCACCGAGCCCTTGCCGAACGAACGGGTGCCGACCAGCGTCGCGCGCTTGTGGTCCTGCAACGCGCCGGCGACGATTTCGGACGCCGACGCCGAGCCGCCGTTGATCAGCACGATCACCGGCTTGCCCTTGGTCATGTCGCCCGGCCGGGCATTGAAGCGCTGGGTCTCCTCGGCATTGCGGCCGCGGGTGGAGACGATCTCGCCCTTGTCGAGGAAGGTATCCGACACCGAGATCGCCTGGTCGAGCAGGCCGCCCGGATTGTTGCGCAGATCGACCACGTAGCCCTTGATCTTGTCGGCGCCGAGTTGGCCGTTGAGGTCGTTGATCGCCTGCTTGAGGCCGTCGGTGGTCTGCTCGTTGAACTGGGTGATGCGGATATAGCCGACGTCCTCGCCCTCGTTGTGCGAGCGCACCGATTTCACGCGGATGACGTCGCGCACGATCGTCACGTCGATCGGCTTGTCGGCGCCTTTGCGCATGATGGTGAGCTTGATCTTGGTGTTGACCGGCCCGCGCATCTTGTCGACGGCTTGATTGAGCGTCAGCCCCTGCACCGCCTCGTCGTCGAGCTGGGTGATGATGTCGTTGGCCATGACGCCGGCCTTGGCGGCCGGCGTATCGTCGATCGGCGCCACGACCTTCACCAGGCCGTCTTCCATGGTGACCTCGATGCCGAGGCCACCGAACTCGCCGCGGGTCTGCACCTGCATGTCGCGGAAGCTTTTCGGATCCATGTAGCTCGAATGCGGATCGAGCCCGGCCAGCATGCCGTTGATCGCCGATTCGACGAGCTTCGAGTCATCGGGTTTCTCGACGTAGTCGGCGCGCACGCGCTCGAACACGTCGCCGAACAGGTTGAGCTCCCGATAGGTGTCGGAAGCCGCCGCTCGCGCGGCCGAACCGACCAGCAGTGAATGGGGCTGCGTCGCGAGCAGCGTTGCCACGGCGCCCGCCATTGCACCGAGGAAAACCAGAGATGTCTTGCGCATCATCCGCGAACCTTTTCGCCTTCGTTTGCTGCCCACCAGGGGCTGGGATCGATCGGAGTGCCGTCTTTGCGGAACTCCACGTAGAGTACAGGTTGCTTGGCCCCGGTCGCGACAGCCGTGGATACCTGCGATCCACCGCCCATGATTGCTACGGGTTCACCGGTCAGGACGAACTGGCCGAGATCGACGGAAATACGCTCCATCCCCGCTAACAGCACATGATACCCGCCGCCGGCATTAAGGATCAAGAGTTGGCCATAGCTGCGAAACGGCCCGGCGTAAACAACCCAGCCGTCGCACGGGGCAGTAATCTCGGCGCCAGAATGGGTTGCGATGGACAGTCCCTTTTGAGTTCCGCCGGCGCCGTCGGAGGCGCCGAACTCGCGAATCCGCGACCCGTTGACCGGCAAATGCAGATGCCCGCGATTCGCCACAAACGCAACCGCGGGCGTGAGCCGGCCGGGATCCTTCAAAGCGGCCAGGTCGGGGCGCGTGGCATCTTCCTCGATGGCGCGGGCATTGAGGCGGGTCTGCCGGGTGGCGCTGTCGAGCCCTTGCTCGAGCTTGCCGATGAGGTCCTTGAGGTTGTCGACTTGGTGGGCGAGGTCCGCGGCGTGCTGCCGTTGTGTGTCCAGGGTCTGCTCGACGGCGGTCTGCTGCTGCTGCCGCTAGTCGATCAGCATGTTGAGGCGCAACTGCTCATGCGCCAGCGTGGCGAGGTCGCTCGATAGCTTGGCGTTTTCGCCGTCGATGTCCTTGCGCACGCGCAACAGCTCGGCGAGATCGCCGGCCAGCGCGTCGGCCTGCGCGCGCATTTCCGGCACCACGGCGCCGAGCATGATCGCGGTGCGCACCGCTTGCAGCGCGTCCTCGGGCCGCACCATGAGCGCCGGCGGCGGCTGCCGGCCGATGCGCTGCAGGGCGGCGAGAATTTCGACAATCACCGCGCGGCGTTCGTCGAGCGAGGTTTTGAAAATGTGTTCCCGCTCGTCGAGCGGCTTCAGGCGTGCCTGCGTCGCCTCGATATTGGCCTCGACGTCGCGGACGCGGGCGGCGGTGTCGATGAGCTGCTGATTGAGCGCGCGCCGGTCGGTGCCGATGGCCTCGATCTCGAGCTTGAGCCTGGTCTGGGCCTCCAAGGCCGCGCGTTGCTGGGCGCGCGCGGCATCGAGCTCCTGATCGTGCTGCTTGAGCACGTTGAGATCGGGTTTTGCCGGCGTGCCCGGGGCAGGGACGACCGACGGCGATGGAACTTGAGCGGAAGGAGCTTGAGCGGCAGGAACTTGAGCGGCAGGCGCTTGCGCCGAGGAATCCTGGGCGAACGCGGCGAGGTTGGCGCCGAGCGGCAGTACGAAAGCCAAAGCCGAGCCGAGCACGAAGCGCGGATCGGTGCGGCTCGCCCGTCGGAGAATCATCGCGTTCAAAGGTAGACCCAAGCCTCTGAAAGACAAGCCTCTGAAAGACGAGACAAAGCAGGCAGGATAAGACCGGAATAAGGCGCGGCGCCGCTTTGACCGTCAAAATTAGGTGACATTAAAAGAATTTAAGGACCATCAGGCCCGGTGATAGGGGTGGCCGGCGAGAATGGTGCCGGCGCGATAAAGCTGCTCGAGCAGCATGACGCGCACCAGCTGGTGCGGCCAGGTGGCGGTCCCGAAGGCAAGTTTGAGCTTGGCCTGGCCGCGCAGGCTTGACGCCAGGCCATCGGCGCCGCCGATGACGAAAGCGACCGCCGGCCGGTCCTCGGCGCGCCACTCGCGCAGCGTTGCCGCCAGCGATGCGCTGTCCAGCGACGTTCCGCGCTCGTCGAGGATGACGATCATGGCCCGCTCGGGGATCACATTGGCGATGGCGATCGATTCCTCGACCCTGCGCCGCTCGGCGTCGGCGGCGCGGCTCTCGCGAATTTCGACGATCTCGATGTCGCGCAGGCCGAACGCGCGTCCGACCTTTTCCGCGCGCTTGCAATATTCGGCGGCGAGTTCGCGCTCAGGCCCCTGCTTGAGGCGGCCGACCGCGGCAATGACGATGCGCATGAGCAATCACCGGCCCGGTCATTGGTGCCGGCCAATACTAGTCCTCGATCGGCTCGCGCGCGATCTAGCTGGCGCGCTTTGCCGGGGATCCGGTCATCCACATCTTCTCGAGATTGTAGAAGGCGCGGACTTCGGGCCGGAAGACGTGAACGATCACGTCACCCGCATCGATCAACACCCAGTCGCATTGCGGCGCGCCTTCGACGCGGGCCGCAACGCCGGCTTTGTGCAAATCCTCGACCACCCGGTCGGCGACCGAGCCGACATGGCGCTGCGACCGGCCGGAAGATACGACCATGTAGTCGCCGATCGAGGATTTATCGCGAAGATCGATGGTGAGGATGTCCTCGGCCTTCATGTCGTCGAGGCGGGCGAGGACCAAACGGAGGATCTCCTCTGCGTCAAGACGCATTCTGGAGACCGCTTCGGGCACGCGACGTTCGTCCCGAGAGATTACAACTGTGGACAGGGGTGCTTATCCTTTCGCTCCAAGTTGCCGCTCTGCCCCGGCCACCGAATCCGGGGCTCGCCTTAAGATAGGCACGGCGGGTTAATGGATTCAACTGTCTTGCAGTCAAGCAACTGTCATTTAGCGACGTTTTAACGCGCGGGCGGCGCGCAGCGCCGTCGACGACAGCGGCGATTTGAGGCCGTGCAGATAGATCCAGGCCGGCGGCTTGTGGTCCGCAAGCTTCGTTGCCGCGGCTTCGGGAAGGCGGAAACGCGCCAGCGCATGGGCCGCCGCGCTGCCGGTCGCATAGAGGCTGGGTCCCAGCCGATCGACGATCGCGATCGGCACCAATTGGGCGATGCCGCGCCAGCGCTGCCAGCGATGGAAGCTGCGCAGATTGTCGGCGCCCATGATCCAGACGAAGTGCACCCCGGGACAGCGCCGCCGCAGGTAGGACACGGTCTCGTAGGTATAGGGCGTGCCCAGCGCGGCTTCGAGGTCGGTGACATCGATACGCGGATGGTGCGCCAGCGCGCGCGCGGCGGCGAGGCGCTCGGCGAGCGGCGCCAGGCCCTTGGTATCCTTCAGCGGATTGCCGGGCGTGACGAGCCACCATACCCGGTCGAGGTCAAGCCGGTGCAGCGCCAACAGGCAGGCGGCGCGGTGCGCCGCGTGCGCCGGATCGAATGTGCCGCCGAACAGTCCGATGCGCATGCCCGGCGCATTCGGCGGCAGCACGATGCGGTCCCGCATCCCGGCCCTTGCCGCGGCCCGGCGCGAAGGAGCGTCCTCGCTCGTCATGACTTTCGGAAAGAATCCCCTCCCCACGCACCCACTGCCGGCTCCTCTCGCATCGTTGCGCGATCAAAGAGCCGATCTGTCACGGCCGCGTCTGTCCGCTGCCGCGGATGCGGTACTTGAAACTGGTGAGCTGTTCGACGCCGACCGGGCCGCGCGCGTGCAGCCTGCCGGTGGCGATACCGATCTCGGCGCCGAAGCCGAACTCGCCGCCGTCGGCAAATTGCGTCGACGCGTTGTGCAGCACGATCGCCGAATCCACTTCGCGCAGGAATTTTTCTGCCGCGTTTTTGTCCTCGGTGACGATCGCGTCGGTGTGATGCGAGCCATAGCGCTCGATATGGGCGATCGCCGCATCGACGCCGTCGACCACGCCGGCGGTGATGATGGCGTCGAGATATTCGGTGCTCCAATCGGCTTCGCTCGCCGGCTTGACCCGGCTGTCGACGGCCCGGACCGCGGCATCGCCGCGGATCTCGCAGCCGGCTTCGATCAGCATGGCGACGAGGGGCTTGAGCATTTTTGCCGCCGCCGGCGCGATCGACCAGCAAGGTTTCCGCCGCGCCGCAGACGCCGGTACGGCGCATCTTGGCATTGAGCACGATCGATTTGGCCATCGGCAGCTTGGCTTTGCCGTCGACATAGACGTGGCAGACGCCTTCGAGATGGGCGAAGACCGGCACGCGCGCTTCCATCTGCACGCGGGCGACGAGGTTTTTGCCGCCGCGCGGCACGATGACGTCGAGCGCGCCGTCCAAACCGGCGAGCATCATGCCGACCGCGGCGCGGTCGCGGCTCGGCACCAGCGAGATGGCCGCGGCCGGCAGCCCGGCTTCGACAAGGCCCGCGGTCAGCGCCGCGTGGATCGCGCCGGCCGAGCGGAAACCATCGGAACCGCCGCGCAGGATCGCGGCATTGCCGGCCTTGAGGCAAAGCGCGCCGGCATCCGCCGTGACATTGGGGCGGCTCTCATAGATCACGCCGACGACGCCGAGCGGCACGCGCACGCGCTCGATGCGCATGCCATTGGGCCGCCGCCAGGACGCCAACACGGTGCCGACCGGATCCTTGAGCTTGCGGATGACATCGAGGCCTTCCGCCATGGCCTCGATCCGCGCCGCATCGAGGGTCAAGCGGTCGAGGAAGGCCGCGGTCGCGCCGGCAGCCCTGGCGTCTGCCAAGTCTTCCCGATTGGCCGCAAGGATCGCCGCCTCGGAACCGCGGATCGGCCCTGGCCATGGCGGCAAGCGCCCGGTTCTTCTGGGAGGCGGGGGCCAGCGCCAAGGCGCGCGCAGCCTGACGCGCCTCGCGGCCGATGCCACGCATGTCGGCTTCGAGCTTGGATGCAACCTTGCCTTGGCCGTCGATCGCCTTGAGCGGGGCGTTCATGGCATTGATCCGTCTGGCATTCAGCGCTTCCTACCATGTTCGGGCAGGCCCGGCGAGGCGGCCCGGGCGCGGTCGCTTACCCACAGCAATCCACAAGCGTCACGGGGCCGTCAGACAAAAGGCGGAACTTCCCCACGTTGCCGGTGTTCGAATTTTGGAAATTCCCAACCCATACGAAGAGGGTGTCATGCATCTGCCAATCGACCGTCAATCTACCCCCCTGCCGAAGCGTTTCCCCGTAGGCGCCAGATATGTTGTCGAGGGCCACGGTGGGGAAGATGGGCATTTTCGGGTCTTTTCGCGCTATGTCGTCCTGCCGGGCGGACAAAGGATCAATGTTCCGTCCGATTTGAGCGCGCTTGGCGCCAAGTTCGGTGCGATGAGTGTCCACGCCCCGCGGGCCAAGCGTGGCCGCAACCGGGTCCGACCCTCCCGCACGACGACGAAAAAAATTATGCGTGGCGCCGGAACCACCCGGCAGCACCGGCATTGACTGGTAGGCGCCGGGCGAAGCCCCCAGCCCCTCACCCTCAATCACCCGGCGTCGAACCCCGGCCGTTTTAACGGCCGGGGTTCCTCTTTTTTGGGGACGTTCACTTTTCATTGTCCATTCCGGACAGCTCCGCCGCGGCACGGCGGAACAGGAGCGGGCCTGCGTGGTTTCCGGCACGTTGGCGTAGTGTCTGTGGCGTTTGCGCGTGTGCGGGGTCGGGTGCGCGGACCCGTCCCGGGATGGCACCCGGCCCCTCATTATTGACTGCCTAACGCCTCAGAAGCAGACCGGCACCAGCTGCCACTGCGGCCCAAGCGGCGTCGGCACGAGCCGGCGCAAAAAGACGCAGTTTGGATTGTAGGCCGCGTATTCGTGGAGGACGGTAGGCGTGGCGACCACGAACCGGCCGCCGTAGAAATTCCAGCTCTCCGTACCAACCGCCGCCGAAATATCCGCCGGCGAGCGCCTGCGCCGGCGCGAGCGCAACGGCGAGCAAAAGCGCCGCAAGCGCCATCACTGATGAACGCAACATGACACTCTCCCCGTGAACGCTCGCCGCTCGAATGGCGGCTGGGCGTCCCCGAGGCGAGGTTATCACCGGCGTCGGACCGTGACAGCCCGTTGCAGAGGGCGATGCGTCATTCCCGGCCGACCACCAGATCGTCGCGATGAACCATTTCGGCGCGGCCGTCGAAGCCGAGAATCGACGCAATATCCGCCGATGCGCGGCCCCTGATCTTTTGCGCATCTTCGGCATCGTAAGCGCACAGCCCGCGGCCGATCTCGGCGCCGTCCGGACCGCGGATGATCACCGCATCGCCGCGGGCAAAACCGCCGTCGATCCGCACCACGCCGACCGGGAGGAGACTGTTGCCCCGCCGCAGCGCCGCGACCGCGCCGGCATCGATGGTCAGCGTGCCCTTGGGTTCGAGCGAGCCGGCGATCCATTTCTTGCGCGCCGTCACCGGGTTGCCCACGGCGGTGAACCAGGTGCTGCGCGCGCCCTCGTCGATGGCGCGCAGCGGATGTTCGACCCGGCCCGAGGCGATCACCATATGCGCGCCGCCGCCGGTGACGATCTTGGCGGCTTCGATCTTGGTCAGCATGCCGCCGCGCGACAGTTCCGAGCCGGCCGCTCCGGCCATCGCTTCGATCTCCGGCGTAATGCGATCGATGCGCGGAAAATGCCGCGCCGATCCGGTCGTGCCGGGCGGCGCGTCATAGAAGCCATCGACGTCGGAGAGCAGCACCACGACGTCGGCGCTCACCATGGTGGCGACGCGCGCGGCGAGGCGGTCGTTGTCGCCGTAACGGATTTCCGTCGTCGCCACGGTATCGTTCTCGTTGATGACCGGCACCGCGCGCCATTCCAAAAGCTTGTCGATGGTCGAGCGCGCGTTGAGATAGCGCCGCCGCTCTTCGGTATCGCCAAGGGTCACCAGCACCTGGCCGGCGGTGATGTCGTGCCGTGACAGCGCTTCGGTCCAGGTGCGCGCCAGCGCAATCTGGCCCACCGCCGCGGCGGCCTGGCTGTCCTCGAGCTTGAGCGGACCTTCCGGCAATTTGAGCACGGCGCGGCCGAGCGCGATGGCGCCGGACGAGACCACGATGACGTCGCGCTTGTCGCGATGGAGCGCGGCCAAATCGGCCGCAAGCGCCGCGAGCCAAGCCTCGTTGAGCTTGCCGGCCTTCGCATCGACCAGGAGCGAAGAGCCGACCTTCACGACGATGCGGCGGAAGTCGGTCAGCCGAAGGCGTGTTCATGGCGAGGTAATACGCGAAGTCGAGCCGGAGCCTCTACAGCTCGGCTTCATGTTCCAGTTGCGCCTTGTTCTCAAGGCAATAATAACCGGACAACCGGCTGACCAGCTTGCGACGCTTCCAGTCGTTGAGAATGCGGCTGACATTCTCGCGCGCGATGCCGGCCATGGCGGCGAGGTCGCTCTGGCCGATCTTCTGGCGGATGACGATGCGGCCGGAGCCGACGTCCTGGCCGAAATCCTGCGCCAATTCCAGCAAGGTGCAGGCGACCCGGCCGCGCAGCGGCAGGAAGCTTCCGGCCGCGATGACGGCGTCCGTTTCACGCAGCCGCGTGGCGATGAGCGTCACCAGCGATTTGTAGACCTCGGGATGTTTGTTGGCGAAATCCTCGAATGCGGCGCGGCTGATGAAACTCAATTGCGCATCGCGCACGGCGACCACCGACGCGGAGCGCGGCAAGCCGTCAATGATCGAGAGTTCGCCGACAATGGCGGTAGGACCGAGAAAGGCCAGAATCCGCTCGTTGCCGGAGCGCGACAGCATGGTGACCTTGAGCAATCCCGCCTCGACGCGATAGCAGCCATCGCCGACATCGCCGGCCATGAACAGCGTCTTGTCGGCAGCGAGCTTCACCGGCGTCGCCGCATTGAACAGGTTCGCCGAGAGATGCCCCGGCAAGCCCGAAAGCAGGCTTGGACTGGTCGGACTGGGAGGGTTCGGCGCCATGACGCCCATCGCCACTCAATGGCTC
This sequence comes from uncultured Alphaproteobacteria bacterium, assembly GCA_963831975.1. GTDB lineage: Bacteria > Pseudomonadota > Alphaproteobacteria > Rhizobiales > Xanthobacteraceae > BOG-931. Next base: position 113,632 of record CAWHSO010000001.1, read on the forward strand.
GGGACGGCGTCCCGGCTGCCGGTCGGCACCATGCGGCAGATTTAGCCAAAGGAAAAGCCCGCCCGGTGGGGTGACCGGGCGGGCTTACTTGACCCTGTCGGGGGTCGTGCGGGGTGAACGGGGGACCGAGTTTCACCCCTCTAAGGGCGGGTCTTGGGGGTACAAGGCCGCGCCCGAACTGGAGGTGAACCCACCATAGCGTTCCCGGGGGATTGCGAAGTGACCGGGGTCACAAAATGGCGCTTTTTATAAACTATTGATTTACCATGCTTTTTAGCTTTGTGGCGGTTATCCTGGACCGGTTTCGCGCACTTCGACGCCGGCGCGCTGCTCGATCGGCTTGATGATTTCGGTGATGTCCTTATCGGGACCGAGCTCGTCGCAGGTGAGCTTGAGCAGCGCCGCGACCGCCTCGATCACATTGATCGGCACGCCGAGCGCCTTGGCCTCGGAGACGAAGAGGTCGACGTCCTTCTTCATCAGGCCCGCCGTAAAACCCTGATTGAAGGTGCGGGGCAGGACGGCGTCGGGAAATTTCTGCTCGGTCGCGGTGCTGCGCCCGGAGCTGGCATTGATCACGTCGAGCATGATGCGCGGATTGAGGCCGGCCTTGACGCCCATCACCATCGATTCGGATGTCGCTGCGCTGCCGGCGGCGGACAGCACGTTGTTGCAGAGCTTCATGGTCTGCCCGGCGCCAGACCGCTCGCTGATGAAAAAGAACTTGCCGATCACCTTGAGCGCCGGCTCGACCGCCTCGACGTCGGCGCGCGGCCCCGATGCCATGACGGCGACGGTGCCCTTCGCCGCGCCGCGGACGCCGCCAGAGACCGGCGCGTCGATCTGCACGATGTTTTTTGCCGCGAGCAATTTGAAGACGCGCTGCGCCATCACCGAGCCGGTGGTCGACAGATCGACGAAGCGGCGCACCTTCTTGCCTTCGATCACGCCGTCCGGGCCGGTCGCCACTTTGAGCACGATGTCGGGCGTCGGCAGGCTCACCATCACGGTCTCGGCCAGGTCGGCGACTTCCTTCGGCGAACGCGCGGCAATGCCGCCGAGCGCCGCGATATCGCCGATCGCCTCCTGGCGGGTGTCGTAGACGATGACTTTGTGCCCGGCCTCGACCAGCCGCCGCGCCATGTGGGCGCCCATATTGCCGAGACCGATGAAGCCGATGTCCATGGACGTTCTCCCTGACTATTTTGCGCCGGCGACGGCCGGCATGAATTCCGCGCGAACCTTGTCGGTGTGCTCGCCGATCGCCGGCACCGGACCATAGTGCCGCGCGGCGCTGCGCTGCTCGGCCGGCGCCGGATAGGACACCGGCCCGCTCGGCGTGCCGATGGTGATGCGGCGCAGATGCGGATGGCGCGCCAGCTCGGCGGGCGTGTTGACGCGGGCAAACGCAATGTCGGCTGCGGCGAGTTTTTGCTCCAGCGCGTCGGCGTCGAGCGTGGCGAACACGGCTGCGACCCTGCCGTCGGTTTGGGCGCGACGTTTGACGCGCTCGACATTGGTGGCGAAATCGGGATCGGCGGCGAGCGCGGCATCGCCCAAGACTTTTTCCGCCAGCACGCGCCATTCGCGGTCGCTTTGGATCGAGATCAGGATATCGATGCCGTCGCGGCTCTTGAACGCGCCGTAGGGTGAGATCGAGGTATGGGCGAGGCCCATGCGCTTGGGCGGCTCGCCGGCTTCGTGCTGCAACAGCGGCACCGTCATCCAGTCCGCCATGGCGTCGAACATGGAAATTGAAAGCTCGGCGCCCATCGCCGGTGCGCTGCCGCGCGATCAAGGCTTCGAGGATCGCCTGCTGGGCATACATGCCGGAGCCGACGTCGACCACGGATACGCCGACGCGCGCCGGCTCGGTCGTGCCGGTGATCGAGGCGAGGCCCGATTCGGCCTGGATCAGCATGTCATAGGCCTTGCGCATGGCGTGTGGCCCACTCTCGCCATAGCCGGTGATCGAGCAGCAGATCAGCCGCGGATGCTTGCGGCGCAATTCCGCGATCGGGAATCCGAGCTTTGCCACCGCGCCGGGTTTCAGGTTCTGCACGAACACGTCGGCGCGCGCGAGCATGGCGGCAAAGAGCGCCTTGTCCTGGGCCAGCGTGAGATCGAGCACCACCGATTCTTTGCCGCGATTGAGCCAGACGAAATAGCTGCACTCGCCATGCACCAGATCGTCGTAGCCGCGGGCGAAGTCGCCTTCGGGCCGTTCGATCTTGATGACGCGGGCGCCGGCATCGGCCAGGCGGCACGTGCACATCGGCGCCGCGACCGCCTGTTCGAGCGAGACGACGAGCAAGCCGGAGAGGGGGAGGACGCTGCTCAATACGACCTCGGCAAGCCGAGCACATGCTCGGCGATGTAGGACAGCACCAGATTGGTCGAGATCGGCGCCACGGTGTAGAGCCGCGTCTCGCGGAATTTGCGCTCGATGTCGAATTCTTCGGCAAAGCCGAAGCCGCCGTGGGTCTGCACGCACATGTCGGCCGCCGCCCACGAGGCTTCGGCGGCGAGGTGCTTGGCCATGTTGGCCTCGGCGCCGCAGTCCTTGCCGGCTTCGTAGAGCGCGGCCGCCTCGCGCACCATCAATTCGGCGGCGCGCATGTTGATGTAGGCCCGCGCGATGGGAAACTGCACGCCCTGGTTCTTGCCGATCGGCCGGCCGAACACTTCGCGCTCGCCCGCATAGGCGGTGGCTTTCCGGATGAACCATTTGGCGTCGCCGATGCATTCGGCGGCGATCAGGATGCGCTCGGCATTCATGCCGGAGAGGATGTAGCGGAAGCCTTCGCCCTCGACGCCGATGAGGTTTTCCGCCGGCACCCGCATGTTCTCGAAGAACACCTCGGTGGTGGCGTGGTTCATCATGGTGCGGATCGGCCGGATGGTGAGGCCTTTGCCCTTGACCTCGCGCATGTCGACCAGAAAAACCGACAGGCCCTCGGTGCGCTTCTTCGTCTGCTCGCGCGGCGTGGTGCGGGCCAGCAGCAGCATCAGATCGGAATGCTCGGCGCGCGAGGTCCAGATTTTCTGGCCGTTGACGACGTAGCTGTCGTTGCCGTCGCGCGCCGCGGTGGTGCGCAGGCTGAGCGTGTCGGTGCCGGAGCTCGGCTCGGTGACGCCGAACGCTTGCAGGCGCAGCTCGCCGCGCGCGATGCCGGGCAGATAGCGCGCTTTCTGCTCGGCGCTGCCGTGACGGAGCACCGTGCCCATCGTGTACATCTGCGCATGGCAGGCGGCGCCGTTGCAGCCGGAGGCCTGGATTTCTTCCATGATGGCGACGGCCGCGCTCATGGTCAGCCCGCTGCCGCCGTATTCTTCGGGGATCAGCGCGGCGAGAAAGCCGGCCTTGGTCAAAGCGGCGACGAATTTTTCCGGGTAAGCGCGCTCGCGGTCGAGCGCCCGCCAATACTCGCCGGGAAAGTCGGCGCACAGCGCGCGCACCGCCTCGCGGATCGGGGCGAGGTCGGCGCTTTCGCTCACGGCTTCACCTCGGCGCGGCCGTTGTTCACGGCAATCACGTCGCGCTCGACGACCTTGGCGCGGAAGCTCACCACCGCGCCGTCACGCCACATCTCGGTGCGCAACGTCTCGCCGGGAAACACCGGCGCGGAAAAGCGGCAGGCGAACGACGCGAGCTTGCTCGGGTCGTAGCCGCAGAAAGTCTTCAGCACCGCATGGCCGGAGATGCCGAAATTGCCGAGCCCGTGCATGATCGGCCGCGGATAGCCGGCTTGTTTCGCAAACGCCGGCTCGGCATGGAGCGGGTTGCGGTCGCCGCTCAGCCGATAGATCAGCGCCGCTTCCGGGCGCGTGCCGAGATCGCACACCGCGTCCGGCGCGCGCGTGGGAAGCGGATGCGGCTCCGGCGCCTGCCGCGGCGGCCCGCCGAAACCGCCGTCGGCGCGGCAGAACGTGGTCTGCGTCACGGTCGCGATCAAATCGCCGGTCGCCTTGTCGCTCACCTTGCGCTCGCTGAAAACCAGCGCGCCCTTGCCGGCGCCCTTGTCGATCACCTCGACGATGCGCTGGCGGCCGATCACGGTGCCTTGGCCGGCGAGCGGCTGATGCAAGAGTGACGCCCTGCTCGCCGTTGACGATCTTGACCCAGTCGATGCCGGTGTCGCGGTCGCGCGCCCAAAAACCGACATAGCCGAGCACGGCGGCCATGGTCGGCAGCACTTTGAGATTTTTCTCGTAGACGAACGGCAGTTCGTCCTCGTTCATCGGATCGTGGCCGAGGCCGATGCCGAGCGCATAGAGCATGCAGTCCTTCGACGTGTAGGTCTGCTCCGCCGGCGGGATGTCGAGCGCCATCAGTTTTTCGTAGACGATGGTCATCACACCGGATCCCACGAGAACACGTCGCCCGAGCGGTCGAGCGGCGTGAACGAGGCCGCGAACGCGCCTTTGAGCTGGGCGGCGAGCTTTTCCGGCGTCCAGCCGTCGGAGCGGTGCAGGGTGCGGATCGGCCGGTTCTGATTGAACAGATAAATCTCGTTATTGCGCGCCGAGAGAATTTGGCCGCTGATGCCGTCGGCCTTGTCGGAGGCGAGATAAACCACCAGCGGCGCGACTTTTTCCGGCGTCATGTCGCGCAGCCGGGCGACGCGGGTCTTTTCCTCTTCGGTCTCGGTCGGGATCGAATCGATCATCCGCGTCCAGGCAAACGGCGCGACGCAGTTCGAGCGCACATTGAACCGCGCCATGTCGAGCGCGATGCCGCGCGACAGCCCGACGATGCCGAGTTTTGCCGCCATGTAATTGGCCTGGCCGAAATTGCCGACCAGGCCCGAGGTCGAGGTCATGTGCACGTAAGGCGCCGGAATTCTGCTCGCGGAAATGGGTCGCGCAGGCGCGGCTCATGTTGAAGCTGCCGTGCAGATGCACGCCGATGACGTCGGACCAGTCCGACCAGCTCATGCGATGAAAGATGCGGTCGCGCAGGATGCCGGCGTTGTTGACCAGGATGTCGACGCGCCCGAAGGCATCCAGCGCCGCCTTGACGATCTTGTCGCCGTTGCCCGGCTCGCTGATCGACAATGTCGAGGCGATGGCCTGGCCGCCGGCTTTCTTGATCTCGTCGACCACCTCCTGCGCCGGGCCGGCGTCGGTGCCGGCGCCGTCGAGGCTGGCGCCGATATCGCAGACCACGACCTTGGCGCCTTCCTGCGCCATCAAGAGCGCAATGCCGCGCCCGATGCCGCGGGCGGCGCCGGTGACGATGGCAACTTTGCCGGCGACGATGTCAGCCATGCTGCCCCATTCTAGCCCCACACTTCGCGAGCGACTTCGCCGATCATGCGCAGCTTCGCCCACTGTTCTTCCTCGGCGAGAGTATTCCCTTCCTCGGTCGAGGCGAAGCCGCATTGCGGCGACAGGCAAAGCTGCTCGATATCGGTGAACTTGGCGGCTTCCTCGATGCGCCGCTTGATGGCGTCCTTGGATTCCAAGCGTGCCGGTCTTGGTCGTCACCAGGCCGAGCACGGCGAAGCGATCTTTCTTCAGGCGCTTGAGCGGCTCGAAACCGCCGGCGCGGTCGGTGTCGTATTCCATGAAATAGCCGTGCACCTTGATCTTGTCGAACAGCACTTCCTGCTCGGCCTCGTAGCCGCCGGTGCCCATGAAGGTCGATTTGTAGTTGCCGCGGCACAGATGCATGGTCACCGTCATGTCCGACGGAATGTCGGACATCGCGATGTTGATGAGCTCGCCGTAGAGCGGGCCGAGCGCTTCGGGATCGTCGCCGCGATCCTTCATCTGCTGGCGATATTTCGGATCGCACAGCATGGCGATGAAGACTTCGTCGAGCTGCAAATAGCGGCAGCCGGCATCGGCGAAAGCGCGCACGGCTTTTTTGTACGCCTGGCCGAGATCGTCGAACATCGTGTCGAGCTTGGGATAGACCGTCTTGTCGATCGGCGTGCCGACCGGGCGGCCGTACAGCGCCGACGGCGCCGGGATCGTTATCTTTGGCGTACGCTTGGTGTGCGCCTCGACGAATTTGAAATGCTCGATCATCGGATGGCCGGAGAAGCCGATCTTGCCGGTGACCTTGGTGCCTTCGTTGCGCGTCCGCGTGGCGGCGAAGGCGATGCCGGTCTCCATGACGGTCTTCTCGACGCCGTCGAGACCCCAGAGGAAATCGAGATGCCACCAGGAGCGGCGGAATTCGCCGTCGGTGATCGATTGCAGGCCGGCCGCTTCCTGCTTCTTGATGACGTCCTTGATCTCGCGGTCTTCCACCGCTTTCAGCTCGTCCGCCGTGATCTCGCCCTTGGCGCGGCGCTCGCGCGCCTCTTTCAGCGCCGCGGGCCGCAGCAGGCTGCCGACGTGATCGGCGCGGAACGGCGGTTTGGTTCGTTGCATGACGTTACTCTTCCTTAGCCCCACACTTCGTCGGCGATCTCGACGATCATCCGCAGCTTCGCCCATTCCTCCTCTTCGGCAAGCACGTTGCCTTCCTCGGTGGAGGCGAAGCCGCATTGCGGCGACAGGCAGAGCTGATCGATGTCGATGAATTTTGCCGCCTGCTCGATGCGGCGCTTGATCTCGTCGCGGCTTTCCAGCCGCCCGGATTTGCTGGTGACCAGGCCGAGCACCACGGTCTTGTCCTTGGGCACGAAGCGCAGCGGCTCAAAACCGCCGGCGCGCTCGGTGTCGTATTCCATGAAATAGCCGTGCACGTTGATCTGATTGAACAGCAGCTCCGCCACCGGCTCGTAGCCGCCCGAGGCGACGAAGCTCGAGCGGAAATTGCCGCGGCACAGATGCATGGTGATGGTCATGTCGGGCGGGATGTCGGAGATCGCCGCGTTGATCATGCCGGCATAGATGCCCGGCAGCGCCGCCGGATCCTCGCCGCGATCGGTGATCTGCTTGCGCAGCGTCGGATCGCACAGATAGGCCAGATTGACCTCGTCGAGCTGCAGATAACGGCAGCCGGCGTCGGCGAAGGCGCGCACCGCTTTGCGATAGGTCTCGCCGAGGTCGCGATAGAAATCGTTCATCGACGGATAAAACTTTTCCGGCACCACGTCGCGGCCGTAGCGGAAATGCAGCGACGACGGCGACGGAATGGTCAGCTTCGGCGTCTGATTGGTGTGCGCTTTGAGGAACTTGAAATGCTCGATCATCGGATGCGGCTTGTAGCCGCCGAGCTTGCCGATGACGCGCAGCAGGATCGGCCGCGGCTGCGGGCCGCTTGAGGCAAATTTTATCTTGCGCTCGCCGACATAGGACTCGACGTTGTCGAGCCGCTCGAGAAAGTCGTAGTTCCAGGAGATGCGCCGGTACTCGCCATCGGTCGCCGATTTAAGCCCGATCATCTCCTGCTTGCGGATCACGCCTTCGATCTCGCGATCTTCGATCTCCGTGAGCTCGTCGGCGCTGATCTTGCCGCGCGCGCGTTTCTCCCGCGCTTCCTTCAGCGGCGCCGTGCGCAACAGGCTGCCGACGTGGTCGGCGCGGAACGGCGGCTTTGCGCGCTGCATCCTCAACCCCACACTTCGTCGGCGAGCTCCACGATCATCCTCAGCTTCGCCCATTGCTCGTCCTCGGCCAGCACGTTGCCTTCCTCGGTCGAGGCAAAGCCGCATTGCGGCGACAGGCAGAGCTGATCGAGCGCGATATATTTGGTCGCCTCGTCGATGCGGCGCTTGATGTCGTCCTTGTTCTCCAGCTTGCCGAACTTCGAGGTGACGAGGCCGAGCACGACCTGTTTCTTGCCCTTGGGGAAGAAGCGTAGCGGCTCGAACCCGCCGGCTCTTTCGCTGTCGTATTCGAGGAAATAGCCGTCGAGGCCGGTATTGCCGAGCAGCTGTTCGGCGACGAACTCGTAGCCGCCGGAGGCGATGAAGGTCGAGCGGAAATTGCCGCGGCACGAATGCATGGTGACGGCCATGTCCGCCGGCTTGCCTTCCAGCGCGGCGTTGGTCAGCCGCGCATAGCGCTTCGGCAACGCGTCCGGATCGTCGCCGCGTTTGGTCGATTGCGCGCGTTCGTTCGGATCGCACATCATCGACCAGGCGGTGTCGTCGAGCTGCAGGTAGCGGCAGCCGGCGTCGTAGAAGGCGCGGATCGCGTTGCGATAGGCCTTGGCGAGATCGTCGAAGAACGGATCGAGGTCGGGATAGACCTCCTTGCTGACCGCGGCGCGGCCCTGGCGGAAATGAAATGTGCTCGGCGCCGGGATCGTCATCTTCGGCGTGACCCGCGCATGGGCTTTGAGGAACTTGAAATGCTCCAGCATCGGGTGGCCGGAGAAGCCGAGCTTGCCGTCGATCTTGATGCCTTCGGCCTTGGTCTGCACGCCGTGGAACTGGATGGCGTCCGTCGTATAGAACGTGACGCCGTCGAGACCGCGGAAGAAATCGAAATGCCACCACGAGCGGCGCAATTCGCCGTCGGTGGCGAGTTTCAGCCCGATCTCTTCCTGCTTCTTGATGACCTTCTCGATCTCGCGGTCTTCGATCGCGCGCAGCGCGTCGGCGGTGATCTCGCCGCGCTCGCGCTTGGCGCGCGCCTCCTTCAGCACCGGCGGTCGCAACAGGCTGCCGACATGGTCGGCGCGAAACGGCGGCGTTGTACGTTGCATAAAACTCCTCCCAACTCTTTTAGTTTTTACGCACGCCCGTTTGTCAGGCGCGCTTAACTCTTCTTGAGCACATAGCGGCCGTCGTCGGCCCGGCCGAGACTTTTCGCGGCATAAAGCGCATCGAGCGCGCGCACGATCTCGCGGCCGTCCTTGCTGCCGAGCGCCGCCATCAATTCCAAAAAGCTCGCCGGTCCGGCCGCAAGCGCTGCCTCGACCGATTTGTGCTGCGTGCCCTTCTTGGCGACCGGCGGCGTCGGCACCGAGAACTCCAGCGAATTCGCCTTGCCGAACGGGATGGTGCAGTCGAAGCCGAGTTTTGCGCCGGTGCGCGCGCCGCCGAGCGACGGATCGAGCGGCACGACGCGAAAGCCCGAGCCGACGAGGAGGTCGCGGTCGGCCTGAAAGCGCGTGGCAAAAGCCCAATCGGTCTCGGCGTCGGAGAACACGTCGATGTCGGGATCGAAGGCGAAGACGTGCTTGGCTTCGGCGTGCGAGCCGAAGACGCGGCGATGGCGTTCTTGGCATCGCCCGGCACGCGCTGGCGCAGCGAGACGCGCACATTGTACATGCCGCCGCTCGACGGCGTCGCATAGACGGCGAGCGGCTCGCGCACTGACGCCATCAGCGCCGCCCAGGCCGCGGTTTCGGTTTTCATCGCGCGACAGCTGCGCGGTGTCGGTGCGGGCGAGCGCGCGGCCGCCGATGGTCAGGGTCTGGAACAGCGCGTCTTCGCGGTGGGTGATCGCGGTGATGTGCAGGACCGGGTTGCGCTTCACCACGCCGTAGTAACCGACATATTCGCCGAACGGGCCTTCCGGCTCGACGTGGCCGGCCGGATCGAGCACGCCCTCGATGACATATTCGGCGTCGGCCGGCACGTAGATGTCGCTGGTGACGCATTTCACCACCGGCACCGGCTGGCCGCGCAGGCCGCCGATGATGTCGAGCTCGTCGACGTTGGGCAGCGCCGTCATGGCGGCGAGAAAATCCGCCGGATGCGAGCCGACCGCATAGGCGACCGGCACCGGCTCTTTCTTCGCGGCGGCTTCGAGATAAATGGCGCGCATGTCGCTCGGCGCGATCAGGTCGACGCCGGCCTGGCGCGGCCCGCGCAGCATGATGCGGCGGCAGCCCACATTGGTGAAGCCGGTGCCGGGAAACAGCGCGTAGTCGATGCCGGCGGAAATATACGGCGCGCCGTCGGCGGCGTGCTGCAGATGCACCGGCAGCTTGCACAGATCGGCGTCGTCGTCCTTGAGCACGACCTGCTGCACCGGCGCCTGTTGCGACGACACTTTGACCGGCGGATGCAGGCGGCTGAGCCGCTGGCTCAGCGTGCCCAACAAGCCGCGCTCGTCGGTGTCGAGCGCGGCGGCAATGCGTCGCCGCGAGGCCATGACATTGCCCACGAGCTCGGCCTTTTCCGGCCCCGCCGCCTTGAACAGCACCGCGCGCGGGTTGCCGTCGAGGACGCCGCCCACATCGATGAGGTCGATGGGCGCGTTGTGCACCTCGCACTCGCCGGCCTCGACCAGTTTGTCGACGAAATTGCGCAGCCGGAAGCGCTCGGTATCGATCGTGGGCATGGGAAATCCTCGTATCTCACGGCGATTTAGCAGCGCCCTGCGAGAAGTGTAAATGCCGTTGCGCGCGAGGGCATCAGCGCAGACACTCGCCCGGCGCATGACGTGGCGGGAGAGGAATGATGCATCCGGAGCTTCGGCTTTACGAAGACGTGCTGCCGAACGGCGGCGAGGCGGCTTTGCCGGCGCTGCCGCGCATGATTTTTGTCGTGCATGGCTCGCTTGCCGTAGCGGATCGCACGTTGAACGACGACGAGGCGTGGAGCGGCGAGGGCGCCGTCATGCTGAAAGCCGGCAGCGGCGGCGCGACGGTGTGGCGCTGGGAGCTGGTCGCCGGCGATGCGGCTAGCGGATTGGCGACCGGGAAGGACGTCGTATCGCGCGAAAAACTTTCAGCGGAGCTTGCGACCGTGCCCAAGGGCGCGTTGCTGCTGCGCGGCGACAGCGTCGCGTTCCCGCCGGGCGGCTGCGCTTATCTGCACCGGCATCAGGGGCCCGGCATCCGCTGTCTGCTCGAAGGCGGCATCCGCATCGACACCCGCGGCCATTCGCATTCCTATGGCCCCGGCGGCGCCTGGTACGAGACCGGCCCGGACGGCGTGTTCGCGCAAGCCGCCGACCGGCCGACGCGCTTCGTCCGCGTGATGGTGCTGCCGCTCGCCTATTTGGGCAAAAGCTCGGTCGAGTATCTCAACGAGGAAGACAAGGCCAAGCCGAAGTCGCAGCAGTATAAAATTTTCGCCGATATGCCGCTCACCGTCATTCCGGCCGAGCCAACGGGTCCGGCCCGAAGTGGCCGGCCCGATGACAGGCTCCGCGAGAGCCGGAATCCATAGCCACGGTTTGAGCAGAATAGTCTTCGGACTGTGGTTATGGATTCCGGGTTCGCCGCTTCGCGGCGCCCCGGAATGACGGAAATCACATCGGCTTGTAGCCGCGCTCCATGTCGACATCGATCAGCATCGCTTTGCCGTCCTTGAGCGCCTTGCCGATCAGGTCGGTAGCGTCCTTCACGGTCGCGGCGCGCTGGCCTTCGATGCCGAGCGAGCGCGCCAGCCCGACGAAATCGATCGCCGGATCGTTGAGCTCCATGCCGACGAACTTGTCGGCCTGCTCGGCGAGGCCGCGCAGCATGACCAGGCGCTGCTTGAGAATGCGATAGCTGGTGTTGTTGAAGATCACCCAGACGACCGGCAGCCGGTAGCGCGCCGCGGTCCACAGCGCCTGCACCGTGTACATGGCGCTGCCGTCGCCGATGAGCGCCACCACCGGGCGGTCGGGCAGCGCGATCTTGGCGCCGATCGCCGCCGGCAGTCCCCAGCCGATGCCGCCGCCGCGCAGGCCGAAAAAGCTTTGCTCGTCGTCGCTGTTGATCATCGAGCGCACGCCGGGCGCGGACGACAGAATTTCCTCGATCACCACGGCGTCCTTCGGCAGCATGGCGCCGATCGCTTCGAGCAGCGCCAGCGGCTGCACCGGCGTCTTGCCGGCCATGGCGCGGGCTTTGGCGCGGAACGCCTCGCGGTCTTTTTTGATCGCCTCGGTCGCGGATTTCAGCCGCGCGCTCGCCGCGCTCTTGGCGCTCGCGGTCATGCGCGCGCCGACGCCAGCAGTGATATCGGGCAAGGTCGCCTTCGGATCGCCGAGGATCGCGACCTTCGCCGGATAGTTCTTGCCGATCTGCCAAGGGTCGGTGTCCAAATGAATGAGCGGCAGGCCCGCCGGCCACGGATCGATGGCCGACGGCAGCGACCAGGTGAACAGATCGCCGCCGACCGAGAACAGCAAATCGTGCTTTTCCAGCACCTCGCGCACGCCGGCCTGGGTGCGGGTCATCATGCCGCGATAAAGCGGATGCGACGCCGGAAACGAGGCGGTGCTCGGGATGAATTCGACATAGACCGGCGCGCCGATCGCCTCGGCGAGCGCGGCGAGCTCCTTGTGCGCGCGGCTCTGCGCCACGGCGTCGCCGGCGATGATGACCGGGCGCTCGGCCTTGGCCAGCATCTCGGCGGCAGCGGCGACCGCATCGGCATCGCCGCGCATGCGCGGCGCGATGCGCGTCGGTTCGAGCATGTCGATGTCGGCGTCGTTCTTGAGAATGTCGCCGGGCAGCGACAGGAACACCGGACCGGTCGGCGGCGCCAGCGCGGTCTTCACCGCGCGATGCACATAGAGCGGCAGATCCTCGGCGCGATGCACCTCGGCGGCCCATTTGACGAACGGCCGCGCCAGGGTCGGCAGGTCGGCGGTCAGCACCGGCTCGGTGACGAGGTATTCGTTGTCCTGCTGGCCGGCGGTGACCAGCACCGGCGCGTTCGCCTTCATGGCGTCGTAGAGCATGCCCATGGCGTTGCCGAGCCCGGGCGCGACGTGGAGATTGAGCACCGCGAGATTGCCGGAGGCCTGGGCATAGCCGTCGGCCATCGACATCAGCGCCGCTTCCTGCAGGCCGAGGATGTAGCGGATGTCGTGCTCGACCGCGAAGGCATCCATCAGCGGCAATTCGGTGGTGCCGGGATTGCCGAACATCACCTTGACGCCTTCCTGCTTGAGCAGATCGAGGAAGGCGCGTTTTCCGGACATTACGGGCAAGTTTCTCTCCATCCGCTTTTGACGCTCGCGTGGCGAGCGTGTGACTTTATAGACGCCGCCTTCACCACTTCGTCGCTTTGTGCGGCGCGACCTTTTCTTCGAATTTCAGGGTGCTCAAATCCGCGACCAGCTTCAAGGCCTTGTCGCCGTGGTTGAGATAGCTGCTGAAGTTTTTTCGACGCAGGCGAAACAATTTGTAGCCCTTGGCAAACAGCAGGTCGCGATTATCCCAATCCGCCCAGCTGGTCTGCGGCAGTGCGAAAAGCTGCTTTCCGGCTTCATCCAGCACCGCATGATCGATACGATAGCCGCCTTCGTATCTCCGGCCCGAGCCCCTGATCTGCATTTGCAGGCGGCGGCCTCCGTTTGAGACCTTTTCATAGATAATCGGCATTAATTGCCAAGAGGCGTTGCCACGTCGATCAATTTGGGAGGTGAATGTCCAGCCGTCTCGCAGCAGAATTGAATGATGGATCGGGAAATCTTCGCCGCCGCCGGGACGCGATCCATACGGCGCGATGCGCATCTTGCTCTTGAGTCTGAAACCTGGCGCCAGCACGTCTAGCCCGGGGCGGTGATTGAGGTGAACGGCGCTCTCACTCTCGAACATGCCACCGCCGCCCCAGGTATCGCCTTTCGGCCACAGCGCCAGAGCCGTCAGGAACGGCGGCTTGCTGATCGCAGTCCACGAATACAGCGGCGGTTTGAAGCTCGCGGCGAAATAGATGAGCAGATCGCCCGACGGCGACAGATCACACCGGCGTTCGTAAATTCTTCCCTTCAGCCACTGGCCATATTCCAGCTTGTCGTTGCCGAGATGCCACTTGATCAGCAGCACCTGTTTCGAAGGGCCGCGACGGAATATGACGGCGACAGGTGCGCGGCGCGCCAAAATGGCAAAGAGGGCGCTCATTGTCGGTCACGAATTTGGAAATCCATAATCGCCATATTCGCAGTTTTGCTCTGAGCAGACTATGCATCCATGGCGGGCGAGGCTCACTCCTTCCAGACCTTCAACGCGCAGTGGTTGGCAATGTGCGTGAAGTCATTGTCGGTTGTGAGCATCGTCAGCTCGTGATGGATGCACAGTTCGGCCAAAAGGGCGTCGATCGTTCCGACCTGTATCCCGGCACGTCGGCACCGGTTTCTTAGCTCCGCAGCCTCGATGTGATCGTCACGATCAGGAGCGAGTAGAGGTATGGCGGAAAACCGATCCAAGATTTGTTCACGGGCTTTTGGACCTGAAAAGCCCTGCAGAAGCTCTTGGAGCACGAGGCCGGTTGTGAGGATTGTTTCGCCGGTCTCGATGGCCCGAACGAGGGCCCGCACTTCCGTCGACGACGAAAGGGAGTCGCGCCGCAGCGCAAGCGACCAAACACTGGTGTCGACCAAGAGGCTCAATCGCGCCCACGCTCCGCCTTGTAATCATAAGACGAGTCCCATTCGAGCTTACCCATCAGATCGAGCAGGCGTTTCTGCCGTCTTCGCGCGATGAATTCCCGCAAGGCCATGGTAACGGCCGCCTTTTTCGTCCGCTCGCCGCTGAGTTCTAGCGCGCGTTCGATCAACTCTGGATCAATTGAGAGGTTTGTTGCCATGCATTTTGTTGCCGTTGTGTGAAGTATCACACATACTATCACACACGATAAAACTCTTGCAATGGGGCATTCGCCGGATTGGCGGAAGGTGCAGGCGGCGGCTAGAAAAAATTGGTGTCGCGGAAAGGATTCGAGCCCCGCCCCGCGCATTACGAATGTGGTGCTCTACCGGTTGAGCTACCGCGGCGCGCCACAATGGCAAAGAGGCTGCTCATCATGCACCAAAGCGGACGCGGTTGCGGAACGCACTTGTAAGGTTATGGAATGTGCTCAAGGCGCGAATATGGATAGCTGCTGCCGTGACGCACTGTCCAATCGCCGCCGACTCTGGCGCAATAGAATGAGACCGTGGCTGTAACCCCTGCCGCCCTGTTCGTAGTTTATCGCCAAGTCGCAACCCAGCTGCTGGGCGGCTATGAACCTTTGGAACGGTAACGGCGGACCAATCACCGCATCTGTCTTCTCGAACGGCTCGCCGACATCGGCCATCGGCTCGACTTTTGCGATGAGGGCAAGCACCGGCTGAGGAAGATCGGCCTTGCGCTTGAAAACAACCGTTACGCTCCCATCGCAGGTGGGGTCGTCCGCGAAAGAGGGGCTGCAAGTCAGCGCGCCGGACAGCGCGAGCGCTACGGATAAAAGAACCCTATAGCCGCCATGCATGACATGGACTCGCGTGGCTGAAATGGTGCCGCGGAAGGGATTCGAACCCCCGACCCCCGCATTACGAATGCGGTGCTCTACCGGCTGAGCTACCGCGGCATGCCGACGGAATGGCGACCTAGTAATACCGGGGGATTGTTAACGCAAGACGTGCCGCCGGCCAACCGCCGCCGTGGCTGTCGTGCCGCGGCGTCATTGAATCGCCGGGGCGAGGGGCCTACGCTGCCAAGAACACCAATGAATTGAACCGGGTCGGCGCGGCTTTGCGCCGTGCCCGGTCTGGATAGGGAGGCTTCCATGCGGATGAAGACGATATTGCTCGCGTCGGCCGCTGCGCTGACGGCGTTCGTGCTGCACACCTCCGCGCCGGCCTTCGCGCAAAATGCGGCGGCGCTTTCGGGCGCGGTGACTTCCGCCAAGGAAGGGCCGATGGAAGGCGTCGTGGTCAGCGCCAGGAAGGACGGCTCGACCATCACCGTCTCGGTCGTCACTGACGACAAGGGCCATTTCAGCTTCCCGGCGTCGCGGCTCGATCCCGGCCACTACGCGATCGGCATCCGCGCCACCGGCTACGATCTCGATGGGCCCAAGGACGCCACCATCGCCGCGGGCCAGGAGGACAAGATCGACGTCACGCTCAAGCCGGCGCGGAACTTGAGCGCGCAACTGACCAATGCCGAATGGCTCATGAGCATGCCGGGCACCGACGCGCAGAAGCGGTTGGTGCTCGACTGCAACAGCTGCCACACGCTCGAGCGCATCGTGCGCTCGACCCACGATGCCGCGGAGTTTCAGCAGGTGTTCCTGCGCATGGCCGGCTATTACCCCGGCAGCACGCCGCTCAAGCCGCAGCGGCTGGTCGGCGATGCGGTGCGCCGGCTTATTCCCGCCGACGAGGCGCCGGCCGCGGCGGAATGGCTCGCCGGCATCAATTTGAGTGCGCAGGATACGTGGAGCTATCCGCTCAAGACGCTGCCGCGGCTGACCGGCAAATCCACCCACGTCATCATCACCGAATACGACATGCCCAATAAGCTGATCGAGCCGCACGATGTCGTGCTCGATCACGAGGGCAACGTCTGGTACTCGGATTTCGGCCAGATGTTCATCGGCGAGATGGACCCGAAGACCGGCGCGGTCACGCAATATCCGATACCCGTCACCAAGCCCGGCTACTCGCTCGGCACGCTCGATCTCCACATCGACAAGGACGACAATCCGTGGGTCGGCGTGATGTATCAGAGCGCGATCGCAAAGTTCGATCGCAAGACGCAAAAATTCGAAACCTGGTCGACGCCGAAGGAGTGGGACTCCGATGCCGGCCAGCTCGGGCATCTCGCCGTCGAGGGCACGCCGGCCGACGACAAAGTGTGGATCAAGAATTCCGCCGGCGGCCACATCTACCGGCTCGATCTGAAATCCAATGCGTTCGAGGACGTCGGCTCGCCGAAGGATCCGCGCACCGGCAAGCGCATCGGCACCTACGGCATCCATTCGGATGCCGAGAACAATCTTTATCTGCTCGATTTCTCCGCCGGCAATATCGTGCGGCTCGATGCCAAGACCAAGGAGCCGACGGTCTATCTGACGCCGACGCCGAACTCGCATCCGCGGCGCGGGATGGTCGACGATCAGGGCCGGCTGTGGTTCGCCGAATATTTCGGCAATGCCATCGGCATGCTCGATCCGGAGACCGGCAAGATCCAGGAATGGAAAGTGCCGACGCCGTGGTCGTCGCCTTATGACGCGGTCGAGGACAAGAACGGCAATGCCTGGACCGCCTCGATGAACACCGACCGGGTCGCGCGCCTCGACATCAAGACCGGGCAATACACCGAATATCCGCTGCCGCGGCCGACCAATATCCGCCGCGTCTTCGTCGACGATGCCAAAAATCCCGGCACGCTGTGGATCGGCAGCAACCACGGCGCTTCGATCGTCAAGGTCGAGCCGCTGGATTGAACGGCGCCCAACCCTCAGCGTCATCACCGGGCTTGACCCGGTGATCCATCTTAAGCGTGCGCAGCAAAGATGGATTGCCGGGTCAAGCCCGGCAATGACGACCAAATGGCGCCTAAATCACTTCCCGTCCGCTTCGGCCCGCAGCTTGAAGCGCTGGATTTTGCCGGTCGCGGTTTTCGGCAGCTCGGTGCGGAATTCGAGCCAGCGCGGATATTTGTAGGCGGCGAGCTTTTGCTTGCAGTGGTCCTGCAGCGCGCGCGCGAAGGCATCGCTCGCCTTGTCCGGCGCTTTGAGCACCACGAACGCCTTGGGCTTGATCAGCCTGTCGTCGTCCGGCCAGCCGACCACGGCGGCTTCGAGCACGTCGGGATGGCTTTGCAGCACGCCCTCGACCTCGAACGGCGAGACATACATGCCGGAGACCTTGAGCATGTCGTCGCGCCGGCCGCAGTAGACGAAATAGCCGTCGTCGTCCTCGACATATTTGTCGCCCGAGCGCGTCCATTCGCCGAGGAAGGTTCCGCGCGACTGCTCGCGGTTGTTCCAGTACATCATCGCGCTGGTCGGTCCGCGCACCTGCAGCTCGCCCATCTCGCCGCGCGCGGTGACGATCTTGCCGTCGTCATCGACCAGGCGAAGGTCGTAGCCGGCGAGCGGCTTGCCGCTGGTGCCGTATTTCACGTCGCCCGGGCGATTGGTCAGGAAGATGTGCAGCATCTCGGTCGAGCCGATGCCGTCGAGAATGTCGACGCCGTAGCGTTCGCTCCAGCGCCGGCCGACATCGGGCGGCAGCGCTTCGCCGGCCGAGACGCAGCAGCGGATTTTCAGCTCGTTGCGCTCCGGCGCCGCCGGGCTGGCGAGGAAGCCGGCATAGAACGTCGGCACCGCGTAGAACACGGTGACCTCGTGCTTCTTCAGAAGGTCGGCGACCAGATCCGGCGTCGGCCGATGCGGCAACAGCACGGTGGTCGCGCCGACCGACATCGGGAAGGTCAGCGCATTGCCGAGGCCATAGGCGAAGAACAGCTTTGCCACCGAGTAGCAGACGTCTTTTTCGGTGATGCCGAGAATTGGCGCGGCATAGAGATCGTCGGTGAGTTTGAGATCGGCGTGGGTATGCACGGCGCCTTTCGGCTTGCCGGTGGAGCCCGACGTATAGAGCCAGAAGCCATGTCGTCGCGCGTCGTCGGCGCGGTGACGGCATCGGTCTTGGCGGCTTCAAGCAATTCGTCGAAGCGCTGGTGCCCGTGCTGCGACATTGTTCGCCGGAGACGATGACATGGGCGAGATGTTTGCTGGCTTCGATCGCCTTGGCGAATTTGGGCAGCAGCTCCTCGGACACGACCAGGAGCCGCGCGCGGGAATCCTCGAGCATGAAGCGGTAGTCGTCCTCGGTAAGCAGCGTATTGACCGGCACCGCGACGACGCCGGCCTTGATGGCGCCGAGGAACGCGGTCGGCCAATCGATGGTGTCGGTGAGGCACATCAGCACGCGCTCTTCGCGGCGCACGTCGAGCGCGCGCAGCACGTGGCCGAAGCGCTCGACGCGCGCCGCCAGCGCCGCATAGCTGTAGCTGCCGCGATGATCGATATAGGCGACTTTCTCGCCGCGCCCGGCGTCGAGATTGCGCTTGAGGATGTCGGCGGCGAAGTTGTAGTCGCGCGGCACGGCGTCGACTGGCGCGCTCATCTTGGTCGTTCCTCCTCAAGGCATGGGCGAAATTGCCCACCGCATGCCCACCGCAAAGCATTATGCCGACGTCGAAATCGCCGGCAATGGCAAGGCCATAACTGCCGCTGTCACAGCGATAAAATTGCGCTATGACAGGCCCGCATTGAAGCCGTCGCCGGAGCCGCGTCATGATTTTCAGCCGCGACCGTATCCTCACCACCCATGTCGGCAGCCTGCCGCGCAACGAGACGCTGAGCGATCTCCTGGTCGACCCAGGAGGAGGGCAAGAGCTACGATCCGAAACTGCTTGCGGACGAAATGGACAAGGCGGTCCGGCACGTCGTCGGCAAGCAGATGGAAGCCGGCATCGACGTCGGCAATGACGGCGAGCAGCGGCGGATCGGTTTTCAGACCTATGTGCCGCAGCGCGTGTCGGGTTTCGCCGGCGTGTCGAAGCGCCGCCGCGGCCGCGAGTTCGAGGAATTCCCCGAGCTGCTGAGCTATCTGACGCGGCGCTTTCCCAATCCGCCGAAGAGCCAGCAGGGCGCGCCCGAGGCCCAGGCCGACATCAAATATCGCGACCTCAAGCCGATCACCGACGAAACCACGGGCTTCAACCGGATCGCCGACGAGCTGCACGCCTTCTCCGAGCGGTTCATGACCGCGGCGTCGCCCGGCATCATTTCGACCACGATGCTCAATGCGCACTACGAGTCGCACGACGCCTATCTCGACGCCATCGCGCGCGAGATGAGCAACGAATATCTGGCGATCCACAAAGCCGGCCTGGTTCTGCAGATCGATGCGCCCGACCTCGCCATGGACCGCACCATGATGTACCGCGATCTGTCGGACGCCGATTTCGTCAAGCGCTGCGAGCGCCATGTCGCCGCCATCAACAAAGGCATCGAAGGCATTCCGCGCGACCGGGTGCGGCTGCATATTTGTTATGGCAACTGGGAAGGCCCGCATATCCACGACGTTGCGCTCGATAAAATCCTCCCCGCCCTCTACCAGGCCAAGGTCGGCGCGCTGTCGATCGAATTCTCCAATCCGCGCCACGCCCACGAATATGCCGCGCTCAAGCGCGTGCCGTTTCCGAAGGACATGATCCTCATCCCCGGCGTGGTCGAGACCACCTCTAATTTCGTCGAGCATCCCGAAGTGGTGGCGCGGCGCATCGAGGAGGCGGTCGCCACCATCGGCGATCGCGAGCGCGTCATCGCCTCGACCGATTGCGGTTTTGGCACGTTTACCCGGCGGGAGTGGGTCATCGAGCCGGTGGTCTGGCTCAAGCTCAAGGCGATCCGCCAGGGCGCCGACATCGCCTCGGCGCGGCTGTGGGGCAAGAAGACGCGGCCTGACTCCGTCATTGCGAGGAGCCAACGGGTCCGGCCCGAAGTGGCCGGCCCGATGACAGGCTCCGCGACGAAGCAATCCAGTTCGGCACCGCGTCTGGATTGCTTCGCTTCGCTCGCAATGACGAATTATAGTCTCAACATCAACCAGCACAGGACCAACACCGTGATCGATCTCTACACCTGGACGACCCCGAACGGCCGCAAGGCTTCCATCGCGCTCGAGGAAATGGGCTTGCCCTACACCGTGCATGCGGTCGACATCGGCAAGGACGAGCAGTTCAAGCCGGAATTTCTGAAGATCAGCCCGAACAACCGCATCCCCGCGATCGTCGACCGCGACAACGGGCTGAGCCTGATGGAGTCCGGCGCGATCCTGATCTATCTCGCCGACAAGTCCGGCAAGCTGTTGCCGAAATCCGGCGAGGCGCGCTACCGCACCATCGAATGGCTGATGTGGCAGATGGGCGGCCCGGGCCCGATGTTCGGCCAGGTGCATCACTTCACCAAATACAATCCGGGCAAGGCGCCATACGCCGAGGAGCGCTACCTGAAAGAGGCGCACCGGCTCTACGGCGTGCTCGACAGGCGGCTCGCCGATCACGAATACGTCGCCGACGATTATTCGATCGCCGATATCGCCATTTGGCCGTGGGTGTCGCGCTACGAATGGCAGACCGTCGATCTCAACAAGTATCCCAACGTCAAACGCTGGTACACGGCCATCGCCAAGCGCCCGGCGACGCAGAAGGGTTACAAAGTGCCGAAGGACGTCGGCGAGGTGCCGATCCCGGCGTGAGGCCCCTGCCGTCATCCTGAGGTGCCTGCGCGTAGCGCGGGCCTCGAAGGACGACGGCCCGGGTACCGAGCTATCGACCGCCCGCCGTCGAGATAGGTGCGGATGCCAGCCCAGTCGCCGCGGATGAGTGCCTCTTCTTGGCTCTGCTCCAGCCTTTAGCTTTCGCTCGGCAGCGATTGCGTCCGTGGTCCGGTCGAAGTATTCCGACCAGACAAGTGCAACCGGTCGGCGCGCGTAAGTATACCAGGGAACGCACTGGTTGATGTTCCGCGATTCGCCGTCCAAATCATTGGCGCGCCAATGTAAAAGCTGTCGTCTGAACACTAAGTATGTAAACAAACGCGCCATAAGGCTTACAATAAACCCAGAGTAAGCTGCTGCACATCGACCGTCGTCCTTCGAGGCCCGCCTACGGCGGGCACCTCAGGATGACGGAACGGAGGAAGGAGCGCCATGGACGACATCACCCGCGACCCGACGACGATCCGCGCCGAGGACGTCAACCCGCGCTACAATTGGGGCCGCGCGCTGCCGGCGCTCGGCATCATGGGCGTCGACTTCGAGGAGCGGGTCGATTACCGCCGGCTGCACCGTTACCGGCTCGGCCGCGTGAAACAGGCGCTGGAGAAATCCGAGCTTGGCGCGCTCCTCGTGTTCGACGTCAACAACATCCGCTATTGCACCTCGACCAAGATCGGCGAGTGGGAGCGCGACAAGCTGTGCCGCTGGGCGCTGATCACGCGCACCAGCAACGATCCGATCCTGTGGGATTTCGGCTCTGCCGCCGTGCACCACAAGCTCTACACGCCCTGGCTCAAGCCGGAGAACTGCAAGGCCGGCCTGATCGGGCTGCGCGGCACGGTCAATCCCGCGTTCGGCCTGATGGAGCGCCACGCCAAGGAGATCGCGTCGCTGCTCAAGGAAGCCGGCTGCGAAAAGATGCCGGTCGGCGTCGACATCATCGAGCCGCCGATGATGTTCGAATTGCAAAAGGCCGGGCTCAACGTCGCCGACGGCCAGCAGACCATGCTGGAAGCGCGCGAGATCAAATCGGCCGACGAGATCGCGCTGCTCAACCGCTCCGCCGCCATGGTCGACGGCGCCTATCACCTGATCCACGAGCAGCTCAAGCCCGGCGTGCGCGAGAACGACATCGTCGCCGAGGTGAACAAGTTTCTCTATCACCACGGCTCCGACGACGTCGAAGCCATCAACGCCATCTCCGGCGAGCGCTGCAATCCGCATCCGCACAATTTCACCGACCGCATGCTGCGCCCGGGCGATCAGGCGTTCTTCGATATTTTGCAAAGCTTCATGGGCTACCGCACCTGCTACTACCGCACCTTCAATGTCGGCCGCGCCACGCCGGTGCAGCACGACGCCTACAAGAAGGCGCGCGAATGGCTCGATCTCGCCATCGACCTGATCAAGCCCGGCGTGAGCACCGACCGGGTGTGCAGCGTGTGGCCGAAGGCGCCGGATTTCGGCTTCCCCGACGAGATGACGGCGTTCGGCCTGCAATTCGGCCACGGCATCGGGCTCGCTTTGCACGAGCGCCCGATCATCTCCCGCGTCGTCTCGCTCGATCACCCGACCGAGATCAAGGAAGGCATGGTGTTCGCGCTGGAAACCTATTGTCCGGCCAAGGACGGCTTCTCCGCCGCGCGCATCGAGGAGGAGGTGGTGGTCACCGACAAGGGCTGCCGCGTGATCACGCTGTTCCCGGCCGAGGAATTGCCGATCGCGAACAAGTATTGAGCTCGCCTTTGAAGCAAGAGCCGGGTGGTGCATAACACCGGCAATGGAGGCATCTAATGATAGACGATGAGCTCCTCTATAAGAGCCTCTCTGAGATGATCGCGGAGAGGAATCGAAACGCACTCGATGCCTTTAAGCTTTTCATCAGCCTATATTCGGCAATCGTTGGGGGCGCTATTTGGCTCAGGCTTCAGGCAACAAAGCCGATGCCGACTTCTTTTGAATGGCTATCGGAGGGTGTTGTATTTCTCGTTACGGCGGTCGCGATACTGCTCGTGGTCGAAGCCAAACGCGGTTGGTGGGGTTACCGAAAGGCTCAATCTGAATTGGTGGGCAAAAATAACGAGGGTAAATACAGGGTTCCGCCTCCTAAATTGTTTCCGACAGTTTTGACAGAAGGTGCGATGGTCGGTGTGTATATAGATTGGAAACATGGCGCTGGCCGCCATTGGATTTTGGTTCCTAATCCTCTACATTTGTCAAATTGGAGGACACTACCAAGAGCCGAGGCATGAACGCCTACGAAACCCTTTTGGATGTCGAATCCCGGCTCTTGCGAGGCGTCTCCGAAACTGAACTGTTAGAAATCCGTAATCAATTCCAGAGTCGTGCGTTCCGCGAGGAACTCAAAGAATATTTCAGAACTCACAACTATGCTCCGCAATACGAAGATGATCTTATAAGAATAGGCAATCTTTGCGATGAGAGGCATGCGGCGAGAGTGTCCGATTTCGCTATAAGTGACAATATCGGTACAAGTTCGGGCATTGCGTTGATATTTGGCGGCGTATTTGCGGCGGTTACCTTACCGATAACTCTCGTGAGCATTCCGGTAATTACGATCGTTGGTGGAGGGCTGATCGTCGGTCGAATGTACTTAACCCGGAAGCAGCTATCCGCGGAGGCTTTGCTTTATGAGCAAATAGCCAAGGAAATTCAAAACTATCGAGGAAAATTCTGAGCATGCCTAACATGCTCGGACATTTTGACTTTGGTGACCTCATAGCGGCGACGTTAGCTGTTGTTACGGCATTGCTTACTGGTTTCTATTTCATTTTCACTTCTCGAATCTTGCGCAGATATAAGGACATTGGGCACAAGATTGATGTTGCAAGTCTGAAGCCAAAAAGCGTTACATTTACAGAGGGAGAATTAGTGGTGCAGCTTGTTGATGGGAGTAGAATTGCAACGCCTCTCGAATGGTACCCAAAACTGAAAAATGCCAGCGAAGAAGAGCGGAATAATTTTGAGATTCAGCGTATGGGCATCCATTGGCCCGATCTAAATGAGGATCTGAAGTATTGCGGGGATGTTGAGGGGGCGACGCCACGTTTAAGGCGTACTTTTTCAAAGGACATAGATGAAGCCATGTCCATCCATGGCGGTTGTACGCTAAAGCACATGACATGAAGCGAGCTTCCCAAAGTCGCCGTTGCCGAGCATCTGGCGCAAAAGATTTGCGCGCTCGATGTGGCGCGCTTGCCCGATGCGGTGCGGGCCAAGTGCGAGGATTTGCTGGTCGACGTGGTCGGGCTCGCCGTCACCGCGCGCAACGAAGACTATGTGAAGGCTGCGCTGGCCGGTTGCGATGACGATGGGCCGTGCACCGCCATCGGTCACGCGCGTACGCTCAGCGCCGCCGCCGCAGCGCTCGTCAACGGCACCGCGATCCACGGCGAAGATTTTGACGACACCTTCGAAGGCGGCCCAATCCATGCCGGCGCGGTCATTGTGCCGGCGGTGCTGGCGGCTTGCGAGCGGCATAAGTTAGATGGCCGCGCGGCGCTTCTCGGCATCGCCGTCGGCGTCGAGACCATGTGCCGGCTGAGCACCGTCGCGCCGACGCTCACCCACAAGGCGGGCTTTCATCCCACCGCCGTGTTCGGCGCCATGGGCGCTGCGGCCGGTGTCGGCGCGGCGCTGAAACTCACGCCGCAGCAATTGGTCGATGCGCTCGGCACCGCCGCCTCGATGGCAAGCGGCATCATCGAATATTTGGCCGAGGGCGCCTGGACCAAGCGGCTGCATGCCGGCTGGGCGGCGCAATCGGGTATTCGCGCGGCGCTGCTCGGCCGCGCCGGGTTCTCGGGTCCGCGCACGGTGTTCGAAGGCGTGCACGGCTTCTTTCACGGCTTTGCGCACACCACCAAGGGCGACTACGACGCGCTGATCGGCGATTTCGGCACGCGCTGGGTGACGCGAGACGCTGGCGTTCAAGCCTTATCCGTGCGGGACCATGACGCATCCCTATATCGACTGCGCGCGCCGGCTCGCGGCGAAAAAAATCAAGGCGGACGATGTGGTCGAGATGGTGTGCGAAGTCGGCGAGGGCACCGTGCATCGGCTCTGGGAGCCGCTCGCCGCCAAGCAAAAGCCCGCCAACGGCTATGCCGGAAAATTCTCCACGCCGTACTGCGTCGCCACGGCATTCGTGCGCGGCAATGTGGGTTTAAGCGATTTTTCCGATGCCGCCGTGCGCGATCCCGCCGTCGTCGCGCTCGCCGGCAAGGTGCGCTACCAGATCGACCCGCAAAATCCCTATCCGAAAAATTTCACCGGCCACATCCGCGCCACCTTGCGCGATGGCACGGTGATCGAGGAACGCCAGCCCTATATGCGCGGCGGCGCCCAGGAGCCGCTGACCCGCGCCGACATCCAGGACAAGTTTTTGCTCAATGCCACCCACGGCGGCTGGACCGCCGCCCGCGCCGCGCAGGCGCTGAAACTCATAGGGACTTTGTTCGAGGGGCCGGTCGAGCTTACGGCGTTGCGCGATTGATCGTCACATTTTTATTGACATGGGGCGTGGATTATACGATAGGAATTAAATCCCGCCCACGTAAGGGACGTCAACCGGTGACGCCGACTGACGGGGCGGGTGCGGTTCCTGCGGGCGGAAGCTCGTCACTTCCGCTCTCGGGCGGTCCGGGTATCGACCCCGCCGGCATTACGACCGACGCGCGAGGTGCTTCGCTTAAGCGCGACGCCAAGGCACGGGTAACGCCTGCGCACTGCATCGCGTGAAGCGCGGCCTGGATCGAGCTTCGGCAAATGGCCGAGGCAAGCGCCGCGGTGGAGCGCCGAGAGGCGAGCGCGCTCCGATGAGCGCGCGGCCGCGCCCGAAGCGCGATTTGGGTGGCAACATCCGATGCGTGGCGTGGCCCCACGGGACAGTTGCGCCTACCGGCGCTCCGCCTCCCTTTGTTTTTTCGAGGCGAAAGATTAGTGGCGTTCGTTGCCAAAGCTCGGATGCCGATGCATCGCGAGAACGAGATTGCTTTTCTTCCGCCCCCGCGCAAGCGGGGGAGGGGACCACTGGAGCTCGCGCAGCGAGCGAACCGTGGTGGAGGGGGCGTCGGACGCGGAGCTTCGTTATCGGTGCGGAGAATTCTCGCTGCAAGAAGAAACGAGCGAGCGAAAATGTTTGGACAACACAAAGACTTTGCGTCGCGTTGAGTCCCGCGCCCCCTCCACCACCCTCCGCGCGCTTCGCGCGTTCTCGGGTGGTCCCCCTCCCCCGCTTGCGCGGGGGAGGATAAGGTCTGGCGCAAAGTTCGGAGGAAAACGAATGGCCACCATGATCGCCGCGCGGCTGCATGCCTACGGCTCGCCGATGACGCTCGATCGCATCGAAGTGCCGGAGCCGCGGCCGACCGACGTGCTGGTCGAGGTCAAGGCCTGCGGCGTGGTGCCCAATCTGGCGCGGGTGGTGAGCAATTTTTTCGGCTCGCTGACGCCGGACAACAAGATGATGCCGCCGCTGCCGGCGATTTTCGGGCTCGATCCGACCGGCGTCGTCGCCAAAGTCGGCGCGCAGGTGTTTTCCATCCGCCCGGGCGACCGCGTCTATGTCAATCCGGCGCGGTCGTGCGGCTCATGCAAGATGTGCCGCAGCGGCAAGGAGCTGGATTGCCCGAGTTTCACCCTGCAGGGCTATTTCGGCCGCTCGCAGGACATCATGCGCGCTTATCCGTACGGCGGTCTGGCGCAGTTCATCACCGCGCCCGCGACTGCGCTGGTCAAGCTGCCCGACAATCTCAGCTTCGAAGCCGCCGCGCGGCTCGGCTATTTCGGCACCGCCTATTCGGCGATGAAGAAGATCGGCGTCGGTCCCGGCCAGACGCTCTTGATCAACGGCATCAGCGGCCAGCTCGGGCTCAACGCCGCGCAGCTCGCGCTGGCGATGGGCGCGACAAAAATCCTCGGCACCGGCCGCAAGCAGGCGCTGCTCGATCGCGTCAAGGCACTGTCGCCGCGACGCATCGACGTACTTTCGGTGCCGGATGCGCCGGCTCAAGGAGTTGGTCCGGCAAATCCCGATCCGCTTGTCGTGTGGGCCAGGAAGGCGACCGAAGGCCACGGCGTCGACGGCATGATCGATTGCCTGCCGCCCGGCGCGCCGGCGGGCGCGATGATGCGGGCGCTGTTCTGCCTGCGGCGCGGCGGCCGCGCGGTCAATGTCGGCGCCGTTCTGGAAACGCTGCAGCTCAATGCGTTCTGGATGATGACCAACCGCATCGGCCTGCAAGGCTCGGTCTGGTTCACCACCGGCGAGGGCGAGGAGATGGCGGCCATGGCGGGCGCCGGCACGCTGGATTTTTCGGCGCTGGAGCATCAGGTCTCGCCGCTGTCCAAGGTCAACGAGGTGCTGGCCGGCATGGATGCCCGCGACGGCGGTTTCACCAATTTCGTCATCGATCCGACGCGGGTTTGAGGGACGCCCCGGCACCCTCCCGCGCGGTCGCAAAAGCTGCTAATCCAGTCGCCAAGATATAGCCACCAAGCGATAACGACGAGTAAGCCCAGCGAGGACATCATGTACGGAAATCTCGAACTGTTCATCGACGGCAAGTGGCACGGCGCCGACGGCCGCAAAGGCGAGGACGTGATCAATCCGGCGACGGAAAAGCCGCTCGCCCACCTGCCGCACGCCAGCCAGGCCGACCTCGACCAGGCGCTGGCCGCGGCCACCAAGGGTTTTGCGGTGTGGCGCGCCACGTCGGCCTATGACCGCTGCAAGATCTTGCACAAGGCCGCCGACCTGATGCGCGAGCGCTTCGACGCGATCTCGAAAATCATGGTGCTGGAGCAGGGCAAGACCTATCCCGAAGCCCGCGCCGAGGTGATCACCTCGGCCGACATCATCGACTGGTATGCCGAAGAGGGCCGCCGCTCTTACGGCCGCATCGTGCCGGGCCGCGGCAAGGGCATCCGCCAGCTCGTGATCCAGGAGCCGATCGGCGTCGTCGCGGCATTCACGCCGTGGAATTTCCCGGTGCTGACGCCAGCGCGGAAAATCGGCGGCGCGCTCGCCGCCGGCTGCTCGCTCATTCTCAAAGCCTCGGAAGAAACGCCCGGCGCCTGCGTCGAGATGGTGCGCTGCTTCGCCGATGCCGGGCTGCCGGCGGGCGTGCTCAATCTGGTGTTCGGCGTGCCGGCGGAAGTCTCCGAATATCTGCTCGCCAAGGATGCGGTCCGCAAAATTTCCTTCACCGGCTCGATCCCGGTCGGCAAGCATCTGGCCGCGCTCGCCGCCAAGGGCATGAAGCGCACCACCATGGAGCTCGGCGGCCATTCGCCGGTCGTGGTGTTCGCCGACGCCGATCCGGAAAAGGCGGCCGACACCATCGCGGCGTTCAAGTATCGCAATGCCGGCCAGGTCTGCATTTCGCCGACGCGGTTCTACGTGCAGGAAGACGTCTATTCGCGCTTCCTCAAGCGCTTCACCGAATACGCCAACGGCATCAAGCTCGGCGACGGCCTGGAGAAGGGCATCACCATGGGGCCGATGGCGAATGCGCGGCGCATCGAGGCGATGGAAGGCTTCGTCAACGACGCCAAGAGCCGCGGCGGCAAGATCCAGACCGGCGGCAAGCGGCACGGCAACCAGGGCTTCTTCTACGAGCCGACGGTGATCACCGACATTCCCGACGACGCCAAGGTGATGAAGAACGAGCCGTTCGGCCCGCTGGCGCCGGTCGTCACCTTCAAGACCTTCGACGAGGTGGTCGAGCGCGCCAACTCGCTGGAATACGGGCTCGCGGCCTACGCCTTCACCACGTCGAACGCGACCGCCGCCGCGATCGGCGACGCGCTGGACTCCGGCATGGTCGGCGTCAACTCCATCGCCATCTCGACGCCGGAAACGCCGTTCGGCGGCGTCAAGGAAAGCGGCCACGGCAGCGAGGGCGGCATCGAGGGCTTGGGCGCCTATCTCGTCACCAAGTTCATCTCGCAGGGGTAAGACGAAACGTTTCCCTGGACGCGGCGCAGCGGTGAAACACTGCGCCGCTGAGGTGCAGCGCGAGGTTGGATAGCGTGGATTACTCGGTTATTCCGGTTTACCTCGTCCTTGTGCTCATCATCTTCGGCATCATCTTCCGCAAGGAGCTGCGCGCCTGGCGGATCCGGCAGAAACTAAAAGAGGCCGGCATTCCGGGCGGCACGGCCGAGCCGCCGCTGCTTTCGACCCGCCTTTACGAGCTGGATAAAGTCTTCGGGCCGTTCGGCTCCGATGCCGCGCATCCGAGCGCGCTCTACGCGCACAAGCAATTCATCGAGGCCGTGGGGCTGCTTGGCGTTGCCGAGCGTGCCGCTTGCCGTGGTGATGCAATATGTCGAAGGCAACAGCTGGTCGCTGTCGAGCGCGGCGATTGCGGCGCTGCGCAAGCGGTCCGATCGCGGCGAGGCGGTCGAGCGCGTGCTGGTGCAATGCGGGCACTTTTCGCCGTGGGCGATGTATTTCGCGTTGGATTTCCTCGCCGATGCCGAGCCGCGCGTTGCGGTCGGCGCGCCGCTGACCCACGCCAAGGATTGGTGGGTCGACAGCCGCTGGATGCCGAACATGTTCCGCGATTATTTCGTTCGCTGCGCGGGGCAGGGCGACGAAGCGACGTTCGGTCCGACCTTGCTGCAGTCCGGCATGTCGCCGGAAGACACGATCCGAAAATTTCTGCAGAAGATCACGCATCCGTTTGTGGCGCCGCTCATCGGTGAGCTTGATGCCTTACGCCCGCCGTCGGCGCCGGCTGCGCCCGCCAGGTCTTACGCGACATTGAATTCGGTCGGCCGGTTCTGGTCGACCCAGCACGGTATCGACACGCTGGTCGAGCCGGATGGCTGGCGCGAGGCTCTGGCGCTTGCCGAATCCACGCTGCGCCAGGATCCGCCGCGCTCGCTGTTGGTCTCCGGCGAGCCTCTGGTCGGCAAGACGTCGTTCCTGCGGCTGTTGGCGCAGCGCCTGGCGCCCGACGACTGGAGCGTCTTCGAAGCCAGCGGCGCCGATCTGCAAGCCGATCAGGTCTATATCGGCCAGCTCGAAGGCCGCATCCGCCAGGTCGTCGACGAACTGGCGAAGGGCCACAAGCTGATCTGGTACATCCCCGATATCGTGCAGGTCGCCATGAGCGGCCGGCATTCCGGCCAGAGCGCGACCATGCTCGACCAGATCATGCCGGCGATCGGCGCCGGCCGGCTGATCGTGTGGTGCGAGGCGACGGCCAAGGGCACCGCGCGGCTGGTGCAGCTCAAGCCCTCGCTGCGCGGCCTGTTCGAAACCGTGACGCTCGAGCCGTTGTCGCCGGCAGCGACGTTGTTGCTGGTGCGCGATGTGATCGCCGAATTGGACAGCTGGGCGCATATCCAATTCGATCCCGACTGCGCCAAGATCGCGCTCGATACCGCGAGCCAGTATCTCGGCACCAGCGGATTGCCGGGCTCGGCCTTGTTCATGCTCAAGCTCACCGCGATCCGCGCCGAGCAGACCGGCGAGTCGATTTCCGCGCGCCGGGTGCTGGAAACGCTGTCGCAATTCTCCGGCCTGCCGGTCTCGATGCTCGACACCAGGGAGCAGCTCGATCTCAAGTCGATCCGCGATTTCTTCGCCGCGCGCGTGATCGGCCAGGACGAAGCGGTCGAGGCCATGATCGCGCGCATCGCCATGCTCAAGGCCGGGCTGAACGATCCGAACAAGCCGATCGGCGTGTTTCTGTTCGCCGGGCCGACCGGCACCGGCAAGACCGAGCTCGCCAAGGCGGTCTCGGAATTTCTGTTCGGCTCGGTCGAGCGGATGATCCGCCTCGACATGAGCGAATTCCAGACTCATGAAGCGATCAGCAAGATCCTCGGCCAAAGCTCGGCGTCGGCCATCGAGGCCGATTCGCTGATCAGCCGCGTGCGCAAGCAGCCGTTCTCGGTCGTCCTGCTCGACGAATTCGAGAAGTCCCATTCCAATGTCTGGGACCTGTTCCTGCAGGCTTTCGACGAGGGCCGGCTGACCGACGCCATGGGCCAGGTCGCCGATCTGCGCCACTGCCTGATCATCCTGACGTCGAATCTCGGCGCCACCGCCCATCGCAGCATCGGGCTTGGGCTTTGCGCCGCAGGCCGACGAGTTCAGCAAGGACCAGGTGCTGCGCGCGATCAGCCTGACCTATCGGCCGGAATTCCGGAACCGGCTCGACAAGATCATCGTGTTTCAGCCGCTGACCCGCGATTTGATGCGCGGCATTCTCAAGAAGGAGCTGGCGGCGCTGCTCGAGCGGCGCGGCCTGAAGGACCGCGCCTGGGCCATCGAGTGGGAATCCTCGGCGCTGGAATTTTTGCTGGAGAAAGGCTTTTCGCCGGAAATGGGCGCGCGGCCATTGAAACGCGCGATCGACCAATATCTCGTTGCGCCGCTGGCCGCCATCATCGTGGAAAAGCGATTTCCCGAAGGCGAGCAGTTTCTCTTCGTGCGCAGCGACGGCGAGGGCATCCAGGCCGAATTCGTCGATCCGGACGCGGATGGGGTCGGCTGCGGATCGCGCGCTTGCCGGCGCGGCCGCCGAGCCTGCCGCATCTCGCCACGCCTCGCCGCGGTCATCCTGGCGCCGCAGGGAACGCCGGCCGAATTCCAGGTGCTGCAAGCCGAATATGAGAGCATCGAGCAGACGCTGCAGTCAGCCGAATGGGAGGAGCTCAAAGACACGCTGAGCAATGAAATGGCGTGCAGCCGATTTTTGGAACAGGCCCGGATCGCTTCGCCACGCTCGCCCGCTTTGCGCTGATGGATCGGGTCAAATCGGCGACGGAAACCGCGAATGCGCTGCGCGGCAGCGGTCGCGCGCTACAGCCGGTCGCCGCGGCGCTATTCCGCCGAGCTGAGCGGCCGCCTTGCGTTGCAATTGCACCTGATCAAGGAAGGCATCAAGGACGCCTTCGACAATGCGCCGATCGAGCTCGCGCTGACGATCGAGCCGGTGTTCGACGGCGCCGGCGATCGCCAGGCGACGCTGACATGGTGCCGCAAGCTGACGGCGATGTATCGCGCCTGGGCCGGCAAGCGCCGCATGCATATCAGCGACGTCGCCTCGAGCAGCAAAGACAAGGAGACGCCGATCCTCTTGATCTCCGGCTTCGGCGCCCACCGCGTCCTGGCGCCGGAAGCGGGCCTTCACGTCTTCGAGCCGTTCGAAGGTTCGGGAAACCGGGTGACGGCGCGGGTGCGCCTTGCGGCGGTGCCGCTCGGCGACGTGCCCGCCGCCAAGGAGCGCAGGCTGGTGATCGAGGCCATCGACGAAGCGCCGCGGCCGAACAATGTCGTGCGGCGCTATCGCGAGGAGCCGCCGCTGGTGCGTGATGCCGCCGGTCAATGGCGCAGCGGCCGTCTCGATCTCGTGCTCGGCGGCGAGTTCGATTTGCTCCAAGCCGGCCAGCGCTGACGCTAGAACGAAATCGCTTCAGATTGAAGCGATTTCGCTCTAGCATTTTGGTGGAGCATGATCTTTTCCGAAAACCGGTTTCCACTTTTCGGGATCATGCTCTGGATCAATCAATTTTATCGTCTTCGCCGTAAAGCGTCGCCAGCGTGGCCTTGACGGTCAACGCGACCGGCACGGCAAGGATCACGCCGGGAATACCGAGCAGCGCCGCGCCGGTGAGGAAGCAAAAGATGATCAGCACCGGATGCACGTTGGCGGCGCTGCCGAGCACGAGCGGCGCCACGATCTGATCGATCGACAGCCGCAGCAACACCGCATAGAGCGCAAAGGCCAAAATGCTCGACAGCCCGGTCGCGGTGTGCAGCGACACCAGGCCGGCAATGATCGCCGCCGCGGTCGAGCCGATGATCGGAATGGTCTCGAGAATTCCGGTCAGCAGCGCCAGCAAGAAGGCGTGGTCGATGCCGAGAATGACGCCAAGCCCGATATAGGCGGCGATGACCGCGTAGATGACGATGACGAAGAGGCCGATAAAATAGCGCTTGAGCACCGGATCGAGCCGCGCGCCGATTTGCGCGGCCAAGGGACGCCGGCTCGGCGGCACCAGCCAGAACAGCCCGCGCGCCACGCTTTTGCCGCTGACCAGAAAATAGCAGAGCAGGACGACGGTCAGAAACGTGCCGATGATGGCGGCAAAACCGAAGCCGGCGACGAGCATGAGCCGGTCCGGCCGGCCGAGCCATTCATGGATGCGGTCGCCGAGGGTGCGGACGATGTCGTCCAAGTCGATCGGTCGTCCGAACAGGCGAATGGGCTCGCCGTCGGCGGCGCGGTGCAGCAGATGATCAAGCGTTCCCTGCAAGTCGGTCACCGTGCTGCCGGTCTCGGCGACAAGGTGCCGGCCGGCAACGGCAACGACGAGTCCGACGAGGCCGACCAGCAGCAGGAATAGCAGGACTGCAAGCAGCGGCCGTGGCAGCCCTGTTCGCCTGGCAAGCCAATCCAACAGCGGCGTGCAGATATAGGCGATGATGCCGGCGACCACGAACGGCAGCACAATGAAGCCGACGAGATAGACGAACAGCGCAAGCGCGGCGAAGGTCACGACAACGGCACGGACCTCGGCGGTGTCGCGCAACGCCGTGGCGCGGGCGCCATCGGTGCCCTGGCTGTCCTGCCCTTTCGGATCGACGGCGTTCATCTTAATCCGGTCCATTCGCAGCGCCCGACCGCGATGGGCGCGCTGCCATGAATTATACAGAAATGGCGGGATCGCAAATCGGCGGCATGAGCCGGCGAATAGGGGGCAAGCTATTTGTACGATTGCGTCAGATAAGTCACCGCATCATCGGACAGCCGCTGCCGGTCGCGTTCGCCGCGTTGCGCCGTCTCGATGATGCGCTTGGCCATGATTTCCTGCGCCACCCGCTTATAGCGCGGCGAAGCCAGCGAGCTGCCCGACTTCTCGATCGACGCCCATGCGTTTTCAAATGCCGCAGCCAGGATCTCGATGACTTCGGGGTCGAAGGCCGATTTGGCCAGCAATGGGACTATTGTCATGAACGGTCTCCGCGGCACCTATTCTGCCGCATCGTCTCAGCTCGCCACAAATAGATTTGACGTATCCGAACGCTCGAGCACCGACGCCGCGGTGTCGCCGAAAAACAGCGTATCGCCCGGCCGCCGGCTGACACCGAGCACGATGAGATCATAACCGCGCTTGGCTTCGCGGACGATGGCTTCTCCGGGCGCCAAATTCGTCAGTGTCGTGCTGCGCACCTCGACGTCGAAGCGGTCGCCCAGCGCGCCGATATCCTTGAGGATCGCCTGCTCGTTGCGCCGCATCGCGCGCTTGCGCGTCGCGCTGTTGGCCTTGCCGCCGCCGCCGTTGGCGCGCGTGACGAACAGCGCGGTGACCTGCGCGTCATTGGCCCTGGCCAGCGTCAATCCGATTTCGGCGGCGCGGCGCGACACCTCGGTGCCGTTCACGGGAATGAGGATCTTGCCGTAACGGCGCGGCAGCCGGTCGCGCCGCGATTCATGGGCGTCGACCACGGCGAGCGGGCCCTCGAAGCCGTTGGTGATGAGCGAGATGTCCTTGCTGAAGCCGCCATTGGGATTACGCGTCTTGGCGATTCCGACCACCATGAAGTCATAGCCCTTGCGCGCTTCCTCGGCGAGGGCTTGCGGGCCTCTCGGTCTGTCAGACCGGGCGATCACATCGACATTGCCCGGCTTCTCCTCGTCGGGATGAGCTTCGAGAGTGTCGATGTCTTCGGCTGCAGTCTCGACGGTTTCCTTCGCCTCTTTGTCGTTCGGTTTCGCTTTCTCGCCGGATTTGCTCGCCGATTTTTCCGTAGCGGTCTCCTTGGACTTTGCGGCTTTCTTGCCGCGATCGTCCTTCGACATGTCGACGATGGTGGTCGGCTTGTCGCCGGAGCCGGCGATGACGCCGGCGAGGCGAGACGCGAATTTGCCGTTGGGACTGTCGTCGGCGGCCAGCAGCAGGCGCTCGAGGTTGGTCACGAAACCCTTGGCGTCGAGCTCTTCGCGTTCGAGCCGGATGCGTTCCTTCTTGCGCATCGGCAGCCGCTTGAGCGCCCAGCGCAGCATCGGCGGCATCGCCATGGTGGTCACGATCGCCATGGTGACGATGAGGGTGAACAGATTTTGGTTGAGCACGCCCATCGACAGGCCGATGGTGGCGACGATCACCTCGGTCGAGCCGCGCGCATTCATGCCGCAGCCGAGCGCCAGCAATTCGGCGCGCGTCAGTCCGCCGAGCTTGCCGCCGAGGAAGGCGCCGAGGAATTTGCCGACGCTGGCGATGACGATGAGGCCAAAGGCGAGCAGCGCCAGATTGGGGTTTTTCAGCACGGTGAGATCGGCGCTCAGGCCGGACAGGCCGAAGAACACCGGCATGAACAGCGCCACGATGAGGCCGCGCAGCTGCTCGTCGATATGGCGGGTGAGGATCGGCGATTCGCCGATCAGGATGCCGGCGACGAAAGCGCCGAGCACGGTGTTGACGCCGATCAACTGGGTGATCAGCGCCATCGCGATCATGATCACCAGGATGGTGGTGATGACCGGGAAAGTCGCTTTCGAAATTGTCGTTGGCCCAGCGGATCAGGTAGAACACGATGCGGCGGCCGAAGGTCAGGCTCGCCGCCATGAACGCCGCGGTGCCGAGCACGGCGCGGCCGAGCGACCACAGGTCGACGGTTCCGGCCGACGCCAGGCCGAGCGCGACGGCGATGATGACCCAGCCGATGGTGTCTTCCAGGATCGCCGAGGCGACGATGATCTGGCCGAGATCGCGGCGCATGAAATTCATCTCGCGCACCACCATGGCGACGATCTTCACCGAGGAGATCGACAGCGCGGTGCCGAGGAAGATCGCGGTGACGAGACGCGCGTCGGGCTTCGGCAACAGCGCGTCCGGCAGCATCTCGCCGAGCGCAAAGCCGCAGATGAACGGCAGCGCCACGCCGGCCGCGGCAACCGTCACCGCCGCGCGGCCGACCCGCTTCACCAGCTGCAAATCGGTTTCCATGCCGGTCAAGCAGCAGCAGCATCAGAATGCCGAGCTGCGAGACCGCATTGATCATGCTTTTCTGTTCCGCGCGCGCTCGGGAACAGCGCATGCTGCGCGGCGGGCCAGATCAGGCCGAGCACCGACGGTCCGAGCAAAAGGCCGCCGATGAGCTGTCCCATCACCGCCGGCTGGCCCAGCCGCTGCGCGGCCTCGCCCATCAGCCGGCCGACCAGAAGCAGGAGCCCGAGCTCGGCGATGAAGATCGCTTCCGAACTGACCGAAGCGGCGCCCTCGGCTGCGAACGCCGTTGTCGGGATGGTGACAATAATCGCGGCAAGCAAAAAACCGGCGGCACGCAGCAATCGGCGCTGCGCCGGATTATTCGCCCGGACAGACCGGTGGCTTGCTGTCATTCCATGACCATGGAGCGCGCCCTGCCGTAAATAACGCACGACCGGGGATTATGGTCCCGGTTGGCGTCACATGGCCAGAGCATTGAATTATTTAGATTTTTAAGCTGAACTGATGTTGTTCAGCGTGGTTGCCCGCTTAAAGGCAGGCGTTGGGGTAGCCCGCAGTATCACTAAACTTAAGTTCCGCTACGCTTGTTTTTTCGACATCGCAACGCTCAACTGCTTTGATCGCTTTTCGATTTTGTCCACTCGAAATTGATCCGGTCGCGAATGTTTTTTTCCTTGGTTTCGACCAAGTCCTTCTCTGTGTCGGCTTTCGCGATCCACTGGCGAAATGCGTGCAGGCGCTTGTAATCGGCGCTACCCCCGCCAGCGTCCATAGCGTTGCGATGTGCGTCGTCGAATTCAATCTTGCCCTCGGCGAAGCGCTTCAGATTTTTCGGCGGCCCCGCGCAGATTTCAGGAAGGTTATCGCGTACATCCACAGCGCGCTTGATTCCGGATTTGCGGATTTTCTGAACAATGAGCTTGTCGAAATCGGGGTACTGGTCGCGCGCCTTTTTGATCTTCTTAGACTTGAGGTACTCGTCGTAATAGCTCCAGCGGTCCCGCTTGACCTCGTTGTGCTTGACCATGAATCCGAACACCTCAATCTGGTGCTGCGCCTCGCCGCGCTTAATGCCCAACTCGTCCGCGACTGTCGGGATGTCCTCCTTGTGGTAGTGAAAACGTCGGTAGAGGAATCCAGCCTGTTCGTAAGGTACCCAGTCTTTCTTGCCGCGGATGTGGTACTGGCCGAGAATCGCGAAAATCAGCGGCTCCGGGATGTCCTTGGGGAGCAACGTGCATTTGACCTTGCCCCACAGCGGCGCATTGTCCTTGTCGTTGTGATAGAGCCAACGGCAGCCTGCAAGCCGGCTGTTGCCTTCAAGAACCTCCAAGGTGCCGTCTTTGACGATCAGCGGATCCATTAGCCCGCCATTGAGCTTGATATCCTCCTTCAGCTCACGGACATGCTCCTGCTCAAGCAGCTCCTCGTAGATTTCGGTCTGGTCGGGCACCTTGCCGCCAGCACGCACCACCGAATAGATGCGCGGGTTATCAACGTAGAATTGAAGCTTGCCTTGTTCGATCCAGGCCGTCCGCACCGGAATGTCCTGGTTCCTGATGCGGAGCGTGCCATGTTCCACCTTGCTGGTGTCAGGCGCTGTCATGGTTCTCCCCTAGCCCTAGTATTCCGCGCACGACGCGGCCGAAATCGTAGTTTGCCCGCGCCCGATATTCTTCACGGTCGATATCGCCCTGCGCGAGCTGCGCGGCGAGGTGTTTTGCTGCGAGCAGCATGTCAACCCAGTCGTCGACTGTTCCGGCGGCGATCAGGTTCCAGATGTGGCATTCCCTTTTCTGCGAAATCCTGTGGATCCGGTCCTGCGCTTGCAGGTAGTCATCAAGACTGAAGGAACGGTCGAAGAACACCGCGTGGTTCGCGACTGTCAGCGTTAGCCCTTCCTTCGCGGACGCGGGGGTCGCCACTAGCACCTTGATCCCTGGGTCATTCTTGAACCTGTCGAGCGCCGCGTTTCGGTCGGCGATTGCCTTGCTGCCGTGAACGACGACACTACCCAAATCTCTGAATTGCCGTCCGAGCCAATCGGCGTTGGCGATAAAATTCGTCCAGAGAATCGCCTTCGAACCGTCGGCCAGCGCGCGATCGACAAGTCTCCGCGCGGCGGGAAGCTTACCTGGCTCACTCCTGTAGGAATCATCAACCAACAGCGGGTTGGACGCAACCTGCACCAGTCGCAGCAGGCGCTTCAGGATTTCCTCAGCGTCGTCCGTGACCAGCTTGCCCCCTCGCAGCACTTCCGCTTGCAGCTCAATGCGGAATCGTTCGTAAAGTGCAAGCTGTGTCGCCTCAAGCTGCACGGGGACATTTTCGATGTGCTTTTCCGGCACTCAATGCCGGCAGAGCCTTTGGTCTCGCGGACGGTGAAGGCGTGGATTTTCGAGAATATGGCCGCAAGCTCATCTTCAAGAACCTTTTGGGCAGTCACATCGCCGGCGAGATCGTTCGTCAGGTCGAGGTCTTTCTTGAATTCTGGAAAGGACGATCCGAGGCTCTTGCCGCCATCGAGAAACTTAATAGGCGCCCAGATATCGTACGGGCGATTTGCGACCGGTGTGCCCGTCATGATGACGCGACGCACGAAGCCGGCCGCGAGCCTGTGGAATGCCTTTGTGATTTCAGCATCAGGGTTTTTGATCTTGTGCGCCTCGTCAAGGATTACCGCGATCTTGCGAGTCTTCTGAAACAATGCAAAGCGACGCTCTTCAGATTTCAGGACTTCGTAGTGCGTCAGGTACAGGCGCGCTGGGCTGTTGAAAGCGAAAAAATTCGCCTTTTTGTCCTGCCCAAATAGGCGAGCTTCGAAAAACATGTGCGTCTTGATTTCATCAGTCCAATTCTTGATGAGAGTTCGCTTGGTGACAATGAGGATGGAGTCGGCGACGCGCTCCTTTAGCCATGAGAGCGCAAGGTCGAGGCCGATCTTGGTCTTGCCGAGCCCCTGCTCGTGGAACAGCGCTGCGTATTCAAGCTGCCGCACTGCTTCGACTGCCTGCACCTGGTATAGGAATGCCTCGTGTCGAGGATCGAGCCGCGGTTCGCGCTTGAGAAGAAGCATCGACATAGTCCTAGATGACCTGCAGCTTGACGGCAGAGGCGCCAGCCTCCTGTGCCGTCGCGTCGATTAGGATCCGCGCGCGAACGCGATAGAACCACGGCACGGCGAGATAAAAAAGCCCGTTTGGAAAGCGCGACAGGTGTGAGAGGAATGCCATAAATTGCAGCCGCGAGCGCGGCGTTTCGCAGTCCGTGGCGGTCTTAGCTTCGCCGATGATCCGGCAAGTCTCAGGCGAGTCGATCGCGAAGATATCAGGCACGTAGCCGCCGATCATTGTTGGCCTGTCGCGTCCCGCGGATGGAAGGTCAACATACATAGTCAAACTGTAGAGATCTTTATGCCGCCACTTAATCTCCATGGCTGCCGCCTCCACCAGGCTGACATGCATCAGAGATTCCCGCGACATCAGGCGCCCAATTGCATTTCGTCCCGGAAGGCTTGAAGCTCGTCGAGCGCTTCATAGGCAGAGCGCACGGCTTCATCGTCGGGGTTCGCGCGCAGGCGCCGCATTTCGGGCATTTCGATGCGTCGCAGCGCCTCGGTCAGCGCCCGCGCAAGTTGGGCGATGCTTGCTTTTCCCAGCTCCACTTCGAGATCTGGCCGGTCGAGCGCAGCGACAGCCTTGCGCATGCCTTCCTTCAGAAAAATCTTCTGCGCTTTTGGGTTGGCGAGAACGGCCGGCAACTGGCGAACGCTGTTCAGGGGATCGATTTTGCGCTCGTAAATCCACTCCGCGAAATTGCCAATCGAGAAGCCGTGCGCGAAAACGGCCTCCTTAATTTTCGGCTTTTGCAGTTCGCGGAAACCGCTGAAACGTGTGAGGTCGTATTTGCCCTCATCGACCAACGGTCGGTAATATTTTTCCATATCCGCATATGCCGCTATGCTTTCCTGCACTTCGCGTTTGTCGCCGCCGCAAAAGTCGATGATCCGCTCGAAGGGTTGAAGCTCTTGCGTGCGCAAGTAATGAAGATACTTGCCCTTCGAGTATGGGTCCCATGCGCGCGGCCCGACAAGATGAACTTGCAGTCGGATCGCGTCCACGCGGTCTTCCGAAAGGTCCGTGTAGACCATCGCCGGAATTTTGGTCCAATCGCCAGCGACCTTTTCGTCAATGAAGCTGCGGTAGATCGCGACGCGGGTATTGCCTTCGATGCAGATAATCTTGCCGCCGGCGCGGTTGATGATGATCGGCTGGACGATGCCCTTGCTGGAAAGGATCGAGTTTTTGAGCTTGTCGAAGGAGGACCCTCCCTCGCCCGC
This sequence comes from uncultured Alphaproteobacteria bacterium, assembly GCA_963831975.1. GTDB lineage: Bacteria > Pseudomonadota > Alphaproteobacteria > Rhizobiales > Xanthobacteraceae > BOG-931. The sequence goes on from CAWHSO010000001.1 coordinate 153,830, forward strand.
CGGCTCGCCACCCGCGCCGAGAGCCAAATAAATCTGCTCCGGCGTCGGGTCCGGATACATTTCCAGGAAGCGGCGAATGCGCGGATTGTTGCGGTCAAGCTCCACGTCCGCGATGGGGACGTTCTCGAAAGTCACCGGAATCATGGCCCTTCCCTTTATTTTGGAAAGGACCATAACACCATTACGTGTAAAAGGGCGAGACCACAGCCGGGCAGCGCGGCGATTATTCGCATAGTTTGCGCAGGCGCTCAATGAGCTTTTGCGCCTGCTCGCGGTTTGTGACCAGCTTCGACACAAGCGCCGTAGCCTCGTCGAGAGCGACTGCCGAGGCGCCCCTTTTCGGAGTGATTTTCGTGAGCCTTTTCGCCAGCCGAGCGAGGGCACTTTCAAGCTCCCGGCGCGTGGCCGCGTCTTCGATGCGCTTGGTCTTGGTGCCGGCGCCGTGGACCGCAGATTTCAGACGGGAGAGTTCGGCGCGATCGAACGCGCGCCGTTCCTTCAGCCGTGCTGTAGTCGCAGCTACGACGTTGCGAACGATCTGCGCTGTGTTTCGTTCGACCGATGCCGAACGGCAGCGCTGCGTGATCTTCGTGGCCAGAGGGCCGAGCTGAACAAGCAGATTATAATAGTGGTGATTGACCTCAAAATTGTCGCGCCGCGCGTTCGGCACGATGCGGCGGTCAAGAATATGTAGCTCACCGACCGTCCAACCGTTGAATTGCGCTTCCTTAAACGAATCCTCGAACAGGCTTGGTTCACCGACCTGGATGTCTCCGTAGCGCGCGCGAAGGCCACGCACGCCAAGGGCCACAGGCAGGCTGCGGACATAATCATGGTGACCGATCCAACCAACTGCGCCCGCACCGCCGTCCACGTCGGCGAATTCCACGAATTCGATGTCCCTAATGCGCAGCATATGCGCCGCGTTCGGAAACGGGAGTTCATCCTTATAGGGCCGACGAACGGCTTCGCCGGCAACCGTGAGATTGATCGGCACGGGTCGCCCCACTCCGGCAAGGCGTTGTTCAATCTTCGGCGCGAAGGAAAACTCGGCGTCGAAAGCAAGCGGCGCGACCTGAGCAAGATGATGGACGATCTGCTTTTCATTCAGTAGAGCGTCGTTGCGAAGTCGCGCAATATCGTTCAGCCGCACTTCGAAAAAATGCTCGCGGGGGTCCTCGGCTTTTTCTTCAGACAGCGTCACAGAGTTGGCAACGACACACCGCAGGTCGCCGCCGAACGCCGCGTCGGCTAGCCTTTCACGCAGTGCGCGACAATCCCACGTGACGGACGTGATCTTGCCCTCTCCGGCCGCCTTCGTTCTGAATTGCAGCGCGCGGCAATAAGCAAGGCCCGAAAGCCGCCCGACGCCGCGAAAGCCTCGCGCGTTCGTGCCGCGCTTTGCCGAGCCGCCGATGGCAAGAAGAACGCCGGATGCGTCCTTGGCTGCGATGCCCGCGCCGTTATCGCGGATCGTGACGGCGCGCGCAGCGTGGTCGAACGTGATCGAAACAGCGCCTCTTTGCCCGCGCCCAAGTGCGCCTTCGGCGCGGGCGGCGTCGATGGAGTTGCGGCGTTCTGGATATATTCGCGGTAGATCGTGACGGGCGACACATACATGCCCGTCGTTAGGATTTCGATCACATCTTTTCCGATGCGGATGCCGTCAGGTTCCACGCGGGTAATGTCCTGCAGCCGCTCTCGCAGCTTTGATGATGTGGTCACGCGGCCTCCCTTTTTCTTTTAGTCTTGCGCGCGGGCAGCCCCAGCGCAACCTCTTCGTCTTCTAGACCCGCATCCTCTACGATTTCCTCGGTGCTGAGATTGACAGTCGCTCTGCGCTCATTCTCAAGGCGGATACGCTGTATGCGCCGGATTTCGAGTTCGCGCTCCCGCTCCAGCGGCACGTAGGCCCGGGCCACGGCGCGGATATTGGCCGGAAGGGTTCGTAGGTTGGGCTTGTACTGCGCTGGGCTATGCGCCGAAACGAACGCAAGCAATTCCGCGCGTTCGGACGGCGAAAGCCGCCGGAAGGCGGCGCGGTACTCGTCGATTTCGCCGCGCCCTTCGTACCGCTCGTACCATTGGCGATTGAAGATCATGTGGTGCGGGCGCGACAGAATGTCTTCGAATTCACCGTGCGTCGCACCAAACGCCGCCTTGAAAAATTCAGGTTCGCCGGACACGACGCCGTGCGTGGCCTGAAGGACAAGCTGTACGGAACGAAGGAAAAATCTATTCCACTTGGGGCCGATATGCGAGCGGTCGGCGAGGTCCGTCGGCTGAAAACGCATCGGGAACGAGTAAATGCGGATTTTGAGTTCTTCGTTGAGCCGCACATTGAGATGCATGCGTTCAAAAAGATCGACCGGAGAGTCGTGAAAATTATAGAGCATGTAATTCGAGAGATCGTTCATCCCGAATTCATGCGCGAAGCGGATGGCCGTTTCATAAGGCGCCTTCAGCCCCAGGTGATCGAACGCAATCCGCAAGGGGCTGAGGCAGATTGAGGACAGCTCGCGCAGATACATGCGGTCTTTGCAGAGTATCCGCGCGTCCACGCCCTGATTGAAATCGACGCGCCGCTGCGCTGCGACGCGCTCGCCGGCGCGCTTGAGCTTCGCGCCGGGCGTGAAGCCGAGATCGCGGATTTCGGCGATAATCTCCTTGAAGCGCGCGGAGGCGACGACGTTGTTATCCATCAGCATCAGGTCGCGCCGCGGGCCATACATCTTATCGACGCCTTGAACGAATTGGGTCAGCGGCGTTGCGTCGCGCTGCGCGCCCTCAAGCTTCGGCACGCCGCAGAAGTGGCATTTGCGGATGCAGCCGCGGGAGGCGTACGCAAAATACGCATCCCGGACGGGATAGCGGTAGTCGATCTGGTCGAGGATGCTGTAATCCGGGATTAGGTCTTCAACCGACGGCCGCCCCGGTCATCGGCGTAGAAGTCGCCGTCGTCGGCGCTGAGCTGCAGCGCGTCGGGTAGCGGCCGGTCGAGAAGCCCACGAATGAATCGGATGCCGCGCCAACGCGGCTCGGCCAAGAACCTCTCGTGCATCAGCGAGGCCGCAATCCCGCCCACGAAGATCCGCTGCGTATGGCCGTGGACGGCCTGCACCGCAAAGTCGATGGTCTCAGCGATTTTCTGGTACTCGAACGAAAACAGCGTTGTGACATAGACGCGGTCCCAGACCTGCAGCGTCAGATCCAGGTCCGGGCCTTTGCGGAACGTAACGTGATCTTTCTTACCATGCGGACCATGGTACTGGGCGATTTTCATCAACCCCAGCGGCGGGTATTTGTTTTTATAGCCCGGCTCTAGCAGTAAAATTCGCTTATTCGGCATACCCGGTCCCCTGCACCGGGGGCATCATACATGAGCGCGACGCGAAGTGCCGCGAAACTGTTATGGCCGGAGCTTTTTCGGTCGGCTGGGGATGAGGCGCTCTGCAGTACGAACTGGCGGAGAGGGAGGGATTCGAACCCCCGATACGGTTGCCCGTATGCCGCATTTCGAGTGCGGTGCATTCGACCACTCTGCCACCTCTCCGAATTAAGAAGGCTTGAGCGTCGCGGCGCCGTATTTAGCGGCGACGCGGGCGAGACACAAGGGCGTGACGCCTGCGGCGTGCGATCTAAAGCTCCCGCCCGAGCTTGCGGTCGAGCGAATACGGGCCGCCGCCGCGCAGCGCGATGGCGAAGCTGATCAGGCCCCACATCAGCGTGTATTCGTAGCCGCGCCGGGTCCAGGCGAAGCCGGTTTTCCAATAGATCAGCGTGATGATCAGCAATCTCGATCGCCGCCGCGGCGGCGAAAAAGCGGGTGAACAGGCCGAGGATGAGCGCAACTCCGGCGGTCGTTTCGACCGCGGTGCTGCTCCAGAACCACATCTCCGCCGGAGTGAAGCCCATGTCGCTATAGCCCTTGAGAAAGGCCGCCGTCGGCCCGGCCATGATCTTGCCCCAGCCGTGCACCAGCAGATTCCAGCCGACCGCGACGCGGACGATCAGCCACGACAGCGGAATGGCGGCATCGTAGAACGGCCGCAGGAACGGCAGCAGAAGTTTCGGCTCGGTCTGGGCGTCGGCCATGATTTTCCTCGTGCTTTCGGCGTTTTGGCGAAGCATAGGATGGGCCGGCCGGGATGCCTAGCCGCGCCGCGGACTGCGCGCTCTTGTTGCTGCGGGCGCGGCGCTCCTATACTGACGGCGCACGCAATCGCAGCGATACGGCGGGAGCTGCGTCAATGGCAGAATGGTTCGTCGCCAAGGCAGCGGACTTGCCCGACGGCGACCGGCGCATCGTGACCGCCGGCAACGACGAGATCGGCGTCTTTCACCACGGCGGCGCCTATTACGCCTACAGCAATTACTGCGTCCATTCCGGCGGGCCGGCCTGCGAGGGCATCCTGATCAACAAGGTGGTGGACATCATCGCGCGCGGACCGCACCTATCAGGGCCAGACGTTCTCCGACGAGGTGCATTTCGTCTGCCCCTGGCACGGCTACGAATACGAGATCGACGACCGGCCAGTGCGTCGGCGACCGCAAGCTGAAGCTGAAGAAATTCGAGGTGGTGCGGCGCGGCGACGATATCTACGTGGTCGCCTGACGCATGATCCGGAAAAGTGGCTACCGGTTTCCGAAAAGATCATGCGCACTTGAAGGAGAGATCATGGATACGACTCCGAGCGAAGTCCGCAAGCTCAATTTCGACGATTACTCGACCGCAAAGCATCTCGAGCACGCGGCGCAGCAGGCGCGCGCCCGCAACTACCAGGATTTCCTGATCGTCGACGTCGACGCGCACCATTACGAGAACGAGTCCTACAAGGAAGTTTTCCAGTACATCGAGAGCCCGGTGATCCGCCACGACGTGATCGATTCCGTCGCAGCGGCCCGGCCGCTCCGGCATGCTCAACACATCGGTCGGCAATCAAAATCTCGGCGGCCGCATCACCCGCTCCAACTTGCGCCGGCTGCAGAAGGTGCCGCAGGACGGCCGGCATCGCGACATCGCCATGACGCTCGAATGGATGGACGCGATGGGCGTCGATTACGCCTGCCTGTTCCCGACGCCGATGCTGTTCCTCGGCCTGCATCCGCAGGTCGAGATCGAGGTGGCGCTGTGCCGCGCCTATAATCGCTGGCTCTGCGAGCGCATCCTCGCGGTCGAGCCGCGGCTCGATCTCGATGCTCTACCTGCCGTTCAACGATCCGGAAGCCGCCTACCAGACGGTGAAGGATTTCGGCGACAAGAAAGGCGTCGTCGGCTTCATGGTGACGTCGCCGCGCTACAAGCCGGTGCACGACAACGCCTACATGAAGACCTATGCGCTGCTCGAGGAGATGGGCAAGCCGATCTCGTTCCACGCCGCCTATAGCTGGGAAGACCGCGCGCTGCAGATGACCAACCGCTTCATCTCGGTGCATTCGCTCGGCTTCATGTGGTTCAACATGATCCACATGACCAATTGGGTGATCAACGGCCTGCCCGAGCGCTTCCCCAAGCTCAAGGTGCTGTGGATCGAGAGCGGGCTGACCTGGGCCTACGCCTGATGCAGCGGCTCGACCATTCCTACATGATGCGCACGTCGGACTGCCCGTCGCTGAAACGAAAGCCGAGCGAATACATGCGCGAGATGTTCTACTCGTCGCAGCCGATGGAGAAGCCGGACGACAAGTCGATCCTCGAAGCGACCTTCAAGATGATCAAGGCCGAGACGCAGCTGCTGTGGTCGTCCGACTATCCGCACTGGGATTTCGACACTGCCCGGCGTGATCTACGATCTGCCGTTCCTCAACGAGACGGCCAAGCGCAACATTCTCGGCGCCAATGCCGCGCGCGTGTTCGGGCTCGATACCAAAGTGGTGAAGAAGATTCCGTAGGCTGGAATTGCGTTACCCGTCCTACGGCTACGGAGGGGAAGCGTCATGATGGTTCTCGGTGCAAGAGCAGCTGCGCCTGCTCGCCTTGCTGCTGCCGCTTGCTCGCCGTGGAGCAGCCCGCCTACGCGCTCGACTATCCGACGCGGCCGGTGCGCTTCATCGTTTCGTTCGCCGCCGGCGGCCCCAACGACACCATCGCGCGCATCCTCGGCCAGTACTTGTCGGAACAGCTCGGCCAGCAGTTCATCGTCGAGGACCACGTCGGCGCCGGCGGCAATATCGGCATGCAGGACGTGCTGGCGTCGGCGCCCGACGGCTACACCATCGGCTTCGTCGCGCCGAACAACGCCATCAACGCAGACGCTCTACCAGCACATCCCGTTCGACTTCGTGCGCGACTCCACGCCGATCGCCGGCACCATGAAGCTCGCCAATGTCATGGACGTGAACTTCGATTTCCCGGCCAAGACGCTGGCCGAGTTCATCGCCATGGCGAAGGCCGAGCCGGGCAAGATCAATTTCGCCTCCGGCGGCGTCGGCACCTCGCCGCACATGTCCGGCGAGCTGTTGGCGATCATGACCGGCATCAAACTCACCCACGTGTCGTATCGCGGCACCGGCGCCGGCGATGACCGATCTGCTCGGCGGCCAGATCCCGGTGCTGTTCGACAACCTTCCGGGCTCGATCCGCAGATCAAGGCCGGCCGGGTCCGCGCGCTCGGCGTGACCACGAAGGAACGCGTGGCATCCATTCCCGACGTGCCGACGATCGGCGAAACCGTGCCCGGCTACGAAGTTTCGGTGTGGTACGGCATCAGCGGGCCGAAAGGCATGCCGCCCGAAATCGTCGAAAAGCTCAACGCCGCCGTCAATGCGGTGCTGGCCAAGCCCGAGCTCAAAGACGCGCTTCCACGAGCTCGGCGGCGAAGTGATGCCGATGAGCCCGGCCGAGTTCGGCAAGCTCGTCGCCGACGAGACCGCGAAATGGGCCAAGGTGGTGAAGTCGGCGGGCCTGAAGGTGGAGTGAGCGCTAGGTTAGCATGATCTTATCGAAACGGTCCACTCGGATCAGTCAGGTCCCGGTAAACACCGGCTTGCGCTTTTCCATGAAGGCGGCGCGGCCTTCGTTGTAGTCGTTGCTGGTGAAGCACTTCTCCACCATTTCGGTGGTGCGCGCGACGTTGCGCTTGGACTCTTCCTTGACGATTTCGTTGACCGTGAATTTCACCGCCTTGATGGTGAGCGGCGCATTGGCGCAGATCATGTCGGTGATGCTTTTGACGGAAGTTTCGAGCTCGGCCGACGGCACCACGCGATTGACGAGCCCCATGGCGAGCGCTTCCTGGGCGTCGAACTGGCGCGCGGTGTAGAAGATTTCCTTGGCGAAGGCCGGGCCGACGACGTCGACCAGGCGCTTCAAGCCCGACATAGCCGTAGCCCAGGCCGAGCTTGGCGGCCGGAACCGCGAAGCGCGAATTGTCGGTGGCGATGCGCAGGTCGCAGCACGTCGCCAGGCCAAGCCCGCCGCCGATGCAATAGCCGCGGATCATGGCGATGGTCGGCTTGGGGAATTCGTAGATGCTGGAATAGGCGCGCTTCCGACTTGGCGTTGTAGGCGCGCGCGGCTTCGAGGTTGGCGCGCTCGCTCTCGAACTTCGAAATGTCGGCGCCGGACACGAAGGCCTTGCCGCCGGCGCCGGTGAGCACCACGACGCGGATGTCGTTGTCGGCGGCAAAATCGTCGAGAATGCGCTTGGTCGCCTCCCACATGTCGAGCGACACGGCGTTGTGCCGCTCGGGATTGTTGAAGGTCACGATGCCGACGCCCCCGTCCTTGCGGGAGAGCATCTTGTCGGTCATGGCTGAACTCCTGTCATTTGTCTTGTCATCATCCGCGAAAGCGGATGATCCAGTAATCACCGTGTTTCGAGGTTGATCTCATGCGTTGCGTTTACTGGGTGCCCCGCTTTCGCGGGGCATGACAATGCATCTATACCGCTTTGGCCTTATGCAGCGCGGCGATGTCGCGCTTGCTGAAACCGAATTCCTTGAGCACCGCGTCGGTATGCTCGCCGAGCTCCGGCGGCCGCGCCACGAGCTTCGACGGCGTGCGCGACAGCGTGACGCCCTGGCCGACGAGATGCATCTGGCTTGTCCTTCTTGTTCACGCTTCTGCGCGATGCCGAGATGCTGCACCTGCGGGTCGGCGAACATCTGGTCGATGGCATAGATCGGGCCGCAGGGCACGCCGGCCTTGTTCAGGCGTTCGATCCATTCGGCGCTGGCTGCGGCCGGCGAGATAGCGATTGATCTCGGCGTCGAGCGCATCGCGGTTCTTCGAGCGCGCCGCGCCGTTGGCATAGTCCGGATTTTGCAGGAGCGCGGGCGCCTCGATGGCCTCGCAGAACCGCTTCCAGATCGTCTGCCCGGCGGTGGCGATGTTGATGTGGCCGTCGTCGGTCTTGTAGACGCCGGTCGGGGCGCTGGTCGGATGATTGTTGCCGGCCTGCTTGGCGACTTCGCCCTGCACCAGATAGCGGGCGGCCTGAAAGTCGAGCATGAAAATCTGCGCCTGCAGCAGCGAGGTCGCGACCTGCTGGCCTTTTTTGGATTTCTCGCGCTCCAGCAGCGCGACCAGGATGCCGGTCGCCGCCAACAGTCCGGCGCTGAGATCGGCGATCGGAATGCCGACGCGCACCGGGCCTTGCCCGGGCAGGCCGGTGACCGACATCAGCCCGCCCATGCCCTGCGCGATCTGGTCGAAGCCCGGCCGGTTGGCGTAAGGGCCGTCCTGGCCGAAGCCGGAAATGCTGGCATAGACGATGCGCGGATTGATCTTGGCGAGCGCCTTGTAGTCGATGCCGAGCCGCTTCTTCACGTCGGGGCGGAAATTCTCCACCACGACGTCGGCTTTTTTCACCATGCGCTTGAACGCGGCGAGCCCTTCGGGCGCTTTCAGGTTCAGCGTCATGCTGCGCTTGTTGCGATGCAGGTTCTGAAAGTCGCCGCCTTCGCGCGGGCCGCCCATCGGCTCTTCGAGGCCGGGCGGCGTCTCGATCTTGATGACGTTGGCGCCCCAGTCGGCGAGCTGGCGGACGCAGGTCGGCCCCGACCGCACGCGGGTCAGATCGAGCACGGTGAAGCGCGCAAGAGCCTTCGAAGCGCGGGGAAAGGGCATTGCGGGCGCCTCCAACGCCGGTTTTCCGCAGGCTCAGTCGCGGCCGGCGGAATTTTTGCCGGCCGCAAAGGTAACCATAGGGCCGGAAGGGCCAGAACTTCCCCGATCTGATCGCCGTTGTCTACCGGCTCCCGGCAGGCGTTTTGGCCGTCGTTTTGATGCGCCTACATGGATAAAATGTTAGCCAGGACAGCCATCTTTCCGGCACTTTCACGAGGCGATCATGAACGAGGAAGCACTGAACGTCAGCGTGCGCAAATTTCTCAAGAAGGTCGGCATCACCTCGCAGCGCGAGATCGAGCAAGCGGTGCGGGCCGCGGTCAGCGGCGGCAAGCTGAAAGGCAATGAGGCTTTGCCGGCCAAAGTGGTCCTCACGGTCGAAGGGATCGGCCTGTCGGTGGAGATCGAAGGCGCCATCGAGCTCGAGTGAACGCCTCGTCGCACTGGCGCCGCAAATTTCCGGGAAACAATCATGATCGATCTGCGTCGCGTTGTTGTTGCCTTCATGCTGGTCGCCATCGCCGGTGCCGCAGCCGCCCAGGACCATCCGGGGCGAGGCGGCGGCGATCGGCCCAACCGCCAGGAACAAAGCCAGCAAGGGGGGCCGACCACGAGCAGGGCGGCCCCGGCGTTCTTTCGCTGCTGCCGGGCGATGCGGTCAGCGAGCACAGCATCGACACGCCGAGCGGCAAGCTCGCCTATACGGCGACCGCCGGAACGTTCTCGCTGTTCGATCAATCGGGCGAGCGTTCGGCCGCGGTGTTCTACACCGCCTATGTGGCCGAAAGACCGACAATCACGCCGCGCGGCCGCTGACCTTCGTCTTCAATGGCGGGCCCGGCGCGGCTTCGGCGTTCCTCCATCTCGGGGTGGTGGGTCCGCGCCTGGCCCAATTCGGCATGGCCGGCCACGACGGCGCCGACGTCCGCCTGGTCGACAATCCGGACACCTGGCTTGCCTTCACCGATCTGGTGCTGATCGATCCGGTCGGCACCGGCTGGAGCCGGCCGGCCAAGCCCGACGGCGGCAGCGCGTTCTGGGGCGTGCACGGCGACGCCGAGCTCGATGGCGAAGGTCATTGCGCTTTACGTCGCCAAGAACGGCCGCGTCAGTTCGCCGAAATTCATCCTCGGCGAAAGCTACGGCGGCTTTCGCGCCGCCAAGGTCGCGCGCACCGTGCAGAGCGAGCAGGGCATCGTGATTTCCGGAATCTTGATGCTGTCGCCGATGCTCGAAGGCGCGTTCCAGTTCGGCGGCGACCGCTTTGCGCTGGGCGCCGCGTTGCAACTGCCGTCGCTGGCGGCCGCCGAACTCGAGCGCAAGGGCACTTTCAGCAAGGACGCGCTGGCGGAGGCCGAGCATTTCGCGCTTGACCGATTATCTGTCGACGCTCGCCGGGCCGCCGTTGCAGGGCGATGCGGCCAAGAGTTTTTATGCGCGCGTCGCGCAAATGACGGGGATATCGGTGGACGTCATCGCGGAATCGCGCGGCTTCATCCGCGACGACTATGTCAAGAATCTCCACCTCGGCGACCACAAGATCGTCAGCCACTACGACGCGACCTTTGCGTCCGACGATCCCTATCCGGAATCGCCCACCGCGCGCGGCCCCGATCCGATCCTCGACGGCGTCGTGCGTGCCTACGGCAGCGCCTTCGTCGCTTATGCGCGCGACGAGCTCGGCTTCAAGACCGACATCACCTACAATCTGCTGGCGTCCGATATTTCCGGCAAATGGGACTGGGAGGGAAGCGCGAGCCACGGCCAGCCCAGCGTCGCCGACGATCTGCGCGTGCTGCTGGCGCTGACGCCGTCGTTCCATCTGATGATCGCCCACGGCTATAGCGACATGGTCACGCCCTACGCGGTGAGCCGCTATATGCTCGATCATCTGCCGCCGGTCGACGGCGAGGAGCGCACCCAGCTCAAGCTCTATCGCGGCGGCCACATGTTCTATCTCGATCCGGACTCCCGCAAAGCCTTCACCGCCGACGCGCGCACCATGTACGCGCTGCCATGACCGACGTTGCGCATCACACCGCAACCGACGGCCTCGATCAGTTCATTCCGGTACGCAAGAGCGACATCCTCGTCCGCTCTGGTCAAGCAAGGCGCGTTCAAGAGCGACGACGAACGCGACAAGTTCAGCCGGCTTTGCGACATGCTGGCGGCGATCGCTCACTACCACTACTTCAAGACACTCGAGCGCCTGCGCGGCGACTACTACTATTTCAGCCCCGAGGTCGCGTCCCACGCCGCGTTCGACCGTGACGCGCACGACCGCGCTTACGCCGATCTCAGGCATTCGCTCGAAGAAGTGCTGGAGGAGGCCAATTTCGCGGAGATTCCCCACGCCGACATCCGCGAGGCGCATCGGCGCCGCACCGGGCTGCGGGTCAGGATTGCAGCGCCGCTCGACGATTTTCGCGACGTGCGGTTCTGGCGGCGTGGCCGGCACACGGAGTCATTCGAAGTCGCCCGATGGTTTGGGCTGAGCCGCAGTGACGTCGAGGCCGAGGTCTACGACGACGTCGTCCTCATGGTGGCGGTGAAAGCGGCTCACGAAGTCGGCTCACGGAGCGAGCTGCGCAGGCTCACGCGGCGTAAGACCATCCCGGGCTCCGTGCTGCTCAAATATTTTCGCAATATCCCCGCCAGCGCGCTCAATGCGTTGTTCCCCAATGCGCGCGTCGTGATGAGCAGTCAGGACAAGCTTACCCTTGTCGTGCCCGCGATTGCCGGCGGTGTCCCGATCCTGCTCAAGGTCTATGCGACCATCACCGTTCTGTTCCTGGTGATCGCGTTTTATCTGGGCCAAAGCCCGACCGTCGAGCAGAAAGACATGGCGACGGCGCTCGCTGCGCTGGGCGGCTTGGTGGCGCTCGGGGGCTTCGTCATGCAGCAATGGATCAGATATCAGGCGCGGTCGCTGCGCCATCAGACCGAGCTCACCGACAATGTCTACTTCCGCAATATCAACAACAATGTCGGAATCTTCGACTATCTGATCGGGACCGCCGAGGACCAGCAGTGCAAGGAAGTGTTCCTGGCCTACCATTTCCTGCACACAGCGGCCGCGCCGCCGGCGGCCGCCGAGCTCAACGCCCGGATCGAGGCGTGGCTGCGAGAGAGCTTTGGCCTGAATGTTCATTTCGCGGTTGCTGGCGCGCTCGACAAGCTCGAACACTTGGGCCTGCTGCGGCGGGAAGGAGAGCGGCTCTTTGTCTCACCACTCGACGGGGCACTCGCCCAACTGCGAGCCGTTTGGGACAAATTCCTTGTCCCAGAGCCGAAAGTACCAGCCAAATAACGAAGTTGCCGCAGCTGGCTGCGCCGCGTGAGGACGATCCGGGCGGCCGCATTCGCGTTGCATTTCCCGCGGTTATAAGACAGGTATTCGACATTCGTTTGATTGATCGGGCGATAGAAAATAGGCATAAACGCCCGGCCTTCAGAAACCACCGAAAAACGCCCCCGAGGGAGTAAACATGTCCAATCTCATCAGCCGCCCGGTTCGGCGGCGCACGCTGCTCAAGGCCGGTCTCGCGATCGGCGCCCTGCAAGTGGCCAGCCCGTTCGTGGTGAAGTCGCTCGCCGACGAGCCGGTCAAGATCGGCCTCGACAATCCGCTGACCGGCACCTTCGCAGCCCTCGGCAAGAACGAACTGATCGGCGCCCAGCTCGCGGTCGACCAGATCAACGCCAACAACGGCATTCTCGGCCGCAAGGTCGACCTCCTGGTCGAGGACTCGACCAGCGGCGATACCGCAACCGCGGTGCAGAAGGCCGACAAGCTGATCGACCGCGACAAGGTCGACTTTCTCATCGGCAACATCAACTCGGCACTGGCCCAGGCCATGGCCAACGAGAGCAACCAGAAGGGCAAGTTCCACATCGTGCCCGGCGGCCATACCGACAGCGTCACCGGCAAGCAGTGCCATTGGAACGTCTTCCGCGTCTGCAACACCACGCGCATGGAAACCAATTCGGTCTCCAAACTGCTGCTCACCTCGTACGGCAAGAAGTGGTACTTCATCACCACGGACTACGCCTTCGGCCACTCGCTGCAGGAAGGTTTCGAAGCCAGCTTGAAGGAAGCCAGCGGCACCGAGCTCGGCGCCGATTACACGCCGCTCGGCACCACCGACTTCTCCGCCAACCTGATCAAGGCGCAGTCGACCAATCCGGACGCGATCATCTTGTTGCTGGCCGGCGACGACATGATCAACTGCCTCAAGCAGGCGGTGCAGTTCGGGCTCAACCAGAAGATCCACATCGCCGGCGCGCAGCAGGAGCTCGAAGTCAACAAGGGCCTGCCGCCTGATGCGCTGTTCGGCGACTGGGTGTTCGAATGGTACTGGAAGCAGCCCGGCGTGCCCCATGTCGAGCAGTTCGTCGCCGACATCCGCAAGCGCGCCAACGGCAACGTGCCGACCGCGCGCACCTGGTTCGGCTACGCGGCGATACACACCTGCAAGCTCGCCGCCGAGAAGGCAAAATCGCTCGATTCGGTTGCGATGGCCAAGGCCATGCAGGGCCTGGAACTGCCGCCGGAAGTGGCGCTGATGCCGAACACGCCGTATTACCGCAAGGGCGACAACCAGCTGATGCCGACGCTGTTCGTCGGCCAGTCGCAGCCGGCGCCGGCCGGCGGCGACAAAGAGGACCTGTTCAAGGTCAGCCAGCTGGTCAAGGGCGACGAAGCCGCCCTGTCGGTCGAAGGCACCGGATGCAAGATGACTTGGCCGGCCTGATCGCTGTATAAACCAGGCGCCGCGCTTTAGGTGTGGCGCCTGGAATTTCTGCCCAGGGTGGGGGTTCTAAACATCGATGTCGGGGAATGGGGATCGCTACGCACCGCCGGCGGCCGGCGTGATCTGCGGGCGATGATGTTGTTTCGCGTATGACACAGCTGCTGCTGTTCAACATCTTCAACGGCCTCATCATCGGCGCGTTCTACGCGCTGATGGCGCTCGGGCTGTCGCTGATCCTCAACCTGTCCGGGGTCATCAATTTCGCCCATGGCGGGTTTTTGGCGATCGGCGGCTATCTCGCCTACTCGCTCATTCCCTATGTGGGCTTCTGGGGGGCGCTGGTGGCGTCGCCGTTCCTGGTCGCCTTCATCGGCATCGCGGTCGAGCGGGTGCTGATCCGGCGGCTTTATGGCCGCGACCCGCTCTACAGCCTGCTGCTGACCTTCGGTCTCGCCTTCATGATCGAGGACGGCACCCGCTTCATCTGGGGCGCGCAGAGCCTGCCCTACCAGATCCCGAGCTGGCTCTCGCGCCCGCTCAGCCTGCAGTTCTTCTTTCTCACCGGCTACCGCGTCTTCATGGTGCTCCTGGTCACCGCGGTCGTCGCCGCGCTGTTCGTGATCCTCAACTATACCCGGCTCGGCATCCGCATTCGCGCCGGTACGCTCGATCTCGAAACCGTCTCGGTGCTCGGCGTCAACACCCGCGTGCTGCGCAACTTGAATTTCGGCCTCGGCATTTATCTGGCCGGGCTCGCCGGCGTGCTCGCCGTGGGCATGCTCGGGCTGCAGCCGACGATCGGCGACAATCTGATCATGCCGAGCTTCATCGCCATCATCGTCGGCGGCCTGGGCTCGTTGCCGGGCACGCTCGTCGGCGGAATCCTGATCGGCGTTGTCTCCGGCGTCACCACGGTGTTTCTGCCTGCCGCCAGCGAAGCCGTCATGTACGTGATGATGGCGGCGGTTTTGATCGTGCGGCCGCGCGGCCTGTTGGGTGAGGAGGGCCGCTTCTGATGAAATTCGACAAGCGCGCCGGCGATGTTCTGATCTGGGCGCTGCTGCTCTCGGCGCCGTTCTGGCTGCCGCTGGCCGGCAGCTATGTCGAGCTCGGCACCCGCGTGGTGATCTACGCGCTCGCCGCCATGGCGCTCAATTTCCTGCTCGGCTATACCGGCGTGCTGTCGTTCGGCCACGCCGCCTATTTCGGCCTGGGCGCCTACGGCACCGCCTTGACCATCAAATATCTGATACCCAGCACGCCGGTCGGCATGCTCGCCGGCATCGTGCTCGGCACAGTCGCTGCCGCCATCATCGGCCCGATGATCGTGCGGCTGCGCGGCGTCTATTTCGCCATGTGCACCATTGCCTTCGGGCAAGTGTTCTACTTCATCGCCTTTCAATGGTTCTCGCTCACCGGCGGCGACGACGGGGTGAGCGCCTGGCATCGCGAGCCGCTTAATTTCGGCTTTGCCACGCTCGACATCCTCAACAGCAACAAGGCGTTCTATTACTTCGTGCTGGCGGTCTTCGCGGTTTCGGCAGCCGCCATGGCGTTCCTGCTGCGCTCGCCGTTCGGCCGCACGCTGCTGGCGATCCGCGAGAACGAGCGCCGCGCGCGCTTCCTCGGCATTCCGGTCGACCAGCATATCTGGATGTCGTGGGTCGTCTCCTGCTTCTTCGTCAGCATCGCCGGCACGCTGTTTTCGCTGATGAACGATTTCGTCGATCCGCGCGCGCTGCGCTGGGACCAGTCCGGAAATTTCGTTATCATGGCGGTGCTGGGCGGCATGCGCAGCTTCTGGGGGCCGCTGATCGGCGCGGCGATCTTCCTGGTGCTGCAGGACTACATTTCGAGCGAGACGCAGAACTGGATGTCGTTCATCGGTCTGTTCTTCGTCCTCGTCGTGCTGTTCTTTCCGCGCGGCGTTTTGGGCATCATCCGGCGAAAGGCGACAACGTGAGCTCTGTTGCGGGTCGAGAACGTCTCAAAGCATTTCGGCAGCCTGGTCGCCGTCGACAACGTGTCGATGACGGTCGAGCCCGGCGAATTGCGCGCGGTGATCGGCCCGAACGGCGCCGGCAAGACCACCTTCTTCAACCTGATCAGCGGCTTTCTCTCGCAGAGCTCGGGCCAGATCATCTTCGACGGCGAGGATATTTCCGGGCTGTTGCCGGCGCGCCGGGTGTGGCGCGGCATCGCCCGCACCTTCCAGATCACCGAAGTGTTTCCGGAGCTGACGATCCGCGAAAATCTGAAAATCGCCGTCGAAGTGGCGAGCGGCTATCGCCTGCGCATGTGGCAATCGGAAGACGCCGACGTCGATGTCAAAAAGCGGGTCGTCGAGCTCCTTGAGGTCAGCGGACTGAGCCACAGCGCCGACCGGCTGGTGGGCGAGCTCGCCCACGGCGACCAGCGCGCCACCGAGATCATGATGGCGCTGGCGCTCAGGCCGCGGCTGTTGCTGCTCGACGAGCCGACCGCCGGCATGGGCGATCAGGAAACCTACAACATCACCCAGCTGATCCGAAAACTGCACAAGGACGGCAAACTGACGATCGTGCTGATCGAGCACGATATGCGCGTCGTGTTCCATCTGGCCGACCGCATCATGGTGCTCGACCAGGGAAAATTCCTCGCCGAAGGCACGCCGCCGGAGATTGCGGCCAACAAGGCGGTGCAGACCGCCTATCTGGGCCAGGCCGCATGACCGCCGCGCTGACCGCCGAAGGGCTTCATACCTTTTATGGCAAGAGCCATATCCTGCACGGCGTCAGCCTCGAAGTCGCCGAAGGCAAGGTGACGGCGCTGCTCGGCCGCAACGGCGCCGGCAAGACCACGACGCTGCGCAGCCTCATGGGGCTTACGCCGCCGCGCGAGGGCCAGGTCACGATCTTCGGCACCAAGACCACGGGCATGCCGCCATTTCGCGTCGCCGGGCTTGGCGTCGGCTATGTTCCCGAAGGCCGCAAGATTTTTCCCAATCTCACCGTCGACGAGAACCTGATGGTGCCGCTGGTGCGGCCGGGCCCGTGGACGCCGGCCAGCATCTACAAGCTGTTTCCCCGGCTCGCGGAACGCAAGTCGAACCGCGGCCGGCAGCTCTCCGGCGGCGAGCAGGAAATGCTGTCGATCGGCCGCGCGCTGCTGATCAATCCGAAGCTGCTCATGCTCGACGAGCCGTCGCAAGGGCTGGCGCCGCTGATCGTGCGCGAAGTGTTCCGCATCGTGGCGCAGATGCGCTCGGAGGGAATCTCCGTGCTGCTGGTCGAGCAGAACGTGCGCATGAGTCTGGAAATCGCCGACCATGCCTATGTGCTCGACGACGGCCAGGTGGTCTATTCCGGCTCGGCGCGCGAGCTCGCCGCCGACGATGCGCGCGTGCAGTCGCTCGCGGGCGCCAGCGCCGAAGAGTGGACGCCGCACGCCTAAATTTTACGTTGCCGAGTTCGGATCGAGCCCGTGCGTGGCGCACATGTTGGCGACGATGGCCGTATCCTTGCCGCCGGTGATGAGACCCAGCGCGGCCGAGGTGATGTGGCCGCCGGCGACCTTGGCGTCGACAATATAGGCTTGGTGGCCGCTATAGGCCGCATAGGGGCTCTTGGCGTCCACGGTTGCGCAATAGCTGACCTCGTCCGACGGCGGCACGATCGGAAATTTCGTCCATTTGTATTTCGCCGCCCCAGGCTCCTTGAGCGACGGCGCGACCGCGTCGACGATGATCTTCTTCTCTTGCGGCGTGAGATCGCGCAGTTGCGACGCCGGTGTGGCGGCGGCCGCGGCCGCTGTCGCCGGCGCGGCGCTTGCTGCGGGCTGGTCGGCGGGCGGCGATGCCGCGCAGGCCGCAAGCGCCACGCTCGCGGCAAGGACTGCAATCGCGCTGCCTGTTTTTGTCCGCAAGGTCGCTCCGTTTGTTGCGGCAACAATACCAAAATTTATCGCCGAGTCGCAATTGTGTGGCGAGCCGCGCGGTCAGTCTCACTTTTCGTTCGGCAGCAGCGATTTGACGGTTTCGATCACGGCTCGGCGGCGTTTGGTAGAGTTTTTCGACGAGTTGCTCCAGGTGATCCGGCGGCGTGTAGGTCATGTCCATTTTGATGTTCGCCGCTTCGGCGACCAGTTCCGGATCGTGCACCGCGTCCGCAATCGCCTTGCGCATGATGTCGACGCGATCTTGCGGCACCTCGGGCGGGAACACATAGGGCCGGCCGAATTCGGTCGAGGAGAACACGAAGCGCATGAGCTGGCGCTGCGCGTCGGTCTTGGCGTAGTCGAAGATCGACGGCACGTCGGGAATCTCCGCGATCGGCGTTTCCTCGGCGCGCAGCAGGTACGTCATCTTGCCGTCCTTGATCTGCTGTTCGACGATGCGGAATTGCTGGAACGAGGCGCAGGCGCCCTGCAATTCGCCGCGTTGCACCGCCAGCAGGGTGTCGCCCATGCCCTGGTAGCCCTCGACGATGCGGAATTTGGTACCAAGCACCTTGTTGAGCACCGTCGGCAGGATGGCGAGCGAGGATGTGGCGCCGGCGGCGCCGACGATGAATTCTTCTCTGAACAGGTCGGCCGGCGTCTTCACCGGCGCGGTGTACCAGCGCACGCAGACCCGCGCCGGCCGCGACGTGGCGCCGAGCCAGTTCATGCGCCGCGGATCGATCTCGACATTGGGCTGAGCGGTCAGCGCGTCGTTGACGATGTTGCGCGAGAACGAGCCGAGCACGGTGCCGTCGCGCGGCGCCTGGGTATAGAGGTAATTCGCGGCGGCGACGCTCGCCGCTTGCGGCAAGTTCTGGACGATGATGGCCGGCTGGCCCGGAATATATTTGGGCAGATATTTGACCAGAAGCCGCGCGCCAAGATCGTAGTCGTTGCCCGCCGGAAAGCCGGCGATCAGGCGAAGCTGCTTGTTCTTGTAGAAATCCTCAGCGTGCACGCTGGAAATGCCTGACGACGCGGCGATGAGGAGCGCAAGCGCGATCGCGGCTTTGGAAGCCATCGCGGCTATTCGGCGGCGCGCTTTTGGGTCAGCGCCTCGGCCGCCTTGTCGTAGCTCTCCTCGCGCGTCAGCATCGCTTTGAGCCCGACCAGCTCGTAATAGTCGTCGAGCGGCAAGAGATGATCGAACGTGGCGGTGAGCGAATTCTCGCGTTTGAGAATGCGCAGCACGTTGCGTACCGCGTTCGCCGCGGCGAACAGCGCGATCGAGGGGAAGGTCGCGGCGACCACGCCGGCGGCTTCGAGCTCTTCGAGGCTGCGCTTTTTCAGGCCCGCGGCTTGCGACAGCGTCGCCATGTGCGGGCCGCCGACTTCGCGCAACACGCGCTTGATGTCCTCGATGGTATCGACGCCCATGGGCTTGGCCATGTCGGCGCCGGCCTCCATGAACAGCCGCGCGCGCTCGATGGCGGCGTTGAGGCCGTCGACGCCGGCGGCGTCGGTGCGCGCCGCAATGAAGAAATCCGGATCGCGCCGCGCATCGAGCGCCGCCTTGACCTTGGCCAGCATCTGCTCGACCGGGATCACCTGCTTGCCCGGCAGATAACCGCAGCGGTTGGGAAACACCTGGTCGCTGATGAACACGCCGGCGACGCCGGCGGCTTCGAAGGCACGCACCATCTGCCGCACATTATTGACGCCGCCGAAACCGGTATCGGCGTCGACATAGACCGGCACATCGACGGCGCCGCAGATGCGCGCGTAATGATCGGCGTAATCGCGCATGTTGGACTGGCCCATATCGGCCTGCGCCAGCATCGAGCCGATCGCCGCATAACCGCCGGCGCAAATCGCCTCGAAATCCTTCGGCTTCCATGATGCGCGCCGACAGCGCGTCATAGGCGCCGGGCATCAGCACGAGGCGTTTGCCCGCCATGATCGCCCGAAGTTTTTTGCGCACGCTCATCACGCGTCTCCCTTTTTTAGCGACTGTCCCGCGCCGTTTGCAGCCAAGGCTGCGCCGTGGCGGCGCGTTGCTCCCATTGCACGATGTCGTCCATCTGCTTGAGCGTCATCCCGATATCGTCGAGGCCTTCGATCAGCCGCATGCGGTCGGCCGCCGCGATCTCGAAAGCGACGTCGGCGCCGCCCGGCCCGCTGATGCGCTGCGTCACCAGATCGACCGTGAACGGGCCGTCGCCGTTGACGCGCACCACGCGGGCGATGAAGGCCTCGGCCTCGTCCGGCGCGAGCACGATCGGCAGCAGGCCGTTCTGCAGGCAATTCTCGCGATAGATGTCGGCAAAGCTCTTTGCCACGATGACGCGGATGTCGTTGGCGATCATGCTCCACACCGCCGATTCGCGCGACGAGCCGGCGCCGAAATTGTGCCCGGTCACCAGAATGCCGGCGTTGCGGAACTGCGGCTTGTTGAGGACGAAATCCGGATCTTCGCTGCCGTCGTCGCGCGCCCGGGCGCGGATAAAACAGCGTCGTCTTGTAATCTTCCTTGAGGCTGCGCGAATGCCGGATCGGCGCGATCTGGTCGGTGTTGATGTCGTCTTTGAGAAGCGGCGCGGCGATGCCGGTATGGCGGGTGAACGGTTCCATCACGCCGCTCCCGACAGCAATTGCCGCACGTCGGCGATGCGTCCGGCGATCGCGGTCGCCGCCGCCGTCGCTGGGCTGGCGAGATGGGTGCGCACCTTCGGGCCCTGGCGGTTTTCGAAATTGCGATTGGTGGTCGAGACGCAGCGCTCGCCGGGTTCGCCGCGGTCGCCGTTGCCGCCGGCGCACATCGAGCAGCCGGATTCGCCCCAGAAGAAACCGGCGTCGCGGAACACGCGATCGAGCCCCGCCGCTTCCGCTTCGCGTTTCACCGTCGAGGAGCCCGGCACGACCATGGCGACAACGCCCTCGGCAACCTTACGGCCGCGCACCACGGCGGCGGCGACTTCGAGGTCCGGCAGCCGGCTGTTGGTGCACGAGCCGATGAAGACGCGATTGACCGGAAGCCCGGCGAGCGGCGTGCCGGGATCAAGCCCCATATAGGCGAACGCGCCTTCCGCGGCAGCGCGCCGGCTCGGATCCATCGCCGCGGTCGCGGGCACGCGGCCGGAAATGCCGACCACTTGGCTCGGATCGGTGCCCCAGGTGATTTGCGGCTCCAGCGCGCCGCAGTCGAGCGTGACGTCGCGATCGAATTCGGCATCGTCGTCGGTCGCGAGCGAGCGCCAAGCTTCCAGCGCGCGATCCCACATCGCGCCCTGCGGCAGATAAGGACGTCCGGCAAGCCAGGAGAAAGTCGCGTCGTCGGGCGCAACAAAACCCGAGCGTCCGCCCATCTCGATATTGAGGTTGCACAAGGTCATGCGCTGCTCGATCGGCATGGCGCGAACGGCGGAGCCGGCATATTCGACGACGTAGCCACGGCCGCCGGCGACGCCGAGTTCGGCAATCAGCCGCAGCGCCACGTCCTTGGCGCTGACATGGGCGCCGAGCCTGCCGTCGAGCCGCGCGCGCATGCGCTTCGGCCGCTTCAGCGCCATCACCTGCGTGGCGAGGATGTGCGTCATCTCGCTGGTGCCGCAGCCGAAGGCGAGCGCGCCGACGCCG
Organism: uncultured Alphaproteobacteria bacterium; assembly: GCA_963831975.1. Classification (GTDB taxonomy): domain Bacteria; phylum Pseudomonadota; class Alphaproteobacteria; order Rhizobiales; family Xanthobacteraceae; genus BOG-931. Next base: position 175,208 of record CAWHSO010000001.1, read on the forward strand.
CCGACCGTGCTGGCATGGCTGTCCGGCACCGCGTGCGTCGCGCCCGGCAGCACGATGCCGAGCTCCGGCGCCACGACGTGGGAGATGCCCTGCTCCGGATCGTCGATGTCGAAAAGTCTTATGCCGTTCCTGCGCGTGCCTTCGCGCATCGCCCGCAAGAACGCGGTGCCCGACGGATTGGTGTCGTCATCGCGCCCGGCCTTGGTGGCGACGGTGTGGTCCTGCACGGCGAAAGTCAGATCGGGCCGGTGGATCGGCCGGCCCTGCTTCTCCAGCGCCGTAAAGGCATGATGCGCATGCAGTTCGTGCAGCACGTGCCGGTCGATATAGAGCAGGTCGCGGCCGTCGGCGCGCTGTCCGACCAGGTGCGAAGTCCCAGATTTTGTCGAACAAAGTGCGCGGCATGGCGTTGGTCCCGGGGCGGATGGCTTATGCTATCTTGGGCGGGCCAAAGGTTCAAGGCAAGCGGCGCGCCACAGCACGTTGGAACGATCCCATGCCTCGCGTCGTCGGCATCGATCATCTTGTTCTCAGCGTCGGCGATTTCGCGCGCTCGAAGGCGTTTTACGACAAGCTCTTAAAATTTCTCGGCTTCAAATTGAAACACGAATACGGCGACATGGCCGGCTGGAGCAACGGCAAGACCTTGTTCTGGATCGCCGCCGCCGATGCGCAGGGCAGGAAGCACAAATATCGCAAGGGCGATATCGGCTTCCATCACTACGCGTTCGAATTGGCCAGCCGCAAGGCGGTGGACGATCTCGGCGCTTTTCTCGAAAAGAACGACATGACGGTGGTCGATCCGCCGGGCGAGTATTACGGCGACAGCTATTACGCGGTCTATTTCACCGATCCCGACGGCATGAAGCTCGAAGCCATGATCTGGGCGCCGCCGAAGAGCAGACGCAAGCGAAGCGCAAGCGCAAGCGCTCGCTGAGACTGACTGCTAGGCGACCAGCGGCGGCGTCTCGTAGACGGATCCGCGGCGCGGGCTCCGACGTGCTCACCAATGTCGGAACATTGGCGTCCACGCGGTTGCGGCCGCGCCGCTTGGCGGCATAGAGCGCGCGGTCCGCGGCCTCGACCAGATCGGCGGCAGTCTGGCCCGGCCGCGGCACTATGGACTCGACGCCGATGCTGATGGTGACATGGCCGCACGGCGCTTCGGCATGGGTGATCAGGAGATCTTCGATCGACCGGCGCGCCTCCTCGGCGAGCGAGGCGATCCGCGGCAGATCGAGGCCGGGCAACAGCAACGCGAATTCCTCGCCGCCATAGCGGGCGACCAGCACGGCGTTTTCCAGCGTCACCAGCGACAGTGTTTCGCCGACCGAGCGCAGGCAGGTATCGCCGGAGACGTGGCCGTAACGGTCGTTGTAGAGCTTGAAGTGATCGATATCGATCATCATCAGCGCCACCGGCTCGTTGATCTCGCCGGCGCGCCGCCATTCCTGCTCGAGCTGGCGGTCGAAGCCGCGGCGGTTGGCCAGTCCGGTCAGGCCGTCGAGGCTCGCCAGCTCGTCGAGGTGCTCGTTGGCGATGCGCAATTCTTCCTCGCGTTCGGCGAGCTTCTTCGCCATGTCGTCGAGCGCGGCGGCGAGCGGCTCGAACTCCGCGATCCAGGTCTCCTGCGTCGTGCGCACATGGAAATCGCCGCGGCCGATGCGGGTTGCGGTGCGCACCAGGGAGCGGATCGGCTTGACGATGAGCTGCTCGCCGCCGAACCACGCCACCAGCAGAATGAAAATGCTGAACAGCGCCAGCTGCAGATAGGCGACGGTCGTTTCATGATCGATGCCGGCCTGCACGGCGCGCTCGTCGAGGCCGACGGCGAGGCGCGCTTGCGTCCACGGCACGCGCACAAAGGCGAAGATACGCCGGACGCCGTCAAAACCTTCGGTCGCTACCGTGCCTTCGTCGCGCGTGAGCATGTCGTGGGCCAGGCTCTGCGCGGCGAACGGCTTGCCGATGAGATTGTCCTGATCGGCCGAGCCGGCGACCAGCGTGCCGCTGCCGTCGAGCAGGAGGACCGAGGCGCCGGAGCGCTGCGTGGCGGTCGTTACCAGTTCGCCGACCCATTGCAGGTTGATCACCGCAAGCACGACGCCGCTGACGGTGTCGTCGTCGCCGATCACCGGAAACGTGGCGATGAGGCTCGGCCACTGATGAATCCGGTTGACCAGGTAATCGCTCAGCGCGAAATCACGGGAATGCAGCGCATTCTGAAAATGCGGACGATCGGACACGTTCAATCCGATCACGTCGGACTCGGTCGAGCATTTGATGCGGCCGTCGGCGCCGGCGACCGACAAGCCCCGGATCCAGGGCACGTTGCCGGTGAGCGCGGTCAGGTACTGATTGCAGTTCGCTGCCTCGGCCGGCACCTTGGCATAGGCGCGGGCGACGATCTGCAGGAGCGAGCGAACGGAATAGATGATCTCGCGCTGCGATTCCGCGCCGCGCCGCGCCAGATCGATCACTTCGGCGCGGGCGCGGTCGATGCGATGGCTGCGGGCCAATTCCAGCCCGTGGACGCGGTCGAACACCAGCGGCGCGATGGCCAACAGCGCGAGCACCAGCAAGCGGGCGCGGATGCTCAAAAAAGGCTTGCTCCGCCACGACGACGGCTTGCGCGCCTTTGCTTGATTGTCCAGCATCGTGCACCCTCGACCCCGAGTTCCACCGTACCGGACACCCGTAAAAGTGGTCTTCGCGGTTTTGCTAAAATTTGAATCGTTTCGCTGCAGGCGTTGACCAGATGGAAACAATGAATTGATCTGAGGGCATTGCCGCGGTGCGCGAGCAGATCGCGGCTGCCTGCCGCGATGCCGGGCGCGACCCGGCGACGGTCACGCTGGTCGCGGTCTCCAAGACCTTCGGCGCCGAGGCGATCGAGCCGGTCATCGCCGCCGGCCAGCGCGTGTTCGGCGAGAATCGCGTCCAGGAGGCCAAGGCCAAATGGCCGCCGCTCATCGCCCGTCACGGCGCGCGCGAGGGCGGCCTCGAACTGCATCTCGTCGGCTCATTGCAGTCGAACAAGGCCAAGGAAGCGGTGGCCTTGTTCGACGCCATCCATTCGGTCGATCGGGTAAGTCTCGCCGAGGCGCTGGCCAAGGAGATCGCCAAGCAGGGCCGGCGCCCGGTGTTGTTCGCCGAGATCAATACCGGGGCCGAGCCGCAAAAGGCCGGCTTGCTGCCGCAGGACGCCGACGGCTTCCTCGCCGCCTGCCGCGACCTCTACGGGCTGCCCGTTGCGGGCCTGATGTGCATCCCGCCCGCCGATGAGGCGCCGGCGCCGCATTTCGCACTGACGGCAAAAATCGCCCGCCGCAATGGGCTAGAACTGCTCTCCATGGGTATGAGCGCGGACTTTCAAATCGCGATCGCGTTCGGCGCCACCCACGTGCGGGTCGGCACCGCGATTTTCGGGGCGAGAGGCTCAGCCGATTAGAAATGAATCAATATTCGGGTCTTTGGCAATTGATGCGGCCCAACAGCATTTTGAGGTCCTGCGGCCGCAGCGCGACGCAGCCCGCGGTCGGCGCGAAACCCGGCCGCGCCATGTGGATGAAAACGGCGCTGCCGCGGCCGGCCACGCGCGGCCGGGTATTGTGGTCGATTTCGATGATCATGTCGTAGAGATTGTCGTTTCGACGGAGCCGGTCGCCTGGTTCATTGGCCGACCGCCGGAAGGGCTGGTTATAGCGCCGGTCGTGCGGGTCCTCGCACCAGGCGTCGTCCGGGCCGATGCGGCGCACCGGCAGCAATGTCCACGGCCGCGGCAGGCGGTCGGCACGCCACCACAGCCGCAGGGGGCGAAATCGGCCGCGCGGGCTGCCGCCATCGCCTTCGCGCTTATCGGCTTTGATGCCGGCGCGACCGAGCGCAACGGGCGCCGAAAAACGGGCCGGCCAACAGCCAGCCCTGGGATTTGCGGCCTGGCCGGGTGTTGACGCGGATGGAACGAAGTGCGGTCCGTTTCATGGTCTGTTACTTGGTCTGATGTCCCAATTGCCTGATCGCTCATTTCCCAAGGTGCGATGGCTCTTGCTTGGCGCAAAGCGCGGCCTTCGACGGGCGCGCCTTCCGGCGCGGCAAAGCGGCCCTGGGGGTCCGACTGAATGCCCAATACGCGCAAGATCCTGATCGTCGACGACGATGCCGAACTGCGCGAGGGGCTGACCGAGCAGCTGTCGCTGCACGAGGAATTCGAAGCCGTCGGCGCCGAGAACGGCAGCAAGGGCGTGCAGGCCGCCAAGGCCGGCCAGATCGATCTGGTGATCATGGACGTCGGCCTGCCCGATATCGACGGCCGCGAAGCCGTGCGCATCCTGCGCAAGAACGGCTTCAAGGCGCCGATCATCATGCTCACAGGCCACGACACCGATTCCGACACTATCCTGGGGCTGGAATCCGGCGCCAACGATTACGTCACAAAGCCGTTCCGCTTCGCCGTGCTGCTGGCCCGCATCCGGGCGCAGCTTCGCCAGCATGAGGCGAGCGAGGACGCGGTCTTCACTATCGGCCCTTATACATTCCGGCCCAGCTCGAAAATTCTGCTCAATCCCAAGGGCAACAAGGTCCGCTTGACCGAGAAGGAGACCGCAATCCTGCGCTATCTCTTTCGCGCCGGGCAGCGGCCGGTCTCGCGCGAGACGTTGCTGCAGGAGGTCTGGGGCTACAATTCCGGCGTGACCACCCACACCCTCGAAACCCACATTTACCGCTTGCGACAGAAGATCGAGAAGGACGCCGCCGCGCCCTCAATCCTGGTCACCGAAGCCGGCGGTTATAAATTGGTGCCGTAAGCGCGGCCATCATGACCATCGAAGACGACATCGCGTTCCTGGAACGGATTCCGATTTTCCGCCGGCTCGGTTCCGGCGCGTTGCGCATCGTCGCCATCGGCGCCGAAAGCTACAGCGTGCAAGCCGGCCAGGTACTGTTCACCGTCGGCGAGACCACCGACGGCGGCTACATCGTTCAACGCGGCTCGTTCAGTCTTTCGACCGAACGCGGCAACGAGCCTGAAATCGTCGCCGGCCCGGGCACGCTGCTCGGCGAAACGGCGCTGATCGCGGAAACCAAACGGGCGGCCACGGCGAGAGCCCGCGAAGACTCGACCGTGCTGCGCATCTCGCGCTCGATGTTCCTGCGCATGCTCGAAGGCTATCCGGACGCCGCGCAGCGGCTGCGCGACCTGCTCGCTTCGCGGACCGACCAATGGGCGCGCGAGATCGAGAACGTCCGTGCCGCGCTGTCCGGCGGTGACGTCGAGCAAAAGTAGGCTTGCCAAGCGCGGCGCGGGCGCGATTCAGGCGATCTTCTCGACCCGGCCTTCGAGATAGTCCCGCACCAGTTCCGCCGTGAGCACGACATTCGGATCGTATTCCGGCGCGTTCTCGATCTGCTCGAGATCGTTGAGGCCGCAATTCTTGTAGATGCGGTTGGTGCAGGAGATCAGCCGCGCCGGCCGCGCCGGATCGCCGTTGAAGTGCTGATGGATGGTGCAGGGCGGGATATAGATGACGTCGCCCGCTTCCCACTCGTAGCGCTTGATCTCGTCCTGCGGCTTCCATTCGTAGGTGTCGGTGATCTCGACGTCGCAGTCCTGGTGCAGGTCGTAGCCAAGCCCTCGACCACGTAGAGGCATTCCTCGGCGAGATGCCGGTGCTTGCCGGAGCGGCTGCCGGGCGGGATCACCTGCATGTAGGCGTCGACCGTCTCCATGCGGGTGTTCATCTGCTCGTTGAGCAGATGCTTGAGCAGACCCTGCCGCGACATTTCCCACGGCATCTCGTCGGGATGCACGATCTTCTTGCGCTCGCGATGCGCGCCGGCCGCGCCGTCGCGTCGTCGAGCAGGTCCTGATAGAGCTTCTTGTTGGCGGCGCCGGCGAGCCAGGCGTTTGCTTCGTCCCACGCCATCTCAGACCTCTTCCTCGACCTTGTCGGACGGATGGTTGAAATTCTCCTCGTCGTCGCGCGGCACGAAATTGCCTTGCGTCGGCGACGGCGTCTTCGGCCGTTTATCACGGTGTGCTGGAACAGCATGTTCATGAACAGATACATCGGCTTGGTCTTGATCACCAAGGCGCGGGCCGGCTCGCGCTCGCTGGCGTTGAAGTGCTGGTGGACGCAGTTGTTGTGCACGATGGCGACGTCGCCGGCCTTCCAGTCGTAGCGCATGCCGTCGTGGATTTCGTAGCCGGCGCCGTCGAGAATATAGAAGGCCGCCTCGTTGACGTGGCCGTGCTTCTGGGTCGTGCCGCCGGGGGCATATTCCTCGAGATGGATGTGCAGCGTCTGGCACGCCCGTCCTCGGGCTCGACATAGTGGCGGCTGAAATGCTGCGGGCCGCCGTCGAGCTTGGTTTCCTTGCCTTTGATCACCCGCGGCATCGCGCGCAGCCGCTTGAGCTCGTCCTTGAGGCTGTAGGCGCCGTTGATGGCGCGGACGAAGACCCGCTCCTTGTCCGGATCGTGCTGCTTGTTGCCCATGCAGCTCCTGCCGTGCTTCGCCTGTGCGGCGCCGCCCGAAGACGGCGCTGTTCATCGCGCCTGATGGCTGACGATATCGCGGTAATATTTACTCCATTTCTGCGTTCTGGTCCAGGGCCTTCGCTGCATCGAGGAACGTGAGCGCCATTTCGGCCGGCAGCGGTTTGACCTTGCGGTTCGCCGGGAAGAAATCGCGCTTGCCCAGAAGGTCCTGGGCGTCGGTCAGCATGAAATCGATGTACAGCACGGCGGCATTGGGATGCGGCGCGTGGCGGGCGACGCCGGCGCCTTCGAAGCGCGCGATCACCGGCGGGATCGCAAGCCAATCGATCGGGGCGCCGCGGTTCTTCAACTGCACCACCCGATAGACATAGGTCCGTGATCGCCAGCGGCACCTCGCCGGAAACGATGAGGTTGGCGAGCAGCGTATGGCCCTTGCGCACCGAGATGCCGTTGGTCGCGACGATGTCGCGGAACAGTTTGAGGCCGCGCTCCTCGCCTAACTCCTCGATCACGGCGCCGAACCAGTCGCTGTCGTCGGCCTCGATGCCGAGCTTGCCCTTCCATTTGGGGTCGGCGAGATCGTCGTAGCTCTTCGGCAGCTCGTTCTCGGCGACGAGCCGGTATTATAGGCGGCGACAAAGATATTGTAGCGCGTGCCGGTCCATTCATGGTGCGGCCGGACGCCTGCGGCGCCAGATTCGGCGAACGCCGGCGATGTCGGCCTGCTGCAGCAGCTTTTCGCGATGCAGCGATTCCATCGCCGTGCCGCCGGTCTCGAACACATCGGCATCGAACCGGCCGCCGCGCGCCTCGACACGCCGCGCTGCACAATATCCTCCGAGCTGCCGCGCCAAACGTTCACTTTGACGCCGTATTTCTTCTCGAATGCCGCGGCTGAGCGCGCCATGTCTTCGACCGTCTCGGAAGTGTAGACGTTGACCGCGCCCTCCTTTTTCGCCCCGGCGACGAGCTTTGCCGTGCGGTCGGGACCGGTATAGGACGCGATCTCGGCGAGCGTCGACCCGCGGCTTGCGCGAGCGCGCATGTCGCGGCAAACGCAGCGAAACGAGCAGGCAGCATGACAGCGCCGCGATATGACACGCCGTTCGCTAACGAGTCCGCTGGCTGGGCTGCGCGTCCATCGCCACGCCTCTCAACCGCTCTTGGATGCCGGCGGTGCTCGATCTCGAGGCTGATAAGCCGCGCCAACAGCGTCGCCGGAAACAACTGGCCGATCACCGCTTCAAGATTGGCGAAGTTGCGCGCCAGCGGATAGACCGGCGTGATGTCGCCGTAGCCGAGCGGTGGTCAGCGTGGAGAAGCTGAAATAGAGCAGCGCCGCGCCGGAGCCGTATTCCGCTGCCGCTCGGCGGCAGGCCGTGAAACGCGTCCGGCACCAGCGTGTTCAGGAACCGATAAAGAGTGAAGAAGATCAGCGCGAAGTTCAGGTAAAGCACGACCGCGCCTTGAACCCGATGCAAGGTCACCCGTCCGGGGCCGAACACCGCGTGCGCGATCACCACGCTCACGGCCGCGAGCGCCAGCAGGCGCCGCCGGCGCTCAGCCACTCGGTGAACAACGAGGGATGCTCGGCGTGAACGAAGGCGCCGGCCGGGCTGAGCATGACGGCAATCAGCACGACCGCGGCGGCGAAATGGCTGCGCGACGTCACCACCAGCGTGGCGAGCACGAACAGAACGAACATCGCCGGCAGAACGAAATGCCGGCATCCTGCCGATGCTGGCGAGCGGAATGATGAGGAAAATCAGCGTGACTTCGATGACCAGCAGCGCGGTGAGGCCGGGTTCGCGCGATGCGCTCCTGCCATTTGAGAAAGCGAATCCAGGATTTCTTCAAAGCCTTCATCGAGCGACGCATCGGGAGCGCCTCGCGTTATTGCCGCATCCTGAGCATGCTCCGAAAACGTGCATGCCGGTCTTTCGGAAAAGAGCTTGCTGCCAGCAAAATGCTAACGCGCGGCGCGAGCGGCCGCTAGAGCTCGATCGTCGCCGTCACCGGCACGTGATCGGACGGCCGCTCGGCGCCGCGATAAGTCCTGGCGATGCCGATGGCGGAGACGCGGTCGGCCAGCATCGGCGAGGTCCAGATATGATCGAGGCGGCGGCCTTTGTCGGCGGTCGCCCAGTCCGGCGAGCGATAGCTCCACCAGGTGTAGAGCTTGGCCGGCTCCGGCGTGTGCTGCCGCATGCTGTCGATCCAGCCGCCGGCGCTCTGCGCGCGCGACGAGCTTCTCGCATTCGATCGGCGTATGCGACACCACGCGCAGCATCTGCTTGTGGCTCCAGACGTCGTGCTCGAGCGGCGCCACATTGAGATCGCCGACCAGGATCGCGCGCTCGGACGGCGCCGGCCGCAGCGTCGCGTAATCGCGCATCTCGTCGAGAAAGGCGAGCTTGTGGGCGAATTTCGGATTGACCTCCGGATCGGGAATGTCGCCGCCGGCCGGAACGTAGAAATTATGGACCGTGATCGGGATCGCGCAATCCGGCGCGTTCGCCGAACACCGCGGAGACATGCCGGCAGTCGGTCTTGCCGCAGAAGCTTTGGATGTTGAAGCTCTCGAACGGCAGCCGCGAGAGCACGACGACGCCGTGATAGCCCTTCTGGCCGTTGAGCGCGACGTTCTCGTAGCCGAGCCGCTTGAAGCGCTTGAGCGGAAACGTGTCGTCGGGGCACTTGGTCTCCTGCAGGCAGAGAATGTCGGGACGAACCGCCTTGATGAATTTGGCGACCAGATCGATGCGCAGCCGCACCGAATTGATGTTCCAGGTCGTGAGTTTGAGCTGCACGTGCGAGGACGGATCAGAGATCGGATGACAGGCGATCGGAATCAGAGATCATGATCAGATCACCAAGCAATGGATCGCATCCGTATCCGAATCTGTCATCCGCCGTCCCGATCCCCGTCTTACTGATTACTGATGTCCCGTATTGCGCTGATAATTGATCACGAACAGGTTCGGATCGGGCTTTTTGGTCGGTCGAGATTGTACACCGCGACGGTGGTGTCGTAGCCCTGCGGATCGGTGACGGTCCACTGCTTGAGCTGCAAATCCTTGGCGTCGAACATGATCATCAGCCGGCTGGTGCCGACCACCAATTGCTTCTCCTCGATGACCACGGTGACGAAAGTGTCGTCGGAGGACACGCTGACGACGTCGGTGTCGCGCAGAAGATCGATGCGGTCGGCGAGCAGATAGCGCAGCGGCGTCTGCGACAGCGGATAGAGATCCTGGGTCGCGAGGTTGCGGTCGCGCACCACGACCGAGGAGCCGTCGGCGATGATGTCGATCGGGGTCGGCGGATTGTACTCGAACCGCACCTTGCCGGGTTTCTGGATGTAGAACGTGCCCTCGGTGCGGCCGCCGTCGGGGCCGATCTGCACGAAATTGCCGACCATGGTCTGCACGCTGGACAGATAGACGCTGACCCGGTCGAGCAGCGCGCGCTGCTTGGCGTCGAAGGCGGTCGGTCGTCTGGCCGGTGCTGCCCTTGTCCGAATGGAAGCGAGAACGGGAAGAAGCCCGTGCTGCTGCGATGGCGCGGCATCGCTGCGACGGCGGCGGGATCGGCGCGGGCGGCGCGGCGGCGTGCGGGCGCGGCGCCGGTCTTGGGCTGCGGCGCGGGCGTCGGCAGCGGCACGTTCTCGGCGAGACGCCGATGCGATCGCGAGCACGGCGCAGATCGCCGCCACGAGGATCGATCGCCGCGCGCCCGTCCCGCCATATCCCTCTCCCGCCTGCTACGCTCTGCGCACGCCCCGCCGACACTAATCCGCTAATCGCGCGTTATGGCGAATTCGCGGCTACCGCGTTCCGCGCATTAAAGGCCAAAGGCGCCGATTCTCAATAGGCATCCTCGTCGCCGCCTTCGACCAGGATTTCGCGCTTGCCGGCGTGGTTGGGCTGGCCGACGATGCCTTCCTGTTCCATGCGCTCCATCAGCGAGGCGGCGCGATTGTAGCCGATCTGCAGCCGGCGCTGGATATAGCTGGTCGAGGCCTTGCGGTCGCGCATCACGACCTGCACCGCCTGCTGGTAGAGATCGCCGCCTTCGCCGCGCCGCCCATGCGCGGTGGCGTCGAACACCGGATTGCCGTCCTCGTCCTGCGGCTCCTCGGCGGTGACGGCTTCGAGATATTCCGGCACGCCCTGCGACTTGAGGTGCCGCACGACCTTCTCGACCTCGTCGTCGGAGACGAACGGTCCGTGCACGCGGCTGATGCGGCCGCCGCCGGCCATGTAGAGCATGTCGCCCTGGCCGAGCAGTTGCTCGGCGCCCTGCTCGCCCAGAATGGTGCGGCTGTCGATCTTCGAGGTGACCTGGAAGGAGATGCGGGTCGGGAAATTGGCCTTGATGGTGCCGGTGATGACGTCGACCGACGGCCGCTGCGTCGCCAGGATCACGTGCATGCCGGCGGCGCGCGCCATCTGCGCCAGCCGCTGCACCGCGCCTTCGATGTCCTTGCCGGCGACCATCATCAGGTCGGCCATCTCGTCGACGATGACGACGATGTAGGGCAGCGGCTCGAGATCGAGCTCCTCGTTCTCGTAGATCGCCTCGCCGGTTTCGCTGGTCGTAGCCGGTATGCACCGTGCGGGTGAGCTTCTCGCCCTTGCCGTTCGCCTCGGCGACGCGCGCATTGTAGCCGTCGATGTTGCGCACGCCGAGCTTCGACATCTTCTTGTAGCGCTCCTCCATCTCGCGCACCGCCCATTTGAGCGCCACCACCGCCTTCTTCGGATCGGTGACGACGGGCGTGAGCAGATGCGGGATGCCGTCATAGACGGAGAGCTCCAGCATTTTCGGATCGACCATGATCAGCCGGCACTGATCGGGATGCAGCCGATAGACCAGGCTGAGGATCATGGTGTTGATGGCGACCGATTTGCCCGAGCCGGTGGTGCCGGCGATCAGCAGATGCGGCATGCGCGCCAGATCGACGAGCACCGGCTCGCCGCCGATCGCCTTGCCGAGGCAGAGCGGCAGCCGGGCGCCGGTCTCGGCGTAGTCGCGCGACGCCAAGCAGCTCGCGCAGATAGACTTTCTCGCGCGTCGGATTCGGCAGTTCGATGCCGATGGCGTTGCGGCCCGACACCACGGCGACGCGCGCCGACAGCGCGCTCATCGAGCGGGCGATGTCGTCGGCGAGGCTGATCACGCGCGACGATTTGATGCCGGGCGCGGGCTCGAGCTCGTAGAGCGTGACCACCGGGCCGGGCCGCGCATTGATGATCTCGCCGCGCACGCCGAAATCGCCGAGCACGCCTTCGAGCGCGGTGGCGTTTTCCTGCAGGATCTCGGCTGCTCACGGTGGTGCGGCCGATCTTGCTCGGCTGCGTCAGCAGATTGAGCGACGGCAGCTCATAGCCGCCGCTCGAGCGGCGCGGCGTTTTGCGGCGCGCGCGGCTTGCGCGGGGCGCGCGGCTCGGCCTCGTCGGCACCGTCGTCCTCGGCTTCGTCCTCGGCATCGCGGCTCGCGGCGGCGCTGTCGAAGCGCGGCTCGATGCGCCGGCGCGGCACCGCGGCGTCGCGCGCGCGGCTGCGGTGCGCGGCGCGGCGGCGGAACAGGCGCGCGATGCCGGGCGCGGAAGCTCAGCACCGCATGCGTCGAGCCAGCCGAGCGAGATCCAGCCGCTGTCGTCGTCGTCCTCGGCCGCGCTCGTCTTCCTCGTCGTCCTCGTCTTCGTCATCCGGCGCCGCTCGCGCCAGATGATGCCGGCGGCGCCGGCGAAGGCGATGAGCGCCGCGATGCCGAGCACGATCGCGGCGGCGAGGCGATTGGCTGCCGGCAAGCGGCGCGCCGAACAGCACCGCCGGCAGCCGCAGCATGGCGTCGCCGATGACGCCGCCGAGGCCGGACGGCAGCGGCCAATGGGCGCTGCGCGGCAGGCACGAGGCGAACGCGGCCGCCAGCACCGCGCCGAACAGCCACAGCAGACGCGCAGCCGTTCGCGGCTGAGCGGCCGATGGCCGAGCAGCCGACAGCCCCAGACCGCGATCGGCAGCAGCAGCGCCAGCGAGCCGAGGCCGAGCAGTTGCATCATCAGATCGGCGGCGATCGCGCCGGGCAGGCCGAGCAGATTGTGCACCGGCGCGTCGGTGGCGTGGCTGAGCGACGGATCGTGCACCGACCAGGTGGCGAGCGCGAGCGCCGCCATCATGGCGAGGCTGATCAGCGCGATGCCGCCGACCTCGCGCAGCCGCCGCCGCAGCATGGCGCCGAGCTGGCCGGAGAGAAAGGCCATGTCCGTCGAGGCTGCGATCGATCATCGACATCGCGCGTCGCCTTCTCGCCGCTCAGTCCAGAGCACCGCGACGAGGCGATGCAGCGCCTCGGCGGTGGTCTCCTTGTCCTGCACCATGGCGACGCGGATATAGTCCGCGCCGGGATTGCTGCCGTCGGCCTGTTCGCGCGCGAGATAGCGGCCGGGCACCACGCGCAGGCCGGCCTCGCGCCACAGCTTCAGCGTCGCCGCTTCGCTGCCGCCTTGCGCCGAGACGTCGAGCCAGAGGAAAAATCCGCCGGCCGGGCGGCGGTAGCCGTAGCGGTCGCCGATGATCTGGTCGGCGAGATCGAATTTCTCGCGATAGAGCCGCCGGTTCTCCTCGACATGCGCCTCGTCGCCATAGGCGGCGATGGCGACATGCTGCATCGGCGTCGGCACCATGCGGCGCCGCGACATTGCGCAGTTCGAGATAGGCCGCATGAACGGCGGTCGCCGGCGGCAAAGCCGACGCGCAGGCCCGGCAGGTTCGAGCGCTTCGACAGCGAGTGGAACACCACGACGTTGGCGAAATCCGCGCCCGGCCGCTTCGAGCATGCCGGGCGGCGCGCTGGTCGCTGTAGATTTCGCAATAGCATTCGTCGGAGAAGATCAGAAAGCCGAAGCGCCGCGCCAGCGCGGTGAGCCGCGACGAGATAGGCGAGGTCGGCGACCGCGCCCTGCGGATTGGACGGCGAGGCGAGGTAGAACGCGACGGTGCGCGCCAGCAGATCGTCGTCGAGCGCATCGAGGTCGGGCAGGAAGCCGGTTGTCGCGCGTCGTCGGCAGATAGACCGGCTCGCAATCGGCGGCGATCGCGCCGGCCGCATAGGCGGCATAGAACGGATTGGGGATCAGCATGGCCGGCCGGCCCGGCGCGCGGCGTCACCCAGTTCTTGGCGGCGAGCGCGGCGAGAAACAGTCCCTCGCGCGTGCCGTTGAGCACCAGCACTTCGTTCGCCGGATCGACCGGGCGCTCCAGCGCGTAGCGGCGGCCGAGCCATCTGCGCGACCGCGGCGGCGAATTCGTCGAGGCCCTTGTTGGCCGGATAGCGGCCGAATTCGTCGACATGCGCGGCGATCACCGGGCCGACAAAAGCCGGGATCGGATGCTGCGGCTCGCCGACCGCGAGGCTGATCGCGGGCTTGCCCGGCGGGAATCGCCGAGCAGTTCGCGCAGCCGCACGAACGGCGAGCGCGAGCCGGTGCGCGCGAGACAGGCGAACGGAGGGGAGCTGGCGGGTCATCCTGTACATCATCAACAGCGGGGCCGCCCGCCGCATCAGCGACGCGATAGCATAGGAGCGGCGAGGTTAAGACCCGATTAACCATCGGCGCGGCGCGGCTGCTTCAACCGCCTCCCCGCGGGGGCAGGAACGAGCGCGCGACAAGCGCGAGCAGGTGGCGAGGGCGAGCGCAGCGCTCGATGCGCACGACTCACGGATTGCTCCGTCGCGCACCCGCAGCTGCGCCCGCCACCGCGCTGCGCGACCCGACCTCCCTGCAGGGGAGGGCGAAGAGCGATCTCGTTCTCGCGAACGCGATCCGCTTCGGAGTTGTTGTTCATGCGGCGAGCTGGCCTGCGAATTGAAGCGAATTCTTCTTCGCTATCCACCACTCGCCACTTGCTTTTGTCTTCCCTCAAATAGAAGGGGAGGCGGAACGCCGACAGACGCAGGTCACAACCGCCGCGCTTACCGGCACGGCGCGCGCTCAGCGGAGCGCGCTCGCCTGTCGGCGTTCCACCGCGGCTCTCACCTAAGCGAATTATACCATCCACCAAAGGCTCAGCTCCAGGCCAGCGCTTCCTGGGACGCGGTCTGAACGGGCGTTACCCGCCTTCGCCTGTCCCAGTCCAGGGAGCACCTCCCATCCCGGTCATAATGCCGGGAGACGTGATGCCGAAGCCGCCCGGGAGCGGACTGCAAATCCGCCCGCGGGCACCGCACCCGCTCCACCTCACGGTTTGCCTCCGGGGGCGTCCCTTAGGAGAGCGGGATATTTGCCTTCAAACTGAAAGGCGACGTGTCAAGGCCGTCGCTGGAGATTGGGCGACAGCGTTGTCCTTGCAAGTCAATGAAGCGAGCGGCTTCGATGCCGTGAAAATCGCGACGAATTGCGCTTCGACGCACGATGCGGCTTCATCGCGATAAATCGATCAGAAAGCGCTGGAAAGAATCGCAAGGATGCGTGGCCGGACGTAGCGCAAGCTTAGTCTGACGATCGCCGATCCGATCTTGCAAGCCTGCGCCGTGGCAATGAATTAGCTGCGCTCGGCCCAGCTTATCCTCTTTATTGAATTGACGTCCCCAAACGATCTGACCGAGCATATGATCGATTTTCGGCCGCGAGGAGTGAATGCGTGCCGTGGGTCATTCACGGTCAATCGGCGACGTAGCGCGCTGGCTGGATGATAAGCCAAAGCATCGGCACCGTCGAATCTCTGCGACGCGTGGCGCAATATCCATTCGTGAGCTGCGACCGAAGGCGTAGAGACCGTCCTCAGCATGGAGCGCTCGGGATTTAGTCCCGGCGTGTGAACGAAGTAAGCGAGGCAGAAAATAAAAGAGGCCCCGGCTCGCGCCAGGGCCTCTCGACGATCGGGACAGTGCCGGGATGTCCGCCCCGACCGTTGTCGGCGAAAACTACTGCACCGTCTCGCCGTGCAGAGCGAGATCGAGGCCGTCGCGCTCGACTTCTTCGCTGACGCGCAAGCCCGATGACGAGATCGACGACTTGAGGATGATCAGCGTCACGACCACGTCGTAGATGAAGACGGTGCCGACGCCGATGCATTGGTTGAGCACCTGGCCGGCATTGCCTTCGATCAGGCCCGACGTGCCGCCGTAGGCGCTCGACGGCGAACACGCCGGTGAGGATGGCGCCGGCGGCGCCGCCGACGGCGTGGACGCCGAAGGCATCGAGCGCGTCGTCGTAGCCGAACATGTGCTTGAGCCCGGTGCAGCCCCAGTAGCAGATGATGCCGGCGGCGACGCCGATGGCGAACGAGCCCATCGGGCCGACGAAGCCCGAGGCCGGCGTGATGGCGACAAGGCCGGCCACCGCGCCCGAGCAGATGCCGATCACCGTCGGCTTGCCGCGCATGATCCACTCGACCAGCATCCAGGTGAAGCCGGCGGTCGCGGTGGCGATGTGCGTGACCAGCATCGCCATGCCGGCCTGCATGCCGGCGCTCACCGCCGAGCCGGCATTGAAGCCGAACCAGCCGACCCACAACAGCGAGGCGCCGATCATGGTGTAGACCATGTTGTGCGGCGGGCCGGTTTCCTTGCGCTTGCCGAGCATCAGCGCCGCCATCAGGCCGGCGGTGCCGGAATTGACGTGCACCACCGTGCCGCCGGCGAAATCGAGCACCTTCACCCAGGCCTTGTCGTTCGACGAGTTGAAGATGCCGTCCGGTCCCCACACCCAATGCGCGACCGGCGAATAGACGAAGATCGCCCACAGCCCGATGAACCACAGCATGGCGGAGAACTTCATGCGCTCGGCGAACGAGCCCGCGATCAGCGCCGCGGTGATGATCGCGAACGTCAGCTGGAACATCGAATAGACGGATTCAGGAATGGTCGGCGCCAGCGAATTCGGCTTGCCGATGTTCTGCGCCACGCCCGCGCTGTTGAAGGTGTTGCTGATCATGTTCTGCAGGAAGGCGCGATCGAGCCCGCCGATGAACGGCGTGCCGGCGCGGAACGCCAGGCTGTAGGTGAAGAACAGCCACAGAATGCTGATCAGGCAGGTGATGGCGAAGCTCGTCATGACGGTGTCGCCGACGTTCTTCTTGCGCACCATGCCGCCGTAGAACAGCGCCAGGCCCGGAATGGTCATCATCAGCACGATGGCCATCGAGGTCAGCATCCAGGCGGTGTCGCCGGAATTCGGCGTGCAGTTTTCGGTCATCTTGACGCCGTCGCAGGCCGGCGGTCCGGCATCGGCTGCGGGCGCGGCGGGTGCCGCGGCGTCGGTGCCGGCGCCGGCGCGGTCGCCGCCGGCGCTTGGGCGTAGGACGAATGGAAGGTCGGGACGCTCAGCACGATCCCGAGCAGAATCGCTCCGGCGAGCGCAACGAGCCCCGCGCGGGAGAATCTCTTCAACGACATGGTTTCACTCCTGTCCGTGGATTTTTGGGCGCGGATTGATTTTCGTGGAGCATGATCTTTTCGGAAAACCGGTTTCCACTTTTCCGGATCATGCTCTAAAGCGCGGCGGCGTCGGTCTCGCCGGTGCGGATGCGCACCGCGTGATCGAGCCCGAAGACGAAGATCTTGCCGTCGCCGATCTGTCCGGTTTTCGCCGCCGCCGTGATGGTGTCGATGACCCGGTCCACCTGATCGGAGGCGCAGGCGATTTCGAGCTTGATCTTCGGCAGGAAGCTCACGGCGTATTCGGCGCCGCGATAGATTTCGGTGTGGCCCTTCTGGCGCCCGTAGCCCTTCACCTCGGTGACGGTCAGTCCCTGAACGCCGATCTTGGTGAGCGCGTCGCGGACCTCGTCGAGCTTGAACGGCTTGATGACGGCCATGACGATTTTCATGTGATGTGATCCCCTGTCGCCCCTGCGTGCTGCGACGCTTGGGCGGCTACAACGAAGCTTGAAACCGCGCGGGAATTCGCCCCCTTGCGGTGGTACCGCGCGGCAGGCAATCAAGCGCCGTGCCAACTCGACGGCTGGCGTTAACGATTTGATAATTAAATCGCTTTTTGGGCAGATGCTCGATTTCACAGCAGCGCTCGACGCCGCGACCCGGCCTCCCGGGCAGAAACTAGCCGGGCTGCTTAAAAATTAGGCAGATGCGATTTTGCGGTGCAGCAACCGCAGCTTCACAGCGCGTCGGCGTCGGTCTCGCCGGTGCGGATGCGGATCGCCTGCTCGATCGGGGTGACGAAGACTTTGCCGTCGCCGATCTGTCCGGTCTTGGCGGCGCTGCCGATGGCTTCGACGACTCGCTCGACCTCGTTGGCCGCGACCGCGACCTCGATGCGGATTTTCGGCAAGAAATTCACCGCATATTCGGCGCCGCGATAGATCTCGGTATGGCCCTTCTGCCGGCCGTAGCCCTTGACCTCGGTGACGGTCATGCCGTGCACGCCGACGGCCAGCAGCGCGTCGCGCACGTCTTCGAGCTTGAACGGCTTGATGATCGCGATGACGAGCTTCATGGGCGTTTCCTTGGGGCGTTTCCGCGGCGCACGGTCGCAAGCTTCGGGCGGCCTTTGCGGCAGCGTACTCCACCGCGCCGAGGATATGAATGGCGCGTCGGCCGCCCCATTCGATCAAGTTCCACGGGATCGCGTGCCGTCGGATTTCGCGCTTGCAGCACCGAACATTTTGCGCTTCGCGGCGATCAGCCACGGCGGCGCGCGTGCGCATAGCCAGCGCCGCAAGTTTGTACGATCAGCCTGATCGGCGCAAGGATGCATATATGCTGGTCCATTCGTGCGCCGCGACATACTGTTCGCGCTCGTAGACGTCGCGCTTGCGTCGCGCAAGATCGACTTCCGGCGGCGGCCAGGGATTGCTCGCGGTTATAGACGTTCCTGATCCGCGCCAGCAGATCGCTCTCGCGCGCTTGAAACGAAAAATCTGGTTTGAGCACCGACCAGTATCGCTCGCGCAAGCTTGCGTGCTCGGTCGTGGTGCCGGTCGGCACGTCGATCGGCGCGACGAACGGCGTGTCGAAGATTTTTTGCAGCACGACAACCACCGAGCTCTCCGGCATCCGAAAATCGGCAAACTGCGATGCCGCCTCGCGGTCATAAAGCGCCAAGAAATCCTGCAGGTCTTTCGGCAATCCGGGATCGCGCTCGGACCGGCCCATGGTCATGAACACGATCTTGTAGCCGTTGCTGCGGCCGAGCAGCCAAAAGAATTTCGGATTATAGGCGACGAGGCCGTGGTTGAGCATGCCGCCCGCCGGCAGCACATGCAGCATGAGCGCGCCCGCGGCCGCCAAGTCGTGGATGATCTTGAAGGACTGCAGCTGGTTGGCGACGTGCTCGGTGGTGCCGAAATTCGTCACCAGGGCGTAGCGGCCGGCGAGCTGCGGCGGAATCTCATCATAGTTCAGGTCGAGCGGAATGCTGCCGGGCGAGCCGTCGATATCGATCGACGCGTAATCGAGCCCGAGCCAGGTCCAGAACGCGCGCGCCAGCGGCGCTCCGGCCAACACGTTGGTGTCGCTGCGGGCGCCGGTCCAGGCAAACGACGGCGGTGGCGTCGACGCGCCGAACAATCGTCCGGTGGCGGCGATGTCATCGGTTGCCTTGATGAAGGAATTCGTCGAGCTGCTGCGCGCCGATTTCGATGACCGCGGAGCCGTTGGCAATATGGCCCTGCTGTTTCAGCTTCATGAGCAGCGGCAGTGTGCTCGCACCCATTCCCACGACTGCACTCCTCGATCCGCGCGAACGATAGCAACGCCAAGTCGTTCCGTTAAGCGTCGCCGTTAAGCTGCCGTTCCGTTAAGCTCACGTCTTGTCAGTTCACGTCTTGGCGCGCCGGCGCTGCCGCAGCAGCCCTTCCTGGGCGACCGAAGCGACCAGCGTGCCGTCGAGCGCGAAGATCAAGCCGCGCGAAAAACCGCGCGAGTCGGCGAGGCTCGGGCTGTCCTGGGCGTAGAGCAGCCATTCGTCGGCGCGGAACGGGCGGTGGAACCACAGCGCGTGGTCGAGGCTCGCCGCCATGATGTCTTCGGAGAACACGCTGCGGCCGTGCGGGATCAGCGCGGCGTCGAGCAGCATCATGTCGGAGGCATAAGCGAGCACGCATTGATGGATCGCCGGCTCGTCGGGCAGGCGGCCGGTGGCGCGGATCCAGATATCGAAGCGGCCGTTTTCGGATTTTTCGCCGAGATAGCGGCTGAACTCCACGGGGCGGAATTCGATCGGCCGCTCGCGCTCGTAGTAGCGCCGCACCGGTTCGGGCAACAGCGGATAGATGCGGTCCTTGAGCTCCTCGTCGCTCGGCAGTTCGTCCGGCTTCGGCACCTCGGGCATTTTGACCTGATGGGTCAGGCCCGGCTCGGCGAGGTGGAACGACACCGACATGGAGAAGATGGCGTGGCCGTGCTGGATCGCCTTGACGTTGCGGGTGGTGAAACTCTTGCCGTCGCGGATGCGGTCGACCTCGTAGATGATCGGCACTTTGGGATCGCCGCCGAGCAGGAAATAGGCGTGCAGCGAATGCGGCGGCCGCGCGGTGACGTCCTCGACGGTGCGGCAGGCGGCGACCAGCGCCTGGCCGATCACCTGGCCGCCGAACACCCGCTGCCAGCGCGATTGCGGCGAGCGGCCGCGGAACAGGTTCACCTCCAGCGGCTCGAGATCGAGGATGTCGAGGACTTCCTGAACGGCGGAGGCCATGCGCTGTCCTATTATTCCGTTGCCTCCTTGCATACGGGTTCCAGGGCCGGGTCAAGCCCGGCGCCAGGCGTGATAGAATGGGACCATGACGCGTGAGAATGTCGATGTGCTGATCGCGGGCGGCGGCTTTGCCGGCCTCACCCTTGCCCTTGCGTTGCGCCAGGCGCTCGGGCCGTCATTTGCCGTCACGGTCGCCGATCCGGCGCTCGGCGTGAGCCATGCCGACGACGAGCGCGCTTCGGCCATCGTCGCCGCGGCGCGGCGGCTGTTCGAGACGCTCGGTGTTTGGGACAGCGTCAGCGGAGAGGCGCAGCCGATCCTCGACATGGTGGTCACCGACAGCCGGCTCGACGACGCCATGCGGCCGGTGTTTCTCACCTTCGCCGGCGAGGTCGAGCCCGGCGAGCCGTTCGCCCACATGATCGAGAACCGTTTTCTCGTCGCCGCGCTGGCCGAGAAAGCAAAGGCCGAAGGCGTCACGCTGCTTGCTTCCGGCGTGGTCGGGGTGAGCCATGACGGCGAACGGGCCGTCGCGGAGCTTAAAGATGGCAGCGTGATCGGCGCGCGCCTTCTCGTCGCCGCCGACGGCGCGCGTTCGACGATCCGCGCAAGCGCCGGCATCGCCACCCACGGCTGGACCTACGACCAGTCGGCGATCGTCACCACGGTCGGTCACGAGCGCGATCATGGCGGCCGCGCCGAGGAGCATTTTCTCCCCGCCGGCCCGTTCGCGATCCTGCCGCTGAAGGGTAATCGCTCCTCGATCGTGTGGACCGAGGCGACGGGCGAGGCGGAGCGCATCGTGGCGCTGCCGGACGATGCGTTCCATGCCGAGCTGGAAAAACGCTTCAAGCTGCATCTCGGCGAGATCAACGCGGTCGGCGCGCGCCGCGTGCATCCGCTCGGCTTCTTCGTCGCCCGCTCGTTCATCGCCGAGCGCATCGCGCTGGTCGGCGACGCCGCCCATGTCATCCATCCGATCGCCGGGCAGGGGCTCAATATGGGATTGAAGGACGTCGCGGCGCTCGCCGAAGTGATCGTCGATGCGGCGCGGCTCGGGCTCGATCCGGGTTCGGCGACCGTGCTCGAGCGCTATCAGCGCTGGCGCCGCTTCGACACCGTGACCATGGGCATCGCCACCGACGGCCTCAACCGGCTGTTCTCCAACCGCTCCGATGTGCTGCGTCTTGCGCGCGACGTCGGGCTCGGTTTGGTCGACCGGGTGCCGAATTTGAAGCGCCTGTTCATCCGCGAGGCGGCGGGCCTGGTCGGCGAAGTGCCCAAACTGCTGCGCGGCGAAGTGTTATAAAGCCGGGCATGACTTCTGGGACCATGGCGTTCGATCACATCGCGGTCATCGGCGGCGGCGCCTGGGGCACGGCGCTGGCGCTGACTTGCGCGCGCGCCGGGCGGCAGGTGACGCTGTGGGAGCACGACGCCGCCAATGCGGCGCAGCTCGCGAACAAGCGCGAGAGCCTGTTCCTGCCCGGGCGTGCGGATCGACGACCGCATCACCATTGCGGCCGACCTCGCCGACGCCGCGCGGGCGCGGGCGATCCTGCTGGTGGTGCCGGCGCAGGCGGTGCGCAGCGCCACGAAATCTCTCGCGTCATCGCTCGCGGCGCGCACGCCCGTGATCGTCTGCGCCAAGGGCATCGAGCGCGGCACCAAAAAATTCATGACCGAGATCGTCGCCGAATGCGCGCCGAACGCGACGCCGGCGATCCTGTCCGGACCGAGCTTTGCCGCCGACGTGGCGCGCGGCCTGCCGACCGCGGTGACGCTTGCCGCGCGCGACGGCAAGCTTGCCCAGGAGCTCGCGCAGGCGATCGGCTCGCCGAGCTTCCGGCCCTATCACTCCACCGACATGCGCGGCGTCGAGATCGGCGGCGCCACCAAGAACGTGCTGGCGATCGCGGCGGGCGTCGTCACCGGCCGCGGCCTTGGGCGCCAGCGCCGGCGCTGCGCTGACCACGCGCGGCTTCGCCGAGCTCACGCGCTTCGGCAAGGCGTTCGGCGCAAAACCGCAGACCATGATGGGGCTATCCGGCCTCGGCGATCTGCTGCTGACCTGCTCCAGCCCGCAGTCGCGCAATTTCCAGTTCGGCGTCAGTCTCGGCCAGGGCCAAAAGCCCGGCACCATCAGCACCGGGCCTCGCCGAAGGCGCCTTCACCGCGCCGGTGCTCCTCGACATGGCGCGCGAGCGCTCGGTCGACATGCCGATCGCGGCGGCCGTCGCGGCGCTGCTCGCCGAGACGATGACATTGGACGAGGCGATAAAATCTTTGCTGACGCGGCCGCTGAAGTCGGAGGAATGACGATGGCGTATTGGCTGATGAAGACCGAGCCGGAAGAGTTCTCCTGGGACGATCAAGTCAAGCGCGGCAAGAAGGGCGAGCCGTGGAGCGGCGTGCGCAATTTCGCGGCGCGCAAGCATCTGCAGGCGATGAAGCAGGGCGAGAAATTTTTCTTCTATCACACCGGCGACGAGAAGCAGGTCGTCGGCATCGGCGAAATCCTCCGCGAGGCCTTTCCCGACCCGACCGCCAAAAAGGACGAGCCCTGGGTCGCCGTGACCACCGGCGCGGTCGAGCCGTTGCCGAAGCCGGTGACGCTCGCCGCGATCAAGGCCGAGCCGAAGCTCAAAGACATGGTGCTGGTGAAACAAGGCCGCCTGTCGGTGCAGCCGGTGACCGCCGACGAATGGAAGCTCGTCTGCAAGATGGGCGGGATGAAGTCGGCTTAGGCTTCTTTCAGACGGCCTCATCCTCAACCTGCGCGGCGACTTTAGCCAAGATCTGTTCGCGCCGGGCGGTGGAGCGAGACGCGCGCAACGTCTCGGCAAACCGCTCCAACTCACCGTCCTCGAAAGCGTTGACCACGGTTTCGTGGACATAGCTCTTGCGGCAAATCGCTGGCGTGTTGCCGAGTTCAGCCGCGGCCTCGCAAATGGCGTCGAGAACTTGCAGGTTTCGCGCCCGTTTGCTGGTCGCCGGCGCGGCGCGCGCCAGCGCATCGAGCACCGACACGGACGCCAGCAGCGTGCGGAAATCCTTCAATGAAATCTCGACGCCCGCGATCTCGCGCAAGAACAGGTTGACATCCTGCGCGCTCGGCGCGCGCAAGTCGCCAGCTTCGGTGCGATATTGAAACAGGCGTCGCCCCGGCAGTTGCTTGAGCATCTCGATGGCTGTTGCGAGCTTTGGCGCATGAACCTCCTTGTCGATCTGCTTGGCGCCCTTGGCGCGGAAACGCAGTTTCACCGTCTCGCCATAGACCGTGACATTGGACTTCAACAGCGTTGCCGCGCCCCGCGTGCCGCGCAGCTTTGCATATTGCTCGCGTCCCCGGCCGAATGGCACTGCGGGCGACCAGTTCGATGATCGCTGACAAAGTGAAAGACCGCGTCGGCTCTTTGCCGGCGAGATGTTGGCTGGTGCTGCGGCGAATGGTCGGCAGCGCTTCGGCGAGGCGGGCGAGGCGGCGGGCTTTGCGCGTTTCGCGCACCCTCTGCCATTCGGGATGATAGCGATATTGCAGCCGCCCGGCGGCATCGCGGCCGGTGGCCTGGATGTGTGCCGTGGGATCGGCCGCATAGAGCACGTCGTCATAGGCCGGCGGCACGGCGAGCGCTGCCAGGCGTTTCGCCTCCGCGGCGCCCACAGTTTTGCCGCTTGCGGCGAGATAACGAAAACCGCGGCCATGGCGCTGGCGCTTTATCGTCAATGCGGCGGTGTCGACGTAGGTCAGCCCGAGCCGCTTGACGAGCCGCATCGTCGATGCGGGCAGCGGCGGACGCTCGCGCGGCGCCGCTCTGCGGCCTTTCTCCTCCGATGCATGATCCTGAATCGACATGACGCGATCGCTTTCGCTACAGCAATCGCGCGCCCTGACGATTTGTTCCCGACCGGCCTCCCGAAGCCGTTCGTTTCCCGCTAGGCTTGCGGCCATAACAGGCCGGAGAAACGCCATGACATTTGCCGGAATCAACTTTCTCGCCGTCCTCATCGCCGCCGTGGTGGCCTGGCTGGTCAGCGCCGGCTGGTACATGAGCTTGGGCAAGATCTACCAGGCGGCGCAGGGCAAGACGCCGGAGCAATGCAAGGAGGAGATGAAAAAGCCGGGCGCGTTCCTGCCGTTCCTCTACGCCTTCATCGGCAATCTGGTCATCGCCTGGATGCTGGCCGGCGTGCTCGGCCATCTCGGTCTCGGCGAGGTGACGCTGAAGAACGGCGTCATCACCGGCGCGTTTTTGTGGTTCGGTTTCATCCTCACCACCATGGTGGTCAATTTCTGCTTCTCCGGCCGCGACAAGCGCCTGCTGCTGATCGACCTCGGCAATTGGCTGATCGTGCTGGTGGTCATGGGCGCGGTGATCGGCGCGATGGGCGTGTAGCCGGCGGCGATCGGGAGCTCACGGCATGAATGATCGCACCACCTTTATCGCCATATTCGCCATCGGTATCATCGCCGCGGGTAGTCTCGGCTTTTGGCAAACCACCCATGCACCGGCGCAACAGCCGGCGTCGCCGCCATTGGCGAATGCTCCTGTCCCCTATGTCATGACCATGGGCGACCTGATGAACACGCTCATTCAGCCGCGTCACGCCAAGCTCGGCCTTGCCGGCAAGGCGGAGAATTGGCCGCTCGCCAACTATGCGCTCTCCGAGCTCCGCCAGGCCTTCGCCGGCATCGTCAAGGCGGTGCCGAAATTCCGCGGCATGCCGGTCGGCGATCTCGTCGACCTGGCGCTGACCCAGCCGCTCAACGCGGTCGAAGCCGCCATCAAGCAGCAGGACGCGCAAAAATTCGCCGCCGCCTACGATCAGCTCAGCCAGGGCTGCAACGCCTGCCACATGGAGCTCGATCACCCCTACGTGGTCGATCAAGACGCCCGATGCATCGGCGTTTCCGAACCAGGAATTCAAGGCGCAGCGGTAGCGACGTGAGACTTTTGGCCCGCTTGTCCGCCGCGGCAGCGGCGTCGATAATGGGCGCCAAACTGACAGAATATGCGCGCGCTCGCGCGCCGCGTGGAGGACGAGTATGTCGGATAAGATCTACGAAATTCCCGCCGAGTGGACCAAGCGCGCCTTCATCACGGAGGCCGAATACAA
Source organism: uncultured Alphaproteobacteria bacterium (assembly GCA_963831975.1). Taxonomy (GTDB): domain Bacteria; phylum Pseudomonadota; class Alphaproteobacteria; order Rhizobiales; family Xanthobacteraceae; genus BOG-931. The sequence goes on from CAWHSO010000001.1 coordinate 200,495, forward strand.
GAAAATGTACGCAAGCTCGCTGGCCGATCCCAACGGCTTTTGGGCCGAGCAGGCCAAGCGCATCCACTGGATGAAGCATTTCTCCAAGGTCAAGAACACCTCGTTCGCCAAAGACAACGTCTCGATCAAATGGTTCGAGGACGGCGCCACCAACGTCGCCTACAACTGCATCGACCGCCATCTGCACACCCGAGGCAACCAGACCGCCATCATCTGGGAAGGCGACGATCCCGAAGAATTCAAAGCACATCACCTACAAGCAATTGCACGACGAGGTCTGCCGCTTCGCCAATATCCTGCGCAACCGCAACGTCAAGAAAGGCGACCGCGTCACCATCTATCTGCCGATGATCCCGGAAGCCGCCTACGCCATGCTGGCCTGCGCGCGCATCGGCGCCATCCATTCCGTGGTGTTCGGCGGCTTCTCGCCGGATTCGCTCGCCGGCCGCATCGAGGATTGCCAATCGAAAGTCGTCATCACCGCCGACGAAGGGTTGCGCGGCGGCCGCAAGGTGCCGCTGAAGGCCAATACCGACGCGGCGATCGCCAAGGCCGGCGGCGTCGACTTCGTCATCGTCGTCAAGCGCACCGGCGCGCCCGTCGACATGGATCCGGTGCGCGACGTCTGGTACCACGAGGCCGCCGACATGGTCACGGCGGAATGCCCGTGCGCGGAGATGAACGCGGAGGATCCGCTGTTCATCCTCTACACCTCGGGCTCGACCGGGCGGCCGAAGGGCGTGCTGCACACCACCGCCGGCTATCTCGTTTACGTGGCGATGACGCACCAATACGTCTTCGACTATCACGACGGCGACATCTATTGGTGCACCGCCGACGTCGGCTGGGTCACCGGCCACAGCTACATCGTCTATGGCCCGCTGGCGAACGGCGCCACCACCTTGATGTTCGAAGGCGTGCCGAACTATCCGTCGATGTCGCGGTTCTGGGAAGTCATCGACAAGCACAAGGTCAACATCTTCTACACCGCGCCGACGGCGATCCGCGCCTGATGCAGGCCGGCGACGAGCCGGTGAAGAAAACCTCGCGCGCCTCGCTGCGGCTCCTCGGCTCGGTCGGCGAGCCGATCAATCCGGAAGCCTGGGAATGGTATCACCGCGTGGTCGGCGACGGCCGCTGCCCGATCGTCGATACCTGGTGGCAGACCGAGACCGGCGGCATTTTGATCACGCCGCTGCCGGGCGCGACGCAGCTGAAACCCGGCTCGGCGACGCGGCCGTTCTTCGGCATCGTGCCGCAGATCGTCGATGCCGAGGGCAAGGTGCAGGAGGGTGCGACCAGCGGCAATCTGTGCATCGCCAATTCCTGGCCCGGCCAGATGCGCACCGTCTATGGCGATCACCAGCGCTTCGTCGAAACCTATTTCAGCACCTATCCCGGCAAATATTTCACCGGCGACGGCTGCCGGCGCGACGAGGACGGCTATTACTGGATCACCGGCCGAGTCGACGACGTGATCAATGTCGCCGGCCATCGGCTGGGCACCGCCGAGGTCGAGTCGGCGCTGGTCGCGCATCCGAAAGTGTCGGAGGCCGCGGTGGTCGGCTATCCGCACAACATCAAGGGCCAGGGCATCTATGCCTATGTCACCCTGATGACCGGCGTGCAGCCGACCGAGGATTTGCGCAAGGAGCTCGGCGGCTGGGTGCGCAAGGAGATCGGCCCGATCGCCTCGCCCGATCTCATCCAATTCGCCCCGAGCCTGCCGAAGACGCGATCGGGAAAGATCATGCGCCGCATCCTGCGCAAGATCGCCGAGGACGAGTACGGCAATCTCGGCGACACCTCGACCTTGGCCGATCCCGCCGTGGTCGACGATCTGGTCAACAACCGGCAGAACAAGAGCAAGGAAAGCGCGTAGCTCTTTCCTCTCCTTTTCTTTCCCCTCCTTTTCTTTCCCCTCCTTTTCTTTCCCCTCCCCCTTGTGGGGAGGGGCAGGGGTGGGGGTCGCGAGGTAAGGCAAAAGCATCGACGCTTCGCGCCGCGCTCGCCTCAACGCACGCGCGTCACCTCCCGACCCCCACCCCACCCTCCCCACAAGGGGGAGGGAGCAGTCAGCGTGCGCTCGCCGCGAAAATTTAGAGAAACTTTACCGTGTTCAAGCGGCGCTACTGAGCAAGCGCGCGGATTGGATTATGGTGAATCCCGATTAGTCATAGTTGCGTACCGGAGTATTCGACGATGCGAGGGAAATTTCTGCTTTCGGCCGCGCTGATGGCCGCTGTTGCCGCGCTCGCGGCCGCTCCGGCGCAGGCGCACGGCGATCTGGTGGCGCTGCCGGAGGCTTATGCGCCCGGCACCATCGTGGTGAAAACCAGCGAGCGGCATCTTTATCTGGTCGTCGGCGCCGGCCAGGCGATCCGTTATCCGGTCGGCGTCGGCCGCGCCGGGCAGCAATGGTCCGGCACGTCGGCGATCGACGCCAAATATGTCAGCCCCGACTGGGCGCCGCCGCCGGACATCCGGCGCGAAAATCCGAAGCTGCCGCTGCTCATTCCCGGCGGCTCGCCGCACAATCCGATGGGGGTGGCGGCAATGACGCTCTCCGGCCTCGACTACGCCATCCACGGCACCAATCAGCCGTCTTCGATCGGCCATTTCGTGTCGCATGGCTGCATCCGCATGTTCAACGAAGACGTGACGGATTTGTTTGCTCGCGTCGGCGTCGGCACGCCGGTGGTTGTGATCAGGTAGTCAGGCATCAGGCGCAAATCATTCCCTGTCATCATCCGCGCAAGCGGATGATCCAGTAATCACCGAACGACGGCGTTTACTGGATGCTCCGCCTTCGCGGAGCATGACAAATAAGGAATAATCTCATCGGCACCAAGTGCCGCGCCGACCACGGTCATAGCTGCGCGCCCAGCCGCCGTTGAGCATCGCCGCCGAGACGTCCGCGTTATTTCGCGTCGCGACATTGGCGTCGATGCGTCCTGGATATTTGTCCGGCCCGACGTGAGAAAGCGTCACGCTGCCCTCGGCGAGCAGCCGTTGCAGCGCCGCCCGCGCGGCGAGCGCCAGGCGCAGCTCCTTGCTGCAGCGGGCATGCAGCTCCGCCGCATCGATGCTGCGCAGCCGCACGCGGGTTTCGACCTCACCGCCGGGCCCCTCCGCATCCGCGCCACGAAGGTGTCGCCATCGATGATGCGCACCACTTCGGCCGCATAGACGCGCGTGTCCGCCAAGACTTGGCGGCCGCGATCGCCATACGGCCGGTAAGCCGGCGTAGCCTTCGGATGCGGCAGGAGGTTCGGATCGATGAACTCGACGGCGATCACACTGACGGCCAGCAACACGCAGGCAACGAGCCAAACGTTGCCGCGTCGCGGATTGGCCAGAGCCGTAAAGGATAGATGAGGCATCGCCTCAGCCTTCCTGGGAAGGAATCGACACCTTGCAATGTAGGATAATATTCCTCAGATTGGGAGAGATCAAGTCCCAATCGGCCCGTGCCTATTGTGCTGACGAGGTATGCCGCGGCGGCGCTCGCAGCTGTGGGCGACATGTCGGATCGGGCGACATCGCGACGGTGATCACGTCGGGATATTTGTTCAGCGCGCCTGAGGCGGCATCGACGCCGAGGCCGATGACGCCGCCGAAGATCACATTGCCCGCCGCCATCGCTTCGGCGTTGGACGGGATCATGCTCTGGCCGTTGACGTAACAATCTTTGACACAAGCAATCGGCAGCGCGTCGGAGCCTTTCTTCAGCGTCACTGTGCCGGGCGTGGTGACGACCTGCGGACCGCTTTGGGTCGTGATCGTGCACGTCGCACCCGGAACGCCGGGCGTATCGATGGCGACGACTTGGGTGGTTCCCTTGGTGATGGTGGCGCAGGCGACGAGCAAAAAGGCGCATGCGCCCAATGCGAAATAGCGCAACACGATAATCCCCCCAGCTTCCCCAAGCCATCATGGGACAACCGTCGCGGGAGAGCAAGAGAATACCGCCTGCCGAAAGCCGCCTTTCGGTCGGAAAACCCTTGTGAAATAAGTGAAATCCGCCGGCGGCCAGGCCGGTTGTGCCGGTTGCGTCGGCTAGAAATCCGAGATCAAGCCGTCCTTTTCCCAATCGCCATAGCGGGTCGGATCGAGGCCGCCGCGGCCACCGGATTCCTTTGTCTGATCGGCGTTGCGGTCGCGCTCGGCGCGGCGGGCTGCCGCTTCGGCGAGCGCGCGTTCGGCCGCCGGTGGTAGCGGGCGTTTCTCGGTCCGTTGGTCCTCGGACTCGGGTGCCGGAGGGCTCTGTGATTGCGGCTCGGTTGGCATCGCCTCTGACTTGGCGTAGCCGTTCGTCTACTGCAAGGAGGAATTTTTGGCGAAAAATGCGCGCAAGAAGAAGCCTCGCTCCGGCGAGCGCGACGACGCACCCGGCATGGCGGTGCGCCGGGTCGCGGCCGATGTCGTCGAGGGCGTGCTGGGCCGGCACCGGGCGCTCGACGAGATGCTCGAAGGCTCCGATGCGCGCTCAGCGACCGCGGCGCTTGCGGCGATGGCCGATCGCGACCGTGGGCTGACGCGGGCGATCGTTGCCGTGGTGCTGCGCCGGCTCGGCACCTTGCGCCATCTGCTCGGGTCTTTGCTCGAGGACGGGCTGCCGGCGCAGGCGCCGCGGGTCGAGACCGCGCTCTTGATCGGCGCCGCGCAAATTCTGTTTCTCGAAGTGCCCGACCATGCCGCCGTCGATCTCGCGGTGCGGCTCGTGCGCGAGCGATCGCAAAGCGTTGCACTTTGCCGGCCTGGTCAACGCGGTGCTGCGGCGGATCGCGCGCGAAGGCGCCGAACGGATCGCTGCCCTCGACGGGCCGGTGCTCGATACGCCGCCTTGGCTGATGGCGCGCTGGATCAAGACCTACGGCGAGGCGACCGCCCACGCCATTGCGGCCGCCAATGGTCGCGAGCCGGCGCTCGATCTCACGGTGAAATCGGATGCCGCGGATTGGGCGGCAAAACTCGACGGCCGCGTGCTGCCGACCGGGTCCGTGCGCACCATCGTGCATGGCGCGGTGACGGCGCTGCCGGGTTTCGACGACGGCGCATGGTGGGTGCAGGACGCAGCAGCCTCGATCCCGGCGCGGCTTCTCGGCAATGTCGCGGGCTTGCGCGTCGCCGATCTGTGCGCCGCGCCCGGCGGCAAGACGGCGCAGCTGGTTGCGGCCGGCGCCAAAGTCACGGCGGTCGATCGTGCGCCGGCGCGGCTGCAGCGGCTGCAAGAAAATCTCACCCGGCTTGTCGCTCGAAGCCGAGCTGGTCTGCGCCGATGTCGCGGCGTGGACTCCCGACCAACAATTCGACGCCGTCCTGCTCGATGCGCCGTGCACGTCGACCGGCACCATCCGCCGTCATCCCGACGTGCCGTGGCTCAAGCGCTCAGCCGATATCACGTCGCTCGCCGCGTTGCAGCGCCGCTTGCTCGATCACGCGGTCACGCTGATCAAGCCCGGCGGCACGCTGGTATACTGCACGTGCTCGCTCGAGCCCGAAGAAGGCACCGACATCGTCGCCGATCTCTTGGCGCGCGAGCAAAGCGTGCGGCGGGTGCCGATCGCGGCGGCGGAGGTTTTTGGCGAAACCGACTTCATCAACGCGGACGGCGATCTGCGCACCCTGCCGTGCCATTTTACCGATGCTGATTCGCGCTTCGCCGGCGTCGATGGTTTCTACGCGGCGCGACTCGAAAAGCTATAGAATTTCAACGGTTTAAGGGTTTATTCCCCGTCCGTATGGCGTTTCGTTATGGTGCGGCAACCCTCCTCATCCTCTCCGCCAGCGGGCGAGGGTAAGGAGAGGGCGCACTTCCAGGAGGGGCGAGCGCGGCGATGGCGCGCGGTTCAGTGGCGCAATCATTTGAAGCTGTCATGGCTGTTGCTGCGCGGAGGCTTGCGGCAAGCCGCCGGGCGGCTCAACGGCCATCCGCTGCTGCGTTGGCCGCTGCCGCAGCTCAAGGCCGACCGCCTCCTGATCGCGCCGCAGGATCTGCGCACCGCCGACGCCACCCGCGCCACCGAAATCTATTCCGGCCGCTTCGCCTTCGCCGGCAAGGTCGTGGTCTGCGACGGCCGCTCGATCTTCGAGATGGAGCCGCCGTCGGACGAATGGGCGACGGCGCTGTTGGGCTTCGGCTGGCTGCGCCATCTGCGCGCGGCGGAATCCGGCATCACGCGGGCCAATGCGCGCGCGCTGGTCGACGAATGGATCGCGCTGCAGGGCGCATGGCATCCGGTGGCGTGGCGGCCGGACGTGCTGTCGCGGCGCATCATCTCCTGGCTCAGCCAGGCGCCGCTGGTTTTGCAGGATGCCGATGCGCGCTTCTACCGGCGCTTCCTGCGCAGCCTGGTGCGCCAGGTGCGCTATCTGCGCCATACCGCGCGGCGACGCCCGCCGCGGCGTGGCGCGCATGCAGGCGGCGATCGCGCTGACCTACGCGGCGCTGTGCATCGCCGGCCAGTCGCGCCACATCAAGTCCGCGACCGAGCGGCTGCGCCACGAGATCGAGCGGCAAATCCTGCCCGACGGCGGCCACGCCGGCCGCGATCCCGGCGCGATCATCGAGGTGCTGCTGGAGCTGTTGCCGCTCGGCCAGGCGTTTTCGTCGCGCAACATCGCGCCGCCGCAGGCGCTGCTCAATGCCATCGACCGCATGATGCCGATGCTGCGCTTCTTCCGCCATTCCGAAGGCACCTTCGCGCATTTCAACGGCATGGGCGCGACGCCGGCCGAGCTGCTTGCTGACGCTGCTGGCCTATGACGAGATCCACGGCGCGCCGCTGTCGAACGCGCCGCATTCGGCCTATCAGCGGCTCGAAGCGGCGGGCGGCGTGCTGATCATGGATACCGGCCGCGCGCCGCCGATCGAGATGAGTCTGGAAGCCCATGCCGGCTGTCTGTCGTTCGAATTCTCCTCGCCGAAGAGCAGCCTGATCGTGGTGAATTGCGGCATGCCGCAGACCGCGCGCGACGACTGGCGGCCGTTTGCCCGCGGCACGCCGGCGCATTCGACGGTCACGTTCAACGACACGTCGTCGGCGCGGTTCGTCGAAACCGCGGCGTTCCGGCGCGTGCTCGGCGGCTCGCCGATGCTCGGCGGCCCGAGCAACGTCGCCGTGACGCCGCGAGGATCGTGCCGATGGCATCGTGTTGCGCGCCGCGCATGACGGCTACGCCGACCGCTACGGCATCCTGCACGAGCGCACCATCGTGCTCGCGGCGGACGGCACGCGGCTCGAAGGCGAGGACATGTTCCTTGCCGCCGACGGCAGCGCGCAATTGCGCACCAGCCGAAGACCGCTACGCGGTGCGCTTCCACCTGCATCCTTCGGTCAAGGCGACGCGGCTGACCGACGGCCACGGCGTCATGCTGATGACGCCGAACAAGGAGGTGTGGACGTTCACCGCCCACGAGGCCCGCGTCGAGCTCGAGGACAGCGTCTATCTCGCCGGCACCGACGGCCCGCGCCGCACCGTCGCAGATGGTCATCCGCGGCCATGCCCGCACCACGCCGCGCGTGCTGTGGACCTTCCAGCAGACCACGCTCGGCGGCGCTCGCCACCGCCGGCACCGCGCGCCGCCTGCGCGAAGAGGAGCCGAGGCTGCCGTTGTGACTATGCCTCTTCCGCGAAGCGGAGGGAGTAGAAAGGCATGACCGAGCATCTCCGCCGCGTATCGCGCGCCCTGATTTCCGTCTCCGACAAAACCGGCGTCGTCGAGTTCGCCCGCGCGCTGGCCGGCCACGGCATCGAGCTGGTCTCGACCGGCGGCACGCGCAAGGCGCTGAGCGACGCCGGGCTGAAAGTGCTCGACGTCAGCGATCTCACCGGTTTTCCCGAAATGATGGACGGCCGGGTCAAGACGCTGCATCCGGCGGTCCATGGCGGCTTGCTGGCGATGCGCGACAATGCCGCGCACGCCGACGCGATGCGCGCGCACAACATCCGGCCGATCGATCTGCTGGTGGTCAATCTCTATCCGTTCGAAGACACCGATCGCGCGCGGCGCCGATTTCGCCGCCTGCATCGAGAACATCGACATCGGCGGCCCGGCGATGATCCGCGCCGCGGCGAAGAACCATGACGACGTCGCGGTGGTGGTCGAGGCCGGCGATTACGCCGCGGTGCTGGCCGAGCTTGCGCAGCACGGCGGCGCGACGACGCTGGCGCTGCGCCGCCGGCTCGCCGCCAAGGCCTATGCGCGCACCGCGGCCTACGACGCGGCGATCTCGAATTGGTTCGCGAACGAGCTCGCCGACATCGCGCCGGACTATCGCGCCTTCGGCGGCCGGCTGATCGAGAAACTGCGCTACGGCGAGAACCCGCACCAGGCGGCGGCGTTCTATCGCACGCCCGATATGCGCTTCGGCGTCGCCACCGCGCGGCAGGCGCAGGGCAAGCAGCTCTCCTACAACAACATCAACGACACCGACGCGGCTTACGAATGCGTCGCCGAGTTCGATCCGGCGCGCACCGCGGCCTGCGCGATCATCAAGCACGCCAATCCGTGCGGCGTCGCCGAGGGCGAAAGCCTGCTCGACGCCTATCGCAAGGCGCTGGCCTGCGATCCGGTCTCGGCGTTCGGCGGCATCGTCGCGCTCAACCGCACGCTCGACGCCGAAGCGGCGCGCGCCATCACCGAGATCTTCACCGAGGTCATCATCGCGCCGGACGCGACGCGCGGAGGCCATCGCGATCGTCGGCGCCAAGAAGAATTTGCGGCTGTTGCTCGCCGGCGGCTTGCCCGATCCGCGCGCGGCGGGCCTGACCGCCAAAACCGTCGCCGGCGGCCTTCTGGTGCAGTCGCGCGACAACGCCGTGGTCGACGACATGGATTTGAAGCCGGTGACCAAGCGCGCGCCGACCAATGCCGAACTGCGCGACCTGCGTTTCGCCTTCCGCGTCGCCAAGCACGTCAAGTCGAACACCATCGTCTATGCCAAGGATTTGGCGACGGTCGGCATCGGCGCCGGGCAGATGAGCCGCGTCGATGCCGCGCGCATCGCCGCGCGCAAGGCGCAGGACGCCGCCGATGCGGCCGGCCTCAAGGAGCCTGCGACCAAGGGCTCGGTGGTCGCCTCCGACGCGTTCTTTCCGTTCGCCGACGGCTTGCTGGTCGCCATCGAAGCCGGCGCCACCGCGGTGATCCAGCCCGGCGGCTCAATGCGCGACGACGAAGTGATCAAAGCCGCCGACGACCACGGCATCGCCATGGTGTTCACCGGCACGCGGCATTTTCGGCATTGACGTCATTGCGCCATCGCGAGCGAACCGTCATCCGAGGTCGAGCACAGGACCTCGATCGCGGCCGAGCCCGGCCATCGCTTCGCTCGGCGCTCGCGAATGACGAAGATCACACCGCAGCGGTGATCCACTGCTCGAGCTTCTGCTTCGGCGCGGCGCCGACTTGGCGGGAGGCGAGCTGCGCCGTTCTTGAACAGCATCAGCGTCGGGATCGACATGATGCCGAATTTGGCCGCCGTGCCCGGGTTCTCGTCGACATTGAGCTTGACGATCTTGACCTTGCCGTTGAGCGACTTGGAAATCTCTTCCAGCGCCGGCGCGATCATGCGGCACGGGCCGCACCACTCCGCCCAGAAGTCGACGACCACGGGCCCGCTCGCCTTGAGCACGTCCTGCTCGAACGTCGCGTCGGTTGTTTTGTCGACCATGAAAAACCTCACTTTTTTCAGGAAGAATCGGCAGCGCTCAGTGGCGCGCTGAACCTATGAACCGGGTCCTCAGGGCGTCAAGGGAGCTTCACCGCAGCGTGACCCTTGTGTCACGCGCCCGGTGAAAGCTTGGTCAATGCCGCATCCAAAGCCTTGTCCATGGCGGCGGCGGGGACTTCCATGAGCTTCGGCCCGTCGGTGAAAAGCAGCGCCGCGCGCACGGTTTTGCCCGGGATAGACGCGGGACAGCACCGCGCGGTAGAGCGCGAGCTGGGTGACATAGGGCGCGCACATCGTCGAGCCGGTCCGGAACGATCCGGTCGGTCTTGTAGTCGGCGATCAGCACCGTATCGTCCGTGACGGCGAGGCGGTCGACCTGCCCGGCGACGGGGATCGGGCCTCGCTCTCGCGCGCGCGATGCGGCCGACGATCGGCACCTCGGCGCGGCTGCCCGGCGCAAAAATCTCGGCAAAATTCTTGTCATCGAGGATGGCGAGGACCTGTCGCGCCATCTCCGCCCGTTCGGCCGGGAGAAAGTCCGCGGCATTGCCGCAGATAGCGCTCGGCGGCGTCCTTGCGGCGCTCGGCGCGGAATATCGGGCAGCGACTTGCATCAGCCGATGCACCAGGCGTCCGCGTTCCAGCGCTTTTTGCCGATCGGCCGCGGAGCCGGCGGCTTGGCGCGACCGAGCGAAATTTCTTCGTCGAAAGCCGACGAGGGCGACAGCGGCGCGGGACGCGGCGCTTCGGCGGGCGCCGGCTGCCGCAGCCACGCCGGAAATTCGTGCCGCGCGAGTTTTTCGCGGAGCCGCGGCCGGCGCGATTGCCGCGACGGCACCGGCCGGCGTCTTGCGAAACCGCAGAACTTTTTCGCCGCCGTCGTCTTCCTCGACAAGAAACGCCTCGAGCGGCCCGCGCACCAGATCGTACCAGCAGCGTTCCGGCCGCTTGGTCCGGCCGTCGGCGCCGCAGATGATCAGCCGGTCGGCGGCGCGCGTCATGGCGACATAGAGCAGGCGGCGATATTCGTTCTCGGCTTCGCTCTTGCGCCGCATCGCGGGCCGCGGCGACGCTCGGCACGTCGTCCTCCTTGCGCCCCGCCCAGATCACGGCGCCGCCGGACAGCTCGAGGAGCCGCGGCGGTTTCGGCCCGGTCGGCGGCGTCATGGTGTCGGCGAGAATGACGATCGGCGCTTCGAGGCCCTTGGCGCCGTGCACGGTCATGACGCGCACTTCGTCGCGGGCGATTTCCATGTCGCGTTTGACTTCGGTCTGGGCATCACGCAGCCAGGCGACAAAGCCTTGCAGCGATGGCGTTTCGCGCCGCTCGTAATCGAGCGCGAGATTGAGGAACTCGTCCAGCGCATCGTTGGCCTCGATGCCGAGCCGGCCGAGGAAGTTTTTCCGCGCGCCGCCCGCGCCGAGAAGCTTTGCGTAGAACGCAAACGGCGTCTCGCGCCGTGCGGCCTGCGCGAGCTCATCGAGGCGAGCGGCGGCTTCGGCGAACTTTTTGTCTTCGCCGGCCTTGCTTGTCAGCGCCATCGCGCAGCGAGACGCGGCCGCGGTCCCAGGCGATGGCAAAAAGCTCTTCGTCGGAAAAACCGAACAGCGGGCTGCGCAGCACGGTGGCGAGCGCCAGATCGTCCTGCGGCAACAGCAGCGCGTCGGCGAGCGCCATGAGATCCATCACCGCGATATGCTCGGTGAGCACCAGCCGGTCGGCGCCGGCCACCGCGACGCCCTCGTGCTTGAGCGCGCGGATGATCGGCCTCGAACAGCGGGCCGCGCTGGCGCACCAGAACCAAAACATCGCCGCTCTTCGCCGCGCCGCGCTCGATCAGGCCGCGCACATGGCGCGCGATCCGCCGCGCCAGCTTCACCCGCGGGCTGGTCTCGTTCACCAGGTCGAACGGCGCGTCCCAGCCTTCGATCTCGCGCCGCTCGTCGGGTTTCTCCGGTTCCCAGATTTCGACCATGCCGGGCGCGCATCGGGCAGCGCGATGTGCGGCGGAAAACCGCCGGCATCGGAGCTGACGCTTGCCGCCATCGCGGTGCTCTTGAACACGAGATCGACCGCGGCGAGAACGCTTTCGCCCGAGCGGAACGAGTGCTTGAGCTCGCGGAAGACGAAGTCGAGACCGGCGTTTTTATGCGCCCGCTCGAAATGGCGCCGCATTTCGGCGAATTCCTTGGGCGCGGCGTTCTGGAACGAATAGATCGACTGCTTCTCGTCGCCGACCGGAAAGATCGTGCGCGTCATCGGCCGCGCGCCGGCGCCGGCGGTGAATTCGCCGGTGAGGAGCCGCACGATCTGCCATTGCTTCTTGCTGGTGTCCTGCGCCTCGTCGATCAGCACGTGGTCGATGCCGAGATCGAGCTTGTAGTGCACCCAGGCGGCATCGACGTTGCCGAGCAGCTCCAGCGTCTTGTCGATGAGATCGTCGTAGTCGAGCAGGCCGCGGCGTTGCTTTTCCTTGCCGATAGCGCTCCAGCACCTCGTAGGCGATGGTGAGTAGCGCTGCGCTGCGGTCGCGGCAGGCAACGGCGCGGCGGCGGTCGAGCAGCGCGCAGATGCGCTCTTGTTCCGCATAAAGCCGCTCGACCAGCGCAGCGTCCTTGATCGCCTTGGTGACGATGGATTTTCGCGGCGTGCCCTCGCCGGTGCAGAAGATCTGCAGATAGGTGTCGATCGCGTTCGGCGTCCGGCAGCGCCGTCGAGAGCTTCGAAGCGGCGCGCCTGCTCGACGTCGGTCTTGTTGCCCTGCGCCAGGGTTTGCGCCAGCGCCGGCCATTCCGCCGGCGCGATCAGCGAAGCGGGAAAAATACTCGGCTTCGATTTTGGCGATGCTCGTCCGACGGCGTCGACGCCGAGCGCTTGCGACAGCTTCGCGAGCGCGGCGGCGAGATCGCCGCGCCGTCATGAGCGATGTCGCGCGTTCGCCGATCGCCTCGCGCACGACGTCGCGAAAAGTCTGGTCGGCCGCCGCGACCATCGCCGCGGCCAGCGCGCGGCCGAGCGCGCTGTCGGGCGCGTCGGCGCCTTCGAGCAGCACCTTGAGCGTCAATTGTTCGAGAAGCTGCGTGTGCTCGGCCTCGTCGAGCACGGTGAAGCGCGCGGCGACATTGGCCTCGAACGGGAACTGATGCAGGAGCTGGGTGCAGAAAGCGTGGATGGTCTGCACTTTCAGGCCGCCCGGCGTGTCGAGCGCGCGCGCGAACAGGCGCCGCGCCAGCGCCCGTCGCGCGGCGTCGGGCGCCACGCTCGACCGCTCGCGAATGGCGTTGTCGAGGCCGGCATCGTCGAGCGTGGTCCATTCGGCGAGCGTGTCGAACACGCGCTTGGCCATGTTGGCGGCGGCGGCCTTGGTGAAGGTGATGCAGAGGATTTTTTCCGGCGCGACGCCGTCGAGCAAAAGGTTGATCACCCGTTGCACCAGCACATGGGTCTTGCCCGAGCCGGCATTGGCGGCGACCCACGCCGACACGTCGGGGTTGGAGACGACGCGCTGCAGCTCGCGGACGGAATCGGGGATGACGCCGGGCGTTCTCATTCGCCGCCCCCGGAATCTTCGCCCGCGCCGCCGGTGCTCGACCATTCCTTGACGCGGGCGAGATGGTCGTAGTCGCCGTAATGGGTCGTCCACATCGGATGCACCAGCGAGCGATAGGGCTGATCTGCATCGGCGAAGCGCTTGGCGAGCGCGGTGAGTTTTTCCAGCGCGTGGTCGGCGTGGCTGTCCGGCGTGCCTTCCTTGAACTTGAGCGGCTTGGGCTCGCCGGGCGGTTCGCCGCCTTTGAGCAGCACATAGCCAAGCTCGGCGACCGACGCGCCGGCCGGGATGCCCTTGAATTTGCCCTGGCGCAGCATCGCCGCTTCGAGGGTGAGCTGCGGCGCCAGTCCGGTGCGCACCTGCTTTTCGGTTCGCGCCGCGCCGGTCTTGTAATCGAGAATGATGTAGCGGCCTTCGGTGTCGCGTTCGATGCGGTCGGCAATGCCGGAGCAGCTTGAACGCGCCGTCGCCGAGCGGGATATCGATCTCGCCGCGAATCTCCGCGACGATGGCGGCGATGCCGGAGCGGCGCGCGATTTCCCAGCGCGCGAACCAGCGCGCGATGCGCTCGAAGCGCGGCCACCAGAACGCGCGCGCCTCGGGAAAATCGTTCAGCGCGGCGAAATGCGGCCGTCCCAGTTCGATGAGCGCGCGTGCCGGGTCGTCCGGCAGCTTGTCGGCGAAGCGTTTGCGTGAATTCGCCGATGGCGTCGTGGATGAACGTGCCGCGTTCGGCGGCGCCGGGTGCGGCGTCGATCGCATCGAGCGGCGCGAGCCGCAGGATGTGCTTGGCATAGATCGTATAGGGGTCGCGCAGCCAGTGCTCGATCTCGGTCACCGAAAGGCTTCCCGGCCGTGCCGCGCGCGGCGGCTTCGGCGCCGGCTGCGGTGCGGGCGTCACCGCCTCGGGCCGGTCGAGCTCGCGTGCCCAGGCCAGATAATGTCTCGCCGCGCTTGACGCGCGTCCGGCCATCGCCCGCCGGCAACGGCGGCGAGGCGCTGGATGAAGCGCGACGGCACCGTCGGCGCGCCGGCGATCTTGGCGGCGTGGGTGAGGATCACGTCGCGCGCGCCGAGCAATTGCGCAAAGTCGTGCGCCGAAAGACCGATGCGGCGCTCCGGCAGATCGAGGCCGAGTTTCAGCCGCATCGGGCGGCTGAGCCAGGCATCGGTCTGGCTCTCCGGCGGCCAGCTGCCTTCGACCAGGCCGCCGAGCACGACGCGGTCGCTCTCGGTGAGGCGTGCTTCGAGCAGGCCGAGGATGCGCACGCGCAGGCCGGGCTGGCGCGGCCGGCGCACGACGCGGCCGGCCAGAGCCGCGGAAAACAGTTCCCCATAGTCCGTCGGCGCGACGAGCAAGCTGGCGGCCGATCGACTTGCTGCCAGTTCGTCGAGCGCGTCGGCAAGCTTTGCGCCGTCGGGCCCGGCGAAAGCGATTTCGTCGCCGTCTTGCAGCGACAGCGCGGCCAACACGGCGCGGTGATGCGCGGCAAGCTCGCTGAGCGGCTGCGGCGTGTCGACGAAGCTTTTCAAACGGCTCCAGCGCATCGGCCGAGCCGGGCGACCAGATCGGCAGCGGCGGCCAGCTCGGCATCGGTCAATGCGTGGCGCGGGTCGGAGCGATGCAAGCTGTCTTTGCTCTCGCGAAAGGTCTCGAGCGCGTGGGCCAAGCCGTGCGTTCCAGCGCGCGGACGCGGCCCGCGCAGGATCGCGCGCTCGAGCGCGGCGACGGCGCGCTCCCGGTCCGCCAAATCGAGCCGCAGCAGCGGATGTTTGAGCAGCGCCAGCAGCGTCACCGGCGCAAGGCCGTGAAGTCGCGGCCTCGGCGGCGAGCCGCGCAAAAATTCCGGCAGGTGTATCGGCAAGCGCATCGCCGCCGGAATCCTCGGCCGCAATATTCCAGCGCGCCAGCGCGGCCAGCACGCGGCGTCCGAGCGCGCGGTCCGGCGTGACCAGCGCGGCGGTCTTGCCGTCGTGCACCGCTTCGCGCAGCGCCACCGCGATGGCGAGCGCTTCGTCCTCGGCATTGGCCGCTTCGATCACCGTGAGCGTGTCGCAGCGCGGCCTCGACATGCGCCTCGAACGCCGGATCGGCGGATTTTTGCCGCCACATGTCGGTCGCGGCAGCCGGCCGCAACGCTTCCGAGACAGCCATTCGCGGCCGTCGGCCTCGGCCAAGCTCGCGACGGCGTCGCGGCCGATGCCGATGCGCGTGAGCAGCGCCTGCATGGCGAATTGCGGATGCCCGGACGCCGGCGCGAGGTTCTTTTTCTCGTCGCCCGCGATCAGTTTCCACGACTCTTCGTCGAGATCGATATCGAGACCGGGCAGCACGACGGCGCCATGCGGCAAGCGTGCGATCGTCGCGATCAGTTCGGCGGTCGCCGGGATCGATCCGGTCGAGCCGGCGGCGATCACCGGCGCATCGGTCTTGCGCGCAAGCCGCGCGGCTTCGGCTTTGATCGAGCGCGTCGCGTCGTTTGATCGGCTCGATCCGGCTGCGCTCGTCAAGAACCGCCGGCCAGTGTCCGGCGTGCGATCTGCAAGAATCGCAGCGTGAGCTGCCAATACTCGTCGTGCTCTTCCGGCACGAGATCGTCGAGGCGCTCCCACGGCACGCCGCGTGTCGTCATGTCGTCGATCAGCCGCGCCAGATCGTCGGCAAGCGCGCAGGCCGCCGCCGGCGTCTGGGCGATGAGCGGTGCGCCGCTGGCGCCATGAAGCTCGGGCGACGTCGCCCATTTTCTGATGAGCTGCGCCAGCAACAGGCGCCGTTCCATGCCGCCGAGCGCTTCCGGCAGCGCCAGCGCGTCGGCGGCGATGTCGCCGGTCGCGGCTTCGGCGAACGCGATCTCGTCCTCGTCGATATCGCCGATGGCGACGATGCGCGGCAGGATCGCCGCGTCATCTTTCAGCACCGTCGAGAAAAGCGTCGCGCGCCAGCCGGCAGGCGCGGCGTGTCGGCAGATAGAGCGTGGCTGAGGCCAAGACAAGCGGATCGCGCGCGGCGGCAAAGCCAAGCTTGCCGCCGATCAACGCCTCGATCAGCGTCGGCAAGAACGGCGCCGACGCCGGAATGGTGAAAACGCGCGGTGCCATTTTGGGTTCGCGGAAAATCGCCGCGCTGGTCTAGCAGATTCTGAAGCGCAATGAGAACTAGGGTGCGTATTCCTTTAATTGAGGCGACCGGGCGCCCAACGCCAATGCCCGTCAGTGAAGCATTGCGGACTTGAAGTCGGGTCTCGCGCCGCTTCGGTGATCGGGGCAGGAGGGGGCGCCGCTCGCCCTTGTTCCCGCGTCGGCGCGTGATGTAGTCTCATCTGAGAGCTGCCAGCGGGATGTGCCGAAATCCTCTGGCGAGCGGCAGCGTTCGTGCCGTCGGCAAGCGACGACAACATTCTAAATCCTGAGGTTACGGCCTCGCATACCGCACTCCCGACGCTGCGTGCGAGCGCGTCGATTGTGCTGCATGGGTGGCATGCCGGCGCACACTCTCCCATGGAGGAGCTTCAGCCATGTCGAAAATCGCCTTTTTATTCACTCTGCTTGCCACCGTGCTCGTCTGCCTGCTGCCGCCCGCGCCGGCGCAGGCCGCGGCAGGCCGCACCTTCGTCTCGGCAGCAGGCAATGATTCCAATCCATGCACCATTACTTTGCCCTGCAGGAATCTTCAGGCCGCCTATAACGCGGTAGCTGCTAATGGCCAAATCGACGTGCTCGATCCGGGCAACTACGGCTCGCTGACCATCACCGGTCCGGTCAGCATCCAAGGCCATGGATGGGCTGGGATGTCGGCAACCACCGGAGCGGCAATCACCATCAACTCGCCGGGTGCGACCGACGCGATCGCTATAAGTGGCGTGGTGCTCGATAGCCTTGGCATCGCAGGCACCAACGGCATCGTGTTCAACTCCGGCGGCAGCCTCACCGTCACCGACTGTGTGGCGCAGAATTTCTCCTTCAGTAGCTCCGGCGGCAACGGCATCCTGATACAGCCGACCTCCGGTGCGATGAGCTTCGTCATCACAAACACGATCGTAACGAACAACAACAGTGGTGGCATCGTTTATGCGCCGCCACGCTTCTCGACCGCCACCGCGAACGGGATCATCGACCGTGTTGTCGCCACCAACAATTTTATTGGGATCGCGTTTCAAACTTCGGACGGTGGCGGAGCGACGACAGGCGCCATATCCAACAGCACCGTCGGCAACAGCGGCGCCGACGGAATTTCCGTTCAAAATAATGGATCTCCGTCGGGTGCCGCGCTTGCGGTCTCCATCGACAACACCAGCAGCAACGGCAACGCAGGAAGCGGCGTCGTTGCGGCTGTTACGGCCACCGTGATCCTTGGCCGGTCCGTGATAACAGCCAACACTTCCTTTGGTCTAAGGAACCTAACGGGCCCCCACACGGTCTATAGCTACCAAGACAACCGCATCAACGGGAACGGCACCATCTCGGCCGACGATATCAACGGATCGTCGCCGAACCCATATACATTCAAGTGACAGGCGGTCATTTCCGCTCTTGGCGAAAAGCCATGAAAGGAAGCTGCGGGCAGCTGGGAATCTCGTCTCAATGCCCCGCTGCGAGCACCGCCTCGGCGGCCGTCACCGCGTCCGGGGTGCCGACATGCATCCATACGCCGTCGAGACGAAGCCCGAACAGGCGGCCGTTTTCGCCGGCGCGGTCGAACAGCCGCGTCAGCGGAAAGGCGCCGGTGGGGGCATCGGCGAACAGTGCCGGCGCGAGAATGGCCGCGCCGGCATAGACGAAGGGAACCACCTCGCGCTCGCCGCGCCGTTGCAGCCGGCCGTCGGGCGACATGGCGAAGTCGCCGCGGCCCTCATAGCCGACGCTGCCGGTGACCGACGCCAGGAGCAGCAAGGCGTCCATGGTCGCGGCGTCGAAGGCGTCGGCGAGCCGGACGAAGTTTGGTTTCACGCCATCGAGCCAAAACGTGTCGGAATTGACCAGGAAGAACGGCGCGTCGCCCAATTGCGGCAACGCCTTGGCAATGCCGCCGCCGGTGCCCATGAGCGTGTCGCGCTCGTCGGAGATGACGATTTTCGGCCGCTGCCGCGACGCCAGATGCCGCTCCAGCGCGTCGGCGAGATAATGCACGTTGACCACGGCACGCTCGACATTGGCTTCGGCCAGGCGGTCGAGCGAATAATCGATCAGCGATTTTCCGGCGACGGCGACCAGAGGCTTCGGGACGCTGCCGTTATGCGGCCGCATGCGCGTGCCGAGTCCTGCTGCCAACACGAACGCGCTGTTCGGCATCATCGCGCCTGATCCCGCCGCTGCCCGATTCGGCCCATCATACATCCCGGTCGGGCACATTGGTGGCATACCAATCGGCGAGCATGCCGAGCGCCGGATGCGCCAGCGCGCGTTGCAGATAGTTCCATATGCGGGGCATGTGACGCAGGTATTGCGGCTTGCCGTCGCGGCGGTCGAGGCGGGCAAAGATGCCGAGGATTTTTGTCGCGCGCTGCGCCGCCAGCGTCGCATAAAGCTGGGTGAAGCCGGCGGTGTCGAATTTTGCATCGTCCTTGAGACGGGCGCGGACATAGCGGCTGAGCAGCGCCACCTCCATGGCTTCAGGGACGTCGACGCGCGCATCCTGAAGGATCGAGGCGACGTCATAGGCCGCGGGGCCGATCACGGCATCCTGGAAATCGAGCACGCCGATCCGCGCGACGTCTTCGCGGTCGGCGAGCCACAGCAGATTGGGCGAATGATAATCGCGCAGCACCCAGGTCGGTGGCGCTTCGAGCGCCGGCCGCAAAGCGTTGCGCCACAGCGCGGCGAAGGCATCGCGCGCATCGTCGGTCGGCGGCGCGTCGACGCTCGGCAGGTACCAGTCGAGCAACAGCTCGGCTTCGATCAGGAAAGCGTCGGTGTCGTAGCGCGGCAGGCGATAGTCGAAATGCGGCGCGATCGGCAAAGTTTCCGGCAGTTTCCGGCGATGCAGCGAGATCAGCACGTCGATGGCGGCTTCGTAGCGCGCCTCGATCGGCGCCGGCGGGTCGCCGTCGACGACGCGCACCTCGCCGAGATCCTCCATGACGATGAGGCCGCGCGCCGGATCGGCGTGCAGGATTTCCGGCGCCGAGAGATTGCGGTCGCGCAAGCCGCGCGCCAGCGCCACATACGGAATCGTATCCTCGGCGAGATGGGCGATGGCGCTATAGGGCTTGCCGTCGCGCACCGGCGGACCGTCGGGCCGCGGCGGCGCGTTCATCAGGATCATGGTCTTGTCGTCGAGCGTCAGCCGCTCGAAGATGCGCGTCGAAGCATCGCCCTGCATGCGTTGGCGCCGCGCCGCGCCGACGCCGGATTCGTCGAGGAAGGCGCGCACCAGCGCGATGCGCTCGGCGCGCGGCGCAAAGGCGCCGTAGCCGACATAGCGGACATTGCGGCCTTCGGCGCCGAGTTGCGGCGCCAGCGTGAAGGTGATGTCGAGGCGGCTGGGCGGCAGGAAGCCGGCGGCGCGATCGGGCCATTCCAAGAGCACCACGGCGCCGTCCGGCAAGTCGTCGAAGCCGAGCTCGGCCAATTCCGCCGTGGCCGAGAGCCGGTACAGATCGGCATGCACCAGCGGGAAGCGCGGCAGCTCATAGGTCTGGATGAAGGTGAAGGTCGGGCTCGGCACTTCGATCGTGTCGTCGCCGGCGAGATAGCGGATCAACGCGCGCGCGAAGGTGGTCTTGCCGGCGCCGAGATCGCCGGACAGCGTGACCAGGTCGCCGGGCTCGAGCGCGCCGGCGATGTCGGTCATGAAGGCGACCATCGCCGCCTCGTTCGGCGATGGTCACAGTGAAGCTCGCGCCACCCGTGGTCGTCAGCAGCATCGTGATTTAGGCCGCCGTCAGCGAGGCGGCTTCTCCGGTCGGGAACGTACATGTCACAGTCGTGCCCTCGCCGACAACCGAGGCGATGCCGACCGTGCCGCCGTGCAGCTCGACGAAGGAGCGCACCAGAGAGAGGCCGAGTCCCGGCCCGCGATGCTGCGAGCCGAGCGAATGGGATTCGAACCAGTCGAACACCTTTTCCAGCACCTCGGGCGGAATGCCCGGCCCGCGGTCGGTCACCGCGAAGATCACCGCATCGGCGCGCCGCTCGGCCCGCAGCGTAATCTTTCCGCCGGGCGGCGAGAAGCTCACGGCATTGGCCAGCAGGTTGAACAGGATTTGCCGGACGCGGCGTTCGTCGGCGGTGAAGGAGCCGATGTCGTTCGGAGCGCTCGATGTCGAGCGTGAGGCCGGCGCCGACCAGACGATCCTGCACGCCTTCGGCGGCGGCTTGCCATGGCGGCGCGGATATCGACGGAGCCGAGATTGAGCTGCATTCGGCCGGCATCGATGGTGGCGAGGTCGAGGATGTTGTTGATCAGCGCCAACAGCGTGTTGGTGCGAGACGGTGATGAAGTCGAGATATTCGCGCTGCCTTTGGCTTCAGCGGTCCGGTCGACGGCTCGCCGAGCAGGTGGACGAAGCCGATGATGGTGGTGAGCGGCGAGCGCAGCTCGTAGGAGACGTGGTGGACGAAATCGATCTTGATCTTGTCGGCGTCTTCGAGCGCCTCGTTGCGCTCGCGCAGCGCGCGCTCGACGTTCACCGAATCGGTCACGTCGTGGAACGTCACCAGCGTCGCGCCGTTGGGCAGCGGTACCGTCGTGCAATCGACCACGGTGCCGTCGCGGCGCTCGAGTCTCGCCGCCTCGATCGGCTCGCGGCTGTCGATCGCGGTGACGAACTCGCGCAGCTTCTGCCACGTGGTGCCGTCGCCGTGCAGCGGGCGGGACAAAGCGGTGATCGTCTCGATATGCGGCCGCTCGGCCAGCGCCTGCGGCTCGAGCCGCCACATGCGGGCGAAGGCCGTGTTATGCAGGCGCAAGCGCCCGTCGCTTGCGAACACGGCGACGCCCTCGGCCAGATTGTCGAGGGTCTCGCCCTGCACGCGGATCATTTCCTCGAAGCGCCGGTCGAGGTCGAGCCGCTCGGTGACGTCGTGGAACAGATAGGTGACGCCGCCGTCCGGATTGGGCGTGGTGACGACGCGCACGGTGCGGCCGTCCGGCAGGTGCCACATATATTCCTTGGCCTCGACCGCGCGATAGGCTTCGAACAGCTGCGGCCTTCCATTGCCGGAAATCCTGCTCCTCCGGCAGCTTGCGCGGCGCTGCGCAGCACTTCGATGACCGCCGAATCCGTCGGCCCCTGGTCGAGATAGGCGGGGTCGAGATCCCACAGCGCGCGATAGGCGGCGTTGTAGAATGTCAGCCGGTGATCGGCATCGAACATGGCGACGCCGGTGGACAGCTGATCGAGCGTGCGGCGATGGGCATCGACCATGCGGGCGAGCGCAACGCGCATGGTTTCCGCTTCGGTGGCGTCGAGCCCGATGCCGGCGCTGCCGGTCTCGGTGCGGAAATCGAGCACATCGAAGGTGCGCCGGGAGCCGGCGACCACGGCCGGCAGCCGGCCGGCATAGGAGCCGTTCGCGGCGAGCGCCCGCAAGATGTTGTCGCGTGCGGTGCTGTCGAGGAGCTCGAGGCGCCGCGTGACGGCGTCGGCGGCAGTCTTGGCTTCGACCGCGCGCGCATAGGCGGCAGTTGGCGAAGGTCAATTGGCCCGCCGCGTCGCGCGTCCACACCGGCGACGGCAGGTTCTCGATCAGGGCGCGCAGCGAAGCGACTTCGCTCAGCAAGCTCTCGTGCCGGGACAACAGCTCGACCAGGTCGCGCTTGACGCCGCTGGCATCTTTCAGGCGCAGCACGGCGCGGCCGCCGATGGCGCGGCCTTGCACTTCGATCGGATGGCCGTGCAGCGTGGTCAAGCGTCAGCGAGAAACCTTCGCCGCGGCTGCGCAGGTTTTCGACCGCCTGCTCCATGGCGAAAGCCTTGCCGGCTTCGAGCCAGCTGCCGAAGGCGAGCACGCGATGGGGCGCGGCAACGCCGACGATGCCGGGATCGCCGTCGATCCTGGGCTCATCGGATCCCGCCGGCCAATCCACCATCACCTGCGGCTCGGAAAACAACAGCGCATTGGCGCGGTCGAGATCGCTGCGTAGCGTAGCGATCTCGTCGCGCGAGGATGTCTCCAGCCGGGTCCAGCGGGTCGCGTGCGCGGACCAGCATGATCGCGGTGACGACGGCGAACAGCACGAGCCCGAGCACCACCACCAGCACGGCGATTTCATGCCGGTCGATGCTGTCCTGGGCGCTGACCACGAGCTCGTGCAGCGCGAGAACCGGTTGTTTGTTCGGCGCTGGCGGGGAAGGGAACGGCCGTACCGACAATGGCTGTCAAGAATCCGCGTCGCCACGGATGCGCGCAGCTGCCGCTGATCCGGATCGTGTCCGGCATGCCCCTTTGCCTCTGCTGGCCGTCACCGCCCATTGCCAGCGGATCATCGCGGGGGAAAGCCCCGCGAATCGCTCGACTTTACTCTCAAGCGGAATCGCGCCGAAAGAGTCCAGATCGTGAACGTGAATGCGATGGAACCGGGCTCAAGCCCGCGCAGCCGCGGCGCGGCCGAATAACGAGGTGTTGAGCGCCTCGGCGTCGCGCGCCATGTCTTCCAGATTGATGCGGCTCAAGGCGACGCCGAATTCCTGCTCCGCAGTCGACAGCGCAGGCAGCACGACCTTGCTGAGCAGTTCGGAGCCGGCGGGTTCATTGTCGGCTTCGTCGACCGTTCCGGCGGCGCGCAAAATATCGTTCGCGGTCACGCGGTGCGCGTTCGCGCGCCAGCTCGTAACCGCCGCGCGGGCCGCGGATGCCTTTGAGGATTCCTTCGCGCACCAGGCTTTGCAGCACGGACTCCAAGTGTCGCGGCGGCAACGCATGGCGCGCCGCGAGCGTTTTGGCCGAGATCGGACATCCTGGTGCCTGCACCGCCACGTCGATAACGGCTGCAATCGCGAGGAGTCCTTTGCGGGGGAGCAGAGGCATGTATGGAGAAAACGTCGCCGGCGGGGAATAGTTCGTATGGAGGTAACATACTACATCCGGACCGAATTCCTAGTAGATCGGCTAATTGAGCAGCAGATTTATCCAGTCTTCGAGCCAAATCCGGTGGAGCCAAGGCCGCCTGAGGCGCGCTCGGTCTGCATCTAGACTGTTCCATTCAACAAGTTTTGCATGTTGAATTGGCGCGATTACTAGCTGGGCGATGCGCATGCCGCGCTCGACGACGAATAATTCGGAACCAATATTCACAAGAATGACCTGTAATTCTCCCCGGTAGTCGGCGTCGATCGTTCCGGGTGTGTTGAGCACCGTTACGCCGTGGCGGGCCGCCAATCCCGAGCGCGGCCGGATCTGGCCTTCGCTGCCGGGCGGCAAAGCGATCGCGATGCCCGTCGGGATCACGGCGCGGCCGCCGGGCGGAATGTCGACCGGCGCGTCGGCCGGCACCGCGGCCATGAGATCGAGGCCGGCGGCGAGCGCGCTTTGATATTGCGGCAACGGCAGATCGCGCGCGTGCGGCAGCCGGACGATGCGCACCTCGATGGGCGTTTGGTTGCTCATTCCTTTGCCTAACATTTTAGTGGAGCATGATCTTTTCGGAAAACCGGTTTCCACTTTTCCGGATCATGCTCTAAGCGCCGCGCCGATCCGCGTGATCAGGGCGCGCGCGACGTCGTCCTTCGATTGCGGCGGCCAGGATTCGACGCCGGCCGCGGTGATCAGATGAATGGTGTTGACGTCGCCGCCCATGATGCCGGTCGCCGGCGAAACGTCATTGGCCAAAATCCAGTCGCAACCTTTTTTGGCAAGCTTGGTTTTGGCATTGGCGATGACGTTGTCGGTCTCGGCGGCAAAGCCGATGACGAGTTGCGGCCGGCCGGAATTGCGGTGCGCGATGGTGGACAGGATGTCGGGATTTTCCGTCAGCGTCAAGCGTCGGCGTCTTGCCCGGCTGCTTCTTGATCTTGTTGTCGCTCGGCCGCTCCGGCGCGCCAGTCGGCAACTGCCGCGGCAAACACCGCGACATCGGCCGGCAGCGCCTGCTCGACCGCCTTGAGCATTTGCTGCGCCGTTTCGACTTTCACCACCGACAGCCCGGGCGGATCGGGCAGATTGACCGGGCCGGACACCAGCACCACGTCGGCGCCGGCCGCGGCAGCGGCCGCCGCAATGGCGTGGCCCTGCTTGCCCGAAGAACGGTTGGCGATATAGCGCACCGGATCGATCGGCTCGTTGGTCGGTCCCGATGTGACCAGGACGCGCTTGCCGGAAAGCGATCCGGTCCGGCGCATGATCGCTTCCACCGCGGCGACGATTTCCAGCGGCTCGGCCATGCGGCCCAAACCCGCTTCGCCGCGCTCGGCCATCTCGCCGGCGTTCGGCCCGACGATGTGCACGCCGTCGCCGCGCAATTGCGCAAGATTGCGCGCCGTCGCCTTGGCCGCCCACATCTGCGGATTCATCGCCGGCGCGATCAGGATCGGCTTGTCGGTCGCGAGCAACACCGCGGTGGCGAGATCGTCGGCGTGGCCGCCCGCCATCTTGGCCAACAGGTCCGCCGTCGCCGGCGCGACGACGATGAGATCGGTGTCGCGGGCCAAACGAATATGCCCGACGTCGAACTCGCTGTGCGGATCGAACAGATCGGTGAAAACGCGCTCGCCGCTCAACGCGCCGGCGGCGAGCGGCGTGACGAAATGCTGCGCGGCGGCGGTGAGGATGCAGCGCACTTGTGCATTGCGGTCCTGCAAGCGCCGGATCAGGTCGAGCGATTTATAAGCGGCGATGCCGCCGCCGATGATGAGCAGGATGCGGTTGCGGTTCGCTTCCGTCGCGGGCGCCTTCTGCCGCGCCGGCCGCGATGGCGGTTCGAAATGCTCGAGGATGTCGTGGCCGGTCTGTTCCGCAGCCTCGCGCAAGATGACCCGGACCTCGTCCTCCATGGACCGGCTGTGGCGCGCGGCGCGCAGGCGCAACAGCTTCTTGAGCTTGTCGTCGAGCTGCCGGACAGTGAGACTGGCCATTGGAACTTCCACTGGACTATCAGAGGCTAGCATCACAATGATTGCATTGCAATCATTGCCATCACAAGACCTTGACGGCGATCCAAAGCAGCAGCGCCGCGATCGCCCACAGCGCCGCCAAAGTCCAGCGGAAGCGGCTGCTTTCGGCTTGGTCGAACTCGGCGATGGTTTGCGGCGACAGCAACAGGCCGTCGCGCGTCATCGCGTCGAGCTGATCGAGCACGCGGGCGCCGCGGATCAACAGTCCCGGCGCGCTGGCGACGAAACGGCCCAGTTCGCTGACGCCCTCCGCGGCATTTTCCAGCTTGCCGGCCGGGCCGAGATGCCGCGTCATCCATTCGCGCACCACGGGCTCGGCGGTGGTCCACATGTCGAGCTTGGGATCGAGCGAACGCCCGACGCCTTCGACCACCACCATGGTTTTTTGCAAGAGCAGCAATTCCGGCCGCGTGCGCATGTCGAACAGGCCGGTCACCTCGAACAGCAAGGTGAGCAGTTTTGCCATCGAAATGTCTTCGGCGGTGCGGTTGTGGATCGGCTCGCCGATGGCGCGGATGGCTTGGGCGAAATTCTCCACCGAATGATGCGACGGCACATAGCCGGCTTCGAAATGCACCTCGGCGACGCGGTGATAGTCGCGGTTGATGAAGCCGTGCAGAATTTCGGCAAGAAACAGGCGTTCCTTGACGCCAAGCCGGCCCATGATGCCGAAGTCGACGGCGATCAAACGGCCGTCGTCGTCGACGAACAGATTTCCCGGATGCATGTCGGCGTGAAAGAAGCCGTCGCGCAGCGCGTGGCGCAGGAATGTCTGGATCAACACGCGGCCGAGTTTCGGCAGGTCGAAACCTTTGGCCACAAGACGGGCGCGGTCGGACAGCGGCGTGCCGTCGATCCATTCCAAGGTCAGCACTTCCTTGGTGGTGCGGTCCCAGTCCACCGCCGGGCACGCGGAAATCCGGATCGTCCTTGGTGTTCTCGGCCATTTCCGAGAGCGCCGCCGCTTCGAGGCGGAAATCCATTTCGATCGCCACCGAGCGGCGCAGCGTCTCGACCACCTCGATGAGCCGCAGCCGCCGCGCTTCGGCCGATAAATTCTCGGCGTGCCGCGCGGCGAAGGTGAAGGCGCCAAGATCGGCGTGGAAGCGCTTCTCGACGCCGGGCCGCAACACTTTGACCGCGACGGCGCGCGGCCCGTCCGCGGTCTCGACCGTGGCGCGATGCACCTGCGCGATCGAGGCGGCGGCGACCGGCGGGCCGAAGGTTGAAAACACCGCTTTGAGCGGCTTGCCGAACGAGGCGGCGACTGCCGCTTCGGCCTCGCTCTGCGGGAACGGCGGCATCTGGTCTTGCAGCCGCTCGAGATCTTTGGCGAGCGCGGCGCCGACCACGTCCGGCCGCGTCGCCAAAAACTGGCCGAGCTTGACGTAGCTCGGGCCGAGCCGGGTCAGCGCCGCCGACAGGCGGGTGTCTGCGGCGCCGGTCGTTCGCCGTTCGATCAGGCGCGCCAGCCGCAGAAAAGGCCGCGCCGGAACCGGCACGGCTGAGGGATCGACGATGCCGAACACGCCCTCGCGGGCGAACACGAAGCCGGCGCGGCCGAGACGGACGAGATGCGCGGGAGCGGAGATCACAAACGCCAGCCGCAATGCAGCGCCACGATGCCGCCGGTCATTTGTTGAAACGAAACCCGCCGAAAGCCGGCCGCGCGCAGCATGGCGGCAAAGGCCTCGGGTTGCGGAAAGCGGCGGATCGATTCCACCAGATAGCGATAGGATTCGGCGTCGCCCGTCACCGCGCGGCCGAGCGCCGGGATGACGTTGAACGAATAGAAGTCGTACAGCCGATCGAGGCCGGGCACATCGACGGCGGAGAATTCGAGGCACAAAAACTTGCCGCCGATTCTCAGCACGCGAAACGCTTCCTCAAGCGCCACGTCGATGCGCGGCACGTTGCGGATGCCGAACGCGATGGTCACCGCATCGAAACTGCGGTCGGCGAACGGCAGCGCTTCGGCATTGCCTTCGGTAAAGGTGATCGCCTCGCCGAGGTGACGCGCTTCGGCGCGCTCGCGGCCGACGGCGAGCATGTCGGGATTGATGTCGCACACCGTCGCCCGCGTTCGCTCGCCGCCGGCCGCGATGGCGCGCATCGCCACGTCGCCGGTGCCGCCGGCGATGTCGAGCAGCGCGAACGGCCGCGTTTTGGGCGGATCGAGCGCGGTGACCAGCGCGTCCTTCCAGGCCCGGTGCAGGCCGAGCGACATCAGATCGTTCATCAGGTCGTAGCGCGGCGCCACGCTGTGGAACACGTCGTCGACCAGCGCCTGCTTGTCCGCAAGCGGCACCTGGCGCGAGCCGAAATGGGTGTCTGCCATCGCTGGTTTCCCTGTCGTGCAAACCATAGCGCGGCGGCTCAAGCGACGCTATGTGTTGTTGAAATTAACCATATGGCCAGGCCACCAGCGCCGGATCGAACGATGCCCGAACTGCCCGAAGTCGAGACGGTGCGCCGCGGGCTCGAGCCGGCGATGGAGGGCGCGCGCTTTGCCAAGGTCGAGGTGCACCGCGGCGATCTGCGCTGGCCGCTGCCGAAGGATTTCGCCAAGCGCCTCGAAGGCTCGACCGTGACCGGCCTGGGCCGGCGGGCCAAATATCTGCTCGCCGATCTGTCGTCGGGCGACGTGCTGGTGATGCATCTCGGCATGTCGGGCTCGTTCCATGTTTTCGCCAAGGAGCGCCAGAACACGCCGGGCGCCTACTATCACGAGCGCTCCAAGCACGTCGCCCACGACCACGTGGTGTTTCACATGTCGTCGGGCGCCATCGTCACCTTCAACGATCCGCGCCGCTTCGGCTCGATGAAGATCGTGCGCGCGGCAAAAACTCGACGACGAGCCGCTGTTGCGCGGGCTCGGCCCGGAGCCGCTCGGCAACGCCTTCGACGCCGCGATGCTGGCGGCGGCCTGCAAGGGCAAGAAAACCAGCCTCAAGGCGGCGCTGCTCGATCAGCGCATCGTCGCCGGGCTCGGCAATATCTATGTCTGCGAGGCGCTGTATCTGGCGCGGCTGTCGCCGAAGCGCCTGGCCTCGACCATCGCCACGAAATCCGGCGCGCCGAACGAGCGCGCCGAGCGTCTGGTCGAGAGCATCAAGCGCGTGCTCAACGACGCCATCAAGGCCGGCGGCTCGTCGCTGCGCGATCACAAGCTGACCGACGGCGGGCTCGGCATGTTCCAGCATAATTTCCGCGTTTACGACCGCGAAGGCGAGAAATGCCGCACGCCCGGCTGCGGCGGCACCGTCAAGCGCATCGTGCAGAACGGCCGCTCGACGTTTTATTGCCCGAGCTGCCAGAAATAAATTCTTTTTCCGCCCCCGCTATCGCGGGGGCGAAAAATTACTCCTTCAGCGCCTCGTCCAGCCATTTCGCGATCACCGCGGCGATCTCCTTGTTGTTCTTCTCCAGCATCATGACGTGGCTGTTGCCCTTGATGCCGATGTCGGCGAGCCGAATGTAGGTCGGCTTGACGCCGGCCTGGCGCAGATAGTTCACCGTGCAGTGATCGTACGGCGCGTGATAGGACGCCTCCGACGTGAGCACCAGGATCGGCATCTTCTGCAGATTGGGCAGTTGCCGCGCCGGCTCGGCTTGGGCGTAGCAGCGCACCAGGTCGGGCGCATCGGCCTTGTCCTGCTGCACCATCTTGAGCTCGGACGGCGTCCTTGATCGGCGGCGCATAGGTGAGCGGCACCGCGGTGATGCCGTAGGGCAGCGCCAGCGTGCCTTGCTTGAACCAATCGGGCGCGCCGTTGAATTCGACCTGATAGAACGGCGGACCGTTCGGCTCGATCGCCAGGATCGCCTTCACCAGATCGGGCCGCGCATCGGCCACCGGCCAGCCGAACGCGCCGGCTTGCGAATGGGTGAGCAGGATCGCCGGCCCGATCTTGTCGAGCAGCGCCAACAGCGCATCGCGATTGAGGAATTGCTGCGAGGCGAAATCGGCGATCGCCGGCATCTGGCTCGCGGCAAGCTGCACCGTCGCCGGATCGTCCGGCTCGCCGCTGCCCGGCCATTGCGTATGCAGCACCGCCTGCGGCCACAGCTTGTATTTTTCCTGGGCGACGAAGCGCGACAGCGCGTTGCCGCGTTCGACATTGTGCATCGGCCCGTAAGCGGCGGCGAGATAGCCGGAGCGCGCGCGGCCGGGCTGGTCGACCACATAGACCGCATAACCTTGGCGGACGAAATATTGCGCCCAGCCTTCGCGGCCGTCGGGCGTGCCGGTGTAATTGGTGCCCGACATGGTGCCGCCATGCACCATGACGATCGGATAGGGATGCGTCTGCTTCGCCGGGATGCGCACCTCGACATACATCTGATGGCTGACGTAGTCCTTGCCGTCGACCGTCGTCGTCTTGGCGTTGACATAGAAGAAGCCGTCGCGCGCCAGCACCAGCGGCGGATCGTCGGCGGCCTGCGCCGGCCTGGTCAAGAACGCGATGGCCACGGTTGCGGCGATGATCAGTCCGGCCGCAATGCCCGCATAGGCAATCATTTCACTTGGCTTCACGGCGCCCTCCCTGTTGAAGTCATCATAACAGAGTGGCCGCGGCCGCGAATATCGGTCAGGCCTGCATCATCCGGGAGCGGCAAGCATGGCTTACGAAAACATCATCGTCGAAACGCGCGGCCGGGTCGGCCTCATCCGGCTCAATCGTCCGCAAGCGCTCAATGCGCTCAACCGCGCGCTGATGGGCGAGCTCGGCCAGGCCATCGCCGCGTTCGAGGCCGACACCAATATCGGCTGCATGGTCATCACCGGCTCGGACAAGGCGTTTGCCGCCGGCGCCGACATCAAGGAAATGGCCGACAAGGATTTCGCCGACGTGTTCTTCGGCGATTTTTGCGCGGACTGGCATCAGGCCGCGGCGGCGCGCAAGCCGGTCGTCGCCGCGGTCGCCGGCTTTGCGCTCGGCGGCGGCTGCGAGCTTGCCATGCAATGCGATCTCATCATCGCCGCCGACAATGCCAAATTCGGCCAGCCGGAAATCAAGCTCGGCATCATTCCCGGCATCGGCGGCACGCAGCGGCTCACCCACGCGGTCGGCAAGGCCAAGGCCATGGACCTCATCCTCACCGGCCGGATGATGGATGCCGCGGAAGCCGAGCGCGCAGGCCTGGTCGCGCGCATCGTGCCGGCGGCAAGCCTGCTCGACGAGGCGATGAAAGTCGCCGAGACCATCGCGTCGATGTCGCTGCCGTCGGTGCTGGCGGCCAAGGAGGCGGTCAATCGCGCCTTCGAGACCTCGCTGGCCGAAGGCATCCGCTTCGAGCGGCGCATCTTTCATTCGCTGTTCGCCACCGTCGACCAGGGCGAAGGCATGCACGCCTTCATCGAAAAGCGGCCGCCGAAGTTCGAGAACAAATAGGCATCACTTCCGCACGCAGATCACGCGCACGACCGATTGGTCGATGGCGCCGCGGCCGGTGGCGGGCGCGATGTTCTGCGCTTGCAGAAAGCCGCGCAGCGTTTCGACCGGTATCAGCGTTGCCTGACTGACGGCGCCTGCGCCGGCGACGACGCGGTCGACTGCAAATCCACCATGCCGGCGAAACGGCCTTGCGCATCGACCGCCGCCGCGCCGGAGAAACCAAGCTTCGGCGCCGGGTCGAGACCTTGGGCGCTGCGATGCGCCGGCGCGCGCGTGACCGCGCCGCCGCCGGCCTGGGCCAGCGGATCGGCGATGCCGACAAGCGTGAGATCGTCGCCCGCGCCGCTGTCGCCGGCGAGCGCCACGGGCAAAAGGTCTTGCGCGCCGTAAACGCGCAGCAGCGCGATATCGTTGGCCTTGTCCGCGGCGATGCGCTCGGCATGGCCGAAGCCCGGAATTGTGATGGCCTGGCAGCCGTCGGTGATTTGCGCCGACGTGATCAGATGCCCTTGGCCGGACACCACGATGGCGGTGCCGTATTCGACGCTGCGCCGCAAGCCCGGCGGCGGCGCGGCGCTCGGATCGGGAAAGCCCTGGTAGGTATTGGCCATTGTCGCGGCGATCGGCGCCATGACGCCTTCGATGGCTTGATCGTACAGAATGGTGACGCCGCGCAGCTCGCTGCCGCTCGACTGGACGCGGACGATGAAGCTTTTCAGGCCCTGCATTCCCGACATGACGAAGGAGTCGGGCGTGAGCGTCGAATGCTCGACGGTGCGGCGGCGCACTTTCTTCTTCGTCGTCGAACAGAGCCGGCCAGCGCGCCCTCGTGCAGGCGAAATGTCTCGATGTCGATTTGACCCTGCCCGCGACGTCCAGCGGCTGCCCATGCGGGCCGGCGCGGTTTTGGGCACCAGCGCACTTGGCAGGCCGAGCCGCGCGCCCGTGACCGAGATCATCGATGATGCGCCATCCCGCCGCCGCCAGCGCGCCTTGCGAAGGCGGACCGATGGTGTCGACCGCAGAATCGGGATCGTCTGTTGCCGGCTTTGCGGCGACGGCGGGTTTTTTCGCGGTCGTTTTCTCGGCCGTTTTTGCGGCCGTCTTCGCCGCCGACGGCACCGCGAGCAGCGGCAGGGCTGCCGCCGCCAGCAGGCCGAGAAGGATGGCCGGCTTTTCTGATCACCATCGTCGCACCCAGCGAGGTCGGTTCAGCGTAGCGCAACGGTGGGGCGGCGCAATGCGGTGTTGGTGATCGGCACATCTGCACCGCGTTGTCGCATGGCGGCCTTCCTGAACAAACCTGATGCTACGCCCAAGCCGGTCGTCCGCCGCGCCGTTCCGGTCTATGCTGCTCGCCATGCTGAGCGCCGAAGAGCTTGAACGTTACGCGCGCCACATCGTGCTGCGCGAGGTGGGCGGCCCGGGACAGGCCGCGCTCGGCCGCGCCCGCGTTTTGGTGATCGGCGCCGGCGGGCTCGGCGCGCCGGCGCTGATGTATCTCGCCGCCGCCGGCGTCGGCACGCTGGGCGTGATCGACGACGACGTGGTGTCGCTGTCGAACCTGCAGCGGCAGATCATCCATGCCACGCCCGATGTCGGCCGGCCCAAGGTCGACACCGCCAAGGAGGAGATCCAGCGGCTCAATCCCCACGTCGCCGTGGAGCCGCACGGCGTCCGGCTGACCGCGCAGAACGCGCTCGATCTGATCGGCCGCTACGACATCGTCGCCGACGGCTCCGACAATTTCGCCACCCGCTATCTCGTCGCCGATGCCTGTTACTTCGCCAAGAAGCCGCTGGTCACGGCGGCGCTCGGCACTTTCGACGGCACGCTGACCACGATCCGCGCCTACGAGCGCGGCGCCGACGGCAAGCCGAATCCGACCTATCGCTGCCTGTTTCCGGAGCCGCCGCCGCCCGGCACCGTTCCGGCCTGCGCCGAGGCCGGCGTTCTCGGCGCGCTCGCCGGCGTCGTCGGCTCGATGATGGCGCTGGAAGTCATCCGCGAGATCGTCGGCTTCGGCGAGGGCTTGGTCGGCCGCCTGGTCATGCTCGACGCCCGCGCCATGCGCTTCGAGACGCTGCGCTATGCTTGGGATCCGGCCAACCCGCTCACGGGCGAAGCGCCGACGATCCACGATCTTTCGGCGCACGTCTAAGAAAGAGACTTTCACTTCGTCCAGATCGCCTGAATGGTCGAGCCCTTCATCACCGACCATTTGTTGGCGCCGGCGTTCACCAGCGTGAAGCAATTGGCCATGGTGGCGCCGCCCCAGGTGGTGCAGAAACCGTCCTTCGACAGCTTCCAGGTGCCTTCGCCCTTGTTGCCGCCGCCGATCGGCTCGCGCTTCATCTTGCCGTCGGCCAGGAACGTCATCTTGTATTTGACGTTCGACAGCGTCGACGCCGTGAACGGCTGACCGTTGAAGAACGTGGTCTGGATTTCGCTCGGCGGCAGCCTTGCCGGCTGCGCGGCGGCAACCGTCGTCGTCAGCAGGACGGCGCAAAGCCGCAAGCGCGACGCCTCGTCGAAAATTCGCGTGCATCGTAAGCCCCCAAGATTCCGATTCACGGCCGCCATGATAACGATTTGCCGCCGCCGCGTCCGCTGAAAAATCTCACCGGCTCTGCCCGTGATAGACGCTGTTCGGCCGCATGTCGGTGGCGGAAGCCACGCGGTTCGTCATGTTGAAGAAGCCGGCGACGGCGGCGATGTCCCAGATATCGCGGTCGCTGAAGCCTGCGTGGCGCAGCGCGGCGCGGTCTTCTTCCTCGACCAGCCACGGCTCGGCGGTGAGTTTGGCGGCAAAGTCCAGCATGGCGCGCTCGCGCTTGGACAAGCGCGCCGCGCGAAAATTCATCGCCATCAATTCGCCGAGCACCGGATCGCCGGACAGCTGGCGCACCGCGGCGCCGTGGGCGACCAGGCAGTAATAGCAGCGGTTGTGCGACGACACCGCGACCGCGATCATCTCGCGCTCGAGCTTGCTCAGGCCCGACGGCGCCAGCATCAGGTCGTTGTACATGCCGACGAAGGCCGAGAGCTTGGCCATGTCGAAGCCATAGGCCTTGAGCACATTGGGCACGAAGCCGAGCTTTTCCTCGCATTTGGCGAAATAGGCCGCCATGTCCGGCGACAGCGGCGCCGGCTCGAGCGTCAGCGCCGTGATCTTGGTATCGTCGCCGGCCGCCGCGCTGGGGCGCGGCTTCGCCTTGGCTTTGGCCTGGTCGGTTTTGCTGCTCTGCTTGGCCATGCTTCGTCCCCTGTGAAACGCCCTTGCCGCACGCCATCTTTACAACGGCTGGCGATGGCGGATGCGCATATTGTGCGAGTATTATCGTAGCGGACCGCGCTGACCAGCCGGGACGGGAGCATGAACGTCCAGGATTTTCCCCTCAACGCGGACGACGGCACCGGGCAGGCGCTCATCGGCGCGGCCACCGCGGCGCTGGCGCGGCGCAGGAGCGATATCCCCGACACGTTCCTTGCCGAATTGCTCGGCTCTGCGGTGCCCGACGATTTGCAGCGCTACGGGCCCGACGAGCTTGCCGCCATCGCCGAGCGGTCGTGGTCGCTGTTCGCCGAGCGCAAGGCCGGCGCGCCCAAGATCAGCTTCGAGCCGGCGCCGGTGACGCGCACCGTGTCGGTGCTCGACATCATCAACGACGACATGCCGTTTCTGCTCGATTCGGTCGTCGGCGAGCTCAATCAACGCGGCCTCGACATCCGCCTGCTGGTCCATCCGGTGTTCGCCGTCGAGCGCGATGCGGCGGGAACGCTGACGGCCTTCAAGGGTGTCGGCGAAAGACGGCGGCCGGCGCGAGAGCTTCATCCATATCCACATCGAAGGCGTCGCGGAGGCGGCGCGGCGCGCCGAGATCGTGCGCGCGCTCGAAGACATCCTCGCCGAGGTTCGCGTCGCCGTGCAGGATTGGCGGCCGATGCTGGACTGGCTGCGCGCGGTCATCGCCGAGTTGCGCGCCAACCCGCCGCCGCTCGACGCCGGCGAAATTGCCGAAGGCGTGCAGTTCCTGGAATGGCTGGCGGCGGACAATTTCACGCTGCTCGGCGCGCGCGATTACGCCTTCACCGGCAATACCGACGTGCTCGAACCGATGTTCGAGACCGGGCTCGGGCTGTTGCGCTCGCGCGATATGCGGCCGTTGCAGCGCTGGAACCAGCCGCTCGTCATCACGCCGGAAATCCGCGACGTTCCTGGAGGAGCCCCGGCTCCTCGTCATCACCAAGTCGACCTTGCGCTCGCCGGTGCATCGCCGCGTCGATATGGATTATATCGGCGTCAAGCGTTTCGACCGGCACGGCAAGCTGGTCGGCGAATTCCGCCTCTGCGGCCTGTTCACCTCGACCGCCTATACGCGCTCGGTGCGCGCCATTCCCTATCTGCGGCGCAAGGCCGACGACATCATCCGCCGCGCCGGCTTCGATCCATGCGAGCCATTCCGGCAAGGCGCTGGTCAACGTGCTGGAGACCTATCCGCGCGACGAATTGTTCCAGATCGACGAAGACCTGCTCTATCAGTTCGCGCTGGCCATCCTTCAGCTCGACGAGCGTCCGCGGGTGCGCGTGTTGCCGCGGCGCGACCGCTTCGACCGCTTTGTCTCGGTCCTCGTTTACGTTCCGCGCGAGCGCTACGACAGCGCGATCAGGGCGCTGATCGGCGATTATCTCGCCACGGCGTTCAATGGCCAGGTGCGCGCCTTCTATCCGTTCTTTCCCGAAGGCCCGCTGGTGCGCGTGCACTTCATCATCGGCCGCGCCGAGGGCGAAGCGCCGAATCCCGATCGCGCCACGCTCGACCGCGCGGTCGAGGCCATCGTGCGCAGCTGGATCGACGGCTTGAACGAGGCGCTCGCCGCCGCCTACGAGCCGGGCAAGGCGCGCACGCTGTCGGCGCGCTACCGCGATGCATTCCCGATCGATTATCGCGAGGTCTATCCGCCGGCGATCGCCGTCGGCGACATTCGCGTGGTCGAGTTGCTCACGCAGGAGCGGCCGCTCGGTGTCGATTTCTACCGCCCGGGCGGTGCGAGCTCAGCGCGCGCCGGGCTGAAGGTGTTCAGCCAAAGCCGGCCGATTTCGCTGTCCGAGCGCGTGCCGGTGCTGGAAGACATGGGCTTCCGCGTCGTCGACGAGCGCACCTATCACATCAAGCCTGAGGACGCGGCGGAGGTCTGGTTCCACGACATGGAGCTCGAAAGCGCGTCGGGCGAGCCGATCGACCTTGCCGCGCTCGAGCAGCGCCTGGAAGCCTGTTTCCTCGTCGTCATGGGCAAGCGCGCCGAGAGCGACGGCTATAACGCGCTGGTGCTCGTTGACCGGGCTCGGCTGGCGCGACGTCGCGCTGATCCGCACCATCTCGCGCTTCCTGCGCCAGATCCGCGTGCCCTATTCGCAAGATTACATGTGGGCGACGCTGCGCAAGCACTCGGCGATCGCCGCGCAGATCGTGACCCTGTTCCACACCCGGTTCGATCCGCATCTGCCGGCGTCGAACGACGAGCGCGCGGCGCGCGAGGCCGAGATCGCTGCCGCGATCGAAACCGCATTGCAGGCGGTCGAAAGCCTGGACGAGGACCGCATCCTGCGCCACTTCGTCAATGCGGTGCAGTCGGCGATCCGCACCAACTTTTATCAGCTCGACCGCGACGGCCAGCCCAAGGACGTCATCGCGATCAAATTTTCAAGCCGCAAGGTCGACGCCATGCCGTTGCCGCGGCCGCTCTACGAGATTTTCGTCTATTCGCCGCGCGTCGAGGCCGTGCATCTGCGCTTCGGCAAGGTGGCGCGCGGCGGCATCCGCTGGTCCGACCGGCCGCAGGATTTCCGCACCGAAATCTTGGGCCTGGTCAAAGCGCAGAACGTCAAGAACGCCGTGATCGTGCCGGTCGGCGCCAAGGGCGGCTTCGTGCCGAAGTATCTGCCGGCCGGCGGCAGCCGCGAAGCCATCCAGGCGGAAGGCATCGCCACCTACAAGATCTTCATCTCGACGCTGCTCGACATCACCGACAATATCGGCACCGGAACGCCGGCGTCGTCCCGCCGCGCGACGTCGTGCGCAAAGAGGGCGACGATCCCTATCTGGTCGTCGCCGCCGACAAGGGCACGGCGACGTTCTCCGACATCGCCAACGACATCGCCATCGCCCACGATTACTGGCTCGGCGACGCCTTCGCCTCCGGCGGCTCGGCCGGATACGACCACAAGAAGATCGGCATCACCGCGCGCGGCGCCTGGGAATCGGTCAAGCGCCATTTCCGCGAGATGGATATCAACCTCGCCACGACGCCGTTCACGGTGGTCGGCGTCGGCGACATGTCGGGCGACGTGTTCGGCAACGGCCTGTTGCGCGAGAAGACCACCAAGCTCGTCGCCGCCTTCGATCACCGCGACATTTTCATCGATCCCGATCCCGATGCGGAGCGCACCTTCGCCGAGCGCCAGCGCCTGTTCGATCTGCCGCGCTCGAGCTGGCAGGATTTCGACAAGACGCTGATCTCCAAGGGCGGCGGCGTCTATCCGCGCTCGGCCAAGGAGATCAGGCTGTCGGCCGAGGCGCAGAAGCTGCTTCGGCGTCGGCGAACGGCTGACGCCGCAGGACCTGATCCGCGCCATCCTCAAGGCGCAGGTCGATCTGATCTTCTTCGGCGGCATCGGCACCTATATCCGCGCCGCCGACGAAAGCGACGAGGCGGTCGGCGACCGCGCCAACGATGCCGTCCGCATCGCCGGCAAGGATCTGCGCTGCAAGGTGATCGGCGAGGGCGCCAATCTCGGCATGACGCAGCGCGGCCGCATCGAGGCGGCGTTGCGCGGCATCCGGCTCAACACCGACGCCATCGACAATTCGGCCGGCGTCAACACCTCCGACATGGAGGTCAATCTCAAGATCGCGCTGAGCATTCCGCTGCGCGACGGCCGGCTGACTATGGCTGGGCGCAACGCGCTGCTCGCCGAGATGACCGACGACGTCGCCGCGCTGGTGCTGCGCAACAATTATCTGCAGCCGCTGGCGCTGTCGCTCGCCGAGCGGCGCGGCATGGAGGATTTCGGCTTCCAGCAGCGCCTGATCCAGACGCTGGAGAAGCGCGGACTACTTCGACCGCGCGGTCGAGTATCTTGCCCGACGACGCGCAGCTTGCCGAGCGCCGCCGCCGCTCGGAACCGTTCACCCGGCCGGAGCTGGCGGTGCTGCTCGCCTACGCCAAGCTGACGCTCGACGAGGATCTGCTGGAATCCGCGGTGCCGGACGATCCCTATCTCGCCCGCGAGCTCGGCCGCTATTTCCCGAAAGCCATCGCCGAGCGCTTCCCCGACGCGCTCGAGCATCATCGCCTGCGCCGCGAGATCATCGCCACCCAGCTCGGCAATTCGATGATCAATCGCGGCGGCCCGTCGCTGATCGTGCGCATCGCCGACCAGACCGGCGCCGCGCCCGCCGCCATCGCCGCGGCCTTCGCCGCCGTGCGCGACAGTTATGGCATGACCGCGCTCAACACCGCGATCGACGGGCTCGACAATCGGATTCCGGGAAAACTGCAGCTCGAGCTTTACGCGGCGGTGCAGGACCTGTTGCTCGACCGCATCATCTGGTTCCTGCGCAATGTCGATCTGTCCAAAGGCCTGGCCGACGTCGTGGCGCATTATCGCGACGGCATCGCCGCCGTCGAAGCCGCGCTCGACGGCGCGCTGTCCGAGGACAGCTTGAGCGCGCGCGCCGCGCGCAAAAGCAAGCTCGTCGAGGCCGGCGTGCCGGAGGAACTTGCCGGGCGTATGGCCAATCTGCCGTCGCTCACCGCCGCGCCCGACATCGTCCTGGTCGCCGACCGCACCGGCAAGGCGATCGGCGAGGTGGCGGCGACCTATTTTGCCGCCGGCGCGTTCTTCCGGCTCGATCGCATCACCAGCGCCGCGAGCAATATCCCGATCGCGGATT
Organism: uncultured Alphaproteobacteria bacterium; assembly: GCA_963831975.1. Classification (GTDB taxonomy): domain Bacteria; phylum Pseudomonadota; class Alphaproteobacteria; order Rhizobiales; family Xanthobacteraceae; genus BOG-931. The sequence continues at coordinate 239,133 of CAWHSO010000001.1, forward strand.
ATTTCGACCGGCTGGCGCTCGACCGGGCGCGGGATTCGATCGGCGACGCCGAGCGCCGGCTTGCCGCCGCCATGGTCGGCAACGGCACCGCCGACGCCGGCGCTGCCGCGGTGGAGGCCTGGGTTGCGCCGCGCCACGACGAGGTCGAGCGCATCCGGCTGGCGATCCACGAGATCGCCAATTCCGGGCTGACGCTGTCGAAACTGGCGGTGGCCGCAAGCCTGCTCGGCGACTTGGTCAAGAATTGAAGGCCGGCAACGACTTACCCACAGGCGCCGCGGCCTGCCATAAAAAAGAACCCCAAGCAGAGTACGCGCTTGGGGTTCTAGGTGTTGCCTCAACTTAGGCTTATTGGGCCGGGCGGCGGGGTGTCGGGGGATGGGGGAGCCGCCCGGTCGGCCTAATGATCGGAAAATAGGAGCGGGGTCTGCAGATGCAATGCGGATCACGGTTTAGTGTAATCCGCTGCGTCAAAACGCGCCGCTTGCAAACAACAAGGCCATCAACGAATCGAATTTTTGCAGCGACGCAACGTTGCGTCAGGACTACCTCGCATACGTGACATGCAGATGTCACAAACTCAGCGCGATTTTACTCAATTGCTCCGGCGCGCGAAGAATTTCATTTCCCGCGCGGAACCAACCGGCCTTGCAGCGCTTATCGGTCTTGGGCCACGATCGGGTGATGCGTGCACGGGCGCTCATAACCTTGAAAATGCGGACGTCGTCGGCCCAAGCGGCATGGCAATGATTGCGGTTATTACGGACTGTTGCGAGATCACGGCATGAACGCGATCCAGTCGCTGCAGCCGTTTTATACGGTGGCCGGCTTCGCCGTCGGCATGCTGGTCGGCTTGACCGGCGTCGGCGGCGGCTCGTTGATGACGCCGATCCTGATCGTGCTGTTCGGCGTTCATCCGGCGACCGCGGTCGGCACCGACCTGCTCTACGCCGCGGCGACCAAGACCGCCGGCAGCCTGGTGCACGGCTACAATCGGACCGTCGATTGGCGCGTGGTGCGGCGCCTGGCCACCGGCAGCGTGCCGCTGACGGTCCTGACCATCTGGGCGCTGAGCTACATCAACATCAATGGTGCGGCGGCGCGCGAGCTCATCGCCGGCGTGCTGACGCTGGCGCTGTTTGCCACCGCGCTGATGCTGGTGTTTCGCGACCGGATCGTGACCCGCTACGCGGCCCGCGTCGGCGCGCTGCCGCCGCAGCGGATCGCGACGCTGACCGTCATTGTCGGCGCCGTCCTCGGCGTGCTGGTGTCGATCTCGTCGGTCGGCGCCGGCGCCATCGGCGTCACCGCCCTGATCCTGCTTTACCCGCAACTGCCGACGGCGCGGATCGTCGGCTCCGACATCGCCCAGCGGTGCCGCTGACGCTTGCCGCCGGCATCGGCCATTGGTGGCTCGGCTCGATCAATCTCGATCTGTTGATTCCGCTGCTGCTGGGATCGGTGCCGGGCATCCTGATCGGCAGCTATACCGCCGCGCGCGTACCGGAAAAGGCGCTTCGCCTCTTGCTGGCCGGCAACGCTGATCATGGTGGCGACCAAGCTGTCGTTCGACGTGCATTCGTCAGGCATCGCCCGTGCGTAACGGCGACGACCAACCGCGCGCGCTGATGTATTGCACAGCGGCGTTCAGCGCGGCGTGCCCGGGATCGGGCAGGCCGTAGCGATGCAGATCGGCGCCGTGGACGTCGAGCCAGGCCTTGGCGCGTTCGTGATCCGGGCAAAGCCGCTGCACCAGCCGCCAGAACCGCGGCGAATGGTTCATCTCGACGAGGTGCGCCACTTCGTGCGCGGCGAGGTAATCGAGCACGATGGCTCGGCGCCAGGATGAGCCGCCAGGAGAACGACAGCACGCCGGTGGTCGAGCACGAGCCCCAGCGGCTCGATTGATCGCGCACGGCGATCCGCTTGACGGCGACGCCGAGCTCGGCGGCAAATCGCAGGCTCGCGGTTTCGAGATCGCGCTTGGCTTCGCGGCGCAGGAAATCGCCGATGCGCCGGTCGATATGCGGCGCGTTGCCGGCGACGCAGAGCAGCCGCTCGCCGCTCGCGTCGATCTTCGGTCCAGACGGTGCCGCGCACGCCGCGGCGATGCGCGATGCGGTGCGGCACGCCGCGCAGCGGCACCACGACGCCGTCGGCGAACGGCGCCGCTTCCGGCAGCCGCCCGAGCCGCGCCGCGATCCAGCCGCCGTGCTTTTGCGCGAACTCGCGCGCCTCCTTCAGCGTGCCGCGCGGCGGAATGGTGAGAATGACTTCGCGCGTCGCCGCCTGGATGCGCAACGTATAGCGCCGCGCCTGCCGATGCCGCCGCAGCCGCACCAGATAGATCGATCGGTCGAAGACGATCTCGATCGTCTGCGGCTCACTCGGGCGACGATAAAGCAGCGCGCGCAGCGGCATGGCGGAGCATCCGAGCTCGAAACCGACGCGAATACTGCCACGATTCGGCGCGCAGCGCGAAGGCCGCAGCCGGCGCGGCGATCAAGCCTGCTGCAGCGCCGCGCCGTTATGCGGCGCGCCGCTTGGCGACGCCGTTGTGCGCGCCGCGCGCCATGTGACCCATCGACAGCATGAAATCGGCGATGCGCGGCGCGATCTCGGAGCGGAAGCGCGAGCCGTTGAACACGCCGTAATGTCCGACGCCCGGCTGCAGCCAGTGCGCCTGGCGATCGGCCGGGATGTTGACGCACAGCCGATGCGCCGCCTCGGTCTGGCCGACGCCGGAAATATCGTCGTGCTCGCCTTCGATGGTGAGCAGCGCGACGCGCTTGATCTTGGCGGGATCGACCGGCCGGCCGCGATGGGTCATCTCGCCCTTCGGCAGAGCGTGGCGGACGAAAACGGTCTCGACGGTCTGCAGATAGATATTCGGCGGCGAGGTCCATCACGGCCAGATATTCGTCGTAGAATTCCTTGTGCTTGCCCGCCGAAGTCGCCGTCGCCCTTCACCAGATTGAGGAACAATTGCTTGTGCGCCTCGATGTGGCGGTCGAGATTCATGCTGACGAAGCCGTTGAGCTGCAGGAAGCCCGGATAGACGTCGCGCATGAAGCCCGGATTGGGAAACGGCACCTTGGTGATGACGTGGCTGCGGAACCAGTCGGTGCCGCGCTGTTCGGCGAGCTTGTTCACCGCGGTCGGATTGACGCGCGTATCGATCGGGCCGCCCATCAAGATCATGGAAATCGGCACATAGGGATCGTCGTCGGCTTCCATCAGCGCGACCGCGGCCATCACCGGCACCGACGGCTGGCACACCGCGACGACATGGGTGTCGCCGCCGAGCGCATGCAGGATCGAGATCACGTAGTCGATGTAATCGTCGAGATCGAAACGGCCTTCCGCCAGCGGCACCATGCGGGCATCGACCCAATCGGTGATGTAGACGTCGTGATTGGGCAGGAACGCCTCGACCGTGCCGCGCAGCAGCGTCGGCGAAATGGCCCGACATCGGCGCGACGATCAGCAGCCGCGGCTGCGGCCGGCGCGGCGGGTGCTCGAAGACGCGCTCGAAATGGATGAGCTTGCAGAACGGCCGCTCCCACACCGTCGAGATCTGCACCGGCACGCGCTCGCCGCCGACCAGCGTCGAGGTGATGCGCCATTCGGGCCGGCCGTAGCGGCGCGTCGAGCGCTCGAACAATTCGCACGCCGCGGCGACCGATTTGCCGAAGGTGGTGAAGGACAGCGGATTGACCGGGTTCTTGAAGAACAGCCGCGTGGCGTCGGCCCAGGCCCGCGCCGGATTGAGCGCCGCGTGGCTCATCTCGTAGAACCAGTACAACGGCGCGGCAGACAGCAAAGCGCTGCTGTCGCCTGGCACGGCAGGCGCGCCGCCAAACTCCCCGATCGCCATTGATGACCCTTGCCCGGCTTGCTGCAGTGCAGCATTGTGACGATGGTATGTCATGTCGTCAAGATAAAAGCAATGTTTTCCATTTCCGTTACGTATGAAGGCCAACGCGTTGCGGCCATTCGCGCTGCACATGGCGCACATCTGCACGCACTCTGGCGAGGCTGCGGCTTATTCGCCGGTCTGGATCAGCGAGCCGTGGCGGCGGGCGCTCTGCAACAGCTTGAGGAAGCCGAACACGCCGGCGGCAAAGAACACGACGTTGAGCGCCAGCGCGTCGAGCATCAGGTCGGGCCGGAACGTGTGCTCGATCAGGAGCGCGCGCATGCCCTCGAACACATAGGTCGGCGGCAGCGCCCACGCCACCGGCTGCAGCCAGGCCGGCAGCGTCGCGACCGGGTAGTAGACGCAGGTCAGCGGCATGAACAGAAACATGATCGACCAGGCGAGGTTCTCGGCGCCGAGGCCGTTGCGCAGCACCAGGCCGGAGACGAAAATCCCGACCGCCCAAGCTGGTGAGCATCAGGTTGAGGAAGAACGCCACCAGCGCCAAGCCGAGGCCGTAGAGGTTGAAGCCGAAGAACGCGATCGCGAGAAACGTCACCGGGACGGCGCCGATCGCCAGCCGCACGACGCTCATCACCATCAGCGCGCTGATGAACTCGAACGGCCGCAGCGGGCTCATCATCAGGTTGCCGATATTGCGCGCCCACATCTCCTCCAGGAACGAGATCGAGAAGCCGAGCTGGCCGCGGAACAGGATGTCCCACAGCAGCACGGCGCCGATGAACGTGCCGCCGGCGCGGGCGAAAAAGCCGGCGTTCTGCACGATGTAAAATTGCAGGAAGCCCCAGGTGATCATCTGCACCGTCGGCCAGTAGACCAGATCGAGCAGCCGCGGCCACGACGAGCGCAGCAGATACCAGTAGCGCAGCATCATCGCGCCGATGCGCCGCGGCGAGAAATCCAATGACGCCGTCGCTGAGCGTTGCTCATTGCGCGGCCTCGCGCTCGATGCCGCGGCCGCGCGCGACGTCGAGAAAGACCTCCTCCAGCGTGCGCCGGCCGTAGCGCGCCAACAGTTTTGCCGGCGTGTCGTCGTCCTCGATACGGCCGCGCTTCATGATGATGACGCGGTCGCACAGCCGCTCGACCTCGGCCATGTTGTGCGAGGCGATGAGCATCGTGGCGTTGCGCTCGCGGCGATAGCGCTCGAGCCGGCCGCGCACCCAGTCGGCGGTGTCGGGATCGAGCGAGGCGGTCGGCTCGTCGAGCAGCAGCAGTTCCGGCGCGTTGATCAGCCCTTGGCCAGCGCGACGCGGGTCTTCTGCCCGGCCGAGAGCTTGCCGGTCTGGCGGTCGAGCAGATCGGTGAGATCGAGCTCGGTCGCCAAGCTGCTCGATGCGCTGCCGCCAGATCGGGCACGCCGTAGAGCATGCCGAACACGGTCAGGTTCTGCCGGATCGTGAGCCGCATCGGCATCGCCACATAGGGGCTTTCGAAATTCATCCGGTGCAGCACCCGATAGCGCTGCCGCGGCATCTCGGCGCCGAGCACCGTGACCCGGCCGGAGGTCGGCGTGGTCAGCCCCATGATCATGGCGATGGTCGTGGTCTTGCCGGCGCCGTTGCCGCCGAGCAGTCCGGTGACCGAGCCCGGCGTCAGCGTGAACGAGATGCCGTCGACCGCCGGGATGGTCTTGTAGATTTTGACCAGCCGCTCGATGGCGATGGGGGGTGCGGGGGCGTGCATCGGCGCACATGTGGCGCGCTGCGCGCGGACGGAGGCAAGGGGAGAAACGGCCGGCTACGATGACGCGGCGTGGCATATGGCAGAGCGCCGCGGAAGATGGCACAACACCGCGCCGGGAGGGCTGTCCTATGAGTTCCTGCACATGAGTACGATCACGCTGGCGCAGGCCGAGCGCATCATCGATGCCGCTATCGCGCGCGGCGTCGCGCTCAACTGCCGGCCGATCAGCGTCATCGTGGTCGAGCCGGGCTGCAAGGTGAAGGCCTTCAAGAAGGAAGACGGCGCGTCGATGATCCGTTTCGAGATGGCGTTCGGCAAAGCCTATGCGGCGCTGGCGCTCGGCCGCAGCTCGAGCCTGGTGCATCAGCGCGCCGAGGAGCGGCCGATCTTCATGCGCTATCTGATCGCGGCGAGCGGCGAGCAGATGTTTCCCGAAGGCGGCGGCATGCTGATCCGCGACACAAACGGCGAGGTCATCGGCGCGGTCGGCGTCACCGGCGATACCGAGGAGCGCGACGAGGAGCTCGCCGCCCACGGCATCCATGCCGCCGGGCTGAAGACCGACGAGGATTGCCGCGACATGGGCCGGCGCATCGGGCTATTGCCGAAAATCAAGCTAGCGCGCAACCAGAGCGCGCCGCAGCGACACAACGAGGCAACATGAAAATCGGACTGTTCGACCACATCGAGGATGGCGCGCGGCCGCTGACGACGCTGTTCGACGAGCGGTTGCAATTCGTCGAAGCGGCCGACGCGGCCGGCATCTATTGCCTGCACCTTGCCGAGCACCACGCGACGCCGCTCAACATGGTGCCGGTGCCGGGCGTCTTCATGGGCGCGCTGGCGCGCGCGACCAAGCGCATGCGGCATGGGGCCGCTGGTCTATCTGTTGCCGCTCTATTCGCCGCTGCGGCTGATCGAGGAAATCTGCATGCTCGATCATCTGAGCTACGGCCGGCTCGACGTCGGCGTCGGCCGCGGCGTGTCGCCCTACGAGCTGAAATTCCACAAGGTCGAGCACGACCAGTCGCGCGATATTTTCATCGACGCGTTCAACTGCCTGAGCGCCGGCCTGACCACCGACTCGCTGACCTACAAGGGCGAGCACTACGTCTACGAGAACGTGCCGATCGCGCTGCGGCCGCTGCAGCAGCCGCATCCGCCGTTCTGGTACGCGTCCTCGAACGAGATCGGCTCGACCTGGGCCGGCGAGCACGGCCTGCATTTCGTCACGCTTGGGGCCGATGCCGACCGCCAAGGCCAATATCGAGGCCTACAAGAAGGCGCTGGCGAAACGCGGCGCGCCGGCGCAGCCCAAGGCGGAATTTCCCGGCGGCGCCGTCATCGGCGTGCAGCGGCATATTTTCGTCGCCGACACCGACGCGGAAGCGCACCGCTTCGCCAAGCCGGCGATGGAGGTGCATCTCGCCAACCTGAATTGGCTGCGCGCCAAGCACGGCGTCGACCGGCCTGACCTCGCGGCTGAACGTGCCGCGCGGCGCGACCTACGAAGACTGCGTCGCGGACGGCACGGTGATCGCCGGCTCGCCGCAGACCGTGCGCGCCGAGATCGAGCGGCAGGTCGAGGAGCTCGGCGTCAATTATCTGCTGACTTATCTGTTCCTCGGCACCATGTCGCTCGCCGACGCGCTGCGCTCGCTGCAGACTGTTCAGCACCGAGGTCATGCCGCATCTGGCGAGGCTGTAACCGTCATTCCGGGGCCGAGCGCAGCGAGGAACCCGAATTCATAATCACGGCCATTGCAGAATCGGCTCTGAGTTTATTCTTAGAAATCGTGGTTATGGATTCGGGTTCGCCGCTTCGCGGCGCCCGGAATGACGGATTACTTCCCCGTCATCCGGCGGCCGCTGCTGATCGGCCCGCAGCGCGTCCGGATGCGGCATGGCGATGACGTTGTAGCCGGAATCGACGAAATGGATTTCGCCGGTGACGCCGGTCGAAAGATCCGAGAGCAGATAAAGCCCGGCGCCGCCGAGATCGTCGAGCGTCACGCCGCGATGCAGCGGCGAATGCCGCTGCTGGAACGCGAACATCATGCGCGCGTCGCCGATGCCGGCGCCGGCCAGCGTGCGGATCGGTCCCGCCGAAATCGCGTTGACGCGGATGGCGCTCGCGCCGAAATCGACGGCGAGATAGCGCACCGAGGCTTCCAGCGCCGCCTTGGCGACGCCCATGGCGTTGTAGTTCGGCATCGCGCGCAGGCCGCCGTTATAGGTCAGCGTCAGCATCGCGCCGCCGTTCGGCATCATCGCCGCCGCGCGCTTGCGCGGCTTCGGTGAACGAGAAGCACGAGATCAGCATGGTGCGCACGAAATTCTCGCGCGTGGTGTCGGCATAGCGGCCGGTGAGCTGGGTCTTGTCGGAAAAGGCGATGGCGTGGACCAGAAAATCGAGCGTGCCCCAGGCGCGGCCAAGTTCGGCAAACACCGCATCGACCGAGGCGATGTCCTCGACGTCGCACGGCAGCACCAGGTCGGCGCCGACCGACGCCGCAAGCGGCTTGACGCGCTTGCCGAGCGCCTCGCCCTGATAGGTGAAGGCGAGCTTGGCGTCATGCGCGGCCAGCGTCTTGGCGATGCCCCAGGCGATCGAGTGGTCGTTGGCGACCCCCATGATCAGGCCGCGCTTGCCGTGCATCAGCCCCGGCATGGGTCAGGCATCCAGCCGCTTGAACACGACGGAGGCGTTGGTGCCGCCGAAGCCGAACGAGTTCGACAGCACGCAGCCGAGCGTCACGTTGTCGCGCCGCTCGCGCACGATCGGCATGTCGGCGAAGGCCGGATCGAGCTTTTCGATGTTGGCGCTCTCGCAGATGAAGCCCGAGTTCATCATCAGCAGCGAATAGATCGCCTCCTGCGCGCCGGCGGCGCCGAGCGAATGGCCGGTGAGCGATTTGGTCGCCGAGATCGGCGGGCATTTTGCGCCGAACACCTCGCGGATCGCCTCGATCTCCTTGAGATCGCCGATCGGCGTCGAGGTGGCGTGCGGATTGATGTAGTCGACCGGCGGCTTGACGTCGGCGAGCGCCATTTTCATGCAGCGCACCGCGCCTTCGCCGGAGGGCGCCACCATGTCGGCGCCGTCGGAGGTCGCGCCATAGCCGGCGACCTCGGCGTAGATTTTGGCGCCGCGCGCCTTGGCGTGATCGAGCTCTTCGAGCACCAGCACGCCGGCGCCGCCGGCGATGACGAAGCCGTCGCGGTCGGCGTCATAGGCGCGCGACGCCTTGTCCGGCGTCTGGTTGAAGCTCGACGACATCGCGCCCATGGCGTCGAACAGCACCGACAGCGTCCAGTCGAGCTCCTCGCAGCCGCCGGCGAAGATCATGTCCTGCTTGCCGACCTGGATGGTCTCGTAGGCATTGCCGATGCAATGGTTCGAGGTCGCGCAGGCCGACGAGATCGAATAGTTGACGCCCTTGATCTTGAACCAGGTCGCCAGCGTCGCCGACGCGGTCGACGACATCGCCTTCGGCACCGCGAACGGTCCGACGCGCTTCGGGCCCTTGCTGCGCGCGATGTCGGCGCTCTCGACGATGGTGCGCGTCGACGGGCCGCCCGAGCCCATGATGATGCCGGTGCGCTCGTTGGAGACTTCGGTGTCCGTCAAGGCCGGAATCGCGGATCGCCTGCTCCATGGCGACGTGATTCCAGGCGGCGCCGCCGCCGAGGAAGCGCATGGCGCGGCGGTCGACGGCTTCGCTCGGGTCGAGCGTCGGCGCGCCGTGCACCTGGCAGCGGAAGCCGAGCTCGGCATATTTGTCGGCGCGCACGATGCCGGATTTGGCCTCGCGCAGCGACGCCAGCACTTCCTGCGTGTTGTTGCCGATGGACGAGACGATGCCCATCCCGGTGACGACCACGCGCTTCATATTTGCCTCGAAATCTCAGTTTGAGCATGATCTTATCCGAAAACCGGTGCCACTTTTCGGGATCATGCTCGGCGCTCACGCTTCGTTCGGCTGCGGCTCCACGTCGCGGAACAGACCGACCTTGAGATCGAGCGCGCGATAGATCACCGAACCGTCCGCCGAGAGCCAGCCGTCGGCGATGCCGAGCACGAGCTTCGAGCGCATCACGCGTTTGATGTCGATGCCGTAGACGATGTTCTTCATGGTCGGCAGCACCTGGCCGGAGAACTTGATCTCGCCCATGCCGAGCGCGCGGCCCTTGCCGGGCGAGCCGAGCCAGCCGAGGAAGAAGCCGAGCAATTGCCACAGCGCGTCGAGCCCGAGGCAGCCCGGCATCACCGGGTCGCCCTTGAAGTGGCAGGGGAAGAACCAGAGGTCGGGCTTGAGATCGAGCACCGCCCGCACCAGGCCCTTGCCGTATTCGCCGCCGACTTCCGCGATTTCGGAAATGCGGTCGAACATCAGCATGGGCGGCAGCGGCAATTGCGGGCCCTGCGGCGAAAAGCTCGCCCCGCCCGCAGGCCAGCAGGTCCTCATAGTCGAAGTTCGAACGGCGATCCTGCATCCGTATTTACGCTCCGCCCCGGCTGATCACCCGGCTGAATCCCTAACATATTGGGGCATTGTGGCAAAGCCGCACCCCCGCGCCGCGCTGCCGCGGTGGGGGTAAGCCATCCCCGCGGCGTATTGCCGGGACAGTTGCAGCGGGCGCAGCGTGGCGTATAATGATTTCACTTGCAACAATCTTGCTGGCCCCGGATGGGGCAGTGGGTAACGCCATGACACAGTCGCCTATCTCTGCGCGTCCGCTTCCCGCCGGGCTTCCCGGGCCGACCCTCCAGCTGCCGCCGGCGCCGGGCCGCGCCGATCGCACCGGCTGCCCCTGGCACGACGTCAAGGAGAAGCTCCGCGAAGTCGGCTTGCGCCCGACCCGCCAGCGCATGGCGCTGGGCTGGATCCTGTTCGCCAAGGGCGACCGCCACGTCACCGCGGAAATGCTCTACGAGGAAGCCACCCACGCCAAAGTGCCGGTGTCGCTCGCGACCGTCTACAACACGCTGCACCAGTTCACCGAAGTGGGCCTGCTGCGCCAGGTCGCCGTCGACGGCTCAAAAGCCTATTTCGACACCAACAATTCCGAGCACCACCACTTCTTCATCGAAGACCAGAACGATCTCATGGACATCCCCTCGACCGACGTTCTCGTCGGCAAGGCGCCGGTGGCGCCGGAGGGTTATGAGATCGCGCGGATCGACGTGGTGGTGAGGCTGCGGAGGAAGCAGGGGTAAGCTTCAGTCCGTTCTTGCCTCGATCGCTTCGTCGTTGCCGAGCGCTCTCTCAATCCGTGCAAGCAGTGCGATGTTTGGCGTCTGCCCTGCCGCTTCGCTGTATCGCACGATATCGGCACAAATTGTGCGTGCCAGACCCTCGTAGGTTTGCGGGTACCGTTCCACGAATGGCGCAAGCAATTCAAGCGCCTGAACTGACGCTTGTGCTGCCTCCTCATGTCGGCCGAGCGCTGCCAACACGTCGGACATCACGCTGATGCTCGTGGCGAGATCGGGGAGGAAGGCGTCTGGCCGCGCTCGCGCGAGGGGCCTTCTGATGTCGACCGCTTGTTGGCTTGCAGTCAGCGCCTCTTCGTGGCGCCCGAGGTTGAAGAGTTGGACGCCGAGGTTATTCAGGCTCCTGGCGAGATCGGGGAGGAAGGCGTCGGGTCGTGTTTGCGCGAGATGCCTTCTGATGTTGACGGCCTCTTGGATCGCAGCCAGCGCATCTTCGCGGCGTCCGACGTCATAGAGGTCTCTGCCGAGGTTATTCAAGCTCTTGGCTAGATCGGGCAGGTAGGCTTCGGGTCGCGCTTGCACGAGTTGCCTTCTGATATCGACGCCCTCTTGGGTTGTGGCCAGTGCCTCCTCGCTGCGCCCGAGTTTGGAGAAGTGCGCGCCGAGGTTAGTCAGGCTGGCAGCGAGATGGGGGAGGAAGGTGTCGGGCCGCGTTTGCGCGAGGCGCCGATAGATGTCGAGGGCCTCTTGGCCTGCGGCCAGCGCCTCCTCGGCGCGTCCGAGGTTGGCGAAGCGGATGCCGAGGTTATTCAGACTGTTGGTTAAATGGGGGAGGAAGGCGTCGGGTCGCGTTTGCGCAAGCCGCCTTCTGATGTCGACAGCCTCTTGGCTTGCAGCCAGTGCCTCCTCACGGTGCCCGAGATTGGAGAGGCGGATGCCGAGCGTGCCCAGCCGCGCAGCGAGGTGACCCAGGATTTTCTCGCGCATGTTGGGTGGGACATCAGCCGCCTCGCCGGTGGCGTCCGACTCACGGGCTAGGTCCGCGCGTCGCGACGCAACGGACAGCGACAGTACCATCAGGGTCAGCGATTGGATCGGTAGCTCCGCGTCGATCGCTGCAAGCTCCGAGTCGTCGAGGCCGTCGAGTTGCGTCTCCAAAGCAGGACAGAGGTCGAGAAGCCGTCCCGGCGTCTCGAAAGCCACTTTGACCAGGTCGCCGCCAAGCGCCGCGGCTTGCGTTCGCACCAGTCGAGCAAGCTGCGCCGCGGCGCGGTTTGCGTTCACCCCATGCTCCGCTCGGGTCGCACGATTGAGCACGGTTAAGATATGCTGGCGCCGCTCGCGGTCGTCGCCGGCCCAGTCGAGGCAGGCATCGACCAGCGTGTCGGTGATCACATCGGTCACGTGGTGTTCGCCGATGAGGTCCGGCTCAAGTTCGACAAGCCCGTCGTCCTCGCCGGGAAATATCAAGGACAGAGCGCGACGCACGCGGTGCACGTCGATATCCGTGGCATTGTGAAACAGCGGGTCGCGGTCGATGAGCGCTTCCGCTGCTGCAGCACCGTCGACATGGCCGACGAGCGTTACCTGGGCGACGCCATTTTTTATCGCGGCCTGCCAATTCGTTTGCCCGGCAATATTGAGCGTTTTGTCCCAGTGATCGTATTCCAAGCCGAGAATCCGATCGAGCAGGCCCGCCATGCCCTGGCGGCCGTCCGCTGCATCGACTCCGGCAACATACAGAAGGGCCGCAATCTGCACGGCGAGCGGCCGGTCGTAGTCGCTCTCCGTTTCGATTGCTTGCAGGAGCTCGGCGGACGGAGTCTCGGGCGGCTTTGTTGAAGCGACACTTCGATACTTCGAGAGGGCGCTTACCGACGCCTCAAACAAGTCTCGCCGGTCCTGCAGCTCGATGTCCTCGGGAATCTCGAACTCGTCATAGGCATCGCCGCCGAGGCTGCACAGCTCTTGCAAGCTCTGGTTTTTGAGGACGAGCTCGCGCCACCACACGCCGGAGCCACGCGAGATCAGCACGAGACGGGCCGGCTTCGCCGCTTCGTTGCGCCTGATCAATCGATCAGCGAGCCAGACCACGTCCTCCTGGCGGGCTTCGGCGTAGTCGACGATCAGCATCAAGCCTTTCGCATCGCGGCCGCTGAGGATGAGGCGCTCCAGTGCTCCCTCGGACAATTCTCGTCCCGTGCCCCGAACGTCACGCGGTACAAAACCAGCAAGCCATCCATGGGTCCGTGCCAGTTCGTCGGCGATTTCGATCAAGGCGCGGGTCTTACCGAGTCCGGCCGAGGCGTGAACGAGGCGGCCGAGCGCGGCCCGTCCCATCGCCTGCGGCTGCATTTCAGTTGCCCAGCGAACGAAGCCGTCGCGGATGCCATGAATGTCGTTGAACGGCACGAGCCGGTGCTTCGCGAGGAGCAGTGAGGCCGGCCGTGTTGCGAGCGCGTGGGCCGGCAGCGCTTCCTGCTTCGGATCGAGGAGGAAGCCGCGATATCCTTTTCCCGGCAACGCTGCAGGAAGGGGAGACGCCTCACCCTGTAGTCGCTTGGTGATGGCATCAAGTACCGCGTTGGTATCGTGGACCAGGCAGGTGTGGAAGACGTTGAAGGGCAGCGGGATAAGGCTCGGATCGAGGTCGGCCGCGCGGACGGTCACCACTTTGCGCTGGGCAGCCGCGCGAACCGCCTCGGCATAGACCCAATCGGAAGAAACAGCGCCGTCCGTCCAAACCACCACGACGGCCTTGGCATCATCCAGCGCGCGGGTGATTTCAGGACTGAATCGATCGCCGCCGCGCAGCCCCGCTTGATCCCACCAGACCGAGCCCTCCCCAAAATGTGCTTCAATCGCAACGGCAAGGTCGCGCGTGAGGTCGCGATGCCGCGACGAATAACTGATAAAAATATCGGCCACGTTTGCTGCCTGGGCTCGAAAGACGGAGGCAACCTACGGATAAAGGTCCTTACTTAAAAGCGCAATTTCTTAGCGCACAACTGCGTGTCCAGGTAGGCTTGCCGGGCGCCGGGTTACTCGACCTTCTCGTCCGGATAAACGCCCCACAGCTCGTTCTGCTCGATCCAGCCGTCAAAGCCGTCGCCGGCGATTTGGCACCATTTTCCGGTGCAGCGCTTGACCGTTCCCAGCACGCCGACCTGCAATTGGGCCGTCACCGCGCTCTTGGCGTCGGGGTTGGCGTAGATCGGCGCCAGGTCGGTTTTCGATTTCAATTGCACGGCCGCCATGCGCTTGCCTGACAGCAGCGAGTGATAGACCCAACCCTCGGTACCGTCGGAGTCGCGGATGCGGCGCCAGTTCTCGAACTCGGCGGTGATCTCGACCGGCCAGCCGACCCGCGTATAAATGAAGGTGACGTCGTGGTCCTTGTCCGGCCCGCCGCGCACATTGACCCGATCGGCCTTGAGGCTGACGAAGCGCGGCACCGGCAATCCGCTCGTCGTGCTGTCGCTGCCGGCCCGGACCGCGCCGGCGGCGAGCGTCAGCGCCAGCGGCGCCACGATCGCGGCCCGAGCCCACCCGGCCATCAGCCTGCCGCGTCGCATTGTCATCGCGACAGGCCCGGTCCTGTTGCAAAACGTGAGGCACGCCAGGGGAACCCCAGCGCGCTTTGTCGGAGCGCAGCCATCTGGTAGAGAGATTTGATGATCCACCTGCCCGTTCCAGTGTCGGCGAGGGCGGTTAAAGAGACCTGAACGGGCCGATGCGGCCGGCATCCGGCCGCATTTCCGGGCCGCTCGTCGCGGGTCGGTTTGCGTAAGAGGCAGTCAATGGCGTCCGGCAAAAAGCCGCTTGTCGTGGTCACCCGGAGGCTGCCGGACAGCGTCGAAATGCGCATGCGCGAATTGTTCGACGCCCGCCTCAATGCCGACGACAAGCCGATGAGCCATGCCGAGCTGGTCGCCGCCGCCAAGACCGCCGACGTCATCGTGCCGACGGTGACCGATCACATCGACCGCTCCGTGCTCAGCCAATCGGGCGAGCGCTTGAAGCTGATCGCCAATTTCGGCAACGGCGTCGACAATATCGACGTCGCGACCGCCGTGCAGCGCGGCATCACCGTCACCAACACGCCCGGCGTGCTCACCGAAGACACCGCCGACATGACCATGGCGCTGATCCTCGCCGTGCCGCGGCGCCTGGCCGAAGGCGCCCAGGTGCTCACCGGCAACCAGGAATGGACCGGCTGGAGCCCGACCTGGATGCTCGGCCATCGCATCTGGGGCAAGCGCCTGGGCATCGTCGGCATGGGCCGCATCGGCCAGGCGGTGGCGCGCCGCGCGCAGGCTTTTGGCCTGAAAATCCACTATCACGATCGCCGCCGCATGGCGGCGCCGCGCCGAGGAGGAATTGCACGCGACCTACTGGGAGAGCCTCGACCAGATGCTGGCGCGCATGGACATTATTTCCATCAATTGCCCGCACACGCCGGCGACCTATCACCTGTTGTCGGCGCGCCGGCTCAAGCTGATCCGGCCCGAGGCTTACATCGTCAACACCGCGCGCGGCGAAGTGATCGACGAGAACGCGCTCGCCCGCCTGATCGAAGCGGAAGAGATCGCCGGCGCCGGCCTGGATGTCTTCGAGCACGAGCCGGCGGTGAGCCCAAAGCTCGTCAAGCTCGCACGCGCCGGCAAGGTGGTGCTGCTGCCGCATCTCGCCTCGGCCACCGTCGAAGGCCGCAACGACATGGGCGAAAAGGTCATCGTCAACATCAAGACCTTCATGGACGGCCACCGCCCGCCTGACCGCGTCTTGCCGTCGATGTTGTGAAAGCCGCAGGTCCCGTCCGCGCAATGTTGCATCGACGTTCGATCCTTTGCCTCGCATCCTTTGCGCTTGTCGGCGCATTTACGCTGCCGATCGCAGCGCGAAGCGACGATCAGATCGGCCACGCCCAGGCGGTCGTCGCCAAGAACGGCATGGTGGTGGCGCAGGAGGCGATCGCGGCGCGCATCGGCGCCGACATTCTGCAACAAGGCGGCAACGCGGTGGACGCCGCGGTCGCCGTCGGCTTTGCGCTCGCCGTGACTTATCCGCGCGCCGGCAATCTCGGCGGCGGCGGCTTCATGATGATCCACCAGGCTTCCGGCAACGATACCGCGATCGATTATCGCGAGACCGCGCCGGCGGCGATCACGGATAAAACGTTTCTCGATGCGGAAGGCAACGCCGACCCGCAAAAATCGCGCGACTCCGCGCTCGCCATCGGCGTGCCGGGCACGGTCGAGGGTCTCGCTTTCGCCGCGCGGCAATACGGCTCGGGCCGGTTCACGCTCGCCGACCTGATCGCGCCGGCGCTCAAGCTGGCGCGCGATGGCATGCCGGTGACGGACGACATCGCCGATATGTCGGCCAACGAGCTGGCGCGGCTCAAGCGCTGGCCGTCTTCGGCAAAAATCTTTCTCAAACCCGACGGCACGGCGCTCGCGCTTGGCGGTTCTCTGGTGCAAAGCGATCTGGCCGATACGCTCGAAGCCATCGCCAAGGACGGGCCGCACGCGTTCTATGACGGCCCGATCGCCGACAAAATCGCCGCCGCCGTGCAGGCCGCGGGCGGCGTCATGACCGCCGACGATCTGAAAGGCTATGCCGCGTTCGAGCGCACGCCGGTGCGCGGCACCTATCGCGGCTACGACATCGTCTCCATGCCGCCGCCGTCATCGGGCGGCGTCGAGCTGATCGAGATGCTCAACATCCTCGAAGGCTACGATCTCGGCCACCAGGACGACGGCCAGGCGGCGCATCTCATGGTCGAAGCCATGAAGCGCGCCTATGCGGATCGCGCGCTGTTCCTCGGCGATCCCGACAAGGTCAAGGCGCCGGTCGAAAAGCTGATCTCCAAGGACTACGCCGCCACCTGGCGCGCCACCATCGATCCGGAGCATGCGACGCCGGCGAGCGCGATCCGCGCCGGCGGCGCCGTTCAGCCCGAAGGCCGCAACACCACGCATTTCTCCGTGGTCGACAGCTTCGGCAACGCGGTGTCCAACACCTATACGCTCAATTTCAGCTACGGCGTCGGGCTGGTCGCGGAAGGCACCGGCATCATGCTCAACAACGAGCTCGACGATTTCGCCGTGAAGCCGGATGCGCCGAACGCCTACGGGCTGATCGGCTACGAAGCCAACGCGCCGGGGCCGGGCAAGCGGCCGCTGTCGTCGATGACGCCGACCATCGTGCTCAAAGACGGCAAGCCGTTCCTGGTCACCGGCTCGCCGGGCGGCAGCCGCATCATCACCGCGGTGCTGCAGGTGGTGGTCGACGTGATCGACCGCGGCATGGACATCGCCAGCGCGGAGTCGGCGCCGCGCATTCACAATCAATGGATGCCCGACCAGGTGTTCGCCGAGCCCGGCGTCTCGCCCGATCTGATCGCGGCGCTGCAAGCGCGCGGCGACAAGGTCGTGCCGACCGGGACGTTCACCTCGGTCAATTCCATCGTCGTCACGCCGGATGGGTTCGCCGGCGCCGCCGATCCGCGCACCCATGGCGGGCTCGCGGTCGGCTTCTAACTTTTATTTCGGCTCCAGCCCGGCCGCCTTGGCGACCTTGGCCCATTTGTCGATCTCGCTCTTCAGATGCGCGCCGAGCTGTTCGGGCGAGCCGCCGACCAGGCGGAAGCCGAGTTTTGTCGCGCGCTCCTTCATGTCGGCGTCGGCGAGGATTCTGTTGGTGTCGGCATTGATCTTGGCAATGACGGCGGGCGGCGTGCCGGCCGGTGCGAACAGCGCGTACCAGCTGGTGTCGTTGCCATAGGCGACGCCGAGCTCGTCGAAGGTCGGCACGTCGGGCAGCTGCGCGGCGCGCGTCGGCCCGGACACCGCGAGCGCGCGCAGCTTGCCGGCCTGGATGTGGCCGATCGAGCCGCCGAGCGTCGTCAGCCACACCGAGATGCGGCCGGCCGAGACATCGGTGACGGCTTGGCTGAAGGAATTATACGGCACGTGCTGCAAGGTGATGCCGGTGACTTCGCTGAACAGCGTCGAGGCGAGCTGGCCGCTCGAGCCGATGCCGAGCGAGGCGTAAGTGAGCTCGCCCGGATGCGCCTTGGCGTAATCGACGACGTCCTTGACCGAATGGAACGGCGAGTTCGCCGGCACCATCAAGGCGTCCTGGCCGGTCGCCACCAGGATCACCGGCGCAAAACTTTTGACCGGGTCGAAATTCGCCGAAGGCGCGATCGTCACGTTCGCCGCCATGAACTGGCCGCCGAAAACGATCGTGTAGCCGTCGGCCGCGGCCTGCGCCGCCACCGACGAGCCGACCGTGCCGCCGGCGCCGGCGCGGTTCTCGATGAACACCGACTGTCCCCATAGGGTGGAGAGCTTGTCGGTGAGGATGCGGCCGAGCGTGTCGATGCTGCCGCCCGGCGCAAAGGGAATGATCAGGCGGACGGGATGATCCGGAAAAATTTCGGCGCGGGCCGGCGCTGCGAGCAAAGCGACAAACGTCAACGCGGCAACGAGCCTCACCGACCTCACACCACCCTCCCGGTTTCGCACCTCATTGCCGCGCATTCTTCACCGTCGACGCCAAGACGACAATGACGATGGCGCACCGCGCGACCGGCGCGAAGCTCGCGATCGGCATGGCCGTCAAATCCCGCAGCCAGCCGCCGACGATCGACAGCGGCATGGCGCAACTGTAACTGGTGGTGAACATGCCGGCCGAGGTGCGGTGCACGACAAATCAAGAATTGGCGTCCCCGCCATAAGGCATTGATAAGACGTGATTTTTATTTTCATTGCGTCGTCGCTTGACATTTAAGACGACCGGTCATATTAAAGGGTCATGGCAAAGCACGACACCAAGGAAAAACTCATCCAGGCAGGGCTGAAGACCCTGCTCGAGAAGGGATTCAACGGCGTCGGCGTGCAGGAAATCACCGAAGTCGCGGGCGTACCAAAGGGCTCGTTCTACAATCATTTCGAAAGCAAAGACGCGCTCGGTGTGGAAATCGTCGAGCGCTACGGGGTGGGGAGTACGCGGCGAGCGGTGCTGACCGACAAGACCGTCCGCCCGCTTGAACGTCTGCGAACACATTTTGCCGCGTTGAACGACATGTTCATCGCCTCGAAGTTCACGCGCGGCTGTCTGTTGGGCAATTTCAGCGCTGAACTGGCGAACCAAAGTCCGGCTGTTCGTGACAGCCTCGCACAGCTCTTCACCAAATGGACGAAAGATCTCGAAGTCGCAATCTCGGACGCTCAAGCCGAGGGATCAATCACTTCTAAAGCGCGCGCCGGCGACCTCGCGGCGTTCCTTCTGGACGCCTACGAAGGGACGTTGTTACGCGCTCGCGTGGAGCGAAGCCGCGCTCCCTTCGACAGGTTCATGACGTTCGCTTTCGAGCAAATTCTGGCCTGATCAAATGCCACACGAGGATGCACTCATTTTTTGCTCACTGCTTAAGATGACCGACCATCTTAGACCCAAGGCGGACCGGAAATAAGGAGCTGGCCATGAACACTCGACACCATCGTCCATCACCCGATGCGGTTGCTGCTTTGCATGGCGCTCGGAACCTTCGCCGTCGGCACCGAAGGCTTCATGATTGCACCGCTGTTGCCGCAGCTGGCATCCGACCTGTCGCACAGCATCGTTGCGGTGGGGCAATTGATAACGGTCTTCACGCTGTCTTATGCCTTCAGTTCGCCGATCCTCACCGCGCTGACCGGCGGCATCAGCCGGCGAAATCTTCTGATCGCCGCAATGGCCGGATTCACCATGGCCAACGTGGTTGCCGCATGCGCCCCCAATTACTGGACGCTTATGTTCGCGCGGGTTCTGCTGGCGCTGCTTGCCGGACTTTATGTGCCGAATGCCAACGCCTTGGCGGGCGCGATCGTGCCGCCCGAGCACAGGGGCAGGGCCTTGGCCATCGTCACTGGCGGGACGTCCGTGGCCGTCGCATTGGGCGTGCCGCTGAGCGCATTGGTCGGACATGGTTTTGGATGGCGCGTGACCTTCGCCATCGTAGGCTCGTTGGCATTGCTTGCCACCGTGGGGCTTGCGGTTTCCTTGGCGCGCGACGTCGGCGCAAATCTGCCGGTGGCGCGTCTGAGCGAGCGGCTCGCCGTCTTGCGGCAGAAGCCTGTGTTGCTCGCTCTGCTGGTTACGCTGCTGTGGGCGACCGGTGCTTACACCGTCTACACATATCTCTCGGTGTTCCTTGCGCAGGCGGTCGGAATCAGCGGCTCTCATGTGGGACTGGTTCTGTTCACATGGGGCATATCTGCAGCAATTGGCGTCACCACCGGCGGCACGCTGACCGACCGCCTGGGATCCAAGCGCGTGATCGTCACCAGCCTTTCGCTGCTTGCCTTGGCATTCGTGACCATGTCCGCCGGCGCCTATGGGCTTTCGCCCGCCGAAGCGCGCGTGCCCGTGCTGACCGCAATTGTGGTGTGGGGCTTGGCAGCCTGGTCATTCTTCCCGGCGCAGCAGACCAGGCTCATCGGCCTCGCCGGTGTCAAGCTCGCTTCGGTCGTGCTGTCACTCAATGCGTCGTTCATGTTCGGCGGTTTCGCTCTCGGCGCGGCGATCGGGTCCGCTACTGTTGCCCACGGTTCGCCCGAAGCGCTTGGTTTCGTCGGCGCCGCCTGCATTGCGACGTCGCTGCTGATCGTTGTGCTGACGACACGCGCGCGAGTTCACCACGCTCCCGCGGGTTTGGCCGTCATTGCCGCGCATTCTTCACCGTCGATGCCAAGACGACAATGACGATGGCGCAGAGCGCGACCGGCGCGAAGCTCGCGACCGGCATGGCGGTGAAGTCCCACAGCCAGCCGCCGACGATCGACAGCAGCATGGCGCAACTGTAGCTGATGGTGAACATGCCGGCCGAGGTGCGGTGCACGTCGTCGGGCGCGCTCAGCATCGACGGCAGCGCCAGCGCCAAGGTCAGCGTGAGCGCATTGGTGAAGCCGAGCAGGCCTGCGAAGACCACGATCCCCACGCCGTGCGACGTCACCATGCCGATCAGCGCGGCGAGCGAGGCCAGGCCGGTCGCCGCATAGGCCCATGGCCGCGTCACCAGCGGTCCCGCCAGACCCAGCAGCAAGAAAGCCGCCGGCAATTGGCCGACATTGAGTGCCGTGAGCGCGGCACCGACCAGGTCGGGACGGCCTTGGGCGATCACATAATCGGGCAGGAACGCGTTGCTGACGAAGTAGATCGTGTTGACGCTGCCGAAGATCAGGCCGAGCTGCCAGATCAGCGGCCGCCGCCAGTCGGGCCACCACAAGCGATTTGCCGCGGGCGCGGGTTTTTGGCGCCGTCGAGTCGTTGCGCGTAGACGGCAACGATCAGCCGCCGTCAGCAAAACCGGAATCGACCAGACCGCGAAACTCAGCCGCCAACTATCGTCGATCAGCGGCAGCACCAGCGGAATGGTCAGCGCCGCGGGCAGGATTTCGCCGATGAGAAGTCCGGTCGTATAAACCGCCGTCGCGAAGCCGATGCGCTTCGGAAACCAGGCCCGCACCAGCGGCGGCAATATCGGCTGCATGATCGCGACGCCGGCCGCCATGACGACGGTCGAGGCAAAAAGAAACGTCGCGTCCGCCATCGCGCCGCGCGCCGCGCCGCCGAGCGCGGTGAGCAGCAATCCGACCAGCAAAGCCGGGATAAGGCCGACCCGCGCGATCAACAGCGAGCCCGGCACCGCCGCGATCGCAAACATCATGGACGGCAGGCTCGACAGCCAGCCGATCTGCGTCTCCGACAGATGCAGGTCGGCGTGCAGCGCGGGAATGACCGGCGGCGTCGCCAGCACGGTAATCCGCAGACACGCGCCGGACAGCCAGAGCAGGAGGAGGGGGATCAGGCGCGGGGTGATGATGGCTCTCTTTATTCTTGGCGCTTGGCCGGTAGTAGGCCGGGCGCGGATCGCGGCGCGAGCTTACACGATCTGCGGCACCGGCAAAAACTACCCCGCCATTCCGAGGTGCAGGCGAAGCCCGCCTATCCACAACCGCAAACAGCGAGATTCTTGAGCATTCGTTTTAGGGAGACTTCTTCGACAATCCCTGTATGCAACAGGAAATGCTTTGAGCGTATCTCGGTAATCGTTGCTGCTCCGGGTGTCATTGATCGCGTTACGCGAACGATGCGTTTTTGTTGAGACCCGGCTTCGCCTACCTAATTCTACAAATCATTGAGGAGATGATGTTATGATTTTGTCCACATGCATGAGAGTTGTCACGGGCGTCGCTGCGTTCATTGTCCTTGGCGCGGCGTTCATGCACGATGCGAACGCGCAACGCCAATGTCCGAGTACATACTATCACAACACTCATGGCCGGACGGAATTCAAACCCGACGGAGCTTATATCAAGAGCCCAACTCTAATATTTTTAGCATGTGCAAAGCGCAATGATGGAAGAACATGCATCAATCGCGAGCGGTCCTGCAATTCCGACGATCAATGCTGCGGGTCCGATGTTTGTCGGACTGCCGGAGATAACGATAGCAACACCAAATTTTGTGAACGCAAATAGTGGCGGTGTGCCACAGCGGAACCACCGGCGGGCTCTGACCTGGGCAAGGGCATAGGCCGGGATTCCACGGCTTGATCCCATGGCTTGATCCCACGGCTTGCCGGCAAATTCCCGTCGTGGTTCCGCGAGGTGAAACCAGCTTAGTGCCTGCTCGCAGGGCCGCAGAATGCAATTCCGAGCCCGACACGGAGCCTGTCATCGGGCCGGCCATTTCGGCTGAATCCGCTAATCCCACCCGCCAGCAACAGCTGCGCCGCAGCAGCGTGCGATCACGCCAGTGGCGCCGTTGCGTTCGAAGACCAGAACGGTGACCGCGATTGCCACCGCTTCGAACTACCAGCCGGCGACGGAATTCGCTGTAAACCCGACTGCTATGAGCTTGCCGTTTTGTCGCTCGACTGTGGCCGATTTCTTGAGCGCATCCGCTTGCGCTTCTTGGAACGCCGCCAAATGTTCCGCCTTCTCGGCGAGCAAAGCTCTTACTTCATCGCTTATCTTGAGCATCGTGATCGGCTTGTCCGCGTTGCCTTCGTCTGCCATGAGTGCACCTCGTAAAGCTTTCTTACAGTTGTATTTATCGAGCGGTCATCACTGAATTGTCAAGAGCCAAGTCAGTTGATGCTCGCGAGCGCGCATGAATTCGAGGCGGATCGGCAGCAATCTTAGTTGTCGTAAAAGCTCGGTGTCCTCCCCGACGCCACGTCAGCCACGACTTTATATACCGCGTGAATAACGCGATGTATTCTGAGGATGGATATGGAACGAGTTAGATTCAAGCGGCGAAGCTGAGAGCTAAAGCAGTGAACGACGGCACATCGCCAGTGCTTCCCGTCCGTTACGCCATTGAAAACGAGTTCTTATTCGCGCCCGACGGAAAGCCGATCTGGTCAATAGTCTCGCGAGAGGAGCAATCCAGCCTCGAGGCAGTGGCGGCTCTGCATAATTCTTCCATGAAGATGGTTGAGGGTACGCGGGCGCGCGCCTTTGGCAACCGTAATGGCACTGTGAGTGGTATCGGCAAGCACGGCAAAGAAGCAGCCCGGATCTACGCGCATTTGACGGGTCGCAGCTGGACAACAGTAGATCAGCCGCATCAATTGATGGAGGGTTGCCGGCCGGCAGTCGTCGTTGGAACTTACGACTCGTTTGACGGTGAGCTGCTCGAACTACCTTTACCAATCCTCCGGCCGGAATAGCGCGAAGTCAGCTCCTGGCTTGATAATTGGCTCGAACCGAGAGGAACTCATACTTCAGGCAAAACTCCGGGCGGCCGCGCTGCTTCTTCAAAGCCAGCCCAGCGGCTCCGATGTGCTGACGTTCGCCGGTTCCAATATGGAGATCGTTGCGACGGAAGAGCGGATTATCCTCGGAGCTCTTGCTGATTCACGCGTGGTTTGCGAATTGCTGTCTGCTCGTGCGCGGTTGCTTTGGTTGAGGACACACAGCGATGGCATTGATGCTTATCTGTCCGAAAACGCAACCCTATGTCCGTTTGCCGAAACGACTGCGATAAAAACTGAATTGCCGCCACGGTGTATCAAAACCGGCTTCTGCCATCGGCAAGCAATGAGCGTAACACAGGCGCAACGCGAGGGTCGCCTCATTCCCATCCATGCACTGGAAGCCCGTCTGATCGTGTTGGACTCGTGTCGCACGCTTCGGATTCGAGGTGGAACAGCGGACCCCAAAATCAGCCTCGCTGCTCAAATTTGTCAGCACGCAAAGTTTGGAGTCTCCATCTGCCACTGGGATACGATCATATCGACAGCCTCGACCGCTACAACTCTTGGCAACCATGTCATCAATGGCATGCCGATCGGTAAGGCAGTGGCTCAATTCAACCGGTCTGAGGCCGCTATCAGTCATGGACTTCTCACGTGCATTGTCGGCGATCCGGACTATACGTTGCCAACTGAGCCGGCGCGATCTCGAATCCCGATCGCATCGCCATCTCAAGGGCGGAAGTCTGCCGCTTCAGGCGATGCTGATCAAAAATCGCAATCCACCCGCTTCATACAAACGATCATCGAGCGCCTTCAGACAAGGAACAAATCACCTGACCCGACATACGTTGCAAATCCCCGTTTAAAGCCTTCTTCGGAAAAGAGCATGGCGACTAATGTCGACGATGCCCTGCGGCGGCAAATATTACGCGATTTAGCCCAAACGGAGCTTCTCGGCATCTGGCTTGGAGAAGCTTCTGTCATCGAGTTCAAATCGATATGGTTTTTGCGAGCACTGTCGAAGCCCTGTGGTGCGCCTTAAAGCTCGTCCCAATCGATCGCGAATGGTGCGGGAGATCACATCTTGCCCGAACTGTGGCATCACCAAAGACATTCCCGTAGGCGCCGAAATCGAGATCGAATTTGAGATGCCGAGATTGACGTTGAAAAGGTTTTCTCCGGGGCCCAATTGCCGAGCTGCCATTTCTCGATTTGGTCCTATAAGAAGCTCATTTACAGACTCACCATGGCCAACCGAGCATTCCGGGCGAGCTGATGACGACGTGCTTCATCCGCCGTCCTCTGCCGACCGGACCCTTTGTCGCTATCGCATTTTTCGCGTGGGATTATGAACTGGCGAGCGTCGCCCGCGAGTCTGCGAGCTGATCTTCAAGAATAGTGCCGCAATACAGTTCTTCTTCGTCATCAAGCTTAAGGCCGCAACACCAGAGCTGACACGTGCTCGATCGCGATGTGCAGTGATCGGGTTTGGCAGTCGTCGCGTCTGGCCGAATTTCGTCACGAACGACTTTTGCGTGATCTGGCCATGGCGTCATTCCGGTCGGCGGAACATGGGTCTGCGTTCCAATCCCGCAACCGTCGTTACTCCGGTGTTACCCCCAGCCAAAAGACGGAGTTGGTGAATATCACCTAAGTCATTGATTTTGTTTGGAGCGGGCGAAGGGATTCGAACCCTCGACCCCAACCTTGGCAAGGTTGTGCTCTACCCCTGAGCTACACCCGCATCCGAGAAGGGTAAGCGGCTGTCCGGTTAATTAACCGGACAGCCGCATTGCTATGCCAAAGAGCGGCCGGCTTGGCAACCTTGGCCGGGGCGGCCTATGAAACCGTTAATGCCTGCCGCGCCGGACGACCTTTTCGCCTACCTGGATAAGCTTGGCATCGCCCACAAGACCGTCACCCATCCGGCGGTCTTCACCGTGGACGAGGGGCGCGAATTGCGCGGCACGATTGCCGGCGGACACACCAAGAACCTGTTCCTGCGCGACAAAAAGGGCACCGCGTTCCTGGTGGTGACGCTCGAAAATGCAGCGATCGAATTGAAATCGCTGCACCGGCTCCTCGGCGCGACCGGCCGGTTCTCGTTCGGCTCCGCCGAGCTGATGCGTGAGCTGCTTGGCGTCGAGCCCGGCTCGGTCACCCCGTTCGCCGCCATCAATGACGCGGCCGGCCGCGTCACGGTGGTGCTCGACGCCGCCATGATGGCGCACGAGGTGCTCAATTTTCATCCCCTGGTGAATACCGGGACGACGACGATTTCGCGGCAGGGACTGCTCAAATTCCTCGCGGCGACGGGACATCCGCCCCGCGTCGAGGCTGTCTCGGGGGCGCCCGCCGGGGAACCCTGATTGCATTCGCCCGATTTCTTCCCATTTAATCAGGCGAACGGGGCAGGTTTTGGCCTGCCGGGTTCATGGTTCGGGGTCCAGGGCAAGGAAACATGCTGCAGCAAGCTGAAACCGCAACGGCGGACGCGTTCGTCAAGGACACGACGACGCAAGCCTTCGTCAAAGACGTCGTCGAGGAATCCAAGCGCCAGCCGGTGCTGGTGGATTTCTGGGCGCCCTGGTGCGGGCCGTGCAAGCAGCTCACCCCGGTCCTGGAGAAGGCCGTGAAGGCGGCCAAGGGCAAGGTCAAACTCGTCAAGATGAACATCGACGACCATCCGGCGATCCCCGGCCAGATGGGCATCCAGTCGATCCCCGCCGTGATCGCCTTCGTCAACGGCCAGCCGGCCGACGGCTTCATGGGGGCGCTGCCGGAAAGCCAGGTCGTCGCGTTCCTCGAGCGGCTGACCAAGGATCGCATCGGCGGCGAGGCTCAGGATCTGCTCAAGGCGGCCGACGCGGCGCTCGCCGAAGGCGATGCCGCCGGCGCCGCCGAGATGTATGCGCAGCTTCTCGCCGAGGATAATGCCAATGTGCCGGCGCTCGGCGGTCTGGCGCGTTCCTATGTCGAGACCGGCGCGCTCGATCAGGCGCGACAGACGCTCGCCATGGTGCCGGAGGCCAAGCAGAACGACGCCGCGGTCGCCGCGGCCCGCGCCGCGCTCGAGCTTGCCGAGCAGGCCAAGACGCTCGGACCGATCGACGAGCTCGAACAGAAGGTTGCCGCCAATCCGCTCGACCATCAGGCGCGCTTCGATCTCGCACTGGCGCTCAACGGCAAGGGCCGCCGCGCCGACGCGCTCGAGCACCTGATCGCCATCGTCAGGCGCGATCGCAAATGGAACGACGACGGCGCGCGCAAGCAGCTCGTCCAGTTTTTCGATGCATGGGGTCCGACCGACGAAGCCACCATCGAGGGTCGCAAGCGGCTTTCCTCGATCCTCTTCGCCTAGCGCAACCCGCTCATTGCGCTTCGGCGCCGTCGCGGAGTGGAGTGCGACATGCCGATGAATACGGCCTACAGGGGGCCTGAGGCCGTCCCCGATGTGATCCCGGTATTTCCGTTGCCGGGCGCCTTGCTGTTGCCGCGCGGGCAGATGCCGCTCAATATTTTCGAGCCGCGCTATCTGGCGATGATCGACGACGCATTGCGTTCGGGCATCCGCCTGATCGGCATGATCCAGCCCGATCCCACCCATCCCGGAGCGGATCCGGACAAGCCGCATCTGTTTCAGGTCGGCTGCGTCGGGCGCATGACGCAGTTCGCGGAAAGCGGCGACGGCCGCTACCTGATCCAGCTCACCGGCGTCGCGCGCTTCCGCATTGCGGAGGAGCTCTCCGTCACCACGCCGTACCGGCAGTGCAGGGTGACCTATCAGCCCTTTGTCGACGACTTCACCCCGCGCATGGGCGAGGACGAGGTCGACCGCAAGTCACTCTTGCGCGCGCTGACGTCTTTCCTCAAGGCCAACAATCTCAAGGCCGATTGGGAAGGCATCGAGAACGCGCCCAACGAAGCGCTGGTCAATGCGCTGGCGATGATGTCGCCCTATGACGCCGCCGAGAAGCAGGCCATGCTGGAGGCGCCGGACCTGAAAACCCGCGCCGAGATTTTGGTCGCCGTCACCGAGATCGAGCTCGCGAAAAGCAAGACATCCGGCGAGACGCCGCTGCAGTAGCTCGTCATTGCGAGGAGCAAAGCGACGAAGCAATCCAGTACGGCGCCGCAGAACTGGATTGCTTCGCTTCGCTCGCAATGACGGACGTGGTAGGTTCGCCGGCAAATCGGAGATCATTGATGTCCACGCCGCCCGCCGATTCCGTCGATCCAAAACTGCTCGAAATCCTGGTCTGCCCGCTGACCAAGTGTCCGCTCGAATATGACGCGGAGAAGCAGGAGCTGATCTCGCGCGCGGCCAAGCTCGCTTATCCGATCCGCGACGGCATTCCGATCATGCTGCCCGAGGAAGCCCGCCGGCTAGATTGACTACTCCCTCTCCCCGCTTGCGGGGAGAGGGTCGGGGTGAGGGGGCCTCTCCGCTGGGCTCGGCATTGAGGGAGCTGACTGAGACGCCGCCGATATTCTGCTGAGCTCAGAATCGCGGAGAGGCCCCCTCACCCTCGTTCGCTTCGCTCACATAGCCGACCCTTCGGATCGGCGTTCTTTGCGTTAAGAACGGCGTCCGAAGGACGCCTACGCTCTCCCCGCACGCGGGGAGAGGTGGTAGAGCATTGTCATTGGCGGGAGGAAAAACGTGATCAAAATCTGGGGCCGCAATACCTCGTCGAACGTGCAGAAGGTGATGTGGGCGGTCGGCGAGATGGGCCTGCCGCACGAGCGCATCGATATCGGCGGGCCGTTCGGCAAGAACCGCGAGGCCGCGTACTTGGCGATGAACCCGAATGGGCTGGTGCCGACGCTCGAAGAGGAAGACGGCTTCCTGCTCTGGGAATCGAACTCGATCGTGCGTTATCTCGCCGCCAAGCATAAAGCGGCTGTGCTCGAACCGGCCGATCTGCGCACGCGGGCCAATGCCGGCAAATGGATGGATTGGCAGTTGTCCGTCGCCGGGCCGGCAATCACGCCGGTGTTTTGGGGCCTGATCCGCACGCCGCCGGACAAGCGCGATCACGCAGCGATCGAGGCCGGCAAAAAGAACACCACGACCGCCATGGTCATGGTGGACGAGCAGCTGGCGAAAACCGCGTATCTCGCCGGCGATGCGTTTTCCTACGGCGACATTCCGGTCGGCATCATGGCTTATCGCTACCGGCAGCTGGTGCCGGAACGGCCGTCGCTGAAAAATTTCGAGCGCTGGTACGCCGCGGTCTCGGCGCGGCAGGCGTTCAAGGATCAGGTCGGGTCGGTGCCGCTAACGTAGCGGTCATTTCGACGCCGAGGACAACGCGGCGGCTCAGCGACAAAAAGATGGGCTGATGGATCGCGGGGTTTTACCCGGGTTACCCGGATAGCTCCCGGCGTCATGCTGCGTTTTGATGTGATATGTGATATTACAACCTCCATTCACGCATTCGTTCGCGGCGAGGGTGTCATGAAGACGATTGAAAATCTGGCGTTCAAGGGCGGTGGCGTATTGGGCGCCGCGTACGCGGGCGTTTACCGAGCACTTGAGGAAGTGAAACTTCTCGGAAGCGACAAGACAACAAATCCTTTCACTGTCTACGGGGACGTCAAACGGGTGGCCGGCACGTCGGCTGGCGCGATCTTCGCGACCATGGTGGCGCTCGGGCTCAACGCCGAAGAGGCCGAAGGGGTTGTGACAAAGACAAACTTCGCGGATTTCGTGGATTTCGACCCCAGCTTCGCGGAGGACGGCGGGTTTCTCAAGGGCGAAAAATTTCTCACGTGGATGAGGCAGCGCATATACCAATATTTCGGCTTCCTCATCTCCACGGACAAGGATTATGACGCCACATTTGGCGATCTCGCGGCCGTCATTGCCGACCCGAAGAAATGGAGTCTTCCTCCGGGCCTGCTCAAGGATCTGCACGTCTTTTCGCGTCAAGTCTCGCCTGGCCGGACCGTCGAATTCTGCGCCCAGTCCACGCCGGACGTGCCGATCTCCCAGGCGGTGCGGGCATCGATGTCGATCCCGTTCATCTTCGTGCCGTGGGCTTTCACCGATCCAACACTCAGCCAGCGTTATCCCGGACTGTTTTTCGACGGCGGCACCGCTTTCAACTTCCCCGTTTCGGCGTTCGACTCGGGCGAAGCCAACAAAAAGACGCTCGGATTTTATCTGGCGGATCTAGCCTCCTATCAACAGGGCATGTTCGAATTGCTCGTGCATATGGCCATGAAGGCGTCGAAGCCCCCTCTCGGCCGCGCCGAAGCGTCCTTCGTCGAAACGATGATGGAATGGGATATTTTGGCACAGCAACGCCACTATATCGGTCACTCCGATGAGGCGCAGTTTACCAAAAGTCAGCTCATCGACGTGGGCGGCGACAAGCTTGACCTTGTGTCTGCCAACAAGATGTTCGGGGCCATGTCTGACGCGCGTAAAATGATGAAGGGACCAGGCGGCAAGCGCGCCGCGGCCGCCTATTTCAAGGAAAGGAATCTCATCACCAAGGAACAGTACGATTTCCTTACCGCAATCGACAATTGGTACGAGGCCGTCTGTTCCGTGCAAAATACTCCCACCAATATGGTGTTCGACCGGGACGCATCGCGGACCATCTTCATCGACACGCTCGGCTATATATACTTCGATTTCTTCCTGCCGGATTGGGATACGGCGAACCTGATTGATTCCGGCTACGCCTGCACACGCTCGTATTTGAGCTTCATCATGTATAGCTGACGGCGAGGTCGTCGCCGCTGTTCAACGCGCGCTAAAGCGTCACCCCGCCGCCGCGCGTGCACCGGCCGGAAAAACGCGATCACGCGGCCATCGCGGCCGGCAAAAAGAACTCCCTTCATCGATCATGCTGAGCGCTGCAGCTGCAGGGTCGACGAACGGCGTGAGTTATTCAACCGGAGCGACAATAACTCTTGACGAGCAACTCGCAACGATAAACGATCGCTCGATCATGCCGGCGCCGCAGCCGGACTCCACGGGCCCGGCAAGGGTGATGCGATGACTCGCACGGACAATCGGCAAGACGCCGTCAAGCTCATGCTCGGCGCGCTTCTTCTCTTCACGCTGTTTGGCCTTGCGGCAAATTCGTCATTGTCGGCGACCGTCCCGCTGCCAAGTGGCATCCTCCCTGTCGCGGTCAACGTCCCGTCGAATTTGACCCCCGAGCAGGCGCGGCCATACTTCGACGACTTCTCCTGGCGCTCGTTCATCGCGCTCAACTGGCCGGCAGTTCCGAACCAGCGAGGCGTGCCGAAAAGCCCCAACGATCCCAGTGTTTTCCTCAAGGCCGGCAAGACCTATCAAACGGTGTGGAGCACCTATCGCGAGGCCTACGAGCTCTATCGCATCGACAATGCGCCGCCGGCGGGGTTCGCCAGTTCGGCCGTTACCGATACGGTGTGCGGGCCGGCCGCCGTGGGAACGAAGGTCCTGCTGATGGCGGCCAAGTCGGGGACTCTGCTGGAAGACGTCGACCAGGCGTTTTCCTTTCCCCTGGTCGATCAGAACAACAATTACGTCTACTACGAGATCCGTTTCAATCAGGACCAATACGACTTCGTCCGGAGCAACGGGCTTTATCTCGCCAAGAACCTGATGGCAGCCGAGATGAAGGCGCCAATCGCGATGCCGATCAGTTCGACGCAGCCCTATCGGCAAGGCGCGGTCATGCTCAAGGCGGCTTGGAAGCAGATGACTTCGGCCGACGACGCCTCGCGCTATTATACCGTGCAAGGCAAGATCTACGACACCTCGCAACGCCAGCCGCAGTGCCGCGACGTCACGTTGGGGCTCATCGGTTTCCACATCGGGCACAAGGTCGACGGCTTGGCGCAATGGGTTTGGTCGAGCTTCGAGCAAGTCGACAACGTTCCCAACGACGATGGCTCATTGCCGGCCGGCCGCATGACGCTCAACAACGGCACTGATAAACCGGTGACCGTGGGCGGCTATGCCAACCGGCCGGACAGCAAGCACGAATTGCCGCCGGGTGATCGACTGAAAGCGCAGGTCGTCCGGCTCAATCCAATCCCGACGACGCCGGTAGGCCAGTCGACCGTCGACATCAATAAAAGCTATCGCACCGCGCTCGCCGGGACGGTGTGGACCAACTACCAGCTCGTCATCACCCAGTGGCCTGCGGTGCCGGTGCCGCAGAGCCAATTCAAGCCGAAGGAAGACCAGGGCGTCTATCCGCAGGATGCGGGCGGCCCGTTCCCGGTCAACAACGCGGTCAACACCGCACAAGAGACTTTCTTCCAGTCGCAGAGCGACGCCGCCGGTGCCGGCGGCAACAGCTGCATGCAGTGCCACTACGGTGCCGGTATCGCCGATTTCAGCTGGTCATTGGTGCTGCGGTCGAAATAGAGCCCTGTCGAGAAAGAGTGTGAGACAATGGCAACGAGCACCGGTTGGTGGATGTATCACGGCGATCCCGCCCATACCGGCTATGTCGGGTCCGGCAGCGCGATCAATGCCGCGGCATTGACCGCAGGCAAATTCGGCATCCTGCACACACTCAATGTCGGCGGGCCAATCTTGTCGGTGCCGGCGGTGACCGAAGGATTCATTTACGTCGGCGTGGCCAATTCCAGCGCGGTGATCGGCGATCTCGGCGGTACGCTGCTGAAGATCGAACTCGCCTCGGGCACGATCTCGGCCAACAAGTACACTTGGCCCATCGCGGCGAACGAGCGGGACGCCCACGGTTTCTGCGGCATGGGGTGTACGCCAAGCGTGGTTGACGGCAAGGTTTATTTCGTCGGGTTCAACGCCAAGCTCTATTGCCTCAATGCCGCCGACCTCTCGCCCGTCTGGATCACGGACCTGCGCAACCGCGACACCGATCAAAACCAGCCGGTAAAATCATTCGATCCGGATGACCCAAATCCGCCGGCTGCGGGCTGGTCGGCGCCGCTGGTGGTCAACGGCCGCATTTACATCGGCGTCGGCGAGGGCGAGAATCCCAACCTCAACAGCTTTGTGTTCTGCCTTGACGCGAACACCGGCAAGGTCATCTGGATTTTCTGCACCAATCAGTTTGTCTGCGACGGGATCAATCAGCCTAATCAGCTTCCCGAAAAAGTCGTGCGCGATATTCCGGTGCCGTCCGGCTTCACCGTGTATTATGGAACGCCGCTGACGATGGGCTGCTCGGTATGGGGCTGCATCGCCTATGATGAGAAGCTCGGCCGATTGTACTGCCCGACCGGCAACGGTGTTATGGACGGCCGGTTGCCGACGCCCGGTTGGTCCAATGGGCTGCTCGCGCTCGACGCGGCAAACGGCGCATTCAAGGGGTTCTACCAGGTGCCGCGCGAGAGCAATTATCGCGACAGCGATATCGACATTGATGTCGGCGCCTCGCCTACCTTGTTCGACCTCGGCACCCGGCGCGTCGTCGGCGTCGGCTGCAAGAACGGCTCGTTTCACGTGCTCGATGCCGACACGCTGGCGCCGATCAAATGGCGACAATTGCTGCCGACCTACAATGACGGGACCCAGATCCCGACCGTCGATCCGCATCCGAGCGAGTCGCAGGCCAACAACAATGTGCAGAATCCGCGTATCGCCAACCGGGACTCCGATATCGACAACTCCGAGAACTATTCCGGCATCTACAGCACGGCGGCGATCCATCCCGGCAGCCGCAAGATTTTCGTCGGCGTCGGCGGCAACAATTATCACTCCGTCGCCGCCGGCATCGACACCACCAACACGCCGTTCATCCGCGCGCTCGACTACGATACGCTCGCCGACGCGTGGCCGGTCGATACCGGCAATCCGCCACGTTACACCAAAGCGAAACCGCCGCTTTACACCAACGACACCGAATCCGGGCTGAGCTCGCCCGCGGTCGTCAACGACGTGGTGTTCATGGCGACGACTTTCGTCTCGCTTTACGCCTTGTCGGTCGCCGACGGCACGATGCTGTTCGAGGACAAACTCGGCGAGCAGACCGGTGGTTTCAACGGCGGCTATGGCTACTGCATGGGCCCGGCGGTGTGCGGAAACTATGTCGTCGCCGGCGCGCTGGTGTTCGGCGGCGACGGCGGCGTGCTGCGTATTTACGGGATCAAGAGCGACGGGAGCGCGCCAGCAGCATGATCACGCCCTTACTCGGTGTCGATAATATCGCGGTCGCCTTCGCGCTCGGGCCGCTGCAGTTCGGCCCGCGCCGCACGTTGCTCCTGGGCCTGACATTCGCCGCCGCGGAAGCAGGCATGACCATGCTGGGAACAAGCCTGCGCGAAGCCTGGCTGCCGACGCTGACGACCGTCGACACGATGCGGCCGGGCGTGCTCGCCACGCTGGCCGTCGCCTTGCTCGGTCTTGCCTGGATCGGACGCCGCCCTGCGGATTTCGTTGCCAATCCCTGGACGCTGATGGGACTGGCGCTGCTGCTCGGCGTCGACAATCTCATCGCCGGCGCGTCATCGGATGCGGCCGATATCTCAACCATGCAGGTCGTGGCGACCGGTGCGTTGGTCGGGGCGCTCGCCGCCGCGGCCTGCGTTCTCGGCGGCATGGCGTTCTGGCGGGCGCCGAGATGGCGCGTGGCGAGTTCGGCGCTCATGTTGCTGGTGCTTGCAGCGGCCGGGAGCGCCTGAGCAATGAGTCTCGGCAACGGCGATACCATCGTCGAAGCGTCGTCCCGTTCGGTCCCGATACCGCCACCAACTCGGCCGAATACGGATGTGGTGGCCGAAGGATTGGACTTTCCCACCAGCGCCGCCATTGCCGACGACGGCGCATTTTATGTCGCGGAAAGCGGTCTGCCTTTCGGTGGCGCCCGGCCCGGCGGCCGCATCGCGCGGATCGACGCCGACGGGTCGTCGCGATGTGTGCTGGAAGGACTGCGCGCGCCCGTCAACGGCTTGGTCTGGCACGACGGCGGATTTTACATTTCCGAAGGCGGGTTTCCCGGACGCATCAGCCGCTGGATTCCCGGCGGCGCGCGGCAGACCGTGCTCGATGGGCTACCGGGGCGCGGCAACTACCATACCAACATGGTGGCGGTCGGTCCCGATGGCTGGCTCTATTTCAGCCAGGGCGCGATGACCAACTCGGGCGTGGTCGGTCTCGACGCCTATGATCTCGCGTGGCTCAAGCAATTGCCGCATCCGTTCGACCTGCCGGGCTTCGACATTGCGCTCGCCGGCGAAGTGTTCCCGACCAGCGATCCGTTTTCGCCGGGCGGATCGGCCACGACGGCGGCATTCTCACCATTCGGCAAGGCCGAAGCGCCACGCGCGGCAATCGCCGGCCGCGTGCCATGTACGGCCGCGATCATGTGCTGCCGGCCGGACGGATCTGACCTCGCGCTGGTGGCCTGGGGACTGCGCAATGCTTACGGCCTTGGCTTTCTGCCCGATGGCCGCCTGCTTGCGGTCGATCAGGGGGCCGACGATCGCGGCTCTCGTCCGATCGGCCACGCGCCCGATTGTCTGTATGCGGTCGAAGCCGGTGGCTGGTGCGGCTGGCCGGATTTCGTCTGTGGAAGGCCGGTCACCGACCCCGCGTTCAAACCGCAGCGCGGACCGCAGCCGCGGTTCATCCTGGCCGACCATGACCGGCTTCCGCCGCCGGCGCGGCCGGCGGTGGAATTCGCGGTCAACGCCGCAGCGACCAAATTCGCCGTACTGCCGCCCGCCGGCCGGTGGCCCGGCCAGATCGTCGTTGCCTTGTTCGGCGACGAGAAACCGATCACCGCCCCGGTGGGCGCGAGGGTCGGCCGCGGCCTCCTGCGCATCGACCCGCGCGACTGGTCGCAGCACGCTTTGCCGGCGGGACCGTTCTCGCGGCCGATCGACGTCGTGGCGCGGGGCGGTGACCTCATGGTCGTCGACTTCGGCCACTTCGAAATGTTGGGCGCGGGAAAAATCGATGCGACGCGCGGCTCGGGGAAATTGTGGAAGGTCAGGTTGGACTGAGGAGGAGCATGGCCATGGTCTCATTCGCTAACGACATTGCGCCGACCCTGTTCAAATACCGCGGGCAGATGGCATGGCGTTTCGATCTTGCCAAATACGACGATGTGAAAGCCAATGCGGAGATCATCGCCGGCCAGATTACGTCCGATCCGCCGCAAATGCCGCCACCGCCGTTCCCTCCATTTCCAAAATCCTTCACCGACGCCTTCACCGCCTGGATGAAGGCCGACTATCCGCCGTGATCGATCGCGGCAGCCGGTCGAGCAGGCCAGCGGGACCGAACCCGCTTTCATCCGCAGATGGATTCCCGCTTCGCCGGACGAGGCAGAGAATAATTACTCCGCCGCCGCCCGCGCGCCGCCGGAATGCGCCGAGACGATGTAATCCATCGCCGCCTGCACGCCGCCTTTCTTGTGCGGGATGCCGGCAAGGCCGAGCGCCATTTCGGTCATCGCCAGGACGCCCATCAGCCAGCCATCGTTGATATCGCCGAGATGGCCGATGCGGAAGTAGCGCTTGGCGTAGGGGCCGAAGCTCGCGCCATAGGAAATGTTGAAGGTCTCGAGCGCGAGGTTGCGGAAGGCGTCGGCGTCGTGGCCTTCCGGCAGCAGCACCGCGGTGATGGTCGGCGAATAATATTTCGCATCGCGGCAGAGGATTTCGAGGCCCCAGGCGCGCACCGCGCGCCGCGTCGCCTCGCCGAACCGGGCGTGGCGCGTGAACACGTTGTCGAGGCCTTCCTCGTGCAGCATGTCGATCGATACCGCCAGCCCTTGCAGCATCTGCGTCGCCGGCGTGTAGGGAAAGAAGCCGATCTTGTTCATGGTCAGCATGTCGTCCCAGGCCCAGAACGACTTGGTCAGCTTCGACGTCTTGGTTGCCGCCAGCGCCTTGTCGCTGATGGCGTTGAACGACATGCCGGGCGGCAGCATCAAACCCTTCTGCGCGCCGCCGACGGTGACGTCGACGCCCCATTCGTCGTGGCGGTAATCGGCTGAGGCGAGCGACGAGATGGTATCGACCATCAGCAGCGCCGGATGGCCGGCGGCGTTGATCGCCTTGCGGATCGGGGCGATCGGCGTGAGACAGCCGGTCGCGGTCTCGTTGTGCAGCACGCAGACCGCCTTGATCTCGTGGCCCTTGTCCTTGCGCAGATGCTCCTCGATCGCGGCTGCGTCGGCGCCGGTGCGCCAGTCGCCCTTGATGAATTCCGGCTTGAGCCCGAGCTTTTCCGCCATGGTTTTCCATTGCGTGGCGAACTGGCCGGTCTCGAACATCAGCACGCGGTCGCCCGGCGACAGCGTGTTGACGAGGGCTGCTTCCCACGCGCCGGTGCCGGTCGCGGTGTAGATGATGACCGGATTGGTGGTCTTGAAAATCGTCTTGACGCCGTCGAGGCAGCGCTTGGCGAGCTTGGCGAATTCCGGCCCGCGGTGGTCGATGATGGGGGTGTCCATCGCCCGCAGCACACGGTCGGGCAGCGGCGTCGGGCCCGGAATCTGCAGGAAATGACGCCCGGCGGCGCGCGAAGTGTTCTGCGGCATGATCGGCACTCCTTCGGACTATTCACGTGTCCCGCGGCGCATGTCCGAGGGCGCGCGCGGCTTGTGGGGTTGAATAGCGAATGCGACATTCGGGTCAAGCCCAATTGTCATGCCCCGCGAAGCGGGGCACCAGTACATGCAAGCCCTAAATGCATAAGTGTCGTGATACTGATCCGCTGCGATGATTGGTGGGCGCGGAGGATAATTTGCCAATACGGCTGTTGCCCGGCTTGGAACGCCGCCTGAAGGCGGAGCAGGTGGGCGAGGTGCGCTTCGACGCTTTTACCCGCGGGCGCTATGCCACCGACGCCTCGCATTACCAGATCATGCCGCTCGGCGTGGTCGCGCCGCGCACGATAGAGGAAGCCGAACGGGCGATAGGGATTTGCCGCGCGCGACAGGCGTGCCGGTGACGCCGCGCGGCGGCGGAACGTCGCAGGCCGGGCAGACGGTCAATGAATCGCTGGTGCTCGATTGTTCGCGCCATCTCGATCACGTCGTCGCGCTCGACGTCGCCGCCCGGCGCTGCACGGTCGAGCCCGGCATCGTGCTCGACGAGCTCAATCGCACGCTAAAGCCTTCCGGCCTGTGGTTTCCGGTCGATATCTCGACCGCGTCGCGCGCCACCATCGGCGGCATGGTCGGCAACAATTCCTGCGGCGCGCGCTCGCTGCGTTACGGCAATACGCGCGAGAACGTGCTGTCGATCGACGCCATGCTGGCCGACGGCACGCGCGCGCATTTCGGCCGCATCGGCGACTCTGGCGTCAACGTGCCGCCGGATCTGGTGCGCGACCTGCTTGCCATCGCCGCGCGCGAGGCCGGCGAGATCGAGCGGCGCTTTCCAAAGGTGCAGCGCCGCGTCGGCGGCTATAATCTCGATGCGCTGGTGCCTGGCCGCAACGACATCAATCTCGCGCATATTCTTGTCGGCTCCGAAGGCACGCTGGCGTTCTCGACCAAGATCGAGCTGAAGCTCTCGCCGCTGCTTGGCCGCCGCGCGGTGGGCGCCTGCCATTTCGGCAGCTTCCACGAGGCGATGAAGGCCGCGCAGCACATCGTCGCGCTCGGCCCGATCGCGGTCGAGCTGATCGACCGCACCATGCTGGGGCTGGCGGCGCGACATCGCGATGTTCAAGCCGACCGTCGACGGCATTCCTGCGCGGCGATCCCGAGGCGATTCTGTTCGTCGAGTTCGCCGAGGAGGACTGGGACGAAAATCTGCGCCGCTTGAAGCGGCTCGGCGAATTGCTCGGCGATCTCGGCATCGCCTGGGACCACAGCGGCGCCAAGTGGGGCGGCGTCGTCGAGGTGCTCGATCCGAAACTGCAAGCCGGCATCACCGAAGTGCGCACCGCCGGCCTCAACATCATGATGTCGATGAAGGAGGCCGGCAAACCGGTCTCGTTCGTCGAGGATTGCGCGGTGCCGCTCGAGCATCTCGCCGATTACACGGCGCGGCTGACCGAGGTTTTCGAGCGTAACGGCACGCGCGGCACCTGGTATGCGCATGCCGCCGTCGGCTGCCTGCATGTGCGCCCGGTGCTCAACCTGCGGCTCGACAAGGACGTGCGCGCCATGCGCGCCATCGCCGAAGACGCCTTCGCCATGGTGCGCGAATACAAGGGCTCGCATTCCGGCGAGCACGGCGACGGCATCGTGCGCTCGGAATTCCACGAGCAAATGTTCGGCGCCGAGCTGGTGCATGCCTTCGAGGAGGTGAAAGACCGCTTCGATCCGCGCGGCCTGTACAATCCCGGCAAGATCGTGCGGGCGCCGAAATTCGACGACCGCGGCAATTTTCGCTACGGCCCGGACTATCGCGCCGAGGACATCGCCAGCGCGCTCGACTGGTCGGCCTATCCGGGCGCCGGCGGCGGTTTCCAGGGCGCGGTCGAGATGTGCAACAACAACGGCGCCTGCCGCGCGCTCTCGGGCGGCGTCATGTGCCCGAGCTACCGCGTCACCCGCGACGAGCGCGACGTCACCCGCGGCCGCGCCAATACGCTGCGGCTCGCCATCACCGGCCAGCTCGGCCCGGACGCGCTCACATCCGACGCCATGGCGGAGACGCTGAAACTTTGCGTCTCCTGCAAAGCGTGCCGGCGCGAATGCCCGACCGGCGTCGACATGGCGCGCATGAAGATCGAGGTGTTGCGCGCGCGGAGCGAAAAATTCGGCTTGTCGCTGCACGACCGCCTGGTCGGCTATCTGCCGCGCTACGCGCCCATGGCGGCAAAGCTGTCCTGGCTGCTCAATTTGCGCGACGCTATTCCGGGCGCGGCAAAATTGTCGGAAGCCATCGCCGGCTTCAGCGCGCAGCGCAGCCTGCCGAAGTGGCGCTCGGATTGGTTCAGCGAAACCGGATCGTCCGCAAACGGGCAGGGCACGGGCCGCGAGGTCGTCTTGTTCGCCGACACCTTCAATCGCTATTTCGAGCGCGAAAATATCGACGCCGCGCTCGCGGTGCTCGCCG
Source organism: uncultured Alphaproteobacteria bacterium (assembly GCA_963831975.1). Lineage (GTDB taxonomy): Bacteria > Pseudomonadota > Alphaproteobacteria > Rhizobiales > Xanthobacteraceae > BOG-931. Next base: position 278,700 of record CAWHSO010000001.1, read on the forward strand.
CCGCCGGCTATCGCGTCACGGTCGCAACGCCTGCCGACGGCTCGCGGCCGCTGTGCTGCGGCCGCACTTTTCTCTCTGTCGGCAAGGTGGATGAAGCGCGCCAGGAAATGGAGCGCACGCTCGCCGCGCTGGCGCCGTTCGCCGCGGCCGATACGCCGATCATCGGACTGGAGCCGAGCTGCCTGTTCGGCTTCCGCGACGAAATACCCGCGCTGCTGAAAAGCGAAACGGCGCGCCAAGTCGCAAGCCGCGCGCTGCTGTTCGAGGAATTTTTGGCGCGCGAGGCCGCCGCGGGCAAGCTCGCTCTGCCGCTGGTGCCGACGAAAAAGCGGGCGCTGCTGCACGGCCATTGCCATCAGAAATCGTTCGACACGATGGCCGCGGTCGAGGCGGCGCTGAAACTCATTCCCGATCTCGACGTCGAGCCCATCGAGTCGAGCTGCTGCGGCATGGCCGGCGCCTTCGGCTATCACGCCGACACGATCGACGTGTCGCGCGCCATGGGCGAGCTGTCGCTGTTGCCCGCCGTGCGCAAAGCGCCCGAGGACGCCATCATCGTCGCCGACGGCACGTCGTGCCGGCATCAGATCAAGGACGGCGCGGGGCGCGAAGCGGTGCATGTCGCGCGCGTGCTGGCGATGAGTCTCGGATAGGTCTCGCGTTACGAGATCGCGATGGCCGGGCTCTCGGTCGCGCGTTGCGGCTTGGCGCAATAGCGATCGAGCGCATTGCTCATTTCCTGAGCGAGGCCCTGATCATGCGGATGCTCCCGCATCATCGTAAAGTGATCGCCGGTCACCTGGATGATGTCGAGCCCTTTGCCGAACAGGTCGGCCCAGCCCAAGCTGAAATCCACGTTCGCCGCCGGGCAATCTTCCGCCCGGTCCGCGCGGAACAGAACGCCGCGGCAGTCCAGGCGGCGCAGCCGGTAGGAGCGCAGCGAATTGTCGTAGAGCCGCTCGATCAGCGGCCAATGCATCGGGCGGCCCAGCGTATCGAGCTTCGTGGTCAGCTCGCCCGGATCGCGCAACGTGATCTCGACGAAGCGGCGCTTGACGAAACGCGCCGGCCACCGTGAGCGCCCAGCGCACGATCGACAGCGAGAGCGCGATTCGGGACGCGACAGATGCGGCACGTTCGCCCGCGCCGGGCATCCAGGTATCGCGCAGATTCTTCCAGGCAATCTTGTGCGGGCCCGGATACGCGGCCGGCGCATCCAGCACCATCACCAGGTCGACCTGGCCGCCCTGTCCAGGAGCTGGTGCGCGATCTCGAACGCCATCGACGCATGGAACGAATATCCCACGAGCACGCATGGCGTGGTGCCGGCATGGCGCCCGCAACGCCGTCACATAGGGCACGACCAGGTCTTCCAGGACCGGCGTGGCGTCGGTGTCGTTTCTGGCCGCGGCGTCATGCCACGCCGCCGGCCAGGCGATTTCGGCCGCAAAGATCGAATGCTGCGGCGGCATCAATTGCGCGGTATTGAGCTCGTACAGGCCGGCGCCGATGAAATAGACCGGCGTCTCGGACGTGCCCTGCCGCAGCTGAACCACCGTGGGACGCTGCCGCAGCGGCAGCGGCGCGCGCTTGCCGAGATGCTTGGCGGCGCCGAGGATTCCGGTCCAGACCGCGGCGCGGGCTGCGTCGGTCGACGCCGTGCGAAAATGTTTTCACGCGGAGTATCTTGCATTTTCTCGTGCGGCTTCGTGGCAGGCTCGATGTCACCGAACTGGCCATACGCATCGCGGACATTTTCGCGTCCCGGATACATTGAGACCAACGACCCGGGCAAGTTCACCCCGGAATTATGGTCAATACGCCGCCTACCCTTAACTCCCGGCTTCCAGCGCGCTTTCGTGCCAGCGGCGCAGCGCAATATGATTAACGAATGCCAGCAGCGTAGAAAATCACGATGCCGGCGATGGATAGCAGCACCAGCGCCGCGAACATGCGCGGGATATTGAGGCGATAGCCGGACTCGGCGATGCGATAGGCGAGGCCGGAGCCGGCGCCCGCCGAGCCCGCGGCGATTTCGGCGACCACGGCGCCGATCAGCGACAGCCCGCCGGCAATGCGCAGGCCGCCGAGGATGTAGGGCAGCGCCGACGGCAGCTTCAGGTTCCACAACACCTGGCCGCGCGAGGCGCCATAGAGCGCGAACAGGTCGGCGAGATTGCGGTCGACCGAATTGAGCCCGAGCGTGGTGTTGGCCAGCACCGGAAAGAACGCCACGATCCAGGCGCAGGCCAGCACCGCCGAGCGGCTGCGGCAGATAGATCAGCAGCAGCGGCGCGATGGCGACGATCGGCGTCACCTGCAGGATCACCGCGTAGGGATAGAGCGAATATTCGACCAGCCGCGACTGGTTGAACAGCACCGCAAGTCCGACGCCGCCGATCGCCGCCAGCAAAAAACCCTCGAGCGTCGTGATGCAGCGTGACCAGGAGCGATTGCGACAGCAGCGCCTCGTCGGCGATGAACGTTTGCAGGATGAGGCTCGGCGCCGGCAGCACATAGGGCGGAATGTCGGCGATCCGCACCACCAATTCCCAGGCCGCAAGGCTGAGCGCCAGCACGACGATCGGCAGCGCGATGCGCAGCACGCGGTCGCGGCGTTCGTGGGCGGAGCTGCGCTGTGTCATGGCTCGCCTCCCGCCGCCATGGCTTGCGCCAGCGCCTCCGAGGTGCGCGCGGCAGAGCGCGGCATATTCGGCCGAGGTGCGGAAATTCTGGTCGCGCGGGTAGGGCGCGTCGATCGCGAGCTCGGTGAAGACGCGGCCCGGCCGCGCCGCCATCACCACGATGCGGCTCGACAAATAAACCGACTCGAACACCGAATGGGTGACGAACACGACCGTGGTGCGCAGCGCCTGCCAGACCTGCAACAGATCGTTGTTGAGCTTGAAGCGGGTGATCTCGTCGAGCGCGGCGAACGGCTCGTCCATCAACAGCAGCGCCGGCTCGGTGACCAGCGCGCGCGCGATCGAGACCCGCATGCGCATGCCGCCCGACAATTCGCGCGGATAGGCGTTGGCGAATTTCTGCAAGCCGACGCGCTCGAGCGCGGCTTCGACCCGCGCGCCCGCCTTGTCCGCTGGGACGCTCTTGAGCTTGAGCGGCAGCAGCACGTTGTTGAACACGTTCGCCCACGGCATCAGCGTCGGCTCCTGGAACACGAAGCCGATCCGGTTTTCGTTTTCGGTCTTGGCCGCGGCTGTCCATTCGACGGCACCCTGCGTCGGCTCGCTCAGCCCGGCGATGATCCGCAACGCGGTCGATTTGCCGCAGCCCGACGGGCCGAGCAGCGACAGGAATTCGCCCTCGCGCACGTCGAGATCGAGCCCGGCGAGCGCCACCGTGCCGCTCGGAAACGTCTTGCCGACGCCGCGCAGCGCGACGATGGGAGCGGTGTGCAGTGTATTCGCCGGTGGCATCGGCGCTCCAACAAATTTCCCCTGCCCCTTGTGGGGAGGGGCAGGGGTGGGGGTCGTGAGGCAAGGCGCATGCGTCGACGGCATACACTTCCCTCCCGACCCCCCACCCTACCCTCCCCCACAAGGGGGCAGGGAAGAGGCATTACTGCTTCGGCCGCAGATCGAGCCCGACCTTCTTGTCGACGAATTGCAGCGTATAGGATTTGCGGTAATCGAGATCGGCCTTGGCGACGCCTGCGCGCACCATCTCGTCGAAGAAATCCTTCATGCGCGCGTCGGTCATGGCGCCGACGCCGAGCGTCGTGGCGTCGCCGGAATCGACGATGCCGTATTGCTTCATCTTGGCGACCCAATAGGCCAGGAGATCGTCGGTCATCTCCGGGTTCTGTTTCTTGATCAGCGCATTGGCGGCCGCGTTGTCGTGGTAGATGTAATTGTACCAGCCGACGATCGAGGCATCGACGAAGCGCTGCACCACGTCGGGCTTCTTGTCGACCAGATCGCGGCGCGTCTCGATCAGCGTCGAATAGTCGGAAAAGCCCTGGTCGGCGAGCAGGAACACCTTTGGGCGTGAATTTCGCCGCCTTCTCGATGGCGAACGGCTCCGAGGTCACATAGCCCTGCATCGCGCTTTTTGGATTGACGAGGAACGGCTGCGGATTGGAGGTGTAGGGCCGCACTTGCGAATCCTTGAAACCGTAATCGGCCTTGAGCCACTGATAATAGGTCGCGACGCCCTCCGCCGAGACGAACAGCGTCAGATTTTTCAAATCCTCGAATTTCTCGATGCCCTGATCGGGATGCGCGATGAAGACCTGCGGGTCTTTCTGGAACAGCGCGGCGACCTCGACCATCGGCACGTTCTGCGCGACGGCATCGAAACCTTGCAGCGAGTTGGCGCTGAGAAAGAAATCGATCTTGCCGACCGGCAGCAGGATGTGATTGTTCGCGCTCGGGCCGCCCGGCACGATGGTGACGTCGAGGCCGTATTTCCGGTAGGTGCCGTCGGCCAGCGCCTGGTAGAAGCCGCCGTGCTCGCCCTCCGCCACCCAATTGGTGCCGAACGAGACCTTGTCGAGCGCCTGGGCCGATGCCGGCCCGGCCGCTGCGCCGGCGCAAACGGCGAGCCCGGCCAGCCAGTCGCCCGACAGGTTTTTACCAATCGCATCGGTTGCTCCTTTTCGATCGCGACGCGACAATAGAGCATGACGCCGCGCAAGTGGGACCCCGATGACGCTGCCCAAACGCAACTGGATGGATATGACCTGGCAGGACGTCGCCGGCGCCGACACCGGCGCGCTGGATCGCCGTGCTGCCGCTCGCCGCGGTCGAGCAGCACGGGCCGCATCTGCCGCTCGGCGTCGATACCTACATCGCCGAAGCCTATCTGGCGCGGGTCGAGAAAATCCTGCCCGAAGAGCTGCCGGTGTCGTTCCTGCCGGTGCAGCGCATCGGCGTCTCCGCCGAGCATCTGTCCTATCCCGGCACGCTGACGCTTGTCGGCGACGACCGCGATCGCGGCCTGGACCGAGCTCGGCGAGAGCCTGGCGCGGGCGGGCGTGCGCAAGCTCGTCCTGGTCACCAGCCACGGCGGCAATGTCGCGGCGATGGAAATCGTCGCGCGCGACCTGCGCACGCGGCTCGGCATGCTGGCGGTGACGGTCGGCTGGCATCGCTTCGGCTATCCGGACGGCGCGTTCGGGGCGAGGAGAAGCGGCACGGCATCCACGCCGGCGACATCGAGACCTCGCTGATGCTGGCGGCGCAGCCCGGCACGGTGCGCATGGACAAGGCGGCGAACGCGACGCCCGAGACCATCGCCATGGCGCGCGAGTTCAAATGGCTCGGCGCCTATCGGCCCGCCGGCTTCGCCTGGATGACGCAGGATCTCCATCCGAGCGGCGCGCTCGGCGACGCGACGCTGGCGACGGCGGAGAAGGGCGAAGCGGCGCTCATGCAAGGCGCGCAGGCGTTCGTGGAATTGCTCCGCGAGATCGACCGCTTCGATCTTTCTCGTTTACGCGAAGGGCCGCTGGCGGAGCCGAAGGGAATTTGAGCCGTCATTCCGGGGCGCGCGAAGCGCGAGCCCGGAATCCATAACCCCTGCCGCTGCGGCAGACGCGCGGCGCCAGTTCGGCCCGTTCTGTGATTATGGATTCCGGGTTCCGACCTTCGGCCGGCCCCGGAATGACAATTACGCCGCGATCTTCACGTATTCGAAATCGCCCGGCTTGTTGTCGATGCCGACGCGCGGCGGGGCGATCCAGCTGGCGAATTTGCCGGGCTCGACCACGCGCTGCATCAGGCTGCCGATGAAATCGCCGTCGTCCTTGGACGGCAGCCACTGGCTGGAGTCGCGGTTCCAGGTCGCGTCGTCGACGAGCTTGCCGGCCGGCGAGACTTTCACGTCCTTGAACTCGCCGATCTGGCGATGGAAGCCGACATGCGGCAGTTCGAGTTTGAAGCCGACGCCGGTCTTGTCGATGATCTTGTTCCAGCGGTCGAGGCCGCGCTGGCAGTCGGCGGTGTAATCGTCGCGCAGCCGCATGTTGATCGCGGTCAGCGCCGGCTCGTCGATCGCGCTTGATCTCGCCATCGACGAATTTGAGCACCGGATAGGTGGCGTTTTCGAGCCGATGATCGTCGTCGATCTTGGTTTCCTGGAAGCGGCCCTTGAGCCCGGCCGTGAACGTGTTGGCGGCGTTGGTCGAAACTTCCGAGCCGAACAGGTCGAGCGACAGCGAATAATGCAGATTGAGCTTCTTCTGCATGCGTCGGCAGGTCGATGACGCCGAGGTCGCGCACTTTGCCGATGTCGGACGGGTCCTCGATGCCGGCCGCTTTCATCGCCTCGCAGGTGCGCTGGATGGTGCGGCCGACGCCGGTCTCGCCGACGAACATGTGGTGCGCCTCTTCGGTCAGCATGAAGCGGCAGGTGCGCGACAGCGGATCGAAGCCGGATTGCGCGAGGCTTTCGAGCTGCATCTTGCCGTCGCGGTCGGTGAAGAACGTGAACATGTGGAACGACAGCCAGTCCGGCGTCGCCTCGTTGAAGGCGCCGAGCATGCGCGGCTTGTCGGCGTCGCCGGAGCGGCGCTTCAGCAGTTCGGCCGCTTCCTCGCGGCCGTCGCGGCCGAAATATTTCTGCAGAATGTAGACCATCGCCCACAGGTGGCGGCCTTCCTCGACATTGACCTGAAACACGTTGCGCATGTCGTAGAGCGACGGCGCGGTCTTGCCCAAGATGGCGCTGCTGCTCGACGGAGGCCGGCTCGGTGTCGCCCTGGATGACGACGAGGCGCCGCAGCATGGCGCGATATTCGCCCGGAATGTCCTGCCAGACCGGCTCGCCTTTATGGCGGCCGAACGGGATTTTGCGGTCGTCTTCCTTCGGCGCCAGCAGGATGCCCCAGCGATATTCGGGCATCTTCACGTAATCGAACTTCGCCCAGCCCTTCGGATCGACCGAGATGGCGGTGCGCAGATAGACCTCGCGCGTCCTGGAAACCTTCCGGCCCCATGTCCATCCACCAGTCGATATAGCCGGGGTGCCAGCTTTCCAGCGCGCGCAGCACCTGGCGGTCTTCGGCGAGATTGACGTTGTTCGGGATCTTGGTCGTGTAGTCGACGTTCTCGATGGTCATGGCGGTCTCCTTATTTCTTTCCCCTCCCCCTTGTGGGGAGGGCGGGGTGGGGGTCGAGAGGTTGGTTCACGGACGTCGACGTTTGTCGTCGCCTCCCGACCCTCACCCGCCCTCCCCACAAGGGGGAGGGAGAAAAATTCAAACTCTCCGCGTATCGAACACCGGCTTCTGGCCGGTGCCGTAGCGCTTCAGCGCGCCCTCCTCGCCGATCGCGTTGGGGCGCTGGAAAATCCAGTTCTGCCACGCGGTCAGCCGGGCGAAGATTTTCGATTCCATGGTCTCCGGCCCGGCGAAGCGCAGATTGGCTTCGAGGCCGGTGAGACTGTCGGGCGAAAAACTGGCGCGCTCTTCGAGGAACACGCGCACCTCGTCGTCCCAATCGATGTCGTCGAGCGCAAAGGTGATGAGCCCGAGCCGCTCGCGCGGCCTCGGCGTCGAGCATTTTTTCGCGCTCGGCTTTGGCGGCGTCGACATCGGCGGGGTTTGCCAGAAAGCGGCAGGCGAGCCGCGTCAAGCCCGTTCGACATCGGATAGGCGCCGAAATTGACGTCGGTCAGCGCAAGCGTCGCCGGCGGCTTGTTGTCGCCGTCGCGGGCGCCGATCAGCATGTAGGAGCGGTCGCTGGCGAACGGCAATTCCGCGAGCGTGCCGGCAAAGCACGAGCCCGGCTCGATCAAGCTGACCAGCGAGCGCGAGGTGAGATCGACGCGCTTGAGCACGCGCTTCCACAGATGGCGGATTTCGCGCGCCAGCCAGTGCTCCTTGTTGGCATCGAGGAAATGGTCGTAGGCGAGAACCTGCGCCGGCTCGCCCGAGGATTTGAAGACGATCGCGGCGGTGTCGAGCTCGTTGAGCCGGATATTGAGGATCGCGTCGTCGAGCTCGCGCGCGAGCTGGAGCGGCCAGAAATTTGCGCCGAGCGCCACCATGGCGTCGGCGGAAGCCGGCGGCGGCGCCGCAGGCCCGCGCAACGTGATGGTGGCGATGCGTTCGCGCGCGGTTGAATTCGACCGCGAGCGAGCCGTACTCGACGCCGTCCGCGGCGAATGTGCGCGTCAGCGGGGTGAGCGTGATGCCTTTGCCGGCGCCGTTGCGCGGCGACTTTGCGGCGAATTCCTTGGCGCGCGCCATGACCGTTTCATCGAATTTCGATCCCGGCACCACGTCGTCGACCAGCCGCCACTCGACCGCGCGCTTGCCTTTGACGCCTTCCTCGGTGGTGCAGAACACGTCGGCATGGTCGCGGCGCACTTTGCGCTTGTCGGAGACGCGGGTGAGGCCGCCGGTGCCGGGCAGCACCGCGAGCAGCGGCAATTCCGGCAGCGACACCGAAGCCGAGCCGTCGTCCACCAGCATGATGTGGTCGGCGGCGAGCGCCAGCTCGTAGCCGCCGCCGGCGGCGGTGCCGTTGATGGCGCAGATGGATTTGAGCCCGGAATGCTCGCTCAAATCCTCGATGCCGTTGCGGGTCTCGTTGGTGAACTTGCAGAAGTTGACCTTGTGGGCGTGGCTGGCGCCGGCCAGCATGCGGATATTGGCGCCGGCGCAGAACACCCGCGGCTTGGCCGAGCGCAGCACCACGACGCGCACCTGCGGATGCTCGAAGCGCAGCCGCTCGATGGCGTCGGCCAGCTCGATATCGACGCCGAGATCGTAGGAGTTGAGCTTGAGCTCGTAGCCTTCGAACAGCGCGCCCTTCTCGTCGACGTCCATCAAGCAGCGTGGCGACGTCGCCGTCGACCTTGAGCTGCCAATGGCGATAGCGCGCCGGCTCGGTCTGGAAATCGATCCGCGTCTTGCCGTTGGCCAGCGGACGCCCGGCGGCATGTTGCGGTTTCAGCCATCTCTGCCTCGCTCGGCATCGACAATATGTATTATAGTGCAGCTATCTGGCCAAATATGCACTATAATTCATATCGCCGCAACCCCTGAATCGGCCTGTCGTTCGCCTTCGTGGTGGTCGCGAAAGCAGCCGGTTGATGAAGTCGGCGACCACCTTGAGCGTGAGTTCGGGCGCTTCGCGGAACGGCGCGTGGCGCACGTTCGGCAGCACCGCGGTCTCGACCGGACAGAAGCATTCCTGCTCCGCCGCCTCGACCTGCTTGAGCGTGCCGTATTGATCGTCGGCGCCTTGCACGACCAGGATCGGCACGCGGATGTAGCCGAGCGCCTCGGTGATGTCCCATTTGCGGAAGTCCGGATCCAGCCACGGCTCGCTCCACGAGCGGAATGCGCAATCGACGTCGGCGTGCCAGCGCTTGAGTTTTTCGCGCAGCGTCGCCGGCATTGAACGCGTCGCGCGCGCGTTCGATCTCGGCGATGCCCATGTCTTCGATGAAAAAGTGCGGCGCCATCAGCACCAGCCCGCGCACGCGATGATCCTGCACCGAACCGGCATAGATCGTCGCGATCGAGGCGCCGTCGCTGTGGCCGAGCAGGAGGCCGCGCTGAAAGCCGATTGCCGCGAGTACGCGCGGCAGCACCGTGCAGGCCTCCTCGTGCATGAACGAGATCGAGCGCGGCATCGGTCCGGCTTTCGACTTGCCGTAGCCGGCGCGCGAATAGACGAAGACGCCGGCGCCGGTCGCCTCAGCGATGGCGTCCGGAAAACTTCCCCACAGGCCGACGGAGCCGAGGCCTTCGTGCAGCATGACGATGGTCGGCGCAGCGTCGGGCCGCGGGCCGATCATGCGGTATTCGAGCCGCAGCGGATCGAGGTCGAGAAAGCCGGTGTCGGAGAGCGTCATGGCCGCTATCTCCCTTCCAGCAACGCCATCACGGTACGCAAAAGCTTGGCGAAACTTTGCTCGATCGCGTCGCCCGACGTGTCGATCTCGGCCTCGGCGCGCGAATAGTCGGCGCGGCGCGCCTCGAGGATCGCCACCAGGTCGGCCATGGCGGCGCGGTTTTGCGCCATCGGGCGGAAATCGCCCTGCGCCATGACGCGGCTCATGTGATCTTCCGGCCGCGCCTTGATCCAGATCGTGTGTGTGCGGCGCAGCAGCAGCGCATAAGTTTCCGGGTTGGCGACGATGCCGCCGGCCGTGGTGATGATCGCCGCGTCGTGCGCGGTGACGATGCGATCGAGCGCGCTGCGCTCATGGCGGCGGAACGTTGCCGTGCCGGCCATCTCGATGAGATCGGGAATGCTGGCGCCGTAATCCTCCTCGACCAGCCGGTCGAGCTCGATGAACGGCCAGCCCAGATGCTGCGCCAGCATGCGGCCGAGCGTCGACTTGCCGGCGCCGCGCAAGCCGACCAGCGCGATGCGCCGCGCGCGGTCGGCGCTGCCTGGCCGCGCTAAGCGCGTCTCGATGTCTTTGGCGAGCGCCGGCAATTCACCCTCCGGCACCTGCGCCAACAGATCGAGAATGGCGCCGAGCGCCGCGGTGCGCGCGCCGGCTTCCGGCAGCAACGCGGCGCACGGCAGATCGAGCGCTTGCGCGATGGCGCGCAGCACGCTCACGGACGGATTGCCGACGCCGCTTTCGATCTGCGCCAGGTATCGCTCGGACGTCTGCGAGGCTAGCGCCAACTGCCGGCGCGTCATGCCGCGCTTGGCGCGGTTGCGCCGCACTTCGCTCCCGATTGCCCCGAGGAATGCCGCTTCCGATGCCGCGGTGGTTGGCAATGTGGGCTTTTCAGCCGGATTTGGTGTCGAATTGGCCACGGACGATCCGTCGAAATGCACTATAATTCATGTAGTATAGTGCACTTGTGCTCGCGATTTAGCAAGCCGCCGCGGCAAATCTCACTCGAAAATTTTCCGCCACCCGCTGGGCTTGGCGTCCGGCTCCGGTTCGGTCTCTTCGACAATCTCGGCTTCGGGCCCGGGATCGTCCGGCGCGTGGACCAATGGAATCACCGGCTTAGACTTCGGCTGCGCCGGCTGCAGGCCTGGGTGCGGCGGCGCAGCTGGACCGTTCAGCGGCAGCGGCGGCGTGTGGTCGCCGTCGTGCTGCTCGTTCACCGTGGGTTCGGTCTTGGCGGGCTCGGACTTGGCCGGCACGACCAAGACCGTTGCCGACTCGATCATGGGCGCCGCGCTCAGCATTCCGGTGAGCGGCACGCGCCATTCAAAAGCGTCGAGCCGGCCGGTGACGGGCGACAGCGGCAGCCAGCGGTCGGAGACGTAGCCGTCGGCGGTCCATGCCGGATCGGGCGCGGCATTGACCGCGCGCGCCAGCCATTCGCGGGCGCGGCCCTCGTCGCCTTCCGCGCGCTCGAGCTCGGCCATCAAAAGCGCGACGCGCTTGGTCGGCGCGTTCAGATATGGCGCGAGCGCGGCGCGGGCGCGGGCAAATTCGCGGGCATCGATGGCCGCGCGCGCGACGGCCAGCGCGCCCTCGACATTTTCGGGGGCGCGTTTTGCCAGCGCGTCGATCCGCTTCAAACGGTCGCGTGCGGATTCGCTCGCAGCGCAGCTCGGCATAGCTTTGCGCCAATTCGGGATGCGGATTGGCGCGCCAGGCGGTGTCGATGATGCGGTTGGCCTTGCGCAAGTGGCCGCCCTGGGCGAGGAGCCGCGCGGCCAGCGCCACCGCCGGCACCAAGGTCGGCGCCAGCTTGACTGCTTCGAGCGCGTCGTTCTTGGCGGCCTCGCGGTCGGAATCCTCGGTGGCCAGCGCGCGTGCGGTCAGCAGCACCGCGCGCTGGCGGCGGTAGCTCGCCTTGTCGAGCGCGCCGCGATGGCGCTCCAACAGTGCCAGCGCGCTGGCCCAGTCACCCTCTCGGCAGCGCGCTTCCAACACCGCCCGGCCGGCCCAACCGAGCGTGGGCGAGGTGGCTGCGGCTTCCTCGGCGTGGGCGCGGGCGCTTTCGTGATCGTCACGGCGGTGCGCTTCGATGAACAGTCCATGCAAGCCGAGCGCTTTGGTGTCGGCGCGGCCCGCCATGGCGCGGAACGCCCGCTCGGCGCCGTCGCGGTCGCCGGAGAGTTGGGCCGCCTGCGCGCTCAAGAGCAGCGTCAGCGGCTCGCCCGGAGCGAGGCGGTTGGCATCGGCCGAAAGTTTTCGCGCGGCGTCGATATCGCCCGAGCCGACCGCGATCAAACCGTGCGAGATCGCCGCGTAGGCTCGCGCGCCGCGGCGTTCGCGCCGCCGCCTGGCCAGCACGACCGGCGAACGCACGATGGCGCGAACGATGCTCCAGACGAAGACCAGCACCGCCACTGCGACCAGCAGCGCCGCAGCCATCACCAACGGCGACGTTTTGATGCGCATGCCCTGCCAGATGACGATCACGTCGCCCGGCCGGTCGGCGAGCCAGGCCGCGCCGAGTGCCAGCACCCCGACCGCGATGAGAAAGACAACGACGCGGATCATTGCGGCCTCGGGCTCGAGAGCGTCGCGATCGCGTCGGCGGCAAGTTTTCGGCTCGCCGCGATGGCGGCATTGCGCGCCTGCGCTTTCTCGACCCAGGCCGCGGCAAGCGGTTTTGCCGCATCGGGCAATTTGGCGATATCGGCGAGCGCCGCAGCGATGTCGGCATGCGCCGCATCGACGCTGATCCGCGTCACCACCGATGCCGGATCGTCGCCCGGCGGCGCATCGACCGGCGTGATCTCGACGAGGCGCCGTGCGTTGTTCTCCAGCCGGCCGAGAAAGGAGTTGTTGCTCGACGCCGGCTCGGCCGCTTGCTGCAGGGCCGGCGTAAGGCTTGCAAGCTCGTGCGCCAGCGCCGCGGCTCTGGGCACGCCGGCTTCGGCGAAGGCTTCGAGCGGTGCCGTCGCGTTCTGGTCGGCGCCGAGCGATTTCACCGCGGCAAGCTCGGCTTGATACGGCGTGCCCCGTTCGACCGCGGCGCGCAACGCCTCGGTGGCGACTGCCAGTCGCGCCGCGCGATCGTCGGCCGTCGCGGTCTCGTGTTTTATGTCATCGGCAAGCGTCTTCACGGTGCTTTCGAGTGGCGCGATGCGGGCCGAAAGCGCGTCGAGATCGCTGCGCGCTACGTCGGTCTGCGCGGCGCTCTTCGCCGCATCGGCCGCGGTCGAGGCGCTCTTGGCCTGGGCGAGGCGCATTCTGCGCCGCTGCCGCAGCGTCATCGACGCGGTGGGTGAGGGCGGCGAGTGAATCGCTTAGCGATTTTGTTGCGGCTTCCGCGGCTGCCAAACGAGAGGCCAGCGCCGGGTCGGGTTGTGGCGGCGGAGATGGCTTTTGGGTTGCAACGGCGCCTTCGATTTTGTTCAGCCGCGCCGAGATTTCGGCAATCGCCGTGTTGTTCGGCGGCTGTGCACTCGGCGATGCCGGCAGCAGGCCCGGCGGCACGTAACCACCGAACCAAAGCCCGGCGCCGATCGCGACGACCGCGATCGCGCCCGCCGCAATCCCGGCGACCGCCGTTGTGACGGGCGATCGTGGGCGGCCCGGCGCGGGCCCGCCCGTTTGTTGGCCGGATGAACCATCGGACGGCGCGCTGGCGGCAGCCGGCTTTTCGGCTTCGACTTCCGTCGCCGTCAGGTCGATGGTCGGCGGCCGTCGACGCGGTGTGCTGTCAGGCTCGCTCATGCAGTTCCCAAGGCGCGCGGTCGCCGAATAGGCCGATCAGGTACGGCCTGTCGCCACGGCATAGTACGGGGCAAAGATGGCGGCAACAGATCAGGCCGCGGCAATAAGCGCGAGCAATACGGCCTCGTTTGGACGCTCCGCGACACGGATGTCGGCGGCGCCGGCCTGCGCCAGCGGTTCCGCGACCTGCGCCGAAACACAAAAATGGACCGGTTTTAGCGCGCTTGCGAGCACGCCCGCGGCCCGCGCCGCATCGACATAAGCCTCGGCGCTGCGGCGGGAGAAATGCAGCACGCCGTCGATGCCGCTCGCCAGCGCTTCCGCCGCTGCAGGCGGCAGACCGGTCGCGGCGACGGCGCGATAGATCATCGGTGGTCTCGACGGCAAAGCCGCGGGCGCGCAGATCGCCGGCAAGATCGCCGGAGCGGTCTTCGCCGGCGAGATAGAGGAGCGGCGCCGCCGGCTGCAGCCGCGCGGCCACGAGCCGCGCCAGATCGCTCGCATCGCCGTCGGCGGAGGTCACGTCGGCGAAGCCGGCTGCGCCCATGGCTTGAGCGCTGCGCCGGCCGACGGCGAAGACCGGCAGCGCGCGCAATGGCATGACGCGCGCGTGCGTGGCGATGGCGTGCGCGGCGTTGGCGCTGGTGATCAGGATCGCCGCCCACGGCCCGTCGCCGATCTGCGCATCGGCTGCCGGCTCGATGCGCAGCAGCGGCGCGATGACCACGTCGTGACCTTGCGCGCGCAGCGCCGCGGCGGTGCGCTGCGCGTCGGGCTCGGGGCGCGTGAGCAGCAGCCGCACGTTTAATCCCGCACGAAGAAATCGGCGCCGCCGCGGGCTTTGAGCTCGCGGCCGGCATCGGCGCCGAGTTCCGCCGCCTGCGCGCGGCGGCCTTCGCGCAAAACCTCGAACGCCGCGCTGCCGTCGGGCTTTACGATGATGCCGCGGAAACGAACGGCGTCGTTGTCGATCCGCGCGTGGCCGCCGATCGGCGTGCGGCAGGAGCCGTCGAGCACGGCGAGGAAGGCGCGCTCGGCGGTCACCGCGGTCGCGGTATCGGCGTCGTCGATCTTGGCGACCAGCGCGCGCGTCGCGGCGTCGTCGGCGCGGGTCTCGATGCCGATCGCGCCCTGGCCGACCGCCGGCAGAAATTCGTCGATGTCGAGCAATGCCGCCGCCGCATCGAGCAGGCCGAGCCGCTTCAGGCCGGCAACGGCGAGCAGCGTCGCGTCGGCTTCGCCGGCCTCGATCTTGCGCAAGCGCGTCTCGACATTGCCGCGCAGCGGCACGATGGCGAGGTCCGGCCGCAAGCGCTTGACCAAGGCCTGCCGCCGCAGCGACGCGGTGCCGACCACCGCGCCCGCGCGGCAGATCGCGCAAGCTTTTGGCCTTAGCGGCTGATGAAGGCGTCGCGCGCATCCTCGCGCGGCAAAAATGCCGACAGCACCAGGCCGGGCGGCAGCACGGTGGGCATGTCCTTCGACGAATGCACCGCAAGGTCGATCGCGCCGCTCAGCAGCGCCTCCTCGATCTCCTTGGTGAACAGCCCCTTGCCGCCGAGCGTCGTTGAGCGGCCGGTCCTGGACGACGTCGCCGGTGGTGCGGATGACCTTGATCTCGATCCGCGCGGCATCGAGGCCGCAGGCCGCGGCGAGCCGGCTTTGCACCTCGCGCGCCTGCACCAGCGCCAGCGGCGAGCCGCGCGAGCCGATGCGCAGAACGGGGGTCTTCGGTCCGAGGATTGTGCCATGGGTCCGTTACAGGCGTCTGCGAGGCGCGGCGACGAAGCAATCAGCGGCTTGTAGCTAGCGCTCGCTGCATGAGTAGTATAATACACCGATGGTCATCCTCGGCATCGAGACGACCTGCGACGAGACCGCCGCGGCCCTGGTCGAGCGGACCGAGGACGGCAAGGGGCGGATTCTGTCCAATATCGTTCTGTCACAGGTCGAGCGAGCACGCCGAATTCGGCGGCGTGGTGCCGGAGATCGCCGCGCGCGCCCATGTCGAGGCGCTCGATGCACATCATCGCCAAGGCGATGGCCGAAGCGCAGATGTCGTTCGAGGCGCTCGACGGCATCGCCGCCGCCGCCGGGCCGGGCCTGATCGGCGGCGTCATCGTCGGGCTGACCACGGCCAAGGCGATCGCGCTCGCGCACGACAAGCCGCTGATCGCGGTCAATCACCTGGAAGGCGCACGCGCTCACCGCGCGGCTCACCGACGCGACGCCGTTTCCCTATTGCCTGTTTCTCGCCTCCGGCGGCCACACCCAAATCCTCGGCGTGCGCGGCGTCGGCGATTATCTGCGCTTCGGCGGCACGGTCGATGACGCGATCGGCGAGGCCTTCGACAAGACCGCAAAGCTCCTCGGCCTCGGCTATCCGGGCGGCCCGCTGGTCGAGAAGGAAGCCGCCCGCGGCGATGCCAAGCGCTTCGCGCTGCCGCGGCCGATGGCCGGGCGTCAGGATGCCGATTTTTCGCTGTCCGGCCTGAAGACGGCGCTGCGCCTCGAGGCGGAGAAAATCGCGCCGCTGAGCGATCAGGATGTCGCCGATCTGTGCGCCTCGTTCCAGCAGGCGGTGGTCGACGTGGTCATGGACCGGCTGCGCGCCGGGATGCGCATGTTCCGCGACCGCATCGGCACGCCGACGGCGCTGGTTTGCGCCGGCGGCGTCGCCGCCAACCAGGCGATCCGCAAGGTCTTGCACCGCGTCGCCTTCGAGGTCGGCACCACGCTGGTGGCGCCGCCGCCGGCTTTGTGCACCGACAACGGCGCCATGATCGCCTGGGCCGGCGCCGAGCGGCTGGCGCTCGGGCTCACCGATCCGCTCGATGTCGCGCCGCGGGCGCGCTGGCCGCTCGATCAGGTGACGAAGGTGGCAGCCAGTTAGGCTGCTACCTTCGTCATTGCGGATCGCCGCGAAGCGGCAAGTCCGGAATCCATATCGCTGACCTGTGGTTATGGATTCCGGGCTCGCGCGCTTTGCCCGCGCGCCGGAATGACGGCTTACTGCTCGAACCGGTCGATGAACCAGCGCAACAGCCGCATCCAGATTTCGTCCTTGCCGACCGACATCCTCGATGCCGTGTTCGAGGTTGGGATTGTCGTTGACCTCCATGACGACGATGCCGTTGTCGGTCTGCTTGAGGTCGACGCCGTAGAAGCCGTCGCCGATCGGCCGCGCCGCGCGCACCGCGATGTCGATCACCTCGCGCGGCGCCTGGTCGAGATCGAAGGCGCGGAAGCCGCCCTCGCGCGACGAGCCGTCGGGCCGGTATTTCACGACCTGCCAATGGCCGCGCGCCATGCGGTATTGGCAGACGAACAGCGGCTCGCCGGCCAGCACGCCGACCCGCCAGTCGAACTCGGTCGGCAGGAATTTCTGCGCCAGCAGGAGGTCGGTCTCCTCGAACAGCTCGTCGCAGATGCGCTTGAACGCCGCCGGCGACTCGATCTTGTGCACGCCGCGCGAGAACGAGCCGTCGGGGATTTTCACCACCAGCGGCAGGCCGAGCTCGTCGATCGCCTTGGTCAGGTCGGTGTCCTCGGCGAGGATCACGGTCGGCGGCGTCGGCACCTGGTTCTGCCTGCAGCAGCTCCATCAGGAACACTTTGTTGGTGCAGCGGATCATCGAGATCGGATCGTCGATGACCGGCATGCCTTCCTGCCAGGCGCGGCGGGCGAAGCGGTAGGTGTGATTGTCGATCGAGGTGGTTTCGCGGATGAACAGGCCGTCGAATTCGGCAAGCTCGGCGAGCTGGCGCTTGGTGATCGGCTCGACGTCGACCGACAGCTTCTCGGCGATGCGGGCGAAATGCTTGATCGAGGTCGGCGACGACGGCGCCGTCTTTTTCTCGTTCGGATCGTACAGCACGGCGAGATCGTATTTGGCGACCGTGCGCGCCTTGGGATCGCGCCATTCGCGCTTGGTGTGATTGTGCAGCGACTCGCGGAAAAACTCGCCTTCGCCGTTGGCGAGCCGGGTGATGTTGCGCGGGCGGATGCGGTCGATCGACAGCCAGGTGCCCGGATCGACGATCACTTCCAGCGCCGGGCAGCGGAACCAGTCGAACAGCAGCCGGCCGAACGGCTCGAAGCGCGCGTCGCGGGCGATGCCGAAGCAGACCAGGAGCTTGAACTCGCCTTCGGGCTGGAAATCGGCGCGCCGGGCGCAGCGGTTGAGCTCGTCCTCGAGATCCGGCAGCGCGTGCTCGTAGAGCTTCTGCTCGCGCAGCTCCAGCATGGTCTCGACGGTCGGCACCACGCGATGGCCGCGCGCCTCGGCGAGCAGCGAGGCGTAGTAGCCCTTGGACTGGTAGGCGTAGGAGCGGGCGAGGTTGACGAGCTTCGGCCGCCCCATGTCGAACAGGCGCGGCCGCGCCAGATACTCGCTCGTGGTGATGACCTTGTGCGGGGTCTCGGCGTTGGGCAGGTCGCGGGGCTGGTCGACAAGGATGACCCAGCCGGTCATGGGCGGGTCCCTTTCCAGTCGCAAGCGTTGTGCAAAGTGAGGCCGATCATGCGTTCGAAATCAGGCACGGCACGATTCGTCATAGCCGGATACAAATCCGATTGGCGACAGCACCGGCGACGATGTCCACCATCAAACCGATTCGCGCTGGAGTCAGGCAGTCGTGAGCGCGGGCGCGCTGCGGTTCGCGCCGAGCGGCTTCTCGAAGCGCAGCGCGTCGCCGTCGTCGTCATAATAGCGCGGATGCCGGCCGAACAGCCGGTAGCCCGACTTTTCGTAGCGCGCGATGGCGCGGGTATTGTGCTCGTGGACTTCGAGCCGCATGGCCCGGCGCTGCCGCCGCGCGCGCCGCCGCTTCCGCCGCCGCGAGCAGCAGCGGCCCGATGCCGCGGCCTGGCGATGTGCGGGGCGACCGCGATGGAATAAAGCCGGGCGAGCTTCGAGCGCGGCGGATAAAGCACCAGCGCATAGCCGGCGAGCTTGCCGCTTTCCTCGGCAACGATCAGCGAGGCGCTTCGGCGAGGCGAGAAAGTGGCGAAAGCTTCGCCGCGACAGGATGTCGGTGGTGAACACGGCGCTGTTCGAGCGCGACCAGCGCATCGAGATCGCTCATGCGGCCGCGGCGCAGCGTTGGCCGGCGGAGCAGCGGTGGCGCGATGCGCTCACGACACGCGCCCTGTCCTCGATCCGCGCGATCATGGTCTCCAGCCGCTCCAGCCGGTCGGCCTCGCCCGGCGGCTTGTCCCAGCGCAGCCGGTTGATGCGCGGGAACCGCATCGCCAGCCCGGATTTGTGCCGCGTCGAGCGCTGCAGGCCCTCGAAGGCGACTTCGAGCACCAGGCCCTGATCGGGCTCATGCACGACCTCGCGCACCGGGCCGAACCGGTCGGTCGTATTGCGGCGCACGAAGCGGTCGATCTGCAACAGTTCCTCATCGGTGAAACCGAAATAGGCCTTGCCCACCGGCACCAGCTCGTCGCCGCCGTCGCCGCGCGTCCAGACGCCGAACGTGTAATCGGAATAATACGACGAGCGCTTGCCGTGGCCGCGCTGGGCATACATCAGCACCGCATCGATGATGAAGGGGTCGCGCTTCCATTTCCACCACGGGCCTTTCGGCCGGCCCGGCAGGTAGGGCGACGTCGCGCCGCTTGAGCATGACGCCTTCGACCGCCGCGGCGTCCGCGCCGGCGCCGGCCGCCGCCGGATTTTTTCGCGCGGCGGTGAGCTCGTCCCAGGTCGTGAAGGCGACGAGGGGCGAGAGGTCGACGCGCGCCTCGTTGAGCCGCGCGATGAAATTCTCCAAGCCGCGCGCGGCGCTCGGCGAACGGCAGCTCGCGCAAATCCTCGTCGCCGTCGGCGAGCAGATCGTAGGCGCGCAGATGCGCGGGGAATTCCGCGATCAGCTTCGGCGTGACGGTTTTGCGATTGAGCCGCTGTTGCAGCACGTTGAACGACTGCACCCGGCGATCGCGCATGATCAAGAGTTCGCCGTCGATGGCGCCGGGCAGGTGCAGCGCGTCGAGGAGATCGGGAAAGCTTTTGGAAATGTCCTCGCCGGTGCGCGAATAAAGCCGGGCGATCATCGCCCGCCATCGCTGCCGCGCGGCGACGGCCTGCACGCGGATGCCGTCCCATTTCCATTCGGCCATGAAATCGCCGGCATCGAGCGCGGCGAGATCGGCGTCATCGAGCGCATGCGCCAGCATCGGCGGCCGGAACGGCGCCGGGTCGCTGCTCGCCGGCTTTTCGCCGCGGCCTTCGAGCCAGGCGAACAGGTCGAGATAGGGCGGCGCGAGGCCCGGCCAGAGCAGCTCGATGTCCTGCGCGTCCTTGCCGCCGAGCGCCGCGACCGCGGCCTTGGCGAGCCGCGCCGAGACGCCGATGCGCAAGCCGCCGGTGACGAGCTTGATCAGCGCCCAGCGCCCGGTCTCGTCGAGCGCATCGAGCCAGCGCGCGAGCTGCTTCGGCAGTTGCGCCTTGCCGAGCGTGGAGAGCGTTTCGATGACGGCGGTGAGGGACAGTTCTCGCTCGCTCTTCCCCTCCCCGCTTGTGGGGAGGGGATAGGGGTGGGCGGTGCGAGGAGGCTGACGATCGCTGATCGTCGACGCCTGCGCGCCACCTCCCGACCCCCCGCCCCGACCCTCCCCCACAAGCGGGAGGAGCGGAGCAAGGATGCCGGCCACATCAGCGCGACGGTCTCGGAAAGATCGCCGACATAATCGTAGGACAGCTCGAACAGCACCGGGTCGGTGCGCTCGGCGATCAGGCTGCGGATCAGGCCGGCCTTGGCATGCGGGAAGCTCAGCGCGCCGGTCAGCGCCGCGAGCGCCCAGCCGCGCTCGGGATCGGGCGTCGAGCGGAAATAATCGGTGATCAGCCGCAGCTTGTTGTTGCGCGCCGGCTCGTAGGCGAGGCGGTCCAGAAGTTCGGCGAAGCGGTTCATTCCGCGCTCCGCCTCGCCCGCTTGCGGCGTGTCGCGGCTCTCGTCCTCCTCGCCATAGCCGACGATATCGAGCGGCCGCGCCTTGCAGTCCGCGCGTGCCGCACCAATGCACCAGCGCGTCCTCCTGGCCGTGGGTGACCCAGATTTCGCCCGCGCCGGTCGCGGCGATGGTCGCGGTGAGGCCGTCCCAGTCGGCGTGATCGGAAATGACCAGCGGCAGCGACGACGCCCTGCTGGCGCGCCCGCGCGCGCACCCGCATCCAGCCGGAAGCGAAGGCGGCGAGCGGATCGGGAAAGCGCCGCGTCCACAGATCGTTCAACGCCGACGGCGGGCAGAGCGTGATCGTGCCGGCGAGGTCTGCCTTGGTGGCGCCGCGCACCAGCGCGCAATTCGCCGAGCGCGATGCCGCGGCTTTCGTAATAGCGCGTGATCTTCTCCATCGCGCCGTGCAGATAGATCGGTGCGTCGTAACCGGCCTTGCGCAACAGCGCGATCACGCGCTGCGCCTTGCCGAGCGAATAGGCGCCGACCAGATGCGCGCGCTCGGGAAACAGCGCGACCGAGCGCAGGAGCTTTGCGATCTCGCCGTCGGGATCGCCGTGGCGGAACACCGGCAGCGCGAACGTCGCCTCGGTGATGAACACGTCGCACGGCACCAGCTCGAACGGCGCGCAGGTCGGATCGGCGACGTTCTTGTAATCGCCGGAGGCGACGACGCGCAGGCCGTTGGCCTCGACCGCGATCTGCGCCGAGCCGAGCACGTGGCCGGCGGGATGGAACGTCACCTTCGCGCCGCCGAGATCGACGCTTTCGCCATAGCGCCGCCGCCTGGGTCGAGCCGGCGAAATTCTCGCCGTAGCGCAGCCGCATCAGATCGAGCGTCTCCTGCGTCGCCAGCACCGCGCCATGGCCGGCGCGGGCATGGTCGGAATGGGCGTGCGTGATCAGCGCCCGCTCGACCGGCCGCGTCGGGTCGATATGAAAGGCGCCGAGCTTGCAGCAGACGCCGGCCGGCGTCGGCACCAGGATGTCTTCAGGACGCATCGCAAGTCATAAATAGTCATTTCGCTGCGCCACGCGAGCATCGCCCGATGACGGACACCGGCCCGCTCTTCGTCTCCTCCGGCGATCTGATCGCCGACCGGCGCTACAAGTGGGCGCTCGACCATGCCGCGCGGGGCGATTTTGCCGGCGCCGCCGATATTCTGGCGCAGACCGTGGAGCTGGCGCCGCGCTTCGCCACGGCCTGGTTCGCGCTCGGCGCCATCCGCGACCAGCTCGGCGACCGCGACGGCGCGATCGCCGCTTTCGAGCAAGCCCGCGACGCCGATCCCGAGGATTATCACGGCGCGCGGCTGCAACTGGCCCGGCTCGGCGCCGGCGAAGCCACCCCGGCGATGACCGAAACCTATGTCCGCCGGCTGTTCGACCAATACGCCGCGCGCTACGACACGGCGCTCACCGAGCGCCTGCATTATCGCGGCCCGGCGCTGCTGCGCGACGCGGTCGAAGCCGTGATGCGCGCGGCCGGGCGGCCGATGCGCTTCGGCTCGATGCTCGACCTCGGCTGCGGCACCGGGCTTGGCGGCGCCGCGTTTCGGCCGTTCGTCGATTGGCTGGTCGGCGTCGATCTGTCGCCGGCCATGATCGCGCAGGCGGCGACCAAAGGCCTTTACGATCGGCTCGTCACTGCCGACCTTGCGGATTTTCTTGCCGACGAAGCCGCGCGACGAGGCGAACTATCACCTCGTTCTCGCCGCCGATGTCTTTGTCTACGTCAACGATCTCGCGCCGATCATCGCCGCCATTGCGCGCGTCCTCGCGCCGGATGGCCTGTTCGCCTTCACGGTCGAGACCCATGCCGGCGACGGCGTAAAACTGTTGCCGACGCTGCGCTACGCCCACGGCGAGGCCTATGTGCGCGGCGTGCTCGGCGCTGCCGGCCTCGTCGCCGGCGCATCTCGCCAAAGCCGCGGTGCGCAGCGAAAAGGGCGTGCCGGTCGACAGCCTCGTCGTGGTGGCGCAGCCCTCGACCACGATGCCGCGGCCCGCTACTTCTGGCGGGTGACCGTTCTCGAACGCCCAAACATCCTGCCGGAGCCGTTTGCGCGCTGGTTCGCCAGCCGCGGCTGGACGCCGCGCGCGCACCAGCTGGAACTGTTGGCCAAGGCGCAGGCCGGCCGCTCGGTGCTGCTGATCGCGCCGACCGGCGGCGGCAAGACGCTGGCGGGATTTTTGCCGAGCCTGGTGGAGTTGAGCGGAGTCAGTCTCGTTCCTCGACGCTTGCGCGACGGCTCCCTCCCCCTTGCGGGGAGGGTGGGGTAGGGGGTCGAGAGGTGACGCGAAGCGTCGACGCTTGCACCTGACCTCCCGACCCCCACCCCCGACCCCTCCCCACAAGGGGGAGGGGAGAAGAGAAAGCTCATCTCCACCGGCCGCGGCGTGCGCCGCGAGGGCGGCCTGCACACGCTCTACATCTCGCCGCTCAAGGCGCTCGCCGTCGATATCGCGCGCAATCTGGAAACGCCGATCGCCGAGATGGGGCTGCCGATCCGCATCGAGACCCGCACCGGCGATACGCCGAGCTCGAAGCGCCAGCGCCAGCGCCGCGATCCGCCGGAGATTTTGCTGACCACGCCGGAGCAGCTGGCGCTGCTGCTGGCGTCGGCCGACGCGCCGTATCTGTTCGGTTCGCTCAAGCGCGTGATCCTCGACGAACTGCACGCGCTGGTGACCTCGAAGCGCGGCGATCTGCTCTCGCTCGGCCTGGCGCGGCTGTTTCGCCTGGCGCCGGACCTGACCAGCATCGGCCTGTCGGCGACCGTGGCCGAGCCCGACGATCTGTGCCGTTTCATGGTGCCGCAGCGCGGCGGACGCTGCGCTGGCCGATCTCATCGTCGCCGAAGCCGGCGCCGCGCCCGATGTCGCCATGCTCGACAGCAGCGAGCGGCGTGCCGTGGGCCGGCCATTCGGCGCGCTATGCGCTCGGCGAGGTCTATCACCTCATCAAGGCGCACCGCACCACGCTGGTCTTCGTCAACACCCGCAGCCAGGCCGAAGGCATTTTCCAGGACCTTTGGCACATCAACGACGACAATCTCGCCATCGCGCTGCATCACGGCTCGCTCGACGTGGCGCAGCGGCGCAAGGTCGAAGCCGCGATGGCGACCGGCCGCCTGCGCGCGGTGGTGTGCACGTCCTCGCTCGATCTCGGCGTCGACTGGGGCGACGTCGATCTGGTCATCAATGTCGGCGCGCCGAAGGGCGCCTCGCGCATGCTGCAGCGCATCGGCCGCGCCAATCACCGCATGGACGAGCCGTCGAAGGGCGTGCTGGTGCCGGCCAACCGCTTCGAAGTGCTGGAATGCCGCGCCGCGCTCGACGCCATCGCCGAGAATGCCCAGGACACGCCGGCGTCGCGCATCGGCGCGCTCGACGTGCTGGCCCAGCACGTGCTCGGCTGCGCCTGCGGCGCGCCGTTCCTGAGCGATGAGCTTTACGCCGAGGTGACGACGGCGGCGCCCTACGCGGCGCTGACGCGCGCGGATTTCGATGCCGCGGTCGATTTCGTCGCCACCGGCGGCTATGCGCTCAAGGCCTACGAGCGCTTCGCCCGCATCCGCCAGGGCAAGGACGGCCGCTGGCGCATCGCCAATCCTAGGGTGGCGCAGCGCTACCGGCTCAATGTCGGCACCATCGTCGAAGCCGACATGCTGAAAGTTCGCCTGGTGCGCTCGCGCGCTTCGAAGATGATTCCGCGCGGCGGCCGGCTGCTCGGCGAGGTCGAGGAATATTTCGTCGAGACCATGGTGCCGGGCGACACCTTCGTGTTCGCCGGCGAAATTCTGCAATACGAGGCTTTGGTCGAGGACGAGGTCTACGTCTCGCGCGCGGCGTCCGAAGATCCGAAGGTGCCGGCTTACGAAGGCGGCAAATTTCCGCTCTCGACTTATCTCGCCGAACGCGTGCGCGGCATCATCTCCCATCCGCAAGAATGGCGGGCGCTTGCCCGCCCAGGTGCGCGAGTGGCTGGAAATCCAGCAATGGCGCTCGCAGATGCCGGGCCAGCGCGAGCTTCTGGTCGAAACTTTCCCGCGCGCCAACAAATATTATCTTGTCTGCTATCCGTTCGAAGGCCGTCTCGCGCATCAGACGCTCGGCATGCTGCTGACGCGGCGGCTCGAGCGCGCGCGATTAAAGCCGATGGGTTTTGTCGCCAACGAATATGCGCTCGCGGTCTGGGGCCTCGGCGACGTCGCGGCGTGGCTTGCGCGCGGCGAGCTTTCGCTTGCGACTTTGTTCGACGAGGACATGCTCGGCGACGATCTCGAAGCCTGGCTCGCCGAATCGGCGCTGATGAAGCGCACGTTTCGCAACTGCGCGATCATCGCCGGCCTGATCGAGCGCCGTTTCCCGGGCGAGGAAAAATCCCGCCGCCAGGTCACGATCTCGACCGACCTCGTCTACGACGTGCTGCGCAGCCACCAGCCCGACCACATGCTGCTGCGCGCGGCGCGGGCCGATGCCGCGACCGGCCTGCTCGACGTGCGCCGGCTCGGCGATATGCTCTCGCGCATCAAGGGCCGAATCGTCCATAAAGCGCTCGACCACGTCTCGCCGCTTGCGGTTCCGGTGATGCTGGAGATCGGGCGCGAGGCGGTCTACGGCGAAGCGGCCGACACGCTGCTCGCCGAAGCCGAGGACGAGTTGGTGAAGGAGGCGATGCAGTGAGGGAATCGAGGGAGAAAACGCGTCGCCCGCCGCTTGCGCTGCGAACTCCCTCCCCCCTTGTGGGGGAGGGTTGGGGAAGGGGGTCGGGAGGTGGTGCGCTAGCCTCGACGAATGCGCACGACCTCACGACCCCCACCCCTATCCCCTCCCCACAAGGGGGAGGGGAACAGCGAGCGGGCCGCTCAGAGATGACAGTCGCCGGCGCCACCCTCGTCGCCGATTGCGCCGGGGCGCTGTATTGGCCGGAAGAACGTCTGCTCGTCGTCGCCGATCTGCATCTGGAAAAAGGCTCGGCCTTCGCCGCGCGCGGCGTGTTGCTGCCGCCCTACGACACGGCGGCGACGTTGGCGCGGCTCGCCATGCTCATCGAGCGCTACGCGCCGCGTCTGGTCATCGCGCTCGGCGACAGTTTTCATGACGGCGGCGGTCCGGCGCGCATGAGCGACATCAGCCGCGCCGGGCTCAAGGCGTTGCAGCGCGGCCGCGACTGGCTGTGGATCGCCGGCAATCACGATCCCGATCCGGCCGACAATATCGGCGGCCGGTTTGCCGAGATTTTGGCGCTCGGCCCGCTGACGTTCCGTCACGAGCCGTCGCCGCAGCCTTGCGATGGCGAAATCGCCGGCCATCTGCATCCGCAGGCGCGGATCGCGCGCCGCGGCCGCGCCGTGAGCCGGCGCTGCTTCGCCGGCGACGGCAAGCGGCTGGTCATGCCGGCCTTCGGCGCCTATGCGGGCGGCCTCAATGTGCGCGACCGCGCCATCGTGTCGTTGTTCGGCGCGCTGTCGTTCACCGCCCACATGCTGAGCGAGCGGCGCATCTACGCCGTCGCCGCGGCGCGGTGCTTGGCCGATTGATTGAGGGTTCAATGCTGCGGGTTGCTCATTGAGCCGGAAATGAAGAGTGCGGCAGCTATAACCAGAAACAAGACATACAACGCGATCACGCGAAACAGCGACCATGTCTTGGCGCTGTTGCGTGCCCACAGGCCGACGACGATCGCCGGTGTGACGACAAGGCCCGATACTATACCCGCGATGCGCGCCGGATCGGGTGGCGGGCCGATGCTCAGCCACAGGCCCGCATAGATCGCGGTGAACGCTACGACAGCGCACGCAATTGCTTTCCTGATTGGGTTAGGTGTTGGGCCAGTCATGAAGATGTTCCGTGACCTTCGGATACGAACTGCTCGCGCAGCACCTGATCGAGGGCATCGTCGCCGGTCGGCAGTGATGCTTCCTCCACCTGAGCGCCGACACCGAGTAACAGGCGCGCGCACTCGCCGTGTTGCCCGGTGGAGATTCCGCGCCAAGGATCGAGCGCGCCATGGATCAGCCAGTCCATCGGGGTCCCTTGGAATTGACGGTCTTGCGCGTTGATCGGCGGATTGTGCCGCAATACCTCCTCCAGCATGTCGAAGTTGCCGTGGAACGCCGCCCAATGCAACGGCGTGGCGCCGTGCTGTGACAGCGCCGCCACCGGAAAGCCGCGGCGAAGCATCGCTCTGACGGCCGCAAAGTTGTTATTGCGAGCCGCGTCGGCAACCTGATGCAAAGCCCTGGCAGGCGCATGATCCACGAGGTGCGGGTCGGCTGCGAGCACCGCGTCGGCGCGCGCATCATCGCCGCACCAAAGTGAATCAAGGAGTTGATCGAGCGGGCCGGCCCGCCTCAGCAGCAATTCCACGACCTCGGTGTGGCCGCGCTTGCGGGCGATGTCCAACGCCGAGACGTGGAAGCCGAGCGTCCATTGGTAAATATGCCCGCCGTTGCCGGCGGTATCGATCATCGGAAACCAGTCCTGATCAACCCGCATGGCCATTGCGCCCGGATCTGCGTCGAGATGGCCGCGCACCTGCCCGAGATCGCCAAGCGCCGCGGCCAGGAGCAGATCGGAGCGAGCGCCCTTTGCGACCAGGAATCCGGCAACGTCCGGGCGATCGCCAATGAGGTGCTGGGCGGCGGTCGAGTCGTGATCGTCATCGAGCGCATCGATCTCGGCGCCATGCTCGATCAGTATTCGGGCGATCTCGACCGTGCGGGCGAAATGCAGCGGCCGCTTGCCGTCGCCGCCCTTGGCGTGGACCAGCGCCGGATCCCGCGCGAGCAAAGCTGCGAGCTCCGCGGTCATGCCGAGATTGGCGGCAGCCCAGATGTCGATCCTGGCGCCGCGGGCAATGAGCGGAGCGGCCTCGTCGGGGTTCACCTGCTCGAGCACGCCGAAGCCGCCTTTCTCCCAGCTGGTCCGGGCATTGAGATCCGCACCATGGGCGAGCAAGAGATCGAGCATCTCGAGATTGGTCCGGGCGACATGCACGGCCGGGCTCTTGAAGCTGAACATCGGCGCGTTGATGTGGGAGACCAGATCGGGATGGGATCGCAATAGCAGCCGCACCTGATCGACATCGCCAGCCTCGACCGCGGCCTTGAACAGCTCGACCGGTGACTTTGTTGACAACTCGATCTTTCGCTTCAATTGCGGCCAGCCCGCGAACCCGTATCCCCGGGCGACCACGAGCTGGGCATCGCTCAGGGCAAAATCTTCCGGAGCCGGAGGTTTCGGGTGCAGCGCGCGCACGCGCTCGACCGCCTCGGTAGAGCCGCGCCAATAGTCGCGCGCAAGGGTCTTGGCGAGCTTTCGCTGCTTGTCCAGGTTCGGATTGGGCGGAAGCGGGCGAACGAAGCGGTTGGCTTCGCGATCCGAGGAGTCATCGGACATGATAGACCTCTTTCGTTATGCCCGGTGTCCACGAGACGGGCGGAAAGAGGAACATCGCTGGTCGTCAGCTTCGTCGTTCAGGTGGGAGAGTCCCTTCCCGTGGACGGGATGCGCCCTGACTGCGCCCCTTTTAGATAGCACGCCGCGCCTGCGTTTGCAGTCCCCGATTTGCTGTCTCCGACAGCAGATCGTCTGGGCAGCGGGCGACGTTCTAGTTGATCTTGGCGCTCTGCGCCGGCGTCTTGGCCGGTTGCGGCTGCGGTTTCGGCTTTGCCGCGGGTGCTGCGCTTGCGGTCGCGTCCCAGCCGCCTGGCGGCGTCTTGACGTTGATCGCGTCGTCCGGCTGCGGCTGGGCGGTCCACGTCTTTACCGCAAGCCGCGCCGCGGCGAGCGATTGCTGGTCGAGATGGGTGGCAACTTCTTCGCTTTTCTTCGCCGCGTCCTGGTCGCCCTGGATCGCGGCAAGCGCAAACCATTTGTAGGACTCGGCATAATTCTGCGCCACGCCGGTGCCGCGGGCGTACAAGATGCCGAGATTGTATTGGCTGTCGGTGAGGCCGTGATCGGCGGCCTCGCGGAACCAATGGGCGGCGTTGGCGTAATCCGCCGGGCCGTCGATGCCCTCGGCATAGAGCACGGCGAGATTGTGCATCGCCTTGCCGTTGCCCTTGCCGGCCGCGGCGAGATAAAGGTCGCGCGCGGCGACGAGATCCTTCTTCACCCCGATGCCTTTTTCGTAGAAGCCGCCGAGGCGGAATTGCGCCGGCGCCAAGCCCTGCTTGGCGGCGCGTTCGAGCCAAAGCGCCGCTTCCTCGTTGCTGCGCGGCACGCCGTGGCCGTCGGCGAAGCGCGTGCCGACCTCGAACGCGGCGGCCGCATCGCCTGAGAGCGCGGCCGCGCGCAGTGCCGGTCCGCCGATGGTGGCCGGCAATTTGTCGCCGAGCGGTGTCGCCGGGCGCGGCAGCGAACCGGTGACGTCGGTGGCGGCGGCAACGGCCGCAACTGCGTCCCGCGTGCTGTCACGGGAGGCGGTCTGCTGCACCGGCTTGGTGCTGATATTGGCGCCGGATTTCGGATTCGGTTGCGGGACCGGCAGCGCCGCCGGCGGCGCGCTCGGCACCGGAAGCGGCGCCGGCGCGGCGGCGGCCGGGGGCTGCGGCGCAGGCGGCGGTGGCTCCGGTTCGGGCAATGCCGTGACGGGCGGCGGCGCTTTCTCGGGCTGCGCCTCCTGCGCGCGGAGCAGCAGGTTGCGGACCTGTAGGTCCTGCCTCGAACAACCGCGACGCGATTTGTATGCAGCCGATCACGATCAGGGCGGCGGCGCCGGCAATGATCAGCGGGCGCGTGCGCTGTCTGCGGATTCTTCGACACTGCCGAACCTTTGTCGGCGGCTTCGGCGGTCGGCGCAGCCGCGGCGGCGGCTTGGGCGGCGCGCCGTGCGGCGGCGATGAAATTGGGCTTTTGCCCGGGATCGGCGATCACCGGCGGCTTGTTCACCGCGGCTTCGGAGGCGGCGATCCGGTCGGCGGCCGAAGCCGTCGGCCGGGAGCGGTTGGCCGTGGAGCCGGGCTCCAGGGGATGATCGGGCGGCAGGCTTGGATCGATCGGTTTTCGTCCGGCAGCGCGATGCCGACTCCATCGGCACGATCGGCGCGCGGCGTCGGCTGCCGGTTCAACGGCGAAGGCCGGCAGCTTCAGCTTGGGCTCCGGCGCCGCCGCGGGCGGCTGCGTTGCCGCCGCGGACGTTGGCGTCACCGCCACGGGCGGTTCCGGTGCCGGCGCAGGTGCAGACTCGCGGATGCCGCTCTCGATCATGGCGAGACGATCGACCACTTGCTCCACCGTACCCTGGACCGCTTCGAGCGAATCGAGCGTGCGCTGCTCGCTTTGCTTGATCTCGGCGACGTCGCGCTCGATGGCGTGAACCGACAACGGCTCTTCGGCGGCCGGCATGCGCCCGGACAGGGCTTCGCCGCCCGGGCCGCGAATCTGCTCGATATGCACCAGCAGGTCGGCGATGCCGCGCTCGATCGCTTCGAGATGGCCAAGCCGCGCGTCGGAGGCATCGAAGCGCTGCACCAGCGTCGCGATCCGGTCTTCCAGATGCGCCAGTGCGGCGTGATCGGTGTGCGTCAGCTGAACCCATTCGAGTTTTTCGATCAGTCCGGTCAATAGCTTTTCAAGCTCGCGCGGCACCGCGCTTCCCGCTTCGGTCGAAGCGGTCAGCGCGTTGGTCAGCGTTTCGATGCGGTTCTCGAGCGCCGAGAGATTCTGTCCGCTCGCCGCGGTGCTGGCGAGCGTATCCACTTTCGCGGCGAGCGAGCGCACGTCTTCGGCGACCTTGGTCAATGTCTCGTTGGACGCGACATGGGAGACGATGCCGCGCAACGCGCCGATGGCGGTCTCGAGCTGCTGCAGCGCCGCCGGATCGTCCTTGGCGACGATCATGTCGACCTTTTGCGACAGCGCCTTCACCGCTTCATCGAAGCCGACCAGGTTTTCCGCGGGCGTAAGGTTGCGCAGCGCCTCGCGCACGTCGCTTAAGCCGCGTTCGAGGCCGGCAATCGCGCCCATATCGACGCCGCACTGGCGGCTGTGCTCGATGCGCTGGCCCAGCGCTTTGACTTCGATCTCCAGCGATTCCACGGCGCGGCGCGGCAGCGCCTCGGTGATCAAGCGCGCGATGTCGGTGAGGTCGCCGCGGATCGCCGCGACCGAGCTTTCGAGGTCGGACGACGGCCCCAGCGATTCGATCCGCGCCGTGATTTCCCGCAGTTGCCGTTCCAGGCCCTCGATGTCGATGACCGATTCGGCAGGCACGTGCTGGATCGGTGGTTGCGGCAGGGGATTCGCTGTCGAGCACGCGCTGCGTGGCTGCGATCTCGGCGGCCACGTCCTGGGATGCCGGTTGCGGGGTCGGGTCGCCGTCGAGCACGCGCTGCCTGGCGGCGATCTCGGCGGGCACGTCCCGGGTCGCCGCCGGTTGCGGCGCGGGTTCGCCGTCGAGCACGCGTTGCCGCGCCGCGATCTCGGCAACCGCGTCGTCGATCGACACATTGTCCGCATTTGCCGCGGGGCGATTGCGCGCGGGAGCCGGGGCGGGTGGCCGTTCGATCGGACGACGCGGCGGCCGCCGGTGCTCCGGTCAGCCGCACATTGGGATCTCCTTCGCCGAGCGAAGCCGCGCGCCGCGCGGCGGCTGCCGGCGCGCGACGGCCTCGGTGCGCGCCATGCGTTCCAATTGTTGGGAAAGCTTGTCGAGACGGGAATGGACTTGGTTCAGCGCGCCGCGCGTGCGGGCGCTCTCGCGCTCAAATTCGCTGACGCGTTCCTGGTCGCGCTCCTTGTCGCGGTCTGCGGCGCTGCTCGCGTCGCGCGCGGCTCCGGCGGCTCCTGGTCGTCGTCGCGTTGCCGCGATTCCCGGTCGTCGTCGTGTCGCGAGGTTCCCGATCACCGCCGCGTTGCCGCGGCTCCCGATCGTCGTCGCGTTGCCGCGCTTCCCGATCGTCGCTGCGTTGTCGTGGTTCCCGATCGTTGCGGCGTTGCCGTTGTTCCTGCTCATCGCGCCGGGAGCGTGAGCGGCTGCGGCCGGTCATCGTCGGCCTCGTCGTCATAATCGGAGAACAGCGTCGGCTCGTCGTCGTCCTCTTCGTCGTCCGGCTCGATGACGTCGTTGAGCCATTCGCCGACCGACACGCCGGATCTGCGCGCCGCCGTGCGCACGGCTTCACGCGCCTCGGGGCGCAGGCCTCTGAGATTCCACGGACCGCCAGATTTCATTCTCACGACCAAGACCACATAGGAGGAGCAGGATGTCCCCTTCCCGAGCCGTCCTTGCTGAGGGACGATGCAGCCGGCGCGGTCCTGTTTCCCCGGCTGTCGACTTTTCCGGAATAGGGTAAACAGGCCGTTAAAAAAGCGCGTTGCGGGTCAATAAGGGCCGCAGTCAATCGGTTGTTCGGGGCCCGAGCGGCTAGGATAAGTTGTGCCGCGGGCCCGGCCGGAGGCTGCAGCGCGCGGCGGAGGGAGCGACGACATGCCGACCTACAAGGCTCCCGTCGACGAGGTGATGTTCCTGTTGCGCGACGTGTTCCACGTCGACCGCTACAACAACCTTCCGGGCTTCGCCGAAGCCACGCCCGACATCGTCGAAGCGGTGCTCGCGGAGGCGGCAAAATTCTGCGAGGACGTGCTCACCCCGCTCAACCGCGTCGGCGACAAGGAAGGCTGCCGGCGCAACGCCGACGGTTCCGTCACCACGCCGCCGGGCTTTAGGGACGCCTACAGGAAGCTCGTCGCCGGCGGCTGGGCCGGCGCCTCGGCGCCCGCCGAGTTCGGCGGCCAGGGCCTGCCGACGGTGCTCACCCAGGCCGTCCGCGAGTTCCTGTACTCATCGAACATGGCCTTTGCCATGTATTCGAGCCTGGCGCTGGGCGCGGTCGCGGCGATCTACAACCACGGTTCGGCCGAGCAGAAGGCGCGCTACCTGCCGAAACTCATCAGCGGCGAATGGGCCGGCACCATGAACCTGACCGAGCCGCAATGCGGCACCGATCTCGGCCAGTTGCGCTGCCGCGCCGCGCCGCAGCCCGACGGCAGCTACAAGATCACCGGCACCAAGATTTTCATTTCCGCCGGCGAGCACGATCTCGACCGACAACATCATCCATCTGGTGCTGGCGCGCATCGACGGCGCGCCCCCGGGCACCAAGGGCATCTCGCTGTTCATCGTGCCGAAGATTTTGCTGACCGCCGATGGCGCGCTCGGCGAACGCAATGCGGTGTCGTGCGGCTCGATCGAAGAGAAGATGGGCATCCACGGCAACGCCACCTGCGTGATGAATTACGACGGCGCCACCGGCTGGCTCACCGGCGAGAAGCATCGCGGGCTTTATGCGATGTTCACGATGATGAACACGGCGCGGCTCAGCGTCGGCGTGCAGGGGCTGGCACTGTCCGAGGTCGCTTATCAAAACGCCGTCGCTTACGCCAAGGAGCGGCTCTCCGGGCGCGCGTTGGGCGGCGCGAAATTTCCGCAAAAGCCCGCCGATCCGATCATCGTGCATCCGGACGTGCGCCGCATGCTGATGACCATGCGGGCGTTCAACGAGGCGGCCCGCGCGCTGGTGCTGTGGACCGCGCTCAAGGGCGACATCGCGCGGCGCTCCACCGACGCGAAAGAGCGCGAGGCGGCCGACGACCATATGGGCCTGATGACGCCGGTGATCAAAGGCGTGCTCACCGATCAGGGCTTTGCCAATACGGTGGCCGCGCAGCAGATTTTCGGCGGCCACGGCTACATCGCCGAGCACGGCATGGAGCAGTTCGTGCGCGACGCGCGCATCGCCATGATCTACGAGGGCACCAACGGCATCCAGGCGCTCGATCTCGTCGGCCGCAAATTGCCGAAGGACGGCGGCCGCGCCTTGCAGGCGTTCTTCGCCGAGGTGTCCGGCTACATCAAAGAGCGCGGTGCCGACGCGGCGATGGCGCCTTACCTGACGCCGCTCGGCCGGGCGCTCGGCGAGTTGCGTGAGGCGACCATGTGGTTCATGCAGAACGCGCTCGGCAATCCCGACAATGCCGGCGCCGGCGCCACCGATTACATGCAGCTCTTCGGCCTGGTCGCGCTCGGCTATATGTGGTGCCGCATCGTCGATGCGGCGAAGACGAAAACCGCAGCCGCGGGCATGGACGATAAGCTCGTCATCGGCCGCTTCTTCATGGAGCGCATGTTGCCGGCAACCGCCACGCACCTCGCGCGCATCAAGGCGGGCGCCGAGAGCACCATGGCGTTACCGGCCGACGCTTTTTAGAAATCTTCGCGCGAAAAGAATCGCCGGTCAGGCTGCGGTCAAGCCGCCGTCCACCACCAATTCGGCGCCGGTGGTGAACGCGGATTCGTCGCTGGCGAGAAAGAGGATCGTGCGCGCGATCTCGATCGGCTGCGCCAGCCGCCCGAGCGGCGCCGCCGCCGCGAAACCGGCCGCGAGCTTCTCCGGATTGCGCGCTGACGCGATCATCGATTGCAGCATGGGCGTTTCGGCGAACGACGGATGCACCGAGTTGCAGCGGATGTTGTAGCCCTTGCGCGCGCAATGCAGCGCCACCGATTTGGTCAACAGCCGCACGCCGCCTTTGCTGGCGCAGTAAGCGGCGAGGTTGCCGTGTCCGATCAGTCCCGCGACCGACGATATGTTGACGATCGCGCCGCCGCCGCGATCCTTCATGACGCGGACGGCGTGCTTGCAGCCGAGAAACACGCCGTCGAGATTGACCGCCATCAGGTCGCGCCACTCGTCGAGCGTCGTCGCCTCGATGTCCTTGAACAGCACCACGCCGGCATTGTTGACGAGAATATCGATGCGGCCGAAATCGCGCACCACCGCATCGGTGACCGCGGCCCATTCGTCCTCGCGGGTGACGTCGAGCCGATGAAAGGATGCGCGTTGCCCCAGCTCGGCGACCGCCGCTGTCGACGCGGCCACGTCGCGATCGGCCACGACGACCGTGGCGCCTTCCTCCACGAACAGCTTTGCCGTGGCAAAGCCAATGCCCGATGCGCCGCCCGTGACCAGCGCAACCTTGTCCTGCACGCGACCCATTGCTGCCGCCAGTCTTTGAAAAACCCGTTGGCAATCAGGCTAATACAGGCCCCGGCGCCTCGCCAGCGCCGGTATCGAGACTGTCGCAAATCTATGGCATTGCCGGCCGCGGGCGTTCTAGCCTTTGCCCAATCAGACTCTATATGACTGAACGGATCGCCGACGCGATTGGGAGGAATTTTTGATGCCCGACGCCTTTATTTACGATCACGTGCGCACGCCGCGCGGCCGCGGCAAGGCGGACGGCGCGTTGCACGAAGTGACCGCGCTCAATCTGGCGGCCCAGGCGCTCGGCGCCATCAAGAGCCGCAACGATCTCGATACCGCGCTGGTCGATGACGTGGTGCTCGGCGTGGTCGATCCGGTCGGCGAGGCCGCCGCCGATATCGCGCGCACCGCGGCGCTGGTGGCGGGCTATGGCGACAGCGTCCCCGGCGTGCAGATCAATCGCTTCTGCGCCTCGGGCCTCGACGCGGTGAATTTCGCCGCGGCCCAAATCATGGCCGGACAGCAGGACATGGCGGTCGGCGGCGGCGTCGAATCCATGAGCCGGGTCGGCATCGGGGCTGCGGGCGGCGCCTGGTCGATCGATCCGTCGATCGCGGTCGCGCATTATTTCATGCCGCAGGGCATTTCCGCCGACCTGATCGCGACCAAATACGGATTTTCCCGCGACGACGTCGATGCCTATGCGGTCGAGAGCCAGAAGCGCGCGGCGGCGGCCTGGGACGAGGGCCGCTTCAATCGCTCGGTGATGGCGGTGAAAGACGTCAACGGCCTGACCATTCTGGCCAAGGACGAGCACATGCGGCCGGGGACGACCATGCAGTCGCTCGCCGCGTTGCAGCCGTCGTTCGTGCAGATGGGCGAGCTCGGCGGCTTCGATGCGGTGGCCGTCCAGGCGCATCCCGACGTCGAATACGTCAATCACGTGCATCACGCCGGCAATTCGTCGGGCATCGTCGACGGCGCCGCCGCGGTGCTCGTCGGCAATGCGCGCGCCGGCCGGCGCGCCGGGCCTAAAACCGCGGGCCAAGATCAAGGCCTTCGCCAATATCGGCTCGGAGCCGGCACTGATGCTGACCGGCCCGGTCGATGTGACCAAAAAAGTGTTGAAGAATTCCGGCATGGCGCTCGGCGACATCGATCTCATCGAGATCAACGAGGCGTTCGCCTCGGTGGTGTTGCGCTATCTGCAGGCGTTCGATCTCGATCCGGCGAAAGTCAACGTCAACGGCGGCGCCATCGCGCTCGGTCATCCGCTCGGCGCCACCGGCGCGATGATCCTCGGCACCGTGCTCGACGAGCTCGAGCGGCGCGATCTCTCGACCGCGCTGGTCACGCTCTGCATCGGCGCCGGCATGGGCACCGCCACCATCATCGAGCGCGTGTAGCAAACGAACTCGGCCATGCCCAAGATCGATATCGCCAAAATTCCGATCGACACCCGGACCGGCTATCCGCCGCCGCTCGACCGCGTCGTCATCGGCCGCGAGAGGAAGCGCCTCGGCAATGCCGTCGGCCTCGATCAGTTCGGCGTCAACCTGACGACGCTGAAACCCGGTGCGGCTTCCGCGCTGCGGCACTGGCACGAGAAGGAGGATGAGCTGGTCTATATCCTCGAAGGCGAGGTCGTGCTGATCGAGGACGAAGGCGAGACCGTGCTCAAGCCCGGCGACGCCGCAGGTTTCAAGGCCAACACGCCGAACGGTCATCATCTCGTCAACCGCACGCAACGCGACGCGGTCTATCTGGAAATCGGCACCCGCTCGAAGCACGAGACGGCGTCCTATCCGGACGTCGATCTGGTCGCCGTGCGCGACGATGCCGGCATGCGTTACACGCATAAAAACGGCGAGCCCTGCACATGAGCTTCACCCATTTCACTGTCGAGGTCGATGGCGACGGCCTCGCGCTGGTCACGTGGAATTCGCCGGGCCGGTCGATGAATGTCATCGATCCTGCGGTGAAAGACGAGCTTGCGGCGATCGTCGAGCAGGTCGCCGCCGATGCCGCGATCAAGGGCGTGGTCATCACCTCGGGCAAGGACTCGTTCTGCGCCGGCGCCGATCTGACCATGCTGGAAAGCATGAGCCGCGCTCATGCGGAGCTTGTGGCGTCGCAGGGCGAGACGGCGGCAAATCAACATGTCTTCGAGGAAAGCCGCAAGACGTCGCTGCTGTACCGGCGCATCGAGACTTGCGGCAAGCCGTGGGTCGCGGCGATCAACGGCATCGCGGTCGGCGGCGGTTTTGAGCTGACGCTGGCCTGCCATCACCGCGTCGCCGCCGACAATGACAAGACCCGCCTCGGCCTGCCGGAAATCAAGGTCGGCCTGTTTCCCGGCGCCGGCGGCACGCAGCGGGTGGCGCGCATCCTGCCGCCCGCCGATGCGCTGCAATTTCTGCTCAAGGGCGATCAGATCTCGGCCAATCGCGCCAAGGCCATGAAGCTCGTCGACGAGGTGGTGCCGGCCGGCGATCTGGTGAAAGCGGCCAAGGCGTGGATCACCACGAGCGGCACGGCGAAAGCGCCGTGGGACATCGAGAACTTCAAGCTGCCCGGCGGACCGGTGCAGTCGAAGGCCGGCATGATGGCGTTCACGCCGGCCAACGCCATCTATCGCCGCGAGACTTATGACAATTATCCGGCGGCGCGCGCCATCATGCAGGTGGTGTACGAAGGGCTGCAGCTGCCGATGGATCAGGCGCTGCGGGTCGAATCGCGCTGGTTCGCGAAAATTTTGCGCTCGCCCGAAGCGGCGGCGATGATCCGCTCGCTGTTCGTCTCGATGCAGGAGATCAACAAAGGCGCGCGCCGGCCTGCCGCGGTGCCGGCGAAAAAAGTTCAAGACCATCGGCGTGCTCGGCGCAGGCTTCATGGGCGCCGGCATCGCCTATGTGAGCGCACTCGCCGGCCTCGACGTCGTGCTGGTCGATCGCGATCCCGGAGACCGCGCAGAAGGGCAAGGACCATTCGCAAAAGCTGATGACGGAACAGGTCAGTCGCGGCCGCGCCACGGCTGCCGACCGCGACGCGGTGCTGGCGCGCATCAAGCCCACGGCCGATTTCGTCGAATTGAAGGATTGCGATCTCGTCATCGAAGCGGTGTTCGAGGACCGCAAGGTCAAGGAAGAAGTGATTGCGCGCGCGCAGAACGTCATCGGCGACGAACGCGATCTTCGGCTCCAACACCTCGACGCTGCCGATCACTTCGCTTGCGGAATCGCTCAAGGATCGCTCGCGCTTCATCGGCATCCATTTCTTCTCGCCGGTCGAGCGCATGAATCTGGTCGAGATCATTTTGGGCAAAGAGACCGGCGAGGTGGCGCTTGCCGGCGCGCTCGATTACGTCCGCGCCATCCGCAAGACGCCGATCGTGGTCAACGATTCGCGCGGCTTCTATACGTCGCGCGTGGTCGGCACTTATTTGCGCGAGGGCCATCTGATGCTGGCCGACGGCGTGCCGGCGGCGATGATCGAGAATGTCGGCCGCATGGCCGGCATGCCGGTCGGCCCGCTGGCGCTCAACGACGAAGTCGCCGTCGATCTGGCCTGGAAGATCTTGAAAGCGACCGAGGCCGATCTCGGCCCGCCGCGATCGATCCGCGGCAGAAGACGCTGCTGGAAGAGATGGTGGAAAAGCGCGGCCGCTACGGCCGCAAGAACGGCAAGGGCTTTTACGACTATCCGCAGAACGGGCCGAAGCGGCTGTGGCGCGGGCTTGCCGACTTGCAGCCGACAAAACTCGATCCGGACACGATCGATATTGCCGAGCTAAAGCGCGGTTGCTGGCGATGCAGGCGCTGGAAACCGCCCGCTGCATCGAGGAGGGCGTCGTCACCGACATGCGCGAAGCCGATGTCGGCTCGATCCTCGGCTTCGGCTTTGCGCCGTTCACCGGCGGCACCATCTCCTATATCGACGGCATGGGCACCAAGGCCTTCGTCGCGCTGTGCAGCAAGCTGGCGAAGCTTTATGGCGACCGCTTCAAGCCCTGCAAGCTCTTGCTCGACATGGCGAAAAAGGGCGAGACGTTCTACCGCCGGTTTCCGCCGCAAGCGCGCCAGGCCGCCGCATGAGCCGCGTCAAAGTCGCATTGCGCTTTGCCGCGCCGCCGTGTGTAAGGTCGCGACCTTTTTTCGCCGGGACCCTGCATGGCGCGTGACCAAGTCGACCTGACGCCGATCGAGGGGCGCGACGATCTCGTCAATTGGATTGCGCAGGGCGTCAAACCGAAATCGCAATTCCGCATCGGCACCGAGCACGAGAAATTCGCCTTCACGCTGGAAGGCCATCGCCCCGTGCCCTACGAAGGCCGTCACGGCATTCGTGCGCTGCTCGAAGGCATGGAACACCTGCTCGGCTGGCAGCCGATCATGGAAGGGCCGAACATCATCGGCCTGTTCGACGTCACCGGCGGCGGCGCGATTTCGCTCGAGCCTGGCGGCCAATTCGAATTGTCCGGCGCGCAAGTCGAGACCGTGCATCAGACCACGAGCGAGCTGATGGCGCATCTGGCGCAGGTGCGCGAAGTGGCGGCGCCGCTGCGCATCGGCTTTCTCGGCATCGGCATGACGCCGAGCTGGAGCCGCGCGGACATGCCGAAAATGCCCAAGGGCCGCTACAAGATCATGACCGCCTATATGCCGAAGGTCGGCAAGTACGGCCTCGACATGATGTACCGGACCTGCACGGTGCAGACCAATCTCGACTTCGCGTCGGAAGCCGACATGGTCAAGAAGCTCCGCGTGTCGCTGGCGCTGCAGCCGGTGGCGACGGTGCTGTTCGCCAACTCGCCGTTCACCGAAGGCAAGCCGAACGGCTTTCTTTCGTTCCGCTCGGAAATCTGGCGCGACACCGACAATGCGCGCGCCGGCATGCTGCCGTGGGCGTTCGAGCCGGGCATGGGTTTCGAGCGCTGGGTCGATTACGCGCTCGACGTGCCGATGTATTTCGTCAAGCGCGGCGACGACTATGTCGACGCGGCCGGCCAATCGTTTCGCGATCTGCTGGCCGGCAAGCTGCCGGCTCTGCCGGGCGAGCGCGCCATGATCTCCGACTGGGCCAACCATATCAGCTCGATCTTCCCGGAGGTGCGGCTCAAGCGTTATCTGGAAATGCGCGGCGCCAATTCCGGGCCGTTGGCGAATCTCCTGGCGCTGCCGGCGTTCTGGGCCGGCATTCTTTATGACGACGACGAGCCTCGACGCGGCGTGGGACCTGGTCAAGGACTGGACCGCCGACGAGCGGCAAAAACTTCGCGACGACGTGCCGAAGCAGGGCCTCGCTGCAAAAATTCGCGGCCGCACGGTATTCGAGCTCGCCACCGACACGCTCAAGCTGGCGCGCGCCGGGCTGACGCGCCGCAAGCATCTCGACCTCGGCGGCCGCGACGAGACGCGCTATCTCGAAGTGCTGGAGGATCGCCTGGCGCGCGGCACCACGGCGGCGCAGGAGCTGTTGGAGAAATACCACGGGCCGTGGGGCGGCTCGGTCGATCCGATTTATACCGAAGACGCATACTGAAATTTGTCCGCCGCGAAACGTTCGGCGGCGCAACTGCGCCGCGCATTTCACATCCACGCGCCGGGAATAGTCGCTCTTGCGGCGACCTTGGCCGAAATCGGCGTGGACGTCATGACTGATATTCGGTTGATTTAATTTTTACGACTTTCAGCGACAGTGCCGGACCATCAATCTCAACGCGAAGGCCCATGACCAAGACACTCACCACGGAAGTCCAGCGCAAGAATGCCGAGCGGCAGCTCTTTAGCGCCCGGCGCGCTTTGGGCCATCTGGTGGAGCTCTACGACAGCGGCCAGTGGAAGAACCTCTATCGTGAGGACACGTTCGCCGAAGCGGTCCGTCAGGCGCGGCTAGCCGTCGATCACTGGACCAGCGTCATGGCCAAGGACGCCTAGCGCCTCGGCCGGCGGTTAACGAAACATTAATTGTCTGCGCCGGCGTCCGCCTTTGCGTGACGCCGCCGGCAATCCTCTCCCGAAATATTTGCCGCCGCCGATGACATTGACCGCATCGGCGGGCTGAATGCACATTGCGGGGAAATGAAGCCCCGGACGCTCCATGGCATCGCCCGTCAATGCTGCCCTCTGCGCGTTGCTGGCGACCGCGTTTTGGAGCTTGCTGGGCTATGCGCTGACCCGTCATCTGTTGCCGCGGGCGCTGGCGATCGGCGCGGCTCCGGTCACGGGCTGGGCGGCCCATAGCGCCGCAACGCTGCCGATTTTCTTTCTGATCGGATTTTCGCCGTTTGCCGTCGTCGCAGTCGGCGCGCTCTGCGCCGCCGTCAGCGTCGCGACGCTCAAGCTTGCGGCGAAGGGCGATGCCGAGGCCGCGCCGGCGATGCCATGGTGGGCATGCGTCGCCGCCGCGGTGCTGGCGCTGGTGCCGGCCGTGGCAATCCTGCCGAAGATTGCGCCGGGCGCGGTCCACCTCGCCGATCCGATCTTCGATCATGCCAAGATCGCGATGATCGACGCCATGACGCGGCAGGGCCTGCCGCCGGTCGATCCGGTTTTTGGCGCGGCCGGCCCGCATGGCCAGTTCTTTTATTATTATCTCTGGCACTACAGCGCCGCCGTGCTCGCGCTGCCGCTC
The DNA here is from genome assembly GCA_963831975.1 of uncultured Alphaproteobacteria bacterium. GTDB lineage: Bacteria > Pseudomonadota > Alphaproteobacteria > Rhizobiales > Xanthobacteraceae > BOG-931. The sequence goes on from CAWHSO010000001.1 coordinate 319,884, forward strand.
CACGTCAGCGGCTGGGAAGCCGATATCGGGCTGACGTGGTTCACCGCATTCGCGTCATTGAGCCTGCTGATGGGGCTCGCGGTATGGCTCAGCAAGCGATCGGCCGCCGCGATCTGGGTTGTCGCGCTGGCCGCCGCGGCGTCATTGCGCGGCGTGCTGAGCTGGATATTCGGCTCCGTACTCGCTCGAACCGTTCCTGGCGCAGCCGACCGGATTCGCCGGCTGGCTGTTTCAGGCGGCGTGGGCGCCGCAGCATCTGATGTCGGCGTCGTGCGTGGTGATGGCGATGCTGCTCATCGCCCGCTATGCGCAGCGGCAAAGCGTGCTGCTGCTCGTGACCCTGGTCCTCATCGTGGTGGCCGGCTTCGAGAGCTCGACCTATGTCGGCGGCATCACCTTTGCGATCGCCGCACTGGCGGCGGCGCCGTTGCTCTTTGTCGGAATCGAGCCGGCGCGGCGGCTGCGGTTTTGTTGCCGGCATGGCGGTTGCTGCCGTGCTGGCGGTCTGCCTCGCCGCGCCGTTCCTGAACAATCAGCTCATGGCGGTCGCGGCGCGCGGCGGCGACAGTCCGATTGTCTTTCGTCATTTTGCGGTGCTTGGCGCGATGTTTCCGGCGGCGCTTCGCCATGTATTGGATTGGCCGGCCTATTGGCTCGTTCTGTTGCCGATCGAATTGCCGGCCACTTATCTCGCGGGCGTGATGGCGCTGATCGTTATGCTGCGAAGCGGTGCGCCGCGGCCGGAAAAACTCGCAACTGCGGCATTGGCCTGTCTCGCCGCCGCCGGACTGTTGGCGTCTTGGCTTCTCGCCAGCACGCTTGGCGACAACAACGATCTCGGGCTGCGCGCGGTGTTGCCCGCCGCTTCGGTTTTGATCGCGGCAGCGGCGGCGGGACTGATGCTGCTGCCGCGGCGAGCCGTGATCGCCGCAACGGCGATCGGCGGGCTCATCCTCAGCTTGCCGGATACGGCGGTGATGATTCGCTCCAACGTCGACGGCACGCCGACGCCGGACGGTTCCGTTTTCGCGCAAGCGCCGGAGCTGTGGCAAGCGGTGCGCCGCTACGCTGCACCGACCGCGCGTGTCGCCAACAATCCGCTGTTCCTGCAAGACTTGACGCCGTGGCCGGCCAACATCTCCTGGGCGCTGTTGGCGAACCGCAGCTCGTGCTTTGCCGGCCGCGAACTGGCGCTGGCGCTGGCACCATTGTCCGAGGGCATGCGCGAGGCGATCAACGCGCAGTTCGTCCGCGTCTTCGCCGGCGAGGGCACGGCGGGCGACTTAAGCGACATGGCGAGAAAATACGGCTGCGACGTCGTCGTCGTCGTGCCGCAGGACAAGGCCTGGACCAACGACCCATTCGCCGCGAGCCCCGATTATCGCTTGGCGGAAAATCGCGACGGCCGCTGGCGAATCTACGTGGCGGTCAAGGCCGATCCCGCCGCGCGGTAAGCACGCGTTAAATTCCCGCGAACCAATTGAATCCCTGCTTGCTCCAGAACGTCTCGCGGAAATCGTTCGTCACCTCGATCGCCTTGATCCACTTGGCGTTCTTGTAGCCGAGCTTGGTCGAAGTGCGCAGCCGCAATGGATAGCCGAACGGATCGGCCAGCGCGTCGCCGGCATATTTGGTGGCGAGGATGGTCTGCGGATGCAGCGCCGTCGCCATGTCGATGCTCTCGGTGTAGTCGTCGTTGCAGATGAAATAAACGTATTTCGCCTTTAGATCGGCGCCGACGCGTTGCAGGAAATCGCGCAGGTTCGGGCCGGACCATTGCCCGATATAGTCCCAGCCTTCGACGCAGATGTGCTTGATGATGATCTCTTGCTCGGGCAGCTGATAGATCTGCTGCGCGGTCCAGGGCTGTTTGTTGTCGATGCGGCCGGCGAGCTCGAGCTTCCAGGTCGCGCCGTCGATCGGCTTGACGTCTTCGATGTCGTAATAGGCGTTGAAACGCGGCGGCTTGACCACCTGCGAGGCGCTGTAGGTCGGCGCCAGATGGTGCGGGCGGAAGATCGCCGCCTGGACGCGATCGTTCCACGCCGACACCGTGCGCAGTACTTTTTGCACCGAATCGTCCTCGCTGACGTCGCAGCCGGTCAACAGCGACAGCGCGCCGAGACTGATGGCGCCGCGCAGCACGTTGCGGCGATTGATGTCGTCGACGAGCGCCCGGTTCTGCGTCAGCACGCCCTGATCGACGGCTTTGCGCGGGCGGAAAATCGACGGCGTGCGCGTTCGTATGGACATCTCGGCCCCGCGTCAGTGGGTTGCTTCGGCTTCGATTGCCGTCTCGGGAGGTGGTGAGGGTGCGTCTCGGCGGGCTGCGCCGATCCGTCATCGACAACGGGTCCGCCGGTCACCATGGCGACGAGACTTTGCGGCACCAAGAGCGCAAGCGAAATGTGGACCAGCAAAAATCCGACGATCGCGGCCATGCACAGGAAGTGCACCACCCGGGTCGCCTGAAAACTGCCGAACAGGGCGGCGAGCTCGGAGAACTGCACCGGCTTCCACAGCGCGAGGCCGGAGATCACGATCAGGACACCGACCGTCATGACGCCGAGATAGAGAATTTTCTGAACGGCGTTGTAGTGGGTCAGATCGTCATGGCCGAGACGGAAGCGCAGCGCGTCGCCGACAGTCGCCATGATGTCGCGAATTGAGATCGGGAACAGTTTTTGCCGAAATCGTCCGGTGACGATGCCATAGGTCAGATAAGCGAGCCCGTTGAGGACGAAAATCCACATGCCGAAGAAATGCCACTGCAGGCCGTATTGCGCCCACTTGCCGATCACGATGCTGTCGGGAAAATGCAGCCAGCCGAGGATCACGTCGTCGTTATAGATCTTCCAGCCGCTGCCGATCATGATGAAAATGGCGACGGCGTTGATCCAATGCATGACGCGCACCGGCAGCGGATGCAGGCGGCGCTGTTGTGGGCGTCGCTCATGGTGAGTTGAGTTGACGGCCGATGGATGTCATCGATGACAGTCGCCCCCGTCAGTCACGCGCGATCCGACCCTACGGGTGCGTGCCGTCCTTCGCAAGTAACGCCGCTTCACAAATTTGCGTGGCATTTTTGATCAGGAGGATTGCGGCATGAAGTTTTTGTTCACGGCAGCGGCTTTGCTCGTCGGCTTGGTGATTTCGGCAGGCGCGAGCGGCAACCGTTTCCACCCCTCCCGTCGTGCTGGCCCAGGCCATGGTGCCGCCGACCGGCATGGATGACGCCAACAAGCCGATGCCGATGGTCGAGCGCATGAACCGGCGCTTTCCGCAACCCGTGCGCGTCGGCGATCTTATTGGCCTGCCGGTGCTCGACGATCGTTCTTCGACGCTCGGCTTCGTCCGCCAGGTCGTGCGCACGGCTGCCGGCAAGATCCAGCTCATCGTCTCCTACAGCCGATGGTTCGGCTGGTTCGGGCGGCCGGTCGCGGTGCCGATCGAAGTCCTCGGCATCGAGGGACGGCAATTGGCGTCGCTCGACATGCCGCGCAGCGAATACGCCGCCGCGCCCACTTGGCAGGGGCGGGACGCGACGGCACTGCCGGACGACGCGACGATCCGAATAGCGCTGGGCCGCAATTAAACGATCACGACTTGGTGAAGCGGATAACTTTTTGGTGTTTGCCGACTTGTACCGGGTGAGGGGGAAGTGATTGGCGCTTGGCCAAGCGTCGGGCAATCCTCCGGTTATTGCGTCGGTTGTGTTGATTTGGGGGCATCGCATGGATCATGCGAACCGATTGAACGGCAAATCTGTCGTCTGTCGCTCTTCTTCCAATCCGGCTCATGCAGACGACGACGGCGGGCTGCGGCATCGCCTTCATGGCCAAGGCCTCGGCGCCGGGCCGCGCCAAGACGCGGCTGGTGCCGCCACTGACCTTCGAGGAGGCCGCGGTGCTCAACACCGCGTTCTTGCAGGACGTGGCCGACAACGTGCTGCTCGCCGCCCGCGACTGCGATCGTCCATGGCGGCATTGCCGGCTACGCGGCCTATGGTCCGCCGGGCTCGGAGGATTTTTTCCGCCGCACCTTGCCGGGCGGCATCGGCTTGATCGAGGCCTGGCGGCAAAATTTCGGCGATTGCCTGTTGCATACGATCGAGCAGATTTTCGCGCGCGGACACGCGTCCGCCGTGGTGCTCAATTCCGACAGCCCGACATTGCCGACGGCGTTTTTGGTCGAGACCGCGGCAGCGTTGGCGCGGCCGGGTGACCGTGCCGTGCTCGGTCCGTCGAGCGACGGCGGCTATTATCTGCTCGGGTTGAAAACCGCGCATCGCCATATGTTCGAGAACATCGCGTGGAGCACCGAGCAGGTCGCCAAGCAAACGCTGGAACGGGCGCGCGAGATCGGTCTCGACGTGCATCGGCTGCCGGTCTGGTACGATGTCGATGATGTCGACGGTTTGCGCCGGCTGCGCGCCGAATTGTCGGATCGGCCCGATGCGAGACGGCGGCGCCTCGATGGGAACCAGCCGCATCACGCCGGCCACACCGCGGCATTGATGAACAGCCTGTGGCGGGATCGACGATTTCAATCGCCGCGCCGCGGCATTGTTCGAGGCGGAACCGTTGCGCGCTTGAGCCGCGCGTCGGCGCCGGCTCGTCAGATGGAAAAATCGGGATAGCAATAATGGCAGTGGCGACGGCAAAACGTCCGGTCGATCCCAAGCGCTACTTCGAGAGCGTCGATGCGGCGAGCGAAAAGCCGGAGCACGAGCCGGTCTGCCTTTATCTGGAAACGACCAACCGCTGCAATCTGCTTTGCACCACCTGTCCGCGCACCTACGAGGAGCTCGAGCCGCCGGCCGATATGAGCTGGGACCTGTTCACCTCGATCGTCGACCAGATTCCGCGCCTGCATCGCGCCGTGCTGCACGGCGTCGGCGAGCCGATGCTGGTGAAGAACTTGCCGCGCATGGTGCGCTACCTCAAGGACCGCGGCACCTATGTGCTGTTCAACACCAACGGCACCGTGCTCAACGAGAGGAACGGCCGCGCGCTGATCGCCGCCGAGCTCGACGAGCTGCGGGTGTCGTTCGACGCCGCCACCGCCGAGTCCTATCTCGCCGTTCGCGGCAAGAACTATTTCAACCGCATCCTGAAAAACGTGCGCGCGTTCCGCGAACTGCAGGAGCGCGAAGGTCACCTCAAGCCGCGCGTCTCGGCCTGGCTGACCGGTTTGCGCGAAACCATCGAGGAATTGCCGGATTTCGTGCGCGTCGCCGCCGAGACCGGCGTCAAGGAAGTGCATTTGCAGCGGCTGGTGTTTTTCAAGGAAAACGCCATCGGCAAGGCGCGGCCGGACCAGGCGCTTTACGAGCAGCTCTCCGGCGAGGAGGCGGTGCATATCGACCGCGCCGCGGCGCGTCGCCAAATCGCTCGGCGTCACTTTCAGCGCCTCGGGCGCCGCCGCCGAGCCGGGCATGAGTCTCAAGCGCCACGACAACGGCTCGCCGTGGTCGCTGTGCCGGCGGCCGTGGACGGTGATGTATTTCACCGCCAACGGCCGCGCGCTGCCGTGCTGCATCGCGCCGTTCTCGCAGCGCGGCTACGAGAATTACACGCTCGGCGACGCCACCCAGCAAACGCTGCGCGAGATCTGGACCGGCCCGGCCTACAGCGATTTCCGCAAGGCGCTGCTGTCGAACACGCCGCCGGACGCCTGCGCCAGTTGCGGATTGCGATGGAGCCTGTAGCGATACCCGACGGCGCGCCCGCGGGCGGTGTCGTCGTGGTCATTCCTACGTTCAACGAAGCGGAATCGATTGCGGCCGTGGTCGCCGAGATCCCGCGCGACGTCGTGGGCCGCGTGATCGTGGCCGACGGCGGCAGCCGCGACGGCACTCCGGAGAAAGCAGGTCGCGCGGGCGCCGAGGTGATCGCGGTCGGCCGCGGCTATGGCCTGGCCTGCCTCAAAGGCGCGCAAGCGGCGCTGGCCGGCGACATCGTCGTCTTCATGGACGGCGACGGCGCCGACGACCCGGCCGCCATCGCGACGCTGGTGGCGCCGATCCGCGCCGGAGCGTACGACTTCGTCATCGCCTCGCGCGCCCGCGGCGCGCGCGAGCCGGGCAGCATGGCGTGGCACCAGCTTGTCGCCGGCCGCATCGCCGGCGTTCTGACCCGGCTGCTTTACGGCGTGCGCTACACCGACATGTGCGCGTTCCGCGCCATCCGCCGCGACACGTTGCTCGCGCTCGGCATGCGCGAGCTCACCTATGGCTGGAATCTGGAAATGCAGATGCGGGTGGCGCGCGCCGGCTTGCGCGTCTTGGAAGTGCCGGTCGGCTATCGCCGCCGCCTCGGCGGGCAATCCAAGGTGGCCGGGAGCTTGCGCGGCTCGGTCAAGGCCGGCGTGAAAATCATCTCGACCTTCGCGCGCGTGGCGATGGAGCCTGCGCGCGGGCGCGTTTCTTAGCGCGCTACATCGCGACTTTGCGCAAAAAGCCGTCGACGCTGCCGCGCAAATCCGCCGCGGCCTTTTCGACGGCTTGCGACGCCGTCAAGACGGTATCGGCCGAGCTTTGCATGTCCGCAATCGCAGTGGAGACCCGTTGCAGTACGGAAACCACCGATTTGGTGCCCGATGCCGCCGCCGCGACATTGCTCGAAATCTGACTGGTGGAAGCGTGCTGCTGCTCGACCGCCGACGCAATCGCCGCGGTGAATTGCTCGATGTCCTGGACGCGGCCGCTGATGCTGCCGATGGCGCGCACGGCGCTCTGCGTCGAGGATTGCACCTCGGCGATCTGCGTGGCGATGACGTCGGTGGCTTTGGCGGTCTGCACCGCGAGCGCCTTGACCTCGGACGCGACCACGGCAAAGCCCTTGCCGGCGGTGCCGGCGCGCGCCGCTTCGATGGTGGCATTGAGCGCCAAGAGATTGGTCTGTCCGGCGACGCTGTGGATGAGCTTGATGACGTCGTCGATCTTCTGCGCCGCTTCGGCGAGGCCTTCGATGTCCTCGTTGGTCGATTGCGCTTCGGCGGTCGCCGCGCGCACCACATCGGTGGCGCGGGCCAGCTGGTGGTTGATCTCGACGATCGATTTGGACATTTCTTCCGCCGCATTGGCGGCGACCTCGACGCTCTCGAACGCGTCGCCTGACGTTTTGACCGCGCCTGCGGTATGGGTGGTGGTGTCGTTGGAGATTGCCGAAAGCGCCGACGCGGTCGATTTCATCGCCGCGACACTGTCGCCGACGGTCTTCAGTACGCCTTCGACGCTTTCGCGGAACCAGGCGATGGCCTCTTCGATGGCGGCGCGGCGGGCTTCCTGGGCGCCGAGCAGGGCGTTTTTCTGCTCCACCTTGCGGCGCTCGGTGATGTCGTGGTGGGTTCCGATCCAGTACGCGCCGCCGGGTATGGCGTGGTTGACGACCGCAATGGCGCGCCCATCGGGCAATTCGGATACAAAGCTGACGACCTTTCCGGCCGCCATGATCTCCATGAGCTCGGCGACGTATTTGTCCGGATCGATCCGGCAGGCTGCCGGATTTGGCGCGCAGACGAACGATATCGGCGAGTCTCGCGCCGGGCTTCACGATGTTCGGCGGCAGATCGTAGATTTTCAGATAGCGGTCGTTGCAAACGACGAGGCGCGCCTTGGCGTCGAACATCACGACGCCTTGGGTCATGTTGTTGAGCGCGAGCTCGAGCAGCTTGCCCTTGTCGTTCGGCCTGCCGGCCGATTGCGCCCGCCAGAAACGAAAGATGATGGCAATGCCGGCCAGGAGACAAACCAGGCCCACGGCAGCGAGCCAGGCGCCAGTCGAGCTCCGGCGTCAAACTGTCCAAAACCCGCAGCATCGTGTCCGCTTGCTTATTGGCTGTTCAGTTTGCTCAACAGCTAGCCGACATCGATTTACGTTTCGTTAATCAACGGCCGCCGCCCGCGATTCGCAAGCTGCGCTCAACTTTTCAGGATGGCCTTGTTGGGATCGATCCAGAACGCCCAAATGGCCGCGCCGACGACGAGAAGGCCGGCGGCGACGATGAAGGGCGCCTGCCACTTGTCGCCGTAGGCCAGGTAGCCGAACACGATCGGCGAGATGGCGCCGCCGAAATTGCCGGCCATGTTCATCATGCCGGAGACGGTTCCGGAATATTTGCCGCCGGTGTCCATCGGCACCGCCCAGGACGGGCCGATGGTGCATTCCAGAAAGAACATCGCGGCGGTGAGGCAACCGACGGCGACGTAAGGGTCTTCGGTCAGCGCCGCCGGCACGATGAACACGGCGCAGCCGAGCAATCCGGTGATCGCTACGCCGCTGCGGGCGAGCTTGGCATTGCCGGTCCGCCGCAACAGCCAATCGGTCGCCAAACCGCCCACCGTGTCGCCGACGACGCCGGCCCACAGCGGCAGCGAGGCGAACAGGCCGCCTTTGAGCAGCGTGAAGTGCCGCACGTCGATCAGATATTTCGTCAGCCAGGTCAGGAAAATCCACAGGCAATAGACGTAAGTGAAATAGGCGCAGCATGATCGCCCACATATTGGGCGAGCGCAGCAACGTAGCCCCACGGCACCTCGGTCTGTTCCGCGACCGGCGGCGGATTGATTTCGCCGTTCGGACCGCGGCCGCGAATAGTTTCCAATTCCGCCCGGTTCACCATGGCGTGCTCTTCCGGCACATTGCGGTAGCTAAAGCCCCACCACAGCGACCACGCCAATCCGATCAGCCCGCAAATCAGGAACGCCCAGCGCCAGCCGAGATTGATCATGATCAGCAGCACGATCGGCGGCGCGATCGCAGCTCCAGCGCGGCTGGCGCTGTGGGTGATGCCTTGCACGAAGCCGCGTTCGCTCCGCGGATACCAAAGCTGCATCGCGCGCGTCGCGCCGGGGAATGCGCCGGCTTCGCCGACTCCGAACAGGAAGCGAAGCACGATGAACGAGGTGGCGCTGAACGCCAGGCCGGTTGCGGCGGTCATGATCGACCAATAGGCGACGATGGTTCCCAGCACGGTGCGGGCGCCGAAGCGGTCGCTCAGCCAGCCGCCCGGCACCTGGAACAGCGCATAGGCCCAGACGAAGGCGCTGAAGATGAAGCCCATGGTGACATTGTCGAAGCCGAATTCCTTGCTGATCTGCGGCGCCGCGGTCGAGATGTTGACGCGGTCGAGATAGGTGATGAGATACATCACGCTGATCAAAAACAGGATGTACCAGCGGCCGCGGCTCGGCTGCGTGTGTGCTGGCTCCGCCATGTGTGCTCCCCCGTCCCATGCCCGCGGTTGCAAATCGCGCGAGCTTTGCGGCGGCAACTTGCCCCTTTATCGCGGAGGCGGCAAGGGAAGCGTTGCCGCGGATGAGTTTTACAGTCTTGCCGCGTTATAATCCGGCGGAAGCCAATCTGAGGCAATCCACATGATCAAGCGCTACAGCGACCACGCCGCCAACGAGCGAACGTTTCTCGCCTGGGTCCGCACCGCCATCGCGGTCATGGCGTTCGGATTTCGTGATCGAGCGGTTCGATTTGTTTCTCCAGGTCGCCGCGCCGCAATTGGCGTTGAGGCAAGCCACGCCGCACGGTCAGATGATCGCCAACATGGCCGGACTGGCCTTTATCGGCATCGGCGTGGTGATGATCGTCATTGCCGGCATTCGCTTTCGCAAAACCGCCAAGGACATCGAAACCGAGGACGCCGTGCCGAGCCCCGGCGAGCGCTTCGATCTCGCGCTCGCCGTGTTGATCGTGCTGTTGGGCGTGGCGCTGTTTCTTTATCTGTCGCGGGCCGTGTTGCCGGCGCTCTGATTGGCCGGCTGACTTGCGAAGCGACGCGCTTCGCGATAAACGGATCATCGCGCGTCACTCATCGCGCCGTAAGCGTTCACGTCAACCAACGCGCTCCTTTGACGGCTGGCCGCATTCCGCGCCGGACGTGCCGGGAGCGCATGGAGCTTTGACGTGAAACGATTTTTCCAAATCCTGGTTTCCGCGCCTGTGACGTTTGCGCGCGCACCGCGCGCGGCGCAGGTCGGCATGGCCTTGTTCTTCGCCGCCGCGGTGGCGGACGGCATTCTCATGCCGTTCTTTGCGCTGTGGGCGCACAAGGATGCCGGCATTCCAATCGAATATATCGGCCTGCTGCTCGGCTGCTATGCCGGCGGCGAGCTGTTGGCGACGCCGTTCGTCGGCGGCATTGCCGATAGCGTCGGTCGGCGCCCGGTCCTGCTGGTATCGACCTGCGGCGTCGGCTTTGGCTTCCTGTTGCTTTATCTGGTGCACGGCGCCGCCGCCGTGGCGGCCGCGCTGATCATCATCGGCGTGTTCGAGAGCGTGCTGCATCCGACCGCGTCGACGGTGATCGCCGACGTGGTGCCGGCCGAGACGCGGCGCGAGCATTTCGCGGCGCGCCGCGTGATGTCGAGTGCCGGCAGCATGGCGGGGCCGGCCTTGGGTGCGCTACTGGCGTTGCATTCGCTCGGCTTGGTTTTCCTCGGGGCCGGCATCACGATTCTTGTCGGTGCTCTCGTCGTCGCGATCTTTCTCATCGAGACCCGCCCGCCTGACGCCGCGCCGGGCGAGGAGGATGATGACGACGAGTTGCTATTGGCGCTGACGGCCGTGTTTCGCGATTCCCGTCTCGCCGGATTGATCGTTCCGGTGGCGCTTATGGAGATCGCCGCGAGCTGGATTACCGCCATCACGCCGCTCTATGCCGACGCCGGCGGCACGCTCACGGCGTCGGGCATCGGTCTCCTTTTTGCCTACGCGGGCGCGCTCGGCGTAGTGCTGCAGATGCCGATCACCCAGGCGAGCGAGCGCATGAGCGGCTTTTCGATCGTGCTGTGGAGCGGCGCGGTGCAGGCCGCGGCATTTGCCTGCCTGTTCGTTTCCGCGGGCCTGCCATGGCTCGTCGCCGCGGTGACGCTCTTGGCGCTGGCGCAGATGCTTTCCGGGCCGCTCGTTCAGACGATCATCACCGAGCTCGCGCCGCGCACCGGACAAGCGACGTATCAGGCGGCCTTCGGCGTGGTCAACGATCTGAAAGATGCCGCGGGGCCGGCGATCGGCACCTGGCTCTATGCGCTGGCCGCCGGACTGCCGTGGGCAAGCGGTGCCGTCATATCGCTTGGCGCCGCGCTCGGCCTGGCCATGGCCGCGCGCCGGCATGACAAACACTGAAGCGCCGCAAGAAATTTTTCGGCGAACCGCATTCGTCGTCCGGCATTGCCCGATGGTTCGCCCGGTAACGGCTATCCGTTGACGGAACGGCACGGCGGCGCCACCGAATCGCGCCCACACAGCTGCTCCGATTCGAGCCAAGCCATTTCCAGCAGATGCGCCAGCGTGGCGAAATGTTCTGCCGCCGCCAATTGCGCCAGTTGCGCCGTCATTGCGGAAATATAGTCGGCGACCTCACGATTGGACTTATCGCCTTGATCAGTCATGATTTTGCCCCCCAGCAAAACCGTAAACGCGTCACGCCTCAAGCCTCAAGCATGACCCGAGCCGGGCGGTATGGGAAGCCAATAGAATTTCATGATCCATCAATTTCGCGGTGCCCGGCGTCGATCAGGCGGCCGACCAGGCCCTGCAGGACGACACCGTGCGCAAGCGCAATCCCGACCACGGCTTGAGCTTGGCGCTCTTCATCTCGTCGCGCATCCAGATCGGCGTGATGCCGCGGCCGGACCACTTGAGGGACTTGTTCTTCTTGCTCCGCTATTCTGGATTGGCCTTCGCACGTTCGGCGGCGTGTCTGCCCCCGTCGCGGCGAGTGCATCGTCGATGCGACGCAACACGTCATCGCGGAGTTCGCCTGCGCGCATCACAGCGGCGCGGTGTTCGGCGACGAGAGCGGCGATTTCGCGTTCCGCCGGTGCGCCGTCCGCCTCCACCAGCGCGGCGCTAGCCCACCGGCTTTCCGCATCGTAACGGCGGTGGTCAAGCAGACTGATCGCTTGTTCAAGTTCATGCAGCGCGGCAACCACAGCTTCGTCGCCCTCGCGCGGCACTTGCATGATCGCCTCGCGCAACACGTAGCGCGCCATCGTGTGGCTGCAGGCGAGGTTTGTGGCGCGCCCCGCTTCGGGGCAAAGGCCCACCCGCGCAAAGCCTGAAGGGCTGCGTGTGCTTCGCACAGGATCGCCGTTGGGACCGGCCGGAACGCTCTCGTGCGCCATGTCACATGGCGAGGCGCGCAGCGCCTCGACACGCCGGCGGAGCGCAATCAGGGCTTCTTGTTTAAGTGCCATCGATCGTCTGCCGTCGCGGCCAGGGCCGCGACGTGTTCTTCGAACGACTCCGTCGCAGCCTGCGAGACCCGCGCCATAGTGTGACTGGATGTAATCGATCGCCGCCTTCTTCGCAAACACCGGAAGTCGCAAGGCGCACCGGCGCGAAACGGAATCGAACTACCGACAGATGGTGGGTAGGGTTCTAGGTAGAAAAGCTCTGGTGCCCAGGGGCGGAATTGAACCACCGACACCTGCATTTTCAGTGCAGTGCTCTACCAACTGAGCTACCTGGGCACACTTTAGGCGCTCTACGCGAGAGCGCCGTCTTATAGAGGCTCGAATTTCGGCTGTCCAGAATAGCTCCTGGATCAATTCAACGGCGTCCTCGCTGTCGTCGCGCCGTTCGTCCTCTTCCTCGTCCTCCGTCACCGGGATCGCATAGCTGCCCGACAGCCAGCGGTGCAGATCGACATCGGCGCAGCGTTTCGAGCAAAACGGCTTGGTCCGCTCATCAGTGGGCTTGCCGCAGATCGGGCATGTTTTGCGGATTTTGGCGTCGGTCATGGCAGAAGATATGGGTTGCGCCCGCGACCCCGCCAAGCTCACACCGCGTTGAGCCAGCCGAAATGGATCGGAAAACCCTCGCCGCCGAGCAGCGTCATGGTCTCGTAGAGCGGCAGGCCGACGATATTGGAATAGGAGCCGACGATTTTCACCAAAAAGCTTCCGGCGATGCCCTGTGCCGCGTAGCCGCCGGCCTTGCCGCGCCATTCGCCGGAGGCGAGATAGGATTCGATGTCCTGGTCGGAGAGCCGCTTGAAACGCACCCGCGTTTCGACATGGCGCTGCCGGAACGTCTCCTTCGGCGTGATCAGGCACACCGAGGTGTGGACGCGGTGATTACGGCCGGACAACAGCCGCAGGCATTGCGCCGCCTCGTCGAGCAGCTCCGCCTTGGGCAAAATGCGCCGGCCGACCGCGACCACGGTATCGGCGGCGAGGATGTAGGAGCCTTTGAGCTCCTCGTCGATGCGCACCATGTTGAGCGCCGCTTCCGCCTTGTTGCGGGCGAGCCGCGTGGCGCAGGCGCGCGGCAGCTCGCCGCGCTTCGGCGTCTCGTCGATATCGGCCGGGCGCAGCGCATCGGGCTCGATGCCGGCCTGGTTGACGAGCGACAGCCGGCGCGGGGAGCCGGAAGCGAGCACGAATTTCGGACGGCCGATCACGGCTGAGCACTCTTGTGGTGAGGAAGTTCCGGCGACGATATCACTTGAAGCGATAGGTGATGCGGCCTTTGGTCAGGTCGTAGGGCGTCATTTCCACCAGCACCTTGTCGCCGGCGAGCACGCGGATGCGGTTCTTGCGCATGCGGCCCGCCGTGTGGGCGATGATTTCGTGCTCGTTCTCGAGCTTGACGCGGAAGGTGGCATTCGGCAGCAACTCCGTCACCACACCGGGAAATTCCAACAGTTCTTCTTTGGCCATTCGCGGACCGAGATTGCTGGCATCTGGCCGCGACCATAACCGAAATTCCGGCCAAAATCGGCGCGGAACCTAGCGGATGACGGGCCTTTCCACAACTGGCAGATAACACGCCGCTCATTGCCGCGAACGCGGGAATCCAGCGCGCACCGGGTCTCCGCTTTCGCGGTGACGAGCGGGTGGGAGAATGCAGCTTTTTACTCATTGCCGGTCCGCGGCCCGGCGAAACGCTCGCGGATTCGCGCCAGCAGCTGGTCGCGCACTTCCCGATAAGCATCGAGCCGTTGCGCGCGGCTGCCTTCGACCGCGGACGGGTCCGCGGTCGGCCAATATTCGACTTCGACGCCGCTGGTGCGGGTCAGTTCCAGCGCCCGGTGATGCGCTTCCGGCGCCAAGGTGACGATGAGATCGAAGTTGAGACCTTCCCACTCGTCGAGCTCCTCGAAGGTAACCGGCTTGTGCCGCGAAATGTCGATGCCGATTTCCGCCATGGCGGCGACGGCGAACGGATCGAGCTCGCCTTTGCGCACGCCGGCCGAACCGACATAGATCGAGCGGCCGAACATCTGTCCGAACAAACCCGCCGCGATCGGCGAGCGCACGGAATTGAGCCCGCAGGCAAACAGCACCGCGAGCGGTCGCGCCGCCGCCATCGAACCGCTCAACCCTTCCAGTGCAGCACCGTGATCAATGTGAACAGCCGCCGCGCCGTGCCGAAATCGACGTCGACCTTGCGCTTGAGCCGTTCCATCACGATGCGTGAGCCCTCGTCGTGCAGCCCCCGGCGGCCCATGTCGAGCGCTTCGATGCGATCCGGCGTCGCGGTGCGGATCGCCGAATAATAGCTGTCGCAGACCGTGAAGTAGTCCTTGACGATGCGGCGGAACGGCGCCAGCGACAGCATGTGCGCGATGACCGGCGTGCCGTCGGTCAGGCGGATGTCGAACACCAGCCGGTCGCCGCGCATGCCCAGATGCAGCGCATAAGGCCCGCCGTCGTGGTCCACGGGACGGAAACTGTTCTCTTCGATCAGGTCGTAGATCGCCACCCGGCGCTCGTGCTCGATGTCGTCGGTCGAGCTGCCGAGGGAAGCTTCGTCGAGCGTTATGGCCGCGAGGCGCCCGGCTTGTTCTTTGCGGGGGGCGCGCGCCATCAGCGATTAAGCCGGATGGCGATGGAACGGGCGTGGGCGTCGAGCCCTTCCGCCGTGCCGAGCGTGATCGCGGCTTCGCCGAGCGCGCGCAATTGCTCCGGTCCGCATTTGAGGATCGAGGTGCGCTTCATGAAATCGAGCACGCCGAGGCCGGAGGAAAAACGCGCCGAGCGCGCCGTCGGCAGCACGTGATTGGAGCCGGCGACGTAATCGCCGATCGCTTCCGGCGTGTGCGCGCCGATGAAGATCGCGCCGGCATTGCGGATGCGCTTGACGAGTTCGTCGGCATTGGCGGCGACGATTTCCAGATGCTCGGGCGCGATGGCGTCGACCAGCGGCATCGCTTCGTCGAGATCGCGCACCATGATGGTCGCGCCGAAATCGCGCCACGACGCGGCGGCGATTTTTTCACGCGGCAATCGGGCCAGCTGAATCTCCACCGCGCGTTCGACCGCGCTGGCCAACTTTTCGTCGTCGGTCATCAGGATCGCTTGCGCGCTGGCGTCGTGCTCGGCCTGGGCCAGCAGATCGGCGGCGATCCAGTCGGGGTTGCCAGTGCTGTCGGCGATGATCAGCACTTCGGAGGGGCCGGCGATCATGTCGATGCCGACCTTGCCGAACACCAGGCGCTTCGCTGCGGCCACATAGGCGTTGCCGGGCCCGACGATCTTGGCGACCGGCGCAATCGACTCGGTGCCGTAGGCGAGCGCCGCGACCGCTTGCGCGCCGCCGACGCGATAAATCTCATCGACGCCGGCGAGTTTTGCGGCCGCGAGCACCAGTGGGTTGAGCACGCCGCCGGGCGCCGGCACCACCATCACGATCCGCGGCACGCCGGCGACCTTGGCCGGTACCGCATTCATCAACACCGAGGACGGATAGGCGGCAGTGCCGCCGGGCACATAAAGGCCGACCGCGTCGATCGCCGTCCAGCGCGAGCCGAGCTCGACACCGAGCGGATCGATGAAGCGATCGTCCCGCGGCACCTGCCGGCGATGAAAAACCTCGATGCGGTCGCGGGCGAGTTTGAGCGCGTCGAGCGCGGCAGGCGCGCAGTCATTCACCGCGGCGGCGATTTCTTCCGGGGTCACTCTGAGCCCGGCCCGGTCGAGATCGAGCCGATCGAATTTCTGCGTGTACTCCTGCAACGCCCGATCGCCACGCGCGATGACGTCGGCGACGATGGCGCGCACCGCCGCTTCGACGTCGGCGGACGTCTCGCGTTTGCCGTCGAGAAAAGCGCGGAACTTTTGCGCAAAATCGGCCGAACGTGTGTCGAGGCGGATCGCCATGGCTTTGACCTGTCGGGTGCGATGACGCCTATCAGCACTCGGTTCTTATAACAATTCTAATATGGGGCTTTTCGATTGACAAAAACGCCCTTGTTGCCCAACTCCATGGAATAATCGGCGGACGCCCGCGATGGCTGTCATGACCGGAGGAAAAGCGTGAAGTTCGGCCGCAGCATCGGCTTGTTCGCTTTGGCGGCGCTCGCGGCGGCGGCGGTTGCCACTCCGCGCGCCGCGATCGCCGACGATACGGTCACGCTGTCGTTAACCCTGAAGGATCACAAGTTCGATCCCGCCGAAGTGCATGCGCCGGCCGGCGTACCGATCGAATTTCATGTCAAGAACCAGAACGGCATCGTCTCCGAGTTCGAAAGCAGCGACCTGCACTTCGAGAAGATCGTGCCCAACGGCAGCGAGGCCGTCGTCCATGTGCGGCCGCAGCAGCCGGGCCGTTACAACTTCTTCGACGACTTCCACCATGAGACGCAAGGTTTTCTGATCGTGCCATGAATCGTGACATGAGGTGTCCGTGCTCGCCGCGCTGCTGATCGTCTTCCGCGAGGTTTTTGAGGCCGGCCTGATCGTCGGCATCGTCATGGCCGTGACCGCGGGCGTGCCGGGCCGCGGGCTGTGGATCTTCGGCGGCGTCGCCGCCGGCGTGCTCGGCGCCTGCGTGGTGGCGCTGTTCACCGGCGGCTTGTCGGAATTGTTCGGCGGCAACGGCCAGGAAATCTTCAACGCCTCGATCCTCGGCTTCGCCGTGCTGATGCTGACCTGGCACAATGTCTGGATGGCGCGGCACGGCCGCGAGATGGCCGCCGAATTGCGCGCGGCGGGCGAGGCGGTGGTGGAGGGCTCGAAATCGCTGGCCGCGCTCGGCTGTCGTGGTGGCGATCGCGGTGCTGCGCGAGGGCTCCGAAGTGGTGCTGTTCCTCTACGGCGTGGCGGCGGCGCAGGGCGGCGCGAGCCTCGCCATGGTGTTCGGCGGCTTCATCGGGCTGGTCCTCGGCTCGCTGGTTTGTCTGGCGACCTATCTGGGGCTCGTCACCATACCGACGCGCTATTTGTTCGGCGTCACCAGCGCCCTGATCGCGCTTTTGGCCGCCGGCATGGCGGCGCAGGCCATCGCCTTCCTCGAACAGGCCAATATCCTCACCGCGCTCGACGAGACGGTGTGGGACACGTCGTGGCTCTTGAGCGATTCAAGCTATCTCGGCCGCGCGCTGCACACATTGATCGGCTATGTCGATCAGCCGACCGCCATGCAGCTCATCGTCTATGCGGCGACGCTCGCCGTGATCGTCGTGCTGATGAAGCTGTTTGCGTCGCCGACGACGCACCGGCCGCAGGCCGCCGCGGAATGACGGCCGAGAGCATGATCATCGAGTGACTACCGGTTTGCGCGTATCCGCTGCCCGCCGGCATGACGGCTCAGGCCGTTACCGATCCGCCGGCAAAGTGATCGGGGCAGATGGCCGCCGTGGTGACTTCGCCGAGATCGGCGAGCTCGGCTTCCAGGCATTCGACGTCGAGACGAATGACGCCGCCGCCGGAGAAAATCAGCGTTACGATCCCGGCCGGCGCGTCGTGCTCGGCGAATTCGACGGCGAGCAGATTGAGCCGCGCGTCCTTGTCCGACTGATCGAGACCGCGGCATTTGCAGCCGAGCACGCGCTCGAACCGCAGTGCGGTGCGGCAGCGCCGGTATTCCGCGGCATGCTTGGCATCGACCACCGTCATCCAGTCGAAACGGTTGAGCGCCATGACGAAGCGATGTTCGCGCGGCAGCCAAAGCATGTCGCCGACCCGCACCAGCGCGTCCTGAACATGGGCCGACACCACCTCGATGTCGTCCCGGTCAAGGGCAACGAGCTTGAGTTCATCGGGGCAAACACTCATGACTGGCTCGCTTCCTCGCTGCGGTGCTCCTGTGTATGGGAAACTAGGAAGGCGCCCCGCCGGCCGCAAGCCCCTTGGCGGCGTTTCGGGCTCGCGGGCGAGCTAAAACGCGACGCAGGCCGGCCGCACGATGACGCCGACCGAGTGCTGGTGGAATGTGAGCTTATAGGCGGCGACGACGGCGTCGAGGCGCGCATCGTCGTCTTTATTGCCGGGCAGCACGATCTCGACGTGCTTCGACGGCTCATGCACGATCCTGCCGCTGTCGCGATCGCGCCACTGTCCGACCGCGTCGATGATGGTCAAGCCGTCGGGAAAGCGCGACACCAGTTCGCGCGCGACGAAAAGCTGCCACGCGGATTCGCTGACGCCGACGCCATGTCCGATGTCGCGGCCGAACATCAGTTCGGCGACCATCTTGGGCTGTTGCGTGCCGTGGCACGGCGGCATCGCGGTTTGCGCGCCGGCGCCGGTCGCGGTCGCCGTGAGCAGGATGAAGTTGAAGGCTGCAAGGAAGGCGATGCGCATCGGAGCAACAACTCGCCGCGCTCTAGAAACTCCTCGGGCGGAAGCAGCCGCCGCCGCGCCGGATCATCAGATCGTGCTTGGCGGCGGCCGAGCCGACGACCCAGAGGACCATAGCGCACACGGCACCGAATATGCAGCTCAGGATAATGGTTTGCATCAAACTCAATCCCTCTGGGATCGCATTGCAAAATAGCCCGAGGACCTTTCGCAATCGTTAGGACTTTGGCACCGCAGCGCGCGGTTGCTGTGCGCGCACGGCGTCGGAAATGGCGCGGGCCGGTGACGCCGAGAGCGTCTGCCGGCCCGCAACCGTCGTCATTATTATCTGCGGGCTATTTGCAGCCCTCAGGCGTCGGCCGTTTGCCGGGCGGGCACGGTGGCGGCCTGCCGGCGGCCGGTGGCGGAGCCGCTGCCGGACGCTGCTGGTTCTGCGGCGGTGGCGGTGGCGGTGGCCGGGTGCACGGTCACCGGCGCCGGAGCCGCTGGATGCGGCGGCGGTGGTGGCGGTGGCGGCGGTGGCGCCGGGTGCACCGTTACGGGTGCCGGTGGCGGCGGCGGATGGAAAGCAGGTGGCGGCGGTGATGCCGGCGGCGGCGGCGGCGCCGGATGCACCGTGGTCGGCGCCGGCGTCAATGTGTTGCGTGGCGGCGGCGGCGGCGGTGGAGGCGACGGCTTTACCGTGCTCGGTTGCGGCTGACCGCCAGGAGGCGGCAGCGGTCCAGGTTTCACCGATGCCGCTCCCGGACCGTTGCGGGACGGTGGTGGCGGCGGCGGTGACCCCGGTTTCACAAAGGCATTCGAGGGCGGCGGTGGCGGCGGCGGAGGCCCGCCCGGTCCGGCACGCGGCGGAGTCGGAAGCGGCGCCAAGGTCGAGGGACCACCCGGTGCCGGGCGGAATCCTGCTCCGGGCGGCGGGCCGGGTGGCGGCGCGTGCGTCACCGCGGTCGGTAGCGAGACGCGCTGTTGCCGTCCCTCGGGTCCGGCGCCGGGCGCTCCCGGCGGCGGCCCGTGGAACTCGACCGACGCGCGGCGGCCGCACGAAAGCGGGCACGGCCGGACCGGCAGGGGTCGGCAGCGAGAAGCGTTCGCGCTGCGGCGGTGGCGGCGGCAGCACGGCGAATTCGCGCGGCCGCGGCGGCAGAAAGAACAGCGGCGGCCGCGGCGGCGGCGCGTAGCGCGGCCCGGCGAAGATGATGACCGGCTGGTCGATATAGCCGAGTTCGTCCGGCGGCGGCGGCGGCACGCCGAAATCGTAATAGGCGAAATCGGGCGGCGGGTCGTAGGCGGCGGACAAGCATCGCCAGGCGCCGCCGCGCATCCCAGACATGGGGCCCGTTCGGATAGCGGCGCAGATACGACCAATAGGCCGGCGGCGTGTCGGCGATGATGCAGCGGCGCCAGATGATCGCCTCGCGGCGCACCGCCAGCATGCCGGCGACGCGCGCGGAGTAGGGGCTGTTCGGATAGACGGCGAGGAATTGCTGGTAGCCGTCAATGGTGTCGCGATCGAGCGCTGCCGCGTAGGCGTCGTCGACGCTCGGAAAATCGCGAATCGGTTTGGCGCGCACGTCGGCGATCGGCATGACGTTGGGCGGCGGCGGCGCGCCTGCGGCGAGCTCGGTCATGAAGAACGGGCCGTCGATCTGCGACGCGTACCAGGGAATTTCGGCGCCCTGGGTGAGATCGCTGACCCGCAGGCGAAGCCGCGCGAACAGATCGTCGAGGCCAAGCCCGCCGGCCGCGATCATTTCCGTCAACGACGTCGCGTAAGCGCCGTAAGGACCTTGCTCGTCGGGAGCGACCGTGCCCGGCGCCGCGTTGAACGCGATCGCCATGCTGGGCATCGGCTCGACCAGCGCCAGGCCGCCGGCCAGCGGCTGATTGCCGCCGCCGAACGGATTTTGCCGCGCGGCGTCGAGGATGACGATCTTGACGCGGCCCGGCAGCGACGCCAGCGGTTGGGTGAAATCCGAAATCCGTATCGCTTGGAGCGGAACATCGACGTCGCGCTGGATGTCGGCGTCGACCGGAACGAAATAATTCTCGCCGTTGAACTGCAGGCCGATGCCGGCGAGATAGACCAGCGCCACCGCGTCCGGTCCGGCGGCCGACACCTGGCCGATGAATTCACGAAAGGATTCCCGCAGCGTTGCTTGATCGAGGTTGCGCGCGCCGGTGACGGTGAATCCGGCGGACTGCAGCGCGTCGGCGACGAGACCGGCGTCGTTGGCGGAGGTGGCGAGCTTCGCCGTCCTGTATTCGTCGTTGCCGATCACCAGCGCGAAGCGTTGTTCCGCCGCCTGGCTCGCGTGCTGCCCCAACGTCAACGCCAGGATGACGAGCAACCAGAAGGCTGCCGCCCGCGCAAATTTTGTCATTCCGATCTCCCGGATGTCCCGATCCGATTCGCCGCCAATTGACGCTCGGCCGACGTGAAGCTTGTTCCACATATATCCTGCCGATCAATGGGTCCAAATAATGTCAGAAATAACGTTCGGAGTGGAGATTTGCTCCGCTATTTGCCGCAGCGGTCCAAATCTTTTTGCTTGTCATAATCGCGGCGCCGGCTGCGCCTGTGATCGCGATATGTCAAGAATGGGCAGGACAGTCGTGAAAGTTGCATTTGCGTCGGCGTCTGCGGCGCGCTAAGAACAATCTAACAAACGGTTTCTTAACTTGACTTGCCTTAGGTGCGGCCCCATCGGCAAGTTATGGCTCGACAACAATCATCGTGATGACTATCCATCATGATCACATCCTATCTGCTCACTTTTCATCCGCTCCCGTAAGGGATACAAACTACCTTTGTTGAAAGGGAGGCTTTATGGCGAAGAGACCAAAAAAGCGGCGCGCTTGGACTGCAAGCGAGCTCCGCGATCTGAAGGCGATGGCACGCAAGAAGACGACGGCGGGCAGAATTGCCAAGAAGCTGCGTCGGTCTGAAGGCGCGACGCGGCAGAAGGCATTCAGCATCGGGCTGTCACTCAATTCCCGTTCCTGATTTAGACGACAGCAATTCAAGCTTCGCAGTAGCAGCGGCATCGGTCGGGGTCTTTAGGCCTCGGCCGGTGTCGTGATACTTCTTTTGCAGCGACGAGTTGCGCGAGCCTGAGTTGCCAGCGCTGCGCGATGGCGGCTGGACGCTGCAGCCGCGCGCGGCGTCATAGGAATATTTCCACGGCAAGGCTTGTCCGCGACCGGTTTCCGGCTGCGGCCGCCGGCCAAGCCCGTTGCCGCCGTTAACTAATGGCCGTGAACCGGCCCCACCGGTTCGTTAACTAAGGGTATGATGATCCCGGCGCTCCTGGTCGGGGTTTAATGCCGCGCTTCGTGCATCCGCGGCCCGTCTTTTGCAGGCGGGACGTGGTGGTAAGCCCCTTAACGGTGGTACGCACCCCTGATGGCTCAGTCCCTCGGTCCGCTTCGTCAGGCGCCGGCAGGTTCCGAACTTGCCGCGGCGCTGATTGCGTGCCGGAGAGCCTTCATCGCCATCGGCGTGTTCAGCGGCGTGAGCAATTTGCTGATGCTCTCCGGCGCCTTGTTCATGCTGGAAGTCTACGATCGCGTGCTGCCGAGCCGCAGCGTGCCGACGCTGATCGCGCTGTTGATCCTGGTCGCGGGCCTCTATGCGGCGCAGGGCGCCATCGACACGATCCGCAGCCGCATCCTGGTGCGCGTCGGCAATAGCCTCGACGAGGCGATGAGCATGCGCGTCTATGACGCCATCGTGCGGCTGCCGCTGAAATCCGGCAGCCGGGCTGAAGGTGCCCAGCCGATCCGCGACCTCGATACGGTGCGCGGCTTTCTGTCCGGCGCCGGCCCAGTGGCGTTGTTCGATCTGCCGTGGATGCCGGTCTACCTGATCGTCTGCTTCGTGTTTCATACCTATCTCGGGCTCACCGCGCTCACCGGCGCGATCATTCTGGTCACGCTCACGGTGCTGACCGAATTGACGACGCGGCGGCCGACCCGCACCGCCACCCAATTCGCGGCGGCGCGCAACGCGCTGATGGAGGCGAGCCGGCGCAACGCCGAAGCGATCACGGCCATGGGCATGGTCGGGCGCATCGCGCAACGCTGGGGTGACCTCAATCGCAAATACGTGGCATCGAGCCAGCGCGCCAGCGACATGGCCGGCGGTCTCGGCGCGATGTCGAAGGTGCTGCGGCTCTTGCTGCAGTCCGCCATTCTCGCGGTCGGCGCCTGGCTGGTGATCAATCAGCAATCGACGGCGGGCATCATCATCGCCGGCTCGATCCTCGGCGGCCGCGCGCTGGCGCCAATCGATCTCGCCATCGCCAATTGGCGCGGTTTTGTCGCGGCGCGGCAAAGCTGGGCGCGACTGTCGAATTTGCTGGCGCATCTTCCGGTGCAGAATGCGCCGATGCCGTTGCAGCCGCCGGCGCGCACGCTCGTCGTCCAAGGCGCGGCGGTCGTGGTGCCGGGCGGACCGACGATCGTCTGCCAGGACGTCAACTTCTCGCTGACCGGCGGCAAGGCGCTGGGCGTGATCGGGCCGACGGCGTCGGGCAAATCGTCGCTGGCGCGCATGCTGGTCGGGGTGTGGTCGCCGGTGCGCGGCAGCATCCGGCTCGACGGCGCCAGCATCGACCAATGGGCGCCGGAAGCGCTCGGCCGCCATATCGGCTATCTGCCGCAGGACGTCGAATTGTTTCCCGGCAACGTGGCGCAGAACATCGCCCGCTTCGAGGACCCGCCCGATGCGGAAGCCGTGCTTGCAGCAGCCCAAGCGGCCGGCGTCCACGACCTCATCGTCAATCTGCCGCAAGGTTACGAGACCAATGTCGGCGACAACGGCAAGGCGCTCTCGGCCGGCCAGGCGCAGCGCATCGCGCTGGCGCGCGCGCTCTATCGCGACCCGTTCCTGGTCGTGCTCGACGAGCCGAACTCCAATCTCGACGCCGAAGGCGACGAAGCACTGACGCGCGCCATTCTCGGCATCCGCGCCCGCGGCGCCATCGCGGTGGTGGTGGCGCACCGGCCTAGCGCCATTGCCGGCGTCGATTACATTCTGGTCATGGCCAAGGGCCGCCAGCAGCAGTTCGGGCCGAAGGAGGAGATCCTCAACCGCGTCATCCAGCCGACGCCAGCGCCGCGGGCCTTGAAGGTGGTGCCGGAAAAGGGCGGGCCGGCATGATCGACAAGCTCCGCAACTTGAAGATCGCCAATCTGAAGCTCGGTTATCTGAAGCTCGGCAACCCGTCTTCGAGCTCCGAGGTTTCGATCCGCAAGCACATTGCCATCGGCGGCGTGCTGGTGGCGGTGCTGGCGGTCGGCTTGGGCGGCTGGGCTTCGACCGCGGAAATCTCCGGCGCCCTGATCGCGCAGGGCACCATCGTCGTCGATTCCAACATCAAGAAGGTGCAGCATCCGACCGGCGGCGTCGTCGGCGAAGTGCGCGTGCATGACGGCGACCGGGTCAAGGCCGGCGATATTTTGATCCGGCTCGACGAGACCGTGACGCGCGCCAATCTCGCCATCGTCACCAAGGGCCTCAACGAGCTCTATGCGCGCAAGGCCCGCCTCGGCGCCGAACGCGACGGCGCCGATACGGTGGCGGTGCCGCGCGAGCTGGCCGACAGCATCGACAATCCGGACGTCAAGGACGCGATGGATAGCGAGCGCAAGCTGTTCGAATTGCGGCGCACCGCGCGGCTCGGGCAGAAAAATCAGCTGCAGGAGCGCGTCAAGCAATTGCAGGAGCAGATCACCGGGCTCGTCGCGCAGCAGGACGCCAAGGCCAAGGAGCTCGGCTTCATCGACCAGGAGCTCGCCGGCGTGCGCGACCTTTGGCAGAGGAATCTGGTCCAGCTCAATCGGCTCACCTCGCTCGAGCGCGACGAAGCCAAGATCCAGGGCGAACGCGGCGCGCTCATCGCCAATGCCGCGGAGGCCAAGGGCAGGATCACCGAGATCCAGCTGCAAATCCTCCAGATCGATCAGCAATTCACCAGCGACGTCGCCAAGGAATTGCGCGAGACCGACAGCAAGATCGGCGAAGCCGTCGAGCGCAAGATAACGGCGGAAGATCAGCTCCGCCGCATCGACATCCGCGCGCCGCAGGACGGCACCGTGTTCCAGTCGACGGCCAATACGGTCGGCGGCGTGATCTCAGCCGGCGACCAGATCATGCTGATCGTGCCGGAGTCCGACACGCTCTCGGTCGAGGTCAAGGTCGAGCCCAAGGACATCGATCTGGTGGCGTTCAGCCAGCCGGTGGTGTTGCGCTTCTCGGCCTTCAACCAGCGCACCACGCCGGAGCTCAACGGCACCATCCAGCGCGTCGCCGCCGATACCAATGTCGACCAGCGCACCGGCCAGAGCTACTACCTGGTGCGCATCGCGATCACCGCCGACGAGGTCGAGCGTCTCGGCGCTGTCAAGCTGACGCCGGGCATGCCGGTCGAAGCCTTCATCCAGACCGGCGACCGCACGCTGGTGTCCTACCTGGTCAAGCCGCTGCGCGACCAGTTGATGCGCTCGTTCCGCGAGAAATAATATAAACTCAGATCGTCATTCCGGGGCCGATCGATCATGAAGACGCTAGCCCGCTGGGCGCGACAGTTCGGTCTGGCGCGGGCGGTGTGCACGGTGCTGTTGCTCGCGCTGGTGCCGCTGCGCGTGCTCGACCCGCCGCCGCTGCAGGAGCTGCGGCTGCGCACCTTCGACCTGTTTCAGGTGTTGCGCCCGCGCGAGCAGACGATCCGCCCGGTCGCCATCGTCGATATCGACGAAGCAAGCCTCAAGGAGATCGGGCAATGGCCGTGGCCGCGGACCGTGGTCGCCGACCTGATCACGCGCCTGAAGGAGCAGGGCGCGCTCGTGGTCGGCTTCGACATCATCTTTCCCGAGCCCGACCGCATGTCGCCCGCGGTCGCTGCCGAGAGCTTCCGTGGCCTCGACGACGAGACCCGCGCCAAATTGAGCGGCCTGCCCAGCAATGACGATGTGCTGGCCGATGCCATCAAGCACGCGCGCGTCGTCGTCGGCCAGGCCGGTTCGGCGACGTCGCAGCCGCGTACGCCCGCCGAAATGACGCTGCAAACCGGCTTCGTCACCATGGGTCCCGACCCGCTGCCGTTCCTGGTGAGCTTTCCCGGGCTGCTGCGCAACGTGCTGCCGATCGAGCAGGCCGCGGCCGGCCGCGGTCTGTTCTCGATCAATCCCGAGCGCGACGGCATCATCCGCCGCGTGCCGGTGATCATGGAAGCGCAAGACGCGCTGGTACCGTCGCTGGCGATGGAAATGCTGCGCGTCGTCTCCGGCGCCAGCGCCATCCAGGTGCGCTCCGGCGAAGCCGGCGTGCAATCGGTCTCGGTGCGCGGCCTCGACGGTGCCGACCGACCGCAACGGCCAGGTCTGGGTCCATTTCAACAAGCACGATCCGGCGCGTTACGTCTCGGCCAAGGACGTTCTGCAAGGAAAACTGTCCAGGGACCGGCTGCGCGGCAAGCTGGTGCTGGTCGGCACCTCGGCCATCGGCTTGCTCGACATCAAGACGACGCCGGTCGAGGCGGTGATGCCCGGCGTCGAAGTGCACGCCGAAATCATCGAGAGCGTGTTGACGCAAGTCGCCGCTGTCGCATCCGGAATACGCCATCGGCGCCGAAATCATCATGGCGGTGCTGCTGGGGCTCGCCATCATCATCGCCGCGCCGTTGTTGTCCGCAACCGTCGTGGTCGCGCTCGGCGCCATGCTGATCGCCGGCCTCATCGCGCTGTCGTGGTATTTGTTCGTCGTCCACAGCCTCTTGATCGATTTCACCTATCCGCTGATATCGAGCTGGCTGATCTATCTGGTGCTGACCTTCGTCAATTATTTCCGCGAGCAGAAGCAGCGCCAGCAGATCCGTTCCGCCTTCGGCTTCTACCTGTCGCCGCACATGGTCGAGCAGCTCGCCCGCTCGCCGGAAAAGCTGGTGCTCGGCGGCGAGGAGCGCCGCATGACGATCCTGTTTTCCGACGTGCGCGGCTTCACCGGCATCTCCGAGCATTACAAGGATGATCCGCAGGGCCTCACCCACCTGATGAACCGTTTCCTCACGCCGCTGACCAACGCCATCATCGAGCGCAAGGGCACCATCGACAAATATATCGGCGACGCCATCATGGCGTTCTGGAACGCGCCGGTCGACGACGACGAGCAGGAGGTCAATGCCTGCGATGCGGCGCTGGCGATGCAGGAGCGCGCCGCGGCGCTCAACGCCGAGCTCAAGCAGGAGGCCGATGCCAAGGGCGGCGCCTATATGCCGCTGCGCATCGGCATCGGGCTCAATACCGGGCCGTGCGTGGTCGGCAATATGGGCTCCGACTTTCGCTTCAACTATTCGGTGCTGGGCGACACGGTGAACGTCGCGTCGCGGCTCGAGGCGCGGACCAAGGACTATCGCCTGCCGCTGGTGATCGGCTCGCGCACCGCGGAGCGCGCCAAGGACAAGTTCACCACCATGGAGATCGATCTGATCCAGGTGAAAGGCAAGAAGCAGCCCGAGGCGGTGTTCACCGTGCTCGGCCGCGGCGAGCTGGAGCAGGATCCGCACTGCCGGGAACTGCGCGAGCTCAACGCCCAGATGCTGGTCTCCTACCGCAAGCAGCAATGGGATGACGCGCTCGGGCTGATCGAGCGCTGCCGCAAGGCGGCCAACGGCATCGATGTCTCGGGCCTCTACGACATGTATGTCGAGCGCATCGCGACTTATCGCGCTGAGCCGCCGCCAGCGGATTGGGACGGCGTTTACGAGGCGGAGTCGAAGTAGCGGCGCGCATTTTAACCGGGCGCCGAGAAAGCGGCCTTGATCGCTTGGACAGCGTTTCTGTTCGTGTTGACGATCTTGTCAAGGACGGCGCCAAGCGCCGCCGCCTTCGGCGGTCTGCGATCCTTGACAAGATCGTCAACACGAACAACTCAGCATCCAAGCGATCAAGGCCGCACCCCGATCAGTGGAGCGAGTGACTCTGTACAGCCGAACTGATCTAGGGTTGAATGACGAAAATAAATTGCGGCCAACAGCTCCCGGGAGGATATCATGTATCACGCACGCCCAACGGCGTTGTTTGGCTTTGTTGCACTCGGCCTTGCGTTTGGTCTCGCTACAGCGTCAGCGCAAGACAAGACCTTCGAGCTAAAACTCTCGCACTGGGTGCCGCCGTCGCATCCGTTGCAAAAATCGATGGAGGAGTGGGGCGCCTCGATCGAAAAAGATTCCGGCGGCACCATCAAATACAAAGTCTATCCGGCGCAGCAGCTCGGCAAGGCGTTCGACCATTACGACATGGCGCGCGACGGCATCGCCGATGTCACCTATGTCAGCCCCGGCTACCAGCCCGGCCGCTTCCCGATCTTCGACGCCGCCAACCTGCCGTTCATGCTGGCCAATGCCAAAGGCGGCACCGAAGCGCTCGACGATTGGTATCGCAAATATGCCGCGACCGAGATGAAGGACGTCAAATTCTGCTTCGCCTTTACCCACGATCCCGGCAGTTTCCATTCCCGCACCAAGAAGATCATGGTGCCGGCCGACATCAAGGACATGAAAATCCGCCCGGCGCATGCCAGCATGGCGGCGCTGGTGACGTCGCTCGGCGGCACCAATGTGCAGGCCTCGGCGCCGGAAGTGCGCGACATTCTGGAAAAGGGCGTCGCCGATGCGGTCACCTTCCCGTGGGGCTCGATCCTGTTGTTCGGCATCGACAAGGTGACGAAGTACCACATGGAAGCCGCGCTCTACACCACGGGCTTCGTCTGGGTGATGAACAAGGACACCTATGCGGCGATGTCGCCGTCGCAGCAAAAGGTGATCGACAACCACTGCAACAAGGAATGGGCCGAGAAGATCGCTTCGCCGTGGGCCGATTTCGAGCACGACGGCATCGCCAAGCTCAAGGCCGAGCCGGGCCAGGACGTCTACCCGATCTCGGACCCGCAGCTCGATCTGTGGAAAGCGGCGGCCGTGCCGGTGGTGAAGACGTGGTCCGACGCGGTGAAGAAGACCGGCAATGATCCTGACGCGATCCTAAAGGAATTTAGGGCCGATCTCACCAAGTACAATTCGGGGTATTGAGCCTCCCCTGCAGGGGGGAGGCTCGCCACGCGTAGCGTGGCAGGCGGGGCTGTGCTGCCGATTCCACTTCCCCACGCCGGCCGCTACGCGGCCAACCCTCCCCCTGCAGGGGAGGGTTGCGCAGTTCTGCGATTAAATGGGAAAGTTCGGTTTGCAACTAAATCAATCGCATGGGGAGACTTCGATGGACGGCACGCGCCACTTGAAACTCTGCAGTCTCGCCGCGCTCGGGCTTGCGCTCGGTCTCGGTACGGCATCGGCGCAGGACAAGACCTTCGAGCTGAAGCTGTCGCACTGGGTGCCGCCGTCGCATCCGCTGCAGAAGGCGATCGAGCAATGGGGTGACGACATCCAGAAGGCGTCGAACGGCACCATCACCTACAAAGTCTATCCCTCGCAGCAGCTCGGCAAGGCGTTCGACCATTACGACATGGCGCGCGACGGCATTGCCGATTTCGTCTACGTCAATCCGGGCTATCAGCCGGGCCGCTTCCCGATCATCTCCGCCGGCGAGCTGCCGTTCCTGGTCGGCCAGGCCAAGGGCGGCAATCGCGCCATCGACGCCTGGTACCGCAAATACGCCGCCGCCGAGATGAAGGACGTGCATTATTGCTTCTCCTTCGTTCTCGATCCGGTGGCGTGGCATTCGGTCTCCAAGAAGATCGTGGTGCCGGATGACATCAAGGGCATGAAGATCAGGCCGGCGCAGGGCACCATCGCCGCTTGGGTAACGCAGCTCGGCGGCACCAATGTGCAGTCGAGCGCGCCGGAGGCGCGGGACATTCTGGCCAAGGGCGTCGCCGACGCCATCACCTTCCCCTGGGGCTCGATGGTGCTGTTCGGCATCGACAAGGTGACCAAATACGACATGGACGAGCCGCTCGGCTCGGTGACGTTCCAGTGGCTGATGAACCCCGCGGTCTACGCCGCCATGTCGGCTTCGCAGAAGAAGGTGATCGACGATCATTGCACCACCGAATGGGCCGGGAGATTTGCCGATCCGTGGGTGGATTTCGAGCATGGCGGCCTCGAGAAGCTCAAGGCCGAGCCCGATCACGAGGTCTATAAGATCACCGACGCGCAGCTCGACGCGTGGAAGAAGTCGGCCGAGCCGCTCAAGCTGAAATGGGCGGCCGACGTGAAGAAGGCCGGCGGCGATCCCGACGCGATCTGGAAAGAGCTGCAGGCATCGTTGACGCAGTACAACGCGGGCTTTTGAAACTTAAGCCTCCCCTGCCAGGGGGAGGCCGCCGCGCGAAGCGCGGCAGGTGGGGAAGTACGGCGGCTCGCTCTTGCACTTCCCCACCCGCCGCTTCGCGGCGCCCTCCCCCTGCAGGGGAGGGTTAGCAATTTGGACCTCGTGTCATGGCCGAAGCTCCCGTCTCCGGAATTCCCGAGCCGCAAGATGCGCCGCCGCGCAACGCGATGGATATTTTCATCGACGGCATCGAGCTGATCGCCGCCTTCTTCGTCGGCATCGTCGCGCTCGATATTTTCGTCTCGGTGATGCTGCGCTATTTCTTCAGCATGCAGATTCCCGACAGCTACGATTTCGGCCGGCTGTTGCTCGGCATCCTCATCTTCTGGGGCATCGCGGCGACGTCCTATCGCGGCAATCACATCACCGTCGACCTGCTCTATGCCAATGTCGGCGATCGCGCCAAAAGGGTCATCGACGTGTTCGCCACTTCGGTGCTGCTGTTCGTGGTGACGGTGCAGACCTACACGCTGTTCGACAAGGTGCGCGGCACCTACCACGACAACGTGCTCACCTTCGACCTGCGGCTGCCGGTGTGGCCGTTTTTCCTGGTGGCCTGGATCGGCGACGTCTCTGCCGTGCTGTTGATCGCCGTGCGCACCTACCGGCTGATCTTCCATCCGGAGCTGCTCGGCGGCCAGTACCAGATCAAGCCGGTGGAATGAGAACGACCGTGAGCACGAGCTTCCACTTCACGTCATCCCCGCGAAAGCGGGGATCCATAATCACGAGTCGAGCAGATCCTCTCTGCCTGTGGTTATGGATTCCCGCTTTCGCGGGAATGACGAAAACCCAATGAGGCACAGGTGAGCACCGACGCGGTCGCGATCCTCGGCTTTGTCGTGCTGTTCGCGCTGATGCTGTTGCGCGTGCCGGTCGGCATGGCCATGGGGCTCGTCGGCGTCTCGGGCTTCGCCTACATCGTCGGCGGCACCGCGGCGCTGAAAAGCGTCGGCCTCACCTCGATGCGCACGGTGACCGATTACACTTTCGGCGTCATCCCGATGTTCCTGTTGATGGGCGCCTTCGTGTCCAATTCCGGCATGAGCCGCGAATTGTTCCGCGCCGCCAATTCCTTCCTCGGCCATTTCAAGGGCGGGCTGGGCATCGCCACCATCGCCGCCTGCGCCGGCTTCGCCGCGATCTCGGGCTCATCCGTCGCCACCGCCGCTACCTTCGCCACCGTCGCCTATCCGGAAATGCGGCGTTACAACTACCCGAAGTCGTTTGCGACGGGTGTGATCGCCGCCGGCGGCACGCTCGGCGCCATGCTGCCGCCTTCGACCGTGCTCGCGGTCTACGGCATCATCACCGAGCAGGATATCGGCAAGCTGTTCATCGCCGGCATCATTCCCGGCATCCTCGCCGCCGCGATGGACATGCTCACGGTCGTGATCATCGGCAAGGTGCGGCCGAATTTCTTGCCCGCCACGCCGCGTCACAGCTGGGCGGAGCGGCGCAAAGGGCTGATCGATATCTGGGCGACGCTGCTGCTGTTCGTCTTCGTCATCGGCGGGCTCTACGGCGGGCTGTTCACGCCGACCGAAGCCGGCGGCGTCGGCGCCTCGGGCGCGTTACTGATCGGGGTGGCGCGCGGAAAACTGACGCGGCCGGAAATCCGCCGCTCGCTGTTGCAAGCGGTGCGCACCGCCGCCGCCGTGCTCACCGTGCTGATCGGCGCGCTGTTGTTCGGCTATTTCCTCACCGTGACGCAGACGCCGCAGAAGGTCACCGCCTTCATGACGGGCTTAGGCCTCGGCCGCTACGGCGTTTTGGCGCTGATCATGCTGATGTACATCGTGCTCGGCTGCCTCATGGACTCGCTCGCCATGATCATCCTCACCATCCCGATCATCTTCCCGGTGATCATGCAGCTCGGCTTCGACCCGATCTGGTTCGGCGTGATCATCGTGATGACCGTCGAGCTCGGGCTCATTCACCCGCCGGTCGGCATGAACGTCTTCGTCATCAAAAGCGTGGTGCAGGACGTGAGCTTCTCCACGATATTCAAAGGCGTGCTGCCGTTCATCGTCACCGATTTGATCCGCTTGGTGATCTTGATCGCGTTCCCGATCCTGGCGCTGTGGCTGCCGTCGCATATGGGATAGGGCGGCCCCGCGCCGCGCAGTCACGCCAGCGGGATCATCCCGCTCCACCACTGCGTCAGCTTGCCGACATCGAGATCGTATTTGCGGACGAAATCGAGCTTGCCGTCGGCGCCCACCTTGAAGACGGTGATGCCGGCCGGGATGACGACGACTTTGCCGTCGCGGCGGATCGCCGTCGGCGCCAGCGATCCCACCGCCATCATCCTGCCGGAGGAATCCAGGCCGAACGTGCGCGGATGTGCGGCGCGGATATCGGCATGCTGGAACGCGGTCGGCTCGCCGGTCTTCGGGTTGATGGCGAATGCCGCGATATTGCTTTCGCCGGCGCTGAACACCTTCACGCCGTCGACGTCCTCGATGCCGGGTCCAACCGCCGGCGCGACGCCCGAGCGGTTGCCGAGATAGACGAACTTGCCGTTGGGATGAACGTGAATCGGTCCGGCGCCCTGAACCGGGATACGATGGTCCGGGTCGGCCAAGGTTTCCTTGGTGAACAGCGGCTCTGGGTTGAGATCGCCGTTCGGCTCGAGCTTGTAGACGATGAGCTTGCTCTGCCGCTCGACCGACAGATAGACCCACGGCTTGGTCGGATGGAAGTCGAGGTGCCGCGGCCCGAATCCATAGCCGCCGTTCGGCTGGATCTTTCTCAGGTTCGACAGCACGCCGTCGTTGAAACCGTAAACATGCAGCGAACCGGGATCTTCCGGCTTGCCGCCTTCGGGATTGTTGCCGCGCGCCACGACCAGCACGGTCTTGTTGCCCGGTGTCGCCCGGACTTGATGGAAGTAGATGCCCTTCTCCAGATTGTCGGGCTGGGGCACCTCGTCGCCGATGCCGCCGTCGGCCTTGATCCGGTGCACGCTGATACCGGACGGGAAATTGTAGGCGACGAGGACATATTTGCCGCTTCGATCGACGCTGTTGTTGATCGGCCGCCAGCGCAGCTTGACCATGTCGCCCTGTGGCGTGAGCTCGCCATCGCCGCCGACCCGGAAGGCCGCCAGATAATGTTCGTTGCCGGAAAAGCCCGGGCCGCCGGTGCTCGAGGTCACATAGAGAAACTTCCGCGACGGGCTCGGCCAGGCATATTGGATGCCGCCGGGCATCTTGACCGAGCCGCGCTTGGTCAGCGTGTCGGCGTCGACGTCAACGTCGTAATGGGTGAGCTCGCTACCGACACCGGAATAGAACGCCATGCGTTGCGTCGCTGCCTGGGCCAAGGAGCCGCGCATGGCGGCAACACTGCCGGCCAGCATGGCGGAGAATGCGCGACGGCTGAACATGATTTCCTCCCGCAATTTTGTGTTGCGACGATCTAACGCCTGGATCGCACGATCTGCAACCGCGAAGTGGCGGCGGCTAAGCTTGCTCGACCTGCATCAGCACATCGAGCGCAAGCGCGCTCTTGGCGTAAACGCGCAATGGATTGATTTCGATTTCCGTTATCCGCGCATCGCCGCGGATGATCGCGCCGAGCCGCAACACGCAAGCGGCGATCGCCGCGAGATCGGCCGCTGGCGTGCCACGGCCGCCGCGCAACAGCACAGCGCCTTTGAGTTTTTGCAATTCGTCGATGATGCCGTCGCGGTCGATATCGGCGGGCAGGATGCGGATGTCGTGCAACGCCTCGATCCAGACGCCGCCGAGGCCGACCGTGAGGATCGGTCCCCATCCCTTTTCGCGGCGTGCGCCGACCACGAGCTCGAGCCCAGGAGGGGCCATGGCTTCGACCAGCATGCCATCGAGACGAAGATCAGGTTGCGATTTGCTGACATTGGCCGCGATAGCGTTCCAGGCCCGCAGCAGCGCTGCATCGTCGGCGATGGCGAGGGCGACACCGCCGGCGTCACTCTTATGCGCCAGCGTGGCGGCTTGCGCCTTCAACACCACGGGATAACCGATCCGCTCTGCGATCTCGCTGGCGTCGTCAGGATCGCGCGCCAGCGCGCCTTCCGGGACGGCGATGCCAAGCATCGCCAGCAAGGCCTTGCCTTGATACTCCGTGAGCGCACCGGCCGCTGCGATCTTGTATGGCGGCAAAGCGGGCCCTTCTGCACGCGGACGCTTCGATGTCACGGCGTTGCCGTACCAGGTCGCCCGCGCCATGGCGCGGAGCGCGCGATCGGGCGAGCGGAAGAACGCCAGCCCTCTTTCGCGCAGGCAGGCGGAGAATTCCGCCGGCAATTCGGTCTCGTCGCCCATGGTGGCGACTGCGATCGGCTTTTCGAGATCGCGATGCCGGACAGGATCGCGTTGGCTTTGTCCATGGCAAAGCGCGGCGCGCCGGCGACGATCGAGATGACGAGGCTGCCCATCGCCGGATCGGCGAGGAGCTGTGCCGCGGTGCTGCCGAGGATCGACGGATCGCGCACGGTCTGCGCCGTGGTGTCGACCGGATTTTCAATGGCCGCGAACGGCGGCAGAATTTTCTTGATGGCCTCGGCGTTCGCCGGCGACAGCGCCGGCAAATCGAGGCCGAGGGTTTCGGCAAAATCGAGGGCGTAGCCTTTGAACGCGCCGGAATTGGTCATCACCGCTGCGCCTTTGATCGGCGGCGCGGCAAAGCGCGCCAGAATTTCCGCGGTGTCGAGCAGTTCTTCCAGCGTCTCGACCCGCACGACAGCTTGGTGCGCGACCAATGCGCTCATCACCGCATGATTGCCGACCATGGCGCCGGTATGGGTGCGCGCGGATTCCTGCGCGCGGGCGCTGCGGCCGGGGTGCATCAGCACGATCGGCTTTTTGCGCTCGCGGGCGCGCGCCGCCAGTTCAAGAAACAGCGCCGGGTCGCGGACCTGCTCCATGAACAGGACGATGACTTCGGTGGCGTCATCGTCGATGAGAAACTCGAGAAAATGTTCGGTCGTGAGCTGCGCTTCGTTGCCGGTGGAGACGACGATGGAGAGTTTCAGCCCCTTTGCCAGCAAAGCCAGCCGCAAGGTCGAGCACATGGCGCCGCTCTGGGTGACGACGCCAATGCCGCGTCCTTGGACTTGCGCCGGCAGCGACAAGAGGCTCGAAGGTCAGCGCGACGCGGTCGGTGAGATTGACCAGGCCGATGCAATTCGGCCCGCATAGCGCCAGCTTGCGCCTCGTTGGCGATC
Organism: uncultured Alphaproteobacteria bacterium; assembly: GCA_963831975.1. Taxonomy (GTDB): domain Bacteria; phylum Pseudomonadota; class Alphaproteobacteria; order Rhizobiales; family Xanthobacteraceae; genus BOG-931. The sequence continues at coordinate 354,983 of CAWHSO010000001.1, forward strand.
CGCGCCATGGCGTCCTGATCGGCGCGCCCGGCTTCGTCCATCTCGGCAAAGCCCGAGGCGAAGACCAGCGCGGCGCCGATCTTGCGGCGCACGCAGGCCTGCACCGCATCCACTGTCGCCTGGCGCGGCACCGCTAGCACGGCGACGTCGACGCCGTCGGGTAATTCGTCGATCGAGCCGACGCAGGCGCGGCCGCCGATCTCGCGATTGTTGCGGCTGACGAGATGAATGTCGCCGGCAAAGCCGATGCGGGTGAGGTTGGCGAGAACATTGCCGCCCAGCGATCCCGCCTCCGGCGAAACGCCGACGATGGCGACCGAGCGCGGCCGCAACAGCGGCCGAAGCGCGTCGGCCTGTCGCTCTGCCGTCACTCGCGCGCTCAAGTGTCGCGGCGATAGGCGGCGAGCCCCGGCCGATACGATTTGTCGTCGAGGAATTGCGTCATGCCCTTCTCGCGGCCCTTTTCGGGATCGAGAAAGCGCAATTGGTCGAGTTTTGCGAACAGATAATCCTCGGCGTCCTCCCAAGACATGTCGCGCACCCGGCGCGTCGCATGCTTGGCGATGCGCAGCGCCATGGGATTTTTCTCGATCAGCGTGGCGGCAAGCTTTGCCACGCGCGCGCGCAACTCGGCGCGCGGCACGGCTTCGTTGACGAGCCCCATCGACGCCGCCTTGCGGCCGTCGAAGGTCTCGCCGGTCATCACGTAATACATCGCGTCGCGATGGCCCATGACGGAGACCACGGCCTTGGTCACGGTGCCGGCCGGGATGATGCCCCAGTTGATTTCCGACAGCCCGAAAGTCGCGTCCTCCGCCGCAATGGCGAGGTCGCAGGCGATCATCGAGTTGAAGGCGCCGCCAAAGCACCAGCCGTTGACCATGGCGATGGTCGGCTTGCCGTAGAACTGCAGCCGCTTCCACTGCGCCATGGCGCTCTTGCGCATGACCTTCAGGCGCTCGTCATAGCTGAGCTTGTCGGTGGCGCGGAAATATTCGCGCAAATCCATGCCGGCCGAATAGGCTTCGCCGGCGCCGGTGAGCACCAGCGCGCCGCAACGCTCGTCGCTGTCGAGCGCCTCGAACACGTCGAGCATTTCGAACGACAGCGCGGGATTGATGGCGTTGCGCTTCTCCGGCCGGTTCATCGTCACCCAGGCGACGCGGTCGACGATCTCGACGAGGACAGTGTTGCCGCCGGGGAGCGATGCGGCGGTTGCGCTTGAGGTCATCGGTCGAAATCCTTCCATCTGTGGTCAGGCGGGTTCTAGACCATCAAGGCCGCTCGGACCAAGCCGCACTGCTTCATCCGCCACCGCGATAGCGGGGGAGGGGGCATAGGCGGCCTCCGGCCGCCGTGCTTTACGTAAAGAACGCCGACGCGAAGCGTCGGCTGTGCCTGCGAAGCAGGGTGGTGGAGGGGGCGCCGGACTCGACGAAACTCTTTGACGAAAGAGAAACGTCGAGGCCGGCGCCTCCTCCACCACGGTTCGCTCGCTTCGCGAGCTCCAGTGGTCCCCCTCCCCCGCTGTCGCGGGGGCGGATGGTGCAAGCAATCTCGTTCTCGCGACGCATGATTTTCGCCCGAGCTTTGCCAAGCCATCGCCAAGAACGAACGTCAGAACCCCGATCTTCGTCAGAAGGCACCGGCGGTGGACCCGGCTGCCGTCACGATCATGTTCTGCAAGCCAAGAAAGAAGGAAAGAAATAAAAGGAAGCGGAACGCCGAAAGACGCAGGTCCGCAACCTCCGCATCTTGCGACGCGGCTCGCGCCTTGCAAGGCGCGCTCGCCTTCCGGCGTTCCACCACGGCTCTCACCTAAGGGAATTATTCCATCCCAAAGGCTCGGCTTCAGGCCAGGCTTCCTGGGACGCGGTCTGAACGGGCGTTACCCGCCTTCGCCTGTCCCAGTCCAGGGAAGCACCTCCCGCCCCGGTCATCGTGCCGGGGGACTGATACCCAAGCCGCCCGGGAGCGCCAGTGACGAACCGCCGCCCGCGGGCACCGCACTCGCTCCAATCAGCCGGCGTCACCGGATGATGTCCTGTAAGTGAGCGAGATTGGGCCCAATGTAACTCGAATAGCGATGGGTGTCAAGATTTAAATCCTATTTCTACTGAAATAGTAGGAATAAAGACACGAGATCGCGTACAGGCCCCTTTTTTGATCAGCCATTTATCGGGTGGAGGCCGCGATTAAGCGGCCCCCGTCACCATGTTGGGATTGAAATGGCGGACAACGTCACGCTCCGATTTTCCCCCCGTGAAGCTGAACGGCAATTCCGGCTGCTCTGCGTCAACTTGTTTCGCAGCGGCAGCGCGCCGACGGCCCGAGAAGGCGGCAGAGGGCAAATGTTCCAGAGGCGGAAGCAACGGCATCTTCCCCTTGAACCATTCCTCAATCGCAACAATTTGCAGCTTCGGAATATCGCCGTGAACAACATCAGCAAGACCAACGGAAGCCGCCTCGCGCTTCATTTCTTTAGTCGGCTCGCGCAGACAAATGAAAAGGCCCATTTGAGCATTTTCGCGCTCAAGCACACGACCAAAATCTCTCACCATTGCCGGGCCAACTTGGTCGCCGCCTTTGACAGACGTAAGCATACGTCCCCACGGCCGGCCGGGACCATTCGGAAAGAACAACTCACCGTCAATGCCGCGATCTGCGCCTTTTTTCAAATTCTCTCTAAGCGCATGGGGGTTGAAAAGATAATTGGCCCACCATTGGAATTGATACTTGTCACGCTCCGCCAACTTGACGGCAGATTTAAAATCACGCGGCATTCCCACGATGTCATATTTGAGTTTCGTTCCAAGATTTTCGGCAAGACGCCCTTCGATTACTTTGATCGCGTGAACGGCAACATCGATGCCGATCCAGCGCCGATCATTGCGCTCCGCCGCCTCAATTGTGGTGCCACACCCGCAGAACGGGTCCAAAACAACGTCACCCGGGTTGCTGCTCGACAGAATGATCCTCTCCAAAAGCGCAAGAGGTTTTTGCGTTGGATAGCCTGTTATTTCATCCGACCCGGGATTCAAGGCGTCGATATCGAGCCATATGTCCTGCAAAGGCGAACCCTTGGTGGGATCGACTGGGCGCAAAACGCGGGGCATTCCATTTTTGGAATAGACAATCCGTCCTTCTGCGATCAGCCGATCACGCTCCTCTGGCGAGAAGCGCCAGTGCATACGGTAACCGTTCCAATCATAACGCGGACCCCTGTTGCCAGGTGCTCTGCAATCACCCTGGCGATAGAGTTTTCCATCGGTGTGCATATAGAGATCGTGCGTTTTTGGCGCGTTCTCGTCGCGTTTCATATACTGCACGTTAAAGCGCCAGTCTTTCGATTTTGAATAGAAGAAAATAGTGTCGTGGATCGAACCAAAGCGTCTGATTTTTTTGTCATTGTGAGCGCGGGTTCGGCGCCAAATTATTTCGTTGCGAAAGTTGTCAGCATCGAACAGCCCGTCCAAAACAACTTTTAGGTAATGCGAGGCGTTCGGATCACAGTGGAGATAGATTGAACCATCAGACTTTAATTTTTGGCGGAGTTCATAGAGGCGCGCAGCCATCATGACCAGATAGGCCATCATGTCGCTCTCGCGCAAAGCACCTCGTAGCGCGTCAATAAATCGCGCGGTTTCGCCGCCGATCCTCATTACCTCTGCAAAGCACCGCTCCGCCTCGTCGCCCCACGTCCAAGTGTCCCGGAATGCCTGAGCTTGGGCAGAACTTCAATATCCTCTTTCGGGCTTTTGAAAAGGATATTGTACTGCGCTTGGCTGTTAAACGGCGGGTCCAAATAAACCAAATCGACGCTGCGATCAGAAACCTCTTGCAGCATGTCAAGATTGTCGCCGAAATACAGCTTGTTCTGCGGTGCTGACGCGCCGTTCCCCGACTTACTCATAAACGCCACAACCGGCAAAATGCTGCCGGCTCCCACTCACTCGCCGCGCGAAAACGTTAGCAAATCATTAACCTTAACGGCCAAGGAACGGCCAATATGGTTAACGCCGGATCGAGCTGTAAATGGCCCTTTTCAGCACGTAGGGTGGATTGGCGAGGCATAATCCGCCATCCGATCGAGAGGCAGAGGATCACGCCGGAGCTTGCTATCGGGCCGGCGGCTTCGGATCGGATCCGTTGGGCTGATCCCCTCTACGCGCTGAGCCCGTCATGGCCGGGCTTGTCTCGGCCACCCACGTCTTTTTGACTTGGCGATGCCCTAAAGACGTGGATGCTCGGCACAAGGCCGGGCATGACAGTCCTACGCGCTAAAAGGAGATTTTCTATTTGGCTGAAACAGCCTTTTTCTCCCCAAACGAATCACAATAGAATCACAGCTTAATCACTTACTTTTCCACAGTTTCGGTTGCGTCGTGTCCAATTGCGAAGGCGAACCGATGGCACGCACCACAAAAGCGCAGCGCGAGGCGGAACACTTTCACGAGCGGATAACCGCGCTCCTATCCGACCCGGATTGGCTCTACTACGAACACATCCGAGGTTGGCTTGAGAAGCTGTCAAAGCGAGACCCGCGTTTTGGTTACTCGACAGCCGAACGCGCTGCAGTCGCCAGAGTCTTTGCCGCTCGGTCGCTATTTGAGGAATGGGCAGGATACAGCGTCTCCGGAGCTAATCACGGCGGCAGCGCGCTATATCGCTGATTTTAGCTACGAGGACGAGTTGTTTGTGAAAGAGCTGCAGTCCCGCAACTGCACAATGTTGCGATTGGACGATATGCGGCAACTTGTCGGAATTGTCGTCTCTCTGGCATCGACATTCCGAGATTTAGACCGGACATTGACACCATTTTTGATGAAGCGGCATAGATCGGCAAAGGCGCGGAGCGCCGTGCCCGCGTCTTCACCTTCGGCGCTGTATTCCGCGTGGGCTTCGCTGCGCTCAGCCCACCCTACGACCTGATGCCGAATTACGATGCAGCAAGCGCCTCGGCGTGAACGACCGTTATCTCCAACTCTCGATCATCCATCGCGTCGGCGGCGGCGTTCAAGCGGTCCCGCAACAAGGCGCGCTTGGACCGCTTTGTTTCCGCCGCGAAGCCCAATAGTTCGTTCGGCGACGTCTGCAGAGCCTTGGCGATCCGGACGAGCGTGGCGAGGTCCGGCTCGTTTCTGCCGGTGACGTAGTTTGCATAGCGGCGCTCGCTCACCCCGATCCGGCGCGCAATCGCGGCATGGGACAGTCCCAACTCTTGCGCGCGCGTCCGCAAAGCCCCGGCCAATGCATCCATAGGAACAAACTGTTCCAGGATTCGCGCATTAGTCTATGTATGATGTGTTCCCACCGATAGGAACAAATCGTGGGTTTACGACGAAGCCGGCTCGTGGCCGCATTGGTGGAAGCCGTATGCGAGCGACGACCGCAATGAAAATCCCTCCCCCTCGATTCCCGTATGGCACAATTCACAGCGCGGCCGGAACTCGCATGACCGAGCACCCGCTGCTATCCGCCGATCCGCAATCCGCCGGCGTGGGGCTCGTGGAAATTCTCGGCCTTGGGGCGGGCACCGAGGCGCTGTTTCGCGCCTTCCTCGCCGAGCATGATCGCGACCGTCTTGCCGCCCGGTTCTGGCTGCAGGTTTATCGCAACATCGTCGCGGCAGAACGCGGCGAAGGCAGCACGACGCCCGTATGAGCTAGGTCGTGCCCTCATAAATGCCAGCAGTCTCATGTCCGCTTCCCGGGGATAGCCGGATATCGCAGAGGCACATTGGATCAGTCGAAAATGACCCAAAGCGGACATTGCGCCTCGTCTCGCTCTAGTTATTCTGGCCACTATCAAAGTGTCACCTTATCATGGACGGAAAACATGGTTCGTCTCCTTGCATTCGCTCTTGCCGCCTACTGCTTTCTTCAACCTGAATTGGCTCTCGCAGAGGACACAGCGAAGCAGTTGGCAGGTAGTTGGAAGCTAAACTCATGGACTATTCAGATTATCGGTGGAGAGGTCACAGAACCATTCGGTCCCAATCCAAAAGGCAGGGCGGTCTTCACACCGGACGGGTTCTCGGCGTTCATGATCGCGAGGCCAGATCGCAAGCCCGCAACAAGTGATGCGGACTCGGCCGCGCTCCTCAAATCACTGATGGTCTACACTGGAAAATTTACGGTCGATGGAGACAAGCTTACGACCAACGTCGATCTATCGTGGAACGAGATTTTGACTGGCACGGCCCAAGTCCGGTTCTTCAAGTTGGAAGGAGACAAGCTCTCCATTCGAACGGCTGAACAAGCCAGCGCCGTTTATCCCGGCAAGAGAGTGGTGGGAACCCTCACTTGGGAACGCGAACACTAAGAGCGCCAAGGCTGGTATTCTGCGATGGACAAGGCCCGCAAAACTCGGCATGGCAGTGCCGCAAAAGCGAGGGGGAAACGATGGATTTGAAGCTTACCGGCCGCACCGCGCTGGTCACCGGCAGTTCGAAGGGGATTGGGCTTGCGGTCGCGCAATGGTTTGCCCGCGAAGGCGTCAATGTCTGCCTGGTGGCGCGCTCGGGCGATCGCCTGGAGAAGGAAGGCGCCGCGATCGCCAAGGAGACCGGCGTGACCGTGCGCACGCTGGCCGCGGACCTCGCCGATGCCGCCGCGCGCGAGCGCGTGTTCCAGACGTTTCCCGACGTCGACATTCTGGTCAACAATGCCGGCGCCATTCCCGGCGGCTCGCTCGACGACGTCGACGAGGCGGCCTGGCGCGCCGGCTGGGATCTCAAAGTTTTCGGCTATGTCGGCCTGACGCGGCTTTATCTGCGCATGATGCGCGAGCGCAAGCGCGGCGTGATCATCAACATCATCGGGCTCGGCGGCGAGCGGCTCGACGCCACCTATATCGCCGGCGCCATGGGCAATGCCGGCCTGATGGCGTTCACCCGCGCCATCGGCGGCAGGAGCACCGCGTCCGGCGTGCGCGTCGTCGGCGTCAATCCGGGTCCGGTGTTGACCGATCGCGTCGAAGTGCTGGGCCGCAAGCGCGCCGCGACGCAGTTGGGCGATGAGAACCGCTGGCGCGAGAGCTTTGCCAAAATGCCTTACGGCCGGCCGGCATCAACCGATGAGATCGCGGCGACGGTGGTGTTTCTCGCCTCGGATCTGTCGTCATACACCAGCGGCACCATCGTCACGATCGACGGCGGCATCGCCAACAGCGGCGGAATGCCGTAGCGCCGGTCATTCCGGGGCCGAGCGGAGCGAGGAACCCGGAATCCATAAACACAGTGCCAGCAGAACTACCACTGAGCTTAATCTTTGCGGTGGGGGTTATGGATTCCGGCTCGCGCTTTCAGCGCGCCCCGGAATGACGGACTAATTGCGTCCGCCGCCGGCGAGTACGGCGCGCGTCGGCCGGTCCGGCCCGAAATCATCGACGCTGTCGATGGCGAGCAAGTCGGCAAGCCGGGTGCGGGCGCGGTTGACGCGGCTCTTGATGGTGCCGACCGCGCAGCCGCAAATTCCCGCAGCGTCCTCGTAGGAGAAGCCGGAGGCGCCGACCAGGATCAAGGCCTCGCGCTGATCCGATGGCAGCTTGGCGAGCGCGGTGCGGAATTCCTCGAATTCGACCCTGCCGGTCTGCTCCGGATGCGATTTCAGCGTCTCGGCATAGCGGCCGTCGGCGTCTTCGACCTCGCGGCGGCGCTTGCGATATTCCGAGCGGAACAGGTTGCGCAGAATGGTGAACAGCCATGCCGGCATGTTGGTGCCGGGCTCGAAGGAATCGATGTGCGAGAGCGCGCGCAGCAGGGTCTCCTGCACCAGATCGTCGGCGCGGTCGATATTGCCGCACAACGAAATGGCGAACGCGCGCAGGCTCGGCACGGTCGAGAGCACTTGGTCGCGTATCGCGGGGTCAAGCTTCATGACGGCTGCCTTCAGTCTTGTTCGCTCAACCGGCGTACCAGATCGGCGATACGGTCCGGCACGCCCTGGTTGACCACGTCGTCGTACATGGCCCGCAGCTGCTGGCCGATCTTGGCTTGGACCTCACGACCCAGCCGTGCCTCGGGTTTAGTGGGGGTAACCGGCGCGCCCATTGAATCTCGGTTTTCTGGCTTGTCCGAAGCAGACTTGTCCGATTCCGGCTCTACTGCTTCGAGATTGGTCCTACGGTGTTTCATTTCGCCATTTTTCCCCCGTTCGCCCATGACAAGCCCGCCCTTGGTACGCAGACGCCCCACCGATTGACGGCCAACGCCCGGTTTTGCGCATTGTTCCCCGGTTCGGGAACTTTTTTCGGAACTTTTTTTCCCCAGCCACGTTTTTGTCGGTTAGCCTCGGCAACCGTGAAGGGGAGGGCATAGTGCCTACTTCACAAGCAGTACTCCAGCACCTACCGTTTTTGCGCCGTTATGCCCGCGCCCTGACCGGCAGTCAGGCCTCCGGCGACGCCTATGTGGCGGCGACCCTGGAATCGCTGATCGCCAGCCCGGAAATGCTGGCCGATAGCGCCAATTCGCGGGTTGGGCTCTATCGCCTCTTCACCAAGATTTGGGGCTCCTTGGCGGTGAACGGCAAGCCCGAGGCGGGCGAGGGCGTTCTGCCGCCCGAGCAGCACATCACCCAGATCACGCCGCGGCCACGGCAGGCCTTCCTGCTGGTGGCGCTCGAGGGCTTTTCCGAAGAGGACGCCGCCCAAATCCTCGAGTGCGACCTGCCGACCTTGCGCAATCTGGTCGAGGAATCCGGCCGCGAGCTGGCGGCGGAAATCGCCACCGATGTCCTCATCATCGAGGACGAGACCTTCATCGCCATGGATATCGAGGCGCTGGTGGAAAGCCTCGGCCATAACGTCATCGGCATCGCCCGCACCCATAACGAGGCGGTCGCGCTCGCCAAGAAGAAGCGGCCGGGCCTGATCCTGGCCGACATTCAGCTGGCCGACGGCAGTTCGGGCCTCGATGCCGTCAACGAGCTTCTCGGCACGTTCGAAGTGCCGGTGATCTTCATCACCGCCTATCCGGAGCGTTTCCTCACCGGGCAACGGCCGGAGCCGGCGTTCCTGATCGCCAAGCCGTTCCAGCTTGCCATCGTCTCGGCGGTGGTGAGCCAGGCCTTGTTCTTCGGCCGCAAAGCGCGTCATCGCGAGCGGCAGCCGGTCGAGCGCCAGCCGACGGCGTAGTCCACCCACAGTCATTCTGTCGCGTGCATGGCCGGGCATGTCCCGGCCATGGGCGTTTTTGGCGTGCAAGACTTTGTGGGTGCAAGGGCTGTCGGCTGGCTGCTGAAAAAGTCAGGGCGCAGCCGATCGGCATATCGGCTGCGCCCAACATGACCGGCCAAGCACGGGGGGAGGGGGGAAAGGATGGCCGGCCGCTTAGTCAAAGCGCGACGGCATTTTTTGTTCCGTTTGGCCGGCGGTTGACGCGCGACCGGTAACACGCCAGCAAAATTTTGCCGATTCGGATCACGAGTCGGTGAAATCCAGGAAACCTCGGAACGGCTCACCCAGACAAATGTTGCAGCAGCGTTGAATGGGCTCGGGGGCCATTCGCATGTCCGGAACATCGTTCCGGCGCGCTGGAGGCGGTCCGATGGCCAGGCAGTTATATCTTCGTATAGTGAGCGCGCTCGGTTTTGTTGCGCTCGCGGTGCTGTTCGTGGGTATCGACCCGTTCCTGAGCGTCGGCGCCAGTCTGAGCAGCCAGACACCCGCCGTTTCGGTCAATCGCAGCCTCAAGGGCGACCGGCTGCCGATAGCCAATTCGGCCATCCTCGACGTCCCTGACGGCCAGGCGCGAGTTTGGCGCCGCGGCCGAGCGCCGAGACGCGCGCGCAAACGCCGTTCGCCTGCGATGCCGCCTTCAGCCTCATCCGCTCGCCCAATTCGGCTCCCACTGCCGCGAACGTCTATCGCCGCTGCATGGCCTAAGCGCCTGGAGCGCCAATCGCTTCAAATTTAAGGCGATTGCTAGCGTTTTGGTGGGGCGGGATCTTTACGGGAAACCGCTATCTGTCCCGCAGCAAACCAAGTCCGGGACAGGCCTTTTCACGATCATGCTCAAGCCGATCCTTCCCCGCAGCGCCGGGGCAGCTCCTTATCGCGCCCACCCGCAGAGAACCATTCCGAGCCGGGAGGCGACTAATGAAGGACACCAGCGAAAGGGGACGCTGCAGCACTCCAGTCGGTATTCGATCAGTTACGCGGAGCGCTGCGGAACCTTCCAACGATGTCAGGGCTTACTTAACAGAACTGAAAATCGGCACTTCAGCACGGGTGGAGAGTATCATGGCAGCGAACGCTCGATTCCGACATCTCAGCAGGATCGCTCTTTTTGCGAGCCTTATGACGATTCCCGTCGCGCCGGCTTTTGCGCAAACATTGTCGTATCAGCCGGCCGATCGCGGTTTGGCTTTCCCGCAATACGCGCCGCAGGCGCAACAGCCGAGCGACGTGACCCAGGGCACCGACGAAATGCCGGCGGCGTTCCGCCGTCAGGTGGTGTCGTATCAGGGCAATGAGGCGGCCGGGACCGTCATCGTCGACACCGCGCACACCTACCTTTATCTGATCCTCGGCGGTGGCAAGGCGCTGCGCTACGGCATCGGCGTCGGCCGCGAAGGTTTCACCTGGTCGGGCACGCAGACCATCACGCGCAAGGCCGAATGGCCGGATTGGATTCCGCCGGCAGCGATGATCGCGCGCCAGCCGTATCTGCCGCGCTGGGTCGGCGGCGGCCCCGGCAATCCGCTCGGCGCCCGCGCCATGTATCTCGGCAACACCGATTTCCGCATTCACGGCACCAACGATCCGACGACCATCGGTAAGCATGTTTCGAGCGGTTGCATCCGCTTGGCGAACGACGACGTGATCGATCTCTATAGCCGCATCAATGTCGGCACCAAGGTCATCGTGCTGCCGAACGACGATCGCAACGCCGCGGTCGAAGGTGGCCGCCGCGCGTCGCTCGGTGCACCGATGACGGCGCAGATCCAGGTCAGGCCGGCGGCCGAGCGGCCGTTGCCACAGGTGTCCGCGACGGCTCCGATGCGCGTGAGCATTCTGGGCGTCAACTTCTCCGGCACCGACTGACGACATCGATATTGACGTAACGGCCGGCCTTCGGGCCGGCCGATTTGTTCGAATTCCATTGCAACGGCCGAAGCGCGCAAGAACGAGCTTCGGCCTATTTTATTTGTCGAAACGAATAACGATATTGAGGAGAGGAAACGTGGAAGCGTGAAAGTATGGACGCGTCGGACCGCAAAGAGATCGAGACAACTCGACCGGAGGATCGGCCGGCGGAAGCCGCGAAAGACAGCCGCGACGACGGCACCGAACGCCTCAATCTCGAAAACGAGTTGCGCAGCCGCGCCAAGCAACAGGAAGCGCTGGCGCAGCTCGGCGAGCGCGCCTTGGTCGAGCCGGATCTGGAGCGGCTGTTCAACGACGCCGTCAGCACGGTCGCGCTCACGCTGTCGGTCGATTTCGTCAAAATCCTCGAACTGTTGCCCGGCGGCACCGAACTCTTGTTGCGCGCCGGCTTCGGCTGGAAGACCAGTCTGGTCGGCGCGGTCGCTGACGTCGACGGACGCCGGCAGCTATGCGCACTACACGTTGAATTCCGCCGCGCCGGTCGTCACCGCCGATTATGCGGCCGAGACCAGGTTCGCGATCGCGCCCTATCTGAAGGATCATCACTGCATCAGCGGCGTGACCGTGACCATCGCCGGCCGCGACGGCCGTGCCTACGGCATCCTCGGCGTCTGCACCGGCAAGGCGCGCCATTTCGGCGCGCAGGACACCTCGTTCCTCGCCGCCGTCGCCAATCTGCTCGCCGGCGCCATTCAACGCCGCCAGCTCGAGCAGCGCCACGAATTGATGATCCGCGACATGCGCCACCGCTCGGGAAATCTGTTTTCCCAGCTGCTTGGCGCTGTTCTCGCAGACCGCCAAGAACTCCAAAAGCATCGCCGATCTCGCCAGCAAATATCAGGCGCGCGTGCTCGCCATGGCCAATGCCCACCGCCTGATCACCGAAGGCGGCTGGACATCGATCCCGATCATGGAGCTGCTCTACGTCGTGCTGGGGCCTTATCTCGATCGGGTCTCGTTCGGCGGCCCGAACATCGATCTCGAGCCCGACCCGATCTTCAATCTCAGCGCGGCGCTGCACGAGCTGGCCGCCAATGCGATCAAGCACGGCAGCTTGTCGCGGCCCAAGGGGCAGCTCGATCTGAACTGGTCGGTGAGCCGCACCGAGCGCGGCATGACGTTGATTCTCGACTGGGTCGAGAAGAACGGGCCGCCGGCGCGGCGGCCGCGGCGTCTCGGCTTCGGCTCGCGGCTGATCGGCATGGTCATCGAGCGGCAGCTGAACGGCGAAGTGCATCGCTCGTTCACGCGCAACGGCTTGTCGGTGCACATGGTGGTGCCGCTCACCCACGAGCGCTGGCCGAGCCCGGGAGCGCCGGCGGGCAGACGCAGACGGAAGCGCGTGCTCGATTCACCGTCTACGGATGCACGTCTTCCGTGAACCAATCGGTCGGCAGATCGTGGCCGGCGCCGCTTTCCTTGGCCTTGCGGTAGAGCAGCGCGCCGGCGGCGGCGAATTGATAGCCGAGCCCGAGATTGTTGAGAAAGCAGGTGACCTCGTCGTCGGACTTGCGGCCTTCCGCGCGGCCGACGATCAGCTCGGGCAAGGTCGGCAGCTTGGAGAAATCGATCGCGTCGGCGGTCGCCCAGCCGCGGCCGTCGGCGGTTTCCGGCAGCACCAGATGTCCTTGGTCGCGGCATGGATCGGCTTCGGTATCGTGGACATGGATGGCGACGCGGTTGGCGCGCTTGACGGCGTTGGGCTCGATCTCCGGCATCTTGATGGAGCTCAGATGCATGCCCGGCTCGATCCAGCGCTCGAAAAAGATGTGGTCGAGACTGTTGGTCGCGCACATGACGATGTCGGCGCCCCTGATCGCCTCCTCGGGCTGTCCGACGGGAACGACTTCGACGCCGAGCGCTTCGCTCATCTGCCGCGAGAACGCCGCGCGATTTTCCGCATTGGGGCTGAAGCAGCGGATGGTCGCGATGTCGCGCACCGCGCAGACCGCCATGAGCTGCGCGCCGGCCTGCCAGCCGGAGCCGAGAATGCCGACCGTCTTGGCGTTCTTGCGCGCCAGATATTTGACGCCGAGGCCGTTGGCGGCGCCGACCCGCATGCGCTGCATGACGCCGTCGGGAAAGATCGCCAGCGGCTCGCCGTTTTCGGTCGAGAACAAGCAGCACCAGGCCGACATAGCGGTTGCCCGGCGCCGCCGGCACTTTTTCGCGCCGGACATTGTTGCCGCGTCTTCGGCCAGGTGACGATGTCGGAATTGATGCGGACCGCGCCGACGCCGAGTTTCGGAATGACGCCGTCCATGGATTTCAGGCTGTACAGCGCGTCCTCGCGCGAGGTCGGCGTGAAGCAGTCGGAGCGCGTGCGCGACACGCCGCGGCCTTCGGCGAGCTCCGCGTAGGCCTCTTCCAGCACGTCGATGCATTCCGGCATGGTGATCAGCTTGTCGACGTCGTCGTTGGACAGGATCAGGGTCATCTGCTTTGCACGCTCGTCATTGGCTAAATGGCTAATCGCGCGCATCATAATGGCAACGGGCCGAATAGATAGCGGCCCGCAACGCTCCGCCGTCAGCCGCAAAGGAGACCGACGTGTCGCAGGATTACGAACCATTCCGGCTGTTTCCCTACCAGGCGATCGTCGACCGGCCGCGCGTTGCGTGGCCGAACGATGCGCGCGTCGCGGTCTGGGTGATCCCCAATATCGAGCATTTCCATATCGAGATCGGCAACGCGGCGCCCGACATCCGCAATCATTCACGCCGCGATTACGGCAACCGGGTCGGCGTCTGGCGCATCATGGAGGTGCTCGCCAAGCACGACGTGCGCGGCACGGTTGCGCTCAATGCCGAGGTCGGCCGCTACTATCCGCGCATCATGGAAGAGGCGGCGAAGCTCAAATGGGAATTGATGGGCCATGGGCTGACCAATTCGGTGATGCTCACCGGCTTGAGCGCCGAGAAGGAAGCCGCCGTGATCGCCGAGGCGCGCGAGGTGATCGAGCAATGGGGCCAGAAGATGCGCGGCTGGCTCGGGCCGGGCCTGGGCGAGACCTGGCACACGCTCGATCTCCTGCGCCAGCACGGCGTCGACTATGTCTGCGACTGGGTCAACGACGATCTGCCCTACCGCATGAACAACGGGCTTTATTCGATTCCCTATTCGATCGAGCTCAACGACATGCCGCTGTTCAACATGCCGAGCATCAGCATCGACGATTTCTATCGCCGCATCTGCGAGACCTTCGACGTGCTGTACGAGGAAGGCGAGCGCAACGGCCGGGTGATGGCGATCGCGCTGCATCCGTTCCTGATCGGCGTGCCGCACCGCATCCGCACGCTCGACCGGGCGCTGCAATACATCGCCGCGCACGGCAAGGTGTGGTTCGCGACGGGGTCGGAGATTATCGACGCGTATCGGGGGCAAGAGCGCGAGCGGTGAGGCGATGAGCGAGCAGACATCGGACGCGACGATTCCGGGCGCGCAGCCCGCGGGCGGAGCCACCAAGCGCACGCCGTTCGAGCGGATCGCCTTGCTTCTGCAGGGCGGCGGTGCGCTCGGCGCCTATCAGGCCGGCGTCTATCAGGCCCTGGCCGAGAACGGTCTGCACCCGGACTGGGTTGCGGGCATTTCCATCGGTGCTATCAATTCGGCGATCATCGCCGGCAACGCGCCGGAAAAGCGGGTCGAGCGGCTGCGCGAATTCTGGGAGAGCGTCAGCGCCTCGCCGCTCGGGCTGCCCAATTTCACCGCGCTGGATCCGCCCGGCCAGTTCGGCCGGCAATTCATCAACCAGGCGCAGGCGATGAACAACCTGCTGTTCGGCTCGCCGCATTTCTTCGTACCGCGCGTGCCGCCGCCGGCGCTGTGGCCGCCGGGCAGCGCCGCCAAGGCGAGCTACTACGACAACAGCCCGGCGCGGGCGACGCTTGCGCGCCTGGTCGATTTCGACCGCATCAACCACGGCGGGATGCGCTTTAGCGTCGGCGCGGTCGATGTCGGCTCGGGTAACTTCACCTACTTCGATTCGACCACGCACACGATCCGCGTCGACCACGTCATGGCCAGCGGCTCGCTGCCGCCGGATTCGCGGCGACCGAGGTCGACGGGCGGCATTACTGGGACGGCGGGCTCATCTCCAACACGCCGCTGCAATGGGTGCTCGACAGCCAGCCGCGGCGCGACACGCTGGCCTTCCAGGTCGACCTGTGGAGCGCGCGCGGCGATCTGCCGAAGGATCTGATCGAAGTCGAGATTCGTCAGAAGGAGATCACCTATTCGAGCCGCAATCGCGCCGCCACCGATGAGTACAAGCGCGTGCAAAAGCTGCGCATCGCGCTCGCCAACCTGTTACGGCAGCTGCCGGCCGAATTGCGCGACAGCAAAGACGTCAAACTGCTGCAAGAGGTTGCCAACGACAAGGTTTGCAACATCGTTCATCTGATCTATCGGGCGCAGAAGTACGAAGGCGTCGCCAAAGACTATGAATTTTCCCGGCGCACCATGGAGGAACACTGGAGCGCCGGCTACAGCAATGCACGCGAAACCTTGGCCAACCCGGAAGTCCTGCAGCTGCCCGACCGGCGCGAAGGTGTACGCACGTTCGACATCTGCGGAGATCGCGGCCGGTAGGCACGGGCGTCGATTTGAAATCCAGAGATCCTGTGCCGCGATCTCCCCTTCCTTCACCCGCGCAATCCGTTAGAGTGCCGGCCCCTAAAGCCGGGCAGGGAGAATGAGCCGCCATGAGTCAAGACGTCGTCAGCTTTCAATCGGCGGGTTTGCGCCTGCATGGCGTGCTCAGCGTGCCGGACGGCGTGCGGCCGGGCGAGCGGCGCGCGGCGTTCCTGGTGCTGCACGGCTTCGGCTCCAACAGCGAAAGCCCGACCTGCATCACGCCGGCGCGGGTGCTGGGCGAATTCGGCTTCGTCACGCTCCGCTTCGACATGCGCGGCTGCGGCAAGAGCGAAGGCGAGTTCGGCAGGGTCATCTGCCTCGAACAGGTCGAGGACACCGGCAACGCGCTCGATTTCTTGGCCAAGCATCCCGCCGTCGATCCGGATCGCATCGGCGTGATCGGCTCGAGCTTTGGCGGCGCGGTCGGCGTCTATGCCGGCGGCACCAATCCGCGCATCGCCGCCGTGGTCTCGAACGGCGGCTGGGGCCATGGCGAGCGCAAATTCCGCGGCCAGCATCCGACGCCGGAGGCTTGGGCGAAATTCACCAAGATGCTCGAAGAGGGCCGCGAACATCGCGCCCGCACCGGCAAATCGCTGATGGTGCCGCGCTACGACATCGTGCCGATCCCGGGCCATGTGAAGGACAATCTCGACAAGCAGAAGGTCGGCATGCTGGCGCCGAATTCGGTCGAGATGTTCCCGGCCGAGACCGCGCAGAGCATGTTCGATTTCCGCGCCGAGGAGGTGGTCGGCAACATCGCGCCGCGGCCGCTGCTGCTCATCCACGCCGCCAAGGATTCGGTGACGCCGACCGAGCAGTCGGTGGAAATGTTCAAGCGCGCCGGCCAGCCGAGCGAGCTGCATCTGTTCAGCGGCCTCGACCACTTCCTGTTCGCGGAGAAGTCGACGCGGGTGTGGACCATGATGCGCGGCTGGCTCGACAATTATTTTCCTGCGGTGAAGTGAGGCGTTCGTGAGTCGCAACAGTATTGCCGTCGGCCACGACGAGCTCGGCCGCTTCATCCGCGAAGTGCTCATCGCCAACGGCGCGCGCGCCAAGGACGCCGCCATCGTCGCCGAGGGACTGGTCTGGGCCAATCTGCGCGGCGGCGACGGCCACGGCGTGTCGCGGCTGCCGCGCTATCTCAACATCATCGCCCACGGCGAGATCGACACCAAGGCGGAGCCGACGCTGTCGCATGATCGCGCCGCGACCTTCGTGCTCGATTGCCACCACGGCTTTGGGCCGGTGGCGGTGATGCAGGCCGCGGCGCTCGCGGTCGAGCGGGCCAAGAAGGCCGGCGTCTGCTTCGGCCTGGTGCGCGAGACGACGCATACCGGCGCCATCGGCCGCTACGCGCAATGGATCGCCGCAGCAGGGCTGCGCCGCGATCCTCATGGGCGCCGGGCCGACCTTGATGGCCTATCACGGCACGCGGGTCGCGAGCCTCTCGACCAGTCCCATTGCCATCGCAGTGCCGAGCGGCAACGGCCCGATCCTGCTCGACATGGCGTCGAGCGCCATCGCCAACGGCAAGATCTTGCAGGCGCGCAATACCGGCGAGGCGCTGCCCAAAGATACCGTGCTCACCGCCGACGGCGAGCCGACCACCGATCCGAAAAAGGCCGAGATTTTGCTGCCGCTCGGCGGCCCGAAAGGCTCGGGCCTCGGCCTGATGTTCGAAATGCTGGCGAGCATTCTCGCCTCGGCGCCGATCCAGGCCCGCGCCCTCGGCCCGGAAAAGCGCGACCGTCACACCGGCAATACCGCGATGCTCGCCATCGACATCGAAACCTTCCGGCCGCTCGCCGGCTTCACCCACGATGCCGATGCGTTGACGGCGATCCTCAAAGCGCTGCCGCGGCAAGCCGGCTTCGACGAAATCACTATGCCCGGCGAGCGCTCGCAGCGCACCGAAGCGAAGCGCCGCAAGAGCGGCATTCCGATCCCAGCAAAGCTTTGGGAAGAGCTGGAAGGGATCGGCAAAAAATATTCGGTCAAGCTGCCGGCACAACTCTCCGCCACTGCGTAGTACCTCGGGAGCATGCCTGCCGGCCATTTGAAGAGGCGCTGCTGCGTTCCGGCCATTCTTTGTGCTGCTATGGATATACTTGAAAAAGCTTGCCTTCGTAGCCTTTGATGCGTGCTTTGACAACGTGATCAGTATTTTGCCAAAGTCTTTTGAGTGTTTCGCCGTAGCTCCCTGGTGGCTGGTTAAATTGAAAGCCACCATGGATAATTGATTTGATCAGGAGTGCACGATGGCGGCCTATGCCGCTGCCGGTACTCATCTGTTCCACGGTCCGAATAACAATATCGTGGATATATGCTTTGAAGCGCTCGGTGATGCAATCCGCGGTAAGCAGCTTTTCCAAGCACGAACCCAATGCGAGCGTCGCTGACTTTGGGATATTGCCGTTTTCATGCGTTAAGCTATCACTCTCTGGGGAGAGATACGGTGAGCATGACGGCAGCAACTGCACAGTTTCAATCCAACTGGTCAACGCGCTGAAGATCACATAAAGCAAATACGAGGCGCGTGTGGGCCACTCAGCAGTCAGATCGATTTCGTCACCGGATGCGTCATAGATCGCAATAATTCGCTCTACGAAGTAAGGAAAATAATAAAGCCACATGTGCCACTGGATACCTTGATGCTCCGCTGCGTTCACCATCAGGTCAAAAAAGCGTATGATAACAAACGCTCTATCTCTCCATTTCTCATCCTCGAAACTATCAGCGGGGGCGTTTAGAAAATCTACGTAGTCGGGCTCGGCGTCTGGCCGCAAGATAGCAATCAGGTATTCACCCAACGGCTTCCATACGCCGAGCTTCTCCGCGTTCCTGGCGTCTTTAAAGAGAAAGCAGAGGAGACGATTATATTCTGGGAAATAGTAGCCCGTCTTGGTTGATATATTTTGGTTTTGCTGGATTTCCGTATAAAGGCTGCTCTGACTATTCGCGATCAATATTCTCAGATAAGCGTCACAAAAATCATGCACGCCGTATACCGAGCATGACAGTAGCTTGATGCCGAAGGCTGGCCGAGACATTGCCGCGAAAGTAGTGAGCCCCGGCGTTTGTAGTAACACGCGAAAAATTTCAATAGCTGCCTCCTCCGCTCGACGGCCGCTTGGAACTAAACGCGCCAGCTTAGACGAGGCAAGATTTAACATGCGATAGGCGAGGGGGCGCTCAGTGAAAACAAATTCGCCCTTATCTATCCTCTCTATTAGAGAAATCCCACCACCGAGCCCGTTGAGCCAATTATGAAATCTTACGAACTTGAGATGCTGCTTTGCGGCGTCGTCCAGCAGGCCTACATGTGGTTCGATTAGCTCAACCAGCTCGGCGTATCGGTGCTCGTATACTAATTGGGAGACTAATCGTGACAGCGTTGGAAGCGCATGTGCAGACAACGTTGTTCGCGCAAGAGCAATCCATACAAGAATCAGCCAGAGAATGACGACGATAAAAGCAGCCTGCGCGGTGGTGATTGGGCTTTCTGGTGTAATATTTAAAAAGCGACAGGCTCTACCAAATAGGTAGGGGCATAGTGGGTTTAGTAAAGAAAAAAACTCGAAATAGATAACTGCTGCAAACCCGACTAAGGAGATGACGACGGGCCACGCAAGACGAAGTCTCAGCCGAAGGCGTGAAACGCTCGGCACGATCGCGTAGGCTGCGATTATGAGCGCAAGGAATGTTAGAAACCCGTCGAGCGTCACAGCGAACCTATAAAAGGCTTCCTGTTGATAAGATATACCTGCGTTATGCTTGCTCCGGGGTGAAAAACGGAACAGTCCGGACGAAGCGGGAACGGAATCCGAAATACGTTACGTCTGTCCGAACCCTGCCTCACTCTAATCTTGTCACTTAGGGACTTATGTGAGCGTCAACTTTAGGTCATACGGGCCGGCGTGAGGCGAGATATGGCCAGCCATGGTGGCTCATCGGCATGGCCTTAGGGCGAATGAGACACAGCGCGGGCGCTTATTGGCGCGATGGCGATTAAGCTTCGAGTCAGAGGTCCCCTCCACCGCCCTTCGGGCGATCCCCGCCCCTGGCGCGGAGCGGAAAGAGGACGATCACAGTTCGCCGTGCATCACTGGCACAAAGGCGTAACCGTTGCCGGCCTTCGTCGCGTGGCCCAGTCCCGGAAACGGCAGGTGACCGCCGGAGAACAACAGCTTGTCGGTTGCCACCATGTCGAAAATTTTTTTGCGGTTGGCCAGCGCCATCGCCGGATCGGTATCGAACCCGACTCCGCGATTTGGGTCGGGAAATTGCAGCGCCGCGCAATGCACGATGTCGCCGAAGATGAGGAAGTCGCCGCCTGACGGCGACACCCGCACCATGCTGTGGCCGACGGTGTGGCCGTGGCACGCCACCGCCCATATGCCGGGGGCGAACTCGGTGCCGTCCTTGTAAAGGCTGAGCTTGCCCGCCGCCGCATAAGGCTTGATGGCGTTGACGGCGAGATCGAAGAAGCCACGGAACTCTTCCGGCGCCTTGCCGCGGATCTCGGACGAGGTCCAGAAGCCGTGGTCGTCTTCTTGGACATGGAGCGTGGCGTTCGGAAACAGCATCGAGCCGTCGCTGGCCATGACGCCTGGGATGTGATCGGGATGCGGGTGGGTGATGACCACTTCATCAATTGCGCTCGGTTCTATTCCGGCCGCAGCGAGGTTTTGCGGCAGCCGTCCGACGCTCGGTGCGAAATGCGTGCCGCCGCCGGCGTCGACCAGAATGAGCTTCTTGCCGGTATTGATCAGCCAGGTGTTCAACGGCGTCGGGATGCCCATCTTGGGCAGGTGGGCGTCGTTGAGAAGCTTTTCGGCGCCTGCTTCGTCGCCGGCAAACAGCGTGTGGTCGAGCGTGAGGCTGCCGTCGCTCACCACTGTCACCTCGTAGTCGCCGACCTTGACGCGGTAATAGCCGGGCGCTTGCGTGCCGGAGATTGGCGCAGCCATGTGTTACTCCCTTACGATGATCGAATGCGGCGCGGATTGATCCGGCAAGACTAGCAAAAAGTTTACGCCTCCGCCAGCCGCAGTCCGATATAGCGGTCCAGCGTGGCGTGGTCTTCGAGCAGTTGCGCCGACGGCCCTGCGTGCACGATGCGGCCGCGCTCCAGCACCAGCGCCGATTGCGTCAAGGACAGCGCGATATCGGTGTGCTGCTCGACCAGGATGAAGGCGTTGGAGCCTTCGCTGGTCATGCGGCCGATCGCGGCGGCGAGCTCTTCGACGACGATGGGGGCCAGGCCTTCGAGCGGCTCGTCGAGCAGGAGCAGCGCCGGATTGGTCATCAGCGCGCGCGCGATCGCCAGCATCTGCTGCTCGCCGCCGGACAGCTGGTTGCCGAAATTGCGCCGGCGTTCGGCGATGCGGGGGAACAGGTCGTATACCGCCGGCAGGTCCCAGCGGCCGTCGCGCGCCGCCACGGTGAGATTTTCCTCCACCGTCAGCGTCGAAAAAATCTCGCGTTCCTGCGCCACCCAGCCGATGCCGGCTTGGGCGCGACGATGCGGGGCGCGTTGGGTGATGTCTTCGCCGCGCCATGACACGCGGCCGCGGCCGACCTGGGTGTAGCCCATGATGGTGAGAAGCAGCGTCGATTTGCCGACGCCGTTCCTGCCGAGCACGGCGAGCCCGCCGCGCTCCGGCAGTTCGAGCGAGATGCCGTCGAGCACGATCGACGAACCGTAGCCGGCGCGGATGTCGCTGAGTGCAAGCAGAGGTTCGCTCATGACACCGCCTCGTGGCGCGCCTTGCCGAGATAGACCGCGCGCACCCGCGGAGTCGGCGGCGATTTCTTGCCGGCGTGCCTTCGACCAGCACGCGGCCGCCGACCATGACGATGACGCGCGAGGCGAAGCGGAACACCAAATCCATGTCGTGCTCGATGAACAGCACGGTGATGTCGCGCGACAGGCCGGCGATGGCGGCCAACAATTCGCGGCTTTCCTCGCGCGGCACGCCGGCTGCCGGCTCGTCGAGCAGCAGCACCTTTGGCTTGGTGGCGAGCGCCAGCGCGATCTCGACCAGCCGCTGCTGGCCGTAGGCGAGCTCGCGGGTCAGGCGATGGCACACCGGCGCCAAGGTCAGCGACGAGAGGATGTCGTAGGCTTCGTCGATTTCGTCGCGATAGGCCGTGAGCTGCCGCCACCAGGTGCGCGCCACTTTGCGCCGTTCGCACACCGCGAGCGTCACCGATTCGAGCGCCGTGAGGTGCGGAAACAGCTGGTTGATCTGGAAGGTGCGGACCAGGCCAAGCCGTACCCGCTGCTCAGGCGCCAGTGCCGTGATGTCGTCGTCGCCGAGGACGATGCGGCCGCCGTCCGGCTGCAACATCCCCGTCATCAGGTTGATCAGCGTGGTCTTGCCGGCGCCGTTGGGACCGATCAGCGCGTAGCGCACGCCCTGCGGCAGATTAAGCTCGATGTCGGAGGCGACGACCAGCGAGCCAAAACTCTTGTTCAGGCCGCGCGTGGCCAGCGCGTTCGCGCTCACGACACCACCTTCAGGCGCCGCGCCAGAAGCGTCAGCCCGCCGAGAATGCCGTTCGGCAACAGCATGACGACGCCGATCAGGAGAAGGCCGATCCAGAAATACCAATATTGCGGATTGATGCCGGAGAACTGGTCGCGCGCCACCATATAGACCGCGGCGCCGATCAGGCCGCCGTAGAGCCGGCCGGTGCCGCCGAGGATCAGCATCACCAGCACGTCGGCGGAACGCTGGAAGCCCAAAGCTTCGAGCGAGACCGTCTCGGTGGTCTGGGCCAGCAACGCGCCGGCAATGCCGGCGATGATGGCGGCGATGGTGTAGATCGTCTGGATATGCGCGTGGACCGATGCGCCGATCGCCGGCATGCGCAGTCCGTTCTCGCGGATGCCGCGCAGCGCCAGCCCGAACGGCGAGTGGATGAGCCGCCGCGCAACCAGGAAGATGAGGAACAGTCCGGCGAGCGCGTAGCTGTAGGCGGTGTAGCCGTAGAGATCGAAACGAATTTTTCCGAACAGCGGCCAGGTGTGAATGCCCTGCAGGCCGTCGAAGCCGCCGGTGAGCCAGCCGGCGCTGTTGGCCGCTTCCTGCAACACCAGGCCGATGCCGAGCGTGATCATGATCAGCGCCAGGTGGCGAAACCGCGCGATGATGAAGCTGGTCAGATAGCCGAACAGGCCGGCGGCAATCGCCGCGGCCACAAGCCCGGTCAGCGGCTCGCCCCAGCCCTATTTCGACAGCAGGCCCGCCGTATAGGCGCCGATGCCGAAATAGGCGGCGTGGCCGAGCGATACGATGCCGGAAAAGCCGAGGATGAGGTCGAGCGACAGCACGAACAAAGCCGTGATCGCGATCTGGCTCGCCAGCACCAGATAACTGGGCGTCAGCACGAACGGCAGCAGGGTAGCGAGCCAGAACGCGATCTCGCTCCACTGCCAGCGGTTCTGCGCCTGCAGATATTGAACCGGATTGGCTTGACCGGCGATGGTCGCACTCGTCACGCCTAGCGCCTCCCGAACAGGCCGGTCGGCCGCCACATCAATACCACGATCATCACCAGATAGATGAGAAAGGCGCCGAACGCCGGGACGTAATATTTGCCGGCGACGTCGGCGACGCCGAGCACGCATGGCGGCGGCGAACGAGCCGAAGATCGAGCCCAGCCCGCCGACCGAAACGACGATCAGCACGTAGATCAGATAGGTCAGCGCGAACGACGGATCGAGCCCGATGATCTCGATGGCGAGCGCGCCGCCGAGGCCGGCAAGCCCGCTGCCGAGCGCAAACGTGATGGCGAACAAGCGCGTCGACATTGATGCCGAGCCCGCGCGCCATGCGCTGGTTGTTCACGGCGGCGCGCACCTGCGCGCCAAAGCGCGTCATTTCGATGGTGACGACCAGCAAGACCGTGATCGCCATGGCGATGGCGATCAGGAACAGCCGGTACACCGCCAAATTCAATCCGGCGACATCGATCGAGCCGTGCAGATAGGCCGGCAGCTGCACCGGCTGATTGGTGGTGCCGTAGATATAGGCCGCGCCCGCAATCGAGATGAAGACGATGCCGATGGTGAGCAGGCACTGTTCGAGATCGGTGGCGCGATAGAAGCGGCGGAAGAACACGCGCTCCAGCACGACGCTCGCCGCCGCGGCGACGATGAACGCCGCCGGCAG
The DNA here is from genome assembly GCA_963831975.1 of uncultured Alphaproteobacteria bacterium. GTDB lineage: Bacteria > Pseudomonadota > Alphaproteobacteria > Rhizobiales > Xanthobacteraceae > BOG-931. Next base: position 378,916 of record CAWHSO010000001.1, read on the forward strand.
CGTGGCGAAGAACGGCCAGCCGAAGGCGTTCATCAGGGTGACGGTGACATAGCCGCCGAGCATGGCGAAGCTGCAATGCGCCAGGTTGACGAAATTCATCATGCCGAGCGTCACCGACAGCCCGACCGAGAGCAGGAACAACAGCATCCCGTAGGCGATGCCGTCGAACAACACGCCGAAGACAGGAGGCATCGCCGGCAGCCTACGGTGCGAACAAAAACTGCGTCAGTGCGTCATGCGCGCCTTGGCGGGATCCTTGACGTTCTCGACCTTGTCGAACTCGATATTTTGCAGCTTGTCGCCGACCTTCTGGACGCGGCGGATGTACACGGTCTGGATGATGTCGCGGGTTTCCGGATCGATCGAGATCGGGCCGCGCGGGCTCTCCCAGGCCATGCCCTTGGCCGCCGCGATCAGCGAATCGCCGTCGGTCTTGCCGCCGGTCTTCTTCAGCGTCTCGTAGATCAGGTGCGTGCCGTCATAGCCGCCGACCGCGAAGAAGTCCGGGTTGCGATGGAATTCGTCGTTAAAGGCTTTGACGAAGTCCTGGTTCATCGCCGATTTGTGGCTGTAGTCGTAATCCGACACGGTGATGATGCCGAGCGAAGCGTCGCCCATGCTTTTCAGCGCGGTCTCGTCGCCGAGCGCGTCCTGTCCCATCACTTTGATCTTGGACGGATCGACGCCGCGTTCCGCCAGCGCCTTGCCGACCGCGGCCGGCTGGGTGCCGCCGGGAATCCAGATGTAGATGGCGTCGGGGTTCTTGTCCTTGGCGGCTTGGACGAAGGCGGAGAAGTCCGGATTGGCGACCGGGAAGCGCACCGAGCCGATGACTGTGCCGCCGCCTTCCTTGAAGCCGGTCTGGAACCAGGTTTCCGCATCGATCCCGGGACCATAGTCGGAGACCATGGTGTAGACCGTCTTGACGCCGTTCTTGGCCGCCCATTGCCCGAGCACGTAGTTCAATTGCGGCGTGGTCGAGGAGGTGCGGGCGATATAGGGCGACTTGGTGGTGATGATCGCGGTGGCGGCGTTCATGACCACCATGAATTTCTTCGCTTCGGCGGAGATGTCGGCCGAAGCCAGCGCATTCGGCGTGAGCGAGAAGCCGCCGAAGATGTCGGCGTTGTCGCGCACCACGAGCTCTTGGGCCAGGCGCTTGGCGACGTCGGGGGCGATGCCGCCGGTGTCCTTGCGGATCACCTCGATCTTCTTGCCGGCGACGCTGTCGCCGTGCTGCTTCATATAGAGCTTGAGCCCGTTGTCGATCTGGGCGCCGGTATCGGCGAATTGCCCGGAATATTCGTTGATCATGCCGATCTTGACCGTGTCCTCGGCGTTGGCCGCGCCGCCGCCGAGCAAAGCCAGCGCCAAGCCGGCAAGGCCAATAAAGAACTTTTGCATCGCTCCCTCCCAATTCTCGTAATGCTTAAGCGCGTTTCGGGTCGTATCCTCGTTCAGGTCGCCCGCGAGTGCAATGCGCGTTTATTGTCGCGGCGCGGCGGTGGGCTGTTGCCCGCTGAGCGGGGAGGTTGAGCGGGTGAACGTTTCCGAGCCGGCAACGTCATTGCAGGTCGCGCAAGCCAAGGTCGCGGCGCTGCTCAATCCGCGCAACGTGGTCATCGTCGGCGCCAGCGATGCGCCGGGAAGCTGGGCGTTGCGCGCGTTCCAGAACCTGCGCCGCTACGACGTTTCCCGGCGCGGTCTATCCGGTCAATCCGCGCCGCGACCAAGTCTGGAACATGCGCTGCTATCGCAGCTTCGCCGAACTGCCCGAGCCGCCGGACCATGTGGTGGTGGTGATCCCGGCGCCGCAGGTGCCGGATACGTTGCGTGCTGCCGCGGCGGCCGGAGCGCGCAGCGCCACCGTCATGTCGTCGGGCTTTGGCGAAGCCCAAAATCCCGCCGCCAAGGCGCTCGCGGAGACGTTGCACAAAACGATCGCCGAAACCGGGCTTGCGGTCTCCGGGCCGAACTGCATGGGCAACATCCACGCGCCGTCGCGGCTGATGACGCTGACCGACGATCGCCCGCACCGCATCGCCGAAGGGCCGGTGGCGATCGTCGCCCAGTCCGGCGGGCTCGCCATGGCGATCAAGCGCACGCTCGAAGAGCGCGGCATCGCCACCGCCTCGCTGGTGACGTCGGGCAACGAGGCGGGGCTGACCACCGCCGATTACATCGCCTATTACGCGACGCTGCCCTTCGTCCGCGTCATCGTCTGCTATCTCGAAGCGGTGAAGGATCCCGCGCATTTGCGCGCCGCCTGCGCGATGGCGCGAAACGCCGGCAAGCCGGTGATCGCGGTAAAACTCGGCGCGTCGGCGGAAGGCCGCGCCGCGGCGCTGGCCCATACCGGCGCGGTCGCGGGCGCGATGGCAGAGTTCGATGCGCTCGCCGCGTCGGCCGGCATCTTGCGCGTGCGCACGCTCGACGACATCGTCGAGGCGGTGGAATATTTCACCCACGTGCCGCTGCCGGCCGGCGCCAATCTCGGCGGCATCACGTTCTCCGGCGCGCTGCGCGGGTTGTTGCTCGACGCCGCGGCGGCGAACGGCCTGACATTCCCCGCGCTCGCGCCGGCAACGCTCAAGCGTCTCGAAGCCGTGCTCGGGGTCGGCACGTTCATCGGCAATCCGCTGGATTCCGGTTTTGCCGGGCTCGGCAGCAAGGAGGTCTATATCGAGTGCGTCTCGGCGCTGCTCGACGATCCCGGCGATCGATATTTTGCTGCTGCAAGAGGAACTGCCGCGCGGCGGCGGCTCGGAGCGCAAGGAGGCCAACCTCCATGCCGTCAACGCGCTGGCCTCGCGCAGCAAAAAACCGATCGTCCACGTCACCATGATCTCGCACGGCCTGAACGATTATAGCCGCGCGTTGCGCGAGCAATTGCCGAATATCGGCTTCATGCAGGAGGTCGACAAGACGCTGCGCGCGGTGCGCGCGATTGCGACCTACGCGGAGCGCGCAAGGCAGCCGGCGTGAGGCCAACCTTGTCTCGCCCGGCTAACACCTGTTGAATGGGCCACCCACCGCATTTCGGGAGAGAAACATGCCTGCGGCCAAAAAATACGAAGCGATCCACGTCGAGAACGAAGGCGGCATCACCTGGCTGATGATCAACCGCCCCGACAAGCGCAATGCCATGAGCCCGCAGGTCCATCTCGAAATGGACGAGACGCTCGACGAGCTCGCCGTCGATCCGGCGACCGAGGTGCTGGTCCTCACCGGCGCCGGCAATGCGTTCAGCGCCGGGCAGGACATAAAACTTTATTTCCGCGCCAATGCCGGCGACGCCGCGGCGCGCCACAAGCTGCGCCGCGCCTCGAACAATTGGCGCTGGCAGAAGCTCTCGACATTCCCGAAGCCGACCATCGCCATGGTCAACGGCTATTGCTTCGGCGGCGCGTTCACCCAAGTCACCGCCTGCGATATCGCGCTCGCCGCCGACGACGCCATGTTCGGCCTGTCGGAAGTCAATTGGGGCATCCTGCCCGGCGGCATCGTGTCGTGGAACGTGGCGCAGACCATGAACTATCGCGATGCGCTCTATTACGCCATGACCGGCGATTCGTTCGACGGCAAGCAGGCGAAGCAGATGGGCTTCGTCAATTTCTCCTATCCGAAGGAGAAGCTGCGCGAGGAGACCATCAAGCTCGCCAAGAAGCTGATGGAGAAGAGCCCGGCGACGTTGCGCTACACCAAGGAAGCGATCCGCGCCGTGCGCTTCATGAACGAGCCGCAGGCGCAGGATTATCTCGCCGCCAAGAGCGACGCGCTGCGCTATAACGACAAGGAGAACAGCCGCGAGGAAGGCATGAAGCAGTTCCTCGACGAGAAGAGCTACCGCCCCGGCTACGGCCACTTCAAGCGCAAGCGGGCGAGCGCGTAATTTCCCTCCCCCTTGTGGGGAGGGTAGGGTGGGGGGTCGTGAGGTTACGAAGATCATCGACGCTCTCATGTTGCCTCTCCACCCCCGCCCCTACCCTCCCCACAAGGGGGAGGGGAACTGATAATGCCGACGCATGGCAGCACGAATGGATCGCCAGCAAAGCACCATCGACGAGGCAGAGGTTGCGCGGTTTTCGCGCATGTCCAGCCAATGGTGGGATGCGCGCGGGCCGATGGCGGCGCTGCACAAGTTCAATCCGGTGCGGCTTGCCTATATCCGCGACCGCGCGGCGGAGCATTTCGAGCGCGATGCCAAGCGGCTCGACAGCCTGAAAGGCTTGCGCATCCTCGATATCGGCTGCGGCGGCGGCATTCTCTCCGAGCCGTTGGCGCGGCTCGGCGCATCGGTGGTCGGCGCCGATCCGTCGGCGAGCAACATCGCGGTGGCGCAGCATCACGCGGCGCAGGCCGGGCTCGCGATCGACTACCGCAGCACGACCGCGGAAGCGCTGGCGGAGGCGGGCGAGAGCTTCGACGTGGTGCTGGCCATGGAAGTGGTCGAGCACGTCGCCGATGTCGGCCTGTTCGTCGATCTCGCCGGCGCCATGGTGAAACCCGGCGGCTTGCTGTTCGTCGCCACGCTCAATCGCACCATGAAAAGCTTTGCGCTCGCCATCGTCGGCGCCGAGTACATTTTGCGCTGGCTGCCGCGCGGCACCCATCAATGGGACAAGTTCGTCACGCCCAACGAGCTCGAAATCGCCATCGAGCAAGCCGGACTGCAGATCACCGGCGAGACCGGCGTGATGTACAATCTGCTCGCCGACCGCTGGCAGCTCACCACCGACATGGACGTCAATTACATGGTCGTCGCGGAAAAGGCTGCCTGATGCTGTCCGGCTCGCGCGTGCGAACTCTCTAACCCTCTCCCCTCTGGGGAGAGGGAGAAGATGCGTCTTGCCGCTCCATCGTCGTTTTGCCGGAAGGCCGTGAGGACAAGTCCGGCCATGACGAAACTGTGGGAACGGAATGATTTCTTCCTGGCTCTGGATCGTTTTCACCGTCACCGCCGCGTTCTTCCAGACCTTGCGCAACGCCATGCAGCGCGAGCTGACGACGAGCTTCGGCACCGTCGGCGCGACCCATGTGCGGTTCCTGTTCGGGTTTCCGTTCGCATTGCTGTCTTTGATCGGGGTTTTGCTGGTGACCGGCGTGCCGCTGCCGCGTCCGTCCTCGAGCTTCTGGCCATGGGTGATCGACGGCGCGGGTGCGCAAATCGCCGCGACCGCGCTGATGCTCATGGCCATGGGGCAGCGCTCCTTCGTCGTCACCATCGCCTACATCAAGACCGAACCGATTCAGGTCGCGATCTTCGGGCTGATCTTTCTCGGCGACGCCGTGACGCTGCCGATGATGACGGCGATCTTGGTGGCGACGGCGGGCGTGCTGATCATGTCGTTCAAGCCCGGCGGCATGGTGGGCGGCATCAGGCCGACGCTCATCGGCTTGGCCTCGGGCGGCATGTTCGCTTTGTCGGCGATCGGCTATCGCGGCGCGATTCTCGACCTCCACATGGCCGAATTTCGTCATGGCGGCGACCTTCACGCTGGTGGTCGGCCTGGTGATGCAGGCGGTCGTGCTGTCGCTTTATCTCTGGCTGCGCCAGCCTTCCGCGATGATCGCCATCCTGCGCGCCTGGAAGCCGTCGCTGTTCGCCGGCCTGATGGGTGCGCTGGCCTCGCAATTCTGGTTTCTGGCCTTCGCCATCGCTACCGCCGCCAGCGTGCGGACGCTGGCTTTGATCGAGGTGCTGTTCGCGCAAATCGTTGCGCGCGTCATGTTCGGCCAGCGCACCACCATGCGCGAAGCCATCGGCATGGCGCTTGTCGTCGCCGGCGTGGGACTGCTGATTTTTGCGGAAAGATAGAAGCTAGTTCTGATCGTCCGGCAGGATCGGCAGGGGATGAAACTCGATCCCCTCCTCGTGCAGCGCCTTGGCTTCGTCGGGCGAAGCTTCGCCGTAGATCGAACGGTGCTCGGTCTCGCCGTAATGGATTTTGCGCGCCTCTTCGGGGAATTTTGGCCCGACGTAGTTGGCGTTCTTGGTGACGTGGTCGCGCAGCTCTTTGAGTTTTTGGCGCAGCTCGCGTTCCGGCGGTGACATGATGGCAACGGGCGCCTTGGCCGGCTGCGCCGGCGCGGTCGCGGCCGGCGGGGTCGGCATCGGTGGCGGCGGCTCCGGCAGATCGGTACGCGCCAGCCGCGGCGCCATGATCGCCTTTTCGACTTTGCTGGAATTGCACACCGGGCAGGTCACCAGACCGCGCTTCGCCTGCTTGTCGTAAGCGGCGGAGTTTTGGAACCAGCTCTCGAAACTGTGCTGGCGCTCGCATGCGAGCGTGTAACGGATCATTGCGAGCCCCGCACAGCGTGCAGGTAGGTCGGCTCGGCCATCGGCTCGACCAGCTCGAAGCGCCGGCCATGGCTCAGCGACGGCACGCGGCTGCGCGCCGCGGTGACTTCCGCCGGATCGATGTCGGCGAAGATCACGCCCGGCTCGGTGCCGCCCTCGGCGATGATCTTGCCCCACGGATCGACCACCAGCGAATGGCCGTAAGTGTCGCGGCCGTGCTCGTGCCTGCCGCCCTGGGCCGCGGCAAACACGAAGCAGCCGTTCTCGATGGCGCGGGCGCGCATCAGCACGTGCCAATGGGCCTCGCCGGTTTGTTTGGTGAAGGCGGAAGGGATCGCCAGGAACGAGGCGCCGGCCTCGGCCAGCGCGCGATAGAGCGCCGGGAAGCGCAAGTCGTAGCACACGCTCAAGCCGAGCCTGCCCCACGGCAGGTCGGCAACGACGGCGAGATCGCCGGGACGGTAGGTGCTGGATTCGCGATAGCTCTCGCCGCCGGCGAGATCGACATCGAACATGTGGATCTTGTCGTAGCGCGCGGCGATGTCGCCGTTGCGGTCGATCAGGAACGCGCGGTTCGCCGCCTTCTCGGGAGAAGCCTTGACGGCGAGCGAGCCGAGATGGATGTAGATCGACAGCTTGCGCGCGACGTCGCGCAAAGTCGCCAAGGTCGGATCCTGCTCCTCGCCGAAGATTTTGGTGAACAGCCGCTCGCGCTTGTTTTCGAGCACATTGGTCATTTCCGGCGTCTGCACGTAATCGGCGCCACCGCGCTTGGCTTCGTCGACGCCGGCCAGCACGGCGGCGAGATTGGCCTCCGGGTCGAGGCCCGAGCGCATCTGGATCAAAGCGACCTTGAACGTCGAAGCGTTTGCCATGGGTTTATTCCTTGGCCGCGGCGAGCAGCGGATCGAGCTTGCCCGCCTCGTCGAGCGCATAGAGATCGTCGCAGCCGCCGACATGGGTCGCGCCGATGAAGATCTGCGGATAGGTGCTCCGTCCGCCCGCGCGCTCGATCATCTCTTTGCGAATATCCCGGTTTCCGCTGACGTCGATCTCATGGAAGCTTACACCCTTTCGGGAGAGAAGTTCCTTTGCATCCTGGCAATAAGGACAATAGCGGATGGTATAGATGTCGACCGCGGCCATGATGATGCGCAAATTGTATCGAATTGGTTATATGGACGTTCGCCCCGGATCGGCAACCCTGGCGAAAATCAGCACGTCGACATTGGCGGCGCCAGCCCGCAGCAGTGCCCGTGCACAGCCGTCGACCGTGGCGCCAGAGGTCAGCACGTCGTCGATGAGGACCAGCCGGCGGCCGGCGACGGCGGCCTTGCCCTCGTCCGGCACGCGAAACGCGCCCTGGACGTTGGCGGCGCGCTCGGGCCGCGACAGCCCGACCTGCTGCGCCGTCGGCTTGACGCGTTTGAGCGCAGCCGCGGCAACCGGCACGCCGCTGTCTGCCGCAATGGCCGCCGCCAGCATGGCCGACTGGTTGAAGCGCCGCGCCCAAAGCCGCCGCCAATGCAGCGGCACCGGCACCAGCGCGTCGGCCTCGGCCAGCACTTCGCGGCCGGCCTGGCTGATCCAGCGTCCCATCATCGGCGCGAGGTCGAGCCGGTCGCCATATTTGAGGGCATGAACGAGCGCCCGGGAAATCTCGTCGAAGCGGACCGCGGCGCGGGCGCGGTTATAGGCCGGCGGGTCGGCGATGGCTTCCATGGACAGGATGCCCGGACCCGGGTCATAGACGAAGGGAATGCCGAGCCGCTCGCAATAGGGCCGGGTGATGAAGGAGAGTTTCGACCAGCACGCCGGGCACAGGCCTTTGCCCTCGACCGGCTCGCGGCAGGCGGCGCACAGCGGCGGCAGCGCGAGGTCGAGCACCGTGCGCAGCGCCGCGCGCGCTGCCTCGGCGGCACGCCTAAGCCGCGTGGGAAGTGCCATGGTGCCTAAGTCCGACATGCCACAACGCTACCGTTCCGCGATGGCCTTGTCATCGCCGCAGAGGTGAGACTACGGGATCATGGCCGACAATCCCATGATTTTCGATCGAGCCCTGCTGCGACAGCGCCGCCGGCGCGCGACCGCTTTGGGGCCGGCGACGTTTCTGCTCGATCGCGTGGCCGGTGATCTCGCCGACCGGCTGGCGACGGTGCTGCGCCGCTTCGAGGTCGCGGTCGATCTCGGCACGCCGGGGGACGCGGTGCGCAATGCGCTGGTGCGTCTCGAATTGGTTGGCAGGATCGTCGCGGCCGATGTCATGCCGGATGCGGCGCGCGGAGAAATATTCGTCGCCGCCGACGAGGAGGCGCTGCCGTTCGGCGACGCCACGCTCGATCTCGTCGTCTCGGCGCTGGCGCTGCAATTCGTCAACGACCTGCCGGGCGTGCTGGTGCAAATCCGCCGCGCCTTGAGGCCTGACGGTTTGTTTCTTGCCGCCCTCCTGGGCGGCGAGACGCTGACCGAGCTGCGGCAGAGTTTTGCCGAAGCCGAAAGCGATATCGAAGGCGGCGTCTCGCCGCGGGTCGCGCCGTTCGCCGACCTGCGCGATCTCGGCGCCTTATTGCAGCGTGCCGGATTTGCGCTCCCGGTCACCGACATCGATCGCGTCACCGTGCGCTACGATTCGGTGTTCGGCCTGATGCACGATTTGCGGCGCATGGGCGCGACCAATGCGCTCTTGGCCCGCCGCCGCACGCCGCTCAAGCGCGCGACGCTGCAGCGCATGGCCGAAATCTACGCCCAGCGCTTCGCCGACGATGACGGCCGCCTGCGCGCGACCTTCGAGATCGTCTGGCTGTCGGGCTGGGCGCCGCATCCGGATCAGCAGCAGCCGCTCAAGCCAGGCTCGGCGAAAGCGCGGCTCGCCGATGCATTGGGTACCCGTGAAATTTCGACGGGAGAGAAAGCCGGTCGTTAAAGTTTCACCGGTTCCGATGCAATCGGAGTCGTATTGCAGCCGGCCTCAGCACGCACCCGGCCGTGACTCGAGCCATGCCACGCGTGCGGCGGCGCGGCGCCCGTATTTCATTTCATCCTAACTATGTTGACCGAAAGCCCCGTCGGCAACCGGTCGAATCGACGCATTTTGCGTTGTCACATATCGCGGGGACTTGGCACGCCAGGGCTGCGCAGTGGCTGGGCAAAACGCCGAGGCTGACGACGAGGCCAACGCGTAGCTACCCATCATTTGTTACGCGCGCGGCAACAGTAGCCGATAGACGCGGCCGTGCTTCCTGACGAGTAGGAGAGTGTTGCGAGCAAGATAAAGCAAATTCGTCTTGGCGCCGTTTTCGGGCTGGCAGCGTGGCGCAATCGTCCCATCCGCTATCTCATCCTTTGCGGCGTGACGCTGATTGCAGCGATTGTGATCGGCACCGCGATAATGGTTGGCAATCTTCGCGAACGCGCATTGCTTGAAAGTGAACGCGAACTCAAGAACACCGCGTTGATACTTGCGGAACAGATCGACCGAACGTTTCAGGGGATCGATCTGGTTCAAAGCAGCGTATTAGAGAAAATACAATCGCAGGGAATCGCTTCGAGCGAGGACTATACGCGCCGGATGTCGGGTGAAGACGTGCATCTGATGCTCAAGGCGAGCACCAGCGGTTTAGTCCAAATCTATGCCATCTCGCTCATCAACGCCGATGGGCGCCTTCTCAATTTCTCGCGCTCTTGGCCGGGTCCAGAACTCAGCGTCGCCGATCGGGACTTCTTTATCGCGCTTAAGACCAATCCGGAGATGACGTCGTACATAAGTCAACCTGGACACAACCGCACCAACGGCGCGTGGACGATGTTTCTCGTCCGCAAAGTCACGGCTGCGAATGGCGAGTTTTTAGGTCTTGTTTTGGGAGCCATCGAACTGTCTTACTTCGACAAGCTCTTCGCGTCCGTTTCACTTGGCGCAGGCAGCTCGATCACCTTGTTTCGTAGTGACGGCATCCTGTTGACGCGGTATCCGCAAATCGAGTCTGCCATCGGCAAATTTTTCAAATCTACCGTCGCCGCAGCAAGCGGCGGCGATAGTGGTACAATTCGCTTCGTCGGCCAAATTGGCGGCAAGGATCGCCTGCTGGCCGCTCACCGCCTCGCCCATTTCCCGGTTGTAATATCGGTCGCGATAGACACCGCCGCCGCTCTCGCGATTTGGCAAAAAGAAACGGACGTGCTTCTCGGCGCAGGAGGTCTCGCGGCTTTGACAGTCGCGATCATGATCTTCCTGGTCGGGCGACAGCAGGCGCAGGCACATAATTCGTCCATGCAAATGCTGGCGCTGGAAAAGCATCGGCTCGATTCGGCCATGAACAACATGGCGCAGGGCTTGATCATGTTCGATGCGGCGGAGCGGATCGTCGTCTGCAATGATCTCTATATCGAGATGTATGGTTTGTCGCGCGAGATCGTGAAGCCGGGCTGCTTACTTCTCGAACTGCTTCAGTACCGAGCCGCGGCCGATAATTTTTTGCATCGTGACCCCGAGCAGTATCGCGCCGAGGTCGTGGCGGAATTGGCATTGGGCAAAGTCTCAAGCTGGATATTCGAAACGAGGGATGGGCGTGAGGTGTTGGTGACCAACTCGCCCATGGCTGCCGGTGGCTGGGTTGCAACCCATAACGACATCACCGAGCGGCGAAGAGCGGAAGCGAAGATTGCATATATGGCGCACCATGATGCGCTGACCGATTTGCCCAACCGTTTGCAGCTTTATGAGCAGTTGCGGCAATTGCTGGCGAGGACCAGGCAAGGACAGCACGTCGCCGTATTCTGTCTCGATCTTGATCGCTTCAAGGAGGTGAACGATGCGCACGGCCATCCGGTCGGCGATCTTCTCCTCAAGGCGGTGGCAGACCGCCTGCGTCAATGCATTCGCGATGCCGACATGGTGGCGCGCCTTGGCGGAGACGAGTTCGCCATCATGCAAGCCGGCGCCTCTCAACCGACGGACGCGACCTCGCTGGCATCACGTCTCATCGAGGTGATTGGCGCCCCCTACGAGTTTGACGGCAAACAGGTCACGGTCGACTTGAGCATTGGCATTGCGCTCGCGCCGGGCGACGGGCTGGATCCGGAACAGCTTCTGAAAAACGCCGACATGGCGCTGTATCGGGCCAAGTCGGACGGTCACGGCCTCTATCGCTTTTTCGAGCCGGAAATGGATGCGCGCATGCAGGCTCGCCGGAATCTCGAGATTGATCTGCGCAAGGCGATCGCGAATGGCGAATTCGAGCTGTTCTACCAGCCCTTGGTCGATATGAAGACTGAATACGTCACGGGCTTCGAGGCGCTCATTCGCTGGCACCATCCCGAGCGCGGCATGGTCCCGCCGCTCGATTTCATCCCAATTGCGGAAGAGACCGGGCTCATCGTACCCATGGGAGACTGGGTGTTGCGTCAAGCCTGCGCGGAAGCCGCGACTTGGCCGGGCAATGTGAAGATCGCCGTCAATCTGTCGCCGGTTCAATTCAAGAACAAAATTCTCTTGCCGTCCGTCATATCGGCGCTTGCGGCATCCGGGTTATCGCCAAACCGCCTGGAATTGGAAATTACCGAATCCGTCCTGTTGCAGGACAGCGGCGCGACTCTCGCCGTCCTACATGAATTACGAGGGCTCGGCGTGCGAATATCGATGGACGATTTCGGAACCGGGTATTCCTCGCTCAGCTACCTGCGCAAGTTTCCCTTCGACAAGATCAAGATCGATCAATCTTTCATTTTCGACATGTCAGACCATGACGACAGCCTCGCGATTGTGCGGGCCGTGATAGCCATGGGCAGCGGGCTCGGCATCGTAACGACCGCCGAGGGCGTAGAGACAGCCGAGCAATTCAAGCAATTGAAATTGGAAGGATGCACCGAGGTCCAGGGCTATCTATTCAGCCCGCCGAGGCCTGCGGCGGACGTCAAAGGACTGCTGGCTTCGATCAATCCCAAACTCAAGGCGATAGCCTGATGCATCTTGGTGTGCCGGCGACTTGATGCGCCGACGACCCTGGGCCATGGCGGGCTTCGTCGCCGCCAGCCGCTCTAGCCGGGTAGGTGCGAATTATTTCAGCGACGTCGCGACGCTTGTAAACAAGCCTTTGACGTTTGAACCGAGCGATGTGACGGCGGCGGCGATGGCCACGGCGACGCCGGAAGCGATCATCGCATATTCGATTGCGGTGGCGCCGCACTCGTCGCGCATGAAGCGCAGGACGGGTGCGATGATCGTGGATCTCGGAAACTTGAGCATGGTCTTTATGCCTTCTGGACGTCGGATCACAACAGCGTCGTGAGATGTGAAATCAGCGGTTCGTCGGCGGGCGGCATCGGGTAGTTCCGCAGCTCAGGCGGCCGCACCCATTTGAGCTTCTGCTGTTCCCGGGCCTCGACGAAACCGTCCCAACGCCGGCAGACATAGAGCGGCATGAGAAGATGGAAGTCGGGATAGCGGTGGCTCGCAAAGGTCAGCGGCGCGAGGCACTCCTCCTTGACGACGATACCCAGTTCCTCCTTCAGCTCTCGGATCAAGCTCTGTTCCGGCCGTTCGCCGGCTTCGATCTTGCCGCCGGGAAACTCCCACAAACCCGCCATCGACTTGCCTTGCGGACGTTGTGCGATCAGCACGCGGCCATCGGCGTCGATGAGGGCGCAGGCGGCAACCAAGACAAGTTTGACGCTCACGGCCCAGCCTCAATCTAGCGAACGCAAGGTAAAGGCACATTCAATGCGATTGCGCACATAGCCGCAATCGGCGTGGCGGTTAAGAGAAGCTTAATGCCGGTCATCCTTGTGCCAAGTACTTAGTTGGCGTGCCACGTGCTTATTTGGCACGGACCAATTCAAGAATCGCAGCCGCGACCGCAAGCGGCGCCTCCTGGGGCAGATTGTGCCCGATCTTCGGCAGCACGCGCCGCTGATACGGCCCGGTAAAGAACCGCGCCTGCTGCTCCGAGCCTGCCGGCGGCTGGATGCCGCTCGATGCGCCGTGCAGCACGATAACCGGCACCGCGATGGCGGGCTGCGCGGCAAGGCGCTGCTTCGATCGGCTCCAGCGCCGGGTCGCCAGCCGCATAGCCGAAGCGGTGGCGATAGGACTGGACCGTCACCGCGACGAAATCGGGATTGTCGAACGAGACGGCGCTCTTCTCGTAGGTGGCGTCGTCGAACGCCCAGTCCGGCGACCAGATTTGCCAGATGTAGCGGCACAGCGCGCGGCGGTTCTGCTCGAGCCCGGCGCGGCCGCGCTCGGTGTGAAAATAATACTGGTACCAGAAGCGGTGCTCCTGCGCCGGCGCCACCGGTTTTGCCGAAGCCGCGATGTTCTGGATGTTGTAGCCGTTGCCGGTAACGAGACCGCGCACCCGCTCCGGCCACAGCGCGGCCACGATACAGGCGGCGCGGCCGCCCCAGTCGTAGCCGGCGAGTGTTGCGCGTTCGATGCCGAGCGCGTCGAGCAATTCGCGCAAATCGTTGCCGAGCGCGGCCTGCTGGCCCGAGCGCGGCGTGTCGGCGGAGAGAAAGCGCGTCGCGCCAAAACCGCGCAGATACGGCACGATGACGCGGCAGCCGGCGGCCACAAGCGGCGGCACCACATCGTCGTAACAGCGCGGATCGTACGGCCAACCGTGCATCAGCAGCACCGGCGCGCCGCCCGGGTTGCCGCTCTCTTCATACGCGACATCGAGCGTGGTGGTACGAATATGCTTATGTGTCACGTTTCGTAGCGGTGTCCGAAGTCATTCGCGTAACGGAAGCCATAAAATGTCGGCGCAGCGGATGACCGGCCTCAATCCGGTTTGATGCTCGCGAACTTGATCACTTTAGCCCACTTCTCGGTTTCGGCGTTGATGAACTTTTGGCATTCGGCCGGCGTCATGGGCATTGGTATGATGCCGAGGTCGGCGAACCGCGCCTTGAGCCTCGGATCGGCAAGAACGGCATTGACCTCGTTGTTGAGCATCGCGGTGATCTCGGCGGGCGTGCCTTTCGGAGCCCCCAGCCCCTGCCAGGTGCGCGCCTCGAACCCGGGTACGAATTCGCCCACCGTCGGCAAATTCGGCAGCGCATCGACACGCGATGGCATCGTAACCGCCAAGGGCCGCAGCATGCCGGCCTTGATATATCCGAGCGTGGACTGGATCGGCTCGAACACGACCTGGACCTGGCCGGCGATCAGATCGGTCAGCTCCGGGGCCGAGCCATGATAGGGGACGTGCACCATGTCGGTGCCGGTCAACATCTTGAACAGTTCGCCGATGACGTGTTGCGGCGTGCCAATGCCGGCCGAGCCCAAATTGATCTTGCCCGGATTGGCCTTCGCATAGGCGATGAACTCGGGAAGCGTCGTGGCCGGTACTTTCGGGTTCACCTCCATGACGGCCGGCCCCTGGGCCGATGCCGGCGACCAGCGTAATGTCGCGGACGAAATCATAATTGAGATTTTGGTAGAGCGATGCATTGATCGCGTTGACCGTGGCGAGCTCCATCACCGTGTAGCCGTCGGGCTGGGCCCGCGCGACCTGTTCGGTCGCGACATTGCCTGCCGCTCCCGGCCGGTTCTCGACGGCGAATTGCTGGTGCAACCGCTCCGACAGAAACTCGGCCATGATCCGCGCCGTAATGTCGTTTGGACCTCCGGGCGGGAAGCCGACGATCCAGCGCACCGGCCGCGCCGGATAATCCAGCGCCGATGCAATACGCGATATCGCCGGCAGCGCGAGCGCGCCCGCTGCCAGATGCAAAAGTTTGCGGCGCGGAAGTTTCATGGCGGTCCCTCCGATTTAATCGCAGGGCCGCAGCATAAAGGTTGCGGGCACGTCGCGCGACAGCCTTACTCTTTCGCCTGTCGGCTAAGACCTGTAATCCCCGTTGATCGCCACGTACTCCTTGGTGAGATCGCAGGTCAGCACGCGGTCGCGGCCTTTGCCGAGGCCGAGCGCGACTTTCAAGCGTGATCTCCGGCTTCTTCATCGCCGCGGAAACGGCGGCCTCGTCGTAATCCGGATCGCGCGCGCCCTTGTGGGCGACGCGGATGCCGCCGAACCAGATCGACAGCCGGTCGCGGTCGGCCGGCTCGCCGGCTTTGCCGACCGCCATGACCACGCGGCCCCAATTGGCGTCCTCGCCGGCGATCGCGGTCTTGACCAGCGGCGAATTGGCGATCGACAGCGCGACGCGGCGCGCCGAAAGTTTCGACACCGCGCCCTCGACCACGATCTCGACCAGTTTGCGCGCGCCTTCGCCGTCGCGCGCCACCTGCTCGGCAAGATCGGCGAGCACGGCGTTGAAGGCTTTGCGAAACGGCACGAGGCGCGGATCGTTGGCGCGGGCGATGCGCGGTGCGCCACGCGCCGCGCCGGTCGCGAAGGCCAGGAGCGTATCCGAGGTCGAGGTATCGCCGTCGATGGTGACGGCATTGAACGTGTCGACGACGCCCTCGCGCAGCAGCGCCTGCAAGGCCGGCGCCGCAATCGGTGCGTCGGTGAACACGAAAGCCAGCATGGTCGCCATGTCGGGCGCGATCATGCCGGCGCCCTTGGCGAAGCCGTTGATGGTCACGGTGGTGCCGCCAAGCCGCGCGCTCGCGGTGGCGAGTTTTGGGAACGTGTCGGTGGTCATGATGGCGCCGGCGGCGTCGACGTAGCCTTCGTCGGTCGCGTCCGCGACCAGACGCGCCATGACGCCGTCAAAAGCTTGCGCCGGCAGCGGCTCGCCGATGACGCCGGTCGAAGCGAGAAAAACTTCCGTCATCTTGCAGCCGATGGCGCCGGCCGCGAGCTTGGCGGTGAACGCGCACGCCTCGCGCCCGTTCTTGCCGGTGAACGCATTGGCATTGCCGGAATTGACCACGAGCGCACGCGCCTGTCCGCCCTTGATCCGGGCGCGGCACCACTCGACCGGCGCCGAAGGACATTTCGAGCGCGTGAACACGCCGGCGACGCTTGCTGCCTCGTCGAACACCGCCAGCATGACATCGGTGCGGCCCCGATAGCGGATGCCGGCCGCGGCCGTCGCCAGCCGCACGCCGGCGATCGCCGGCATCGCGGGGACATTTTTCGGGGCGAGGGGGGATACGGTAGTCGACACGGCAATGCTCATTAGTGCGTCATGGCCGGGCATAGCCGTTCGAAGAACGGCGTCGCTTCCGCTCGCCTATGCCCGGCCATCCACGTCTTTCGGCCACCATGGTGTAAGACGTAGATGCCCGGCACAAGGCCGGGCATGACGAATCGAGATTCGTCACTTCTTCGCCGGCGCCGCCGGGTTGAGCGCCGACGGATCCGGCGCGGCAGCCGGCTTGTCGAGGCGCTCGATCTGGGCGGATTTGCGCAAGTTGTCGACCATCTCCGCCTGGGCGCGATGCGCGACGTAATTTTCGAGCTGGACTTTGACCTGGTCGAAGGTCGGCGTCGGCTTGGTGCGCTTGTCCTCGACCTTGATGATGTGCCAGCCGAACTGCGTATGCACCGGGTCGGAGATCTGGCCCTTGTCGAGCTTGAACGCGGCCTCGGCGAATTCCGGCACCATCTGGTCCTTGGTGAAATAACCGAGATCGCCGCCGTCGGCAGCGCCGGGGTCTTTCGATTTCTCCTTGGCCAGCGCGGCGAAATCGCCGCCCTTCTTGAGCTCGGCTTCGATCGCCTTGGCTTCATCCTCGGTCGGCACCAGGATGTGGCGGGCGTGCACTTCCTGCTCGCTCGGCATCTGCTTGACGGCGTCGTCGTAGACCTGGTGCAGTGCCGCGTCGGTGATGGCGGCTTTGCCGGCCTGCTGCAGCAGCGCTTCCATCAGCACCCTGTTGCGGTCGAAGGACAGGCGGCGCTGGACGTCGGGATTGTCGCCGATCTTCTTCTGCTCGGCCGCCTGCGACATCACGATGACGTCGGCCAGATAGGTGATCAGGTAATCGCGCTTCTGGTCCGGCCCCATTTGCGGCATGTTGCCGCCGATCTCCTCCTCGGCGAAGGCGAGATCGCTCTCGTGAATGTCGACGCCGTTGGCGCGGGCCACCACCGGACTGGAATCCTCCGCCCGCAGCGGGGCCGCGGTTGCGCATAACAGCGCCGTTACGGTGAGCACACAGGAAACGATGAGGCGTGTGGAGGCCATGGGCCGCAATCCTTTGGCAGAGGGGCAAATCGCCGGGTCATCTTTAAGCGCTCGGACTTAGGCGCAAATCGGTCCGGGCTCGTCGTTTTAGTCGGTCAGGCCTCGTCTTGAGGCTGCGAATTTCGGCGCGGACACTCGCCGAAACGCCTGCCCTTGGCAATGGCAGAATCGCCAGGCCGCCTAACGAGCGCGTGAAGATGTCCTTTGCATTGACAACAAAACCACCCCCTCCTATCTCTCGACAGAATCTGGGCCTCCATGCCGCCTTGCATTAGCCTGAATAACGCAGCATTTTCCGCTGCTTGGACTCTTTCACGGGGTGGCGCCGGGTGCCGAACTGGCGCGCATGAATCCCGTCATGCTCGATCAAACTGGCTTATGGCGCGGTGGGGCCGTGGAAGGATGATGCGATGATCGGCGCGGTCGCCCGCAAACTGTTCGGTTCCTCCAACGAGAGGCGCATCCGCGCCTATCGGCCGCGCGTCGACGAGATCAACGCGCTGGAAAAGGAGCTGGAAGCGCTCTCCGACGAGGCGCTACGCGCCCGCACCGACGACTTCAAAAAACAGCTCGCCGAAGGTGCCTCGCTTGACGACATTCTGGTTCCCGCCTTTGCCACCGTGCGCGAGGCCGGCAAGCGCACGCTGGGCCAGCGCCATTTCGACGTGCAGCTGATCGGCGGCATGGTGCTCCACGAGGGCCGCATCTCGGAAATGAAAACCGGCGAAGGCAAGACCCTGGTGGCGACGCTGCCGGTCTATCTCAATGCGCTCGCCGGCCGCGGCGTCCATGTCGTCACCGTCAACGACTACCTCGCCAAGCGCGACGCCGAATGGATGGGGCAGATCTACAAATTCCTCGGGCTCAGCGTCGGCATCATCGTCCACGGCCTCGACGACGAGCAGCGCAAGAAGGCCTACGACTGCGACGTCACCTACGGCACCAACAACGAGCTCGGCTTCGACTATCTGCGCGACAACATGAAATACCGGCTCGAGGACATGGCGCAGCGCGGCCATATCTACGCCATCGTCGACGAGGTCGAACTCGATCCTGATCGACGAAGCGCGCACCCCGCTCATCATTTCCGGCCCGCTCGACGACCGCTCCGATTTCTACAACACGATCGACACCTATATCCCCAATCTCGACAAGGCCGACTACGAGCTCGACGAAAAGCAGCGCACCGTCAATTTGACCGAAGTCGGCATGGAGAAGATGGAGCAGGCGCTGCGTCAGGCCGGCCTGCTCAAATCCGATTCGCTCTACGACGTCGAGAACGTCTCCGTCGTGCATCACGTCAATCAGGCGCTGAAGGCGCATAAACTTTTCCAGCGCGACAAGGACTACATCGTGCGCAACGGCGAGGTCGTCATCATCGACGAGTTCACCGGCCGCATGATGCCGGGCCGGCGCTATTCCGAAGGCCTGCACCAGGCACTCGAGGCCAAGGAGCACCAGCCGATCCAGCCGGAAAACCAGACGCTGGCCTCGATCACGTTCCAGAACTATTTCCGCATGTACGAGAAGCTCGCCGGCATGACCGGCACCGCGTCGACCGAAGCCGACGAGTTCCAGGACATCTATAACCTCGAAGTGCTGGAAATTCCGACCAACATGCCGATGGTCCGCATCGACGACGATGATGAGGTCTATCGCACGGCGGCGGAGAAATACCGCGCCATCATCACCCTGATCGAGGATTGCAAGAAACGCGGCCAGCCGGTGCTGGTCGGCACCACCTCGATCGAGAAATCCGAGCAGCTCGCCGAACTCTTACGCAAACAGGGCTGGGAGCAGCACGACTTCACCGATCCGAACGCGTTTGCCGCGCTCTATTCCGGCGACGAGGGCGCCACCAAGGTCAAGGTGTTCGCCATCCTCAATGCCCGTTATCACGAGCAGGAGGCCTATATCGTCTCGCAAGCCGGCGTCCCCGGCGCGATCACGATTGCGACCAACATGGCCGGCCGCGGCACCGACATTCAGCTCGGCGGCAATGCCGACATGCGCATCCGCCAGGAACTGGCCGACATCGAGGATGCGCGCGAACGCGAGAAAGGCCCGCGTGCCGACGACATCCGCGCCCAGGTTGCGCGCCTCAAAGACAAGGCGCTGGCCGCCGGCGGGCTTTACGTGCTCGGCACCGAGCGCCACGAGAGCCGCCGCATCGACAATCAGTTGCGCGGCCGTTCCGGTCGCCAGGGCGATCCCGGCCACTCGAAATTCTTTTTGTCGCTCGAAGACGACCTGATGCGCATCTTCGGCACCGACAAGCTCGACGGCATGCTGACCAAGCTCGGCCTCAAAGAGGACGAGGCGATCATTCATCCCTGGATCAACAAGGCGCTGGAAAAGGCGCAGCAGAAGGTCGAGGCGCGCAACTTCGACATCCGCAAGAACATCCTGAAGTTCGACAACGTGATGAACGACCAGCGCAAGGTCATCTTCGACCAGCGGGTCGAATGGATGGACGACCAGGTGGTGGCGGAAGTGGTCGGCGACATGCGCCACACCGTGATCGACGATCTGGTCGCCAAGCATGTGCCGGAAAACGCCTATCCGGAGCAGTGGGACACGCCGGGCCTGAAGGAAGAGGTCAAGCGCGTGCTCAACCTCGAACTGCCGGTCGACGAATGGGCCAAGGAAGAAGGCATCGCCGACGAGGAGATTTTCGCCCGTGTCGAGCGCCGCGCCGACGAGCACATGGCGTCGAAAGTGGCGCAGTGGGGTACCGACGTCATCCGCTATGTCGAGAAGTCGGTGCTGCTGCAGACGCTCGACCATCTCTGGCGCGAGCATCTGGTGATGCTCGATCATCTGCGCCAGGTGATCGGGCTGCGCGGCTATGGCCAGCGCGATCCGCTCAACGAGTACAAGGCGGAAGCCTTCAACCTGTTCGAGGCGCTGAGCCAGAGCCTGCGCGAAGCGGTCACCGCGCAATTGATGCGCGTCGAAATCCAGTCGGCGCCGCCGCCGGAGCAGCAGCCGGCGCCGCTGCCGATGATGGCGGCACACAAGCTCGATCCGGTCACCGGCGAGGATGAGATGGCGCTGGCGACAGCCGGCGCGGAGACGCTGGCCCGCCACGGTATCGGCCTGGGCGCCGGCGCGGCGCCGCGCGCACCGCAGATGCCGGCGCGCAATCCGAAGGACCCGGCCAGTTGGGGCAAGGTCGGCCGCAATGAGACGTGTCCCTGCGGCTCAGGCAAGAAATTCAAGCACTGCCACGGAAGATACGCTTAAGCAGACGACCGAGGACGAAATGACGGAGGGCAGATAGGCGTCCTCTGTCGTCTGAAGTCCGTCGTCTGTTTACTGAAATCCCCAGCGATTGCTGAACGTGCCGGCCGGCACCACCGGCTGCGCGCCGTTGAGCATGCCATTGCTGCTCGGCGGCGGCGCGGCGCCATTGGCTTCTTTCTGAGGCGCGGGCGTTGGCGCAGGGCTCGTGGCGGGAGATTTGGGCTTGGTCGTGTCGGCGACCTGCGGTTCGCTCTTTTGCGAGTCGGTGTTGATCCGCGGCCGCAAGCCGGCGGCTGGTTTGTTGGGTTTCGCCGGCGCCGCCGCGGCCGTCGCCGGCTGCTCCGTATCGGCGGGCGCATTCGCCTGTTGCGTGTTGCTCGACGAGAACAGGCTCGAGAAGAAGCCGGCATGGGTTTGCGAGGTCGCGGAGCTTGCAGGAGCGGCGCTAGTCGAACCCGTGGACGTCGTGTCGGTCGAGGCGACGCGGGTCGACGCGCCGTTCTTGTTGAACAGGCCGCCGAAGAAGTTTGAGACCGTGCCGCCGCTCGTGCTCGATGGGTTATTGGCCGCGTAGGATGATTCCCTGGTCGAAATCTGCGGCGGCAGCCGGCCCGGCTGCAACGGCGGCACGTGCAGATGGCCTTCGTTGTCGTATGAGTAGGTCGGATTCTCGAGCTTGGTCATGAACACGCGGTTCATGCCGCCGTCGGTGCCGGTCTCGATCGGCACCGTCGCCACGTTCTGCATTTGCGCGAACTGGTAGTCGTCGTTCTTCTGCTTCGCCATCGCCTGCTCGGCGACGTTCGGATCGGTCTCATAGACCGGGCAGCGGCCGGACGGCGTGAACGCGAGCGGCTTGGTCGAACCGGCCGGCGGCACCGCATCGAACACATAACGCTTTTCGCAGACGTCGACCTTCGGCTCCTGATGCGACACTTCGAAATGGTCGTTGCCGACCTTGATCATCCTCCAGTACGCCATGTTCGGATTGTCGCGATGGCGCGCCAGGTTCGCCGGCGTCATGCGGAACGGATAGGCCTGGACCTGAAAAGCCTTTTGTCCGCCGAGAAACGCTTCCCGCGCCAGCGAATAAATCTCGCCGATCTGCTCATCGGTCATGGCGTAGCAGCCGCGCGACGAGCAATCGCCGTGGATCATCAGGAAGGCGCCGGAATAGCCGTTCGCCTTGTCGAAGGCGTTGGGGAAGCCGATGTTGATGGCGAGGTAGTAGCTGGAATTCGGGTTCATCAGGCCGGGCGTGATCGGATAGAAGCCCTCGGGCGCCTGACGATCGCCTTCCTTGACCTTCGGACCAATGCCGCCCGACCAGCGACAGATCGGATAGACTTTCAGCAATTCGTAGCGGGCGGTGCTGTCCTGCTTCCAGACTTCGAGCTCGGATTCTTCCTTGAAGATACGGACGAGTATCGGCGACTCTTTGGGCATGTTTTTCTGGTCGAGCAGCGTCAGCATCTCCGGCGACAATTCCTTCATCGCGCGGGTGGGAAGCTGATAGCCGTCGTCGCCATAGCAGCCCGCAAGCGTCAACGCGCCGGCGATAACCGCCGACGCCGTAAGCGCGCGGACAAGGTTGGCGCGAATCAATGCAAGGCTCCCCTGATGGAACATCCCCATGCCATCACGAGATAATCGATATCCCCAAGAGGTGGCTTTCGCAAGGCAGCCCAACGGAAGCCCGAAGATTGCCCGCGGCGGCGATAAAGAATGGTAAATTTGCATCAAATTTGCCGGGCGAATCCAACGCTCTAGCGACTTTGGCGCCGGCAAATCGGGGCCTGCGCCAATCCAGGCAAGATTGTGGCAAACGCGGCGGTTGGCGCGGCGCTCCGGTCAGCCGATGGTGCGCCCAATGGCGGAGAATTTCTCGCGCCGCAGTCGGGTGATGGTCGGCCGATCGAGGCCGCGCAATTCGTCGAACGCCTTGGCGATGGCGTCCCCGGTGGCCGCAATCGTCGCCGCCGGATCGCGATGGGCGCCGCCGGTCGGCTCCGGCACGACGGTATCGACGATGCCGAACCGCACCATGTCGTGTGCGGTGATCTTCATGCCTGCGGCGGCGTCCTGGGCTTTGGCGGTATCCCGCCACAGGATCGAGGCGGCGCCTTCAGGCGAAATCACGCTGTAGATGGCGTGCTCCAGCATGATCACGCGGTTGGCGGTGGCCATGGCGATGGCGCCGCCGGAGCCGCCTTCGCCGATGATCGCCGCCACGTTGGGGACGCCGATGTCGAGGCAGGTTTCGGTCGAGCGCGCGATCGCCTCGGCCTGGCCGCGCTCTTCGGCGCCGATGCCCGGATAGGCGCCTGCGGTATCGATCAGCGCGATAACCGGTACGTCGAAGTGATCCGCCATGCCCATCAGGCGGGCCGCCTTGCGGTAGCCTTCCGGCCGCGCCATGCCGAAATTGTGCTTGAGCCGGCTGTCGGTGTCGGAGCCCTTCTCATGGCCGATGATGCAGATGCTGTCGCCGCGGAAGCGGCCGAAGCCGCCGACGATGGCTTCGTCCTCGCCGTGCTTGCGGTCGCCGGCGAGCGGCACGAAGTCCTCGATCAGCGTCGCGACGTAATCGAGGCAATGCGGTCGCTGCGGATGCCGCGCCACTTGCGTCTTCTGCCACGGGCGTCAGCCCGGCATAGAGCTCCTTGAGCGCCTGCGCCGCCTTGCCTTCGATGCGGCTGATTTCGTCGGCGATGGCGTCGCCATCGCTGTTGAGCGCGCGCAATTCCTCGATCTTGGCCTCGAGCTCGGCCACCGGTTTTTCGAAGTCGAGATAGCTACGCATCACTCAAACCAACTCGCGCCAAATTGATTGCCGGCACCCGCCGCGCATCTCGGCAAAACTCCGCGCGAAGCGTGCACAAGTCAAGCAAGGGCCGTAATGGCATTTTGTTCCCGGTCATTCCTGTCCCAGCGGGTGCAAATCGCGCACCAGGCTTTTCAGGCGCTCTTCCAGCACGTGGGTGTAGATCTGCGTGGTCGAAATGTCGGCGTGGCCGAGCAGCGTCTGCACCACGCGCAGATCGGCGCCGTTGTGCAGGAGGTGGCTGGCGAAGGCGTGGCGCAGCACGTGCGGGCTCACTTGTGAGGCGCGCAGCCCCGCGGCGGCGGCGAGTGTTTTCAGTTCGCGGGCGAGATGCTGCCGCGTGAGGTGGCCGCTTTCTCCGAACGACGGGAACAACCACTTCGACTTGGCTTCGCGGCCCGATTGCGCGAGGAGTGCGAGATAGGCCGCCGTCGCGCGTTTGGCGGCGTCGTTGAGCGGCACCAGCCGCTCCTTGTTGCCTTTGCCGCGCACGACGATGACGCGGGCGTCATGGCGCGCGGCGGATGCCGGCAACGCGACAAGCTCGGAGACACGCAAGCCCGTGGCGTAAAGCATCTCGACCAGACAGGCGAGCCGCGCGGCGCGCAGCCGCACGGCTAGTGGCGCCGCCGGATCGAAAATCGTCGCCACCCGCAGCAGGCGATCGACCTCGCCAAGCGTGAGCGTCTTGGGCAGCGCGCGCGACGCGCTTTGGGCCTTCGAGCACGGCGGCGGGATCGTCCTTGCGCTGGCCTTCGGCGTAGAGGAAGCGATAGAGCTGCCGGATCGCCGAGAGCCGCCGCGCCACGGTCGCGGCCGTCATGCCGCGCCGCGTCAGGTCGCCGAGATAGGCGCGCAAATCCTCGGTCGAAGCGGTGGCGATGGAGCGGCCGGCGCCGGCGAGATGTTCGGTGAAATCGGCGAGGTCGCGGCCGTAAGCCGCAAGCGTATTCTTGCCGGCGCCGCGCTCCGCCGCCAGCATGTCGAGATAAAGCGCGGTAAGCCGCGCGCTGGAATTGCGTCCCGCGCGTGCCGTGCCACGAACCGTTCCGCGGGCCATCGTTCTGGAGGCCATCGTTCTGGGGACCATGGCGGTGTGTCCTCAGCGGTTCTTGAAGAATTTGTCGGGCGGGATCGACACCTGATCTCGCGCGACTTCGGCTGCACGAAATGCGACAGCGCATAGAGGCCGCCGTAGACGGCGGCGCCCAGGACGCGATGACGGCGAGTAAGCGGAACAGGCTCGGCATCGTCAGTTGCTCGCGCTCATCCCATTGGTGCCGGTGAACGGGACCGAGTACGATCATGTTCGCCCAAACCTGGCAAGTCATCTGACAACCCGGCCGGGCGGTCTTGGCACGGGCAACACGGTGCCGGACAGCGGACCACGAGCGTGAGTATAAATGACTGATATTGCTTTACAAAATGGCACGTCCGGCGCAGCCTCCAGCGACCGCGATCTTGAGCCTCCTGGGCAGCCGCTCGATCGTGCTGGTCGGCATGATGGGGGTGGGCAAGTCGTCGATCGGCCGCCGGCTTGCCGCGCGCCTTGGCGTGCCGTTCGTCGACGCCGATTCCGAGATCGAGAAGGCCGCCGGCATGAGCATCGCCGACATTTTCGCCCGCCACGGCGAGGCCGATTTCCGCAGCGGCGAGGCCCGCGTCATCGCGCCGCCTGCTCGACGGCGGCCCGCAGGTGCTGGCGACCGGCGGCGGCGCGGTCATGAACGCGGACACCCGCGCCGCCATCAAGGCCAAAGGCGTCTCGATCTGGCTCAGCGCCGAATTCGACGTGCTGATGCGGCGGATCAACAAGCGCAAAGACGACCGGCCGATGCTGCAAACCGCCGACCCGGCGGCGACGCTGCGCGAACTTGCTGGTCGCGCGCGAGCCGATCTACGCCCAGGCCGATCTCACGGTGCAGTCGCGCGAAGTGCCGCACGACGCGATCGTGGCCGAAATCATGACGGCGCTCGCCGCGTTTCTCAATGCGCCGGGTTCGCCGCAACCAGAGGCCGGCGCATGACTGCGCCCGTTCGCAGCGATCCGACGCTTGTCAATGTCGCGCTCGGAACGCGCAGCTACGACATCGTCATCGGGCGCGGCCTGCTCGCTTCGCTGGGCGCCCGCATCGCCGCGCTGCGGCCGGGCGCCAAGGCGGTCATCGTCACCGACGAGAATGTCGCGCGTCATCATCTCGAGCCGCCGAGGCGGCGCTGAGCCATGCCGGCGTGGCGACCGGCCGCGTCATTGTTCCGGCCGGCGAAATCTCCAAGAGCTATCGCGTCTTCGAGCAGGTCTGCGAAGTCGATGATCGCCATCGCGCATCGAGCGCGACGATCTCGTGGTCGCGCTCGGCGGCGGCGTCATCGGCGATCTCGCCGGCTTCGCCGCGTCGGTGGTGCGGCGCGGCGTCGATTATGTGCAGGTCCCGACCACGTTGCTCGCCGATGTCGATTCCTCGGTCGGCGGCAAGACCGCGATCAATTCCGCCCACGGCAAGAATCTGATCGGCGCCTTCCATCAGCCGATCCTGGTGCTGGCCGATACCGCGCTGCTCGACACGTTGCCGGAGCGCGAATTCCGCGCCGGCTACGCCGAGCTCGTCAAATATGGCCTGCTCGGCGATGCCGATTTCTTCTCCTGGCTGGAAAAGAACTGGCGCGAGGTTTTCGCCGGCGGCCCCGCGCGCGAGCAGGCCATCGCGGTGGGCTGCCGCGCCAAGGCGGCGATCGTGGCGCGCGACGAGCGCGAGACCGGCGACCGCGCTTTGCTCAATCTCGGCCACACCTTCGGCCACGCGCTGGAAGCGGCCTGCGGCTTCTCCGACCGGCTGCTGCACGGCGAGGCGATCGGCGCCGGCATGGCGCTGGCCTTCGAATTCTCGGCGCGGCGGCAGGGCTTGCTGCCGATGGCCGAGGCCAAGCGCGCGATCGGCCATTTGGCCGAAGTCGGCCTGCCGACGCGTTTGCAGGACATTCCGGGCCCGCTACCCTCCGTTGACCAATTGATGGATTTGATCGCGCAGGACAAGAAAGTGAAGCGCGGAATGCTTACATTCATTCTGGTGCGCGGCATCGGCTCGGCCTTCATCGAGGCCGGCGTCGATGCGCGCGAAGTGCGCGTGTTTTTGAGCGAGAAGCTTGCGGAGCGATGACTGCGATCGATTGGTTGACCGTTGTGGCGATCCTGATTTGCCTGGTGGTGTCGGCGTTCTTCTCCGCCAGCGAAACCGCGCTGACGGCGTCGTCGCGCGCCGCCATGCTGCGGCTGGAGAAGCAGGGCAACCGCGACGCCGGCATCGTCAACCGGCTGATGGCGACGCGCGAGCGGCTGCTCGGCGCCATCCTGTTCGCCAACAATCTCACCAATATCGCCGCCTCGACCCTGGCGACCGGCGTGCTGCTCGAAATCTTCGGCAAGACCGGCGTCATCTACGCCACGCTGGTGATGACGGTGCTGATCTTCGTCGTCGCCGAAGTGCTGCCGAAGACCGCCGCCTTCAACGCGCCGGATCGCATGGCGCTCGCGGTGGCGCAGCCGGTTGACAGCACGGTGCGCTGGTTCTCGCCGGTCCTGCGCAGCGTCGAGTGGCTGGTGCGGCTCATTCTGCGCGGGCTGGGCATGCCGGTCGGCAAGATCCAATCGATCCTGTCGCCGCGCGAGGAACTGCGCGGCGCCGTCGATCTCATGCATCGCGCCGGCGTGGTGGAAAAGCTCGACCGCGACATGATGGGCGGGCTGCTCGATCTGCGCGAGCTCACGGTCTCCGACGTCATGGTCCACCGCACCAAGATGGTGATGCTCGATGCCGACGAGCCGCCGCGCGACCTCATCGACGCCGTGCTGGCCGCCGGCGTGACGCGGCTGCCGCTGTGGCGCGGTTCGCCCGACAACGTCATCGGCGTGCTGCACGCCAAGGAGGTCTGGCGCGCCTTGCATGCGGCGGGCGGCGATGTCGCCAAGGTCGACATCGCCGCGCTGGCCAAGCCGCCCTGGTACGTGCCCGACACCATGCCGCTCGCCGAGCAGCTCAAGGCGTTCCGCCACCGCAAGACGCCGTTCGCGCTGGTGGTCGACGAATACGGCGAGCTGGAAGGACTGGTGACGCTGGAAGACATCGTCGAGGAGATCGTCGGCGACATCACCGACGAGCACGACATCGCGGTGCCCGGCGTGCGGCCGTTGCCGGACGGCTCGGTCAATGTCGACGGCGCCGTGCCGGTGCGCGATCTCAACCGGGCGATGGATTGGAACATCCCCGACGACGAGGCGACGACCATCGCCGGCGTCGTCATCCACGAGGCGCGCTCGATCCCGGAGCCGGGCCAGAGCTTCACCTTCCACGGCTTCCGTTTTCACGTGCTGCGCAAGACCAGAAACCGCATCACTGCCTTGCGCGTCACGCCGCTGGTGCGCAAGGTCACCGCGAAGGCAAGCTAGCCGCTCAGGATCAAACTCAAACAGGGTATCGGGGAGACGCGAACCATGGCGAACGGCACTTACGAGACAGTCAAGATCGAGCGCGATACCGGCGAGAACGCAGGCCTCACCTGGGTCATCCTCAACCGGCCGGAAAAGCGCAATGCCATGAGCCCGCAGCTGCATTTCGACATGGCCAACGTGCTCGACGAGCTGGAAAGCGATGCGCAGACCAAGGTGATCGTGCTCACCGGCGCCGGCGAGGCCTGGTGCGCCGGGCAGGATCTGAAGCTTTATTTCCGCGAGCTCGACAACAAGCCGGCCGAGCGCGCGCGTGCGTCTTGGGCCAGCCACTACTGGCGCTGGCAGAAACTGTTCACCTATCCGAAGCCGACCATCGCCATGGTCAACGGCTTCTGCTTCGGCGGCGGCTTCACCCAGCTCATCGCCTGCGATTTCGCCATCGCGGCGGAGGACGCAAAATTCGGCCTGTCCGAGGTCAACTGGGGCATCCTGCCCGGCGGCTTCGTCAGCAAGGCGCTGACCGATGCGCTCGGCCTGCGCGACGCGGTCTGGCTGGCGATGACCGGCGAGACCTTCGACGGCAAGATGGCGGAGAAGATTCGCCTCATCAACAAAGCGGTGCCGCGCGACAAATTGCGCGAGGAGACGATCGCGCTGGCGCAACGCCTGATGAAGCTCAATCCCGAAGTGCTCAAGGCGACCAAACTCGCGATCAAGAACGTGCGCGCCGTGCCCCACGAGCAGGCCGCCGATTATCTGCAGGCCAAGAGCCAGGAGATGCGCTTCCAGGACAAAGAGGGCGGCCGCGCCAAGGGCATGAGCCAATTCCTCGACGACAAGAGCTATCGCCCGGGCTACGGGCCATACGCGCGGTCGAGCGAGGCGAAGTCGTAACGCCGGCGCGCGCCGCGCGCCGGACCTGGAGCGAAATCGCTTCAGATTGAAGCGATTTCGCTCCAGTATTTTGATGGAGCATGATCTTTTCGGAAAACCGGCTTCCACTTTTCCGGATCATGCTCTAGGGGAGGGCGGTCATGTGC
The DNA here is from genome assembly GCA_963831975.1 of uncultured Alphaproteobacteria bacterium. Taxonomy (GTDB): domain Bacteria; phylum Pseudomonadota; class Alphaproteobacteria; order Rhizobiales; family Xanthobacteraceae; genus BOG-931. The sequence continues at coordinate 407,877 of CAWHSO010000001.1, forward strand.
GCTCGCACGCGTGCTTTGGCGTTGGTGATTGCCGGCTTCGCGTCCATCGTGGGGGGCACCGTCGCACAAGCACTGGATCACCTGAAGCTTGCCGTCGGCCAATGCGGCAACTGGGATTCATCCCAGGTCGAGCTCGGCACGCGCGCCGGCTTTTATGCCAAGCACGGCGTCGAGGTCGAAGGGCTTTGCACCCAAGGCACCGGCGAGACCCAGCAGGTGGTGATCTCCGGGAGCGCCGATATCGGCATCGGCGTCGGCACTTTGGGTGCGCTCGGCGCCTTTGCCAAAGGCGCGCCGGTGCGCATCATCTCCGGCAGCGCCACCGGCAATGCCGATTTCTGGATCGTCAAGGCGGACTCGCCGCTCAAGACGATCAAGGACGCGACCAGCGCCAACACGATCGCCTACTCGACCAACGGCTCGTCGAGTCACTCGACGGTGCTCGGCTTCATCCGCGAACTCGGCTTGCAGGCGCGGCCGATCGCGACCGGCGGTCCGGCCGCGACCTTGACGCTGTTGATGTCGGGGCAAGTCGATATCGGCTGGACTTCGCCGCCGCTCGGCTTCGATATGCTCGACGACGGCAAGATCCGCATCTTCGCCAAAGCCAACGACGTGCCGAGCCTGCGCGGCCAGACCATCCGCGTCAACATCGCCAACGCCGACAATCTCAAGGCGCGCCGCGACGTCTTCGTGCGCTTCATGGCGGCGTTCCGCCAAACCGTCGATTGGATGTATGCCGATCCGAAGGCGCTCGACATGTACGCCGATTACCGCAAGACCTCGCTGCGCAATGCAACGCGCATGCGCGACGAATTTTTCACCAAGGCCGCGGTCGATCCGGACTCGGTCAAAGGGCTCGACGCGCTGATGGTCGATGCGGTGACGTACAAATACATGGACAAGCCGTTGACGCCGGCCGAAGTGGCCGAATTCGTGCAAGTCCCACTGAAATAAGTTCCGCTGAAATAAGCGCTGCCGCAATACGCGACGCGCATTACTGGCGATGGACAGGCCGATGGACAGCAAAATCGCTCCGCTCAGTGCAACGGCCGCGCCGATCAATGCCGGCGTCCGTATCGGCCACGTGCATCTGAAAGTCGCCGACGTCGATCGCGCGCTTGCGTTCTATTGCGGCGTGCTCGGCTTCGATCTGATGCAGCGCATCGGGCCGCAGGCGGCTTTCATTTCCGCCGGCGGCTACCATCATCACATCGGGCTCAACACCTGGGAGAGCCGCGGCGGGCCGCCGCCACCCCAGGGCACGACCGGCCTCTATCATCTGGCGATTCTTTATCCGACGCGCGCGAGCTGGCCGACGCCTTGCGCCGGCTGATCGAGGCCAAAATTCCGCTCGACGGCGCCTCCGATCACGGCGTCAGCGAAGCGCTCTATTTGCGCGATCCCGACGACAACGGTGTCGAGCTTTACTGGGACCGGCCGAAGGAGCAGTGGCCGCGCACCGCCGACGGCAAGCTCGCCATGTTCACCCGGCGACTCGATCTGACGAATTTGCTCGCCGAGAGCGACGGGACGACGTCTGCACAAGTCGAAGCGCCGCTATTCGAGCCGTCGCGCAATTCCTAATAGGCTACGCACCCTCGCCCGGCGCCTGCGCATGGATCGCCAGCGCATGCACGCCGCCCTCAAGCTCGCTCGCCAGCGCCGTGTTGATCATGCGGTGGCGCTCGATCCGGCTCTTTCCGCGGAAGGCTTCCGACACGATATAGAGTCGGAAATGGGTTTCGCCGCCCGGCCGGTGTCCGGCATGGCCTTGGTGGTGATGGGATTCATCCTCGACGCGCAAGCTTTCCGGCGCGAACGCCGTGGTCAACTTTGTCGTAATGATATCGTGCATTGCCATGATGCATGGATTAACGATGTCAACGCGCCGCGGTCAATAACGCCGTCGCGCGCTTTTGTGCCGTGTCAAGTCTTGAAGGTGCCATCGACGTGCCCGCATAATCGAAGACAATGAAAACGAATTCGCCGCTGTTCGATCGCATCAGGGTCAAGCCCGACCAGGATCGCCGGCTGCGCGCCGAGCTGCCGCCCTGCCAATGGCCGCGCTGCGACGCGCCGGCGACCCATCGCGCGCCGAAGGGGCGGCTGCGCGCCAGCGAATATTGGCAGTTCTGCCTCGAGCACGTGCGCGAATACAACAATTCCTACAATTTCTTCGCCGGCATGAGCGAGGATGCGGTCGCGCAATATCAAAAGGAGGCCATCACCGGCCATCGCCCGACCTGGAAAATGGGCTCGATCGGCGGCCAGCGCGCCGCCCGGCGCGGCCGCGGTCGAAGTCCGCCGCCTCCGGCTGGGCGACCGAGGACCCGTTCTCGCTGTTCGGCGAGACCGGCGCCGCCGCTGCCGGCCATGCGCGGACCGCGCCCGAGGGCCGCAAGATTCTCAATGCGCAGCGCCGCGCCTTCGATGCGCTCGGCCTTGAAGCCGACGCCAAACGGGCCGATATCAAGGCCAGGTTCAAGACACTGGTAAAACGCCATCATCCCGACGCCAATGGCGGCGACCGCGGTTCCGAGGACACGCTTCGGGAGATCATCCAGGCCTATAATTACCTGAAGTCCGCGGGCTTCTGCTGACCCCATTCAAGGCGATTCCGGGGGATGGCCGCCGCGGTGGCTTTCGCGGCCTTAGGCCTTTCTGCTAGATGTACCGCGATATCCGACCGTTCCCCCTCCCTATCCTCCCCCGCACGGGGAGGGTAGGGAGGGGGCCGCGCCTCGGATTTACCGAGGCCACGGAGGAGCAATGACTCTCGCAGCAAATACCGAATCCGGCTTGCCGGACATGAAGGTGTCGATCCGGCAGTTGTTCGGCATCGACAGCGATATGGAAGTGCCGGCCTATTCCGAGCCGGACGAGCACGTGCCGGAAATCGACGCCGACTACCGCTTCGACAAGCCGACCACGCTCGCCATCCTGGCCGGCTTCGCCCGCAACCGCCGCGTCATCGTCACCGGCTATCACGGCACCGGCAAGTCGACCCATATCGAGCAGGTCGCGGCGCGGCTCAACTGGCCGTGCGTGCGCGTCAATCTCGACAGCCATATCAGCCGCGTCGATCTGATCGGCAAGGATGCCATCGTGATCCGCGAGGGCATGCAGGTGACCGAATTCCGCGACGGCATTTTGCCGTGGGCGCTGCAGAACAACGTCGCGCTGTGCTTCGACGAATACGACGCCGGCCGCCCCGACGTCATGTTCGTGATCCAGCGCGTGCTGGAATCCTCCGGCCGGCTGACGCTGCTCGACCAGAACAAGGTGATCAAGCCGCACCCGTCGTTCCGGCTGTTCGCCACCGCCAATACGGTCGGGCTGGGCGACACGTCGGGCCTCTATCACGGCACCCAGCAGATCAACCAGGGCCAGATGGACCGCTGGTCGATCGTCACCACGCTGAACTATCTGCCGCACGACAACGAGGTCGAGATCGTGCTCGCCAAGGCGCGGCACTATCGCAACGCCGAAGGGCCGCGACATCGTCGGCAAGATGGTGCGCGTCGCCGATCTCACCCGCAACGCCTTCATGAACGGCGATATCTCCACCGTCATGAGCCCGCGCACGGTGATCACCTGGGCGGAGAACGCCGACATCTTCGGCGGCGACATCGGCTTCGCCTTCCGGCTGACCTTCGTCAACAAATGCGACGAGCTGGAGCGGCCGCTGGTTGCCGAGTTCTATCAGCGCTGCTTCGGACAGGAGCTTCCCGAATCCGCGGTCAATGTCGCGCTCTCGTAAGTCGTCCCCGCGAATGCGGGACCCATAACCCCGGTCATGAGATTGATGCGCGAGGATTGTGAATGGATTCCGGGTTCGCCGCTGCGCGGCGCCCGGAATGACGGCTGAAATCATGTCCTCCAACATCAAGCCAAAGACCCCGGCCAAGGAAGCGCCGACCGAACCGTTCAAGCGCGCGGTCGGCGTTTGCCTGAACGCGATCGCCGGCAAGGGCGATCTCGAAGTGTCGTTCGCGGCCGAGCGGCCGGGGCTCGCCGGCGGCAAGGCGCGGCTGCCGGAGCCGCCGCGCCGGCTCAACGAGCGCGAGGCGGCGATCGTGCGCGGCCACGCCGATTCGATCGCGCTGCGGCTCGCCTGTCACGACCCGGCGGTGCACCGCAAGCTCGTGCCCGGCGGCCAGCAGGCGCGCGCGGTGTTCGACGCCGTCGAGCAGGCCCGCGTCGAGGCCATCGGCTCGCGCCGCATGGGCGGCGTCGCCAAGAATCTCACCGCCATGCTCGACGACCGCTTCCACCGCGGCAAATTCGACGAGATCTCCGACCGTGCCGATGCGCCGATCGAGGACGCGCTGGCCATGCTGGTGCGCGAGCGGCTCACCGGCGAGGCGCCGCCGGCCGCCGCGCGCAAGCTCGTCGATCTGTGGCGGCCGCTGATCGAGGAGCGCGCCGGCCGCGATCTCGATCGGCTCGAGCGCGTGCTGACCGACCAGCGCCGGTTCGGCGACGTCGTGCACGACCTGCTCGATTGCCTCGACATGGGCGAGGATCGCAGTAGCGAGTCCGACGAGGACGAAGGCGAAGAGGGCGACCAGGACAACCAGAAGGACGAGCAGGGCGAGAACGGCGAGGCGTCCGATTCCGCCGACAGCGAGCGCATGAGCGCGGAGGCGGAAGCGTCCGCCGACGAACTGCCCGACAGCAGTTCGGAAGCCGTCGATGCGCCGGCCGCCGAGATGGCCGACGATGCCGAGATGGGCGATTCCGAGACCGCGGCCGAGCCGTGGCGGCCGCGCAATCAGCGCAACGAGCCGCGCGGCCCGGATTATAAGCCCTATACCAGTCAAGTTCGACGAAATCATCGGCGCCGAAGATTTGTGCGAGCCGGAAGAGCTCGAACGGCTGCGCGGCTATCTCGACAAGCAGCTCTCGCATCTCCAGGGCGTCGTCGCGCGGCTCGCCAATCGCCTGCAGCGGCTGCTCCTGGCACAGCAGAATCGCGCCTGGGAGTTCGATCTCGAAGAGGGTCTGCTCGATCCGGCGCGGCTGCCGCGCGTCATCGTCGATCCGATGCATCCGCTGTCGTTCAAGCGCGAGAAGGACACCGATTTCCGCGACACCGTGGTGACGCTGCTGTTGGACAATTCCGGCTCGATGCGCGGCCGGCCGATCACGGTCGCCGCCACCTGCGCCGACATTCTGGCGCGCACGCTGGAGCGCTGCGGCGTCAAGGTCGAGATTTTGGGTTTTACCACGCGGGCCTGGAAGGGCGGGCAGTCGCGGGAATCCTGGCTCGCCAACGGCAAGCCGGCCAATCCCGGGCCGCCTCAACGACCTGCGCCACATCATCTACAAATCCGCCGATGCGCCTTGGCGTCGTGCGCGCAAAAATCTCGGGCTGATGATGCGCGAGGGGTTGCTCAAGGAAAACATCGACGGCGAGGCGCTCGACTGGGCGCACAAGCGCCTGCTCGGGCGCACCGAAACGCGAAAAATCCTGATGATGATCTCCGACGGCGCGCCGGTCGACAACTCGACGCTGTCGGTCAATCCGGGAAATTATCTGGAGCGCCATCTGCGCTGGGTGATCGAGGATATCGAGACGCGCTCGCCGGTCGAACTGATCGCCGTCGGCATCGGCCACGACGTGACGCGCTACTACCGCCGCGCGGTCACCATCGTCGATGCCGAGGAGCTCGGCGGCGTCATGACCGAAAAGCTCGCCGAGCTGTTCGAGGAACACCCGACCGAGGCGCGCGGGCGTCCGGCACGGCCGCGGCGGCTGCATTCGTAAATATAAAAAGACATCTGTAAGGGAGTGACCTATGAATACTCGCGGGTATTTGTCGCGCATTGCCGTCCTGTGCCTGCTGGCGTTGCCGGTGGCCACGTCGGCATTCGCGCAGGCCACGAACTATCCGGAAAAGGCGGTGATGATCATCTCCGATGCCGGCGCCGGCGCCAGTCCGGATGTTGCCACGCGCATCGTCGCCGACGGCTTGAGCAAACTTTGGGGACAGCAGGCGGTCGTGGTCAATCATCCCGGCGCCAACGGCAGCATCGCCGCGCGTGCGGCGAGCGAGGCGTCGCCCGACGGCTACACCCTCTATTCGCCCGCGCTCTCGACCTTCGTGGCGCTGCCGACGGTGGCGCCCAACCTGCCGGTCAAGCTGCCGCGCGATTTTTTGCCGATCGGCTTCATCGCCGAGCAGCCGATGTTTCTTTCGGTCGATCCTAAAAGCGGCATCACCACGCTGCCCGAACTCATCGATCGCGCCAAAAAGGCGCCGGGTACGCTGTCGATCGCGGTCTCCGGCGTCGGCCGCATGACGCATCTGACAGGCCTACTGTTGCAGCAGAAGGCCGGCATCAAACTTATTCCGGTGCCCTATACCGGCGGTCCTTCGGCGGCGCTGGCCGATGTGGCCGGCGGCCGCGTCACCATGATCATCGAAGGCTATCCGGGCATCATCGGCGCGGCGAATGCAGGACAGGTGAAGCTGATCGCGGTGGCTTCGCCGCAGCGCCTGGCGGAATTTCCCGATCTGCCGACGGTGGCGGAAACCATTCCTGGTTTCGCCGCGGCCGGCTGGCTCATCGTCGCGGCGCCGGTCGGCACGCCGGCGCCGATCATCGCCAAGGTGAGCGCGGACATCGCCAAAGTCGTCGCCGATCCGGACGTGAAAAAGAGACTGGCGGCCACCGGCAGCTATACGCACGCCATGACCCCCGACGAGACCGGAGCCTTTGTCGCCAAGCAGCAGGAAACCTGGCTGCCGGTGCTGCAGACGATCTCGACGCAATAAAGCAATCGCGCGTTTACGCCGTTGCAACGTCGAAGCCGTCCAAGCTTCCGCGCTCGATGGCGCGTCGCACCAGGCCCGTCGTTTTTGCCTCTGCGGCAAAGTCGGACAGATAGGACAGCAATCCAGCGCTGTCCTTGGCGACGGCAATGCCTACTCGATTGACGCCGTAACCTTTCGCCAGCACGCGCGCCCCGGGCAATCGCTCGGCAAACGCGATGAGCTGATCGCGCGGAAACGCCAGCGCGTCGACTTTCCGATCTCTCAGCAGATCGAAGGCATTCTCGGGCAGCTCGACGCCAATCAGCTCGGCTTGCTTGACGATGCGGCGTAGCGCCAGCGCCGAGGCATGACCGTCGACCAGGCCGATACGCCGTCCCGCCCGATCGGTGTCTTCGAGGCTCCCGATCGTGGAGCCGGCCGGCACCAGCAGCGAATAGTCGAACTGGAAGAGTGCCGGCGAAAAATCCACGACGGCGACGCGCGATGGTTCGATGCCGAGAAATGCCACGTCGCATGCGCCGTTTTGCAAACCGGCAACCGCCGCCTTGGCGACGGATATTTGACAACCTGTGTCGCAACGCCGAGCCGCGCGGCGAGTGCGCCCACAATCTCAATTGCGATAAAGCCTGTGCCGATGCCACGAATGCCCGTGGCATCTTCGGCGTATTGCGGCAGGAACAGCGCAAGGCGAATGGTGCCGGCCGCCGCAAGCGCGGCGACCCGCGGATCGGCCGGCGGCATGCTTGGCGCTTACCGCTCGCCCGCCTCGGTGAAGAATTTTTCGCCATAGGCAAAACGGTTCGGCTTGAGGAAGAAGCCGAGCAGCACGGCGCCGTTCGGCGCCACCGCCTCATGCTGATTGCCGGCCGGCCGCCAGACGAATTGGCCCGGTCCGCACTTGCCTTCGTGATCTTCCAGCGAGCCCTCGATCACGTAGGTCTGCTCCAGCGCGGTGTGCTCGTGCAGCGGCACGACGGCGCCGGGCTCGAGCTTGAACAGCGCGGTGGTGATGCCGTTACCGTCGGTAAAGAGCACCTTGATCTGGATGCCGGGGAATTTGGTCTGCTCCCACGGCATATTCGGCGCATCGATATAGTGCGCGGCGCGCTCCGGCGGATTGTCTTGTTTGATGTCGGAATGCACGACCTTGCGGGCTGGCGCTGACATGGTGATCTCCTTCGGTCCAGGGCGTCGGTTGCTGCAAGCATATTGCTACCGGCTGGAGCGCCGCCAGGGCGTCTGCGGCAAGCGGCAAAACGCCAAGGCTGATGCGCAAGGCTGACGCGCAAAGGCCCGCGCGCAGCGGGCCTCGAAGGTCGACCGGAAAGTCAGTGAAACGATTACGCCGTCGCCTTGCGCTTCTTCACCACTGCGCGCTTGAGCTCCAGCACCCGCGGCGACAGCTCGGCGTCCTTGGCTTTGAGCAGGAAGGCATCGAAGCCGCCGCGATGATCGACGGTCTTGAGCGCATTGGCGCAAATCCGCAGCCGGACCGAGCGGTTGAGCGCATCCGACATCAGCGTGACGTTGAGCAGGTTGGGCCGAAACCGCCGCTTGGTCTTGCGGTTCGAATGGCTCACCCGGTTGCCGATCTGGCGTATCTTTCCGGTCAATTCGCAACGCCATGACATGGCTGTCGTTCCTCAAAGGTCCCGCGCGTCCAGCGCCGCCGTGACGACGATGTGGGATATGGGCGGACCTATAATCAGCGGTCCCCGCAGCGTCAAGCATATGTCGGGGCAGGCCTTTATGGGCGCGCCAAACCACACAAACGACGCATTCCCGAACGAGACAAGACTTGGGGGTTTCAAGCTAAGGCCGCATTCGGCCAGCAAGGTCCCCATAGGTTCGAAACCGCGCCCGTGACCCGCCGACCCGGCGGCACTTGAGGAAAACATCAGTCCGTGCTGCCGCAACGGTTTCCTTTTGATGCCGCCCCCGCCGCCTTCATCGCGGCGGTTTGCGTCATGGCGGCGTTTGCCGTCGATGCCGGCCATGTCGCCGCGGCGCAGGCGCACTTGGAAGCCGAGTACACCGCCACACTTGCCGGCCTTCCGATCGGTCGCGGCACCTGGGCCATCGAGATTGCCGACGACCAGTACACCGCGGCGGCCAGCGGCGCGACCTCGGGACTGCTGCGGATTTTCACCGGCGCGCGCGGCACCGGCGCCAGCCGCGGCAGCTTCAACGGCGATCAGACGATGCCGACGACCTATGTCGCGACCATCGATTACGAGCGCGGCAAGATCGACGACGTGCGCATGGCGCTGGCCGGTGGCAATGTGAAGGATTTGTTCGCCGATCCGCCGCTTTACCCGCATCCCGATCGCATTCCGGTGAGCGACGCCGACCGCCGTGGCGTCGTCGATCCCATGAGTTCGACCATCAACCGCGTCGGCGGCAACGGCGATCCGGTGTCGCCGCAGGCCTGCGGCCGCAAGGTCGCGGTGTTCGACGGCCGCGTACGCTACGATCTGCGCAGCGAGTTCAAGCGCATGGAGATGGTCAAGGCCGAACGCGGCTATCAGGGACCGGCCGCGGTCTGCGCGGTGTATTTCGAGCCGATCTCCGGCTACGTGCCGGACCGGGCGGTGATCAAATATCTCGTCGCGTTGCGCGACGCCGAGGTCTGGCTGGCGCCGATCGCCGGCACGCGCGTGCTGGTGCCGTTCCGCTTCTCGATGCCGACGCCGCTCGGCCTGGGCGTGTTGCAGGCGACCCAATTCGTCTCGGCGCCGCCAGCGGCCCATCCCAGCGTCAGCGCGAAAACCCAATAATTGCAGCCGTCGCGCAGGCGCCACACGGGTGTTGCACAATCTCGACAAAGGCGCGTTCGACGAAGCCACGCCGCTGCCCATGGAGGGTCGCGTACCCCGGCGTCCCCGTTATCCACAGGAGGCCATGTCTTGACTCGCCGTGGAATTGTGATCCGCCGCCGCGTTAACGTTTGGGGCGCCAAAACGACGCAGTGGAATCGCCCATTACACCCGATCTGGTGTTCAAAGGCCGCTGCGGCGCCATATATCGCGGTGAACGAACTCGAACAGGCCGCGAGTCGCCGATTCGGCCGCGATTCGTTCCAGACTCGTTCCACATGTTAAGCACAGGCCTTTCCAGCGTCACGTTGTGATACAGAAGCACACTGCCATGCCGGATCGTTGATGCCGATTTCCTTCTCGCCGCCTGCCAACCGTGACCTGCGCGCCCGTGGCGCCGGCGTCACCGCGGTGCTGGGGCCGACCAATACCGGAAAGACCCATCTCGGGATCGAGCGGATGCTGGCGCATTCCTCGGGCCTGATCGGCTTGCCGCTGCGGCTGTTGGCGCGCGAGGTCTATAACCGCGCGGTCGAGCGCGTCGGCGCCGACGCCGTGGCGCTGGTCACCGGCGAGGAAAAGATCAAGCCGCCGAATCCGCGCTTCTGGGTCGCGACCGTCGAGGCGATGCCGCGCGATCTCGACGTCGCCTTCCTCGCCGTCGACGAAATCCAGCTCGCCGCCGATTTCGAGCGCGGCCACGTTTTCACCGACCGCATGCTGCAACCGGCGCGGCCGCGAGGAGACGCTGGTGCTCGGCGCCGCCACCATGCGGCCGATCGTCGAGCGGCTGTTGCCCGGCGCCAGCATCGTCAGCCGGCCGCGGCTGTCGCAACTGACTTTCGCCGGCGAGAAAAAGCTCACCCGGCTGCCGCGCCGCTCGGCCATCGTCGCGTTCTCGGCCGAGGAAGTTTACGCCATCGCCGAATTGATCCGCCGCCAGCGCGGCGGCGCCGCGGTCGTGCTCGGCGTCGCTGTCGCCGCGCACGCGCAACGCGCAGGTCGATCTCTATCAGGCCGGCGAAGTCGACTACCTGGTGGCGACCGACGCCATCGGCATGGGTCTCAATCTCGACGTCGATCACATCGCGTTCGCCTCCGACCGCAAGTTCGACGGCTATCAGTTCCGCAAGCTCAGCCCGTCGGAACTGGCGCAGATCGCCGGCCGCGCCGGCCGCGCCCAGCGCGACGGCACCTTCGGCACCACCGGCCGCTGTCCGCCGTTCGAGAACGAGCTGGTGCAGGCGCTGGAATCGCACACTTTCGAGCCGGTGAAGCTGGTGCAGTGGCGCAACACCGATCTCGACTTCTCCTCGATCGGCGCCTTGCAGGCGACGCTCGCGATGGCGCCGACCGAGGCCGCGCTCGCTCGCGCGCCGATCGCGGAAGACATTCTGGTGCTCGACCATGCCGCGCGCGAGGACGACGTGCGCGCCTGGACGACGAAGCCGGCCGACGTCGAGCGGCTGTGGGAAGTCTGCCAGGTTCCCGATTATCGCAAGATCGCGCCGGCCAACCATGCCGAGCTCGTGGTCACGCTGTACGGTTATCTGCAGCGCGAGGGCAAGATCGCGACCGACTGGTTCGCCCGCCAGATCGCGCAGAGCGGATCGCACCGACGGCGATATCGATACGCTGTCGACGCGCATCGCCCATATCCGGACCTGGACCTTCGTGGCGAACCGGCCGGATTGGCTCGCCGATCCCGAACATTGGCAGGGCGTCACGCGCGGCGTCGAAGACAAGCTTTCCGACGCGCTGCACGAGCGGCTCACCGAGCGTTTCGTCGATCGCCGCACCAGCGTGCTGATGCGGCGGCTGCGCGAAAACGCGACGCTGGAGCCGGAGATCAACAAGACCGGCGACGTCGTCGTCGAAGGCCATGTCATCGGCCGGCTCGACGGCTTCATGTTCGTTGCCGATGCGTCGTCGGGCGGCTCGGAGGCCAAGGCGCTGCACAACGCCGCGCAGAAGGCGCTCGCCGGCGAGATCGCCGCGCGCGCCATGCGGCTCGCCGAAGCGCCCGACGAGCAATTCGTGCTCGCCTCCGACGGCACGATCCGCTGGACCGGCGCCGCGGTCGGCAAGCTCATCGCCGGCGAAGGAGGTGTTGCGCCCGCGCGTGCGCATCATCGCCGACGAGCATCTGACCGGCGCGCCGCGCGATGCGGTGGAGGCGCGGCTCGATGCTTTGGCTCAAATCGCATCTCGAAAAATTGCTCGGCCCGTTGTTCGTGCTGGCCGCGGCCGAGGACGTGACCGGCATCGCGCGCGGCGTCGCGTTCCAATTGGTCGAGGCGCTCGGCGTGCTCGATCGGCAAAAAGTGGCCGAGGATGTCAAGGGGCTGGAACAGCCGGCGCGCGCGACGTTGCGCAAATACGGCGTGCGCTTCGGCGCCTATCACATCTACATCCCGGCGCTGCTCAAGCCCGGGCCGCGCGCGCTCGCCGCGCAGCTGTGGGCGCTGGCGCATGACGGACCGCAGACCAAGGGCCTCGACGATCTGTTGCATCTCGCCGGCAGCGGCCGCACCTCGATCCCGGTCAATCGCGAAATCGACGCGGCGCTCTACGGCACCGCCGGCTATCGGGTGTGCGGCGAGCGCGCCGTGCGCGTCGACATTCTGGAGCGGCTGGCGGATCTGATCCGCCCCGCGCTGTCGTGGCGCGAAGGCGCTCCGGGAACCGAAGCCGCCGGGCGCGTTGGCCGGCGGCGGCTTCACCGTCGTCAACGGCATGACGTCGCTGACCGGCGCCTCGGGCGAGGATTTTGCGTCGATCCTGCGTTCGCTCGGCTATCGCATGGAGCGGCGGCCGAAGCCCGCGGAGCCGGCGCAAGCCGCCGCGCCGCTCGAACGAGCCGCCGCACCGGCCGAACAGGTCGCCGCGCCGGTCGACAACGGCGGCGAGAGCGCCGCGCCGGAAAGCGATCCGGAGGTTCAAGCGCCGTCAGCGGTCGAAGGCGAAGCGGCAGCGCGCGAGAGCGCTCCCGAAGTCAGCCACGACGCTGTCCAGGAGCCCGTGGAAGCAGCGCTGCAACCGGCGGCGGATTTCGTGACTGCGAGCCCGAGCGGCACCGAAGAGCTGAAACGACGGCAGCGCCATCGAGCACGGTGGTTGAGGCCAGCGCCGACGTTGCGCCGGACAAGCCCGCCGAAGAACCGGTCATGATCGAAGTCTGGCGGCCGGGCCGGGCCGGTCGGCCCGAAGGCGCGCGCCGCCCGCGCTTCAAGCGTCGCGAAGCGGGCCGGCACAAAGTCGCGGCAGCAGGGCGCGCCACGGCAGCCGGACGAGGCCATTGCCGCCGTTGCGGCGGCGGAGGCTGGTGCTTCGCCGCCAAGCGCGGAGGCCGCCGCCACCGAGCCGCCGCACGACGAAACGCCATCACCGCCACCACCGCCGGCACAAGCCCGAGCAGCGGTTCGACCGGCCGCGCGCGACGAGCGCGAGCGGGAGCGGCCGGCCCGTCCGCCGCGATTCGAGCGGCGCGAGCGCGAGAAGGCGCCCGATCCGAATTCGCCCTTTGCCAAGCTCGCGGCCTTGAAGGCGCAGCTCGAGGCCGACGCCAAGGAGCGCCGCTGAGTGCGGCGCCGAAGATCGCCAGCGCATCGACCGGTGGCTGTGGCACGCCCGGCTGGTGCGCACCCGCGGCGCGGCGGCGGCGCTGGCCGATGCCGGCTATGTCCGCGTCAACGGCGCCCGCATCGCCGCGCCAAGCCGCCAGGTGCGGACCGGCGACGTGGTCACGGTGGCGCTCGACCGCAGCGTCCGGGTGCTGAAGGTGCAGGGGTTTTGTCGAGCGCAGGGGTCCCGCCGGGACCGCGCAAAGCGCTATATGAGGATTTGAACTGAGAACCGCCGGCCGCCGACTGCGAAACTTGCGCGCGCATGACCCATGCGATAGGAGCAAGGCTCGCAAAAAGTCCGTTCAGAGTGTGCATATGACCTATATCGTCAACGACAATTGCATCAAATGCAAATACATGGACTGCGTCGAAGTCTGCCCCGTGGATTGCTTCTACGAGGGCGAAAATATGCTGGTCATCCACCCCGACGAATGCATCGATTGCGGGGTCTGCGAGCCGGAATGCCCGGTCGACGCGATCAAGCCCGATACCGAGCCCGGCGTCGAGAAGTGGCTGACGGTCAACGCCGAATACGCCAAAATATGGCCGAATATCACGGCCAAAAAGGAGCCCCCGGCCGACGCCAAGGAGTGGGAGGGGGTGGCCAACAAATTCGAAGAGCATTTTTCGTCGAATCCGGGCTCCGGCGACTGAAAACAGCCCGGAATTGCGTATCGTTAACCACCATTAAGATTTTCGGCCGTGCGACGCTTTCGCATCGCCATAAGGCTTTGATTTTGGCTGAAAATGTGATATAAGGGCATTTCATAATGAAGAACACCCCCGATATGCCGCTCCCGCCAGCCGGGAGCTTATTTTTCCGAGGGGCGTTTCCGAGGAACCGTCAATAGAGGCGTGAGACCCACGCGAGAGCAGTGGCAGAGAAAACTCGTCATCGGTCGAAGAAGAGTGCGGCCGGCATGAGCCGGAAGGCCAGAAAAACGTCCTCCCGCGTCAGTCGGAGGGCATCACAGTCCACGCGGAGTGTCCCCCGGAACCGGGTTCGCGTGGCCAAGCCCCCTCACCGGCAAAAGCCGGAGGCGGAAGGAGCAGCTTTGGGAATGAATGCGAAGAAGACGACCCAACGACAAGGCTTCAAGACCAACGAGTTCATCGTCTATCCGGCTCACGGTGTCGGCCAGATCGTCTCCATCGAGGAGCAGGAGGTCGCCGGTGCGCGGCTTGAGCTGTTCGTCATCAACTTCGTCAAGGACAAGATGACGCTGCGGGTGCCGACCTCGAAGGTCGCGTCGGTCGGCATGCGCAAGCTTGCCGAGACGCCGATGGTCAAGCGGGCGCTCGAGACGCTCAAGGGCCGCGCGCGCATCAAGCGGACCATGTGGTCGCGCCGGGCGCAGGAATACGAGGCCAAGATCAATTCCGGCGACATCGTCGCCATCGCCGAGGTCGTGCGCGATCTGTTCCGGTCGGATACCCAGCCGGAGCAGTCCTATTCCGAGCGCCAGCTCTACGAGGCGGCGCTCGACCGGCTGTCGCGCGAAGTGTCGGCGGTGCAGCGCATCACCGAGACCGAGGCGATCAAGGAGATCGAGGCGGCGCTGGCCAAGGGCCCGCGGCGCGGTCCCAAGCCCGAGGCGGACGACGAGGCCGTGGTCGAGGAAGAGGCGGCCTAAACCCGCTTCCAGACCGGCGAAATCATGCGAAAGCCCGGCAGAAATGCCGGGCTTTTTCGTTATGTTCTGTGGATTCGACGTTTGTTCTCGCAGGCTTCCCCACACATGCCCTGCTTAGCCATAAATTAATCTTCATTTGAAAGGACATAGAGGCGGTTACGCGTGGGGAGACGCGCGGGAAGATAGGGGGCGCCGAGTATGCGGCGAAAGCAAGCGTTCAAGCGCGGTCGGGTCCTTTCAATCGTTGTCGCGGGTTTTGCCGGTTACGTGATCGGCGGCTGGAACGGGTCGGTCCCGCGCAGCCCCGCGCTTTCGGCTGCCCAGTCCGTGGCGCTGCGCTTCCCGCAGGATTTGGACGATGCGTCGCCGGTGACGATGGCATTCGCAACCGTCGGCGAACGCCTCGGCGATGGGCAATACCCAGCTTGCGCTGTTCAGTCCGCAGCCCATGGTGCCACAGGCATCGGCTCCGCAAGCACCGGCTCAACAGGCCGTCGCTGCGCAACTGCCCACGCCGCAAGCGACGATGCAGGTGCGCATCCGCGGAACAGACGTTGCCGCAACCGGCACCGGCCAGCGAAGCGGCCGAACGGCATCAAACCGGCCGCTGCCGCCGTGCATAACCGCGACGACCGGGCTGCCGGCCTCATGCTCAATGACGCGCAGATCGCCAGCATCAAGACGCGGCTGCATCTGACGCCGGATCAGGAGCAGATGTGGCCGGCGGTCGAAGCCGCGCTGCGCAACATCGCCTATACGCGTTCGCGCGACGCGCGCCGGCGCGGCGCGCCCGCGAACACGCAAGTTGCGTCGGCCGATGCCGACGGCGTCGACGTGCGCGATCTCAAATCCGCGGCCATCCCGCTGATCATGAGCTTCAATTCCGAGCAAAAAGACGAGGTGCGCAACCTCGCCCACGTCATGGGATTGGATCAGCTCGCGACGCAGTTCTGATTGCGAACGCTTCGTCGCTGCCGGGCTCGACCCGGCAATCCAGCTTACATTTCGCGTGAAGATGAGATCACCGGCTCAAGCCCGGTGATGATGACATTACGTCCGGCCGTAGCGCGACTTCGCCGCGGGGATTTTTTCCGAAGGCCGGAACAGTTCGCTGGCGCATTTGACGGTGATCAGCGCCAGCAGCGAAAAGCAGGTCAGATCGCCGAATTCCACCCGGCTGGCGATGTCGAAAGAATAGATCGGATCGTAAAGGAAAAAATCGGCGCAGGCGGCGGCGGTAAAAACGGCACAGCAGCGCCGGCAGGCTGCCATAGAGAATCATCACCACGCCGATCGGCAGCAGATAGAAAAAGACCGGATGCTCCGGGCCGACGGTGGCGAGCTTGAAATACCAAAGAACCGCCGTGACGGCGGACACGACCGCAAGCGTCACCGTGACGGAAACCGCCCCCTTCAAAACCGACATGCGCATTTCCCCCCAGGCCATTCGGCCCATTGTTGTTGGGCATAATAGCAGACGCGCCGGCAATGGAACAGATGGAAGTCGGCGGGACTACTCGACGACGATCTTAACTTCGCTGCCCGGGCGCAACTTTTCGCCGGGTTCGAGCCCGTTGAGCACGCGGAATCGCTCGACGGCGCGGTCGGTTACCGCCATGCGGCTGGCCAGCTTCTCCACCGTGTCGCCCGGTGCGACCGTTGCCACCACAAGATGCAGCGGCTTGGCCTGTTCGATCTCCGCGAGACTCATGCGGCGGAACGTGCCGATCGATTCGCGAAACGCGCGGTCGGTCTCGGGCGTGCGGTGTTTGGTGGCGAAGATGAAGCGATAGACGTCGCTGCCGTAGCGGATGGCGTAGAGGCGGAAGTCCCACTGGTCGCCTTTCGCCGCCGCGGTGGCGCCGGGGAAACCGTTGATGGCGATGTCGTCGACGGTGGCCGGATCGATGTTCTCGATCCAGCCGGAGGTGAGATAGGCGGCGAGCGTCTGCTCCGCCGGCACGCGCACGACGTCGAGGCGCAGCGCCTGGCCGCCGCCGTGCTTGACGCCGAGCACCGCCTGCGCGGTGTTGTCGAGCGCAAAACCGTCCGGCGCGGTGAAGGTGAAGCCGAGTTTTGGATGCAGGAAGCGGCGGCCGCGCACGAAACCTTCGCTCGGATCCTCGCCGAACACGATGCCGTCGATATTGCCGAAATAGGTGGCCTTGGCCTTGGCCAGATCCGCCGGCGTGTCGGCGGCCGGCGCGCGATATTGCCGGGCATTGGATAGCGCATTGGTGATGCGCTCCGGCGTCGCCGGATGCGACGACAGAAAGTCGGGCGCGGCCGGATTGATGGCGCCGCTCTGCTGCGCCTTCAGATCCGAATTGTGCTCCATCGAGGTGAGGAAGCGCACCGCGCCGTACGGATCGTAGCCGGCGCGCGCCGCGATGCCGATGCCGAGCGCATCGGCCTCGAATTCCTGCGACCGCGAAAAGTTCACCAGCTTGAGTTTCGATTTCGCCAGCGCCAGCGCGCCGACTTCCGGATCGGAGACGACGTCGGTGATGGTGCGGCTGGCGAGATCGGCGTTGCGCGCTTCTTCTTCGCGCTGCTCGGCGTGCCGCGCGATGACGTGGCCCATCTCGTGGGCGAGCACGGAGGCGAGCTCGGATTCGTCGTTGGCGAGCGCGATCAGGCCGCGCGTCACATAGATCTGGCCGGTCGGCAACGCGAAGGCATTGACCGACTGCGAATTGAGCATGGTGACCTTGTAGTGCTGGTCGGGCTTTTCCGAAGCCGCGACCAGGCGCTCCACGGTCTGCTCGATCATGGCCTGCAGGCGGGGATCGTTATAGACGCCGCCATAGGCCGCGAGGATGCGCTGATGCTCGCGCGCCACCGCGGGCGGCAGGTCGGTCTGCTGCGCCGGCTTGACCGGCGCCACCGCGGCGGCCTGCGGTGCCACCGGCGGCGGCGAGGAGGTGCACGCCGCCAGCAGCAGCGCAACGATAGCTGCGCCGGCATGCCGTAAACCTGCGATCCCCGAACGTCCCCGTTGCACCGTCACGTCACCAACATTCACCTCACGTCGGCAGTCTCGATCTGCTCCGGATAATCCGCTTCGATCCAAGGACTCTGCCCGGTCCCGCCGCGCGCCTCGATAAAGCCGCGGACTCGAACGCGCCGGCCCGCGAGCCCCTTCAAATCGAGGCCCGCCGCCGTGAAATTGCGCTCATTTCGTTTCAGGACCGTAACGGTAAAATCCTCGGACCAGCGCCGCCCGAAATTCACGTAGATCGTGGCCCCGCTTTCACGCACGGAGACCACCTTGCCCTCGACCAGCGCAAATCGGCCTCGCCGCGCCAGCACGTCCGTTGGGGTCTCGGCGTCGAGCACGTCATAATGCGAATCGGCCCATAGGCCAAGCTTGGCCGCCCGCGCGGCATTTTCGCTTTTGAGGAGCTCCAAGGCGCACGGCCGGCTGCCGACATGGTCGCCGACCCGGGCAAAGCCCGAGGCGATCAGCTCGCCTTGCGCGAACAGCTCCTCGCCGTCGCGCACGGCGTACGCATAGGCGACGAGGCGGCCATAGCGGTCGGTGGCGATGTCGGCGCGCCGCAGCACGATGTCGTCGCCGCCGATGAGCGCATCGAGCGCGGCCTTGGCGGCGGCGCCCGGCGCTGCGCCGGTTTCAAGCGGCGGCACCTCGATCGCGGCCAAGCGAACTTCGCTGCCGTCATCGAGCGTGAAAGTACGGCCGTCGATGACGCGTTTGGCGACGCCGTGCGCAATCACGTCGCCGCCGCAAATAAGCGCAGTCTTCGGCTGCTCCTGCGCCATCGCGCCGGAACATCCGCAAAGAGCTGCAAGCTTGACCGCCAGCGCAGCGGCCAAAAAGACCCCACGACGCCGTCCCACCATCACCCTCAAGCGAACGGCCGGAATACGGCGGTACTACGGCGTGCCTGGATGCCGGCGCGGCCGCTTATGCTATATCGGCGCGTCGATCGCGGTCCCGTAGCTCAGCCGGATAGAGCAGCGGTTTCCTAAACCGAAGGTCAGAGGTTCGAGTCCTCTCGGGACCGCCATCCTGCTTCGCGCCGTGCGCTTCGCAGGATTGTCTCGGCGCTGCGGTCGTTATTTCGCTTTTCGTGGGCGAATTTCCGCCAAACGCTGCGGCAAGTTTATGCAGTGGCCGCCTGCCTCGTGGGCAACAAGACATAAGATATTGATAAAACTATATAAACTCGACGGGCGCCACCGTGTCTCTCTTGCAACAGCGGCCGGAAAAGCGAATGTAAAAGCCCAATCCCCACTCGCCAACGTGAATTCGTTGCGTTCTAAATCATGACAGTTCGGGACTTGGAATTGATGGGGGTTGTCATGAAATTCGCAACGTTCGGCCGGATCGCTGTTACCGCTCTTCTGATCGCCGCGCCGCTTGGCGTCGCCAGCGCCGCCGACATGGCGGTCAAGGCGCCGAAAGCGCCGCCGCCGCCGCCGTTCGATTGGAACGGCTTCTATATCGGCGCCTATGCGGGTGCCGCGTGGATGGACCAGGCCAATACGACCGATCCGTGCCTTGCCACCGCGCTCGCCGCTTGTCTCGCAGCCGGCAGCGGCACCTATAACGGCGTGCAAACCACGGCCTACGACATGCGTTCGAGCTTCGTCGGCGGCGGCACGGTTGGCGCCAACTGGCAGCCGACCCCCTTCACGCTCATCGGCATCGAGAATAACTACGGCTACCTGAACCTGAAGGGCTCGATCACGCAGAATCCGCCTCCGATCGGCAATGGCGATACCACCGCATTCGCAAAGGTCGGCAATTGGTACGACGCATTGACCGTGCGGCTCGGCGCGGTCGACGGTCATGCGATGTTCTACGTGAAGGGCGGCGGCGCGGCGGTGCGAGAGCAGACCGGCGTGGTCGATAACGGCCTCCCGGTGACGATCAATACCACGAGCACCAAGACTGTGACCGGCTGGGCTGCCGGCGGCGGTGTCGAATATGGCATCGACACGCATTGGAGCGTGAAGGCGGAATATCTGCTCCTGGGCATTCAGAGGAACACCCAGGCTTGCGCACAGGTCGGCGGTTTCCCCGCGGGGACCATCGACTGCACAACCACTCACGTGCCTGGGATCCAAACGATCACTCTTGGACTCAACTACCGCTTCCACTAAGAACGGAACGTTCGAACCGCGTCATTGCGGCATCGATACAGCAGGCCCCGGATGGTTCCGGGGCCTGTTGCTTTTTGGACTATCGGCGTTTGCAGGAGGGGGCCTTTCTTAAAGCAAGGCTCACGGGCTAAAGTCCGCAACCCTGCCCCGCAACCAGCAACGCGTACCCCCCACAATGAGCACTGAGAAATTGGACGAAGCCGGCCGCCTCAAAGCGGCGTACGAGCGCAACGAATTCCTCAACCTGCACGAGATCGTCGCCAAGGCACGGCAGAACCTCAATCAGAACGCCTGGGACTACATCGTCGGCGGCGTCGAGACCGAGACCACGCTGCGGCGAAACCGCATGGCGCTCGACACGGTGGCGTTCCGGCCGCGGGTGCTGCGCGACGTCAGCAAGGTCGATGCTTCAGACCGAACTCCTCGGCCGCAAGCTGCGGCTGCCGATCGTGCTGTGTCCGGTCGGCACCCTGGAAAGCTTCCATCCCGAGGGCGCCGCGCCGGTGGTCAAGGCGGCCGGCGAATTCGGCATCGCCCATATGCTGAGCTCGGTCTGCGACCCCGGCCTCGAAGGCGTGGCCCAGGCAGCGCCCGACGCGTTTCGGATGTTCCAGCTCTATGTGCGGGGCGACGCCGCCTGGGTCGACGATCACGTCGCCCGCGCCATCGCCAACAAGTACAGCGTGTTCTGTCTCACCGTCGACACCGCCCATTACAGCCGGCGCGAGCGCGATATCGCCAAGCGCCACATCACCGGCGGCCGGCGCCGCGCCTCGGGCCGCGAGTTCCAGGAGGCGCTCGATTGGAAGACCGTCGAGCGCATCAAGTCGAAGTTCAAGATCCCGCTCGCCATCAAAGGCATCGCCACCGCCGAGGACGCAAAACTTTGCCTCGATCATGGCGTCGACTTCATCTTCGTCTCCAATCACGGCGGCCGCCAGCTCGATCATGGCCGCGGCTCGACCGATGTGTTGCCGGAAGTCGTCGAGGCGGTTGCCGGCCGCGCCAAGGTCATTGTTGACGGCGGCTTCTATCGCGGCAGCGATATCGTCAAGGCGAAAGCAATAGGCGCCGATCTCATCGGGCTCGGCCGTATGCAATGCTACGGGCTTGCCGCCGGCGGCCAAGCCGGCATCGTGCGCATGCTCGAGCTTCTCGAGGACGAGGTCATCCGCTCAATGGGCCTGCTTGGCGCCACGAGCTATGCCAAGCTCGATTCGTCGATGCTGCATGTGGCGGCGGCGACCAATGTGCCGGGCGTGTTCTCGGCATTCCCGCATCTCGAGATCGCGCCGTATCGTTATTGAGATCGATTGATCGGGCCATGCCGGACGCGGTGCGCTATGCGGTTGCCCAACGCGTAGCGCGCATCGTTCTCGATCGTCCGCCGGTCAATGCGTTGAGCCTCGACATGATCCGCGCCGTCATCGCCGCGTTGCGGCGAGCCGCGGCCGATGACGAGGCGCGCGCCATCGTGCTCGCCAGCGCCGTCGCCCGGCATTTCTGCGCCGGTCTCGACCTCGCCGTGCTGCTCGGCAAATCGCGCCAAGAGGTGCGCGAGTTCTTGCAGGCTCTCTATATCGATCTGCACGAATGCCAATACAATCTCGGCAAGCCTTCGATCGCGGCGGTCAACGGCTCGGCGCGCGGCGGCGGCATGACCATGGCGATTTCCTGCGACGTGATCGTCGCGTCGCGCGGCGCCACGTTCGGTTATCCGGAAATCAGGATCGGCGTGCCGCCTGCCATTCACTTCGCCCATCTGCCGCGCATCGTCGGACGTCACCGCGCTTTCGAGCTCCTCTTCAGCGGCCGCACTTTCGATGCGCGGGAAGCCTTTGATCTCGGCCTTGTCAGCAAGATCGTTGACGATGACGAACTCGAACCGACCGCCACCGCGCTCGCGGCTGAATTCGCCGCGAAATCTCCGACGGTCATGCGCGCAGCCCGCTCAGCCTTTATGCGCCAGAACGACGATCGGCCCCGCATCGCGAACGCGGTCGAGGATTTCTGCAACGTCGTGACGACGGACGCGGCGCAGGAGGGTATTCGCGCCTTCCTGGAAAAACGTGCACCAAACTGGTGAGTGAGCCCGGCGCTAGCGCGCGCCGGCGACCGGCTCCATGCCGGCGTTGCGCCAGGCGTCGCGCGCTGCCGGCGCGGCGAGCGCCTGGATGAAGGCTGCGGCCGGCTCCGGCGCCGTATTGCTGACCGGGATCGCCGCGCTGAACACGATATAGTTCTGCAATTCCGCCGGCAGCGGGCCGACCAGCTGCACGCCCTGGATCGGCAGGATCTCGCTGATGTTGAACAGCCCGACCTCGGCATTGCCGCCCGCGACCAGCGCGACGCCGCCGCCGATCGCCGACGTGCGCGTCAGCTTCGGCCGGATGGTCTCGGTCAAGCCCATCTCATCGATCATGTGCGCGATGGCGCGTCCTGCCGAGCCGCCGCCGGTGGTCGGATCGGGATAAACGATCGAGCGCGCGTCGATTAAGAGCTTGCGAATGGCCGCGGCGTTGGAAATATCCGGCGCGCTTGCGCCGTTGCGAACGACGACACCGATGCCGACGCGGGCGAGATCGACGGCGCTGCCGGCCCGCAAAGCGCCGGTGCCGCCCAGCATCGCCACCACCGGCGACGGCAGGATGACGACGTCGGCCTTGGCGCCGGCGTCGAGATCGCTTTCGATGGTCGCGGGCTGCCCGACGGTGAACGTCAATCGATGGCCGGTCGTTTTGGCAAAATTCTCGGCGACCTCCTTGGCCGCCATGGCCGGAGCGCCGGTGCTATAGACGTGGATGTCCGCCGCGCCGGCAAGGCGCGCGGTGCCGATGAAAGCAAGCATCGCAATGGCGCAAGCGCCCGTTGCCTTCATCCTTGCCCCCTCACTGCAGGCGCGATCATCGCATGCGGCGCGGGCGAATGGTACCGACCGGCGCGTGCGGCATGTTAGCCATGCATCGCCAGGCAAACCGCCATGTTATGATCCCGCTCCCGCCTCACCGACGAGACCCCCATGAACCTGCAGTTGAGCATCGGCATCACCAATAATCCGCGCACCTGGCCGATCCTCGACGGCACGGTGAAGCCGGAGGGTATCGATCTCATTCCGACCGTCCTGCATCCGTCGGAGCTGTTCTGGCGGCAATTGCATTTCGCCGAATTCGCCGTGTCGGAAATGTCGTGCTCCTCGTTCATGATCGTGACCGGGCAGGGCGATACGCGTTTCGTCGGGCTGCCGATCTTCACCACGCGGCGGTTCTTCCACACCACGATTCTGGTCAGCCGCAAATCCGGCATCGAGAAGCCCGCGGATCTGAAGGGCAAGCGCGTCGGCGTGCCGGAATATCAGCAGACCGCGGCGTTGTGGACGCGCGGCGTGCTGCAGCACGAATTCGGCGTGCATGCCGAAGGACATGGAATTCTGGATGGAGCGCACGCCGGAAAAAAGCCACGGCGGCGCCACCGGCTTCAAGCCGCCGCCGGGCGTCGTCGTGCATCAGGTGCCCGCCGATTTGAGTATCGGCGCGATGATGCTCGCAGGCGAGCTCGATGCCACGGTGCATTATCTGTCCGGCCGCAACCTGGTGGATCGCAGCCGCGCCGATCTCGGCGCACCATCCCGATTTCAAATATCTGTTCCCCGACCCGGCCGCCGAAGGCATCCGCTATTACCGCAAGACCGGGATTTTCCCGATCAATCACCAGGCCGTGGTGCGGCGCGATATCTACGAGAAAGAGCCGTGGGTGGTGCTGAACCTGCTCAAGGCTTTCAATAAGGCGAACGACATCGCCAATGCGCAACGCATCGAGCACGTCGAATATCACCTCGCCACGGGGCTACTCACCGGCGACGCGAAAACGCCGCTGCTCCATCACGGCGTCAAAGCCAACCGCAAGGTGATGGAGACCATCGCGCAATATTCGCTGGAGCAGGGGCTCACCCCGCGGCTGATCAAGATCGACGAGCTTTACGCGCCGAACGCGCTGGAATTGTAGGGTGGGTAGAGCGAAGCGAAACCCGCGATAGGATTGTGAAGCGAATGATGGGTTTCGCTAACGCTCTACCCATCCTACAAAACATCACTCCGCGGCTTCCGCCTTCACGCTGCCGTCGACGGTCGCGCCCGAAGCAGCCAGCGCCTTGATCTCACCCTCGCTGAGACCGGCCTCGCGCAACACTTCAAAACTGTGCTCGCCAAGCCGCGGCTGCAGCCGCTCGGTCGAGGTCGGAGTTTCGCTAAAGCGCACCGGCGGATCGGTGAACATGATCTCGCCTTCGCTCGGATGGGTGGCGTGCTTGAAAAAGCCGGTGGCGGCGAGCTGCGGATCGGTCAAGAGATCGTCGAGGCTCGCCATGCGCGCGCACGGGATTTCGAGATCGCGCAACAGCGCGATCCACTCGTCCGTTGTTTTGGCGAGCAGACACGCGCCGGCAAGCTCGTAGAGCGCGACCACGTTGTGGCTGCGCGTGGCGATACTGTTGAAGCGCGGATCGTCGCAGATTTCCGGCTTGCCGACCGCTGGCCAGAATTTGCGCCAGTGCCGCTCGGTATAGGCCATCATGCACAGATAGCCGTCCTTGGTCTTGTACGGCCGGCGCCAGGCGCCGGTGACGCGGGTATAGCCGAGCGATCCCAGCGGCGGCACGAAGTTGTGGCCGAACAGATGCTCGGCGAGCACGAACGACACCAGCTGCTCGAACATCGGAATTTCGACGAACTGGCCGCGGCCGGTTTTTTCGCGCGCGAGCAAAGCGACCGAAATGGCGTTGGAGATCGCCAGCGCGGAAATCTTATCGGCCAGGATGGTCGGCGCGTAGCGCGGCTCGCCGCCGACCGACATCAAGGCGGCGATGCCGGATTGGCCCTGGATGACGTCGTCATAGGCCGGCTGGCCGCTGTAGGGGCCGCCGTCGCGGTAGCCGTGCAGCGCCGCATAGACCAGGCGCGGATTGCGCGCGCACACCGCCTGGTGGCCGAAGCCGAGCTTTTCGATTTTTTTGCGGCCGCATCGAATGAGCCAACACGTCGGCGCCGTCGATCAGCCGCCACAGCGCGTCCGCGGCCGCGGGCTTCTTGAGATCGAGCACCAGCGAGCGCTTGCTGCGGTTGAGCCCCATGAACAGCGCCGCCATGTTCGGCGAGCGCGCCGGGCCGGTATGGCGCGGCGCGTCGCCCTCGGGCGCCTCGATCTTGATGACGTCGGCGCCCATGTCGCCCAGCATCTGCGTCGCCAGGGGGCCGGCGACGACGGAGGTGAGATCGAGAATGCGAATGCCGGCGAGGGGTCCTGCCATAGTTAGTTCAGCTTTGGCTTGATTTCAGGAAAACGCCGGGATCACTTCCTTGGCGAACAGCCGCATCGATTTTTGCGCTTCGGCGAAATCGAGCGTGCCGAAATTGATTTGCAGCGAGGCGTGCTCGAATTTGCCGATGGTGCTTTCGAAGCGGCGGATGATGGTTTTGATCTCGTCCGGCGTGCCGACCCAGGCGCCGCCCGATTCGATCTGGCTTTCCAGCGTGGAATTCTTCATCCGGCTGATCGACACGTCGTAGCCCTTGTAATCCTTCGACGACGTGCCTTGCGTCCACTCGCCGGCGGATTCGAACAGCGCCTGGAAATAATCCTCGAACTGGCGGCGCGGGATTTCGCGGGCGAGTTTTTTGTCCTCGTGACAGAACATGTGGAACGCGATCATGACTTCGCCGTCGCCGGGATGGCCGGCGTCACGCCAGGCCTTGCGGTAGATCGGCAGCAAATCCTTCAGCGGGCCGACCGGGATCGACATCAGCGCATGGCCGGCGCGCCCGGCGAATTCGAACGAATCCGCCGTGCGCGTCGAGGCGATGTAAAATTTCGGCCGCGGCTTTTGCGTCGGCCGCGGCAGCGAGGTGACGTTCTCGAACGTATGAAACTGGCCGTGATGGGTGACGTTCTCCTGCGTCAGCAGCAGCTCGATCTGCTCGAGGCCTTCGCGGAAGCGAGCGACGGACGTGTCGGGCGAAATGGCGAAGCGCCGGAATTCGTGCGGCAGGAAAGCGCGCGCGAAGCCGACGTCGAAGCGGCCGCCCGAAATGGCGTCGAGCATCGCGATCTCGCCGGCAAGCTTGAGCGGATTGTTGAACGCCGGCACGACCGCGCCGGTGACAAGCCGCATTTTCTTCGTGCGCGCCGCCGCCGCCGACAAAAACACGATCGGGTTGGGGCTATAGCCGCCATAGCGCTCGAAATAATGCTCGACCGAGCGCGCATGCGTGTAGCCGAGCGTCTCGGCCTCTTCGGCAATGGTGAGGCTTTCCGCGAAATACTCCGCGGCGCTTTTGTCGCTCGGGCCGGAAATTGGGAAAGAACTGAACGCCGAACTGCATGCGCCTTAACTCCCGGCCGTCTCGTGAGAGCGCGGCTTGCGGCCGATATAACGCGTGAGGTCGGCCAGGTTCTGCCGCAGCGTTGCGGCATCGACCACATGCGGATCGAAATCCGGCGCGTCGAAGTCGAGCATGTCCTCGTGATCGACGCTGTTCGGATCGGCGATGCTGCGCAGATAGGTCTCGTAGCCGACCGGGCCGCCGATATCGGCCGGCGGGCAGCGGCCCTCGGCGCTGACCAGGTTTGGATAGCGCATGCCCGGCTGCGCGGCGGCGCGCGACAGCAGCGTTACCGTGTGCTGCCAGTCCTCGCCGAACACGTAGTCGTATTTGAACGTGTCGCCGTGGGCGAGGATGTCGGCGAGCGTCGCTCGCTCGGCCGGCGTCGGACTGACATCCGCGTCGCGATCCGGCTGTCCCCACACTTTGTCGCCGATGCGGAATTCGAACGGATGGCCGTTCTGCCAGCCGATGGCGATTTGCAGCACGAAATGCAGGTCGTCGAGGCGGATGTCGGCCGGCACCTCGACGACGCGCACCACGCGCGGCGTCACGTCGTCGATCTCGACACTCAACCGCGCGATTTCGCTCATGTCCGGGACGGCGAGCCGTCATTCCGCGGCCTGCTGGAACGTCAGCATCTCGTCGCGCCCATCGAGATCGACGATCTTGCCGTCCTTGATCACCCAGGCGAGGTTTTTGCTGTCCTGCAGGATGGCGATATCGGCGATCGGGTCCTTGTCCCACACGGTGATATCGGCGAGCTGTCCCGCCGCGACCTGGCCGACCTGGCCGTCGAGGCCGACCGCATGGCATTGTCGCGCGTCGCCGCGACGATCGCTTCCATCGGCGTATAGCCGCCGTGCTTGACGAAGATTTCCAGTTCTTTGGCGTGCAGCTCGCCATGCCGCGTGAACGAATTGTTGCCGGTATCGGTGCCGACCAGAAGCTTGATGCCGAGCTTGCGCGCCTTGTGCATCAATTCGCCGAGCAGATCGTAATGCCGCTGCATGCGGTTGAAATCGAGCTGCACCTGCTCGGCGCCGACCTTTTGCTGCTTGCCGAGCTCGACCACCACGGCGAGGAACGTCGCGGTCGGCAGGATCGGCATGCCGGCCTTGGCGACCGCGTCGAGATCGCGGTCGGTGGCGAGATCGGCGTGGACGATCCAATCGACGCCGGCTTCCGCGGCCGCGCGCGTCGAACCGGCGCCGCGCGAATGGATGGCGACTTTCAGGTTGCGCCGATGCGCCTCGCCGACCACGGCGGCGATCTCGTCCTTGGCCAGCATCTGCGATTCGCCGGAGCGGCTATCGGCCATCTTGATGAAGTTGACGCCGTGCTTGCCCTGGCGGCGCACCTCGGTGACCATCTCGTCGGCGGTGTTGCACAGCTTGCCGATCGAATGATCGGGCGTGCCTTCCCATGACGGCTCGTCGTCCTCGATGCAGCCATAGGTGACGATCATGCGGCCGGCGACGAACATGCGCGGGCCTTCCATCAGGCCGAGCCGGATGGCGTCGCGCACGCCGACATCGGTGAACCAGGTGCCGCCCGGCACCGAAATGCTGGTGACGCCCGAGCGCAGCACCTTCTGCGCGCTGCGGGCGGATTTCAGCGTGGAGAATTCCGGCCGCGTCGTGCCCTTGCCTTTGCCCTCGCCCTTGATCAGCGGATAGCCGTAGGACATGTGGCAGTGGGCGTCGATCAGGCCGGGCATGATCCATTTGCCGGCGGCGTCGACCACGTCGACGGTCTTGCGGTCTTCGAGGTGGATGTCGCCCGGCAGCGCGCCGACGCTCTTGATGCGGTTGCCCTCGACCACGATGGCGTCGTTGCGCGCCGACGGCTTGCCGGAGCCGTCGATCAGCGTGCCGTTGCGGATGACGAGTGTCTTCTTGGCGGCGCTCATGGGCCTCTCCGGCGAAATTGCTTCGTTTGCGCGATTATACAGCAGCGCGGCAGGGGTGTCATGCCCCCGAGGCCGCCAAAAGCGCGGACGAGGCCATGCGCGGCGACGATATCGCCGACCTGCTCGCTGCGGTCGATATGGGCGTGCACCACGGCGCCGATGTCGCGGTGGAGCTCCGCGGCGGTGCGGTCCGCCTTGGGCTTGATCTGGGCGCTCAGATAAGCGCCTTCCTCCCGGTTGACCTCGACCAGGGCGCGGCCGAACGGCAGCTGCATGCGCTGGTAATGCTGCAGTCCGGCATCGAGGTCGCCGCCGGCATCGCGGATGCTGTCGGCGAGGCAGGCCGCATCGAGCGCCGCCTTGGTGGTGCCGGCGCCGGCATGGGGGCGCGCGACGAACGCCGCGTCGCCGGCGAGCACGACGCGGCCGAACACGATCTGCGGCGAGATCAGATCGTAGATCGGCTGGAAGAACGGCGCCGTGCGCGCAAAAATCTCGGCGATCTGCGGCGCGATGACGGCCTTGGCGTCGGCTTTGATGCGGGCGATCACGTCGGGCCGGATCAGCGGCGGCGGAATGCCGGCGGCGTGGTGGCGGCCCGCGGCGTCGGTGCAGATATCGGCAAGCGCGTCGCGATCCACCGGCCGATACCAGACGATATTGTAGGCGCGGCGGCCGACCGCGGTGTCGTTGTCGCGCCCCGGCACCGCATAGCTGATCAATTGCTCGCCCTCGGGCAGGCAGAACGCATAGAGCTCGACCATCTCGCGCCACAGATCGCGGCGGCACGTCGGCTTCGTCGAGCACGGCGCGCCAGGCCACATAGCCGGCGTAAGCCGGCTCGACTTCCGGCAGAAATTGCGCGCGCACCGTGGAGCGGATGCCGTCGGCGCCGACCAGCAGATCGCCGCGCTCGCGCGTGCCGTCGGCAAAGATCGCGGTGACGCCGTCGCGCGTCCTGCTCGACGCGAACGAGCTTTTTGCCGAGCCGATAGGTTTGCGCCGGCAGCGCATCGAGCAAGGCGCGGTAGAGCCGCGACCAGCCGCTCAGCGTGCGCGCCGTCGGCTGCTCGATCAAAATCTTGCCGTTGCGGTCGAGGCAGACTGCCCGCGTCGGCTTGATGCCCATCGTCTCGTCGAAATCGATGCCGGCGCGCTTGAGGATGGCGATGAGCTGCGGATGCGTGCCGAGCCCAACGCCGCGGCTCGCCAGCTCCTCGTCATTGCGCTCGAACACGGTGGCGTCCCAGCCGGTCGAGCGCAGCAGATGCGCCGCGATCAGCCCGCCCAGCGAGCCGCCGATGACGAGGGCGCGGCGGGTACTCATCTTTTCCCCTCCCCCTTGTGGGGAGGGGTAGGGGTGGGGGTCGAGAGGTTCAGCGCAATCGTCAACGCTTTGAAGTCACCTCCCGACCCCCCACCCCACCCTCCCCCACAAGGGGGGAGGGAGACGCAGGCCGTGCCAGCTTTCACGACAACGCCCAGGACATGCTGTCATGTCCCGGCTTGTAATCCATGTTGGTCGCCGCCGGATTGCGGTTGATCAGCGGGCGGCCGTACATCGGATTGGTCTGGCTGCGCGTCTCGTGCTCGACCGTGAACAGCACTTCGCGGGTGTCGAGGTCGATCACGTCCTTGAAGCGGTATTGGTAGTCGTTGTCCTCTACGGTGATCAGGCCGAGATCGAGCAGCTTGCGATACGGTCTGGAGAAATTGGTGAGATAGATTTGCACGTGGTGGCGGTCGTAGTGCGCTTCCGGCGCGTCGGTCTCGCGGAAATAGAAATATTGCTTCTCGCCGACCTGGACGCGGGCCTCGGGGCCGGCGCCGTTCTTCTTGACCTCGGCCGGCGCGTCCATCACCTCGCGATAGAAGCGCGCGATGCGTTCCGCGGTGCCGGGGCGCACGTCGAAGCGGACATAGGGCATGCCGAGCTGGACCCGGCCGAAGCGCTCGACGTCCGGCGTGTGCACGGTGATGCGGTTGCCCCACGGGCACACGGTCTCGACGCCGTCGTTGCTCTCGCGGAATTCGAATTTGGTGCCTTCGAGCGGCTTCTTCACGCGCTTGAGCCGGTCCAGGAGCGCCTCACGGTCCGGCATGACCAGGCCGATGACGCCGCGCAGCACGTCGGGCTTGCCCATCGGCAGGTGAAATTGGCTCATGCCGACATTGATCCACATATTGCCGGCGCCGGTGTTGAGAAAGGGATCGCGCGTATAGCCGAGCCCGGTGACGTAAAAATGCGTGGCCAGGTGCTGATCGTTGATGCAGACATTGACGTGGCCGATACCGACGATGTTGCCGATGTCCTGGGCGGCGCGGTCGTATTGCGGTTGGGGCATTGTCGTTTCCTGGCGGGGTTCGTTCCTGCGGCGGATACTAGGCGCCGGCCGAGGCGCGCTCAACCGCTGTCTAAGGTGTAGGGTAGCAGGACGCAGCCGGAGGACGAGAAATGCCCCTGAGAGGTCTCAGCGTCACCGGGTTCGAACGTCGCGGCCAACCGGTCGCATCGCGCCGCAAATTCCTGATCCGCATGATGATCGCGATCGGATTGTGGATGGTCCTGACCATGGCCGGTCTTGCCATTGGGATCGCCGGCTACGCGGCGTTCGAGGGCATGTCCTTCGTCGATGCCTATGTGAACGCGGCGATGATCCTGTCCGGTATGGGTCCCTTGGGCGAGTTGAAGACCACGGCCGGCAAAATCTTCGCCGGCTCCTACGCGATCCTGTCCGGCCTCATCATCGTCATCGCCACCGGATTCGTGTTGGCGCCGATTTCCATCGCATCCTGCATCGCTTCCATGTGGAGACGACGAAAGATTGAGGTAATTCACTGCGGCTCGATCCCCGCCGCCTTGATGATCTTGCCCCATTTCTCGGTTTCGGCGGCGATGAAGGTGCGGAATTCTTCCGGCGTGTCCCATTGCGCGACGATGCCCATGCTCTTGAAGCGCTTCGGTGGTCTCCGGCTTCTTGAGATCGGCGACAAGAGCGGCGTTGAGCGCGTCGACGATCGGCTTCGGCGTGCCGGCGCGGGCGAAAAATCCCTGCCAGCTTTGGCCGACATAGCCCGGCACGGTCTCGGCCAGCGCCGGAATATCCGGCATGTCCGGATCGCGCTTGCTCGAGAGCACGGCGAGGAGCTTCAGCTTGCCGGCCTGGATCAGCGGCAGCGCCGGCGTGAGATCGGCGAATTCCACCGAGACATTGCCGCTGGCGACGTCGGTCAGCCCGGGCACGGCGCCCTTGTAGGGAATGTGGCGCATGTCGGTGCCGGTCATGATCTTGAACTGCTCGGCGAAGATCTGATGCGGCGTGGCGATGCCGGCGGAGGCATAGGTCAGCTCGCCGGGCTTGGCCTTGGCCAGCGCGATCAGGTCCGCCACCGAGTTCACCGGCAGCGACGGCGAGGCGACCAGACAGAATTTGGTCAGGCCGACGAGGGTGACAGGCTGGAAATCCCTGGCCAGGTCATACCCGACCGTTTTCATGACGGAGGGCAGTAAGGTGATGGCTGATGGCGCGTGCAGCAGCGTATAGCCGTCGGGCGTGGCCTTGGCGGCAAAGGAGATGCCGATGTCGCCGCCGGCGCCGGGCTTGTTCTCGACGACAAAACTGCCGTGCAGCGCGCGACCCAGCACGTCCGCTTCATAGCGAGCCAGCAGGTCGTTCGACGCGCCCGGCGGGAACGGCACGACGATAGTCACCGGGCGGTTGGGATAGTCTTCGGCGCCGACGGCGTGCAGCACCGGCAACGTGAATAGCGCGCAGGCGAGCGCCACTGCCGAGCCGGCGCGAATGGTAAGGCATTCTGCATGGATGATCTCCCGAGGCCGGCAAGCTTAGACCCGCGCGGCGCAGGCCCGGACAAGGCGACGCCGCAGCCATGCTGCCGCAGCCGGAACTGACGGACTGCCGCGCGCGTGGGCAGGGGTGATACACCTTGCCGGCAAATCACTTTGGGTGTCGCGGCGCGGTGTCGAGTTTTAGGGAAAAATTGCAACCGGCCGCGGGCGGCGAGGCGAGCCCGCGAGCGACGTCGATTATCGCCTGCTGGTGCCGCTGGTGCTCAATTCGGCGATCATCCAGGCGGTCTACGCGATCATGCGGGTGACGACGTCATACCGCGCCATCGAGCTCGACCTGCCGGTGATCTGGATCGGCGTGATCTCGGCGACGTTCGCGATCCTGCCGATCTTCCTCGCGGTCTGGGTCGGCCGCTTCATGGATCGCGGCAATGACGCGCAGGCCTGCTGGATCGGCGCCGCGCTGATGGTCGTCGCCTGCGCCGGTTTTCGCTATTGGGCCGGATCGGTGACGACGCTGCTGATCATGATGGCGCTGCTCGGCATCTCGCATCTGTTCATGATGGCGAGCCAGCAGATGCTGTGCATCCGCTGCGCCGGGCCGCGCGGCCGCGACGCGGTGTTCGGCAATTACCTGGTCGCCAGCGCCATCGGGCAGGGGCTCGGCCCTTACATCATCGCCTGGTCGAGCGGCTCGGCGCGGCTGCCGCCGACCGACCGGCTGTACGCGATCGGTCTTTTGATCTCGTTGGCGTCGCTGGTGACCGCCGCCGCCATGCGGCCGGCGCCGAAGCCGAAAGCCCACGAGCACAGCACCGCCGTCGTGCCGGTGCGCACACTGATGCGCCAGCGCGGCTTGATGGCGGTGCTGATCGCCAGCGTCATCACCATCACCGCGCAGGATCTGTTGGTGATCTACCTGCCGCTGTTGGGCGCCGCCAACAACATCACGGCGCGCGACGTCGGCACCTTGCTCACCGTGCGCTCGGTGTTCTCGCTGGTCTCGCGCATGGGCTATGTGCGGGTGATCCGCCTGGTCGGCCGCGGGCCGTTGACGCTCGCCAGCATGATGGGGGCGGGGATCAGCTTCGCCTGTCTGGCGCTGCCGATCCCGCTTTCGGCGATGTTCGCGGCGATGGTGCTGATGGGATTTTCGCTCGGCATCGCCACGACGCTGAGCCTGACCAATGTCGTCGATCTCGCTTCCGCCGCTGCCATGGGCACGGTGATGTCGCTGCGCATCACCGGCAACCGCATCGGCCAGGTGGCGGTGCCGTTCATTGCCAGCCTGATCGCCGCCGCGGCCGGCGTCGGCGGCATTTTCGTGATCATCGCGCTCAGTCTCGCGGCCTCAGGCGCCGCGGTGCATTTCAGCCGGCAGGAAACATGATGGCGTCGCGTACTAATTGCTTGAAGCCGACCACCAGATGGGCCGGATATGATTCCGGCAATGGCTCGCCCACGCTCTTCACCGTGACGATGTAGGTGCCGGCCTCGGCGATGGCGTCGGGCGGAATGACGGCTTCGAGCTGGCCGCGCTTGACGTAGCGCGTCGGCATTTCCTTGCCGTTGAGCATGACACGGTGCGTCGGCAGCACGCCGCGGCCGCGCACCGTGAGCGTCACGCCGGTGCCCTGCGTCGCCAACAGCGGCGATATTTCGATCTCGCGCGGCAGCGTCTGGTAGGAATAGAACGCCGGAATCGGATTCTTGTATTTGTGGAATCCGATATCGACGATACGCCCGTCCATGATCAGCATCTTGACGTTCTGCGTCATCCAAATGTCCTTGAGCGGGTCGCCCTCGATGATGGACAGGTCGGCGACCTTGCCCGGCTCGACGCTGCCGTAGTCCTTGTCCTTGTGGAACGTTTTTGCGACGTTCAAGGTCGCGGCCTGGATCGCCGTCATCGGCGGCACGCCGGCCTCGACATCCATGGCCAGCGCCTCGTGCATCAGCATTCCGGCCATGCCGCGCGGCGGGTCGGAGCCCTCTTTGAGGATGCCGCCGGCGGCGACGAAGCGGCGGATGAATTCGTTGGCTTTCTGATAGCCGAGCGCGCGTGGCGTCGAGCTGCTCCGGCGTATAGCGCTTGAGCAGCTTGTCGTAGGCGCTGTCGGTCACCGCGCGCAGCACCGGCGGAAAGTCGGCGTTCGGGTCGTCGAGGATTTCGCTTTCCTTTTGCCGGAAGCGCGCCATGCTCGGCGACAACGGCCGCAGCCATTTGGCGATGGTCGGCGTCCAGGCGACATGGTGCGCGACCATGGCGGAGATGACGGCGTCGAAATTCTCGGTCTGGTATTGCGCGCCGGCGACTTCGGCGTCGATCTTTCCGGCGAGCCGGTCTTCCGCAAGCTTGTGCCGTTTCTCGACGTCGAGGATCGAGCTGTAGCCGACCGACCAGATGTGCTCGATGCCGTCGACGCCGGCATTGGCCGAACCGACGGCGTCCCAGCTGTGCGTGGTCACGCCAAGGCCGAGGCGATGCGCCTCCTCGACTGCGACCTTGACCAGGTCCATCGGCAAAAATTCGTTGAGCTTGATGATGTCGTAGCCGAGCGCTTTCTTGCGGTCGATCGCGGCGCGCGCTTCGTCGGGCGTCGTCACCACGATGTTGCCGCGGAACTCGCGGGAGTCCGGCGCATCGGTCTCCGTGCGTCCGCCGCCGATAGCGCGCCCCGACGTCCAGATGCGCGGGCCGCGAATCTTTCCCGCATTGGTGCCGTCGCGTTGCGCCAGCGTCCACGGCCCATCCTGATAGATCTCGATGGTCGCGCAGGTGGTGATGCCGAGATGCAGATAAAGCTCGCCGAAAAAATCTTCCCAATGGCAATGGCCGTCGAGAAAGCCCGGCAGCACGGTCTTGCCGCTGGCGTCGACGATTTGCGCGCCTTGCGGAACGGTCACCTCGCCGTTGCGGCCGGCGGCGGTGAAGCGGCCGTTCTCGATGATGATGACGGAATTCTCGATCGGCGGCCGCCCGGTGCCGTCGATCAACGTGCCGCCGACGACGGCGAGAACGGGTGCGGTCTGCGCGCCGGCGAAGCCGCTCAGCGGCAATGACAGCAGAACCGCGAGCGAGAACGCGCGCGCCCGCACCATGCTTTCCTCCTCAAACCCTAAGCGAGTGAAGTCGACCGACGGCCGGCACGCTCTACCAGCGCCGATAGTAATAACCGCCCCCATAGGGCCCGTAATAGGGACCGTAGCCGTAGATAGTAATAGGCCGGCGGCGGCGGTCCGACATAGACGGGCGGTCCGATTGGCGGCGGCCCTATAGGCGAGACAGGAATCGGCGCGTCGGGATCAACGCCCGGCGGTGGGCCGGCGTAGCCCGGTGGCGGCGGAGGCGCATAGCCCGCGGGGGGCGGCCCCGCGGCGGTCCGCATAGCCTGCGGGCGGCGGCCCCGCGGCGCCGGGCGGCGGCGGGCCACCGCCCTGATCGAAGCTGGTGGCGATCGCGTAGCCGTTCTGGCCCTGGAAGGTCACCTGGCACCATTGGCCGCTGCAGCCGCTGACATCGACATTGCTGCCGCCGGGAATGGTCATGATGACGGTGTAGGTGGTGCCCGGCCCCTGGCGCAAATTCACGTTGTTGGTGGCGAGCGCCGGCGCCGCTGCGGCGCCTGCCGCCGACAACGCCAACAGCACACTGGCGGACGCTGCGATTGTCCCGAAAGTCATCGCCAACCTCCTGGGGCTCAAAAGAACATCTTGCCGCCGATTAAAGTCGCGACGGTGCCGGTTTTCAACCCGCTTCGCGGCGGGATTTTGTTATTCAGCGCGAGAGCTTTTCCAACTCGGGGAACGGCGCGTAGGTGACGCCGGCGCAAAGATCTTTCGGCGTCTCGATGAACTGGTCGAAGCGGCCGGCGACGAAAACGGCGGCGACCTCGCGCATGCCCTCATAGACGGTGGCGGTCTTCTTCGGATTGAAGCGCAGGCAGAGCATGTAACGCGACGGCGTGGTCAGGGTCGCCGGCTTCAACACCGGCTCCGAAATGCTGGCGTCGCGAATGGCCGTCGGATCGTTGAGATAGACGTGCATGGCGGCGAGAATGTCGGTCTTGTAGTTGGTCGGATAGGCGTTGATGCCTTCCTCGTCGGTCCTATGGTGACCTCCGGCGCAGGCGCTCAGCGCCAGCGCTATGATGATCAACCCGACATGCCGTCGGCATCCGCCGCCGTTCATGCGATGCCCGCTCAGTCCCCATATTCGACGCCCCGCATCGGTTTAATCGCAAATCGTGACCGGCGCCACTGGCCCTTCTTTCCGCCCCCGCACGCAGTGGGGAGGGGGACCGCCAAGCTCGCGAAGCGAGCGTAGGGTGGTGGAGGGGGCGTTCTGACTCGAGATTTATCTGAAAGTGAGGAGGCGTTCAGCCGCCACGCCCCCTCCACCACCCTTCGGGTGGTCCCCCTCCCCCGCTTCGCTGCGCTACGCGGTGGCGGAAAGCTAATCGGCACCGCCATCGCCTCGAAGGCGCCGTCGCAATTGATCAGGTCGACGCGCTTCTGCACGATGCGGAAAGTGTCGCCGTGACGCCGCAAACGATGCCGCTGGCGGCCGGCGAAGATGCGCTGCGCGTCGTCGCGATATTCGGCCATGATCAAGGTCGAGCCGACGACGAATTCGCCCTTGGCGTGATCGGCTTCCTCGACGACGACATTGCCGATGAGATGCGCGGTGCGCGACGGCGGCGTCTGCACGTGGATGCGCGGATGTTCGAGCCGCTCGACCCGGGTCTTCATCAAGTCGCGGTCGTCGTAGAACAGCGAAGCCTGGTCGAACGGGCTCTTCTGGTCGGGCACCGCCGGCACCCAATAGGTGCCGTCGTCGGCGAACAGCGCCATCCAGTCGCGAAAGCGCCGCGCATCGAGCAGCCGCGCTTCGTGGATGATGAAGTCCTCGAGCGCGGCGCGGCCAACGCCGTCAGCCGCCATCACGCCGCCTCGTGCATATAGCCGAGCCAGGCTTTGTAC
Organism: uncultured Alphaproteobacteria bacterium; assembly: GCA_963831975.1. Taxonomy (GTDB): domain Bacteria; phylum Pseudomonadota; class Alphaproteobacteria; order Rhizobiales; family Xanthobacteraceae; genus BOG-931. The sequence continues at coordinate 444,948 of CAWHSO010000001.1, forward strand.
TGGGCGCGCACCACCATCTCGTGGGTGGCAAGCTCGCGGGTGGCGTTGCGCTCGCGGTCGGGCTCCTCGGCGCCGAGCCCGCGCGAGATGTCGACCCAGTCGGTCATGGTGCTCTGCAGGCCCTTTTGCGCGCGCACGAAGGATTCCAGGTCGTCGGTCTGCACGAACGACGCCGCCGAATGGGTGACGTTGAGCAGGCGGATATTGCCGAAATTCATCGCCTCCGGCGCGCCGACGAGGCGGATCGGATAGATCGTCACCTCGGTGCGGTCGACCGCGATCGGCTTGATGACGCGGACATGGATGTTCAGGCCCATGATCGACATGTTCGGATAGATCAGCGAATTGTGCAGCCGCGGCGTGAGGATGTCGTTCGGCCCGCTCGGCGCCGACTTTTTCCGCCAGCACTTGCTTGTATTCGTCGAAGGCCGGGCTCGAGCGCTTGCCGTCGTCGAGCGAGGTGTTGCTGGTCCAGCCGTGGCCGTTGCCGGCGATGAAGCTCTTGCGGTCCTTCCAGGATGCGGCGGTCTGTTTCTTCTCGGTCTCGACCACCATCGCGCCTTTTTGATCGCCCTCGCGGCGGGCGAACTGCACGCCGTCCTTGTTGACGGTCGAGGCGTGGCCGAACGGCACGTGGTAGGAATCGAGCACGTTCTCGACCTGAAGCTTCCAATTGCCGTTGTAGACGTAGCGGTGCATGCCGGCGTCGAGCGCCAGCGCGCCGTCGGGCGCGCGATCGACCAGATCGTCGATGTTGCCCTTTACCGGGCCGATATGGTCCTCGAAGCTTGGGCCCTTCGCCGCCAGGCTCGCGAACACAAAGCCGCGGTACTCGCCGACCCGCGGCGCGCGCGCCAGACCGAACGCCTCCTTGTCGAAATTTTCGGCGCAGCCTTCCGGCACCGGCACCGTCACGAGGCGGCCGTCGGTGTCGTACGTCCAGCCGTGATAGCAGCAGGTCAGGCGCGGGGCGTGGCCGCGGCGCTCGTTGACCACCTTGGCGCCGCGATGGGTGCAGCGGTTGAGCAGCACCTGCACCGAGCCGTCGCGGTGGCGCACCATGATCACCGGCTGGCGGCCGAGATCGGTGGTGATGAAGTCGCCCGGGTTGGGCACTTGGCTGGTATGGCCGACGAACAGCCAGGCGCGGCCGAAGATGCGCTCCATTTCCAGGTCGAACAGGTCCGGATCGGTATAGACGCGCCGGTGCACGCGGCCGGGCTCGATGAGCTTGGCGATCTCGTCGGCGTGGCCGTTGCGCATGGGGGTTGCTCTCTTCTCGTCGTCCCCGCGAAAGCGGGGACCCATAATCACCGCACCGAAGAACTGTCGAGGCGTGCGGTTATCCTGCCTGACCAGAGATTATGGGTTCCCGCTTTCGCGGGAACGACCGGATATATTACTCCGCCGCCTGATGCGCGCGGTCCTGCACCTGCGTGTTGATGAGCTGCAGCGGCGACGCGGTTTCTTCCAGCATGCCCCAGCTCTTGAGCCAGTCGTAGGTGCGCTGCATCTCGTCGGCCGGGATCGGCGCCGGATCGCAGACCACGAGCCGGCTCTCGCGCAAATCCTCGACCTTGAGCGCCGCGATCTCCGGATCCTTCTTGGCGTAATAGTCGATGAAGTAGTGCATGTACGCCTTCTTGTTGGCGTTGATGCGGCGCACCGCCTCGCGCACGGCGCGATTGAAGGCCGCATAGGTCTCGGCATCGACCCGGTCGGAGGCGACCTCGGTGCCGTGGAAGAACGCCGAGCAGATGACGCGGCAGCCTTTCTTCTCGGCGAGCGTGATGTGCGGCTCGGTCAGCGTGGTGGCGTCGATCTCGCCCTTCATCATCGCATCGAGGCGATAGCGCGAGCCGTTCGGCGCGCGGCACAGCTTGATCATCTCGCGCGGCAAGAAACCTTCGAGCAGGTGCAGCGCGATGTAATGGGTGCCGAAATAGAACGGCACGCCGATGGTCTGGTTGGCGAGCTGCTGCGGCGTATAGACCGGCGAATCCGGCGGCACGACGACCGCCGAATAGGCCACGATGGCGCGGCGGCCGAGCTGCCGGCTGCCTTGGCCGGTATCCTGGACGCGGCAGTAATTGCCCCATTCGCAGGCGTTGTACATGTCGGCCTTGCCCTGTTCCAAGAGCTTGCCGTGGCTGGCGAACGGGTTGACGCCCTTCGGCGTCGTGACATGGGCCTCGACCTTCTTCTCGACGCCGGCTTCGCGGTCGGCCCATTCGATCTCGATGCCCTCCTTGGCGAACAGGCCTTCGTCATAGGCGACGAGTTCCGGCAGACCTTGGAACGGCGCGGTCGTTTCCAATACGAGCTTTTTCATCGGCGGCTCCGGGCAGCGTTTTGCGGCAAATCGCCCTGGCGAACTTTAGGCCTGCGGGCAGGGCGAATCAACGACAGCCGCATGCCGCTCGCGCATGGCCGCGGCGCGGCAGCGCTTACTTTTGCGGCCGCAGCCGCTGCATCTGCAGTTGCGCCAGGAACGGCACCAGCGGGTGCGCGCCCATTTTCACGATCGAGGGCATGTCGAGCTTGATCAAGGCCTCGCGCTGGTCGGGCGGCAGCTGGAATTTGTCGGCAAAGGCGCCGGCGTCGGCCATGTATTGCGCGCGCATGCCGGCGTCGTGGGCGAGGCCGTGCAGCGCCGTCGTCAGCTCCACCAGCTCCGGCTTGATCGAAGGATAATGCGCCGCGTTGTTCTGCGCCGCGTCGCCGCCGATCCAGGCCAGCGAGGCGTAATTGTGATGCCAGCTCGGATCCATCGACACCACGTCGGGCTTGCGCTCGCCCAACGCGCCGGCGGCGCAGGCCCAGCAGCGCAATTCGATATTGCCGGTGTCGTCGAGCTCGGCTTCGTCGTAGCCGATCAGCGATTTGAGATTTCCCGCCGCGAGCTTTTCCAGCACGCGCCGGTCCCAGGCCAGCTCGGGATTGGAATAGCGGTCGGTGCCGGGAAAATGCGACATGCCGCCGCTCGACAGGATCACGGTCTTGAGCCCGAGCGCGGTGACGGTGCGGGCGACCGCCTGGCCGAACTGGTAGCAGCGCTCCATGGTCGGCTGCGGCGGCAGATAGGCGTTGACGTAGATCGGCAGCACCGGGCCGGTGTGGCCCGAGATGGGTGAGCGGGATGCCGATGGCGTAATCGATCTTCGCCGTCGAGGTGAAGGCCGGATCGAAATTCTGCCGGTAAAGCTGGCGCACCAGTTCGAAGCCGATCTCGCTCGGAATCTTCCAGTGGAATTTCCGCCCGGCGAATTCGCCGGTGGCCTCGCCGCCGACATGGACGGTGAACGGCGGCGCGGTGGTGTGGAAGAACTGCTCGGCGTGATCGTTGGAGAAGATGATCCAGAGGTCGGGCTCGAGCGCGCGCAGCCGTTTGCCGACGTCGGCTGCGACCTCGCGCACATGGGCGACCAGCGCCTTGTCCTCGGTGTCCGGCATGGTGAAGAACTGCGGCGCATGGGGCAGCATGGCGCCGCCGATCACGGTCGACATCATGGTGGTTCTCCTTGGCCGCAAGACTATCGCGCGGGGGGCGGGACAACAAGCGCGACGAGCCGTCGTCGCGCTGATGCGGCATGTCGCTTCAAAGTCGCCTTGATCGCTTGGACATGCTGTCGATTACGTCGTCACCCTGAGGCGGCGCGCTTCGCGCGTCCTTGACAAGATGCAACGCGAACACTGGCATCCAGGCGATCAAGGCCGCCATGCGCGCACAGTTGCTTCACAGGTCCGCTAGAAGCCGTAGCCTCAGCGATGACGGGAAGCGAATGCAATGGTCGAAGTTCCGGTAACGATCGCCTGCGGCAATTACGATCGCACGCAGGCGATCAGGGACGGCAGGGTGAAAGTTGAAGGCTGCGCGGTGACCTACCTGCCGCTGTATCCGGAGGAGATTTTCCACCGCGTCTTCAAATTCCAGGAATTCGACATTTCGGAAATGTCGTTCTCGAGCTACCTGCGCACGGTGTCGGCGGGGACCTCGGCCTATACGGCGGTGCCGGCCTTCGTGTCGCGGATTTTCCGCCATTCCGGCATCTATATCCGCAAAGATGCCGGCATCACCAAGCCGGAGGATTTGCGCGGCAAGCGCATCGGCGTGCCGGAATATCAGATCACCGCGGTGGTCTGGATGCGCGGCATGATGCAGCACGAATACGGCGTGCCGCCGTCGGAGATCCATTGGCGCAGCGGCGGCCAGGAGCAGGCCGGCCGCGAAGAGCGCACGCCGCTGAAGCCGATCCCGGGCCTCGACCTGCAGGCGATCCCGCACGACAAGACGCTGGTCGGCATGCTGCGCGACGGCGAACTCGACGCGCTGTTCACGGCGCGGGCGCCGTCGTCGTTCCTCGCCGGCGAGCCGCATATCACGCGGCTGTTTCCGAACACGCGCGCCGCCGAGCAGGCCTATTACAAAAAGACCGGCCTGTTTCCGATCATGCATCTCATCGGCATCCGCAAATCCCTGGTCGAGCGCTATCCGTGGCTGCCGACCAGCGTCTACAAGGCGTTCTGCGAGGCCAAGGCGCTGGCCATGATCGACCTGCGCGACGTCAATGCGCTGATGGTGACGCTGCCGTGGCTCGAAGCCGAGACCAAGGAGACGGCCGCCATCATGGGCGAGGATTTCTGGAAATACGGCGTCGCCGAGAACATGCCGGAGATCGAGGCGCTGTCGCAATACGTCTACGAGCAGGGCCTGACCGACCGCAAAGTGAAGGTCGAGGAATTGTTTCATCCCGCGACATTCGATATTTCGAAAGTATGAGCATGGCGGCAAACGACGATCGCGTGATCATTTCCGGCTGCGGCCCGGTCGGCGCCGTGATGACCTTGGCGCTGGTCAAACAGGGCATCCCGGTCACGCTGATCGAGCAATTGCCGGACGCCGCCGAGGATCAGCGCGCCGCCACCATCCATCCGCCGACCGTGGACATGCTGGTCAAGCTCGGGCTCGAAAAGGAGATGTTCTCCACGGAGCCGACCGGCGGCATGGAAGCGCCGCTGTTCCATTTCCGCGACCGCGCCACCGGCAAATTGATCGCGGTGTTCGACATCAGCCTGCTCAAGGGCGAAGTGCCGTATCCGTATGTGGTGCAATGGGAGCAGTACAAGCTGGTGCACGCCGCGCTGCCGCACATCAAGGCGAGCGGGCTCGGCGAGGTGCGGTTTTCAACCAAGCTCACCGGGCTGGCGCAGACCGCCGATCACGTCGAGGCGACGGTCACCAATGCCGCCGGCGAAACCGAAACGCTGCGCGGCAAATATCTGATCGGCAGCGACGGCGGCTCCAGCACGGTGCGGCGCCTCGCCGACATCGCCTTCGAAGGCTTCACCTGGCCCGAGCGCTTCATCAAGATCGGCACCAGTTTCGATTTCGGCACCACCGGCCAGGGCTATTGCACGCGCAATTATTTCTCCGATCCCGACGAGTGGATCAATCTGTTCAAGGTCAAAGGCAAAGGCCCGCCCGGCATCTGGCGCGGCGTGTTTCCGGTGCCGGAACAGGAGACCGACGAGGAAGCGCTGAGCATGGCCGGCATCCAGCGCCGCCTGCAGGGCATCCATCAAAAGAGCGGCGACTACGAAATTCCCTATTACGCGCTCTACGCCGTGCACCAGCGCGTCGCCGCGACCTTCAACAAAGGCCGCGTGCTGCTCGCCGGCGACTGCGCCCACGTCAACAATCCGATCGGCGGCATGGGCATGAACGGCGGCATCCACGACGCCATCAATCTCGCCGAAAAGTTATCCGACGTGTGGTTCGGCCGCGCCGAGGCAAGCGTGCTCGACCGCTACACGCGCCAGCGCCGCAAGGCCCAGGTCGATTACGTGCAGGCGCAGACCATCCAGAACAAGAAGGCGCTGGAAGAGAAGGACCCGAAGGTGCGCTGGCAGCATCTGGACGAGCTGCGGCGCACGTCGGAGGACGTGACGCTGCACAAGAAGTTTTTGTATCGCTCGTCGCTGATCGACAGCTTGAATTCGGCGAATGCGGTGGAGTGAGTGGAGTATGGGTTGAGCAAAGCGAAACCCCCGCTGAGCCTCGCGGCCCGAGTACCTGAGATGTGTTCGTATAATTCTTTCGCGCCAAATGACTTTTTCAACGCCATGTCTGACGAGCAGCGAAAGCAAGTTCTTTCGAGTGGTTTTGGAAAGGACCTTCTCCGCAGTGGCTTGGAATTTGCCGTGCCGTTGTGGTGGCTACTGCAAGATCAAGCGGACGCTCTAAAACTGCGGAACGGTTCGGCGTTTCTGGTCAATCGCGGTAGAGGTATTTTTGCAGTGACTGCCGCGCATGTCTTGGCCGAATATATTGTTGCAAAAAGCGATGCGAAAAACATTGCTTGTCAGCTTGGTAACATAGAATTTGATCCAATGGCACGGTTGATAAGTCGAAATGACAATCTTGATATTGCGACGTTTCGGGTGACGAAGTCAGAGGCCGTTAACATCGGCAAAGCAATTGTGATTTCCGAGCCTTCGATTTGGGAGCCGCTTTCACCCGCAATAGGGGATTTTGCCTTAATTGCGGGATTCCCGGCTTTGACAAGGGGGCTCAATTCTGCCGGAGACTTTGTAACAGCACCCTACTTTGCAATGCCTTCGATAACGAGTGTCACGGATCATCAAATTAGTTGTCGGCTCGACCGCGATAAATTGATCGACCTGAGCGGCCAGGGATTGCCGCCACAAGGTTACGACGTTGGCGGAATTAGTGGTGGTCCGATGCTAATGCCAACGTTAGTCCGGCAGGAAGACGTCGAAGGCGTAATTTGGCGTCTGGCTGGAGTAATAGTCCAGGCAACAGCCGGTGAACTATTTGAGCAAATCGTAGCGGTGCGGGCCATCCATATTCAGTGCGATGGCAAAATCGGTTAACCGAGGGGGGCATTGAGATTGAGCAATCAACTTGACGATGAAAAGCTGTTGCAGGCCATCGATGCAATAGGACATCTTTGGTTAATCCGAGGTGGTCCGCTTGGTGTGTTCGGCGCTCCATGTGCGACGCTCAGAGAGGCTCTTACACGGGCACATCAAATATCTTCACAAGGCAATTCTCCTGGCCCAATTGTACAAATGCCGGACGACGCGGTCATTATCTCCGTCGAGCAGGTTTGTCGCCTGTGGCAAAGGATTGGCTTGGTCTGATAGCAAGTAGCCCGGATGGAGCGAAGCGAAATCCGGGAGCGGCTGTCCCGTATTGCGCTCCGCTCCGCGTGGGCTACGGACTGAGATCAAATTCCGGAGGCGACGATGCTCCGATCGTCAGCCTGACGCCGCCTTTAGCAAGGTTGAGAGCTTCGGCCCCCACATAAAACTCCTGCACCTTCTGAAAATGCCCGCGGAATGCCTTGGCAAAGAAATTGTACAAAGTTTTTGACGTAACGCTGTTCGAAACGGTTCCGATACTTCCGTACAAAATAACACTATTGCCGTACCAACCTCCAGGACTGAAGATGATGGTGTCGTCATTCAACATTTGGCTAATTGCAAAACAAATTCCGCCAGCCTCCTGAGGAACCTCGAGAGCGCGCAACGCCGTTCCTCGCAGCGAAACGAGATACGTTGGGCTGGCGATGGCGTTGGGATGTGATGCCTGCCCAAAGTTTGGAATGTCGGTGTACGAAAAATAAGTTTGGAGTCTATTCCTATCAAACATTCCGGTCAAAGTGTACTGAAGGATCTTCTGCGCTTGCAACGAAGATAGCACCGGTGCGAGGTCCTGTTTGGTGGCATAAAACAAGATTTGATTTCGGCTCATCGTGCGCTTCGCTTCGGAACGAGAGTTAGCGTATCGTTGGGAAATGCCGCGCGAATTCTGGCGGCCGCGGCGGCTTCTCTCTGTGTTGGACTTCCATCCGCGAGAGTATCGATTGTTTGAACGCGAATGGTTGCACCGGTTTCCTTGTTTACGGCTGTGATATCGACGTAGATGCTGCCTTGAGTACCAGGACCTGCTCCGCGAATGTATTCCTCTGGCCGCACACCGCCGCCGCCTGTAATTATATAGCCCTTCCCTCGAAGATCGGCAGCAATTTCAGCGTTCTGCGCGCGTGTTTCGGTGCTTCCAAGGCGTCCGCCCCGCGTCGGACTGCGCTCTGGCAATTCGGCTGCGCCGGTCGGAGGAATTTCGGGCGCTTCCGCGGCAATCCTTGGGTCGGCGAGTACCAAACCAGCCGCCACACTATGTATAACGCCCATCAGGGCGGGGTCAGTTTTGGCGTAGGACGCGTAACTGTCTAGAAGTCCTTGTCTCCACTCCTTATCGCTGCCGTATTCAAGCACGTCGCTAAGGACGGCATTGAGAGCATTTCCTCCGAAAGTGTCGCCGACGTCGTAATAATGCCGCTTGATCTCGGCTCGGATAGCCATCTCCTCCTCGGGCTTTGCATTAAAAAGCCATTCCAAAAAATCGCGCAGTTCATCGATATAGTCGCCGGGCGGCAACTTCACCCAATCATCATCCGGACGGGAGGATGCATCGGAGCGCTGCGAGGAATCGTTATTTTGTGCAGTCCGCACCGAAAATGATTCGCTGGAACCTTCGGCCGGTGCGAACCAGCCGGGGTTCGGCGGCGTGCCGGCGCGTGGATGCAGTACCGGATTCCAGTTGCTTCGTCACCGGTGCCTTCATCGCGGGCGTATTTGATGAGGACATCCGTCGCCTCCATCGCGTAGCGCGCATTTCGAAGTCGGGAATGTCGGAGAACGCGGCGATGCGCGCGAGGCATTGATCATTGGCATTTAATGCGCGTGCCACAGTGGCAAGCCCGGACATGATCCGGTCGGCAGTGACTTCCGAGCGATAGGCGCGACTGAGCAGCTGCTCGATTTCGCGCTGCTCGCGCACGACGAAGTGTCCGTCGCGCTTTTCGATCAGCGGCGTTCGCCCGATGAGCAGGCCATCGTCGCTGCAGGCGAGGCCGAGATTTTCGTCGCCGGCTTCGCTGAGACGCCACATGTGCCAAGCGGCGTGGCGGGTCATCATCTATGTAGGATTATATTCAGTAGGCCTTGTCAACAGAAAAGTGACGCCGCGAATGGTGCAGGGCAACATGCAACGCAAGCCATTGGAATTGCTAAGGAAATCACGCGGCCCTGCTGGGCCGTCTTCTGTTCTATTTGTCGTTTGTTGAGCGCACGTTTCGCATCAGCGACGGATTCGCCCGAAAAGATTCGCACTCTATCGGGCGGCGGGCTTTGCGCGGGACGCGACTACAAAAACTTCCCCCACTTCGCCTCGATCTCCCGCGCCTCATCCGCCGACAGCGCCGAGGTCGGCGGAAATTTGTCGCGCCAGGCAAACGGCCGGCAGGCGTCGATGATCGCCTTGGAGTGCGAAGTGACGCCGCGCTCCTTGTCCTCCGGCGAAATGCGCGGATCGAGCGCCGAGCTCCAGGCGTTGCGCACGATGTCGATGCCTTCGGCCGGCTCGCAGCGGGTGGCGACCGCCCACATCACGTCGGCGAGGTTGGACGGATCGATGTCGTCGTCGACCACGACGACGATGCGCGCCATGTAGCTGTGCGCCGCCGCCACCAGCGCCGCGCGCTTGGCGTGGCCGTCGTAGCGCTGGCGCAGCGCCACCACCGTCATGAGCTGCGAGACATGCTGCCAGGCGCCGACCACGTCGGTGACGCCGGCAGCCTCGAGATTGCTCCAGATGGTCGCGGCGCGGAACGGCAAGCCGAAATGAAAGCGCGGCGGCTTCATCGGCGGCGAGCCGAGCAGGATCGGATCGTTGCGATGATGGATGGCGCTCACTTCCATCACCGGCCCCGGCCGCGCCGCGGCGGCGTAATAGCCGGTGAATTCGCCGAACGGTCCTTCGGGCAGCGTCGCTTCGCTCATCGGCAGCAAGCGGCCTTCGAAAATGATTTCCGCATGCGCCGGAATCGGCAGGCCGGTCTGCGGGCCGTCGCAAAACTTCGATCGGCGCGCCTTTGATCGAGCCGGCGAACTCGTATTCCGAGCGGCCGTCGGGCAAATATTCGAAGCCGGCGATGAACAGCGCCGGATCCTCGCCGTGCACGATCGCCACCGGGCAGCTCTCGCCGCGGTCCCAATATTTCTTGGCGATGATGGCGCCGTGGCGGCCGCCGTGATCGAACTGCACCGTGACCTTGTTCGGGCCGTGCACCTGGACGCGATAGATCGAGGCATTGATCCAGCCGCTAGTCGGGATCGCGCATGATGACGAGCGAGCCCGAGCCGATGAACGGCCCGCCGTCGTGGCGGTGCCAGATCGGCGCCGGGAAGCGCGCGATATCGACGTCGCGCCCGGCCATCGTGTTTTCGAGGAACGCGGCGGTTTTGACGGTAACCGGCGGCTGCGGCGTCAAATTCTTGCGCTTCTCCATCCAGGCTTTCAGCGCGTCGAGCGGTCGCAGCGCCGGGATCGAGCCCGAGCGCCAGCGCTGCGCGTTGCACATTGGTGGTGGCATTGGTGAAGATGCGAAAGCCGCGCGGAAAGCCTTTGATACCGTCGAACAGCAGCGCCGGGCAGTCGGGCAGGCCGGCCGCGACTTCGGTAATACCGCCGATCTCGAAGCGCGGGTCGGCGCCTTCGATGCGCCGCAAGGCGCCGAGCTTGTCGACGGCAGCGATGAATTCGCGCAAGTCCTTATACATGTCGTCGCACCCGCGATTTGTCGCAAACCCAGCCACGCCTGCGCGAGACTAAGATGGCAAGTCAAGGAGTTCTCTTTCCGAACCGAATGAGTATAAGTGAGCGGTGCCCGGGGTAAAAACAGCCTTCATGCCATCCATAGCCCATCTCATTCACGCCTACGGCCTGCTCGTGGTCGCCGGCACCATCGGCCTGGAAGGCATCGGCTTTCCGGTGCCGGGCGAGACCGCCCTGATCGTCGCCTCGGTCATTTCCGGCACCAAGCACGAGCTCAACATCGTCGCGGTGATCCTGACCGCGGCGGTCGCCTCGATCGTCGGCCGCACCCTCGGCTATCTGATCGGCCGCTACTTCGGCTATTGGCTGCTGCTGCGCTACGGCTGCTATATCTGGATCAACGAAGCGCGGATCAAACTCGGCCAATATCTGTTCCTGCGCCATGGCGGCAAGATCGTCATCGTCGCCCAGTTCGTCCCGGTCCTGCGCACGGTCGCCGGCGTCATGGCCGGCGCCAATCGCATGCCGTGGCCGCAATTCCTCTTGGCCAATGTCTTCGGCGCGTTCGCCTGGGCGATGTTCTTCGGCACTGCCGCCTATACGCTGGGCCGGCAAGTCGAGCGCTTGGCCGGCTGGGGCGTGGTCGTGCTCGTCATCGCCACCGTCATCGTCCTGGTCATCGCCGCCCACTTCGTGCGCGGCCATGAGGCGCAGCTCGAGGCGGAGGCCGAGCGCGCCTTGCCGGGTCCGCTGCAGTCGCCTTGACGCGCCCGCCCCGCCGGTGCCGATAATACGCGAAATGCCCGAGGAACCTGTGACCTCGCCCTGGTCGACGATCGATTGCGACGTGCACGTCAATGTGCCGAGCATGCAGGCGCTGTTGCCGCATCTCGACGAATATTGGCGCGACAGCGTGGTCGACCGCGGCATGAATTCGCTGGAGTCGATCAGCTATCCGCCGAATGCGCCGCTCACCGCGCGGGCCGGATTGGCGCGGCAAGGGCGGCGCGCCGGCCAATACGCTCGACGCGCTGCGCACCCACGCGCTCGACCGCTGGAACATCGACGTCGCCATCTGCCATTGTCTCTATGGCGTGCAGCTTCTGTACAGCGAGGACATGGCGGCGGCGTTCGCCAAGGCGGTCAACGACTGGGTCGCCAAGGAATGGCTCGACCGCGATCCGCGGCTGCGCGCCTCGATCGTGGTGCCGATGCAGAACACCGAATTCGCCGTCGCCGAGATCGAGCGCTGCGCCGCCGACAAGCGCTTCGTGCAGGTGCTGGTGCTGTGCATGGGCGAGATGCCGCTCGGCCGCCGCCAGTATTGGCCGGTCTATGCAGCCGCCGAGCGCCACGGCCTGCCGCTCGGCATCCATGCCGGATCGAGCTACCGGCATCCGGTGACGTCGCTCGGCTGGCCGTCCTGGTACGTCGAGGATTACGCGGCGCAGTCGCAAGGCTTTCAGTCGCAGGTGGCGAGCCTGGTCTGCGAAGGCGTGTTCGTGAAATATCCGAAGCTCAAAGTGGTGCTGCTGGAATCCGGCGTCACCTGGCTGCCGGCGTTCCTGTGGCGGCTGTCGAAATTCTGGCGCGGCGTGCGGCTCGAAGTGCCGTGGATCGACCGCTCGCCGGCGCAGATCGTGCGCGATCACGTGCGGCTGACCATCCAGCCGTTCGACGGTCCGGACGATCCGGCCGCGGTCGCAAAACTGATCGAGCACATGCAGTCCGACGACATGCTGCTGTTCGCGTCCGATTTTCCGCACTGGCAATTCGACGGCGACGACATCATGCCGGCGGGCATTCCGCAAAAGCTGCACGGCAAGATCCGGCGCGACAATGCGCTGGCGACCTATAGCCGTCTCGCCGAGCAGGCCGCGTAAAGCCATGGCGAAACACGTGATCGCTGCGTTGCGCGAGTTTCCGGCCGGCACCCGCAAGCTCATCGACATCAAGGGCCGCCAGATCGCGGTGTTCAACATCAAGGGCGAGTTCTTCGCGCTCGCCAACCGCTGCCCGCATCAGGGCGGCAGCCTGTGCGAAGGCCGCCTGACCGGCCTGGTCGAGGCCAGCGAGCCCGGCGAGTACCGCTATTCGCGGCAGGGCGAGATCATCCGCTGCCCGTGGCACGGCTGGGAGTTCGACGTGCGCACCGGCAAATCCTGGTGCGATCCGTCGCGTATCCGGGCGCGGCAATTTTCGGTTTCGGTGGCGCCCGGCGCGACGCTGGTCGAAGGCCCCTACGTGGCCGAGACGTTTGCCGTCAGCGTCGAAGACGAATACGTCGTGCTGGACGCGTGAGGCAAATTGGAATGGCGCAGGGGCGATTGCGGCTGGCGGCGGATATCGGTGGCACGTTTACCGACATCGCGGTGTTCGACGAAAAAACCGGCAAGCTCACCTTCGGCAAGGCGCTGTCGACGCCGGCGCATCTGGTCGAAGGGATCAGCGCCGGCGTCGCCAAGGCCGGCAGCGATTATCGCTCCGCCGGACTGTTCCTGCACGGCTCGACCATCGCCATCAACACCATGCTGGAGCGCACCGGCGCCAAGACCGCGCTGCTGATCACCGAAGGCTTTCGCGACATCTACGAGATCGGCCGCATCAACCGGCCGGACGCCTATAATCTGTTCTTCCAGAAACACGTGCCGCTGATCGAGCGGGCGCTGCGCTTCGAAGTGCACGAGCGCATGCTGGCCGACGGCGAGATCGACAAGCCGCTCGACGACGACGAGATCGCGGCGCTGGGCCGCGAGCTGGAACGGCTCGGCGTCGAAGCCGCCGCGATCCTGTTCCTCAATTGCTACGCCAATGCCGATCACGAGCGGCGGGCGAAGGCGATTCTGGAAAAAAATCACCCGTCGCTGTTCGTCTCCGCTTCGCACGAATTGTCGCAGGAATATCGCGAGTTCGAGCGCTGCGCGACGGTCGCCGCCAACGCCTATATCGGCCCAAAGGTGCGCCGCTATATCGGCGAGATCGACGCCCATATGCGCAAGGCCGGGTTCGCCGGCTCGTTCCTGGTGGTGCAATCGACCGGCGGCCTTTACGAGGCCGAGCAAGCGCAAGACCAGTGCGTGCGCATGCTGGAATCCGGGCCGGCCGCGGGCGTCATCGGCACGCAGGCGCTGTGCCGCGCGCTGAAGATCGACAACGCCATCGCCTTCGACATGGGCGGCACCACGGCCAAAGCCGGCGTCATCTATCACGGCGAGGCTTTGACCACGGGCGCGGCGCTGATCGGCGGCTACGAGAAGGCGCTGCCGGTGCAGATCGCCATGATGGATATTTTCGAGGTCTCTGCCGGCGGCGGCTCGATCGCCCGCGTCGACGACGGCGCGCTCCGCCTCGGCCCGCAGAGCGCGGGCGCTTCGCCCGGCCCGGCCTGTTACGGGCTCGGCGGCACCGAGCCGACCGTGACCGACGCCAATCTGATGCTCGGCCGGCTCGGCGCCGAGCGTTTTCTGGGCGGCGAGATGAAGCTCGACGTCGCCGCCGCCGAGCGCGCGCTCAAAAACAAGATCGGCGATCCGCTCGGCATGAGCGCGGTCGAGGCCGCCGACGGCATCTTGCGCATCGCCGCCACCGCGATGTCCTACGCGGTCAAGGGCGTCACCACCGAGCGCGGTTTCGATGCCGGCGATTTCGTGCTGTTCGCCTATGGCGGCGCCGGTCCCCTGCACGCCGTCGAGGTGGCGCGCGAGATCGGCATGCGCAAGGTCATCGTGCCGTTCGCGCCCGGCGTGTTCTCGGCCTTCGGCATGCTGTTCTCCGATCTGCGCTACGATTTCGTGCGCACCTGGTTCACGCCGCTCGAAGACGCCAAGTTCGAGGAGATCGAAAAAGTCTATCGCGCGCTGGAGAAGCAGGGCCGCGACGCGATCGCCGGCACTTCGGTCAAGCCGCAGCAGATCGCGGTCAAGCGCGCAGCCGACATGCGCTATGTCGGCCAGGAGCACGCCGTGACGGTCGACCTGCCGATGGCGGTGTTCGCGCGCAAGGACCGCAACGCGATCAAGCGTTACTTCGACGCCATGCACGCGCAGCGCTACGGCACCTCCGCGCCGGCCGAGCGCGCCGAGATCGTCAGCCTGCGCTCGACCGTGACCGGGCTGATGCGCAAGCCGCCGCAGCGCAAGATCGCGCGCGGCCAAAAGTCGCCGGCCAAAGCCGCATCCAGCGGCAAGCGCAACGTCTATTATGGCGGCCGCTTCCACCCGACGCCGACCTTTCGGCGCGACGCGCTGGTCGCCGGCAACAAGATCAAAGGACCGGCCTTGATCGAAGAATACGCCTCGACCACGGTGCTGATGCCGGGCGACGCGATGGAAGTCGATGCGTTGGGAAATCTGGTGATTGCAGTCGGAGGACGTTGAAGTTCGGCAAAAGCTTTGGCTCTGGGAGGACCACGCCATGACATTGCCCCGCCGCAAATTTCTGCATCTGACTGCGAGCGCCGTCGCGCTGCCGGCGCTGTCGCGCGATGGCGCGCGCCGACACTTATCCGTCGCACCCGGTGCGCATCTTGGTCGGCTTTGCCGCCGGCAGCACGACCGACATTCTCGGCCGCCTGATCGGGCAATGGCTGTCGCAACGGCTCGGCCAGCAATTCGTCATCGAGAATCGGCCGGGCGCCGGCGGCAATGTCGCCGCCGAGGAGATGATCAAGTCGACGCCCGACGGCTACACGCTCTACATGGTGCCGCCGGCGGTCGCGGCCAATGCCGCGCTCTATCCGCATCTGAATTTCGTTTTTCTCCGCGACGCGACGGCGGTCGCCGGCGTCGTGCGCGTGCCCAACGTCGCCGAGGTCAATCCTTCGCTGCCGGTGAAAACGATCCCGGAGCTGATCGCCTACGCCAAGGCCAATCCGGGCAAGCTCAGCTTCGAGTCGGCCGGCATCGGCACCGCGAGCCATCTGGCCGGACAATTGTTCAACGCCATGACCGGCGCCAACTTGCAGCACGTGCCCTATCGCGGCGACGGGCCGGCCATGGTCGATCTCATCGCCGGCCAAGTCCAGGTCGGGTTCGCGACCATGACGGCGTCGATCGGACATATCCGCTCCGGCCAGTTGCGCGCGCTGGCGGTGACCACGCTCAAGCGTTCGGATGCGCTGCCGGGCGTTCCGACCGTGGCGGAGACCGTTCCGGGTTTCGAGGCGAGCTCATGGTTCGGCATCGCCGCGCCGAAGGGCACGCCCGCCGACATCATCGAAACCCTCAACCGGGAGACCAATGCCGGCCTCGCCGATCCGACCATCAAGGCGCGGCTCGACGACATGGGCGGCATGGCGCTCACCGGCTCGCCGGCGGACTTCGGCAAGCTGATCGCCGACGAAACCGAGAAGTGGGGCAAAGTCATCCGCGATGCCGGCATCAAGGCGGAATGAGCCATGACATTTCACCGCCGAAAATTTCTGCATCTCGCCGCTAGCGCCGCCGCGCTGCCGCGCTATTTCGCGGATCGCGCGCGCCGATACTTATCCGTCACATCCGGTGCGCCTCGTCGTCGGGTTTGCCGCCGGCAGCACGACCGACATCCTCGCGCGCCTGATGGGCCAGTGGCTGTCGCAACGGCTCGGCCAGCAATTCGTCATCGAGAACCGGCCGGGCGCCGGCGGCAATATCGGCGCCGAAACCGTGGTGAAGGCGGCGCCGACGGCTACACGCTGCTCATGGTGCCGCCCGCCGTGGCGGCCAACGCCGCGCTCTACGAGCATCTCAATTTCGATTTTATTCGCGATACGGCGCCGGTCGCCGGCGTGGTGCGCGTGCCCAACGTCGCCGAAGTGCATCCGTCGCTGCCGGTGAACACCATTCCGGAATTGATCGCCTACGCCAAAGACAAGCAAACTCAGCTATCGCGTCGGCCGGCATCGGGACGCCGAGCCATTTGGCCGGCCAGTTGTTCAACGTCATGACCGGCGTCAATCTGCAGCACGTGCCTTATCGCGGCGACGGGCCGGCGATGGCCGATCTGATCGCCGGACAGGTTCCGGTCGCGTTCGCGACCACGATCGCATCGATCGAGCATATCCGCGCCGGCCAGTTGCGGCCCCTGGCGGTGACCACGCTCAAACGCTCGGACGTGTTGCCGGACCTGCCCAGCATCAGCGAATTCGTGCCGGGCTATGAGACGAGCTCATGGTTCGGTATCGCCGCGCCGGCCGGCACCCCCGCCGACATTATCGAAATTCTCAACCGCGAGACCAATGCCGGCCTCGCCGATCCCGACGATCAAGGCGCGGCTCGCCGACATGGGCTGCATGGTGCTGACGGGCTCGGCGGCCGACTTCGGCAAGCTCATCGCCGCCGAAACGGAAAAGTGGGGCAAAGTCATTCGCGACGCCGGCATCAAGGCGGAGTAAGTCTTGCGCGCGGGCAGACTTCAGTCAGGGATTGGAAGGGTCATTATGAAATTGCTCCGTCGAGAATTTCTGCATCTCGCAGCGGGCGCCGCAGGGCTTCCGTTCGCGACGCGGTTCGCTTGCGCGCAAGCCTATCCGTCGCGGCCGGTGCGCCTGCTGGTCGGCTTTGGCGCCGGCGGCGCGCCCGACATTTTGGCGCGCCTGATGGCGCAATGGCTGTCCGATCGGCTCGGCCAGCCGTTCGTCGTCGAGAACAGGGTCGGCGGCAGCAGCGGCATCGCCACCGAGGCGGTGGTCCAGGCGCCTGCCGACGGGCAGACGCTGCTGCTGGCGTCGCTTGCCAACGCCGTCAATGCGACGCTCTACGACAAGCTGAATTACAATTTCCTCCGCGACATCGCGCCGGTCGGCGGCATCAGCCGCGATCCCAACGTCATGGTCGTGGTGCCGTCGTTTCCGGCCAAAACGGTCCCGGAATTCATCGCCTATGCCAAGGCCAATCCGGGCAAGATCAACATGGCGTCGCCCGGCGTCGGCACGTCGCCGCATATGGCCGGCGAATTGTTCAAGTTCATGACCGGCGTCGACATGGCGCATGTCGCCTATCGTGGCTCGCCACCGGCATTGACCGACCTGCTGGCCGGACAGGTGCAGGTCTATTTCGCGCCGATTTCCGCCGTCGATCGGGTATATCAGGGACGGCAGGCTGCGGGCGCTGGCGGTGACGACAGCGGCGCGCACGGATGCGTTGCCGGATGTCCCGACCGTGGCGGAGTTCGTGCCGGGCTACGATTCGAGCGCCTTCTACGGCATCGGCGCGCCGAAGGGCACGCCGGCCGACATCGTCGACAAGCTCAACAAGGAGATCAATGCCGGCCTCGCCGATGCCACGCTGAAGAAGCGGCTTGCCGATCTCGGCTCCGTGGCATTTCCCGGTTCGCCGGCCGATTTCGGCAAGCTCGTTGCCGACGAAACCGAGAAATGGGCCAAGGTGATCAAGTTCGCGAACATCAAGCCGGAGTGATCGGGTCGAAATGAAGCGCGAAACAAACAAAACAAAAATGAAACGCTCGCGCAAGGCGAAGATCGATCCGGTCGTCACCGAGATCGTGCGCAACGGCGTCATCGCGGTGACCGAGGAAATGAAGACCAACCTCATGCGCACCGCCTACAACATCATCATCTATGAGGCGCTGGATTTCACCACCGGCCTGTTCACGGCCGACGGCGAGACGGTGTCGATCGGCATCGGGCTGCCGATGTTCATCCGCGGCATGGCGGAGACGGTGAAGGCCAAGATCAAGCATTTCGGCCGCAAGAACATCCGGCCGGGCGACATCTACGTCACCAACGATTCCTATCTCACCGGCAGCCATCTCAATCACGTCACGCTGACGCTTGCCGATCTTCCACAAGGGCGTGCTGGTCGGCTTCTCCTGCTGCATGGCGCATTGGCTCGATATCGGCGGCACGCTCGGCGGCATGACCACCGATATCTATTCCGAAGGCCTGCAGATCCCGATCCTGAAACTGCACGATCGCGGCAAGGTCAACGACACGCTGATCGAGGTGATCAAGCAGAACATGCGGCTGCCGAGCCGCGCCATGGGCGATCTGCGCGCGCAAATCACCGCGGTGAAGACCGGCGAGCGGCGTTTCCTCGAACTGGTCGAGCGCTACGGCCGCGACGCGGTTCTGGGCGCGATCAAGGCCATCATGGATCATTCCGAGGCGATGGCGCGCGCCCGCACGCGCTCGATCCCGGACGGCGTCTATGAGGCGGAGTCCTACATGGACGACGACGGCATCGACATCGGCAAGAAGGTGCCGATCAAGGTGCGCGTCATCGTCAAGGGCGACGAGATGACGGTCGATCTCACCGACGTCTCGCGCCAGGTGCGCGGCTTTTACAATTCCGGCATCACCACCGGCTTTGCCTGCTCGCAGGTGGCGTACAAGTGCCTGACCTCGCCGACCGATTATCCGATCAACGACGGCTCGTTCCGCAGCCTCAAAGCCATCGTGCCGCCGGGGCGCATCATCAGCGCGGTGCGGCCGGCGCCGATGCGCTGGTGGATGACCTATCCGATGACCATCGTCGACACCGTGTTCAAGGCGCTGGCGCCGGTCATTCCCGACCGCGCCATCGCCGGCCATCACGCGGATCTTCTGATCGCGGCGCTGCACGGCATCAACACCAAAACCTCGGAATTCTTCCTCGCCAATTTCGGCCCGCTCGGCGGCGGCTGGGGCGCCAAGCGCAGCGAGGACGGCGTCTCGGCGACCGTCTGCATCAACGACGGCGACACCCACAACTCTCCGAGCGAGCAGTCCGAGGTGAAATTTCCCATCGTGGTCGAGCGCTACGCCCTGGTGCCGGATTCCGGCGGCGCCGGGCGCCATCGCGGCGGCCTCGGGCGTCGAGCGCGTGGTGCGCGCGCGGGTGCCGATGACGTTCAACACCCAGGTCGAGCGCGCCCATTGCAAGCCGTGGGGGCTGGACGGCGGCGGCGACGCCACCGGCAACGAAGTGGCGCTGCGGCTCGACGGCAAGTGGAAGACCGATTTCCCCAACGCCAAGGTGCTGGTGGCGATGCTCAAGACCGGCGACGCGTTCCGGCTGCGCTCCGGCGGCGGCGGCGGCTATGGCTCGCCGCTGCAAAGGCCGGCTGCCGATGTCGCCGCCGATGCCAAGCAGGGCTACATCTCGCGTCGCTGCGGTGCGGGAGCTTTACGGCGTCGTGCTCGATCCCGACACTTTCGCCGTCGACGGCGCGGCGACCGAACGTCTGCGCGACACGATGCGCCAAGCCCTTGCCGGCTAAATTCCGGGCAGCGCAGGAACAAGAACTCTCCACAACGATTGTCTGTTGGGCGCGCAGACATGCTGCGTAGACGCCTTTTTGGAGAGGAACAATGGACAAGAAAATTGCCGGATTGCTGGGAGCCGCGGCCGCCTTGGCCACCGTCGGCAGCGCCAATCTGCGACGGAGGTCCAGGGGAACCCGCAAAATCCGGCAGTGGGTATCGGGAACTCTTAAGCCCGGTGCCAGACGCAATCGCGGCGCTGAAGGCCGACGATGCACGGCTTGACGCGGAAGCGCGCAACGTGAAGATCGGCCCAGGTCGGCTCGGTGCAGTTCGGTCACCATCACCACCATCATCATCATCACCATGCCAGGCCGCACATCGTCGTCGTCCCGCCCCATCGTCACCATCATCACCACCACCATCACCACCACAGCAGCTATTACGGCCGCTGATCGTGGTCGCAGCTAAGGCCGGGTCACTCGCTGGCCCGGCCTTTTGCTGCGCGCAACAGATAGCGATAGGTGCCGTCAAAGACGGTGTCGGTGTCTGAGGTCCAGGTGGAATCCGCCGCCAGCGTCGGCCGGGTGGCGTGAATCCGCCGTCCGCGCATTTCGCGCTCGGCGGCTTCCTCATCGTCCATCGGCACGAGGTTGATGTCGCACGTCACCGGCAGCACCAGGATTTGCAGCATCGGCTCGCCGGGCCGGAAGATGTGGACTTCGCCCTCGCGCGGCGATTTGAAGACGATGAAGGAGATCATCGGCCACCATTCGGTGCGCAACAGCGCCGGCACCGCGATCGGCACCGTGCCGGTGGTGTCGGTATAGAACCGCGGATGCGGCTCGGTGCGCACCGCCCAGTCCTTGCCGACTTTCAGATCGAGCAGAAGCTGGTAGGTGTAATAGTCGCTGCCGAATTTGCGGAACGGCGGCCATTGCAGGTCGTCGTCGGGCGCCGGCCCAAAATCGCCATCGAAATGCAGCACGCCATTTTTCGTTGAGACGTGCAGCTCGTTCTCATAGGGGTAAAAGATCTCGATGCCGTATTGCGCGCTTTCGGTGAATGGCGCGCAATGCCAGGCATATTCGTGCGAGCCGTCGGTGCGCGGCGCAGGCTTCCCGGCCCAGCCCGGCATTTCGAGCTTGGTCTTGCGCGGCCGCAGGCCCGGATTGACCAGCCTGTATTTGACGTCCTGCATCTGCGATCCCCCCAATGCGGCGCCATTTGCGGCCGCCCAGGGAAATCGGCGCCGCCGCAAAGAGTTCCATATTCGCCCGCGCCGGTCGGGCAAAACGCCGCAAAAGCGCGAAGAATCAGGCCTTTGACGCTTCTTGAACCCCTTGTTCCACAACGCCATATTACGCAAGGCCGCCTGGAATCGTTCCGGGCGGCGCATTGGGGTGCCGTAAGGGCCCCGCAAAGTCGCTTAAAAAGGGCTTTGAAACCATGTCCAGGGTTTCGTCGCTATCGAGTCCCTTCCTGCTTGGCTTCGACGAGATCGAGCGCGTGCTCGATCGCGTCGGCAAGGCCGCGGAGGGCTATCCTCCCTACAATATCGAGCGGATTGCGCGGGACGGGAACAGTCCGGAACGGCTGCGCATTACCCTTGCGGTGGCGGGGTTCACCCGCGACCAGCTCGATGTCAGCATAGAGGAGAGCCAACTCGTCATCCGCGGCCGGCAGCAGGACGACAAAAGCCGGCAATACATCCACCGCGGCATCGCCGCGCGCCAATTCCAGCGCACCTTCGTGCTGGCGGACGGCATGGAGGTATTGGGGGCGGACTTGAAGAACGGATTGCTGTCGATCGACCTGGTGCGCCCGCAGCCCGAGCGCATCGTTAAATCGATCGCAATCAATGAGTGCGACGATTGAAACCCGGTAGGACTCGACAACAAAGGAGTCGAGGGCCATGTCTACTGAAATGACCATGTCACCTGAAATGAACCGTACAGAGAACCCGATCGAGATATCTCCCGAAGCGCTCGCCCATCTCGGCGACGGCCGCATCGCTTACGTCAAGGCGATCCGCTCCGAGGACGTCGCGGCGCTGTTTCCGCAGATGCAGGTGCCGAAGCTGGCGCCCGGCGTGAAACTGTTCGCGCTGCACGCCGCCGACGGCACGCCGATCATGCTGACCGACAGCCGCGAGGCGGCGGTCGCCAATGCCTGGAGCCAGGAGCTCGAGACGGTCAGCGTGCACTGACGACTGTCATGCCCGCGCAAGCGGGCATCAGTAATCCCGACGTTTCGGCAAATCTGAAAGCTTTGCGCTGACTGGATCGTCTGCCGACTTGTCATCGGTCCGGCCACTTCGTGCCGGACTCGTTGGCGGACGATGCAGCTGCTTACGCGGCGCTCGCCGACGGCATCGCCAGCACCGCGTACAGCGATTCCGCGTCGTGCGAGGCGCGCAGCTTGTGGGCGACCGCGGGCTCGCGCAGCAGCCGCGCGACGCGGGCCAGCGCCTTCAGGTGATCGGCGCCGGCGCCTTCGGGCGCGAGCAAGAGGAAGATCAGATCGACCGGCTGGCCGTCGAGCGCCTCGAAATCGATCGGCCGGTCGAGCCGCGCGAACAATCCGAACAGGCGGGTGAGGTTCGCCATCTTGCCGTGGGGAATGGCGATGCCGTTGCCGATGGCCGTGGAGCCGAGCTTCTCGCGCTGCATCAGGATCTCGAAAATGGCCTGCTCGCTCTGGCCGCTAAGCACGGCGGCGCGCGCCGCAAGCTCGTGCAGCGCCTGTTTCTTATTGTTGACCTTGAGCGCCGGCAGGATCGCGTTCGGTGCAACGAGATCGGTGAGCGGCATGAAAGTGACCTGGAATGCGAAAGTGACCTGGAAAGCGTAACCGGAGCCTGAGGGCTCGTGCGTTATCGATGCAGATGGACCTGTACCCTAACTGTCATTGGGCATGATCGTTTCCGAAAATCGTCGCCCGATTTCGGCTCATGCGTCGCAAGGGCGGCGGACCATAGGGAGCGGCCACGCCTGCGTCAATGGGCATCCGCGGCCGCCGCGGCCGGCGGATCGATCCAGCCGAAATGCCCGTCGGCGCGGCGGTAGACGATATTGATGCCGCCATGGGCGGCGTGGCGGAACACCAGAACCGGGGCGCCGGTCATGTCGAGTTCCGTCACCGCGTCGCTGACCGAGAGCTGCTTCAGCCGGGTGGTGGATTCGGCGATGATGACCGGCGTGAAGCCGTCGATCTCGGTCTCGCTCTCCGGCTCGGGCGCGGCGATGATGTAGCTCGCGGCATCGATCGCAGTCCGGTCGTCGGCGCGCTCGGCGCGATGATCCTTGAGCCGGCGATGATAGCGGCGCAGCCGCTTCTCGATCCGCAGCGCCGCCTGGTCGGCGCTGGCATAGGCGTCGGGCGCCATGCCTTCGGCGTGCAGCGTGATCTTGGAATCGAGATGGATGGCGCATTCGGTGCGGAAACCGAAACCGTCCCGCGCCAAGGTCACGTGCCCGGAATAGCCGCCGTCGAAATATTTGGCCATGGCCTCGGCGACGCGGTCGTTGATGCGGTCGCGCAAGGCTTCGCCGACATCGAGGTTCTGTCCGGAAATGCGAAATGACATGCCAGCCTCCGCTACAGCATGATCCCCGCTTCACTTGAGCTAGGTATCCGGACGGGTGGTGTCAACGCGGCTCGCGTGGGACGGAGCATAGCCAACCGTCATTGCGAGCGAAGCGAAGCAATCCAGCCTTTCCCGGGCTCCGCCTCGATTGCTTCGTCGCTTTGCTCCGCGCAATGACGACTAGGATCAATCCGCGGCCGCGCTTTGCTTTTCGCGCCGGCGTTGCACCGACGACGGAATGCGCATCGCCTCGCGGTATTTGGCGACCGTGCGCCGCGCGATATCGATGCCGGCCTCGCGCAGCTTCTCGACGATGGTGTCGTCGGACAAAACGTCGCTGGCCGGCTCGGCGTCGATCAACTGCTTGATGCGGTGGCGCACCGCTTCCGCCGAATGCGCTTCGCCGCCGTGGGAGGCCGCGATCGCCGAGGTGAAGAAATATTTGAGCTCGAATATGCCGCGGCTGGTCGCCATGTATTTGTTGGCGGTGACGCGCGACACCGTCGATTCGTGCATGCCGATGGCTTCGGCGACGGTCTTGAGATTGAGCGGGCGCAGATGCTCGACGCCGCGGGCGAAGAACGCATCCTGCTGGCGGACGATTTCGTTGGAGACTTTCAGGATGGTGCGGGCGCGCTGGTCGAGCGCGCGCACCAGCCAGGTGGCGCTCTGCAGGCATTCGGCGAGGTAGGATTTCTCGGTGTCGCGCCGCGTCGTCGCCGACACTTCGGCATAGTAGCTCTGGTTGACCAGGACTTTCGGCAGCGTGTCGGAATTGAGCTCGACGATCCAGCCGCCGTCGGGCCCGGGCCGCACGAAAACGTCCGGCACGATCGGCTGCACCAGCGCCGAGCCGAACGCCAGGCCGGGCTTCGGATTGAGGCGGCGGATTTCGGCGATCATGTCGGCGAGATCCTCGTCGCCGACGCCGCAGATTTTCTTCAGCGCGGCGAAATCGCGCCGCGCCAACAGATCGAGCCGCGTGATCAAGGCCTGCCATCGCCGGGTCGTAGCGGTTCTGCTCCTTGAGCTGGATCGCCAGGCACTCGGCGAGATCGCGCGCGCAGACGCCGGGCGGATCGAAACTTTGCAGGATGCCGAGCACGGCCTCGATCTCGGTGACGCCGGTGCCGAGCTTTTCCGCGACCGTCGCCAAGTCGCTGCTCAGATAGCCGGCCTCGTCGACCAGATCGACGAGGTAGTTGCCGATCATGCGCCGTACCGGATCGACGATCGCCAAGGTCAGCTGCTCGCGCAGCCAATCCGCCAGCGTCGTTTCCGCCGACACGAAAGCTTCGAGGTTGTAGTCGCCGTCGTCGCGGCCGCCGGAGCCGACGCTGGCCCATTCCGAATAGCCGCCCGGCGCGTCGGCGCGTGCGCTGGCGGCCCGGCGCGGAGTCATCGGGCGGAGGTGTCGTCGATGTGGTCTTCGGCGCGCTCCGTTTTGGCTTCGCCGTTCGGCGCGCCGTCGCTGCCGTTCCAAATCTCGCCGGCCTCGGCCGGCTTGTCGGCTGCTTGCGCGCCGTTGGCGCCGGGCGCCGCCTCGCCGTCGGCGATTGCCGGGCTCGAGCAGCGGATTGCGCTCGAGCTCGGCGTCGACATAGGCGACCAGGTCGAGATTGGACAGCTGCAGCAGCTTGATGGCCTGCATCAGCTGCGGCGTCATCACCAGCGCTTGGCTTTGCCGGATCTGGAGTTTTTGGGTCAGCGCCATGAAAACGGGGTAATCTGGTCCGATTCTTGCTTGTCTGCCCCTTGTACAGCAATCCTTTTGCGCTGTCGCTAGCCGATTTCCGGCAAGCTTAAAGCTCTGCCTAGAGCCGGAACTCCTCGCCCAGATAGAGCCGGCGCACGTCAGGATTGTTGACGATGTCGTCGGCGCGGCCCTCCATCAGCACTTCGCCGGAATAGATGATGTAGGCGCGGTCGGTCAGGCCCAAGGTCTCGCGCACATTGTGGTCGGTGATCAGCACGCCGATGCCGCGATTGGTCAGGTGCCGCACCAAGGTCTGGATGTCGCCGACGGCGATCGGATCGATGCCGGCGAACGGCTCGTCGAGCAGCATGTAATTCGGCCGCGACGCCAGCGCACGCGCGATCTCGACCCTGCGGCGCTCGCCGCCCGACAGCGCGATCGACGGCGTCTTGCGCAGCCGGGCGATGTTGAATTCCTCGAGCAGCGAATTGAGATCGCGCTCGCGCCGCTTGGCGTCGGGCTCGACCACTTCGAGCACGGAGCGGATGTTCTCCTCGACATTGAGGCCGCGGAAGATCGAGGCTTCCTGCGGCAGATAGCCGATGCCGAGCCGGGCGCGCTGATACATCGGCAGCTTGGTGACGTCGCGGCCGTCGAGCTCGATGCGGCCTTTGTCGGCTTTGATCAGGCCGGTCGCCATGTAGAACACGGTGGTCTTGCCGGCGCCGTTCGGGCCGAGCAGGCCGACGGCTTCGCCCTTGCGCACGTAGAGGCTGACGCCTTTGACCACCATGCGTCCGACGAAGCTCTTCTCGACGCCGTGGACCGCAAGCACGCCCCGGCGCTCGCCGCCCGGGAACGCACCGTTGCCCTCGCTGCGGCGGCGCGGCCGCGGCGGACGCTGCTCGCGCTGCGGCGCCGGTTGACGCTCGGCTTGCCGCTCGGGCTGGCGTTCCGGTTGCCGGTCGAATTGGCGTTCGGGCGGCCGCTCCGGTTGGCGCTCTGGTTGACGGTCGAATTGGGGTGGTCGTTCCGGCTGGCGTTCAGGCGAACGCTCGCGCGGCGGCCGCTCCGGCGCTTTGCTGCGGGTCTTCTTTTCCGGCGCCGGCGAGCTTGCAATGTCGAGATAGGTGCCGTTGATCTCGCCGCCGATGGTTTTGAGATCGATGGCGACATCACCGAAATCGTCGACTTCCGGCGCGTGCGGCGCCAGAGGTTTTGAGCGGCGAAAATAGGAAAGAATATCCAACGCACCAATCTCGTGAGGCTCGTCGTCGAATTGTCGAGGCGAATCGTCGATGATTGTGACTTAGGCCGGCAATTCTAACCGATTTTGCCGTGCAAAAGGGGAGGGAGGTTCATCAGTTCGGCTTGCCCGGCGCGCCCGGGCCGATCGTCATGACATTGCCGCCGCCGTTTTGGCCCTGGTTCGGCTGGATCAGCGCGCGGACGCGGCTCGGCGTGGCGCCGCCGCCCTGGTTGTTGGATTCGACGCGGGCGTTTCCGGTCACGGTGTCGACCACGACGCGCTCGCCATGGATGACGTTCTGGCCTTGGCTGACCACGACATTGCCGGTCAGCGTGATGGTCTTGGCAATGAGGTCATAGACGCCGAGATCGCCGCTGGCGTTCTGGTCCTTGGTAATGACGGTGACGCCGCCGCGCGCTTCGATGCGCCGGATGTTCTGCGCGCCTTTCGGCCCGGGCAGCGCCGACGTCGGCGCCGGCTTGGCGTCGGGCGCCGGAGCGCCGCCTTGTGCACCAGCTTGGGCGATGCCGACCTCCTGGCCGTAAAACACCACCAGCTTCTGGCATTTCATCGTGGTGTCGCCCTGCACCACCTGAACGTCGCCGGAGAAGGTCGCCATCTTGTTCTTGTCGCGCACTTCCAGCGACGCCGCTTCGATCTGGACCGGCTGATCCTTGTCCTGGCCGCCCTGGAGCAGGCTCTGCACCGGCGGCCCGGCCGCCGGCCGCGGTGCCTGCGCCACGGCCAATCCCGGCGCCAGCAGCGCGACCATCACGGCACAGAGCGACAGCCGGCGCGTCATTGGGTTTTTCCCTTGCCATGGCTGACGACGACATTGCCGGTCAGCGTGATGGTGTTGGCAATGAGGTCATAGACGCCGAGATCGCCGCTAGCATACTGGTCCTTGGTGATGATGGTGACGCCGCCGCGCGCTTCGATGCGCCGGATGTTCTGCGCGCCTTTCGGCCCGGTCGGCGCCGGAGCGGCGGACGGGGCGATGCCGACCTCCTGGCCGTAGAACACGACCAGTTTCTGGCATTTCATCGTGGTATCGCCCTGCACCATCTGAACGCCGCCGGAGAAGGTCGCCATGTTGTGCTTGTCGCGTACTTCCAGCGACGCCGCTTGGATTTGGACCGGCTGATCCTTGTCCTGGCCCTGGATCAGGCTCTGCACCGGCGGCGCCGACGCGGGCCGCGGTGCCTGCGCCACGGCCAATCCCGGCGCCACGAGCGCAATCATCACGGCACAGAGGGACAGCCGGCGCATCATTGGGTTTTTGCTTTGTCCGGATCCTGGTCCGGATGCAGCACCATCGAGACCCCGCCGTCGAAATGGATGACGTCGCCGTTTTCACTGATGGTCATGCGCTTGGCATTGAGAAAGCCATTGAGCAATTTCACCGCGACCGGCTTGTCGGAAACCACATTGCCGCTGTGCATGTCGACAACAGCCTCTTGCAGGCGCGCCGCATAGCCGGTGGAGGAGGCCAGCGCGATGTCCTCGTTGAGCACCAGCTTGTCGGCCTTCATGTCGTAGAGGCCCGACGGCGCGGTCATTTCCACCGTGCTCTTGTCTTCCATCTGCAGCCGGGCGTGCAGATGCTGCAGCTCCACCAGGTCGGGCTTGTTGATGTCCTGCGTTCGCGGTTTCCGCGGTGAACTCATAGGGGCGGGAATCGCTGGTGTAACCGGTGAGCTTGGGCGCCTGCATGGTGATCTTGGTGCCCTTGATCACCAGCTTGCCGAGCTCGCCGGGCAGGCGGATTGCGCCGACCGAAGGCATGTAGTTGGCCGCCATCACGCCGAGCAGAACCACGGCGATCCCGGCCAGCACGATCACGCGCAAGCGCACGCACATACCGGCTGTGCCGCTGCGCCGCCCGATAGGCGCCGTCGGCGTCGCCGCGCGACGTGGCGCCGAAGTGGTGGCGAAGGCCGCGTCCCGTGCAGCGTCGGCAGGGTAGGCAGTGCTCACGTCATCGTCCCTCTGGCCGTTGCCGCCAGTGCCCCCGATTCGGCCGGCAGAGCGCTCATTTTAGCGGTTCTGCCCAGGCAAAGTCGCCTGCGAATGTGGCCCGGGCGGGGCCGGCTATTTCGTAGCCTTTACAAGTCATTGCCGGCGCCGGGCCGGCCCGCGACGCAAGCGCCGAGGCTCAGGAATGGGCGAAAATGTCCTCATTGGCAAAGCCGGCGAGATCGAGCCGCACCCGATCGGGCAGGAAGCGGAAGCAGGCCGCGGCCAGTTCGGTGCGGCCCTCGCGCACCAGCATGGCGTCGAGCCGCGCCTTGAGCGCATGCAGATAGAGCACATCGGCGGCGGCGTAGGCGGTCTGCGCCTCGGTCAGTTCGGTCGCGCCCCAATCGGACGATTGCTGCTGCTTGGAGATTTCGTGGCCGAGCACTTCGCGCACCAGGTCCTTCAAGCCGTGCTTGTCGGTGTAGGTGCGGGTGAGCCGCGACGCGATCTTGGTGCAATAGACCGGCTCCGGCATGACGCCGAAGGTTTTGGCGATCATGCCGAGATCGAAGCGGGCGAAGTGAAAGATTTTCAGAAGCCGCGTGTCGGCGAAGAGCCGCTTCAAATTCGGCGCATCA
The DNA here is from genome assembly GCA_963831975.1 of uncultured Alphaproteobacteria bacterium. Taxonomy (GTDB): domain Bacteria; phylum Pseudomonadota; class Alphaproteobacteria; order Rhizobiales; family Xanthobacteraceae; genus BOG-931. Next base: position 473,899 of record CAWHSO010000001.1, read on the forward strand.
GCCGCGCGCGGCGCGATCTGCACGACGTCGGCGGAACCGTCGCCGGGCGACAGCTGCACCACGCACAGCCGGTCGCGTTGCAGATCGAGCCCCATGGTCTCGGTATCGATCGCGATCGCGCCCGTATAGCGGGACGGGTCCGGCAAATCGCCGCGATGCAGGCGGATGGTCATGCGGCGCCCTGAATATCGCAGTCGCCGGGGCGCGTCAAAAAAGACGCTCGCGATCGGCGGTGGTAGGATGGGTATGGAGCGGCGGCGCTCCGGCGAAAAATGGGCCAGCGAAAAGTCTATGGGAATGAAGCTGATGAGCCCACGGATCGTCTTGGCAACAGCGGTCGCGCTGGCCACCGTCGTTTCATCGGGCCTCGCTCAGACCCTGACGCAACCAAACCCGGCCGCGCAGGCCAAGACATCGCTGACCAAGACATCGCCACCGACGGTCGCCACGAAGTCGCACCCGGCCGGACATGTGAAAACCTGCGAAGCCTATGGCGCCGGCTTCAGAAATATCCCCGGCACCGATGCATGCGTCAAAATCGGCGGTGGCGTGACGGTCGATGTCGGCCGCTGAATTGTCTTGAAGAGAGTGTGACGCCAATCAGCCGGCTGGGATGCATCGGGACGAAATTCCGAAGACCAGCTTGAAAACGCGTTTAAGTTGCGCAATTCTAAGGCGCAGCCTTCCGGCACGGGACTGCTTGGCGTCGCGCCGCTCGAGACGAGGTGATGACTGCGGCAATGGCGCCTGTCGGCGCCAACGCCGCGGCCCGGCTTCGTGAACGGCGGAGCGGCGGCGACCTCGAAGCCGGCCAGGCGCGGACGAAGTAGCCTTAAGCGTTTCCATTTTCGTCGACGATTGGAGGGTTCCGCCGTGCGCACCCGCATCGCAAAAAACTTGGAATGGCTGTTCAAGCCGCAAGCGCCCGCGCGCGCGCCGAAAGCGATGTTCGCGGTTGCGGGCAAGGAGCCGTTCTCGCTGCCGTCCGGTTTCTCCGGACACGACTACGCGGTCTACCTTCTTCATATCGCGGCCGAGATCGAACACCTGTTGATGGTGCAATATCTCTACGCCGCCTATTCGCTTGGCGGCGCGCAAGTCCCCGATGCGCAGCGTCCGAATGTTCAGCGCTGGCAGGAGACCGTCCTCGGCATCGCCAAGGAGGAGATGGCTCACTTCATCAGCGTGCAGAATATCCTGCGCCTGATCGGCGGACCGCTCAATCTCGACCGCAACGACTACCCCTGGGACGCGCCATTCTATCCTTTCGAATTTGCGCTCGAACCGCTCAGCCGCGCGTCGCTTGCACGCTACATCGTGACCGAGAGCCCGGAAAAATGGCCCTCCGATGTCTCGGCCAAGGAGAAACAGGAAATCATCGACCTGGCCACGGCCGGCCAGGCTGTGCCGGTCAAGCGAGTCGGCGACTTATATCGTCTCATGATCGAAGTTATCGGCGACGAATCGCTGCTGCCTGACGCGCTGTTCCAGGCGGACACGCTGCCCTATCAAGCGTCGTGGGATGAATGGGGCCGCGCCTACCGCCAAGGCGCGCGCGGCGCGACACTCACGCCCGCCAGCAAAACGCCCGACCTCTTGATCATGACCGCCTATTCGCGCGCCAGCGCCGTGGCGGCTCTGGAAGCGGTCGCCGAGCAGGGCGAAGCCGCCGATATCGATCCCGATATCGACCAGACGTCGCATTTCCGGCGCTTCCTGCAAATCTATCGTGAATTTCCCAAGGCCACGGCCGACTGGTCGCCGACGGTCAATGTGGCGCGCAACCCCCGCACGATGGGCGGCGAAATCCCGATTCCCGATACGAATTTCATCGCCGACAGACAGTCCCGGTATTGGGGCGACCTGTTCAATCTGCGCTACCGCATGCTGCTGTTGTACCTGTCCCACGCCTTCCGGCTTTCCGGCGCCGGTCCCCATCATCCCGATACCGAGGCGCGCGGCATGATCGTCCACCGGACCTTCGGCGAGATGTACAATTTGCGGGTGATCGCCAAAATCATCATGAAGCTGCCGCTGGATCTGCCGCAAAACGATCTGCGCGCCGGGCCGCCGTTCGAAATGCCCTACGCGGTCGCGTTGCCCGCCGCTGAGCGTGATTGCTGGCGCCTGCACATGGACCTGCTGGAAGCATCGCTTACGCTCAACGGCACCATCGTGCCGCAAGCGGACGCGCAAGAAAGAGATTACCTGAAAAGTTTGGCCGGACTCGATCGGGAGGCGATTGCCGCGATCGGCGCCATGATGCGAAGCGGCGATGGCTTCACCATGCGCACAGTCAGGAGCGCGATATGACCATCACGGAACTGCGAATCCTGCCGCCGTTTGCGATCGGACGCCTGGGCGCGTCGGAGACGCCGCTGGAGAACTACGATCTCGCGCTTGACGACACGGACGCGCTCGGCTTTCGCCAGATCAAGGGTGCGGAGACGTTGCGCGTGGATCGCAAGACCGGTGAAATCACGGAATGCTATCGGCCCGAGCGTGTCCGGTTCCGCGACGGCGGCGCCATCCGGCCTGTCGCCCCGTTCCTCGAAGTCTTCGCACGAACCGCGGACGACACGCTCGAACCGTTGACGCTTGCGCTGTTGGCGAAGCACGACCTGAAGCCGTCGTCGCTCAAATGGCGCGTCGAGGTCGGCAATCTCAAGATTTTCCGCAGAACGTCGGTTGCCAACGATCGCATCGAGGCCAAAGCCGAATTCAGCGATCACCGCGCGCACCCGCTCGAAGGGCGTTGCGCAAATTTCTTTGACGGCAAGATATTGCCGCTCGGCTTCGTTCAATACATCAAGCCGACCGAGGCGTTTCCGGAAATTCGCCTGCGCTTCACGCCGGCGCACGGCTGGGTCTACGGCTCCTCCACCAAGCGGAAACAAGTCGACGATTTCAATAAGGTCGTCGAAGTTCACGATTCGATCATCCCGCCCGACCGCGTTCTCTACGATCCAAAAAAGGGCAAGTGGCGCGGTTTCGACGACAGCACGACGCCCGCTCCGCAACGCACGAACCCGGCGGCGATTTACGCCGGCTACAGCGATCCGGACTCCGGCGACCAGATCAGCTGGGGTTATCTCGACGACGAATGCGACGGCATCGTCACGGTGACCCTGGCGATCGCCGGCAAGACCCTGACCACATTCGCCCGCATTGCCGCCGGCCCGCCGACATTTGCACCTGATTCCATTCCGATCCGCACGGTAGCGGACGAACTCGACCAGGTCCTGCTCGGCGACACAGTCGACGCTGCGACCGTGACGCTCGGGGAAGCGGAAGAGATCGTGCGCCGCGCCATCGAATTGGTGCGGTTGATGAACACCGCCGCAATGAACGGCAACATCATCGAAGGTCGCATCAATGCGGCGAGCACCATGGTGCGGCAGGACAGCAACGATTTCAGCCGCTACTTCCAGCCGATCATGACGCCGACCTCCGTCGACAATCACGCGCTGTTGGCGCTGCACCAGAACATCCTGGCGGCGCTTCGCAGCGGCACCGGAGCGTGGTTTGCCCAGACGCTGCGTCAGCCGGAGGATATCGGCGATCTGTCGGATGCCGGCCGGCGCAAGATGCCGGCGATGATGCGGGGCGCCGACGGGCGCCTCTTGACCCTGACCCGACGGCAGATCGACACCATCGTCAAGAACGCCGTGGGCACGATGTTTTCCGCCCCGAAACACGGACACCGGCCATGACCAAGATCAAGCCGCAAAACCTCACCGCGCAGCTGCATTTTCGCGGCCGGGGCAATCCGCCGAACACCCAGCCCGTTTCCGCGATCTCGAATTGCTTCCCCGGCCTGGAGATGGACTTTCGCGCGATCTGGCGGCGCATGTTCGTCGGCATCGTGCTGATCGAAAACAACAACTATGTGCTGGAAGCCGAGGACCCCGCTTTCGGGGATCTGGTTCACCACCGGCTGGTCCTCGTCGACGATCTTGCGACCGGCGTGGCGACCAGCGGCGTAGTCAATCCGAATTCCGGCTCGGAACCGCTCAGTACCGGCTCCAATCCGAACGGCGTTTCTTTCATGGAATGGTCGAACAGTCTTGCGCGCATCATGGGCAAGCAAGGACAAAAAGTCCGCTGCGGCTTCACGCTTCATAAGTCGGACGACGAAGTGCTCTTCGACAAGAAAGATCCAAAGTCATTGCTGTACCGGGAGCTGGAGGTGCGGCGCTTTTTTGAAGTCGCCGACGTTGCCGGCCAACCGACACCGCAACCGGTTATCGCACGCGCGCTGGCCGATCCCGGCGAACTGACCCAGGGACTGTGCTCGCCGTGGCAGAACGACTATCGCGAATGCGCCTGCTACTATTGGGCGGCAAGCCGGCCCGACTACGTCAACGTGGCCGATTCCGCGGATGGTGAGACGCGCGGCGACAATTGGATGGGCAAGATCACCAAGACGGACGCCCGACACTATGTCCTGGACGATCGCAGCGACCCCCGTCTGCACAGCTATGACGACCTGTTCCGCGACTGGCAGGGCGTGCTGCGCTTCATCATCGGCGGCAGCAACGCGCAGGACAATTCCGATCGCGAGGATGGGGCCTAGAGGACTGCGCCCGCCGCGCCGGGTAGGCACAAGCGTTGTTCGAGCAATAGCAACGTTATCGCGCACTGATCGAAGCCTCGCACATGTTCGCCAGGGCAAGCGACCGTGCAGCAGCGTGCAGGCGGCGATCCAGCCGGCGCTTGCCGCAAGCATCGCCGTGCACACCGTGCTGTGATGAAACACCTTATTGGTTTCAGGAGAGGACTCGCATCGGAGAGGTCAGCTGTTGTAGCAACGTTAGAATCTCAAGTTCGGAAATCGCTTGTACCCACGTACGTATCCTCGCCCAAATCGCATGAGTGGTCCGAGTCCTCTTTGGCCGTTAACGGCACCCCGCCTACACTATTTCGCAGAAAATTTCTTCCTCGGCGCCGCGCGGTCTCGGGTGTTAATCTTCGGCTTGCTGTTTCCGGCCTGAGGCGACCCTTCTGGAGCAACAGCGGACATTCAAAGTAAACGATCAGCGCGCATGAAGCCAGGACTCCCCTCATCGCTGAATGAGATAAGGGGCTCAGCTCACGGTGTGCGTCACGACCATGCGTGGTCTCCGATCACAGACGGTGAGAATGGCGGTTCGTATCCGATTTGAGACTGAGCGCCGACTGCGAGCTGGCACTACCAACCTCCTTATGTTGTGGACATATCTCAGTTCAACTTGCTGGACTAAGATACTCGACTTACACTTCCAGCGAAGAGGGAGACGGTGCGTGTTGCTTCGGGAGCAAAATCCCAACGTGCTTTGGACCGGTAACTGCGGTTAAATAGCGTATCGTGACCAATAGGTTAGCGAGAATTCGTAGCACGACAGTCGCGACAAGGTGGCCTCGGCCGGCGTTTTGATTATGCGCGCAAAAGCTGCCACAGAGCTTTGGCAATGTCGTCGACACTCCGCCCGCTTGCATTAAGTGTGCCGCACTGGCCCATCAGATGCACTGGAAGTCCAAAGGCTCTCTCTAGCCGGACGCCATTTAGCCTTCTGAACGCGCTTCGCGGCGCATTCCTTCGCCTGAGTGATAACTTGAGCGCGTGGAGCAGATCGGCTTGGAGTGAATCGTTCGTTCGGACCGACAGCGTGGGAATAGCTGATGATTGGAATACAGCCGAGACTTGGCTTCAGCACAGGCTAAACACTTATGATCCTAACTTGATCCTCTTGGGCGCCATGACGATCTCTGCCCACGGAGCAATACTTGCGGCTCAGTTTATTCGAAAGTCGAAATGCGTAGAAGCACTTATAGTGCTCGGAGGTAAGCACGTTACCGAAACTATGTGGGTCGACCGAGAGGGCGTGCACATCCATCCCGGAGCTTTTTCTCATCACGCAAATCAAGAAATCGATTTCTTCGTCTCTGGCGATGGAGAGGAGGTCATCGCCGAAATAGGAGAGGCTGTCGCGCAAACTGACGACGCGGGCATAACGCGCGTTGATCGAATTAAAAAGATCGTCGAACACTTAAGGCTTTCACTACGCAACGCGCCCGGCGATTGGGCATTGTTTTGGTTCGAAGAAGGATCGCTCAAATACTTGTGCAGCGCTGGTGAGCCTGCACGCCCGGACGACTATCCGATCGTGTACGAAAAATATCCAATTAACGCCCGATTTCCAATTTTGCCCGGAAAGTTCACTGCGCATGGTTACAGTTATACTAGCAAGGGGTGCATTCATCGTTGTTACTTCTGTAGTGAGAGTGCGGATATTAATGGCTCAGTCAAAGGGCTGAAAACCGCGGGTCAAAGATTGGCCCGGCAAATTGCTCGTCTGGCCCGCGTTGCGGAAAATAACAATATAGACTCACTGAGCGTGTTCATTGAGGACTCCATTCTTTTGCAGGGGGCCCCTGCTGCTCTAGAGCAATTTTGCCGAGAACTGGATCAGTTAGGGACGCGGATAAAATTTGGCGGGCAGTTTACGACTGATATGGTCCTCGATCCAAAGCGGCAGCGTCTCATTTCAGAGCTAGTGAAACGCGGGCTTTGCTATGTATTTATGGGAATTGAAACCAATGATGATGCGATTGCCGCGGCAATGGCAAAGTATAGCACGTCAATCAAGCGACAATCAGGGAATGGCTGGATCGATCGAGTTGAGCTCGCGATCGAAGAGTTGAGAGCGAATAATGTTGATACCGGAGTTTCTGTGTTGTTTGGGCTCGGAGAAAGTCAGGATTTAAGACTTAGCTTGCTACGAAAGATCGCCGCTTGGCAGCGTCGATTAGGCCAACCACGAGTGGTGAGCCTGAATTGGGCCGTGATGCATCCGATGCGATCACGCTCGGAATCGCAGTCGTACACTTTTGACCGTTGGCCAGTGGACTTCAATGATCCGCGCTTAGACATCATTCAAACTGTCTTTGGTGAGGCATCGACGAATTTCTGTCTTCCAGGCTGTGAGATGGCAAGTTTGGAAGAGCTTCAGCAGATTAAGAGTCAATACCTTCAACTCTCAAATGAAGTTTAGGTTCGCGGAAACTGGGGTCTACAATGGCTGACATTGTGATGGTTTCAATTGATCGATCTCTGAAAGAAATTGCGCCGCGATTGGCTCTCGGCGTCATTCAGGCGATGGTACAAGTAAAGGCAAAGGACGATCAACTGTGGGAACAGGTCAGCGCGAGGATTGAAGAACTTCAAAGGTGTCTCAACCCAGCTGCAATTCCCGAGCAAGCGAACATAAAAGCACTTAGAGCGGCGTACCGGAAATTAGGGAAAGATCCGGCTCGTTTTCGAGGTTCACAGGAGGCGCTCTTGCGAAGAATATTGAGAGGAGGGGGGCTGTATCAGATTAATTCTGTCGTGGATATTAACAACTTGATTTCGTTGCGCTCGCTACATTCAGTTGGTTCATATGATCTGACTCGCATCGTCGGTCGCGTGACTTTTAGGATCGGTCAGTCTGGTGAATCATATAAGGGTATTGGAAAGGAAGTGATAGACCTCACCGCTCTACCAGTGTTCTCAGATGAAATCGGACCTTTTGGTAGCCCCACAAGTGATTCGGAACGAACGATGATTACTTCTAATACCCGCGAAATCATGATGCTCATTATCGCCTTCTCGGGTTCTGACGGCCTTGAGGACGAGCTAAAGGTCGCGACGAATCTTTTGGGACTGTATGCCGTAGGATCGGGCAATCCGGCGAACGTGGCTATCGTACAGTAGTAACGGCAATGCGCTTAGATCGAGATGGATTTTACGATAGGAAGATCGCAGATCGCTTAATAGATCCATCGTGCTTTACCCATGATATAGACTTGTATTTAGACGCTGAAAGGAACATCCTAAATTCTGTTGCTCGACATTATGATACTTTGGTGGAAGTAGGGTCAATGCATGGTCGTCATCTTGAGTGGGCGGTGGAGACTGGAAAGAGATATATAGGTGTTGATCTAATTGAGCGATATATAAGAATGGGAAATAAACAGATCAATCGGCTTGGGCTGGACGGGAAAAAATTCAAGTTCGTGAATGGCCCAGCAGAGCAATTGCACGTAATCCTAAGTGAACTTAAGCTTCAAAAAACATCGCGAGCGCTCCTATTCTTTCCTTTTAATAGCATTGGCAACATGAATGCATTGACGCCCGTCGCAGAGGCGATTTGCAAGTCGGCGTGCCCATTTCTTGTAGGGACTTACCATACGGGCCCGGAAGCGACGGCTGCTAGAGAGTTATATTACCGCCGTTGCGGCTATCACAACATCGGGCAATATCACGATGAGCGAGGGGTATGGTTCATCTCGAGCGATGGCCTGAGAACGATTGCCTACCACACAGCGCATTTTGTGAAGGTCTTTGCTGAACAACATTTGAATGTGTTGAGCGTTGGACTGTCCAAAATTGGCGTTGCTTACTTAAGCGATCAATGTGGCCCGAGCACTGACTTATGGAGGAGCCAAAAATGACGCGGGTTTGGGAACCGATTTTGGACTTAACGCCCGTGAGCGGTAAGTGGTCCATAAGCTCGCCTGGGAAGGCTAATTATTGCGGCGAAAGGAAGGGCCCCATTGGGGTATGTGCGTCCAAGACGCCGTTTGTGGAAGGTGAATTGTGTGTGCAAGTTCGACTGAAGAAGGCGAGGGTCATGAACCAAGCTACGTTCGTGCTGGCTTGTTGCTTGGATATAGATCGCTTCGAGACACTTGCGTAGCAGTTGGGCTCGGAGACGCATCGTTAGGCTACATCGCTGGCGCATTTGATCTCAATGGTTGGGTCCCGCAGAGCTACGCGGCAAGCGGGCCAGTTAAGTCGCATAAGGATGACTGTCGGATCCATGTCTATCTGCAGGGTCATCGAGTCGAACTGAGACATGAGGGAGAAAAGCCGCTTACATACATCCTGGATGGCCCATTAGGTTCAACGACTTTTGCTTTATTTACAGGCGGCCGCTGTTCGGTTGTCTTTAAAGGGCTCACGATGCGCTCCGCGCCGTGGTGTTTAATGGATGGTGTGCTCTAATTGACTTGGGGCTTCTGTTTCCAGGTTTTCAATGCCAGCTAAGAATTCAATGCCAGCTAAGAAGATGTCTCCGGCGCTCGCTATATTCATCACTCCTTGGATTTATGAGGAGATAGAACAGTTCATAATAAACGCCTCCTCTATGGAGGATGTAAGGTTAGCCGTGGTAACGGCAAGAGCAGCCAGTTCGCTGGAACGATCGACAAAAAAAATGCTGATTGGGTTTTACAGAATTCCGGATGTCACCGACGTCGCGGTACTTACCGGGGTTGTCGAAAAAATTATAAATGCGCACGGACCGGTAAGGAGCCTTGTCGTGCAGGCCGAAGAACTGCAGATGCCAGTCGCCTCAGTACGCAAGCATCTAAATATTGAAGGAATGAAGCCAGCTGTAGCCGAGAACTTCCATGACAAATTGCGAATGAAAGAGGTATTGCGCAAACATGGACTGCCTGTCGCCAAGTTTTCTTTAGTGCCGACCGTTGAGGCGGTCCGCCGATTCTCGACACGGGTAGGATATCCGATCATTCTGAAGCCGCGCGCCGGCGCGAGAGCTGTGAATACCTTCCGAATTAATCACGATCGGGAGATTAGCAAGGCGCTAAATAGGATCAAATCGCATGGATGCGCCATCGCGCTTGCTGAGGAGTTCATAGACGGCAAAGAATATTCATGCGACGCGATTTGTATGAATGGCAAGATGGTATGGAGCTCTATCACGCAATATACGCCAACGCCTCTTGCCGCAAATCTGGATTTGAGCATTCAGTGGCGAGCACTGATCGCTCGCGAAATCGATGATATTCAGTTTCAGGATGTGCGTTCGAAGGTAGCTAAAGCCTTGTCTGTCTTGGGAATGAGCAGCGGTTATGCACACTTCGAGTGGTTTCGAACTTGTGATGGAAGGCTTGTTCTTTCAGAGGTGGCGGCGCGTACGCCCGGAGCCAAGATCGATTGTATGCTGAACGCCGCACACGGCTTCGATTTCGGCGCGACATGGTTTCGTCTGATGACATTTGGGGAATGCGATCTTCCGCCGCCGCGCAAATTCTCAGCTGGTGTTGTATTCTTACGTGCAAAGCAGCGAGGAAAAATCAGAGCAGTATACGGTTTGCATAAGTTGGTGAAAGAACTGGGTAACATGTGTTTCGAGAAAGAAATCCCGGACGTGGGTGACCGAGCTACGCTCGACTATGAGGGCAATGGATCTATTGTTGTCAGGCATCGATCAACGAAAATTGTGCATCGATGGCTTACCGAAATTTCTAACCGAGTTCGTATTAAAGTCGCGCAACCTGGTAGAAGTAAATAGATCTGACGTCGCTTCCTGGCCATCGCGTCACTTAGGGCGCTGCAACCGAAATGGCCGTTTTTAGGTGAGAAGCGGAAGTCCCGTGCGCTCCCAAATGTCCGCCGCTGACATCATGGTGAAGGAGATTTTGCTGTGGCGAGTAAGCGACCGAGAAAGTTGGGCGCCGGCGAAATTTCAGATCGAGTCTTTGTTCGGCGAGTGGTTCGAGTCCAAAGTGCAATAAAGGAGAAAAATTCAGAAGTCGACAACGAGGACGGCGACTTTATCGGGGGACGGGTCAAGGTCTCAAATTAAAGCGATTTCAAGAGGCCGGCAAATCTTGTGATTGCGAACACGACGCCGAGAAGAGGATTCATGCGCGAGCTCGTCAATCGCGATAACTCGCAGAAGCTAGTCGGACGGTTCAAGAATACGCGGATTGGTTTCTACATGATTGAGTACGCTTGGAAAAAAGACGAGCAGCCAAAACGAGGCGAGTTCGGGTCGCCACGGAGAACAATGGGCGAGGAGAATCGAATTATTCTACTTGAATCAAATAACTATGAGACGGCTGGAAAACTATGGGGCGTCGTGCTGGTGCCCAGGAGAGGACTCGCACCTCCACGCCTTGTGAGCGCTAGTACCTGAAACTAGTGAGTCTGCCAATTCCGCCACCTGGGCTCGCCGGGATAGCAAGCATAGCCCGGATGAGCGAAACGATATCCTGGGTCTATGTCTTCATGCTTTATCCCGCACGTCGCTCCGCTCATGCGGGCTACTGGCGTCACGCTCAAGAACGCGCAACTTGCGCACCGTCAATTCATCGACCTCCAGCGCGCCGAAACGTGCCTTTTTGATCACCAGGCGGCCGACCGCAAGGCGGCCAATCGCCAGCGCCCCGATGGCGACCGCGCCGAACGCTGCCGCGCCCAGCGCCAGCGCCAACAGGCTGGCTGCGGGAACGGCTTTGGATCGCCCCGTTATGTCGCGCGCCATTTGTGACCTCCATAGCAAAGCTTGCTGCCGCGGTTAGAGCGCGCACGCTTAACCGGAGAGACGGGAACAAAGTTCCTTGGGCCGCCATGGGCTTGCGATATTGCCCCCGTTGGTGGTGTCCAAATTCCGGGCCTGCTGTCTAAAACTTAACCTCGCAACTGTCCTAATCAGTCTTACATATGCATCATCACCGGCAGCGGCCCTGTGCCAGGCGTTGGTGGCTGAGAGTCCGGTAACGCTCCCGCCTGTTTCAGCGGAGTAGCGCATGTCGTATTACAAGCCCTCAACTCCCGCCATCGAGCGGTCGCCCTTGGTACCTGACAGGAGCCCGACCATCGTGTGCCGTACCTGCGGCGACACCATGAAGCACTTTCGCACGATCTTAAGACTTGGAGTGCGGCCGGAAAAGTTGATGTTCCGCTGCCCTTCGTGCCAAGGGGTCGATACAAGGGAAGTCGAATTGGTGGCGTAAGGGTTGCCTCAGTCGGCAACCCGTCAATTCAATGAACCACGTGCGACTACGAGGCGTTGCTTATCCAGAATCGGAAATCTCATGCGTATCCATCTCGGTTGCGAGCTCCACTTCGAATTTCCGCAACCGACGCCGATGATTTTAACGTTGAACGTGCACTTCTCGCGCGCCTCCGAACTGGAGCGTCCGGATTATCTGATCACGAACCCTCCGGTTCCCGTTGCCAGCTACCGCGACAGCTTTGGAAATTGGTGCAACCGCCTCGTTGCGCCCGGCGGGCATTTCAGCCTCGGCACGGACACCATCATACGTGACTCAGGTCTGCCGGACCCGATCGATCTGAACGCTCTGCAGCACCAAGTTCGGGACTTGCCGTCGGAAGTTATACTGTTTTTGCTCGGCAGCCGGTACTGCGAGACCGATCGTCTCGCCGACGAGGCTTGGCGCCTGTTCGCCAACACGCCGCCTGGTTGGCCGCGGGTGCAGGCGATCTGCGACTTCGTCCAAAATCACATAACGTTCGGTTACGAGCATTCCCGGGCCACCAGAACGGCCTATGAAACATACGCCGAGCGCAGGGGTGTGTGCCGTGACTACGCGCATCTGGCCATCACTTTTTGTCGCTGCTTTGAACATCCCGGCGCGCTATTGCACCGGTTACCTCACCGATGTCGGCCTGCCGCCGCCCTATCCGCCCAATGATTTTGCAGCCTGGATCGAAGTCTATCTCGGCGGCCGTTGGCACATGTTCGATCCGCGCAACAATACGCCGCGGATCGGGCGCATCCTCATCGCGCAGGGCCGCGACGCCGCGGACGTGCCGCTAACCCATACCTTCGGCCCGGGAACCCTGTCGGGGTTTCGCGTCTGGGCCGATGAAGTGCCGGCGGAATGAACGCTTAAAGCATGATCCGGAAAAGTGGACGCCGGTTTTCCGAAAAGATCATGCTCCATCAAAATGCTAGGGCGAAGTCGCTTCAATCTGAAGCGACTTCGCTCAGGCGCGGGTCGCCGCTGCCGTGGTGACCTTCACGGCGACTTTCATGGCCAGGTAATCCGCCGCGGTCCCGAACCAGGTGCCTTGCAGAGGAATTGCCTCGCGCGGGTGATGCGCGACCGCGACGCGGATGAGTTTTTCATTGCCGACGCTGCCTCCCGACGGATCGAAGTCGACCCAGCCTGGACCCGGAACGTAGACCTGGACCCAGGCGTGGGTGTTGCCGCCGGCGGCACAATCGTCGTCGTCATCATCGGGCAGATGCAGATATCCGGAGACGAAACGCGCGGCAATGCCGCGGGCGCGAAGCGCCGCTATCATGAACACGGCGAGGTCACGACAACTGCCGCTGCCGAGATTGAGCGTGCAGACGGGAGGCTGGATACCCTTTTCGTGCCGCGAGACGTGCTTGAAGGTCCGCTTGATGGTCCGCGTCATGTTGCCGAGCAATTCGTGCGTGTCGGCAGAGCCGTCTTCGCGGAAGAACGCAGCGCTCCAGCGATCGATGGCCGGATGCGGCGACAATGGCTGGATGAAAGGTTCGAGGCCGGGCCGATCTTCCAGCGCGTAGACAAACGGATAGCTGCGGGCAAAATCCGCTATATCGGTGGCGCGAAAGTCGGCTGGCGCATGGTCGAGACGAATAGTGCTGACGAAGCGCAGCTCGCAGGCCCGGTCGACAAAATGCGCGGTCGCCACATGATTGCCGAGGCTGTCCCGCGTCCAAGCCAGTTGTTTCGGCCTGGGCGTGATGTCGAGTTCTGCCGCAATCACCTTTTGATCGTCGTCGTCGCGCGGCCGCAACATCATCCGGTGCTCGCCGAATGCGACCGGCTGATTGTAATGATAAGTCGTAACGTGTCTGATGTTGCGAATCGGCATTGCCGTCCCAAGATAATGGATGTGCCGGCAACATCCATTGCGGCCGCGATCCTCTCCACAACATGCATGTTTTGGGCCAGATAGTCTTGGGCCAGATATTGTGCGTGTTTTTCTACATTAGCCGCGCAATCGATATGGCAGCGTCCTGTCCAAGCAGATGCCGCCAACTGAGAACTCAGTTGGGGTTTGACTTGGCTTTTTCCGGATGGGCCTTTTGCGGCAAAAAACTAAGTGGAATCAAAACCGAATTTTGACTTGGTGCCCAGGAGAGGACTCGAACCTCCACGCCTTGTGAGCGCTAGTACCTGAAACTAGTGCGTCTACCAATTCCGCCACCTGGGCTCGCCGGGATAGGTACGGAGCGGTCTTGGGCTTGTCAACGGAACGGGCTAGAGCATGATCCGGAAAAGTGGGCGCCGATTTTCCGAAAAGATCATGCTCCGCTCCAGTACCCTATACAGTTCGCCAGCGATCCTGTATTTCCGCCGCCGATGACCGCAAAAAGCAAGCTCGAGACGCTCGTCACCGTGTTCGGTGGCTCAGGCTTCCTCGGCCGCCACGTGGTGCGGGCGCTGGCGCAGCGGCAGTACCGTATCCGCGTCGCGGTGCGCCGGCCGGAGCTCGCGGGCTTTCTGCGGCCGATGGGCCGGGTCGGGCAGATCCACGCGGTGCAGGCCAATGTGCGCTATCCGCAGTCGGTCGCGGCGGCGGTGCGCGACGCCGACATCGTCATCAACCTGGTCGGCATCCTGTTCGAGCGCGGCCGGCAGCGGTTCGATGCGGTGCAGGCCGAGGGCGCCGAGGCGGTGGCGCTTGCCGCCAGGGCCGCCGGCGCCCGGCTCGTCCATGTCTCGGCGATCGGCGCCGACGCGAACGCGCCGTCGCACTATGCGCAGTCGAAGGCGGAAGGCGAGCGGCGGGTTTTTGCCGCGCTGCCCGAGGCCACGATCGTGCGGCCGTCGGTTCTGTTCGGCCCCGAGGACGATTTCTTCAACCGCTTCGCGGCGCTCGCCCGCATGGCGCCGGTACTGCCGCTGCCCGGCGGCGGCCTGACGCGGTTTCGCCGGTATTCGTCGGTGACGTCGCCGAGGCCATCGCCAAGGCGGTCGACGGCGACACCAAGCCGGGCACGATCTACGAATTGGGCGGGCCGGACGTGCGCACGTTCAAGGAGCTGATGGAATTCACGCTGGCGACAATCCAGCGCCGCCGGCTCTTGGTGCCGGCGCCGTTCGCGCTGATGAAATTGCAGGCGATGGTGCTGCAGTTCCTGCCGAAGCCGCCGCTCACGCCCGATCAGGTCGAACTGCTTGAGCGCGACAATATTGTTTCAGACGATGCCAAGCGCGACGGCCGCACACTGGAAGCACTCGGCATCGTACCGGAATCGATCGCGGCGATCGTGCCGTCTTATCTGTGGCGCTTCCGCAAGAGCGGACAGTTCGATCCGCACACGGCGTAACCGTCGTCCCCGCGGACGCGGGGACCCATAGCCACAGGTTCATATAGTCCTGCACCGACGGTGATTATGAATTCCCGCTTGCGCGGGAATGACGCCGAACGCGATCAAGCCTCGTACTTGAACGACAGCGCGACGCGGGTGCGAAACGCTAAAACCTTGCCGTCCTCCACCCGCATGTCCATCTTGGTGACTTCGGCCACGCGCAGATCGCGCAGCGAGCCGGCGGCGGTCTCCACCGCGCGGCGGCCGGCATCCTCCCAGGATTTCTCGCTGACGCCGACGACGTCGACAATGCGGTAAACGCTGTCCGTTTGTTTCTTCGCCATTGAAACGGTCCTTTCGCAGCTAAGACGCGCGCGCGATTTGGCGCCGCGAAAGACCATCTTAGCTCAGGCCCGAGCCGATTTCACATTCCTGTTAGGGGGATTGCTAATCTGAAACTGATCGGGTGGCGACCTTGATCGCTTGGATGCTGGTGGTTCGTGTTGGTGAGGTTGTCAAGGACGCGCCATCAGCGCGGTTACGCGCGTCTTCGACGCGCTATGGCGCCGCCGCCTTCGGCGGTCTGCGATCCTTGACAACCTCACTGTTGCGGCAGAATGCTGTCGCGGCGAAATTCGACGCCGAAAGCTGATTTCACGTGCTCGCGCCGTATAAATGACGGCGGTGTCAAAAAACTGCTTTCAGCTGTTTTCTTTGATAGAAAAAGAGAAGGAACCGCGGCCATGACCCGAGAAGAGCAAGGCAAGAAATGGAGCCAACTCATCGCCAAGAGCTGGGCGGACGAAGGCTTCAAGCAGAAACTATTGGCCGACCCGGCTGCAACGCTGAAAGCGGAAGGCGTGGACGTGCCCGCCGGCCTGTCGATCAAGGCGGTGCAGAACGACGACAAGGTGTTTTATCTGGTCATTCCGGCCAAGCCGACCGACTTGTCGGACGTTGATGTGGAGAAGGCGGCGAGTCGGAAGGCTTGGAGCTGGTGTGCGAGTACTGGAGCGAGTTCCGAAATTTGCGAACCACCCGCGGGCGCACAGTAGAGCGTTACGCTAGTTGCGGACTCGCAGCGTCGTTGTAATCGGTAATCGTAACCCGGCCAGCAGCGAATTATACCGACTTTCCTGCACCCGCAGTCATGCTCGTCGTCTCGGGCATCAGGCATCGGGGGTGGTGAAGGCGGCGGCGCGGCGGACGAGCTCCGGGCGGAAATGGGATTACCCGGTTTCGTTTCCTGGCAACCCTTTTCAACAAACAGGTCGGTTTGGCCGGGGGAAAGCCCCGCGGGTGTTTTTGCGCAGGCCGGGCGGAAACAATCGGCTTCCCCCGCGTGCGCAAACCCGCCGGGCTTTTTTCTGCGGCGAGCAGCGTTGGCTGAATCGCTGGCGACGCTTTTGGCAGGCGTCCAGACTTGTTTGGCAGGCATCCAGACTTGCCGAACCAAATCGCATTTCCTGGTTGTTGCAGCGACCGGTGACGTGGTGGCACATGTTTGATTCGAGCGCCCTTCGCGGCCTGGACATGATGGCGTTCCAAATAAATTCATTGCAAGGAATGCGATGATAAACACCCCAGTTTTCAAAGCCCACTTGCATGTGGAGGTGATTCCCGGCGAAGGGGTGTTGATCCTGTCGGAAGAAGCCGCCAAGGCATTGCACGGCGGTGCCTACGAAAAGATAGTTCCGCTGATGGATGGACGGCGCAGTACGGATGAGATCGTCGATGCCCTGTCCGGTCAGGTGGATGCGGCCAGGGTGTATTACGTCCTGAACGGAATGGAAGCCAAGGGGTATTTGGCCGAGGCGACCCCGGACATTCCGGCCAGTGTGGCGGCGTTTTGGCATGGGGCGGGCATTGAGCCGGCCGCCGCGCTGGTGGCGTTGCGAGACAAGCGGGTGGCCGTCCGGACTGTCGGCGAGACGGATTCCGCAGCGATGCTGTCGGCTCTGGAGGCAACGGGAGTCAAGCTCGGCACGCAGGAACAGGGCGACTTGTTGCTGGTGCTGACGGATGATCATCTGCGGGCTGATCTCGCGGCGATCAATGCGGCGGCTTTACGGACGAACCGCCCGTGGCTGTTGGTCCGAGTGACGGGGCGCGAGTTGTGGTTGGGGCCGCTGTTTCAGCCGGGTGAAACGGGCTGCTGGGTGTGTATGCGCCAGCGGCTGGAGCGCAATCGGGCAGTGCATCGCTTCGTCGCCGAGAAAAAGAATCTGGCTGCACCGCCATGCACGGCGCTGGGCGCGCTGCCCGCGACACGGGCTGCGGCTTGTCAAATGGCGGCGGTCGCGGCGGCGCAGTTCTTGGCGGGCGCCGCCGGTGGATTGGCGGGTAAGGTGCTGAGCCTCGATTGGGCGACGCAGACCTCGCAGACCCATGCGCTGGTGCGTCATCCCCATTGCCCTGCCTGTGGCACGGCGGAAAACCCCGTGATGCGGCCGATGCAGCTTCAGTCAGGCAAGGCGGCATTCGTGCGCGACGGCGGGCACCGCAGTGTTTCGCCGGAAACAACGCTGAAAAAGTACGAACATCTGGTCAGCCCAATTACCGGCGTGGTGCGGATGCTGGCGCCGCTGCGCCAGGATGAGGGTATCGCCCATGTTTATATGGCCGGCCACAACCGTGCGATGAAAACGGATCGGCTGGATTATCTCAAGCACGGCCTGCGCAATGCCAGCAGCGGCAAGGGGATGTCGGAGACCCAGGCCAAGGCGAGTGCGTTGTGCGAGGCGGTCGAGCGTTATAGCGGCGAGTTGACGGGTGGGGAACTGCGGGTAACGCGTGCTTTGCGGGATTGGAAGGATCGCGAAGCCTATCACCCCAACGACGTCATGCTCTACAGCGCGCGGCAGTATGCGGAACGGGAGGCTTGCAACAAAAAAGACTCACGTTTCAACCGGGTGCCGGAACCGTTGGATGAAAATGCGCCCATCGACTGGACGCCGCTGTGGTCTTTGACGGCGCAGCGCCACAGGTATTTGCCGACGCAGTTGGTGTACTACCGCGCCCCGGCGCGCGAGGGCGATAATATCTGCTATTCGATGGGGTGCTCCAACGGCAACGCAGCGGGCAACACGCTGGAAGAAGCGATCTTGCAGGGCTTCTTTGAGCTGGTGGAGCGCGATGCGGTGGCCTTGTGGTGGTACAACCGGCTACGCAAACCCGGTGTAGCCGTGGACACTTTTGGCGAACCTTATCTGCTGGAATTGGCGGAGCACTATCGCCGGCACTGTCAACGCGCAACGTGGGCGTTGGACTTGACCACTGATCTGGGCATTCCGGTATTTGTGGCGGCAGCGAAAATGATGGAGGGCAAGGAAGAACGGCTGCTGTTCGGCCTGGGCTGCCATCTGGATGCGCGCATCGCTTTGCAGCGTGCCTTTGCGGAGATGAACCAGATGCTGGCCATGGCGCATACCGGCGAAGGCGGCGAGTTGTCGCTGGAAGACGGCGAGACGCTGGAATGGCTGCGCCACGCCACGGTTGCCAATCAGCCCTATATGGCGGCAGACCCGGATCGGCCGTTCAAGCGTTTCGGCGATTACCCGATGCAGCACAGCGGCGAGTTTTTGCAGGACATCGACCACTGCCGCAGCATCGTCGAGGCGCAGGGCATGGAGATGCTGGTGCTGGATCAGACCCGCGCGGACGTGGGGATGCCGGTGGTCAAGGTGGTGGTGCCGGGCCTGCGGCATTTCTGGCCGCGTTATGCCCCGGGGCGCTTGTATGAAGTGCCGGTCAAGATGGGCTGGTTGGAAAAACCGCTGCGGGAAGAAGAACTGAACCCGATTTCGATTTTCTTCTAGGGCGAACGGCGTGCAGCATCTCTACACTCTTCAGCTGATGCCGAACGTGGAGGTGCGCGACGACGGGCAAGACATCCTCGTCGCCGGCCCCTCCGGCGCCGCCTTGCGCCTGAACCGCCCCGGCAGTGCATTCCGGACCTTGCTCGACCGCCTTGCGCGCGGCGGCCTGGACCGCGACGCCATCTGCAACGAAGCGATGGGCGCAGGTGCCGAGGATCGAGGGGTGGATCTTGCCCGTCTCTACTTCGCGCTTGGCGAAATCGAGCGCAAAGGTATCGTCCGCTACACGCTTGCGCCGCGCGGTCACCCGCTCGCGACGCTGGAGCCGGTCGCGCCGGCGTTTCGTCTCGAAGACGTATCGATCGACGGAAAATTTCTGTTGTCGCGCTTCGCGTGTCTGCGCCGCGTGGGCGCCACGATGCGGGTGGAAAGCCCGCTCGGCCGCGCCCGGGTCGTTATTCATGACGGTCGCGGCGCCGCGCTGCTCGCGCTGCTCGCGGCGCCGCATACCGCGGCGGAATTGGCGGCGGCCATGCATGACTTCGACGCAGCGACCATCGCGGCATTCATCGCCTTGCTCGCCAACGGCAAGGCGGTGTCCGCATGCGCGGAAAATGGTCGCATCGCCGAGGACGACAGCGTGCCGCTGCGCCAGTGGGAATTCCACGACCTCCTGTTCCATAGCCGCAGCCGGTTGGGACGCCACGACGATCCCTACGGCGGCACGTACCGCTTTCTCGATGCGTTGCCGCCGCTGCCGGCGGTGAAGCCGCCGGTGTCGGCGCGGCGTGTCGCGCTCCACAGGCCCGACATGCGTGCGCTCGACGCGGGTGACGTACCGTTTTCCCGCGTTGCAGAAGCGCGCCGTTCGGTGCGCACGCACGGCGAGCCGCTCAGCGCCCTGCAGCTGGGTGAATTTCTCTATCGTGCAGCGCGCCTCAAGGAGGTGCATCCCGCCGGCCGCGAGCGCGGCAGCCCATACGAAGCGTCGCTACGCCCCTGTGCCGGCGGCGGCGCCATACACGAACTCGAGCTGTATCTCACGCTGTCGCGCTGCGCGGGCGTCGAACCGGGGCTTTATCACTACGATCCGCTGGCGCACGAGCTGGAGCATCTGGCCGACCTCGGCCCGCGGCAGAAACGGTTGCTTGCCGATGCCTGCGGCGCTTCCGGTTTGGACACGCCGCCCGACGTGCTCATTACGCTTGCCGCGCGGTTCCAGCGCGTGGCCTGGAAATACCAGTCGATGGCCTATGCCGTGACCCTGAAAAATACTGGAGCCCTGTATCAGCAGATGTACCTGGTGGCGACGGCGATGAATCTCGCGCCGTGCGGGTTGGGCGGCGGCGATTTGGATCTGTTCGCCGAGGCGGCGGGGCTCGACTATTACGCCGAGACGTCGGTCGGAGAATTCATGCTGTCCGGTCGTCGTCCGGATTGAAGTGGCCGAACACGCGAACCCGCCGCAAGACCCGGCTTGGGGCGTTTTTCGGAAAAGTGGACGCCGGTTTTCCGCAAGAAAACGCGGCCAAATAAGAAAACTTGGAGCGCCCTTCCGATTCGGCATCATCCCCCTCTCGCGGGAATGACGCCGAGCGCGATCAAGCCTCGTATTTGAACGACAGCGCGACGCGGGTGCGAAAGGCCAAAACCTTGCCGTTCTCCACCCGCATGTCCATCTTGGTGACTTCGGCGACGCGCAGATCGCGCAGCGAGCCGGCGGCGGTTTCCACCGCGCGGCGGCCGGCATCCTCCCATGATTTCTCGCTGACGCCGACGACGTCGACAATCCGGTAAACGCTGTCCGTTTGTTTCTTCGCCATGGAAGCGGTCCTTTCGAGGATGAGACGCGCGCGCAACATGGCGCCGCGCGGCGTCATCTTAGCTCAGACCCAGGCCGCTTTCACATCCCCATGGCCAGCGCGATCAGGCCGAGCGCGCCGACGGCGATGCGCCACCAGGCGAACAGCGCAAAGCCGTGCCGCGAGACGTAGCCGAGCAGCGTCTTGACCACGAACCAGCCGCAGATGAAGGACACCGCGAAGCCAATGGCGATCAGCAGCAAATTGCTGCCGCCGGCGAGCTCCGCCCGGCTCTTATACGCTTCATAGGCGAAAGCGCCGACCATGGTCGGCATCGCCAGCCAAAAGGAGAATTCCGTCGCCGCTCGCTTGTCGGCGCCGAACAGCATGGCGGCGACGATGGAGGCGCCGGAGCGCGACACGCCCGGGACCATGGACAGGCATTGCACCACGCCGATGCCGAAATACATCGGCAGCGAGAATTTGGTGGCGTCGTGATAGCGCGGTTTGAGATCGAGCCGGTCGATCCACAAGCAGCACGAAGCCGCCGATCACCAGCATGGTGCAGACGATCCAGACATTGAACAGCACGCTCTTGATGAAGCCGTACAGCAGCGCGCCGAGCACCATGGCGGGAAAAAACGCGATCAGCACGCCGATGACGAAGCGCCGCGCC
Organism: uncultured Alphaproteobacteria bacterium; assembly: GCA_963831975.1. Taxonomy (GTDB): domain Bacteria; phylum Pseudomonadota; class Alphaproteobacteria; order Rhizobiales; family Xanthobacteraceae; genus BOG-931. The sequence continues at coordinate 495,305 of CAWHSO010000001.1, forward strand.
TCGGGGTCGGTGAACATGCCGAGGAACAGTTTCCACAGCCGCCCGAAATAGATCGACAGCAGCGCCAGGATGGCGCCGAGCTGGATCAGCACCGCGAAGGTCTTGCCGAAATCGTCGTCGTCGAAGCCGAAGAAATGGCCGACCAGCAGCAGGTGCCCGGTCGAGGACACCGGGATGAACTCGGTCAAGCCCTCGACGATACCGAGGAAGATCGCCTTGATTACGTCCAACGTCATAGGTAGCTCCGCGGCGGGGAAGGGCGCGGCGAGCGTTGCCTGCGCGGTGTCGTCGCCTATAAAGGGATGATCGCCAGGGATTTCGGCGATCAGGCGCCTATCAGGGATATCAAGGGGGAATGTATCAGGCGTCTAACGTCAAGTCTTGGGAGCAAAGCAGGTCCTGATGCCTGATCCCCGATACCTGACGCCTGATCCGGATATGCTGACACTGTTTCATCATCCATTCTGTCCGCATTCGCGTTTTGTCCGGCTCGTCTTGGAGGAGCTCGGCCAGACGCCGCGGCTCGTCGAGGAGCGGACCTGGGAGCGGCGCCAGGACTTCCTGGTGCTCAATCCCGCCGGCACCACGCCGGTGCTGGTGGAAGAGGGCGCGCCGCCGGTTCCGGGCGCGGCCGTCATCGTCGAATATCTCGCCGAGACGCGCGGCGGCAGGCTCGCCGAGCTTGGGCTCTTGCCGCGCGAGACCGGCGCCCGCGTCGAAGTCCGCCGCCTGACCCATTGGTTCAACGACAAGTTCTTCGAGGAGGTCTCCGGCGCGCTGGTGATGGAGCGCATCTACAAGCGCTACATTCCGGCCGCCCATGGCGGCGGCCCGCCCGATACCGACACGCTGCGTGCTGCGCGCGTCAATATTCGCTACCATCTGGCCTATATCGGCTGGCTCGTGCGCACCCGCGACTGGCTCGCCGGCGAAAGCCTGACCTTTGCCGATCTGGCCGCGGCGGCGCATTTGTCCGCCGCCGATTATCTGGGCGAAGTGCCGTGGGACGAAGACAAGACCGCGAGGGCCTGGTACGCGCGAATAAAATCGCGGCCGTCGTTCCGCGCGCTGCTCACCGAGACGCTGGCGGGGCTGCAGCCGGCGCCGAGCTACGCCGATCTCGACTTCTGACACCGGCTGCGCTGAAGGCCGCGCTCGCCGACGCCGCCCGCGCCCAAGGCTTTGACGTCATCGGCGTGGCGCGGCCGGATGCGATCCCTTTGGCCGCCGAGCGGTTGCGAACCTTCCTCGCCGAAGGCGCTCACGGCGACATGGACTGGATGGCGGCCAAGGCCGACCGCCGCGGCGATCCGCGCACGATGTGGCCGGACGTGCGCTCGATCGTGCTGCTCGGCGTCAATTACGGCCCGCGCGGCGATCCGCTCGCGATCCTGAAAGAACGCACGCGCGGCGCCATCTCGGTCTATGCCCAGGGCGACGATTACCACGAGGTGATCAAGCCGCGGCTGAAAAACCTCGGCCGCTGGCTGATCGAACAAGCCGGCGGCGACATCAAGGTGTTCGTCGATACCGCCGCCGTGATGGAGAAGCCGCTCGCCGAAGCGGCGGGGCTGGGCTGGCAGGGCAAGCACACCAATCTGGTGTCGCTCGAGCTCGGCTCCTGGCTGTTCCTCGGCGCCATCTTCACCACGCTCGATTTGCCGCCCGACGCGCCGGCGCGCGACCATTGCGGCACCTGCCACGCCTGCCTCGACGTCTGCCCGACCGACGCTTTCCCGGCGCCGTACCGGCTCGATGCGCGGCGCTGCATCTCCTATCTCACCATCGAGCACAAGGGCGCCATCCCGCGCGAATTGCGCGCGCTGATGGGCAACCGCATCTATGGCTGCGACGATTGCCTGGCGGTCTGTCCGTGGAACAAGTTCGCCCAGGCCGGCCGCGAGATGAAACTGGAAGCCCGCGAGGCGTTGCGCGCGCCGCCGCTCGCCGAGCTGGCGCGGCTCGACGACGCCGGCTTCCGCGCGCTGTTTGCGAAAAGCGCGGTCAAGCGCATCGGCCGCAATCGTTTTTTGCGCAATGTGCTGATCGCGATCGGCAATTCCGAAGACGCTAACCTCGCCGGCGAAGCCGAGCGATTGCTCGGCGATGCTTCGCCGCTGGTTCGCGGCGCCGCGGTATGGGCGCTCGGCCGTCTCGATCGCGCGCGGCTTGAGCGCTGCAAGGCGGTACACGCGCCGCGAATCCGATCCCGAAGTCATCGCCGAATGGGCCGCAGCGTGCGAGTGAGCCATGTCCATGCTGATCTGTTTCGGTCTCGGCTATTCGGCGGAGCATTTCGTCGAAAACTTCGGCCGAGAAATTTGATCGCATCGTCGGCACCGTGCGCGGCGCCGAGCGCGCCGCCGCGTTGAACGCGCATCCCTCGGGACGGCTGAAGGCGCTCATCTTCGACGGCAGCGCGGCGACGCCGGGCTTGCAAAGCGCCATTGCCGAGGCCGATGCGGCGCTGGTTTCAGTGCCGCCGGACGACAACGGCGATCCGGTGCTGCGCGCCTGCGGCGATGTTCTGGCTCACGCGCAACGGCTGCGCGCGATCGTCTATCTCTCGACCATCGGCGTTTACGGCGATCGCGGCGGCGCCTGGGTCGACGAGGCAACGCCGCCGCAGCCGGGCGCGGCGCGCAGCCGCGAACGGCTCGCCGCCGAGCAGGCCTGGCTGGATTTTGGCGCGCGCCACAACATCGCCGTTGCCATCCTGCGCCTCGCCGGCATTTACGGCCCCGGGCAAAACGCGCTGGTGCAGATCGCGCGCGGCAGCGCCCGCCGCATCGTCAAGCCCGGCCAGGTCTTCAACCGCATCCACGTCGGCGACATCGCCCAAGCCATCGATGCCGCCTTCACGCGCCGCGCTTCCGGGATTTTCAACGTCGCCGACGACGAGCCGACGCCGCCGGCCGATCCGATCGTCTTCGCCGCGCAGCTCATGGGCGTCGAGCCGCCGCCGGAAATTCCGTTCGACGAGGCGGCGCCGACGATGTCGCCGATGGCGCTGAGCTTTTGGCAGGAATGCCGCCGCGTGCGTAACGACAAGCTCAAACGCGAGCTCGGCGTCAGCTTGCGCTATCCGACTTATCGCGAGGGCTTACGCGCGTTGTTTGAAGAGCGATAGGCGCTCGTCATTGCGAGGAGCCAACGGGTCCGGCCCGAAGTGGCCGGCCCGATGACAAGCTCCGCGACGAAGCAATCCAAGCGGAGCCTCAGCGCTGGATTGCTTCGCTCCGCTCGCAATGACGAAATCAATGCAAGCTCGGCCCCTTGAGGAACCGATTGCGCTCGCTCGATTTGACGCGCACGTCCATGGTGTCGCCGTCGCGGTAGATCGAGATCGGCACGTCGACGCCGGCTTCGCCCTGGGCCCAGACGCGGCGGAAGAAGCCGGCGAGATCGCGCACTTCCTTGCCGGCAATCGACAGCACGATGTCGCCGGTGCGCAGGTCGGCCTTCTTCGCCGGTCCCTTGTCGGCCAGGCCGACGATGACCAGCCGGTTCTCGACCTCGGTGGCGTAAAGCCCGAGCCACGGCCGCGGCGGCGCGTTGCGGCGGCCGAACTTCATGAGGTCGTCGAGGATCGGATTCAACAGATCGATCGGCACGATCATGTTGATGTTCTGCGCCTGGCCCTTCTCGACGGCATGCTGCAGCTGCAACGAGCCGATGCCGAGGAGATCGCCGGCCGGTCCGATCAGCGCGGTGCCGCCCCAGTTCGGATGCGCCGGCGCAGTGAAGATCGCTTCGTCGAGCACGTATTCCCAATAGCCGGCGAATTCCTGCTTGGCGACGATGCGGGCGGCGACCGAGCGCTGCCGGCCGCCGGCGCCGGCGACCACGACGCGCTCGCCGATCGAGGCCGCGGCGGATTGGCCGATTTCGAGCCCCGGCATGTCGAGCTTGGCGAGCGCCTGAACGAGGCCGAAGCCGGTCTCCTGGTCGTAGCCCAACACGTGGCCGGGCACGGAGCGGCCGTCGTTGAGACTAAGCCAGATCGTCTCGGCTTCCGTGATCAGGTAGCCGATGGTGAGCACCAAGCCGTTGCCGCGAATGAACACGCCGTTGCCGGCCCGTTCGGTGCCGAGCGTTTCCGCCGTGTAGGCGTCGCCCGGAATGATGGCGCGAAGCCCCACCACGGCATTGAAGGCCTGCTCGAGGTCGTAGCCATAATCTTCCGGCTTCGGTTGCGCGGAGGCCGGCACCTTCCAGTCGCTTAAGGATGGCATCTGGTTTTCCCTCGCTCGCGGCACGAGATCGCTCGGTTCCTTGTAGCCGAGAAAGCGCGGCCGCAACATCCGGTGTCGAAGTGTAGCGCGCCGATCAAGCGCTTTTGAAGTCGGCCTCCGGCCAGGCCGGCATCGCGAGATTGCTTCGCCCGCTTGGCATGATCGGCCCGGCGACGATGCTTTCAATTTTTCTTCTCTGACGTCTGCGGCGTCTTCTCCAAGTCATCGAGCTCTTTCTCGAGCGCCGGCAGGCTTGCCACCAGTTGGCAATTGGTTTGGTCGCTGGCCGCTTGTTTTTGCACCTGGTCCCAGCGTCGGTGGCGTCCTCTCGGTCCACGGCCGATGCTTCTCGGGATTAAAGACCTGTTGCTTGGCCAGATTTTCCAGCGACCGGTGATACTCCTCGAGATCGAGGACGCGATCGCGCGGCTGGAAATAAAAATGCTTGCCGTCGAGCTCGCTGCAGAATTTCAATCCGCCGGCGAAGGTCTGCTTTGCCATGCGCGCATCGAAAATCTTGCCCTTGAGGTCGTCGACGGCCTGATTTTGCGCGCGGGCCGGGAGGATCGGGCAAGCAAGGATCAGGCAGGCAGGCATCAGAGCAATCGCGCCACAGGCAAAGCGCTTCACGTCAATCTCTCCAAGAACTCTGGTCGCACTCTGATTCCCGGTGTCCGTTCGCATGGTAGCAGCCTTGCGCATGTTAGCAGCCTTGCGGCGGGACCCAAATCGTTAGTGTTTGATTTACGCTATCGGCGTTGAAATCGCCCTTGCGCCGTCCGGTCGCGGCCGCGCCGCGTCATCTGCTGCTTTATTGCCTTTTTCCTGCCCCATCTTCTGCCAAGGTTGCCGCTAGAAAAATGCGGGTCGGGATTGTTTTGGGGGATTTGCCTTGCGTTCAAGCCTCAGCGTTGTCGTCATAGCATTTGCCCTCGCGGGTTCCGTCGGCGCCGCCGCGGCGCAGTATTATCCGCCGCCGCCTCCGGGTTACCCGCCGCCCTATGCGCAGCCAGGTTATTCGGCCGCGCCGCTGCCGCCGCCCGGCGCGATCTACGATCCCGCGCGACGACGCATACGACGCTCCGGTCGGCGGCCCCTACGTGCCGTACCCGCCGGCGCAGGCAAGCCGCGTTTATCCAGGTGCGTACACCGATTTGCCGCCGCAGCCGGCGCCCGCCATGGCAGGCGAGGGGTTCCAACGGCCGCCGGCCGACATTGCCGGGTCCGACGACGTCACCGGCACGGTGCGCACGCCGAACTATGCGCCGCCGCCCGCGGCCGCGCAAAACCGCAACGCGGTCATCGCCGCGCTGCCGCCGGATGAACAGCCCGAGACCGGGCCGCGCAAGGAATTGCCGCCGCAGTTCCGCCGCCAGCTGGTCGATTACGTCACCCGGGAGCCGGCCGGCACGATCGTCATCGATACGCCGAACACCTACCTTTATCTGGTGCTCGGCAACAACAAGGCGATGCGCTACGGCGTCGGCGTCGGCCGCGAAGGTTTCACCTGGACGGGCGCCGAGCGCATCAGCCGCATGAAGGAATGGCCGGACTGGTTCCCGCCCAAGGAGATGATCGGCCGCCAGCCTTACCTGCCGCGCTTCATGGCCGGCGGCGACACCAATCCGCTCGGCGCGCGCGCGCATGTATCTCGGCAATACGGAATATCGCATCCACGGCACCAACCAGCCGTCGACCATCGGCACCTTCGTGTCCTCTGGCTGCATCAGGCTGACCAACGACGACGTCGCCGACCTGTACAGCCGCGTGACCGTCGGCACCCGCGTGGTGGTGTTGCCTGGCTCAGCACCGGCTTCGGCCTCGGCGCAAAACGCGATCACGCGCTAGCGAATTCGTGTTCCGCCGGCGCCGGCGGCCATTTTTCTTGAATTTTTTGCATTGAAATTTCGCCAACTCAGTTAGTGTCGCGCCCGTTGGACGCCGGGCTGTAGGCTGGCGTCGACGCGGCGCCATCTGCCTCGCGATGATCGGCATCCGCCAGTGACGCGTGCTTCGCCCGAGATCGCGCGCGGCCGTAATGCGAGGTCGAATGTTCCCTGACGTCCGTCTTTTGATCGCGGCTGTGGTTGCCTCGGTCGTCGCGCTGAGTTGCGGCTTCGCCATATTCGCCACGTTCCGCGTCAACCACGAGCCCTTGAGCCGTCTGGCGACCGGCGCCGCGCCGCTGCAACTCGCCGCCGGCAATCCGTCCGCCGCAACGCCCGCGGCGACGGAATCGTTCGGCGTTCGTTTTCCGGCGAGCCAGGCTGACGGCGCCGGCGCTCCCGCAGAAGCGGCGCCGGCGCCAACCCGATCACGAGGATCAAGTCGCGCCGCCCAGCGCCGTCGCCAGCACCGCCGCGACCGCTCCCGAAACCGGCGCTGCCGGAACCGGAGCAGCCGGCGCCGGAGCACGCCGTCGCGCAGGCTCCCGCGACCGAGCCCGAAGCAAAGCAGGACGAGGCCTCGGTCACGCCGCCTGAACCGCCGCCAGCCCCGTCGAGCGAACCGCCGCCGGCCACGACGGATACTGCGGCAACCGAGCCGGCGGCCGAGCAAGCTGCGCCCGCCGCGCCAACGGCCCCCACGGAACAAGCCAGTCAAGAAACCAACCAAGAGACCAATAAAGCGACCAACCCCGAGACCAAGCCCGACACCGCGCCGACCGCGGTCGAGCCGCCGCCCGTGGAGACTCATAAGGCCGCCCACCGGCACCGCCTTGCCGCCAAGGCGCAACGTGCCCGCCAGGCGCGCGCGACCGTCCAGCCCGGCGGCCAGCCATCCGGTATCGGCGGTCCCTTCGTCCCACTGCCAAACCGCGTTGCCGCCAGGCCGCCTCCCGCCCGCCAAGTCCGTGCCACCCAAGTCCCACGTCGCGCACCGTTCAACCCGTCGCCCAGCCTTCAGGCTTCGGCGGTCCGTACGTGCCACCGACGAACCACTGAGCGGCGGTCAAATTTCGGCGTGGGATTGATGGCAGTGCATGCCAAGACCACATAGACTTGCGCGTTCGGCATAATCACAAAAACAGAACGTTTCCGCGTGGTCCCGCTTTCCGTCCTCGATCTGTCGCCCGTCACCACGGCCACGCCCGGGTCGGTGGCGTTGCGCAATTCGCTCGATCTGGCGCGGCTCGCCGACCGGCTCGGCTACAAGCGCTATTGGGTCGCCGAGCACCACAATCTGGCGAACATCGCCAGTTCCGCGCCCGAAATCATGATCGGGCAGATCGCGGCGATAACGTCGCATATGCGCGTCGGCTCGGGCGGCGTGATGCTGCCGAACCATGCGCCGCTGATGGTCGCCGAGCGCTTCAAGGTGCTGGAGGCGCTGTTTCCCGGGCGCATCGATCTCGGGCTCGGCCGCGCGCCGGGCACCGATCAGGTCACCTCCTACGCGCTGCGCGCCCGGCAGGATCCGCGCCAGGGCGACGATTTCCTCGAACGCTTCCAGGAACTGCTGCTGCTCGAGCGCGGCGGTTTCCCGGAAGGACATCCGTTCCGCAACGTGCGCGCGGTGCCGGCCGACGTCGCGCTGCCGCCGATCTGGCTGCTCGGGTTCCAGCGGCTACAGCGCCGAGCTCGCCGCCGCCGTCGGCATGGGGTTTTCCTTTGCCCATCATTTCGCCGATTACGACGCGGCGAGCGCGATGCTCAGCTATCGCGACCATTTCAAGCCGTCGGCAACGCTCAAGGAGCCCTATGCCATCCTCGGCACCGCGGTGATCGCGGCCGACACCGATGCCGAAGCCGAGCGCATCGCGTCGAGCGCCGACCTGCATTATGTGCGCCGCGCCAAAGGCGAATATCTGCCGCTGGCCTCGCCCGAGGAAGCCGCCGCTTACGCCTATACGCCGGCCGACCGCGAGCGCATGGCGCGCCAGCGCGCCCGGCTCGTCGTCGGCGGTATCGAAAAGGTGATGGACCGATTGCAGGCGCTGATCGAAGCGACGCGCGCCGACGAATTAATGATTACCACAATGGTTTACGACCATGCGGCGCGGAAGCGCTCGTACGAGCTGTTGGCCAAGGCGTTCGCGCTGGTGCCGCAATCGTGAAGCGGACGACGGCGTCACGGCTGTGTCTTCTATGAACCATAATGAATTAAATTTCAACGTCACCGGGTGTAGCGCTGGTGGTGCGGGGCGGCGGTGTTCTGTAAGATTTGCACCTCGAAATCGTGGGTTGCTTTGGCCGGGGCTGACATTGAGTACTGAATACACGCGCGACGCTTTGCGTCTTCGCCGGCGTGCCTTGGCCGGCAGTGTCTGCGCGCTCGGCTTGTCGTCCGTCGGCGTTGGCGTCGCCGGCATCGGCCAAGTACCGGCACAAGCCCGAGCCCAAGGAAACCGAGCACGTCAGCAAGGAGCCGTTCGGCGATATTCCGAAAGGTCCGCTGCAAATCGTCATTTCGATCAATCAGCAGAAGCTGCACCTTTACAGCGACGGCACCAAGTCGCCGACACGCTGGTCGCGACCGGCGTGCCCAGCCTGCCGACGCCGACCGGCGTCTTCAGCGTCATCGGCAAGGAGACGCTTCCACCGCTCCAATATCTACAGCGGCGCGCCGATGCCGTTCATGCAGCGCATCACCTGGTCCGGCGTCGCCCTGCACGAGGGCGAGAATATCGGCCATCCGGCGTCGCACGGCTGCATCCGCATGCCGCGCGAATTTGCCATGAAGCTGTTCAGTGTCACCAAGGTCGGCGTTCGCGTCATCATCGCGCGCGCCGAATTGAAGCCGGTCGCGTTCGCGGATGCGCATCTGTTCGTGCACAAGGCGATGCCGGCTGCCGCTCCGGCTGCGGCGGCTCCCGCCGCGCCGGAAGCCACCAGGACCGCGCAAGCCAGCGACGACAATAAAAAGACCGACGCCGTCGCTCTGCCGAAATCTGAAACGCCAGCCGCTGCCGACCCCGGTGACGCCGGAGCCGGCGAAGGCGGTGCCGGTCAGCGACGACACCAAAACGACGAATGCCGCTGAGCCCGGCGAAGCCCGAAGACTTCGAGCGCCCGCCGCAGCCGAAGCGACGCGGCCGCCAGCCCGCGGCCGCCACGAACTGGAAGGGCTTGCCAAGCTCGTCGCAGCCGCCGACCCGCCGCCTCCGCCCGCCGAGACCGATAAGCTGCGCGGCTCCGTGGCCACGCCGGTGGTGGCGCCCGATCAGCCGGCGGATGCCGCGCCGGTCCCGGCGGCCAAGCCGACCACGCTGGTTGAAACCGGACACGCCGCGACCCAGGGGCCGATCGCGATCTTCGTCAGCCGCAAGGAAAAGAAGATCTACGTGCGGCAGAATTTTAGCCCGCTGTTCTACGCGCCGGTGACCATCGATCATCCGGAGCAGGCGTTCGGCACCCACGTCTTCACGGCGATGGTCGTATCTGGACGACGGCTCGACCTTCCGCTGGAACGTGGTGTCGCTTCCCGGCGAGCCGCCGAAGGCCAAGCGCGAAGCCGACAACGGCCGGCGCGCGGCGCGGCGCGGCCAACGCGAGGAACCCGTCGCAAGGCCGCTCGGCGACCTGCCGCCGCCGGAAACGCCCGCGGAAGCGCTCGCCCGCATCGACATTCCCCAGGACGCCATCGACCAGATTTCCGCACTGATCGTGCCGGGCTCTTCCCTCGTCGTCTCCGACCAGGGCCTCGGCGAGGAGACCGGCGAAGGCACGGATTTCATCGTCGTCACGCGCTGACCTGCCCTGCCGCCGACACGGCCGATCCGCCATTCAACCGCCATTGCCGACGGTGTATGTTCGCCCGGCGACCGCTAGGGCAGGATCCCGAAAAGTGGGAACCGGTTTTCGGATAAGATCATGCCCAAACGAAACTGGCCGCTCGAATTCACGCGTTATCAGTCAATGGAGGATCGTCTTGGGTAAGCATTTTTCACTGGTTTCTTCGGACAGCTTCAAGCTCGGCGCCTATCGGGCCGACCCGACCGGGCCGGCAAAGGGCGGCATCGTCCTCATTCAGGAAATCTTCGGCGTCAATCATCACATCCGCGCGGTCTGCGACCGCTTGGCCGGCGAGGGCTATGCGGCGCTGGCGCCGGCGGTGTTCGACCGCCAGCAGCCGAACTTCGAATGCGGCTACACGCCCGACGAGATCGCCAATGCGCGCAAGTTCGTCGCCAATCCCGATTGGGGCGCGATGCTGCGCGACGTGCAGGCCTCCATCGACGAGCTCAAGAAGGGCGGCCCGGTCGCCATCATGGGTTTCTGCATGGGCGGGACGATCTCGTTCCTGTCCGCCTGCAAGCTCAACGGCCTGTCCGCCGCCGTTTGCTATTACGGCGGCCAGATCGCCAAGAACGCCGACGAGAAGCCGAAAGTGCCGGTGCAGATGCATTTCGGCGAGAAGGACGCTTCGATCCCGATGAGCGACGTCGATCTGATCAAGAGCAAGCGCGGCGGCGATTGCGAGATCTACGTCTATCCCGACGCCCAGCACGGCTTCCATTGCGACGAGCGCGGCAGCTATCAGAAAGCCGCCGCCAAGCTCGCCTGGCAGCGCTCGATGGCGTTCCTGGCGAAGAACGTGAAGTAGTAAGCAAACAGGTGCTGCGGTATCGCGAAGAGTAGCCGCGGCCGCGTTCTTCTCCCTCTCCCCAGCGGGGAGAGGGAGCCGCATCAGCCATCGCTGATTCCGGATGCAGTTCGGGGAGCGGCATGCCGCGACGTTCGTTGATCGCGAGTCTCTGCATCATTGTTTTCGTGCTGTTCGCGCGTTGCACCCGGTAGCCGCCGACGATTATCCGTCGCGGCCAATCCATCTGATCATCACCACGCCGGCGGGCTCGCTGGTCGACGTGCTCGGCCGCCTCTATGCCGAAGCGATGAGCGCGCGGCTCGGCCAGCCGATCGTGGTCGACAACCGTTCGGGCGGCATGACGATGCTCGGCACCGATGTGCTCAGCCACGCCGATCCGGACGGCTACACGCTGATGATCGGCCCGTCCGAGCTGACCATGCTGCCGTTCCTGAAAAAGGACTATCGCTACGAGCCGAGCAAGGATTACACGCCGGTCGCGCTGGTCACCTCGTCGTGGACGGTGTTTGCGATCTATCCGGGCCTGCCGGTGAAGACGCTGCCGGAATTCATCGCCTACGCCAAAGCCAATCCCGGGAAAATTGCGTTACGGCTCGGGCGGCGTCGGCGGCGCGCTGCACATCGCCGTCGAGGAGCTCAAGCTCAAGACCGGGATCGATCTCGTCCACGTGCCCTATCGCGGCGGCGGCCAAGCCGCGACCGACGCCATGGCCGGACAGATCGACATGGTGTCGCTCGGGCTTTCCAGCGCGCGCGTCGCCGAGGGCGGCAAGCTTTTGATCCTGGCGCAGACCGGGCCGAGCCGGCATCCGCTGTTTCCCGACGTGCCGACCACGGCCGAATACGGTCTGCCCGAGGTCCGCATGGACACCTGGTTCGGCCTGATCGCGCCGCCCAATACGCCGGCAACGATTGTCGAGCGGCTCGATCGCGCCACCGCCGAGGTGGAGCAGCAGCAAAGTTTTCGCGACAATCTGGCCAAGATCGGCTGCGCGCCGGCCTATCTGCCGCACGCCGCATTCGCGGCCTTCATCGCCGACGATCTGAAGAAATGGCGGCAATTGATTCCGGCGATGGGCATCCCGCCGATCGAGTAAAGGAGCGACGTTGTGACGAAACAGTCAACAAGACTTGGCCGAACGGCAAGAAGATCGCGGTCTCGGTGACGGTGATGTTCGAGACCTGGTCGGAAGGCGCGGCGCCGAATTATTCGGTGCAGACCACGCATCTGAAATCCGGCACCGTCGATCACGCCAGCAAGGCGTGGTCGACCTATGGCGGCAGGGTCGGCGTCTGGCGGCTGATCCGCATGCTCGACCGCCTGCAAATTCCCGGCACCTTTTTCACCAACGGCCGCTGCACCGAGGACTATCCCGACGCGGTCAAGCAGATCGTGAAATCCGGCCACGACCTCGCCGCGCACGCCTATACGCAGGATCAGCTGCTCGCCTACATGTCGCTCGAGGACCAGCAGAAAACCATCCGCAAGAGCATCGACGCGCTGGAATCCTGCGGCGGCAAGAAGGTCACCGGCTGGGGCAGCCCGGTGGTCGCGTTCACGCCGGAGACCGCGGGTTTTTTGGCGCAGGCCGGCCTGAAATGGACCTGCGACGTCACCTATGCGGACCTGCCGATCCTCATCAAAACGCCGCACGGCGCTATCGCCGGCGTGCCGACCACGGATTTTTCCGACAACAGGGTCATGCGCTCGAATCCGCGCGATCTCTACGACGCCCACAAGGGCACGTTCGATTATCTCGCCGCCAACGAGCCGATGTCGCTTCTGGTGCTGGTCATCCACTGCCAGTTCGGCGGCCGGCCACTGATGACCGCGGTGCTGCAGGAAATCTTGCAGTACATCGCCAAGTCGCCGGACGTCTGGTTCGCGCGCCACGAGGAATTGGCGAACTGGGCGCTCGCCGGCGGCGTCGAGGAGCACACCTATCGCAGCCGGTATTTCGAAGGGGCGTAAGGACGGACGTCGGACGTCCGTCAGAACCAGCGCTCTTGCACGTTGATCGTGTCGCCAGGCCGCAGCTGATAGGTGAGCGGAACGCTCATGCGGATCTGCTGGCCGTTATAGGTGCGGTTCAGGATCACCGATTGGCGCATGGCGCGCGGCGCGAAGCCGCCGGCGATCGCCACCGCGGTCTCAGCCGTCATGTTGGCGACGTAAGGGTATTGGCCGGGCGCGGTGACTTCACCGAGGATGAAGAACGGCCGGTAGGCTTCGACCTCGACCGCCACATGCGGCTCGCGGATGTAGCCGTCGCGCAGCTTGTCGGCGAGCCGGGCCGACAGCTGGTCGGTGGTCGCGCCTTTTGCCATCACCGATCCGATCAGCGGCATGGCGATGTGGCCGCTGGCATCGACCAGATAGGAATTGGTCAGGCCGTCCTGGCCGAACACGACGATGCGCAAGCGGTCGCCGGAATCGAGCGTATAGGGTTGTTGCGCGGTGATTGCGAGCACCGGCGCGGGCGCAGTCGTGGCGTTGTAGAGCGGCGCGGCGCTGGAAGCGGCGGGGACCGGTGCGGGGGCGGGTGCGGGATAAGCGTAGCGGGGAGGAGCTTGATAGGCCGGGCCGCCGGCTTGATACGCATAGTTGGCGCCAGCCGGATAGGCGCCGGGCGCTGCCGGAAAAAAGCAAGTCAGTAGACCGGTGCACGTCGTGCTGGCGGGATAAGCGTAAGCCGTCGCGCCCTGGACGCCATAGCCGGGCTGATAACCGTAGGCGGGCTGATAGGCGGGCGCGGGCGCGCCATAGGTCATCGTGTCGATGCTGGGCTGCATCTGGCCAGGCGGCGGCATCTGCACATAGGCGACCGGCTGCGCACGCGCAGCCCGCCGCGCAGAGCGCCACGGCCAGTAACAAGAGGGAAGAGCGGCAAGCCCGCATACGCGTAATTCCGACCCCGTTCGAGCGAACGTTGGAGCCGATTAACGCCGGTTAAGGTTAATAATCCCTAACCGGCCGGAAAGGCTTGGGAATTTGTCGCGGGCTGCTGCCGAAATGCGACAGCTTCGGCTCAACCGGCGCGCTTGTCCGGCCGGCGGCCGAGCCGGTCGGCGATGGCGAGGATCAGCATGCAGGCGGCGAAGGTGAGCGGAAACGCCAGCACCCAGACGAGCTTCGTCGTATCAGGCTCTTTTTCCAGATCGAAATACCAGGCCAGCGCATCGACCGCGGCGATGCCGACGATCGAGCCGAGCAGCTTCTGCTTGAGCTCGCTGAAATCGACTTGCATCAGGCCCTCGGGCCAGTCCGGATGATCGGCCGGATCGATGCGGCGGATGAAGTTCTCGTAGGAGGAGAAGATCACGATGAGGATGAGATTGGCGGTCAGCGCCAGATCGACCAGGTTGAGCACGTTGGTGACGAGGTCGTGCCAATTCATCTGCGGCAAGCTGGATGACCAGCACGAACAGATCGGCGAAAAAGCGGTAGAGCAGCAACAGCAGGCACAGCAGCAGGCCGAGCAGGAACGGCGCCAGCAGCCAGCGGCTGAAAAAAATCGACGCCTGGATGTAGCGTCCGTCCGGCCAGCGCATGCATTCCCCCGCTGCTACAGAGAGGTTGGCTACCATAGACGGCGAATGGCGAACAGCGAATGGCGAGTAATATTCCTCCCCATTCGCTATTCGCCACTCTTGCTTCTTAAGCAGCCACGCCCGTGCCGATCGGGCAGCTCACGCCGGTGCCGCCGAGGCCGCAATAGCCGTGGGGATTCTTCGCCAGATATTGCTGGTGATAGTCCTCGGCGAAATAGAACGGCGGCGCGTCGCGGATTTCGGTGGTGATCGGCCCCATCCGTTCGGCGCCGAGCGCCTTGGCGTAAGCCGCCTTCGAGGCTTCGGCGGCGGCGCGCTGCTCCGGCGTGAACGTATAGATGCCGGAGCGGTATTGGGTGCCGACGTCGCCGCCCTGGCGCATGCCTTGGGTCGGGTCGTGGCTTTCCCAGAACGTCTTGAGCAGGCGCTCGTAGGAAATCTTCTTCGGGTCGTAGACCACGAGCACGACTTCGTTGTGCCCGGTGCGGCCGCTGCAGACTTCCTCGTAGGTCGGGTTCGGCGTCAGGCCGCCGGCATAGCCGGCCGCGGTGACATAGACCGCGTCGCCGAGCTCCCAGAACTTGCGCTCGGCGCCCCAAAAGCAGCCGAGCCCGAACATCGCCATGGCGAGCCCGTCGGGATAGGGCCCCTTGAGCGCGTGGCCGTTGACGAAATGCGTCCGCGCGGTGGGGATCGCCGTCGCGCGCCCCGGCAAAGCTTCATCGGCAGACGGTAGTTCGAGCTTCTTGCGGAATGAAAACATGCGGCGCCTCCTGATTGGTGAGGCAAATATAGTGCTGTTGCGCGGCCGCGACGCACCGGGCGGGGCGATCACGTTTATCAAACCCTCCCCCCTTGTGGGGGAGGGTAGGGTGGGGGGTCGGGAGGGGAGCGCGCAAGCGTCGACGCATTCGCGCGACCTCACGACCCCCACCCCTACCCCTCCCCACAAGGGGGAGGGGAAATTGCGAGCCATCGGCCAGCGGCTTCCACCTTCAGGTTTTGCACTTTATTGTGCCGTTCGCGTGTCGCGGCGGCGGCGCTGTTTGAGGAGGCTTTCCAGATGTTTCGCATGCTCGCGCTGGCCTGCGCGTTCGCCCTCTCGGCCGGGTCGGCTTTGGCCCAGGCGCCCACGTCCCCGGCGCCATCGGCGGCGACCTTGCCTTACGGCCCGCCGATCACGCTCGACCAGGCCAAGCGCGCCATGGCGGCGGCGGAGCTCGAGGCGGCGAAGAATTCCTGGCAGGTCGCCATCACCATCCTCGACAGCGGCGGCAACATGATCATGTTCCATCGCGTCGACAACGCGCAACTGTCCGCCGCCACCGTGTCCGAAGGCAAGGCGCGCACCGCGCTCGAGTTCAAGCGCCCGAGCAAGGCGCTCGACGACGCCATCGCCGCCGGCGGCGCCGGCATGCGGCTTTTGGCGCTCAAGGACATCACGCCGCTCGAAGGCGGCATCCCGGTCATCGTCGACGGCAAGATCATCGGCGCCATCGGCGTGTCCGGCGCTTTGTCGTCGCAGGATGCCCAGGTCGCCAAGGCCGGCGCCGACGCGCTGACCAAATAACCGTCGATTACGCTTCAAGGCGTGTTGAGCTTGCGCAGCCGATCGACGATCTCCGGCGGCGTCGCGTAAGCGCGCTCGATCACGCGCAACAATTCTTCGCCGCTGCGCGGATCGTTGAGCGACAAGCCGATCTTGTCGCCTTCGGCGCAGAAATTCCGGATCGGCAAAAGTTTCGGCCAGCGCCTGGCGCAGCGCCGCGACGCGCTCGGCGGGCACGCCCGGCGGCATCAGCAGCGGCCGGCCGATCGACAGCGGCGCGAACGCCGCTTCCAACAGAGGCTTGTCGGCATCGCTCACCAGATCGGGCACGAACGGCACGCCATCGAGTTGCGGCAGCTTGTCGGGTCCGTATTGCACGATCGCGCGCGCGGTGCCGTCGGCGAGCCAGGTCGGCCGCGTCGACGACAAGGCGCTGTAGAACACGCTCGGATAGCCGTCGATCTCGCCGCGCTCCATGGCGACCAGCGCGTCGTTCTGGCCCGGGATAGCCGGGAATGACTTTCATCCTGGTGCCGAGCGTGGCGTTGAACAGGCGCGCGAAAAACGCCGGCGTCGAATTGGCGCCGGACGCGCCCATGATGGTCTCGCGCGCTGCGCAGATCGTCGAGCGAAAAAACCGGCACCGTTTTGCCGACCAGCACCATGGCGGTCTCGACGCTCGGCGTGCCGAGCCAGTTGAACTGCCGCGGATCGAACCGCGCCTCCGGCGTGCCGAACAGCGGCTCGAACGGCGGATTGTTTTGCACCAGGCCCAACACCGAGCCGTCGCGCTCGGCGGCGGCATAGAGATAATTGGTCGCGGTGAGCCCGCCGGCGCCCGGCATGTTGCGCACGATGACGGTCGGATGGCCGGCAATATGCGTGCCGATATGGCGGGCAATCGCCCGCGCCAAAGTGTCGTAGCCGCCGGCCGCGCTGGTGGAGACGATCAGCGTCACCGTGCGGCCGCCGTAGAAATCGGCGATCGAATCGGCCGCCGCCGGCGACAGGCCAAGCCATGCCAACCAGCAGGCGAACAGCGCAAACATGGTCGATTGCTTCGTCATCGGCGAAGGCCGATGATAACGCCATGCAACGGATGCTGCATGTCATCATTGCCACGGCGCTCGCATTCGCCGCGACCGCGGCACGCGCCGAGGAGCCGTTCTACCAGGGCAAGCGGCTGACGCTTCTGATCAACTTCGCGCCCGGCGGGCCGACCGACGTCGAAGGCCGGCTCTTGGCCAAGCACATCGTCAAGCATATCGCCGGCAATCCGCTGATCGTGGTGCAGAACAAGGACGGCGCCAGCGGCATGGTCGGCGCCGCCTATCTGGGCGAGGTCGGGCCGAAGGACGGCACCATGTTCGGCTATCTCACCGGCACGGCGTGGAATTCGGTGATCGATCCGGCCGCGTTCCGCGTGCCGTTCGCGAGCTACGCCTTCATCGGCGCGCAGCCCGGCAACGCGGTCTATTACATGCGCGCCGACACGCCGCCCGGCATCAAGACGCCGGCCGACCTGATGAAAGCGGAAGGCCTCGTGGTCGGCGGCCTCGGCGCCGATTCGTCGAAGGATCTGTTGGAGCGCCTGACCTTCGACATGCTCGGCCTGCAATACCGCTACGTCACCGGCTATCGCTCCAGCAACACCGCGCGGCTCGCGTTGCAGAACGGCGAGATCAACGTGCATTCGGAATCGACGCCGGGCTATTTCAGCGTCGTCGAGCCGAGCCTGGTGAAGGCCGGCACCGTGATCCCGCTGTGGTACGACGCCACCTATAACGGCAAAGGTTTTGCGCCGCTTAAGGCGATGGCGGGGAAGAACATCATGACGTTTCCCGAGTTCTACAAAGCCGTCAAAGGCGGCACGCCGTCGGGCGAGCTGTGGGAGGCCTACAAGACCAATCTCGCCGTCGACGCGCAGATGCTGCGCCTCGTCGCCATGCCGCCGGATTCGCCGCCGGCCGCGGTCGCGGCGTTGCGCCAGGCGCTCGCCGCGCTCAACGACGACGCCGACTACGCCGCCGACGCCATGACGGCGATCCAGTTCGTGCCGCACTACGAAGTCAGCGCCAATCTCGACCAGACGGTGCGCGACCGGCTGACGATTTCGCCGGAGATGCGCAGTTTTATCACCGGCTATATGAAGAAGGTGGCGAAGTGATTTTAATTCCGCGCGCGGGCTTGCGCAGGCGAACTCCCTCTCCCCAGAGGGGAGAGGGTTGGGGTGAGGGGGCTCCGACCGAGAGGCCCGCGCCCTCGACTTCGCATGGATCATTTGCGAACCGCGTAATGTCGAAACCAGCGAAACGAAAAAAACCACCGCGAAAACCCGCCGCCCCGCCGGCCGAGGACACCTCCGCGCTCGCCCCCGACGACCGCATCATCGCCAGCAACCTGACGCTCCACGAACTCTTCCAGCGCCAGACCGGCGCCATGCTCGACCGCGCCGACCTCGACGACGAGCAAAAGCAAAGCATCCTCATCGCCATGAGCTGCCCGTGCTGCGGGGCCGGCGGGATGAGTTTTACGGCGAAGTTGAAGCGGGGGAGGTAGGACCAGATCGAACTGCCTGCCCGGTTTGTGCTTCTGCTCAGAGGCGGAGTTCGCTTTACCGGTGTGCTGCCTTCCGATCTTGGCGCCGGAAATTTCGCGAGAAAGCAATTGAAGATTGGCATGACGGAATATAGTCCTAATGGCAGAAATTCCGCTCTCTCGCAACGCTCTCGCGAACCGACAATCGACGCGCCCTTACCGGGCATGGGCGAAGAGAAAATTCAATCGGTTCCATCAATAGTTGTGGTAAAAAAGGGAAATGAAAAAGCTAGCCGCCGGGGAACTCCTCAGTCCGTTCGTTGAAGTGAGGTGCGCTGAGGTCAATCTTTCGGCGCCGCAAAGATGAGAATGAATATCGAAAAATTCCGTCCGAAGACCAAAAGAAATATTTGGGGGATGGTTGGCAAGTTCACAAGGAGACAGCCTCGCATTTGTGGGTGAAGAAGCCGAAGTGGGCTGAGATAATGTTGGAAGACAGGATTTGGTGCCTCTTCTATCGAATGGGCTATACACAGATAAGCGGTGCGAACTTTCCGGATTGAATTTGAAAAAGAACGATGGCAGCGCAGGATCCAAAACGCATTAATGTATTGGCCTCGGATGACGAAACTGTCGTCGTGGTAGAATTTAGGGCAAGAGAGCATCGCGGTCGTCGGGCTCTTCAAAAGGACATTGATGAATCTAGAAGATCTGCAAAAGAAATTAGCCCATTCAATTCGTAGTAGTTTGGGTAAAGGTGCTAATCCGAAAATCATTTGGCTGTTTGCGACGTCAAACATTATTTGGGCAGAAAAGGACGCCGAACGCGCGGATGCTGCGAATGTCAGGGTAATCACCGAAAATGAACTCCAATATTTCGAGGCATTCGTTTCGCACATCGGCACTGCCGGTCGTTATCAATTTTTGGCGGAGTTTTTAGAGGGCCAAGAAATCGCCAAATTTACAGAATTAGCGCGTCCCAGCTGTGAGGGGCCGTTTCGGAGCGCACACGTATTACAGCTTCGTCGTGAGCGCCCGTCACCTCCTAAAGATAGCTTTCGTGAATCATCAGGCGTTAAATCATCCCGACGGGAGACCAGCTTATCAAAGAATGATCAACAAAAAGCGGATAGGCGATATCGGAGCGTTTATTCAGAATGGTGGATATTTTCCCACTAATATCCTCTTAAATCTCACAAAGTCATGCCGCTTCGATTTTCTTCCGAACAAAGAGAATGCTGACCAAAATATCAAGTTCGGATGGTTATATCTTCCTAGCAGCTATAAGTGCGCATGAATAATTGATGGTCAGCATAGGATGTATGGATTTCCCAAATATTCCGGATCATTTCTTGGAAAGAAACCTATTTGTTCTTGCGTTTGAAAAGATGGATACAAAAACTGCAAGCAGACTTATTTATTACCATAAATCACGAGCAACGCAGTGTATCTAAAAGTTTACTCGTGACATTGCAGGCGGATTTGAAGTTGGGGTCAGGGAATACGAAAGAGGCAATTTACGCTTTCGGTGTCCGCGTCTTGATCAAGGCGCCTAATAATGATCACACGAGCACGCTCTATCGGAGATTTAAATTCCGGTACTGCACGCTAATTCCCAAAATCTAACTATCGCTGAGGCGGTAAAAGGTTTGGTCAGATCAAATCTCCTTGGGAAAGCTATACCGAAAAAATCTAAAGTTCCTGGTTATTTTAGTGGCCAAACTGACAAACGCTTGCGCAAGAAGCAAGAAAGATAACTAACGGCTATTTTCGCGCAATCATAGACGCAAATCAAAGTCGATGGGAAAGGGGCAGGTACGCCTTCGTATGTGTGAACCCGGGCATTCGAACGCACTTCCACTTGATGCAATAAATGCTCCAATACTTGTCGAAGGACGGTAAGTTTGATCCAACGGTCGAAACACGCAGAAAAGCTTGTCAGTGAACTGGTACCACTTGCGGAGCCAGTTCAAACGTTTATCGCGAACGCGCCGGACAAGCAAATGGAGATAAAGTTTTCCCGCAAGATTGGAGAGGGTGGCGTAGCCGAGTATTTTTTCAATCTTTGTGACCTAATTCAAAAGAAACACAAAGAGTTTGGGATTCAGGAGTACAAAAAGTATATAGCGAACCAAGCCGACGCCCGCGTGGAGCAGGCCGATGTTGCTGTAGGTGATTTGCGACGTCCAATATCCCAGGTAATCATTGAAAGGCTAAAAAAGAATACACGGTGTTGAATAGCTTCCCTCGGGCGAGAAGGCCTATTTGGGATTTAGGATCTTGAAAATAAAGACATAAAGCAATTCGCCTATCAGAAGCAGGAAATGCCTTCAGTCGCAAAAAGTTCACCGAAGGAGGCGTATCTAGATCTCATCGACTTCGAAAAAATAATCAGGCAGCAATCAAACTGGCCGCATTTAGAAAAAATCTGTAACATACGGATGCCGGACGAAAAGGGTCGAAAAAAGTATTTTCGATCTTGGCATGAAAGATTAAATGAAATTCGACGTCATACTGCAGACAAAAATTCATATCGAGAATATAGCGATGAGGATTTGGATTATTGTCTCCTCGCTTAAGGCGGCGCATTTTGATCGCTTTACGAATGCGGGATTCAATGTCACCTAATGATGAGTGTGGTGCGGATGACGTGCGGCGTGAGAAAGAGTTTCTTCTGGCTGCATAAGGCGAAAAGGTTTCTTCCATGCATGCCGATCCGCCATGGCAGTTCACAAACAAAACAGGAAAGATCGCTCCTGAGCACAGGAGGCTATCGCGCTATGATACGATGAAGCTCGAAGAAATCATGGCATCTGCCAGTGGCTGAAATCGCAGCACCAACCTGCGCATCTATATCTATGGTGTCCGAATGCGCTGCTGCCCGAAGGGCTCGCTGTGATGAAGGCATGGGGCTTCAACTACAAGTCCAATATTGTCTGGCACAAGGTGCGAAAGGACGGTGGCTCAGATGGGCGCGGGCGTCGGATTTTATTTTCGCAACGTTACGGAAATCATTCTGTTCGGAGTTCGCGGTAAGAATACGCGCACGCTTGGCACCGGGCACGGCGGCAAGTGAAATCTACTGGCGACTCGCAAACCCGAGCATTCGCGTAAACCTGATGAGCAGTATGAGATCATCGAGGCATTGCAGTCCGGGACCTTATCTGGAATTGTTCGCGCGCGGGACACGCAAAAATTGGATTACTGTGGGGCAATCAGGCCGATGACGCGTATCGGCCGACGTGGAAGACCTACGCGTATCATTCGCGGGCCGCGAGTATCGACTGCACGCAGCGTTAGATGTTTGTTTGCGGCCGAACGCCCCGCGGAATGGCTCAGAGCACAAATCCCGCGGCCCATCAGCGCAAAGCCGCCAACTGCGAGAGCGGCCACACGCCAACCCCACCCCGACGCGCTTCGCGCGTCGACCCTCCCCCTGCGGGGAGAGTGTTTGCTGCGCGCCGCGCCGGCTATTTCTTGCCGTACGGCTTCGGGCTTGGCCTGGCTGTGCATGCCGGCGAACGGCGAGGGGGCGGCGGCGCCTTTCTTCTTGTTCTTGTCCTGCTTCGGCTTCTTCTTTTCCTTGTTGCTTCGCATCTGACCTTTCGCCATGGCGTCCTCCGGGTTCGTGGGTGAGTGATTCGTAAGCGAATCGGCGCAACCTAACCCATCCACCATGCGCAGCGCCAACGGACGCCGCATTTCAATCGCGTCATCCAAGACGCGACGGTTAGCGCCCGCGCGGCTTGAAGCCGCCGCGCATGCCGGGGCGGCCGAGCGTCGAGCGCGGGCCGGAGCGGGTCGCGTTTCGCCGGGAATGGATTCCACGCCCGGGCCCATTTCGTCGAGGTTCGGCTTGCGCGGCGTCGCGTCGCGTTGCGCGCCGGCGCGATGCGGGGCGACTTCGTGGTAGAGCGCGATGCCCATTTCGTCGAGCGCGGGTTTGTGGATTTGCTGCGCGGCCCCACCCCGGCGCGCTTGCGCGCCGACCCTCCCCCTGCAGGGGAGGGTAAGAGAATTTCGCCGTCGGGTCGTCGGTCACGGCGAGCTCGGTGGCGCGCAGGCGCTTGATCTCGTCGCGCAGCCGGGCGGCTTCCTCGAAGTCGAGATCGGCGGCGGCGGCGCGCATGCGGGTTTCGAGATCGGCGATCACCGCCTCGAAATTGTGGCCGATGGTGGCGGCGTCCTCGAACTCGCCGCGCCTCGCCGGCGCCGGCGGCGATCAGCACGTGGTCGCGCTCGTAGACGCTGTTGAGGATGTCGCCGATGCCCTTGCGCACGCTTTCCGGCGTGATGCCGTTTTCGGTGTTGTAGGCTTCCTGCTTCTCGCGCCGGCGGCTGGTTTCCGCCATGGCGCGCTCCATCGAGCCGGTGACGTGGTCGGCATAGAGGATGACGCGGCCGTCGATATTGCGCGCGGCGCGGCCGATGGTCTGCACCAGGCTGGTTTCGCTGCGCAGAAATCCTTCCTTGTCGGCGTCGAGGATGGCGACCAGCGCGCATTCCGGAATGTCGAGGCCCTCGCGCAACAGATTGATGCCGACCAGCGCGTCGAAGGCGCCGAGGCGGAGGTCGCGGATGATCTCGATGCGCTCGATGGTGTCGATGTCGGAATGCATGTAGCGCACGCGGATGCCCTGCTCGTGCAGATATTCGGTCAAATCCTCGGCCATGCGCTTGGTCAGCACGGTGATCAGCGCGCGGTAGCCCTGCTGCGCCACCTGCGCGCACCTCGCCGACCAGATCGTCGACCTGGGTGCGCGCCGGCCGCACGTCGACCGGCGGATCGATCAGGCCGGTCGGGCGGATCACCTGCTCGGTGAACACGCCGCCGGATTCGTTGAGCTCCCACGGCCCCGGCGTCGCCGAGACGCACGGTGGTCTGCGGCCGCATCGCGTCCCATTCCTCGAAGCGCAGCGGCCGGTTGTCCATGCACGACGGCAGGCGGAAGCCGTATTCGGCCAGCGTCGCCTTGCGGCGGAAGTCGCCGCGATACATGCCGCCGAGCTGCGGCACGGTGACGTGGCTCTCGTCGACGAACACCAGCGCATTGTCGGGCACGTATTCGAACAAGCGTCGGCGGCGGCTCGCCGGGCTTGCGGCCGGTGAGATAGCGCGAATAGTTCTCGATGCCGGCGCAGGCGCCGGTCGCCTCCATCATTTCGAGATCGTAGAGCGTGCGCTGCTCGAGCCGCTGCGCTTCGAGCAGGCGGCCGGCGGCATTGAGCTGGTCGAGCCGCTGGCGCAATTCGAGCTTGATGCCGGAGATCGCCTGCAGCAGCGTCGGCCGCGGCGTCACGTAGTGCGAATTGGCGTAGATTTTGACGAATTCCAGCTCGTCGGTCTTCTGCCCGGTGAGCGGATCGAATTCGTGGATCGATTCCACCTCGTCGCCGAACAGCGACACCCGCCAGGCGCGGTCCTCGTAGTGCGCCGGGAAAATCTCGATCACGTCGCCGCGCACGCGGAACGAGCCGCGATAGAAATCGCCGGCGGTGCGCTTGTATTGCAGCGCGACCAGGTCGGCGAGCAGCTGGCGCTGGTTGAGCCGCTCGCCGCGCTTGATCGTGAACGTCATCGCCGAATAGGTCTCGACCGAGCCGATGCCGTAGATGCACGACACCGAGGCGACGATGATGACGTCGTCGCGCTCGAGCAGCGCGCGCGTCGCCGCGTGGCGCATGCGGTCGATCTGCTCGTTGATCGAGGAATCCTTCTCGATATAGGTGTCGGTGCGCGGGATGTAGGCTTCCGGCTGGTAGTAGTCGTAATAGGAGACGAAATATTCGACCGCGTTGTCGGGAAAGAAACTCCTGAACTCGCCGTAGAGCTGCGCCGCCAGCGTCTTGTTGGGCGCCAGGATCAGCGCCGGGCGCTGCGTCTGCTTCGATCACCTTGGCCATGGTGAAGGTCTTGCCGGAGCCGGTGACGCCGAGCAGCACCTGGGTGCGGTCGTTGCGCGCACGCCTTCGACCAGTTCGGCGATCGCCGTGCGGCTGGTCGCCCTTGGGATCGAAATCGGATTTGATGACGAAGCGCCGGCCGCCTTCGGATTTATCCGGCCGCGGCGGCCGGTGCGGCGTCCAGATTTGGTGGCGCCGTCGCGTCGCGGAATTCCGGCCGGCCTTCGCGCAGCAACTGCTCGAGCGACTGCTGACTGGCGAGTGCCGCCGAGCGTCATCGGCTGCGGCGACGGCCGGTGGCGCTTCTCGCGCTGCGGCTCGGAAATGTCGGCAAGCTCGTCGCGGCCGTCGGGCGGCTCGCCGATCAGCGGCTTGCGTCGGATCGCTGTCGCCGTAGCCGAGCGCGTCGGCGAGTTCCGGATCGATGCTCGGCCGGGCCTTTGGCGGCGTAGCCGGACTGCGGCCGCTTCGCCGAAACCCTGCTGCGTCGACTTGCGCGCCCGGTGGGCATTGGCGAAATCGGCGCGCCGGTCCCACGAATTGTCCGGCGGCGGCTGCAGCCGAGTCCGCGCGCGCTTCCCCTCCCCCTTGTGGGGAGGGGATAGGGGTGGGGATCGGAGGTGAGCGACTGACGATGCCATCCGGTCTGCGAGCCGAGGCCCGCGCGGCCCTGGCCGATGGCGGGATTGAGCAGGTCCGCCAGCGACGGGTCGAGCGCCGGCACATCCGGCCGCGCCGCCTTGGCGCGGGTCGGCTTGGCCGGGTCTTTTTCGAATGCTTGGCCGGATCGCGCTGGTTTGGGGCTTTCGCCATGGCCACAATATGGGTCGAGTCCGGCGGCGAGGAAAGTGCGCGGCGCGTCAGCTCGAACTTGATGCCGGCGCGCTTGATCACTTCGCCCCATTTCTTGGAATCCGAAGCGATCAGCGCGGCGAATTCCTCCGGCGTGCCGCCGCCGGGCTCGTCGCCGATCGCTGGCGAATCCACCTGTGAAGGCCGGCGATTGGATGGCGCGGTTGATCGCGCATTGAGCTTGTCGAGATCGGCCGCGGCAGGCCGGCCGGCGCGATGACGCCGCCCAGGTCGGCGCCGAGTAGCCGGGGACGCCGGCTTCGGCGATCGTCGGCAGATCGGGAAAGGCCGGCGAGCGATGATCGCCGCTGACCGCCAGCGCCCGCACCTGGCCGGATCGCGCAAACGGCGCGATCGAGTTGAGGCTCTCGAACATCAGCTGCACGCGCCCGGCGATCAGATCGTTGATCGCCGGCGCGCCGCCCTTGTAGGGCACGTGAACGATGTCGGTGCCGGTCATGAATTTGAACAGCTCGCGCCGCGACATGGCCGGGCGAGCCGTTGCTCGACGACGCGTTGAGCAGCTTGCCCGGATTTTGCCTGGCGTAGTCGATCAGCTCCTTGACCGACTGAACGGCGTCTTCGGCGACACCGCGAGCAGCAAGTGGCCGTAGTCACCACCACGATCGGCTGGAAGTCGCGCGCGATGTCGTAGGGCAGGTGCGCCACCAGATGCGGCGTCATGGTCAGCGCGCCGATCGGCGCCATGCACAGCGTGTAGCCGTCGGGCGGCGACTTGGCGACGAGGTCGAGACCGACGGTCAGCGCGCCGCCGGGCCGGTCGTCGACGATGATCTGCTGGCCGATCTCCTGGCCAAGCGCGCGCGGCGAGAATGCGCGCCACCGTATCGGTGGCGCTGCCGGCGGCCTGCGGCACGATGAGCTGGATCGGCTGGTCGGGATATTGCGCGCGCGGCGCCGCGTGGCGAAGGCGCAGGCGATAGCAAGGATCAGCACGGTCGAATGCAGCGCTCGCCTTGCGTCATGCCCGGCTTTATGCCGGGCATCCACGTCGATCGGAGCGACGTGCAAGTCGTGGATGGCCGGCGACAAGTCCCGGCCAAGACGCGCTAAGGTGCCGGCAAGGGAGAAACGTCCATGACCGCATTCGATTTCGCGCCGCTGTTGGCGCCCGGGCTGCCGCCGCCGGCGGCCAAATGGAACGGCTTTGCCAAATACAATTTCGTCGGCGGCAACAACGATGCCGAGCAGGTTCCGGTCGATGCGACTGATCGCGGCGGCGAACGCCGTGCTCACGCGCGAGGGCCGGACGCTCGCGACCTATGGCCTCGCAAGCGGCCCGCAAGGCTACCGGCCGCTGCGCGAATTTCTGGCGCAAAAGCTCAAGCGCACCGCCGGCATCGCCTGCGCCGCCGACGAAATCCTCATCACCTCCGGCTCGCTGCAGGCGCTCGATCTGGTCAACGGCATTCTGCTGGCGCGCGGCGACACCGTCATCATCGAGGCCGAGACCTATCAGGGCGCGCTGAACCGCTGGACCCGGCTCGGCGTCAATGCCGTCGGCATTCCGCTCGACGGCGAGGGCATGCGCATGGACGCGCTTGCCGCCGCGCTCGACGATCTCAAGCGCCGCGGCGTGCGCGCCAAATACATCTACACCATCCCGACCGTGCAAAATCCGACCGGCACGATTTTGAGCGAAGCGCGCCGGCTCGAGCTGCTGCGGCTCGCCGAACAGCACGGCGTGCCGATCTTCGAGGACGATTGCTATGCCGACCTGATCTGGGACGGCCAGCGGCCGCCGGCGCTGCACGCCATGAGCAAGCACGGCGGCGTCATCCATATCGGCTCGTTCTCCAAATCGATCGCGCCGGCGTTGCGCGTCGGCTACATCGTCGCCGAGTGGAGCCTGCTGTCGCGCATGCTGGCGCTCAAGACCGACGCCGGCTCCGGCGCGCTCGAGCAGATGGTGCTCGGCGAATACTGCCCGGCGCATTTCGACGCGCACGTGCCGCAGCTGACGCGCGGCCTGCGCAAGAAGCTCGAAACGCTGATGGACGCGCTCAACGAGCAGTTCGGCACCGCGGCCGAATTCGACGACCCGAAGGGCGGCATCTTCCTCTGGGTCAAGCTGCCGGACGCGGTCGACACGCTGAAGCTGTATCAGCCCGCGCTCGCCGCCGGCGTCGCCATCAATCCCGGGCCGGAATGGTCGACCGACAAGGCCTACGGCAAAAGCCGCATGCGGCTGTGCTTCGCCAATCCGTCGCACGAGGCGATCCGCGCCGGCGTCGCGGCGCTCGCCGAAGTCTGCCGCCGCGAATTCGGCGTGCCGGACCGGATCGCCAATGTGGAGCAGGCGCGGGCGTACGCGCGTCGACCCCGCGAAGCGAAGCGATACCAGTAAGCGACGCGGCGGGATCTGCTATCGATCCCGCTTTCGCAATGACGAGATTAAAACCCTTCACCACCTGCGTCACGTGCTCGACCTCGGGCGGCGAGGCGAAGCAATGGCCGACAAGCTTGCGCCATTCCTGAAAGTCGGGCGAGCCGCGAAAGTCGACGGTGTGGTTCTCGACCGTCTCCCATTTGACGAACAGCCGGTAGCGGCGAAGGCTTCTCGATCGAGCGCCGCAATTCCATGCCGTGGCAGCCCTTGGCGCGCTTGAAGATCGGCGCTGCATTTTTCACGCCGGTCTCGAACTCCGATTCCATGCCGGGCTTGACGTCGATTTGGGCGATTTCGGTGATCATGATGGCCTGCATTCCTGCGATAGGATGCGCGCCGGCAATTCTTAGCCGAGCGGCGCGCCGAGGAGGCGGAAGACGATCGGGCCGGCGATGAAGAAAGCCAGCAGTGCGCCGCGCCAGCGCGGCGCTTCGATCGCGGCGAGGAGCGACAGGCCGGCGAGCGGCACGATGGCGGCGAGCGGCAGGTAATAGCGCGGATAGGCGTCCATCAGCCAGCCGGTCGCGAGATGGCGGCCGTAGCTGTAGGTGACATGGATCGCGAAGGTCGCGGCGAGCGCGACCGCTCCGGCGATGCACGACGACGTCGAGCGCGGTTTCCTGCCGCCGCCACAGCCGGCGCAGCGACAGCGCGAGTCCCGCGAGCGCGCAGACGAGCGCCGCCACCGGAATGGCGAGCATGGCGTAATTGAAGCGCGCTGCGCGCGCCGAGCGTCGGCATCCAGTCGGCGACGAAGGCGACGACGAAATAGACCGAGATAGGCGGGAAAGGATTTGCGCGGCAGATCGGCCCAGCCGGCGGCGCGCGCGCCGTCGTGCGATCAGCGCGAGCTGCGCCGGCGTCTCCGGCGTCGGGCTGCCGTAGTGCAGGATGAATACGAGATAGGGCGCGGCGGCGAGCGCGAACGCGAGCCGCGATCGGCACCAGCAGGTCCACCGCAATCGCTTGCGCCACAGCAGATAGGCAACGACGGCGCCCACCATCGGCGCCGGTGAGCAGCAACCGGTCAGCTTCGCCCAGCCGCGGCGACCACGCCGACGAGCGCGACCGCAAGCCATCCGTCGCGGTCGGTCGCGACAACTTGCCAGACGCCGAGCGTGGCCAGGGCGCCGCCGAGAAAAGCGAGATTGTCGTTGTTGACGGCGCCGGCGA
Organism: uncultured Alphaproteobacteria bacterium; assembly: GCA_963831975.1. Taxonomy (GTDB): domain Bacteria; phylum Pseudomonadota; class Alphaproteobacteria; order Rhizobiales; family Xanthobacteraceae; genus BOG-931. Next base: position 524,067 of record CAWHSO010000001.1, read on the forward strand.
GCGGCACCAGGACCGGAATGCAGGCGAGCGGCACGGCGTAGGCGTAGAACTCGTAGCGCGGGAAACGCGCGGCAAGCCCGAGGCCGAGCAGCGCGGCAAAGCCGAGCGGCGAAGCGCGACATCGATCAGGCGATGCGCCAGGAGCGCCTGCGGATGGCCCTCGAGACGCGGACCCAAGCGCCGCGAGCAGCGCATAGAAAATCGGCGGATGATTGAGATAATTGGCTGCGCCGGTGAATGGAAAGTGTGCGGGTCGAGGAGCCGCATCGCTTCAGCGCCGGCCACGCGTCGCCGGTGTGCTGGATGTGCGCGACATAGGAGGCATGCGCCACCTCGTCGAAACCTGCGCGTGATGTCCTTGCGTTCGGCGCTCACGAAGGCCGACGAGAACGAACAGGGCGAGAATGACCGCGGCGACGAAAAAATTTGCCGTCGCCGGGGCGGCCAGCGCGCCGGGCTGGCGCATAGGTAGGGGTGCTGGACATGAGCGGACACAAATGCGCGCGCAGGGGTTAAATATTCGCTAGGCAATGCGCTAAATTGGCGTCGCTCACCACCCCTCATCACCAAAAGGCTTGTCATGATCGACGTGCATTACTGGACCACGCCGAACGGCCACAAGATCACGATTTTTCTCGAGGAAGCCGGACTGCAGTACAAGATCATTCCGGTCAACATCGGCAAGGGCGAGCAATTCAAGGCGGAATTTCTGGCGGTGTCGCCGAACAACCGCATTCCCGCCATCGTCGACCACGCGCCGGCCGACGGCGGCAAGCCGATCTCGGTGTTCGAGTCCGGCGCCATCCTGCTCTATCTCGCCGACAAGACCGGCAAGTTCATCGCCAAGGATTTGCGCGAGCCGCACCGAGGCCATCCAGTGGCTGTTCTGGCAGATGGGCGGATCTCGGCCCGATGGCCGGCCAGAACAATCACTTCAGCAATTACGCCGTGGAGAAGCTGCAATACGCGATGGATCGCTATCGCAACGAGGTCAACCGGCTCTACGGCGTGATGAACAAGCGGCTCGCCGACCGGCAATATCTCGCCGGCGAATATTCGATCGCCGACATGGCCTGCTATCCGTGGATCGTGCCGTGGGAGCGCCAGGGCCAGAACATCGCGGACTTCCCGCACCTCAAGCGCTGGTTCGAGGCGATCAAGGCGCGGCCCGCGGTGGTCAAGGCCTACGAATGGACGCCGAAGATCAATCCCGGCCAGGGCGGCATCCGCACCGCCGAAGAGCGCGCCATCCTGTTCGGCCAGACCGCGCAGTCGGTCGCACGGCGTGCGCGCGCAGTAGCGTATGCCGCGCAGCGTAGAAGAAGCGTCGCTGCTGCCACCGGGACAATTCGCTTCACGCGAGTGACGTGGATGGCCGGGACAGCTCGGCCATGACGTTCGGAAAGACGTGAAGAGATAGCTAATTCTGCCGCACGATGACGTGGGTGCCGACCGGCACCCGGTCATAGAGGTCGATCACGTCGTCATTGACCAGGCGGAAGCAGCCGGACGAGACGGCTTGCCCGATCGTCTCCGGCGCATTGGTGCCGTGGATGCGGTAGACGGTGTTGCCGAGATACATGGCGCGGGCGCCGAGCGGATTGCCGGGGCCGCCCGCCATGAAGCGCGGCAGATAGGGCTGGCGCTCGATCATCTCCGGCGGCGGATGCCAGTCCGGCCACTCGGCCTTGCGCGTGATCTGCAGCAGGCCCTGCCAGGTGAAGCCGTCGCGGCCGACGCCGATGCCGTAGCGCATGCGCGTGGGTCTCGCTCTGGATCAGATAGAGGTGGCGCTCCGGCGTGTCGATGATGATGGTGCCGGGCGGCTGCTGCGAGCGATAGAACACCGCCTGCCTCTGGAATTCCTCCGGCAGGTTGGCGTCCGAATTGCCGTGGTCGATGCCGGGAGCGACGTCTTCCATCGTCGGTACCGGATACTGAAACGACCGCGGCTGTGCTGCGCCGGCAGCGCTGCGCCGACACGGCGCACAGCATCGCCGCGCCGATCCACGCCACCAAGCTATGCCGCCTCGCTTCAATCCCGCCAGTCATGGTCGTATTCTCGTCCCGGCGCCGCACGGTTCAATACCCGCTGCGTGATCGCGGCTCAAGCGCATCGGGATAGTACATGGTGCCTGTGCGGCCCCCGGCGCTATTGCGAGCCGCCGCCGAGATAGCCGGCAATCTTCCAGCCGCTCGCATCCTTGGCTGTAGCACATCTGGTCGCCGCCGAGCGGCGACGAGCGCATCCGGCGCGACAAAGCCGGATTTGCCGGACGGCGTCGCGACATGCAGGAAGCCGGCTGCATCGGGATCGTTCGGCGGCCGCTGTCGGGCAGCACGCGCACCAGATTCATGCCGAGCTTCTCGATCGACCGGCGAATTCGGCTGCGCCGCGGCGTGCACTTCGACGCCGTCCTTGATCGGATAGCCCCATTCGGACGGATCGGTCTGCGTCGCCTTGCCGAGCGCTTCGAACGCCTTCGGATCGATGGTCGGATCGGCCGGCGCGCAGAAGACGCCTTTCTGATCGGGCATTTCCGCGGCGGTCGGCTCGTTGGCAAAGCCGCCCAGCAGCGTCCCAGCCGGATCCGTCCTTGGCGTCGAGATCGATCGCCTTGGCGAGATTGTCGATGCCGGATTTGCGCTTGTCCGCGAGGTCCTTGTCCTGCATCCAGAAAAAGCCCTGCGCCACGACCAGCTTGGCGAGCGCGGCGCGGTCCTTTTTGGCGGCGACGTCGGCAAGCTGCTTGCGGAAGGCGACGAAGCCCGGATCGTTGTACGGCGCCGGCGGCGTCACCGCGACCGGCTTGTACGGCTTGATCGGCGCCGGCGGCGGCGGCTTGAGCGGCCGGATTGCGGATCTGCTGGCCTGCGCCAGAACGGGCGCGGCCGCGAGCGCCGCGTGGCCAGCGCGGCGAGGATCAAAGCGGGGCGAAAGAATGACGGCGCATCGTAGGCTCCCGGTTCGGTAATGGCGCAAAAGCGAAAGCGCAATGGGGCTGGAATAACGGCGAATTGCGACCGCGGTGCGGCGGTCTGTCGCAGCTCGGTGAATTTCCACGGGTGCTGTAGCCGCGGGCTGGCCTTCGCTGCCGATAGGACCGGCGGTGCCGCGCTCACGCGCGCACAAACTCCTTGCCTTGTTGGCAGCCGCGAAGCCGTTGAACACCGCGTTGACGTCGTGCCACGACTTCAGCTTCTTCATGTTGTCGAGCCAGCGCTCGATGTTGGGATAGGCTGAGAAGTCGCAATCGATCAGCTCGCCGATCGACACGATGGCGGCGCCGAAATAGTCGGCGATGGTCAGTCGTTGCCGCAGAGATATTGATTTTTCGGCCCGATCAGTGGTCGTTGAGAATTTGCAGCCAATTGGCGCCTTGATGTCGCAAAGCGACGGCGCCGGCATGAGCCTCGTCGCTGCGGCGCTTGTGGTGCGGAAAGAGCTGCGGATAGATCAGCCCGTAACCGAAGTCGCGATAGAACTGGGTGTTGAGCGAATGCATCACTTCGTTGACCTTGGCGCGCTTCTTCAAGTCCTTCGGATAGGACGGCAGGTCGTATTTGTCGGCGAGATATTTGAGGATCGCCGAACCTTCCGTCGGGCGGAGATCGCCATCCTCGAGCCATCGGCACCATCCGTTCGGATTGAGCGAGGTGTACGGCTCCTGATAGTGGGCGCCTGGAGAAATAGACCGTGTCTTCGTCGATGCGATGCTGTTTAGGCGATGAGCAACTGTACGGGACGGCATGCGGTCGACACCGGGTGCATGTAGAGCTTCATCGTGATATCCTCCCATTATTCATTTGTGGCCGGGTTTGTATTTCATAATTCGTGCGCAATCCGGACTATCCGGAGGCTGGCGCGAGCTTACCATTTCTGCTCGAGCAACAGGATGTCATCTTTGTGAGCGGATCGGCGTTGGCGGCCGCGGTATCTCGAACACGGATACGACAGCGCACACGTAAATTGCGCCGACCGCGCCGCGTATGACCGGCGCGACCTTGGTCGCGAACAGCTCGATCACGCGGGCGACTGTGGCATACGGCAGGCCGCCGATGTCGATCTGCGGCAGGAAACGCTGGTGGCCGAACAGCTCGCGCTCATACAGAATCTTGTCGATGATCTGCTGCGGGCTGCCGGCGAAAATCGCGCCATGCGGGGCGCCGCGTTCGTCATAATCGGCCGCGTATCTGCGCGCGATATTGCGAGGGCGTGTGGGTGAAAAAGTAGCCGGCATAGTACGGATAAAAGCTGTTCAGGGCGTCTTGCGAATTTTCCTTGATGTGCATGTGGGTGGCGATGCTGATCTTGAGCGTGTCCGCGGCGTGCCCGGCTTGCAGTCCGGTGCGCCGGTAAAGATCGGCGAGCGGCGCGAGCTTGCCGGCGGCACGCTGATATTGGCGAGCGCCAACGGCAAGCCGAGCGCGCCGGCGCGCACGACGCTGCTCTGCATGCCGCCGGTGCCGACCCAGATCGGCAGGCGGTTTTGCGCCGGCCGCGGCGGAATGGGCGCATCTTCAAGGGCGGGCGGAAGCGTCCTTGCCAGGTGACGCGCTCGGCGGCGTTGAGCTGCATGAGCAGCTCGAGTTTTTCCGCGAACAAATCGTCGTAGTCGGCAAGATCGTAGCCGAACAGCGGAAACGATTCGGTGAAAATGCCGCGTCCGGCGATGAGCTCGGCGCGCCGGCCGGAGATAAGGTCGACGGTGGCGAAGTCCTCGAAGACCAACACCGGATCCGAGGTGCTGAGAATGGTGACGGCGCTCGCCAGGCGGACGCGCTCGGTCACCGCCGCGATCGCCGCCAAGACGACCGGCGTGGCCGAGACCGCCATGTCGAGCCGATGATGTTCGCCGACCGCGAAGACATCGAGACCCGACGCATCGGCAAGTCTTGCTGCCGCAAGGATTTCTGCAAAGCCGTTGCTGCGCGCCGATCGCCTAGCTCGGCCGGCGACGATCGGCATGAGGTCGCCGAACGTATAGAGCCCCAATTCGAATGCCATCGGACCGCCGCCTCTTTGCGCCTACGTGTCATTTCAGACCATCGAGCATGGCCTTGACGTCCTGTACATGCGGTCCGTCGGGGGCGAGAACGAGATACTGCTTCAGCGCTTCCACGGCGCTGGGCGGCACGACGTACTTGTTGCTTTTTACACCGCGCCCTCGCCGTACAGCGAGGAGCCTTTGACGAAATAGGCATCCGCCTTTTTTGGATCGGCGGCGATCGCCTTGACGCAAGCAGCAACGGTCTTCGCCGCCGGCTGGCCGATGTTGTACAGGGTTGCGCAGATATTGAAGTAAGCGACGACCGGATTGGGGCTGAGCGCCGCCGCCTTGTTGTAGGCGGCGAGGCCGCATCGTTCTTCTTCAGCTTCAAGTTGGCGTTGCCAATCATCGTATAGATCTGACAGATGTCCGCCGGACTGGCGTTCTTTCCTGCCAGGTCTTCTGCGCCAAGTCGATCGCGCGTTGATAAGAATCGAGCGAATCCGCGTAGTGACCTGGTTCATTGCGCGGCGCCCAGCGCCTGCGAATATTCCCAGCGCGGCTCGGATGACAACAGTTGCTTCAACGCCGCTTCCGCGTCCGGCCATTGCTTGGCGTCAAGCGCCGCTGCGCTTGGCACGAGAGCGTTTTGGTTTGCGCTTTGCGCGCCGGCAGCGGCGCGCCGACGCAAATCTGAGCTGTCGCGGCGAGTGCAAGACCCACCAGCAACACAACTGCACTAATTTCGGCGCATTGCTTCCCCAAACCAAGGTTAGGGGACATTGACTAACCGTCGTCCATCGACCTCGATTATCAAGTACAAGCTCTAAATACGATTTCGGCAGCCCGAGAACTTTCTCGGCGATGAAGCAGAGAATGAGCTGCGGCGTGACCGGCGCGATGCGCGGGATCATGATTTCGCGGAAATAGCGCTCGACGTGATATTCCTTGGCGTAGCCGTAGCCGCCATGGGTCATGATCGCGGTCTGGCAGGCTTTGAATCCGGCCTCGGCGGCGAGATATTTCGCGGCATTGGCCGCCGGCGCCGCAGGGCAGGCCGTGGTCGTATTGCCAGGCCGCCTTGAGCATCATGAGATCGGCCGCTTCCAGCTCCATCCAGCATTCGGCGAGCGGATGCTGGATCGCCTGGTTCTGGCCGATCGGCCGGCCGAACACGACGCGCTCTTTGGCGTAGGCCGTCGCCCGCCGCAGCGCGGCGCGGCCGAGCCCGATCGCTTCGGCGGCGACCAGGATGCGCTCCGGATTAAAGCCGTGCAAGAATGTATTCGAAGCCGCGGCCTTCCTCGCCGATGCGGTCCTCGACCGGCACCTCCAGGCCGTCGATGAAGAGCTGGTTCGAATCGACCGCCTTGCGTCCCATCTTCTCGATCTCGCGCACTTCGACGAAGCGGCGGTCGAGCGCGGTGTAGAACAGGCTCAGGCCGTCGGTCGGCTTGCGCCCGCTCTCGATCGGCGTGGTGCGCGCCAGGATCAGCATCTTGTCGGCGACCTGCGCCGTGGAGATCCAGATTTTCGCGCCGTTGATGACATAACTGTCGCCGCGGCGTTCGGCGCGGGTCTGCAGCTTCGCGGTTTCGAGGCCGGCATTCGGCTCGGTCACCGCGAAGCAGGCCTTTTCCTTGCCGGCGGCGATCGGCGGCAGCATGCGGCGCTTCTGCTCGTCGGTGCCGTAAACGACGACCGGATTGAGCCCGAAAATATTCATGTGAATGGCGGACGCGCCGGAAAGGCCGGCGCCGGACGCGGCGATGGCCTGCATCATGATCGCGGCTTCGGTGACGCCGAGGCCCGAGCCGCCATAGGCTTCCGGAATGCAGACGCCGAGCCAGCCGTCGGCGGCAAACGCGCGATAAAATTCGTCGCGGAAATTCGCCGTCGCGGTCGCGCTCGAGCCAATAATCGTCGCCGAAGCGCGCGCAAATCTTTTCGACCGCGGCGCGCACCGATTGCTGAAACTCTGAAAGGGCGAAGTCGATCGCGGTCACTCCGCCGGCGGCATGTCGACGGCCAGCGTAGCCTGGATTGAGCGACGGCGAAATCCGCGTCAGCCTACTCCGCCGCCTGCATCTCGCCGGCGTCGTCGATGAAGCCGCCGGCCTGGCGGCGCCACAGCGCGGCGTAGTGGCCGTCGTGGGCGAGCAGTTCGCGGTGCGAGCCTTGCTCGACGATGCGGCCGTGCTCGAGCACGACCAGGCGGTCCATCTGCGCGATGGTGGAGAGCCGATGCGCGATGGCGATCACGGTCTTGCCTTGCCATCAGCGTGCCGAGGCTCGATTGGATCGCGGCTTCGACTTCGCTGTCGAGCGCGGAGGTCGCCTCGTCGAACACCAGGATCGGCGCGTCCTTGAGAATGACGCGCGCGATGGCGATGCGCTGGCGCTGGCCGCCGGACAGTTTCACGCCGCGCTCGCCGACATGGGCGTCGTAGCCGCGCCGGTCGTTCCAGTCTTCGAGGTCGAGAATGAAGTCGTGGGCGTGGGCGAGCTTTGCGGCGCGCACGACGTCCTCTTCGCTCGCCTCGGGCCGGCCGTAGCGGATATTGGCGCGGATCGAGCGGTGCAGGAGCGACGTATCCTGCGTCACCACCGAGATCTGCGCGCGCAGCAATTCCTGCGTCAGGCTCGAAATATCGACTGGCCGTCGATGAGGATGGCGCCGTCTTCGAGATCGAAGAAGCGCAGCAACAGATTGACCACGGTGGATTTGCCGGCGCCGGAGCGGCCGACCAGGCCGATCTTCTCGCCGGGTTTGATCGCCAGATTGAAATTCTGCAGCACGCCGGTCTCGCGGCCGTAGCCGAAGTTGACGTTCTTGGAAATCGATGCGGCCCTCGCGCACGGTGAGCGGCAGCGCGCCGGCGGGATCGGGCAGTTGCAGCGGCTGCGCGATGGTCAGCATGCCTTCCTGCACCACGCCGAGATCCTCGAAAATCTCGGTGATGCGCATGGCGATCTGCCGCGACATGTTGGTGAGCTGCAAGGTCAGCGGCAGCACCATGGCGATGGCGCCGACTTCGACGGCGCCGTAGCGCCACAGCATCAGCGCGATGGCGCCGGAGCCGGCGATCAGCAGCGCGTTGAGCACGTCGAGCAGTGCGGCGAACGCGGTGAGCAGGCGCTGCGATTCGGTGAACAGGTCGACGTGCTGATCGACCGCGTTGCGCACATATTGGTCTTCCTCGCGGGCGCGGGCGAACAGCTTTACGGTGAGGATGTTGGTGTAGCTGTCGACGATGCGGCCCATCAGCGTCGAGCGCGCGATCGACGACACCTTCGAGCGCTCGCGCATGCGCGGCACGAAATAGACCAGCAGCGCCGCATAGCCGGCGAACCACAGCAGGATCGGCACCGCGAGCCAGCGATCCGCCGACGGCCGTCAGCGCGATGGCGGAAAAGCCATAGACCAGAATGTACCAGACCGTGGTGATGGTCGCGGTCAGGGTCGAGCGCACCGACGGCCCGGTCTGCATCACCCGGTTGGAAATGCGGCCGGCGAAATCGTTCTGAAAGAACGCCCAGCTCTGGCGCACCACGTGCCAGTGCGATTGCCAGCGGATCAGGCCGGTGAACGGCGCGGCGATCGCCTGATTGGTGATGAGATAGCGCGTCAGCGTCACCGCCGGGCGCACGATCAAGACGACGACCGCCATGCCGAGCAGCCACGGCCAGCTTTCGGCGAGAAACTGATCGGGCGGCGTCTTGGTCACCATGGTGACGACGCGGCCCATGAACCACGGCACCGCGCTGTCGGACAGCGCGACGAACAATTCGACCACGAACAGCGCCGCGAACAGCCACTTCGCCTGGCGGGCAAAGTGCCACAGGAACGCAATCAGCCCGCCCGGCGGCTCCGGGTTTTCGGGCGCCGCCGTCGGCGTCAGGAATCGTTCGAAAAATGCAAACATTTGCGGATGGTTACAGGGCTTATGTGGGCGGCGTCAATCGACGTGCCAAGAGGCCGGCAATCGCCCGCGCGGCGCTTCGTCACGACAGCGTTTCTGGCCTTTCAGCCCGGCGGCACCCGTGTCATCGTTGGTCACGTCATTCGAGGAGCGAAGCGACGAAGCAATCCTCGGACGGCGCGGCGATCGCTTCGGCAGTGCTCGCAATGACGGCGAGGGAAACACCAAGGGGATCGCCATGAAACGTTTGGTCGGCGCGCTGGTCGCGCTGTTGGCATTCGACAGCGGCGGCGCAGGCGCAGACCTATCCGACGCGTCCGATCACCATGCTGGTCGGCTTTCCGCCCGGCGGCCCGACCGACACGCTGGCGCGCATCCTGGCCGACGCGATGCAGCCTTCGCTCGGCCAGAGCGTGGTCGTCGAAACCGTCAGCGGCGCCAGCGGCACGATCGCGACCGGGCGCGTCGTCCACGCCAGCCCGGACGGCTATACGATCGGCATCGGCAATTGGACGAGCCATGTCGGCTCGCCGGCGATCTACGCGCTCGATTACGACATCTTCAAGGACTTGCAGCCGATCTCGCTGCTGGCCGCCTCGCCGCTGTGGATCGTCGGCAAGAACGATCTGCCGCCGAAGACCGCGCCCGAGCTGATCGCCTGGTTGAAGGCGAGACCGGACCCGGCCACGTTCGGCACCGTCGGCTCCGGCAGCGCCGCGCATCTGTGCGGCCTGTTCTTTGCGCAGAAGACCGGCGCGCGGTTTCAATACGTGCCCTATCGCGGCGGCGCGCCGGCGATGCAGGATTTGATCGGCGGCCAGATCGACCTGTCCTGCCTTGAAGCATCGCAGACCCTGGCCAATGTGCAGGCGGGGCGATTCAAGGCCTATGCGGTGATGGGCGAAGCAGCGCTGGCCGAAATCGCCGTCGACGCCGACCATGATCGAATCGGGCGTGCCGGGATTGAGCATCTCATTCTGGCATGGCTTGTGGACCACCAAGGACACGCCCAAGGACGTCGTCGATCGCCTCGATGCCGCCGTCATGGCGGCGCTGGCCAATCCCGCCGTGCGGGCGAAAATCGAAACTCTCGGCCAGGTCATATTCCCGGCCGATCAGCAGAACCCGCAAGCGCTCGCGGCCTACCACAAGGCCGAGCTCGACAAGTGGTGGCCGATCATCAAGTCGGCCGGCATCAAAGCGGGCGACTGATTTTTTGTTGTTTGCTTGTGATGGCTCGCGGATGCGCTAGTCGTCCGGCGTCTGGCGTTCGCCGGCGGCCATGGCGGTCAAGCCGCCCATGCCGACCATCAACGCGCCGAAAAACAGCGCGGCCGCAAACGATGCGTGATCGTGCCGGCTGATATCGGCGAAAGCCTGCGCGCGCGCCATGCCGATCGACACCGCGGTGGCGGCGATGATCAGGCAAACGGCGAGCGCCACGGTGGCAATCAGTTCGACGCCGAGAATGCGGCGCCGCGTTAATCTCTTTTCGGAAACGGGGGACGCAAAACCGACCTTCCCGGTCAGCTCAGTCATGGTCTTAATCCTTCGCGAATCAGTTCGTTGCGTTGCCTGCAAAGTGGCTTCGAACTTTGTCGAAGCTATTGAGAAATAAAGGCAATTCGGCCTTCTTGGTTAATGGAGTGTTAACGCCGCGGGCCGCGACGGCAATAAACTACCGCTGTGGCTTTGCCGCCACATTGCCGCCTCACAGCGCCGGCATGGCGGCGGCCGGATTGTGCTCCATGGTCACATGGTCCGGCTCGGCGGCGACGCGATCGAGCCAGGCGCGGATCGCCGGAAACGCCTGGAGGTCGTAGTCGCACAAATGCGCCACGTGGGTGTAGGCGTAGAGCGCGATGTCGGCGATGGTGTAACGATCGGCGGCGAAGAAGTCGTGGGTGGCAAGATGCTTCTCCATCACGCCGAGCGCGCGATGGCCTTCTTCCATCCAGTCCTCGAAGGCGTGCTGCTGCAGGTCGCGGCCGCCCTTGATCAAAGTGAGCCAGAAATAGGCCGCGCCCAGATTCGGCTCGAGGCTGTGCTGCTCGAAGAACATCCACTGCATCGCCTCGGCGCGGTCGATGCGATCCTCGGGCGCGAGCGCCGAGCCGCCGGCGATGTACCAGAGGATGGCGTTGGACTCGGCGAGATAACGGCCCGGCGCGACTTCGAGCAGCGGCACCTGGCCGTTCGGGTTCTTGGCCAAAAATTCCGGCGTGTGGCTCTCGCCCTTGAGGATGTCGATCTCGATCAGCCGGTAGGGAACGCGCAGCTGCGCCAAGGCGAGCCGCGCCTTGTAGCTGTTGCCCGAACGCTGCATCGAATAGAGCGTATACATCGCCGCTTCCCAAAGTCCCGTGCGGCAGTATCGCGCGCGTATTGCGGGGTTACGACTTCAACGCGGCGATGTCATGGCCGTACTGAAATCATGGCCACACGAAATCGTGGCCGCGCGAAGTTCCGCCGGGCCTGGCGACATTGTAGAGAAGACGGGCGGGAAAGCCATTGGCACGGCAAGGTCCGCACCATAATGGATGCGGCACACGCGTTTCACGAGGGTCAATCAAATGCCGGCTTGGGATTTCGCCTTCAGGCCGGGCGATAGACTGGGCGAGGCGACGACCGGCGCGGACGCGCTCTCCACGGTCGTCTGCCGGACCTGCCAAAATCGAAGAACCCGCTGGGCATTGGTTTGCGACAGCTTGAAATAGTCGGTCCGCGCCGACTCGATGTCATGCTCGGAGGTCGCGCCACCGACCGACCGGCAAGACATGATCATGCGGACGGTCGGCCATTGCAGCCCGGCGGCTTTGCAGGGCACCAGAATGGCCTCGCGGCTCTCGTTCTGCATCAGGCTCTCGACCAACGGCAACGGCGCGCCGCAGAGCAGCGACAGGGCCGCGACAAACTCCGCGTAGCGGCCGGCCTTGGCAAACTCGAAAATCGCCGCTTCGTTGAGCTCGCCCGCGGCGCGCATGGCCAGCGCGTGCGCCTGCGCCTCTCTGTAGTCGTGTTGATTCTGGAATCCGGCCTCGTGCTGAGCATCTTCCGCAATGGCTGCGAGGAACTCGTTGGATTTGTTCGCGACTTTCCGGCCCGGCCAATGCCATCAGGCGGGAACGCACCGCCTCGGTGGCGCGCAACAACAGTTCCCGAAACAGCCGTAACGGCACATCGAGCCGAAGCCCGACCTTCTCGGCCAGTTGGTCATCGCGTTCCGAGTGCTTCACCAGGGTGGCGAAGCCGTTTTCGGAAAAGCTGGCGCCGGAATTTCCGGCCAGCTTGTGAAACACGTCACGGTCGCCGCGATGCAGCAGGACGTCGGTCACCGCCGAACCGATTTGCGAGCGGCCGGAAATGGCCAAGAGATGACCCTGCGGCTTGGTGTTGGCGATTTCGATGAGATCGCTGTCGGTAAGACGCGTGGACTGCGTCAGGATCGGCGCCGCCACCGCGATATCGTCGTTTCGGGCGAGCTGCCGAACGACGTCGTTGGGCGCTTGATGGATCGGTGCAAGGCGCCGGCTGAGCTCCTCGAGCGCCTTTCCCTCGATCCGCTTGATGAGGTGGCACAGGACGTCGTCGAACACGTCGATTTGCTGATCGTTGAGCCGGTTCGCATCGGCAACAAACAGGTCGGTGATCCGCCGCAGCGAATCGACGCGTTTGTCCTTGGAGCCGCTTTGGATCGCGTCCTCAAGCTCCGAAATCAGTGACTGGCCGGCTTCCATGATGTCCTTTCTTGGACATCGGAGCTCAACGTGGAGCGCCGCTATGTGTAAATTCGCCAACGGTCGTATTTCGACCTGGAATTATGGGCGCCTACGCCTGAAGATCAGGTAAACCCGATTTACGCGATTATTCCAATTTATTCGCGACGAAATTGCTTGAGGGCAGCAGCCGAGAAGGCCACCGGCAGGGCAAGAGCCAACCCCGCGCGCCGCAATATCAGAACAAACATCGCCAGCATCACCGGCACGCCGAGCGGGATCAGGGTCACTTGCGGGACGGTGCGGGCGACGAGCGGCACCAGCCACAGCGCGGCCAGCGCCGTTTTTTCCCACGGACCGAAACCGCGCGCCATGCCGTCGGCGGCAAGGAAGGCGATGGCGGGCGCCAGCACCATCATGTCGTAGTCCAGCGTATAGGGCGTGGCGAGGATCGCGGCGAGGCAAAGCCCTGCGGCCTTGAGCGGATAGGGCGCCTTGCCGTGCCATAGCCACGCCGACGCCATGGCGATGACGAGCGTTGCCGCGCCCTGGATCGCATAGGCCAGCGGCACCGGCGCGCCCCACATGCGCGCCCAGGAGAACACGCTTTGAATCTTGTGCCAGCCGGTATCGCCCTGTTCGAGCACCACGGTGCGGGTGAACTCGGCGCCGACAAAAAACGCGTGCCAGACCTGCACGCCGAAGACCAAGGTGGTCACCAGCGTCAGCAACACGGCGGTGGCCGCGGCGGCGACGAAGCTGCGCCAATATCCGCCCGCCGCAAGCGCAATGGGGATCATCAGCCCGAATTGCGGCTTATAGGCCAAAAGCCCGAACAGGATGCCGGCGACCAGCGGCCGTCGATCGAGACTGACGAGCCCGCCGCCCAACAGCGCGGCGGTGAGAAAGCCGTTATGGCCGTGCCCGACATTGATCAGCACCGCCGGGAAGGCGAGGGCGAGGAGGAGCCAGAGCGGGTCCGCACTTGCTGTTGCACCCCCTTGCGGGGGCGAAAGCTTTCAGGATGCCGCGGATCGCCAGCAGATAAAGGCCGAGCGTGATCGCCTGCCAGACGAACAGCGCAAGCCCATAGGGCATCCACGCCAAAGCGGCGGCGACGAAGAGAAAGTACGGCGGATAGTGCCAGCCGTAGAATTGCGTCGCCTCGCCGAAGATCGCGCGCTCGCGGGCATATTGCTGCACCGAATCGAACGGCGCTTGCGGGTTGCCCTCGAGCACATAAGTGCCCGCCGCATAGACGTTGGAAAAATCGGTTCCGATCGGCCGGCCTTGCAGGTCGACGCCGCCTGTGGCGGTCACCACCAGATAGAGAAAGCCGGCGGCAGAGGCGATCAGCACCGCGACCGCGACCATCCGGATGCGTTCGCGGGTGAGCCACTCGCCGCTCCGCAACGCTTGCCGCACCCGGTCCATCGCCGCTTTTCCGCTTGTCCTGCCGGGTATTAGGCCTGCCGAGCCTTAATGGAGCGTTGCCCGGGCGGCGGTCTTGGCCCGGATGCCGCAGAATTGAGGACGTTCCCGGATTTGGCGCTTGCCTGTGCTTAATGGGCGCTTTAGGAAGCAGCGCCTCGAAAGCAGGAGGAATCGGACAATGGCCTTCATCGCGGACCAGATCATGCGCATCAAGCCGTCAGCGACCATCGCCGTCACGGATAAAGCGCGTGCGCTGAAACTGGCCGGCCGCGATGTCATCGGGCTGGGCGCCGGCGAGCCCGATTTCGACACGCCCGACAACATCAAAGAGGCGGCGATCAAGGCGATCCGCGACGGCAAGTCGTCGAAATACACCGCCGTCGACGGCATCGCCGAGCTCAAGGCCGCGGTGTCGCGCAAGTTCAAGCGCGAGAACCAGCTCGACTACAAGCCGTCGCAGATCATCATCGGCACCGGCGGCAAGCAGGTGCTGTACAACGCCCTGGTCGCGACACTGAATCCGGGCGACGAGGTGATCATCCCGGCGCCCTATTGGGTGAGCTATCCCGACATGGTGCTGCTCGCCGGCGGCACCCCGGTCGAGGTCGTCACCACCATGGCGTCCGGCTACAAGATGAAGCCGGAGGACTTGGAACGGGCGATCACGCCGAAGACCAAGTGGATCATCTTCAACTCGCCGTCGAACCCGACCGGCGCCGCCTATACGCGCGCCGAGCTCAAGGGCGTGACCGACGTGCTGGTGCGTCATCCGCACGTCCACGTCATGGCCGACGACATGTACGAGCACCTGGTCTACGACGACTTCGAGTTCTACTCGCCGGCGCAGCTCGAGCCGCGGCTCTACGAGCGCACGCTGACGGTGAACGGCTGCTCGAAAGCCTATTGCATGACCGGCTGGCGCATCGGCTATGCCGGCGGCCCCGAGATGCTGATCAAGACCATGGCGATGATCCAGTCGCAGTCGACGTCGAATCCGACAGCCGTTGCGCAATGGGCGGCGGTCGAGGCGCTCAACGGCCCGCAGGATTTCATCGCCAAGCACAACAAGATCTTCAAGGAGCGGCGCGACCTGTGCGTCTCGATGCTGAACCAGGCCCGCGGCATCCAATGCCCGAAGCCGGAAGGCGCGTTCTACGTCTATCCGTCCTGCGCCGGCACCATGGGCAAGACCGCGCCGACCGGCAAAAAGCTCGAAAACCGACGAGGATTTCGTCACCGAGCTGTTGGAGGCCGAAGGCGTCGCGGTGGTGCAGGGCACGCCGTTCGGCGTGGGACCTGCGTTCCGCATCTCCTACGCCACGGCGACCAGCGCGCTGGAGGAAGCCTGCACGCGCATCCAGCGTTTTTGCGGGAATTTGCAGTAGGCGTCATTCCGGGACGCGAGCAAGCGCGAACCCGGAATCCATAGTGCCTGCAGTCAAGGTTGTTGCTCCGAGCGTCTTATTGGCATTCCGGGGTTATGGATTCCGGGCTCCTCGCTTCGCTCGGCCCCGGAATGACGACGATGCAAATGGACGGCAGACGGCGGCATTTTTCTCGCCTACAATCATAGCGAATGGTCCGCCAGGCGGGCTGGGTGAGGGGAGATTCCATATGTTTCGCACTGCCATTGGAGCAGTCCTGGGCACTGCAGCGTTGGCGACGGTGCTGGCGATGCCCGCCGGCGCGCAGCAAGACCGGATGCAGGGCGGCACGCTCGAATGCTCGCTGTCGTCCAGCATCGGCATGGTCGTCACGTCGACACGCAATGTGGCTTGCAATTTCAAGCCGAAGGGCGGACCGCCCGAGGCCTATGTCGGAACGCTGACGCGCGTGGGTCTCGACATCGGCGTGACCGGCGGCGGCGCGATCATCTGGGGCGTGTTCACCAGCACCAATCTCTATGCCGGCATGCTGTCCGGAACCTATGTGGGCGCGTCGGCGGAAGCCTCCATTGCCGCGGGTCTGGGCGCCAACGCGCTGGTCGGCGGCTCGAACCGTTCGGTGGCGCTGCAGCCGCTTTCGGTGCAGGGCCAGACCGGGCTCAATATCGCGGCCGGCGTGAGCTCGCTGGAGCTGCATCTCGCCCAATAAATTGCCGCGCGGAAAGGCACGAACCCGCGCGTAATGTCGCGCCCCTTGACCAGCCCCGCCGACGCCTGAAACGATGGGTTTCCGGCGGCCGCGCTGGAACAAGCGGCAGCCGTGGGAGGTGACCATGGCAACGAACGGCGGCAATGGCACAAGAGCGACCGGCCCGCGCTGCGTCGCGCTGGTCGGCCCGTTCCAGAGCGGCAAGACCACGCTCTTGGAGGCGATCCTCGCCCGCACCGGCGCCATCCCGCGCCAAGGCACCGTCGAAGCCGGCAATACGGTCGGCGATGCCAGCAAGGAAGCCCGCCATCACCGCATGAGCGTCGAGCTTTCGGTCGCCACCACGAGTTTCATGGGCGACACCTATACCTTCCTCGACTGCCCCGGCTCGGTCGAATTCGTCCACGACATGCGCGCCGTGCTGCCGGCGATCGACGCCGCCGTCGTGGTCTGCGAGATGGACGAGAAGAAGGTGCCGCAGCTCCAGCTCATCCTGCGCGAGCTGGAAGACAAGAAAATCCCGCGCATCCTGTTCGTCAACAAGATCGACAAGGCCGATGCCGGCGTCCACGACGTGCTCAAGCTGTTGCAGCCGGCGTCGCGCACCAAGCTGATCATGCGGCAGATCCCGACGTTCTCCGGCGACCTCATCTCCGGCTTCGTCGATCTCGCGCTGGAACGCGCCTTTGTCTACAAGGAGCACGCTCCCTCGGAAGTGGTTCCGCTCGAAGGCGACGCCGCCGATCTGGAAAAGACCGCGCGCTTCTCCATGCTGGAGACGCTGGCCGATCACGACGACGAGCTGATGGAGCAATTGCTCGAAGACATCCAGCCGCCGCGCGACAAGGTGTTCGACGATCTCACCCGCGAATTGCGCGAAGGCCTGGTCTGCCCGGTGCTGATGGGAACGGCGACGCGCGCCAACGGCGTGTTGCGGCTGCTCAAAGCGCTGCGCCACGAATCGCCGGGCATCGTGGAAACCGCAAAACGGCTCGGCGTGAAATCCGGCAGCGACGCCGTCGCCTATGTGCTGAAAACGCAGAACACCACCCACGGCGGCAAGATGTCGATCGCGCGGGTGATCGCCGGCCAGGCCGGCGACGGCACGACATTGCTCGCGGGCGACGACGAGGCCGGCCGCGTCGCCGGCGTGTTCAAGCTCGTCGGCCAGACCACCGAGAAGCGCGGCGCGGCCGCGGTCGGCGAGACCGTCGGCTTCGCCAAGCTCGACAAGGCCAAGACCGGCGATACGCTTGACCGCGGGCAAGCAGGCCCATCCGGCGCTCGCCAACGTCGAGCCTTATCCGCCGGTGCTCGCCATCGCCATCTCGGCGAAGGAGCGCAAGGACGACGTCAAGCTCGGCCAGGCGCTGCACAAGCTCGCCGAGGAAGATCCCTCGATCACCATCGTGCACAATCCGGAGACCCACGAGGTGGTGCTGTGGGGCCAGGGCGAGATGCATCTGCGCGTCGCCACCGAGCGGCTCAACGACCGCTTCGGCGTCGCCGATCGAGCGGCGCCAGCCCAGCGTCGGCTATCGCGAGACCATCCGCAAAGGCGTCGTCCAGCGCGGCCGCCACAAGAAGCAGTCGGGCGGCCACGGCCAGTACGGCGACGTCGTGCTCGACATCAAGCCGATGCCGCGCGGCGCGGGCTTCTCCTTCGAGGAAAAGATCACCGGCGGCGTCGTGCCGCGCAATTACATTCCGTCGGTCGAGGAAGGCATCGTCGACGCGCTGCAACACGGGCCGCTCGGCTTTCCCGTGGTCGATCTTACGGTGGCGTTGGTCGACGGCTCCTATCACACGGTGGATTCCTCCGACATGGCGTTCCGCGCCGCCGGCCGCGTCGGCATCGTCGAGGCGCTGCCGCAGTGCCAGCCGGTGCTGCTCGAGCCGATCCATCTGGTCGAGATCGTCTGCCCGTCCGAAGCCACCGCGAAGATCAACGCGCTGATGTCGGGACGGCGCGGCCAGATCCTCGGCTTCGATACCCGCGAAGGCTGGGACGGCTGGGACGTGGTGCGGGCGAAAATGCCGGAAGCGGAAATCGGCGATCTCATCGTCGAAGTCCGCTCGGCCACCGCCGGCTCCGGCACCTTCACTTTCAAGTTCGATCACATGGCCGAGCTCACCGGCCGCACCGCCGATCAGATCATCGCGGCGCGCCGCGCGGCGGAGTGAAATAGAGACCGGGCCGAATTGTTTTTCGAGGCAACGCCGCGCGCGGACGCGCCATAAGCGCCGCTGAGCGTCTTTACCGGCGCGCTGAAAATCCGAGTTACAGTTGTAAAATTCGCGCTCCGCAATTTACTCCCCGAAAAGCATATTGCGGACTGGAAACACGGCGTTAACGCGATCGTCTGACGTGGTCTGTCATAACTTGCCCGTAACGATGAAAACGCCGGCGCATCATCGCCGGCGATTTTGTGAGTTGCGATGCTGCGGACCCTGCGCAATCTGTTCGAACCGGAGACTGCCGCGCCGCGAGCGGGCGGCGGCAAGCTGACGCTGCGCGAGGTGTTGCGGCGGGACTGGGACGAGCTCTGGTATCAGCCGAAGATCGAGCTGCGCACCAAGCGCCTGGTCGGCGCCGAGGGTTTGGTGCGGGCGCGGCTGCCGGACGGCAGCATCGCTCGCTCCGGGCGCCTTCCTGCCCGACGCCAAGGAGGAGGAGATGCTGGCGCTGACCGAGCGCGTCATCGTCACGGCGCTGCGCGACTTCGAGGACTGCGCGGTGCACGGCGCCTCGGTCAAGCTCTCGGTCAACGTGCCGGTGTCGGCGCTGGTCAAATTGCCGATCGCGCGGATGCTGCGCGAGCATCGGCCGTTGACGCCGAATTGGCCGGGCCTCATCCTTGAAGTCACCGAGGACGAGATCCTGCACGACCTCAAGCTCGCCAACCATGTCGCCGAAGAACTGCGCAGCCTGAATTGCACGCTGGCGCTGGACGATTTCGGCGCCGGCTACTCGTCGCTGGCGCGGTTGCGGCAATTGCCGTTCAGCGAGCTCAAGATCGACCGCAGCTATGTCAGCAATTGCCACGACGACAAGGTCAATGGCGGCCTGTGCGACACCATCGTCAAGCTCGCCAAGCGCTTCGAGTTGATGACCGTGGCCGAGGGCATCGAGAAGAGCGCCGAAAGCGACAAGCTGAAGGAAATCGGCTGCGATATCGGCCAGGGCTATCTGTTCGCCAAGCCGATGCCGAAGGCCGAATTCGTCGCCGCGCTCTCGCGCCGCCTGGTCGGACCGCCGAAGCGGCCGGCAACACAGCGCGTGGCGGTGACGACGCTCACGCGCGGCGCCTTGGCCGATACGTAATTCCATATTATTTCCCCTCCCCCTTGTGGGGAGGGGTAGGGGTGGGGGTCGTGAGGCCGCGCACAAGCGCGGACGCATCTGTCGCACCCGTCTTCGCTTAGCGTCACCTCCCGACCCCCCACCCTACCCTCCCCCACAAGGGGGAGGGAAAACTGCGGAGAAACGCCATGCCAGCCTATTGGGTCGCGCGCTCGAAGATCAACGATCCGGTCGCGTACAAGAAATACACCGATCTGGTGCCGGCGATCATCGCCAAATACGGCGGCAAGGTTTTGGCCCGCGGCGGCAAGTTCCAGATCATGGAAGGGCCGCAAAAATTTCAACGCTTCGTGGTGATCGAATTCCCGACCTTCGCACAGGGCGTCGCCTGCTTCACCTCGAAGGAATACAACAAAGCCGCCGCGTTCCGGCGCAAGAACGGCGCCGGCGAGGTCGAGACCATCATGGTCGAAGGCGGCGACGCGACGTAGTCGTCATTCCGGGACGCGGGCGAAGCCCGCGGGCCCGGAATCCATAATCACAAAAGGAGAGGTTCTCGCAGGGCCGGGCCGTAACTCGAATGGCGGTGGCTATGGATTCCGGGCTCGCGCCAACCAAGTCGGCTGTTGCCGACTTGGACATTATAAAGACCGATCTCGGATAAACCGAGATCGGCTGCGCCCCGGAATGACGATCACGCCGCCACGCGCGGCTCGCCGCCGCCCGGCGGCGGCACCGGCACGCCGTCGGCCGAGTATTCGTTGAGCTTGTTGCGCAAGCGTGCGGATCGAGATGCCGAGCACGTTGGCGGCATGGGTGCGGTTGCCCAGGCAATGCTTGAGCGTTTCCAGGATCAGGTCGCGCTCGACTTCGGCCACGGTGCGGCCGACCAGCGCGCGCGACACCTGCTCGGCGGCGAGCGCCGCATGTGCCACGCTCGGCGCGCTGCGCTGCTGATCGAGGCGCACGCCGTCGGGCGCGAGGATCGCCTCGGGGCCGATCGCGTCGCCGCTCGCCATCAGCACGGCGCGATGCATGGTGTTTTCCAGCTCCCGCACATTGCCCGGCCAGTAGTTGATGGTCAGCGTGCGGCGCGCCTCCTGCGCCAGCGGCCGCGCCGGCACGCCGTTGGCGGCGGAGTATTTCTTGATGAAATATTCGGCGAGCTCGATCACGTCGGCCGGCCGCTCGCGCAACGGCGGCAGTTTCAGGTTCACGACGTTGAGCCGGAACAGCAAATCCTCGCGGAAGGTGTTCTCGCGCACCGCCTCGGCCAGGTTGCGGTTCGAGGTGGCGATGATGCGGATATCGATCGGCACCGGCCGGGTGCCGCCGACCCGGTCGATCATCCGCTCCTGGATGGCGCGCAGGAGCTTTGCCTGCAGCCGCACCTCCATCTCGGAAATCTCGTCGAGCAGCAGCGTGCCGCCGTTGGCCTCTTCGAACTTGCCGACGCGGCGCGCGACCGCGCCGGTGAAGGCGCCCTTCTCGTGGCCGAACAGTTCGGATTCCAGAAGCGTCTCCGGGATCGCGGCGCAATTGACGCAGATGAACGGCTTCTTGGCGCGGTTCGAGCGGCCGTGGACGTAGCGCGCCAGCACTTCCTTGCCGGTGCCGGATTCGCCGGTGATCAGCACCGAGGCGTCGCTGCCGGCGATCTGCTGCGCGAGCTTGACGACTCGCGCCATGCTGTCGTCGCGGTAGATCAATTCGCGGCTGTCGTCGGCGACGGCGGCCAGCACCGCGGCGATCAATTCCGCGTCGGGCGGCAGCGGGATGTATTCCTTGGCGCCGGCGTGAATCGCGGCGACCGCGGCGCGGGCGTCGGTGGCGATGCCGCAGGCGACGATCGGGGCGTGAATGTGCTCGGCTTCGAGCCGCGCCACCAGGTCGCGGATGTCGATTGAGACATCGACCATCAAAAGGTCGGCGCCGCGGCCCGAGCGCAGCACGGCGACGGCCTGCGCATTATCCGCGGCATGAGTGACGGTCGCGCCCTTGTCCATCGCGATCTTGGTCGCGGTGGTGAGCTGGCCGTTGAGCGTGCCAACGATGAGGAGGCGCATGGTCTTGTTCCTTTAACTTCTCTCGGCCTTGATGATTTCCGTCATCGTCACGCCGAGCTTTTCTTCGACCAGCACGACTTCGCCGCGGGCCACCAGGCGGTTGTTGACATAGATGTCGATCGCCTCGCCGACCTTGCGGTCGAGCTCGAGCACCGTGCCGGGGCCGAGCTTGAGCAGGTCGCCGATCTCCATGCGGGCGCGGCCGAGCACGGCCGAGACCTGGACCGGCACGTCGAACACCGCTTCGAGGTCGGCGGCGATGCGCGTCGTCGGCCCCTCCGGCTCCGGCACCATCGGGATATCGGCTTGTCCGCCGCCGTCCTCGAGATTGGGCAGCGGAACCTTGCCATCCTCACTCATGCTCGGATCTCCTCAGCATTTCGTGTGCGTCGGCGAAGCTGCGCCGGGCGCTGACATAGCTCGCGACCGCGGCGCCGATCGCCGCGTCGGCCGCGGCGGCGTCGCGGCTGATGCCGCCGTCGGCCCATTCGATGCGGCAATCGCCGACGGCAATATCGGGCTCCGCGAGCACGACGAGGCGGCCTTGAAAACTTTTCGCGCGCACGATGTCGTCGAGTTTTTCGCGCGCCGGGGCATAGAGCGCGTCGTTGACGCGCACGGCGATGTGCGGCGAGGACACCAGCTCGCGGAAGCAATCGCTCGCCAGCGCCGCGATTTCGGCGAACGGCTCGCGCGCGATCAGCGTCGGCGCCAGTTTCCGCGCCACCGCCACCGCGACCTCGACGGCTTCGCATTCGAGCCGCGTTTCGATCGCCTGCAGCGCATCGTTGGCTTTGCCGAGATTGATGGCGATGCGTTCGAGCGCTTCCGCCATGCGGCGGTCGGCCTCGATTTTGGCTTCGGCCTGGGCGTCGGCATAGCCTTGGCGGCGCGCGGCGGCTTCCGCCTCGGCGAGCTTGATCGCGTGCTCGGCGAGCGTGATCGTCGCGCCGCCCGGCTTGCGGTCGGCGCCCGAGGCGAAGTCGACGTCGAACAGGAATTTTGCCGGTGCGCCCATGCTTAATACACCAGCTCTTCTTCGCCGCGGCTCTTGGAGATGATGATCTCGCCCTTGGCGGCGAGGTCCTTGGCGAGATTGACCAGGAGCGCCTGCGCCTCGTCGACCTCGCGCAGCCGCACCGGGCCCATGGCCTGCATGTCGTCCATCAGCATCTTGGCGGCGCGCGTCGACATGTTGGACAGGAAGAACTGGCGCACCGGCTCGGTGGCGCCCTTGAGCGCGACCGACAGCTTGTCCTTCTCGACGTGGCGCATCAGGGTCTGCGCCGAGGCGGTGTCGAGCTTGGTCAGATCGTCGAACGTGAACATCAGGGTCTTGATGCGTTCGGCGCTCTCGCGGTTTTCCTCTTCGAGCGCGGTGATGAAACGGGTTTCCGTCTGCCGGTCGAAATTGTTGAAGATTTCCGCCATCACCTCGTGGGCGTCGCGGCGGCGCGTCTGCGAAAGATTGGACATGAATTCGGTGCGCAAAGTCTGCTCGACCCGCTCCAGAACTTCCTTCTGCACCGCCTCCATGCGCAGCATGCGGTTGACGACGTCGAGCGCCAGCTCCTCGGGCAGGATGGCGAGCACGCGCGCGGCGTGGTCCGGGCCGATCTTCGACAGCACGACGGCGACGGTCTGCGGGTATTCGTTCTTGAGATAATTGGCGAGCATCTCCTCCTGGACGTTGGAGAGCTTCTCCCACATGTTGCGGCCGGCGGGCCCGCGGATTTCTTCCATGATGTTGCCGACCCGCTCCGGCGGCAGGTATTGCTGCAACAGGCGCTCGGTGGCGTCGTAATTGCCCATGATGGCGCCCGACGCCGACATGCGCGAGACGAATTCGAGCAGCAGGTTCTCGACCAGCTCCGCCTCGATGGTGCCGATGGTCGACATCACCACCGAAATCTGCCGCAGCTCGTCGTCGTCGAGCATGCCCCAGATCTTGGCGCCGTGCTGCTCGCCGAGCGCGAGCATCAGCACCGCGGCGCGCTCGGGTCCCTTGAGCTGGCGCTTGCCGGACTGCGCCGGCGCCGGGCGGCTCGACAAGCTCGCCAAGGCGCTGGCGATTTCGCGCTGCGCGGCGTCGCCGGGTTTTTCATTGGGGGTTGCGGCCATGGTGCGTTCGATCAGGCGGCGGCGCTCTCATGCAGCCATTGGCGGATGATGGAAACCGTTTCGCTTGGATTTTTGTCGGCGATCTCGCCGACCTTTTGCACCGACTGGGCGTGGACCTGGCCCTGGACCTGGGCAAGGTCGATCATCTTCGATGTTTGATTGATTTCGGGCTTCAGCGGGTCGCCGCTTGAGATGGCCGGGAGCGGGGCGAGGCTCGGATCGGCCGGCAGACTGCCACCGAACGCGCCACCCGGCGGCAGCGCCGGCACGGCGCGCTCGTCGGGCGTGATGATGCGGCGCACCAGCGGCCGCACCACCATGAAGCATCACGACGAAGCCAAGGAGACCCATCACCACCATTTCGATGGCGCGCATGATGTCGTCCTTGGTGAATTGGAACGCCGAGAGCCAGCCGCTCGGCTCGGTGATCGGCGTGGCTTGAGTCTCGGCGAAGCGCAGATTGACGATCTCGACCTGGTCGCCGCGCTTCTGGTTGAAGCCGATCGCCGAGCGCACCAGGGTGGCGATCTGGTCGAGCTCTTCCTTGCTGCGCGGCTGGTAGGTGCTTTCGCCCTTGTCGTTCTTGCCGTAGGTGCCGTCGACCAGGACGGCGACCGAGATGCGATTGACCCTGCCGCCTTCGATCACCTCGGTCTTGGTGGTCTTCGAAATCTCGTAATTGACGATTTCCTCCGATTTGCGGCTTTCGTCGCGGGCCGCGGCATTGTCGGCGCCGGGCGCGGGCTGGCGCTGACCGCCGGGAATCTCGTTGCCGACCGTGACCTGGTTCTCCTTGCCGTCGTTGGTCGCCGAGGTTTCCTCCCGGGTCTGGCTCGAGCGGACGACGCGGCCCTCGGGATCGAATTTGTCCGAGGTCTGGGTGATCCGGTTGAAATCGAAATCGGCGGCGACCTGGACGCGGGCGTGGTTCGGGCCGACGACCGACGAGACGATCGCCTCGACCTGGCCGCGCAGGCGCTTCTCGAACGCGGTCTGCCGCTCGTCGGTAGCAGACGTCGCTGCCGTTGGCATCGTTGCCGGCGCCGTCGGCCAAGAGCTGGCCGCGCTCGTCGACGATCGACACCCGCTCCGGCCGCAGCCCGTTGACGGCGCCGGCGACGAGGTGGCGGATGGCGCGGACCTGATGCGGCTCCAGCGCGCCGCGGACCTTGAGCACGATGGACGCGGTGGCTTCGACCTTGTCGCGCGAGAACAGCGGGCGATCGGGCATCACCAGATGCACGCGGGCGTCCTGGACGCGATCGAGCGAGCGGATGGTGCGGGCGAGCTCGCCTTCGAGCGCCCGCACATTATTGATGTTCTGCACGAAGCTCGTGGTGCCGAGCACCTCCGACTTGTCGAAAATCTCGTAGCCGACGCCGCCGCCCTTGGGCAGGCCGCCTTCGGCGAACGTCATGCGCAGCCGGGCGACGCGGTCCTTCGGCACCAGCATGATGTTGCCGTCGTCGCGCAGCTCGTAGGGGACGGCCTGCCGGTCGAGCTCCTTCACGATCGCGGCGGAGTCGTCGTAGGCGAGGTCGGTGAACAGCGGCGTCATCTGCGGCGCCGTCACCCGCATGATGAGGAAGACGAAGAAGCCGATCAGCGCGATGGTGACGGCGCCCATGGCCGCGATGCGCGAGGCGCCGAGCGTTTTGACGAACTCGACCAGACCTTGCACCGAGCTTCACCCCTTGGCCCCAGCGACGCCACGCGCCGCACTGGGCAAGATTTGCCCGGTGGATGGTTAGCACCCGGTTAATAAAGCGCCGGCTCGCGCGCAATAACCCGAACACTGTGACCTTGTGGTGCGAAGCGAAGACTTGGCGAACGAAGACTTGGCGCGCAGCGAATCGCGTCGCAACCGACCACGCCGCCGAAAATGCGAAAGCCGGCCAAGGCGGCCGGCTGTTCGGAATTTGGTAAGACCGATTAAGCGCGCGTTACTGGCGGTACTGCTGAATGCGCGTGGTGCGCAGGCCGGCGAGGCCGTGCTGGTCGATCGAATATTGCCAGGACAGGAATTCCTCGACGGTGAGCGTATAGCGGCTGCACGCCTCTTCGAGCGAAAGCAGTCCGCCGCGCACGGCCGCAACCACCTCCGCCTTGCGGCGAATGACCCAACGCTTGGTTCCCGGCGCGGGCAGATCCGCGATCGTCAGGGGGGAACCGTCCGGCCCGATGACATACTTGACCCTCGGGCGATGAGGTTCGGTCATAGCAACTCTCACGTACTCGACAACACCACAGGCTGTGACACTACCCATGGCGGCTTAAAATTTACCTAAGCGGCCCGCGCAATTGGCCGCAAATTGCGCGGCGATCGCCGCGCCGGCGCTTAAAGATGTTGTTAAGACGGCGCCCACGGGTCCGCATCTCGGCGGAGCGCTCCACGGATCGTCAGTGCAATAACTGCGCCAGGCTGCTGTTGTTGGCGGTGTTGATGCTATTGCTGATGCTGTTGCTGAGGCTGTTGGCGCTGCTGATGCCGCTGCTGATGCTGTTGCTGCCGCTGTTGATCGATTGGATCGCGCTGATCGGGTAGCTCTGGCCGCCGACCGTGACCAGCGGCGGGTTCTGGCTGACATTGACCGAGCTGATGGTGCCTTGCACCTGCGTGGAGACGGTGACCGCCTGGCCGTTGGCGCCGGTGGCGGTGATCGACAGGGTGTAGTTGCCGTCCGGCCAAGTGACGCCGTTATTGCCCTGGCCGTTCCAGGTATAGGTCTGGCTGCCGGCGGAGAGCGAATGGTTCCGGTGTAGGCGACTTGTCCGGTCGAGCTGGTGATGGTGACGGCGCCCGTGGCCGGCGACGGCGAGGAGAAGCTCCACGTCGCCGGGCTGCCGGTCGCATTGGAGAGCGTCGCGGTGTTGCTGTTGACGGTGACATTGGCGCCGACCAGTTGCAGCGCCTGCGGTCGCCTCCGAAGACTGCTGCATCGAAATCAGCGTTTGCAGGTTGGTGTTCATGTTGATCTGCTGCTCGACCCCGGCGAATGAGACAAGCTGCTCGGTGAACTGGTTGGTATCCAGCGGAGACGAGCGGATCCTGGTTCTGCAGCTGCGTGGTCAGCAGCTGCAGGAACGTATCGAAATTGCCGGCCAGCTGTTGCGAGCCGGCGAGTCGGTGGCCGCCGCGGCGGTCGTGGTCGAGTTGGTTGTCGACGCTGGATGTCGGGGTTGTCGTGGTCATGGTCCGTCCTCACACCGTTGCTGTTCACACGCGGATATCGACGCCGCTGCCGAGGCCGGCGCGGGAATAGATCTGCGTTGCCTGGACGACCGGCAGGTCGGCGTCGGGAATGACGAGCTGCGCCGCGTTCGGCTGCGCGCCGCCGCCGCTGCCGTTCTGTCCGGCGAAGGATTGATCGCGCAGCGTGAATTGCAGGCCGTTATCGGCGGTCTTCAGCCCGGCCTGCTCCAGCGCGTGTTCGAGCTGCGGCTGCTGGCTTTGCAGCAGCTGCAGCGTATCGGCGCGATCGACCGTGACATGCGACGTCACCTGGCCGTCGCGGTCGACGTCGAGGCGAACATCGATGCGGCCGAGCTCCGGCGGATCGAGCCGGATATCGAACTGGTTGGAGCCGGCCTGCGCGCGCGAGGCGATCGCGACGGCAAGGCCGGCGATCGGGACGGCTGCGTCGGCGGCCGCGGTGCCGGGCGTCGCCGCCGCGGCCGGCGCGGCGCTGGTTGCCGCGACAATGCCGAAATTCGGCAGGCCCTCGGTGGCCGCCTTTGCGGCGTTCCATCCGCTCTGCCGGCGGCGCGGCGAGCGCGCCGGCATCGGCGTGCGCCGCGCAGTCGGCGACGTGCGCGGCGGCATGCGGCTCTGCGCCGGACCACGGCGTCGCTGTCGGTCAGTCGGCGTCTGCGCTGCGCCTGCGACTGCCGCAGCCTGGCTGGCGTCGACGGCGCGCGGTGTTGCGGCCGGTCGTTTGGCGGCGCTTGCTGACGCGGCGCCGGCGGTGCCGGTCGCCGGCGTGGCGACTTGGCGGTTGTGCCGGCGATGGCGTCTTGCGTGACTTGCGCATGCCGTCGGCTCTGGCGTCGGCGTCATCGTGATCTGCCGGCGCCGGCGGCGAGGTTGCCGCGCCTGGCTCGCGGCTTCCGGCTCACGCCGCGTTGATGGCGCGCCGATGCGCCGACTGCTGGCACGCCGGTAGCCGCGTGGCGCATCCGGCGGCGGTATTGAGAACGATTGCGCGGCCGCTGCGACGGGCTGCGACGTTGCGACGCGGCTGGCCGCACCGGCGTCGCTGCCGTCGTCGCTGCCGCTGTCGTCCTGTCTTGGCCGTTGTCCGGAGTGCGGCTTTCGTCGTTGGCGTGCCGCTGTCGGCGGCATTGGCCGTTGCGGTCAGTGCGCGATCACGTCGCCACTGCGCCGGCGAAAGCGTCGCATGGCCGTGCCGATCGGCCGGCGCTGTCGGTCGCGGCTCGTGCCGGCCTGCATTGGCCGTCGCGGTCTGTGGTCGCGCGTTGGATTGGCCGTTGCGTTATGAGCTTGCGACCGGGATTCGCAGTTTCCGTTGCCGGCAGCCTTCGTTGCGGCTGCCGGCCGTGCGCGCTGCTGCGTCCGGCGTCCGGTCGCTCGCGGCCGCTGCCGGTCGCGCCATTGTCGGCGCCGGCGTGCGAGAGTTTGCGGCTGCGGAGCTGATCGGTCGGCCGCGGACGCTGCGTGGGGCGGCGCGGTTGCGGCGACGGCTGCGTAGTGGTGGTGTCGGCGGCGGCGGCGCGCTGGCGTCGAGCAGGGCCGCAAAGGGGCGCACATCGTCTCGCGGCGTTTCCTGGGTCGCCGCCGGCGTGCTGCGGCCACGGCGAAGGCGCGACTGCGGGCGTGGCACTGACGTTCGACGCGTACTCGACACTGCGGGACCCCTGCGACATCAGGCGCAGTGACCTGCTTGCAACCGGCGGGCCAGCACGGCGCATATGGAAAAACATTAGTAAATTCAATATCTTAATGAGGCGGGGCGGCAGCGCGAGCACGGCAGCCCTTGCGCCTGCCCGGCAAATTTTGCCGCTTCCGCCGCGTCGCAGCCGCGCAGCTCGCGCAGAACGCCCGTGCCATGGCGGAGCCGCAGCGCGGCACTTATAGTAATGACTGGAAAAGGGAGCGCGGCCCGATCGCCATGCATGAACAGTCTCGACATCGAGGGACGGCCGGCCGACACGCGCGTCGTCGTCGCCATGTCGGGCGGCGTCGATTCGTCGGTCACCGCGGCGCTGCTGGCCGACGCCGGCTACGACGTGGTCGGCATCACGCTGCAGCTCTACGATCATGGCGCGGCGACCCACCGCAAGGGCGCCTGCTGCGCCGGCCGCGACATCCACGACGCCCGCGCGGTCGCCGCGCGCATCGGCATTCCGCATTACGTGCTCGACTACGAAAGCCGCTTCAAGGAAGCGGTGATCGACCGCTTCGCCGAGAGCTATGTCGCCGGCGAGACGCCGGTGCCGTGCGTGGAGTGCAATCAGTCGATCAAGTTCCGCGACCTGCTCGCAAACCGCGCGCGAGCTCGGCGCCAAGGTTTTGGCGACCGGCCATTACGTCGCCTCGCGCGCGCTGCCGGGCGGCGGCCGCGCGCTTTATCGCGCCCGCGAAGCCGAGCGCGACCAGAGCTATTTCCTGTTCGCCACCACGCGCGCGCAACTCGATCTGCTGCGCTTTCCGCTCGGCGACCGCACCAAGGCGGAGACGCGCGAACTGGCGCGCCGCTTCGGGCTTGTCCGTCGCCGACAAGCAGGACAGCCAGGACATCTGCTTCGTGCCGACCGGCCATTATGCCGAAGTCATCGAGCGGCTGCGGCCGGGCGCCGCCGGCCCCGGCGAGATCGTCGATCTCGACGGCCGCGTGCTCGGCCGTCACGACGGCATCATCCATTTCACCGTCGGCCAGCGCCGCGGCCTCGGCATCGCCGCCGGCTCGCCGCTTTACGTGGTGCGGCTCGACGCCGCCTCGCGCCGCGTCGTGGTCGGCCCGCGCGAGGCGCTGCGCACCAGCCGCATCCGCCTGCGCGACATCAATTGGCTCGGCGACGGCACGATCGAACGAGGCGCTGGAGCGCCATCCCGAAGTGTTCGTCAAAGTCCGCTCGACGCGGCCGCCGCAGCCGGCCTGGCTGCGCGCCGGCGCCGGCGGCGGCATCGAGGTCGAGCTGATCGGCAGCGAAGACGGCGTGTCGCCCGGCCAGGCTTGCGCGTTCTACGACGCGGCCGAGGGCCAGGCGCGCGTGCTCGGCGGCGGCGTGATCGCCAGCACCATCGCGGCCGCGACGGCGAAGCAGCCGCGCAACGGCCGCCGGTCGCGCATGAGCCGCCGTCGCGCTTGAAGCGACGCGCGATGGCGGCTGAGCTCGACAAGGCGACAGTCGCCAAAGCCTATGCGCGCTGGGCGCCGGTCTACGATCTCGTGTTCGGCTCGGTGTTCGAGCGCGGCCGCAAGGCCTCGATCGCGGCGGCCGAGCGCATCGGCGGCCGCATCCTCGAAGTCGGCGTCGGCACCGGCCTGTCGCTGCCCGAATATGCCTGGACCAACCGCCTCATCGGCGTCGATCTTTCGGCGCCGATGCTGCGCAAGGCCAAGGCGCGCGTCGCCGAGCACCGGCTGACCAATGTCGACGGGCTCGCGGTGATGGACGCGCAGCATCTCGGTTTTCAGGACGCGCGTGTTCGACGTCGTCGTCGCGCAATACGTCATCACCGCGGTGCCGGACCCGGAGGCGACGCTCGACGAGTTCGCCCGCGTGCTCAAACCCGGCGGCGAGATCGTTCTGGTCAATCATCTCGGCGCCGAGGCCGGCCTGCGCGCGGCCTTCGAGCGCTGCTTCGCGCCGCTGGCGCGCCGGCTCGGCTGGCGGCCGGAATTCCGCTGGGAGCGGCTGGCGCAATGGGCGGCGCGCCACGGCGGCGTGCGCGTCATCGAGCGCCGCGCCGATGCCGCCGCTCGGGCATTTTTCGCTGATCCGCTTTCGCGGCGGGCGGCTCGGCGGCGAATTTCGTCGCCGCAGGCGCGACGCGGCGGACGTGACCATATATAATGCCGCGGTGTGGCGGTCGTGCGGGGCAGAATCTAGCCCCTTGGAAAGGGCGCTGAACTACCCTAAATCTCGCCCGGCCGGCGGTGGTTTGCCATTGCCGGCGATGTCCGGCCGGTTCCATAAAGCCGACGTCTTGCGATGGCGGAGTAGCTCAGTTGGTTAGAGCAGCGGAATCATAATCCGCGTGTCGGCGGTTCAAATCCGTCCTCCGCTACCAATAAATCAAGCACTTTGGCTACGAGCTGAACTGCTTGACGTTTGGTCTCCGAAGTCCGGTCCAATGATATAGCTAGGCCGAAAGTGATTGTCATAATGAGAGGTCGAAAAGCTCGTGCGGGAATTGATTTGAGAAGCGTTTAGTCAAGTAGCCATGCCACTCCGATTTGCGCATTTCAGCGGCATTAAGTTTTTTCACTTCCAAAACGTTTGAAGTACCTACGATGGGATAATTTGGCCGCCGACCTCCAACTCTTCAATTGCGAAAGGGAAAGGCATGGTCTCAATCAAATCGTCGGCAAAGATGTCATCGCTGGTCTTTTCAGCGGTGGCACTCGAGAGTCAAGTCGAACATTGTCGAACCGAACATCCTCCAATTTTCAAAAGTGACGATAACGGGATATATTTTGCGTTGTATCTGGTAAGGAAAGTTTGGGTATTGTCCACGCTGATAGTCAGCGACTGTCTTGTAGACCTGACGATGGCGCGGCCATGTTGTCGATATCAGCTTCAAGTTTGGTTAAATCGTTTAATGATGACTTGGCTCCCCGGAGAGCCGCTTCGCTTTGCATTCCAGGAATATCGCCGAATACTCGTGGCGATGATCAATCGACACTTCTTTTTCGCGCCTTCTTGGGTCCGTATTCTTCCTCGGGGAGGCCGCGCATCGCCGAATTGGTTATTGCGCGCTGCAATACTTCGCCGACATAGCTTTGAAAAGATTCGCCGAACGGATTCGAAAATCGAGGATCGTCGATCAAATCATAATATAAACCGCCGGTTATTTTCCAAAACAAGAGAGTGGGCAGCGGACATACGAAGGCGTCTCCATCGTTAAGGAAGGGCATCCGAACAAGAGGGAAGGCTCTGAGTGAGTTATAAGCGTATGCAAAGTTTGCGTTGTATTGCTGCTCGGCTTTAAGAGTTACTTTTAGCTCAGCAAGGGTTCTGGACGTAAAGGCAAGAAACTTGGCGATTTTTTCACGAGGAAGCCTTTTGATCTCGGAAGTGTAGGACGTGACGATTGAAGGAAAAGATAAAAAGGAACCCATGAACGCCATTCCGCAGAGAAAAATTTCTTCGACGGTCAGGCCAAATCGCTCTAGGCAAATCTCAACAATCTGCGGGTGATTGAATATCTTAAAAGAACGGATATTGTGGCCGCGTTGGGCAAATTCCCTGCCAGATAAATTGTCGGTGAGCGAATTCTTATCAATTCAACGAGAATACTGCCTGGTGATCCGAAGGCGCCATAGATTTCATTTTCAAGCTCTCTAAGTGTGTTCAATATATCGCTAAAAGCCCTAGCCTGACGCAGAGTTCGCCCTTTGGAGCTAGAGGCGGATGAATTAAGAATGATTTCTTTGGCGAGCAATTTTAACTCCCATTCCGCGACTATTCGTCGAGGAACGGGCTCACTGTAAAGTCGTGCGATGACTTCGATATCATTTGGAATTTTGAAGTTGTCAATCTGGAGGTATTGACCATAGGCCCATACAACTCTAAGCGCATCGTCGCGAGCCAAAAGAGATATTTTGTTTCGTAACGGCTTATAATTCGCAAATACGTCCATGGAAGCCTAGCGCTTTTCCGCCTTACTGTTGGGCGTCTTGAGCTATCCGTTCCATACAGGCCGATTGGCCGAATGCGCTCGCGGCGTTTAATTGCACGAAAATTCGCGAATCGTCATCCTGAGCCTGTCGGTACGGCATAGGCCCACAAATTGTGGTGAGCGTCAATCTATTGAGCGGGCGTAGGCTCGGCAAAGGTGCAAAGCGCCGTGCCAGCGCGGTCAATCGTCATTGCAGAACTGCGTGGGCGTCGCTCCGCTCAGCCCACCTTACGGCTTAGTCTCTCAGAAATTCTCCGACCAGCTTCGCCACGCTCTCCGCCTGCTCGAAATGCGGCATATGCCCGGCGCCATCCAACATCGCGACGCGCGCATCGCGCGATGCGCCTGGCGAATTCGTCCGCATAGGCCGGCGCAATAATGCCGTCGGCTTTGCCCCAGACGATCAAGGTCGGCGCGGCGATGCGGTGGATGTGCTTTTTCAAGCCTTTGTCGGGCAGCGGCCAGACGAATTTGCCGGTGCAGGCTTGCGACCAGATGAAGCCGACTTGGGCGTCGATGCGCTCCGCGGTCTCGCTCGGCAATCTGAAAGAATTTTTCCGCGTGCTCGCCTTTGGGGTCGGCGAACAAGGCGCGCGCGCAGGTCGGCGGGCGACAGGAGCATCCAGTTCTTGACCGGCATGTCGTCGCGCCACAGTCCGACCGGGTCGATCAGAACGAGCTTGCTCACGCGCTCGGGCATGGCGGCGGCGATTTCGCAGGCGACCAGGCCGCCGAACGAATGGCCGACCAGCACGGGGCTTTTGAGTTCGAGCCGATCGAGCAGTTCGCCGTGATAGACGATCAGGTCCCACCAATCGTCGATCTGGTGCACGGCTTCCGAATCGCCTTCGCTGGTGCCGGGATGTTTTGGCGCATAGACCGTGTGCGTGCGCGCCAACAGTTCGAGAAATTCCTGGTCGTTGCGCAGGCCCCATGAGCCGTGCAGGAAGACGAGCGGCGGCCCGTCGCCGAAGATCGCGACCTCGGTCTCGATCTTGTCCTGCCATAGTCGCAGCTTGCGCATCGGCATCGCCGCCATTGTGAGCTTTCCTTGTTCTTGGTTTTCAGGATGCGGCGGCGGCGGCGGTCGCGGCGACGGGACGCTTTTGCCGCAGACTTTCCGGCCACCAGCGGTCTTCCCATTCGTCGTCCCACTGATTCTGCAGATGCGGCAGCACGTCGCGGCTGAACAGCGTGATGTTCTTCATGCACAAGTCGTGCGGCATCGAGCCGAAATGCAGGAGCGTCAGCAGGTGGCCGATGCGCAGCCGCTTGATGCCGTCGAGCAGCCGATCGCGCACCGTCGCCGCGCTGCCGGTGATGACGAAGCCGCGGTCGACGAAGTCCTTGTACTTGAGATCGCGCACGTCGAAGCGCTCGCGCAGCGGCGACTTCATGGCGTGCACCAGGCTGGCATGGTCCATGTAGCCGGGGATGTCGCGGTACTGCGGCGCGGTGCGCAAGCAGCTTATGAAAGAAATACTCGGCGTGCGGCGCGTATTCTTCCGCCGCTTCGTCGCTCTCCGACACGCCGATCAGCTGCAAAAAGCCGAGCCGATAGGGATTCGCGTCGCGGCCGCGCTTGGTCACCCGGTCCCAGTAAAAATCGCCGAGGCTGTGGGCGTTCTGCGCGCCGTAGTAACTCAGATGGCAGAAGCTATCGTCGCGGTCGACGACGAAATCGACCGTGGTGGCGCTGCCGGAGCCAGGAATCCAGATCGGCGGATGCGGCTGTTGCAGCGGCCGCGGCCACAAGTTCACCATCGGCAACTGATAATGCTTGCCGTTCCAGGCGAAGACTTCCTTGGCGCACCAGGCTTTTTGCACCAGCTCCAGCGCCTCGCGATAACGCTCGCGCTGCTCGACCGGCACGACGCCGTTGGAGATCGTGGCGTCGGTCGGCAATCCGGCCGGAAAGCCCGCGACCAGACGGCCGCCGCTGATGCAGTCGATCATGGCGTATTCCTCGGCGATCCGCGTCGGCGGGCTGGTCGAAGGCAAGGTCGAGCCGAGCTGCACGATCGCCACGTTCATGCCGTCGGTGGCGCGGGCGAGCACCGAGCCCATCAGGCTCGGATTGGCCATAAAACCGTAGACGTTCTGGTGGTGCTGGTTGGTGCACACCCCGTTCATGCCGGAGCGCGCCGCATGGATGAACTCGTCGAGCGTCCAGTTGTAATACTGGCCGACCTTCTTCGGATCGGCGACATCGAACCAGACCGGATCGATATAGGCGGACTTGTAATGCTTGTCGAAATCCGCCGGCAGATCGCGATACGGCATCAGATGGAACATGCAGACTTTCACGGCGGCTCCTTGAGGTCCCGCTTTGCCCGGCGGGCGCCGGACGACGTGCCGTGATTGTCGGCGATTTTGCCGATTGTCCGCAACAGCCGACGGCGGCGAAATCCGCGACCTCGGCGATCAGGCCGCCGAAGCCGGCACGCAATCCATAGGTTCAGTGTTCGCTGGAAAACGGAATGCGTGTGGGAGTGATCGGCTGGAATTGCGCCAGGAACGCCATCGCTTTGCGATCGACAAACTCCACGCGACGTTCGTTGACCGCGATCATCTTCTCCGTCCGCAGCCGTGCCAGGGTGCGATTGAGATGCGGCACGCTCAAGCCCAGTGCGTCACTCATCATCTCCTGAGTGAACGGCAGCTCGAACGCCTCGGCCTCGGCGCGGTCCACGAGCGTCAACCGCGAATGAATTTCGAGCAGAAAATGTGCGAGCCGCTCGGTCGGCGTGCGGCGTCCGATGTTGATGATGTGCTCGGCATAGATCGCGGCTTCCTGCGCTGCGAGCCAGCTCAACACCAGGCCGAACTTCGGCCGGCGGCAGCACAGCGCCACGAAGGCTTCGAGCGGGCAGATTTGCAGTTTTATGTCGGCGATGGCGATGACGGAGTTGGGCGCGCGATCAAGGAAGCTGCCCGGCATCCCGACGATGTCTCCGGGCAGAAGAAAATTGATGATTTGGCGCTTGCCGTTACGCAGGAGCTTATAGCGCGCGGCAAAACCCTCTTTGATGAATCCGAGCTTGTTGAATTCGTAACCGTCGAGCACGAGATCGCGGCGCTTCTTGACCGTCAGCTCGGTCTCGATCACGTCGCGAAGGCCGCGCAGGTCCGACGGACTTAAGTCGATGAAATGTCGCAGGCGCGCCACGAAGGGATCATTGCGCCCCACGTCCTTGCCCGCGCGGGCGCGCCCGTGCGCGGCGATGGTCCGGATGGCGAGGTCGTTCATATGTATAATCTGGATCAATAAGCCCGATTAAAGCTACCCCTACTAAAGACGGCCACACTCCCCCACCGAATGTCCAAAAATAGGGAGGTGAACATGACCACCGGCAAAAAGCCGTTTTCCAGTTCTCTGTCGCGGCGCCGTCTGCTGCGGCAAGCCGTCGCAACCGGTGCGGGTCTTGGCGCCCTCTCGGCCGGCGGCCCGCGCTTCGGCATCGTCGGCACGGCCTTCGCCGAAGATAAGCCGGCGATCGGCACGTGGCCGGCGGGCTCACAGGGCGACACGGTCTATATCGGAGCAGCGACACCGCGCACTGGCACTTATGCAGTGCAGGGCGAGGACGAACTCAAGGGCTGGGAGCTCGCGGTCGAGCACATCAACAACGGCGATCCGCTGTTGAAGCAGATCGCGCCGAAGGTCACCAAGGGCCTGCTCGGCAAGAAGGTCAGCCTACTGGTCGCCGACAGCGCCGCCAAGCCGAACGACGCGGTGCAGGCGGAGCAGACCTACATCAACCAGAACAAGATCGTACTGATGACCGGCTCAACCTCGAGCGCGGTCGCGGTCGCCCTCAACAAGTTCGCCCAGCGCGAGAAGGTGCTCTACGTCACCGGCATCTCGGGCTCCAACGATACCACCGGCAAGGACTGCGTGCGCTACGGCTTCCGCCAGAATTTCTATGGCGAGACCGCCGCCAACGCCATCGGGCCGGTGCTGCTGAAGGCGTTCGGTAAGAACCGGAAGGCTGCGTGGATGACGCCGGACTACACCTACGGCCACACCGTCACCGAGTATCGAGCGAGTATCTGATCAAGAACGGCGGTTGGACGAAGGTGACCGACCAAGTTTCGCCGCTCGGCACCCAGGACTTCAGCCAATACCTGACCAACATTGCCAACTCCGGCGCCGAGATCCTGCTCAACGTCAACTGGGGACGCGACGCGGTGCTGTCGGTCCAGCAGGCCAAGCAGTTCGGCATCCTGCCGAAGATGAAGCTGGTGATTCCGTATCAGATCCCGTTCCTCGCCAAGGAAGTCGGTCCGGAATTGACCGAAGGCGTGTGGGCGGCGACCGATTTCTGGTGGACGCTGCAGGACAAGTATCCGCTTGCCAAGCAGTTCGTCGACGCTTTTTACAAGAAATACAACTACCGGCCGGAATGGGGGGCCAACAACTCCTACATGTCGTTCGCCATCTGGGCGCGCATGGTGTCAGAGGCCGGCTCGTTCTACCCGCCCGATGTCATCAAGCAGTACGAGAAGGGCGAAACCTTCACCTCGACCGTGGGCGACGTGCATTTCCGGCCGCAGGATCATCAACTGGTTCGCCCTGTGATCATCGTCCGCGGCAAGGCGCCGAAGGACATGAAGAACGCCGAGGACTATTGGGAGGTGACCGATGTGGTGCCGGGCGAGCCCCTGATGCAAAAGCCCGACGCCTTCGGCTGCAATCTCGGCGACTACGCCTGACGCCGTCGTCGCAAGCCTTCTTCGGCGGGATCACGGAGAAGGCTCGCTTTCCTTTGTGGAGGGTCGTGTGGGAGCGCGGCCCTCCGCAGCTTGTTTGTCTGCAAAAACGCTTGCATGCTAGGCGTTGAGCCGGCAGCGAACGTGAGACAAATGCATCAACGGCGAATACGCGCGTGATCAACTGGGGCAATTTCATTTCGCAGTGCTTCAACGGGCTGGTGCTCGGCGCGCTGCTCGCGCTGATCTCGTCCGGGCTGACGATCATTTACGGCACGCTCGGCGTGCTCAATCTCGCCCACGGCGCCATGTTCATGCTCGGCGGTTATGCCGGCTGGCTGGCCTATACCTATACCGGCTCCTTCATCGTCGCGGTCATCGCCGGTTCGCTGTTCGTCCTGATCGTCGGCGTGCTGACCGAGCGGGTGATCATCCGCTATTTCTATACGCGGCCGCACGAGGACCAGCTCCTGGTCACTTTCGGGCTCGGCATCGTTTTCGTCGAGACGGTACGGTTTTTCTTCGGCAGCCTGTCGAAGATGGTGCCGCCGCCGCCGGCGCTGGTGGGGATCACGCCGCTCGGCTTCATGTTCTATCCGACCTACCGCCTCGCATTGCTCGGGATCGTCGCGGCGGCGCTGCTGGCGCTCTATCTCGTGCTCTATCGCACGCGGATCGGCATGATCGTGCGCGCCGGTATCGAGGATTCCGTCATGGTCGATGCGCTCGGCATCGACGTGTACAAGGTCTTTATGCTGGTGTTCGGCATCGGCGCCATGGCGGCGGGCTTCGCCGGCATCGTTAACGCACCGGTGGTCTCGATCGCTCCCGATGTCGGCGAAAGCATCCTGGTGCAGACCTTCGTCGTGGTCGTGATCGGCGGCGTCGGTTCATTCCCGGGCGCGATTCTCGGCGGCTTGATAGCGGGCGAGATCATCAGCGTCACCTCGATGTTCAACCCGGGCTATTCCTACGTCATGCTTTTCGTCGCCATGACGCTGGTGCTGGTGCTGCGACCCTACGGGCTGCTCGGCAGCGCCAGCCGCGAATGAGCATGGCAATCTGATGCTCAGGCAGCGCCCCTTATTGGTCGAGGTATTGACGGCCGCCGGGCTGCTAGCCGCGCCGTTCATCCTGCCTTACCTCGGCTTCACACCCACCACGATCAACCGCATCCTGGTCTGGGGCCTGTTCGGCATCGGGTTCGATATCCTGTTCGGCTTCACCGGCCTGCTCTCGTTCGGCCAGTCAGCCTTTTTCGGCACCGGCGGCATGGTGGCCGCTTATCTGCTCACGGTCATGAATTTCCCGCACGTGATCACGGCGGTGTTCATCGGCATGATCGTGACCGCCATCGTCGGGGTGCTGGTCGGGCTGATCGCGCTGCGGCGTACCGGCATCTATTTCGCCATGATCACGGTGGCAATCGCGGAAGTATTCCATTTTGTCGAATTCAATCCGCTCTCGGACTATACCGGCGGCGAGAACGGGCTTCCCGGCGTGCCGACACCGACGCTCCATCTCGGCTTTACCGTGCTGCGGTTCGACTCGGACTGGTCGCTCTATTGGCTCCTGGCGTTCTGGTATTTCGCCGGCATGGTGATCGCGTTGCGCATCGTGCGCTCGCCGGTCGGCGCCGTGCTCCGCGCCATCCGCGACAATCCGCTGCGCGCCGCTGCGGTCGGTCACAGCGTCCACGGCTACAAGCTGACCGCTTTCGTCATTGCCGCCGCCTACGCGGGCTTCGCCGGCGGGCTACTCGGCATTATGCAAGGCTTCATGCCGCCCGAGGCCTTCATGTTCGAGACCTCAGGCCAACTGGTGATGCAGACGGCGATCGGCGGCGCCGGCACATTGTTCGGCCCGCTGGTCGGCGCCACGGTGTGGCTCTATCTCAACGATTTCCTGCAGACGACGCTGCATCTCGGCGCCACCTGGAAGCTCGTGCTCGGCGTCGTGTTCGTGCTGCTGGTCTGCTTTTTGCGGCACGGACTGATCGGCGGCATCGTGGATCTTTACGGCTATTTGACCCGGCCGAAGACCGCGTCGGCGGAGCCGAAGAACTCCGGCCCGATCCCGGGCATGACGGCGGAGCAGGAGCAAAAAGCCGCGCGCGTCGAGGTCGCCAAGGCGCCGGCGCCGCCGCCGATGCCGGCGCGTCGCCGCCGGACCGATCGGTCCGCCGGTCCGATCCTGCAGGCGGCCGGCCTGACTAAGCGCTACGGCGGCCTGGTCGCCAACAGCGACATCGATTTCGCCGTGAACCACGGCGAGCGGCGCGGCGTGATCGGCCCGAACGGCGCCGGCAAGACCACATTCTTCAAGATGCTGACCTGCGAGGTCGCGCCGACCTCCGGCACGCATCCGGTTCGAAGGCCGCGACATCACCGGCATGAGCGTAACCGACGTGTGCCAACTCGGCCTGACCAAGAGCTATCAGGTCAACCAGCTGTTTAACCGCCTGACCGTGCGCGAGAACCTGACGATCGCAGCGCTCGCCGAGCGGCGCGGCAAGTTCCGGCTCGACCTGCTGCGGCGGCTGCCGAAGATTCCCGGCCTTGTCGAACAGGTCGAGCACACGCTGGAGCTCGTCAATCTCACCGAGCGGCCCGACACGCCGTTGCCGCGCTCGCCTATGGCGAGAAGCGCCGCCTCGAGATCGGGCTGGCGCTTGCCACCTCGCCCAGTCTGCTTCTGCTCGACGAGCCGCTCGCCGGCATGAGCCCGTCCGAGCGCATCGAGACCGTCAAGCTCATCAAATCGATCGGCCAGGGCCGGACCATGATCATCATCGATCATGACATGGATCTGCTGTTCGAGCTGGTCGAGCGCGTCACCGTGCTGCAGGAAGGCCGCGTGCTGGTCGAAGGCACGCCGAACGAGATCAAGGGCAACAAGGCGGTGCAGGATGCCTATCTGGGCGGGGTGGTCGCGCCATGAGCCTGCTCGAGGTCAAAGATCTTAACTCCTATTACGGCGATTCCCACATCCTGTTCGATGTGACGCTCAAGGTCGCGAAGAACGAGGTGGTCGCCTTGCTCGGCCGCAATGGCGCCGGCAAGAGCACGACGCTTAAAAGCCTGATGGGCGTGGTCACGCCGCAATCCGGCTCCATCGTGTTCGACGGCGCCGAGATCGCAGGCCTGAAGAGCCACGCCATAGCGCTTGCCGGCATGCAGCTCGTCCACGAGGATCGTCGCATCTTCGGCAGCCTTAACGTCGAGGAAAATCTTGTTCTTGCCGGATTGACGGCTCCGAACCGCTGGCCGCTCGAGCGCGTCTACGCCATGTTCCCGCGCCTGAAGGAACGGCGCGGCAGCCGCGGCACCGACCTGTCGGGCGGCGAACAGCAGATGCTGGCGATTGCGCGTGCGCTGGTGCGCGAGCCGAAAATCCTGCTGCTCGACGAGCCGTTCGAGGGGCTGGCGCCGATCATTGTGCGCGATCTGCTCGCCACTTGCCGGACGCTTGCCGAAGCGGGCCAGACCATCCTGATCGTAGAGCAGAATATCTCGGCGGCGCTGACGCTTGCCGACCGCATCTATATCATCAACAACGGCCATATCGTCGAAGCGTTGACGGCACAGGCGGTGCGCGACCAGCCCGAAGTGCTGCACCGCCACCTCGGCGTTTAGAGCATGATCCCGAAAAGTGGATGCCGGTTTTCGGATAAGATCATGCTCAAACAAAAATCCTAGACTATGATCCAATTTAATTGAATTGGATCATAGTCTAGGCGCGCGCGGGCGCCGGCCGCGCTTGATCGTTCAATTCTTGACGGCGCAATCGCGCAGGATTTCCGGCTTGAACGCGAGCCCATGTCCCGGCCGTTCCGGCGCGGTGATCATGCCGTTCACCACCGGCACGGGATCGACAAATAAATCTTCCGCAAGCCCCATGTCCTCGATCCAAATCCCGTTCGGGATCGAGGCGAGGAGCTGCACGTTCAGTTCGGGAAACAGGTGCGGCGCCATCGTCATGCCCCAGGTGTCGGCGACGGTCGCGATCTTGCGCAGCTCGGTCATGCCGCCGCGCATCGGATCGGGCTGCAAGATCGGCAGCCGCGGATTTTCGAAGAACGGTTTGAGATCGAAGCGGGTGAAATGGGTCTCGCCGCCGACGATGCGCAGGTCGAGCGCTTGGGCGATGCGCAGATAGCCGGCGAAGTCGTCCGGCACCACCGGCTCCTCCAGCCAGTACACGTCGTAGTCCTGGAATTTGCGGCCCATCTGGATGGCGACGTCGGCGGTCCAGCCCATATTGACGTCGATCATGATGTCGATGTCGGGCCCGACCGCTTCGCGCATGCGCTTGACGTTGTCGAGGTCGGTGGCGAGGCTGCCGACATGAGCGACCTGCATCTTGATCGCCTTGTAGCCGCGCTCCTTGTAGTGCAGCGCCTTGGCGATCATGCCGTCGCCGCCGGAGCCGCGGAAGCAGCCGTGCCGTAGGCCGGCATTTGCGAGCGGTAATGGCCCCACAGCCGATGCAGCGGCAGCTTGGCCTGCTTGCCGAGCGCGTCCCACAGCGCGATGTCGAGCGCCGACATCGCCATGGTGGCGATGCCGCCGCGGCCGAACGTGATGGTGGTCTTCCACAAATCCTGCCAGATCGCCTCGACCGCGCTGGCATCCTTGCCGATGACCCGCGGGATGATCACTTCGTCGAGGCAGGCGATGATGGAGCGGATGCCCGGCCGGAACAGGAACAGATAGCCCATGCCGATGATGCCGCCTTTGGTCTCGACATCGAGCACCAGGAAGTTGCGGGCGTCGCCGAAGGCGTGGCCCTTGAGCCACGGCGTCTGCGGCCACGGCACGCGCAGCATGGTGGTGCGGACGGCTGTGATGGTCATGTCGCTCATGGGCGCATTTTCCTCCCTTTTGCGGCGGATGCTGCGGAAATCGCCGCGCGGCGTCAACCGCGTCGAATGCGGGTCATCTTGTGCGGCGCGCATGCAGCGGTTCTACTGCACAGGCAGGGTTGCAACGAACCGGGGTGCCCATGCCGAAGACCCAAATCATCTCGCCAAAACTCCGCCAGCCGAGCGGGCATTTTTCCCACGCGACCGTGGTCGCCGCGCGCGGCCGCCTGGTCTTCATCTCCGGCATGACCGCGCGCCGCGCCGATGGCACCATCGCCGGCATCGGCGATATCGAGGCGCAGACGCGGCAGGTCTGCGACAACGTCAAGGCCGCCGTCGAAGAGGCCGGCGGCACCATGGACGACATCTGCCGGGTCGATGTCTATGTGCGCAACATGGAACACTTCGATCTCATTCACAAAGTCCGGCGCGACTATTTCAAGGCGCCGGCGCCCGCTTCGACCATGGTCGAGGTCGCCAAGATGACGTCGCCGGACTATTTGATCGAAATGAACGCGATTGCGGTGATCGGCGAATAGCGGGAGCATCTTTTGGCCTCGACGACCATCAATATCGGCAATTACAGCGATGCGCTGGTCGTGCTCGGCACGGCGGGCGTCGTGGTGCCGATGGTGCGCCGCTTCGGCTTCAGCCCGGTGCTCGGCTATCTCGGCGCCGGCGCGCTGCTTGGGCCGCTCGGGCTCGGCACTTTCAATCAAAAATATCCGGCGCTGTTCTGGTTCACCGTCAGCGACGCCAGGAACGTCGACGGCATTGCCGAGCTCGGCATCGTCTTCCTGCTGTTCCTGATCGGTCTCGAACTGTCGTTGCAGCGGCTGTTGGCGATGCGGCGGCTGGTGTTCGGCCTTGGCGGATCGCAGGTGCTGCTGACCACGGCGTTGCTTGCCGGCGTCGCGTTGCTGCTCGGCCAATCGGCCTCGGAAGCGATGATCCTCGGCGCGAGCCTGTCGCTGTCGTCGACGGCGATCGTGCTCGAATTGCTGTCGAACCAGGAACGCCTCACCACCACCGTCGGCCGCGCCAGCTTTTCCGTGCTGCTCGCCCAGGATCTCGCCGTCATTCCGATCCTGATGTTCATCTCGATCCTGGCCGCGGGGTCCGGCGGCTCGGTGCTCAAGAGCCTCGGCACGGCGTTGCTTCAGGCCGTGATCGCCGTCGCCGTCATCGTCGTCTTCGGCCGCGTGCTGCTGCGGCCGCTGTTCCGGCTGGTGGCGAACGCGCGCTCCAGCGAGCTGTTCATCGCCGCCATTCTGTTCGTCATCATCGCCGCCGGCGTGATTGCCTATGAGGCCGGCCTGTCCATGGCGCTCGGCGCCTTCGTCGCCGGCCTGCTGCTCGCCGAGACCGAATACCGCAAGGCGATCGAAGCCACCATCGAGCCGTTCAAGGGACTGTTGCTCGGCATCTTCTTCTTCACCGTCGGCATGGATATCGACGTGCGCGAGCTGCTGCGCGATCCGCTTTGGCTCGCCGGCGGCGTCGTCGGCCTGATCGTCATCAAGTCGCGTGCTGCTGATCTGCCTCGCCAGGATTTTCCGCTTGTCGTGGCCGGTCGCCGTCGAGACCGGCTTGCTGCTCGGTCCGGGCGGCGAGTTCGCCTTCGTCGGCATCGGCATGGCGTCGGGCGCGGCGCTGATCGAGCCGCAGCGTCGCGAGCTTTACGCTCGCCGTCACCTCGGTGACGATGGCGCTCACGCCGCTGTTATCTTTCGCCGGCCGGCGCTTCGCCTCGCGGCTGCGGTCGAGCCGGCCCGTGGACACCGAGCTGACCGCGCGCCCGGGCGGCGGGCAGAACCATGCCATCGTCGTCGGCTATGGCCGGGTCGGCAAGGTGGTGTGCGCGCTGCTCAAGGAACACGGCATCCGCTACATCGCGGCCGACCTCGACGCGCCCACCGTGACGCGCGACCGCCGCGACGGCCACGACGTCTATTATGGCGACGCCAGCGATACGAAATTCCTCGAGGCTTGCGGCCTGGCGACGGCGGCCGGCGTCATCATCACCATCCATACCCACGACCTCATCGACGACGTCGTCGAGCATGTGCGCGCGCTGCGGCCGGATATCCTCATCGTCTCGCGCGCCCGCGACGCCGATCATGCCCGTCATCTTTATGCGCTCGGCGCCACCGATGCCGTGCCCGAGACCATCGAAGCAAGCTTGCAGCTTTCGGAGGCGGCCTGGTGGGATTGGGCGTTGCCGCCGGTCCGGTGATCGCCTCGATCCACGAGAAGCGCGACGAAATCCGCCACGCCTTGCAGGAGGCGGCCAAGAACGCCGGCCGCGGCACCATTCGCTCGG
The DNA here is from genome assembly GCA_963831975.1 of uncultured Alphaproteobacteria bacterium. Taxonomy (GTDB): domain Bacteria; phylum Pseudomonadota; class Alphaproteobacteria; order Rhizobiales; family Xanthobacteraceae; genus BOG-931. The sequence goes on from CAWHSO010000001.1 coordinate 568,482, forward strand.
TGCGCGCCAAGACGCGCAAGACGCTGCGCCGGCCATCGACCTGAGAGATCAGGGCGTGTTCTCGTGATTGCCCGGACCAATGTCCGTTGTTGGGGTAAAGCGAACATGACCCGCAACGGAACATACTATCGTACTTTCCGACGGTCCAAATAACCGCTACGAATGGTCCGGGGCGTTCGATACAACCTTGAACGTGATGAAGCCTTTGAGGGGCGGGACGCCCGAAATTCCGTACCGCGCCGATATTGATGGCCTTCGCGCCATCGCTGTGCTGTCCGTTATAGGATTTCACTCTAGTCCGCATCTGATCCCAAGCGGCTTCGTGGGAGTCGATATTTTCTTCGTCATTTCCGGATTCCTGATCTCAAGTCTAATTCTCGAGGGGTTGAAGAACAACTCCTTTAGTTTCCCAGCGTTTTACGGCAGGCGCATCCGAAGGCTTTTTTCGGCTTTGGCCGTCGTCTTATTGACAGTTTTGGTCCTCGGGTGGTTCGCGCTGCCCCCGGCCGAATACGCTGCACTCGGCAGAAATACGCTGGCAGGCGCCGCGTTTGTTGCCAATATTCAAACTTATTCCGAAGTTGGTTATTTTGATGCACCTGCAGCGACCAAGCCGTTGTTGCATTTGTGGTCGCTCGGAGTTGAAGAGCAGTTCTATTTTGTATTTCCGGCCTTATTGCTTTTGTGTTGGCGCTATCGGGCAATGACGTCGTCGTTCGCGCTGCTCGGCACACTATCGTTTGGTCTGAACATCGCTCTGGTTCACAGCTATCCATCCTTTACGTTCTATCTTCCTTTGACAAGATTCTGGGAATTCATTGCCGGGGGAATGTTGGCGCTCAGCATTTCAAGTCGCGGCGCCATCGAAAAACCGTCGATTTTCGCCTCGATGGCGGCGCGGCGCGATATCTTCGCCGTAGTCGGAGTGGCGCTGATTATTGCTGGTGTCAGTTTTGCCACCGACAATCCTTTCCGGGCTGGTGGGGTCTCTTCCCGGTGGTCGGAAGCTTCCTTCTGATTGGTGCGGGACCGCAGGCATGGATCAATCGAAAAATTCTGGGAAACCCGGACTGGTTTTCATTGGGCTGATCAGCTACCCGCTATATCTTTGGCACTGGCCGCTCCTCGTCATCGGCCGAACCATTATGGCGGATTACGCAGATCAGCACGTGCGCACGACCACAGTCGTCGCGCTCGCGCTGTCATTTGTATTGTCTTGGCTCACATATCAGTTCATAGAGCGGCCAATTCGCGCACGCAAAACGACTTTTACTCCTCGTAGGATCATCGCCGGATGCTCCCTGAGCCTAGCTGCAGTGGCGCTTCTTGGGCTTGCAGTCGCGCTTGGGGATGGGTTTGTCGGGCGATACCCCAAGGACGTTCAGCCTCTGATGACCCCGCTCATTGCTCTTGCGGATTTTCCACCTGAAGACGAATTGAAGAACACGGCAGGGCCATTGCTGGTCGCGTATGGCGATTCCCATGCAAATCATTTGCTCGCCGGTCTTCGCGATCTTCAGAACGAGCGGACGTTTAGATTGACGTGGTTGAACTGGGGCCTTTGCACACCAATGGTTCACTTGACATTGCAGGATGACGACCAGACATGCAGCAAACTGACGAGCAACAATGAGAGGAAATTAAAAGAACTCAGCCCAGACATTGTCGTGGTTGGCGCATTGTGGAGGAGTTACCGGCACATCGACAAAATCAGCGAAATGCTGCGATTTCTTCAAAGGATCGGTGTCCGCCGCATTGTCGTGATCGGCGAGGTGCCGACATGGCCCCTCCCACTGCAGCAAATGTTGTATAGGGCCTACAAAGTGGACCCGTTACATAAAATACCGGACCGGCTAACTAGTTTCGAAATGGATACTCGGGGGATCGATCGAAAGCTCAAGGATATCACGTCCAGCTTGGGCACGACCTTCATATCTGCGCATGACACTCTCTGCAACGAGAACGGTTGCCTTGCTCGGTTGGGAAGCACGGTAAAGGATTTAGTCCAAGTCGACAATCACCACTTGAGCGCAGCTGGGTCTCGTTTTTTAATAAATCATATTGCCAAACAAATCTTTGAGTAACCTTTCGATTTCTAGCTGCCTGTTTGCAAGTAGTATGCAACGAATGTCCGCTTATGGCATTTGGCAGACGTCGCGCAGTTTCCGCCTCATGTCCGATTTCGCGGGCAAAGCGGACGTTGTGAGACCACCGCTCATTGACCCGAACTCACGCCCTAGCGCTGCGCAGCGGCCGCCCGCCGCTGCGCGAGATCGAGCACTTCCGGCAGATTGGCCGGGATTGCCGGCGCCCGGCGCACCTCGGCGAGCGTGTGCAGGAAATCGGTGAACCAGTTCTGCACCGATGCGCGTCGCAGCTTGACCACCATGCGCTGCCAGCGCTCGCGCCGCTCCTCGATGCTCATGGCGAGCGCGGCCGCGATCTGCCGCGCCATGCCGTCGATGTCGTGCGGATTGACCAGAAGCGCCGCGTCGAGCTCCTTGGCCGCGCCGGCGAACGAGGACAGCACCAGCACGCCGGGGTCGAACGGGTTCTGCGCGGCGACATATTCCTTGGCGACAAGGTTCATGCCGTCATGCAGCGGCGTGACCAGCCCGACATGGGCGGTGCGATAGAAGCCGGCCAGCGTGAGCTGCGAGAAGCCCTTGTTGAGATAGCGGATCGGCGTCCAGTCCACTTCGCCGTGGCGGCCGTTGACCTCGCTGACCAGGCCGGCAAGCTCGGTCTTGAGCTCGCGATAGGCGCGGATGTTGCCGCGCGAGGGCACCGCGACCTGCAGGAGCGCCACTTGGCGCTTCAACGACGGCTCGATCTCCAGCAAGCGATCGAAGGCGCGCACGCGGTTGGCGAGACCCTTCGAATAGTCCAGCCGATCGACGCCGAGGACGAGCTTGGTGCCTTGCAGGCTTGCGCGCAGGCGCGAGACTTCGGGACGCGCCACGGCTTTGTTGGCGCGCTTGGCGAATTCCTCGACGTCGATGCCGATCGGGAACGTGGCGAGCTGGGTCCAGCCCCATTGCGAAACGATCGTGCCGTCGACAGGCGTAATGCCAAGCTCGTGGTGCAGGTAGTCTTCGAAATTCTGCCGGTCCTCGACGGTCTGGAATCCGATCAGATCGTAGGCCAGCATGTCGCGAACGATCGCGTTGAGATGCGGCACCGCTGTCATCGTGCGCCGTTCGGCCCACGGCGTGTGCAGGAAGAAGCCGATCGGGCGATCGACGTCGAGCCGGCGCAGTTCGGCGCCCAAGGTGAGGAAGTGATAGTCCTGCACCCAGAACATCGCTTCCGGCGCGTTGAAGCGCAGCAGCGCGCGGGCCATGAAGGCGTTGACCTCGCGGTACGATGCGTAGTTCTCCGGCGAAATCTGGATCAGGTCCGGGCGCGAATGCAGCGCCGGCCACAGGCCCGAATTGGCAAAGCCCTCGTAATAACCGGAATAATGCTTCGCCGGCAGATTGACGGTCGCCAGCGCGCCGGCGCCAAGCGCCTCGATCCTGGCGAAAGAATCCTTGGTTTGCGTGGCGTCGCCGGTATGGCCGCTGGAGCCGACCCAGATGGCGCCGGATTCCTTGACCATCGGGATCAGGGCCGCCGCCAGTCCGCCGGCAATCGGTTCATCCGGCTGCGCCCGCGCGACGCGGTTGGAAACGACGACGACCTTCACGGTAGCATCCACCTCTTCGGCTGCCTCGACAACCGTTTTGGGCGCGCTTTGTTCCATTAACGCTGCGATGCAGCGTAAACGCCTGTGATTCCAAAACGAATTCATTGCGCCGGTTTTGTGGAACATCTGCCGATACCGGCCGCGGAACTCGGGGCCGCAATGTTGCAGTGCGGCGGCGCGGCGGCTCAGGCCTCGGCGTAGGCAATTGTCGACAACAGGCTCACTTCGGCGCGACGGGAATCCAGCCGCGTGTGCTGCACGACGATCGGCACGTCGGAGACGAACAACGACGCATAGTCGGTGTCGCGCGGGACCGGCGCCGGATCGTCGAGATCGTTGAAGCGCAAATGCAAAGTGCGGCGCGCGGCGACGCTGACCCGATAGGGGCCGATCGGCTCGCGGTCGGCGAAAAAGATGGTGATGCGGATGTGCGCCACCTGGTCGGTGGTGTTGAGGAGGCACGCGGTCTCGTGCGAGATCAGGGCCGGATCGGCAAACGAGCTTTGCGAAGGAATATATCCTTCGGCAATAGCCCAATGCTTGCGTCCGATGAATTCCATTGCCGATCTCATGTCAACGCCGCATCGGCGCAATGCGGCGCCGCAGCGGTGCGCGGCCGAAACAATGCAACGGCGGAAGTCCAGTTTGGTTCCATCGTGGGAACTTTTTTTGCCCCCGCGCATTGCTTCCATGGCTGCGTGGGGCGGCAGCCTCGAACATTTCAATTATGGAACAAAGCGATGCGCGCCCTGACTGTCGCGCCGGGTATTGCCAATTCAGCGCGCCTTGAAGACGTCCCGGAGCCGCCGCGCGCCGACGGCGCCGTGCTGGTGCGCAGCTTGGCGCTGGGCGTTTGCGGCACCGACCGCGAAATCGTCTCGGGGTCTTATGGCTGGGCGCCGCCGGGCGAGAAACGGCTGGTGATCGGCCACGAGTCGCTGGGTGAAGTGTGCGAGGCGCCCACCGAGAGCGGATTTCGCCCCGGCGACAGGGTCGTCGGCATCGTGCGCCGGCCCGATCCGGTGCCATGTCCCGCCTGCGCCGTCGGCGAATGGGATATGTGCCGCAATGGCCGCTACACCGAGCGCGGCATCAAGGAGCGTAACGGCTATGGCGCGGATTTTTTCCGCATCGAGCCCGATTTTCTGGTCAAGGTCGATCATGCGCTCGGCGACGCCGGCGTGCTGGTCGAGCCGACCAGCGTCGTCGCCAAGGCCTGGGATCATACCGAGCGCATCGGCCGCCGTTCGCGGGCCTGGCAGCCGCAGACGTTATTGGTCACCGGCGCCGGGCCGATCGGCCTCCTCGCCGCCTTGATGGGCGCGCAACGCGGCCTCGACGTCCACGTCCTCGATCATCATGACAGTGTGGAGAAGCGCGCGATCGTGCGCGAGCTCGGCGGCACGTTTCATCTGGAAAAACTCACGGACACGCTCAAGCCCGACATTTTGATGGAGTGCACCGGCGCGCCGAGCGTGGTGCGCGACGCGCTGGGCCGCACCGCGCCGGCCGGCATCGTCTGCCTCGTCGGCGTGTCTGCGCCCGGGCACGATCTCGACGTCGATGTCGGCAGCCTCAATCGCACCATGGTGCTCGACAACGACACGGTGTTCGGCAGCGTCAACGCCAACCGCACGCATTACGAAGCTGCCGTCGCGGCGCTCGGGCGTGCCGACAAGACGTGGCTGGCCCGCCTGATCACGCGGCGCGTGCCGGTCGAGCAGTGGACGCAATCGCTCGATCCCCAACCGGACGATATCAAGGTCGTCGTGGATTTTTCCTGACCAAATCGGATTGCCTGACCATGTCGAGGCGGATCGAAGACTATGCCCTGATCGGCGACTGCAAGAGCGCGGCGCTGGTCGCGCGCGACGGATCGATCGATTGGCTGTGCTGGCCGCGTTTCGATTCGGAAGCGTGCTTTGCCGCGCTGCTCGGCACCCGCGATCACGGCCGTTGGCTCATCGCCCCGCAAGAAGAGGCCCGCGTCACGCGCGGCTACCGGCCGGACACGCTCATTCTCGAAACCCATTTCGAGACCGCGGACGGCGCCGCCACCTTGATCGATTTCATGCCGTTCCGCGCTGAGCATTCCGAGATCGTGCGCCTTGTCGTCGGCACCCGTGGCAAGCTGAAAATGCATACCGAGCTCATCCTGCGTTTCGCCTACGGCGCCGTGGTGCCGTGGGTGACCCGGGTCGAAAACGGCGCGCTGCGGGCGATCGCCGGTCCCGACATGGCGGTGTTGCACACGCCGGTGCGCGTCAAGGGCAAGGACATGACCACGGTCGGCGCGTTCGTCATCGGCGAGGGCGAAACCATTCCGTTCGTCCTGACCTATTCGCGCTCGCACAAGAATTTGCCGGAATCGCACGACCCGACCACGGCGCTCCAAGACACGGAAAAATTCTGGACCGAATGGTCGGCAAAGTGCCGGCCGGCCGGCGCGTGGTCGGATGCGGTGCGCCGCTCGGTGATCACGCTCAAAGCGCTGACCTATGGGCCGACCGGCGGTATCGTCGCCGCTCCCACCACCTCGCTGCCCGAGCAGATCGGCGGCGAGCGCAATTGGGATTACCGCTACTGCTGGCTGCGCGACGCCACGCTGACGCTGCTCACGCGTCATGCACGCCGGCTATTACGAGGAGGCGCAGTCCTGGCGCGAATGGCTGTTGCGCGCCGTCGCCGGCAGCCCGGAACAGCTTCAGATCATGTACGGCATCGGCGGCGAACGGCGGCTGATCGAATGGGTCGCGGACTGGCTGCCCGGCTATGAGCAATCGGCGCCGGTGCGCATCGGCAACGCCGCGCACACGCAGCGCCAGCTCGACGTGTTCGGCGAGACCATGGACGTGGCTTACCAGGCGCGGCGCAATGGGCTTTCGACCCACGAATCGGGCTGGGACATCCAGCTGAAATTTCTCGAACATCTCACCGAGATCTGGCGCGAGCCGGATCAGGGCATTTGGGAAATGCGCGGGCCGCCACAGCACTTCACTTATTCGAAGGCGATGGCCTGGGTGGCGTTCGACCGCGGCATCAAGAGCATCGAGACGTTCGGGCTTGATGGGCCGCTCGACGACTGGCGCAAGCTGCGCGATGAGATTCACGACGATGTCTGCGAGCGCGGCTTCGACAAGAAGCTGGGAACGTTCGTGCAGGCCTATGGCTCGGACCAGCTCGACGCCAATCTGCTGCTGTTGCCCTGCATCGGCTTTCTGCCGGTCACCGACCGGCGTATCGCCAACACCATCGCGGCGATCGAACGGCACCTCGTGCGCGACGGCTTCGTCATGCGCTACAGCACCGGTGAGGTCGACGATGCGTTGCCGCCCGGCGAAGGCGCGTTCCTCGCCTGCAGCTTCTGGCTGGTCGACGTCTATATGCTGCAGGACCGCTACGACGACGCGGAGCGGCTGTTTCGCCGCCTCGTCGGCCTGTGCAACGATGTCGGCCTGTTGAGCGAGGAATACGATCCGCGCGGCGGGCGCCTGGTCGGCAATTTTCCGCAGGCCTTCTCGCATCTGGCGTTGATCAACAGCGCCTACAATTTGACGCGCGAGCGAAAGCCGGTGCGGCAGCGCGCCCAGGACGAAGCCGCGCCGCCGAAAGAGATCGCGACCGCGGCGGACCGCTAGGCGGCCGTTCGGCGCGGCGTTACAAGCAGCGCCAGGTCGCCGGCTTTTTTCTTGTGAAGCTCGGCGCGCCGCCGCTGGTTCTGCACGAACGCCGTCGGCGGGTTCGCCTGGTCCTTGCGCAGCACGATGCGCGAGATGTGCTCATAAAGCGCCTTCGGCGAAACCGGCTTGACCAAAAGCTCGTCCACTCCGGACTCGTTCACCCCCAGCGCCGCGGTCTTGGTCAAATAGCCGGACAGCACGATGATCGGAATCAGGCGGGTCGTAGCGCTGGGCGCTTTGAGCATCCTGATGAATTTAAGCCCGCTCAAATCGGGCATGACCAGATCGGTGATGATGATGTTCGGCATCGTGCTGCGCGCCAGCTCGAGCGCTTCGGCGCCGCTTGCGGATTCGTAGACCTCGCGGCTGCCGAAGCCGTGCAGCATCGAACGCACCAGGCGGCGCGTGAACGGCTGGTCGTCGACGATCAGGAAGCTGATCACCGCAAAATCCAGCGGGAACGAATGCCCGCCGGCGGAGGGACGCGTGGTTTGAGCGGCCGACAAGTCAGTGCCGTTGCGTCATGCGGATTTAGCCTCGCCGGCGGCGGCGTCCGGTCTGGCCGCGCCGGCCAAGTCCTCGATGATCTGCGCGATCAGGGTCTTGGCGCAGGCGAGAGCGTCGCCCATGCGGGCTTTGCCGGCGCAGTCCGGCCAGTCCGGCAAAGTCCGCTCTTGTTGTCCAAGGAGGTCTTTGAGGCTCTGCAATTTGGCAAAGACGTTCGGCGCCTCGGCGTCATCCAATTGCGGCTGCAGCGTGCGCGTCACGAAGAGCAGAATCTCGCTGTCCGAAAGCCTGCGGAAAGGCTCGCGGTTGAGCGCGCTCGTCTTCGCCGTTCTCGCCATGCACTGTCCCCTGGCACTGTCCGGTGATTGGCCGACGAATGTCGTTGCCGGCCATCGCCTCCCGCCATGAAGCCATAGCGCAATTTGTTCCGCCGCAAGCTTAAGATTGCGGCTGCCGCCTGTCAGAGATTGCCTGACATCTTAACCAAGCCGTTACCGTAACGAGGTTCGGGCGATCAGAAATCCAGCCAGCCTTGGCCGGATGCGTAGCGGACCAATTCCGCGCGCGTCTTGAGCCCGAGCTTTTCCAGGCCGCGCGCCTTGTAGGTCTCGATCGACTTCACGCCGACGTCGAGCCGCGACGCGATTTCCTTGTTGGTGAAGCCCAGCGCCGCCATTTTCAGGACATCGGCCTCGCGGTCGGTCAATGCCGGCGAAACGCCTTTGCGCGCCAACAGCCGCTTGTTGACCTGTTTGCTCTCGAACACCCGGCCAACGATCGCCGGATCGATGTAGAGCCCGCCGACCATCACCGCCCGAATGGCCTGGACCAGATTTTCCACCGCCGAGCGCTTGAGCACGTAACCGCGCACGCCGGCCTCGATCGCCTGGTTCAGGTAGGCACGGTCTTCGTGCAGGGTGAGCACCAGAAGCCTCAAGTCCGGCATTTCTCTCGCCAGGCGGCGGCTGAGCACGATGCCGTTGAGCTCGGGCATCGATATGTCGAGCACGGCGACGTCCGGGCGCTGCTCGCGAATGATCTTCAGCGCGCTCAGTCCGCTGGCGGCTTCGCCGACCAGCTCGAAATCCTGTTCCGCCCGGATGAGATTGCGCAAGCCATCGAGGACGATGGGATGGTCGTCGGCAAGGACGATGCGGGTTTTCTCGGTCACGCGGCTGACCTTTGGCCGTCGAGCGCGATGCGGGCGAAAATCGTGGTGCCGGCGCCGACCGCGGATTCGATGTCAAGCGTTCCGCCGATCAATATCAAGCGCCCGCGCATGCCGTCGAGTCCCAGGCCGCGATAGCCGCCGGGCTTCGCCGCCATGGCGCCCACGTCGAAACCGCAGCCATTGTCCTCGATGGTGACCTGCAGGGTCGCGCCGACGCGCCGGATGACGACGCTGACGTCGGATGGTCCACGGGCGTGCTTGACGATGTTGGTCAGGCCCTCCTGCACGATGCGATAGATGGTGGTGCCGATCTCGCTCGGCACCTCGTCGAGGTTCGGGTCGTCGCAGTGAAAATCGACCTCGGTGCCGCATTGTTCGCCCCAATCGGCGATGTAGCTTGAGAGCGCTTTGCGCAAACCCAGCTCGTCGATCGCCGGCGGCCGCAATTCCCAGGCGATGCGGTGCAGCGTCTTGCCGAGATCCTCCATTTTCTTGCGCACCAGGTGCAGGCGCTCCCGCGCCGCGCCATGGATCAGCGGATCGATCTCGTTGAGCTCGAGGATCGCCGCGATCAGGCTTTGGCCGGCCTGGTCGTGAAGCTCGTAGGACAGCCGCAGGCGCTCTCTTTCCTCGGCGATCGACAAATGTCGGCGCAAGCCGATCACCAGATGGGATTTGGTCTCGCTTTCCGCCTGCAATTGAGCATTGGCGAGCGACAGATCGCCGAGCAGGCGGTCGCGCTCGGTCAATAGAGCGGCGATCGGCAGGCACCACAACGAGGTGAAAGCCAGCAGCACCTGCATCGCCAATATCCGCTCCGAAGGTTCCGACCGCGACAGAACAGGCTCGCCGATGTTCAAGATGACAAAGCTTGAGGTGAAAAGCGCGGTGAGGAGGTTCGCCGCCGCGGCGCCGATCAGGCCGAACCGCAACGTCGAAAACAGAATCACCGGGACCATGAGGAAGATGAAGGGACGGAAATAGGCGGCGCAGATTCCGACGGCGATGACGAATGCGAAAATCGCCGCGGCCTCCATAAGCCGTTGCCGCATGCGCAGGTCCTGCCACTCCGGCGACGTGATGCTGATGAGAAACGGCGCCACGACCATCATGCCCAGCCCATGGGCGGGATAGGAATGGAGCCAGACCGTGCGCCACGGAATACCGTGCGCCGCTTCGAGCGCCATCGCGATAATTGCGTCGCTGCCGGCCGGCGCCACGCCGCCGGCGATGAACATGAAAATGAGAAGATTCCTGAACCGCGTCAGATTGGCGGCGTCGATATGCAGGGCGGAGAGGAAAGCCAGCGTCACCGCGACTTCGAAAATATTGGCCGCGCCCAGGATCGCGGAAGGCCCGGCGCCGTTACCCGAAACCACGCCGGCGAGCGCAATGGCGCAGGCGCTGCCGACGATGATCGAGCCGTAATTGCGCAGATTGCGCGCGTGCCGCAGCAGCGCCACCAGGACGATGGCGTTCGTCGGCCAGACCGTCGCGGCAAAATCGGCGCCGCGCGAAATATCGATGGCCAGCAGCGTGACCACGAAAATCGTAACCGGCAACAACACGTGCCCGGCAAGCGAGAGATCCGACAGCGGCGCCCGGCTGGAGGCCGGGTCGGAAGGGGCTGCACCGGTCGCCGGCACGCGGAACTGATCCGCACCGGTCGATGACCGACCATGCACGGCAGCGGTGAAAATGTTGGAAAGTTCCGTTCTATCCGGCATGGATCGGTCGGCCGCCGCGGTTGCCCTGGCCAGCGATCCGCCAAATGGGCGAATCGGGCCATCCCGGGCGCCGATAATCTCATGAAGACGGCATCAAGCGATAGCGATTATCGGCGCGGCGGCGCTTTCCCATGCCGGGATTGGCGACAGCAATCAGATGGTGAAATTCACCGTAAAGGAGTTGCCGGTCGGGTCGGACGGCATCGACATCGCATTGCCGTTCGGATCCTTCATGATGATCCCGTTCGGCGAGCGGGCCAGTTTTGGCGTGGTGTTATTGACGCTGATCGCGCTGAACGTGGTCGAGCCGAAATTGGGCATATAGGCGAACCCGGGCGACGAGGAGCCGCAATCTTTGATGCACGGGCCCTCCATGATCCATTCGACGGAGGTCAGGCTCGAGGCGTATTGCAGCGTTATCGCGTACGGCTGCGGCCACCTGTCCGCATTGGTCAATGTGAGGACCCAAGTCGATAGCGAGTACGGCGCACATGCCGCGGTGCACTAAATCGTGGCGGTGATCGTATCGCCCGGCTTGACCGGATACTGCTTGCGACTGATAGGAACCTCGGTGTCCGGGAGGACTTCGTACCAGGCAAAATATTCGGCGTCGCCGTTAGGCGCGGCCGCTTGCATGGTGCCGATTTGAATGAGCGTCTCGTCGCCGTCCTGGCCGCCGACCCCGATCCAGGTCGAGGAGGCTTCGATGTCGGGCGAGCCTGAATAGGCTTGGTACGACACCGCGGGAACGGTCCAGCTGCCTTGCACGGTGGTGTAAGTGCCGCCGCCGTTTATGCCGTAGCCCGACCAGTTGTTCGACAGGGTTTCATTATTCGGCCCCGAGAGCAGCATGCCCTTGGCGTCGCGCCAGCGAAACATCCGGGACTGCGCGCTTTGCGCTATCGACCGCACATTCGTCGTGGCGCCTTTGACCGCGATCGTGTCCGTCCAAGGTCCTGCCGCCCAGACCACAACCAGGGCCGGTACGGAAAATCGCAGGAGAAACGTGAGCGCGCGCGAGCGAGCTTTCGCGTCAATCTTGCCGTGCCACATTCACCCTCTCACCCTGTCGTCGTGCCCCACACAGCTTGGCATAAAGCTGCGGCTAAAAAAAGCCGACGGATTCGCAGCCAGTGCCGGCCTGGAAGCTGCCTTTGGCGCGCCGGCCCGGAATATCGATGACGTGGATGGAGCCGTCGCCCTGGCAGCCGACGAACAATTCGTCGCCGCGGAACGCCATGTCCATCGGCTGCGAGCCGACCTTGATCGCGGTCTGCTCGCGGAAGGTCGGATCGATCAGGCTCACCGTATCGCTGTTGAGGCTGGTGACGCCGATCAGGCTGTTGTCGGGCGCGTAGCGCGCGATCTGCGCCGCCTTCGGCACGTCCTTGAGCACGATCTCCTCGCGCACCCGGCCGGCCTCGGTGTCGATCAGGAATAATGTCGGCTGCGCGTCGTCGACGGCGACCACGGTGCGGCCGTCGGCCGAGATGGCGATGCCGGCGAGCGGGCGCGGCGTCTTGATCTTGCCGAGGAGTTTCCGCTTCGGCAGGTCGATCACCGAAACAGCACCGTCCTCCTCGTTCTCGGTGTAGAGGCGCTGCCCGTCCGGCGCGATGATCAGGCGATGGCCGTTGGTCGAGCCGGAGTCGATGGCGTCCACGACCTTGTTGGTCTTGCGGTCGATCACCGCCACCACCGCGCTGTTCTCGCAAGTGATGTAGATCAGCCCGTCGGGCCCAAGCTTGAGCGTGTGCGGGGCGATATAGGGCCGCAGGTCGATGGTGGCGACATGGGCGCGCTGATGCAGATCGAACACGCAGAGCAGATGCTGCGGGTTGGGATTGCGGCCATGGATGCCGTCGCCGAAGATCGGCACGTAAGCCATGCCGGTCTCCGGCACGACGAGCAGCTCGTGCACCGTGCGCGGAAAGCCGTCGATCACCACCTCGGTCGCGTAGGTCGTGGGATTGAGGAACAGCACCTTGCCGCCCATCTTGTCGACTGCGATCATTCCGTGTTCTGCGTCAGCCATCGTCTCTACCCTTGCATCTGGTGGTAAGTTTACCGCGTCATGCTCGCGCTTGTCGTGGGCAAAACTGGGAGGAAAACCATGACCACTGTGGCGTCACATAACATCAAATTCCTCAGCCACAGCGACCAGGGCGGCCGCGGCGACGGCGTCCAGGTCATGGTCAATCGCGGCTACGCTTATATCGGGCACGGCTTTTCCAACGGCATCACCGTCATCGACGTGCGCGATGCGAAGAATCCGAAGACCGTCAATTTCCTGGCCTGCCCGCCAAATACCCGCGCGCACCATATCCAGACCCACGGCGACCTTTTGCTGGCGGTCAACGGCCCGAGCGTGTGGACCATGCAGGTGAGCCAGGAGGCCTATTTCGCCGGCACGTCGGGCGACGCACTCAAAGGGCAGCAGTTCACCAGCGGCCTGCGCGTCTACGATCTGTCAAAGCCGGAAGCGCCGCGCGAGATCGCCTTCCTGCCGCTCGGCGGCTTGGGGCCGCATCGCATCTGGTATATCGGCGAGCGCTACGCCTATGTCTCGGTGCATCTGCCGGAATTCTCCGACCATATCCTGGTCATCGTCGACATGAAGGAGCCCGCGAAGCCGGAAGTGGTCGGCAAATTCTGGCTGCCCGGGATGTGGACCGGCGGCGGCGAGACGCCGACCTGGCCGAAGGGCCGGCGCTACGCGCTGCATCACGGGCTGGTCGCCGGCAATCTCGCCTATACGGCGTGGCGCGACGGCGGGCTGGCCATCGTCGACGTCGGCGATCCGGCCAAACCGAAACTCGTCTGCCACCGCAATTGGGACCCGCCGTTCGGCGGCGGCACCCATTCGCCGCTGCCGCTGCCGGACCGCAATCTGCTGGTCGTCGCCGACGAGGCGAACTTCCCCGATTGCAGCCTGGGCCTGCGCTATATCTGGATGTTCGATGTCCGCGTGCCGGCCAATCCGGTGAGCATCGCCACCATGCCGGTGCCGGACGAGATCGACTACTGCAAGAAGGGTGGCCATTTCGGCCCGCATAATCTGTGGGAGAACCGGCCCGGCGCGTTCCAGAGCTCGCGCTTGATCTTCGCCACCCTGCACAATGCCGGCGTGCGCGCCTACGACATCGCCAATCCGTTCCAGCCGCGCGAAGTCGGCTATTTCGTGCCGCCGCCGCCGGAGCGCATGTTCGATCCGCGGCCGAACCGGCCGCAAGTGATCCAGTCGTGCGATTGCTTCGTCGATGCACAGGCGCGGATGTACGTCACCGATTCCAACGCCGGCTTGTACATCTTGCAATTCGAAGGCGCGTGAATGTGCCGGCGTGACGCGGTGCCGCTGCCGCCGTATCCACATTGACAGTGGGACCTTGCCCTACCACAGTACGCCGCTCAGAGCCGCACAAGCGGCCTTAGGGGAGGGGACGGATGGCACAGACCATAGAAGGCTTCGTCAACAATGCGTTGGACGAGGCCAAGATTTCGCCGTTGCATCAGCGGGTCATCGCGCTCATCGCCGCGGGATATTTCTGCGACGTCATCGATTATACGATCTATGGCTCGCTCGTCCCGTTCATCATCAAGTCCGGCTTCGCCGCATCCGACGCCGCGTTCATCGGCAGCGCCACCATCGTCGGCCTTGCCATCGGCACCGCCGGTCAGGGCGAATTCTCCGACCGGTTCGGCCGCAGGTTCGTCTATCAGTTCAATCTTTTGTTCTTCGGCGTCCTCACCATCCTCGGCGCATTCGCGCCGAACTTCACATTGCTGATGATCTGCCGATTCTTGGCCGGCATCAGCCTGGGCGCCGAGCAACCGCTCGCCTTCGCCTATGCGGGCGAATGGGCGCCCAAACGCATCCGCGGCCGCATCCTGGCGATCGTGCATTTCATCGGCGGTGCCATGCGTGTGGCCGATCGGAACCGGGCTCGTGCTCGGCTTCGCCGCCCTGTTTGCTTCGGGGGGCGATGCGGTCTCGGCCGGCTATGTGTGGCGCGGCGTGTGGATCCTCGTCGGCATCCTCGCCCTGATCGTCTGGGTGTTCCGTTTTACGCTGCCGGAATCGCCGCGCTATCTGGCGACCCACGGCCGCGGCGACGAGGCGATCAAGATTCTCAATCGCCTCGGCATTGCCGGTCCGACCGAGCCGCTGTCGACCGATGTCGCGAGCAACACCAAGAGCGATCCGTTCGCTGTCGTGTTCAAAATGTTCCCGAAGCGCGTCATCGCCGGCATGATCTGCTTCACGGCGTTCTTCGGCATCGCCATCGGGCTTGGCGCCTGGCTGCCGAACATCATGAACGCCAAGGGCTTCTCGATCACCAAGTCGCTGCAATATACGCTGGCGATGAATTTCGCGGTGCCGTGCGCCAGCATCTTCATGATGTACGCGCTCGACAAATTCGGCCGCAAGATCACGGCGATCTGCACCTTCATCGCCGCCGGCCTGATGGCGATCGCGTTCGGCAAAGCCGAGACCGGGACCGAGCTGATCGTTCTCGGCTTCATCATGATCTTCTTCGTCCAGGTTGCCGGCAATTCGATGCAGATCTTCACGTCCGAAGTGTTTCCGACCAACGCGCGCGCATCCGGCTTCGGCTGGGCATCCGGCGTCGGGCGGCTCGCGACCGCGTTCATCATGCCGACGATCTTGTGGATTCAGACCGGCTTCGGGCTGGGCACGGTGTTCGCCTGCCTGGCGGCGCTCTTGTTCATCGCCGCAATCGCGGTGACGCAGCTCGGCCCCGAAGCGCGGCAGAAGAGCCTCGACGAGATCGCGCCGCCGACCGGATGACGACGCGTATCGGCTGGCTGGTAACGGCCGTCCTTTGTTTCGCCGCAGCCGCGCCGGCTGCGGCGCAAACGTCCGGTGCGCCGAACTGGCGCATCTATCAAAACGACCGCTACGGCACGACGATCGATTATCCGGATGTTATTCAAGGCCGAACCGCCGCCGGACAACGACGACGGGCGGCGCTTCAAGAGCGCCGACGGCGCGGAATTCGCGGTCTTTGCTTCCTACGGTGCGCTCGATTTCGACCTCGCCGGATATCAGAAATCGATCCTGGAGCGTCTCGATCCCGGCAAGGCCGTCACTTATCAAGCCCACGGCGAGGATTGGTTCGTCATCTCCGGCACCAAAGGCGACGGCATCTTCTACGAGCGGTATATGCTGTCGCACGGCAAGGAGATGGCCGAGGGCTTTGTGATGTCCTATCCGGCCGCGCTCAAAGAGACCTACGATCCAATCGTGGCGCGGATGGCGAAATCATTTCGCTCCGGCTCGGGCTTTCAAACGCCGAAGCGGTGACGCTTGCAATGAGCGTAAATCACCCGCGCCAATAGCGGTCTTCCCAGCTGCGCGACAGCCGCATCGCCGAGAGGATGAGTCCCGCCATCGAATAGGTCTGCGGGAAATTGCCCCACAGCGCGCCGGTCTGCGGATCGACGTCTTCGGACAGCAGTCCGTAGCGGTTGCGATGCGTCGAGCGCGTCGGTGAACAGATCGCGCGCCGCCTCGCGCCGGCCGAGCGACCACAGCGCGTCGATCAGCCAGAACCGGCAGATCAGGAACGCGGTCACCGGCAGGCCGAAATCGTCGGCGCTGGCGTAGCGCATGACGTGCTTTTCGCGCATCAGCTCGCGCTCCATGGCGGCGACGGTCGAGGCGAAGCGCGGGTCGTCGACCTCGACGACGCCGAGATCGGCCAGCAGCAGCACGCTGGCGTCGAGATCGTCGGAGCCGAACGCCGCGGTGAAGGCGCCGCGCTTCTCGTTCCAGGCGCCGCTCGATCAGCGCGGCGTGGATCGGCTCGGCGATCGAATTCCAATGTTTGGCGCGCTCGTCGAGCCCGAGCCGCGTCGGCGATCGCCGCGAGCCGCTGACAGCCGGCCCAGCACATCGCCGCCGAATGGGTGTGGATGCGCTGGCGGCCGCGATATTCCCAGATGCCGGCGTCGGGCTCGAACGCCTTCTTGGCGGCGCGGTCGCCGAGCGATTCGAGCAGATGAAACAGTCCTTCGTCGCCCGGCCGCGGCAGGCGGCGGTCGAAGAACATCGGCATGGCGGCGAGAATGACGCTGCCATAGGTGTCGTTCTGGACCTGATCGACCGCGGCATTGCCGATGCGCACCGGGCCGTCGCCGCGATAGCCTGCAAGGTCGGGCGCGGTGCGCTCCTCGATGCTGGTCGTCGGCACGACGCTGTAGAGCGGGCGCAGCTCCTGGTCGGGCTTCGACGCGATCGAGAGCGTGAACGAGATGAACTCTTCCATGGTGCGCGTCGCGCCGATGCGGTTGAGCGCCTGCACGACGAAATAGGCGTCGCGCAGCCAGCAATAGCGATAATCCCAGGTGCGGCCCGGAGGACGGCGCCTCCGGGATCGAGGTGGTGTGCGCGGCGATGATGCCGCCGGTCTCGTCGAAATTGGAAAGCTTGAGCGTGATGGCGGCGCGGATGATGGCTTCCTGCCAATCGTACGAGATCGACAGGCGGCGCACCCATTCCATCCAATAATCGTGGGTGCGCTCGGCGAAGTCGCGGCAGGTCTTCTGCAGATCGCCGGAGAACGGCTCGTCCGGGCCGAACACCAGGTGCAGCGGGCGCGTCAGCACGAACGGCGCTTCGCCGTCGATCAGCGACAGCGGCGCATCCGTGGTCAGGCGGATCACGGTCGAGTCGTTGGAATAGCGGATATGATTGCTGCCGAGCGAGCGGTGCGGCAGCGGCTTGCCGTAATCGCAGGTCGGCCGCATCCGGATGGTGATGCGCGGCAGGCCGGCGATCGGCTCGACGATGCGAAAGAGCTGCGGCGGCCGGAACACCCGGCCGAATTGGCGAAAGCGCGGGGCGAAATCGGTGATCCGCACCTTGCCGCCGTTGCGATCGGTCAGCACGGTCGAGACGATCGCGGTGTTGCGCACGTATTCGGACTGAAATTCCGCCATGTCGTCGAGCACGACGTCGGAAAATCCCTTTTCCTCCTTGCCCGGCACCAGCCGGCAGAAGATCGGATCGCCGTCGAAGCGCGGATAGCACCACCAGACAATGCGCGAGCACGGATCGACCAATGCGGCCGTTCGGCCGTTGCCGATGACCGCAAGATCAAGCCCGTGATCTGTTCATTCTGCAGTGCCCTGCGCCGTCGGCCGCGATGCGCGCAAGCCACGCGCGCACGGATTCCGGCTTGTCGAAATGGCCGTCGACGTCGGCAACGATGCCGGCCGACCGAAAAGCCCAGGCCGCCGAATTGCGGAATGATGCCGAACACCGGCACATCGGTCGTGTCGTCGCCGATGAAGATCGGATTGCGGCCGGCGAACGGCGGGTAGCTGCATCAGTTCGCACACCGCGTCGCCCTTGTTGATGCCGGCCGGCTTGATCTCCACGACCAGTTTGCCCGGCAGGATCTCGACCGCGCTCGTCCGGCGGCGCTGGCGCAAATCGCGTCGACCGCCGCGCGCACCGCTCGGCCTTTTTCGGGCGCCAGCCGATAGTGCAGCGCCAGCGAATAGCCCTTGTCCTCGACGAGGATGCCGGGGCCGAGTTCGGTGACGGTGGCGAGCTTGCGCTTCAAGGCGCGCGCTCAGCGGCGCCACGCGCATCTGCGGTTCGGCGCCCGCGACCGGTGCGCATTTCCGCGCCGTGGCCGCCGATCGCGGCGAGCTGCAAGGGCGAAAAAATGAGATCGATGTCGTTGAGCGAGCGGCCGCTGACCAGCGCCACCGCGCCGCCGGTCAGGTCGTCGAGCCGCGCCAGCGTGCGCCGCAGGCCCGGCGGCACCCAGACCTGCTGCGGCGACGGCGCGATATCGAGGATGGTGCCGTCGATGTCGAGCAGGATCGCGCATTTCCGCAGGTCGGGGACGAGCGAGGTTTCCGCAAGCTCCATGTCGAGGTCCGAGATTTCCGGTCATTCCATTGTGCACGTCTGACATCCTGATTTTCAATCGATGAATGCAAGCGGCCGGCTCACCGCTTCGAGCGACTTGCGCTCGGCCGCGACGCCCCACGCGCTTCGACCGACGGCGGCGGCGATCATCAGAATCGAGCCGATGCAATAGCCGATGGCGACGCTCGCGCGCGAGCCGGTACTGATCAGCATGCCGAACAGCAGCGGGCCGGCGATGCCGCCGATGCCGGTGCCGATGGCATAGAAGAACGCGATGGCGAGCGCGCGCAATCTCGAGCGGAAAAATCTCGCTCACGGTCAGATAGGCCGAGCTTGCCGCCGCCGAGGCGAAGAAGAACACGGTCATCCAGGCAATGGTCAGCGTCGCTGCGCGGAAAGCAGGTTCTGGCTGAACAGATAGGCGGTGACGGCGAGCAGGATGCCCGACAGCGCATAGGTCGACGCGATCATGATCTTGCGGCCGATCGTGTCGAACAGGCGGCCGAGCAGGAGCGGGCCGAGCACGTTGCCGGCGGCGAACGGCAGGATGTACCAGCCGACCTCGATCCGGCCGGCGTGCCGTAGAAATCGCTGAGGATCAGCGCATAGGTGAAGAAGATCGCGTTGTAGAAGAACGCCTGCGCGGCCATCAGGCTGAAACCGACCAGCGTGCGCTGCCGATAGGTCACGAACAGCGTGCGCGCGACCTCGCGCAGCGGCGTGTGGTCGCGCATGCGCAGCCGCACCTCGGCCTGCTCCGGCACGGGCGCAGCGTCGCGGCGCGCAAATTGCGCTTCGATGCCGCGCACGATCTCGTCCGCCGCCTGCGGGAAGCCGTGCGTCACCAGCCAGCGCGGGCTTTCCGGAATCCAAAGTCGCATCATGACGATGACAAGTCCGATTGTGGCGCCGATCAGGAATGCGAGCCGCCAGCCGAGCGCCGGATCGATGAATGCGGATCGAGCAGGACGATGCGAACCGCCCGCGCCCATCGCCGCGCCGACCCAGAAACTGCCGTTGATGACGAGGTCGGTCCAGCCGCGCAGCCGTGCCGGAATGAGCTCCTGGATTGTCGAATTGATGGCGGTGTATTCGCCGCCGATGCCGGCGCCGGTGAGGAAGCGGAACAGCGCGAAGCTCCACGAAGTTCCACGACAGGCCGGTGGCCGCCGTCGCCGCAGATAGACCGACAGCGTGATCGTGAACAGCTTCTTGCGCCCGAGCCGATCGGTCAGCCAGCCGAAGAAGAACGCGCCGAGCACCGCTCCGGCGAGATAAGCAGCTTCCGGCAAGGCCGACCTGCGCATTGCTCAAGCCCAAGGCGGAGCTCTGCTTGAGCTCGCCGGAGAGCGCGCCGGCAAGCGTCACTTCGAGGCCATCGAGAATCCAGGTGATGCCCAGCGCGACGATCACCAGCAGGTGGAAGCGCCCGAACGGCAGGGCGTCGAGGCGCGCCGGGATATCGGTCTCGATGATGGCGCTCGGATGGGCTGCGAGCGGCGTCATGGACCGCGGTTCCGAGCGCGGCCGAAGGAGGCGGGATGGCGTGACAACTGAAAATCTCGATGCGGCAATGACATTGCCTGCGAAAGAATGCCATATCTGAATGCCGCCAGGCCCGGGCTCCCAGCCACTAACGCCTTGTGCGGTCGAGTGTTCCGGCAATCCGCGGCGTTCCGCGCTGCTGCCGGGCTCAAGCGCGCCTGCAGTCGGACCTTGCGCGCTTGCCGAATAGGCGATGCGCCAGATGGTGCCGCTCGCGTCCTCGGAGACCAGCAGTGCCCCGTCCTTGTCGACGGCCACGCCGACCGGGCGGCCCCAGACCTCCGAATCGTTGACCACGAAGCCGGTGGCGAAATCCTCGTATTCGCCGGTCGGCGCGCCGTCCTTCACGATCACGCGGATGATCTTGTAGCCGGTGCGTTTGGAGCGGTTCCAGGAGCCGTGTTCGGCGGCGAAAATGTTGCCGCGGTACTCCGCCGGGAATTGCGTCGCGTCATAGAACGTCATGCCGAGCGAGGCCGAATGGGCCTGGATGAGCACGTCCGGGACGGTGATCTTGTCCTTGAGATCCGGCCGCTCGCCGCGATGACGCGGGTCCTCGTGGGCGCCGATGTAGTACCAGGGCCAGCCGTAGAACGCGCCTTCGCGCACGCGGGTGATGTAATCGGGCGGCACGTTGTCGCCGAGCCCGTCGCGCTCGTTGGTCGAGCACCACACCGTGCCGCTTGAGGCTGCGACCGCCATGCCGACGCAGTTGCGGATGCCGGTCGCGAAGATGCGGCCGTTCTTGCCTTGCGGGTCGAAGGCCAGAACATCGGCGCGCTCGGTTTCGTTGCCCCATGCGGCGCCGAGCGGATGATCGGACTGCCACGTCTGCAGCTGCCGCCGCGCTCGAGCTTCTCCATGCCGTCGGCGACGTTGGAGCCGGAGCCGACCGACACATACATGGTCTTGCCGTCCGGCGAGAACACCACGTCGCGCGTGCTGTGGCCGCCGACCGGCAGATGCGGGACGATCGATCTCGGCCGGGCCGCGCGCCGTCAGGTCGCCGTTGCGATAGGGGAAGCGGACCACGGAATCGGTGTTGCCGACATAGACCCATTCGCGGATCGGGGCCGGGCGGATAGAAGGCGATGCCGAACGGGCCGCGCAGCCCGGAGGCGAAGACGCGTCGGCTGCCGCCGCTTCGATTGCCGTTCGGGCCGCAACACGCGGATCCGCCCGGCACCGCTCTCGGCGGCGAACACGTCGCCATTCGGCGCGACGCGGATGAGGCGCGGCGCCGCAAGACCGGAAGCAAATAGGTTGACTTCAAAGCCGTTTGGGACGATTGGCTTCTGATCATTGGTGCGGTGCACTATTCTGACGAAATTCCTTGCCGACGCGGCAAGATCGGGTGCCGGCAAGTCCTGCGGCCTGATGAGCCGGCGCGTCCCCGGATGATCGGCGCGCCAGTCGCCAAATGCGGCCGTGCCCTCGAGCAGACCGGCGCCCGTCTGGGCGAACAGCGGGATGGCAGTGACGACAGAGCCGCGACCAAGCCGCGATGGCACGCCGCAACAGACATTCGCATCGGAATCGGGAACATCAGCGGCATGGCCAGCTGCTCCTGGCCGATGGTTTCGGCGAGCTCCGGCTATTGACACAAGCCGGCAGAGCTCGAGCACGTCGGTTCCGCACTGGGTGATGCGCCTTGATTGCTGAAGCCGCCAGCCGACTGGAGATTCCGCGGCGTCTGCGCGCCCTGGTGCGGGCGCGGGAATCGAGTCTGATCGCGCTGGCGGCGCTGGTCGGCGTGCATCGGCGGCCTGGTCGTGGCCGTGCATGGGCACGCCGTCGATCTGCTGCACGAGATTGTTCTTCCACTTGCGCCGGGCGAGCGGCTGTCGGCGCGGCTCACGCTCGATCCGGTGCTGGCGCTGCTCGGTGCCGCTCGTCGGGCGGCCTCATCTTCGGCATTGCCAGCGAGATGATCAGGCGCTGGCGGCCGGAGCGCGAAATCGATCCGATCGAAGCCAATGCGCTGCACGGCGGCCGCATGTCGCTGACCGGCAGCATGATCGTCGCGGCGCAGACGATCTGGTCGAGCGGCGTCGGCGCCTCGGTCGGCCTGGAGGCCGGCTACACGCAGCTTGCCAGCGGCATCGCCTCGCGCATCGGCAACGCGTTTCGCCTGCGCCGCGGCGATCTGCGCATTCTGGTCGGTTGCGGCGCCGCCGCCGGCATCGCCGGCGCGTTCGGCGCGCCGCTCGCCGGCGCGTTCTACGGCTTCGAGCTCATCATCGGCAGCTATTCGCCGAACAGCCTCGCGCCGGTCGGCATCGCGGCGCTGATCGGCTTCCTGGTGGCGCGGTCGCTTGTCGCCGGCCGAGCTCGGCGTCGTCGCGCCGGAAAAGACGACGATCGTGGCCCACGATCTCGTCCTTGCCGCCACGCTCGGCCTGCTGGCGGCCGATGCTCGGGATCATTCTCATGCGCGGCGTCGCGCTGTGCGAAGCGATGTTCGCGCGCCTGCGGCTGCGGCCGACGTTGCGCACCATGGCCGGCGGGCTGGTGCGTCGGGCTGATGGCGATCGTGTCGCCGCAGGTGATGTCGTCCGGCCATGGCGCCTTGCGCGTCGCCGGCATGCTCGATCTGCCGTTTCGCACCGTCGCGCTGCTGTTCGTGCTCAAGATCGTGGCGTCGATCGCTTCGCTCGGCTCCGGATTCCGCGGCGGGATGTTCTTTTCTTCGCTGCTGATCGGCGCGCTCGGCGGCCATCTGCTGGCGGTCGCGCTGACGATGTTCTGGCCGACCGTCTATTTCGATCCGAACGCCTATGCGGTGATCGGCATGAGCGCGCTGGCGGCCTCGGTCATCGGCGGGCCGCTGACGATGATCTTCATCGCGCTGGAGACCACCGGCGACCTGTGGCTGACGACCGCGGTGCTCATCGCGGTGATCATTTCCGCGCAGGTGACGCGCGAAGGCTTCGGCTATTCGTTCGCGACCTGGCGCTTCCATCTGCGCGGCGAAACCATCCGCAGCGCCGCCGATGTCGGCTGGATGCGCGACCTGACCGTCGGCAAAATGATGCGCCAGGACGTGCAGACGGTGCACGCCTCCACCAACGTCGCGTCGTTCCGCGAGGCGTTCCCGCTCGGCTCCACGGCCTATGTGGTCGCGGTCGACGAGGCCGATCGCTATGTCGGGCTCGTCCACGTGGCGGACGCCCACGCCGCCGAAGCGCTCGCCCGACAAGTCGATCAAGGATCTTCTGCACTACACGCGAGGAGATGCTGCTGCCCGGCATGGCGGTCAAGGAGGCGGTGCTCGCCTTCGACCGCGCCGAGGCCGAGGCGCTCGCGGTCGTCGATTCCTTCCGCGACCGCCGCGTCATCGGGCTGCTGACCGAAGCCTACGTGCTGCGCCGCTATTCGGCGGCGCTGGAGCGGCGGCGGCAGGAGCTGCTCGGCGAGGAATAAACGACGCACACATTATAGCGGTGCGCCATCATAGCGGTGAGCCGCCGTTGCGGCCGGCTTCGCTTATTTGTGCAGGATCGACGGCGGCGCGGGCGCCGCGGCAGGCGCCGGCGGCGAGATCACGAGCGTCACCCACGCATTCCAGCCGGACGGCCGATCCGATCCGTCGAATTCCCCGTAGGCCTTCAGGTTGAGATAGCCCTGCATGCCGCCGATCGGAAAAATGTAACCGATCTGCGGGCCAATGCCCAAAACCTGGGACTGAAAGCATCCCACCAGATCGCCGGAGCCGCTGTCGCATCCGATATCCTTGTAGGCATAGCCGACCAAGCCAACCTGCCATTGCTTGGTCAAGAATTGCGACGCACCCCAGTCGAAGTGCATGTCGACGCCATTCTGATACTGGGTCGACGGATTGACGAGATTGGCGGTGAAGCCGAGCACGCCGGAAAATTCATGCCCGGTCTGCGGATTGAAATAAGTATAGCCGGCGCCGGCGTCGAACGCGCCGTGACCGATGCCCAAATTCGCCAGCCGGGAGGAGTTATAGGCGCCGATCGGTACATCTCCCGTGGCGTAGACCATGTAGTTGTTGACGCCGGCATTCCAGCGCAGATGCGGCTTGCGGGATAAGGTCCGTGAAACCCGTTACCGAGCTGTTGATGCTGTCGAACCGCGGACCGAACGGCACCGTGTTGCCAAGCGGTCCCGTGACGGTGCCCGACACCGACCCGTTCAATGACGCATTCGAAACGCCATAGCCTTCGAGCAACGCGACCGATGCCTGGCCGCCCAGAACCGGCGTTGCGAACACGTAAGATCGGAGCGACAAAGCCAATGTCCGCGTTGGCATGCAAGCTGGCATTGATCTGCGCCTGAATGCTCGACGGGAAGATTTCTGATCTCGAACTCTCGTGCCAGGGCTACTGCGCCGCCCGCGGATACGTTGGTGTAATAATTAATGGTCGCCAGCGACCATCCCGGTTGCTGCGGAGCGGCCGCGAGGCTGCCGAAGAATCCGGGAATCCAGAAGCTCACGCCGCCTTCGTCGGCCAGGGAATTGTTCGACGCCGACGCCAGAGCAGAAAACGCCAGCGCCGCGACGGCGCAGCGACGGATGGCACAGCGGCTCGGTTTCATGATCGCCCCCGCGTGTTGCTGTCTCTATCTCCTTGAAGCAAGTCTTGTCGCGGCGATGAGCTTAGCCGAATGCAAGCGGCGTCGCATCGACTTCACCGCGAAATCGCGCCGTCATGCTGCGATTGGATTGCAGCGTGACTTTCCGACAACACCGTCGGCACAAGGCTCTGGATTCGCGGACCGATCGTCGCGGCCGGCGCGGCGCGGCAGTTGCTGAATGGTTGCCGTCGTTTATCGATAAAATTGCTTATGACGCGGCGCACAAAGATCGGCACTTCACGCGTTTGTCATGACCCAACCATTATGACTGCCGATAGTCTTGGCCGATCCGCCGTGTGCCATGTCGCGGCGGCCACAGTGGTCTCGCAATGTCGGCGGATGGCCCGACGGGCGGGAACGAGATGGTCGTCGATCCAAGCGCCGCATCTAAAATTTGATCTTGGGCTATCCGCTTCATTCTCGGACGGCGCTTGGCGCGATGATCGTGACTGAAGCGCGGAGATGAGAGGCGCATGGACGACATCGTATCCGCACCCGCGCAACGGCCGGAGCAATCGGCGCGTGCGAATATGGTCTTTGTTCCCGGCGGCACGTTCCGCATGGGATCCGACAAGCATTACCCGGAAGAGGCGCCGGCGCATAAGGTGACGGTCGACGGTTTCTGGATCGATCGCACGCCGGTGACCAACCGGCAGTTCAAGGAATTCGTCAAAGCCACCGGCCACGTCACCTTCGCCGAAATCCCGCCCGATCCCAAAAATTATCCCGGCGCGCTGCCGCACATGCTCTATGCCGGCTCGCTGGTGTTCACGCCGCCGGGCCGTCCGGTCGATCTGAAAAACTGGGGCGAGTGGTGGAGGTTTCTCAAAGGCGCGAACTGGCGCCGTCCTTACGGCCGCAAGAGCAACATCAACGCGCTGGACAATCATCCCGTCGTGCACGTCGCTTACGCCGACGCGCTGGCCTATGCCGCATGGGCCGGCAAGGCATTGCCGACTGAGGCCGAATGGGAATTCGCCGCGCGCGGCGGCCTCGACGGCGCCGAGTTCGCCTGGGGCGACGAGTTCACGCCCGGCGGAAAACATCACGCCAACACCTGGCAGGGCAATTTCCCGCACGAGAACCGCTGCGAGGACGGCTTCGACCGCACTTCGCCGGTAACCGCGTTCCCGCCCAACGGCTATGGCGTCCACGACATGATCGGCAATGTCTGGGAGTGGACGACCGATTGGTATACGCAAAAGCACCAAGCCGACGCGGCGAAGGCGTGTTGCGTGCCGGAAAATCCGCGCGGCGGCGGCGAGGCGGAGAGCTACGACCCCTGCCAGCCGCAGATCAAAATCCCCCGCAAGGTCATCAAAGGCGGCTCGCATCTGTGCGCGCCGAATTACTGCCGCCGCTATCGCCCGGCCGCGCGCCATGCGGAAGCGGTGGATACGTCCACCAGCCATCTCGGATTCCGCTGCATCGTTCGAGGGAGGTCGTGATCATGAACATCCAGCAACAAAGCTGCACGAGGTCCGAATTGGATCATCGTTCGAACGGGCCTCAGACGAGCCTGACGCTATTAGCCGCATTGCTCACCGCGACGCTAAGCACCGGCTTCGCGATTTCGGCTGCGGCCCAGGAGGTCTTGCCCTTCCCGCCCAAACCTTCCGGCAGCACCGCCGGGCGGACCATGCAGGAATCAATTTACAGTCCGCTCCCGCCTGTGAGCCGTCTGCCGAAGGATGCGCCGAACATTCTCATCGTGCTTATCGATGATGTCGGGCCTGCCCAAACCGACACTTACGGCGGCGAAATCCACACACCGACGCTGAGCAAGATCGCCCAGGAAGGAATCTCCTACAACCGGTTTCATACCACCGCGATGTGTTCGCCCACACGCGCAGCCTTGCTGACGGGGCGCAACCATCATCGTGTCGGTAACGGTCAGATCGGCGAGTTGGCGAACGATTGGGATGGCTACTCGGGCGCCATCCCTAAGAGCAGCGCCACCGTCGCCGAGGTGCTCAAGGACTACGGCTACAGCACCGGCGCTTGGGGCAAGTGGCACAATACGCCTCCCGAACAAACGACGGCCGCCGGTCCGTTCGATGACTGGCCTGCCGGCTACGGCTTTCAGTATTTCTACGGCTTTCTCGGCGGCGAGGCGTCGCAGTGGGAGCCGCAACTCGTCCGCAATACGGCATATGTCGAACATCCGCACACCTCAGGCGGCCACGATTACTATCATTTGAGCGAAGACCTTGCCGACGATGCGATCGGCTGGTTGCGCAATCAAAAAGCGCTGGCGCCCGACAAGCCATTCTTCATGTATTGGGCGCCCGGGGCCTCGCATGGTCCGTTTCACGTCCCGAAAGAATGGGCCGACAAGTACAAGGGCAAGTTCGACGATGGCTGGGACAAATACCGCGAGCGTGCCTTCCAGCGCGAAAAACAAATGGGCTGGATACCGCCGGATGCGCAACTGACGCCGCGGCCGGCGACGCTGCGCTTCCTGGGACTCGATCCCCGACGACGAGAAGCCCTTCCAGCGCCGTCTCATGGAGGTGTTCGCCGGATTTACCGAACACGTCGATGTCCAAATCGGTCGCATCGTCGATGAAATCGATCGGCTCGGCTACGGCGACAACACGTTGATCCTTTACATCTGGGGCGACAACGGCGCCTCGGCTGAGGGCCAAAACGGCACCATCAGCGAGCTTCTGGCGCAAAATGGCATTCCCACCACGACCAAACAGCAGATTGCGGCACTCAACACGCTTGGCGGTCTTGACGCGCTGGGCTCGCCTAAAACCGACCCTATGTATCATGCCGGCTGGGCTTGGGCGGGCAGCACGCCCTATCAGGCGACCAAGCTCATCGCCTCGCATTTCGGCGGCATCCGCAATCCGCTGGCTATCCGTTGGCCCGCAAAGATCAAGCCCGATGCGACGCCCCGCGCGCAATTCCTGGCCGTTAATGACGTGGTTCCGACCATCTACGACATCGTGGGCATCACACCGCCGCGCGTCGTCAACGGCATTCCGCAAGATCAGTTTGATGGCGTCAGCTTTGCCAGCACCTTCAACAATGCCAAGGCCCAGGAGGTGAAACACACCCAGTATTTCGAAGTGATGGGAAGCCGGGCCATCTATCACGACGGCTGGATCGCGTCGGCGTTCGGTCCGCGCATACCGTGGGTCGCGGGCTTGCCTCCAGGCATCAAGGAATGGACGCCCGACAAGGACAAGTGGGAACTCTACGATCTCGGCAAAGACTGGACGCAGGCTGAGGACCTCGCCGGCAACATGCCCGCGAAGGTCGCCGATATGAAGGACCTGTTTCTGATCGAGTTCACCAAGAACAAAGGCTTGCCGATCGGCGGCGGCCTATGGATTCCCATACTGCATCCCGAATTGCGCCTGGTGCCCCCGTACACATCGTGGACCTTCCCGGGCGCAATCACGCGGATGCCTGAAGTCGCCGCGCCCGCTCTCGGCAATAAAGAGAACCTCGTCAGCATGGATGTCGACGTGCCGGCAAATGCCAATGGCGTGCTCTATGCGCTCGGCGGTTTTTCCGGCGGCCTCGCGTTGTACGTCAAGGACGGCGTGCTGTCGTATGAATACAATCTGTTCGAGATTATGCGTACCCACATCAAGGCCAAGGACAAACTGCCTGCCGGCAAGGCGAAGATCGAAGTGCAGACGACCTATGTCGAGCGCAAGCCAGCCGGTCCTCTCAAGGTGGTGCTGAAAGTCAATGGCAACGAAGTCGCCTCGGGCGTCGTGCCGGTCAGCGCCCCACTGATCTTCACGGCCAACGATTGCCTCGACTTCGGCATCGATCTCGGCTCTCCGGTCGGGATCGAGTACTACGATCAGGCCCCCTTCAAATTCAACGGCACGATCGAAGGCGCGCGCGTGCAATACCTGAGCGGCGCGCCCGCTCAGTTGCAGCAAGAGAAACTGCAAACGCACGGAGCAATCCCGTCGCAGGACTAGCTGGCCAATCTAGTTGGCATTATGACCGGGATGGGAGGTGCATCCCTGGACCGGGACAGCGCGTAGGGCGGATTAGCGAAGCGTAATCCGCCGCTCGGCTGTTCCGGCACCGTCGTCGGCGGATTACGCCGGAGCCTGCCATCGGGCCGGCCACTTCGGGCCGGACCCGTTGGGCTAATCCGCCCTACGGATTGTGCGGACCCGTAGGCGCATTTGCCCGCCTTACGCTTGCTATCCATCCCACGCGCTCGGTGCATCACCAAAAGTATCAGCGACCGGCCTATGGCTTGTGACAGTTTCGAGTGGAATAATACCCGGGCGTATCCGGCACTTTTAAGTGCGAGCGAACTTTGAACTGTGCCTCGCACGCGCAGCACCGGCGCCGATTGAGCCGACGCCACCAAACTTGACTTGTAGTCGCCAGGCGCAGGAGAAAGTCATGAAGAGAACCACATTCTCAGCGATTTTGATCATTGCGGCAGTGGTCGCCGTCTTGGGCGGCAGGGCCATTTCCGCGGACAAGTACACCGTGCAGGTTCCGGGAGGGCTCGCGTTCTCCGAGTTCAGAGGCTACGAGGACTGGCCGGTCATCTCGACCAGCGACAACAACGGCAAGTTCGCCGCGATTTTGGGTAATCCGGTCATGATGGACGCCCTTCGGGCAGGCGTGCCCGGCAACGGCAAGCCTTTCCCGGACGGCGCCAAGATGGCGAAAATCCATTGGACCCCGAAAACACAACAGACGTACCCAGGTCAGCCGAAGGTGCTGGGTACCCAGGCCAACGCCGATTTCATGGTGAAGGACAGCACGAGGTTCGCGGACAGCGGTGGATGGGGATGGGGCTCATTCGACTACGACGCAGCGTCCGATACGTTCAGCCCCGCCACCGAGGCGGACAGTCCGCCGCAGGGGCACGACGCGAAGTGCGGGTTCGCGTGCCACACACTGGTGAAGAGCCGCGATTACGTTTTCACCGAGTTCGCGCACAGGTGAAGCGGTAAGTCTTCCGCTAGGACAGCCGCCGATAGGAGCATCGCGGCTGAAGGTGATGGGTTTCGCGGAGCTTGTCATCGGGCCGGCCACTTCGGGCCGGACCCGTTGGCTCAACCCATCCTACGCGCTTAGCTGATCAACCAGCGGAAGAAATTGATCAGCCAGCCGATGATGCTAAACGTGACCGGTATCCCCACGCATAAGGCGATTGGAAAATAACGATCGGCGCGGCTCGCCCCTGGACCTATGAAACGTCCCAGCAATGCGCGCGTCGCGCCCCGGGCCGGAGCTTCGTAGACCCGATACATAACTGTAGAGAATACGATCGTAATTAGCGCTGCTGCAGCAAAACGAAACCCGATGTAGAAAATATTGTACCACGTCCATGGTAATAAGATATCTGGAACTTTGGTCACTTGAAGAACCGATATATGAAACAGATAAATAGAGTAACTCGCGTCGCCGCAGGCGATGAGCAACGGCAACGAGAGGAAGCGCGAAAAGAGTGATCGATAACGGGCGGAACAAAAGATGATAACGGCAATAGACAGCGAATAGACAAATAGCGCCATCGAACTGACGTACCGGCCTCCGACGCTCTGCGCACCACACATCGCGATAACACAAGCCAACGCCAAGGTCAGAAGAACCATGCCAAGGCGCCGTTCAGACTCGCTAACCGGTCGGCCATATCTGACCATGAAAATATGTGCGGTGGCGACCCCGATCAAAAATGGCGGCAGCCGTCCAATCGGCGATAAAGCTATCAGCCATCCCCAGAAAGCGACCCCAGGTGGCCCCCAAACAGCCTGGGCAAAGGCATTGACCTCCTGATCGTGCAAGAAGAGAAACACGACCTGGATGAGACCGAACAATGCCAAGGCCGACCAACAGGAGCGCCGCAGTCAGGCGATGTCGCGTCATTGCAAGGAGCCATGCGACGACCGGATACAAGCAATAAAAAAACCATTCCGTGCTGATAGACCAGGTAATGAATGCACTCAAATGCGCATATAAGGGGACGCCCCCGAATAAGACAAAGACCCAGCTTTGCGTCATTCCAAGAAAAAATGCAGTCGCGCGCAAATCGCCGCCATATAAGACATGCAGCAGTACGAGAAAAAGAACGTAAAGCGGATAAATCCGTGCAAAGCGCGCGATGTAAAATCTTGCAAGATTTTGGGAGTTCGGAGGGCGACCAATATCCGCGTAGTTGTAATGAATTACGAACCCGCTCAGCACGAAGAACAATTCCATCCCAACTTCGATAATGCAATTTGTAACGTTGATCACAAGTTGCGGGCTGGGAGAAAGCTTGAGCATCATGGGGGTGGCGTGACCCACGAAGACGAAAAAGGCCGCGAAGAAACGCAGCCCTGTAAGGGGGGGAAGGTCGCCGAGTTTCTCGACAGCGATGGAAGGCCGCGAGCGTTCGGCGACGGGAATCTCAACAGTCTCGATCCTGCCGATAGCTTCCATGATCACCCTCGCGGTCTAACCCGTGCGGAATACCGCGGCGGGTCAATTGTCGCAATGATTTGTTGGAGCGCGTAGGGCGGATTAGCGAAGCGTAATCCGCCGCTCGGGTGTTTCGACGCCGCTATCGGCGGATTACGCCTTCGGCTAATCCGCCCTACGGGCTACGGGCTGAATGTCAGCGTTCGGAGGTAAAGCGGACGTTGTGGACGTATCTTGTTCGGTGACGAACCCCTTGACACTCGTCCCTATTCCAGTTACTTCACAATCCTCGCTCCGTGAAGGACATGGCGCGGAGGCACACCGCGTCATGGGAGCGAGGGCGGTGCCCGCGGGCGGCTTTGCAGGCTGCTCCCGGGCGGCTTGGGTATCATGTCTCCCGGCATTATGACCGGGGCGGGAGGTGCATCCCTGGACTGGGACAGGCGAAGGCGGGTAACGCCCGTTCAGACCACGTCCCAGGAAGCCTGGCCTGAAGCTGAGCCTTTGGGATGGAATAACTCCCTTAGGCGAGAGCCGTGGTGGAACGCCGGCAAGCGTGCGCGCTCCAAAAGGGCGCGCGCCGCATCGCAAGATGCGGCGGTTGTTACCCAGCGTTTGCCGGCGTTCCGCTTCCTTCATTTTCTTTGTAGCCCGGATGGAGCGAAGCGAAACCCGGGGCGGCCGCGGAGCTGATATGTCGTTCCCGGATATCGCTCCGCTCATCCGGGCTACAAAGGACGAAACCGGCGTAACGGAAGACCGAAAGCCAGGCCCCACCCCTGACTTTCTCAAAGCCGAGCCGGGTTCGTCCTGCAGATCGAGCGAGTCTCGCGCCGCGCGGGATGCGCCGCCGCATGCCATTTTCACAACTGCCATTTTCACAACAATGTCTGATGATTAAGCTGGAGAGCAAGCGTTCGCAGAAACGCCCACGGAGAGAGATCCATGCGGACAATCGCCGTGACAGGAGCAATCGCAGTTGCCGGCGCGCTTCTTGCCGTACCGGCGCACGCGCAAGCCGTGCCGCCGGCGGAAGTGCGCGCCATCGCCAAGGACGCCGTGATCTGGGGCTTTCCGCTGGTCGACAGCTACAGGGTCCAATATTCGTATTTCGTCGATCGCAATAGTCCCGAATACAAGGCGCCGTTGAATACGCTGGTCAACAACGCGCGGGTCTATACGCCCGACGACAAGGCGATCCAGACGCCCAATTCCGATACGCCCTATTCGTTCGTCGGCGCCGACCTGCGCGCCGAGCCGCTGGTGATCACCGTGCCGGCGGTCGACAAGGGCCGCTATTATTCGATCCAGTTCATCGACATGTACACGTTCAACTTCGCCTATGTGGGCAGCCGCTCAACCGGCAACGGCGCCGGCAGCTTCCTGCTCGCCGGGCCCGATTGGAATGGCCCGAAACCCGCGAACGTAAAGTCGGTGATCCACGCCGAGACCGAGTTTGCGTTCCTGCTCTATCCGCACGCAGCTGTTCAATCCCGGCGACATCGACAACGTGAAGAGGATTCAGGCGGGCTACAAGGTCCAGACCCTGTCGCAGTTCCTCGGCAAGCCGCCGCCGGCACCCGCGCCGGCCATCAATTTCATCAAAGCCGCTGACGGCGGATGCGGAGCGCACTTCGCTCGATTTCTTCAGCGTGCTGAATTTCATCCTGCAGTTCTGCCCGACCAATCCGGCCGAGGCCGCGCTGCGGGCGCGGTTCGCCAAGATCGGCATCAATGCCGGCAAGAAATTCGATCCCGCCGCGCTCACGCCCGGGATGCGTCAAGGCCTACCAGGACGGCATGGCCGATGCCTGGAAGGCCTTCGCCGAATACAAGGCGACGCAACTCGATACCGGATTGTCGTCCAGCGCCGACGGCTTCGGCTCGCGGGCGTTCCTGAAGGATCATTACATCGATCGCATGGCGGGAGCCGTGCTCGGCATCTACGGCAACTCGAAGGACGAGGCGATCTATCCGGTTTATTTCAGTCGATGCCGACAAGCAGAAGCTCGACGGCACGCACCGTTACGCGATGCATTTCGCGGCCGGGCCAATTGCCGCCGGTCAATGCGTTCTGGTCGCTCACCATGTATCAGCTGCCGGCGAGCCTGCTCTATGCCAATGCGCTCAACCGCTATCTGATCAATTCGCCGATGCTGCAAAACCTCAAGCGCGACGCCGACGGCGGGCTGACGCTTTATATCCAGCAACGACTCGCCGGGCGCCGACAAGGAGTCCAACTGGCTGCCCGCGCCCGGCGGGCCGTTCTTCGTGGTGCTGCGTCTCTATTGGCCCAAGCCCGAGGCGCTCAACGGCAAATGGACGGCGCCGCCGTTGCAGAAAACGAACTGAAGGCGTGAGGAGTTCTTGAAATGAAAATGAAACTCACCTGCTGCGCTTTGGCTGTCATGCTCGCCGCGACAGGGGGCGTTCACGCGCAGCCCGCTGCGTCGGCGGCCAATACCGTGCCGGTGACCGCCGACAACTTCACGCGCGCCGAGTCGGATTTGTATTTTTCCGCTGTCGCCCTCAAACAAGGCGGCTTCGGCAAATTCTTTCATAACGGTGAGCCGGCACCGATCGACAATCAAACCGTCATCCGACTGAACCGCGATACTTTATATTCAGCCGCCGTGTTCGACCTCGATGCCGGGCCGGTGACGATCACGCTGCCCGATGCCGGCAAACGTTTCATGTCGATGCAGGTGATCGACGAGGACGAATACACCCATGGCGTCTTTTACGGCGCCGGCAGCCACGCCTTGACGCGGCAACAGATCGGCACGCGCTATGTCGTGGTAGCCGTGCGCACGCTGGTCGATCCGACGGACCCGAAGGACGTTCAAGCGGTCCGCGTCCTGCAGGACGCGATCAAGTCCAGCCAGAAAAGCGCCGGCAAGTTCGAAGTGCCGAACTGGGATCCGGCCAGCCAGAAGAAGGTGCGCGACGCGCTGCTCGTCCTCGGCTCGACGATTGCCGACTTCAAGCATGCGTTCGGCACCAGGGACGAGGTCGATCCGGTCCGCCATCTGATCGGCGCCGCCGTAGGCTGGGGCGGCAATCCCGACAAGGCGGCGATCTATCTCAACGTCACGCCGCCGAACAACGACGGCAAGACGCTCTATCGGCTCACGGTCAAGGACGTGCCGGTCGACGGTTTCTGGTCGGTCAGCGTCTACAACGCCGCCGGCTACTACGAGAAGAATCCGTACAATGCCTATTCGCTCAACAATATCACGGCAAAGAAAAGCGACGACGGCGCGATTGCGATCCAATTCGGCGGCTGCGACGGCAAAATTCCGAATTGCCTGCCGACCGTGCCGGGCTGGAACTACACGGTGCGTCTCTATCGCCCGCGGCCGGAGATCGTGAGCGGCAAATGGACATTTCCGCAACCGCAACCGATGCTGTGAAGGTGACGTAAATTTTACGTCGCCGGCGGCACGGAAATCGCAACTGCGGCCCTGGGCAAGCCGATAGGAAAGCAGCTAGAGTGCAAACCTAGAAATCGCCCGCACGAATGTGGCGAGTACCGGGAGGCGATCATGATCAAGCTGACAATGAGGCTTTTGGCGGTCGCGCTGCTGTTGGCGGCGCCGCACGTCGCATCGGCGCAGACGCCGCCGCCACCGGCGCAACCGGCATCGGCGCCGTCGCAGCAATTGCTGAGTGCCGGGCAGCTCGATGCGCTGGTCGCTCC
The DNA here is from genome assembly GCA_963831975.1 of uncultured Alphaproteobacteria bacterium. Classification (GTDB taxonomy): domain Bacteria; phylum Pseudomonadota; class Alphaproteobacteria; order Rhizobiales; family Xanthobacteraceae; genus BOG-931. The sequence continues at coordinate 603,410 of CAWHSO010000001.1, forward strand.
GATCGCGCTCTATCCCGACGCGCTGCTGTCGGAAATTCTCATGGCGGCGACCTATCCGCTCGAGGTCGTCGAGGCCGACCGCTGGGCCAATGCGAACAAGTCTCTCCAGGGCGACGCGCTCAAGGCGGCGATCGACCAGCAAAACTGGGACGACAGCGTGAAATCGCTCGCGGCCACGCCCACCGTGCTCGACCTGATGAGCAACAAGCTCGACTGGACGCAGCAGCTCGGCGACGCAGTGCTGGCGCAGCAGCCCGACGTCATGGACGCCATCCAGCGGCTGCGCACCAAGGCGCAAGCCAACAACAAGCTGCAGTCGACCAGCCAGCAGACCGTGACCACGCAAAGCACGGGCGGCCGGCAGTACATCTATATCGCGCCGACCGATCCGGATGAGCTCTACGTGCCGTATTACGATCCGTCCGTGGTCTATGGTTCGTGGGACTATCCGGACTATCCGGCCTATTACTGGCCGCCGCCGGCCTATATCGGCGCCGGCATCATCGCCGGCGGCATTGCCTTCGGCACCGGCTACGCGCTCGGGCGTTGGGCCTCGGGCGGCAATCGCTGGGGCGGCGGCTTCAATTGGGGCGGCAACAACATCAACGTCAACCGCTCGGCCAGCGTCAACAATTTCAACGGCAACAACTGGACGCACAATCCGGCGCATCGCGGCAATGTCGGTTACAACAACCCGGGAGTCGCGGCCAAATTCGGCGGCAACGCCGCCCGCGGCGCCGGCACCCAACTGAACGGCCGCGGCTCCGGCGGCCAGCAGGTGCTGCAGCCGGGCGGCGGCAACCGGTCGAATCTGGGCGGCAACGGCCAGAATGCCGGCGGCAATCGCAATATCGGCGGGAACGGCGCGGGCGCTGGCAATCGCAATGTCGGCGGTAACGGCGCGGGCAACCGCAATGTCGGTGGCAATGCCGGCGCCAATGCCAGGCAGACCGGCGGCCAGAACGCGCGCAGCCGCGGCAATGCGGGCGCCGGTGCCGGCGCAAACCTCAATCGCATGGGTGGTGGCGGCGGCGGTGCCGTCCACGCCCGCAGCGTCGGCGGCGGAGGCGGTGGCGGCGGCGCTGCCGTTCACGCCCGTGCCGGTGGTGGCGGCGGTGCCGCGCGTGGCGGCGGCGGCGGCGCTCCGCGTGGTGGCGGCGGTGCCGCGCGTGGTGGTGGCGGCGGCGGGCGCCGGCGGTGATCGCCGGACCGCGTCGTGAATGCTTGACGTAAAGCCTATCAGGCTTTTTCCGAGGACGGTTCAGGGCTCTTCGCGCCCTGGAAGGGGAGCAGCATGCCCATAGCCGGCGGCAAGATCGTCGACATCAGTCTTGAGCTTGATCCGAAAAATTTCGGCATGCGCACGCCCACAGGCTTCACCAAGGACCTGCAGTTCGCCATGGAAGTGCTCAAGGAGCACGACGCGCCGGGCGGCGCCGGGCAGATCGTGCGCGGCGTCCATATGCGCCTGCATGCCGGCAGCCACGTCGACGCGCCCGAGCATAACGTGCGCGGCGGCACGCAGATCCATCAGCTGCCGCTCGAGCTTTTCATCGGCGAGGCGATCGTCGCCGATCTGCGCGACAAAATGCCCGGCAAGGCGATCACCGAGCGCGATCTCGACGGCGCCATCGGCGCGCGGGTCAAGCGCGGCGACCGCGTGCTGCTGCGCACCGATCACAACAACGCTTACGATGGCGGCTCCGACACCTGGATGAAGACCTCGCCGTACCTGACCATCGGCGCCACCGAATGGCTGATCGAGAAGGGCGTCGTCATCGTCGGCTACGATTTCTATCACGGCAACGACGAGCCGGGCGCGCCGCGGGTGTTTCACAATTCGCGGACCTTGAGCGAGCACGGCATCATCACCATGCCGTATCTGAAGAACCTGGACCGCATCACCAGCGAGCGTTTCACGCTGATCGCGCTACCGCTCAACATCGTCGGCGCGGAAGCCTCGCCGGTGCGCGCCGTGGTGCTGATGTGATGGCGTTGGGCAGGTTATGCGCGCTGGCGCTCGCCGTTCTCGCGACGGTCTGCACGGCGGCGCGCGCGGACGATCGTTATCCGTCGCGCATCATCACCATCGTGGTGCCGCTGACGCCGGGAACGGCGATCGACATCCAGGCCCGTCTCTATGCCGACGGCTTGGCCAAGCGGTTCGGCTATCAGGCCGTCGTCGTCAATCGCGCCGGCGCCGGCACGCTGATCGGCGCCGAGACGGTCGCCAATGCCGCGCCGGACGGTTACACGGTGCTGTTGACGAATTCCGCTCACGCCATCCTCGGCGCGATGAACCGCAATCTGCCGTTCGATCCGATCGCCGACTTCGCAGGCATTTGCATGGTCGCGCAGGCGCCGACCATCGTCGCAGTGCCGCCATCGCTGGGCGTCCACGATCTGCAGGAGTTCGTCGCACTGGCGAAAGCCAAGCCAGGCGCCATCAATTACGGCTCGGCCGGCATCGGCACCGCGACGCATATTGCCGGGGCCTATTTTGCCTACAAGACCGGCACCGAACTGGTTCATGTTCCCTACACGGTCAGCCAGACCATTCTCACCGACATGCTGAGCGGCAATATCCAGGCCACCTTCGCGCCGGAAGCCTTCGTTTTGCCGATGCTTCAGGACGGGCGTCTGTTGGCGCTCGCCGTCGCCGACGACACGCCGGTGACCGAGCCGGTCAAAATTCCGACCGCGCGCTCCGCCGGCGTCGATTACGTCAATACGACCTGGTACGGCTTCCTGGCGCCGGCGAAAACGCCGCGCGCCGTGCTGGCGACCCTGCACGACGCCATCGTCGAAGTGGGCAAAGATCCGGACATCCAGGCCAAAATCCGTCAGCAAGGTTTTGTGCCGGCCAATATTGGGCTTGCCGATTTCGACGCGCATATCCGTAGCGACATGGCGCGCCTCGCGCCGATCTTGGCGAAGCTCGGCCCATCGCATTGATGACCACGTAATAAATCTGGAGGATGCAATGTCAGACCATCCGATCACGCGCCGCGTAGCGCTCGGTGCGGCCGCCGCTGGCGTCGCGACGCTCGAAGCTACGCGTGCGATGGCGCAGGCGGACGCGCGCAAGACATTCGTGCTCATTCACGGCGCCTGGCATGGCGGCTGGTGCTGGCGACGCGTCGCCGACATCCTCGAACAGCACGGCCACAAGGTCTATGCGCCGTCGCTCACCGGCAACGGCGATCGGTCGCATCTTCTGAGCAAGGACGTGATCCTCGATACCCACATCGCCGACATCGTCAATCTGGTGAAGTGGGAAGACCTCGAGGATATTTGCCTCGTCGCGCATTCCTATGGCGGCTGGCCGGCCTCGGGTGCGCTCGAGCAGATCCACGATCGCGTCTCAGCGATCGTCTGGCTCGACGCGTTCAAGCCGGAGAACGGCCAGAAGGGCACCGACTTTGCGTCGGACTTCAGCCGCAAGGCGCTGGAGGAGGCCGTGGCCAAGGGCGAGCCCGGCCGCAAGGGCCCGCCGGCAAAGACGTTTTCGCAGAGCGAGAAGGATTACGCCTGGATCGACTCGAAGCTGACGCTGCAGCCGAACGGCGTCGCGATCCAGCCGATCGTGCTCACCGGCAAGCGCGAGACGATCGCGAAGAAGACCTACATTCGCGCGCCGAAATATCCGCAAGCGGCTTTCGACAAGGCGCTGGCCGAGTGCAAGGCCGACGCGACGTGGCAGACCTTCGTCAACGACGACACCGGCCATGACGTGATGATCGATCAGCCGCGGTGGCTGGCGAACCTGCTGCTGAAAGTTTCGTAACCGCCGCGGCGCAAGCCGGCTTCGACGTTACGGCCGCAGATAAACGTAGCCCTGCGACTGCAACTCGGCGAGCCGCACGACGCCGCCTTTGTCGGCGATGATGAAGCCCGGCAGCAGGTCTTTGAGCGTGACCTCCTGCGCCCGCATGGTGTTGATGCAGGCATTGAGCTGCAGGCCGGACTGTTTCATCTCGTCGGTGCGTTTGGTCATGTCGGGCGTGGCGCTCGCGGTGTGAAACGCCTTGAGCGCCGGGCCGTGCACGACCAGCGCGATCGTCACTTTGTCCGGGCCGCCCATGCCGTTGTAGTGGTTGCGAATGTTGCCCAGCACGAAATCGACCTTGTCGAGATCGGACAGGTGATAGGCGACCTTGGATTGATCGGGCGTCGCGGCCTCGGCGCGCGTGGTCAGGACCGAAATGGGCATGATCGCGCAGGCCAGCTGCAGCAATGAGCGTCGTTCCATGGGGCTCTCCTCAGGCTTTGCGCCGATCATAACACACGCCGTTGGTAACCTGTGCCGCATCGCGGCCAGTACCTCGCGGTTGACCAGATTAGTCGCGGCTGCCATGCCGGACGTTCATGGCCGGTTACCCGAGCGGCCTCGGCGCCGCGAACGCCGATGGACCAACCCGTTGCGGCAGGTAAGATATAGCCAGCGGCCGGCGACAAGCCGGCGGATATTGGGAAACGGGCATGGATGACCGGGCAAAAGTCGACTGCGTCGCCAATGCGCGGGCGCTGGCGCCTGTCATTGCCGCAGCGACCCCGCGCATCGAGGCCAACCGCGAGCTGCCCGCCGACCTGGTCGATGCACTCCATGAAGCGCGCCTTTGGCGCATGTTGCTGCCGCGGTCTTACGGCGGCGACGAGGTCTCGCCGGTCGATTACGTGCAGGCCATCGAGGAAATCGCCAAGGCCGATGCCTCGACCGCCTGGTGCATCGGCCAGACCTCGGTCTGCGGCACCATTACCCGCAACATGAAGCCGGAGATCGCCGAGGAAATGTTCAAGAAAAATCCGCGCGGCGTGCTGGCCTGGGGCCCGACCAACAACGCCAAGGCGATTGCGGAAAAGGGCGGCTATCGCGTCAACGGGGTGTGGCCGTTCGCCAGCGGCAGCAAACACGCCACTTGGCTTGCCGCACACTGTTTCATTTACGAGGCCGACGGCCAGCAGCGCTGCGACACGGGCGGCAAGCCGGTGCAGAAGACGTTCGTCGTGCCGCGCGAGCGCGCGACTTTCCAAGATGTGTGGCATGTGATGGGGCTCAAGGGTACCGGCAGCAACACCTATACGTTGACCGACGTCCTGGTGCCTGAGGATTACGCTGTCGATTACCACGCGCTCGATCCGGCGCAGCGCCGCGAGCACGGCCCGCTCTACAAATTCACCATCTATCAGCTGTTCGGCTCGAGCTTTCCCGCGATCGCGCTCGGCATTGCGCGCACCATGCTGGACGATTTCTGCGCGCTGGCCCAGGGCAAGACGCCCCAGGGTCAGACCTCGGTGCTCCGCGACAGCGCCGTGGTGCAGTCGCAGGTCGGCGTCATGCAGTCGCAGCTCGCCGCGGCGCGCGCGTTTTTCCTCGAAGCCTGGCGGGAGATCTGGCAAGGCGCGCAAGCCGGCACGCCGACGATGGATCAGCGCATCCGCTTGCGCATGGCGTCGATCAACGCCAGTCAGACCGCGGTGCAGGTCGTCGAGCAGACCTACCTTGCCGCCGGCGCCACGGCGATCTTCGAGGCCAATCCCTTTGAGCGCCGGTTCCGCGATATGCATGCGGTGTCGCAACAGGCGCAGTCGCAATTTTCGATCTACGAGGCGATCGGCCGGCACTTTCTCGGCCTGCCGCACGGCTCGCGGCTGGTCTAGAGCATGATCCCGAAAAGTGGATACCGGTTTTCGGATAAGATCATGCGCAAACTAGGCACCGCAAACCTGAGGCTTTAAGTCATGTTTTTTGCAGAGCGTGTTGCCGAGCTCACGCGCAAAATGCTGCGCAAGAAGTTTTACGTCGTGCTGTCGAAGCCGGCGGTGGCACCGGACAAATTGCAGCCGTTCCTCGCGGCGCATCTCGAATACATGATCGGCCTGGAAAAGCGCGGCCTCGTGTTTGCCTCCGGCCCGCTGGCCGACGGCGAAGGGCCGCCGACCGGCCCGGGCCTGACCGTGCTGCGCGCCAAGGACTTCAACGAGGCGCGCGCGCTCGCCGAGGGTGATCCGTTCTTCGTCAACGGCTTGCGTACCTTCGAGCTCAAGGAATGGACCGTCATGGAAGGCACGCTCGGCGTGCGGGTCAATCTCTCCGATCAAACGATCGAAGTGACATAAGAAAAACGCGTAGGGGAAACGGTCATGGAGACCATCGGCTTCGTGGGAGTCGGCAAGATCGGCCTGCCGATCTCGGAAAATCTCATCAAAAGCGGCTATCGCGTGATCGGTTTTCGCCGCTCCTCGCTCGCCGAATTCGAGAAGATCGGCGGCGTGCCGGCGCGGTCGGCGGCCGATGTCGGCGCCCAGGCGGACATCGTGTTCTCCTGCCTGCCCTCGACGGAAGCGCTCGACGACGCCATGCAGGGTCCGACGGGACTCGTGCAAACGGCAAAGCCCGGGCAGATCGTCATCGAGCTCGGCTCGCATCCGGTGCCGGACAAGAAGCGCCAGATCGCACCGCTGCAGCAGAAGGGTGCAAAATTCGTCGACGGCGAAGTCTCCGGAACGCCCGGCATGGTCGCGGCGCGCAAGGGTGTCATCTATCTTGCCGGCGATGCCGAGGCCTGCAAGCAGGCCGAGCGGGTCGTTGCCGGCTTTGCCGATTCCTGCCTCTATTTCGGTGAATTCGGCGCCGCGAGCCGGGTCAAGCTGGTCAATAATCTGTTGGTCGCGATCAACATCGCGGCGACCGCGGAAGCCATGGCGCTCGGCCTCAAGGCCGGCGTCGACTTGCCGCTGATGATTAAGGCGATCGCCACCGGCTCCGGCGGCTCGACCCAGTTCGGCATTCGCGCGCCGTGGATGGCGGAGCGCCGCTTTCAGCCGGTGCAGGGTCCGGTGCCGGCGTTGCAGCATTACTTCGATCTGATCGGAGATTTCGCCGACAATGTCGGCGTGGCGACGCCGATACTCGACAGCGTGATCCCGCTCTACGAACGCTTCATGGCGATGGGTTTCGGCGGCGACGACGTTGCCAGAATGGTCGACGTCATCGGCGCCATGCCGCGCACAAAGAAATAACCCTCCCCCTTGTGGGGAGGGTAGGGTGGGGGTCGGGAGGAAGTTCGCATACGTCGACGCATGCGCCTTGCCTCGCGACCCCCACCCCAACCCCTCCCCACAAGGGGGAGGGGCTAAGAAAAAAGGAGATATCTTATGATCCGAGTCAAAAAAATCGCCCACGCCAGCTACGACGTGCCCGACGTCGAGCAGCAGGCCGATTATTACAGCAATATTCTCGGCATGACGGTCGCGGCCAAGGAGAAGGACGCGGTCTTTCTCGCCAACACCGTCGATCACCACTCGGTCGTTTTGCGCAAAGGCACGCAAGCGGGCTGCTCGCGCGTCGCGTTCCAGCTCGGCGAGCACGACGATCTCGACGCGTTCGAGAAACAGGTCCAGGGCCATGGCATCAAGACCCAGCGCAAAAAGGATCCGGAGCCGTCGATCGCGGACGTGCTCACCTTCGAAGATCCCAAGGGCACGGTGATGGAAGTGTTCAAGCGCGCCGATTTTTCGCACCAGAAATTCCAGGCCAAGGGCATCGTGCCGCACAAGCTCGGCCACGTCGCCTTCCACGTCACCGACGTCAAGCATGTCACTAAGTTCTATTGCGACGTGCTGGGTTTTCGCGAATCCGACTGGATGGGCGACTTCTTCTCGTTCCTGCGCTGCGGGCCCGACCATCACACCATCAACCTGATGCAGACCGGATCGAACCGGCATTTCCATACCGCGTTCGAATTGCGCGACTGGGGCCACATGCAGACGGCGTGCGATTTCCTGTCCGTCAACGGCTACAAGCTGTTGTGGGGACCGGGCCGCCACGGCATCGGCCACAACCTGTTCACCTATCACCGCAGTCCGGCCGGCCTGATCACCGAATTGTTCGCCGAGCTCGACCGCATGAACGAGGAGCTCGGCTATTTCGAGCCGCGGCCGTGGCACCGCGACAATCCGCAGCGCCCGAAAGTGTGGGCCAAGGACCCGTCGGCCTCAAACCTCTGGGGCATCATGCCGGGCGACGAGATGCATCACTGAGGCGCGCTGCCGTCAGCCTTGCAGGCCGAGCAGCTTTCGCATCTCGGGCGATGCGCCGATGGTGAAGCTGTCGATGGCCCAGGCCGTCCCGGTCTTGACGGTGCGGACGACGATGTCGGCTTCGCCTTTGGCGAACGCCGAGCGCACGATGTAGTCGGCGAAGAGCGGCGCGCTGGTCGGGATGATCGGGAACGATGTCTTGCCGGCGATGGCCAGCGATTCGGTCATCGGGCCGAGCCTGTCATTTGCGGCGTTAAGCTGCGCGCGCAACGCGTCCAACGTGGTCTCTTCACGAAAATGCGGCGTAGCGCGCTGCCACAGCTCGGCGGCGTCCCAATGGGCGCCGACGGCGACGACCGTATCTGCGGCGAAGGCGCTGCTTGCCTTGTCGAGCGCCAGGTTGGTTCGCGCCATCACATACATGTAGCCGGCAACAGCCAGGACGCCGCAAATCAGGGCGCTGCGGAAAATGACGGAGTTGCGCATGATGGCGTCCCCAATATTGGCCGGCGGGTTCAGGACTGATCCTAAAAATGCAATGAAAGCGAAAATGCTGAAGATTTTGCTACCGCGGCCGGTTCCACGTCCGCGGGTGCATCGAACCTACCGATCGGGCCGTCAGACTGAACGCATAACGTTGGCGACTGCCGTTGGCCGGCGTGGCCCGCCAAACGTTCGAACCACGCTCGCCGACGCCCTGGAGACCTCATGACCTTGTTCCAACATGCCGTCTCTACGACGGTTGCGCGTCACCCGGACGGATCGCCGGCCTTTTATATTTTTCTTTCACGTCCGCGATCTTCTCCAGCATCGTCTTGAGCGCGTCGATCGCCGCGGTCTCGTCCGCGGTCAGCGGCTTGTGCGGATGGAAATGCGCGAGCAGCACGATCAAGGCGTCGCCGATGCGGCCGAGCTGCTTGCCGTAGGTGGCGACGTCGGACAGCACTTCTTCCTCGACCTTGGGCTCGCTCGACTGGCCGAGATTGATGTTGACCAGGCCGAACTGGCCGCCGGTCATGAACGCCGTGAACGGATTGATCGATTGCACGACGTCGCCGGACAGCGGCAGCTTGAAGGTGGGCATGGGTGGTTCCTTCCTTGTGTCGGTTCAAGACACGCGCAGGGGTTCACCGGCCGGGCGATTGTACTGGTGGTTGAGCGGCCTGTGTAGGATGGATTGAGCGGCGCGAAACCTGGCTGGACATCGCCGGGATGCGCTGTCATATCACCGCGCGATCCCGATGTATCAAGCCAAGGAGGCGTGTCATGCGGCGCAATGATGATTTCGACGACCTGCCTTGCTTTCGAGGTCACGCGTAAACGGAGGCGGGGGTTATCCGTCCGAAACGCGCGTGCGCCGCGGCGATCGCATCGTCCACGGCGACAAGGAGCTGATCGAGAAACTCGGGCGCAACGATCTGTGCCCGTGCGGCTCCGGCAAAAGCTTTCAAGAAATGTTGCCTGCGCGCCGGTCGCTTCGACGGCAGCGAGCGGAAGTATTACGTGCGCGATTGAGGTATGCAGCGGCGGCGAGCGGCTGGGCTGCCAAGGAGCAGCCTTGCGGCTGCCGTCATTGCCGAGCGCGATCCGGCGCTCCATGATGGCCTCCGCCAACACGACGGAAAGATAATCATGCGCACCATTACGCTAGAAGAGCACTTCGCGCCGCCCGGATTTCTCGACGGCGCCGGCCGGCAGCTGCGAGACAATATCGCCAAGACCGGCCCCCGCGGCGCCAAAATCCTCGAGCAGCTTGTCGAGATCGGCGACAAGCGGATCGCCGACATGGATGCCGCCGGCATCGACATGCAGGTGCTGTCGATCAACGCGCCGGGCACCGAGCAATTGGACGCGGCGGAAGCGCTGACCGTTGGCGCGCGAGGCCAATGAGTTTCTCGGCGCCGCGGTGAAGAAGCATCCCAGCCGCTTCGCCGGCCTTGCCGCGCTGCCGACCATGGTGCCCGACAAGGCCGCCGCCGAGCTGGAGCGCTGCGTGCGCGAGCTCGGCTTTCGCGGCGCGCTGATCAACGGCCACGTCCGCGGCCGCTACATGGACGACAAATTCTTTTGGCCGATCTTCGAGCGCGCCGAGGCGCTCAACGTGCCGATCTACATGCACCCGACGCGGCCGCCGCAGGCGGTGGTCGAGGCGCAATATTCCGGCTTCTCGCCGGAAGTGAGCTGGGTGTTCGCGACCTCGGGCTGGGGCTGGCACATCGAGACCGCCATTCACGTCATTCGTTTGATCCTGGGCGGCGTGTTCGACCGCTATCCGAAACTGCAGATCGTGGTCGGGCATTTGAGCGAAGGCCTGTCCTTCATGCTGCCGCGCCTCGACCGCAACCTGCAGCCGCCGCTGACCAAGCTCGATCGCACGCTCGGCGAATACCTGCGGCAGAACGTGCACTACACTTTCGGCGGCTTCAATTTCCCGGCGACCTTCTTAGGGCTGCTCCTCGAAGTCGGCCCCGAGCGCATCATGTTCTCGGTCGATCACCCTTACGGCTCGATGGCGCAGGCCCGCGCCTTCCTGGAGCAAATCCCGGTCAGCGCCGCCGATAAGGAGCGCATCGCGCACGGCAATGCGGAGAAGCTGTTTAATTTGTAGGGTGGGCTGAGCCAACGGGTCCGGCCCGAAGTGGCCGGCCCGATGACAGGCTCCGCGAAGCCCACGCTGTGCGAAGCCGCGTGGGCACGGCGCTGCGCGCCTTTGCCCACCCTACGAGCTCGCTAAGCTATACTGACCAAGCCCAGTCATTGGATGGTCAGTGTCATACGAAAAACACGATGGCTGCCGTTCTCGGTTGTTTCTTCGAACGTCATCGCATCGGATCCAGTGAAGCCAGGCTCAGGCGTATAAGCGACGCTGACCCCTGGTACGAAGGCGTCGTTACAGGCAGCATACGGATGGCCCGCCGGAAAGCGCGGATGTCCATCGTGAAAGACGACCGACGCCGAGCCGTGCATTGGGGCTTGGCTGACCGAGACCTGCGGTAAGGCCCGTGAACTGCAATCGGGATTGACCGCGTAAGCAAAATTGAGATTTGTGGTGCTTCCGGCCGGCACGATCCGGGCATAGGCCGCAGCGGCGGCTGCATCGCCGGACCAGACAACATCGGCATCAATGGCGTAAGGACGGCAGGTCACACTCGCGTTGCGGCATGCCAGGAGCGCGCGTGCCAACGGGTCGAAGCCGCCATTGGCGACACTGGTCATCCCATTCGCAGCCAGGGCGAAAACGCGCGGAAACGGACGGGTCAGGAATTGCCGATACGCTTCGCGTCCTTTGTCACCGACGAAGGGCACTGCCGAGACGTCGTCCAGGGCTGCGAATCGCGTCGCCGGGGGCACGGGAATTGGCAGATACTCGGGATGTATCTCGGCCGCGGGTAAATCCAACCTGGCGAGGAACGCGTCCACCTGAGGCGTCCAGATCGGCAGGCTTTCCGGGAAACTCAGCATTTCGTGCGAGTCGTCCAGGAAGCGACCGATCGTCACCAGTTTCGCCGGCCCTCCCGCGTTGACATAAGCGTCGAACACCGCGTGCCAGGTCGCGACCGGCATGACCGTGTCGTTGTCGCCATAGAACCACAGCGAGGGCAGGCGAGCGGCGGCACCGAAGCTGCGCGCTCCGGCGACCATTGCCTGATCCTGCGCCGGGCAATTGGACTGCCGCAGCGCCGGCGAGAAGCCGATCAGGCCGCGCACCCCCGGCACGCCCATCGTGCCGAGCGCCATCGTCGTCCAGCCGCCAAAACTCTGTCCGGCGACGATGATTCGACTGGGGTCGATCTCCGGTAGCCGTCCAAGCGCGGCGATTACGGCGCGCAGATCCTCTGCATTGGCTGTTCCAACGATATCCACACTGCAGCCAGCCAACGCCAGATCCCCGCCTGACCCGGCAAACCCACGCGCCATCGGTAAAGCCACTGCGTAGCCGCGCGACAAAAAATAATATGCAGAGTAGGTGTAGCGGTAGCGTTCTCCGCGGTTTTGGGCAGACACGTGTGTAGCGCCGTGATTCATGACCGCAAGCGGAAAAGGCCCTGATCCCGGCGGAGTGAACAATGTGACCTGAAGCAGAACCGGCCGGTGCGGGTCGCCCGGCACGCTGAGCAATTGTTCGTTCAGCGGCGCATCGGGCATTAACTTCGGGTTCGCGCCGGTATCCTGCGCTGCCGCGCCCGTGGTAAGCAGCATCAGCAGGGCAATGCTTCGGACCCACTCCAATGTCATGTTTATAGGGCTCCGTGACGCCCGCGTGACGACATTGCCCCGCTCACATGCGGCCGCGCTTCGGGACTTGTTCAGTTTTCGTGCATGCAAGCACGGCATGGGCAGCACCTAATTTCCATGGGACACTTGTTGCATTTGTTACATGGCCAGCGATCGACATATCGGTCCTTGCCGGCGTATGACGAATTACTCGGCTGGAATAAACGTAATCCTTCTCTGAGGCTGACCAAGCTGCGACGCACGCTCGCCGACTACCTGCGGCAGAACGTACACTACGCCTTCGGCGGCTTCAATTTCCCGGCGACCTCTTGGGCCTCCTGCTCGAAGTCGGCGCCGAGCGCATCATGTTCTCGGTCGATCACGCCTATGGCTCGATGGCCCAGGCCCGCGCCTTCCTGGAGCAAATTCCGGTCAACGCCGCGGATAGGGAGTGGATTGCGCACGGCAATGCAGAGAAGCTGTTCGGGCTGTAGCCCGGATCGAGCGCGGCGAAATCCGGGGCGGGCAATGACGCCAAGTCAGGAATCCCGGATTTCCTTCTGCGCAATCTGAGCTATGCTGGCCTATTCTTGCGATGGAGGTAGCCGATGGCTCCCGTCAAAGCAGTATATAGACCACGAATTTACATTCACGCGCCCTACAAGCCAGGGCCAAAACAGGCGATCCTAAAAAAGGCGATATTAAAAAAGATTTTAGTCGCTTGGTTTCGAACCTCAAGAGTTTCACATTTCCGGTCTGCCTAGGGGCGATACTTGGAGCTTCGATCGCGCCATAGAAGTGATGCGGCAATGCGATGGGGCGCTGATACTGGCATTGAAGCGCTGGCAAGGCACCAGTGGTCGAACTGTAGTACCCATCCCATCGGAGTATAGCCATTTCGAGGGCGCTCTTGCCTTGTCGCGCGGCCTTCCGACGATTGTCGTCGCCGAGGAGGGCATGCACCCCCGTGGAATTCTCGCTCATCTCGGCAAAGCATTTGTTGTTCGGTTGCCGACAAAGAATACGGCCGTTTGGCTCGCGTCCGATCAGTTTTTGAAGGCGCCACCGTTTAAGAAATGGGTCGCCGATGTCAGGTCGCGCTACGACGTGTTCTTTGGATATTGCAGTGAGGCGAACAAGCTCGCCAGGGGCATCAAAGATTTTTTGATTAATAAGTGCGGAATGCGAGTAATGGATTGGGCCACGGAATTTCGACCCGGCCGTACGATCATGGATGAAATCGCTCGTGCTTCCGCCACCTGCCGGTGTGGTTTGTTTCTCTTTACTAAAAGCGACCAGATCGTGGGAACGGCCTCTAAGACAAGTGTGCCTAGAGATAATGTCCTTCTTGAAGCGGGTTACTTCATTAGCGCCCACAGTGCCAAACGCGTCGTGGTGGTCCGCGAAAATGAAACAAAGATGCCCGCAGACCTCGGCGGAATAATCTATTTGACAATCAAAAATCGAAATAGCTGGCTTGGCACCGCGCAATCGGTGGCCAATGCGCTACACAAGCAAATGAGGGAAGACACTGGTTCCTAGTTTTCCGTGAATTCGCACGCGCGGGAACGAAGAAGCGCCGCGTACCTTATTGGCGTATGATCGGCACGCTACCTATTTCTACTCTACTGCTACGCATTTTACGCCGCCTATGCTATATTGGAGTTTGCTCCTGAAAGACCGCGCCATGGGTGGAAAACGAACCTTTGCCGTCGTGCTCGAACCCGAGGAAGAGGGCGGGTTCACCGTGCGCGTTCCGGCGTTTCCCGAAATCGTCACCTACGGCAAAAATGAGCGCGAGGCGCTGGCGATGGCCGAGGATGCCATCGGGCTGGTGATTGCCGACAGCGTTACGCAGAGCTGAAATTCATCGTGCGTCATGGCCGGACTTGTTCCGGCCATCCACGACTTTTCGCCGCGGACAAAGCAAAGACGTGGATGCGCGGGTCAAGCCCGCGCATGACGAGCTATGAGAGCGAATTGCCAATTGGGCCCATTGCGCCATATCAGAGATCTGGTCTAAATACCATATCGATGCCCGGCAAATAAAGCTTCGAATGGGACGACGCCAAGGACCGGATCAACCGCCTGAAACACGGCGTCTCGTTTGCACAAGCGCAGGTGGCCTTCTGCGATCCACGCCGCGTCGTCGCCGAGGAGTTGGACCACAGTGGCACGGAGCCGCGCTACTTCTGCTTCGGCGTGGTCGCGGGCGGCGTGATGACGGTGCGTTTCACCTGGCGCGGCAGGCCGAATCCGCATCTTCGGCGCCGGCTATTGGCGAAAAGGAAAGCAACTCTATGAGCAACAGAACCGTTAGATACACGGCTGGAGAAATCGGCCGCGTCCGGCTGATCGAGGACTTCCTGCCCGCGCCCGCCGACCTCGTGCAGCGCGAGGAGAACGTCAAGGTGACGCTGTCGCTGTCGCGCCGCAGCCTCGACTTCTTCAAGCGCGAAGCCAAGAAGCGCCGCGTGCCCTATCAGCGTATGATCCGCGCGCTGGTGGATACGTATGCGGAGAGGCAAGCGGGAGGGAAGGGTCGATAGTTTGTGGGAAGGGTTGAGCGGAGCAACACCGCGAGATTGCTAGTGGGGCTCGCATGACATTTTCCGATTTCGCTTCGCCGATAGATGCCAAGCTTACTAGGAACATCATATGGGAGTACTTAAAGAATATCTGGACAGTCAGTCCTGGGACATCGATTATTCGTCCCTCATTTAGATTCGGATGTTGAGAAGATTAAGTCTACAGTTTACTCGAAGCCGCTTGTCTATAAGTATTTCTCAGGCAGCAGACATAATTTTTTTCTAAGTCCTAAATTCAATTCACACAGCGTAGCGCCCTAAACGACCCCTTCGAAATGAGGCAACGGTGGCAATCAGTCAGCACAGCCGGCTTGCGCAAAATCGCAACAGAGAGTACTGCAGCAGCTAGTTCCTAAGATTCATAATGACCGCCCTCTGCTCTCCGAGCTTCTTCAAGAAGAACTAAACACACTTGGAATTAATCTCACACGAGAACAAGTGAATACTATTCTTGAAACAACGCAGGGCAAAGAAATCCTCAATGCTGTCCAGATGGCTATCGAGCCAAGAATGACTACGATGGTTGAATACGTTTTTGAAAGAATGGAACAACAATTTCAAGAGCGATTGGATAGTTTGGTATCGCGGTGGGGTGTTTTTCTCCGTTACTGAGCTGCCATTAAATCATCAGATGTGGGCTCACTATGCTGACGCAGGTACAGGGTTTGTGGTTGGCTTCAACTCACGGGATCGTTCTTTTTGTCCAAAGAGGTGCCGGGAAAAAACCTGCTTCGAAAGGTGCTATATAGCGACGAGAAAGTCAAAAACTTTTGGAACAATCCATATTTCCTGTTCCTTGTGAAAAACGCTGATTGGTCATACGAACGAGAGTGGCGAATTTTCAAGGAATTGTTGGAGTGCGAGGAGCATGGAATTATAAACGAAACTCAGTTTATCTCTCTCAGGCTGTAGGAGAACAGGGTGTATTTTGGGTACGAGGGGAAGGCAAAAAAACCAATAGCGAGCAATCGTAGCCCATGAACGCCCCCTCTCCACCCACACACCCCGCCCTACAAGCACACCCCGCTCTTCCCCCTCGGCAAAGACCCAACGCCCTACCGCAAAATCGCCGACGGCGTGCGGGTCGAACGCGTCATGGGCGAGGACGTCTTGGTCGTGCCGCGCGAAGCTCTCCGCGCGCTCGCTGAGGCCGCCTTCACCGATATCAATCATCTGCTGCGCCCCGCGCATCTCGCTTCCCTCAAGCACATCGTCGAAGACCCCGAGGCCTCCGACAACGACAAATTCGTCGCCTACGACTTCCTCAAGAACGCCAATATCGCCGCCGGCGGCGTGTTGCCGATGTGCCAGGACACCGGCACCGCGATCATCATGGGCAAGAAGGGCCGGCTGATCTGGACCGACGGCGACGACGAGGCGGCGCTCGCCGAGGGCGCGCGCGATGCGTATCTCAAGCGCAATTTGCGCTATTCGCAGCTGGCGCCGATCTCCATGTTCGAGGAGAAGAACACGCGCTCGAACATGCCGGCGCAGGTCGAGCTTTATGCCGAGAGCCACAATCCTGATCATGCCGAGGCGGACGCGGCGTACAAGTTTTTGTTCATCGCCAAGGGCGGCGGCTCGGCCAACAAGGCGTTCCTGTTCCAGGCGACGCCGTCGATCCTCACCCGCGAGCGCATGCTCGCCTTCCTGAAAGAGAAGGTGCTCACGCTCGGCACCGCGGCCTGCCCGCCATATCATCTCGCCATCGTCATCGGCGGCACCTCGGCCGAGCTGACCATGAAAACGGTAAAACTCGCCTCCTGCAAATATTACGATGCGCTGCCCGACCACGGCTCCGAGGACGGCCACGCGTTTCGCGACAAGGAGATGGAGCAGGAAATCCAGAAGATGACGCAGTCGCTCGGCGTCGGCGCGCAGTTCGGCGGTAAATATTTCTGCCACGACGTGCGCGTCATCCGGCTGCCGCGCCACGGCGCCTCGCTGCCGATCGGGCTCGGCGTGTCGTGCTCGGCCGACCGCCAGGCGCTGGGCAAGATCACCAAGGACGGCGTGTTCCTGGAAGAGCTCGAGCACAATCCGGCGAAATATCTGCCCGAGGTCGACACCTCAAAGCTCGGCGGCGAGGTGGTGCAGATCGACCTCAACAAGCCGATGAAAGAAATTCTGGCGCAGCTCGCCAAACATCCGATCAAGACGCGGCTGTCGCTCTCCGGCCCGATGATCGTGGCGCGCGATCTGGCCCACGCCAAGCTGCGCGAGCGCTTGGAGAAAGGGCAAGGCCTGCCGGATTATTTCAAGAACCATCCGGTCTATTACGCCGGCCCGGCAAAAACCCCGGAAGGCTACGCCTCGGGCGCGTTCGGGCCGACCACGGCCGGCCGCATGGATTCTTTCGTCGAGGATTTCCAGTCCGCCGGCGGCTCCATGGTGATGCTGGCCAAGGGCAACCGCGCCGCGGTCGTGCGCGAAGCTTGCCATAAGCACGGCGGCTTCTATCTCGCCTCGATCGGCGGCGCCGCGGCCAACCTCGCCGAGCATTGCATCAAGAAAGTGGAAACCCTGGAATATCCCGAGCTCGGCATGGAAGCGATCTGGCGCATCGAAGTGGTCGATTTCCCCGCCTTCATCGTCATCGACGACAAGGGCAACGACTTCTTCAAGGAATTGAATCTGGGGTGAACGATGCGTTGCCGCGCGCGAATAAAAGCGTGACGGAGCGGTGACGCAAAAAGCCCCCGGCCGAAAACCGGGGGCTTTGGTTGCGAAACGGCAACGCGAACTACTTCAACGAGGTCGAAACCGTCGAGAAGGTGCTATTCAAGTTGGTGCCGAGAGCCTGGACGGTGGCGATGATCGCCACCGCAATGCCGGCCGCGATGAGGCCGTATTCAATAGCGGTGGCGCCTGCGTCGTCGGCGAAAAAGCGCATAACAAGCGTCGTCATGTGGATGTCCTCCGTGCTGACGGGATGGTTGTAGCGACGGCGGGTTGTGGCCGATTTAACCTATTCGATTGAACTTTCATCAAAATACATGACTGATATGTGAGATCGGAAATGCCCCAACCCGCTACCGCCCAAGGCCCACTGATCTGGCGCGACATGGACCAGAAGGCGCTCGACGACGCCTACGACCAGGACGTCTATGCGCCGAACCGCCCGTTGATCGTCGCGCGCCGCATCGCCGCCAGCGAACGGACGCGGGCGATCCTGGGGCCGCCGCAGCGCGTCGCCTATGGGCCGAGCGAATACGAACGGCTCGATATCTTTCGCGCCGCCGCGGCGAACGCCCCCATCAATGTGTTCGTCCACGGCGGCGCCTGGCGCCGCAACAAGGCGGCCGATTACGCCTTGCAGGCCGAGCCTTTGCTGCAGGCCGGCGCGCATGCCGTCATCATCGACTTCATCAATGTCGAGCAGGCGGGCGGCGATCTTTTTCCGATGTACGAGCAGGTGCGTCGCGCGCTGGCCTGGACGTGGCGCAACGCCGAAAGTTTTGGCGGCGACCGCGAGCGGTTTTACATTTCGGCGCATTCGTCCGGCTCGCATCTTGCGGCTTGCTTTCTGACCGATGGCTGGCGCGAGGAAGATTTGCCGAAAAATTTCTGCAAAGGCGCGCTATTGCTCAGCGGCATGTACGAGCTCGAACCGGTGCGGCGCTCGAAGCGCAGTTCTTACGTCAGCGTTCACCGACGCGATGGTCGAGAAGCTCAGCTCACAGCGCCATCTCGACGGTCTGCATACGCCGCTCGTTCTCGCCTACGGCACCTGCGAGACGCCGGAATTCCAGCGCCAGACCAAAGATTTCTTCGCGGCCATGCAGGCTGCGGGCAAGCCTGCCGACCTGATCGTCGGCGAGGCTTACAACCATTTCGAGCTTCTGGAGACGCTGGCGAACCCCTATGGTCTCGCCGGCCGCGCCATGCTGCGGCAGATGAAGCTTGCGTAACCAACCTTGCCGGAAAACGGGCAGGGGAGGAAAACAGGGGAGGATTCGCATGAACGCAAAACAGCGCTCTTTACTGGCAATGACCGCCGGCCTGGCGATGGCGATGATCGCAGCCTGGACCGGTGTGGCCCAGGCCGAGACGACGCTCATCACGCTTGGCACCGCCGGGGGCCCGGTGCCGCGCGCCGACCGCGCGCAATCCTCCAACCTGCTGATCGTCAACGGCACGCTCTATCTCATCGATGCTGGCGGCGGCGTCACCGGCCGGATCGTGCAGTCCGGCAATAACTTCCGCAAAGTCAGCAAGATTTTCATCACGCATGCGCACAGCGACCACACCGCCGGACTTGCGACCTTGCTGGTGTCGCAGTGGGAGCAGCAAGCTGAGCCGGCCGATATTTACGGCAGCGGCGTCGAGGCGCTGGTCAAAGGGGCGATCGATTACCTGACGCCGAATGCCGAGATCCGCTGGGCCGAAGGCAAGAAGCGGCCGATGACGGAGACCTTCCGCGCTCACGACGTCGAGCCCGGTGTCGTCTACCAGGATGCGAACGTGAAGGTCACCGCGGTCGAGAACACGCATTTTCATTTCCAGCCTGGCACGCCGCCCTACGGCAAATACAAGTCCTATTCCTATCGCTTCGAGACGCCGGACCGCGTCGTGTTCTTCACCGGCGACACCGGACCTTCCGATGCCGTGGTCGAATTGGCAAAAGGTGCCGATCTCTACGTGACAGAAACAACGTCGCCGGAGGGTGTGGTGGAGCTGTTCAAGAAGAACGGCATTTGGCAGGCCAAGACTGCGGATGAGCAGGCGGGCTTCTTGCGCCACATGCACGAAGAGCACGTGACGCCCGAGGACATCGGCAAGATGGCGGCGAAGGCCGGCGTCAAAGCCGTGGTCATGACTCATCTCGGGCCATCAACAAATCCCGACGAAGAGTACCAACGCTACGTCGATGAAGCGAAAAAATATTATTCTGGGCCGATCACGCTCGCCAAGGATTTGATGAAATTCTGACGTTCTGCCCGGTGCGTGGAGGAGAAGATCTCACCCGGCCTTCCGGCGGCGGGGACTGTGACTGTGTCCATGCCCATGCTCGTGGCTATGGCTCTCGCCGCGGCCGTGGGTATGCGCACCGTCGGCCGGCAGATAGACCACATGGCCGTGGCGCACGCCGCGTTCGGAAATGATGTGGTCGGCGAATTGCTGCACGTCGGCACCGAGGCCCTTGAGCACCGTGACTTCCATGCAGCTCTCGTGGTCGAGGTGCACGTGCAGCGTCGCCTGCGCCAGATCGTGACGGTCGTGGAAGTCGCGGGTCAGGCGCTTGGGCAGTTCGCGCGCTTCGTGGTCGTAGAGATAAACCAGCGCCGCCACGCAAGGCCGCGTGCCGCCGACTTCGGTCGCGGCCTGCTGCAGGCCGGAGCGGGCGAGATCGCGGATCGCCTCGGAGCGGTTGGCATAGCCGCGCCCCTTCATGAAGCGGTCGAGCTCGGCGTCAAGCTCGTCGTCGATGGTGATGGTCACGCGCTGCATCGCTGTCTCCCAGATTGCGGCAATCAAGTATTTTAGCGGAGCATGATCTTATCCGAAAACCGGCATCCACTTTTCGGGATCATGCTCTTGTAGCACTGATGGACAAGCCCGGCAGCGGCCGATAGCCTTTGCCGGCCAAAATCGACAAGAACGGTCCGGCAATGACGGAACAGTCCCGCAGCGACCTCTATGGCAGCCGCGCCCGCATCGGCTACACCTCGCCGCCGCTCACCACCGAAGTCTTCCCTTATGAGTTCTACCAGATCGTGCCGGACGGCGTGACGCTCGTGGTCACCTCGCTCGCCATCGTGGTGCGCAGCAAGGACGAGGTCGACCAGTCCTACGACATCAGCATGCGCGCGGCGCGCGAAATGGCGGCGGCGGGCTGCGACATCGTCGTGCTCGGCGGCGTGCCGATCAATCTGTCGCGCGGCGCCGCCAATGCCGGGCAGATCATCCGCGATCTCGAAGCCGAGCTGAAGGTCAAGGTCTCGACCAGCACGTCGGCGCAAGCCGCCGCGGCGAAAGCGCTCGGCTGCAAAAAGGTCGTGGTCTGCCAGCCTTACGAGAAAACCGAGACCGACCGCATCGCCAGCTACGCCAAGCATTTCGGCTGCGAGGTGTTGGGCGCGACCGGCTGGGGCTCGCCTTTCAACCAGATCGGCCGCATCCCGCGCCATGCCGCGATCGACATGGGCCGGGAATTGATGCGCAAGCATCCCGATGCCGACTCGATATTTTTCCCATCGCCGCATTGGCCGACGGCCAGTGCGCTCGACGTGCTGGAGCGCGAGTTCGGCGTCAATTGCATGGCGGCGCACCAGGCGATCGTCTGGGACGCGCTGCGCCGCTGCGGTATCAAGGACCGCATCGAGGGTTTTGGCAAGTTGTTTCGGGAGTTCTAGGGGGAGACGACGATGCAAAACAAAAGCATTTTTGCGGCGGCGCTGGCCGCCTTGTTGGTCGCCGGCGTGCTCAAATCGGCAATGGCGCAACAGTCGGCGACGATGGGGCCGCCGCCGCCGCTGCAGATCAAGGCCGGCATATCCGATCCGGTGAACACGGTGCTCGCCTGGTACATGGCGCGCGCCGCCGGTCTCTACAGCGCGCAAGGGCTAAACGTCGAAATCCTCAACATGAACGGCGGCAGCCGCGGCGCCGAGGAATTGCAAGCCGCGCGCATCGACGTGATGCATGTCGGCTTGTCGTCGGTCGTCAAGGTCAATCAGGCCGGCGGCGATCTGCGCGTGATCGGCTCGCTGTCGAACGTCATCCGCTTCACGTTTTTCTCGGCGCCCGGGGTCAAGACCGCGGCCGATCTCAAAGGCGGTGTCGTCGGCGTCTCGACCTTCGGCTCGGAAAGCGATTCCACGGTGACGCTCGCCTTGCAGAAGCTCGGGCTGACCCGCAACGACGTGACCGTCAAGGAATATGGCGGCGGCACGAAGCGGCTCGATGCGGTGAAGTCGGGCGAGATCAAGGCCACCGCGATCAACGAGCCGATCGCGTCGCTGGCGCGCGAGCAGGGCGTCAACGTGCTGGTCGACTTGGTGCCGGACCAGATTCCGTGGCTGTTCAGCGGGGTCGTCGTGCGCAAGGACGACATCGCCGCGCGCCGCGATCTGCTCACCCGCTTTCTCAAGGCCAGCATCGAAGGCAATTACATCGCGCTCACCGACGCGAAGCGCGCCAAGGAGGTGCTGGCGAAGGAGCTCAAGATCGGCAGCGCCAAAATCCTCGACATCACCTACAACGATTTCAAGCAGCAATCGCCGCAAAACCTCGAACCGTCGGCAGAGGGCGCGCAGAACATCCTCAAACTGTTCCCCAATGTCAGCCAGAAAGTCGGCGATTATATCGACGGCAGCCTGCTCGATGGCTTGAAGAATGACGGCTTCTTCGCGGCGATGGCAAAGAAATACGGCCTGCAAAGCCCATGACGTGAACGCGCGATGGATCCCTCCGGCACGCAAGCGGTGGTCGACTGGCTGATGGACGGCGCGCGGTCGACGCCGCTGGCGCAGGAGGTCTTGAGCGAAATCTGTCAGCGCTTGACGGCCTGCGGCCTGCCGCTGTGGCGCGCCGTCGTGTTCGTGCGCACCTTGCATCCGCAGATCGTCGGCCGCCGTTTCGTCTGGCGGCCGGATACCGGGACGGTCGTCACCGACGGCAGTTTCGATCTCTTGGATCGCGACGTCTTCCGCAACAGCCCGATGACGCACGTCGCCGCGACCGGCGAAGCGTTTCGGCGCCGGCTCGCCGATCCCGATTGTCGGATGGACTATCCGATCCTGCACGACCTGCGCGCCGAGGGTGTTACGGACTACGTGGTCTCGCCGCTGCGCTTCACCAACGGCGAGATTCATTTCGCCTCGTGGGCGACGCAGCAGCCGGGCGGATTTACCGATGCGGAAATCGCCGGCCTCGATGCCATTATTATCCCGTTGACCCGGGTCGCCGAGATTCGCGCCTTGTACCGGGTGGCAAACGTTCTGCTGTCGACTTATGTCGGGCAGAATGCCGGCGGTCGCGTGCTGGCGGGCCAAATCCGCCGTGGTCATACCGAGGAGATTCACGCGGCGATCTGGCTCTCCGACATGCGGGGTTTTACAAAACTTGCCGACCGTTTGCCGCCGCAGGATTTGGTCGATCTGCTCAATCGCTATTTCGATTGCCAGGTGCCGCCGATCCTCGAGCACGGCGGCGAAGTCCTCAAATTCATGGGCGACGGACTGTTGGCGATCTTTCCGATCGGCGAAGGAGCCGCGCCGGTTTGCGCGCAAGCTCTGGCGGCGGCGCTTGCGGCGCGCGCCAATGTCGCTGCGCTGCAGGGTGCGAACGAGGAAACGGGCGTGCGCTTCGGACTGGCGCTCCACGTCGGCGATGTTCTCTACGGCAATATCGGCAGCGGCAACCGGCTCGATTTCACCACCATCGGTCCGGCGGTGAATCTGGCGGCGCGGTTGGAAAAACTCGCCGGCCAATTGGGCCGCACCATCGTGGCGTCGCGGGAATTCGCGAACCATTGCGGCAACGCCTTCGCGCCGATCGGCAGATTTGCCGTCGCCGGATTTACCGAGCAGCAGACGGCGTTCGGCGTTGCCGATGAAGCCGACGCGTTGCAGACGGGACCGTGAAGGCCAATGATGGAATTTCTCGCGCGCACCGTCCTGGTTGCCGCAATGCCGTGGCTGGTGCCGGCGGCTCACGCACAGACGGTCGAAGACTTCTACAAGTCGCATTCCATCACCATGCTGGTCGGCAGCGGCGCGGGCGGCGGCTACGACGTCTATGCGCGCGCCTTCGCGCACCACTGGACCGATCACATTCCGGGCCATCCGAATATCATTGCCAAGAACCTGCCGGCGGCGGCCGGACTTGCGGCCGCGAGCACGCTTTACAACGGCGCCGAGCGTGACGGCTCGGTGATCGGCGCTTTTACCAACGGCGCCGCGATGGACCCGCTGTTCGGCAATCCGGGCGCGCATTACGACGCGTTGCGGTTCAATTGGCTCGGCAGCATCGGCAAGCTCGAGAACGTCTGCGCCACCTGGCACACGAGTCCGGTCAAGACCATCGCCGATGCGCGCGCCCGCGAAGTGATCGTGGCGGCGGCCGGCGCGACGTCGAATTCCGCGATCGTGCCCAAATTGCTCAATGCCTTGATCGGCACGCGCTTTAAGGTGGTGTCCGGCTATGACACGAGTTCCGGCCTCACCATGGCGGTCGAGCGCGGCGAAGCGGAAGGCATTTGCGGCTTGTCATGGTCGACCATGAAGGCGTCGCGGCCGCACTGGATCGCCGACAATCTGCTCAACGTCATCGTGCAGATGGGGTTATCGAAATTGCGCGATCTGCCCGACGTGCCGAGCGCGCTCGACCTGATCGAAGACCCGCAAAACAAACAGGTCATGGAACTGATTCTGATCCGCCAGGAAGCCGGCCGGCCGTTCGCCGCGCCGCCGGATACACCGGCCGAGCGGGTCGCGGCGTTGCGCCAGGCGTTCCAGGAGACGCTGGCGGATCCCGAGTTCATCGCCGAGGCGGCGAAGACGCAACTGGAGATCGAGCCGATGACCGGCGACGAGATTGCCAAAATGCTGGCGAAGGCTTATGCGACGCCGAAAGGCGTTGTCGAACGCGCCGCCGAACTGGTTTATCCTGGCGCGCCGAAGGCGCAGTGAAGACGTTGAGGGCATGATGAACACGATGACCGCGACTGCCGCAGCTGCGAAAGTCAAAGGGCCGATCGTCTGGCTCGATATGGACCAGCAGGAGCTCGACGACGCTTACGACCAGATCGTCTACGCGCCGAACCGCGACCAGGTCGGCAAGCGGCGGCTCGCCAACAGCGCCGCGGCGCTGGCGCGGCTCGGCAAGCCGTTGCGCTTTGCCTACGGACCGACGCCGATCGAAGGCCTCGACGTTTACCGCTCGCCTAAGCCGAACGCGCCGATCGCGATCTTCGTTCACGGCGGTGCGTGGCGGAACGGCACGGCCGCGGAGTTCACCAGTTTGGCCGAGCCGTTCGTCCACGCCGGCGGTCATTTCGTCGTGCTCGACTTCACCAATGTCGACGACGCCAAAGGCAGCTTGTTCCCGATGGTCGAGCAGGTGCGGCGCGCGGTCGGCTGGGTTTACCGCAACGCCGAAAAATTCGGCGGCGACCGCAACCGGCTGCATCTGATTTCGCATTCTTCCGGCTCGCATCTCGCCGGCTGCACGGTGACCCACGATTGGGCGAAGGACGCGCTGCCGCTCGACATTCTCAAAGGCGCGACCTTGTCGAGCGGCATGTACGATCTCAAGCCGGTGCGGCTGTCGAAGCGCTCCAAATACGTGGCGTTCACCGACGAGATGGAGCAAAAACTCAGCGCCATGCGCCATCTCGACAAGCTCAACACGCCGCTCATTCTAACTTACGGCACCTACGAGACGCCGGAATTCCAGCGCCAGTCGCGCGACTTCGCCGCCGCGGTGCAAGCCGCCGGCAAGCCGGTCGAGCTTCTGGTCGGCGAAGGCTACAATCATTTCGAAATGCTGGAGACGCTGGCGAACCCGTACGGGCTATTGGGCCGCGCGGTGCTGACGCAAATGCGATTGATCCAGGCTTAGTCATTCCGGGGCGCCGCGAATGCGGCGAACCCGGAATCCATACTCACCGCGCGGGCAGAATTGTCTCCGCACGACTTCTTCTTGACCGACTGTGGTTATGGATTCCGGCTCTCGCTTCGCTCGGCCGGAATGACGGCGACGATCAGGCGGCCGCGGGACGCCGCGTGTCGGGCTCGATCGTCTTGCACACCGACGTGCGAATGAGCTCCGCGCCGCAGCGCTTGCAGGCGTAGATCGTGTCCTCGACATCGGCGGCGATCGGGCGTCGGCCGTGATAGACCATGCGCCCTGCACATACCGGGCAAGGCATCATCAGCGAAGGCAAGCTCGACGCGGGCGAACCCGCATGATGGCGCATGGCTTTAGCCAAAAGTGACCCTTTTGTGAATTACCTGCCGGTTTTGAACAAGAGTTAAGAAAATTTGTGCATTGCACACAGAACTGCTGCGTTGCGGCTGGCTTGGTGGGGATAACCCCTTAAAAACCATCATGAATCGTCAATAACTCAAACGCGGGATTGTTCCGCCTAATCGCGCGGCAGTGCCGCATAGAGATTAGCCGGCGGCGAATTCCCGCATCTGCAGGCAGGGAATGCCAAGTCCGGCGAAGCTTTGCCGCGTCGCCGCGATGGAACCGCCAATATCGATGCCGCGGCAGCCGTCTTCGACCACGAACACGGCAAAGCCTTCGCGCCGCGCGTCTTCGGCGGAGTAGCGCACGCAAAAATCCAGCGCCAAGCCGGCAAGAAATACCCGCGTAAAACCGCGCTCGCGCAGGTACCCGACCAGGCCGGTCGGCGTGGTGCGGTCGTTCTCGTAAAACGCCGAATAGGAATCGATGGCGCGGTCCATGCCCTTGCGCACGATCAAGCCGGCATGGGGAACTTGCAGCGACGGGTGAAACGCGGCCCCCGCCGTCGCCTGCACGCAATGGTCGGGCCACAGCACTTGCGGACCGTAAGCCGCCGCAATGGTCTCGAACGGTTGCCGGCCCGGATGCGAGGAGGCAAACGACAAATGGCCGCGCGGATGCCAGTCCTGAGTCAGCACCACGTTGCGGAATCGCGCCGCCATCCGGTTGACGATCGGCACCACCTCGTCGCCGCGCGGCACGGCCAGCGCGCCGCCGGGGCAGAAGTCGTTTTGCACGTCCACCACGATGAGGACGTCGTTGTCGCCGAACGTCGCGGTCTCGTTGGCGCTCATGGCCTCGGTTGTGTTTGCGAACCTTGCATGCGGCGGTCGACTTCCGCGGCGAGCGTTTTAAGCTCGTCGGCAACTTCGACCGGATAGGTCGTGCCGGTTTGCAGACGCTGCAACGGCTCGGGCAGCCGCTCGAGCTCGCGCTTCACGCGCGCCCTGATCGCATCGAGGGTTTCCGCCGGCTGCAATCGCCGTCCGTCTTGCATGACGCGTTCTAGCAACGGCTCTCCGGCTTTTGCGTGACCTTCCAGCGCCAAAATATCGCCGGCCATGCGGCCGTCGGCGCCGTAGCGCC
Organism: uncultured Alphaproteobacteria bacterium; assembly: GCA_963831975.1. Classification (GTDB taxonomy): domain Bacteria; phylum Pseudomonadota; class Alphaproteobacteria; order Rhizobiales; family Xanthobacteraceae; genus BOG-931. Next base: position 630,319 of record CAWHSO010000001.1, read on the forward strand.
GCCATACCTGCTTGCGGCCCGGCCAGGTTGCCTTGTTCTGCGAGCGCTTACGGCGCGCGATGCCGGCGTATTCCTGCAATTTGTAAACGCAATCGATCGCCGGCACGTCCGACGACGTGGTCATGGCGGTGCCGATGCCGATGCCGTCGATCGGCGCGCCGGCGCGGGCGAAGGCAATAAGCGAATCCTCGTCGAGGCCGCCGCTGGCGAAGATCGTCACGTCACGCAAGCCGCCGGAATCGAGAATGCCGCGCACGCGCTTCGACAAGGCGATCAGATCGCCGCTGTCGAGACGTACGGCGCGGATCGTGATGCCGGCCGCTTGCAAGCGCGGCGCCAGCGCCACGACTTTTCGTGCGGCGGCCTCGGTGTCGTAGGTGTCGAGCAGCAGCACCAGATTGTCCGGCCGCGCCCGGGCAAACGTTTCGAACGCCGCCATCTCGTCGTCGAACGCTTCGATGAAGGAATGCGCCATGGTGCCGTAAAGCGGGATGCCGAACAGCTCGCCGGCCAGCACCGTGGCGGTGCCGGCGAAACCGGTGAGGTAGCTCGCCCGCGCCGCCATCAATCCGGCCTCGGCGCCATGGGCCCGGCGCAGCCCGAAATCGACCAGCACCTTGTCCGGCGCGGCAAGCCGCATGCGCGCCGCCTTGGCGGCGACCAGCGACTGGAAGTGCAAAATGTTGATCAGCCGCGATTCGACGAATTGCCCCTGCGGCAACGGCGCGGTGACGCGCAGGATCGGCTCGCCCGCGAAGAACGCCGTGCCTTCGGGCATGGCGTGGACGTCGCCGCTGAAACGGAAATTTGCGAGATAATCGAGCAGGTTTGGCTTGAACCGCCCGGTGCTTTTCAGCCACGCGATTTCGTCCGCCGAGAAGCGCAGCTTCTCCAGAAAATCCAGCGCCTGCTCCAGCCCCGCCGCCAGCAGGAAGCCACGCCGCGTCGGCAAGGTGCGGGCGAAAAATTCGAACACCGCCGTATCGGTCGCGCCATGGTCCAGATAGGCCTGGGCCATGTTGAGCTGGTAGAGGTCGGTGAGTAGCGGGCTGATTGTTGGGGTCATCGGCGCAATCTTATCCGCCCCCGCGACAGCGGGGGAGGGGGACCACCCCGAAGGGGTGGTGGAGGGGGCGCAGGACTTAACGCGACGCAAGAGTCTTCGTGATGCTCATACATTTTCGCTCGCTCGCTTCTTCATGCGAAGAAATCTTCTGCAACGGCGACGAAGCTCCGCGTCCGGCGCCCCCTCCACTACGGTTCGCTCGCTTCGCGAGCTCCAGTGGTCCCCCTCCCCCGCTATCGCGGGGGCGGATGGTGCGAGCGCTCTTAATCTCGCGACGCCCCCGCGCCCGAGTTTTGCCGACCAAAGCCACCAATCTTTTGCCTCCAAAAAAATAAGGGGAGGCGGAGCGCCAAAAGGCGCGACTGTCCCGTGGGGCCACGCCACGCATCGGATGTTGCCATCCAAATGCGCTTCGGGCGCGGCCGCGCGCTGAACGCAGCGCGCTCGCCTTTCGGCGCTCCACCGCGGCGCTCGCCTCGGCCAGTTGCCGAAGCTCGATCCAGGCCGCGCTTCACGCGATGCAGCGCGCAGGCATTACCCGCACCTTGGCATCGCGCTTAAGCGAAGCACCTCGCGCGCCGGTCGTAATGCCGGCGGGGTCGATGCCCGGACCGCCCGAGAGCGGCAGTGACGAGCCGCCGCCCGCAGGAACCGCACCCGCTCCGTCAGTCGGCGTCACCGGTTGACGTCCCTTACGTGAGCAGGATGCCGCTAATGTAGCAAAACAGGAGCGCGTGAAAAAGGGACTGCGATTTAGCTTTGATTTTGCTGGGTTAAATCACGTCCCCGAATCCGAGGGGCGGCTCGTGGCGGTGAATCTTTAGGGGAAAAGATTCGTAAGCCACTTTACGGGTCGTCATGCCCGACCTTGTGCCGGGCATCCACGACTTGAAACGGCAGGTTTTATTGTCGGTTGACCGGCCACGGCTAGTTCAACGTCATGCGGACCCCAACGGGCCTCCATATCCACAGCGCCATCTGCGGGTCCTGTAGAGCGGCCTCAAGAAATTGCAGCGGCACTGGAATGAAGCCGTCATTCGGCGCGCCATCGCGCACACCGTTGATAGTCCACCCCGCGTAAAGGCCAATCGATCCCTCATGAGGATTTGGATTTTTCAAGAAGATCGTCGAGATGGCGTCTCCGGGTTCGCGGGCGATCAAGGCGATGCCATGTTCGAACGGCGGAAACGGCCCTCGCGGCAGGTCAATGCCCGTGCGTTCGAGCAACCGCTTCACGTTCCGCAATTGGGGGCGGGATTCGATCTGAGGACGTAAGGTCTGAACGCAGTCCGTGACCAGCATGTAGAATGGAATGTCGCAGGGCGAATAGCCAACGTAAGCTGTCCTGAACCGCGAGAAACATTCAGCAACTTCGTCGATCACATTGCTTGGCTTGGCAAGTATTTGCGGTTGCTTGCGATCGAAGGGAGCGACCGGCAAGCCAAAGCCCGCAAGTACGATCGCGGCGTCCGGACCGGATGCCATGGCGAATGCATCGGATGGCGCGTCCAGTTGAGCATTGACCTTCGTGAAAGCAGCACTAAAGCGCGGATGCTGAAAGGCGGTCAAGCCATGCTTTAGTACGTCGAGTTGCGACGCCGGAAAATTCTCGGCGGCGGTTTGAATCACGGCATCCTGAAATATCTTGCCCGCGACTTCACGCGGAAGCTGCTCGGGCGATTTGACGCCATGCCGGGCCAACGCCGCTCCGAGCTTTGGTTCGGCCTTCAGCATGACTCGGTCAAGCGCGGCCATCGCGATTGGGTCGAGTTCTTTCAAAGCAGCCACCTGCAATCTAATTAAGGCGGGGGTAGGATCCGGGCCGACTCACTTCAGCGCCTTATATTTTGCCGAAGAAGTTGCAGGTTTGGGAAGCCCATATTTTGATGCCAATACGGGGCTACGGTTCGAGCACCTAAGGGCGGAATAGTAGAACCGGTTCCACCATTCACTTCACAGAAGCTTAACTTTAGATGGCGACGATGTGCGGGGTTCCCGAGGGAGTGCCAGAATGCCAAAACCGCTGTGTTCGCATTGGCTCTTGCAGCAGATAGCGGACGAAATAGTTAGAAATATCGCGCATGACCGGCTGATCATTCCGTCGGTTCATTACGAAGATGATGAAATAGTTTGGGACGAAGATTGCAAGGGTATCGGACGCACACCCTGGCACTGTGGCTATTTCGTTTCGCCAGATGATCCCACAGCGCGTGACCTCATTCCGTCGCTTAACGCGGCGATGGCGCCATACCAAGCGGTTTACGATCTCGGCCTAACTTGCGGATAGCGCGTATCGTGTAGGTGAAATAGCGAAACGTACTTTGCTATCACTTAGCGAAGAAGACGGCGGGTTGGACCTTTGGCTAACACGCCGCTACGGGCAGCCTAACTTGATTGTGGTGGACATGGTTCGCTGCCGCGTGGAGTAGATTGACCGAAGTACAACATCAGCCCTGCATAGCAAACTGACGCTATTGGCAGGAGAACGGACAAATTCTTGCATATGCCAGGAGGATTCCAAGGCAGCGTCTTTGCGATCAACAAAAGCCAAATCGCAATCGTGAAGTCGCTGAGCGCGATAGTAAGTTTTGAGACCGAATAACGCCTGGCCCGCAGCCACCAATTCTTTTGCTGCACTTGTCCTTCTTTTCCAAAAAGTCGATAACTCAAAACCTTGCACTCAATCTGCTCGACCTCGTTTTCCCAATATTCTTGCCAATATTTGCTGCCGCGATTCGCGAAACTCCAAGCAACACTACAGACGAAACCGAAGCAAGCAATCGCGAGCGGCAGGTCCTTATCCGCGTTTCCGTCTTTCAAAAGAGCCGCATACGCAACAAAGGCCGCTCCGATAAATCCCCAAAAGAAGAGAGACCTTTGCCAAAATAGACCGATCTCGAACTTTCGGATATCGGCAGCCAATTCAAGAATTTTACTTTCTTCGTCAGTAGGCATCGGTCCCCCTAACACTATTTCGGCGATTTAGAACGAGTGAGCGCTTAGGTCGGGTTGAACTCAGCGTCTCCGTTATTTTGCCAGCAGCCTTCTCTGCCGCGCGCCCCTACCTCCGCCCTGTCGGCGCAACCTCCCCCGCTTTCGCGGGGGAGGATGAACAACGTCAGTCCGCCAGCGGGCTGGGCCTGATCTGGAAATGCACCGCCATCGGCGTCATGCCGAGGCCGCCTTCCTGGTGCCAGGGCATGCGGTCGCCGCTCGATGTCCACAGGCCGCGGCCTTTCCAGCCGATCTTTGGATCGTCGATGCGGCCGTCGAGGCCCTTGGCGTAGAAGCCGGTCGGGTAGGGCACTTTCATGGTGATCATCTTGCCGTCGGCAAAGGCGATCAGGCCGTCGTTGAGATTGCCGGTCGAGACCGGGACGTCGTTGCCCAGCCCGAGCGTGTTGTGCTGGTCGACCCAGGTGTAATAGCTCAACTCGGCCGAGTTATCGCCGATGCCTTCAAAGCCCGGGCCTGGATATTTGTAGAACGCCCAGCCTTCCGGACAATGATTGCCGGTGGCGTTCGGGCCGTTGAGCGGGCCTTTGCATTTGCGACGATCGAAGCTGCCGAGATGGCCGCTCGCGAGCGACACCCAGACCACGCCTTTACTGTCGATATCGCCGCCGCGCGGGCCGAAGCCGGGCGCCGCGACATTGTAGATTTCAGAAAGCGCCGTCTCCGGCGGGTTGGTGCCGGGATTGAGCCGCACGATGGCGCCGGGATTGGCGCGGATCGTGCCCCACACCGTGCCGTCGACCGGGCTCGGCATCAACGCGTAGAACACCTGGCCGATGCCGCATGTCCTTGCCCGGCTCGAGCGGCTTGCCGGGCTCGGTATATTCGCCGCGTTGGCCGTCGCCCGACGTATCGACGATGAGCGCGGTCCAGCCTTGCGATTTCGCCGCGTCGCCGGTCTCCAGGAACTTCTTGGTGTCGAGCCAGCCGACCACGCCGCCGCCGCCGCCGCTCGACGTCCACAGCGTGTCGTTCTTGTCGAAGCCGAATTGCAGGTGATGGGTGGTGAAGCAGGTATCGACGAAGGTGTATTTCATCGTCTTCGGGTCGAGCATCGCCAATCTGCCGCTGGCTCTGCCTCCAGCGGGAACAGTTTTGCCGAGATCAGGTCGGAGCCCTTGCCGCAGAAATCCGGATCCTTGACGCCGCGCACCGCGGCGGCGAGCCAGAGCCGGCCTTTCTCATCCATCATCGAATTGTGGTTGTTGATGTGGGTGTCCCAGATCTGCTCGCTGCCCCAATAGGGCGACGGCGCCAGCGGCTTGAGCGCCGCGGCGTGGCCCGGTCCGAGCGAGAACGGCATGTCCGGATCGCGCACCGGCGCGTGGAATTTGGTGACGCTGTTCTTCACCGGATCGAGAATCGGAATGATATCGGTGGCGTATTCCGGCGAGCCGAACAGCGGGCCGTAGCCGTTGACCGTCGGGTTGCGCTTGTCGGTCGAAATCTCGTCGTGCAGATAATGCTTGTCGTCGGCCCAATCCCACGTGGTGATGACAACGTTGCGCTCGATGCCTTGCGGCCGCTGCGGTTTGTCCTTGGGCAATTCGCCCTCGGCGATGCGGTCGGTCCACTCGGCGAAATATTTGATCGGCGTCGAGGCGAGATCGCCGGCAATGAGATTGACCATCAGCGGGCCGGCCTGGCCGGATTGCACGCGGCGCGCCCAGGCTTCTTCCGAAGTTTTGAATTCGCCGAGCCCCTTCGGCAAGGTGCGCGTGGCTAGCCCCCGAGCTGATGGCAGCCGATGCAGCCGTTGTTCTTCATGGCGTTGAGCCAGTCGGTCTGCTTGACCTTGTCGGGAATGTCGCTGTGGCCGCCGAACTGATCGGCGCCGGGAATTTTCAGCATCGAATACCAGTAGATCGCCGGATAAATCTTGGCGGCTTCCGCGGCATTGGCCGCCGGCACGGCTTTGAGATTGAGCTGGCTGCCGGGCTCGGCCTCGACCTTCGCCGAATCGGCGAGACCATAGCCGCGCACCCAGATCGTGTATTTGGCCTTCGGCAGATCGGGCACGACGTAGCGGCCCTGGTCGTCGGTGACGACCATCTTGGCGTAGCGGGTCGGCAGATCGTGAGTCTCGGCGATCACCCAGACGCCGGCTTCCGGGCCGTTCGGGCTCGTCACCACGCCGCCGATGTCGGTCTTTTTGATCGGGACCGTGGTCTCGGCCCGCGGCTGCGACCAGATAAAACAGCCGGCAAGACAGATCGCCGCGACGCTCAAGTAGAGGCTGCGCTTCCTCGTCATTACACGCTCCTGATGTTTCTTCCCTACACGAATACCTCGCGGCTGACGGCACGGTGTCGTACGGCACAGTCTGCGGGCTTCGATTGTGTAAAATTTGCCCAACTCCACGCCGGTTTGCAATGGAGCGGTACGCATTTAAGCCTTGATTCAGGATAAACTTGCCTCTCCGGTTGGCTTGGAGTACGCGTTACGCCGCAGTCACTTAGGGGCATTTTCGGGAGTGACTGACGACACGCCGGCTCGGGGGAGGTCCTTCGACTTTTCGTTCGATTGGGAAGCGTGAATGGCGCATGGGTTCACGGTGGAGGGTGGGCTGGGGGCCGACGGCTCCGTCATCCCTCATGACTCTTCGGCACATTCGGTGCTCGTGCCCGACACCGAATTGCTGTTCACGGCGCAGTTCCACCGCGCCGGGCCTGATCTCGTCCTCACCGGTCGCGACGGCCAGCATCATTTAATTCCCGGCTACTTCGCGAGCGAGCATCACCCGGCCTTGGTGGCGCCGAACGGCGCACACTTGTCGCCCGACACGGTCGATCTGCTCGCCGGATCGGCGATGCCCGGGCACTACGCGCAGGCGCAGCCCACCACGCCGCCCGACGCCATCGGCAAGATCGAAAAAGTCGTCGGCGACGTCACCGTGGTGCGCAATGGCGCAACGGTCGCGCTTCATGTCGGCGACGCCGTGTTCAAGAGCGACGTGGTGCAGACCGGAGCGAGCGCGTCGTGCGGCATTTCGTTTCCCGACGGCACCGTGCTCAATCTGGTCGCCAATACGCGCATGGCGCTCAATGAGTATGCGTACGACGCCAACAGCAATGGCAACGGCGCGCTGTTCACTTTGGTCGAAGGCACCTTCGCCTTCGTCGCCGGCAAGGTCGCCCATACGGGCGACATGAAGATCGCGACGCCGGTCGCGACCATGGGCATTCGCGGCACCACCGGCGTGGTGGAAGAGCAACCCAACGCGCCGGCCACGATCACGGCGCAAGCCTCCGGCCACACCTACACATTCGCGGTCATGCCCGATATCGGCACCGGCATCACCGGCATGTGGGACGTGTACCTGACCGACGCCAACGGCATTATCCAACGCGACGCCAACGGCAATCCCATTGTTCTCGCGACGGTGTCGCAATCCGGATACGTCACCTACCTGACGCCGCAAGGGCTCGGGCAGCCGCCGCTGGTGTCGACCGAGCCGGCGACGAATTCCCAATACGCGTTCGAGCAGGAGATGCTGCATCAGCTGTTCCTGACGCTCAATCCGCTCAATCAGCCAAACGGCAACAACGGCAGCTCCACCACGCCGCCGCCGTTCGAATTGCCCAATCCGATTCCGCAGCTCCTGGAAAACGGCAACACGAATATCAACCTGAATGGGACGAGCGGCAATCTGAACGGCACGGGATCGACTCCCGACACGATACCGTCGACCGGACCGCTGACCGTGGTCATTTGGATCGCCAACAGCGACGGTCCTTGGAGCGCAAACCAAAATTGGCTCGGCGGCGCCGCGCCGTCGTCGCCGCAGGAAGTCATCATCCCCGGCCATAAGATAACGACCGACGGTGCCAACTCGGCGGCCGGGCTCGTGGTCGATAACACCACCAACGGCCCCGGCATCCTCAACATCGTCAGCGGCACGACGTTCACGATCTACGATTTCATCCACGGCGACGGCACGATTCAGCTTAATGCGATCCGGCTCCGATCCGACTTTGTTCATCCACGGCGGGGTGACGCTCGTCGGCGGCGGCACGATCAAGATGCTGGGCCCGTTCGGCGAGGACAACATCCTCGGTACTCCCGGCACCGGCGCGGTGTTGGTCAATGTCGACTACACCATCGAAGGCACCGGCACGATCGGCGGCGGCGACGGCAATCTGACGTTTGAGAATTTCGGCGCCGTCAATGCCAATAACGGCCTCTTGACCATCAATACCGGCAATCAGGTCTACAACGACGGCCTGATGGAGGCGAGCGTCGACCCGCTGGCGGCGACCACCGGCACGCTGGCGATCAAAGACAGCGTCGTCAATGCCGGGACGGTCCAGGCCGACGGGGCCGGTACGGCCGTCACGCTTTCCGGCGCGACATTCGACAACCTCTATTCGGTCGTCGCCGAAAATGGCGGCAGCGTCACCTTCACCAACGTCGCCGTCACCAACGAGGCCGTCAGCGCGACCGACCCGGCCGGCGGCACGATCAATGCGACCGGCGGCACCATCGCGTTCAACGGCGGTTCGCTTGCCAACGGCAACCTGCTGGAGGCGACCAACGGCGGTACTCTGCAGCTCGAGAATATCACGGTCACCAATTCGAGCGCCGGTACGGCGAGCGTGGACGCGACCTCGACGCTCGATCTTATGAGCGCCGTCATCCGCGGCGGCACGATCGAAAATGCAGGCAATGTCGTCGTCACCGACGGCGCTTCGGTGCTGCACGGCGACAGCGTGACCAATTCCGGCACGATGACGGTCGAAGCCGGGGCGTCGCTGACGCTGGAAGGCGACACCACGCTGTTCAACGATGGCATCATCACAGCCGACGGCAGCGGTGCAAAGGTCACCATCGAAATCGACGCCGACGAGAATGTGAACTCCGGCACCATCAAGGCCGTCAACGGCGGCGAGGCGGACTTCTATATCAACATCGACGGCGGCTCGAACCACGGTTTGATCGAGGCCGGCGCCGGCGGCACGGTGCATTTCTTCCAAACTCACGATGGCGGCGGCGGCGGCGGTGGCGGTGGCGGCGACCAGGGCGGCAATTACGGCACGATGGAGGCCGCCGACGGCGGCGCCCTCATCTTCGACGGCGGCCTGGACAATTTCGATCTGCTCGAAGCGGTCAATGGCGGCACCATCGACCTGAAAAACGGTCTCAATAATCACGCCAGCTTAAATCAGGTCGACACGGTCGAGGCTATCGGCAGTGACAGCGTCACCGCCGTCACGACCACAATCACTGTCAGCGGCGATGTCATCAATGACGCGACGATCGAAGCCACCGGCTTCGGCGCGCAGATCAACATCGCCAACAGCGATTCATCGGAAAACGCCGGCACCATCGTAGCCGAAGATCACGGCACCATAACGCTGAGCTCGGTCCAACTCGAAAATGACCACGGCGCCTGCGTCGAGGCGAACGGCGGTACCATCAACTTCTTCGGCGGCGCCATCACCAACGATGGCACATTCAAGTCCGATCATCAGGGCGCCATCTTCGTCGACAGTGATACCGTCTATAATGACGGCACCGGCGTATTCGAGGCGCTCTCGGACGGTTTGATCGCGTTCGGGGAGGGCACGGTCTACAACGGCGTCACCGTTTCGGGCGCAAGCGGCGGCACGATCGAGGCATCGCACGGCGGCAGCGTCGACTTCGCTACCACCACGGTCTACAACGGCTCGTCGGTGGCCGGAACGGGCGGGGGCACCATCCTGGCGTCGTGCGGCGGTACGGTCTCATTGAGCCTGTCCTGCACGATCTACAACAACAACGACGCCGGCGGCCCCGGCGGCGTCATCGAAGCGTTGCGCGGCGGCACCGTCCACATCGATACCAGCACGGTTTTCAACGACGGCGGCACCATCGAGGCGATCGGGTGTGGCGCGGTCGTCGACCTTTTCGGCACGGACATCTACGGTGGCACGCTCGCGAGCAGCGATGGCGGTGTCATCGAGGCCACGTTCGGGCGTAGTACCCTCCAAGACGTCACCATCCTCGGCGGCAGCGTGCTGGACGCCGCCGACGTCGGATTGGGCGGCTCCTTCGCGCTCTCGGAAACCACGACGCTGGCTGGCGGCGGCACCGTGACGTTCGAAGGCACCGGCGAGTTCCTGCTCGGCGGCGACATCGTTGCCTCGACGGCCGGAACAACGCTGAAGAACTTCAGCACCATCGACGGTTCTGGCCAAATCGGCGCCGCCGACGGCAAGCTGACGCTCGACAATGAGTCGGGTGCAAAGATCGACGCGAATGAGCCCGGCTTTGCACTCACCATCCACACCGGCAACACCGTCACCAATGCCGGCACGCTGGAAGCGACCACCGGCGGCCCGGTGGGAGTGATCGGCAACGAAACGCTCAAGATCGAAGACGCCGTCGACAATTCCGGCACGATCACGAGCTCCGGCGCGGCGGCGGTCGTCCAGATCGTCGGCGACATCACCAACGAGAGCACCGGTCAGATCGGCGCCGGCGACGATAGCGGCAACGGCGGCACCATCACCTTCGGCGCCGTCACCGTCACCAACGACGCCGGCGGCGACATCGGCGCGCAAACTGCCGGTCAGGTCACCTTCGATCACAGCCACGTCGAAAACCACGGCCATATCGGGCCCAACGGCGGCACCGTCACCTTCGATCACAGCGTCGTCGAAAACGACAGCGCACCCACCGAAGACGGCAATGGCGGCATCACGGCCGACGGCGGCGGCACGATCACGTTCGAGTATAGCAACGTCTGCAACACCGCCAACGGATTGATTGGCGCGCAGGACGGGGCTTCGGTCACGTTCGAATACAGCTGCATCAACAATAGTGCCGGGACAACATCAGACGGGGACGGAATTGCCGCATACAACGGTGGTTCCGTTACTTTCGAGTATTGCCATATCGACAATAACGGCGAGATTCGAGCGTTTACGGGCTTGGACGACGTCGGCGCCGGTACGATTTACATCGATGACAGCACAATCGACAATGCGGGCGGCACGATCTCGGCAATCGGCGCCGGTGACACGGTGCAGCTTTCCGATGTGACGATCTGTGGAGGTGACTTTCTAACGGGCGAGCTCGGCGCGATAGAAGTCGTAGCGTCGAAGGACGGCACGACGCTGTTCGACGGCACCGGCCACGCGGTGGGCATCTACGGCTTCGTGCAGGTCGACGCCGGCGCCGCGCTCGAACTGGCCGGCCAGATCGACGATAACGGCACCATCGACGTCGACGGCCCCCCAGAGACCGGCGCCGATTTGGTGATCGACGGGACGGTCACGCTTTGCGGCTCCGGCGTGGTCACGCTGGACGGCAGCGGCGACGAGATTACCGGTGCCGGCACCGGCACCAACACGCTTGATAACAAGGTCACCGTCAAGGGTGCCGGCGAGATCGGCGGCGGCGGTCTCATTGTGAACAACAGCGGCGAGATCGACGCCGATGCCGACGGCACCCTCACCCTCGACACCGGCTGCAATGTCATCACCAACACCGGCGTCCTCGAGGCGACAGTGGGCGGGACGTTGGATATTCGCAGCGACGTCGACAACAACGGCGGCTCGATCTCGGCCGGCTCCACCGGCACCGTCAATTTCGATGCTGTCTGCGTCGACAACGATGGCACGATCGGAGCGAATGCCGCCGCCATCAACTTCAATGGCGGTCACGTCGACAACGACGGCACGATCGTGGCCGATGACGGCGTCATCACGTTCTGTGGCACCTCCGTCGACAACTGCGGCGGCACCATCCAGACCGACGGGCCCGATGCCGTGGTGGACCTCGTCGGGGCGTCCATCGTCGGCGGCACGATCAATCCCGAGGACGACTTCGTCATCGAGGCGGTGAGCGGAGTCAACATCTTCCGCGACGTCACTCTTGCAATGAGCAGCAATGACGGCAGCACCATAAAGGTCGATGTCGGCGCGACGCTGAAGCTGCAAGGCACCACCACGATCGACGGCTCGGCCTCGCTCACGGGCGGCGGCGTGGTCACGCTGGACTGCGCAAGCGATGAGATCGTCGGCAGCTCCGACGGCGGAACGCTCATCAACCAGACCACGATCGAGGGCGCCGGCACAATAAGCGACCTGACGTTGATCAATAATGCTTTGGGAATAATCGACGCCAATCTTTCGTGCGACACGCTCATCATCGACACTGGCCATACCGTCGCCAACACCGGCGTGCTCGAGGCGACCTGCGGCGGTACGCTCGAGATCGACAATTCGGTCAACAATTACGGCGCCACGCCCGGAATCATCAAGGCGTCGAACGGCGGCGCCATTATCTTCAACGGCTGCGCCATCAACGGCGCCTCAGCGCCGTCATCGGGCGGCACCATCGAGGCGCTGACCTGCGGCACCATCAGGTTCAACAGCACCAATATTTACAATCAGGGCAGCAGCATCGAGGCCGACGGCGTCGGCGCGATGATCATGCTCGCGGGCGCGATGATCCTCGGCGGCACGCTGGAAACCTGCGCATCCGGCATCATCGAGACCGTTGCCGACACCGGCACCACCACGCTCGACGGCGTGACCATTGCGACCGGCAGCACCATCCAGGTCGACGACGGCACGTCGCTGACGCTGCAAGACACCGCCGACGACAACGCCGCCGTCACCAACGACGGCACCATCACGCTGGTGCAGGGCTGCGATCCCAGCCTGATCGTCAACGGCGATATCACGCTCGCCGGCAGCGGCACGGTGGTGCTGAGCGGCGACACCGACAGCATCGTCGGCGACAAGGGCACCGACACGCTGAGCAGCGCCAACACCATCGAGGGTGCCGGCACGATCGGCGGCGAAGGCCTGATCTTCAGCAATCTGGCGGGTGGCGTCGTCGACGCCGACGTGAGCGGGCATACGCTGGTGCTCGACACCGGCGCCACGGTCACCAATCTCGGCACCTTGGAAGCGACCAACGGCGGCACGCTCGAGATCGACGACAACGTCTGCAATGTCGGCGGCACGATCGCGGCTTACGGCTGCGGCTCCGTCGTCGAGCTGGAAGGCGTGACGATCAAGGGCGGCATGTTCTTGACCGACAATTCGACGTCGGGCGACCGCGGCGTGATCGAGGTCGTGTCGACCGACAGCGCCACCGTATTCGACGGCGGCAGCAGCCATGCCATTTCCATCGGCGGCTTCGTGCAGGTGGATGCCGGCGCCACGCTCAAGCTGATCGGCACCATCGACCTCGCGGCGCACGGCTACAACGGCACCATCGATCTCGCTCAGATCAGCACCGTCAGTGGCGACGTCGGCGCCGATCTCGTGATCTGCGGAACGGTGACGCTGACCGGCTCCGGCGGCATCACGATGCAAGGCCACGCGGCCCAGATCACCGCCGCTGCCCCGGGCGCGGCACTTGATAATGGGAGCACTATCAGCGGCGCCGGCAGCATCGGCACCGGCAACGATTGGCTGCACTTGGTCAACGAGACGGCCGGCGTCATCAATGCCGACAACGCCTCGGCCGACAGCCTGACGATCGACATCGGCTGCAACACCATCGTCAACCAGGGCCTTCTGGAGGCGACCGGTGGCGGCACGCTGGATATCGTCAGCCACGTCGACAATGCTTGTGGCTCGCTGTTGGCGACGTCCGGCGGGGTGCTCGATGTGCAGAGCTGCATCAGCGGCGGCACTGCCACCATCCACGGCGCCACGCTGGAATTCGGCGCCGCGTCGAACGTCAACGTGACGTTCGATAACGGCAGCGGAACGGATTATGGCACGCTCGTGCTGGATGACGCGGCGCATTTCACCGGACAAATCCATGGATTTGACGGAACGGCAGCGGGCGCGGGCAACTCAGACACGGTCGAATTGACCGGCTTCTGCGAAACGTCCTATTCGGTGCAATGCAGCGGCGACAACGAAATCCTGACGCTGCATGATGGCGATCGCTGCGTAACGCTCACATTCGACGATTTCAATCAAAGCTTCAAATTCGAAGTCGTTGGCGGCAATACCTATATCTATGATCCGCCGACAACGGGTGCCACGGACGCGCCAGCGACGGCAACGGCCGCCCCCGGCAACGATCACGTCGCAGCGTCGGCCAGCCAGAATGGCACCGACCACGCCGCGAGCCCGGCCACCGAGGCGGGATTCGGCAGCGACCAGGATTCAGCGGCGGCCGCGACCGCGCCAGACGGCGCTCCCGCAGCGCCGGCGAACCAGCTCGCTCTTGCCGGCGACACGGTCACGGCACCGCCGTCCGCCGCATCTGCCCCCGGCGACAGCGACGTTGCGGCATTCGGCAGCGACCACGTTGCGGTGCCGCCGGCCGGGCCGGCCCCTGGCAGCACGCTGAGTGCAGGTGCCATTCAGGTCTCCACTGGCGCATCGCAGATTGCCATCGTGGTGCCCGGCGCGCCCGTGCTCGACAGCGAGCACCTGACGGATTCGACGATCGTCGACGGATCGGGTGCCCCCGACAGCGAGGTCACGTCTTCGACGGTGCCGACGGCACCCGCCAACGAGCACGTCGTGGCGCAAGCGACCGTCACGGCGCCCGCGCCGCCCGCCACGTCGCCGACGCTCGCATCGGCGTCGCTCGGCGGGTCGGCGGGCAACGACAGTTTCGCCTTCCACCCGAATCTCGGCAGCGATACGGCGCAGAACGCGGCCGCTCACACGAACGAGCTCGCCCACAACGACATTCAAGTCGCCGGCCCGGCGCTCGCTCCGATAGCTCCCGAGTTTCACCAGGAATTCGCCTTCGACGCCATCCACCAGGACGCCGCCAACGTTGCCGCGACCGTGGACCAATTCCATCAGATGGCGGCAAACTCCACGCTGCTGCACTGATCTTTAGGCGGCGCCGATGCTGGCTGCGGCGTCGTTGCGCCGGCCACGTCGGCGGTCATCGCAGTACGCCGCTCACGCGCCCTCATTGGGGTCGTGATAAAGCTCGCCGACAATGCCGGTCAGGCCGGGCTTTGTTTGCTGCAAATGATAACGCCCGTCGCGGTCGCGGCCGAGGCGGCCGTTCTGGCGCAACTCGTCGAGCGCGCAGGCGACTTCGCGGCCGTCCTCGGAGCCGAGCAACTCGACGATATCGGCATAGAACATCGGCGCGGCGCCGAGCGCCTGCTCGACGGTCTGATAGCGCGCCGGTCCCTTGAAGATTTTTGCCGCGGCGCGCGTGAGCGGGATCTGGCCGTCGCGGCCGAACGGTTTTGTGCAAACGAAGCCGGATTTGGCGCCGGTGCGCCGGCCGTTGAGCGACGGGTCCATGGTCATGCCGAGCATGCCTTGCAGGACGACCATGTCCTGGTCGGCCTGGAAGCGGGTGCCGAGCGCCCAGTCCACCTGGCGGTCGTCGTGGATGTCGATGTCCTCGTCGAACACATAGACGTGCTTGAGCCGCATGATGCCGCCGAACAGCGCGTGGATGGCGGAGCGCGCCTCGCCAAAGCTCTTCTGCTTGATCGATACCCGCAGCGTATTGGCGCCGCCCGAAACGCTGCGCAGATAGACCGCGACCGGCTCGCGTACGGCATTTTTCAGGATGCGCATGGCCTCGGCCTCGGTGCGCATTGCCGAAATATTGGCGCTGTCGGTCTGGTCGAGCATGAAGGCCGAGCCGTGCAGCAAGCGTGTGATGCAGCACGTCGCGGCGCATGGTGATCGCGGTGCAATGAAACACCGGGTCCATGTGGATGGCGCCGTAATAGCCCATATATTCGCCGAACGGCCCTTCCGGCTCGACATAGCCGCGCTCGTCGAGATAGCCCTCGAGCGTCATCTCGGCGTCGGCGGGAACGAGAATATTGTTGGTCAGGCTTTTCACCACCGGCGCCGGCTCGGCGCGGAAGCCGGCGACCAGCGCCAGCTCATCGCCCGGCTGCCGCGTGGTCGCGGCGAAGAAATCGAGCGGATGCGCGCCGACCGTGAATGTCACCGGCAGTTTCTCGCCGCGCGCCACCGCAGCGGTGTAGATGCGCTTGAGGTCGGACGGCGCGGTAACGTTGGTGCCGGCTTCGGTGCGGTTGCGCAGGCTCAGGCGGCGGCAGCCGACATTGCGGCGGCCGGTCGCCGGATCGATGGTGTAGTCGATGGCCGAGCTGCAATAGCAGCTGCCGTCATAGGCGTGCTGCGGATGGAACGGCAGCTTGGTGAGATCGACGTCCTTGCCGGTGATCTTGATATCGTGCACCGGGGCGTCGCCGGACGGCACCTCGACCAGCGGCTGCGGGCTCGCGAGCCTTCTGAAATATTCGTCGTAGAGCTTGTCCTCGCTGGTCTCGAAGGCGGCGGCGAGGCGCTTGCGGTTGCCCGCGGTCTTGGCGACCAGCTCGACCTGCTCGGGGCCGGCCTTCTTGAACAGCACCGCCTTGTCGGTGCGCTCGATGATCGGGCTCAAGCCGGTGAGCGGCACCGGCTTGTCGTGAATCTCGACCTCGCCGAGCTCGATCAGGCGCTCGACGAAGCTGCGCAAGCGGTATTTGTCGAAATCGACGGCGGTGGCATGGGTCATCGCTGGCTCACTTACTTTCTCGATCGCACCGACGAGTATCGGCGTCGCGGCCGAACATCCCGGCGTTCCCGTCACGGGTACCCATCGCGCAAGCGCGATAATGACCCTTTGCGGGGACGAGCGAATATCGACTTGGAAATGACACCAAGCATGGGCGTCGAGTCAATCAGCGCCGCACCGCACATTCCGCGGCAATGCCATGTCACAATCGGACAAGGTTCGACGTCGCAACGAAGCGCCGCAGTTCTACCGCGGCGCCAAGTACACCTGTCGATAGCGCAAAACCTCGGCAGGCTTGTTGGCCCCCGTCACCGGCACCAGCGTCACCGATAGATTATCCTTGCCGGACAGCGCGGCCGCCAGTTCCGGCGGCAATGGTAACCCGAAATTGCGCGTGACCACCGGGTGCAAACCCAGAGTGCGCGACGGGGTGGACGCCACGATAACGATGCTGCCCACATAACCGGGCTCGGGTCCCTGGATCGGTGCGGTCACGTCGGGCCGGTTGACGAAAACTTGGACCACGGCGCTGCGATCGGCGGAGATTTCCACGCCGTCGATGCGCAGCACCAGGGTGGTCGGGGCGGCTCCCGCGACCAACGCCGTGAGGCGCTGTCTCGCCTCCGCGGGCACCGCGATCTGCAGCGTCGTGGCTTGCGCCGGAAGCGCCTTCGTCTCGGTTCCGGTATTGAGCACGGCGAGCGGCGCACTGAGCGGCGTCGCCTGAGCGAGCCGGACGCCATTGTCAGCCAGGGCGGTCGGCGCCGCCGCAACGACCACGGCGCCTGGCGGCCACTGTGGGGGCTGATACCGGTAAGACAGCGACTTTTCGGAATCGACCATCTGGCTCGGCACAATTCCAATCCATGTCTGCGCCTGATCGTAGAAGTAGAACGCCTGCTGATTGAGCCAGCGGTCGTTTGCCGGATTGGCATGCCCGGCCATACCTGACCACACGCTCCAAAGCCGGTCGATGTTGGCGTGGTGCGCAAAGAACACCGGATCGAACGCGGCCGCTGCCAACATTCCCATATTGGCAAGGCCCCAGAAATTCTTCGGATCGGTGGTCCACAGATGAACCAGGCCATGCGGTCCCAACTCCAGGTGTCCCGCTTGCTGCGGATCGCCCGGCTGGCCGAATACCGGCAATTCCTCGTTACCGTTACCGCCGAAATCGGTGAAAGACTTCGATCCAAGGATTCCCTTCATGACGGTGGGGCCGACATAGACGGTGCCGATCCTGTCGTTCGGACCGACTGCTCGCGTCGTATCGTACAGCGGGTTCGCCGCCGCGGCCGTGGGGTCGCTGGTGGGGAAGCCATAGACCTCGCCGGGAAAACGGTTGCGCCCCGTCATGTCCTTCGGGTCGTCGGTGCAGGAATCCCAATCCCAATACGGCAGCGCAAAAGTCGGATCGCCGATCAGTGCGCCGAGGATACGCTCGTGGAAATACAGGTACGCTCGATGCCACGCCAAAAACCACCAGCTGCCGTGGATTTCCATGCCGTTGAGGCTGTCCGCTGCTCCGCTGCAATACCAGCAATGCACGGCAGCCTGCCGATACCACCCCCGCGGGTCGTTGTTCTTGGTGATCTTGAGCAGCTCCGCATAGGCGGCCTTGAGGCGGCTTATCTCGTTGGCGTCCAGCTCGAACACGCTCTTGCGAATCCGGACCGGTCCGCCCGGCGGCGCAAAGGCGCTCGCTTGGCCGAACGGCACCGGCGGAACGCATTCGATCGGAATGGTCGGCATCGGTGTGAGCGGCAGCTGGGCTTGCGACCACGCCTTCCAGGCCGTCGCGCCTGCGGCCAGCCCGGCGCCGGTCGCCAGCGAGCCGGTAACGAAATCGCGCCGGCGCAGCTTTCGCCTGCCGCCAGTGGCCGAATTGTGCCGATTGTGATTGTCGATCATTGCGCCCTCCTCCCGGACATCCGACGAACCGGATTTTGCGATTGCGGTTGCTTGTCGATGACGCGGTGATCAACTTTAAGACGCGCAGACCTGGAGCGCAACCAGGTCAGGATGTCGTAAATCCCGGCTCGCCACTTTTGTCGAGAGACAGGAACAGCGGGATCTGTGCCGCGGGTTCCGGATCGGCACAATCGTATGGATGCGGGAAGCGGACTGCAAGGCCGCGCCGACGCGCCAGCGAAGGAGACTTGGTGCCGCAAAATCCGGCAACGCGCGGCTTGCGTTGCCGAATTCGCAATCGCATGCAGCGGGCGGAAACCCGAAATCAAAGTTCGTGCGCGGAGCGAATTTAGATCGCGGGCCTCAAAGCCAGCAAGCTACCGGCCCAGGTCGAAGCGGTAGTTCACACCGGCGCGGACCACGTTGTCGTGCATCGACACGTTGTCGGTCGGCAGGCCGTTGCAATTGGTGCCGCAATTGAAGCGGCCGAGATCGACGTAAAGATATTCCGCCTTCGCGCTCCAATTGCCGGTCAACCCGAACTCGATGCCGCCGCCCGCGGTCCAGCCGGCGTTGGTGTTGCTGGCGCCGGGGAATCCCGGCGTCGCGGCGCGGATGTCGCCCAGCGCGAGGCCGCCGGTGATATAGGGCAGTACGCCGCCGAACGCATAGCCGGCGCGGCCGCGCACGGTCGAGAGCCAGGTGTCGCTGGTGCTGCAGCCCGCCGGGCAGAGCGTCGAAGAATTGGTGCCTTTGAGGTTGGCCCAATCGATATCGCCCTCGACGCCGAGAACGGCGCTGCCGATCTGCCAATTATAGCCGGCGGTGCCGCCGACGAGTCCGCCGGACAGCCCAATGCGATCCGAGCTTAAATCCCAATTGGAATGGCCCCAGCCGCCGCCGCCGTTGACGCCGAGATAGAAGCCGCTCCAGTTATAGGCCGGCGCCATCGCGGGCGGCGGCGCCTTGTAGAGCGGGGCCACGGACAGGTCGGCCGCGGCGGCGCATTGCGCCGTGACCAGGGCAGCGACAGCAAAGCATCCAGCGGCGATAGTTTTCATCATTGATCCGGCCTCACTGGCGTCGGCGCCTTCACGGCAGCCGTTCGCTCAATCGACACTACACAGACTATGGTTACGTTCGTCTTACCCTCTTTCTACCACCGCTTGCGCAGGGAGAGTAGAAGGTAAGCCGCGAGTGTCGCCCCGCCGTGGTCGCGTACTCTATTGGAGACAAAGGCGAAATTGAGCCGGCCCAGGGGCCTCTTGATGACCGGGCCGGGGGCTTCGCATGGGTTCCGGGCGATGGAACCCGGCCTCGCCGTCAGGCCGCCGGCTTGCGCAACAGCTTCATGCCCATTTTGACTTTGTCGCTGAGTTTCTTCTGCGACAGACAGGTGAACAGGCACAGCGTCTCGCAGGCCACGGTCTCTTTGCGCCGCTCGGTGCCTTCCTTGCCGTACCAGATTTCGCGGGCCGTCTGGGTGCGGACGTTGCCGATGGGCGGAAAGTTCCAGCACATCTCGACCCGGCCGTCGGAGCGGATGAAGTAATTGCGCATGCCGATGCGGCATGGCATCGCCTCGCGCGGCGCCTTCTCGCGGCGGAAATGGTTCGGCCACAGATTGAGCAGCAGATCCGAATTGAGGATCGGGCCGCCCTGGCGCTTCATCTCCAGGAGCCGGTCCTTGACCTTGATGAGATCGTCGAGATCTTCCGGGCCGATCCAGAACTCGTCCTTGGCCTCGTCGGTGACCTGCTCGACCGGCTGGAAGTTGATCGCGGTGGCGCCGATGTCGCGCACCCAGTTCACCATGTCGGGCAACAGCCGGAAGTTCAGCTTATGCACCACGGCCTTGATGATGATCGGAAAGTCGGCGCCGTGCTTGGCCTTGGCGCGGATCAGCGAACGGATGCCGACGAGGATGTCGTCGAGCGAGCCTTCGATGCCGCGCGAATAGTTGTGCACGTCGGCATCGCGCGAATCGATCGAGATATTGATGTTGAACGGCTTCGCCTTGACCGTCCAATCGACCACCTTCTCGTTGCCGAAAGCGCCGCCATTGGTGGTGACGCCCCATTTGAGCCCCTGCTCGCCGCAGAAGGTGATGAGGTCGACGAAGCCCTTTTTGATGTAGGGCTCGCCGCCGGAAAACTCGATGTGGTAATGGCCGATGAAATCCTTCAGGTCGAGCAGCGCCTTCTGCCACTCCTCGATCGACATCTCGTCGCGGTAGTTCGGCCGCCGCCAGTAATCGCAATAGCGGCACTTGTAATTGCAGCGCTCGATCACTTCGCCGTAGATCGAAACCGGGATCGTGGCGTCGCGGCCGGTGCGCAGATAGATTTCCTCGGCCACGGCATTGCGGACGTGATGAGTACCGAGTCGTGCCAACTCCAAAACCTTCACAACTCACCTCTATAAACAAATCGGCATTGAACCGGATAGCAATGCCACGCGCTGCCGCGCGCTTGAAGCAGTTCCACGGTTAACGGTTAACGATCATGATACGCGTGGCCGGTGAGGCCGGCATCGGCGCCGCGCTCACGGTAAGGCGTCGTTGTCGCGCAGTTTTTCCGCAAGCGCGATCGAGCCTTCCGCCGTCAAATGTCCGGCATCGAACTGAAACGGAATATCGCCGGTCGCGAACTTGTCGCAGGTGCCGCTCTTGCACATCGCGTCGTAGGTCGAGATGTAGGTCACGCCTTTTCCGGTCACCAGCATGCGCATGCGGCGATCGAGCACGGGAACCGCGGCGGTGCGTTCCCGGTCGGCGAGCTGCGGATCGTGATAGCGGATGGCATCGGCCAACAGGCGCGGCAGCGCGTAGTCGTATTCGACGATCGGGCCGAACACGGCGGCGGCTATGCCGTGTTCCTTCAGATAATCGAGAGTGGCGGCGAGCTTCGGCAGATCTTCCTCTTTCCAGGCAGCCGCCAGCAGCACCTTGTCGACTTTCTCGTGCACCAGATAGTCGTCAAAAACGAAATGCATCAGCTGCGGGCACTTGCGCGTATCGAAGGCCGCGACGTCGGTGCGGACGGGGCGGCACATCGTCACCGTCGCCTGCATCAGATTGACCGAAGACAGCACCGATGACAGCCCGAGCCACAATTGCGCGGCGTGGCTGTCGCCGATCAGCAGGTAATTCGGCCGCGTCGCATCCTTGGTCAGGCAGGTCTTGGCATCGAAAGTTTCCCGGTTGGCGCCCAGGTAGCACCGGCCTTGACGGAACGCCGCCGCCGGGTTGTAGCCGAGATACGAGCCGATGGTGACGATCGACTGCGGGAAACGGTATGGCGCGCCGCCGAGCGCGAGCGCGGTTGCGCCGAGCGCACCCACGACCGCCATGCTGGCCAGCGCGCCGCCCAAGGCAAGCCGCACCGAGATCGTCTTGGTCCTGGTCCGGAACGGCATCTCGATGAATTTCCACGACAGGTACGCAACCCCGATCGAGACCGCAATCAATCCGAGCTTGGCCGTTGCCGACGCCTGCGCGAACAGGAATCCGTCGGAGCGCTGGAACACCATGATCGGCCAATGCCAGAGATAGAGCGAATAGGAAATAAGACCGATGAAGACCATGGGCCGCCACGACAGCAGCCGGCCCACGACCGAGATCCCGTTTTCGCTCGAATGGATGATCAGCGCGGTGCCGACGCATGTCGTCGCCGTTGCCACCGGCAGCGGGGTATCGCGCGAAAAACCGAATACGGCAAACAGCACCAGCGCCAGGCCGGCGCCGCCGATGACACTCTTGAGATCCGACGTTGCCGGCGCCGGGAAGAACCGCAGCCCGATGAGCGCGCCGAGCAGCAGTTCCCAGGCACGAAAGGGGGTGAGGAAAAACGCGAACGTCGGGTTTCGGCTGTAGGCCAGCACGGCGGCGGCGAACGACAACAGCGCGCCGATCGCGATCAGGGCGTTCAGGCGCCGCGGGCAAAACCGGTAGCAGGCCAGCATGAACAGCGGGCAAACGATGTAGAACTGCTCCTCGACCGAGAGCGACCAGGTGTGCAACAGCGGCTTGGTCTCCGCCGGCGCGTCGAAGTAGCCCGTCGTCAACGCAAAAAATATGTTCGAGACGTAGGTCACGGCGCCGATCATGCTGTCGGAGAATTCCTTCAGCTCGATCGGCAGCAGATAAAGATACGCCAACGCGCTCGTTGCCAGCAGCATGGCGAACAACGCCGGAAACAGCCGCATGGCGCGCCGCTTGTAGAACGCCGCGACGGTGAAGCTGCCGTCCTTGATCTCGTCGTTGATCAGCCGGCAGATCAAATATCCCGAGATGACGAAAAAGACGTCGACGCCGACGAAGCCGCCGGGCACCAGCGCGAGGCCGGCGTGATAGGCGACGACCGGCAGAATCGCCACGGCCCGCAGTCCGTCGATATCGGAACGATATTTCATGCCGCGCATCTGAAAGGGAAAGTTGCCACGACTTAGATGGCCTGCACGTCGCGTGTCCAGCGATTCGCGGCGCTGCGCGGTTCTTTTGTCCGATAAAGGTTATCGCGTTCCCGATTCAGGTTAATGCGGCAATTCACGGCTGCGGTTCTGGCGGCCCGCAGGTGCGCCCCATACATTCGCGGCAACGACCGTGGCCTCCGCCATCGGCGAACCGGATTTGGGCCGCAACGATGTTGTCGCGCCGACAAGCGCTCACAGCCGCCGCCAATGTCGTCGCCGGATTGGCCGCCGGCGCCTTGACGCCGCGCCCGGCGGCGGCGAGCCTGAAGAGCGCGTTTGCGCCGAAGCGCATCCCTTACGGCGCCTGCGTCAGCTTCGAGCCGCTGCAAAGCGAGATCGACTACCGCGATGCGCTGCAGACCTATTGTCAGCAGCTGACGCCGGAGGCCGGCCTGTTCTGGGGCTGGCTGCGGCCGACCGCGGCGCAATTCCGCTTCGATTATGCCGACGCCGTGCTCGCCTTTGCCGAGGCGAACAACATGGCCATGGTCGGCCACACGCTGGTCTGGTACGGCGCGATGCCGGATTGGACCAAAAACATCGAGGGCTCAGCCGACGCCGAGCGGACGATGACCGAGCACATCGAAAAAGTGGTCGGGCGCTATCGCGGCAAGATCAAAACCTGGCACGTCGTCAACGAGCCGATCGACGAAGCCAACGGCGACACGCCCGGTCTGCGGCCGAACGTTTGGCTGTCGAACCTCGGCGACAGATACATGGATATGGCGTTCCGCATTGCGCATCGCGTCGATCCCGCCGCAAAACTCTTTATCAACGAATACGATCTCGAATGTCTCGACGGCAAGTCGCCGAAGAAGCGCGAGGCCTTTCGCCGGCTCATTCACGATCTGCTCGACCGCGGCGTGCCGCTGCACGGCGTCGGCTTGCAGGGCCACATCCGCGGGCAATACGCGATCGACCGCGACGGCCTGTACGATTTTGTTGCCGAGCTGCGCTCGCTCGGGCTCGCGGTGCACGTCACCGAGCTCGACGTCATCGACAAGGAATTGCCCGGGCCGATCGCCGTGCGCGACGCCATCGTCGCCGCGCGCGCCCACGATTTCCTCGATGCCATATTCGCCGCGGTCCCGCCCGAAAGCATCGCCACCTGGGGCATCACCGACCGCTATACCTGGGTGCCGACCTGGAACAAGCGCAAGGACGGCCTGCCCAACCGGCCGCTGCCGCTCGACGCCAACTATCAGCGCAAGCCGCTGTGGGACGTGATCGAGTATTATTGCAATAAATAGACGTCATCGCGAGCGAAGCGAAGCAATCCAGCGTGACGCCTCCGTTCTGGATTGCTTCGTCGCTTCGCTCCTCGCAATGACGCGTGGGCGTTCACCCATACGTCTTCAGCACATGCCGGGCGATGACCATCTTCATCACCTCGGTGGCGCCTTCGGTGATGCGGAAGCTGCGCTGCTGGCGCCAGAATTTCTCGATCGGCAGGTCGGTGGTGAGCGCGATGCCGCCATGGATCTGCATGCACATGTCGGCGGCCTTGAACGCCATCTCGTCGGCGAAATATTTGCACACATAGGCATCGTTGCGGGCGTCCTCGCCTTTGTCGAGCCGCGTGGCGGCCTTGTGGACCAGAAGCCGCGCCGCTTCGAGCTCGACATACATGTCGGCGAGCATCCATTGGATCGACTGGCGATCGGCCAAAGGTCGCCCAAATGTCGAGCGCTGCTTGGCGTAGGATGTCGCCATTTCCAGGCAGCGCTCGGTGACGCCGAGGGCGCGGGCGCCGTGGCGCACCCGGCCGGCGCCGAGCCATTGCTGGGCGTGGCGAAAACCTTCGCCTTCCTCGCCGACGCGGTGGCTGACCGGCACGCGCACATTTTCGAGCACGATCTCCCACGGCTCGTCGCCCATCATGGTCTTGTATTGCGTGGTCAGCTTCACGCCGGGCGTGTCCATGTCGACGATGAAGCAGGAAATGCCGCCGTGCGAGCCCTTGGCGCGGTCGGTCGCCGCCATCAGCTGCATGAAATCGGCTTCGCCGGCGCCGGTGATGAAGCGCTTGACGCCGTTGATGACGTAATGGTCGCCGTCCCTGACGGCAACCGTGCGCATGCCGCCGGGATCGGAGCCGGCATCGGGCTCGGTCTGGGCGAAGCAGGCTTTCAGCTCGCCGCGCACCGACGGCAGCAGATACTTCTCCTTCATCTCGCCGGTGAGCGAATAAAGAATTGCGCGCACGCTCGGCCCGGTGATGTGGCCCATGCCGCGGGCCGGCAGCGCGATGGTACGCGACAGCTCGGTCTCGACCACGGAGCGCGCCAGCACCGAGAAGCCGGCGCCGCCATATTCCTCGGGGATGTCCATCTTCCAGAAGCCGAGATCCTTGGCGCGCTGGCAGAAGCGCTCGTAATATTCCGGTTTGAGCTTTTCGCCGCCCGGCAGCGTTGTCTCCCGCTCGATCGGGATCATCTCGTTGTCGACGAAGCGCCGCAGCGATTGCTTGAAGATGCGCAGCTCTTCGGGAAGCTCGAAGTCCATGAGCGATTCTCACAATCCGTGGGTACCGGGTTTCCTGGCGGAGTTCCAAAACCTAACAAGCTCGACGACGTTGTTCTCGTCATCAACGACGTAGATGATCCAATACGTCGTCCTTGCCAACCTGAACAATTTTGCCCGATACGGCGGACCGGTTTCATGGAACCAGCTAAACGAATTCGGCGTATTGCCGAGGAGGTAAATGATATCGTGCTCTAACTCGGCAAAATACTTTCGAGCAGTCCCTTCGCTCGCCTCTCTTTTCAGGTGTCGAATGAAATTGCGTATATCATCTCGCGCCTGCGGAAGCTCGGCGGATCTGGTAAGGCATAATCGGTTATCAGCGCCTGGTGCGCCTAGGAGCTGGCCGTTGCAGCGGAGCCGCGTCAGCCTTGTCCGTCTTACGGTGGCCGAATGTGCTCTCGAATTCCTCTCGCAAGACGGCAGGCGTCAACACGTCGTAGTTGCCGGCGGCAATATCGCCGCGGGCTTTCTCAAGACTAGCTCGCAACGCTTTGCGCTCCGCATCCGTGATGCGGGGAACCTCCTCCACAACGGGAACGAGAATGCTCGGGCGGGCTTTGCGTGTCTTTGCCATGGGCGAAATATAGCAGACGCGACCTTTTCTACCAATGCTGCAATCAACGGGGAGGTAAGCGTGTGGCGTAACCGCTCGACACCTGGCCTCCGCGCCAGGCGACGCGCACATCGACCGCGACTGCGCCCTGCGGGCGCACGATCAGCGGATTGATCTCGATCTCTTCGATCTTGGCGCGGTGATCGAGATAGAAGCGGCCGAGCGCTAGTGCGGTCGCTTCGAGCGCCTTGCGGTCGGCCGGCGGCTTGCCGCGATAGCCTGCGAGCAGGCGGTCGAGCTTGAGGCCGTCGATCATCGCGGCTACGTCGCGTTCGCTTACGGGAAGAAGCTGTAGCGCGGCGTCGCGCACAAGCTCGACCATGATGCCGCCGGAGCCGATCAGCAGCAGCGGGCCGTACAGCGGATCGGACTGCGCACCGACGATGGCCTCGACGCCGGAGACCATTTCCTGCACCAAAAAGCCGTCGATCTCGGCGCCCGGGTGCGATTTCTTGGCCGATGCCACGAGGGCGTCGGCGGCGGCCAGCACGTCCTGGCGGCTGGCGAGATTGAGCATGACGCCGCCGGCTTCGGTCTTGTGCACGATGTCGGCGGAGCGGATTTTCAGCGCGACCGGAAATCCGATCGCCGCCGCGGCGTCGGCTGCTTCCTGCGCACCGGCCACCGCGCGGCTTTGCGGTTGCGCGATGCCGTAGCGCGCCAGCGTCGCATCGAGATTGGCCGGCGTCAGATCGCTCGGGCGGCGCCGGCGGCAGAACGGCCGGCGCGCGGCCGCTGCGCTGAGCAAAAAACCACAGCGCGTTGATGGCGCGCAGCGTCGGCTCAAGGCCTTGCAGGAACGGAAAGCCGGCCTTTTCCTGGATGTCGAGGCCTTCCGGCGTCATCTGATGCATCATGCGGCCGAAGGCGAGCACCGGCTTGTCGGTCTCGCTCAACAGGCGGCGAAGTTGAGCGACGTCATCCCAAACGCCGCCCTTGCCCGGCAGCGACGAAGCCCAGGCGACGATATCGATGCCGGGATCGCGCGCCACGATTTCGCACTGATCGGCCGCCGCCTTGAGCGTCGATCGGAATGCCGACGTCGAGCGGGTTTTTCGGCGAAATGCCTTCCTGCATGTGCGGCATCAGCGCGGCGTTGGTGGCGGCGCTGAACTCGGGGATCACCGCGCCTTCGGTCTCGGCATAATCGTACAGCAGGTCGACCGTGCCGCCCGAGGTGGTGACGAAGCCGATGCGCGGGCCTTTCGGCAGCCGGCCGCACTGGAACGCCAGCGTGGTCTCCACAAGATCGTCGAGCGAGCGGCAATTGACGATGCCGTAGCGCTCGCACATCGCCAGATAGGCGGCATAGTCGCCGCCGATGGCGCCGGTGTGCGAGCGCGCCGCCGATGCGCGATTTCGCCGTGGCGCCGGTCTTGATCGCCAGCACCGGCTTGCCGGCTTCGAGCGCGCGCGCGGCGGCGCGCATGAAAGCTTGCGGCCGTCGAATGCCTTCGATGAACAGCACGATTTGTTTGGTATGCGGATCGTCGACCATGAAATCGAGATAGTCGGCGAGATCGAGATCGGCTTCGTTGCCCGACGACACCGCATAGGAAAAGCGCAAGCCGCGGTCGGCCGCGCTTTTGAGCCAGAACTGCATGCGTGCCGCCGGACTGGAAAATGCCGCCGACCGGGCCCGGCGGCACGCTGCACAATTCGGTGTTGGGATAGGCGAACAGCCGCTCGCGATAGCTATAGGAGCCCATGCAGTTCGGGCCGCTGACGCGCAAGCTGGCTGGTGGCGAGAAAATTCTTGAGCCAGGCGCCGCGCGCCCGCGACGGCTTCGCTTTCGCCGTCGCCGACCGCCGACGCATAGATCGTCGCCGATTTGACGCCGGCGGCTTCGGCGTCGGTCAGCACGTCGGCGACATTCGCCGCCGGCACGATCACCATGGCATGATCGACCGGCGCGGCGATGTCGCGCAGCGACGGGAAACAAGCGTTCGCCGAACACCGTCTGCTGCCGCGGATTGACCAGATGGATGCGGCCGCCATAGCCGAACTGGCGCAGATTGGCGAAAATCTGGCTGGCCCAGCGCGCCCGCTCCGAGGCGCCGACGATCGCCACCGATGCGGCCCGCAACATGCTCGCCGGCGACCGCAACACGCTGTCACTGCCCGCCACGCTTGCTCCCCGTCGTCAACCGCTCTGGTCTTGCGCTCGTCTGGTATCGTATTTCTCCCGGCCGGCTATGCTCGCGCCGGCGACGCCGGCTTGCATGCGATGGAGAGCGTTGCGAATGCGTCTTGACCGACTGGAAGGAAAACCCGACAGCCGCGTGGCCTGGGGCAGCGATATCGCGGCGCAGATGCTGCGGCGTTTCGGCATCCGCTATATCAGCCTCAATCCCGGCGCGAGCTATCGCGGCTTTCACGACAGCCTCGTCAATCATCTCGGCAACGAGAATCCCGGCATCATCCTGTGCCTGCACGAGGACCATTCGGTCTCGATCGCGCACGGCTATGCCAAGGCGACCGGCGAGCCGATGGCCTGCGTGCTGCACTCCAATGTCGGCCTGCTGCACGGCATGATGAGCCTGTTCAACGCCTGGTGCGACCGCGCGCCGATGTTCGTGCTCGGCGCCACCGGCCCGGTCGCCGCCGAGAAACGCCGGCCGTGGATCGATTGGATTCACACCTCGCGCGATCAGGGCGCCTATATCCGCTCCATCATCAAATGGGACGACCAGCCGACCTCGCCCGACGCGCTGGTCGAATCGATGATGCGCGCCAATCATGCTGACGCGCTCGGCGCCGACGGCGCCGGTCTATATCTGTCTCGATGCCGGCTTCCAGGAACAAAAACTCGACAAGGAGCCGGAATGGCCCGACGTGACGCGCTTCAGGCCGCCGCAGCCGCCGCGGCCGTCGCAAGCAATCGGTCGACGAGGCGGTGGCGCTGCTGCAAGGCGCGCAGCGGCCCGTCATCATGTTCGGCCGCGGCTCGCGCAAAGCCGAATACTGGGCGCCGCGCATCAAACTCGCCGAGCGGCTCGGCGCCTGCGTGCGTCACCGACCTCAAGCAGGGCGCGGCGTTCCCGACCGATCATCCGGCGCATTACTGTCCGCCGTTCAACGTGCTCGGCAAGGATGCGCGCGAACTGCTGTGCGAAGCCGATGTCATCGTCGCGCTCGATTGGGTCGATCTCGGCGGCGCGCTGCGCCAGGCCAAGAACGCCGGCAAGGTGACGGCGAAAATCATCGCCTGTTCGCTCGACCAGAATCTGCATACCGGCGCCAACATGGAATATCAGGCGCTGCCGCCGGTCGACGTGGCGATGGCGTCGACCGCCGACGTCGTCGTGGCCGAGCTCAACGACGCGCTCGGCACCGGCCGCAAGAATCCGTGGAAGGTAAAGGTGCCGGCCAAGACCAAGGCCGGCAACGGCGCCGCCATCAGCATGGAGCAGGTCGCGACCGCGTTGCGCGATCAGTTCAACGATCCGGAGAACGTCACGTTCTGCACGCTCGGCCGCGGCTGGCCGTTCGACATCTGGCCGCTGCAGAACGGCATGGCCTATCTCGGCAAGGACGGCGGCGGCGGCCTGGGATCGGGCCCCGGCCTGTCGGTCGGCTCGGCGCTCGCGCTGCACGACCAGGGCCGCTACGCGATCTCGATGCTCGGCGACGGCGACTTCTGCATGGGCGCCACCGCGATCTGGAGCGCGGCGCATCATCGCATTCCGCTGCTGGTCCTGGTCAACAACAACCGCTCCTATTTCAACGACGAACTGCACCAGGAAAACGTGGCGCGCACCCGCGGCCGCGAAGTGAAGAACCGCTGGATCGGATTGCGGCTGGAAGACCCGATGCCCGATATCGCCAAGCTCGCCGAGGCGCAGGGCGCGGTCGGCATCGGGCCGGTGACCAAGGCGTCCGACGTCAAGCCGGCGATCGCGCAGCGGCGTCGACGTGCTCAAGAAGGGCGGCGTCTGCGTCATCGATCTGCACGTCGATCCGCCGTCGGAGCGCCAGGCGAGCCACGCGCTCGGCCACCGCGCCACGGGAGAGTGAGCGCTGTCTCTGGCCCCTTCTTGGCTCTTCTTCGCGTTCTCCGGCCCGGTGCTGTGGGCCATCTCGGTGCATTTGGACAAGTATCTGGTCGAGCGTTTTTTCAAGCACAGCGACGTCGCCGTGATGCTGCTGTTCACGGCCTTGGTCGGCGT
This sequence comes from uncultured Alphaproteobacteria bacterium, assembly GCA_963831975.1. Classification (GTDB taxonomy): domain Bacteria; phylum Pseudomonadota; class Alphaproteobacteria; order Rhizobiales; family Xanthobacteraceae; genus BOG-931. Next base: position 660,567 of record CAWHSO010000001.1, read on the forward strand.
GCTGCTGCTGCCGTTCATCTGGTACTTCGAGCCGACGGTCACCGAGTCCGAGCGTCGGCAGCATCGCGCTGATCGTGCTTGCCGGCATCCTCTACATGGGCGCGATGCTGCTTTATCTGCGGGCGTTGCAGAACGAGGAAGCGTCCGTGGTGGCGCCGTTTTTCCAGAGCGTCGCCGCTGTTCGGCTATGTGCTGGCTTATCTCGTGCTCGGCGAAACATTGTCGCCGCGGCAGATGGCCGGCGGCGTCATGATCATCGTCGGCGCCTTGTTCGTCTCGCATCCGCATTCGGCCAAAGCAGTGAAGATGTTCAAGGCGAGGCTGGCGATGCTGATGCTGGCTTGCGGCTTATCATGGCGCTGGCGAGCCTGATCTTCAAGGTCTTTGCCATCAAGGTCGAGTTCTGGACCACCACGTTCTGGATGTTCGTCGGCGAGGCGATTTTCGGTGCGGCGCTGCTCATGATCCCGTCCTATCGCCGGCAATTCATCGCGCTGGTGCGCGCCAACACCGCCGCGCTGTTGTCGATCAACGCCTCGAACGAGCTCATCAATCTCGGCGGCGGCTTGGGCAATCGCTATGCGCTTCTGTTCGCGCCGTTGAGCATCGTGCAGGCCATCGGCTCGACGACGACGTTGTTTGTGTTCGCATTCGGCATCGTGCTCAGCGTTTTCTTTCCCGGCTTTGGCCGCGAGAATTTGTCCGGCCGCGAACTGGCGCAAAAGGGCATGGCGGCGGTCATTGTCGCGATCGGCGTCGCGCTGGTGACGCGCTAAGGCAGTCGCGTGCGGGGAGGGAGCGATGACGAACATGAGGACCGGCGCCGAGCACATCAAGTCGCTCAGGGACGGCCGCGCCGTCTATATCGACGGCGAACTGGTCGCCGACGTCACCGAACATCCGGCGTTCCGTAACGCGGTGCTGGCCGCCGCCGAGCTTTACGACTTCCAGGCGCAGCCGGAGAACATCGAGCTGATGACGTTTCAGCCGGACGGCTCCAACCGCCGGGTCAATCGCGGCTGGCAGATGCCGCGCAACTACGAGGAGCTGGTGCAGCGGCGCAAGGCCTTGCAGGCCTGGGCGGCGCTGAGTTGCGGCTTCTGCGGCCGCTCGCCGGACCATCTGTCGTCGTCGCTGGTCGGCCAGCGCATGGGCATCGAGGTGTTCCGCAAGCACGGTGCCGGCGCGCGCCAAGGCGGTCGAAGACTATTTCGATTATGCCCGCCACAACGACCTTTACGTCAGCTACGTCATCATCAATCCCCAGGCCGAGCGCACCAAGGATTGGGGCCAGCAGGCCGAGGACCTGGTCGCCCGCATCGTCGACGAGGATTCGACCGGCATCACCATCCGCGGCGCCAAGATGCTCGGCACCGGCGCGGTCATGGCCAACGAGCTGCTGGTCGCCAATATGCAGCCGCTCAAGCCCGGCGAGGAGGACATCGCGTTTTCCTGCGCGCTGCCGATGAACGCTTCAAGGGTCTGCGCGTGCTGTCGCGCAAATCCTACGAGGCGCACGCAGTGTCGGTGTTCGACAATCCGCTATCGTCGCGCTTCGACGAGAACGACGCGCTGATGTATTTCGACGACGTCAAGGTGCCGTGGGACCGCGTCTTCGTGCATCGCGACACCGACATGTGCCGGGCGCAATTCCACGACACGCCCTCGCACGTCTATCAGAACTATCAGGCGCAGATCCGGCTCACGGTGAAGCTGACGTTCCTGGCCGGGCTCGCCCGGCGCGTCACCGAAGCCATCGGCACCACGCGCATTCCGTCCGTGACCGAGCAGCTCGGCACGCTGGCGGCGCAAGTCGGCATGGTCAATTCCATGCTGTCGGGCATGGAGGCGTCCGGCGTGCAGGTCGGCGAATGGTACGTGCCGAACAAGCACTACATGTACGCGGCGCAGGTCATCACCCAGGAGCTCTATCCGCGCTTCGTGCAGAGCGTGCGCGATCTCGCCGGCGGCGCGCTGATCATGCTGCCGTCGTCGGCGGCCGATTTCGGCAATGCCGAGCTCGACGCCATCATCCGCAAGACCCAGCGCTCGGCGACCATGGAGCCGGAGCACAAGGTCAAGGTGCTCAAAGCCGCATGGGACGCGATCGGCTCCGAATTCGGCTCGCGCCATACGCAATACGAGATGTTCTATGCCGGCGCCCGCTTCGTCACCTCGGGCCACAGTTTCCGCACCTTCAACTGGGACGCCGCCACCGGCATGGTCGACACGCTATTGTCGTCTTATTCGCTCAAGGGGGCGCTCGACGAATTGCGCAAATAGGCCGCGTGCCTATATTCTTGTGACGGTCACCGGGCGAGTGAACGCGATGAATTGGATCTCCAACGTCGTGCGGCCGAAAATCCGCAGCATCCTGCGCCGCGAGGCGCCGGAGCAATCTGTGGATCAAGTGCCCGGAGACCGGGCAACTCGTGTTCTACAAGGACGTCGAGGCCAACCAGTTCGTCATTCCCGGCTCCAACTACCACATGCGCATGAGCGCCGCGGCGCGGCTCAAGGCGATGTTCGACAACCAGACCTGGTTCGACATCGCCGTGCCGGAGGTGCCGGTCGACCCGCTGAAATTCCGCGACGAGCGCCGCTATGTCGATCGACTGAAGGACGCGCGCAACAAGACCGGCCTCAACGATGCGGTGAAGCTCGGCTTCGGCCGGCTCGACGGCCTTGCCGCCGTCATCGGCGTGCAGGATTTCGATTTCATGGGCGGCTCGCTCGGCATGGCGGCGGGCGAGGCGGTGATCAAGGGCCTCGACACCGCGGTGGAGAAGGGCTGTCCGTTCGTGCTGTTCGCGGCCTCGGGCGGCGCGCGCATGCAGGAGGGCATCCTGGCGCTGATGCAATTGCCGCGCACCACCATCGCGGTGCAGCGGCTGCGCGAGGCGCGTCGGCCCTACATCGTCGTGCTGACCAATCCGACGACCGGCGGCGTCACCGCGTCGTATGCGATGCTCGGCGACGTGCATATCGCCGAGCCCGGCGCGCTGATCGGCTTTGCCGGCCCGCGCGTCATCGAGCAGACCATCCGCGAAAAGCTTCCCGACGGTTTCCAGAAGGCCGAATACCTGCGCGACCACGGCATGGTCGACATGGTGGTGCATCGCCATGAGATACGGGGAACGATCGCCAAACTGTGCCGGCTGTTGACCAAGGCGCCCGCGAGTGTGCCGCAATCGCGCGCGAGCCTGCCGGCGCCGGCGTGAGCGCGCCACGTGCCCGGCGCGACGGCGGTCGACGCCATTCTCGCCCGACTGCTGGCGCTGCATCCCAAGCGCATCGATCTGTCGCTCGATCGCATCGAGCGCCTGCTCGCCGCGCTCGATCACCCGGAACGGCAACTGCCGCCGCTGATCCATGTCGCCGGCACCAACGGCAAGGGTTCGACCATCGCGTTCATGCGCGCGATTCTCGAAGCGGCCGGCAAGCGCGTGCACGTCTATACCTCGCCCAATCTGGTCCGGCTCAACGAGCGCTTTCGCATCGCGCGAGAGGGCGGCGGCAAGTTCGTCGAGGATGCCGCGCTGGCCGAGGCACTTGCCGAATGCGAAGCCAGGAACGGCGACGCGCCGATCACCGTGTTCGAGATCGAGACCGCCGCGGCGTTTGTCTTGTTCGCGCGCAATCCCGCCGACATTCTGCTTCTCGAAGTCGGGCTCGGCGGCCGGCTCGACGCCACCAATGTGGTCGAGCGTCCGCTCTCGAGCGTCATCACGCCGGTGTCGGTCGATCACCGCGATTTCCTCGGCGACACCATCGAGCAGATCGCCGCCGAAAAGGCCGGCATCCTCAAGCGCGGCGTGCCGGCGGTGATCGCCAGCCAAGTGCGCGAGGCGCTGGCGGTGATCGAGCGGCAGGCCGGCCGCATGCGGGCGCCGCTGAGCATTGCCGGCGAGAACTGGACCGCGACCGAGGAACGCGGGCGCCTGGTTTATCAGGACAATGACGGGCTCCTCGATCTGCCGGCGCCAAAACTCTACGGCCGCCATCAGTTCGAGAATGCCGGCACGGCGATCGCCGCCCTGCGCGCGGCCGGCTTGAAGCTTCCGGTCGCGGCATTCGAGGCCGGCATGGTCCAAGTCGAATGGCCGGCGCGCATGCAGCGTCTCGCCCACGGCCGGCTTGCCGCCCTGCTGCCGCCGGAGAGCGAGCTGTGGCTCGACGGCGGCCACAATGCCGACGGCGGCCGCGCCGTCGCCGATGCGCTGGCCGATCTCGAGGACCGCGTGTCGCGGCCGCTGGTGCTGGTGGTCGGCATGCTGTCGACCAAGGACTGGAGGGGTTCTTGCGCAATTTCTCAGGCCTGGCGCGCCGCGTCATTGCCGTGCCGATCCATCAGGACAAAGCGGTGCCGGCCGAGGCGCTGGCCGGCATCGCGCAATCCATCGGCATTCCGGCGATCGCCCGCGACAATGTGGAGAGCGCGCTGACGGTCGCCGGCAAGCTCGACCTGCATCCGGCGCCGCGCGTTCTCATCACCGGCTCGCTCTATCTCGCCGGCGAGGTTTTGGCCGCCAACGGCACGCCGCCGGAGTAGTCGTCATTCCGGGGCGCCGCGCAGCGGCGAACCCGAAATCCATAACCACCGCCGCTGCGGAATCGGCTCTGAGATTCTTCCTGGAGAGAATCGTGTTTATGGATTCCGGGTTCGCGAACTTCGTTCGCGCCCCGGAATGACGGGAGCTACGGCTGCCGCGACGCCGTGTAGGCCGCGATGGCGAGCATATCGTCGACGGTGAGCCGCTCCACCACCTGCTGCATCAGCGCCGTCGAAATCCCGCCGCGCGTGCCGTCCTGAATGCCAAACAGCTGGCGCACCACGTAATTGGCCTGCCGGCCGGCGATCGGCGGCACTTCGCCGAGCCCGCGCAAGGTCTGGCCGTGACAGATGGCGCAGCGCACGGTTTTGTCGGTGTCGGTCGTGACCAGCGCCTGACCCTTGGCGATGCTGCCCTTGGGCACGAAGGCAACGAAGCCGGAGCGGGGATCGCGGTTGAGCACGACCGCTTCGTCCTCCGGGATTTCGATGATGCGGTTGCCGATCGGCTCCGTTTCGCCGCCGGGCAGCCGCAGCCTTTTGTTGCCGGGCCCCACATAGGTCTTGGGCACGGTATCGGTCTCGACCACGCGGATCCACGGCCGCGGCTTGAGCGCGGCGAAATAATCGGCGGCAGCGCGCACATCCTCTTCGCTGATCGCCTTGGCGATCGTCGTCATCGAGCCAGAGCCTTTGCGGGCGCCGCTTTTAAAGTCGATCATTTCACGGACGAAATAGCCCACGGGCAGCGCCGCGATATAGGCTGATTCATCGTGACCGGTACCGGTCGGCAAGTGGCAGGAGCCGCAGGCGCGCACCGTGGTGCCTTCGCCATGGGCGACGATCTGCGGCATCGGCGGATGCATGTCGGGGTACCAATCGGGCGGATTGAACAGATCGTCGATCTGTTTGCGCGTATAGGACTTGTCGCTGCCCGGCACGGTGTGCGGCTGGTCGTCGGGCGGCAGCGGCGGCTGCACCTTGTCGGTCGCCGGGAAGGCCCAGTCGGGTCGCTCGGCCGCATAGGCCCGCATTGGGGCCAGCATTGGAGCAAGCCCGATCAGCAACGCGCATAGCAATCCGCGCATGATTCCTCCCCCACAACCGGGGCCATTATTTCAGCGTTATGTCGATCTCGCAATTCGGCTTGCGCCGAACCTCACCCTGCGGCGGTGACGAAGGTTTAGGGCTTTGCGGGCACCATATTGGCGATCCGGGGGGACGCGATGTCCGAATGGCAAGACCTGAAAGCGGAAAGAAACCGCCAATCGGTCGCGCGTCTGCAGCGCGCCTTGCCGCAGATTTTTCCGGGCGGCGTATTGCGGCGTGCGCTCGGCCGCCCGTTCGTGCCGCCAACGCCGCGGCTCGCGATCGACTCCTATTGGCGCGCGCATCCGCTGCGCGCCGATCGGCTGGCGCGGGCGCTCGCGGGCAAGAGCGGCGCGCCCGATACCTGGACCTGGCGCCTGGGCGGCAATCGCAAGAGCGGATTGCCGGCCACATTCCGCATGCCGCCTGCGCCCTATCGCGAAGCCAAATACGCCCGCGGTCCCGGTTTTTGCTGCGTATGCGGTCAGGCGGTCTTCCGTTTTGGCTGGCATGTTGATCTATGGGGTGGCGGCCCCAACAAGAATGCCAACTGGCACTGCGCCTGCGTGATCGCCTGGCAGTTCTGGAATGCACCGAGCGGCGAAGCGCGTCTGCTGCGCCGCTTGCAGGCGCGCCGTTGCGGCCAAAGCGGCGGCCGCCTGTGGAAGACCGCCGAGATCGATCACCGCGTGCCGTTGTTCCAGGTCTGGGGCGAGCATCGCGACACGCCGTGGCCGGCGCTGCTCGCCTACTGGGGCTTGCCGAACCTGCAGGCGATCAATCGAGATGTTCACATGGCCAAATGCGCGAGCGAGGCGCGCGACCGCAGCGTCGCGCGGCGGATGACGACGGCGATTACACCATGATCTCGCCGAGATTGATGCTCACCCCGAGATTGGCTTCGACGGTCTTGGACCGGCCGCCGGCGAAAATCTGCAACACATAGCGGCCTGAATTCTCGTCGAGCTTATCGAATTTGAAGTCGCCGTAATTGTCGGTCGTCGTCACCGCCACCGAAACGCCGTCCTTGACCAGCTGCACGCTGGCGCCCTCGACGCAATCGACGACGCCGTTCTTGGTCTCTGCCACCGAGCCGCCGATGAAGCATTTGGAATAGCGCCACAGGTTGCGATAATAGACGCGCGGCTTTGCATTCAACTCCGGCTTCATCACTTCGAGATGTTCGTCGCGCGCCATGCGCGCCATCTCCTCGTCCTCGACCTTGATGGCGCGCATGGCGCCGGTCGGGCAGGATTGCTGGCCGCGGGTCTGCTCCCAGCCCTGGTCGATCAGATGGGCGTCGAACGTCCAGGCCTGCGGCAGCTGCTGCTCCTCGTTCCACCAGATGTGGCCGTAAGGGCAGGCGTCGACGATCTGCTTCTGACCCTTGGCTTTCACCGGATCGATGATGACGATGCCGTCCTTGCGCTTCTTGATGGCGCCCTGCGGCGCCGCCTTGATGCAGGGTGCGTCGTCGCAGTGATTGCACATGGTCGGAACGTAGGCGATGTCGATCATCGGGATCTGGCCGCGTTCCTTCTGCAAGATGTTGATCCACTTATGGCCGTGTTTCGGCATGGGCGCCGAATAGCCCGGCCAATCATTGCCGACATATTCGTCCATGGCGGACAGCGTGCACAGATTGCAATTGGTGCACTCGGCCACGTCGATGATCATGTTCCATTTTTTCATGATTTATTTCGCCGGCACGAGGTTGGCTTCCTTGAAGCGTGCGCTTGATTTCCTTGTCCTTCTCCATCGCCGCGAACGCCGCCGACATGTGCTCGATGCGGCGGTCCCACAGCTCGATCTGCACCAGCGAATTGGCGCCGGCGAGCGAGTGGGTGGATTTTGTCTGGGTGCGCTCGGGCGTGAGCAGGTTGAGGCAGCCGCCGCGATCGACGGATTTTCCCGGCTCGCCCATCGGGTCGTAGATGGCGGAGGACTCGTAGCCATGGGCGACGCCGCGCGGCAGGCGCTGGGTCGGCAACGCGGCACAAATCACCGCGCCGCGGTCGTTGAACACTTTTATCAGGTCGTGCTTGTTGATGCCGCGGTCCTTGGCGTCGTCGGCATTGAGGCGCACGATCCAGTAATAGTAGCCGTCGACCTTGACGCGATGGTCCTCGATATTGAGCAGGAACGGATCCTTGCCGTCGCCCTGGGTATGGAACGAATATTTGGAGTGCGGCGTGAGCAGTTGCAGCGGAAAACGCTCGAACAATTCGCCGGAATGCGCGCCCTCCCATGACGGCTCGTATTTGACGATCGGCGGCCGCTCCGGATCGTGAAAGCGCTTAAGCGAATTGCATTCGAATTCGAGTTTGCCGGATTGGGTCTGCAAGCCGCGCAGATATTCTTCGGTGTAGTCGGATGGCAGCGGCTGCGCCTCCGGCACGTCTTTCTTGCGGTTTTCGAAGAACCAGCGGAACGACACCGGCGCGCGCAGCTTCTCCTTCTCGGCCGGCACCACGAAATAGCCGCGCTTGAGGAATTTTTTCCACGACATCACTTTCGGCATGTCGGATGCGAGATAGACCCGCTTGA
>CAWHSO010000002.1:0-17869 GCA_963831975.1 uncultured Alphaproteobacteria bacterium
TCGCGCCGCTGCTGGCGCCTGGGTTGCCGCCGCCGGCTGTTAAATTCAATGGCTTCCCGAAATACAATTTTACCGGCGGCCATAACGACGGCGAGCAAATCCCGCTCGAAGCGATCGTCAAGGCGGCCAACGACGTGCTGACGCGCGAAGGCCGGACGCTGGCGACCTACGGCTTGGAAAGCGGCCCGCAAGGCTACCGCCGGCTGCGCGAGTTTCTGGCGCAAAAGCTCAAGCGCACCGCGGGCATCAGCTGCGACGCCGGCGAGATCCTGATCACCTCGGGCTCGCTGCAGGCGCTCGATCTGGTCAACGGCATCCTGCTGGCGCGCGGCGATACCATCGTCACCGAGGCCGAGACCTATCAGGGCGCGCTCAATCGCTGGACCCGGCTCGGCGTCAACGCCGTGGGCATTCCACTCGATGGCGACGGCATGCGCATGGACGCGCTCGCGGCCGCGCTCGACGATCTCAAGCGCCGCGGCATCCGGCCGAAATACGTCTACACCGTCCCGACCGTGCAAAATCCGACCGGCACGATTTTGAGCGAGGCGCGCCGGCTGGACATGCTGCGGCTCGCCGAACAACACGGCGTGCCGATCTTCGAGGACGATTGCTATTCCGACCTGATCTGGGACGGAAAGCGGCCGCCGGCGCTGCACGCCATGAGCAAGCACGGCGGCGTCATCCATATCGGCTCGTTCTCGAAATCGATCGCGCCGGCGCTGCGCGTCGGCTACATCGTCGCCGACTGGAGCCTCATCGCGCGCATGCTGGCGATCAAAACCGACGCCGGCTCCGGCGCGCTGGAGCAGATGGTTTTGGGCGAATTCTGCCCGGCGCATTTCGACGAACACGTGCCGGCATTGACGCGCGGCCTGCGCAAGAAACTCGAAACATTGATGGACGCGCTCAACGAGCAGTTCGGCACCGCGGCGGAATTCGACGATCCGAAAGGCGGCATTTTCCTCTGGGTCAAACTGCCGGACGAGGTCGATACGCTGAAACTTTATCAGCCGGCGCTCGCCGCCGGCGTCGCCATCAATCCGGGGCCGGAATGGACCACCGACAAGGCTTACGGCAAAAGCCGGACCCGGCTGTGCTTCGCCAATCCATCCCACGAAGCCATCCGCGCCGGCGTCGCCGCGCTGGCCGAAGTCTGCCGCCGCGAGTTTGGCGTGCCGAACCGGATTGCGAATGTGGAGCAGGTAAGGGCGTGACGTCGTCCCCGCGAAAGCGGGGACCCATAACCACCGCCTGTGCAAGAGTTGCTTCGACCGTGAGTATGGATTCCCGCTTTCGCGGGAATGACGCGCGGATCAAAACCCCTTCAGCACCTGGTTGACGTGCTCCACCTCGGGCGGCGAAGCAAAACAATGAGCGACGTGCTTGCGCCATTCCTGGAAGTCGGCCGAGCCGCGGAAATCGACGGTGTGATTTTCCACCGTGCCCCATTTGACGAACAGCCGATAGCGGCTCGGCTTCTCGATCGAGCGCTGCAGCTCCAGGCCGTGGCAGCCCTTGGCGCGCTGGAACACCGGCGCGGCGTTTTTCACGCCGGTTTCGAATTCGGCTTCCATGCCGGGTTTGACGTCGATCTGGGCGATTTCGGTGATCATGTTTTGGCTCGTTCCTGCGATGAGGGCACGAGCCTAGCCTATCCGAGCGGCGCACCAAAGACGCGGAAGACCGCCGGCCCGGCGATCAGGAACGCCAGCAGCGCGGCGCGCCAGCGTGGCGCTGTCACGGCGGCGAGCAGCGATAGCCCGGCCAGCGGCACGATGGCGGCGAGCGGCAGGTAATAGCGCGGATAGGCGTCCATCATCCATCCGGTCGCAAGGTGCCGGCCGTAGCTGTAGGTGACGTGGATCGCAAAGGTCGCGACGAGCGCTATCGTTCCGGCGATCACGACGATGTCGAGTGCGGTTTCGTGGCGGTGCCACAGCCGGCGCAGCGATAGCGCGATGCCGGCGAGGGAGCAGCCGAGCGCCGCCACCGGGATCGCCAGCATGGAATATTGCAACAGGTTGCGCTCGCCGAGCGCCGGCATCCAATCGGCGATGAAGGCGATGACGAAATAAACGATGTAGGCGGCAAAAGATTTGCGCGGCAGGTCGGCCCAGCCGGCGGTGTGGGCGCCGTCTTGCAGGAGCGCGATCTGCGCCGGCGTCTGCGGCGTCGGGCTGCCATATTGCGCGGCGTATATAATGTAAGGCGCGGCGGCGAGCGCGAACGCGAGCGCGATCGGCATAAGCGCGCTCCAACTCAATCGCTGCCGCCATAGCAAATAAGCGATGATGGCGCCGAGCATCGGGCCGATCAGCAGGAGTCCGGTCAGCTTGGCCCAGCTCGCCGCGATCAAACCGAGCAGCGCAACCGCCAGCCAGCCGGTGCGATCGGTCGCGACAAGCTGCCAGGCGCCGAGCGTCGCCACGGCGCCGCCGAGAAATGCCAGATTGTCGTTGTTGACGGCACCGGCGATCGGCACCAGCACCGGAATGCACGCCAGCGGCACGGCGAAGGCGTAGAATTCATGCCGCGGAAAACGCGCGGCGAGGCCGAGGCCGAGCAGCGCGGCAAAGCCCATGGCCGCGATGGCGATATCGATCAGGCGATGCGCCAGCAGCGCCTGCGGCCGGCCCTCGAGCCGCGGTCCCAAAACCGCGAGCAGGTCGTAGAACGGCGGCGGATGATTGAGGTAATTGGCCTTGCCGGTGAATTGGAAAGTTTGCGGGTCGAGAAGCCGCATCGATGTCAGGTCGGGCCAAGCGTCGCCGGTACGTTGGATATGCGCCACATAAGAGGTGTGGGCCACCTCGTCGAAGCCGGCCGAAATTGCCTTGCGTTCCGCGCTCAGCCCAGCCGAGAGAACGAACAGGCCGAGGATCACCGCGGCGACGAAAAAATTTGTCGTCGCGGGGGCGGTCAGTGCGCCGGGCGTCGCATAGGCAGGGGTGCTGGACACGAGGGACACAAATGCGCCCGCAGGGGTTAAATTTTCGCTAGGCGAACGCTAGACTGCGCACTCACCACCCTCATCACGTAAAGGTTTGTCATGATCGACGTACATTATTGGACGACGCCGAACGGCCACAAAATCACGATTTTCCTCGAAGAAACCGGGCTGCCGTACAAGCTCATCCCGGTCAATATCGGCAAGGGCGAGCAGTTCAAGGCGGAGTTTCTGGCGGTGTCGCCGAACAACCGCATCCCCGCCATCGTCGATCACGATCCGGCCGGCGGCGGCAAGCCGATCGCGGTGTTCGAGTCCGGCGCCATCCTGCTCTATCTCGCCGACAAGACCGGCAAGTTCGCCGGCAACGACCTGCGCAGCCGCACCGAGGCGATCCAATGGTTGTTCTGGCAGATGGGCGGCCTCGGTCCGATGGCCGGGCAAAACAATCACTTCAGCAATTATGCGGTGGAGAAATTGCAATACGCGATGGATCGCTATCGCAACGAAGTGAACCGGCTCTACGGCGTGATGGACAGAAGGCTCGCCGACCGGCCTTATCTCGCCGGCGATTATTCGATCGCCGACATGGCGAGCTATCCGTGGGTCGTGCCGTGGGAGCGCCAGGGCCAGAAATTGTCCGACTTCCCGAATCTGCAGCGCTGGTTCGAAGCCATCAAGGCGCGGCCCGCGGTGGTCAAGGCCTACGAGTGGACGCCCAAGATCAATCCCGGCCAGGGCGGCATCCGCACCGCGGAAGAACGCGCGATTTTGTTCGGCCAGACCGCGCAGTCGGTCAACACGGCCGCTCAGCGCGCGCAGTAGCCAAGCGAGCGTGATAGCTCGTCATGCCCGCGCATAGCCGTTCGAAGAACGGCGTCGCTTCGCTCGCCTATGTCGCGGGCATCCACGACTTCATCTCGGCGCAAGCCTAAAGACGTGGATGGCCGGGACAAGTGTTTAGCCCGGGGACATGATCGACACCTGTTCGGAGACATGACCGACACTTTTGCGTTGGGTCAAGTCGATGTTTGCAACTTCATAGGCACCGAAGAAGACGCCGTATTGACCTTCGGCCCCGCGTGGCCTGATGGCGAGGCTTTCGCCGCAGAAGGCTTCCGGGACTTTCCAGAGCTGCCCTTTGAAGCTGATGTAGGCTTTGGTGGTGCCGACGCGGCGAACGATTTCACCGTCGTCGTATTCGACCTGCTGCGGGTGTTCAGGCATGGCGCGGTTGCTCGGCCGATAGCGGCTGGCCGGCACCTGCTGATCGAGAGCCTGGTGCGGCCGGTCGAGATTGTAGATCGTTCGCCAGCGATCAAAGGCGCGCTGGACCTCGGCAAGATCGCGGAAGCGCTTGAGTGCGAACACTTCGGCCTTGAGCGTGCGATGGAAGCGCTCGCTCTTGCCGCGGCTTTGCGGGTGATAGGGCCGGCTGTGTAGAACAGCGACGCCGAGTTTCAAAAGCCACACGCCCAACCGGGTCCAGCGCTGCCCGGATGAATTGCCCCAGGGCGTTCCATTGTCGACGAAGAAGGCATCCGGCATCCCGTAGCGGCGGAAGGTCTGCTCCAACCGGCTTCGCACGGTGTCGGCTTGCTCGTTGGCGCAAGCCTCCAGTCCCACCGCGTAGCGCGAATGGTCATCGACAATGGTCAGCGGATGGCATCGGCCGCCGTTCGCCAGCGGCATGTGACCCTTGAAGTCCATTTGCCAAAGCAGATTGGGCGCGGGCTTCTCGAAGCGATGTTGCGCCGCAGGCCCACCAGGTGCCGCAACGATCCGGCCGTGCCGGCGCAGGATCTCGTGCACGGTCGAATGCGCCGGACAGGTTGTCTCCTCGCGCTCGAGACAATGGGCGATCTTGCGAGCGCCCCAGGCCGGGTGAGCATCGCGTAGCGCCAGAATGCGGGCTTCGGTCACTGCTGCGGTTCGCGTCGGGCTCGAATGCGGCCGCCGAGAGCGATCGGCAAGCTCGTCCTGGCCAACTCCTCGATCCAGCCACTTGTAACCAGTGTCAGGATGAATCCCGAACCGTCGGCACAGCTCGCGCCGGTTCGCTCCTTCCTGCATTGCCAGCCGCACAAACTCACGCCGCTCGTCCACTTTCGACACCTCGCGCCACGGCATGGATGGCCTCCCTGAAAGCCGATTCCATGCAATGATGATGTGTCGGTCATGTCCCCGAACACCCGTCGGGGATGTCCCCGGGCTAAACATCAAGCCCGGCAATGACATTTGAGAAAGACGTAATGACCGTGATCTAATTCTGCCGCACGATGACGTGGGTGCCGACGTTCACTCGCTCGTAGAGATCGGCCACGTCGTCGTTGACCAGGCGGAAGCAGCCCGATGACACCGCCTGCCCGATGGTCTCCGGCGCGTTGGTGCCGTGGATGCGGTAGACGGTGTTGCCGAGATACATGGCGCGGGCGCCGAGCGGATTGCCCGGGCCGCCGGCCATGAAGCGCGGCAGATAGGGCTGGCGCGCGATCATCTCCGGGGGCGGATGCCAATCGGGCCATTCAGCCTTGCGCGAAATCTGCAACAGGCCCTGCCACGTGAAGCCGTCGCGGCCGACGCCAATACCGTAACGGATGGCATAGGTCTCGTTCTCGATCAGATAGAGATGGCGCTCCGACGTATCGATGATGATGGTGCCGGGCGGCTGCTGCGAGCGGTAGAACACCCGCTGCTTCTTGAATTCATCGGGCAGGGCGGCGTCGGTGTTGCCGTGGTCGATGCCGGGATCGACGTCTTTCATCGTCTCCGGATACTGAAAGACCGGCTGCGCCGGCACGCTGACGGATACGGCGCACAGCATCGCCACGCCGATCAACGCCACCAAGCTATGCCACCCTCGCTTCAATCCCAGTCGAGCCATTGTCGTACTCTGTTCCTGCCGCCGCGGCGTTTCAATACCCGAATGCGTGATCGCGGCTCAAGCGACATTCGGGAGTAGTATTATGGTGCCTCGTCGCGACGGAATGACCGTTCACTGGCTCGCGCCGCCGAGATAGCCGGTAATTTTCCAGCCGCCGGCATCCTTGGTGTAGCACATCTGGTCGCCGCCGAGCGGCGCGATGGCATCCATGGCGATGAAGCCGGATTTGCCGGACGGCGTCGCCACATGCAGGAAAGCCGGCGCATTGGGATCGCTCGACGCCGCGGTATCGGGCAGCACATGCACCAGGTCGAGCCCGAGCTTTTCGACGACCGGAGAATTCGGCTGGGCGGCGGCGTGCACTTCGACGCCGTCCTTGAGCGGATAGCCCCATTCGGACGGATCGGTCTGCGTCGCCTGGCCGAGCGCTTCGAAGGCTTGCGGATCGATGGCCGGATCGGCCGGTGCACAGAACACGCCTTTGTGGTCGGGCAATTCGGCGGCGGTCGGCTCGTTGCCATAGCCGCCGAGCGTGGCCCAGCCGGAATCGTCCTTGGCGGCAAGATCGATCGCCTTGGCGAGATTGTCGACGCCCGGCTTTTTCGGATCGGCAAGATCCTTGTCCTGGACCCAGAAGAAACCCTGCGCCACCACCAGCTTGGCGAGCGCGGCGCGATCCTTTTTCGCGGCGACGTCGGACAATTGCTTGCGGAAGGCGACGAAGGTCGCGTCATCGTAAGCCACCGGTGGCTTGGCCGCGACCGGCGTGTACGGCTTGATCGGCGGCGGCGGTGGCGGCTTGAGCGGCAGGATCTGCTGCGTTTGCTGGCCTTGGGCCAGATCGGGCCCGGGCGCGACGGCAAGGGTGGCGGCGGTCAAAACGGCGAGGATTAATGTCGGGGCGGAAGAGGAACGGCGCATTACATAAGCTCCCGGTTCGGTATCGGCGCAAAGACGTCGGCGCCAAGAACTTCAGCGCAATGGCGGCGGCTTAGCGGCGAAATACGACCTCGGTGCGGCAGCCTGCCGCAGATTAACGGATTCTCGCCACCCTTGAAGCGGGGTCGCCGACACCCTTGCCGACATGGACCGGAACCCGGAAAACCCCGGACCGTTGGGTGGAGGGCGGCAAGCTTCCCATCCGACGCGCATATTTTTCCAGGCCACCAACCCAGCAGGTTCTCATGCCCTCCGCGATGCTCTCGCCCTATGCGTATCCCATTATCCTTCTGATCGGCTCCAACGTCTTCATGACCACAGCCTGGTATTGGCACCTGCGCTACAAGGAGGTGCCGCTATGGCAGGTCATCCTGATCAGCTGGGGGCTGGCCTTTGTCGAATATTGCCTGGCGGTACCGGCGAACCGCTACGGCAGCAACGTCTATTCGGCGGCGCAGCTGAAAACGATCCAGGAAGTGGTCACCCTCACGGTGTTCGGCGTGTTCTCGGTGGTCTATCTGCAGCAGGCGATCACCTGGAATCAGGTGGTCGGTTTTGCGCTGATCGCCGGCGGCGCGTTCTTCGTGTTTCGCGCGCCGCTGTGATGCGGCGTTTTCGCGCGCGTATCATTTCAAAGCATCGAGCATGGCCTTGACGTCCTGCGTATGCGGTCCGTCGGGAGCAAGAACGAGATACTGCTTCAGCGCTTCCACGCTGCCGGGCGGCGGGACGAATTTGTTGCTTTTGTCCAATGCTCCCTCGCCGTACAGCGCGGAGCCTTTGACGAAATAGGCATCGGCCTTTTTTGGATCGGCGGCAATCGCCTTGTCGCAAAAGGCAACGGTCTTCGCCGCCGGCTGGCCCATGTTGTACATGGTCGCGCAGAGATTGAAGTAGGCAACGGCCGGATTGGGGCTGAGCGTCGCCGCCTTGGTGTAGGCGGCGATGGCCGCGTCGGTCTTCTTCAGCTTCAAGTCGGCGTTGCCGATCGCCGTATACATCTGAGCGATAGCCGCCGCATTGGCGCTCTTCCCCGCCAGGTCCTTTTGCGCCAAGTCCTTCTGCGCCAAGTCGATGGCCCGTTGATAAGAGTCGAGCGAATCCGCGTAGTGACCCTGGTTGAACTGCGCGGCGCCCAACGCCTGTGAATATTCCCAGCGCGGCTCGGCTGACAACAGTTGCTTCAACGCCGCTTCCGCATCCGGCCATTGCTTGGCGTCAAGCGCCGCCTGCGCCTTGGCCACGACAGCGCTTTGGTTCTCGCCTTGCGCCGCCGGCAGCGGCGCGCCGACGCCGATCCGCGGTGCAGCCGTCGCGGCGAGTGTGAGATCGATCAGTAGTGCAACGGCGCTGAATCTTCGACGCATTGCTTCCCCCAAACCAAAGGCCGGCCTTCGCCGTGGTGATAGCTTCGGCTCAAGCTGCCGAGCGACGCCGCGCTCACGCGCGTACGAACTCCTTGCCCTTATTGCCGGCCACGAAGCCGTTGAACACCTCGTTGACCTGGTGCCACGACTTCAGCTTCTTCATGTTGTCGAGCCAGCGCTTGACGTTGGGATAGGCTGAAAGGTCGCAATCGATCAGCTCGCCGATCGATACGATGGCGGCGCCGAAATAGTCGGCGATGGTCAGTTCGTCGCCGCAGAGGTATTGATTTTTCGGCCCGATCCAGTGGTCGTTGAGAATTTGCAGCCAATTCTTGGCGCCTTGCTGCCCCCAGGCGACGGCCCCGGCATGGGCCTCGTCGCTGCGGCGCTTGTGGTGCGGAAACAGCTGCGGGTAGACCAGCCCGTAACCGAAGTCGCGATAGAACTGGGTGTTGAGCCAGTCCATCACTTCATTGACCTTGGCGCGCTTCTTCAAGTCCTTCGGATAGGACGGCAAGTCGTATTTGTCGGCGAGATATTTGAGAATCGCCGAGCCTTCGGTGAGGCGGAAATCGCCATCCTCGAGCCACGGCACCATGCGGTTAGGATTGCGCGAGGCGTAGGGCTCCTGATAGTGGGCGCCTTGGAGAATATCGACCGTCTCCTCGTCGCATGCGATGCCGTTCTCGGCGATGAGCAGCCGCACGGGGCGGCATGCGGTCGATACCGGGTGCATGTAAAGCTTCATCGTTGTATCCTCCCATTATTCAGTGTGCGGTCAGCTGTTCATTTCATAATTCGTCCGTGCGATCCGGATCAATCCGGAGGCTGGCGCGAGCTTAGCATTTCTGCTTGCGCAGCAATACGATGTTCGTTCTGATCGGGGCCGCTTTCTGGGCTGCCTTAATTTTCCTGTCATCATCCGCTTTCGCGGATGATGACAAAATCAAAAATTGCGGATGACCGGCGCGACCTTGGTGGCGAACAGCTCGATTACGCGGGCGACTTCCGCAAACGGCAGGCCGCCGATGTCGATTTGCGCCAGGAAACGCTGGTGGCCGAACAGCTCGCGCTCATACAGGATCTTGTCGATGATTTGCTGCGGGCTGCCGACGAAGATCGCGCCGTGCGGGGCGGCGCGTTCGTCATAATCGGCCCGCGTGACCTCCTGGGCGCGATATTGCGACGGCGTGTGGGTGAAAAAGTAGCCGGCATAGTACGGATAAAAGGCGTTCAGGGCATCTTGCGAATTTTCCCTGATGTGCATGTGGGTGGCGATGCTGACCTTGAGCGTGTCCGCGGCGTGCCCGGCCTGCAGTCCGGTGCGCCGGTAAAGCTCGGCGAGCGGCGCGAGCTTCGCCGGCGGCACGCTGATATTGGCGAGCGCCAACGGCAAACCAAGCGCGCCGGCGCGGGCGATGCTATTTTGCGTGCCGCCGGTGCCGACCCAGATCGGTAGCCGGCTTTGCGCCGGCCGCGGCGGAATGGGCGCGTCCTTCAGGGCGGAGCGGAAGCGGCCCTGCCAGGTGACGCGCTCGGCAGCGTTGAGCCGCATCAGCAGCGCGAGTTTTTCCGCGAACAAATCGTCGGAGTTGGCAAGGTCATAGCCGAACAGCGGAAACGATTCGGTGAAAATGCCGCGTCCGGCGATGATCTCGGCACGGCCGCCGGAGATCAGGTCGACGGTGGCGAACTCCTCGAACACCACGACCGGATCCGCCGTACTGAGGATGGTGACGGCGCTCGCCAGACGGATGCGCTCGGTCACCGCCGCGATCGCCGCCAAGACCGCGGTCGTAGCGGAGACCGCCATGTCCAGCCGATGATGCTCGCCGACCGCGAAGACATCGAGACCCGCCGCATCGGCAAGTCTTGCTGCGCTGAGGATGTCCTTAAGGCGCTGTTGGGCGCCGACCGCGTTGCCGCCTTGCGCGTTCGGCATCAGGTCGCCGAACGTATAGAGCCCCAACTCGAATGCCATCCCCGCCTCTTTGCCGGTCGCATGATAGTCGAGATCCGTGTCCACTAGTACGACTTCGGCAGTTCCAAAACTTTCTCGGCGATGAAGCAGAGAATGAGGTGCGGCGTCACCGGCGCGATGCGCGGGATCATGCTTTCGCGGAAATAGCGCTCGACGTGATATTCCTTGGCGTAGCCGTAGCCGCCGTGGGTCATGATCGCGGTCTGGCAGGCTTTGAAGCCGGCCTCGGCGCCGAGATATTTTGCGGCGTTCGCCGCCGGGCCGCAGGGCAGGCCGTTGTCGTATTGCCAGGCCGCCTTGAACGCCATGAGCTCGGCGGCTTCCAGCTCCATCCAGCATTCGGCGAGCGGATGCTGGATCGCCTGGTTCTGGCCGATCGGCCGGCCGAACACGGTGCGCTCTTTGGCGTAGGCCGCCGCACGCCGCAGCGCGGCGCGGCCAAGCCCGACCGCTTCGGCGCCGACCAGGATGCGCTCCGGATTGAAGCCGTCGAGAATATATTCGAAGCCGCGGCCTTCCTCGCCGATGCGGTCCTCGACCGGCACCTCCAACCCGTCGATGAACACTTGATTGGAGTCGACCGCCTTGCGTCCCATCTTCTCGATCTCGCGCACCTCGACGAAGCGGCGGTCGAGCGCGGTGAAGAACAAGGTCAGGCCGTCGGTCGGCCGGCGCCCGTTCTCGATCGGCGCGCTGCGGGTGAGGATCAGCATCCGGTCGGCGATCTGCGCCGTGGTGGTCCAGATTTTTGCGCCGGTGATGACATAACGGTCGCCGCGGCGCTCGGCGCGGGTCTGCAGCTTGGCGGTTTCCAGGCCGGCATTCGGCTCCGTCACCGCAAAGCACGCCTTCTCCTTGCCGGCGACGATCGGTGGCAGCATGCGCCGCTTCTGTTCGTCGCTGCCATAGACCACGACCGGATTGAGCCCGAAAATATTCATGTGCACCGCCGAGGCGCCGGAAAAGCCGGCGCCCGACGCCGCGATGGTCTCCATCATCACCGCGGCCTCGGTGATGCCGAGGCCCGAGCCGCCATACGCTTCCGGGATGCAGACGCCGAGCCAGCCATCGCCCGCCAGCGCGCGATGGAATTCGTGCGGAAACTCACCGTCGCGATCGCGCGCGAGCCAATAATCGTCGCCAAAGCGCGCGCAGATCTTCTCGATCGCCGCGCGCACCGATTGCTGCAGGTCTGTGAGCGCGAAGTCGATTGGCGTAACTCCATCGGTTGATCGAGGAAGGATTATGGTCATATTCAAGGCGGCCGCCAATCACCTTGATTTGATCTTGTGAAGCATTGGCAATTTGGCGACCCACCAAAGTGTTTGGGCGCACGATCTGAATCAGTTCCGATGCGTCGGTGATACACAGCTAGAAGAAGCCGCGATGCCCGATACGCGTCATGCCCGGCCGCAAGCCCAGGATCTGCCGCGACGGCAGTCCACGCCACATTCAATCAGGGGCTTGCGCTGCACCAGCAGGGCAAGCTGGCGGACGCCGCGCGCATCTATAGTGAAGTGTTGCAACAGCAGCCAAACCACTTCGATGCGTTGCATCTGCTCGGCGTGATTGCCGCTCAAACCAAAAAACGGAACTGGCCGTCGAACTGATCACGAAGGCGATCCGGCTCAACGCCACCGTGGCTGCCGCTCACAGCAATCTGGGCATTGCGCTTTTGCACCTGAAGCGCCCGGCGGAGGCGCTGGCGAGTTATGACACGGCGATTGCGCTGAAGCCGGACTTTGCGGAAGCGCACTATAACCGCGGCATTGCACTGCGGGACTTGAAACGGCCCGGGGACGCGCTGACGAGTTACGACACGGCGATCGCGCTCAAATCAGACGACGCGGAAGCACACTATAACCGCGGCAATGCACTGCGCGACCTGAACCGTCCCGAGGACGCGCTGGCAAGTTACGACCGGGCGATTGCGCTCAGGCCGGACCATGCGGATGCGTTCAATAACCGCGGCGCCGCATTGCTGGACCTCAAGCGCCCCGAGGAAGCGCTGGCGAGTTGCGACAAGGCGATCGGGCTCAAGCCAGACCACGCGGGTGCACACAATAACCGCGGCAATGCACTGCGGGAATTGCAGCGTCCCGAGGCGGCGCTCGCGAGCCACGACAAGGCGATTGCGCTGAAACCGGATTTTGCGCAAGCGCATTACAACCGCGGCATTGCATTGATGGCGTTGCGGCGTCCCGACGAGGCGCTGGCGAGTTACGACAACGCGATTGCGCTCAAGCCTGACTATGCGGAAGCGCATTGGAACCAAGCCCTTGGCTTCCTGCTGGTGGGGCGTTTTGAGCCAGGCTGGCGTCAGTTCGAATGGCGCAAAAGGCTCAAAGCGCCGCTCGGGCTTCGCTGTTATGCCCAGCCGCCGTGGCTCGGTGTGGAAGACATCGCCGGAAAAACCTTGTTCATCTACTGGGAGCAAGGACTTGGCGACACCATACAGTTCTGCCGCTACGCCAAGATCGCGGCAGCGCGTGGCGCGAAGGTCGTTTTGTCGGTCCAGCAGTCTCTCATTGAGCTATTGGAGCAGATCGGTCCGGCGATCCGGATCGTCGGTCCTGACGCGGTGCCGCCGGATTTCGACTATCACTGTCCGTTACTGAGCTTGCCGTTGGCGTTGGGGACGACCTTGTCGAATATCCCGGCAACCATCCCGTATCTGAAAAGCAACGTCGAAAAATCGCTGTCCTGGAAAGAACAGCTTGGTGAAAAAAACAAACCAAGGGTGGGGCTCGTTTGGTCGGGAGGATTTAGGCCCGGTCAAACGGAAGCGTGGAATTTCAATAGCCGCAGAGACATTCCTCTGGCCAAGCTTGCTGTTCTAAAGGATCCGAATATTGATTTTTACAGTCTGCAGAAAGGCGAGCCGGCCGAGTTGGAGCTCGCAGCCTTGATACGCGATCATTGGGACGGTCCTCACATCATCGACTTTACCAGCCGGCTGCGCGATTTTTCAGATACGGCGGCGCTGGTGGACAATCTGGATTTGGTCGTTTCCGTGGATACCTCGACGGCGCACTTGGCCGGAGCTTTGGGCAAACCGGTATGGCTCCTCAATCGCTTCGACACCTGCTGGCGCTGGCTTTTGCAACGCGCCGACAGTCCCTGGTACCCGACCGTAAAGCTGTACCGACAAGAGAAGGCTGGCCATTGGGATGATGTCGTCGAGCAAATCAAAATGGATTTGACGCGTTTTCGCCCCGGTGAAGCTTGAACATGCTTCACCCCCTGCAGAGGGCGGTGGGTTGCGCGCCGCGCCTCGTGCCTACTCCGCCGCCTGCATCTCGCCGGCGTCGTCGATGAAGCCGCCGGCCTGGCGGCGCCACATAGCGGCGTAGCGGCCGTCGCGGGCGATCAGTTCGCGGTGCGAGCCTTGCTCGACGATGCGGCCGTGCTCGAGCACGACCAGGCGGTCCATCTGCGCGATGGTGGAGAGCCGATGCGCGATGGCGATCACGGTCTTGCCTTGCATCAGGGTGCCGAGGCTCGATTGGATCGCGGCTTCGACTTCGCTGTCGAGCGCCGAGGTCGCTTCGTCGAACACCAGGATCGGCGCGTCCTTGAGAATGACCCGCGCAATCGCGATGCGCTGGCGCTGGCCGCCCGACAATTTCACGCCGCGCTCGCCGACATGGGCATCGTAGCCGCGCCGGTCATTCCAGTCTTCGAGGTCGAGAATAAAGTCGTGGGCGTGCGCGAGCTTTGCGGCGCGAACCACGTCGTCTTCGCTCGCCTCGGGACTTCCCGTAGCGGATATTGGCGCGGATCGAGCGGTGCAAGAGCGACGTATCCTGGGTCACCACCGAGATCTGCGCGCGCAGCGACTCCTGAGTGAGGCTCGATATGTCGACGCCGTCGATGCGGATGGCGCCGTCTTCGAGATCGAAGAAGCGCAGCAACAGATTGACCACGGTGGATTTGCCGGCGCCGGAGCTGCCGACCAGGCCGATCTTCTCGCCGGGTTTTATCGCGAGATTGAAATTCTGAAGTACGCCGGTCTCGCGGCCGTAGCCGAAATTGACGTTTTGGAAATCGATGCGGCCCTCGCTCACGGTGAGCGGCAGCGCGCCGGCGGGATCGGGCAGTTGCAGCGGCTGCGCGATGGTCAGCATGCCTTCCTGCACCACGCCGAGATCCTCGAAAATCTCGGTGATGCGCATGGCGATCTGCCGCGACATGTTGGTGAGCTGCAAGGTCAGCGGCAGCACCATGGCGATGGCGCCGACTTCGACGGCGCCGTAGCGCCACAGCATCAGCGCGATGGCGCCGGAGCCCGCGATCAACAGCGCATTGAGCACGTCGAGCAGGGCTGCGAAGGCGGTGAGCAGGCGCTGCGCTTTGGTGAACAGGTCGACGTGCTGATCGACCGCGTTGCGCACATATTGGTCTTCCTCGCGGGCGCGGGCGAACAGCTTTACGGTGAGGATGTTGGTGTAGCTGTCGACGATGCGGCCCATCAGAGTCGATCGCGCGATCGACGATACCTTCGAGCGCTCGCGCATGCGCGGCACGAAATAAACCAGGAGCGCCGCATAGCCGGCGAACCACAACAGGATCGGCACCGCGAGCCAGCGATCCGCCGAAGCCGTCAGCGCGATAGCTGAAAAACCATAGACTAGAATGTACCAGACCGTGGTGATGGTCGCGGTCAAGGTCGAGCGCACCGACGGCCCGGTCTGCATCACCCGGTTGGAGATGCGGCCGGCGAAATCGTTCTGAAAGAACGCCCAGCTCTGGCGCACCACGTGCCAGTGCGATTGCCAGCGGATCAGGCCGGTAAACGGCGCGGCGATCGCCTGGTTGGTGATGAGGTAGCGCGTCAGCGTCACTACCGGGCGCACGATCAAGACGACGACCGCCATGCCGAGCAGCCACGGCCAGCTCGCGGCGAGGAACTGATCGGGCGGCGTCTTGGTCACCATGGTGACGACGCGGCCCATGAACCACGGCACCGCGCTGTCGGACAGCGCGACGAACAGCTCGATCACAAACAGCGCCGCGAACAGCCACTTCGCCTGGCGGGCAAAGTGCCACAGGAACGCAATCAGCCCGCCCGGCGGCTCCGGGTTCTCGGGCGCCGCCGTCGGCGTCAGGAATTGTTCGAAAAATGCAAACATTTGCGGATGGTTACAGGGCTTATGTGGGAAGCGTCAATCGACGTGCCAAGAGGCCGACAATCGCCCGCGCGGCGCTTCGTCACGATAGCGTTTTCCGGCCTTTCAGCCCGGCGACACCCGTGTCATCGTTGGTCACCGTCATTGCGAGGAGCGAACGGGTCCGGCCCAAAGTGGCCGGCCCGATGACAGGCTCCGCGACGAAGCAATCCAGTCCTCTTGCTCCGCGCTGGATTGCTTCGCTTCGCTCGCAATGACGGCGAGGGAAAAACACCAAAGGTATCGCCATGAAACGTTTGGTCGGCGCGCTGGTCGCGCTGTTGGCATTCACAGCGGCAGCGCAGGCGCAGACCTATCCGACGCGCCCGATCACCATGCTGGTCGGCTTTCCGCCCGGCGGTCCGACCGACACGCTGGCCCGCATCGTGGCCGACGCGATGCAGCCTTCTCTCGGCCAGAGCGTGGTGGTCGAAACCGCCAGCGGCGCCAGCGGCACGATTGCGACCGGGCGCGTCGTCCACTCAAGCCCGGACGGCTATACGATCGGCATCGGCAATTGGACGAGCCATGTCGGCTCGCCGGCGATCTACGCGCTCAACTACGACATCTTCACGGACTTGCAGCCGGTCGCGCTCTTGGCTGCCTCGCCGCTGTGGATCGTCGGCAAGAACGATCTGCCGCCGAAGACGGCGCCCGAGCTGATCACCTGGTTGAAGGCGCGGCCGGACCCGGCCACGTTCGGCACCATCGGCTCCGGCAGCGCCGCGCATTTGTGCGGCCTGTTCTTTGCGCAAAAGACCGGGATACGGCTGCAATACGTGCCTTATCGCGGCGGCGCGCCGGCGATGCAGGATTTGATCGGCGGCCAGATCGACCTGTCCTGCCTTGAAGCATCGCAGACCCTTGCCAATGTGGAGGCGGGGCGATTCAAGGCCTATGCGGTGATGGGCGAAGAGCGCTGGCCGAAATCGCCGTCGACGCCGACCATGATCGAATCGGGCGTGCCGGGATTGAGCATCTCATTCTGGCATGGCTTGTGGACCACCAAGGACACGCCCAAGGACGTCATCGGTCGCCTCGATGCCGCCGTCATGGCGGCGCTGGCCAATCCCGCCGTGCGGCAGAAAATCGAAAATCTCGGCCAGGTCATATTCCCGGCCGATCAGCAGAACCCGCAAGCGCTCGCGGCCTACCACAAGGCCGAGCTCGACAAGTGGTGGCCGATCATCAAGTCGGCCGGCATCAAAGCGGGCGACTGATTTTTTGTTATTTGCTTGCGATGGCTCGCGGATGCGCTAGTCGTCCGGCGTCTGGCGTTCGCCGGCGGCCATGGCGGTCAAGCCGCCCATGCCGACCATCAACGCGCCGAAAAACAGCGCGGCCGCAAACAATTCGTGATCGTGCCGGCTGATATCGGCGAAAGCCTGCGCGCGCGCCATGCTGATCGACACTGCGGTGGCGGCGATGATCAGGCAAACGGCGATCGCCACACTGGCAATCAGTTCGACGCCGAGAATGCGGCGCCGCGTTAATCTCTTTTCGGAAACGGGGGACGCAAAACCGACCTTCCCGGTCAGCTCAGTCATGGTCTTAATCCTTCGCGAATCAGTTCGTTGCGTTGCCTGCAAAGTGGCTTGGAACTTTGTCGAAGCTATTGAGAAATAAAGGCGATTCGGCCTTCTTGGTTAATGGAGTGTTAACGCCATGGGCCGCGACGGCAATAATCTACCGCTGTGGCTTTGCCGCCACTCACATTGCCGCGCTCACATTGCCGCCGTTCACATGGCCGGCATGGCGGCGGCCGGATTGTGCTCCATGGGCACATGATCCGGCGCGGCGGCGACGCGAGCGAGCCAGGCGCGGATCGCCGGAAATGCCTGAAGGTCGTAGTCGCACAGATGCGCCACGTGAGTGTAGGCGTAGAGCGCGATGTCGGCGATGGTGTAACGATCGGCGGCGAAGAAGTCGTGGGTGGCAAGATGCTTCTCCATCACGCCGAGCGCGCGATGGCCTTCTTCCATCCAGTCCTCGAAGGCGTGCTGCTGCAGGTCGCGGCCGCCCTTGATCAAAGTGAGCCAGAAATAGGCCGCGCCCAGATTCGGCTCGAGGCTGTGCTGCTCGAAGAACATCCACTGCATCGCCTCGGCGCGGTCGATGCGATCCTCGGGAGCGAGCGCCGAGCCGCCGGCGATGTACCAGAGGATGGCATTGGACTCGGCGAGATAACGGCCCGGCGCGACTTCGAGTAGCGGCACCTGGCCGTTCGGGTTCTTGGCCAAAAATTCCGGGGTGTGGCTCTCGCCCTTGAGGATGTCGATCTCGATCAACCGGTAGGGAACGCGCAGCTGCGCCAAGGCGAGCCGCGCCTTGTAGCTGTTGCCCGAACGCTGCATCGAATAGAGGGTATACATCGCCGCTTCCCAAAGTCCCGTGCGGCAGTATCGCGCGCGTATTGCGGGGTTACGACTTCAACGCGGCGATGTCATGGCCGTACTGAAATCATGGCCACACAAATCGTGGCCGCGCGAAGTTCCGCCGGGCCTGACGACATTGTAGAGAAGACGGGCGGGAAAGCCATTGGCACGGCGAGGTCCGCACCATAATGGATGCGGCACACGC
>CAWHSO010000003.1:0-51073 GCA_963831975.1 uncultured Alphaproteobacteria bacterium
TACCGCCGCTGCGGCCTTTCCGATTCCTGATCAGATTCGGCTTCGGCCCCAAAATAGCTCTGCAGCGCACGCACCTCGAGGTCGCCCCCAAGATAGGCTTTGATGCCCTGCGCTGCGGCGACGGCCCCCGAGAGAGTGGTGTAGTACGGCACTTTATGCAAGAGGGCAGCGCGCCGCAGCGACCGGCTATCCGCCAGTGCGGTCGCCCCCTCGGTGGTGTTGAAAACCAGCTGAACTTCGCCGTTTTTGATGGCGTCGACGATATGGGGGCGGCCTTCGGCCACCTTGTTGATCTTGACCGCGGCGACGCCCTGTTCGGCGAGGTAGCGCTGGGTTCCCGAGGTCGCCAAGATCTTGAAGCCCAGTCCGGCGAGCAGCCGGGTCGCCTCCAGGATGCGCGCCTTGTCGGCATCCTTGACCGAGACGAAAACGGTGCCGGTTTTCGGCAGCCGCGAGCCGCCGCCGAGCTGGCTTTTGACGAAGGCGACGTTGTAGTCCCGCGCGATGCCCATGACTTCGCCGGTCGATTTCATCTCCGGGCCGAGCACGGTATCGACCGCCGGGCCGAAACGCGCGAACGGGAACACCGCCTCCTTGACGCCGACATGTTTGGCGGCGCCAGGCGCGAAATTCTGCGGCTTGAGCTTGAAGCTTTTAAGCGTCTCGCCCGCCATGATGCGCGCCGCGATCTTGGCGACCGGAAGGCCGATCACCTTGGCGACGAACGGCACCGTGCGCGAGGCGCGCGGATTGACTTCGAGCACATAGATGTCGCCGTCCTTGATGGCGTATTGCACGTTCATCAGGCCGCCGACTTTGAGCGCCAGCGCCAGCGCGCGGGTCTGCCGGTCGAGCTCGGCGATCGACTGCGGCGGACAGATTGTGCGGCGGCAGCGAGCAGGCGGAATCGCCGGAATGGATGCCGGCTTCCTCGATGTGCTCCATGATGCCGGCGATGTAGGTGTCCTTGCCGTCGGCCAGGCAATCGACGTCGACTTCGATGGCGTCGGTGAGATAGCGGTCGATCAGCAGCGGCCGCCGGTCGGAGACGGCAAGCTCGGACGGCCGGTCGAGATCGGCGGTCAAGCCGCGCCAGATAGCGGTCGAGCTGGGCCGAGTCGTGCACGATCTCCATGCCGCGGCCGCCGAGCACATAAGACGGCCGGATCACGATCGGATAGCCGATCGCCTCGGCGATGGCGCGCGCCTTCTCGGGGCTGGTGGCGATGCCGCTCTTCGGCTGCCGCAGCTTGAGCCGATCGAGCAGCTGCTTGAAGCGGTCGCGGTCTTCGGCGAGATCGATGGCGTCGGGCGAGGTGCCGAGGATCGGCACGTTGCGCTTGTTCCAACGGCTCGGCGAGCTTGAGCGGCGTCTGGCCGCCGAATTGCACGATGACGCCGTGCAGCGTGCCGTTGCTGCGCTCGGTGTCGATGATCTCGAGCACGTCCTCGGCGGTGAGCGGCTCGAAATAGAGCCGGTCCGAGGTGTCGTAATCGGTCGACACCGTCTCCGGATTGCAATTGACCATGATGGTCTCGTAGCCGACGTCCTTGAGCGCGAAGGCGGCGTGGCAGCAGCAATAATCGAACTCGATGCCCTGGCCGATGCGGTTCGGGCCGCCGCCGAGGATGATGACTTTCTTCTTGTCCGACGGCGCCGCCTCATCGACGGCGCGGCCGGCGAACGGCACGTCGTAGGTCGAATACATGTAGGCCGTGGGCGAAGCGAATTCGGCGGCGCAGGTGTCGATGCGCTTGAACACCGGCCGCACGCCGAGCGTCGCGGCGCTTCTGCGTCACCGCTTCGGCGGTAGCGCCGGTGAGCTTGGCCGAGCCGGGCATCGGAAAAGCCCATCGCTTTGAGCCGGCGCAGCGCGCCGGCCGTGTCGGGCAGGCCCTTGGCGCGGATTTCGGCTTCGGTTTCGACGATGCCGCGGATCTGCGCCAGAAACCACGGATCGATCCGGCAGGCGGTGTGGATATCGGCGTCGCTCATGCCGAGCCGCATCGCCTGCGCCACCGCGAGGAGGCGGTCGGGCGTCGGCGTGCCGAGCGCGGCGCGGATCGCGTTCTTGTCGTCGCCCTGGCCGAGGCCGGGGATGGCGATCTCGTCGAGGCCGGTGAGGCCGGTTTCCAGCGAGCGCAGCGCCTTCTGCAGGCTTTCCTGGAACGTGCGCCCGATCGCCATCGCCTCGCCGACCGATTTCATCGAGGTGGTCAGCACCGGCTCGGCGCCGGGAAATTTCTCGAAGGCAAAGCGCGGGATCTTGGTGACGATGTAATCGATGGTCGGCTCGAACGACGCCGGCGTGGCGCCGCCGGTGATGTCGTTGGCGATCTCGTCGAGCGTGTAGCCGACCGCGAGCTTGGCGGCGACCTTGGCGATCGGAAAGCCGGTCGCCTTCGAGGCCAGCGCCGAAGAGCGCGACACCCGCGGATTCATCTCGATGACGACCAGGCGGCCGTCGTCCGGATTGACGGCGAACTGCACGTTGGAGCCGCCGGTCTCGACGCCGATCTCGCGCAACACCGCGATCGAGGCGTCGCGCATGATCTGATATTCCTTGTCGGTCAAGCGTCAGCGCCGGCGCGATGGTGATCGAATCGCCGGTATGCACGCCCATCGGATCGACGTTCTCGATCGAGCAGACGATGATGCAGTTGTCGTTCTTGTCGCGCACCACCTCCATCTCGAATTCTTTCCAGCCCAGCACCAATTCCTCGATCAGCACTTCGCTGGTCGGCGAGGCGTCGATGCCGCGTTCGACGATCTCGATGAACTCGGCCTTGTTGTAGGCGATGCCGCCGCCGGTGCCGCCGAGCGTGAACGACGGCCGGATGATGGCGGGCAGGCCGATGTCCTCGAGCGCTTCGAGCGCCTGGATCAGCGTCTTGACCTGATGCGAGCGCGGCGTCTCCAGGCCGATCTTGCGTCATCGCCTCGCGGAACAGCTTGCGGTCCTCGGCCTTGTCGATGGCGTCGGCGGTGGCGCCGATCATGGTGACGTCGAACTTTTCCAGCATGCCCATCTTGCGCAGCGACAGCGCGGTGTTGAGCGCGGTCTGCCCGCCCATGGTCGGCAACAGCGCGAAGCCGCCGGGAGGCGTAGCGTTCCTTCTCGATGATCTTGGCGACGATCTCCGGCGTGATCGGCTCGATATAGGTGGCGTCGGCCAGGTCCGGATCGGTCATGATGGTGGCCGGATTGGAATTGACCAGCACGACCCGATAGCCCTCGTCCTTGAGCGCCTTGCAGGCCTGCGTGCCGGAATAATCGAACTCGCAGGCCTGGCCGATGACGATCGGGCCGGCGCCGATGATCAGGATCGAGGAGATGTCGGTCCGTTTGGGCATCGCTTCCGCATTTTGGGCACAAAAAAAGGGCGCGCCATCGCGCGTCCGTCGGGCCGGCGCCGGGGCTCGGCCCCGCGCGAGGGGGTCTTAGACCAGATTCGACGGGGCGGCAACGCCGCCGGTTTGTCCTGTGTGGGACCGCGGGCTACGCTCCCGGCAACAAATATGATCTCGGCGGGAGGGATCAATGCGGATCGCCCATAAGCTGTCGATCTTGGGCGCTCGGCTTGCCGTCGCGGCCGCGATCGGCGCTTCGCGCACAGACGCCCGCCGGCGATACGCGCCCGGTCACCCTGGTCGTGCCGATCGCGGCCGGCGGCGGGGTCGACACCATCGGCCGCATCTTCGCCGCCCAGCTCGCGGAGCGGCTCAAGCAGCCCTGGGTGGTCGAGAACCGGCCCGGCGCCGGCGGTGTCGTCGGCCTCAATTCGGTCGCCAAGGCCGCGCCCGACGGCCACACCATGGTGGTGATCGAGACCTCCGCGGTGCTGCAGAAATGGCTGCATAAGAATGTGCCGTTCGACGTCGTCGCCGACTTCGCGCCGGTGGCGCAGATGGCGACGACGCCGCTCTTGTTGTTCGCCAACGCCGCGCTGCCGGTGGCGAACGTCACGGAGCTGATCGCCTACGCCAAGGCCAATCCGGGCAAGCTCTCGGTCGGCACGCCCGGCATCGGCTCGCCGCACCATCTCGCCGTCGCCATGCTCAACGCCGCGGCCGGCATCGACATCACGCACGTGCCCTACAAGGGCACGGCGCCGGCGCTCAACGATCTGCTCGGCGGCCAGATCCCGCTGATCTGGGCGACGCCCAATGTCGTCATGCAATATGTCGAGGCCGGCAAGATAAAGCCGCTCGCCGTCGGCTCGCTCGAACGCATCGCGCTGTTGCCGAACGTGCCGACGCTCAACGAGAGCGGCGTGCCGGGCTTCGACGTCAGCGTCTGGTTCGGCATCGCCGCGACCGGCGAAGATGCCGCGCGACATCATCGCGCGCGTCAGCCGCGAGATTGCCGCGATCGACAAGATGCCGGAGGTGAAGGCAAAGACCGCGCCGCTCGGCTACGATCTCGATTATCTCGACAGCCAGCATCTCGCCGCCAAGATCGCAGCCGACCACGCCCGCTACGGCAAGGTCATCCGCGACGCCGGCATCACGCCGGATTAGATCGCAAGAGAACGTCCATGAGCGTATCGCAACGCACATCGCGCTATGGCGGCATGTTGCTGGTTGCCGCCGTCACGCTCATCGGCGCGCACGCCGCGCGCGCCAACGAGCAAATCCATGTCGGCAAGGCGCAAGGCACCGCCTGGACCTTTCTGCCGGTCGATATCGGCATCGCGCAAGGCTTCTTCGCTAAGCTTGGCCTCGATATCGACAGCGCCGATCTCGGCGGCGACGCCAAGGTGCAGCAGGCGCTCGCCGCCGGCAGCATCGATATCGGGCTCGGCAGCGGACCGGGGCTGGCGTTCGTCGCCAAAGGCTCGCCGGCGATCGGCGTCGCCGCTTTCGCCGGGCCGCCGCGCAACATCTCGGCGATCGTGCTCGAAGATTCGCCGATCAAGACCATCGCCGACCTCAAAGGCAAGCTGATCGCGGTGTCGTCGGTGGGCTCGCTCAGCGACTGGCTGGCCAAGCAGATGGCCATTCAAGAAGGCTGGGGCCAGGACGGCATCCGCGCCGTGCCGTTGGGCGCGGTCGAGATCAGCATCGCCGCGCTGAAGGCGAAACAGGTCGACGCCGTGGTGCTGTCGACCGAAGCCGGTTTCGGGCTCGAAGAGCGCAAGCAGGGCCGCATGCTGGCGTCGATGGATCGCTACGCGCCGCATTTCATCACCCATGTGGTGTTCGCGCAGAAATCCCTGGTCGCCAACAAGCCCGAGACGGTCGCGGCGCTTCCTCAAAGGCTTCTTTGCCGCGATCGCGTTCATGAAAACCCATCGCGACGAAACCTCGGCGCTGGCCGAGCGCGTGCTGCATCAGAGCGCGGCGGTGGTCGGCAAGGATTACGATTTCGAGGCCGGGATGTTCATCGACGACGGCCGCTTCGATGCCGCAGGCGGTGGCGGCGCTGAAACAGTCCTTCATCGATATGGGAACGTTGCACGACAAGCCGGCGGACGACGTGCTGTTCACCACGCAATTCTTGCCGGTCAAGCCGTAACAGGAATCAACCGAACGATGACGACCGCAACCACGCCCGTCACCAATCCCAACGTCACGCGCTCGCGTCTCGTTCTGGAAATCGCCTCGGAAATGGCGGGCGGCGCCGCCGCCGACGCGGTGCCGGATTATATCTTGCCCACGGTGAGCTTAAGGCATTCGCGCGGCGGCAAGCCGGTGACGTTTTCCGGCGTGAGCTCGGCCGAAGGCATTTTCGCGGTGGCGGCGCGCGAAGTCGATCTCGCGATGATCAATCCCGCCGCCGTGCTTTCGGTCGCGCTGCGCGGCGCAGGGCATCTTCAAGAAGCCGATGCCGGTCCGCGCCATCGCCGTCATCCCGTCATGGGACGCCTTCGTGTTCGCCGTGCGGCCCGAGACCGGCCTGACGCGCTTCGAAGACATCGCGGCCCAAAAACCGAAGCTGCGCATCCTGATGCGCGCCACGCCGGATCACAGCCTGCATCACATGTTCGACGACGTCGCCGCGGCGGCGGGCTTTTCGCGCGACGACATCGCGCGCTGGGGCGGCGAAGTGCGCAAGGCCGGCAGCGTGCCGTGGCCGTACACCGAAACATTCAAGGCGCTGATCCGCGGCGACGTCGATGCGATCTTCGACGAGGCCGCGCATTCCTGGGTGCCGCAGGCGCTCGATGCCGGGATCACCATCCTGCCGCTCGCCGAGACCACCGTCGCAAAGCTCGAGGCGATGGGTTATCGCCGCGCCGTGCTGCCGAAATCGGCCTATCCGAAACTGCCGCACGACGTGCTGTCGCTCGATTTTTCCGGCTGGACGGTGTTCGTCCATGCCGAGGCCGACGATGCGCTGGTGACGCAGATTTGCGCCGGCCTCGACGCGCGCAAGGCGCGCATCCCGTGGGAGGAGCCGGGCGATCTGCCGGTCGAGCGCATGGCGCGCGAAGCGCTCGACACGCCGCAATGCGTGCCGCTGCATCCGGCCGCCGAGCGTTTTTGGCGCAGCCGCGGTTATCTTTGATCAGGGCGTGGACTCATAAACACGCAGCCAATGTCTGCTTTTGGTCTGCTTTTGGGGGTCAAGCGAACATCGCGCGGAGTTGTCGCCATGTCCGTTTTTGACCCAGAGCGGACATGGCGAATCCCCTCGTCTTACGCGTTTCGCGCGAGCGTGGTAACGGTCGGGATTGCGAGTACTCGACCAACGCTGCCAGTCTTGTCCTAGGGAGAGACCAATGAATTTGCGAATGATTTTTGCCGCATGTGCTATCGCGGCTTTTGGATCGTCCATGATGACAATTGACGCACTCGGCCAGAAACAATCGTTGAAAGAGCAACTGGTTGGTACTTGGACGCTGCTCTCATGGGAGCAGAAAAAAGGCGACGGACAAGCTCGAACGTTATGGAGCCACCCCGAAGGGCATCGCCTTCTTTGATGACGGTGGGCGATACATCATCACTGTGATGCGGTCAGATCGCACCAAATATGCGAGCAATGCCCTATGGCAGGGTACCCCTGACGAAAACAAAGAAACGGCCGACGGCACGATAACTTACTTCGGAACATATTCGATAAGCGAGGCAGATAGCAGCATCGCAATTCACGTCGAAGGCAGTTCCTTTCCAAACTGGAACGCCACGAACCAAAAGCGCTTTGTCGCGATTGCAGGACAACAATTGACCCTGACTGTCCGTCCTCCGGGTGGAGACGTAGTCGATGTGATTTGGAAGCGCGCGAATTGATTGAGCCTGCCAAGTCAGCTCTTGGCCCATAGCGGACATTCGCTGCGATGCAATGAATGTCCGCTTTCAGTTCCGGAAGGGTGAGCGACCGCAACCGTGCTAGACCAATCGATACGATCAAATTGAATCGGATCATGGTCTAGTTTTTTCGTTGGAGCATGATCTTTTCGGAAAACCGGCATCCACTTTTCCGGATCATGCTCTAATGCGCAAACGCTAGATGTCGCGGACGTGCGGCAGGATGCGATCGGCGAAGATGCGCAGCGAGCGCATGATCTCGGCCTGCGGCAGCGAGCCGAAGTCGACCAATAGTCCGATCTGGGTGATGCCGATGTCGCGCAGCACATGGATGCGCTCGATCACCTGGCTCGGCCCGCCCATGACGACGCGGCCGGGAAAATAGGCGTTGAAGCCGAAATCGCGCTGGCCGGCCTCGCGGCGCTCGTAGCCCTTATAGGCGGTCGGATCGGGCGGCTTGCGCGCGGCCTCGAGGCCGGCGGCGGCGTATTCGCTCATCGGCTTGTGCACGATGTGCTGCAGCTTGGCGTCGTCGTCGCTGTCGAGGAAATGGGCGTGATAGACGCAGCAGACTTCGTGATCCGCGACGCTGCGGCCGATGTTTCTGCAAGGCGCTGCGATACCAGCCGATGCGCTCGGCCGCCACCGGATGATCGACGTGATAGGCGACGTAGAGCAGGTTGTAGCCCTCCTGCGCCGTCCATTCGAAACTTTCCGGCGACATCAGGCAGGCGACCCAGATCGGCGGATGCGGCTTCTGGTAGATCGGCGGCAACAGCGGCAGGCCGGAGAGCGGCGGGCGGAATTTGCTTTTGAATTCCATGGTCGGGCCGGCCCAGGCCTGCTTGACGAGTTCGACGCCTTCCTCGACCCTCTCGCGGCTGTCCTTCATGTCGACGCCGAAAATGTCGAACTCGTCGCGGATAAAGCCGCGGCCGACGCCGAAATCGAAGCGGCCTTGCGACAATTGATCGAGCGTCGCCGCCTGTTCGGCCACCCGCACCGGATCGTTGAGCGGCAGCACGGTGGCGCCGGTGCCGAGCCGGATGCGCTTGGTGCGGGCCGCGAGATACGACAGGAACGCGTAGTTGGCGGGGAACAGCCCGCCGTGGCGGACGAAGTGATGCTCGACGATCCAGGCATAGTCGATGCCGATCCGGTCGGCGAATTCGACCTGCTCGACGATGCCGCGATAGTGGGTCTGCGCATCGCGCAGATCCGGCAGATAGGTCGGAAGATAGAACAGCCCGAACTTCATCGCCGCGGCCTTTCCGGTTTCGCTGCATGGCCGGCCCTTGGCAAGCAGAGGCAAAAGATCATTCTAGTGCCGAGAGGCGAATGAGGAGCGGCAATGACGGACTATTGGCTGAGCAAGCTGTTCTTCGACTTGCAGCACGATGCGCAACTGGTCACGGACTATCGCGCCGACATGGCGGCGGTGATCGAGCGCTACCGGATCAAGCCGGAGGTTCGTCGCGCGCTGCATGGACGACGACGTCGCCGCGCTGTCGCCGCTGGTCAATGCCTATCTGCTGCGCTTCTATTTTCAGGTCCGCGGCATGCCGCAAGACGAATTCATGGCGCGGCTGCACGCGATGAACCCGCCGGCGCACCCGCAGCGGCGAAGGTCGGCCATGGCTAAGCTCGTCGGCATTTTCGCGGCCAGCCACGGACCGATCATCGCCCGCGACTGGGAGACCATGCCGCGCGACCATCGCGCCAAATTGACGGCGGCCTTCGACGAGATCGGACGCCGGCTGCGCGCCTGCCGGCCCGACCTTCTCGTCGTGGTTTCGCCGGATCATTGGGTCAATTTCTTCATCAACAATCTGCCGGCGATCTGCATCGGCATCGGCGACGAGCACGACGGCCCGCCCGAGCCGTTCATGAAGAAGGTCTATCCGCACCCAGTGCTCAAGGGTCACGCCGCGTTCGGGCGGCATCTCTTGCAAACCGCGCTCGACAACGATTTCGAGCCCGACGCTGTCGCATCGGCTCACGCTCGATCACGGCACCTGCATCCCGCTGTGGCGCGTCGGCGTCGATCCCGAACTGCCGCTGGTGCCGATTCTGGTCAACGATCTCGAAGCGCCGATGCCGAGCATCAGGCGCTGCTTCGCCTGGGGCCGGCTCGTCCGCCGCGCGATCGAGAGCTATCCGGAACCGTTGCGGGTCGCGGTGCTCGGCACCGGCGGCTTGAGCCATTCGATCGGCGAGACCACCATGGGATGGATCGACGAGAGCTTCGATCATGCCTGCATCGATGCCTTCGAACGCGGCGAGGAGCGGCAACTCGATGCCTTTCTCACCGAACGCTCGACGCACCGGCAACGGCGCGCACGAAATCCGCGACTGGGTCATCGCCCACGCCGCCGCCGGCAGCACCGGCTTCGAGCTGATCGACTATTTTCCGAGCCCCGCAACGCTGGTCGGCGCCGGCTTTGCGTCATGGAAAGCGCCGGCGGCGTGAGACGGAGCTGCCGCCGACGGGAGGAGACAATGACCACTACTCGATATCGCCGCGCCGCCGGCCGCTTCGGCTCACGACAAGATCAGCTATTACGGCGTCCATCACCTGGCCCTGAACACCGACGACATGAAGATGACCGTCGACTTCTATGTCGACGTGCTCGGCATGCGGCTGGTTCATGCCATGAAGGTGCCGCCCGGCATCGGCACCGGTCCGGGCAATCGCGGCAATCCGCCGTTCGAGGAGATCAGGCACTATTTCTTCGACATGGGCCGCGACGCGCTGTTGGCCTTTTTCGAAATGCCCAAGGGCGCCAAGCCAAAGGGCGACCGCAACGCGCTCGGCAATATGCAGCACGTGTCGTTCGCGGTGTCGCCGCAAGGCCAGGCGCGCATCCGCGCGCGGCTCGAGGCCCACAAGATTCCCTATGACGGCCCGCTGGAAATCCTGCCGGGAATTTTCTCGATCTATGTCATGGACCCGAACGACATCCGGCTCGAGTTTCAGCTGCCAGCCGTCGAACGGCGAAGGCGAGCCTCTGATCGTGCCGCTGGTCACCCAGACCAAGGCCGAGGCGCTGAAGGAGCTGCGCTCGCTGTCGTCCGATCAAAAATGGCTGGCCAAGACCGTTGCCGGCTTGGCTGAGTAGGCGGGTGTCAGCTCAGGAAATTGCGAATGGCTTCGGCGATCTCGCGGGCATGCGTTTCCAGCGCGAAGTGGCCGGTGTCGAAAAAGCGGACATCCGCGCGAGGAATGTCGCGCTTGAACGCCTCGGCCCCGGCCGGCATAAAGAAGGGATCGTTCTTACCCCACACCGCCAAAAGGGCGGCTTGGGTGCGGAAGTAGTGCTGAAAAGACGGATACAGCGAGACATTGCTTTTGTAGTCGCCAAAAAGATCGAGCTGCACTTCGTCGGCGCCCGGGCGCGCCAGATAGAAGTTATCTAGGCACTGACCGTCCGGCGACAGATCGTTTCGTCCGGTGCGCCGTGCGTGTATTGCCAGCGAGTCGTCTCCGGCGCCAGGAAAGCACGCAGCGCCTTGCGGTTGGCCTCCGACGGGTCTTCCCAGTAGGCCCGAATGGGATTCCAGCCTCGCTCAGCCCTCCTCATAGGCGTTGCCGTTCTGGGAAATTATCGCGGTGATCCGCTCGGGGTGTCGGCGCGAGCCGAAATCCCGTCGGGGCGCCGTAGTCGAAGACGTAGAGCGCGAAGCGATGGAAACCCAATATTCGGTGAATCGGTCAATGACGCCCGCAATGTTATCAAAGGTGTATCGAATGCGCTCGAGCCGGCATGTCTGACTGACCGAAACCCGGCAGGTCGGGTGCAATCATGTGGAAACGGTCGGCCAGCAGAGGGATCAGATCCCTGAACATGTGACCCGAACTCGGAAAGCCATGAAGCAGCAGCAGCTTAGGCCGTTGAGCGTCCGGCCTCTGGGTAAAAGATCTTCAAGCCCTTAACGTCGGCGGTGCGGTAGTGGATCGTGGTCATGGAATTTCTCCTTCGGGTTGCGATGGGGGATTTGCCGCGTACGCGGTTTAAAGCTGAATCTGTTGGATGACGTCTCGGTTAGCAATGCCCGGCGACGGTGTCTGGCGCGGTGACGCTCGGGGTATGGTCGACTACGTGAACGCTTTGATTCGCGCTTTCATGCGCTCGGCCATGAAGTGTTGCCAGTCCCGGGGATTAATCATGCGATCTTGTTCCGCCAGCAAATACCAAGTCGGGAATGTCCATCCAATAGAGGGTCTGACCCACAGGGACGGTGATGCAAGCCGGTGGAGATCGGACGCTGAACGGCTTCGAGTACCGCTTGCTCCTCGGCCGTGGCGTTCTGCGCGAAGGTCGCCGCGAATGCCTCGCTAGGAAGCCAGATGAGACCATGGCTATCAGGCTCTAGCTTCGGAGCCATGGGATGCGGCGGGTTCAATGAAATAAAAAACATCGGCGACCGTCTGGCCCTCTGCGGGGGCTACGCTGCGACGTAAACGAGCGTCTTCACTTTGCTGTCCCGGTGGCGCACGATGACGGCACCGGCGTAGGCATGACCTGCCAACACCACGGGGCCCTCGATCCGCTCCAATGTACGATCTAGCGCGGCCTTGTCGTCGGCAAGCGATGTCAGCGGAAGCGGCGCCGCCGACACCTTCACGGCCTTCTTCTTTGAGCGCCGCTATGACCCCCGCCCAGCTCGATCCGTCCGCCCATGCGCCGTGGGCAAGCACCACGCTCACATCTTCCGTCGCCATTCTGTCGCTCCTGAGATCGCGGGTCGCGCTGGCATAACCTCTTAAATGCCATCTTGACAGGTTATGACGCAGCGGCTCATAACTTGTCAACGACGGTCTGACCGGTTATGCGATTGGAACCTTCGCCGGGGGCCAATCGTGAAACACCGACCGCCTGCAATTTTTATCGCCGACTCGCTCGGCCTCGATTTCCTGAACTCCATCGCGACGCCGGTCGATACTCCCGTCGACTGGCTCGACAGCGGCGATGGGCTCTTGAAGTGGCTGGCTCAAGCCAAGCTTGTGCCGGCGGACGCACTGGATGAGTTGAAGGCGCGCGCAATGCCGGGTGAGCTGGACAAGGTTGCGGATCAGGCGCGTGCCTTGCGCGAGTGGTTCAGAAGATTTGTCCGCAAGCATATGGGCCGGCCGCTCGCCGCCCAAGGCGCTGCAGGAATTGGGGCCTTTGAACAAGCTTCTCGCAACGTGACGAGACATTCAGCCAGATATCGCGCCATCGCGAGCGCGATGGCGATCGCTTCGAACTGCGCGCCGATGCGGCGCTGGCGATCTCCCGAATCTTTATTGCTGCCGATCGGCGAAGCGTTGGCGAAGTTCGTGTGTGAGGAAGATTTCGCCAACGTGAAAGCTTGCGAAGGACATAGCTGCACGCTGGTGTTCGCCGACCATACGCGGAGCCGGGCGAGACGATGGTGCAGCATGGCGATCTGCGGCAATCGCGCCAAACAGGCCGCGCGCGGCAACCGGCTCACGAACCAGCGTTGTCAAGCCGAAGTACCCTGAAACTAGGCGCAACAAACAACAAGGAATCCAACATGGCCGCTCTTCCGTTTGATCGTCTTCGATGTCAACGAGACCTTCTCGATCTCGGAACGATGGAGCCGACCTTCCAGCGCATCTTTGGCGACAGAACGCCATGCGCCTATGGTTCGCCGACCTGATCCTGTATTCCGCCGCGCTGACGGTGGCCGGGTGCTATGTGCCGTTCACCGAGATCGGCTCGGCGGTGATGAAAATGCTGGCGGATACGCGGGGCATCAGGATCAGCGAAACGACAAGAAGGAGCTGACGGAGAAGTTCTCGACCATGCCGCCGTATCCCGAGGTGCCGGCGGCGCTGCGCAAGCTTCGCGAGCGGGTTTTCGGCTGTTCACCCTCACCGACAATCTGCTCGAAGTTCAGACGCGCCAGCTCGAGCACGGCGGCATCGTCGATCTGTTTGAACGGCGTTTCAGCGCGGACGGCGTGAGGCATCATAAGCCGTCGCCGCAGGCCTACGCCTATGTCGAGCGCGAACTGGGCGTGGCCTCCCAACTCTGTCTCATTGCCTGCCACACCTGGGACACGCTCGGCGCCGTCGCGGCAGGCTGGGGCGCGGCGTTGATCAAGCGTGCGGGCAACGACCTCCTCGGGGTCGGTCCGCAGCCGCAAATTGTCGGCAACGACCTCAATGACGTCGCCGATCAGCTGATCGCCCGGCACAAGCGTCGAGCTTAACCTAGGGCCTCGATGTTCCGGCGCCCGCCTTCAGGCGGCGCGCCAGCGGACTAGCATCAGCGGCGACAAGTAGATCGGGAACTGGGCGAGCGCAAAGTAAAGCCAGGTGAAGTCGGGCAACGCGCCGCCGGTTGCCGCCAGCATCAAACCCATATTGCGCTGCGACGCCATCAGGCCGAGCACGAAGGCGCGCTCCCGCCCGGCTTTTGCGTAAAACACCAGCGCGGTCAGCCCCGAGCACGGCGAACGACACCGCAAAGGCGAGCGCCGCCAGCCCGATCACTGCCAGCGGCGCGGCCAGAAATCGCGCTGCTCAACATTCTCCATGACGGCGGCGACAAAAAATGAAAACAAGGAGAATGTTCAAGCCGTCGATCTGATCCGAAGTATTTTCGAATCGCGGCTAGCGCCGGTGAGGCGACGAATGATCGCCGCGACAACCACGGGAGCCGGCCAGGATCGCGAACAGCTTGAGCCCGAGCGCGAGCGGCGAGAGCGTCAGCGCCGGGCCGATGAACGCATAGGCGAAGAACGGTGCTGACAGCGGGGTGAGCGCCGTGGCTGGTGACGAGCGTGGTCAGGACCAGCGTGGCATCGAGCCCCATCAAGGCGGCGAATGCCGGAGCCGCCATCATCGGCGAGGCGACCGCCTGCAGCATCAGCGCCAGAAACAGGTCGGGCGCGCGGGTGTCGAGCTGCGCCAGGGGGGAAGCCGCACAGGCCGAAAAACAGGATCGGAAGCGCCAAAGATGTCCAGGCGGTCGCCGCCAGCACCAGCGCGGCCTTCCTGATGTGCCCCCAACGCCGCGCCATCCACGCGCAAAAACGCGAGGCACAGCAAGGCAAAGATCGCCTCGGTGACGAACGGCTTGAGCAACGCGTCGAGCGGCGGCACCACGAGCGCGATCAACACCACCGCCGCAATGGCACGGGTGCGTTGGCGCCCAAGCCAGGCCAAGAGCGCCGACAGGGCATTGAGAACCGGCATGGCGGGGAACTTCGTTGCGCGGGCGGCGGCTCACCGAGCCGTCGAAGCCTATTCAGGCAAGCCCGCCGTACGCAACGCTTCAATGAGAGGCACGGCGAGGATCGGCACGCAACCGATCCCGGTGCATTGGCCTGTGCTGCTGAAATTAGGCTGAAGTTGGAGCACCCCTGCTCGGCCGCGGCTTTCGCCTCGTCCATGCGTCCGAGTTTGGCGAGCGCCGCGGCCAAGAACATATGGGAGATGCTGAAACCGGGTTTGCTGCGAATAGCGCGACGCGCCGCCTTCGCCGCATCGTCGTATCGGCCGTTCAGGAAATGGCCCATACTAATGCCGTGCAAAGCTGCCGTGATCCATGGATCGAACGGACTGAGACGGATACCTCGCTCACCCCATTCGATGGCTCGTTCCGCATCTCCGCCCCAACCCAAAATGAGTGCTCCCCGCAAGGTATGCCCAGGCCGCCGAGGGAGAGACCGCAAGCGCCCAACACCAATACCTCCTGAGCCAAAGCGCCATCATGTTCGACCAGACCGATCGCAATCCCGCCGTAAACGAGGGCTGAGGCATCGTCCGGACCCAGCGCGATTGCAGAATGAGCGTGCCGTATGGCTGCGCTGCGAGTTTCCTCTCGCCTTCCGGCGCGGATGTATAATATTTCATGGCAGAACGCCGCTTGGCCGTGCGCAAGCGCATAGTTGGGGTCCAACGAAATCGCTCGATCCAAGAAACGGCAGCGCCTGCGACGCCCCGTCGGGCATTCCGGTGTCCGCCAACGGCGTCGCGCGCAGCACAAGGTCGTAGGCATCGAGGTTGTCCGGCCGCTTGCGCCGGGCGCGCTCGATCTCGGCGCGCCGCACGCTCGGCTCGATGGCGCGCGACGGCGCTCAGGTGACCGTCCTGCAGATCGAAAACGTCGTCGAGCGCGCCGTCGAAACGGTCGGCCCAGACATGATGCGCCGGTCGTCGGCGTCGATGAGCTGGCCGGTGATGCGCACGCGGTTGCCGGCCTTGCGCACGCTGCCTTCGAGCACATAGCGCACGCCGAGCTCGCGGCCGACCTGCTTGATGTCGGGCGACTTGCCCTTGTAGGCGAAGCTCGAATTGCGCGCGATGACGAACAGCCATTTGATGCGCGACAAGGCCGGTGATGATGTCCTCGACCATGCCGTCGGCGAAATATTCCTGCTCGCGGATCGCCGCTCATGTTCTGGAACGGCAGCACCGCGATCGAGGGCTTGTCGGGCAGCGCCAGGCCGCCCGCAGCCGTCTTGCCGCCGACGCGCCCAGCGTCGGGGCGCATTCGATAGACCCGCACCGGCCGCGCGATGTTCTTGAGCTGCCTGTTCGCCGAGATCGCTGAAATTCCGTCGAGCTTGTCGCGCACCTGCCGATAGGCGTCCTCGGAGATGCAGATCCCGCCGGGCTCGGCGATGCCTTCGAGCCGCGCCGCAATGTTGACGCCGTCGCCGAAGATGTCGCCGTCCTCGACGATGACGTCGCCGACATGGATGCCGATGCGGAATTCGATGCGCTGTTCGGTCCGTCACACCGGCGTTGCGCTGCGCCATGCCGCGCTGCACCTCGATCGCGCAGCGCGTGGCGTCCACGACGCTGCCGAACTCGATCAGCCTGCCGTCGCCGGTGCGTCTTGACGACGCGGCCGCGATGGGCCGCGATCATCGGGTCCATCAATTCGCGGCGGTGCGCGTTGAGCCGCGCGAGCGTGCCTTCCTCGTCGGCGCCCATGAGCCGGCTATAGCCGACGACATCGGCGGCGAGAATCGCCGCAAGCCGCCGCTCGACACGCTGTTCGGCCATACGGCACGCGCCTCTTGGGTCGAAGAGTTTATGGTCCAGCGCACGTGGTGTC
The DNA here is from genome assembly GCA_963831975.1 of uncultured Alphaproteobacteria bacterium. Lineage (GTDB taxonomy): Bacteria > Pseudomonadota > Alphaproteobacteria > Rhizobiales > Xanthobacteraceae > BOG-931. The sequence continues at coordinate 16,330 of CAWHSO010000003.1, forward strand.
TATCGAGCAACGTGGCCTCAGCGCGGCCGCGCGATGAACGCCATGCGCGCCTGATTGTGTCCGATGTTTTTCGGCGCGCGCTGCGCGGTAAATCCCGCGGCGGCGAGCTTTTCGATCATGGCCGCTTCGCCATAGCGGGTCAGGCCGAAGCGCGTGCGCAGGCGCCAATAATCCGACAGCAGCGTGCGGACGAGACCGGCGAGCGCGGCGAGCAGAAATCCGTTGGCGGCGGCGAACCGCAACAGCGCCAGCGCGTCGGTCGAGGCCGCGACATCCGGCGGGATGACGTCGCTCACGATCAGCATGCCGTCGGATTTCAGCAGGCTGTGAAACAGCGCGAACAGCGCTTCGGCTTCTTCCGGCGTGAGATATTGCGCCACCGAATGCAGCACGATGAGATCGAGCGAATGCTCCGGCAGATGCTCGACCTCATCCGGCGCGACGGCGCGGATTTTCGGATTACCGGCAAAGCGCGCGGCGATGCCGGCGCGCACGCGCGGCGCTCCTTCGCACAGCAGCAGCTCGCCGGCGGCCGCGGCGACGAGATCGGCGTGGAGCGCTTCGCCCGAGCCGTAATCGAGCACGCGCGCTCGCGGCGAGGGCACCAGCGCGGCGATCTGCTGCGCGATCAGCCGATAATGGACGTCCTTGTGCCGTGCATTGACGTAGATCGAATGCGGCACTGTCCCAGAAGGCGAGCCAGGCGGAGATCATGCCCGCCACAGCGCGATCAGCGGTCCTTTCGGTCCGAACACCGGATCGGTGGCGGGCGGCGGCACTTTCGGGATCGAGGCCAGCGCCTTGGCGTGCTCCGCCTTGCTGCCGCGGCACAGATCGTATTTGCCGCTCGGCGGATAGGCGCCGATGACGACGAGGTCCGGCTCTGCGTCAGGCACTGATGGCCGGTGCCCGCCGGCAGGATGACGACGTCGCCGGGCGCGATCTCGATCTCCTGGCCGTTCTCGCCGCCGAAGCGCACCGTGGCGCGCCCGCGCGCAATGCCCATCGCCTCGTGGATCATCGAATGATAGTGCGCGTAAGGGTAGATGCCGTTGCGCCACATGTTGCCCCAGCCGTTCGCCGCGAAGGTCTTCTCGATCAGCTTTTCGGGGTCGGGCGAGCCGGCAAGGTCGATGCCGCCGCGATAGAGGATGAACGGCAGCGCCGGATTGTTGGGAATCCGGCCGTCGTCGGCAAACCTGTGGGTGATCGGGGCGGTGCGTTTGGTCGCAGTCGGCATGGCTTTCGATCTCGCCGCGGGCGGCCGGACCAGTTCTACCGGAATATTGGGTTGAAATTGTCTAACGCTCGAGGCCGCTGTCGCGACTCCGGTTCGGGCGTTCAGCGCGCTTGAATTCGCGCATCAGGCCGACGAAGCGGCCGAACAGGTCGTGACTGTCGCGCGGTCCGGGCGACGCCTCCGGGTGGTACTGCACCGAGAACACCGGCCGGTCCTTGAGCGCGAGGCCGCAATTGGAGCCGTCGAACAGCGAGACGTGGGTTTCCACCGCGTTGCGCCGGCAGGGTCGCGCGGTCGACCGCGAAGCCGTGGTTCATCGAGGTGATCTCGACCTTGCCGGTGAAGAGGTCCTTCACCGGATGATTGGCGCCGTGATGGCCCTGGTGCATCTTCATGGTCTTGGCGCCGACCGCGAGGGCCAGCATCTGGTGGCCGAGGCAGATGCCGAAGACCGGCATCTTGCTCGATCAGCGTGCGGATCACCGGCACGGCGTATTCGCCGGTCGCGGCCGGATCGCCCGGGCCGTTGGAGAGGAAAATGCCGTCGGGTTTGAGCGCCAGAATATCGGCGGCGGAGGTCTGCGCCGGCACCACCGTCACCTTGCAGGCATGGCCGGCAAGCTGGCGCAGGATGTTGCGCTTGATGCCGTAGTCGATGGCGACGACGTGAATTTCGGCGCCGTCGCTGCCGGCCGTAGCCCTCGCCCCAGCGCCACGGCGTTTCGTCCCAGGTGAAGCGCTGGCCGGTCGTCACCATCGGCACCAGGTCCATGCCGACGAGGCCGGGCCAGGCTCGCGCCTCGCGCTTGAGCGCGTCGAGATCGAAGCGGCCGGACGGCTCGTGCGCGATCACCGCATTCGGCATGCCTTTTTCGCGGATGAGCGCGGTGAGCGCGCGGGTGTCGAGGCCGGCAAGCCCGATGACGCCGCGGCTTTTCAGCCAGGCATCGAGATGGCGCGTGGCGCGGTAGTTCGACGGCTGCGTGATCGCGGAATGCAGCACGACGCCGCGCGCGCCCGGCGTCGCCGCGAGGTTGACGGTCTCGATGTCTTCCTCGTTGGTGCCGACATTGCCGATATGCGGGAAGGTGAAGGTGATGATCTGGCCGGCATAGGAAGGGTCGGTGAGGATCTCCTCATAGCCGGTCATCGCGGTGTTGAAGCAGACCTCGCCGACCGCATGGCCGGTGGCGCCGAAGCCGATGCCTTCGAGCACGGTGCCGTCGGCGAGCACGAGCAGCGCCGTCGGCTTGGGGTCGTCCCAGCAGTTGCGCGCCGGTCTGCGGTTGTGTCTGCATCGGCAAGGGCCTAAATCATTGCCGCGCCCGCCGCCTGCCCCGCGGGCGCGCATTGCGAGAGGCCATAGCCGTGTTGCGCGACGATATCAACAACGCGCTGAAGGAGGCGATGAAGGCCGGCCAGGCGCGGCGCGTCTCGACGCTGCGCCTCATCAATGCCGCGATTCTGCAGCGCGAGACCAGCGGCGCCGAGCGCGCTCAAGCTCACCGATGCCGAGATCCTCGACGTCATGGGCAAGATGATCAAGCAGCGCCAGGAATCGCTCGACATCTACGAGAAGGCCGGCCGCGCCGAGCTCGCCGCCCAGGAGCGCGAGGAGATCGAGATCATCTCCGCCTATCTGCCCAAGCAGCATGTCGGACATCGAGAGCCGCCGAGGCGATCTCCGCGCTGATCAAGGAGATCGAAGCCGAGACGCTCAAGGACATGGGCCGCACCATGGCGGCGCTCAAGCAGCGCTTCTCCGGGCGGATGGATTTTTCCAAGGCCGGCGCGCTGGTGAAGAAGCTGCTTGGCGGGATGACGACGATGCCGTCGAAGCGCAGGATGTTGGTCGGGCTCCTCGGCGCGAACATCCAGGGATCGATGTCGCCGGCGCTGTTCGCCGATGCTTTCGCGGCGGCCGGGATCGACGGCTATTATCATCTGTTGGATGCCGATCGCTTGCCGGGGCGGCTGCCGCAACTTTTTGAGGCGATCAAGACCGCGGGCTTCATCGGCGCCAACGTCACTTTTCCGTTCAAGCAGGAGATCATTCCACTGCTCGATGCCGTGGACCCGAGCGCCGCTCAAGTCGGCGCGGTGAACACCGTCGTGATCGCGCCCGATGGCCGCGCACCGGCTACAACTTCGATCGGGCGGGATGGCGCAACAGCTTCGATGAAAGCATCGGCAGCGCCGCCGCCAAGGACGCAACGGTGGTGCAGATCGGCGCCGGCGGCGCCGGGCGCGCCGTCGCGTTTGCCTTGATGGACCTCGGCGTTGCCGATCTCGTCCTGCATGACCTCGATACCGCGCGCGCCAATGCGCTGCAAGGCCGATCTTGCACGACATTATGGTCCGTCGCGCTGCCGGCTCGCGCGGGATTTGGAGCGCGACATCGCGGCGGCTGCCGGCGTCGTCAACGCCACCCAGATCGGCATGCGCGGATTCCCCGGCAATCCGGTTCCGGTCGCGGCGCTCAAAGCCACCCATTGGGCCGCCGATGTCATCTATACGCCGCTGCAAACCGAATTCCTCAAAGCCGCGGCCGCAAAAGGCGCCCGCACGCTCAACGGCAGCGGCATGTGCGTGCATCAGGCGGTCGAGGTGTTTGCGCAACTCACCGGCGTAACGCCCGACCCGGCGCGGTTGCATCGGGCCTTCGCCACCGCCGTGGCGGCGCGCGACGCGGCATTGGCTGCAGCGACCTGAGACATATGGCGAGCGCCCATCACGAAAGACTTTGGCGCCGCGCGTGATCGTGCCAAACTTGAGCCGACAGATAACAGGAGAAGAGACCGAAATGCCGCAATGCCTCGTTCGCGGCCTGCGCAGCATCGAGCTCGTCGCCACCAATCTCGACGAGGCGGCGCGCTTCTACGAAGACGTATGGGGTCTGACGCCGGTCGAAACGGCGCAACGACGCCATCTATTTCCGCGGCACCGGCGGCTATCATCACATCCTCGGCCTGCATCGCGGCGCGCAGCCCGCGGTGGTGCGCATCGTGTTCGATGTCGCCGACCGGCAAGCGGTCGATGCGCTGCATAAGGCGGTGCGGCAGCGGGCTGCAGCGCGACCGCGCCCGGGCCGGTGGCGCTTCCCGGCGGCGGCTATGGTTTCGGCTGCAAGGATCCCGACGGCCGCAACCTCGCTTTCGTCTGCGACTGCGCCGATCATGCCGACACGCGACGATCAGCCGGACCGGCCGCGCAAGATCGTCCATGCCAATCTCAACGCGCGCGACCTCGACGCGAGCCTCGCGTTCTTCACCAAGACGCTCGGCTTTCGCGTGGTCGACGAAAACGCGCCGCTGACGTTTTTGCATTGCGCCAATACCGATCATTGCTCGATCGTGCTGGCCAAGACCGAACTGCCGACGCTCAATCACATCGCCTTCGACGTGCCCGACTTCAATTCGGTGATGCGCGGCATGGGGCGCATGAAGGACAACGGCTATCCGATCGAATGGGGCCCGGGCCGCCACGGGCCGGGCAATAATGTGTTCGCCTATTTCTGCGGGCCCGACGAAGTGCCGCTGGAATATGCCGCCGAGGTGCTGCAGATCGACGACAGCTATCAGCCGCGCGGCTCCGATTACTGGAAATTCGCGCCCGGCCGCTCCGAGCAATGGGGCATCACCGCGCCGCGCTCGGCGCGCTATTACCGGGTGCAGCGGCTGTTCGGCTTTACCGCCGACGGCGAGCGGGTGAGCTGAGCCCCGGCAATGGGCCTATTTCTCAAGACAGGGGCTACAGGGTCGCCCGCTGGCGCGGACGACGACTGCGTGGGCAACCTGTGGATAACCGGGAGAAGCCGGCCCCGGCGTCGCGCCCGCCGATGCCGCCCTATCTTCGCTCCCATCCGCGCTACGCTTGGCGAATCACCATGCGCTTTACGCCGCAATTTCTCGACGAGCTGCGCGCGCGGCTTCCGGTTTCGGAAGTCGTGGGCCGGCGCGTGAAATTGCGCAAGGCGGGGCGGGAGTGGAAGGGGCTGTCGCCGTTCAACAAGGAGAAGACGCCGTCGTTCTTCGTCAATGACCAGAAGGCGATGTGGTTCGACTTCTCCTCGGGCAAGAACGGCAACATTTTCGATTTCATGATGCTCACCGAGGGCGTGAGCTTTCCCGGAAGCGGTCGAGCGGCTGGCCGAGCAGGCCGGCGTGCCGGTGCCGGTGCTCATTCGCCCGAGGCGCGAAGCGCGCGAGGAGCGCCGCAAGACGCTGCACGACATCGTCGAACTCGCCGCGAAGTTCTTCGAATCGACGCTGGCGTCGCGAAACGGCGCCCGCGGCCGCGGCTATCTCGCCGACCGCGGCTTGCGCTCGGCGACCCAGCTCAAATTCCGCCTCGGCTATGCGCCGGCCGAGCAATACGCGCTCAAGGAGCATCTCGGCGCGGCGAAAATCCCGGTCGAGGACATGATCGAGGCCGGGCTGCTCGTCGCCGGCGAAGACATCCCGGTGCCGTACGACCGCTTCCGCGACCGCGTCATGTTTCCGATCAGCGATTGGCGCGGCCGGGTCATCGCCTTCGGCGGCCGCGCGCTCGAGAAGGAAGTCTCGGCGAAATATCTCAATTCGCCGGAGACGCCGCTCTTCCACAAGGGCGCGACGCTCTACAACATCGCCGCCGCCCGCAAGGCCGCGCACGAGGGCGCGCCGCGTCATCGCGGTCGAAGGCTATGTCGACGTCATCGCCATGGTGACGGCCGGATTCGAGGCACCGTGGCGCCGCTCGGCACCGCGCTCACCGCCGAGCAATTGGCGCTGATGTGGCGGCTGGCCGACGAGCCGATCCTGTGCTTCGACGGCGACGATGCCGGCCGCCGCGCCGCCTATCGCGCGCTCGATCTCGCGCTGCCGCTGCTCAAGCCCGGCAAGAGCCTCAAATTCGCCGCGCTGCCCGACGGCCAGGATCCCGACGATCTCGCCCGCTCCGGCGGCCGCGAGGCGATCGAGGACGTGCTCGGCGCGGCGCGGCCGCTGGCGCAGGTGCTGTGGGCGCGCGAGAGCGAGGCCGGGCCGTTCGATACGCCGGAGCGCCGCGCCGCGCTCGAAGCGCGCATCGGCGAAGTGACCGACAGCCATCGGCGACGAGACGGTGCGCCGCTATTACCGGCAGGATTTTTCGGCGCGGCTGCGCCAAATGTTCGCGCCGGCGCGATATTGCGACGCGCCGGCGCGATTTTCGGCAGCGACCGGTTCGACGACAAGGCGCCGCCGCGGCGGCGGCGCCGGGCCGGCCGCTTCGCGCCGAAGACCGGCCTTCGGCCGCGACGAAACTTACGTGGCGGCGAGCCCGCAGCTTGCGGCAAGCCCGCTGCATCGCGGCCATCGCGCCGCGATCCCGCGCCGCGAGGCGCTGATCCTGCAGGCCGCGCTCAATCACCCCTGGCTCCTGCACGACCACATGGAGGAACTGGCCGAGGCCGAGTTCCGCCATGCCGACACGCAAAAGCTCAAAAGCGCGCTGATCGACGTGTTCGCCCATCATTTCGCCGAGGATTTCGGCCGGATCCGGCGAGGCCAGCGAAGCCGACCGCGCCGAGCTCGTCGCCGAGCTCGACCGCCGCGGCTTTGCCGACCTGCTCGCCCGCATCGAGCGCTCGATCACCACGCCGTCGGTCTGGGGCGCGCGGCCGCAAGCGGCCGCGGACGATGTTTTGCTGACCTGGAAGCAGCTTGTTGCCTTGCATCGGCAATGGCATTCCCTAACTAGGGAACTTAAGGACGCGGAATTGGCGCTCGGCCAGGACAACACCGAGGCGAACTACGCGCGGTTGCGCGACGTCAAGGCGCGGCTGTCGTCGCTCGACGGCACCGAGGCCCTGATCGAGGGCTTCGGCGCCTCCTCGGGCCGGCCGGCGCGGTCGATGTAGTCGTCGTACCTCCGCCTGAAGGGCAGGCGGCGGCCAGGCACAGGTGTCGGCAGGACGCCGCGCATCGGGCGCGGACGCTGCTTGGACGGGACTCGGCGAGCGAGGGAATAAGAGGTCGCCCTCGCGGTTGTAGGGTTAGTCGGAGCTTAACGGAGTTCCGACAAGATTTGGACCTCGATTCGGGCGGTGTCCGGAGGCGTTGACCCTGCACGGCGTCTGCCCTTTTCGGCCGTTCGGCCAGGGCAAGCTCGGTTCGGCCCAATCAACAAGGGTACGGGAGGCGCATCGGCCCCGGTCCCGGCGTTCGAGTCCGCTCGGCCTAGGGTGACGGTCGGACGTCACCATAGGGTAGGGGGACCATGAAACGTCCTGCGTGGAGACAGAGCATGGCAAGCAAGAGCGTGGCCACCAAGACCGTCGCCGACCAAGGCCAAAGCGGCCCCGCCAAAAGACGCCGAGACGCCCGAGAAGGAGGCGCCGAGACCCCGGACGCGCCCGCTGCCGCTGCTCGATCTGTCCGACGCCGCCGTCAAGAAGATGATCAAGCAGGCCAAGAAGCGCGGCTACGTCACCTATGAGCAGCTCAATGCCGTGATGCCGTCCGAGGAGGTCACCTCCGAGAAGATCGAGGACGTGCTGGCGATGATGAACGAGATGGGCATCAACGTCGTCGAGACCGAGGAAGCCGAGGCCGAGGAGGAGGAGAGACCGCGAGGAGCCCGAGGAGGAAGAGAGCGAGTCCGGCGAACTGGTCGAGGTCGCGCCGAAGCCGCCGGCCAAATCCGAAGCCAAGGAGCCGGCCGAGCGCACCGACGATCCGGTGCGCATGTATCTGCGCGAGATGGGCTCGGTGGAGCTGCTGTCGCGCGAGGGCGAAATCGCCATCGCCAAGCGCATCGAGGCCGGCCGCGAGGCGATGATCGCCGGCCTGTGCGAAAGCCCGCTGACGTTCCAGGCCGTCATCATCTGGCGCGACGAACTGAACGAAGGCAAAGTCTTCCTGCGCGACATCATCGATCTCGAAGCGACCTATGCGGGCCCCGACGCCAAGCAGGTGGCGCCGCGGTCGGCGCCCGACGGCGCTGCCGATCGCGCCAGGCGCGCCGGCCCCGGCGCGCCCGGTTTCGTGCCGCAGCCGCCGCAGGCGGTGGCGCCGCCGTCGGCGCCGCCCGCCGCCACCCCGTTCAAGCCCGCCGGCGCCAATGGCGCGGCGGCGACGGCGAGGAGGCCGGCGAGGAAGCCGCGATCGCCGACGCCGACCTCGACGAGGACGATCTCGAGAACTCGATGTCGCTTGCCGCGATCGAGGCCGAGCTCAAGCCCAAGGTGCTGGAGACCTTCGACAACATCGCCGACTCGTTCAAGCGGCTGCGCCGCCTGCAGGAGCACGACATCCAGGGCAAGCTGCACAACGAGACGCTGTCGCCGGCGCAGGAGCGCAAGTCGAAGAAGCTCAAGGAAGAGATCATCCAGGAGGTGAAGTCGCTGCGCCTCAACCAGGCGCCGCATCGATGCGCTGGTCGAGCAGCTCTACGACATCAACAAGCGGCTGGTCGGCCACGAAGGCCGCCTGATGCGGCTCGCCGAAAGCCACGGCGTCGTCGCGCGAGGATTTCCTGCGCAACTACCAGGGCTCCGAGCTCGACCCGCGCTGGCTCAACCGCGTCTCGAAGCTCTCCGCCAAGGGCTGGAAGAATTTCGTCGCCCGCGACAAGGACCGCATCAAGGAGCTGCGCACCCACATCCACACGCTGGCGTCCGAGACCGGGCTCGAGATCGGCGAGTTCCGCAAGATCGTGCACATGGTGCAGAAGGGCGAGCGCGAGGCGCGCCAGGCCAAGAAGGAAATGGTCGAGGCCAACCTGCGCCTCGTCATCTCGATCGCCAAGAAATACACCAACCGCGGCCTGCAATTCCTCGATCTGATCCAGGAAGGCAATATCGGCCTGATGAAGGCGGTCGACAAGTTCGAATACCGCCGCGGCTACAAGTTCTCGACCTATGCGACGTGGTGGATCCGCCAGGCGATCACCCGCTCGATCGCCGACCAGGCGCGCACCATCCGCATCCCGGTGCACATGATCGAGACCATCAACAAGATCGTGCGCACCTCGCGCCAGATGCTCAACGAGATCGGCCGCGAGCCGACGCCGGAGGAACTGGCCGAAAAGCTCGGCATGCCGCTGGAGAAGGTGCGCAAGGTTCTCAAGATCGCCAAGGAGCCGCTGTCGCTCGAAACCCCGATCGGCGACGAGGAGGATTCCCACCTCGGCGATTTCATCGAGGACAAGAACGCCATCCTGCCGATCGACGCCGCGATCCAGTCGCAACCTGCGCGAAACCACGACGCGGGTGCTCGCCTCGCTCACGCCGCGCGAAGAGCGCGTGCTGCGCATGCGCTTCGGCATCGGCATGAACACCGACCACACGCTGGAAGAAGTCGGCCAGCAGTTCTCGGTGACCCGCGAGCGCATCCGCCAGATCGAGGCCAAGGCGCTGCGGAAGTTGAAGCATCCGTCGCGGTCGCGGAAGCTGCGGCAGCTTCCTGGACAACTGTACGGCATCCTATCGCATGTACTTCCCGACCCGCCGCCGCATTTTCAGGGGGTCTATGGCGAGTACGAAGCCAACGTTGCGATTGCTACGGGCGAGGTGATCGAGGGGCGGCTGCCCGGTTCAGCGGCGCGCTTGGTCAAGCAATGGACAACTTGCGCATCAGGCCGAATTCTGGCGAATTGGGAGCGCGCCCGTGCTAAACTGTCGCTCGCAAGCATAGCCAGGCCTCGATGCGGACTAAAGTCGCAAGTCTGGAAAAGCTTGGCGGTTTCCGGCTGCGCGTCCGCTTCAGCGACGGCAGTGCAGGCGTGCATGATTTTGCCGCGCTGATGAAGAGCCCGGCCCGATCGAGCGCTGGCGATGAGACCTATTTCGCCCGAGTCTTTCTCGAATTCGGTGGCCGAATGCTTCGACATGGCGGAATGCTATGTCGCAAATGGACGGCCGGAGAGCTACGCTTCCGCATTCCGCGGGACCCAATGATTGATGTTGTGTCCGTGAAGCCGATGGGCGGTTACCGGCTGCGGGTCGGATTTTCCGACGGCTCGATCGGCGCGCATGATTTCTCATCGACCGCAGCCCGTGACGATGAAATGGTGCGGCCCTTGAAAGACCCGGCGTTCTTCGCCCGCGTCTTCGTCGAACTTGGCGCGCTCACCTGGCTGAATGGCTACGACCTCGATCCGATCGCGCTGCACGACCGCATGGCGGTGGCGGGAGAGCTCAGCCGCGAAGCGGCGGAGTGATCTGTGAACATCGAAGGCGCTTGGTCACCAGAGGTCCTTGAGGAAGACGAGCGCCGCCTCGCCGAGTTCGAGCGCACCCGGATGGGCGTGCCTTGGGACAAGGTCCAGGCCTGGATGCAGAGCTGGGGCAAGCCGAACGAGCTGCCGATGCCGAAGCCTCGTAAAATATGAAACTGGTTGCCGATCACACGCTGGAAGAGGTGGGTAGCAGTTCTCGGTGACCCGCGAGCGCATCCGGCAGATCGAGGCCTAGGCGCTGCGGAAGTTGAAGCATCCGAGCTGGAGCCGGAAGCTGCGGAGCTTCTTGGACAATTGATCTTTAGCCCCCGGACTTGATCCGGGGATGAAGCCTCTGAGCCCGTGCAGGAAAGTGCTTCTTAGTAATCAGGAAGCCTTCAGCTCTGCCAAATGTGCATGGCGCAGTATGGCGCCGGAAAAAGACTTTGCGCGTGTCTCGATCGATGCGTTCAATTGCCTGCGAGAAATATACCGTATCAAGTTCAATGCCTATGCTGTTACGGCCCCATTTGGCGGACGCAACATTTGTGGTGCCTGTACCCATAAATGGATCAAGCACGGTATCGCCGACGAAGCTAAACATCCTGACAATTCTTTCCGCCAATTCTAGGGGATACGGAGCTGGGTCATTTTTAGTTGATGCTCCGGTAACTCCCGTCCAAATTTGCTGAAACCACAATTTGTGCATCTCCTCAGGGATCACAGACAAAATTCTAGTTGCCAAAGTGGGGCTGCGATATCCACCGGGCTTCCTAAGCATCAATATGAATTCAATATCGTTCTTATTACAGCATTTGGCTCGTAAGGCTTTCCCAAAAAGCCGCCTCCATTGCCTGCTGCTTCATAAGCGGCATTAGAAATTTTATGCCATATGATTGGCGCTAGATTTGTGAAGCCAAGTCGTCGACACCGGTCTTGAATATTGGCATGCAGGGGAATGACGGTGTGCTCGCCTTTGTTCTTCCGTCGCGATAAGCATACATCTCCTACCACACAAACCACTCGACCGCCGGGGACGAGCACTCGATGGCATTCGCGCCAAACGTCATCAAGCGCATTCAAAAATGTGTCGTAGTCAGAAATATGACCTAACTGGCCCTCGAAATCATGATACGTTTTCAAGGTCCAATAAGGAGGCGATGTGACAACCAGCTGAATGCTTTCATTGGAAATAAAGCCCAGATTTCTGGCGTCGGCATTATGCAAGGTGTAAATCGACGGAATTTGCGCAAGCCTTGCTTCAATCGCTCCAGTTGCCTTCGCATTCTTGGCCAAACGAGGTAGGTCAACTTAATGATTCGAAATGGCGCCGACTTCTGGCGGGATCCATGCCAAAGGATCAAACTCAATCTCTCAATCGCTAGGTTCATGGACTGCGTGTACCACGGATCGATGGTTTGCCGACCTCCTGGTTCGACCGCTGGGGGAACTTCATTCACAGCCGCGAGCTGTTCCAGAAATCTGCGGGCTCGCGCGTAGCCGACGCTCCGCGTCGGCGTTCTTTACGTAGAAGGACGGCGGCCGAAGGCCGCCTATCGACCTTCCCTCTCCAGGGGAAGGTGAGAAGAAAGTCCCGCTGGCGCGGGGGCGGATGAAAGAAAGGAACCCGCCGTGCAAAAACGCAGCCACCCCATCCCACATCGCGGAAATATCGCGATCGGTACTTCGCCGCCCAGGAGCTGGCCGTGCGGGCCTATTGCGACTTTTTCGGCTTCTGGCGCGCTTGCCGCTATCGGCCGTGCCGGCGCGCCCGCGGCTGCCGCGGCGACGAAATCGATTGCGTCGTGACCCGCCGCAATGGCGAGTTCCACCGTTTCGACGCGGCAAGAGCCCACATGCGGGCGCGCATCCCGAAAGATGCCGGCGCGCCGGAGCGTCACGCGTGGATGAGCGACTGTTGCACCGTGACCTGGGCAAATCGCCCAGACCACGATCCAATTCAATTGAATCGGATCGTGGTCTGGAATCTTCATTGCGCAGGACCTTATCCAGAAACCGGTATCCACTCCGGGATCATGCTTCAGGAAAGCGAACTCATGAGCGCGGTGCGCCGTCGCGACCGGCTCGTAGCTGCAATCGCCGACGCCGCCATTCGCCCAGCGCCGGTGCGCCGAGAACCCGCCTGCGATTTAAGGTTGCATGCGGAGCGCGTTCATGGTATGTTCTATATTGAGGGGTGTACCATGTTCAAGTGTTTTATCGTCGCTGTCGCTGCGATGGTGCTGCTGGCCGGCTCGTCACGCGCCGAACCACTGAACCCACAGGCGTTTACCGCCGCTTTTGCCAAAGCCGCGGCAGCCGCAATGCCGGACGCGAAGGTGACGGTCACCGGCGAGCTTTCGACCGACACCCGCTCGGCGAAAGGCGAGACGACGACGTCCGATCTGCACAATGCCTATCGGGTCTACTCGGGCCGGCCACAGGACCTCGAAACAGTCATTGCGAATTATGTGAGAAATTTTAGTCGATGCGGTCCGCGTCGGCGACAATCCGGGGCTCGACCGCACTCGCATCGTGCCCGTGCTCAAGCCGACCGCTTGGCTGGAAGGCATACGGAAGGATCGCCAGGCGCAGGGCATTGTCGATGCGCCGGAGCCGCTGACCGAAACCTACAATTCCGAACTGATCATCGCCTATGCGGAAGACCGGCCGTCATCAATTCGCTATCTGACCACCCGCGACGATGTCGGTGGCGATCGCGTCAAGCTGTTCGTCCTGGCGCTCGGCAACCTGCATCGGCTGCTGCCGAAAATCGAAATGCGCCAGGGCGCTGACGGCATTTTGCTCATCGAGGCCGGCGGCGACTACGAAGCAAGCTCGCTCCTTGCCGACAACATCTGGTCGAGCGGGCAAATTCCCAGGTCGACGGTGACATCGTCGCCGCGGTGCCGGCGAAGGATGCGTTGTTGGTGACGGGCTCGCACAACTGCGCCGGCCTCTGAAAATCGCGGGCCATCGCGGCGGAGCTGGCGGCCGGGCCTTACGGGGTCAGCAGCGCGCTGTTCGTCTACCGCGACGGCAAGTTCAAAGTGTTCCGCTGCAAGTGAGGTTGTTTTATGCAAGAGGAGTAACATGCGAAAGCGTTTCGTCATGGTCCTGGCGGCGACAACTAGTTCCGACGCCACGACATCATCACGCGCGCTGCACCGAATGGCTCACGCGGCCGGACTCCGTCGGACGATTTTGCGCAGCCTACAATTACAGCGCCGCGACCGCGCTCACTTCGATCAGGAACTGCTCCTGCACCAGGCGGTCGATCGATAAGCAGCGGGGTCGGCGGACAGGCGCTGCCGGCGAACAGTTTTGGAAATTCGCGGGTGCGGTAGGCCATGAATGCCGGGATATCCTGCGAGTGCACCAGATAGGTGGTGAATTCCACAAGATTTGCGAAGCCCGCGCCCTGGAAAAGCAAGCGCCGCGCCGATGTTGGCGAACACCAGCGCGCATTGGGCGTCGAAGTCGGCCGGCGCCTTGCCGTCCTTGTCAGCGCCGGAATTGTCGATACCAACTTGGCCGGCGATGAACAGGAACTCCCACGGCTTGACGCGGGTGAGCTGCGAATATTGCCCCAGCGGCTTGCCGAGGGTTTCCGGGTTGAGGATCTTGATGTCGGACATCATGGCTGGGCTCCGCGGCTGTAGGTCGTGAAACCGTAGCCTCACCGTCATTGCCGCGAAAGCGGAAATCCAAACCGGCTCGTCACTTACCCTGTCGCGCCGCGGGCGCGCGTCAGCCACCGTCTATAAAGATGACATCAGCCATGATGGACGACGACAATGGCCTTCGCACGCACAGCATTTGCCGGGTTTCATTACGGTTCCGGCGCCGGCCCCTACGATGCGGCGTCGCGGCGCGCGGCGCTCGACCGCCTCGACATGCTGGCGACCGCCTTCGACACGGCGTTCATCGTGCCCGGCACCACTGTCGGCTTCGGCGTGGAATTGCTGTTACGCTTGGTGCCCGGCGTGGGCGACGTGGCGGCGTCGCGATTGTCTTTTTACTTGTTGTACGAAGCGTCGCGGCTCGGCGTGCCGCGGCTTCTCATGGCGCGCATGGCCGTCAATGTCGTGCTTGAGGGCGCGGTCGGCGCGGTGCCGTTTGCCGGCGATGCCTTCGACATCCTGTTCCGCGCCAACCGCCGCAATGTCGCGCTGTTGCGCGCGCATTTCCGCGCAACGGTTATTGAGTCGATCGGCGCTCTAGGCGTAGTCCTTCACTTTCTTCTTCTCGCCGAGCGCGAGACGCTCTTGATCTTCGCCATCGGCCTGCCGGATTTTTCGGCGATCTCGCGGTCCTGCTCGATCAGGAAGCCGTGCGCCGGCTCGTCGCCGTCGATGCCGCCAAGCAGCGCGCGCGGCACCTTGCGTTCGAGCGCTGCGTGCCGTCTTCATAGACGACGTCGAACATGACGAATTCGGAATTCATTCCCGGTTTTCTTGGCATTATTGTTCTCCTTGTTCTTGTTCGTTGATTCTTACTCTGGCGCAGATTCTTGTTGTTGCACATGACAGAAAACAAAACGCCGGCGCCATTATGACGCCGGCGCTGCATTTATGCCGTAGTTCAGGCCGCCTGCAGATTGGTCGCGGCGGACTTGCCGCTGCGGCGGTCGGCCTCGATGTCGAACGACAGCTTCTGGCCCTCGACCAGCGAGCGCATGCCGGCGCGCTCGACCGCCGAAATGTGCACGAAGATGTCGGGGCCGCCCGCGCTTGCACGATGAAGCCGTATCCCTTTCGGGCGTTGAAGAACTTGACGGTACCTTGAGCGATGATGGCCCTCCTGTGCAAAATGCAGAATGCGTTTTTGTGGCCGCGTGAACCATTCGCGCGGTCCAAATCCGGATTTTGCGTTGTCTTGGGAAAGGCCCTTTTTGTTGGCGCATGATCTTTGGGACCACGCCCTAGGCCGAGACGGCAAGTCAGGCTAAATCGCGAATGGCGCGTATATAGCCACGCTTCGGGCGATTTTGCAATCGTCCAGGTTGCCGTAGCTGCGGCGTTGTCATGAAGCGTTAATCAAGCCCTTCGACGATGCGGATGTCGCGAACGGCGCCGTTGCCGAGCGCTTTCAGCGCGTTTTGGTAAGCCGGGCTCTGGTAGGCGGAGATGGCCTTGTCGACGCTCGGGAACTCCGACATCACGATGCGCTCCTTCTGGCCGGCCTCAAAGGCCGCCGCCGCCGTGCCGCGCGCCAGATAACGGCCGCCGAACGGCGCGATCGCCGGCGGCGCCAGTTGCGCATAGGCGGCGAGCTTTTGCGGATCGGAAATCGAGTGGTAGACGGTGACCCAATAGCCCTTCGGAATAATCAATCCACCGGGGATGCACGCCGTATTGGTTAGGAGTAACATTCAGCCACGAAAAAAGGGGAGGCCGGCGATGTCGTTCTGGAGCGCGCTGTTCGGCGGCCGCGGTGCCGCCAGCGAAAAAGTCTCCGATCCAGTGAATACAAGGGCTACGTCATCCCGCCGCGCCGTACAAGAACAGCGGCCAATACCAGACCGCCGGCAGCATCACGCGCGAGATCGGCGGCGTGCGCAAGGAGCACCGCTTCATCCGCGCCGACGCCTATGCGTCCTACGACGACGCGGTGAATTTCACGCTCAGCAAGGCGCGGCAGATCGTCGACCTGCAGGGCGACCGGATTTTCGAGGAGCGCTAAGCTCAAGCCCTCGACGATGCGGATGTCGCGCGCGGCGGCGTTGCCGAGCACTTTCAGCGCGGCCTGGTAGCCGGGTCCGTCATGGGCGGCGGCCGCTTTTCGACGCTGTCGAATTCGATGATGACGCAGCGCTGGGTCGTGCCCTTCTCGTAGGCCTTGGCGGCGTTGCCGCGAGCGAGAAGCGGCCGCCGCCGGCGGCGATTGCCGGACCGGCGAGCTTGGCATATTCCGCCAGCGCCTCCGGATTGGACACGGAAAAATACGTCGATACCCAATAAGCCTTGGCCATGATCGTCTCCTTAACGCTTGCTCTTACGGCTCGCGCCCGCGGCGGTCGCGGGCAATTGCGGAGTGTTGTTGGCACGGCCGGCGTTACGGCGCAATGCGGTTGGAAGCCGGTTCGTTGCTGGATGGCGGACGCGCTAAGCGGCGGCTTCGTCGTCGAGGCCGGGCGATCCCGTTACCAGGCGGCAAACAGGTGGCCGATGTCATAGACCACGGCGCCGAATACGCAGACCGCCAAGCCGGTTCCGATCAGCCCGAGCATGAGGACCGTGTTCACACGGGCCAGCGTGTGCTTGTCGAGATGGGCCTTATCGACGAGGTGGGCCATCGTAGCCATCCTGAGCAATCGTTCGCTGATGATTGCCTCGCTTGCCGCCCCACTCCCTCTGTCTCATTAAACGACCGACTCAAAGCATTTGCATCGTGCCTCGTGACAGGGCAGCTTTGCAAGCACCGCGTGGCTCTTGCCTATAAACGCGGCATAAACAATCTGTCGCGAGCGCAACCGGTTTTTGCTAAAAGCGCGGTCCTAAACAACAAACGGCGGGCGATCCGAGGAGAGCGGCCACATGCATGTTTTCAGCGTCACCGGCGAAGCCGAGTTCAACCCGAAAAAGCACGTCGAAAAAATCCTCGGCACCATCGAGGACGGCGACGTCACGGTGGCCTGCTGGGAGCCCGGCCAGATCAGCCCCAATCACTGCCACCCGCACGCCACCGAAACTATTTCTGCTTCGAAGGCGGCGGCACCATGCGCACGCCGGGGCAAACCATCGCGGTGGTGCCCGGCGCCTTCGTGGTGCATCCGCCCGGCGAAGTGCACGAATACGAGAACGGCCCGCAACGCACGCTGTTGTTCCGCGTGCGCTACGGCGCCGACATGGTCTCGCGCCAGTCACCTGGCGCGGCCATCCGGGCTGGACGCAAAGCGCCGAAGACGCCGACTACTACAAAAAGCACCCGGTCAGCGCCTGAAGCGCGGCGATCGCGCGCTAGTGATTTGCGGCGGGCTGTTCTGCATGCGAAATCGGCGTTGCCGCGCTTGGCGGCTTCGCATTGCGCAAACGAGTCGTAGGCGCATTCCTGCGCCGATCCGGTCCTCAGGCAGAAATTGTGATGCACGTGCTGGGCCAAGGCCGGCGAACCGGACAACGCCGCAGCCAGCACGCCGGCAACCATGATGACACGCATCGAAATTCTCCATTCGTTTCACCCGGCAGCCTAACGCGCGCAACCGGCGCGGGTTCCTTGTCATGGAACCCGGTTCCGTTTAACACCGCCCGACGCAAGGAACGGGAGGATAAATGTTCAGTAAACCGCATTGCCCGGTCATCGCCATCGAAGAGCATTACTGGGACGAGGAGCTGGCGAAGACCTACGTCGGCGGCGAAGCCGGCCGGCCGGGCGAGCAGCAAAAGCGGCTCTACGATTTCGGCCCGTTGCGCATCAAGGAGATGGACGACGTCGGCATCGACATCCAGGTGATCTCGCATGGCGCGCCGTCGACGCAAAAGCTGCCGGCCGAAACCGCGGCCGCGCTCACGCGGCGCGTCAACGATCGCCTGCACGCCCAGGTCGCCAAGAATCCGCAGCGCTTCGCCGCCTTCGCCGGCCTGCCGACCGCGGTGCCGGAAGCCGCCGCCGACGAGCTCGAGCGCTGCGTGCAACAGCTCGGCTTCAAGGGCGCCATGCTGCACGGCCTCGCCAACGGCACATTCCTCGACGACAAGAAATTCTGGCCGATTTTTGCGCGCGCGGAAAAGCTCGACGTGCCGATCTATCTGCATCCGGCCCTGCCGCAGGCCGACGTGTCGCGCATCTACTACGACGACTACGTCAAGGATTTCCCGACCGTGGCGCGGCCGGCCTGGGGCTACACGGTGGAGACCGCGACCACCGCCATCCGCCTCGTGCTGTCGGGCGTGTTCGAGCGGCATCCGAAGCTGAAAATCATCCTCGGCCATCTCGGCGAGACGCTGCCGTTTTTGGTCTGGCGCATCGACCAGGCGCTCAAGCGGCCGGGCCAGAAATCGCTGAGCTTCCGCGACATCTTCTGCGGCAACTATTACATCACCACCAGCGGCAACTTCTCCAACCCGGCGCTGCTGTGCTGCATGATGGAGATGGGCGTCGATCATATCCTGTTCGCCGTGGATTGGCCGTTCGTCATGAACCCGCCGGCGCTGGAATGGATGCACACCGCGCCGCTGTCCGACGAAGACAAAGCAAAAATCCTGAGCGGCAACGCCAAGCGCTTGCTGAAGATGTGACGCCTCTTTCCGCCCACGATTCGCGGGGGCGAAAAGTGATTCTGTTTTCGCGACGCCAGCGACTCCCTCTCCCCAGAGGGGAGAGGGAGGGGTGAGGGGGCTCGGACGTACGAGAAAAATCCCCAGCTTCCGAACCCCCTCACCCTCGCTCACTTCGTTCGCATAGCCAATCCTTCGGATCGGCGTTCTTTACTTTAAGAACGGCGTCCGAAGGACGCCTACGCTCTCCCCTTCTGGGGAGAGGTGAAATAATAACTCGTACCCGCGACGCAGTCCGCGTCCGAGTTTTGCCTACCAAAGCCACCAAGCTTTTGCCTCCAAGAAAATAAGGGGAGGCGGAGCGCCGAAAAGGCGCAGGGGCCGCCAATCATCCGTGTTGCTCTGCGGAGCACGGCCGCGCGCTGAGCGCAGCGCGCTCGCCTTTCGGCGCTCCACCGCGGCGCTCGCCTCGACCATTTGCCGAAGCTCGATCCAGGCCGCGCGTCACGCGATGCAGCGCGCAGGCGTTACTTGCGCCTTGGCATCGCGCTTAAGCGAAGCACCTCGCGCGCCGGTCATAATGCCGGCGGGGTCGATGCCCGGACCGCCCGAGAGCGGCAGTGACGAGCCGCCGCTCGCAGGAACCGCACCCGCCCCGTCGTCGGCGTCACCGGTGAAGTCCCTTACGTGAGCGAGATTGGCCCGGTTCTCATAAAAAGCGGACGCCTGTCAATATGAACGTGACGGCGCGTTTCGGGCCGTCATGGGCGGGCGGAAATCGCGTATTCATGCGGGTTTTCGTAAGCGCGCGAATGCGCGGCCGGCGCAATGACGTCGAGCCGCAGCGCGGACCGGCAGTCAAATCGCGCAGTCAGGCGCATTGGGCGAAATGCGAAAAGTCGTTGAATGGCAGGGTCTTCTGCGCGGCGAACAAATTTTTCTTTTGAGTGCGGGTGGAAATGGTCGCAACAAAACGCGCGGGTCCGTCCGTCTTTGGCGGCGCGGTGAAGCTAAGGATACCAATGCTCGATGCGTCCGGGAGCGGAACTATGTGCCGCGGTCGCCGATGACGATGGTCGATAGATCTGGCGATGAACGGCGGCTTTCGCCCGCGAAGAAAATTCTCGATCACCGCGCGGCTGTTCACGAAGCTGCGCGCCAAGTCTGGAAACGGTGCCTTGCCGACGATAACCAACAACGCGACGCCGTGCTGCATGACGGCATTGAGCTCATTCGGCTTGTAGCGAATCCGGCGATCGTGCGTGAGTGCGATCCAGCGGCGCTTACCGACCTGCTCGAGCCACAGCTCGTCAGGCGCATCGTCGGCGAAGTGATCAGCGTGCCGCTCGACTGTCAGACCGCCGGATTTCAAAATCTCGGGAATCGCTTGCCGAGATCGCGATCGGTGAAATAAACAAAGCTCAAGCCGCCCGCTCGTAGAGGATCGCCTGCTCGATTTCGGCTTGACCGAGATCGTAATCATTGGCGACATCTTCAACGCTTTCGCCGGCATCGATCCGTTCGACAATCGCGGATGTGGAAACGCCCCTGCGCTCCACCACCGGACGCCCGAAAGCAATGTGCGGATTGATGACAATCGGCCGCTCGCCGCTTGTCGAGACGACCGACAAGAACGGATAAAGCCGTACCGGAGAATTCGACTTGTCCCATTCGATGCGCTTGAGGTGCTCATTGAAGAGCTGGCGCATGGCGAGCTGACCCGACGCCGACAGGTCGATCAATTCGCCATAGCGATCGAGGAACACCTTGCCGGCGGTCGCGCGCAGCTCCGGCCGGAGCAACAGCCGGTCGATACCGAGCGTCTTTTGGGCATAGGCAAGCGCGTCGCGCAGCGCCTTGACCGGCACGCCGTGCTGGGTCCGCAATGATCGCAGGACATGCGCTTCGATCAGGTTCGGAAACGACAGCAGAGGAGGGCGCTTGGACGCGGGTCGGATCAAAGGCGGGAATTCACCACCGCCTTCGGCAGTCGGATATTCGCGGCCGAGCACCCAAGATCGCAGCGTCGCCGCAGGCAGGCGCAAATAGCGTGCGGCTTCGGCCAACGTATAGGCTGCGGTGTCTCGTTCGCTCGCGGCGGTTCTCACGGGTTGGCACTCATGGTGGCATCTTAGCGAGGCGGTGGTGGAATCAAAACGGACCTGTCCCCACGACGCAGTGACCGGCCCGCTCTGCAAATCTAAGGCGCTTCGTGTCGGATTGCAACGAGAGTGGTTGGGGCAAGAGGTCTTAAGCTACCTGTCGAAGCTCGAAGTGTTCGCCGTCTTTGGTGGTGACGTAGCCCAGGCGCACAAGCGATGACAGCATGCCACCGATGATATTCAAGGCGGTCAATCGCGTGCCAAAGCGCATTGGGGAAATGCGATAAGTCGTTCAATAGCAAGGTCTTCGGCGCGGCGAACAAATCATTGTTGTGAGTGCGGCCGGAAACTCAAGGTGAGCAAAAGCATTTCCTTCCCCTAATAATAGGCATAGTGATTCGGCTGCTGCTCGCGGCATTTAGCAATGGCGTCGAAATTGGCCGTCGCTATTCTGGGGAAGCCAAGACTTGTCGGATAAGCTCGAACAAATAATTGCAGCCTACTTCTCTGACCTTCGGGACAAGCGTGGTCTCGGCGCGGGCACACCTGAGCATTCCTACTATCCGGCCGTGGCCAAGCTCCTTGATGCGATTGGCGAGCAATTAAAACCCAAAGTTATATGCCTCTCCGATCTGAGAAATACGGGCGCGGGACAGCCGGACTTTGGTCTGTATGTCGCCAATCAGGTTCAGAAAGGCGAACCTAAGAAAGGTCAATCGCCAGAACGTGGTGTGATCGAAATGAAGAGCGTCAAGGAGGACGCTTGGCTCACGGCTGACACCAAGCAGGTCAGCAAATATTGGGGTGCATACCGTCTCGTTATTGTCACCAACCTGCGCGATTTTCTCATTCTCGGGGAGAATGACAATGGCCAAGTAGCTCGTCTCGAAATTTTCCGCCTAGCTAAGAGTGAAGCCGAATTTTGGGAACTTGTACCGGTAAGCGGCAAGAGCTTTTGGACTCCGCTGAAGCAGACCTCAACCACCTGTATCAACTAGTTACACCGTCGACAGAGTTGGGCTTGCCGTTCATTCAAACAGAAGTTAGCGCGGGCTACTACAATTGGCCTAAACTCACTGATTTGTTGCCAGTTTCGTTTCCGGGCGTTCAGAGCAAGCGCGATAGCCTCGTGGTGGACATCGATGAGAGTGCGTTGAGGAAGCGCATTGAAGCTTATTTTGACCCTAAATTACCGAATGCCTTAGCCCAAGCCGAGATGCCAGAAGCGTTTATCGCTACCGCTCAGTTCGACCCGCAAAAAGTGCGGGCAACGTTAAGCAAGCGAGGCGTTCTCCAAGATCGTTTCGTGAAGTACCTCTACCGCCCCTTCGATTTCCGCTGGCTGTATGGCCTGCACCCGGTTTGGTTGACACCCGCCTAAGCTAATCCCGCCTGCATTTCGAACTCCATGGGGCTCAGATATCCGATCGTCGAGTGCCGGCGTTTCGGATTATAGAAGCATTCGATGTAGTCGAACACGTCAGCCTTGGCCTCATCGCGCGTGCGATACGTTTTGCGCGCCGTGCGCTCGGTCTTTAGTGAGGAGAAGAAGCTCTCCATCGCGGCATTATCCCATACATTGCCCGAGCGGCTCATCGAGCATACGACGCCGTGATCTAACATCAGCTTCTGGAACTGCTCGCTGGTGTACTGGCTGCCGCGATCGGAGTGATGCAGCAGCGCGTCGGGCTTGCCTCGTCGCCAGATCGCCATCACCAGGGCATCGGTGACGAGCTGCGCCGTCATCGCTGCGCTCATCGACCAACCCACTACGCGCCGCGAGAACAGATCAACGACGGCCGCCACATAGAGCCAACCTTCCGCTGTCCAGACATACGTGAAGTCGGCAATCCATTTGCGGTTGGGAGCGGGCGCTTCGAAGCTGCGGTCGAGCACGTTGGCAGCGACGGCGGCGACCTGCCGCTCACCCAGATCGGGCGGCAGTCGACGCCGTCGCGGACGGGCTTTGAGAGCCTGTAGCCGCATTAATCGCTCGATCCGATGCAGACCACACGACACACCCTCCGCCAGCACGTCGTGCCATACCCGCCTGGCGCCATAGGTTCGATCGCTCGCAAGGAAGCTGGCGTGAACCTTGGCGCTAAGCCTTCATCGCTCCGGCTGCGCTGACTGCGCGGTCGTGTCAGCCAGGCATAGAACCCACCCCGCGAGACACCGAGCGCCCCGCACAACCATCCCGCCGGCCAAATCCCCCGGTGCTTCGCAATGAAGGCGAACTTCATGTCGATTCCTTCGCGAAGTAGGCCGCGGCTTTTTTTAGGATGTCTCGCTCAGCCTTCAGCCTGATCACTTCGCGCTTGAGCTGCGCGATCTCCAGCTGTTCGGGCTTCATCTGACCTTGGCCAGGGAACGCATGATGCGGATCATCCGCAAGCGCCTTCACCCAACTACGCAACTGCGACTGATGCACACTGAGATCGTGCGAAGCCTGCGCATACGACACGCCCCGCTCCTTAATAAGCCGCACAGCCTCAAGCTTGAACTCGCGTGTAAACTTCCGTCTCTCCATAACTCACCTCCAGCTCCATCAAAACACCTAACTGGGTGTCTGCGGAACCGGGTGCAGGCCAGTATTGGGAACATGAGAACGGTCTTTTAAGCCGAAGAAGTCCTGACCTATTTGAGGCGTGTGGTGCAGGCAATAACTTTTAAGAGGCGAGAGAAAAGCAAACGGGCGAAGAGTTCTCTCGAGGAACGGTCACAAGCGTTCTTCCAGACAATTTCGGCAATGGTTTTTCAAACTTCTTTCCGCTCTTCTTGCGCGAGCATTCTAGTACTGGTGGCGTACTTCGGCCCAACCTCTCGCAATCTATCGAGAGTTTTCTTAAGAAACGTCAGTTGGGATCGGAGACGATCTTCCGTCATGTGGCAGCAATCCTCCACGCTCCATCATATCGTAAGGAAAATGCGGCCGCCCTTCGCATATTGGCCCCGAGTGCCGGTTCCTGGCGAGACGAAGGTGCTTCGGGCTTCCGCTGATCTTGGCGCAACGCTGATGAACTTGCTGGATGCTGAAATTACCGTCGCAGGCGTAAGCAAAGGCAAATTGAGGGCTGGCCTCCGCGTGCTCGGACTACCGCATAAGAAAAACGGCAAGGCGCTCAGCGATGACGATCTTACTATTCGCGCCGGCTGGGGGCACGTGCAAACGTCCCGCACGGGTTCGACGCTAGTCATGCCAGGACTCGGACTGGTCAACGAGCGCGATTACACGCCCGGCGAACGTGGCGGGCTTGAACAGGAGGCTAAGGCGTTAGGCATGTCCAGCGACGCAGTGATCGCGCTGCTTGGCAACCGCACGTTTGATGTTCACATGAATGCCGATGCCATGTGGACGAACGTTCCAGCGAACGTATGGGCGTACACCTTGGGTGGCTATCAGGTAATCAAAAAGTGGCTGTCGTATCGCGAAAAGGACGTCTTGGGTCGCGCGCTCAAGCCCGAAGAGGTCGCATATGTTTCGGAAACGATCCGACGTATTGCCGCGATCTTGCTTCTCAGCCCCGCGCTTGATGCAAATTATGAGGCGGCAAAGGCGAGTGCCGTGGAATGGAAAGAGGGTAAGCCGGCTCTGCACTGACGTAGCAACAGGAAATTACCCACAGGCCCCACCCCGCGCCCCTCCGGGCCGCGACCCTCCCCCTGGCAGGGGAGGGTAAAAATCTACGCCTCGACGTATTCCGCAATGCTCGTCGGCGCCGGCACAGCCGCGCCGTCCGCCTTGAGGCCATCGATGTGGAATCGGATCGCTTCGCGAATTTCCAATTCCACTTCGGAAACCGTCGCAGCGGTGGCAACGCAGCCGGGTAGGTCCGGCACGTAAGCAGAGTAATTGGCGTCGGCCTTTTCGATCACCACTGCGTAGCGCATCACTTCAGCTCCTTCAGTAGGGCCTGCTTGAGCACGCTGTTGAGAGTGCCAGGCGCCATATCGTCGGACGGCTTTCCGGCAACAGTAACACGGCCGGGCTTTGATGGGTGCTTGTATTGCCGATGCGAGCCTCGCGTGGCAACCAGGAACCAACCGTCCTGTTCAATTAAACGAATGACGTCGCGCATCTTCATGCCGCAACCATCCGCTACTTCGTCCAGGCCAGCAAGCAGCCCGCATGAGTGCGAAATATCCCCTCCCCCTTGTGGGGCGGGGCAGGGGTGGGGGTCGCGCGGTCGCGCTCCGAGGTCGAGGCTTTCGCTTGCGTGATCATGCGCTGAGGTCGACGCCTGTGCGTCACCTCCCGACCCCCCACCCAACCCTCCCCCACAAGGGGGGAGGGCTACTCCCAGCCCTTTTCCCGCCCGAAACCCGCCCCCATATAGGACATTGTCAGGGGATGGTTGAGGCTTGGGTCGGTTCCTGTTCGGTTTCTCGGCCCCGGCATTCGCCCAAATCCTGACGCCAAAATCACCCAGTGACGATGTTCCGGTCGTGCCTTCGGGGCTTCCGGGATAGGCCGAGGGAAAACGGACATGAATTTCGAAAAGTATACCGACCGCAGCCGCGGTTTCGTGCAGTCGGCCCAGTCGCTCGCGCAGCGCGAGGGCCATCAGCAATTTGCGCCCGAGCACCTGCTCAAGGTTTTGCTCGACGACCCGGAAGGGTTGGCCGCGGGCCTGATCGACCGCGCCGGCGGCAATTCGCGCGCGGCGCTGGCCGCGACCGAGGCGGCGCTCGCCAAGCGGCCCAAGATTTCGGGGGGCGGCGCCGGGCAAGTCTATCTCGATCCGGCGCTCGGGCGCGTGTTCGATGCCGCCGAGAAGGCGGGCGAGAAGGCCGGCGACAGCTTTGTCACCGTCGAACGGCTTTTGCTCGCGCTCGCGCTGGAAAAGGGCAGCGAGGCCGGAAAAATTCTGGCCAATGCCGGCGTCACGCCGCAAACGCTCAACGCCGCCATCGAGGCGCTGCGCAAGGGCCGCACCGCCGATAGCGCGTCGGCGGAGAACGCCTATGACGCGCTGAAGAAATATGCGCGCGATCTCACCCAGGCCGCGCGCGACGGCAAGCTCGATCCGGTGATCGGCCGCGACGAGGAAATCCGCCGCACCATCCAGGTGCTGTCGCGCCGGACCAAGAACAATCCGGTGCTGATCGGCGAGCCCGGCGTCGGCAAGACCGCGATCGTCGAGGGCCTGGCGCTGCGCATCATCAACGGCGACGTGCCGGAAAGCCTGCAGGACAAGAAGCTGCTCGCGCTCGATCTCGGCGCGCTGATCGCCGGCGCAAAATATCGCGGCGAGTTCGAGGAGCGGCTCAAGGCGGTGATGGCAGGAAGTCACCGGCGCGGCCGGCCTCTACATTCTCTTCATCGATGAGATGCACACCATCGTCGGCGCCGGCAAGGCCGACGGCGCCATGGATGCGTCGAACCTGCTCAAGCCGGCGCTGGCGCGCGGCGACCTGCATTGCATCGGCGCCACCACGCTCGACGAATACCGCAAGCACGTCGAGAAGGACGCCGCCTTGGCGCGGCGCTTCCAGCCGGTCTATGTCGACGAGCCGAGCGTCGAGGATACGATCTCGATCCTGCGCGGCTTGAAGGACAGATACGAGTCGCACCACAAGGTGAAGATCACCGACGGCGCGCTGGTGGCGGCGGCGACCTTGTCGCACCGCTACATCGCCGACCGCTTCCTGCCCGACAAGGCCATCGACCTGGTCGACGAGGCGGCGGCGCGGTTGCGCATGCAGATCGATTCAAAGCCCGAAGAGCTCGACAATCTCGACCGCGAGATCGTGCGGCTGAAGATCGAGCAGCAGGCGCTCAAGAAAGAGCGCGACGCCGCGTCCAAGGACCGGCTCAAGCGGCTGGAGAAGGATCTGGCGCAGCTCGAGGAAAAGGCCGATGCGCTGACCGCGAAGTGGAAGTCCGAGAAGGACAAGCTCAATTCGGCGGCCGAGTTGCAGAAAAAGCTCGACAAGGCCAAGAACGATTTGGCCGACGCCGTTCGCCGCGGCGATTATCAGAAGGCGGGCGAGCTGCAGTACGGCACCGTGCCCGAGCTCGAGAAAAAGCTGAAGGCGACCGAAAGCGCGACGGCGTCGACCGTCGTCGCGTCCGAAGCGGTGACCGCCGACAACGTGGCGTCGGTGGTGTCGCGCTGGACCGGCATTCCGGTCGATCGCATGCTCGAAGGCGAGCGCGATAAATTGCTGAAAATGGAGGACAAGATCGGCCAGCGCGTGGTCGGCCAGGCCGACGCCGTGCATTCGGTTTCGACCGCGGTGCGCCGGGCGCGCGCCGGCTTGCAGGATCCGAACCGGCCGATCGGTTCGTTCATGTTCTTCGGCCCCACGGGCGTCGGCAAGACCGAGCTGACCAAGGCGCTTGGCGGAATTCATGTTCGACGACGAGCATGCGCTGATCCGCATCGACATGTCGGAATACATGGAGAAGCATTCGGTGGCGCGGCTTGATCGGCGCGCCGCCCGGCTATGTCGGCTACGAGGAAGGCGGCGCGCTCACCGAAGCGGTGCGGCGGCGGCCTTACCAGGTGGTGCTGTTCGACGAGATCGAGAAGGCGCATCCGGACGTCTTCAACGTGCTCTTGCAGGTGCTCGACGACGGCCGGCTGACCGACGGCCAGGGCCGCACCGTCGATTTCCGCAACACCTTGATCGTCATGACCTCGAATCTCGGCGCCGAATATCTGGTGCAGCTGGGCGAGAATGAGGACACCGACAAGGTGCGCGATCTGGTGATGGCCGAGGTGCGCGCGCACTTCCGCCCCGAATTCCTCAATCGCGTCGACGAGATCATTCTGTTCCACCGGCTCAAGCGCGAGCATATGGGCCGCATCGTCGACATCCAGATGCAGCGCCTGCAGAAGCTCCTCGAGGATCGCAAGATCACGCTCACGCTCGAGCCCAAGGGCCGCGAATGGCTCGCCGACAAGGGCTACGATCCGGCCTACGGCGCGCGCCCGCTCAAGCGCGTGATCCAGAAGTCGGTGCAGGATCCGCTGGCCGAGCTCATTCTCTCCGGCAAGATCAAGGACGGCGAGAAAGTCGTGATCTCCGCCGGCAAGCAGGGCCTGGTCTTCAACGGCGCGGCGGTTGCGGCGGCGGCGTAAATTCCGTCACCCGCGTCATCGCGAGGGCGAAGGGCGAAGCCCGCGCTCGGCGTACTGAGCTCGCTGCGCTCGCAGATGACGAAGGTCAACGGCGCTGGTTGCGGCTGGCGTCGGGGAATGGACTCGTTCAACCGCTCGCGCACGTGATCGACGAAATAGCGCGCCGGGGATTTCGATACGCCGGTGATCCACAGCGGATTGGCGCCGCCCGAGCTCTCGACGCTGATCGCGTCCCAGAAAAAGCCGCGCGTGTGCGTGACCTCGGCGATATGCGACAGCGGCAAATGCTCGTCGGTGCGCTGCCACGGCGTGAGCCAGAATTTGACGTCGTTGGTCGACACGCCGAGCCGGTCCGCCGCCATGTGCGGCGGGAACAACAGCCGCGTCAGGTTGAAATGAAACAGCGCCCAAAGCCGGCTCGATCGCACCTCGAGGCGCTCGTCGGCGTCGTTGGTTTCGGTCACGAAAATCTCCGAATATTTCCCCTCCCCTTGTGGGGAGGGGTAGGGTGGGGGTCGCGAGGTGCACGTCGACGCCGCGCTTTCGACCCCCACCCTCCCCACAAGGGGGAGGGAGAAGATGTCTACCGCGTCTGCGCGACGCGGGCGGGCGCCCGCGCCATCACGGCGTCGAGCTGGTCGCGATCCTTGTCGAATTGCGCGAGCGTCGCGCCGTCGAGCACGCGGCCGCGCGGCAGCTTCACCTTCATCGGATCGACGAAGCGGTCGTTGATGAGGATTTCGAAATGCACGTGCGAGCCGGTCGACATCCCGGTCGAGCCGACGAAGCCGATGATCTGGCCCTGGCGCACCTTGGTGCCGACGTCGAGGCCGCGGGCGAACGCGGTCATGTGGCCGTAGGCGGTCTCGTAGCCGTTGGCGTGGCGGATGCGGACATATTTGCCGTAGCCGCCTTTGAGCCCGATCTCCTCGATAGCGCCGTTGCCGGCGGCGAAGATCGGCGTGCCCATGGGCGCGCCCCAATCGACGCCGGAGTGCAATTCGCTCACGTGCAGCATCGGATGGGTGCGCCAGCCGAAGCCTGAGGTCACCAGGCCGACGGCGACGGGCTTGCGCACCAAAAATTTCTTCGCGCTCTTTCCGGTCTCGTCATAATAATCGTAGGTGCCGTCGTCGGTGGTCTGGAAGTGGTAGTACTTCTTGGTGTCGCCGCCGACGGAGAGCGTGGCGTAGCGCACCTCGTTCTTGTTCTCGACGTTCTCGTCGTCGGAATAGAGCACCTCGAACGAGTCGCCCGGCTGCACTTTGCGCTGGAAGTCGACGTCGTAGGAATAGATGCGGACCAGCTCCTCGATCACGGATTTCGGCACGTTGTTGCGCAGCGCCGTCTCGTAGAGGCTCTGGTAGAGCCGCGTGCCCTTGCCGTCGTCGTCGCTGCTGTCGTCGCTCGCTTCGGTGGCTTCCGTATCGACGTTTTGGATGTCGACCGGAACGTATTTGCCGGTATCGGACAAAGCCGCGGCCGCGGCGATCGCGCTGTCGCCCAATATAATGACGCGCAGCGGCCGGTTATGGCCGGTGCCGAGCGGCGCCATCAGCACGCGCAGCCGCTGGCCTTCCTTGATGCCGCCCTCGGCGGCGACCGGGCCGAACACGGCGATGATCTGCTTGATCTCGTCGGGCGCGGCGCCGAGCTCGCGCAGGATCGAGCCGACGGTTTCGCCCTTCTTCACCGTGACGAGGCGCTCGCTCCAGTCGCCGCCGCCGTTGGTCTGGCGCCGTGGTCTTGGGCAACAGCGTGACGTTCTCAGGGACCACGCGCGCGGCGAAGCCGAAATCGGCGCCGGGATTGCCCTCGGCGGCGTAGCTGAGCGTGATGGTGCCGGTCGTCGGGTCGGTCGTCGGCCGCAGCGCCGTGTTGGTCGGGACGGCGGTGGCGACATCGCGCACGCGGGTGAGCACGTCGTCGAGCGGCAGCAACGTCGAATTCCTGACTTTCGGCAACAGCGAATTGAGATCGCAGACCGCGGGCGTGACCTTGTTGCCGCGCGGCGCCGAACCGACCAAGTCGCAGGTGACGAAGGACACTTCGGCGTCCGGCTCCGCGGCCGGCGTCTGCTCGTCGCCGGCGACCGCGTCGGACAAGAAGCTTTTGCGGATTGAACGGCGGGATGTTGGCGGAGAGATCGGACACGCGTGAGCGACAGATTGCCGGAGACGCGGACATAAGCGCGGGTGCGCACCAGTTCGCGTTCGCGGACGCGCGTCGAGGTCGGAATGCGCAGGATCTGCCGCGTCACGCTCTGCTCGCTGATCGCCGGCAGGCGGTCGGCTTTGCGGAAAGCGTTCAAGCGGTCGCCGATGCCGGCGATCGCGCCGCGCAGCGCCATCTCGACGCGCTCCGGCGCGGTGGCGAAATTGGTTTCGCCGTCGAGCGACGCAAAAACGGCGCCGCCCATGAGAGCCGCGCCGCACAGTCCGGTCAAGATCGTGCCGGAGAACCATTGCACCGAAAGCCGGCGCCGGTCGAGCAGGCCGCCCGAGCCGCCGTCCACCAATAGCGGCGGCTCATTGCCGAGGTCGATCACCTCGGCATCAAATCTTCGCCGTGCGCCGCGCCGCCCTGCTTGATCCAAGCCAACGTCCCCTGCGGCTACTTCCCCTGCACGCGCGTTGCCGCGCGTGCCCCCGCGGCGCCAAACGGTGACGCTGCGTTTGCCCGATTGTCGGCCCGGATTCAGGCCAAAAATCGAGCGCAACACGTTGCCTTGACGGTTCCGGCCGGCCAACGCGACCGGGCAAACCGACGGCCAAAGCTCAACTGAAGTTGTCGCGTCCCCGCATGGCGACATCCCCGAGACGATTATGCCAAGAACGGCGGAGGATTGTGGCCGCAGTGCGGCCGGGGACCGGCTTTCCGACCCCTGGTGCGCGACGCTTGCGCACTGCACGCGCGCGCCGGAGAAGGGCAGAAATTGCCTGGCCTGCGGGGCCTATTTTGGGGTCAAAGGCGTTGACAAGGCCGGCACCCCAAGACTATATAGACCCTCTTGGACGCGCCGCCGCCTGGCGCGATGGCGCGTCTGCGAAGCCCCTCACTGTTTCACACGGTGACCGAGCATCCGGCCATGCTCTTTGTGGCCATGTTCGTTCGCCGCGTCGGATGTGACGGGCTTTATGTTCTTCGGCTCTCCGGTCTGCCGGAGATGTCGGGACGACGGAGCTGCGAGGCTCCGGGCTGTTTGAAAAGTGAATCGGAAGAAAGAGAAACGTGGACGGCGGAGTCCTTGCGGGCCGCTTCCTCGAACGGAGAAGACTTGGGTTCAAAAGACCTAAGACCTTTTCCGCAAGAGTAGCGGTCATGGAAGAGACTTCGGCGGTTCTACGTTTCAAGGTTTTCTACATCGGCCGATTGCGCAAGCGATCGGACGTGTAGGGACCTCGTCAAACGTTGTGACTAGCCGGGAAAAAGTTCTCTCCAACTTGAGAGTTTGATCCTGGCTCAGAGCGAACGCTGGCGGCAGGCCTAACACATGCAAGTCGAGCGCCCCGCAAGGGGAGCGGCAGACGGGAGAGTAACACGTGGGAACGTACCCTTCAGTTCGGAACAACCCAGGGAAACTTGGGCTAATACCGAATACGTCCGTAAGGAGAAAGATTTATCGCTGAAGGATCGGCCCGCGTCTGATTAGCTTGTTGGTGAGGTAACGGCTCACCAAGGCGACGATCAGTAGCTGGTCTGAGAGGATGATCAGCCTCACTGGGACTGAGACACGGCCCAAACTCCTACGGGAGGCAGCAGTGGGGAATATTGGACAATGGGCGCAAGCCTGATCCAGCCATGCCGCGTGGGTGATGAAGGCCCTAGGGTTGTAAAGCCCTTTCGGCGGGGAAGATAATGACGGTACCCGCAGAAGAAGCCCCGGCTAACTTCGTGCCAGCAGCCGCGGTAATACGAAGGGGGCTAGCGTTGCTCGGAATCACTGGGCGTAAAGCGCACGTAGGCGGCTTTTTAAGTCAGGGGTGAAATCCTGGAGCTCAACTCCAGAACTGCCTTTGATACTGAGAAGCTCGAGTCCGGGAGAGGTGAGTGGAACTGCGAGTGTAGAGGTGAAATTCGTAGATATTCGCAAGAACACCAGTGGCGAAGGCGGCTCACTGGCCCGGTACTGACGCTGAGGTGCGAAAGCGTGGGGAGCAAACAGGATTAGATACCCTGGTAGTCCACGCTGTAAACGATGGATGCTAGCCGTTGTCGGGTTTACTCGTCAGTGGCGCAGCTAACGCATTAAGCATCCCGCCTGGGGAGTACGGTCGCAAGATTAAAACTCAAAGGAATTGACGGGGGCCCGCACAAGCGGTGGAGCATGTGGTTCAATTCGAAGCAACGCGCAGAACCTTACCAGCCCTTGACATCCCGGTCGCGGACACCAGAGATGGAGTCTTTCAGTTCGGCTGGACCGGAGACAGGTGCTGCATGGCTGTCGTCAGCTCGTGTCGTGAGATGTTGGGTTAAGTCCCGCAACGAGCGCAACCCTCGCCCTTAGTTGCCATCATTTAGTTGGGCACTCTAAGGGGACTGCCGGTGATAAGCCGCGAGGAAGGTGGGGATGACGTCAAGTCCTCATGGCCCTTACGGGCTGGGCTACACACGTGCTACAATGGCGGTGACAGTGGGACGCAATGGAGTAATCCTGCGCAAATCTCAAAAAGCCGTCTCAGTTCGGATTGTGCTCTGCAACTCGAGCACATGAAGTTGGAATCGCTAGTAATCGCAGATCAGCACGCTGCGGTGAATACGTTCCCGGGCCTTGTACACACCGCCCGTCACACCATGGGAGTTGGATTTACCTTAAGACGGTCCGCCAACCGCAAGGGGGCAGCCGGCCACGGTAGGTTCAGCGACTGGGGTGAAGTCGTAACAAGGTAGCCGTAGGGGAACCTGCGGCTGGATCACCTCCTTTCTAAGGATGATCCTTCAGAGGCGCTTCCCGCGTCCTCTATCGGATCTCTTGGAAACATCAGGGCAGATCGATCGCAAGATCGAAATGCCTATTTGCGGGACACCGCCGTCTTCATTTCTCTTTCTTCACGAACGAGCAGTTCGGTGGACGGATGACAGACAACGGACGACAGATAGAATAATGTCTGTCGTCCGTTGTCCGTCATCTGTCTTCTGAACCGGGCTTGTAGCTCAGTTGGTTAGAGCGCGCGCTTGATAAGCGTGAGGTCGGAAGTTCAAATCTTCCCAGGCCCACCAGCCTTCGCTCGCGCAGCGAGCGAAGGCTGCCCGCCGAAGCCAGGGCGAAGGCGGGCTGTGCAAGCTGCGCGAGCTACGGCTGGCAAGCTCAATCGACTACGGGGCCATAGCTCAGTTGGGAGAGCGCCTGCTTTGCAAGCAGGAGGTCGTCGGTTCGATCCCGTCTGGCTCCACCAGACGGTTGCGATCGCTGCCGCCGCTGCCGACTTCAAGAACTCGTTCGTGGAAATCCGAAATTCGCGCGCTCTCGGCTTATGGTCCGTCGAAAGACGGCTGCCGACGCGCGCGTGTTGTCTGACATCGTGAAGAGGAGATCGATCCAGGCGCTGCCCGTGACGTGACGTCACCGGTTGCGCGCTAACTCCAATCAGGGATCAGAAAACAGAAATCGGTAATCAGAAGACTTCTGATTGCTGACGACTGATGACTGATACCTGACCGTCGGCAAAGCTTGACCGCAATGCCGTTGGATCGATCTTATGAAGCAAGCTGGTCTTTCTAATCAGTGTTCGACCGCAACGAATGCAAATTTGTTGCGGGCCATCGCCGAGATGGATGAGCATTGATAATGAGAGCGATCAAGTGTTTTAAGGGCATTTGGTGGATGCCTTGGCGCTGAGAGGCGATGAAGGACGTACTACGCTGCGATAAGCCGCGAGGAGCTGCGAAGGAGCTTTGATCCGCGGATTTCCGAATGGGGAAACCCACCTTCGATAACGGAATTCCGAGACTTGTCTCGGAAACGAGACCAAACATCCCGCACCAGGATGTGGGAGGTTTCGGACTTCCGTTATCAAATGAAGGAATAAAACTTCCGAATAAAATAGGAGGTTTTAAGCTAACCCGGGGAACTGAAACATCTCAGTACCCGGAGGAAAGGACATCAACCGAGACTCCGCTAGTAGTGGCGAGCGAACGCGGACCAGGCCAGTGACGATCCAGAGACAACCGGAAACGTTTGGAAAAACGTGCCGCAGTGGGTGAGAGCCCCGTACGGGTAATGCGAAGGATCGTCCTTGAGTAAGGCGGGACACGTGCAATCCTGTCTGAACACGGGGGGACCACCCTCCAAGCCTAAGTACTCCTCAGCGACCGATAGCGAACAAGTACCGTGAGGGAAAGGTGAAAAGCACCCCGACGAGGGGAGTGAAAGAGACCTGAAACCGAATGCCTACAAGCAGACGGAGCCCAAGGTTCGTCCTGGGTGACGTCGTACCTTTTGTATAATGGGCCAGCGACTTAATCTGACGAGCAAGCTTAAGCCGATAGGCGTAGGCGCAGCGAAAGCGAGTTTGAATAGGGCGTTCAGTTCGTCGGATTAGACCCGAAACCTAGTGATCTAGCCATGACCAGGCTGAAGGCAGGGTAACACCTGCTGGAGGGCCGAACCGGTGTCTGTTGAAAAAGCCTCGGATGAGTTGTGGCTAGGGGTGAAAGGCTAATCAAACTGGGAAATAGCTGGTTCTCCGCGAAAGCTATTTAGGTAGCGCCTCGGACGAATACTGTGGGGGGTAGAGCACTGGATGGACTAGGGGGGCTTACCGCCTTACCAAATCCAACCAAACTCCGAATACCCACAAGTACTATCCGGGAGACACACGGCGGGTGCTAACGTCCGTCGTGGAGAGGGAAAAAACCCTGACCTACAGCTAAGGCCCCTAATTCGTGGCTAAGTGTGGAAGGATGTGGGAATCC
>CAWHSO010000004.1:0-29591 GCA_963831975.1 uncultured Alphaproteobacteria bacterium
CAACGGCCCGGATCGGGTTCGATCCCGATCCGGGTCGATTGAGGCACTCAGCTCGCAGCGTTACTGATGGCCGCCCTGGTAGCCGTTCTGGTTCTTCTCGACCTTCTGCTTGTTGGAGGCGCTACCGGTCTTTTCCGCGCCCTGATGGGTGCCGGGTCCACCGCTAGCTGCGGCGTTGCCGGCCGGGCTTCCGGTCTGCTGCGCCATTGCCAACGACGATGCGCCCACAACCAGTGCGGCCGCGATGGCGAGTGTTTTAATTGTCGACATCAATGATCTCCTGTCTCGACACACAGGAGTAAAACGCGGCAGTCAAAATCATGTTCCATGAACTTGTTCCGCAAGCGTGTTCCGGAAAGCTGGAACCGCGCGCGTGCGCAATGTTACGATTGCCTAATGTTAGATGTCGCGAACGTGCGGCAGGATGCGATCGGCGAAGATGTGCAGCGAGCGCATGATCTCCGCCTGCGGCAATGAGCCGAAGTCGATCAATAGTCCGATCTGGGTGATGCCGATGTCGCGCAGCACATGGATGCGCTCGATCACCTGGCGCGGCCCGCCCATGACGACGCGGCCGGGAAAATAGGCGTTGAAGCCGAAATCGCGCTGGCCGGCCTCGCGGCGCTCATAGCCTTTATACGCGATCGGATCGGGCGGCTTGCGCGCGGCTTCAAGGCCGGCCGCGGCGTATTCGCTCATCGGTGCGTGCACGATTTGCTGCAGCTTGCGCGTCGTCGTCGCTATCGAGGAAATGGGCGTGATAGACGCAGCAGATTTCGTGATCAGCGACGTTGCGACCGAATTTCTGCAAGGCGCTGCGATACCAGCCGATGCGCTCGACCGCCACCGGATGATCGACGTGGTAGGCGACGTAGAGCAGATTGTAGCCCTGCTGCGCCGTCCATTCGAAACTTTCCGGCGACATCAGGCAGGCGACCCAGATCGGTGGATGCGGCTTCTGGTAGATCGGCGGCAACAGCGGCAGGCCGGTGAGCGGTGGGCGGAATTTGCTTTGGAATTCCATGGTCGGGCCGGCCCAGGCCTGCTTGATCAGTTCGACGCCTTCCTCGACCCTCTCGCGGCTGTCCTTCATGTCGACGCCGAAAATGTCGAACTCGTCGCGGATAAAACCGCGGCCGACGCCGAAATCGAAGCGGCCTTGCGACAATTGATCGAGGGTCGCCGCCTGTTCGGCCACCCGCACCGGATCGTTGAGCGGCAGCACGGTGGCGCCGGTGCCGAGCCGGATGCGCTTGGTGCGGGCCGCGAGATAGGACAGGAACGCGTAGTTGGCGGGAAACAGCCCGCCGTGGCGGACGAAGTGATGCTCGACGATCCAGGCATAGTCGATGCCGATCCGGTCGGCGAATTCGACCTGCTCGACGATGCCGCGATAGTGGGTCTGCGCATCGCGCACATCAGGCATGTAGGTGGGAAGGTAGAACAGCCCGAACTTCATCGCCGCGGCCTTTCCGGTTCGCTTGGCAGCCCTTGGCAAGCAAGAGGCAAAAGATCATTCTAGTGTCCGACAGGGAATGAGGCGTTGCAATGACGGACTATTGGCTGAGCAAGCTGTTCTTCGACTTGCAGCACGATGCGCAACTGGTCGCGGACTATCGCGCCGACATGGCGGCGGTGATCGAGCGCTACCGGATCAAGCCGGAGGTTCGTCGCGCGCTGATGGACGACGACGTCGCCGCACTGTCGCCGCTGGTCAATGCCTATCTGCTGCGCTTTTATTTTCAGGTCCGCGGCATGCCGCAGGACGAATTCATGGCGCGGCTGCACGCGATGAAGGGCGCACCTGAGATGACAAAGGTCGGCCATGGCTAAGCTCGTCGGCATTTTCGCGGCCAGCCACGGACCGATCATCGCCCGCGACTGGGAGACCATGCCGCGCGACCATCGCGCCAAATTGACGGCCGGCTTCGACGAGATCGGACGCCGGTTGCGCGCCTGCCGGCCCGACCTTCTCGTCGTGGTGTCGCCGGATCACTGGGTCAACTTCTTCATCAACAATCTGCCGGCGATCTGTATCGGCATCGGCGACGAGCACGACGGCCCGCCCGAGCCGTTCATGAAGAAGGTCTATCCGCACCAAGTACTCAAGGGTCACGCCGCGTTCGGGCGGCATCTCTTGCAAACCGCGCTCGACAACGATTTCGACCCGACGCTGTCGCATCGCCTCACGCTCGATCACGGCACCTGCATTCCGCTGTGGCGTATCGGCGTCGATCCCGAACTGCCGCTGGTGCCGATTCTGGTCAACGATCTCGAAGCGCCGATGCCGAGCATCCGCCGCTGCTTCGCCTGGGGCCGGCTCGTCCGCCGCGCCATCGAGAGCTATCCGGAACCGTTGCGGGTCGCGGTGCTCGGCACCGGGGGCTTGAGCCATTCGATCGGCGAGACCACCATGGGATGGATCGACGAGAGCTTCGATCATGCCTGCATCGATGCCTTCGCCCGCGGCGAGGAGCGCCAGCTCGATGCCTTTCTCACCGAACAACTCGAGCGCACCGGCAACGGCGCGCACGAAATCCGCGACTGGGTCATCGCCCACGCCGCCGCCGGCAGCACCGGCTTCGAGCTGATCGACTATTTTCCCAGTCCGGCAACGCTGGTCGGCGCCGGCTTTGCGTCATGGAAAGCGCCGGCGGCGTGAGACCGTCGCCCGCTGACGGGAGGAGACAATGACCACACTCGATATCGCCGCGCCCGCCGCCGCGCCGGCTTCGACCCAAGACACTGCCCATGACAAGATCAGCTATTACGGCGTCCATCACCTGGCCCTCAACACCGACGACATGAAGATGACCGTCGACTTCTATGTCGACGTGCTCGGCATGCGGCTGGTTCACGCCATGAAGGTGCCGCCCGGCATCGGCACCGGTCCGGGCAATCGCGGCAATCCGCCGTTCGAGGAGATCAGGCACTATTTCTTCGACATGGGCCGCGACGCGCTGTTGGCCTTTTTCGAAATGCCCAAGGGCGCCAAGCCAAAGGGCGACCGCAACGCGCTCGGCAATATGCAGCACGTGTCGTTTGCGGTGTCGCCGCAAGGCCAGGCGCGCATCCGCGCGCGGCTCGAGGCCGAACAAGATCGCCTATGACGGCCCGCTGGAAATTCTGCCGGGAATTTTTTCGATCTATGTCATGGACCCGAACGACATCCGGCTCGAATTTTCCTGCCAGCCGTCAAACGGCGAAGGCGAGCCTTTGATCGTGCCGTTGGTCACCCAGACCAAGGCCGAAGCGCTGCAGGAGCTGCGCTCGCTGTCGTCGGATCAAAAATGGCTGGCCAAGACCGTTGCAGGCTTGGCCGACTAAGGGCTTGAACTCAATTCCGGGCAGCGGATGAGCAGAAAAGTATTGGCCGACATTGCAAACACTATTCCCCGGATGGTCGCCTCAAAAATAAGCCGGGACGACCTGGAAGTACTTGTTACCCTACCCAATGGAGTCATGGCGATCGATCTCCTCGCCGCCGAGACCGTCCACGCGAGCGCAGGGCTTCTGCAGCTTGCGCTAGGGACAATCCTCGCCGATTGGCTGCAGAACCGTCTTGCCAAAGCGAGGCTTGGTTTAGCGGATCTAACACGGGCCAAAGTTGAAATTCTGATCCGTACCGATCGCGTGCCGGCCGACAGAAGTAAGATTGTCCCTTTCGAGTTCACATCAACGGCGACTATTTCAACTGCCAGCAGCTCTTGCGTCTCAAAACCTACATTCGCGCTTTTGTGGTACAATCGCCAAAGCGGCGCAATTGCCGACCAGATTTCAGTATCGGTCCTCAGCTCGTTGTCATGGCTCACCCTTTGCAGCGCCGGCTTTCAGCCGCCGCGCCAGCGGCGTGAGCAGAAGCGGCGACAGGTAGACGGGAAACTGCGCCAGCGCGAAATAGAGCCAGGTGAAGTCGGGCAGCGCGCCGCCGGTCGCCGCCAGCATCAAGCCCATATTGCGCTGCGAGGCCATCAGGCCGAGCACGAAGGCGCGCTCGCGGCCGGTCGCGGCAAACACCAGTGCGGTCAGCGCCAGCACGGCGAACGTCACGGCAAAAGCCAGCGCGGTCAGTTCGATCATCGCCAACGGGTCGGCCCAAAAACGGCTCGCGACATTTTCCATCACCGCGGCGACGAAAAAGAAAACCAGGAGAATGTTCATGCCGTCGATCTGATCGTTGCAGCGCTGGATCGCGGCGAGGCCGGCGAAGCGGCGAATGATCACGGCGACGACCAGCGAGCCCGAGAGGATCGCGAACAGCTTGAGCCCGAGCGCGAGCGGGGAGAGCGTCAGCGCCGGACCGATGAAGGCGTAGGCGAATAGCGGCGCCGACAGCGGCGTCAGCGCCGTCGCAGTGACGAGCGTGGTGAGCACCAGCGTGGCGTCGAGCCCCATGACGGCGGCGAAGGCCGGCGCCGCCATCATCGGCGAGGCCACGGCTTGGAGCATCAGCGCCAGAAACAGCGCCGGCGAATGCGTGTCGAGATGGATCAACAGGCAAGCCGTGCCGATCAAAGCCGGCACCACCAACGACGTCCATGCCGTCGCCGCCAGCACCAGGCCGGGCTTGCGGACGTGGCCGCGCAGCGCTTCCGTGTCGACCCGCAGAAATGCCAGGCACAGCAGGGCAAAGATCGCCTCGGTGACGAATGGCTTGAACAGCGCGTCGACCGGCGGCATTGCAATGGCGATGAATACCACCGCGGCGATGGCGCGCGAACCTTGGCGGCCAAGCCAGGCAAGCGCAGTCGACGCGGCGGCAAAGAGCGGCATTCAGGCGGCTTCACTGAGGGGCGTTATGGAAGAGGGTCACCACTCATCTATAAAGCCGTTTGCGATCCGGCGCGCAAATTTCTCCCGCGCTATTGATGCGGCGTCCGTTCGGGAAAGCGCACGATAAAGCCGTTGCGATTGGGCATCTGCACTGCCGGCAGGGTCTGCGCGTTGATCACTTGCTTGGCGTCGATCAATTTGTTCTGCGCCAGAATGTAAGCGGTCAAAGCGTAGACCTGATCGTCTGTCAGCGTTCGCGGCGACGTCCACGGCATGGCACGTCCGATGTAATCGAACAGCGTCGTCGCATAGGGCCAGTAATTGGCAATGGTGAGCGTGGTATCGTCGATGCCGTTTCTTTTCACGTCGCTCACCACCGGCGGCGCCGCGGGTGCGCCGCTGGTCGTCGTGGTGGCGCCTCTGCCGCCATCGCCATGACAGGCGGAGCAGTTATCGGCAAAAATCGGGGCTCCCTGGTCGGACGTGCCGCTGCCTGCGGGCAACCCAGCGCCGCTCGGTTCGATGTCGATGTCCCACGGCGCGAGGTCGGCCGGACTGATCGGCTTGCCGAGATTCGGGCCGGCGCCGAACACGACGCCCGGGTCAAGCGTGAGGCAGAACAGCGCGGACGACGAAGTACGGCGCTATGCATACGCATGGGTGACCTGCCCTTTCTGGTCGACCGCCCAGCTCGTGACCCCGTTGTAATGATGGTTCTCAAAAGCCAACAGCGGCGGTACCGAAGGCAACTCGCCGCGCGCCGCGACGAACTGCGCCCGCGTCGGCTGCGCGTTGCCGTCCTCGTCCCAAGCGCGGCTTTGCAGAATGGCCGGAGCGCCGTTCCATTGCCAGGGCATGCGAAAGCGCGTGAACGCCATGCTCAACACCGGCTGCTGCAGCGCGGCCTCGCCCCAGCTTTGGCCGCCGTCGGCGGAGACCAGAACTTTGGCAATCCTGCCTTTGCCCGAATAGGCGATACCGGAGATTTCATAGAAGCCCGGCTGCTGCAACGACAGTCCCGGCGAAGGCTTCGTGATGAAGGATTTGACCTCGTTCACGAAGTAGAATTGGTACGCCTTGCCGCTCGGCAACGGCTCGGTGTAGATCTGCGCTTCCCAGTAGCTGAAGGCGGCCTCCGGCAAAAGCTTGATGCGCCGCACATATTTGATGTTCATGTTGCCTTCGTAGCCCGGCAACAGAAGGCGCATCGGATAGCCATTGCCCGGCATCAGCGGCTCGCCGTTCTGGTAAAACACGATCATCGCGTCATCCAAGGCCTTAGCAAGCGGAACACTGCGCATCACGTGCGCCGCGTCGGCACCCTCGGCGATGAACCATTTCGCTTTCGGGTCGATGCCGGCCTCGTCGAGCAGCGTCGAGAGCATGACGCCGGTCCATTCGGCGCAGGAGACCAGTCCATGCAACGCCTGTACGTCCGCTTGCAGCGGCTGCGGCGAAAACAGCCCGGCGCTGTTGCCGCCGCATTCGATGAACGCGATGCGCGACGTCATGGGATAGCGCAGCAGCGCCTCGTAACTGAAAAGCAGCGGCCGCTTGACCAGGCCATGAATCAAAAGTTGATGCGCGCTCGGATCGACGGCCGGAACGCCGTCATGAACGATCGTAAAGAACACGCCGTTCGGGGTGATCATGCCGTCAAGCCATTGGTGCGGAGCCCGCGACTGCGAGGTGCGCGGCTCAAAGTTGGGATTGGAGAGCGTGCGAACGACGTTCTTCGCAAACTTCGATGGCACCTGATAGGCCGGAACCGGGTCGCCCGGCGACAGACCCCAGTCCGGCTCGGCAAGCGGCTCGGCAGCCGCACCGGTTGCGTTCAGTCCGACGCCCGTTGACAAAGCGCCGGCGAAAGCAACGCCGCGCGCCAACAGCGCGCGCCGATGCAGGAGGCCATTGCCTGCCACCTGTTCGGCTTTGCTAGGCATTGGATTTGTCATGGAGCGTGTCATGGTTTCACCCTCGTGATCATGCGTGGCTAGGGTTATTTGCCATCGCGGACTCCGCTACGGCTCACGCGAGGCGACATAGGCCGCGATGGCCAGCATGTTGTCGATCGTAAGCCTTTGCACGACGCTGTGCATCAGCGCCGCTATGAGAGTCGGCACCATTGGCTGCGATTCTATCGATCTTGAAGCCTGACGGGAAATTCACGCGGCCGCTCCAAGATTTTTGCCGATTTGATATTAGACCGCAGCTTGCGCGCGCGAAAGCGGAAGATGGTGGCCGATATCAGCCTTGCGCTCAACGCGGCCGCGCCATGAATGCCATGCGCGCCTGATTGTGCATCCTGCGCGTTTAATATTAAATTTCTCGATGACTGTAGATCTTCGCTCGATCGCGCTCACATCGGCCCAACTCGCGCTTCGCTCCTTCACCGCCGCGGACGCGCCCGAGTCGTTTGCGGCGACTACCCCGACATTGACCTGCTTTATGGCATGGGACCCCTCACCATCGCTTGAAGCGTTTGCCGAAGTCTGGAGCGAGTGGGTGCCACGAATCGCCGGCGGCACTGATCTCCCACTCGTTGTTCGTCTCGAGACAACGGGCGAGTTCCTGGGGATGGTTGGACTGCATCACATTGGCAGCCTCGAGCCCGAGATCGGCATCTGGATCAAGGAGGCAGCCCACGGCCTGGGCTATGGTCGCGAGGCCATCGCCACGACAATCGCATGGGCGAGTGAAAAGCTCGGCGCAGCGGGATGCATTTATCCGGTGGCCGTGCAAAACCATCCAAGCCGCCACCTCGCCGAAAGCCTCGGCGGCATGCTCGTCGGCACCCGGCAATTGCGAAAGCCGAGCGGCATGGTGCTCGACGAGGTCGTCTACCGAATTTCAATCTAATAACAACTAGACTACGACCAAATTCAATTGAATCGGATCGCAGTCTGGAATCTTTGTTTGAGTACGATCTGCGTCGGTCGATCGTGAAATCGCTTTTTATGAGGCGGCCGGACATTGCCTATCGAACGCTGCGAGACGGCGAAGCCCTCGTCATCCATGATCGCCGCGAGAAGATCGTCGGTTCTCGCGAGGACCGCTAATCTCCTCGACGCGGCCGCGCCATGAACGCCATGCGCGCTTGATTGTGGCCGATGTTTTGCGCCGCGCGCTGCGCGAAAAATCCCGCCGCGGCGAGTTTTTGCGTCATCGCCGCTTCGCCGTAGCGGGTCAATCCGTAGCGCGTGCGCAGGCGCCAGTAATCCGACAGCACCGTGCGAACGAGGCCGATGACCGCGCCGACGAAAAATCCGTTGGCGGCGCCGAACCGCAGCAGCGCCAGCGCATCGGTCGAAGCCGCGACGTCGGACGGGATGACGTCGCTCACCACAAGCACGCCATCGGGCATTGAGCAGCCGATGAAACAGCGCGAAGAGTTTCGCCAACTCTTCCGGGTCAGATATTGCGCGACCGAATGCAGCACGATGAGATCGAGCGAACGGTCAGGCAGGCGTTCGACGTCCTCCGGCGCGACGGCGCGGATTTTCGGGATTGCCGGCAAAATGCGCGGCGATGCCGGCACGCACCCGCGGCGCCCCGTCGCACAGCAACAGCTCGCCCGCGGCCGCGGCGACGCGATCGGCGTGCAGCGCTTCGCCGCAACCGTAATCGAGCACGCGCGCTTGCGGCGACGGAACGAGCGCCGCGATCTGTTGGGCGATGAGGGAATAATGAACGTCGCGGTGGCGCGCATTGACGTAGATCGAATGCGAGCCATCCCAGAACTTAAGCCAGCCGGCGCTCATGCCCGCCACAGCGCGAGCAGCGGTCCTTCCGGCCCGAACGCCGGATCGGTGGCGGGCAGCGGCACCTTGCGGATGGCGGTGATCGCCTTGGCGTGCTCGGCCTTGGTGCGGCAGAGGTTGTATTTGCCGCTCGGCGGATAGGCGCCGATGACCACGAGGTCGCGGCTGTGCTTGAGGCATTGATGGCCGGTGCCGGCCGGCAGAATGACGACGTCGCCGGGCGTGATCTCGATCTCTTGGCCGTTCTCGCCGCCGAAGCGCACCTTGGCGCGGCCGCGGGCGATGCCCATCGCCTCGTGGATCATCGAATGGTAGTGCGCGTAGGGATAAATGCCGTTGCGCCACATGTCGCCCCAGCCGTTGCCGGCAAAGGTCTTTTCGATCAGCATTTCCGGGTCGGGGGAGCCGGCGAGCTCGATGCCACCGCGATAAAGGATGAGCGGCAGCTTGGGATTGTTGGGAATCCGGCCGTCATCGACAAACAGGTGGGTGATCGGGGTGATGCGCTTGGTCAGCATGATTTCGATCTCGCCGCCGGGCGGCCGGATCGTTCTACCGGATATTCCGTTGAAATTGTCTAACACCGGGCTCTGGCGCCCGGTTCCGGCTCAAACCCGCTTGAAATCGCGCATCAGCTCGACGAATTGGCCGAACAGATAATGACTGTCGCGCGGCCCGGGCGACGCTTCGGGGTGGTATTGCACCGAGAAAACCGGTCGGTCCTTAAGCGCAATCCCGCAATTTGAGCCATCGAATAAAGACACGTGGGTTTCCACCGCATTGGCCGGCAAGGTCGCGCGGTCGACGGCAAAACCGTGGTTCATCGAGGTGATCTCGACCTTGCCGCTCAAGAGGTCCTTGACCGGATGATTGGCGCCGTGATGGCCCTGGTGCATTTTCATGGTCTTGGCGCCGACCGCCAGCCCCAGCATCTGGTGGCCGAGGCAGATGCCGAACACCGGCTTCTGCTCGATCAGCGCGCGGATCACCGGCACGGCATATTCGCCGGTGGCGGCCGGATCGCCCGGGCCGTTGGAGAGAAAAATGCCGTCGGGCTTGAGCGCCAGGATATCGGCGGCCGAGGTCGTTGCCGGCACCACGGTGACATTGCAGGCATGGCCGGCGAGCTGGCGCAAAATGTTGCGCTTGATGCCGTAGTCGATGGCGACGACGTGAAATTTTGCGTCGTCGCGCTGGCCGTAGCCTTCGCCCCAAACCCAGGGCGTCTCGTTCCAGGTGAAACGCTGGCCGGTGGTCACCATCGGCACCAGGTCCATGCCCAGGAGGCCGGGCCACGCTTTCGCCTCGCGTTTGAGCGCTTCGATATCGAAGCGGCCGGAAGGCTCGTGGGCAATGACCGCGTTCGGCATGCCCTTTTCGCGAATCAGCGCCGTGAGCGCGCGGGTGTCGATGCCGGCAAGCCCGATGACGCC
Organism: uncultured Alphaproteobacteria bacterium; assembly: GCA_963831975.1. GTDB lineage: Bacteria > Pseudomonadota > Alphaproteobacteria > Rhizobiales > Xanthobacteraceae > BOG-931. Next base: position 9,968 of record CAWHSO010000004.1, read on the forward strand.
GCGGTTCTTCAGCCAGGCATCGAGATGTTTTGTGGCGCGATAGTTCGACGGCTGCGTGATCGCGGAATGCAGCACGATGCCGCGCGCGCCCGGCGTCGCCGCGAGGTTGACGGTCTCGATGTCCTCCTCGTTGGTGCCGACATTGCCGATATGGGGGAATGTGAAGGTGATGATCTGGCCGGCATAGGACGGATCGGTGAGGATTTCCTCGTAACCGGTCATGGCGGTGTTGAAGCAGACTTCGCCGACCGCGTGGCCGGTTGAGCCGAAGCCAATGCCTTCGAGCACGGTGCCGTCGGCGAGCACGAGCAATGCGGTCGGCGCAGGCTCATCCCAGATCGCGCCAGTCTGCGGTTGTGTCGGCATCGGCAAGGGCCTAAATGTTCCGCGCAGCCGCCTGCCCCAGGTGGTGCGCATTTGCGAGAGGCCATAGCCGTGTTGCGCGACGATATCAACAACGCGATGAAAGAGGCGATGAAGTCAGGCCAGGCGCTGCGCGTCTCGACCCTGCGGATGGTCAATGCCGCGATCTTGGCGCGCGAGACCTCGGGCGCCGAGCGGCTCAAGCTCAGCGACGCCGAGATCCTCGACGTCATGGGCAAGATGATCAAGCAGCGCCAGGAATCCTTTGATATCTACGAGAAGGCCGGCCGCGCCGAGCTTGCCGCCCAGGAGCGCGAGGAGATCGGCATCATCTCCGCCTACCTGCCCAAGCGCATGTCGGACATCGAGGCCGCCTCGGCGATTTCCTCGCTGATCAAGGAGCTCGAAGCCGCCACGCTCAAGGACATGGGCCGCACCATGACGGCGCTCAAGGAGCGCTTCTCCGGGCGGATGGATTTCTCCAAAGCCAGCGCGCATGTGAAGAAGCTGCTCGGCGGTTGATGCGGTCTCATCGAGAAACGTGACGCCGCGGGACCCCGGATAAGCCGGCGGCGCTCGAACTGTCACGGGGTGACGCCAAATCGCTTGGCCAGGTCTGCCGGCGTCATGTCGGTCGGTTTTCGATCGAACCGGATGCCGGCCTCCTGCAGCGCTCTCGCGACCAGCGAAACGCAGCCGTGACCGCTGTCGGGCATGCGGACGCGATCGCCAAGCGCAATGGTGGCGGCGAGGAGCAGAAAATTGCGCAGGCTGTACTTTTGCTTGAGGCAGGATCGCGCGAATTGGACGGCTGCCTTGCGCCCGGCGTCCGGCAGGTCAAGCCAAACATAGTGGTAGTCACACTCGCGGTATTGCCAGATGTGGCCGATGACCACGCCGCGCGCGTTAACTTCCACTATCTTGCCAGTGTGGCTGACGACGAGCGCCACGTGGCTCCAATAGGTGTAGGGACGGTCCTCGGGTGCGCGATGGCGGATGCGGACGAAAGAGCGGATGAGCCATCCCAGCCAGTGTTTGTGGCGCACCAGGATGATATCACCCGGTCGAGGATGAGAGATCGTCTCTCCTGACCGGCAATGCACATAGGCCGGCATGCCCGTCATGGGCGGCGTGTCGACTGCGGACATTTCTGCTGACGCCTTACCTCGACGAAGGACAGCGACAGTACCCGGTGGCCATCACCATTGCCGCGTCAGCAAACGGCGGCCGGCGCGCGGCACGATCAATAACTGCAGGCAGATTTGGTGCGGCCGCTGGGCACAGCAGTTAAAGCGAGCCAAGAGTCACCCCCGGTTCCGTTTTGGAAATGCGATGCGAGATCGGTGGGATCGAGCGCGGTGTTGTACAGCGCGACCGACTGAATCAGGCCCTGGAAAGGAAGCAGCGGGGCGCCGGCGCCGCGATCCTGCGTTCGCGGAGTCTGAGCATCTTGATTGTCGCCGGCGCCGATGAAGAACGTCATCGGCTGGGTCGGATCGATTGCGACGTAAGTCGTTGTAGTAGGCGGAGCAGGTGGAGGGGGGGGCCAGGCCGCTATCGGCGGCGGCGGGGTATTGCTATCGCTATCGCTAGCCGGGTTTATCCAGAGGCTGAGCACTCCGGTGGTCCGCTGGTGCTTTTGAAGGTCACCGCTACATACGTCAGGGAATTATTGACAGCAGCCGGCACCATTGTGTTGACATTCGTAAGTACTGTGCCGTTTCCGATGGTGAACTGCCATTGGTTTTGGGCATTAATATAGAGCGCAAAGCCTGTGCCGTTGTTGGTACGTGCGCCAAACACATACCAAATTGAATCCCGTTACGGTCCATCTGGGCTTGATCCAGGCTTCGAGTGTGAATTCGGTCAACGGTGGCGAATTCGCCGCCCACGGAATGCTGACGTAACCTCCTTCGAAATCGACGCAGGCTGGCAGATTCTTGCTTCCTTTAGCGAACGCGTCGCCGGGCACAATCGAAGCCTGGTGCAGATTAAGCGTTGGATTGAGATCAACCGGTGGATTGCCCATCGTTGTTAGAAATGTCGTCCCCGATGGATAGATCGGCGGATTTAAGTAATTGCCATTATGATTATTTCCGGAAAGATCTTGGGCGATGCCAACGCTGGTGCTGCCCTGGGGCGGCGGCGGCAGCGCCGGCGCCCCCGCCGGCAGCTGCGCATTTGGGAAATCGCTCAGCGGCCAATAGGCGACAAGGCTTGGTTCGTTAAGAATGGTATTGCTGTAGGGCGGGCCTGGAAGTCCGCTGGTCTGAAAACAGGCGCCGACGAAGCACAACGACCAGACGACGGCCAGCATGCCGATCGGGACCAAAAAGAACAGCGTGGTGCTCATGTTATCGACTCCATGTGCTTATCAACTCCATGTGCCTCCCGGCACGGTCAGCCGTGTCTGTCGGCCCGATCAGTATTGCAGGCGAGATTTAGTCGCGGCAGCTGGGCACACGGTTCAAGTGAACCAAGACGTGGTGGCTCCGTCTGTGAAATGCGTTTGGAATTCAGCAGCGCCGAACGCGCTTTGGTATAGCGCTACCAATTGAATCTGGCGCAACAGCGCGGTGCTCATGCTCCGTGGGCCCCCGGCACAGTCAGCAAGGACAACCAATAGGCGTTAAAAGCTAAGGTTGAGCATAACACCCGAAAGCCACTTGTCAACGAGGACACCAGCGCTGTCGAAATGGAAGAGGCTAAGTTTCAACAAGCGACAATACCAACAAACCGACGCCCGCCACGATTGCCACATCGGCCAAATTGAATGGCGGCCATCGGCCGATAGCGATGAAATCGACAATCGCTCCGTGCCGCAATCGATCGGCAATATTGCCGGCGGCTCCACCCAAGGCGGCGCCGATGGCAGCGGCGTTCAGTGCGTTTTCGGCAATCATTCCCGCTCGCACCAGGACGGCGGCGATTGCGATCGAGGCGATCCAAAGCCCTACGTGCGTTCCAGGTGTGAGGTAGAACATCAGCGGACCCCGCTGCATCAACACCTTACGGACGGATAAAAATCCTGCGTTCGAATCTGCCGTCCAGGACCGTGACAGGACGAACGCTTTACTGGCCTGATCGGCGGCGACCACGCCCACGGCGGCGGCTATTTCGATCAACATCAGTTTATGTCCTCGGGGCGCACTGCTTTTTGCGGCGCGCTTTACGCGAATAAAGTGGAAACGACACAAACGGGCAGGTAGATTATCCCACAGCATGAACCGCACAACCTTGGTATGCGACACATAGCTGAACGTTCTGCCCTGCAGCGGAAGGCCGATGCGTAAGATCCTCATCAGCTGGCGTGGATGGAATCTCTACAGCTATCCGACCATGCTCTATGTCGGCATGGTCTGCGGCATTTTTGTCGCCGCTTGGGTTGCCGGACATTCCGGGCTTGACCCGGACCGGTTTGTACTGGCGTCGATGATCTTGTCCGTGCCGAGCCTGATCGGGGCCCGGTTGTTTTTCGTGGCGAGCCACTGGGATCTCTATCGAAACGATCGCGCGCGGATTTGGCGCCGCTCCGAAGGCGGCATGGCGATGTATGGCGCCTTGTTGCTGAATGTGCCGCTATCGATTCCGCTGCTGCGCGTGATGGATCTGCCGTTCGCCAAATTCTGGGACGCGGCGACCTTCGCCATTCTGGTCGGGATGATCTTCACAAGGTTCGGGTGCCTGTTGAACGGTTGCTGCTCGGGCCGCCCGTCCGCATCCTGGCTCGCCCTCAATCTCCCCGATCATCGCGGCATTCGACGGCGACGCGTGCCGACGCAATTGCTCGAAGCCGCATGGGCTACAGTTTTGCTGACCGCTGCATTCGTCCTGCGCGGACGCCAGCCCTTCGATGGCGCGATATTCTGCTCGGCGCTGCTCGCTTACGCAATTGGCCGCTACTTCCTGCAGAAACTGCGCGACGACAAGATCGTATCGGACTCAGGTATCATCCAGCTCACGTCGGTGATGTTGGCACTGGCGGGGCTGATCGGAATGGGCGTTGCCTGGACTTGGTAGGCCGTTCGAGCAACGGCGTATCGGGCGGGCTAAATCGAGGAGCCGGAGGTGAACGCACCGCAGCGGCCATATCGGGCTTATTCGCCCCGTCCGGTCAAACCCGAGGAACGCGACGGCATCGAGATTCTTTTCGGCGGCCTGCATTGGCGGGCCGAAAGGTTGATCCAGGCGGTGTTCGAAAATCTCGGATATCGCGCGCGGCCGCTGCCGAACGCCACGCGGGACGATCTCCTGCTCGGCCGCGAACTCGCCGACATCGGCCAGTGCTGTCCGACAAGTTTCACGACCGGCAATTTGGCGCGATTCCTGGGCGCCGAAGCAAAACGCATCGGCCCCGCCAAGGTCTCCGAAAAATACGTTTACCTGACTGCCGGTGCCTGCGGTGCCTGCCGGTTCGGCCAATACCATCAGAGCTATGAACTGGCGCTGGGCAATCTGGGTCTGGAAGCATTCCGGCTGTTTCTCATGGAGCAGACCAAACTCGATCAGGGCGCCTTCGCGGGCGGCGGGATCGAGGTCGGCATGCCGTTGACGCTCGGCGCCGTCTGGGCGGTGTTGTGCGCGGATGCGGTGCAAGGGCTTGAATACCGGACGCGGCCCTACGAGGTGACGCCCGGGGAGACCGACCGGGTCGTGCGCGAGAGCATCGACGAATTGGCCGAGGTATTTCGCAATCGGCCGCGGCGGGGCCGGAAAACGGGATCGCTGATTTGGCACTTGTCGACCGGCTACTTCGTGCGCGCGCTGCGCAACGTGCTGCGCAAATTCGAGGCCATCGAAGTCGATAAGCTGCAACCAAAACCGCTGGTGAAAATCACCGGCGAATTTTATCTGCAGACGGTCGAGGGCGACCCCAACTACAACATTCATCGCTGGCTCGAAGCTGAAGGCGCGGAGGTCGCCCCGGCGCCGATCGCTGTCTGGCTGGATTATCTGTTTCGCGTCCACGTCCAACAACTCGAGGACTATGTCGGCATCGACCGCACCGCGCGCCTGAAGCTCGTGCGCGCCCGTCTGCTGCAAAAAGCGCTCGGCTGGACCTACAACCGAATGCGGGCGGCGCTCGGCGATATCCCGCATGAAATACCCGACCAGTACGAGCTGCGCCGGCTCGCCGCGCCCTATTTCCATCACCGGCTTTCGGGCGGCGAGGGCGATATGTTGATCGGCAAGGCGTTGTGGGCGCATCGGCACAAGAAGGCGCACATGATCTGTGAATTGTCGCCGTACGCTTGCATGCCGAACACGATGAGCGTCGGCGCCATGGCCGGCGTGATCGGCAAGCATCCGGATCTGTTGTACGCGCCGCTTGAAATCAAAGGCGATGCCGAAGTCCACGCTTTGTCGCGGTGCCAGATGATCCTCACCGAGGCCAAAAAGCGGACCAAGAGCGAATTTGACGCGGCACTTTCGCAAGCGGCGCTGACATTGGACGCGGCAAGGGCGCGCCGCAACGCCCGCCCCGCGATGCGGAAGGCGAGCTACCGCGTTCCGCCCGCAGGCCGGATAGGAACCGCGGCGAATCTCGTCGCGGTTCTCGGCTGAGGCAGCGCGCCAATGAAGATTCTCGGCATCGACGTAGGCTCGACGACGGTGAAGGCCGTCCTGGTCGAGGACGATCGGATGCTCTGGCAAGCCTACCGGCGCCACCATACGAAACAGGCAGAGACCGTGCTCGAATTCCTGGAGCAAATGGAAAAAGAGCACGGGTTACAGCCGGGACGCGACATTATTCTGTTCACGGGGTCAGGCTCCGGGTTCATCTCACCGCTGGTCGGCGGCCGGTTCATTCAGGAGGTCGTCGCGGTAGCAGCAGCCGTCGAGCGGTTTCATCCGCAAGTGAACTTTGTCTCGGAGATCGGCGGCGAGGACATGAAGACGATCTTCTTTACGACCTCGGCGAATGGCAAGAGCAAACAAGTCTACATGCAGTCGGCCTGCAGTGGCGGCACCGGAACGTTCATCGAAAAGACCGCGCGCAAACTGAATATCGCGCCTGAAAGTCTGGCGCAGATGAACTACGACGGCTTGGCGCTGCACAAGATAAGTTCCAAATGCGGGATTTTCGCAGAAGCCGACGCCAATACGCTCACCAAGGGAGGCGTGGCCGCCGAGGAGGTGGTGGCGAGCCTGTTCGAAGCCGTGGTGCAGCAGAATTTGGCGACGCTGACCAAGGGCAACACGCCGATGCCGGAAGTCCTATTGCTCGGCGGGCCAAACCTGTTCTTCAAGGGTCTGCAGCAAGCTTGGCGCCGGAATCTCGCCGCTCTCTGGGCGGATCGGCGGATGATCTGCGACCAAGACGCGGACGCGTTGATCCACGTCCCGGCCGAAGCCTTGTACTATGCGAGCCTTGGCTGCATCGAGATCGCCAGACACGACGGCGGATCAGCAACTTATTATTCCGGGACGTCGGAACTGCAGCAGTGGATCGAGCACGGGCAACACGAAGAGAAAGCAAAGCAGGGCAGCAAAGGTCTGGTGTCCGGAGACGCCGAACGCGAAGATTTCCTGCGCAAATACGTCGTCGGGCGACCTGCCTTGGATACGCCATCGGAGCGATCGGCGCCGCAGGCGAACGATCGCGCGATGACGCCGGTGTTGGTCGGCTGCGACTTCGGCAGCACGACCGCCAAGGCCGTGGTTCTGGCGGCCGATAAGACGCTGCTGTTTACGTGCTACGCGCTGTCACGCGGCAACCCGATCGAAGACGCCAAGGATCTGCTGCGGCAGATCCGGCAAGCCGGTTTCCAGGCGATTGGCGGGCTGGCGCTCACGGGGTACGGCAAGGACCTGTTGAACGATATTCTCGGCGCTGACGTCAGCGTGGTCGAGACGGTGGCGCACGCGCGGGCCGCGCTGCACTTTTTCCCCGACGCGGACGTGATATGCGACGTCGGCGGCTGCGACATCAAAGTCATGATCCTGCGCAACGGGACTGTGGCCGACTTCCGGCTCAACTCACAATGTTCCTCCGGCAACGGCGCTTTTCTGCAGGGTGTGGCGGAGCGCTATGGCGTCGCGCTCGAGGATTATGCGGACCGCGCGTTTCGCGCCAAGTCGTTGCCTCACCTCGCCATGGGCTGCGGCGTTTTCCTGCAATCCGACATCGTCAATCAGCAGCGCAAGGGCTGGTCGGCCGACGAGATCATGGCTGCTCTGGCCGCCGTTTTGCCGCTCAACGTGTGGGTCTATGCCTGCCAACTGCAGAATCTGCGCGCGGTCGGGCGGAAATTCGTGCTGCAGGGCGGCACCCACCTCAATGCGGCGGTGGTCAAGGCCCAGGTCGATTTCATCACCAGCAAGGTCCCGGACGCGGAGATCGTGATCCATCCCTATTCGGGCGAGGCGGGCGCGATCGGCGCCGCCTTATGCGCAGCCGATGCCGCGCGCGAGCGAAGCCGATTTCGCGGCTTTGCCGCCGTTGAAGCCCTGACTTACCGGACCACGACCAATGACCATACGGTCTGCCATTGGTGCAGCTGCAACTGCAAGCGCACGTTCATCGACGTAGAACTGCCCGGGGCGGCCGGAAGGCCGTGGAGCAAAATTCCCGTCACCGAAGGCTGGGAACGCGTCATCAGCGGCAATTCCTGTCCGAAGGGGCTCTTAGAGGACGTCGACGAAATGCGGATCGTGAAGGCTCGGATCGATGAAGGCAAACGTGCTTATCCAAACGTGGCGGAAATGGTTCGTGCCACCGCCTTCCGCCGCGCCTAAGGCGCGCGCGCAGCTGCGCGTCGGTATTCCGCGCGTTCTCAACGTCTGGTCCACCCATCAGTTCTGGGTGAGCTTCCTGACGTCTCTCGGAATCGCCCCGCAGCACATCGTGTTCTCCAGCGAAACTACCGAAGATCAAGGACGCGAGTATGGGCGCGGACGCGGCACCGTCGATTGCTGTTATCCCGTGAAGTGCATCTCGGGACATTACGGCGAATTGATCTATGGCCAAAAGCGCAAGATCGACATTTTGCTTTCGCCGATGATTCGATCGCTGCCGTCCTTCCTCAACGGCCACGTCGCCAATTCACTGTCTTGTCCGCGGGTCATGGCCGCTCCGGAGAATATCAAAGCGGGCTTCCTCAAGGAGAAGGACGTTTTTGCCGTCGAGGGCATCAATTACATTGCGCCTTTGGTTTGCCTGGCGGAACCGCCGTTGGTCGGCAAACAGCTGTACGCAACGCTCAAGGACGTCATACCCGACTTGAGAATGGCGGAAGTCCGCCGCGCAGTCGCGGCCGGCTACGCCGCGCTCGAGGCATTCAACAACTCCGTCCGCAGCAAGGGACGGGAAATCCTTGAATGGTGCGCGCGCAACGACCGGCCATGCATACTGATCCTGGCGCGCCCCTATCATATGGACCCCGGCATTGGGCACGAGATCGAAGCCGATCTCCAGGCCTACGGCTATCCTATACTGTGGGGCCAATACCTGCCGACCGATCCGGATTTGATGGACTGGTTGTTCGGCGAGGATGTCAGGACCGGTTTGATCGGGTCGCCGTTTGATATTCGCGACGTGTGGCCGTCGTCCTACAGCGGCAATACCAACGAAATCCTTTGGGCGGCCAAGGTCGGCGCGCGCCTGCCCTGGGTGACTTGCGTCGTGCGGTTCGTGAGCTACGAGTGCGGCATGGACCAGCCGACATTCACCCCGGTGCAGCGGATTGTCGAGGAGACCGGCACGATGTTCTTTTCGCTCCAGGATCTGGATTCGACCAAGCCCGCCGGCTCGGTCAAGATCAGAACCGAGACTATCGCCTATTATCTGAAGCAGTCCTCCGCGAGCGTCATGGAGCGCAAGAAGCAACGACTGACCGGGCCTGGCCCGCTTATTTAGACTTATGAGTGCGTGCCCTCTACCTGGACATCATGTCGAGACTATTATCGCTTGCCCATCTTACGGTGCTGGATGCCGATCCGCTGGCGTTGATCGAGGCCGCGGCGGCGGGCGGCTTCGGCGCGATCGGCTTGCGCATCGTGCCGCCGTTCGTCACGGAGACGATCGTTCCGGTGGTCGGCGACGCCGACCTGCAACGGCGGATCAAATGGCGGCTGCGCGACACCGGCATCGCGCTCCTTGATATCGAGGCGATCTGGCTCAAGCCGGAAAGCCGGATCGAAGAGATCAGGCCCGCGCTCGAAACCGGCGCCGAGCTTGGCGCCAAATATGTTCTGACCATCGCTTTCGACGACGACACAGCGCGCCTCTTCGACAACTTCGGCAAGCTGTGTGCGGCGGCGCATGGCTGCGGGCTGCGCACCATGCTGGAATTCATTCCGTATTCGGTGCTCGGCACGTTGGCGAAGGCACACGATTTCATTGTCGCCGCGGCGCCGGCCGATGCCGGTCTGCTGATCGACGCCTTGCATTTGAGTCGCTCGGGCGGACAGCCTGCGGATATCGCGGCCTATGATCCGGCGTTATTCTCATACATTCATCTGTGCGATGCGCCCAAGGCGCGGCCCGCGGCGGAGCGCAATCGCGACGAAGCGCGTTACAACCGGCTTTATCCGGGCGAAGGCGAGCTGTGGCTCGACGCTTTTCTCGACGCCTTCCCACCGGACACGCCGGTGGCGGTCGAGGCGCCCCAGGCGGTTTTCGCGCATTTGCCGGCCGCTGAACGCGCTCGCCTTGCCGGCGCCGCGACCCGCCGGCTGTTGCGCGGGCGCAGGGAATGACGCCGACAAGTCTCGAGCTTCCGGCGCGTTTTGGTTGTTGACCCGCGCCGAGCTGGCCAGCAAGCTCGGCGTGTCGGACGCTGCCGCCGCCGCATTGCGCCGCAATAATTACAATGAGATGACAATTGGTCGCTTCGATCCGCCGCTTGCTATGCGCCGTCCATCTTGGTCATAATGTCCACGACTGGATCGCTTGTGGGCGACGCAAAGCTTTGCGGTCTATGCGGCCGAGAATGGACGCCGGCGATATTTGATAGGCCGGTTGAATTTTTTAGATCGCCATCTCGCGCCAAGCCGCTTCGTTAGCGCTGCCGTGCCGCGTCCGCATCGGCATACTGCAAGAAGCGTGAGAAACGCGCGGACCGTACCGCCTTGATCGAGATCAAGGCGACACAACCCTTGTTATCGTTCTGAAAAGCTCATGGCGCGCCTTCGGGCGCCGGGAGGCCGGCGATGATCGACTGGTTCGTGGCGACGCTGCGCAGTTATCCCGAGCTCGCGATATTCCTGTCGCTGGCAATCGGGTTTTGGGTCGGGCCCAAGAAGCTCGGCGGCTTCAGCCTCGGCAATGTCACGGCGACACTGCTCGCCGCCGTGGCGATCGGCCAATTGGCCATCACCATCTCGCCGAATGTGAAGTCGATCTTCTTTCTGATGTTTCTGTTTGCGGTCGGCTATGGCGTCGGGCCGCAATTCTTCCGGGGGCTGGCGCGCGAAGGGCCGAAGCAGATCGGCTTTGCCCTGATCGTGCTGGCGTTCTGCCTGGTCGTTCCTTACCTGTGCGCGAGACTTGCCGGCCTCGACCTCGGCTACGCGGCGGGACTGTATGCCGGTTCGCAAACCATCTCCGCAGCGATCGGGGTTGCCACCGACCAGATCATGCGGCTCGGCCTGCCGGGCGATCAGGCCAAGAGCATCGCCGATAAGATTCCGATCGGTTACGCCGTCACCTATATTTTCGGCACCATCGGCTCGGCGATCATCCTGGCCAAGCTCGGGCCGTGGCTTCTCGGTATCGATCTGGCGAAGGCTTGCGCCGAGTATGAAGCCACGATGGGCGGCAGTGCCGGCGGCGAGAACGTGCTGTCGGCGCGGCGCAACTGGGAAATGCGCGCCTACGTCATACGGCCGGATTCGCCCTATATCGGCCGGACCGTCGCGCAAACCGAAGCCAGCGTGACCAACGGCCGCCTGCTGATCGAACGTATCCGCCGCGGCGCGCAGATTTCCGACACCAATCCCGACTTCGTGCTGCAGGCCGGCGATATCGTCGCGGTTGCCGGCGCCCGCGAGCTCATCGTCAACCTGCTCGGCGAGGCCAAGGAGGTTGAAGACAAGGCGCTGCTCGACGTTCCCGTCGAGGCGGTCGATATCCTGGTCACCAACAAAGCCGTTGCCGGCAAGACGCTGCAGGAGCTCGCCCAGTCGCCCGCCGCCCACGGCGTCTTCCTGCGCAAGATCACGCGCAACATGGTCGAGCTGCCGATCCTGCCGGGAACGCAAATCGACCGCGGCGACATTCTCAATCTCGTCGGCAGCACAGCCAGCATCGCCGCCGCCGAAAAATGGCTCGGCTATGCCGACCGGCCGGTCGAGGCGACCGACATTGCGTTTCTCGGCGGCGGCATTCTGCTCGGCGGACTGGTCGGCGCGCTCAGCTACAAATGGGGCAGCATTCCGATCAGCCTGTCGACCAGCGGCGGCGCCTTGCTCGCCGGCCTGATCCTCGGCTGGCTGCGCACCATCCGCCCGGTGTTCGGCCGCATCCCCGGGCCGGCGCTCGCTCTGTTGAACACGCTGGGGCTGAACGTGTTCATCGCCGTCGTCGGCATCTCGGCCGGTCCCGGCTTCGTCGCCGGCCTGAAGGAGGTCGGCGTCAGCCTGTTCATCTGGGGCATCGTCGCCACGTCGGTCCCGCTGATCGTCGCGGTCTATCTCGGCCACTACGTGTTCAAGTTCCACCCCGCGATCCTGTTCGGCATCTGCGCCGGCGTCCGCACCACGACGGCGGCGCTCGGCATGATCCAGGAGGAGGCCAAGAGCAAGGTGCCGGCGCTCGGCTATGGCATGCCGTATGCGATCGGCAACACCGTCCTGATCATTTTCGGCCTGGTGATCGTCCTGCTGTACGCGTGAAGACAAAAAGGAGTTTCCGATGACCGATCTTCTTACGCTACGCAAATACGAAAGTCTTGAGCCCGTTCGAGATCAAGGACGAGCTGATCAAGCTCGCCAAGAACACCTCGCGCACCACGCAATCCGCGTTTCTCAATGCCGGCCGCGGCAATCCCAACTGGATCGCCACCGTGCCGCGCGAAGGCTTCTTCCTGCTCGGGCAATTCGCCATCACCGAGAGCAAGCGCGTCATGGAGCACGCCGCCGGCCTCGGCGGCATGCCGCAGGCCAAGGGCAGCGCCGCGCGGCTCAACGCCTGGCTCGACAAGCACGACGACATGCCGGGCGCGCCGTTCCTCAAGGCCATGGTGCCGTTCGCGGTGAAGACGGTTCGGCTTCGAGCCGGACGCTTTCGTGCATGAGCTCACCGATTCGATCATCGGCGACAACTATCCGGTGCCCGACCGCATGCTCGTTCACAACGAGCAGATCGTGCACGAATATCTGCATGTGGGCGATGTGCGGCAAGCCGCGGCCCGACGGGCAAGTTCGACCTTTATGCGGTCGAAGGCGGCACCGCGGCGATGTGCTACATCTTCAAATCGCTCAAGGCCAATCGCCTGCTGGCTCCCGGCGACACCATCGCGCTCGGCACGCCGATCTTCACGCCCTATATCGAGATGACGCATCTGGAGGATTACGACCTCAAGGTCGTCAATATCCGGGCGCCGCAGGAGAACCGCTTTCAATACACCGACGAGGAGATCAAGAAGCTCGAAGACCCGAAGATCAAGGCGTTCTTCGTCGTCAATCCCGGCAATCCCAGCGGCATGGCGCTAAGCAAGGAGACGATCGCCAAGATCACCGCGCTGGTGCGCACCAAGCGGCCGGACCTGATGCTGCTGACCGACGACGTCTACGGCACCTTCGTCAACGACTTCCGTTCGCTGCTCGGCGAACTGCCGCACAACACCATCGGCGTCTACTCCTATTCCAAGTATTTCGGCTGCACCGGCTGGCGGCTCGGCGTCATTGCCGTGCACGAGGACAACATCTACGACAAGATGATCGCCAAGCTTCCCGGATGCGACGCTCAAGGCGATCGACAAGCGCTACGGGGCGTTGACGCTGGAGCCGCGCGCGCTCAAGTTCATCGACCGCATCGTCGCCGACAGCCGCGACGTGGCGCTCAACCACACTGCGGGATTGTCGTTGCCGCAGCAGGTCATGATGAGCCTGTTCTCGTTGTCCGAATTGATGGACGAAGACAAGAATTATCAGAAGGCTTGCATGGAGATCGTCCAGCGCCGCATCTGGGCGATGATCGACGGCCTCGGTCTTGCCGACAAGCTGGCGCCGAACCCGAGCTACGACGCCTATTACGGCCTGATCGATTTCGAATTCTGGGCGCGCAAGAACATCGGCGACGAAGGCCGTCGAATATCTGAAAAAGAACATCCATCCGCTCGATCTGGCGTTCCGCCTCGCCGAAGCGCATGGCATCGTGCTGCTCAACGGCGGCGGCTTCGAAGCGCCCAACTGGTCGCTGCGCGTCTCGCTGGCGAACTTGCCGGACGACGTCTTACGACGACATCGGCCGCGGCGTGCGCGCCGATGGCGCGCGGCTACCGCGATGCCTATGACGCCCACACGGCGCGCGAAAAGGGGAAGGCGTAGCAACGGTCGATTGATGCAGAACGGTTCGAGTACCGTCAGGCGCGGCCGTCCCGCGCCTGCAGTCAGGAAAATATTTTTCTCTAAATCAGGCCGATGCCGCCAGTTTCGTTACACGAACAAAAATACCACAAGCGGCGCAAAATACAACGACCCAGGTCGGGACTGCCTGCGGCAGCCTTGACTATGACAGAGGACGCTCGTCAAATCCTTCGAGCAAATGCGGAGACATGATTGAATAGAAAATCGCTTTAAAAAACCAAGACTGAACTGAAAATTGCTGCGGGGGCCCAATATGAATTTATTGGAGATGCGGCGAATTCACGGCTCGGGCCAGCGTCTCGGAAGAGCGCTCGGCGCCTGCGGAATTTGTTTCGGCGTGGCTTGGTTTTTTACCGTCGCGCCCGCACTGGCGCAGACGCAGGCATCGGACGGTGGCAGCATTTCGTCGCTCACGCCACCGATCAAGGACGACGTCGCCAACGAAGAGACGGGAAGCTGGACGCTGAAGAAGCTGCCGGCGCAGCCTTATATGCGCGAACTGTACACGCAGTTTCCCGACGATACGCCGGCATTTTTCCGCGACTCGCTGCTCCAAGTCGTCGCCCGCACTTACTACCTGACGCGCGACAATTCCGACGGCACCAAGTCGCAGGCCTGGACCGCCGGCGGCTGGATCGCCTACCGCTCAGGCCTCATCGGCGACATTTTCGGCGTCCACGCGGCGGTCTATACTTCGGAAAAGCTGTTCGCGCCGGACGACGAGCCGGGCACCAAACTGCTGACGCCCGACAACAAACCGCTCAACATGCTCGGGCAGGCTTATGCACGGGTGCAGATGCTCGACCAGGAGCTGCGGGTCGGCCGCCAGCTGATCGACACGCCGCTGATCAATCCGCAGGACAACCGCATGGTGCCGAACACCTTCGAGGGAGCCGTCGTCGCCACGCTCCCCGACAAGGAGCGGCAATACGATTATTCGGCGGGTTACCTCACCGCCGTGAAGCAACGCAACTCCAACGACTTCATCTCGATGTCGGATGCGCTGGCGGGAGAGGACACCGTCAATCGCGGCGCGCCTTACGCCAATATCAAATACCGGCCGTTCTCCGGTCTGACCACCATCGTCGAGGACTATTACGTCGAGGACTTCGTCAATACCGGCTTCGCCCAGGCCGAATACGATTTCAAGCAACCGAAGGACCGGCCGAACTGGATTCTCGGCGCCAACGTCATCGACCAGCAGAGCGCGCCCCAGGACATGCTGACGGGCAACTCATTCCAGACCTATCAGGCCTCGGCCAAGGTGCAGATGGCTTATGCCGGGTGGACCGCGTTCGCCGCCGGCTCGGCGACCGGCGATCAATCGAAGATCTTCTCGCCGTACGGCACCAAGCCGAACTACACCGACATGCAGCAGATTTCCTTCGACAATGCCAACGAAAAGGCGCTCGGCGCCAGCGTCGCCTACGATCTCGGCTATGCGTTCGGCGACCGCGGCCTCACCGGGCTTAGCGTCGGCATCTGGGATACCCAGGGCTGGGGCGCGATCAATCCGAGCAACGGCATGCCGATCGCCAACCGCAATGAGCTTGATCTGTGGACGCAATACCGGCCGAGCTCGGGACCGCTGCAGGGCCTGCGCGTCAAGGTGCAATATGCGGACGTCTGGCAGGCCGGCAACATCCGCAACCCGCAGCCGGAGCTGCGCTTTATCGTCGACTATACGGTGCTGTTCCGGCCACCCGCCAAGTAGCACGGTCCCACAGCCGTCACCTTATCCCGTCAAGCAGGCCGCTCGCGGGCCGCCAGCAAAATATGCTTGAAGTGGGCCGCGGACTTCTGCTCGATCCAAAACTCGTCTCGATCGACGAGCCGTCGATCGGCTGTCGCCGCTTTCTCGGCGGCGGGCGCGTTCAACTGGAGCAAGTGTCATGACGAAGCGCAGGATATTGGTCGGGCTTCTCGGCGCGAACATCCAGGGATCGATGTCGCCTTCGCTGTTCGCCGATGCTTTCGCGGCGGCCGGGATCGAGGGCTATTATCATCTCCTCGACGCCGATCGATTGCCGGGGCGGCTGCCGCAACTTTTTGAGGCGATCAAAGTTGCCGGCTTCGCCGGCGCCAATGTCACTTTTCCGTTCAAGCAGGAGATCATTCCACTGCTTGATGCCGTGGACCCGGGCGCCGCCCAGGTCGGCGCGGTGAATACCGTCGTGTTCGCGCCCGACGGCCGCGCTACCGGCTACAATTTCGATCGGGCGGGATGGCGCAACAGTTTTGATGAACACATCGGCAGCGGCGCTGCCAAGGGCGCGACGGTGGTGCAAATCGGCGCCGGCGGTGCCGGACGCGCTGTCGCGTTTGCCCTGATGGACCTCGGCGTTACCGATCTCGTCCTTCACGACCTCGATCCCTCGCGCGCCGATGCGCTCAAGGCCGATCTTTCACGACATTATGGTCCGTCGCGCTGCCGGCTCGCGCAGGATTTGGAGCGCGACATCGCGGCGGCTGCCGGCGTCGTCAACGCCACCCAGGTCGGCATGCGCGGATTTCCCGGCAATCCGGTGCCGGTCGCAGCGCTCAAAGCCAGCCATTGGGCCGCCGACGTCATCTATACGCCGCTGCAAACCGAATTCCTCAAAGCCGCCGCCGCAAAAGGCGCCCGCACACTCAATGGCAGCGGCATGTGCGTGCATCAGGCGGTCGAGGTGTTTGCGCAACTCACCGGCGTCACGCCCGACCCGGCGCGGCTGCGTCGCGCCTTCGCCATTGCCGTGGCGGCGCGTGACGCGGCATTCGCTGCGGCGACTTGAGACATATGAGCCGGCTGAGCCGGCGCGTCTGTCACAGAGGACTTTTGAGCCGCGCGTGAACGTGCCAATCTGCGCGCCAACGGACAATGGGAACGGACCGATATGCCGCAATGCCTGGTGCGCGGCCTGCGCAGCATCGAACTTGTCGCTACAAATCTCGAGGAGGCGGCGAGCTTCTACGAAACCATATGGGGTTTGCAGCCGGTCGAGCGGCGCAACGACGCCATCTATTTTCGCGGCACCGGCGCCTATCATCACATCATCGGCCTGCATCGCGGCGCGCAGCCCGCGGTGGTGCGCATCGTGTTCGACGTCGCCGGCCGGCAAGCGGTCGAGGCGCTGCATAAGGCGGTGACGGCCGCGGGATGCAGCGCGACCGCGCCCGGGCGGGTGGCGCTTGCCGGCGGCGGCTACGGTTTCGGCTGCAAGGATCCCGACGGCCGCAACCTCGCTTTTGTCTGCGACTGCGCCGACCATTCGGACACGCGCGATCAGCCGGACCGGCCGCGCAAGATCGTGCACGCCAATCTCAACGCCCGCGATCACGACAGCGAGTTCTTGCGTTCTTCGCCAAGACGCTCGGCTTTCGCGTGGTCGACGAAAACGCGCCGCTGACGTTCCTGCATTGCGCCAATACCGACCATTGCTCGATCGTGCTGGCCAAGACCGATCTGCCGACGCTGAACCACATCGCCTTCGACGTGCCCGACTTCGATTCGGTGATGCGCGGCATGGGGCGGATGAAGGACAACGGCTATCCGATCGAATGGGGCCCGGGCCGCCACGGGCCGGGCAATAATGTGTTCGCCTATTTCTGCGGGCCCGACGAAGTGCCGCTGGAATATGCCGCCGAGGTGCTGCAGATCGACGATAGCTATGAGCCGCGCCACTCGGATTTCTGGAAATTCAAGCCCGGCCGCTCCGAGCAATGGGGCCTCACCGCGCCGCGCTCGGCGCGCTATTACCGCGTGCAGCGGTTGTTCGGCTTCACCGCCGACGGCGACCGCGTCACGTGACAAAACGCGTCATTGCGACGAGCGAAACGACGCAGCAATGACATCGTGCAAGTCTTGGAAAAGCTGAGGGAGAAATTGTCCGTGCGCTGCTCAATGCGTTTCGCTTTCGCCACCGTCGTCGCGCTGGTGCTGCCCGCCTTCGGCGCGGCGGCGCAAGATTGGCCGACGCGCCCGATCCGCGCGCTCACCACCACCAGCGCCGGCGGCATCAGCGACGTCTTCATGCGCGCGCTCGGCGAGAAGCTGCGTGAGCGCCTCGGCCAGCCGATCGTGGTCGAGAACCGGCCCGGCGGCGCGCAGATGGTCGGCGCCCGGGCCTGCCAGGATTCCGCGCCGGACGGCTACACCATCTGCATCATCAATGCCGATGCGATGATCTACAACCAGTTCCTGTTCAAGAGCCTGCCGTTCGATCCGGTCAACGGCTTGCAGCCGGTCACCGATCTGTTCGATCTCATTCACATGCTGGTGGTGAATTCGGATCTGAAAGTCAAAAACGTCGACGAGCTGATCGCGCTGTCGAAAGCAAAACCCGGCACGCTGTCCTACCTCACGCCCGGCGCGCCGATGGTGCTCTACATGGAGACGTTGAAGAAGGAGCGCGGCGCCGACTGGGTGCGGGTGCCGTTCAAGGGCGGCGGCGAGGCGGTCAACGCCATTCTGTCCGGCTCGACGCCGATCGGGCTGTTCGGCGAAGGCAACGTCGTCGGCCAGATCAAGGCCGGCACCATGACGCCGCTGGTGATGATGAACAATGTCCGCTCGCCGAATTTCCCCGACGTGCCGCTCTTGAAAGACACCGGCTATAACGGCGCGCCGTCGCGCGGCTGGTACGGCCTGTTCGCGCCCAAGGATACGCCGCGGCCGATCGTCGACCGGCTGGCCAAGGAAATCGCCGCGATCGTCGCCGATCCGGACTTCGCCGAGAAACAGCTCAAGGGCCGCAGCCTGGTCGGCGCCACCGACACGCCGGATGAATTCGCCAAATTGATCGTCGAGGACCGCAAGGTGGCCGAGGGCGTCGTGAAGGCCGCGGGTTTGGAACCGGAATAATGCGTCGCCATCGGGCTTGCGCCTGAGGACTCCCCTCTCCCCAGCGGGGAGAGGGTGGGGTGAGGGGGCTCTGACCGAGAGGCCGTACCCCCTCACCCCTCCCTCTCCCCCACGGGGAAAGGGTGAAAATGGCGTCGCGGCACGCCGATGACTTGCTGTGGATAACTGGGACAAGCGCCCCCAGCCTTGCCGCTTCTTCCAGCCGCCCTATCTTCGCGCCACATCCACGCTACCTTGGCAAATCACCATGCGCTTTACGCCGCAATTTCTCGACGAGCTGCGCGCGCGGCTTCCGGTTTCGGAAGTCGTCGGGCGGCGCGTGAAATTGAAAAAGGCGGGGCGGGAGTGGAAGGGGCTGTCGCCGTTCAACAAGGAGAAGACGCCGTCGTTCACGGTCAGCGACGACAAGGGCTTCTACCACGACTTCTCCTCCGGCAAGCATGGCAACATTTTCGACTTTATGATGGAGACCGAGGGCGTCAGCTTTCCGGAAGCGGTCGAACGGCTGGCAGAGATGGCCGGCGTGCCGCTGCCGGCTTATTCGCCCGAAGCGGAAGCGCGCGAAGAGCGCCGCAAGACGCTGCACGACATCGTCGAACTCGCCGCGGGGTTCTTCCAATCGACGCTGGCGTCGCGAAACGGCGCCCGCGGCCGCGGCTATCTCGCCGATCGCGGTCTTGCCTCGGCGACCCAGCTGAAATTCCGCCTCGGCTATGCGCCGGTCGAGCGATACGCGCTCAAGGAACATCTGGGTGCGGCGAAAATCCCGGTCGAGGACATGATCGAGGCCGGCCTGATCGTCGCCGGCGAAGACATCCCCGTTCCCTATGACCGCTTCCGCGACCGCATCATGTTTCCGATCAGCGATTGGCGCGGCCGGGTGAT
>CAWHSO010000005.1:0-193381 GCA_963831975.1 uncultured Alphaproteobacteria bacterium
TCGCGTGGCCAGGCAATGCTTCGGCCCGCGACCAAAATTTTGCCTCTGATGGTTTTTGGAGGTTTGAGACCGATGGACAAGATCCCGATGACCGCGGCGGGTTACTCGGCGCTCGAAGCCGAGCTCAAGCACTGCCAGCAGGTGGAGCGCCCGCGCATCATCCAACAGATCACCGACGCGCGCACCCATGGCGATCTTTCGGAGAACGCCGAATATCACGCGGCGAAGGAATCCCAGTCGCTCAACGAAGGCCGCATCGCCGAGCTCGAGGACAAGCTGGCGCGCGCCGAAGTCATCGACGTGTCGAAGCTTTCCGGCGACACCATTACGTTCGGCGCCACCGTAACGCTGATCGACGAGGACACCGACAAAAAGCGGTGTGGCAGATCGTCGGCGAACCGGAGGCGGACGCCAAGAAGGGCAAGATTTCCATCACCTCGCCACTCGCGCGCGCGCTGGTCGGCAAGAAGAAAGGCGCGCAGGTCGAGGTGGTCACGCCCGGCGGCGCCAAGGCCTACGAAATCGTGAAGGTGGAGTGGAAGTAGTGTCGGCCGACAGACGGCGGATGACAGAGGACGGATAACGAACGTAACCCTGTCCGTCATCCGTCGTCTGTCGTCTGTAGTCTGCGATCACTCGTCGTCTGCCATGAAATTCGGCGTGTTCGACCACATGGACGATGCCGGCGTGCCGCATGGCGAGCTGTATGCCGGCCGGCTGCGGCTCGCCGAAGCGTACGATCGCGCGGGCTTCCACGGCTATCACCTCGCCGAGCACCACGGCACGCCGATCGGCTGCGCGGCGTCGCCCGGCCTGTTTCTTGCCGCGCTGGCGCAGCGCACCGACAAGCTGCGCTTCGGCCCGATGGTCTATCTGCTGCCGTTCTATCATCCGCTCCGCCTGATCGAGGAAGTCTGCATGCTCGACCAGATGAGCGGCGGGCGTTTCGAGCTCGGCGTCGGCCGCGGCGTGTCGCCGTTCGAGACCGCGAACTACGCGCTCGACTTCGCGCAGACCCAGGCGATGTACCACGAAGCGTTCCAGGTGCTGCTCAAGGGCCTCGCCACGGACGAACTGACGTTCGAAGGCAAATTCTATCGCTTCGACAAGGTGCCGATGGTGTTGCGGCCGGTGCAGCGCCCGCATCCGCCGCTGTGGTACGGCGTCAGCATCCCCGACAACGCCGATTGGCCGGCGGAGAACGACGTCAACGTCATCTCGCTGGCGCCGCCGCAGGCGGTGCGCCCGATCTTCGACCGCTATCTCGCGATGCGCCGCAAGCTCGGCAAGGACCGACTCGACGCTGTACGGCGTCGGCCGCCACGTGGTGGTGGCCGAAACCGACGCGAGGCGCTCGCCATCGCGCGGCGCGCCTATCCGCGCTGGCGCACGAACTTTTTCTGGCTGTTCGAGCGCCACGGCTCGGCGCCGCGCGTCGCCGGCCTCTATCCGGAAACTTTCGACGACTTGGCGGCACTCGGACCGCCGTCGCCGGCTCGCCGCAGACCGTGCGCGATTTCGTCGCGGCCGAAATCGAGGCGACCGGGACCGAACTACTTCGTGCCCTGGCTCGCCTTCGGCGACATGACGCTCGACGAAGCGCTGCACTCGGTCGATCTGTTCGCCCGCGAGGTGATGCCGGCGTTCGGATGAAGGGATCGGCCGTCTGAATACGAGCCACCGGACGCTCGGCCTGGTTCCCTGATGCCTGTGGCTACCGCCCGAATCTGCGTCCCTTGCATAGCTCGGGAAAATCCCTAAATTCCCAAGGCGGTGGCTGCGCGCTGCCGGACGCGGGTGAACCCGCATTCGGCCTGATCTGTCAAAGACCGCATCCGTTTTGGGGCTTCCGGCAGGTCGTTCGTGCCTCGAACCCTGCCGCAACGAACGGGATAAGGCCGGTGACGCAAAACCACCCACGCCAAGGTCGTGATCATCGGCGTCGGGCCGGCCGGCTACACGGCCGCGATCTATGCGGCGCGCGCCATGCTGGACCCGATCCTGATCCAGGGCGTGCAGCCCGGCGGCCAGCTCACCATCACCACCGATGTGGAGAACTATCCGGGCTTCGCCGACGTGATCCAGGGCCCCTGGCTGATGGAGCAGATGGAGAAGCAGGCCGCCCATGTCGGCACCAAGCTCGTCGCCGACCACGTCAACAAGGTCGACCTGTCGCGGCGGCCGTTCCGCATCGACTGCGATTCCGGCGACGTCTATCTCGCCGAGACGCTGATCCTCGCGACCGGCGCGCAGGCGCGCTGGCTCGATCTGCCGTCGGAGCAGAAATTCCGCGGCTACGGCGTGTCGGCCTGCGCCACCTGCGACGGCTTCTTCTATCGCGGCAAGGAGGTGCTGGTGGTCGGCGGCGGCAATACCGCGGTCGAGGAGGCGCTGTTCCTCACCAATTTCGCCATCCAAGGTCACGGTGGTGCATCGGCGCGACAGCTTCCGCGCCGAGAAGCATCCTGCAGGAGCGGCTGTTCAAGAATCCGAAGATCGAGGTGATCTGGGACACCGTGCTCGACGACGTCGCTCGGCGGCGAAAATCCGCTCAAGGTCACCGGCGTGCGGCTGCAGCAACGTCAAGACCGGCGAGGTCACGCGAGCGATCCGGTCGACGGCATTTTCATCGCCATCGGCCACGCGCCGGCGACCGAATTGTTCGCCGGCCAGGTCGAGATGAAGCCGTCCGGCTACATCAAGACCGCGCCGCATTCGACCGCGACCTCGGTGCCCGGCGTGTTCGCCGCCGGCGACGTCGCCGACGAGGTTTATCGCCAGGCCGTCACCGCCGCCGGCCTGGGCTGCATGGCGGCGCTCGAAGCCGAACGATTCCTCGCCGCGCACGGCGAAGCCGAGCCGCGCCGCGGCGGAATGAGTCGGTCTCCCCCGCGAGCGGAGAGGAAGAAAGTATGACAATGGATTGGGACAAGCTGAAGGTTTTTCACGCCGCCGCCGAGGCCGGCAGCTTCACCCATGCCGGCGAGCAGCTCGGCCTGTCGCAATCGGCGGTGTCGCGCCAGGTCAGCGCGCTCGAACAGGAGCTGTCGGTCTCGCTGTTCCACCGCCACGCCCGCGGCCTGATCCTGACCGAGCAGGGCGAGTTGCTCTACCGCACCGCCCACGACGTGTTCATGAAGCTCGAAGCGGCGCGCGCCAAGCTGACCGACAGCCGCGAGCGGCCGAACGGCGACCTGCGGGTGACCACGACGCCGGGCATCGGCGTGCATTGGCTCACGCCGCGGCTCGGCGAATTCATCGATCTTTATCCGGAAATCCACATCACGCTGTTCACCACCGACGAGGAGCTCGACCTCGCCATGCGCGAGGCCGACGTCGCCATCCGGCTGCGCCAGCCGACCCAGCCCGACCTGATCCAGCGCAAGCTGTTCTCGGTGCATTTCCACGTCTACGCCTCGCCGGAATATCTCAAGCGCTTCGGCACGCCGCGCACCTTCGACGATCTCGACAAGCACCGCATGCTCGTGCTCGGCGGCAACGTGCCGCCTTACCTGCAACGCTCGCGCTGGCTGGTCGAGGTGGCGCGCGACGGCAAGGGCCCGCGCGTACCGCACCTCGTCATCAACAACATTCTCGGCATTCTGCGCGCCTGCCAGCGCGGCCTCGGCATCGCCATGCTGCCGGATTATCTGGTCGAGGAGAACGGCGGGCTGGTGCAGCTGTTCGGCGAGGCCGAGGCCCATCGCGCTCGACGCCTATTTCGTCTATCCGGAAGAGCTCAAGACCGTGGCGCGCGTTCAGGCGTTCCGCGATTTTCTCGTCGCCAACGCGCAGCGCTGGAATTTTTAGCGCCGACCGTTACGGCCCGAGTTGTCGACTTCCGAAGAGCGGCGCTAACAAGCCGAGAGCTGAGGACGCTACCAGGACAACGAGTGCTGCAATCGACGACGAATACCAGGTCGTGTGGTAAGCTATATAGAATGGGTTGTTCGGAAGCGCGAATGCCCACGCGAAAAAGGCGATGGTAGACGCAGCCATCTCCCAGAGCGGCCAGCTCGAATATGAGAGCGGAAGACCCTTGCCCGCTCCTTTGGCTTTGGTGGCATATACGATCCACAACACAACGGGTGTGGCGACGAGAAAAATCCAAAACGCGACCCACTCTACCTTTATCGAGTCACTAAGTGCGGCCAGAACAGCGACATAGCCCGTCAATATCTCAGCCGGTATGTAGCCGGTAAGGACGTTCATCGTTGTGTCGACCGGCGTGGCGGCTGGCGCTTTGGCGTCCGCAGGCTCATGCCCGTTCAACGGCCGGCTAGTAGCGGCCGCGGCCGATGCAATCTCTGAGTATGTGCTCGGTGCCCTTCCTTTAGGCTCAAAGTCGGTCCGACGCGCGATTGCGGCATTCGCAAGTGAATTGAGGCTCATGACATCTTCCCCCTTGGACGGAGTCCTTTTCGGACTTCTGCAGACGTGCGGCATTCGCCTTCACGAAACGAGCCATCGTACATGGTTTCATAAATCATACAACTACTCCGTGTTGCTACATAGCTCGCCTCGCTATGCGCGAGGTCGACGTGGCGATAAGACTCCGCCAGCCGACGCAGCCCGACCTGATCCAGCGCAAGCTGTTCTCGGTGCATTTCCGCATCTATGCCTCGCCGGAATATCTCAAGCGCTTCGGCACGTCGCGCGCCTTCGACGATCTCGACACCGCCTACCTGCTGCGGCGCTAGCTGATCGAAGTGGCGCGCGACGCAAGGTGCCGCGCACGCCACACGCTCGACGCCTGCTTTGTCTATCCCGAAGAGCTCAAGACCGTGGCGCGCGTGCAGGCGTTCCGCGATTTTCTCGTCACCAACGCGCAGCGCTGGAATTTAAAATCCAATGTCGTCGCGATTGCCGCCGTCGCGACATCGTGGCGCGCGAAGAGCGCAGAAAATTGTGTGCGCATCGGCCCACATTTACGCGGCGATTATGCGCGGACTTGTGCACCTTGCGACGACCGCATGGCTGGCATGTCACCCCCTGCGTTGTGTGCCTGCACCGCAACTCGCATACTGCCCGAGTGCTGCACGGCAAGCGGTCGCCTCATCCTCCCAGATTGGCGATCGTAATGCCTGCAGATGTTCCCCTCTGGAAGGTGAATCGTCGACGCCCCCACGTCGACGAACTAAACCGGGCCCGCAAGGGCCCGGTTTTCTTTTGGCCGGCATTCGCGCAATGTATTTTGCCATCGGAGCGCGGCTTATGAAGATTTCCATTCTCGACGATTACCACGATACCGTGCGCACCCTGCCCTCTTTCGAAAAGCTCAAAGGCCACGACGTCACTATCTGGAACGATCACGTCCAGGACACCGACGCGCTCGCCGAGCGGCTGCGCGACACCGAGGTGCTGGTGCTGATCCGCGAGCGCACGAAAATCCGGGAGCCCCTGCTCGAACGTCTGCCCAAGCTCAAGCTAATCAGCCAGCGCAGCGTCTATCCGCATATCGACGTCGACGCCTGTACGCGGCTCGGCATCATCCTGTCGTCGGGCCAACATCCGGGCGCGCCGTCGCATGCCACCGCGGAAATGACCTGGGCGCTGGTGCTCGCCGCCATGCGGCAAATTCCGCAGCAGATGGCGTCGCTGCAAGCCGGCCAATGGCAGATGGGCGTCGGCTCGACGCTGCGCGGCAAGACGCTCGGCATCTATGGTTTTGGCCGCATCGGCAGCGTCGTCGCCGGCTATGGCCGCGCGTTCGGAATGAACGTGCAGGTGTGGGCGCGCCCGGCGACATTGGCCAAAGCGAAGGCCGACGGCTACGCGACCGCCGGCAGCAAGGAAACCTTCTTCGCCGACTGCGACATCATCTCTCTGCACATGCGCCTGGTCGACGCGACCCGCCACATCGTCACCGCCGCCGATCTTGGCGCGGATGAAGCCGACGTCCCTGCTGGTCAATACCAGCCGCGCGCCGCTGATCGAGCCCGGCGCGCTGGTCGAGGCGCTGCGCAAAGGACGCCCGGGCATGGCGGCGGTCGATGTCTACGAGGACGAGCCGGTGGTCGACAAAACTCATCCATTGATCGACATGCCGAATGTGATCTGCACGCCGCATCTCGGCTATGTGACGCGCGAGGAATACGAGACGCAATTCATCGACATTTTCGACCAGATCACTCGCCTACGCCGCGGGCAAGCCGATCAATGTCATCAATACCGAAGTGCTTAAGAGCGGCGCGTTGAAGAACAGCCGAAAGAGCTAGGCCGGCTCCAAGCCCTTGGCCTTTAGCACGCGCTTGGCTTCCGGCGTGATGAGAAAATCGATCACCGCTTTGCCCGCCTCGGCGTGGCTCGCATTCGCGGGAATGCCGGCGACGAAGGGCGTGACCATTTGGATTTCCGCCGGCAGCGGCCCAACCACGTCGATGCCGTCAACGGCCATCAGCTCGGCCATTTGCTGAATGCCGATGTCGGCCTCGCCGCGCAGCACGACAAGGCCGGCGAGCCCCGCGGCGCCGCCGGCGCCGTATTTCGCCTTGGCCTGCATCGCCGCGGCGATGCCGAGTTGCTCGAAAACCTTGGCGAGATGGACGCCGCTCTGGCCGCCGCCGACCGGTTTTGAGCAGGCGATCGATTTCGCCGCCAGCATGGCGCGCTTGAAACCTTCGACCGAGGAAATATCCGGCTTCGCCGCGCCTTTTTGCACCGCGACGCCGATCGACGATTTGGCGATATCGACGGTGCTGCCGGCAACCATCCTGCCGCTCGCGACCAGATCGCGGGCGCCCGATACGGATACGATCGCCATATCGGCCGCTTCGCCTTCGCCAAGCTGCTTTTCGAGGCGCAACGACGGCCCGAGCGTCACGGCGAGGCGATTGCCGGTGGCGCGTTCGAAGGCCGGCGCCAGCTCTTCGAACACCGTCTTCATCGCGGTGGTGCTTAAGACCTTGATGTCGACGGGCATTACGAATCGCGCCCTTGGGTGATCACATTGACCAGCGCCGGCGTGCCGGAGCGCACCGCCTCGAAGGCGCGCTTGAGCGCCGCCGGTAGATCGCCCGGCTCCACGACTTTTTCGCCGAGGCCGCCGCAGGTGGTGATCACCTTCTCGTAGTCGGGCGCAGGCTTCAGCTCGGTCAGCGGCATGATGTTGGCCTTGGCGGCATAGCCGCCGGGAAAGACGTCGAGCGTCGAGGCCCGCACCGCGTGCCAGGTTTGATTGTTGGCGATGATGGTCAGCGTCGGCAGGTTCTCGGCGCGGCCGACATAATGGAACGGCAGCGGATTGCCGAACATGTAGGAGCCGTCGCCGACGACCGAGATCACCTCGCGCCCGGGCGCGGCGAGCTTGGCGCCGAGCGCGGCGCCGAGGCCGAAGCCGAGGCCGCCGGCAAGGAGGCTGCCCATATAGCTGCCCTGCTTGGTCAGCTGGAGCTGGCTGATCGGCACGCCGAGCTCGTTGACGATGATGGCGTCCTCGGTCTTCAGCTCATTGAGGCAGGCGGCGATGTGCGACGTCGAGATCGGCGTGCGCGCCCTGCGCGGCTTCGAGCGCGCGGCGCCGCGTGGCGACCATCTCCTCGCGCATCGCCGCGATCGCCTTGCGCCGCGTCTCGACATCGTCGCGCTTCATCCGCCTGCGCAGGCTCTCGCGCAAGAGCGGCAGCGCGCCGCGCGTCGTGCCGGTGATCAACAGATCGGCCTCGAAGTCGCGGAACGGATATTGCGTCTGCAGCGGATCGGGCGAGATGTGGATGATCTTGGCGTCGCGGCCGGGCGATGACCGCTTTGGGAACCCACGGCACCGGCGCATCGAGCACCAGCACGACGTCGGCGCGCGGCAACAGCGCCTTGAGTCGAAGCCGAGATTCATCGGATGATCGGTCGGCAGGTTGAGATCGTTCGGCTCGCCCTGCGCCACCGGCAGCGCGAACTCCTCGGTCAGCGCCGCGAAGCTCGGCAAAAGCTTCGGGCGAGCGGCCGAGCGCCGAGGTGAAGATCAGCGGAAACTGCGCGCCGGCGAGCAGATCCGCCGCCGCATCGATCGCCTCCTGCGACGGCACCGCCGCCATGGCGCCGAGCGGGCGCTCTTCGCCGCGGCGCGGCGCGGTCGCCGCGTCCGCCAGCACTTCGCGCGGCAAGGTGAGATAGACCGGGCCGCGCGGCTCGCTCATGGCGATATCCAGCGCGCGGTCGACGATCGCCGCGACCGGCTGGCCGGAGCGCAATTCGTAATCCCATTTGGTGAATTCGCGCACCATGCCGCCCTGGTCGAACAATTCCTGGCCCCAATGGATCGGCCGGTTGCGCGAGGCATCATGGCCGGTCTCGGTGATCGGCGTGCGGCCGGCGGCGAGCAGGATCGGAATGTTGTCGCGCGCGGCATTCATCAGGCCGTTGACGGTGTTGCCGGTGCCGACGGTGACATGGACCATCACGGCGGCCGGCTTGCCGGCGATCCTGTAGTAGCCATGCGCCATGGCCATCGCGACGTTCTCATGCGGCACGGTGATGACGCTTGGGAAATTTGCGCCGGCCGTTGGCGTTCATGGCGAGCGATTCGATGACGGGGCGAAATCGGTGCCGGCATTGGCGAACACGTAGTCGATGCCGCGCTCGGCAAGCCGCGCCAGATAGGCCTGCGCGGAAATGTCTGGGGATTCGGGATTTCGCATCGCTCGGCGTCCGTACTGTTGAGCGTTTCCGGGAGATTGAAGGCTGATTGGGGCCGCACCATAAAGGCCAAAACCGGCCTCCGATAGCCCGTCCGGGGTCGTCGCGAAACGCCGCCGCGAGCGCTGCGGCAGCGGCCATCAACTCTATGTGAAATCCACGTCCGGCCGGATCAAATTGCGCGCAACCCATCACCGAGGGCATGAAATTGCGCTACAACACCGCCACATTATTCGCGGGAGCCGGCGCTACGCCGGCAGCGATTGGGAGGGACACATGCTCACACGCCGACAAGCCTTATATGCCGGCGCCGCCGGCCTCGGCGCGCTTGCCATCGGCCGACTGGCCAGCCCCCACGCCGCGAAGGCAACGACCACTTACGAAGTCACTCACACCGACGCGGAATGGCGCAAGCTTCTGACGCCGGCGCAATACGACGTGCTGCGCCAGGAAGGCACCGAGCGGCCGTTCACCAGCCCACTGCTCGAGGAGCATCGCGCCGGCACGTTCGCCTGTGCCGGCTGCGACCTGCCGCTGTTCTCGTCGAAGACAAAATTCGAAAGCGGCACCGGCTGGCCGAGCTTTCTGGGCGCCGCTCGACAACGCCGTCGACGAGAGCGACCGACCGCTCGTTCGGCATGTCGCGCACCGCCGTGTCATGCCATCGCTGCGGCGGCCATCTCGGCCACGTCTTCAACGACGGTCCGAAGCCGACGGGCTTGCGCTATTGCATGAACGGCGTGGCGCTGAAATTCGCGCCGGCCGCGCCCGGCGCGAGCTGAAACGGCTCGATGCAATAATCGGGCAGGTTCGGCGTTAGTAACGGGACAGGCACTGCAACTCGAAGGGAGCCGGCCATGCGGTCTTGCTTTCCACGCTGGGAATTCTCGTTGCCATCACAGCGCTTGGTACAGGTGCGCAGGCGCAAAATTATCCGTGGTGCGCGATCTACGGCGGCGGTAGCGCCGGCGGCGGACGCAATTGCGGCTTCACCACTTTCGAGCAATGCCAGGCGACCATAGCGGCATCGGCGGCACCTGCCAGCAAAACACCACCTATCAGCCTGGCACGCAGAACCAGTCCTCCATCACCGTCGTCGCGCAAGAACTGGCAGCAAAAGTGGTAAGCGCGCTGACTGCGTAGCGGTTAGGTACCCGACTTTCAGTTCCGACACAAGCCCGCGCAGCGCCGCCACCGTGCTCAGCGCCACGATGCGGCCGGTGCGCGGATTGTCCGACGGCACGTTCTCGATCGACATGGCAAAGCGCGCGGTGTCGGCATCGACCTCGATGCGATGGGTGTTGCGATCGAGCGCCGGATCGGCCCAGATTTCGAGCCGGGTTTTGTCCGGCCCGATGCCGGCGAGGCTAGCGCCGCGGCGACATTGACGTTTGCGGGAAAGCCGCGCGCGCCCTCGCGCGCCGTGCCGTCGAACACTTTGCGCGGCGCGTTGAGATCTTTGAGCGAAATGCCGCGCTCGACCAGATAGGGCGCGCCGTCGAGCCCGTTCGGCGGCTTGCGCGTGATCATGGTGACCGAGTGGATGGTGCCTTCGGCGGCGGCGCGCACCGCGTCGAGCCCGATCAGCGCGCCGGTCGGCACCAGGATGCGCGCGCCGGTCTCTTTCGCCCGCGCCACCAGATCCCAGTTTTCCAGAAGCTGGCCGACGCTGAGCGGCATGAACAGCTTGCCGCGCTCGATGACCGACAGCGCCACGGCGCGAAACATGGCCGGCGGCAGGCATTCGACGACCAGGTCGCAGGATTGCGCCAGCGCATCGGCGGCGACGACCGCAATGCGGTCGCCGACTTGCGGCAGGTTGCGCCGCGCCTTGTCCCGATCGCGCACCGAGACCGCGGCCAGCACGAGGCCGGGAATGCCGGCCTCGATCCGCCGCGCCACGTCGAGGCCGACGGCGCCGAGCCCGGCCAATCCGACCTTGAGAGGCTCTCGCGCCACGCCGTGTTCCCCCTACCCTGGCAGCCGGCCGCCCGGCCCGGTACAGTCCGTGTCTATGCGCCGGCCAGGCGCCGCGCAACAGCCCGGACGCCGCGCTCCATGCCGACAAGAGACATTTCATGACCAACATCAATCCGAACACCTTCACCACGCGGCCGGAGATCGAAGGCACGTTCGGCGTGGTCACCACGACCCATTGGATCGCGACCGCCGTCGGCATGGGGATTCTGGAGCGCGGCGGCAACGCCTTCGATGCCGCGCGTCGCCACGGCGTTCACGCTGCAGGTGGTCGAGCCGCATCTCAACGGCCCGGGCGGCGATGTGCCGGTCATCGTCTATGACGTCAAGCGCGGCAAGCCGGAAGTGATCTGCGGCCAGGGCGTCGCGCCGGCCGGCGCCACCATCGCGCATTATCGCAGCGAAGGCCTCGATCTCGTGCCCGGCACCGGGCTGCTCGCCGCCTGCGTGCCCGGCACCTTCGAGACCTGGATGATGCTGCTGCGCGACTACGGCACCATGTCGCTCGCCGACGTGCTGGCGCCGGCGATCGGCTACGCCCAGAACGGCTATCCGCTGCTCGAGCGCACCAATGCCACCATCGCGACGGTCGCCGATCTGTTCCGCCAACATTGGCCGACCTCGGCCGCGGTCTATCTGCCCGACAACAAGGTGCCGGCGACCGGATCGCTGTTTGCCAACAAGACGCTCGCCGCCACCTACACCCGCATCGTCAAGGAAGCCGAGAGCGCCGGCGGCGATCGCGTTGCGCAGATCGAGCGCGCGCGGAAATCCTGGTCGAAAGGCTTTGTCGCCGAAGCGATCGACCGCTTCTGCCGCACCCAGGAAATCATGGACATCAGCGGCCAACGCCATCGCGGCGTGCTGACCGCCGACGACATGGCGCGCTGGACGCCGCACATCGAAGCGCCGCTCACCTACGATTATCGCGGCTACACGGTGTGCAAGACCGGGCCGTGGGGCCAGGGCCCGGTGACGTTGCAGCAGCTTGCGCTGCTCAAAGGCTTCGATCTCGACGGGCTCGATCCGACCGGGCCGGATTTCATCCATCTCATCGTCGAATGCTCGAAGCTCGCTTACGCCGACCGCGAAGTGTTCTACGGCGATCCGGATTTCGTCGACGTGCCGATGGCGACGCTGTTGTCCGACGCCTACAATGCCGAGCGCCGCAAGCTCGTCACCGACAAGGCCTCGCTCGAACAGCGCCCGGGCTCGATCGAAGGTTTTGGCGCGGTGGTGAAGCTGCGCCGCGATGCCGCGCCGCTGGCGGCCGGCGCCGGCGAGCCGACCGTGGGCCGGCTCGGTGCCGGCGAACCGAGTCGGCCGGATGGGCAGACCCGCGGCGACACCGTGCATTTCGACATCGTCGATCAGGCCGGCAACATGGTCTCGTCGACGCCGTCGGGCGGCTGGCTGCAGTCCTCGCCGGTGATTCCCGAGCTCGGCTTCTGCCTCGGCACCCGCGCGCAGATGTTCTGGCTCGAGGAAGGCCATCCGGCCGCGCTCGGCCCCGGCCGGCGGCCGCGCACCACGCTGTCGCCCACCTGGCGCTGCGCGACGGCGAGCCTTATCTCGCCTGGGGCTCACCCGGCGGCGACGGGCAGGATCAGTGGATCACGCAGTTCTTCCTGCGCCACGTCCATGCCGGCATGAACATGCAGGAAGCGATCGACGCGCCGGCCTGGCACTCCGAGCATTTCCCGAGCTCGTTCTGGCCGCGCACCGCGCGTCCCGGCGTGCTGGTGCTCGAGGGCCGCGTGCCGCAAGAAGACCGTCGCCGAGCTCAAGCGGCGCGGCCATAACGTCGAAGTCGGCCCGGACTGGTCGGAAGGCCGGCTGACCGCTGCGTCCCGCGTCGGCCCCCGCCGCCGCGCCGCCGCCAATGCGCGCGGCATGCAGGGCTACGCGGCGGGGCGGTGACATTCCGTCATTCCCGCGAAAGCGGAAATCCATAACCACTGCCGCTGCAATTAGGGCTGGGGTTATGGGTCCCCGCTTGCGCGGGGACGACGGCAGTTTATGCCGGCCCTAAAAGCTCCAGCGGCGAGGCGATCACGCCCAGCAGGCGCAACCGGCTTTGGTCGGCAGGCTTGGCGTGACCTGTCGCGCGATCCGCAGCAGCATCGATTCAAGCTCTCGCCGATCGACACGGTCCGCTGCCATCAAGGTGCGGATGAGCGGATCGGACAGCGCGCTGCGCAGCGTTAATTCTTGACTTTCTGGTCTCATGAAATGTCCCTTCATCTTATTGCGGCGATGCATCGCGCTCACGCCAGTGCCGGATAGTCGGTGAAGCCCTTGTCTTCTCCGGCGTAGAACGTCGCCTGGTCGGGCGCGTTGAGCGGCGCCTTGATCCGATACCGCTTCGGCAGATCCGGATTGGCGAGAAACGGCGTGCCGAACGCGACGAGATCGGCAATGCCGTTGCGGATCGCCGCATTGGCGCTGTCGAGATCGAAGCCGCCATTGACGATAAGGCTGCGATCGAATTTCCGGCGCAGCAGCGGCGACATGCGCTTGGCGCCGTCGGCGACCGGATCGACGACGTGAAGATAGACGATGCCGAGCTTGTTGAGCTCTTCCGCCAGATACGAGAACGTCCGCAGCGGATCGGAATCCGACATCGAGTTGAAGGCGCCGTTGGGGGAAATGCGATAGCCCACGCGATCGGCGCCCCAGACATCGATGACGGCTTCGGTGACTTCGAGCGGCAACCGCGCGCGGTTTTCTATCCTGCCGCCATAGGCGTCGGTGCGCAGGTTGGTGCCGTCGCGCAGAAACTGATCGAGCAGATAACCGTTGGCGCCGTGCAACTCGACGCCGTCGAAGCCGGCCGCCTTGGCATTTTCGGCACCCTTGCGGAATTGTTCGACGATGCCCGGCAGTTCATGCGAGCGCCAGCGCCCGCGGCGTCACTATCTCTTGCGGGCCCTTGGCCGTGAACACTTCGCCGTGCGCGGCGATTGCCGAGGGCGCGACCGGAAGTTCGCCGCCATGAAAATCCGGATGCGAGATGCGTCCGACATGCCACAGCTGGAGAAAGATCTTGCCGTCGGCGCGATGCACCGCTTCGGTAATCTTTCGTCCAACCGGCAACCTGCTCGGCGGAATGAATGCCCGGCGTGCGGATATAGCCGACGCCCTGCGGGCTGACCTGCGTCGCTTCGGTGACGATCAAGCCGGCGGAGGCGCGCTGGGCATAATAGGTCGCGGCGATGGGGTTCGGGACGTTGCGCTCGACCGCGCGGCTGCGCGTCATCGGCGCCATCACCAGGCGATTGTTGAGTTCGATGTCGCCCAATCGATAGGGCAAAAATAGCGTCTTAAACGGCTGCTCGGCCTCGGCAGGTCGGTGGGCAACAGCGGCATTCACTGGCATGGCGGTGCTCCTGAAGATGTTGAAACCCTTGAAGGGAAGCGTGACTTACAGCTGCCCTTGTGGTACTGACCGGTAACACTACATGCTAGTTACTGACCGGTAACACCCGTGTCAAGAGGAAACCCTGAAATGACCGGCCAAGCCGCCGTAACCCTTGATAATGACAGCCGGATTCCGCCCCGCGCGCGCATCCTTGCGGCCGCTGGCGAGCTCTTTTATCGCCATGGAATTAAGGCAGTCGGCGTCGATGCGATCGCCGAGGCGGCCGGCACCAATAAGATGACGCTCTACCGGCACTTTGCCTCGAAGGACGAATTGGTCGCGGAGTATCTGCGCCAATCGGCGCATGCAGCGGATGAGTGCTGGGAGCGGTTCGCGAAGGCGCATCCCGGCGATTCACTGGCGCAACTCCTCGCCTGGCTCGAGGAGATGGCCGGCCATCTGGCCGAGCCGGACGAGCGCGGCTGTGCGCTCGCCAATGCGGCGATCGAATTGCCCGACAAGGATCACCCCGCCCGGCGCGTCATCGAGGACTTTAAAAGGGCGCACCGGACGCGGCTGGTACGGCTGAGCGAGGCGGCCGGCTTGAGCGAGCCGGAAATGCTGGCCGATGAACTGCATCTCCTTTTGGAGGGAGCCCGCGTCATGGCGCAGAGCGTCGGCACCGAAGGGCTTGCAGCGCGGCTCTCGCACATGGGCAAAGCGATGATCGCCGCTCACACGCCTCGCGGCTGATCGTCATTCCCGCGAAAGCGGAAATCCATAATCACCGCGCTGCCCTCTATGACTGGGGGTTATGGGTCCCCGCTTGCGCGGGGACGACGAATTCACGCCGCTACCGGCTCCAAGAATTCCATCAGCGCGGCGGTGAACGCCGTCGGTTGCTCGATCGGCGACATGTGTCCGGAATTTTTGATGATCTTCAGCGTGGCGCCAGGAATGGCCTGCGCCATCAATCGCGACGCCTTGCTGCACACGTAATCAAGCTCGCCAACCATGACGAGCGTCGGCGCCCGCACGGATTTCAGCACGCCGCTCAGCCGGAACAATGATTTACGCTTCGCCAGAACTTCGGACAGCGTGAAGCGCAAGCCATCGATCGGAGTGGCGCGGATCAGAGCAGCCATGTGCTCGCGGCGGCGGGGGCTGCATCTGGCATAGACTTTGAACAGCTCGCTGCGCAGCATGTCGCAGACCAGCTCGTCGATATCGCCTTGCCCGATCAGCGCGCCCCAGCGCCGCGCCATGCCTTCGATCTTCACCGGATCGTCGGCGCCGGCGCCGACGTCGGCGAGCACCAGACGCGACACCCTCTCCGGCTTGCTGGCGGCAAGCGCCAATGCCGGACCGCCGCCCAGCGAGAAGCCGACGATCGCCGCTTGCTTTATGTCGAGCGCGTCGAGCACGCCGACGAGATCGCGCGCCAGATGCGCCGCGGAATAGTCCGTGGCGAGCGGCGGCGCATCGGTCTCGCCATGACCGCGCAGATCGTAAGCGATGACGCGGAAGCGGCGCCGCAGCGCCCTGATCTGGTGGAACCACATGCGCTTGCCGCAGGCGAGACCGTGCAGCAGCACCACCGGCGGGCCGTCGCCGGCATCGCTGACGGCAACGGCGAGATCGCCGACCTGGATTTTGCCATGAGCAATCTTATTGTCATTCCCGCGAGCGGGAAGCCTAATCACCGCGACCGCGATCTGATCTGCAGCGCCGGGTTATGGCCCCGCTTTCGCGGGGACGACGGAGCACGCGATCTTACGCCGCCACGGTGCCCAGAAATTCCTCGAACTCGCTGCGCAGCTTGGCGGTCGCGGTCTCGACCTCTTCGGTGGCCGCGAGCATGGTTTCCGCCGAGCTGCGGGTCTGGGTCACGCCGCCGGCGACTTCGTCGAGCGCCGCCGAGATCGCCTTGGCGCCGGCCGCGGCGCTGGCGACGTTGTGCGAAATCTCGCCGGTCGCCGCTTCCTGCTGCTCGACCGAGCCGGCGACCGCGGAGGTGTATTGATTGATGTCCTGCATCCGTTGCGTGATGTCGCGGATCGCCGCCACGGCGCTGGTCGTCGAGCTCTGCACCGACAGGATCTCGCGGGTGATCTCCTCGGTCGCCTTGGCGGTCTGCACCGCGAGCGATTTCACTTCGGAGGCGACCACGGCAAAACCGCGCCCGGCGTCGCCGGCGCGCGCCGCCTCGATGGTGGCGTTGAGCGCCAGCAGGTTGGTCTGGCCGGCGATGTCCTGGATGAGCTTGACCACGTCGCCGATTTTCTGCGCCACCCGCGCCAGCGCGGCGATATCGTCGTTGGTGGCGCCGGCGTCGGCCACGGCGGCAGCGCACCACGTCGTTGGCCTGCATCAGCTGCCGGCTGATCTCCTTGATCGATACCGACAGCTCGGTCGCCGCGGCGGCCGCGGTCTCGACGTTGGCCGAGGCCTCGTTGGAGCCATGCACGGCGCCTTCGGTGCGCGCGAGCGTATGATCCGACGTGCTCAGCAGCGTCTTCGCCGCCGCTTTCATCGCCGTCGAGCTTTGGCCGACGGTTTTGAGCACGCTCTCGACCCGGGCGCGGAACGAGACGATCGCGGCATCGACGACGCGGCGCCGGTCTTCGCGCTGGCGCAGCAGATCGCGCTCGGTCTCCGCCGACAATTGCTCGGTGACGTCGCTATGGGTGGCGACCCAGCCGCCGCCCGGCATCGGCCGGCTGATCAGCATGATGACGCGGCCGTTGATGTGGTTGGTCTTGGTTTCGGTGCGTCCCTCGGCGACCTGGCGCAGGCAATCGGCGACATAGCGGTCCGGATCGCCGGAGAACGTGCCGGCGGCGGTCCGCTGGCATCGAGCAGATCGCGCAACGGCGTGCCGGCGCGGCCGAGCTCGGGCCGCAAGGCGTACATTTCGAGATAGCGGTCGTTGCACAGGACCAGACGTGCCGCGCCGTCGAACATGCACAGGCCTTGCGTCATGTTGTTGAGCGCCGCGCGCAGCAGCCGGCTTTGCGCGCGCCGCCGGCCGGTCGACGAAAAGGCCGGCGAGCGACGGCGGCGCCGAGCGCGAACGGCAGCGCCATGACGGTGCCGGCGACGGCCGGGGAAGCATCCGTCAGCAGCCGCGACCATCCAGCCCGGTCCGAAGAGAGGAACACGGCAAACCGGCGACAAAGCCGAGCGGCACCCGCCAAAACGACAAGTCGCCAATTGCGGCTTGCCTTGGAAAGTGTTTGAGCGACAACCATTCGCTGTGCGCCAGGCTATGATCGGGCGACGGTATGCGCGAACCCGTTGTTTTGAAGTTAAGGAATGGTGCAGGAATCATTAACAAAAGCTGAGCGTGCGACACTGCGCCGCGGACGCGCGACCGGCGCGCCAAGGGAGGACGAACGATGAGATTTCCGCACCGAAGCTTGCATGTCCGCGCCCTTTTGCGTGCATTGCGATCGCCCGGCCGCCGCGGGCGCAAGCCGCGCCGAGGACTATCCGACGCACCCGGTGCGGATCATCATCGGCTTCGGCGCCGGCGCGTCGCCGATACGCCGGCGCGGCTGCCTGGCGCAGAAATTCTCCGATGCGCTCGGCCAGCAATTCCTCGTCGAGAACAAGCCGGGCGCCGGCAGCAGCGTCGCCGCCGAATATGTCGCCCGCGCGCCGAACGACGGCTACACGATTTTCATGGCGACGGCGGCGCAGACCAATTATGCCGGCATGACGATCAATCCGACCTACGACGTGGTGAAGGATTTTGCGCCGATCGTCCGCGTCGCCACGGTGCCGACCATCCTGGTCGCCAACCCGTCGCTCGGCGTCGGCAATCTCAAAGAGCTGATCGCGCTCGCCAAGGAAAAGCCGAACCAGATTTTCTATGCCTCGTCGGGCGTCGGCACCACGACGCACGTCGCCGGCGAATTGATCAACATGATGGCGGGAGTCAAGCTCGTCCACGTGCCCTATCCGGGCAGCGCGCAGGCGCTTGACCGACGTGCTTGACCGGCCGCGTGCAATTGTGGATCGCGCCGGCGTCGGCGGTGATTCAGCAGGTCGCCGAAGGCAAGCTCAAGGCCATCGCCGTGACGACGGCGCAGCGCGCCAGCATCGCGCCCGACGTGCCGACCATGGCGGAAGCGGGCCTGCCCGGCTACGACCTCGGCCTGTGGTTCGGCCTGATGGCGCCCGCCGGCACGCCGCAGCCGATCATCGACAAGCTCGACAAGATCGCCAACGACGCGCTCAAATCGCCCGACGTGGTCGAGCCGCTGCACAAGATCGGCATGGAGATCGTCGGCGGCACATCGGCGGAGTTCGCGCGCTACATCGAAGGCGAAGTGAAGAAGGCGACGGAAGTCGCCACCGCGGCGAATATCCGGCAGTGACTTTGTAGGGTGGGCATCGCGCCCGCTCGGCAGCACCGCGTGGGCAAAATCGTGCTTGCGCGATGCCCACGCTGTGCTGCCGAGCAGACGATTTTGCCCACCCTACGAAGTCACCGGAATGACCGGCAGCAGCAGATAGGACGCCATATCGCCGCCGGCATAGATCGTGTTGGTGGCGCCGGAATTGTAGTCGGCGTGGTAGTGCATGTAGTGGCTACTGCCCAAGCCGTCGCGCGGCTGGACGTCGAGGCGGATGCGGTGGCCTTTCTTGAACACCATGGAGGTCGGCCAGATTTCGACCTCGACCTTCACGATCTCGCCCGGCTTTCAGATAAAGCCGCCGCTGATGGCGGTGATACGGCCGGTACGGCAGCGACAGTTCGGGATCGAGCTCGCGATGCGACACCCGCAGCCAGCCCTTCGCCACCGGCACCGGCAAGCCCTGCTGGCCGGTCTCCATGACGTCCTTGCCGTCGGCATCGATGTTGCGCAGGGTGAGGAACAGATCCATGTCCTCGGTCGAGCTCGACACCCAAAGCACCGCGGCGATCGGCCCGGTGATCTCGGTGTCGACCGAGAGCTTTGCCGTCTCGAACGAGACGCCCATGCCCGGCCTGATGCCGCCGCCCATGACCTGCGACGCGGCGGCCGAGGTCGAGCCCATCGAGCCGAGGCTCGATGCGGCGTAGCTGCGCGAGCCGACCGCCGCCGGGTTCTTCACCTCCAGCGTGCCGGCAATCTCCGCATTTCTCCGCGGCCGGCTGCGACAGGTCGAGATAGAGCTTGGTCCAGCGCGTGCGCGCGAGCGGCCATTCGTTCTCGCTTCGCCATTCGAAGGCGTCGCCGCCTTTGCGGATCGCGAGTTTGACGGGCGGCTCGTCCATCACGCCGTTGTCGATGTCCTTGAGCCAGTAATCGAAGAAGCGGATCTGATCGCGCCTGCCGTCCTCGGTGTAGAACGGATGCACGTGCGAGCCGAGATGGATGCGCAGCTTCTTGTGCGGCGTCGCCGCATGCATGAACGCTTCGGTATTGCCGCGCAGATGCAGGCCCATGCCCGACCAGTTGCCGACGCTGAACATCGGCACGTTGATCTTGTCCCATTGCGCCTGCGCGCCGCGGAACGCGCCGCTGTCGAGGCTGTTGTGCAGCCAGAAATACAGCGTGTTGATCTGCCAGCCGTCGGGCAAATGCTTGCGAGGCGCGGCCGAGCGTATGATGCAGCAGGTGCGCCGTGTACCAGTTGGTCATGAACAGGCTCAAAATGCCGCCGTGGTAGAGCGCGTCGCGATAGAGGTCGGCAAAGCCCTCCCAGGGAATGATCGCCTTGAGCGACGGCGGCTGCAGATTGGCGGCGAACCATTGATTGATGGCGAAATAGGAAATGCCGAGAAGCCCGACATTGCCGTTGCACCACGGCTGCGCCGCCGCCCATTCGATGGCGTCGTAGAAGATCGACCGCTTCGGCAAGCGACCACGGATCGTACTGGCCGGGAGATTTTCCGGTGCCGCGGCCGTCGACGCGCACCGCGGCATAGCCGCGCGGCACCCACCATTGCGGATTGACGGTCTCCCAGTTCATCCATTCGTTCGGCGCTTCGGCCAAGCGTGTCCGGCACGATCCAGAGCTTGTCCTTCTGGTACGGCCCGAGATTGAGGATGGCGGGAAATTTGCCGTCGTCGTAGGGCCGGAACACGTCGGCCTTGAGCCGCGCGCCGTCGCGCATCGGTACGTCGACGTCCTTGTCGACGACGATGGGATAGACCGGATCGCTGAGCGTTCGATCGCTGTTCATGTATCCTCCCCGTTCGCGCCGACTGCGCGGGATCGTATTTAAGCGCGGCCGCACGTGTACCAGGGCCCGCGGGGCGCGGGCTTTTTCACGGTTCCGACACTTTTTACCGGCAATGTTGCGCGGGATGCGGGGAAATTCTCGGATGATACAGGCGATCTGCCGCGCGGCGCTGTCTGCGGCGTGCTGATCGGCATGGCGGCGCTCGGCGGCTGCGCGCGACAACAATCCGCCGGCGGGCCAGCCGAGCTTCTATCGTAGATCTCGCGACCAGCCGATGCCGCGCTCGACGCCGACGCGGCGCAATCGATGATCTCGGGCTATCGCACCAATAACGGGCTCGGCGCCGGTCGCCATCGATCCCGAACTGATGCGGCTTGCCGAGCGAGCAGGCGCGCGCCATGGCGGCGCACGACAAGCTCGATCACGATGTCGGCCGGCCGTTCCAGGAGCGCATCCGCAAATCCGGCTTCGATGCAGCCGTCGCGGTGGAGAATATCTCCGCCGGCTACCACACGCTGGCGGAGGCGTTTTCCGGCTGGCGCGATTCGCCGCCGCACCGCGCCAACATGCTCAACAGCAACGTGACCAAGATGGGCATCGCCGCGGTCTATGCGCCGAAGTCGAAATACAAGGTGTTCTGGTCGCTGATCCTGGCCAAGCCCGACGAACAAGCGCGGCGCTACGACCCGTCATCCTGAGGTGCGCGCCAACGGCGCGCCAAGGATACGGCCGCGGCGCGTCATGGCTCCGACCATATCGAACATTTTTTGCCCGTAAGTACCGCGCGCCTCGCGCCAGCAGCGGCGCCACGGCGGCGCGGAACTGGGCGTGCTGGTCGGCGGTCAGCTCGGTGATCTCGCAACCCTCGGCGAGGATCGCGGCGCGCGCCGTGCGGTCTTCCTCGATGGCCAAATCGCGCTGGAATGCGACGGCGCGCGCGATGGCCGCGCGCATGGCGTGCTGCAAATCCTGTGGCCAGCCATCGAAGGCCGGGCGATGCAGAAAAATCGGCCGCGAAATGTAGAAGTGGTTGGTCACGGTGTGGAAACGGTGAAACTTGTGCACGCCATAGGTCACGGTATTGGCGAACGGGTTTTCCTG
Organism: uncultured Alphaproteobacteria bacterium; assembly: GCA_963831975.1. Lineage (GTDB taxonomy): Bacteria > Pseudomonadota > Alphaproteobacteria > Rhizobiales > Xanthobacteraceae > BOG-931. The sequence continues at coordinate 21,249 of CAWHSO010000005.1, forward strand.
CGCGTCGATGGTGCCGGCCTTGATGCCGATCGATCGCCTCGGTCAAATCCCAGCGCAGCGGGACGGCGCCAAGGAGCGCGAAGGTGCGCGCCTGGACCTCGCTCGGCAGCACGCGGATGCGCATGCCCTTGAGGTCCGCCGGCGGGTGCACGGTGCGCAGGCGGTTCGAGATCTGGCGGAAGCCGTTTTCGAACCAGCCGAGGATGCGATAGTTCACGCGTTCCTCGATCTTGTCGCCGAGAAAGCGGCCGAGCGCGCCGTCCATCGCGGCGCGCGCCCGGTCGCGCTGCTCGAACAGGAACGGCAGATCGACAAAGCCAAGCTCCGGCACGCGGTCGGTCAGATAGCTTGACGACTGGTAGCCGAGCGTGAGCAGGCCGTCCTCGACCAGCCAGAGGATGTCTTCGGCGCGGTAGCCGAAATCCATGATGTTCCAGACATACTTCACGTCGATCCGATCGCCGAACTCGGCCGTCAACGTTTCGCCGATCAGCTTGAGCGCGCGCGAGAAGCCGGTGCGTGGGCGGTCCGTAGCCGCCCATGCGGATGGGGATCGGATCGGTCATGGATTGGTGTCCCGTCGGCGGCCGCCAGGTTCGCGGCGCGGCGCCGGTCTCATGACGGAAAAAGTTCGTTAAGGGAAGGGCCTGCGCAAATAACCGCTGTCAGCGGTGCATCTGGTTGCGGACGGCTTTGGCGGCGGCGATCGCGGCGTTGCGCAGCATTTCGAGGCGCCGGACGCTCGAGAACGGGGCTTGCGGCCGCACCGCGATCAAGCGGTCGCACAGCGTCAGACGGTCGCGCCAAACGTGGTCGATCATCGGATGATTGGCGGTGGCGCAGGAATCGGTGCGGACCAGCGTGGTGTCCTCGACGAGGTCTTCGGTCACGGCAAAGGTGAGCACGACGCCCGGCGAATGCTGGGCGAAGTTCTCGTCATAGACGATCTTCCAGAACCACGCGGCATCGGCGCTGCGCAGCATGATCGTGACCGCGATGGCGCTGCCATCGATAAAAATACGATTGATCGCGACTTTGCCTTCCGCCGCCAAGCCGCTGACTGCCGACGTGATGAAGTTGCGGATATCGTCGTGCAGGGCCGCGGCGGTGCCGGCCTTGCCCTTCCAGCCGCGCGCTTCGAGCTTGAAGAAATCCTCGATTGCCCTGGCAACGGTCTCCGGCTCGGTCGCGGTGGTGAACAACAGCGCGCCGATGTCGCCCAAGCGCCGCACGTAGCGGCGCAGCTCCTTATGCCTGTGCTGGCCGACGGTGCGCTCGACATAGAACAGCCGGTCGCCGTCCGGCACCAACTGCGCCCGCTGGTGGAGATTGAAATCGGCGACCGGCATCTGCGCGCGCCTGACGATGACATCGAGCGCCGTCGCGAACGGGCCGTCCGTCGGCAAAAACGGCAACAGCACCAATCCCGGCAGCTCCGGATCGTCGGCGAGATAAGCGAGCCATGCGGCGATGACCGGTTCCGCCGCTTCACGCTCGACCAACGGCGTGCCAAGCGGCGCATAAGGATTGGTCCAGCCGACCAACACCGGCAGCTTAAACCCGTAGCGCCGCGTCTCGATGCGCGACGGGAAGAAGCCGAGCAGCTTACGCGGGCTGGTGCCCGACCACACCAAGAGCGCGCCGGCGTCGCGGCCGAAGATTCTTGCCGCCGGCAGCGCGAAGGCCGGCTCGTAGAAGACATTGGGCTCGAGCACACGGGTGGCCAATTCCCGCCATTCATCCACGATCGATTCGAGCTCGGACAAGTTGCGCCATTCGACCGCGAGCGCGTTGGCGGCATAGCGGTCGGCAACCGCGGCGCGGCGCGCGCTGGCAATCGCCGAGACTGTTGAGGTCTTGGCTGTCGCCATGACCGCGCCTCAGGAGCCTTTGGGGCGGCCGAAAATCAGGCAGTGCAGGCCGAGGCGAATTTTTGCGATCAGGAACAGCCAGGCCGACTCGAAGACCAGCGCGGTGGCGCTGGCGATGGCCGCGCCCATGGCGCCGAAATGCGGGATCAGCACGAAGCACAAGGCGACATTGAGCAGGAACGCGCCGGCATAGGCATAGGCGCAGCTGCGCCGCTCGCCGAGCATGTTGAGGAGCCGCTCGGCCGGTCCGACCGCGGCGCGCGCCATTAGCCCGACGGCGATGACGAACATCAGCGGATAACCGGCGACGAAATCCTTGCCGAACATGCGCAACAGCGGCTCGCCGAGCAGCAGCAACACCGCCATCAAGGCGAGCGACGGCCAGAACGTCATGCGGATGGTCTGCGCCAGGAAATCGACGAGCCGTTTGTGGCTGCCGGTGACGTGATATTCGGAGAATTTGTGCGCGACCGTCTGCGCCACGGCGAAATAGATGAAGGCGACCAGCGCCATGATCTTGGCTGCGGCGTAATAGACCGCGACCTCCTGCGGCGGGCGAAACTGGGCGAGGATGATCACGTCGGAATAAGTGAGGAGGACGTAGAAGCCTTCCACCAGCGAGATCGGCGCCGAGGTGGTGAGCCAGGCGCGCGGCGCGTAAGCCTTCGGTCCAGGCTCGACCACGGTGGTCAGCCGCCGGTTGAGGAACAATGTCTGGCCCAGCGTGCATCCCCACACCGTGACGAGGCAGGCCAGCATCGTCGTCACCGCGTCCATCGGCAGGCCGGCAACGTAAGCCAGAGCCATCAGCGCGATCAGCACGATCTGGCGCAGCACATAGGTCGGCACCAGCGCCAGACTGATCCAATCATACGACCGCGAAATCCCGCTCTGCACTGTTGCGATGGCGAAAGCGGGCAGCGTGGCGCAGGCGAGACCGAGCGGCAGGGCGGTCATTGTGCCGACGAGCGGCGACAGCGTGACGAAGCCGATCGCCACGGCGGCGATCGCCGTCCCGATGAGAAGCGCGAGCCCGCGGCCGCCGACGAGAAAGCCGCGCAGCAGTGCGAGCTGCTTATGCTCGGTATATTCCGGGATGAAGCGCTGCGCCGCCGAGCCGAGGCCGAGGTCGGCAACGCCGCCGATCAGCAACAGCCAGGTCCAGGCGTAAACGTAAATGCCGAATTCATAGCCGCCGAGCCAGCGCGCCAGAACGATCTGCGACACGAAGGCCAGGAACGCCGAGACGATGCGGATGATGAAGGCGGCGCCGGCGAGACGCCGCATCAGCGAAGAGTCGCCACCGCCGGCAAACAGCGCCCGCCCGCGTGCGATCGCGCCGTAAAACTCCGCTTGCCAAGAAGTCAGCCAATGCGAACGCGGCGCTTGCTCGGAACGGATCGATGCCACAACGACCTCTGCGCCGCGACTGGCGGCGGAACTTAGGGAAACGGCATCTTTAGCAACGATGCGTTAAGAATCGGTTGGGGGAAATTAACAATTGCTTCCGAATGGAGCCTCAAGGACGCATGTTGAGCGCCTTGAGCTCGGCAGTCGCCGCGCCGAACTCGTCGAATGTCTTCGGGCAATCGGCCGCCGCCAGCTTGAACAGGCGTGGGGCATCGTCTTTGTCACCCTTCTGCAGCGCGAATTCGCCGGCATAGAAATTGGCTTCGCACATCTGCTCCCGTTTTGTGGTTGCATTGGCGTCATCGGCCGCGACAAATACGTCCGCGGGCGGCAGTTCGCCGAGATAGAGGCGTATGACGGGCGCCGGCCATTTGGTCATATCAATCTGCCCCGTCGCCTCTTTGAGCTGGCCGGGCAACCTGCCGCGCATGTCTGCGATTTCCAGCCAGATCGCCCCATAGGCAGATTTCGGATTTAGCTGCACCGACATTGCGAGATCGGCAACGGCGTCCGATGGCGCGCCCGCATAAATTTTAGCAAGTCCACGCCCGTAATACGCGCCAGCGAATTTCGCATCGAGGGCTATCGCCTGGGTGTAGTCGGCAATGGCCTGGACAAAATCCCCCATATTGCGAAGCGCCGTGCCGCGTTTCCCGTAGGCGCTCGCGTATTTGGGATTGAGCACAATGGCCCGGTCGTAGTCGGCAATCCCGCGCGCGGGAAAGCCATTGTGGACATAGGCGTCGCCGCGCAGCGCGTGCATGACCGGATTATTAGCATCAATCTCGATAGACCGGTCGTAGTCGGCGATCGCCCGATCGAAGTCGCGCTTGCGGAAGTAGGCAACGCCACGGTCCATGTAGGCTATCGCCAGCTTTGGATTGAGCTCTATGGCCCGGCTATAGTCTGCGATTGCGCTGTCGTCATTCGGTCCGACATAGGCCAGGCCACGATTGACGTAGGCCGGAGCATATTTGGGATCGAGCTGGATCGCTTTGTCGAAATCACCGATGGCGCGGGTCTTATCGCCCTTGTGCGTATAGATCAGGCCGCGGTTGCTGTAAGCGACCACGAGCGCAGGATCGAGCCGGATTGCTTCGTCAAGATCGGCGGCGGCACGATCGAGATCGCCTGCACCGTAATACGCGGCGCCTCGGTTGGCGTGCGCCGTGGCGTTGGCGTTTTGAAGACGTATCGCTTCGGTGCAGTCCTCGATAGCCCGGGGGTCGTTCTTGATCTCGTTGAACGCTCCGCAGCGGTTCATGAATGCGACGCTGCGGTCACGATCAGTCGCGAAATTGCCGAGACGGATTGCCTCGTCGAAATCGGCAATGGCGCGATTGACGTCGCCCGCGCGAAAATACGCAAGCCCGCGGTTGACGTATGGCATGGCATAAGCGCTGTCATTTCTTATGGAACTCCGTGCAATCCTTTATGGCGCGCGCATTGTCCTGGTGTTGCACATCCAACAGGCAGGCATTGTTGAAAGCTACGCCACGCGCGTGCTCGCTGCCAAAAGAGCCGATCTGCAAAAGCACCGCAGCCGCCACGGTCAGATTATATATTGCATGCAACAACCATGTGAGAAGTGTCGACTGAGACCGAACACGAAGCCAGCCGAGCAGCAGACCTAAAACGGCCACGAATCCCACAACGCGCAAACCGCGGTCGAAGTGCAAGGCCGCCCACAGAAGAGCGCTCACGATAACCGCGCCAACCGCGCCGATGCGGGAGCTCTCAAGACCGCGAAATATAAATCCCCGATAGACCATCTCTTCGCCCAGCGGCGCAACAATGACGGTCGCCATGAAGAGAAGCGGCAAAACACCGGCAGCGCTGGCCGACTGGTATTGCTCAAGTTCTGAAGACTGAACTACGACGCCACCATTGCGGAAATTGAGGGCGTAATAAATCGCCAGAACTCCACCGGTGACGGCAATTCCCAGAATTGCATCGCCTATCCGCGGCAGACGTAACTTGAAATATTCGCCGATGCGATAACCGCTCAGCCGCACGATCATCATGAGGATCGTGATCTGCAAAATCAGCGAAACGGCCGTGCGAAACACCAGCGATAGCTGACCCGGCCGCGGTGTCGGCCGACCGGCCGACATGGCCATGCGAACGGCCGAAAAGACGAATTCGACAACAAACGTGGAAAATACCAGGACCAGCACGGCTATTGCGATCGTCGGCAGCCACCACAGAGGGGCAGTCTCACGAGGTGGCTGCAGTGTCGGCTCTGGCAGATCGGACGACATCGGCTATGGACGACCGCACTCAATGGTTGCGATACGTCATCCCATAGCACGCTGCGTTGTCAATATAACGGGCCCGGAATTAGGCGGGTCTGTTGGCGCGCCGCCGCTCAGGCTTCGGCCATCTCCGCGAGCTTCTCCAGCGCCGCAGCGACAATGCGGCGTTCTTCGGCGCCGAGCGCGGGTTGCGGCGGAACCGGGTCGCCGACATCGTAGCCTTGCAACTGCAGCGCCGCCTTGATGCAGGCGGCGAGATTGAAGCGGGCGAAGACTTCGTTGATGCGCCACAGCTGGCGCTGCAGAGCCATCGCCTCCGCCCATGTCCGGCGCGGCATAAATCGTAGAGCCGCACGCTTTGCCGCGGAACGATGCAGGCGGGCCCCGCCATCCAGCCGACACCGCCGATGAGCATGACGCAGGCCGGAATATGCGCCGACGCCGAGAACACCTTGAGCCCTTCGCAGCGATTGATGATCGACAGCAGGCGGCCGGTATTGGTCGAGGCGTCCTTGATGTAGCGGATGCGCGGATGGGTCGCGAGCCGCGCGATCACGTCCAGCGACAGATCGGTGCGCTGGAATTGCGGATTGGTGTAGAGCACGACCGGCACCTCGACGGCGTCGGCGATGGCGCGGAAATAATCCTCGACCTGCGCGTCTTTGAGCGGGAAATAGGATTCCAGGATGGCAAGAATGCCGTCGGCGCCGAGCTTGCTGTAGAGCCGCGCCTGCGCCACGGCGTCGGCGGTCGCGGTCGCCGCAACGCCGGCGACCACCGGCACGCGGCCGGCCGCGGCCTCGATCGAGGTGCGCACGATGGCGGTGCGCTGCTCGTTGTTGAGATAAGCGAATTCGCCGGTCGAGCCGAGCGGCGTCACGCCATGCACGCCGGCTGCGATGAGATCGTCGATCAGCCGGCCGAGCACAGCGGTGCGGACTTGGCCATCGGCATCGATCGGCGAGACCAGATAAGGAAACACGCCATGGAATTCGGGCATCAGTGATCCTTGCGGCGCGCCATGGCGTCCGCCCACACGTTCGAGCGATCGTCGTCGAACACCAGCGCCGGGTCCTCGGGCACATTGTACCAATCGCCGCGCGCGATCTCGTCGTCGAGCTGCGACGGTCCCCAGCCGGCATAGCCGAACGCCACCAGGCATTTTGCTCGGCCCCTTGCCGTGACCGATGTCGCGCAGCACATCGGGCGCCGCGGTGAGCGCCACCTTGCCGTCGATATCGATGGTATTGGTGAGGTGATAGTCGGCGCTGTGGACGACAAAGCCGATCTCGGGACTGACCGGGCCACCGAGAAAGACGCTGCACGCTGTCTTTTATTCCGGTCGCGTCGAACCCGAAGGCTTGCAAGAGGCCCGCGATCGGCCGTTCGTCGAGCGGGCGATTGATGACAATGCCCAACGCGCCCTCGTGACTATGTTGCGCCATCAGAATGACCGTGCGCTCGAACGGCGAGCCCTGCAAGGCCGGCGCCGCAATCAGCAGCTGGCCGGCGAACGACGTCCGGCCTGACGTATCGGAATCGGTCGGCAATGCCGCATGAAGCACGCCCGCCGACAGCACGATGGCCGCGGCGGCCAAAATCCAAGGCTTGAAGTGCCAATGCCTATAGTCGCGCGCAAACACGTTTCACTCGCCACCCGGCATGCCCGACACGCCCCGCTTATCTTTGCTCTAAGGCGAGACATCTTCAAGGACGCGGCTTTCTCCCGTCCCCCTTGTGGGGAGGGGTAGGGGTGGGGGTCGTCAGGTCACGCGCTAACGTCGACGGCAACGCGAAACATCCCGACCCCACCCTGCCCTCCCCAACAAGCTTGCACTCGGGCGCGCGCAAGCGCGGCCTGGGTGGGGGGAGAAGATCAAACAAACTGCACCGCGATGCCGCCGAGCTGGCCGAAGTCGGCGTGCAGCGTATCGCCTTTGCGCGCATGGACCACGCGGGTGAACGAGCCGGCGAGCACGATGTGGCCGGCCTCGAGCGCCACGCCGTGCTGGCCGAGCTTGTTGGCGAGCCAGGCGACGCCGAGCGCCGGATGGCCGAGCACGCCGGCGGCGACGCCGGTCTCCTCGATCTCGGCGTTGCGATACATGATGCCGCCGACCCAGCGCAGGTCGACGTCCATCGGGCCGACCGGCCGGCCGCCGACCACGATGCCGGCGGCGGCGCCGTTGTCCGACACCGTGTCGAATATTTTGCGCGGATCCTGCAGCCGCGCATCGACGATCTCGAGCGCCGGCACGACATATTCGGTGGCGCGCAGCACGTCGGTTAGGCCCACGCCGGGACCCTTGAGCGTCTTGCCCATGATGAAGGCGAGCTCGACCTCGACCCGGGGCAGGCAGAAATTCTCGTGCTTCACGCTGGCGCCATCGGCGATCATCATGTGGTCGAGCAGGTAGCCGTAATCCGGCTCGTCGATCTGCGAGGAGCGCTGCATCGCCTTCGAGGTCAGCCCAACCTTATGGCCGATCAGCTTGGCGCCGGCGGCGATCTTGCGGTTGGCGACTTCGGTGGAGATCGCGTAGGCGTCCTCCATGGTGATGCCGGGCCAGGTTTTGGACAGCTGAACGGCTTGTTTGCGTTCTTTCTCCGCGGCGATGAGGATATCGGCGGCCTTGTTGCGATCGGCTTCGGACAGCATGGTGGCTCCCTCTGAGCTTAAGGGCGCCGAACCTAGCACATTTAATATGGGGCAATGCGCAGCCGCGGCGGCGCTACCGCGTCAGCGGCACACGGCGCGCAGGATGACGGTGACGTCCTTGCACTCGCCTTCGACCGGAGGCCGCCCCGAAAGCATGACCCGGGCCGGACATTCCTGCGAGGTGCAGATGTCGAGCGGCTGGCCGCCGTCAAAGCCCTTGGTGCGGCAGGCATTGGTCGCCGTCGTCTGACAGTCGGGCGCGCCGTTGCCCGCCACCGGGCAGCGCTCGTGGAACTCGAACACACGCGTGGTCGGCAGCTTCACCACCGCGGTCGCGGCGTCCTTGGTGGCTTGCGCCGCGTCTTTGAGCGCCTGCTCGGTCGCCGCCGAGGTCTCCTTGGCCGCTTTGTCCTGCTGCTTGTTTGTAGTCGTCGAGCTTGTCTTTGGCGCTCTTCATCTTGGCGTTGAAGTCGCCAAAGCTGTCGTTCCACCAGACCCCGAGCTGATGCAGGAAGCCGGGTTTGTTGGCCGGCGACGGCTGCGCCGGAAACGGTGCCCGGGGCCGGATGCCGGCGCCTCCTGCACCGCACCGGCGCCCGCCGGCGTTTGGCCGTCATCGGCGCAGGCACGATGCCGACCGCTGCGGCCGATAGTGCAACTGCGATCGGCGCGACGATGGCCGCCACCCAAAACAACCGCGATGTGCCTGGACCCCGCATCATGGCGCCGAATTTCGACCCGAAATAAGGTCAAAATACGCGCAAAGCGGCGCCCAAGCCAATACCGATGGCGGTCACGGCCGGCCGCTTAGGATCGGCGGCGCTCGCGCCAGCGCGACCAGACGAACCAGGCAAAGCCGGCCACCAGCACGGCGGCGATGACGGCATCGAAGTCGTGGAACAGCTTGCGGAAGGTCGGGTCGCTGTTCCAGCGCGCGCCCAGCACATAGCCGATATAGGCGAGCGCGAAACACCACGGCCAGGAGCCGAGGAAGGTGTAGATCTGGAATTTCAGCATCGGCATGCGCGCGAGGCCGGCCGGAAAGGCGATGAAGGTCCGCACCACCGGCAGCAGCCGGCCGAAAAACACCGTGGCCGAGCCGTAGCGCAGAAAAAACTCGTCGGCGCGGTTGAGCTCGGCAGGGCTGATCAGAACGTATTCGCCCCAGCGCTCCAGCACCGGCCTGCCGCCATAGGCGGCGACGTAATAGGCGATCGGTCGAGCCGACATTGCAGCCCAGCGCGCCCGCGGTCGCGGCGCCGATCAGGCTGAATTGTCCGGTCGACACCAGATAACCGGCGAACGGCATGATCACTTCCGACGGCAGCGGAATGCACGCCGACTCGATCGCCATGAGAATGACGACGCCGAAATAGCCGGCGGCCGAGATCACATCGACGATCCAGGACGCGACCGCCGAAATGATCTGGTCAATCATCGCTGAAGCTGTTGGACTCGGAGAGTTCAGCGCCGCTTGCGCGCGCGGCGGCCTTCGAGGATGACGATCTTGCGCCGCGCGGTGTCGTCGACGAGCTTCTTCGGCACTTTCTCGGCGATGCCGAGGAGCCGCTCGCGGCGGTCCATTTCCTTCCAGACGTCGTCGGGGCGGATGCCGGAAGAGATCCACAGCACGACGAGGTTATAGATCAGGTCGGCGCTTTCTTTGATGACGGCGTCGCGGTCGCCGTGCATGGCGTCGATGACGACTTCGACCGCCTCCTCGGCCAGCTTCTTCGCCATCTTGCTGCGGCCCGAACGCAACAGCCGCGCGGTCCGCGACGTCGACGGATCGTCGTGGCGGCAGGCGAGCGCGGCCTGATAGAGGCGTGAAATCAAATCAGTCATGGCCCATCAGAATAGCGCGATCTTGTCGCTATTGTGTTAATTCTGCCCGACAGGCCCCAGGGCTAGGGGCATGGCTCGGGTCATTCGCCCTGCGCCAGGAGGCTCGGCATTGCCGCCGGCAGCGGCGGTGTTGACCGTGATCGATCTGCTCGGAGGCGAAGCGGCGCAGGTAGTTCGGGCCGCCGGCCTTCGGCCCGGTGCCGGACAGGTGGGTGCCGCCGAACGGCTGGGTGCCGACCACGGCGCCGATCATGCTGCGATTGACGTAGACATTGCCGCTGGCAAGCCGGGCGGCGATGCGGTCGGCGGTCGAGTCGATCCGCGAATGAATGCCGAGCGTGAGGGCGGTGCCGTTGCCGGCGATGTCGTCGAGCAGCGCGTCGAGCTCATCGGCGCGCCAGCGCACCACATGCAGCACCGGGCCGAACACCTCTTCCTTCAGGTCGCGGGCGCGGTCGAGCTCGATCACCGCCGGGCCGACATAGGTGCCGGCTGAGGGCAGCGCTGTGTCGCGGCCGGAGCGGAAACGCACCGCGCCGGCGCGCTCCTTCTCGGCGATCCAGCGGTCGAGTTTTTGTTTGGCCTCGGCGTCGATCACCGGGCCGACATGGGTCGATATCTCGCGCGGGTCGCCGACTTTCAGTTCGCGCGCGGCGCCGATCAGCATGTCGAGCATGCGCTCGGCGACGTCGTCTTGCAGGCACAACAGCCGCAGCGCCGAGCAGCGCTGGCCGGCGGAGCGGAACGCGGACGTGATCACGTCGTCGGTCACCTGTTCGGGCAGCGCCGTGGCATCGACGATCATGGCATTGATGCCGCCGGTCTCGGCGATCAACGGCACGATCGCGCCGTTCTTTTCGGCGAGCGCGCGGTTGATGGCGCGGCCGGTCTCGGTCGAGCCGGTGAAGGCGACGCCGGCGACGCGCGGATCGGCGACGAGGCTCGCACCGACCGCGCCGTCGCCGGGAACGAGATGCAGCGCGCTCGGCGGCACGCCGGCGTCGTGCAGCAGCGCGACCGCGAGCGCGGCGATCAGCGGCGTCTGCTCGGCCGGCTTGGCGACGACGGTATTGCCGGCGACCAGCGCGGCGATGACCTGGCCGAGGAAAATGGCGAGCGGAAAATTCCACGGGCTGATGCAGACAAAGACGCCGCGGCCGCGATAGCGCAGCTCGTTGCTCTCGCCGGTCGGCCCCGGCATCGGCTGCGGCGCAAGCGCGATCCGCGCCTGCGCGGCGTAATAGCGGCAGTAATCGACCGCTTCGCGCAGCTCGGCGAGCGCATCATCGAGCGTCTTGCCGCCCTCGCTTTGCAACAGCGCGATGAGCCGGCCGCGGTTGACCTCGAGCCGGTCGGCGGCGCGTTCGAGCGCGGCGGCGCGCTCGTCGACCGGCGTCGCCGCCCAGGCCGGAAAGCCGGCCGCAGCCGCCGCCATGGCCGAAATGACGATGGCGTCATCGGCCTCGCGAACTGCACCGATCGTCTGTGCCGTCGATCGGCGAAATCACGCGACGTTCGCGGCCGGGCAGCGCGATGCCGTCGATCAGCGGCGCGGCGCTATCCGACGAGCTGACGCCGGCGCGAACTTCATCGAGCAAGGCGTCAAGACTCGCGCGATCGCCGAACTCGATGCCCGCGGCGCCGCGCCGTTCCGGCAGATAAATGTCGCGCGGCAACGGGATTTTGCTGTTGCGCGCCGCCTGCGGGCCGGCGATCCAGCTTTGCGGCCGGCGCAGAATTTCGGCGATCGGCACGCTCGGGTCGGCGGCGACCGATACGAACGACGAGTTCGCGCCGTTCTCCAAAAGCCGCCGCACCAGATAGGCGAGCAGATCGCGATGGCCGCCGACCGGCGCATAGACGCGGCAGGCCGCGTCCGGCAGTTCGGCGAGCAGCGCCTCGTAGAGCGCCTCGCCCATGCCGTAGAGCCGCTGGAATTCGAAACCCTCGACGCCACCGGCGTCCTCGATGACGCTGGCGACCGTCAGCGCGTTGTGGGTGGCGAATTGCGGATAAATGCCGTTCGCGCGCCGCGAGCAGCCGTTTGACGCAAGCCATGTAGCAAAGGTCGGTCATCGCCTTGCGGGTGAATACCGGATAGTCGGCAAGCCCGCGCTCCTGGGCGCGCTTGATCTCGGTGTCCCAGTACGCGCCCTTGACCAGGCGGACCGTCAGCCGGCGCCGCGATGCGGCTGCAACGTCCTCGATCCAATCGATGACAGCGAGCGCGCGCTTCTGATAGGCCTGCACCGCGAGGCCGAATCCGTCCCAGTCGCGCAGCGAAGCGTCGCCCAGCACGGCGGCGATGATCTCGAGCGAGAGCTCGAGCCGGTCGGCCTCCTCGGCATCGACGGTGAATTGCAGATCGCCGTCGCGCGCCAGATGCGCCAGTTCGATCAGCCGCGGCACCAGCTCCTTGAGCACGCGCTCGCGCGACATCGCTTCGTAGCGCGGATGCAGCGCCGAGAGCTTGACCGAGATGCCGGGCCGCTGCGGCAGTGCCGCGTTGCCGGCTTGCGCGCCGATGGCCGCGATCGCGCCGGCATAGGCGTCGAAATATTTGTCGGCGTCGGCCGCGGTGCGCGCGCCCTCGCCGAGCATGTCGAACGAGTAGCGGAATTCGCGTGACCGCGGGCGCGATGCAGCGCCTCGTCGATGGTCTGCCCGAGCACGAAATGCGAGCCGAGGAGCCGCATCGCCTGCCGCGTCGCCGCGCGCACCGTGGGCAGGCCGAGCCGCCGCACGATGCTGTCGAGGATCGTCTCCGGCGTCTCGCCGGGATGGATGACGCGGGCGGCGATGCCGAGCGTCCAGGCCGAGGCCGAGACCAGGAGCGCGGTCGATTTCACGTCGCTGTCGCGCCAACGGCCGGCGGCGAGCTTGTCCTCGATCAGCCGATCGGCGGTCGCGGCGTCGGGCACGCGCAACAGCGCCTCGGCCAGCACCATGAGCGCCAGCCCCTCCTTGGTCGACAGCGAATAGGCGTGCAGAAACTCCTCGACGCCGCCGAGCCCGCCGGCCTTGGCGCGGATGGCTTCGACCAGTCTTTGCGCGCGGGCATCGATGCGGCTATCCGCGGCAGTGCCACGACTCGCGTCGGCAAGCAAACGCGCCGCCAGCTCGTCGTCGGGCGGTGCGAACGGCGCTTGAAAAGTCGGCAGCCTGGAAGTCAGGCGCGTTCCATCGTCGGCAACTTACCCTGCTCGCGCGCCACTTGCGCTACGCGGCGAACAGGTTACGCAGCGTGCGCCAGGAGACCCTTCAGGCGATCGATGCTTTGCGTCCAGCCTGCCTCCATGCCTTGCAGATAGCTGATGCCGATCTCGGCCACCGCGGCGGCGCGGGTATGCATCGTCATCGTGGTCTTGCCGTTTTCGTTCGGCGAAGGTGACGGTGGTGAGCCCTTCGAGCAGATGCTTGCCTGCCGCGTCATCGCGACGCTGCTGAACACCAGCCGCTCCGGCGCGACGATCTCGCGGATCACGCCCTTCATCGGATAGATCATGCCGTCCGGCCCCCGCATGTGGATTCGCAGTGCGCCGCCGACACGCGCATCGAACTCGCAGACCGGATTGGTGAAGCCTTCGGGCCCCCACCATCGCGCCAGATGCTGCGGATCGGTCCACGCCTCGAACACCAGCGCGCGCGGCGCATCGAACACGCGGGTGATGGTCACTTCATGTTCGGCGAGCGGTTTTGTCTGAGCGTCAGCGGTCATGATGTTTTCTTCCGACTATCATTGATCCTCACGCCTGCCCGGCTCGCGCCCGCCTGAGTGCTGCCAGATCGAATTTTTTCATTTTCATGACGGCGGTCATCATGCGGTCGAGGCTTGCGCCGTCGGCGCCGGTCAGCATCTGCGGCAGTTCGGACGGCACGACTTGCCAGGACAGGCCGAACTTGTCCTTCAGCCAGCCGCATTGGCCTTCCCGGCCGCCTGCCGACAGCTTGCTCCAGAAATAATCGATCTCGTCCTGGGTCTCGCACATCACCTGGAACGACACCGCCTCGTCGAACTTGAATTGCGGGCCGCCGTTGAGCGCCGTGAAGGTCAGCCCCTCGATCTCGAACGCGACGATCATGACCGAACCGGGCTCTTTGCCGTGCACGTCCTGGCCGGCTTTGCCATAGCGGCTGATCTGTTTGATCGCGGAATTCTTGAACACCGAAGTGTAGAATTTCGCCGCGTCTTCGGCCTGGGTATCGAACCACAGGCAGGGGCTGATCTTCTGTTTGATCGTCGGCATGTCTTAAGTCCTGAAAACTTGCAAGCCGTCACTTCGCGCCTGCCAGATAGGCCGCGAGCCGTTCGAACGTGCCGCCCCAGCCGCCCCGCATGCTGTCGTGCGCGGCATCGAAGGTTTTTTGCTCCTCCGCCGTCGCATCGAGCGGCGACCAGCGCAGCGTGAGCCCGGTCTGCCTTTGAGCGGCTCGTCGAAGGTGACGGTGGTGAGCAGTTTGAGCGGCCAGGTCGGGCTCAACGGATGCCGCGTCAGGCCGCCATTTTCATCGGAGAACGAGTGCTCCCACACCAGGCGCTCCGGCGCCACGATCTCGCGATAGACGAACTTGGCCCACATGACGTTGCCGGCCGGATCGCGCATGGCGCCGTGATAGGTGCCGCCGACGCGGAAATCCATTTTCGAGGCGACAATGACGGAGCCCTTCGGGCCCCACCATTGTTTCATGTGCTCGGGATCGGTGAAGGCCTGCCACACCAGTTCGCGCGGCGCGTCGAACACCCGCGAGATGACGAAGTCGGCGCTTTTTGTTGCTGTGGACGCCATGGCACTCACCTGTCTCGTCTGTTCGCGGCACTTATTTCTTTTCGACCATGATCATCCAGCCGACGCCGAACTTGTCGGCGACCATGCCGAAGCGGGAGGCGAAGAACGTTTCCGCGAGCGGCATTTGCACCTGGCCGCCGTCGGCCAGCGCGTTGAACCGGCGCTCGCCTTCCGCATCATCGGGGGCGGTGATGGTCAGCGCAGAAGCCCTGGAAATTCGGCTTGCCCTGACAGCGGCCGTCGGACATCAGCAGTTGCGTATCGCCGACGCGCACGGCGGCGTGCATGACCTTGTCGTGGCTGCCGGGCGAGACCATCGATTGGTCCGGCGCGTCCTTGAAACGCATCAGCATGTCGACCTTGGCGTCGATGGCGTTCTTGTAGAACTCCAAGGCCTCATCGCAGCGGCCGTCGAAGAACAGATACGGTTGAATTTGCATGGAACTCTCCTGAAGTTACGAACTCAAGTGCGGGCCTGCGCCGCGACATAGTCGGCCAGCCGCGCCATAGTCTGCACCAGACCCTTGTCGGCACCATACTCCTTGATCACCCGGTCGCGCTCGGCCGCGGACGGGAAATCGCCGCGCCAGGTGATGCGGGTGCGCTGGCCGCCCAAATCCTCGAACATCACGGTCTGACGGAACTGCACCGGCTCGACGTCGTCGCCGCCGCCGTGGCGGTAGACGATGCGCTCGGGCGGCACGATCTCCTCGAAGGTGACGCGGTTCTGATAGTCGCGGCCGTCGGGGCCGTGCATGACGAAACGCCAGACGCCGCCCGGCCGGAACTCGAAGCGCGACGTCGTGGTGGTGAAGCCGTTCGGTCCCCACCATTGCGCCAGATGCTTTGCATCGGTCCAGACCGAAAACACGAGATCGCGCGGCGCGTCGAACTCGCGAATGCCGACGATCGAGCGCGGATCTTGATCGAGATCGAGGCTACTTTTTACGGCCATGCTTTTTGCCCTTGGCTTTCGGCGGTCTTGGCTTGCAGCACTTTCAATAGGCGTCGAGGCGGTCGAAGCTCTCCTCGAAGAACCGGCGATAGTGTTCGAGCCAATCGTCGATGTCCTTGAGCGCCTTCGGCTTCGATGCGGCAGGGCCGCAATTGCGCTTCGCGGCTGCGCGCGATCAGTCCGGCGCGCTCCAGCACTTTGAGATGCTTGGAGACCGCCGGCAGGCTCATGGCGAACGGCTTTGCCAGCTCCATGACCGAGGTTTCGCCGAGCGCCAGGCGGGCCAGGATGGCGCGGCGGGTCGGATCGGCGAGCGCTGAGAAGGTGGCGTCGAGGTTCATGAACCATCCGGTTAAATAACCGATTGGTTTAATACCGGACATGGCCCCTCACGTCAAGCCAAATGCGAATGCGATTGATTTCAGGCCGAGCGCCGCGCGCCCTGCGCCGCCGGAACCCGGGGGCCTGCGAATACCGCGGCGTCGGATGCGGCCGCGGGCGGGCGCAGCGTTTCCGCAAAGCGGTCCGCGAGCTGATCGAGCGTGTCGTTCGCCGCGCCCTCGCGCACGAAGATGCCGCAATACACCGCGGGCAGCGGCGGCAACGGGCCGTCGTCCCAGACTTCGAGCCCGGCCGGGATGCGGCTGCGCGGCACCAGCATGACGCCGAGGCCGGCGGCTGACGGCGCTGCGCAGCGCCTCGGCATTGGTGGCGCGGAACACCAGTTCGCCGGCCATGCCGGCCTTGGCGAGCGTCGCCAAGGCGACGCGATGACACATGCAGCGATCCTTGTAGCCGACCAGCGGGATCGGGGCTGAGAGGTCGAGCGTCGTGGTCTTGCCGCGCACCCAGGCCAGCTCTTCGGTCCAATAATGGCGCGCCGAACCCTCCGGCTCGTCGGTGACGAGCGCCACCACGAGGTCGAGCTCGTCCTGCTTGAGATACTGCAACAGGCGGCGCTGGCCGCCGCCCTGCACCGCGAAGCGCAGGTTCGGCCAGCGCGCGCGGGTCGCGGCCAGCATCGCGGCGAGCTCTGCGCCCATGCAATCCCTGCGCACGCCGATGCGCACGAGTTGCGCCGTGGCGATTGGGGCTGGCGATCTGCACGATGTGATCGTTGACCGACAGCAGGCGGCGGGCCGAATTCGATGACATGCTCGCCCATCGGCGTCAGCGCGACGCCGGGCGCGCTCTTGTCGAAAAGCTCGACGCCGAGCAGCGATTGCAGGCGCCTGATCTGCGCGCTCACCGCCGGCTGGGTCATGCCCTGGGCCTTGGCGGCACGGGTAAAACTGCGCAGCTCGACGACCAGGACAAATGTGCGCAGCAAGTCGGTCGGAATATTCGTCATGCGCCTTCGCTTCGTCAAAGTCCGATGCCGCCCCCGGCACGCGGACCGCCTCCGGCAAGCCGCCAGGGCCACCCGCAGGTTGATAGTCTCACCTTTTCGCCGCTGCGCGACCGGAAATCCGGGCGATCGCTGGCGGCGACTTTAATTCGTCATAATGCACTCGCCGCGGCGCTAGACTGCCGCCGCTTCAGGCATGGAACCCGTCATGTCGTTCGTCCGCATCTATCTTCGCGTGCTCGGCCTGCTCGGCGCCGAGGCCCGGCTCGCCGTGACACTGGCGGTCGCCAATATCGCGCTCGCGGCGGCGCAATTCGTCGAGCCGGTGCTGTTCGGCCGCATCGTCGATGCCTTGTCCGGCGCGCTGCCGGCCGGCGTCGGGCCCGCCGCCCGGGCGCTGGCGCCGCTGCATCGGCGCCTGGGTCGGCTTC
The DNA here is from genome assembly GCA_963831975.1 of uncultured Alphaproteobacteria bacterium. Lineage (GTDB taxonomy): Bacteria > Pseudomonadota > Alphaproteobacteria > Rhizobiales > Xanthobacteraceae > BOG-931. Next base: position 38,810 of record CAWHSO010000005.1, read on the forward strand.
GGCCTGTTCATCATCGTCGCCGGCACGCTGGTCGCCTGGTTCGCCGACCGGCTGGCGCATCGGCGCCGCAACCTGGTGCTGGCGGATTATTTCGAGCACGTGCTGCAGCTGCCGCTCGCCTATCATGCCGGCGCGCATTCCGGCCGGCAGATGAAGGTCATGCTCGCCGGCACCGATACGCTGTGGTGGCTGTGGGTGTCGTTCTTCCGCGAGCATTTCGCCGCCTTCGTCTTCATCGCGCTGCTGCTGCCGGCGATCGCTGGTCCTGAACTGGCGGCTGGCGCTGCCGCTGCTCGTGCTGTGCGTCGCGCTTCACGGCGCTGACGATGCTGGTCATGCACAAGGCGTTCGCGATGCAGCGCGCGGTCGAGCAGCATTATTCCGATCTCGCCGAGACCGCCGCCGACGCGCTCGGCAATGTCGCGCTGGTGCAGAGCTATGCCCGCGTCGAGCTCGAAGTGTCGGCGCTGCAAGAGCCTGGTGAACTCGCTGCTGCGCGCGCAGATGCCGGTGCTGTCGTGGTGGGCGGTCGCCGCCGTGCTGACGCGCGCCGGCACCACGCTGACGCTGCTCGTGATCCTGGTGGTCGGGACTTATCTCAAGCTCGTCGGCCTGGCCTCGGTCGGCCAGATCGTCAGCTTCATGAGCATCGCGGCGCTGCTGATCGCGCGGCTCGAACAGGCGGTGAGCTTCGCCAACCGGCTGTTCATCGATGCGCCGAAACTTGCCGATTTCTTCGGCGTGCTCGACACCGTGCCGGCGGTGCGCGACCGGCCCGACGCGGTCGATCCCGGCCGCGTGCGCGGCCTGGTCGAATTCAAGGACGTGTCGTTTTCCTACGACGGCAAGCGTTCCGCGGTGGCGGATTTGAGCTTCACGGCGATGCCCGGCGACCGCGTGGCGCTGGTCGGGCCGACCGGCAGCGGCAAATCGACGGCGCTGGCGCTGCTGCATCGCGCGTTCGATCCGCAGTCGGGTGCGATCGCGATCGACGGCATGGACATCCGCGACCTCACGCTGACCGGGCTGCGCCGCAATATCGGCGTCGTGTTCCAGGAGACGCTGCTGTTCAATCGCTCGATCGCCGAGAACCTGCGCGTCGGCAAGCCGGACGCCACCGAGGCGGAAATGCGCGACGCGGCGGCGCGCGCGCAGGCGCTCGAATTCATCGACCGCAATCCCGACGGCCTTGAGGCGCGCATCGGCGAGCGCGGGCGGCTGCTGTCCGGCGGCGAGCGCCAGCGGCTCGCCATCGCGCGCGCGCTGCTGAAAAACCCGCCGATCCTGATCCTCGACGAAGCGACCAGCGCGCTCGATCCGGTGACCGAGGCGCGGCGTCAGCTGGCGCTCGACGAAGTGATGAAGGGCCGCACCACCTTCGTCATCGCGCACCGGCTCGCCACCGTGCGCAACGCGACGCGCATCCTGGTGTTTCAGAACGGCCGCATCGTCGAGACCGGCACGTTCGACGAGCTGGTCACCGCCGCGGCGGCTTTTTCGCCGAGCTGGTGCGCGCGCAGTTTGCGCCTCCCTCCCTCCTACCTCGATCTTCAGCGCAGCCTTCGCTTGATGCGCCATGAAGCGTCGCTTCGTTGACGCTTGACACTTTAATTTCCATCTGGCTATATAGCCAAATGGCAATTCATAATAGACATATGGACCGCTTGAACAACGCCTTCCACGCCCTGAGCGACCCAACGCGACGAGCGATACTGGCGCGCCTGGCTGCCGGTGAGGCGAATGTCTCGCAGCTGATGGAGCCATTTGAGCTCAGTCAACCGACAATCTCGAAGCATCTGAAGGTTCTCGAAAACGCCGAACTCATCGAGGGCGGGCGCGACGCCCAGCGGCGGCCGCGCCGATTAGCGCCGCGCGCCATGAAAGGTATCGCCGACTGGATCGAGCCCTTCCGCCAGCAATGGGAGAGCAGGTTCGACAATCTGGACGCCCATCTCACCACCAAGAAAAAGCAGGAGACGTGATATGCCCGCTCAAGCCCAAGCCGTTGCGAAGACCAACCTGGAAATCGATCGTAATGCTCACACGATCAGGCTGACGCGCGTCTTTGACGCTCCGCGGGCTCAAATCTTTGAAGCATGGACGCGGCCGGAGGATGTAAGCTGCTGGTGGGACGCCGCTGGTGAGCGGCTAGCGGAGTGCCAGATCGACTTGAGACCGGGCGGAACTTTCAAATTTGTCACCAAAAGCCGTCCCGAAATGCCATTCGCGGAATCTATCGTGAGATAGCGCCGCCTGATCGCCTCGTTTTCGAGGCGATGGGCGCCACAGGGCGAGTCGTCCTTCAGGATGCCGCCGGCAAGACTCACATGACGGTAGAGATCGAATGCCGTTCCGCCGAGCAGCTGGATCAATATCTGAAGATGGGCGTCGATGTCGGCACGTCGCAAACCCTCGACAATCTCGTCGCATATGCGCGGAGTCGAGCGGCCGTCGTCGGCTGAGCTCCACCCTGCCAGCGGAGCTTCAGCGCAGCCGCTCTAAAATTCTCACGTCGCGTAGTCCGGCTCATTGCGGTCGAGGATGCGCTTGAGCGCATTGAAGTGCCGTTGCGCCGGCGTCGGCCCCTCGTAGTAGCGGTTGCCGCCGATGTCGCGCTGGGTTTTCTCGACCACCGTCTTGGGCAGTTCTTTGAGCCTTTGTCCGGTCCACATGGCGTAGATCTGAACCTGCGCCGCGCGCTCGATGTAGTAGAGCCGGTCATAGGCATCGGCCACCGTGTCGCCGAGTGTCGTCACGCCGTGATTGGCCATGAACAGGAGCGTATGCTCGCCAATCACCTTGGCGAGACGTTCGCCCTCCTCGGGCTCGAGCGCCGGGCCGGTATATTCGTCGTCATAGGCGATCTGTCCCATGAGCCCGACCTCGGTTTGGCCGATCTCCTTGATGCGCGGATCCTCCAGACGCGTGAGCGCGCTGACAAAGGGCATGTGGGTGTGAAACACCGCCTTGGCTTGCGGCAGCGCTTTGTGAATGGGGGCGTGAATGCAGTAGCCGGAGCGCTCGACGTCGCCTGAGCCGCGCTTGACCTCGCCGTCGTCGATGCCGACTTCCATGAAGGTCGAGGCCGTGACCTCCGACCAATGCGTCCCGAACGGGATTTGGTAGTAACGGTCGCTGCGGCCCGGCACGACCAAGGTCAGGTGATTGAAAATCCCTTCGCTGAAGCCGTGCATGTAGGCGAGGCGATGCGCGGCCGCCAAATCGACCCGCGCCTGCCACTCCGCGGCGCTCCAGTCGTTAAGCGCTTTCGGCGCGACCCTGATTTGCATGGCACCCTCCTGTTGATTTCCGATTTGGTCCGCGTCACGACGGCACAGCTAGCGCAGCCGCTCGAGAATGCTGACGTAATTGGCGACCGCGGTGCCGCCCATGTTGAAGATGCCGCCGAGCCGGGCGTCCTTGATCTGCATGTCGCCGGCGGTGCCGGTGAGCTGCATCGCGGCGAGCGCGTGCATCGACACGCCGGTGGCGCCGATCGGATGGCCCTTGGCCTTGAGCCCGCCGGACGGATTGATCGGCAGCGCGCCGTCCTTGGCGACGATGCCCTCGGCGATGGCGCGCGCGCCCTGCCCTTCCGGCGCCAGCCCCATCGCCTCGTATTCGATCAGCTCGGCGATGGTGAAGCAGTCGTGCACCTCGGCGAATGACAGATCGTTGAGCCCGATCCCGGCCTGCGCCAGCGCGCGCTGCCAGGCCACCGCGCAGCCTTCGAATTTGAGCATGTCGCGCCGCGACATCGGCAGGAAATCCTGCACGTGCTCGGCGGCGCGGAACACGATCGCCTTGTTGAGCTTGAGCGCGGTCTCGACGTCGGCGAGCACCAGCGCGGCGGCGCCGTCGGAGACCAGCGAGCAGTCGGTGCGCTTGAGCGGGCCGGCGACGCGCGGGTTCTTCTCGCTTTCGGTGCGGCAGAACTCGTAGCCGAGATCCTTGCGGATCTGCGCGTAAGGATTGCCGACGCCGTTCTTGTGGTTCTTGGCGGCGATGCGCGCCAGCGCATCGGACTGGTCGCCCCAGCGCTGGAAATAAAGCCCGGCGATCTTGCCGAAAATGCCGGCAAAGCCGCCGTCGATGTCGGCCTCCTCGCGCACATAGGAGGCTTTGAGCAGATTGCGGCCGACCTCGGCCGGCGCGTCGTCGTCATCTGCTCGACGCCGACGACGAGCACGATGCGCGCGGCGCCGGCCGCGATCGATTTGCAGGCCCTGATGCACGGCGGCGGAACCGGTGGCGCAGGCATTCTCGACCCGCGTGGCGCGCTTGAAGCGCAGATCGGGCGAGGCCTGCAGCACCAGCGAGGCGGTAAAATCCTGCGCCGAGAAGCCGGCATTGAAATGGCCGAGCACGATCTCGTCGACGTCGTTCGCCGCAATCGCCGGCGTCGGCGAGCGCCTCGGTCGCCACCCGCACGATCAGGCTCTCGACGGTTTCGCCGGCAAGCTTGCCGAAGGGCGTATGCGCCCAGCCCACGATGCAGGCGGTCATTGATCGCTCCTTACCTCGTGATTGCCGAATTTTCGTCGCTTTTCCTTGGCTATAGGCTTACTGGCCATCCGCACGGCGCTTAAGGATACCGCTATTCGCCTTTGCCTTCGAGCCCGCCTTGCGGTTAGATAGGTACGCGCCCACGCTTCGTGAACCTACCGTGAACCTTCGCGGCCCCTCGGGCCCGACCAACCGAACGGACCGCGACACGTGCATCGTATGAAATTTCTCCGGGCGCCGGCGCTCGGCATCGCTTTCGGTTCCATCGTCTCGGCCGCTCGCGGCGGCGGTCCTGGCCGCGACGCCGGCGCGGTCGGAGGCCTCGATCCTGGTCGACGCCGATAGCGGCAAGGTGCTGCGCGCCGAGAACGCGACCTATCCGTGGTATCCGGCTTCGACCACCAAGCTGATGACGCTCTACATGACGCTTGAGCGCCGTCAGGGATCACCGCATCACGTTCGACACCCTGTTCACGGTCTCGCCCAATGCCGGCGCGCAGTCGCCGACCAAGATGGGATTCCCGGTCGGCACCCAGGTCACCGTCGACAACGCGCTCAAGATGATGATGGTGAAGTCGGCCAACGACATGGCGGTGCTGCTGGCCGAAGGCATCGGCGGCTCGATCGACAATTTCGCCGCAGGAGATGACCGAGACCGCGCATCGCCTCGGCATGACGGAAACGAATTACGTCAATCCCAACGGCCTGCCGGCCGACGGCCAGATCACCTCGGCGCGCGATCTCGCCATTCTCGCCCGCGCGCTGATCCGCGAATTTCCCGAATACAATTTCTACTGGCACATTCCGGCGATCAAATTCGGCAGGCGCGTCGTGCGCAATTACAATCCGCTGCTCGGCCGCTATCCCGGCGCCGACGGCATGAAGACCGGCTTCATCTGCGCTTCCGGCTTCAACCTCGTGGCCACGGCCACGCGCGACAACAAGCAGCTGATCGCCGTGGTGCTCGGCGCGCCGTCGGGCGCGGCGCGCGCGGTGAAGGCGGCGGAAATGCTGGAAAGCGGGTTCACGCAAAATCCGCTGTCGTGGCTGACGCCGTCGCTCGGCACGGTCGACGCGCTGGCGCCGATCGACGCCGCGCCGCCCAATCTGAAAGACGAAATGTGCGGCAAGCATCGCAAGCGCCCGGCGGCGGAAGACGAAGACGATCCGACGCCGACAGCGACGACAGCGGCGCCGCCGCCGCCAGCGACGCCAGCCCGCAATTCTCGGTCCTGTTGTCGGCGCTGCGCGCGCCGACGCCGAAGAATCCCAATCTGCTGTCCGATCCCGGGCCGGTGACGCCGGTCGTCGTCTATACCGGGCCGACGCGCACGCCGGCGCAACTGGCCACGCTTCGCCGACATTGCCGCCGAGCCCGTCACAAGAAGAAAGCCAAGCACAAAGCGACGGCGGCCGCCGACCGACGATCAGCCGGCCGCGAAGCCGGCGGACGAAAAGCCCGTAGTCGCCAAGCCGCCGACGGCAAGACGACTGACGGCAAGCCGCGGCGGCAAGCCAAGCGACGCCGACGGACGCCGATGCCGCCTCGGCGCCGGCGAAGCCGCCTCCCGAGCGCAAGCCGCCCGTCGCGGCGCATCCGGCGCATAGCCGACCGCAAAGCCAATCCGCTCGACCGCTCGAGGTCCGCGCACAGCGCCGAGCCTCGAAGAACCGGCCGCAAGCGTATCGGCCGCTCACCTTCGAGGCTCGCTGTCGCTCGCACCGCAGGATGACGGATCGCGCGCAGCGCTGTGCTAAGTGCGCTGGCCGAACGGAGTAGCAAGCATGCCGACAAGATGACCATTGCGGCGCTTCAGCAGATGAAGCGCGACGGCAAGAAGAGCGTCGGCGTCGTCGCCTGGGATTATCAGATCGCGCGCATCGCCGACCGCGCCGGCGTCGATTTCGTCTCGGTCGGCGATTCGGTCGGCGTCAATCTGTGGGGCCGCGCCGAAGTGCTCGAAGTGACGCTGGACGAGATGCTGATCTGCTGCCAGGCGGTGCGGCGCGGCGTCGAGCGCGCGCTGGTGAGCTGCGACATGCCGTTCGGCCCGGTGCAGCGGGCGTCGACAGCGCGCTCGCCGCCGCGTCGCGCCTCATGAACGAAGGCGGCGCCGACATGATCAAGGTCGACGCGGCCGCGGATTTTCCCGACGTGGTGCGCGCGCTGGTGCGCGCCGGCATTCCGGTGTTCGCGCAATTCGGGCTGACGCCGCAGACCGCTGTCAAATACGGCATTCCCTACAGCGCGCAGAATTCACCGCAGGCGCAGGCCACGGCTGAAGCGGCGGACAAAACTCGTCGAGGAAGCAAAACTTCTGGAAGACGCCGGCGCGGCGCTGCTCGATTTCACCAATTCCGGTCCGGTCGCCGGCGCCGCCGTCGTCAAGGCGGTCAAGATCCCGGTGATCGGCGGTTTCGGCGGCGGACCGTGGCTCGACGGCCGGGTGCGGCTCGCGCACACCGCCATCGGCTACGCCGAGAAATGGATCGACGCCAAGACCGACACCTATGTCAACACCGCGAAAGCCGCGCTCGACGCGTTCACCGCTTTGATCGCCGATGCCCGCGCCGGCCGGCAGATCAAGGGCTGATGAGAGCGAGGGAAACACAATGGCCGTCACGCGATCGCAGCGCACTCCCTCTCCCCGGAGGGGAGAGGGTTGGGGTGAGGGGGCTAGGAATGCCTGCCGCGGTCGGACTATTGGGATGTGCCGGTCGAGCGGCGGGACGAGGACGCGACCAACGCTCGCGTCTTGGAGTTTTTAGCTAAGGTCAGAGCATGATCCGGAAAGGTGGAAGCCGGTTTTCCGATAAGATCATGCTCGACTAAAATGGACGCCGGGGCGCCATGGTTGACTATTATCCGATCCTAGCGCGCGCCATGAGCGCGCCGGAAGCGAAGGACCCGCAATGGCGTCGCGGCGTCTATGAGCGCGCACGGCAAATGCTGGTGACGCAGTTGTTGGCACGACGCCCGGCGACGCCGCCGGCGGCGATTGCGGCCGAGCAATCCGGATTGGACGCCGCGATCCGCAGGATCGAGGCCGAGATGTCGCGCCCCGCCCGCGGCGCGATGCGTCGCAACGAGTCGCGCGACGACGCGGACGGCGATATCGGCGATCTGTCGGCGGTCACGCCGGAGCGCGGGCCCCTTCCAACACCGTTCCGACTTAGCAGTATCTCCTTGCTCGCAGTCGCCATCGTCGCCGCCGCGGTCGGCGCCGGCGGCTACATGTTCTGGGTGCAGCACGCCCACAAAGCGTCGCCGGCGCCGGTCAAAAACGTTGCCTCCACTGCCACCCCGCAAGCGCCAGCCGCGACCAAGGTCACGCCACCCAAGCTGGCGACGACCAAAGACGGCGATCTCGCGCCCGGCATCGACGGCAGCGCGGCCGACAACGACCTGTCGTATGTTTTCCGCCGCCAGCCGACGTTCTATCGTACCTTGCAGCCGGTCGGCACCATCATCATCGATAAGCTGCAGCACTTTCTTTATCTGATTCAGCCCAACAACGTGGCGCTGCGCTACGGCATCGGGCTCGGCGAGCAATGCACCGAGCTGGTCGGGCTGCGCCACGTCGCCAGCAAGGCGGAATGGCCGTCCTGGCAGGCGACGCCGGATATGATCGAGCGCAAGCTCGCCAAGCCCGGGACATTGGCGGGTGGCCCCGGCAACCCCCTCGGCGCGCGCGTGATGGAGCTCGACGACGGCAAGTCGCGCATCAACGGCACCAACGCGCCGGCGACCGTCGGGACCAATGTGGTCTTCGGCTGCGTGCGGCTGGGCAACGACGACGTCGTGGATCTATACGGCCGCGTGCAGACCGGCACGCCGGTGCTGGTGAACTGATGCTTTCGCTCAATTCCCCTTGTTCGCCGCGCGAACGAGCGCGGCAAGCTCGCTGTTGAAGCGCGGCGCGTCTTCGTAGAACGGCGAATGGCCGGTGCCGTCGTAGATCGACAGCTTGGCGCCCGGGATCACCGAAGCGGTGAATTTTGCGGTGTCGACCTTGGCGTTCTTGTCCTCGGCGCCATGGCTCACCAGCACCGGGATGGTTAGCTTCGACATCACCGCGGTGGCGTCGAGCGGCCTGCCGCCCAGCCCCGCGCGCACCTTCGGCGGCACCATCATGTTGAACGCCAGCATGGTCTCGAAATCGTCGGCGCTCGGCTGTTTGGAGAAGCAGCCGTGCAAGAAGACCCGCGTGGCGTTGATGTTGGTGAGCATGTCCTCCGACGCCATCAGCGGCAGGTTTTTCAGATTATCGCCGACATATTCCGGAATGAACTTGATCGAGGCGTCGACGAAATCGATGCCGGAAATTCCGCCGGCGCCGCGGTTCGTCACATAGTCGGAGATGACGCGGCCGGCATAGGACCAGCCGACCAGTACCGGGCGCTTGAGGCCCGCGGCGTCGATCACCGCCTGTACCTCGTCGGCCCAGGCCTTGCCGTCGCGATAGCGCGCGGCATCGAGCGGCTTGTCGGAATTGCCGTGGCCGCGCAGGTCGTAGGTGACGATGTGGAATTCCTTGGCGAGCTCGCTGTCGGTCTGGCGCATCCACGACAGATGGCTCTGCGAGAAGCCGTGGATGAAGACGATGCCGGGGCCGTTCGGGTTGCCATATTCCTGCGCCGAGATGGTCAAGCCATCGGGCGTCGTCACGCTGAGCGGTTTGTTTTTCATTTCCTGGGCGAAGCCGGGTTGCGCGGTTGCGATCAACAAAGCGCTCGCAGCGCTCAACGCGAAAAGGTGGCGCGCGGGCATCACATCCTCCCTTGATTATATTATGCAGTGCCGGAAGAGGATAACGCCGCTACCGCAGCAGTGAAATACGAAATCAACCGGCCCACTTTTGCTGTGCTCGCGGAGTGGGCAAAGACGTAGTCCGGATGAGTAAAGCGACATCCGAGTGCTGAATGGCCGCTAGCTATTTTTCCAGATTTAGCTTTACTCATCCGGGCTACATTTTTGCTTATCCTGGAAATACCCTCGCGATCACCGCGCTCCTGGGCGGATATCTAACGTCGGTATTCGCCAACTATCCGATGGTTTTAGAGCAATTGAACGCCGGCACGCTGCGGGCGCTCGACCGAAGTCAAATTCAACTCCTTGCGACCCTGCAGTTTCCCACCTAACGGCCGATTCTCGCCAAACACCAATGTCGGCCAATCTTGCGCCGGGAGGTAACTAACGCCAAGCTCCGATATAGTAGAAGGCTCCCCAGTCTTTGTAGATCGGAAAGGCTCCTTTGGTTTCCTGCTGTGCCCGATAGAAGGCGTCTCTGCGATCAAGACCGCGTTTTACACCGGTATACAAATGAGTGAAAAAATATTCGGCTGGAGCTGGCCTGACTGGCCACAATGTTGCGATGATGGTGGAGACACCGCTCTGCAAAAAAGCCGACGGAAGCCCACGCAGATTGTCGCCTTCATCGAAACGCCCAAGGGCAGTCTCGCAAGCACTCAGTGTGAGCATTTCGAGGCCCCGCAAATCCATCTTGAGAACCTCGTGCGCGTAGAGCCGGCCGTCGCTGTCGTCCTTTGGAGCCAGGAAGAGACACTGAAACGCGGGAGCGGAAATATTGTGTGCGCCGTGGGTGGACAGGTGGACGTAGCGAGAGTTCAAGAGAGCCTCTTGCATCGCTTGTTCGGTGGCATATTCCTCGAGGACAGGTTTTGCGTCGAATAAGTCTGCGATGCTTTTGGTTTCCTGCTCGGACTGCGGAAGCTCATCCAGATCAAAAGCCCGGACCTCTCGGAACGTGAGGCCCAGAGCAGAAATCGCGCGAGCCCTATAGCGAGAAACACTGGGGTTGCCGCGCGGGGCCAGTAGTAAGGCCAGGTTCGGAAGATAAGTGACAATCGTGTTGTCTGCCAGGGATGAGCCGGGATCGCCCAGCAGGTGGAAAGGATAGAAGTGCAAAGGGCCGTGAGGGACGATGCAGACGTGGTCCTTACCCTTGCGGCGCATCCCCTGGAGATATTCGAGCAAATATCCGAAATAGCCTCTCACATCGGAGCTCAGCAACTGTTCACCCTCGGGAGTTATTACTCGTCCGGGGCCCGGAGAGTATGCTATTTCCTTGCGCAAGTCGGCCACAGTCAGCGCGAGAGGGTGAACATTCAACTTAATTTTGAGAGTCTTCCATTTCCACTAAGCTGTCGGGAAAGGAATGGTTGACAATCCCGGCTCGGATGTCGTCGCGAGTGATCGCAACGGCACTGACGCCAACGGTGCCCTGCGGCGTTGCTCCCAGGTAGAAGTTCAGAAGTACCGTGCGAGGATCGAGCGAAGCTTGGATATCATCCAGAAGCAAGTACCAGGAGTCTGCATCACCGGCATAGGAGAGCAACCTATTGTTGACGTGCGTGTCAAAACTGCGTTGCAGATTGTAGAGGCGCTGCCAAGGTAAGTCTTCGTACTTAGAGCTGATGAGAAATCACCGTAGGAACAGAGGATGACACTGTCGTCCAAGAGTGTATCTCCTGTGTTAGGAGGAGAGACCTTTGTGGACTTGAGCGCAGCTTCGCTTTCGGCGATTTGTTTCAGCATGCGGTCTGCTTCCGGGTCTTCTCTCCATTGGTAACAAGCGCCGGCAGCCAGAGCGGCGGCAAAGCGCCGCCCCTTTGCCGAGTTGGCAAAGGAGTGACAGCACTTCAGATTCGTCTTCTGGCCCATGCCGGCCAGCGTGCGTTTGGTCAAGTGCCGCAGCCAACGTCCGCCTGGCTCTCCCATTGACCTCTGTATTCTCAGGGCTATGGGAACCAGTTTTCCGGCAACGCTCACGGCCACATCTCCGCCTTTGCTGCTGATGTCATCGATGCGCCGCAAGAGTTCGGAATGCATATCTTTCAGTTCAAAGTGCAGTGCTTCGCTCAAGGAACCAGCGTAGCCCTGAACCGCCTGGCCCCAATTGTTCAAATTAAATTCCATTGACGCCAAGACCCATCCAGAGAACGATGCGCTGGTACTCAATCAAGTCCTTAAGGGCCGCGGTAAACAAAGGCGCGTAGCCGGAAGCTTCCGCCAGAAACTGCAGGCCAAACCTTTCGTCGTTAGTTTGTTGGGATGTGTTGGCGAGCCACGATAGGCCGGCCGCGACGCGTCCTGGGTCCCAACCCTCTTGCCGGGATACCGCCAGCATCCTCTCGCGGCGGCTGGGAGCTGAACCTGTGCAGGCCTCCTTCGGCAGATTGGCGATCTTCGCCAACGACGTCAACAAAAGTGTCCAGCGAGCGACCAAGTGGGTTTCACCGCCGGCGAGTTCGAACATAGGGCGTGTCTCGATCATCAAACGCAATGCACGCTCAGGAGCGTCCGTGTTATGAAAGAACTGTGCCGTTTGAAATAAGATCCAGCGTGTATCGCACCCCGATCTTAGCCACATGCAAATCCCACTGAACTGACAGGATGCGCTGCAACGTTTCGCGTTCGTCCGAAGTCGGCGCCCGTATTTCTCATGTTGAGAACGCTCACCCACTCTTGTGGCAAGTCAGATCAGCGAGAGGGCCCTCAACGCCTCGCCGCAAATCCTCTCTATATCGCTCTTGCGATTTTTTTGGCCGACGATGGTTTGCCACTGCACCGCCTGCGCAAGAGCCTTCAGGGAAAAGCCTCGACGGTCGGTTGCACGAAGTTTCGCCGCCCGAGTAAGGTACTGTTCGGCTTTCTCCAACGCATCCATCGGCCGAGGCATTTCGCGATCCTGCTTTGGCAGGAAGGCGATCTGTGGCCCAATTGCGTCATAGAAACGTTGGCGCCATTGGGCCATTTGTTTGTTGTAGTCTCGGCTGCTGCGAGCGGCGTAGGGATCAAGGTGGAGCGTGCCGAGGCGATGATTCGCATCGCCGACAAGCTCGGTGTTTCCGGCCTTCCCTGCCTTAGCGATAACGGCCTCACCTTCTTCAACCGCGTTGCGGAAAAGTCGAGGGTCAGGCAACTCAAAGACATAGATATGAACGATCTCAATCCAGTCGAATGCGGCGGTGAACTCGGCGTCACCCATGCTCCCCGACTGCTCGAAGGTGTGAACCGCCCGCAGAAGCAACTTCTGCATGAGAGCCGCGTCGCGCCATTGGCCCGCGCGAGCCATTTTGAGATTGTGCGCGGAGAGTGCATGTACGTAGAGCGGCCCGAGAACAGACGCCACGATGGGCTGCGCCGCCTGTTCTCCCGCCTGCTCCTGGGAAATCTCACCAATCCGCGCCAGCTCGAAAATCTTTTCGATCGGACCTAAACCGATAGGGTATTCGTCTCTCTGGGCCTGATAATAGGCTTGCAGTTCGAATAGCTTTTCGAGAACTGGTGCGACCTTGCCCGCTTGGTCGGAAGGGAGATCGCGGGCAGTGCGCTGGAGTTCTTCCTGCACATTTCGAGTGAGAAGAATAGGCATGCGAGTGAATCATCGCGAGGCGCGCCTCATCCGGGTACGAAGCCAGGTCAAGGCAGATATTGAGCAGCGGTTCCCACATGATGATTTCCTGAAAGCAAGATCGAAAGCTGAGGGATGTTTGGAATGGCTGCCCTGCACGTGAACAGACCGAACCGCTTACTACGCATGTCAGCCGAGACATTGATCTGGCCGACAGCGTTCGTAGCGAGGGGCACGCGCACGATCATGCTGAAACGCTCGACGCCTTCGATGGTGATCCCGGGAACCTCCTTCAACCGCCAGTAAGGGTTCGCGCTTCCTTCATTGTAGGCAATCACGTACAACTGATTGTCCGGAATCGTTATTTCCTCTCCAATCTCGGACTTGAGAAACTTCAAGTCAGCACCAATAGAATTGCTTTGCTTGACTTGAATTTTTTGAGCGATTTTTAAAGGAGACATCGAATAAACGTTGGGTAGTTGCCCGGACCCGCCACCTTTAGCTGAAAGCTGCACCGCAACCTGGGCTCGTTCAAAACTCTCTCCCTCACCCGCAGCGAAGGTGCAGCGCAGTTGCACTGCATGGAAGCTCCATTGGGACTTCTGCTCAGCGAAAAAACGTTTGAGATCCAAGTCGTCCCCAAGTGTGCTTTCGTTGATGGTCACTGCGGCGGGCTCACTGAGAACAACTCGGCTGTTGATGACTTTTGGGCGCAAACCCTTTTTCGAGTTGTCAGAACTCTAGCGCAAGTTCATGAGTAGGCTGGTCCGGAAACACTAATTGCAGCATAGGGACATCCTTTCCCGGTTGAATTTAACACTCGTAATAGTTCTTCCTCTTGGGAAGGCAGGTGCGAACTATTGGAGCAGTCCCATTCTATGATAAGCCGGCCCTACACGCAAAGGTAGAACGACTGAACCGCCATGAAATTTAGTGCCATCCTCATTATGCTATTTGCGCGCGCGACAGCGTGAACTACCGGTCGGCCACATCTCGAGCAGGCCGGGAACGGATGCACTAGCTAGACGACGGAATTACGCCGCCATGCGCAGCGGCGCGTCGGTGACCTTTTGCAATTCATCGAGCGCCATGCCGGGCACCATCTCGCGCACCGCAAAACCGTCATCAGTGACGTCGAGCACGGCGAAGTTGGTGTAGACGCGCTTGACGACGCCGACTGCGGTCAACGGATAGGTGCAGCGGCGAACCAGCCGGCTCTCGCCGGTCTTGGTGGTGTGGTCCATCAGCACCCAGAGCTGCCGGGCGCCGGCGGCCAGATCCATGGCGCCGCCGACGGCGGGCGCGCTTTCGTTGTCCGAGGTCGACCAGTTGGCGATGTCGCCGTTCTCGGCGACCTGGAAGGCGCCGAGCACGCACAAATCGAGATGGCCGCCGCGGATCAGCGCAAAACTGTCGGCGTGATGCATGTAGGAACCGCCGGTGCGCAGGGTGATATATTGCTTGCCGGCGTTGATCAGCCAACGATTGATCTTGTCCGGCTCAGGCGCCGGGCCCATGCCGAGAACGCCGTTCTCGGATTGGAATACGACCTCGCGCTCCTGCGGCACATAATCCGCCACCTGCAGCGGCGCGCCGATGCCGAGATTGACGTACCAGCCTTCGGGAATGTCGTCGGCGAGGCGCTTGGCCATTTCCCGGCGCGCCATCGGCTTCACGGCCGCCAAAGTCTTTGCATCCGCGTTCATGGCTTCCTCCCGTCGCTCGCTTGTTACGTCACCGTCGGTTCGCCATAGGGCACGTGCAGCACGCGGTCGACGAAAATTCCCGCCGTCGCGATCTTCTCCGGGTCGAGCGCACCGAGCTCGACGATGTGCTGGCTCTGCACGATAGTCAGTTTTGCCGCCGTCGCCATCACCGGATTGAAATTACGCGCCGACGACTTGTAAGTGAGATTGCCCCAGCGGTCCGCTTCCCAGGCCTCGACCAGCGCGACGTCGCCATGGAGCGCCTCTTCGAGAATATATTTGCGGCCGTGAATCTCCCGCTCTTCCTTGCCGGCGGCGAGCTTGGTGCCGACCGCGGTCGGCGTATAGAACGCCGGAATGCCGGCGCCGGCGGCGCGCATGCGCTCCGCCATGGTGCCCTGCGGCACACATTCGAGCTCGATCTTGCCTTCGCGCCACAGCCGTTCGAACACCACCGGATCGGCGGTACGCGGGAACGAGCAGACGATCTTGCGCACGCGGCCGGTGTCGAGCAGCTTGGCCAGGCCGACGTAACCGACGCCGGAATTGTTGGCGACCACAGTGAGGTCCTTGGCGCCCTGCTCGATCAGGCCTTCGATCAGCGCGTTGGGCTGGCCGATGCTGCCGAAGCCGCCGACCAGAACGACAGCGCCGTCGCGGACGCCGGCCATGGCCTCGGCCATGGTTTGCACGATCTTGTTGATCATCGGCCTTCGTTCGCAATCACCCGGCGCTGCGCATCTTGGCGCCGTCGGCGAAGTGCGGCATCACCTCGCGGCTGAAGCGGCGCAAGCTTTCGTTGGCGTGACCGACCAGGCCGCCGCCGTTGAGCAATACATATGCGACGCCGAGCCTGCGCAGATTGTCCAGCTTCACCGCAATCTCGTCAGGATTGCCGTAGAGCGCGCTCTCTTCGCTGGCCTCGCGGGTGTCGGAATAGGCCATGATGCTGGCGGTGTTCTTCACGCCCGGCGCGCTCGAAATCGCCTCGAGGCGGCGCTGCGCCTCCATGCGCCGCTCCAATGCGGCTTCCTTGTCGGCGGCATCCTTGGCGACGTAGAAGGCGCGGGCGACACCGACATTCATCGGGTTGAACGCATGGCCGTGCTGCTCCAACGCCGTCTTGTAGATGGCGATGCGCTCGGCGACGGTTTCGAACGAGGCGAACTGGTCGAGCAGGAGATTATAGCCGCGTGCGGCGACCTGGCGGATCGAGTCCGGGCTGCCGGCGCCCATCCAAATCGGCGGATGCGGTTTTTGCGCGGTCGGCGGTTCGACGATAATGTCCTCGAACTTCCAGTATGTGCCCCGATGCGAGAAGCGCTGCTTCGACGTCCAGGACTTCACGATGACGTCGAGCAACTCGTTGAAGCGCGCATCGGCTTCCGCGATCGGCACGCAGAAGCCGGCAAACTCGTTGTGGCGGTAACCCTTGCCGGCGCCGAAATCGAGCCGGCCGCCCGAAAGCAGATCGATGGTCGCGGCCTGCTCGGCGAGCAACACCGGATTGTGCCAGGGCAGCACCAGCACCGCGGTGCCGAGCCGCAAGGTCTTGGTCTGCGCCGCTACCCAGGTGAGCAGCGAGAGGCTCGCCGAGACCTGGCCGAAGCCGGTGAAATGATGCTCTACCAGGAACGTCGAATGATAGCCGAGCGCCTCGGCCTCGACATTGTATTCGACGAATTGCTTATAGCCCTGCCCGGAATCGACATCCGGCCCGCCATGGCGGGCCGTCGCGCTGCCGAAAAGTCCAAACCGCATCACCGGCTCCTGCGTTGCGCCGGTAATCTAGCCGCAACAATCGCGCATTGAAACCGTATCCGTGGCTTGGCGGGCCAGTCCACCGGTGCCGGGACCAATCATTCGATCGGCTTCAGGGTCATCGTATTTTCAAAGTGTCTCGGGCCGTCGTCGCCTTGGATATGGACCCAAATTCGATCATCTTGCAGGTGCTTGAACGTGAAGTTCGAGTCCCCCAATGTGAACTTGAGGCCCTCGTCGGTGATGACAGCCGAGAATGTCATGAAGCCCAACGGCACCTGGCTGACCGTGCCCAGAGGCCCCTGGCAAGAATCCCGGTCGCGTGCCCGTCTTGCTCCACGTCCTCGACGATGAGGATTACGGTTCGTCCGAAACTACTGCCCTCTTCGCTGCGCCAGGCGCCGGCGAAGGCCGCAAAATCGGCCGGCACCTTGGCGCTTGGCGCAATCACGGCAAGCGAGGGCGGCAACGGCGTGCCCTGTTTTGCGGCCTGCGCGCGGACCGCGGCTTCGTTGAAAGTAAATTGCCGTCCCTGGGGAATGGGGCGCCCTGGTGGTTGCGCCGCGCTCGGCAGGACTGCGGACGAATTTGCGGACGCCGGCACGCCTGCAACGACGGTCGCCGGCTGCCGGCGGCCAAAGTAAAAAAACGCCGCGCCGGCGGCGGCAGCGATCAGCAGACACATCGCGGCCCGCAGCGCCCAGTGCCGCGCCGATACTGCCGATATTTTCGATCCCGTTACCGGGCCAATTGCCGGGCGCTGCAACGCGGCAGATCGAGGCTGTGCATCGCCGCCGTCATGTGCGACGTCAAGGTAGGATTTAACGGCGTCCGCAAGCCGGTACAGATGGCTCTCCAGTGGCGGCGTCAACGCGTCGAGCCAGTGGATGGAACCCAGAAAATATTCCATCGAGTCGCTCGGAACGACGTCCTCGATGCGCAGCGGATAGATCGGAATGCCTTTGCTGACGGCGTGCTCCACCTCGCGATAAATCTGATCGGAGATATTCGCCTGCGAGGAAAAGATCAGCACCATCACCCGGCACTGGTCGATGGCGTGGATGATGGCGCCGGCCCATTGCGAACCCGGCGGAACGTCGCGTGGCGCTATCCAGCAGCGGATACCCGAGTTCTCCAATATCGTGCAGGCAGCGTCCCCGACCGCTTTGTCCTGGTGGGAATGGGAAATGAACGCGTCATGTGCCATAGGGCAGGCTCGTGCCCTTTAAAGAGAAAATCTTTATATCACATTCCGTGTGCCGGGGAAATCCGCTACCTGTCGTTACGCCGGCTTGAACATCGGCACCGGCGGGCCGTTCTCGGTGTCCTTGAACACGACCGCAACCGGCTGGCCGACGCGCAGCGCGTCGAAATCACAGTCGACGATGTTGGTCATCATGGTCGGGCCTTCCGCCAGCGTCACGTAAGCGATGGCATAAGGCTCCTTGGCGCGGCGCATGACGCTATAGGTATAGATCGTGCCTTTGCCGGAGGCCGCGCGCCATTCGATCTTGTCGCTCGAGCAGAACGGACAGATGGCGCGCGGGTACCAATGCGCCTTGCCGCAGGCAGCGCAGGTCGGGACGAGGAAGCGCCCTTCGCGCGCCGCTTTCCAGAACGCCTCGTTTTCGACGCTGACGAGGGGTGACGGAATTGTTCGCGCCATGGCTCACTCCCGTTCCATGATCAGCGTCGCGCTGCAATGGCGCGTGCCGAGCTGCATGCCGGTGCCTTGCGCCAGAGCGAGATCGCAATTCTTCACCTGCACCTTGGGATGCGCCTCGCCACGCAATTGCCGCACCGCCTCGATCACCTTGGTCATGCCGCCGCGATTGGCCGGATGATTGTTGCACAAGCCGCCACCGTCGGTGTTGAACGGCAATTTGCCGACGCCGGAGATCAGATTGCCGTCGGAAACGAATTTGCCGCCGGCACCTTTTGCGCAAAAACCCAAATCCTCGATCTGGATCAGCACCGTGATGGTGAAGCTGTCGTAGATCGATACATATTTGATGTCCGCAGGCTTTATACCGGCCTCGGCGAAGGCGATCGGCCCGGTCCGCGCCGCGCCCGACGTGGTGAGATCGAAGGTGCCGCCGGAGAGATGCTTCACCGTCTCGCCGGCGCCGATGATTTTCACCGGCGGGCGCTTGAGTTTTTTGGCGATCTCCGGCTTGACGATGACCAGCGCTCCGCCGCCGTCGCTGATCACGCAGCAGTCGAGCCGGTGCAGCGGGTCGGCAATCACCGGCGAGTTGACCACGTCCGCGACGGTGACCACCTCGGGCAGCATGGCATTCGGATTGTGGCTCGCGTGATGCGAGGCTGCGACCTTGATCCAGGCGAGTTGCTCGCTGGTGGTGCCGTATTGATACATGTGGCGCATGGCACACATGGCGTAACCATTGGCCGTCGTCATCCCATAGGGAAATTCCCACGGCGCCTCCGGCTGGTTCGGATCGCGCAGCCGCGGCGTGGTGCCGGTCGCCTGGCCTTCGCTGCGCGGCCGGCCGGCGAGCGTGACCAGCGCCACGTCGCATTTGCCGAGCGCGATGGCTTCGGCGGCGTGCGCGGCGAGCGCCACATAGGAGGTGCCGCCGAGCTCGGTGGAATTGACATGGCGCAGCTTCAGATTCATGTACTCGGCCATGGTGGCCGGCCCCGGGCCCGGCGCATCGCCGGCGCAGAAATAGCCGTCGACGTCGTCGCGCGTCAGCCCGGCGTCCTTCAGCGCCCCGAGCGCCACCTCGGCGTGCAACTGCGCCACCGTCTTGTCCGGCGCATGCCGGGTCGGATGCTCGAAAGCTCCGGCGATATAGGCCTTGCCCTTGATTGTCATTCGCGAACGTCCCCTGCCCGCAGCAACCGTAACCTGGATTGAGTGCAAGCGAAATCCGGTTACAACATGTCGCCCATCAGGGAGGACGGCGATGGATCTGGGATTGAAGGGCAAGGTCGCGCTGGTGACCGGATCGAGCCGCGGCATCGGCCGCGGCATCGCGCTGGCGCTGGCGGCCGAGGGCTGCGACGTGATGCTGACCGGCCGCGACGAGAAGGCGCTCGACGAGGTCGCAGCCGCGATCCGCAAGCAGGGCCGCCGCGCCGCCATCTCGGCAATCGACCTGCGCGGCAAGGACGCGCCGGCAAAACTGATCGAGCAGGTCAAGCGCGAGCTCGGCGGGCTCGATATTCTCGTCAACAATGCCGGCGCCACCAAGCGCGGCGATTTCCTCGAGCTCACCGACGCCGATTGGGAAGACGGCTACGCGCTGAAATTCTTCGCCCATGTGCGGCTCACCCGCGCCGCCTGGCCGCTGCTCAAGGAGCGGCGCGGCTCGCTGATCGCCATCGGCGGCACCGGCGGGCGCAAGCCGATCGCAGAATTCACCATCGGCTCTTCCGTCAATGCGGCGGTCGCCGCCTTCTCCAAATGCATGGCCGACCGCGGCAAGCACGACGGCGTGCAGGTCAACTGCATCCATCCGAGCATGGTCGAGACCGACCGGCTGTGGCGGCGCATCAAGGCCGAGATGGAGCGCACCGGCTGGCCGGAGCAAAAAGCCCGCGAGGAAATGTGCAAGGGCTTCGGCATCACCCGCTTCGGCAAGGTCGAGGACGTCGCCGATCTGATCACCTTCCTCGTATCCTCGCGCGCCACCTGGATGCATGGCGCGACCATCGATCTCGACGGCGGCGAGATACCGACGTTGTGACCAACATCCTGCTGACGCCCGCCCGCATCGGCCCGGTCGAAATCAAGAACCGCATCGTCATGCCGCCGATGACGACGCGCACGGCCGACGCGGAAGGTTTCGTCACCGACGACTCGGTCGCCTACTACATGGCGCGGGTGCACGGCGGCGCGGGCCTGATCACCGTCGAGATGGCGTCGCCGGAAAAGTGCGGCCGGCATCGCCGCCATGAAGTCGGCATTTACGATGACCGTTTCATTCCGGGCCTGACGCGGCTCGTCGGCGAGATTCACCGCGGCGGCGCCAAGGCGTCGATCCAGCTCGGCCACGGCGGCGGCCACACGCGCATCGACATTTGCGGCGAGACGCCGATCGCGCCGTCGGCCATTCCGCATCCGGTCTACGAGACCACGTTCGAGACCATCATTCCGGAAGCGATGACCAAGGCGCGCATCGCGCAGACCATCGCCGCTCATGTCGCCGCCGCGCAACGCGCGCAAAAGGCCGGCTTCGATTGCGTCGAAATCCACGCCGCGCACGGCTATCTGATCTCGCAATTCCACGCGCCGTTCGAGAACCGGCGCAACGACGAATATGGCGGCAGCCTGGAAAATCGCGCCCGCTTCGGCCTGGAAGTTCTGCGCGCCGTGAAAGCGGCGGTGCCCGGCATCTCGGCGTCATCTACCGGCTTTCGGTCGAAGACTTTTTTCCCGGCGGCTTGCCGTTCGCCGAAGGCCGGCAGATCGCGCTCTGGGCGGCGCAGGCCGGCGCCGACGCGCTGCATGTCACTGCGGGGCATTATCGCTCGCTGCCGTCGGCGCAGGTCGTGCTGCCGCCGATGACGATGCCCGACGGTCCCTTTCTCGACTTCGCCGCCGAGGTGAAGAAACAGATCACCGTGCCGGTGATCGCCGTCGGCCGGCTCGGCGATCCGGCGCTCGCCGAAGCGGCGGTCGCGGACGGCAAGACCGATTTCATCGCGCTCGGCCGCACGCTGATCGCCGATCCGCAATGGGTCGAAAAGGTCGCGCGCGGCGAGCCGATCCGCCGCTGCCTCGCCTGCAACACCTGCATCAATGAGATGCGCGGCGGCGCGCGCATCGGCTGCGTGGTCAACGGCGCCGCCGGCCGCGAAACGTTGTTCGCCGATGCAAAACCGCCGCGCGGCGAGCGCATCGCCGTGATCGGCGCCGGGCCCGCCGGCCTCACCTATGCGTCGCTGGTCGCCGACGGCAACAAGGTGACGGTGTTCGAAAAGGCCAAGCGCGCCGGCGGCAGCTTCCGCTATGCCGGCAAGGCGCCGCTGTTCCAGGAGGTCGAGGCGAGCGACACAAAGTTTCGCGCGCTACATCGATGACATGACGGCGGCCTGCAAGATGAAAGGGCGTCGTATTCCGTTTCGCGACGGATGTGACTGCCGATCCGACCGTGCTGACGCCGTTCGACCGTATCGTGATCGCGACCGGCGCCGCCTATCGCTTCGGCCTCGGCCCATTCGCCACTTGGGCGCTCGACAGCGGCGCCGCGCGCTGGCCCGGCATCGCGCGGCTTTTGTCGAACGCGAAACTGCGCGACTGGTTCTATTACCGGGCGCGACGCGGCAACACCGGCCGCGTTCAAGCGGCTGACGCGCCCCGGACAGACGACCGTCGTGATCGGCGACGCCATGAAAGCCGGCAAGAGCAAGCAGGCGATCGCCAGCGCGTTCGAGGCCGCGCTGCTGGGCAACGAGGGCGAGCGGCACCGCTAGGCTGCTATCCGCTGGCACGGTTATTGCTGTATCATCGCCGTGGGCAGGGAAGCGCGATGTCCGTGAAGCTTCGCCTCGACCAGGTCGGCATGACCTTTCCGACGCCGAACGGCGCCTTTCACGGCGCTGGCGCCGGTGACGCTTTCGATTTCGCCGGGCCGTTTCGTCAGCCTGATCGGCCCTTCGGGCTGCGGCAAGAGCACGATCTTCAACATCGTCGCCGGCCTTCTGGAGCCGACCGGCGGCCGCGTGCTGATCGACGGCGCCGACGCCACCGGCACCATCGGCCGCGTCGGCTACATGCTGCAGAAGGATCTGCTGCTGCCGTGGCGCACCGTGCTCGACAACGTCATCCTCGGCATGGAGATCCAGGGCGTGCCGTTGCGCCAGGCGCGCGAGCGCGCGCTGCCGCTGCTGCGCCGCTATGGGCTTGCCGGCTTCGAATATCTCTATCCGAACGCGCTGTCCGGCGGCATGCGCCAGCGCGCCGCGCTGCTGCGCACGCTGCTGTTCGACACCGACGTCATCCTGCTCGACGAGCCGTTCGGCGCGCTCGATGCGCAGACCAAATTGCAGATGCAGGAATGGCTGCTCGGGCTGTGGGCCGATTTCGGCAAGACCGTGGTGTTCGTCACCCACGATATCGAGGAGGCGATCTATCTCTCCGACGAAGTTCACGTCATGGCGACGCGGCCGGGCCGCATCATCGAGATCCATGCCGGTGCCGATCGCGCGGCCGCGCGACGCGCAGCGCGACGCTGACGCCCGAATTCATCGCGATCAAGGAGCGCTGCCTGGCGCTGCTGATGGCCGGCCACGATTCAGCCCTCGGCGAGGCGGCCTGACATGGCGGTCCAGGACACATCGGCGTCGGTCTGGTGCGCGCGCTCGCCGGCGCCGGCAGCGTCCAGCGCGCCGCTGCGAATCGGTCCGCCGCCTGCCGGTGCAGAAGGACTGGCCGATCTCGGCCATCGTCGCGGCGCAGGTCGGCATCCTCATCGGCATGATCGCGCTGTGGCAGGCGGCCGCCGACCGCGGCTGGATCGACGGCTTCTTCTGGTCGAAGCCCAGCGCCATCTTCGCGACCTTGATCAAATTCTTCGCCAGGGCGATGCCTGGACCGATATCGGCTTCACCTTCCGCTCGACGATTTTCGGCTTCTTGATCGGCACCACCTGCGGCTCGCTGCTCGGCCTGTCGTTCTGGTGGTCGCGCAACTACGCCGCGATCGTGCAGCCCTACATCATCTGCTTCGAGTCGCTGCCGAAGCTCGCGCTGGCGCCGCTGGTGATCCTGGTGTTCGGCATCGGGCTTGCCTCCAAGGTCGCGATCGCGACGGCGCTGACGCTCGTGGTGTCGACGCTGACGACCTATGCGGGCGTCAAGGCGGTCGATACCGGATCAGCGAAAAGCTGTTCTATTCGCTCGGCGCCAGCCGCATGCAGGTGTTCCGCAAGCTGGTCGTGCCGTCACTGCCTGCCGTGGATCATCTCGGTGCTGCGGGTGAATATCGGGCTCGCGCTGACCGGCGCCATCGTCGGCGAATTCATCGCCTCGCAGCACGGCCTCGGCCGCGCAAATCCTCTATGCCGGCCAGACCTACGACATCGCGCTGGTCTGGGTCGCGGTGCTGGTGCTCTCGACCCTGGCCGTCGTCATGTATGCCGCGGTGTCCTGGCTCGAGCGCATGCTGCGCAAAGGCGTCAGGCAATAGACGAAATCGCAACAGCCGGGCTAACAGATGAGGTCGTCATGACAACGCAAACACTATCAGCCGACGAAAATTTCTGGGCGCCACGGCATCGGCCGGCGCCGCCCTCATCGCGCGCCCGATGATCGCGCGCGCCGACACCAAGGAGGTGCTGATCGCCGAGCCGGTCCACGGCACCGGCTACCTGCCGCTCTATATCGGCATGGCGAAAAATCTGTTCGAGGACGTCACGGTCAAGATCGTCACCATCGAGACCGGCGGCGGCCATACCAACGCGGTGCTGTCCGGCCAGGCCTTCGCCTTCATCGGCGGCCCGGAGCACGACGCCTATCGCCAAGGTCAAAGGCGCCGAGCTGCGCGCCGTGGTCAACTGCGTCGACCGCGGCAACGTCTATTTTTGCGCGGCCAAGGGGCAGGAACCGGCCAGGACACCGATTGGCCGAGCTATTTCAAAGGCAAGACGATCGCGACCAGCGGCTTCGGCGGCACGCCGAATTCGATCACGCGCTATCTCCTGAAGAAATGGAATCTCGACGCCACGAGCGACGTCACGCTGGTCGAAACCGCCAACTCGGCGATCCTGCCGGCGGTCAGGAACAAGCAGGCGCAGATCGGCTGCTCGACCGAGCCGTTCATCACCCAGGGCGTGCGCACCGGCGTGTGGGGCGAGCCGTTCATCAATATCCCGAAGGAGCTCGGCCCCTATGCCTACTCGACCTTCAATGTGCGCCTCGACACCATCCAGAAGGAGCCCGAGCTGGTGCGCGGCTTCGTCCGCGGCATGATGAAGTCGTTGAAATTCGTCCACGACAACCACGACGAGGCGGCCGAGATCGCCAAGACGCAATTCCCGACCATGGCGCTCGACGACCTCAAGGCGACGCTCGACCGCTCCTTCGCCGACGAGATGTGGAGCAAGGACGGCATGATCAGCCCCGCCGCCTGGGACACCGCGAAGGCCGTGGTCATGGGCGCCGGCATCCTCAAGGTCGACGTCAAATACGACGAGATCATCGACATGAGCTTCGTCGAGGGCTGAAGGCCAGTTTGTGAGGAGAGATGCAGCCGAGAGGCCCGAGCCCCCTCACCCCATCCCTCTCCCCTCTGGGGAGAGGGAGGAGCAAGCGGCTCGCGAGTCTCACCCGCCGATGAGCGGGCAACGAGCGAACGGCTAGCGACTCCCTCTCCCCAGAGGGGAGAGGGATGGGGTGAGGGGGTTCCGGCGATTGCAGTATTATCTCCCGCACGCAAAGCTGCTAAGCTGAACCTCAACATTCACAGGAGCACACGAATGTCCGAACCGATCTGGAACAAGTTTCTCACCGAGCGCGACAAGGCGGTGTTCGGCACGTCGGGCTATGGCGCGCGCGGCGGCTTCGGCAAGCGGCCGGCGCTGCTGGTCATCGACGTCAATTGGGCGTTCTGCGGCGACCGGCCGGAGCCGATCCTGGAATCGATCAAGCGCTGGCGCAATTCCTGCGGCGAGGACGCCTGGGTCGCGCTGCCCTATATCCGCTCGCTGATCGACAAGTGCCACGACAAGGGCGTGCCGGTCATCTACACCACCGGCGTGCGCCGCGACGACAATTGGGATTCCGGCTCCTGGCTGTGGAAGAATTCGCGCGGCAACGAGGACCGGCAGACCATCGTCACCAATCTCGACGGCAACGAGATCGTCACCCCGATCGCGCCCGGGCCGCAGGACATCGTGGTGCTCAAGCAGAAGCCGTCCGGCTTCTTCGGCACCAACATGGCGAGCTATCTGACGCTGCTTCGGCTGCGACAGCCTCATCGTCACCGGCACCACCACGTCCGGCTGCGTGCGCGCCACCGTGCTCGACGCCTTCAGCCTCAATTACCGCATCGCGCTCGCCGAGGAAGGCTGCTTCGACCGCTCGCAGGCGAGCCACGCCATCAATCTGTGCGACATGAACGCCAAATATGCCGACGTGGTGAAGACCGACGAGGTGCTGGCCTTCTTCGACACGCTGCCGAGCGGCATGTACGAGCTGCCGTCGGGCAAAACTCCGGCGCAGAAAGAAGCCAAGCGCGCCGCGAATTTCTGACGCGGCCTGACGGCACCGATGCGGCGCGCGCGCGAAATCAAAACCGCCGGCGCGTGGAACGCCGCGGACGCCATCGATTGCGTCACGCTGGATGCCCATGGCCGCCATCGCCGCCGCATCGTGCTGACCGGCGAGCGCGGCACGACGTTCCTGCTCGACCTGCCGCATGCGATCGCGTTGCGCGACGGCGACGGCCTGCTGCTCGATGACGGCGCCATGGTGCGCGTCGCCGGCCGCGCCGAGCCGCTCATCGAAATCGCCGCCGCCAACGCCCACGAACTGGCGCGGCTCGCCTGGCATATCGGCAACCGTCACGTCGACGTGCAGATCGTCGGCGATCGGCTGCGCATCCGGCGCGACCATGTGATCGAGGACATGCTGCGCGGGCTCGGCGCGGTTCTCCCCGTCGAGGCGCCGTTCGATCCCGAGCACGGCGCCTACGATCATCACCACGGCGAGGATCATGTCTGATGCGCAGCCGCCCGATGCGGCCGCGCTCTACCGGCTGATGGCGTGGCTGTCGCCGGCCTATCCGGTCGGCGCGTTTTCCTATTCGTCGGGCATCGAATGGGCGGTCGAGGCCGGCGACATCAAGGACGCCGAGACGCTGCGGGCTGGCTCGCCGTCATGATCGGCGAAGGCTCAGGCTTCTGCGATGCGGTGTTCTTCGTCCACGCCCACCGCGCCATCGCCGCGAATGATGACGCGGCTTGCGCGCCGTCGCCGAGCTCGCCGCTGCCCTGGTGCCGTCCAAGGAGCGCCTGCTGGAGACCACGACCCAAGGCCGCGCCTTTCTCGATGCGACGCGCGCGGCTTGGCCGTGCGAGGCGCTCGCGCGCCTCGACGCGGCGTGGGACGGGTCGTCGCGCTGCCGGTCGCCGTCGGCGTGACCTGCGCCGGCCATGGCATCGCCTGCGAAGCCGCGCTGCAGGCATTTCTGCACGCGCTCGACGGCGAATTGGATTTCCGCCGGCGTGCGCCTCATCCCGCTCGGCCAGACCGACGGCCAGCGCGTGCTCGCCGCGCTCGAAACCACCGTCGCGGCAACGGCCACGCGCGCGCTCAAGACGACGCTCGACGAAGTCGGATCGGGTGCGCTGCGCGCCGACCTCGCCAGCATGCGGCACGAGACCCAATATACGCGTCTGTTCCGCTCCTAACCGGCGCTTTATTTGACGGCGCTCGGCGCGGCGGCCGGCGTCGGCAATTCAGTCGGTGTCTTTCCGCCATAGGCGCCTGCAGGAACCCCGGCATGGTCAGGCCCTGCACCACGATGGTGAACACCACGACGGCGTAGGCCACGACCAGGAGATCGCCGCGCCACGGCGAGGCCGGCAGCGACAAGGCCAGCGCGATCGAAATGCCGCCGCGCAATCCCGCCCAGGTCAGCACCGCCACATTGCGTACCTTGTCGGTAGGGCGTCGCGAGTGAACAGTATCGGCACCGCGACGCTGACCGGGCGCGCGAACACCGCGAGCGGGATCGCAAAGGAGCGGAATCAATTCGGCCGGCTGGATGACCAGGCCGAGAATTTGCAGGCCGATGAAAGGAACAGCATGGTGTTCATGAGCTGGTCGAGCAGCGTCCAGAAGCCGAGCAGCACCGCTCGCGTGCGCGGCGCCATGCCGAAACGCGGCGACGGCGACACCAGGCACAGCCCGGCGCTGACCACGGCGATCGGGCCGGACAATTCGAACACATTGGCGATGCGATAGCTGCCCAGCACCAGCGTAAGCGAGATCAGGAGCAACAGGCCTTCGTCGTTGATCCGCCGCATCAGTAGCGCGGCCAGCCAGCCGGTGGCGAAGCCGAGCGCGGCACCGCCGCCGATCTCGCGCAGGAGCGCCAGCGCCACCTGGCCGTGGCCGAGTGGATGGTGTCGCCCTGAGTGACGCCGAGCGTGAGCAGGAACAGCACGACGCCGGCGCCGTCGTTGAACAGGCTTTCGCCGACGATGGCCGCGCGCAGCCCCGGGGGCAGCGCCACTTGTTGCAGCAGGCTTTCGACCACGACCGCATCGGTGGGCGCCAGGATGGCGCCGAGCACGAAGCACCAGATCAGCGGCACCGCCATGCCGATCAGGCCGAACATCACCCACATGCCGGCGCCGAAAATAAGCGTGGCGATCATGACGCTCGCGGTGGCCAGAAGCAGGATCAGCCGCGCCGCCGGTTCAATTCCGCCACGTCGACATGCAGGCTGCCGGCGAACAGTAACAGCGCCAGCACGGCGTTGAGGAACACCCGCGGCAGATGCGCCGAGTCGAGCGTGCCGCGGAACCACCGCATCACGTGCAGATGGAATACGTGGTCGCTGGAGACGACGAGCAGCGACACCACCAGCGAGCCGAGCAGCATGCCGATGGCCGGCGGCAGCTTGACCCACAGGTGGTTGATGCAGCCGATCAGCACCGCAAGCGCGAGCACGATGGCGAGAAGGTCTACCGGCTGGAACGTCTCGGTCATGGCTGTCGCGCACGCGATTTCACCGGCGCGGGCCGGACTAGCGAGTTAAGGACGATCGCGACTATGCCTGGGACAATAAACCGCGCCGAGATAGCCGCTACTCGAGGCGTCGCGCTGTTGTTAAGCTCGCGCGGATACGGAGTTGCCGCATGTCCGTAAAATCATGGCCCGTTGCGCGTCGGGGTCGGCGGCCCGGTCGGCTCCGGCAAGACGGCGCTGATGGATGCGCTGTGCAAGCGGCTGCGCGAGCGCTACGAGATCGCCGCCATCACCAACGACATCTACACCAAATGGGACGCCGAATATCTGGTGCGCTCCGGCGCGCTGCCGGCCGAGCGCATCGCCGGCGTCGAGACCGGCGGCTGCCCGCACACCGCGATCCGCGAGGATGCCTCCGCCAATCTCGCCGCGGTCGCCGACATGCGGGCCAAATTCCCCGGCCTCGACCTGGTGCTGATCGAATCCGGCGGCGACAATCTGGCGGCGACGTTTTCGCCCGAGCTCGCCGACCTCACCATCTACGTCATCGACGTCGCGGCCGGCGAAAAAATTCCATCGAAAGGCGGGCCGGGCATCACGCGCTCGGATCTGCTGGTGATCAACAAGATCGATCTCGCGCCGTATGTCGGCGCCTCGCTCGACAACATGGAGCGCGACACCAAACGCATGCGCGGCGCGCGGCCTTTCATCTTCAGCAATCTGCGCGCCGGCAAAGGCGTCGACGAGATCGCCCGCTTCATCGAGGACAAAGGCGGGCTCGGCGCGGCATAATTTCATCTCCCCCGTTTACGGGGGAGATGCCGAGCGAAGCGATGGCAGAGGGGGTAAGTTTTCGACGCCTGCGCAAACGTTGATGCCGCAGGCCCCCTCCCTACCCTCCCCCGCAAGCGGGGGAGGACATGAGTGAAATAGAATGAGAAAACATCCGAACCGGAGGATACGTCATGGCCATGGAACTGCACCGCGTGAAGATCGCGCCGAAGGGCATGGGCCTCAACGATTTCGTCGCCATGCAGGAAGGCTATTTCGCCGCCGAAGGCCTCGACGTCGAATTCGACTGGAAAACATTTCGCGGCACGCAATCGAGCTGGAAGGATCTCGAATATTTCCAGCGGCCGCAGGACCGGCCCTATACCGAAGACAAGGCCGAGGTGATCCAGGGCGCCTGCGTCTGGGGCACGATCTGCAATGCCAGCGCCGGGATGGGGCGCTTCGTCGCCGACGCCTATGGCGTGTCGCCGTGGGCGATCTTCGTGCGCCCGGATTCGCGCATTCATCAGCCGCGAGATCTCAAGGACGTTCCGATCTCGGTCGGCATGCGCGCCGGCAGCCATTTCAACGTGCCTTATCGGCTGGAAAAATTCTTGCCGCTCGAAAACATCAAGACGGTCAACACCGGCGGCTTCGGCGCGCGGCTGAAAGCGCTGCTCGACGGCGAGGTCGAGGCCGCAAGCCTGTTGCCGCCGCAGATCGCCATGGCCGAGCAGCTTGGGCTTGCGCAAGATCATCGAGGATACGTTCCATACGCTATGGTGGGTGCCGGACGGCTCGCCGCCCGAAGTCGTGACCGGCTATCTGCGCGCGCTCGATCGCGCCGAGAAGGCGATGGACGCCGATCTCGACAAATATCTGCCGCTGTGGAAGCTCGCGGTGCCGGCCGAATTCGAGACCACGCATCCTTGGGATTTTACCCGCTTCGGCCGCGGCGAGCGCTTCGTCTACGAGGCCATCCCGCGCTCCGAATTCGACGAGGTGATGGATCAGGTCAAGCGCTGGGGGCTCGACGATTATCTCAAGGATCGCAGCTTCGAGAATCTGGCGGCGGAGGTGGCGCGGTAACGCATCGTCCTCCCCCGCGTGCGGGGGAGGTGGCGCGCGAACTCGCCGGTAGGGGCATATCGACGCTAGCGCAAGCATGTCGGCCGAGGCCCCGCCACCGCGCTTCGCGCGGTCCCGCTCCGCCGCGTTCGCGGGGGCGGAAGATTTACGCCCGCCCCGTGGCCTTCTGCGCCGCGGTCAGGTGGCCGTAGCTCTGCACCGGTGCGCACATCAGGAAGCGGTAGCCTTCCTTGACGATGCGCTCGGCATTGCCCTGCTCGACATGCGGATGACCGACCACGACATTGTGCTTCTTGCAGGTGTCGACGATGCGCTTCATCCATTCCAGCACGACCTTGTGCTCGTATTGGCGCGGATAGCCGAGCTCCTGCGACAGGTCGCCTTCGCCGATCAGGATGCAGCCGATGCCCGGCACATCTTTAAGCATGTCGTCGAGGTTCTCGACGCCGCGGGTATCCTCGATCTGCAGGATGCAGAAGATTTCGCCCTGCGGATTGAGCGGCCAGACATCGGCCTTCTGATAGTATTCCTGCTGGCCCAGGCCCCAGTAGCGCGCCGCGGTGGTCGGGCCGTCGCCGCGGATGCCGGCGAGGCGCGGAGAGGCTTGCGCTTTTGAGCCGCGGATAGCGGCAGGCGCCGACCGCGTTGGCGGCTTCCTCGACCGTCGAAATGTGCGGAAACACGATGCCGTAGCAGCCCATGTCGAGGGCCTGCTTGGCTTGCCATTGCGCCATTTCGACGCCGTTCACCGGGATGCGCACCATCGGCGTCACGCCCGGCACCACGGACGCGGCCTTGGCGATCTGCGCGCGGTTGAGCATGTATTGCAGGCAGTCCCGCAATAGCCTGCCGTCCCACGGATTGTGCTCCATCTCGAACACGCAGCCGTCGAATTTTGACGTGCTCATCGCCACGGCGCTGTTGATCTCGGCCGGCGCAAAGCAGGTCAGCGCATGTTGGCCCGCTTCGAGCGCGCGGATGACGCCGTTGAGCCGCGGTAGATCAGCCATTCCTCAAGCCTCCCTGTTTTCGGCCGGCATCCTATCAGAATGCCGTCCCCGTTTGACAATCGCGCCGCGCCCCGTAGCATCTCGCCTTCCCAATACCCTCGCAGCGGTGCTGTCATGATTATCGATTGCCACGGCCACTACACGACCGAGCCCAAGGATCTGCACCGTTTCCGCAAGGAGCAGACCGCGGCCGCCAACGCCAAGGACAAGACGGCGATGCCGTCGCGCGCCGCGCTGAAAATGTCCGACGACGAAATCCGCGAAAGCATCGAGCAAAACCAGCTCAAGCTGCAGCGCGAGCGCGGCACCGATGTCACGATTTTTTCGCCGCGCGCTTCCGGCATGGGCCATCACGTCGGCGACGAAAGCGTCAGCCTGGAATGGTCGCAGATCTGCAACGACCTGATCGCCCGCGTGGTCTCGCTCTATCCGCAGAACTTCATCGGCGTCTGCCAGCTGCCGCAATCGCCCGGCGCCGATCCGGCCGCACATTCGTCGCCGAGCTCGAGCGCTGCGTGAAGATGGGTTTCGTCGGCTGCAACCTCAATCCGGATCCGTCCGGCGGTTATTTCAATTCGCCGCCGATGACCGACAAGTCGTGGTTCCCGCTCTACGAGAAGATGATCGAGCTCGACGTGCCGTGCATGATCCACGTCTCCGGCTGCTGCAATCCGGCGATGCACACCACCGGCTCGTATTATCTCAATGCCGACACCATGGTGTTCATGCAGGTCCTGCTGTCCGACCTGTTCAAGACCTTCCCCAAGCTGAAATTCATCATCCCGCACGGCGGCGGCGCGGTGCCGTTCCATTGGGGCCGCTTCCGCGGCATCGCGCTCAACAACGGCAAGCCGGAGCTTGCCGAGATCATGGGCGACAACATCTATTTCGACACCTGCGTCTATCACCAGCCGGGCATCGACCTGCTCACCAAGGTGGTGCCGATCGACAACATCCTGTTCGCGTCCGAGATGGTCGGCGCGGTGAAGGGCAACGATCCGCGGACCGGCTTCGGCTTCGACGACACCAAGCGCTATGTCGACAAGGCGCCGATCAGCGATGCCGACCGGAAGAAGATTTTCGAGGACAATGCGCGGCGCGTCTATCCGCGGCTCAAGGCCCACGCCGCGGTAACGGCGACGGCGTAAGGCGGCGGCGCAGCCAGGGGTTTAAGGCTTTGGCAAAGAGTAGTTCGGCAAAGATCGGGCGACGCGCCGAAACAGCGCCGAGCGCAAATCGTCGCGCATCGGCACCCGCGAGATCGAAACGCGCGGCGCGCCGGGCGGTTTCTGGACCGATCTCTATCACCGCTCGATGACGGTATACTGGCCGGCGTTCTTCGGCAGCGCGGCGCTGATCTTCATCGTCCTCAACGCCGTGTTCGCGTTCCTCTATTGGCTGGGCAACAGCCGATCGCCAACGTTTCGCCCGACCTGCCGCTGCCGCTGAGTCTGTTCTATTTCTCGATCGAGACGCTGGCGACGGTCGGCTACGGCGATATGCACCCGCAGACCAATTACGGCCATGTCGTCGCCACGGTCGAAATCTTCACCGGCATGAGCTTTCTCGCGGTGATGACTGGCCTGATCTTCGCCCGCTTCTCGCGGCCGCGCGCTCGCTTCGTCTTCGCCGACTATCCGGTGGTCGCCATGCATCAGGGCCAGCCGACCCTGATGATCCGAGTCGCCAATGCGCGCAACAACACGATCTCGCAGGCGACCGCGCGGCTCTGGCTGTTCCGCCTCGAATATACCGCGGAGGGCCATCAGTTCCGGCGCTTTCACGAATTGAAGCTCGATCGCCAGGAACACCCGATGTTCATGCTGAGCTGGACGCTCTTACACACGGATCGACGAGAACAGCGCGCTGTTCGGCATGACCGCCGAGGAGCTCGACAAGACCGATGCCGCCCTGGCGCTCAATGTCGGCGGTGTCGACGACAGCTCGGCGCAGCATCTCCATGCGCGCAAGCTTTATTACCACACCGATATCCGGTGGCGGCATCGCTACCACGACATCACCAGCATTTCGCCGCAAGGCCGGCTGTTGATCGACTACGGCAAGTTTCACGACGTCATCGACGAGGACGCGTGAGACGAGCGATTTAATTTTGGAATTGATCGATCGCTTAAGCAAATCGTTCGCTTTCAATTGGCGGCTGCTCGCACTGTGCGCTAGTCGCGGGCATTCGCTCATGGCCGCTTGGGCAAGAGAAGAAATGCGCCGGCCTTTAATCCCCAGCGGTCGAGATGCGCGGTCTTTGCCATATCGAGCGACACCCAATGCGAGTGGGTGCGCTCACCGCCGTGGGTCGCAATCCCCATAAGATCGAGCGACGCGTAGAGGCCCGCCACGAGGCCGTCGAGACGGTCGCCCTTATCCTGAACCGTGACTGCCATCGGCAGGCCCATGCCGTGATCACCGTTGGTAGGCGCTGCATTGACGTGCATCACGTAGGGACCAATGTTTCCCCTCACCTCGAACGGGAACGACACAGTTGGGTCGATGCCGTGGGTTTTCGCCGCAATGGAGATGAAGGATTCGATTTCCTCAGGTGCCACGTCACTCGCGACCGGCACGCTCTGCCATCCATCAACCGATGCTGTCGCCAGTAACGCCGCCGATGCCGAGGATGTATCGGCGGGCGGAGCATAGCCGTAGCTCACGATCAGCTTGCCATCAAAAATCGTGATTTCGCCAAGCGTATCGGCCAGCGCGCCTACGCCCGCCGTCGGGTGCTTCGCCATCACGTCGGCAAGGCGCACCTTGGCGCTGAAATCGCCGCCCATCATGATGCTGCGGAACGCGCCGAACGTTTCGACGCTATAGGGCTGATGCAGCGTGTGCATCGTCTCATCGCCCATCGGCTGCATTTGCGGAAGTGCCGGTCCCGCCGCGAGAACCACAGCCGCCGCAACAAGAGCCAAGCCCGTCATATTCATCCTGCGCATGAAGCGTTTATATTCCTTCGGCTGGGTTTAGGCATGAACGATTTTTCGACTGCGATAAGCACGGCGCTGACATTGATCGCGCACAACGATGCCGGTTTGCGCGAGATCGTCATCCTTTCGCTTGAAGTCAGCCTGACAGCGAGCATCTGCGCGCTTGTGATCGGCGCCCCGCTCGGAACGGCGCTCGCCGTCTACCGCTTCCGCGGCCGCGGCGCACTGATCGTGATCGCCAATGCGCTGCTCGGCCTGCCGCCGGTAGTCGTCGGGTTGGCAGTTTATCTTTTGCTTTCCCGCTCGGGGCCGCTTGGCTCGTTCGGCATCCTGTTCACGCCTACCGCCATGATCATCGCGCAATGCGCGCTCGGCACGCCGATTGTCATCGCGCTCGTTCACCGCAGCACGGTCGGACACTGGCTCGCTTATGGCGATGCCATGCTGGTCGATGGCGCCTCGCGCCGCCGCACCATCGGCCCGCTTATGGCTATCGGCCGCGACGGACTACTGACCGCGTGGCTTGCCGCCTTCGGGCGCGCCATCGCGGAAGTCGGCGCCATCATCATCGTCGGCGGCAATATCCGCGGTTACACACGCACCATGACGACCGCGATCGCGCTTGAAACCAGCAAGGGCGATCTGAGCCTCGCGCTTGCGCTCGGCATGATTTTGATCGTCCTGTCGATGGCGGTGAGCGCAATCAGCCTTTATTTCGGCCGCGCGCTGAGAGACAGCTAATGCGTGGCTTCGGTGCGCGGCGGAAAGAACAGTTCCTCGCCGTTGATCTTGTAGGAGGTGATCGCATCGAGACCGGGCTTCGTGGTGAGCCACTCGTGCCAAGTCCTCGCGTCGCCGATTTTCACCTGCGGCCACTTGGCGGGATTCACGAGAATACTGCCGTAGGGGTTGAGCAGCGCCGGATCGCCCTTCGACCAGGATTTCAAGGCCCTGCCGGTTCTTGAAGTTCGCCCAAGTGGCGCGATCGGTGAGCGTATAGGCATTCATGCCGGCGGCGATGTTAAGCGTCGCGCCCATGCCTTGGCCGAGATCGCGATACCAGCCGTCGTGCGGGTCGGGCTGGACGCCGGCCGATTTCCATAGCCGAAGCTCCATCCGGTTGGTGCCGCTGTCGTCGCCGCGGCTCGCGAACGGCGCCTTGGCGGCGGCGATTTGCGACAAGGGCTTTTTTGGCATCCTTCAAGCCGCGGATATGCGCCGGATCGGCGCTGCGGCCCGACAATGACGAAATCGTTGTACATCACGTCGCGGCGATCGATGCCAAAGCCTTCGGCGACGAATTTGTCCTCACCGACCGGTCATGGACCAGCAGCGCATCCGCGTCGCCACGCTCGCCGATCGCAAGCGCCTGGCCGGTACCGACCGCGACGACATGAACTCAATCCCGGTCGCAGATTTGAAGATCGGCAGGATGTATCCAAACAGACCAGAATCCTGGGTCGATGTGGTCGAACTGAGAGTAATAAACCGCTCGTCGGCGTGAGCAGCGTTGACTGCGAAAATCACGAACAGAAAAGTGACAATTCGGCTCATCGGTGACTCCACAGGAACTGGCAGCGTCTATATCCGGAAATAGCGCGAGTGTCTGCTTCGGGTCATCAACTGCCGTGCGATCTCACGGAACGCGCGGATGCTTTACCCCACAAAGCTGCCGCGCCGACCGTTCGCTATCGAGGCAGTTAGGGGCCAAAAGGGGCCAACCACATCATTTCAGTGTTTCTTGAAATACCTCTTGACTCTGCGAACGACATTTCCATATCTATTGAAATATGAAAACGACAGATGCCGTGGCGGCGTTGGCCGCGCTCGCCCAAGACAATCGTCTCGATATTTTTCGCTTGCTGGTCCAGGCCGGACCGGAAGGGATGGCCGCCGGCCGCGTGGCGGAAAAGCTCGACCTCGCCCCCAACACGCTGACGTTTCATTTCGACCGGCTCCGCGTCGCGGGCTTGGTCACGGTGCGCCGCGAGGGCCGTTCGATGATCTATGCGGCGCGCTTCGAGACCATGAACGGTCTGCTCGCCTTCCTCACCGAAAATTGCTGCCAAGGCGCGTCGGAGGCGTGCGCGCCGGCGGCGGTCTGCAAACCCGTGCGCGCGAAGCGCACCAAAGTTTCGCTTGAAGGAGTTCACCATGAAACGCCTGCACGTTCACGTCGCCGTCGACGATCTACAGCATTCCATCGGCTTCTATTCGGCGTTGTTCGCAGCGCAGCCGTCCGTCACCAAGACGGATTACGCGAAGTGGATGCTCGACGATCCGCGCGTGAATTTCGCCATCTCGACACGCGGTCGGCAGGCCGGCCTCGATCATCTCGGCATCCAGGTCGAGAACAAGGACGAACTGAAAGAGATTTACGCGCGACTGCACAAGGCGGGCGGCAACGTGATCG
The DNA here is from genome assembly GCA_963831975.1 of uncultured Alphaproteobacteria bacterium. Taxonomy (GTDB): domain Bacteria; phylum Pseudomonadota; class Alphaproteobacteria; order Rhizobiales; family Xanthobacteraceae; genus BOG-931. Next base: position 75,050 of record CAWHSO010000005.1, read on the forward strand.
AGCAAGGGCAAACGAGCTGCTGCTATGCCAAGTCGGAAAAATCATGGATCGACGATCCGGCCGGCATCTCGTGGGAAACATTTCTCACGCGGCGAGAGCACCGACTACGGGGACGGCACCGGCGAGCGCGAGGCGCGCATTGCGCATGAGAAGTCGTGTTGTGCGCGGAAGTCGCGCGCCGGCCGCCGCGTGCGGTTGCCCGGCCGGGTGAGCGCGTGGCCGATCAACCGTTCAACGTGCTCTTTCTGTGCACCGGCAATTCGGCCCGCTCGATCATGGCGGAAGCCATCTTGAACAAGCTGGCGCGGGCAAATTCCGCGCCTACAGCGCGGGCAGTCAGCCGAAAGGGCAAGTTCACCCGAAACCATCCGGCTGTTGCAGGGCCTCGGCTACGACACGTCGGGCTTTCGCTCAAAGTCATGGAATGAATTTGCAAAGCCCGGCGCGACCGTCGCTCGATTTTGTCTTCACGGTCTGCGACAACGCCGCCGGCGAAACCTGCCCAGTGTGGCCGGGCCAGCCGATGACGGCCCATTGGGGCATTCCCGATCCGGCCGAAGCCAAGGGCAATCCGGCCGAGATCGCGCTCGCGTTCAAGGATGCCTATCGCATGCTGCATCAGCGCATCGGCATATTCACGGCGTTGCCGTTGCGCTCGCTCGATCAACTGAGCTGCAAGCGAAGCTGAAGGAGATCGGCCGCCTGCAAGGATCCACTGCAAAGGCGATCGAGCCGACCTGATGCGCAACTCCACAGCGTGTCGTTGCCGAGTGCTTGGGAACGGCATTTCTGCTCGCGGCGCGTGGTCGGCTCCGGCATCATGGCCGCAAAGCTTGCCGGCGGTAACGGCGCGCTTGCACTTCTGTGCAACACACTCCCGACCGGCGCGATTTTGACAGTGCTGATTTTGACGTTCGGCCCGATATCCGGCGCGCACTTCAATCCGGCGGTCAGCATCGCACTGGCGTTGCGCCGCGAATTGCCGCCGGGCGTTGCGGCCATGTACATCGCCGCTCAAATCGTCGGCGGCATTACCGGCGTGCTCGCGGCGCACGCGATGTTTGAGCTGCCGTTGTGGCAAGTGTCGGTGACGATCCGAACGGGCGTCGGTCAATGGTTTGCGGAAGGCGTCGCGACGTTCGGGCTATTGCTTACGATTCGGATGCGACGCGCGGACGCCTCGGCCGTCCATACGCCGTCGGTCTCTACATCACGGCCGCCTATTGGTTCACCGCGTCAACGTCGTTCGCCAATCCCGCCGTGACCATCGCTCGCGCTCTTTCGGATACCTATGCCGGCATCGCGCCTCGAGGCGTGCCTGCCTTCATCGCCGCTCAGATTGCCGGCGCGCTGCTCGCTGTCGCTCTTGCGCGCTGGCTGCTCGATGCGCCGGCTTCGCCCGGCAAGAAATCGTAGAAAGCCCCTTATTGTCGGGCACAACTGCGATTTTGCGAATTTTTTCCCCGAGTGACAGTGTCTTTTTGTTGGCTAAGCCAATACGCACACCGCCATGAAACTTTTTGTTTCCCGGACTTCGCATTATTCAACAATGGCTTGGACGAGAGCGTGCCGGCGCATCGGCAATTTTGTTGACATTCGTTGCCGCAAAAGATTGAAGGCTCTCATTCCCGCTTGTTGTGAAAGGACATCAGCCGGCGACCCCGGCTGGTGCAAAGCGGGAGCGGTGCCCGCGCGTGGCGGCTCGTCACTGCCACTCCCGGGCAGCTCGGGCATCAGCCTGCCGGCACTATGACCGGCGCGCGAGGTGCATCGCTGGAAGTGCGGGACGATGCCGGCGGAGAACTCCGCCGTGTGGCGTCCCCCGCACGAAGCCTGGCCCGAGTTGCGCCTTTGGGATGAATAGTCCCTTAGGCAGGAGCCGTGGTGGAACGCCGACAGGCGAGCGCCCTTTGCAAAGGGCGAGCCGCACGCAAGTGCGGAGGATACGGATCAGCGTCTTTCGGCGTTCCGCTTTCCTTTTCTTCTTTCATGGCTTGAAGCACGGACCGTGAGGCTACCGGCAACCACCGCTGGCATTCTCTGACGAAGATCGGTGCGGAGAGCGAAGGGTTTTGCGGAGCTTGAAGAACGACTCGGATGCCAATGCATCGCGAGAACGCGCTGCTGTTTGACATTGTGGAGAGGAAGAACGCCGCGCACGGCGATCTTCGCGCATCTGGACGCCGGTGGCGCCGGGCTCGATCCAAATGTCCGCGGGGCGATCGAACGCCTGCGCAGCACACAAGCCGAAGCGAACGCGTGATCAGCCCGCCTTGCGCACCGCCGGATGCGTGGCGCGGCCGATCCAATTGCTCAGCGCTTTGACGACGTTGGGCCGCGCCTTTTCGTAATCGAAGGCGATCACGTGCTCGACAGGGGCAAGGCCCGGGCTTCGGCGCTTGCCGGCGTTGCCGCTCGCCCGCCGCGATTTCAAGCGCCCGGATTTCTTGACCGCGCGAAGCGCGATCGGCCCGACATGGGTGAGAAACACCTTTTCATGCGGGCGGGTCAGCGTGTCGATGGCTTGCCGCAATGGCAGCCATTTCACCGCCTTGACGTCGTCGTTGAGCTCGTGAACCGGCGCGCCGGTGGCGCGCATCAGCCAGAACTGCACGATCTTGAGCTTGCCTTCGACCACATACGACACCGAGCCGAGAAACTCGTGCACGGACACATCGTGCCCGGTCTCCTCCAGCACCTCGCGCTTGGCGGCGTCGCGCGGATGCTCGCGCGGGTAGAGCTTGCCCTTCGGCAGCACCCAGGCCTTCTCGCGGCGCAGCCGCACGACGGCGAAGCGCGGCTTGACCTTGCCGCGCAGCACGATGCCGCCGGCGGCCAGGATCGGGGCGCGGCGTTTCGCCGAATCAGTCATGGCAAATTAATGCCGGACGGGCGCAAACCGGGCAAGTCGGGCTTGGTGATAACGTCGCCGCGGACTGTCACAATCGGCCGGCGGCTATCCGTCGGCAGGCTGCTGCAAGATCACGTCCAGTGGCGGTGACGAAGCCATAGCCCAGGGCGAAGAAATTCACGATCAAGCCGGTGATGTAGGCGGCAGCCGGGTGTTGGCAGCCGGCCAGAACACTGACCAGCATCGCAACGATGACGGCGGAGCCGAGCAGGACAAAGATCGCGCAGCACCATCGGCGGCGGGCCTTTGCCGACGGCCTTGCGGCGGCGATGCGGAAAGCTGAGCAGGAGCGCCAGCATCACCGGGGCAAAGCACACCGCGGCGATCTTCCATATCGCAGCTTCAGCAATGCCGTAAAGCGCCAACAGCGGCGGTAGCAGCGCAGCGGCCGTCAGCACCAGCGAATTGGTCAGCACGGTCTTGGCCAGGTAGCGGTCGAGCACCGACAAGCGGCTGCCGGCGGCTTGCCGGATGACCAAGAGCAGCGTCGAGAAGCCGGCGAAGGTGACCATGAGCCCAGCCAGCGTGTAGAGCAGAACCGCGCCTGATACGTCCACGTCGGCTGCCTCACGCCACCGTAATCACGATCTTGCCGAAGTGCTGGTTGGCATGCATCACCGACAGCGCCTCGACGATGTCGGCGAGCTTGAAGGTCTTGTAGATCGGCAAGGTGAGCTTGCCGGCCTCCACCGCCGGCCACAGGTCGGCGCGCATGGCCTTGACGATCTCGCGCACCTCCTCGGGCGTGCGGGTGCGGAAGGTGACGCCGATATAGTCGATGCGCTTGAGCGCATGCAGGTCGAAATTGAACTCGCCCTTGGTGCCGCCGAGCCGGCCGACATTGACGATGCGGCCGAGCAGCGCGCACGCCTCGAGGTTGCCGATGGCGACCGGCGCCGACACCATGTCGACGATCAGGTTGACGCCCTTGCCGCCGGTGGCTTTTTTGACGTCCTCCGGCCAATCCGGCTTGCCGGTGTCGATGGCGACGTCGCAGCCATAGTCCTTGAGCCCGGCGCGGCGCTTGGCGTTGGTCGAGGTGCCTAAGACCAGCGACGCGCCCATCAGCTTGCCGATCTGCATGCCCATCAGGCCGACGCCGGAGCTGGCGCCCTGGATCAGCAGCGTCTCGCCGCGTTTGAATCGCCCGGCCGTGACGACGGCGTTGTGCATGGTCTGCAGCGCGACCGGAAAACACGCCGCCTGCTCGTAGGTCATGTTGTTGCCGGGGATGCGGTTCACCCGGCCGGCATCGGTGACGGCATATTCGGCAAAGCCGCCCGGCGCCGAGGCCATGACCCGGTCGCCGGCCTTGAAATCTTTGACCTCGCTGCCGACCGCCTCGACCTCACCGGAGCACTCCAGCCCGATCCGCGCGCCGACGCCGCCGACGGGGCCATGCTGGATGCCGGCGGCGACCAATGTGTCGGCGCGGTTGAGGCTCGAGGCGCGGACCTTGATCAGCACCTCGTTGGGCTTTGGCTCGGGCTTCGGCAGGTCGCGGACCTCGATACCCTTTTCGCCGAGAACTGCTGCTTTCACGATCTTCCCTCCCTTGAGCCTCGATGTGCTATCGTCCCGGAAATCGCTACACCAAGGCACGACGGATAAATAATGAACCAGCTCGTCCGCCCCAAAATCGGCGCTTCGGCCTGCCCGCACGACTGTCCGTCGACCTGCGCGCTCGAAGTCGAGATCTTCGACGGGCGCACCATCGGCCGGGTCCGCGGCGCCGAGGATAACGCCTACACCGCCGGCGTGATCTGCGCCAAGGTCGCGCGCTACGCCGAGCGCGCGCATCATCCCGATCGCCTGCTGCATCCGCTGCGCCGCGTCGGGCCGAAGGGCTCGGGCAGTTTGCGCCGATCTCCTGGGACGACGCGCTTGATCTCGTCGCCGAGCAATTCGTCCGCGCCGAACAAAAGCACGGCTCCGAAGCGGTGTGGCCGTACTATTACGCCGGCACCATGGGGTTCGTGCATGCGCGACGGCATCAACCGGCTGCGCCACGCCAAGAAATATTCCGGCTTCTTCTCCACCATCTGCGTCAATCCGGCCTGGACCGGTTTCATTGCCGGTACCGGCAAACTTGCCGGCGCCGATCCGCGCGAAATGGCGAAATCCGATCTGGTGGTGATCTGGGGCACCAATGCGGTGAACACCCAGGTCAACGTGATGACGCATGCGACGCGCGCCCGCAAGGAACGCGGCGCCAAGATCGTCGTCGTCGACATCTACATGAACTCGACCATGCAGCAGGCCGACCTGGCGGTGCTGATCCGGCCCGGCACCGACGGCGCGCTGGCCTGCGCGGTGATGCATTGCCTGTTCCGCGACGGCAAGGCCGACTGGGATTATCTGGAGCGCTACACCGACGCGCCGCGCGAGCTCGAAGCGCATGTGCGCACGCGCGATCCGGATTGGGCGTCGCAAATTACCGGCTGCCCGGTCGGAGACGATCGAGAGAATTCGCCCGCCTGGTCGGCGAACGCAAGCGCGCCTATTTCCGCCTCGGCTACGGCTTCTCGCGCTCGCGCAACGGCGCGATCAACATGCATGCGGCGAGCTGCATCCCGGCGGTCACCGGCGCCTGGCAGCTCGAAGGCGGCGGCGCGTTTCACAACAACGGCGAGATTTTCCACTTCGACAAAAGCCTGATCGAGGGCTCCGACGTGCGCGATCCGTCGATCCGCATGCTCGATCAGTCGCGCATCGGCGCCATCCTGACCGGCGACAACGAGCGCTGCAGGGCGGGCGGCCCGGTCGACGGCGCTGCTGATCCAGAACACCAATCCGGTTTCGGTCGCGCCCGACCAGGAAGTGGTCAAGCGCGGCTTTGCCCGCGACGACTTGTTCGTCTGCGTGCACGAGCAGTTCATGACCGACACGGCGAAAGTCGCCGACGTGGTGCTGCCCGCCACCATGTTCGTCGAGCACGACGACATGTATCAGGCCGGCGGCAGCCAATACATTCTGCTCGGGCCGAAGCTGATCGAGCCGCCCGGCGAATGCCGCTCCAACCACGAGGTGAATCTGCGCGCTGGCGCAAGCGACTCGGCGCCAAGCATCCGGGCTTCGCCATGACGCCGCGCGCAGACTGATCGACGGCACCTTGCAAAAATCCGGCTGGGGCACGCTTGCGGAACTCGAGGCCAACCGCTGGATCGATTGCCAGCCGGATTTCGCCACCGCGCATTATCTCAACGGCTTTGCCTATCCGGACGGCAAATTCCGCTTCAAGCCGGACTGGCCGAAAGTGCCGTTCGGGCGCTGGCACCGCAACGTGCCTTCGCGCCCGATTCCGGCGCTGCCCGACCATTGGGACGTGATCGAGGAGGCCGACACCGAGCATCCGTTCCGGCTGGCGACCTCGCCGGCGCGCGGCTTCCTCAATTCGACGTTTACCGAGACGCCGACCTCGCTCACCCGCGAGCAGCGGCCCGACGGTGATGATCAATCCCGAGGATGCCGCGACGCTGTGGCGTTGCCGACGGCGAAAAGGTCGCGCTCGGCAATCGCCGCGGCCAGGTGCGACTGCACGCCAAACTGTTCGACGGCGTGCGCCGCGGCGTGCTGATCGCGGAATCGCTGTGGCCGAATTCGGCCTACGCCGACGGCCGCGGCATCAACACGCTCACCGGCGCCGACTCGATCGCGCCGTTCGGCGGCGCGGCGTTCCATGACAACAAGGTGTGGCTGCGCAAGCTCGCGAAGTGATCTTCGCTACTGCTTGTGCGTCACCGTCGTCGGAATGTGATTGAGCTCCTCGCAGCCGGTCGCGGTCACGATCACCGTGCCGCCGATATTGACCCGGTGGTTGCCGATGCAGGCGTTGGGCTCGAGCGCGAACACCATGCCGGGCACGAGCACCGCCTTGCGGATGCGCGCCGCATTGGCGCCGGCGTAGCGCACGCCGAGATCAACCGTGTCGATGGTTGACCTGGGTGCGGCCGGCCAAAAAATGCGGGCCGACCGAGTGCACGAGCGGCGTATACCCCCAACAGCCGGCCTTGCGGTGCGGCTCTTCCATGGCGGCGAGCAGATCGGCGAAGGTGATGCCGGGCTTCAGCGCCTTGATGGCGGCCGCGTAGGACTTCAGCGCGACCTGCTCGCATTTCTTGTTGATGTCGTCGAGCGGATCGAGCGCCACCGTCATCTGCACCTGGATTTCCTGGTTGCCGCACAGCGGCATCAGCTCGGCCTGCACCAGGTCGCCGCGCTGCAGGATGCGCGGCGCCTCGCCGCTGGTGGTCCAGCGCGGCGGGCCCCATGACAGCGTATGCGGCCCGGAGTTCATGACGATCACCGGATAGCGCACGCCGATGCCGTGCCGCAGCATCTCGGCCGTGCCTCGGCGAACACCACCTCCTCGCCGACGCCGGGCGCCGCGACCTCGGCGATGACCTTGCAGGCCGCTTCGGCGGCGCGCGCGGCGTAGCGCACCTGCGCCAATTCCTCGTCGCTCTTGACCAGCATCAGATGGCTGAACTCTTCGGAAATATCCTGCCAGCGCGCCTTGGGCAGCGCCGCCGTCAGCTCCATCCAGAAATTGGCGGGGATGGCGCCGTAGATTTCGGTCGGCGCCTGCGAGCTCAAACCGACGACGCCGAGGCTTGCTCTCGGCCAAATGTTTCTCGCGAAACACCTCGGCGACGCCGGTGCCGCTGGTCGCCACGCGATAGTCGTCGACCCACAAGGTCGTGCCGCGTTCCTGCGACCAGCGCGCCCGCATCACCCGCAGATAGGCCCAGGTGATGACGACCGGGTCGCCCTCGAGCGGAAAGATCACGCAGCCTTCGTTGTAATCGTCGCTGATATAGGTCTCGTACATTTCGCGCGCGCGGAAGCCGGCGACCAGGAGGCCGTCGAAGCCGCGCTCGCGCATCAGCTTGCGTACGTTGGCCCAGCGGCGGTCGCGCTCGGCAAGCGAGAGGGTCGGTGGTTGTATATGAGGATTTGTCATGAGCGCTACACTACCACCGCGCATCCGGTCGACAAGGCGGCCGCTTGCCGGATAGTGTTTTGCCATTCGGACATGCTTGCCAAAGCGGTGGAGCTTGATGATGATACGCAATTGGCGTCCGCTCCTTGCGGCGTTGCTGGCTTGTTTCGGCGCAACCGGACCGGCGCACGCCCAATCCTATCCGTCGCGGCCGATTACCATCGTCGTGCCCTACCCCGCCGGCGGCGTCACCGACAACCTCGTGCGCCTGCTCGCCGAGCGGATGAAGAATTTGCTTGGCCAGTCGATCGTGATCGAGAATATCGGCGGCGGCGGTGGCACGATCGGCGTCGATCGCGTGTCGCGCGCTTCGCCCGACGGCTACACGCTCGTGCTGGGCAACAGCGAGAGCATGGTGTTTGCGCCGGTCACCATGGCGATCTCCTACAACGCGCTGACCGATTTTGAACCGGTGGCGCTGCTGCCAAGCTATCCGTTTCTCTTGGTGACCACCAACGACGTACCGGCGAAAAACCTCGGCGAGCTGATCGCCTGGCTCAAGACAAGCCCCGAGAAGGTGTTGCAGGGCACCGTCGGCGCCGGAACCATGCAGCAGCTCTGTGGCCTCCTGTTGCAAAAAACCATCGGCACCAAATGGCAGTTCGTCCCCTATCGCGGCGGCCCGCCGGCGATGCAGGATCTGCTCGGCGGGCAGATCAACTTCATGTGCACCACCACCGGCGGCTTTCTGCAACTGGTGCACGATGGACGCATCAGGGCTACGCCGTCACGGCGAAGAAGCGCATCGACGCCGCGCCGGAAATTCCCACCGCAAACGAGTCCGGGCTGCCGGGCTTCTACGCCTCGGTGTGGAACGCGCTCTGGGTGCCGAAGGGCACGCCGAAGGAAGCAATCGCCAAACTCAACGCCGCCGTTACCGCGGGTTTGGCCGATCCCGAACTGCAAAAGCGCATGACCGAAATGGGCTTGGATAATGTCGGACGGCGACCAGCACACGCCCGAGGCGCTCGGCACGCTGCGCCAAGCCGAGATCGACAAATGGTGGCCGATCATCAAGGCGGCAGGGCTTAAGGCGGAATAGCGGCGTGCTATAGTTGTTTTCCGACCTTGCTCTCGGGAGCACAAAGCCATGACGCTCATCGAACGCCGGCCGCCGCCGCTTGTGCAGACCGCGAAGTCGGGGCTTTCCGACATCGACATCGCCACCACGCGGCCCGGCACGCCCGGCGGTATTTTCATGCGGCAGTTCTGGCACGCGCTCTATCGCAGCCAGGATTTGCCGACCGGCCAGGCCAAGCCGATCCGCATCATGAGCGAGGATTTCGCGCTTTATCGCGGCCAATCGGGCCAGCGCGCAGGTCGTCGATTACCACTGCCCGCATCGCGGCGCGCCGATGCATCTCGGCTGGATCGAGGAGGACGACATCCGTTGCGTCTATCACGGCTGGAAGTTCGACTGCTCGCGGCCAATGCGTCGATCAGCCGGCCGAGGAAGCGGGTTTCGCCCGCAAGGTCCAAAATGCGCACCTATCCGACCCGTGAATATCTCGGCCTCATCTTCGGCTATTTCGGCCCCGGCGAGCCGCCGCCGTTTCCGCATTATCCGCACCGCTCGAGCCGAGGGGCTTGATCCAGGTCTGGAACGTCGAGCAGGTGCCCTGCAATTATCTGCAGAGCTTTGAGAACAGCATGGACGAAGTGCACGTCGCCTTCGCCCACCAGCCCGGCGGCTCGCACGCAAAAATATCCGCCGACCTGCCGATAATCACCGCGGAAGAAACCGATTGGGGCATGCTGCGTTTCGGCACGCGCAAAACCGGCAAGGTGCGGCACACGCCTGCATTACACGCCGAACCTGACGCGCGTGATCGTGCCGCCGCTTGCCGGCATGGATGGCGTCGGCGGCTGGACCGAAATCTATTTCAGCTTCACGCCGGTCGACGACGAAAATCATCTGTGGCTGATCACCAGCCACGTCGCGGTCGACCGGCAAGGAGGCGGACGCCTATCGCGCCAAGCGCGCCGAGTATGACGTAACGTCGCGGCGGCGCCGCCGGTGATGGACGTGGTGCGCGACATCTGGTCGGGCAAGCAGCGCTTTGCCGACGTGGTCCACCCCGACCTCGCCATCGTCCAGGACATCGCCGTGCAGGCGGGCCAGGGCCGCATCGAGGATCGCGAGGCCGAGCGGCTCGGCCGGTCCGACGCCGCGCATCATCCTGTGGCGAAAAATTCTGACGCGCGAATTCCGCGCCATCGCCGAAGGCCGTCCGGCCAAGCGCTGGACCACGCCGCCGGCCGACGTCGTGCCGACGCTCGGTTTCTAGTTGGGTACGTACAACGGCAAAATGGAGAATAAAAAAATGGACGATTCAACGACATTTTTTGGCTGGTTCGTGTTTTCCATTTTTGTTTTCCTGGTGCTGTCCACGATCCTGGGAAGCTTTTTTACGGTCAACACCGCGCAGGTCGCGGTCATCACGCGATTTGGCAGATTTCTTCGTGTCGCCAATCCGGGCTTGAACTGGAAGTGGCCGTTCATCGACACCGTGGCCGGCAGGATCAGCCTGCGCGTCAATCAGATTACATTGACGATGGAGACCAAGACCAAGGACAACGTCTTCGTCACCATTCCCATTTCCGTGCAAAATCGCGTTCGCCCGGAAAAGGCCTTCGATGCCTTCTACAAGCTGTCCAATCCGGCCGAGCAGATTCAGTCCTATGTCGAACAAGTCATCCTCGGGCATGTTCCCGGCATGACGCTGGACGAGGTGTTCGCCAGCCAATCGGGAATCGCGGCCGCGGTGAAACAGGAGCTGGACGCCGATATGGCCGGGTTCGGCTATGAAATCGTCAATGTGCTGGTCACCGACATCGTTCCCGACGCCAAGGTGAAGTCGGCCATGAACGACATCAATGCCGCGCAACGCGAACAGGTCGCGGCCAACGCCAGGGGCGAGGCCGAGAAAATTCTGGTGGTCAAGAGGGCCGAAGCCGAAGCGGAAAGCAAGGCGCTGCAAGGGCCAAGGCATCGCCAATCAGAGGAAAGCCATTATCGAGGGGCTGCAGGGCTCGATCGAGCAATTTCAGAAAGTCGTCGGCGGCGCATCCACGTCGGAGGTCATGCAGCTCGTGCTGGTGACGCAATATTTCGATACCATCAAATCCATCGGCGAAAGCGACAAGACCAATACGCTGTTCCTGTCCCACTCTCCCGGAGCCGTGAAGGACATTTCGGACAAATCATGCAATCGATGATGTCGCGGATAGAGCCAAGGCCTAGATGGCGGGGATGGCATCACGCGGCCGGCGCGTTTATAAGTCCATGCCTTAGTTACGCGGTTCCCCAAGCCTCCTGCGCCGTCTCGACGACGAGTTTGAGCCTTTTGATCTCGTCCACGACCGTCATGGCATCGCCGCCGATGCTGGAAAATCTGACGCTACGCCGTTTGCTGAAAAGGCAACCACGTATTCCTCTTGACAATGCGACACAACTTAGGATTTCATTTCGCAAGGGAAGACCGCAAAACGTGCCTTTTGAAACACCAATTCCAATTCGTCTCGCTGTTCAAAACGTGTTGGACGGAAAATATGTACTACCCGCAATCCAACGAGAATTTATCTGGGAGCCTGAACAGATTGAGTTGCTGTTCGACTCGTTGCTGCGAGGTTACCCGATCAGCAGCTTTCTCTTTTGGGAGGTGCCTCGCAAACAGGTAAAGGACTGGCAGTTCTACAAATTTCTCACTCACTATCATGAGCTAAATTCTAAGCACAACGAACCAGCGAAACTCGGTTCGGACAGAGATGTGACAGCAATACTCGATGGCCAGCAGCGTTTAACTGCACTGGTCATTGCCCTTATTTATCCGAAGAGCAAGATGACTGAACGACGATTACTCAGACACGGGCTAACAGAAGAAGAATCACGGCACTGGCCCGGACTGAGGGACAACCTATCTAATTTACAGTTGCTTCAAGGTGGCCCGAACAAGGCAAAATTGGATGCTGATTTTGACGAGTGGCTTAGCCGGCAATTTTCGGATGATACGAAGAGAGGTTACTTCCTAGCAATGCATCATTTTCCCAATTGGAGTTCCTTTCCTTACAAGCGCTTCGGTCAATTTATGAGGGAACGAGAGGCCATACTTTTAAAGTTTCTAGAAGATGCCCTCGCTTAGGGAGGGTGAATTGTCTCTTTGGCTTGAAGCGCATTAGAGCTTGGCTTGGCACAAAAATCGCTTACGCCGAGCCCCACACTTCGCGCGCCGTCTCGACGACGAGCCTGAGCTTCGCGATCTCGTCCTCGACCGTCATGGCGTTGCCGCCGATGCCGCTGGAGAAGCCGCATTGCGGCGACAGCGCGAGCTGCTCGAGCGGCGCGTAGCGGCTCGCCTCCTCGATGCGGCGCTTGAGCTCGTCCTTGGTTTCGAGCTTCGGGCTCTTGGTGGTGACGAGGCCGAGCACCGCGATCTTGCCCTTCGGCAGGAACCGCAGCGGCGCGAAGCTGCCGGCGCGCGCGCGAGTCGTATTCGAGGAAATAGCCGTCGACGCCGATCTCGTTGAACAGCAGTTCGGCGATCGGCTCGTAGCCGCCTTCCGCGATCCAGGCGCCGGCGAAATTGCCGCGGCACAGATGCATGCAGACCGTCATGTCGGCCGGCCGGCCGGCGATCGCGGCGTTGAGCAGCCTGGCGTAGGTTTTCGGCAGCGTCTCCGGGTCCTCGCCGATATTGGCGACCTGCCGGCGCAATTCCGGGTCGCACAGATAGGCGAGATTGACCTCGTCGATCTGCAGATAGCGGCAGCCGGCCTCGCGCGAGGTCGCGGATTTCCGCGCGATAGACGCGCCGCCAGATCGTCGTAGAACGCATCCATCTCCGGATAGGCGCGCGCGTCGATCGCCTCGCGGCCGCCGCGGAAATGCACGATGGTCGGCGACGGAATGGTGATCTTCGGCGTCGCCTGTGGCGACCGATTTGAGGAACTTGAAATCGTCGACGAAAATGCCCGTGGGCCGCGACAGCTTGCCGGCGACCTGCAGCGACGGCGGCGTGTGATCGCGCGTGCCGGCGGCGGAATGGAACCGCACCGTGAGCTTCGACGCCATCGGCTTGACGTTGCCGATCTTGAGCAGGAAATCGCGCTGCCAGGAATGGCGGTTGTACTCGCCGTCGGTGACGAGCTTGAGCCCGATCTCCTCCTGCATGCGCACCACGCCGCGGATCGCGTCGTGCTGGATGCGCGTCAGCTCGGCCGGCGGCGATCTCGCCCTTCTCGGCCGCCTCCCGCGCCTTGATCAGCGCATCGGGCCGGATCAGGCTGCCGACATGGTCGGCGCGGAAAGGCGGTTTGGTGCGCTCCTGCATGGGTCACTTGTCCGTTTCGAGCGCGTTTCAACCGTCATGCCATCCGTGTAAAAGGATGGCAACGATCGCACGAGGTTTGCCATGACGACCGAAGCTTCGGCTCCGCAGGCTTTGGGCTATGTCGGCGTCCGCGCCAAGGATTTGGGCGACTGGGCGAGCTATGGCTCGGGCCTGCTCGGCCTGCAGCGCATCGACAAATCGCGCTCGACGCTCGCCTTCCGCATGGACGACCGCAAGCAGCGCATCATCGTCGATGCCGACGGCGGCGAGGGCATCGCGCTTCTTCGGCTGGGAGGTCGCCGATGCCGCGGCGCTCGACGCGCATCGCGGCGCATCTCGAGAGCGACGAGATCAAGGTCGCGCGCGGCGCCCGCGCGCTGGCCGACGAGCGGCACGTCAAGGATCTGATCGTGCTCAACGATCCGCTCGGCAACCGGCTGGAAATTTTCCACGGCGCCGAGACCACGGCCGAGCCGTTCAGGCCCGGCCGCTCGATCTCGGGCTTCCGCACCGGCCCGCTCGGCCTCGGCCACGTCGTGCTCAATGTCGACACGCCGCGAGACGATCGACCGGCTGATGGCGTTCTATCGCGACACGCTCGGCTTCCGGCTGACCGACTATTACGACCATCCGTTCGTCGCGCGCTTCCTGCATCTCAATCCGCGCCATCACAGCCTCGCCTTCATCCAGACCGGCAAGAACGCCGTCCATCACATCATGATGGAGCTGTTCAGCTTCGACGATGTCGGCCAGGGCTACGATCTCGCGCTCGGCGAAGAGGGCCGCGTCGGCGTGACGCTCGGCCGCCACACCAGCGATTTCATCACCTCGTTCTACAGCTGGACGCCGTCGGCCTTCATGGTCGAATACGGCTGGGGCGCGCGCTCGATCGACGTCGACACCTGGCAGGCGTCCGAGCGCAAGGAAGGCCCGAGCATGTGGGGCCACGACCGCGTCTGGCTGTCGAAGGAGGACAACGCCAAGGCCCGCGCGCTGCGGCTGAAAAACGCCGCCGACGGCTTTCGCCGGCCGGTGCAGGTGATGGACGGCAATTACGAGGTCATGTCCGGCGTCTGCCCGTGGTGGGACAGCGTGAAGTCGCGATCCGCCGCGCAGTGATCGCGAGTGTAGGGGCCGAGCATGGCCGCGCACGCCGGCGCGGACAACGTCCACACCCGCGGGATCGCCGAATTCGTCTCGCGGCCTGACCTACGAGCAAATTCCCGCCGAGGTCCGCGAGCGGATCAAGCTGCTCATTCTCGATTCGCTCGGCTGCGCCATCTACGGCGCCAACCTCGAATGGTGCCGCATCCTGCGCGGCACGCTCGAAGCGCTCGATGCGACGCGCACGACCTCGATCTGGGGCACCGAGCGCGCGGCTGTCCTCGCCGCACGCGGCGCTGGTCAACGGCACGCAGGTGCAGGGCTTCGAGCTCGACGACGTGCACCGCAAGGCCGTGCTGCATGTCGGCGCGGTCACGCTGCCGGCGCTGATCGCGGTGGCGGAGAGCCATGCGCAAACTGTCCGGCCGCGACTTTCTCACCGCCGCCGTCGCCGGCTACGAGATCGGGCCGCGCGTCGGCCTGTGCATGGGCCAGGAGCATATCGGCCAGGGCTGGCATTCCGGCGCGACGGTCGGCGTGTTCTCGGCCGCCGCCGGCGCCGCGCGCGCGCTCGGCGCTCGACGCGGACGCGACCGTGCACGCGCTCGGCATCGCCGGCACCCAGTCGTCCGGCCTGATGGCGGCGCAATACGGCGCCATGGTCAAGCGCATGCATGCCGGCCGCGCGGCGCAGAGCGGGCTTTATGGCGGCGCTGCTGGCGAGCCAAGGCTTTACCGGCATCGTCGACGTGTTCGAGGCGCCCTATGGCGGCTTCTGCACCACGTTCTCGCGCTCGCAGGACCGCTTCGATCTCGACGAACTGAGCGCCGGCCTCGGCGAGCGCTTCGAGACCATGCGCATCTCGCTGAAATTCTATTCCTGCGTCGGCAGCAACCACACCACGCTCGACGCCATCCGCGACATCCGCAAGCGCCGCCCGTTCACGCTCGACGAGATCGACAGCATCGTCGTGCACGGCTCGCAGGTCACGGTCGATCACGTCGGCTGGCCTTACCAGCCCGAAGGCCTGACCGCGGCGCAGCTCAACCTGCCGTTCTGCGTCGCCACGCTGCTCATCGAAGGCGACGTGTTCGTCGACGAGTTCACGCCGGACTGCGTCGACGACGACGCGCGCATAAAGCTTTCGCGCAAGGTGAAGGTGGTGCACGATCCCGCGATCACGGCGCTCGGCGCGGCCTACCGGCACAAGGTGCGCGTCGAGGTGCATTTCCGCGACGGCTCGGTCGAGAGCGAGACGCGCGAAGCGC
Organism: uncultured Alphaproteobacteria bacterium; assembly: GCA_963831975.1. Classification (GTDB taxonomy): domain Bacteria; phylum Pseudomonadota; class Alphaproteobacteria; order Rhizobiales; family Xanthobacteraceae; genus BOG-931. Next base: position 90,666 of record CAWHSO010000005.1, read on the forward strand.
CGCGCGGCAGCGAGCAATCGTTCGCCAGCGCCGACGACATCGTCGGCAAATTCCGCAAGCTGACCCGCGGCGTCATGGCGGCCAAGCAGCAGGACGCGCTGATCGAGGCGGTGATGGGGCTCGACGAACTGCCGGACAGCCGCACGCTCGACCGAACTGCTGCAGATCGCGTAGCATCCGACATGCGGCATTGCGGGTCGTCGGTTTCGCTCAATCCGGGCTACAGTTTTCGACACAGGCAGAAAATGGAATTCGGCATCTTCGATCATCTCGACCGCACCGGCACGTCGCTGCCGGATTATTACGAGGATCGCCTCAAGATCGTCGAAGCGTACGACCGCGCCGGCTTCTACGCCTATCACCTCGCCGAGCACCATGCGACGCCGCTCGGCATGGCGCCGTCGCCGAACGTGTTTCTCGCCGCGGTGGCGCAGCGCACGCGGCGGCTGCGCTTCGGCCCGATGGTCTTCGTGCTGCCGCTCTATCATCCGCTGCGGCTGATCGAGGAAATCTGCATGCTCGACCAGATGAGCGGCGGGCGGCTCGAGCTCAGCTTCGGCCGCGGCGCCTCGCCGATCGAGATCGAATATTTCGGCGTCGATCCCGGCGAGCGCGCAGGACATCTATGCCGAGGCCGTCGAACGTGATCGTGCAGCGGGCTGACGCACAAGACGCTCGATTTCCACGGCAAGCATTTCGCCTTCGACAACGTGCCGATGGAGCTCGAGCCGCTGCAGAAGCCGCACCCGCCGATGTGGTACGGCGTGCACGCGCCGGACAGCGCCGAGCGCGCGGCGCGGCGCAACCTCAACGTCGTCAGTCTCGATCCGACCGCGGAAACGCGGCTGTCGCATCGAGCGCTATCGCGCGACGTGGCGGCCGCCGCATCCGGCGCGCGCCGCTGCCCAAGCTCGGGCTCGGCCGCTTCATCGTCGTCGCCGAAACCGACGCCGAGGCGCTGCGGCTCGCGCGCCGCGCCTATCCGGTCTGGCATCGCAGCTTCACCTATCTGTTCCGCCTGCGCGGCCGCGCGCAAACCCATCCGCGGCCGCCGGATTTCGACGCGCTGATGGCGCGCGGCCAGGGCGTCGCCGGCTCGCCGGCGACGGTGACGGATTTCCTCGCCAGCGCAGCTTGCCGAGACCGGCTGCAATTACGTCGTCGGGCAGTTCGCCTTCGGCGATCTGACGCTCGACGAGTGCCTGCGCTCGATCGGGCTGTTCGCCGACGAAGTCATGCCGGCGTTGCGCGCGCGATGGCGATTCCGCGGGCCGAGCGTCAGCGAGGAGGCCGGGATCATAGCGCAGCGAGTCGTGCGAGTTCCTGCCAGCGCACGCGACTATGCGATTCCGGGCTCGCCGCTATCGCGGCCCCGGAATGGGGGAGGGTTTTAGTTATCCCGCGTCGCTTTGAGATGCTGCATCACCCTGGCGCGCAGCGCCGCCTGCTCCTCGGCGCTCCACTTGCGAAAGCCCTCGCCGGATTTGAAGCCGAGCTTGCCGTCGGCGACAAGGTTTTGCAGATAGGGCGACGGACCCGGGCCGGCTTTCGATCGCCGGCAGCACGATGTCGTGGATGGCGAGCGTGAGGTCGGTGCCGACCTGGTCGGCATTTTCGAGCGGGCCGAGCACGGCGAGGCGCCGGCCGAACGAGGCCTTGACCACGGCATCGACCGTCTCGGCGTCGCAGATGCCGTGCTCGACCAGCGAGATCGCCTCGCGCCACAGCGCGTGCTGCAGCCGGTTGCCGATGAAGCCCGGCACGTCTTTCTTCACATGCGCCGGCTTCTTGCCGGCCGCCTCGTGCAGCTCCATGGTCCAGGCGATCGACCTGCGGCGAGGTCCATTGCGTCTCGATCACTTCGACCAGCGGCACCAGGAACGGCGGATTCCACCAATGGGTGCCGAGCGCGCGTTCGCGGCTGCTCAGCCCCTGCATGATCGAGGTGATCGGGATCACCGAGGTATTGCTGGCGAGGATCGTATCGGGCGCGCACGTGGCGCTCGATCTCGGCAAACAGCTTTTGCTTCAGCGCCAGATTTTCCGACACCGCCTCGACGACGTAATCGGCGTCGCGCACGGCCTCGGCGAGATCGGCGCACGGCTGCACCCGCGTCGACCGCGCTCTCGTCGTCGCCGAGGTCGCGCAGGTTGGCGGCGATGCGCGACTGTCGCCGTGTCGAGATTTTGCACCACCGTGTCGGTGATCGTCACCTCGTGGCCGGCAAGCGCAAAAACCTGCGCGATGCCGTGGCCCATCAGCCCGGCGCCGACAACGGCGATGCGCGCCTTCGCCATTCGTCAGCCCGCCGTGTAGCCGCCGTCGGCGTAGAGGATGTGGCCGGTATAGAAGTCGGACGCCTTCGAGGCGAGGAACAGCAGCGGTCCGGCGAGGTCGGACGGCTCGCCGAGGCGGCCCTTGGGCACGCGGGTGATGAAGCCCTTGCGCACCGCGGTCGCGCGCTCGTTGTCCTCGTACATCCAGGCGGTCAGCGGCGAGCGAAACACCGTCGGCCCGATGGCATTGACGGTGATGCCGGTGTCGCCCCATTCGCAGCCGAGCGCCTTGGTGATGCCGTCGATCGCGGATTTCGACGCGCAATAGGCGGTGTAGCCGGCCGGATGGCCGAGCAGCCCGCGCGCCGACGACATGAAAATGACCTTGCCGCCGCGGCCCTGCGCCAGCATCTGCTTGCCGGCGGCGCGCGCCATCAGCCAGGACTGCGTGACGTTGACGTCCATCACTTCGGCAAAAGCTCTCGGGCGGCTGATCGACGATCTTCTGCACCTTGTTGATGCCGGCGGCGCAGCACCAGGATATCGACGCCGCCGAAGCGCTTCACCGCCGCCTCGACGATCTTGTCGCAATTCGCCGCCGAACTCGGCCGCATGTTGACCGCCTCGACCTTGGCGCCGAGCTTTTCGCACTCGGCCGCGACTTTCTTCAGCGCCTCGGCGCCGCCGGCCGCGAGCACGACATTGCAGCCGGCGCCGGCCAGCACCTGCGCGGCCAGCGCGCCGAACGCCCCGGTCGCGCCGGTGACGATCGCGGTCTTGCCTTTGACGTCGAACAGGGACAGCGGGTTTTTCAGGAAGTCTTCGGACATGATGACTCACACGTTTTCAACTTGTCCTGCCCCTGCGGGGGAGGTAAGGCGGGGCGTCCAGCGCCATCAGCTTGCGCAGGCGGCGACTGCCTCGACCGCTCGCTTCGCTGCGTCGCTCGCCCCTGCAGGCGTGAGGAGTGATCGCGTCACTTCACCGGCGCGACCGCGACCGCGATGGTGCAGACCTCGTTGCTGCGGTTGATGATCTCGCGGCTCTCGTTCGGGCCGATGTAGACGCTGTCGCCCGCCTGCGCGACCGTCTCCTTGCCGCCGGCGATCACCGTGAGCTCGCCCGCCAGCACGTAATAGATCTTCTCCGGCGGCGAGGCGTCGGGCCCGGCGCCGCCGCCCGGCAGGAAATGCGAGATGCCGAACACCAGCGTCTGCGAGCCGCCCATCTCGGCGCCGAACACGCGGAACGATTTATAGCCGCGATGGTTCGGCGCTTCGTAGGATTTCGCTTCCGAGAATTTGCGCACGATCATCAGAACTTCTCCCCTTTCTCGATCCGGTAGCCGCCCTTCGGATCGACGATCGCCACCAGGCGGATGATGCAGCCGTCGCCGCGCTCCCAGTTCCACGGGAACAACGCGAAGGTGCAGCGCCGGCCGGTGACCTTGTCGATATCGCCGCCGACATTCTCGATGCCGAGAATGCCGTTCTTGAACAGGATGCGGTGCACCGGCTCCCAATCCGGAAAATCCTCTTTCCAGTCGCGGCCGCCGGACCATTTCTTGTATTCCTCGGCGAGATGCGGGTGCAGCGGCCCGTTGCGCTGCGGGCCGATCGCGGTCGCGAGCGGATGATCGTTGGCCTGGGTGTCGTGGCCGACGACCTTGACCTTCTTCTCGACGAACCACTCGCCGGCCGACGGCACGAAGCCCGGCGCGCGGCAGAAATAATCCTCGCTGTCCTCGTAGAGCTTGTGCCAGCCGGTATTGACGATCACCACGTCGCGCGGCCGCACGATCTTGCCGGCCGCCTTTTCCAGATCGTCGTAGGTGATCTGCTCCCATTTCTTCTTCGGGATCGAGATCACGATGCCGGAGCCGAAGAAATGCGGCAGCGGCACCTCGTCGATGAACGGCGTGCCCTGCACCACATGCGCCGGCGCGTCGATGTGGGTGGTGTTGTGCATCGAGGTCGTGATGCGCTGCGACAGCACGCCCGACTTCGCCATGTAATGGATGCGCTCGATCTTGACGTCTTCGAAATACGGCCAGTTCGGCGACTGGTAGCCGAAGCGATGGGACAGGTTGTAGAACTCAAGCCCCATCGAATTGTTGAGGTTTTCCTCCAACGCCACGCCGCGTATCTTCTTGACCACGCAACTCCTCCCTCGCACGCCCACGCGTTGCGACGCTTATAGCATTGGGCGGTATACCATTGCACCGGATATCGGATATAGACCGGCCCTGGCAACGGGTGACAGAGGACACAGCCGAGGAAACGCATGGTCCAAAAAATCGCGCTGGAAGAGCATTTTCTGTCGCCCGGCCTGGTCGATTACTGGCGGCCGACGATGACCGAAGTCGCGCCGGAGCGCGGCGAATACTTCTTTCGCAATCTCACCGATTTCGGCGAGCTGCGCCTGCAAAGCATGGATCGGCGCCGGCATCGCGCGCGTCGGTGCTGTCGATCGCCGGCCCCGGCGTGCAGGCCGAGCGCGATGCCGCCACGGCCACGCGCAGGGCGCGCGAGTCGCAACGATTTTCTCGCGCGCGAAATCGAGAAGCGGCCCGATCGCTATTCCGGCTTCGCTCACCTGGCGATGCAGGACGCCAAGGCGGCGGCCGACGAGCTGGAGCGCTGCATCCGCGAGCTCAAGTTCTGCGGCGCCATGATCAACGGCCATACCCACGGGCAATATCTCGACGCCGCCGCGCTCTATCCGTTCTGGGAGCGCGCCGACGCGCTCGGCGCGGTGATCTATATCCATCCGGCCGATCCCGTGGCGCAGCCGTCGGTGCTGTCCGGCTACAAGGTGCTGATGCGGCCGATGTGGGGCTGGGGCTTTGAGACCGGCTCGCACGCGTTGCGGCTGATCGTCGGCGGACATTTCGACCGCTTCCCGCGCAGCAAGCTGATGCTTGGCCATCTCGGCGAGACGCTGCCGTTCCTGCTGTGGCGCTTCGACAGCCGCGCCGAGTTTCACGGCCTCAAGCTCAACAAGCCGCCGTCGCAGTACATCAGGGAGAATGTCATGGTGACGACGTCGGGCATGTGCTCGGCCGAGCCGCTCAACTGCACGCTCGCCGCGCTCGGCCGCGACCGCGTGATGTTTGCCGCCGATCATCCGTTCGAGTCGGCGCAGGAGGCGGGCGAATTCATCGATCACGTGCCGCTGGCCGATGCCGGTGCGTGCCGACATCGCCTTCAACAATGCGGCGCAGTTACCTCGGCTTGCCTGCAGCTCATGACCAAAGTTCTCATCGTCGATATTCATGCCGAAATGTATCGCGACCGGCTGCGCGCGGAATTTCCCGCGCTGCAATTCGCGCTGTTCCACAACAGCGGCCGAAGTGACGGGCGATCTTTCCGACATCGACGTGATGATCATGTTCGGCATCGAGGTGCAGGATTTCATGCTCGCCGGCGCGCCGCGGCTGAAATGGATTCAATCGCTGGCGACCGGCGTCGATCATTTCCTGCGCTGTCCGTCGCTCAAGCCGAACGTGCTGATCACCAGCGGCCGCGGCATCCATGGCCCGCCGATGCGCGAGCAGGTCGTCTATCTGATGATGGCGGTGAGCCGCGACGCGGTGCGCCAGGTCGGCGACAAGAAGGCGCATTTCTGGGAACGGCGGCTGTGGAGCACGCTGCACGGCAAGACCGCGGTCGATCGTCGGCATCGGCGTCGTCGGCATCGCCATCGGCGAACTGCTCAAGGCGTTCGGCATGCACGTCATCGGCGTCACGCGCACGCCGCGCCAGGTCGCGGGCTTCGACGAGATGGTGCCGACCGATCGGCTGGCCGACGCCGCGCGCCGCGCCGACTACCTCATCAACGTGCTGCCGGCGAGCGCCGACAATATCGCCCTGTTCGACGCCGCGGTGTTCGCGGCCATGAAGCCCACCGCCTATTACATCAGCGCCGGCCGCGGCCAGACCGTCGACGAGGCGGCGCTGCTCGCGGCGCTGCGCGAGCGCCGCATCGCCGGCGCCGCGCCTCGAAGTGTTCCAGACCGAGCCGCTGCCGGCCGACAGCCCGTTCTGGGACCTGCCGAACGTCTTCATCACGCCGCATGTCGGCGGCTACATCATCGAATACGAGGATTTCATCATGCCGCTGATCGTCGACAACATGCGGCTGTTCCTCGCCGGCCGGCAGGGCGAGATGCACAATATCGTTGTGCGCTAGTTCGGAAGTACGGATCGGCGCCGCACGCTCATGCGGCTCCCTCGCCCCGGAGGGGAGAGGGTGGGGGTGAGGGGGTTCGGGACTTGCCGATAGGTCCGAGCCCCCTCACCCCATCCCTCTCCCCGCTGGGGAGAGGGAGGAGATTGCGCCCACCGCGGCGCCCTTTCCTGTCTAAGTGCAGCAGCTATGAGGTAGAGCCGGTTTCAATCGCGACGGAATTATTGCAAAATCGCCTACTTCGAGCCGCCCGCGCCCCTGAGGGACATGCCCCGCGCGGAACGGCCGACGCGCGCTGGCGCGAAATGAGGAGGAAGCCATGGCGTTTGCCACGGTCAAATTGCCGATCATCCTGTTCGGCGCGGCGCAACTCCTCAAACATGCGGCCAGGCGGCACCCGGAATTCAAGGCGCGGGTGAAGGAGCACAATCTCGTCGCGCAGATCATGACGCGCGACGAGGAGATCGGGCGCTGGTACGAATTCAACAACGGCGTGATCACGACCGGCGCCGGGCTGCACGCAAAGCCCGACATCAAGCTGATGTTCAAGAACGCCAAGATCGGCGCCTCGCTGCTGATGCCGCCGATCAACTGGCTCGACCAGATCAACGCGCAGAAGGATTTCATCCTCACCGTCGACGGCCCGGAATATCTGACCAACTGGTTCGCGCAGACGCTGATGATGAGCCAGTCGGCCGGCCTCAAATACGGCACCAAGCTGCGCCGGCGGCATCACGCGCTATTGCAACATGACCAACGGCGGGCCGGTCTTCGTCGACGTCAAGGACGGCAAGATCGTGCGCATGACGCCGATCGACCTCGACCGAAGAAGACGGCGCGTCGTGGACCATCGAGGCCAAGGGCGAAAAGCTCACGCCGCCGCGCAAGACCACGCTGGCGCCGCACGGCCAGAACGCGAAGTCGATCGTCTATTCGCCCGACCGCCTGCTCTATCCGATGAAGCGCGTCGACTTCGATCCGAACGGCGAGCGCAATCCGCAGAACCGCGGCAAGTCGGGCTACGTGCGCATCTCCTGGGACGAGGCGATCAAGCTCGTCACCGACGAGATCAAGCGGCAGAAGCGCGAATACGGCCCGGGCGCCATCACCTTCTCGCACGGCTCGCATCACACCTGGGGCAATATCGGCTATTACCTCTCGGCGCTGTTCCGCTTCGCCAATGCGGTCGGCATGACGCGCATCCACCACAATCCCGACTTCGTGGGAAGGCTGGTACTGGGGCGCGGTGCATCACTGGGGCCACACGCTGCGCGTCGGCCAGTCGGAGACCTACGGCACCGTCGAGGACTGCTTGCAGAACTGCGACATGATCGTGTCGTGGGCGGCGGACCCGGAATCGACCTCAGGCTCCTACGGCGCGCAGGAAGGCACCACGCGCCGGCAGTGGCTGAAAGATCCAAAACTCGGCATCAAGGTCGTCCACGTCGATCCGTATTACAACGCGACCGCGCAGTTCCTGCCCGGCAAATGGTTCGCGCCGAAGCCGACCACCTCGGTCGCGATGGCGATGGCGATCGCCTACGTCTGGATCAAGGAAGACCTCTACGACAAATCCTATGTCGAGACCCACACCGTCGGCTTCGACAAGTGGAAAGCCTATCTGCTCGGCGACGACGACGGCATTGCGAAAACGCCGGAATGGCAGGAGAAGGAAACCGGCGTTCCGGCGAAAGACGTGCGCGCGCTGGCGCGCGAGTGGGGCAAGAAGCGCGTCTATCTGGCGCCCGGCGGCTGGGGCAACGGCCACGGCGGCGCCTGCCGCAACCAGACCGGCATTCCCTGGGCGCGCGTGATGGTCTGCCTCACCGCGATGCAGGGGCTCGGCAAGCCCGGCATCAATATGGGCAACCTGCAATGGGGCACGCCGATCGACTTCAATTTCTATTTCCCCGGCTACGCCGACGGCGGCATGTCGGGCGATCTGGAAAACACCGCGATGCCGGTCGAGCTCTACCAGCGCATGCCGCAACTGCCGACCATGAACTCCAACGGCCAGCGCATCCCGCGCATTTTCGTGCCGGAGGCGATCATCGACGGCAAAGCCGAAGGCTATCCGTGGGTCGGCAAATCGATCGAGCACCAGTTCGCGCGCTTTGCCTATCCGGCGCCCGGCCATTCGCCGGTGCACATGCTCTACAAATACGGCGGCTCGATCCTCTCGACCATGAACAACACCAATCGCTGGGTGAAGATGTATCAGTCGCCGAATCTCGAATTCGTCGTCAACCAGTCGATCTGGTTCGAGGGCGAAGCGAAGTTCGCCGACGTCATCCTGCCGGCGTGCACCAATTTCGAGCGCACCGACATCAGCGAATGGGCCGGGCTCGGCGGCTACGGCCACCACGGCCAGCAGCAGCTCAATCACCGCGTCATCGTGTTCCAGGCGCCGGCGATCAAGCCGCAGGGCGAATCGAAATCCGATTTCTGGATCTTCAACGAGCTGTGCAAGCCGCTCGGCCTCGCCAATTATTTCTCCGAAGGCTGCAACGAGATCGACTGGGTCAAGCGGGTCTATCTCGCCTCCGACATGCCGAAAATGATGTCGTGGAAGAAATTCCTCAAGCGCGGCTATTTCGTGGTGCCGGCCGAGAAGGAGAAGCTGCGCGCGCCGGTGTCGTTCCGCTGGTTCTTCGAGAACCGCAAGAAGGACGTGCCGGAGGCGCAGCCGCTGCCGTCCGACTACACCGAGGAATATCTGCGCGGGCTTGCAGACCCAATCCGGCAAGCTCGAATTCGAGTGCAATTCGCTTAAGCGCTTCAACGATCCGGAGCGGCCGCCGATCGTCAAATACGAGCCGTCATGGGAGGGCGCGCATTCCGGCGAATTGTTCGAGCGCTATCCGCTGCAACTGCTCACGCCGCACTCCAAATATTCGTTCCACACCCAGGGCGACGGCAAGGATTCGTTCCTGCTCAACATCGAGGACCATCGCGTCAAGGTCGACGGCTATTATTACTGGATCATGCGCATGAATGCGGAGGATGCCAAGGAACGCGGCATCAACAAGCACGACCTGGTCAAAGTGTTCAACGACCGCGGCGCGGTGATCTGCGCGGCGCTGCCGACGCAGCGGCTGCCGCGCGGCGTCGCGCACGGCTACGAGTTGTCCGCGATCTACGATCCGATGGGCGAGCCCGGAAAATCGGTCGATCGCGGCGGCTGCCTCAACCTGCTCACCCCCGAGCGCACCCAGACCAAGTCCACCCATTCGCTCGCCGGCGCCAATTCGCTGGTGCAGATCGAGCTGTGGGACGGCCGCATCGAGCACATGTCGGCGGCGTTCGCCGCGATGGAGAAGGACAAGGAAATCAAGCGCACGCTCAAGGAAGCCAACCTCGTGCCGGCGAAATGAAGCCATGAAAAAATGGAACATGATCATCGACGTGGCCGAGTGCACCAATTGCAATCTGTGCACGCTCGCCGCCATGGACGAATATGTCGGCAATGACTGGCCCGGCTATTCGGCGCCGATGCCGAAGCACGGCCACAAGTGGATCAACATCCTGCAGAAGGAACGCGGGCAGATCCCGATGATCGACATCGCCTACGTTCCGACCATGTGCAATCACTGCGACGACGCGCCCTGCATCAAGGCGGCGCCGCAGGGCGCCATCAAGAAGCGCAAGGACGGCATCGTCATCATCGATCCGGTGAAGGCCAAGGGCCAGAAGCAGATCGTCGACGCCTGCCCCTACGGCCACATCTGGTGGAACGAGGAGCAGCAGCTGCCGCAGGCCTGGACCTTCGACGCCCATCTGATCGACCAGGGCTGGGAGCAGACCCGCGGCCAGCAATCCTGCCCGACCGGCGCCATGCGCGCCATCAAGGTCGAGGACGAGGAGATGGCGCGCATGGCGCGCGAAGAACACCTCGAAGTGATGAAGCCGGAGCTGAACGCGAAGCCGCGCGTCTATTATCGCAACCTGTGGCGCTATTCCAAATGCTTCATCGGCGGCTCGGTCGCCGAGACCAAGAACGGCGTCGTCGATTGCGTCGAGGGCGCCAGCGTGCAACTGGTCAAGGACGGCGTTTCGGTCGCGGTGACGACCACCGACAATTACGGCGACTTCAAATTCGACAAGCTCGACGAGAATTCCGGCCGCTATACCGTGCAGATTTTCGCCGGCGGCCGATCCAAGACCGTCGAAGCCAACCTCGGCGCGAGCATCAATCTCGGCGAGATCATGGTGTAATCGCCGTCGTCAAGCGCCGCGCGACGCTGCGGTCGCGCGCCTCGCTTGCGCATTTGGCGACGTGAGCGTCGCGATTGATCACCTGCAGGTTCGGCAAGCCCCAAAAAGCGAGCAGCGCCGGCCACGGCGTATCGCGATGCTCGCTCCACACCTGGAACAACGGCACGCGGTGGTCGATCTCGGCGGATTTCCATAAGCGCCCGCCGCCTTCGGCGCAGCGCCGCGCCTGCAGGCGGCGCAGCAGCGGCGCTTCGCCGCTCGGCGCGTTCCAGAACTGCCAGGCGATCACGCAGGCGCAGTGCCAGGTGGCGTTCTTGTTCGGGCCGCCGCCCCACAGATCGACATGCCAGCCGAAGCGGAAAACCGGCTGCCCGCACACGCAGCAAAAGCCGGGACCGCGCGCATATTCGGTTTCGCGATAGGGCGCCGGCGGCGTCCGGAACGTCGCCGGCAAGCCGCTCTTGCGCTTATCGGCGAGACGCCAGGTCCAGGTGTCGGGCGCGCCGCTCTTGCCCGCGAGCGCCCGCGCCAGGCGATCGGCGCGCAGCGGATGCGCGCGCCAATAGGAATTGATCGCCAGCCGCGGCGTCGGCGGCACGAACGGGCGGCCGAGCGCCCGCGACAACACGACCGACGGAAAAATCTTCGGCAATGCCCGGGTGAGACGCGCGACCGATTGGCGATTTCTTTCCGCTTTTAGGTCTTGCCAATTGGACATCGGGTTCCCCGGACCGACCACATGGTGCCCGCAAAGCCCTAAACCTTCGTCACCGCCGCATGCTGTGGTTCGGCGCAAGATGAATTGCGAGATCGACATAACGCTGAAATAATGGCCCCCGGTTGTGGGGGAGGAATCATGCGCGGATTGCTATGCGCGTTGCTGATCGGGCTTGCGCCAATGCTGGCCCTAATGCTGGCCTATGCGGCCGAGCGGCCCGACTGGGCCTTCCCGGTGACCGACAAGGTGCAGCCGCCGCTGCCGCCCGACGACGCAGCCCCACACCGTGCCGGGCAGCGACAAGTCCTATACGCGCAAACAGATCGACGATCTGTTCAATCCGCCCGATTGGTATCCCGACCTGCATCCGCCGATGCCGCAGATCGTCGCCCATGGCGAAGGCACCACGGTGCGCGCCTGCGGCTCCTGCCACTTGCCAACCGGTACCGGCCACGACGAATCGGCCTATATCGCGGCGCTGCCCGTGGGCTATTTCGTCCGCGAAATGATCGACTTTAAGAGCGGCGCCCGCAAAGGCTCCGGCTCGATGACGACCATCGCCAAGGCGATCAGCGAAGAGGACGTGCACGCCGCCGCCGATTATTTCGCGTCGCTCAAGCCGCGGCCGTGGATCCGCGTGGTCGAGACCGACACCGTGCCCAAGACCTATGTGGGCCCTGGCAACAAAAGGCTGCGGCTGCCCGGCGGCGCGACCGAGCCGATCGGCAACCGCATCATCGAAATCCCGGAGGACGAGACTGTCGTGCTCAACCGCGATCCACGCTCCGGCTTCGTCGCCTTGGTGCCCAAGGGCAGCATCGCCAAGGGGCAGGCGCTGGTCACGACCGACACCGACAAAACCGTGCGCTGCGCCATCTGCCACGGCCAGACGTTGCGTGGGCTCGGCGACGTGCCGCCGATCGCCGGCCGGCAGGCCAACTACGTGGTGCGCCAGCTGTTCAGCATCCAGGACGGCTCGCGCGGCGGCGTTTCGTCGGCGCTGATGCAGCAGGTGGTGGAGCGGCTCACGTCGACGACATGCTCGCCATCGCGGCCTACACGGCGTCGCGGCAGCCGTAGGCCCCGTCATTCCGGGGCGCGAACGAAGTTCGCGAACCCGGAATCCATAACCACGATTCTCTAAGAATAAATCTCAGAGCCAGTTTCGCAGCGGCAGTGGTTATGGATTTCGGGCTCCTCGCTGCGCTCGGCCCCGGAATGACGAGTTACTCCGGCGGCGTGCCGTTGGCGGCCAAGACTTCGCCGGCGAGATAGAGCGAGCCGGTGATGAGAACGCGCGGCGCCGGATGCAGATCGAGCTTGCCGGCGACCGTGAGCGCGCTCTCCACAGTGTCGCGCGCGATCGCCGGAATGCCGATGGTCTGCGCGATGCCGGCCAGCGCCTCGGCCGGCACCGCCTTGTCCTGATGGATCGGCACGGTGATGACGCGGCGCGCCAGGCCCGAGAAATTGCGCAAGAAGCCCTCGCAGTCCTTGGTCGACAGCATGCCGACGACCAGCACCAGCGGCCGCGACACCCGCTCCTCGAGATCGGCGAGCGCGTCGGCGATGGCGCGGCCGCCGTCGGCATTGTGGCCGCCGTCGAGCCACAGCTCGCTCTCCGGCGGCAGCAAGGCGGCAAGCCGGCCGTGCGCCAGACGCTGCATGCGCGCCGGCCATTCGACGCGCGATCATGCCGGCCTCGAACGCCGCGACCGGCAGCTTCAAGCCGCCCGCGCGCAATGCCGCGATCGCCGTGCCGGCATTCTCGAACTGATGGCGGCCGTAAAGCTTTGGCGCCGGCAGATCGAGCAGGCCGTCGTCGTCCTGATAAACCAGGCGGCCGCGTTCCTCGGTCGCGGTCCAGTTCTCGCCGGCGATGCTGAGCGGCGCCTGCATGCGGCCGGCCTGCCGCTCGATCACCGCCAGCGCCTCGCGCACCTGGCTGGCGATGACCGCCGGCACGCCGCGCTTGAGGATGCCGGCCTTTTCGGCGGCGATCTGCTCGATGGTGTCGCCGAGAAAATCGCGATGATCGACCGACACCCGCGTGATGACGCTCGCCAGCGGCCGCTCGACCACATTGGTGGCGTCGAGCCGGCCGCCGAGCCCGACTTCGAGAAGCAGAATGTCGGCGGGATTGCGCGAGAACAACAGAAACGCCGCGGCGGTCTCGATCTCGAACACCGTGATCGGCGCGTCGCCGTTCTTGGCTTCGCATTCGGCGAGCGCCTCGGCGAGCGCGGCATCCTCGACGAATTTGCCGCCGCCCTCGCGGCCGATGCGAAAGCGCTCGTTGAGCCGGACCAGATTGGGCGACGTATAGACGTGCACGCGCTTGCCGGCCGCTTCCAGGATCGCGCGCATGAAGGCGATGGTCGAGCCCTTGCCGTTGGTGCCGGCGACATGGATCAGCGGCGGCAAATGCCGTTCCGGATGATCGAGCGCGGCGAGCAGGCGCTCGATGCGATCGAGCGACAGATCGATCCGCTTGGGATGCAGCGCCAGCAGCCGCGCCAGGATGGCGTCGACCGTCGCCGCGCCGGAACGCGGCGCGCTCACGCCGGCGCCGGCAGGCTCGCGCGCGATTGCGGCACGCTCGCGGGCGCCTTGGTCAACAGCCGGCACAGCCTGGCGATGGTTGCCCGCATCTCGTGGCGATGCACCACCATGTCGACCATGCCGTGGTCGCGCAGATATTCGGCTTTCTGGAAGCCGTCGGGCAGTTTTTCGCGGATGGTCTGCTCGATGACGCGCGGGCCGGCGAAGCCGATCAGCGCGCCGGGCTCGGCGATGTGCACGTCGCCGAGCATCGCGTAGGACGCGGTGACGCCGCCGGTCGTCGGATTGGTCAGCACGACGATGTAGGGCCTGCGCGCCTCGCGCAAGCCGCTGCACCGCGATGGTGGTGCGCGGCAATTGCATCAGCGACAGGATGCCCTCCTGCATGCGCGCGCCGCCCGAAGCCGCGAACAGCACGAACGGGCAGCCCTTCTCCACCGCGGTGTCGAGACCCTTGATCACCGCCTCGCCCGCCGCCATGCCGAGCGAGCCGCCCATGAAATCGAAATCCTGCACGCCGATGACGGCGGCAAGGCCGTCGAGCCGGCCGAAGCCGAGCTTCACCGCGTCGTTGAGGCCGGTCTTGCTGCGCGCATCTTTCAGCCGATCGACATAGCGGCGCTCGTCGCGGAATTTCAGCGGATCGACCGGCACTTCCGGCACGGCGATGTCGAACCAGGTCTGGTTGTCGAACATCGATTTGAGCCGCGCCGCGGCGCTCATGCGCATGTGATAGTTGGAGCCGGGAATGACGAACTGGTTGGCCTCGACGTCCTTGTAGAACACCAGTTGGCCGGTCTCCGGACATTTGATCCACAGATTCTCCGGCACCTCGCGGCGCAGGATGCTGCGGATTTTCGGCCGCACGACGTTGGAGATCCAATTCATCGCGTGTCACTCACTCGGTGACCGTCACAACAATATAGGCTCGCGGCCTATTTGCGCAATTCGTCGAGCGCCCCTTTAAGCGAATAAGACGACAATAGATTGTCGACCATGCCGGTGGCGGCGTCCCAGTTGAAGGTGCGGAAACTATGGCCCGAGGTGACGAAGCGGGCGCCGGCATAGAACATCTCATATTGCGTGTGGCGCGAGCCGAATTCGGAGCCGATCGCGTCCCATGCCGCTTTCAGCACCTTGACCTTCTGCTCCGGCTCCATGGTCGCCGAGCGCTGGGTCTTGCGGATGATGGCGTCGAGCTCGGCATTGCCGAAATCGGCCGCCGACGACGGCAGCATGATCAGCGCGCCGCCGGCGAGATCGCGCACGCTCTGCACGAAGCGCGGATAAAGCTCCTGGGTGATGACCTGCGCCGCGTACATGTAGTGCTTGTTCGGCACGTACCATTCGCCGACCTGCACGCCGGACGCCTCCATGCCCGACAGCATGGAATTGACCATGCCGACTTGCGCCGCCAGCGTGCCGAGCTGCTCGGTGACGGACGGAATGCGCGTGGTGCCGATGGCTTCGGTGATGCGCCGGGCGAGCCCGGCCAGGAAAGTCAACTTCACCGTGAGCCGGATCTGCGCCTGATAGTTCTGATAGACATGCGAGGGCGTGTCGTGGAATTGCGCCCGGCACATGTCGGTGTCGCGATGCACGAAGACGCGCTCCCACGGCACCTTGACGTCGTCGAAATACATCAGTGCGTCGTTCTCGTCGAATCGCGACGACAGCGGATTGTCGAACACGGAGACTGCATGCGCCTCGTAGGATTTGCGCGACAAGACGCGCAAGCCCTTGGCGTTCATCGGCAGCGCGCAGGAGAACGCGATGTCCTCCTCGCCGGGCTTGAGCGGCTGCATGTTGGCGACCAACAGCTCGTTGGCCATGACCGCGCCGGTGCCGAGCATCTTGGCGCCGCGAATGGTGATACCGGTGGAATCCTCGTCGACGATGCGGGCGACCAGCTCCTCGGCCTGCTGGCCCCAATCCTTGCCGCGCTCGGCCTGCGGATTGATGATGACGTAGCTGACGTAAAGGTCGTTGTGCCGGGCATAATCGAAAAAGTCTTCGACCGCCTTGGCGCGCGCGGCACCGTGCTTGCGGAACACCTCGATGCCCATGCGCTGGCCGACCAGCGACGACGACAGATGGTCCGGCGAGCGGCCGCAGAAGCCGCACGACAGCGCCGCCCAGGCCTGCATGGCCTTGCGCCGCTGCACCAGCTCCTCGTAGTTGCGCGGCATCTGCCAGCCGCGATTGACACGACGGTTGGAGCCGTCCGGCTGAAACGTCATCAGCTCGACGTTCTCCGGCTGCGCCTGGAAGTCGTAAAGCTCGGCGGCGGCAAGCACCGCGTTACGGAATGCCGGATGTGCGGTGACGTCCGTGACCAGTTCGCCGTCGATATAGACGGTGCGGCCGTCCTTGAGCGACTTGATGTGCTCGGCGCCGGTTCTCATGTTCGTCATCGCCCCCTCCCCCGCACGCGACTGCCTCAGCGCGTCACCAGCGCGACGCCAATCGCGACGATGACCGCCGCAACGCCCTTCTGCACCAATTCACGACCCGACAAATCCTCGCGGCCGAAGCCGGGGAAGAAAACGCTTAGCACGATGCCGAACGCAAACACAAACAACGTCGTCGTCGAGCCGATCGCCTGCACGATGCTCAACGGCGCGAACAACAGCGCATAACGACTGCCCAAGCCGCCGCCGAGATTGATCAGCTCGTTGGAGGCGTTGATCGAAAGCAGCGCCGCGGTATTGGTGCGAAGAAGCGCGATGAATTGCCGCCGATACGATGGGATCGTCAACAAAGCGGCACCGAAAATGCCTTCGCCAGCGAACATCCAAAACGTCGTGGTCCAGAATTCCACCTTCAGGGCGAAGACTTTGAAGATCAGGCTCGCCAGCGCCATGATGAAGCCGCAGGCCACCATCAAGACCGCCAATCTTGTCTTGAACATCTTCATGCTCTGGCCGATGCGGATGGAGACGAACAAGGCGCCGCCGATGATCAAGATGCCGCCAAGCAACTGCCGCGGCGACAACGTCTCACCGAGCACGAGGTAGGCCAGCACATAGCCGAACAGCGGCCCAGTCTGGAAAAAAGGCGCCACCACCGACGCCTCTTCGTTCTGCAAGGCACGCAGATAGAACAGCATCCCGGTCATGTAGAGGATGCCGGCGAGAACGATCAGCGCGATGCTGCCGAGGCTCGGATTAAGGACCGTCGGCTCGAAATACCAGATGATCGGCAGCGCCAGCACGACGACCAGCGCCGTAAACAGCACCATGATGGCGACGTTTGAAGTCCTTGAAGAAACGTTCGACCAGATACTTGTCCAAATGCACCGAGATGGCCCACAGCACCGGACCGCAGAAGGCGAAGAAGAGCCAAGAAGGGGCCAGAAACAGCGCTCACTCTCCCGTGGCGCGGTGGCCGAGCGCGTGGCTGGCTTGACGCTCGGACGGCGGATCGACGTGCAGGTCGATGACGCAGACGCCGCCTTTTTTCAACACGTCGACGCCGCGGGCGATCGCGGCATTGACGTCGGACGCCTTGGTCACCGGCCCGATGCCGACGGCGCCTTGCGCTTCGGCGAGCTTGGCGATGTCGGGCATCGGATCCTCCAGCCGCAGGCCGATCCAGCGGTTCTTCACCTCGCGGCCGCGGGTGCGAGCCACGTTCTCCTGATGCAGCTCGTCGTTGAAATAGGAACGGTTGTTGTTGACCAGAACGAGCAGCGGAATGCGATGATGCGCCGCGCTCCAGATCGCGGTGGCGCCCATGCAGAAATCGCCGTCGCCGAGCATCGAAATGGCGTGGCGGCCCTGGTCATGCAGCGCCAGTGCCGCGCCGACCGAAAGGCCGGGGCCCGAGCCCAGGCCGCCGCCGCCGTCCTTGCCGAGATAGGCCATGCCGTTCTGCAGCGGCCAGATATCGAACGGCCAGCCGCGGCCGAGCGTGCAAAAGGTGACGTTCTCCGGATCGTTGAACTGATCGCGCAAGGCGGCCGCGACCTGCTCCATTGAAATGGCGGCGCCATTGCCCGCCTTGGTCTTGGCCGGCACTTTTACCTTCCACGGATTCTTGCGGCCGGAGCCGAGCACGTCGTTGAGCTCGGCGACCACGACGTCTGCGGTCGACGCCATCGCTACATCGACCGGCGGCAGCGCCTGATATTCCATGTTGGCGCCGGTGTGCAGGTTCTGGTCGAGCGAACAGGCAATGACCTTCGCCGTCACGGTACCGACATTCTTCGCCTGGCGCAGCGCGCCGCCGAGATCGACCCAATCGAGCGCAACGATGACATCGGCTTCGCACAACAATTCGCGCGCATCCTTGCCGAGCACGTTGAACGGCGGACAGTAATGCGCCGGATGATCGGTCGGGAATGTGGCGCCCTGCTTGAGGTCGGTCACGACACAAGCGCCGAGCCGCTCGGCGAGTTTTATGCGCGGCGCCCAGAATTCAGGCTTGCGCGAGCCGCGGCCGAACATGATGACGGGGCGCTGCGCGCCTTGCAGCAGCGCCAGTGCGTCATCGACGGATTCTTTCGACGGCCGCGGCGGCGCCGGCGGCTTGAAACGCGTCACATCGGGCCATTCCGGTTCCTTGTCGAGCTTCTGCTCCTGGAAACCGGCGTCGAGACAAATGTAGACCGGCGCGGTTGGCGCCGAGCGCGTCAGCATGTTGGCGCGCGTCATCAACTCCACCAGCGCATCGGGCGAAGTCGGCTGATCGTCCCATTTGATGATGGAGCGGATATAAGCGCCCTGGTCGCGCGAGGTATGAATCCAATCGATCCACGGCCGGCGTTTTTCCGCGGCCACCGGCCCGGTAGCGCCGAGCACGAACAGCGGTGCGCGGTCGCACCAGGCGTTGAACAGGCTCATCATGCCGTGCAGCAGGCCGACATTGGAGTGCAGCACGCAGGCCATCGGCTCGCCGGTCGCCTTCGAATAGCCGTGGGCGATCGACACCGAATGGTCCTCGTGCAGGCAAAGGATGATGCCGGGATTCTCGTTGCCGAGATGATTGACCAGGCTGTCGTGAAAACCGCGATAGCTCGCGCCCGGGTTGAGGCTGATATACTTGATGCCGAAACGGCGCAGCATCTGCGCGGCGATGTCGCTGCCCCAGGCCACGCGGCCGTCGGGGTTTCCTTCCAGGCGGTCGAGACGCATTCGTAAGCTACTCCATCCATGCAAACCGGCGTCGCCGGCGCGAGCATAGCCGGCCGCGGCGAAATACGATACCAGACAGGGCAAGACCAAGCGGGACACGGGGAGCAAGCGTGGCGGGCAGTGACAGCGTGTTGCGGTCGCCGGCGAGCATGTTGCGGGCTGCGTCCGTGGCGATCGTCGGCGCTTCCGAGCGGGCGCGCTGGGCCAGCCAGATTTTCGGCAATCTGCGCCAAAACGGCTACGGCGGCAAAATCCATCTGGTCAATCCGCGGCAGCAGCAGGTCTACGGCGAACGCTGTTTTCCTTCGCTGCGCGAGATCGGCGAGCCGGTCGATCATGCCATGGTGATCGTGCCGGCGGCGAATGTCGCCGATGTGTTGACCGACGCGGAGGCCGCCGGCGTCAAATCGGCGACGATCTATGCGTCCGCGGTCGGCGATGGCGAAAGCGAGCCGTCGCGGACGCGCGGCGCCTGGCTCAAAGATTTTCTCGCCGGCAGCAAGTTGCGCGTCAGCGGCCCGAACTGCATGGGCTCCTACAGCTACCGCGAAAAACTGTTCGCCTATCCCAACACCGAATTGTGCAAGGTGCCGCCCGGCCCCGTCGCCGGGATTTTCCAGTCCGGCGGCACCATGCAGTTCTGGCTCAAAAGCGCTTCCGACCGCGGCTTGCGTTTTTCCTATGCGGTGTCGTCGGGCAACGAAGCCGATCTCGACCTCGCCGACTTCCTCGATTTCATGGTTGACGATCCGCACACCAAACAGATCGTGCTGTTCATCGAAGGCATAAGACGGCCGCAAGCTTTCATGCGCGCCGCCGGGCGCGCGCTCGAAGCCGGCAAGCCGGTGCTGGCGATCAAGACCGGCGCCACGCAGAAATCGCGCACGGCGGCGCGCTCGCATACCGGCGCCATCGGCGGCGACTACGCGGCGTATCTGGCGATGTGCGAGCGCTACGGCATCGTCAATTGCCGTTCGCTCGACGATCTTGTGGAGTGCACGCTGGCGTTCCAGTGCGGCCGGCTGCCGAAGGGCCCGCGCATCGGCTTCGTCACCACTTCGGGCGGCACGGTCGATCTGCTCTACGACTATGCCGAGACCGAAGGCGCGGTGGTGCCCGAATTCAGCGCCGCCACCAATGCAGCCCTGATGCCGCACATGCAGGAAGGCATTGCGCCGAAAAACCCGCTCGACGTCGGCATCCCATCGACGCTCAAGGTGGCCGCCGACCAGTGCGCCATCGTGGCGCGCGATCCCCGCATCGATATCGTCGCCTGGGCTTCGTCGCTGCCGGGCAAGGGCGGCGTCTGGGACGACGTCGCTCAGCTGCGCCGGCTGTTGAGCGAGACCGACAAACCGGTGCTGGCGTTCGGCCGCATGATGCATCAGGTGACGCAGGAAGGACTCGATATCCAGGAAAAGGCCGGCTTTCCGTTCCTGCAAGGTCTTGAGCCGACGCTGCGCGCCATCAACGCGCTGTGGTTTTTCGCCCAGCGCAGCGGCCGTGCACCGGCCATTGTGGAGCCGGCGTCGCCGAGCGACCTGACGCCCGCCACGCTCGATGCAACGCTCGCGCGCTATGGCATTGCGCAACCGCAAAGCCGCGCGGTGGCGAGCGCGCAGGAGGCAGCCGACGCCGCGGCGGCGATCGGATTTCCGGTAGCGCTAAAAATCCGCTCCGCCGACATCGTGCACAAGACCGAGGCCGGCGGCGTTCAGCTCAATCTCGCCAACCGCCAAGACGTGCTGGCCACCGCCGACGCCCTCGTGGCGTCGGCCGAAAAATCGCATCCGGACGCCAAGATCGACGGTTTTCTCGTTCAGGAAATGGTGTCGGGCATCGAGGCGATCGTCGGCGCGCAGTCCGATCCGCTCTACGGTCCGCTACTGCTGATCGGCTCGGGCGGCATCATGGTCGAGCTTATTGCACGACGCAGCGCTGCGGCTACTTCCCGCGAGCGCACGGGACGTGACCGCTATGATCGATGGCCTCAAGCTCAGCCAACTGCTCGCCGGCTATCGCGGCAAGCCGCCGGCCGACCGCGAGGCGCTTGAAGCGACCGCGCTGGCGCTCGGCCGCTTCTATCTCGATCACCGCGCCAAAATCGAAGAGATCGAGATCAATCCACTGATCGTGCGGCCGCAGGGCGCAGTTGCGGTCGATGTGCGCGTCGCCTGGCGCAAGGAGAATATCTGATGGACTTCGAGCTTCCCGAAGAGCTGCGCATCTTCAAAGACGCACTGCGCCGCTTCGTCGACAACGAGATGATTCCGGTCGAGCGCGAAGCCTCGACCGACACTGAAAAACTCAAGCCGGAATATTACGAGCGCTTCTGCCAGCGCGCCAAGGATTTGGGCTTCTGGAAGATGGACATCCCCGAGGAATATGGCGGCGCCGGATTTTCGGTGCTGGCGCGTTCCGTCGTCGAGACCGAGCTGTCGCGCTCGGTGGCGCTGCCGGCGCGCGGCATGGGCGGCATCACCGGGCCGAGCGTGCGCGCCATCCTCTATTCGCTCACCGGCGAGATGAAGGAGAAGTATCTGTTGCCGTCGGTGCGCGGCGAGAAGAAAGCCTGCTTCGCCCAGACCGAGCCCGATGCCGGCTCAGACCCGGGCGGCATGCGCACCGTTGCGGTGCGCGACGGCGACCATTACGTCATCAACGGCGTCAAGCGCTTCATCACCGGCGCCAGCGAAGCCGATTTCATGCAGCTGATGGCGGCGACCGACCGCGCCAAGGGCTCGCACGGCGGCATTTCCTGCTTCATCGTCGACATGGACACGCCGGGCGTGAAACTCACCACGCAATACAAGACCATGATGGGCGACCAGCCCTGGGAGATCGTGCTGGAGAACGTGCGCGTGCCGGTGAGCCACCGCGTCGGCGAGGAAGGCGACGGTTTCCGCCACGCCCAGCAATGGCTCGGCGCCGGCCGGGTGCGCCACGGCGCCCGCGCGCTCGGCGTCACCGAGCGCTGCCTCGAGCTGGCGGCATCCTACGCCAAGCAGCGCTCGACCTTCGGCCGGCCGCTGGCCGACCGCCAGTCGATCCAGTGGATGCTCGCCGACATGTATGTCGAGCTCGAAGCGGCGCGGATGCTTGTCTACAAGGCCGCTACCCGCCTCGACAAAGGCGAGGACGCCCGCAACGACGCCTATGTCTGCAAATATTTCGCCGACGAGATGGCGTTCAAGGCCGCCGACATGTGCATGCAGATCCACGGCGGCATTGCGCTCACTACCGACCTGCCGATCGAAAAATTCTGGCGCCAGCAGCGCAGCTTCCGCATCACCGAAGGCGCCACCGAGGTGATGAAGATGGTCATCGCCCGGCATGTGTTGAAGACGTATGGGTGAAGACGCTTATTGGCTGCAGTAATAATCGATCACATTCCACAGCGGCTTCGGCCGATAATCCGCGTCGAACGGCAGTGGCCGGTTCGGCAATCCATCTCTGCGCTTGTACCAGATCGGCACCCAGCTATAGCGGTCGGTGATGCCCCAGGTGGCGATGACCTTCGGCGTGGCGGCGGTGGCGATAGCGTCGAGGAAATCTTGCGCGCGCGAGGCGACGATGGCGTCGCGCTGCGCGATCGGCCCGGGCAAGTCCTGGTCGATCACATCGAGCTCGGTGACATGGACGGACAAGCCGAGCGAATGGATTTCGGCGACGAGATTATAAAGGCCATCGCGGTCGATCTCGTGTTGGCCGCGGATGTGGCCTTGCAGGCCGACGCCGTGCAACGGCACGCCGCGCCCGACCAGGTCGCGGATGAGCTTTAAGAACGCTTCGCGCTTTTTCGGCGAGGCGGGGTCGACGCTTTCGACGTCGTACTCGTTGATGATCAGCTCGGCCGCCGGATCGACCTCATGCGCGGTACGGAACGCGAGATCGATGTATGTATCGCCGAGATTTTCCAGCCACACATTGGGGCGCAAGCCCGGCAGCTCGCCCTTGGTGTCGTCGATCGCCTCGTTGACGACGTGCCAGGTTTTGATCTTGCCGCGATAGCGCGACACCACGCGTTCGATATGCGTGGTCATTTCGCGTTTGGCCTCGCCGGCGCCGCGGATGTTTTTGGTCCAGTCCGGCATCGCGCCGTACCAGACCAGCGTGTGGCCGCGCATGGTCATTTCGTTGGCTTCGGCGAAGGCGAGAAAAGCGTCGGCGGAAGCGAAATCGTACTGGTCGCGCGTCGGCCGCAGATGACCCCAGACCAGACCGCCTTCCGGCGTTATCTGCTGGCAATTGGTTTGGATGGCGGTGCGGTAATCGCGCTCCGCCGCCAGCGGCTCGGGGCGCACGCAGGCGCCGTAAGCAATGCGTCCCGGCCTCGCGCTGCCGGCGGCCGCAGCCGCGCCGCGCGGCAAAGCCGCCAAGCCCGCGGCCCCGATGGCACTTGCGGTCATCGTCAGCGCGCGACGGCGTGACACCATGATTGCGTTCCGGTCGGAATTGTCCACGGGCGATCCCTGCTCAAGTCACTATGTGTGGCGTGATCGAGGGTTGCCAGCGTCGCGGCAGGAAACAAACGCATTAACCTTTAAATCCGGGAGCAAGCCGGGTTCCACGCCCGGAACCCGGACGGAGCCGCGAGCGCGGTCATCAAGAGGCCCCTGGGACGGCTCAATTTCGCCTTTGTCGCCAATAGAGTACGCGGCCACGGCGGGGGCGACACTCTTGGCTTACTTGGCTTACCCGACGCGGTAAGCCGAACGTAACTATGGCTCGTGTAGTGTCGAATCAGCGAACGGCCGCCGCAAACGCGCCGACGCCAGTGAGGCTGGATCAATGATCAAGACAATCGCCGCCGGATGTTTTGCCGTCGCTGCCCTGGTCGTGGCGCAAAGCGCCACAGCAGCCGACTTGTCCGTTGCTCCGCTCTACAAGGCACCGCCGCCCGCCATGGCGCCGGCCTATAACTGGAGCGGCTTCTATCTCGGCATCAACGGTGGCGGCGGCTGGGGCCATTCCAATTGGGATACCAGCTCCGATCGCATCGGGCTGTCCGGCGGGCTGGTCGGCGGCACGGCCGGCTATAATTGGCAGCTCGGCAACGCCGTCCTCGGCATCGAGGGCGATATCGATTGGGCCAACCTCAAAGGCACCAATTCGTCGACGCTGTGCCCGGCGGGCTGCAGCACCAGCGACACCTGGCTCTCGACCGTGCGCGGCCGCGCCGGCTATGCGTTCGGCGGCGTGCTGCCCTATGTCACCGGCGGCCTCGCCGTGGGCGACATCCGCGCCGCGACGCCGGGCTTTGCCGGCGCCAGCGAGACCAATGCCGGCTGGACCGCGGGCGGCGGCATCGAGTTCGCGTTGCCCGGCAATTGGAGCGCGAAAGCGGAGTATCTCTACGTCGATCTCGGCCGCTTCAATTGCGGCACCAGTTGCAACGGCCTGCCGACCGACAATGTGTCGATGCACGACAACGTGGTCCGTGCCGGCGTGAACTATCGCTTCGGCTGGGGCCAGTAGTCGTCATAGAGCGACCGACCGGAGCGCCGTTCTCCCGCAATTGACTCCCCTACTGCCCCTGGTGTCAGTTCTCCCATAAGGCTTCGCGGGTGGTTTCGCCCCGAGGCATTGCGATGACCGTTCGGGAGCACGCCCCAGCAATGACCCACGCCGCCGCCGTCGATTTCGACAAATACCGCTTGCGCAGCTTCGTCGAGCGCCTGATCGAACTCGGCGAGGTCGAAATCCACGACAAACCAGTGCCGCTCACCGGCTTGAGCCCGATCATCGAGCGCACCGACAAGGCGGTGCTGTTCAAGAAAGCCGGCCCCGAGCAGGTCGAACTGGTCGCCAAAACTGCGGGCAACCGCAAACGCCTCGCCGCCGCCTTCGAGACCTCGGAGGACAAGCTCTACGACGAATATTTTCGAAGGCTCGCCAGCCCCCAGCCGCTGGTCGAGGTGCCGTCCGGCGACGCCCCGGTGCACGACATCAAGATCACCGGCAAGGACGTCGATCTGACCAAGCTGCCGTTCCATCCGCAGCACGCCTTTGACGGCAGCTGCTATTGCAGTTCCGCCATCGACTACACCATCGATCCGGCGACCGGCCGCCGCAATGTCGGCTGCCGCCGCTTGAGCCTGCGCAACCGCACCGAATGCGGCACCAATGTCACCGCGCCGTCCGATCTCAAGCGCATCTACACCGCCGCCGTGGCGCGCGGCGAGAAGCTGCCGGTGACGTTCACGGTCGGCGCTCATCCGCTCGATTTCTTCGCCGCGACCACGCGGCTGCCGGGCGATGAGCTGGCGCTGGTCGCCGGCTTTCGCGCCGAGCCGGCGCCGGTGGTGAAAAGCCTCACCAACAATATTCTCGTTCCGGCCGACGCCGAGATGACGCTCGAGGGCTATCTCGACGAGCGCGGCTATGTCGAGCCGGAAGGGCCGTTCGGCGAATATATGGGCTATTACGGCGCCATCCACATGGACCCGGTGTTCCATTGCACCGCCATCACCATGCGCCGCGACGTGCTGCATCACACCTTGCTGCACGGCTCGGCCTTCATGCTCGACCAGACCGACAGCGCCAACATTTCGGCCATGCGCACCGAAGCCGAAGCCATGCGCATTCTCAAAGGCGCCGTGCGCGAGCCGGTCGCAGTCTATCTGCGTAGCGTTTCGGGCGGCGCCAACACATTGCGGGTATCGATCAAGCAGAGGAGTTTCGGCGAGGCGCGCTCGGCCATCCACGCCCTGTTCGGCGGTATCATGCGGCTCAAGCACGTCTATGTGTTCGACGAGGACATCGACATCCACGACGACCGCCAGGTGGACTGGGCGCTCGGCACCCGCTTCCAAGCCGACCAGGACCTTGTCGTCCTGCAAGGCATGCTCGGCATGACCATGGACCCGTCGCTCAACGGCCGGCGCACCGGCGCCAAATCCGGCTTCGATTGCACAAAGCCGTTCGGCCGCGACGGCCAGATTCCGCTGACCCGCGCCGCGGCAAAGATCTTCAAGGGACCGGCGCGCTACCAGACCGTCGAGCAGGCGCTCGGCGCAGCGCCGATGTTCTATGCCGACATCGTCGAGTCGCTCGGCTCCGAGGACGGCCGCGAAGTGGCCTGCGCGCTCGACGAATTGCGCCAGAACGGCCGCCTCGGCCGCGACCGCGACGGCCGTTATCATTTGCTTAAGGCGAAGCCCGGACTGACCGGGATTGTCGGCGAGCTCTATCACGATCCCAATGAGGGGGCGTGAGCGGCGCGTTACGGCCTATTCGCCTCGCCGCGCGCGGCGTCCGGAAAAGATGACGTCCGACATTGCCACCGCAAAAACCCGCCGGCGCCGCCGGCGCACGATGAGATCGACGCGTGCCGCAGCGGCGGCATTTTAGTGGAGCATGATCTTTTCGGAAAACCGGCCTGCTTCACCGGATCAAGTCCGGGGAGGCATTTTCCGGATGCTGCTCAGTGCAGCAAGGTGGAGTTCGCCGCCATCTGGTGGAATTGGTCCACGGTCGCGGCAAGGTGCGTGTCGTCCTGGTGGATGGCATCGAAGGCGAATTCCTGGTGAAACTCCGGAGCGATCGAGGCAGGCGCCGGCGCGCTGGCTTGAACATTGCTGTGAGCGAGCTCGATCGCAGGGGTGTTCTGCGCCGTATCGCCGCCGAGATTCGGGTGGAAGGCGAAACTGTCGTTGCTCGAAGCGCCGAACGTCGCCGATGTAAGCGTCGACAACTCGGCGGGTGGCGGGGACGTGATGGAGGCCGGTGCCACGGCATGTTCGTTGGCGGGTGTCGTAGGCGGCGCCGAAGACGTGTCCGCGCCGTTGGCAGCGTCCGATCCGTCGACGATCGTCGAATCCGTCACGTGCTCGCTGCCAAGCACCGGTGCATTGGGCGCGACGCCAGCGGTCGGCGACGTATTATTGGTCAACACATTCAGAAGTGATGACAACAGGGTCTGGGTAGTAACGCCGCCATTCGATCCATTCGTCAGCGCCCCAGCATCGGCTTCACCTGAATTGCCAACGGCGGCCTGATCGCTACCGAATGCCGCCTCGCCCGTCGCACCGGCGACCTGGCCGCTGTCCGGCGCAAGGACACCGGTCGGCGGCGCCAACTCGTTGGTCGCGGGGGTAGCGTTGCTGCCGTTATGAACGTCCGAGGTCACTGTCGAGGACTGGTCGCCGCCGAACGCCGCCGCGTTGACCGTGCCCGGAGCATTGTCGGTCCCATTCTGGCTGGCCGACGCCGTGGCGTGATCGTTGCTAGGGGGGGCCGTTGCCGTCGCCGGCGCGTCCGTGGCACCCGTTGTCGGCGGATCGAAAATGTCGATGCCGCCCTTGCCATCGCTCGCAATCGTGAAATTGCCTGTCGAGTATAAACCGATCAATTTCAGCGTGGCCGACAGGTCATCTGTCGTATCGACCACGCACAGCGTTGTGATGCCATCGTCGCCATTGTAGGTGGCGTTCAGCGTTGTGTTGCAAGCTTTGAAGTCGGCCAGATCGATCGTGTCGGAGTGATTCGCGTCCGGACTGGTTCCGGTAAAGTTGGCAATGGTGCCGCTGAAATCTGCCGGGTCGCCGAGCACCAGGGTGCCGTAGGTCGGTGAGGCCACCGAGCCATTATCGAACGTCACGTTGACGTTCGACGCCGCGTCGAATTCCAGCGTGCCGGCGTGGATGGTGGCAGCGCCGCCGCAGATGGCGCTCTCGATGTCGAGCACACCGCCGGACGTCGCCATTAGCGTGCCGGAGCTGTTGTCGACGTGGCTTACGATATCCAGCGTACCGCCGCCGCTCGCCTCCAGGGTGCCATGGTTGGTGATGGTGTTGCCGCCGGTGTCGATCGTCAGGCTGTCGGCTGAGGCGTTATTGGCATTGATGACGCCGCGCGACTCGTTGACCAGAGTCAGATCATTGTCGCCAACGCCGATGCTGCCGGCGCCGACGATGGAGGCCGCGTTGTGCAGCGCCGCGCCCGGGGCTGCGGCGGTGATTTCGGCGGCGCCGCCTTCCATCGTGATGCCGCCGGAGCCGGTCAGCGTCACCGTTCCGCAGATCGCGAGATCGGCGCCGATGGCGCCGCTGCCGGTGCCGGTCTGAGCGAGATCGATGGTGCCGTTGTTGCCCTGCGCCGCGAGGTCGATGGTGCCGATTAGCTTGAGCGTGGCGCCGGCATCCACGTGCACGAAGCCGCCGATGGAAATGGCGTGGCTGCCGCCGCCGTCGAACACCGTGTCGCTGTCGGTCGACACGACTTCGATCACGCCGCGGTCGCCCGACGTGGAATTGTCGGTCAGGAACATGCCGCCTTTGATCGTCACGCCTTCCAGCTCGACGACGGAGCCGCAGCCGTAGGCCGCGATCGTGCCGCCGACATTGCAAACGTTGTCGTCGATCTCGAGGACGCCGCCGTTGGTCGCTTCCAGGACGCCGAGATTGGTGTCCGTGGTACCGGTGTCGAGCGCGAGCGTATGTCCGCTCGCGTCGGCATCGACGACGCCGCCCGCCAGATTGCTGAGGACCAGCCCTTCACCGCCGATCGTGCCGGCGCCCGCGATGGTGTTGGCGTTGCTCAGCGTATCGCCACCCCCGCTGCCGACGATGCTGTCGGTGTCGCCGCTCAGCACCACCGTGCCGCTGCCGGCGAGTGTGAGATCGCCGTTGATGATTAGGCTGGGATCGGAGCCCTGGACCAGCGTGATCGTGCCGTCGTTCGTGACCGTGGCGTTGGCATCGATGGTGTCTTGCAGCGTGAGCGTCGTATGGTCGTTGACCTGGATGGTGCTGCCGGTCGTGATGGTCACGCCGTCGAGCGTGCTGTTACCCGAGCAGGCGACGGTCTCGATGACGCCGTGCGCGCTGGTTTCGAGCGTACCGCCGAGGATCGCCGCTCCCGCAAGGAGGATCATCGCGCCGATGCCGTCGGCCTCGATGCTGCTGCCCTGATTGTAAACGGTGGTGCCGTTGAAACCGATGGTACCGCAGGTCAGCGCCTCGATGGTGCCGCCGGAGGTCGGCGCCCAGGTAGCGCTGTTGATCGTGCCGCAGTTGAAGGTGATCGCCCCGCCATTCGACGCTTTGATCGTGCCGCCGCCGCCGGCAACCGCGGAGTTGAGCGTGATTTTGAAATTGCCGAACGTGATCGTGCTGCCGTTCCCCGACGCCTCGATCGTGCCGCCGGCATTGTTGACGCTGTCCTCTATTTCCAGCGTGCCGCCGCCGGTCGCCTCCATGAGGCCGAGGTTGTCGACGGTGTTGCAGCCGGTGTCGATGACGAGAGGACCGTCCGATGCGTTGTCGGCGTTGATCACGCCGGAGCATTCGTTGATCAGCGTCAGTGCGGCGCCGCCTGCGCCGATCTGGCCGGAGCCGATGATGGAGCTGAAGTTCTCGAGCGTTCCGCAATTCGTGCCGGTAATCTCGTCGCCGCTGCCGTCCAGCGTGACCACGCCGGAGCCGCAGAGCGCGACCGTCCCGTCGATCACGAGGTCTGCGCCGGTCGGTAGCGGGCCATCGACGTCGATGGTGCCGTTGTTGTCGATCTGACCGAGAACTCGAGAGCGGCGCCCGGGTCCACCTTGACGAAGGCATCGACCGTCACCGCGCTGTCGACGCCATTGAAGACCGTGGTGTTCGAGCCATCTCCCACCGGCGAGATGATTTCGATAAGGCCGGAAGTTCCCCCCGTCTCATCGTCGGTCGCGAGCGTGCCGCCATAGATCGTCGTGTTGTACAGATCGACGGCCGCGCCCTCGCCGATGGCCGTAATCGAGCCGCCGTAGTTATTGACCGTGACGGCATCGAAATTGACGGTGCTGCCGCACAGCGCCTCGATCGTGGCCGAATTGCTCACACCGCCGTCGCTGAAAGTGACGGTGCCGCCGTCGATGGCTTTGACCGTCCCGGAATTCGTGAAGCCCGTGCCGTCATCGGTGCCGGTTACGTCGACGTTGATGTTGAGCGCCCCACCGTCCGCCACCATAGTCCCGGAATTGTTGATGCCGATGCTGTTATTGTCGCCGCTGACGTCGATGTTGATGTTGAGCGTGCCGCAATCAGACTTGATGGTGCCGGTATTGCCGATGCCGCCGCGGTTGGTGTTGCCGGTGATGTCGAAGGTGATGTCCAGCGTGCCGTGATCGGCCTCGATCGTGCCGGAATTCGAGATGCCACCACTGTTATTGTTGGTGCTGTCGTCGATGTTGATGCAAAGCGTCGCGCGGTCGGCCTCGATCGTGCCTAAATTCGAGACGCCGCTGGTCGCGTTGCCGGTATTGTCGACCGTAATGTCGAACGTTCCGCCGCTGGCCGCTTTGATCGTTCCGCCGCTGGCGTTGCTGACACCGCCGTTGACGTCGAACGTTCCGCGATTGATCGCCTCGACCAAGCCGCCGCTCAAATTGCCAAGGCCGCCATTGCTGATGATGGTGCCGCCGTCCGCGTCCTCGGTGCCGGCATTGCCGCCGCCGCTTCTGTTGTCGACGCTGGTGACGGTGATCATTCCGCCGTGAATGGCCTCGAGCGTGCCGTAACTCAGGATACTCACGTCGTCATGCGTGATGGTGATTGTTCCGCCGTCGGCCTCGATCGTGCCTGTCGACGTTATGCTGTCGTGGGCGTCGCTGATGTTGATCGTTCCGCCGCAGTCGGCCACGACCAGGCCTGAATTCCAACTGCCGGTGAGGTTGTCGATGGTGATATTGATCGTGCCGCAGGCATCGGCCTCGATCGTGCCGGCATTGTCCACGCCGCCGGTCAGGAAGACCGTGCCACCGTCGGCCTTGATGTACGCGCCGGCATAGTTATGGACGCTATCGGTGATGCTCAGTGTCGCGCAATTGGTCGCTTCCAGCAGACCGCAATTGCCGACGGTGTTGCCGGTATCGATGTCGATCTCGGCGCCGTGGCCGTCGGCGTCGATAGTGCCGGCGTTGTTGAGTGTCAGAGACGTTGCGCCCGGCGACCCGGCATCGCCGATATCGCCGGAGCCGGTGAGCGTCGCGCCGGCGGCGATGTCGAGCGTGCCGCCGCCTGAGCCCCCGACGATCGATGCCGGCCCGGGATCGAGGACGAAAGTGCCGCCGCCCTCGAACGTCACCGTGCCGTTGAGCGTGGTGGTGTTCTCGAGGTCGATGAACGTGCCGTCATTGGTTTCGAGGATACTGCCGTCGGCAATGGTCACACCGTTGAGCGTGCTGGTGCCGCTCGGTGTCTCGATGATGCCGCAGTCGCTCGTCTCCAGCGTGCCGCCGTTGATGGTCGCGCCGAACAGGTTGACCACCGCATCGTGACCGCTGGCCGCGATGATGCCGCCGAAATTATCAACCGTGACGCCGTCGAAATTGACGGTGCCGCCGCTCAGCGCCTCGATGGTGGCGCCGGTGGAGTTGTGGATGGTCGCGCCGTCGTCGAAGGTAACGATGCCGCAGGACAGCGCCTCGATAATGGAACCGCCGCTGTTGAAGATCGTGCCGCCGTTGACGGTCACGCTGCCGCCCCGCAACGCCTCGATGGTGCCGGCCGTATCCGTGGTTGTGTTGTAGTCGTTGTTAAGTGTGCCGCCGTTGACAATGATGGCACCGCCGCACAGCGCCTCCATCGTGCCGCCGTTATTGCTTTCGGATGCGCCGTCGATGTTGAACGTGATCGTGCTGCACCAGCCGGACGCCTCCATTAGGCCGGAAGTGCCGCCAGTGCCGCTGAAGGTGATGGTTCCGCCGTCGACGGCCTCGACCGTGCCGAGATTTCCGCTTTCGGGCATGCTTATCGTGGCGAGACGCGTGAAATTGATGGTGCCGCCCGCGCCCGCTTCTATCGTGCCGTGGTTCGAATTGTAGCCGGTGGTTGTTATGTTGATAGTGCCGCCGTGATCGGCCTCGATCATGCCGAAATTCGGGGCATCGCCGTCGTTGGCCGTGATGTTGATCGTGCCACAATCAATGGCTTCGATCGTGCCGTAGTTGGTATAGCCGGCGGTCAGCGAGACCGTGCCGCCGTTGGCCTCGATGAACGCACCGGCGTAGTTGTAGACGCTGTCGGCAATGCTCAGCGTCGCGCAATTGGTCGCTTCCAGCAGGCCGTAATTACCGACGGTGGCGCCGGTGTCGACGGTGAGCGTGGCGCCCTTGACGTTGGCGTTGACGACGCCGCCCGACTGATTGTCCAGGGTCAAATTTCCGTCGCCGGCGCCGATCTGGCCGGCACCCGAGATCGTGCTGGCATTGTTGAGGATGGCGCCTGGCGCGAGCGCGACGATCTTGTCGTTGCCGCCGTTCAATTGCACCGCGCCGCCGTTGAGCGCGACTGTGCCGTCGATTTCCAGTGTAGCATTGCCGCCGAGACCAAGCGCGATGGTGCCGGTCGAGCTGTCGGATAGCTCGGTCTGGTCGATCGTATGTCGCAGGATCAGCGTCGTGTCGTCGCTGACATAGACGTAGCCAAGGTTGGTCACGCCATCGAAGCTGCTAACGGTCGCGCCGCCCTCGTTGGTGACGGTTTCGATTGTGCCGTAATTCGAGGTTTCCAGCGTGCCGCCGACGATGGCGACGTCGAGCAGCTCGACCACGGAGGCGGTATCGGATATCGCATCCGCGCCGTTGAGCGCCGCGATGGTCCCGCCAGCATTGTTCATATTGGTGAAGTCAATCAGCAGGATCGCATTGGCGCCGTTGGCTTCGAGCGTGCCGGAATTCGTCGTCGTCGCCGAATTGCGCGTGCCGGTGTTGATGACGAGCTCGCCGCCGAGCGCCTCGATGGTGCCGCTGTTGATCAGCGTCAGCAGGCCGGGATCGGGAGAGTCGCCGCTTCCGATCTGGCCCTGGCCTTCGATCGTGGTTTGATTATTGAGTGTGCCGTTAGAGAGGCCACCGAGGATCGAAGGGGACGAGGAGTCCATCTCGACCGTGCCGGTACCCTCCAACGTAACGGTGCCGTCGATATAGGCGGCGACGCCGTTAGAGCCGCCGTTCAAGTCCAGGATCGTGCCGGAATCGGTGGTGAAGACGCCGCCGGTGAGGATGACGTTGATCAGCTCGCTGGTGCCGCTCACCGTCTCGAACTCGCCGCCGCCGCTGCTGCCGAGATAACCACCGATGATGGTCGCGCCGGACAGCTCCACTTTCGCGCCTGTCCCGATGGCTTCGATGGTGCCAATGCCACCCATGCCGTCGCCGTCGAAAAGCCCGTTGCCGCCTTCGAAGCCGTCGATGATGACGGTGCCGCCGGTACCGGCCTCGATGGTGCCGGCGTTTTGCGCACCGTTGAGCGTCGAATCGAAGGTGATGGTGCCGCCGCTCAAGGCCTCGATCAGGCCGCCGGCCGCATTGGTGACGCTGCCGATGCCCGAGGTGCCGAAGGTGATCGAGCCGCCGTCCGAGGCCTCGAATATGCCGGTGCCTTCGTTGGTGATACCGATAGAGCCGCCGAACGTGATGGTGCCGCCGTCGGCGTCGAACGTGCCGAAGTTATCGACCCCGCCGGTGATCCAGCTGATGCTGCCGCCCGACGTCGCTTCGATCATGGCGTTGGCATCGTTGGTGAGCATGACCGAGGCGAGCGAGATCACGCCGTCGTTCTCGGCGATGATGGTGGCGGCGTTTTCCGACTCGCCGTTGATACTGATCTGCGAACCGTCGCCGCTCGCTTCGACCGTGCCGGCATGATTTTTGATGCCGTCATTCAGGTAGACCAAGCCGCCGTTGAGCGCCTCGACCAGGTAGAAATTGTCGAGGCCGCCGTCGAAGATGAGAACGCCACCGTCGGTGGCCTCCATCGTGCCGTAATTGCCGCCCTGGGCGCCGCCGCCGCCACCGCCGCCGCCATCGTGAGTTTGGAAGAAATGCACCGTGCCGCCGGCGCCGGCTTCGATCAGGCCCTGGTTCGAGCCGCCTTGGACGTTGATGTAGAAGTCGACTTCGCCGCCGTTGACCGCCTCGATGGTGCCGGAATTCACGTTGGTGTCGGTCTCGAGCTCGATCGAGACCGTGCCGCCGTCGGCCATGATCGTGCCGCCGGTCTGGTTGATCAGCGTGGTGTCGCCTTCGAGCGTGAGCGACGCGCCGCCTTCGACGGTCATCGTGCCGGAATTGGTCACGCTGTTGCCGTGCAGCACCGAGGCGCCGTCGGTAACGACGACATTGCCGGCATTCTCGATCGTGCCGCCGAGGATGGCAGCGGCCATGAGATCGACCGTCGAGGTGGCGTCCACGCTCGCCGTGGCGGCGCTCGAATTGGTGACGGTGAGGCTCTCGAGCTGCAGAGTGCCGCCGTCGGTCGCCTCCAGCATATTGCCATTGGCGAGCGAGCCGCCGTCGAAGGTAATCGTGCCGCCGGCCGCGTTGATCGTGCCGCCGGCCGGGTCGGTCGTGCTGATGGCCTCGTTAGTGACAATGACGTTGGTGAAGGTGATGCCGCCGCCATTTTTGGCGACGACCGAAAACAGATTATCGAATGTCGTGCCGGAAAGCGTGACAGCCGAGCCGACCCCGTCGGCCTGGACCGTCCCGGCATTGACGACGCTGTCTTTGATCGCCAGCGTGCCGGCGGTCGCCGGTAGCGGGCCAGCGGTCGCCTCCATCAGGCCGTCGTTGTAGACTTGATTGCCGGTATTGACTGTCAAGAGGCCGTTGTTGGCATTGACGGTGCCGAAATTCTCGAACGTCAGATTGCCATCGCCGCCGCCGATCGTGCCGGTGCCTTCGATGGTGTAGTCGATGTTGACCAGCACCGCCCCGGTGCCAGGAGCGCCGAGGATGTTGTCCTCGCCGGACGGGCCCAGCATTTCGACCGTGCCACCGCCGACCAAGGTCACGGTGCCGTGGACGAACAATGTTGGATCGGAGCCGGATGAATTGAGCTGGACCGTGCCGCCGCCATGGATGAAATCGTAGATCGTGAACGAGGTGCCGCTGACGATATTGAGGAACGCGCCGGCGTTGATCACCAGCCCGGCGGCCAATCGGCGCCGTCGGTCGTCACCTTGACCGGGTTCAGAAATCTCGACTTCCTGAGGCGACGTCGGCGGCGCGCCGCCGAGCCAACTCGGGCCCGCGCTCCAAGGTCCGTTGCCGCCAGCGATCCAAATGACGACGGTTAAGGGGCCGCTCGACCCTATGGTGTCGTCGATCGTTACAGTAATGCTCGAACCCGATCCCGGAACATTGATGGTGAAAGGACTGCTTTTGTCTTCAAAGAGCTGCGGAATCGGATTGGGCAACTCGAACGGCGGTGGGGTCGTGGAGCTGCCGTTGTTGCCATTCAGGGTGGTTGGATTGAGCGTCAGGAACAGCTGATGCAGCATGTCCTGCTCGAACGCGTATTGCGAATTCGTCACCGGCTCGGTCGACACCAGCGGCGGCTGTCCGAGCCCTTGCGGCGTCAGGTAGGTGACGTATCCGGACTGCGACACCGTCGCGAGAACAATGGGGTTGCCGTTGGCGTCGCGGACGATGTTGCCGTTCGCGTCGGTCAGGAACACGTCCCACATGCCGGTGATGCCGGTGCCGAAATCGGGCATGACCGCGAACGAATAGGTGGCGCCGCCGGCGTTTGCCGTGATCGTGGCGGGCGTGTCGGGCTGCTCCTGCACCACGCCGGTGGTGCCGCGAATGCCCATGGTCGCGACCGGCGTCGCGATCTTCATGTCGCCGGTGTGCGCGACCTTGCCGGCGACGAAGGCGAACGTGCCCTCGACCAGGGTGAACAGCGCGACGTTCGACGTTGCTGTTCGGCATCGTAGGAATATTCGTTGAGCGCCATCCGCGTGTTGGCGACGAGATTGAGCGCGGTGCCGTCGGGAAAGGAGATGCCGACCGACGAACTGGCGCCGGTCTGGACCACGTCGCTCTTGTAGACGGCGTCGCCGACATTGAGCGCGACGGAAACGCCGTTGCGAACGACGGTGACGTTGCCGACGACCTTCTCCACCTTGCCGATGGCATCGGCGCGGCGCGGTGGGCTGCGCCTGCGCGTATTGTCCCGGCGTCGGCGATCCGGCCAGCAGATCGACCGTGTCGGGCGAAAGATGCGCGCCGTTCGGCGCCACCAATGCCGGCTGATGCTCGCTCGAGAAATAGCCTGGAATGACATGGTGCCGGCCGTCGTGGCCGGTCAGAACGAGATCGGGCCCGGCGCGGTGGAACTGCGCCGTGAACAGCAATTCGGCGTCGGGCACGAGCACCGAATGATCGTGAAGACGTCACGAAGGATTACGGACGCAGTTAGCCCCGTAACCCCCCTGCACCGTGGACCCATACGCCATTCACGCTCCCCAATCGAGCGTAAAAGTCGAAGACCTCCCCCGAGCGCTGGCGTGTCGTCAGCCACTCCCTCGAAATTGCCCCAAGTGGCTGCGCGTAACGCGTACACAATGCGCAATCCGGCGGACGGCAAGATCATCGTGAATCAAGGCTTAATTGCGTAGCACCCGTTGCAAAGGCGCGTGGAGTTAGGCACATTTTCGCACAGTCGAAGCCCGCAGACTGTGCCGTACGACACCGTGCCGCCAGCCGCGAGGTATTCGTGTAGGGACGAACCCAGGGAGCGAGTCATGACGATGAAGCGCAGCCTCTATTTGAGTGCGGCGGCGATCTGCTTAGCCGGGTGTTTGCCTGGTCGCCGGCGCGGGCGCAGACCGCGGTGCCGATCAAGAAAGACCGACATCGGCGGCGTGGTGACGAGCCCGAACGGGCCGGAAGCCGGCGTCTGGGTGATCGCCGAGACCCGCGATCTGCCGACCCGCTTCGCCAAGATGGTCGTCACCGACGATCAGGGCCGCTATGTCGTGCCCGATCTGCCGCAAGCGAAATATACCGTCTGGGTGCGCGGCTACGGCCTCGTCGATTCGGCCAAGGTCGAGGCCGAGCCCGGCAAGCAGCT
The DNA here is from genome assembly GCA_963831975.1 of uncultured Alphaproteobacteria bacterium. Lineage (GTDB taxonomy): Bacteria > Pseudomonadota > Alphaproteobacteria > Rhizobiales > Xanthobacteraceae > BOG-931. Next base: position 127,604 of record CAWHSO010000005.1, read on the forward strand.
CAATCTCACCGCCGTGCCGGCGCCGAACGACGCGGCCGCCGCGCAGTATTATCCGGCGATCTACTGGTATTCGATGCTGAAAATTCCCGGCGCCGATCAGTTCGGCGGCAAGAGCGATATTCCCGGACAAGGCCAAGCCAGACCGACTGGCTCAACACTGATGAAGAACAACGGCTGCATCGGCTGCCATCAGCTCGGCGGCCTCGCCACGCGCACGCTGCCGAAGGGGCTTGGCGAATTCAAAACCTCCGAAGAGGCCTGGGCGCGCCGCGTGCAGTCCGGCCAGGCCGGCCCGCTGATGGTGAACATCATCGCCGGCGATCTCGGCCTCGACGCCGATCAAATATTTCGCCGACTGGACCGACCGCATCGCCGAGGGCGAACTGCCCACGCAAGCCGCAGCGGCCGCAGGGCATCGAGCGCAATGTCGTCGTCACGACCTGGGACTGGGCCGACGAGAAGCATTATCTCCACGACGAGATCTCGACCGACAAGCGCAATCCGACGGTCAACGGCTACGGCCCGCTGTTCGGCTCGCCGGAATATTCCACCGACTATCATCCCGATCCTCGATCCGGTGAAGAACAGCGTCACCAAATTCCACGCGCCGGTGCGCGATGCCGACATGCCGTTCTCGCTCGGACCGGGCCATGCCGCGGCGCTCAAGCCGCTGGCGCCGTCGCCCTATTGGGGCAGCGAGCAGATCTGGGACACCCACATCAACAACCACAATTCGATGATGGACGAGAAAGGCCGGCTGTGGCTGGCGGCCGCCGTGCGCGGCGTCAAGGATCCGGATTTCTGCGGCAAGGGTTCGGACCTGATCTCGGCCAAACTGTTCCCGCTGCGAGCAGAGCCAGCGCCAGATTGCGATGCTCGATCCGAAGACGATGAAGTACACCTTCGTCGACACCTGCTTCACCACCCATCATCTGCAATTCGGCTTCGACGCCAACAACACGCTGTGGACGTCGAGCGGCGGCGGCGGCGGCGTGGTCGGCTGGCTCAACACCAAGAAGTTCCTGGAGACCGGCGACGCGGCAAAGTCGCAAGGCTGGACCGCGCTCGTCGTCGACACCAACGGCAACGGCAAGCGCGACGACTACACCGAGCCCGGCAAGCCGCTCGATCCGACCAAGGACATGCGCATCGGCCAGGTGTTCTATGCCGTGATGCCGAGCCCGGTCGACGGCACGGTCTGGGGCACGCTGCGCGCCAATCCCGGCTCGATCGTGCGGCTCAATCCCGGCTCCAACCCGCCGGAGACCGCGCTTGCCGAAATCTACAATGTCGCCGCTGCCCGGCTTCGGCCCGCGCGGCGGCGACATCGACTGCAAGGGCGTGGTCTGGGTGTCGCTGGCGAGCGGCCATCTCGGCAGCTTCGACCGCCGCAAATGCAAAGGCCCGCTCAACGGCCCGACCGCGACCGGCAAGCATTGCCCCGAGGGCTGGACGTTCTACAAATATCCGGGCCCGGGTTTCGAAGGCATCGGCGATAACAGCGCCGAGTCGAGCTATTACACCTGGGTCGACCAGCACAACACGCTCGGCCTCGGCAACGACGTGCCGGTCTCGACCGGCAATCTCAACGACGGCCTGATCGCCTTCGCCGGCGGCAAGATGATCACCATGAAGGTGCCGTATCCGACCGGCTTCTACGCCAAGGGCCTCGACGGCCGCATCGACGATCCGAACGCCGGCTGGAAGGGCCGCGGCTTGTGGACCTCGAGCGGCGACCGCGTGCCGTGGCACCAGGAAGGCGGCAAGGGCATGACGCCGATGGCGGTGCATTTCCAGATGCGGCCCGATCCGCTGGCGGACTGACGGCCGCGGCCGATACGTTGATACTGGAGTGACTTCATCCTCCCCCGCGCCAAGCGGGGGAGGATTTTTTCGTGCGGGATTGTCCTGCGCTGAACGCACGGAGACATCTGGCTTCCAAGCTCCGAATACCTATATTGCCCGACCAAGCCATCAAGGCGGCCGCGATGAATTCTGCAATCAGCCCGCTGCTCACCGACCTCTATCAGATCAACATGATCCAGGCCTATCTGGACCATGGCGACACCGAAACGGCGGTGTTCGAATTTTTCGCCCGCACGCTGCCGGCGCGGCGCGGATTTTTGCTGGCGGCCGGGCTGGAGCAGGCGCTGGATTTTCTGGAAAACCTTCGCTTCTCGGCGGACGAGATCGCCTGGCTCAAGAGCACCGGCCGGTTCAAGCAAAACCTGCTCGATTATCTCGGCGCATTTTCGCTTCAGCGGCGACGTCCACGCCATGCCCGAAGGCACGGCGTTCTTCGCCAACGAGCCGATCCTGCGCGTGACCGCGCCGTTGCCGCAAGCGCAATTCGTCGAATCGCGCCTGATCAATATTCTGCACTTTCAGTCGCTGGTCGCCGCCAAGGCGGCGCGCATGCGGCTCGCCGCGCCGGACAAGGTGCTGGTCGATTTCGGGCTGCGGCGCGCGCACGGCGCCGAGGCCGGACTGATGGCGGCGCGGGCGAGCTACATCGCCGGCTTTGCCGGCACCGCCACGGTGCTGGCCGGCGAAATGTTCGGCATCCCGCTCTACGGCACCATGGCGCATTCCTTCATCGAGGCGTTCGACGACGAGATGACGGCGTTCGAGACTTTTGCGCGCGCGCGGCCCGACAATCTCGTGCTTGCTGCTCGACACTTACGATACCGAGGCGGCGGCGCGAAAAGTCGTGGCGCTGGCGCCGCGGCTGAAAGCGGCCGGGATCACGATCCGCGCCGTGCGTCTCGACAGCGGCGATCTGTCGCGCTGTCGAAGAGCGTGCGCGGCATTCTCGATCCCGGCGGGCTTGCGCGACGTGACGATCTTCGCCAGCGGCGGCCTCGACGAGGATTCGCTCGCCGCCTTTGCCCGCGCCAACGCGCCAATCGACGGCATCGGCATCGGCACCAGCCATGACGACGTCGTCGGACGTGCCGGCGATCGATTGCGTTTACAAATTGCAGGAATATGCCGGCTTGCCCGGCGCAAGCGCTCGGAGAACAAGGCGACCTGGCCGGGCCGCAAGCAGGTGTGGCGGCGCTACGGCGCCGACGGCCGCATGGCCGGCGATCATGTCTTGGCGCTCGGAAGGTCACGCAGAACGAGCGGCGGAGAGCCGTTGCTACGAACGCTCGTCATGCAAGACGGACGGCGATTGCAGCCGGCGACCAACCCTCGATGACGATCAGGCGCGCGCGTGAAGCGCGAATTGGAACGCCTGCCCGAACCCTTGCGCAGGCTGGAAGCCGGGCACGACCTATCCGGTGGAAGTCGCCGAGGAACTGGTGACGCTCGCCGCGGAAGTCGACCGCCGCATGCAACCAAAACCATGAATGCCATGACGAGACACGCGACGTTCGGCGACAACGACGTCCTCATCGTGGTGGACGTGCAGAACGATTTTTGTCCCGGCGGCGCGCTGGCGGTGCCGCGCGGCGACGAGGTGGTGCCGATCGTCAACCGGCTGGCGGCGCGGTTCCGCAACGTGGTGCTGACCCAGGACTGGCATCCGCGCGGCCATTTGTCGTTTGCCTCCTCGCATCCGGGCAAGCAACCGTTCGAGACCATTGCGGCGGCCTATGGTCCGCAAGTGCTGTGGCCCGACCACTGCGTGCAAGCAACGCCGGGCGCCGCGTTTCACCCGTCGCTGCAAGTTCCCCATGCCGGCTTGGTGGTGCGCAAGGGCATGGACCGCGCGATCGATTCCTATTCGGCGTTCTATGAGAACGACCGCAAGACGCCGACCGGCCTGGTCGGATATCTGCGCGAGCGCGGTTTTACCCGCGTATTTCTTGCCGGCTTGGCGTTGGATTTTTGCGTGCGCTACTCGGCCGAGGATGCGCGGCGCGAAGGTTTTGCCGTCTTCGTGGTCGAGGACGCCTGCCGCGGCATCGATATCGGCGGTTCGGTCGCCGCGGCGCGAGGCAGCTTCGCCGCGTTGGGCGTTCCCTGCCTGCAGCAGCGGGAATTCGCCGCCGGTTGATCGCCTATGTGGCACTGCCGCGCGAGTCGGCGGAACACATCCGGCCGCGTGATTATTGCCGATTCACGATGATTTTGAATGGGTTATCCCCGATAAGCCGGCTGCGTCGCAGCACGTCTGTGTGCAATGCACAAATTTTCTTGACTCTCTGTTCAAAAGAGGCAGGAAATTCACAAAACGGTCACTTTTGGCTAAAGCCAATGCGCCATCATGCGGCTTCACCCGCGTCGAGCCTGCCCTCGCTGATGATGCCTTGCCCGGTTTGTGCCGGCCGCATGGTCTATCACGGCCGACGCCCGATCGCCCCCGACGTCGAGGACACGATCTACGCCTGCCGGCGCTGCGGCGCCGAGCTGATTCGCACCTCGGTGCGCAAGACGAACGGTGCGGAAGCCGCTTGACACGCTGCGATCTGTCGCGGCCTGACTATCAGGCTCGCGTCAATCGCATCTGACAGCACCGCGCGACCGAGCAGGCCGTAGGGGTTGGCCAGCGTCTCCAGCATCTCGAAATGATTGTAGCCTTCGCCGACCAGAAGCTCGACCGGCTTGCCGGCGGCTTTCACCGCGGCGGCGAAGTCGCGCGATCTGGCGCTGGAATTCCGGCGTCTCGTAGGTGCCGTAAGTCAGAACGAGCGGCGTGTTGAGCTTGTCGAGATGGCGCATGGCGCTCAGCGCGTTCTCCATCTCGTCGGTGAACGTCACGTATTTCGAGCGCTTCGACAGCCGCACCGGCTTGAGATCGTACATGCCGCTCGACAAGGTCGCGCCTTTGAGAATGTCGAGCGGGAGCCCGTCCTTCGCCCAATCGTGCGTCACCATGCAGCCGGCGAGATGCGAGCCGGACGAATGCGAGATCAGATGAAGCCGGTTGCGGTCGCCGCCGAATTTTTCGGCGTTGCGATAAACCCAGCCGACCGCGCGCCGCACCTGCTCGACCATCGGGAACAGGCTGCCTTTGGCGTCGTCGACATTGGTGAAGTCGAGCACGACGAAATGCGCGCCGGCGTGCACGAAAGGCTCGGCCAAACTAGGTGAACTCGGCAGCAGTGCCGTTGCGCCAAGCGCCGCCGTGAACGAAAATCGCGATCGGCGCGTTCGGCTTTGCCGTGCGATAAACGTCGAGCCCTTCGATCGGCGTCGGGCCGTAAGCAAAGCGCAGCGGCTTGCCGAGCCGCGCCAGCGCCGCGGCGCTGTTGGCGAGCCGCCGCTTGCCGACCTGGTCGCGGTTTGGCGCGTAGACGATCTGGTCGTAGGCGTCGTCGAGCTCCTGCTGGTCCATATTCGAGCCAGACGATCGGCCCTTTGGCTTTGGTCGCTGCGGCGGTCGCGGTCATCGTGTTCATCATACCCTCAACGTCTTCACTGCGCCTTCGGTGCGCCAGGATAAACCAGTTCGGCGGCGCGTTCGACCACGCCTTTCGGCGCCGCATAAGCCTTCGTCAGCATTTTGGCAATCTCGTCGCCGGTCATCGGCTCGATCTCCAGTTGCGTCTTCGCCGCCTCGGCGATGAACTCGGGATCGGCGAGCGTCGCCTGCGAACGCCTGGCGCAGCGCCGCGACACGATCGGCCGGCGTGTCCGGCGGCGCGGCGAACGGCCGGCCGGCTTCCTGGCGGATCAGGATCAGTTCCATGACCTGTTTGTTTTGCGGGTCTTCGATCAGGTCGAGCGCGCTCGGCACGTCGGGCAGATCGCGCAGGTTCGAAAGCCCCATCTGCACGATCACGTTGAGCAGATTGTCGGCGATCCAGTGCGGCCGCGACGCCTTCATGGTCGACCACGACAGCCCGCAAATGCCTTCGGCCTCGCCGCGCTCGACCGCCATGGTGAGGCCGGAACTGGTGTCATAGCCCGACACCACCTTGAAGCGCGTGCCGATCAGCGCATTGAGCAATTTGGGCACGATCGCGGAATTCGACGTGGCGCCGGCCGCCGCCACGATCACTTCGTGGGCACGCGCGTCGGCAATGCTCTTGACCGGGCTGGTGTGCCATGTGGCGCAGACGTTCTCGAGCTTGCCGATGCTGCCCAGCCAATTGAACCGCAACGCGTCGTAATGGGCGCCCGGATTGCCGAACAGCGGGTCCATCGCCGCGCCATTGGTGAAAGCGCCGATCACCGAGCCGTCGTGCTCGGCGCCGTTATAAAGCGTGCTCGCGGCCGCAAGGCCTGCCGCCGCCGGCAGGTTCTTGGCGATGATATTCGGATGGCCCGGAATGTGATCGGTCCAATGGCGCGCGAAGGCGCGGGCATAGACGTCGTAGCCGCCGCCGGCGCCGCTGCCGACCAGCATGGTGATGGGATGCGACTTGTAGAACTCTTCGACGGTCTGCGCGTGAGCCGACAATGCCAGCCACGGCATTGCGGCAACCAGAATCGTTCGTGCGAGAAATCTCATCACGAATCCGTCTGCATTGCGCCGGCTTCATCGTGCAGGCCGAACGCGGTCTGCTGCTCGGCAAATCCGGCGACGGCAAATCGGCCGATCGGCGCGAAGGCGTCGCCGCAATGGGCCGCAAATTCCTGCGACGCCACGACGGTGCGGCCCAATTGGCCGGCGAGTTTTTCCAGGCGCGCCGCCAGATTCACCGCCGGTCCAATGGTTGTGAAATCGAGCCGGTTGCCGCTGCCGATATTGCCGTAGAGAACGTCGCCGACATGGAGCGCCAACCCGAAGCGCACGTCCGTCTCCTCGTTCGCACCCTGCATCGCCGCGACATTGGCGCGCGCCGCAAGCGCCGCAGCAAGCGCCTGCGCGCAAACCGGCGCCGCCCCTTCGCCGATCGGGAAGATCGCCAACAGCCCGTCGCCCATGAATTTGAGCACTTCGCCGCCGCGCTCAAGGATCGGCGGCACCTGGCAATCGAAATAGCGATTGAGCAGATCGACCAAAGCTTGCGGCGGCAAACGGTCGGCAAGTATTGTGAAGCCGCGCATATCGGAGAGCCAGATCGCCGCGTAAATCTCGTCGGTATGGCCGCGGCGGATTTGGCCGGCCAGCACGCGCCCGCCGGCATTTTGGCCCACATAGGTCGACAACAGAACGTTCGCTACCCGGTGCAAGGCGCGAATCTCCGCGACCCGGGTCAACGGGATGACAATGGCGTCGAGGGCAGAGATTTCCGCATCGGTAAATCCGCCCGGCTGCAGCGTCGCCCACGAGGCGAAGTGAATGTCACCGTTGGTGAAGCGCAGCGGCGAGACCACGTAGTCGGTGACGCCCTCGGCGCGCAGATCGTGCAGAATCGGATAATCAAGCGGACAATCGGGATCGGCGAGCCGGCGGCGAAAGGCTTCGCCGGTCGCGGCAACGTGGGTCATCGGACTGTTGCGAAACACGTCGCGTTCCAGCAGATCGAAAGCACCGTCGGTAACGACCGTCCCGGTATCTGGCCGCCAGACAAAACGGCGGCCGACGATCTGCGGATGCAAGGTGCGCACGAACACGACGGCCCGCCACAATGGCAGGCCGCAGGCCGTCAAGCGCTGACAGATTTCGCTCAACACCTCCTGCGCCAACGGCGTCGACCGGGCGCCGTCCATCAGCCAGTCGACCACCGCTTTCGTGTCGGAGGGATCCATCGCGCTTTCACGTCATCGATTTTGCAGGCCGTATTTCTTGTCCATCGCAGCGAAGAAGCCGTCGTTCTTCAAGCCATCGAGCAAGCTGCCATCGATATAATCGCCGACCTTCTGGCTGGCATTGGGGAACAGCTTGAGGATGTTTTGCGCGCCCTCTACCGACGGTTCGAGGTTCTGCGGCGATTGCTGCTTGAAATCGTTGTAGGTGATGTCGAGGATTTTTTCGCTGCCGATCTTGAGCTCCTTCGCCAGCACCTCCTTGGCGCGCTTCTCGTCGGTGAGCGCGATGTCATTGCCTTCGATGCTGGCCTTGAGGAAGCGCGTCAGCAGGTCGCGGCGCGCGGCAATATCGTCCTTGCGCACGACGACGCCGCTGAACAGCCACGGGATCTGGTCCGGCACCAGATCGACCAGCACGTTGACGCCCTGCTCGCGCGCCAGCGACGCGATCGGCTCGTTGATCGCGGTGGCCTTGATCTCGCCCGACTTCACGGCCTCGAGCCGCTTCGTGCCGCCGCCATATTCCTTGACGATGACATCGTTGCGGGTCAGTCCAAGTCTCTGCAAGGCGAGCGTCACCGTCGAATCGCTTTCCGAGCCGAAGGTGCAGACGCCGACGACACCGCCTTTGAGATCCGCCGCGGTCTTGACGCCGGGCGCCGAGAAAAACGTGAAGCGGATGACGTTCGACAGCGAGCCGATGACGCGCAGATTGCCGCCGGCCTGATTGACCTTGACGACCGACGACAGACCGACATGCATCACGTCGATGCGTGCGGCCTGCAATTCCTCGGCGCCGCGGCTGCCGCCGTTCATGTTGAGGATTTCGACGTTGAGTCCTTGCGCGCTGTAGAGACCGGCGGCGCGTGCCATGTACCAGGCGAGAACGGTGTTGACCGGATCGGAAATGCCGGCCTTGATCTGCAACGGCTGCGGCGGCGGCCCCATCGTCGCCGGCTGTTGCGCTGTTGCCGGCTTGAGCACGCCGGCGACCAACAAAGCGGCCAGCGCAGCGGCAAAGATGCTTTTCTTTTGCATCGTCGTCTCCACCTAGAACTCCCGGAACAACCTGCCGAAACCCTCGATGCGGTCCTTGATTCCGCAGCGGCGCAGCGCGTCCCAGACGATCGCCTGATGTGCCGCCATGCAATTGACGCCGAACTCGCGCTCCAGCACGTCGAGCGCGCCGGCCGTCGGCCAATGCGGCGACGGGAAGAGTATCGAATCGGCGTCGGGATGCTTGCGCATCAGCTCGCGGCCCATGTCGATGGCGGCATGGCGCGGGATGCGGCCGATCTGGTTGAACGCCGAGCCCCAGCCGGTCGCGCCCAGCACTTCGCAGCCGAAATGCTTGGCATAGCTGGCGATACGGTCGGTCTCGGTTTTCTCATAGGGCTGGCAAACCACGACCTTCTTGCAGCCGAGCGCTTTCGCCGCCGCCGCTTGCGCCGAGGTCGAGGTGGAGACCTTGACCTTCAGCTCGGCTTCGAGATCGCGGATGATCTGCCCGGCATTGGCGGCGCCGCGCGACAGATTGATCGGCACGCCGCCGAGCACGACGATGTCGCAGCCCGCCGCCGCCATTTCGCGCGCCGCGCGCATGCTGATGTCGTAGGATTGGTCGACCTCGTCCTTGCTGCGCACCACGATGGCGAGCGAAGTGACCACGAGCGTCACGCCTTTCGGCACGATCTGGTAGAACTCATAAGGGAAGACTTCGGTGGTGAGCGGCGGCGAGGTGTAGCCGATGCGGGCGCGGCTGCCGTAAATGTCGCTGCGAGGCTGTTCCGTCATTGCCGGACCGTTCTTGTCGATTTTGGGCGGCGAAGGCTATCGGCCGCTGTCGACCTTGTCCATCAGTGCTACACTTGCGCGGAAGCCATCTGGGAGAGAGCGATGCAGCGCGTGACCATCACCATCGACGACGAGCTCGACGCCGAGCTCGACCGCTTCATGAAAGCGCGCGGCTATGCCAACCGCTCCGAGGCGATCCGGGATCTCGCCCGCTCCGGCTTGCAGCAGGCGGCGACCGAGGTCGGCGGCACGCGGCCGTGCGTGGCGGCTTTGGTCTATCTCTACGATCACGAGGCGCGCGAATTGCCCAAGCGCCTGACCCGCGATTTTCACGACCGCCACGATCTGGCGCAGGCCACGCTGCACGTGCACCTCGACCACGAAAGCTGCATGGAGGTCACGGTGCTCAAGGGCCGCGGCGCCGACGTGCAGCAATTCGCCGACCACATCATTTCCGAGCGCGGCGTGCGCCACGGCCATGTGGTCTATCTGCCGGTCGATGGCGCGCATTCGCACGGCCGCGGCGCCAACCATAGCCATGAGCATGGACACAGCCACGGCCCCCGCCGCCACAAGGCCAGCTGACTCCCCCTCTCCCACGCACCGGGGAGAATGTCAGAATTTCATCAAATCCTTGGCGAGCGTGATCGGGCCCGCATAATATTTTTTCGCTTCATCGACATAGCGTTGGTAGTCGTCCTTGGGATCTATCGTTGGTCCGATATGCGTCATGACCACGGCCTTGACGCCGGCCTTCGCCGCCATCTTGCCGATGTCCTCCGGAGTCACGTGCTCCTCGTGCATGTGGCGCAGGAAGCCTTCCTGCTCGCCGGAAGTCTTGGCCTGCCAAATGCCGTTCTTCTTGTACATATCCACGACGTCGTCCGGTGACGTCGTTTCCGTCACGTAGAGATCGGCGCCTTTGGCCAATTCGACCACGGCGTCGGAAGGTCCCGTGTCGCCGGTGAAGAACACGACACGGTCCGGCGTCTCGAAGCGATAGGAATAAGATTTGTATTTGCCGTAGGGCGGCGTGCCGGGCTGGAAATGGAAATGGGTGTTCTCGACCGCGGTGACCTTCACGTTCCCGTCTTGATAGACGAGACCGGGCTCGACGTCGTGAGCGCGGAAGGTCTCCGTCATCGGACGCTTCTTGCCTTCGGCCCAGCGGATCTCGGCGTTCGGCGTGAGATAATCGATCGCGCCTTTGACCAGCGCCTCGACGCCGCTGCCGTAAATATCGGCCGGCTCGGCTTGCTGCTCCCATTGCGACACCAGCAAGGTGGCGAGACCGGCGGTATGGTCGCTATGCACGTGCGTGATGAAGATCTTGCCCACTCTGCGGAAGTTGTTGCCCGATTGGACGATACGGCCAGTGACGCCGCCGCCGGCATCGATCAGATAGAGCGCGCCGTTGACGATCAGCAGGTTGGAGGATTGCGCCCGGTCCGGGCGCGGCAATGGGCCGCCGCCAGTGCCGAGCGTGATGAGCGTCGTCCCGGCATTGGCCGGGGCGTTCTGCGCCATGATCTGCTCGTTCGTCGCCGTCATCGCCAGTGCAGCGACAAGCGCGAGTTTGGAGATCGCTCTTATGGTCATTCCTTGGGCCTTTCCATGTTTCGTATTTAGGGTTTCTGCAGCAACAGCCAGAGGCCGCCGGCGATGAAGGCGAGACCGGCGGCGCGCGCGACGACGCGTCCGAACGGAACGACCTTTTCGAACAGCACGAGGATCGCAAGCGTGGCGATCCACAGGAGATTCATGACGCCGCCGACGAACAACAGCGCCATCAGCGCCCAGCAGCAGCCGATGCAGTAGAGGCCGTGGCGAAAGCCGAGCGCCAGCGCGCCAAGCGGTTCGCGGCGGAATCCGCCATGCTGCTGGATAAAAAGCAACGGCGACCGGCAATGGGACAGGCACGCGTCCTTGAGCGGCGCCCATTGATAGACACCGGCCAAGATCAGCACCGACCGCGCCGAGCTTGTTGCTGGCGCTTTCCATCATCGGCGTGAGCAGCGCCGCGCGTTCCAGCGCCCACTGCGCCGAGGTCGCGACCAGCGAGAAGACGGTCCAGGCAGCAAGATAGCCGCCGGCGAACCAGCCGCTCGCGGCGAATGGTTTGCCCTGCCTCACCGCCTGGCGCCCGACGCGGGCGTAGATCAGGATCATCGGCGCGGCCGACGGCATCATCATGCCGATCATCATCACGACCCACATGACGAACACGTAGCCGAACTCGATCGGCTGCCACGGCGCGTCCGCCGGCATCATCAGGCCGCGGCCGGCCGGGATCATGCGATAGCCGGTCATGTCCATGCCGGCCATCGCCATGTCGCCGGCGAGCCAGACCAGATCGGCCCAGGCCAACGCGGTGATGACGGCGAGCGCGACGATGACGACGCCACGATCGCGCCGCAGCACGGCTTCGAGCGCGGTATCGCTCATGTCGTTATTTTACGATGCCGCTCTGGCAGAGATTGACGTGGGCGAATTGCGCGTAGGAATCGGCGAGCTTGATCGCCATCGGCTGCGTTACAGTGGTCCAGCCGCGGCCCATCTCGGCAAGCGAATATTCGAATCCGTCCGGGATATCGATGCGGACGCGATATTCCGCGCCGGTGATCGGATTCTTGATCGGCTCGCCGCGGCCCTCGGTGACGCCGCGCACGACCAACCGGCCCTTGCGGGCGTCGATATCGACGTCGAGATCGATGGCGGCGAAAATGGGCGCGTGCACTTTCTCCAGAGTGGTGGAGAACACCTGGAAGATGGTGGCGCCGGGCTCGGTGTCCTGGCCGCCGAGGATGCGCAACAGCGCGCTCGCGCTGCGCTTCGCTCGCCCGCTCGTCGATGACGACCGCGGCCTCGCCTTTGCCCTCATGAATGGCGCCCGGCCAACGGAAGATGCCGACGAACCTCAACCCGTCGAGCCGGGTGTCGCCGTGATAGCCCTCGTCGATCTGCATGCCGGCCACGGCCTGGCAATTGCCGTGGGTCGGCAACGCATTGAACTGGCAGGGGCAGCCATAGGCACAGTTGCAATTGACGAATTCGCGCGCCTTGATCATCCATTTCACGTCGGTCATCGTCGCCCTCCCGAATCGTGGGGTGGAATTTTTCAGGCCTTCGGCCCGGCGCCCAAACGTAGCACAACCGGTGGCGGCTTGAGGGCCCGTTTCGCCGCATTTGGCAGGGTGAAAAGGTGTCGCTTCAGCTCTCCACATAGCCCTGCAGCCAGGACAGGATTTGCGGCCAGCCCTGGTGGCGGGCCCGCGAGCCTGCGGAGGCAAAGCCCGAATGGGTAAGCCGTACGGTGGTGACGCCATTCTGTTCGCTGAGATCGAAACGCACGAGGGTCTCGCTCGCCTCCTCGTCCCAACTCGGCAGCCAGGTGAAAGCGAGCACGCGCGGCGGCTCGACGATCCGATAGGTGCCGACGACGCTGAACGGCTTGCCGCCCATGCCGTTGCCGCGCATGGCCCAGCGCCCGCCGACGCGCAGATCGGATTCGACGTCGGTGGTCTCGAAGCGGCCCTTGAGGCCCCACCACTTCACGCGCTGCGCGGGATTCGTCAGCGCCTCGAAGATGCGCTCGGCGGGAGCCTTGATGGCGATTTCCGCAACGATGGCGTCATTGGCAACTGTCGCACTCATCACTGCTCCTCGACGTAGCGCTTGAGACTGCGCAAGCTCTCGCCCCAAACGATTAATAGTCCCTCAGCCAATTGCTGATGTCGCGCAGCGGCTCGGCATTGAGTCGGCAAATTCGCGCCGTGCCTTCACGCTTGGTAACGACCAGGCCGACCGATCGTAGCAATCGAATGTGCTTCGATATCGCCGGCCGGCTACTGCGGAAATTTGCCGCGATCTCGCCCACCGAACATTTGCGGCCGCGCAGCAGTCCGAGAATGTCGCGGCGGGTCGGATCGGCGATCGCCCGGAATACCGCTTCACGGCGCTTATGGTTTAACGTAACCATTTGGTTACAGTTTATGTAACCGAATGGTTACGCATAGTCAAGCGCTACGGCGATGCGGACGGCGGACTAAGCAAAACCCATCTGCCGCAGCATGGCGCGGCCGGTGAGACCGTAAGGGTTCGCCAGCGTCTCCAGCAGCTCGAAATGGTTATAGGCCTCGCCGACGATCAGTTCGGCGGGCTTTCCCAACCGCCTGCACGGCGGCGAAGAAATCGCGGGTCTGGCGCTGGAATTCCGGCGTCTCGCAGGTGCCGTAGGCGAGAACGAGCGGCGTGTGCAGCGCCGCCGAGATGGCGCTGCGAGCTGAGCTTCTCCACCATCGCGTCGGTGAAGATGACGTAGGACGAGCGCTTCGACAGCCGCACCGGCTCAGGTCGTACATGCCGTGAGCAGCAGCGCGCCTTTGCAGAAATTCTCCGGCAAACCTTCCTCGCGCCAGCCGTCGGTGAGCACGCAAGCCGCAAGATGCGAGCCCGACGAATGCGCCGAAATGTAAAACCGTTCGCGATCGCCGCCGAAACTTTCGGCGTTGCGCCAGGTCCAGGCCAGCGCGCGGCGCACCTGCTCGTACATCGGGATAAGGTCGCCGCCCGCCTGCTCGACATTGATGAAGTCGAGGATGACGGCGTGCGCGCCGGCGCGCACCAGCGGCTCGGCCTGCAAGCGCGTAATCGGCCGCCTTGTTGCGCCGCCAGGCGCCGCCATGGACGAAGACGTTGATCGGCGCGTTCGCCGGCGCCGGCGCGGAAGATATCGAGGCCTTCGTATTCGCTCGGCCCGTAGGCGACGCGCTGCGGCGGCCCGAGGATCGCCCGCGTCCGCTCGCTGGCGGCGATGCGGCGCGCGACGATCAACGGGCGGTTCGGCGCATAGACGTCCTGGTCGTAGGCGTCATCGAGCGCCTTCTGGTCCATGTCGCGCCAGACCAGCGGGCCTCGGGCGGTAATGGGCTGCGGCATCTCCGGCATCATTCTCCGTCACGGTTTTTGATGAAAGTTCAACCGAAGAGGTTAAATCGGTCGCAACCCGCTGTCGCTACAAGCATCCGGTCAGCACGGAGGACCCACCATGACGACGCTTGTTTTGCGTTTTATCGCCGACGACACAGGCGCCACCGCCATGAATACGGCCTCATCGCGGCCGGCATTGCGGTGGCGATCATCGCTACCGTCCAGGCTCTCGGTACAAACTTGAACGCCACTTCTCGACGGTTTCGACCGCCTTGAAGTAGTCTGCGCTACCGTTTGGCAACTAAAGCCCCCGGCTTCGGCCGGGGGCTTTGCGTTATTGCTCGCCTTTGCTCGCCGGCGGCAACGCATCGTTCACCCCAAATTCAATTCCTTGAAGAAGTCGTTGCCCTTGTCGTCGATGACGATGAAGGCGGGGAAATCGACCACCTCGATGCGCCAGATCGCTTCCATGCCGAGCTCGGGATATTCCACGGTCTCGACCTTCTTGATGCAATGCTCGGCGAGGTTCGCCGCCGCGCCGCCGATCGAGGCGAGATAGAAGCCGCCGTGCTTCTTGCAGGCGTCGCGCACCACCGGCGCGCGGTTGCCCTTCGCCAGCATCACCATCGAGCCGCCGGCGGCCTGGAAATCCTCGACGAAGGAATCCATGCGGCCGGCCGTGGTCGGCCCGAACGCGCCCGAGGCGTAGCCTTCCGGCGTTTTTGCCGGACCCGCGTAATAGACCGGATGGTTCTTGAAATAATCCGGCAGTCCCTGCCCTTGCTCCAGCCGCTCGCGCAGCTTGGCGTGCGCCAGATCGCGCGCCACGATCATCGGGCCGGAGAGCGACAGCCGCGTCTTGATCGGATGTTTGGCGAGCTGCGCGAGAATTTCCTTCATCGGCTTGTTGAGGTCGATCTTCACCACCTCGCCGCCGAGCTTTGAGGTATCGACCTCCGGCAGATATTTCGCCGGATTGTGCTCGAGCTCTTCCAGGAACACGCCGTCGCGCGTGATCTTGCCCAGCGCCTGGCGGTCGGCCGAGCACGACACGCCGAGCCCGATCGGCAGCGAGGCGCCGTGGCGCGGCAGGCGGATCACGCGCACGTCGTGGCAGAAATATTTGCCGCCGAACTGCGCGCCGACGCCGAGCGACTGCGTCATCTTCTGGATCTCCTGCTCCATCTCGCTTGTCGCGAAACGCGTGGCCGTCCTCGGAGCCGTGATCGGGCAGCGCGTCGTAATATTTGCAGGAGGCGAGCTTGACGGTCTTCATGGTCAGCTCGGCCGAGGTGCCGCCGATGACGATGGCGAGATGGTACGGCGGGCACGCCGCGGTGCCGAGCGTCAGCACTTTTTCTTTCAGGAAGGCGAGCAAGCGCTCGCGGGTGAGGATCGACGGCGTCGCCTGGAACAAAAACGCCTTGTTGGCCGAGCCGCCGCCCTTGGCGATGAACAGGAACTTGTAGGCCGCGTCGGCCTCGGCACAGGATGTGGCCCTCGGCATAAATCTCGACCTGCGCCGGCATGTTCGAGCGCGTGTTCTTCTCCTCGAACATCGAGATCGGCGCGAGCTGCGAATAGCGCAGGTTGCGCTTGAGATACGCGTCGCGCGCGCCCTCGGCGAGCGCCGCCTCGTCGTCGCCGTCGGTCCAGATCAGCCGGCCCTTCTTGCCCATGATGATCGCGGTGCCGGTGTCCTGGCACATCGGCAGCACGCCGCCGGCGGCGATATTGGCGTTCTTGAGGAAGTCGTAGGCGACGAACTTGTCGTTGTCCGACGCTTCCGGGTCCTCGACGATGTGCTTGAGGCTGAGCGAGATGCGCGGGGCGCAGCAGGTGATTGATGTCGGTGAACGCGGCCTCGGCGAGCGCGCGAAGCGCCTCGCGCGGCACGACCAGCACCTCCTCGCCCATGACGCGCTCGACCCGCACGCCGTCGGCGATTTTGCGGTAGGGCGCTGGGTCCTTGCCGAGCGGGAACAGCGGGGTGTGCTTGTAGGGGGGCGTCGGGTGGGTGGTGAGGGGGGCGTTCATGATTAGGCCTACAGATTATGGTTCAGTCTGCTTGGTTCGGCTTAGCCTAGTACTACCAGAGCGGCAAAGGATCAGATCCCTCAAATCCAATTGTCATACCATCATCGTCTGTCAGAACGGCAACTGAAGAGAGGTTACGGCCATCTGGGGTTTTCCGGCCCGTTATCTTATGACCTTTTGGAAACGATCGACGTGCCTCAAGCAGAAGCTCCATAAAGCCGTTGAAAAAGTCTACTGTTTTCTCGACAAGCTCAAATACGCTCTGGTATGGAATACGGGCATACTCAGAGCCGCGATGTTTCAGCCGAACCTCACCGTCGAACAATATGTAGTCTGAGTGAAAGAACGCATTGCGAACATCTGGCTTGATGATCTCGGTGAACATATCACCTATTCCAACCAACCCATTCTGCTTAGCTTTTGAAGTGATCTCCATAATCTTCGCTGTAACTGATGGCGGAATGCCATTTCGATATTTGTCCAAAAAACTGAATACTTTTGGTGGCTGCCGCTCGATCGTCAAAAGCAAATTGTACACGCAGTGATACAAATAATTTGCCTCTGTCAGATGGCAGTAAAGTAGCAGCGCTATTCGCACCTTTGCGTCGTCATGGAGCGGTCCGTTGATAAGCCCTACCAAGTCAACAACTAGCGAATTCGTCTCATTAATGGGCTGCCAGCCCATATCCTCCATTCCAGAGTTAATTCCCAAGATTGCAAACAGAAATGAAAGCTCGTTCACGAGTTCTCGCTCGCTGAAACAAACCTCGCATGTCCGTCTCGAACAGTCTTCGGAATTCAGGTCGGTTCATTCAATTGCCCCCTCGCAAGCGTGGCCTCGGACTTCGCTGCGCACCATCTGGGCTACGACATACTACGCCCGCCCCTTCCCTCCGACTTGCCGCTCCGCATAACTATCCACCAGCGCACGAATTATGCGGATAGGGCACACGGCGCTTCTTGGCTTCGCGCTTGAAAAAAGTCGAGGCTGCGTCGCGACAGTGACAGCGTTACCTTGACGTTCTCCTCGCGCGGCGCGAGGTCGGCGGGCGCGGGCAGGAAATCCTCGACTAGGCGCACGCGGCCGATTTCTCCCGCGGTGTATCTAACGGTTCTGTTGCTCATAGAGTTGCTTTCCTTTCCGCCAATAGCCGGCGCCGAAGATGCGGATACGGCCGCCACGCCATGTGAAGCGCACCGTCATGACGCCGTTCCCGACCACGCCGAAGCAGAAGTAGCGTGGCTCGGCGCCGCTATGGTCCAAATCCTCGGCGATGACGCGGCGCGGATCGAAGAAGGCCGCCTGCGCTTGAGCAAAGGAGACGCCGTGTTTCAAGCGATTCGCCGGTCCTTGGCGTCATCCTATTCGAAGCTCGGCTCGCGGGCCATGGGTATGTAAAATATGCCATATTAATGTATGGCGCAAGGCCGGGCGGCGAGCGTAGCCCGGATGGAGCGAAGCGCAATCCGGGATATACGGTCTCGCCTCGCGTTCGGCCCCGGATTTCGCTCCGCTCCATCCGGGCTACAGATTAAACAGCTTCTCCGCATTGCCGTGCGCAATACGTTCCTTATCCGCGGCGCTGACCGGGATTTGCTCCAGGAAGGCGCGGGCCTGCGCCATCGAGCCGTAGGGGTGGTCGACCGAGAACATGATGCGCTCGGCGCCGACTTCGAGCAGGAGGCCTAAGAAGGTCGCCGGGAAATTGAAGCCGCCGAAGGTGTAGTGCACGTTCTGGCGCAGGTAGTCGCCGAGCGTGCGTTGCAGCTTGGTCAGCGGCGGCTGCAGGTTGCGGTCGAGCCGCGGTAGCATGAAGGACAGGCCTTCGCTCAAGTGCCCGACCACGATCTGCAGTTTCGGATAGCGGTCGAACACGCCGCCCAGGATCAAGCGGATGACGTGAATGGCGGTCTCGATGTGCCAGCCCCAGCCCGAGGTCGCGAACACCCAGCTCACTTCCGGCGAGAAGCCGCGAATATTGCGCCTCGACCACCGCCTGCGGCGGCCGCGTCGGGTGCATGTAGATCGGCACGTTGAGCGCCTCGGCGCGCTCGAAGATCGGCCAGAAGAATTTGTCGTCCATATAGCAGCCGCGGACGTGGCCGTTGATCAGCGCGCCGCGAAAGCCGAGCTCGCGCACGCAGCGCTCGAGCTCCACCGCGGCCTTGTCCGGCACCGCGGTCGGCAGTGCGGCGAGGCCGGCGAAGCGCTTGGGATGCTTCTTCACCGCGGCGGCGAGAAAATCGTTGGCGTCGCGCGCGCAAAGGCAGCGCTTCCGCCGCCTCCAATTGCTCGGTGCCCGGCGCATTGATCGACAGCACCTGCATGTCGATGCCGGCCTCATCCATGTCCGCGATCCGCTTGTCGCCGATCTCGACAAGCTGCTCGAGGATTTTTGCGCCGCGGGCGCCGGTCTTGGCGATATTGTCCCGCAGCTGCCGGCCGGCGCCGTCGAGAAATCCGGGCGGCGCGAAGTGCTCTTCAAGGGTGATGGTGCGCATGATTGTCTTTCCGTCGTGTTGGCGGAAGCCATCATGAAGTGCCGGATCGCGCTCGGCAATGACGGCGGCGCGGAGCGAAACCCGTCCTACACAGGCCGCTCAACCACCAGTACAATCGCCCGGCCGGTGAACCCCTGCGCGTGTCTTGACCCGATACGAGGAAGGAGCCGCCCATGCCCACCTTCAAGCTGCCGCTGTCCGGCGATGTCGTGCAATCGATCAATCCGTTCACGGCGTTCATGACCGGCGGCCAGTTCGGCCTGATCAATATCAATCTCGGCCAGTCGAGCGAGCCCAAGGTCGAGGAAGAGGTGCTGTCCAACGTCGCCACCTACGGCAAGCAGCTCGGCCGCGTCGGCGACGCAATGATCGTGCTGCTCGCGCATTTCCATCCGCGAAAGCCGCTGACCGCGGACGAGACCGCGGCGATCGATGCGCTCAAGACGATGCTGGACAAGATCGCCGACGTGAAAAAGAAATACAAAAGGCCGGCGATCCGCCCCGGCGCCAACACGCCGACCTCCTAGAACCGGCGAAAGTCGGCGGCGCGCCGGCCGGCCGTCAAAATACGCGGCATTGCCGTGAGACTTGTGCGGTACCGCCGGCGGCTTTGACTTTCATGGCGTAGGTTTGCTTCGCCGCCGCGCCGCTCGATGTCGCGCCGAGGATCAGGATGGTGTGACCGGATGACGGCCCCTTGGCGCCGACCACATAGGCGTCGATGGTGCATTTCAGCCGCTTGTCGCATTTGTTCGCCAGCCCGATGACAAAGGTGACGGCATTGCCATGGGTCTGGTAATCGCCGGTCTCGTCGATGCAAGCCGCCTGCCCCGTCGTGCCCGGATCGGGCACGGGATTTTTGTCGACTGCGGGCGGGGTGCCGGGCAACGGATTGGACGGCAGTTGCGTCGAGGTATCGGGATTGGGAGCGGCTTGTTGCTGGCTATCGGCCGGCGGGGCGGCGTCCTCGGCCGATGCCGCGGTGGCCAAGCCCGCACCAAAGACAAGCACGAAGACCCGCAATCCTAACGCCGACATCAACCTCAAGACCGTCCTCCGCGATCGCACTCTATCGGCATCTGTCGCCGCGCTTCGGCGGGCGGTTCATCCGCGATGTGCTCCCGAACTTTTTGGCTAGCCAGGCGGCCTCAGGCCGCGCAAAAGTAGCGAAATCTTCAGCATTTTCGCTTTCATTGCATTTTCAGGCGCCGCGCCGCCGGCCACCATTCGGGAACACCATCATGCGCAACTCCGTCGTTTTCCGCAGCGCCCTGATTTGCGGCGTCCTGGCTGTTGCCGGCTACATGTATGTGATGGCGCGAAACAGCCTGGCGCTCGACAGGGAAAGCAGCGCCTTCGCCCAGAATACGGTCATCGCCGTCGGCGCCCATTGGGACCCAGCCGAGTTGTGGCAGCGCGCCACGCCGCGTTTTCGCGAACAGACCACGCAAGACGCATTGCGCGCGCAGTTTGACGCCGCGAATGGCAGGCTCGGCCCGATGACCGAATCGCGGGCCATCGCCGGCAAGACCGCGTTCCCGATCTTCCCGACCAGCGCGCCGCTCTTCGCGGACTACATCGTGCGCGCGGCGTTCGCCAAGGGCGAGGCCGACATCGTCGTCCGCACCGTCAGGACCGGAACGACCTGGGCCATCGACAGCTTCAGCATCGGCGCATCGCCGGAGATGCGGAAGCTGCTTGGCCTGCAAGGCTGACGCTACTTCTTCCCCTCCCCCTTGTGGGGAGGGGTAGGGGTGGGGGTCGTGAGGTGACGTGCAAGCGTCGACGAAACCGCACTACCTCCCGACCCCCCACCCTGCCCTCCCCCACAAGGGGGGAGGGAAAATATTAGTGATGCATCTCGTCGCCCGGCATGATGCCCCAGAGGTTGGAGGCCGACGGGTCCTTGGCCCACACTTTCGGGCGCTGCGGATTGTCGCGGTGCCACGGCCGCGGCTCGAAATAGCCGAGCTCCTCGTTCATGCGGTCAAGCTCGGCGAACAGCTCGGTGATCAGGCCGGCCGGGCTGCGATGATAGGTGAACAGGTTGTGGCCGATGCCGTGGCGGCCCGGTCCCCACAATAGCTTGTAGCCGTTGGTGCGAAGGAAGTCGCACGCGGTCTGCATGTGGCCCCAGTCGCGCAGCTCGAACGCGGTGTGAAAATGCCGGTTCGAGCCGGTCTGCATCAGATTGATGGTGTGGTGGTCGGGCCCGCAGCGCAGGAACGAGAAGAAGTCGGCCATCCAGTCGGATTCGCGAAAGCCCAGCACGTCGCAATAGAACTTGGTGACATGCTTGACGTCGGTGACGTGGAAGGCGACGTGGCCGAGCTTGTGCGGCACGATGCCCTTGGACTGGAATTTCTGGTGCGAGAAGTCGGCGCGCTTGAAGACTTCCATCACCGTGCCCTTCGGGTCCTCGAAGGTCAGCACATCGGAAATCGACGGCTCGGGATCCTTCTTGCGCTGGGTCTTGATGCCGTGGCCCTGCACCTGCTTCTCGAACGCGTCGAGATCGTCGCCCTCGCCGATCTGGAAGCCGACGCGCGACGCACTGCGCTTGCGCGCCTTTGCGCAGCACGACCGAGTGGTGATCGACCGTGTTGGCGAGAAACACCGCGTCCTTTTCCTTGGCCGCGGGCGTCATGCCGAGGATGTTGGCGTAGTAGTCGGCCTGCTGCTCGAGGTCGGGCACCTCGTAGCTGGCGTGGGCGATCTTCTTGACGCGGATCATGCGGGACTCTCCTTGTCTTTCTTCTTCACCCTTACTTCTTTTCGCGCGGCAGCGAGCCGAGCACGTCGACCATCCTGGCGACATCGTCGCCGCCGAAACCCATATCCATGAAGCGCTGGTACAGCGGGATGACGCAATCGAGGATCGGCGTCGCCACGCCGACATCGTCGGCGAAGTCGTCGATCAGATCGAAATAATGCTGCAAGGCCGGCACCGGCCCTGCACCGGCAGGAAGCGGCGCTCCGCCATCCACGGCGCGCGGATGCCGAACTGGGTCGAGCCGCCGCTGCCGGTGGCGATCGCCTTGATCATCAGCGGCACGTCGACGCCGGCCTTGAGCCCGAGCGCCATCGCTTCGGCGGTCGCCGCGATGTTGATCGCGACCAGGAGATTATTGACGAGCTTGACGCGGCTCGCGGCGCCGAACTCACCGAAATAGAGGCAGGAATCGGCAAAGCCGGCGACGACGCGCTCGGCCTTCTTGCAGGCCGCGGCATCGCCGGCGAGATAGATCACGCCCTTGCGCGCCGCGACCATGCCGGGCGTGCCCGACACTTCGCCGTCGATGAAGGCCGCGCCCTTCTCCTTCAGCGGCGCGATCTGGCGTTTCTTGTCCGGCACCGGGTGCGAGCCGAGCTCGACCACGATCTGCCCCGGCCGCGCCGTCTGCACGAGCCCGCCGGACCCTGCATCGCATCGTCGAGCGCTTCCGTCGAGGGCAGGCACGAGAACACGATGTCGGCCTGCGCGCCGACATCGGCCGAGGAGCGCGCCGGCACGCCGCCGATTTTCTCGAATTCGGCGAGCGACGAGCGGCGGTAGCCGACCACGCGGTAGCCGCTCTTGATCAGATTTTCGGAAATCGGCATGCCGATCTTGCCGACTCCCACAAAGCCGATGGTCTCCATGAACGTTTCCTCTACGCGTTTTTCTTATGTCACTTCGATCGTCTGATCGGAGAGATTCACCCGCAGACCGAGCGTGCCCTCCATGATGGTCCATTCCTTGAGTTCGAAGGTGCGCAGCTTATTGACGAAGAAAGGATCGCCCTCGGCGAGCGCGCGCGCCTCCGCTGCATCCTTCGCGCGCAGCACGGTCAGGCCCTGGCCGGTCGGCGGGCCTTCGCCATCCGACAGCGGGCCCGACGCGAACACCAGGCCGCGCTTTTCCAGGCCGATCATGTATTCGAGATGCGCCGAAAGGAACGGCTGCAGCTTTTCCGGCTCCACGATCGGTTTCGACAGCAGCACATAAAGCTTTTTTCGCAGCATTTTGCGCGTCAGATCGGCAACACGCTCTTCAAAGAACATGACTCAGGCCTCGGGTTTCCGTGCCGTAGTTCGCGCATGATCTTTCCGAACCGGTATCCACTTGCCGGATCATGCTGTCAGATCAGCCGCGAGCCATGCGGCAGGCCGAGGAAGTGCCGGCCGATCGCCTCGTAGATCGAGAATTGCGACTGCGACTGCTGCGACACCGCATGCATGTCGCGGAACCGGCGCTCGAACGAATTGTTCTCGAAGATCGCCGTGGCGCCGGCGGCCAGATAGACGGTCTCGGAGACTTGCTCGCGCCGTGTGGCTGGCGTTGCTCGACGCCATGCGCAGCCGCACGCGCTGATCGATCGTCGGCGTGCCGGTTTGCGCCGCCTGCCAGATCTCTTCCCACGCGGCGATGAAAAACGCCCGCGCGGCGGCGAGCTGCGACTGCGCGACGCCGACCTGCGATTGGATCACTGGGTTGTCGCGCAGCACCGAGGTCTGGCCCATGGGTGTCTTGCCCTGCGCCAGCTTGCAGAAATCGTCCAGCATGGTGCGCGCGATGCCGAGCGCGACCGCCGGGAAGCTCGAACCGAACAGCTGATAGATCGTGAACTGGTAGAGCGGGCCATGCTCGCGCCGCTGCGCCGGATCGAGCGCGTGATAGTCGATGCTGTAGTTCTCCGGCACGAAGACATCGGTCAGCGTATAGGTATTGCTGCCGGTGCCTTTCAGCCCCATCACGTGCCACACGTCCTGCCACGTGGCGCGCTCGCGCGGCACGAACAGCGTCTTCTGCACCGGCTTGCCGTCGGCGTCGCGGCGCTGCTGGCCGTCCGGCTCGACGATGAAACAGTGCGCGGCAAGCCAGGTGGCGTGCTTGCTGCCGCTGGCGAACGGCCAGACGCCGTTGACGCGATAGCCGCCCTTTTCCGCAATCGCCTTGGCGTTGTTGGTCGGGCCCCAGGCCAGCACGCCGCGCGGATTTTTCTTGAAAATTTCCTCGGCGACTTCCGGCTTCATGTTTCTGGAAACGGTCGAGCAGACCGAGGTCTGGCCGATGCACCATGCGGTCGAGGCGTCGGCCTTGGCGATCTCCTCGATGGCCTGCACGTAGTCGACCGGCGAAACCTCGTCGCCGCCGTAAGCGCGCGGCAGCAGCATGCGCCACAGCCGAGCCTCATGGAGCGCGTCGACGAGATCGGCGGGCAGTTCGCGCCCGGCCTCGATGCGCGGCGCCGCCGCCGCGATCACCGGCGCCAGCGCCCTGGCATTGGCGATGCAGTCCACTCTCGTCCGTTCATCCATATCCGTACCCACTCCGCCGGCTTGCGACAGCCGTGGCTATTCTTACCCGCCGCGACGAATGCGGTCCATCGGCGATCGCGGCGCCGCAACCGGCTCCGCGGCCAAAACGCCTCGAAGCGGCCATGAACGTCAGGCATTGCAGCGGCGACCAAGCGTCTACCGCAGTCGCGGCGCGAGGACGGAATACTTCCATGCGAGTGACGATGCTCGCTGACTGTGATTAGGATTCCGACTTGCCGCTTCGCGGCAATCCGGAATGACGTGCTATATATCGTAAAAAGCCAAAGGAGAAACCCATGGATCGACGCTCATTGCTGCAGGTTGCCTGCGCATCACGCCCATTACGGTCTTGGCCGCGCGCGCAGCGGCCGCCACGCCGGATCATCCAAAGTCGTCTATCATCTCTCGGACCTCGACAAGGTCGACTTCGTGCTCGGCAATATCCGGAATCACTACATTGGCATGGGCGGCCCCGACCACGTGACGATTGCGCTGGTGGTGCACGGCCCGGCGCTGAAAGCGTTTCACTCGGCGGAGCCACGCCCGACATGACCAAAAGCCGAGGAGATGAAAAACTCCGGCCTTCAGCTCAATGCCTGCATCAACACCATGCGGGCGCAGAAAGTGACGCTCAAGGACTTGTTGCCGGGCTTCACGGTCGCCGAGAAGGGCGGCGTGGTGCGGCTCGCCGAATTGCAGTCGCAGGGCTACGCCTATCTGCGCCCGTAATCCGCACGCGTCACTTTCGATTGGGCGATCGTCGCCAGGAGCGGCGCCAGCCGCTCCATGTCCTTGCGCATATAGGCGTCGAAATCCGCCAAGCCCGATGCTGGCCGGCTCAATGCCTTGCAGGCGGATCTTGGCCTGGATGTCCGGGATCCTTGCCGACCTCGACGATGTCGTCATGAAGCTTCCTGAGAACGGCGCGCGGCGTCTTGGCCGGCGCCAAAAATCCGTACCAGGTCGAATTGACGTAATCGGTGCCTTCGGCGAACGCGCGGTCGGAATTTTGACCGGCTCGGTCATCGGCGTGTCAGTCGCAACCGCGAGAGCGAACAGGCGTCCGTCTTTCAGCAACGGCAGCGTGAAGGCTTCCGGCGAGAACGTCGCCTGGATAGTCCCGGCAAGCAGATCGGTGATGATGCCCTGGCTGACCGTGTAGGGGACATGCACAAGCTCCGTGCCCGTCTTGTAGGCGAAATAGGCCCCGCAAGATGCGTCGCGGTGCCGATCCCGGCCGAGCCGTAATTGATCGTGCCGGGCTTCGCCTTGGCGAGCGCGATGAATTCGCGCAGATCGTGCACGCCCAGCGACGGCGGCACGGTGACGATGGTCGGCGCTTGTCCGGTGAGGCAAACGCCGGCGAAATCGCCGATCGGATCGAACGGCAGATTCTTGTTCATCGTTCCGAGAATCGCGTGCGCCGAGTTGGTGAACAGAATCGTGTAGCCATCGGCCGACGCATTGGCGACCGTCTCGGCGCCGATCAGCGTGCCGGCGCCCGGCGCGATTCTCAACAATGACCTGGTAGCCTCGCTTCGACAGGCCGTCGGCGTAAAGCCGAGCCTGAATGTCCATGGCGGTGCCGGGCGTCAACGGAACCACGATGGTGATCACGCGCGACGGATAATGATCCTCCGCGCGCGCCGTCCCGCATGCCGCAACGGCGACGACGAGCGCCAGCGCGCATAACCTCGTCAACGCGATCACATCAGCACCACGGCGCGCACCGGCGAGGCTTCGGCGCCGACGATGTTGAGCGGCAGCGCGATCAGCGTGAAACGCTCGCTGGTGATTTGATCCAGGTTCTTCAGGTACGGCATGGTGATGATGCCGTGCTCGCTCAAGGTCCGCGAATTGTGAAACACCCGCGGCGCGCCCGGCTCGTCGTTGCCGTGATAGAAATCGTAGCCGACGATGACGACACCCTTGTCGATCAGCCATTCGGTGGCGCCGATGGTCAGATACGGCGACGTCTTCATCCAGGTGTCGGAGCCGCCGTCGTAAGCATTGTTGTGATCGGTGCGCAGCAAAACGCGGTCGCCGCGCTTGACCCGCGCACCGATGGCCTTGTCGAGATCGCGTTCAGTAATCGCCTTGCCGGGCATCTTGTCGCGCAGATCGGCGACGATCGCCTCGCCGATGAAAAGCTCGAGCGGCAGCTGATGAATCTGCGTGCCGCCGCGCACATTGTGCTCGGGCGCGTCGACGTGGCTGCCGGCATGCAGGCGCATATGGACGCCACGCACGATCTGCCCGGCGCCGCCCGGCGCGTCGTGCTCCTTGAGCACCTCCATGGCGAACTGCAGGTCCTTGGTGAATCCGGCGGGCGTGCGCATGCCGAAATTTTTCGGATCGAGCTCAAGACTGATGTCGACGATCTTACCGCCGGCTATCGGCATGCTGCTCCCTTTCCAGGGCTCGAGGAGCCCTGAACCGTGTTCGGAAAAAGCTTGATAGGCTTACGTCAAGCATTCGTCGGCGACGCGATCAGGCGATCATTTCCGCCGTCCACCACCACCGCGCGCGGCACCACCGCCGCCACGAGCGGCACCACCGCCGCCGCCGCCGCCTCCGCCGATGCTGCGAGCGTGGGCGGCACCGCCGCCACCACCGCCGCCGCGATTAAAGCCTGCGCCACCGCCGCCATTGCCCGTATTTTGGATGGAGCGGTTGCCGGTCTGCCTTGCATTACTGCCAGCGTTGCCGGCATTGCCGAGCGACTTATTGCCCGTCGGCCCATTGCCCAGCGACTTATTGCCCGTGGGGCCGTTGCCGATAGTGCGATTGGTGCCGGCGCCGGCGCCATTGCCGCGATTGAAGCCGGCATTGCCGCCCGGTTGCAGCACCTGCTGACCGCCCGAGCCGCGGAAGTTCAGTTGATTGCCGCCGCGGGCGTTATTGCCGCCGAATTTGGCCGCGACGCTCGGGTTGTTGTAACCGACGTTGCCGCGATGCGCCGGATTGTGCGCCCAGGTGTTGCCGGCGTTGATGTTGTTGACGTTAACCGAGCGGTTGGCGACGATGTTGTTACCGCCCCAGTTGAAGCCACCGCCCCAGCGATAGCCGCCCCCGCCCCAACGGCCGAGCGCATAGCCGGCGCCGAAGGCAAGGCCGCCGGCGATGATGCCGGCGCCGATATAGGCCGGCGGCGGCCAGTAATAGGGCGGATAGTCCGGATACGGCCAGTCACCATAGACCACGGACGGATCGTAATACGGCACGTAGATCTCATCCGGATCGGTCGGCGCGATGTAGATGTACTGCCGGCCGCCCGTGCTTTGCGTGGTCACGGTCTGCTGGCTGGTCGACTGCAGCTTGTTGTTGGCTTGCGCCTTTACGCGCAGCCGCTGGATGGCGTCCATGATGTCGGGCTGCTGCGCCAGCACCGCGTCGCCGAGCTGCTGCGTCCAGTCGAGCTTGTTGCTCATCATGTCGAGCACGTCGGGCGTGGCCGCGAGCGATTTTATGCTGTCGTCCCAATTTTGCTGGTCGATCGCCGCCTTGAGCGCGTCGCCCTGGAGAGTTCTTGTTGGCATTGGCCCAGCGGTCGGCCTCGACGACTTCGAGCGGATAGGTCGAGGCCATGAGGATTTCCGACAGCAGCGCGTCGGGATAGAGCGCGATCGGAGCGACCAGCGCATCGAGCTGGCCAGCGGTCAGCAACTGCTGCGACGGCGCCGCGGCCGGCTGTGACGGCGGCGGCGTCTGCGCTGACGCCACGTGCGGCACCGCCAACGACAGCGCGACGGCCAAGAGCCACATTGCCAGCTTGATCATGATGGCCTCCCGATACTCGCCACATTTGTGCGGGCGATTGCCAAGCACTCTATCTGTTTTTCCACCAGCTTGCCCAGTGGCGCAAAAGCGATTTCCGTATCGCAGGCGACGTAAAATTTGTGTCATCTTCACGGCACCGGTTGCGGCTGCGGGAATGTCCACTTGCCGCTCACGATCTCCGGCCGCGGCCGATAGAGGCGCACCGTATAGTTCCAGCCCGCCACGATCGGCAGGCAATTCGGAATTTTGCCGTCGCAACCGCCAAACTGGATCGCGATCGCGCCGCCATCGCTTTTCTTCGCCGTGATATTGTTGAGCGAATAGGCGTTATACTGGTTCTTCTCGTAGTAGCCGGCGGCATTATAGACGCTGACCGACCAGAACCCGTCGACCGGCACGTCCTTGACCGTGAGCCGATAGATCGTCTTGCCGTCGTTGTTCGGCGGCGTGACGTTGAGATAGATCGCCGCCTTGTCGGGGTTGCCGCCCCAGCCGGCAGCGGCGCCGATCAGATGGCGGATCGGATCGACCTCGTTCTTGCGCGCCGAACGCACCCCTGAAGTCGGAAATCGTCGAAGCCAGCACCAGGAGCGCGTCGCGCACCTTCTTCTGGCTGACCGGATCCCAGTTCGGGACTTCGAACTTGCCGGGACTTTTCTGGCTCACCTTGATGGCGTCCTGCAAGGCGTGGACCTCAACGACATCCTTCGGGTCTGCCGGATCGACCAGGGTGCGCACGGCCACGGCGACGTAGCGCGTGCCGATCCCTTGCCGCGTCAAGGTGTGGCTGCCCGCGCCGTAGAAGACTCCGTGGGTATATTCGTCCTCGTCGATCACCTGCATCGACATGAAACGTTTGCCGGCGTCGGGCAGCGTGATCGTCACCGGCCCGGCATCGAGATCGAACACCGCCGACGAATAAAGCGTGTCGCGGTTCAGCCGTATGACGGTTTGGTCGTCGATCGGCGCCGGCTCGCGCTTGTGAAAGAATTTGCCGAAACCGCCCTCCTTGACGGCGATAGAGCGAAAATACAAGTCGGACTCCGCGCGCGTGAAATTGTCGGCGGTGACGGGCACGGTATTGACTGCCGGCGCCGGCGCGGCGGTCTGCGCCAGCGCCCCGCCAATGGCAGCGAAGATCAAAGCCAAAGCGCAACAGGCGGGTTTCATTTTCATTTGCAGATCTCCGCAACGTTCAGTTCGTTTTCTGCAACGGCGGCGCCGTCCATTTGCCGTTGAGCGCGTCGGGCTTCGGCCAGTACAGCCGCATCACCACGAAGAACGGCCCGCCGGCGCGGGCAGCCAGTTGGATTCCTTGTCGGCGCCCGGCGAGTCGTGCTGGACGTAAAGTGTCAAGCCCGCCGTCGGCGTCGCGCTTGAGGTTCGGCAGCATCGGCGAATTGATCAGATAGCGGTTGAGCGCATTGGCGATAGAGCAGGCTCGCCGGCAGCTCGATAGATGGTGAGCGACCAGAACGCATTGACCGGCGGCAACTGGCCCGGCGCGAAGTGCATCGCGTAGCGGTGCGTGCCGTCGAGCTTCTGCTTGTCGGAATCGATGAAATAGACCGGATAGATCGCCTCGTCTTTCGAGTTGCCGTAGATCCCGAGCACGGCTGCCGCCATGCGATCGATGTAATGATCCTTCAGGAACGCCCGCGTGCCAAAACCGTCGGCGCTGGTGGACATTCCGGTATCGAGCTGGGTCGTCTTGTAGTCGGCGAAGGCCTTCCAGGCATCGGCCATGCCGTCTTGGTAGGCCTGGCGCATTCCGGGCGTGAGCGCGGCGGGGTCGAATTTCTTGCCGGCATCGATGCCGATCTTGGCGAAACGCGCCCGCAGCGCCGCCTCGGACGGATGGGTCGGGCAGAACTGCAGCACGAAATTCAGGATGTTGAAAAAATCGAGCGAGGTGCGCTCCGCATCCGCGCGTCAGCGGCTTGAGGAAATTGATGGCCGGCGCGGCGCCGGCGCGGGCTTGCCGAGAAACTGCGACAGGGTCTGGACCCTGTATCCCGCCTGAATCTTCTTCACGTTGTCGATGTCGCCGGGATTGAAGAGCTGCGTGCGGATGAGCACGAACGCGAACTCGGTCTCGGAGCGGATCACCGACTTAACGCCTTCGGGCTTCGTCGCCGTTCCAGTCCGGCCCGGCGAGCAGGAAGCTGCCGGCGCCATTGCCGGTGGCGCGGCTGCCGACATAGGCGAAGTTGAACGTGTACATGTCGATGAACTGGATCGAGTAATAGCGGCCCTTGTCGATCGCCGGCACCGTGATCACCAGCGGCTCGGCGCGCAGGTCGGCGCCGACGAACGAATAGGGCGTGTCGGAATTGGGCGTCTGGATCGCCTTGTCGTCGGGCGTATAGACGCGCGCGTTGTTGACCAGCGTGTTCCAGGGCGCCTTGTATTCGGCGCCGCCGCGATCGACGAAATACGAATATTGGACGCGGTAGCTGTCGACCAGAGGAAAGCCCCAAATGACGGCGTCCTTGGCGATGGCGCGCACTTCCGCCGGCGGCACGGCTTGCGCGTGCGCTGGCGCGGCAAGAAGCGCGCCGGCAACTGTGATTGCTCCAATCACGGCGATTGTCCGCATGGATTTCTCTCCGTGCGCGCTTCTGCGAATGCCTGCTCTCTAGCTTAATCACCAGACATTGTTGTGAAAATGGCAGTTGTGAAAATGGCATGCGGCGGCGCATCCCGCGCAGCGCGGGACTCGCTCGATTTGCATGGCGAACCCGGCTCGGCTTTGAGAAAGTCAGGGGTGGGGCCTGGCTTTCGTCTTCGCTTACGCCGGTTTCGCCCTGTAGCCTGGATTGAGCGCAGCGAAATCCGGGAACGAAGGTCTGGCTCGTCTGCCGCTCCCGGGTTTCGCTCTGCTCAACCCGGGCTACAATAAATTGAAGGAAGCGGAACGCCGGCAAACGCAGGGTAACCAACCGCCGCATCTTGCGATGCGGCGCGCGCTCATTCGGAGCGCGCACGCTTGACGGCGTTCCACCGCGGCTCTCACCTAAGGGAATTATTCCATCCCAAAGGCTCAGCTTCAGGCCAGGCTTCCTGGGACGTGGTCTGCACGGGCGTTACCCGCCTTCGCCTGTCCCAGTCCAGGGATGCACCTCCCACCCCGGTCATAATGCCGGGGGGCTGATACCCAAGCCGCCCGGGAGCGAACTGCAAATCCGCCCGCGGGCACCGCCCTCGCTCCCATGACGCGATGTGCCTCCGCGCCATGTCCTTCAAAGGAGCGAGGATTGTGCGGTAACTTAACTGGAGACGAATGTCAATAAAAAAGTGACATCCGTAGCCCGGACGGAGCGAAGCGGCCGACCCGGCGCAGTGGGCGACCATGCCGCCTGCCCGCGCGCGATCCATGTCCGCTTCGGTCAATTTTTGCCGCGCTATTGGAGTGCGCCCCTGACGGTGGACAGATTGCAGGCAGGGAATTGACGGAGGCTACCGGGCTTTCAGAGGATGAAAGCCATGGCCAGCCACCGCACCTACAGCGTCGAGTTCAAACGCCAGATCGTCCAGGACTTCATGGCGGGCGAGACGCTTCATACTCTCGCCCGCCGACACGACATCTCGCGCAATCTGGTCCGACTTGGGTGCGGAAGTTTGAAGCTGGAGCGTTCGACGATGATGCCCGGGCGGCTGATCTTCTTCAGGACTACGAGGCAAAGATCGCGGCGCTTGAACGTATGGTCGGCCGGCAGGCCCTCGAAATCGAGTTTCTAAAAGGGGCTCTGAAAAGCGCACCGCGACCGAGAAGCGCGAGTACATCCGTCATCACCGGCCCCGTGGCCTCTCCATCGCCAAAGGATGTCGGCTGATGGGCTTGTCTCGCTCTACCTACTATGACGCTCCGTCATTGCCGACTGACGACGCCGTACTGATCGCGACCATGATGGCAATCTGCGATGAGTTCGAAGCCTATGGCTATCGCCGAGTTGGCGCCGAGCTGCGCCATCGCGGCATAGTCGTCAATGCCAAGAAGATCCGCCGTCTCATGCGTGAGAACGACCTTCATCCCAAGCGCCGCAAGCGATTCGTGGCTACGACCGACAGCAAACACGACGGTCCGATCTTCCCCGACCTTGCCCGCCACAAGATCCTCGACGGCCCGAACCAGGTCTGGGTGGCGGACATCACCTACATCGCGATCGCCGCGGGCTTCGTCTATATGGCCGCCATCCTCGATGCCTGGTCCCGCCGGGTGGTCGGATATGCGATCAGCCGCTCAATCGATGCGCGCCTGGCCGTTGCTGCGCTGAAGGCAGCCATCCGAGTCCGGCAGCCACCGAAGGGCTGCATTCACCACTCGGATCGCGGCTCGCAATATGCGTCTGAAGACTACCGCAGCCTGCTCGCCGACCACGGTCTCGTTGGTTCGATGGGGCGGCGCGGAAACCCCTATGACAATGCCAAGGCGGAGAGCTTCATGAAAACACTGAAGGTCGAGGCGGTCTATCTGATGGACTACGAAACCTTTGAGGATGTGACCGCTGATCTTCCCCGCTTCATCGACGAGGTTTACAACACTGGTAGACTCCATTCCGCGCTCGGTTATCTGAGCCCGGCCCAGTTCGAGGACGACCACGCCCGGCAGACGGTCAAAACCGCCGCCTAATCCTGTCCGGCTCTAGGGGCGCACTCCACTATCTCGCGGAAAGCGCGGCTGCTTTACCCCACAAAGCTGCCGCGCCGACGGTTCGCTATCGAGGCAGTTACGGGCCAAAAGGTGACATTGAATGGCGGCCCTCGCACGTTCCACTTACGCCAAGACCGGAGGAAAAAAGAATGAGCAAAATGCCGTTGCCTACGAGAATTTGCCCCATGCGCGCTCAGTCGCCCACCAAATCAGCTTGCTTCCGCCGACGATGACGACGCCTAACGCAATCCACTCGTATGTGCTCGATGCAATGAAACCAAGGGCGAGCACCGGCAGGATCATCGCGAGATAGTAAGGCCCGGTGTAGCGGCAATGCGTGCGGCGGCAACGCCTGCTTGAGAATGCACGCCATACCCATCCAAAGGAGCGCCACGGTCCAGATGACTAGACGAACCGGGATCGTAAGAAACAAACGACCAAGCAACGCCGCGTGAGGTATCCACCACGCTAGCAGGTTGCTCGACGTGCTTGCCAGCCAGTCGCGGGACGCTTCGGCGGTGGTCATGTAGCGCAACAGCTAGTGGCGTTTTCGGACTGCATTGGCGGACACGGCACAGAGCCGTAAGAGCAGAACACGCAACAATCGCCGCTCTTGGGCCGCAGCCTAGTGCCACAGCCGGTGCACACATAAAAGAATTGGCAAGCGTCGGTCGGCATCGTTTCCGATTTCGCGGTGCCGCACTCAGGACAGGTGATGACCGATTGAAGGATCATAATGTTTAGCTTTTCGGTGCGGAGGGATAGCCCGCATTGGTGGTCGCGGCCGTGAGGCTCTTAACATCGACCCTGCCGTCGTCATAGGTAACAATCGCGGTCTTGTCCTTATAGGACACCGTTGCCTTGGCGACGCCCGGCACCGCTTCCAAACTCTTTTTGACGATGAACGGGCAATCCGCGCAAAACATATTTTGCACAGCGAGCGTGACCGTTCTCTCGGCGGCCAGGGCCGACGACGAGCGAAGCATTCCAAGTCCAAGGACGATAATGGCGAGCCTAGTCATAGAGCGTGTTCCCTTTCATGAGTTGAGAAGAAGCGGCGCAAGGAAATCGAAGCCGAGCGCGGCGAGCGACCAGCACCGTCGCCACGATCAAGCGCAGTTTTGACAAGCCGGTGCGGCAACGGACGCGCGCAGCTTCGCCTTCGGCACAGACAGCTTTCGAGTCCCGGAACACCAGCCAATAGCCCGCGCCGAGAAAGCCGAGCGTCGCTACGATGAAACAGGGCTGATAGGGCGCAAGCCGCGTGAGGTTGCCGATCCAGGCCCCGCTTACGCCAAGGCCAAAAAGTACCAGCGGGACAATGCAACAGGACGACGCCGCGAGCGCGCCGAGAAGGCCGCCCGCTGCCATTAGCCTTTGTCCGTCGATTGCCATGGCTGTAGGATGCATCCTGTAGCGACTACAGGATCAAGGAAAATTCTCATGCGGACGATCACAGCTTCGCGAGCGGAGGCGTTCCCGATTGGCGAGCTTGTCCAAGCGCAGCGGCGTCAAGATCGAAACCATCCGATACTATGAGCGGGTCAAGATGCTGGTCGCCGCCGCCGCGCACCGCGAGCGGCCGTCGCGTCTATGACGCGACCGACCTGCGTATTCTCGTTTTCATAAGGCGGGCGCGCGAGTTGGTTTTTCGCTCGATCAAATCCGCGCCTTACTTCGGCTCGGCGGACCTGAGAAAGCCACTTGTCGTGAGGTCCGCGAAATCGCCGCGCACCATCTCGACGACATTCGGGCAAAAATCGGCGATCTGAAAAAGCTGGAGCGTCTGTTGTCGAAAACCGTTGCGCGTTGCTCCGGTAAGACGGCACCCGACTGCCCCGTGTTGGACGTTCTCGATATTCAACGCACAAAGCAAGCGTAGGGTGGGCAAAGGCGCGCAGCGCCGTGCCCACCAAAGTGTTTCGGGAACTCTGGATGTCCCGCTCTTGGCGGCCCAAGATCGAAGGTGGAGCGTTTTTCTTCACGCTTGCTCTCGCCGACCGAGGCAGCGACTTGTTGATCCGCTTCGGTGAACGAACGCGTGGGCACGGCGCTTCGCGCCTTTGCCCACCCTACGCTTGCTGTGTCGATCTTGTTCGTTTCGGACATGGTCCTTCCTCTCAGGGCGGACTATCGGCGGCAGCCCTAGCGGAAGACTTACCGCTTCACCTGTGCGCGAACTCGGTGAAAACGTAATCGCGGCTCTTCACCAGTGTGTGGCACGCGAACCCGCACTTCGCGTCGTGCCCCTGCGGCGGACTGTCCGCCTCGGTGGCGGGGCTGAACGTATCGGACGCTGCGTCGTAGTCGAATGAGCCCCATCCCCATCCACCACTGTCCGCGAACCTCGTGCTGTCCTTCACCATGAAATCGGCGTTGGCCTGGGTACCCAGCACCTTCGGCTGACCTGGGTACGTCTGTTGTGTTTTCGGGGTCCAGTGGATTTTCGCCATCTTGGCGCCGTCCGGGAATGGCTTGCCGTTGCCGGGCACGCCTGCCCGAAGGGCGTCCATCATGACCGGATTCCCCAAAATCGCGGCGAACTTGCCGTTGTTGTCGCTAGTCGAGATGACCGGCCAGTCCTCGTAGCCTCTGAACTCGGAGAACGCGAGCCCTCCCGGAACCTGCACGGTGTACTTGTCCGCGGAAATGGCCCTGCCGCCCAAGACGGCGACCACTGCCGCTATGATCAAAATCGCTGAGAATGTGGTTCTTCATGACTCTCTCCCCGCGCCTGGCGATTACAAGTCAAGTTTGGCGGCGTCGGTTCAGCCGGCGCCGGTGCTGCGCGTGCGAGGCACAGTTCAAAGTTCGCTCGCACTTAAAAGTGCCGGATACGCCCGGGTATTATTCCACGAAACTGTCACAAGCCATAGGCCGGTCGCTGATACTTTTGGCGCTGCACTGAGCGCGTAGATGGGGTAACGGGCCGGCGGCGGAGTAGCCGGCCCGTTACCCCATCTAAGCTTGCTCCTATCGGCTGAGAACGATGTGGGTGGCGTGGTCGGTCGCCTGATGTTCGGTGACGCGGTAGCCGAGCGCCGGCAGGTCGATCCCGGCGAACATCGCTTCGCCTTGCCCGAGCACGACCGGGGACAAGGCGAAATGCAGCTCGTCGATCAGCCCGGCGCGAAGATATTGACGCACCGTCTCGACGCCGCCGCCGATCTTCACGTCGCGACCATCGGCGGCGCGTTTCGCCTGATCCAGCGCCGCCTCGATACCCTCGGTCACGAAGATGAAGGTGGTGCCGCCTTCCATCTCGATCGGATCGCGCGGATGGTGCGTCAGCACGAAGGTCGGCGCGTGATAGGGCGGATTGTCGCCCCACCAGCCCTTCCAGCTCTCGTCCGGCCAGGGACCGCGGATCGGCCCGAACATATTGCGGCCGAGGATGAAGGCGCCGAACCCGTCCATCGAACGATGTGCATAGGCCTCATCGACGCCGTCCGAGCCGCCGCCCTTGCCGATCATGGCCCGGAACATGCGCGTGCCGAAGAACCACTGGTGCAGCTCCCGCCCGCGCTTGCCGAGCGGATTTTCAAGACTTTGCTCAGGCCCTGCTCCGAAACCGTCGAGCGAGATCGAAAAGCCTGCAACGCGCACTTTCGTCATAACGAACTCCCTTTCGTATCGGCCATTTATCTGATTGCAGGCAACGTGTCCGATATGGGTCAAGAACTGCCGCGCCATCTTACGGGAGGCGCGGCTGTCTATGCCCCACGAAAGCTGCCGCGAAAGTCGTTCGCCAGCGCGTAGGTTGCTGATCGCGACGCCGTCAGTCCTTGGTCGCGTTCGCCTTGATTTGGTCCATCGCGTCGTTGACGGAGAAGCTCGCCGCTTTGGCGCGCGGCGGGAAGTCTTTGAAGCTCTCCAGCCATTTCGCGACGAATGCTTGCGCCGGCACTAACATGAACATCCGATGCGCCGACCAGTCGCCGTAATATATGCTGTCGGTGGCTTTCTCGAATGGATCGGCGCGCAGGTTATACAGCATTGGCACACGCAGCTTGGTGAATTGACCCTGCCACACGCCCAACGGCGTTTCGGGATTCATCTCGGTGTGCTGCTCCATGAACGCGACCTTCCAATTACGGAAACGGAGCGCCATCAGATCGCCGTCGTCGCTCCAGTACATAAACTCGTCGCGGGGCAAGTCCTTCGCTCCCCCTTGAAGTAGGGCATCAGGTTGTAGCCATCGAGATGGACCTTGAAGCTCTTCCCATTGAGCGTGGTGCCCTTCACCAGCTTGTCGACGAGGTCGGGCTCGCCGGCCGCCGCAGCGAATGTCGGGATGAAGTCCTCGTGTGCGCAGATGTCGTTAACGATCGTGCCTGGCGCGATCACCCCAGGCCAGCGGATCAGGCAGGGAACACGGAATGCGCCTTCAAAGTTCGTCGCTTTCTCGCTCCTAAAGGGCGTGGAGCCGCCGTCGGGCCAGGTAAAAGCTTCGGCTCCATTGTCGCTCGTGTAGACGACGATCGTGTTGTTGGCCACGCCGAGGTCATCGATCAGCTTCAACAGCTCGCCGACGTGTCCGTCGGTCTCCACCATGCCGTCCGGATAGAGGCCGAGCCCTGTCTTGCCTTGCGATGATTTCTTCAAATGTGTGAAGACGTGCATGCGCGTCGTGTTGAAATAGCAGAACCAGGGTGTTCCGGCCGTCTGCTGACGGTTGATGAAATCCTTGGCCCCAGCGAGAAATTCCTCGTCGATTGTTTCCATCCGCTTGGTGTCAAGCGGGCCGGTATTTTCGATCGTCTGCTTGCCGACACGCCCGAAGGCGGGATCGATAGTCGGATCGTCCTTATCGGTGGCCTTGGTCTTGAGAACGCCGCGCGGGCCGAATTTCGCGCGGAAGCGGGGGTCTTTCGGGTAGTCGGGATTTTCCGGCTCCTCCTCGGCGTTCAGGTGATAGAGATTGCCGAAGAATTCGTCGAAGCCGTGCACGGTCGGCAGATGCTCGTTGCGATCTCCCAGGTGGTTCTTGCCGAACTGGCCGGTAGCATAGCCGAGCGATTTCATAACATCCGCGACCGACGGATCGAGCGGCCCGAGGCCAAGCTCCGCGCCGGGCAGGCCGACTTTGGTGAGGCCGGTGCGGATCGGCGACTGGCCGGTGATGAAGGCGGCGCGGCCGGCGGTGCAACTCTGCTGGCCGTACCAGTCGGTGAAGACCGCGCCCTCCTTGCCGATGCGGTCGATGTTGGGCGTGCGGTAGCCCATGACTCCCATGTTGTAGGCGCTGACGTTGAACCAGCCGATATCGTCGCCCATGATGAACAGGATGTTGGGCTTGCGCCCGGCTCGGCGTCGCCGGCTGCGCTTGCGCCTGCGCCACGTCGGACCGTGCTATCGCGCGGCGATCGCCGAAGCGGCGGCGAGCGTGGTGCCGCCGAGCAGAATGTTGCGGCGGTTGAGGGCGCTGTTCTTCAGGCTCGACTTGTCTCCGTTATCGTCGTTGGACATTGATCGCTCCCTGCTCTGATGACACACCGAAACCCGAGATGGCTCGTGGACGTATCCACCGCTTCCGCATGGCGCGCGGCCGGGCGGTAGCGGCGGCAGTAATTCGGCGCGCACAGATGCGAGCCGCCTTTGATGACTTTGCGGGGAATTTTGATTTGCGGCTGGCAGGGGTCGTAGCTCTCCGCCTCGCCGCCGCCGCGCGGATTTTCCGGAACGCAGCACGCTTTCGGCGCGTCGGCCTCGTGCTTTGCGCG
This sequence comes from uncultured Alphaproteobacteria bacterium, assembly GCA_963831975.1. Taxonomy (GTDB): domain Bacteria; phylum Pseudomonadota; class Alphaproteobacteria; order Rhizobiales; family Xanthobacteraceae; genus BOG-931. The sequence continues at coordinate 165,911 of CAWHSO010000005.1, forward strand.
AACCAGTCGGTCGTCCATTCCCAGACATTGCCGATCATGTCGTAGCACGCCGTAGCCGTTCGGCGGAAACGCGGTCACCGGCGAGGTGCGATCGAAGCCATCGCTCGCAGAGATTCTCGTGCGGGAAATTGCCCTGCCAGGTATTGGCCAGGTGCTTGCCGCCGGGCGTGAACTCATCGCCCCAGGCGAACTCGGCGCCGTCGAGGCCGCCGCGCGCGGCGAACTCCCATTCGGCTTCGGTCGGCAATTCCTTGCCGGCCCATGTGGCGTAGGCCAGCGCGTCGGCGTAAGCGACGTGGACGACCGGATGATTATCGAGCGCGTTGATGTTGCTCTTCGCGGCCATAAGGGTGGCGCCAGTTCGCGCCCTTGAGAAACCTCCACCACTCGCCCCAGTTTTTCAGATCGACCGGACGGCCCGGCGGCGTGAACACCAGCGAGCCGGCATAGAGCATATGCGGCAGCGCGCCGGGATAATTCTTCGGATCGGGCGGGATTTCGGCGAAGGTAACGTGGCCGGTGGCTTTGACGAAGTCCTTGAACTGCCGGTTGGTCACCGGCGTGCGGTCGATCCAGAAGCCGCCGACGGTGACGCGATGCGCCGGCGCCTCTTCCGGATAATGCTTGTCCGATCCCATGCGGAACGTGCCGCCGGAGATGAAAACCATGTTCGAACGGACCGGTTGCTCCGGCCGTTGCGCAGTTGCGATGTCGTCCATGTGCCTGCTGCCTCGAATGCGTTTCGCAGTCATGGCTGTCGCGCCAAGCGCTATCTGAGAATAAAGCGAAGCCTATTGCGGAAAGATCAAATTTTAGATGTAGCGCTTGGATCGATTATCGTCTTTTTCCCGCCCGTCGCGCAAATCGGCCGACATTGCGGGACCGATCTAGACCATGATCCAATTCAATTGAATCGGATCATGGTTGAGAATCCTTGTTTGAGCATGATCTTATCCGAAAACCGGTATCCACTTTTCGGATAAGATCATGCTCTAGCCGCCGTGAAATGGCGCACGGCGGATTGGCCAAGACTATCGACAGTCATAATGGTTGGGTCATGACAAACGCGTGAAGTGCGGTTCGTTGTGCGCCGCGTCATGCGCAAGATGCGGAACCGGCGGCAAAGGCCGCTCGCCAATACAATAATGTATGCATCTATTCGTCGCCGATCAGCTCGCGGCGCCGGCGTTCCAGCGCTGCCGCATAACGGCGCAGCACATAGGCTTCGGTGAGCAGCCCGATGACGTGGCGGTCGCGGAAGGAATCGACGACGGCCAATGCTTCGGCCTCGGCGCGGTCGAAGGCGAGCACCGCTTCCTTGACCGCCATGCCGGGCAGCAGCAGGTCTTCGCGGTAGTGCAAGAGCTCCTTGACCGGCTTGTCGGGCGAAACTTCGGCGGAATGCGCATCCGCCATCAGCACCAGCCCGACATAGCGCTCGTTCTCGTCGACGGCGACCACATAGGGCATGGCGCCGAGCGGATATTCTTCGCGGAACGCGCCGATCGTGGTCGAGGCGTGCACGGTCTGCACGTCTTCGCGCATCATGCTGCCGACGGTGAGGTCGCGCATCCAGCCGATGTCGGCGGCGCTGCGGATGGTTTCGCCGCGCAGATGGAAACGCCAGGTGGCGAACGAATAGCCGAAGCCTTCCCGCGTCACCTGCGCGGAGATGATCACGGCGATCAGCACCGCGGTCGTCAGCCACAGGTCGCCGGTGGTCTCCAGCGCGATGAAGATCATGGTCAGCGGACCGCCGATGACGGAAGCCGCCAGCGCGCTCATGCCGATCACCGCATAGGCGTTCGGATCGAAATAGGCCGTCGGCCAGAACATGGTCAGCGCGATCGCCAGGAGATGGCCGCCCAGCGCGCCGATCAGCAGCGACGAGAAGAACAGCCCGCCGCGGAATCCGGAGCCGAGCGAAGCGATCGAGGCGACGATCTTGAGCACGAAGAGCAGCGCCACGGCGCGAAACGACAGATCGAGCATGCCGGCGACGCGCAACGCGCCGTGGCCGGACGACATCACCTGCGGCGATAGGATCGCGATCAGCCCGACCACCAGGCCGCCGGCCGCGGTGCGCAAGGTCGGCCGCAGCCGCGACCGGGTGAACATCGCCTCGCAGATCGCGACCCCGCGCATGAGAATGATGCCGAGCATCGCCGCCATCAGGCCGAGCGTCGCGGCCAGCACCAGGTCGTGGGCCGCGATCGTCGTCTTGTCGGGCGCGACGACACCGAGCTCGGCCGGCGAAAAATGCTGCGCCACCAAAAACCCGATCAGCGCCGCGATGCCGACCGGCGCCAGGCTGGTGGGCGAATAGCTGCCGATGATCAGCTCGAAACCGTAGAACGCGCCGGCGAGCGGCGCGCCGAACGCGCCGGCAATGCCGGCGGCGGCGCCGCAACCGACCAGGATGCGCAGGTCGCCGCGGCGCAGGCGAAAGGCGTTGCCGATGCGCGAGGCGATGCCGCTGGCGATCTGGGTGTAGCCGGCTTCCAATCCGACCGAGGCGCCGACGCCGCTCGACCACATGGTCTGCGCCGCGACGATCATGCTGCCGATGAGCGACATGCGGCCGCCGTGCAGCGCATTGGCTTCGATCGGATCGACCTCGCGCTCCGGCCGCCACCGGGCGATCACTTCGCTGGCGATACCGAATATGATGCCGCCGGATAGCGGCACCAGAACCGCCAGCCACGGATCGAGCGTAAGCCGCCCCGAAAGTCGCTCGCCCGGCGACAGCTGGAAGAACGTCTCGTGAAGGATATCGACGCCGATGCCCATGCCGGCCACGACCGCGCCCGCCAAGCACGCCGACCACGGCCGCCAGCAGGATCAGGCTCGATTCTCGCGCCCGCACGATGGCGCGCAGACGCCGCGGAATCTCAAGTCGGTGGCGGCTTCAGCAATCAAGGCGCGTCACCCGCGGAACCGTACTCAGACCTGGGCCTGTTCATCTTCTCGAACCTCGCCAGGAGCACGCCATGCCGCATCCCGTTCGTGACATTCTGGCGGCATCCGCCGCTGTCGATTATCGCCTTCGCCGCCATCCCGCTGTTCGCCCAGACGGGTGCGGGCTTGCTCGAAGGCACGGCCGCATTCGGCGACTGGCACAGCCGATCATCCGGGTGTGCGCCGGATCATCAGGCCGCAAGACTTGCCAGCGCCGAACACGGCCGCGTCGGCGCGGAATTTCGTCAGAGAAGTGCGCCGCACCGACCAAAAGCCAATCGTCCCAAACGGCTTCGAAGTCAACCTATTTGCCTCGGGCCTCGCCGAGCCGCGCATCATTCGCGTGGCGCCCAATGGCGACGTGTTCGTCGCCGAAAGCAGCGCGGGGCGTATCCGCGTGTTGCGGCCGGGCGGCAACGGCGCGGCGCAGCCGAGCACGTTCGCATCGGGCCTGCGCTATCCGTTCGGCATCGCGTTCTATCCGGCCGGCGCCGATCCGCAATGGGTCTATGTCGGCAATACCGATGCCGTGGTCCGCTTCCCCTATCGCAATGGCGATCTCGCGGCGCGCGGCCCGGCCGAGATCGTGGTGCCGCATCTGCCGGTCGGCGGCCACAGCACCCGCGACGTGGTGTTCTCGCCGGACGGCAAGACAATGTATGTGTCGGTCGGCTCCGCCTCGAACGTCGGCGAAGGCATGGAGAAGCTGAGCGCATCGGCGCTGCAGGCGTGGCAGTCCGATCATCCGCTCGGCGCGGCATGGGGCAATGAGACCGAGCGCGCCGACGTGCTCGCCTTCGATCCGGACGGCAAGAACGGCCGCATCTTCGCCACCGGCATCCGCAATTGCGTCGGCATGGCGGTCGCCGCCGTCGAGCGGCACGCTGTGGTGCTCGACCAACGAGCGCGACGGGCTCGGCGACAATGTGCCGCCCGATTACATCACCCGCGTGCGCGACGGCGCCTATTACGGCTGGCCCTGGTACTATATCGGCGCGCACGAGGATCCGCGTCATGCCGGCGAGCGGCCGGACCTGAAGGACAAGGTCACCGTCCCGGACGTGCTGATCCAAGCCCATTCGGCGTCGCTCGGCATGACGTTCTATGACGCGACGCAATTCCCGGCCGAGTACCGCGGCAATATTTTCGCCGCCGAGCACGGCTCGTGGAATCGCTCCAAGCGCACCGGCTACAAGATCATCCGCGTGTCGATGAAGGACGGCGTGCCGACGGGCGAATACGAGGATTTCGCCACCGGCTTCGTGATCAACGATTCGGAGGTCTGGGGCCGCCCGGTCGGCGTGGCCGTCGATAAGGACGGGGCATTGCTGGTCTCGGAGGATGCCAGCGGTACCATATGGCGGATCACCTATTCGGGTAAGGCCGAGCGGCGCACTGAAGCTCCCGCGGCCGGAACGCGATGGCCGGAACCCTCGACCGCACAAGGCGTTAGTGCCTGGGGAGCCCGGGCCTGGCGGCATTCAGACATGGCACTTCGGACATGGCATTTTCGCAGGCAAGTTATTGCCGCATCGAGATTTCATTATCACGCCACCCCGCCTCCCTGGCGCCGGACTCGGCCCATGCAGCCGCCGGCGCATTGCGCCCATCGAGCGCCATCATCGCCACCGATATCCCGGCGCGCCTCGACGCCTTGCCGTTCGGGCGATTTCACCTGTTGGTGATCGTCGCGCTCGGCATCACCTGGATTCTCGACGGTCTCGAAGTGACGTTGGCCGGCGCGCTGTCCGGCGAGCTCAAGCAGAGCTCGGCTTTAGCGTTGAGCAATGCGCAGGTCGGCCTTGCCGGAAGCTGTTACCTCGCCGGCGCCGTGCTCGGCGCGTTCTTCTTCGGCTGGCTGACCGATCGGCTTGGGCGCAAAAGACTGTTCACGATCACGCTTGCCGTTTATCTCGCGGCGACCGCGGCCACGGGGCTGTCATGGGATGCGTGGAGTTTCGTCGTGTTCCGTTTTCTCACCGGCGCCGGCATCGGCGGCGAATACACCGCCATCAATTCGACAATCCAGGAGCTCATTCCGGCACGGTTCCGCGGCTGGACCGACCTCCTCATCAACGGCAGCTTCTGGATTGGCGCGGCAATGGGCGCGGGCGGTTCGCTCGTCCTGCTCGATCCGGCATTCATCGATCCGGCGATCGGCTGGCGGCTGGCGTTCCTGATCGGCGCAACAATAGGACTTGTTATTTTGGTCGATGCGATTTTGGATTCCGGAAAGCCCCCGCTGGCTGGTGACGCACGGCTTCCCGCAGGCGGCGCTCGCGGTCGTCCGCGGCATCGAAGCGCAATTTTTACGCGCGGCGACAATGCGCCCGGGCACGAGCGGCGTGCGGTTGCGCATGCGCGACCACACGCCGCTGCGCGAGGTCGCCCGCACGCTGTTCATCACCTATCGCCAGCGCACGCTGGTCGGGCTCACTTTGATGGCCGCGCAGGCGTTCTTCTATAACGCCATCTTCTTCACCTATGCGCTGATCCTCACCGACTTCTATGCCATACCGGCGCAAGCGGGTCGGCTGGTACATCCTGCCGTTCGCCGCGGGCAACGTGCTCGGCCCGCTGCTGCTCGGCCGCCTGTTCGACACCGTCGGCCGCAAGATCATGATCGCATCGACCTATGCGCTGTCCGGCATCATGCTCGCCATCACCGCTTATCTGTTCAGCCAAGACCTCCTTACCGCGACAGACGCTGACCGTCGCCTGGATGATCGTGTTCTTCTTCGCCTCCGCGGCGGCGAGCTCGGCCTATCTGACGGTGAGCGAGATTTTCCCGTTGGAGATTCGCGCCCTCGCCATCGCCTTCTTCTATGCCATCGGCACCGGCATCGGCGGCATCGCCGGCCCGCTGCTGTTCGGCATGCTGATCTCAACCGGCTCGCGCTCGAGCGTCGCCATGGGTTACGTGATTGGCGCGATCCTGATGGCCGCCGCCGCCGTCGTCCAAGCCCGCTGGGGCATCGCCGCCGAGCGCAAATCGCTCGAAGCGGTGAGCCGGCCGCTTGCATTCATCGATTGAATACAGATGTCGGACTGGACGCAGACTTGGACATGAGCCTGGAAATCTCGGATCTCGACATGGAGCTTGCGGAAATCTCGCTCGTCCCCGACTTGCGGAAATGCGCGATCCTGCTCGATATCGACGGCACCATCCTCGATCTGGCGCCGTCGCCGCAGCAGGTCTGGGTGCCGCCGGGACTGCGCCGCACGCTGGCGCGGCTCGACGACTTGACCGGCGGCGCGGTGGCGCTGGTCTCGGGCCGCTCGCTCGCCGACATCGATTTGATCTTTTCGCCGTTGCAACTCGCCGCGATCGGCGGCCATGGCGCGGAGCTGCGCGCCGTCGCGGGCGCCGAACCGCTGTGCGCGCGGGGCCGCTGAGCGCGGCGCTTTAAAGCGCAAGCTCGCCAGCGTCACCGAGATCGGCCCCGGCATCCTCGCCGAGAACAAGGGTTATTCGCTGGCGATTCACTATCGCCTGGCGCCGGACAAGGCAGATGAGGTGCGCGCGGCGGTCGAAACGATCTGCGCCAGCGCGCCGCCGGGCTCGGTCGAGATCCTGCCCGGCAAGCTGGTCGTCGAGATCAAGCCGGCCGGCATCAACAAGGCCGACGCAGTGTGCGAGCTGATGAGTTTCCCGCCGTTCGCCGACCGCAACCCGATCTTCATCGGCGACGATACCACCGACGAGCCGGTGTTCGGCATCATTTCGAAATTCGGCGGCCTGGGTTTTTCGGTCGGCCGCGTCTTTGCCGACGCCAACGGCCATTTCGATAAGCCGGAATCCGTGCGCGCCTGGCTGGCGCGCATCGCGGCCGAAGGCGCAGGCACGGCAGAATGACAGATCACGGGCTTGATCTCGCCGTCATCGGCAACGGCCGCACGGCCGCATTGGTCGATCCGTACTCGCGCATCGTCTGGTGGTGCTATCCGCGCTTCGACGGCGATCCGATCTTCTGCCGGCTGGTCGTCCGGCAAGGAGGAGAAGGGATTTTCCGACGTCGTGCTCGACGACATGGCGGAGTATCCAATCGGAATATGTCCGCAACACCGCGATCGTTTCGACCGTGCTGACCGACCGCAACGGCGGCAAGGTGAGGATCACCGATTTCGCGCCGCGCTTTCGCCAGTTCGGCCGCGTGTTCCGGCCGCCGCAATTGTTCCGCATCATCGAGCCGATCGCCGGCCTGCCGCGCATCACCATCCGGATGCGGCCGACCTGCGATTACGGCAAGCCGCTGCCCAACCGTTCGCTCGGCAGCAATCACATCCGCTATTCCGACGAAAACGACCGTCGATCCGCCTGACGACCGATGCGCCGCTGTCGCTGATCGAAAGCGAATCGCCGTTCGTGCTGACGCGGCCGTTGCATCTGGTGTTCGGCCCGGACGAGCCGTATTCCGGCGATCTGCAGCAGACCTGCCGGGAATTTGCCGAGCGCACCCACGATTATTGGATGGAATGGGTGCGCCGTTTGTCGATCTCGTACGATTGGCAGGAGGCGATCATCCGCGCCGCGATCACGCTGAAGCTTTCCAATTTCGACGAGACCGGCGGCATCATCGCCGCCCACACCACGTCGATCCCCGAGGCGCCGTCTTCGGGCCGCACCTGGGATTACCGCTATTGCTGGCTGCGCGACGCTTATTTCGTCGTCCAGGCGCTCAACCGCATCGGCGCCACGCGCACCATGGAAGAGTTCATTTCGTTCACGCTCTCGATCGCCTCAAAGCTCGATCACGAGCTGCGCCCGGTCTACAGCATCGTGCCGACGACCAGCATCGAGGAGCGCACCGCGCCCGACCTCGAAGGCTATCGCGGCGACGGGCCGGTGCGCATCGGCAATGCCGCGGTCGATCAGGTCCAGCACGACACCTATGGCAGCGTCATTCTCGCCGCCATGCCGATGTTCTTCGACCGCCGCCTGCCGCGGCCGGGCGACGAGGGCTTGTTTCATCTGCTTGGAATCGCTCGGCGACCGCGCCGCCGTGCAAGGCGCTCGAGCCCGACGCCGGCATCTGGGAATATCGCGGCCGCTCGCGCATCCATACCCATTCGGCGGCGATGTGCTGGGCCGGCTGTCAGCGGCTGGCGGCGATCGCCAACCGCATCGGGCTGAACGATCGCGCCAAATATTGGAATTCGATCGCCGAGCCGATCCACGCCGCCTTGATCGACGGCGCCTGGAACGAGAAACGCGGCGCGTTCACCGCCGCCTTCGGCTCCGACGATCTCGATGCCAGCGTGCTGCTCTTGGCCGATCTCGGCGTCGTCGAGGTCGACGATCCGCGCTTCGCCTCGACCGTCGCCGCCATGGAGCGCGAATTGATGCGCGAGAAGCACGTCATGCGCTACGCCAATGCCGACGACTTCGGCCTGCCGGTCACCGCGTTCCTGATCTGCCGATTCTGGCTGATCGACGCGCTGTGGTCGCTCGGCCGGCGCGAGGCGGCGAAAGACCTGTTCACCGATGCGCTCGCCCATCGCAACCGCTATGGACTATTGTCCGAAGACGTCGATCCGCAGACCGGCGCGCTGTGGGGCAATTTCCCGCAGACCTATTCGATGGCCGGTTTGATCCTCTCGGCGATGCGGCTGTCGCGCAGCTGGGAAGACCGTTATTGGCGCGGGTGAGACTAGAAATTCTTCTGCGTCACGGCTTTTCGAACGCATGAGGTCTTAGCGGCCGGCACCGTCATCGCGAGGCCGGCCGGAGCTTTTTTGCCAACGTTGTCCGCGGCTGTCAGCCCGCCGTCTGCGACGCTGGGCTGCGCGAACCGTTGACGAAGAACGAGACGATCAGCAGCACGATCCCAGCCCACAGCAGATAGGGTTGGTAGATCAACTGCCCGGCCGCTGCCGGCACGGCGGCGGCGGTGTCGCACTGATCCGTCGTGTAGAACAGGCAGGCAACGGAATTGCCCGGATTTTTCAGCACGTTGACGTAAAAATAAATCCACCAGAACAGCGCCAGCCCGGTCAGTACCCCGCCGCTAAGGCGAAGCCAGAAGGCATGGCCCGCCTCGACCAATTTGTTAGTCGGCGGCTCGATCTCGTCGAGCCCTCTCTGCTTGGCCTCGGGGCCGAGCTGGGTGACGGAAATCGCGGCGATGAACAACAGCGTCGCCAGACACACGAACACCGTCGTCAGGCCCCAAGTCTTCTGCACCAACAATATCGACGGCATGATCACGGCGGTCATCAGCCGGCCGACGCCCGAGGCCCAGCCGAAGCCCGACGCGCGCGCGTTGGTCGGGAACACTTCGGACGTGAAAATCTGCATCGAATTGCCGGCAACCTGGACGAAGAAGATCATGATGAAGCCGATAACGATCAGCTCGGTCCCGGTCTCGGCGTGGCCGAACGCAATCGCCATCAGGCCGGCTAGGATGAAGGTGCAGATCGCCGTGATCTTGCGGCCGAATTTGTCGAGCGCGTACATCATGAAGATACTGGCGCACGGCACCGCGAAGTTCATCGCCAACGTGTATTGCAGCGACTTGGTGATGCCGAAGCCCTTCTCTGCCATGATGTTCGGTAGCCAGGCGCCGAGCCCGATGGCGATGCCGAAGAACGCCGTGAAGCAGATCATGCCGGCGATGACGCGCCTCGGAAACATCTTGAACACGACAGCGAACGGATCGCTCTTGGTGTTGCTCGCGACGTCGGTCGACAGCGGCTCAGTCGGGCCGGCAATGCCCAGGTTATTGAGAATCTTGATCGCTTCGTCGCCGCGGCCGTGCGTCGCCAGATAGCGCGGCGATTCCGGCAGCGTGAAGCGGAACACCCAGACGATCAAAGCGAGGACACCGACCAGGATCCACACGCCGCGCCACACATGGCCGGCCGAGACCGGATCCGTCCCCGAAGCAAAGATCGCGGCGAACCCGAGCACGAGCCCGGTGCCGATCGGCCATACCATGGCGCCGCCGATGAAATGCACGATCGCCAGGATGCGGCCGCGGATGCGCTTGGGTGCCCATTCACCCGCATAGGCGAAGGCGAGAGGCTGCTCGGCGCCCAGGCTGATGCCGGCCAAGAAGCGGCAGATCATCAGCAATGTAAAGTTCGGCGCGAATGCGCCGAGGATGGTGAGCACGCCGAAGAACAGCAGATTGAACTGATAGACGAACCTGCGGCCGAACCGGTCCGAGAATTCGCCCTGGCCGGCGGTGCCGATGGCAAGGCCGACGATCGTGGCGCTGCCGATCAACGCGGCGTCTCCCGCGCTAAACCCCGACTTGATGATGAAAAAGACGAGCGAGCCATACACCGTATAATCGATGACGTCGCAGAAATATCCCGCGGCGATGAGCGCGATGACCCGCTTATGCAACGGCGAAATCTTGGCCTCGTCCAACGCGGTGTCGACGAAGCCTTCTATGGTCTGTGCCATCCGTCCCCTCCCCTAAGGCCGCTTTAAGCGGCTCTGAGCGGGGTACTGTGGTAGGGCAAGCTCCCACTGTCAATGTGGATGCGGCGGCAGCGGCACCGCGTCACGCCGGCGCGTTCACGCGCCCTCGAACTGCAGAATGTACAAGCCGGCGTTGGAATCGGTCACGTACATCCGCGCCTCGGCATCGACGAAGCAATCGCACGACTGGATCACCTGCGGCCGGTTCGGCCGCGGATCGAACATGCGCTCCGGCGGCGGCGGCACGAAATATCCGGCCTCGCGCGGCTGGAACGGATTGGCGATGTCGTAGGCGCGCACGCCGGCATTGTGCAGGGTGGCGAAGATGAAGCGCGAGCTCTGGAACGCGCCCGGCCGGTTCTCCCACAGATTATGCGGGCCGAAATGGCCGCCCTTCTTGCAGTAGTCGATCTCGTCCGGCACCGGCATGGTGGCGATGCTCACCGGATTGGCCGGCACGCGGACGTCGAACATCCAGATATAGCGCAGGCCCAAGCTGCAATTGGCGAAGTTCGCCTCGTCGGCGACGACCAACAGATTGCGGTCGGGCAGCGGCAGCGGCGAATGGGTGCCGCCGCCGAACGGCGGGTCCCAATTGCGGTGGCAGACGAGTTTTGGTTTTGCCGGATCGCCGACATCGACAATGGCGAGTCCGCCGTCGCGCCACGCCGTATAGGCGAGATTGCCGGCGACCAGCCCGTGATGCAGCGCGTAGCGCCGGCCCTTCGGCCAGGTCGGCGTCTCGCCGCCGCCGGTCCACATGCCCGGCAGCCAGAACTTACCGACGACTTCCGGCTTCGTCGGCTCCTTCATATCGACGATGACCAGGATATGGTCGGAAAATTCCGGCAGATGCACCGAGACGTAGGCGTAGCGCTCGCCGACATACCAGATGCGATGCGGCCCCAAGCCGCCGAGCGGGAGGAACGCGATCTCCCGCGGCGCCTCCGGCTTCGACAGATCGAAGACGCGCAGTCCGCTGGTGAATTGCTGCCCTTTGAGCGCGTCGCCCGACGTGCCGGCGAAATAAGCCTCCTGGCTCACTTGCATGGTCCAGACACTCGGGCCGTTGACCGCCAGCAAAAGGTCGCCTTGGGTCTGGATATGGTGCGCCCGCGTATTCGGCGGGCAGGCCAGGAAGTTGACCGTCTTCGGATTCTTCGCGTCGCGCACGTCGATGACGGTGATGCCGTTGGAAAAGCCGTGGCCGATATAGGCGTAGCCGCGATTGACCATGACCTGGACGCCGTCGCCGCGCCCGCCCTGGTCGCTGTGGCTGAGGAATTTGATGTTGCGGCTGGACACGGCGTTCATGGGCCCCCCTCAAACATATTGCCGAATGCTGCGACAATAGCGCGGCCGCCCGCAAACGGCGAGACCGCAGCAAATTTTGTCCGGGCATGCTAAGAATGAGGCATGGCGCGGATGCGCTAAATCCATCCGCCGCGAATTATCAATCGGCGACCACAATGCCCCGGAGCGAGCCGAACCAAAGGCTAATCCGGGTTACGATCAACAAGGGAGTAAACGTGATGCCTCACAAATCGATATCGCGGCGAGGCCTGGTGAAAGCCGCCCTCGGCGCCGGCGCGGTCGGCTTGCTGCTGCCGAAGACCACGCTGCCGGCCCTGGCCCAGGACCATCCGGCGCTCGGAACCTGGCCGGCCGGTACCAGCGGCAGCAGCATTTTCATCGGCGGCGTGTTTCCGCTGACCGGCCCCTATTCGGCCTCGGGCAAGGACGAGCAGCTCGGCTTTGAGCTCGCGATCGATCACCTCAACAACGGCAGCCGCATCACGGACGCGATCCCGAGCCTGAAAAAGGGTGGCGGCCTGCTCGGCAAGAAGATCGAATTTGCAGGCGGCGGATTCCGAGACCAAGCCGGATACCGCCGTTCAGGCCGCGACCCGCTTCATTCGCGAAAACAAGGCCATCGTGCTGACCGGCGGCGTCAGCAGTGCCGAGTTGATCGCCATGATGAAGCTTGGCCAGCGCGAGCACGTCATCTTCATGGTCGGCAACAGCGGCTCCAACGACACCACCGGAAAGGACTGCCAGCGTTACGGCTTCCGCGCCCAGCCCTCGGCCTATATGGCCGCGAAGGCGCTGGCGCCGGTGCTTGCCAAGCAGCTCGGCGCGACGCGCAAAGCCGCGTATCTGGTGCCGGACTACACCTACGGCACCAGCGTCTACAATTCGATGAAGGAATTCACCGAGAAGGAGGGCTGGGCGACGGTGACCGAGCAGCTTTGCCCGCTCGGCACCACGGACTTCAGTTCCTATCTGCTCAACATCGCCAATAGCGGCGCCGACGTCTTCGTCAACGTCGCGTTCGGCGCCGATGCGACGACCTCGACCAAGCAGGCCGAGGGTTTCGGCATCCTCTCGAAGATGAAATATGTCGTGCCCAATATTTCGCAGTTCCAGGCCAAGGACCTCGGCCCGGCGATCTTCGGCGGTGCCTACGGCACGCAGTCCTGGTGGTGGACCGAGCAGGACAAGTATCCGCTGGCAAAAATCTTCGTCGAGGATTTCGAGAAGAAGAACCACTACAAGCCGGATTGGGGCGCGAGCGAAGTCTACATCCAGTTGATGGTCTGGGCCGACGCCGTCGCGCGCGCCGGTACGTTCTATCCGATCGACGTCATCAAGGCGCTCGAGAGCGGACAGAAGGTGCCGTCAATCTACGGCGACGTCTATTATCGCGCCGGCGACCATCAGATGGTTCGTCCGGTCCCGGTGATGGTCGGGAAAAAGCCGGGCGAGATGAAAGGCCCGGACGATTTCTTCAACGTCCTCGATCTGGTGCCGGGCGAACAGGTGCTGCCGCCGCTCGACGCGACCAACTGCAAAATGCCGGACATCAACGCTTGATCGGCGGGACCGCTGCTATGAACATTGACGGCCCCGGTCATACGGGGCCGTCCTCGTGTTGGATGATCTGGTAGGCTCATTTGATGCCGACGCTGCCCCAATTTCTCTCGCAGGCCTTTAACGGCATCGCGCTCGGCAGCCTGCTCGCTTTGATCGCCAGCGGGCTCAGCATCATTCTCGGCACATTGGGCGTGTTGAATTTCGCCCATGGCGCGATGTTCATGCTCGGCGCCTATGTCGGTTTTGTCGTGCTCAGCCATTGGGATTCATTCGGCGCCGCGCTTGGCTTGGCCGCTTTGGTGCTGCTGCTGGTCGGCCTTGGCCTGGAGCGCGGCCTGATCCGGTTCTATTACCGGCGGCCGCCGGAAGACCAGATCCTGGTCACGTTCGGCCTCGGCATCATGATGATCGAGGCTGTGCGTTACGTATTCGGTCCCTTGAGCCAGCACGTGCCGCTGCCGAGCTGGGGCCAAGGCATCGTCAATTTCGGCTACTTCCTCTATCCGCTCTATCGCGTCCAGGTGATCGGCTTCGTCGCGGTCTTGCTATTTGCCTTCTATCTGTTGCTCTACCGCACCCGCATCGGCCTGGTGGTGCGTGCCGGTATCGAAGACCCGCTGATGGTCGAGCTCCTTGGCACCAATGTACGGCGCATGTTCATGGTGGTGTTCTCGCTGGGCACCATGGCCGCGGGCATTGCCGGCGTCATCTACGCGCCGCTCGCCGCGGTGATCCCCAATATGGGTGAGCCGTTCCTGGTCGAGTGCTTCGTCGTCGTCGTGATCGGCGGGCTGGGTTCCTTTCCCGGCGCGCTGGTCGGCGGACTGGTCGTCGGTGAGATTCTCTCGCTCACCACGCTGTTCGACCCGGCTTACGCCCAGGCGGCGATCTATGCGGCGATGACGCTGGTGCTAATCGTGCGGCCGCGCGGCCTGTTCGGCGCGATGGGACGCGCGTGATGGGGCGCGCCTGATGGCCCACGCGGACGGGCGGCGACTGACGCGATGGTTGCCCGAATTGTCGATGGTGATCGCGCTGGCAATTTTGCCGTTTGTGTTCGACCGCTGGCTGGGCTCGGTCGATCTGTTCACCCGCATCCTGATCTGGGGCGTGTTCGGTCTCGGCTTCGATCTCTTGTTCGGCCGCACCGGTCTGCTCTCGTTCGGCCAGGCCGCGTTCTACGGCACCGGCGGATTCGTCACCGCTTATCTCTTGACCAGCGGCGACCTGGCCAATGTCTGGCTCGCCATGGCGATCGGCGTCGCGGCTGCCGCCGCCTTCAGCGTCCTGGTCGGATTTCTGGCGCTGCGCCGCGTCGGCATCTATTTCGCGATGATCACGCTCGCGTTCGGCGAGCTGTCGTACTTTCTGGAAAACTCGCCGCTGGCGAAACTGACCGGCGGCGAGAATGGATTGCCCGGCGTGCCGGCACCGACGATCGCTCTCGACGGCTTCCATTACAGTTTCGCCGGCTCATGGCCGAGCTATCAGCTGGTCGCGGGATTCTTTTTCATCGGTTTCGTGCTGGTGCGCTTTGTCCTCTTGTCGCCGGTCGGCGCCGTGCTGACCGCGATCCGCCAGAACTTGCAGCGCACCGCCGCGCTCGGCCACGACGTGGGCGCCTACAAGCTCGCGGTATTCGTACTGGCCGCCGTGTTCGCGGGCTGCGGCGGCGCGCTGCTCGGCATTTTCCAGAGCTACATGCCGCCGGACGCTTTCGCGCTGGAGACATCCGGCCAGCTCGTCATCCAGACCGTGATCGGCGGCGCCGGCACGCTGATCGGCCCCGCGGTCGGCGCGGCAATCTGGCTGACTTTGCGCGACCTCTTGCAAACGGTGCCCGCGATCGGCGATCTCTGGAAATTCATCCTCGGCTTTTTGTTCGTCCTTTTGGTCACGTTCATGCCGAACGGCGTGGTCGGCACGATCATGCGGCTGTGGGTCCGGTATTGGCCCCGCGCGCCCGCCGCCCCTGCGGCCGCCGACCGGCCCGGCGACGCGGCGGCGCGCGAAGCGCTGCTCGCGCCGCTGCCACCGGCGCTGGGCCGCGGCAGCGCGTCGTCGCTTGCGCTCGAGGCCCGCGCCGTGAGCAAATCCTATGGCGGCATTCATGCGGTCGAGGGCGTGTCGCTCAATTTGCCGGAGGGCCGCTTCCACGCCATCATCGGCCCCAACGGCGCCGGCAAGAGCACCTTCCTGCGGCTATTGGCCCATGAGGAAGCGCCGAATTCCGGACAGATCCTCTTGCACGGGATCGACATCGCCGGCGCCGACGTCACCACGGCCTACCAGGCCGGCATCGCCAAGAGTTACCAGATCAACCAGCTCTTCCCGCAACTCACGGTGCGGCAAAATCTGCGCATCGGCGCTCTCGGCCGGGAACGCGGCCGGATGCGGTTCGATATTTTCCGTTCGGCGGAAAGCTTTGCCAATGCCGAGGCGGTTATCGCCGCGCTGATCGCGGAGCTCGATCTCGCCGCATGCGCCGATCTCGCCGTAAATATCCTTCCCTATGGCGAGAAGCGGCGGCTGGAGATCGGTTTGGCGCTGGTGTCGCGGCCGTCCGTGCTGCTGCTCGACGAGCCGCTTGCAGGTTTGAGTCCCGCCGAGCGCGAAGACGTCAAACGCCTGATCCGCAACCTGAGCAAGGGGCGCACCATTATCCTGGTCGAGCACGACATGGACGCGGTCTTTGCGCTCGCCGAGCAGATCACGGTGCTACACGAAGGCCGCAAGCTGGCGGAAGGCTCGCCGAAGGAAATCTCGAACGATCCGCGCGTCAAGGAAGCCTATCTCGGCGGGGCGGCGCCATGAACGCGAACATCGTGCCAGGCATGATCGAGGTCGAGCGCATCAACTCCTACTACGGCGATTCGCACGTGCTGTTCGATCTCTCCATGGCGGTGCGCGAACGCGAAGTGGTGGCGCTGCTCGGCCGCAACGGCGCCGGCAAGAGCACCACGCTCAAGACGCTGGCCGGCGTCTTGCACCCGCGCTCCGGCACGATCCACTTCGAAGGCACGCCGATCGAGACGCTGGCGAGCCACAAGATCGCCGGCCTCGGCCTGCAACTGGTGCCGGAGGAGCGGCGCATTTTCGGCACGCTTACCGTCGCGGAAAATCTCGACCTCGCCGCCTTGTCGGCGCCGCAGGCGCTGCCGCTCGGCGATATTTTCGCGATCTTCCCGCGGCTTCGCGAGCGGCGCGGCAGCTATGGCCGCTCGCTGTCCGGCGGCGAGCAGCAAATGCTGGCGATCGCGCGCGCGCTCATTCGCCGCCCGCGCCTGATCCTGCTCGACGAGCCATTCGAGGGCCTTGCCGTCAACATCGTGCAGAATTTGCTCGAAGTGTGCCGCGCGCTGGTGGCGCAGGGCCAGACCATCATCATTGTCGAGCAGAATGTCCGCGCCGCACTCAGCCTTGCCGGCCGCGCCTATGTGCTCAATAACGGTCACATCGTATTCGAGGGCACGTCGGAAGAATTGCGCGCCGCGCCCGACATTATGAACCGCTATCTCGGCGTGTGAATGGAATTATCTGGCGGACATGCGCTAGAATTCGGCGATCGAGGACTTGAGGACAATAACGATGACCAATGCTGAACACGGAATGATCGCTGTCGACAAGATGGGCGGCAAGGTGCTGTTCCTCAATCCCGAAACCTACGCGACCGAGGTGGTGATCGACGGCTTTCCGCGCACGGTGCACGAGTTGCTCGTCGTGCGGGAGACCGGCATGGCTTACGTGCCGATCTTCGGCGACGGCATCCATGGCCGCAATCCCAACCCGCAGCATCTGCTCTGCGTGTTCGATCTGCACCAGCGCGCCCATGTCGCTACCATCGACCTGCGGCCCTATATCGCCCCGCACACGCTCAAGCTCGGCCCCGACGGGCTGATCTACATCACCTGCGAGAACAGCGCGGTGGTGGCGGTGATCGACCGCAAGACCAACAAGGTCATCGAGGCCATCGATTCCGGCTCGACCAATGGCCATCGCCTGATCATCGCGCCGGACGGCGGGCGCCTCTATACCGAGAACGAGGAGGACGGCACGGTTTCGGTGATCGACCTGCCGAAGCGAAAACTCCTCGGCAAGATCAAGACGCCGCGGCCGCTCGCCGGCATCGCCATCTCGGCCGACGGCCGCACCGTCGTCGCCGTTGACGACGCGCAACCGACTTTATTCCTGATCGACACCGAAGCCGGCCAAGTGCGCGAGGAGATCGTGCTCAAGGACGTGCCGAAGGCGGCACAAATCGCGCGCTACGCGCCCGACAACAGCCTGATCGGGGTCACCAGCCTCAACAGCGACACCGTGAGCCTGATCGATCCGACGTTCCGCGAGCAGACCGCGATCAAAGTCGGCTCGCAGCCGATGGACATGGCGTTCCGCGGCGACGAATTGTTCGTCGCCTGCCAGGGCGACGGCTCCATGCACGTCATCGATATTCCGAATCGCCGCGCCAAGGGCAGCTTCAAGGCCGGCACCGGCTGCGAATCCGTCGGCTTTTTTTAGCCGCGGCCTTATGGCAATCTGCCTGCGGCCCTAGGAGAGGGTGCGAGGGTGAATGTGGCACGGCAAGATTGACGCGAGAGCTCGCTCGCGATTGTTTACATTTCTCAGGAGATTTTCTGTACCGGCCGTGGTTTTGGCCTGGGCGGCGGGAGCCTGGACCGACACGATCGCCGCCAAAGGCGCCGCGACGGATTTGCGGTCGATCGCGCAGAGCGCGCAGTCCCGGATGTATCGCTGGCGGGACGCCAAGGGCATGCTGCTCTCGGGGCCGAACAACGAAACTTTGTCGAACAACTGGTCGGGCTACGGCATAAACGGCGGCGGCACTTACACTGCCGTGCAAGGCAGCTGGACCGTTCCTTCGGTGTCCTATCAATCCTATTCGGGATCGCCCGACGTCGAAGCGTCCTCGACCTGGATCGGCATCGGCGGCCAGGACGGCGACGAGACGCTCGTTCAAATCGGCACCATGCAAGCGGCCGCGCCGAACGGCGACAGCGAATATTTCGCCTGGTACGAAATCCTCCCCGCGACCGAGGTTCCGATCAGCCGCAAGCAATATCCGATTAAGCCGGGCGACACGATCACCGCCACGATTCAATGCACAGCCGCATGCGCGCCCTACGGGCTATCGACCTGGGTCCTGACATTGACCAATGCGGGCAAATGGCCGCAGCCGTACACGATAACGCTGCAATACGCATCGAGCCTGACCTCCGTCGAATGGATCATGGAGGGCCCGTGCATCGAGGATTGCGGATCCTCATCGCCCGGGTTCGCCTACATGCCCAATTACGGCTCGACCACGTTCAGCGCCATCAGCGTCAATAACGTCGATCCAAAGCTGTCGCGCTCGCCGAATGGGATCATCATGAAGGACCCGAACGGCAATGCGACGTCGATGCCGTCCGACCCGATCGGCAATTCGTTTACGGTGAATTTCACCATCTGATTGCCGTCGCCCATCTGCTGCGCCGGCGTGGGGAGGCGCCGCCGCGCCGATAATCGCTATCGCTAGGCGCCGTGTTCGTGAGATTATTCGCGCCCCGAATGGCCTGAGTCGCCCATTTGGTGGATTTGCTGGCCAGTGCAACCACAGCCGACCGACAGATGCCGGATAGAACGGGGTTTTCCAACATTTTCGCGGCCACCGTGAACGGCCGGTCGTCGACCGGGCCGGATCAGTTCCGCGTGCCGGCGGCCGGCGACCGGGCTGTCAGCGCGGAAACGGCCGCCGACCGGGAACCGGCGGATCTCTCGCTCGCCGGACTCGTGTTGCTGCCGGTTACGATTTTCGCGGTTACGCTGCTGACCATCGACTTTTTGCTCGGCGCGAATTATGTCGCGACGATCTGGCCAGCAAACGCCATCGTCCTGGTCGCGCTGCTCCGTCACACCCGTAATCTGCGCAATTACGGCTCGATCATCGTCGGCAGCGCCTGCGCCATCGCCCTCGCCAACGCCGCCGTAGGCAATAACGCGGTGTCTTCCGCGACCTTCGGCGTGGCCAATATTTTCGAAGTCGCAGTAACGCTGGCTTTCCTCTCGGTCTTGCACATCAACGCCGCCAATCTCACGAGCTTCAAAAATCTGCTCATTTTCATGGCCATCGCGGGCGTCGTGGCGCCGGCCGGCAGCAACGCCGTCAATGCGATGGTGATCGGCGCGGCGCACGGAATTCCGTGGCGCACGATCTGGCTGCAAGCCTATCCCGCCCATGCCCTGGGCATGGTCGTCGTGGTACCGTTCCTCATCAGCATCACGTCGCGGGCGTGGCATGAGCTGCGCGTGCGGCAGCGGCTCGGCGAGGCGGCGGCGATTTTCGCATTCTTCATTGCCATTGGAATTTGCGGCGCGTATTTCCGTCCCTTCGCGTTCCTCATGGTCCCGGCGATTTTGTTTTCGACGCTCCGCTTCGGCCTGATCGGCGCCACGGCGGCCAATCTCCTCACCGCGCTTTTCACATCGGGCTTCGTCCTCTGGAACATCGGCGCACCAATTCTGTCGCGGTCGGATTCCTCGGAGCGGATCCTGGCGATGCAGGTGCTGTTGGCTTTCACCTCGCTGTGGTGCCTGCCGATCGCCGCCTTGCTGACCGAGCGCGACCGTCTGCTGGGCGACCTGTCGCTCGCCAACGCGCAATTGAAGACGGAAAGCGAGACAAAATCCCATCTGGTGGTCGGCTTGCGCCGGCACTTGTCGATCGCCGAGGAGAGGGAGCGCCTGCGGCTGTCCTACGAGCTGCACGACCAGGCCGGCCAAGACCTGATCGCGGCGATCCTGGAGCTCAACGAGATCGATTCGCTGATCGACGGCCCGGCGCGCGAGCGCCTGCACCTGGTGCGCAAGAAGATGGAGGAGCTCGGCAAGACGCTGCATCGCATCGCCTGGGAATTGCGGCCGCCGGCGATCGATGAGCTGGGGTTGCGAAAAGCGCTGGCGAGCTACATCGCCGATTGGGGCGAACGCTGCGGCACCGAGGTCGATTTTCACTGCGACGATCCCAACCTCGACGAGGTGCCGAACGAGATCGGCACCACCGTCTATCGCATCGTGCAGGAAGGCCTGACCAATATCCTCAAGCACGCCCGAGCACCGTCCGACGTCAGCGTCGTCATCCGGCGCGTCGGCGCGACGCTGCAGGTCATCATCGAGGATAATGGCTGCGGATTCGACGTCGGCGCCATGGATTTGGGCGCCACGGCGGCAAAACCCGGCGGCTATGGCGGCCTGGGACTCGACGGCATGCGTGGGCGCTTGATATTGATCGGCGGAACACTTGAAGTCGAATCCGCGGTCGGCGCCGGCACCACGATTTTCGCCCGCATCGCGCTCGACGGCCAAAGGTCAGCGGCGTGACCGAGAAAATTCGCATCGTACTGGCCGACGACCACCCCATCGTGCTCGATGGCTTGCGCAATCTCATCCGGGCGGAACCGGATTTCGAGCTGGTCGGCGAGGCCGCAAGCGGGCTCAGCGCGCTGAAGATCGTTCGCGAGCAACGCCCGGACGTCGCCGTGCTCGACATATCGATGCCCGAGCTCAATGGCATCGTGCTCAGCCGCCGCTTGGCCGGCGAAATGCCGGCGCTGCGGCTTCTGGTGCTCACGCTGCACGAGGATCGCGCTTATCTCAACCAGGCGCTGGAAGCCGGCGTGCGCGGTTACGTGCTCAAGCGCTCGGCGGTGGAAAATCTGGTCCAGGCCATCCGTGCCGTGATGGTCGGCGGGCTCTACATCGATCCGGCGATCGTCGGCCGGGTATTCGAGAGCAAACAGGTCAACAAGCGGCTGGCGGCGCGCAAAGGCGTTGCGCCGGCACTGACCGACCGCGAGGCCGACGTGCTCAAGATGGCGGCGCTGGGCTTCACCAACAAGGAAATCGCGTCGCGGCTCGACGTCGGCGTGAAGTCGATCGAGACCTACAAGGCGCGCGGCCTGGAAAAGCTTGGCCTCAAGACGCGCGCCGAATTGGTCCGCTATGCCTCCGGCCAAGGTTGGCTGGATTTCTGATCCCCCGATACGGTAACAGCTTAGTTAAGACGTCAGGCAATCTCTGACAGGTCGAAGCCGTATTCTTAAGGCCGGCGTGGCGCGAATTGCGGTATGGCTTCATTGTGGGAGACGATGGCCAGCGAAGACTTTTGTTCGCCGGCCATCAGTCAATGTCAGGGGACAGCGCATGGCGAGAGCGGCGAAGAAAAGCGAGCTGGGCCGCGAGCCGTTCCGCAGACTTTCCGACAGCGAGATTCTGCCTGTTCGTAACGCGCACGCTGCAGCCGCAATTGGACGACGCCGATGCGCCGAACGTCTTTGCCAAATTGCAGAGCCTGAAGGACATTCTCCGGCAACAGGAAATGACGCTGCCGGACTGGCCGGATTGCGCCGGCAAAGACCGCATGCGTGACGCCCTTGCCGTGGCCTCGGACCTGATCGCGCAAATCAGCGACGATTTAGCCGGCGCGGCCAAGCGGGACGCCGCCGTCCGCGAGGCGAAATCCGCATGAGCCCGTGGCGCTGACGTGGCGGCATCGCATACCGCGCGTTCCTCCGCCGGCGGGCATTCGTTCCCGTTGGATTTTGCGTCGATCAGCTTCCTGATCGTCGACGATCAGCCGTTTACGCGCCGTCTGGTGCGGTCGATGCTGCACGGCTTCGGCAGCCGCGAGGTCTACGAAGCCGCAAGCAGCGCCGAAGCGCTCGAGCTTGCTCGCAGCACGTCGCCAAACATCATCATCACCGATCTGATCATGCCCGATTTAAACGGGCTTAAATTCATCAAGATGCTGAAAGCGCCCAGCGCGCCGACCAGCCGGATTCCGATCATCGTGCTGTCCGGCTATTTGACCAAGACTGCGGCGCTGGGGGTGAACGAGTTCGGGGTGGACGAGCTATTGGTCAAGCCGGTTTCGCCGAAGGCGCTTTATGAGCACATCGCGCGCATCGTGCTGCGCAAGGACCAGGCGAATCCGCCGATGGCGTTCGTGCAGAACCAACAACGCCGCGCCGAGCTTCACAAGAAAAAAGCCGGCGACCTGGCGCTCTTGTAACGCTTCGCGAGCGGCCCCCTATCGTTCCGTTGCCGCTGCGATCTCTTTTGCCGGCACGGTATCGTCCTGGGCGCGCTGCTGCACCGGCATTCGCTCCCGCGTCAAATTGTAGGCGCTGTTGATCAGCGCCAGATGCGAGAAGGCCTGCGGAAAATTGCCGACCATGCGTCCGGCGCGCGGATCGTATTCTTCGCTTAACAGGCCGACGTCGTTGCACAGGCCGACGAGACGGCGAAACAGCCGCTCGGCGTCGTCGTAGCGGTCCTGCAGCATATAGACGTCGACCAGCCAAAAACTGCAGGCGAGGAACGCGCCTTCGCCGGGCGGCAACGCATCTTCGACCTCATCGGTGCTGTAGCGCAGGACGAAGCCGTCGCGCACGAGGTGCCGTTCGATCGCCGCGATGGTATCGGCGATGCGCCGGTCGGTGACCGGCAAAAAGCCGACGCAGGGCAACAACAGCAGGTTGGCGTCGAGCTGGGTCGAGCCATAGGCCTGCACGAACGTTCCCAGTTTCTTGTCAAAACCGCGCTCGCAGACATCTTCGTGAATCTCATCGCGCAACTTGAGCCAGTCGTCGAGCGGCCCTTCAAGCCCGAACGTCTCGTGCTCTTTATGCCGCGATCGAACGCCACCCAAGCCATCGACCTTCGAATAGGTGAAATGCTGGGCGGCCCGCGCATTTCCCAAATGCCCTGGTCGGGCTCGCGCCAGATCTTCTTGAGATGTTCGAGGAATTTCAGCTGGATGTCCCAGCCCGAATTCGTGGGTCGAAAGTCCGCAACGCCGCGCCTGGTAAGCCACATCCATGGTCTCGCCGAACACGTCGAGCTGCAGCTGCGTGTGCGCGGCGTTGCCGATGCGCACCGGCGCCGACTTCTCATAGCCGGGCAGCCAGTCCGCGATCCATTCGGTCAGCCGGCGCTCGCCGCCGAGGCCGTACATGATCTGCAGCTGCTCCGGGCTGCCGGCGACGGCGCGCAGCAGCCATTCGCGCCAGGACTGCGCCTCCTCGTAATAGCCGGCATGCATGGCGCCGAGCAGCGTCAGCGTGGCGTCGCGCAGCCAGCAGTAGCGGTAATCCCAATTGCGCTCGCCGCCGATCCGCTCCGGCAGCGAGGTGGTGGGAGCCGCGACGATGCCGCCGGTCGGCCCATAGGTCAGTGCTTTCAGCGTGATCACCGAGCGCCGCACCGCGTCCGACCATTCGCCGGCCGGCCGGCACTTTGCCGACCATTCGTTCCAGAATTTTTCCGTGTCTTGCAGCGCCGTGGTCGGGTCGATGCGCTTCCGGCAGCGTCTTGTGCGAGCGCGAATAGGTCAGGACGAGCGGAATGGTTTCGCCCTGGCCGATGATGAACTCGCCGACCGTGGTCATGTTCTTGCCCTTGACGTGCACCGGCGTGCGCAGCACCGCCATGTCGGGCCCGGCGATCGCGCGCAGCGCGCCGTTTTCGAGCCGCGTCACCCACGGCACCACGGCGCCGTAGCCGAAACGCAGGATGAGCTCGGTGTGCATCGTCAGCTTGCCGCGCGTGCCGATGACGAGCCGCACGATCTCCGAATGGTCGGCGCGGAACGGCATGAAATCGACCAGCGTCGCCGCGCCGTCCGCGGTCTCGAAATGGGTTTCGAGAATGAGCGTGTCTGGCCGATAACGGCGCGTGATGCGGGCCTCTCCCGCGGCGCGACCAGCCAGCGGCCGTGATCGCGCGAGCCGAGCAGCGCGGCAAAGCACGCCTCCGAATCGAAACGCGGCCAGCACAGCCAGTCGATCGAGCCGTCGCGCGCGACCAGCGCGGCGCTCTTGCAATCGCCGATCAGCGCGTAATCTTCGATCCGGGTGGACATGGTGCCGGAAGTCACCTTGGTCAGGAAAAATCGACGACGACTTTGATGTCGTCCGGCTGCTGGATCAAGCGATTGCGTCCACTGCTCGACCGGCACGCGCCGCGTGATCAGGCGGGCGAGCCACGCCTTGTCGGCGCGCTGCAGCGTCGCGACGGCGTCTTCGTAATGCTTGCGGTTGGCATTGACGCTGCCGAACACGGTGTCGTTGTCGAGCACCATGGTGCGATTGAGCCGCCGACATCGACATCGAAATCGTGTCCGGGCGCCGAGACGCCGACCAGACAGACGATGCCGGCCGGACGCGGTGCGGCCGAGCGCATCGCGCACCACGCTCGGCGCGCCGGTGCATTCCATCAGAATGTCGGGCTTGAGACGAGTCGAGGTCGGCGAGCGTTGCCAGATGAAACGTGCCGCCGAGCTCGCGCACGATCGCGCGCTTCTCCACACTGTCGTGATGGTCGAGCACATGGACGTCGAGGCCGCGTTGCGCGCCGATCAACGCGGCGAGCAGACCGATCGGGCCGGCGCCGGTGACCAGAAGCGTCTTCGGCTGCCATGCGCGCGAGCGCCGGCCGATGCGCTCGGTGTGATCCCAGGCCTTGGCGACGACGCTGGTCGGCTCGACCAGCACGCCGGTCATCGCCGAGCGACGGATCGAGCTTGATCGAGGAAGTCGGGCTCGATGCGGAAAAAATCCGCACCATAGCCGTTGCGCTCCTTGATGCCGCGCTCGGTGTAGCGGCCGTTGCGGCACATATCCCATTCGCCGACGGCGCAGGCCGGGCACGGCACCGGATCGGGCCGGCGCACGATGCCGACAACGAGGTCGCCGGGCTCGAAGCCGCGAGCCGGCGGCGCCTCGCGCACCTCGCCCAGCAATTCGTGGCCGATCACCAGCCGCTTCTCGCCCGGCGGCGCCCAGCCGTAGGACCCCGAGACGATTTCGCGGTCGGTGCCGCAGACGCCGAGCGCCAGCGCGCGCACCAGCACGGCGCCGTCGGAGCGCGGCGGCTCGGGGACGTCTTCGACGCGCGCTGAATTGGCAATGCCGGGCGCGACAGTGAGGGCGCGCATCGTTCTGTTCCGCGATGATTTGCGCCTGAATGGGCTGCGCAGCCCGTGCGCCCAAGGCGTGCAACGCCGCGGCGCGAAAAAAGTTCCGTAACGGAACCGCTCGGGCCGTTGGCCGTTATATCAATCGCTGCGCGGCGCAAAACGTGCTCTCACGTTACGGAAGGCATGGATTATCGGACGCAGGCACTGGGCTATCGCCGAAGGATATATTCCTTCGCAAAGCTCGTTTTCCGACCGGCGCTGATCT
Organism: uncultured Alphaproteobacteria bacterium; assembly: GCA_963831975.1. Classification (GTDB taxonomy): domain Bacteria; phylum Pseudomonadota; class Alphaproteobacteria; order Rhizobiales; family Xanthobacteraceae; genus BOG-931. The sequence continues at coordinate 191,411 of CAWHSO010000005.1, forward strand.
CACACGAGACGGCTTGCATCCTCAACGCCGGCGACGGGAGGCGCAAGTCGCATCACGATCTTTTTCGCCGATCGCGAGCCGGTCGGTCCCTATCGGGTCACCGTCGCGGCGCGCCGCACGCTGCATCTGCGCTTCAACGATCTCGAGGATCCGACGCAATTCCGCGCGACACCGACTACTCATCGGTGTTCGAGTCCGACGTGCCGATCGTCGTGCAACACACGCGGCTTTATTCGCGGCACGCCGAAATGAGCCTGCTGTCGACGATCGCTTATGCGGAGCCTGAGCGGCGTTGCGGCACGCGCATGCGCCGAAATCCGAAAACGCTCGCGCAATCGAGCAAATGCCGGATCGCCGTATTCGTGCGAGCGCGCTGCATTGCATCATAATGGAACAAACGCGCCAATCGGTTGTCGGACATCCGACTGGAGGTATCTCGTGAAAGTCGTCGTCGTTTCCAACCGCGTCGCGCGGGCAAAAGCCGATGAGCCGATCGCCGGAGGACTGGCGGCGGCGCTGATTCCGATGGTCAAGGAATCCGGCGCGATCTGGGTCGGCTCGAGCGGCCATGCCGGCGACGCCGCGCAGAACAAGGATTCCTTCGCCAAGATCGAGGCGCTCGGCACCGGCGCGCTGGCGACCGTCGACATGCCGGCGAAGCACTATCTCGGCTATTACGAGGGCTTCGCCAATTCGGCGCTGTGGCCGGCGCTGCATTCGCGTCCCGATCTGATCCAGGTCACGGCCGAGAACTACGCGTCCTATCGCGAAGTCAACGCCTTCATGGCGCGCGCGCTGCTGCGCTTCAACAAGCCGGAAGCGGTGTTCTGGGTGCAGGACTATCATTTCCTCACTTGGGCGCGGAGCTGCGCCGGCTGGACGTCGAGCCGGCCGATCGGCTTCTTCCTGCACACGCCGTGGGCGGAGCGCCGCACCATGGCCGCCGTGCCGCATCACGCCGATCTCGTTCGCGCGATGCTGGCCTACGATCTGATCGGATTCCAGACCGTCGAGGACCGGCAGAATTTCGAGGACTATCTGCAGGTACGAGCTCGGCTTGACGCCGGTCGACGGCACGGTCGCGACGGAATGGGGACTGGACCCAGCTCGCCACGTTCCCGATCGGCATCGACGTCGACGAATTCGCCGCGCGCGCGAACAAGGCGGTCGGCGCGCCCCGAAGTGTCGCGGCTGCGCGACGAGCCTGCAGGGCGCCAAGCTCGTCCTCGGCGTCGATCGGCTGGACTATTCGAAAGGGCTCGCCAACAGAGTGCGCGCCTTCGACCGCATGTTGGAGATCGAGCCGGCGTTGAAGCGCAACGTGGCGCTGTTGCAGGTCGCGGTGCCGTCGCGCGGCAACATCCGCGCCTATCGCGAGCTCAAGGCCGAGCTCGCCGCCCTGGTCAGCGAGGTCAACGGCCGCCACGGCGAAGTCGACTGGACGCCGATCCGCTATCTCAACAAGGGCTTTTCACAGCTCACGCTGGCCGGCTTCTATCGCATCGCGCATGTCGGACTGGTCACGCCGCTGCATGACGGCATGAATCTCGTCGCCAAGGAATACGTGGCGGCGCAGAATCCGTTCGATCCCGGCGTGCTGGTGCTGTCGTCGTTCGCCGGCGCGGCGAAGGAGCTCGATACCGCGCTGCTGGTCAATCCGCACGACATCGACGGCATGGCGCGGCAGATCGCGACCGCGCTCGACCATGAGCGTCGAGGAGCGGCGCGAGCGCTGGCAGAGCCATGGTGACGAAGCTGCGCCGCGGCTCGGTGCAGAACTGGTTCTCCGATTTCCTGCACACCCTCTCCGAGGTGCGCCGCGCCCCGGCGTTGCCGGCTAATCTGCCGCTCGTGCTCGAGCTCGCGCAGCGGCGCGCGGCGCAACCGCGCTAACGCCAAATCACCGCCGCAGCGTCTCTGCGCGTCTTGGCGCGCACCGAGCGGATGGCGTCGCGGCCGGCGTTCTTGGCC
>CAWHSO010000006.1:0-467404 GCA_963831975.1 uncultured Alphaproteobacteria bacterium
AGTCTTCGAAGACGCTCGGCAGCAGCGCACGGCACTGCTCGACCTTGCGCCAGCCGGCGATGTAATCCTGCCGCGAGGTTTTCTGGCCGTGCTCGATATAGCGCCTCATCTGCGGCGACAGCGCGTCGCGATGATGGTCCCATTCGTAGGCCATGCAAGCGGCGCGTTCGTGGAAATTAATGGTCTCGCGCGCGACCATGCGCAGGCCAGTGAACGGCATCTGGAAGTTTTATTTCGCGCACTGCGGCGCCGGCCTTGGCGAGAGCCGCTACTGCGCCTTCGACCGCGGCCTTGGTTTCCGGCTGCGCGCTATCCCACATCTCGGTGCGGCACAAACCGATCCGCGGCGCGGAATTCATCGTGCGCGGCGGCTGCGGCGGCTGCATGCGCAGCACGGCGGTGAGCAGCTCGATGTCGTCGAGCGAGCGGGCGAGCCAACCGATGGTGTCGATGCTTTCCGCCGCCGGCTTCACGCCGGCTTTGTTGAAGCTGTTATAGGTCGGCTTGAAGCCGAAGATGCCGCAATAAGATGACGGCCGCAGCACCGAACCGCCGGTCTGGGTGCCGAGCGCGGCGGGCACCATGTCGTCGGCAACCGCCGCCGCCGAGCCGCTCGACGAGCCGCCCGGCGTGTGCGCGGGATTGTGCGGATTGGTGGTTTCCGGCGGCGCCATGCCGGCGAACTCGCAGGTCGCGGTCTTGCCCAGCATCACCGCGCCGGCGCGGCGCAACAGCGCCACGCAAGCAGCATCCGACGGCGGCCGATGGCCCTTGTAGATCGGCGAGCCGAATTCGGTGGGCATGTCGAACGTATCGATGATGTCCTTGACGCCGATCGGCACGCCATGCAGCGGGCCGCGGTTTTGCGAGCGATCGAGCGCGCGCGCCTGGGCGAGCGCCAATTCCGGATCGAAATTGACCCATGCTTTGACGACACCGTCGCGCGCAGCGATCCGCGCCACGCAATCGCGCGTCACCGCTTCGCACGTGGTCTCGCCGCGCGCGATCTTTTGCACGATCTCGGTGGCGCCGAGTTCGTTGAGCGCAGTCTCTTTGCGGGCGATTGTAGCGGTAGATTGCATCATGAAGACCTTGGTTGAGAACTCAGCGCGGCGGCGTGCGCAGGAAGCTCCTTCTCCCCGGAGGGGAGAAGGTGGGGATGAGGGGGTTCGGGCCTCTCCGCCGGAGCCCCCTCACCCCAACCCTCTCCCCATTGGGGAGAGGGAGTTCGCCTGCGCAAACGGCGAGGCCGAAAACCGATTGGCATCGCCACTTCAGTTCTTGCCGGCGCGGCCGGCCGAGGTGCCGGCGATCTTGCCGAACACCGTGCCGGACATCAGGCCCGAGCCACCCGGATAGTTGAAGTAGAACAGGCCGCCGACCAGTTCCCCGCGGCATAAAGGCCGCGGATCGGCTGATAGTCGGTGTTGAGCACTTCGCCGTCGGTGTTGATACGCAAGCCGCCGAAGGTGAACGTCACGCCGCAAGTCACGGCATAGCCCTCATAAGGCGGCGCGTCGAACGTGTTCGCCCAATTGCTCTTGTTGATGGCGAGCCCCGTGGTGCAACGGCCGTCTTTGACGTTCGGATTGAACGGTACGTCGGTCTTCACCGCGGCGTTCCATTCCTTGATGGTCTTGACGAACTCGGCCGCGTTGACGCCTTCGAGCTTTTGCGCGAACTCCTCGATGGTGTTGGCCGTCACTTTGGTGATTTGGCGGATCTTATATTCGTCGCGCTGCAGGTGCTTCACCTTCTGATCGAATATCTGCCAGGCGAACTGGCCCGGCTGCTCCAGCACCACGCGGCCATATTTCGCATACGTGTAATTGCGGAAATCGGCGCCCTCGTCGACGAAGCGCTTGCCGGTGGCATTGACCAGGATGCAGAACGGATAGGAGTGTTTCTGGAACTGATCGCCGACGGCGAGATCGCCGAACTCCGGCGCGTTCATTTCCCATTGCACGGCGTGGCAGCCCGACCAGTTGCCGCGCGGTGCTGCGCCGATGTCGATCGCCATGCGGATGCCGTCGCCGGTGTTGTAGCGCGAGCCGCGCACTTTGGCCAAATCCCAGCCGGGGCCGAGATAGCGCGTGCGCCATTCCGGATTGGCCTCGAAACCGCCGCAGGCCAGAACCACCGATTTTGCCCGCAACTCGCGCACCTCGCCGTTCTGGCGCACGCGGACGCCTTCGACGCGATTGCCGTCAAACAACAGATCGAGGCCGCGGGTGGAATAGTGGATGTCGATGCCGCGCTTTTTCGCCGACGCGGTGAGCATGGCGACCAGGCCCGGCCCGCCGCCGACGGATTCCACCGTCAACCCGCCCCAGAATTTGAACTTACCGTCGATCTTGAAGGCTTGGCGGCCGTAGATCGGAATAAGGCGGACGCCTTTTTCGCGCATCCAGTTGAGCGAGTCGAAGCTCTTGGTGACCAATAGCTCGACCAAGTCGGGATCGGCGCGGTTCTGGGTGATGCGCGCCATGTCGTCGAAGAACTGATCGGCGGTGTAGGTGCCGAAATCCGTGGTTTCGACCTCGGCAGGCGTGAGATCGGGTACCAGCGTCTTGATGTCGTCGACGCCGTTATAGACGACGCGGATCGAGCCCGCGGTGAAGCGGCTGTTGCCGCCGGATTCGTCCTCCGGCGCCGCCTCGCACATCACCACCTTGGCGCCCTCTTCCTGCGCCGCCAGCGCCGCACAGAACGCCGCATTGCCGGCGCCGACAACGATCACATCCGCAACTTGATTTGGCATTTCTTTCTCACCCTTTGACAAATCTTCCCCTCCCCCTTGTGGGGAGGGGTAGGGGTGGGGGTCGAGAGGTTGAACACTAACGTCAACGACTACGCTTGAGCATCCGTCAACGCCGGTCCGTCACCTCCCGACCCCCCACCCTACCCTCCCCCACAAGGGGGGAGGGAAATACTACTCCGCCGCCTGCGCGACGCCGCCGTGGGCCTTCGACCAGCCGGCGGGATTCTTCATGAATTTCTCGACTTCCTTGAGCTTGCCCTTGTCGAACTTGCCGCTCTTCTTGGCTACCTCCAACACGTCCCACCAGGTGGCGAGCGCGTGCAGAGTGACGCCGAGATCGCCGAAGATTTTTTTGCTCTCGGGGAAGATGTCGTAGAAGAAGAACACGAAGACATGCTCGACGGTAGCGCCGGCGCCGCGCAACGCCTTGCAGAAATTCACCTTGCTGCGGCCGTCAGTGGTCATGTCCTCGACCAGCAGCACGCGCTCGCCGTCCTTGATATGGCCCTCGATCTGGGCGTTGCGGCCAAAGCCTTTCGGCTTCTTGCGCACATATTGCATCGGCAGCATCAGGCGGTCCGCCATCCAGGCGGCAAACGGAATTCCCGCCGTTTCGCCGCCGGCGACCGCGTCGAATTGCTCGAAGCCCGCGTCGCGCAGCACCGTCGCCACGCCGAAGTCGATCAGCGTCGAGCGCACGCGCGGGAACGAGATCAGCCGGCGGCAATCGGTATAGACCGGGCTCGCCCAGCCCGAGGTATAGATGAACGGCTTGTCGGTCATGAAGCGGACCGCCTCCACTTCAAGCAGCATTTTCGCCGTCAGCTCGGCCATCACCGCTTTGTCGGGGAAGCCTGTCATTGTTCGACTCCTTTCCCCTCCCCCTTGTGGGGAGGGGTAGGGGTGGGGGTCGAGAGGTCACGCACAAGCGTCGATGCTCTCACGTCACCTCTCGACCCCCCACCCTGCCCTCCCCCACAAGGGGGAGGGAAACTAACTCACCACCTTCCACTCGATCGTCTCGCCGCCGCGATAGACCAAGGCGCGCTCGTCGGGACCGGCGACTTTGACTTCCTCCGGTGCGGTCCAAGAGGTCTTCTCCAGCGTGATCTTGTCCTCGTTCGGCGGCATCCGATAATGCTTCGGGCCGTTGAGCGAGGCAAAGGCTTCGAGCTTGTCGAGCGCGCCTTCCTCCTCGAACACCCGCGCATAGGTCTCGATCGCGACCGGCGCATTGAACATGCCGGGCACGCCGTTGGTCGAGACTTTTCGGGAATAAGGATGCGGCGCGGAATCGGTGCCGAGGAAATAGCACGCCTCGCCCGAGGTCGCGGCCTTGCGCAGCGCCGTGCGGTCGCGCGCGGTTTTGATCACCGGCATCACGTACATGTAGGGTTTTAGCCCGTGACCGAACCAGTCGTTGCGGGTGAGCATCATGTGATAGGGCGTGATGGTGCCGCCGACCTGGGGCGCCGCGCTCTTCACGTAATCGGCGCCTTCTTTCGACGACAGATGCTCGAGAATGAAACGTAGCCCGGGAAATTGCTTCACCCACTTCGTCAGGTAGCGGTCGATGAACGCCTTTTCGCGGTCGAAAATATCGACATCCGGATCGGTGTCCTCGCCGTGCATCAAAAACGGCATGTCGATCTTTTCCATGCGCTCCAGCACGGGCATGACTTTTTTATAGTCGGTGACGCCGGCCGCCGAATTTGTCGTGGCATTGGCCGGATAAAGTTTCACGCCGGTGAACAGCCCATCGCGAAAGCCACGCTCGACGTCATTAGGATCGGTGTCGTCGGTGAGATAGCAGGTCAAGAGCGGCTTGAATTTCGCATCCTTCGGTATCGCCGCCATCACCCGCTGGCGATAGGCGGCGCAGTCCGCCGTGGTGCGCACCGGCGGGATCAGGTTCGGCATCAGGATGGCGCGGCCGAAATGCTTTGCGGTGTACGGCAGCACCGCTTTGAGCATTTCGTTGTCGCGGACGTGCAGGTGCCAGTCGTCGGGTTTTCGGATGGTGATACGCGTGGTCATGGAATTGATCCGATAGCTCCGAGCCCCCTCACCATAGCCGATGCTTCGCATCGGCGTTCTTTTCTTAAAATACGGCGGCCGGAGGCCGCCTTTGCCCTCTCCCCTCTGGGGAGAGGGGACGCAGCGTCGCTCGCCTTAGAATACTCCGGCACGGAGGAATGCGAAGGCACGGGCGGCAAACTCCTCCCTCTCCCCAGAGGGGAGAGGGATGGGGTGAGGGGGCTCAGGACTCTCCGCATCATCTCAACTCACCCGATCGGCATGGCGGCCGCGGCGAAAGTCTCCATCGGCGGTTCGTCGATCATGGCGCCGGTGAGATCGGCGACGCGGGCAAAGCCACGCTTGGCGCACCATTGCTCGAGGCCATCGATGATGGCGATCATGCCGGTCGGATTGCGGAAGGTCAGGTAGCCGATCATCACCGCGGTGGCGCCAGCCAGCATATATTCGACCACGTCCTCGACCTTGACGATGCCGCCGCAGCCGATGATCGGGATTTTCACCGCCTGCGCACATTGATGCACCATGCGCACAATGACCGGCTTGATGCCGGGCCCCGACAAGCCGCCGAACTTGTTGCCGATCGCCGGGCGGAACGTGTCGGTGTTGATCTTCAGGCCCAAAATGGTGTTCGAAACTACCAGCGCATTGGCGCCGGCGCGCTCGGCCGCTTGCGCCACGGTGACGATGTCGCCGGCATTGGGCGACAGTTTCACCCAGACCGGCTTGTCGGTGGTGGCGCGAATGAGGTTGATCACGTCGTAAGTGTGCTCGGCGTGCAGCGCAAAATTGCCGCCCTTGGGATCGCGCGTCGGGCAGGAGATATTCACCTCCAGCACGTCGATGTCGCCCTGCGCCACGTCGCGCGCCATGGCTTCGAAATCCTCGATGGTGGTCGCCGAGATCGAGCCGACCAGCGGCGGCGTGAAGCGCCGATAGTCCGGCACCTGATGCTCGAAGAAATAATCGATGCCCTTGGTCGGCAGGCCGATGGAATTGATCATGCCACCTTCGACCTCGGCGGCGCGCGGCGGCGGATTGCCGGCGCGGTATTCGCGGGAGACGGTTTTGGCCACCATGGCGCCGAGGCGGTTGATGTCCATCACCTGGGCGAGATCGGTGGAGAAGCAGCCGGAGCCCGGCATGATCGGATTCTTCAGCGTCACCGCGCCGATCTTGACGCTCATGTCTACCATCCGACCGCCTCCTGCATGTCGAACACCGGGCCTTCGATGCAGACCCGGCGCAACTCCTTCTTGCCGTTGACTTCGAAGGTGCGGACACAGACGTAGCAGGGGCCGAGCCCGCACGCTATCACCTGCTCCATCGCCACTTGGCCCGGAATATTGCGCGCCTTGCCGACGCGCTTCATCAGCTGAAACAGCCGGTTCGCGCCGCAGGTGAAGAACGCATCGGCGCGTTTTTGCGCGATCAATCGGTCGAGGATTTTCTCGACGTTCTCCACCGCGCTGGTGCCGTCGGTATCGAGCACACTGATCACGTCGCCAGCCTCGGCGAACAGCGCGCCGGCCATGACGAAATCCTTGTCGCGCGCCGAGAGGATCGCGGTAACGCCGACGCCGTTCTCCTTCGCCAGTTGCGAGATCGGGCCGAGCGTGGCGATGCCGACGCCGCGGCCGAGCACGACGATGTGGCGCCAAGCCGGATCGAGATGAAAGCCGACGCCGAGCGGCCCAACCATGTTGAGCTCGTCGCCCGGCCGGAGCGTCGCCAAGCCACGCGTGCCGCGGCCGACGCATTTGTAGAGAAACTCGACGCGGCCCTTCGCGCGGTCGATGCGATAGACGCTCTGCGGGCGGCGAAAGAACAACTCGCCGACATCGGGCGAAGGGCACAGCAGATTGAAGAACTGCCCCGGATTGACCGCGAGCGCCTTCGGCGACGCCTCGACCACCAAGTGCTTGTATTCGGAATTGACCCAGGCGTGGGACACGACCGGGCACAGCGATTCCTCGGCCGGGATCGGGCGTGGCTCCGGCGCCGGCTCGCTCTTGCCGACGACGAAGGGATCGGAGGTGAAGGGTTCAGGTGCTGCCATAGCTCAGCAATGGGCTAAGCTTGTCCCAAAATCAAGATTTGTGCCAATTTTTGAACAGACTTAGAAATTATCGAGATATGGCAGCATCTTACGCTGCAACGGCAGCGGCCGCAGCTTCCGCGTCCGGCTGCTTCCAGGCCTTCAGCCGCGGATAAACCTCACGGGCGAACAGGGTAAGGTTATCCACCGTCTGCGCGTGGGTGAGTTCGCCGCCCTGCCCCATCATCAACAGGTTGCCCATGCCGCCGCAGTGGCCGCAGAAGTCGATGATCTGCTCGAACACTTCGTCGGGCGTGCCGCAGAACAGCACGCCGGCATCCATCAGTTCCTCGACGCTGGCAAATTGCATGGAGATGACGCGGCCGTCCTTGGTGTAGGTGCGCGGCGGCGTCTCGCCGCGCAGCATGCGCGCATTGTCCTCGGGCGGGATGTAGCCGGGCGGATTGCGGAACGGCAGCGCGACGATCGGGCTGGTGCGCAGATAGCCGGCGATGAGATGACCGCGCCGCTTTGCTTCTTCGCGGTCGTGGGAGACCGCGACCAGGCCGAGATAGGCGAAGCGGTCGGCGCCCGGCGCCTTGCCGTGCTTGCCCATATAGCTCTTGCGATAGGCGTCGTAGATCTTGCGCGTACCGTAGCCGGTGCCGAGCGTCGCCATGACGTAGCCGCGCTCGCCGAGCACGCGCGCCTGCGTCGATGAGCCAGTGGTCGACCACACCGGAGGATGCGGCTCCTGCCACACCCGCGGCCAGACATTGACGTGGCGGTATTGAAAAAATTCGCCGTCCCAATTGAAGTCTTCGTCGTGGGTTGTCATCGCCTTGAGGATGAAATCGTGCGCCTCCCAGAATCGATCCATCAGCTCGGTCGGATTGCGGTTCGACGCCGCGATCTCGTAGGGGATGCCCTTGATGAAACCCATGTCGAGCCGGCCGCGCGAAATCACGTCAATGGTCGACAGCTCCTCGGCGGCGCGCAGCGGGTCGGGCCGGTGCCCGATCGGATAGCCGAGCACCAGGAGCCGCGCCTGTTTGGTGGCACGCGCCGTGATGGCGAGGCCGATCACCACCGACGACGACATGCAGGTCGCGGTCTGGTGATGCTCGTTGAGCATGATGTCGAGGCCGAGCTCGTCGCAGAGCTGCCACTCATCGTAATAGCGATGGAACAGATCGGCGGCGACACGCGGATCGCATTTTCTATTGGGAAACGTGACGCGCAGCGTGCCAGAATGCTCGTTCCAGGCCGGGTGATAGGCCTGTTCGCTGAAATGATAGACCCTCATGGCACGCCGCTGCCTCTCTCAGTTGGTGGTCATCGTGGCGTCAACCAGATCGCCTGCCCGCACGCTCGCCGCAGGATTTGATTTTACCTGTTCGGCCGCCGCCAGGGCAGCCACCTCATCGGCGTCCGGCTGCTTCCAGGCCTTGAGCCGCGGATAGACCTCGCGGGCGAACAGGCTGAGATTGTCGACCGTCTGCTCGTGGGTGAGGTAGCCGGCGTGCCCCATCATCAGCAGGTTGCCCATGCCGCCGCAGTAGCCGGAGAAATCGACGATCTGCTCGTAGACCTCGTCCGGCGTACCGCAGAACAGGATGCCGGCGGCGATCAAATCCTCGGCGCTGGCGCTGTGCATGCTGATGACGCGCCGATCCTTGGTGTAACTGCGCGGCGGCGTCTCGCCGCGCAGCATGCGCGCATTGTCTTCGGCCGATAGGAAGCCCGGCGGATTGCGGAACGGCAGATGCACGATGCCGCTCGAGCGCAGATAGCCGGCGACCAGCTCGCCGCGGCGGCGCGCCTCGTCGCGGTCCTTGGCGACACCGACCAGGCCCAGATAGGCGAAGCGGTCGGGCCCGGGCGCCTTGCCCCACTTCGCCAGGTAGCCGCGGCGATAGGCGTCATAGAGCGGCCGCGTGTTGTAGCCGGAGCCGAGGGTGGCCATCACATAGCCGCGCTCGCCAAGGATCCGCGCCTGGGTGGTTGAGCCGGTGGTGGTCCAGATCGGCGGATGCGGCTCCTGCCAGACCCGCGGCCAGACATTGACTTGGCGATAATTGAAATACTCGCCTTCCCAGTTGAACATTTCGTCGTGGGTGGTCATCGCCTTGATGATGAAATCGAGCGCTTCCCACCAGCGGTCCATGACGCCGACGGGATTTTGATTGGAGGCGGGAAACTCGTAGGGCACGCCCTTGATGAAGCCCATGTCGAGCCGGCCGCGCGAGATCACGTCGATGGTCGACAGCTCCTCGGCGACGCGCAATGGATCGGGCCGATGCCCAATCGGATAACCGAGCACCAATAGCCGCGCGTTCTTGGTGATGCGGGACAGCACCGAAAGCCCCACCACCACCGTCGACGACATGCAGGTCGCGGTCTGGTGATGCTCGTTGAGCATGATGTCGAGGCCGAGCTCGTCCGACAGCTGCCACTCGTCGTAATAGCGATGGAATAGGTCGGCGGCGATGTGCGGATCGCATTTGCGGTTCAACAGATTCACGCGCAGCGAACCGGAATGCTCGGTCCACGCCGGATAATAGGGCTGCTCGGTGAACTGGTAGACTTTCATGGCGCGTATTCCTATTGCGGCGTCATTTAGCTTTCGCGAACGCCAGCACCTTTTCGGCAAAAATTTTGGGCTGCTCGTGATCGGGGAAATGCCCGGCGCGGTCGATAGGCTCGAAGCGGGCGCCCGCAATCATGGCGCAATAGGCGCGGCCGTAAGCTTCGCTGAGCATGCGGTCGTGAGTGCCCCACAGAAACAGCGTCGGAATACGAATCCGGTGCAGCCGGCTTTTCAGCCGCGGATTGTGGAAGTACGGATTCCAGGCAAACCGCGCCGTCGCCTCGCGCGCCCGCGCGGCGGCGAGCACCTCGCCATCGGGCAGCGCCTTGTAATCGCGTTTGCCGACATTCGGATCGCAATAGGCGATGGCGATATATTCCGGCTCCGTGATCGCAAAAATATCGGCGATGTCGCGGGTCTCGCGGTCGCCGACTTTGACGCCGACCGCATTGGCCATCACCAGTCGCGCCATCCGCGCGGCGTTTTTCACCGCTATCTCGGCGGCAATCCAGGCGCCGAAGCCGACACCGACTACGGTGAGATCTTTGAGGTCGAGCTGATCGAAGAGGTCGAGATAAAAGTAAGACAGATCGTCGACCGTACGCATGCCCTTTGGCAGCTCGGAACCGCCGTAGCCCGGATGGGTCGCCGCGATGACGTGCGCGCGCTTGGCGAGTTCGTCGATGGCCGCAGCCGCCGGCTCGATGCCGTTCTCGGCGTGAAGGAAAAGCAGCGGCGGGCCCGAGCCCTTTTCGATCAAGTCGATCCGCGTTCCATTGACGACAAGCGATTGCGCCTCACGCGATGACGCCACAGACATTCCGCCTCCCAAAAGAGCTCTTAACATTCGCGCATGATCTTGCGGCGACCACGCTGCAGGCGCTTTTCAATCCCGGTCCATTGTTCTAGCACGTGAAATGTACTTTGCCATCGCGCGTGGCGGCCGATCCGGCAGGCTTGCCTTGCGCGGCCGGCATGAGCGGCCGATTGACATCGCACGCCGGATCGGACGCGATAAGCGCGCACGACAGTAGGGGACCCAGCAATGACCGCGGATAACGTCACCACCCACCTTGGCATCACCTACGCCAATCACGACGGCGTCGAGTTGCAAGGCGACCTCTACCTGCCCAAGGGCGCGAAAGCGGCGCCGGCGCTGGTCGCCGTACATGGCGGCGGCTGGGTCCAAGGCGTGCGCGCCGCGTTCCAGTTTTGGGGGCCATATCTGGCGGCGCGCGGCTATGCCGTGTTCGCCATCAGCTATCGCCTCGCCACCAAGGGCAAGACCTTCCCGCATGCCGTGCAGGACGTGCTCGCCGGCGTGCAATTTGTGCGCGGCAAGGCCGGCGAGTTCGGCATCGATGCGGCGCGCATCGGGCTGCTCGGCGCCTCGGCCGGCGGCCATCTCGCTTCGCTGGCCGCGCTCGGCGGCAAGAAATTCGCCGGCGGCTATCCGCAGGACCCGTTTGCCTCCGTCTCGACGGAGGTGAAAGCGCTGGTCGGCGTTTACGGCGTCTACGATATGGTGGCGATGTGGACGACCTATCAGATCCAGGGCGGCGTCGATAACAATATCCAGAAATTCCTCGGCGCCTCGCCGATGGAAAACCGGCAGCTTTATTTCGAAGCCACGTCGACCAGCTACGCCACCTTCGCCAACAACAAGATCGGCGTTCTGTTGGTCACCGGCACCCAGGACGACCTGGTCGATCCCAAACAGCACACCGAACCGTTCACGCTGGCGCTCAAGCAGGCTGGCTTTTTCGTGCGGCCCTGCATCGTGCAGGGCGCGCCACATTACTGGATGAACGATCCGATCGACGAGCCGACCAGCTATTCGGGCTTTCTCGCGCCGCGGCTGCTGCGTTTCCTGGCCGAGAAGCTTTAAGGCGCCGCTTATTTCTTCTCCAACAGCAGCGTGCCTTCCTTGCGGATCAACGGCTGGATGGTTTCGGCGACCTTTGCCAGGAGCCAAGGCAGCACGACCTCGAGGCGCACATGGTCGTCGCGCACGTCGATGGTGCCGCTCGCGGTTTGCGCCAGTGCCGTGACGCGGAATTGCAGGCGGTAGTCGGTCCAGGTCTCTTCCTGGAGGCTGAAGAACTGCCCGAATTTTTCCTGGGCGCTGCGCACGCCGGATTTGAGGCGGCGCACCGCCTCGTCCTGGCCGAGCCGGTGCGGGATGGTGACAACCAGAGGCTTTGTCATTGAACGTATATGGGGACTGTCCTTCACCGATCAAACCGTGAAACTATAAGTTTTCTTCCCTTCGGCACACCGGACATGACCAAACCGCCGACCTTCATCGAACAGCACGGCCTGTGGGGCGACGAGGAGCGCCGGCTCGCCGCCGACATCGAGCGCCGAGTCGAGGCGGAAAAACTCCGCTACGTCCGGCTCGCCTGGAGCGACACCCACGGCTATGTGCGGGCAAAAACGCTGACGGTTCCGGCGTTCCTGTCGGCGCTGAGCGGCGGCTACAATGTCGGCGTCGCCACCACGACGCTGGATTCCACCGGCGGCCGCGTCTTCGCCTCGTTCACCCGCGGCGGCGGCATGGGGCTTGCCGAGATGACCGGCTCGCCCAATCTCACGGTCGTCGCCGACCCGAAAACCTTCCGGACCTTGCCGTGGGCACCCGGCGTCGGCTGGATTCTGGTCGACGAATATTTTAACGACGGCACGCCGTTTCATTTCGCCCCGCGCCAGCTGTTGCGCAAGGCGCTGCACAAGCTCGCCGCGCGCGGCTGCAGCAGCGTCATCGGCGCGGAAATCGAGTGGTATCTGTTTCGCGTCGCCGAGGAGCATTTGAGCGAGGACAATATCGGCGCGCCCGGCATCCGCGGCCGTCCGATCAAAACCTGGCCGGCCGAGCCCGGCTATCATTACCACTCCGAATCCAACATGGATTTGATGCAGCCGGTGTTCGATGCCCTCGGCGATGCCTACGAGACACTCGGATTTGGGCTGCGTTCCATCGAAAACGAATGGGGTCCCGGACAAGTCGAGTGCACGTTTGCTCCACGTGCCGCACTGGACGCCGCCGACAACGTATTGCTGTTTCGCACCGCAACGCGGCAGGTGTGCCGACGGCTCGGCTATTTCGCCACCTTCATGGCTCGCCCGGCGTTCAAGGGCTATTGTCCAAGCGGCTGGCACCTGCATCAGTCGCTGGTCGATGCGTCGAGCGGCGTGAATCTGTTGATGCCGAAAAAATTCGGCGAACTGTTGTCGCCGCTCGGCCTGTCGTATCTCGCCGGTCTCCTGCAATACGCGGCGCCAAGCGCAGCGTTCGCCACGCCTACCGTCAACGGCTATCGCCGCTTCAAGTCGAACTCGCTGGCGCCCGATCGCGCCGCCTGGGCCTACGACCATCGCGGCGCCATGATCCGCGTGCTCGGCGGCGCCGACGATCCGGCGACGCGATTCGAGAACCGCATGGGCGAACCTGCGGCCAATCCGTATCTTTATATCCTGTCGCAAGTCGTAGCTGGACTCGGCGGCATGGAGGCCGAGCTGCAGCCGCCGCCGGCAAATGATGAGCCTTACGCCGCCGAACGGCCGATGCTGCCCAAAAACCTGCCCGAAGCGCTCGACGCGCTGGACAAGGAGCCGTTGTTCCGGCGCGAACTCGGCGATACCTTCATCGACTACTTCATCAAGCTCAAGCGCACTGAAGCCGGGCGCTACCAGCGCTCGTTGGAAGAAGGCGGCGAGGTGGCGCAAAGCGACGAGCCGAGCACTTGGGAGCAGAATGAGTATTTCGATTTTTTCTGAAGGCTCACCCTAGGGCTTGCGCCAGGGAACTCCCTCTCCCCAGCGGGAAGAGGGTTGGGGTGAGGGGGCTCTGACCGCGAGGCTGCCCCCCTTCACCCCTCCCTCTCCCCCTTGGGGAGAGGGAGAAGAAAGGAAGCGCGTCATGACGGCTCTGGAAAAGATCAACGCGCCGCCGACCCGCCTCGGCGGCACTGCGCTGTACGATTGGGATCATCTGGTCCAAGAAGACCGCGCGCATCGGCTGATCTACACCGACCCGGCGATTTTCGAAGCCGAGATGACCAACATTTTCGGCGGCACCTGGACCTATCTCGCCCACGAAAGCGAAATCCCGAACGACAACGACTTCATCACCAGGCGCTTGGGTCTTCGTCCGCTGATCATCGTGCGCGACGCCAACGGCAAAATCCGCGCGCTGTATAACCGCTGTACCCATCGCGGCACAACGCTGTGCCGCTGGGACAAGGGCAACACAAAGTCGTTCCAGTGCCCGTATCACGGCTGGAATTTCCTCAACACCGGAAAATTACGCGGCGTGCCGTGGCCAGAAGGCTATGCCGAGGACATGCGCGATCCGAAATACAACATCGCGCAGGTGCCGTGGGTCGAATCCTATCGCGGCTTCATCTTCGCCACGCTGAACATGGACGCGCTGCCGCTCGCCGAGCATCTCGGCCCGATCGCAAAGATCATCGATGAGTGGCTCGACCGCAATCCCGGCGGCAAGGTCGTGGTCTGCGAGGCCAACCGTTTCCGCTACAAGGGCAACTGGAAGCTCGCTTACGACAATTCCTGCGACGGCTATCACGTCGCCTATTCGCACCGCTCGCTGTTGGAAACCGAGAACCGCTTTGCCGGCGAGAATGCCAAGGGCATGGCCTATTACCGCAACTCGCCCGACACCCAGCCGATGTACATGCGCTATACCGGCCACGGCAATCACTTCAAGGACAAGCGGCCGAACCTCGAAAAACGCCCGGGCGGCTTATGGGCGCTGGAGAGCGCACATCCCGGCATGGAGCATTACGAGGCGGAGTTCATCAGGCGTTACGGCGACCGCGCCTTCGCGCTGCTCGATCTCGCCGGCTCGGAACCGGTCAACATCAACGTATTTCCGAATTTCTCGCTGCTCGGCAACCACATCCAGGTGTTCGAGCCGGTCGGCGTCGAGGAAACCAACGCCATCTGGTACGGCACCATGATCGTCGACGACGGCAATGTGCCGAAGGACGCCATCACCGACATCAACGCGCTGCGCATGCGCACCCAGGAGGGATTTCCGAATTTCGGCGAGGTCGACGACATCGCCAATTTCGAGCAGATCCAGCGCGGCCTGATGGCGCCGGAAGACGAGTGGGTCTACATGAACCGCGGTTTTGGCATTCCCGATCGCATCAAAACCCACGACGACGGCACGATCACCGCGCCGGCAACCGACGAAGCCTTCATGCGCGAGCATTTCAAGGAATGGAAACGGCTCATGAAGGCGCGCCCAAACCTCGCCATCCAGCGCGAGCCGTGACATGAACGCACCCGCCGCAAAACCCGATCCGTCGCGCAGCTCGCATTACGTCAACGACGCGCTCTATCGCGCTTTGATCGAGAATTTTTCCGACTGGCAGGACGACGCGCGCGCCGTCAGCGACATCGCCGTGCGCGACGAATTCCGCCGGCTGCTCGAACGAGAAGCGCGCTATCTCGACCAGCTGCGCTACGACGACTGGCTTGCCATGTACGCGGCCGAATGCATCTACTGGGTGCCGTCGACGCCGGGCGCCGGCGACCCGCGGCGCGAAATCTCGGTGATGTTTGACGACCGCCGCCGGCTCGAGGACCGCATCTACCGCATGCGCACCGGATTCGCCTGGTCGCAGGCGCCGGCATCGCGCACGGTGCGCCTCGTCACTAATGTCGAAGTTTTTGCCACCGCGCGCGACGATACGTGCATGGTGCGTTCGAACTTTTTGATCAGCGAATTCTGGGGCGATGAAACCAGAGTGCTCACTGGCTGGGCCGGGCATCGCGTCATCCGCGACGGCGCGGACTGGAAAATCCAAGCCAAGCAGGTCAACCTGATCAACTGCGACCAAAGCATCCGCAATCCAAGCATTATCCTCTAGTAGCCCTCCCCCTTGTGGGGGAGGGTTGGGTGGGGGGGGGCGGGAGGTGACTCGTATTCGTCGACGTTTTTGCATTACCTCACGATCCCCACCCCCTCCCCCTCCCCACAAGGGGGAGGGGAAAATAACGGCACCGCTGCGCGGCAATCTGGAAGGCCATTCATGAAAAAACTGAAACTCACCATGGCCTGCGGCCGCTACGACCGCACCCAGCCGCTGCTTGACGGACGGGTCGAGCCCGAAGGCGTCGACCTCACATTCATCCCGTTGCGGCCGGGCGAGACGTTCTGGCGCATGCTCAATCACGAAGAGTTCGACGTCTCGGAAATGTCGCTGTCGTCCTACACCATCCTGCGCTCGGAAGGCGACACGCGGTTCATCGCCATTCCGGTGTTTCCATCGCGGGTGTTTCGTCACTCCGCCGTTTATCTGCGCGCCGATTCGAAAATCGAGAATCCGCAAGACCTCAAGGGCAAGCGCATCGGCGTCGGCGACTATCAGATGACCGCTGCGGTCTGGGTGCGCGGTTTCCTGATGAACGATTACGGCGTGCGGCCGGAGGACGTCACCTGGGTAATCGGCCGGCCGGTCCGCACCATCAAGCCGCCGGACGGCATCCGCGTCGAATTCATGTCGCCAGACACGACGCTCGAAGCGATGCTGGAACGCGGCGAGATCGACGCGCTGGCTTCGGTGATGATCCCGAAAACGCTGGGCACCACCGTGCGGCGCCTGTTTGCGGAACCGCGCCAAGTCGAGCGCGACTACTACGAGCGCACGCGCATATTCCCGATCATGCACACCTTCGTGCTCAAGACAAAACTTTACGAGGCGAACCCGTGGCTCGCGATCAGCTTCTATCGCGCCTTCTGCCGGGCGCGCGACATCGCCTATTATTGGATGTACGACACCGATGCGCTGACCATCAGCCTGCCGTGGGTAATCGACGAGGTGGAAGCCACGCGGAAAATTTTCGGGCCGCAGATCTGGGATTATTCGATCGAGGGCAGCCGGCCGACGCTGGACGCGCTGATGCGCCATCTCGACGAGCAAAAACTCACGCGCCGCGCGATGAAGGTCGAGGAGCTTTTCGTGCCCAATATCAGCCCCGGACTCAACGAATATTTGCGGGCGACCGCGGAAGAGTGATCGCCGCTTGAATTAGAAAAACCACCGGAGGATCGACCATGACGAGTGACATGCGGATTTCGCGTCGCGGCGCGCTCAAGGCCGGCGCTGTGCTGGCGGCAGGCACGGCCGCGGGTGACGGGCTTTCCAGCCCTGCGCTCGCCGACGATGTTCGCCGTTTCGACGGCCAGCAGTCCATCGATCCAAAGCGCCGCGTCCTGCTCAAAGGTGGCACTATCGTCAGCATGGATGCCAAGGTCGGCGATCTGGTGAAAGGCGATCTCCTGGTCGAAGGCAGCAAAATCTCCGCCATCGCGCCCGAGATCAATGCCGCCGATGCGCAGGTGATCGACGCACTCGACACCATCATCGTGCCGGGCCTGGTCGATTGCCATCGGCATTCCTGGGAAGGGCAGCTGCGCCGCATCAATCCGAATTCGCCGACGCTCGCGGACTATATGAACGCAACGCACCTGTCCTTCGCCAAATCCTACCGGCCGCAAGATCACTATGTCGGCAATTATCTCACCGCCATGGGCTGCATCGACGCCGGCGTCACCTGCGTGATCGACAACTCCCACAATTCCCGCAGCGCTGCACATTCCGATGCCGCGGTGGAAGCGCTGTTCGATTCCGGCATCCGCGCCGTGCACGCGTCGGGTCCGCCCGGCGCCGGCGATTGGGATCATCAATGGCCGCAGGATCTCGAGCGGTTGCAGAAAAAATATTTCTCGTCGGCGGACCAGCTCGTGACGTTGCGCATGTTCTCAGGGCCCATACGCGAGAACTGGGCGGTGGCGCGCAAGCTCGGGCTGCGCATCACCACCGAATTCCAAGGCCCGCAGCAGGCGGCGCTGCTCGATCCGCTGGCGGCGGACAAGCTGGTCGGCCCCGACAACACCTTCAACCATTGCGGCGCGCTGCCGGAGCGGACCTGGCAGATCTTTCTCGACAGCGGCGCCAACATCAACGTGTGCCCGCGCTCGGACGCGCAATATGCGCTCGGCGAAGGCGTCTGCGCGCTGCAGCACGCCTGGGACCACGGCATCAAGCCGGGTTTCAGCGTCGATAATGAGACCTCATACAGCACCGATATGTTCATGGAGATGCGGGTTGCGCTCTATGTGCAGCGCGCGGTGGCGCAGAACCGCAGGTTCTCCGGCGATCAAAATCCGCCCAAGCCGCTGATGGTGCGCGACGTGTTGCATTGCGCCACAATGGCCGGAGCGCATTGCGCCGGCCTCGACGACAAGATCGGCTCGCTCACCCCGGGAAAGGAAGCCGATCTCCTCATGATCCGGACCGACGACATCAACCTGTACCCGTCGAACAACGCCATCGGCACCGTGGTGCAGGCGGCCGAGCGCAGCAATGTCGACACCGTCATCATCGGCGGCCGGGTGCGCAAGTATCGCGGCCGCGTGGTCGGGCTCGATATGGTCAGCCTGAGGGCGATGATCGACAAGTCGCGCAGCCACTTGTTCACGGCCGTAGGCTATCGCCCCGACATTTTCGCCGAATTGCTCCCGAAGTTGTCCTAGCCGTCGCGTCATTGCGAGCGAAGCGAAGCAATCCAGCGCGGCGCGGGCTGGATTGCTTCGTCGCTTCGCTCCTCGCAATGACGGGGGCGGATTGGTCCCGATTTCGGGCCAGCGGCCCTGAGACACCATGGCAGCCGCCGGTGCTGTTGCGCAAACCGGCGCTGCTTTCTAAAACTACCCCTCGGACCAATTCCGCTGGGAGGAGCCCGCGCGTTTAGCGGGACAAGGAGAAGGACGCTCACATGATCAGACCATTGATTGCAGGGACAGCCGCGCTTGCGCTTTTCGCGGGTCCCGCAATGGCGCAGCAGAAGACCGTCAAGATCGGCTTCATCTCGACGTTCAGCGGCCCCGCCGCCGCGATCGGCAACGACATGCGCAATTCGTTCGAGCTCGGCCTCGACCACCTCGGCCGCAAGATCGGCGGGCTGCCGGTCGAAGTCGTCTACGAAGACGACGAGATCAAGCCGGAAGTCGGCGTGCAGAAAACCCAAAAACTGATCGAGTCGGACAAGGTCGATTTCATCGTCGGCTATATCTGGTCGAACGTGGTGCTGGCTTCGCTCAAACCCCTGGTCGATTCCAAGACCATGACGGTGGTGACCAATGCCGGCGCCTCGCAGCTCGCCGGCGATCAGTGCTCGCCTTACGTGTTCTCGACCTCGTGGAATAACGACCAGACGCCGGCCGCGATCGGCACCTACATGAACCAGAAGGGCGTCAAGACCGCGTTCCTGATGGGCCCGAACTATGCCGCCGGCAAGGACATGCTCAACGGCGTGCAGACCACCTTCAAGGGCCAGATCGTTGGTCAGGAATTGACGCGCTGGCCGGACCAGCTCGATTTCTCGGCCGAGCTGTCAAAAGCCCGCGCCGCAAAACCCGACGCGATCTTCGCCTTCTATCCGGGCGGCGCCGGCGTGCAATTCGTCACGCAATACGCGCAGTCCGGCCTCAAGGGCCAGATTCCGCTCTACACCGCGTTCACCATCGACGACCTGTCGCTGCCGCGACTCAAGGATCTCGCCGTCGGCGTTCCCGGCGCCCAGGAATGGGTCAACGATCTGCCGAACGACGCCAACAAAAAGTTCGTCGCCGACTTCAAGGCCAAGTACAAGACCACGCCGTCGTTCTACGGCGCGCAGACCTATGACGCGGTGAACCTGATCGACAGCGCGGTTACCGCGGTCAAAGGCGA
Source organism: uncultured Alphaproteobacteria bacterium (assembly GCA_963831975.1). Lineage (GTDB taxonomy): Bacteria > Pseudomonadota > Alphaproteobacteria > Rhizobiales > Xanthobacteraceae > BOG-931. The sequence goes on from CAWHSO010000006.1 coordinate 19,191, forward strand.
CCTGAGCAACAAAGAAGGCATGCGCAAGGAGATGGAGAAGGCCGACTTCAAGTCGGTGCGCGGCAATTTCCGGTTCGGCAACAATCACATCCCGATCCAGAATTTTTACCTGCAAGACGCCGACAAAACCGCCGACGGCGGTTACGCGCTGCATACCGTCTCGCTCATCGTCAAGGACGACCAGGACAAGTTCCACGACAAATGTCCGATGAAGTGATCGCCTGTCATGCCCCGCGAAAGCGGGGCATCCAGTAATCGTTTGCCGGTCGGTTCGCGTCGCAGCGCGACGCCATAATTGTGGTGGTTACTGGATCATCCGCTTTCGCGGATGATGACAGCGTGGGTGTTCCCGCAGAGCAAGCCTCACCATGCTCTATTTCATCGAGCAGCTTCTCAACGGCGTGCAGCTCGGCATGCTGCTGTTCCTGCTCGCCGCCGGGTTGACGCTGATCTTCGGCATCATGGATCTGGTCAACCTGGCGCACGGCTCGCTCTATATGCTCGGCGCCTATTTTGCCGCGACGTTTGCGGCGCTGACCGGCAGCTTCGTGCTCGGCGCTATCCTGGCACTGGCCGCGACATTCGTCTCCGGCATCGCGCTCGAAGTGATCGCGATCCGGCCGCTCTATGGCCGCAGCCATCTCGACCACGTGCTCGGCACGTTCGGGCTGTTGCTGTTCTTCAACGAACTGGTGCGGCTGGTCTGGGGCCCGGCCGGCATGACGCTGTCGCTGCCGAGCGAGATGCTGACCGCGGTGCAGATCATTCCCGGCGTGTACTATCCGGCCTATCGGCTGGTCATCATCGCGGCCACTTTGGCGGTCGCGGCGCTGCTTTACATCCTGGTGATGCGCACGCGGCTCGGCATGCTGATCCGCGCTGGCGCCTCGAACCGCGAAATGGTCGGCGCGCTCGGCGTCAACATCAAGCTGCTTTACACTTTGGTGTTCGGCCTCGGCGCGGCGCTGGCGGGCTTTGCCGGCCTGATGCAGGCGCCGATCCTCACGGTGCAGATCGGCATGGGCGAGAACATTTTGATCCTCGCCTTCGTCGTCATCATCATCGGCGGCATCGGCTCGATCCGCGGCGCTTTTGTCGCCGCCATCATTGTCGGGCTGATCGACACCGTTGGTCGTGCCTTCCTGCCCGATTTGCTCCGCGCGGTGCTCAACACCAATACCGCGCTGACCTTGGCGCCGGCACTGTCCTCGATGTCGATCTACATGCTGATGGCCGGCATCCTGGTGTTTCGTCCGGAAGGACTGTTTCCGGCGGCGAGCAAATGAGCGCTCTTTTCGAGCTCAATCCGCGCAATGCGATAACCGTCGGCCTCTTGGTCATCCTGGCGCTGATCCCGCTCTACGCAGCGCTGACCGGCAACACTTTCGTCATCACGCTGTTCACCCGCGTGCTGATCCTCGCTATGGCAGCCGTGAGCCTCAATCTCATCATGGGCTATGGCGGCATGGTGAGCTTCGGCCATGCCGCCTATCTCGGTCTCGGCGGCTATGCCGTCGGCATTCTGGCGAAAGAAGGCATCAACTCGGGCTTCATCCAATGGCCGGCAGCGATCGCGGTCTCGGCGCTGTTCGCGCTGATCGTCGGCGCCTTGAGTCTGCGCACCCGCGGCGTTTATTTCATCATGATCACGCTCGCCTTTGCCCAGATGGTCTATTACGTGGCGATCGGGCTCGACCGCTATGGCGGCGACGATGGGCTCACCATCCATAAGCGCAGCCAGTTCGGCGGCCTCGTCGATCTCAACAACAAGACGCTGTTCTATTATCTGTGCTTCGCGCTGCTGTTGGCGAGCATCTATCTCGTCTCGCGCATGGTCAATTCGCGCTTCGGCCTGGCGATCCAGGGCGCGCGCTCCAACGAGCGGCGCATGCGCGCCATCGGCTTCCCGGTCTTTCGCTACAAGCTCGTCTGTTTCGTCATTGCCGGCGCGCTGTGCGGACTGGCCGGCGCCCTCTTGGCCAACCACACCAATTTCATCAGCCCGGCGATGATGTTCTGGACCCGCTCCGGCGACCTCATGGTCATGGTGGTGCTCGGCGGGCTCGCCACGCCGTTCGGCCCGCTGATCGGCACGGTGACGTATCTGCTGCTGGAGGAAGCGCTGTCGCGCGTCACCGAATATCCCGGCCTCTTCCTCGGACCGACGCTGCTCCTGGTCGCGATCTTTCTGCACGGCGGCATCGCGGGGCTGTTCGAGAGGCGCGCGCCGTGACGGCACCGTTGCTGCAGATCGAGGGTCTGACCAAGCGCTTCGGCGGCGTCATCGCCTCCGACGCCATCACGCTCGACATCCCGCGCGGCGAATTCCACGCCATCATCGGCCCGAACGGCGCCGGCAAGACCACGCTGATCGGACTGCTGGCCGGCGAGATCACGCCGCACAACGGCGCCATCCGCTTCGACGGCGGCGACATCACCGCGCTGTCGGCCGATCGGCGCAGCCACCTCGGACTGGCGCGCTCGTTCCAGATCACCTCGCTGTTCCGCGATTTCACCGCGCTCGACAATGTCGCGCTCGCGGTGCAGGCGCATTGCGGCCACTCGTTCCGTTTCTGGAGCGACGCGCGGCGCGACGACCGCTTGCGCGCGCCGGCGCAGGCCGCGCTCGAGCGCGTCGGGCTCGGCGCGCGCGCCGCTATGCGCGTCGACCGGCTCAGTCATGGCGAGCAGCGCCAGCTCGAGATCGCCATGGCGCTCGCCACCCGGCCGCGGCTCCTGCTACTCGACGAGCCGATGGCCGGCATGGGATCGGAGGAATCCGCGCGCATGGTGACGATGCTGCGCGAGCTCAAAGGCGGCATCACCATTCTGTTGATCGAGCACGACATGGAGACGGTGTTCGCGCTCGCCGACCGCATCACCGTCCTGGTGTACGGCCGCGTCATCGCCTCGGGCGATCCGGCGACCATCCGCGCCGATGCCGCGGTGCGTGAGGCTTATCTCGGCGAGCAGGAAGCGACCCATGGCTGAGTCGCCGCTGCTCGAAGTTTCCAACATCGAGACCAGTTACGGTTTGAGCCGCGTGCTGTTCGGCATCTCGTTTGCGATCGCGCCGGGTGAAATGGTGTCGCTAATGGGCCGCAACGGCATGGGTAAGACCACGACCGTGCGCTCGATCATGGGACTGACGCGCGCGACCGCGGGCTCGATCCGCTTCGCTGGCGAAGACATCCGCGATCTGCCGGCCTATCGCGTCGCCAAGCTCGGCATCGGCCTAGTGCCGGAAGGCCGCCAGGTTTTTCCCAATCTCACCACCCGCGAGAACCTCGTCGCCACCGCGGCAAACCGCGCTGTTGCGAGCGAGCCGTGGACGCTGGAAAAAGTGCTGGCGCTGTTTCCGCGGCTCGCCACGCGCGCCGGCACCATGGCGAACCTGCTGTCCGGCGGCGAGCAGCAGATGCTGGCGATCGGGCGCGCGTTGATGACCAATCCGCGGCTGCTCATTCTCGACGAAGCGACCGAGGGGCTGGCGCCGCTCATCCGCGACGAGATCTGGCGCTGCCTGCAAAGCCTGCGCACTGCCGGCCAATCGATCCTGGTCATCGACAAGAACGTCGAGGCGCTGACCCGCGTCGCCGACCGCCATACCATTATCGAACGCGGCCGCGTAGTGTGGACGGGAAATTCGCAGGAATTGGCGCGCTCGATCGATATTCAGCATCGCTATCTCGGCATTTGAGGCGACATGACGATCTTGCTCGTGCGTCATGGTGAGACCGACGGCAACGCGGCCCGCGTTCTGCAGCGCCCCGACGTGCCGCTCAACGAACGGGGCATGCGCCAGTCGGAGCGACTTGCCCGGCGCTTGTCCGTCCACGGTTTCGTTCACATTCTTTGCAGCGACTTGCCGCGCGCGCGCATGACGGCGGCTCCGCTCGCCGCCCGATCCGAAGTCGCGATCGAAGAAAGCCCGCTTTTGCAGGAACGCAACTTCGGCGACCTGCGCGGCATGCCCTATGCCGCGCTGGCTGAAGATCCGTTCGGACCCAATGTCGTACCGCCCAATGGCGAAGACTGGCCGACGTTTCACGCACGCGTCGCCGATGCATTCGCTTTCATCGTGAGCCGCCGCCGCAGTGTGAACGGCACGCTGGTGGTGATCACGCATGGCTTGGTGTGCCGTGCCCTCGTCGAGCGGCATGCACGGCTGCCCGAAGGCGCGGTCGCCCCGGAGCGCTACGACAACACGAGCATAACCATGCTGCACGAGGATGCGCCGCACCGGGTCGGCTTGATCAATTGCACGCGGCATCTGACGACAGCGCTCGACATGGATCGCGACGGCGGTCCGGCCTAGCCCCGCCGCCTCACAGGACAATCACGCGCCTTCCGTCACCGGCAGCGTCAGCGCCGACGGATATTGCGCCGAGTGATAGATCGTGTCGGTGCCGATCTTGTTGGGCACATAATAGTGCGTCCACAGCACGTCGGTGACCGCCGAGTCGCCGTTGACGATCTCCAGCCTGATCCGATTGCCCTTCTTGAAGCGATGCGCCATCGGCTCGACGCTGATGTCGAATCGATAGATTTCCCCAGGTTTTATCGGCGTCGGATCGCCGTGGCTGTGATACGGCTCCATCTCGCTCGACTTGTCCGGATCGAGCGCACGGTGCGAGGCGCGCAGCCAGCCCTTGGTGATCCAGTACGACGCCGGATTGAGCCCCTTGGCGCGGTCGTCGGCCGCTTGCGGCATCTGCTCCGAAAGTTTCACGAAAAAATCCATGTCGTCGCGGCTCGATCCTGCGTGCAACACAAGCTTGATCGGGCCGGCGATCTCCACGTCCTGCTCGAGCGGCGCGGTGGTGAAAGTGAGCACCCGGCGGGCCGGATCGGGCTGGTTGTTCGGCCCGAAGCCGACGACACCCAGCATCCAGCCCGGATTGGGATAGCTGTAGGCGGTTTTCTCGTCGCCGGAGGCGGTCGCGCGCGACAATGTGCCGTCGTTGAGCGAGGCCACACTGCCGGATTTTTCCGCGCTCAGATGCCACGTCACATAGCGCAGGCCGGGCGGCGGCCAGGTCTCCGCGGTACGCACCGCGTCGGCGCCGCGCACGAAATATTCCACCGCGGGGCGTTTTGAATAGTCCGTCTCCTCGCCTTTGAGATAATGATCGTAGAACGGCAACAGCATTTTTTCGTGCAGCTCGGGGCTGTTGAACTCGCGGTTGGCGACGAAGGCATTGATCGGGCCGATCATCTTCAGCTTCTTCGGCCCCTTGGCGCGGCGGAAGCCGTCGATATTGCCGCGGGTGTGCAGATCGACCTTGCCCCAGACGCCGACCGAATAAAGCGGCACCTCGATTTCGTGCAAACGCTCGGCCGCGCTTCGCTCGCGCCAGAAATCGTCGTAGGTCGGGTGCTGTTGAATGAGCAGGTTCAAATCGCATTCTTGCTCGCGCGGCGCTTCGCCGTTGGCCGGATGCCGATTGATGATGCGGTTCTGGTTCCACCAATAGCTGCCGAAGAAATCGCCCAAAATGCCGCCTTGATAGACCGAGGCGCGATAGGGATCGTTCAACCCGTCGAAGGCGGCGATGCAGGCGAGCGACGGCGGTTTTTGGATCGCCATCCACCATTGCGACATGCAGAAATACGATTGGCCAACGCCGCCGACCTTGCCGTTCGACCACGATTGATGGCCGAGCCACTCGATGACGTCGTAGAGATCTTTCTGCTCGTTCTTGTCGAGCAGGCGGAACTCGCCGCCCGACTTGCCGCAGCCGCGGATGTCCATATTGGCGTAGACGTAGCCGCGCGCGACATACAATCCGATCGGACCGGTCTCGCGCCAGAGAAATTGCGGCGTCGCCGGCAGCGTGTTGTTGTCGTAGCGGTATGGCGACGGCGCCAGCACCACCGGGAACGGCCCGTCGCCTTGCGGCATGTAAAGCGCCACCGCGATCTCGACGCCGTCATGGACGCGGATTTTGACTTCGCGCGGCTTCGGCTGGGTTACATCTGCCATCGATTTCCTCGGGACATTTTACGCATAACGCGAGCATCAAGAGCCGAGCATAAGGAGAGAGCGCGGAGCGGGCAATGTGACGCGATGGAAGCGGCGTTCATCCTGCCCCGCGATAGCGGGGAAAGGGCCACCCGACCCGCCTTCGCTCGCTCGGCGAGCTACGGCAGGTTTGAGTCCGCCAAGCGCGGAGCGCGTAGGCGAAAGCGTGGTGGAACGGGGTGGGAGCGACGCTGAGTATCGTCGCGGCCGGTGGGTTTGTCAGGAGCGGGCGAGTCAGGCGGCCGTTTGCAATACCGACGCCGATTCCGCGTATCGGCCGCCATAGCGGAACAGCCGAAACCAACGCGGCGATACCTTGTTGAGCACCAAGCCGGCAATTTGCTGCGCATCAGTATCCAACAGATCGAGAGCTTCAGACACGGCCTGCCGGGGAGTGCCGTCCCATTCCACCACCAGCACGGCACAATCCGCCGCCTTGAGGTACGGCGTTATCCCGCCGACCGGCAGGATCGCCGGCGTGTCGAGAACCACGAGATCGAACTCTTTGCGGCACTCGTGCAGCAGCAATTCCAGACGCGCGGCGTCGATATTCTCCGGCTGCGCGGCCCGCGACGGGTCGCGCGCTCCCAGCACGCACAGCCCCGTAGCGGGGTCCTTCGCCAGCGCCTGCCGAAGAGAAATCCGCTCATTGAGAACTTCAGACAGCCCGGCTTTTTTCGAGCCAAACACCAGGCCGGTTGTCCCGGCATAGATGTCGCCGTCGATCAAAAGCGTGCGCAGACCGATATCGGCGGCGGCAAGCGCGAAATTGCAGGCAAACGTCGACTTGCCTTCACCGGGCACCGCCGAGGCCACCGTGATGATTTTACTCGCCGTCATATCGTCGAACAGGCGGGCCTGAATTGCGCGCAACTGCCGGGCGTAAGCGGACCGCGGATGACGGAGCGCAAATCGGCAGGCCTTCCCGCTTGCGTCCCCTTTCGGTGGCGAGCTGCGCCAGCTGCGAGACCCCTCCGTGCCATCCGATTGCGTCGGCAGCATGCCCAGCGCCGGCAATGCCAGAAATTGCGTAGCCTCTCGCAGGCTGCGAAAGCCTTGACGCATCTGCTCCAGCAAGAGCGCGATCGCGATCGCGAGCAGCAATCCGACGCAGGCCGCCGCGCCAAGCAGGAGCGACATCGCCGGACGGCTCGGTTTTAGCGGCGGCAGCGCCGGCGCAACGATGCGCGCGTCGGCAATCTGCATGCTTTGCTGTTCGGAGGTTTGCTTGGCGCGGTTGAGGAATTGCTCGAACAGTTCACGGTTGGCCTGCGCGTCCCGCTCCAGCTCATGCAGTTTGATCTCGGCCTGATCCGCCGCGGCAAATTGCTCCTTGAGCCCGGCAAGCGCGCCCTCCAGCGAATTCTGCCGGTTGACCGCGGTTTGATAGTCGTTGCGGACGCCGGCGAGAATGCGCGTGATTTCGTCGTCGATTTGCCGCCGCACGTCGGCGAGCCGGGCGCGAACCACGGTCAGCGCCGGATATCTCTCGCCGTACATCGTGCTGTATTCCGACACGGTGCGGGCGGCATCGGTGTATTGCGAGCGCAGATTGGCAATGACCGGCGACTGCAGCACCTCATTCAACGTCGACGGATCATCCTTGCGCCGCGCGGCAGTTTCGACCTGCTCCATGCGTGCGCGGGCGTCGGCGGTGTAGGTCCTTGCCAGGGCAATTTGCTGCGTGAGATCCTCGATCTGCCGATTGATGAGCTTGTTGCCTTGCGTCACATCGACAATGTTATGGGACGATCGGTAGCTCTCGACCGCTTCATCCGAGTGCCGCACGCGCTCGCGCATGCCCTCCATCCTGGCGTCGAGCCATTCGGACGCGCTCGCGGTGGTGTTGCTGTTAACCTCGCGCTGGTCGGCGAGATAAGCTTGGGCGACGGCGTTGGCGATGCGCGCCGCTTTTGCCGCATCTTTTGCATAGAAATTGATCTCGAGGACGTAGGTCTGGCCGCGGCGGCGTACCGTCAAATTCTTTTGCAAATTGGATATGAGACGCTCTTCTTTGGTCCGTTGCAGCGCACCGCCGTCGCCGCCGAGAAGCGTATGTAAGCTGTTACCAATCTCGTCCCACAACGATGCCCGGGCAAATTCCGGGTCGTCCTCCAGCTTCATTGCCGTAATGACTTTGCGGGCAAGAGCCGTCGAGGTGATGATTTCCACCTGACTTTCGACCGCCGCGGCGTCGGCGCCAATTCCGGTCAGCACGGTCGGCGTATCGGTGACGTGGAGCTGTCGAGGATCCACCATCACGACCGCGGTCGCCTGGTACTTTGGCGGAATGACGATCAGCGCGGCGGTGGCGAGAGCCACCGTAGCCAGCGTAATGCCGGCAATCAAGCGTCCACGCCAACATAGCGTCAGCCAGAACGTACGCAGATCGAAAGCATTGGTGACAGCCGGCGGGTCGACGCGGTCCAAAGTTCGGACGCGCACGAGCGCGCTCTGTTCTGGTAAATCGTCGAGCTGCGGCGGATAAGCGCTATTCCGCGTCAACATCGCACACTCCAAACTGTCGAGTTTCCAACATGCAAATAGTTCTACATTCCGCCGGTGTTCGCTAATGCAATGTTTTGTCAACCTTAACCGGACGGCGTCGCGTTAACTTTAAAGATTCGCCATCGGCGCAATTTTCGCTCTCGGTCGCCGTACTTTCGTGATGAAACGTCAGCCGGTCATTCGTGCCGCGGCGTTGCCGGTGCCGCGCGAGCTGTCTCTAACGCAGCCCCACGACAAGCCGCGGAGATCATCGTGCCTCGGACCGCGAACAGTCTGGCTACATGGGCGATAAGGGCGACGTTCCTCGCGATTATACTGCTGTCTTTCGCCAACTTCGTCGGCTCCATCAACGAGACGCTCACTCTGGGTTTGCCGTATCTGCAGCAAATCCTGGGGCTGATATTTTGGATATTGGTGTTGTACGCGAGCTGCTTCATACCGCCAGTGCTGCGGGTCGGCCGCACGCCCGACATGGTCGTGGCCTTTGCTTTCTTCAGCTTCGCTGCCCTATCCGTGGCGTGGTCCAACCATTCAACCGACAGCGTCATGAAATTTGTCGCGCTGTTGATCACCACGATCGGCGTGAGCCGGCTCGCCTGCCGCATGTCGCTCGATGCGATCATGGGCTGCACGATCATTGGGCTTTTCATTCTGACCGTCATGTCCCTCGTTTTCGTGGTTTTCTTTCCCGACGTCGGGGTGGCGACCGGTTGGATGCAAGAAGGTCTGTGGCAGGGCGTTTTCGATTCAAAGCAGAGCCTTGGGCTGAGCGGCGCGGTGTTGATGTTCTTGGCCTGTCACAACGCACTGAGGCGCGGCGGAAAGATCCAGTTCCTCGTCCTGTTCGCCTTGGGCGCAATATGTGTCATTGGCTCTGGATCAAAAGGCGGCGGCGTGCTGGCGCTGGTTGCCATTGCCAGCTGTTATCTGTCGCGCCTGTCGCCGCGCTTTGGCACGCTGCTGGCCTTTGGGCCGATTGCAATGACCATCGTGGCCGGCGCGCTCATGGCCTATATCGTGAGTACGGGACACGATTACCTGCCGTGGTTCGACGACCAGCTCAATTTCACGAACCGGACTCAAATCTGGGAATATGCGCTCCGCCACTTGAGCGACCGCGCGCTTTTCGGCTTCGGGCTCAACGGTTTTTGGACGACTCCGCAGTTTTATTTCGGCTTCCTTCACGAGCACGACTGGGTGCTGGACAACTATCACAGCGGCTACGTGGCTATCCTGACGGAAACCGGCGTCGTCGGGATGACTTTGTTCGCGCTTTGCGCCCTGCTGTTCGGCTTCCGGATGTCGTGGTTGCGAATGAACCGGTTGATCGCTCAGGCCGATTACAATCTCATCGTCGGTTACGTAAATCTCATGTTTCTGATCAACTTCAGCGAGACATTGTTTCTCAGATCGACCGACTTCTCCGAGGCCCTGCTGGTCGCATTTTTCATTGCCAGCGCCGGCGCGCGGTCGGAAACGCCTCAGCCATGGCTCGAGCCGTCGCGAACGGCGCCGAAACGGCAATTTGCATGACGCCGATGTTTCTCTTTCGCTCCGGCAACATATTGCTCGCGGGCATGGTCAGATCGACGATACTATGCTCGGTCATCGTCCTGACGTGTGTTCTGCCGGCGGTCTCGCCCTGTTCAGCCCAGGATAAAGCCGGAGCCGTGGCGCGGCAGATGGCCGGCGGCGTCAATATTCTCGGTTATGACGGCATTTGGGACGGCGGCGTCGATGCCCCGTTCAAACAGCGTTATTTCAGGATGATTCGCGATGCCGGATTTCATCACGTGCGGATCAATCTGTCGGCATTCAAATATATGGACAGCAGAAACGATCTTGATCTGAGAATACTGGCGCGGCTCGATTGGGTGCTGGAACAGGCCGTTGCCAACGATCTCATTCCCGTCATCGACGAGCACGACTACGATCAGTGCCAGCGCAATCCGGACGATTGCGGCGTCAAGCTGCTCGCTTTCTGGAAGCAGCTTTCGGATCACTACGCCGGCCGATTTCCCACGGCAGTGTTCGAGCTTCTCAATGAGCCGGGCGGCAAAATGACGGCGGCCTGGTGGAACGCGTTCATCCAATCCGCCATGCAGGTGATCAGGGCCAACAACCCTGAGCGCACCGTCATCGTGGCGGCGATCAATTCCGAAGATCCTCTTGAAATTCGCAAGCTCAAGCTTCCGCCTCAAGACCGCAACATCATCGTGACCGTCCATTACTACAAGCCGATGCAGTTTACCCATCAGGGGGCGCCGTGGTCGTGGCGTTTCGCCCTGTTGCGCGGCGTCGACTGGGGCAGCGAGGACGACAAGAGCCGAGTCACGAACGACTTGGAGATCATCGATGCCTGGGCGAAGGAAGAGGCGCGTCCGGTCTATCTCGGTGAGTTCGGCGCCTACGAGGCCGGCGCCATGGACGCGCGGGTGCGCTACACTTCGTTCGTGGCGCGCACAGCCGAACGTCTGGGCTGGCCCTGGGCCTATTGGCAGTTCGATCATGATTTTGCGCTGTTTCACCCCGACACTGAACAGTGGGTGACACCCATTATCAGCGGATTGATGCCGCACAACCCGCATGACGGCCTCCAGGGCGCGCGGACTACAGCAGCCGGCGGACGACGCCGTAGAGCGCACGACTGTGACGAACGAAGCGCTTGGCGAGCTCCACTGAGAGCGGCGGCAAGGCGCGAGCGCAAATCTGTTAACTGCCGACGAGTGCGCTCGGGGATTAACGTAAATATGCGGCGGCGCGAGTTTCTCGCGCGCTGCTCGGTTACTGTTCTCCGGCTGCAGCGCGGCGGCGAGGCCGCGCGACATTCGTGTGGGTCAACAATTAAAGAATCGGCGGCTCGACGATGAAAATCGCGCAAAGCGTATCTTCTCGATTTGCCGAGTCCGGGATTGCGCAAGGCGCCCTGGTCGCCTTTCTGATCAAGCTTGGCGGCTCCTCGCTCAACATCGTGATGTTCACGATCGCGGCGCGCGTCATCGGGCCCGCCGAATTCGGTCAATTCGCGATCTGGTTCAATCTGGTCTCGTTCCTTGCCGTCATCGCACTATGTGGCCAGGAGACGCTGATCGTCCGCTCGTGGAACGAATACACCCACCAGGGCCGCTACGACCTCGTGCGTGGAGCGATCTCGTTCGGGATTGTCGTATGCGCGGCAGCCGCGCTGTTCTGGGCCGGTTGCGTCGCTGTCGGCGCCAGCGTGGCCGGCTGGGCCAGTTCGCCGGGCCTCGTCGCCGCCGCCTGTCTGTTTCTGATCGCGCAGACGATGGCATCTTTCAGCTCCAACCTGGCACGAACCGTTGTCGGCTATTTGCTTGGCGAGAGTTTGCGCGAAGCCTGGCGCTTCGTGGTGATCGTCGGCGCGTTGTTGCTGGCTCTCAGCCACGTTCAACTCACGATGACCATGCTGTTCGCGTTGTGCATCGTCGGCGTAAGCCTGATGATGCTGATACAATATGTGGCCGTTCGGCGCAGTCTGCCCCCGCAAATTCGCAGCGTCGCGCCGACGACCGACCTGTCAACCTGGGTCAAGCGTTCGTTGCCGATGTGGGCCGCCGCCTTCCTCGATGCATCGAGCCAGTATCTCGACGTCATCCTGCTCGGGCTGCTGCTGAGCCCGGTTGCGGCCGGCGGTTATTTCGTCGCCGCGCGGCTCGCCAACGTATTCGCCATGATCGCCGGCGGCATGGCAAACTATTCGGCGACGCCGATCGCCTCGTTGTTCTTCACCGGGCACCATCCCGAGCTGCAACGATCGCTTCGGATGGTATCGCTCGCGGTGGCCGCGCTCGTCGTGGCGGGCCTTGCGGTGATCTTCGTCGGCGGCGATTTGTTGTTGATGATCTTCGGCAAAAGCTATGTCGACCAGCACGGCATCCTGGTGGTGCTGTCGATCGGCACCGCGGTGGCTGCTCTCGGCGGGCCGGCCATGTACGTGCTGCTGCTGACCGGACATGAAGCCTTGTACTCGCGGGTCGTGGTGATCGGTCTCGTGCTGCGTGTCGTCGCATTGGTTGTTTTGGCGCCAAGGTTCGGCGCGATCGCCGCCGCTTTCTCGTGGAGCGCGTGCCTGATCGGAACCACGATTGCTTTGAACGCCGTGTGTCGGCGCTCCGTCGGCATCGATCCTTCCGTGATCACGCTGCTCAACCCGGCGAACGCGCTGATGACCCCGGTCCCGGCCTCGGCGACCGGCCACAGTGGGGGGATTAAACCATGACGAGGGCAGTGCGCGTCGCGTTAATCCAGCCGCAAGCCGAGGGCGCCGGCGCCCAGGAGATCGCGCGCCTCCTCGATCGCGGGCTGCAGGCGCGTGGCTACGAAGTTGATCACATCTTTTTCTTTCGTCGCACCAAAGCTTTCGACCATCAGGCGAACGCGTTCTTTTGCGCGCGCGAGCGGCCGGCCACGCCGTGGTCGCTGGCCCGCATGCTGCTGTCGCTGTTTGGTCATTTGCGCCGGCTGCGCCCGGACGTGGTGCTGTGTTTCCAGCACTATGGCAGCTTGGTCGGCGCGCCAATCGCGCGCGCGGCCGGCGTCCGCATCGTCATTGCCAACTGGAACTCGGCGCGTGAATTGACGCCGCCTTGGCTGCAGCTGACCGATCGTTGGCTCGGGGCGCTCGGTCTGTTCGCCCGCGTCGTCACCAATTCGCGCAGCGTCACCCAGGACTTCGCCGATTATCCGTATGCCTATCGCCAGCGGCTGGTACGTATCGATCACGGGTTCGAGTGCAAAACCTGCGATATCGACCGTTCGGTCGCGCGGGCGCGGCTGAGGCTGCCGCTCGGTGCCGTACTGCTCGGCTGCGTCGCGCGGCTGCATCCGCTCAAGAATTTGACCCTCGCCATCAAGCTATTGGCGTTCGATGCGCGTTGGCACCTGGCCATTGCCGGCCAGGGCCCCGAGCAGGCTCACCTCGCCGCGCTGGCGCGCGAGCTCGGCTGCGCCGATCGCGTCCATTTCCTCGGCGAACTTTCGCCCGATCGGGTGGCGATGCTGCTCAGTGCGCTTGATGTGTTCGTTTTTCCGAGTCTCGCCGAAACTTTCGGGCTTGCGGTTGTCGAGGCGGCGCATGCCGGCGTCCCCGTTGTCGCCAACCGGCTCGCGGTGCTCGAGGAGGTGCTGTCGCCCGATGGTGAGCCTTGCGTGCTGTTTGCCGATGCCGGCGACCCCGCGGCTTTCGCGTCAGCGGTCCACCGCCTCTTGGAAGATTCGGCGTTGGCGGCAACTTTGTCGGCCCGAGCGGCAAAGCTCGCCAGGTACTATTCGCGCGAAGCCATGGTTGCCGCCTACGCCGCGTTGATTGAATCGGAAGTGAACGGCAAAGCGACCCAAGGCGGCTCCAGACAGCCGCTCCGCTCCAGCGCCACGTGATGCAACCCCGCAACGCAATCTCGCCATGCGCCTGACCATCCGTCTCGATCCGAACCGATTAAGGCAGTGGCACCTGCGCCTGGTCCAGCGCCTGGCGCAACGGCCGCTGACGCGGGTTGCCGTCGAATGGGGCGGCGGCGCCGCGCCGCTTCCGCACGCCGCGACCGTTGTGGCGGCGATCGAATGTTTGCTCTACCGCTTGCCAGGGCGAAGCCCATTCGCCGTTGCCAGCCCTGCGGATTTTGCGTTGTTTGTGCCGCGCGACGGCGGCGGTCCGGACGACGTCGTCTTCGATCTCTGCGGCGGCGACCCTCGTCCGGGCGAACGGACTTGGCACCTGTACTTCGACGGCCGCCGCGCGGAAGCCGCCGCGATCGGCGCCCTCATCCGGTCGCGGACTCCGGTCGTATCCATCGTGGATGCCTCGACCGGCAGCGAAATCGTCAGCGGCCATCCCGGCGTTCAAAATAGCCGCGTGCTGGCCCGCGCATTCGATGACGTCATGGCGCGCACCGCGACCCTGGTGAAAGCGGCGCTCGATGGCGCAACGCCGCGGTTTCGCGGCGAACGTCCTGTGTGCGCGCGCGCCGGTACAGCGGCGATCGCCTGGTTCTGGCTCAAATCGATGTTGTTTCAGGCCCTCACCCTGTTTTATCGGCTCTTCTACAACACGCCGCATTGGCGCATCGGCTACCGCTTTGTGCGCGGCCGCGACGTGGTTGACCTGCGCGCCCATCCGGTTGGCGGTTGGAGCGTGTTGGCGGATAACGGCTTGCGCTTCTATTCGGATCCGTTTCCGGTCGAGAAGGATGGGCGCACGTTTTTGTTCCTCGAAGACCTCGAGCACCGCCTCAACCGCGGCGTCATCTCGGTGGTTGAATTCGATGCGGGCGGGCCGATCGGGACGCCGCGGCCCGTGCTCGATACCGGCTCACATCTGTCCTATCCGTTCGTGTTCGAGCACGGCGGCGAAATGTGGATGGTGCCGGAGAGTTGCAGCACGGCTAGCGTCGATCTGTATCGGGCCGAACGCTTCCCGGACGGCTGGGTCAAGCAGGCGACCCTTGTCTCCGGCGTGGTCGCGAGCGATGCGACGCTGTTCGAGCATGACGGCCGCTGGTGGATGTTCGCGACCGTGCAGGATGGCGGCGGCTCCTACTCCGATGCGCTTCATGTGTGGTCGGCGCCCGCAATTGCGTGGGCCCTGGACGCCGCACCGGCGCAATCCCGTTCTCGTCGATTTGGCGACGGCGCGGCCCGGCGGCCGCGTCGTGCGGCGCGGCCAAAAATTGATTCGCCCATTTCAGGATTGCCGCAAGGGCTACGGCACAGCGCTGGGCCTCGCGGAAATCATTCACCTCGACGACGATCGCTTCGAACAGCGCGTCGAGACCATCCTGCGGCCAGGGCCGCTGTGGTCAGGGCACCGGCTGCACACCCTCAATCGCGCCGGGCCGCTCGAATGCATCGATGGTTCGGCATCGCCGAGAAAGCTCTTGCCAGCCTCCGGCGGCCGGCAACCGCGCCCGCGCATCAAGCGTTCGCCGATGACGGCGTGACCTGAAGCGCCCGAGGTGATCTAGCGCAATGCGTTTTGATAAGAAGCCGTCGGCTATCTTCCGAGAGCGGCGCTTGCCTCATCCGGCCAAGTAGAGGATCGCGCCGGTTGCTCCGGAGAGAGTCAGGAGAGCCGCGATCCAGACCGCGCCGATCAGGATCCAGACAGGCAGATACCGCTGTTCGGAATGCTTTTCCGAGTTGGGCTGCCAAGGTTCCAGCGTGGGTTCCGATTGACGCAGCGCGGCAGAAGCAATTTCGATCTCTGCTACGGCGCGCGCCAGCGCGTCAAAATCGACTGGCGCGGATGGGGCCATCGAGCGCGCAACAGCGCTGCCGCCGTTGCGCATGCGGCCGACGGCGAAGGTTTCAATCGATGCCGCGCC
The DNA here is from genome assembly GCA_963831975.1 of uncultured Alphaproteobacteria bacterium. GTDB lineage: Bacteria > Pseudomonadota > Alphaproteobacteria > Rhizobiales > Xanthobacteraceae > BOG-931. The sequence continues at coordinate 35,064 of CAWHSO010000006.1, forward strand.
TGCTCCGATGTCGTGCCGCACCGTGTCTCGCGCGCCACCAACCCTAGACACCGTTCGGCGCGTGTCACTCGAATGCGCCTTGTCGACAAGTCGCAAGCCCTGCGCATTTTTGTTCAGCATCGCGAACACCCCAACCAAAGCCGCCTGATTTCACTAGTTAAGGTCGCGTTCACCCGCAATGTTGATCAATTCGTAACCTTAATGTGACGCTTGGGGGCCGAGCGAGCGCTACGCCCGGCTGTCGGAGCAATACAAGCGGACGATGCCGACGCCGGCCGATGTGGGCGGCCCGTTATAGCGGCGCGCAAGCCCGCCGATCAGTGATAGATCGACCGCGGGTCTGTTCGCAGCACGGCATTTCCGGCAGCGTCGGCCGCCGCGGCTGGCCGGGGGAGGCCCTTGCGCAGGTGTGCGGTCAGAAACGCCGCCGCGTGCTTGGCGCCGTAGACAAAGCGCATGACCGGGCCAAACGACTGCGCGCTCGCCACCCCGACAAAGTGCAGACCCGCAATGGAGGATTGCAGTGCTCGATCCAGGATCGGCACCCCTTCGTAGGTCTTTATCTTTGCCCGCAAGCCTGGCGAGAGGTACGCAATGCGGTCGAGATCAACCCGGTATCCCGTCGCCGCGATGGCATGATCGGTTTCGAACATCACTGTTCTTTCCCGATTGCGTACCGCCAAAACAAGCTTGCCACCGCGCTCGACCGCGTGAGCGATGGTATGCGACGTCAGTAACGGGAACCGATCGCGCGCACGCTCCGCTAGCCACCAGGCGCCGGCAGGTCCCCAACTCCTTGTGACATAGTCATGGCGAGCTTGCGGGGGCAATCGCCGGAAAACTTTCGGCAGCTCCGAGACAATCACGCTGCGCCAGCCCGGTCCGATACCGGCATCGGGATAACATAAACGTCGGAGCATCGACCGCGACAGGTCGGGAGCGTTGCCCCACGCGACACGGTCGGCGCGGGCGAGCACGCGCACATTGACTCCTTGCTCGTGCAACAGGACCGCCAATTCGAGCGCGGATTGGCCGGCGCCGACGATCGTCACATCCTTGCGCGCGAACTGCGCCAAGTCCCGATGCTCCGAGCTGTGCGATATCAATGCGCTCGGCAGGCCATCGAGCGCCGACGGAATTCGCCTGAACGGCAAATATCCTGTCGCCAGGATGACGCGTCTTGCCCAAATGACGCCGCCGTCCGCGAGGGCGAGCTCAAACCCGTTGTCCGCCTGACGCAGATCGATCAGCGTTGCGTCCACGGCCTCGATGCGTGTTTGCTGCTGAAACCACCGTGCGTATTCCAGGAAATCCGCAATCGCCAGCGGATTGCCGATAGGCCGATACGCCGTGCCGCGCGAGGCGTAGAAGCGCTCAAGTGTGTAGCGGGCTTGCGGATCGGACAGGTTGGACGCGAAAGGCTCGGATTTCAGGATCATGCCCGACAGGCATGTTGTTTCGCCACGAGGCCATCGGCTGGCCGATGACGAGGCTTTCGATGCCCTCGGCGCGGAAATGCGCTGCGATCGACAACCCATAAGGGCCCGCGCCGACAATTGCGTTTTCAACCTTCACCATGAAAACACTTTCCCGAATTGCCGAGACTAACGACGTCATGACTGTTTGCCGGACGCTCTGGCGGCGTTTTGCCGGGGCGGCCGCAAAAAGGCGTCGCGTCATTTGTCCGGCCACTTTGCCGGCCTCGGTGGCGTAGTAAGCGAGGCTGGGCATCGGGTCGCCGACCCGCCAGTACCCATCGTAGATCGGCAGACGAGTTTTCAGCGCGGACCGGCCTCTCCAGCGGTGCCAGGATTCCTGCCAGGCAACCGGTTGCGCAGGACAAGCCGACTGGCTGTTGGGCAAGCCGATCAAGTCGCGATACGCAAAGAGCGGAATGTTGACGCCGTTGAGCGCCGCCACTTCTTCCTGCCAGTCCGTACGTCCGACGGTCGGCTCGATCACCACGAATATCCGGCGCGCTCGATCCCATTTGAATTCAAGGCTTCCCAGCCCGCGATAATCGCAACGCTCGATGAACGCCGCCGTGAACGGTTCCAACTGCCCGGCGACCTCCGGAGCGGCAATGCAAAGCGCGGTGCTTCCGGCCGTCGGCGGATGGCTCACAATCTTTCGACCGGAAAAGAACATCGTGCGGGCCCGATCGTGCCCGCGATAAAAAAGGCAAAAATAGATGTTGCTGACGGGACCGTCGATCCACTCCTGAACGACGAATTCTCCCACTGTTTGCAGGAGCGTGCGGCAAAGCTCGCGCGCTTCTTCGATATCCGCCGGCATATGCAGGCGTTGCGTCCGGCGCAGATAAACCAGCCGCTTGTCGGCCGGTTTGACAATGATCGGAAATCGCAAATCGCCGAGCTTTTCCAGATCGGATAGGCGGCTGACCACGATGCTGCGCGGAACCGGCAGTCCATGCCGCTCCGCAAGCTCATGAAATCGCGCCTTGTTATCGAGGATTTTCACCGTGTCCCGCGACGGCAGCTGGAACCGGTAGGCGCGTTTTAATTCGTCGCGGTGCGTCGACACCGTGTGGACGACCATTTCGTCGGCCAACAGCAGCGCGGGCCGATGGCCGAGGCCGCGTTGCAAAGCCATGAGGCCGTCGACGAGCTTTCGTCCATAAAGCTTTTCCACGATCACGGGCCGGGCGAAGCGTGACCACATGGCGGCGCGGCCATAGGTCGTATCCATGACGATTGTCGGCACGCCGCCGCGGGCAAGGCTGCGCACGACACCAAGACCGTTAAGCTCGGCGCCGACCACGACGGCGCACGGACTGTCGGTCATGGCGATCTCATCCGTCCGGCACTCACGACGTCTCGCTTATTTCGTTTGCAAACATAGACATAGCGACGATGCCGCAACCTCTCCAAACTGCCGCAGAATTAGCAGAAACGCGCCTGCCGGGTGCGGCCGACCGCAACGCGCGCGAGCCTTTTTCGGCGGTATAGTTACCCCGAGGCGCTCAGCCGCCAACGCGGTCCTCAGCTCGCGACGAGCAGATGTCCCATCGTCAAAGCCCGAACATGACCGCTTCGGTATAAGCCAAATCGCCGAATCTCGGCCGGTCGGGCCCCTTGAAATATTTGGGCGCCTTGTTGCTGAAGTATTTGCCGACCAATCCCCGAATAGGACCGTTCGCATCGACGATCACCAAGGGTCGTCCGCGCGCGGTCAAATAGCGCCCGATTGGCCGGGCAAACCGGACAAAATCTTGAATATCGCGGCAATAGATCAGCTGCGCGCAGGGCATCACGCCTTTCGCCAAGCATGGCAGGAAAGCGAACGGATGGGCGCCGGTGGATGTTTTGCACCACAAGCTCAAACAGCCATGCGCTTTGTGCATCTTGAGCAGGTCAAGCTCGAAAGAATCGAAGGGCACGTCCAGAAGAGCATCGACGCCGATTACTTGGGCGTCGCCGTCGGCGCAGGTCATGTTTAATGCAGGAACGCTGACGAACTGCCCATTGCTGTAGCGCGAGAATCCCTGGGCTTCGACAAGAGGCCATGTATGCATCGCCGGCGAGATGTTCACATAGGTGACATTTTCGTATTTGGTCGCCTGCGACACCAGCATCGACGCATAGCTGCGAAACTTCGGCTCGACGTACCAGCTCGAGAGATTGCAGCGCGTCCGCCATCCATTCACCGTCGGAACGGCTGAAAATATCTGGAGGATGACGCCGACCGTCGCGCCGTCGCTTTCCAACAGGTGGCCGAATTTCGGAAATCCGCTTGGGGTCGGGTGCGATTTAAGTTTGGTCAGCGCGCGTTGCCAATAGGACCGGCTGCGGACTTCAAATCCGCGCGTCAGGAGATCGACCACCGCGTCGATGTCCGCGTCAGCGATCTGGCGGGCACGGATTTTTGGCAGGGGCGAAGACGGCATCCGGAATTGACTTTACAGGTCTCATCGGCCGGCCTCGCCACAGCATCGGCTGAACTCGCATGCGCGGCCGAATAGACCATAGCCATACAAAGCTGCTGCACTGCGGTCTAGAAAGATGCCGAAATGTCATTAATTCCATTATGGCGGGCTTGTTGCCGCTCAATTGATATTGACCAACGCCCCGCCATCGACCGGCAGCAAGTAGCCCGGATTGAGCGCAGCGAAATCCGGGGAATAATCGCTCCACCCAGACGCTAATCCCGGATTTCACTCCGTTCAATCCGGGCTACGCTCGCTACGGTAGGATTGAGTCCGCCGTAGCGCACGACACGAAGGTGGAAGCTAGGCCCCGACCTCAACCCTGCCCTTTGCGGGCGAGGGTTGGGAGGGGGCCCGACTGGGTTACGCCAATTGTTTTCCGAATTGTTTTTTGACTATCCTGAGACCAAAACGGGCGGCTTTACCCAGACGCCAACGGCGTCAAGATATTCGCCACTACTCCCGAAGAACGCGTCGACCGTGCCGATGATGTAGAACGGACTGCCGCCGCCTTGGCCGTAAGGCCCGTAATTCCTCAACACATTGCCGGGCGAGACCGTGACGAACTGGATCTGATCGACAAGATCGCCGCTACGACCGACCACGGCGATCACTTGTTCGCCTTGCGCAAGGCTGATTGTATCCGCCTGGCCGCCATCCCCGCCATGCTTCGGCGCTTGCTGAGTGCCATAGGTGACTTGAATTGAGTCGACATATTCACCGTGGCGTACCGTAATACTTGTGATCGGGTTTCCGATGTAGCCTAAATCATCGAATCCGTTGCCGCCACCGCCGCCGTATTGCGGACTTTTGAGATCGCTCGCCATATTTAATTGTCCTGTTCTGGTTTGTTAATTAACTTGGACATTGTATCACCATTGTATTACAAGCTTAAGAACAAACAAAAATTATTTGTTAGAAGCGTGTGGCGGGGAACCGAGCCGAGATTTCACCACCGCGCCAAGTAAAATAACGGCCGATTGCGATCGCAGCTCAATTGATATTGACCAGCGCTCCGCCATCGACCGGCAGCGCCACGCCGGTGATGAAATTCGACTCGTCGGAGGCGAGGAACAGCGCGGCGTTGGCGACGTCCCAGGCGGTGCCCATCTTGTGGCGCAGCGGCACCCGCGCATCGCGGCCGGCCGCGACCTCGGCCCGGCTCTTGCCGCTGACCCTGGCGCGGGTATCGACCGCCATCGGCGTGTCCATCAAGCCGGGCAGGATGACATTGGCGCGCACGCCGAATTCGGCATTCTGGATGGCGACCTGCTGGGTAAACGCGATCATGCCGGCCTTGGTCGCCTTGTAGGCCACGTAAGGGTAGTTCTCCAAAGCGGAGATCGACGAGATCATGATGATGACGCCGGAGCGCTGCGCGCGCATCGGCGGCAGCACATGCTTGGCGGCCATGATGGCGCCGCGCAGGTTGATGGTGGCGATGCGGTCGAACGCGGCTTCGGTGAATTCGTCAAGCGGTGCGTCGCCGCCGGCGATGCTAAGCCCAACATTGTAGTGCAGGATATCGACGCGGCCCCAACGCTGCCGTGCCGCCTCGACCATCGCTTGCAGCGTCGCCTCGCGCGTCACGTCGGCTTCGAACGCGACGCATTCGCCGCCCGCTTGCCGCGCCATCGCCGCCGTTTCCTCGGCGGAGGCAAGATTATTGTCGACGGCCAGCACCTTGGCGCCCTCCTCCGCGAACCGCAAAACCGTAGCCCGGCCGTTGCCCATCCCCTCGCCCGGCGACTGCCCGGCGCCGACCACGATGGCGATTTTGTCTTGGAGACGCATGACGAACCTCGGTTGAAAATGGCATTTAAGCCTGAATCGTTATATCTGGAAACGATCGATTGCAGACAACAGGGCAATGCACGATGAGCGGCACCGAGATCGATATGCGGCTATTCGCCAAGAAGGCCGGCACCAGCCTCAATTTTCCGGCGGGCAGCGTCGTCTTCAACAAGGGCGATCCCGGCGAGTGCATGTATGTGGTGCAGTCCGGCGTCATCGAGATGGTGATCGGCGACCGCGTCGTCGAAGTGTGCGGCATCAACGAGGCGATCGGCTTCATGTCGGTGATCGACGACGCGCCGCGCTCCTCGACCGCGCGCGTCAAGGAGGCGTGCGAGGTCTCGGTCATCGACCGCCGCAAATTCCGCTTCATGATCGACGAGGTGCCGAACTTTGCGCTCTACATCATGGGCGCCATGGCGCGCCGCATCCGCGGCATGGGGCAGGCGATGTGAGCTTGCAGCGCGTAGCCCGCCGCTCCAGCCCGATCTGTTGCGGGCAATGTTCGATGTCGGCGGCTTCCCGCCGGAACCGTAATATCGATAGCCGTGTTGTCAATCCAAGGGGCTGGTCGGATACACCGGCTCGAAGGAGACCGCGATGCAAGCGACGAGATTTGAGCGGATGGCGCTGGCGAGGATTTTCGTGGCCGGATGGATGGCCTTCTTCGGCGCAGCAGCCGCACATGCACAACCGCTTTACGCCAACCCACCACCCCCACAGCCAGGGCCGACTTTCAATCCATCGACTCCCTACACCGTGCCTCAAGCGCCCGAGACCCCGGTTTCACCAGGATTGCCAAGCGCCCTTCCGAGATCCGAGGTGGTCTCGCCTTCGGGCGGAAGTCCACCCGACGCGGTCGCCCGCGCTCATCCGCGGCCGGTTACAGCGGCGGGGACATCCAACCTCGCCACAACGCACGAGGACCGATATAGCCCTCGATCTCACCGGCGGAACTGGAGCCGCGGAAGTCACATCGCCGATATTGAGGGTCGTTGGATAGCACGTCCGTTGACAGTTACTGACAGCGGTTGGGGAGTGTGCGGTGCATTCGAATCCGCGAACAGATGTAATGCCGAGTGGACTCCTCGGTCGCATCGGTGCGGGTGTATCGTGAGATGAAGCGCGAGACTGGGTGCCTGACGCCGCGGGCGATGTTCGATGTCGGCTATGTTCTGCGAGCGTTCCGCGTTGGATTGGCGGAAGGATTGATGGGACGATATTTGCTTTCGGGGAAGCTTTGGTCGGAGCGGCAGGATTTGAACCTGCGACCCCCTCGTCCCGAACGAGGTGCTCTACCAGGCTGAGCCACGCTCCGACTGTCGCGGCTTATACAAGCCGGGTTGTGTAGCCGCAAGCGCCTCCGGTTCGCGCCGGCTGCGCTTGCGTGCTCCCGCTATTTAGGCACTGATCCCCCGCCATGACAGCCCCATTGGTGACCCGCGTATCGAGGGCCGATGCCTCAGCCGTTGGCGACGCGGTGCGCTGCCTCAAGGCCGGCGGCCTTGTCGCCTTCCCGACCGAGACGGTTTACGGGCTCGGCGCCGACGCCACCGACGGCCGGGCCATTGCGCGGCTCTATGAAGCCAAGGGCCGGCCGGCGTTCAATCCGCTGATCGCGCACGTGGCCGATCTGGCCGCGGCGAGGGCGCTAGCGCGGTTCGATGCCGACGCCGAAAAACTGGCCGAAGCCTTTTGGCCAGGGCCGCTGACCTTGGTGCTGCCCAAAACGGCCGGCTGTCCGGTCGCCGAGCTGGCAACCGCCGGCCTCGACAGCATCGCGGTGCGCGTGCCCCATCACCCGGTGGCGCAGAAAATCCTTGCCGCATTCAGGCGACCGATCGTGGCGCCGTCGGCCAACCGCTCCGGCCACGTCTCGCCGACCACGGCGGCGCATGTGCTCGCCGATCTGCGCAACCGCATCGATCTCATCGTCGACGGCGGCTCGACTCCGGTCGGCGTCGAAATCCACGATCGTCGCCTGCCTCGGCGCGCCGATGCTGCTGCGGCCCGGCGGCCTGCCGCGCGAAGACATCGAGCGCGTGCTGGGGCGGCCGCTGGCCGAGCCGCCCGCCGGCATCGCGGCGGACGGACGATGCGCCGCTCGCGCCCGGCATGCTGGCCTCGCATTATGCGCCGCGCACGCCGTTGCGGCTCGATGCCGAGCACGTCGCACCCGGCGAAGCGCTGCTCGCATTCGGACCGAAACTCGCTGCCGGGAGCGAGGGCGCGGCCATTGTGCTCAACCTCTCGGAGCGCGGCGATCTCATCGAGGCGGCGGCCAATTTGTTTTCGCACCTGCGCGCGCTCGACGCCGCGGGCGCAAAATCCATCGCGGTGATGCCGATCCCCCACGACGGCCTCGGCGAAGCCATCAACGACCGGCTGGCGCGCGCGGCGGCGCCGCGCTGAATGCGCCCGTTATCGTTTCGCCCTAACGTTTCGGCAGCCGCTCGAACGTCGGCAAGCCGTCGGGGATTTGATGGAACGCCTGCTTGTCGATGGTGTAGATCGCCATCTGCGGGCCGCCAAAAAGGCTCGGATCGTCGAGCGTGCCGACTTTCAAGATGACGGCGGACAGACCGGGCCGACGCGTGGCCAGATGCGTGCCGCATTCGGCGCAAAATTCCCGCGTCACGGCGCGTTCGAGATCGCTGCGGGTAAATTGCTTTGGTGTCCCCGCCGTATAACTGAAGCCGTCGGGCGGCATGAGCATGAACATGTTCGGCGAGCCGCCGCTGATATATTGGCATTCGCGGCAGTGGCATTGCGCTTTGAGCATCGGCTCGCCCTCGGCCACATAGCGCACCTTGCCGCAATAGCACCCGCCTTCCAGCTTCATGGCATTCTCCCTGATGCGAGTATGGCCGCTCGCGGACGGCGCGCAAGTGGGGCATGATTTCCGGCCGAGCCACGAGGCGATAAAGGACGCGCTTGCGCGGCGTTTGCCCGGCTGTCATCTATTGTGTCTGACCTCGTTTGCCTGGACCTGTCCCGATGCTCGATAAGCCGCCAAATCTGCACGCCACAAGTCAGCACGCTAGAAAGCTCGACCGCGCTTTGCTCGCGCGCTTCGCCGCGATCGTCGGCGAGAAATTCGCCATCACCGATCCGGACCTGCAGGCGCCGTATCTGGTCGAGATGCGCAACATGTTCCAGGGCCACACGCCGGTGGTGTTGCGGCCGTCGTCGGTCGCCGAGGTGTCGCAGATATTCAAGCTCGCCAACGACACCGGCACCGCGATCGTGCCGCAGGGCGGCAATACCGGCCTGGTCGGCGGCCAGATCCCGCTGCACAACGAGATCGTGCTCTCGCTCAACCGCATGGATCGCATCCGCGAGGTCGATCCGACCTCGAACACCATCACCTGCGAGGCCGGCGTCACCTTGCAGCGCACGCGGGAGGCCGCCGCCGAAGTCGACCGGCTCTATCCGCAACTCTTGCCGTCGGAAGGCACCTGCACCATCGGCGGCAATCTTTCCACCAATGCCGGCGGCACCGCGGCAATCGCGCATGGCATCGCGCGCTCGCACGTGCTCGGCATCGAGGTGGTGCTGGCCGACGGCCGGGTCATGAACAATCTCAACAAGCTGAAAAAGGACAATACCGGCTACGACCTGAAAAATCTTTTCATCGGCGCCGAAGGCACGCTCGGCATCATCACCGCGGCGGTGCTGCGCCTGGTGCCGCGGCCGCGCTCGGTGGAGACCGCGTTTGCCGGCATCAAATCGCCGGAAGCGGCGCTGGAGCTGCTCGGCATCGCCACCGAGCGCACCGCGGGCGGCGTCACCTCATTCGAGATCATGACCCGGCGCGGCATCGAGCTCGTGCTCGAGCACGGCGCCGGCTGCCGCGATCCGCTCGCTACGCCGCACGATTGGTACGCGCTGATCGAATTGTCCTCGCAGCAGCGCGAAGGCTTGCGCGAGGTGATGGAGGAGATCCTCGCGGAAGGCATGGAGAAGGGCCTCGTCGCCGACGCCACCATCGCCGACTCGATCGAGCAGGCCAAGATGTACTGGCGCATTCGCGAATTGTTCGGCGAGGTGCAGCGCTACGCCGGCGGCTCGATCAAGCACGACGTCTCGGTGCCGGTCGCCGCGGTGCCGGCCTTCATCGCCGAAGCCAACGACGCCGTCACCAAGCTCATTCCCGGCGCGCGGCCGCTGCCGTTCGGCCATCTCGGCGACGGCAATATCCACTACAACGTCACCCAGCCGGTCGGCGCCGACAAGGCGGAGTATTTGCAGCGCTGGGACGACGTCAACGCCGTGGTCTTCGCGGTGGTGAAAAAATACGGCGGCTCGATTTCCGCCGAGCACGGCATCGGCGTCGTCAAGCGCGATCTGTTGCCGTCGGTGAAGGATCCGGTCGCGTTTGCGCTGATGCGCGATCTCAAGCATCTGCTCGATCCCAAGGGGATCCTTAATCCGGGCAAGGTGCTTTGATCGTCATTGCGAGCGTAGCGAAGCAATCCAGGACGGCGGCGCCGAGTGGATTGCTTCGTCGCTTCGCTCCTCGCAATGACGGGAACGCCTAAACCTGCAACGCAAATTGCTCCAACAATCCGCGCCGCCCCGCGGGCGTGATCGTCAGCGCGCGTCCATCGCGCACCCGCTCGATCCATTTCAACTCGAAGCACCGGTGGGCCAACGCCGCGCCGACGGCGCCGCCGATATGCGGGCGGCGCTCGGTCCAATCCAAACACGGCCGGCAGAACACCCGGCGCTTGGCGCGGGCGGGAGACAGATCGACGCCGAGCTTGCTTAAGAATTCCGTGCCGGCCGCCGTCACCTCGCCGGCTTCGTCGCCGAGGATGACATGCTCGCGCTCGATCAGCCGATCGGCCAGGCCGACACCGAGCGTACCGGCGATGTGGTCGTAGCAGGTGCGGGCGTGACGCAGCTTGTCGTCGAGATGCGATTTCGGCTGGTACCGCGGCGGGCCTTCGAGCGCAACGTTCATGATGCTTTCCAGCATCTGTCCGACGTGGGGCCCGGCCAGGCGATAATAGCGATGGCGGCCCTGCTTCATCAGCACGAGGAGCCGAGCCGCATGCAGCTTGCCGAGATGGCCGCTGGTGGTTTGCGGCGTCACGCCGGCGGCAAACGCCAGCTCGGTCGCGGTCAGCGCCCGGCCGCCGAGCAGCGCGCACAGGATATTGGCGCGGGCCGGATCGCCGACCAAAGCCGCCACTTCCGCCATTTGCGGTGCATTCGACATGTGTCGAATATGGACGCCGCGGCGCGCCATTGCTACCCGCAATGCTTCGTTCGCGGCCGAAGCAAATCGGGTAAGGAAATCTGTCAGTAATCGGGTGGCAGCAAAACCATAAGCGAGAAAAGATGGCTCCAAATCATCCATTCGGAGTCCATCATGTCCTCTTACAGCCAGAGCGGGCCGGCCCCAGCATTCGCGCGATGCCGTTCGCCGTGGTGGCGTGCGGTCCTCCATCGCGCGGTCGATCGGATACGCGCCAGCCTCGCGCGCCGACGGCAGCGTCAAGAACTGCTCGAATACCTGGCCAGCGATTACCGCGCGGCAGCCGACATCGGCATAGCCAACTACTACGACTGCGGCTTGCGGAAATGGCCGGTCACGCGGCTAGAACAACGACGCCTGGTCGTCCGACGGTTTCGGCTTTTTGCGATTTGAGCTTTTTCTCGGTCTTGGCTGGCGCAACCGCGGCGTCCGGAGCGAAACCAACCGGTGCCGGCGCAATGAGCGCCGCGGAATCGTTGGCGACGCGGTTCACCGCGGTCGAGACCTCATAGGCTTCGAGCAGCGCATCGTCGGCCGGCGCGATCAGCGCCGCGGCGACATCGGCTTCGACATTGGCGCAGTCGAGCCACAGGTCGAAAGCTTCCGGCGGCACGAACACCGGCATGCGCTCGTGCATGGGCGCGAGCGTGCGGTTCGCCGTCGTGGTGATGATGGCGGCGGTATCGAGCTCCTCGCCGTTCGGCCCGGTCCAGGTCTCCTACAGGCCGGCGAAGGCGAGCGGCGGCGCGGTGCCGTCGGCGCCGCGTTTGGCGCGCACGAAATACGGCCGCTTCGGCGTGCCGGCTGTTGCCCAAGCCTGCCATTCGTAAAAGCCGTCGGTCGGAATGAGGCAGCGCCGCCGCCGCATGGCGTTGCGAAAGGCAGGCTTATCGAGCACGGATTCGCCGCGCGCATTGATCAGGAGCGGAAACGTCTTCGGATCCTTGACCCAGGACGGCAGCAGGCCCCAGCGCATCAGCGCGAACGAGCGCTTGCCGTCGACGCAGGCGCACGATGGGGATCGGCTGGGTCGGCGCCACATTGTAGCGCGGCGGGAAATTCGGCTGCTCGCCATAGCCGAACAGCGCCCGGATCGCTTCCGGCGTCGAGATGATGACATAGCGTCCGCACATGGTCTAAGCCGGTACCTCGGACCAAGCAGCTGGTGCTTGATCGGGAATTAATCACCGTCCACGCCTTTTGCGAGACTAACCGAAATCACGCGAGCTTCGATGAGCAACGACGAACGATCGCGCACTTATCCAACGCGGCCGTATCTGGCGGTCAGCGCCGCCATCTTCCGCGACGGCCGGGTGCTGATCGTGCGCCGGGCGCGGCCGCCCGGCCCACGGCCTCTATACGCTGCCCGGCGGCGGCGTCGAGCTCGGCGAGACGCTTGGAGGAAGCCGTCATCCGCGAGGTCCGCGAGGAGACCAGCCTCGACGTCGAGCCGGTGGCGCTCGCCGGCTATCGCCAGGCGATCACGCGCGATGCCGCGGGCGGGGTCGAGCGGCATTTCGTCATTCTGCCGTTCGCGGCGCGCTGGATCGCCGGCGAGGTTGCGCTCAACGAGGAATTGGCCGAAGCGCAATGGCGCGAACCGTCGGCGCTGTCCGACTTGAAGACGACCGAAGGGCTGGCGCTGATCGTCGCCGCCGCCTGGGAGCGGATCGCTGGCGGCGCGGTGATGCCGCGTGCCTCAACCATGCCGCCTTGTCATGCTTGCTCGACCGTCCGCTCGACCTTTATGTTTGCACCGCCGATGCTTCGAACATTGACCGCGCTGTTGTTTGCAATGTGCCTTGCCGCCGGGCCGGCCGGCGCGCAATTTTTCCAGTTCGGCCAGCCGCCGCAGCAGCCCTATCAACAGTACCCTCAACAGTATCCTCAACAATATCCGCCCAAACCGCAGGCCCCGGCGCAGCCGAAACCCGGGCTGCCGCCCATGGGCAGGGCCCAGCCCCCGGGTGCGCCGCAGTCGGCGGCGCCGGTGGCGCCGCAGGTGGTGTCGGCGCCTTACGATCACGATCTGCAGCGGCTATCGGAAATCCTCGGCGCGCTGCATTTCCTGCGCGGCATTTGCGGCAGCAACGAAGGCCAGAAATGGCGCAACGAGGCGCAGGCGCTGATCGACGCCGAAGCGCCCGCGGGCGACCGCCACGATCAGATGGTGGCGAGCTTCAACCGCGGCTATCGCGGCTTCCAGCAAAGCTACCGCAGCTGCACGCCGGCGGCCGGCGTCGTCATCCACCGCTATCTCGAAGAGGGCGCCCAGATCGCCCGCGAGATCACCGCCCGCTACGCCAATTAATACCCAAAGTGGCGGTCCTGCAGGCATTAACCCTGCCCCAAGGTTCGATTTTTACCCCCGAAATCCCATGCTAATTTGATTTCAGGACAGGGACGCCGCCGGGGCTGGCGCGAGAGAAAATCATAATGAGTACGGCGACACCAAATTTAGCCGCCCGTGAAGCGGTGGCCGAGCATGAGCAGAAGCGCCTCGCGCTCGGTTATCTGCACGACGCCTGGATCGAGGCGCTGCACGACGGCATCGAGGGCGATTGCCTGGCGCAGACCGCGCTGTTCTTGGCGCTGGCCGAGTTGATCACGACCTATGGCGAAGACGCGGCCGCCCGCTATGCGGAGAACTTGAGCGCCCGCATCCGCAACGGCGAATTTTCGGTCCAGATTTCGCGGCAATAGCCGCACCTTCCGAACGAATATCTGCTCTCAAGCGCGCTTCGGATTGAGCGCAGTCAATCCGTAATGCCGCGTCAGCACCGCCTCGATATCGGCGGGGAAAAACGGCTTTTTGAGAAACGCCGCGCGTTGCAGGCGCACGCGCTCGGCAAGCGTTGCGTCCTGCGCCGACGACATCACCACGACGCTCATGCGCCGCTTCTCGCGCTTGAACTCGGCGAGCGTCTCCAGGCCGTTGAAGCCCGGCATGTTGTAATCGAGAAAGACGATGTCGAATTCGTTCTCGCCGCGAGCTTGAGCGCGGCGAAACCCTCCGCCGCTTCGCTGACTTCGAAGGGGAATCGCGTTGCGCCGAGAATTTTGCGCACGATGCTGCGCATGGTCGAGAAATCGTCGACCACGAGGACGCGGCTCGGCAGCCGCACCCGCATCGACCGCTCGACCAGCCGCCGCACCTCTTCGGGCCGCGACGGCTTGGCCGCGACCGCGTCGGTCGTGAGCGGTTCCACGGCCAAGTCCGGCGCCGCGAGCAGCACCAGGAACGGGGGCTTGGGTTGAGCGTACGCGGCCGCGACCACTTGCGTGATCGCTACGCCCGCGACGGCGCCGTCGATGAAGACCAGATCGGCCCCGCCGCTGAGCGCCTGGCATGCCGCGGCGACACTCTTGCATTCGGCGATCTCGATCGGCACCGGTGCCGTCGAGGCCGCCTGCCGGAACAAGTCGTGGTCGTTCTGCACCGCGGACAGCAAAACTGCCCGCAACGACAACAGCTCGTCGGTCATGCGCTCACCCCCCTGAACGCGTGCTTTCGAATGCCGCGATCGGCCCCGTAGAACAACTGGTTTTGGAAAATAGTCCGGCGACCCCCACAGCCGCTGTGTCATTTTACACGTGTTGCCGAAGGATTTACAACGTAAGGTGCTTCAGGTCGCGTTTTTGTTTGCTGAGCGCACAGAAAATTCCACCGTATATCCGAGCCTTGAGAGAAATCGGCCGGTGTCCTACGTTCCTTGCGATATTTGGAAAGTTTTTTGTCATGAAGGCTGCCCTTCTCCCCGACCGTGGCGTGGTCAAAGTCGCCGGTGACGGCGCGCGGAACTTTCTGCATGGGCTCGTCACCGCCGACATTCTCGAGCTCAAGCCCGGAACGGCGCGCTTCTGCGCGCTGCTGACGCCGCAGGGCAAGATCATCGCCGATTTCATCGTCGCCGAGGCGCCGGCCGAGGATGGCGGCGGCTTCTTCCTCGACGTGCAGCGGGCGCTTTGCGTCGCACTGGTTGCCAAACTCAACATCTACAAACTGCGCGCGAAGGTGATCGTCGAGGATCTGTCCGCGGTGCTCGGCGTGCTCGCCGCCTGGGACGGCAGCGGCACGACCAAATATGGCCTGAGCTATGCCGATCCGCGACTGCCGGCGCTCGGGCTTCGCGTGATGCTGCCGCCGCATCTTGCCGCCGCAGCCGCGGCCGATCTCGGCGCCACGCTGGTCGATGCCGGGCAATACGAGGCGCACCGCATCGCGCTCGGCGTGCCGCAGGGCGGCGTCGATTTCAGCTACGGCGATGCTTTCCCGCACGAGACCGACATGGACCAGCTCGGCGGCGTCGATTTCACCAAAGGCTGCTATGTCGGCCAGGAGGTGGTGTCGCGCATGGAGCACCGCGGCACGGCGCGCACCCGCGCGGTGCCGGTGCGCTATGACGGCACCGCGCCCGCGGCCGGCGCCGCAGTGACGGCCGGCGACCGCCAGGTCGGCACCATGGGTTCCGCCGCGGCCGGCCGCGCGGTCGCGCTGTTGCGGCTCGACCGGGTGGCGGAGGCGATATCGCGCGGCGAGCCGCTCTTTAGCGGCGGCGTGCCGATCCATCTGGTCAAGCCGGACTGGGCGCGTTTCGCCTTTCCCGGCGAAACCAAAGCCGCCGAATGAAAGCCATGAAAGCTCCCGTACACTCAGACGGCATCGTGCGCTGTCCCTGGCCCAAGGACGATGCGCTCTACGTCGCCTATCACGACCAGGAATGGGGCGTGCCGGAATACGACGACCGCGCGCTCTACGAAAAACTCATGCTCGACGGCTTTCAGGCCGGCCTGTCGTGGATCACCATCCTGCGCAAGCGCGAAAACTTCCGCCGCGCCTTCGACGATTTCGTTCCGGAAAAAATCGCGCGCTACCGGCCCGCGAAGGTCGAACGGCTGATGCAGGATGCTGGCATCGTGCGCAACCGCTCAAAGATCGAAGGCGCCGTGCGCTCGGCGCGAGCCTGGCTCGACATCATGGACAAGGGGCCGGGCTTTTCGAAGCTGTTGTGGGACTTCGTCGACGGCAAACCCAAGGTCAATCACTACAAAACGCTAAGCCAAGTGCCGGCGGAGACCGCAACATCGCGCGCGATCTCCAAGGAGCTGGCGCAGCGCGGCTTCAAATTCTGCGGGCCGACCATCGTCTACGCCTTCATGCAGGCGGTCGGCATGGTCAACGATCATCTGGTCACCTGCTATCGCCACGAGGCGTGCCAGACGCTGGGCGAAAAATCGTAAGGACGAAGCTGCTCTCTGGCGGCAATACTAACCGCTCCTTGGCAGCCGGCGATAATGGAAGAGCGTCGAGTTCAAAGCGAAATTGATTGTGAGACTGCAAAGGATGCCAGACCGCGGCCTCGTTGATTAGTGTGTCGAGGCCGAAAACCTTCCATATTGTAGCGGGAAGGATACCACCAATAATGGAAATGAAGAGCGATCCGCCTGTGTGTTTCCAACTAAACAATCGAATCATCATTGGTGCAGCAATTCCCGCCCCGATTATAGAAACAAAATCAATAGCCATCGAAAATACGTTACCTGGAACAATAATTGAGAGGAAGATTGTACATACGCCAAGAACAAACGTTAGTAAAATCTGGTTCAATTCTGAAAAATGCAACGGTCCAGCTCGCTGGAGGAGATCCCGCTGAACGATTTGTGCGATCGAAACCAAAATGCCGTTCGACGTTGAAGCAATTGTCGCAAATACGTCGGCAAATATTATTCCCGTCAAAATGCCTCCTATGTGTTTTTGAAAGAAAACGCTAAGGCCAATTTCCGGGTCGACTATATCGGGCATGACGCCGCGCAAAACTACACCGAATACTGTCATTGAAATCCAAGTGTATTGGATGAAACCAATGTAAATCCAACGTGCCGCTTGAGTTTCGCTTGGGCTGCTTCCGGCCATGTACCTTGAAGCGATCTGCGGTTGTCCAAGCCCAAATCCGATGGCCGCCGCTGCAAATCCAAGAATAAAGCCAATCGATGCAATCAAACCACCGTCAAAAAAGGAAAAATAATTAGCCGACACGCCACTGAAATTTCGTCGAAACGTATCCGGGTCTGACACTGCAAAAAGGATGACGGCCGCAAGCGCCACAAATGTTCCAAAAATCCGTATCATACCCTGCAGGACATCTGCGTAAACGGACCCGCGAAATCCGCCCAAACACGAATAACCGACAATAGAGAGACCAAACAGGAGCAATGATATATGCTCCGTAATGCCGAATGCCCCAGACAGAAACTTTTTGCCAGCCAGCCATTGCGCCGCCGTATACATGCTTAGGCAGGTAACAAGAAGTAGGGACGTGACAATCACAATTAGCTTCACCCAGACTGGCTCAAGTCCTTTGGTCAGCATTTCTGATAGAGTTACGGCCTTTAGGTCTCGCGCTAATTTATTTATCCGACCGGGGAATATGCCCCAGAAAACTAAGTCCCCCAGCAACCACGACAGCGGAAGTAATATCCAGTGGATGCCGCCAGTATAACCTAGAGCCACGGCGGCCGTGACGATAAAGCCGGAGTTACCAGTAGTACCCGCACTGACGCCAATTAGCCATCAATTCAAACTGCGTCCGGCAAGCAGTTCGTCCTGATCGTGGCCGCGTTTCTTAAAGCGCGCCGCGATGGCGCATCCGTAGGTAATCACAAGCGTGAGTACAAAAAACAAGGCCGCAATAGTTGAGCCGTCTGACATCGCGCGCCTCCATCACATCAACAGGGGATCACGCGCAGCGCTTTCCAGCTATGGAAACGATCGGAAAGGGCCAAACTATGTGGTCCTCTATTCCCGCCGGCGAAAAATCACTTGTTTGTAAGGAGAATAAGAAAATCCACTAAATCGACATGAGAGAACCCGAATTCGTTCGCGTACGCGACAAAACCTTTGTGCGTATATCGCTTAGAAAACAATAAGATAACACCATCTAGCTGTCTAAGGTTCGCGATGACTTTATCGGGGACTTTCGAGAAGTCGAACCTTACAAGTGCGACTAAGGGTGCCTTTTATATGGTTTACGAAGCTTCGTTCACTGGTTTCGTCGACTACTTCCACCCTTACCAAATCACGGCGCATCTCGACGTCGAGGCCATGGAGGAGGTGACTGACCGGTTGAAGAGCCAAGTCCTTCATTTGATCACTCTCGTATCGGTCGAACAGCTCATCGCGATATCGATCGTGATTTTTCTCGTCAATAAATTCGGTTCCTACCACTAACGTATCTTCCGCTTTTGAAGCGTTTGAGACGGATCGGAAAAAGTCAAATTCATCAACATTCGCGATTGTGCATCCAGGAATGAAAAAGGCCGTATTCCGAAATTTCTCCCCTTTACGGTGGGAGATATGCGACAAAGCGCGTGAATTGAGAAAGTTGAAGCGAAAAGACACAACATCGACTACCTCACGCGAGCCCTTATCTTCACCGGCGGAGAGAAATTCGATATCTGCATCCGTCATGAAGGGGCTGGTATCAACGACACAGTACTGAAGTTGCCGCTTGGACGTGAGCGTATTTGATCTCACAACACTAAGTATTATCGTATTCGATTTTTCTGCAGCGCCCGCACCAAGCATGATGATCCTGCCGAGTTTCCTTTCAGAAAGCAGAGTTCTCCAATAATGATGCGACCCTACAAAATGTCGAAGAGAGTGTTGGCAATTTATGAAGTTTGGATATTCCGCGTAGGCGACGAGCGCTCGCCAACTATGAACAGCACTTGGAGTCAAATAGCAGATGTGAGAAGGCAAAACGCCTTTGTCTTTGTATTCCGCGATGCCTTTGAATAGAGAAATTTCCGATCTAAGTATGAGATTTGTGTGCCAATCATCCCAAGCTTGTTCATCTGAGACGACTGGGGCGTTAGTAGTGTCGCCCCACTTGTTACGAAATTCGTTGAAGATTTCGGTAGTCATTGACGGCGACGTCTGAAGCTCAGTTAAAAGTTCTTGAGGCGTCGCAGTGAATAAGAAGTCGCCTTCGGTTCGAATAGTGCCCAAACCGATTTCGGTTGAAATGACCCTTATAAAGCCCCACAATTCTGGACTGCTCGGTTTGCTAGGATCTTCTGGTTTCGCCCATTTGCGTTGAGCGTCGACAAATCGCTCCCACTCGGTATTGTTGCTTTTGCCGAGAGCATCTCCCTTGAAGAGCGCCTTGGCCAAGCCAGTTATGTTGGCTGTCTCCAACCTTGGTCGGAGCAACCTGATAACCAACTCACGTTTTTGGCCCCATTTCCAATCGGACATGGCGAGAGGATAACTTTTCTTAAGGGTTATCTGGTTGGGAAACGACCGGAAACGATTGGAAAGCGTGTTTGATGTTCTGGAAAATCTGAAATCGTTGGACCTTCCGATTGGAGCCGTAGCTGGAATTCAATTTCGGCATGCACACTCCGGGGTTAGCCGAGGAGTGGAGCATGACCCACGCTTTCGAAATCCCCCTGCCACGAAATCATGGCAGGAAAAATTGAGTGCCGTTGTGCGCGGAAAATTCGCGAAGAAATCCGTTCAAAGGGCTTCCCTTATCTGTCGTCAGTAGCGGCGGTCGAATGCCAACTCGGCATTTCAGCGAGCCAGGCTTTCATTGAAAGTGTAGGGGACATAGTCGATATGGTAAGCCGCTGCACTCGGTAGCACTTTAAGGAAGCGGGTTTGAAATGCAAGGGCTGGGTGTGATGATCGATTATTGTGCGTAAGGGTTGATCTGTTACTATAGCTGGATAAGGCGAATGACTTCATTTCTGACGGAGCGAGACATTTTGGCCCCCCTTTCCATCCCTCACCGCAAGGCTGTGGGGAGCAACTCGCTCAGCGGCCGTGGCTGACACGGCGCAGCGCGCCAAGCGGGCGACGCGAACGTGCCATCGGAGCCGCGCGCCTGGCAGCGCATGCTGTCGGGACGCCGGCTCGATCTGCTCGATCCGTCGCCGCTCGACATCGAGCTGGAAGACATTGCCCACGGACTGGCGCGCGTGGCGCGCTGGAACGGCCAGACCAAAGGCGCGCACATCTATTCCGTCGCCCAGCATTGCCTGTTGGTCGAGGCACTGGCGCGGCTGCGCGCGCCGCGGCTCGATCGCGGCGGCCGGCTCGCGGTGCTGTTGCACGACGCGCCCGAATACGTGATCGGCGACATGATCTCGCCGTTCAAGGCGGTGATCGGCGGCGACTACAAAGCGGTCGAATTGCGGCTCCTCACCGCAATCCATCGGCGCTTCGGGCTGCCGGCGGAAGCCTCGACGGAGATCAAAACGCTGATCAAGACAGCCGACAGCGGCGCGGCCTATCTCGAAGCCACCCGGCTCGCCGGCTTCGAAGCCGCGGAAGCGCGCCGTTTCTTCGGCCGGCCGCCGGCGGTCTCCGCCACCATGGAGCGCGATTTCTTGAAACCCTGGCCCGCCGAGACAGCGGAGGCGCGCTATTTCGAGCGCATCAAAAAACTCGCCGGCACGTGAACGTCACACTTGCGCCGTCCGCAATTCCTATATGAAAGAGACCGCAGCAATCAATTCTTGAGGCCATGATCCACGTCTGCTCGCTCGCGCGCCTGTACGAAACCGTCGAAGACACCGGCGCGCGCCACGTCGTGTCGTTGATCGGTGACGAAACGAATTTGGTGCGGCCGCAGGGCGTCGCAGCGGAGAACCATCTGTGGCTGCGGCTGCACGATATTTCCGCACCCCTCGACGGCTACATCATGCCGGGTGAGGAACACGTCGCCGACCTCATCCGCTTCGTGCGCGGCTGGGACCGCCGCAGTCCCCTGGTGGTGCATTGCTTCGCGGGCATCAGCCGCTCGACGGCGAGCGCCTATGTCGGCGTCTGCGCGCTCAATCCGCAGCGTGACGAGGCAAGCATCGCGCAGGCGCTGCGCCGCGCCTCGCCCACCGCTACGCCCAATATCCGCATCGTGTCGCTGGCCGACCGGCTGCTCGGCCGCGACGGCCGCATGGTCGCCGCCATCGAGACCATCGGCCGGGGCAATTTCGCCGAGGAAGCCGCGCCGTTCCGGCTCGACCTGGAGTAGACTGCGCGGCGCCGTATTCTCGCAACGGCGGCTTGCGGGCGGGGGCTCCGATGGGCGGCTTGTTTGTTCTGGTCGTGCTGGCTGCTGGCTGCGCCCGTCATCGCCATCGTCGCCTTGATCAGGAGCATCACCGATCGCAATTTGTTGCGGCAACTCGAATTCGAGAATGAAGGCGCTGGAGCGGGCGCAGGTCACCGCCGGCGCTGTCCCGTCGGCAACGGTGCAGCCGGCGCCGGCTCCAATCGTCGCGGCACCGCCTCAACCCTCGCTTCCGCCCGAGCCGCCATCACCGCCGCCCGCCTCGGTGCCGCTTTCGCCACCACCACCATCGACGCCGCAAAAGATCGGCTTCGAGGAAAAATTCGGCACCCGCTGGGTGGTCTGGGTCGGCGGCGTGGCGCTTGCGCTCGGCGGCATCTTTCTGGTGCGCTATACGATCCAGCAGGGCCTCATCGGCCCGGGCGTGCGGATTTTTCTCGGCGCCCTGCTGGCGCTTGCGCTGGTCGCCGTCGGCGAATGGACGCGGCGCACCGAGAAACTATCGGTGCTCGCCGGCGTGCCGTCGGCGCATATTCCAAGCACGCTGACCGCGGCCGGCACCACCGTCGCCTATGCCACCGTCTATGCGGCGTACGAGCTCTACGGATTCCTGCCGCCCGCAGCCGCTTTCATCCTGCTCGGCGCCGTGGCGCTTCTCACCTTGGGCGCCGCGTTGCTGCATGGACCTGCACTTGCCGGCCTGGGCGTGATCGGCGGCTATCTGGCGCCGATGCTGGTTGCCTCCGTCAAGCCGGATTTCTGGTCGCTGTATGTTTACATCGCCGTCGTCAATGCGGCCGCTTTCGCGCTGGCGCGGTTTCGCATGTGGCGTTGGCTCGCCATCGCGGCGATCGTGCTGGGCGCGCTGTGGACGCTGCCGGGAACGCAAGCCGACACCGTCACCGCGCTGGGCGCGCATGTCTTCCACGCACTTGCCGGCTTCGCGCTTGTCGCCACCTTCCTGGTCTGCGGCCTGTTCTACGGGCCGCCGGCCGTGCCCGGCGCGGTCGATCGCCTCTCGACGCTAGCGCTCTCGGTCTATCTGTTGGCCGCCGCCCTTCTGGTGCTGGCGAGCCGGCACGATCCCGTCGCGCTCGCTGCCTTTGTTGTTCTCACCGTCGCGACCGTCGCCATCGCCTGGCGCACCGAGGCGGCAACCGGCGCCGTGCCGGTCGCCGCGATCCTGGCCGCTTCGGTGATGGCGCACTGGGCGGTGCACATGAATGTCCAGGGACTGCTGGCGCCGTCGGGCCCGGCGGCGCCGGCGATCCCGGAGCCGGAGCGCTACGACTACGGCTCGCACCTGATCCTCGCCGCCGGCTGGGCGGCGCTGTTCGGCGCCGGCGGATTTTTGGCGCAAGGCCGCTCGTCGCGCGCGCTGGCGCCGATGCTGTGGAGCGCCGCGGCCGTATTCACGCCGCTCGCCATGCTGGTCGCGCTCTATTATCGCATCGCGCAGCTCGATCGCTCGCTGCCGTTCGCGGCGCTGGCGCTGCTCGTCGCCGCGATCTTTGCGCTCGCGACCGAGACATTGGTGAAACGCGAGCCGCGGCCCGGCGTGATGGCGGCGAGCGCGATGTTCGCCACCGGCACGCTCGGCGCGCTGGCGCTGGCGATGACATTCGCGCTGGAAAAGGGCTGGCTCACCATTGCGCTGGCTCTGACGGTGCCGGGCATCGCCTGGGTCGCGGAACAACGGCCGCTGCCTTGGCTGCGCTGGCTTGCCGCCGTCATGGTCGCCGTGGTCGCGGCGCGCGTGGCTTACCAACCGACGATCGCCGGCGCCGATCTCGGCACCGCGCCGATCTTCAACTGGCTGCTCTACGGCTACGGCGTCCCGGCCGCCGCCTTCTGGGTCGCGGGATGGCTGTTGCGGCGGCGCGCCGACGATCTGCCGGCGCGCATGGTCGACGCCGGCGCCATCCTGTTCACCGTGCTGCTCGCGATCCTCGAGATCCGTCACTACGTCACCGGCGGCAATATCTACCGGCGCGCCGACGGCGTCGTCGAAGCCATGCTCTATGTCAATGTCGGCTTGGCCATGACCATCGGGCTCGAGCGCGTGCGCGGGCGCACCGGCAGCATCGTGCACAATGCGGGCGCGCTACTGATCGCGGCGCTGACGCTCATCGCCGTCATCTATCGAATTCCTGTTCGCTTGGAGCCCGCGCTTCGCCAACGATCCGGTGGGCGGCCCGTTCTTCAACCTGATCCTGTTGGGTTACGGACTGCCGGCGGTGCTCGCCATCACCTTGGCGCTGATCGCGCGCACCACGCGTCCGATCTCCTATCGCGTCACCGCGACGATCACCGCGGTGACGCTCGCTCTGTTCTATCTGACGCTCGAAGTGCGGCGGCTGTTTCATGGGCCGATATTGGCCGGGCCGATCAGCGATGCCGAGCAATATGCCTATTCGACCGTCTGGCTCGTTTTCGGCATCGTGCTGCTTGCGGTCGGCTTCTACCTGCGCTCGCAGCCGGCGCGGCTGCCCGCGCTCGCCGTCATCGCGCTGACCGTCGCCAAGGTCTTCATCATCGATACCGCGAACATCAGCGGCATCTACCGCGCGCTATCGGTGATCGGGCTTGGCGTGGTGCTGCTCGGCATCGGCTGGGTTTACCAGCACGTGCTTTATCCGCGGGCGCGGACCGAGGAAGCTTCGTAGCTTGCCGGTGGGCTAATCGTCCGACGGACGCGCGGTCGCAACCGATGTCGCCGATCCTGGCGCCGGCGCAATGTCGCGCTTGACGCTGGCGCCGCCGATCGCGCTGCGCGGATTGCGCTGATAGAAGTCGCAATAGGCGAACGACAGGCCCGAGATCGAGCCGCGGAAGCTGTGGTAATCGATCTTCTGCACGCGGAAGCACGGCTCGATCGGCAAGCCGGCGAGATGCGCGCACATCGCATTGGGGCTGACCTTGATGGTGCCGGCCGGCAGCGCGGCGAAGCGCACCTGGCTCTGGCCGCCGGGCCGGATGGTGCCGACCACGGAGCCGTCGGAGAAGATGCGGCCCATGCCGACGGTGCCGTCGAAGCAGGTATAGCTGAACAGCTTGCCGACGACGAAGGCCCTGGCCTGCTCCGGCCCGAGCTCCTCGGCGACCGCCGAAGCGGCCCCCACCACGAACGCACAGACGATGGCCACGCGCAGCAACATGGGCAACTCCACGATGGACGTGCGAGCGACGTTAACAAAATTTCTTAACGGTCCCCTTACCATACTGGCCCCGATGGTCGGCAACTTTGTGGCCGAAACGCGGACGTCTTTACCCGATCTTTACCACGATCCGGCCGCGCACCTGCCCCTCGACGATGCGCCGGCCGGCTTCGATGACATCGCCGAGCCCGATCTCGGTGGTCATCGCCGCGATCTTGTCCCGCGGCAAATCCTGCTCCAGCCGGCGCCATGCCAATTGCCGCAACGGCAGCGGGCACATCACCAAATCGACGCCGAGCAACGACACGCCGCGCAGGATGAATGGCGCCACCGAGGTCGGCAAGTCCATGCCGCCGGCCAGCCCACAGGCGGCGACGGCGCCGCCATAGCGTGTCATCGACAGCACATTGGCGAGTGTCGTCGAGCCCACCGCATCGATGCCGCCGGCCCAACGCTCCTTGTTAAGCGGCCGCACCGGGCCGCTGAGCTCCTTGCGGTCAATGATTTCGCCGGCGCCGAGCCCTTTGAGATAATCCGCTTCGGCCGGCCGCCCGGTCGAGGCGGTAACCTGGTAGCCAAGTTTGGCGAGGATCGCGACCGCGACGGAGCCGACGCCGCCGGCAGCGCCGGTGACGATGATCGGGCCGCGGGCCGGCGTGACGCCTGAGCGCTCGAGCGCCATGACCGAGAGCATGGCGGTATAGCCCGCGGTGCCGATCGCCATGGCGTCGCGCGCGCTGATGCTTTGCGGCAGCCGCACCAGCCAATCGCCTTTGACCCGCGCCTTCTGCGCGTAGGCGCCGAGATGGGTCTCGCCGAGGCCCCAGCCGTTGAGGATGACTTTGTCGCCCGGCTCCCAGGCCGGGATGTGACGAAGATTCAACAGTGCCGGAAAAATCGACGCCGGCGATCATCGGGAAGCGGCGCACCACCGGCGCCTTGCCGGTGACCGCGAGGCCGTCCTTGTAGTTCAGCGTCGACCATTCGACGCGCGACGGTGACGTCGCCGTCCATCAGATCGTTGTCGTCGAAGTCGGTGAGCTGGACTGTTTGCCCGGCTTCGCCCTTATCGACAACGATGGCCTTGAAGGTTCCCATGCGGACAATTCTCCCGGCTCCAGTTTGTCATGGCCGGAAGAGGTAGGACAGAGGCCATCAAGCCGGCACGGCGGCGACGCGCGCGACCGGCTTTTCGACGATCGGCAGGTTGATCAGCGCGGAGAGCACGCCGAACAGGATCGCGAGCCACCACACCACGTTGTACGAACCGGTGCGGTCGAACGCGATGCCGCCGAGCCAGACGCCGAGGAAGCCGCCGACCTGGTGGCTGAAGAAGGCGAAGCCCGCCAAGGTCGCGAGCCAGCGCGTGCCGAACATCAGCGCGATGATGCCGTTGGTCGGCGGCACGGTCGACAGCCACATCAGGCCCATGATCGCGGCGAAGATCAGGCAAGAGACCGTCGTGACCGGGAACGAGATGAACGCCAGGATCGCCGCGGCGCGGACGAAATAGATGAACGCGAGCAGATAGCGCTTCGGCATGCGGTCGCCGAGCCAGCCGGCGGTGACCGAGCCGATGATGTTGAACAGCCCGATGGTCGCAATGGTCCAGCCGCCGACCTGCGCCGAGAGCCCGCGATCGACCAGATAGGACGGCATATGCACGGTGATGAATTGCAGCTGGAAGCCGCAGGTGAAGAAGCCGAGCACGAGCAGAATGTAGGAGCGATGGGCAAAGGCTTCGCCGAGCGCCTGCCTGAGCGACTGGGTCGAAGCTCGCTCCGTCGTCGACGCCGTCTGCGGCGTGGCCAGTGCCAGCGACAGCGGCAGCACGCCCAGCATGCTGACGGCGAAGATGATGAGCGTCTGCTGCCAGCCGAACGTGTCCATCAGCACGACCGCAATCGGCGAATAGAGGAATTGCCCGAACGATCCCGCCGCGGTGCCGAAGCCGAACGCGATCGAGCGGTATTCCTTCGGCAAGATCTTGCCGAATGCCGCGAGAATGACCGGGAACGAGCAACCGGCCAGACCGAAACCGATCAACACGCCCGCCGAAGCATCGAGCAGCGGCGCGCTGGTCGCGTGCGACATCAGCACCAGGCCGGCGGCGTAGAGCAGCGCGCCGGCACAGACCACCCGGATGGTGCCGAAGCGGTCGGCGATCATGCCGCCGAGCGGCTGGCCGATGCCCCACAGCAGATTCTGCAAAGCGAGCGCGAACGCGAATACGTCGCGGCCCCAGTGATTGGCGCTCGACAGCGGCGTCAGGAAAAAGCCCAGCGTCGAACGCGGACCGAAAGCGATCAGCGTGATCAGGCAGCCCATGCCGATCACCAGCGCCGGCGTGCGCCAAGTGGCCGGCGCATGGCGCCGGCCTCGACAGGATTGAGCCGATCTTCGCTGGTGGTCATGGCCGCCCCGGTCAGTCGCGAATTTCGAAAAGCCGCGCAATATAGAGCGGCGGGTCTGATCGCCCAAACGAAATCTGCCCCGCGTCGGACCGCTCCGCGCATGGCTGGCCCGCGCGCTGCGGCCTGGGTTTGCCAGGGTCCGCGACACTAGATATGAGTTTTCGCGGCCAACTGTGTTTGTAACGAGTGCCGATGTCGCTTTTTTGCTCCGACGCCTTCGTCTCGCCGCTCGAAGTTGAAGCGGCGGTGACGCGCGCGCTCGAGGAAGACCTCGGCCGCGCCGGCGACATCACCTCGATCGCGACCATACCGGAGGACACCAGCGGCCGCGCCGTCGTCGTCGCGCGCAAGCCCGGCGTCGTCTCGGGCCTGCCGCTGGTCGAAGCCGCGTTCCGCCGCCTCGCGCCGGCGATCGAGATCGAACCCCATGGCCGCGATGGCATGGCGATCGGCGCCGGGACCAAATTGATGACGATCGCCGGCAATGCGCGCGCGATCCTGTCCGCCGAGCGCACCGCGCTCAATTTCCTCGGCCACATGTCCGGCATCGCCACCGCGACGGCAGCCTTCGTGCAGCGCATCGCCCACACCAAGGCGCGCATCATCTGCACGCGCAAGACGACGCCGGGGCTGCGCGCGCTGGAAAAATACGCCGTGCGCTGCGGCGGCGGCTTCAATCACCGCTTCGGCCTCGACGACGCGGTGCTGATCAAGGACAACCACATCGCGGTCGCCGGCGGCATCCGCGCCGTGCTGACGCGCGCCAAGGCGGCGATCGGGCATCTGGTGAAGATCGAGATCGAGGTCGATTCGCTCGATCAGCTCAAGGAAGTGCTCGACGTCGGCCTGGCCGACGTGGTGCTGATCGACAATTTCGATCTCGATGCCATGCGCAAGGCCGTGGCCATGGTGGCGGGCCGCCTCGTCATCGAAGCCTCGGGCGGCATCACGCTCGACAGCGCCGCGGCCATCGCCGAAACCGGCGTCGATTATCTCAGCTCCGGCTCACTCACCCATTCGGTGCAGAATCTCGATATCGGTCTCGACATCGAGATGTGACTCCGGTCCGCTATCGCTGCGCGTGCTCGGATCCGGCGATGCCGATCGCAAGTATTGCTCCGTCGGCTTTTTGGTCTGACTGCTTTTCGCCGGATGATGATGGGACTTGC
The DNA here is from genome assembly GCA_963831975.1 of uncultured Alphaproteobacteria bacterium. Lineage (GTDB taxonomy): Bacteria > Pseudomonadota > Alphaproteobacteria > Rhizobiales > Xanthobacteraceae > BOG-931. Next base: position 62,884 of record CAWHSO010000006.1, read on the forward strand.
CGCTTGCGGAAGCACTTTGTGGAACGGCAGTTGCGATTGCGAAAGTAAACGCGACCGCGACGGCTACTCTTATGGCTAAAGACATCACGCCAATCTCCGTTTAGCCCGGCCTCAATCGAAGCTGCGGCGTGATGATAGGCGCTCAGAGTTTCGCGGTCGACTCGCTCTTCGCTGGCGTCGCCGCCGCTTGCGGGCCCTTTGCCGCTTCCGGCGTGTCGGCCTTGCTGGTGTTCGGCACCGGGCCATAGGCCGGATCGGTGTCGCCGTCGCCCCAATTCTTCGGCCGATAGAATGTGTGGACGCCGAGCTTGTAGAGCTTGGTCATCTCGTGGACCCAGCTCGGATGCACCCAGTAGGCGTGATAGTGGGTGGCGTGGCCGACTTCGGCGAGCCAGATCTTGCCGTCGAGCATGTCCTTGGCGATGCTGCTTGGCCTGCTCCCACATGTCGGGCTCGTCGACCTTGTTGAGGTCCTTGCCTTCGCAGGCGAAGGTGAACTGGCAGGCCAGGTGCCGCTCGGCGTTCTGATAGACCACGCCGCAGACGTCGTTGGGGTAATAGCCCGAGAACACCCGGTTCATCACCACCTGCGCGACCGCCTGCTGGCCTTTGAACGGCTCGCCGCGCGCCTCGAAATAAACCGCGTCGGCGAGGCATTTTTCGGCTTTGGCGCGCGGCTTGCCGGTGAGCTTGAGGCGGTCCGCCGGGCTTTCCAGCAGGCTCGCGTCGTCCTTTTTCGCCACCGTCTCGCCGCCGTCGGCATTGCCTTCGAGCGCCGCAATTTTGATGTCCGGATCGACCGCGCGCGCGACCAGCACCGGCTCGGCGCCCGGCGCCCAGCGCTGCAGACCGCTCGGCGCGCCCATGGCGCCGACGCCGAAGAAGGTTTGCGCGGTGCCTTCCGCCGGATCGGTGTCGGTGAACGACAGCGCCGCGAGCGAAGCCGAGCTTCTCTCGCCGGCGGCGGGAATTTCCGGCGGCTGGTCGGCGATGAAATCGTCGTCGTCGACCGACGGCGCATTGTCGCGCTGGGCCAGTTCCATCGCGCGCAGCGCAACGCTCGGCTCTTCGGTGTCGGAAAGTTGCAGCACCGGTGCTGACGGCGGCAATTGCGCCGGCTGCGCCATCGGCGGCACGCTGTCGATCTGCTCGGTGCTCTTGAGCGGCAAAATGAATGAAGGCGCGACCGGCCGCGGTTGCAGCGGCGCGGCAGCCGGCGGCGCATTGATCGGTTGCAGTTGCGGCAAAACTTCCGGCGCGGCGGGCGTCGTGTTGAGCACCGGCAGGCGATCGCCCTTCAGGCGCCGGTTGACGGTCGGATATTCGACCGGCTCGGCGCTCGTCGCGTTGAGCGGCGCATCGATCTGCCAGGTGTTCGCGGCGACCGCGCCCGGATCGAAATTGACGGTCTGATAACCAAGCGGCTCCGGCACCGACGTTCCGATCGGACGGCCGTAGCTGAACGTCGCCGCGCTCGATGGTGCCGAACGGCGAGGCGATCAAATGATCGCGCCAGCGCTGCGACATGCCCGGCTGCTGCGCCAACAGCGCGGCAAGATCCTGATATCCGATCGACGTCGGCATCAGCGCCAGGAAGAACGCACTGAACCAGAAGGGCGCCGATGAGGCGCCCATCAGTCCGAACACGCGACGCAGTCATTTACCCCTTACCCCAACGCCTGCAACGCAACGCGCACGTAGTTATCGAAACACGGCGGGTGTGGCGCGAATGCGACGGTTTAATTTATTGTCGGGTTAACGTTGCGAACGCGTTAATCGCGTGAGCGCGGAGTGGAACTGCACCACGCTTCGGCCGCGCGCATGGTAAATCAAACTTCAAAATTTGCGCGCGCGTGCGTACAAATGCGCAACACGCGTCGAGTTCCATAACGTCAGAAAGATCTTCAGCGCTGCCGTTGCGGCCGCCGGCGCGTCATGCCGTGCTGGCCGCGCCTTTGCCGAGCGCGGCCTGCGCCGCGGCAAGGCGCGCGATCGGCACGCGGAACGGCGAGCACGACACGTAATCGAGCTCGACCTCGTGGCAGAACGCGACCGAGGCGGGATCGCCGCCATGCTCGCCGCAAATGCCGAGCTTCAGATTTTTGCGCACCTTGCGGCCGCGCTCGGCGGCGATGCGGATCAGTTCGCCGACGCCGTCGCGGTCGATCGACACGAACGGATCGGCCGGCAGGATGCCCTTCGCCGTATAGATGCTGAGAAAGCTCGCGGCGTCGTCGCGGCTGATGCCGAACGCGGTCTGCGTCAAATCGTTGGTGCCGAACGAGAAGAACTCCGCGGTCTGCGCGATCTCGCCCGCCATCAGCGCCGCGCGCGGCAATTCGATCATGGTGCCGACCTGATATTTGAGCTTGCGTTTTGGTCTCGGCGGCGACCGTTTGCGCCATGGCGTCGATGCGCTCCTTGACCAGATCGAACTCCGCCTTGCTGGCGATCAGCGGCACCATGATTTCCGGCGCCACCGGCTGATGCCGGTCGCGCGCTCCGCCTCGACCGCGGCCTCGAAAATGGCGCGCGCCTGCATTTCGGCGATTTCCGGATAAGCGATCGCAAGCCGGCAGCCGCGGAAGCCGAGCATCGGATTGAACTCGTGCAGTTCGCGCGCGCGATCGGCGAGCTTTTTCGGATCGGCGCCCATGGCCTGCGCCACCTCGGCGATCTCCTCCTCGCTGTGCGGCAGGAATTCGTGCAGCGGCGGATCGAGCAGGCGGATCGTCACCGGCAGGCCGCCCATGATCTTGAACAGCTCGACGAAATCGGCGCGCTGCATCGGCAAAAGTTTTGCAAGCGCCGCGCGGCGCGATTTCTCGTCGTCGGCCAAAATCATCTCGCGCACGGCGCGGATGCGGTCCTCGTCGAAGAACATGTGCTCGGTGCGGCACAGCCCGATGCCCTCGGCGCCGAATTTGATCGCGGCGCGCGCGTCGGCCGGCGTGTCGGCATTGGCGCGCACTTTGAGCTTGCGCACCGCCATCGGCCCATTTCATCACCGTGGCGAATTCGCCGGCCAGCGCCGGCTCGCTGCATCGGCACCCTGCCGGCGAGCACCTGGCCGGTCGAGCCGTCGATGGTGAGGATGTCGCCTTTCTTCAGCGTCATGCCGCCGGCCGTCATGGTCTGCGCGCGATAATCGACGCGCAAGCGCGCCGGCGCCGGAGACGCAGGGCTTGCCCATGCCGCGCGCGACCACGGCCGCGTGCGAGGTCATGCCGCCGCGCGTGGTCAAAATGCCTTCGGCGGCGTGCATGCCGTGAATGTCCTCCGGCGAGGTCTCGACGCGCACCAGGATCACCTTGCGGCCCTGGCTCTTGAGCGTCTCGGCCTCTTCGGAGGAGAACACGATCTCGCCGCAGGCGGCGCCGGGCGACGCCGGCAGGCCGGTGGCGATGCACCTTGCGCTCGGCGTTGGGATCGATGGTCGGATGCAGAAGCTGATCGAGCGCCGCGGGATCGATCCGCGCCACCGCTTCCTCCTTGGTGATCAATTTCTCCTTGGCGAGCTCGACCGCGATGCGCAGCGCCGCCTGCGCGGTGCGCTTGCCGTTGCGCGTCTGCAGCATCCACAGCTTGCCCTGCTCGACGGTGAATTCGAGATCCTGCATGTCGCGATAGTGCCGCTCGAGCGCGGCGTGGATGCGCTTGAGCTCGGCGAAGGCGTCCGGCAGCGCCGCTTCCATCGACGGCTTGTCGGAGCCGGCTTCCTTGCGCGCCTGCTTCGGTGATCTCCTGCGGCGTGCGGATGCCGGCGACGACGTCCTCGCCCTGCGCGTTGATCAGAAATTCGCCGTAGAGCTTTTTCTCGCCGGTCGAGGGATTGCGCGTGAACGCAACGCCGGTGGCCGAGGTCTCGCCCATATTGCCGAACACCATGGCCTGCACGTTGACCGCGGTGCCCCAGCTTTCCGGAATAGTCGTGCAGGCGGCGATAGGTGATGGCGCGCTGGTTCATCCACGAGCCGAACACCGCGCCGATGGCGCCCCACAATTGCGCGTGCGGATCCTGCGGGAACGGCTTGCCGCTCTCCTCCTCGACGCGCTCCTTGTAGCGGTCGATGATATTGTCCCAATCGTCGGCGTTGAGATCGGTGTCGAGCGTGTAGCCGTTGCGGTCCTTGTGGTCGTCGAGGATTTCCTCGAAATGATGGTGCTCGATGCCGAGCACCACGTCGGAATACATGGTGATGAAGCGCCGGTAGCTGTCCAAGGCAAAGCGCCGGTCGCCGGATTTTTCCGCAAGCGCCTTCGACCGTGACGTCGTTGAGCCCGAGATTGAGCACGGTGTCCATCATGCCCGGCATCGACGCGCGCCCGCCGGAGCGCACCGAGACCAGCAGCGGATTTTCGCCGTCGCCGAATTTTTTGCCGGTGATGCGGCCGACCTCGGCCAGCGCGGCCTCGACCTGCGCCTTCAAATCCTTCGGATAGGTTTTGCCGTTGTCGTAGAAATAGGTGCAGACCTCGGTGGTGATGGTGAAGCCGGGCGGCACCGGCAGGCCGAGATGCGCCATTTCGGCAAGGCCCGCGCCCTTGCCGCCGAGCAGATTGCGCATCGACGCGCGGCCGGCCGCCTTGCCGCCGCCGAAGGCGTAGACCCATTTGCCTTTGGCGGCGTTTTGCGCCTTTGGCGGGCTTTTTGGCGGGCTTAGCGCGGGCGCGCGCGATTTCTTTACGGGCTGACGGGACGTTTTTGAGCGCGATTTGGCCATGTGACCATAGGGCATGGGATCATGCGTTTGAGTGAGCCCGGCATGTTCGACGCTAATGCACCCAGTGGTAGATGGCATTGAGCCCCGTCAATCCGACAACAATGAGATAGATCGCGACGATGAAGTTCAACAGCCGCGGCATGATCAGGATGAGGATGCCGGCGATAAGGGCGACAAGCGGCGTGATATGGGCGGCGGTGATGACCATGGTTTTCCTCGGTTGTGTTGTGCGGGAATGCGTTTCGAGCAAGGCGTGCGACTGGAAGATCGGCACGACTTACAACGCGCAAACCGCCGTTCGGTTCTAGCATGTCTCGGAAGTATTGAGAACTGCGTCATGGCCGGGCTTGTCCCGGCCATCCACGCCTTTACGCGCCGGCAACGTAAGACGTGGATGCCCGGCATCGAGGCCGGCGCATGACGGCTGACGGGTAGACCGCTCAGCCCTCGATCTTGGAGAAATCGGCCACGGCGCGGGTCGCGGCGCGGATTTCGTTGAGCAGTTTCAGCCGGTTCTCGCGCAGCGCCTTGTCGTCGACATTGACCGTCACCTTGTCGAAGAAGGCATCGACGTGGGGCCGCAGCTTCGCCATGGCGCGCATGGCGGCTTCGAAATCTTCCTTCTCGACCGCGCGCGTCGCCTCGGCCTTGGCGGCATCGATCGCCTGCGCCAGCGCCTTTTCCTCGGCTAGCTTGTAGAGCTTCGGCTCGGGCGCGCCGGTATATTCGCGGTTGTCCTTCTTCTCCTCGATGCGGATGATGTTGGTCGCGCGCTTATAGCCGGCGAGCAGGTTCTTGCCGTCCTCGGTGTCGAGGAATTTTCCCAGCGCCTCGACGCGGCGGACGATGAGGAGAAGATCGTCCTGGCCTTCGAGCGCGAATACCGCATCGACGAGATCGTGCCGCGCACCTTGTTCGCGGAGTTGAACTTTCAGACGGTCAGCGAAGAAATGCGATGCACGTCTGCAGCCATCGATCATCGGAGCTCGAACTTCTAAGGCGCTCTTTGCAATTCGATATTCATCCGATCGTAGCCTGCCAATCGGATCATCTGGCATGAACTGTCGGCTCGATGCTCAGCAAAGTGTATTGCCGACAATCGCTGCTGAAGCGATGCAGCTCAAATTGAAGTATGCGGATCTGATTATTCAAGAATGAGCCTGATCACGCCTAGCGCCGCCCTCCGCAGCGCATAAGGGTCTTTGCTGCCCGTCGGCTTCTCGTCGATCGCCCAAAAGCCGACGAGCGTATCGATCTTGTCCGCCAGCGCGACGGCAATCGACACCGGATCGCTCGGCACCAGATCGTCCGGCCCCTTCGGCTTGTAATGATCCTCGCAGGCATGGGCGACGGCTTCGTCCTCGCCCTGCGCCTCGGCGTAGTATTTCCCCATCAAGCCTTGCAGCTCGGGAAATTCGCCGACCACTTCGGTGAGCAAATCCGCCTTGCACAGCCGCGCGGCGCGTTTCGCCTTCTCGACATCGGCGCCGACCAGCGGCGCCAGCTCGCCGGCCAGTCGCTCGATGCGTTCGATGCGCTCGGCCTGCGTGCCGAGCTTTTCGTGAAACACGATGTCCTTGAATTTCGGCAGCCGATCTTCAAGCCGCGTCTTCAAATCGGTCTCGTAGAAAAACTTCGCATCCGACAGCCGCGCGCGGATGACGCGCTCGTTGCCGGCGACGATGGCTTTGCCGCCGTCCTCGGCTTCGAGGTTGGAGACGAGGATGAATTTGTTGACCAGCTTGGCGTGCGCGGCGTCGCGCAGCACGAAGCATTTCTGGTTGTTGCGGATGGTGGCGCGGATCACTTCTTCCGGGATTTGCAGGAATTTTTCGTCGAACGAGCCCATCAGCACCACCGGCCATTCGACCAGGCCCGCGACTTCGGCGAGCAGGCCGTCGTCCTCGACCAGTTCGAGCCCTTGCGCGAAGGCAAGCTGCTTGGCTTCGGTGAGGATGATGTCGCGGCGGCGCTCGGCGTCGAGCACGACCTTGGCCTTGTCGAGCTTTTGCGCGTAATCGGCGAAGCCGGCGCACCGTGAACGGCTGCCGGCGCCAGGAAGCGATGGCCGCGCGTCTCGTTGCCGGCCGCGATGCCGCCGACCGCGAACGGCACGATATCCGGCTCCTCGGTCTCCGGCCCGAAGGTGGCGACGATCGAATGCAGCGGCCGCACCCAGGTGAGCGCGCCGGGCTCTTTCGATTGCGCGCCCCAGCGCATCGATTTCGGCCACGGAAAGCTCTTGATGACGTCGGGCAAAATTTCGCCGATCACCTCGATCGCCGCGCGGCCCGGCTTCTCGATCACCGCGACATAGAAATCGCCCTTCTTGTCGGGCTGCACTTTCGCTTCGTCGATCGATTTCAGCCCGGCGGCTTTGAGAAAGCCGGCAATGGCGTTGTCCGGCGCGCCGACGCGCGGGCCTTTCTTCTCCTCGCGCAAATCGGGCTGGCGCGCCGGCACGCCGTGCACCGCAAGCGTCAGCCGCCGCGGCGTCACGAACGCCTTGGCGCCCTCATAGACCAGCCCGGCGTCGACCAGCCGGTCGGTGACCGCCTTGCGCAAATCCTCCGCCGCCCGCGCCTGCATGCGCGCGGGGATTTCTTCGGAGAACAGTTCGAGCAGGAGGTCGGGCATTCGTTCACCCCTCAGGGGAGGGTTCTTATGGCTGCCGTCGCACAGCGGCTGGTGCGAGGAGCGCTTGCAGGCGCAGAACCAGACTTCCTCGCTGTCCGGCGCCTTCCATTCCTGCGGCCGGAATTCGCGTGCCCTTGTGCGAGCCGTCGCAGAACGGCTGCGACTTCGAGCGCCCGCAGGCGCACCACCAGTAGCTCTTCGCCGGCCACGACATTGATCGGGATCGGCCGCCGGCCGCCGATTTCAGGTCACTCATGTCGCTCATATGTCTCTTCCCTCCGCCTTCGGTTGCGAGCCACGCCTCGCCGCACGCTTTGGCGAGCTCGCGCACCCGCAAGATGTAGCTCTGCCGCTCGGTCACCGAAATCACGCCGCGCGCATCGAGCAGATTGAACACGTGGCTCGCCTTGATGCACTGGTCGTAGGCCGGCAGCGCCATCAGATGCCGGCCGCGATTGTCGCCGTCGGCGCCCGCCGCCCAGCCGGCTTCGAGATATTTCCGGCACGCCTGCTTCCGCCATGCGGAACTGCTCGAACAGCATGTCGGTGTCGGCATATTCGAAATTGTGCCGCGAATATTCCTGCTCGGCCTGCAGGAACACGTCGCCGTAGCTCACGCGCTGCGGCGCCGTCGCGGCCGTTGAAATTGAGATCGAAGACGTTCTCGACGCCCTGCACATACATCGCCAGCCGCTCGAGGCCGTAGGTCAGTTCGCCCGCGACCGGCGCGCATTCGAAGCCGGCGACCTGCTGAAAATAGGTGAACTGCGACACCTCCATGCCGTCGCACCAGCATTCCCAGCCGAGCCCCCAGGCGCCGAGCGTCGGGCTTTCCCAATCGTCCTCGACGAAACGGATGTCGTGAATCTTCGGATCGATGCCGATGGCGTAGAGCGACTTCAGATAAAGCTCCTGCAGATCGTCCGGCGACGGCTTGAGGATCACCTGCAGCTGATAGTAGTGCTGCAGGCGGTTCGGGTTCTCGCCGTAGCGGCCGTCCTTGGGCCGGCGCGACGGCTGCACATAGGCGGCGTTCCACGGTTTCGGCCCGAGCGCGCGCAGCGTCGTCGCCGGATGGAAGGTGCCGGCGCCGACCTCCATGTCGTAGGGCTGCAAAATGACGCAGCCCCAATCCGCCCAGTAGCGCTGCAAGGCCAGGATAAGCCCCTGGAACGAGCGTTCCGGGCGCATGTGGGGCGGCAATTCGGCGGTCATCGGCGGGGTCATGAGCAGTTGTTGGTGGAACGTCAGCGCAGGTCAGGGATCGGAACGATTTGATTCCTGACCCCCGATACCTGATACCTGATCGCTCGAAGCCGATACAGGGAGGACGTGGTGCGAAAAAATCAGGCGTATTGGCAGGCATTGTCGTATGCGCGGCGCTGGCCTTGGCCGGCACGCCGACCGCGCAGGCGCAGGATTTTCCGACCCGGCCGGTCCGCATCGTGGTCGCGTTTCCGCCCGGCGGCCCGACCGATTTCGTCGGCCGCCTGGTCGCCGACAAGATGACGGCGCTGCTCGGCCAGCGCGTCTATATCGAGAACAGGCCCGGCGCCAACGGCACGCGTCGGCGCCGACAACGTCGCCAAGTCCGACCCCGACGGCTATTCGCTGTTCCTCACCACGTCGGGCGCGGTGACGATAGTCGCCGCATATCATGCAGAGCGTGCCGTACGATCCGCTGCGCGATTTCGCGCCGGTCGCGCTGGTCACCAAGGTCACCGAGGTGCTGGTGGTCACGCCCAAGCTCGGCATCAAGACGGTCAAGGAACTGGTCGCGCTCGCCAAGGAAAAGCCCGGCGCCATTTCTTTCGCCTCGACCGGCATCGGCTCGCCGCCGCATCTCGCCCAGGAACTGCTCGACGTCTCGGCGGGCGTGAAATTCCTGCACGTGCCCTATCGCGGCGCGGCGCCGGCGCTGACCGATCTGCTCGGCGGCCAGGTGCAGGTGCTCGCCGCCGACCTGCCGGTGCTGATCGCGCAAATCCAGGCCGGCACCCTGGTCCCGATCGGCGCGGCAGCGGACAAGCGCGACGCCATCCTGCCGGACGTGCCGACGCTCGCCGAGCAGGGCTATCCCAACACCGACGCCTCGAACTGGTACGCGCTGCTGGCGCCGGCGAAGACGCCGCCCGCGGTCATCGCCAAGCTCAACAAGGCCGTCAACGACGCGCTCAACGATCCGCGAGGTGCGCGACAAGCTCGTCAAATCCGGCGCCACGCCGGTCGGCGGCACGCCGGAGGCGCTCGGCGCGTTCATGAAGGCCGAATACGAGAAATGGGGCACGCGTGGTCGCCGAGCGCGGCATCAAGGATACGCCGTAGCCGTCATTGCCGGAACGCGCATCGTCACACGATCGCGGCGCATCCGGATGACTTAACCCGGCCGGTATTCGCCGGTTTTCGGATCGCGCTTTAGTTTCGGCAGCGCGTTGCGGTCGACCGGCTCGACCGGCGCTTGCGCCGCGCACGCTGTCGAGCTCGGCATTGACGCGGTGCACTTCCTTGCACGCACCAGCGCACCAACACGGCCGCTCCCAGCATTCCGAGCGCCAAGGCGAAGCACCGGCGTGCATGATCTCCGAACCTCCCTTCGGCATGCTCTACAAGTCCGTACCGCGCCCACATGGCGCGCGCTTCAAGCGCCGAAATCAAATCTTCGGCAAGACCCGCCGGCATGCCTTGCAACAAGTCGCTGCCGGCTCACGCCCGCAACGCGCCGCCCCAGCCAGCCGCGTTCGGCGGTGATCAGGGGCGTAACGACCTTATCGCCAAATCGTTCGCGCAGCACGCTGCGCAAATCGCCGATGGCGTCGACGAGGCCGAGCTCCAGCGCCGCGCCGTCCGGTCCAATATTCGCCGGAGAACAAGTCGTTTTCCGGGCCGTTGAGCTTGCCGCCGCGCCGCGATTTCACCAGCGCGATGAAGTCGTCGTGGATTTCCCGCTGCAGCTTCTTCAGCCGCTCGACGTCGTCCGGGATCTTCCGGCAGGAACGGATCGAGCATCGCCTTGTGCTCGCCCGACGTATAGAGCCGGCGCTCGATGCCGATACTTCGCGATCAGCTTGTCGAAGCCGAACGAGCCGCCGACGACGCCGATCGAGCCGACGATCGAATGCGGATCGGCGATGATCTCGTCGCCCGCGCAGGCGATCATGTAGCCGCCCGAGGCGGCGGCGTCTTCGACGAAGGCGATGACGCGGCGGTCTTTCTCCTGCCGCCAATTCGCGGATGCGGCGGAAGATCAGGTGCGATTGCACCGGCGAGCCGCCCGGCGAATTGATGGCGAGCGCGACCGCCGGCGCGTTGCGCATGGCGAATGCGCGATCGAGCGTGCGCGCGACCGCGGCCAGCGAAAGGCCCGGCCGCAGCGGCGTCGAGAATCCGATAACGCCGGTCAGCCGCACCACCGGCACCACCGGCCTGTCGCGGCGAAAGCGCTTGGGAATGAGCGGCCGCAACGCCGCGAGGGCTTTGGCGCCGATGCCCCGGACGCGCTGCTGCGTCGATGTGTCAGTCATGAAATCCACATAAGAATTGCCGACAAAAGCGTCAAGTAACCGTTTGTTAATTGCTGGAACGCTTCTTGCTTAGGGAGAGGGTGCCGGGTCGACAAGGGGACGATGGACTGGAAATGAAGATATACATCCTGATGATGCTGATCAGCTGTCATTGTTGGCCTTTCGCATCTTCCCATCCGCGTCCGGGCAAAACAGAGTGCCCCAGTACCGCCCGATTCGGTGCCAGCGTGATGCCTAACGGCTGAGCAGCGCTTAGCGTTTCAGTTCCCAGTCAAAGATAGTGCTGCGCCGTCGCGCAGGACGGCTTCGGCCTGCCGCGGTCGGCTTGCCGTCGGCATCGGCGAGCAGAAAACCGGGCAGCAGCGCGAGCGGCGCCCGGCTTGCTTTGGTCGCCCGCACCAGCACGCGGATCGCCGCCGCGCCCGGCTTGGGGTGGACCGGCAGCACCGCGATCGCGCCGAAATCCGTCGTCGAGCGCCGCAAGCACGTCGGCAAGGCCGTCGGCGCGCCAGATCAGCGTGACGACGCCGTCGGCGCGAAGCAGCCGCGCCGCGGCGCGCAGCCACTGCTGCAGCGTCTCGCCGGTCGCGGCATGCGCCATGCGGCGGCGCGCGATCGGGCGACGGATTGCTGCGACGACATTGAACGGCGGGTTCATCAGCACGCGATGCCGCCGATTCCGGCGCGAGGCCCGCGGCGGCGAAAGCGGCGGCGGACGCCGCGACGTCGAGACAGACCGCGCGCACGCGATCCGAAAGACCGTTGCGCTGCGGCATTGTCGGCCGCGAGTGCGGCCAGCGCCGGATCGATTTCGACCAGCGTGACGGCAACGCCCTCGATCGCGGCGCGCCAGCGCCAAACCCGCCGCCGCCGACGCCCGCGCCGAGATCGACCGCATGCTCGCCGGCATGCGCGCGACGGTCGCCGCCGCAAGCAGGATGGCGTCATGGCCGACGCGATGGCCGCGCAGCGGCTGGCGCAGCACCAGCCGGCCGCCGAGGACGGCGTCCTCGCTGGTCTCGGCCTCGTTCAGCGCGACATCGGGGCGAAGCTCGTGGCCGAAGCCGGCTTCGGCGAGCAAGTCGCCGCGCGGCGTCGATTTCGTCCTCGCCGACCAGGATGCGCCGCGGGAAAATGCCGATCGAGCCTTCCAGCACGCTCATGTTCTGATCGACGACCATGATGCGCGATGTCGGCGCCTTTGAGCAGCGCCTCGATCGCCGAAATCAGCACGGCATCGTTGGTGCGGACAAGTTCGCGCAAGGTTTCAGCTCCGCCGCCGTTCTTCGCCCGGCGCGCGCAGCGCCAGATAGGCAATCAGCTTCACCTCGCGCCGGCCGCGCGTCACGGTATCGAGGATCAGGCCGCAGGCGATCGAGAGGAAGGCGAGCAGCATCAGCCCGGTCGAGAGCACCGCGGTCGGCAGCCGCGGCACCAGACCTTCCTGCACATAGGTGATGACGAGCGGAATGGCGAGGCCGATCGACATGATGGCGAGCGCGATGCCGAGCGAGCCGAACAACGCCAGCGGCCGCTCGGCGCGGTAGAGTTTCAGCACCGTCCACAGAATGCGAAAGCCGTCGTGCCAGGTCGATGAGCTTCGAGGCCGATCCGGCCGGCCGCGAATAATACGGCGTCGCTATTTCGCCCACCGGCAATTCCAGCTCGAGCGCGTGCACCGTCAATTCGGTCTCGATCTCGAAGCCGCCGGAGAGGATCGGAAACGATTTGACGAAGCGCCGCGAGAACACCCGATAGCCGGACAGGATGTCGGTGAAGGCGCGGCCGAAAATGTGGGTGACGAAGCCGGTCAGCATCAGGTTGCCGGCGCGGTGGCCGGGGCGATAGGCGGCCGCGTCGCGATCGACGCGGGAGGCCACCACCATGTCGAGCCGGTCGTCGATGAGCTTGCCGATCATCGCCGGCGCGCTCGGCGCGTCGTAGGTGGCGTCGCCGTCGACCAGCACGTAGATGTCGGCCTCGATGTCGTTGAACATCCGCCGCACCACGTGGCCCTTGCCCTGATGGGTTTCGCGGCGGACCACGGCGCCGGCCTGCTGCGCCGCCTCGACCGTGCCGTCGGTCGAATTGTTGTCGTAGACATAGATCGTGGCGTCGGGCAGCGCGGCGCGGAAGTCGGCCGACGACCTTGGCGATCGCGCGCTCCTCGTTGTAGCACGGCACCAGAACCGCCACCTCGTACCGGCTCTCGGTCATGCTCTGCTGCATGAAGCGTTCGTGACTTGACATCGCCCCTCTCCGCCGCCACGTCGAGTGCGCAATGCGGCACCGGCGGACCGGCGCACGTCTGCCGCAGCACCATGGCGTACTTGCCGCAGCACCATAGCGTTTCTATGCTCGCACGTCGTCTAGTGGAGAGACCTTAAGTGGCCGTTGTCATCCCCTTTGAAAGCCGGGACGAACCCTCGATCGACCGCCTGGTCGATCTGGTCGCCGCCGACATGGAGCGCGTCAACGGCGCGATTCTGGCGCGGACCGGCTCCGAAGTGACGATGATCCCGGAGGTCGCCAACCACCTCATCAATTCCGGCGGCAAGCGGCTGCGCCCGATCCTCACCTTGGCGCTGGCGCGGCTGACCAATTACGGCGGCGACGGCCATATCAAGCTCGCCGCCGCGGTCGAGTTCATGCACACGGCGACGTTGTTGCACGACGACGTCGTCGACGAGAGCGAGTTGCGGCGCGGGCGGCTTGCGGCGCGCATGCTGTGGGGCAACGAGGCGAGCGTGCTGGTCGGCGATTTTCTGCTCGGCCAGGCGTTCAAGATGATGGTCGAGGTCGGCAACCTCAAGGCGCTGGAAATCCTCGCCGCCGCCGCCGCGGTGATCGCCGAAGGCGAAGTCATGCAGCTCGCCGCCGCCAAGAACACGGCGACGACGGAGGACGAATATATCGCGGTCATCCGCGCCAAGACCGCGGAGCTGTTCGCCGCCGCCTGCGAAGTCGGCCCGGTGCTGTCGGCGCGGCCGCGCGACGAGACAGGCGGCCTGCCGCTCGTTCGGCATGAATCTCGGCATCACCTTCCAGCTGGTCGACGACGTGCTCGACTACGGCGGCGCCGCGCAAAAGCTCGGCAAGAACGTCGGCGACGATTTCCGCGAGGGCAAGATCACGCTGCCGGTGGTGCTCGCCTTCCGCCGCGGCTCCGACGCCGAGCGCGAATTCTGGCGGCGCACGCTCGAGCGCGGCGAGGCCAACGACGCCGATCTCGAGCACGCCATCGGCCTGATGGCCAAGCACCGCGCGCTGGAAGACACGATCGGCCGCGCCCACCATTACGGCGCCATCGCCCGCGACGCGCTGGCGCTGTTCCCCGATTCGCCGATGAAGACCGCGCTCGCCGAGACGGTCGATTTCTGCATCGCGCGGACGCACTAAAAGCCCTCCCCCTTGTGGGGGAGGGTGGGTGGGGGTCGGGAGGTGTGTGAAGGCGTCGACGTTTTCGCGTTATCTCCCGACCACCCCTACCCCTCCCCCAGGTGGAGAGAAAATATTCGCGCGCCACCGAGCGCCGTCGCGCGCACCCACCAGCTCGGATATTCGGCGTGAACCGCTTCGGCCGCCTTGATCGCGTCGGCGGCGGAGGCAAAGAGCCGCAAAACAGGTGGCGCCCGAGCCCGACATGCGGGCCAGCTCGCAACGCGGCTGGCTGCTCAGCGCCAACAAGCACGTCGGCAACAGCCGGCGCCAGCGCGATCGCCGCGCTTTCAAGATCGTTGGCCTGGCTCAAGAGAAACCGCACCAGTTGGTCGCGCTTGGTCATCGCCGTGAGCACCGTCAGATCGGCCGGTACCACCGGCGTCGCCGGCGGCTTCCAGCGGGCGAACACCGCCTTGGTGGCAAGCGCGACGCCGGGATTGACCAGCACGCGCCTGGAGCGGCGGCAGCTTGAAGCGGACCGGACAGAACTTCGCCGATGCCGCGCATCAGCCGCGTGCGCGGATCGAGACAAACCGGCACATCGGCGCCGGTGGCGCGGGCCGCCGCGTAGAGCAGCGGGTCGTCGGCGCGCGAGGCCGTTCGCCCGCGCCAACAGCCGCAGCGCCGCGGCCGCGTCGGCCGAGCCGCCGCCGAGGCCGGCCGCGACCGGCAGCCTTTTGTCGAGATCGAAGGTGCCCAGCGCCGACGGTCGGCAATGCGCTACGGCGAGCGCGCGCGCCGCCTTGAGCACGAGATTGTCGGCGGTCGCGCCGGCCTGCGCCGCGCTCGGGCCGCGCACGTCGAGCGCAAGCTCGCCGCCGGGCGAAAAAGCTCAAGCGGTCGCCGACGCTCGGCGAACGCGACCAGGCTTTCGATCTCGTGATAGCCGTCGGCGCGGCGGCCGAGCACCCGCAGCGTCAGATTGACCTTGGCGGGCGCGTCTTCAACGAGCGAGGCGGGCAAGGACGCCCCTCACCCGCCGTTCCCGGCCTTCTTCGGCCTTGTCGGCATCGGCCGCGGACGATTTGTCGTCGTCGGCGAAGCCCGTCTTTGAGCTTGGCCTCGATCTTGGGCAGGTCTTCCGTGTCCGGGCTGAGGTCCTTGGCCTGCGACCACTGGAAATGCGCTTCCAAGCGTCCGGCCGACCCGCCAATAGGCGTCGCCCAGATGATCGTTGATGGTCGGATCGTCGGGCTTGAGCTCGACGGCGCGTTCGAGATTCTTGACCGCCTCGTCGTAATTGCCGGTGCGGAAATAGGCCCAGCCGAGCGAATCGACGATGTAGCCGTCGTCCGGCCGCTGCTCGACCGCGCGGCGGATCATGTCCATGCCTTCGTCGAGATGGACGCCCTGGTCGACCCAGGAATAGCCGAGATAGTTGAGCACCAGCGGCTGCTCCGGAAACAGTTCGAGCGCCTTCTTCATGTCGGCTTCGGCGTTCGGCCATTGGTGCGAGCGCTCGTAGCAGATGCCGCGGAAGTAGAACATCGACCCAGTTCGACTTATCGGGCTTGGCGATGGTGTCGATGGCCTTGCCGTAGGTGTCGGCGCATTCGGCGAATTCCTTGCGGCCGCGCTGGATATTGCCGAGCGCGAGGATCGCTTCGGTGTCCTTGGGATGCTCGGCGATGACGTGATCGAGCCGCTTCTTGGCTTCGTCGGTGCGATCGAGCTGATCGAGATCGACGGCGAGCTGGATTTCGGCGTTGCGCGACAGCGGCGACGACGCCGGAACCCGCTCGTAGACCTTGATCGCGAGATCGGGCTTTTTCAGCGACTCGTAGAGGTCGGCGAGCGACAGCAGCGCCATCGGCGTGCGACGGCTCGAGATAAAGCGCAAGCTGCAGATAGATCAGCGCCAGATCCTCGCCGCCGCGGCGGCCGATCGAGGCGCCGAGCCCGTAGAGCGCCTCGGCGGCGCCGGCCTGCGGCGAGTCGACGAGCGGCGGCAGCTTGTCGCCGTCGTTGACCGCCTTCATTTCCTGCATGATCAGCGGATGGTCCGGCAGCACCTTGTCGAAATCGCTGATAGACCTTGAGCGCATCGTCCTTGTTGCCGTTGCGCGACAGGTAGCGGCCATAGGCCTCGACCGTGCGCACCGCGGTCGGGATCGACCTTGTAGGCGCGCTCGTAGCGCTTGCCGGCGTCCTTCTTGTTGTTGGCAAGATCGAGGATGAGGCCGGCATGCAGATCCTTGAAGATGCGCGTACCAGTCCGGGCCCGACAGCTTGTCCATGGTGTCGATCGCGGCGCGGGTATCGCCGGCGCCGGCGAGCGCCCAGGCCGCCAACAGCGTCGCGGTGAGATCGGTCACCGGGCCGCGCACCGACTGGGCGAAATTCTGCCGGGCGGTGCGAATAGTCCTTCTGCTTGAGCGCGCGCACGCCGACGCACGAGACGGGCGATGCGGTCGGTGTGGTCGACCTGCAGGAGCCGGTCGGCAAGCTTGCCGGCCTGATCGATGTCGCCGTCGGTGAGCACGGAGAGAAAGGCGCGGCCGAGCAGATCGGGATTGTTCGGATCGGCCTTGAGCACGTTGAGGTAATAGGCCGCCGCGGCGGCGGAATCGCGCTCGGTGCCGGCATGGCGGGCGGCCAGATAATTGCCGGCCGGCATTGTCGTGCAGCAGTTCCTGGCGTCGGTGCGGCGCGGCGAAGTGCCGGCGGCAGGCATGGCGAGTACGGCGGCGCCAACAATGGCGGCGCGCCAGGGCAGCAGCGGATGAAGTCACGACAGCTCCATTGGCAAACTGGATGCGGCGAACCGGGAATCAAGCGCCGGAAGCCAGTGTGCGACGCGAGAATGACCTTTTTGCCCCGCCCCCGCAAGGACGCGGAAGAACACCAGTTCGTGTGCAATCCGCAAGGACTAATTCGACCCTTTACGCCGCAAGGGCGGCGAAATCGCGGCAGGATGGCTGCGACCCATTGGGGCGTTCCCGTCATTGCGAGGAGCGAAGCGACGAAGCAATCCAGCCCTCGCGGAAGCGCTGGATTGCTTCGCTTCGCTCGCAATGACGGAATCACATATTCGGGTAATTCGGCCCGCCGCCGCCTTCGGGCGGCACCCAGGTGATGTTCTGGTTCGGGTCCTTGATGTCGCAGGTTTTGCAGTGGACGCAGTTCTGCGCGTTGATGACGTAGCGCGGCTGGCCGCCCTCCTCGACCCATTCGTAGACGCCGGCCGGGCAATAGCGCGCCGACGGTCCGGCATAGACGTCGTGCTCGGAGGATTTTTGCAAAGCGCCGTCGCGCACCAGAAGATGCACCGGCTGGTCCTCCTCGTGATTGGTGTTCGACAGATAGACCGAGGACAGCCGGTCGAAGGTCAGCTTGCCGTCGGGTTTTTGATAGGCGATCGGCCGGCATTGCGCCGCGGGCTTGAGCGTCGCGAAATCGGCTTTGCCGTGCTTGAGCGTGCCGAACAGCGAGAAGCCGAGCGTGTTGGTCCACATGTCGAAGCCGCCGAGCGCGACGCCGGCGAAGGTGCCGAGCTTCGACCACAGCGGCTTGGCGTTGCGCACCCGCCACAGATCGCGGCCGATCGGCGAAGAGCGCCACGCCGCTTCGTAATCGGCAAGCTCGTCGTTGGCGCGGCCCTGCGCCAGCGCCGCGGCGACATGCTCGGCCGCGAGCATGCCCGACAGCATGGCGTTGTGGCTGCCCTTGATGCGCGGCACGTTGACGAAGCCCGCGGCGCAGCCGACCAGCGCGCCGCCCGGAAAGGCAAGCTTCGGCACCGACTGGTAACCGCCTTCGGTGATGGCGCGGGCGCCGTAGCTGATGCGCTTGCCGCCCGGCAAACGTGTCGCGGATCAGCGGATGGGTCTTGAAGCGCTGGAATTCCTCGAACGGCGACAGATACGGGTTCTGGTAATTGAGATGAACGACGAAGCCGACCGAAACCAGATTGTCGTCGAAGTGATAGAGGAACGAGCCGCCGCCGGTGCGGTTGCCGAGCGGCCAGCCCATCGTGTGCTGCACCAGGCCGCTGCGATGCTTGTCCGGCGCGACCTGCCACAGCTCCTTCAAGCCGATGCCGAACTTTTGCGGCTGCGCGGTCCTGCGCCAGCGCGAAACGCTCGATCAACGTTTTGGTCAGGCTGCCGCGCGCGCCTTCGGCGAACAAAGTGTATTTGCCGCGCAATTCCATGCCGCGGGTGAAGCTTGCTTTGTGATGCCCGTCCTTGCCGACGCCCATGTCGCCGGTGGCGATGCCGGCGACCGCACCGTTCTCGAACAGCACTTCGGCGGCGGCAAAGCCCGGATAGATTTCGACGCCGAGCGCTTCGGCCTTTCTCGCCAGATAGCGGCAGACGTCGCCGAGCGAGACGATGAAATTGCCGTGATTGCTCATCAGCGGCGGCATCAAGAAATTCGGCAGCCGCAGCGCGCCGGACGGCCCGAGCGCATAGAAGTGGTCGGCGGTGACCGCGGTCTTGATCGGCGTGTCTTCGCCGCGCCATTCCGGGATGAGGCCGATCGAGCCCGATCGGATCGATGACGGCGCCGGACAGGATATGGGCGCCGACCTCGGAGCCCTTCTCCACCACGACGACGGATTTGTCCGGCGCGAGCTGCTTGAGCCGGATCGCGGCGGCAAGGCCGGCCGGCCCGGCGCCGACAATGACGATGTCGAATTCCATCGCCTCCCGGGCCGGAA
Organism: uncultured Alphaproteobacteria bacterium; assembly: GCA_963831975.1. Classification (GTDB taxonomy): domain Bacteria; phylum Pseudomonadota; class Alphaproteobacteria; order Rhizobiales; family Xanthobacteraceae; genus BOG-931. Next base: position 81,870 of record CAWHSO010000006.1, read on the forward strand.
GCTCCGGTGTGGTCATGGCTTGCTCCCTATCCCGGACGACAAAAGATGATTTTTCACGAAATCCGCGCGCTGACAATCGTCAGCGCTGATGCGGCCGGCGCTTGCGGTCTAGCACGGCCCGGCGGCGCTCTGCGCTCACCGGGCCGGGCATGGTGAGCTCCGCCGCGCGCTGTTCGGCATAGGCCGCAGGCGGAGAAGTCGACTTTCTCGGCGATCGTCCAGCGCCACGATGAACGGGTCGTCGCCGAACGAGGTATAGCGCACGAAGAGCTGCTCCGCGGTGGCGCCGTCGCGGTACTCCTCCAGCAACGCCTCATCGACCAGCCGGCGGCAGGCGTCGAGGGCTTCTTCGGCGGTGGCAAAAGTCCCATATTCCCAGCGTTCGTCCTCCGCCATGTAATGGAAATTGTCGTCGACCATGACCTTGTATGGAGACATCGTCCCGGGCCTCCAAGTCCCAACGTGCTAAACCCTGGCAGATCGCGGCCCGACAAATGTTCCACGCTTTCCCGCGCAGGCATAGACTTAAGCCCTTGCTCACGAGTCCTCGCCGCCCATGAGTTCCGAACGCAAAGACGCCCGCGACCTGCTCGCCTTCTACCTCGACGCCGGCGCCGATGCGCTCGTCGGCGAGGAGGCGATCGACCGCATGGCCGACGAGGTTTCACCTCCCCCTGCAGGGGGGAGGCCGGACAGCGAAGCTGTCCGGGTGGGGGCAAGTAACCAGCGCACAGTCTCGGGGCACGGCCCCACCCCGATCGCCGGAGCCTGCCATCGGGCGGCGCAGAGCGCCGACCCATTGGGCGATCCGGCCCTCCCCCTGCAGGGGAGGGTAAAGCGCTTGCCACGCCCGACGCCGCCATGATGGCGGCGCGCGAGGCGGCCCGGACCGCGGCGAACCTCGACGATTTGCGCAAGCTCCTTGAAAACTTCGAAGGCTGCGCGCTGCGCAACACCGCGACCCAACTCGTCTTCGCCGACGGCAATCCCAAAGGCCGCGTGATGTTCGTCGGCGAAGCGCCCGGCCACGAGGAAGATATTTCCGGCCGCCCGTTCGTCGGCCGCTCCGGCAAATTGCTCGACCGCATGATCGAGGCGATCGGGCTCGATCGCACCAAGGTCTACATCGCCAACGTGGTGCCGTGGCGGCCGCCCGGCAACCGCACGCCGACGCCGCAGGAGACCGCGATCTGCCTGCCCTTCATCCGCCGCCAGATCGAGCTCGCCGATCCCGACATTCTGGTCTGCCTCGGCGGACCGTCGATGCAGACCTTGCTCGGCACCAAGGACGGCATCACCCGCATGCGCGGCCGCTGGTTTCCCTTCGACACCGGCACGCGCGAAATCCGCGCCATGGCGACATTCCACCCCGCCTTCCTGCTGCGCAGCCCGCTGCAGAAGCGATTTTCCTGGCGGGATTTTCTGGCGATCAAGAAGGCGCTGGCGCAGTAGCGCCGCTCAGCGCAGCGCCACCAGGATCGCGCCGGCGGCGACCAGCGCGACGCCGAGCCAGTTCACCGCGGAAAGTCTTTCGCCGAGAAACACCACGCCGAAGATCGCGACCAGCACGACGCTTAATTTATCGATCGGCGCCACTTGCGCGGCGTTGCCGAGTTTCAGCGCGCGAAAATAGCACAGCCACGACGCGCCGGTGCCGAGCCCCGACAGCAGCAGAAACAGATACGTGCGGCCGGAAATTTCCGCCGGGTTCTGGAATTGCCGCGTGGCAAAAACAATCAACGCCAGGATGCAGACCACGACGATGGTGCGGATGAAAGTCGCGAGGTCCGAGTTGACGTTCTCGACGCCGACTTTGGCGAAGATCGCGGTGAGCGCCGCGAACACCGCCGACAGCACGGCCCAAAACTGCCATGACGAGAATGCGGTGGCGTTCATGGCGCCGGCTCCTCTGCTGCGATCCCTTACCCGATCCAGAACTTGATGACGAAGACCGCCGCCAGCGCCAGCACCGCGGGCTTGAGGTCGGCGAATTTGCCGGCGATGAGTTTTGCCAGGGCGTAAGTGATGAAGCCGAGCCCGATGCCGGTGGCGATCGAATAGGTCAGCGGCATCGACACCGCGGCGACCACGGCCGGCGCAGAATTCGGTGATGTCGTCCCAGTCGATTTCGGCGAGCCCGCGCGCCATGATACAGGCGACATAAAGCAGCGCCGCGGCCGACGCATAGGCCGGGATCATGCCGGCGAGCGGCGCGAACAACAAAGCCGCCAGGAAAAAGATGGCGACGAACAGCGCCGTCAGCCCGGTGCGGCCGCCGGCTGAGACACCGGCCGCGCTCTCGATATAGCTGGTCGTCGTCGAGGTGCCGATCAGCGCGCCGAACATGGCGGCAAAGCTGTCGGCGAGCAGCGCCTGTTTCATCCGCGGCAGATTGCCGTCGGCGTCGGTCAATCCGGCGCGATGGGTGACGCCGATCAGGGTGCCGGCATTGTCGAACACGTCGACGAACAGAAAACTGAAGATGACGATGAGGAACGACGTTTCCGTGATCCGCGAGAAATCGAGCTGCAGGAAGGTGGGCGCCAGCGACGGCGGCACCGAAACGACGCCGGTGAATTTCGCCAGGCCCAGCGGAATGCCGATCGCGGTGACGATGAGGATGCCGATCAAGGTACCGCCGATGATGCGGCGATAGTTCAGCGCCGTGATCAGCACCAGGCCGAGCAGGCACAGGATCGCCTCGGGCTTGTGCAGGTCGCCGAGCGTGACCAGCGTCGCCGGGCTGCCGACCACGATCTTGGATTCCTCGAGCGCGATGATGCCGAGGAACAGGCCGACGCCGGCCGATATGGCGAACTTCAGGTTCTTCGGAATGGAATTGATGATGTATTCGCGGATCCGGAAAATCGAAATCAGAAAGAAGATGACGCCGGAGCAGAACACGGCGGCGAGCGCCTGCTGCCAGGTGTATTTCATGGTCAGCACGACGGTAAACGCGAAGAAGGCGTTGAGCCCCATGCCCGGCGCTAGCGCGATCGGATAATTGGCGTAGAGCGCCATCACCAAGGTCGATACCGCGGCCGCGATGCAGGTGGCGACGAACACCGCGCCCTTGTCCATGCCGGCATTGCCGAGAATCTGCGGATTGACGAAGACGATGTAGACCATCGTCAGGAACGTGGTCAGCCCGGCGACGAATTCCGTCCGCACGTTGCTGCCCGATTTGCTCAGGCCGAACAGCCGATCGAGAACGGGTGGCGTTGTTGCGGTGGTGGCGGCTTGGCTCATGGCTTCCCCCTTAAGCGCAGCGCCGCCATCATAGGGCATTGCCGTCATTGCGAGGAGCGCAGCGACGAAGCAATCCACACCGACGAAGTCATTTATTGCGGCGTCGCCGTTGCCGCCACGCTGCCGGGCCGGATCACGCCCCAGCCGACGCGCAGCGGCGGCAGCCGGCCTTGCACCGGGCGGGGGAAAGTGCGCGGTACTTCGGGAATGAGATCGGGAAAGCGCGCCTTGATCTCGGGCGGCGGCGTCGGCGTGGTGTCGGCGGTGAGCCAGACCACGACGGCGCCTTTGTTGCGGATGTCGTCCGGCGTCACCCATGGCGAGCGCGCCGGATCGGCATCGAAATAGACGCTCGGCCGGCTCGGCGCCGCGAGCGCGATCAGGGTGGCGGTGCCGACGTCGCCGGTGACCACGGTGAGCGGCCGGCCGGTCCGGCGCTCGAAACTGTCGGCGAAGAAACGGCCCATGGCATTGGCCGGCTGCTCGATTTTCAGATCGGTGCCGGCCGCCCACGGCAACAGCACCATCACCACCGGCACGAACAGCGCCGGCACCACCAACAGGCCGGCCCAGGCGTAGCCGAGGATGCGCTGATGAAACAGCGCAACACTGTCGCCGGCGGTAATGATCACAGCAAGCCCGGACAGCACGACCAGCGGCGCCGCGCCGCCGATCGGCAGCGCGCGGCCGAACAGCACCGCCACGATCGTCGCCAGCAGAGCCGGCAGCAGCGCAAACACCTTGACGAAGGTCATTGCCGCCGGATCGATCGGCACGCGCGCAATAGCCGGCGCCGGAGCGTCGCTGGTGCGCGGCCAGCCGCTGGCCAGGACGACGAGGATGGCGAGGCCGGCATGGGCCAGGACGACCGCACTCAGAAGCCGCAGCCAGGCGCTGGTGTTCTGGCTCGAGGCAGCGGCATCGCGCAGCCGTGCCAAGGTCGGCGACAGACTATCTCCAGTGCCTTGCAGCCACAGCAGGTGCACGAACAGAAACACGGCGAGCGCGGTCGCCACGATCCACGGCTCGTAGGCGTCGAGCGCGGCGCGGCCGCGCGCCGTCACGGCCGTGAACAGAACGAGCGCGCCGAGCAGGATCAGTGCGGCATTGCTGGTGAGAAACAGCAGCGCTGCCGCGACGCCGAGCGCGTACCACGACAGGCGCCGCCCCTCCCCGACCGCCCGCCAGTAATGCAGCAGCACGACTGCCCACAATGCCATGGCGAGAATGGCCGGGCCGAAATCCGGCGACGGCACCGTGAACAGCGAAATGCCGACCATGAGCAACACCGCCATGGCGGCGTGCGCCGGCCCGACGATGGCGCTGCCCAGCGCAAACACGCACCAATAGGTCGCCACCACGCAAATCTGCGCCAGCGCATAAACGCCGAACAGGCCGGCGAGACGGAACGCGATCTCGGCCAGCCAATAGGCCAGCGGCGGGCCGACGTCGCCGCGGAGCTGGAATTCGTGACCGATAGCGAGGAGTTGCGGCAGGTCGCCCGGGGGCGCCGCATAAAACACCATCGGCACGACGATCCAAATGACCGCTTGTGCCAGCGTCGCCGCCCAGAACAGCAGGTTCGGGCGCGAGCGCAGCGCCTCAATGTAAAGCGGAACGTAAAACATCGGGCTTTATTTCATTCCGGCCGAGCGAGCGTAGCAAGCGAGAGCCGAAATCCATAGCCACAATTCAACGAAGGTGGCACTTTGGTACCGGCCTGTTAGGTCTGTGATTATGGATTCCGGGTTCGCGCTTCGCGCGCCCCGGAATGACGAAGCCGTGGCTATACGGCCGGCCTCTCAGAGAGGCAATACGCTGACAGCGGTCTCGTCGGCGTCCTCAATCGAACTCACCGTACGCCAGCGCCACCGGCGAGAACGAACGGCGATGATGCACCGTCGGCCCGAGCCGGTCGAGCGCGGAGCAATGCTCGGGCACGCTGTAGCCCTTGTGGCGCTCAAAGCCGTAGCCGGGATGCGCCGCACCCATGGCGGCCATCAGGCGGTCGCGCGTCACCTTGGCGACGATCGAGGCGGCCGCGATCGAGGCGACGAGACCGTCGCCGCCGATCACCGCTTCGCAATCGCAACAGGCATCGATACGGTCGCGGCCGTCGACGAAAACCAGGCGCGGTTTTACCGGCAGCGCCAGCACCGCGCGCGCCAGCGCCCACAGCGAGGCGCGCAAAATATTGTCGCGATCAATCCGCCACGGCGGCGCCAAGGCTACGGCGACGTGCGCCCGTGCGCAGATGCGTTCGTAGAGCACCTCACGCCGCTCCGGCGTCAATCGTTTCGAGTCGTCGAGCCCGCGCGGCACATCGTCGGGATTGAGAATGACCGCCGCCGCGACCACCGGCCCGGCGAGCGGGCCGCGGCCGGCCTCGTCGCAGCCCGCCACCGGCCACACCCCGCGCTTGAGCGCTGAGCGCTCGCGGCGGAATGTCGGCCGCGCGACCTCCTCGTCGAGCGGCAGGCGAGCGGGTGTGGTTCCACTGCAACTCATGGCCGCCATGATGACCACGCCGCGGCGCGATCCGCAACGCGGCATCGCAGTGTCGGAGGATTGCGGGGATGACCAGGGTGTATTCTTAATATGCGTGGGGCAATGTCCCGTCGCGTGAGTAGCGGACAATCATAAATTAGCGCCGTCGGATCCGCTTAGAATGGAAATCCAGTGAATCGGAAGCAGCACGAACGCCTTTCCGCGATATGCCAATGCGGCAAGGTGAAATTCGAGGCATCAGGTCCGCCGATTCTGACCTGCTCCTGCTATTGCACGAGCTGCCAAGAAGCCGGACGCCGGTTCGAGCAGCTGACTTCCGCGCCGCGCGTGCTCGATCCCGACAGTGGAACAGGCTTTGTCCTATATCGAAAGGATCGAGTGCACTGCGTAACGGGGCAGGAGTATCTTGAAGAGCACCGGCTCAAACCTGATTCCCCGACCCGACGGGTTGTTGCCACTTGCTGCAATTCGGCAATGTTCCTTGACTTCACCAAAGGGCACTGGCTGTCGATCTACCGGAACCGCGTTCCGACAGGCGCACCGCCACTTGAAATGCGGGTCATGACAAATGAGCGGCGCGTCGGCGTCGAGCTTGGCGATGACCTGCCGAATCATGGTGGCCGCTCCGGCAAGTTCATGTTGAAGCTGATCGCCGCCTGGATTGCGATGGGTCTGCGCAGGCCTGAATTCACCTTGGGAAAGACAGCCCGTGCGGCGCAATAGGCATTTGCCATATTGCGCCTTCAGCATTTTATGAATACGTGCGCTAGAACAAATCGAGCTGCTTCGCTCCCGGCCGCGGCGGGCGGAAATGCTCGGTGGTGATCTTGTGCTTGGCCGCGTTGAAGCCGAGCTTTTCGCAGGCGACTTCGAAGCGGCGGCCGATCATCCAGGCGATCGGACCGGTTCCGGTCTGCCGCTGGCCGAAGGTCGAATCGTAATCCTTGCCGCCGCGCATGTCGCGGATGAGCTTGAAGACGTGGCGGTAACGGTCGGGGAAATTCGTCATCAGCCATTCGCGGAATAGATCCCGCACTTCGAGCGGCAGCCGCAGCAGCACGTAGCCGGCATTGCGCACGCCGGCCGCCGCCACCGCTTCGAGGATCCGCTCGATCTCGTCGTCGTTGAGCGCCGGGATGACCGGCGCCACCATGACAGTCGCCGGCACGCCGGCCTTGACCAGTTGTCGCAACGTCTCGAGCCGGCGCGGCGGCGTCGCGGCGCGCGGCTCCATGGTCCGCGCCAATTTTGCGTCCAGCGTGGTGACCGAAAGCGCGACCTTGACCAGATCGCGCTTGGCCATGCGCGCCAGAATATCGAGATCGCGCAACACCAGCGCCGATTTGGTCACGATGCCGACCGGATGGCCGGCACTGTCCAGCACTTCGAGGATGCGGCGCATGATCTTATAGCGCCGCTCGATCGGCTGATACGGATCGGTATTGGTGCCGATGGCGATGATTTTCGGCACATAGCTCGGCGCCGACAATTCGCGCTCCAGCAATTCCGGCGCGTTCGGCTTCATGAACAGTTTTGATTCAAAATCCAGCCCCGGCGACAGGCCGAGATAGGCGTGCGTCGGCCGCGCGAAACAATAGACGCAGCCGTGCTCGCAGCCGCGATACGGATTGATCGAGCGGTCGAAGGAAATATCCGGCGAATCGTTGCGGGTGATGATTTTCCGCGTCGCATCCGCCGTCACCGTGGTCTTGAACGGCGGCAGATCCTCCAGGCCCTGCCACCCGTCGTCGAAGGCCACCCGCGCTAGCGGCTCATAACGGCCCGACGCGTTCGACACCGTGCCGCGGCCGCGCCGGCGCTCGCGGTCGACCAAATTTCCCGGCTCGCCCGCCGGCGTGGAGGGCAGCGGAGCCGGCGGGCGCTTCAAGGCGGACATCGAACTCATGGCCGTAAGCTAATCCTTCCGCGTGAACAAAACAAGAACAAATTGTCGTGACTGGGGACAACCTTGGAACCGGCCCCGCCCGGGCCTATGAGCTTGCCGGGACAACGACGGATCCGATGGAAACGATGCAGGCCCGGCTCTTTCTCGCGTTACCTCAGGCGGCGCGGCCAAGCGACTGCGGACAGCGCAGCGCATGCTGAGCGTCATCATCGCGACCAAGGATTCGGAACGCGCCGTGGTGCCGACCTTGGCGGCCCTCGTATCCGGCGCGACCGCCGGCATCATCCGCGAAGTGCTGGTGGCCGACGGCGGATCGAGCGACGACACCGCGGCTGTGGCGGAAGTCGCCGGCTGCAATTTCATGGTCACCGACGGCACGACGGCGCAGCGACTGAAAAGCGCGGCCGGCAAAGCGCGCGCGCACTGGCTGTTGTTCCTGCGGCCGGGAACCGTGCTCGATGCGCCGTGGACCGGCGACGCGCGACGCTTCGTCGAGCTGGCTGCGCGGCCGGATTGCGCGGCGGTATTCCGCCGCGGCGCTCCGATGCAGTCCGGATTGCGCGATGCGCTTTCGCTGTTGGCCACTGCGCTCGGCGCGCGGCCGCGGCCCGAGCAGGGTCTTTTGATTGCGAAAGAGTTTTATGCGGCGCTTGGCGGCCATTCCGAGACCGCCGCCAATGCCGAGACCGACCTCATCCGCCGCATCGGCCGGCGGCGGATCGTGCGGCTGCCCAGCATCGCCTATAGCGCGCTGTAGCCGGACAGATACTTGACTAAGTCAAGTATCTGTCCGAGGCTTGCGCCATGACGGCCATCCGGCAACGCGACCAACGCATCGCCGCGGTCCGCGGCTTCAACCGCTTCTACACGCGGCAGATCGGCGTGCTGCGCAAAACCTTTCTCGACAGCCCCTATTCGCTCGGCGAGGCGCGGGTGCTTTACGAGATCGCCAGCGGCCGCTCGTCGACCGCGACCGACGATCGGCCGCGCGCTCGATCTCGATGCCGGGTATCTGAGCCGCGTGCTGCGCAATTTCGAGAAGCGCGGCTTGATCGAACGAAAAGCCTCGGCGCGCGATGCCCGGCAAAGCCATCTGCGATTGTCGGCGCGCGGCCGCAAAGCCTATGCGCCGCTCGAACGGCGCTCGCAACGCGATACCGGCGCCTTGCTCGGCAAGCTCGAGCCCGGCGAACAGGCCCGGCTGATCGCGGCCATGACGACGATCGAGACGCTGCTGCGCGGCGAAACGGCACCGCAGCCCGGCTACATCCTGCGCGCGCCGCGGCCCGGCGATTTCGGCTGGATCGTCAAGCGCAATGCCGAGCTCTACGCCCAGGAATATCGATGGCACGAGCCGTTCGAAGGCGTGTGCGCGCAAATCGTCGCCGATTTCGTCAACAAATTCGACGCCAAGCGCGAGCGCTGCTGGATCGCCGAGATGGACGGCGAGAATGTCGGCTGCATATTCCTCGCCAAGGATTCGGCGACGGTTGCCCGCATCCGCCTGCTGCTGGTGGACCCGAAAGCGCGCGGGCTCGGCCTCGGCGCCCGCCTCGTCGACGAATGCCTGCGCTTCGCCCGCCGCGCCGGCTACAAGAAAGTCACGCTATGGACCCACTCGGTGCTGACCGCGGCGCGGCATATTTACGAGAAAGCCGGCTTCAAGCTCGTGCGTACCGAGCGGCATAAGAGCTGGGGCCCGCCGGTGATTAGCGAGCATTGGGATTTGGAGTTTTAGTCATTGTCATCATCCGCGAAGGCGGATGATCCAGTAATCGCCCTTCCGAGATTGAACTCTAACGTCGAGATTACTGGGTACCCCACCTTCGCGGGGCATGACAGGTCGGTTACACCGTCGCTCCGCTCGCCTTCGGCCGGCGCAAGTGCTCGTCGAGCCGCGGCATGATCTCGACGAAATTGCACGGCCCGTAGCGGTAATCGAGCTGGTGCACCAAAATTTCGTCCCAGGCGTCCTTGCAGGCGCCGGGCGAGCCCGGCAGGCAAAAGATGTAGGTCGAGCCGGCGACGCCGGCAGTGGCGCGCGATTGGATGGCCGAGGTGCCGATCTTGGGGAAGCTCACCACCAGGAATAGCGCCGAGAAACCGTCCATCTTCTTGTCGAACAATGGCTCGATCGCCTCCGGGGTGACGTCGCGGCCGGTGAAGCCGGTGCCGCCGGTGGTGATGATGACGTCGATCACCGGATCGGCGACCCAGGCTTTGACCCGGTTGCGGATCGCCTCGATGTCGTCGGTGACGATGCTGCGCTCGGCGACGTAATGGCCGGCGGCGACGATGCGCTGGACCAGCACCGCCCCCGATTTGTCGTCCTTGAGCGAGCGGCTGTCGGAAATCGTCAGCACCGCGATTTTCAGCGGCACGAATTGCTTGGTCTCGTCGAGCCCGGGCATCGGTACACCTTTACTAACCCCTACATTACGGCCCCCGGCGGCCCGATGCAAAGCACCCGGCGGATCGCCCGCCTTACACCGCATTGCCGGGGCTTTCCTCCGGCGGCTTGACGTGGCGGCAGGTGTAAAGGAGCGCCAGGTCGTAGACGATCTTGAGGCTGCCGCACAGCAGAAGCGGTAGGCCCGGAAAGGCCGAAGCAAACAACGCACCGGCAAAGGCCGGGCTGAGCGACGAGGCAAGGCTGCGCGGCACCGCCGTGACGCTCGCGGCCGATGCGCGCTCCTCGGGCGTCACCACGGCCATGACGTAGGAGGTACGCGTCGGCACGTCCATCTGCGCCAGCGCCGCACGCACCAGGAGCAGGCCGAGAACGACGGCGAGATTCGGCGCAAACGCCGCCGCCATGAGGCACAGGCTCGACGGGATATGGGTGAACACCATGGTGTTGACGAGGCCAAAATGCCGGGCGAGCCAGCTTGCCAGCGGAAACGACAAAGCGCTCAGCACGCTGGTGCAGAAAAAGAACAGGCCGGCGGCGGACAGCGACAGGCCGAAATGCTCGAACAGCCATAGCGCCAAGAGCGACTGCACGACGAAGCCGCCGGCAAAGGCGTCGAGGCTGAACAGCGCCGCGAGCTTGTAGACCATGCCGCGCGACGGACCGAGCGGCGTGCTGACGTGACGCTCCTCGGTGCGGCTTTGCCGCAAGTAGCGATAGAGCGCCGCGGCCACCAGACCGAGCGCGCCATAGCAGCAGAACATCAGCTTGAACGCCGTGATCTTGCCGATGCCGGCGCCGACCATCAGGTCGGGCACGGCGGCAGCGAGTGCGCCCGCCGCGCTCGACATGGCGCCGATCAGGCTATAACGCGCGAACACCTTGGTGCGCTCGCGGTCGGCGGCGCTACGCGCCAGCATGGTATGCTCGAGCGGCACCATCAGGCCGATATCGCCGCTCGACGCATTGATCGTGCCGATGAAGCAGACGATGACGATCCACCATAAATCTTCGCCGCTCAGCGCGGCGCCGGTCGCCGCCATCAGCACGGCACCGGCCATCAAGAGATGGCGCAGCTCATAGCGCGGAGCGAGCACGCCAACGCCGAGCGTGAGCAGCGCCGAGCCGAACAGCGAGGCCGCCGCCACGATGCCGATCTCGACCGTGCCGAAGCCTATTGCCACCAGATAGGCCGGCAGCACGATGGTGCTAAAGCCGTCGCCGAAGCCACGCACGCCGCGGGCGACCAGCAGCAGCGTAATGTCCGACCGTTGTGAGGCTGTTCCATCCACGCGCAATCTCCTCGAGACGCCGAGTGTTGCACAGAGCTTGGACGGATGATTGCGTCTGAAGGGGAGCCTGCGTTTCCCCGCCGTGAAATTTAGACTGGCGATGCGTTCTCGGGCAAGCGGCGCGTGCCTCCCCCTCCCCGCGCGCGGGGAGAGGTTGGATCAGAGCGACTTCGCCGAGATCGTATCGCAGGCCGAGACCTGGCCGCTGTTGAAGCCGTTGGAGAACCAGCGCTTGCGCTGCTCGGACGTGCCGTGGGTGAAGGAGTCGGGCACCACATAGCCCTGCATCTCCTTCTGCAGCCGGTCGTCGCCGATCGCGGTCGCGGTCTGCAAGGCCTGATCGACGTCGCCGGGGTCGAGGAAATTGTGCTTCTGCTGGGCGCGGTTCGCCCACACGCCGGCGAGGCAGTCGGCCTGCAGCTCGATGCGCACCTGGAGCTCGTTCGCCTCGACCTTGTTGGCAGCAGCCTGCTGCGCCTGCCGGACCTGCGGCAGGATGCCGAGCTCGTCCTGGACGTGATGGCCAACCTCGTGGGCGATCACATAGGCCTCGGCGAATTTGCAGGCGTTGCTGTCCGAGCAAGCGCGGAACTTGTGCTGCATGTCGTCGAAGAACGAGGTGTCGAGATAGATGCGCTTGTCGAGCGGACAGTAGAACGGCCCCTGGGCCGATTTGGCGAAGTTGCAGGGCGTCGGCTCGCTGCCGGAGAACAGCCGCAGCTTCGGCGGGTGATAGGTCCGGCCGCTTGCGGCGAACATCTCGGTCCAGCGATCCTCGGTGTCGCCGAGCACCAGCGCCACGAACCTGCCGGTGGCGTCGGTCGGCGTGCCGGCCGAGACGTCCGGAGCCGGCTGGGTTTGCTGCGTCGGCGAGCCGCCGCCGGTGAGAATTTGCGCGCCGTTGAGCAGCACGCTCGGGTCGATGCCGAAATACCAGCTGATCAGTCCGATGATGATGACCGTTCCGATGCCGAGGCCGCCGGCGCCGCCCGGCATGCCGCCGCCGCCGCGCGACGCGCTCAGTTCGCGATCGTCCTCGACGTTGCTGCTGGGACGCAAATCATCGGTGCGCATTGCTCATTCTCCTTTGCGCGTGTCGCGCGCCACTTTCACTGTGACTCATTTCGGTACAACCGCAGCGCCGTTCGCATGTGATTAACCAAGTGTTTCCCGGCATTTATTGCCTAGCACGGCGGCTCACAAGTAAAGCGTTTTTTTACCTTGGCACGGCATCATCCGTTTTGTCGGTTGTAGGTCCCGCGTCGCCGGCCAGCGTCGCCTGAGTCAGAGTTCTAAGTCATGGTTGTGTCGCGTCGCGGGGCGTCCGTAAGGGCGCCCCGCGTGAGTTTTGAGTCCGTTCCCTCGCCGCGCATCGTCGTCGGCGATTGCGTTGCCGAGATGGCGAAGCTGCCGGCAGCTTGCGTCGATCTCGTCTTCGCCGACCCGCCGTATAATCTGCAGCTGCAAGGCGACCTCAAGCGTCCCGACAATTCCCGCGTCGATGCCGTCGACGACGATTGGGACAAGTTCTCCAGTTTCTCCGCTTATGACGATTTCACCCGCGCCTGGCTCACCGCCTGCCGCCGCCTGATGAAGCCCACCGCCACGCTGTGGGTGATCGGCTCCTATCACAACATCTTTCGCGTCGGCACCGTGCTCCAGGATATGGGCTTCTGGATCCTCAACGACATCGTCTGGCGCAAATCCAACCCGATGCCGAATTTCCGCGGCCGCCGCTTCACCAACGCCCACGAGACACTGATCTGGGCGGCGCGGCAGGCTCCGGCCAAGGATTATACGTTCAACTACGAGGCGCTCAAGGCGGGCAACGACGATATCCAGATGCGCTCCGATTGGCTGTTTCCGCTGTGCACCGGCGAGGAACGGCTCAAAGGCCGCGACGGCAAGAAGCTGCATCCGACGCAAAAGCCCGAAGCGCTGTTGGCGCGCGTTATCTTGGCGGCGTCGCGGCCCGACGACCTCGTGCTCGACCCGTTCTGCGGCACCGGCACCACCGGCGCGGTGGCGCAGCGCCTGCGCCGGCGCTTCATCGGCTTTGAGCGCGAGAAGGAATACGCCGCCGCGGCGGAGAAGCGCATCGCCGCGATCGAGCCGATGCCCGAGCCTTCACTCGCCACCTTCATGACCGCGCGCGAAGCGCCGCGGGTGCCGTTCGCAGTGCTGATCGAGCGCGGCATGATCTCGCCCGGCATAAAACTCACCGACGCCAAGCGCCGCCACCGCGCGCTGGTCCGCGCCGACGGCGCCATCGCGCTCGACGGGGCGGTCGGCTCGATCCACCGCATCGGCGCGCTAGCGCAAGGGCTGGAAGCCTGCAACGGCTGGACCTTCTGGCACATCGAGACGCCGAAGGGCTTGACCGTGATCGACACGCTGCGCGCGCAGGTGCGCTCAGCAATGGCGGAAGCCGCCGAGTAAGCGGCCTGCTACGCTACGGGTATGACTTCAACGAGCAGTTCGAGCGCGCGTTTGGCGAAGGCGTCCATGTTCGCAAGCCGCTCGGCACTGCCGGTGCGCAGCGTGATCGCGCGCTCGGCAAGACCGGCCTGAGCTGCACCCGCAACCGCGATGCAGGTGTGGCCAGCCGGATCACCGTAACGGTTGCCGCTCGGTCCGGTGGCGCCGGTTTCGCCAAAACCCCAGGCCGCGCCGTGGCGCTCGCGCATGCGGCGTGCCAGCAGCAGCGCATAGGCTTCGGTCGCCGGTCGCAAGCCCTGCATCTCGGCGTCGCCGATGCCGAGCAAGGCTGCGCGCGACGCCTTGGTGTAGACCACCGCGCCGCCGAGAAAGTAGGCCGAGGCGCCCGGCACCGCCAGCAAGGCTGCGGAGACAAGCCCGCCAGTTGAGGATTCGGCGATGGCGATGGTCTCGCGGCGCGCGATCAGGCGCTGCGCGATGGTTTCCGCCAGCGGCAACAGTGCTTTCATAAATCGCCCCTCCCGATTTGGCAGAGCACGCGAAAGATCCCGATATCGGCTTGCGGGAATTGCTTGGCCAATTGCGCGCCGACGGCCTGCGCACCCTCTTCATAAAGCGTATCGATCAGCAGCGCGCCGGCAATTTTCTTATCCCCGCCGCGCAATTTTTCTTCCATCGACACCGGCATGGCGGCGGCATCGAGCGCCAGCCATATTTCTCCGCCGGCCACCGCCGTGTCGGCCGCGAGTTCTTTCCAGCGCGCCCGCCAGCGCCGTCTCGTCCGGTGTCTGGTTGAACCGCGCGGCGACGGTGAAGGCGCCGCGGAAACTGCCGCGCCGGATCGATGCGCCGGCACACCGTGCGGTTCATGTTGACGAAAACCTCCGACATGATCGTGCGCGTCATCGGCGTCGGATTGTCGAGCCGTTCGAGATAAGGTCTTGAGGTGAGCACCTCGGGCGTTTCGACCATGTAGAAATTGAAATAGCCCGGCGCGCCGGCAATCGCCTTGTGGCGGCGGCCGAACAGAAAGCCCGGCACGGCGAGCCGCTCGATGAGATGCTCGCCCTGGAACCAGGCTTCGAATTCCGCCTCGCGCCCGGCGCGGCAATCGTTGAAGATCGCGAGTATGCCGGGCTGCGCGCTCATCGCGCGGCGACCACCATGATCTCGACCACATAGTCGGGCGAGGCGAGCTTGGCCTCGACGGTGGCGCGCGCCGGCGTGTTGCCGGGCGACACCCAGGCGTCCCACACCGCGTTCATCTCGGCGAACTTCGCCATGTCGGTGATCCAGATATTGGCCGAGAGCAGCTTGCTCTTGTCGGTGCCGGCCTGGGCCAAAAAGCCGTCGATCTGGGAGAGGATGCTTTTGGTCTGCTCGGCCATGCTCTTGCCCTTGGGCGCGTCGGCGACGATGCCGGCGAGATAGACCGTGTCGCCGTGGACCACGGCCTTGCTCATGCGCGGCCCGGTGTCGTGACGTTGGATTGTCATGGCGTTTCCTTTCGCGGTTTGAATTTAAGTTGGTATTCAGTCTGCTGGAAGCGCGTGCGCCACGACCTTGCGCATGACGCTCGGCAAAGCCTCGCCGGCAAGCGACGCGAGCGCGACCCAGCGCGTGCCGGACGGTGCAGGCGTGCGCGCCGGAATATCGGCTGCGTAAACCGAGAGCTCCAACGGAAAGTGCGTGAACACGTGGCGCACCACGCCGGCGACCTTCCGCCACGCTGTGCGCTTTTGCGGTTTCGTTGCCGCAAAACGCGGCGCGCCTGCGCGCGCTTTGCCTTCGTCGAAATCGTGCTGCCACTCCGTCGTCGGCACTTCGGTCATGGCGCCAAGGAGCCCTTTCGCCGGCCGCGTTCGCACCAACACCATGCCGTCCGCCCGGCGCGCGACAAAAGCCGCGCCGCGGCGCAGCGCACCTTCGCGTTTCGGCGTGCGCCGTGGCAATGATTCCGCTTCGCCGCGCGCGTAGGCGGCGCAGGCTTCGTTCCACGGGCACAAGGCGCAGGCCGGATTCTTCGGCGTGCAGAGGGTGGCGCCGAGATCCATCATGGCTTGGGCGAAATCGCCGGCACGGTGCCGCGGCGTGAGGCCGGCCGCGAGCCGGCGGATCTCCGGCTTGGCGGCGGGCAGCGGCGTCGTGACCGCGTAAAGCCGCGCGACCACGCGCTCGATATTGCCGTCGACCGGCGTCGCCGGCAGATCGAACGCGATCGCCGCGATGGCGGCGGCGGTGTAATCGCCGATGCCGGGCAGCGCGCGCAGCTCCGCATCGCTCGCCGGGAATTTGCCGCCGTGCCGCTCGACCACGGCGCGGGCGCAGGCGTGCAGGTTTCGCGCGCGGGCGTAATAGCCGAGCCCGGCCCAGGTTTTGAGCACGTCATCGAGCGGCGCCGCCGCCAGCGCGTGCACGTCGCCCCAGCGCTGCAGGAAACGCGCGTAATAGGGCGCGACGGCCTTGACCGTGGTCTGTTGCAGCATGATTTCGGACAGCCAGACCCGGTACGGATCGGCGCGTTGGCCGGGCGGCGCGCGCCACGGCAGCTTGCGGCGATGGCGGTCGTACCAGGCCAGCAAAGCGGTGGGTTGCGGGCATGACTCGGCCGCCCGGCGCTTGCCGCGCTGTCGCGCCACGGGCTTGCCTGCTACGGTTGCTGCTGAAGTCATCGTCAAGGTTCCGGCCGAGGGATGACAGAGCACCGCATCATGAACAAGCCCTCCCGCTCCTTCGCCAAGCCGCTGCGCGATCTCGTCGGCAAGGCCGTGGGCGAAACCTTCACGCAAGCAGGGCTTTGCCTCGGCCGAACTGGTGACGCGCTGGACCGAGATCGTCGGCGCCGACATTGCCGCGCGCAGCGAGCCGATCAAAATCCAATGGCAGCGCCCGGCCGACGGCGAGGAGCGCGAACCCGGCACCCTGGTGCTCCGCGTCGAGGGCCCGGCGGCGATCGAGATTCAGCATTCCATCAATGTGATCTGCGAGCGGGTCAACCAGTTCCTCGGCTGGCGCGCCATCGCCCGCATCGCGCTGCGCCAGGCGCCGCTGCGGCGCGCCACGCGCAAGCCGGTAAAGACCAGCGATCCGGCCGCAGTCGCGCGGCTGGCCGCGAGCTTGCCGGACATCGCCGACGACGATCTGCGCCAGGCGCTGGCCCGGCTCGGCGCGGCGGTCAAACGCGGCTGAAGCCGGCCGGCTCTAGCCGGGCAATGGCGCGGTCAGTCTGCGAAATGACCCCGCGCGCCGGTCAGGTGCTCGAGGATACTGTCGGCAATAACGTGACCGACCTTGCGCCACTCTTCGGGAGCGGCGAAATGAAGTTCTCCGGACAAGTGCTGGCCGGCCTCGACATCCCACAGGCGGAACTCCGTGCGCAGCCTTTGCTGCTCGCGCCCGACCCTTCCGGTGACGAGGGCCCGGACGCCAAGTGCGCGCCATTCGGCGAAATTCGGCACGATGTCGACATCCGCAATCTTGCCGGCGGCGGCCGGATCGATGAGGGTGAAACGGCCGCTCTGCCGCAGATCGCCGATAACAACCTGGGTCATGTCGTGGGCGATCTCGCCCTCGTCCGCCGTGCCGGGCAAAATCTCCGGCACCGCAATGACCAGTGGTTCGGCGCTTCGTGCCGCGTCGGTGTACGCCGCCGCGAATTTGGGCAGCAATGTCAGCAAAGCCGCAGTCACGGCCGCGCCATGCATCACGATTTGGCGACGGTCGATCTTTTGAGCGGTCTCGACGGGGTGCGGCGGGTCCATCGCCCATGACAAGCGCTTTTGATTACAGCGGAAAAATGACCCGGCGCCGATGCCGGTCGACCACGCGATCGCGCGCGGGCGGACCTGGTGAAGCGGGCTTGGCGCATTGGCGTGCTAATGCCACATTGTTGCAGTAGAAAATCCACGTTGCGGTAGAAATCCGATCAGCAAACCAGGAGCATTCTGTGTCGCTCACTCGTCGCGAATTATTGACAACCAGGTGCAGTGCTTGCGCTCGGCGCGGCCGCAGTCTCGGCAGGCATCCTGCCGCCCTTCACCACGCTCGCTCTTGCCGCCGATACCAATCCTTCGCCCGAGGATCTGGCCCATGCGGGCCCGGCCGGCGACGTCATGATCGGTTCCGACAAGGCGCCGGTGACCATCATCGAATATGCCTCGATGACGTGCCCGCACTGCGCGCATTTCGAGGAGACGACGCTGCCGGAGCTGAAGAAGCGCTACATCGATACCGGCAAGGTGCGCTACGTGATGCGCGAGTTCCCGCTCGATGCGCTGGCCGCGGCCGGCTTCATGCTGGCGCGCTGCGCCGGCAAGGACAAATACGAGTCGGTCGTCGAAACGCTGTTCGCCAAACAGGCCGATTGGGTCGTGCAGAAACCGATCGAGCCGCTCAAGGCGATCGCCAAGCAGTTCGGCTTCACCGAGGAATCCTTCAACGCCTGCCTGGCGAATCAGAAGGTGCTCGACAACATCCAGGCGGTGCGCGACCACGCCGTGAACAAGCTCGGCGTCAATTCCACGCCGACCTTTTTCATCAACGGCAAGCGGCTGGTCGGCGATCTATCGATCGAGGCCATGGCCAAGGAGATCGACCCCTATCTCAAGGAAGGATAAGGGTTTTTTGCCACTGACCGGGCTCGCCGGCCGGCCGGCGCGGCACCGCCGACGGGGCTGCGGAGCCTGCGAAGGTCTGGATAACGCCGCCGCCCTGTTGCGCTTGGAACTCACGACGATTCATTCTCCGCGCCGATGCGGCACGATTCACGCGCCACAAAGGGCGTGAGCCGTTAACGATTCCCTTCGCGGCCGCAGCTTGGGGGATGGAAATAACACCGGTATGAAGCTCACGCGGCTGCGCCTGATCGGCTTCAAGTCCTTCGTCGAACCGACCGACTTTGTGATCGAACCCGGGCTGACCGGTGTCGTCGGTCCGAACGGCTGCGGCAAATCCAATCTGGTCGAGGCCGTGCGCTGGGTCATGGGGGAAGCCTCCTACAAGGCCATGCGCGGGTCCGAGATGGACGACGTGATCTTTTCCGGCAACACCGAGCGGCCGGCGCGCAACCACGCCGAAGTGGCGGTGTCGATCGACAACAGCGACCGCAAGGCGCCCTCGGCCTTCAACGATTCCGAAACGCTGGAAGTGTCGCGCCGCATCATGCGCGAGCAGGGCTCGACCTTCCGCGTCAACGGCCGCGAGGTGCGCGCCCGCGATGTCACCGTGCTGTTCGCCGACGCCTCGACCGGCTCGCGCTCGCCGGCGCTGGTCCATCAGGGCCGCATCGGCGAGATCATCCAGGCACGGCCCGACCAGCGCCGCCGCGTGCTGGAAGAGGCCGCCGGCATTTCCGGCCTGCATGCGCGCCGCCACGAGGCGGAGCTGCGGCTCAAGGCCGCCGAGCACAATCTGTCCAGGGTCGAAGACGTCATCGGCCAGCTCGCGGCGCAGGTCGCTTCGCTGAAAACCCAGGCCCGCCAGGCGGTGCGCTACCGCAATATTTCCGGCCAGGTGCGCCGCACCGAGGCGCTGTTGTTTCACCTGCGCTGGCTCGCCGCGCAGACCGAAGTCGGCGAGGCGGAGCGGACCAAGGATGAGGCGGTCCGCGTCGTCGCCGCGCGCACCAGCGAGCAGACGTTATAGCCAATACGCGCCAGACCGAGGTCGCGGCCGGGCTGCCGGCGCTCCGCGAGGCCGAGGCCAGGGCGGCCGCGGCATTGCAGCGACTCATCATCGCGCGCGAGACGCTCGAGCGCGAGGAAGCCCGCGCCAAGGAGCGCATCGAGGAGCTCGATCGCCGGCTCGAGCAATTTGCCGCCGACCTTGCGCGCGAGGGAAAACTCGCCGCCGATGCCGAAACGGCGTTGCACCGGCTCGATCTCGAGGAGACCGCGCTCACCGCCGAAGCCCATGCCAGCGCCGAGCGCCTGACCGGCGTCAACGCGCGCGTCGCCCAGGCGGATGCCGCGCTCTCGGCTTCCGAAAAATCCTTCGCCGAGCTGACCGGCGCGCTGGCGGACCTCGCGGCGCGGCGCAATCAACTGCAAACGGCGTTGGCCGATCACGAGCAGCGCAGTGCGCGGCTTAAGGCCGAGCTTGCCAATATCGAAGCCGGCCTGATCGCGACCGGCAGCGGCGAGCCCGACCTGGCGACGCTGGGCACCGCGCTCGCCACAGCTCATGCGGCGCTCGCCGAAGCTGAAACCACCGCGCGCGGCGCCGAAGTCGCGCATACCCAGGCCCGCACCGAGATCGATGCCGCGCGCGAGCCGCTCGCCACCGCCGAGCGCGGCGTGCAGCGGCTGGAAACCGAGGCAAAAACCATCGCAAAACTGTTCGCGGTCGAGAGCAAGAATCTCTGGCCGCCGGTCGCCGACTCCCTGGTGGTCGACAATGGTTTCGAGAAGGCGCTGGGCGCCGTGCTCGGCGACGATCTCGATGCGCCGCTTGATGAAACAGCGCCGATGCATTGGGCCGGCGCCACCGTCGATCCGTCCGATCCACAACTCCCCGACGGCGTCACCGCGCTGGCGCAATACGTTCAGGCGCCGCCGCAACTCGCCCGCCGCCTGGCGCAGATCGGCGTCGTCGACCGCGCTGCGGGAGCGCAGCTTGCGACGCTGCTCAAGCCCGGCCAGCGGCTGGTGTCGCGCGAAGGCGACTATTGGCGCTGGGATGGTTT
This sequence comes from uncultured Alphaproteobacteria bacterium, assembly GCA_963831975.1. Lineage (GTDB taxonomy): Bacteria > Pseudomonadota > Alphaproteobacteria > Rhizobiales > Xanthobacteraceae > BOG-931. The sequence continues at coordinate 102,356 of CAWHSO010000006.1, forward strand.
TGCCGCCGCCGCGCATGCGCCGACCGGCGCGGCGCGGCGACTGGCCGAACGCGGCCGGCTCCAGGCGATCGAAGGCGAGCTCGAGGCGGCTCGCGCCGATGTTGCGGCGAAGCGCCAAACCCTCGAACGCGCCGAGGCCGCGGTCACAGCCGCTGCCGCAGCCGAAGTGCAAGCGCGCATGCAGTGGCGCGATGCGCAGCGCCTGACCGATAACGCCCGCGAAGAGCACACCGCGGCCGAACGCGAGATCGCCCGCAATGCGGCGCGCATTTCGGCGCTGCAGGAAGCGCGCGGGCGGATCAGCGCCGGCTGTGACGAAGCGCTCGCCGGGCAGCGCGAAGCAACCGCGGCGCTCGCCGCCTTGCCGGCGACCGTCGACCTCGAAGCCAAGCTCGCCGCGATCAACGACGTCATCGCCACCGACCGCGGCGCGCTCGCCGAAGTCCGCGTCGAGGCGCAGGCGATCATGCGCGAAGCCGAGCTTGCCAACCGCCGGCTGCAAGCCATCGCCGAAGAGCGGCAAGCCTGGAACGAGCGCAAGGACAACGCGGCGACCCAGATCGCGACCATCGGCCAGCGAGTCGAGGAAGCCTCGCACGAGCGCGCCGAGTTGGCGAGCGCGCCGGAAAAATTCGCTTCCCAGCGCCAGGCGCTGATCGGCGAGATCGAAACCGCCACCGCCGCGCGCCGCGCCGATGCCGACAAGCTCGCCGCCGCCGAGAACGAGCTTGCGGAGGCCGACAAGGTCGCGCGCGCGGCGCTTGAAGCGGTCGGCGAAGCGCGCGCCGAAGCCGCGCGCGGCGAGGAACGCTGCGACGCCGCCAAACGCCGGCTCGCCGACCTCGCCCACGAAGTCCGCGAGCGGCTCGAAGTCGAGCCGGCCGGCACCGCCGAGCTTGCCGAGATAAAACCCGGCGCCGAGCTGCCGTCGGTCGCCGATGTCGAAGGCCGGCTTGAGCGCATCCACCGCGAGCGCGAGCGCCTCGGCGCGGTCAACCTGCTCGCCGAGCAGGAGTTGCGCGAGGTCGAGGAGCAGCACGTCAAGCTCGCTAGCGAGCGCGACGACCTGGTCGAAGCGATCCGCCGGCTGCGCCAAGGCGTGCTCAGCCTCAACAGCGAGGCGCGCGAGCGCCTGCTCTCCTCGTTCACGATCGTCAACGAGAACTTCAAAAAGCTGTTCGGCGAATTGTTCGGCGGCGGCAATGCCGAATTGCAGCTCATCGAAAGCGAAGATCCGCTCGAAGCCGGCCTGGAAATCATGGCCAAGCCGCCGGGCAAGAAGCCGACCACGCTGTCGCTCCTCTCCGGCGGCGAGCAGGCGCTCACCGCGCTGGCGCTGATCTTTGCCGTGTTCCTGACCAATCCGGCGCCGATCTGCGTGCTCGACGAGGTCGACGCCCCGCTCGACGACTACAACGTCGAGCGCTTCTGCGACCTGCTCGACGAGATGACGCGCTCGACCGACACCCGCTTCGTCATCATCACCCACAATCCCATCACCATGGCGCGCATGAACCGCCTCTACGGCGTCACCATGGCGGAGCGCGGGGTGTCGCAGCTGGTCTCGGTGGATCTGGAAGGCGCGGTGAAGCTGCGCGAGGCGAGCTAAGATACGGGTTGCGGCTCTCTTGCATTGGCGGACACGAGCGCCACGGCGCGCCGCCCCGGTAGCCGCAGACCCGCGAGCGCGGCCAAGAGCGACATTGCGGCCGCGGCTCCCATTGCCGCAACGAAGCCAGTGCCGAACGCTTGCGGCGAGCCGAAGTTTCCGATCGCCGCGAAGACCGCGACTTGGACCGTCACTCCGAACACGCCGCCGAGAAAGCGCGCCATGTTGAAAATGCCGGAGGCCTTGCCGATCTCGCTCGGCGCAACCGCGCCCAAGACCGCGTTCTGCGCGGCCGGCATCGCCATGGAGACACCGGCGCCGGTGACGATCAGTGGCGCGACGAGATCGATGTAAGCGAGCCCGGGCGTAGCGATCAGCGCTATCCACGCCGTGCCAATGGCCTGCAGCATGAGCCCGACCACGACCAGCAGCCGCTCGCCGAGGCGGTTGACAAGGCTGCCGCCAAGCGGGGCGAAGACGAACAGGGTGGCGGTCCAGGGCAGCAGTCGCAAGCCGACGCCGAACGGCCCAAAACCCTGGGCGACCTGTAGGAACTGCGGCAGTAAGAACAAGGTACCGTACATCGCCGCATAGAACAGGAAGCTCGCGACGAGCCCCGAAGAAAACGCGCGCGAGCGGAAAAGTCGCATCGGCACCATCGGCTCGCGTGCGCGCAGTTCCCAGACGACGAAGGCTGTGGCGAGAACAATGCCCACCGCGAGCGCCGACACGACTTCGAGGCTCAGCCAGCCCGCACTGTTGGCGCGCATCAATCCCCAGACCACGCCCATCGCCGCCGCGGTGACGAGCATGAGGCCGGCGATATCGATGCCGGTCCCGGGCCCGACGCTCTCGCGGATATGACGGCGGATGAGCGCAATGACGATCAGGCCGATCGGCAAGTTGATCCAGAAGATCCACTGCCAAGCAAAACCCTCGGCGATTGCGCCGCCGGCAACGGGGCCGGCAATGAGGGCCAGCCCGGTAACGGCGCTGAATATGCCCAGCGCCTTGGCACGTTCCTCGCGCGGGAATGCCGCGCTCAGAAGAGCCATCGCCAGCGGCATGACCAGCGCCGCGCCGGCGCCCTGAACCGCGCGCGCGGCGATCAGCGCGCCGATGTTGCCGGCCAATGCACACGCCGCCGAGGCCACGACGAACAAGGCGAGGCCGGCCGCGAACATGCGCCGGCGCCCCAGGCGGTCGCCGAGCGCCGCGCCGGTGAGCAACAGCACGGCGAAGCTCAGGTTATAGGCATTGACCGTCCACTCCAGCGCTTCAATCGAGGCGCGAAGATCAATCCGGATCGTGCTCAGCGCAGTCGTGACCACCAATGCGTCGAGCGCGACCATGAACGACGCTATCGATGTTAATGTCAGCACCCAGGTCTTGCCGGCCACCCAAGTCTTGCCCGCCCAAGTCTTGCCCGCCCAAGTCTTGCCCGCCCAAGTCTTGCCCGAGTCTTGGCCAAGTCTTGCCCGCCGTTTCGCTCATGTCCTGCATGATCCGCTCCTCGGCCAAAAATGGCTCATCGCCGGCGCAGGCGGCCATTGCGATCCGCTCGGCCCACGACACTGAGACGAATGGGGATGCCCAAAGGATTCGCTAAAAGAATTCGAAACCGACCGAATCCTTCGGCGGGTCCCGAACGTCTAGAGCATACGAGCGAGGATCAACGGAGCAGTCGGATGAAACGGACTTTGGTGCGCTACAAGATCAAGCCGGAGCACGTGCAGGACAACGCGCGCCTGATCGAGCGGGTGTTCGAGGAACTCAAGGCCAAATCGCCGGACAACGCGCGCTACGTGGTATTGCAGCTCGACGACGGCACCTTTGTCCATTTCGCAATGGTCGAGAGCATGGACGGCAACCATCCCATCACCTCGCTTGAGGCTTTTCGGGCCTTCCAAAGCGGCATCAAAGAGCGTTGCATTGAGCTCCCACAATCCGGCGATGCTACCATCGTCGGTCATTATCGGATGGTCGGCGAGTGAATTCAGACTTAAGTGAAACGCGCGCGGCGTTCGATCGATTGCTCGGCGAATTGCGGCCGAAGCTGCACCGCTACTGCGCGCGCATGACCGGCTCGGTCATCGATGGCGAGGACGTGGTGCAAGAAGCGCTGATCAAGGCGGTCGAGGCATTGCCCGCCATGGGGTCGATTGCCCATCCGGAAGGCTGGCTGTTTCGCATCGCCCACAATGCGGCTTTGGACTTCCTGCGCCGCCGCGCCCGGGCGGATCGCGCCCGCTCCGACGAGGACCCCGACATGCTCGTTGACCCCACAAACGTCGCCGACAATCGCCAAGTCGCCGCTTCGAGCCTTCATGCGTTCATGCGACTGCCCGTCACGCAGCGCAGCTGCGTCATTCTCATGGACGTCCTTGGCTACTCGCTGCAGGAGATCGGCGAGGTGATCGACAGCAGCATTCCGGCGGTCAAGGCCGCGCTCAATCGTGGACGGACGCGGCTACGCGAGCTGGCACAGGAGCCCGACGATCGTCCGCCGCCCGTCTTGACCGAGCCTGAGCGCTCATTGCTGGCCGCCTATGTCGACCGCTTCAACGCCCGCGACTTCGACGCGATCCGCAACATGCTCGCCGACGAAGTGCGGCTCGAGCTGGTCAACAAGACCCGTCTGAATGGCAGGAGCGAGGTCGGCAGATATTTCGGCAATTACGCGCTGGTGCACGATTGGCTGCTGGTTCCGGGATTCGTCGACCGACGACCGGCGATTCTGGTACGCGATCCCAGCGAGGCCTCGGCAGCGCCAAGCTACTTCGTGCTGTTGGACTGGGCTTCCGACCGGCTCATCCGCATCCGCGATTTTCGTAACGCGCGCTACGCCATCGACGGCGCCGAGATCACTTCTGCAGCCGCGCTTACGCGTCGGGATCCAGCGTAAACAGCTCCTGCGGGTGCGCGACGCCGCGCAGCGCATAGCGGCCGACCGAAACCAGGCGGCGCTTGATGTCGCCGACAGCCGCGAATGCCGCCGACATCAGAACGGGCTGATCGAGCGAACGGCACATCGCCGCTATACGGCTTGCCTCGTTGACGGCCGGGCCGATGACGGTGAAGTCCAGGCGCTCGCGGCTGCCGACATTGCCGTAGAAGAGCTTGCCGACATGCAAACCGAGATACATGTCGGTGACCGGCTGGCCGGCCGCCGCCCGCCGTTTTTTCAATTCGGCGATGCCTTTCCGCGCGTCGATCGCTGCGGATAATGCCGCGCTGCAGGCGTGCAGGCGGTCTTCGGCGGTAAAGATCGCAAGCGTGCCGTCGCCGATCAATTTGAGAACGTCGCCGCCATGCTGGTGGATCGCCAGGAAGATCGCATCGGAGTAGTCGTTGAGCAAGGGAATAGCCTGTCTCGGCTCGGTGTCGGTGATCTGCGTGAAGCCGCGCAAATCGCTGAACCAGACGACCGCGTCGATATGCTCGGCAATGCCGCGCATGATGCGGCCGCCGAGCACGCGCTGGCCGGCGTCGCGGCCGAGATAGGTTTCCATCAGCGTTGCGGTCATGCGCGCCAGCGATACCGATTTGATGGCGAGCGCGAGGTAGGGCGCGATGCGCTCAAGCGCCGCGATATGGCCGTCACTGAACCCGTCGGGCGCCCTCGTCGACCATGACGAGTACAAACCATCCATCTCGCCGATGACGCTTTCAGCGGCAAAGCGGGTGATCATCCCGACGTAGTCGGTCATTCCCGCCGCGACCAGGTCCGGCAGCAGCGAGAACTCGTCCATGGTCGCGGCGTCGACCCGGCGGCGAAGCAGCGACTCGCCCGTTTGCAGCATCTGGTAGAACGGACTGCGCCGCCACCGATCGGCGGCCTCGACATCCTTGGGATCGGCGCCGGAAGCAGCGAGCGCGGCCGGGCTGGTGCGGCCGTATTCGAGCAGCGGCGGTTCGTTGGGACCAATTCCCCAGCGGAACAGGCGACCCTCGTGGACCGGATGGAGCGTGTCGATGAACAACTGGGCGCGACCCAGCGGCAGTCCGGCCGCAACGCATCGGTCGCAGAATCCGGACACGATGTCGGTTTCGGAGGTACCGGCAAGGCCCGCCTGGGTCAGCCATGCCGCCAATGCGTTGAAGGAGGCTTCGTTCATTCCCGACATTATATAGGCGTTCGCGGCAAGGCAGACATTCACCTGCTATTCCAGCGTGCTGCTTGACGGGCTATGCTTCAGTCCGATGTGGAAGAAATCGACAGCTCTCATCAAAAACTACGTCGCTGGCGCCAGCAAGAGCCGCGCTATTGGTGCGGTTTGCATAGGCCTTGCTGTTGGTCTGGTCTGCAATCATCTCGGCGTGACCGGATGGAAACTTCACGCCATTCCGGTACTCACGATGTTCGGCTGTTATATGCTTACAGCCGGGCACAAGTGGTGACTGCTTATCCGTCGGACGCAATTTTTGGCGGCCGCTAGGTTACCGCAGGCGCCTCCGCGCGATCTTCGGCGGGACCGAGCTCGCGACTCAAATTAAGCGCACTGTTGATCACAGCCGACATGGCTGTAGGCTTGCGGAAAGTTGCCCAGCATGCGGCCAGTCGAGGGATCGAACTCTTCGCCGAGCAGACCGACGTCATTGCAGCGCGAGAGCAAGCGATCGAACAGCCGCCGCGCTTCCGCGTGGCGGCCTTGCAGCACGTAATTGTCGACAAGCCAAAAGCTGCAGGCCAGGAATGCTCCTTCGCCGGCCGGCAAGCCGTCCGCGACATCGTCGGTTTCGTAGCGCAGGACGAATTCACCGTCGATCAGCAACTTGTCCTCGATGGCGCGCAGCGTTCCCTCGATCCGCGGATCGGTCGCCGGCAGAAACCCCACCAGCGGAAGCAACAGCAGACTGGCGTCGAGCTGTTTGGAGCCGTAGACCTGCACGAAGCTGTCGAGGTCGCGATCAAAGCCGCGCTCGCAGATTTCCGCATGCACGTCATCGGCAACCGCGCGCCAGCGCCGCGCCTCTTCGTTCGATCCTTCGGCGGCGAAGCCATCGGCCGCGCGATCAAAGGCGACCCAAGCCATGACCTTCGAATGAACAAAGTGCTGTGGCCCGCCGCGCACCTCCCATATGCCTTCGTCCGGCTCGCGCCAGGCCTTTGCCAGATAGTCCATCACCAGGGGTCGCAGAGCCCGGCCGCGCTCGGAGATTTCCATCCCCGCCTTGCGCGCTTGCGCGAATGCATCGATGACCTCGCCGAAGACATCGATCTGCAGCTGCCCGTGGGCCGCATTGCCGATCCGTACCGGGCGACGCGTTCTCATAGCCCGGAAGCCACGGCACGATCAGTTCGGGCAGCCAGCGCTCGCCGCCCACGCCATACATGATTTGAATTTGATCGGGGCTGCCGGCGACAGCGCGCATGATCCAGTCGCGCCAGGCTCGGGCCTCATCGTAATAGCCAAGATGCATGAAGGCCTGCAGCGTGAATGTCGCGTCGCGCAGCCAGCAATAGCGGTAGTCCCAGTTTCTCACGCCGCCCAGCCGCTCGGGCAGCGACGTCGTGGCGGCGGCCACAATTCCGCCGCTCGGCGCGTAGGTCAAAGCCTTCAGCGTCATGAGCGAACGTTTGACCGCTTCGGTCCAGGGGCCGACATCGGGACACCGATCGCTCCACGCGCGCCAGCCGCCGCTCGGTGTCGTCCAGCATCTTGAAAGGATCGATCGCCGGCGGCGGCCCTTGAAACGAGAGTCCGTAGGACAGGACAAAGGGAATGGAGTCTCCGGCCGCAACCGAAAATTCACCGAGCGTTCTCAGATCTTCGCCATAGAGCGCGGTCGGCGTGCGCAGCAATAATCGCTCAGGTCCCGCTATGGCATTGATCGCGCCATCATCGAGTCGATTCACCCACGGCACCGTGGAGCCGTAATTGAAGCGGACCACGAACTCGGTGCGAAAATCGACGCGTCCCGACCGGCCCATCACGATGCGCACGAGGTGGGCGCCGTCTCCCGGCGGCATGAAGTCGATAACCGCGGCGACACCGGTCTCGGTTTGGAATTCGGTTTCGAGGATAAGAGTGCCGGGGCGATAACGCCGCCGAACCGCGAGCGGCGGCGCCGCCGGCGCAATCAGCCACCGGCCGTGTTCGGCCGTGCCGAGAAGAGCGGCAAAGCAGGCCGACGAATCGAAGCGCGGCCAGCACAGCCAATCGATCGAGCCGTCGCGGCCGACCAGGGCTGCCGTCCTGCAGTCGCCGATCAATGCGTAATCTTCGATGCGCTGTGCCAATGTCTGGCGCTCACATGACCAAGGGCTCGATTCCCGGCGCCAGGCTCGGCCCTTCGCCAAAAGCCTGCGCATCATGTTCCGGGTTTTGAGCCTTACCTTGCAGCGGCCTTTCGACACTGACCACGGGCTCGCGGTCGCGGGGGAAAACCAGAAGCGACTTCGATCCCTGCACGCCAAATGTCTGCCTGAGACGCCCGCCAAGAGCGCTGGCTCAAGCTGTTGACGATTTTAAGTCCGTGCCCCGGCGCAATACTGGTCGTCACCGATCCGCTGTCCTGCACGCTGCATTTCACGAACGCCCCGTCTTGCCAAACCGCGACGCGAATTGCTCCGCCGCGGTTCGCGAAGGCGTGGCGCGCCGCGTTGGATATAAGCTCGTGGACGATCATTCCCAAGCGCCAGCAACGCTCGGCTTGCAGCCGCAGCGACTGGGCCGAAAGCACGAGGCTCGATTTCCCTGCATCCAGCTTGGAGCGACTGATGGAAAGGCAGAGCTGACGAAGATACGCGGCGGCGTCGACCAGCGTGTCATGGTCCGGCATCTGCAGCAACCGATGGACATCCGCATAGCGATGCAGGAGCTCTGCAACGCCGGTCAGGGCGGCCTTGACCTCTTCATTGCCGGAACGCGCAGCAGCAACGGTTGCGACGCCGATGGCGGCGGCGAATTCGTTGTTGATCCGATGGTTCAGCTCGTGCAGCAGCACGTGCTCTTGCGGGATCAGGGGAGGCGCGTCAATTTCGGTCATGGTATCGTCCTCATCGAAATCGGGCCGCAGCGGGCGATTTGCAGCACCGATGCGGAACCTCGACAGTGCTGGCAACCAAACACACAACGCGAACAACGCAATCAGTGCGCGACCGGAGCCGGGCCTCCAAGCTTCACCTTGCGCAGGATCAGCGCCAGCGGCATGGCAGCGGCGGAGACCAGCATCAGTGTCCAGAAGACGTCGATGTAGGCGAGAAAGGCCGCTTGCGTTTGCACCTGCTGGGCGATCCAGGTAAAGGCCTGCTGCTGCGCGTGCGCCAGCGAGCCGCCCTGCGCCGCGAAATAGTCGGTCACCTGGTTGAGCGTATTGCGGTATTGAACGGTCGACGGATTGACGAGTTCGACGAGCCGGCTCTGATGGAACTGCTCGCGGTGTGCCAGCACGTTGTTGGCGAGCGAAATACCGATCGAGCCCCCGGTGTTGCGCGCGACGTTGATCAAGGCCGAGGCCATGTCGGTCTTGTTGTGCGGGATTCCGGCAAAGGAGGCCGTGAGGATCGGGATGAAGACGAACGGCAGGCCGATGCTCAGCAGCATGCGGGAAACCGCAAAAAACCGGAAGTCGACTTCGCCGTTGATCCTGGTCATGTCGAACATCGCCAGCGCGCAGATTGCCGCGCCGATCGCAATGAGGATGCGAGGCTGCACTTTTCCGGAGAGCCGTCCCGCGACCGGCATCATCAGCGCCAGCACAAGGCCGCCCGGTGAGAGCACGAGGCCGGCCCAGGTCGCCGTGTAGCCGTATTCCTGCCTGCACCAGCTGCGGCAGGTAATTGGTGGTGGCCAGCAGGATGGCGCCGGTCGCCAGCCATCACCAGGAAGCAGGCGCCGAACTGGCGCGTCGCGACCATCCGAACGTCGATGATCGGGTCGCGGCGGCTGAGCTCCCACGGAATCATCAGCACGAAGGCGAGCGCGCAGACGGCCACGACCGCGACGATGAAGCTTGAGCCGAACCAGTCGTCCTCAAGCCCGCGGTCGAGCGCGAGTTCGAGCGCGCCGAGAAAAGTTGCGACCAGCACAAAACCGATCAGATCGAATCCGTTGCCTTGCCGCTCGAGCCGCTTGCGCTCCGCCACCGCGCTCGGCAATTCTTGCAGCGTGACGGCGATCAGCGCCAATGCGAGGAGGCCGACCGGGCCGTTGATCTTCAAAGCACCATTGCCAGGACCAATTGTCGGAAATCCAGCCGCCGAGCGTCGGGCCGACCACCGGCGCCACGACGACCGCGATGCCGAACAACGCGAAAGCCTGGCCACGCTTTTCCGGCGGAAACGAATCCGCCAGAATCGATTGCGCAACCGGCACCATGCCGCCGCCGCCGAGGCCTTGCAGCGATGCGGAACAGCAGCAACGCCTGCAGGTTGGGCGCGAAGCCGCACAGCACCGAGCTTGCGGTGAACAGCGCCAAGCAGATCAGAAAGAACGACTTGCGGCCGAGCCGCTGCGCGAGAAAGCTGCTCGCCGTCAAGCTGACTGCGTTGGCGACCAGATAGGTGGTGATCACCCAGGACGCTTCGTCCTCGCTCACCCCCATGCCGCCGGCGATGTAGGGCAGCGCCACGTTGGCGATGGTGGTGTCGAGGTTCTCCATGAAGGAAGCGAACGCGACCAACACGGCGATCAGCCACGGGTTGACGCCGGCGCTGCTTGCCGCGGCGGAACGGAGCGCTCCGGTCGCGGCGGCGCTCATAGCCACCTCCGCAGCCGCTCATAGAGCGACGGGCGCGCATTCACCCGCACGGTGGTCTCGACCGACATGCCGGGGCCGAGCGCAACGTCGGCCGGCGGGTCATCCATGACGATCTTGACCGGCACGCGCTGCACGATCTTGACCCAATTGCCGGTGGCGTTCTCCGGCGGCAGCAGCGAAAAGGCCGGGCCCGACCCCGATTGGACGCTGGCAACGTGGCCGCGAATGGTGCGGTCCGGATAGGCGTCGATCGTCAGCGTCACCGGCTGTCCCGGCCGCATCGCGTCGAGCTGCGTCTCCTTGAAGTTCGCCGTGACCCAGATTTCGTCGGGCACGAACATGGTCAGCGTGGTGCCGGCCTGCGCGAATTGGCCGATCGCCGCGCTCAGGCTGACGACGCGCCCGGCTTGGGCCGCGGTCACCGTTGTGTAGGACAGGTTGAGCTGGGCCGCGTCCACCTTAGCCTGATCGAGCGCGACCGTGGCCTTGGTCTTGCTCGACGAGATAGTTCTGGTCGTCAAGCTGTTGTTGGGAGACCGCCTGGCGTTGCACGAGGTATTGAAAGCGGCCGAGATTTGTCTTCGCTTGTTCGAGAACGGCTTGATCGTGAGTCAACTGGGCGTTGGCCTGTTCGAGCGCGATGCGATAATCGCGATCATCGATGCGCGCGATCACGTCGCCTGTGGCGACATGCTGGTTATCGGTCACCGGTACCGCGGTGATGTAGCCCGACACCTTTGGCTGGATGGCAAACTGCCGCGCCGCGATGAAGGAATCGTCCGTCGATTCGAAATGCTCGGGCGTTGTCCCAGTAGAGATAGCCGCCCGCTACCACGGGAATGCAGCACAAACAGCCCGAGCGCAACCGCGAACGGATGCCGTCGCCAAAACCCTGCTCGCGTCTCATCAGGCGCGCTCGTCGTCTTGGTCCGGATGCCGATCGTCGTGCAGCGGCGGCGAATCGACGACCGGGCGCTCGTCGGCCGGATGGTCCTGCGGCGCCGGTTCCCGCGCGCGGACTGCGTCCGCAGTCACGACTTGTGCATTCGAGACTTGTGCATTCGAGACTTGTGCAGTTCGAGACTTGCCGATCATCGCTTCCGCTCCGGCGCGGCCAGGTGTGGACGACTTGCTCGTCGTCAGGACGCTCTTGCAGCAGCTGCTCGGCGTGGTCACCGCCTTCCGGTTCCCATGGCATAGTCGAGTTCCTTCCGATTTCCGGCGCAACGGCGGGGTTCCGCTATCGAGAATAATAGAACGATACCGTTTCATTTTATATTGTCCGACTGCCCGTCGCGTCAACACATATGAAACGATACCGTTCCGTTTATTTACTTCGGGCGGCGGATGCGCTAAACCCCTAAAACCGCTGCGGCTTTTTTCTCTTCCGGCGGCGATGCAGGGACGTGATCGCAAGAATGTGAAGGTGCGCCATGGCCACAGGTCCGGGGGCGAAAAGGCGGACAGGCGGGGCGCGTCGGCCGGCCGCCGCGTGAGCGCGCCGGCGAAGTCGATGCGCGCATCCTGGACGCCGCCCGCCGCGTGTTTCTGCAACGCGGCCTTGCCGGCGCCAGCATCGACGAGATTGCCAGCGTCGCCCGCGCCGGAAAACCGACCATCTACGCGCGCTTTCCCGGCAAGGAGGCGCTGTTCGCGGCCGTCGTGATGAGCAACGTTGCCGCCACCGCAGCGCGGTTCGAAGGCCACGTGCCCACCGGATCGACGCTCGATGAGCGCCTCGCCAAGCTGGGCGCCGCCCTCGTGCATTGGGTTTTGGCCGGCGATATCGTCGCTGTCATGCGGCTCGGAATCTCCGAAGCACGCCGGTTTCCCGATCTGGCGATCAATGTTCATCTCGCGGCGCGCCGGCGCGGCGAGGAGGTTGTGGGCAATCTCCTGGCCGAAGCCGCCCAATCCGAAGCGCTCGGCGGCTTGCCGGCGTTTGCGCCGCAGCGACTGGCAACGACAGCGAGATTTTTCCTCGATTTGGTTGTCTGGCCTATTCTCGAACGCGCCTTGTTCGGCGAGAAGCTCAAAGACCTGCGCGCAGAGATCGAGCCCGACGTGGCCCGCAGCGTCGCGTTCTTTCTTGCCGCCTGCCGGAACGGCGGCGTCGCTTGAGCCGCGTCGCGGCGTGTCGCAGCTGGTCTCGGTTGATCTGGAAGGCGCGGTGAAGCTTCGGGAAGCGAGTCAGGCCGCGTGCTTGTGATAAGTTGGACTTATCGAGCGCGTCCTTCGCTCAAATAGGTGTCCAAAGTGACCGTACAAATTGCACGCGCATTCCGATGCGCTCCATATTACGGTGACTTGTCGAGAATGGAGCGGCGCCACTAAAGACGGTATCCACGCCTGCCGCGGCGGCGTCAGATATTCGTCGCCGAAGCAGCGCCGATTGAAAGCCCCGCCGACGGAATACTGGGCTGGTCGTCGCATCCGCAAGATAGCCGACACCATCCTGGACAAAGAGCGTTGCCGCTGCCGCGGGTTGACCGTTCAATCGGCCGACGTAGAGCGACCATCCCGCTTGGTCCAACCAAGGCCTGACGTTGATCCTGAACTGGGCCTGATCCTTTTCGGCAATTCCCCAACCAGCTACGTAAGCGTCGAGATAGTCTTCCATAGTGTCAGCTGTGGTGACTTGATCGATAGTGAACGGATCGCCAGCACGATCAGCTTTCGCCGGCGCGCCGATCAGGGAAACGTGAAACCCGGACTGGAAAAACCCGAGGCGCATTAACTCGCGCCCCAGGCTCGCGGCGTAGTGTCCCGGAACCATCTCAAACGTTGGCTTGATGCCATGCTCGCGATACCAGCATACGAGTCCTTCAATGTGCTGCTCGTGTCCCGCACGTAGACCGACGACGCGAGAGAAGGACGGCAATCGAGACATCAAAGCAACAGCAGTTTCATCCACCCATCGATAATTAATGCCGATCGGGTTCCCCGGAAGCCGCTCAAGAACCTTCATGCGAGATATCGAATAGGAAATATCTACAGCTAACGTTCGCTGCATTCGCTCCAACGATGGGAAAACTGCATCGCTCGTCGGCATGACATGCGTCAGGTTGCGAGAGGGATTGTAGCATTCTTACGCCGCTCAGGGTTGGCCGACGCGCGCTGTTGAGATGCTAGTTTCCCAGCCGGAACAGCCGCCGCGCATTCTCCCGTCCGATCTTTTGCCGGTCGTTCTCGCTGATCGGGCAGGCATCGAACCAATCGGCCGCGTGGTCGATGTTCTCGAACGGCCAGTCGGTCGAGAACATGATGCGGTCGGCGCCGATTTCGAGCATGGTGTTGTAGAGCGCCGGCGTGTGGAAATTGCCCGACGTGGTGACGTAGAAATTTTCGCGGAAATAATCGCTCAGCCGCTTCTTCGCCGGCCAGCTGTGCCGGTTCTCGATCCAGGCATTGGCATTGTCGACCCGCCACATCGCGAACGGCAGGTTCTCGCCCATATGGCCGAGGATGATTTGCAGCCGCGGATGGGCATCGAATAGCCCTGAGGCCATCAGGCGCAGCGCATGCACCGCGGTCTCGTGGCCGAACGCCCAGATCGGACCGAGCAGCCACGGATGGCCTTCATAGATCTTGGCGTCGCGCGGCAGCGGATTGCGCGGATGCAGATAGAACGGCACGTCGAGCTTTTCCGCCATGGCCCAGAACGGCCGGTATTGCGGCAGGTCGTAGTAAGCCGTGGTCTCGGCATTGCCGACTTGCGAGAAGCCGTTGACCAGCGCGCCGCGGAAGCCGAGCTCTTTCACGCAGCGCTCCAGCTCGCGCGTCGCGCCATCGGGGTCCTGCATGGCGAGCGCCGCCAAGCCCTGGAAGCGGTCCGGCCGCTTGTGCACCTGTTCGGCGAGATAGTCGTTGGACCTGCGCGCGATGGCTGTGGCCTGTACCGGATCGGGAATGGCCTGCACCGCCGGCGCGTTGAGGGAGAGCAGCATCATCTCGATGCCGTGCCGGTCCATCTCGGCGATGCGCCGCTCCTGAATGTCCATGACCCGCTGCTTGACCTCCTGCCAGACGCGCTCGGGAAAGTAGCCGTGGGAATCCTCCAGCGTTTCGGGAATGGCGAAATGTTCTTCGAGCGCGATCTTGCCTTGCACGGTCTTCCTCCCACGGCACGCCATTGACGGCGACATTAATCTTAACATTGCGCTCGGCGTCAATTTTTGCCCGCCGTTGCGCGCATTCCTCCGTTGGCATGGTTCTGGCGAGAAAGCCGTGTGACCGCCGCCGTTGTCTCAATTCGGGGCACCGTCGGGATTCATCGGCAAGACTGCGACCAAGACCGCGACCGAGGCAATGAACACGCACCCGAGCTACACGCTGGCATCCCGGCCGCAGACCGGCCGGTACCTGCGCGCGCGGGCGGTGGCGTTGCGCGGCACGTTTGCCGCCACGATTTTCCTCACCGACATCGCCTTCATCGTCGCCATGGCCTGCCTGACCGGCATCGCCTATCACCTCTTAGCCTACGGCAAGCCCGGCAATATCGGCCTCTTCCTCCAGGTCGGCGTTCTGGCGGCCAGCATCTTCGCCGTGTCCAACATGTATCGCGGCGAATACCGGCTGCCGAACTTTTGCACCTTCAAGCCCCATGGCGGCCGCACCATTCAGGTGTGGAACGTCACGGTGATCTGCCTGTTGATGGTCGGCTTCCTGGCGCAGACCAGCGTCGAATATTCGCGCGCCTGGATCGTGCTGTTCTATGTCGCAACGCTGGCCGGCCTCGTCGGCTTGCGCTTCTTCATCGTGCAGGTCACCGCGCGCGCGCGTGCCGCCGGGCTGATCTCGGCGCAGCGCATTTTCCTGATCGGCACCGGCGCCAACGTCAACGGCTTCGTCAACCGCTATGAGCCGTGGACCCACGGCATCAACATCGTCGGCTGCCGCTTCCTCACCCCCGTTGCCGCCACCGCCTCCGCCGAAGCGCGGCACGGCGTGCTCGACCGCGATTTCGCCGAGGCCGTCGCCAGCGTGCGCAGCCTCGAGCCCGACGCCATCTTCCTGTTGCTGCCGTGGTCGCAGACCGAGACCATCGAGCGCTGCGCCGAGACGTTCATGACGCTGCCGGTCGAGATCCACATCGGCCCCGAGCAGATCCTGCACAAGTTCGAAGAGGTCAAGCTCTCGAAACTCGGCCCGGTGACCAGCCTGCAGCTGACGCGCCGGCCGCTGACGCGCACGGAGATCGCCCGCAAGCGGCTGTTCGACCTGGTCGCCGCGGCGGTCGCGCTCATTGCGCTCACGCCAGTGCTCCTCGCCGTCGCCGCGCTGGTCTGGCTCGACAGCCCGGGGCCGGTTTTCTTCGTGCAGCGCCGCTACGGCTTCAATCAGCAGCCGTTCCGCATCATCAAATTTCGCACCATGCGCACGCTCGACGACGGCCCGGTGATCGCGCAGGCCACCCGCAACGATCCGCGATTGACCCGGCTTGGCCGCTTCCTGCGGCGCTGGAACATCGACGAGATTCCGCAGCTCTTCAACGTGCTCACCGGCGACATGTCGCTGGTCGGCCCGCGGCCGCACGCGCTGACGCACGATCGACGAATATCAGCAGCGCATCTCGCTCTATGCGCGGCGCCACAACGTCAAGCCGGGCATCACCGGCTGGGCGCAAATCCACGGCTGCCGCGGCGAGATCGACACCGACGAGAAGATGCGCCGGCGCCTCGAGCACGACCTGTTCTATATCGACAACTGGTCGCTCTGGCTCGATCTGCAGATCATCTTGCGCACGGTGCTGTCGCCGGCCGGCTATCGCAACGCCTATTGAGGCGTCCGAGCGGTGCGGCACGAAATTGCAACGCCGCGTTTGCCGCGTGGGCACCGCGCAGACAGCATTTTGCCCACGCGTATTGCGCCGCGCAAGCGCGGTGCCTCACCCTACACTTGAGAATGAATTTGCTTAGCCGACGAGGGTGGCGATGGCGACGACCGCGCCGGCGGTGACCAGCGCCGTCGACAGCCAGAGCACGCCGATCAAGAGCCACACCGGGCGCGGCTTGCCGCCGGTATTGGCCGGCGCCTTGGTCCAGGATTCCAGCGCCGGCTCGGCCCGGCGCAGCACGGCGGTGGCGGCTTCGATGTCGGCAACCTCGCGCGCCAGCTGATCGCGCACGGTTTGCGCCATCGCGCCGGCAGTCTTCGCCGATTTCGCCAAAATCGTCCCGCGGCAGCGGCTCGCTTCGCGGCGAGGCGAGCGCGGCCATGTCAGCGCCCGAATGCTCGGACGACAGCGAGCCGGCATATTGCTTGAGCATGGCGCGTACCTATTTGTCCGCTTTGGATTTACAACGACCGGACAGGCGGCGCGACGACCATTCGAAGCTAAGCTTAACGACACCGTTAACCCTCTTAATCGGCGGCTGCGCGGCAGCCCGGCAACCGCTATGCTGTTGATCAAGGCTGCAAAACCGGTTTCACCGCCAAGACGTCCCCACAGAGCCAAGACGTGCCCAAGGAGCCCCATCATGTCTTCGACCATAATTGTGCTTGCGGTGATCGTCGTTGTCGTTGTGTGGGCGATCGCGGTCTACAACGGCCTGATTTCCATGCGGCAACGGGTCAACCAGGCCTTTGCCGACGTCGACGTGCAGCTCAAGCAGCGGCACGACCTCGTTCCCAACCTGGTCGAGACGGTAAAGGGCTACGCCGCGCACGAGCGCGGCACGCTGGACGAGGTCGTCAAGGCGCGCAACGCGGCCGTGTCGGCGCAAGGAACGGCACAGCAGGCCGCCGCCGAGAACATGCTCTCAGGCGCGCTGCGGCAATTGTTCGCGCTCTCGGAATCCTATCCGGACCTCAAGGCCAGCACCAATTTCCAGCAATTGCAGGCGGAGCTTTCGGATCTGGAGAACAAGATCGCGGCGTCACGGCGTTTCTTCAACAACGCGGTGCAGGAATACAATACCGGCATCCAGCGCTTCCCGGCCGCTTTGTTCGCCGGCGCCTTCGGCTTCGCGCAGAAGGACTATTTCGACCTCGGCGAGGACCGCAAAGCCGTCACCGACGCGCCGCAGGTGAAGTTCTAACGCGCCGGACAGCCGCGGTAATTGGCGATGGCCGCTTACGGGCTCTATAGCCATATCCAGTCGAACCGGCGGCGTTCGATCGCGCTGCTCGCGGGGCTATTCTTCCTCATCTACCTGATGGTCTATGCCGGCGCGCTGGTGGCGGAAGCGCTCTCGGTCAATGCCGACAGCGACGTGCTGATGCAGCTGGCGTGGACCGATTTTCTCCACGCCGCGCCGTGGGCGACCATCGGCACCGCGCTGTGGGTGGTCATCGCCTATTACTTCCACCAAAACATGATCGACGCGCTGACCGGCGGCCGGGAGGTGACGCGCGCCGAGGAACCGCGGCTCTACAATATCCTGGAGAATCTGTGCATCTCGCGCGGCATCACCATGCCCAAGCTCAAGGTGATGGAGAGCGACGCGCTCAATGCCTTCGCCACCGGCATGAGCGACAAGCAATATTCGATCACGGTCACGACCGGATTGCTCAACCGGCTCAACGATGCCGAGATCGAAGTCCGTGCTCGGCCACGAGCTCACCCATATCCGCAACGGCGACGTGCGCATGATGGTGATCGCCGTCATCATCGCCGGCGTCGTCTCGTTCTTCGCCGAATTGGTGTTTCGCCTGTGGTTCTATAACGGCTTCGGCTTTCGCGGCAGCCGCTCCGACGACCGCCGCGGCGGCGGCGCGGCCTTCGCCATCCTGATCGCGGTTGCGTTCATTGCGGTCGCTTATTTCCTGTCGTTCGTCATTCGCCTGGCGCTGTCACGTTCGCGGGAGTTCCTCGCCGATGCCGGCTCGGTCGAGCTCACCAAGAATCCCGACGCCATGATCTCGGCGCTGCGCAAGATCGAGGGCCGCGGCGAATTGCCGGGCGCGACCTCGGCGGTGATGGAAATGTGCCTCGACAACCCGCGCCAGGGATTTGGCGAGCTGTTCGATACCCATCCGAGCGTCGACAGCCGGGTCGCGGCCCTGGTCAAGTTCGCCGGCGGCCACGATCCCGGCCCGCTGGCGCTGCCGCCGCAGGCAAGCGACGCGGACGATCGATCCGACCGAACCGCCGCCGCCGCGCGGTCCGTGGGGCCCGGCGGTGGACGAATCGAGCGAGGGTCAAGGCGCAGCTCCGGCGCTCACCGGACTCGTCGTCCGGACCATGGGGCCCGCATACCGGCTAGCGCATGATCCCGAAAAGTGGATACCGTTTTTCGGACAGGATCATGCGCAAACTATAAGGCCTTGGTCGCAATCGGGTCACAATTAACCATATCCCTTTGAAAATAGGCGTTACGCAGCGCGTTCGCAGCCGCGTGCCGCATCTGGAGGCTTCCAAACAGAGCCGGCTCTGTGTAGAACTCCGTTAACGGAAAGATTTGCGGGAAGTGCTTGGGTTGGCCGCGGTTTTCCGGTGGATTTGCTGAGCCGGACGAGACGACGCCTCAAGGCGAACGGGGTCAGCGGGGATCAGGACAATGGCTAAGCCAACAGTGGTCGTGGTGGGCGCGGACAAGGGCGGCGTCGGCAAGACGACGGTCGCCCGGACGCTGCTCGATTATTTCACGGCGCATCACGTGCCGACGCGCGCCTTCGATACCGAATCGCCCAAGGGCACCTTGAAGCGCTTTCATCCCGACATCAGCGACATCGTCGACGTCACCTCGGTCCCCGACCAGATGCGGATTTTCGACACGCTGTCGACCACCGACGCCAGCGTGACGGTGATCGACGTGCGCGCCGGACTATTGTCGCCGACCTTGCGCTCGCTGCGCGACATCGGCTTCCTCGAAGCGGTGAAGAAGGGCCAGCTTAACTTCGCCGTGTTCCACATTCTCGGCTCCTCGATCGCTTCGCTCAACGAGATCGAGGATACCTCGACCTTCACCACCGACGCCAAATATTTCCTGGTCAAGAACTACTTCAACAACACCAGCTTCTTCGAATGGGACCAGCCGACGCACGCGGCCTATTTCAAGAGGTTCAAGGACGCCGTCGAGATCACCATCCCAAAACTCAACGAGATGGCCTACGAGCAGGTCGAGCTCGCTTCCGTTCCGTTCCTCACCTTCGTCGCCAACAAGAACCCGAAGGGCGATGCGGCCAACTATTCGTTCGTGCTGCGCGGCTATGTCCGGCACTGGCTCGGCAATGTCTGGGGCGAATACGATCGCATCAAGCTCAACGACATCGTCGCCAGCGGCGCGGCGCCCGCGGCCGGCGGCCCGCGCGTGCAGGTGGTCCGCACCGCGCAGTAAGCGCCCTTCCCTCCCCGCGCGCGGGAGAGGAAAGTGATGCCAGTGCAGCGTTCGAATTCAGCGCAATGGACCGATTGCCGGCATGCCGCAGCAGGCGCCGCTCTACATCGTCGCTTCACCTCGCCCGCGGGTCGGCAAGACGCTGATCGCGCGCCTGCTGACCGAATTCTTCCGCTCCAGCGGCCGCGCGCTGGTCGGCTATGACCTCGATCCGCGCGAGCCGACATTCGCCGGCTATTTTCCCGACCTCGTCACGACGATGGATATCGCCGACACGCCCGGGCAGATGGCGCTGTTCGATCGATTGCTCGCGGGCGTTCCACGCACCACCGTCATCGACCTCGGCTACGGCCCGTTCGAGCAGTTCTTCGACGTGATGACCGAGATCGGCTTCGTGAACGAAGCGCGGCGGCGCGCGATCGAGCCGATCGTGCTGTTCGTCACCGACCCGGCGCCGGGGACGGTGCGCGCCTATGCCGATGTGCGCCGGCGCCTCGAGACCACCGCCTTCGTGCCGGTGCACAACGAAGCGGTATCGGTGATGTACGAGAAAGCGGATTTTCCGCCGAGCCGCGGCGAATACGGCGTCATCCGCATCCCGCGCCTCTCCGCGATCGTGCGCGGCGTCGTCGACCGGCCGAGCTTCTCGTTCGGCGCCTATATGACCGAGCGGCCGGGCGGCCCGACCGAGATCCACAGCTGGATCGGCACCATTTTCACCGAGTTTCGCGAGCTCGAATTGCGCCTGCTCATGGGCAAGCTCGGCGCGTCGCTGGGCGACAGCATCGTCGGCAAACTGAGCGCGGCGCTGCGCCCGGGGCGCTAGGCGGTGTTCTCATACATTTGCCATTTGCGATTGTCGCGTGATGTGCGCTTTACTCCCAGGAGCGGACGTTTCGCTGCGGCGCGACAGGCGTCGCTTTGGGCCAATGTCAGCCCGCCGAACCGAACCTGGCTGGGCATCGGCTGTCAGAATCTAACATAAGGACACTCAATCGCCCGGCCGAATGTCGACATCGATCGTCGCAATAAATTCGGCTGGCGCTCGCATGACTGGGCGTTGAACCAGGCCACGAGCGTCTTCTAGAGCCTTAGGGGTCGGTTCGTTCACATATAAGGTCGCGTGGCCGACACGCGATCTCCCCAGTGGTATGTGACCGTACTTTTGCGGGCCAATGAAGAGCGGCACTTTATCCGCGTCAAACTTCATAAAGGCGTTGCCGGGTTCGAGTAGCGCGACGACCGTCACTGGCTGCATCTTTTCTCCGATGAGCAGTTCGATCCGTCCCCGGCAGACCGTGTTTTCGGAGCAGGACATAATGAGAGAAGGCGTTGCCTGAGGTGCTCTTGGTGTGATCTCCAATCGGTAACTAGGGGGCTCTGATCGAGCCGCGCACGTTGCAATGAGCCCGCCGAGAATGACCACCGCGTAGCAAGATGTCCGGCTCCCCCTCATCTGGTGGTGGCCTCCATGTAAGCGTGGTCGCCAACTCTGAATGGAACGCCAAGAGAGTAATACAATAGCGTCAATCACCGCACCAACGCAGGGTGCCCGTACGATGTCCGCTTCGGTCATGAGCGACCGAATTGCGATGGTCGCGTGATGTCCGCTTTACACCCAGAAGCGGGCATTTCGTTGCGGCGCGACAGGCGTCGCTTTGCGCCAATAGCGACATCTCGCACTGCGGCGAGCGGTCAGATACTCAGCGAGAATGTCGAGGGTTAACCGCATGGCTAAGGAGCGATCGCGTCGGCTTCAACCTCGACAAGCCATTCGGGATCGATGAAGCCACCGACTTCAATAAACGTGAATGCCGGCCGAATTGAGTTAAAAAATTCACCGCGAGCACGTGCAGCGTCGCGCCAACTTTTGATGTCCTTCAACACAACTCGCGTTCGCATTACATTCTGCATCGAGGTATTCAAGCCGACCAGCGCAGTCTCGATGATCTTTAGAGGCATCGCCTGATCTGCCCATAGACATCGCCCGGCGCTGCGGTTTCACCAGTCTCCATAATCGGGGCAGTACCTGCCATCGCAATATACGGCCCCACCCGCACCCCGCGAGAAAATCCGATCTCGGGTTCTAAGCTAGACCCGGAACTCGCGAGCGATCTCACCGTCATTGCAATCCTCCGTGGTAGATTTGTAAGCGCAGTAAAACGAAACGCGTCTCCGAATTTGCTCTGTTGCAACACGGCGACTAAAAGCGTGGCCAACCTTTGGCTGATCGAAACGTCATTGACGCTCTCAGATGTCGTGAACGTCCTAATCCGCGAATAATAATCGGACTGGACGCCTCACTAACTTACAGGTCATATGAACGGCCCGGCATCGAATTGGCTTTGGCGGCTCGACGTAAGGCTTGTGGCGGTTGACCGAAGGCGCGTAAAAAGGCGCGGCGCATACGTTCGGGATCGCCAAAGCCGGTGCGCGCGGCAATCTGTTCGATGGGTTCAGAGCCGCTCTCGACGCGTTCACGCGACGCTTCAAGGCGCAGGCGCTCGATGGCCTTCGCCGGCGTTAAGCCGGTGTCGGCGGCGAATGCACGGGCAAAATGGCGTTGGCTCATCGCCGCGCGATCGGCCAGGCGCTCGACCGGAAGCCGTTCGTTGAGCCGCTCACGCGCCCAGCCAAGCAATGGCGAAAAGCGGCTTCCGGGTCGATCGGCCTCAAGCAGGGCCGAGAACTGCGATTGTCCGCCCGGCCGGCGATAATAGACGACAAGTTGCTGCGCGGCGTGTTTGGCAACAGTCTCGCCGAGATCTTCCGCGATCAGCGCCAGCGCGAGGTCGATCCCCGCCGTGATCCCGGCCGAAGTCCACAACGCGCCGGCGCGAATAAAGATGCGGTCGGGCTCGACAGATATCGCGGATACGCGCGCGCAAATTCGGCGGCACGGCTCCAATGCGTTGTCGCGCGCTTGCCGTCGAGCAAGCCTGCCGCGGCCAGGATGAAAGCGCCCGAGCAGACGGTCGCGGTTCGCCTGGCGCGGGCGGCGGCGGCGCGGACATAGGCCAAGGTTTCCGCGCAGGTGCGAGGCTTCGCGGGTGCCCGAACCGCCAGCGACGATCAGGGTATCAAGCGGCTCGTCGATCAAAGGCTCGGCTGTCAATTGGACGCCTGATGAACTGACGACGGGACCTGGTTTTCGGGCCATCACCCGCAAGCGGTAAGGACGGCGGCGAAACCTCGCGGCATGCCTCCTCGAAGGCGGTCAACGGCCCGGCTGCATCGAGCAGTTGGAAGCCGGGAAAGATCAGTACGCCGATGGCGCGCATGACTGTAAATGAGGGAAGATAGGTCATTTCGGACAGAAGCCTATCTTCGATTAAGGTCCCAGTGTCAATGACAAGAAGGATTTGGCCATGAGCGACCAGGAGCCGGTGATTGTCTTCGCCTTGTTTTCCGGGATCACGCAGCTCGATTTCACCGGGCCGCACGAAGTGTTCTCGGCACTCCCCGGCGCCACGGTGATCATGGCCAGCGTAGCGGGCGGCACGATCGAGGCGACCGGTGGAATGACCTTCGCCGGATTGCGCCGGCTTGCCGATATCCCGGAATGCGACGTCGTGTGCGTGCCGGGCGGCCGGGGCACCACGGATAATGCCATCGGCGACGAAGCTTTCCTCAACGAGTTGCGGCGCCTCGCGGCCACAGCTCGGTTCGTGACTTCGGTGTGTACCGGCGCCCTCCTGCTCGGCGCGGCCGGATTGTTGCGTGGCAAGCGCGCCGCGACCCATTGGGCGTGGCGTGAGCTGCTCGTGCCGTTCGGCGCGATTCCCGACACGGCGCGAGTCGTGCGCGACGGCAATGTCATCACCGGCGGCGGAGTCACCGCCGGAATCGACTTTGCGCTCAGCGTCGTGGCCGAACTTTCCGGGCCGGAAATCGCTCAGGCGATCCAACTGCAGATCGAATACGCCCCTGAGCCGCCCTTCGATGCAGGCGTCCCGGAAACCGCGCCGCCGGCGATCCTCTCGCGTGTACGCGAGCGGATGGCGGCGATGGCGGCGAAGCGACGCGGAGCCGTCGAAGCCGCGGCTGCACGATTGGCTGCTGGCTAGGGACGCGAAGCAAGCTTGACCTGCTGTGGCCAAATTTCAAGCCCGCGATGAAAGTTAAATCCATGCTTTACCGCGACATGGACCGGGCGCAGCTTGACGCCGCCTACAACAACACGGCCCATGTTCCGGAGCGCGGGGCGATCATCGCTGACTGGGCGGCGCGTAGCGCGGCGATGCGGAACGAGCGCGCAGACTCATCTCGACGTCGCTTACGGCGGCAGTCCGCGCGAGCGGCTCGATCTATTGCTCGCTGACGATCCCAAGGCGCCAACTCTCGCGTTTCTTCACGGCGGCTATTGGCAAATGCACAACAAAGAGACCTTCGCATTTTTCGCCGAAGGCCTGCTGCCGCTAGGAATCAATCTCGCCGTCATCGAATACACGCTGGCGCCGGCGGCGCGGCTTGGCCGCATCGTTGCCGAGGTACGCCGCGCGGTGCAGTGGCTCGCCCAGCACCTCGGCGACTACGGCGCCGATCCCGCGCAGCTCTACGTCGCCGGTCATTCGGCGGGAGGCCAGCTCACGGCGATGATGATGCCACTCCCGGTCGTGCGCGGTGGACTCGCGATCAGCGGCATCTATGATCTGGAGCCGATCCGGCTCAATTATCTGAATGAAAAGCTTGGGCTTGATACGGACGAAGCGGACCGCAACAGCCCGTTCCTGCATTTTCCGGCGAAAGCCGGAGAGCTGATTGTCGCTTACGGCACTGGCGAATTGCCCGAATTGCGCCGCCAGTCGATTGACTATGGCCGCGCGTGGACCGGGCGCGGCCTTCCCGGCTCTCTGCTCCCGGTCGAGGGCGCCAATCATTTCACGGTTCTGGAGGCGCTCGCACGCCCCGACGGCGAATTGACGAGGGCGTTCCTAAAAATACTGGGGCGATAGCGCCGCGGCATCGTCCAAGGCGGCGGTGAGAAACGACACTTTCGTAATAGGCGCCCGTCGCTCTCCCGATTGAGAAGGTTGAAAATTCGAGCTGGTCATCAACCTCAAGACCGCCAAGGCGCTCGGCTTCACGTTCGCGCTCACGCTGCTCGGCCGCGCCGACGAGGTGATCGAGTGAACCTTTTGCAGTGCGGAAATTGACGGTGATGAAGTGTCGCTGTGGGTCACGTGTGGATGGCGCCCTGGCAAGAACTTTCTGACGTTGCTGCAGCATTGGTCGGGTGCGGTCACGTGTCCGGCCTGTTGATGCGGCAGGTATGGCCGCTGGCCCTAATGCTCTGCGCGGATCGAGTCCCAATCGTAAGCACGCACTTCGAGTAGTGCGTTGACCCAAGCGGGTTCTCCCGATCCCCGGAACGACCGTATCTGCATTACGTCGTCGTGCCCTCGCCAATTCGTTGAAGCTTTTGGCCCGTGTCCGCTATGCCGCCATCGGGAGCGGTTTCGGCTCCTTGAAGCGTTCCCGCGCACCATGATGGCCCAGGCCATGCGTGCAATCTTGTTGGCGAGTGCGACGGCAGCGACCTAGATCGGCCTGCGTTCCATGATACGCGCGAGCCAGAGCCGTTTTGTACCGTGTTGCCGTGCGTATCGGATGACAGCCATAGCTCCTGTGACGAGCAGCCATCGCAAATATCGATTGCCCTGCTTTGAGATGCCGCCGAGTCGATCTTTGCCACCGGTCGAATGCTGCTTGGGAACAAGCCCGATCCAGGCTGCAAGATTGCGGCCAGACGCGAACGCTTTCCAATCGCCGGCCTCGGCAACCAGTGCGGTGGCAACGATCTGACCGATGCCAGGGATATCCTCAAGTCGCCGGCTTTCTTCACACGATCGATGCCAGGCATGGATATGCTTCTCGATGGCTCTGATCTCTGCCGTGGCATTGGCGTATTGCCGGGCAAGAGCATCGAGGCTCAATCGCGCAACGGCTGGAATGCGGTATCATCCGCATTCGCAATGACCTCCAACAGCTCGGCCGTGCCATTGCGACCCTTGGCCGAGATGATGCCGAGCTCTGCCATGTGCCCGCGGATCGCATTCGATAGCATCGTGCGCTGACGGACCAGTAGCTGCCGGCTGCGATGCAACATCAAACCAGATCTGCTGCTGTTCAGATTTTGATTGACACAAAACGCATCGACGGTCGTGTCACCGCCTCACAGATTGCGGCCGCATCATTCGCGTCGTTCTTGCTGCGTTTGAGATAGGCCTTCACATAGCTCGGCGGCATCAGCTTCACGGTGTGGCCGAGCCCAGCAGCTCGCAGCCCCAGTGATGCGCTGACGGACAGGCTTCGATACCAACGAGGCACGGCGGCAGACCGGCGAAGAACTCCAGCATCTTCGAGTGACTGATGCGCTTGCGGATCACTACCGCGCCATCAACAGCAACGCCGTGTACCTGGAATACCGACTTCGCAATATCGAGACCAATCGTGCTAACTTCACCCATGGACGGCTCCCCTCAATGTGGTTTGCTCTAACGCAACCATCCTTTGGCACACGATGCCGTAGAGTGAGCGCCGTCCACAGCATCATAAGCGACCGATTGCGGTTGTCGCGTGATGTCCGCTTTACACTCAGAAGCGGACATTTCGCTGCGGTGCGACAGGCGTCGCTTTGGGCCAAAAGCTATTCACCGATCAGTTCCGCGCAAAGCTTGCTGGACCTGGATTTGCCGCGACACGCGGCAAAGTAATTCGCCAGCGTGCCTTTGTAGGGTCCGCCCATTCGATATGATATTCTGGTCGTCAACTGGAGGACCACCAGCTTTCCATTGTCAGGCACGTCAAATACGTGATCGTCCGGCAGTTCAGCGCCCACTCCGACATCGACGCCATCAGCAACAATCACGAGCAGTTCGGCCGACGCAGATTTCGGACAGCCTCGCAAACAGGATTATCGCGAAAATCAGACGGACGGCTGTCTTCGAGCGAGACATTGCGCTTACCCTCTGAATTAGGCATCGCGCCCGCCCCCGCGCGTCCGCTCGCTAATGCCCTTCGAAGCTGACCAGCGTGCGCACCGGCACGCCGAGCTTCCTGATCTTCTCGGCGCCGCCGAGGTCGGGCAGATCGATGATGAAGCAGGCCGCCAGCACATTGGCGCCGATCTGCTTTAAGAGCTTGCAGGCGGCTTCGGCGGTGCCGCCGGTGGCGACGAGATCGTCGACCAGGATGACGCGCTCGCCCTGAAGCACCGCGTCCTCGTGCATTTCCATTTCGTCGATGCCGTATTCGAGCGAATAGCCGATGCTGACCCGCTTGAACGGCAGCTTGCCCTTCTTGCGGATCGGCACGAAGCCCGCCGAGACCTGATGCGCCACGGCGCCGCCGAGAATAAAACCGCGCGCCTCGATGCCGGCAACCTTGTCGATCTTGCCGCCGGCCCAGGGCTGCACCAGTTCGTCGACGGCGCGGCGGAACGCGCGCGCGTCGCCGAGGAGCGTCGTGATATCGCGAAACATGATGCCCGGCTTGGGATAGTCGGGGATGGTGCGGATCGCGGCCTTGAGATCATTCTCGAACGCGCCGGTGGTCATGGTTCGAGCCCCATTCGCGGTCAAAGCCTTGGAGTCAGCGCCGACATCAAGCCTGCGGCTGCGATCCCGTCAGCTCGGGATGATGCACGTCGTGCCAGACTTTTTTCTTGGTGAAGTACAGAAGCCCGGTCAGCACGATGAGGAAGATCATCACCTGGAAGCCGAGCCGCTTGCGCGCATCCAGCGTCGGCTCCGCCGCCCACATCAGGAAGGCGGCGACGTCGCGGCCATATTGATCGACCGTCGTCGGCGTGCCGTCGGTATATTCGACTTGGCCGTCGGTGAGCGGCTTCGGCATGCCGATGGCGCCGGTGGGGAAATATTTGTTGTATTGCGTGCCCGGCGCCAGCGCGAAGCCGGCCGGCGGATCGGTATAGCCGTTGAGGATGGCGTGGATGTAGTCGGGGCCGTCTTCCTGGTAGTCGATGAAGGCGTCGATGATGAATTGCGGGAAACCCCATTCGTAGCGCGCGCCTTGGCGAGCACCGACATGTCCGGCGGCAGCTTGCCGCCGAGCGCGGCGCGCGCGGCCTGGTCGTTCGGGAACGGCGGCGGGAAATGATCGGCCAGCGTGCCGGGCCGCTGGAACATCTGGCCCTGATCGTTCGGGCCGTCGGTGACCTGAAAGCTTGATGCGATCGCCGCCGCTTGGGCCTCGGTGAAAGCGGGGCCGCCCGGATCGGCGAGATTGCGGAACGCCAACAGTTTGATGCTGTGGCAGGTCGAGCAGACTTCGCGATAGATCTTGAAGCCGCGTTGCAGCTGCGCCTGGTCGTAGATGCCGAACGGACCGGAGAACGACCATTTTTGCCGCGGCGGCGCGTCCTCGGCCGCTGCCGTTTGCATGGCGGTCGCCGCAAGCGACGCGGCGAGCGCGAAGGCGGTGATGATGCGTTGCGAAATCATATCCTGCCTCCGCTAAGCCTTGGCGCCAGAAGACTTGGCGCCCGGCGGCGGCGCCGACCAGCACCGCTTCCGAAATCGAATTCGGCAGCGGCTTGGTCTTCTCGAACAATCCAAGCAGCGGCAGGATGACGAGGAAGAAGCCGAAATAGTAGACGGTGAGGATGCGCGCCGCGATCACATAGCCGCCCGACGGCTCCTGGGAGCCGAGATAGCCAAGCCCGATCACGGCGGCAAAGAAGATCAGCAGGAATTGCCGGTACAGCGGCCGGTAATTCGCCGAACGCACCCGCGACGTGTCGAGCCACGGCAGGAAGGCGAGAATGATGATCGAGCTTGCCAGCGCGGTGACGCCAAGAAGCTTGCTCGGGATCGCGCGCAGGATGGCGTAGAACGGCAGGTAATACCATTCCGGCACGATATGGGTCGGCGTCTGGCCCGGATTGGCCATGATGTAATTGTCGGAATGGCCGAGATAGTTCGGGATGTAGAACACGAACCAGGCGAAGAAGATGCAGAACACGCCGATGAAGAAGCTGTCCTTGACGGTCGCATAGGGCGTGAACGCCAAGGTGTCCTTCTCGGTCTTCGGCTCGACGCCGGTCGGATTGTTCTGCCCGACCATATGCAGCGCCCAGATGTGCAGCACGACCACGCCGGCGATGACGAACGGCAACAGGTAGTGCAGCGAATAGAAGCGATTGAGCGTCGGATTGCCGACGGCGAAGCCGCCCCACAGCCAGGTGACGATCGGCTCGCCGACGCCGGGCAGCGCCGAGAACAGGTTGGTGATGACGGTGGCGGCCCAGAAACTCATCTGGCCCCAGGGCAGCACGTAGCCCATGAAGCCGGTGACCACCATCAACAGGAACAGAATGACGCCGAGGATCCACAGCACCTCGCGCGGCTCCTTGTAGGAGCCGTAATACATGCCGCGCGCGATGTGGGCGTAAACGGCGACGAAGAAGAACGCGGCGCCGTTGGCGTGCAGGTAGCGCAACAGCCAGCCGTAATTGACGTCGCGCATGATCGATTCGACGGAGTTGAAGGCGTAATCGACATGCGGCGTGTAATGCATCGCCAGCACGATGCCGGTGACGATCTGCACGCCGAGCATGAAGGCCAGAATGCCGCCGAACGTCCACCAATAGTTCAGGTTGCGCGGGGTCGGATAGGCGACGAAGGAGGAATAGACGAGGCTCACGATCGGCAGCCGCCGCTCCATCCATTGCATGAATGGGCTTTGCGGCTGATAGGTCGAATGTCCGCTCATAATCGAACCTTATGCCTTATCCGTCTTGCCGGTCATCCCATCCGCGCTGCGAACCGCGCCCCTTCCCTACAGGGGTTCAGGCGGCGGACAGACCGGTCGCATCCGGCCTGGGGAAGGTCAGAGGCGACGCATACCGGCGGCGTTTTATTGGCACCCTTGCCGGGAGAGTGCAAGGGTAGGCTTGCCGGCACGCACAGCCCGGTCTTGCCGGCACCGAACCGCCCCGATTTCGGCCATGCGCATCGCCCTTTATCAGCCCGATATCCCGCAGAACACCGGAACCGTGTTGCGGCTATGCGCGTGCTTAGGGATCGAGGCGCACATCATTGAGCCTGCCGGATTTCCGACCTCCGACCGCGCGTTCCGCCGCGCCGGCATGGACTATCTCGATGCCGTGACGATCGTGCGGCACGGCTCGTGGCGCGATTTCGAGGCCTGGCGGGCGGCCGGACGCCATCGGCTGGTGCTGTTCACCACCGGCGCGGCGACGTCCTATCTCGATCACCAATTCGCGCCCGCCGACGTGCTGCTGTTCGGCCGCGAATCCGCGGGCGTTCCGCACGAGGTTCACCAGGCCGCCGACGCCCGCCTCGTCATCCCGATGCGCCCCGGCCTGCGCTCGCTCAACGTCGCGGTCGCCGCCGCCATGGCGGCCGGCGAGGCGCTGCGGCAGACGGGTGGGATGCCAAGATGATGGTCAGTAGGCGCGCTAGCCTTACGCCTCGACCACGCCCGGCCGGCCGTTCTCGACCGCAAAAGTCTTCAGCGTCGCGATATCGGCCTTGGGATCGTGCGCGTCGGACACCACGCGCAGCCGCACCTGCATGCGGGCGCGCTCGAGATCGACGCTGACATAGCCGCGCCGCCGGCTTTCGAAGAAACGGACGTGCGGGTTGTCGGGCAGCGCCTGCGCGAACATCTCGTAAGGCGCCGGATAGGACGAGATCGACGTGCCGACGAACTCGGTCGCCACCACCGGCGAAGCCGGATCGTCGAAATCGAGGTGCAGATCGTTGGCGAAGAAGGCGTGGATGTCGCCGCCGATGACGACGGGATTCGACACGCGGGTGTCGCCGATGCGCTTGAGGAGCCGCGTGCGATTGGCCGGATAGCCGTCCCAATCGTCGGTCCAGAACGCGTCGGCGCCGTTGAGCTTTTCCCGCAACTGCGCCATCAGCACGTCCTGGGCGATCACGTTCCATTGCGCCTTCGAGTGCGCGAGCCCCGCGTAGAGCCAGGATTCCTGGGCAAAACCCATCATGGTGCGGCCGGCGGCGAGCCGCTCCGGGCAGCTGGCGTTGCTCTCCAGATGGCCGCCGCCCTTGTTCGGCGGGCCGTAGCAGGCTTCGCGCGAGCGATATTGCCGGCCGTCGATCATGGAAATCTCGATCAGGTCGCCGAAGGTGAAGCGGTCGTAGACCCGCATCACCGGCCCATGCGGCTGCGACAGGATCGGCCGCACCGGCATGTGCTCGTAGAACGCCTGGTAGGCGGCGGCGCGCTGCAGCAGGAAGCGCGCCGGCTCGACGAACCATTGCGACCATTGGTCGGCATAATCGTTCTCGACTTCGTGGTCGTCCCAGGTGACCAGCGCCGGCACCTGGGCGTGCAGGTTTTGCAGGTCCGGGTCGAGCCGGTATTGCGCATAGCGGTTGCGATAGAGTCGGCAGCGTCGTGGTCGGCACGCCGTCGCTGTGGCGGCGCACGGTCGGCCGGTTCTCCTCGATGGTGTCGTAGATGTAATCGCCGAGGAACAGCACGACATCGGGATTTTCATCGGTCAGATGCCGGTACGCCGAGAAATAGCCGTGCTCATAATTGGAGCATGACACGAAGCCGAAGCGCAGCTTGTCGAGGGCAGCGCCCGCCGCCGGCAACGTCATGGCGCGGCCGACGCCGCTCGCCGCGTCGCCGCTCATGAAGCGATACCAATAGGGCCGGCCGGGTTCGAGCCCGCCGACGTCGAGATGCACCGAATAGGCAAAGGCCCGTTCGGCCGTGGCCTCGCCCTTGCGCACGATGTCGTGCATGCCGGCGTCGGTCGCGATCTCATAGTCGACGGCGACATCGCCGCCGCGCATGCCGCCGGGGTTTCCGGATCGGTCGACATCGGCTCGGGCGCAAGCCGCGTCCACAACACGAAGCCGTCGGAACGCGGCGCGCCGGACGCGACGCCGAGGCTGAACGGATTGCCGGCACCCCAACTCTGCGCCCGCGCCGAACGCAGCAGCGCGGGTGCCGCGATCGACGCTTAGGCCCAGGCTCGCCGCGCCCGTAATCAACCGGCGGCGGTCGAGACGATTTGGCAAGATTTTGCTCGGCATGATCGGTCGCTGCATGGCTTGAGATGGATCGACATAGTCGCGCCAATTTATGACATTCTGAGCATCATGGACACCGGCAAAATCGAAGGGCCGCCAAAGGGACGGGCGCGGGGCTGGTTCGAAAGCTTGCGCGACCAGATCATCGCGGCCTTCGAAGGTCTCGAGGACGCCCTGCCCGCGGCGGCGCCGCTCGCCGACCGCCCGGCCGGCCGTTTCGCGCGCACGCCGTGGAGCCGCACCGATCACACCGGCGCACCGGGCGGCGGCGGCGTCATGGCGATGATGAAGGGCCGCGTCTTCGAGAAGGTCGGCGTCCACGCTTCGACGGTGTTCGGCGAATTCGCTCCGGAATTCCGCAAGGACATTCCGGGCGCGGCCGACGACCCGCGGTTCTTCGCCACCGGCATTTCGCTGATCGCGCATCTGCACAATCCGCACGTGCCGGCGGTGCACTTGAATACGCGCTACGTGGTGACGACGAAATCGTGGTTCGGCGGCGGCGCCGATTTGACCCCGCTGCTCGATCGCCGGCGTCGCCAGGCCGATCCCGACACGCTCGCCTTTCATGCCGCGATGCGCGCCGCCTGCGACGCGCATGCCGAGGTCGCGCCTTACGACAAATTCAAAACATGGTGCGACGACTATTTCTTTCTCAAGCACCGCAATGAAATGCGCGGCATCGGCGGTATCTTTTACGATTATCTCGAAACCGATTTCGACGCGACGTTCGCCTTCACCCAAGACGTCGGCCGCGCCTTCCTCGGCATCTATCCCGATCTGGTGCGGAAAGAATTTCACCACGCCCTGGACCGAGGCCGAGCGCGACGAACAGCTGGTGCGCCGCGGCCGCTATGTCGAGTTCAATCTGCTTTACGACCGCGGCACCATTTTCGGGCTGCGCACCGGCGGCAATGTCGACTCGATCCTCTCGTCACTGCCGCCAGTGGTGAAATGGCCGTGATCGGCGGCGATGACGCTTTACGGATCGGAAACAACGATCGTCAAAGCCAGGCAAAAGCATTTTCGATCGGTGAACCGACCGCTTCGATCGGTGAACCGACCGCGCGCGTGAACGGCTTGCCAGGTTCCGATCGGCTCCTGTACAATTCGTAGTTGATCGTCCGTTCCTTTTGCGCTCGCGACCTTGGACGGGGGGAGCAACATGGCGAACGACGAGACGGCGTCGCCGCGGCACCGGGCGCCACAGCGCCGCCGAGCGGCGGCGCGGCAAAGCCGCCGGAGCGGCGCAGTTTCACCCAATGGCTGCTGGCGACCGAGACCGGCTTCTCGTTCGTCAAGGGCCTGACCTTCATCAGCGTTGCCGGCACGCTGATTGCCGCCTATTTCCAATATTTGTCCGCCTACCAGGACAAAGTGCAGACGCAAGCGAAAGAGGATCTCGCTGCGGCGACGTCGGCGTTCGTGGAAACCTCGAATGCGTTGTCGACGCCGATGACGCTGCAGGGGCTGCCTGTATCTACGATTTCGCGCAGGCGACGAAACTGAAAGTCGACAGCGACCAGAACGCGCTTGCCGAGCAAGAACGCCAGCGACATGTACAAGCCCTATGACGACGCCGTACTCGGCATTGCACGAAAACATCAATTTGTTCGCCCGCAAGATGGAAATCTATCTCGATTGGCCGAGCAACCTCGGCCTCGATCCGGCGACGCAAAACCGGGCTGGGCCAGGATCCGATCACACGTCGCTTGCTCGGCGCCTAGAATTTCGATTGCGACAAGGACATGCCGTCATTTGCCCCCGGCAAAACCCAGGTTCACCTCAAAGACCCGGACGGCAGCGGGCTGGATGTGGACTGGTACAGCGCCAAGCATCACGTGTTGACGCTCGGCTACTGCCTCGACGCCACCCACAAGACGTGGCTGGAAATCGTGCGGCAATGGTCGTCGCACAGCTCGCTCAATCCAACCGAGATCACGGCGTTTTTCGATCAAAAGAAAGCCGACCTTCTGCAGGCGAGGCTCGACAGCCAGGTGGTGCGGCTCAACGCCTTCATGTCATTGGCGATGAACGAGATCGAGCGCATCCGCGCCCGCTACCAGCCCAACGGCTTTGTCTGCCACATCCCGCTCCTCGGCGAGCATCGCCTCGCTGATCAGCGCAAAATGTAAGCAGATCTGACCGGCCGCGGTGCGCATGCCGGATCACGGCCGCAGCGCGCCGTAAATCATCACCGCGCCGCCGACGATCACCACCGCGTCGAGCATCGCCGTGTGCACATGGACCGGCAGGCGCTCGACGATCAGCTTGGCGATGAAGGTGGTGAAGAATCCGATGCCGCCGATCAAGAGGCCGACGGCGAGCACCGCCGGCGTGAGCACGCCGGCAACGCCGAACACCGACAGCTTGACGATGCCCATGACGACCGACACCGTCGCATCGGTCGCGATCACGGCGGCACCTTCGAGGCCGGTGGCCATGAGCAGCGACAATAGAATGACGCCGGCGCCGGTGGTGCCGCCGACCAGCACGCCCCAGCCGGCCGCGGCGGCGGCAAAACCCTTTTCGCCGAGGTGGCGGCCGCGATTCTTCAGGATGCGCCGCAGCGGCACCGTCGCGATCAGGCTCACACCGATCACCAGCGCCGCGCCGCGGCCGGTGAGCAGCGTGTAAAGCCAGGCGCCGAGCACGCAGGTCGGTGCCGCCGCAACGAGCGCGATCACGGCGCGCCGCAGGTTCAGCGCGCGGCGAAAGGCGACGATGCGGGCCGAATTGGTGAACATCGCCGACACCGCAATGATCGGCACCACCGGCGCGGCGCCCAGGATCGGCACCAGCACCAGCGGCATCAGCGCGCCGGTGCCATAGCCGGCAACGCCGCCGGCAATGCCGGAAAACGCCGCCAGGCCGACGATCAGCAGGAGTTCGGTGAGCGAGAGCGTCGACAGGAACGGCATAGTGCGGGACGGATTGAATCTCAGCCGGGTTGACTTGAAGATGCGCAGTTACGAGAACAGATACCGGCGGCACGCCTCCATGCCGCGGTGGATTAGGGAGCTTAGGCATGGACCTTGGGATTGCGGGCCGCAAGGCGATCGTTTGCGCGTCCAGCCGCGGGCTCGGCCGCGCCTGCGCCCACCGGCTGGCCGAGGCCGGCTGCGAGGTGGTGATCAACGGCCTCGACAAGGATCGCCTTGCCGCCACCGCCGAGCCGAATTGCGCAAGGCGACCGGCGCCAAGATCACGGCCGTTGCGGCGGACGTGGCTTCGCCCGAAGGCCAGAAGGCGCTGTTCGCCGCCTGCCCCGAGCCCGACATCCTGGTCAACAACAATGCCGGCCCGCCGTTCCGCGATTTCCGCGAGCTCGACCGGCAGAAGATGATCGACGGCGTCATCGGCAACATGATCGTGGCCATCGAGCTCATCCAGAAGGCCATCGACCCGATGGTGGCGAAAAAATTCGGCCGCATCGTCAACATCACCTCGGGCTCGGTGAAAATGCCGATGGTCGGCCTCGATCTGTCGTCCGGCGCGCGCGCCGGCCTCACCGCGTTCCTGGCCGGCGTCGCCCGCTCGGTCGCCGCGTCCAACGTCACCATCAATTTCATGCTGCCGGGGATTTTCGACACCGACCGCTTCCGCTCCAATGTCGAGGCGACGTCGAAGAAACGCAACATCAGCTACGATGTGGCGCTGGCGCAGAACGCATCGAAGCGGTGCCCGCGAAGCGCATCGGCACGCCCGACGAGTTCGGCGCGACCTGCGCATTCCTGTGCTCGGCGCAGGCCGGCTACATCACCGGACAGAATTTTCTCATCGACGGCGGCAGATTCCCCGGCGCGTTCTAAGGCACAATCGACTTTCCCAAAATCAGCTACCCAAGGAGATACCCATGAAGCTCGTTCGTTACGGCGCAGCCGGCCGCGAAAAGCCCGGCATGATCGATGCCAAGGGCAACATCCGCGATCTGTCGAAAATCGTTCCCGATATTTCCGGCGCCGCGCTGTCGCCCGGCGGCCTCGCCAAGCTGAAAAAGCTCAATCCGGAAAAACTGCCGCTGGTGAAGGGCAAGCCGCGCATCGGGCCGTGCGTCCCCAAGCCCGGCAATTTCATCGCCATCGGGCTCAATTATTCCGACCACGCCGCCGAAGCCGGCATGCCGATCCCGAAAGAGCCGATCATCTTCAACAAGGCGCCGTCGTGCCTGTGCGGCCCGAACGACGACACCATCATCCCGAAGGATTCCACCAAGCTCGATTGGGAAATCGAGCTCGGCATCGTCATCGGCACGCGCGCCCGCTACCTGAGCAAGGAAAGGGCGCTCGACGTCGTCGCCGGCTATTGCCTCGCCAACGACGTCTCCGAGCGCGTGTTCCAGATCGAGCGCGCCGGCCAATGGACCAAGGGCAAAGGCTGCGAGACCTTCGGCCCGCTCGGCCCGTGGCTCGTCACCAAGGACGAGATCAAGGATCCGCAGAAACTGGACATGTGGCTCGACGTCAACGGCGAGAAACGCCAGCGCGGCAACACCTCGACCATGATCTTCGACTGCCGCCACATCGTCTGGTGCTGCTCGCAATATTTCATCCTGGAGCCGGGCGACGTCATCATCACCGGCACGCCGCCGGGCGTCGGGCTGGGCATGAAGCCGCCGACGTTCCTGAAGGCCGGCGACGTGGTGACGCTCGGCATCGATGGGCTGGGTGAGCAGAAGCAGAAGGTGGTGAAGGGAAAGTAATGACCAAGCCTCCGCTGACACTGCAAATGCCGTCACCACCGGACCCGGTCCCGGTGGTCCTCAACCCGGCCACAACGGCATTGCTCATATTCGACATCGTCGATCCCATTTGCACGCGTCAACCGAACTGCACAGGGAAAATGGTGCCAGCCATCTCGTCATTGCTGGCGCGGGCACGGCAGGCCGGCGTCACCGTTGCGTTTGGGACTCGCGCGCCAACCATGTCGAAGTGGCTGCCGGAAGTTTTGCCGGCGCCCGGCGACATCAAAATTGAAAGTCAGGCTCAGGATAGGTTCTACAATACCGATCTCGACAAAACGCTGAAGGCCAAAGGCATTACGACGCTCATTCTGGCTGGCTGGAAGGTGAGCGGATCGGTGACCTACACGTCAGTCGGAGCAACGCTGCGCGGTTACACGGTCGTCGTTCCCGTCGATGCGAGTTTGGACGCCACGGATTACGAAATTGCCATCGGGCTGTTCCAAATTTTGCATCAGCACAGCGAGAATGCCGCGAACGAGGCTTTGAAGAATAGAGCCTCAACGCTGAGCCGGACGGATCTGATCACCTTCAAATAGCGGAATGGCGGTGACGTTTTGGTGGGCACAGCGCTCCGCGCCTTGGCCCACCTTACGCTTGCTAAGCGGCTTTAATCTCGGCCATGACGCCGGGGTCGACGCCCGGTCGTTGCGGGTCATTGCCCGGATAATTTGCATCGACGTAGAAGTGCGCCTCCGTGCGCCCACTTCGTTGAACGAGTGTCGCGAACGTTGCCATCTCGCCCTTCATCGCGCATCCTATTTCACCACCGATTGGCACGATCGGCTTCTTCCATTGCGCGTAATCATCCAGGCCTTCCTGTAAAGCTTTCGCGGGTGTAACAGCCTCGGTGGGATTGCAGTGCTTATTTTGAACGGCGTTATCGTCGCCGTCGTTCTTTCTCCAATAGGTCTGCGGAAAGAGAACGCTGCTGACGTCGATAAACGGCTGCCATGGGATATCGAGATAATCGGTAAATGCGAGCCGATGCGAGGTCAGTCCAAGAAAATAAGGACGACCGCCGTCGCCAAACGCTTTCTGTATGCCGGTGGCGAACTTCCCCGCTTGAGTTGCCCGGTCGGTGATGCGTTTATTGCCCCAATCGTCGGGATTGTTCGAGCCTTCGGGCCCTGTTTCAATGTCGAAGATATATCCGTCAAGGCCGATGGAAACCAAATTGGTAACCGTATTGATTTCGTTCTCCCAATAAAGTGGATCGTCGGCCTTGTTCTGAGTGGACGGATAAAGATGCGGCCACCGCCAACCGTATATTTTCGCTTGGACCGCTTTGAGTGCGGGGATGATGTCTCCGAAAAACATCGAGTCCGTTCTGACGCAGGCTATCTTTGCTCCGGTGAATTTAAAGTTTTTGATAAACCGGTCGCGTGCGCCCGTCGTGGTAATCTCCTCGCCCCAGTAACCTTTGGTCTGCAAAGGCATCGTTTCCTCCAACACGCAATAGTTGTGAGGAAGTAAAACTCGGAAATCAGCTGCTGTCTACGGCTTGCACTCCCGGCTTTCACCTTCACGCAGCGAGCGTGTCGTAACTTTTTCGGAGACTGCCCCCTTGACATCTGTCCCTATTACAGTTACATCATCATCCTCGCTCCGTGAAGGACGTGGCGCGGAGGCACACCGCGTCATGGGAGCGAGGGCGGTGCCCGCGGGCGGCTTTGCAGGCTGCTCCCGGGCGGCTTGGGCATCATGTCTCCCGGCATTATGACCGGGGTGGGAGGTGCTTCCCTGGACTGGGACAGGCGAAGGCGGGTAACGCCCGTGCAGACCACGTCCCAGGAAGCCTGGCCTGAAGCTGAGCCTTTGGGATGGAATAATTCCCTTAGGTGAGAGCCGTGGTGGAACGCCGGCAAGCGTGCGCGCTCCGAATGAGCGCGCGCCGCATCGTAAGATGCGGCGGTTGGTGACCCTGCGTTTGCCGGCGTTCCGCTTCCTTCATTTTATTTGTTTCTTGAAAGCTTGATCGGGCGAAGCTCAACGGAAGAACGAAAGACAGGCCCCACCCCTGCCCTTTCCTTTAACCCGAACCGGTTTCGCGTTTGATGTGATCGTATTTTGCCGGCGCGCGCTCCGTTCTCTATCGCGCGCAGAAAAACTCCGGCGCCGAGACGCGCCGCGAGAATGCGAGCGCTCGCACCATCCGCCCCCGCGAAGCGGGGAGGGGGACCACTGGAGCTCGCGCAGCGAGCGAACCGTGGTGGAGGGGGCGCTGGACGCAGAGCTTCGTTAGCAGCGCAGAAATTTCTCGTCGCAAGAAGAAGCGAGCGAGGGAACATGTCCGAAGATCACCGAAATTCCCGCGCCGCGTTGAGTCCGGCGCCCCCTCCACCACCCTGCTTCGCAGGGTGGTCCCCCTCCCCCGCTATCGCGGGGGCGGATAAAAAATTATCCCGTTCTCGCCTCCAGCACCGCCTGGAGCGAGATATGCGACCACGCCGAAATCTTGTCGCGGAACGCCATGTAGGAATCGTGCACCTTGCGCGCCTTGTCGCTCTTGGCCGGCAAGCTCGCCGAGCACGTCGCTTGCCGTCGTGCGCGCCGCGGCGACGAGATCGGCCGGGAACGTGCGCAGCTGCGCGTTGTCGCGCGTGGTCAGCGTCGCCAGCGCTTCGATGTTGAGGCGCTCCATCTCGGCGAGCGCGAAGGCGGCTTCTGCGGCGCAGGCGTGTTTCACGATCGCCTTCATTTCGTCGTCGAGCGTCTCCCACGCCTTCAGCGACACGATGCATTCGCCGGTGCCGTTCGGCTTGTTGAAGCCGGGGCCGTAATAGAACGGCGCGAAGCGGTAGAGGCCGAGCGCGATGTCGGAGCCGGGGCCGACGAATTCGGCGCCGTCGATGACGCCGGATTGCAGCGCCACCAGGATTTCGCCGGGCGACGTGGTCTGCGGGATGGCGCCGAGCCGGCGATAGACTTCGCCGCCGAGCCCGAGCGAGCGGATTTTCAAGCCGTGCACGTCGTCGCGGCTTTTGAGCTCGCGGCGGAACCAGCCGCCCATGCACACGCCGGTATTGCCGCCCATGAACGGCTTGACGCCGAACGGCGCGTAAAGCTCGTCCCACAGCGCCTGGCCGCCGCCGGCGTCGATCCAGGAGACGTGCTCGTTGGGAATGAGCCCGAACGGCACCGTGGTGAAGAACGCCGCGGCCGGCTCCTTGCCCTGCCAGTAGAACGCCGCGGTGTGGCCCATCTCGGCGACGCCCGAGCCGACCGCATCCAGCACTTCGAAGGCCGGCACCACTTCGCCGGCGGCGGAGACCGTGATTTCAAGGCGGCCGCCCGAAAGCGAACCGATGCGCTCGGCGACGCGCTCCGCCGACATGCCGGGCCCGGGCAGGCGCTTCGGCCACGACGTGATCATGCGCCAGCGGCGCTTGTCGCTTTGCGCCAGCGCCGGCGTGGCCAGCGCGCCGACGAGGCCCGCCGCGCCGCCGCGCGCAAGCCCGCGGCGCGTGATTTTGCCCATCATTGTCTCCCTCAAGACCAATTCTAATGTATAGGCCTGCGACTTCAAATCGTTGCGGAAATCCGGCCGGGACGGCGCGCTCCCACCTTGCACCGTCAGGTATTTTCGGACACAGGTGGGCAGCGCGTAAACGCAGGGTGGGAGAGCGCCATGGGAGCGAATTTCGGCATCGCGGGGGTGGATTGGCAGCAGCGGGTCAACTGGGACCGGCTGCGCAAATACCGCACCGAGCGGGCCCGCGAGATGATGAAGAAGCACGGCCTCGGCGCCGTGCTCTGCATGTACGACGAGAACGTGCGCTACATCACCGGCACGCTGACGCCGGGCTGGAACCGGCTCAAGCCCGGCCTGCGCTACGCCATGCTGTGCGGCGACGGCGCGCCGATCCTGTTCGAGCAGGGCGATCTCGGCTTCCAGATCGAGCGCCACTCGCCGTGGATCCCGAAGGAGAACGTCCGCCACTCGTTCGCCTGGATCAAGGGCGCGGCCGGGCCGGCCTCGACCCAGCAGGTGACCAAATTCACCAAGGCGGTGCTGCAGGCGATGAAGGAGAACGGCGTCGCCGGCCAAAAGCTCGGCGTCGACTTCATCGACATCAACATGATCAACATCTTCAAGGAGAACAACATCAACTGGACCGACGGCATGAGCGCGATGATGGACGCGCGCGCCGTCAAGAGCGAGGACGAGCAGGAATGCTTCCGCATCGTCGGCGCCATCGGCGACGCCACGCATTGGGAGTGCATGAAATTCCTGCGCCCCGGCATCACCGAGAACCAGGTGACCGCGCATCTGATGCAATATCTCTACAACATCCCCGGCATGGAGGACGTCGAAGACGTCATCGTCTCGTCGGGCCCGAACACCTGGCCGAACTGGCGCAATTTTTCCGACCGCATCATCCAGCCCGGCGACATCGTGTTCATGGATTTGGCGGCGCTGACCTGGAACGGCTACAAGTCCTGCTATTACCGCACCTATTGCGTCGGCAAGGAGCCGACCAAGGAGCAGAAGGAAACCTACGAGACCGCGCTGAAGTGGCTCTACGATTCGATCGGCGCGGTGAAGGTCGGCGCCACCACGCGCGACATCGCGCTGAAATGGCCGTCGGCGATGGAGACCTGGGGCTACGAGGACGAGGACCAGGCCGCCGCCAATCTGTGGGGCCACGGGCTCGGCCTCGCGCAATACGATCCGCCGGTGATTTCGCGCATCTGGTCGCTCGATCATCCGGTCGAGATCAAAGAGGGCATGACCTTTGCGCTCGAGACCCAGCACGGCAAGAAGTTCCGCTACGGCGTGCGCATCGAGGAAATGCTGATCGTGCACAAGAACGATATCGAGATCGTGTCGAATTTCCCGGTCAAGCAGATCACCGTGGTCGATCCGCTGCCGGGCTACGGCGATCATGTGAGGTGATTGCGAGGCGTTCGCACCTCACCTCTCGCCAGAGGGGAGAGGTCGAGCGAGCGAAGCGAGCGAGGGTGAGGGGTCCGGACGCCGACGTTGATCTGCAACGCTCCGAGCCCGCCTCACCCTACCCTCTCCCCTCAGCGGGGAGAGGGAGTGCGCAGCGACTGAGTTCGAACGAGATGCGTATGACGCGTTTCATTGTTCCGCTCAGCGACCGCGCCGCCACCGATCCCGATCGCGTCGGACCGAAGGCGGCGAATTTGGCGGAGCTGGCGCACGCCGGATTGCCGACGCCCGGCGGCTTCTGCATCACGGCGGACGCCTATCGGCGGCAGATCCAGCATCTCGGACTCACCGACGCGCTGCGCGAATACCCGAACGCCGATCAGCCGACGCAGCGCCGCCTCGCGGTCGAGATCAGGCTGAAGCTTTATCAAAGCGATCTCGCGCCGGACCTTTTGGCGCGACATCCTCGCCGCGTGGTGGGAGGAGCCAAAACCCGCGGCGGTGCGCTCCTCGGCGCTGATCGAGGATCGCGCCGACACCAATTTCGCCGGCCAGTTCGAAAGTTTTCTCGGCGTCAACGACGACACCGAATTCCTCACCACGCTGCGCGCCTGCTGGGCGGCGCTGTGGACCACCAATGCGCGCCGCTACATGGCGCAGCACGATCTCGATCCGGCCGACACCGCGATGGCGGTGCTGGTGCAGCCGCTCGTCGCCGCGCGCGCTTCGGGCGGCGGTTTGAGCGAAACCGCCGACGGCCAGATGCTGCTCAGCGCCACCTGGGGGCTCGGCTCGGCGATCGCCCAGGGCGAAGTGGTGCCGGACCGCGTCGTGCTCAGCCGCCA
Source organism: uncultured Alphaproteobacteria bacterium (assembly GCA_963831975.1). Classification (GTDB taxonomy): domain Bacteria; phylum Pseudomonadota; class Alphaproteobacteria; order Rhizobiales; family Xanthobacteraceae; genus BOG-931. The sequence goes on from CAWHSO010000006.1 coordinate 144,494, forward strand.
CGGTTTTTTGCGCAGCAACGAAGCCGGCCGCAAACATCATCGCGAAGCCTGCGTGCATGGCGCCGGCACGTTGCCGCAGGCGGTGCCGCAAGAGATGGTCAGCGCGCCGTGTCTTGAAGCCGGCCAGGCGACGACGCTCGCGCGCCTGATGCGCAAGGCCGAAGACGTGCTCGGCATGGCGGTCGAGATCGAATGGGCGCTCGACGACGCCGGTTTCAAGTTGCTGCAGGCGCGGCCGCTGCGCGTCGCCGAGCCGCATGTGCCCGACGAGATCTGGCTCAAGCATCCCGGGCTCAACGGCCATCCCGCCGGCATCGGCTGGGGCTCCGGCCGCGCCGTCGTGGTCAATTGCGAATGCGAGCTCAGCCGCGTCGCGCCGGGCGACATTCTGGTCACCCGCGTCGCCGGCCCGGCGCTGAGCCATATCCTGCCGCGCGTCGCCGGCGTCGTCGCCGAGCTCGGCGGCTCGACCTCGCATCTGGCGTCGCTCGCGCGCGAGCGCGGCATTCCGATGGTGCTCGGCGTGCTCGACGCGACGCGAAAAATTCCCGACGGCGCCCAGGTCGCGGTCGACGGCGTCGCCGGCGTGGTGCGGTGGCTCGCCTGATGCGCGCGAACAAGCCGCGGATTTTTGTGACGCAGCCGGTGTCCGAGCACGCGCTCAAGCGGCTTCGCGCGGTGGCGAGCGTCAAGGTGTTTGCCGATTCGAGCCGGATCATCCCCAAGCGCACGCTGATCGAAGCCGTGCGCAAGGCCGATATTCTGTTCTGCCTGCTCCACGACAAGATCGACCGCGCCGTGATCGAAGCCAATCCGGACCTGCGCCTGATCGCGGCGCAATCGATCACGCCGTCCAACATCGACGTCGCCGCGGCGACAGCGCGGCGCATTCCGGTCACGGTGACGGCGCCGCTCACCACCGAAGCGACCGCCGACCTCACCTTCGGGCTGATGCTCGCGGTGGCGCGGCGCATGATCGAGGGCGATCGGCTGGCGCGCGCCGGCAAATTTCCCGGCGGCCAGTCGGCGCATCTGATGGGCGCCTATGTCTGGGGCAAGACCATCGGCCTCATCGGCGGCGGCGGCCTGATCGGCAAGGCGGTGGCGCGCGCGCCCACGGCTTTTCCATGCGCGTGCTCTATTGGACGCCGCGGCGCAAACCGGAACACGAGGAGCGCGAGGCCGGCCTGACTTATGTGCCGCTCGACCAGTTGCTGCGCGAATCCGATTTCGTCTCGATCCATTCGCCGCTCAACAAGGAGACCCGGCATCAGATCGGCGCGCGCGAGCTGCGGGCTGATGAAAAAAACCGCGTACATCATCAACACCGCGCGCGGCCCGATCATCGATGAAGCCGCGCTGGTGCGCGCGCTTACAAAAAAGCAGATCGCCGGCGCCGGCCTCGACGTGTTCGAGCACGAGCCGAAGATCGACAAGGCGCTGCGCAAGATGCCCAACGTCGTGCTGACGCCGCATCTCGGCAGCGCCGTGCCGGAAGTGCGCGAGGACATGGCGAATATCGTCGTCGACAATATTTTGGCGTTCCTCGGCGGCCACAAGCTGCCGAACTGCGTCAATCCGCAAGTGTTTGCGTTGTGAGCGCGCCATGCGGCGGAGGTCAGGAGCAGGTGACTCCGCATTGATGCCCGCGGTCAACCTCCCCGCACGCGAGAGGACAAGCGGAGTTCAATTCCACCCTTGATCGCCATCACCGACAGCGTCTTTCCATCGCTCGATCCGGCCAAAAAAGCGCTGGCGCGGCTCGATCCCGAATACCGTATGGCGAAGAGCGCAGCCGCCGACGACATTCTCGCCGTGGCGCGCGACGCCGACGCCATCCTCGTCACCTATGCAAAACTTCCCGGCGAACTGCTGCGGCAGCTCACGCGCTGCAAGGCGATCGGCCGCTTCGGCCTCGGCGTCGACAACATCGATTTACCCGCAGCTAAAGAATGCGGCATCGCCGTCAACTACGTGCCGGATTATTGCCTGCGCGAAGTCTCGGACCACGCCATGGCGCTCTTGCTCGCGCTGGCGCGCAAGGTGACGTTTTCGAACAAGCTGGTGCAATCCGGCCGCTGGGAAGTGCCGCCGATCGTGCCGCTGCGGCGCCTCGAAGGCCAGGTGCTGGGTCTCGTCGGCTTCGGCAATATTCCGCGGACGCTGGCGCCGAAAGCCAAAGCGTTCGGCTTGAAAGTCATAACTTACGATCCCTATGTCGTAACCGATGCGCTCACTGCGACCGGCGTCGAAAGCGTGAGCTTCGATGATTTATTGGCGCGCTCCGACTTCATCTCGGTGCATGCGCCGTTGCAGCCGGCGACGCGCGGCCTGATGAACGCCAAAACCTTCGCCAAGATGAAAAAGGGCGCGTTTCTCATCAACACCGCGCGCGGGCCGCTGGTCGACGAGCCGGCGCTGATCGCCGCGCTCGATTCCGGCCACCTCGGCGGCGCCGCGCTCGACGTGGTGACGACCGAGCCGCTGGCGAAAGATTCAGCCCTGATCGGCCGCGACAACGTGATCCTGACCCCACACACCGCGTTCTATTCGGTCGAAGCCCTGGAGGAATTGCAGACGAAATGTGCGAGCGACGTCGCGCGCGTGCTCAGCGGAGAAAAAGCGATCTACCCGATTTCGGCTTAGGCGCTGCGTCAGTAGCGCAGCGCCTGGCCCTCGATGGTGCAGCGGCGCATCAGCCGCGGCTCCTCGCGCGGAAAATCCTTGCGCGCATGGATCGAGCACCAATTGTCCCAGACCACGAGATCGCCGAGCCGCCATTCGTGCTCGTAGACGATCGCCGGATCTTCCGCGATATCGAACAGCTGCGCCAGCGCCGCCTCGCTGTCCGCAAGCGAAAACCCCTCGATGCGCGCCGACATCAGCCGGCTGACATAGAGCGCCTTTTTGCCGGTCGCCGGATGGGTGATGATGATCGGCTGCTCGTGGTGCAGGATCTTTTCCAGCGCCACTTGCGACAAGTCGATGCGCTCGCGCCGCTTGTAGTCGTGCACCTGCAGCACGTTGCGGCCTTCGAGCCGGTCGCGCAGCACGCGCGGGATGTTGTCATAGGCCTTGTACATATTGGAGAAGCAGGTCTCGCCGCCCCGCGAGGTGAGCTGCATGGAATACAGAAACGTCGCGCGATGCGGCTGCGGGTAGTAGCTGGTGTCGTGATGGAACCACATTTCGCCGTCGCCGAAGGCGCCGGCCGACTTGCCGTTCTCGACGATGTTGGTGACCATCATGAACGGCGTGTCGTAATCGCCGCCGGGCGTGCGGCCGTTGGCCGGACGGCGGCGGATATGGACCTTGCCGAAATAGCCGGCGGCGCGCAGTTGATCGGCTTCCGACAAATCCTGATCGCGAAACACGACGACGACGTGCTCGTCGAACGCGGCGTTGATGGCCTTGACCGTGGCGTCGTCCAATGGCCGGCGCAGATCGACGCCCTTGATCTCGGCGCCGAGCGCCGGCGACAGCGGCGCAACCGACATCGTCATCCGTTTCCTCCGTCGTACATCCGGGATAAAGTTCGGACTTCGGCGAATATTCGTGCTTTTCCGCTTCTGCCGCAAGCCGGCGCTTGTCTGGCGTGGCTCGCCGGGCGATATTTCCCGCGCATGCAGCACCGTCGACCGGATCGATGCCCGCAAAACTTTTCTATCTGCAATCGCCGGCACAAGTCTGCTGCTTGGATCGCCGATCACGCCTCATGCCGCCGAGCCGGATGCGTCTTTCAAGAGCCAGACCGTGCACCTCTATATCGGCTTTGCGCCAGGCGGCAGCTACGATTATTTCGGCCGCCTCGTCGCACGCCACATCGGCCGGCATCTTCCCGGCAATCCGACGGTGATCGCGGAACAGATGCCGGGCGCCGGCAGCTTCACCGCCGCCAATTATCTCTATGCGCGCGCGCCAAAGGACGGCACCGCGCTCGGCATCGTTAGCCAGACCGTGGCGATCGAAGAAGCGCTCGGTACGCCGGGCGTCCAGTACAAAGCCGCCCGGTTCAACTGGATCGGGCGCGCGACCTCGGTGAACGAAGTGTCGCTGACGTTTCACACGTCGAAAACCAAGACGATCCGCGACGCCATCGCCCACGAGACGGCCATGGCCGGCACTGGCGCCGGCTCGCCGTCGGAAACTTATCTCAAGCTGCTCAACGAAGTGGCCGGCACCAGGTTCAAGCTCGTCGGCCCCTACCCCGCTTCCAACGACTCCATGCTGGCCATGGAACGCGGCGAGGTCGACGGTGCCTTCACGTCCTACGCGACGCTCAAGGTTTCGCACCAAGATTGGTTGCGCGACAACACGATCAACATTCTGGTGCAGTACGGCGAGCGCTCTGCCGATCTGCCGGATATTCCCTACGCGGTCGATCTGGCGACGACCGATGAAGGCCGGCAGCTGATGGCGTTTTACGTCAGCTCCGAGCAGATCGGCCGCGCCTTCCTGGCGCCGCCGGAAACGCCGGCCGACAGGATCGCGGCTCTGCGCAAGGCCTACGACGAGACCATGCGGGACCCGCAATTGCTGGCGGAAATCGACCAATCGCATTCGGAATTCAGCCCGCTGTCCGGCGACAAGCTGCAGCGGCTGGTGGCGGCAACCGCGGATGTGCCGGGTGCGATCGTCGCACGCATCCGCAGCATTATCGGTATCGGCCGGTGAAGCGGTTTAACTCTTCCGGCATCTTGCGAAATAAAATGAACATTAGGCGGCATATGGCGTTTTATTCGGTTGAGGTGCTGCAACTGGCAATGACCATTGCCGCGACCCATATCGAGCCGCGGTTCCCTTAAAAGACATGCGGAGGTGCATATGGCGCCAGCACGCAAACGACCCGTCGAGCGGCCCATCGAAGTCCCGGATAAGATTGCGCTATCGCTGGTCGTCAACGGCGTCGCGACGCAGCTCAACGTCGCGCCGTGGACGACATTGCTCGACGCGTTGCGCGACCATCTCGGTCTGACCGGCACCAAGAAGGGCTGCGACCACGGCCAATGCGGCGCCTGCACGGTGCTGGTGGACGGGCGGCGGATCAATTCCTGCCTGACGCTCGCGGTCATGAAGGACGGCGCCAAAGTCACCACCATCGAGGGCCTGGCAACGGATGGCGTGCTGCATCCGTTGCAGCAGGCGTTCATCGATCACGATGCATTCCAGTGCGGCTATTGCACCCCGGGACAAATCTGCTCGGCCGCCGGCCTGATCGCCGAAGGCAAGGCGAAAACCGCCGACGAGATTCGCGAGCTGATGAGCGGCAACATCTGCCGCTGCGGCGCCTATCCCAACATCGTCGCGGCGATCCGGCAGGCGATGGGGCAATCATGATCAATTTCCAGTACGCGCGCGCCAGCGACGTTGCCGACGCCGTGCGCCAGATCGCGGCCGATCCGGCGGCGAAATTCATCGCCGGCGGCACCAACCTGATCGACCTGATGAAGGAGGACGTCGAACGCCCGTCGCGGCTGATCGACATTTCGCGCCTGCCGCTCAAGACCGTCGAGGAAACCGCGCACGGCGGCTTGCGCATCGGCGCGCTGGTGCCGAACTCCGACCTCGCCTATCACCCGCTGGTCGCGCAACGCTATCCGATGCTCGCCAGCGCGATCCTCGCCGGCGCGTCGCAGCAATTGCGCAACATGGCATCGACCGGCGGCAATCTGCTGCAACGCACGCGCTGCTACTACTTCTACGACACGGCGACGCCGTGCAATAAGCGCGAGCCCGGCAGCGGCTGCTCCGCCCGCAACGGGCTCAACCGCATGCACGCGATCCTCGGCACGAGCGAGTCCTGCATTGCGACCCATCCGTCCGACATGTGCGTGGCGCTTGCGGCGCTCGATGCCAAGGTTCATGTCGCGGGTCCGGCCGGCGAGCGCGCGATCGCGTTTGCCGACTTTCATCGGCTGCCGGGCGACACGCCGCAGCGCGACACCAATCTGCATCCGGACGAGATCGTCACCGCGGTGGAGCTTCCGGCGCAGGGCTTTGCCAAGAATTACACCTATCTGAAAATCCGCGATCGCCTGTCCTATGCGTTCGCGCTGGTATCGGTCGCGGCGGCGCTGGAGCTCGACGGCGACACGATCAAACAGGCGCGGCTGGCGCTCGGCGGCGTCGCGCACAAGCCGTGGCGCGACGCGAGCGCCGAGGCGGCGCTGCGCGGCCAGACCGCAAGCCTTGCGACATTCACCCGTGCGGCGGACCTGGTGCTGCGCGACGCCAAGGGCTTCGCGCACAACGCCTTCAAGATCGAGCTGGCGCGCACGCGTCATCGTCCGCGCGCTGACGCAAGCGGCGCACGGCACGCCGCAGTCGCAATCCAACAAGAAGATCCGGTGAACGCGATGCCATGGCTCCTTACATCGGCACGCCTACCTCTCGCGTCGACGGCCACGCCAAGGTCACTGGCGCGGCGAAATACGCCGGCGAATTCAATGTGCCCGGCCTCGCCTATGGCGCCGTCGTCACCTCCACGATTGCCAAAGGCCGCATCGCGCGCATCGACGCGAGCGAGGCATTGCGGGTCGACGGCGTGCTCGACGTGCTCACCCACGAAAACCGGCCGCGCATGGCGGCAACGAGCGCTGCGTACAAGGACGATGTGGCGCCGGAGCAAGGCTCGCCGTTCCGCCCGCTCTACGACGACAAGATCCTGTTCAGCGGGCAGCCGATCGCTTTGGTGGTGGCCGAGGAGTGGGAGATCGCCCGCTTCGCGGCTTCGCTGGTGCGCGTCGAATACACGGAGCAGGCGCACGGCACCGATCTCTTCGCCCGGCGCGAAAAGGCCTTTGTGGTTGCGAAGCCGGAGAAACCGCGCGGCAAGGCCGATCGGGCCTATGCGGCGGCCGCCGTGCGCCACGAAGCCGAATATTACATCCCGATCGAGCATCACAATCCGATGGAATTGTTCGCGTCCACGGTGGTGTGGGAGGACGACGGCAAGCTCACGGTCTATGACAAGACCCAGGGCGTGCAGAACGTGCAGCACTATCTGTGCGGCGTGTTCAAGATGAAGCCGGACGATGTGCGCGTGGTGTCGCCTTTTGTCGGCGGCGCTTTCGGCTCGGGGCTGCGTCCGCAATATCAGGTGGCGCTCGCCGTGCTGGCGGCCCGCGCGCTCAAGCGCTCGGTGCGCCTGGTGCTGACCCGCCAGCAGATGTATGGGCTCGGCTATCGGCCCGCCACTATCGAGCGGCTTGCGATCGGCGCGAAGGCAGACGGCACGCTCGACGCGATCAGCCATGAGGCGATCGCGGTCACGTCGCAGTACGAGGATTTTTCCCGCAACGACACCGGATGGTCCGGCCAGCTTTATAAAAGCGCCAACGCGAAATATCTGCACAAGCTGGTGCGGCTCGATCTTGCCACGCCGTCGGACATGCGCGCGCCGGGCGCGGCGACCGGCGTCTATGCGCTCGAATGCGCGATGGACGAGCTCGCGGTGGCGCTCAAGCTCGATCCGCTGGAGCTGCGCTTGCGCTGCTACTCGGACCGCGACCAGCACGAGGACATTCCCTATACCAGCAAGAACCTGCGCGAATGCTACCGGCAGGGCGCGGAAGCTTTCGGCTGGAGCAAGCGGCAGCGCCGAGCCGCGCTCGATGCGCGACGGCAGCGAGCTGGTCGGCTGGGGCATGGCGACGGGCATCTGGGAGGCGCTGCAGATGGAATGCGCCACCCGCATCGTGCTGACGGCCGAACGGACACGCCGAGGTCGTCTGCGCGTTCTCCGACATCGGCACCGGCACCTACACGATCATGGCGCAGGTGGCAGCCGACATGCTCGGCCTGCCGCTCGATAATGTCAGCGTCAGGCTCGGCGATTCGACGCTGCCGCAAGCGCCCGTCGAGGGCGGCTCATGGACGGCGGCCTCGGTGTCGCATGCAATCGCCAGAACCGCCGAAGAGGTGCGCAAGGAGCTGTTGCGTCTGGCCAAGACAATACCGAATTCGCCGCTCGCCGGTTCGAAGCTGACGGACACCGCCCTCATCGACGGCGGCATCGTGAACAAGGAGACCGGGCGCGCCGTGTCGATTGCGGATGCCATGCGTCACGGCGCGGTCGGTCGCATCGAGCGGGAAAGTACCGCAAGTTTCAAGGAATCGAAGTCGCATGCCCACAACACCCACTCGGCGATCTTCGCCGAGGTCAAGGTGGACGAGGAGCTCGGCGTCATTCGCGTGACCCGCGTCGTCAATGCGGTCGCGGCCGGGCGCATCCTCAATACCAAGACCGCCCACAGTCAGATCATGGGAGCCGTGGTGTGGGGCATCGGCATGGCGCTGCACGAGGAAACGCTGCTCGACCACGATCTCGGCCGCATCATGAACGCCAATATCGCCGAGTATCATGTGCCGGTGAATGCCGACGTGCACGACATCGAGGTCATCTTCGTCGATGAGCCCGATGAGCTCATCAATCCGCTCGGCATCAAAGGCATCGGCGAGATCGGCATCGTCGGCGTCGCCGCGGCCATCGCCAATGCGATCTACCACGCCACCGGAAAGCGCGTGCGCGACCTGCCGATCACGATCGATAAATTGCAGCGGTCTTGAAAAGAGGCAGGTTGCCGACTAGCTCTTCTCGCGCTGCCACACCACGATCACCCGCACCGTCTTGTCGTTGATGTTCGGGTGCGGCATCGGCGGGCTCTCGATGTAGAGCCGGTCGCCCTCGAATCTGATATGGCGCACCTGCTCGCCGCCGACCCAGGCTTCGTTCCACGCCGCTTCGACCTTGGTGATAACCTGGCCGTTTTCGACGCGATAACGGCCGGTATAGGCGATCATGGTTTTCAGCGCTTGCACCCGGTCTTCGTCGGTCTTCGGGATTGATCGGCCTTCCGCGGTCATGAGCGCCAGCCAGCGGCCTTGCGGCGTTGCGATCTGGATGCCACGCGGATGCTCGCCATAGACCGGCGTGCGCTCCTTGGTCGCCATATCTTCATAGACGACCGAGACGAGCGCCCACGTCCCGACGATCTGCCGCCTGAGCTCGGCGTCATCCATCGCCGTCACTCCGCGGTCCAGCCGCCATCGAGCACCAGCGCCGAGCCGGTCATCAGCGACGAGGCATCGGAGGCGAGGAAGACGATGGCGCCGGTCAATTCGTCGAGCTGGCCGAGGCGGCCGAGCTTTATCTTCGACAGCACCTCGTCGCGAAACGCCTTGTTCTCGAAGAACGGCCGCGTCATTGGCGTTTCCAGAAACGTCGGACCGAGGCTGTTGACGCGGATGTTGTGCGGCGCAAGTTCGATCGCCATCGCCTTGGTGAAACCCTCCATGGCGTGCTTCGAGGCGCAATAGACGGTGCGGCGCGCGGCGCCGACATGGCCCATCTGCGAGGAGATGTTGACGATCGAGCCGGGCAGCTTTGCCTCCATCAACCGCACCGCCACCGCCTGTGCCATGAAGAACGCGGCGCGCACGTTGAGCGCAAAGATCGCATCGAAATCCTCGACCCTCACATCGGGCAGATTAGCGGGCCGGTTCATGCCGGCGTTGTTGATGAGGATTTGAAACGGCTCAGCCGCGGCGACCGCCTTGCGCGCCGCCTCGACGTCGGTCACGTCGAGCACCAGCGCGTCGGCCTTGTCGCCGCGGGCGCGGATGGCGCTCGCCGCGTCCTCGATTTCCTGTTTGGTGCGCGCAGCAAGCGTGACATGGGCGCCGGCCGCGGCCAGCGCCGACGCCGCCGCAAGCCCGATGCCGCGCCCGCCGCCGGTGACGAGCGCGCGCCGGCCGTCGAGGCGGAAGCTGGGCGTCTTGGCGAGATCGGTCATCGCTCGTTCTCAGTCGGCGCGCGTCATTCGCCGGGGCCGGCGAAGAGTAGCAAATTCCCGTCCGGGTCCTTGACGATAAAATTCCTGGCGCCCCATGGCTCCTTCCGCAATGTCTGGAAGAACGTAACGCCCGCGGCCTGGAACTCAAGAAAGAGCTGCTTGATCTCCTCATGGGTATTTACGCCCATGTCGGACGACAGCAAACTCTCGCTGTCGCGCAGCGCCGGATCGATGGCCGGCCGATCCAGGCATCTGAGGTTGATACAGCCGTGGTCCCTTTTCACTTGCGCGTAGAACGGCGGCTCGCCGTAGACGAACACGACCGAGAAGCCGAGTTTTTGCGTGAAGAAGTCGCACGACGCCTTGATGTCGGCGACGAACAATTGCGCGGCGGTACCGGCGATAATCGGCTTGCTCGGCGGCTGGCTCGCTTGACGGGGCATGGTGTCGATCCCTGATTTGAGCGCCTGCCAGCTTTCGAACCCCGCTTGGCGTGCGACCATTTCCTGCGCGTCGCTGAGCTTGAAGCTTTGCGCGAGGATGTCCTGATCGCTGAACTGCCGGTACCGCGGCAGCACCGCCCTGATCTGCGCGGCGACCGGATAATACCGCTCGCGATGCCAGCGCAGAATCAGCTTGGCCTGCTTTTTGAGGTTCTCGAGATTGGGCATGGGCGCATGAGGTTTAGGCGTCTCGTAGGTGGGCTTTGCCCCTTCGGCCAATCAGCCGATGCGCCCTACAGCAGCGCGCCCACTATGCCACGGACGGCCCGATCAGGCAACGCAGCATCGCGCCGTCACTTCGTGCTTCTGCTCTTCGCATAGCGTTCGAGCCGTTCGGCGAGCGTGCCGGTATGGAGCTCGAACAGGTGGTTGTCGTCGTCGTAGAAATAAAGCGAACGGCCCTCGCCCGGCACGCGCTGGCGCGGCGGGCGTATTTCAAGCCCCATGGCCCTGACCTTCGCCTCATAGGCTTCGAACGCGGCGTCCTCGATCTTGAAGGCGACGTGGTTATAGGTCCGCGACGGCAGCGGCTCGCCCTCCATCACCGCGATCCAGAGATCGCCGACCTGGAAGAATTTTTCGCCCGCGACGGAAAACGTTTCTTCGCCGCTCGCATAGACTTCCCGGGCGCCGAAAATACCGGTCAGAATGCGCGTCATCCGCTCCAGATCGCGGACGACAAAGGTCAGGTGCGATAGCCCTTCGATCACTCCGCCGCCTCCGCGTACGGCACGTTGCGCCCGCCGTAACGGCGGACGCGGACATTGGCCTGCTCGGCGTGCGCCACGAAACCTTCGAGCATGCACAGCCGTGAGCAGTATTCGCCGATCATGGCGCTGGCCTGGTCGGTGAGCACTTTCTGATAGGTGCAGGTTTTCAAAAACTTGCCGACCCACAGCCCGCCGGTATAGCGCGCCGCTTTCTTGGTCGGCAGCGTGTGGTTGGTGCCGATGACTTTGTCGCCATATGCGACATTGGTGCGCGGACCGAGGAACAGCGAGCCGTAGTTTTTCATATTGGCGAGGAAATAATCCGGATCGCGCGTCATCACCTGCACGTGCTCGGAAGCAACACGATCGGCTTCGCGCAGCATCTCGGCTTCGTCGTCACAAACAATCACTTCGCCTAAATCGGCCCAGGCTTTGCCGGCGGTTTCGGCGGTCGGCAGGATCGCCAGCAGCCGGTCGATCTCCTTCATGGTATCGCGGGCGAGCTTTTCCGAATTGGTGATCAGGATCGCGGGCGAGGTCGGGCCGTGCTCGGCCTGGCCGAGCAGATCGGTCGCGCACATCTCCCCATCAACGCTGTCGTCGGCGATGATCAGCGTCTCGGTCGGCCCGGCGAGCAGGTCGATGCCGACCCGGCCGAACAACTGCCGCTTGGCCTCGGCCACATAGGCATTGCCCGGACCGACGATCATATCGACCGCGGCAATCGTCTCGGTGCCGAGCGCCATGGCGGCGACCGCCTGTACGCCGCCGAGCACAAAAATCTCGTCGGCGCCGCCGAAATGCATGGCCGCGACGATCGCCGGATGCGGCCCGCCATGAAACGGCGGCGCGCAGGCGATGATGTTCTTCACGCCGGCGACGCGCGCGGTAACGATCGACATATGCGCCGACGCGACCATCGGATAGCGCCCGCCCGGCACATAGCAGCCGATCGAATTCACCGGGATGTGCTTGTGGCCGAGCACGACGCCGGGCAGCGTCTCGACTTCGAGATCGCGCAGCGTTTCCTTCTGCTTTTGCGCAAAATTGCGCACTTGGGCCTGGGCGAACTTGATGTCGTCGAGATCGCGCTTCTTCATCGCCCCGATGGCGCGCTCGATCTCTTGCGGCGTCAGCTTGAACGAGGCCGGCGCCCAGTTGTCGAATTTCTGCGACAGCTCGCGCACGGCAACGTCCTTGCGCGCGTCGATGTCGGCGAGGATGTGCTCGACGGTCTCGCGCACCTTGGCGTCGGCCGCCTTGATCGCGCTTGCGTCCATTCCGCGCTTGAGGTGGCGGGGCATCGGTGACTCCTCTCATCACCCTCCCCTGCAGGGGGAGGGTCGGCGCGTAAGCGCCGGGGTGGGGATTTACAGCGTCGCACAGCCCCACCCGGCTTCGCTACGCTCGCCGCCCTGCCCCTGCAGGGGAGGGTAGGATTATTTTATCGCCTGCGGATTGATCGGCGAGCCGGTGCCGCCGGTGATGATCAGCGGCGGGCCGCAGAAGAAGAATTCGTAGACGCCGTCCTCGTGGCAATCCTCGGCGAGCTCCTTGAGATAGAAGATCTCGCCCATGCACAGCCCCATGGCCGGGATCACCACCCAGTGCCACGGCTGGTTGGCTTCCGAGGTCTCGTTCGGCCGCACCTCGACGCCCCAGGTGTCGGTGCAGATCGCGGCGATCTCCTTCTCCTGGCACCAGTAGCAGTTCTCGAATTTGACGCCCGGCGCGTCGCCGCCGGCATAGCCGCCCCATTGCTTCTCAGCTATGCAGCGCTCCATCTGCCCGGTGCGGACGATGACGAAATCGCCGCGACCGATAGCGACGTTCTGGTCCTTGGCGCATTTGTCGAGCTCGTCGTTGGAAATGCTTTCGCCGTCGGCCATCCATTTCACGCCGCGAAAGCGCGCGATGTCGAGCAGCACGCCGCGGCCGACCATCTTGTTTTTCGAGTGCTCGATGCCGAGCACGTTGAGGCCCTTGGCGTCGATCAGCTTGGCGTCGTGGCCGTTATAGGCTTTGTCCTCGTAGAACACGTGGCCGAGCGCATCCCAATGGGTGGCGCCCTGCACGCACAGCATCAGCGTGTCGTCGGCATAGCGGATCCGGTTCCAGTCCTGGCGCCCGGCGATGGCGTCGGTGCCGGTCGCCAGCATCTGGTGGATCGGATTGAAGCGGCCGCCGAACAGTCCGTTCTGCGGGCCGCTGGCGTCGAGCGGAATGCCGAGCGCAAACACCTTGCCGGTGCGGATCAGGCTTGCCGCATTGACGATATCCTGCGGCGTGACCTGGTTGAGCGTTCCGACGTGGTCGTCCTTGCCCCAGCGGCCCCAGTTCTTGAGCTTTTCCGTCGCTTCGGCGATCGCCTTCTTGCCGACCTTGATGTCCATCGGACTGCTCCCGTTCCTTCCCCTGGTGTCTATTCCCGTGGCGGTCAGAGGGCCGCCGAAGGGTGCCCGCCATTTTGGCATAAATATTTTGCAGCGTGCGCGGAATTATCCGGACCGTTTGCGAAAGGCCGAAGAGCACGCAAAAGTTGACGTCACGCCGCCGATGAAGCGCGAGAAGCTGCCGTCAGTCCGGCAGCGCCGGCAGCGGCATCGTCGATGCCCGCCGCGACCACCCGATTGCGACCGGCCTTCTTGGCTCGATAGAGCGCGTGGTCCGCCGTCTCGACCAGTACGGTCGCCCCTGGCATCGTGGCCGACGGTAGCGTGCCGTCGCGGGACAATGTGGCGGCCAATTCCGGTAGATCGGCGATGCTGGCGGCTCCGGCGCTGATGGTGACATAGGGTGCAGCATCGGAATGCTCATGGGGGATATTGCAATCGCGCACCGACGCGCAGATCGCCTCGCCGAGCTTTTTCGCTTCGGCGATATCGACATGGGGCAACAGCACGGCGAATTCTTCGCCGCCGTAGCGGGCCGCCAATTCGCCGGCGCGGCGCGCCTTGCCGGCCAACACTTGCGCTACCACGCGCAGGCATCGATCGCCGGCGACGTGGCCATAGGCGTCGTTGAAGCGCTTGAAACAGTCGACGTCGACCATGAGCAGGGACAGCGTCGTGCCGTGCCGCATCATCCGCCGCCATTCCTGGTCGAGGGCGTCCTCGAAGGCGCGGCGGTTCGCGATCCCGGTCAGCTGATCGACGGTGCTCAGCCGGCGCAACGCGTCGGCCTTCAGGCGATCGCTGTCGCGCAGCTTGATCAGCTGGACGTAAAGCTTGCCGTGCTCGTGCAACAACACAAACAGCACAAAACTAGCCGCCAATAGCCCGTAGATCCGGCCGGCATAAAACCCGAGATCGTAACGGCCGGCGTTGAACACCGCGCTCAACGCGATGTCGAATAGCCACGCGCACATCGTCACGATCAGCCAGAGATCGAGCACGGAATAGGGCCGGCGGCGCGACAAGGCATAGAGCGCGAGCAGATTCAATAACCACACCGCCGACACCACGATGATCATGGCCGGCGTGTAATGATTGTCCTGCATGATGGGCGGCAGCAGGGCCTGACCCAGAGTCGTCAGCAGCGCCAGGCCGCACACCAAGGAGATGATCGATGCGACGGTGCCCAGGACCGTGACGCGGCCCGCCCCGGCCGGCTGCTCCTCGAGCCCATATCGGCTGTAGGCGATGACGAAGAGCGGAAAGCCGCCGTGCCAGAACATGTAGAGCCAGGCCGTGGTCTGCGGTCCGGCATCGAGCAGCCCCGTTGGCGCGAACAGGCCGGGAAACGACAATGCATGCGTGGTCGACATCAGGGCGGTGAACAGATAACCGCCGGCGAGCAGGCTCAAGCCATGCGAGCGCGACAGCTGGCGCTGGCCGAGCAGGAATACCGCGGTGATCAGGTCGTTGACCAGCAGCGCCGATTGATAGATCGGAATGAATGCCGGTACCGGCTGCAGCGCCACCTTGGCGAACGGCGCCAGGATGAGAAAAACCAAGGTGGACGCGGCCATGATCGCGCAAGCGAGCCGGCGCTGGCCGCGGCCGGCAGGCAGATTCGACAGGACGTCCGTCTGCTCTTCCACCGCAACGTCGGACACTGCAAAGTCGGACATGGGATTTTCGCCACAGCCTGGGCCATTGCCCCCGACGTCAACGACGGCGCCATGACGCGGTTGCACCAAACAAAAAGATCTTTGCTCACATCCTTGACGACAGCGGATATGGCTTCGGTCGCAATCGATAAAAATTTTACCAGTCATTCCGGGGCCGAGCGCTAGCGAGGAACCCGGAATCCATAATCATCACCCGTGAATATGGATTCCGGACTCGACGCTTTGCGTCGATCCGGAATGACCAGCTCTACGTCCCGTCCTTGTTCTCGAACGTAGTGACATGCGGCGCCGGCACGATCTCGCCGCAGCACGTGCAGCGCCACTTCCGTACCAAATAGCTAAAAGTGTTGTCGTGCAGATCGGGGCGATTGGCGCGGGTGCGTTTCTTGTCGAGGTCCTTGCCGTCGGCGACGAGTTTTGGCCCGCCGGCGGCTTCCGCCAAGAGCTGCGCCTGGCAGGCCTTTTCCAGCTTGATGGCGCACCATACCGCCTCCGCGATGCTGCCGCCGGTGGCGACGATGCCGTGGTTGCGCAGGATCAGCGCCGCATGCCGATCGAGGCAGCGCGCCACCGCCTTGCCGCGGTCCTGGCTTATGATGAGATCGGTGGTTTCCGAAAAAATCGGCAGTCGGCCTTCGGCGAAATATCCCGCCGCATTGCTGACCGCGACCAGCGGCTTGCCGAGCGAGGAGAACGCCACCGCATGGATCGGATGGCTGTGGATGACGCAGTGCACGTCGCTCCGTGCGCGTAAAACCTCGGAATGGATGAACACCTCGTTGTGGCGCGGCATGGTGCCGTCGACCTTTTTGCCTTCAATATCGACAGTGATGATGTTGTCGGGCCGCATTTCCTCGATGCCGATGCCGGCGGGCTTCATCAGGAAGCGCCCGGAATCTCCCGGCAGCCGCACGGAAATATGCCCGGCGACATAGTCGCCGTGGCCCTCCATGGCGAGCACGCGCCCAGCATTGGTCAGCGTCTCGCGCAATTGATCGGTCATTGAACGTTCTCCTCATCTTGCCGCCAATCGGCCGGACATTACACTGCCGCCCCAACGCACAACAGGCGCGGCCGGACAACCGGTGCGCGCAGCGCATAGGGAGCGGGCAATGAAGATTTTGAGTTTCGTCGCTGACGGCAAGGACTTGTTCGGCGCGGTGAGCGGCGACGGTATCGTCACCCTGAACGACCGCGTCGGGCACCCGAGCTTGCGCGCCGCGCTCGCCGCCGGCGCTATGGAGGCCATGCGCAAGTCCGCGCAGGACGCCAAGCCCGATCGCAAGCTCGCCGACATAAAATTCCTGCCGGTGATCCCGCGGCCGGAGAAGATCCTCTGCGCCGGCGTCAACTACCGTGCCCATGCGTCGGAGGTCGGCCGCGAATTGCCGAAGCAGCCGAGCATGTTCATCCGCTTCACCGACACGCTGATCGGTCACGACGGCGCCATGATCCGCCCAAGCGTATCGGATAATTTCGATTATGAAGGCGAGTTGGCGCTGGTTATCGGCAAGGGCGGGCGTCACATCGCGGCCGAAAGCGCCCTCGACCACATCGCCGGCTATACGATCCTGGTCGACGGCTCGGTGCGAGATTTTCAGAAATTCTCCGTCACCTCCGGCAAGAATTTTCCGGGCACCGGCCCGCTCGGGCCATGGCTCGTCACCACCGACGAGATTCCCGATCCGAGCAGGCTCACCTTGACGACGCGGCTGAACGGCCAGCAGGTCCAGCATTCCGGCACCGACAAGCTGATCTATTCGATCCCACAAATCGTCGCCTTCTGCTCCGACTTCACCGCACTGTCGGCGGGCGACGTCATCGCCACCGGCACGCCCGAGGGCGTCGGCCACAGCCGCAAGCCGCCGCTGTGGATGAAGCCGGGTGATACGCTGGAAGTCGAGATCACCGGCATCGGCACGCTGCGCACGCACATTACAGACGAGAAGAAGTGAAACAATGACCGAATTGAAACCGGTCGACCGGGTGGAAATCCACATCCTGGTCGACAACGCCACCGACAGCCTGTCCAGCGTACCAAAACATGTGGAGACGGAATTCTCCTATCTGCATCGCAAAGGCATGCGCGTGCTTTCCGGAAAGTGCATTTGCTGCGCCAGTCACGGCTTGTCGTGCCTGATCACCGCGCATCACGGCAGCGCGAACCGCACCTTGCTGTTCGACAGCGGGCCGGAAGCCGACACGTTCGAGCGCAACACCCGCCAGCTCGGCATCGATCTGGGCAGCGTCGAAGCGGTCGTCCTCTCGCACGGGCATTGGGATCACGCCGGCGGACTATTGCGCGCGATCGACATGATCCGGTCCGACGGCAAGAATTGCGACCTGCCCTACTATGCCCATCCCGACATGTTCCGCTCCCGCGGCCGGCAACTGCCCGACGGCGGCATCATGCCGATGGAAGACGTGCCGAGCATTGCCGAGCTGACCGCGCACGGCGCGCGCGTCGTCGCAACGCGCGAGCCGCAAGCGCCGCTCGACGGCATGTTTTATGTCAGCGGGGAAATTCCCCGGGTGACGCCGTTCGAGACCGGGCTGCCGTTCCACTACGCCAAAACCGAGAGCGGCTGGGAGCCCGATCCCTGGATCATCGACGAACGCTGGTTAGGCGTGCATGTGGCAGGCAAGGGTTTGATTGTCTTCACCGCCTGTTCGCACGCCGGCGTGATCAATGTCCTCAAAGACGCCCGCGCCAAGCATCCGGACATCCCGCTTTACTGCGTGTTGGGTGGATTCCATCTGTCCGGCGCCACCGAAAAAATCATTCCGGAAACGGTCGCGGCGATGGACGAGTTCGGCCTGACGTTTATCGCCGCCGGGCATTGCACCGGCTGGCGGGCGATGGCGGCGCTGGTCAACGCGTTCGGCGATCAGGTGGTGACGCCGACGGCGGTCGGCAAACGCTTCGTGTTTTGAGCGCTACAAGGCAGCGATTCCGAACAACGCCTCGGCGTTGCGATAGTAGATTTTCTCCCGCTCGGCATTCGACAGGGGCAGCGAATTGAGCACCTTGATGGTGTCGCGGATGTAGCCGGGCCCTTTCTCCTTGTCGAACGGGCAGTCGGACGCGAACACCACGTGGTCGGCGCCGAAGAAATCGAGGCCGCAGACCGTCGCGGCGCGGGCGCCTTCGACGGCGGTGTCGCCGTAAAAATCCTTGAAATAATCGTAGGGCCGCTTCTTCAAGGACTTGCGCAGGCTCTCGTAATCCTCGTCCGACGTGCGCACGCCCATCTGATCGAAAGAGTGAGCGACACGGCCTTCGAGATAGGGCACGACGCCGCCGAGGTGGTGGGCGATGACCTTGAGGTCGGGATGCCGGTCCATGATCTTGGAGAACACCAGCCGCGCCAGCGTGACGCCGGTCTCGTACGGCCAGCCGAGCACGCTGCAGATTTCGTATTTCGACACTTTCTCGGTGGGATAATCGGGCATTTCGCGGGTGCGCGCCGGATGCAGCAGGATCGGCTTGCCGGCTGCAGCGATGACATCGAAGATCGGCAGGAATTTCGGCTCGTCGAGCGGCACGCCGTTGGCGTTGGTGGCGAGCTGCACCGCATTGGCGCCGTTCTTCAAGGCGCGCTCGGCCTCCTTGGCGGCAGCCTCCGGCGCGTTCATCGGCAACAGCGCCGACCAGCCGACGAAATGCTTTGGATGTTTCGCGGCCACTTCGGCGAGGCCGTCATTGGCGATCTTCGCCATCTCCGGCGATTGCTCCGGGCCCCACAACCGCTCGATCGGCGGCAAGCCGTGGGACAGCACCTGCGAATAGTTTTCGAACTGCTCGACGATGCGCAACCGCAAATCGATATCGGACAGCGCCGGAATGCCGCGCACGCGCTTGCCGAGGTCCTTCGCTCCCGCCGGCGTCTCCAATAGCGCGTCGTAATAGCGCTTGGGAAAAAAGTGATTGAAGGCGTCGATATAGCGCATGCGGCTCATTCCCCGATTCAGGTGTGTTGTTGATCGGCTGTCAGCGCGCCTGCATCAGCCAGGAGGAGATGGCGAAGGCATCGGCGTCGCGATCGAAATAGCCGATCACCTGCAGCCCGAGCGGCATGGCATCGACCTCGAACAACGGCAGCGACAGCGACGGCACGCCGAGCAGCGACGACGGCACGCCGAATTCCGGATTGCCGGTCGAGTTCAAACCCTCAGGCGCTGAGCCGGGCGCCGCAAGCGTAATGCAGGCTTCGCACATGGCGGCAAGCTCGGCATGAACCGCGCGGATGCGCGCGCGTTCCTTGAGATCGGCGCGATGCTGCTCAAGCGTCAAACCTTCGTATTTCTCTGCACGCTCCATGATGTTGCGGCTCAATTTTGCGGCGTCACGGTCACGCATGGAGTGCAGGAACCAGCGGTTTTCCCAGCCGTTGCAGCGGTGCGACAGCTCGGTGGCTTTGAGCAATTCGGTTTCGAGCGCGGCGACTTTCTTGTCGGCATGCCGCGTGCGGATTTCAACGCCGGTCGATTTCAGCCGCGCCAGGGAATCTTCGAGACACGCCTTCGCGCCTGCCGAGCGCAGCATCCCATCCGGCCGTTTCGAGCACCGCGAGCGATTGCGGCTTCTTCGCCGCCGGCGCTTTGTCCGGTCCTTGCAGGCCGGGCGTGCCGGCATCGCCGCCGACACGGGCGACGATCTCATGGGCAACCTGCCAGACATCTTCAAGGGTCGCGCCAAGGATGCCGGTGCAACTCTGGCTCTGATAATCGTGGCTGCCTTGGCGGTTGAGCGCGTTGACCGTCGGCTTGAAGCCGACGCAGCCGCAATAGCTCGCCGGACGCACGGTCGAGCTGATCACCTGGGTGCCGAGCGCCGGCACTGACGATGCCGGCGGCGACCGACGCCGCTGAACCGCTCGACGAGCCGCCGGGCGTGTGCGCGACATTCCATGGATTGCGCGTGCCGCGCGGCTCGGATGCGGCGAATTCCGTCGTCACCGTCTTGCCGAGAATGACCGCGCCGGCGTCGCGCAACGCCCGCACGCAAGCGGCGTCCTTCGCCGAGCGCCAGCCGGAAAAAAGCGGCGAGCCCATTTCGGTCGGCATATCGACGGTCTCGATGATGTCCTTGATGCCGACCGGCATGCCGTCGATGGCCGACAGCGGCTTGCCGGCACGCCAGCGCGCGGTGGCACGATCCGCAGCCCCACGCGCCGCCGGCACATTGGTGCAGACGAAAGCGCCGATCCGCGGCTCCCATTGGTCGAGCAGGGCGAGCGACTTTTCCAGGAACTCGCGCGGCGTCTCTTTGCCGGAAGCGAAATTTTGCGCCGCCGCCAGGTACGGCCGCATCACCGGCTTTGTTTGGTCGGGTGCGAGCATGCCAACCTATTTCTTGCTCTCGTCGTAATAGTGAATCTCGTAGAGCACGCAGCCGCGATCCGATTTGAACGGCCCGTGATGGACGCCGGGCGGCCGGCACGCATAGGTCGGCGCATCGAACGGCTCGCCGCCGTTGCCCTTGTCGTCGTTGCCGACGATCAGATCGCCGGAGACCAGATAAACCTCTTCCCAATGATCGTGCACGAACGGCGCGGTGGTGTAGACGCCGGGCGCGAAACGCAACAGCCGCGTGCGGCTGCCCATCTTTTTCGTCTCGTCGAGATCGCTGGCCAGGATTTTTTGCTGGATGCCGGACGGATAGCCGGGCGGCGTCACCCAGCCCTCCTTCATGTCGACCTTGTGGAATTCGAGATGCGGCTTGTTCATCGGCATGATCTTGCCTCCTTATTCCTCATCCGAGCACCGGCAGCGTGCGGATGCCGTAACGATGCTGGATTTTACGGCCGAGCACCGGATCGTCGAGCTCGACCTCGAAAACATCCGACGGCCGCACGCCGCCCTTGGCCGACAGCGTGCCGCAGAACATCAGCGTGCCTTCGGCGAGACCGGATTTGCCGGCGAATTTTCCAATCAGCTCCAGCGGATCGAGCATCGCGGTCACTGGCCCTTCCTGATACAGCACGCGCTTGCCGTTTTCGGAAATGTAGGCGCGCAGCATCAGCTTGTCCCAATGCGGCGCGACCTCGACCATCGGCCAGAATTCCGGCGCGATCGGCTTGTCGCACATCTGCTTCGATACCGAGACGCCGTATTTCTCCACTTCGCGGTCGGTATGGTCGGAACCGGTGCCGACCCACAGCCGGCCGTCCTGCTGCAACAGCACGAACTCGCCTTCCCCGCTCGACGCCTCGCCGAGCACCTCGATGCTGTCGGCAATGGTCAGCCGCGCCGCCGAGGCGCGATAGAAGATCGGCGTCGTCGCCGGCGGTTTCACGCCGAGCGCGCCGAGTTCCTTGATGTGCAGCTCGACCGCGGCGCGGTCGCGCCCGGTCCAGCCGGCGACCACAAGGTGATCGACCGTGACGTTGCGGCGCGTCAGCCCGGAATCGTCGTGAAGTAACAAGCGGAAGCACGCGCGCCGACACTGGACCTCCCCGACCGTTGCATTGAATTTGGCCGCATTGTACAGGAGGGGCAAGCCTACGCAATCAAGCGACAGAGAAGCGCGCGAGGGCGCGCATGCATCGCTGCAGCAGGGCGCGGTCTTCCGCATCGCCTCAAAGAGGATGCGCACCATGCATGAAATCGCCGGCCAAATTCATTGGCACGAGCCCAGTGGCTTCAAGCGCGCCGGCTTCGGCAAGTTCAACCGGCCGAAGACGCCCTACGACCTGTTCATGGAAGCGGACGACATTCCGGTCTACCGCGATATCGGCGTCAGCAAAGTGCAAAACCTGCCGCTGCAACCGTGGAAACGCATGGGCGGGCGCGGCAGCTACATTCAGCTGCACGGCACCGAAGGCAAATGGGGCGCCTATGTGGTCGAGGTGCCGGGCGCCGGCGCGCTCAATCCCGAAAAGCACATGTACGAGGAAGTCTACCTCGTGGTCGAAGGCCGCGGCTCGACCGAAGTCTGGCTCGAAGGCGACAACAAGCGCCACGTGTTCGAATGGCAGAAGGGCTCGCTGTTCTCGATTCCGGTCAACGCCATGCACCGCATCGTCAACGCCAGCTCCGCGCCGGCGCTGCTGCTCGGCGGCACCACCGCGCCCAATCTGATGAACCTCATCAACAACACCGACGTGATCTTCAACTGCCCGTATCAGTTCCGCGACCGCTTCTCCGGCGCCGACGATTTCTACAAATACAAGGACGACATCGAGCCCGATCCGGTGCGCGGGCTTGCCATGCGGCGGACGAATTTCATTCCCGACATCGTCAATTGCGATCTGCCGCTCGACAATCGCCGCTCGCCGGGCTGGCGCCGGGTCGAGCCGTTCATGACCGGCAACACGTTCTATCTGTGGGTCGGCCAGCACGAGAACGGCCATTACTCGAAGGCCCACGCCCACACCTCGGCGGCGGTGCTGATCTGCATCAAGGGCAAGGGCTACACCTACACCTGGCCCGAGCGCCTCGGCTTGACGCCGTGGAAGGACGGCAAGATGGACGAAGTCAAACGCGTCGACTACGAGCCGGTCGGCATGGTGTCGGCGGCGCCCGGCGGCGCGCGCTGGTATCACCAGCATTTCGGCGCCTCGAAAGAAGCGTTCCGCCTCACCGCCTGGTTCGGGCCGCACAATCCCGGCCGCGAACCCGGCCCGCCCGGCGAAAAGCACACCGATTACACCGCAATGGATATTCCGGAAGGCGGCACCGCGATCCCCTATTACATGGAGGATCCGTTCCTGCGCAGCGAATACGCCGAGACCATGAAGCGCGAAGGCGCCGAGAACCGCATGCGGCCGGAATATTACGAGCGCGATTATCGGGGATTATTGCCGAAAGAATGAAGGCGTCCTGCATATCCCCCGCGCTGTCATGCCCCGCGAAGGCGGGGCACCCGGTAAACGCAATCGGTGCGGTCGCCACTCTCAACCGTCGGCGATTACTGGATCGTCCGCCTTCGCGGACGATGACACGGACAGTCTCATGACCGACGAAGCCGAAGGGGAGGCCCAAGGCGGGCGCATTTTCTTTTCCTCGACCGGGCGCACCTTCGGCGAAGAGGACGAGCTGTGCGTGCTTTCGGTGGGCGTCGACATCGGCTCGTCGACCTCGCACCTCGTATTCTCGCGCATCGTGCTGGAGCGGCTCGACAGCCGCTACGTGGTCACCGAGCGCGAAAGCTTTTATCAATCCGATATCCTGCTCACGCCCTACTCGGCCGAGGAGACGATCGACGCCGATGCGCTCGGCGCTTTCATCGCCCGGCAATATAAGGACGCCAAGATCGATCCCGACGAGATCGATACCGGCGCGCTGATCCTGACCGGCGTCGCGGTGCGCCGCCGCAATGCCCGGCGCATCGGCGAATTGTTCGCCGCGCAGGCCGGCAAGATGGTCGCGGTCTCTGCCGGCGACAGCCTTGAAACCGTGATGGCGGCCTACGGCTCGGGCGCGGCGGCGCGCTCGATCCGCAGCGGCGCGCCGCTGATCAACGTCGATATCGGCGGCGGCACCTCGAAGATCGCGGTCTGCGCCGAGGGCAAGGTGATCGACGTCACCGCGCTCGACGTCGGCGCGCGGCTAGTCGTGCTCGACGATGCGCGCCGCATCGTGCGGCTCGAAGAGGCCGGCCGGCGTTTTGGCGCGGAGCTCGGCCTGAAACTCGAGCCCGGCACGATGCTCTCCGAACAACAGGCGCAAGCGCTTGCGGCACGCATGGCCGACAGCCTGTTCGAGGCGATGAAAGGCGGCTCGCCGCGCGCCGGCGGCGCCGACCTGTTGCGGCTCGATCCGCTGACCTGGCGCGGCGAGGTATCCGACGTGAGTTTTTCCGGCGGCGTCTCCGAATATATTTATGGCGGCGAGGCCAAAGCGTTCGGCGATATCGGCCCGCAGCTCGCCACCGAGGTGCGCGCGCGGCTGCGCGATTGGGGGCCGCAACTGGCGCGGCCCGACGCGCGCATCCGCGCCACCGTGATCGGCGCCTCGCAATATACGATGCAGGTTTCCGGCAGCACGATCTTCGTGTCGCCGCTCGAAACGCTGCCGCTGCGCAATGTGCCGGTGATCGCGCCGACGCTGCCGCTCGACGAGCGAGACGATCGATTCCGCCGCGATCGCCGCGGCGATCAAGGCGGCGCTGAAGCGGCTCGATCTCGGCGACGGCCAAAGTGCGGTCGCCATCTTCGTGCCGTGGCGCGGCTCGGCGACCTTCCGCCGCCTCGACGATTTCTGCAAAGGCGTCGCCGACGGACTGGAGGCGGTGCTGGCCAACGGCCATCCCATCGTGCTTGCCGGCGACGGCGACGTCGGCGGCCTGATCGGCATCCACTATTGCGAAGAGATGAAGCTGAAAAACCCGATCGTCTCGATCGACGGCCTCGAGCTCAAGGAGTTCGACTATATCGACATCGGCGCCATCCTCGATACTTCGGGCGCCGTGCCGGTGGTCATCAAGTCGCTGATTTTTCCGACGACTGCCGGCGTGGGCAAGGACTGGAAGGCGGAACGGGCGATTGCAAGCATCGCTACCAGCGCGAGTTAGGCCGTCTATTTCATGCGGGCGTAGCGGCGTCCAAATGAGAGCTGTTCAAGATCGCCTGGAGCTCCGGGATGCAGGAGCCGCAATTCGATCCGGCGCGCAAAGCGGCTCCGATCTCGGCGACGCTGGTTAGCCGTCGGCTCGCAATGGCATTGTGCAAAGTATTCAAGCCGACGCCAAAGCATGCGCAGATCGTGCGGCCAGTTGCATTGTGCGCGGCCCGCCCTGCGGTGCCGGCGAGGACATATGCGCGCATCTCGGGCTCGATACGGCTGCCCAACAGCGCCCCCAACGCATCGCGCGAAGGTAGCGCAGACTGTTTGTCGGCAATGAACAGGCAAGCGTCCAGGCGCCGTCCGACCACGCTAGCATATCGGAACGTGCCACGGGCGGGATCGGCATAGATCGCGAGCTGTGCCGCTGGCGGCGCATCGAGCAACGCCGCAATCCACAACTCGGTGCCGCGGTCGCTTGGCAACGGCTCCCAGCCGATGAGCGTGAATGCATGTCCCCTTTCTATCGGGACACGCGCCCAGTAGTAGGAGCCATGCGGCACCTGTTCGGAGCCGCGAAGCAGAAGACCGTGCCATTGCGATGCTACCGCAACAACACGGACCGGTGTCGCCTTTAATTCGGGCTGTCCGGAAACGGGATCGGTTGCGGCGCCGACGATGGTGTCGATCGACCCAGCGGACGTGAACTGGTCGGTCCAGTGCATCGGGGCGAAGACTTCGCCTTGGCGCAGATCGCTGGACAGACGGACCGGCATAATGCTTGCGCCATGCGGGCTTTCGATCCGGGCAAGACCACCGTTGCTGAGATGCAGCCGCCCGGCATCGGCCGGATGAATGTCGAGCACGGGCTCGCGCTGATGCGCCATGAGCCGCGGCAATCTCCCGGTCCGCGTCATTGTATGCCACTGGTCGCGTACGCGACCCGTATTGAGGACGAGCGGCCACTGATCGTCGGCTGGCACAGCCGGCGGCCGATACAACGTCGGCACGAAGCGCGCACGGCCATCCGGGGTGGCAAAACCCTTACCGTCCCCGAACAGCCGCTTGGCGTTTGTCCATGGCTCCAACGTGCCTCGAGGTAGCGGCCAACGGATTGGCGGCATTCGGTCGTAATCTGCGTCACTTAATTCGGAAAGCGCACCGATATCGAAGATGCGACGGCACGGCTCTTCGTTCTCAAAGGTCGACAATGCGGCGTGCTCCCGGAAAATCTCGGCCGGGCCGCGATAGGCAAACGCCGTTTGCCAACCCATGCGCCGCGCCACCTCGGCCAACATCCACCAATCCGGCCGAGCCTCGCCCGGCGGCGGCCGGAAGGCGCGCTGCCGGGATATGCAGCGTTCCGAATTGGTGACCGTGCCGTCCTTCTCGCCCCACGTCGCCGCCGGCAGAACGATATCGGCAAAGCACGTCGTATCGGTTGGCCAGCAGTCGCTGACGACGACAAACGGGCAGACGCCAA
The DNA here is from genome assembly GCA_963831975.1 of uncultured Alphaproteobacteria bacterium. Taxonomy (GTDB): domain Bacteria; phylum Pseudomonadota; class Alphaproteobacteria; order Rhizobiales; family Xanthobacteraceae; genus BOG-931. Next base: position 170,563 of record CAWHSO010000006.1, read on the forward strand.
GCGCCGCGCGCACGCGCTCGGCGCGCGGCATGCTGGCCGCCGGATTGGTATTGAGAATCCACAACGCCTTGATCTTGCCGTCGAGTGCCGCATCGAACAGGTCGACCGCCTTGAGGCCGGGCCGCGTCGCAATGCGCGATGCGTTCCAGAAGCGGCGCACGCGATCGACGTCGGCCGGGTCGGCGAAGCTCATATGCGCCGCGAGTTGGTTGGCAAGACCCCCGACCTCGCGGCCGCCCATCGCGTTCGGCTGCCCGGTCAAAGAAAAAGGGCCCATGCCGGGCCGCCCGAGGCGGCCGGTCGCAAGATGGCAATTGATAATCGCGTTGACCTTGTCAGTCCCGGACGAGGACTGGTTGGTGCCCTGAGAGTAGAAGGTCACGGTGCGCTCGGTTCGGACGAACCAGTCGTAGAAGCGGCCCAGATCGGCTACCGGGACATCCGCGATTTCCGCAGCGTTGGCGAGCGATGGCGCCGACTTCCGTGCAGCCTCGACCGCGGCGGCGAAACCCGACGCAAACTCCTCCGTCCACGTTTGGTCGCAAGCTCCCCTTTCGGCGAGATGCACCAGCAAACCCGCGAACACCGCCACGTCGGATCCGGAGCGTATCGCCAGGTGAATGTCGGCGATGTCGCAGGTCGGGGTACGCCGCGGATCGATCGCCACGACCTTCGTCCCGCGCTTTTCCCGGGCGGCGACAAGGCGCTGATAGAGGACCGGATGGCACCATGCAGTGTTGCTGCCGACAAGAATAACGAGATCGGCGGCTTCGATATCGTCGTAGCAGCCGGGCACGATGTCCTCGCCGAAGGCCCGAATATGACCGGCGACCGACGAGGCCATGCAAAGCCGCGAATTGGTGTCGATATTGGCGCTGCCGATGAAGCCTTTCATCAGCTTGTTGGCGACGTAGTAATCCTCGGTGAGGAACTGGCCGGAAACATAAAGCGCCACCGCGTCGGGCCCATGATCGGCCACGGTCTGCGTGAAGATGGCGGCGACGCGATCGAGCGCCTCGTCCCAGGTTGCATTACGGCCGCCGATCTGCGGGTAAAGCAATCTTCCATCCGTGGCGAGCGTGTCACCGAGCGCCGCGCCCTTCGAGCAGAGCCGGCCGTAATTGGCCGGATGGTCGGTGTCGCCAGAAACAGTGCCGTCGGCCGCGACGCCCAATCCGCAACCGACGCCGCAATAGGGACATGTGGTGCGGATCAGGCCGCCTTCCATCGCAACCCCGCAATAGCTGTGGTCTGCGTCGACATCGGCCTTTGCCGCAACCTCGTCCTGTAACGGCGTGGCGCCGACCTGCTCGGCAAAAGCACGGCCAAAGACGATCTGATCGCGAAATGACAGAAACGTCGACCTTATCGCGCATCAATTGCACGTACCAGGGGCCATCGGCCACGCTGCCATAGAGAACGCTGCCAACAACCTTGTCGTCGCGCAAGATTACCTTCTTGTAGAGGCCGCACTTGGCGTCGTGCAGCGTGATCTCCTCATCGGCATCGTCGGCGGCGGCGAGTACGCCGGCGGAGAAGACATCGACGCCGGTGATCTTGAGGCTGGTGAAAACGGGCGGCGGGACATAGACCGCGGCCGCATCGCCGGCGAGTTGCGCACCGCACACTTTCGCCTGATCCCAGATCGGCGCGACCAACCCGAACACCTGGCCATTATGTTCGATGCATTCGCCGATCGCGTAAATATCCGGATCGCTCGTTGCCATGTCGTCTCCGACCAGGATGCCGCGATTGACGTCGAGCTTGGCGTCGCGCGCGAGATCAATATTGGGCCGGATGCCGACCGCCAGCACGACGAGATCGGCGGGAATTCGTGCGGCCATCGGCGAGCAAGATACGCCTCCGCCCGGTCGGTGCCGAGAATTTCTTCGGTTTGGCTGTTGGTGAAAAAAGCGATGCCGCGGGCGTCGAGGTCGCGATGCAGCAACGTAGCGGCGGCGGCATCGAGCTGACGCTCCATCAGCGTCGGCATCAAATGCACGAGCGCGACCGACATGCCGCGCCGCTTCAATCCCCACGCCGCTTCGAGGCCAAGGAGGCCGCCGCCGATGACCACCGCGCGCCGCGCAGTTTTTGCGGCGCCGATCATCGCCTCGACATCGGCGATGTCGCGGAAGGCGCGGACGTTGGGCAGCCCAAGGCCGGGGATCGGCGGCGCCATCGGCTTCGACCCGGTAGCCAGCAGCAATTTGTCGTAGGGAATGACACTTCCGTCGGCGAGTGCAACTTTACGCCCGTCGCGATCGATCGCCGTCGCACGGTTTCCGGCAATCAAGCGAATCCCATGCTCGTCGTACCAGCTCTGCGGATTGATGACGATTTCATCGAGCGTCTTGTCGCCCGCCAATACTGAAGACAGCAGGATGCGGTTGTAGTTTGTGTGCGACCTCCGCACCGACAACGGTAATGTCGATAGCGGTCGGGAGCCCGCGACAGCAGCTCCTCGACCGCCCGCATCCCCGCCATTCCGTTTCCAACGACCACAAGCTGCGCGCGGCGGCGGTGATTTACGATGCCGTCCTTACTCGGCCGCAGCGCTGCGGCCGTAAGCCTCGCCGATCATGAACTCGGAAAGCACGCTGTAGGCGGCGCCCCACGCCGCCGCGAGTTCCGTCGTCCATTGCGCGCCAAGACCGCGTTCCAATGTCCACAGCAGCGCCTCGCCGACCGGTGCGTAGTCGGCCGCCTTGACACCATAGTCGACGTGACGCTTAGCCAGCGCGCTCGCGGCCGGCAGAATGGATTCGAGATTGCCGAGACCATTGACGACAACGGCGAGCGTCGCCATGAGCTTACGGCCTTGCTCCTCCATGTCGCCGCGAAACAGCGGCTTGACCCCGGGCGCGATCTCGAACAGGCGGCCATAGAACAGCGCTGCGGCCTGCTGGGAGATCGGAACAACCTTGGCAAAGCTGTCCTGGATCGCCTTCACCTGATGCGTGTCATCACTTCTCCTCGGTTGGCCCCGGCACCTCGTTCGAAACTCAAGTTCACGTTGCCTCAACAAAGCGGCGATGCGTGCGGAGGCATTCCAGCAGATGCCGACGGCGTTGGATCTGATCGGTCGCGTCATGGCTGGCCTCACACGCGCGCCTCGGCAAGGCTCGTTGCGCTCGACGACACGGTGGTCTTGCGCAGGTAGAACCACCACGTGAGCGCAAGGCAGGTCGCGTAGAACGCCAGGTAGATTTCCAGCGCGAGATGCGGACCGCCGGTGGCGGCAATCGACGCGCCGAAGCCGCGCGGGATCAGATAGCCGCCGCAAGCGCCGATGGCGCCGATAAATCCGAGCGCGGCCGCGCTCTCGATTCTGGCCGCCTTCACGGCGAGCAACGCGGCCCGACTTCGCCCGAGCCCTTCGCCTTCCCGAAGTTTCTCCTCGCGGAAAATCGACGGGATCATGCGAAAGGTCGAGCCGTTGCCGATCCCGGTCGTGACGAACAGGATCAGGAACATCGCCAGGAAGCCGGCAAAGTCCTTGATCCCCACAAAATACATGACGCCGATCGTCGCGGCGCCCATGGCGATGAAATTCCAGAACGTCACGATCGCGCCGCCGACTTTGTCGGCAAGCAAGCCGCCGAGCGGACGCGACGAGCGAGCCGACAAGCGGCCCGAGGAACGCGACCGCCACCGTGACCGCCGGGAATTGGGTCTTGATCAGCAGCGGGAACGCGGCCGAGTAGCCGATGAAAGAGCCGAACGTCCCGATATAGATATAGGACATGATCCAGGTGTGCTTGCGCCCGACGATGGCGAGTTGGTCCTTGAAGGTCGAGCGCGCCGAGGTGAGGTTGTTCATGAAGAAAATCGCGCCGAACACCGCGATCACCAGCGGCAACAACCACATCAGCCCGGCGTTCTGAAGATAGACGCCGCCGACCGGCGTCGCCTGGTAGAGATTGATGATGCCGAACCCCATCAAGATCGGTGTCGAGCAATTGGACACTGCTGACGCCGATATTGCCGCCGGCCGCGTTCAAGCCAAGCGCCCAGCCCTTCATGCGATCCGGGTAGAAAAACGAGATATTGGCCATGCTCGAGGCGAAGTTGCCGCCGCCGAGACCCGCCGTCGCCGACACCAGCAGCATCAGCCAGAACGGAGTGTCGGGCTGCGTCACGAAATACGCAAGCGCGATCGTCGGGATGAACAGCACCGCCGCACTGAAGATCGTCCAGTTCCGGCCGCCGAACGTCGTCACCGCAAACGTGTAGGGAAACCGCATGAGCGAGCCGATCAGTCCCGGCAACGCCACGAGCTGAAACAGCTGATCGGTCGTGTAGTGAAAGCCGGCCTGCGGCAATTTGGTTGCGACGATGCTCCAGATCAGCCAGACCGAAAAACCGATATGCTCGGCAACGATCGACCAGATGAGATTGCGCCGGGCGATGGATTTGCCCTTGGAATTCCAGAACTTTTCATCCTCCGGATTCCACTCTGAAATCCAGGTCGTGTTTGGCTCGTTCATCTGAGATTTCCTTCTGGAGTTCGCTTGTTCCCGGTCTGGCTGTTGGCAATCATCGTCTGGCTGTTCTTCCGCAGTTAAATTTCGTCGCGCGCCTGCCGGCGTTTCCTCTGCCGGCCAACAAAAAACGCCGCCCCGGATGGGAGGCGACCTAGCGCTCCCCCCAGGACAGCGTCATTGCTGCCGGCCCGTCATTGGGCCTTGCGGCGACGCACAAAGGCGACGCCAGATACGAACTTGAATTGTTTCCAATTCAAGGTTCGTGCCAACATCGTCGATCAAGAGAAATAGCGTTATTTCAGCGATTTAACCTAAGCCGCCGGCTGCGCCATCGGCTCAATTGCTTACCGGAGCCGCAGCTTGAGGAATTTTTGTGCGATGCAAAGCGAATGCCTATCGATCGGACACGCGCGACGCCCGGACATAACCGGCGATGTCATCAGCATCGAATGGCGGACCGGTGAAGCCGCGCACGCTGTCTGATGGTTTACGCGGCACCATTGTGCTCGCCACGCCTCCGACGGCCGCATCATAGAGGTCGGGACGGAAGCAGGCCTTGGCGGCTGCGAGAAGATCCCGCGACAAAGCCGTCTGATTCCAACGCACCATCTGCGCATAGAGCCAGGCCGCGTGCGACCGGTTCGGGACGCGCGGCGCCATCGCGGCCAATCAGGATGTAGTCGCGCGCGGACGCATGGACCGTCGCCGAGCGCCATCTGCATCTGCCCCTTGAGTGTGCCGCGAATTATTTCCGGAGCAACGTCGAGACGATTGGGCGCGGCCAGCAGCGCAACGACATCGTCTTCATACGCCGGATCGTTGATGACGTCCGCTGCGCGGTAAAGCGCACGCAACAGCCGTTCCAGCACGTCGGCGCGATTGGCGGCCCATGCGGCGCGCACGGCCAGCACCTTTTCCGGCGCGCGCGCGACGATATCGCAGCCGAAATGGACGATCCGGCCGATGCCCAATTTGACCGCAACCGAATTCCACGGCGCGCCGACGCAGAAGCCGTCGACTTGGTGGCTGGCAAGACTGTCCACCATATAGGGCGGCGGCAGCACGACCAGTCGCACGTCCTCATCCGGATCGACGCCGCCCGCCGCCATCCAAAGCCGGATCTGATAATTATGCGTCGAGAATGGAAAGGTCATGCCGAAAGTGAGGGGCTCGGCGCCGCGTTCGACGCCGGTCGGCCACGACGCGGCCGAGCGCCTGCGCCGAGACCTGGGGATCGTCGAGACCGCCCTTCGCAGCGACCGCAAGCGCGTCGTAAAGCCCCGGACACACCGTGATCGCATTGCCATTGAGCCCGAGCATGAAAGGCGCCAAGAGCGGAACCTTGACGTGTCCAATTCCGAGAGTGGAGGCAATCGCAAGCGGCGCCAAAAGGTGCGCGGCATCGAACAAACCGATATTAAGCTTGTCGCGAATATTCGACCACGAGACTTCGCGCATCAACTCGATCGCCAAGCCTTCTTCGGCGGCGAAGCCTTTGTCGACGGCAATTATCAGAGCCGCCGCGTCGACCAGCGGTATAAAGCCGATGCGCATGGTGTCTACCGTCATTTCAGGAGCTCCGCGGCGGTCACCACCGACTGCGCGACTTCGGCGATCTTTTTGTTTTCGTTCATTGCCGTCTTGCGCAGCATCGCGTAGGCGTCGGCCTCGCCGATGTTCTTCAGTTTCATGAGGATACCTTTGGCGCGGTCGATGACCTTGCGCTCGCTCAGCGCGGTCTGTGCGCGCTCAAGTTCGTCCTTCAAGCGAGCGAAAGCGTTGAAGCGGGAAATGCAGAGGTCGAGAATGTCCGTTGATCCGCTCTTTCTTGAGACCGTCGACGATGTAGGCGGAGACGCCGGCATCGACAGCGGCTTCGATTGCGGCGGCATCGCTCTGGTCGACGAACATTGCGATCGGCCGCTTTACGGCGCGGCTGACCTGGAACATTTGGGCAAGCACGTCGCGACTTGGATTTTCGAGATCGATCAGGATGACGTCGGGATCAAGGCTGTAGATGCACGCAAGAAGGTTGGCCGTTTCGTCGATCCGCGTGACGTCGACATAGCCAGCCTCGCGCAAACCGTCGACGAGGATCGCGGCACGAACCGGATTTTCGTCGACGATGACGATCTTGAGCGCGGGGTCTCTGAGGAGCAGTGCGTCGGCCTTTCCGGCGGTGAAACAGCCCTCCTCCTGCAAGAACCATTCCCCCGCGGAACTGCGCTAAGCCATTGGCTTGCTGTGTGCTTCCGCCGCGATTATTGCCGCGCGATCAGTGCGAGCGGCGAATGCCTTTCGATGTCCTCGACGATCTGACTGCAGGCAGCGCTCGAGGATATTTGTCGAAATTGGCAGAGAGCGTCGAATCGACTGCCGGCACGGCGCGAACTCAGGGAGTTCGGCTATTTCGTGCGACCGGGACGCCTCCGGATCCGGCGGGTCGTGGTCCGGCCAGGACGACCTATTTTGCACTGCACAATAGTAGGGCGGCTTGCAGCAAAAACAGGCAGGCAAGAGCGCTACTCGAACCCTGCGAGCCAACTGCTAAGATATTGAAATATTGATGATTTAGGGCCGTAGCGCGGCTGGCACGCATCTTGCGAAAGCTAATGCTAAATAGGCCGTCAACGACGATGGCCAAACACTTCAGCAGCGCGGCTGAATCAATAACAAATAACGACCGGAAGCCTTCATTGCTTCTGCGCCGGCGCGGGAAGTGTCGGAATCTGCAGCCGCAGCAAGTGCTGAAGCCGCTTCCAACAATGGAGCGTCGCCGACGTCGCGCGCGGAGAACAATAGCCGCCCTGACTTTGATAACGGCGATCAATGGAGACGAAGAAATGGACTATGTGAAAACAGCCGATGTCGCGGTGGCCATGGTCGAGGCCGGCAGGCGAAAGCTTGCGCTGGCGCCGCGCGATCTTCTCATTCGCGGCATGCTGTCGGGCGCCATCCTCGGCGTGGCGACGAGCCTCGCCTTTACCGGCGCGGTGCAGACCAACGTGCCGCTGGTCGGCGCGCTGATCTTCCCGGTCGGCCTGATCGCCATCGTGCTGCTCGGGCTCGAACTCGTCACCGGCAGCTTTGCGCTGGTGCCGCTGCCGTGGCTCGAGCGCGAGGCCAGCGCCGGCTCGGTGCTGGTCAACTGGGGCTGGGTCTTCATCGGCAACCTGATCGGCAGCGTCGCCTATGGCGCGCTGCTCGCCATTGCGCTCACCAATATGGGAGCGACGCCGCCCGCCGGCGTCGCGGCGCGCATCGTGCAGATCGCCGAGCTCAAGACCACCGGCTACGCGGCTCTCGGCTTTGCCGGACTGGTCACCTGCTTCGTCAAGGCGATGCTGTGCAATTGGCTGGTCTGCCTCGCCATCGTTCTCGCCATGACCACGACCTCGACCATCGGCAAGATCGCCTGCGCCTGGATGCCGATCTTCATCTTCTTCGCGCAAGGGTTTGAGCACTCCGTCGTCAACATGTTCATCATCCCGACCGGCATGATGATGGGCGCCAAGGTCACGGTCGCCGATTGGTGGCTGTGGAATCAAATTCCAGTGACGCTCGGCAATCTGGTCGGCGGCTTCACCTTCACCGGCCTCGCCATCTACATGACCTACAAGCCGCGCGCGGCCGGCCAAGGTTTTGGCGCCGACGCCGACCGGCGTGCCCGCGGAATAGCGCGAAGCGCCCGACTTGATCGACGAATGGAGGTCGTGAACAAACGGAAGAGCTGAATGTCGGGAGATTTCGAGCCAGAGCAAAAGCGCTATCTCGAAGGCTTCATGGCCGGCCTGCAGATCGCGAAGACGTCGCGAACTGCGGCCGGCAATGGCGCCGCAGCGCCGCCAGCGAACGCAGTTGCGGCAGAGCCGATCGGTCCCGACGCCGCGGCATTGCGCGCGCAGGATCGCACCATCAAGGCCGGCGGCAAGCTGTCGGACCCGGAAAAGTTCAAACGCGAGCTGCATCCGTTCGACGGCTACGAGAAGCTGAAGGACCAGGCCGCCAAGAACGAGGCGCCGAAGGCCGACGACAATTTCCGCTGGCGCTTTTTCGGCCTGTTCTACTGCGCGCCGACGCAGAAAGTCCTATATGTGCCGGCTGCGCATCGCCAACGGCATTCTTTCGCATTGGCAGTTCGCCGGCGTCGGCGATCTCGCCGAGCGCTATGCCGGCGGCTATGCCCACGTGACCACGCGCGCCAATCTGCAGATGCGCGAGGTCGAGCCCAAAAACGCCGTCGCCATGGTCGAGGCGATCCAGGATCTGGGCTTAAGCTCGCGCGGCTCCGGCGCCGACAATATCCGCAACGTCACCGGCACGCCGACCGCGGGGATCGATCCGCAGGAGCTGATCGATACCCGGCCTTATGCCCGCGAATGGCATTTCCACATCCTCAACGACCGCTCGCTCTACGGCATCCCGCGCAAGTTCAATGTCGGCTTCGACGGCGGCGGGCTGATCCCGGTGCTGGAAGACACCAACGACATCGGCTTCCAGGCCGTCGCGGTGAAGGACGGCTTCGGCGTCGAGCCGGGCATCTGGTTCAAGCTCATGCTCGGCGGCATCACCGGCCATCAGGATTTCGCCCGCGCTACCGGCGTCATCGTCAAGCCCGAAGACGCCACCAAGGTGGCCGACGCCGTGGTGCGCGTCTTCATCGACAACGGCGACCGCACCAACCGCGCCAAGGCGCGGCTCAAATACGTCCTCGACGCCTGGGGCTTTGAGAAATTCCTGGCCGCCATGGAAGACAAGCTCGGCCACAAGCTCACCCGCGCACCGGAGACAGCCCTTGAAACACGACCGCCCTTCGACCGCCTCGCTCACATCGGCGTCACACCCGCAGAAGCAAAAGGGCCTTCATTGGCTCGGCGTCGTCCTTCCGGTGGGCAAGATTACCGCCGAGCAGATGCGCGGCATCGGCAAGATCGCCGAAAAATTCGGCGACGGCGATATCCGGCTCACGGTCTGGCAGAACCTTTTGATCTCGGGCGTTGCCGAAGACCGCGTCGCCGCGGCGCAAGCGGCCATCGAAGCGATCGGGCTCTCGACCAAAGCGACATCGATCCGCGCCGGCCTCGTCGCCTGCACCGGCAGTGCCGGCTGCCGGCTCGCTTTGTCCGACACCAAGCGCCATGCCGAGGAGATCGCGCACTGGTGCGAAGCCCGCGTGCAGCTCGACGGCCCGCTCAACATCCATCTCACCGGCTGCCCGAATTCCTGCGCGCAGCATTACATCGGCGACATCGGCCTCGTCGGCACCAAGGTGCAGGTGTCGGAAGACGGCGATCAGGTCGAGGGCTATCACATCCATGTCGGCGGCGGTTTCGGCCCGGACGCCGCCTGCGGCCGCGAGGTTTATCACGACGTCAAAGCCGAGGATGCGCCGCAGGCGGTCGAGCGCATGCTGAAAGCCTATCTCGGCCACCGCGCCTCGGCGGACGAAAGCTTTCTTGACCTTCACCCGCCGTCACGAGGTCGATGCGCTCAAAACGCTGTTCGAAACGCAGGCGGTCGAATGACGCAGACCACGCCGCCGCCGATCCCGACGCTCATTCCGGACTCCGCACCGTTCTCGGTCGAGCAGCGCACCTGGCTCAACGGCTTCTTCGCCGGCCTATTGTCGCTCGACGGCGGCGTCAACGCGCTGTCGTCCGAAGAGACCGCGGCGCTGATGAACGACGTCATGGGGACGGGCGCGGCGACGGCGCGCGGCCCGCTCGACGACGGCGATGACGGGCAAACGCCCTGGCACGACCCCGCGATGCCGACTTGGCGAGCGCATGCAGCTCGCCGAGAGCCGGCCGCTGCGGCGGCGGTTCATGGCGGCCATGGGCCAGCAGGATTGCGGCCAGTGCGGCTACAATTGCGAGGATTACGCCAACGCCATCGTCCTGAAAAACGAGGAGCGGCTGAACCTGTGCGTGCCCGGCGGCAAAGACACCACGCGCATGCTCAAGACGCTCTATGCCGAGTTCGGCGCCATCCCGGCGACCGCCAAGGCGCCGGCGACCGCGCCCACGCCCGCCGCCGACGCGGCCGCCGCGCCGACACCGACGCGAGACAATCCGGCCGAGGCGACATTCGTCTCGCGCACCCGCCTCAACAAGTCGGGTTCGCAGAAAGAGACCTGGCATATCGATATCGACCTGGCGCAGAGCGGCATCGACTACACCGTCGGCGATTCGTTCGGCATGTTTCCGCATAACGAGCCGGCGCTGGTCTATGCCGTGCTTGCCGCGCTCGGCGCGCCGCCCGATTTTCCGATCGCCGGCCGCGCCCTTGCGCGACGTGTTGACCGACAGCGTCTCGCTCGGCGTCGCACCCGATATGCTGTTCCAGCTCATCTCCTACATCACCGGCGGCGAGCGGCGGCAAAAGGCCAAGGCGCTCGGCTCCGGCGGCGATCCGGACGGCGATGCCGCAACACTCGACGTGCTGGCGGCGCTGGAAAAGTTTCCGGGCATCCGGCCCGATCCCGGAAGCGTTCATCGAAGCGCTCGATCCGCTGCAGCCGCGGCTTTATTCGATCGCGTCCTCGCCGAAAGCCGCGCCCGGCAAAGTGGCGCTCACCATCGACACCGTGCGCTACAAGATCGGCAAGCGCGCGCGGTGCGGCGTCGCCTCGACCTACTTCGCCGACCGCATCGCAGCCTGGCACCAAGATCAAGGCCTATATCCAGAAGGCGCAGCATTTCGGTCTGCCCGCCGACCCGTCGATCCCGATCATCATGATCGGCCCCGGCACCGGCATCGCGCCGTTCCGCGCCTTCCTGCACGAGCGCATGGCGACCAAGGCGCCCGGCCGCAACTGGCTGTTCTTCGGCCACCAGCGCCGCGACTACGATTTTTTCTACGAGGACGAGCTGAGCGGCATGCGCTCAGCCGGCGTGCTCACCCGGCTGTCGCTGGCCTGGTCGCGCGACGACAACCAGAAATTCTACGTGCAGGACCGCATGCGCGAGGTCGGCCGCGATTTTTGGGCCTGGCTCGCCGAAGGCGCTCACGTCTATGTCTGCGGCGCCATCACCATGGGCAAGGATGTCGAGCGCGCCATGGTCGACGTCATCGCGGCCCATGGCGCGCGCAGCATCGATCAGGCGGTCGCGTTCCTCGCGGAGCTGAAGAAAAACCACCGCTATCATACCGACGTGTATTGAGCGTAGGCGCGCCCCTCACTCCATCTTCGCCCCGGACGCCTTGATGATCGCGGCCCATTTCGGAATTTCCGACGCGATATAGGCGGTGAATTCATCCGGCGTGTCGCCCACGATATCGATGCCGAGCGCGGCGAGTTTTTGCTGCACACCGGGGTCTTGCAGCGTTTCGACGATGGCGCGATGCAGCGTCTCGACGATGTCGCGCGGCGTGCCGGCGGGCGCGACCAGGCCGTGCCACGTCGTCGCTTCAAAACCCGGAAGGCCCGCCTCGTCCATGGTCGGAACATCAGGCAGGACGGCGGTGCGCTTGAGCGTGGTCACGGCGAGCGCGCGCACCTGACCGTTGCCGAGAAAACCCATGACGCCTGATGTCGTGGCGAACATCATCTGGTCGGAACCGGCGATGACGTCCTGCAGCGCCGGCGCCGAGCCTTTGTAGGGCACATGCACGATGTCGATATGGGCCTCGGCCTTGAACAACTCGCCGGCCAGATGCGCCGCCAGACCGTAGCCCGAGGACGCGAAGTTGAGCTTGCCCGGATTGGCCTTGGCGAGCGCGATGAGCTCGGCGAGCGAATGCGCCGGCACATCGAGGTTCACCACCAGAACATTGGGCTGGGTGCCGATGAGGCTGATCGGGGCAAAATCCTTCACCGGATCGAAGCCGATCTTGCTGTAGAGGCTGGCATTGGTGGCGAGGATCGCGTTGTTGCCCAGCAGCAGCGTGTAGCCGTCGGCCGCCGCATGCGCCACGACCTCGCCCGCGACATTGCCGCCCGCGCCTGGGCGATTGTCGACGACGAAGGGCTTGCCGAGCACGCTGCCGAGCTTGTCGGCCATGATGCGCGCCAGAATGTCGCTGGCGCCGCCGGGCGGGAAACCGACCACGATGGTGACCGGCCGTTCCGGATAGTCGGCGGCACCAGCAATGGCCGTCGCGCACAACAGCGCAAACGTAGCGGCAGCGGCGCGGATCAGTCGCTTGAGCATTCCTGTTCTCCCGTGGCGCGACTTTAAGGCCACGACGAGCGCAGGCAAGCGCCGACGGCCCGCACGCCCCATGCAGCTTTGGCCGATGACACGCGCGCCAAGCTCGCGCTACAACTCCGTATCCGATCCGCAAGAGAGTGGCCGATGCGCACCGGCGCCGAATACTTACGTTCGCTCAATGACGGCCGGCGCGTGTTCGTCGACGGCGAGAGCGTCAAGGACGTCACCGCGCATCCGGCATTCCGCCAGGCCGCGCGATCGGTCGCCAACCTGTTCGACATCGCAGCCGATCCGGCGCTGCGCGAGCGCATGACGTTTGCGTCGCCGAAAACCGGCCAGCCGGTGTGGCGGGCTTGGCAGATCCCGCGCACGCACGCCGACCTGCGCGCCCGGCGGCTGTTCTCGGAGACCTGGGCGGAAGCGACCTTCGGCCTGATGGGCCGATCGCCGGATCACGTCGCCGGCTTCTTCGCCGGCTACGCGGCGGTGCCGCAGGTGTTCGCCACCGCGGGCCAAAAGTTCGCCGACAATCTGGTCGCGTTCTACGAGTTCATGCGCGACAACCACATCTACGCCAGCTACGCCATCGTGCCGCCGCAGATCGACCGCTCGAAGCCGGCGCACAAGCAGAGCGATCCGACGCTCTATGCCGGCGTCGTCAAGGAGCGCGACGACGGCATCGTGATCTCCGGCGCGCAGCAGGTTGCGACCGGCGGCGTGCTGTCCGACTGGATTCACTTGAGCTGCATCCATCCGCTGCAGCCCGGCGACGAGAACTACGCCAATTGCGTCGCGGTCCCGGTCAATGCGCCGAGGCGTGACGCTCATCCCGCGGCGGCCGTTTGCGCTGCACGCCGACAATGAATTCGACTATCCGTTGTCGAGCCGGTTCGACGAGTCCGACAGCTACGTCGTGTTCGACAACGTGTTCGTGCCGTGGGAGCACGTGTTCATCTACCGCAATCTGGAACTGACCCGCGACCAGTGGTTCAAGACGCCGTCGCATTCGCTGGGCAATCATCAGGCGCAAGTGCGCTACGTCACAAAACTGCGCTTCATGATGGGGCTCGCGCAACGCACCATCGAGATGATCGGCAGCTCAGGCCTGCCGCCGGTGCAGATCGCCATGGGCGAAATCGCGGCGCTGGTGTCGATCTACGAGGGCATGCTGCTGGCCCACGAGGTCGCAGCGCCGATCAAGGACGGCGTGCTGTGGCCGTCGGTGATCACGCTTTATGCGGCGATGGCGATGCAGTCGGAGTTCAACGGCCGGATGCTCGAGACGATCCGGGAGCTGGTGAGCTCTTCGGTGATCTCGCAGCCGTCTTCGCTGGCCGATTTCGACAATCCGGACGTCGCCCCGTTGATCGAGCGCTATATGCGCTCGGGCACCATGGACGCACGATCGCGCACCGCGCTGGTGCGGCTATTGTGGGACTTCCTCGGCACCGAGTTCGGCAGCCGCCACCAGCAATACGAAAAATTCTACGGCGGCTCGCCGTCGATCGTGAAGCAGAACGTCTATCGCAATTTCGATTTCAAGCGGGCCGACCGCGCTGGTCGATCGCGCGCTGAATTTGCCGCCGCTGGAGTAATTTCACCTCTCCCCAGAGGGGAGAGAGTAGGCGTCCTTTGGACGCCGTTCTTAAAGTGAAGAACGCCGATCCGAAGGATCGGCTATGTGAGCGAAGCGAGCGAGGGTGAGGGGGTTGGGAAGCCGGAGTCTTTCTCTAACTTCCGAGCCCCCTCACCCCAACCCTCTCCCCTCTGGGGAGAGGGAGTCTCATGTGTCAGCCTGATCGCTGATCTTTCACCTAGGTAGAGCGAGTTACGCCTCGGCGTCGGCGAGCTGCGGCACCGAAGCCGGGGATTTCTCCGCCGCCTTCGGCTCCAGCGCCGCCGCCACCGCTTCCTCGACTCGTCGAGCCAGACGAACTCCATCTCCCGGCGCGCGATCTCGGGGATATCGTCGTAGTCGCGGCGGTTGCGCGCCGGCAGCATGACGCGCTTGATGCCGGCGGAGTGCGCGGCGACGACCTTCTCCTTGATGCCGCCGACCGGCAGCACCAGGCCGCGCAGGCTGATCTCGCCAGTCATCGCCGTATCGCTGCGGATGGTGCGCTCGGTCATCAACGACACCAGCGCCATGAACATGGCGACGCCGGCGCTCGGGCCGTCCTTGGGGATGGCGCCCGCTGGCACGTGGACGTGGATGTCGCTCTTCTCGAAGCGGCTTGGATCGATGCCGAGCGCGACGGCGCGGTTCTTGACGATGGAGAGCGCGGCTTGCGCGCTTTCCTTCATCACGTCGCCGAGCTGGCCGGTGAGGATCAGCCGGCCGGAGCCCGGAATGCGGGTGGCTTCGATGAACAGGATATCGCCGCCGACCGGCGTCCAGGCAAGCCCGGTGGCCACGCCCGGCACGCTGGTCCGCATCGCCACTTCGTTTTCGAACCGCGGCGCGCCGAGAATGGCCAAAAGGTCCTCGCGCGCAATCCGGATCGGACCGCTTTGGCCTTCCGCAATCCGCACCGCGGCGTGACGCAACACCTGGCCGATCTGGCGCTCCAGGCCGCGCACGCCGGCTTCGCGGGTGTAGCCCTGGATGATGTCGCGCAGCACGTCGTCGCCGATCTCGACCTGGCCGGGCTTGAGCCCGTTCGCCTCGAGCTGGCGGCGCAGCAGATAGCGATGGGCGATCTCGAGCTTCTCGTCGGCGGTGTAGCCGGCAAGGCTGATGATCTCCATGCGGTCGCGCAGCGGGCCGGGCACCGTGTCGAGCATGTTCGCCGTGGTGATGAACACCACGCGGCTCAAGTCGAACGGCACCGCGAGATAATTGTCGCGGAACGTGTTGTTCTGCTCGGGATCGAGCACTTCGAGCAGCGCCGCGCCGGGATCGCCGTGAATGCCGGCGCCGAGCTTGTCGATCTCGTCGAGCATCATGACGCAATTGCGCGTGCCGGCCTTGCGGATGGCCTGGATGATGTTGCCCGGGCAGCGCGCCGATATAGGTGCGGCGATGGCCGCGGATCTCCGCCTCGTCGTGCACGCCGCCGAGGCTGACGCGCACGAATTTGCGGTCCATGGCACGCGCGATCGATTGGCCGAGCGAGGTCTTGCCGACGCCGGGCGGACCGACGAAGCACAGGATCGGTGCCTTGCCCTGCGGGGCGAGCTTGCGCACGGCGAGATATTCGATGATGCGGCGCTTGATCTTGTCGAGGTCGTAGTGGTCCTCGTCGAGGATTTTTCGCGCTTGCCCGATGTCGATCGGCTTATCCTCGGGCAGAGCCCACGGCAACTCGATCAGCCAATCGAGATAGGTGCGCACCATGCCGTATTCGCCGGCCGCTTCGGGCATGCGTTGCAGCCGGCGCAATTCCTTGCGCGCCTGGTCTTCGATGTCCTTCGGCATGCCGGCCTTGGCGATCGCGGCGTCGAGCTCGGCCATTTCCGCGGCCTTGCCCTCCTCGCCTTCGCCGAGCTGGCGCTGGATCGCCGCCATCTGCTCGCGCAGCAGCGCCTCGCGCTGCCGCTCGTCGAGCGCGACCTTGGTTTGCCGGCCGATCTCCTGCGACAGCCGCAACACCTCGATGCGGTGGGCGAGCAGCCGCGAGACCTTCTCCATGCGCACCGCGATGTCGACGGTCTCAAGGATCTCCTGCTTTTCCTCCGGCTTCACGTCCATATAGGCGATCGCCAGGTCGGCCAGCGCCGGCGGCGCCTCGATCGACTGCACAGCGGCCAGCAGGTCCTGCGGCACCTGCGGCAGCAATTCGATGGCCTCGATGGTCTTCGCCTTGAGATCGACGAAGCGCGCTTCGATCTCCGGCGTGCGCACGCCCGGCTCGGGAATCTGCACGACGCGGGCGACCAGGAATGGCCAGCCGGAAAGATATTCGCCGATCTGGAAGCGCTGCTCGCCCTGGCAGACCAGATGGTTGGTGCCATCAGGCGCGGTGATGTAGCGCACGATATTGGCGATCGTGCCCATGCGATGCATGTCGATCGCGGTCGGATCGTCGACGTCGGCTGAGCGCTGCAACAGGATGCCGACCTGGCGTTGCTCGCGCACCGCCTGCTGCGCAGCCGAGATCGACTTCGGACGACCCAAAGTGATCGGCAGCACGAGGCCGGGAAACAGCACAGTGTTGCGCACCGGCACGATGATCAACGCATCGGCCGGCAATGGCGGCAAGGCGCCGCCGCCCGTTCCGTCTTTTGCAAGCACGTCAGCCACGAGACCCCACTTTCTGCAATGTAATCACCAGACAACCAGCGGCGGAGGCGCGGCGCACCGCGCCATAGCGGCCGGGCGGCAGCCGGAGCCGTCGATAAAACCGTCCTTGCGGCAATTCCAGCCGATGGATGATCGCCGTGCGCAGTTCCGCCGGCAGGACGCGCGTTCCCGTGACCACAAGATCACCCTCTTCGATCACGGCTTGGGCACTGTCGGCGTCGACGCCGGGCAATGCCACCAGCGCCAGGACTTCGAATTCGGTTTCCAGAATGTCGACCGGCGGTTCCCAGGCCGGCTGGCGCGCCTGCGTACCGGCGGGCCGAAACAGCTCCCGGTGCATGCGCTCGGCCCGCGCCAGCATCTCGCAGGCTTCCGACCACATCCAGTCGCGTGCCACATCGCGGGCCATGGCTCATTCCCTCCAGCTTCGGAGGGGATATGTGTGGATCGGGAACCTGAAATTCAACGCCGACGATTATTGCGCGGCTGACGGGGCCGCTAAGCGCGGCTGGAGCGCACGCCTTCGGCAAGCTCGCGAACAAGGTCTGTGACTGCCGGCACCGTCGCGGCCGTCGGCTTGTCGCCGGGTCCAAGACTCTTGCGCACCGCGTCGACCAGCGCCGAGCCGACCACGACGCCGTCGGCGCCTGCCGCGATGGCACGGGCCTGTTCCGCCGTGCGCACGCCGAAGCCGACGCAGACCGGAAGTTTTGTATGCCGCTTGATGCGCGCCACGGCGCCCGAAACCTTGCCCGGGTCCGGCGCAGCGGAGCCGGTAATGCCGGCGATCGAGACGTAGTAGACGAAGCCCGACGTATTGGTGAGCACGGTCGGCAGCCGCTTGTCGTCGGTGGTCGGCGTGGCGAGACGGATGAAATTGAGACCCGCCTTCATCGCCGGTAGGCAGAGTTCGTCGTCTTCCTCCGGCGGCAGATCGACGACGATGAGGCCATCGACACCGGCGGCCTTGGCATCGGCGAGGAATTTCTCGACGCCGTAGACGTAGATCGGATTGTAGTAGCCCATCAGCACGATCGGCGTGGCATCGTCGCCGGCGCGGAATTGGCGCACGACGGCGAGCGTCTTCTTCATATTTTGCCCGGCATGAAGCGCGCGCAGGCCCGCGGCCTGGATCGCCGGCCCATCGGCCATCGGGTCCGTGAACGGCATGCCCAGCTCGACGATGTCGGCGCCGGCCTTCGGCAGCGCCTTGAGGATGGCGAGCGACGTGGCTTCGTCGGGATCGCCCGCCATGGTGAAGGTGACGAGCGCGGCGCGGCCTTCCTTACGCAGCGCGGCAAAGCGCCGGTCCATGCGTTCGGTCATCGCGCTTTATTTCCCAGATGCCGCGCCACCGAATCGAGGTCCTTGTCGCCGCGGCCGGAGAGATTGACCACCATGAGGTGATCCTTCGGTTTTTGCGGCGCCAGATCGAGCACCTTGGCAATCGCGTGCGCCGGCTCGAGCGCCGGGATGATGCCTTCGAGCTTGGAGAGAAGTTGGAAGGCGTTGAGCGCCTCGTCGTCGGTCGCCGACAGAAACGTGATGCGGCCGGCATCGGCGAGCCAGGCGTGCTCCGGTCCGATGCCCGGATAATCGAGGCCGGCCGAGATCGAATGCGCTTCGTTGATCTGGCCGTCATCGTTCATCAGCAGATAAGTGCGATTGCCGTGCAGCACGCCGGGCCGGCCGCCGGCGATGGAAGCGGCATGCATGCCGGTGTCGAGGCCGTGGCCGGCCGCCTCGACGCCGAAAATTTCGATTCCCGCATCGTCGAGGAACGCATGGAACAGGCCCATGGCGTTCGAGCCGCCGCCGATGCAGGCGATCAGCGAATCCGGCAGCCGGCCTTCGGCCTGTTGCATCTGCTCGCGCGTCTCGCGGCCGATGATCGATTGGAAGTCGCGCACCATCATCGGATAGGGATGGGGACCTGCGATGGTGCCGATGCAGTAGAACGTCGAGCCGACATTGGAGACCCAGTCGCGCAGCGCCTCGTTCATGGCGTCCTTGAGCGTCTTGGCGCCGGACTCAACGGGCACCACCTTGGCGCCGAGCATGTGCATGCGGAACACGTTCGCCTTCTGCCGTTCGACGTCGACCGAACCCATGTAGACGATGCATTCGAGGCCGAAGCGCGCGCACAGCGTTGCCGTCGCCACGCCATGCATGCCGGCGCCGGTTTCGGCGATGATGCGCTTCTTGCCCATGCGCCGCGCCAGAAGAATCTGGCCGAGCACGTTGTTCACCTTGTGCGCGCCGGTGTGATTGAGCTCCTCGCGCTTGAGATAGATTTTTGCGCCGCCGCAATGCTCGGTGAGCCGCTCGGCGAAATAAAGCGGCGACGGCCGGCCGACATAGTGGGTCAGATAGCCATCCATCTCTTTCTGGAAAGCCGAATCGGCCTTGGCCGCCGCGTAAGCCTGCTCCAATTCCAGAATGAGCGGCATCAGCGTCTCGGCGACAAAGCGGCCGCCATAGATGCCAAAGTGCCCGTGCTCGTCGGGCCCGCTGCGGAAGGAGTTGGGCCGCTGCACGGTCATGCGGGACTCGTGACGGCCGCAGCGGCGATGCGAGCCGCGCGCACGAAGGCGCGAATCTTGTCAGGATCTTTTTCGCCCGGCGCGCGCTCGACGCCCGAGGAGACGTCGACACCGGGCGCGCGCGTGATGCGCAATGCCTCGCCGACGTTGGCGGCATCGAGGCCGCCCGACAGCATGAACGGCACGCCGGGATCGAGATTTTCCAGGAGATGCCAGTCGAACGGCCTGCCGAGCCCGCCCGGCCGCGTCGCCTCGCGCGGCGCACGCGCGTCGAACAGCAGGCGGTCGACTATGCCGGCATAGCGAGCGATGCCGTCGAGATCGCTTTTCGCCGCGATCGGCAAGGCCTTCATCACCGGCAGGCCGAACATGCGCCGGACGGCCTCGACCCGAGCCGGGGATTCGGTGCCGTGCAATTGCAGCATGTCCGGCTGCAAAGCTTCGACCACCGCGTCGAGCAGCGCGTCGTCGGCGTCGACGGTCAGCGCCACCTTTTGCGCGCGCTCCAGCACCCGCGAGGCCAGCGCATGCGCCCGCTCGAATGTCAGGTGCCGCGGCGACGGCGCAAAGAACACGAAGCCGACCATGTCGGCACCCGCTTCGAGCGCGACATCGAGGGCCTCCGGCGTGGAGAGGCCGCAGATTTTGACGATGACCGACATGCCTGCCCGGGGTCGCCTGTCCTTGTTTGGCGCCCTTCTACATCGCTGCGCCGGATTTGTCTTGCTCGGGACGACGGCGTCCTATTGGACCGGAGCCCGCAATTGCAGCCGCTCCCGCGGCTTGCCGGGCTCCGGGACGCTCGCGCTGCCGCTCGGTGTGTGGCGGAGCGAGGCAAGCTCGCTGCGCAGTTCGCGGATGTCGCGTTCGAAGCGCCGCGCGGTACGCCGTAAATGGCCGTGCCGCAGCCACGATGCCGCGCCACCGATCACTACGCCGGCGATAAGCAGCCCGATGACCAGAACGAACAGCGGCAAGTTGAGCGAGGTCGCCGGATGCTCCGAGCTGAACGGGTCGAGCGACACCGTCACGATCTGACGGTTGGCCACCGCGAAGGCGACGATGACGATGGCGAGCGGTATGAGGATGACGGCCGCGACGATCTTGCGCAGCACGCCTCCAGACGATCGCGGCTCCCGGCTCAACCTGGATTCGCGCGATTGAGCCGCTCGCGCATTTCCTTGCCGGTCTTGAAGAACGGCACGCATTTCTGATCGACGGCGACATGGGCGCCGGTGCGCGGATTGCGGCCGGTGCGCGCCGGGCGCTGCTTCACCGAGAACGCGCCGAAGCCGCGCAGCTCGACCCGGTCGCCGCGCGCCATCGCGGCGATGATCTCGTTGAGAATGGCGTTGACGATATTCTCGACGTCGCGCTGGTAGAGATGCGGGTTCTGCGTGGAAATGTGCTGAACCAGTTCGGACTTGATCATTGTCGCCGCCTCGTCGCCCGCGAACGTTGCCTCAATTCGCCGTTGCAGGGTGCCAAAGCGCCAACAGACCGTCAAGATTGAACCGCTCCACCTCGGCGACCATGCCCCAGTCGTCGAACCGGCGCGCCAGCGTCTTCAGCCCGGTGGCGTCGAGCAGAGCCACGACGGAGGCGTGCAGGAACGGCAGGTCGCCAAAACGGCTCTTCAGCTCATAATCGCGCACCGGCAGCTTGGCGTCGACGTTCTTTTCCTTGGCGAGCCAGGCCAGCGCGGCCCGCTCGTCGCCGAGCTCGTCGATCAGCTTGAGATCGATCGCCTGGTGGCCGGTGAAGACGCGGCCGTCGGACACCGTTTGCAACTCGCTGTCGCTCAGGTGACGGCGATCCTGCACGAGGTTTTTGAACCAGGCGTAGGAATCCTTGACGATCGAATCCAGCGCCGCCTTGGCTTCCGGACTGGTCGGCTCAAAACCGCTCGGCGACGCCTTGAGCGGGCTCGATTTCACCGCCTCGACCTTGACGCCGATCTTGTCCAGCAGGTCGGCAAAGTTCGGATATTGGAACAGCACGCCGATCGAGCCGACCAGCGAGGTCTGTTGCGCCACGATGTGGTCGCCGGCCAGCGCCGTGATGTATGCGCCCGAGGCGGCGAGGCTATCGACGACGATGACGATCGGTTTCTTGTCCCGCAGCCGCGACAGCGAGTCGTAAAGCTGTTCGGAGCCGGCGGTGGTGCCGCCGGGGCTGTCGACATGGATGATCACGGCGCGCGCCAGCGACGAGCGGGCGAGCCGGTCGAGCGCCTGCACCCGGTCGCGATCGCCGCGGATCAAGCCCTCGATGGTGACGCGCGCGATATAGGGCCGCACGCCGGTGAAGCCTGCGCGATTGCTGCCCAGCGCCGCCACGCCGGCGACGGCGAGCACGATCACGCCGATGGCGATGACGCGCCAAAACGTGAGCTTCCTACGCATCCGTCGGCGGTCGACGATCAGGTCGGCATCAAGCGACATGGTCCGGCTCCTGTTGCAGGCGACGCCCCCTCACCCCGTTACTCGTCCGACTCGTCCTTCTCGCTCTCCTCGCCCTTGCGCTTGAGCGCGGTGCCGAGGATATCGCCCAGCGTCGCGCCGGAATCCGAGGAGCCGTATTGCGCGATCGCCTCCTTCTCCTCGGCGACTTCCAGCGCCTTGATCGAGACCTGCACTTTGTGGGTGCGGCGATCGAACTGGATGACGCGGGCGTCGACCTTCTGACCGACGGCGAAGCGGTCCGGACGCTGCTCGGAACGGTCGCGCGCCAGCTCCGAACGCTTGATGAAGGAGGAATACTCGGTGCCGACGATCTTGACGTCGATGCCGCCTTCCTTCACGTCGATGACCTCGCCGGTGACGACGGCACCCTTCTTGAGCTCGCCGGCGGCGCCGGCTTCGGTCGCGGCAGGCGCGCCGCCCTCGCTGAGTTGCTTGATGCCGAGCGAGATGCGCTCCTTTTCGACGTCGACGTCGAGCACCTGCGCCTTGACCTTGTCGCCCTTCTTGTACTCCTCGATGACCTGCTCGCCCGGCCGTTTCCAGTCGAGGTCGGACAGATGCACCATGCCGTCGACGTCGCCGTCGAGGCCGAGGAACAGGCCGAACTCGGTCTTGTTCTTGACCTCGCCCTCGACCTCGGAGCCGGCCGGATATTTCTCCAGGAACACTTCCCAAGGGTTGCGCATGGTCTGCTTGAGACCGAGCGAAATGCGGCGCTTGACCGGATCGACCTCGAGGACTTGCACCTCGACTTCCTGCGACGTCGAGACGATCTTGCCGGGATGAACGTTCTTCTTGGTCCACGACATTTCCGAGACGTGGATCAGGCCCTCGATACCGGGCTCGAGCTCGACGAAGGCGCCGTAGTCGGTGATGTTGGTGACGCGGCCCTTGAAGCGCGTGCCGACCGGATATTTGGCCTCGATGCCCTGCCACGGATCGTCGAGCAGCTGCTTCATGCCAAGCGAGATGCGGTGGGTCTCGTGGTTGATCTTGATGATCTTGACCTTCACCTGCTGGCCGATATTGAGCACCTCGGAGGGATGATTGACGCGCCGCCAGGCGATGTCGGTGACGTGCAGGAGGCCGTCGATGCCGCCGAGGTCGACGAAGGCGCCGTAGTCGGTAATGTTCTTGACCACACCGTCGATGACCTGGCCCTCTTCGAGGTTCTGCACCAGCTCCTGGCGCTGCTCGGCGCGGGTCTCTTCCAGCACGGTGCGGCGCGACACCACGATATTGCCGCGCCGGCGATCCATTTTGAGGATCTGGAACGGCTGCTGGTTGTTCATCAGCGGCGACACGTCGCGGATCGGCCGGATATCGACCTGCGAGCGCGGCAGGAAGGCCACCGCACCATCGAGATCGACGGTGAAGCCGCCCTTGACCTGGTTGAAGATGACGCCCTGGACCTTTTCGTTGTTCTGGAACGCCTTCTCGAGCTTGCCCCAGCTTTCCTCGCGGCGCGCCTTGTCGCGCGACAGCACGGCTTCACCAAGGGCATTTTCGATGCGTTCGAGATAAACCTCGACGGTGTCGCCGATCTTGATCTCGTTTGCCCGGCCCGGCCCGGCGAACTCGCGTAGCGCCACGCGGCCTTCGGTCTTTAAGCCCACGTCGATGACGGCAAGCTCCTTTTCGATCCCGACCACCGTCCCTTTGACGACGGAGCCTTCCTGCAGATGACCGTCGCTGAACAATTCTTCGAGCAGCGAGGCAAAATCTTCGCGCGTCGGCGCGGCGGCGGCAGCTTGAGCCATAAATACTCCGGACCCCGTGGATTGAATTGGTCCCGAACGCGCGGCAGCCACCGGCAGGGCCGGCGGTTGGGGTCTTCAGCCAGACGATCGGGACGAAGCTTCATCCGGGTCGCATAGACGAAGCGGCGAACGGGCTAACCTCCAATGACGAAAGCGCGTCAACCGCGCTTTCGGCCCGTTCGAGCGGCCTCGATGATGGCAACAGCGGCCCGGAACGCCGCGTCTATACCCAAATGAGTGGTGTCGAGCAAGTGCGCGTCCGGGGCGGCCTTTAGCGGGGCGGCGGTGCGCCGGGAATCGCGCTCGTCGCGGCGCAGAAGATCGGCCAAAACCTCTTTTTCGTCCGCCTCTTCGCCCCGTGCCCGAAGCTCGATGACGCGGCGGGCGGCACGCACTTCGGGGCTGGCGATGACGAACAGTTTTACGTCGGCGCCGGGGGCGATCACGGTGCCGATATCGCGGCCGTCGAGCACCGCGCCGGGCGGCTTGGTGGCAAATTGGCGCTGATAGCTCATCAGCGCCTGGCGCACCTGCGGGATCGCCGCGACCACCGACGCCGCCTCGGTGATGGCTTGCAATTTGAGGGCATTGTCGTCGAATTTCTTCGGATCGAGCGCGACTGCTGCTTCGATGGCGCGTGCGGTATCATCGAGCGGATAGCCGGCATCGAGCATCGCTTTGCCCACGGCGCGGTAAAGCAGCCCGGTGTCGAGGTGATGCAGGCCGTAGACCTGGGCGAGGTACCGCGCGATCGTGCCTTTGCCCGAAGCGGCCGGTCCGTCGATGGCGATGATCATGACAGGTCCGCCCCAAGCCCGCGCATCAGTTCGACGAAGCCCGGAAAGCTCGTGGCGATGAACGTGCCGTCGTCGATCTGCACCGGCTTGTCGCTGGCCAGTCCCAGGACCATCGCCGCCATGGCGATGCGGTGATCCATATGGGTGGTGACGACACCGCCGCCCGCGGCGCGGCCGTTGCCGTGCACGATAAGATCGTCGCCCTCGATATCGACGGCGACGCCGTTGCCGCGCAGCAGCGCGGCCGTAGCGGCGAGGCGATCGGACTCCTTGACCCGCAGTTCCTTGAGCCCGCGCATGACCGTGGTGCCTTCGGCAAAAGCGGCCGCCACCGCCAGCACCGGATATTCATCGATCATGGACGGCGCGCGCTCCGCCGGCACTTCGACGGCGCGCAGCGCGCCCGAGCGGACGCGCAGATCGGCGACGTCCTCGCCGCCCTCCTTGCGCCGGTCGAGTTGCTCGATCGAGGCGCCCATCTCGCCTAGCGTCGTGATCAGGCCGGTACGCAGCGGGTTCATCATCACGCCGTCGAGGATCACATCGGAGCCGCGCGCGATCAGGGCTGCGATCATCGGGAATGCCGCCGAGGACGGATCGGCGGGAACCACGATCGGTTCCGGCACAAGCTCGGGCTGGCCGGTCAGCGTGATGCGGCGGCCGTTGTCTCCTTCCGGCTCGACACGCACTTGGGCGCCGAAATGGGTCAGCATCTTCTCGGTGTGATCGCGCGTCGCCTCGGCTTCGATCACGACGGTTTCGCCCGGCGCGGCAAGGCCGGCGAGCAGCGCCGCCGACTTCAGCTGCGCCGACGGCACCGGCGGCCGGAACACAATCGGGATCGGGTCGCGCGCGCCGGCGAGCGTCAGCGGCAAGCGGCCGTCGGCCGAGGCCAGCGTGCGCGCGCCGATGCGCTCCAGAGGATCGAGCACGCGACGCATCGGCCGCTTGCGCAGCGAGGCGTCGCCGTCGAACGTCGCCGTCACCGGGCAGCCGGCGACCGCGCCGAGCATCAGCCGGCAGCCGGTTCCCGAATTGCCGAAATCGAGCGTTCCTGCGGGCTCGGCAAAGCCGCCGACGCCGACGCCGCGGACCAGCCATCGTCGCTCGCCGGTCCGCTCGACCTGGGCGCCCAGCGCGCGGAGCGTCTGCGCCGTATTGATGACGTCCTCGCCTTCAAGCAGCCCGCCGATCCGGGTCTCGCCGACTGCCAGCGCGCCGAGGATCAGGGCGCGAATCGAAATCGACTTGTCGCCGGGCACGCGCGCCCGGCCGGCCAAGGGGCCGTGGCGGCGGGCGGTCAGCGGAGCGGGTTCGGCGGTCATAGCGAATAAATCCAGCGGGCGTGCTCTAGCACGGCGAGCCATTGCCCGTCATTCCGCGGTTTTTCACGACGAAATCGGGCGTAATCGCCGCCGATACTCTATTGACAGCGGCGCCACGACTAGCCAAGTGAAGCTCCCAAATCGCCAAGGATCAGGATCGTGGCCAAACCCGAGCTCGGCACCAAACGGCTCTGCGCCAGTTGCAGCGTCAAGTTCTACGACCTCAACAAGGACCCGATTCACTGCCCGAAATGCGGCGCGGTGTACGAGATTGCGCCGGTCGTCACGCGCGGCCGGCCAGACGCGGCAGCGGCGGCAGCCGCCGCGGCAGCGGCGGCACGACCGGCTGCGGCCGAGGAAGTGGCCGCTCCGGAACCGCAGGATGCCGAGTTCGTCTCGCTCGAGGAGGCCGACGCCGAGGCTTCGGGGGCGAAGAAGCCCGCCGAGGGGGCGGAGGGCGACGTCGGCGATGAGGAAGTCGAAATCGACGAGCCGCTCGACGATGCCGCGTTCATCGAGGAGCAAGAGGAAGAGGACGCCGACGTCACCGACATCATCGGCGGCGACATCGAGAACGAGGAGGAAGGATAATCAGGAGTCAGTCATCGGAGGTCGGCAGCCCGATTGATGCCTGGGACGATCTCGCGATTACTGATGACTGATCCCCAAAGGGGCCATAGCTCAGCTGGGAGAGCGCCTGCATGGCATGCAGGAGGTCGGCGGTTCGATCCCGCCTGGCTCCACCACCCTCCGCTCGCAGCGCGTGGCGTGGCGACCGCAGCCGTAAAATCGACACTTCAATCTAAAAATAAATATCGCAATCTTCTGACGACCGACTCCAACAATGCCGGGGCGTGGAACGTAGTCGCCCGATTTTTTTGCAAGCGAGTGACAATATGTGCGGCGGCGAACGGCGCCGGCCATGCTATGCTGAGCGGGGGTTATTGAGGGAGTTGCAAATGCGGGGATATTGGATCGGCGCGGCGCTGGCCGCCGGCTTCGCCATCACGCTTGCCAGTTCACTGTCGGCCCAACAGCGCCAGTCGGCGCCGGATTCTAATCTCAACGCCGAAGACCAGCTCGTCGCCGTCGCAGATGGCGCAGCCGATGCCCGGCGCGGTGGCGACACCGGGCGGCGCACCTGGTCACGCCCCGGCCAAGCACACCGCAACCGCCGGGTCGCCGGCGGCCGCCACGGTAAGATCGAACGCCGCGATTGCGGCGTCCCGCGTCGTGGCATGCAGCGGTCCGTTCTCGCAAGGATTCGAGCAATCTCAAGCTCGCCATGATCTTCGATTCGCGCAACGTCTCGTTTGAAGACGTCGACGTCGGCGGCACCAAGGTCGGCGCGTCGGTTCTGTTCCCGAAGGACCCGAAACACCGCCTCGAAATCTGGTGGGCCAACCCGGCGAGCCGCAGCGGCACCTATCTCATCCTGATCAACAGGCAATCGACCTGGAGCGCGCCGGACGGACTGAAGCTCGGCATGACGCTCGCCGATCTGGAAAAAATCAATCACAAGCCGTTCAAGCTGAAAGGTTTTGACAAGGACAATACCGCAACCGTCAGCGATTGGGACGGCGGCACTTTGTCGAAGATCCCGGGCGACTGCAAATCCGGCGTCAGCTTGCAGCCCGACGCGAAAGCCTCCGCTGACGCGGTGAAGGAATTGACGGCCGATAAGGAATACAGCTCCGCCGACCCGGCGATGCGTGAGCTGAAGCCGAAGGTGAGCGAAATTCTGATCGGCTATCAGTAGTCAGGCATCAGGATCATGCGACTGACTGGTCGATTTTGATCCTGCGTCCCGTTAACTGATCCCCGTCAATGCTTCGGCGGCGGCCCCAGCGGCGTGCCCAGCGCATCCTGCGGATCGGCGACGCGCATGGCCCGCACGTCGCGGGCCATTTCCAGGCAGGTCAGCAGCTCGGTGTAGCTCGAACTCGCCGCCCATCCTGGATTCATTCGTGCAATGGACCTTGTCGGAGGCGTTGAAGCTCGACCACTGCTTGACCAGCTCGTCGCGGATGCTCTGCTCGCTGTCGAGGCAATCCTTCTTCTCCTGGGCGATGGCGGAGTCGTGGAACGTGACACCGCCCTGCTGGGCGATGCCGGTGCAGACCTGCTCCACATTAAGGGTCGGCACGCTATCGACGACCGGCATCATGAGTTGCGCGCCGAGCGCCAGGACTTTGGCAAGGATCATTGTCGTGCTCCGTACTACCGCCGCATCGATTATAGCACGGCTGCCGTGTCGCAGAAGCCGGGCCGCGGGCGGCTGTCCCGGAAAAACCATTGACCGGCGCTGATTCGAGCCGCTATGGCTGCGCGCGCCGGGGCTAGGGGACCTGCATGAATCTGGCTGCGCTTTTCGGCACGGTGCTTACCGTCGCGGTGGCCACCGGTCCGTCCGATGATTCAAGCGGGCCGCCGACCCTCACCGCGCAGCAAAAGGTTGCCGCCACGGCACCGCTGGTGCGCTCGGCGACCGAATGCATCATGCGCGCCGTCGTCGCCGATCCGCGTTACGGCACCGAGCCGGCGGCCGCACTCGGCGACCTCATCGTCGCGTCGATGCCGTCCTGCGTCACCCCCGTACGCGCCATGATCGACGCCTACGATCGCTATTTCGGCCAAGGCTCGGGCGAAGCGTTCTTCATGGGACCCTATCTCGACGTGCTGCCCAAGGCGGTCACGGACGGCGCCAAGAACGAGCCTGAATAATACCCGCGCGGCGACACGTCATTGTTGCGGCAGTGGCCCAATCGTGTCGACCACGCGCATCCTGGTCGGGTCGACGAGCACGACCTTATCCTCCACCATCGTGCATTCGTAGAGCTTGGCTGCAGGATTGCCGGCCACGATGTCATCGGGCAGCGCGTAAAGATTGATCATCGGCGGCACCTCGGCGCCGATCACGGCAGGAAACCGCTGCGGTGACACTTTGCTTCGGTCTTTGCTGACCGCGGCATAGATCGCACTGCGTTGCGCCGCCGTCAGCCCGAGCTGCTGCGCAATGCCGGCGTCTGTGTTCTGCGCACGGATATTTTGCGCCCCTGTGGCGAGTACGAATGCCATTGCCGCGACCGCGATGGGTATGGCGCCATGTCGTTTCATTGGCTCTTCCATTCTTGATGCGCAAACGCGCGCCTGGTTATTCCGCGGCGCGCGTTTGCCCGTTCAGAGTCTCCGGCGCCTAGCGCGGGATCGACTGAATCGCGACGTTGGTTGCCGGATCGATCACCAGGATGCGGTCGGGCTCGTAGACATAGCGATAGATCGGAATCGCCGCGCCGACAGGAGGCGCCGCATTGACGTAGGTATCGTCCACCGTCGGGCCCGGCGCGACTGCGTCATAGAGCGGCGGCGCATAAGTTGGCGGCGCATAAGTTCCTGTCACCACCGGTGCCGGTGGCGCGACGTCGTAGAGCGGTTGCGGAGCCACGGCGCGTTGGCTCACCACGGTCTGCCGCGTGGTGGTGACGACCCGCTTGCGTACGGTCGGCCGGGCGCCGGGCCGTACCGTGCGCACGGTTTCGGTGGTCTGGACCGTTTGCACCGGCTGTTGGGTGATGACGGTTTCGACCGGTTGGTCGGAAATGACCGTCTGCGCATTGGCTGCAGTCGGCCCAGCGGCGACAGCAAGGCCGAGCGCCGTCAACGCGGCGTAGGAGATGGTGTGTCTCATTGCCTACTCCATATGCGTAAGGGGGCCCGGGTTGCGCGCCGGGCACGACACTCAACGCGCGTTTGCGGCTTGCGTTCCTATTGGACGCCGGATGGCGCGGACTCGCTGCGATTGTTCCAGGAGCGCAAAATTGCCGCGCTCACGCCATCCCGGAACCATATCCGCGCGGCAATGCCGGGCGCAGCAGCGCTGCAAGCGGCAGCGTGAGCAGCACCATGACGGCGACCAGCGCCAACGCCTTCCAGACGCCGAAGGCATCGCCGACGACGCCATAGAGCGTGGGCGCGATCGCGCCCGAACCGATGGTGCCGGTATAGAAAATGCTCAGCGCGCGCGTTCGCCGCTGCGGCGTGACCAGGCTCGGCACGGAACCGTAAAGCACCGACGAAGTGCCGTTGAGCGCGATGCCGATCACCGGCAGCAGCACCAGCGCGGCGTGCAGCGGCAGCGGCATCAGCGCCAGGATTCCGACCGCGGTCAGACCTTCGGTCAGCCAAACGGTGCCGATGGCGCCGATACGCGCGCCGATGAAGGCGCAGGCGAGCTTGCCCGCGGCGCCGCCGGCAAAGACCAGCGTCATCGCCAAGCCGATGGTTTGCAGGCTGGCGCCCTTTTGCGTCAGCACGAACGGCAGGAACAACAGAAAGCCCATGCGCGTGGCGCTGTCGATAATGCCGATCATGAGCAAGAGCGGAAACGCGAACGGCCGCCGCGGCTGGTCGGCCGCGACATCCTTCGTCTCGGCCTTGCGATTCGGCGGTGCCGTCGCGATCGTAGCGCGGGGTGACGACGAAGATCACCGCGGCCAGCACGAAGCCGAGACAGCCGAGGATGGCAAGCGCCGGACGCCAGGCCATCGCCAGCAGCATCAGCGACAGCGTGGCCGGCACAGTCATCTTGCCGATATCGCCGGCGAAATTGTAGGTGCCGAGCGCCTTGAGCGAACGCGGCCCGGCAAAGGCGCGGGCGACCAGTGCGGAGGCGATCGGATGCTGGGTGCTGGCGCCGAGCCCGCCGATGAACAGCGCGACGAGCAGCATGGCGAAGCCGGAGCTGGCGCCGGCCAGGCAATAGCCGAGACCGGCGAGCGCGGTGCCGAGCCCCAGCACCAGCGCGGCGCCGAGCTTTTCCGAGGCGAGGCCTGCGGGAATCTGCAGGCTCGCCATGGCGCCGACAAACACGCCGCGCAGCACGCCGAGCGCCGCATAATCGAGGCCGAATTCCGCCTGCCACAACGGCAACATGATGTAGATGAGATCGGTATAGCCGTCGTGCAGCGCGTGGGTCACCGCCGCAATCGAGGCCGCCCGCCGCTGGTCGGGCGACATTTGCCTTGTCAGCGCCGTAAAATTCTCCCAGTGAAGCCCGCGCATCGGAACCCGCAAGATTGCCGTTGCACGTCCGTAGTCAGCCCAGCGCCGGATCGTCAATTGCGGGCTTTCAACCGCGATTGACCGCCGCAATCGCTAAGTGCAGTGTTCCGGCCGAACCTTAAGAATCGCGACTTCATCCTTGTGAGAGGAGAAGACATGTTCGGCCTCGGCGACCTGTTCCAGTGGGAGCGGTTCGTGACGCCCACCGTGATCAAGGTGTTTTATTGGCTCGCGGTCGTTATTTCCGTACTGCTGGGGATCGCCGGCGCGGTCTCGTCCCTGCAAACCATGGCGTTCAATCCGTTCATCGGACTGATTTTTCTGATCACCAGCCTGCTCGGCGCCTTCATCGGCGTCATCCTTGCCCGCATCGCCGCCGAATTCGTGCTCATCGTGTTTCGCATCAACGAGCATCTCGGCGCGATCAGGAATCAGGGAACAGGGCTCAGAAATCAGTAACCGCGATCAGAGATCAGATTCTGAGATTTCCGATGTCTGATCCTACGTCGCGAAGCGGAAGTGCATGACGTCGCCGTCAAGCACGACGTAATCCTTGCCTTCGAGCCGCATCTTGCCGGCGTCGCGCGCGCCGGCCTCGCCGCCGCAGGCGACGTAGTCGTCATAGGCAATGGTCTCGGCGCGGATGAAGCCGTGCTCGAAATCGGTGTGAATGACGCCGGCGGCCTGCGGCGCCTTGGTGCCGCGCGTCACCGTCCAGGCGCGCGCCTCTTTCGGCCCGGCGGTGAAGAACGTCACCAGATCGAGCAGCGCGTAGCCGGCGCCGATCAAACGGTCGAGGCCGGCCTCGCTGAGGCCGACGGCGGCGAGATAATCGGTGCGCTCGTCGCGCGACAGCACCGCGATCTCCGACTCGATCTTGGCGGAGATGACGATCGCGGCGGCGCCTTCCTGCTTGGCCCGCTCCTCGACCTTGCGCGAATAGGCATTGCCGTTTGCCGCCGACGCTTCCTCGACATTGCAGACGTAGAGCACCGGCAGCGACGTCAACAGCCCGAGCATGTGGAAGGCTTTTTCCTCTTCGGGCTTGCGCTCGGTGAACCGCGCCGGCTTGCCGTCGCGCAACAGCGCGAGCGCGCGATTGATGAGATCGAGCGCTTCCTTCGATTCCTTGTCGCCGCCTTTGGCTTTCTTGGACAGCCCGTCGACCCGCCGTTCCAGGCTGTCGAGATCGGCGAGCATCAATTCGGTCTCCACCGTTTCGATATCGGCGACCGGATCGATGCGGCCCTCGACATGGGTCACGTCGGTATCCTCGAAACAGCGCACCACATGGACGATGGCGTCGACCTCGCGGATATTGCCCAGGAACTGGTTGCCGAGCCCCTCGCCTTTCGAGGCGCCGCGCACCAGGCCGGCGATATCGACGAAGGTGAGCCGCGTCGGCACGATGACGGCCGACTTGGCGAGCGCCGCCAGCGTATCGAGCCGCTTATCCGGCACCGCGACCTCGCCGACATTCGGCTCGATGGTGCAGAACGGATAATTCGCCGCCTGGGCGGCCGCGGTTTCCGTCAGCGCATTGAAGAGCGTCGACTTGCCGACATTCGGCAGGCCGACGATGCCGCATTTGAAGCCCATGAAATATTTTCACCTGTTGGATGGCGATTCGCGCTTAGTCGCGATCGCTCTTTAAATCTTGATTTGGCTCTTCGCCAAAGCCCTTCGCCACCATGGCGAGATGAACCTTGTTCTGAAAGCTCGCGTCCTCGCCGCGCGCCAGCAGTTCGGCATTGTCGGCGAGGATGCCGATCAGCGCCTCGACCCAGCCGCGCTCGCTTTTGGCGAAATCGCTCAGCACATAATGCTGCACCATGTCCTTGTCGCCGGGATGACCGACGCCGATGCGCACCCGCCGATAGTCGTTGCCGATGTGCTCGGAGATCGAGCGCAGCCCGTTGTGGCCGGCAATGCCGCCGCCGATTTTGACCCTGACCTTGCCGGGCCGCAGATCGATCTCGTCGTGGAACACCGTGATCGGCGTCGAGCGGGAGCTTGTAGAAGTGCGCCGCCTCGGCGACGGCGCGCCCTGATTCATTCATGAACGTCCCGGGCAGCAGCAGCAGCGCGCGCTCGCCGCCGATCGGCCCTTCGCAGGCGACGCCCTGAAAGCGCCGGCGCCACGGCCCGATGCCGTGGCGCTTGGCGATTTCCTGAACCGCCATGAAGCCGATGTTGTGGCGGTTGCCGGCGTATTTCGCTCCCGGATTTCCGAGTCCGACCAGGAGCAGCATCGGCTTCGTCCCGCGCGGCGGAGCCTCACTTCTTCTCGGGCGCGGCGGCAGCCGGTGCCGCGCCAGGAGCGGCACCCGGAGCAGCGCCTGGGGCAGCGCCCGGCGCCGCACCTTCGGCCGGCGTGCCGGCCGCTGCGGCGGCGGCAGCCGCAGCGGCTGCGGCGGCGGCGGCTTCGGCGGCGGCCTTCATTTCTTCCGCATAGCCCGACGGCGGCACCACCGTGACCAGGGTGATGTCCCGGGCGGCGACGACGCGCACGCCTTCCGGCAAGCGTGATGTCGCTCAGATGCTTGGAATAGTTGATCTCGAGCTCGCTGACGTCGACGTCGATGCCGGTCGGGATGGCGTCGGCGCGGCAGCGCACCTCGATGGTGTGGGTGACGATGCTGACCGTGCCGCCGCGTTTGACGCCCGGCGACTGGTCGGCATTCCTGACATGGATCGGAATGTTGACGCGGATCGTGGCGCCCTCGCCGAGCCGCATGAAATCCACATGCAGCGGCAGGTCGCGCACGGCATCGAGCTGGAAGTCGCGGGGAATGACGCGGTGCTTCACGCCGTCGATCTCGACGTCATGAATGGTGGTGAGAAAATGCCCGGCATAGATGCGGTGGTGCAGATCGGCATAGTCGAGCGAGATCGGCAGCGGCGGCTTGCCGTCGCCATAGATGATTCCGGGAACGCGGCCGGCACGACGTTCTGCCCGGGCGGCCCCCTTGCCTGCCCGTGAACGCGCCGTCGCCTTGATCAGATTGACGGTCGCCATGATGATATCCTCGTCTAAAGCTCTGTCTTATAAGTGGAATTCCGCGGCGAGCCTCCAGGGGTGCTGTAGCGGCCGCGGATGCCGCGCTTATAGCGGCGCGGGTTTTGAAAAACAAGGAACGATGGCGCGAAGACGCCAAAGCTTACGAGAGCCCGGATTAAGTGCCCCGCTGACCCCGCCCGATACCGTGCTGCCGGAAGCGCCGGTCTTGCCGAGCGCCGCCTCCAGCGCCGCGACGCGGGCCTTGAGCGCCTCGTTTTCCTCGCGCGCCAGGCGGGCCATGTCCTTGACCGCCTCGAAATCCTCGCGCTTGACCACGTCGAGATCGCGCAGGATGCGCTCCGCCTGGTTGCGGAACAGCGTCTCGACTTCGCGCCGCACGCCTTGCGCGGCTCCGGCGGCGTCGTTCATCAACCGCGCGACCTCGTCGAAGAACCGGTTCGTGGTCTGGACCATGGCTGCCTCCGAACTCCGCTGACGGAGTCCCGCTTGATATGCCCGCAGACAATGGCGATGGTGCGGCGCGCTCGCAAGAGGTGCGGCGCAATGAGTCGCGCCAGCCAGCCGTTCATGAAAGCCATCTGATGCTCGTGGTCATGCTTGCAGTCTTGCCCATCCTGCCGTTTCCCGCGATCAATCCGATCCTGATCTCGATCGGGCCGCTGGCGGTGCGCTGGTACGCGCTGGCCTATATCGTCGGCATCATCGCCGGCTGGTTTTATGCGCGCGCCATCATCGCGTCGGAGCGGTTATGGGGCGGCCCGGCGCCGCTGACGGTGATCGACTTCGACGATTTCGTCATCTGGATCACGCTCGGCATCATCCTCGGCGGCCGCACCGGCTACGTGCTGTTCTACAATCTTCCGCATTTCATCGAGCATCCGCTGCAGATCTTCGAATTGTGGAACGGCGGCATGTCGTTTCACGGCGGCGTCGCCGGCTGCATCGTCGCCATCGTCGCGTTCGCGCTCAAGCGCGGCATCCCGATGCTGTCGCTCGGCGACGTCACCGCCGCGGTCTGCGCCGATCGGACTGTTCCTCGGCCGCATCGCCAATTTCATCAACGGCGAATTGTGGGGCCGGCCGACCGACGTGCCGTGGGCGATGATCTTTCCCAACGGCGGTCCGATCCCGCGCCATCCCAGCCAGCTTTATGAAGCGACGCTGGAAGGCGTCGTGCTCTTCGTCGTGCTCGGCCTTATGGTGCGCTGCGGCGCGCTCAAGCGCCCCGGCGTCGTCACCGGCAGCTTTGCGCTCGGCTACGGCGTGGCGCGCGTCATCTGCGAATTGTTTCGCGAGCCCGACGTCCAGCTCGGCTTTCTCTGGGGCGGGCTGACCATGGGCATGCTGCTGTGCATTCCGCTGATGCTCGGCGGCATCGTCATCCTCACTTACGCGCTGAGCTACGAACCGAAACCGAAAGATGGCTGAGACGCACGGCGCTGGAGAGCGAAATCCGCCGGCGCATCGCCGTTGCCGGGCCGATGCCCGTTGCCGACTATATGCGGCTGTGCCTGACCCATCCGCAAGCACGGCTACTACATCAGCCGCGATCCGCTCGGCAGCCGACGGCGATTTCATCACCGCGCCCGAGATCAGCCAGATGTTCGGCGAGTTGATCGGACTGTGGATGGCCGCGGTCTGGCGGCAGATGGGCGCGCCGGAAAACGTGCGCCTCATCGAGCTCGGGCCCGGCCGCGGCACATTGATGCTCGACGCGCTGCGGGCGGCGCGCGTGGTGAAAGGTTTCCGCGAGGCGATCGTGCTGCATCTGGTCGAGATCAGCCCGGCGCTGCAAAAGCTGCAGCAGCAGCGGCTGGAAGGTCTCGACGTGCCGGCGCTTTGGCACGCGACGCTCGAAGACGTTCCCGGCGGCCCGAGCCTCATCATCGCCAACGAATTCATCGATGCGCTGCCGGTGCATCAAGCGGTCAAGCAAGCCGACGGCTGGCACGAGCGCGTCGTCGACATCGGCGCCGACGGCAATCTTGTGCTTCGGCCTGGCACGCGAACCGCTGCCTCACTTCGAGACCAGCCTGCCGCGCGGCTTGCGGCAATCGCCCGAAGGCTCGATCTTCGAATGGCGCCCCGACAGGATCGCGCTCGAGCTTGGCCGGCGCGTGCGCTCTGACGGCGCGGCGCTGATCCTCGATTACGGTCACGTCAAATACGGCCTGGGCGACACATTGCAGGCGGTCGCCGGACACGCCTATACCGATCCGCTGCGCGCGCCGGGCGAGGCCGATCTCACCGCGCATGTCGATTTCGAGGCGCTGGCGCAGAGCGCGGAAAGCATCGGCGGCCGCATTCATGGTCCCGATTCTGCAGCGCGATCTTCTGCTCCGGCTCGGCATCGACAAACGCGCGGCCGCGCTCAAGGCCAACGCCTCGCGCGACAAGGCGCTGGAGATCGAGCTGGCGGCTGTCGCGCCTGACCGAAAGCGGCGCGCAGGGCATGGGGGAGTTATTCAAGGCGCTCGCCATCGCCGATCCGAAGCTCGGCCCGCTTCCCGGATTTGAGACGCCGCCATGATGATCGAGGCCGAAACGCTCGCGCTCGACGGCATCCGCCACGGCTTCTTCACGCGCCAGGGCGGCGTTTCCGGCGGCCTCTATGCGAGCCTCAATGGCGGCGTCGGATCGAACGACGACGCCGCCCATGTCGCGGAAAACCGCGCCCGCATGGCGGCGGCGGTCGGGGTCGAGCCGAGCCGCTTTTTGACCGCCTATCAGATCCACTCGCCGCAGGTCGTGGTCGCGGAAACGCCGTGGCGCCCGAGGCGCGGCCCCGCGCCGACGCCATCGTCACGCGCATGCGGGCGCTCGCCATCGGCATCACGCACCGCCGATTGCGGGCCGGTCCTCTTCGCCGATCCGAAGGCCCGCGTCATCGGCGCCGCCCATGCCGGCTGGCGCGGCGCGCTCTCCGGCGTCGTCGAGGCCGACGGTCGATGCCATGGAGCGGCTCGGCGCCGAGCGCAGCCACATCCGCGCCGTCATCGGACCGATGATCCGGCAACCCAATTACGAGGTCGGCCCCGATCTCATCGCCCGCTTTGACGCCGAAGACCCCGCCAGCCACCGCTTCTTCGCGCCGGCTGCGCGCGACGGCCATGCCCTGTTCGACCTTGCCGGCTATGTCGGCGCGCGGCTGGCGCGGGCCGGCGTCCGCCACGTCGAGGATGTCGGGCTTTGCACCTATGCCGATGCGGAGCGGTTTTTCAGCTTCCGCCGCACCACCCACCGCGCCGAAGCCGATTACGGCCGCCACGTGAATGCGATCGCGTTGGTCGGCTGAAGCGGCGGCCGCGCTCCCCGAAAACCCATTGCGTTCACGGCAAAAAAACCTGCGGGGACAAGGCCCTGATTCATATTGCCAGCCCGGCAGGCGGCTTGTATCAGGTCGGCGAAAGTCTCTGCCGGGCGCGCAGGAGAAGAGGGAATGGCGGGCAATAACGGAGCGATCAAGCTCGTCGCCGGCAATTCCAATCCCGCCCTTGCCGAAGCCATCGGCGGCTACCTCGGCACGCCGCTGACCAAGGCCGATCGTGCGCCGCTTCGCCGACATGGAAGATCTTCGTCGAAATCCAGGAAAACGTCCGCGGCGCCGACGTTTTCATCCTGCAGTCGACGTCGTTTCCGGCCAACGACCATCTGATGGAACTGCTGATCATCATCGACGCGCTGCGGCGCGCGTCGGCGCGGCGCATCACCGCGGTGATCCCCTATTTCGGCTATGCGCGGCAGGACCGCAAAGTCGGGCCGCGCACGCCGATCTCGGCCAAGCTCGTCGCCAATCTCATCACCCATGCCGGCGCCGATCGCGTGATGACGCTCGACCTGCATGCCGGCCAGATCCAGGGCTTCTTCGACATCCCGACCGACAATCTGTTTGCCGCGCCGGTGATGATGCGCGACATCCGCCAGCGCTTCGATCTCGAGCAAGGTGATCGTGGTGTCGCCCGACGTCGGCGGCGTGGTGCGCGCGCGCGGGCTTGCCAAGCGCATCAATGCGCCGCTCGCCATCGTCGACAAACGGCGCGAGCGGCCGGGCGAATCCGAAGTGGCCAACGTCATCGGCGAGGTCGACGGCGGCATCTGCATCCTGGTCGACGACATCGTCGATTCCGGCGGCACGCTGGTGAACGCCGCCGACGCGCTGCTGGAAAAGGGCGCCACCGAGGTCTACGGCTATATCACCCACGGCGTGCTCTCCGGCGGCGCGGTCGCCCGCGTCGGCAAATCCAGTCTCAAGGAACTGGTGATCACGGATTCGATCCAGCCGACCAAGGCCGTCACCGAGTCCAACAATATCCGCGTGCTGTCGATCGCGACGCTGATCGGCGAAGCGATCAGCCGCACCGCCGCCGAAGAATCGGTCTCGAGCCTGTTCGACTGAACCCGCACGGCGTTTCCGCGCGCTCGTCACCCCCCGAGTCAACTTGTCGCAGGCCGGTCTGTGGACGGTCACGACGGCAGCATTGTGCGCCAAGGCCAAATCACTTCATGAGTGCCGGTAGCGGCGGCGCTAGAGGCTCTTGCGTCGAATTTGGTGAGCGGAATCAGGCCGATTATAGTCGGCGTGCGGGCTGATTCGCGGCTTTCGTCAATCGACGCGTAAATGTCATCCCTGCGTCAAATTGCAGCCGGTATTCGCAGAAGTCCTAGTGGCGTGCGCATTTCCACTCAGATGCGGCACTGTGGAGAGGGCATGTCCATCATCGAAATCGCACGCGAGCAACGCAACAATCCTCTCGAAGTCGTCGAGCGCATGGCGTCCGGCAACAACTGGCCGTTCGAGCGCTCGGGCGAGGACGAGATCGCGCTGGTCGTCACCGGCAAGTGGACCAACTACCAGGTCTCCTTCACCTGGATGGGCGACATCGAGGCGCTGCATCTCGCCTGCGCTTTCGAAATCAGAGTGCCGGAGCTGCGGCTGCCCGAAGTGCAGCAGCTCATCGCCATGATCAACGAGCAATTGTGGATCGGCCATTTCGACGTCTGGATGCAGAACGGCATGGTGATGTTCCGCCATGCGCTCGTTCTCGCCGGCGGCGTGCCGCATCGGGCCGGCAATGCGAGGCGGCGCTCGGCAGCGCGCTCGATGCCTGCGAGCGCTATTTTCCGGCGTTCCAGTTCGTGGTCTGGGCCGGCAAGTCGGCGCGCGAGGCGATGGAGTCCGCCATGTTCGAGACCTCGGGCGAGGCGTGACGGACGCGACGGCGGATTTGCGCGATTTCTCCGGCCAGCTGGTTCTGGTCGGCGCCGGCAAGATGGGCGGCGCGCTGCTTGAAGGCTGGCTGCGGTTCGGCCTCGATCCAAAGCACGTCGCGGTGCTCGAGCCGCAACCGTCGCCGCAGATCTCCGCGCTCGCGAGCCGCGGACTGCGGCTCAATCCGGAGATCGCGCGCGCTCGCCGATGTCGCCGCCATCGTCATTGCGGTGAAGCCGCAAACCGCGGCGGAAGCGATCCCGCCGCTTAGCGCCGATGGTCGGCGCTTCGACCGTCGTCGTCTCGATCATGGCCGGACGCACGCTGCAATTCATCGCCGGCGCGCTGAACGCGCCGTGCGCGCTGGTGCGCGCCATGCCCAACACCCCGGCCGCGATCGGCCGCGGCATCACCGTCGCGGTGCCGCGCGACGTCAATCCCGCGCAGCGCGACCTCGCGCATCGCCTGCTCTGCGCAACCGGCGCCGTCGAGTGGATCGACGACGAGGCGCTGATGGACGCAGTCACGGCGGTGTCGGGATCGGGACCCGCTTATGTCTTCCTGCTTGGCCGAAGCGCTGGCCGAGGCCGGCGTCGCCGCCGGCCTGCCGCCGCCCCTCGCTGCCAAGCTCGCGCGTGAAACCGTCGCCGGCTCGGGCGAGTTGCTGCACCGCTCGGAGCTCGATGCCGCAGTGTTGCGGCAGAACGTGACCTCGCCCGGCGGCACGACCGCGGCCGCGCTTGAAGTGCTGATGGGCAAGGACGGCCTGGCGCCGCTGATGCGCAAGGCGGTCGCCGCCGCGACCAGGCGCTCGCGGGAGCTTGCCGGCTGACCTGCGCCTTCCTGGCGCCGCCTTGGAACCGTCCCATCGCGGGCCTACATTGAATCCAATAGTCGCGCGCATTAGGCGTTGCCCAAGAGTTAGTGCCAAGAGTTGGCGCACAGGAGTTCGGTCATGGCCCGCAAACCCGCCCGCAAAGCCGCACGATCGTCCTCCGCCGCGAAGCCCGCAGCGCGCTGCCGCCGCCAGGCAGCGAGCGCGAAAAAATCATCGCCGCCTTCCTGGCGCTGCTTGCGGAGAAACCGATCGAGCAGATCGGCTTCGCCGAGATCGCCAAGGAAGCCGGCGTATCGCTCGGCCAATTGCGCGGCGAGTTCGCCTCGACGCTTGCGATCTTCGCCGCCCACATCAAGGCGATCGACCGCGCCGTGCTCGCCGCGGATTTAAGCGACATGGCCGAGGAGCCGCCGCGCGAGCGGCTGTTCGACGTGCTGATGCGCCGGCTCGAAGTGCTGGCGCCGCATCGCGAGGCGGTGCGCTCGCTGTTGCGC
The DNA here is from genome assembly GCA_963831975.1 of uncultured Alphaproteobacteria bacterium. Lineage (GTDB taxonomy): Bacteria > Pseudomonadota > Alphaproteobacteria > Rhizobiales > Xanthobacteraceae > BOG-931. Next base: position 210,960 of record CAWHSO010000006.1, read on the forward strand.
TCCGCCGGGCGCAATCCGCCGCTCGCCTTGGCGCTCAATGGGCTCGCCGTGCGGTCGCAGCAATGGATGCTGACCGCCGCCGAGATCAACGCCTCGGGACCGCGCGGCATGATGCGCGCGCAGGGCCTCGCGCTGCTGTTCGGCTCGGTGCTGCGCACCTGGGTGCGCGACGACGATCCCGGGCTTGCCCGCACCATGGCGGCGCTCGATCGTGCGCTGGCCCGCGGTCAGCGTTTCTCCGGCTTCCTCGACGATTTGTGCCACATCCCGTCGCGGCTTTGCCGGTTGCGGCCGCGCCGGCGGCGGCGGGATGACGATGCCGAAGAGGAGTCGACCGCGGCGTGACCGGCTTGCCGCTTTACCAACAATTACCCACGCGGCATGTCCACAGTTCAAGCTTAGAATGCCTATAAACAAAGATTTTTCTTTGCATCGCTAAACTGGCTGCGGTAAAGATAGTTGCAGATCGAACCAATTGCCGCCGGGCCGTCCTGCCATGATCGTCTGTTCTTGTAACGTGTTCACGGACCAGGACGTGCGCGGCACGCTCGCGGCCGGAGAGCGGTGTCCGCGGACTGCCGGCGAAGTTTATCATTGCCTGGGGTGCAGCGCCCAATGCGGCCGCTGTGCCCGCACCATCCGCCGCATCATGGACGAGGCGCTGGCCACCGCCGCGCCGTCGGCGTGCTGCGGGGCCGCTCGAAACCAGTCCTGAAAGCCCTACCTCAAAGCCTTGCCTCGATCGCGACAGCACCGGCCTTCCACAGGCGCGGCGCGGCCTATCGCCGCCCTAGCTTTTAATTGTTATAATTAAAGTCTAGGCCACACGTCGTGCGGCGCCGACGCCCCATTGCAGGAGCACGATCATGAAAGGCGACCCAGGAGTTCTCGATTTCCTCAATAAGGCACTGCGGCACGAACTGACGGCGATCAACCAATACTGGCTGCATTATCGGCTGCTCGACAATTGGGGCTACAAGTCGCTCGCCAAGCAATGGCGCAAGGAATCGATCGAGGAGATGCAGCACGCCGACAAGCTGGTCGATCGCATCATCTTCCTCGACGGCTTCCCCAACATGCAGGTGCTCGATCCGCTGCATATCGGCCAGAACGTCAAGGAGGTCCTCGATTGCGACCTCGCCGCGGAAATATCGGCGCGCGCGCTCTACCAGGAGGCCGCCACCCATTGCCACGGCGTGAAGGACTACGTCACGCGCGACCTGTTCGAGAAGCTGATGCATGACGAGGAAGAGCACATCGATTTCCTCGAGACCCAGCTCGACCTTGTCGCCAAGCTCGGGCTCGAGCTCTACGCCCAGCACCATATCGGCGAACTCGAGGAAGACGAGGATTGAGCCGCGGCTAACGGCCCACGCCGCCGCAATCGTTAACAAATTCTTAGTGAAGTTTTGCCGTCGCGCCCGGAACGGCGAGCGAATTTGCTTGTTCGCGCCTGCTTTGCTCCTCGCGGTTCGGCGATTTTGGCGTTGTGTCCCATTCGCCGCAGTGGATGAACAATTACGGTTAAATCTTAAGGTTAAGACCCGTTTAAATAATTGCTGGCATCTTTGGCCCGGTTCAACGACGGCGGGCCGCCGCAACCGTGGCTCGGCCGAGGAAAGGACGAAGCCATGGTCAGCGTCAAATTCTTCGCTAGCGCTGCTGCGGTCGGCTTGCTCACCACAGCCGCACTCGCAGCCGATCTCCCTCCCCCCGCACCGATGTATCAACCGCCACCGCGATGGCGTATCAACCGGCGCCCGCCGTATCCAGCGGCTGGTATCTGCGCGGCGACGTCGGCGTCGGCATCCAGACATTCGGCGATTTCCCACACTCGCAGACGAATTCCGCTTTCGTCTGGCCGGCAAGCTGGGAAATCGTCCAGAAGGACATCCAGGACACCGCGATCTTCGGCGGCGGTATCGGCTACGAGCTCAACAACTGGCTCCGCTTCGATGTGACCGGCGAATACCGCACCAAGGCGATGTTCAAGGCCACCGGCAGCTACACCAATTTCTGCGCCGGCGGCGGCGTCTGCTTCGACGTCACCCAGGGCAACTTTTCGTCGGCTGTGTTCATGGCCAACGCCTATCTCGACCTCGGCACCTGGTGGTGCCTCACGCCCTATATCGGCGCCGGCCTCGGCAGCGCCTATAACCGCATCACCGGCGTGCAGGACAACGGCATCAACTCCGACGGTACCGTCGGCTTCGGCTTGACCTCGGCGGATTCGGCGAACTGGAATTTTGCCTGGAATGCCCAGGCCGGCCTTACCTACAACGTCAACAACAACTTCAAGGTCGATTTCAGCGCGCGCTACCTGCATCTGGGCTCGCCGGAAACCGCCACGGTGTTCTGCCAGAATACCGCGTCGTGCCCGGGCGCCTTCTACAATCTCAACAACACCAACTCCTGGGATTTCAGGATCGGCCTGCGCTGGATGCTGCAGCCCGATATGGCCCCGCTGATGGCACCCCCGCCGCTGATGAGCCGGGGCTGATGCCCAGCGCCTGAACGGCGACATCAAAAGCTACAGACGGCGCGGGCGACCGCGCCGTCTTCGTTTTAGGAGCCGCCCCAAGAACGCTGGGCGGAACCCTGAGCGGGATCCTGAAGTCGGCGCCGATGAGGGTGTGCCTGGCTGCCTGTCCCGGCCCTGCTCGCCCCCCAGACTGCCCCGAGCTAACGCTCCATTAAGGTTAATGCCTGATGATCGACCGCGTCTGGCCGCGCATGGCGCGCCACCGGGACGGAGAATGCGGCCGATGCGTTGGGTCATCTGTGCTTTGGTCGTGCTTATTGCGCCGGCCGGCGCGCGCGCCGGAGACTTCGACGCGCTGCGCGGCTCGCAACCCGTGGGCTACGCCTCCTATACGCGCTGGAGCGGGTTTTACGGCGGCGGACTGATCGGCGAAGAGTTCGACGCCGCCGATTTCCGCAATGTCGGGGCCTCCGAGATCACCACCATCTCCGGATTGGATGCGGGCTTCGACGGAATTCCGCTGAGCCAACTTTCCGCGGCTTACTTCGCTGAATACCGAGGCGCCGAGCTACAGCGCCTTCCTCGGCTACAACTACCAATTCGAGGCGGCGGTCGTCGGCTTCGAGCTGACCTTTACCAAGACGTACGTTCAGCGCCAGCATCAACGACGTGGAAAGCCACAGCTATTTCAAAACCGGCAACAGCATTACTGTACCTTACGAAATACAACGTGACGACCTCGGCCGACGCCAAGGTGGACGATTATGGCACCGTGCGCGGCCGCTTCGGCTGGGCGTTCGGCAACCTTCTGCCCTACGCTTTTGGCGGCGTTTCGATCTCGCAGATCAACGCGATGAAATCGGTCAACGTCAACTATTGCGGCCAGGAATCGCCCTATACTTGCGCCAACCCGCCTCCTCCCAGCATTCCACCGCCGCCCGCGCCGGTCGGCGGCAATTGGACACTGTCCAATCAAGTCAATGGCAAATGGTACTTCGGCTATGTTGCCGGCTTGGGTCTCGATTACGCGCTGACGCAAAACATATTTCTGCGCGGCGAATTCCAATACATTCAGTTCGGCGCGCCGGACAATATCAGGCTCAGCGCCTCGAGCGTGCGGGTCGGCGCCGGCGTGAAGTTCTGATCGGCACGTCGCGCCAGCGACGGCAAGCTACCTAGAACTTTATACCGAGACCGCCGCGGACGGTATTGACGTCCACGACCAGGTTCGCGATCGGCGCGAACTGCACATATTCGTATTCGGCGCGCAGGAACACGTTGCGCGTGAGCGCGACGTCGAGGCCGCCGCCGACGGCGAAGCCGACCATCCATTCGCCGTTCTTTCCGGCGGTGCCGGTAAACGAGAACGGCACGCATGGCGGATTGGTGCCTGCGGGACAGCCGAGCGGCGGATTTTGTATGCCGAACGTCGTGGCGACAATATTGACATTGGCGTGCCCGACGGCAACGCCAGCGAAAGCGTAGGGCAGGAAATTGCCCAGCGCCCACCCACCACGCGCCCGCAGCGTGCCGAAATTGAGATCGGTGACGCTGCCGCTGCCGGTGACGGTGACATCGTAGGGGGTTCCACCCGCCGTCACGAAGCGCGAGATCGGCGAATTCGGCGCGATGAGCGAGAGATTGGCTTGGTCGTAATTGGCCTCGACGCCCAGCACGAGCCTCTCGAACTGGGTGTTGTAGCCGACAAAGCCGCCGAAGCCCGTGGCGCTGTGATTGGCCTGACCGAGCACCGGCCAACTGGACGGCTGCTGGTCGGCCTCCAGCGTCAGTTCGCGCAGCGCATAAGCGAGCGGCGCCTGCGTGGTGTTGCTGAAGTCGCCGCCGGCGCTGCTGTAGCTGACCTGACCGCCGATATAGACGCCGGCCCAGCCGTTGACGACCGGCACATTGGTGGCTTGCGGACCCGTCAGCCAACTTAAGTCGTCCGCGAAGGCGCTTGGCGCGAACGCAAACGCCAACAGTGCATATATGACGCGACGCATAAGACGCCCTTTCCCCTTGTTGCGGGCGATCTTCGAGCGCGGACATTAAAGGGGGGTTAGCCGGTCAGCCGCCGTTGTCGCGGCTTAACCGTGTCAAATATTTAGAATTGCGATGCAGCAACAAAACTGCGCGCAATTTTTCTTCAAAGCCGTACCGAGAATTCTGCCGCGTTTTCCGGCACTAAGACGACGCGGCCGCGCGCGCGCAAATTCTTTGCAACGACCGCAACGACCGCAATTCAATAAACGCTAACCGCAAATGATCTTAAAATTGTCGCGGCCGCAGTAGGTAAATCCACGCTGAATGCGCGCGCCACATTTCAGGTTACGAAATCGTTTGCGCGACCCGGCGGCACTGCGCCGTTCGCGATTGTGACATTGCCTTTACGGTCGTGGACGTGAATCGCGGGCACTGCCGTGTGCCACGTCGACCCACCGCCATGCCGGCCGACGGCCGTAACTCGCGCTTGACGGCACGAGGTCAAATCCTTAATTCCAAAGGTGGGACACCCCTCCCCAACGAGGGGCGCCTATCTGGAAGGATAGACCATGACCGTTGCAAAGCCCTCCGTGCGGCCACGCGTGCCGCACTTTTCGTCCGGCCCCTGTGCCAAGCGCCCCGGCTGGACCCCGCAAGCCCTCGCCGACGCATTTGTGGGACGCTCCCACCGCTCGAAGCCGGGCAAGGCCAAGCTCAAGCGCGCCATCGATCAGACCCGCGAGGTCTTAGGCGTACCTGCCGACTATCGCATCGGCATCGTGCCGGCGTCCGATACCGGCGCGGTCGAGATGGCGCTGTGGACGCTGCTCGGCCAGCGTCCGGTGACGATGCTGACCTGGGAATCCTTCGGCGAAGGCTGGGTCGGCGACGTCACCAAGGAACTCAAGCTCAAAGACGTGACGGTGCTGCGGGCGCCGTACGGCGAATTGCCCGATCTCGCCAAGGTCGATCCCGCGACCGATGTCGTGTTCACCTGGAACGGCACGACTTCAGGCGTGCGCGTGCCCAACGCCGATTGGATCGCGGCCGACCGCACCGGACTTACCATTTGCGACGCCACCTCGGCCGCCTTCGCCCAGCCGCTCGATTGGGGCAAGCTCGATGTGGTCACGTTCTCCTGGCAGAAGGCGGTGGGCGGCGAAGCCGCTCACGGCATGCTGATACTGTCGCCGCGCGCGGTCGCGCGGCTCGAAAATTACACGCCGCCGTGGCCGGTGCCGAAGATTTTCCGCACGACGAAGGGCGGTAAGCTCAACGACGGCATTTTCCAGGGCGAGACCATCAACACGCCGTCGATGCTGTGCGTCGAGGATTATCTCGACGCGCTCGCATGGGCGAAGTCGGTCGGCGGATTGCCGGCGCTGCGCGCCCGCGCCGATGCCAATGCCAAAGTCGTCGCCGATTGGGTCGAGCGCACGCCGTGGATCGATTTTCTGGCCCGCGATCCGGCGCTGCGCTCCAACACCTCGGTCTGCCTGAAGGTGGTCGATCCGGCCGTAACGCGGCTGAACGCCGACGCGCAGGCGGGGTTCGTCAAAGGCATCGCCGCAGCCCTCGACAAGGAAGGCGTCGCCTACGACATCGATGCCTATCGCGATGCGCCGCCCGGATTGCGCATCTGGTGCGGCTCGACCATCGAACGCGCCGATGTCGAGGCGCTGACGCTGTGGCTCGACTGGGCCTATGCCGAGGCCAAGGAAGCGCTGGCGAAGGCGGCTTGATCGCCCATGTCGTCAACGCAGATGTCGTCAACGCAGATGTCGTCAGCTCGAATGCCTTCGGCTGAGATGGCTTCGGCTCCCATGTTCGCCGATCCTCTCACGGAGCGGCTGACGGCATTCGTGCGCAGCATCGGCATCGAAGTGCGCGCCGCCACGCTGCCGGACAAAACCTTCTTGCCCGGGCTGGATATTCGCCATGGCGCGATCCTGGTCGACGCGGCGCGCCTGACCTATCCCGGCGATATCCTCCACGAGGCCGGCCATCTCGCGGTCACCGATCCCGCCGCACGCAGCGCGCCGGCGCTGGCGCCGGACGGCGGCGACGAAATGACGAGCATCGCCTGGTCTTACGCCGCGCTGCGTCATCTCGGACTCGATCCGGCGGTCGTCTTCCACGACAAGGGCTATAAGGGCGGCGCGGCAGCGCTCATCGAGAATTTCACCACCGGCCACTATTTAGGCGTGCCGCTGTTGCAGCTCTACGGCATGGCGCTCGAGCCCAAATGCGCCGCCGCAATCGGCGTCGAACCCTATCCCCACATGCTGCGCTGGTTGCGCTGACCGCAAAGGAATTCCGCCATGACCGCCCGCGTTCTGATCTCCGATGCGTTGTCGCCCGCCGCCGTCCAGATTTTCAAGGACCGCGGCGTCGAGGTCGAATTCCAGCCCAATCTCGGCAAGGACAAGGACAAGCTCGCCGAGATCATCAACGGCTTCGACGGTCTGGCGATCCGCTCCGCGACCAAGGTCACGGCCAAGATGCTGGAGAAGGCCAAAAGCCTGAAAGTGATCGGCCGCGCCGGCATCGGCGTCGACAACGTCGACATTCCTGCGGCGACCGCACGCGGCATCATCGTGATGAACACGCCGTTCGGCAATTCGATCACCACGGCCGAGCATGCCATCACGCTGATGCTGGCGCTGGCGCGGCAAATCCCCGAAGCCGATGCCTCGACGCGGGCCGGCAAATGGGAAAAGAACAAATTCCTCGGCGTCGAGATTTTCTCAAAGACGCTCGGCGTCATCGGCTGCGGCAATGTCGGCTCGATCGTCGCCGACCGGGCGATCGGGCTGAAGATGAAGGTGATCGCCTACGATCCATATCTGTCGGCCGAGCGCGCGGTGAACCTCGGCGTCGAAAAGGTCGAGCTCGACGAGCTGTGGCGGCGCGCCGATTTCATCACCCTGCACACGCCGCTGACCGACAAGACCCGCGACATCATCAACGCCGAGACGCTTAAGCTTGTCAAAAAAGGCGTGCGGCTGATCAACTGCGCGCGCGGCGAGCTGGTCGATGAGGCGGCGCTGTGTGAAGCGCTCAAATCCGGCCACGTCGCCGGCGCCGCGGTCGACGTCTTTCGGGAAGAGCCGGCGACGCAGAGCTGCCTGTTCGGCCTGCCCAACGTGGTGTGCACGCCGCATCTCGGCGCCTCGACCATGGAGGCGCAGGAGAACGTGGCGCTGCAGGTCGCCGAACAGATGGCGGACTATTTGCTTCGCGGCGCGATTTCCAACGCGGTCAACTTTCCCTCGATCAGCGCCGAGGAAGCGCCGAAACTCAAACCTTTCGTGGCGCTGGCGGAAAAGCTCGGCTCGTTCGCCGGCCAGCTCACCGAGAGCGGCATCAGCCGCGTGCAGATTTCCTACGAAGGCGGCGTGGCGCAGCTCAACACCAAGGCGCTGACCTCGGCCGCGGTCGCCGGCCTGCTGCGCCCGATGCTGCAAGACGTCAACGTCGTTTCGGCGCCGATCGTCGCCAAGGATCGCGGCATCGTCGTCGAGGAGACGCGGCGCGAAGCCGAGGGCGATTACGAGAGCCTGATTACCGTCACCGTGACGACCGACCGGCAGACGCGTTCGGTGTCGGGCACGGTCTATGCCGACGGCCATCCGCGCATCATCAACATCAAGGGCATCCGCATGGACGCCGAATTCGGCCCGTCGATGCTGTACGTGACCAACCAGGACAGGCCAGGCTTCGTCGGCCGCTTCGCGACGCTGCTGGCAGGAGCCGGCATCAACATCGCGACTTTCCACCTCGGCCGCGAATCGGCCGGCGGCGACGCCATCGCGCTCGTCGAGGTCGACGGCGCGGTGCCGCCCGACGTGCTCGCCGAGGTGCAGAAAATCCCCAACGTGCAGCAGGTCAAGACGCTGCGGTTTTGACGCTGTCACTTCTTGGTCGCGGTCGTAATCCCGGTGAACACCAGCCCATAGCCGACGGCGTGATAGAGCTCGAAGCGCTCGCCCAACAGCACGATCGCCAGCACCGAGCCGAACACCGGCACGAGATGGATGAACGGCGCGGCGCGGTTGGCGCCGATGAGCTCGATGCCGCGGTTGAGGAACAGATAGCCGAGCAGCGACGGGAAGATGCAGATGAAGGCGAAGCTGAGAGCGCTCTCGGCATCGAACACCATCGTCCGCCCGCTCATGACTTCGAGGACGACGAGTGGAATGAGGAACACCGCGCCGCCGGCCATTCCGGCAGCGAGGAACGACAACGGATGGATCGCCGGCCGCTTGCGCATGATGGCCATGTAGAAGCCGTAGAACACCAGCGCGATCACGAACCAGATGTCGCCGCGGTTGAACGCGATGCCGAGCAGGATCGCGAGACTGCCGTGGCAGATGATGACGATGACGCCGGTGAGCGAGACGCAGATACCGCTGGCTTGCCGCAAGGTCAGGCGGTCGCCGAACAGCGCAAAAGTCCACAACGCGACGAACAACGGCCCGATCGATTGCAGCAGCAAGCCGTTGATCGCGGTGGTGTATTGCAGGCCGTAATAGGCCATCGTGTTGTAGGCGGAGAAGCCGGTGAACGCGAGCAGCGTCATCATCGCCGCGCGCTTGCGGATGATCGGCCAATCGCGCGCCAGATGGCCGGCGGCAAACGGCAGCAAGATCAGAAACGCGCCGGCCCACCGGCCGAACGCAAGCGTCATCGGCGGGATATGTCCGACAACGAAGCGTCCGAGCACGGTATTGCCGGCCCAGAACAACGAGGTGAGCGACAGCAGCAGATAAGGCTGGTCGGACAACCAGCCGCCGACGCGGGCGGAAGTGGATGCGGGCGCGCCCGGCATGGCGGCAGTCCTGTTGTCGACGACCGCGCGACAGCGATCGATCGGAGGCCCGCTTTGTAGAAACTTCAAATCCGCCGCACCAGCGCAACGGCGGCATGGCTGCCTTGGCCGCGCCCGCGCTTTGCGTCAATCTGCCCACCGCCGAGCCGCATTGTCGCCTCAGGGAAGCGGCAAATCCACTACAAGACGACAAGGCTAACGGCAAATTGCCTGTGGAAACAATCGTTTGGCGGAAAGCACCCGGTCCGGCAGCAGCCGCTTTTCCTTGCTTCCCGCGGCAGCATCCATTATCCGAAACAGTCGGCTACGGCCGGTATCCGATTCATGTGATGTTTTCATCGGCCTGTCGGGGTCAGTTCCTCATGGCGAATGTTGTCGTGGTCGGCTCCCAGTGGGGCGACGAAGGCAAGGGCAAGATCGTCGACTGGCTCTCGGAGCAGGCCGACATCGTCGTCCGCTTCCAGGGCGGCCATAATGCCGGCCACACGCTGGTGATCAACGGCACGACCTACAAGCTGTCGCTCTTGCCCTCGGGCGTGGTGCGGCCGGGCAAGCTCTCGATCATCGGCAACGGCGTCGTGCTCGACCCGCACGCGTTGCTCAACGAGATCGCCACGTTGAAGAAGCAGGGCGTCACCGTCACGCCGGAGAATCTGCGCATCGCCGAGAACACGCCGCTGATCCTGCCGCTGCATCAGGAGCTCGACGTCGCGCGCGAGAAAGCCTCGGGCAAGGGCGCGATCGGCACCACCGGCCGCGGCATCGGGCCGGCCTATGAGGACAAGGTCGGCCGCCGCGCCATCCGGCTGATGGATCTCGCCGACCTGCAAATGCTCAACGGCAAGATCGAGCGCCTGCTTGCCCATCACAATGCATTGCGGCGCGGGCTTGGCATGAGCGAGATCGCACCGCGCACGATCTACGATGAATTGGCCGCAGTAGCGCCCAAGGTTCTGCCCTACATGGACTCGGTCTGGTCGCTGCTCGACGATCGGCGCCGCGAGGGCAAACGCATATTGTTCGAGGGCGCGCAAGGCGCGCTGCTCGACATCGACCACGGTACTTATCCGTATGTCACGTCGTCGAATACGGTGGCGGCGCAGGCTGCGACCGGCTCGGGCCTCGGGCCCAACGCCATCGGCTATGTGCTCGGCATCTGCAAGGCCTACACCACCCGCGTCGGCGCCGGGCCGTTTCCGACCGAGCAGCTCAACGACGTTGGCAAGATGCTCGGCGAGCGCGGCAAGGAATTCGGCGTCGTCACCGGACGGCCGCGGCGCTGCGGCTGGTTCGACGCGGTGCTGGTGCGCCAGACCGTACGCACCAGCGGCATCCGCGGCCTGGCGCTGACCAAGCTCGACATCCTCGACGGCTTCGAGGAGATCAAGGTCTGCGTCGGCTATCGGCTCGACGGCAAGGAGATCGATTATCTGCCGGCGAGCGAGCATGCCCAGGCGCGCGTCGAGCCGATCTACGAGACCATCGCCGGCTGGCAGGAGAAAACCGCCCGCGCCCGCTCGTGGGCCGAGCTGCCGGCCCAGGCCATCAAATACGTCCGCCGGATCGAAGAACTGATAGGCTGCTCGGCGGTGTTGTTGTCGACGAGCCCGGAGCGCGAGGACACGATCCTGATGCAAAACCCGTTCGAAACCTAAGCGATGAAATTTAAGACAGCCCGGCGTAAGCTTAATCCATGACCGACTACCAACCGCTCATAGCGCGAGCCATCGAGGGGCTTGGCAAAAGCACCGGCGAAGCCCGCCGGGCGCTCTATGAACGGGCGCGCTCCGCGCTGGTCACGCAGTTGCGGGGCGTCGAGCCGGCGCTTTCGGAATCCGAGATCACCCGCGAGCGCCTGTCGCTCGAAGAGGCGATCCGCAAGGTGGAGGCGGACGCCGCGCGCAAGTCCCGCATGGAAGCGCGAACCGAGCCGCGCTTCGAACCCCGGCCGCTCAAGCCGCCAAGTCGTCCGGCTCCCGCCGCAATGCCGGCGCCACCGCCGCCGCCCCCTGCGCCGCCCGCTGCCGAGCCGCCGCAGGCGGAACCGCCTCTTGAGGCCGAACAAGACGAACCGCCGCAGGATTTCAACGAGCCGGGGCAAGCCGCACCGCCGCCCGCAGCCGCCGCCACGGCCCGCACCGGCCACCGCACGCGGCCGGCTGTTGAGCGCGCGCACGCCTTCGCTCGGCCGGGAAGGGCTCAGGGGTTTCCGCGACGTCGTGAACGAAGTCGACGATCTCGGCTCCGCCAGCGCCCGCGCGGCACAGTCCGCGCGCGACACGCGCGACACCTATGAGCCGCAGCCGCGCCGCTTGCCGCGCGATGACGATACGCCACCGGCTCCCTACGAGCCCGAGCTCGATCTGGATGATTTAGGCGCGCACGATGACGCCCCGCGGTACCCCCAGAGCCTCGAACAGTCCTTCGAGCTCGACGAGGAGCGGCCGTTTTCGCCGCAGCCGGGGCGGGCGCATTCGCCGCGACCCCCGGGCGCGGACGACGACTACGAGCACACCCGCCCGCCGCGCTCTTACTCGTCGTCCGTGATCGGTGGGTTTATCAAGCTCGCCGTGGCGGCGTGCGTCATCGGCATCGTCGCGGCGCTGTTTGCCTGGCAATGGCCGAACATGAAACGCATGGTCGCGCAATTCGGCGCGCGACAGCAGGTGCAGACGACGCCGGCGCCGGCGCCATCCGAGCCAAAATTCCCCGGCCGGGTTCCGCAGGAGCAAACGCCCGGACAGGCGGCCAATAGCGGCGCGCCCGGCAATCAGGCGGCGCCGGCGGTGGCGCAACGGGTCGTGCTCTACGAAGAAGATCCGAACGACCCGAATGGCAAACGCTTTGTCGGCTCGGCGATCTGGCGCACCGAGACTGTTTCGCCGGGCGCGGGCCTGGCGCCGGAGCTCGTCGTGCGCGCCGATATTGAAATCCCGGATCGGCGGATGACCGTGACCTGGTCGCTGCGCCGCAATACCGACAAGGCGCTGCCGGCGAGCCACACCATCGAGATCATGTTCAACCTGCCGGCCGATTTTCCGGGCGGCGGCATCGCCAATGTGCCGGGCGTGTTGATGAAGCAGGCCGAGCAGGCGCGCGGCACGCCGCTTGCGGGGCTGGCGGTGAAAGTCACCAACGGGTTCTTCCTGATCGGCCTGTCCGCGGTCGATGCCGACCGGCAGCGCAATATGCAGCTGCTCAAGGATCAGGAGTGGTTCGACGTTCCCATCGTCTATACCAATGGCGGCCGCGCCATCATGGCGGTGGAAAAGGGCCCGCCCGGCGACCGCGCCTTTGCCGACGCCTTCGCGGCGTGGGCCAAGTGAAGCGTAAGAAGTGAGCGCAATTTTCGGTATAGTCATCCGGGCGTAACGACCGTGTACTGGGAGTAGTTCATTGGCGACGCGTGCCAAGACGAGTTCACCTGATACCGGCGCGGTGCAGCCGGCCGCAAGTCCGCACATCGCCTCGGCACTGCGCACGCTCGACACCGAGCGCGACGGCGTCGCAGCTTTGGCCACCGCCATGTGCGATGGACTCGGCGCCGCTTTCGTCGCCGCCGTCGAAACGATCCGCAACGCCCGTGGCCGCGTGATCGTCACCGGCATGGGCAAGTCCGGCCATGTCGGCCGCAAGATCGCCGCGACGCTCGCCTCCACCGGCACGCCGGCGTTTTTCGTGCACGCCGCCGATGCGAGCCACGGCGACCTTGGCATGATCACGCCGGACGACGTGATGCTGGCGCTGTCCTGGTCGGGCGAGACCGAAGAGCTCAAGGACCTGATCAATTATTCCCGTCGCTTCCGCATCCCGCTCATTGCCGTCACGGTCAGCGCCGACAGCACGCTGGGTAAGTCCGCCGACGTCGTCTTGGCGCTGCCGGCAACACGCGAAGCTTGTCCGCATAATCTCGCGCCAACGACGTCCTCGCTGATGCAGCTCGCGCTCGGCGACGCCCTTGCGATTGCGCTCCTCGAAAGCAAGGGGTTCAGCGCGATGGACTTCGGGGTATTTCATCCGGGAGGGCAGCTTGGCGCGGCGCTCAAATTCGTCCGCAACGTCATGCATCCCGGTGCCGCCGTGCCGCTGATCGAATGCGGCGCGCTGATGTCGGAAGCGATCGTGGAAATGACAGCCAAGGGTTTCGGCTGCGTTGCGGTGACCGATGGCACCGGCAAGCTTGCCGGCATCATCACGGATGGCGATTTGCGCCGCCACATGCGGGCCGACCTGCTGCAGCTGACCGTCGATGCCGTCATGACGACATCGCCGATCGTTGTGCGGCCCGACCAATTGGCCAGCGAGGCGCTGCAGCTGCTCAATTCATTGAAGAAGCAGGCGCTGATTGTCGTGGAGTCGGACAGGCCGGTCGGTATCGTGAATTTTCACGATCTGCTGCGCGTCGGCGTGGCATGAGATTGCGCGCCGCCCGAGCGCGGCGGTCAGTACAGGCCGCCGCGCGTGACCGCCGTGTCGTCATCGCCCTGAGGTTCGGCAGCCGCTGCGGGAGGGGCACCCGGCGCATTCGTCTTGGCGTTGGTGGCAGCGGTCTTGCCCGGTTCGGTATCGGTTTGCCGATGCGCGACGTAGTCGTCGTAACCCGGTGCACCCGGCCGCGGCGGCACGCCTGCGGGCAGGCCACCGGCCCAATGCGGCCAATGATCGGACGTAAAGCCGGCCACGGGTCCACACGACCCCAGCAACAAGCCGAGACCGAGCCCCATCAATGCCACGGAGAGCCGTTTGACTATCATGCCAGCCGCCGGATTGTGCCTTGATCTGGGACCTGCGCTGCTTTCGTGGCGGGACTGTGATGTCCTAAAAAGGCGCGGGTCCCGCATCACCGAGGGCAGCACCGTTGTTTGGCGCACGATTTCGAGCAACTAAGCTTCTATGGTCTCGGTGTGAACGATTTCCTAACCTGCCGTCAATGGCGCCGATGACGTATCGACGACGCTCCGCGATGCCGCCGCAGCACGCCACATTTGCGCATGGCGCTCGTGCTGACGCTCATCCTGTTGGCCGGATGCAGCAGCTTGGCAGGGCCGCAAGAGGGTGCTGCGACCGCGCCTTTGAATTCGGATTACCGCCGCACGATCGCCACACACCTCAGAGGCGCATTCACGAAGTCTCCGCTGACAGGCCCTGCCGAGATATCGGACCCGCGATGGGTTCTGGCCAACAAGGGATGGAGCTGGCAGGTGTGCGTTCGCTTCCAAGATCGCGGTCACCAGCGTACATATGTGCTGTTCTTCAAAGGCTCGGAATTTTTCGATGAGCGATACGCAGTTCAAACCGATGCCTGCGACGCGCAAACCTATTCGGAATTCGATCTGGGTTTGGGTGGGATGAGGCCGGGGGCGGTCGGCGATCCGGGGCCGCTGTATTAGATGCGCTCGATGATCGGCGACAGGTCCGCGCGATGAATGACGGCAGCGGCAACGGGTGGCTCGTGGGCGGCGCGGTCATCGTGATCTTCGCGGCGTTGATGAGCGCGCTGCTGATCGTCGCACTCTACCCGTGGCTCAAGCGCTATGCGCTTGCCAAGCCGAATGCCCGGTCGTCGCATCGCACGCCGACGCCGCAAGGCGGCGGCATCGCCGTCATCGCGGCGACACTCGGCGCCGTCGCTGTCGCGCTCGCAATTTTCGCGCTGGGCGCTTCGCCCGACTTGAACCTGCCGAAAATTGTCGCGGCAGTGCTGATCATGGCTTGCCTCGGCGCGATCGACGATATTCGGCCGCTTCCCGCCGGCCTGCGCTTGATCCTGCAGGCTGTCGTGGTCGCGGGCGTCATCTACACCCTGCCCGATCAGCTCCGTGTCGTGCCGCTCTTGCCGTGGTGGACTCGAACGGCTCCTGCTGCTGATCGGCGGCTTGTGGTTCGTCAATCTGGTCAACTTCATGGACGGCATCGACTGGATGACCGTCGCGGAAGTGATACCGATCACCGCCACGCTCACGGTGCTCGGAATTGCGGGCGCGCTGCCGTCCTACGGCACGGTGCTGGCGCTTGCGCTCGGCGGCGCCATGATTGGATTTGCTTACTTCAATCGGCCCGACGGCCAAAGTTTTTCTTGGCGACGTCGGCAGCCTTCCGATCGGTCTCATCCTCGGTTGGCTGTTGCTGCTGGTCGCCGGCGGCGGCCACCTGGTCGCCGCTATTGTGATGCCGCTGTATTATCTCGCCGACGCCACGATCACTTTGTTCCGACGCCTCGTCCGGCGCGAGCCGTTCTGGGAGGGGCACCGCACGCATTTCTATCAGCGCGCCACCGACAAGGGGTTTACGACGATGGCCGTGGTCGCGCGCGTGTTCGCCGTGAACATCGGCCTCGGCGTACTCGCGGTCATGTCCGTGATCGTGCCGGGCAGGCCGAGCGAGATCGCGGCGCTGACGGTTGGCGCGATCCTCGTCGCCTGGCTGCTCTTGGCCTTCGAACGGGGCCGGACATGAGCCGCGTCCTGGTCACCGGCGCCTCCGGTTTCATCGGCAGTGCCGTGGTCGCCGCCTTGGCCCGAGACGGCCATACGGTGCGCGCGGCAGTGCGGCGACCGCATCTGTCGTTCCCCGACGGGGTCGAAGTGATGCAGCATCCGGATTTGGCGGAAGCATTCGACTGGCAGCCGCTGCTGCAAGGCGTCGATCAGGTCGTTCATCTCGCCGGCATCGCCCATACCAACGCGGCGCCGACGCCGCGACATACGATCGCGTCAACCGGCTGGCAACGGCGCGGCTGGCAACGGCCGCGGCGCAAGCGCATGTCGGGCACTTTGTCTTTATTTCCTCGATCCGCGCGCAAACCGGGCCGGCGGCCGATCATGCCCTGACCGAGCGCGACCCGCCGGCGCCGACCGAGATCTATGGCCGCTCAAAACTCGCCGCCGAGGAGGCCGTGCGCGCCAGCGGCGTGCCGTTCACGATCCTGCGCCCGGTGCTGCTCTATGGCCCGGGCGTGAAGGGAAATTTGGCGCTGCTCGCGCGCGCCGCCGCGACGCGCTGGCCGCTTCCGGTCAAGGATTTCAGCAACCGCCGCTCGCTCCTCGGCATCGACAATTTCATCTCGGCATTGGCCTTCGTGCTGGCGACGCCGGCCACGATCGGCGAGACCTACGTGGTCGCCGACCCCGGAATTCCGCCGCGGCTGTCCGACGTGTTTGCGACGCTGCGGCAGGCTCGAGGCCGCCGCACGTTCATCATGGCCGATGTCGCCGGACTATATCGAGCTGCCGCTGCGCCTATTCCGGCGCGCCGATGTCTGGCACCGCATCGGCGGCAATTTACGGGTCGATGCCGGCAAGCTGATCGCGGCGGGCTGGCGGCCGGCGCACGATACAAGCGGCGGCCTCACCGCCATGGCTCAGGCGGCGGCGCCGCGAAAGTCCGGCACCGCATCGCGCAGCACGCGGTAGATCGCCTCGCGTTCTTCCCGCACCAAGCCCTGCTCCAGCATGGCGAGCCAGCCGCGCATGGAATCGAGCGGCGGCTGCACCGGACGCGCGGCGACGACGCCGACGAAGCCGATGTCCACCATCGGCTCCTCGCGCGCGAACAGGATTTCCTGCATCCGCTCGCCCGGGCGCGTACCGGTGAACACGATGTCGATGTCGCGGCCCGGCTCGAGCCCGGCGAGCCGGATCATGCGCTCGGCAAGATCGACGATCTTCACCGGCTGGCCCATGTTGAGCACATAGACCGAGACGTCGGAGCGGTCGGGCCCGAGCGCGTGGCTCGCCGCGGTGACGACGAGATCGCAAGCCTCGCGAATGGTCATGAAGTAGCGCACCATGTCGGGATGGGTGACGGTGACCGGACCGCCGGCATCGATCTGCGCCTTGAACTTCGGCACCACCGAGCCGTTGGAGGCGAGCACGTTGCCGAACCGCACCGCAATGAGCCGCATGGCGCGGCGGTCGGCGTCGGTGCGGCGCGAGAAATCGGCGTCGAGCGCCTGACAATACATTTCGGCAAAGCGCTTGGTGGCGCCGAGCACCGAGACCGGCTCGATCGCCTTGTCGGTCGAGATCATCACCATCGCGGCGGCACCGGCCGCGGCGGCGGCGTCGGCGACATTGACCGAGCCGAACACGTTGGTCTTGATGCCCTCCTCCCAATTCGCCTCCAGGAGCGGCACGTGCTTGAGCGCCGCGGCATGGAAGACGATGTCGGGCTTGAACTCCGTCATCAGCCGGAACACGCGATTGCGGTCGCGGACGTCGGCGATGCGGCCGTCGATCACCGGCCGCGCCTGCTTGGTGGCGAGCGCTTCCAGGACCGCATGCAGCGCCGGCTCGGAATTCTCGATGATGAGCAGCCGCGACGCGCCGAACGCGATGACGCGGTCGCAAATCTCGGCGCCGATCGAGCCGCCGCCGCCGGTCACCACGACCGATTTGCCGTTGAGGAAGGTTTCCAGCCGCGCGTAATCGATCTTGACGCTCGGCCGCAGCAACAAATCCTCGACATTGACCGGCGCCAGGCGCGGCATTTCGCCGGCGTCATCGAGCGAAGGCAGCCGGCTGACCGCAAGGCCGAGGCGGCGCGCATGCATCAAGGTCGCTTCGGGTTTGGCATCTGGCTCGAACGCCGACGGGGTGAAGATCACGCGCGAGATCGCGGTGTCGCGTTGCGCAAAGTCGTTGACGACGGCATCGAGCGCGGAAAAGTAACCGAGCACGGGAATGCCCCGTATCGATTGCCCCTGATCGCCGGCGGACTGCGAGAGGACGCCGACCGGCCAGATTTTCTTGACCGCGCCGCTTTCGATGGCGCGCAGCAACACCTCGGCGTCGGCGGCGCGGCCGAGCACGAGGGCGGGATTGGCGGCCTCCGCACGCGCATGATGCCGGGTGCGGGTGTAGCGGAAATAACGATAGGCAAGCCGCGGTCCGCCGAGGAAGACGAATTGCAGGACCCAATAGAGGACGATGGTGATCTTGCCGAAGAAGAACTGCCCGAGCACGTTGGGCGCGACCAGCACGTAATCGAGCACCAAGAGCGATACGGCGAGCACCGTCGACGCGCGCAAGATGTTCATCAAATCCGGCAGCGACGCGAACCGCCACTTCGCCTCGTAGAGATGGAACAGGTAATAAACGATCCCCGCATAGGCGACGAAGCCGGGCAGGAACAGGAGCAGCGGCTTTTCGCGCTCCATCAAGCCCGCCGCCTCGAAACGGATGTAAAAGCTCGCGACGACCGCCGCCGCCGTCATGACCAGGTCATGGGCGATGACGAGCGTTCTGCGCGGGCTAAAGTGGAAGGCCATCTCAACCGTGCCGCGGATTTTTCCCCGGCATGTCATTACCGGGCTTTGTCCCGCGGCGCCACCCCGGCACGATCGCGCTAGGCCGCGCGGCGCACCGCAAGCGCTTGATCCAGCGCCGATTATTACTTGGGTGGCGGAAAGCTCGTCGAGGCATTGGCTGAAACTGTCGAGGCGGCGTTCACAACCCTCGAGCTGGCACGGCAGGCAGGGCAAGGGATTTTGCACCAGCCACACATTGCCGCGCTGCTGGATGGTGCCGGCGGCGGCCCACGGGCGGTCGAGGCCGACCACCGGCCAGGGCCCCCAGATGCGGGGATCGGTCGGCCCATAGAGCGCCACCGTCGGCGTGCCCGTGGCGGCGGCGAGATGGGTGATCGCGGTGTCCGGACCGACATAGGCCCGCGCGCCGGCGATGGTGGCGGCAAGCTCCGGCCAGTCCAGCCTGCCGTCGAGCCGCGTGACGTCGCCGTCGCGCCAGACCTCGTCGAGATAGGCGCGGTCGCTGTTGGCCCCGCTGGCGACGACGGCGAGGCCGCGCTGACGTAGAGCTGCGGCGAGCGCCCGCCAGCCGTCCATGGTCCAGCGCTTGTACGTGAACATCGGCGCGGCATGGACGACGGCAAAAGGCTGCGCCGGGATCAGATTCGATCGCACCCCGCCTGCCGGACAGACGATTTCCGGCACGGCGGGAATGCCGAGCAACTCGGCGAGGCGGAGCACATCGCGAACGCGATGCTGTTGCCGGTCGGCGACATAGGAGCGGCTCAGCGCCAGGCGCTTCACCGTCGCCGACAATCCATCCGGTTCGACGAGCCCGAGGCTTTGCCGGCCCGCGATCCAGGCCAACATCGTCGGCCGGTCGCCGGTCTGGGTGGAGAGCGCAACATCGTAACGGCGCGTCAGCCGACGCAGCAGGGCAAAAGTTCCGCCGCCGCCCAGACGCTGCGGTATGGCGATGACTTTGGCGAGGTCGGGATTACCGGCCAAAATTCCTTCCGTGCCGGCGAACACCAGCGCCTCGATCGAAGCGGCGGGGAACGCGCGCTTGATGCTGCGAATGAGCGGCGTCGTCAGCAAAACGTCGCCGAGCCGGCGCAATGCCACCACCAGCACGCGGGGATTGCTCGGCAGGGCAAGCGGCGTCATGGCGTCACGCCGGGCGATGCGGCAGGCGGGACAGCAGGCGGTATTTGGGCGTTGCGCAGCACGGTGCCGCCGACGATGCCGACGCCGAACACATAAAGCCAGCCCTGGCCGAAATCGAATAAATGCGAATTGACCAGCGACGATAGGAAATTCTGCACGACGATGATGGTGCCGATCGACGCCATCAGACCGGCGCCGCGAAACAGCAAAACATGCGCAGCCCACATCGCCAGCAACACCGCGGCGCCGACGACACCGAGCTCGATCGCCACGGCAAAAATCTGGCTGTGCGGATTGACCGTCGTAACGGCTGAAATGGAACCGGCATCACCGGATGCCGCCAGTCGAAACTGCTCGGCAATGGATCCCGTACCGTGGCCGATAATGGGCGCCGCTTCGACGATTGCCGCCGACTTCTTCAGAAACTCCATGTGCAGCCCGGTTGAATTGACTTCGTCCATGTTCAGATAATCGCGCAGCTCGATGAACGAATGCATCACCCGCGAGTGCAAATAAGGCGATGCGGTCAACGCCAAGCCTGCAAGTGCGGCCGCGACGATGCCGGCAAGGGCGACGCCGCGCCAGCCGAAATAGCGGTAACCGAGCACAATGGCGAGAAGCGGCGCGACCGCGAAGGTGGTGCGGCTGGTGGCGACGAAGGCGATATTGGCGAGGAAACAGGCGGCAAGACCGAGCAGCGCCGCTACGGTTCGCCATCGGGCTTCGCGCCAGCGCTCGCAAGCCGCGCCGATGAGCCCGAAGGCGCAAATCAGAAAGATGCCGCTCTGCAAGATGTAGTCCTTGACCGGCACGCCATATGCTTTGACGTGCGCGCCAAAAAGCGGCACGTGCGCGAGGGCCCGCGACGGAAGCAGAGCAAAGAGCGACGACAGCGCCAACAGCACGGTCGCCGAAATGAGAAAGCCATAGCAGGCACAAGGCCCGCATCGCGAGCGGCGGAATTGCGCCAGCAGCAAGGGGATGGCCAAGAGACGATGGAAGCCGCCGAGGCCGTCGATGCGCTCGGCCCAAGGCACGTCGGCCCATAGCATGCCGACGGCGGCGAAGAGCCACAGCAGAACCGGCAAGCCGCCCGCGGCAGTCAATAGTTCGCGGCGCCCGTCGGCAATGGTCAATGTCGGCAGCACGGCCAAGAGCCAGAGCACGATCAGAACAACGCTCACCGACGTCGACCACGGCAGCGACACCACGACGGCCACGGCGAGCCAGTCGGCGGCCTGTTGCAAGCTGCGCATATCGAGCGTCATGGCTTAAGCCGCAGCATCAGGTTTTTGTGCCGGCTCAGCGCGACAAGTTCATAGCCGCATCCCTGCATGACCGACATTAAATCGACATTCCAGCTTGCGCGCGAATCTTCGATGATCACCAGACGCGGCCACAGCCGCGGCGGCGCATCGCGAAAAAATGGCGCAAGGATAACGTCCTCCAAGCCTTCGACGTCGATCTTCAAGGCATCGACGGCGTCGACGCCCTCGCCGGCGAGCACCTCCAACAGCGTTTGCGAAGCTACGCGTACCGTTTCAGCCGGCACCTCCGCCTGATCGATTTTCTTCGTCCGCGTGCCGCCGCGGTCGCGCCGGTCCAACTCGACCGCAACGACACCTGCTTCGTCACTCAAGGCTTTGGGGATGATCGTGATCGGCACGCCCGGATTGGCGCGAACGTTGAACTCAAGCCGGCGAAGATTTCCCGGTTCCGGCTCGATGGCGAGGATACGGCCATGCTGTCCCGCGCATGATGCGACGAACAGCGAGAACAGGCCGACATTGGCGCCGATATCGACGAACGTGAATCGCCGGCCCTGATTCTTGGCTCCGCGCAATGTCGGTCTTCGAGCGCGCTGAGCTCCTCCGGCTCGTACATCCGCGGCGTGAACAGCAAATTTTTCTCGCAGCCGTTGTCGCGCGGATGCAGCCGCATGCGCAGGCCCCAGCGCTCGACGTCCAACGCGCCGTCGGGATAGTTGAGACGCATGGTGACGGCGCGGCGCAGCAGGATGGCGAGACGCAATCCGGCCCAGGTGTCGGGCAGCGGTTTGGTCATGGCCATGACCGTCCGGTCCAGCCACCCCGGTGCCAATGCGCCGAATGTCGGAGTGCCGGTATTCATTGTCGTAACGCCGACAGCCCGCGCTCGGCGCGAATGCGTTTGCTGGCGAGGATGGCGTCAAGCCGGCGCTGGTTTTCCGGCAGCCGCGACCGATCGGCCTCGGCATGCCACAAATGCAAGACGCCGGTCGCCATGCGGCCGTCCTTGCGCCGCACGCCGGCACGCATCAGCCGCACCAGAAGATCGGAATCCTCACGCCCCCAACTGGCGAAGCCGCCCTCAAATCCGTCGACGGCAACGAGGTCCGAGCGCCAGATGCCGAGATTGCAGCCTTGCGCGCCGCGCCAATCGTCCGTCCGCAATTTGCGCAGCGGCCCGAGCGGCAGCGTGAGGAGCGGCGCAAGACGCTTGATCTCCTTGGCACGCCGAACCCGCCACCAATCGGCAAAGGTCCAGCGTTCCGGCTCGAGCTTTTCTTTCAGGATCCGCTCCGAAAGCGCTCGCGACAACAGCAGCCGATTGCCGGTCACGAACCAGCCGCGCTTCGCCAGCGCGCGGTGCGCGGCGACGAAATCCGGTCGCGCCACGCAATCGCCGTCAAGAAAGATACAATAATCGCCGGACGCGGCGAGGATCGCGCGGTTGCGGATTTCGGCGAGGCGGAAACCGTCGTCGGGATGCCAGACATGGCGCAGGCGGCCGTTGAAGCGCGGTTGCCACGCTTCGATCAGCTCTTTGGTCTGCGGCGCGGAGCCGTCATCGGCGACCAACACCTCGAAGTCGGCATCGCTCTGGTGCGCGAGCGACCGCAGCACCGCATCGAGCGCGTCGGGACGATTATAGGTCGCGACGATGACGGAGATGCGTTCGGCCACGACGGCACTGCTCCAAACAGGTGTTAGCGGCCTCGTCTGCGCGCGAGGCTTTTCACTCGGCCGATTTGGCCGAGCGGCGCACGATCCCCGTCGTCGAGTGACCGGGCACGAGTTCGACCAGAACCACTGTCCCGCCCGCGGCTTCGACAACGTCGCCGCCGACGACCTCCTCGCGCGTGTAATCGGCACCCTTGACCAGCACCGCCGGCCGCACGCGCTTGATCAGCTCGAGCGGCGTGTCCTCCTCGAAGACGACGACGAGATCGACCGCTTCGAGCGCGGCAATCACTTCGGCGCGGCCTTCGGCGGGATTGATCGGCCGGCCGTTGCCTTTGAGCCGCTTGGTCGAAGCGTCGCTGTTGAGCCCGACCACGAGGCGGTCGCAGGCGGTGCGGGCCTCGGCCAGCAATTTGATATGGCCGCGGTGCAGGAGATCGAAGCAGCCGTTGGTGAAGCCGATGCGCAGGCCGTGCTTGCGCCACTCCGCGAGCCGCTCGTCGAGCACCGACCAGTCGAACACGATCTTGTCCTCCGGCGCGAGCGAGGCCGCGGGCAGGATGCGGTGGCGGAGCTCGGCCAGCGAGACCGTCGCCGTGCCGCGCTTGCCGACGACCACGGCGGCCGCGGCATTGGCGGCGCGCATGGCGGATTCGAACGGCGCCTGCATCGCCAGCAGCACCGCCATCACGGCTGCGACCGTGTCGCCGGCGCCGGAAACATCGCGGATCTTGACCGGATAGGCGGGGATATGGATCGGCGCATGCCCATCGAGGTGGAGCGTCATGCCCTCCTCGCTGCGGGTCACCAGCACGGCTTCGCTTTCGACCAGGCGCGCCAGCTCGGCCGCGGCTTTGGCGATTTCCGCTTCCGTAGCGACCGGGCGATGCACGGCGGCGCCGAGTTCCTGGCGGTTCGGCGTGATCAAGGTCGCGCCACGATAGACGCTGTAATCGTGGCCTTTCGGATCGACCACGACCGGTTTGCCGTGACGCCGCGCCGCGTCGATGATGGCGCGGATGACGCGCGGCGTCAGCGTGCCTTTGGCATAGTCGGACAGCACCACGGCGCCGACCTGCGGCATGGTCGTTTCGGCCGAGGCGATGATCGAGTCTTCGCTATGCGCGCTGGTCGGCGCGGTGGTTTCCCAATCGGCGCGCATCAGATGGGTCGAGTGATGTTCGGAGACGAAGCGCACCTTGCGCGTGGTCTGCCGCGCCTTGTCGATCACCAGATCGGGCACGATCAGACCGGTGAACTTGCCGAGCGCGTTGGTCAGCGTCAGACCCGCCTCATCGTTGCCGATCAGGCTGACCAGAATGCATTTCGAGCCGAGCGCCGCGATATTGCGCGCCACATTGCCGGCACCGCCGATCTCGATCGCGCTGTGCCTGACCGCGAGCACCGGCGTCGGCGCCTCGGGCGAAATGCGCGTGACTTCGCCATAGACGAAATCGTCGAGCATGAGATCGCCGACGCAGAGCACGGTCTGCTTCGCAACAAGCCTGAAGGCGTCTTCGAAATCAAACATGCATTGCCCGCGAAAGCCTTTTGCGCCTCTTCACCGATAGCGATCGGCGCGATCGAGATAAGTCGTCACGTAGCGCTTCACCGCCTCTTCGAGCGGCGTGAACGCGGCATTATAGCCGGCCCGCCGCAGATTACCGGTCTCGGCTTGGGTGAAATACTGGTAGCTGTCGCGGATCGCGGCCGGCATGTCGATATATTCGATGGCCGGCGCGCGGCCGAGCGCCGCGAACATGGCGCCGATCAGGTCGCGGAAGCTGCGCGCCGCGCCGGTGCCGACGTTGAAAATGCCCGACACTTTGCGGCGTGGCGAGCAACCAGCGCACCACGCGCAACGGCGTCGTCCACGTAGATGAAATCGCGTTTCTGCTCGCCGTCGGCGATGCCGGAGCGGTGCGACTTGAATAGCTTGATGGTCTTGCCGGCCTTGGCCTCGTCGAACCGCTTGGCGACGAGGCTCATCATCTCGCCCTTGTGGTACTCATTGGCGCCGAACACGTTGAAGAATTTCAGCCCGGCCCATTGCGGCGGCATCTTTTCCTTGCGCGCGGCGCGTTCGACTACGGCCAGGTCGAACATATGCTTGCTCCAGCCGTAGAGGTTCATCGGCTTGAGCTGCTTGAGCGCGGCGATCGACCAGTCGTCGGAAAAGCCTTGCTGGCCGTCGCCGAAAGTCGCGGCCGACGAGGCGTAGATGAACGGCGTGCGCGCCGCCGCGCACCATTCCAGCAGGCGCAGCGACAGCCGGAAATTGTTTTCCATGATGGCATCGCCGTCGGTCGCGGTGGTCGAGGAAATGGCGCCCATATGCACGACCGCCTCGAGCTTGCGGCCGTCGAGCCAGCGCAAAAGATCGGCCGGCGGCACGAAGTCGGCGATTTGGCGATTTGCGAGATTGCGCCACTTGCCGTCACTGCCGAGGATGTCGTTGACGGCAATGTCGCTGCGGCCGGCCTCATTGAGGCTCGCCACCACATTCGATCCGATGAACCCGGCCCCGCCGGTGACCAACAACATCGACGCCGTGACCGGTTGCGGTTTGCGTCGGACTTGAGCCGACCAGCCGCTCCTTTGCCCCAGTCCGGCGCGATGAGCAACACCGGGCGGGTTGATCTACCGGGCCAGGATTAAAGGCCGCCTTCCAATACACTGAATTTATATTCATAGTTATAATATGAATTATAATTCATTTCATCGCAGGTGCTGGGCTCCATAGACCCTAGGCCGGCTTCGTTATTGCCTTTGGCAATTTCGAAGGCACGTATTACCGCTACACCAAGCGTCACGAGGCAGCGCGGAGTTGGGCGCCGCCACCGAGCGGAGCCGCTCAGGCGCGAATAGGATTCAGTGGCGCCCACCGTGATGGATCAAAGCTCCAACAATACATTCGCCGACCGCCTCGCGGACGAGAGGCTCGATCGCAGCCCGATATTGATCGTGCCCTATATGTGGATCGGCGACTTCGTGCGCTGCCACACCGTCATTCAATTGCTGCGGGCGCGATTTCCCGAACGGCCGGTCGATATGCTGGCGACGACGCTGTGCGCGCCGCTGACCGATTACATGCCCGGCCTGCGCCAAGCCATCGCCGTTGATCTTCCGCGCAAAAGCCTCGCTTTGGCGCAGCAGAAAACGCTCGCCGCGCGGCTCAAGCAGGAAGGCTACGGTACCGCGCTGATCATGCCGCGGACCTGGAAATCGGCGCTGGCGCCGTTTTTTGCCGGCATCCCCGAGCGCACCGGTTTCGTCGGCGAGGCGCGGTTTTTCCTGCTCAACGATTTGCGTTTCGGCGAGCGCGGCTTGCCGCGCATGGTCGATCGCTGCGCCGCGCTGGCGCTGCCGCCCGGCGCCGCTTTGCCGGCGCGAATGGCCGGTGCCCGAGCTCAAAGTGCCGCCGGCCGAAGTTGCCGCGTGGCGCAGCCGCCGCGGCTTGCCGCCGAGAGCCGGCCCGTCGTCGCGCTGGCGCCCGGCGCGGTCGGGCCATCGAAACGCTGGCCGAGCGCGTCCTATGCCGCACTGACCCGCCGCCTCCTCGCCGACGGCTTCGCGGTCTGGGTGCTCGGCGGCCCCGACGAAAAACCGCTGGCGGCGGAGATTGTCGGCGCAACCGACGCCCGCGATCTCACCGGCCACGATCTGCGCGACGCCATCCTGGCGCTGGCATCGGCTTCGGCGGCGGTCTCCAACGATTCCGGCCTCCTGCACGTCGCCGCCGCGCTGGGCACGCCTTCGATCGGTATTTTCGGCCCGACCAGCCCGTGGCATTGGGCGCCGCTCAATCCGCTGGCGGCCACCATGGAAACGACGAGCGTGCTCGATTGCCGGCCCTGCCATAAGCCGGTCGTGCCGGCTCGGCCACCACCGCTGCATGCGCGACATCGACGCCGGACGAGGTTTTTGCCGCAACCCGCCGCGCGCTGGCGGCAATCGCGACTGTCGGTTGAAGCCCGCCGCCGCCTAACGTGGTATTCACCGATTCGGAGTAGGGCTGACCGACATGACAGTCCTGGTCACGGGCGGCGCCGGCTATATCGGCAGCCACATGGTCCATGAGCTCGCCGATGCCGGCGAGCGCGTCGTGGTGCTCGACAATCTGTCGACGGGTTTCGACTGGGCCGTCGCCAAGGGCGTGCCGCTCGTCGTCGGCGAGACCGGCGACCAGGCGCTGGTCGCGCGCCTCATCCGCGAGCACGGCGTCGACGCCATCATCCACTTCGCCGCGTCCATCGTGGTGCCGGACTCGGTGCGCGATCCGCTCGGCTATTACCGCAACAACACCATGAACTCGCGCGCGCTGATCGAATGCGCGGTGAACGGCGGCGTGCGCCATTTCATTTTTTCCTCGACCGCCGCCGTTTACGGCAATCCGGCCGAAATTCCGGTGAAGGAGGACGCAGCCGACGCTGCCGATTTCGCCTTACGGCTGGTCGAAGCTGATGACGGAGATCATGCTGCGCGATGCCGGCAACGCGCACGGTCTGCAACATGTGATCCTGCGCTATTTCAACGTCGCCGGCGCCGATCCGCAACGCCGCACCGGCCAATCGACCAAAGCCGCCACGCATCTGATCAAGGTCGCGGTCGAGACCGTGCTCGGCTTGCGTCCCAAGCTCGACGTGTTCGGCGACGATTATCCGACGCCGGACGGCACCTGCATCCGCGATTACATCCATGTCAGCGATCTGGTCCGCGCCCACGCCGATGCGCTGCGCTATCTGCGCTCCGGCGCGCCGTCGCTGACGCTCAATTGCGGCTACGGCCACGGCTTCTCGGTGCTCGAAGTGATCGACGCGGTCAAGCGCGTCTCGGGCGTCGATTTCAAGGTCGACATCGCGCCGCGCCGGCCCGGCGATCCGGCACAGATCGTGGCGGATTCCGAGCGGGTCCGCAGCGAAGCTCGGCTGGCAGCCGCGCTTCGACGATCTTGCTACCATCGTGCGCCACGCGCTGGCCTGGGAACGCGAGCTGATGACGCGCCGGACCGCGCCAGCCGGCGCAGGGCCGCAAAGCCGCCGTTTGAGCCGCTCGCCGCGGGTTCCCGCGAATGGCCGCGACAAAATCCTTGAATTCACTTGAAAATTCCGCCCCATCCGGGCATGAAACGGGCTCAAGGCGAGCTGCGACGAAACCGGCCGCAGCGGGGCGAAATGGAACACGCATGACAGCTCCCACGGCCGAATCCGCGGACAAATATTCGACCTGCATCCTGGTGCGCCGCCTCCTGGTGGATGAGGCGCTGGCGCACTGGCCGCTCTACGCCATCGCCTTCGCGCTGATGGCGGTCGCCGCCGGCGGCGACGGCGCTCACCGCCTATCTGCTCGGCACCATGACCAACGAAACCTACGTGAACCACAATTTCCACGGCATCGTGGTCATCGGCCTGGTCGCGATGGTGATCTTCACGGCGAAAGGATTTGCCACCTACGGCTGCGACCGTGACGCTGTCGCGGATCGGCAACCGCATCATCGCCGACAATCAGCGGCGCATGTTCGACAAGCTGCTGCACGAGAACATCGGCTTCTTCGCCGACCGCCATTCGTCCGAATTCATCGCCCGGCTCACCACCGGCGCCGTCGCCGTCAGCCAGGTGATCAATCTTCTGATCACCGCCATCGGCCGCGATCTGATGTCGCTGATCGGGCTGTGCATCGTCATGGTGATGCAGGATCCGGTGATGTCGGTCGGCGGACTTCATCATGGCGCCGCCGGCGTTCCTGTTCCTGCGCAAGCTGATCCGCCGGGTGCGCGGCATCGCCCGCATGCAATTCACCGGCGGCACGCGGATCATCGAGACCATGCAGGAAGCGCTGCAAGGCATGCGCATGGTCAAGGCCTTCGCGCTCGAAGACGAGATGCGGCGCCGGCTCGCCGTCAGCGTCGGCTGCGGTCGAGCACGAATCCAACAAGATGGCGCGCGTCGCCAACCGCGCCAGCCCGCTGATGGAAATGCTCGGCGGCTTCGCCATCGCGCTGGCGATCGATCTATGGCGGTTACCGCGTGATCGAGACCGGCGCGACGCCCGGCGAATTCGTCTCGTTCCTGGCGGCGTTCCTGCTCGCCTACGAGCCGGCCAAGCGCCTGGCCCGGCTCAATATCGACCTCAACAACAACCTGGTCGGCGTGCGCGTGCTCTACGAGGTCATCGACAGCCCGGCCGGCGAGCCGGACGACGACGACCTGCCGCCGCTGACGCTGACCGACGGCGCGCGTCGAGTTCGCCGACGTGCAGTTCGCCTACCGTGCCGACACGCCGGTGCTGCGCGGCATGAGCTTCGTCGCCCAGCGCGGCAAGGTCACGGCGCTGGTCGGACCTTCGGGCGGCGGCAAATCGACGGTGCTCAATTTGCTGTTGCGGTTTTACGACGTCGACTCGGGCTGCATCCTGATCGACGGCCAGGACATTGCCGGCGTATCGCGCGGCTCGTTGCGCCACGCGATCGCCTATGTCGGCCAGATCATCCACCTGTTCCGCGGCACCATCCGCGACAACATCGCGCTCGGAAAACTCGGCGCCAGCGACGCGGAGATCGTCGCCGCCGCCAAGGCTGCGCACGCGCACGATTTCATCTCGAGCTTCCCGGCCGGCTACGACACCCCGGTCGGCGAGCACGGCTTGCAGCTGTCCGGCGGCCAGCGCCAGCGCGTCGCGATCGCGCGCGCGCTGATCAAGAATGCGCCGATCATCCTGCTCGACGAGGCGACCGCCTCGCTCGATTCCGAATCCGAACGCCACGTGCAGGAGGCGCTCGCCGAACTCTGCAAGGGGCGCACCACGATCGTCATCGCCCACCGGCTGTCGACGATCATGCACGCCGATAGCATTCTCGTCGTCGAGAACGGTGCCATTGTCGAATCCGGCCGTCACGACGAGCTGCTGCGCAAGGGCGGCCGCTATGCCTTGTTCTACCGGCTGCAGCTTCGGGAGCAGTCGCCCGCGCTCGAGCCGCGTCGCCGCGATCGCCTCGCATGGCTGAGCATCGCTTTGACCAAGGCGCCACCTAGGCTATAAGCCCGGCGCTTCCGCTTCCCCTCCAACACGAAACGGCCTCATGAGCACCGACGCTAAAAGTTATGTCATTCCGCAGCCGCCGCAGGCCTCGATTCCCGTTGCCGGCACCAATAAATATTTTCCGGTCCGCCGCCTGTGGTGCGTCGGCCGCAATTACGTCGAGCACATCAAGGAGATGGGCCAGGACGTGCGCGAGCCGCCGTTCTTCTTCGCCAAGCCCGCCGACGCAATCGTGCCCGACGGCGGCACGGTGCCCTATCCGTCGCTGACCAAGGACATGCATCACGAGGTCGAGCTGGTGGTGGCGCTCAAAAGCGGCGGCCGCAACATCAAGACCGAAAACGCGCTCGACTGCATCTACGGCTATGGCGTCGGCATCGACCTTACGCGCCGCGATTTGCAAATCGCCTCGCGCGACATCAAGCGGCCGTGGGAGATCGGCAAGGCGTTCGACCATTCGGCGCCGTGCGGGCCGCTCAAGCCCGCGGCCGAGATCGGCCACCCGTCGAAAGGCCGTATCGTGCTCAAGGTCAACGGCAAGGTGCGCCAGGACGGCGATCTCAATCAGATGATCTGGAACGTGCCGGAGATCATCGCGAAGCTTTCGGAGATGGTCGAGCTGGCCGCCGGCGACATCATCATGACGGGAACGCCGTCGGGCGTCGCCGCCACCGTCGCCGGCGACAAGATCGAGTGCGAGGTCGAGGGCGTCGGCACGCTCAATGTCGCGATCGGCCCGCCGCTGACGTAATGTGCTAGCCTGTCCCCTCGCTGGGGATAGGTAGGGACCAGTGAACCGACTTCTCAAACCGGCAGTCGCTGTGTTTTCGGCCCTGGCCATTGGCGCGTTCGCCACACAAGGGTTACGTGCCCAAGGCGGCGGCGCTGTTTCAGCTCCGCCCTTGTTCCAAGGTGATTACGCATTCACCGGCTCGGCTCAATGCCTTCACTCGGCATCGGCGAGCTGCCGCAGGAAGCCCCAGTCGCGATCGCAGCGTAACGCTGATTTCGGCAATGGCGCCGCGCCGCCGTCCGACGTCGGCAGCGCCTCGGTACGCGTCCGAGGTGACGCGGCGGCAGTTCGTTTAGACGCCCGCCGCACCACGATCGCAGGCGTGCTTGCCGCGCTGAGTGCGGCGTTCGATATTTCCTACCGCTCTTCGATTGCGCTCGATGAGGAAATCAACGGCACTTATGCGGGCTCCTTGCGGCGGGTGATATCGCGGGTATTGGACGGCTACAACTACGTGATCGAACAGAACGACGCGAAACTCGACGTCATCATCCTCGGCAGGCGCGGCGATCGCGCCGTCCCTGTCGCCATGCCGGTCGATCCGTTCCACCCGTTGCGCGAGCGTCGGCGACCGCGGCTTCTCGGCGGTGATAGCCGCCACGACTGACGATGCGGTGGGACGGCGGAGCGCGGACGCGCCTGGCGGCTTTCCCAAAACCCCCGATCGGTAGTCCAAGTGCCTATCCGCGTTGGGCACGACGCGGAATAGTCTTCTCCTAATCCCACTATACTCGTTGAGATTGTATCAAGATTCCCAGATGTGCACAGAATAGCGTTCTTTTTAACGCAGTGGGCAAACTCCCATATTGCCAATTCTCCTTAAACGTGTTCGGCTTTGGCCGCGGCGTTTTGGCGCACATCCGGCATGGAATAAATCTCTTGTCGTGACCCAACGCCCAAAACGCCCGATCGCGGGGAGGAAAGCGATGGGCAAGATCATTTTGAAAGCTTTTGTGTCGGCTTTGTTAGTGCTCGCAACGTCTCAGGCCTGGGCTGACGGTCACGGCGTCAACTGCCCGCGCTTTGCACCCGGCAGCGTGGTGCTGCCGCCGCCGGACATCTTCAGCCAGAACGGCGCGATCAATGTCCAATTCAACTATTTCACCAGGGTCGATCAGGACGGCCGCTCGCTGTTCTGTTTCCAGACGCCTGACGGCATGGAAGGGCCGACGCTACGCCTCAATCCGGGCGACTTGCTCAACATCCTGGCGGCGAACGCCGTGCCGGAAGGCACTCCCGTCGAGCAGGTGTCAAATTCCCAGAACCAATGCGGCGACCTGGAAATGTACACCTCGTCGCTCAACATCCACTATCACGGCACCACCACCTCGCCGAAATGTCACCAGGACCAGGTGATCCACACCATCATCAATTCGGGCGAGCAGTTCCAATACAACGTCGCCTTCCCGAACTACGCCCCCGGCGGACTCTACTGGTATCACACCCATGTCCACGGCATCGCCGAGGCAACCGTGCAAGGTGGCGCGTCCGGCGCCCTCGTCGTGTCGGGAATTCAGAATTTCCAACCGGCGGTCGCAGGTCTGCCGGAGCGGATTCTCGTCATTCGCGATCAACCCGTCGCCGGCACTTCGACGCCGGGCAATACCTGCGCCGGCAACAGCAACGTGACGCCGTCGTGGGACCTGGACATTAATTACGTGCCGCTGGAATTCCAGGCGGCGACCTGTACCTACACGCCGGCGGTCATCGAGATGCAGGCCGGTCAGCAGGAATTCTGGCGCGTCACCAATTCCGGGGCCGAGACCAATTCTCGACATCCAGGTCCAGCAGGACGGCAGGGCGCAGCCGCTGCAGCTGGTAGCGCTCGATGGCGTGGCGATCAACTCCCAGAACGGGCAGCAGCGCGGCTCGACCAAGACGGTGACCGACATCCTGTTGGCGCCTGCGGCTCGCGCCGAGTTCATCGTCACCGCGCCCAATCGCGGCGAGACTGCGAACCTGGTGACGCTCAACATCGATACCGGTCCGATCGGCGACGTCGATCCGATGCGGACGATCGCCACCATCAAGACCGACAATCCGACGCAACTTCCAAAGGTGCCACCGGTCGCGAAACAGATGCCGAATACGATGGACGCGGCGCAGCAGCTCGGCAACCAGCAGCCGACGACACACCGCACGCTCTATTTCTTCGAGGTGCTGTCGGACCCTAACAACCCCCTCAGCCCGACCAACTTCTACATCACGGTCGACGGAGCGCCGCTCCAGTTGTTCGATCCGAATAATCCACCGGCCATCACCACGCACCAGGGAGCGGTCGAAGATTGGACGATCCAGAACCGGACAGGTGAAAACCATGAGTTCCACTTCCATCAGATCCACTTCCTGGTGATGAGCCAGAATGGATTTCGGTGCCGCAGGAGATCGGCCAATTCCTCGACATGATCCAGGTTCCCTACTCCAGTACTGGCGCCGCGCCGTATCCGAGCGTGACCGTGCGCATGGACTTCCGCGGCGCGGATGTCGGCGACTTCGTCTATCACTGCCACATCCTCGGCCATGAGGACGGAGGCATGATGGCGATCATCCGGGTTCTGCCGCCAAACTCATAGGTGGCGGGACAAGATGCCGTCGGCAGAGGGCGGTCGTGAGATCGCCCCTCGTCCCCTCTCTCCAGTTCGAGTATTTGCCATGTTCAGCAAGGTCAGGCTGCGACGCGTCGCCACCATCCTCGCGTCGGTTTTTGTTATCGCGGCTGCGGCAGTCGCGGTGAACCGCGCATCACAAGTGAATGCGGCGCGGCAGCTGCCGCAGATCGGCGGTCATTTCGCATTGTCGATGCCGGACGGCCGCCGCGTGACCGACGCAACGTTCCGCGGCAAATGGCTGCTGGTCTATTTCGGCTATACGTCCTGCCCCGATGTCTGCCCCACCACGCTCAGCGCCATGACGCTGGCGCTGGACAAGCTCGGGCCGCTCGCCGACAAGGTCCAACCCGTCTTCATTACCGTCGATCCCGAGCGCGACACCTCCAAGATCGTCGGTGAATACGTCAAGGATTTCGATCCGCGTTTCGTCGGGCTGGTCGGTTCGCCGCAAGAAATCGGCGCGGCGGCCCGGGAATTTCACGTCTATTATCGGGTGCGGCAGCTCGGCAATAACGAATACGTGGTCGACCACAGCTCGTTCATCTATGTGCTCGATCCCAATGGCGCATTCATGCGTCTGCTGACCGGCGATCTCCCCGGCCACCAACTGGCCGACGAACTGCGGAAATTGATGAGCTGATGGAGCCGTGCAAGTGACCGGCGTTCGCGGGCTTCTGCTCGGATGCGGCGTGGTCGCGGCGCTGGCCGCGAGCGCGGTCGCTGCCGCGCTCGCGCTCCGGGCCCCGTCTGGGCCGCGCGCGCACTTCGCCGACGCTGGGAACGCCGACGCGGTTCAAGAAGGAAAAAAGCTTTATGCAAGCCACTGCGCCGGTTGCCACGGGCGCAAATTGCAAGGCCAGTTGCTGTGGCAGGTTCAAGACGAGTTTGCCGGCCGGCGCGCGCCTGCGCACGACCAGACCGGCCACACCTGGCAGCATCCCGACGAAGACCTTTTCGCCATGACAAAATTCGGCCGGTTTTCGACAACGCCTCCGACGGTGAAGTCGTACATGCCCGCCTACGGGCAAAACCTCAGCGACGATCAGATCCTCGCCACCGTCGCCTATATCAAGGCGACTTGGCCGCTGGGATTGCGGGTCTCGCAAGCGCTGCTCAATCCCGGCTACGCCGGCATGCCGCAAAACGCCGAAACGGTGGAGTGGCGGCTGCCGCCGACCTGTCAGGCCGCCCTACAACGTGCCGGCACTGCCGTAGGCTTCAGCATCGAGGGCCTGCCGCAGAAATAAATGCCCTCCCCCGCAAGCGAGAGAGGCAAAAGAACGATTACTGCAGCCCTTCCGCTTTCAGCGCCTCTTGCACCTTCGGGCGCGCCGCGACGCGATCGACGTAGGCCTTGACGTTCGGCCATTTCGCCAGGTCGATCTCGATGCGCGGCGACCAGCGCAGCACCGTGAACAGATAGGCGTCGGCGACGGTGAATTTGTCGCCCATCAGGTACTGCTTGCCGGCGAGCTGCTTGTCGAGCCAGTCGAAACGCTTGCCGAGATTTTCCTTGGAGATCTTCTTGTATTCGTCGGGCGTGGTCGGCCGGAAAATCGGGCCGTAGCTCTTGTGCAGCTCCGAGGTAACGAAGTTGAGCCATTCCTGCACGCGGTAGCGATCGAGCGTGCCGGCTGCCGGCATCAGGCCGGAGGCCGGCTTCTGGTCGGCGAGATATTGCACGATCGCCGGGCCTTCGGTCAGGCGTTGGCCGTTGTCGATCTCCAGCACCGGCACGTAGCCCTTGGCGTTGATGGTCCAAAAATCGACCCCGCTCTTGGTCTTCTTTTCGCGGTTGTCGACCTGCTCGTATTCGAGCGGGATGCCGGCTTCGCGGGAAACGATGTGCGGCGAGAGCGAGCAAGCGCCGGGCGCGTAATACAGTTTCATGACATGAACCTCCCTGGGACCACGGCTTGGCGCCGTCTGCATTGCTTCAATGCCACAGGCATATAGAGCACGGCGGCCGGCGCCACAACGCGCCTCGCGGCCACCGCTCCGGTCAGTTGGAACTTGAATAAAGTTGGCGCGTTGTGAAGCCACGGTCATTTGACCGGGCTTGGACTGGAGCTGATTTTATGGGCGCCCGCCGTATTACCTTACGCGTTCAACCCCCCGTTCCGTTCGGCGAGTTCACCATGGTACCGGCGCCGCTCAGCGGCCGGCCCGAGGCTGACATGGCCCGCGCCATGGCTGCTGCGCTTTCGGATATCGAGGCGCCGACGGCGGCCGACGTGTACAACCGGTTGCGCCAGGCATTTCCGCTGGCGCCGCTGACCGCACGCGTCGCCGCGCTCGGCGTCCTCATGGATCGCTTGCGGCGCATCGTCTGAACGACTTTACAGCCCGAGATAGGCGGTGCGGACGCGGTCGTCGGCGAACAACTCGGCGCCACTGCCCGAGAGCGTCACGCGGCCGTTTTCCAGCACATAAGCGCGGCTCGCAAGCTTCAGCGATTGCGCCACGTTCTGCTCCACCAAGCAGGCAGGTGAGGCCGTCGCGATTGAGCTCGCGGATGGTGTTGAGCACGTCGTGGATGATGGTCGGCGCCAAACCGAGCGAGGGCTCGTCGAACATGATGAGATCCGGCGCGCCCATCAGGCAGCGGCCGATGGCGAGCATCTGCTGCTCGCCGCCGGACAGCGTACCGGCGGCCTGGCGCGCCCGCTCGGCAAGCACCGGAAACAACGCCAGCACACGGTCTTTGTTTTTGACGCGCCCGGCGCGGGCGCGCGGCAGCATGGCGCCGACGTCGAGATTTTCCGCGACCGTCAACGTCGGGAAGACTTGCCGTCCTTCGGCAACTTGGCCGATGCCGAGATCGCAAACGCGATAGCTCGGCCAGCCGGAGATATCGGTGCCGCGATAGATGATTTTGCCGTGCAAGCGCCGCTGCATCCCGGCCAGCGCCCGGATCAGCGTCGTCTTGCCGGCGCCGTTGGCGCCGACGATGGCGACGATGGCGCCCTCCTCGATGTCGAGCGAAACGCCATTGAGCGCCTGGACATCGCCGTAGAACACATCGAGGTTTTCGACGCGCAGCATCACAAAGCCTCGGCGCCGAGATAGGACCGCACCACCGCAGGATCGCGCACCACCGCCTCCGGCGCGCCTGCCGCGATCGCCACGCCATGATCGAGCACCAGCACGTGCGAGGCGAGCGCCATCACCGCGCGCATCACATGCTCGATGAGCAGGATGGTCAATCCGCTCTCGCGGTTGATCGCGCGCAACGTCGCGACCATGCGGTCGGTCTCGGTCGGCCGCAATCCCGCCATCACTTCGTCGAGCAGCAACAGCTTCGGCTCGGTCGCCAAGCGCGCGCGCGACTTCGAGCCGCTTGCGGTCCGGCAAGGTCAGCGTCGCTGCGATCTGGTTGCGCTTGTCGAACAGGTCGAGCCGCCGCAACACGCGCCAAAGCGCGCTCGCGCGCCGCGCCGACGTCGCGGTGATGCAGCAAGGCGCCGACGATGACGTTGTCCTCGACGCTCAACGCCGGGAACGGCCGCACCAGCTGAAACGTGCGCGCGATGCCGCGCCGGCACACCGCATCGGGCGTCAGGCCGTTGATCGGCTGCGCCGGCGAACGCGATCGCGCCGTCGTCCGGCGCCATGGCGCCGGCGATCATGTTGAACAGCGTGGTCTTGCCGGCGCCGTTCGGACCGATCACGGCGAAGATCACGCCCTCGGGCACGTCGAAGCTGACGGCGTCGACGGCGAGGAGGCCGCGGAAACGCTTGCTGACACGGTCGAGCGAGAGCAGCGCCGTCATCGTCCGCGCTCCGCTATGCCGAGCCGGCGCGCCAGCCACGGCCAAATGCCTTCCGGCAGCGCCACGACGACGAGCAGCAAACAGATGCCGTAGAAGATCTGCTTCGCGCCGGGCAGATCGACGCCGAACGCGGCCAGCGCCGAAGTGACGGATTCGGCAAGCCCGGTGAGCACGAAAGCGCCGAGGATCGGCCCGAACAAGCGTGCCGATGCCGCCGATGATCGGGCCGAGGATCATCTCGATCGAGCGGGAAATATTGAACACCTGCTCGGGAAACAGGTTGTTGTAGAAGAACGCGTAGAACACGCCGGCGAACGAGGTGACCGCCGCCGAGATCATCACCGCGTACATTTTGTAACGGAACGTATCGATGCCGGCGGCGCGCGCCGCCTGCTCGTCCTCGCGGATGGCGAGCCAGAAATAGCCCATGCGGCTGCGCAGCAAGAGACGCGACAAGATGAGCGCGAACACCGTCGCGGCGAGGATCACGTAATAGAACATCGTCGGACTGCCGCGCAGCCGCCACAGATCGTTGTGCGCCATATTGCGCCACCGGCAGGAACAGCCCGGCGGAGGCGTTGACGAGGTCAAGATGGTCGAAGCCGATGCGGGCAAACTCGGCAAAGGCGATGGTGAGGATCGCGAAATAGACGCCGGCGACGCCGAAGCGGAACGCCAGAAAGCCGATGATCGCGCCGCATGCCGCGGCCACCGGGATCGCCGCCAGGAGGCCAATCCATGGGCCGATGCCGAGCCGGGTGAACAGCACCGCCGGGATATAGGCGCCCAGTCCCGCATAGATGGCGTGGCCGAGCGAAAGCTGGCCGGCAAAGCCCATCATGATGTTCCAGGCCTGGCCGGTATAGGCGAGATAGAGAATGACGATGAGGACGGTGAGCAGATAGTCGTTGGCGATCCACGGCGCGGCCAGCAACACCGCGAGCAGCGCGGCGAGGAGACCCAAAGCCCGGCGCGACAAACCATCGGTGAGGCGCGCGATCATCGCAGCCATCACACGAGCCTTCTGCCGAGAATGCCTTGCGGCCGGAACAGCAGCACCAGCACCAGGATGCCGAAGGCGAACATGCTCTTGGCCGACGGCGTGAACAGCAAGCCCGCGAGCGCTTCGGTCAGCCCGATCAGCACGCCGCCGATCAGCGCGCCGGGCATCGAGCCGAGACCGCCGGTGATGACGATGACGAAGGCGAGCAAGCGTATAGCCCGGTCCGAGCGTCGGCGTCACGTCGGTGATCAAGGTCATCATCGTGCCGGCGGCGCCGACGCAGGCGGCGCCGAGCGCAAAGGTCAGCGCATAAAGCCGGTTGACATTGAGCCCGACCACCAGCGCGCCGGTGTAATTGTCGGCGCAGGCGCGGATCGCCTTGCCGATGAGCGTGAAGCGGAAGAACGCGAACAGCGCCACGGTGACGACGATCGCCGCA
Source organism: uncultured Alphaproteobacteria bacterium (assembly GCA_963831975.1). Classification (GTDB taxonomy): domain Bacteria; phylum Pseudomonadota; class Alphaproteobacteria; order Rhizobiales; family Xanthobacteraceae; genus BOG-931. Next base: position 249,268 of record CAWHSO010000006.1, read on the forward strand.
GCCGCCGGCATAGGCCTTGGACGCATCGACGATCACCGGGCCGATTTGAAAGCTGTCGTAGGCATACGACGTCTGCACGGTGCGGGCGTCCGGGCCGAAGATGATCAGCAGCGCATTGACGATGATGATCGCCAGCGCCACCACCAGCAGGAACTGGCTGTGCTCCGGCCGGGTGATGAAGGGATTGATCAGGCCTGCCTGCAGCGCGTAGCCGAACACGAACATCACCGCCGCGATCGGCACCAGCATGACCAGCGGATCGAGGTGAAATGCGGAGAACAGCACGACCGCGATATACATCGCGATCGACATCATCTCGCCATGGGCGAAATTGACGACCCGCACCACGCCGAAGATGACCGATAGGCCAAGCGCCATCAGGCCGTAGACCAAGCCGGTCAGAACGCCGGCGACGGCAACATTCAGATAGACGCCTAACCCCACCGATCAGGTCCTAAGCGGCGTCACGCGCGATCCTGATACGACTTCATCGGCCATTCCGGCTTGGCCGTTGGCGGCCTCCTTGGGCGCGATCGTCACCAGCTTGCCGCCGCGGTTCTGGATGCCGCCGCCTATGATCTTGGTCGTTCTGGCCCTTGGCGTTGAACTGAGATGCCGGGGCCGATGCTGGCGTTGTCGGTGATGTTGGTGGTCGCGCAGCGCGTCGGCCAGCGCCTTGGGATCGGTCGAGCCGGCGCGCTTGTAGGCATCGGCGGCCACCAGCAGCGCCTCGAAGGTGAAGACGTGGTTGGTGTTGAGGTTGATGCCCGGATAGCTTTGCGCCAAGGCGGCTTCGAGCGCCTTGGCGAGCTTCTTGTTCGGATCGTACCAGGGCACGAAGCTGATCGGTCCGTCGGACAGCTTGCCGAGCGTCTTGATGTATTGGTCCTCGTACCAGCCCGGTCCCACGCTCAGGATCGCCTGCGGCGTCCAGCGCTGCTTGACCAATTCGCGCGTCATCAGCATGGCGTCGTTGAGGCGGCCGACGACGAGCATGGACGTCGGCATTGGTGGCCTTGGCCTTGGTCACCTCGACCGAAAGGTCGCGCGCCGCCGGATCGTAGGAAATCTCGTCGGCGATCGTGTAGGGCATATCGAATTTCGGCATCATCGCGGCGAAGGCCTTCGACATGGCGGTGCCGAAGGTATCGTTGACGTGCATGAAGACGACCGTCTTCGGCGCCTCGCCGGCGATGGCGAAACCGTCCTTCTGCTGCAGGAAACCGTCGCGGGTCAGCATCGGCGCGGTCGGGAAATTCCGGTACACGAACTTGTAGCCCTGCTCGGTGATGTCGGGCGCGCCGGCGATATTGATGACGAGCGGGATGCCCTTCTGCTCGGCGACCTGGGCGATCGCGGTGGACTGGCCGGAATCGAAGGCGCCGACCAGAAGCTGGGCGCCGTCGCTGATCAGTTTTTCGGCGTGCTCGCGCGCGGTATCGACGTTCGACTCGGTGTCGCCGTTCATGATCGTCAGGTCCGGCAGGCCGAGCGACTTGAGGATGCCGGGCGCGATATCGACGCCGCGCTGGCAGTCCTGGCCGATGCCGGCCTCATAGCCCGAGCGCGGCAAGAGCACGCCGACTTTCAGGGGGCCGCTCTGGGCGCGCAGGATCGCGGGCGCGGCGACGGTAGCGGCGGTGGCGGCGGCGCCGGCCAAGAGGTGGCGGCGGTTGGGCAGCATGTAAGTGCTATTCACGGCTATATCCTCCCAGGATTTGGCGAAATGCTAGGAAACTGTTGCGGCGGCGGCAAGCGCGATCACGTGCCGAAAAGCTGCGCCGTTGCCGCAGCGATGCGTAACAGCCGGTGGTCATGGCCGTTGCGCGCGATCAGCATCAGCCCGACCGGCAGCGCGGCCTTGCAGCGGCAGCGAGATGGCGCAGAGGTCGAAGAAATTGATGATCGCGGTGTTGCGCAGCACCGCGGCGTTGCGCGCGGCGAAGATTTTGCTGTCCGCGACCTCGGCGATGGTGGGCGCCACGATCGAGGTCGTCGGCATCAAGAGCGCATCGAGCGTGGCGAGCCGCGCATCCATGGCGCTGCACCAGCCGCTCGCGCTCGCGCACCATATCGACGTAATCCGCCGCCGAAATGGCGCAGCCGCGCTCGATGCGGGCGCGGACGTTGGGATCGATGTCGTCGGCGCGCCGGTTCATCCGGTCGCGATGGATGGCGCAGGCCTCGTACGGCGCGATGCCGCCTTTGGCATTGATCTCGCCCATATCATCGAACAGCGCCAACGTTTCGTGGGTGACGCGCACGCCGGCATCGTCGAGCCGTTTGACCGCCAAGGCGAACGCAGCGGCGACCGTGTCGTCCAGCCGGTCGAGCGGCAGTCCCTCGGCAACGCCGAAGCGCAGGCCGGCGAGCGCAATCGGCTCGAGCGGCAAAATATCTTCGCCGGCCATCACGGCGTCGGCCGCGGCGCAGTCGGCGACGCTCTTGCCGATCGGGCCTATCGAATCGAGCGTGGTGCTCAGCGGAAACGCGCCGTCGGTCGGCACGCGCTGCCGGCTCGGCTTGAAGCCGACGAGGCCGCACAGCGACGCCGGAATGCGCACCGAGCCGCCGGTATCGGTGCCGATCGCGATCTCGCACATGCCGTCGGCAACGCTGATCGGCGCGCCGGCCGAGGAGCCGCCGGGCACGCGGCTGCGGTCGCGCGGATTGCCCGGCGTGCCGAAATGCGGATTGGCGCCGATGCCGGAGAACGCGAACTCGGTCATGTTGGTCTTGGCGACGATCACCGCGCCCGCCGCGCGCAGCCGTTGCACGATCGTCGCGTCGGCTTTAGCCGGCGCCGCCTCCTCGGCGAGAACCTTTGAGCCGGCCCGCGTCGGCTCGCCGGCGACATCGAACAAATCCTTGATGCTGACGATGGTGCCGTCGAACGGCCCGAGCGAGGCGCCGCGCGCCGCCCGCGCATCGGCGGCATCGGCTGCGGCCCGCGCCGCATCGGCATAGACGGTAAGGCAGGCGCGCGCGCCCTCGCCTTTCGGATCGGCGATGCGCGCCAGCGCCTGTTCGAGGCGGTCGCGGCAGGACGCTCGCTTCATGATTTTTACGCCTTCACCACCATCGACGGCTTGAGGTCCTTGAGCGACGGCGCGCCGACCTGCTGCATGGCAACCATCAGCTCGGTGCGCAGGATTTCGAGCACGCGCTCGACGCCCGGCTGGCCGAAGGCGCCGAGGCCCCACAGATAAGGCCGGCCGACGGCGACGCCCTTGGCGCCCATGCACAGCGCCTTGACGATGTCGGTGCCGCGGCGGAAGCCGGAATCGATCAGCACCGGCATGTTGCCGGACGACTTGAATGATCTCGGACAGGCTCTCGATGGTGGAACGGCCGGATTCGTCGGCGCGGCCGCCGTGATTCGACACGATGATCGCGTCGATGCCGGTCTCGGCGGCGATCTTTGCGTCCTCCCAGGCGAGGATGCCCTTGAGCACCATCTTGATCTTGGCCACGTCGCGCAGCCGCTTGATGTAATCCCACGACATGGCGGACGACTGGATGTTCTTGAGCCCGGAAAGATCGGCGCCCTCGTAGATCGGATCGTGCCGCATCGACAGCCTCGAGGCTCGAATTGTCATGGCAGCCCGAGCACTCGCGGGTGTCGAGCTTGCGCATGCGCAGCGCGACCTCCTGGTTGCGGCCGCCGTTGCGATCGACGGTGACGGCAATGGCGATCGAGCCCTGCCGCTCCATGCTCTCGACGTGGTGCTTGGCGACTTCGAACTTGTTGGTGGCGTAGAGCTGCGACCAGATCGGCCGGCCGCGCGCGGCGATCACGTCGGCGACCGAGGTCGAGGCTTGCGTCGAGAGGATCATCAGGTGATCGCCGGTCTTGGCCGCGCGCGCGACGCCTTCCTCGCCGTCGGGATGATAGGCTTTATGTCCGCCGGTCGGGTCGATGATGATCGGCGTCTCGTAGCGCTGGCCGAGAATTTCCGTGCTCATGTCGATCTTGCTGACGTCGACCAGCCGGCGCGGGCGGAGCTGGAATTTCAAGAAGCCCTCGCGGTTGGCGCGCAACGTGACGTCGTCGTCGACGCCGGAGGCCATGTAGCCGAAATGCGCCGGCGGCACGTTCTTGTGCATCACCGGCTCGAAATCGAACACGTCGAGCGCTTCCTTGGGGCTCGCAATCAGATGGTCGTAGTCGCGCGGCGCCCAGACGAACGGATCGGCCGGCAGCTGCGGATACGGGCTCCTGCCGCCAGCGCCGAAAGGCCGGTGCCGGCGAACAGCGGGCTTGCGGCGAGAAATTGAATGAAACGGCGGCGGCTGGTGACTTGAGCGAGCGAGTCGGCGTCATGACGGATCGCTCCTCCCCGATGTATTCTTTGTCGTGCATCCTATCGGGCACGGCGCGCCGTTGCAAACCTCGCGGCGAACCTGCCATCATCGGCGAGTATCGACGCGCCAAGGGGGATTATCACGATGCCAAACGGCAAGCCGGCAATCGCATTCATCGGCTTCGGCGAAGCGGGCCAAGCCATTGCCGCCGGTCTGCGCGAAGCCGGCGTGGAGAAGATGTCGGCGTGGGACATTCTGTTTCCGCAAGGCGCAGGCGAAAAGCTACAGCGAGCCGCTGACGCGGCGGGCGTGCGCCGCGCGCGTTCGGCTGCGGACGCGGTGCGCGACGCGGACTTGATCATTTCCGCGGTCACCGCGGCCTCGAGCGTCGAAGCGGCACAATCGGTCAAGGCGACATCTTGCCGGTGCGCCGTACTTCCTCGACATCAACTCGGTCTCGCCCGGCCGCAAGCAGGAGACTGCAAAGCTTCTCGGCGATGCCGGCCGCTATGTCGATGTCGCCGTGCTCGCGCCGATTTATCCGGCGCGGCATCAGACGCCGATGCTGCTTGCAGGCCCGCATGCGCGAGGCAGTCGACCCCCGTGCTCGCCGCGCTCGGCATGCGCGTCAGCATTGCGGGCACCGAGACCGGCGCCGCCGCCGCCATCAAGATGGTGCGCAGCGTCATGATCAAGGGCATCGAGGCGCTGACGCTGGAATGCTTTTTGGCGGCGTCCCGCGCCGGCGTCGTCGACGAGGTCGCAGCGTCGATGAAGAACAATTATCCCGGCCTCGATTGGGCAAAGATCGTGCCCTACAATCTCGAGCGCATGGCCAACCACGGCGAGCGCCGCGCCGCCGAAATGGAAGAAGTCGCCGATACGCTGCGCGAGCTCGGCGTCGAGCCGCTGATGACATCGGCCACGGTCAAGCGCCAGCGCGAGATGGGACAGATCGGCAGCCAACAATCGGTGCGCGGCGTGCTCAACAAGGATCGCGCCACGATGCTCGGCGCGATCAGCGCTGCGGCGCGCGATCGGCATTGATGGTGCCACGGACCGCGGCGCGCGTTCGTGGGATTGGCTATTTAATTTCACCGACCGGTTGTGTTAGCCTTGGTGCCGGGATGCCCAAGCAATCCCGTTCAACAAGGGGGGTTACCACATGACGTTCTCACGTAAGCAGGCGGCGTCTCTCGCGGTTCTGGCCGGCATTGCAGCGACATTGCTGTCGATGCCATCCAGCGAGGCGAGGAGCGTGTGTCCGCAGTTCGTCACCAAATACTGCGTCGTCGATAAAGACGGCTTCACCCGCCACACCGAGACGACCAATCCGTGCTTCGCCAAGGCCAGGGGTCAGCGGGTCTTGCATATCGGCGCCTGCCAGGGGCCGGCCTGCCCGTTCATCTACGCGCCCGTCTGCTCGCTCAATCCGTTCACCCACAAGCAGGAGACCTACGCGAACCAGTGCGTCTCGGACACTGCAAACGCGACGCTGCTGCATAAGGGTGCGTGCAAGTAACTGAGGCAAGCTACGCCTTCGGCGCGCCTTGCGGCATAGCGAGAGCAGTCGCAAGCGCGCCGAAGGATCGACCCGAGCAAAACGAGAACACCGTGCGTCCGATCAGCGGGCGCGCGGCCTAAACTGTTGCTTCGACGCACTATCGCCCCTCGATAATTGTGCTAACATTTCCCTAGGGGTGCCTGTGCACGCCAATCCAGGAGGGGCTAACATGCGTAGCGTACGAACCAATCTCTCATGTCTTGCGGTACTGGCCGGCATTGCCGCCGTATCGATTGCGGCGACCAGCGGTAGCGCTCTCGCGGCCAAGGCCTGTGCCGGCGGCCCGGTCTGCGTCGAGAAGGCCGACGGCCCGCAGACCTATGACAGCGCCTGCGCAGCCAGGGCCGCCGGCGTCAAAATTACCCATCTCGGCACCTGCAACGTATTCTGCCAGGGCTTCGGCGCTACGATTATCACAGCGCCGCTGTGCGGGATGGATCCGCTCAACCACGCCCGGATGACTTACCCGAACAATTGTGCGGCCGAGAACGCCCGCGCGATCTGGATCCACGACGGTCCGTGTAAGTAGTAAGCCGCCGCTTCAGGCCGTTACGATAAGAAGTTTTCGGCGTGGTTCGTGTCGAGAAATCGGCGCGTGCCGCGCCGAAGCACTTTTGTCGGCTTCATCGCCGGTTGCGTGCTTTGCTCCGACCCCGCGGGGCTTTCTTCGCGCCCCGGCGCGGCGGCATGGCGCCCGCTGCAGCGAGCCGCAAGCTCCAATATTCCCAGGTCCGGGTCACCACGTTCGGCATCGCGCTGATGACGCCGGCGAGCTTGGTCTCTCCCGGATGGAGCGGCGTCGCCGCGCCGAGTGCCAGCGCGCGCATCTGATACTCGGCGTTCTGGCACATGAAGATCGAGCGGGCGACCAGCTCCTTCAATCCGCCGCCGACCACGGTCGCGCCGTGGCGGTTCATCAGCACCGCGGCATGCCGGCCAAGCGCGCGCGCCAGTGAACGGCCCTCCTCCGGCTTGACGACCAGGAGGTTGGTGTCGCCGAACTCGTCATGCTGGTCCCAGAACGGCGCCTCCTCGCCCATCGCGGCGCCGAGATGAAAGACCGGCACGATCGGCTTGCCGGCGATGCAGAACGGCATGACCGCCGGCGCATGGTGATGGCACACCGCCATGACGTCGCTGCGCGCCTGGTAGATGCAGCCGTGAATGACGCGCTCGGCATAAAGATGCACCTTGGGCGGCCGCACCGGCGCGGAATCCAGCGTGTATTCCAGAATGTCGCCGGGCTCGATCAACAGCGGCGAGCGCGCGCGCGACAGCAGATAGCGTCCAGGATCGGACGGATGCCGCACGCTGACATGGCCGAAGGCGTCGAGCACGCCTTCATGGGCGAGAATGCGGTTGGCGAGCGCGAGCTCAGCGATCAGGTCGGTCAGATTCTCGGGCACGATTCCCCCTCTGTTGCGGCTTTTATCGGCAAACGCGCCGGCTGAACCATTACGCCGTCAATTCACGTACATTAAAGGCGCGGACCGGGCGATGAAAACCCTTCAAATCGAGATCGCCGATCGACTCGGTGCTGGCGATCGCTTCGACGGCGAGCTGGACCCGGCCGTCGATCAGGATTTGCCCGTCGCCGGCTTGGGCACAGAGGCGGGAGCCGAGATTGACCACCGTGCCGTTCGCCGAATAGTGGAATCGGCCCTCGTAGCCGACACTGCCCAACGTGGCGTGCCCCGAGGCGATGCCGACGCCGAAGCCGAGTTCGTGGCCGAAGCGGCGCCATTTCTCAACCAGCGCCGCGACCCGCCCGCGCATCTCGACCGCCATGCGCACCGCGCGCAATGCCGGATCGGCGCAGGGCAGCGGATCGTTGAAGATGATCAGCAAGCCGTCGCCGGCAAAATGCTGCAGCGTGCCCTCGAAGCGGTCGATCGATTCGCCGAGGCACTGATAATATTCCTGCAACACCGCGATGATGTCTTCCGGCTCCGCGCTCTCGGCAAACGCGGTGAAGCCGCGCAGGTCGCAGAACACCACCGTGATGTCGCGGCGATGGCTTTCCAAAAGCTTGTCGTCGCCCGACGACACCACGAGCTTGGCGATCTGCGGCGACAGAAAGCGCTTCAGCCGGTTCATGCGGTCGAGCTCGGTGACCTGTTCGTTCACCCGCTGCTCCAAGGTGCGGTTCCAGGTGGCAAGGTCGGCGGCCTGGGCCTGCACCTGGTCGTGCAGCGCCTTGACGCGCAGCATCGAGCGCACGCGGGCGACCAGCGCCGCCTGGTCGATCGGCTTGGTCAAATATTCGTCGGCGCCGGCGTCGAGGCCGGTGACGACGTCCTGGCTGGCGGCCCGCGCCGTCACCAATATGATCGGGATGAAAGGCATCGCCGGATCGTTCTTCAGCCGCCGGCAGACTTCGAAGCCGTCGAGTTTCGGCATTTCCACGTCGAGCAGGATCAGGTCGGGGCTGTGCTGGGTGGCGCTCGCCAGCGCTTCTTCGCCGTCGGCCGCCTGCAGCAATTGGTAGCCGTGCTTCTCCAGCCGCGTGATCAGGATGTCGCGGTTGGTTTCGTTATCGTCGACCACGAGGATGAGGGGAGGATTGTTCATGCTCGTCTTGCAATCGATGATTCGGTTGTGGAAGGAAGCGGGCCCGGCGATCCTAAGCGGGCAGGAATTCCCTGATCTTTGCCAATAATTGACGCGGACTATACGGCTTTGTGACATAGGCGTCGCAGCCCGCGGCACGCGCTTTGGCCTCGTCGCCGCTCAAGCGCGTACGAGGTCACGACGATGATCGGGAATGGCCTTAAGATCGGGATCGGCCTTGATGCGCCGCGTCGCCTCGTAGCCGTCGAGCAGCGGCAGCTGAATGTCCATGAGAATGAGATCGGGGCGCTCCGTCTTCGCCGCGGCGACCCCCGCTTCGCCGTCGCCGGCTTCGCATCATGGCATAGCCGGCGCTGGCGAGGAGATCGCGCAGGATCTGGCGATTATCCTCCTGATCCTCGACGACGAGAATCCGCTTGCTCATGGTCGCCCCGCTTGGTGTTCGACGCGCAACGGCACGGTGAACGAAAAGGTCGAGCCGGCACCGAGGCTGGATTCGACCCACAATTTGCCGCCGTGCATTTCGATGATGCGCTTTGCGATCGACAGGCCGAGCCCGGTGCCGCCCTTGGCCTTGGTCTGCGTGCTGTCGGCCTGCTGGAATTCGTCGAATATCTTCACCTGATCCGCCTCGGCAATGCCGGGGCCGGTGTCGCGCACGGAGATGGTGTAGGCGCCGTTCGACGCCGCCGCCTTGACGGCGACCTCGCCCGCGTCGGTGAATTTGATCGCATTGCCGACCAGATTGAGCAGCACCTGGGTCAGCCGGCGGTCGTCGCCGCGGGCCGGCGGCAGGTTCGCCGGCACATCGATCTTGAAGGCAAGCTTCTTGCCGCTCGCCAGCGGCTCGACCGCGCTATAGACGCCATGCACCACGTCCTTGATGGAATAATCCTGGATCGACAGCACGAGTTGCCCGGCCTCGATCTTCGACAGATCGAGCACGTCGTTGATCAGGCCGAGCAGATGCTTGCCGTTCGACTGCACGCGCTCCATGCACGGTGCGCATCTTTTCCGGCGCCTCGCCGTAAATGCCGTCGATAATCAGCTCGGTATAGCCGAGAATGGCATTGAGCGGCGTGCGCAGCTCGTGGCTCATATTGGCGAGGAACTGCGATTTGTGCTTGCTCGCTTCCTCGACCTGCCGGCTCTTGTCCTGGATCTCCTCGAACAGCCGCACGTTCTCGATGGCGATACCCGCCTGGTCGGCGAAGGTGGTGCGCGAGCTCGATCTGCTTGTCGGTGAACGGCCGCACGGCAAGCCGCATCAGCACGATGACGCCGATCGGTTTGTCTTCGCGCAGCAGCGGAACACCGAGGATGGTGCGAAATCCGATCCTTTTCTGCATTTCCTGCAGCGTATAGTCCGGATCGGCCAGAACGTCCGCAACCTGAACCGGCCTGCGCTCGAGTACCGTGCGCCCGAGTACAGTACCTCGTCCCGCCGCGAATGGAACATTGTCTAAAACGAGCTCGTGTTGATCGGTTGGGCCGCCGAAAGTTGCAATGGCTTGATAATTGGTCGCCGTGCTGGCGGTGGATCGAGGACAGGTCGGCTTCGCACAGACGCACGGCCAATTCCGCAAGCGTATCGAGTACGGTCTGCAGATCGAACGTCGAGCGGCTGATGATCTTGAGCACGTCGGCGGTCGCGGTCTGCTGCTGCAGCGATTCCGTGAGTTCGTGGCTGCGTTGCTGCTCGGCTTCGAACAGGCGCACGTTCTCGATGGCGATGGCGGCCTGGTCGGCGAAGGTCTCGACCAGCGCGATCTGCTTGTCGGTGAATGGCCGGACTTCCAGGTGATAAACGACGATGACGCCAAGCAACTCATCGCCTTTGAGGATCGGGACGCCGAGCGCCGTGCGGACCGGCTCGAAATCCGCTGCTTTGTACGAATATTCCGGATCGGCCTGGACATCGAGGATGTGGATGGTCCGTCGTTCCAACGCGGCGCGGGCGGACGTGCTGTGCCGGCCGGGACGATTTGGATTTTGCTCCGCCCACTCCATGAATTCCTGCGGCAGATTGAAGCCCGCCCCCATCTGCAACAGCTCGCCATCGAAGCGGTACACATTCGCCCGGTCGGCGCCGCACAGTCTGACCGAATTCTCCGCCACGGTTTCGAATACCGCTCGGAGATCGAACGCCGAGCGGCTGATGACGTCGAGAACATTGGCGGTGGCGGTCTGCTGCTCCAACGACGCGCTTAATTCCTCGGTGCGTTTCTGCTCAGCTTCGAACAAACGCACGTTCTCGATGGCGATGACGGCCTGGTCGGCGAAAGTCGTGACCAAATCGATCTGCTGCTGGCTGAATGGGCTCACCTTGTCACGGGTGAGCGCAAAGACACCGATCGTCGTCCCCTCACGCAGCAGCGGCACGCCGAGGATGGTGCGGAACCCAAATGCCCGCTGATAGCCAGCCGCGCTGTATTCGGGATCGGCCAGCACGTCGGGGATATGAATGGTCCTGCCCTCCAACGCCACGCGCCCAACCGCACTGCCGCGGCCCGCTCGCTGCGGGTTCTCGAGCGCGTACTGCTCGGCCTCGCGCGAAAATCCGAAGTTCGCACCCAGCCGATACAAATCCCCGTCGCGCTGAAAGATGACGCCCTTTTCGGCCGCGCAAACCCTGGCAGCCGACTCGGTCAGCGTGTCGAGCACCGTCTGCAGATCGAATGTCGAGCGGCTGATGACTTTGAGCACATCCGCGGTCGCCGTCTGCTGCTCCAGCGATTGTCGCAATTCGTTGAGCAGCCGCGTGTTCTCGATGGCGATGACGGCCTGGGCGGCGAAGGTCCTGAGCACCGCAAGCTGCTTGTCGGAGAGCGGACCCAACTCGCGACGCACGACGCTCAGCGCGCCGATCGCGGCGTCGCCGCGCATCATCGGCATGATGGTGACCGCCCGATAGCCGCTGGCCAGGAAATTTTTCTTGCCGGCCGCCATTTCGTCCGGCGCGTCCGCGACGTCGGGGACATCGAGCATCCTGCGGTCGAGTATGGCAACGCTGTGCATGTATTCGCGCGTGAGCGGGAGAGGAAATCTGCGCCGCCAGGCTTCGGCGCGGTCGGGATCGGATTCGGCGATCGCAACAGCCCTCACCTCTTGTGCATCCGCGAGCGCGATGAAGATCGCCGCGCCGGAGAACAGCCGCATGCCGCTCTGCACGATGGCATCGAACACCGGCTGGGTATCGTCGAGCGACTTGCTGATGACACCCAATATCTCCGCCGTTGCCGTCTGCTGCTCCAGCGATTCGGAAAGCTCGCTGGTGCGCTGTTGCTCGGCCTCGAACAACCGCACGTTCTCAATGGCGATGACGGCCTGGTCGGCGAAGGTTTCGATCAGCTCGATCTGCTTGTCGGTGAACGGCTTGACGGTCGAACGGGTCAACGCGATCACGCCGATCGGATGTCCTTCGCGCAGCAGTGGCACGCCCAGCATGGTGCGGAAGCCGCCGATCCTTTGCAATTCAGCCCACACGTATTCCGGATCGGCCAAACAGTCCGGAAGGTGAACCGCGCGCGCTTCCAACGCGGTGCGCCCGACAAGCGTCCCGCGGCCCGGCCTGATAGGGTTGCGGATGATGTATTGCCGGTACTCTTCGGAAAAGCCGCGGTTGGCGGCCAGACGATAGGCGCCGTCTTCAAGGCGGAAAATAAAGGCGCATTCCGCGTCACACAGCTTGGCCGCCGAATCCACGAGCGTATTGAGAACCGCCGGCAGATCGAAGGTCGAGCGGCTGATGACCTTGAGCACGTCGGCGGTGGCGGTTTGCTGCTGCAGCGATTGCCGCAGCTCGTTGAGCAGCCGCGTGTTCTCAATTGCGATGACGGCCTGGGCGGCGAAATTCTTTACCAGCTCGATCTGCTTGTCGGTAAACGGTCGCACCTCTTGGCGGTAGATGTTGATGACGCCGATCAACGCGTCATCCTTGAGCATCGGCACGTAAACTGTGGACCGCGCACCGCCGAGTGTAGCCGCATAGCCGGGGACGGCTTCAGCGGCGTAATCATCGCTGTGGCACACCTCCTTTGACCGCAGAACACGCTCTAGCTGAGTGCCTAATCTCGGTCGAAGAGGGCCACGATCTTTTTGAAAAGTAGCGTATTCCAGCGGCGTGCCAACTTCAGCCGCGAAGTGAAAATTCTCGCCATCGAAACGAACCAGCGAGCCGAACTTGGCCTCGCAGATGCGAACGGCGTTCTCCAGCATCGCCTGGAACACTGGCTCAAGTTCTCCGGGTGAGACTTGAAATGACACTCAACACCTCAGATGTCGCCGTCTGTTGCTCCAATGACTTGCGCAATTCGTTGAGCAGCCGCGTGTTCTCGATGGCGATGACGGCTTGGCTGGCAAAATTCTTGACCAGGTCGATCTGCTTGTCGCCGAACGGATGGACCACCCTGCGGTATATGCTGATGGCGCCAATGAATTCGCCCTCCTTGAGCATCGGCACCAGGAGCACCGTGCGCGCCGCCGCAGCTTCGACAAGGCTGAGGAGTGCGGGATCGCGATTACCTTGCGCCACCTCCTCGGCCACGTCGACAATGTGCAGCACCTGTTTCGCCATGGCGACGCGTGCGAGCGGCGATTGCGCGTGAGGTCGCAGGACCGGTTGGCGGCGGCGCTCCTCGATGAATTCCGGCGGTGCGCCGTGCATCGCGCCAGCCCGGAATCCGCCGTCTTCGGCAAGCCAGAGAAATCCGAACTCGGCTTCGCAGATGCGCGTTGCGTTGGCCAGCATGGCCGCAAAGACCGGCTCAAGCTCGCCCGGCGAAGAGCTGATGACGCCTAATACATCCGCCGTGGCGGTCTGTTGCTCCAGTGCATCGCTCAATTCCTGGGTGCGCTTCTGCTCGGCCTCGAACAGCCGCACGTTCTCGATGGCGATGACCGCCTGGTCGGCGAACGTCGTGACCAGCGCGATTTGATTTTCGGTGAACGGCTCCACTGTATCGCGTGTCAGCACCAGAACGCCCACCGGCACGCCTTGCCGCAGCATCGGAACGCCAAGAATCGTGCGCGTGTCGCTGAGCTGTGACGCGAGGATCGAGGTGAATTCGGGATCGGATCGAACATCCACCACCTGGACGGTCGTACCCTCAAGCACCACACGACCGACGATATTGCCCCGATCGATGGCCAACGGGTGCTGATCCAGATAGGCCTTGAACTCGTCCGCAAATCCATAGCTTGCAGCGCGGTGATAGACCCCTTCTTTGGGCAGGGTGATCGAGGCGCGGTGCGCGCGGCAGAGCCGCGCAGCAGATTCGACCAGCGTGCCGAGCACGGTTTGTAGATCGAAGGTCGAGCGGCTGATGACCTTGAGCACGTCGGCGGTGGCGGTCTGCTGCTGCAGGGACTGGCGGAGCTCGCTGAGCAGCCGCGTGTTCTCGATGGCAATCACCGCTTGAGCGGCAAAGTTCTGCACCAGCTCGATCTGCTTGTCGGTGAACGGCCGCACCTCTTGGCGATAAACGCTGAATTCGCCGATCAGCTCTTTCTCTTTGAGCATCGGAACCACGAGGAGAGTCCGTACGCCTGCCATTTCGACAAACCGAACGGCCGAAGGATCGCCCGCCTTGTAAACCTGCTCCTCGGCCATGTCGGCAACGTGGAGCAAGCGCTTGGTCGCAGCCACGCGCGCCGGCGGCGCCAGCGGGCTCGGATGCATCACCGGCTCGCGCCGCCGGGCCTCCGCATAGGCGGGCGGCGCATTGTGCATTGCCACCATGCGGAAGCCGCCATCTTCGCAAAGTTGCAGCACGCCGAATTTGGCTTCGCAGATGCGGGTGGCATTTTCCAGCATGGCATTGAAGACCGGCTCCAGCTCGCCGGGCGACGAACTGATGACGCGCAGCACGTCGGCCGTCGCCGTCTGCTGCTCCAGCGATTGCCGCAATTCGTTGAGCAGCCGCGTGTTCTCGATGGCGATGACGGCCTGGGCGGCGAAGTTCTTCACCAACTCGATCTGCTTGTCGGTGAACGGGCGAATCTCCTGGCGATAGATGGTGATTGCACCGATCAACTGGTCGTCCTTTAGCATCGGGACGGCAACTATGGTCCGAATACCTCCGAGTTCTGCACCAGCGACGAAAGTTGGATCGCGCTCTGCATAAAGTCGATGCGCAGTAATGTCCGCAATTTGCGCGACCTGGCCAGTCATGGCAACGCGACCAAGCGTTGAGTCGGCGTCTGGCCGTAGTGGTCCGCGCCTCATCTCCGCAGAATACGCCGGTACCGAGCAAAGCGAGGCGACGGTATGGTATGCCTCGCCATCGTATCGAAGCATAAAGCCGAACTTGGCTTGGCAAATTCTGACGGCATTCTCCAGCATGGCCTGAAATACGGGTTCCAGCGCGCCGGGTGACGAACTGATGACGCTCAGCACCTCCGACGTTGCGGTCTGCTGCTCCAACGATTCGGTGAGATCGGCCGTGCGCTGACGCAATTCGTTGAGCAGACGCGTGTTTTCAATGGCGATGACGGCCTGCGCGGCGAAGTTCTTAAGTAAGTCGATCTGCTTGTCGGTGAACGGCCGCACCTCCTGCCGATAGATGCCGAACACGCCGACAAGCTCGCCATCCTTGAGCATCGGAATGTCGATCAGCGTGCGGGCGCCGCCACGCTCCGCGATGATGACCGTCGCGGGCTCGCCGGAGAGATAGGATTCGTCCAGCCGCAGATCGGGAATTTGCAGGGTCGCTTTGGTGGCCGCGACGCGCGCCAGCGGATTGCTCGGCGCCGGGGAAAACAGCGCCTCGCGGCGGCGCGCTTCGGCGAATTCCGGCGGCGCATTGTGCAGCGCCACCGCGCGAAACGGTCCGCCTTCGTACAGCGTCATGATGCCGAATTTCGCGTCGCAGATGCGCGTGGCGTTTTCGAGCATGGCCGTGAAGACCGGCTCCAGCTCGCCGGGCGACGAGCTGATGACGCGCAAGACATTCGACGTCGCCGTCTGCTGCTCCAGCGATTGCCGCAACTCGCTGAGCAGTCGCGTGTTCTCGATAGCAATGACGGCCTGGGCGGCGAAGTTCTGCACCAGTTCGATCTGCTTGTCGGTGAATGGGCGCACCTCCTGACGAAAGATGTTGAGGTTGCCGACGTGTTCGCCATCCTTGAGCATCGGAACGAGGAGAACGGTTCGGGCACCAGCACGCTCGACCATATTAACCGCGGCGGGGTCGCGCTGGATGTACGCGGGCGTCCGCCGCATAGTCGACAATGTGGACCAACTGCTTCGTAGCGGCCACGCGCCCAATTGCCGATTGTCGGACCCGCGATTGATCAGCAGGCTCGCGATGGCGATATTCGGCCAGCGCAGGTGGCGGATTAAACATGGCGGCATTGCGGAACCTGCCGTTTTCATGAAGTTGCAGAATGCCGAATTTAGCCTCGCAAATCCGTGTTGCGTTTGCCATCATGGCTTGAAACACCGGCTCCAAGTCTCCGGGCGACGAACTAATAACGCTGAGCACCTCCGAGGTGGCCGTCTGCTGTTCCAGCGATTCGCGCAATTCGTTGAGCAGCCGCGCGTTCTCGATGGCGATGACGGCCTGAGCGGCAAAATTCTTCAGCAGCTCGATCTGCCCGTCGCTGAAGGGACGAACTTCCTGACGATAGACGGTGAACGGCGCCGATCAACTCGTTATCCTTGAGCATCGGCACGGTGAGGAGTCTGCGCACGCGGGTCAGACGAAGCGGCGATCCTGCGGGTTTTTGAAATAAGCCGCGCTTCCGCCGCCAAATCGACGAGTGAATGGTGCGTCTTGCTCCGTCGCCAGCGACCGTCCAGCGGCGTCGTGCCGGTGATGGCGAACAGCGGTCGGCGGCTTCGCATGAATGCGGGCGGTGCGATATGCACGCCAGCGCGAGGTCAAAGATCGCCGTCGCAGCAGATACAGCATGCCGAAATTGGCTTCGCAGAGGCGCATCGCATTCTCCAGCATGGATTGGAACACCGGCTCCAGATCGCCGGGCGAGCGGAGCTGATGACGCGCAACACCTCGGACGTCGCAGTCTGCTGCTCCAGCGATTGCTCAGTCATCAGTGCGTTGACGCAACTCGTTGAGCAGCCGCGTATTCTCGATGGCGATGACGGCCTGGGCGGCGAAGTTGTGAACCAGCTCGATCTGCTTGTCGGTGAAACGGCCGAACCTCCCGGCGGTAGAGGGTGAACGAGCCGATCAGTTCGTTCTCCTTGCAGCATCGGAATAGCAAGAGCCGTCCGCGACGCCGGCAAGTTTGAAGGCCGAAATGGCCGCCTCATCGCTGCCATCGAGGTAGCCGTGGCATTACGGTGCCATCGACCGGATATGTATCGCGGTCGTTTGTCCTTCACCATGCGGTCGATCAGCTGAGAGCCATGAGCGGGGCGAATCGGCGAACGCCGGCGGGACTCGGCGAAGGCGGGTGGCGTGTTGCGCCGCGGCAACGAGGTGCAGCGCGCCGTCGTGCAAGCGATAGATATGTGCCGAACGTGGCGTCGCAAATCCGCACTGCGCTTTCCAGGATGACCGGCGAAAACCCGCTTCAGATCGCCCGGCGCCGCGCTGATCAGGCGCAGCACCTCCGAGGTCGCGGCCTGCTGCTGCAAGGCCTCGTTCAGTTCCTGCCTATTGCGCTCAAGCCGCTCTTGCAGGCCGGCAGCGGCAGGGTGCTGAGACTGATCGCGCGACAATCTTGGGTTTGGCGACGGCACGGCGCTTGCGGCCGGCCGCCTTCGGGCGCCGCAAATCCGCTGCCTTGCCACCAGCCTTGCCGCGCCGCTTCATCAGACCCACCACGGCTTGAACCCGCGCCGATCATACGCAACGGGGCGTCGCGCCGCCACGTCGATACTGACGCTGCGGCATCGATCTTATGGCGATTTATCGCGGGTTTTGCCGCCTTCGCAGTGACGGCCGTCACAACGGCCGGTGGTGACGGCGCTCGGCAGGCATCTTTCGGCAAGTCGGAAACCGGCTGTCGGAGGCAACCGATTTGCGCGATAATGCCGTTTCGCCTGCCGGCGATGAGAAAAGCAATAAAGGCCGTTCGAGCGCCGCGAGCGCACGAACGTCAAGCCCAGGGAGGAGTCCTATGGTCGCCTTGACCGTCAACGGACAACGGCACGAGGTCGATGCCGCGCCCGATACGCCGCTGCTCTGGGTGTTGCGCGAGCATCTCAAGCTCACCGGCACCAAATTCGGCTGCGGCATCGCCGCCTGCGGCGCCTGCACGGTGCATATCGACGGCGAGGCGGTGCGCTCGTGCTCGATGCCGGTGTCGCTGGTCGGCGGGGAAATCCGTGACCACCATCGAAGGACTTATCGGCCGACGGCAGCCACCCGCTGCAGAAGGCCTGGATCGCCGAGCAGGTGCCGCAATGCGGCTACTGCCAATCGGGCCAGATCATGCAGGCGGCGACGCTGCTCGCGGCCAACAAAAATCCGTCGCGCGACGACATCGTCGAGCATATGGACGGCAACATCTGCCGCTGCGGCACGTATCTGAAGATCATCAGCGCCATCGAGCGCGCGGCGCGGGAGGGCTGAGCCATGAATCAGCACAGCAAGACCGTGAACCGCCGCAATTTCCTCAAAACCACCGCCGGGCTGAGCTTGGCGCTGACGATCGCGCCCGATGCGCTCTCTCTCATCGACGACGCCTTCGCCGACGCGCCGGCGGCGTACACGCCGAATGTCTGGCTGACGATCGCGCCCGACGGCATCATCACCATGGTCGCGCCGGCGGCCGAGATGGGCCAAGGCTCGTTCACCAGCCTGCCGGTCATCATCGCCGAAGAGCTCGACGCCGATTGGAGCAAGGTCAGGCCGGTGTTTCCGACGGAATGGGACGACAAGAAATTCGGCAATCCGGGATACAATTACACCTTCCAGACATCAGCCAGCGCGTCCGTGACCGGCTACTTCACGTCGCTGCGCCTGGCCGGCGCGCAGGCGCGCCGCGTGCTGCTCGATGCGGTGGCGGCGAAATGGGCGGTGCCGGTCGGCGAGCTTGCGACCGAACCGAGCGTCGTCGTGCACAAGGCATCGGGGCGGCGCATCGGCTATGGCGAGATCGCCGCGTTTGCGACGCGCACCCGCCGAATTGCCGAAGATCGCCGAAAGCGACCTCAAGCCGACGGCAAGCTTCCGGCTCATCGGCAAAGACATCGCACGGGTCGACGTGCCGCTGAAAGTCAAGGGCGCAGCCACATACGGCATGGATGTGCAGGTGCCGGGCATGGTCTACGCCGCGGTGCTGCAATCGCCCTATGCCGGCGGCGCGCCGCTCGATGTCGACGACGCCCGCGCGCGCAAAGTGCCGGGCGTCACCGACATCGTGAAGCTGCCCGAGGGCGTCGGCGTCATCGGCACCACGGTCGAAGGAACCCAAGCGGCCAAGAACCTGCTCAAGGTGACCTGGGGCGACGCGCCGGGCGCGCATCTCGACAGCGAGCAAGCACTCGAGGATTTTGCGGCCATCGGCCGCGACAAGAGCCGCGACGGCGTGCCTTACGAGAACACCGGCGACGCCAAGGCGGCGCTGGCGGGTGCCAAGCGCGTGTTCCGCGGCGAATATCGCACGCGCTACGTCTACCACGCGCAGATGGAGCCGATGAACGCGACTGCCTCCGTCAGCACCGACGGCAAATCGGCCGAGCTTTGGGTCGGCACCCAGGCGGCGACCAGCCTCCTCAACGGCGTCGCCCGCATCCTGCAGACCGAGCGCTCGAAGATCGTGCTGCACCAGCAATTCCTCGGCGGCGGCTTCGGCCGGCGCGGCAACCACGAGGCCATGTTCGACGCGGTCCGCCTGTCGAAAGCGGTCGGCAAGCCGGTCAAGCTGATCTGGACGCGCGAAGATGACATCACCTTCGGCAAATTCCGCCCAGCGACGGCGCATCACATCGAGGCCGGCTTCGACGAGGCCGGCAAGCTCGTCGCCTGGCATCACCGTGTCGTTGCCGAATCCGTCGTGGCTTACGTCTCCGGCGATCCAAAACCACGGCAGGACCGCATCGTGATGAAGGGCTCGCCGGTTCCGCAATATCCGGTTGCCAACAAGCTCGCCGAGCACGTCATCGAGAACCGCGGCGCACGGCTGTCGCCGTGGCGCGGCGTCGGCAACGGCCACAACGCCTTCGCCATCGAGAGCTTCATCGACGATATCGCCAAGGATTTCGGCAAGGACCCGGTGGCGTTCCGCCTCGAACTCACGCGACGGCGTGCCGCGCATGCAGCATCTCCTTCGCACCGTCGCCGACAATGTCGGACTGGTCGCGCAAGCGCGACGGCACCGCGCTCGGCGTCGGCACCATGGTGAAGGACGACACGCTCGCCGCCGGCGTCGCCGAGGTCTCGCTCGATCGCAAGACCGGCAAGATCAAGGTGCTCAACTTCTGGGCCGCGCTCGATGCCGGCATCGCCGTGCAGCCGCGCAATCTCGCCGCGCAGACCGAGGGCAGCATCGTCTATGCGCTGGGCTCGGTGTTGCGCGAAAAAATCACCATCAAGGACGGCCGCGTGCTGCAGTCGAACTACAGCGACTACGAGGTCGCGCGCATGTCCGACGTGCCGCATATCGAGATCAAGGTGGTCTCGACCGACAACCATCCGACCGGCGGCGGCGAGGAAGGCGTGCCGCTGGTTGCCTGCGCGGTCGGCAACGCCATCGCCGCGCTCACCGGCGTGCGGCTGCGCGAGCTGCCGTTCTCGCCCGATCGCGTGCGCGGCGCATTGGGCGGCGTCAGGACGCGGTCGCCGCTACGCCGGACGATCGCGGTGGGAAATTTCGACGACGCGGGCGCGCGCGGCGAGCTCGTCGACCAGCGCATCGGCCTTGGCCTTGTTCGCCGCGTCGAGATTGGCGTCCCATTCGTCGAGCAGATAGACCTGTGCACGGGTCTCATTGACGATCTCTTCGAGCGATTTGAGCTGCAGCTCGCCGGAGGAGTAACCGAGCTTCTTGTGCATTGAATCGGCGACGACGACCACATCGTCGTCGTCCTCGTCGTCACCCTCGACGTCGACCGGCACCACGCCGCCGGTGAACTTGAACGCCAGCCGGTCGGTCGTCGGCCAGTAATAGGCGCGCTTCTTCATCTCGGTCTTCAGGCTGGCGAGCAGCGAAGACTTTCCCGAGCCATTGCCGCCGCGCACATTGACGCGGCCGGTCGGGTGCGCCAGCGCGATCCGCAACGCATCGCCGACCGACGACACCACATTGGCGCCGTCGCCTTCGCGCAACACCAGCCGATCGAACTTGATGCGCTTGTCGAAATCCGGGTCCGGCTCGGGCAGCATGTTGGCGGCGACGCCGCCGAACCGCGTCCAGATCGCGATGAAATCGTTCCAGCCGCTGGCGAGCAGATGCAGCTCGTAGGTCATCTCGATCTGCCGCGGCAGCGTCGTGGCGAGCCCGACCAGGAGCACGGTGTGGCCGACATTTTGCACGGCGACGACGGTGACGGTTGTGAATACGATGGCGAGGCTGACGATGCCGCTCATCGCGCTCATGCCTTCGCGCGCCACGATGGCGCGGACCTGCGCGGTCAGCCCTTCGCGCAACCGGCTCTTGAATCCGGCGAGCCAGAGGCGAAGATTGTAGCTGTTGCCGCTGAACACATTGTCCCACGCGGTATAGCCCTGCGCGGTGATGCGGTTGTTCTTGCGCTGGTTTTCCAGATAGGTGTGCGCGATCGGCTTCTGCAGCACCCATTGCATCAACAACAGCACGCCGAACGCGCCGACATAGGCGAACGGCAGGCTGATGTCGATTTCCGCGCCCAGCACGATGGAATTGAAAACCAGGCCGAGAAACAGCTTCAGCGCGAATTCGAGCTCGTACATGACGTTGAAGAAGCACTGGAACGTCTCGCCGGTGAGAAACGGCTCGACCTGCTCGCGCGACGGCTTGTCGCCGAACAGCTTGACCTTGCCGCGGTTTTCGCGCGCGAAGCGCAGCATGAATTTGCCGAAGCCGCGATAGCCGGCCCGTTCGGCAAACACCCAGCTGATGACGCCGACGACATAAGACGAGCGATTGCGCGGTGAGGATCCAGATCAGGTCGCTGACCAGGAAATGGCCGGTAGCGACCTTCTGTCCGGCATTGATGACGAACCACGTCGTCGCCGCGGCCAGCATGGCCTCGACCACCATCAGGACGATCATCACGAACAGCGACGGGCTGAGCAAAAAGCTCGCCAGCTCGAGGCGTGAAATCTGTTTTCCTGCCATGGTGTTCCCGGAACGAGGATGCAGAGCGTAGCGGTTTTGAGTCGGTCGGTCAGTCTAACGGCATCGGGATGGGAAATTAAGCGCGGGTACAGCGCGCGTTAGCGCAAATTCACGCGCCTCATCAAGGGCTTTCTGGCATCGACCGGGGGTTGCCGGCAATCCGATACCCGTTCGTTTGTGCCGGCGCGGACCGCCGCCTCACGCTTTCGCCGCATGGAGCCGCGCCAGCTCGGCTTCCATCTTGCTGATATTCTCGAACAGCCGCGCCGTCGCCAGGTGCAGGAAATAGAAGCCGAAGGTCGGGTTCTGGTAGTAGAGTTGCTCGACCTGCTTATAGGTGATCGACAGCGCTTCGCCCTCCTCTATGCATTCGAGCGTCGCGGTACGCCGGTTGTCGGGCGCCAGCATCCCCAACTCGCCGACGACCTGGCCGGGCTTGAGCTCGATGCCGAGCTCGAGCAGACGGTAGCGCCCCGTCACCGTCAAAAACATCTCGTTCGCCAGTTCGCCCTTGGCGAACAGGATGTCGCCCTTCTTGAAGTGACGCCCGGTCATGAAGGGCTTGAGCCAATCCATCGAGGTGTTGCCGCGAACCGCACTCGCGTACGTTCCTGATGAGGGCAACCATCTGGTAAAGACGGTAGCCGTTGACCGGCAACGTGATGGCTTGCAGGGCCAGCAGGACATAGGTGTGAGTCACCGCGTAGGAAAAGATCAGAAAGCAATTGGCGACGATGGAGAGGATGCGCAGCGGTACCATCGTCTTCGACGAGGCGGTCGCTACGATGAAGAGCGAGCCAGGCGTTGAAAAGCTCATTCCAATGCATGAATTGCATAGTCACCCTCCACCACCCGCCTGCGCCGCAATGGCGACGCCGCGGCGGGAAAACCTCGATCGCGAGCAACCCGCCGTTAATCCAGAACCAATTGCCTCACTGGCAAGGACCCTGCGCCCCGGCCATGCGACAAATTCGACTGGCCGTTCGGATGGCCACGGCGTAATTTATCGGCCTGTGTGGGTTAAGAACCACACCCCTCATGGCCACTGAAGGGGCCCGCGTGAAGCTGCCGATCGCGCTTACGAATCTCGCGCATTATACCGCGCCGCTTCGTCGTTTCGGGGCATCGTCGCTTGGCCGCCTGTTCGTGCTGGCCATCGGGATGGCCGCCATGACGGCGTTCACGATATCGGATTTGCAGAAATCGGCCAGCATCTGGCTGAGCGCGTGCCTGTGGTGCTGTCTCGCCTATTTTGCGGTCGAGGGCTACGTCCGTGCCCAGCCTGCATTTCAAGCCGGCAAAACCAGAAGCTATCTGCTCTCGGCTTCGGGGATCGTGGACCTGATCGCGATTTTTCCGGTCCCGATTGCGCTCGCCTGCGGCGTCGCGCAGCCGACGGCATGGCTGTTGGCGTCATTATGGGTGCTCAAGCTGGCGCAGAATTCGCCAGGCTTCGCCCAGCTTGCGCGCGTGTTCGTGCTCGAGGCGAGACCGCTCGCCAGCGTCTTGGCGCTGTTCCTGATCGTGCTGTTCCTCTCTTCCGCCGCCATGCATGTGCTGGAGCGCGACGAGCAGCCCGCGGCGTTCGGCACGTTGCCGCAGGCGTTGTGGTGGGCGGTGGTGACGCTGACCACCACCGGATACGGCGACGAGGTGCCGCGTACCCACTTGGGCCATCTGCTCGGCGCCTTTGTCATGATCTGCGGCATCGCCACTTTCGGATTGTGGACCGGTATTCTGGCCACCGGTTTCGCCGCCGAAAGCCGCCGGCGCAATTTCATCCAGACCTGGGATCTCGTCAGCAAGGTGCCGTTCTTCCAGACGCTCGACCCGTCGGCGATCGCGGAAATCACCCATATGCTGCGACGGCTCGAAGTGCCGGCCAGGACCGCAGTGATCCGCCGCGGCCGGGTCGGCGATTGCATGTATTTCATCGCCGACGGCGAAGTCCAAGTCGACGTCAAACCGACGCCGGTTCGGCTGGCGACGGGATCGTTCTTCGGCGAGCTTGCATTGCTCGGCGATTCGACCCGCAGTGCCAATGTGGTGACGACGCTGCCGTCGACGCTCCTGATCCTCGATCTCGCCGATTTCCGCACCTTGACCGCGCATCATCCCGAACTGGCGCGCGCCATCGATGCCGAGGGCAAGCGGCGCATGAGCGAGAACCAGCGGCTGCGCGAGTTGCAGGTGCAAAGCGGCGCGTCGCCGTCCAGCTGAATAGCTTCAGTCGTAGAGCGGATCGGCGATCAGACTTGACGCTTCGCCGGGATGACCGATCAAGGCGGGAGCGCCGAGCAGCACCGTTTGGCCGTCAACGGCAAGCGCCGCCTGCACCGAAACCAGCGCGCCCGGCAGCGGCGGGTGCCCTTCGCCGACGCGCGATCCGATCAGCGGGTCGAGCGGCTGCGCCATCCGGCAGCCTTCGACCAGCCAGGAGCGAAAGCCGGCAAATCCACGATCGCTGGGCAATGAGGCAACGGCCTGCGCGAAGCTGCGCCGCCGCCTCCTGCGCGATCGCGCCTTCGCACATCGAGCGGACGAGACGGACCCACGTTCCCTTGTAGGCGACCGTCGCGCGCAGCGCGAAGCTCTTGCCGAGCGCCGCTTCGCCCTCGATGCGCTTAAATCGCGCGTCGCGATCGAGATCGGGAGCTGCGGCAACGTAGATTTCTTCCGCCCCAAGCTGCCGCGCTTCGCTCTCGACGGCGGCGAGCATCGCATTGAGATTTTCGCCTGCGGCGGCGCCAAGCGCGCGACGACCGATCGCGGCGGCTTTTGTTGCCAGAGCGATTTCCGCCGGATCGGCAACACCACGTAGCGCCGTAAACAGCGCACTGGCATCACGCCAGCGCGAGCGCGGGTCCGCCGTCGCGCAAATCCTCGGCAATGCCGGCGGGAAGACCGTCGAAATCGACGACGCCAATGGCGCCATCGGCCTGCATTGCGGCAATCTGCTGCGCGGCTTTCAGCCCGATGCGCGGCGTATGCAGAACGTCCGCGACGCGGCTGACGCGCTCGATCCAGGGTTTGACGCGAAAGCTCAACGCCACGACCAGATAAGGCGCCGCCGCGCGCGGCACCACCAGCAGCGCTTCCGACCAATACGGCACGAAGCCCGTGAGCCACGACACGCCGGCCGGCCGCGTATTGTTGGTATAGATGACGAGCCCGTCGAGCTGCGCCGCCTGCATCGCCGCGCGCACGCGAGCGAGCCGCGCGTCGAATACCGCGTCGGGCAATTCAATAAGAGAGCGAGCGATCAGGCCGCGGCGCATTGTTTTTTCTTCTTCTCACTCACGCGGCGACTTCGAACAATTGGCGCGGTGTCCTGCACAACACCTCGGCGCCGTTGTCGGTGACGACGATGGCATCGCCGAGCACGATGTAGCCGGCGTCGGGATGATAGGTGTTGGGATGCACGATCAGCGTCATGCCCGGTTCGAGCACAGTGTCGACGTCTTCCAGGATGTGCGGCTTGGAATCGGCGAATAGGCCCATGCCGTGGCCGCGCACGCGCGTCCATTGGCTGGTGGTGTATTCACCGAGACCGTGTTTGCGGAACACGTCGTTCTCGGCTTTCGCCACGTCGGCGGCGCGCACGCCGGGCCGGACCGCGGCGATGCCGGCCTCCAGCGCTTCGACGAAGACGCCAAAGGCGCGGCGCTGCGCTTCGCTTGCTTTGCCGACCACCAGCGTGCGGCAAATCTGGGCGAAATAACCTTCCACGGCGGGCGTCAACTCGGTCGTGACCAGATCGCCCGCGGCGATGCGGCGCTCCGACGGCGGCGTCATGCCGAACACATCCTTGCCGCCGGAACCGATGATCATGAAATTGTCCGGGCAGCCTTTGCGGCGCAGGTGCGCTTCGATATCGGCGACGATTTCATATTGCCGCCGGCCCGGCCGCACCGCGCGCAAAAACTCGACATAGGCCTCGTCGGCAACCTGCGCGGCGCGGCGCACCGCCGCGATCTCGCCTGCGCTCTTGTGCATCAGCAGCCGGTCGAGCACCGCGGTGGCATCGTCGAGCTTGAAACTTCGCGTCGCGTCGGCGAGCCAGCGCGGCAAAAACCGCCGCGGCGCCGCGGCGATGTGCGCATTGGCGACGCGATCGAGGCGCGCGCCGACCACGCGCGCGATGTCCGGCGCGAGATGCACCTTCACCTGCGGCGCTTCGAGCTCGGCGCGCTCGGCGTCGGTGGCGCTGTCGAGGAACAACTCGACGTCGCCGTCGGCGGCGACCAGCGCGATGCCGTGGCCTTCGAGAATGCCAAAATCGGTGCCGTAGCGCAGGTAATCGCCCTGCCAGGCATTGCCATAGAGCACCATGTGGCCGATGCCGGCCTCGCGCATGGCGGCCACAAGGCGCCCTCGCCGTTCTTCCGCAAGCATGGTGTTATATCCCCCGAAGCCGTGCCGCATGATTATACCAGCCGTTCGCCGGCCCGCAGCAGGGTCCAACTGTCGCCGGAATCCATACCCATGCTGCTGGACAAGCCGTTTTCCCACACTGCAAGATCGTCGCCACCCAAGAATTGCGCCAAATCCATAGAGCTTCCCGAATGGCCTGCCCCAAGATCGCGCTGACGGTGCTCATTTTGGGCAGCGTCATGGTTTTGGGCTCAGACGCGCGGGCGCAAGCCGGTGCACCGGGGCCGGCCCGCCTGGCGCAGGCACCGACGTCGCCGGCGCCCGCGGCCACCCCGCCGTCACCGCCAGCCGCGAGCCAGCCCGCCGCGCCAACTGCGCAGCAGACCCCCGATCCGGTCGGCAGCGTCGCGACGCTGCAAGGGGGCGCCTCGGTCACGCGCAACAATGCCACCAGCGCGCTTGCGCTCCGCGACCCGGTCTACAAAACCGATGTGCTGCAAACCAACGTTGACGGTACGCTCGGCATCACCTTCGACGACGAAACCACGTTCACGCTGAAGCCGAACACGCGCCTCGCCGTGGACGAATTCGTCTATGAGGCAGGCGGCACCAACAACGCCGCCATATTCAACGTCGTGCGCGGCACCGCGGCTTTCGTCGCCGCCGAGGTCGCCCATACCGGCAATATGCGGATCGATACGCCGTCGTCGACGCTGGGCATTCGCGGCACCACCGGTCTGGTCGAGGTGCCCGAGGGCGGTGCGGCTGGCGGCCAAGTCTCCATCAAGCTCTATCCCGATGCCGACGGCCGGGTCGGCCGCATCGAAGTTTTCGGCCGCGACGGCGCGCAGCTCGGCATCCTGTCGCGCGGCGCCACCGGCTTTGCGATTCGGCCCGGAGCGGGCGGCCGCTTCAGCGCGGCGCCGTTGCAGATTTCCCGGGAGGAAGCCGAGCGCGACCGCACCTTCGTGCGCCAGACGTTCGCGGCGCGCGCCGTCGGCCGCCAGATCAATCAGCAGCGCCCGACGTTCCAGCAGCAGCGCAATCCGCTGCGGCCTAATCAACCCAACCAGCAGCGGCCGGGCCAGTTGCCGGGACGCGAGCAACGGCCGGGATTGCCGCAGCAACGGCCAGAGCTGCGGACCGTGCCGGGCGGACAGCCGCTGCCGTCGCCCGGACAACGGCAGCCATTACAACAACAACCCGGCGCGCGGCCGACGCAGCAGCAACCCGGCACGCCCGCGACGCCGCAACAACAGCAGCCGGGCGCAAGGCCCACTCAACAGCAGCCAGGCGCAGCGCCGCCCGGCGGTCGACCGAATGCGCCGAAGTTGCAGCCGCAGCCAGACGCGCGGCCGACCTTGCAGCGGCAGCCCGGAGCGCCGCCGGGTCCACAACGCGCGCCCGCCGGACCGCGCAAGCCGGCAAAGAAAAACGAAGGACGTTAACGCGCGGAGGAATCGGTGCGCTTGCTATCGAAGCGGACCGCAGCACCGGACGCCGCGAGGCCTATGCCGATGATCACGAAGATGCTGCCGGTTCCGGTGGCCGCCGCGACCAGGCTGGCGACAATCGGAATGATCGACTGGCCGATGCGGCTCGCCATGGTGCGCAGCGAATTCGCCGTGCCGATCGCGCCGCCGCTGGCGATGGCGAGCACGCCGGCGATGCTGGCGGTGATCGAAATGCTCAGCGCGAATCCGGCGACCGCAATGGCGGCGTACAAGAGCGGCAGCGGCAACGGAAAAGCCAACAGCGTATAGGCAACGGCGCTGACGAACGTGCTGGTCAGCGTGAGCGGAATGCGGCCAAAGGCAACATGCAGCCGCGCGTATATCAGCCGTGACAGCATCGAGGCGGCCGCGCGGACGGCGAGCAGCGTGCCGACGGCGTCGACGCTCAGGCCGCGATCGGAGCCGAGCAGCGGCAAATAGACGACGATGAGATCCTGCGCCACCACGGTGATGACGCTGACCACGATGATCGTGGTCAGGCCGGGCGCGAACAGCAGATCGCGCAGCGGCACCTTGGCGCGATCGACCGGCAATTTGTGCGCGCCGGTGGATTGGGTCAGGAGCGCGAAGGCCATGGTCAAGACGGCGCCGCCGAGACCAATTGCAAACAGAAGCTGCGTCGGCGGCACGCTGGCCGAACCGCCGGCCAGCGCGACGATGTAGGGGCCGACGCCCTGCCCCGCCGCATTGGCGACCATGTAATTGCCGATGGCGCGTTCCATCGCGCCCGGGCCGGTGCCGCACCGCGTGCACTGGATCTGCTGGCTGACCACGAACAATAGATGCGCGGTGCCGATGATCGCGGTGGAAACCAGAATCCCCGCGAGATTCGGAAACAGCACGAACCCCGCGCAGCCGACGATCAGCAGCCCGGCGCCCATCCAGGTCGTGACGGCATCATAGCCGCGGTCGATGAAGCGCCCGATCGGCACGCCGATCGCGATCGGCAGCAGCGCATAGACCGCGGTGATGACGCCGAGCCAGACCACCGACAGATCGAGCTCGACGGCGCGATAGGTCGTGGCGACGCGGACGATGGTGATGACCGCCTGCTCGACGAAGGCGGTGGAAACGATGGCGAAGAGCAGGCGGCGGTTCATTCCGGGCGAAGCGCCGTCACGCCAGGCGTTTGTTTTTTGTGAAATCGTAATCGGCGGCATGTTCGGATTCGTAAATCTGCACGCGACGCGACTTGTCGTAATCCCGATCGAACACACGCTTGAGAAACGCCAGTTGAAATGCCCACGCCGCCTCGGCCGCGTCGCGGCGATAACGGCCCGGCATGGTGTCGTTGAGCCAGCCATGCGGCGCGCCGGGATAGACCTTGATCGTATAGGTCTTGTCGTGGCGGTCAAAACTGTCGCGCAGCCGCCGCACGTCGGCGAGCGAGATAACATGGTCGGCCTCGCCGAAAATGCCGAGCACCGGACAATCAACGCGCGCGATCACGTCATCGAACGGTTCGGGAAATTGCTCGTTGACCTTCCACTCCTTGTCGCCGGCCGCGCCGTACCAGATCAGCGCCGCGGCGATCGGATGCTCGGCGGCGTAGACCAGCGGATGGCGGCCGGTTTGGCAGACACCTTTGACGGCAATCTTGCCGCGATCGACTTGCGGCAGCTTCTCAAGCTCGGCAATCGCGGCGGCGATGTGCTCGTTCGATTCGGCGTCCTTGATCGGATAACCGACATCGCCGCGATGCAGGGCGTCCTGATCCGGATGCCGGTAAAAAAAATCCGGCGCAATGCAGACAAAGCCGTCGCGGGCGAAGCGCTCGGCGAGGTCGCAGGTGTGCTTCACCAGGCCATAGCGCTCGTGCATCAGCACGATGGCCGGGATTTTTTTGCCGCCGCCGTCAGCGGGCATGGCGAGAAACGCCGGCAGGCCGCCGGCACAGTGAATGGTTTTTGTGACGATGTCGGGCACGACGTTACTCCCTAAAGACCTGCAGCGAATGCCGCGGCAAGCTTGCGGCACGCGGCGGCGTCATCGAGCGCCGCACCAGCCATTTCCAGCCATTCGGCGGCGCCATCGTTGCCGACCAGCGGATCGAGCACGCGGTGCGCCTTGGCGAAGACACCGGCTTGGTCGAGCGGATGCTCGGGATCGCCGATGGCTTCGACGATACGCTGTTGGTGGATTTCGCCGCCGGCCTCGACGTCCACTTCCGCAGGCCAATGTTGCGGATAGTAGGCGTCGAGCCTCGACATCCGCGATGATCTCCACCTTGGCGGCGAACTGCGGCCACGTCCGCATCCGCCTTCGCCGCGCTGCGATCGACATCGTAGAGGCGCTCCGCGTCCAGCGCGGCAAGCGCGATCTGATGCGCGACGCTGACCATGGTCGATTGCCGCGCGCCAGGCTCGGCGCGCGTCGCGATCATGCCGGCATAGGCCGGCGGCACGCGCACCCGCACCTTGGCTGATCGTTTCGGCACGCACGCCGCGGTCGAGGATGGCGCGAAACGCTTCGATGGCGGCGATGCCCTGCTTGGCCGAGCAGAACGGCTTTAGGCTGAGCGCGGCATAGACGGTGCCGACGCCGAGCTTTTCTGTCAGCCGATCGCGATCGAGCGCGATGCCGTGACTATCGGTGAGCCAGGTCTTGTCCAAAATATCCGGATCGCCGCGATAGTCCGCGCGCGCCGCTTCGGCGGCGGCAACGCCGGCGGCCACCGCATTGGCATAGAGAAACCAGCGCCCGGACGGCGCGCCGTGGATGCGGCCGACGCCGCCAGCCATCAGCATCACGGCAAGCGACAGCGCGTGGCCGGTGCGCGCCTCGGACAATCCCATGAGGCGCGCCGACGTTGCCGCCGCCGCCGACCGGCGCGGCGAGATAAGTCGGCCAGATGCCGCGATAGAGGATTTGCGGCCCGCGCACCGCGACGCCGATCCGGGTCATGATTTCGGTGCCAACCCAGATCGCGCTTGCGATTTCGTCCAGGATCGAATTTTTGCTGCTGCGCCGCAAGCATCAGCGCCACCGGAACGACGCCGGCGCTCGGCGTGGTGCATGACGGCAGATGGATGTCGTCGATTTCGGTGAGCCGGATCGCCGCCGCCTGCCGGCCGATGCGGACGGCCAGCGCGCCGTCGTCGCCCAGGCTTTGCAGCGCGTTGCCCTCGGGGATGCGGGCGCCGGCCTGGGCGGCAACCACGGTATCGATGAAATGCAGCCGCAGCCGCTCCCGATCCACCGCCGGCAAGCCGGACGCCTTGGCTCCGGCGACGAAGGCCGCAAGCTCCCCGATGACGCTCACGGCGCGATTTCCCAAGGCGAGGCGAATTGTATATCCATATCGGCTTCATAGCAGAAACCCGCTAGCATCAGCACACCACACTCCTGCATAGAGTCCCTCCACAAATGGCATTACCCCTCAACGAAACCCACGATCCGGCCCGGCGCAGCTGGGTCGAAAGCGCCAACGCGCCTGACAG
Source organism: uncultured Alphaproteobacteria bacterium (assembly GCA_963831975.1). Classification (GTDB taxonomy): domain Bacteria; phylum Pseudomonadota; class Alphaproteobacteria; order Rhizobiales; family Xanthobacteraceae; genus BOG-931. The sequence goes on from CAWHSO010000006.1 coordinate 280,266, forward strand.
CGAATTTCCGATCCAGAATTTGCCGTTCGGCGTGTTCTGCCCGGCCGCGGGCATGCCGCCGCGGGTCGGCGTCGCGATCGGCGACCAGATTCTCGATGTCGCGGCGGCAGGCCCGTCGCTCGAAGGCCTTGCCGCCGAGGCGGCGCGCGCCGGTGCGGCGCCGTTCCTCAATCTCATCATGTCGCTCGGGCCGCAGGCATGGTCGGCGCTGCGGCTCGGCCTGTCGCGCGCCTTGAGCGCCGAGCACGGCAATAAAAACATCAGCCAGCATCTCACCCCGATGGCGAAGGCCGAGATCAGGCTGCCGGTGGCGTTCCGCAATTTTACCGATTTTTTCGCCTCGATTTTTCACGCCAGCAATGCCGGCCGCATGTTCCGCCCGGACAATCCGCTGATGCCGAACTACAAATACGTGCCGGTCGCCTATCACAGCCGCGCCTCGTCGGTGCGCGTCAGCGGCACGCCGGTGAAGCGGCCGCAAGGCCAGCGCAAGGGTCAGAACGAGGACGCGCCAAGCTACGGACCGTCGCGCAATCTCGATTTCGAGCTCGAGCTCGGCGCCTTCATCGGCATGGGCACCGAGCTCGGCACCATGGTCCCGGTCGGCAAAGCGGCCGAACACGTGTTCGGCTATTGCCTGCTCAACGACTGGTCGGCGCGCGACATCCAGGGCTGGGAGTATCAGCCGCTGGGGCCGTTCCTCGGCAAGAATTTCGGCACCACCGTCTCGCCGTGGGTGGTGACGGCGGAAGCGCTGGCGCCGTTCCGAACCGCGGCCTATGCGCGACCCGAAGGCGATCCCGCTCCGCTGCCGCATCTCGCCGATGCCGGACGATCAGGCGCAACGGCGGGCTCGACATCACGCTGGAAGCCTATTTTTTGACCGAGACCATGCGGCAAGAACGGCACCGCGCCGGCGCGCATCACCCAGACCTCGTTCGCGCTGATGTATTGGACCATCGCGCAGATGGTCGCGCACCAAACCAGCAACGGCTGCAACCTCGAGATCGGCGATCTGATCGGATCGGGCACCGTGTCGGGCCCGGAGAAATCGAGCTGGGGTAGTCTCCTCGAACTCAGCGCACGCGGCCGCGAACCGCTCGAGCTGCCGGGCGGCGAGAAGCGCGGTTTTATCGAAGACGGCGACGAGATCATCTTTCGCGGCTTTTGCGCGAAGGACGGCTATCCGCGCATCGGCTTCGGCGAATGCCGCGCCGTTATTTTGCCGGCAACGTGATCGTCATTCCGGGGGCGCCGAGGGCGCGAACCCGGAATCGCATAATCACAGACGTTGCCGAAAGAGCCTCTCAGAGTCTTTCTTGAAGACCTGTGGCTATGGATTCCGGGTTCCTCGCTGCGCTCGGCCCCGGAATGACGTGCTACTCCACCGGCACCCATTTCTGCAGGCGCTTACCGGTATCGACCTCGCCGGTGTAAAAATTGCCGCGCGAGTCGAACTTGCCGACATGCACCCAGTGGAATTCGCCGATCTCGCGGCCCGGCCGGCCGAAGGTGCGGACCACGGCGCCGTCGCTGCGGCGCACCGTTTCCAGCACGTTGTTGGTGCCGTCGATCAGGACGAAAAAGTTCTGCTTCTTGTCGAGCGGCGAGAACGCCAGCCCCCAGCTCGAGCCAGAGCCCTTGGTGGCCGGATCGAACACGTATTGCCGCACGAAGCTGCCGTCCTTCTGAAACACCTGCACGCGGTTGTTGGTGCGGTCGCAGACGAAGACCAGACCGTCCTTGGCCAGCGCGATGCAATGCACCGTGGCGAATTGCGGTGAATCCGGATTGTAGGCCGGCAGATCGTCGTCGGTCGGCGGCTTGCCGTAGGCGCCCCATATGCGCTTGATCTCGCCGCTGTCGGCGTCGAGCACCGCGACCCGGTGATTGCCATAGCCGTCGGCGGCGTAGATTTCGTTCGCCTTGGCATCGAGCTCGAGCGCCGCCACCAGGCCGAACTGGCTCAAATCCGTGCTCGAGGTCAGCGGGCCGCGCTTGCCGAACTGTTTGACGAATTTGCCGTCGGTGGTGAACTTCAGCACCATGCTGTCGCCCTTGCCGTTGCCGCTCAGCCAGACGAAACCTTTGTTGTCGACCAGGATGGCGTGCTCCTGCAGCGGCCAGTCGTAGCCCAGATTGTCGCCCGGCCCGCCCCACGATTTGACGACGTCGCCGGCTTGATTGAACACCAGCACCGACGGCGCCGGCACGCAGCATTTCGAACGCGGCGGCGTCTAGCGCGGCGCCCTTCTCGTCGTCGGTCAGCGAGCGCGGCCGCTGGAACACCCAGATATTGTCCTGCGCATCGATCGCCATGCCGCCGACCTGGCCGAGAATCCAATTGTTGGGCAATGGCTTCGGCCAGTACGGATCGACGCGAAACGTCGGGCTTTGCGCGCTTGCCGGCATGATCGCAGCGAACAGCAATGCGAGCGCGGCTGCTAACCAACGAATATGGGTCATCAGTGTCTCCCCCGTAGGATGCGGCGCGTGACGCTTCGCGCCGCGCAGGTCGTCAATGAATCTCCGGCTCGGCGGTACGCTGCGTGCCGGTCAGAAAATCGAAATCGCAGCCCTCGTCGGCCTGGCCGATATGCTCGGAATACATCGCGCCATAGCCGCGCAGAAAGTGCGGCGGCGGCGGTTTCCAGGCGGCGCGGCGGCGCGCCAGCTCCTCGTCGCTGACGTGCAAGATGGATTTTCCGCGCCGCGACGTCGATCTCGATCTCGTCGCCGGTCTGCACCAGCGCGAGCGGGCCGCCGACAAAGCTTTCCGGCGCGACGTGCAGGATGCAGGCGCCGTAGCTGGTGCCGCTCATGCGCGCATCGGAGATGCGCAGCATGTCGCGCACGCCGGCTTTGAGGAGCTTTTTCGGGATCGGCAACTGGCCCCATTCCGGCATGCCGGGCCCGCCCTTCGGACCGCCGTTCTTGAGCACGAGAATATGGTCGGCCGTAACGTCGAGATCGTCGCGCTCGACCTCGCGCGCCATGTGGTCGTAGTTCTCGAACGCGATCGCCTTGCCGCGGTGATGCAGGAAACGCTTTTCGGCGGCGGCCGGCTTCATGACGCAACCGCGCGGCGCGAGATTGCCGGTGAGCACCGCGGTGGCGCCTTCGGGATAAAGCGGCTTGTCCAGCGAATGGATGACGTCGGGCAGATGCACCTTGCTGTCGGCGATTGCTTCGCCCAGCGTGCGCCCGGTGACGGTGATGCAGCACAGATCGAGCATATCCTTCATCTCGCGCCATCAGCGCGCGCAAGCCGCCGGCAAAGAAAAAATCCTCCATCAAGAATTTGCCGGACGGCGTGATGTTGGCGATCACCGGCACTTGGCGCGAAATGTCGTCGAAGCGCTGCATGTCGAGCGCGATGCCGGCGCGGCGCGCCATGGCGATGACGTGGATGATGGCGTTGGTCGAGCCGCCGAGCGCCATGTGGACGCGGATGGCATTGTCGAAGGCGGCCGGCGTGAGAATTTTGTCCGGCGTCAAATCTTCCCACACCATCTCGACGGCGCGGCGGCCGCTCGCCGCGCACATGCGCGGATGGCTGGCGTCAGGCGCCGGGATCGACGACGCGCCCGGCAGCGACAGGCCGAGCGCTTCGGTGATCGCCATCATGGTCGCCGCCGTGCCCATCACCATGCAGGTGCCGAACGAGCGCGCGATGCCGCCTTCGATCTCGTTCCATTCCTCGTCGCCGATGCGGCCGGCGCGTTTCTCGTCCCAGTATTTCCAGGCGTCGGAGCCGGAGCCGAGCGCATGGCCGCGCCAATTGCCGCGCAGCATCGGGCCCGCCGGCACATAGATCGCCGGCAGGCCCATGCTGATCGCGCCCATGATCAGGCCCGGCGTGGTCTTGTCGCAGCCGCCCATCAGCACCGCGCCGTCGATCGGATGGCTGCGCAAGAATTCCTCGCACTCCATGGCGAGGAAGTTGCGGTACATCATGGTCGACGGCTTTACGATCGGCTCGGCGAGCGACATCGCCGGCAGTTCGATGGGAAAGCCGCCGGCCTGATAGACGCCGCGCTTCACGTCTTCGGCCCGGGCGCGCAGATGGCCGTGGCAGGCGTTGATGTCGCTCCAGGTGTTGATGATGCCGATCACCGGCTTGCCGACCCAGTCGGCGCGGTCATAGCCGAGCTGCTGCAGCCGCGAGCGATGGCCGAACGAGCGTAAATCGTTCTTGCCGAGCCAGCGGTAGCTGCGCAGTTCCTCAGGCGATTTTTTTCTGATGACGTCATGTGCGAACTCGCTTGGCAAATGCACCTAGCCTACACCCTGCAACATCGAGCTTCAACAATTTCGCCGCGTTGCGCCAGAAAATCTTTTCGCGGTCTTCGTCGCTGACCCTCAAGCCTTCGACGAGCTTGATGGCGCGCGGCTTGAGCGAGGTGAGCGGCGGCGCATCGCTGCCGTAGAGCACGTGGTCGGGGCCGACCGTGTCGACGACGAGCTGCGCCGCCGGCGGGTGATAGCTCACGGTGTCGAAATACATGCGTTTGAGATAATGGCCGGGCTCGTGCTTGATCTTGATCGGCGCGTAGGAGCCGAGAAAGTAGCACTCGTCCTGCAATTCATAGGCGTAATTCATCCGGCCGATGACTTCGCAGATGCCGCCGCCGCCATGCGAAGCAACGATGGTGGCGCGCGGAAAATCCTCCAGAACGCCGCGCACGATCAGCCGCGACAGCGCCAGGCAAAGATCGGCCGGCCGGCCGATGCTGGAGGCCAGGCGGTATTCCTTCATCCGCTCTTCGCCGAAGCCGACATGGGGCGGGTGGATGAAGACCGGCACGCCGAGATCTTGCATCAGCTCCCAGAACGGCCGCGCTTCGTCGTCGTCCGGATAATGACCCTTGTGGCTCGAATGAATGAGCACGCCCTTGAGGCCGAGCTGGCGAATGGCGCGCTCGGTTTCCTTGATGAAGGCCGGGCCGCCGCACGGCAGCATGGTCGCAAAGCCGTAGAACTTGCCCTTGTGCTGTTCCTGAATTTCCGCCGCGTAATCGCTCCAGCGCTGCACCGCCTTGAGCTCTTCGGCCGGCGCCTTGCCGCGCATGTAATGCGCCGCATTGCTGAAAACCGTCACGTCGATGTTGCAGCGCTGGTGGGCGGCGAGCACGTTCTCCAGCGTCATCGGGCAACGCCCTTCCCAGGTCGGCCCGACTTGCCGTCCCAGGTCAGCGCGTCGGCCGCGGCTTCTTCGGGCGGATAAATATGGGTGTGCCATTCGATGATCATGGTGTGCCTATTCAGTTGAGCTTGAGCAGCCGCGCGGCATTGCCGCCCATCACCTTGTCGCGCTGCGCCGGCGTCATGCCGATCTGGTCCATCATCTTCAGCCCTTTCATCTTCAGCGGCACCATCGGCGGCGAATCGGTGCCGAACAGAAAATGATCTTCGCCGACCGTCTTCAGGCAGCATTCGGCGGCGGGCGCGGCGTAGCAGGCGGAATCGAAATAGAACATTTTCAGGTAGTGGCTCGGCGCGTGCTTGATCAGCATCGGCTCGTAGGGGCCGAGGAACGCCGAGAAGTCGAGCAGCTCATAGGCATAATCCATGCGGCCGATGACTTCGCAGATGCCGCCGCCGAGGTGGCTGCCGACAATCTTCACGGTCGGGAACTCCTCGAAAATGCCGCGCACGATCAGCCGCGCCAACGACAGACAATTGTCGGCCGGACGGCCGATGCTCGACGCCAGCCGATAATCCTTCATCGCCGGCGTGGTGGCATCGCCCGGATGGATGAAGACCGGAATATCGAGATCGGTCACCAGCTTGAAGAACGGTCTTGCCGCATCCTCGTCCGGATAGTGGCCGTGATGGCTGGAATTGATGATGACGGCGCGGGCGTCGTCCTGCTTTACGGCGCGCTCCAGCTCCTTCAGGAATTCATCGCCGCCGTTGGGCACGCAGGTCGCCATGGCGACGAATTTGTCCGGATGCAGGTCGCGGCATTTCGCCAGATGCCGATTCGAGCTCTCGATGGCGGCGACGACGTCTTTCGTCGACTCCATGTGCCGGATGTAATGCACGGCGTTGCTGATCACGGTGCGGTCGAGGCCGGCGAGCGCGTGGGCCTCGAGCGCGTCCTCCATGGTCATCGGCACCGGAACCGGCCACCACGGCTTGCCGATGAATTTCGGATCGTTGATGTGAACATGCCAGTCGATCAGCAAGTGTCTCTCCTCTAGTTCTGTCCGCCGATGATCGCCGCGATACGGGCGACGAGTTCGGGCGGGGTGGCGAGCGTATGCTCGACCACCCGCTGCACTTCGTCGCCGCGTCCGGGCACGATTTCAAGCCCTTGCTTCTGCGCGTCAGCCAAAAACTCCGGATCGCGCACTGTCGTGTCGAAGGCGCTGCGCAGCGCGGCGACGCGGTCCGCCGGCACGTCGGGCGGTGCTATCGCGTTCCAGCCCACGCTGGAATCGGAATTCATGAATTGCAGGATGCGGCGGCCGTCGTCGCTCGACGCAAGATCGCTGATCAGCGGCAGGTCCGGCAGATCGGCGTGGCGCTTGAGGCCGGTTTGGAACGGCACGGCGATCCTGCCGTCCTTGAGCCATTCGCCGCGGGTGGTCTTCAGCGCCGTCCACGACGCGACCCGCGCGTCGGCTTCGCCGCGCTCGATGGCGAGGTCGACGTCGGCGGCGCCGCGATAGCCGGTCACGATCTTGAACCGCGTGCCCGCCAAGGCGTTCAGCAGCGTCGGCGTCACGAAACTGTCGGTGGTGTTGCCCCAGGAGCCGGCCACCACATCTTTACGGCGCAGATCGTCGGCGGTCTTCACCCCGGTGCGGCTCATGACCATCATCACGCCGGTATAGGTCGCGATGCGGCCGATCCAGGTGAAGCGCTTGGCGTCGTAGCGCGCGGCCTCCGGATGCAGCATCTGGTTGACGGCGATGTCGCGCGGCAGCATGCCGAGCTGGGTGCCGTCGCGCGCCGCCTTCTCGTATAAATTCACCGTGCCGACCATGCCGCCGGCGCCGGGCATGTATTGGATCACGATCGGCGGATTGCCCGGGATGTGCTTCGACAGGTGCGTGATCAGGAGGCGGCTGTACAGGTCGTAAGTGCCGCCGGGCTCATAGACCACGGTGAATCGCAGCGTTTTGCCTTTGAAGAACTCTTCCGCCGATTGCGCTTGCGCGGCCGCGATCGAGGCCAAGCCGACACAAGCGGCGAGCAATGCTCCGGCCCAGTAACGCAAAAACCCTTCTCTCACCGGCCGCACCTCACTGCGGCTCCATGCCGGATTCGCCAACGATGCGGGCTGACGCGGCGCGGTCGGTTTGCAGGAATTCGGCGAATTGTTCCGGCGTGTCGAACACCGGCTCGAGCGCCATGTCGATCATGCGTTTCTGCCGGAAGTCCGGATCGTTGCCGATCGCGGCAAAAGAGTCGCGCAGCTTGTGCACGATCGCGTCCGGTGCGCCGGTCGGCGCGACGATGCCGAAATAAAGCCGGGTGAGATTTTGGCCGTAGCCGAGCTCGGTGAGCGTCGGCACGTCGGGCAATAGCGGCGAGCGCTTGTTGCTGTCGACCGCGAGCGCGTTCACGGTGCCGTTGCGGATGAAGGAGAGCCAATTGGCGAGACCGAAAAACGCAATCGGCGTCGAGCCGCCCATCACATTGTTGACAGCTTCGGCGCCGCCGCGGAACGGCACTTTGACGATGTCGGCGCCGGTTGCCTTGGTCCACTTGTCCATGAAGGCGATCAGCGGGATCGACGCCGCGGTGTAGCTCAGCGTGCCGGGCTTGGCCTTGGACAGCGCCGCAAGCTCGGCGAGCGAGTGCACATTGAGCGACGCGTTCACCACCATGACCTGGGTGGCGAAGAACGGATTGGTGACCGGCGCGAAATCTTTCGCCGGATCGTAGGGGATTTGCTTGAACAAAAACTGGTTATAGGCGAGCGTCTCGGGGGGCAGGATGCAGATCGTGTAGCCGTCGTTCGGCGCATCGGCGCAGGCGCGGCCGCCGACATTCATGGCGCCGCCGGGACGGTTCTCCACCACGATCGGCTGGCCCCAGCGCTTGCGCAGCTCTTCGCCGAGCACGCGCATGAACACGTCGCTGGTGCCGCCGGCGCTGGTCGCGGTCAGCGCCCGGATCGGCCGCGTCGGATAATCCTGCGCCAGAGCAGGCGTGCACGCGGCGATCAGACACCACGCAAGAACAAAACCCCTCACGCCCTACTCCGCCGTCGCGCCGGTGGCGGTGACCACCTTGGCCCATTTCGCCGTTTCGTCGGCGATGATCTTGCCGAAATCCTCCGGCGTGCCGGCGATGGTGGCGCCGCCGAGCTCGGCGAGCTTGGCCTGCATGGCCGGATCGGCGAGCGCCGCGTTGATCGCCTTGTTCAGCTTGTCGATGATCGGCGCGCGGCGTGCCCTTCGGCACCGCCATGCCGTAGAACACGCTGGCTTCGAAGCCGGGCACGGTCTCGGCGACGGTCGGCACGTCCGGCAGCGCGGCCGAGCGCTTCGCCGTGGTCACCGCCAGCGCGCGCAGCCGGCCGCCTTTGATGTGACCGATCGAGGACGGCAAATTGTCGAACAGCACCTGCACCTGGCCGCCGAGCAGATCGGCGAGCGCCGGCGCCGCGCCGCGATAGGGCACATGCACGAGCTCGGTGCCGGTCATCATCATGAACAGCGCGCCCGACAGATGCGTCGAGGTGCCGACGCCGGCGGAGGCCATGTTGACCTTGCCCGCATTGGCCTTGGCGTAGCTGATGAACTCGGCGACGGTTTTCGCCGGCACGTTCGGGTTGACCTCCATCACGTTCGGCACGCGGATGAAGCCCGCGACCGGCGCCATGTCGCGGATGAAATTGAACGTCAGGTTCTTGTAGAGCGTGGCGTTGATGGCGTTGGCGGGATTGACCAGGAATACCGTATAGCCGTCGGGATCGGCCTTGGTGGCCATTTCGGTCGCCAGATTGTTGCCGGCGCCCGGCTTGTTCTCGATGACGAATTGCTGGCCGAGATGCTCCGACAGATATTGTCCCGATCAGCCGGGAAACGATGTCGGTCGAGCCGCCCGGCGGATAGCCGACGAGCCAGCGCACCGGGTGGTTCGGATAATCGTCGGCCGCGCGCGCGGCGCCGGCAACACATGCCAGCGCTACACATGCCACGCCAACACATGCAATCGCGCAGGCTGCAAGCCGCCGCATCGAAAACTTCATCCGCGTCTCCTCGCCGAAATCTTATTGTTGGAGCGAACGGGCCGAGCCTACGCGGCATCAGCGATGCCGCACAAGGTGCGCGAAAGGCCGGCTTTGCGCGGCCTTTCGGCACCTTGCCGGACGCCGCCGGGGCCGGTAGTTTCACGGCCTCCCCCCGCAAAGCTCGAGGACATTGCCATGATCGACTTGTATGCGTTGACCAGCCCGAACGTGCAAAAAGTCTACGTCATGCTCGAAGAGACCAAGCTGCCCTACAAGGAGCATTTCGTCGACGTATGGAAAGGCGAGCAGTACCATCCGGAATTCATCAAGATCAATCCGAACTCGAAGATCCCGGCGATCATCGATCACGACGGCCCGGGCGGCAAGCCCTACACGCTGTTCGAGTCGGGCGCGATCCTGATGTATCTGGCCGAGAAGGCCGGCAAATTCCTGCCGGCCGACCCGGCGAAGAAATACCACGTGCTGCAATGGCTGTTCGTCCAGACCTCGAGCGTCGGGCCGATGTTCGGCCAGTTCACCCATTTCAAGATGTTCGCGCCGAAGGACGAGGATCATTCCTATTCGCTGTCGCGTTATCAGACCGAGGTGAAGCGGCTCTACGAAGTTCTGGAAAAGCGACTCGCGCATTCGCCTTATCTTGGCGGCGACGAATACACGATCGCCGACATCGCCACCTATCCGTGGACGCGCAATCACGACATCCAGGGCGTGAAGTGGGAGGACAATCCGAATCTGGCGCGCTGGTTCAAATCGATCGACGAACGGCCGGCGGTGAAAGCCGCGCTGGCCAAGGTCGGCGCCATCAAATCGAACCGCGACACCGCCAACGACGACCAGAAGGACCGCTTCTTCAATCGCGGCAAATACGCGCGGGCGTAGTCACCCACTCGCCTTCTCGATCATCGTCCGCATGAAGCGCACGGCGGCGGGACCTTTGAGCGCGCTCGCCCAAAGCTCCCGCGCCATCTTTTCGTGCAAGCGCGAGGGCCTCGGGCGCCGACGTGATCATGGCCATGCCGACGCGGATATTCGGCTCCTCGCCCAAGCGAAATGGGCTCAGCGCCAGGATCTGCCGGTCGGGCTGACGGAAAATCTGGAAGCTCGTGTGCGGCAGGGTGTCGAGCACGATGCCGATCTGCACGCCGATCGGCTCGTTCTCCATCAGCGCGGTGAAATGCTCGGCTTCGGCGCGGGCGAGCGCGCGGCGCTCGCGGCGCAGCTTTTCCGGCAAGATCGTGCCGGCCGACCAGGCCGTTGCGCAAAAAGCGCTCCATCTCGGCCGCGGCGATCAGGTTGACGACCGCGGGCCGGCGCCGGCGATAGGTTTCCTTGCGCTGGCGCAGCACCGCCATCAACTCGTCGATCTGGGCGAGCGCCCGCTCGCGGGTCTCGATCGCGTCGGGCACCGACTCGCGCAATATCTCGCCGAGCGCGCGATCGAAGGCGTCGGAGGCGAGCACGTAGGAGATCGGCCCGGCCAGCACGATGACGTGCTCGGCGGTTTCCTCGATCTGGCGCATGCGCTCGAAATAGCTCACGGCGGACGCGATGTATTCGACGCCGACGCCGAGCAAGGTCGGCACCGAGACCTGGAGCAGCTCGGCGAGCTTCTCCAAGGTCTCGATCTTCGCCACTTCGCCCTTCTCGAAGCGGTAGAGCGCCGTGCGCGAAATGCCGAGCTTTTGCGCGATCTCCTCCGCCGACAGTCCGGAGCCGAGGCGGAACGCTTTGAGCCGGTGGCCGATATCGTCGAAGCGGATGGCCATCACGGCCTGCGCATTCGCTTTGCGGCGTCAAGCGCGGCGATGACGATGTTCTGGTAGCCGGTGCAGCGGCACAGATTGCCGGAAATGCCGATGCGGATGTCTTCCTCGGTCGGGTCGGGATTGTCGCGCAGGAGCTCGATCAGCGTGGTCAAGATGCCCGGCGTGCAGAAGCCGCATTGCAGGCCGTGATGCTCGTGGAACGCCTCTTGCAGCGGATGCAAGGTCTTCGCGTCGGTCGCAATGCCTTCGACCGTCATGATCTCGTGGCCGTCGGCCTGCACCGCGAGCATCAGGCACGATCGCGCCGAATAGCCGTCGAAGAGAATGGTGCAGGCGCCGCACACGCCATGCTCGCAGCCAAGATGGGTGCCGGTGAGGCCGAGCTGATGGCGTAGAAAATCCGCAAGCGTCACACGCACCGGCACTGTCGCCTCGTGGCGCTTGCCGTTGACGGTAACGGCGATATTCCGCGTCTCGCTCACGGCCTTCTCCCCGCGCCGATGCGCTCGTGCGCTTTGACAAGCGCGCGGCGGGACAGCACCGTCGCCAACTGTTGCCGGTACGATGCCGGCGCATGGATGTCGTCGATGGCGTCGAGCTTGCGCAGCGTCTCGCAAATCTCGCGCAGCCGCTTTTCCTCGATGATCTCGCCGATCAGCGCGCGCTCGACCTCGCCGGCCCGCACCGGCGCCGGCCCCATGCCGCCCAGCGTCAGCGACGCGCGCGTCACTTTGCCGTTCTTATCTTCCTCGATCAGCGCCGCCGCCGAGACGATGGCGAAATCGCCGTGGCGGCGAGCGAACTCGACGAAGGCGTAGCCGTGCCCAGCCGGCCAGCATGGAAACGTGGCGCCGGTCACAAGCTCATCGAGCGCGATGGACGACGACATATATCCGACGGGAAACGCGGCAAAATCGATGCTGCGCGCGCCGTTCTTGCCGGTCACCGAGATTGTCGCGTCAAGCGCGGCGGCGACCGAGACCAGTTCGGCCGACGGATCGAGATGGCACAGCGAGCCGCCGAGCGTGCCGCGGTTGCGCGTCTGCCGATGGCCGACCTGCTCGTACCGCTTCGTGCCATCAGCGGACAGCGCTCGCGCACCAGATCGGAGAACTCGATGTCGCGCTGCCGCGTCATGGCGCCGATGTCGAGCACGCCATCGCGCTCGCGGATATGGCTCAAGCCCTCGACCCGGTTGAGATCGATCACATGATCCGGCAGCACGAAGCGCATGTTGAGCATCGGCATCAGCGACTGGCCGCCGGCGAGCAACTTGGCGTTGTCGAGGCTGGCGAGCAGGCCGACGACATCGGCGGTGCTGCGCGGATCGTGATAGGAAAAGAGTGGCGGCTTCATCCGGGGCGCGTGTTCTTCTCTGGGCTTTCGCACTTTGACTCTGTGCCAAAAACCGTGCAACTGTTCAAAAAAGATACGCCAATCCCAAAGTTGAAACCAGCCGATGAAGCCTGCGGCGTTCCGGTATCACGCACCGAAAACGATTGACGAGGCAGTGGCGCTCCTCGCCGAGGTCGCGCCGGAAGACGGCCGCGTCCTCGCCGGCGGCCAGAGCCTGGTGCCGACCATGGCGTTCCGGCTCGCCAAGCCGGGCCATCTCGTCGATATCAACGGCGTCGCGGCGCTCGATCGCATCGCAGTGACCGACGGCAAGCTTGCGATCGGCGCCTGCGTGCGCCACGCGGCGTTTCATCGCCCGGTTTGCGATGGGCCGCTCGGAAAATTGCTCACCGACGTGGTGCGTCACATCGCGCACTATCCGATCCGCAACCGCGGCACGTTCTGCGGCAGCCTGGCCCACGCCGATCCCTCGTCCGAATGGTGCTTGGTGCTCGCGGCGCTCGACGGCGAAGTGGTGGCGAAGAGCGCCCGCGGCGAAAGGATCATCGCCGCGCGCGATTTCTTCCAGGGTATCATGACCACGGCACTGCGTGACGACGAATTGCTCGTCGAGGCGCGCCTGCCGATGCTCGCCGCGGACACGCGCTGCGGCTTCTATGAGTTCAGCCGCCGTGCCGGCGATTTTGCCATGGCGGCGGCGCTCGGTGTCTATCGCGTCGAAGGCGGCAAAATGGTCGAGCCGCGCGTTGCGGTCGGCGGCGCCGAGCCCAATCCACGGCGCATTGCCGAAGCCGAGCGCGCGCTAACAGGCGCCGCGCCGGGAGACAAAGCGTTCCGCGCCGCGGCGGCAGCCGCGACCGCCGCGGTCGATGCCATGGAAGATGCGACCACGAGCGCCGAGTTTCGGCGTGATCTCGTACTCGCTGTGACACGCCGGGCGCTCGAACGCGCGGCGGCATGAACAGCGCGGCGGCGAAAATGCCGTGGATCGGTCAATCGGTCACGCGGCTGGAAGACCCGCCGCTGGTCACGGGCCGTGGTGAATTTGCCGGCGACATCAATTTCCCGCATCAGCTGCACATGCGCATGGTGCGCTCGGCGCACGCCCATGGCCGCTTTGTCTCGCTCGATCTGTCCGCGGCGCGGGCGCTCCCCGGCGTGTTTGCGGTGTGGAGCGCCGCCGACATCACCGACGTGCCGCCGATCGATTTTCGCGAGGGCTCTATCCCGGCGCTCGATCCGTATCGTCAGCCGGTCCTGGCCAACGGGTTTGTGCGCTATGTCGGCGAGCCGGTCGCCGCGGTGTTCGCCGAAGATCCTTACACCGCCGAAGACGCCGCCGACCTCGTCGCGATGCAGATCGAGGAATTGCCGCCGCAGCTCGACGCCCAGGCGGCGCCGGTGGAATTTTCGCCGGGCCATAGCAGCGAGGCGGCGATCATCCGCCAGGGCTACGGCGACGTCGATGCCGTGTTCCGCACCGCCAAGCACGTCGTCGCGGTCGAGCTTGCCGTCGGCCGGCATTCCGGCGTGCCGCTGGAGACCCGCGGCGCCATCGGCCGCTACGACTCAGCGCGCGGCATTCTCGAATTGCACGGCGCCGCCAAGGTGCCGCATCGCAATCAGGAACTGCTGTCGCGCATGCTCAAAATTCCGCCGAGCGGGATTCATGTCCACGAATCCCATGTCGGCGGCGGCTTCGGCATCCGCGGCGAGCTTTATCCCGAAGATGTTCTGGTCTGCGTCGCCGCAAAGAAATTCAACCGCGCGGTGAAATGGATCGAAGACCGGCGCGAGCATTTGATCGCGGCCAATCATTCGCGCCAACAGTTGCACAAGATCCGCGCCGCGGTCGATGCCGACGGCGTCATCCTCGCCATCGACGACCTCTATTTCCACGACCAGGGCGCCTATGTGCGCACTCATGCCGCGAGAGTCGTGCACATGACGGCAGGCATATTGCCCGGCCCCTATCGCGTTCCGGCCTACCGCTCGATCGGCCACTTCCGCCTGACCAACAAGACGCCGGCAGCGACCTATCGCGCACCCGGCCGCTATGAGACGACTTTCGTGCGCGAGCGCCTGGTCGACGCCATCGCGGCCCAACTCGGCATGGACCGCATTGAAGTTCGCCGGCGCAATACGATCAGCGCGGCGGAAATGCCCTACCCGCGCCCGCTCGAGGCGCTGGGCGAGGAAATCCACTACGACACCGGCGACTATGTCGGGCTGTTGGACAAGCTGTTCGCCAAGATCGATTGGGACAAGCTCAATGCCGACGTGAAGCGGCGCAGAGCGGCCGGCGAGCTGGTCGGCATCGGCATCGCCATGTTCGTGGAAAAGAGCGGGCTCGGCCCGACCGACGGCGTGAAAATCTCCATCGACACCTCGGGCGCGGTGGAAGTCGTCACCGGCGGTGCCTCGATCGGCCAGGGCTTTGAAACCGTCATGGCGCAAGTCGCCGCCGACGTGCTCGGTGTCGATTACCGGCGCTGCCGCGTGATCCACGGTCAGACCGACCGCATCCCGTTCGGCATCGGCGCGCACGCCTCGCGCGCCACGGTGATGACGGCATCGGCGACGCATATCGCGGCGCTGAACGTGCGCAAGAAGGCGCTCGAAGTCGCCGCCGAACTGCTGCAAACCACGCCCGACGCCCTCGACATCGCCGATGGCGAAGTTTTTCGCCGCGACCGCAGCGCCGGCCCCTCGATCAGCCTCGGCAAGATCGCGCAAAATCTCGCGCCCGGCACCAAGACCCTGGGCGAACGCACGCCGGGGCTATCCGCCGAAGGCTGGTTCAAGACCGAGCACCAAGTCTATCCCTATGGCAGTCACGTCGCCGTGGTGCGGGTCGATCGCGACACCGGCGGCGTCGCCATCGAGCAATACGCCATCGCCTACGACATCGGACGAGCGATCAATCCGGCGCTGGTCAAGGGCCAGATCGTCGGTGGCTTCGCGCAGGGGCTCGGCGGCGCGCTGTTCGAGGAATTCACTTACAGCGAGCGCGGCGATCCGCTCGCGGTGACCTTCGCCGATTATCTGCTCCCGGCGATGCACGAGACGCCGGAGCCCGACGTGCTGCTGCGCGAGGACTACACCACCCCGCTCAATCCGCTCGGCATCAAGGGCGCCGGCGAAAGCGGCATCACCGGCGTCGGCGCCGCGATTGCCTCGGCCATCGACGATGCCATCGGCATTCCCGGCGCGGTGCGCGAGCTTCCGGTTACGCCGCAGCGGCTCAAGGCGCTGCTCAGTCGGGATGACGTCTAGCAAAAGCCTCCTAAACTCATAAACGCAATCGATCGCTCGATTTATCCGATCGCAGGCGGCCACGTCATATTGTACATCATCATGATGTATTTGCTCTGTTCGATATCAAATAGAAAATAGACACGTGCCATTCCTAGCCAGTCTTCATCATTGACCTTGATATAGGCAGCATGCGCGTATGGCTGAAAGCGGGAAACCAAGCGATACCACGCGGCGAGAATATCGGTGACCGATCCATGCCAATGATGTTCAAGCGTTTGAGCCTCTGCGCGGATGGCATTCAAGGCATTGTCTCTTCCAACCTCGTCCAAACACTCGGTAGCGTAACCCACGATCGCGTAATCCAAATCGGACCGGTTGATCGCATTCAGGTGTTGGTTCGGGTCACCGTAACCGAAGTCCCAACGGCGCCACCGCTCATGAGCGCAACTCCACAAAATTTTGCGTCGCTCCAATAAGGCGCGCGCGCGAAATTCGCGCAGACATTCTGCGACCAAAAGGCGGCTCGCGTTATATTTAATCGTCCACGGGAATAGCCGGATTGAATTGACATATCCGTCAATTGCGGTGTCTGGCACAATCGCCAACGCCTGCCCCAACGGAACCTGAAGTGCCGGATAACCGACGAATACTTTCATCCATTGTGCCCATCGCGAAGTATCGTTGGCCACTTTGAGCAACAGCTTTGTCAGAAATTCCTTGTCCACATCGCTGAGGTTCTGCGGTCTTCGGTCGGTAAGCGTCCGATACATGGAAGCGATTTGGACATGGGGATTATTGCTTCCAATCGCCAGATGCAGTCTTTGCTCGATGGTCAGCACGCCCGCGATCTGCATCGTGACGGGCGTCTGGCGTAAATTCGCCACGCCTTCGACGAGGCGCGCAAAGCTGTAGCGATGAAGCAACCGCACCGCTTGTATTTGGAGAGTATTTGCGAAAAAGAGCTGACGGCGAAATTGTTGCCAGCCCCGGATGACGGCAACCCAATCGCCTTCCGCGTCGGCTCGCTTGAATTCCTCGACTGCCTCACCTTCCCATATCGACACCTGCGCTCCCGGCCGCGCGTCGAAAGTAACAGCGAAGGAGGCAATTAGACGCTTGATGTGATCGAGGAGGTCGACATTTTCGCCGATCTCATTAGGAAGCAGGTTCCACAACCCATTATCGGAGTCGTACCTTTGTGCGACAACGAATGCCGCCACAAGCTTGTCTTGGCGAGGATCGTCGGCACTTCGCCAGACGCGAAATTCGTGGATGAGCCAGCGAAGGAGCGACACGTAACGGAGTTGATCAGCCGGCTGCATTTGAGTCGCAGGAATGCGTGCGCTGGCCAAGAAACTAAATCGAATATAGCCAAATTCCCCATCGAGCGCATCGAACAATTCGTTGGCGCGATCCATGCTTTGAAGGGCTTGAAGTGAGTTTTCGAGGCTGTCGATCAATGCGATAAGTCCGGCTGGCGCGGTGATTTCTCCGTCCGCCGCGGCTTCCCGCACTGCCCTTGCGAGTTGATCGTTCCCGCTACTCATGGGGTCTTCCAAATTAAATGCTCGGGCTGATCGAGTGCATCCCAAAGCTCGGCGAATGCATCTCTAATGCGCTGCCCGTCGTCGACCCGCTGCAAGATATGGTGCTGTCTGCCAAGACTATTGACCGATGTTCCAAGCGACCAAGCCAGCGCACCGCGTTCGGCGGCGGGAAAGATCACAAAACGATCATGGAATGCCCAACCGGCAGAACCCGTTCGCATGCGAAATTCCAAGCGGAGGCCCCGAAGATTTGATTTGATACCCGTCAGCTTCGTGCGTTGGTCTGTGGCGAATTGGGCGTTTGGTGGTAATGAACCCTCGGTCTGCGTGGACTGGCCTTCGCCGGGCGGACTGTATCCGGCGGTTAAGGCGCGAAGATCGGCTCCGAAGAACCGACAGTGAAAAAGCGTGTTGATAACATCGTCGGCGTTAAGAAACTGGTCCCATAGCCAAACGCCTTCCTCGCCATGCCGGTTGATGAGAAAACGTACGTCTTCCAGTGCGTTCTCACGGAGACTTTGGCCTAGCTCAGGCTTGTATTGAACGAAGCGTCGTTCCGCGTGCAACCGATCAGTCTCTTCCTGATATATGCGCCGCTGCGTCCAATCTCCGGCGGGATTGATCTCCGGTTCCCCGACCACGCTTTTGATGGGCTTCGGGGTAAGGCCCAAGCGAATTGTCTTCTCGCCTCCGTGCCCGTCCGGCACAGTGAATACGCGTGGCTCCGGGTCGGGCAAATGCATATTCATGATAACGGTATTGATGAATGCCATGTCGCCGGTCGCGGCGAGTAACACCCGGTTCTCGTCATCCCACAAAGTACCGCGATGCAATCCTCGGCCGTCATGCATCGGCAGCACCGCTTCGGTCGCTTGGACGGTCACGGAGTTAAAAGCCGGGATCGCGTCGTCATAGTTCATGATGCAGGACGCCCTCAACGGACGTGGGGGTGCCTTGGGGTGCCAGCCGATCGTGACCGTGAAATCCCCTGACGCTCGGAGTTCCGCGAATTTCGACATGAGAACAGCGACGGGGAGCTGCACGACAATATTGCCGAGCCGATCGGACAGGCTCGCCAGCCCCATAGGCACGAATTGGCGGATCGCCTCCGAAAGCTCCTGCAATCGGGGGGAATCATCGAACAATGCTTCAAGGGCAGCCTTCTTGGCGTCGGCCCATTCAAATACGTGCGATCCGTTCCAGAAATTATTCTTGAGCACCCGATTCCACGGCACCGGGCCAGAATTGTCGGGCGGGACGAACTGTGTGGGAATGGTTACGAGATCGCCGACCTGCAGCGGCTCACACGAACCTCTCCAGACTTTAGCGTCACATAGCGTATCAAAGAGCGGCACAAGGTCCGCGATCGGTTTCACGTAACGTTTGGTGCCGAAGTTCCAATCAGGCAGCGATCTAATTTTGATGCGCTTTGGATTCAGAAGACGTGGCTCCTCGGCAGCGTCGGGTAGCCGCTCTTCCGCGACCAGAATGGAAAAGACGTTCAGAGGAGCGCTTTGACCCTGTGTGACAAACACTTCGGTTGCTTCAAAATGAGTATAGAAGCCAAGCACGCCGGGGGCGGTCAGCCGAGCCATTTCTTGTCTGGCCCGTCGTGAATCCCAATTACGGACGGCCATGAACGCCTCTAACGATCAGCAACCTTAACTGGACTGAGCGAAGTAACATCCGGAGTTTATCTCTTCACGCGTTATTTCGCATCTCGTTTCACTGATGCGGGCTATCTCGCTCAAAGCATTGCTGGCCAAACGCCCTCTTCACTCCGGCTTGATGTTGGCCGCCTGGATCACCTTGGCCCACCGCTCGGTCTCAGCGGCCATCAGGCCGCCGAATTCCGCGACCGGCATCGGCGTCGGCACGAAGCCGAAATCGACCAGCCGCGCCTTGATGGCGGGATCGGCGAGCGCGGCATTGATCTTGTCATTAAGGATGGCAACCACCTCGGCCGGCGTGCCTTGCGGCGCGCCGATACCCAGCGCGCCGTTCACATCGAAACCGGGCACGGTTTCGACAACGGACGGCACGTCAGGCAGCGTCGCAAGCCGCGCCGCGCTGGTGACGCCGAGCGCCCGCAACTGGCCGGCCTTAATGTAGCCGAGGCAAGACACGATCGGATCGAACATGACCTGCGCGCGGTCGGCGAGCAGGTCGCTCTGCGCCTGCATTTCGCCGCGGCCCGGCACATGAAGCATGTCGACGCCGGCCAGCATCTTGAACAGCTCGCCGACCACGTGGGTCAGGTTGCCGGTGCCGGTCGACGTCATGTTGATCTTGCCGGGATTGGCCTTGGCATAGGCGATGAACTCGGCCACGGTTTTGGCCGGAAACGACGGGTTCACCACCATCACGAAGGGGTTGCGGCCGATGCTGGCGACCGGCGCGATGTCGCGCAGGAAATCGAATTTCAAGTCCTTATAGAGCGAGGCGTTGATGAAATTCGGCGAGCCGACCTGCAGAAGCGTATAGCCGTCGGCCGGCGACCGCACGACTGCCTCGACAGCGATATTGCCGCCGGCACCGGGCCGGTTCTCGACCAGAAAATTCTGACCGACATGCTCCGACAGCCATTGACACAACAGCCGTGCGACCACGTCGGGAGCGCCGCCGGCGTTGAAGCCGATGAGCAACCGCACCGGCCGCGTCGGATAGGCCTGGGCGCGCGCGATGCGCGCGGCGGCCGGCAGCGCGGCCGCGCCTACAGCCAAACGCAAAAATTGGCGGCGCGGAGTTTTCATGGCAGCGAAGCGTTCAATCGAGCTTGACGCCGATCGCTTTCACCAGCGGCGACCAGCGCGCGACGTCGTCCTTCATGAACTGATTGAATCTCGTCCACTGTCCAATCGGGCACCGGGATGACCGCGGCATCGACCAGCGATTGCGTATAAACCTTGTCCGCCATCGCCGCGGCATTGGCCGCGGCAATCTGCGCGATGATCGGCTGCGGCACGCCGGCCGGAACAAACAAGCCGAGCACCTGCTGGGTGACGAGGCCCGGAACAGTCTCGACCGCCGTCGGAATTTCCGGCGCGATCGGCAGACGGGTCGGATTGGTGATCGCCAGCAAGCGCAGCCGGCCGGCGCGATGAAATTCGAGCACCTGGCTGGTCATGGCGGGAATCACGATTGGGATTTGTCCGGCGATCACGTCGGCCAGCGCTGGCCCCGCGCCGCGGTACGGCACGTGCGGCAGGTCGGTGATGCCAGCCAGCGATTTGAGCAATTCGCCGCTAAGATGATTCAGCGTTCCGGCGCCCGAAGAGCCATAGGACAGCTTGCCGGGATTTGCTTTCACGTAATCGACGAGCTCTTTCAGATTCTGCGCCGGCACGGAAGGATGCACGGCAATGCCGAAGCAGGTGATCGCCACCATCGAGACCGTCACCAGTTCCTTCATTGGATCGAGCAGCGGGTGCTCGCGCAGCACCATCTCGGCGAGGTGGATCGAGGAGGTGCCGAGAAATATCGTGTAGCCGTCCGGCGCCGAATGCGCGACCGAAGCCGCCGCCACCGAGCCGCCAGCGCCGGGCTGGTTCTCGACAAAGACCGTGCCGAGCGTCCCGCTCTTGCTGACCTTGTCGGCCCACGGCCGCCCGACGATGTCGAACACGCCGCCCGGCGGAAACGGCAGCACCAGCCGGACCGGCCGCGACGGATAGGTGTCCGCCCGCAACACGCCGGGCGCTACGGCGAGACCGGCGGCACCGGCCGCCAAGGCCAAAAATCCACGACGGTCGGATTTCATCCGATTTCCCCCACTGCGCCGGTTATTTTGCGGCGAAGCTACACGACTTCCATAAGCCCGTGGAGGGGTGCGACTGACGCAGGCGCCCGAGCCCTCATCAAACTGTAAAGGTTCGCGGCGTATTACTCGTAGGAACGCGAGCGAGGGGCTAGACTCGCCGATGTGATTCCTGCCTATCCGGGGGGTGGTTTCATGAACGCCTTGTTATTGCCACTGACGGCACGGTTCCTCGTCCTCACGTCCGTCGTCGCGATTGCCTTGATCCTGCTCTTTGCCGATCTCGACGGCTATTCGTCGATCTATGTCGTGATCCCACTCTTTCTGTTTACGGCACTCGCGCTCCTCGGCATCCACGACATATTACAGACCCGGCACGCGGTGCTGCGCAACTATCCCCTGATGGCGCATATCCGCTTCATCCTGGAAGAGATCCGCCCCGAGATCCGCCAGTATTTTCTCGAAAGCGAAAAGGACGGCACGCCGTTCTCCCGCGACAAGCGCGCCATCGTCTATCAGCGCGCCAAGAAGGCCTTGGACAAGCGGCCGTTCGGCACGCAGAACGACGTCTATGCTGCCGGCTACGAGTGGCTCGACCATTCGATGGCGCCGAAGCCCGTGGTCAAGGAGCCGTTCCGCGTCGCCATCGGCGGGCCGGATTGCACAAAACCCTATTCGGCTTCGATCTTCAATATTTCGGCGATGAGTTTTGGCGCGCTCAGCTCGAACGCCATCCGCGCGCTCAACGGCGGCGCCAAGAAGGGCAATTTCGCCCACGATACCGGCGAAGGCGGCTACAGCCCCTATCACCGCGAAGAACGGCGGCGACATCATCTGGGAAATCGGCTCGGGCTATTTCGGCTGCCGCAATGCCGACGGCACGTTCTGCGCCGAGAAATTCGCGGACAATGCCAAGAACGACCAGATCAAGATGGTCGAGCTCAAACTCAGCCAGGGCGCCAAGCCCGGCCATGGCGGCGTGCTGCCCGGCGCCAAGGTCAGCCCGGAAATCGCCGCCACCCGCGGCGTGCCGGAGGGCGTCGACTGCATCTCGCCGTCGCGCCATTCGGCGTTCTCGACGCCGATCGAGATGATGCAGTTCATCGCCAAGATGCGCGAGCTGTCCGGCGGCAAGCCGGCGGGTTTCAAGCTCTGCATCGGCCATCCGTGGGAATTCCTCGCCGTGTGCAAGGCGATGCTGGAGACGGAGATCTATCCCGACTTCATCGTCGTCGACGGCAAGGAAGGCGGCACCGGCGCGGCGCCGCTGGAATTCACCGACCATCTCGGCATGCCGATGCGCGAAGGATTGAACTTCGTGCACAACGCGCTGATCGGCATCAATGCGCGCGACCGCATCAAGCTCGGCGCCGCCGGCAAGATCATCAGCGCCTTCGACATCGCCCGCGTCATGGCGCTCGGCGCCGACTGGTGCAATTCGGCGCGCGGCTTCATGTTCGCGCTCGGCTGCATCCAGTCGCAGTCCTGCCACACCGACAGATGCCCGACCGGCGTCTCGACCCAGGACCGGGTGCGCCAGCGCGCGCTGGTGGTGCCCGACAAGGCCGAGCGCGTGTTCAATTTCCAGCGCGCCACCATCGAGGCGCTGGCCGAGCTGGTCGCCGCCGCCGGCCTCGATCATCCGACCCAATTCTCGCCGGCGCATTTTTCGCGCCGCGTCTCGCCCAACGAGGTGAAGAGCTTCACCGAGCTTTATCCGACCCTGACGCCGGGCGAATTGATCGCCGGCACCAGCGACAAGCGGTTCGAAACCGCCTGGGCCATGGCGAGCGCCAAGGAATTCCGCGCCGTGCCGCGCGCGGCGTGAGCGGCGCAGCCGATAGCCGACGGATCGAGCTTTATTCCGGCTTGAGGTTCGCGAACTTGACGACCTTGCCCCACTTCTCGATTTCGGCGGCGATGAAATTTCGGAAATCGGCGGGCGAGCCGGTCATCACGATGGCGCCGAATTCGGCGAGCTTGCCCTTGAGCGTTGGGATCGGCGAGCGCCGCATTGGTCTCTTTGTTCAGTTTATCGACGATCTCGGGCGGGGTGCCGACAGGCGCGCCGATACCGGCCCAGGACACTGCATCGTAATCGGACAAGGTTTCGGCGATCGCCGGCACGTCCGGCAAAACCTCCATCCGTTTGCTGCTGGTCACGCCGAGCGCTCGCAACGTGCCGGCCTTGACGAAATTCATGACCGAGCCGGGCGTGCTGAACATCACCTGGATCTGGCCGCCGAGCAGGTCGGTGACCGACGGCGCCTCGCCGCGATACGGCACGTGGGCGATTTTGAGACCCGCCATCAGGTTGAACAGTTCGCCGGCCACGTGGCCGGTCGAGCCGACGCCGCCCGAGCCCATATTGATCTTGCCGGGATTGCTCTTGGCGTAAGCGATGAATTCCGCAACCGTCTTGGCCGGGAACGCCGGATTGACCGCCATGATCAGCGGCGCGCGCTCTATGCTGGCGACCGGCACGATGTCGCGCGCGAAGCTGAAATCGAGGTTGGTGTAGAGCGTGGCGTTGATCGCGCCCGGGGAGCCGGCGAGCAGCAGCGTGTAGCCGTCGGGGGTCGCATGCGCCACCACGGCGGTGCCGATATTGGTGCCGGCGCCGCCGCGGTTTTCGATGACGATCTGCTGGCCGAGCCGCTCCGATACCGATTGCGCGACCAGGCGCGCGACGATGTCGAAGGTGCCGCCGGCCGGAACGGGAACGATCAAATGAACCGGCCGCGTCGGATAAGTCTCCGCGCTGGCGACACGCGGCAGCGCCGGAAGAGCGGCGATGCCGGCGGCGAGACGCAGAAATCGACGGCGGGGAAGTTTCATGTGCACTTTCATCAGTTCGCTCTCGCACCGGAGAATTTTACGACCTTAGCCCACTTCACGGTCTCGTCGGCGACGAACTTGCCGAACTCGCCCGCCGAGCCGGGCAGCACCATGCCGCCCAGCGCCGTCACCTTGGCCTTCATCGCCGGATCGGCGAGCGCGGCATTGACTTCGACGTTGAGCTTATCGACGATTGCAGCCGGCGTATTTTTCGGCGCGCCGATGCCGATCCATTGGCTGGCTTCATAGCCTGGCAGGAATTCGGCCATCGCCGGCACGTCCGGAAGCAATTCGGAGCGTGTCCTCGACGTAACGGCCAAGGGGCGTAGCGTTCCTGCTTTGGCTTGCGCCATGACCAGCAGCACGGTGCCGATCACGCCCTGGATCTGCCCGCTGATCGCATCGGTTACAGCCGCGGGGCCACCGCGATAAGGAATAACGGCGAGTTTCGTGTCCGTCATCATCTCGAGCAGCGCGCCGCTGACGTATTGCGGACTGCCGACCGGCGGCGTGCCGATATTGACCTTGCCCGGATTGGCTTTGGCGTAGGCGATGAACTCCGACAGCGTTTTGGCCGGGAAGGACGGGTTGACCAGGAGCAGCATCGGCAGATCGATCAGGCCTGCGACCGGCGCGATGTCGCGTGCAAGATTGAAGTTCAGCGTATCGAGCAGCGTCGTGTCGATCGCGTTTGACGCCGAGAACACCAGCAACATGTAGCCATCCGGCGGCGCGCGCACGACCGGCTCGGCGGCGAGATTGCCACCGCCGGCGGGGCGGTTCTCGACCACGAATGGCTGGCCAAGCCGCTCCGCAAGCCATTGGCCGAACAGTCGCGCGACGACATCGGGTGCGGCGCCGGGAGTGGAGCCGACGAGCATGCGCACCGGCCGGCTCGGATAGGCATCGGCGTGCGCGATACGAGGCAGCGCCGGCAGCGCCGCAGCACTGGCGGCCAGATGCAGAAACTGTCGGCGCGGAAGTTTCATGCCAACGCCCATGCCGGCCGCCGTTCAGTTCGCCTTGCCGGCGGAGAATTTGACGACCTTATCCCACTTGGCGGCATCGTCGGCGATGAACTTGGCGAACTCCGCGGGCGTCATCGGCATCGGCTCGCCGCCGAGATCTTTGATGCGCGCCTGCAATGCCGGATCGGCAAGACCGGCGTTGATGGTGGTATTGAGCTTGTCGACGATGTCCTTCGGCGTTTTGATCGGCGCCCCGATGCCGTCCCAGGCCGACGCTTCATAGCCGGGCACGAATTCGGCGATCGTCGGCGTGTCCGGCCAGACGTCGAGCCGTGCCGCGCTGAGCACCGCCAGCGCCCGCAATTTGTCGGCCTTCACGTAACCGAATGACGCCGGCACGGTGATGATGAAGGCCTGCACCTGTCCGGCGAGCAGATCGACGAAAGCCGGCGCCGGGCCGCGATAGGGCACCTCGACGATGTCGATGCCGCTCATCATCTTCAACAGATCGACGCCGACATGCATCGGCGTGCCCTTGCCGGGGGTGGCGATATTGATCGTCCCCGGATGCGCCTTGGCGTAGGCGAGAAACTCCGCAAACGTCGTGGCCGGGAACGACGGATTGACCAGGAGCACCAGCGGCACCCGCAACAATCCGGCGACCGGGGCGATATCGCGGACGAAATTGAAATTGAGGTCATGATAGAGCGCCGGATTGATGGTGTTCGCCGACGCGACTGTGAGGAGCGTATAGCCGTCCGGCGCGGCGTAGACGACCGCTTCGGTCGCGATATTGCCGCTGGCGCCGTCCCTGTTCTCGACGACGAACGGCTGACCCAGCTGCTGCGAAAGCCAGTTGCCGATCAGCCGCGACACCAGATCTGGCGTGCCGCCGGCGCCATAGCCTTCGATCAGGCGCACCGGCCGCGTCGGATAATCGAGCGCGGACGCCCGGCGCGGAAACGTAAAAGCAACAAAGGCGCCGGCTGTTGCCGCCAGAAATTTGCGACGCGGAAGGGGCGTGACGCGTTCAAAACGGCGGATGGTCTCCTCCCGACGGGTTTGTTGAGGATTTTAATAGGCCCTTTGCGCGATTTTTGCGCTTCGGCGGCGGCGCGACAAGTAGGCGCAGGTTGTCAGGCCCGCGCGCTGCGCGCGTCGCGGATTTCGCCCGCTTGCCGATCGAGCGCGAAGCCGGCCGCCCTATAGCGTTCGCGCAAATCCTGGAAGCGCTTTTGGGCAATGGCGTCGTTGAGGACGTCGGTGATTGCCACCGTGTAGATGAGAATCTTGGCGTCGTCGGCACGCCGGCCGACGCGTCTCATGCCGAAACCTTCGGCGAGCTTGATGCCCTCAGGCGTCCAGACGTCGGCCGCCACTTCGGTGACGAAGACCGGCGGCTCGGCCGCGGCGAGCTTTTCCAGCACATCGAAAAACGAGAAGAACAGCTGGCGGTACAGCGCCGCGTTGCGATGCGCATTGTTGACGACGGTGATGACAAAAAACAGGTTGTAATGACCGCCCTTGTTCTCGAACAAGGTCAGCCGGTCATAGGTCACCATGCCGGCCTTGAAGCGGCCGGCGATGAGCTTGTCATAGTCCTCGGTCTTGAGCGGCGCGACATGCCAATAGGCGACGATGTCATCGCTCTTGTCGAGCACCATCCGCCATGTCTGCGGATGATGCTCGAAGATGATGGCCCATTGCTCGGGCGTTCCCTCGTCGCCCGGATCCTTGCTGCGCAATCCCAGCCGCTCGAGACAACGATGGACGCCCTGCCGCAGCCGGCGCAACGGATGGCGCGGCGCGGCATCGATGGTCGGCACCTCGTCGACGTCGAGCTTGATGAGATGTTTCAGGAAATCCACCCAATCCCAACGCCAGCGCACGATGTCGTCGTAGCTGCCCACCCAATAGGGCGGCAGCAGCCGGCGTGCGCCTTCGACGATTTTGCCGACGTCGCCGTCGTGGGTGATTTCGAGATATTCCAGCTCGCCGATGGCGATGAGATCGCTCGGCAACCGGTCTGCCGGAATTTTGGCGCCATCGACCAGGACGGGCAGCACTTTAAGTCCGTCCTGCTGGCGCAGATCGAGTGCGGATTTGAGCTCGCGACGGACGAAATCATGCGTGCTGTCGAGGCGGTTGTTAGCGTTCCATTGCGGGCCGATGAGCGCGATCACCACCTGGCTCGATTGCAGCTCGCGCACGATCTTGGCGATGATCTCGGTGCCCGGCTCGGGAATATCGACGTCGAAGAAAATCTTCTTCTTCGGAAACGCCGCTTTCAGCGCCTCGTAGAGCCGGCCCGCAATCGCCCGGGTATCGTCGCGCCGATAGCTGATGAAGATGCCCTGCGACATGGATCCGGCGCCTTCAGCGGTCCTCGGTCTTCCAGGGAATGACCTTGCGCTCGAGCTCCGCCAGCAATGCCGAGGTGACGAGGCCGAGGAGGCCGATCACCACGATGCCGACGAACATGGAATCGACCTGCAGCAGCTCCCAGGAATTCCAGATCATGTAGCCGATGCCGACCTTGGTGGAGACGAATTCGGCGGCGACCAGCACGATGAAGGCCACCGCGACCGCGATGCGCAGGCCGGCGAAGATCATCGGCAGCGCGCCGAAGAACACGATGCGCGTGAACATCACCCAAAGGCTCGCGCCGTAATTGCGCGCGACGTCCCAGTAGATTTTCTCGATATTGGCCGCGCCCGCATAGGTGTTGACGATCACCGGAAAGAACACGCCGATGGCGACCAGCGCGATCTTCGAGGCATCGCCGAAGCCGAAGGCGAGCAGCAGGAGCGGCATCAAGCGCCACCTTCGGGATCGGAAACAGCGCGGCGATCAGCGGATCGAAGAAGATGCGCACCGGCCGGAACATCGCCATGACCAGGCCGACCGCGATCGCCGGCACGACGCCGATGACGAAGCCGGCGACGACGCGCCACAAGCGTCGCCAGCGTATTCACCGCAAGCTCGCCACTGAGCGTGAGCTGCCAGAACCGCGCCGCGATGTCGCTCGGCGTCGGGATGAAGCGGCGATCGCCGAAGCCAAGCCCGACCAGGATCTGCCAGAGCAACAGCAATCCGATCGGCGAGATCAGGTAGAGCAGCCGCTCGCGCCATTTTTCCGACGGCCCGCTCATCGTTCGATCTCCGCCCGCGCGCGATTGACCTCGTCCTCCAGGAGCCGCCAGATGTCGAGCTTGAGCCGGCCGAATTCGGCGCTCGCCGACAGCGCCATCAGGTTGCGCGGATGCGGGAACGGCACGTCGATGATCTCCTTGATGCGGCCCGGCTGCGCCGTCATCACCACGGTGCGGTCGCCCAAGCAGCAGCGCTTCCTCGATGGAATGGGTGATATAGACCACGGTCTTGCCGGTTTCTTCCCAGATGCGCACCAGCTCGGCCTGCAGGATGGCGCGGTTCTGCGCGTCGAGCGCGGCGAACGGCTCGTCCATCAGCAGCATGGCCGGATCGGTGACGAAGGCGCGCGCGATGGCGCCGCGCTGGCGCATGCCGCCGGAGAGCTGGTGCGGAAAGTGATTGCGGAATTTGGTCAGGCCGACAAGCTTGAGCGCGGCCTCGACGCGCGCCGCCTGCTCGGCGGCCGGCACGCCGCGGGTGAACAGGCCGAAGCCGACATTGCTGGCGACGCGCATCCAGGGAAACAGCCCGCTAGTCCTGGAACACCATGGCGTTCTGCACCGCCCAGCCGGCGGCGTGCGACGTCGATGCGGCCGCTCGTCTGCCGATCGAGGCCGGCGAGAATGCGCAACAGGGTCGACTTGCCGCAGCCGCTCGGCCCGACGATGCACAGGAATTCGCCGGGCGCGACGCGCAGATTGATGTCGTCGAGCGCGAGCAAGGCGGCGGCGCCGTTGCCGTAGACCTTATTGAGATGCGCGATCTCGATCGCCGCGCCGCGCCGCTCGACATCTCATGCGATCTCATCCTCCCCGCAGCCGATCTTAGCAGCGCAGCCCTTCCGCGCACACTCGCCGGTCGTGTAGCATGGCGCAGGCGCTCAACGCGCGCGATTTCGGTAGGCCATGAGAATTCCGCGCCGTCACTTTCTGCAACTTGCCGCAGCCGCCACGCTCTTGCCGGCGCCGCGGATGGCGCGGGCGGACGACTATCCGTCGCGGCCGATCACCGTCATCGTGCCGTTCTCGGCCGGCGGCCCGCTCGACATTACCGGGCGGATGATCGCGGCCAAGATGCAGCAAACCCTGGGCCAGCCCATCATCATCGAGAACGTCGGCGGCGCCGGCGGCAGCATCGGCGTCGGCCGCGGCGCCCGCGCTGCGCCCGACGGCTACACGCTCACCATGGGCATCTGGAGCACGCATGTGGTGAACCCGGTGCTCTACGATCTGTCCTACGACGTCGAAAAGGATTTCGAGCCGATCGCGCCGATCACCGACGGCCCGCTGGTGATCTGCGCGCGGAAAGATTTTCCGGCAAACGACCTGAAGGAATTGATCGCCTGGCTGAAGGCCAATCCGGACAAGGCGACCTCCAGTGACGCAGGCGTCGGCAGCCCACAGCATGTCTTTAGTGTTCTATTTCAGCAGGTCACCGGCACGCGCTTCCAGTTCGTGCATTATCGCGGCGGCGGCCAAGCCATGCAGGACCTGGTGACCGGGCACGTCGATCTGTCGTTTTCCGATGCGATCTCGGCGCTGACGCAAGTTCAGGGCGGCACGATCAAAACCTATGCGGTGATGTCGAAGAACCGGCTGCCCGGCGCACCGCAAATTCCGGGCGTGGACGAGGCGGGGCTGCCCGGCTTCTACGACTCGGTGTGGAGCGGCATTTGGGCGCCGAAGGGCACGCCAAAGCCATCATCGACAAGCTCAATGCCGCGGTCGTCGATGCCGTGGACGATCCGACCATCCGCGAGCGGCTTACCGCGCTCGGACGCGTGCTGTTTCCGCGCGAGCAGATGACGCCGCAAGTGCTCGCCACGCTGCAGCGAACCGAAATCGAGAAATGGTGGCCCATCATCAAAGCCGCGGGCATCAGGGGCGAATAAAGCGGCCGGAACGTCATCGGCAAGCTGGCATGTGGACGGGGAAGACCCGGACATGCCGGCGTCATCTGACCGTCATGGAGCCTAACCACACTCTGGGTCCTTTGTGAGGAGGGGACCTTATGAGCGATATGGCGTTACCGGGCTCGATCGAGCCGGCGAAGCAACGCGGGCCGAAGCTTGACCACGCCACCAATCCGTTGGCGGCAATCCTATTCATGGGTGTGGTGGGCGCCGCGCGTACTGTTCGCAGCCTACAGCATCTACAGCGATATCGATGCGGCCGGGGTAAAAATCTCCAGTTTGCTGCCGTTCCTGCTGCTGTTCGTGGCACTGCTGATCGCGCTCGGATTTGAGTTCGTCAACGGTTTCCACGACACCGCGAACGCCGTTGCCACCGTGATCTACACCCGCGCGATGCCGGCGAATGTCGCCGTCGTGTGGTCGGGCATGTTCAACTTGCTCGGCGTCTTGTGGTCGTCGGGTGCGGTGGCATTCGGCATCATCTCGCTGCTTCCGGTCGAATTGATCCTCCAAGTCGGCGGCAGCGCCGGCTTTGCCATGGTGTTCGCGCTGTTGATCGCGGCGATCATCTGGAATCTCGGCACCTGGTCTTTCGGCCTGCCCGCCTCGAGCTCGCATACGCTCATCGGCTCGGTCATCGGCGTCGGCATCACCAACGCGCTGCTGCACGGCCGCAGCGGCACTTCGGGCGTCGATTGGACGCAGGCGACCTCGATCGGCAAGGCACTGCTGTTCTCACCGATCTTCGGCTTTGGCCTCGCGGCGATCCTGCTGCTGGTGGTGAAGTTCGTCATTCCCAGTAAAGAGCTGTTTGCCGAGCCGAAGGGCGATCAGCCGCCGCCGACCTGGATCCGCGGCATTCTGGTCCTGACCTGCACGCTGGTGAGCTTTTTCCACGGCTCCAATGACGGTCAGAAGGGCATGGGCCTGATCATGCTGATCCTGATCGGCACGGTGCCGACCACCTACGCGCTCAACCGCGCCATGCCGGCCAGCCAGATAGAGAAGTTCGTGACGAACTCGCAGGCTGCGAGCGCGGTCATCGGCGCCAAGGCCGCCGGCTATGACGTGCTGGGCGATCCACGGCCCGCCGTCACGGCCTACGTCGCCCAACATCAGATCAACGAGGGCACCTTTCCGTCGCTGGCGGCCCTGGTGAGCGATATCGCCAAGCAAGTCACGCAATACGGCTCGATTGCCAAAATGCCGGTCGATCAGGTCGGCAATACCCGCAACGACATGTATCTGGCGTCGGAAGCGATCCGTTTCCTGGTCAAGGACAAGGAGAGCGATCTCAACGCCCAGGACATCGCCACGCTCAACGCCTACAAGGGCTCGCTCGACAGCGCGACCAAGTTCATCCCGCTGCTGGGTGAAGATCGTCGTCGCCATCGCGCTGGGCTTAGGCACCATGGTCGGCTGGAAGCGCATCGTCGTCACGGTGGGCGAAAAGATCGGCAAGACGCATCTGACCTACGCCCAGGGCGCCTGCGCCGAGATCACGGCGGCCGCGACCATCGCCGCCGCCGACGGCTACGGCTTGCCGGTGTCGACCACGCACGTGTTGTCGTCCGGCATCGCCGGCACCATGGCGGCGAACGGCTCCGGCCTGCAAATGGTCGACCATCCGCAACATCGTGCTGGCCTGGGTGCTGACGCTGCCGGCGGCGATGGCGCTTTCGGGCACGCTCTATTTCATCTTCTCGCACCTGTTCTGAGCACCCGAGCGAGAGCAAACAACGATTTAGCCAACTGCGGAGTTGTAGGATGGAAAGTGACACATTGGATCTCGACCAAATGCAGGCCGCCTACCAGGCGGCGGTCGAGGAATGGATAGCGGCGATCAAGCAGGAAGAGACGCTTGCGTCAGTCAACCATTCGGTGGCCGAAGTCGATAAATGGGAGGCGGCGCACTTTGCGGAAGACGAAATTCGAAGCAAGGTGAAGGCTGCGAAGAAAAAATACGAAGACGCGCTGCGCGAAAAGTTCTTCGGTTTCTAACGGCAATAATGTCTCTTTATCTTCTCGCATCTGTTCTAGGCGGAAGAGGCGCCCTGCCCGACAAACACAAACCCCGGCGTTGCGGCGCCGGGGTTTTGCACATCCAAGAATTTTTCGAAAATTTCGCGGTCTAGCGACCGGCCGATTACAGCTGTCCGTATTTGTGGAGCACCGCGCGGCAATCGCTGCTGATGCGCCAGCTATGGGCGGCGAGCGTCGCGCCACAGCGCATCAAGGTTGCTCCACGACATGCCGGCGGAGCGATCGCACATTCTAGCGGCGGCAGGCTTGCACGGCGCAAGTTCGGCGAGATCGATCGCGTTGGCGGCCGTAGCGGTAAGGCCAATCAAAAAGCATGCGGCTACCATCGTCTTCATGCTGGGGTCCATCCCTGCTGTTTACTGGAAGCGGCCTGTGTACCCGCTGACCGCCAGAAAATCCAGCATTTTTGTGCGTCGCACAAAGCGGTCATAAGATATTGATAATCATTGGCTATAAAATGAAATTTCCAGGGATTGGGCTGAAGACCATGTCACCGCACTGCCACATTTCGCGGCAGGCCAATGGTTAAAGTCCCGGCGTCGCTGCCTGGTTCCAGTGATTTTTGTGACAGCGACCTTTAAGTGATGCGGAGCCGCGCGACAGCCGGCTTAATTCAGGCACGCCACGAGGAACGCCACCACTTGCGGCGAGGCGATGGCGGTCGCGGCCGGATTGGCCGCCGGCTCCTTGCGGTGCATGAAGCCATGCTCGGCCTCGGGATAATACTGGATGACGGTCGCGGCACTGCGGCCGAGCAGCGCGTCCCTGAGCGTGCGATAGGTCTCCGGGCTCGCCACATGATCGATGCCCGGCTGGCAGACATGCACAGGGCAGGCGATGGCCGCCGCAAGCTTCAGCGCGTCCAGGCTTTGATTGGGCTGCATCGGATTGTCGATCGACGGATAAGCGGCGGCGCAAGCCTTGATCCGCTGGTCCTGCGCGGCGCGCAAGAGCACGAAGCGGCCGCCGAGGCAAAAGCCGACGAACGCCGAGCGACGCGCCGCCGCGCTGCAAATGGTCGAGCCAGCGGCCTTCGATGTCGTCGGCCATGGCATCGTTGAGCTTGCGCGCCCGCGCCAGCGCTTCCTCGTAGCTGGCCGGCAGCGGCATCTCCGGAATAAAGATCGCACACCGCCGCCGTCAGCCCGGCCCGCGCCAAGGTGTCGGCATAGCCGCGCACGAACGGATTGACGCCGAAAATCGTCGGCATGATCAGCACGCGCCTTTGCCTGCCGTCTCCGGCTGCGCCAGATAGCCGTAGAGGCCGTCGCCGGCGACGTCCTGCGTCTTGATCGACATTGTTCTCTGCTCTTGCGTGGGATTATTCGGCCGCGACCCGATTGCCGATCGCGGCGTTGACGGCGGGCATGACCTTCTCGGCCATCAGCTCCATGGACCGGCGCGACAGCGCCGGATCGGCCCAGTCCTTGCCGCAATAGAGCAATGTGCCGAAGTCGCCGATCTTTTCGTGCAGCGCCAGAATGCCGTCGACGACGCGATTGACGCTGCCGCGGATGACGACGTTGTCGAAAATATAATCGAGCGTCAGATCCTCGTCGGGCATGTCGAGGCGCTCCTTGAAGCCGCCCAGCTTCTTGCCCTTGCGCAGCTTGGCCGTGAGCTGGTTCATGTAGAACCGGTACGGGCTGTTGCGCATCGTCGCCGCCATAGGCGCGCGCGGTCTTAGTCGTCATCGGCGACGAAGATCGAGCGCGCCACGCGCCAATTGGCGCGGTCGGCGCGATGGCCGCCTTCGGCGCAGCCTTTGGCGTAATTGTTCCACTGGCTCGTGAGGTGATTGCGATGCAGGAAATGCGACGAGATCGGCCACCAGCCGCGGCGGCCGAGCGCGATCAAACCCTTGGAGTCCGGATCGGTCGCGGTGCCGAGGATCGGCGGATGCGGTTTTTGGAACGGCTTGACGACGTTGCCCAGCCCGATCTCCGGCCACATGCGTTTTGCCGGTCGAGATGTTCCAGTACTTGCCCTTGAGATCATAGGGCGCGTCGCCGGCCCATAGCGCCAGGATATGATCGATGGCCTCGGCGAACATGGCGCCGCGGTCGGCGTCGAGCATGCTCCAGCGCCTCGCAGTCGGTGCGCAGGACGCCGGCGCCGATGCCGAGCAGCAGGCGGCCCTCGAGCAGGTTGTCGATCAGCGCCACTTGCGTCGCGACCAGCAGCGGATGGTTGAACGGCAGATTCACCACCGCGGTGCCGAGCTTGATTTGCGAGGTGAAGCCGGCGAGCGACGCGCAGAACATCAAGCTCGACGGAATATTCTCGGCAAGATCGGTGAGGTGCTCGCCGCAATAGCCTTCGCTGTAGCCGAGCTTGTCGGCGAGGATGAAGGCCTCGCGATCTTCCCGCAGCGTCTCGGCGTAGGGACGCGTCAGCGGGTGGACGGGCATGATGAAGAAGCCGAGCTTCATAAAGTTTCTCCGGTCGGGTCGCGCGTTAACATGCGTGCATATTCACTGTTAATTTCGATGTCGATTTATTTACCATGCCTCTTGTGCTACTGCATCACGCCTCAAGCAGGTCCTAGGAGGCAACCAGACATGCTTATCCAATTGCAGCGTTTCCTGAAAAATGAATCCGGCGCGGCGGCGATCGAGTACGGTCTGTTGGCTTCCGGCATTTCCGTGGCCATCATTCCCGCGGTCAAGGACGTCGGCGTCAAGCTGGTCAACGTCTTCACCATCCTGCAGAACGCCATCTAAGCGTTAACGAACTGAGCGTTGCGCGCCTGTGGCTGGGCAGCGCAGACAAAACCGGCAGCAGAGGCTCCTGCGGCCGGTTTTTTATTGCGGCGGCGAGTAAAGGCGCGCCCTCCGCCGCGCTTCGCGCAGCCTCCCTCCACCGCTTCGCGGGGCGGAAAAACCAATGCCCGGCACGAGGCCGGGCATCAGCATTCCAAAACCTGTTCTGGCCGACAAGGGCCAGCAGCAAAATCACGCCGCCGCGGCGGCGAGATTGCCGAACTTCTGCAGGTTCTCCTTCTGCTTCTCGTTGCGCGGCGGCAGCTTGAACAGGCGCGCCGCGGTGCCGCCGAGGATGTTGTGCTTGGCCTTCTCCGACAGGAACGGCAGGTCGTAGATGGTCGACGGCAGGTCGAAATCCCAGTGCGGATAGTCGGAGGAGTAGAGCAGCTGCGTCTCCGCGTTCATCATGCGGAACGTGCACTCCATCGCGCCGTAATCCTGAATCTCCATCGGCTGCGACGAATAGTACATGTCGCGCATATAGTCCGACGGCTTCTTCTTGAGCAGCGGCGCTTCCGACGGCCGCAGCATGTATTCGTGGTCGAGCCGCTGCATCAGGAACGGCACCCAGGCGAGGCCGGATTCGATCCAGATCACCGGCAGCTTGGGGAAGCGCTCGCCCATGCCGTTGACCACCCAGTTCGTGCAATGCAGCACGTTGTACCAGGAGAAGCCGAGCGCATGCGCCGCCATGAAGCGGTTGCAGCTCTTGAAGATCGGCTCGCCCCAGTTCGGGCCGGAGTGGAACGACAGCACCAGGCCGCGCTCTTCCATGCGCCCGATAGAGCTTCATGTAGGCGTTGTCGTAGACCGCCATGTGCGAGCGCACCGTGGTCACCATGAAGCCGCCGACGTGCTTGCGGTCGCCGAACGTCTCGACGTGGCGCAGCGCCGCTTCGGGATCGTTGAACGGCAGGCACAGCATCGAAAAGA
Organism: uncultured Alphaproteobacteria bacterium; assembly: GCA_963831975.1. Lineage (GTDB taxonomy): Bacteria > Pseudomonadota > Alphaproteobacteria > Rhizobiales > Xanthobacteraceae > BOG-931. The sequence goes on from CAWHSO010000006.1 coordinate 315,776, forward strand.
AGCGGTCGTCCGCTTCCGGCATGATCTTTTCGGTGAGCCAGCGGTTGTAGGCCCAGCACAGCTCGGTCTCCATCTCCTTCTGCGGATGCAGGCCGATATTGAGCATGCCGGTCGGGAACAGGCAGGAATAATCGACGCTCATGGCGTCCATCCAGCGATGGCCGAGCTGCACGTCGCGCTCGGCGCCGGTCTGGTCTCGGTCTTCTCGCGAGCCGCGCATCGGATAGCGGGTGACGCGGCCGCCCATGTCCTGGTAGCCGACCTGGGTCGGCGTGATGCCGGCGCGGTTGCGCTTCCGTCCCGACATGGTGAGCTGCCGCAGCACGTCGTTTTCCATGTAGGGCAGGAACTCGTCGTAGTTCTCGTTCTCGTAATGGTGGGCGTCGACGTCGACGATCACCATGTCGTCGAAGTTGCGCTGGTGCGCCTGCTTGCGGGCGTGAGCCAGCAGCCTCGTGGTGTTGAGTTCCTCGACCGTTACGCGGCGACCGCGATCAGCGATGAGATCCATAGCGTTTCTCCTGGCGTTCCAATTCCTCTCAACGAACGGCCGATCAGCGCGCCCGTCCAACTCTGCCACATGCCGAGCTCGAAAACCGCGAGATCGGCAGCTTTCAACAATCCGCTCGCCGTGACCATGACATCGGTGGCGGAAATCGAATTTTTTGGGATCGGCATGAACTGCTCGCCGGCTTCGAGGCGCGCGGTATAGACCCGGCACGCCGCCGCGATCAGCTTCTGCAGCGCTTCGGCGGTCACCATGTCGAGCTTGCCGTCGACGATGCCGCGCTCGAGCGTAGCGGCGAGCTTCTTGGCGTCGGCGGAAGCGCCGTTGCCGGCGACCTCGGTCCGCTTCAGCGGCGGCCGCGCCACCGCCGGGCGCGGCTTGCGCGGATCTTGCCGCGTTCTTTGCAACAATGGCCTTCGCCACGATCTTTGCCGCGCGCTTAGGCGACGACATAAAGATCCTCGCCTTTTTGCACGGTCTTGTATTTCTTCAGCTTCATCTTGCGGTCGCTGACGCATTCGCCGGTCTTCATGTCGTATTCCATGCCGTGCCACGGGCAGACGAAGTGCATCTCGTCTTCGGAGAAGAACAGGCCCATCGAGGTCTTGTCGGGCCGCAGCCGCTCCTCGACCTTGGCGATGGTCAGGCCTTCGCAGGCCGGGCCGCCCTGGTGCAGGCAGAAATTGCTGTAGGCGTAGAATTCGCCCTCGTGCCGGAACACGCCGATCTCGTTGTCGCCGACAAAGACGATCCGCCGATCGCCGTCCTTGAATTCCGCAAGCTTTGCGACGAATTTTTCCGCCATCTGCCTTACACCTCGCGTTTCACCCTGACTGGTCCGCCGTTTCCGTGGGGCGGCTTGCTTACCATATGGGGCCGGACTCAGTCGCCGGTCCGCGACCCATGCTTTTAACACAGACCAGAACCGCAGCGCGACGGGCATAAGTTGGGCCCTGCCATGCCGTTACGGCGGCGCCACGCCCGCCCTACGCCATCCGGTTCTCGATCTCGCCGATCTTCTCGATCCAGAGCTTCACCACATCGCCGGCCTTGAGGAACTCGCCGCGGCCGGCGCCGACGCCGGCCGGCGTGCCGGTGAGGATCAGGTCGCCCGGATAGAGCGTCATGCCGGCCGACAATTGCTCGATCTGCTCGGCCAGGTTGAAGATCATGTCGCTGGTGTTGGAATCCTGCTTGAGCACGCCGTTGACCCACAGCTTCAGCCCGAGCTTTTGCGGGTCGCCGATGTCGCTCGCCGGCACGATCCACGGCCCGAGCGGGCAGGAGCCCTCGAAGGTCTTGTGCTTGGTCCAGTCCCACTTGAACGGCGAGGCGTCGGGGACACCGGCCCGGCGGCCGCGATCGCGCGCCGAGAGGTCGTTGGCGATGGTATAGCCGGCGACATAGGACAGCGCCTTGGCCTGCGGGATGTCCTTGCCGGTCTTGCCGATGACGGCGGCCAGCTCGATCTCCCAGTCCATGTTTTTGGCATAGTTGGAAATCTTCACCGTCGCGCCCGGATCGGTGATGGCGCCCGACGCCTTGAGAAAATGCCAGGCCTTGTGGCCCAGCGTATGCGGATCGGGCGGCGGCGGATTGCCCTCCTTGGCCGCCATTTCGGCGGCATGATCGCCGTAATTGGCGCCGGCGCAGTAGATCGCCGAGGGGAAGCGCAGCGGCGCGAGCAGCTTGGTCTTGGCGAGCGGCTGGCGCTTGGCCCGGCTCTTCGCGGCGCCGGCGGCGGCCTTCTTCAGCGCCGGCTCGGCGGCTTTCCAGTCGGCGAGAATGCCCATCACCGTGGCATAGCCCGCCTTGCCGGTGAGCTTGGCGGCGTCGAACACCTCGTTGCCGACGATGATGCCGGCCCGCGGCCCGTCGCTCGATTTATACGTCGCGAGCTTGTAGCCAGCCGATTTGGCGCCTGCCATGTGCGTTCACTCCCTGATGCGCAAAAACGTTGCCGGCGACAAAACAGCGATCCCGGACAATTGGCAAGACCGCTGGAATGACCGCCTTGCATATGCGCCTGCACCACGGCCTTGAGTTCGCGCCGCCGTGGTGATTGATTCCCGCCACGAGAGTTCAGGGAAACGCCCGGCAGGTTGGAGAAGAAACATGATCAAGCCCAGACGCATCGGACACGCCACATTCGAGACGCCCGACCTGCAGAAGATGATCGACTATTACACCGAGGTGATGGGCCTGGTGCTCGCCGAGCGCGAAAAGGACCGCGCCTTCCTCACCACCCAGATCGGGCTCTTGGCCATCGAGCTCAAAAAGGGCGACGTCGAGCGCTGCACCACGCTGTCGTTCGAAGTCGCGCCCGACTCCGATTTCAACGTGCTCGCCCGCGAGCTCGAAAAGGACGGCATCAAGAGCGAGCTGCGCAACGATTCGACGCCCGGCATCGGCCCGGTGCTGACGTTCAAGGACAACAAGGGCACCACCATCGCGCTGTTCAAGGAATGGAACTATCTCGGCAAGCACCTGCAACACTACGGCGTCGGCCCGCTCAAGCTCGGCCATATCGCCTGGGTGGTGGACGATCCGCAGAAGACCGCCGAGTTCTACGAGAAGGTGCTGGGCTTCAAGGTGTCCGACTGGATCGACGATTTCTTCGTGTTCATGCGCTGCAACACCGATCACCACACGGTGAATTTCATCCGCGGCAACAACATCAAAATGCATCACATGGCCTTCGAGCTGAAGGATTTCATCCACCTGCAGAATTCCTGCGACCTGTTCGGCCAGCGCAAGATCCCGATCATCTGGGGACCGCTGCGCCACGGCCCGGGCCACAACATCGCCACCTATCACCGCAATCCGGACGATCAGGTGATCGAATTCTTCTGCGAGCTCGACAAGATGGTGGACGAGAACCTCGGCTATTTCGAGCCGCGGCCGTGGCATCAGGACACGCCGCAACGGCCGAAAACCTGGCAGGGCGGCAAGACCAATGTCTGGGGCCCGCCGCCGACGCCGGATTTCCATCGGGCGAGGGATTAACTCCATCCGCCCCCGCGCAGCGGGGAGGGGGACCACCCGAGCACGCGCGAAGCGCGCGGAGGGTGGTGGAGGGGGCGCGGGCGCAGAGGCAGCGCTCAGTCATTCACGCACGCTCCTAATTCTTGCTCCGAGAACTTCCTGCAAGCGATAACGAAGCGTCGAGTCCGACGCCCCCTCCACCCGGTCGCTACGCTTCGCGAGCTCCGCTCCTCCCCCGCCACTCGCGTGGGCGGAAAGAAAAGCAATCTCGTTCTCGCGATGCGCTTTTTGCACCCGAGTTTTCCGCACCACAGCCAAGAATGTTCTGCCTCCAAAAAATAAAGGGAGGCGGAGCGCCGAAAGGCGCTACTGTCCCGTGGGGCCACGCCACGCAATCAGATGTTGCCACCTGCTCGCGCTCCGGGCGCGGCCGCGCGCTCATCGGAGCGCGCTCGCCTCTCGGCGCTCCACCGCGGCTCTTGCTCCGGCCAATTGCCGAAACTCAATCCAGGCCGCGCTTCACGCGATGCAGCGCGCAGGCGTTACCCGCGCCTTGGCGTCGCGCTTAAGCGAAGCACCTCGCGCGCCGGTCGTAATGCCGGCGGGGTCGATGCCCGGACTGCCCGAGAGCGGAAGTGACGAGCCTCTGCCCGCAGGAACCGCACCCGCCCCGTCAGTCGGCGTCACCGGTCGACGTCCCTTACGTGGGCGGGATGTTTGCCGAGCTACGCCCTTCGCAGCGGGTGTCAAGGGCGAATGAAATTGCCCGCGGCACTTCCGTAAGCGTCGGAAAGCACGCTGCTTTTGCCCGAGGCGCCGCTGATTTTGCGAGGCCGGCTGACGACCGGCAGCGCAAATGCGTGCGTCGGAGCCGAAAGAATTTGTTGGCGCGGTACTGTGGTTGGCGGGGCTGATGTCTTACGGCTTCGCCTGCATCGCCTCGGTCGCGAGCTTGATCGCCTCGGGCGGCGAGGCGTAGATCTCTTTGATCAGCGCCTCGACCGCGGCGCCGGCCACCGGCCGCACGTCGAGATCGGCAGTGCGCGCTTCGGCGAGAAAATCCGGATCCTTCATCGTGGCGTCGAAGGCCGCGCGCAGCGCGGCAAGCCGCTCCGCCGGCACGCCGGGCGGCGTCGCGAACGGCCGCGCGATGCTTTGCCGCGATACGATGAGCTTGAGCGCCGCGCGCTGCGCCGGGTCGGTGGTCAAATCCATGATCAGCGGCACGCGAAGCAGATAGGGATCGTCGTCCTTGTTCAGCGCGATCTGCAGCGTCGACGTTGATCTCTTTGCCCGTCAGCATCGCCTTGTTGCGGCTGAGCAGGCTGGTCCACGACCAGCCGCAGCGGCCGTCGACTTCGTGGCGCTGCATCGCCAGCGTGATCTCGGTGCCGCCGGGATAGCCGGTGACGATGCGGATCGGCATGCTGGAACATGTTGCGCAAGACGGTGGCGAACACGTCGCTTTCGGCGCCGCCGCCCGAGGCGCCGATGACGGTCGGCTTGCTCTGCATGTCCGCAAGCGACGCGATGCCGGTCGAGGCCATGAAGGCGCAGACGCTGACCTCTTGCGATACGCTGCCGAGCCAGCCGAATTTGGTGGCGTCGAACTGCGCGCCGTCGCCGTGGCCGAGCAGCGGCTCGGCGACGATGCCCGGCGCGAAAATGCCGATCGCGGTGCCGTCCTTCGGCGCGACGTTGTAGAGATAATTGACCAGCTTGAGCGAGCCCGCGCCCGGCATGTTCTGCGGCACGATCTGCGGATTGCCGGGAATATGGCGGCCGAGATAGCGGGCGAGCGTGCGGCCATAGAGGTCGTAGCCGCCGCCGGAGGAAAAGCCGATCAGAAGCTCGATGGTCTTGCCGGCGTAGAAATCGTCGGCGCGCGCCGGCGCCGCGGCGAACATGGCGAGCGCGGCAAAGACGGCGACAGCGGAAACGCCGACGGCGCCTACGACGCCATCGCCGCGGCCGCGCCAGCCATGAGCTCAGGTTGCCTGCCATAGAGCCACTCCATGCCGGCCATGGCATCTTCGGGCGTGCGCGCGCCGAGCATCATGTTGCGCAGTTCTTTGGCGACGCCCGCGGCATGATAGAACTCGCCATAGACGCGCGCCATGATTTGCACGCGGCCTGTGCGCAAATATCGCGCCTGCTGGTAGGCAAGAAACGCCGCCGGGTAGTCGCCGTTCATCGCGACAACCTTTTCGGCCAGGCACACCGCATCCTCGATCGACATGCCGGCGCCTTGCGCCAGATATTGCAGCATCGGGTGGGCGGCATCGCCGAGAAGCGTGATGCGGCCGCGGCTCCAGTCCTTGATCGGCGGCCGGTCGCACAACACCCACATGCGCCAGCTTTCGATCTTGTTGAGCAGCGTGCGAACCGGCTCGCAAGTTTTCGCAAAACGCTCGTGCAGCTCGGCCGGATCGCCGTAACTGTCCCAGCCCTCCTCGTAGCGGTTGGAATGGAACACGGCGACGAGATTGAACAATTCGCCGGTGCGCAGCGGATAGTGCACCAGATGCACCTTCTCGCCGGCCCACAGCACCATGTCGCGCCAGCGATATTGTTCCGGCATTTCCGACGTCGGCAGCACGGCGCGATAGGTGATGTGGCCGGCGACATTGGGCTTGCCGTCGCCGACCACCATCTGCCGGATGGTCGACCACAAGCCGTCGGCGCCGATCAGCGCCGCGCCGCGATATTCCTTGCCGCTCTCGGTTCGCACCGTGATGCCGTCGCCGTCTCATCGACCTTGACGACTTTCTGCGAGGCGTCGAGCCGGATCAGATCGGACTTTCTGGCAGGCTTCGAGCAGCACCTTGTGCAGATCGGCGCGATGGATCAGCGCATAGGGGTGATGAAATTTCTTCCGGAACGTATCGCCGAGCGGAATGCGCGTGACCTCCTGCCCGGTCACCGAATCCATCATGATGAGGTTGTTGGGAAAGACCGCGAGCGCGCTGATCGGCTCGATCAGGCCGAGCACCTCGAACATCCAGAACACATTGGGCCCAAGCTGGATGCCGGCGCCGATTTCCTTGAATTCCGGCGCCTGCTCGATGACCTGCGAGGGGATGCCCTTGCGCGCCAACGCCAGCGCCGCCGCAAGCCCGCCGATGCCGCCGCCGACGATGAGGACTTGGCGGTCTTTCCAATTGCTCATGCCGCTTCTCCTCGCGCGCATTGTAGAAGGCGAACGGCTGCTCGACAAGTGCTGCGGCACCGTCGACGGAGCTCTGACGTGGAGCGAATGCGCGCCGCAGACTGCTCCCTCCCCCTTGTGGGGAGGGAGGGGTGGGGGTCGGGAGGTGACGCGCAAGCGTCGACGCATGCTGATTCACCTCCCGACCCCCACCCCTGCCCCTCCCCACAAGGGGGAGGGGAAATTGTGACCGGTCGGATTGCAGCCATGGCGGACGGCATGGCAGCGGGCATGATCGACGTGCACTTCCATCTCATTCCGCAATTCTATCGCGAGGCGGTGTACGAGGCCGGCACCGGGCCGGCGATCGGGCGCTATCCGGATTGGACGCCGGAGCTGGCGCTCGAGCTCATGGACAAGCACGGGATTGCGCTGGCGATGCTGTCGCTGGGGCAACCGGGCGTCGGATTCTTGCCGCCGGACAAGGCCGCGGCCTTCGGCCGCCGCTGCAACGATTACGCAGCCGAGCTGATCGCGCAGCATCCGAAACGCTTCGGCTGCTTCGGTCTCCTGCCGATGCACGACATCGATGCGGCGATCGCGGAAGCGCGCTATTGCCTCGAAACGTTGCGCTTCGAGGGCATTTCGTTGTTCGCAAGCTACGGCGAGAAATTCCTCGGCGACGCCGCGTTCGATCCGCTGCTGCGCTATCTCGACAGCCGCAACGCGGTGGTCCACGTCCATCCGAGCCTGCATCCGTCGAGCAAGTCGCTCGATCTGCCGTGGCCGGGTTTCATGATCGAATATCCGTTCGATACGACACGCGCGGCGGTCAATCTGTTGTTCTCCGGCGCGCTCGAACACTTTCCGAATATCCGCTTCATTCTATCTCATGCCGGCGGCACCCTGCCCTACCTCGCCTGGCGGCTGTCGGTGGCGCCGATGATCGACAAGCGGCTCAAGCAAAGAACCCGCGAGGAGATTTTCGCCGGCCTGAAAACGTTCTGGTACGACAACGCGCTGGCGTCCGGCGCGGCGCCGATGGGCGCGCTGTCGCACATCGCGGCAACGGAGCGCATCGTGTTCGGCAGCGACTGGCCGTTCTGCAACGATCGCGTGGTGGCCGAAGAGGTCGCCGATTTCACCGCGCCGGATTTTCTCGATCCGCGGACCGTCGCGATGATCGCGCGCGATAATGCGCTGAAGCTTTTTCCGCAACGCGCGGAGCAGTTCGGCTCTAAACGACGATCTTCGGCCGATGCCCGCTGACCTCGGCGGCGGCATCGTGGCGCAACACCCAGCCGAACGGAAAGTTGAGCAGCGCCAGGATCGCCGCGCCGGCAAAGGCCACCGTGAAATCGGGCAGGCCGAGGTGTTCGGCGCCGCGCCAGGCGAGCGACAGGTTCAGCAACGCCGCGACGAACGAAATGCCGAAGCCGCGGCTCAATTGCTGCGACATGCTGGCGATGCTGGTCGCCGAGCTCATCTGCGGCTGCTCCACGTCGGCATAGGTCATGGCCTGGGTCGCGGTGAATTGCAGCGACTGGAAGAAGCCGGCGATCAGCAGCAGCGCGAAAATCACCGGTATCGGCGTCGCCGCTGTGAACAACATGCACATGGCGATGGTCGCGGCGCTGATCACGCTGTTGACGATGATGACGGCGCGGAAGCCGAAGCGCCGCAGGATCGGCCGCGCCGTCAGCTTCATCGAGATCGAGCCGAGCGCGGTGGCGAAGGTGATCGTGCCGGAGGCGAAGGCCGAGAGGCCGAACACCACTTGCAGCAACAGCGGCAACAGGAAAACCAGCGAGCCGGCGCCGGCGCGGAACAGCGAGCCGCCGGTGATGCTGGTTTGAAACGTGGCGATGCGAAACACCGACAGGTCGAGCAACGGGTGCGGCGAGCGCCACAGATGGCGCAGCGCCAGCGTGCCGAACACGACGCCGAGCACCAGCAAGACGACAAGCTCGGTAACGTTGCCGCGGCCGCGGCCGAACGCCTCGATCGAATACATCAGGCAGAACAGCGCGGCGCCGGTGAGCACGAAGCCGAGCCAGTCGAACGGCCGCCGCGTTTCCTCCTTCGGATTGTCGAAGAAGATCGTCACCAGAATGATGCCGAGGATGCCGAGCGGCACGTTGACCAGAAAAATCCAGCGCCAGGAAAAATAGGTGGTGATGAAGCCGCCGATCGGCGGCCCGAGCACCGGGCCGAGCTGCGCCGGCACCTGCAAATAGGCCATGGTGGCTATCAGCGCTGTTTTCTCGACGCTGCGAAACAATACGAGGCGGCCGACCGGCACCATCATGGCGCCGCCGAGGCCTTGCAGCACCCGCGCCGCGGTCAGCTCGACGATGTTGCCGGAAAGCCCGCACAGGATCGAGCCCAGCGTGAACAGCGCGATGGCGGCGCGAAAGATGGTGCGGCCGCCGAACCGGTCCGCCGCCCAGCCGCTGACCGGCACGAACACCGCGAGGCTGAGCAGATAGGCGGTGACGGCGACGCTCAAGCGCAGCGGATCGGAATGCAGCGAGATCGCCATCTGCGGCAGCGCCGTGGTGATCACGGTGGAATCGATCTGCTGCATGATGATCGCCGAGCCGACGATCATGGCGACGATTTTGGGCTTGGAAACGGACGGCATACGGGGAGGATTTACCCCCGCAACGCCCGCAATACCAGTTCCGGCGTGACCGGCATCTGCGTGATCGGCGCGGCGCCGAGCGGGCGCAGCGCGTCGTTGATGGCGTTCATGATGCAGGCCGGCGCGCCGGCGGTGCCGGCTTCGCCCGCGCCCTTGGCGCCAAGCTCGGAATCCGCGGTCGGCGTCACCACATGGCCGATCTCGATGTCCGGCATCTCGCCGGCCATGGGCACGAGGTAATCCATCATGGTGGCGTTGAGGAACTGGCCGCTGTCGTCATAGAGGCAGTGCTCGAACAGCACGGCGCCGATGCCCTGCACGATGCCGCCGCGGATCTGCTCGTCGACCAGTTGCGGATTGATCACGGTGCCGCAATCCTCGACGCACCAGTGCTTGCAGCAGCTTCACCTCGCCGGTCCGGACGTCGACTTCGAGATAGGACGCCTGCACGCCGTTGGTGAAGGCGAACGGCCAGGCGCGCGGCACGTAATGGCGCGTCACCAGGAACTCGGCCTGGAAGCCGGGCGGCAAAGTGTCGGGGCGGAAATAGACCACCCGCGCCACCTCATCGAGGCCCATGCGCTCGCGGCCGGTGTCGGCATCGACCACGACGCCAGCCCGGATATCGAGCGCCTTCGGATCGGCCTGCAGGATCGAGGCTGCGGCGGCGAGCACGTTGGCGCGCAACGCTTTGCCGGCCTGCCAGGCCGCCTCGCCGCCGATGCCGGCGGCGCGCGACGCCCAGGTGCCGCCGCCATAGGGCGTGTTGTCGGTGTCGCCGGTGATGACGCGGACGCGCTCGATCGGCACGCCGAACGAACTGGCGACGCATTGCGCCAGCACCGACTCGGCGCCCTGGCCCTGCTCGGTGACGCCGGAATGGATGAAAATGGCGCCGGTGGCATCGAGCTTCACGGTGGCGCCGTCCTGCGAGGAAATGCGCGCGCCGCCGACGCCGTAGAACGCGGCGGAGGGATTCGTCACCTCGATGAAGGAGGCAAAGCCGATGCCGCGATGGATGCCGCGCTCGCGCAAGCGCGCCTGCTCGGCGCGCAGCGCCGCGTAGTCCATCATCTTGAGAATCTTGTCGAGCGAAGCGTGGTGCGACAGGCCCTCGAATTTCAGGCCGGCGGCGCTGGTCGCCGGATATTTGTTGTCGGGAAACAGATTGCGCCGCCGCAGCTCGGCCGGATCCATGCCGATCTTCACCGCGGCAAGCTCGACGAGGCCTTCCGTGACCGCGGTCGCGATCGGATGACCGACGGCGCGGTATTGGCACATGACGTTCTTGTTCTGGAACACGACGCGGGCGCGGGCGCGATAGTTCGGGCAGGTGTACGGACCGCCGACCAGATTGACGACCTGGTTGGCCTCGATGCCGCTGGTGCGCGGATAGACCGAATACGGCCCGATGCCGGTCAGATCGTCGATCTCGAACGCGGTGATCGCGCCGTCTTTCTTGACGCCGATGCGCGCCTTGACGCGATGATCGCGGGCATGGATGTCGGTGACAAAACTCTCGAAGCGGTCGGCGATGAATTTCACCGGCCGCTTCAGCAGCTTCGCCAGCGCGACCGACGCCATCTCGTCGGCATAGATGTGCACCTTGATGCCGAACGAGCCGCCGACGTCTTTGGTGAGCACGCGCACCTGGTGCTCTTCGAGCCCAAGATGCTTGGCGAACAGATTTTGCATCATGTGCGGCGCCTGCGTGCCCTGATAGACGGTCAGGCGCTGCTCGCCCGGATTCCAATCGGCGACGATGGCGCGCGCCTCGTTGGTGACGCCGGTGTGGCGGCCGAACAGGAATGTCTGCTCGACGATAGCATCGGCCTCGGCAAAACCCTTGTCGGGATCGCCGGCGTTCAAAACCCGCTCGAAGGTGAGATTGTCGCCAAGCTCGGGATGGATCACCGGCGTCGTGGCGTCGAGCGCGGTTTCCGCGTCCGTCACGGCGGCGAGCACCTCGTAGTCGACGTCGACCAGCGCGCAAGCGTCCTCGGCTTCGGCGCGGCTCTTGGCGACGACGGCGCACACCGCCTCGCCCTGCCAGCAGGCGCGCTCGACCGCGATGGCGTGCTGCGGCGCCGATTTGATGCCCTTGAGATGCGTCAGCACGCCGACCCACGGCGTAATCACCTTGGCAAGCTCGGCGCCGGTGACGACCGCGATCACGCCCGGCGCCTTCTTCGCCTCCGCCGTCGCGATGTTTTTGATGCGCGCATGCGCATGCGGCGAGCGCACGAAGGCGACATGGGCCATGCGCGGCAGCACGACGTCGCTGACATATTGGCCGCGGCCTTGCGTCAGCCGCGCCAGATTGGGCCGCGGCACCGAGCGGCCGATATAGGAATTCGGCCGGTCGAGCGCGGTCAGGCCGGACGGCTGATCGTCGGCGATTTTCATCTCTTCTCCCTCCTCCTTGCGGGGAGGGCGGAGTGGCGAGTCGGGAAGCGACGACAGGCGTCGACGTGTGCTGATCACCTCCGGCGCTCGCGGCCTAAAGCCCTCCCCCAGGGAGAGGTGAACAGCTTACAAAAACCGCGTCGGCCACATCAGCGTGCGCCACATATGCGCCGACGGCGAATTGTCGAAGCCGAGGCCTTCCTCGGGCTGCTTGAAGTTGCGGCCGATGATGTCGACGAAGTCGTTGAGATCGACCTTGGCGTTGGGATCGAACGAATAGATGTCGTTCACGCAGATCATGCGCGAGGTCATGTAATATTTGTGCTTCTTGGCGCGCTCGTATTCGGCGACGATGTAGGGCTCGGGCTTATAGTCGGCGCCGAAATATTTGATGTACATCTCCGGATATTCGTAGCCGACCGACGGATCGGGGAAGAAGCGCAGCGCCTGGTGCGTGCGCACCGCCCAGCTCACTTCCTCGTCGACATAGGGCTCGATCATCTGCGCGCCCCAATAGCCGTGGTCGCAGCGGATGAAGCCCGCCACGCCGATGTCGTGCAGCAGGCAGGCGAGCACGACCTTCTCGCTGTGGCCGCCCTTGAGCGCGTGCGTCGCGCTTTGCAGAAGGTGATTGAGCGACGCGAAGCGGTTGTTGAAGAAATCGATCAAGCGTCGGCTTCTTCGGCATTTTCGGCAGCCGCGGATCGGCGCCCATCAGGAAATATTTGTCCGGATTGGCGGCCTTGAGCGCCGCGCCGTTCTCCATCTCGACCTTGCCGTCGGCCATGCGGAACAGCACCGATTTGGTGGCGATGCGCTCGCCGAGCTCGTGCATCATCCGCTCTTCGAGCTCGTCGGCCTGCGCCGACAGCGTCGCCGGGTTTGCGTGTTCGTTCATGGTCAGCCTGCCTTTCCCGCCCGCGTCTGGGCGACGGATTCGATTGCGTCGACGATAGCCTGATAGCCGGTGCAGCGACAGTAGTTGCCGGAGAGATGTTCACGGATGGCGTCGCGGCTCGGCACCCCGCCGCGGCCGAGCAAGTCGCTGTGCGCCGATCAGCATGCCGGGGGTGCAGAAGCCGCATTGCAGCGCATTGCGCCGCTGGAACGCGTCCTGCAGGTCGGCGATGGCGCCGGAATCGGACATGCCCTCGATGGTCTCGACCTCGGCGCCGTCGCATTGCACCGCCAGCAAGAGGCAGCCGCGCACCACCGCGCCATCGAGCAGCACCGTGCAGGCGCCGCACACGCCCTGCTCGCAGCCGATATGGCTGCCGGTGAGGCCCAGATCGTCGCGCAGGAAATCGACCAGCGTCTTGCGCGCCTCGACGCGCTCGCGCACGTCCTCGCCATTCACGCGCAGACTGATCTCGACAGTAGCGCTCGCTCATGGAGGTTTTTAGCTCTTGATGGCAGCGGCGCCACGGCCCCGACCGCATTGCGAGCGACGAGCATCCACGGCGGCGCCGTCTGAGCTCGTGCCGATCCGCGCGGCATGTGCCCACGATCTCGCGCACGATGTCGATCGCCCGGCGCAGCAGGGTCTGCGAGGCTTCCAGCGTGCGAAAGCCGGCATGGGCCGACAACGTGACATTATCCATCGTCGCAAGCGGATGGTCGGCCTTGAGCGGCTCGTCATGAAACACGTCGAGCCCGGCATGGCGGATGCGGCCGCTGCGCAAACCCTCGATCAGCGCCGGCTCGTCGACCAGGGCGCCACGCGCGGTGTTGACGAGAACGACGCCCGGCTTCATGCGCGCGATATGCGCCGGCGCCGAGAAATCCGCGCGTCTCGTCGTTGAGCGCAAGATGCAGCGTGATCGACGTCGGACCGCGCCAGCAACTCGTCGAGCGCAACGAGCGGCTCGCCGGGCATGCGGCGTGCGGTTCCAGGCGATCACCTCCATGCCGAGCCCGCGGCCGATGCGCATCACCTCGCGGCCGATGCCGCCGAGCCCGATGACGCCGAGCGTCTTGCCGTTGAAGCTGCACGCCTTCGCGCGTCAACCAGGTGCCGGCGCGCACCTGTCGATCCATCCGCGCGATGTCGCGGCTCGCGGCCAGCATCAGCGCGATGGTGTGCTCGGCGACCGCGGTGTCGCCGTAGCCCTTGATGGTGTGGACACGAACGCCGCGCGCCTCGATCTCGGCGACATTCATGTAGCTCGACGCGCCGGTGCCGAGAAAGACGATGTGCTTGAGCGCGTCGCATTGCGCGACCAGTTCGGTCGGCATGTAAGAGTGGTCATCGATGCAGATGTCGTAGCCTTGCAGCAGCCGCGGCAGCTCGGCGCGCTCGAACGGCTTACGGTTGACGTCGATCGGCGGATCGTCGGCGCGCACGACGCTTTCCCAAACCGGCGCCAGTTGATCGTTGCAGTCGATGAAGAGGGATTTCATTGTTCATCTCGTTGTCATGCCCGCGAAGGCGGGCATCCAGTAAGCGCAGACGCCGCGGTAGACATAATGGCTCAGCGAATACTGGATCATCCGCTTTCGCGGATGATGACATCAAGGGGCCACGATCGGTTGCGCGGCGAGCGTGGGCTCGCGCGGCGCGACGCCGGTGAACGGCGAGCCTTGCTCGAACCACGAGGCCGGCGCCGGGTGGCCCCACAGGGTCTGGCGCTGCGGATCGGTCAGCGACCAGCGGATCGGGACGTGATCGGGATCGACGGTGAGATAGTCCGAGGTGAACAGCTCGACCCGGTGGCCGTCCGGGTCGCGGATATAGAGAAAGAACGCGTTGGAAATGCCGTGGCGGCCGGGGCCGCGCTCCATGTTGGCGAGATAGCCGCACGTCGCCATCACGTCGCAGATATGGATGATGTCGAGCACGCTCGCGGTCCACACCCCGACATGATGCAGCCGCGGGCCGACGCCGTTGGTGAAGGCGAGGTCGTGGACGTTGCCCTTGCGCTGCAGCCACACCGCCCAGAGCTTTGGATCGGCGCCGTCGGTCTCGGAATATTCGGTGAGCCGGAAGCCGAGCGCCGCATAGAAGTCGTAGCTCGCCTGCACGTCCGGCGTGAAGCAGTTGAGATGATCGATGCGCTGGATGCGCGCGCCCTGATAGGTCGCGTATTTTTGCAGCATAGATGGGCGCTGATCCATCTGCGCATAGAGGTCGAGCGGCGTGCCGAAAATGTCGGCGGTGCGCAAGGTGCGGCCCTGATGCGGCACGTCGGGAAACGCCGTCGGCAGATTGCGGCGCGCGAACCAGGCCGCGGCGCGGTCGAGATCGTCTTCGCTGGCGAGCTTGAAGCCAAGCGCGCGCACGTCGGCTTCGCGGCTGCGCCGCAGCACGATCGAATGATGGTTGCGTTCCTCGACGCCGCGCAGATAAAGCGCATCGTCGGTCTCGTCGCTGACCAGAAGCCCAAGGCAATCGACATAAAAGGCGCGCGAGCGCTTGATGTCGCGCACGCCGAGCTCGACATGGCTCGCGCGCACGACATTGAACGGCGGGTCGAAAACCGGCTTATGGACGGGCATCGTGCCGCTTTATGGCCGTTGACGGTTTGGGCGATGACTTCTAACACATTGCCCGAAGCAAAATACAAAAGCCGCCTGCCGGCGGCCATAAAGGAGAACAGCGACATGCGCCTTGCAAGCTACAATATGCGCGGCCGGCCGAGCTTTGGCGCGGTCGTCGGCGAGGGCATCGTCGATCTGCGCTCGCGATTGAGCCGCTTTGCCACCCTGGTCGACGTATTCCGCGCCCAGGCGCTGGACGAGGCGAAATCCGCCGCCGCCGGCGTGCGCCCCGACGTGCCGTTCGGCGAGGTCGAGCTGCTTGCCGCCGCTTCTGGCGCCGGAAAAAATCCTCTGCATCGGCATCAATTACGCCAACCGCGGCGCGGACTATAATGTCACCAACAATCCAAAATATCCGAGCATGTTCTATCGCGCGCCGAATTCCATGGTCGGCTCGGGCCAAAAGCTGGTGCGGCCGAAAATCTCCGAGCAGCTCGACTACGAAGGCGAGATCGCCATCGTGATCGGCCGCGAATGCAAGCATGTGCCGAAGGAGCAGGCGCTGTCGCTGATCGCCGGCATCACGCTCGCCAACGAAGGCACCATCCGCGATTGGACGCGGCACGGCCAGTTCAACGTCACCCAGGGTAAGAATTTCGATGCTACCGGCGGCATCGGGCCGTGGATCGAGACCGAGTTCGACCCGACGAAGCCGCTGCATCTCACCGTGCGCAAGAACGGCGAGGTGACCCAGGACGACACCACGGAAAGCATGATCTTCTCGTTCGCCGACATCATCGCCTACACCACCTCGTTCATGACGCTCAAAGCCGGCGACGTCATCTGCACCGGCACGCCGGTGAAGAAGGGCCCGAAAGTCGATCCGCCGGTGTGGCTGAAGCCCGGCGACACCATCGAGGTCGAGTGCCCGGCGATCGGCATCCTGCGCAACACCGTGGTGGATGAGGCGTGACCGTCCGCGCGGCGTGCATCATCGGTTGGCCGGTCGAACATTCACGCTCGCCGCTCATTCATAATTATTGGCTGAGAACCTACGGCATCGCCGGCGAATACCGCCGCGAGGCGGTGCCGCCGGACGAATTCGACGCCTTCGTGCAGACGCTTGCCGCGCGCGATTATGTCGGCGCCAATGTCACGGTGCCGCACAAGGAAAAGGCGCTGGCCTTTTCACTGCCGGACGAGCGGGCGCGTGCGGTCGGCGCCGCCAACACGCTGTGGATCGCCGGCGGTTTTTTGCATGCGACCAATACCGACGTCGAAGGTTTCTTGAACAATCTCGATGCCTGCGCGCCGCAATGGGATCGCAACTTGTCAAACGTCGTCGTGCTCGGCGCCGGCGGCGCGGCGCACGCGGTCGTTTACGCGCTGCTGACGCGCCGCGTCGAGCGCATCACGGTCGTCAATCGCACCCCGCAGCGCGCCGAAGTTTTACGCCAGCGCTTCCTCGAACATCTGCAGGTCGCCCCATGGGAACAGCTGAATGATCTGCTCGGCGACGCGGCACTGTTTATCAACACCACCACGCTCGGCATGGCCGGGCAGCCGGAACTCGATGCCGATATTGGGCGATTGCCCAGTCACGCCATTGTCGCCGATCTGGTCTATGTGCCGCTGGTCACGCCGCTGATCGAAACGGCAAAAGCCAAAGGCCTGCGCACCGCCGACGGGCTCGGCATGCTGCTGCATCAGGCGGTGCGTGGTTTTGAGCTGTGGTTCGGCAGAAAGCCCGAAGTGACCGCGGAACTGCGGACCCTGGCCGAGGCCGATCTTAAGGCTTCCGCCGGCTAGCGCTCAGGAATAACGTAGCCTATCTCGGTGTTTCAAAACCCAGCCGCCGCGGCGTCCGCCGCCGGCGCGAATTGGGAACATGTTGGGAGGATGATGATTATGACGATGATGACACGCAGGACGCTGGGCGCGAGCGCCGTTGCCCTGCTTTTCGCAGCTTCCTTTGCCGCAGCCCAGGCGCCGCAAATGGTGCGGGTGCGCGCCACCCTGGAAAACGTCAGCGTGCCGATGCTGACGGCGAAGTCGCGCGACGGCGCCGAGATGAAAATCAAGCTCGCCGACAATGCGCCGGTGAACGAGGTGGTGCCGATGTCGCTCGCCGACATCAAGGACAATTCCTACATTGCCGTCACCGCCATGCCGCAGCCCGACGGGACACAGAAAGCAGTAGCGATCCTGATCTTCCCCGAAGCATTGCGCGGTGTCGCCGAAGGCTTCCGCCCCTGGGACCTCGAGCCCAATTCGACCATGACCAATGCCACCGTCGCCGAGCAGGTCAAGAGCACCGACGGTCAGACGATCACGGTGAAATACAAGGACGGCGACAAGAAGGTCCTGGTGACGCCGGCGACCATCATCGTCACTTATAAGAAGGCCGCCGCCAGCGACCTCAAGGCCGGCCAGAAAATCTTCGTCGCCGCGGCGAAGAAGCTCGACGACGGCACGCTGGAAGCACCGAACGTCGCCTATGGCGATGTCGGCGTGTGGCGCTGAAGCATCCAACCATCACTGGAGCGTGAGATGAGAAAGATGATATTGAGTGCCGCCTTCGTCGTCGCCGCCACTGCGGCACTGGCGCAGGCACCTGCGGACATGGTGCGCGTGCGCGGCACCGTGCAAAGCGTCGACGGTTCGATGCTGACCGTGAAATCGCGCGACGGCGCCGACCTCAAGATCAAGCTCGCCGACAACGCGGTGATCCGCACCGTGACCGGCAAGACGGTTGCCGACGTCAAACAGGGCTTGTTCGTCGGCATCACCGCCATGCCGCAACCCGATGGCACCCAGAAGGCCGTCGAAATCCACATCTTCCCGGAAGCGGCGCGCGGCACCGGCGAAGGCCACCGGCCGTGGGATCTGATGCCCGGTAGCACCATGACCAATGCCAATGTCGACAGCGAAGTCGCCATCACCGACGGCAAGAAGCTGGTGCTGAAATACAAGGATGGCGATAAGACCTTCATCGTGCCGGACAACGTCAAGGTTGTGATGTTTGCGCCGGGCACGGCGGCCGACGTCAAGCCGGGCGCGAAAATCTTTATCGTCGCCGCGAAAAAGATGCCCGACGGCACGCTGGAAGCGCCGGGCGCAACGGTGAGCAGCGGCGGCGTCGATCCGCCCATGTGATCGGGAAACGTGATCGGCAAACGTGATCGACAACCACGGAGCCTGACATGAGAACGACCGCAATCCGCGCCACGCTCGTCTTCGTCGCCGCGCTCGCGGCGACGGCGGCGCTGGCGCAGGCACCGCAAACCGTGCGCCTGCGTGGCGTCATCGAGAAGGTCGACGGCAATAACGGTGACCGCGAAATCGGACAAGGGCGACGCGCTCACGCTCAACCTCGCCGACAAGATGCTGGTCGTCGCCGTGGTGAAGGCGTCAATGGCCGACATCAAGGACGGCGACTTCATCGGCAGCGGAGCGATGCCGCAGCCGGACGGCTCGCAGAAAGCGATCGAGGTGCACATTTTTGCCGAGTTGATGCGCGGTACCGGCGAAGGCTTTCGGCCCTGGGACGGCGCACCGAACAGCACCATGACCAACGGTACGGTCGGCAATACCGTCACCAGCGTCGACGGCCCGGTCATCACCGTCAAATACAAGGACGGCGACAAGAAGATCATCGTGACACCGGACGTGCCGATCGTGCGCTACGAAGTCGCCGATCTCGAGCGCGCTCAAGCCCGGGGTCGCCTTCTCGGTCTTGGCGGCGGCGAAGACGCCCGACGGCAGCTACGACATCAAGCGCATCAACGTTGGCCGCGACGGCGTTGTGCCGCGGTAATAACTTCGTCATTCCGGGGCCGAGCCAACGGGTCCGGCCCGAAGTGGCCGGCCCGATGACAGGCTCCGCGAGGAGCCCGGAATCCATAGCCCCGGCGCCGGGGCTATGGATTCCGGGTTCACGCCGTTGGCGTGCCCCGGGATGACGAAGGTTTCTGGCACGGCATTTGCTCTGTTTTCAGGCAGGAATAACGCCAACAGGGGGTCGTCCATGACACGAGCCGAACTCACCGAAAAGCTGCTCGGCATCAAGCGCGAGAAGGGCTGGACCTGGAAATATATCTGCGACGAGATCGGCGGCATGTCGCCGGTGCTGATCACCGGCGCGGTGCTCGGCCAGATGAAAATGACCAAGCCGCAGGCCGCCAAGGCTGCGGAAATGTTCGGCCTGAGCAAGAGCGAGCAGGTGCTGCTCAACGAGGTGCCGAACCGCGGCTCGCCGATGCCGCCGACCGATCCGCTGATCTACCGCTTCTATGAGCTGGTGATGGTCAACGGCCCGGCACTCAAAGTGCTGATCGAGGAGGAATTCGGCGACGGCATCATGTCGGCCATCGACTTCGATTTGCAGATGGAACGGCAGCCCGATCCCAAGGGGGACCGGGTGCGGCTCTCCATGTCGGGCAAATTCCTGCCGTACAAATATTACGGCTCAACCGGCAACGCGCAGGCTTACGGATATAGGGAAGAATGAAGCGTGAATGGCGAGTGGCAAATAGCGAATGGATGCAACCGTTCGCCACTCGTTGCTTGCGCGTGGCTCCGCTTCGCGGGAGTGGATTGAAGATTATCGGGCGGACCAGTGATTGCAGTGGCGATGGAAGCTGTTGTCGGTCCAGCAGTGGCCGCGGCTGATCGACGGACCCCAGAACGGCTTGCCGTAGACCGCGCCGACGACGCCGCCGGCGACCGCACCGACCGGACCGGCGACCACGAGACCGACCCCCGCGCCGGCTGCGGCACCGACCATGTCGGCATGCGCGCTCGGGGATGAGGCTGCGACCGCGGCAAAAGCGGCGGTTGCCAGAATAAGGTTACGCATAGCGCTACTCCTATGTGTCAAAGCGAGCGCGCTACCTATCACGGTATACCTTTTCATAAGGTTGACGCCCCGTTGCAGCCACAACGCATCGACACGCCGCCGGTTCCCGATGCCCCAATGGGCCGGCAAAAGGGCCGCTAAACCGCCGTGATCACGCGCCGGTCGATTTCGGCGATGCTGGTGACGCCGGTGAGCGCCATGCTGATATCGAGCTCATTGCGGATGATCTCGATGGCGCGGGCGACGCCGGCCTCTCCGCCGGCGCCGAGGCCGTAGATATAGGCGCGGCCGCTCATGCAGGAGCGCGCGCCGAGCGCGATGGCGCGCATCACGTCCTGCCCCGAGCGGATGCCGCCGTCGAACATGATCTCCAACTCCGAGCCAAGCGCTTCGACGATCGGCGGCAGCATGGCGATCGAGGACGACGCGCCGTCGAGCTGGCGGCCGCCGTGATTGGACACCACGATCGCCGCGGCGCCGGTCTTTGCGGCAATGCGCGCATCCTCGACGTCGAGGATGCCCTTGAGGATGAGCTTGCCGGGCCACAGACTCTTGATCCACTCGACGTCGTTCCAGCTCAGCGTCGGATCGAACTGCTCGGCAGTCCACTTCGCCAACACCGTGACGTTTTCCATGCCGCGGACGTGGCCGGCGATGTTGCCGAAGGTCTTACGCTTGCCGCGCAGCACGCTCCATGCCCAGGCCGGCTTGGTGGCGATGTCGATCAGGTTGCCTAGCCTGATCTCCGGCGGCACCGTCATGCCGTTCTTGATGTCGCGGTGGCGCTGGCCGAGCACTTGCAGGTCGACGGTGAGCACCAGAGCGCTGCATTTGGCCGCCGCCGCGCGCGCCACCAGCTCGCGGATGAAACCGCGGTCGCGCATGACGTAGAGCTGGAACCAGAACGGCTTGTCGACCGCCGCGGCGACGTCTTCGATCGAACAAATGGACATGGTCGACAGCGTGAACGGGATGCCGGCAGCCTGCGCCGCGCGGCAGGCGAGAATCTCGCCGTCGCCGTGCTGCATGCCGCACAGCCCGACCGGGGCCAGCACGAGCGGCAGCGACGCCGGCTCGCCGAGGATGGTGGTCGCGGTCGAGCGCGCGGAGACGTCGACCAGGATGCGCTGGCGCAGCTTGATGGCTTCCAGATCGGCGCGGTTGGCGCGCAAGCGTCTGCTCGGAATAGGCGCCCCCGTCGGCATATTCGAAAAACGCCCGCGGCACCTTGCGGCGGGCGGCCTGCCGCAGGTCCTCGATGCAGGTCATGGTTTTCATGGCTTGCGGGTCCCAGCTCTCACCGCGCCTTTGATAGCACAAAGCCCAGCTGTATCCGGCGGGCATTGCAGCTAGGAACCGGCAGCGCTTGCCAGTGGTTATCTAGGGACAACGAGCCGCGACCGCGTCTGAGTTCCGGCTGTCGGCATAGGGAAGACGAAGATGGACCAATACAGGCATCGAGCCACGCCGCCCGGCTATGACGACTTCGAGGACGAGGCGGACAGCAAGCACCGCCGCGAGCAGGATGCGAGCCACAAGAAGAAGCTCGACGAGGCTTTGGAGCGTGGGCTCGAGGATACCTTTCCCGGTTCCGACCCGGTCTCAGTCACCCAGCCGCTCCCGAGCCCGTATGACAAATGCAGCGGCTAAGAGCGCTACCGCTGGGCCCAAGCGGCCGACATGCCGCCATTTCCGCCGATTTATGGTAAACGTGGCGTGAGTTCCGCTGGTAAGATTGTCGAATATTTTTTGAAGCGGACGACAGGCAGAACGGGTTAATATCACCTCTCCGGGACAATGCGCCCGGTGGGGGACTTCTCGTATGGTCCGTAAGTATTTCGGCACCGACGGCATTCGCGGCCGCGCCAACGGCGAGATCACGCCGGAATTGGCGCTCAAAGTGGGCCAGGCGGCGGGGGTGACTTTCCGCCGTGGCGACCATCGCCATCGCGTCGTGGTCGGCAAGGACACCCGGCTGTCCGGCTACATGATCGAGACGGCGCTGGTTGCCGGCTTCACCTCGGTCGGCATGGACGTGTTGCTGCTCGGCCCGATACCGACGCCGGCCGTCGCCATGCTGACGCGCTCGATGCGCGCCGATCTCGGCGTCATGATCTCGGCGTCGCACAATCCGTTCGACGACAACGGCATCAAACTGTTCGGGCCGGACGGCTACAAGCTGTCCGACGACGTCGAGCTCGGCATCGAGCGGCTGATCGACGGCGACATCACCAAGCGGCTAGCCAAAAGCATGGACCTCGGCCGCGCCAAGCGTATCGACGGCGTGCACGACCGTTACATCGAATTCGCCAAGCGCACGCTGCCGCGCAACCTGTCGCTCGAAGGCTTGCGCGTCGTCATCGATTGCGCCAACGGCGCCGCCTATCGGGTGGCGCCCGACGCGCTGTGGGAGCTCGGCGCCGACGTCGTGCCGATCGGCGTCGAACCGGACGGCTTCAACATCAATCACGAGTGCGGCTCGACCTCGACCGAGGCGTTGAGCCGCAAGGTCCGCGAAATGCGCGCCGACATCGGCATCGCGCTCGACGGCGATGCCGACCGCGTCGTCATCGTGGACGAGCGCGGCCGTCTGATCGACGGCGACCAGCTGCTCGCGGTGATCGCCGAGAGCTGGCGCGACGACGGCCGGCTGGCGCAGCCGGGCGTCGTTTCCACCGTGATGTCGAATCTCGGCCTGGAGCGGCATCTGCAAACGTTGCAGCTTTCACTGGTGCGCACGCCGGTCGGCGACCGCTATGTGCTCGAGCACATGCGCCAGCACGGCTTCAACGTCGGCGGCGAGCCGTCCGGCCATATCATCCTGTCGGACTACACGACCACCGGCGACGGCTTCGTCGCCGCGCTGCAGGTGCTCGCCGTGGTCAAGAAGCTCGACAAGCCGGTGTCGCTGGCCTGCCACCGTTTCGAAGCGCTGCCGCAGGTGCTCAAGAGCGTGCGCTACCGCAGCGGCAAGCCACTTGAAAATTCAAAGGTGCGTTCCGTCATTGCCGACGCCGAACACCGCCTCAACGGCCACGGCCGGCTGGTGGTGCGGCCGTCCGGCACCGAGCCGGTGATCCGCGTCATGGGCGAAGGCGACGACAAGGCCATGGTCGAGGAAATCGTCGACGGCATCGTCGACGCGCTGACCGATCACGCGGCTTAAGTTTTTAGACACGAACCGAGGAGGCCGGAGCCCCCTCACCCCATCCCTCTCCCCTCTGGGGAGAGGGAGGAGTTAGCGGCTCGTCTTCACAACACCTCAGGCGCATCCACGCGACAGTATTTTTGAAGAGCGGCGCCGCCGCGTTCCCTCTCCCCGGAGGGGAGAGGGACAGGGTGAGGGGGCTCGGACCTATCGGCAAAAGTCTCCCGTAATCACCCGCGCGCTTTCAGAAACTGTGCGAACGCCTTCAGCGTGATTTCCGAGACGTGATGCTCGATGCCCTCGGCGTCGGCCTCGGCGGCTTCGGTCGGGACGCCGAGCGCGCGCAGAAGATCGACCACCAGCCGGTGGCGCACGCGCACCCGGTCGGCGAGCGCATGGCCCTTCTCGGTCAAGAACACCCCGCGGTACGGCCGCGCCGTCGCCAGGCCGGCCCGCTTCAGGCGCGATATGGTCTTGATCGCGGTGGCGTGCGAGACGCCGAAACGCCGGGCGATGTCGGTCGGGCGCGCCTCGCCTTCGCCTGCCAGCAGGTCCGCGATCAGCTCGGCGTAGTCCTCCAGCAAAGCGGTCGACTGCGCCGACCGCGTCTTGCCGAAGCGGCGCGCCTGCGTGCCTTCCGCCGGGAGCTTGGCCATTGTGGTTTGATACCCGGGGATCCGATACCGGTCCGGCTGCCAATCGGCGCCACGTGTTCCCGCACGGAACCGCACACCACACTTTAGTGACAGTGTCAAATTGTAGCCTAGGCTACATAGTTTAGCCGTTGACGCCAACCACGCCGCCGCCTATACTGTAACCGATGCTACATTTTCAGGTAAATGCTGCGGAACGGCGGGGACGGGCCGCGTTGTCGGGCGATGACCGGCTGGAATGACGGGCCCGACATGACCGCTTCCACCGTTCCGCCGGCATCGCTCTCCGAGCAGACCCTGGCCACGGCGCGGCAGGTGTTGGCCGGCCAGCGTCACGGCCTGCGCGCTTCGCTGGCCTTCGTCGGCCCGGCGGTGGTGGCTTCGATCGCCTACATGGATCCGGGCAATTTCGCCACCAACATCCAGGCCGGGGCGAAATACGGCTATGGCCTGCTCTGGGTGGTGCTGCTCGCCAACGTCATCGCCATGCTGTTCCAGGGCCTCTCCGCCAAGCTCGGCATCGTCACCGGCAAGAATCTCGCGGAAATGTGCCGCGATCATTTTCCGCGTCCGGTGGTGTTGGCGATGTGGGTGGTCAGCGAGATTGCCGCCATGGCGACCGATCTCGCCGAGTTTCTCGGCGGCGCCATCGGCCTGTCGTTGCTGTTCCACATGCCGCTCATCGCCGGCATGGGCGTGACCGCGATCGTGACCTACGGCCTGTTGATGTTCGAAGGCTATGGCTTCCGGCCGCTCGAACTGATCATCGGCGCCATCGTCGGCGTGATTTGCCTTTGCTATCTTGCTTGAAATGTTCATCGCGCCGGTCGATTGGGCGTCGGCGGCGTACCATCTGGTCACGCCGGAAATCGCCGATGCCGAGGCGCTGCTCCTGGCCGTCGGCATCATCGGCGCCACCGTCATGCCGCACGCGATCTATCTGCATTCCGGCTTGACCCAGGCGCGGGTGCCGGTGCGTAACGATGCCGACCGGCGGAAAGTTCTGCGCTTCTCCAACCGGGAAGTGGTCATCGCGCTTGCCGTCGCCGGCCTCGTCAACATCGCCATGGTGATGATGGCCTCGAGCGCGTTCCACGCCGGCCATCCGGAAGTCGCCGAGATCGAAACCGCCTATCACACGCTGACGCCGCTGCTCGGCGCCGCGGCGTCCGGAATCTTTCTGCTGTCGCTGATCGCGTCGGGCATATCGGCCTCGACGGTCGGCACGATGGCCGGCCAGATGATCATGCAGGGCTTTGTCGGCTTCCGCATCCCGATCTGGCTGCGCCGGCTGGTCACCATGGTGCCGGCCTTCGTCGTGGTCGCGCTCGGCGTCAACGCCACGAGCGCTCTCGTCATCAGTCAGGTGATCTTGAGCATCGCGCTGCCGCTGCCGATGATCGCGCTCGTCATCTTCACCAACAGACGCGACATCATGGGCGCGTTCACCAACAGCCGTCTCACCCGCATCGCGGCGCTGATCGGCACGGCGGTGGTGCTGTCGCTCAATGTGGTGCTGATCGCGCAGACGCTCCTTTAGCCCGGACCGAGAATGCGAAATCCGGGAATGGCGCCTATAGAAATCCCGGATTGCTGATCGGCAATCCGGGTTACATGTTCGAGCGGCCGGCGAAGCGGCCGCCGCTTGACTTACAGCGTCTTCAGATTTTCTGCGGCCGACTTGCCGGTTTTGCGGTCCACCACGACTTCGAAGGAAACGCGTTGACCTTCCCTCAGCTCGCGGAGGCCGGCGCGTTCGACGGCGCTGATATGGACAAACACGTCCTTACCACCACCCTCGGGTTGGATGAATCCATAACCCTTCTGCGCGTTGAACCACTTCACGGTACCGTTGTCCACGGGTCTCTCCTTGTAGACATGCCAATATGAGCCGCGCGATTGTGCTCGGCTCGGTTCGCTCGAGATTTTGGTGAAAGATCGTCAGTCAGGCGCGCTTATCAATCGCTGCAAGGCCAAGTCATTCGGCCGAAAACTCGATGGGCCTTTTTACCGGCAAGTTGCGGCATTCGCAAGACGGTGTCGGGCCGATTGTGACAGTTGGCCACGCAGCCTTAATAGAATCGGAATCTCAATCAGATACTTGAAACGACAACAATGGCGCCGGTTTTCGCCGCTTCGACCAGAGCGTCGAATACCGCCATACCGTGCAGCACGTCTTCGAGCGGCACCGGATAGGGTTCGCCGCCGCCGATCGCCCGGGCAAACGCCGTCAGCTCGGCGCGCAACGTGTCGAAACCGGAGTGCTCGAAAATTTCGTCCGGCGGCGCCGGCACCCGGCCGGTCGGCGCGCTCGTCGCCATGGGCGCAAAGCGCAGGCGCGACATGTCGGGGCGCGAGATCTCGGCGAGGCCGTTGCTGCCGTACAAGGTGAATTCAAAATTCGTCGCGGTCGCCACCGAACAGAAGATCAGGCCGGTGGCGCCGCTTAAAAACCGCAACATGACCGTCGTGGTATCGTCGGAGCGACCCGGAAAATTGCGCGCAGTGACGCAGCGCACGTCGCGCACCCTGCCGGCGAATTCGATCATATGGTCGAGCGCATGCACGCCGACGGCGGTCAACGCGCCGCCGGGCGCCTCCTCTGGCGCCGCGCGCCAGTTATCGAGCGCGACGAATTGCGCGGTCGAGGTGGTGTGCTGGGCGACCATGGCGACGACTTTTCCGAGCCGGCCGTCTTGCACTCTGGCGCGCAATGCGGCGAGGCTCGGATGGAAGCGCCGGGCCAGCCCGACGGCGAGCACGACGCCGGCCTTGCGGGCAGCGTCAACGACGACGTGCGCGCTGGCAAGATCGAGCGTGATCGGCTTTTCGACAAAGATATGTTTACGTGCCGCGGCGGCGGCGAGCGCCTGCGCCTGGTGCTGGCTGTGCGGCGTCGCCAGCACCACCGCGTCGATGTCCGGATCGCGCAAGATCTGTTCGTAGCTGTCGGCGAGCGGGATGTGCCGGTCGCGACAGAAATCCTCCGCGCTCGCACGCGTGCGTGTGTAAGCGCGCACGAATTCGATATCGTCGCTGCTGCCGGCAACGGACGAGGCCAGCGAGCGGCCCCAACGGCCCAGTCCGACGATGGCGGCGCGGATCATTGCCGTGTGAAAGCGTCCAAGGCCGCGTCGCCGCCGCAATTGATAAAGATGGCCGCCATGGCACTATGATAGTCGAAAGCGGGTAGCCGGAAAACCTCAGCTTATGAAGCCGCCAGCCTTCGACTATATCGCCGCCGACAGCGTCGCCATGGCGGTGGCGGCATTGTCGCGCGCCGGCGACGACGCCAAAATCATCGCCGGCGGGCAGAGCCTGGTGCCAATGCTCAATTTCCGCATGCTGCGGCCGTCGATCCTGATCGACATCAACCGCATCGCCGGGCTGGATGTCATCGCAGAGACCGGCACGGCGATCCGCGTCGGCGCACTCGTGCGCCATTACCAACTCGAAACGTCGCCGCTCATCGCCCGGCATCTGCCAGTGCTGTCCTGCGCGATGACCCATGTGGCGCATCTGGCGATCCGCAACCGCGGCACGATCGGCGGCAGTTTGGCCCACGCCGACCCGGCGGCTGAGCTGCCGATGATGGCGCTGCTGCTCGATGCCGAGCTGCGCATCGCGTCCATCGCCGGCGAGCGGACCGTTGCCGCGCGTGATTTTTTTCTTGGCGCGCTGACGGTCGATCTCGCCGCGGGCGAAATCATCACCCAGATTGCGCTGCCGAAATTGCCGCCGCGCACCGGCTGGGGTTTTGCGGAGGTCGCCCGGCGCCACGGCGATTTCGCGCTCGCCGCCGTAGCCGCGACACTGACAGTGTCCGGCGGCGCGATCGAACAAGCGCGCATTGCTCTGACCGGCGTCGGCCCCAAGGCGCTACGCGCCCATGAAGCCGAAGGCCTGCTGACCGGACGCGCGCTCGAACCGGACCTGGCCGATCGCGTGATCGACGCGGTTCGCGCGGCGATCGACCCCGAGACCGATCTGCACGCTTCGTCGGATTACCGGCGTCATCTCGCCGGCGTGCTCACCGGACGTGCGCTCGCCGCCGCCTGGCGCCGCGCCCATGAAAGCGCCGCATGAGCAAGACCTGCGAGATCAGCGTCACCGTCAACGGCACGGCCCATCGCGCCACCGTTGAGCCGCGGCTGCTGCTCACCGATTTCCTGCGCCACACGCTTGGGCTGACCGGCACCCATGTCGGCTGCGAGCACGGCGTCTGCGGCGCCTGCACTGTGCTGATCGACGGCGACAGCGCGCGCTCTTGCCTGATGTTCGCGGTGCAGGCCGACGGCCGCAGCATCGAGACGGTCGAGAGCCTCGGCCGCATCGGGCAGATGAATGCGTTGCAGGAATCGTTTCACGAGCATCACGCCCTGCAATGCGGCTTCTGCACGCCGGGCATGCTGATGACGGCGACCGACCTGTTGCGAAAATATCCGCTGGCCACCGACGACGATATCCGCAAAGGCCTTTCCGGCAATCTATGCCGCTGCACCGGCTACGAGCACATCGTCAAGGCGATCCGCGCCGTCGTCGGCAAAGGGCACCAACGCCCATGAACGACGCGCCCGAAATCCACGCCCGGCCGAAGATCATCGGCGCGCGCATCAAGCGCAGCGAGGATCCGCGGCTGCTCACCGGTCTCGGCGCCTACACCGACGACCGGCAGGTGATGCGCGTGTTGCACGTTGCGTTCCGACGCAGCGATCAATCCCATGCGCGCATTCGCGCGATCGACTGCGCCGCCGCGCGCTTAGCGCCCGGCGTCGTCGCCGTATTCACCGCGGACGATTTAACCGACACGGTCAAGCCGTTGGTCGCGACCTCGCGCATGGCGAATTATTACGCCACGCCGATCCTGCCGCTGGCGCGCGGCAAGGTGCGCTATGTCGGCGAGCCGGTCGTCGGCATCGTTGCCGACAGCCGTTACCACGCCGAAGATGCGCTTGAGCTCATCACTATCGATTACGAGCCGCTACCGATCGTGATCGATCCGGAACAGGCGGTGCGTCGCCGGCGCGCCGTTGTTGCATGACGAGGCCGGCACCAATGTCATCGTCAGCCGCGAGTTCAAGCGCGGCGATGCGGAGGCGGCATTTGCGTCGGCGCCGATCCGGGTCAAAGGCCGGTTCCGCATGCATCGCAAGAGCCCGGTCGCGATCGAGCCGCGCGCCTGCCTCGCCGAATACGAGCCGGGCCGCGACGCGCTGACCTTGCATTCGGCAACGCAGGTGCCCGGCATCGTCCGCGATGCGCTGGCGGCGGCGCTCGATATTCCGGGGCACCGCATTCGCGTCGTCGCGCCCGATGTCGGCGGCGGTTTTGGCGGCAAGGGCTCGCTCTATCCGGAGGAAATTTTTGTTTGCGCCGCGGCGCGGCTGCTGCAGCGCGCGGTCAAATGGACCAGCGACCGCCTGGAAGACCTCGCCGCCAACAGCCAGGGTTTTGACGAAATCATCGACGCCGAACTGGCGCTCGACAATGATGGCCGCATTCTGGCGTTGCGCGCCGACGTCATCGGCGACGTCGGCGCCTATTCGATCTATCCGTGGACCGCGGGGCTCGAGCCGGTGCAGGTCGTGAGCTTTTTGCCCGGCCCCTATCGCGTGCAAAACTATCGCGGCCGCGTGCAGGCGGTGGCGACCTCGAAGGCGCCGACCGGGCCGTATCGCGGCGTCGGCCGGCCGATCTCGACCTTCGTCATGGAACGGCTGATGGACATGGCGGCGGCAAAGCTCGGCCTCGATGCCAAGGAGATCCGGCTGCGCAATCTCATCGCCGACGACGAGCTTCCCTACAAGGTCGCCTCCGGTATCGTCTGGGACAAATCCGGATTCCAGGAATGCCTGCACAAGGCCAGCGCCGCGATCGGCTACGACGCGCTGCGCGCCGAACAAAAACAAGCGCGCGCCGCCGGCCGCTGGGTCGGCATCGGCATCGCCTGCTACGCCGAGCTCACCGGCATCGGCTCGCGCATCTCGGTCGCGCCCGGCATGCCGATCAATACCGGCACCGAGACGGCAATCGTGCGCATCGATTCGACCGGCGCCATCACCGCCACCTTCGGCATTGCTTCGCACGGCCAAGGCCTTGAGACGACGCTCGCCCAAGTCGTCGCCGAACATCTCGGCGCCCGTTTCGAAGACATCCGCGTCCTGCAGGGCGACAGCTCGGGCGTCCCCGGCGGTACCGGGACCTATGCCAGCCGCAGCATGGTGCTGGCCGGCGGTGCAGCGACCCTTGCGGCGGGCAAAGTGCGGGAAAAAGTCCTCAACGCCGCCTCGCATCTGCTCGAAGCGTCAGCGGCCGATCTGGTGGCGGAAGACGGAAAAATTTTCGTCGCCGGCACCGACCGCTCGATCACGTTTCGCGAGGTTGCGCGCGCCGTCTATGCCGAAATGGGCCGGCTGCCGCCCGACGCGCGCGGCGAGCTTGGCCGCCACCGAAACCTACGATCCGGTGTTCGGCACCACGACCTCGGCGACGCACATCGCCGTGGTCGAGATCGATCCGGAAACCTACGAAGTCCGCGTCGAGCGTTTCGCCGTGGCCGAGGATTGCGGCCGGCTGGTCAATCCGCTGATCGTCGACGGCCAGGTCCACGGCGGCGTCGCCCAAGGCATCGGTGCCGCGCTCTACGAAGAAATCGTCTACGACGAGCAAGGCCAGATCACGACCGCGAGCCTGGTCGATTATGTCGTGCCCTCGGCCTGCGAGATCCCGCCGATGCAAGTCATGCATCTCGAAAGTATTTCACCGACCACGCTCGGCGGCTTTCGCGGCATGGGCGAAGGCGGCACCATCGGCGCGCCGGCCGCAATCGCCAACGCCGTCGCCGATGCGCTCTCCCCGCTCGGCATCGACATCAACGAGCTACCCGCAACGCCGGAGCGCCTGTTCCGCCTCATTGAAGCAGCGCGGGCGCGCGCCAAACCATGAAAGAGCCAACATGGATCTCAATCTGACAGAAAAAATCGCCTTGGTGACGGGCGCGACCAGTGGCGTCGGCAGCGAGATCGCGTTGAGCCTTGCCGCCGAGGGCGCGAGCGTCGCGGTCAATTATCGTTCTTCGGGCGACGAAGCGGACGCTTTGGTCAAAGACATCGCCGCGAAAGGCGGCAAGGCCAAAGCCTACAAGGCCGACGTCGCCGATTTCGCCGCGGTGCAGGCGATGGTCGAAAACATCGTCAAAGATTTCGGCGGCCTGAATATTTTGATCAACAATGCCGGGCTCGCCATCCGCCAGCGCTTCATGGAAACAAAACCGGACGATTGGCATCGCCAGATCGACGCCTGCCTCTACGGCGCGATCCATTGCTGCTACGCCGCCGCGCCGCATCTCGACGCCGGCAAGAACGGCCGCATCGTCAGCGTGATCGGCAATTCCTCGCGCGTCGGCAAATCCGGGCTCGCCATCGTCGCCGCCGCCCGCGCCGGCGTCATCGCCTTGATGAAATCGCTGGCGCGCGAATTCGGCCGCTCCGGCACCACCGCCAACACCGTGTCGCTCGGCCTGGTCGAGACGCCGCACGACAAGGAGTGGGTCGACGCCAACCGCGAAAAACTGGTGAAGCTTTATCCGCTGCGCCGGCTCGGACTGCCGGAAGACGTGGCACCGATGGTGGCGCTGCTCGCGTCGCCGCACAGCGGCTGGATCACCGGCCAGGTGTTGAGCATCAGCGGCGGCTACAGCATGGTTTGAGGCAAGCGATGCTGCACACCGACCTGATCGCTCCGATCCCGGAATTGCTGCGCCGGCACGCCGCCGCGCGCGGCGAAAAAATCGCCTATCGCGACGCGCAAACGTCCGTGACTTACGCCAGTCTCTTGGAGCGCACCGGCAAGCTCGCCGGCCATCTCGCCGACAACGACATCGGACCAGGCGACACGGTTGCAATCATGCTGCCGAACTCGGTGCAATGGGTGGAAAGCTGCTTCGCCATCGCCCGCGCCGGCGCCGTTGGCGTGCCGATCAGCTACGACTTCGACCGAAGCGGAAATCAGTTATCGGCTCAGCGACGCCAACTGCAAAGCGGCGATCACGACCGCCGAGCGCGGCGATCTGTTCGCAAGGCTGCGAGCGTCCGCACCCAATTTGAAGACGCTGATCGTGACCGATCGCGGCCAATGCGGCGCGCATGCGCTTCGTTATGAGACGCTGGCGACATCGCCGCCGAAATCCGCGCCGCGCGATCCCGCGTCGCTGCACGAGACCTCGTTCATTCTTTACACCTCGGGCACCACCGGTCGCGCCAAGGGCGTGCAGCTTACGGTGCACGGCATGTTGTGGATCGTCGCCGCCTGCTGGGCGCCGATCACCGGTCTTTGCGAGCGCGACACGGTGCTCTCCCCGCTGCCGTTGTTTCATTCCTACGCGCTGAATTTGTCCGTGCTCGGCATCCTCGCCACTGGCGCCAGCGGTTTCATCATGGAGCGGTTCTCGACCAGCGAAGCGGTGCGGCTGCTCAGGAGCGGCGAATTCACCTACTTCCCCGGCGTGCCGACCATGTTTCACTATCTGTTGCAGGCGACCCGCGGCGAGACGGGCTTGCGCTTTCCCAAGCTGCGGCTCTGCGTGTCGGCCGGCGCCATCATGCCGGCGACGCTCAACCGCGAGTTCGAAAGTCATCTGGGTGTGCCGCTGCTCGACGGCTACGGCATCACCGAAACCTCGACCATGGTAACGATGAACTGGCCCAGCGGGCAGCGCGTGCTCGGCTCCTGCGGCTTTCCGGTGCCGGGGCTTGCGGTGCGCATCGTCGATGCCAACGGCTTCGACGTCGCAGCCGAACCAGGAGGGCGAGCTGATCGTCCGCGGTCCCAATGTCATGCCCGGCTATCACAATAAGCCCGAGGAAACCCGCAACGCGCTGCGTGCCGGCTGGTATCACACCGGCGATCTCGCCAAAAGCGACGAGAACGGATTTCTGACCATCACCGGCCGGCTCAAGGAGCTGATCATCCGCGGCGGCCAGAATATTGCGCCGGCCGAGATCGAAGAGGTGGTCAATACGTTCGCGCCGGTGCTCGACTGTGCCGTGGTCGGCGTGCCGCACGAGCATCTTGGCGAAGTACCGGCGCTGTTCGTGGTGCCGCGGCCGGGCAATAGGATCGAAATCGAAGCGCTGCTCGGTCATTGCCGGGAGAAGCTGTCGGCCTACAAAGTCCCGCACAGCGTGCAATTCATCGCCGAGATTCCGCGCACCGGATCGGGCAAGATCATTCGCTACAAGCTGCGTGAAGCGATGAAAGCGTGAGGAGAGCCGGGAGGAGTCAAACTAAAATCCGATGAACGCGACTGAACAGCTTACCATCGCCAAAATCTTGAAGGTCAATCATGCCGGCGAGTACGGCGCCATACGCATCTACCGTGGCCAGGCATTGGTTGCCCGGCGCATCTATCCCGACGTGGTCGCCTTCCTGGAGGAGACCCTTACGCACGAGGTCCGACACTGCACGTTGTTTCGGGAAGCGATGCCGGAGCGAGGCGCGCGTCCGTGCCGCGTCATGTCGTTGTGGGGCAACGGCGGGTTTGTGTTGGGCTTCATGACGTCGCTGCTGAGCAGGCAGGGAATTTGGATTTGCACGGCTGCCGTCGAGTCCACGGTGCATCGACATCTTGAAGACCAGCTTCGCTTTCTGCGCGACAGGGACGAGAGACTGCATTCGCTCATTCTCTCGATACAGCAAGAGGAGCTCGCCCATCTGCACCATGCAGAGCAGCGGATTGCGACCAACGCCCCTTGGGCGCGATTGCTCCACGCGTTCGTTGCCGCCTCCACGGAAGCGGTCATCTGGTTGTCGACCTGGGGAGATTCCTGGAAAATGTCCCGGCAACTGGCTGCGACCCGGGAGCGGCCCTGAAGCCATCCAAGCGTGAGGAGAGCAAAATGCGGATCGTCGATCTATCGGTGGCGCTCAAGGCCGGCATCGCGTCCGACCCGCCAAGCATGCTGCCGCGCATAAAGTATCTCGACCATCACGACGGCGCCAAGGAGTTCATGGCCTGGTTCCCGGGACTCAAGGCCGAGCAGCTACCGGACGGCGAAGGCGCGGCGATGGAGCAGATCACCTTCACCACCCACAACGGCACCCATCTCGACGCGCCGTGGCATTTCGCCAGCACCCAGGACGGCGGCAAGCCGGCGCTGAAGATCGACGAGGTGCCGCTGGAATGGTTCTTCTCGTCAGGCGTAAAACTCGATTTCCGGGACAAGCCCGACGGTTACGTCTGCCAAGCCGACGACGTCAAGCGCGAGCTCGACCGCATCGGCTATACTCTAAAGCCGCTCGACATCGTGCTGGTGAACACCGGCGCCGCGACGTACTACGGCGCGCCGAATTATCTCGACAAAGGCTGCGGCATGGGTCGCGAGGCGACGCTTCATCTGCTCCGCCAAGGCGTGCGCGTCACCGGCATCGACGGCTGGAGCTGGGACGCGCCGTTCTCCTTCACCCACAAACGCTTCCTCGAAACCGGCGACGCCAGCATCATCTGGGAGGGCCACAAGGCCGGCCGCGAGATCGGTTACTGCCACATGGAAAAGCTCACCAACCTCGAGCAACTGCCGCCATTCGGCTTCAAGGTCGCGTGCTTCCCCGTGAAGATCGAAGCGGCGTCGGCGGGCTGGACGCGCTGCGTGGCGATGATGGAGGAATGAGCGGCGCGCCATACGCCGCGAAGCAACAGGCTCGCGCACTACCGGCGTGCAGCAGCCTTTTTCGAATCGAGCAGGCTCTTTGCCCTTGCTGCAAGAAATCCATCTGCAGAAAAAACATTGTGCCACTTGTAACGCAACCACCCGCTCAAGCCGTGCAATGTCGGAACTGAACGTCGCACAAAGCGAAATTCGCAGGCGATGCGAACCGCCTTCTCCGAGCCGATCCTCTGCGTGCGATGCAGGGTGAACTGGTCGAAAATCAATGCATCGCCCAACTGCAGTTGCGGGATCGACGACTTGCCGAGGGATTGGACGAACGCCTCGTCTCGGTGCCGATCGTTGCCGGTAAGCATGGGAACGCCGCGCATGATCTTGTGCGACCGCGGAATGATTTCGAGCGACGGCAGCTCGCCGCCGACCGCATCGAGCGGCAGCCATACATTGATAGCCGAAGCGGCGACGCGGAAGATCGTGGCAGCATCGGCATCGACATGCCACGCCACTTTCTTGGCCATGCCGAGGTGCCGGCGGAAATAAGACCGTTTGGGAAAAAATTGCCATTCGCGGCCGAGAAGCCGTTCGACCCGCGCTTCGACCAAATGGGCCAATTGCTCGTAGCGCTCCGCAAGATCCGGACGCGCTTTGCGCAAGAATGCCGGCAATGGCTTGAGCCATACGCCGTCCCAGACCCGGAAATTGACCCCCAACAGCTTGTTGGGGAAACGCTCGCACGAGCTCATGACGCCGTAAATCTCGTCGACGGTGCGGCGCAAATTCGCCGCGTCGTCGGGCGCGAGAAATCCCCGAACGATGGCGGCGCCCTCAGTCGCCAGATCTTCCGCCGGCTGTGTCATTTCGGTTCGTCCCCGGCCATTCACCCCCAATCATAACAGGGCAGGTTCATGAATTGAATGGCGCCGGCGCTCCCTAGGGTTCCGCCGAAGATTTTATGACAATCACATCTTCGGCGCTTTTTTCATTGACCCGGTTAAGTTTTTTTGTCCTAATCGTATCGCTAAGGTTGTATGCACAAGAACGCTTCTGCGGCGGCGGAGAGCGTTCGGGGCATGTAACCGCGCAATTTCCGTCGTCGAGTTGCGACAGGACCCGCAATGGCCACTGCGTCCTTCGTCCCCGTGCAACCGGCGTTGCGAGCGTTCCTCGAAGCCAATCCGGATCTGCGTCTGCGCGATGCCGACCTCTACGACCCGCGCGTCGTCGAGACGCTGCGTTTCGCCGACGGGGATGATAACGAGACCACGCTGGCCGCGGCGCGCGCGCACCAGAGCCTCGCTCGCGTGACGGACAATCCCAGTCTCGCTGACAGGCTCTATAGAGCGGGTTTCCATAGCGCCGCCGCGATCGCCACCAGGCCGCTCCACGTCCTGCGCCAAGCGCTTGCCGCACCGATCAGCGAAGACGGTTCACCGGGCCCGGCCGATACCGGGGCTGTCAGCGCGGAAGCTGTCGCGGCCGTGCACGCGAAGGCGGTGGATTTGCACAGCCGGGCGGTACATCTCGCAGGCGAGATGCTCGGCGCGCTGTCGGCGCACGGGCGGGCGCTGCCCTCCAACCACCTGACGGCGCAGCTCGTTGCGACATTCGGCCATCTACCGTCGTTTGCCGAGCTGTTCGGATCGCAAGACTACATTCCGTCGCCGCATTGCCAATCGGTGGTCGGACCGGCGGCCTATTTCCTCGACCTGATGCGGGTGATCGATGAGGAAATCACATCCAATCCGGCAAACAAGATTTTGCCGGAAAACGCCTTGGCGACGCGCCGCGAGAGCCTCTTCACCCAGGAGCTGACCTGCGCCGAAACGCTGACGCCGGTGCCGAAGATCGCCATCATCAATCGGGTGATCCACGATATCCTCGCCAAGAAAGTCGACGCCGATACCGACTACGCGATCGCCAGCTTCGTCTTCCCCTACAATCTTCCGATCAATGTTCCGCTGGGCCGCATCAGAGCCGCGATGACGGCGCTGGGCGTTGCGCTTGTCGACCTCTACGAGACATTCGTCGCCCGTGCGCAGGATCTCGACGTCCGTGCGCGGGATCTCGACACTATGCCGGACGCCGCAGTGATCGCGGCCGAACACCTCGGCCTGTCGGCGGAGCAGCGCGCCCTGGTGACTCGTGCACGCACCGGCGATGCGCTGGCGGCGTGTTTCGGCGGCGAGGCTGCGCTGCTCAAGGAACCCATCAAGACGACGGTAACGATCGCCAAGGACAGCCTCGAGGTGAAGGGCAGCGGTTTTTCGGCCGCAGCCGTGCCGGCTAGCATCCTGCGGGTCGGCGACAGCCTGCGCGCGGTCGTCACCGTCGTGGACGATCACACGCTAAAGGTGGATCAGTCGTGGCCGCAAGCGCTGACCGACGCTGAAGGATGGTTCTATCCGCCAGAAACATTGGCGCAGGCCAGCGTGCTCAGCACGCGCACCCGGCTCGACGATGCGGCGATCGCGGCGTTGTTCGTCGAGGCGCTGGACCGGAAAGAGCTCGATGGCGGACTGGCCGACAAGCTCTACATCAACGCGGCCTCGGTCCTGCCGCGCACGCGGCTGATCACCGATCGAACCGACGTGAGCTACACGCTCCAGGTCGTGGATCAACTCGACGCCGCGCGCACCGACCGGCTCAACCGCATCGTCCGTCTGTCGCAGGCGTCCGGCATCGCCGTTGCGGACCTCGGCTGGGCGCTGCACGCCTCCGGGAATAAGGACTTCGCGCCTGCGGGCCTCACCGCGGTCGGTGAGGCGGTCGCGTTGGCGCGACGCTTGTCGCTGCCGCTGGTCGAAGCCGTCGCGCTCTGGTCGGTGCTCAAGACCTGGGGACGCGGCGACGGTCCGGTCCCGGTCGATTTGTTCGATCAGGTGTTCAACGCCGCCGCCGAGCGAGACGGCTACTATCGGCCGCGCTATCCGGACAATCCACTGTTCACCGGCAAAGTGGATTCGTGGACCCTGGCCGACGGCGGCAAGGACGCCCAGGAAACCAGGACGTGGCTTTCGGCAGCGCTCGGCGTCTCGGACAAGGACCTGATGCTGGTCGCGGCCATGGTGGCGGGCAGCGCCAAAACGCTGTCGCTCGATGTGCCGACGTTGTCATCGCTTTGGGCGGTGGCCCGGCTCGCGCGGGCGCTCGCGATCAACGTCTCCGATCTCGTCGCGATGATGCGGCTTGCCAAGTTGAGCAAATTCGCAAGCCCCGCCGACGTGAGGAAGGTGATCGATCTCAAGGCTCTGCTCGCGGAGCGCAGCCTGTCACTTGCCGACTTGGCGTACGTGGTTTGGGGTGAGCCGGGCGACAAGACCGACGTGGTACGCAAGGCGGACGTGCGGCCCTTCCTCGCCGCGCTCCGCGCATTCGCGGCGGACTGGCTGGTCACGCCAGCGAACTTCGCCGGCGATGCCAGACTCCGGAGTGAGCGTCTTCGAAACGCTGGTATACAACAAAGTTATCAACCAAACCGGCGTAGTGCTGTTTCGGGAGTGGCAACTCGTCTTTGCGGTGCTGACGCGGATGTTTCCGGTAGCGGCGCGGCAACTCGTCGTGCCGGACCTCATCTCGCGGCAAGAGGCGCTCGAAGCCTACGATGCACTGGTCGCGCACGAGATCGTGCTCGGCAACGGCTTGGCAAATCCGGTCGATGGCTCGACCGATCTGTCGTTCCTGTTTCCGAACGTCACCGATCAGGCCAGGCGCGAGGCCATGATCGCCGCGGTGCGCGGCGTACTCAACGAAATCACCCAGCAGATTGAGCTTTCCCGGGCGGTTCTGGTGCCGGCGTTGCGCCTACAGGACGAAGGGACCTTCAGCCAGCTGGGTACGTTCCTCGGCTGCAACGCCGATGCCGCCGCAGTGGCCGTGACCGAGGTGCTCGCCACGAGCTTTCCGCACACCGACCCGCGCGCGCTCCTGCTGGCCGCGGGCGACCACGACGCCGAGCTCGTAGAGCCTCTGTTCCGAGCGAGCCGGATCATCTTCCTGGCACGCCTCTTGACGTTAAGCGCGGCCGACCTCTCCGACATTGCGGCGAGCCCGTCGGCGTTTGGCGTCGTCTCGCTGCAAACGCTCGACATGGCAAGCGTTACGGCGCTCAGCAACTACGCGACCCTCGTCGCGCTCTACGAACCCAAGCCGGAAGACGGCCGCAACATCGCCATCTACCTGACGACAGGACAAATTGCGGCGCTCATCAAGGCCACCGGCTGGGACGCTGCGGCGTTCGACGCGCTGGTGAAGGCGCTATGGGGCCACGTCATCAAGCTGACACCGGACGAACTGTGGCAAGCCCGCGCCTGCTTCGTCATGGCCGCCACCATGGGAACCTACGTCGGCAGCTGTATCGAAGTCGCGCAAATTGCGCGCCTGCCCGCCATGACCGAGAAGGCGCCGCCGCCCGCATGGGGCGACTATCGGGCGCGCGCCGAGGATCTCGTGCGCATGCTCAAGGCGAAGTCCGCGGGCAGCGATTGGGCGGCGACGTTCAAACCGGTAGTCGATCGCGAAGAGACCGCGCGACGCGACGGCGGCGTTCCGTTGACCGTGTGGCTCTTGTCCGGCGTGCCGCTGCACATCGCCGGCACGCGCTCCCTATCGGAATATCTGCTGATCGATCTGGAGACCAGCGCGTGTGACGTCACGTCGCCGATCGTCGAGGCGACAGCGGCAGCGCAGACCTATCTGCAGCGCTGCCGGATGTCGCTTGAGCCCGGGGTCGTCAGCCTGGGCGACATCGCGCCGGCCTGGTGGCCGTGGCTGGCCAACTACCGGATCTGGGAAGCCAATCGTAAAATCTTTCTCTATCCCGAAAGCTACATCGACCCGACGCTGCGCCACGATCGCACCGATCTGTTTCGCAAACTCCAGGAAGAATTGCAGCAGAGCAGCATCACTGCGGCGTCGGTCGACCGGGCCTTCACCAACTACCTCACGGCATTCGCCGATCTAGCCAAGCTACGGACCATAGAATCGACGCGGGCGTTCGCGCCGCATCCGATCTCGGGGACGTCGGTCGAGACCGTGTTCTTCCTCGGCCGTACCGAAGCCAAGCCCTACCAATACTATTACCGCACGCTGCGGAGCGGAAACATCTGGTCGCAATGGTCGAAGATCGACGTCGCCATGACGTCACCCGATGCTGCCCTGGTCTTCGCATTCAACAAGATGTTTTTGTTCTGGGTCGAGGAGGATGCGGTCCGGGGCTCGTTCATCAAGGGCGGCTCCCAGCACGACAAGGCGATTCGGCGCGCCAATATCCAATATGCGTTCCAGCGCCTCGACGCCACGTGGTCGGCGCCGCAGACGCTCGAGACCGGAATTTTGTTCGACGCCCAGCCGACACTCTATTTCAACAACGTCATCAACCCCACTCCGGGCGTTCCATCGGTGCAGGGCGTCGATCCCAGGATGCCCTACTGGCGGCGGGTCTTCGTCCAGTTGGTGCCGGCGCCGGAAGAAGGCGGCGAGCGGCTGCTGATTACGTTCGGCAACGCTTTCACGATACCGGCGTTTCCGGATGTGAAACCACCCGATCCCGACAAGATCGACACTGCGGACGAGCGCCGGTTCGTGTCCGAAGTCTACGAGATGTCGCAGGTCGGGGCGTCGTTCGCGGGTGTGTCCCAAGGCGCGGAGGAGGTGCGCCAAGGCGCGCAGCTGTTGGTGCCGGTCGCCTATCTGGACATCGGCATGAATGTCGAGACCATTGCGGCGTTTCTGCCGGACTTCATCGCCGGCGAAAGCGAACAACAGACCTTTGCGTTCCTCAAGGTGGGCAAAACACTCGGTCCGAACCTGAGTCGATCGATCCTGATCAATTCCGCGTTTGTCGATTCTCCCGACTATCATGAGCGTGTCAGCAACGCACCGATGGACATGATCACCCACGTGGCGTCCGACGCGCATGTGCTCGCCGTGAAGAATCAGGTCGGCTGGTTCATCTTCGACAACGGCGACGAAGTTTTCCTGATGACGCCGGACAAGTCGCTCAAGCCTGTGGCTGACATCCTGGAGATCAGCAAGACCACCATCAAAGTGAAGACCGTCCCACAAAAGGGTGAAAAGGACGGCAAGATCATCGACGTGCCCTGCGAGATCATTGCCTGCGGGCCTTATTCCGACGAGTACGTCGACGTACCCCGTCTGAAGTTCGAATTCACGCGTTTGACGACCGGCGCCGTAGGACGTCTGATCCAGGCGACGACATTCGGCGGCATCGACGCATTGTTGTCGATCAAGACACAACAGGCGGATGGTCCGGCTTCGCTCGACTTCAAGCGCTTCTATCCCGAAAAGGAGCGAGACTCCCCGCAGGGTCATTCCGCCCGCGACCTTGAACGGCGGATCCGTTGATTTCTTCGGCGCCTACCGGCCCTATTTCGAGGAGATCTTCTTTCACGCACCGTTCTTTATCGCCAGCCAGCTCAGCGCCAATCAGCATCACGAAGCCGCCAAGGATTGGTACGAATACATCTTCGATCCCGCCGCGGTGTCCAAGGGACAGAAGCCGCCCTGCGAGCAGCATCCGGAAGCGGTGTACTGGCAGTACCTGCCGTTCCGGAAGCTCACTCCGACATCGCTGGTCGATATTCTGACCGACGAGACCGCGATCGAAGCCTGGAATGCCAATCCGTTCGATCCGTTCACGGTGGCGCAGCTGCGCCCGGTGGCCTTCGAGAAGACCATCGTGATGCACTACATCGCCAACCTGCTGGACTGGGCGGACACCTGTTTCGCGCGCGATACCCGCAGAGTCGGTTAATGAGGCGACCCTGCTTTACCTGACGGCCGCGGATCTCCTGGGTCCCCGGCCGCGCCAGCGCGGCGTCTATCAGGCTCCGAAGCCGCTCGATTTTGCGACGATCAAAAAAGACTACGGGCAATTGATCCCGCAGTTCCTGATCGCGTTGGAACG
Source organism: uncultured Alphaproteobacteria bacterium (assembly GCA_963831975.1). Lineage (GTDB taxonomy): Bacteria > Pseudomonadota > Alphaproteobacteria > Rhizobiales > Xanthobacteraceae > BOG-931. The sequence continues at coordinate 357,192 of CAWHSO010000006.1, forward strand.
AGTTCCTGCCGACTCCCGAGCCAGGCAAGCTGCCGCTCGAGCCGGCGCCTTTCAACATGATCAGCGCCTATTTCACCGTGCCGGAGAACGCCACGTTCCTGAACTATTGGGATCGGGTGGAGACGAATTTTTACCGCATTCGCAATTGCCTATCGTTCGCCGGCATCCCGCGGCAGCTCGCCTTGTTCGAGCCGCCGATCGATCCGGGCGCGCTGATCCGCGCCGGCGGCCGTGGCCGCGACGTGCCGGCCGTGATCGCGCAGGGCGCCGGCAGCCTGCCGCACTATCGCTTCCAGGCGCTACTGGATCGAGCGCGGGGGCTGACCAATACGACCACCGCGTTCGGTGCGGCTCTGCTCTCGGCTTTGGAGAAGAAAGACGCCGAGGATCTGCAAATGCTGCGTACGCGGCAGGAGCGGGCCATCCTGGTGCAGACCGGCGACATGAAGGCCGAGTTGGTCGTCGAAGGTGAGGATCAGGTGGAATCGCTGCGGCAGGCGAAGCTCGCAGCGCAGGGACGTCTCAGCCATTACACCAAGCTGCTGGCGGAAGGGCTGTCACCGGCCGAGGTCACCAGCATGACCACGATGATCCTCGCCAATGTCTTCCAGACCACCGGAAGCGTGATCCGCGCGCTCTCCGGCGGAGCGCACCTGGTGCCGAATGCCGGTTCGCCGTTCGCCATGACCTATGGCGGGCGCGAAATCGGCGCCTCGCTCGGCGCCTTTGCAGCCGTGGCGGACACCGTCGCCGGAACGCTCGATTTCGCCTCGGCGCTTTCGGGCGTGATCGCCGGATACGAACGCCGCGCGCAGGAATGGACGCTGCAGCAGAAGACCGCGGCGTACGAGGTGGCGCAGACGGCCGCGCAGATCGCGGCGGCCGAAGCGCACGTGGCTTCGCTCAAGCGCGACGTCGCGATCAACACGCTCTCGATCGTGCAGAACGACGAGATGCAGAAGGTTCTGACCCAGCGCTTCACCAACGCCGATTTGTACGGCTGGCTGGCGACGCGGCTGCAGGCGATGTATTTCCAGGCCTACAAGCTCGCCCTCGATCTCGCCATGGCGGCGCAGCGGGCATTCCAGTACGAGCTCGACAGCGACAAGACATCTCTCGATTTCAGCTATTGGGAAAGCGGGCGGGCGGGTCTGCTGGCGGGCGAAGGCTTGCAGCTCGCGCTTGATCAGCTCGAGCACGCCTACACCACCACGAACCGCCGCCGCCTCTCGGTCGACAAAGTCATATCGCTGTGGGCGCTCGATCCGCTGGCGCTACTCACGCTGCAACGCACCGGCTCGTGCAATTTCCAGTTCAGCGAGCTGCTTTTCGACTACGACTTTCCCGGCCATTATTGCCGCAAGATCGAACGGCTCAGCGTCACCATACCGGCGGTGGTCGGCCCTTATCAGAACGTCCACGGCACCCTGACCGAGACCGGCAACGTCATCCTGGTCAGGCCCGATCCGGCTTCGGTGAAATATCTGCTGGGCGAGGATGTCGTGCCGAGCGACACCGCATTGCGGCTGAATTGGCGCAGCGGACAGCAGATCGCGCTGTCGCGGGGAATTGACGACAACGGCATCGCTTGCGGAAGCGCCCGGCGACGAGCGTTATCTGCCGTTCGAGGGCACCGGCGCGCTGTCGAGCTGGCGGCTCGAACTGCCGCTCGGCTCGAACCGGATCGATTTCTCGACGATTGCCGACGTGGTCATCACGCTGCGCTACAGCGCCCTGGTGGGCGACAAGACATTCCGCGACACCGTGCTCGGGACACTGTCGACGAAATACGCCGGTCAGGCCAGCGTGGCGTTGCAGCAACGTTATCCGGATGCCTGGACGCGCTTTCTCAATCCCGCAAAGGGAGCGCCGCAATCGATGATATTCCCGGTCGGCACCGATTTGCTGCCGGCGAACCTCACCGGAGCGAACGCCGTCAAGGCCTACCTGCAGTTCGACCTGACCATACCGTTCACCGGGCCGCTGGTCGTCGAGCTGGCCCCGGCCGCCGGACCTCCGGCGACCCTGCAGCTCACCCAGGCCAAGCCGTGGGGGTCGAACCCGATTAACTGCACGCTCAGCCCAACCAGCCCCTGGACGCTGACGCTCAAGTCGATTCCATCGCAACTGATGAAGGACGGTCATCTCAAACCGGGCGCGCTGACCGGCGTGACTCTGATCCTCGACTACACCGCGATCGTCAAGCGGTCGTGATGCCACCATCTTTTCGCAACCTGCACCGGAGGGTCCCGATATGAAAATTCTGCATCTGCTTGCAGCCGCCGCGATGATCTCGCTGCTGGGTGCCGACTATTCGACGGCCCGTGAGACGGCGATGCCCCGCAAGGTACAGGCCGCGATCAGGGCGGAGTACAGCCCGGCAAACGCACGCGTGCCGCTGTCGCCGGAAGAACGCAAGGAGTTGGAGGCCTGGCTGGACGAGGCAATCGGCAAGGATCTGGTGCCTATCGTGCAGACGAACGAGCACGACCTCAGAGGTCTCGATCTGCTGGACAGGGACACCGGGCGCCCGCCCCGATCGCGGCTGCTCGAGGTGCTCGGCGGCGTTCGCAAGATGGCGTCCAAGCTCGACAGGTGTGAGGCGTTCCTGAAACAGCACGAGGCCAACGGCCTTTTCATCAACTCCGGACTTGTCGGCGATCCGAAGAACGGCATGCTGACCGCGGCCACGCTGCAGTCGGGGTCCCGGTTCAGCGACCTGGACTTCGGCACCACCCTCACGGTGTACGATTCCGATAGAAAAGACGTGACGCAGGGGCACGAGCTGAGGCAAGGCCAGCCGATCCTGGTCACGAGGGCGCCGCCCGGTCACGGCACCGTGACGGAACAGAGAGAGCCGATTTCGGTGGCGATATTCACGATTTATATGGACGACGGCACGCCGTGTCCCTACCGCAGCGAAGTGGCGTTTGCTCCGCCACCAGACCAGATCGAAGTCACGGCACCCAACAACACCAAGAAGCGCAAGACCGTGCTCTGCCTCAACCGTGGCGACCCCCAGCCCGGGTGGCCGACCCCGTGCGACTTCGGACCTTTCAAGCAGGCGACGATCGATCCGGGAGGCGTGAAGGTCGTGGTGCCGCTGGCGGGTACGATCAAGATGCCTTTTGAGGTGGCGTTGAAGGGCGACGGCACGATCGACGGCACTCTGAAAGTAACCGCCATCAACTCCCAGAACGGAACCACCTGCGAAGGGCAGCGCAACGATCTTGGCGCGCAAGTCCTCGCCCAAAGCAAAGTGGCGGACAAGAACAACGTGACCTGGTCGATCTTGACCGACAAGGCGCTGACCTTCGGCCACACCTGCTACGGGCAGCATAGCGGCTTGGCCTTCAACATGACCTGGAATGTGAACGTCAAGCTGCAAAACGGCAACCGCATCATCACGGCGATCGTGTCAAACACCGGCGGGCAAGGCTCGGCCAATACGTTGATCATAGAGCCCGTAGACCTGCAGTGGGGCTGCCTGCCCGGCGGCACGCTGGTGACGCTGGCGAACGGATCGCGCAAAACGATCGAAGATATCGCTCGCGATGATTTGGTGTTGGGTCCCGACGGCAAGCCGTGGCAGGTCTTCGCCCACACCAAGGGTGAAGATGCCGAGTTGATCGAAGTGCGGGCCGAGGACGGCACCGTGGCGCGGATGACCGACGAGCACCCGGTCATCACCGCGCGCGATCGACGCGGCAGACTGCAATGGACGACAGCCTCGCGGCTGACGGTTGGTATGGCGCTGATCACCGCCAAAGGTGCCAGCAAGGTGATGTCGATCGAGCATCGCGCCTACGACGGCTCCGTCTACAACATGGCGCTGCGGCCGTTAGGGACGGACAAAGCCCCGGCCCGCGGCAGCGCTTTCTACGCCGACGGACTTCTGGTCGGCGACCAGACCATGCAGGGCCTGCCGGTTGTCGATCCAAGCGCCATCGCGGCCGATACGTCGCGGGCGCAAGCGAGGTGAAGCGGGCGCTCGCGCGCGAGAGAGGACGGAACAGTCATGGGATGCGATCGCGTCGTTGTCGCCAGTACGGCCAGTCAGGGCGGCAAGACCACCGTCAGCTGGCTCAAATTCACCATGGCCGATCTTGCCGGGTTCCTGGTTATCCTGGTGCAAGACGGCAATCCGACCACCTTTGATGCCAAAGCGACGGATCTGAGCTTGACCGTCGATTATGCGGCGAAACCGTCGTGCAAAGCGACGGTCACGCCGAAAGACGCCAATGGTCCCGTCAACGACAAGGCAAGCTTCGCCGCGCCTGTTCCGTTTCCACCGCCGCCGATCGATCCGGCCAAAAAGCGGCCGATCATCATTCGCGCCTGTTCGGACGATACCAGCGTGACGGTGAATTGGGTTGCATCCACAATCGACGATCTGGAGGGCAATTATCTTTCGATCATTGAGAACTCGACAAAGCTGATGAACTTTAAAGTCGAGGGCGCCGGCAGCGTCGTCTATACGGCCAATTACACTTGCCACGCCGACAGCTCCTATGAGGTCATCATCACACCGTATGACTGGGAAGGCCCGTTGTACGCATCCGCCAGCTATCCGCAGAATATCCCGTATCCTTGACGACGAAACGGCGCGGCAGCGACCCGGTTTTCGCGCTCCGTCGCGAAAAGCTTGACGCAGAAAAGCTTGAGCGCAGGTCGAACGTGGCGCGGGGCAGCGTTCCCCTGCTAGTAGTACTGGTACGTGAGCGTGTTGCGCGTCTGCGTCCCGACCAGCTTCTTGCCCTTGGGAAGCAACGGCGCCATGCTGGCTTCAAAGTCCTTCTGGCTCATGCCGCCCGAATCCGCGGACGACATAATCTGACCGCTGGGTGCATGAAAACTGACCGGCAGACCTTGCTCGAAACGGGTCTTTACCTGCCGCTTGGTCTCGGGTGATACTGATCGCCCGCGCTTACGTTTCTTGGAATCGACCACACCGGGATCCTGATTCCCCTTGACCGAACGGTTCCGGCCGCTATGGCCCGAACGCAGGTTCCGTGGCTTGCTGTTCATGCTTTTGAGCTGGCCTTGCCCGCTGTCCTGGGTAATTACTGGCTGCTTGGCAAAGGTCTGGATTTGCTTGACCATAATCGGGTCTTTGTCACCGACAATGGCGGTGGTGACGGCCGTGTATTGGCTGGGGGTGATCTTGCCCGCCGCCAAGTCCTCGATGTCCTGCTTCATCTGCTGCGCGGACGTTCGATGCGCCAAGTCCGTGCCCTTCACTTTGAGCTTATTCGCCACGCTGTCGAAAGCGGGGCGCTTGAGGCCGAGCGACCCCGATTTCTTTGGTGTCGATTTCTTTGGCGTCGATTTCTTTGACCCCGATGTCTTTGATTTTGATGCCGTCTTCTTCGTCTTCGCCGTCTTCTTCAGCCCCTTCGGTTTCGCCTTCTTCTTCCCGCCGGTTTGGTTGACCTTGCCGAAGCCGCCGATATCGGTGTGTGACACCGGATCGCCGCCGACGAATGCATAGAGGTTCAGCCCGTCAATATCTCCGGCCGGGTCGGGGCTCAGCCAGCGGCCGAGCCACGGCGCATAGTACCGGGCGCCGTAGTAATAAAGCCCGGTCGCCTTGTCGCGACCGCGCCCCGCATAGCGAAAATCCTTGAGCGACACCTCGGCGAAGCTCGATCCGGCGGCATAGACGGTGGCGCCGTAAGGCGCATATTCCTCGTAGCTGACGATGCGGCCTTCCTGCGACACTTCCAGTAGCGATGACTGGATCAGAGTATCGAGCTGATAGCGGTCCTGGCGCGTCGCCACCCCTGCCGGAGGCGTGCCGGTGATCCAATCGAGGAGCTCGACGACACACCGCTCATCATCCATCAGCCGCGTCGCGCACCACGCCTCGACGACGTCGCCGCCGCGAATCCGTCGATGCAGCTCGTAGTCTCCCAGCGCGATCGTTTCGTCGACCTGCATGGCGCCGCCGGTCAGACGCCGCGTGACTTTGCGTTTGCGAATTCCGGCCGTGTCATAGCAATAGTATTCGGCGTCGGGCTCGGCTTCATCGCGCGGCACGAGGGTGAAGGCCGCGAGACGGTCCGCCCAGCTCCAGGCCAATGTCGGTCCGGCGGCGCCCAGCTTCAGCTGGTTGCCGTTTTTGTCGAACCAGCCTTCGAGGCTGCCTTCGGTTGCGGCGCCCCGGTTGGAGTCCGGCGCCATGGTGAGGGCCTGCGTCCACTGGCTGCTCTTCGCCTGATAGCGGCTGCGCCACAAATTGCCGGCGTCATCGTAGTCGTACGTCATCGCGTAACGTTCGAGCGCCTGGGCATCTTGCGCGGGGGGCGGCGGGAAGTACGGCGCATAGCTGCCGTCGGCCGCCATCGCCAGACTGTACGCCACGTGCGCCCGACCGTTGTTGGCAACCAGGCGATAGAGCGAATCGTAGGCGAAGCCCTGGTCGGGCGTGACCTCCTGATTGCCGTGGAAAATCCGCGCGGCGGGCGCCGCGGCGTCGGTGATATGGGTGACGTTGCCGACCGGATCGGTCCAGTACGTGAGATCCTGCAGGCGCAATCCGTCGTCGACCCGCGTCGTGGCGATGTTGGTTAGCAGGAACGTGTCGGGATCGTAGCGGTACTCGGTCGACATCAGCGCGCCCGCGGCGTTGCCGAGCTGCGCCCGCAGCCGCTGGCCCTTGGCGTTGTATGCGATGCCGGTCAGATAATCGCGAGACGCTTCGCCGTCGCGGGCGGCGGCCGCGCCGGCAAGCAGGCCGGGGCGCTGATAGCGCCAGTTGATCGTCGTTCCATTGGGCTCGGTGCGCGCGGTGATGTCGCCCAACGCGTTGAAGCGCGCCGAGGTCGTGAAGCGCTCGCTTTGCAGCTTCGCATCCAAGGCCGCGAACAAAGCCACCCAGCTCGCAGCCGGCTCCGCGCTCCAATCCGGAATCGCGCACGGGTCGAGGGCAAGGCGGATGATCTGGTCGGTGGCGGGACCGGCGAGCGAATAGGCATCGATGTCGGTCCGGCCGGCGCCGTCGAAGGTGACGCATAATTCGCCCATCAGGTTGCGCCGCGCCGGATCGGCAAACGGCGTCGCGCCCGTGCTGTCGAGGCTGTCGCCGTAGATGAAACGTTCGGCGACGATGGGCGTCGGCGCCGCAATGGTCCACACCTGCGTCGCAATCGGAAAGTGGCGACCGTCGCGCTCGACCATCGTCGAGGTGCCGCGACCGTCGTGCGTATAGACGGGATTGCCCAAGCTGTCGCTGAGCAGCCAGCGTTTTCCCGCATCGACGCTGTCGATGCGGACAGCTTCACCGGCGAGATCGTATTCGGTGCGCAAGTTCCACAATCCGGCGGCCGCGCGCAACGGATCGGCCTGCGCGATTTCGGTTCCGTCGGCGTCGTATTCGTGCACCGTGACCAGACTGGTGATCGGACCGCCCTCTTTGGTCAGGCGCTCTTCCTCCCGGACGATCAGGCCGCGCGCATCGAAATGATCGATGCGCGGCGTGCCGTCGAATGCGGCCGCCTTGATCAGGGCGTCGCGCTCCAACGGCGGCAGCGGCGCGTGGCCGGGGTCGATATGGGTGCGATAATATTGCGAGGCCTTGACGGTATCGTCTCGATCCCAATGCGCCTCGGACCACGGCGCGTACACGATGAGGCTGAAGAAGGCCGCCGCCATGTCGCCTTTGGGGTAATCGGTGCGGACCGGACGGCCTGCGGCGTCATAGTGCAGAATCAACGTGGCGCCGAGACTGTTGAGCCGCGCATCAGCCGTGTAATTCCAGTGATCGGTGAAATACGGCTCGTATTCGCGGTCGGGAAGGCCGAGGCCGTTGTAATGGCGGCCGCCGGTTGTCGCCCAGCGCTGCTCGGCGGCCGCGTTCGCTGTAGCGTCCGCCCTGTAAGCCGGCCCTGCTTCGGTAAGGGCCTTGCTCTGCAGCTGCCGTCCAAAACCGTCGGTGAAATCGATCGTGATGTCGGGTGGCGGCGCCGGGCCATCGGCCGGATAGTCGCGGGCGGTAACGTCAACCGAATGGGTCGGCTGGCGCTCGCGTTCCCAGCTATGCCAATCGTTGAAATGAATGCTCGCCGCACCGCCGAGATAGTCACTGGCATGGTCGATCAGATCGGCAGTGTCCCGCGGCACCGGCCATTGCCCGGGGTTGTCGAGCGGCAGCGGCGCGAAACCAGTGCGCACCGCGACGCCGTCGCGCCACTCCCAGCCGTAAGACGACGTGGCCATCACGTCGCCAAAAGGATCGAGAAGCACCTCCTCCACCTGCTGATTAGCGTCACGAACCCGCGTCGGCACCATGGTGTGGTAGTCCACCGCGAGCGCTGAGGTAACGTCTGGCAGCACGTCTCGGCCGGTGCTCGTCGCCGTGGTCGCGATGATGACGAGCTTGTACGGATCGTATTCGTAGGCCACGACGGTGCCCGGCCGACCATCGCCTCGCAGCGCAAACGGGTCGCGCGTTCCGGTCGAGACAAAGAACCCTTCGACCCCCGCGAAGCACTCGGTCAGACCCGGGTTCCACCAGAGCCCGTTGTCAGGATCGAAGCGGTAAGCCTGCGCGGCGAGGAACGGCTCCAGACCGCCGGGCGGTTCGGCGCCGCAGAACTGGATCGCGAGCTGAGCCGGATCGAAACTTGCGATCTCCTCGCGCAGCACCAGCGCTTGCGGGGCCACCGGGCCGGGCGGCGCCTCGCCGCCGCCTTCGGCGACATAGACGGTGCGTGTCCATTCGAGAAGCTCGCCGTCGCCGCCGGGTCCGATCGCGCCGTCGACCGCCGCCAACAGCGTCTGAAAATCATAATAGAGCCCGCGCACGCTGGGTTTCGGTAGCTTGGGAAGATTCCAGCGCCGCTGTTGGCGCGGCAGGCCGGCGAGCCACAGGTCGGGCCCTTGCCGGACCGGCATGATCTCTTGGCGGCTCGCGGTTATCCAGGTGCGGCGCTGCTCGGGAATAATGTGCTGGCCGTCGGCGCGACGGGCATACGCGACCTGACACGCCAGCGCGATGTCCCCCCAAGGGTCCACCTCCAAGGTGACGTCGTGGGTGATGCGCGGGTCCGTGGCCTCGCGGTCGTAGATGCTTGTCACGTGCTCGCGCGACGTCACCAAAAATACCGCCGCCTGCGCGCCGGCGCGCGGCTGCTTCAGCTGCGCCAACGCGTTGCCGGCCTCGACCGAGAACGGCGCTGCCGGATCGGCAACGGCGAAGGATTCGCGGCGCAACAAAGTTCCGGCAAGCGACGCCACCGCCTGCCGCCAGGTCTCGGCGTCGGGGCTGCTCCTTCCCCAGTCGAAGCAACTCGGCGGCATTGGGAAAGCGCGGTCGTCGCCGTGCCAGTACTCGCGTGCAAAAGCCTCTTCGAGGGACTCGAGCGGCAGCGCCGCGCCGGTATGATACCATTCGCGCACCAGCAGAGGTGGCGAGTCGTCCACACTCTGCGCGATGCTCGGGTTCGGCGCATCGCGCTCACGGGTCTGCACCAGCCCGAAGCCGCGAAATTCCCGTTCGACCGGATCGTAATAGCCGTGGCTGTAGCGATAGTCCTTGACGCGCGTAACACCGCCGACTTCGTCGACCTGTTCGATGCGGCTCACCACGGGCACCGGCGCCGCCAGCGTCGTGATCCAAGGACGCCCCTCGATGCGATCCAACAACTGGAAACGGGCGGAGCTCGCATAGGCGATGCGGACCACGCAGCCCTGACCATCGTCGACGGCGGCGACGAAGTCCGGGCCGTTGACCGCCGGCGATGTCGAACACCCAGTGCTGCGGATCGGGATCGTCGCTGGTGAAAACCAGAGCCTGACAGCCCATGCCCGCCATGTCGGCGCTGCGCAATTGATTCATGCTGCGCAGCGGAGCCGGCAACATGACCTCGATGGCGTCTGCCGCGAAGCCGTTGCCGGACTGGTTGCGATGGATCTTCAGCCGGTCCGTCAGGGCGACGATGAAGTCGTCGCAGCCTGCACCGGTCAGGTCGGCGAGGAGGACGCGGTCCGGCCCAATGTCGGGGGACAGAGCGGGCGCCGCCAAATCGACCGGCGCGCCGAACCGGCCGTATCCCAGATTGGGCCAGCAGCGCAGCGAACCGCTGCGCAACAGAACGGCCGGGACCGTGCCACCGCCGAGAACGTCGGCAAAACGCACGTCCTCGCCGGGCGGCGACGGCGCCGTCAGGGGCAGGCGATCGGTGCGTTCGCGGCGGCGGAGCGCGCCGAAGCCCAGGACTCCCAGATTGGCGTTATAGGCCAGCTCATTGGTGCAGACGCGCAACCGGTCGCTCCGGCCGTCGCCGGTGAGATCGACATATTCGGTCTGCGGCGCTCCGAAATCCGTGAGCGCTGCCGGGTAAGGGCGGAATGGCCGCCAGCTGCCATCTTCGGCGCGTGGATAGAAACCCGGCGGTGTCGACACCGACAGCGACAGGCGCCCGCTGCCGTCGAGGTCGGCGAGCGTGACACCATCATTCGCCATGCGCTCGATCGGAAAAGCCGAGGGCGGCGTGCTTTCGTAGATCAGCGCCGCGTTCACGTCCGGGCTTACAAGGGCCGGCGCGACATAGGCCGCGGTCGCACCGTCCGCATAGAGGACACCCGGCAAGCCACGCCCGTCGAAGTCGACCAGCGCGTATGGCGGCGGCTCACCAAAACGCGGCAGGCCGGTGTCCGTCGCCACCTGCAGCGGCGTAAAGGCCGGTTGAATGGTTGGCAGGTCGGTCCACTTCAGCCGCAGCGGCGGTAGCGTCTTCCTGGCATAGCGGTGGCCTTGCGGCCGGTTTGCCTGATACCACCAGCCTTCGGCGCGGACCGAGACGAGGCGCGAATGATACGGCGTCTCGTCGTAGGTCAGCGCCATCACCTTGACGACCGCGTCGTCGGTTCCGATCTCCTGTCCAAAGTGGTGGACGATCAGGATATTGCGGCACAGCCGATGGGTTCGACGCTCGAAGCCGGCGGTGTAGCTCGAAAACGAATCCTTGCGACAGAGCCACGGCCGCACCGGCGTTGCCGGCGAGTCATTGTCGGGCGCAACGCGGTACTCGCCGTAGTCGAACAGCACGTCGAACAGAAATGGACCCTCGGGCAAAACCAGCGGATCGCTCGGTACAAACGGAGCCGCATTGCCGTAGGAGATGCGGCTGGGATAACGGTTCGCCGCGACGCCGCGCGCGCGCTCGTTGCCGGTCAAAGGCACGCCGGCATCGTCCTCGGCCTTATAGCGATAGCGGATCGCCTCGCCGCGCGGATCGAAGCGTGCCTCGATCAGCCATTCGAATACGCGCGACGGATCGGCGGGATCGGCGATGCGGGCTTCTGCGTGAGAGCCGTAAATTGCGATTTCGTCGTCACGCGTCAGCGTGCGCCAGAATCCAATTCCGCCTTTATCCGGTTGCCAATATTCGATGCGATCGAACGTTCCCTCGATGCGGGGCCGGTAGGACGTGACCGTGAAGTCCCGTCCCGCGATCGAGCGCGTCTGCGGGGCCGCGGTCAGTGGGACGAGAAGGTCGCCGTCCAGCGTGAACGCGTCCGAGCCATCATATCTCGGCAAATGTCGGTTGGTGGCACGACCGACCGAGGACGAAGTAAGCTGTACGGCCTGACCAAACAAACCATTGCCCGCGTTGGATTCGTAGTCGAGTGCCAGCTCCGGCTCGAACCCTCGTGCCGATGTTACGGGAATCGGAACGGACAAGGTGGCGCTGCCGAACTGGCCGGGCCCTTCGAACATGTCGCGAAGGCGCGTCAACGCGGCGCCGGCCGGCTGGCGGATCCTTTGAACATCGATCTTGCGCGCGCTGGCAGCCTGGCCGGCGCTCTGGGGCGCGGTCGCCGGTTCCGGACTTCGAGCGGCGCCGGCGGCGATCGCGGATTGGCGCCGATCCGGACCGTGCTGTCCCTCTCTCATGGCTGCATGTCGTCTCGTTCGCCGTCGTGGGAATACTGGCGTAATCGCCGGGCTTTTTCAACCTATAATTGATCGTCACCCTGTTGCACTAAGCCCTACCGCACCGTCGTCCGCGATACGTTGCCGGCGTGCGATATCGCCGATCGAGCGAACGGTCGTGCCGGCGATTTTGCGTAGGCGCTCGGCCAGCACATCGGTCATGGCGAAGAGCTCATCGTCACGACCGTCAGGCATCGGACGATAGTCGCGAAAATGCGGTCCGCCGATATGCGAGTGAAAATTCCTGGTCTTGAGATACGGCGCAACAATTCCGCGTTTGCGAAATCAAGCCCGTCAGCGAACCGGAATTGGCGCTCCCTAGGGGAATCGAACCCCTGTTTCAGCCTTGAGAGGGCCGCGTCCTAGACCGCTAGACGAAGGGAGCCTGCCCTCGAAATAAACGTGATGGCGTGGTCATGCAAGCGCGTTGGCGGGCCGGGCGCGGCCCTCACGGCTCGGTGGCAAAGCGCAGCCGGCCGGTTTGCTTCAAGGTCTTGATATCGAAGGTCCGCAATTCGCTGGCGCCGCCGATATCGATCAGCACCGCGACGCGCCCGCCCGAGGCCACCGTCGAGATCAGCCGCGCGCCCTTCGGCAGCGTGATGATGCCGTCGACGCTAATCGCGCCACCGCCGCTATTGAGCATGCGGTAGCCGATCACGCTGACGACGGCGGCGATTGCGATCAGGGTGGTGATGGCGGATATGATCATCATCAGCCGCGTCCGCGCCACCAGTGCTTCCGCATCGGCGTTGGGCGGGTTAACTGATACGTTGTTACTAGATATTTGGGCCATGGCTGTCAGTGTAACGCAGAAATCCTTCGTCGTCGCCGAGCAGGAAGCCGGCGAACGGCTCGACCGCGTGCTCGCCGGCTATGTCGCCGAGCTGTCCCGGTCGCGGCTCAAAGCACTGATCGGGGCCGGCGCCGTCACGCTCGACGGCCACACGATCCGCGATCCCAATCACCGGGTCAATTCCGGCACGACGATCGCGATCGACGTGCCGCCGCTGGCGCCAGCCAAGCCCGCCGCCGAGGCCATTCCGCTCCGCGTGATTTACGAGGACGACGACATCATTGTGATCGACAAACCCCGCAACCTCGTCGTTCATCCCGCCGCCGGCAACTGGACCGGCACCCTGGTCAATGCGCTGATCGCCCATTGCGGCGATAGCCTCTCCGGCATCGGCGGCGAGCGCCGTCCCGGCATCGTCCACCGGCTCGACAAGGACACCACCGGCGTCATGGTGGTGGCGAAAAACGACCGCGCCCACCAGGCGCTGGCGGCGCAATTCGCCGACCATGGCAGGAGCGACGAATTGTTCGCGCGCAGCTATCTCGCTTTCGTCTGGGGCGCGCCCGACCATCCCCACGGCGTCGTCGACAAGCCGATCGACCGTCACCCCAAGGCCCGCGACCGCATGGCGGTACGCCAAGGCGGGCGGGCGGCGGTCACCCATTGGCAGGTGCTGGAACGCTATGCGGGCAAGCCGAGCCCCGGCGCACCGCCAAGGCCGGAAAGGCACCGCCGGCCGCCGCGGCGGTGGCGAGCCTGCTGGCTTGCCGGCTGGAAACCGGCCGAACCCACCAAATTCGGGTCCATTTGGCCTCGATTGGCCATCCGATCATGGGGGACCAGGTCTATGGTGGCGGTTTTCGCACCAAAACCACCCTTTTGCCCCGCGAAGCCCAGGCCACGCTCGAAGCCCTTGGCAGACAGGCGCTGCATGCCCATATGTTGACAGTGAAACACCCGTCCACCGGGGAGATTCTTACTTTCCGGTCGGAACTACCACCCGAACTTGCCCGTTTGCGTACTGCCCTGGCCGCCCCTGGCGGAGACCGGGGCTAGTTCGTCGGGGAAAGACCTAACCGTTTGCTCGCAATGCGTAATTTCACATGGACCGGAAAGGATCACGGCTGCGTCGCGCGCATGTGACGCCGCTTGACTTCCGTCGATCCGATTCGACCGTGTATGCTGCGCCTGCGAGATAATGGAACTGGCGCCGTCGGCTCGGGGAGCGATGGTGTCGTTGGCCTGCCGCTCTGCGGGGGCTTGAAGATGGAGGGCGCTGTCATGGCCCAAACTGCTGCATTGCCCATTTTATCGGGCGAAACCGGTCTCACCCGGTATCTGGAAGAAATCAGGCGGTTCCCGATGCTGGAACCGCAGGAAGAATTCATGCTGGCCAAGCGCTGGCGCGAGCACGGTGACCGCGATGCGGCGCATCGGCTCGTCACCAGCCATTTGCGGCTCGTGGCCAAGATCGCCATGGGCTATCGCGGCTACGGCCTGCCGATCGCGGAAGTGATTTCCGAGGGCAATGTCGGGCTGATGCAGGCGGTCAAGCGCTTCGAGCCCGACAAGGGTTTCCGGCTCGCGACCTACGCCATGTGGTGGATCAAGGCCGCGATCCAGGAATACATCCTGCGCTCCTGGTCGCTCGTTAAGATGGGCACCACCGCCAACCAGAAGAAGCTGTTCTTCAACCTGCGCAAGGCCAAGAGCCGCATTTCGGCGCTGGACGAAGGCGACATGCGGCCCGACCAGGTCAAGCTCATCGCCAAGCGGCTCGGCGTCACCGAGCAGGACGTCATCGACATGAACCGCCGGCTCGGCGGCGACGCGTCGCTCAACGCGCCGATCCGCGAAGACGGCGATTCCGGCGAGTGGATGGATTGGCTGGTCGACGACAGCGTCAGCCAGGAGAGCCGGCTCGCCGAATCCGAGCAGTCGGACAACCGGCACAAGGCGCTCGGCGAAGCGCTCACGGTGCTCAACGATCGCGAGCGCCGCATTTTCGAAGCACGCCGGCTTGCCGACGAGCCGATCACGCTCGAAGAGCTTGCCGACGAATTCGGCGTGTCGCGCGAGCGCGTCCGGCAGATCGAGGTGCGCGCCTTCGAGAAGGTGCAGAAGGCGGTCAAGAACTCGATCGCGCATATGGAAAATCCCGAGGCCGCTGCCGCGGCCTCGGCGATGCATTAAGCGCGCGCCGTCTACCCCGTCCGAATATTTATCAACTCGGCAAAGCACGCTTCGAGCGCGGTGAGCGAAGATCACCGCGCCTTGCCGCTTCGCAATATCGCGAGCGGTGACGAAAGCCTGCCGCGCCTCATGGTTGTTGTTTCGGTCGAGCGCCAGCAGGCATTCGCCGCGCAAGCGGTAGATTTCCGGCACATAAAAGCCAACCCCCGGCTCGTCGATGCCGGCGATGGCGCGGTCGAGATGGGCCAGCGCATCGGCGGCGCGCCCGGCGCCCAGCAGCACCTCGGCGGCCAAGCCGATGAAATACTGCGGCAGCGGACCGGAGGCCGTCGCGCTGGCGATTTCCGCATCGACCAGGCGCACGGCATCGGCGATGCCGGCGCCGACCGCGGTGGCCCAAGCGGTCTGCAGCAGGCTGTTGGCGCGCCATTGCGTCAGCCCGAACTTCTGCGCCAACGCCGCCGCGCGGCTCGCGGCCGCATAGACGGCGTCGCGGTCGCCGACCAACTGGTGACCGATGGCGATATTGTGCAGGGCATGAGCGAGGGTGTTGGGATGGTCGAGCGCTTCGGCTAGCGCTAGTCCGCGCGCGACGGCGCGCTCCGCCTCTGTCTTGTCGCCCGCCATCTGCAGCGCCATGACGCCGCAGACCTCCGCGCAAACGCCGGGATCGTGACCGCCGAAGGCGTGGCCAAGGTGGCGATGGCGGGCGATGTCGTAGGTCGCGCTGCCGATCCGGCAGTCTTGCAGGGTCGCCGCGACGTCGCCGCGGAAGAATGCCGTCGACCAGCGGCAGTGATAGGCTTCGAGCATCAAATCGCCGTCGCCGGAGCGCTGCGCCAGCGCCAATAGTTCGTCGGCCCGGTCGCGCGCCAGCGCGGTCTTGCGCCTGATATTGGCGTTGAGCCACAGACCCCATTTGGCCTTGAACGTCGCCGGCTCATCGCCGGTTGCCTCGCCCATCTCGGCGGCACGCCGATACGCATCCTCGACTTCGGGACTGCCCATGCCGCGCGTGACGATCAACGCCGGACCGAGCTTGAGCAGAAAATCAAGCTGGCGGCGCGTGCGATCCGCAGATGCGGGTAACGCCTCCGCCGCCTTGAGCCCCGCCGAAAAATGCGCGATCGCCTCCTGATAGGCGGACCGGCTGGCGGCGCGGTCGCCGGCCCGCATCCGGTAGTCGCAGGCCGGAGCAGGCAGCCCGGCCTCGGCGAAGTGATAGGCCAGCACTTCCGGCTCGCTCGCCGCAAGCTCGGGGAAGCGCTGCTCGACCGCGCGCGCGGTGCGCTCATGCCACTCGCGCCGGCGCGTCAACAGCAAACTGTCGTAGGCGGCGTCGCGTAAGAGCGCGTGCTTGAAACTGAACCCCCGCTCCAGACCGCGCCCTTCCGGCAGCAGGATTCCGGCCGCGACCAGATCCGTCAGCGCCGCCTCCAGCGCCGCACCGCCGCGCGGCACGACCGCATCGAGAATCGTAAATGGAAACTGGCGGCCGACCACGGCGGCAATCTGAGCCACCTCGCGCGCCGCGCCGAGGCGGTCGAGGCGCGCCATCAGCAAATCCTTGAGTGTCGCCGGCACCGTCGCCGCTGTCTCGCCGGACGACTCCAATATGCTGCGGGTGAATTCCTCGGCGAACAGCGGAATGCCGTCAGTCTTGTCGAGGATCGCGGCGACGGTTTCCGCGGACAGGTCCTGCGATGCGGCGACGCCGGCGACAAGCCGGGCGCAGTCGGCGCGGCCGAGGCGGCCGAGCGTGAGCAGCGTCGAATGCGGCCGCGTCTGCCACGGCGGCGTAAAATCCGGCCGTGCGGTCACCACCGCCAACAATCGCGCCCTGCCAATGCTGTCAGCAAGCTGCGTCATCAATTCGAGCGTGGTGGCATCGACCCAGTGGGCATCTTCCAGGACCAGCAGGACCGGCTCGGTTTCACCGAGGCGGACGATCTCGTCGACCAGAAGCGCAATGGTCGTCGCCTTGCGTTGTGCCGGCGTCAGCGACTGCGGCGGCGGCGGCACGAATCCATCTGCCGGAATCGACAACAGCTCCGCCAACAGCGGCAGCGCCGCCGCATCCGACGCCACGCGCGGCGCGAACGCGGCGCGCAGCTTCTCGATCCGCACGGCCGCGGAGTCCGCTGCCGCAAAGTGGGCGGCGCGGGACAGATGTTTGATGACCGGGAACAGCGCGCTGTCGCTGTAATAGGGCGAACCCTGCAGGTGGATGCGCGCATGCGGCTCGCCGGCCAATGCCGCGCGCAGCGCCTCGATCGCGCGCGACTTGCCGATGCCGGCCTCGCCGATCACCGTGACGATCTGGCCCTCGCCGCCGCGCGCCAGACGCCAGCGGTCGAGCATCAATCCCATTTCATGGGCACGCCCGACCATCGGCAGATCGCGGCCGGCGCGACTGGCGGCAAAACGGCTTTCCACCGCTGCTTCGCCGACCACACGCCAGACCGGCACAGGGCGGACAAATCCCTTCAGCGCGTGTTCGCCGGTGGCTTCGAGCTCGAACAATCCGCCTAATAGGTTCTGCGTCGCCTCGCTGACCATGATCGTATCGGGCGCGGCGAGCGCCTGCAGCCGTGCCGCGAGATTTGGCGTTTCGCCGACGATGGCGCGCTCCTGCGCGGCGCCGCTGCCGACGATCTCGCCGACCACGACGAGGCCGGTGGCGATGCCGACGCGCGCCTGAACCCGCGTGCCGTCGGGCAGTTCGATGCCGGCGACTTCCACCAGGATGTTGATCGCGGCGCGAATCGCCCGCTCGGCTGCGTCCTCGAAGGCGCGCGGGAAGCCGAAATAGGCGAGGACACCGTCGCCCATGAATTTGGCGACGAAGCCGCCGAACCGTCCGATCGCGCCGGCCACGGCGTCCTGATAGCGGCGGATCAGCGCGCCCAGAAGCTCGGGGTCGACTGTGCCGGACAGCGCCGTGGAGCCGACCATGTCGCAGAACAGCACCGTGACCTGCCGCCGCTCGGCGTCACCAGAACCCTCTGCAACCTCGGCGTCCGACAACTTCGGCTTGGCGACGCCTCGCTCGGCGATCGCCTTCAACAGCCGCCGGCGATTGCCCAGTGACAGTCCGAGCTGTTCGAGATCCCGCTCGCTGAGTTCCGGCAGAATGTCGAGATCGATATCGTTGGCCTCGAATGCGTCGGCAAATTGCTCGAATTTGTTACTGCGCAACCAATCGCGAATATCACTCATGCCGTGAAGTTCCTGGACCGCGCTAACGGTGCGGATAGCTTAGCACGAGCAAAACGTATATAAGTCAGTGGTGCCCCGCGAAAGCGGGGCATTTCGTATGAACGTGCGATTAAGTTCCGCTTGAAAGATGCCGACGAATGCCTCGCTACCGGGTTGCGGTCGATACGGGTGGGACGTTCTCGGATTTCGTTTATCTCAACGAGGACACTGGCGCGGTTGCCGTCGGCAAAATCCCCTCGACTCCGGACGACCCGTCGCGCGCCATCCTGCAAGGCATCCAGTCGCTGATCGGGCAAGGCGTGCCTGCGGCCGACATCGGTTACTTCTGTCACGGTACCACAGTCGGCACCAACGCGCTGCTCGAGGGCAAGGGCGTCAAGACCGGCCTGCTGGTCACCGAAGGCTTCCGCGGCATCTACGAGGTCGCCGAGCAGGCGCGGCCCTACGGTACCGCGATCTTCGACGTCATGTACGACAAGCCGGTGCCGCTGGTTCCGCAGAGCCTGACCGGCGAAGTCAAGGAGCGAGTCGATTTCCGCGGCAGTGTGCTGGTGCCGCTCGATGAGACAGCGCTTCGCGAAACTTTGCGCGGACTCAAAACGCAAAACATCGAAGCGCTCGCCGTGTGCCTGTTGTTTTCATTTCTTCATCCCGAGCACGAAGCGCGCGTAGGTAAGATCGCCAGTGAGGAAATGCCGGGCTGCGATATTTCGCTGTCCAGCGAGATCCTGCCGCAGATCCGCGAGTACTACCGGCTGAGCACGACGGTCATCAACGCCTACCTGCAGCCGATCCTCAAGCGCTACGTCGAGAGCCTCGATCACCGCCTCACCGGCGCCGGCGTCACCACGCGACAGAAATACATCATGCAGTCGAACGGCGGCATGTCGACATTTCCGGCCGCCGCGCGCACCGCCGTCACCACGGTGCTGTCCGGCCCGGCCGGCGGCGTCACCGCGGGCGTTGCCGCTTGCGCCATGACCGGCTTCCCCAACATCATCACCTTCGACATGGGCGGCACCTCTTGCGATGTGGCGCTGATCAAGGACGGCCGTCCGATCTTTTCCAGCCGCGGCAAGATCGAAGGCCGCGACATCGCCGTGCCGATGATGGACATCAACACGGTCAGTGCCGGCGGCGGCACCATCGCCAAGGTGGATCGTTTCGGCGTGCTCGAAGTCGGCCCGCAAAGCGCCGGCGCCGTGCCGGGGCCGGCCTGTTACGGCCGCGGCGGCG
This sequence comes from uncultured Alphaproteobacteria bacterium, assembly GCA_963831975.1. Lineage (GTDB taxonomy): Bacteria > Pseudomonadota > Alphaproteobacteria > Rhizobiales > Xanthobacteraceae > BOG-931. The sequence continues at coordinate 376,574 of CAWHSO010000006.1, forward strand.
CGGCGGCGACCATCACCGACTGCAATCTCGTGCTCGGTTCTCTCAGCGCCGATAATTTCCTCGGCGGCCGCATGAAACTCGACCGCGCCAAGGCCAACGACGCCGTCGCGCGCGTGGCGGCACCGCTGTCGCTGGATGTCGCCGCGGCGGCCGAGGGCGTCGTGCGCATCATCGAGGTGAAGATGGAGGAGGCGATCAAGGCCATCTCCACCATGCGCGGCCATGATCTGCGCGATTTCATGCTGCTCGCCTTCGGCGGCGCCGGTCCCGTGCACGCCGCCCGCATGGCGCGCGATCTCGGCATGGCCGGGGTGATCGTGCCGCTTTATCCGGGCGTGTTTTCCGCGCTCGGCTTGCTGATGTCCGATGTCAAACACGATTACATCCGCTCGCGGATGACGCCGATCAGCGAGCTCAGTCCGCATGATGTCGGCGCCGTGTTCGCCGAGCTGGAAGCGCACGCCCGCGACGACCTGCGCCGCGATGGTTTTTCCGACCAGGCCATCCGGATCGAACGCGCGCTCGACCTGCGCTACGCCGGCCAAGGCTACGAAGTCACCATGGCCTGCACGGCGGAGCAGACAACAGCGCTCGATGCGCTGCGCAAAACCTTCGATGCCGAGCACAAGGCCTTGTTCGGCCATATGGCGCCCGAGGAGCCGGTCGAAGTCGTCTCTTATCGCGTGCGCGGCGTCGGTATCGTGCCGGCGGTCGCCATGCCGAAGTTCAAGCCGGAGGGTCGCTCGCTCCCCGATGCGCTCATCGAAACGCGCCAAGTGCGCTTCGACGGCGCGACGGTGTCCTGTCCGGTCTATCAGCGCGAAAAACTCGATGTCGGACTGACCTTGCGCGGGCCGGCTATCCTCGATCAGTTCGACTGCACCACGGTCATCGGCGCCGGCCAAGTCGCTCGCGTCGATGAGTGGAAGAACTTGATCGTGACTGAGGAGAAGTGATGCGTCATTGCGAGGAGCGAAGCGACGAAGCAATCCAGGCGGCGCCTCGGTGCTGGATTGCTTCGCTTCGCTCGCAATGACGGTGAGGAAACCGTAATGCCCATCGACGCCGTCGATCTTGAAGTCATCAAGGCGAGCCTCTCCGGTATCGTGCAGGAGATGCAGAACTCGCTGTTCCGCACCGGTTTCTCCACCATCGTGCGCGAGTCGCAGGACGCCTCCTGCGCGCTGATGAACGCGCAAGGCGACGTGGTCGCCCAGCACGTGGTGCTGCCGCTGCATATCGGCGCGTTTCCGGCCTGCTGCGCCGCGGTGCTCGAAAGGTTTGGCGACACGATTGCCGAGGGTGACGCCTTCCTGATCAACCACCCCTATCAAGGCGGCAGCCCGCACGCGCCGGACATGGCGGTGATCACGCCGGTTTTCGTCGACGGCGCGCTGTTCGGTTTCTGCGGCTCGATCGCGCATAAGGGCGACATCGGCGGTCCGGTGCCGGGCAGCTGCTCCGGCCAGGCCCGCGAGACTTTCAACGAAGGCCTGCATCTGCCGGCGGTGCGCTATCAGCGCGCCTTCGCGCAGAACATCGACATCGAACGCATCATCGCCGCCAACAGCCGCACGCCGGAACTGGTGATCGGCGACATTCGCGGCCAGCTCGGCGCCGATCGGCTCGGCGAACGGCGGCTACAAGAGCTCGTCGCCAAATACGGCAAGGACAAAGTGCTGGCGAGTTATGTGCGGCTGTTCGAGATCGGCGAGGCGCGGGTGCGCGCGGCAATCGCCGAATGGGCCGACGGCCGCTACGAAGCCGAGCGCTTCGTCGACGACGACGGCATTACGCTGGAACAGCCGGTGCGCATCCATGTGGTCGCCGAGAAAAAAGGCGACCGGCTGCATTTCGATTTTTCCGGCTCGGCCGACCAGACCCAAGGCCCGGCAAACATCCGCCCGCCGCTGGTGCAGGCGGCCTGCGCCTATGCGCTGATCTCGCTGATCGATCCGCACATGTATGTGTCGAGCGGGCTGTTGCGCGCGTTTAGCATTACCGCGCGCGACGGCAGCGTGCTCAATCCGCGGTTTCCGGCTCCGGTCAACACCTATAATCCGACCGTGCACGCGTTGGTCGATGCGTTGTTCGCGGCGCTGGGTCCGATCGTGCCCGGCAAAGTGCGCGCCGACGGCAGCGGCAGCCGCTCGATCATCATCGGCGGGCGCTCTACCTCCGCCGGCAAGGGCTATGTGCAATACGAGATCATCGCCGGCGGCGGCGGCGGCCGCGCCACCAAGGACGGCCCTTCCGCGATCACCGTCAACCAGAGCAACGCCCGCATCGCGCCGGTCGAGATCATCGAGAGCGAATTTCCGACCCGCGTGTTGCGCTTCGAGCTTATCCGCGATTCCGGCGGCGCCGGGACTTTATCGCGGCGGGCTGGGCATCCGCCGCGAATATCTCAATCTCGCCGACGCGCGGTTCTCGATCCGCTCGATGAAGCACGTCATTCCGCCGAACGGCGCGCCGGCGGCGGCACCGGCCGGCCCGGCGACATCTGGATCAATCCGCAGGACGATCGGGCCAAGCGCCTGCCGACGCGCTACGCCGATTATCCGCTCAAGGCGGGCGACATTTTCCGTCTCGATACACCCGGCGGCGGCGGCTACGGCGATCCGTTGGCGCGGCCTCCTGAGCGCGTACTCGCCGACTTGCGCGAAGGCTATGTGTCGCCGGAGGCCGCCGAACGCGACTACGGTGTCGTCCTGACGTCGGATGGCAGCGCCGTGGATGCGGCGGCAACGGCAAGAAAACGGAGCAAATAATATGGACCAGACAAACGCCGTGAAGCGCACCGGCATGATCGGGCTCGGCGCCATGGGGCTGCAATTCGCCCGGCACATGCTGCGAAACGGATTTGACGTCGCCGGTTACGACATCAATGCCGACGCCGTGCGGCGCGCCGAGAACGACGGCATTCGACACCGCGGCTCTCCCGCGGAAATCGGCAAATTCGCCGAAGTCGTGGTTGTCATGGTGGCGACCGACGAACAGGTCGAGAGCGTTGTCGAACACGCGGGCCTGATCGATGCGCTGGCGCCGGGCGCGGTGATCTGCATCGCCAGCTCGGTCGCGCCGGAAACCTGCCGCCGTCTTGCCGCGCTCGCCGCGGCAAAGAATATCGGCGTGCTCGATACTCCCGTGGTGCTCGGCCAGGAAGCCGCCGACAACGGCACCTGCACCATCTATGTCGGCGGCGAAGAGCGCTGGCTCGAACGCGCCCGGCCGGTGCTGCAAACCTTCGGCCGCGACGTGGTCCATCTCGGCGGCTCGGGTTGCGGCCAGATCGCCAAGATGATCAACAACATGTTGCTGTGGGCCACCATGGTGGCGAATTTCGAAGCGCTGACCTTGGCCAAGCAACTCGGCGTGGACATCCCAAAACTGGTCACCGCGCTCGGCCACGGCTCGGGCGCCAACTGGTCGCTGTCGCGCTGGGGCAAGAGCACCGGCAAATGGGCGGAGAAGGATATGGATACGGCGCTCGAACTGGCGCAGGCCGCGAAGGTTGCCGTGCCGCTCGGCGGCCTGGTCGATCAGTTGGTCAAGGGGATCAACCAGGAGAAGATGCGCGCGCTGCTGTCGTAGCGATCATTCCCGCAGCGCGCCGCGCAGCGGCCAGCGGCAGAGAAAAATAACGACGCCGGCCAGTGCGGAAATGGCGGCGATCATCAGGAAGAATGTCGGCTTCTCCATCCGGCTCCAGAAGCTGCCGAGCCAGCCGGCAAGAAAGCCGCCCGCAAAGTTTGTCGCCAACCACACGCCCATCATCATCGACAGGATGCGCGCCGGCGCCACCTTGGTCACCAGCGACAGCCCGACCGGCGACAGATAAAGCTCGCCCACCGTGACGACGGCAAGCGAGCCGAGCACCCACAGCCAGCTTGCTTGGCCGCTGCCGGCATGAAATGCGGCAAAGGCTTTCACCAGATTGTCCGCCGTCACGCCAAAACACCCGAGTGCCATTTTGGTAACGCTGGACGGCTCCGTGCCGCGCGCCGCCTGACGCGCCCACAGCATCACGATGAAGGGGGTGAAAGCGAAAATCATGAACGGATTGAACGCCAGAAACCATGTGGTGGGAATTTGCGCAGTCCATCCGAACACATCGATGCCGCGGTCGACACTGGTGTCGATCCACAAGATCGTCGTGTTGCCCATCTGCTCGTAAGTCGCCCAGAACAACGTATTTGGTATGAACAGAATGAGCAGCGCGACGACGGCGCGCCATTGGTCGCGGTCGAGGGGCTTGCGCTCGACATGCGCCGACCGCGCCTTGTGCAGTTCGTCGGGCGGCAACAGCGGCAGCGCATAGAGATAGATCGCGAGCCCGATGCACATGCCGACGCCGGCGGCGGCAAAGCCGTAGTGCCAGCCCACCTTCTCGCCGAGCGTGCCGCAAACGAGCGGCGCCAGGAAAGCGCCGATATTGATGCCGACATAGAAGATCGAATAGGCGCGGTCGCGCCGGTGATCGCCGGGCGGATAAAGGCCGCCGACCTGGGTGGAGATATTCGGCTTGAATGCGCCGCTGCCGAGAATGAGCGCGAGCAGCGCGACCAGGAACAACTGCTCGATCGCCATCATGAAATGGCCGATCGCCATCAAGACCGCGCCGACGATGACGGTGCGGCGCTGGCCGAGCACGCGGTCGGCCAAAAGCCCGCCGAGAATCGGCGTGAAATAGACCAGCCCGGTATAAAGGCCCCAGATCTGCGACGACAACGGCTGCACGTCGAGCGGGCCGAACATACCCTCGAGCGCGCTCTTCACCGTCAGGAGGCCGCGCACGTCGCCTGAATGCTCGGGCAGCAGCAGGTATTTCGTCATATAGAGCACGAGCAGCGAGCGCATGCCGTAATAGGAGAAGCGCTCCCACATTTCGGTGGTGAACAGGAAGGTGAGGCCCCGCGGATGGCCGAAAATGTCGGCAGGCGCGGCGCTGACGGGCGCTGATTCAACGCGGTCGACCAATTTCGCAGCCCTTTCATTTTCGTCATGGCCGGGCTTGTTGTTTAGCCGGGGACATCCCCGACGGGTGTTCGGGGACATGACCGACACATCATCATTGCATGGAATCGGCTTTCAGGGAGGCCATCCATGCCGTGGCGCGAGGTGTCGAAAGTGGACGAGCGGCGTGAGTTTGTGCGGCTGGCAATGCAGGAAGGAGCGAACCGGCGCGAGCTGTGCCGACGGTTCGGGATTCATCCTGACACTGGTTACAAGTGGCTGGATCGAGGAGTTGGCCAGGACGAGCTTGCCGATCGCTCTCGGCGGCCGCATTCGAGCCCGACGCGAACCGCAGCAGTGACCGAAGCCCGCATTCTGGCGCTACGCGATGCTCACCCGGCCTGGGGCGCTCGCAAGATCGCCATTGTCTCGAGCGCGAGGAGACAACCTGTCCGGCGCATTCGACCGTGCACGAGATCCTGCGCGGCAGGCGGATCGTTGCGGCACCTGGTGGGCCTGCGGCGCAACATCGCTTCGAGAAGCCGCGCCATCTGCTTTGGCAAATGGACTTCAAGGGTCACATGCCGCTGGCGAACGGCGGCCGATGCCACCGCTGACCATTGTCGATGACCATTCGCGCTACGCGGTGGGACTGGAGGCTTGCGCCAACGAGCAAGCCGACACCGTGCGAAGCCGGTGGAGCAGACCTTCCGCCGCTACGGATGCCGGATGCCTCGTCGACAAGCGCTGGGACAGGAGCGCGGACCGGGGGCGGGGGACCGGCGGCGCAGCGGACACCGCAGCGCGGAGAGCGAGCGCACGCCGCTCAAGGGAGTGTTCGCCTAAGGCTGCGATCTGCGAGTAGCGCGTTGATCGCTGGGACGATCACTCGAGGACAGGTTGATAGCGGTGGGGGACGGGAGAGGGGGGCTTGTCCCGGCCATCCACGTCTTTAATCTCCGCCCCGGGCAAGACGTGGATGCCCGGCACAAGGCCGGGCATGACGAATAGGTGAACGGCCGAGCTTAATGCAAATCAACGCCGCGTCTGCAAAATCTTTCCGCGTTGCCGCGGCGACCGCCTGCCTCTGCATGCTCGCCGCAACAGCGCAGGCTGCGGAGCTCGACTTTGCTGCATGTCAACACGTTCCCGACCGCGCGATCGCTGCCGTTTTATGTGGCGCTCGATCGCGGCTTCTTCGCTAGGCATAGCTTGAAGGTCGAGCTCGAATTCACCGAAAGCTCGGAGCACCAACGCGTAGGGCTGGCGAGCGGCACCGTCGACATCGTGCATTCGGCGGTCGACAACGCGGTCGCCATGATCGATGTCGCCAAGGCCGATGTCATGATCGTCTCCGGCGGCGACAGCGGTACCAACGAGTTCTACGTCCAGGACACGATCAAGGATTTCTCCGACATCCGTGGCAAAGCCATCGTCGTCGATGCCACCAATACTGCCTATGCGCTGCAGGCCAGGAAAATTTTAGGCCTGCACGGCCTCAAGGACGGCGCAGACTATTCGCTCAACCCGGTCGGCAACGGCCAGCGGCGCCTCAAAGCCTTGTCCGACGACAAGAACAATGCCGGCGCCATCCTCAACTTGCCCTACTCGCTGCAAGCCGCGGCCAAGGGCCTGCGCAGCCTCGGCCGCACCACCGACATGCTCGGCCCCTATCAGGCCGGCGGCGCCTTCGTGCGCCGCGCCTGGGCGCGCGACAATGCGGCGACGCTCGAAAATTATCTCGCGGCCTTCGTCGAGGCGCTGCGCTGGTCGCTCGATCCGAACAACCGCGCCGAAGCCACGGCCACTCTGGTCGACAAGCTGAAGCTGCCGCAGGATGTCGCCGAAAAGAGCCTCGCGCTGATGGCCGAGCCCGGCTTCGGTTTTGCCCGCGATGCCGCCTTCGACATGGCCGGTTTCAAGAACGTGCTGGCGCTACGCGCCGAGATCGAAGGCGGCGCGCCGTCCGATCCGCAACGCTACATCGATCTCAGCTACTATGATGGCGCCATGACGCTCGTGAACAAGTGAGGAGCCAAGATGCCCGCCACCACCCCCGAAGAAGCAAAAAACTTCCGGCTGCTCGGCCACGACGCCTCGGCGGCATGGGGCGGCGGCAGTCTTGTCCAGGTCCACAAGGGCCACGCCTATGTCGGCGCGGTCGGCGGCTCGAGCTATAATGGTCCCGGAAGGTTTTACGGTGCACGATGTGCGCGATCCGACGGCACCGAAAAAAGTCGGCGAATTCCGCGCGCCGCCCGGCATCCATTGCCACAAGCTGCGCATCGTCGGCGACGACCTGCTCTATGTGAATTCGGAACGGCTCGCCGGCGACAAGGGCAAGAACGCGCGCGCCGGCTTTTTCATCTTCGATGTGTCGACGCCGGCGGCGCCGAAGCCGATCGGCTTCTACGACATGCCGGGCTCCGGCCCGCACCGCTTCGGCGTCGACTTGCAACGCGGGCTCGCCTTCATGCCCAACGACGCGCCGGGTTGGAAAAAACGCGTGATCTGGACGCTCGATATTCGCGACCCGCTCAAGCCCGAAGTGATCAGCATCTGGGGCCTGCCGTGGATGAAGACCGATTCCGACGAAGTCGGCAATGATCCGATGCCGGCCGAGGAAGCGGTCACCTTGCATGGCCCGCCGATGATCCGCGGCAACCGCATGTATTGCGCCTGGTGGGGCGGCGGCATGTCGATCATCGACTGCAGCGACCTGCGCTCGATGAAGCTCGTCGGCCACATCAAATGGTCGCCGCCGTTCCCGGGCTCCACCCACACCTGCTGGCCGCTCGGCGACCGGCCCTATCTCATCGTCACCGACGAGGCGCGCGCCAAGGAGAAATTCTGGGACGCGCAATTCATGTGGGTGATCGACGCGCGCGATGAAACCAACCCGCTGCCGGTCGCGACCTTCATGCCCGACCGCGAGAGATATTACGACCGCCCCGGCCGCTTCGGCGCCCACAATATTTTAGAGAACCTGCCCGCCGAAGGGCCATGGAAGGACATCGTGTTCCTGACCTATTTCAACGCGGGGCTACGCGCAGTGAACGTCAGCGACCCACTGCACCCAAAGGAAGTCGGCTGCTACGTGCCCGAGCGGCCCGACGGCACGCCGGGCATCCAGTCGAACGACATCGGCTCAGACGACGACGGCCGGCTCTACCTCATCGACCGCTGGGGCCAGGGCATGCACATTTTGGAATATACGGGGTGAAGCGGTCAACGACAGACGGTGCGGCGATGTATAAAAATTCACTATCGATATTGGATATCAGCGATTCTGCGCTGTGCGACTATGGCTGGAAGATTGCATCAGACAGATCAGATACCGCCGTCCGCTTCGCGCGGGGCAACAAAATGAGGCGAATCGACGGGTTGTTTGATGAAATGTCGGCCGCCTGTCAGTTTCCCTATTATTTCGGGGAAAACTGGCCGGCTCTTTCTGAGCGTCTTGGCGATCTGGATTGGATCGCTTCGTCGAACTTCGTACTAATCATTACAAGATTTTCCGAAGTCCTGGTTGACGAGCCAAACGATATCGACGCCCTTGTTCGATGCCTAGGGTCCGCCATCAGAAAATACAACAAGGCGAAGGGAAATCTCGATGATAACCACAGTGTGTTTCAAGTTGTGATAAACACTACTCATATTGATGAAAGCATCATACCCGTCTTATCCAAGGAAGTCGGAAGCCCAACGGTGTTGCGTATCTAGTTGGCCGATCCGTCGTCATTTGGGAGAGATCAAGTTTTGTCATCGCGGACGCGGGAAGAAGTGTCCTGCCCGCGCCGCTGCACCCGCGTCTCCAGCCAACGCAGCGCGGCGACGATAACCAATAGCGGCAGGATTTGCAGCACGCCCAGCGCCGCGACGGCGCCGTAGCTGCCGCCCTCTTCCCACATGGTGAGGCTGACGGTGCCGAGCACACTGGTGCCCGGTCCGACCAGGAACACCGAAGCGCCGAGCTCGCGCACCGAGAGCACGAAGACGTAGATCCAGGCCGCCAGCAGAAACGGCATGATCAGCGGCAACAGCACGCGCACAAAAATCTGGCCGAGGGTCGCGCCGGAGACCGATGCCGCTTCCTCGAGCTCGCGATGGATTTGCGTAATGCCACTCGAGGCAAAGCGCATGCCGTAGGGCAGGCACAGCGTCACATAGGCAACGAACAGGATCCAGATGGTGTTGTAGATCGGAATCGGCACCACGAGGTAAGTGAACAGGATGCTGGCGCCGACGATCACGCTCGGGATGGCGATCGGCGCCGAGGCCAACGCGTCGAGCAGCCAGGCGAAACGCGACGCCGAGCGGCGCGCCATCCACGCCATCACCAAGGTGAGCGCGACCACGAAACTTGCCGCCATGGCGGAGACGACGACGCTGGTGCGCACCGCGTTGAGGAATACCGGATAGCTCAAGATGAACCGATAATTCTCCAAGGTTGCCGGCGACGGCGAGCCCATGAACGGCTGTGACAGGTTGCGGAAGAACGATTGCCAGGCGAGCGTGAACAGCGGCAGGCCGAGCGCGATCAGGAACATGAATCCGATGGCACCCGCCACCGGCCAGCGCCAGCGGCCGAGCTCGATGCGGGTCGGCTTATAGCCCTTGCCGGTGATGGTGGCGAAGGCTTCGGCGTTGCGGGTGGCGCGGCGATAGAAATAGACCGCGACGATGCAGGTCAGCAGAAGGGTGAGGCTCAGCGCGCTGGCGATGCCGAATTCCGGCGGCGCGCTTGAGGTGGCGCTCTGGATTTCCGTGGTGAAGACGTCGATGCGCGCCGGCCGGCCGATCAGGCGCGGCACTTCATAAGACGACATGCCCATGATGAAGAGCAGCAGCAGGCCGGAGAGAATTGCCGGGCGCAGCAGCGGCAGCGTGATCTTCGGCAGCACGTGCCAATAGCGGCCGCCGGACATCAACCCGGCCTCCTCCATGCGCACGTCGAGCGCGCGCAGCGCCGGTCCGATCGCAAGATAAGCGAGCGGGAAATAATGGCTCGACAGCGCCCAGATCATTCCGGCCATGGTGTAGATATTGATCGGCGCGCTGCTCAGGTGGAATGCGGATTTCGCTACCGCATTGACCCAGCCGATATTGGGGCTGAGCACGAAAATCCACGCCATCGCCATCAGCAGGCCTGGAACGGCGAACGACAGCAGCGCCAGATTGTGAAACAGCGTACGGCCCGGCGCGTCGGTACGCTCGACCGCCCAGGCGACGAAGCCGCCGATGAAAAAGGTCACGACGGCGGTGCCGAGCGCGTAGACGACCGAGTTGGCGAACAGGCGCAGAATGCGCGTCGAGGCATAGGCCTCGACGAAGTTATCGAGCGTAAAGGCGCCAAAACCCAGGCCGGTGTCTTCGGTGAAGGCGGTGACGAGTAGCGCCGCGACCGGCACTAGCACCAGCCAGACGCCGATGGAGACGCAGACGATCAGCAGGATGTTCGGCTGGCGCCAGCGCGAGGCAGACTCGGTGGCGTGTCGAAAGTCGATGAATCCGTCGGCCGCAGTCATAGGCTGCCGTCTCCACGCTTGCTCCTCCCTCTCCCCAGCGGGGAGAGGGAGGGGTGAGGGGGCTCGGGCCGTGAGGTCGGAACCCCCTCACCCCCACCCTCTCCCCTCCGGGGAGAGGGAGCCGCCCGCGCTAGCGTTCGGATCAAAGACATTCGCCTCCCGAAGATGACAGTGCCGCCGCCTTCACCGCCCCTTGAACAATTCGTCGAACCGCTTCTGCCATTTGTGCTCTTCTTCTGCCGTCAGCAGCACGGTGATGACTTTTTTCTTGTTGATGGCCGCGACGATGCCGGGCGGGTTGGATTTCGACGTCGGCGCGGGTCGGGATGCGGCCGAATTTTGCGAGGAAGGTCTGCGCCTCCTGGCTAAGCAAAAAATTCGCCGCCAAGAGCGCGGTGTTCGGATGCGGCGCCTTGGCGCTGATGCCGACCGCGCCAAACGTCAACGCCACCGGATCGAGCGGGAAATAATCGATCGGTCCGCCGGCGAGTTTCACGTTCATGGTGAGATTGACGAAATTGTTCAGCGACACCCAATATTCGCCGGAGCCTACCGAGCGTGCCTGCGCCAGATGGCCGTCGGTGGTGACCGGCTGGATCGCGGCGACGATGTCCTTGATCAGGGCCGTGGCTTTGTCCTCGCCGAAATACTGAACCATCGCCCACAGCCATTCGCTGTCGGTGCTATCGATGGCGACGTGGCCGGCCCAGTCCTTGTGCTGCGCGAAGTCGGCGTAGGTTTTTGGCAAGTCGGCGGCCTGAACGTGTTGGGTGTTGTAGGCCGGCGCATTGTAATTGGCATAGAGGCCGTACCATCGCCGGTCCTTGTCGCGCGCGTCGGGCGAAATGTTCTTGGCTTCCGAGCGGATCGAACGGCAGCAGAAGCTGCGCCGGTATCTTGTCCATGGTGCCGAGTTGCGCCACGTCCCAGGCTTTCTGGTTGCCGCGGAATTCCATCACCATCCGCGCCATCAGCGGCGGATCGGCGCCGCGCACGTAATTGGTCTTAATGCCGGTCGCCGCCTCGAACAGCTTGAACAGCGGCAGGCCTTCACCCTCGTTGGTGTCGGAATAGATGGTCATCTCGCCGCCTTCGGCCTTGGCGGCTTCGAGCAGCTTTGGATCGAGCCAGGGATGATCCTGCGCGGCGGCGTGCGCGAGCGACGCGGCGAGCAGCAATCCGGCGACACCGGCAGACTTGAGCGGATGGAACAATGGCGCCTCCCGATTGGCAGGTTTACGACTGCTTACACCGTCACCCGCGGCGCTGGCCACGCGACAAGGTCACGCGTGCTTCTCGGACGCGTGCCAATTCGGCTCGTTCGGCGGCTCGTTCGGCTTGAAGCCGAACATGCGCTCGAAGCGCTTGGCGTAAGCCGGCCAGACCTGCGGATTGATGATGCGCGGCACCGGCTTGCCGTCGAGCGCGTCGAGCATCTGCTCGGCGGCGATCTGGCCCATCCTGGCGCGCGCCTCGTGGGTCACGCCGGCCATGTGCGGGGTGACCATGACGTTGTCATATTTCATCAGCGGATGGCTCGACGGCGGCGGCTCCTTCTCCCAGACGTCGAGGCCGGCGCCGGCGAGTTTTTTGTCGCGCAGCGCCTTTTCCAGCGCCTCCTCGTCGTGGATCGAGCCGCGCGCCGTGGTGATGAAATAGGCGTCCGGCCGCATCAGGGCGAATTCGCGTGCGCCCATCAGGTTGCGGGTTTCCGGCGTCAGCGGGCAGTTGATGGAGACGAAATCGGAGCGCTTGAGCAAGTCGTCGAGCTCGACCTTCTCGGCGCCGCGCGCGCGTACCGCATCGGCCGGCAGATAAGGATCGTAGGCCAAGACCTTCATCTTGAACAAAATGCCGGCGAGCTCGGCGACCCGCTTGCCGACATTGCCGAGGCCGACGATGCCGATGGTACGGCCATAGGCTTCGTGGCCGGTATAGTCGTTGCGGTTCTTCAGCGTGCCGGTGCGCAGCGCGCGGTCGGAATCGTTCATGCGTTTGATCAGGCACAGCATCATGCCGATGACGTGTTCGGCCACGGCTTCCGCATTGCCGCCGGACTGGTTGACCACCAGCACGCCGCACTCGGTGCAGGCCTTCATGTCGACGGTGTCGTAGCCGGCGCCGTTGGTCGAGACGATCAGCAGGTTCGGCGTCCGGCCCAACAGCTCGGCGCCGGCATGGTAGTGCCGCGCCAGCTCGTCGCGGGCCGAGCTCATCTGGTAGGCGTGAGCGGCGCCGAGAATCTCCAATGCGTCAGAGTCCGGGCTCTTCTGCTCGAGCATATCGAGCCGGATATCGCCGCGCTTGCCGAGCGCTTCACCAAAGCCGATCGGCCGATGCGGCTGGACGCAAAACACGCGCTTGTTGTTGACCGCGTTATTCATCGATTCCCTTCCCGTTTCCCACACGACTGCACTAGCGTTTCTTGGCGCCCTTCTTGCCGCCGGCCTCGGGAAAAATCCACATGGCGACGACAAAAAAGACGGCGGTGAACAGCACGAATTTGTCGAATTCCGGCCGGATCGGCGAGCCGCTCCAGAACGCGAGCCCGAGCGCCACCAGGATCACGACGGCGGACACGGCCGCTTTGACATCGGTCGGCATGGCGACGCTCTTCTGTACCTAATTGGCCCCGACCGGCATGGCGGCGGCCTCTTCCGGTCCCTTCGGCTTTGCGCGCAGGCGGCCCTTGAGATGGCGCGTCGAATAGCCGTTGAACAGATGGCCGAACAGGCCGCGGTCGAGGTCGGAGGTGCCGAACGCCCAATCGGCGATCGGGAAGGTCAGGTTCATGTTCACCTCCATCATCAGCCGCGCATTGTGGTGCGCGGTGTGATGGCGCCGCAGCGTGTTGACGAAGGGGAAGTGCTTGACGAACCAGCTTTCGTCCAGGTGGCAGCAGAAATGCATGAACTCATAGATCAGATACATGCCGGTGGTAACGCACATGAACAGCCAGCCGACATTCGGCGTGAAGACGAGGCCGAGAATGGCGGCGGCCGGGATCGACATCAAGGTGAACACCACCAGCGCATAGGGCGGAAACACGGTGACGCGCCAATCCTTGTCGTCGCGAAAGCGCATCTCCTCGTCGCTGAAGAACTGATGATGATTGAGCGTGTGCCGCTCATAGATGGCGCGCAGACCTTTGATGTTGACCGGCCGGTGCATGATGTATTTGTGCACCGTCCACTCGAAGATATTGGTGAAGATGAAAGTCAGCGGCACCGTGAGCCATTCTAGGGGCGTCACGTTATGGAGGTGCGAGACGTAGATGGTGAACACCGCCGCGCCCATGGCGTAGATCAACACGACGTGGAAATAGCCGTTGTACCAGCCGACGATGCGGGAGCGGTATTCGTTGCGGAAGTCGATCTGCCGCTGGGTGATCATTGTCTGGACTCCCTTGGGCTGCCGTTGCCAAACCCGCCGTTTCTTGTTGGCCAAAAGCCTATCATATTGCGACGTGCGAGCGAACTGCCTCAGCCCGCTTCCATGTCGCGGACGGCAGCATCGACCTCCGCGCCCGTAAGCTGCCAATCATTATCGAGATCGGCGACGACCCGCTTCATGAACGGCTCCGACAGGCGGATCGCCCTGGCATTGTCGCCAAGGTAGTCCGCCAAAATCGCCAGCGCGAGCTGCTGCGGGCTGTCGCCCTCGTAGGTCCATTCGAAGCCGAATTTGGTGAAGCGCTTGACCTCATAGTGCTCGCCGAGCGGCTGCCCGTCCACGGTGACGACCAGCCCGTCGATGGTGCGTTTGCCTTGGTAGATTTTCATGGCAACTCACCCGCGCGGCACCGTCATGGCCGCGAGCTGCGCGACATCCGTGCTTTTGTCCACCTGCCAGATGGCATCGATCAGCGGCGCAACGTCGTGGCGCGGATTCCAGCTGGCGGCGGCGTCCCGCAATTTCTCCTCGAGATCGCGATCGCTCATCGGGTTTGTATCGCTGCCGCGCGCGGCGTGCTCCACCAGATAATGCGTTTCGCCATTGGCAGTGGTGATCTCGACCGCCGCGGCGATGGTCGGATACTTTTCATCGCGCAACACTTCGACCTTGCCGCGCAGCGCCCGCACCGCCGGATCGTTGACGCAGGCGTCGGTGAACTGTTCGAGGCCGGCCTTGCCGAAGGTCAATGCGGCCGCGACGGCGTGCTGCACACTGACCTGGGATTCGCGGCCGGTGGAAATATTCGGCCGGTCAGCGCGGGCCGCCATCAGCGGATTGCCGGTCACCACGACTTTATCGACCTCAAGCTTGGGATTTTCGCGGCGCCATCCCAGCACGCAATCGATCGCCGGGTGCACGACGAAACCGCACGGATATGGCTTGTACGAGGTCGGCATGATTTCCCAGCTTTCGCCGAGGCGGTCAGTGAGCGCCGACAATTTCGGCGCCTCGCCGAGCGCGTGATAGTAGCCCTGCACGCCATTGAGCGGCTCGGCCGGCCCGGCAAAATCTTTTTCCGCCAAAAGCGCCGCCCACAGACCGTTGCGCGCGGCATTGCCGACGCCGACGCTTTTTGCCGGCGTGCCGAGGCATTCGCACAGGCCGGCGGCCTGGGTCGCCGCCGTGCCCAGCGCCCACACCATTTGCGCTGGACTCAGCGCCAACAGCTTGCCGCTGCCGGCCGCGGCGCCGAATACGCCGCAGGTCGCGGTGATGTGCCAGCCTTTGTTGTAATGACTCGGCGAGATCGCGAGCCCGATGCGGCATTCCACTTCCTGGCCGAGCACGAACGCGAGAATGAGATCGCGGCCGTTTACCGGCTTGAGCTCGGCAAGCGCCAATAGCGCCGGCGCCAGCGGTGCGGTCGGATGGATTGCCGTCGGCACATGGGTATCGCAGAAGTCGAGCACATTGGCGCCGGCGGCGTTGAGGAACGTGGCGCTGAGCGCATCGATGCGCTCGCGGCGGCCGATCAATGTCGCCTGCTTGCCGCCGGAGAATGCCGCGAGCGTCTGCAGCGCGGTCTCGAACGTCTGATCGCGGCAGCCGGTCAGCGCCACGGCGAAGAAATTCATCAGCGAGCGCTTGGCCTGATGGGTCACCTGCGGCGGCAGGTCGTCCCACCGCGTGTCGACGACGAATTTGGCCAAAACCTCGGTAACGCCCGGATTGTGCAGCACGCCCCACCCTCGCAGATTATCCGCAAGCATCGGCCGGCCGGGCGAAAAGTGCAACACTGGCGGGCAAATGTCCGCCATTCTCATGGCCGCCATTCGCCGATATAAAACATCCTGCCCGTGACGGCGGGGGAATGGGGCCGCGCGTCCCCTCCCTTAACGACGCTTCGCTCCGCGATGGCGGAAAGATTGGAGGACGACGTGAACAAGTTCGGCATCGGTCAGCCTGTGCCCCGGGTCGAGGACCCGCGCTTCATCACCGGCCGCGGCCGCTATGTCGACGATTTCGAGCTGCCGCACCAATGCTACGGCGTCGTGATCATGTCGCCGCATGCGCACGCGCGCATCAAAGGCATCGACACCGCCAAGGCGAAGGCCGCCGACGGCGTGCTCGCGGTGCTGACCGGCGCCGATGTGCAAGCCGACAAGCTCGGTCCGCTCGCCCCGCCGATGCCCGAAGATATGGGCGGCCCGAAAGGATTTCGTTCGCCGCTCAACATCCTGGCGGTCGGCAAGGTGCGTGCGGTCGGCGAGCGCGTCGCCTTTGTGGTTGCGGAGACGCAAGTGCAGGCGCGCAACGCCGCCGAGCTGGTCGAGATCGACTACGAGCCGCTGCCGGCGGTCATCACGGTCGAGGACGCGGTGAAACCCGGCGCGCCGGCGCTATGGGACGAAGCGCCGAACAATGTCTCGTTCACGCTGATGATGGGCAACAAGGACGCGACCGACGCCGCGATGGCTGCCGCCAAGCACGTCGTCACGCTCAAGCTCAACAATTCCCGCATCACCGCCAACTCGATCGAGACGCGCGCCGCGATCGGGCACTATCATCCTGACGGCGACAATTACACGCTCTATTCGACGTCGCAGAATCCGCACGGCACTCGTTCCACCGTCGCCGGCCAGGTGCTGAAGATCCCCGAGACAAAACTGCGCGTCATCTCGCCCGACGTCGGCGGCGGTTTTGGCATGAAGCACGGCGGCTATCCCGAAGACGCGCTGGTGGTGTGGGCGTCGCGCCGCGTCGGCGGCCGGCCGGTGAAATGGGTATCGACGCGTTCGGAAGCGCTGTTGAGCGACTTGCAAGGCCGCGACCAGGTCGTCACCGGCGAATTGGCGCTCGACGAGCACGGCAAGGTTTTGGGGCTGCGCGTCAACGCGCTGCACGCCATGGGCTCGCACGTGTTCGGCGCCTCGATGGTGGTGCCGCTGTTCGCCATGCGGCTCGCGCCCGGCGTCTATCAGATTCCGGCGGTGCATTGCGTCGGCAGGGCGGTGTTCACCAACACCATTCCGCTCGCACCCTATCGCGGCGCCGGACGGCCGGAGGCGACCTATCTGATCGAGCAATTGCTCGATCGCGCCGCCAACGTGATCGGCATCGATCCGATCGAGATCAGGCGGCGCAATTTCATTCCGTCCTCCGCAATGCCGCACAAGATCCAGACCGGCATCACCTATGACAGCGGCGATTTCGTCCACGTCATGGACGAGTGCCTGAAAGTCGCCGACTGGAACGGCTTTGCCAAGCGCTCAGCCGAATTCGAAGAAGAACGGCAAGCTGCGCGGCCGCGGCATCGGTTATTTCCTCGAAGAGGCGGCCGTGTTCAACGACCGCATGGTGCTGCGCTTCGATCCGAGCGGCATGCTCACCATCCTCGCCGGCACCCATTCGCACGGCCAGGGCCACCAAACGGTCTATGCGCAGATGGTGACCGAATGGCTCGGCGTGCCGTTCGAGAACGTCCGTTTCGTGCAGGGCGACACCGACGCGGTGCCGATCGGCCGCGGCAGCTACGGCTCGCGCAGCATGCATGTCGGCGGCAACGCGCTGAAAAAGGCGGCCGACAACATCATCGAGAAAGCCAAACCCATGGCGGCGATGATGATGGAAGCGGCCGCAGGCGACATCGAGTTCAAGGATGGCTCGTTCCGCATCGTCGGCACCGACCGCGCCATGAAGCTCACCGACGTGGCGAAGGCGTTCTATCGCCCGGCGATGCTGCCGCCGCAATTCGACGTCGGCCTCGAAGCGTCGGGCACTTTCGCCGCCGAGCCGCCGAATTATCCGAACGGCTGCCACGTCTGCGAAGTCGAGGTCGATCCGGAAACCGGCTTCGTCACGCTCGCCCGCTACGCCGCGGTCGACGACGTCGGCAAGATCATGAATCACCTTTTGTGCGAAGGCCAAATCCACGGCGGCGTCGCCCAGGGCGTCGGCCAGGCGCTGATGGAAGCGATCGTGTTCGACGCCGACGGCCAGCTCGTCACCGGCAGCTTCCAGGACTACGCCATGCCGCGCGCCGAGGATTTCCCCGACCTTGTCTCGGAGCTGACCGAGGTGCCTGCAAAAACCAATCCGCTCGGCGTCAAGGGCGCCGGCGAAGCCGGCGCGACGGGCGCGCCGCCCGCGGTCATCGGCGCCATCCTCGACGCGCTAAAACCGCTCGGCATCGACCACATCGACATGCCGGCAACGCCGGCGCGCGTCTGGGCGGCGATTCAGGCCCGCGCGACGAAAGCGACGGCGGAATAAAGCTGCCTTCAGGAGCCGACGGGCGGATGCAACGGCCGCTCGCGATGGCTGCGCAGCCAGGACTCGGTTTCGGTCAGGGCGTATTGGCCGAGGTCGAGAACGATCCGTTCCCGGCGCGGATTTGCTTGCGCGACGTCGATCCGTTTTGCCGCCACATCGCCATCGATCCGGTCGAGAGCGCGACGCGCGCGCGAATAGATCACGGATGCTTCCGCGGCCCCTTGCGCCTCGGCTTCGACGCCGACTTTCTCGGACACGTATTTGATCGCGCCCGCAAGGGCGAGCAGCAGCAGCGTCACGGTACCGAGAGACTCATGAAGAAGCAGGTGGTCCCAACGCCTGATGTGCCACGTTACAACGATCGCCGTCGCAGCGACGATTCCCGGCCCCAACGACTGCAGCATCCTTTTGGCGGTAACGCCTTCGGCCTTTCCTTCAAAATGCTCGCGAGCGACGATCACCAGCCAAACCACGAAGCCGCCCGCCAGACAGAGTGGGATGAGCCGCTCGAAAACAGTGCCGCGCAAAGCATCCGTCATCCTGTCGAGAATTTGCCAATGCGCCGCGTCATGCAAGGCATGGAGCGCCA
Organism: uncultured Alphaproteobacteria bacterium; assembly: GCA_963831975.1. Classification (GTDB taxonomy): domain Bacteria; phylum Pseudomonadota; class Alphaproteobacteria; order Rhizobiales; family Xanthobacteraceae; genus BOG-931. The sequence goes on from CAWHSO010000006.1 coordinate 395,315, forward strand.
GCCAAATCGCCATGCCAAGCGCGCCGCCGAAGCAGATCCAGACCCAAAATTCAAATCGATCGTAGATCCGCTTTCGACCTTGGGCGGTTTTGAATTGATAGCGTATTTGGCCGGAACTGGGCGGGCCGGCCACCCCGATCCAGTCGTCGACGGCAGGCGGCAGGCGTTCGCCAGGCTGTACCGCGGGAAGAGCGGCATGGCTGAGACTGATGGCGTCCAACACGGTGGCCAGGCTTTGTCGTAGAAGCTGGAATTCGCCGGTATCATAGCGCAGCGCGCGTTGGTCGACCCGTTCGTGGCGCCTGATCAAGCCGAATTGCCACCAGGCGATTTGCACCCGAAGCGCCTCTGCAACCATGCGATAGTCTTCGGCGACCGCCGACCATGAGCGACGCCGCGCGACCCACAACAGCGCGGTCATCGCGGCCACGGTGACAACATAGACGAGAGGCAAGAGCGCGCCGGACTCACCGTGCAGCTCCAAATAAAATTCGAGGAAGAAAATCGAAAGCCACGCGAGGACGCCCAAAGCCACGATCGTGAAGCGAACCATTCTCTTGTGAACGACCTGCACGTCGGACAAGGCCCGGCGCAGGCAATCGGTGGCAGCGATCGACGACCATCGGCGAGGATCCGCCGGGTTTGCCGCAATGGATTGATCCCATGACGGCGGTTCACGGGCCTCGATCGTTGCGGCGCGGCGGTTGAACGTCTCGACGGCCTTGAAAACACGGCTGCTCGACGAAGCGCGCCGCAAGAACGGCTGGCCGTCGTGGATCAGGACATCGCGGTCGGCGCCGTCGAAACGCCCGCTCCACAATTCCTTCGCCGACCTTGCGACGCGCTCGATATCCCTTTTGACAAGCGACCCATCTTGATGGCCTGCATCATCCAATGGGCAAGGCCACCTCTTTTGAATCTCTTGGCGGCCGCGTAGCAGGCGCAGATCGACCCCATCCGGCTTGCCGTCTGTTGCGCCGATCGGCACGAGCCAGACGTCGTTCGATCCCGACGCGGCCAAGTCCGGCGGCACGACAAATTCCTTGCTGGCCGCGGCAACGGACGCCGCATCGGGCGGCGGCCAGTCCGAACGCCAGCCATTGAGGCGGTGCGCGACAACTTGCGCGGTACCGCCGAGCAGGTTTGGCACCTCGGCCGCGGGCACGACCGCAATCAGCACCGTCGAGCGCTCGGCCAAGACCAAGCCGAGTTGCTCATAATGGGCGGTGCGAGCCGGATTTGGCTGATCAGGGAGCCGCCGGAGTTCATCAGCGGTGTATGACGCCTCTGCAATCATCCCGCCGGCCGCCGCTGCCGGCGGCTTCGCCAGGGTTTCGAGCGGCATCAGCCGGACGAGCCCGCGAGCGATCTCGTCGAGCTCATAGTACCACCAACGACGGCCCTTCTTGGCGGGAAAATCGTCGACAAATGCCGCCTCAGGCAATGGCAGAAGTCCGACGACCGACCAATTGTGGAATTTTCGCCGCCCGGTTTCATTATTGATCGTTGCGATGACAAGCTTGGCGGCAATCTCGTCGACGCCATCTGCCATGCCGCAGAGCAGAAGCTTCGGGCTGTTCGGCGTCAACGTTTCCAGAAAATCAAAGGCACGCTGAAGTTTTGTGCGAACGTCCGCCTCGGAGACGCCGAGCTGTTCAAGCCTGTTCCGTCGTTTTCCCGTAATTCCGACCAGAATGGGCACGGCAACACGCCGGGAAGAAGCCCCCGCGCTGTCGGAAACATCTCCCTCGGAAATGTCTCTGTCGGAAATGTTTTGGGTCGTTGTCATTAGGTCTCGATCTGCGTGGCGGAAGCAGGGCCGGCCTCACCCTTTTACTGCACTTTCAACCCCATCAAATTGGCAATCAGGTTGCGCTGGATCTGCGACGTGCCGGCCGCGATGGTGGCGGCGCGGGAGTCGCGGAAGTGGCGTTCCATGTCGAATTCGGCGCTGTAGCCGAAGCCGCCGAGCACCTGCATGCCCTGGCTCGCGATCTTCACGTAGGTCTCCGAGGTGAAGAGTTTGGCCATGGTGATTTCGCGCAGCGCGTCCTGGCCGTTCGACACCATCCAGGCGGCGCGCCACATCAAGGTGCGCGCGGCCTCGACCTCGGTCTGCATGTCGGCGAGCATGTGGGCGATCGCTTGATTGGAGCCGATCGGGCGGCCGAACTGCTTTCTGTCCTTGGCGTATTGCACGGCGAGATCGACCACGGCCTGCGCCGCGCCGACATTGCCGGCCGACGACGTGGCGCGCTCGACCTGCAGGCCGGACATCACGCAGTCCCAGCCCTTGTTCTCGCCGCCGATCAGGCGGTCGGGCGGCACGCGCACATGATCGAACGTGAGCTCATAGGTGCCGGTGGCGCGGCGGCCGAGCATGTCGAGCTTGCGCAAGGTCAGGCCTGGCGTGTCGTTGTCGACCAGGAACAATGAAAGGCCTTGGCGGTAATGCGCCTTGGCATCGGTCTTCACATAGAGATTGATGACGTTGTTCTTGGCGCCGGCCGTGGACGCCCAGAGTTTCCGGCCATCGATCACCCATTCGTTGCCGTCTTTGACGGCAGACGTGCGCATGGCGCCGATGTCGGAGCCGGCATCGGCCTCCGACATCGAGATCGAGAACTTGATTTTGCCGGCGAAAAATTTCGGCAGCCAGTGAACGCTTCTGCTCCTCCGACGCCATGCGCACGAGGTTGAGCCCGCAAAAGATGCCGCCCGTATAGGCCATCACCAGGTCGGCGGAGACGCGCGCGATCTCCTCGGCGACAATGACCATGTCGAGGACGCTGCCGCCGGCGCCGCCGTAGTCTTCGGGGAAAGGCAGCGCCAACAGCCCGGCTTCGGCGCAGGCCTGGAACAGCTCCTCGGGATAAGTGCGCTCGCGGTCGTGCTGGCGCACATAGTCCGGCGGCGCGTGCTTTTGCAAAAGCTTGCGCACGGTTTCGCGCAATAGTCGCTGTTCTTCGGTGAAGCCGAAATCCATGATGACCTATCCCGCCACGTGACAAGGGCGCAGGCAGCAAAATACAATCCCGCGATCGAGGCAACACCGCTTCGCGCAAAAATCGGCCGACCAGAGGAATTTCCGATGACCGAACCCGGCCAAATGTTCTCCGACGGCAAGGTCTATGAGCGGATGATGGGCCGCTGGAGCAAGCTCGCCGGGCGGATTTTCCTCGACTGGCTCGATCCACCGAAGGATCTGAACTGGATCGAGGTCGGTTGCGGCAACGGCGCCTTCACCGAGGAGCTGATTGCGCGTTGCGCGCCGCGCGCGGTATCGGCGGTCGACCCTTCGCCGGGTCAACTCGACTTCGCACGCAAGCGGCCCGCGGCGAAGCTGGCGCAGTTCAGCCTGGGCGACGCGCAGGCACTGCCGTTTCCCGACCGCAGTTTTGACGCCGCGGCGATGGCGCTGGTCATCACCTTCATCCCCGATCCGGCCAAGGCGATTGCGGAGATGGCCCGGGTGGTGCGGCCCGGCGGCAGCGTCGCCACCTATATGTGGGACACGCTCAATGGCGGCGTGCCGCTGTCGCCGATCGAAGCCGCACTGAAAGCCATCGGTAAGCCACCGCCGACACGCGCCAGCGCCGCCGCCTCGGGACGCGACGCCATGCAAGCCTTTTGGCAGGCGGCGGGGCTGCAATCGATCGAGACGCGGCAAATCCGTATCCCGGTCGCCTATGCGAGCTTCGAGGATTTCTGCGAATCGAACATCGTGCCGATCGGCCCGTCCGGCCAGTTGATCAGCGCCCTGTCACCGGATGAGCTGGAACAACTCAAGGCACAGCTGCGCAAACAATTGCCCATCGCACCGGATGGACGAATTGCCTACGAATCCTTCGCCAATGCCGTGAAGGGCCGCGTTCCTGGATGATGCTCAGCTTATGCTATTCGGCATGATCGCCTGGCGGCCGAGTTGCTGCCAAGCCATCGGCGCGCCGGCGTTTTTGGCGGCTTCCTCGGGCGGCAGGCTTTTGTCCCAGCGCATGCCGATGAAACGCTGGCCGTTGACGCCGTCGGAGGCGTTCGAACAGAGCCAGATCAGCGGCGCCACCATCACCTCGGGCGGGATCAGCTTGCCGCGGTCGGGTTCTTGCGCGCGCGAGACGAGGCGCGTATTGGCCGCGCCGCCCGGCACCAGCACATTGGCGCTCACGCCGGTGCCCGCGAGCTCCTGCGCCATGGCGAGAAGATGCGCCTCGTTCGCCGCCTTGGAGCCGCCATAGGGCTGCATGGCGGCGCGATACATGGTGTCGAGGCTCGTCGTCACATTGATGATGCGGCCCCAACCTTGCTTGAGCATGACCGGCAGCGCCGCGCGCGTCATCAGGAATGCGGCGACCACATTGACGTCGATGACGCGGCGGAATTCCGCCGGCGTCACCTCCCAGAATTTGCCGACCGGCTGGCCTTCGGGGCGCAGCAGGCTGGTGTTGATGCCGGCATTGTTGATGAGGATGTCGAGGCGGCCGAAATGCTCGATGGTGGCGCGCACGATTTTCGGCGCGCTGTCGTCGCGCGTGATATCGGCGACGACGCCTTGGATGCGCTCGCCTGAGCCGCGTTGATCGGCGGCGCTTTCGGTTTCCTCGAGCGCCGGCGCGTCGATCTCGACTGCGGCGACGCGCGCGCCGGCTTCGAGCAATCCGAGTGTCATCACCTGGCCGAGACCGCGCCCGGCGCCGGTGACGATCGCGACTTTTCCATCAAGCGTTCCGGCCATGTCTATCCCTCACTGTCTGTCCCTCATTCAACTGTGATGTGGCGTTGCTGGATCACGGCACCAAGTTCCTTCGCCGTCTTAAGCCAGAGTGCCGTGAATTCTTCCGGCGTGCCGCCGCCGGGCTCCCAGCCATCGTCCGCAAGGCGCGTGCTGATCTCGGGCGCACGCACGATCTTGGTCGCATCCGCGGCGATCTTGTCGACGATTGCTTTCGGCGTGGCGGCCGGCACGAACAACGCGAACCAGCTGTTGACTTCGAAGTTCGGGAAACCCGCTTCGGTGAATGTCGGCACCTCGGGAACGCTGGCGTTGCGCTGCGTGCCGGTCACCGCCAGCGCGCGCAACTGGCCCGACGTGACCAGCGGCTTCGCCGAGCCCATTTCACCCATGACCATCGGAATATGGCCGCCGAGCAGGTCCTGCATCGCCGGCGCGACGCCGCGATAGGCGACGTGCTCGAATTTCGTGCCGTAGTTGAGATTGAACATTTCGCCGATCAGATGCATCTGCGATCCCACACCAGGGCTGCCGAACGGCACCGCTGTCGTCTTGGCGAATTCGACCAGCTCTTTCATGGCGCGGAACGGCGACGACGGCGCGACCAGACAGATCAGCGGCGAGTACGACAGCACCGTGACGCCCGAGAAATCGCGCACCGGGTCATAGCCGAGATTGGGATTGAGATATTGCGCGATGGCGTGACTGCCGGCGACGCCGATCAGCACGGTGTAGCCGTCCGCCGGCTGATGCATGACATATTCGCTGGCGACGGCGCCGACCGCGCCCGGCTTGTTTTCGATGACGACCGGCTGGCCCCATGCGGCGCTGAGTTTCGGGGCGATCAGCCGGGCCACGATATCGACGCCGCCGCCCGGGGCGAAAGGCACGATGACGTGTACCGGCCGCGCCGGAAAATCCTGCGCTTGCACTTGTGCCGCCGCGTGGCCGCCAAAAAGCGCGAATGCCATGAGGGCGGTCGGCCAAAATCGCTTGCCGATGGCCATGCCTTTTCCTTTTGTTTCGGGCCATCGGCCGCCAGAACTCCAACAAATAGCCGGTTGATTGCCCGCCGGCCATGCCTCGGCGCTTGGAACTCGGGGCGGTTGCACAGGAGCGCTACGCCGCCTATATTCCGGCCACTTTCCAGTCATCCTTGATGACGTTGAGTGCTTCGCCCAAAAGGCGGGCGGAGCGCAGAGGAGATTTACCTATGGCGACAGCACCCCTGATGCCGAAAGCAACCGCCGTTTGGCTGGTGGAGAATACCTCGCTGTCGTTCGACCAGATCGCCCAGCTCTGCAACCTGCATCCGCTGGAAGTGAAGGCGATCGCCGACGGCGACGCGGCGCAGGGCATCAAAGGGCTCGACCCGATCCAGACCGGGCAATTGACCCGCGATGAGATCTCCGCCGCCGAGGCCGACCCGAACCACCGCCTGCACATCGCCGATCCGAAGGTGCGCCTGCCCGAAGCGAAGCCGAAGAAGGGCCCGCGCTACACGCCGGTGTCGCGCCGCCAGGACCGGCCGAACGCCATCCTGTGGCTGGTGCGCAACCATCCCGAGCTCAAGGACAGCGCCATCATGCGGCTCGTTGGCACCACAAAGTCGACCATTTCGGCGATCCGCGAGCGCACCCACTGGAACTCGACCAATTTGACGCCGCTCGATCCGGTGACGCTCGGGCTGTGCTCGCAGATCGATCTCGACATCGAAGTGCAGAAGGCGGCCAAGGAGAAGCCGGTGCCGATCGAGGCGCAGGGCGCGACGCTGTTGCCCGCCTCGGTGACGACGGCGCCGAAGGAAGAGCCCGAGCCCGCCGCGCCGGCCCCGGCGAAGAAGTCCGACGAGCTCGATGTCAACGCGGTGTTCGCCAAGCTCAAGCAGCTTGGTGGCAAGAGCGAGTAATCCTTCGCGTCATTCCGGGGCGCGCGAAGCGCGAGCCCGGAATCCATATTCACCGCCGGTACAGTTCTGCGCCAATCGTGACTATGGATTCCGCGAGTAGCCGACTACAGCCGGCTTCCGGAATGACGGCTCGGGATATTCACCCGCGATCATTCCGCAGCACCACGCACGCCCCGCCCGCGGCGATGAGCTTATTGCAGAATTTTTCCAGATAGGCGCGATTGTCGTCGGCGATGCGGATGTTGTAGCGCATGGCGCTGCCAAGCCCGATGCCGCGGCTGCGGATAACGGTCGGCTCGCGGTCGCCGATCAGCGCGGCATATTGTTTCTGGATCATGCGATAGACCGCCCAGGCCTTGCTCTCCGACCAGTTGGCGGTGAGCTGCATGCCCCAGCGCGGCACATAAGCCGCGATGCGCTGCGCCTCTTCCTTCGGCGCCAGGATCAAATTCGCCAGCCGCGTGCACGGCACGCCCTGCGGGATCGTCGTCTCCGCGGTCTGCGGCGGCGACGGCGAGGCCCATTCGTCCGCAGTCCATCCGGTGATGATCGCCACGTAATTGCGCGTCTCGCTCGGCAGTGCGCGGCGCCCGGCGAGCCACGCAGCTCACCCGCCCCGGACCGGCATTGTAACCCGCGGCAGCCAGACCGAGATTACCGAACTTTGTTTGAGCTCGTGCAAATAGCTCGCCGAATTCTTCAGCGCCTCGATCGGGTCGAACGGATCGGCAAGCCCGCGCCAATCCGCCGTCTGCGGCATGAATTGCGCGATACCCTGAGCGCCCTTCGGGCTCACGGCCTGCGCATTAAAGCGGCTCTCCTGCCAGATCACGCGGGCGAAGAACTCGACCGGAAGCCCGTTTGCGGCGGCATCCTGCTCGACCGCACGGCAGATGTCGTCGGCGGTGGGAGGATTATTTGGGGCGGGCAATTTTTCGGGTTCGGGCGATGGCGGCGAAGGCTGGGCCGGGGCGGCAGCTGGGGCGCCTTGTTGTGCGACTGCCAATTGTGCGTTCGCCTGCGCGCACAACAGCAGCGATGCAAAAAGGACCGTTCCGCCAGAAAAGCGCATGCCGGTGAACGTAGGAGAGCCTTGCCGGAGCCGCCAGGGCCCATCCCGTTGCAACTCCTACCGGCGCCGCCATCGCAACAATCTTCTCTTCCGAAAAGAACGATTGGCGCCGTAGCAAAAACCGACTAGACTTAAGATTGTACACCGTACCGGCACGAGGTATGGCTGTACTTCCAATCTCGCGCAAGGAGGGGAGGTTCTCATGAGGAAGATCTGCATTGCTGCGACGGCGGCGCTGGCGGGTTTGCTGGCTCAGAGCCCGGCGTGGAGCGCGACCTACCATATGAACCAGAACACAATTCATGGGGTCGTCTTCCATAATTGTTATTTCAACGACAATAATGTCGTTCACGGCATCATCATCCACAAATGCCATCCAATCCACGGCATCATCATCATGCACGGCGGCCCGGTCGGCATTCCGGCAACGAAGTAAATCCAAGCTTTGGCCTCTACGGCAGCCGAATTGCCGTGGCTCTGACCGCGGACGATGGGACCGTGGCGAATGCGGTGCTCCGGCGACGGTTGCCGGGGCCGGGACATTCTTTGCGCACAAACGATCGGCGCCTCGCGCCGAACCGATGCGTGCGCCGCCGGCCCGGCGCTTGGCTTTCGGCCGCTCTTTTATTCGCCGCAGCGGTGGCGCCGTGGCCGGCCTTTGCCCAAAGCGCCGCATTCGACGAACAGCGCCTGCAAGAACTCCTGCAAAACAATCCCGCCACCGGACGGCCGGTCGATTCCATCGACGAACTGGTGCCGCTGCTGCCCGATGAACTGCGCTCGAACTTCACGTTCGTCTACGACAGCCGCAGTCCGTTCCGCGACAGCATCTCGCCGGATTATCCGCGCGTCATCCTGTTCACCAAGGATGGCCGCTTCGTCCTGACCTTCACCGGCGACAAGCAGAAGCCGGGCGCGAATCTTCTCGAGAGCATATCGTTCGACCCGGAGAGCGCGCGCTTCACCTTGCGCGCTTATCTGCTCCCGGCGGCGGAGCGGACAGGCTGGCGGCCGTCAGCCGAAGCTGCGAATTGCGCCAGCTGCCACGGCGCCGATCCGCGGCCGGTCTTCGATTCCTATCCGCTGTGGCCGGGCTTCTACGGCTCGCAGCAAGACACCTTTCCGCGCGACCGGCTCGGCGCCAAGGAATACCGGGACTACAAGAAATTTCTGGCCGGACCGGCGAAATCGGGCGTCTATCGCGGTTTGATCTTCCCGGCGGGCAGCGCCGTGAGCCCTTATATCGATCCGCGCCACTTCAACCCCGACACGGTCGAGGTCTCGCCCGAACCGCTGCGCTTTTTGCCCAATACGCGGCTCGGCATGGCGCTGACCGAGCTCAACCGCCAGCGCATCTACCGCAAGCTGACCGAGGGCAACGGTTTTGCCGCAAACGAGAAGCCGTTGCTGGCGGAGCTCCTGGACTGCAAGCCGATCCGTGCGCCGCCTGCGCAAGCCGTGGCGGCAATCGGAGATCAGCTCAAGCGCGAAAATGCGGCGCGGCTCGAACGGCTCGGTTTACGTCGAGGCGATCCACATCCGGACCGCGACGAGATGCAGGAGCTGCAATTCACCCACGAACTCGCTCAGATCGATCAGGTCGCGGCGCGCGCCGGCGTCGACAAGTCGGACTGGTCGATGGCGCTGGAGCCGGGCTCCTTGGCATTTTTCGACGGCATTCTCAGCGGCATGTACGGTCGCAAAAGCTACTACCTCAAGGAGGACCTGATTTTTGAAATGCTCGAGCATCTGCGCGAGCGCGAGCCGGCCTTCGCGCCGTATTTCGCGGTGATCAAGGCCTATGACGAGCTCGGCTATCCGTTTGGCGCAAGGATCGACGTGAGCACGGCGCTACGCGCTTGCTCCTTGCTGCGTGCGCCCGGGGCGCCGCGGGAGCGTGCATCGTCCGGCGAGGTCATGCGGACGGGCGCAACCGCGGGCCCGATAAGCAAGCATAGCCCGGATTGAGCCGAGCTGCTAACCGCCCAAACCCTTCCCCTTCAACGTACTCCCAATCTCATCCAAAACCGCCGGATCGTCGATCGTCGCCGGCATGGTCCATTCATCGCCGTCGGCGATTTTCTTGATGGTCCCGCGCAAAATCTTGCCCGAGCGCGTCTTCGGCAGCCGCGCCACGGTGACGGCGAGCTTGAACGCCGCTACGGGTCCGATTTTCTCGCGAATGAGCGCCACGCATTCCCTCTCGATCTCCGCCGGCTGCCGATTGACGCCGGATTTAAGAACGATGAAGCCGCACGGCACTTCGCCCTTGAGCTCGTCCTTGATGCCCAGCACGGCGCATTCGGCGACGTCGGGGTGCGAGGCCAACACCTCCTCCATGCCGCCGGTCGAGAGCCGATGGCCGGCGACGTTGATGATGTCGTCGGTGCGGCCCATGACGAAGATGTAGCCGTCGTCGTCCTTAAAACCCGCGTCGGCGGTTTTGTAGTAGCCGGGAAATTCGTCGAGATAGCTCTCGCGCATGCGCGCGTCGGCCTGCCACAAGGTCGGCAGGCAAGCCGGCGGCAGCGGCAGTTTGACGACGATCGAGCCCATCTTGCCGGGCGCAACCTCGTGGCAGGCTTCGTCGACGACGCGGATGTCGTAGCCGGGCATCGCCACCGTCGGCGAGCCGTGTTTGATGGGCAGCATGCCGAGGCCGATCGGGTTGCCGGCAATGCACCAGCCGGTCTCGGTCTGCCACCAATGATCGATCACCGGGATTTTGAGAAGCGCTTCCGCCCATTCCAGGGTGGGCGGATCGGCGCGTTCCCCGGCAAGGAACAGGGTGCGGAATTTTTTCAGGTCGTGCTGCGCGAACAATTTGCCTTGCGGGTCTTCCTTCTTGATGGCGCGGAACGCGGTCGGCGCCGTGAACATGGCGACGGCGCCGTGCTCGGCGATGACGCGCCAGAACGCGCCGGCGTCGGGCGTGCCGACCGGCTTGCCCTCGTAGAGGATCGTGGTGCAGCCGTGAAACAGCGGCGCGTAGACGATATAGGAGTGGCCAACCACCCAGCCGATATCGGATGCCGTCCACCACACCTCGCCCGGCGCGATGCCGTAGAGGTTCTGCATCGACCATTGCAGCGCGACCATGTGGCCGCCATTGTCGCGCATCACGCCCTTCGGCCGGCCGGTGGTGCCCGACGTATAGAGAATGTAGAGCGGGTCGGTCGCCGCCACCGGCACGCAGTCGAACGCCGAGCGCGCGTGAATCAGCGCGTGATCGCGCATCGATGCCCAGTCGCGGTCACGGCCGTCGATCAATTTTGCCTCGGCTTGCGGCCGCTGCAGGATCAGGCAGGCATCGGGCTTGTGCTGCGCGAGATTGATCGCCTCGTCGAGCAGCGGCTTATAGGCGACGATGCGGCCGGGCTCGAGGCCGCAGCTTGCCGAGAGGATGACCTTCGGCTTGGCGTCGTCGATACGGGTGGCGAGCTCGCGCGCGGCAAAACCGCCGAACACCACCGAGTGGATGGCGCCGATGCGCGCGCAGGCCAGCATGGCGAACACCGCCTCCGGCACCATCGGCATGTAGAGAATGACCCGGTCGCCTTTTTGCACGCCGAGATCGCGCAGCATGCCGCCGAGCACCTGGGTCTCGGTCAGCAGGCGGTGATAGGTGATGGCGCGTTTTTGGCCGGCGACCGGCAAGTCGTAGATAATCGCCGTCTGCTCGCCGCGCCCGGCATCGACATGGCGGTCGACCGCGTTGAAGCAGGTGTTGCAGACGCCGCCGACGAACCACCGGCCATAGACGCCCGCCGCCGGATCGAACACGGTTTTGGGCTTTTCGATCCAGTCGATGGCGGCCGCCGCCTCGCCCCAAAAACCTTGCGGATCGCGCTGCCAGCGCGCGTAGACCTCATGATAGCGGCTCGAACGGGCGTCCATGGGCTTTGTCTCGTTGTTGCAACTATATCGCTCTCGTAAGGCAAAGCGAAATGGCGAATGGGGGAAGATCATCGCCATTCGCCACTCGCTATTCGCAATTCTGAGACTTTCCGCTAGGCTTTACCCGAGAGGATAAAATGGCGACGCCCTACGATACCGATCTCGACCGCAATGCGGCGAATTTCCAGCCGCTGACGCCGCTGTCGTTCCTGGCGCGCGCCGCCGCGGTTTATCCGGACCAAACCGCGATCGTCCACGGCAAGCGCGCGTGGACCTATGGCGAGTTTTTCGCGCGCGCAAAACAACTTGCCTCCGCGCTCGCCAAACGCGGCATCAAGCGCGGCGATACCGTGGCGGTGGTGCTGCCCAATGTGCCGGCGATGCTGGAAGCGCACTACGGCGTCGCCATGGCCGGCGCGGTGCTCAATTCGATCAACACGCGGCTCGATGCCGCCATCATCGCGTTTACGCTCGACCACGGCGAGGCCAAAGTGCTGATCACCGACCGCGAGTTCTCCAAGGTGGTCAAAGACGCGCTCGCGGCCTGCGAGGCCAAACCACTCGTGATCGACTACGACGATCCCGAGTTCTCGGGCCAAGGCGGACGGCTCAGCAATCTCGAATACGAAGATTTTTTGCGCCAAGGCGATGCCGATTTCGATTGGCTGATGCCGGACGACGAATGGGACGCCATTTCGCTGAACTATACGTCGGGCACCACGGGCGATCCCAAAGGCGTCGTCTACCACCATCGCGGCGCCTACCTGCTCGCCATGGCGAACGTCATCACCTGCGCCATGGCCAAGCATCCGGTCTATCTGTGGACCTTGCCGATGTTCCACTGCAACGGCTGGTGCTTCCCATGGACCTTGTCGGTGGTTGCGGGTACTCACGTTTGCTTAAGAGCAGTTCGCGCGGCGCCGATTTTCGACGCCATCGCCACCCACAAAGTCACCCATCTGTGCGGCGCGCCGATCGTGATGTCGACTTTGCTCAATGCGCCGGAAGAGGAGCGAAAGCCGCTGCCCCACGTCGTCGAGTTCGTCACCGCCGCGGCGCCGCCGCCGGAATCCGTGCTCGCCGCGATGAAGTCGGCGGGCTTCAACGTCACCCACGTCTACGGCCTGACCGAGACCTACGGTCCGGCGAGCGTCAACGACTGGCACCGCGAATGGAGCGCGCTGTCGGGTTCCGAGCAGGCGGCGAAGAAAGCGCGCCAGGGCGTGAGCTATCCGGTGCTCGACGCGCTCGACGTGCGCGACCCGGAAACCATGGCGGCGGTGCCGCGCGACGGCGAGACGCTGGGCGAAGTGATGTTCCGCGGTAATGTGGTGATGAAGGGCTATCTGAAAAACAAAGCGTCGACCGCCGCAGCCTTCGCCGGCGGCTGGTTTCACTCCGGCGACCTCGGCGTCATCCATCCCGACGGCTACATCCAATTGAAGGATCGCTCCAAGGACATCATCATCTCCGGCGGCGAGAATATTTCCTCGATCGAAGTCGAGGACGCGCTGTACAAACACCCGGCGGTGCAGGTGGTCGCCGTAGTCGCCAAGCCCGACGAGAAGTGGGGCGAAACGCCGTGCGCCTTCGTCGAGCTAAGACCCGACGCCAGCGCGACCGCCGAAGAGCTGATCGCCTGGTGCCGAAAGCACCTCGCCGCCTACAAATGCCCGCGCCATGTCGTGTTTGCGGCCGTGCCGAAGACGAGCACCGGCAAGATCCAGAAATTCAAGCTGCGGGAGATGACGAAAGCAATGTGAAGATGGTCGCGCCCTATCGAGGACAGCGCAACTTCAGCAGACGCCCTGGTCGATAATAAAGCCTATCGCGTCCCCGCTTTCGCGGGGACGAACCGAACAAAACAACCGCTTGGCTTTGCCGCTTAGTGGACGAACTCGTCGTGCTGTAACCGCACGATCTCGTCCTTTACGTACAGTTTCTTGCGCTTCAATTGCGCGATTTCCAGGTCGTCCGTCGATGGGTGAGTGAGTGCTTCGCTAATTTCGGTTTCGAGTGCTTGGTGCCGTCTTTCGAGTTCCGCGAGATGCGCTTCAATCGCCATGTGGCCTGTCTCCTTGCGCGTCAGATCCTCGGCTTAATCAGATCGACCTACGCCAGCCCAACATTCCAAATCATACTCCTTTCCGGGGCGTTGGAAAATCCCCTTTGTGCACGGTTCCCCTATGCCAAAGTATCATGCGGGCTTGTCGGGCGTTAACCAAAACGCGATAATCCAGAACCACTTACCGGCCTAAACGGCGCCCAAGAGCGGACCAAGGGCCGACCAAGCGCGGATCAAGCGCCACCACGGCGCGACCAAGGCGGCGATGACGAAAGAGGAAGAACGCGAGCTTCGGGCGCAGCTTGCGCGCCTGCAGCAGGAGCATCGCGACCTCGACGCCGCGATTGCGGCGCTGCAGGAGTCGCCCGGCGCCGACATCATCCAGGTGCAGCGCCTGAAGAAGCGCAAGCTGCAGTTGCGCGACCGCATCACCTTCATCGAGGATCAGCTCACGCCGGACATCATTGCGTGAGGCGTCATTCCGGGGCGCGCGAAGCGCGAACCCGGAATCCATAATCACGATCGGTGCTTATTCTGCCCAGGCAGGGATTATGGATTCCGGATAGCCGCTACGCGGCTTCCGGAATGACTGTTACGGCGCTCCGCCTTTCTCGCATACATCGCCGCGTCGGCGCGAGCGATGATGTCGGTGGAGGTGTCGAGCGCGCCAAGCAGCGCGACGCCGGCGGAGGCGCCGACGACCAGGGTCGATGCGTTCCAGCGCACCGGCGTTCCATAGACGGCGGCTTCGAGCGTGCCGGCCTTGGCCGCGGCATTGGCGCCGTTGACGTTCCACAACAGCACGGCGAATTCGTCGCCGCCGAGGCGCGCGACCACGTCGGAGGCGCGCACATTGCGAACGAGCGCCGCCGCGATCGCCTTGAGCACGGCGTCGCCGGCGCCATGGCCGTGGCGGTCATTGACCGGCTTGAAGCCGTCGAGATCGATATAGACCAGCGCCGCGCTGGTGCCGTAGCGCTTGACGTAAGCGAGCGAGCGCTTGAGCTCGCGCTCGAAACCGCGGCGGTTGAGCACGTCGGTCAGCGGATCGACGTCGACCCGCGCCTCGAGATCCAAAATGCGGGCGCGCGAATCCTGCAGTTGCGCCGCCAGCACGTCGACCTCGGCGGCAAGCCGCATGACGACCGCGCGCGATGGCAGGCGCGACGCTTTGGCTGTTTCGGCGCTTGAGCGCTTGCCGGACGATGCGCGGGACGATTTTGGTGGCGACCGCCGCGATATTTGCGGCTTGCGCTCCGACTTGGCCGCCTTGCGTTTCATTGCCGTGGAATTCCCGAAGCGCGAATCGCAAAGCGAGGATAGCGCGTGGCTTGGTCCGCAACAGCGTCTGCGCTTGGCCGCGCAAATCGCCCGTCATATCGGGCCGGACCGGCATGCGGCGGAATGTCGCAGGGGTCATTCGGCCTGCAGAAACCCGATCGGCTCGGTCTGCGCGGCGTCGAACACCGCCGCCGTCAGCGGGCCGCCGAACACGGCGCCGGTGTCGAGATTGAGCCGGTTGCCGCGCAGGTCGGGCACGCCGTTGGCGACCGGGGTGTGGCCGTGCACGATCAGGCGGCCGTAGTCGGCTTGATGCGACAGGAACGGTTCCCTGATCCACAGCAGGTCGGTGGCGGCCTGCGCCTCGAGCGGCATGCCGGGATTGACGCCGGCATGGACGAAAAAGCGCCGCCCGTCGTCGTGGCTCAAGGGCAGCGCGCGCAGCCAATCGACATGCGCGCCCGGCAGCTCGCTCGGCTCGGCGACGCCGTAGCTCTTGAGCGTCGCCAGCCCGCCTTGCGCAAACCACAGCCGCGTTGGGCTCCGTCCGTCGATGGCCGCGAGCGCCATCGCTTCGTGGTTTCCCATCAGCGTCACGACGCCTTCGCCGTGCCGCGCTTTCAGATCGATCAAACAATCGACGACGGCGCATGACTGCGGCCCACGATCGATGTAGTCGCCAACAAACACGAACGACATCGGCCGGCCGTCGGCGTGCATTTCGCAACGCAGCAAGAGACTGCGCAGCTTGTCCAAACAGCCGTGAATATCGCCGATAGCGTAAGTGAGAGACATAACCGCCGTTCGCTGTTCAATGATGGCGATATTCAGGCATATCCGTTCAGTCCGCGTTCACCAAAAAATGGGAACCTTGGCGCGCTGGGGGCGATTGGAGTTCTGCAAAGAACCCACGCTGTCGAGGTGAACATCATGCGGAAGATATTGACGGCTCTGGTTGCGGCAACGGCTATCGCCGCAGCGACAGTGGCGACGTCGGGCACGGCGCAGGCGCAGTGGCATGGCGGCTGGCACGGTGGATGGGGTTGGGGTCCCGGCCCGTTCATCGGCGGACTTGCTGCCGGCGCCCTGATCGGCGGTGCTTTGGCGGCACCGTATGCCTACCCATACCCCTATGGCTACTACGCCGGATACTACGCTCCGCCGGCCCCCTATGGCGGGCCTTGCGTGTGGCGGCGGGTGTGGAACGGCTACGCCTGGGTGCGCGCCTGCGTGTAATGGCGCGCATCGAGCTTTTCGGACCTGAAAAAGCGGCGGCGTCCCGCGTGGCGACGGCTTGATTGCCGGTACGTACACCAGGGTACCGCCGTCGCGTACCTAACTTCCGCCAAAGAGTACCGCCAAAATGGCAAAAGGGTGCACGAGTGGTGCCGCGAAAATCGGGGGTTTCACGGGGGCTCCCGCTGCCAAAATTTCAGATCGGCACCCGTCCGATCGCTTGAGGAGAACACATGCATAAGTCTCTCGTTGGCCTTGCCGCCGCAGCGGGCATCGGCCTTGCTTCATTGGCGGCGCCGGCTCCGGCGAACGCCGGCTGCTTCGGCTGCGCCGTCGGCGTCGGCGTCCTCGGCGGCGTCGCCGCGGGTGCCATTATCGGCAGCGCCATCGCCAACAGCCCGCCGCCGGGCTATTACCCGCCGCCGCCCGGATATTATCCGCCGCCGCCCCCGGGGGCTACGGCCCGCCGCCGCCGGCTGCCTATGGCCCGCCACCCGGTCCCGGTTATGCGCAGCTCGCGCCCGGCTGTTACTGGGCGCAGCGCCGGGTTTGGGTCGAAGGCGTTGGCTACCGGATGCGGACTGTCCAGGCCTGTCAGTAAGCTGGTCCGGTCCTGACCGCGCAACAGCGCAGAATTATTCCGGCCGGCTGGCAACAGCCGGCCGGTTTGTTTTTTGGCTTTAATCTGTTTATGCGCAAGATCGCTTTGCGGCCGTGCCGCATGTGATGTGCAATTGCTTCATGCGACAATGCCTATGGAAACCACGAGAGACGTGATCGTGCGCTCCCTCGCAGCGGATCAGGAGGATGCGGTTGTCGAGCGCACCGGCACTGCGCAAAGAATCGTCGCCAAAGTGCGACGGTTGGCGTGGCTGGCGTTTGCGGTTTCGCGCGAGATCGCTGCCTGGGCCTGGGAAGCGGCGCAGGAAACATTGTCGCGCACCCGGGCGGGCAAGCGCACGATGACGGTGCTGGCGGGGATCGTCGTCGGCGTGCTGTGCGTCTATGCCGGCGTGCTGGCGATGCTTTATTTCACGCAACGCTCGCTGATGTATTTTCCCGAAACCATCCACACCACGCCGGCGGCGGCCGGCCTGCCGCAGGCCGAAGAAGTTACGCTGACGACGTCCGACGGCGAGCACATCATCGCCTGGCACGTGCCGCCGCGCGACGGCAAGCCGGTCATTCTTTATTTCCACGGCAACGGCGGCGCGCTGCGCTATCGCGTCGAGCGCTTCAGCCGGCTGATCACCGACGGCATCGGCATCGTCGCGGTGGAATATCGCGGCTATGGCGGCT
This sequence comes from uncultured Alphaproteobacteria bacterium, assembly GCA_963831975.1. Taxonomy (GTDB): domain Bacteria; phylum Pseudomonadota; class Alphaproteobacteria; order Rhizobiales; family Xanthobacteraceae; genus BOG-931. The sequence goes on from CAWHSO010000006.1 coordinate 412,803, forward strand.
CGAGCGGCAGCCCGAGCGAGCACGGCCTTATCGCCGATGCCGAAGCCGGTTACGCCTTCGCCGCAGCGCGCTATTCAGCCCAGCGGATCGTGGTCTGGGGCGAGTCGCTCGGCACCGGCGTCGCCGTCGCGCTGGCGGCGGAAAAGCCGGTCGGCCGCGTCATCCTGGAAGCGCCGTTCACCTCGGCCGCCGCGGTCGGCGCCAAGCACTATTGGTACATGCCGGTCGGGCTTTTGATGGCCGATCAATTCCGCTCCGATGCGCGCATCGGCAAGGTCACGGCGCCGCTCTTGATCCTGCACGGCGTGAACGATCAGACCGTGCCCTACGCCATGGGCGAGCACCTGTTCGAACTCGCCAACAAGCCGAAGCACATCGTGCGTTTCCTCGACGGCGGCCACGAAGACCTCGACAAGAACGGCGCGCTGGTCGCGGTCGGCCGATTCCTTGCGGGGGATTTGGATTGATTTCCCGTCATTCCGGATTGCCGCAAAGCGGCAAGTCCGGAATCGATATTCACGAATAGTGGTTATGGATTCCGGGTTCCTCGCTTCGCTCGGCCCCGGAATGACGGCGACTACTGCGGCACGGTCATCAGCTCGAGCACGTGGCCGTTGGGATCGCGGAAATAGACGCCGCGGCCGCCGTTCCAATCGTTGAGCTTGCCGTCGTCGAGGCTCCACGGCGCGCTGCCGAAAGTGATCTTGGCTTTCTTGATGCGGCCGAGGATGGCGTCGAACTCGGCCTTGCTGACATGAAAGGCGTAATGATGACTCTCGAACTTGGAGTCGTCGTCGAACAACAGCGTCAGCATCTTGTTGACCCGCACCGGCGCGAAATAACCGCTGCGCCCGCGCTTCAATCCGAAAATACTGGCGAAGAATTTGGCCGCGGCGATTTTGTCGCGCGCCGGCACGATGGCGTGGTTGAGCGTGATGGTCATCGGTGTTCCTCGAATTCGTAGCCCGGATTGAGCGCAGCGAAATCCGGGATTGTGCGGCGAGGCCGTCCCCGGGTTTCGCTCCGCTCAACCCGGGCTACATGTCCGATCAAAACGTCTGATAGGTCTGCCCTGCCCGGCCGCCGACCCGGGCAAAACCGGTCTGCGCCGGCTGATATTTGTCGTTGATGTTGAGCGCTTTCGCATAAGAGCCCGCGGCCTTGTCTTTCTGCCCGAGCCGCTCGTAGGCGAGGCCGCGGCTGGCCCAGGCTTTGGCGCTCGTCGGGTCGGCCTGCACCGCTTCATCGAGATCGCTCGCCGCCGACTTGTTGTCGCCGACCGCGAGGTAGCTCAAGCCGCGGGCGACGAACAGGTCGGTGCGCTGCGTGGTGAGCCCGAGCGCGGTGGAGAAATCGTCGATGGCGAATTGGTGCTGATGCTGGGTCTGATAGAGCAGGCCGCGACTGTAATAGGCCTCCGCATTGTCGGGCTTGAGCGCGATCGCTTTGTTGAAATCGGCCAAGGCCTGGGCGCTCTTGCCCTGCAGGCTCTCGACCATGCCGCGGCCGACATAGGCCACGGCGTAGCCGGCATCGAGCGACAACGCCTTGTCGTAGTCGGCCAGCGCCAGATCGAGCTTGTTGGTCTTGCGATAGATCAGGCCGCGATTGGCATAGGCCTGGGCGTAATTCGGATCGAGGCTGATCGCCTTGTTGAAATCGGCCAGCGCCTGCTCGTTGTGCCCGGCTTCGCCGAACACCGAGCCGCGCATGTTGTAGGCCTGCGGGTCGTTGGGATGCTTTTCGATGACCTCGCTGAGCGACGTCAGGTTGGGCGCCGCGGTGGCGTAGGCCGGATCGTTGTTTTCGGCGGCGGGCGGATTGCCGAGCGTGGTGCAACCGGCAAGGGCCAAAGCGGCGCATGCAAGCGCGATGGCACCCGCCCCAATCCGCCCCGCTCCGGCACTGGCGATGGTCGATCCTGTCATCCGAAGGCCCTGTTGGCCAAGTCAGGTTGGCCATTTCGGCCTAGACGATACCACCACCGGGCGGCAAAAAAAGACGCGGGGGCTGTAAGCCCCCGTGCCATCGTCGAAATCGCAGTAAAATCGGGCTTTGCGCTTCAGCCGAAACGGGGCGCGCGCGGCGGGCCGGACCTGCCTGCGCCCGGGCCGCCGGGACCGCCCGGGCCGGTCGGCTTCGGCTTCATCGGCAACAGGCCCTCGCGCTGCAACTTCTTGCGCGCAAGCTTGCGGGCGCGGCGGATCGCCTCCGCCTTTTCCCGTGCCTTTTTTTCCGATGGTTTTTCGTAGTGGCCGCGGAGTTTCATCTCGCGGAAAATGCCCTCGCGCTGCATCTTTTTCTTCAGCGCCTTGAGGGCCTGGTCGACATTGTTGTCACGGACGAGAACCTGCACGCGTGCTCCTTTTGTTGCAGTTAGGTTCGCGGGATTGCACGGTGGCGCTAGCGTAACCGCCTGCGCCACCTTGGCGCGCCGTGTAGCAGAACAGCGCCGAAAAGTCCATAAGTCCGGCCGGTTTCGGCCAAGCCCCGGTGTCGGCAAGACCGCGCCCGGAACGAGGTTTCGAGCCGGCGGTAACCGGCTGCGTCACCCGGAAGCGCCCGGACGAAACGCATCGGCGCCCGGGCGCGACTTGCGCAGCGACAGGTTTTTGAGAGTCCGGTACAGGATGGTCAGCCAAGGCTGCGGCGCGCCGTCGCCGGCGTCGAACGGACAAACAAACGGCAGATGATGCAGCTTGCGCAGCGCCACCCGGATGCTGCAATCGATGACGGTATCGCCGCCGTAGGGGTTCTGCTTTCGCAAGTATTCCGGGATCTTGGCCGGGCCCCAGGCGGTGAAGCGGATATAGAGCGCCTCGTAGCCGTTGAAATTCGCCAGCATGTTGAAAAATTTCGGCTGGTAGCCGACCAGCCCGTGATCGATCAGGCCGCCGGCGGGAAGCTCGTGGTACATGATGCCGCCGACCCGGACCAGATGGTGGATGATGCGAAACGCATTCATCTGATTGGCGACGTGCTCGGTGGTGCCGGCGTTCACCACCAGGTCGAAGGCGCCGCGCAGCCGCCGCGGAACCTTGCCGCGGTTGAGATCGATCCGGATGGCATCGCCCTCGACGTCGATGGCGCTGCGCACAAATCCGAGCGCCGACCAGAACGGCGCCGATGACGGCGCCGACTTGGTGAAATTCTCCGTGCCGACCGGCGTCATGACCGGCGGCGAGGTGCAACCGAACAGCCGGTAGGCCTCCGGCAGTCCCGGCGCGATCATCAACGAATCGGAAATCTGCTGCGCGCCGATTTCCATGACGCGCGCGGCGCCGTCGAGCGCGCCCTTTTGCTTCAGTTCGATCAAGTCGTTGAGGAATACGTTGCCGAGGCCCATGTAAAAAATCCTACGAGAGCGATCTGTTGTGCACAAGCTTCAGTCGGCAAAGACGCGCGTCACATGTCCCATCTTGCGGCCGGGCCGCACCGCGGTCTTGCCGTAAAGATGCACCGCCGCTCCGGGAACGGCGAGCCAGCGCCGGTAATCCTCGACCTCGCTGCCGATGAGGTTCGTCATTTCGACCCTGCCGTGGCGGATCGGCTTGCCGAGCGGCCAACCGGCCACCGCGCGGATGTGCTGCTCGAATTGCGACACCGAGGCGCCATCGAGCGTCCAATGGCCGGAATTGTGCACCCGCGGCGCGATCTCGTTGACCAAAAGCTCGCCGTCGCGCAGCACGAACATCTCGACCGCCAGCACGCCGACATAGTTGAATTTTTGCGCAATGGTCTCGGCAATGCGCCGCGCCTCCCGCGCCGTGGCTTCGGCAGACGCCGCCGGCACCCGCGAAATTTTCAGAATATGGTCGCGGTGCTCGTTCTCGGTGACGTCGAAACTTTCCACGGCGCCGTCATGGGCGCGCGCCGCCACGACCGACACCTCGCGCTCGAACGGCACGAAGGCTTCGAGGATGCAGGGCTGGCCGCCGACCTCGCGCCAAGCCGCCTCGGGATCGGTGCCGTTGCTGATCGTGGCTTGGCCCTTGCCGTCGTAGCCGAAGCGGCGCGTTTTCAGCATCGCCGGCCGGCCGATCCGCTCGATCGCCGCCGCGAGCGTCTGCGGGCGCCGCGACGTCGGCAAACGCCGCCGTGCGGATGCCGAGCCCGGCGACGAAGTTTTTTTCCGACGAGGCGGTCCTGGGTCGTCGCCAGCACCAGCGGATCGGGCAGCACCGGAACGCGCGCGGCGAGAAAGGTCGCGGTCTCCGCCGGCACGTTCTCGAACTCATAGGTCACGACATCGACGTCGCCGGCGAAACGGTCGAGCGCTTCGGTGTCGGTGTAGTCGGCGCTGGTGACGCGATGCACGACGTCGAAAGCGGGCGAGTCGGGCGACGGCGCAAAGACGTGGCACTTGAAGCCGAGCCGCGCCGCCGCCAGCGCCAGCATGCGGCCGAGCTGGCCGCCGCCGAGGATCCCGATCGTGGCCTCGGGCTCGAGAACCGGCGCCGCTTCGCTCACGCGCCGTCCTTCGGCTGTTCGGCGACGCGCTTCGGTCTGGCGCTGCCGCCAGGCTTCGAGGCGGTTGCCGAGCGTCGGATCGCTCAGCGCCAAGACGCTCGCCGCAAGCAACGCCGCATTGACGGCGCCGGCCTGCCCGATCGCCAGCGTGCCGACCGGAACGCCCGGCGGCATCTGCACGATGGAATAGAGCGAATCCAGCCCCGACAGCGCCTTCAACTCCACCGGCACGCCGAACACCGGCAGGCTGGTGAGCGACGCGGTCATGCCGGGCAGATGCGCGGCGCCGCCGGCGCCGGCGATGATCACCTTGAAGCCGGCCGCTTTGGCGCCCTTGGCAAAGGCATAGAGCCGCTCGGGCGTGCGGTGCGCGGACACGATGCGCGCCTCGTACGGCACGCCCAGCGCATCGAGCGTGTCGGCGGCATGTTTCATGGTCTGCCAGTCGGACTGGCTGCCCATGATAATGGCTACGGATTTCGCTCCCAGCGGCGCCACCGAAAAATCCCCTGCGCGAAGGAAGCGCCGGATTATAGGCTCGCGCGTTGGAATGGCAAGGCGGCACCATATGTTAAGGACTGGTGGGCGATTGGGAGAGTTAACCCATGCAAATGAGCCAATTTCACTACCTGCCGCTGACGCCCGGCTTCTTTTCCATCCTGGTCGGCATTTTCGGCATCGTGTTTTTGCTGCTCCAGCTGGGGGCGCTGCGCTACGCCTATCTGAGCCTCGGCGTCAGCTGCCCGCACCGCCATGTGGCTCCTGGTCGGTTCGCTGATCGGCAGCTATTTCAACATCCCGGTGGCGGTGCTGCCGGCGCAGCAGGTGATGTCCGACCAGACGGTCAATTTTTTCGGCATGCAGTATGCGGTGCCCGTCGTGGTCAACTGGCCCGGCACGGTGATCGCGGTCAATGTCGGCGGCGCGGTCATTCCGACCCTGATGTCGATCTATCTGCTTGCCAAGTATCGGCTATGGACCCAAGGACTGATCGCGACCGCAATCGTCGCGCTGATCATTCATTGGCTCGCCAATCCGGTTCCCGGTCTCGGCATCGCCGTGCCGGTGTTCATGCCGGCGGTGATCACCGCCATCGTCGCTATACTGCTGTCGCGCCAGGAAGCGGCGCCGCTCGCCTATATCGGCGGCGGGCTGGGCACCCTGATCGGCGCCGACATCACCAATCTCGACAAGGTGCAAGGCCTCGGCGCCCCGGTCGCCTCGATCGGCGGCGCCGGAACCTTCGACGGCATTTTCCTCACCGGCATCCTCGCCGTGCTGCTGGCGAGCCTTTATGCTCGGCCGCGGCAAGCTTGAAGCGAAAATCAACCGAGGCCCATGACAATGCCTGACAAGTCGAACGCGTCAAAACCAAGCCGCGATCCCGGCGCGATCACGGATTACCACGCCCACATCTACTACGATCCGGAGAAAACGCGCGGCAAGGCCGAGCGCCTGCGCGAGCGCGTCGCCGCGGAATTTCCGGGCGCCAAGCTCGGCCGCTGGCACGACGAATTGGTCGGGCCGCATCCGCAATCGATGTTTCAGATCGCGTTTCCGGTCCAGATGATGGCGGATTTTGTGCCGTGGCTGATGCTCAACCGCGACGGACTGACCATTCTGCTGCATCCCGAGACCGGCGACGACTACACCGACCACTCCGCGCACGCCGCCTGGTTCGGCGCGGTGCTGCCGCTGCGGCTCGAAGTGTTCGGCAAACGCAAATAGCGATGCGGTTGCCTTGTTCGAACTGGACAAGCACGTCAGAATTGCGCCCGGCACGACATTCGATCGGGACAATGTCGGCTCAGGGGGACGGAACAATGGTCGCGCGCGCAATATTCCTAGCAGCCGCGTTTGCATTCGCGCTCGCGTTTGCCGCACAAGCCCAAGCCCAAGCCCAAGTCCAAGTTCAGCATTGCAGCAGTGGGACGTGGTGCGGTCCGGGCCGCGGCTGCTGCAAGCCAGGACTGGCTTGCGCACCGAACGGCGGCTGCATGAAGCCGGGCTATCACGATTGCGGTCCGAAGCGCGGCCTATGCCCGCCGCACTATCATTGCGCGCGAGACAAGGGCTGCGACCCGGACTGAGCGTGAACTCATCAATGCGCCCGGGCGGATGACGTCCGAGAGTCCACTTTCGCCCGAAAGCGACCGACACCCGTCTTTAGATCGGATGTCGCGATGGGCCGGGAGCCGAAGTCGCTGCCCGGTGCTAATCTGCAATTTATGGAGATCACCGAAGCCAGCGCCTTAGTCAGCGCGGTTACCAGTTGGGCCATCAGGCGCAGCGATATCCGCGCCATGGCCCTTGTCGGATCACGGGCGCGAGGCAACCCAAATCAAACATCGGATATCGACTTGTTGTTGCTCTCAGAGCGCGTTCATGAATATCGGCGCTGCCAGGAGTGGTTGACGGAAATCGACTTTGCGGGCGCGGGGTATCGCCTTAATTCGAGCGACAGCGCATCCTACGGCGTTGTTTGGTCGCGACACGTGCATCTCTTGCCCGCGGCTGAAGTAGAGCTGGCGTTTGCCGCGTGTTCCTGGGCGCAAACAGAACCGGTCGATGATGGAACGCGAGGGGTGGTGAAAGATGCATTCCGGATCGTCTTCGACAAAGATGAGATGTTGTCCAAGCTTGTTGCCGCAGTCCGCGCCCGGTAACCAAAGGTAATTCCGTTACCGCGGCTGGCCGTCGACGAATTCGCGCTCGAAAATCTCGCCGATCGTTGAGTAGAAGAAGCCGTTGAGGCGGCCGATCGGATCGAGCTTGCGCATGTCGATATATTTGCCGGTCATGCAGGCCGGATCGACGTGCATGTAGATCACCTCGCCGATCACCAGTGGATGCCGGTTGGGACCGAGCTCGAGCACGCGCTCGAGCTTGCACTCGAAATGGATCGGCACCTCCTTGACGCGCGGCGGCTTGATCTTCTCGCACGGGATCGGCGTCAGTCCGGTTTCGGTGAATTCGGAATCTCCTTCCGGGAAGCCGTTGGCGCTGTCCACCATCTCCTTCCACACCGGTTGCGTCACCACGTTGAAGCAGAATTCGCCGGTCTGGCGGATGTTCTTGAGCGTGTGTTTCTCGCTGCCGTCGGGATTGCGCGCGATGGTCAGCGAGATCATCGGCGGCACGACGCAGACCACGGTGAAGAAGGAAAACGGCGCCAGGTTGGTGACGCCGGCCTGGCTCACGGTCGACGCCCAGCCGATCGGCCGCGGCACCACCGAGCCGACCAGCATGCGGTAAATCTGGCGCTTTTCGGCGGTCGCTGGATCGATTTCGAGATAGTCGGTCATGGCATGCGGTTCTCGTGACAACCGCACCCAACCTAACCTGGGGCACGCGTTGCGCCAACGGCGCTCACGCCCGCTCGATGCGCGCCGCGTAGCAGCCGGGCGCGGCGAAGTGCACGTGCAGATAGACCGCGCGCGGCTCGGCCAACAGGCGCGCGATGGCGCCTTCGAGCTGGTCGCCTTCCACCAGCTCCCAGCCGGCCATCATGCCGTCGGCATCGAACGCCCGTACCGCAAGCGTGCGGCCGCGCAACTGCTCCGGCACCGTGTCGATGGCATCGAAAGTCTCGTCGCCGTTACGCACATAGATGGCAAAGCGCATGCGGTAGGGCGACGCGACGGCGTGGTGCTCGTAATTGACCAGGATCAGCTCATCGCCGGGCTTTGAATCGGCAAGACTGACGCGGCACGGATAGCCACGCTCGCGGGCGTCGGCGATGCGGCGCACCGCGCCGCGCTCGGCCAGCGCGGTATCGGACATGGCAAACAGCGGTGCGAATTGTTCGGCGGGCAGGCCCTGAATACGAAAGTGCATGGTCGGTGCTCCTCTATGTTGGATGTAATCTGTGCTACGCTCGCGCGGCCGCCCACCCGATTTGTGCTTTAAGGCCATGATGCGGCGTTTGCGGTATTTGCGGAGATGTCACCATGACCGGGAAAACGATCCTGATCGCGCTTGCGCTGCTGCTGGGCGCGACCGCAATCGCGGCGGCGCAGAGCCAGCGCAACTACGGCGCCAACGGCCCCTCCAGCTACGGCTGCTACGGCTCGTTCTCTACCGGCACGGTAGCGTCCAGCTGCCCGGGCACCCCTGCAGGCGGACCAGGATCGCAGTACCAGCCATACCCGCAAAATCCGCCATACCCGCCATACCGGCAGCGGCCGCAATGGCAGTGGCAGCGGCTGTACTGAGCGGACGCGCATAAGGGAACTTCATTGCGTCATTGCGGTTATTGCGGTCATAGGGAGATCGCACCATGAGCGCGACAAAAATCATTGTGGCGTTGGCTCTGCTTATCGCCACCACGTCGATCGCATCGGCGCAAAGCCAACGCAATTTCGGCCCGAACGGCCCCTCCAGGTCCGACTGCTACGGCGAACCCTATAGTGGCGCCGTGGCTTCGCACTGCCCGGGCCAGGGAGGCTATTACGCCCGCCGCTACCATCGCCGTTATTACTGAGCCGACGGCGGCCGCCTTCGCGGCAATCGCGGCGACCATTTGACAATTCGCCGTTCTGCCTGACCATGGTGGCATGGCGTCGGTATCTTCTCCACAAGCCGAGCGATTGAGCGTCGCCGTGATCGGGCTGGGAGCCATCGGCGGCGTTGCTGCCGGCTGTCTGGCCGCCGCCGGCCGCTACGACCTCGTCGCCTGCGTACGCCATCCGATCGAACGGCTAACCCTCGATGCCCCTGATGGCACGGTAACACTTCCGCTCCCCGCGCTCACCGATCCGGCGCAGGCCAATCCAGTCGACTGGGTGCTGCTGTGTACCAAGACCCACGCCACGGCCTCGACCGCGCCATGGTTGAAAGCGCTTTGCGTGCCGTCGACCCGTGTGGCAGTGCTGCAGAATGGCGTCGACCACGTCGCCCGTGTCTTACCGTTCGTCGGCGCCGCGACCGTGCTGCCGGTGATTGTCTATTACAACGGCGAACGACTTGGCGCCGATCACGTCAAGCTGCGGCGTGGCGCCGATCCGGATGTCATTGTCGCCGACGACGATGCCGGCCGCGCCTTCACTCAATTGTTTGAAGGCACGCCGCTGCGCGTCAAGCTCGGTAAGGACTTCGCCACGCTGGCGTGGCGCAAGCTCCTGCTCAATGCCGTCGCCAGTCCGGTCACCGCGCTGACGCTGCAGCGGCAGGCGGTGCTGCGGCGGGCGGACATTCAAGCGCTCTGCCTTGCGGTGCTCGAAGAGGCGATCGCAGTCGGCCGCGCCGAAGGGGCGAAGCTCGCCGCCGACGAAGCCGCGCGCACGCTGGCGACGCTGTTCACCTTTTCCGGCGAGCTCGGCACCTCGATGTATTTCGATCGCCTCGCCAACCGCCCGCTCGAGCACGAGGCGCTGACCGGCGCCATCGTCACCGCCGGCGAGCGCCACGGCATCGCGACACCGCTCAACCGCGCGCTCTTGGCACTGTTGCGGGCGATCAGCGACGCGGCCGGCAACGTCGGGTAGCCCGGATTGAGCGTCGGCGAAATCCGAGGTTATGGCTCGCCCCCGATTTCAGGGCGCGGGCCTGGCTATGGCTGCGACTTCTCCGCAAGCCAACGTCTCAACCTGTCGTCAATGTCTTCTGGAAATGGGACGGCGTCTTCCACACCGGTATAAAGCAAACACATCTCAGGCCGTTTGGTGAATACGAGATCAAATTTATTAAGCCAAAACACGAGGTGCTGCCGAAGGTCCACGAGCGCCGGAATGTCATTGAGCAGGTCGGAGTGACTTTCCAGAAGCTCGACAATAGTCCGATTGCCGCGGTAAAGTGGCCCTTCTGTAATCGCTCTGATCTGATCGAATATAAAGCGCTCATCGGGCGTCAACTGACTGTGGTATCTAAAGAATAATTTTTCATATTCGAGTGCGATCTTCGTTCCCGTCCTCGTTTCGATTGCTTCTACGAGTTCGTCACGACGAAGCGCTTGCGCGACAAACGCCGTCCGGGTATCAGACAGCTGTCTCTGTATGGCCTGTACAACCAAAATCTTGCTGCCAACGCGGGGCTTGGCGCCAGCGGTGCGTTTTTCGATACTTTCGTTGATCGCGATAGCTAATTTGTTCATGATCTGATTCTGCTCGAACTCCGATAAGCTTTCGAGCGGTCGCTCGGGATCGTTGAAGGCTTGGACAGATTGAAGAATGCTGGTCCTATAAGCGCAGAAGCCTACGATCAGCGGGAAAAGCGGCATATTGTGCCGACGCTCGGCAGAAAGTAGTTGCGGCAGTTCTTCCGTCCTTATGAATTCTGAGCCGAGAAAAGCCGGCCCAACAAGTAAAATCGCAGCATCGGCGGAGCTCAAAGCAGACGCTATGCTCTCACGCCAGACGGAACCTGGATCGATCCTGCTGTCGTCCCATATTTCCAGACCGCCATCTTGGCGGTTCTGCATCAGGTAGAGACGTAGGCGCTCCACCCAAGGCGTCGCCGTCATGTCTGCGTGACCATAACTAATGAAAATACTGTTGGTCATTTTGTCACCGTGCGAGCGTGCTACATCGGAATCGGAAAACTTCCAAAGAACCGGCGGGTCACCCGCTGTTGGCAATGGACCCGCCTCTGATGCGTGGCAGCACCGACCTTACAATAGCGAGTGGTCCGGATCGAGCGAAGCTAAGTACGGAATTGTGCAGGGTCCCTGATTTCACTTCACCCATTCCGGGCGGAATCTGCTATAGTGCGGGCATGTCTCGACGACCGACCTACGATCCGCGCACCGCGGCCGAGAAAGCCTTCAAGGCGGCGACCACGAAACCCGTTGAAGCACCGCCGAAGGCGCCACCCTCGCTTCCCGGCGTGAAGGAAATGGTGTCGCTGCGCATCGACCGCGACGTGCTCGATTTTTTCCAGGAAGACGGCCCCGGCTGGCAGGACCGCATCAATGCGGCGCTGCGCAAGGCGGCGGGCAAATAGCGCGCGGATTTCCCGCTATTGCGGCTTGACGACTTCCAGCGTGACCGGCGTGAGGTCGGAAAACTTCAGCTCCGCCGCCGCGGCCGGCGTCACGTCGATGATGCGGCCCTTGGTGAACGGCCCGCGGTCGTTGATGCGCACGATGACGGTGCGGCCGTTGCGCAGGTTGGTGACGCGCACCATGGTACCGAACGGCAGCGTGCGATGCGCCGCCGTCAGCTTCGACGGCACGAACATCTCGCCGTTCGCGGTCTTGCCGGCCTGGGTGCAGATCGTGGCGAGCTGCGCCTTGTCGCCGGCAACGGCCGGCATGGCGAGCGACGCCAACCCCGATACCAAGACCGCTGTGCGAACCGCGATCCAGATCGCTGATTTGTTCATGCGGCAGGTCCCGTGCGGTCGGCGTAATCGCCATGCCGTTCACGGAGATAGGAACCAAGTTCCAGCGGAACGGTTCCATAAGGGGCGGCTTAAATTCAACGGCCGCAGGCGACCGCGCTTTCGCGCCCCTCACGCCGGCGTGGATCGCCCCGCCGGCGCGACGTCCGCGTGGATGGCGCGGCAGTGGCGCACCAGATTGCCGCGCGCCGCGACGAAGCGCTTGAGCGGTGTGTCGACGTCATAGAAATAGATGTTGGCGATGAAGCCGTAGATGCCGGCATCGATGCTGGTCGGCTTTGGCCCGTGCACATAGCCGCCGTCCGGAACGAGACGCGCCAGCACGTTCAAGTCGGCAAGCCCGCGCGCGTAAGCTGCCTCGGGCGCATAGCGGCCGATGCCCTGGAAGTGATAGCGCTGAAAATTGAACTCGCGCGCTTTAAGAAGGCCCGCCTCGCTCAGGCTGGAATGCTCTCGCAGCAGCGCGTCGCGGAACGCCGGCCAGTAGGCGTCGTCCTTCCAGCGCGAATAGGACATGACCCAGTAGAGGTCGTCGAGCATGCGCGTGATCAGGAGATTGGTGTCGCGCTGCGCCTGCGTCAGGCCGGTGTCGATCGCCGGGCGGTATTTGGCGATGACATGGGCGATGATGGTCTCGCTGTCGCCGATGGTTTCGCCGTCGTCGACGATATAGGGCAGCTGCCCGCGCGGCGCCTTCGACGCATCGAAAATATGCTCATGGGTGAACGGCACGCCGGCAAGCCGCAGGAAGGCGAACACCTTCAGCCCGTAACCGTTGTTGTCGGCGACGCCGAACAGTTCGGGGTAGGAATAGAGCGTGATCACGGGCGTCTCCGCGGCTGTCGGCGGGTTGCTCAATCCATCCTACAGGCCGCAGTTGCCTTGGGTGAATGTTCATGTTATGTTCTAACTGTCAATAGCGTTGTGGCAGGGAGGAACAGCGATGCGAACGCTCATTTTGGCTCTGGGTTTTATCGTGGCGGCGCTGCCGGTGCGGGCGCAGACGATCGCGCCGGCCGAGGTCAAGGCGCATGTCGGACAGACGGTGACGGTCCAAGCCGCCGTCAGCGACGTCCATACCGGCCGCGCCGGCGTGACGTTCATCGACATCGGCGGCGCTTATCCCGACAATGATTTCGCCGCCGTGATCTTCGCGTCCGACCGCGCCAAATTCCCGAACACCGGCGATCTCAAGGGCAAGACCGTGGCGATCAGCGGCCAGGTGGTGCTCTACCAGAACCGGCCCGAGATCATCCTCAAGACCGCCGATCAGTTGAAACCAAATTAGCGCGCGGTCTCTCGGCAAGACGCTGGCTTAGACCGCCCGATAGCCGCCGTCGGCCATGACGATCGTGCCGGTGACATAGGCCGCAAGGTCGGAGGCGAGGAAGATCGCCGGGCCGACGATATCGTCGGGCTTGCCGGTGCGGCCGAGCGGGGTGTGGTCGAGAAAGATCTTGACCAATTCCGGATTGGTGGCGCGCACTTTCTCGTTCAGCGGCGTCTCGATGAAGCCGGGGCCGATGGCGTTGACGCGCACGCCGTCCTTGCCGAGCTCGGCGGCGAGCGCGCGCGTAAAACCAAGCACGCCGTGCTTGGAGGTGGTGTAGGCCGGCGAGTTCGGCGTGCGCACATGCATGAACGATTGAATGGACGCGATATTCACGATGCGCCCCTTGCCGGCGCGCAGCGGGCTGAGAAACGCATGCGTCACGTTGAACACGCCGTTGAGATTGATCGCCATGATGTCCTGCCAATCCTTGATCACGGCGTCGGGGTCGGAGGTAAACGCGTTGCGCCGGTTGATGCCGGCGTTGTTGACCAGGATCGTGACCGCGCCGACTTTCTCGGCGACCTCCGCGGCGACGGCGCGGCAGGCCAGCCGATCAGTGACGTCGAGGGTAAAGTGTTGCGCGTTGCCGCCGGCGCCGCGGATGTCCGCTGCCGTCTTGCCGGCCGCCTCGCCGTTGATATCAAGCACGGCAAGCTTCGCGCCCTCGCGCGCATAGCCGAGCGCGATGGCGCGGCCGATTCCGGAACCTGAGCCGGTGACGACCGCGATATGGTTTTGCAGAAGGCCGGGCATCTGTGCTGATCCTTTGGCTGAAGCCTCGAGCCAGCATAGCAACGATGGTTCCGCGCCGCGAGCCGCGCAACGACTTGTGAATGAAACGAAACAGGCCGCTGGGCGGTTGTCGTCTACAAGCGACAACGGAGATCGAGGCTATGAAGAAAATCATCCTCGCCGCCGCGTTCGTGCTGACGGCGACCTCGGCCGCGTTCGCCCAGTATGGCACCCCGGGTTATGGCTATTACAATGCCGCGCCGGGCTATTATTACGGCGCGGCACCGACTTACGGCTATTACGGCGCCGCACCGGGCTATGGCTATTACAACTCGGCGCCCGCATGGTCGAGCAATAATACCGAACGCGGTGGCCCCGGCCCGCGCGTCGGCGCTGGCAGCGGCATGGGGATCGGCTCGCAGCGCTAAAGGGCGTCTGCGAAACGCCAGCATTGAACGTTCTGCCGACCTTAATCAGAAACCCGGCCGCAAGCGGCCGGGTTTCTGCGCGATGGCGCTCGGTGCGCTTCGATTATGGGGCTCTTGGGGCTGCTGCAAGGCTGGCCCCCATTTTCCCGCACCACTTCCCTAGCTGTTCGTGTGCGCGTGGGGGACGTGATGATACGAATGGCGAATGCGGTGGCGATACACGCGCGGTTCCTCAGCCGGATAGGCGGCGTAGCTGGGCCCGATGCCGAGCACGCCATTGATACCGCCGATGACGCCACCGACCGCTCCGCCGACGACCGCTCCGATGGGTCCGGCCGTGTTGTTGCCCACATAGGCGCCATGGGCGACGCCGTCGGGAATGCCCTGCGCCTGCGCCGCGAGCGGCGAAACGAGCGATGCGGCGATGGCGGCTGCAAACATAATTTGGAACTTCACGCTGAGATCCCTTCCTGATGTTGAGAGGCCGCCACATACCTCAGTAATGAAGGCGCAAGCGCGGCCGTTACGCGGCGGCGCAGTGGGGCGGCGGCGATTAAAAGGCATGTGAGGCAAAACGATCACATCAAGCCGGCGCCGAAAATCACCGGCGCGAGCGACACCTGATCCGGCGTGATCGAGAACAGCCACCGGGAAGCCGGCGTCATCGCCGGCTCCCCAGGCAAGCCGTTACTTCTGTTGGGCGCTCTTGGCCTGCGCGGTCTTGGAATGCTCGTTGGCGGTCTGCGCGTGCTGCTGGGCTTGGTTCGAATATTCCTTGCCCTTGACGTGGTCGTTCTTGCCGTGAGCCTCGGCAGCGGAACGATGGGATTTTGCCGCGGACTCGTGATGTTCCGCCGCCTGGTTGTGTGCGTCTTTCATGTTGAATTCTCTTGTTGGCCGAAAAATCTCGGCGGTCTGCAGCAGGCTCCGCAATAGTGGCCCCACAGAGTGTCAAATGTGGTCCTCGCGGGATTGCGTGGCGAGACCAGATGGAACTCCGCGGCATCGCCGGTTAAGTTTCTTTTCCAGGGTCCCTATCATTCGCCCCATGATGGCTTACCTGCAGCGGGTTGGTTGAGTTCGGCTGCGAGGCGCGATTCATTTTCAATTGTGGTCAATTTCGACCAGTCTGGGTCTCGGTCTGGTGGGAAAATGTGGGGTGAAAACCGCAGCCTGCGCGATAGCAGTTGCGCCGCGGCTCACCGCTCGCTGCGCCACCATCTTATGCCCATTGCTCGAAGGAGATCATAATGTCGGATAGTTTGATAAAGCGGCGGGCTGACCTTCATTTCAGCACGCTGCCGGGGATCGATGACGGCAAGACCATCATGTCGGAATCCCAAGCCATCGCGGCCGCGGTCGCCGCCAAGAGCGCGCGCCTGAAGGAGCTTCGCCTGGCGCGAGACGCGGCCGAACAAGCGGCGCCGGCTATCCCGGTGAAGAAGGCCCGCGGCAAGAAAAAACGCCCGACCGCATCGTTGTCGGATTGGCTGAAGAACCGCCAAGCCGCGGGACACAGCCATTAAAGCTGGCGCGAGCTAACCTGCCGCGCCACGTTTTTTAAAAATTCGAACATTCGGAGCCAAGGCCGCCGAGGATGTCGTGGCAGGTCAGCCCGGTATCCGGATCGATCCAGGTTTTCGGGGCCGGCTCGCGCTTGACGGATTGATAGCGCCAGCCGCGGCCGGTCATGCATTGCTTGTAAGCCGCCGACGTCGGCACGCCGTTCTTGTCCGCGCCGACCTGCGCGTCGCAATAGTAACCGTCCTCGTGCAGCTGGTCGTTGTTGCGCGGTGTTTTCAAAATATTGTTGTAGGTGACGGTATCCGCGTGTGCGCTCGCAGCTGCGCCAAGGAGCAACGCGGCGATCAGGACCATGCGTTTCATGGCCATCCTCCTTGCCTTGCAACAATCGCCCTCCCCTGTTGGTCGCGCGCCGCAGCGGCCGCCGTTCGAAGCGCAAAATTACAAATTGGACAGCAAGGGGTCCCGACGGGCGGCGCGTAGCCCGGATACCGTTTCGCTGTTCCGGACTACGCGCGCGGCTTGATCGGCTTTTCAAGCTCGCGTCATCGGGCTTACCGATCCGGATAATAGCCACCATTCCCGTCGCCGGTGCCGTAGAAGAATTGAGGATGCGGCTCGATGACGGCAGACGGCACGATCTCGAACGGTGCCGGCGCAGGGTTGGCGGCAGGTTGATCGACCTTGGCGGCGACAGCCGCTTTTGGCTCGCTCACGGCGAGCGAGAACGATTTAGCGGTCAACAGGCCGATCGTGAAACCGGCCGCTATGCCGGCAACGATGGCCGCCCAAGGCGACAGGCGACGTCTGGGAACGGCGGGAACATTCGCGTTCGTCGTGTTCATGGTTCGCTCCGTATCTTGAGGACACGAAGCTTCGTACGCCTTGCGGAGCCGCCCGCGAGTGACCTGCGGCACAGCAAACATGCGGTTCCATAAGTTCCACAGGATGGTTAGAGCGAAGCGAAACCAAAAGCGGAACGGGCCGGCGAGGCGTTTTCCGGATTTTGCTTCGTTCAATCCAGACTATTTTTGCTAACCCGAAAAGCGTGTCGCGATTTCGTCGAGCGGCGGCCGCGGCCGGTCCTCGGGCGGACCCGGCGGCCGGCCGATGTGGACAAAGCCGGCGATGCGCTCGTGCGGTGCCAGACCCAGCGCGTCGAGCGCGCCGCGGTCGTAGGCGTACCATTCGGTGATCCAGTTGGCGCCGTAACCGAGCGCGTGCGCGGCAAGCACAAGGCTCATGGCGGCGGCGCCGGCGGACAGCACCTGTTCCCATTCCGGAATTTTCACATGCGGCGCGGCGCGGCTGACCACGGCGATGACGAGCGGGGCGCGCAAAAGCCGCGTGCCCTCGGCCTCGACGTGTTCGGGTTTTGCGTCCGGATACTTGGCGCGAAACGCGGCGGCGATCACCGTACCGGCCGACCGCCGCGCCTCGCCTTCGAACACGATGAAGCGCCAAGGCGTGAGCTTGCCGTGATCGGGCACCCGCGACGCGATGGTCAAGAGCGTGTCGATTTCAGCCGCGGATGGGGCGGGACCGGCAAGCTCGCCCGCTTTGAAGGAGCGCCGCGTGGCGAGGAGTTTTAGGGCATCGGGCATGGTCCGGTCTCCAAAAGCGTGTTGCGGGTAGCACAGCACGCCAAGGCTGACAAACCGACAAGGCTGACAAACCGACAAGGCTGACAAACCGGCCGGCGCGAACGGATGGAACAGAGCGCCAGGCCGCAAGATGGCTTGCGTAAAACGAAACCCATCCAATGCGCGCAAACAAAAATCGCGCGTAGCCGGCACTGCGCGCGCTTGCTATGATCGCCGCGGTTGCGGAGACCGACCATGCGTGCACCTGTTTTTGCTCTCCTGCTTGTCCTGGCGGCGGCGTCTGCCCAGGCGCAGACGGTCGTGGCGGCGGCCGACGCCCCGAAGCATGTCGGCGAAACCGTGACCGTCGAGGGCACCGTCAGCGCCGTCCACACCGACTCCCGTTCCGGCGTGACATTCATCGACATGGGCGGCCGCTTCCCGGACCAGGCTTTTACCGGCGTCGTCTTCAAAGATGACGCCGGCAAATTTCCGAATGTGGAATCGCTGACCGGCAAAGTCGTGGATATCACCGGCCGGGTGCACGACTATAAAGGAAAGCCCGAGACCATCCTCAACGACCCGGCGCAGCTCAAAGCCAAATAGAACCGCCGGCGGTGAGAAAGCGCGCTTCGAGCAGCGCCCGGCGGGCTATCCTCGCCGGTGAAGCGCCGCGGGCTCGGCCGGCGATCAAACGCCCTGCCACCGTCATTTGCACCATATTGCGGATTAATCCTCGCCAGCCCGGCCCGCGGGCTGCTATGCCAATGAAGACTTTAGCGATTCATGGAAAAGGATGGTGAGATGGCCGAGAAATCCAACAAACATGAGGCCAACGCCCAGTTCGCGAAAATAAACCGCGCCAACGACGCCAAAAAGGCGATGTCGGAATACGAAACCGCGGCCGTCGCGCTGCGCGCCAAGACCGAGCGGCTCAAGGCGCTGCGCCTGGCGCGAGACGCCGCCACGCCGGCGCCGGCTGCGGCCGCGCCGAAACGCAAGGCCAAAAAGAAGAAGGAGAGCACGGGAAGCTTGACGGATTGGCTGGACGGGCAGGCCAAAGAGGGCCGCAGCAGCTGAACGGGCCATTGACGGACTTGACCGGCGCGGCCGCTTTGCGACGACTTTGTCGCCAAATGCCAGAAGTCGCCAACCGGAAAAAGCTCAATAAAAAGCCGCCGGCAAAGGTCACGCTTTATTGAAGCCGCCACCGCGAGGATGACACAGAGGGCCGCTACAAGGTTCCCATTCGCACGGAGGAATCGTCATGACGCTTCAGGTCGCCATGCCCATGCGTTATCTGCACGAACGCTATTGCGGGCGGCCGGCCTGCCCGCGCTGCGGCGAATTGCTGACGCTGCCGGAATATCCGGAATTCGCCGAGCGCGGCAGCGGCGTCGAAATCCGTCACGTCTGGCAGTGCGACGGCTGCGACAATCGCTTCGATACCCTGATCAGGTTCAAAGCCGTCGCGTGACGGTGTTGCGGCGCATGGACTTGCTTACGCCGCATCGCCGGCGCAATTCGCCAAAGCCGCGCCGCCGCGTTTTCCGACGGTAAAATTTTTGGTCAAGTCGACATCTTGTAGCCGACCCACAGCCCGGCAAAAGCGCCGGCGCCGCTCAGCAGCAGCCCCGAATAGGACAAAAGATCGCCGCCCCAAAGCGACGGGATCAGCCCGCCGATGGTCGAGCCGATGAGGATTCCGATCCAGATGGCCGATCGCATGTGCTTGTTTCAAGCTTAGCATGCTTGATCCGGCAGTTCAGCCAACCGAAACTCGGCTCTGGATGACCTGTCGCGCGGACGGCGCGATTTTTGGAGGCGGAATGTCGGACGGCAATCCAACCGGATATTTACCGGGCGACCCGCGCTACGGATTGCAGGGCGAGGCGCTGAAAGGTTACTACCGCACCAAGCCGGCGCAGTGGGCGATCTATTGCTGGGACAAGCCGGAAATGGCGGAGACCCGGCGCGCGCTCCTGGCGGAGCAGAAAAGCTACATCAGGAATTTCGGCGAGCGCGTCATCGGCTACGGCCATTTCGTGTCCGACGACGGCCGCGATCCACTGGGCACGTCGTTCTTCATGCAGCTCGACGACCGCGCGGCGGCGGACACGTTCATCGCCGAGGAGCCGCTGAACCAGGCCGGCGTCTATCAGCGCGTCGAAATCCACCGCTGGTCGAACAGTTTTGGCAAGCGCGCCACCGACTATCGCCGCAAGGGCTTGCAGCAGTTCCTGTGCACCGGACCCAAGACCGGCACGTCCGAATTCTTCCGCGAGCACCTGCACGCCCACGAATCCTATTTCGCATCCTACGGCGACAGCTTCATCTTCCGCGGCCCGATCCGCTCCGCCGACGGCGCCGACAACATCGGCACCGCGCTGCTGCTCGAACTGCCGGACCGCGCGGCGGCGGATACGTTCTGGAACAACGAGCCGTTCGCCAGGAATGGCGGGTATCAGCGCGATGCGCGGATTATCCGGTGGGTGTTTGGGGATTAACGAACGCAATCGAGGAGGATCACGCGTGGGAAAGGGTCACAAGGATAAAGTCGCCGTCATCACCGGCGGCGCTAACGGTATTGGGCAAGCTTTCGCCAAGCGTCTCGCGGAAGACGGCGTGCACATTGCCGTCGCCGATATGGCGGACGGGCGCGAAACCGTGAAGCTCGTCGAAGCGGCCGGGCGCAATGCGCTCGCGGTGGTCTGCGATGTGTCGAGCCCCGACTCGGTCGCGGCGATGGCGAAAGAGGTGCAGCAAAAATTCGGCCGCGCCGATATCGTGGTGAACTGCGCCGGAATTTATCCGCAGCTCGACTTCGCCGCCATGACCTTCGCCGACTGGCGCAAGGTTTTGTCCATCAATCTCGACGGCACGTTCCTCGTCACCGCGGCGTTCGTGCCGGGCATGCGAGGACGCAAATGGGGCCGCATCGTCAACCTGGCCTCGAGCACCTTCGGCTCGGTGACCACCGGCTTTGCCCATTACGTCGCCTCGAAGGGCGGCATCATCGGCTTCACCCGCGCCCTCGCCGGCGACGTCGCCGCCGACGGCATCACCGTCAACGCGATCGCGCCGGGACTGACCCGTTCGCCGGGCACACTGGTGCGCAAGCCGCGCCCGGGCTTCGCCACCATGGACGACGAATTCACCGCCGTCGCCGGCCTGCAGGCGATCAAGCGCGTCGAGGTGCCGGAGGATCTGGTCGGCGCGCTGTCGTTTCTCACCAGCGACGACGCCGCCTTCATGACCGGCCAGACGCTGAATGTGGACGGCGGGCGGGTAAGGTCTTAGAAGAAAAAGGCGCGCACTGGGCCATCCGCACGATATGGTCGCAGGCGATAAGCTGATTCGCGTCTTCACACATCGTTCCCCAGGAGCAAAAACTCATGCGCACCGCATCCGCGTTCCGTGCCGGCCTGATAGCATTGCTGGCGCTGGCCGGCGTCACGTTCACGACTGCGGCAGACGCCGACGGCGGCAGCATCAGCTTCAACGTGATAAAGGCTGGCATTGTCATCGGCGGCTCGGCCGGTTCCGGCACGCTGGTTTTCCACGGGCAGGCGTACTCGATCGGGATCGGCGGCTTGAGCTATGGCTTCACCTTCGGCGCGTCCGAGACGCGCTTCCGCGGCACCGTCAGCAACATCCGCGGACCGGGGGATGTCGCCGGCGTCTATGCGGCGGGCAATGTCGGCGCGGCGGTCGGGCGCGGCGCGCAGGCCATTGTGCTCACCAACCAGCACGGCGCGGTGCTGCAACTCACCGGCAATTCGGTCGGCGCCATCGTCAGCGCGGATCTCAATGGCCTGGTCATCACGGTGAGGTAAGCAGCGAGCACGTCGCCCGGATTGAGCGCCAGCGAAATACGGGATGGCGGCAAGGCTGGCCCCGGATTTCGTTTCACTCAATCCGGGCTACGCTCGCTTAAGCGCGCCGGCATCGCGAACGGGCGTCTTTATTTTCCGATCCACAATGTCAAACAGCGACGCGTACTCTCGTCACCACCGCAAGCCCGGCAATGACGACGCGGAACTGCATTGCCGCGATGCGACTACGCATCCGGGTCTCTTTCACGCTTCAAGAAAGCTTGCCTCGAACGGACGGGAGGCGATGTCTTTGCTCCCAAAGATGTCTTTGCTCCCCAAAGAGGGAGGCGGAGCGCCGAACGGCGCACCAACAGTTGCCGCGCCGCAATGCGCAGGCGCAGCCGCGGCCCGATAAGCGGGACCGCTCGCCTTTCGGCGCTCCTCCGCGGTCATGCGCCGGGATTACTCCCAACTCGGCCTGGGCCGCGCTTCCTGGAATCACCGGATGCAAACGGGAGGACCCTCTCCGGCACCAGTGCAGCGAGCACCTCGCAGTCCGGCACGCGCCGGACGGGCTGATACCCAAACCGCCTGAAGGCTAAGAGCGACGAACTCCGCCCGCAGGAACCGCACCCGCTCCGTCAGTCGGCGTCACCGGTTGACGTCCCTTACGATGAACGGGATGGACGCCGTTATTCAAATCCGCACCCGCGCTGTCAAAGGCTTTTCGATTTATGCAGACAAAACGCGGGGTTGCGCGGCGCGATTGCCGCTGTGCGCAAGCCCGGACGCGTTTCACTCCACTCTAAAAATTCGCAAAAGCGAAGTTGTGCCTGTCAATCAAGGCTTTCTATGCTGTGCGAATCTTTTGCGGCTGCGCGGCGGCGTCCGAATTGCACAGCGCGTAGGATGGGTAGAGCGAAGCGAAACCCATCATGCGGCGCGACGGCCTATTGATGGGTTTCGCAAGGGCTCTACCCATCCTACGCACTTAGCGATGAGCCTTCGTAGGGTGGGCTGAGAAAAGCGAAGCCCACGCTGTGCAGAGCCGCGTGGGCACGGTACTTCGCGCCTTTGCCCACCCTACGCTTGCTATCTTCTAGAGACCTTCGCCAGCCGCTTGATGATCTCGCCCGCGTCAAAGCCGATCGCATCGGCCCATTCCATCATTTCGACGACATCCACCAGCTTCTGGCCAGTCTCCACATAGCTGACGTAAGACTGCGAACGACGTAACCGCTTGGCAACGTCGGTCTGGCTCAAGCCGGCTTTGTCGCGGCGTTCGACCAGGAACGCCCGCAGGGCTTCGTGACGCGGCGAATCCAGGGTACGGACCAATCCTGCCTCCCGGGGGTGGGGAGGCGAATCAATAAAACGACTTTCCTGGTACCCAGAAAATTGGTATTCTGCTGCCGACCGCCAATTGAAGAAGTAGCGCGTGCAACACCGTTGGCACACGGAACGATGGCAAAGCCCCGAAAAAGACTTCGCCGCTCTGCGCGACATCCCGGTACCATTGCTAAGCCGGCCGGCTTGCAGAAGACCCACCGCAGCCGCAGCAGCTTTTCGCCGGGCGGGTAAAACGTCCCGCCGATCCACGCCACGCCTGCGCGTTGCTCCTCAAATATCTAGGCGCGAGGGCCCCTACGGAAGCGCTGCTCCACGCCTTCTTCGCCGAACGCGATCTCGACCGCGCCAGCGCGCAATTCTGGATCGAGGCTTATCAGCTGATCGTCGAAACGCGGAAGTAGCCCGGATTGAGCAAAGCGAAATCCGGGTGTCGTGCCGCGAGGCTTGCCCCGGATTTCGTTTCACTCAATCCGGGCTACGCTCGCTTGCTTGAGTTCGCGCTTCGCGTGTGCAAGATATGACGCTCGTTGCTCTCACTGGAAAGCGCATTCATGTCGGATCAAATCTCAGCAACTGGCGCTGAAGCCATTGACCTAACGGAGTTTGTCGAGACTCGCGCCCCACTTTTGAGGCATTCACATCCAACGTCGAGCAACTTCTGAAAATGCTTCTTAAGCTCGACAAAAAATAGAGAGATCTGGGAATCGAAACCCGCACAAAGAGTATCGGAAAGTTTTAGAAATAAGCTGCAGCGCCCAACAAAGCGGGGCAAATATACCCAAATACACGATGTCACTGATCTGGCGGGCCTAAGGATCGTTGCTTACTACCAGAAAGATGTTCGAGCATATGCAGGCTGATCGAAGAAACCTTCACCGTTGATGTTGAAAATACGTCCGATAAAAACGACGCGATTGCACCTGATCGATTTGGATACCTATCAGTGCATTACATTATCTCCGAATAAAGACCGCAATCTCTATCGGAGTACAAAGCATTCAAGGGATTAAAAGCGGAAATCCAAATTCGGACCGTCCTACAGCACGCCTGGGCTGTCTTAAAGATCAAAAGCTAAGATACAACCAAGAAGAGGACATTCCAAAAGAGATAAGAAAGGAAGCTCTTTAGGGTTAGCGCCCTCTTGAAGGTTGCGGACGAAAATTTTTCGGAAATCGATCAGCTCGTGACGAACCTTCGAAGTAGATATGAGAGGGGTGTGAGAACGGGAAGAGCTTGATCAAGACATTAATCTCAATTCTATCGAAGTATTTATGCGAGAGTCTGACGCAGTAAATGCTTCGGCGTTGCACGTAGTCAGTTTATCTTGAGTCGAGGACACATTAAGGACAGTGACATGTCCGAACGAAGCATGATTGGAGAAGCATAAGCAAGTACCTAGTGCTGGCTGCCCACATATGCGAATTCAAGTCTCTCGCGCAGATAAATGAGATCCTTGCGAATTTTAACCAGTTTGCTGACAAGATGTTCGGCAACGCTATCTGGTCGGATCCAAAACGACCCGGCAACCAAAAACGATATTTTTACTACCGCTGCCTTGGTCCGGTTTGCCTTGAGTATTCGCTACCGATAAAGTTAGGAGCGAACGGCTGCTTAGAACTGGTGCCTTTTCGCGGTAAACTTCAGGCTATTTTGTTTCAGTTGCTCCATCCAGAAGCTGTGCCGGAATTTTGACGTGGACCGAGTGAGCGTGGTCGCATGGCTAGAACATTTGCACCAAAGGGGGTTGCCGGCTTCGATGATACCGAACATCTACAAAAAAGCAGCAATCCAGTTGGCGCCTTCCACAAGTCGTACTGCAAGACCAAAGCGAGCCCGGGCGGCTCCAAACAAGGCAAGAAATGATGATCTGCGCGAAAGCCAAGCGAGTGCTTCGCGTTATCGCGCCCAATTAGCGAGCGTAGCTCGGATTGAGCGCTAGCGAAATCCGGGTTCGTGCCGCGAAGCCTGCCCCGGATTTCGTTTCACTCAATCCGGGCTACGCTTGCTAGGTCCTCCGAAGCTGAATTGCTTGAGCGCCGTCGGGTCTTCGGTACGCTCGGAGGCGTCCAGGATTTCGATGCCGACTATGCGGCCTTCCTCGTCGTAGTCCACGACGATGCCATCGGCGACCTCTTCGCTGTCTTTGATGGGCCGATCGGTCAGGCTGAGATAGACCGCGTCCGCCGCATGATCCACTCTCATCCGCATGGTTTGTTCCTGTGCCTTGGTCATTGCCGGGCTTGACCCGGCAATCCATGGTGCGTTTCGGTTGCCGAGAGTGCGCTGGATGGTCTCGAACACAGCAGCTCAGCATGGATGGCCGGGTCAAGCCCGGGCATGACGGCGGAGAGAACGATGTAGCCGGATTAAGGTGTCAGCGAAATCCGGGGTGGCGGGAAAGGCTCGCCCCGGATTTCGTTCAGCTCTAATCCAGGCTACGCTTGCTCAAGCCTTGCGCTCATCCAAAGCCGACGGTTTTGCCGGCGGGCTGGCGCGCTTTTTTGCCGGTAAAAAGCGGCCTGACCGCTCTTCGCGGGTGCCGTGTACCGCCTTCTCGGCGGCGCGTTTAAACGCGGTCTCGGCCTTCGCGAAATCAAGTCCTCGTCTCATGCCTGCCATCCCATGAACCAATAAGAGCAAGCGTGGCTTTGTCCCGTGCCTCGTCATTGCCGGGCTTGACCCGGTAATCCATGGTGCGTTTTGGCTGAGAGAGCATGCGCGACGGTCTCCGATGCGGCGGCTCAGCGTGGATGCCCGGGTCAAGCCCGGGCATGACAATGAGGACGTAACGACTCACAACGCCTTATTACTCTCCTTCACCACCGCCGCCTGATCGACATAAACCTCCGCCCCCATGTCGATGAACTTCTTCGACATGTCGGCCATGCCCTGCTTGCTGCATCGGGATAGAGCGCGGCTTTATCGTTGTCGGTAGCGCCGCCGCATAATCGCGCACGTCTTGCGTGATCTTCATCGAGCAGAATTTCGGCCCGCACATGGAGCAGAAATGCGCCACTTTGTGCGCGTCCTTGGGCAGCGTCTCGTCGTGGTATTTGAGCGCGGTGTCGGGGTCGAGCGACAGGTGGAACTGGTCGATCCAGCGGAAGTCGAAACGCGCGCGGTGACAACGCGTCGTCGCGCAGTTGCGCGGCGGGATGGCCCTTCGCCAGGTCGGAGGCGTGCGCCGCGATCTTGTAGGCGATGACGCCGTCCTTGACGTCGTTCCGGTCGGGCAGGCCGAGATGCTCCTTCGGCGTGACGTAGCAGAGCATGGCGGTGCCGAACCAGCCGATCATGGCGGCGCCGATCGCCGACGTGATGTGGTCGTAGGCCGGCGCGATGTCGGTGACGAGCGGGCCCAAGCGTATAGAACGGCGCCTCGCCGCATTCCTTGAGCTGCTTGTCGACATTGATCTTGATCTTGTGCAGCGGCACGTGGCCGGGGCCTTCGATCATCACCTGGCAGCCTTTGGCCCAGGCGACCTTGGTGAGTTCGCCCAAGCGTCTCCAGCTCGGCGAATTGCGCGCGGTCGTTGGCGTCGCGGATCGAGCCGGGGCGCAGGCCGTCGCCGAGCGAGAACGACACGTCGTACTTGCGCATCAGATCGCAAATCTCGTCGAAGCGCTCGTAGAGAAAACTCTCCTTGTGATGCGCCAGGCACCACTTGGCCATGATCGAGCCGCCGCGCGAGACGATGCCGGTGACGCGGTTGGCGGTCAGGTGGATGTAGCCGAGCCGCACGCCGGCGTGGATGGTGAAATAATCGACGCCCTGCTCGCACTGCTCGATCAGGGTGTCCTTGTAGCATTCCCAGTCGAGCTTGACCGGATCGCCGTTGACCTTCTCCAGCGCCTGATAGATCGGCACCGTGCCGATCGGCACCGGCGAATTGCGCAGAATCCATTCGCGGGTGTTGTGGATGTTGCGGCCGGTGGAGAGGTCCATCACCGTGTCGGCGCCCCAGCGGATCGCCCACACCATCTTTTCGACTTCCTCTTCCACCGAGGAGGTGACGGCGGAGTTGCCGATATTGGCGTTGATCTTGGTGAGGAAGTTGCGCCCGATCGCCATCGGCTCGAGCTCGGCGTGATTGATGTTGCACGGAATGATGGCGCGGCCGCGCGCCACCTCGTCGCGCACGAATTCCGGCGTGACGAACAGCGGCACCGAGGCGCCAAAACTCTCGCCGTCGTCATGGGCGGCCTGCGCGACGTCGAGCATCTTCTTGCGGCCGAGATTTTCGCGCTCGGCGACATAGATCATTTCCTTGGTGATGACGCCTTTGCGCGCCCATTCGAGCTGGGTCACCGGATGGCCGTCGAGCCCGCGCAGCGGGCGCGGCGTGTTGGGAAAATTGCGCGCCAGATGTTTGCCGGACGACGTTGCCGTTATCGACCGGCTTGATCGGCCGGCCGTCATATTCCTCGACGCCGCCGCGTTCCTTGACCCATGCGATGCGCGCGCGCTTGAGGCCGGTCTCGACGTCGATCGCGACATCGTTGTCGGTATAGAGGCCCGGACGGATCGTAGACCCGCACCGGCTCCTCGCCGGAACCTTCCGTGAGCGGAATCTCGCGCAGCGGCACGCGCAGGTCCGGCGCCGCTTCGGGCACCGAGAAGATTTTCCGCGAGCCCGCGATCGGGCCGGTGGTGACCTTCGGCGTGGCGAGATCGGAATCGGACAGAGGCTTATTCATCGGGGTCGCTCCATAAAAATTTCCAGCGATCCGGGCGACCAAGCGGTTTAGAGGCGGATTTTGGCAGAGAAGTTTCCGTCCCTTCGCCGGCATGACCCGGATCAGGTTCAAAGGGTTTTTCTCAGCCCATTAGCGGGCACCCCTCGGAACACCGCTAATTTAGGCGCTTAGGCCTCTATGTCAACGCGGTGACGCGATGGCTGGGACGTGCGCCGAACATGCCTCTGAACACCTCTCCCCGCGTGCGGGGAGCAGGTCGAGTCGAGTGTAGCGAACGAGGGTGAGGGGGCCTCTCCGCGATTCTGAGCGCCGCAATTCTGCGTCCAGCCGAGCAGGGGCCCCCTCATCCCGACCCTCTCCCCCGCACGCGGGGAGAGGGAGCAGCGAGCGGCAAGCTCAGTATTTACTCCGTCGCGCGTGCAGACTATGCGGACTGCACACAATCGCTGAACCATTCGGGGCATCATGGCGGGTGAGACCAAAGCGCTGGCGGAGTTCTCGGCCGGCCTGCGCTACGAAGACATTCCGGCGCCGGCCGTCGCCATCGCCAAGGCCTGCATCGTCGATACCGTCGGCGTCGTGCTGTTCGGCTCGACGATGCCGTGGAGCCGGATTGTCGCCGACTACGTCCATCATGTCGGTGACGGTTCCTCCACCGTGCTCGGCCCGGGCTTTCGCCGCACCAGCGCGCCGGGCGCGGCCTTTGCCAACGGCGCCTTCGCGCATGCCTTCGAGTTCGACAATCTGCGCCAGCCGTCGACCGGCGTGCATCCCGGCGCCACCGTGCTGACAGGTGCTTTAGCCGCAGCCGAAGAAGCCAAAGTGTCCGGCAAGGATCTGATCACCGCCTTCGTCGCCGGCCTGGAATGCATGTTCCGGTTCGCGCTGGCCGCAAAAAGCTCGAGCGAAAAGCTCGGCTTTCACGCGCCGGGAATCACCGGCGTGTTCGGATCGGCGGTCGCGGCCAGCAAAGTCATGAAGCTCACCGCCGAGCAGACAACGATGGCGATGGGCATCGGCGGCTCGTTTTGCTCAGGCCTCCTGGCGTTCGTAAAATCCGGCCAGGGCGGCATGGTCAAACGCATCCATATGGGCCGCGCCGCGGAGGGCGGCGTGACGGCGGCGAACCTTGCGGCGCGCGGTTTCGAGGGCCCCGAGGTCATCCTCGAAGGCAAGTTCGGCGTGCTCGACGTCTATGCCCGCGACGGCGATGCTTCGCTCATCGCCGCCGGCTTGGGCGAGCGCTGGGAAACGCTGACGATCACCTTCAAGACCTTTCCGTGTCACGTCACCTCGCAATCGCCGGTGCAGGGTTTGCTGGCGCTCAGGGCGCAGCACCAGTTCGCGCCGGCGGACGTCGCCACAATCACCATCGACGTCTCGGACAAGGTGCTGTCGCACCACGCCGACCCGGCGCCGCGCGACGTCGCCACGGCGCAGTACAGCCTGCCGTTCACCATTGCGCTGGCGTTGTTCCGCGACCCCGGCGATCCGCAAGCGTTCCTCGACGGGCCGAACCAGAATCCGGCGATCCTCGAACTCGCCAAGCGCGTCAAGCTTCGGCCCTACACCAAGGACGGCGCGAACAACAACGACATGGCGTGCCGGCTGCACATCGCGCTGCATGACGGCCGCACATTGAGCATTGCCAAAACCGATTTCGAAGGCACCACCACGTCGCCGCTGTCGCGCGAGCGGCTCGAGCAAAAATTTCTCAAGCTGTCCGGAGTTATTCCCGAGGCGCAGCGGACGGCGCTGCTGGCGCGGTTGAATAATCTCGAAGACGTGAAAGTTTCGGAGCTGTTCAGGTTTTGAGAGACTTATTCCTCCCCCTGAAAGGGGGAGGTTAGGTGGGGTCCACGGCCGGGAGGCTTGCGCAAGCGTCACCGCCGCGGACCCCCACCTCGCTCGCATCGCTCGCGTCCTCCCCCTTTCAGGGGGAGGAAAGAAATAAGTTTCAATAATCCTTCAGCAGCCGCTCGATGTAATCGAGCTCTTCCTGCGGGCGGCCCATGTCGCCGAAGCGCTTGCGCAGTTCCTCGATGATGCGGCGGGCGCGCTCCACGTCGATCTCGCCCGGCCCCGGCACCTTCACGGTGACGTCGTCGCCGTAATCGCGGCCGCGCTGCCGGCCGAGCGGATCGGTATCCCCCTCGGCGCGCGGTTGGCCGAGCCGGCCGGCGCGGCCGGGCTGCCCTTGGCCCTGCCCCATCTGCTGTTGCATGGCTTGCGCCAGCGCCTGCGCGCCCTTGCGCAAGGCCTCGAGCGCGCGGCCTTGCGAATCCACCGCGCTGTCGGGATTGCCTTGGCCGAGACTGTCTTCGGCCTGGCCCATCGCCTCGCCGGCGCGGCCGAGCTGGTCCAAATTGTCCTGGTCCTGCTGGCCGCCCTGGTTCTGGCCGAGGTTCTTCAGATCTTCGAGCAATTGGTTGAGGCGGTCGCGCAGCGCCTGCTGGCCCTGCCGCAACTCGCCCATGCCGTTGCCCTGCTGCTGGCCTTGCTGCGGTCCTTGCTGTTGGCCTTGTTGTGGACCTTGGCCTTGTTGCTGGCCCGGCCGCGATTGCTGGCCGCGCTGTTGGCCTTGCTGGCGCTGGTCCTGCTGCCGTTGATCTTGGCCCTGGCGGAAGGTGCGGTCGCGCAAATCCTGCTGCTGGCGGATCATGTCGCCGAGCTCATCGAGCTTCGACATCATGTCGTCGTCGTCGCTGTCGCCGTCCGGCGACGCCATTTGCAAATTCTCCATCATCTGCTGGAGCTGCTGCAAAAGCTGCTTGGCGGCATCGCGGGCGCCGTTCTTCGCCAGGTTCTCGAGCCGGTCGAGCATGCTTTGCAGATCGCGCTGGCTGAGCAGGCGCTGGTTCGGCCCGAGCGGACGGTCGAGCTGCTGGCTGTTTTTCAGTTGCTCCGCCATCGCCTGCATGAAGCGATCCATCGCCGCGCGCAATTGATCCATCAGCGCTTTGAGCTCTTCGTCGCTGGCGCCGCGTTCGAGCGCCTGGCGCAGCGCCTCCTCGGCGTTGCGCAAACTGGCCTGGGCATCGGAAATGTCGCCGTCCTCGAGCTGCACCGCCATCGACCACAGCCGCGCCGCCACGTCGCGCAGACCGTCGTCGGTCTTGGCGCGGACCAGCGACCAGAAAATGCCGCGCAGCCCGAGATAGGTGCCGGCGTCGGGCGTGAATTTTTCCGGCGCCAGCGTCAGCGCATCGAGCGCGGTGAGAACGAGCGGCCGCGCATTGGCGTCGAGCGCGAGATTGCGGCGCTGCTCGACCAGCGCCCGCGCCAGCGGCTTGGTGAAGACGCGCTCGGGCAGGCGGAAGGCGAACGGCTCGCTCTTGCCGACATTGCCGCCTTCGTCGCGGGCGACCAGCGTCATCTCGACTTCGGCGCCGGCCCAGGGATGATCGGTCAAATCCTTGATGGTCTGGGCGACGCCGGCCTTGGTGCGCGCCTGCGGCAGGATCAGCGCGAAATCCGGCGGCCCGAACAGCGGATGCGGGCTTTCGCCGTCGGCGCCGGCATCATCGCTCTTGCGGGCAAACGTCGCTTGCGCCTCGGTCACCCCGTAATCGTCTTCGAGCCGGTAGGACAACAGCAGCGAGCCGCGGCGCTGTTGCTCGGGATCCTTGGTCAACTCGATGATCGGCGGCTTGTCGGGGATGACATTGAACGCCCAGGTCAGATCGTCGCCGGCGCCGCGCAAGGTGGCGCTGCCGGTCGCCGCAATGGCGAAGCGATGCTCGTCGGTGCCGGCCGGCGCGGCCACCGCATCCTTGGCCGGCGTCACGCCGCCGACGTGGCGGAGACGTCGAGACTGACCTTGCCGGTCGAGCGCACGACCAGCGTCGAGTTCACCGGCACCGACGACGATGCCGTTGGTTTGCAGCGCCGCGGTCTCGCCCGGATGGATGCCGGGAAGGATGACAGGCGGCTTGCCGGTATAGGCCGGCGGAACCACCCAGGCATCGACGCGGAAATTCGCCGGCAGCACCACGCCGTGCCAGTCGAACGCCGCGGTGACGCGCTTCCAGCGTTCGCCGCCGGCGGCAAAGAACGTGGCGACGCAGGCGATGAGAACCAGCGCGCGCAGCGCGTAAGGATCGCGCCGCGCCACCCGCGGCGACGGCCAGCCGGATTTCAACGCGCGCGCGGCGGTCAGCGCGCGCTCCACGTGGGCATTCCACAGCGCGAGCGAATAAGGATCTTTCGGCGTGACGGCGAGATCGTCGGTGATCGCGGTCGCCGGGCGATGCGGCAGCCCGCTGCCGCGATCGAGCCGGCTGAGCGCATCGCGGGCGCCGGGCATGCGCACGAACAGGAACGGCCACGCCGCGACGATGGCGATCGCCGCGCAAGCGATCACGGCCACAGCGCGCACCAACGGCGGCAGCCACAGCCACAGGCCGAGCCAGGACAATGCCAGGAACAGCCCGATAGCGGTCGCCAGCGAGGTCAGCGCCGGCCACAACCGCTCCCAGAAAATCGTCCAGCGCGCGCGCTTGAGCGTCGCGTCGAGCAGCGCCCGGGTGGCGTCCGCTGGCCGCGGTCTGCGGGCCGGGATTGGGCAAGGTCGCTTCGGTCACACTTGTCCCGTTATTTTGGGCACGGCGCACCGTCATTGCGCATGACAACAGGGTAACATGACGGCGGGTTCAAGGCACTAAACCCCGCTCGCTACAATGTTATGCAATTTCAAAGCCAGGGCGGCAGGCGGTCGAGCGCCTCGGCCATCAGGCAGAGCCGCGGGAATGCTTATTCTCCTGTCCGGACAAGTACTTCGGAGCTCGGCGGGCGACCCAAGCATCCATCGTCAGCCACGATAGGGATTCCGGCCGCTATCGGCTGACCGCTAGCCGCGACGTGTTGAACAAACGATCGCGTGGGAGAACCCTCTGATTGGGGGTAGCACGACCGCGTCGACGTGAAATGTTCAGCCGATGGCACTCGCCCGATAGTCAACTCCGGCGTCACTCGCGCAACGGCAGCAGGCGCAATCGCGCACGTGCGGGATCGATCGAAACCAAAGCGCCGCTGCTCAACTCCTGTTGGGCCTGATGAATGGCGGCGAGCACGGCCGGGCCGACGTGAATTCGGGAGTAAGAAGGTCGCTGCGCAGTTGGAGGACACTAGGGCTTCGGCCCTGTGTCGCGGCCAGAATAGCGCCGAAGTCCAAGTCACATCGTGAGCACGACGTGACTGTACGTGGCGGCCCACTGCATCACGTTACTGTCGTTGGCGTCGCTTGCGCCGACTTTCGACCAGTGAACCGCTTCGAATCCGGCTTCGATAAGAAAATCGACCCAAGCTGGGTGACAAGTTCATATCGACGAGAATTTTCATTCCGCCGCGGCTAGATCGATTTCACGCTCCTGCGCACGCCACGCGGCGTAGCGCAACGCCTCAAGCACATCCTCGCGCTGCAAATAAGGATAGTCGGCGAGCAACTGATCGATGCTCCGCCCGGCGCCGATCTGGCCGACGATCATCCCAACCGTCACGCGCAAACCGCGAATGCACGGCTTGCCGCCCATGACCGCCGGATTTTGCGTGATGCGGGTGAAATCGTTCATGGCAAAACTCATACGATGCACGTCTGCGCGATTATACTGACAGCGGCCGCGCAGCCGAATTGAAATCGTACGAGTGTCAAAGCCAGGGCGGCAGGCGGTCGAGCGCGATCAGTTCCTCGGCCGTCACCCGCGGCCGCACCAGGGCCCATTCGCCTGCCCTGACAAGCACTTCGGGAACCAGCGCGCGGGTGTTGTAGGTGCCGGCCTGGACCGCGCCATAGGCGCCGGCCGTCATCACGGCGAGGAGATCGCCCGGCTGCGGCGCGAGCAGCGAACGATCGAGCGCGAGGAAATCGCCTGATTCGCAGACCGGGCCGACCACGTCGGCGATGATTCGCGGCGCGCCGACCGCGGCCTCGCGGACCGGGCGGATATCGTGATGCGCCTCGTAGAGCGTCGGGCGGATCAGATCGTTCATGCCGGCATCGACGATGACGAAGGTTTTGGCTTCGCCGTGCTTCACATAGAGCACGCGCGTCACCAGGATGCCGGCATTGCCGACGATGAGCCGGCCCGGCTCGAAGATCAGCTTGCAGCCGAGACCGCGTGGTCGCGTCTTGACGATCGCTGGCATAGGCATCGGGATCGGGCGGCGGCTCGTTGTCCTCGCGATAGGGAATGCCCAAGCCGCCGCCGAGATCGATATGGCTGATGGCGTGGCCGTCGGCGCGCAGCGCGCGCACGAAATCGGCGAGCAGCGCAAACGCGTCGCCGAACGGATCGAGCTCGATGATCTGGCTGCCGATATGCATGTCGACGCCGGCGACGCGCACGCCCTTGAGCTTCGCGGCGCGGGCATAGACGTCGCGGGCGCGGCTGATCGGAATGCCGAATTTGTTCTCCGCCTTGCCGGTTGCGATCTTGGCGTGGGTCTTCGGATCGATGTCGGGATTGACGCGGATCGAAATGTCGACGGCGCGGCCCTTGGCCGGCGGCGATGGCGGCGAGCAGCTCGAGCTCCGCTTCGGATTCGACGTTGACGCAGAGAATGCCCTCGTCGACCGCTAGCGCAAGCTCGCGCGCGGTCTTGCCGACGCCGGAGAACATGATCTTGTCGCGGCGGGATGCCGGCGGCGCGGGCGCGCAACAACTCGCCCTCGGAGACGACGTCGGCGCCGGCGCCGAGCCTGCCCAGCGTCGCGATCACGGCCTGGTTGGAATTCGCCTTCAAGGAGTAGCAGACCAGCGCGTCGACATCGGCGAACGCGCCGGCGAACACTTGTAGTGCCGCTCCAGCGTCGCGCTCGAATAGCAATAGAACGGCGTGCCGACGGCCTCCGCCAGCGCGATGAGATTGACCGCCTTCGGCGTGCAGCACGCCGTCGCGATAGGCGAAGTGGTGCATGGCGCGTGTTTAGAGCATGATCGCTGCGATAAGTGCGACAACCGGTTCGCTGGACGAGCTCGGCCAGACCACGGCTCCGCGAAGCCCAGCGCGGGCCGTGGAGCTCGCCTGCGCCGCTGCGCGAATGACGAGAACTATTGCAGCAGCGGATCGAGGATGAACGATTTTCTCGTGCCTGGCGCGGCCACCGGATTGCCGTGGGCATCGAAGCCGGTTTTCACGGCGGCGGCATCTTCCTGCTGCTGGCCGGCGAGCCGGACGTGCCGAGCTCGGCAGAACGATGACGGCGTCGCCGGCGCGGCGGCGACCGGCGGCTGGGTCGCCGGACCCGGCGGCAGTTCGAGGGCGCCCTTGCGCCCGCAGGCGGCAAGCGCCAGCGCGGCCACGACGGCCACGGCGAGCGCAAGACCGACGCTGCAAACGATCACGGGCCAAAGGCCTCTCCCAGACGCACGCTTTAACGACAGCATAGCAGATCAGATCGCGGCGGCGACATTGTGTCGGCAAGCCTCTTGCCAGAGCCTTTACCAGGCCGTTTACGGCCGCTTTTTCAGCCGCTTGAGCCAGCGTTTGGCCTGCGCGCGCACGTTTTTCGGCGCCGTGCCGCCGTAAACCTTGCGGCTCTTCACCGAATTGCCGACCGAGAGCACGCCGTAAACCGCTTTGGTGATCCGCGGCTCGACCGCCTGCATGGCCGTGAGCGGCAGTTTTTCGAGCGCCACGCCGGCCGCCGCCGCCTCGGCAACGATGCGGCCGGTGACGTGATGGGCGTCGCGGAACGGCAGTTTGAGCGTCCGCACCAGCCAGTCGGCAAGATCGGTGGCGGTGGAATAGCCCGCGCCCGCCGCATTGGCCATCGCCGCGACATCGGGCGTCATGTCGCGCACCATTTTGGTCATGACGGCGATCGACTGCGACAGCGTGCCGAAGGCGTCGATGGTGCCTTCCTTGTCCTCCTGCATGTCCTTCTGATAGGCGAGCGGCAATCCCTTCATCACCACCAAGAGCGCGGTGAGCGCGCCGACGACCCGGCCGGTCTTGGCGCGAATCAGCTCGGCGGCGTCCGGGATTGCGCTTTTGCGGCATGATCGAGGAGCCGGTGGTGAACCGGTCGGACAGCCGCAGGAAGCCGACCAGCGGCGACGACCAGATCACGATCTCTTCGGCGAACCGCGACAGATGCACGATGGCGATGGCGCAGGCCGACAGCGTCTCCAGCACGAAATCGCGGTCGGCGACGGCGTCGAGCGAGTTCGCCATCGGCCGCGCAAAGCCGAGCGCCTTGGCGGTCATGCCGCGGTCGATCGGGAACGACGTGCCGGCCAGCGCGGCGGCGCCGAGCGGGCTTTCGTTAGCCGCGCCCGCGCATCGGCAAAGCGGCCGCGGTCGCGCGCCGCCATCTCGACATAGGCGAGCAGATGATGGCCGAAGGTCACCGGTTGCGCGGGCTGCAGATGGGTGAAACCCGGCATCACCGTGTCGGCATATTGCAGCGCCTTCTCGGCGAGCGCGCGTTGATAGCCGGCGAGCGCGGCATCGAAACCGTCGATATAGTCGCGCACCCAGAGCCGGAAGTCGGTCGCCACCTGATCGTTGCGCGAGCGCGCGGTGTGCAGCCGCCCGGCCGCCGGCCCGATCAGCTCGGCGAGCCGGCTCTCGATATTCATATGGATGTCTTCGAGCGTGCGAATTGAAGGCGAACTTGCTCGCTCTGAACTCTGACAGGATCGTGTCTAGACCGTGAGCGATCTTCTTTGCATCTTGCGCCGTGATGATGCCCTTTTTGGCGAGCATCGCCGCATGGGCCTTGCTTGCCGCGATGTCCTGCGGGTAGAGGGACCAGTCGAAATCGATGGAGGCGCTGAAATACTCCATGAGAGGGTCGGGCTTGGCGCCGAAGCGCCCGCCCCACATTTTGTTGCTCATGACAGATCGCTCATAAAGGTTGCGCCAAAGTCCCGAGGTTTTATCGCCAATGTCCGAGTTGCCTGCCGAGCCGTATCATAAGGTACGCCGCCGCCGCTTGATCGCCGCCACCGCCTGGGCGCTGTGCGGGACGCTGGCCGTGCTGGCGGGGGTATACGGGATTGGCCGTCTGCGAGGCAATCCGGGCGATGCGGCCTGCCAGCCGGCGGTGGCGACCGCGGCACGGCTCGCGCCTTTGGTCCATGGCGAAGTCGCGGCATTAAGCGTGGCGCAGACCGGCTTTCTGCGTGCCCGATCTCGCCTTCAAGGACGGCGCCGGCCGCGACCGCACCTTGAAGGACTGGCGCGGCCGCACCGTGCTCCTGAACCTGTGGGCGACCTGGTGCGTGCCGTGCCGCAAGGAGATGCCGGCGCTCGATGCGCTGGAAGGCGACCTCGGCGGGGCGAACTTCGAGGTCGTCGCCGTCAATATCGACACCCGCGATCCGCAAAAGCCGCTCGCTTTCCTCAAAGACGTCGGCATCAAGCGGCTGGCTTATTTTTCCGATCCGAGCGCCCACGTGTTCGAAGACCTGAAAACCGCCGGCAAAGCCTTCGGCATGCCGACAACGCTGTTGGTCGACCGCTCCGGCTGCGAGATCGGCAACATGGCCGGCCCGGCCGAATGGGCGAGCGACGACGGCGTGAAATTGGTGAGCGCGGCGATTGCCGACGATAACGGCGCCGTCACGCGCTGACGTCGAGGTTCGTTCCCAGGCCGGCGGCGACATTGGCAAGCGGGTCGATACTATGCTGCGCGGCGTCGATCAGCTTCACCACCGAGGCGCCTTGATCCGCGTTCATGCGCGTTAGCCGCGCCGCGACGGCAAGCTGGATCATGCCGGTCTGGGCGCCCACGAGCGCGGTGATGAGGCTAGTCGGGTCCATGACGCAGTACTTCGATGGTCCCGCTGATTATGGCCTCCAATCTTAAGAACATATGAATCCCGTCATTGAGCCGGGAATCGAAGCATTCATGCGGGGTTACGATCGTCCGAAGCGTCGGGCAACTATCGCACCAGCAGCTGAATTCCGGCGATGACGATCTCGACGACGATGAGCACGACGATGATCAGCTCAAGCCGCAACGATCGCTCGGTATCGATGATGTCGGCGAATGCCTTGGCGGAATCGGAGATCACGGTGAGCTTGCGGGTCAAGACGTCGGCGCGTTCCTTCAATTCGTATTCGTCTTCGAGTCGCGCGTAAAAGCGCTCCAGAACCGGCCGCTCCCACAGCACGTCGGGTTTTTCCGCCACGGCGACCAGACCGGAAACGCGGTGTTGAACAAGCAGCGCATTGCCGATGTGTTTTAGGATCGCACGACGGCCGCCGGGCGTGCGGCCGTGTTGCGCCAGCTCCTGGGCAATCGGCTGAATCACGTCGAAAACGGTCGCCACGTTCTTTTCGTCGTGCGCCAGGACCACGCTGGTGGCAAGCGCATCCGCGATCAGCAATGTGTGTTCGATCGTCAAGGCTTTGAGGACGATAACGCCTGACGGCGTGAGCTGTTCGTCTTTGTCCGGCGCGATCTCGATTTGGACGATTTCCTCTTCGCGTGGCTGTATCGGACCGACGATGCGGCCGTCCAGCCGGCGTATGACCTCGTCCTCTTCCAGCGGCGACATGCCGACAAGGACGGCAACGCCATAGCGAAACAACGCAACAATTCCGTTTTCTCCGGCGCGGAACGCCAACGGCAGCGTCGACAATACGTCGCTGCGTTCCAGGCCCGCGGTCTCGATACGGTCGCCAAGCACAAGCGCCCTTACGGCAATGCGCTGCTCACGCGTTATCGGCAAATCGATCATGGGAATCTCGTGTTCCGTATGACGTAGGCTGAGGCACGCCGCCTTTGAAGGAGATGGCCGGGAAAAGATAGTGCGATTTGTCGGTTGACAGCGCCGCTGCCGGGCCTATACTAAACCAAATGGTTAACCTTCAAAGCTCAACCCTCGACCGCACTTTCGCGGCGCTTGCCGATCCGACGCGGCGCGCACTGGTGATGCGGCTTGCCGCGGAGCCGGACATTTCGGTCAGCGCGCTCGCCGCGCCGTTCCCGGTGTCGCTGCCGGCGATCATGAAGCATCTCGCCGTGCTGTCGGATGCCGGCCTGGTCGCGCGCACCAAAACCGGGCGCGTCGTCGCCTGCCGCCTCGACGCCGAGCCGATGCGCGACGCGTTCGAATGGCTCAATCGCTATCAGAAGTTCTGGTCCGAGCGGCTCGACCGCCTGGCCGCATTCCTGGACGAAGAAAAACCACTTTCGCAGAAGGAAACAACATGGCCACCCAAACCGCCACAAAACCGAGCCTCACCATCAAGCGCCGCCTCAACGCCCCGCCCGCCAAGGTCTTCGCGGCGTGGATCGACCCGGAAAAAGTGAAGCTTTGGATGGGACCCGGCGAGATGAAAGCGGCGCACGTCGAAAGCGATCCGCGCACCGGCGGACGTTATCGTTGGGTGATGCGCGCGCCGAGCGGCGAGGAGCACGACGTCAGCGGCGTCTATCGCGAGGTCATCCCGAACGAGAAGCTGGTCTTCACCTGGACCTGGAAGTCGACGCCCGAGCGCGAATCGCTGGTGACGGTGCTGCTCAAGCCCGACGGCGACGGCACGCTGCTGACGCTCACCCACGAGCAGTTCTTCGACGACGACGCCCGCGACCGCCATCAGGGTGGCTGGAACGGCGCCATGGACAAGATGGAAAAGCTGTTCGCCTGAGCGACACAAACTCTTGGCACAATAAGTGTTGGCACAATAACGAAGCGCCAACGCAAAACAGTGGAGTTAAGACATGCGTGGATCACACGGAACATTTTACTGGAACGAGCTCATGACGCGCGACGTCGAGGGCGCGAAGAAGTTCTACGCCGACACTTTGGGCTGGAGCTACGACGGCATGCCGATGCCCGGTGGCGGCAGCACCTATTGGCTCGCCACGATGGACGGCGAGCCGGTCGGCGGCCTTTTCGACATCAGCGGTCACGATTTTCAGGGCGTACCGGAAAGCTGGATGTCCTACATCGCGGTCGACGACGTCGACGCCCGCGTGGCCAAAGCCGTCAAGGCCGGCGCCAAGCTGATGAAACCCGCGTTCGACGTGCCCGGCGTCGGCCGCATCGCCATTCTGATGCAGCCCGACGGCGCCGGCGTCGGCTGGATGACGCCGGTCGAGCAGTAGCGAACGTAGGGTGGGTTAGCCCAACGGGTCCGGCCCGAAGTGGCCGGCCCGATGGCGGGCTCCGGCATAACCCACCGCTCGTTGCAAACGAATGGCGGATTACGCTTCGCTAATCCGCCCTACAGATCGAGGAGCAACAATCATGGAATCGCATCGCATCGTTTCCCAAGACGAATGGATCGCCGCGCGCAAAGCGCATCTCGTCGAGGAAAAGGCTTTTTCGCACGCGCGTGATGCGCTGAGCAAAAAACGGCGCGAGCTGCCCTGGGTGAAAGTCGACAAGACTTACATGTTCGACGGACCGAACGGCAAGGAAACGCTGGCCGACCTGTTCGCCGGCAAGAGCCAGCTGATCGTCTATCACTTCATGCTCGGCCCCGACTGGGAAGCGGGTTGCCCGAGCTGCTCGCTGTTGGCCGATCATTTCGACGGCACGGTGACGCATCTGGCGCAGCGCGATGTCACGTTCCTCGTCGTGTCGCGCGCGCCGCTGCCGCAGATCGAAAAATTCAAACGCCGCATGGGCTGGCATTTCAAATGGGTGTCGTCGAACGGCTGCGACTTCAACTTCGACTATCACGTCTCCGCAACGCCCGAGGAGAAGGCCAGCGGCAAGGCGATGTACAATTACGAAATGACGACGTTTCCCAGCGAAGAGCGCCCGGGCGCCAGCGTGTTCTACAAGAACGACAAAGGCGAGATCTTCCACACCTATTCGAGCTACGGCCGCGGCCTCGATATGCTGATCGGCACCTATCACATGCTCGACCTGGCGCCGAAGGGCCGCGACGAGGCAGGCTTGGCGTGGCCGATGGCCTGGGTGCGCCATCACGATCGCTACGACGGCGCCGCGGTCAATCCGAGAGCGCAGTACGTGGAGCCGAAAAGCTCTTCGGCGGCGTGCTGCGACTAGAATTCCCTTCAACCAAGTCCTTGCAACGAAGTCCCTTCAACCAAGTTCTTGCAACCAAGTAGGAGTCGACCATGAAGCTCTATGGCTTTCCGCCTTCGCCGAACACCTGGAAGGTGCGGGCGCTTGCCGCCCATCTCGGCGTGCCGCTCGAACTCGAATTCGTCGATCTGAGCAAGGGCGCGCAATACATGCCGGCTTATCTGGCGCTCAGCCCGAGCGGGCGCACGCCGACGCTCGTCGACGGCGATTTCAAGCTATGGGAGTCCAATGCGATCCTGCAATATATCGCCGGCAAGAGCGCGAATTCGCTGTGGCCGAACGATGACGCCAAAAAACGCGCCGACATCGCACGCTGGCAATTCTGGCAGCTCGCCCATTGGGGCGCCGAGGCGTGCCAGCCGCTGACGTTCCAGCGCCTGGTCAAGAAGATCATGAACCTCGGCCCGCCCGACGAAGCCGCCGTCGCCAAGGGCACCGAGGCCTTCAACAAAGAAGCGAAAATGCTCGACGCCCATCTCGCCAAGCAGCCGTATCTGGTCGGCAGGGATTTGACGATCGCCGACTTCGCGGTCGCCGCGCCGCTGCTCTATGCCAAAGAGGCGGACATGCCCATCGGCCCCTACACGCACCTGCGTAGCTGGTTCGATCGCGTCGCGGCGCTGCCGTGTTGGCGCGAGACCGCGCCGCAGTTTCCTGCCGCGGCGGCGTAAGCTTCGCCTCTCCCCGCGATTCTGAGTCCGGCGGAGAGGCCCCCCATCCGCAACCTTCTCCCCGCGCGCGGGGAGAAGGAGGCGCGAGTGGGCAATTTCAGAAAAATTCAGCGGGTCGGAACCGGCTTCTCGCCGCGGTAATCGTAGAATCCGCGCTGCGTCTTGCGGCCGAGCCAGCCGGCCTCGACGTATTTCACGAGCAGCGGACAGGGGCGGTATTTGGAATCCGCCAAACCCTCGTGCAGCACCTGCATCACGGAGAGACAGGTATCGAGGCCGATGAAGTCGGCCAATTCGAGCGGCCCCATCGGATGGTGGGCGCCGAGCCGCATCGCGGTGTCGATCGCCTCGACATTGCCGACGCCTTCATAGAGCGTGTAGATCGCCTCGTTGATCATCGGTAAGAGGATGCGGTTGACGATGAAGGCGGGGAAATCCTCGGACACCGCGATCAGCTTGCCGAGCTTGCCGATGAAATTCTTGGTGGCCTCGAACGTGGCGTCATCGGTGGCGATGCCGCGGATCACTTCGACCAGCTCCATCCGCGGCACCGGATTCATGAAGTGAATGCCGATGAAGCGTTCCGGCCGGTCGGTCGAGGCGGCGAGCCGCGTGATCGAGATCGACGAGGTGTTGGTGCCGACGATGGCTCCCGGTTTGAGCAGCGGACAGAGCGCGGCGAAGATGTTGCGCTTGACCGCTTCCGCCTCGGTGGCGGCTTCGATCACCAGGTCGCAGTCGCCGAGCTCTTCGAGCGTGTTCGCCGGCGCGATGCGCTTGATCGCGGCCTGGCGCTGCTCGTCGGTGATGCGCTGGCGGCTGACCTGACGCGCCAGGTTGCCGTTGATGGTGGCGAGCCCTTCGGTGATGCGGTCGGGCGCGACGTCATTGAGCAGGACATGAAAGCCCGCGAGCGCGCAGACATGCGCGATGCCGTTGCCCATCTGGCCGGCGCCGACGATGCCGATCTTGCGAATGGCCATTGCTTCCGTCCGCTCGCTGCGGCTGCGTTCTTTGGGCCGTTCCTTGACCTCGACCATCTTAGCTCACCTCAGATACCCTGAGCCACACCTTGTTATCGCGGGTGCGGCTGCAATCAGCGTTTGACTTTGTCGAGCTCGCTGGCGAGCTCCGGCAGCGCCGAATAGAGATCCGCCACCAATCCATAATCCGCGACCTGGAAGATCGGCGCTTCCTCATCCTTGTTGATGGCGACGATGACTTTCGAATCCTTCATGCCGGCGAGATGCTGAATGGCGCCGGAAATGCCGACGGCGATATAAAGGTCCGGCGCCACCACCTTGCCGGTCTGGCCGACTTGCCAGTCGTTCGGCGCGTAGCCGGCATCGACCGCGGCGCGCGAAGCGCCGACCGCGGCGCCAAGCTTATCCGCCACCGGCTCTATATATTTGGTGAAGTTGTCGCGGCTTTGCATCGCCCGGCCGCCGGAAATGATGATCTTGGCCGAGGTCAATTCCGGCCGCTCCGACTTCGACAGCTCCTCGCCGACGAATCCGGAAATGCCCGGATCGGCCGCGCTGGCAGCGGTCTCGACGGTGGCAGAGCCGCCCTCGCCGGTCGCCTGGAATGCCGCCGTGCGCACCGTGATCACTTTCTTGGCATCGTGCGAGCGCACGGTCTGGATGGCATTGCCGGCATAGATCGGCCGCTCGAAAGTGTCCGGCGCCACGACCTTGATGACGTCGGAGATTTGCATGACATCGAGCAGCGCCGCGACCCGCGGCATGATGTTCTTTCCGCTCGTGGTCGCCGCCGCCATGATGGTTTCGTAAGGGCCGGCGAGCGCGACGATCAGCGCCGCCACCGGCTCGGCCAGCATGTGCGCGTAAGCCGGCGCATCCGCCAACAACACTTTGCTCACGCCATCGAGCTTGGCGGCGGCATCCGCCACCGCTTTGCAGCCGGAGCCGGCGACCAGCACGTGCACTTCGGCGCCGAGTGCCTTGGCCACCGTCAGCGCCTTGTTGGTCGCGTCCTTGAGCGATGTGTTGTCGTGTTCGGCAAGAAGAAGCGTCGGCATCAGATCGCCCCCGCTTCGTTCTTCAGTTTGTCGACCAGTTCGGCAACGGTCTTGACCTTGACGCCGGCCTTGCGCACCGGCGGCTCCGTGGTCTTGACCACTTCCAGCCGCGGCTTGGTGTCGACGCCGTAATCGGCGGCGGTCTTCTCGTCGATCGGCTTCTTCTTCGCCTTCATGATGTTGGGCAGCGAGGCATAGCGCGGCTCGTTCAGGCGCAGGTCGGTGGTGACGATGGCGGGCATTTTCAGCTTCACCGTCTGCAAGCCGCCGTCGACCTCGCGCGTCACCATGATGGCGTCGCCGTCGAGCGCGACTTTCGAGGCGAAGGTGCCCTGCGGCCAGCCGAGCAGCGCCGCCAGCATCTGGCCGGTCTGATTGCAGTCGTCGTCGATCGCCTGCTTGCCGAGAATGATCAGGCCCGGCTGCTCGGCGTCGGCGATGGCTTTGAGGATTTTTGCCACCGCCAAAGGCTCGACGGCGGCGCCGTCGGTCTTCACCAGGATGCCGCGGTCGGCACCCATGGCGAGCGCGGTGCGGATGGTTTCGGCCGCCTGCTGCGGCCCGATCGAGGCGCAGACGATCTCGGTGGCCTTGCCGGCCTCCTTGAGCCGGATCGCTTCCTCGACCGCGATCTCGTCGAACGGATTCATCGACATTTTGACGTTGCCGAGCTCGACGCCGGAGCCGTCTGCCTTGACGCGGATTTTCACGTCCTTGTCGACCGCCCGTTTTACGGGGACGAGAATTTTCATGGCGTTGAAAACTTAAGTTATTGAGGCCTGGTTGCTGAAGATTTGGCTGTGATGGCTTTTTTGCTGTTTCCGGCGGCCCTCGGCGGCGCGTGGAAGGCCGCCGATGCTGCGGTGCGGCAACCTACCGGCCGCCGCCCTCCCGGTCAACGTGCCGGGGCAGCCATGGTCTGCTTAAGCGATGGGCTCATGTCGTTTCCACGCATTCGAATAGCGCAACGCCCCGCGGCCGCATGAAATAGAACAGCACCGCCCCGGTGATCAGACCGCCGACATGCGCCGAATAGGCGATGCCGTCGTCGGTACGGCTTGCGGCGTCGACGAACTGCCAGATCGCCCAACCGCCGATGATCCAATAGGCCCGCAGCCGAAGCGGAATGAGACCGAGCAGACACGTGACCTTGGCGCACGGCCGGAACAGCAGATAGGCGGCGACGACGCCGGCAATGGCGCCTGAGGCGCCGATCAGCCCGGTGGTCGAGCTAGGATCGCTCGCCACAAAAGCGAAGCCGGCGCCGATGCCGCAGGCCAGGTAGAAGCCGAGGAAGCGCCAGTGGCCGAGCGCTTCCTCGATGTCATCGCCGAACACGAACAAGAAGATCATGTTGCCGAAGACGTGCATGAAATTGCCATGCACGAACAAGCAGGTGATGAGCGTGAGCGGCGCCGGTAGCCCTGCGGCCGGCGCGCTTCCGGTCAGCGCCGCGGGAACCAACCCGGCCAGCCGATCGAGCTGGTCCATCTGGTCGGGCCAGAAGCCGGCTTCGACGAAGAACACCGCGAAGTTGATGATGACCAGCGCCCACATCACGTAAGGCGGCTTCGGCCACTTGAACGGGCTGTGATCCCATAGCGGCATGACCATGGCTTGCCCCCTCCGCTTCAGCGATTTTGCCCGGGCTGCCACAGCACGTCGCGCGCGCCTTTGCCGTTGGCGTAGCGGCCGGCGACGAACAGAAAATCGGACAGGCGGTTGACGTATTTGAGCACCTCGTCGCCGACGCTCTCGTCCGGCCGGTCCTTGAGCTCGGCGATGAGCCGCTCGGCGCGCCGGCAGATGGTGCGGGCGAGATGCAGATAGGCCGCCGCCGGACTGCCGCCCGGCAGCACGAAGGATTTCAACGGCGCAAGTTCGTCATTGAGCCGGTCGATCTCGCTTTCCAGCCAATCGACCTGTGCCTGCGTCACCGTCAGCCGCGCGCCATCCGGACCCCTGCCCTTGCCCG
Source organism: uncultured Alphaproteobacteria bacterium (assembly GCA_963831975.1). Lineage (GTDB taxonomy): Bacteria > Pseudomonadota > Alphaproteobacteria > Rhizobiales > Xanthobacteraceae > BOG-931. The sequence goes on from CAWHSO010000006.1 coordinate 457,777, forward strand.
GCGTGCACAGATCGGCGCCGACGTCGAACAGATCGTTCTGGATGCGCGACAGCGCGGCATCGAGCGTCAAAGCTTCTTGTGAAACATCGCCTGCGGTATGCAGCCGCGCGATGCCGATCGCGGCATTGGCCTCGTCCAGCGTGCCGTAGGCGGCGACGCGCAAATCGTATTTCTTGCGCCGCTCGCCAGAGCCGAGCCCGGTGGTGCCGTCATCGCCGGTGCGGGTATAGATCTTGTTGAGCTTGACCATCGGTCACTTCGACATGAACCAGAGCGTGGCCATGATGACGATGATGGCGATGAACTGCAGGAGCACGCGCAGCCGCATCAGCTTCTGCGAGGTATTGGCGGAGCCGCCGCGCATCATGTTGTAGAGGCCGAGCAGCAGCACGACCGCGACCGCGCCGATGGCGACCGGGACCGCGAAATGGGACATGAAATTGGCCATCGCCGATACCTGGATACATCCCGGCTGCGTTCAATCGGAACGCGCCTCTTCACTGATTATGCAGCTTTACACAAAGCTTTGCATATCTGAATTTTTGGCTATCTTGGCCGGCGCGCTGCCGAGCCCGGATAATTGACGTGCGCGTCTTGGAAAAGCCGCGAGCCTCGCGACATAGTTGCGAAATGGAAGAACCAATGTGCCGTTTCATACTGCCGGTTGCCGTCGCGACTGCGACGCTCTTGGCGTCGAACTTGTCGGCGATCGCTGCGTCCGACCCGAAACCTCCGAATTATCACATCGCCAAGACCGTTGCTTTGGGCGGCCCGGACCGCTGGGATTACGTCACGTTCGATCCCGGCGCGAAGCGAGTTTATGTGGCCCATGGCGACCGTGTTACGGTCGTCGACGGCGGCAGCGGTGCGGTCATCGGCAATGTCGAAGGCATGCCGGGCGGCACCCATGGCATCGCCATCCTGCCTGCCACCGGGAAAGGCTATACCGACGACGGCAAGGCTGGAGAAGTCGCCGTATTCGACCTGAAAACATTCGCGGTGATTAAACGGATAAAAGCCGAGATCGACGCCGACGGCATCGTCTTCGATCCGGTGAGCGGCCATGTTTTCGTGATCGACGGCGATTCCGGCAAGCTGACGGTGATCGACCCGGCCACGGACGCGGTTGTGGCGACGGTGGATGGCGGTGGCGGGCTCGAGTTCGGCGTCACCGGCAACAACGGGAAATTCTACGTGGACGGCGCCGAGAAGAACGAAATCGTCCGCGTCGACACCGCCACGAACAAAGCCGACGCGCATTGGGCAATGCCGACCTGCAGCAAGCCGCATGGTCTCGCGATCGACTATGAGCATCACCGTCTTTTTGCCAGCTGCTCGAACAAGGCCATGGTGGTGATGAATGCCGACAATGGCGCGGTCATTACGACGCTCCCCATCGGCGAGGGTACCGACTTCGCATCGTTCGATCCCGGACGCGGCTTGGCGTACAGCTCCAATCGTGACGGCACGCTTTCAGTCGTCGCCGAAATCTCTCCCGACAATTTCGCGGCGTTGCCGGCGATCCCGACGCAACCGGGCGCGCGCACGATGGCGATCGACCCGCAAAGCGGGCGCATCTATCTCGTGACCGCGGACATGGCCGTTAATGACTCCGCTGCTGGCGATGCGCGGCGTCGCTACAGCGTCAAACCCGGCTCCGTGCGACTATTATTCCTTGACGTCACTCCTTAATCAGAACAAACGCCGCAAAAGCGTCGAAACCCGCCCGAGGTTCCTGCAATGATCATCGATTTCCAGCACCATTTCACGCCGCGCGAATTGATCAAGGAGGACCCGGGCGACCGCCTGATCCTCAACTACGACGCCTCGGGCGCGCCGAGCTATACGATCCATTCGCTGCTCTACGATCTCGACGAGCACGTGCGGATGATGGATTTGGCCGGCATCGACGCCGCCTGGCTGACCAGCGCCGCCGGCATGTGCGCCGATCTCGACACCTCGCGCCTCGTCAACGACAAGGCGAAACAGGCCGAGCGCGATTATCCCGGCCGCTTCATCGGCGCCGCCCACGCCCACCCGCTCGGCGGCGCCGGCGCGTTCAAGGAACTGGCGCGCTGCCGCCACGAGCTCGGATTTCAAGGCGTCACCATCACCTCGGAATTCGACGGCAAATGGATCGACGATCCGGCGATCGAGCCGTTCTGGGACGAGGTGGGCAAGCTCGGCCTGTTCGTGTTCGTGCATCCGGCGCTAAAACTCAATCGCGCCGAACAGTTCGACGCCTACGACACCGCGCGCGGCGTCGGCCGCGAGTTCTCGCTGATCATGGCGACTATCCGCCTGGTCAATTCCGGCGTGTTCGACCGCCATCCCGAACTGACCGTGCACATGGCGCATCTCTCCGGCGGCATCGCCTCGATGCTGGCGCGGATCAGGAGTTTTCAGGACAAGACGTTCTGGGGCACCGCCGGCAACCCACGCCATGGCGTGACGCCGAAGCACGACTTCGATCATTACATCCGGCACAATCTCGTGTTCGACACCGCCGGTTTTGCCGGCGGCATCGGCGCGGTCAAAGCCGGATTGTGCGAAATCCCGGCGTCCCGCATCGTCTTCGCCACCGACTATCCGCAGGAAATCCGCAAGCGCGAGATCGTGCGCGATTTTGTGCGCGATATCCGCGCTCTCGGGGCTGACGGCGAGCGGATTTTGTCCGGGAATGTCGGACTGCTGCTCAAGGAGCCGCATCGCGCTCACGCATAGGCGACGCGCCCCTGGCGCCGGAACAGGAGCCACAGCACGATCGTGCCATTGACCGCGTTCCAGCCGAGGCCGTTGAAGAACGCGGCGCGGTACGAACCGGCGAGGTCGAAAATATAGCCCGACATCCAGCCGCCCAACGCCATGCCGAACAGGCTCGTCATCAAGATGATGCCGATGCGGGCGCCGGCCTCCTTGGCCGGAAAATACTCGCGCACGATGATGGCGTAGCTCGGCACGATGCCGCCCTGGAACAGGCCGAACACCGCCGAGATGACGTAGAGCGAAACCAGTCCGTCATAGAGAAGGTAGAGCAGCAGGGCGACGCCCTGCAGCGCCGACCCCAGCATCAGTGTCGGCAGACCGCCGAACCGGTCGGCGATGAATCCCGAGCCGATGCGCCCCACGATCCCGAACGCCATCATCAGCGCCAGCATGTCGGCGCCGCGGGCGACGCCGTAGCCGAGATCGCCGCAATAGGCGACGATGTGGACCTGCGGCATCGACATCGCGACGCAGCAGCAAACCGAAGCCACGGCCAAGAGGATCTGCAGCGCCCGCGCCGACAGGCCGAACACCGCGGGCGATCCCTTGCGCGCCGCGGCTCCGGAATCGAGGAGCGCGGCCGGCGCGCGCCGGCGCAAAGCGACGACGCCGATGAGGAGCATGGCCGCACCGCATGTCAGCGCAATGCCGACATGGGTCGCCCGCCAGCCATAGAGCGCGATGGCGTGCTGTACGATCGGCGGCCACACCGTGCCGGCGACATAATTTCCAGCCGAGCAAATCGTCACCGCGACGCCGCGGCGGCGCACGAACCAGTTCGAAATGTCCGCGATCAGCGGGCCAAACGTCACCGAGCTGCCGAATCCGATCAAGCCGTGCGCAATGGCGAACACCACGAGGCTGCCGGCGCCTGCGGCGCCGAGATAACCGACACTGAGCGCCACGGCGCCGAGCGCCAGCGGACCCAAAATCCCGGTCCTGTCGAACAGGCGGCCCATCAGCACGCCGCCCAAGGCAAATCCCACCATCGCCAGCGTGAACGGCAGCGACGCTTGCGCCCGCGGCACGGCGAATTCGGCCTGCACCGGCGGCAGCGCCACCACCACAGACCACATGCCGACGCCGCCGATGGTCGAGATCAGCATCGTCGCGGCAAGGCGCAGCCAGGCTTGTGCCGAATTTGGGGCGGGGCCGAGGGAGATGGAGGGATTTTCCATGGGACGAGACTTGCCCGACGCGGCCTATCAACGTCAACCGAGGTTCCGCCTCGGTAGTGTCTCAGTTTGAAATTTCGTCCATTTTAGCCCACGCTCATGTTAAAATGAGCATATGCGCAGACTGCTACTGTTCATCGTGGCCGACTGTGTGGTTGTAGGTGGCCTGTATTGGCTAGTTTACGGTCTATTTTGGTCCCCTGTTATCGCATACAGGGGATCAGCGGTGCGGTTCTGCTTGTGGGGATAGGATCGCATCTTTTGCGGGACGAGTTCATCTTGTCCCCTCGTCACAGCGAGACAAAAGACAAATTTATTGAAACGGAGGAATAGTGCCCCGAGGCCCCTTTGGTCGATGACCGATCTGGCGGAAATGTTTGACGCAACCCTCTCGAAACTGGGACCGCGCGGTTCTTTTAAAAAGGTGGAGATGTAAACATGGCGAGAACGAAGAGGCGGCCAAGCTTAAGAAAGACGAGCGTAAAGATTCTCGGAAAGCCAGCGCGTCGGGGAGAAAAGATGCAGACTGGCCCTTATCGACTGATACATGTCTCCAAGAGGCGCGTTTTCGTTGGGTCCCTCATAGACACAATCAACAAAGGCAAGATACGTCTTGCCATTTTCAGCGTTCCAAAACGCTAAAAATTCAAACTGAGACACTACCCCCGCCTCCCAGCCCTTCGCGAAGGACAGCGATTGAAGTAAGATGGTTCGATGAACAGGCTCGAAGCTATCGACAAGTTGAAGCGTCAGGCCCAGGCGATAAAAGCCATGGGCGCGACGTCGCTGTACCTGTTTGGCTCGGTCGCTCAGAACGACACCGCACGCGGCAGCGACCTTGACCTTTTCATTGATTACGAGCCCAACAGCCGCTTCAACGCTTTCGACTTGGTTGGGATTAAACAACTTCTGGAAAGCGAACTGGGTGTCGACGTCGACATCACAACCCGCGACGGCCTGCATCCGATGCTGCGTACCGATATCGAACAATCGGCCATCCGCGTATTCTGATGCCGCGCAAAGTCGGTCATATCATTCACGACATATTGGAAGCGATCAACCGCGTTGAAGAAGTCACGCGCGGTAAGACCTTGTTGGACTTCGAAAACAGCTGGCAGTTGCGTTAGCTCGTTCAACGCGCGATCGAAATCATTTCAGAGGCGAGCCGCGGAATTCCCAAAGATTTGACCGCAACGCGACCGGAAATTCCTTGGTCGCAGGTGCAGGGCATCGGCAACGTTTTACGGCATGAATACAGCGGCCTGTCGGACCGGATTATCTGGAATGTGGTCGTCGACGAGCTACCTCGCCTGAAACTCGCCGTTGCGGCCATTGCGGCAATAGTCAAGGAATAATCGCGCGGCTTAGTTCGATCCGTCCAACAGCCGCCGCGCGATCACGTTGGCCTGGATTTCGGCGGCGCCTTCGAAAATATTCAGGATGCGGGCGTCGCACAGAATGCGCGAGATTGGGAATTCCACGGCAAAACCGTTGCCGCCGTGGATCTGCACGGCGTTGTCGGCTGCCGCCCAGGCGACGCGCGCCGCCAACAGTTTCGCCATGCCGGCTTCGAGGTCGCAGCGGCGGCCGGAATCCTTCTGCCGCGCGGCGTAGTAGGTCAGTTGCCGCGCGATCATGATCTCGACCGCCATCATGGCGAGCTTGTCGGAGACGCGCGGGAAATTGGCGATCGGCTCGCCGAACTGCACCCGCGCGGTGGCATAGCTCAGCCCCTGCTCCATCGCCGCCTGCGCCACGCCAATCGCACGTGCCGCGGTCTGGATGCGCGCCGATTCGAACGTCGCCATCAATTGCTTGAAGCCGAGCCCCTCAATGCCGCCCAAAAGATTGTCCGCGCCCACCGTAAAACCGTCGAAGGCGATCTCGTATTCCTTCATGCCGCGATAGCCCAAGACCTCGATCTCGGTGCCGGACATGCCGGCGGCGGGGAACGGTTTCTCGTCGCTGCCGCGCGGCTTTTCGGCGAGCAACATGGAGAGCCCGCGATAGCCGCTCTCGGCCGGATTGGTGCGAACGAGCAACGTCATCAGGTCGGCGCGCACCGGGTGCGTGATCCAGGTCTTGTTGCCATAGACTTTATAAGTGTCGCGGTCGCGCACCGCGCGGGTCTTGAGCGAAGCGAGATCGGAGCCGGTATTCGGCTCGGTGAACACCGCGGTCGGCAGCACTTCGCCGGACGCAATCTTGGGCAGCCATTGGCGTTTCTGATCCTCGGTGCCGCTGCCCAAAATCAGCTCGGCGGCAATCTCGGAGCGGGTGCCCAGCGAGCCGACGCCGATATAGCCGCGCGACAGCTCTTCGGAGACCACGCACATGGATTCCTTGCCGAGCCCCATGCCGCCGTAATCTTCGGGGATGGTCAGGCTGAACACGCCGAGCTCGGACATTTGCCCGATGATATCGAGCGGAATGTATTCGTTGTTCAGGTGCCATTCTTGCGCGTGCGGCATGACCGCGCCGTCGGCGAATTTGCGCATCTCCTCGCGGATCGAATCCAGCGTGTCTTCGAGGCCGCAGACGCCGACCGTGGCGTCGGGCCGCTCGCGCATCAATTCGACGAGCCGCGCGCGATGCGCCGCGGTGTTGCCGGTGGCGATGAGATGATCGACCGCGGGCGTGACCCGCGCCGCCACCGCGCTCGCGCTCAAGCCCAGATCGGCCAGGCGGACGATCTCGCCCTGGCTCATCGGAATGCCGCCCAGCATTTGCGCCAAATATTCGCCGGCGCCGATGCGCACGACCAAATCTTCGATCTCGCCGAAATTGCCGGTGTCGATCATCCGCGCGGCGTAAGCCGCAAGCTGCCGGATGGCCTCCACATAGGTGGCGAGCCAGGCGAGGCCGTGGGTGGCGCGCTGCTCGCGGTCGAATACGCGGGCCATCGGGCGGCCCTCGACCGTGACCCGCGCGGCAACGGTGCGGCGGGCGTCGGCAAACAGCGCTTCGGCGGCGGCGACCGCCTCGTCGAGCGCCGCGATCAGGTTTTGGCCGGCGGGCATGGAGGGTGCGGCAAGGGGCATGGGAAGCTCCGAAAGCTCGACTTTTGGCGCCGCCCGGACGGCCCGCCAAGCTTACGCGTGCAGTGCACAAAAGCAATGCGGTAGCCCAATGCCGTCATTCCGGGGCGGCCCGTTGGCCGAGCCCGGAATCCATAGCCACTATCCTCGCAGAACAGAACTCGGCGCGAATTCTGCTCCACTGGGCTTATGGATTCCGGGCTCCTCGCGGAGCCTGTCATCGGGCCGGCCACTTCGGGCCGGACCCGTTGGCTCGGCCCCGGAATGACGCACGCGGGGCGCGAGTCCTTGCCAAATATTAACCATTTTCCGCTTTGCTGGCGTGCAATGCCGCCATGCCGCGCCGCGGCGACGAAAGTCCGTATTCGGTCCAGGTTCTTCCGTCCAATGTTCATCGTCAAAGCCTTCTCGAAGCTGTCGGTTCGCGCCCGCATCATCGTGCTCGGCGTCATTCCGGTGATCGGATTCCTCGCCAACGGCATCGCGTTCATGGCCGGCGATATCGAAGTCGGCCGCGCCTTCGACAGCGTGCATCGCGACACCCGGGTCGCGGACGCGAGCCGCGATCTCAAGACCGGCTTGCTGATCATGCGCGCGGCGACCACCCAATATGTCGCGCGGCCGTCCGACAAGGAAGTTGCCGATTTCACCGACGGCCAAGAGCTGGCGATGAAATCGCTCGAGCGCATCGCCGCCACGCTCGGCACCTCGGCGCAGGACGTGGTCACGCCGCTGCGCATCACCGTGCGCGACCTCAAGACCAGCTTCGAAAGCCTGGTCAACGAGCAGAAATCGCTCGGCTACGACGAAACCCAGGGCATCACCGCCGAGCTCGCCGCGGCGAGCGGCGCGGTGGAACGCATCATCCACCAGGATCTGTCGTGGGTCGCCGACGGCGACGCCCGCAAAATGCTGATGTCGCTTCTGACCATGCGTCGCGACGAATTGGCGTATCGGCTGACCCACGCGCGCAGCTCGGAGAAGCACTTCCTCGACGAGGTCAGGAATTTCAACGCGCTGTTCGAGTCGGTCGACGGCGCGCCGTCGATGAAGCAGAAGCTGAACGAGGAAGTGAAGACCTATAGCTACGCCTTCGCCCAATGGGTCGCCTCGACCGACAATATCGAGCCGCTGGTGGGGCTGATCGGCCACGATACCGAGACCGTGCTGCCGGAAGCCGACAAGATCATCGCCGCGGCGCGCGACAGCGCCAGCGATGCCGGCACGGCGCTCTCGGCATCGCGCGCGCGCATCCGCAGCTTCATCCTGTGGATCGGCCTGGCGGTGGTGCTGATCGGCATCAGCTTCAGCTGGCGCATCGGCCGTTCGATCACGCGGCCGCTGGAAGGCCTGGCGCAGGTGATGAAGCGGCTCGCCGACGGCGACACTGCGACGCGTATTCCGGCGACCAAGGCGCACGACGAGATTGGCGCCATGGCGCGCACGGTGGTGGTGTTCCGCGACACCATGATCGAGCGCGAGCGCCTGTCCGCGGTGGAGACGCAAGCCAATACCGCGCGCGCACACCGCGGCGAGACCATCGCGGCGATGATCGACACATTCCGCAGCTCGGTCGAGCAGGCGCTGGCCCGGCTGCGCGAGGCCGCCGGCCGTCTCGAAAGCGCTTCCAGCGGGCTCAACGACGCCGCCGATTCGGTTTCATCGGAAGCGCGCGAGGCTGAAAATCGCGTCAGCACCGCCGCCGTCAATGTCACCACGGTGGCGAGCTCGATCGAGGAGCTGGCCGCCTCGATCGGCGAGATTGCGCTGCAGGCGACGCGCTCGACCGAGGTCGCGGGCCGCGCGGTAGCCGAATCCAAGCGCACCGTCACCACCATGTCGGACCTCGGCACCGCCGCGAACCGCATCGGCGAGGTGATCGGCCTCATTCAATCCATCGCCGGCCAGACCAATCTTTTGGCACTCAACGCCACCATCGAGGCGGCGCGCGCCGGCGAGGCCGGCCGCGGCTTTGCGGTCGTCGCCACCGAAGTGAAATCGCTCGCCGCGCAAACCGCGCGCGCCACCGAAGACGTCGCCGCCCAGATCGGCTCGATCCAATCGGCCACCGCCGACGCCGCGCAGGCGATCGAGCAGGTGTCCTCGATCATCGACGACATGTCGGACATCGCCGTGACGGTGGCCGCCACCGTCGAGGAACAGAACAACGCCGTCGCCTCGATCGCCGAAGGCGTCAACCGCGCCTCGGTCGAGGCGCGCACCGGCGCCGAGTCCATGAGCCGCGTCGCCGGCGCCTCCACCGGCGCCCGCTCAACCGCCGCCGACGTCAAGGCGCTCGCCGACGCGCTGGCCATCGAGGCCGCGAGCTTGCAGAGCGAAGTGCGGCGGTTTTTGACGGACGTGCAGGCGGCGTAATCTCCCTCCGCCCCCGCGATAGCGGGGGAGGGGGACTACTGGAGCTCGCGTAGCGAGCGAACCATGGTGGAGGGGGCGCCTGAGGTGCAGCTTCGGTATCGTCGCAGGACGGTGACGCCTGACAAGTTGACTCCCAAGGCGTGAAATAATTCAGGGCTCGCCGTCAGTACCTAGCCGTCTCCTTCGCAATCACGTCACCGCCTGTGCCCCCTCCACCACCCCTTCGGGGTGGTCCCCCCTCCCCCGCTTCGCGGGGGCGGATGTTTTGCGCCA
>CAWHSO010000007.1:0-664025 GCA_963831975.1 uncultured Alphaproteobacteria bacterium
GCCGCGCGGCATTAAGCGTGGACCCCCATCGCTTTATTTGCGGCGGGGCTTCCGCCAAATCCGCTCCAGTACAAGACTGGCGATGGCAGCGGGAGCTTCCTCGGGGATAGCGAATACGCAGCTCACGTTGATTTCACACAAAACGTAGGTGTCTTCGCCCGTGGCCGTGCGCGCTCCGTTGAGAAAGTCGGCGTCCCAGATGATCGGCAGCGAGGCGGCATCTATGCCGAGCGACTGCATCATCTGCGGCGTCCACTCGTTTTCCATTTTGGAACGCAGCGCCTGAAACGCTGGAGCATCTGGCCCATGCATGTTGCGTGGGCCGGATTGAGCGGCTGGCGAATTCGGCCCGTCGGGCGGCGGCGGTATCAATGCCTTGATGAGCTGGTGGCCGAAGCCCACGACCTTATCGCCGCCCATGTAACAGCGGATCATTCCGTCCGGCAGGCGCGGTTGAAACGGCTGATCCACGATGCACCCGTCTTCGGTGAAATAGGCCTCACAACGCGCCATGAAGTTTTCGAGGGTCGATCCTTCCGGCACGCTGCCCCGCCGTGCTTCAAGGACCATGACGCACGCCGAGTCTGTCTGCTCCACCTTCCAGACGCCTTGACCGGCGTTGCCGCGATTTTGCTTGAGCACCCGTGGACCGCCTGAAGCGAGCGTGGCCGGAAAGTCGGCGCGAAACTCGGCCGGCGTGCGGTAAAGGCGAGTGTCGGTGCCCCAGCCGAGATGTTTGGTGCGATGCAGGACTTCCTTGACGCCCATTTTGAGGATCACGTCGGGATGAGCGCTGACCCACGGCCCTTCTGATGCCACCTCGCGCAGCATCGGATCGAGCTTCGCGCGGGTCAGGCCGTCATCGAGCGGGTTCACCCAAACCAGCACGCCATCGACCGCCATGAGCTGTTGCCGGACTTCATCGAGCATGTCGTCGGCATAGACCGCGGGCTCAGCATGAATGCCGCGCGTTTCGAGTTCCTCGAAGATGCGTCGATAGCGGTTGTTCTGCGATGTTGCCGCAGCGCGCGTGGCGCGGTCACCGCGCCAAAGGATTGCCACCCGGCCATTGTGCACATTGGACATTTTTATACTCCCGACGGAATGACCAGACCCAGCCCGGCCAAAATCAGCAACACCAGAATAAGTTTGCGGAACGCCGCATCATCGAGCTTTCCGTAGAGCTTGAAACCCGTCCACAAGCCCGCGAGCATTGCCGGAAGACCGAACGCGTAGAGGCGCAGCACGTCGGCCGTGACGGCACCGGCGGCGCTCAGCGATATGACGTTGGCGACGATGGCGGCGAGCAAGACAGGCTGGAAGACCCCGCGCTGGACATCCTTCGGCCAACCGCGCATTTGACACCAGATGAGGATGAGAAAGCCTGGCAGACCGGTCAGGCCAGCGACAATTCCGTTGAGGAAGCCGACGCCGGTGTCCACCGGCGTGTTACTCGGTACGGGTTTGAATTTCGGCTGTACCAGACCGTAAATGCCGTAAACGATCAGGAGCACGCCGCCACCGCCACGCAGGTAAACGGGATTGACGTAGGTGAGCAGCATTGTTCCGAGCGGAACACCGACGAAACCGCCGATGACAAAGGGCGCGAACCTCTTCCATGTCAGCGAATGCCGAAGCTTCCACACCCCGTAGCCTTGGGTCAGCAGCCCATATCCGGCGATCAGCGTCGTGGTCTGTATGGGCGTAAGAATGTGAAGCCACACCCCCGAAACCACGAAGCCCATCGCGAAACCGGCAAGGCCGGATGCGAACCCGCCGACAAAGGCGGCAGCCAGAAAAAATACGAGAACGATGCCATCCATGGCGTCTCTCTCCCTCAAGGAGTGAACGGCGCTTGGATGGCAATTCCATCTTGAGGGGAGACCGCGATGTACCCCTGTTTTACAATTCTCAGAATTTGGTTAGGCGCTTGGCAAAGATCGATCTCCTCCACGACGAAGAAGACGGTGCTTGGGCCTTGATGGCCTGACGTGTGGGGCGACCGCGAAAGCCCCGTGAATCTGTGATCGGACTGGCCGCACCGAAGGGCGGCCCGATATCGGCGCTACGCCTTCAAAGCGAGTTTTTGACATTTGCCATTGCATCCAAAGCGGTGCGCAGCGTCTTGGCGAGGTGGATCGCGTCGTCGTTGGCCCAGAAATGCATGAAGAACAGGCGCGGCTGTTCATCGAGCATGTGGCTGTGCAGCGCCGTGACCTCGATCCCACCGGAGCGAAGTGCCTTGATGACAGGGTTGACCTCGCTCGACACCATCACAAAGTCGCCAGTGATTGCGGCGTTGCCGTTCCCCGTCGGCTGAAAGCCTATGCCGGTCGTGACGCCGAGGGGGCCGGCGGGCGCAACCGCCATGCCGTCCATGGTCGCTGGATCGCGGCGCGGGACGCCGAACTGATAGACGCCGCCATTGGCTTGGCCCTTGGCGCCGATAATCTGATCGAGTTGCGCCGTATCAAGATCAATCGCCGGTGGGGGAGCCGTTGCCGCCGGTGGCGTGAGCGGCGTCTTGCTTTCGGCAAGTGCCGTGCGGATGGCAGTCGCCAATTTGACCGGATCGCCGTGACCGCCGACATGCATGTAGAAGGTGGCCGGACTGGCGCGCAGCAGGTGGTTGTGGACTGCGGTGATGTCGAGGCCGTTCTCGATCATCTTCGTCATGACGGGTTTGATCTCGGTTTCCAGCAACACCAGATCGCCCATCACCATTGCTTCGCCACCCATGGCCTTAAACGCGACCCAACCGCCGAGCGCGAGCGCGGGCTTGATCGTGACGCCGTCGAGCGTGACGCTGAGGTCGCTACGCGGAAACCCGTAACGGTGGACATCACCGGCAACGACGGCCGGCTTGCGGCCGATTGCCTCGTCGACCTTTTGCCAATCGACGTCTTGAGCAAAAGCGGCAGTTGTCGATGTCAGAATAGCTCCGCCAATCAACAGTGCAGACGCAAAACGCATCACATCCTCCTTCGTTGGGCTACAGCCCTGTTATTGCCCGTCACTCTCAAACATCAGACGCGCGGCTTATCTTGCCGCGAGCGGCACCAGGCATAGAGCGCGTCGTAGATCACCAAGCCGTGCTTGAGCATTTCGTGGTCATCGCGGAAGTTGGCCGACAGGCCATAGGAGATCGCAAGCAGCCCTTCGCATTGCGGCGTGAGGTCCGGCCGCGACGTGTCCGCGCCGCGGACGATGGTCGCGAGGTGGTCGAGCGCCGGATCGTGGATATCGTAGGCGCGCACGATCGCATCGAACGAGCAGCGCTCGCCGACGTGACCGAACTCGACGCCCTCGATGTCATAGGCTGTGCCGCCGACATCGTCGGCAACCTTGCCAACGTCGTTCGGCGGGACGTAGATGAATTCCGCACCGGGATTGATGAAGCGGCTGACGAGCCACGGACAGGCGATGCGGTCGATCTTCGGGTGCTCGCGGGTCACCCATTTATTCTCGGATGCATCGCGCTTGCGCCGTGTCGGCAGCTGTCGCTCTTTCCAGCCGGCGATACCGCCTTCGAGATAGGCCGCCTTGATGCCGGCGTTTTGCAAAGTCCTGGCGACGCCTTGGCTGACCTCGTGGCCATGGACGCAATAGACGACCACCGCGCGATTTTTCGGCAGATCGGCGCGCCAATCCGACACTGATTCCGGCGGCCGGTGCATGGCGCCGATAATCACGGCGTCATCGGCGCCGATTGCTTCGGCGCGACGAACGTCCACGAGCACCGGCGCTGCCGCCGTGCCCAAACGTGCATAGAGTTCTTGAGAGGAAACCGATGTTCCGTCCACGCGCAATCTCCTCGACACGTCGAGTGTTGCGCAGAGCTTGGACGGAAACCGTCTGAAGGGGAGCCTGCATATCCCCGACGCAAACTATAGGGAGCCGAGGGCGTCCGCGCAAGTCGGACAAGACATGTCAGCCGCCGCAGTCGCACGCCGTCACGTTGTCGATCCTGTAGCTTTGCACCGCCTCGTCCGCGGCAAAATCGACCTGCACTTTTACGGAAGGCGCGCGCCACACAAACCGCTCGCGGAATTCAAGATCGGGCCCGGTTTCCTTCTCGCGCACGAACACAATCTCGAATGTGCCTGTTGCTTTTGCCGCACAATGCGCTGCATCGACCGCCACCATGGCGCTCCATGTCCGGGACAGCGTCGGCGGCTGCATCTCGGTAAAATGAACGTCATTAATAGCAAGCGTTGGCCTGCACGTAGAGCCGCTCATGTCCTGGCCCATGGCGCGCGTGGCGCAGACAAGTGCCAGAGCGGCGATTGTGGATGCCGCCGTGCGATACAGACGTATAGTGCTGAAAGCGAGCTTTTGACCGCTCATAGGTGCTCCTTCCCTTGCGGGTGGAGCAGCACTTGAGACGGATGTCCTTGGGGACCGGGCGGCTGCGTGTGAGCCCGATTGATCGCTACTTAGGACATAGCCCTTTCAAAAAACCCCTGCAAGCGTTCTCAGTCCTTCAGCGCCTCTTTCAGATGTTGCCGCGGCTTGCCCATCAGGATGGGCTGAAACAGCGCCGCGGCCGCCATCGTCGTCATCAGCGAAATCGCCAACAGCTTGCCCATGCTGGACGTGCCGGGGTGGCTGGAGAACCACAGGCTGCCGAACGCGGTCGCCGTGGTGCAGGCGCTGAACGTCACCGCGCGCGTCAGCACCGATTGCAACAGGTTGGTCTGCCCTTCGCGCCAAGCCATGATGTAATAGATCTTGAATGCCACGCCGACGCCGAGCAACAGCGGCAGCGCGATGATGTTGGCGAAATTCAACGGCATGCCGATCAGCACGCAGATTTCCAGCGTGACGACGCCGGCCATGAGCAACGGGATCAGGGTGAGCAGCACATCGCTGACCCGCCGCAATGTGATCCACAAAATAATGGCGATCGAAATCAGCGCGCAACCGCCGGCGACAATGAAGGCGGTGACGACCGTGCGCCGCGCCTCGAGAATCGAGATCGGTCCCTCGGTCGCGTCCGGTGCGACGACTTGAACGGCGCGGGCGAAGGTGCGCAACACGTCGTTGTTGTTCGGGTCGCCCTTCGGCGCGACGTCGATACGCGCCTCCCCGTCGGGCGTGACCCAGTCTCGCGCCAGCGCCGGCGGCAGATTTTCGCGGGTGATCGTTTGCGCCTTCAACAGATTGCGCAAATCGTCGAGCGTCGTCTTCAGCGGCTGCACGAACACCGCGTCGGCGCGCTGCCGCACCGACGGATCGGCGTTGGCGAGTTTGGTCATGGCCGCGGCGAGGCGCTTGGCCGCAACCGCGCCGGCGCCGGTGCCGTCGCCGGCCAGCCGGTTGAGCGCATCGACCGTGGAATTGATCATGCTGACGGTTTGCGCGTCCGACGTCGGCGCCGCCGCTGCCGCCGGATCGAGCGCCGGATTGAGCGTCTTGGCCGCGTCCGCGATCAGCGCCAGCTTTTCGCTCTGCTGGTCCGGGATGAAGGTCGAGAGCGTCGTGACCCGTCCCACCTGCGGCACCGCGCGCAACTTGGCGGCCAGGGCATCGGCCTGGGCCAGCGTCGGCTGCAATATTCCGACGTCGTTGGCGCCGCTTTGCGGATCGTTTTTGAGCTCGATATAGGTCGCGACCAACTCGGCGGTCTTGCTGCGCAAATTCATCGGATTGAAATCGAACTGCAGGTGATAGAGCAGCGGCAGTCCGGCGGCGACCGCAAGCAGCGTCCCGATCAGGATCGGCATGCGATGCCGTTCCAGGAAAGCGTCGACCGGCGCCAGCGCCGAGTAACCGAGGTGGTATGGCTCGCTCGGCGGCTTGAGCCGGCTCAACAGAGCGGGCAGCAAGGTGATGCTGGTGAAATACGCGATCAACATGCCGACACCGGCAATGAGACCGAGCTCGGACACGCCCTTGTAATCCGTCGGCGTGAACGACAGGAAACCCGCCGCGGTGGCGAGCGCCGCCAGCGTCAGCGGCGCGCCGGCGCGGCGGCCCGCATACAGCAACGCGTCGTGCAGGTCGTCGACCTCGTGTCGCTCGGCGCGATAGCGCACGCTGAACTGCAGCCCGAAATCGACGCCAAGGCCGACGAACAGCACGGCGAAATAGACCGATATCAGGTTGAGCGTGCCGACCATCAGCATGCCGACCGCGGCGGTGACGGCGAGACCGACGACGAGGCTTACGAACACGGCAAAGATGATGCGGAACCAGCGCAGCGCCAGCCACAGGATGAACAGCACGATGGCAATCGTGACGGTGGCGTTGAGCCCGGCGTTTTCCTTGATGGTGGCGAATTCCTCGTCCGCCATCGGTACCGGACCGGTCAGGCGCAGGTTCGCCTGGTAGTCGCCCGCGAAATTGAGATCGGCGGCGGCCTTGCGGATGGCATCGGTCGCCTTCAATCCGGGCTCGAGCTCCGAATAGTCGAGTATGCCCTGGATGTTGAGAAACTTTCGCCGCTCGCTGTCCGTCGAGGCGCGGCCCTGCACCATGTCGCGCCAGGAGAAGGTTGCCGGCTGCCCGGCGTTGACCTTCTCGATGGCATCGGCGCCGAGCGTCATCGGCCAGGTCATGTTGTCGAGCGTGATGCGGCCGCCCTGCACGCCGAGCAGGCCGAATTGCAGCGCCTGGATCACGCCGCGCAGGCTCGGGTCGCCCGCCAGCACCTGCACCAGGCGCTGCGCCTGGGTCAGGTTTTTGAGTTGCGGCCCGAGCTCATCGGTCAATTCGAAGAGAAAGCCGTTCTGCTCGAAGAACGCGCCGCCTTGCGGCTGCTGAATGGAACGGAACAGGTCCTTCCGCTGCGACAGACGCGCGGTCAAGGCGTCGCTCGCCTCGGCGACCAATTCCGGCGTCGGCGCTTCGATCACCGCGACGATCAGTTCGTATTGCGGAAACGCCTTCTCGAACAGCAGCTCGCGCTTCCGCCACGGAATGTCGGTGGAGATCAGCTTGTTGATGTCGGTGGTCATGGAAAAATGCGTCGCCGCGTACCACGACGACGCGACGGTCAGGACCAGCGCAAGACCGATGACCGGCCACGCATAGTGCACGCAAAAATCGATCGCGCGGACGACAAAGGCAGTGATGGTCTTCATGGGCCCAAATGGAATGCGATGGTCAGCGGTGGAATGTTCGGCGGGTCTAACCGGCCTTTGAGGCGTCAAGAGAAAGGCGAAATGGAGGCACTATGTTCCTCATCCTTCGTTGGTGCTGTCCATGGGCGACAATTCCCGGCATCCATGCGACATCCGCCGCCCGGCCGCGACCCTAATGGCCTGAAATGCCGCAAAAGTGAAATCGGGGATATTTTCCTATTTGCCGCCGGGGAGGCGCTCATACCCCCAGTATGTTTACGTTCCTGGTGGCTGCCGGCGCCGCGCGCTGGACAAGGGGTGCATTTCCCCCCATTGGTGTCCTAAGTTACGGTCATCATTGCTGTATTGGTCCGGCGGTCTTGGTTGGCGTCTTGGTTGGCGCTTGGGCACGGGCTGGGGTTGATAGTCACGGAGTTTTTGCCGAAATATCCGGGAATTGACCACGAAGACTCGACCACGAAGACGGTGGCCGGGCACCATTGCGGCGCATGGCCGCGGACCGATTATCGCTAAGCCGGCATCGGCCGGGAGGTATTTGGACGATGAAAGTGATCCTCGCTCAGCCCCGCGGCTTCTGTGCCGGCGTCGTGCGCGCCATCGAGATCGTCGAACGGGCGCTGCAGAAATACGGCCCGCCGGTCTATGTGCGCCACGAGATCGTGCACAACAAGCACGTGGTCGAGAGCCTCAAGGCCAAGGGCGCGCGCTTCGTCGAGGATCTGTCCGAAGTGCCGCCGAACGCGGTGACGATTTTCAGCGCCCATGGCGTCGCCAAAAGCGTCGAGGAGGAAGCAGCATCGCGCCAGCTTCCGGTGTTGAACGCCACCTGCCCGCTGGTCACCAAAGTGCATAACCAGGGCAAGCGCTATGTCGGCCAGGGGCGCCGGCTGATCCTGATCGGGCACGCCGGCCATCCCGAGGTCGAAGGCACCATGGGCCAGATCGCCGAGCCCGTGACCTTGGTGCAGACCGAGAGCGACGTCGCTTTGCTGGACATCCCAGCCGACACGCCGGTCGCCTATGTGACGCAGACCACGCTGAGCGTCGACGACACCCGCGGCATTATCGCAGCGCTCCATGAGCGCTTCACCGACATCGTCGGACCGGAAACCCGCGACATCTGTTATGCGACGCAGAACCGGCAGACCGCGGTGCGTGAACTATCCAAGCTGGTCGACGTTATCCTGGTGGTTGGAGCGAAGAACAGTTCCAATTCCAACCGGCTGCGCGAGATCGGCGAAGAGGCCGGCACGCCCAGCTATCTGATCGCCGACGGCAGCGAAGTCGAGCCGGATTGGTTCCGCAACGCCAAGGTCGTCGGCATTACCGCGGGCGCTTCGGCACCCGAAGTGCTGGTGGAGGACGTCATCGATGCATTGCGCCGGCTCGGATCGGTGGATGTCAGCGAATTGACCGGCCGCCAGGAAACCATCGAGTTCCGTTTGCCGCCGGAGTTGACCGACGGCAGCAATGTCGGCCGCCGGGCGACCGCGAAAGTTTAGCTCGAAGAAGGTCTAGTTCGAAGCAGGCCGACCAAGATCAAGCAAAAATCCGAAATCCGAAGAAGGTAATGCCGTGACTGTATCTTTACGCCAGATGACTGCGGTGGGTTCCTACATCATGCGGCAGCGCCTGAAAGGCCGCAAACGCTATCCGCTGGTGCTGATGCTGGAGCCGCTGTTCCGCTGCAATCTCGCCTGCGTCGGTTGCGGCAAGATCGATTATCCCGACGCCATCCTCAACAAGCGCCTGTCGGTGCAGGAATGCCTCGACGCGGTCGACGAGTGCGGCGCGCCGATGGTCGCCATTCCGGGCGGCGAGCCGCTGATCCACAAGGAGATCGGCGAGATCGTCAAAGGCATTGTGGCGCGCAAGAAATTCGTCTCGCTGTGCACCAACGCGCTGCTTCTGGAAAAGAAGCTGCATCTGTTCGAGCCGTCGCCGTACCTGTTCTTCTCGGTGCATCTCGACGGCTTGAAGCATCACCACGACAAATCGGTGTGCATGGACGGCGGCTTCGACAAGGCCGTGAGCGCGATCAAGGCCGCCAAGGCCAAGGGTTTCTCCGTCAACGTCAATTGCACGGTGTTCGACGGCCATCCGGCCGAGGACATCGCCGCCTTCCTCGATCTCACCGAACAGCTCGGCGTCGGCGTCTCGATCTCGCCCGGCTACGCCTATGAGCGGGCGCCCGACCAGGAGCACTTCCTGTCGCGGCGCAAGACCAAGGAGCTGTTCCGCAACGTCTTCGCGCTCGGCAAGGGCAAGAACTGGAATCTCACCCATTCCGGCATGTTCTTGGACTTCCTCGCCGGCAATCAGGAATTCCACTGCACGCCGTGGGGCATGCCGACGCGCAACATTTTTGGCTGGCAGAAGCCGTGCTACCTGCTCGGCGAAGGCTACGCCAAGACGTTCACGGAATTGATGGAGACCACCGACTGGGACGCCTACGGCACCGGCCGCTACGAAAAATGCGCCAACTGCATGGCGCATTGCGGCTACGAGCCGACCGCGGCCGACGCCATGATGAAGCATCCGCTCAAGGCACTGGCGGTCGCCTGGCGCGGCGTCAAGACCAAGGGCCCGATGGCGCCGGAAATCGCCATGGAGAACCAGCGCCCGGCGCAATACGTCTTCGACAGCCAGGTGCAGCTGACGCTGTCGCAAATCCGCGCCAACGAAGCGCGCGAGAAGGCGGCGAAGGCGGCGCAGACGTCGGCGAGCGCGGCGTAAGTCTTACTGCGCGGCTAATACCAAAAGGACAGGGCCCCGGCGTTTGCCGAGGCCCCAATGCCGAAACGGCGCGTACGGTTCGGCTCAGCCGCCGAAGCGATAGTTGATGCCGCCGCGGACGATGTCGCCGCGGAACGTCGCCGACGAGTTGAACACGGGGATCGGTGCCACGTCTGCAGGATCGAATTGTCCCTGGGTGTGGCTGCCGAGATCGTAGTGCAGATATTCGATCTTGCCGCTCCATCCCGCCGCAAAGGCGTATTCCATACCGGCACCGGCCGACCAGCCGGTCTGCCATTGCGTCGACGACGCGGCCCCGCAGAGACCCACCGGGCCGCAGCCGATGGTCGGCGTGTTGACCGAGGTGTTGAGCTGAGTGCGGCCATAGGCCAAGCCGCCGGTGCCATAGAACAGCGCGTGATCCGCCGCGAAACCGAGACGGCCGCGGAAGGTGCCAAGCGATGTCAGCTTCTGCTGGGCACTGGTCGTGAACGGAGCGAATAAGGGCGCAGCCGTTCCGACCGCGCCGGTGCCCCTGATATCGGCCCAATCGAAGTCGGTCTCGACGCCGGCGACGAAGCTCGACCATTGATAGTTGTAACCAATCTGGCCGCCGAACAGCCCGCCCTGCGGACTCGTGGTGATGGTGCCGGGGACCGCGCCGCCGGCGAAGTAAGGCACTGCGGCCGCGTTCGCCGCGGAGAAGGTCACCGGATCGTGGCCCCAGCCGTAGCCGCCATTGAGACCGACATAGAACCCGGTCCAGCTGAACATCGGCGCCACCGGCGGCGGAGCCTTGTAGACCGGCGCCGCCATGTCGGCGGCGAACGCCGGTGTGCCGACGAGTGCGGCGAGAGCAGTGGTAGCGAGCAGAAGCTTCCTCATGACGCCCCTCCATCGGTGATCAAATCGTGAGCACATTATAATGCGCGAGGGCATGCAAAGGCTGTGACTTCCAGGTCAGAGTCGCAATGAATCGGCCGTCATGGAACCGTGACACGTTTACTTTTACCCTGGCGTCTAGGCACATAGTTGGATTCGGAACCAACGACAAAATTATATTGCTACAAGGGGTTGCAGCCTCGATCGCCGATGCGGAGGCGCACCTGTGAGGCTTAATCCGCGGCGGAGTTCCCGCGAAAGCGAACGTTCACCACGATTTGCCTGGCAGCCGAATTGCTACATCCCGAACACCACCGCCCGCACATTGCCGCTCTTGAGATTGCGATAGCGCGCCAGCGCCCAGAGCGGGAAGAATTTCGCATAGCCGTGGTAGCGCAGATAGAACACGCGCGGGAAACCGGTCGCGGTGTAGCGCGGCTCGTTCCAGAAGCCGTCGGCGCCTTGCTGGGCGGTGAGATAGGCGATGCCGCGCGCCACCGCCGGATGATCGACGTCGCCGGTGGCCATCAGGCCGAGCAGCGCCCAGGCGGTCTGTGACGCGGTACTCGGCGCGCGCTCGTAGCCTTTGTAGTCGAGCTTGTAGCTCGAGCCGTCCTCGCCCCAGCCGCCGTCGTCGTTCTGGATGGCGATGAGCCAGTTCGCCGCCTTGCGCATTTCCGGCGTGGCGTGATCGACGCCGGCGGCGTTGAGCGCGCACAACACCGACCAGGTGCCGTAGATGTAATTCATGCCCCAGCGGCCGTACCAGCTTCCTTCAGAAAGTTGCGTGCGGCGCAGGTAATCGATGGCGCGTTTGACCGCTTCACTGTTGGCCGCGGTCTCGCCGAATTGCGCCAGCATCGACAGGCAGCGCGCGGTGACGTCTTCGGTCGGCGGATCGAGCAGCGCGCCATGATCGGCGAACGGAATGTTGTTGAGATAATAGAATTCGTTGTCGGCATCGAACGCGCCCCAGGCGCCGTTCGCGCTCTGCATGCCCAAGATCCATTCTTTCGCGCGCACGACACTCGCGGCAAAATCCTTACCTCCGGACAGGTTCTGCACGCGATCCATCGCCATGGCGACGACGGCGGTGTCGTCGACGTCCGGATAATGGGCGTTGGCATATTGAAACGCCCAGCCGCCGGGGCGCAGATCGGGCCGCCGCGCGATCCAGTCGCCGCGCACGTCGAGGATTTGTTTCGGCACCAGCCAGTCGAGGCCGCGCTTGACCTGCGCCACCGCACCTTCGCCGCCGACTTCCAACAGCGCGTGGCAAACGAGACCCGTATCCCAGATCGGCGAGACGCAGGGCTGGCAATAGGCCTCGTGCTCGTGCACGGCGAGAAGTTTTTCGATCGATTTACGCGCAATGGCGCGCTGCGGATGGCTTTCGGAAAAACCGAGCACGTCGAACATCATCACGCTGTTGGCCATGGCGGGGAAAATCGCGCCGAGGCCGTCCTCGCCGTTGAGCCGCTCGGTCACCCAGGCCACCGCGCCGTCGAAGGCGCGCTGCCGCGAAGTTTTGGGAAAATACGGTTCGGTGGCGCGCAAAACATTGTCGACGCCGCGGAAGAACCAGAACCACGACGCTTTCTGCTGCGGCGCCTTCGGCGTCGGTCCGATGGTCTGCGGCGCTTCGAGAAACAGCTCGTCGATGCGCACGCCCTTTGCGTTGCGCGCTTGCGGCTTCTTCGCCATCAGCACCAGCAGCGGCACGATGACGGTGCGGCTCCAATACGAGATCTTGTCGAGATGGAACGGAAACCATTTCGGCAATAGCATGATCTCGATCGGCATCACCGGCACCGCGCGCCAGGGAATGAAACCGAACAAAGCCAGCATGATGCGGGTGAAGACATTGGCGCGCGCCGCGCCGCCGCGGGCCAGCACCGCCTCGCGGGCGCGGCGCATGTGATCGGCGTCGATCGGGTTCGCCAATCATCTTGAGCGCGAAATAGGCTTTCACCGTCGCGCTGACATCGAGATCGCCGTCGGCGAACAGCGGCCAGCCGCCATGGGCGCCCTGGATGCGGCGCAGATAGACGGCGATTTTTTGTTCGAGCGCGGCATCGACCGGCTCGCCCAGATAGTGCCGCAGCAGCACGTATTCGGCTGGAATGGTGGCGTCGGCCTCGAGCTCGAATACCCAATGGCCGTCGGGGCGCTGGCGCGCAAGCAACGCCTGCGTCGCGCTCTCGATGCTGTGGGTGAGCTTGTCGTCCATCACGGCAGCTCTCGCGATGACGTTCGGCGGCGCGGTTGCCGGAGCGGATCGCGCCTTCGATGGTCGCCGGCAGGCCGGTGTCGGTCCAATCGCCGGCCAGCACAAAATTGCGCCACCGGGTTGCGGCGCCGGGGCGCTTGGCGTCCTGCGCCGGCGTCGCTGCGAACGTGGCGCGGCGCTCGCGCACGATCTGCCACGGCGGCAATTGCGCCGGCAGCCCGGTCGCGGCGGCAACTTCGCTCCAGATCGTCTTCGCCAGCACGTCGCGCGCACCGTCGACCAGACGATCGCCGGCGCTGATGGTGACCGACACCCGGCCGGGAAAAGCAAAAATCCATTCCACCGTGCCGTTGAGCACGCCGAGGATCGGCGGCATAGCGGCCGGCGGCGCGATGCGGAAATGCGCATTGACGATGGCGCGGAATTCGGTCGGCACCACGAGGTCTTTGACCAACGGCGCCGCCACATAGGGCGGCACCGCGAGGATGACGGCGTCGTCTTCGGCGAGCGCAATGGTCTCGCCGCCGAAATCGAGCGCCTCGACGCGCTCGGCGGCAAAACGCAGCGCGCGCAATTGATGCTCCAGACGCAACACCGCGCCGCGTTGTTGCAGATGCGACAGCGCCGGCTCGATCAGCGTCGCGCCAAGGCCTTCGCGGGCGATCAGCGGCCGGCAGGCGCGACCGCCGGCGGCGAGCGTCTCGCGGACGATGGCGGAGGCGAGCCGCGCCGCGCCTTGCGGCGGATCGATGTTGAGCGCCGCAAGCAACAGCGGCTCGACCAGGCGCTTATAGAGCACGCCGTCGCAGGCGATGACGTCACCGACCGCTTGGCCGGGCGCGGCGCGCAGCAATCGCGCCAGCGGCAGATAATCGAGCGCGCGGGTGCCGGGCACGCGCCGTTTGGCATCGAAAATCCAGAACGGCAGCCGGCCGTCGTTGAAGCGCAAGCGTCCAGCGCTCGCCGCTCGCCAGATCGACGAAGGAGAATTCGGCATGAGGCGGACCGACCAGCCGGTCGGCGGCGCCGATGTCGCGCAGATAAGCGAGCGCGGCGTGGTTGCCGGAAAGCAAAAGATGATTGCCGTTGTCGATGGTCATGCCGACCGCGGCATCGTGATAGGAGCGGCAGCGGCCGCCGGCAAAGGCCGTGGCCTCGTGCACGACGACGCTGCGGCCGCGCTGCGTCAGCTTCAGCGCGGCGGACAAGCCGGCAAGGCCGGCGCCGATGATGTGGACGGTTCCATTCATCGCAAATTTTGCATCACACGAGATTGCGCGCCACGATGAAAAGGAGGCGCAGCTTCGAATGGCGCACCGGCGCGCGCGGCGGCGCGAAGCCGCGGGCCACGAGCTTGTCGAGAATGCGCGGTAAGCGTCGCCCATGATCCGCGGCGCCCGCACCACGCGGCGCGGTGAGCGCGCCATGATCGCGCGCGCTTCCTGAAAATGTTTCGCGGGCAAGCGCCACCACCGTATCGCAGGCGGCGCCGAGCATCGGATTGGCCAGCACCGTGGCCGGATCGGTGCTGATGATTCCGGCGTCGCGCAACGCCTCGCGCGGCAGATAGAGCCGGCCCATGCGCGGCGTCTTCGTCGAGGTCGCGCAAAATGTTGGTGAGCTGCAGCGCACGCCCCAAATGATGGGCGAGCGCCAGCCCCGCTTCGGGCGCCATGCCGAACACCCGCACCGAGAGGCGCCCGACCGCGCAAGCGACGCGGTCGCAATAAAGATCGAGCGTGGCCCGGTCGGGCGCGCGGATATCGGCCTCCACGTCCATGGCCATGCCGTCGATGACGGCCATGAAATCCTCGCGCCTGAGATTGAATTGCTTCACGGCTTGCGCGAGACCGGCCAAGTGTTGCGGCGGCGCGCCCGCGTAGAGCGCATCGATGTCGGCGCGCCAGGCTTGCAATTGCCCGCGCCGCGGCTCGCGCGGACCGGGATCGTCGGCGATGTCGTCGACCGCGCGGCAGAACGAATAGATTTCGAACATCGCCTCGCGCTCGGCGCGCGGCAGGATGCGCATGCCGCGATAGAACGAGCTGCCGGACGCGCGCGCGGCGGCCTGGGAGGACGCGTTCACCTACACACCTCGCGGCTTTTGCGAGGCGGCGGAGAAGCGCCGGCCGAGCCGTCGCGACGTACCGCCGATGATGCCGGCGATGGTGAAGCCGGCGACGGCGGGCACGGACAGATGCACGCGATCGCGCAGCGGATCACGGGTCATGAGGATGTGCGTCAAGCGATGCGCCAGCGTGTTGATGACCGAGACTTCGAGGCCGAGGCGCCAGTCGTTGATCAGGACCGGAAAGTCGTCGCTTTCGCACAGCAATCGCTCGGTGTGCCCGGCAAGCCGATGCAAACATATCAGCAGCGAGGGCGAAGCTTGCGGCGCGTCGAGCGCTTCGACCGTCGTGCCGCAAGCGGCGAGCGCATCCTGCGGAATATAGACCCGGTTGAGATTGCGGTAGTCCTCCCGGCAGTCCTGCAAGTGATTGATGATCTGCAACGCGGCGCACAGCGCGTCATTGGCCGGCCAGCAATCGCGGCTTTCGCCGTGGACGTCGCAGACGAAACGGCCGACCGGCATCGCCGACAGCGTGCAATAGCCGATCAGGTCGTCCCAATCGCGATAGCGCAGTTTTGTGACATCGAGCTTGAACGCAGCGAGCAGATCCTGCGCGTGCTTGGGCGACAGATTGCGCGCGGCAAGCTCGCTGCGCAGGCGCACCGCGACCGGGTCGCTGTCGTCCTCGCCGGCGAGGCCGGCATCGAGGCGATCGAGCAGCGCCAGTTTTTCGGCCGCCGGCAGCGTCGCGTGATCGGCGATGTCGTCGGCGGTACGCACGAAATTGTAGAACGCCAGGATCGGCCCGCGATGGCGCTGAGCAATGAGCCAGGACGCCACCGGGAAATTCTCATCCCGGTGGCCCTTGCCCGATCGTAATGCGCTCGCATCATTCATCGCAGTTCCGAAACATTGGACTTTGAAACATTACCTTGGGCGCGGCCTTTCCACATGCCGCCGCGGCCGCGGGCATGCTGATAGGCGGAATCCAGCGTGAACGCCATATAGATGGCCGCGATCGCCGGCAACGCCAGCCCCCACAGCGCCGACATGCGATAAAGCCGCAATGTCGGCTTGAACGCGAAGGCCATCATCAGCCAGGTGACCAGGCCGAGATATTGCGCCAGGCCGTCGGCGAAAACCGTCAGCGCCACCGGCGCGAGATAAGTCAGCGCCAGCCCGACAACGGTTCCGGCTAACAGCAGCGGCGAATAGCGCAATTGCGCATAGGCGGTGCGCGCCACCATGCGGCGGATATCGGCGATCGCCGGATAGGCGCGGATGCTGTGCACGCGCTCGGTCAGGCCGAGCCAGATCGGGCCGAAACGTTTGAGATTTTTTCCGAGCGCGCAGTCGTCGATCAAGGCATCGCGGATCGCCGCCATGCCGCCGGCCTCGCGCAACACGTCGCGGCGCACCAGCATGCAGCCGCCGGCGGCACCCGCCGTCGCGCGCTTGGGATCGTTCACCCAGGCGAACGGGTAAAGCATCTGAAAGAAGAAAATGAAGGCCGGGATGAACAGCCGCTCGGCAAAGCTTTCGCAGCGCAGTTTGACCATCAGCGAGGTGAGCACGAGACCGCCCGCTTGCGCCCGCGCCACGAGGCCTGTGAGCACGTTGGGCTCATAGACAATGTCGGCATCGGTGAAGAGCACATAGTCCGGCGCAAGCGGCATGGTTTCGGCAAGCTCGACGCCTTGCTGTTGCGCCCACAGCTTGCCGGTCCATCCGGGCGGCAATGCCCGCCCCGCCACCACGGTGAGGCGCTCGGCGGCGCCGAGCGCGGCCGCGGCGTCGCGCGCGACAAGGGCTGTGCCGTCGCGGCTCTGGTCGTCGACCAGGATCACATGGAGCAAGCCTGGATAATTCTGCCGGATGAGCGAGGCGATGGTCTCGCCCACGCATGCGGCCTCGTCGCGCGCCGGAATAATGGCAGCGATGGCCGGCCAAGAACCGTCCGCTGCTCCTTGCCACGCCGGGCCGTCGTCATCGCGCTCGGCCGCCAGCCAGAATCCGCCCCGCGCCGCAAGCAGATACAGCCAGATCGCCAGCACCATTGACGCTATGAGGTCGTTGGCCACAGATAGCCCTTCCCGATCGGACCCATCGTTATCCCGTAAATGTAGGACCAAATATAGGACCCCACAGGGTCGTGGAACCGCTGGTTAATGACGCAATGAACGACAAAAACAGCTCCTTTCTCTCGCGCCTCGATGCGGTCGCCGCCGATATCGAGGTTTTGCTCGACCGGCTTTTGGCGGCAACGCCCGAACAGGGTGAATTGAGCCGGCCGGCGCGGCTGATCGAGGCCATGCGCTATGTGTGCCTCAACGGCGGCAAGCGCTTCCGGCCATTCCTGGTAGTGGAAAGTGCCGCCCTGTTCGAGGTGCCGCGGCAGAACGCCTTGATGGCGGGCGCGGCGTTGGAATGCGTGCATTGCTACTCATTGGTGCATGACGACCTGCCGGCCATGGACAATGACGATTTGCGGCGCGGCCAGCCGACCGCGCACAAGGCATTCGACGAGGCGACCGCGATTTTGGCCGGCGACGGCCTGCTCACATTCGCGTTCGATATTTTGTCGCGGCATGAGACCCACGCGGACCCGAGTGTGCGCATCGAATTGGTCATGGCGCTGGCGCGCGCTTCGGGCGTCGGCGGCATGGTCGGCGGCCAGATGCTCGATCTCGCGGCCGAGGGCCGCTTCGTGCAAAACCGCGCCCCGCTCGAGTTCAGCGAGAAAGACGTGCGCACCTTGCAGGCGATGAAGACCGGCGCGCTGTTGCGCTTCGCCTGCCAGGCCGGCGGCATTCTGGCCGCAGCGTCCCTTGAGCAACGCGCGGCGCTGGAGCGTTACGGCAGCGCGGTCGGCCAGGCGTTCCAGATCGCCGACGATCTATTGGATCTCGAAGGCGATCCGGCGCTGGTCGGCAAGCAGACCGGCAAGGACGCCGCCGCCGGCAAGGCCACCCTGGTGAGCGTGCTGGGCGTGCCCACGGCCAAGGCGCGATTGAAGGCGCTGGTCACCGAGGCCGAGCAGGCCCTGGCGCCGTTCGGGTCCGCGGCGGGCGTTCTTATCGAGGGGGCAAAATTCGTCGCCGACCGGCATGCCTGATCCAAAACCATGACAAACGCGTAACCGTGGATAGGTTTTGGGCGGCCATTGCGGCGCCCGGTGGGGCTTTCTAGGCTTGTATGCGACATCACCGCTGCCCAATTGATCTTGGCGAAGGACGGCCCTATTTGCTGACCGTCTTGTTGCAGACAGTTTTGGGACATGGTTCTTTGAGCCATCGTGCTTTTCGACCGGGAAAGAACGGGACCCGAACCTTCCATTGACTTCGGGACACCCACAGCAAGATGACGAACATGGCACGATGGTACGTTTATACGGCTGCGGCCCTGCTGGCGGCGCCATTGCTCCTGCCGCCGCCGGCGCCATTTTCGGCACAGCCCGCGGCGGCACAAAATCCCAGCGCGCCCGTCCCTAAAGCACCTGCCCATAAAGCGCCTGCTCGTAAGCGTGCGCCGGCCAAAACGCCGGCAGCGCAGCCGCAACCCCAGACGAGGCAACTGCCGCCGCGCATCCCGTTCACGGCCGCCGACGAGGTTGCGGCCGCAATTCCCGGCATGCCGGACGCGCGCTTCTGGGCGGATTCGGTAGCGGATTTCACCGCCGCCTTGCCGCCAGAGCCTGGACCGTGGCTCGCGCTGTCGAGCGGCGGCGCCGATGGCGCATTCGGCGCCGGCCTGCTCAACGGCTTGAGCGAAGCCGGCCATCGGCCGGACTACGCGGTGGTCACGGGCGTGAGCACCGGCGCCTTGATGGCGCCGTTCGTCTTTGCCGGGCCGCGCTATGACGCCGCGCTGCGCGCCGCCTACACCAAGATCACGGCGGCCGACGTTTTCGAGGTCGGCGGCACGGGCGAGAGTTTTGTCGATTCCTGGCCGCTCAAGGATCTGATCGCCAAACAGATCACGCCGGGGCTGCTCGCCGATATCGCCGCCGCGCACAAGAGCGGCCGTCGCCTGTTCATCGTCACCACCGATCTCGACGCCGAGCGCTCGGTGGTGTGGAACATGGGCGCCATTGCCGTGCATGCTGCCGACAAGAATGGCGGCGATGCCGCGCTCACGCTGTTCCGCAACGTGTTGCTGGCGTCGAGCGCCATTCCGGGCGGCTTTCCGCCGGTGCTGATCGACGTCGAAGCCAACGGCAAGCAATTCCAGGAAATGCACGTCGACGGCGGCGTCGGCGGCCAGTTCTTTGTCGGCCCGCCCGCAGTGATGGCGGCGACCTCCGATTATCGCCTGCCGGCGACGGCGCTCTATGTCGTGATCAATACCGGGCTGCAGCCGGAACTGCAGATCGTCACGCGCTCGACGCCGTCGATCCTCACCAGCACGGTCGGCGCCGCGGTGAAGGTCGACACCCGGCTGATGATCGATCGCGCTTATCTCGCGGCCAAGCGCAGCGGCATCGATTTCAACATCGCCAGCATTCCGGCGAGCTTCAACGCGCCGAGCCGCGGCGCGTTCGACCCCGATTACATGACCGCTCTGTTCCAGCTCGGTGAGACCACGGGCAAGAGCGCAACACCGTTCGGCAACGCACCGCCGCCCTATCCGGGGCCGCCTGCGCTGCCGGTGCAGGATCCGCAAAAAACTGGAGCAAACTGATGAGGAAGCTAGGGGGCGTCGTTACCGCAGCCGCAATCGCCGCTGCGCTTGTTGCAACCATCCCGTTCGCCGCGCGAGCGGGCAATATCTATGACGGCGCATGGACTGTGACGATCTTCACCCAGGCCGGCAATTGCCCGAGCTCGCTGCGCTACGGCGTGCGCGTGGCCGGCGGCCGCGTGTTCGGCGACGATCAAAGCTACCAGGTCAACGGAACCGTGGCGGCGAACGGTGTAACCCGCGTGATAGTCTCCGAACAAGGCCAATCCGCCAGCGGCGTCGGCCGATTGTCCGGCAACACGGGGGCGGGACGCTGGCGCACCAGCACGGGTCAATGCGCCGGCCAGTGGACCGCGGCGCGCCGCACCTACTAAGACTGACGGCGTATCCCTATCGATTGTGACGGCGAGGCGCGGCTTTCTGCGCATGGCGAGTTGCGGCCTCGGCTTGCTAGGATGCCGGCAAGCCGCGCCGGTGCGCGGCGCTCGGCAATCGATATCGGGGCGGTGACGTCATGGTGTGGGCAAACAAAAAATCAACTCCGGCGATTGCCGCGGCAGCGGCGATCCTGGTCGCGGCCGCGACGACGGCCGCGCGTGCCGACGAAACCACCGTCCGCCTCGGCGTCGTGCGCTCGATCACGTCGGGCGTGACCGCTTGGGCGAGCGCGCGCGGCTACTTCAAGGACGTCGGCATCAAGCTCAACTCATCCGACCTCGACACCTCGGCGAACTCGATCGCGATCCTCTCGCAGAACCAGCTCGACGTCATCGAGGGCGGCATTGCCGCGGGCTATTTCAACGGCCTGGAGAAAGAGCTGCCGATCACCATGGTGATGGACCGCGTCTCCACCCCCATCGGCCACAATCTGATGCTGCGGCCCGACCTGAAAGGCCAGATCACCAAACCCGAACAGCTCAAGGGCAAGGTGATCGCCACCAACGGCAACGGTTCCGTTTCGACCTACGAGATCGGCAAGCTGCTCGCGCTCGGCGGGCTTTCCATCAATGACGTCGATCTGAAAGTCCTGCCGTTCCCGCAATACGCGCTCGCATTCGCCAACAAGGCAATCGACGCCGGGCTGGTCATTCCGCCGTTCGGCACGCAGTACATCAAAGACAACATCGCGGTGCCGTTCCTGTCCTCCGACGAGCTGATCAAGCCGGCGCCGATGACCATCGCGGTGGTCATGATCAACACCGACTGGGCGAAGAAGAATTCCGACCTGGTGCGCAACTATTTCGTCGCCTATCTGCGCGGCGTGCGCGACTATTGCCAGGCCTATCACGGCGGCTCGATCCGCCAGGATTTTATCGATCTCGTCGTCAAGTCCGGCATCGAGCGCCGCCCCGAAATCCTCAACGACCAGAAAGCCTGGCCGGCGCGCAGTCCCGACGGCAAGATCAACACCGCAAGCATGATGGACATGCAGGCCTGGTACAGCGCCAACAAAATGTCGAACGCGAACTTTTCCGCCGACCGCGTGGTCAATTCATCTTATGCGGATTATGCGGTGAAGAAGCTCGGGCCGTTCGAGCTCGAGAACAAGGCGAGCACCCTGCCGGGGTGCCGGTGATCAGCCAGTCTTGCGCGCCGCCACGTTGGCGTTCCACCACGGGCAGACATCGGCGGCGCGCAAATAATTGCCGTCCATCACATTGACCGGCTCGCGGCCGCCGGACTCGGCGACGCCGATGCGCAGATTGCGCGCTTCCTCGCGGCCTTCAGGCGTGAGCCACATGCGGTCGTGGCCCCACAGACTCGGGCCCTCAGTGCGCTCGTGCGGCGTCCAGGTGCCGGTATCGATGGTGCGGCCGCCCCAGCCGTATTCGACCAGAAATTTCGACGGCGACCACGAATAGAACGAGGTGACGTGGTCGTTGACGTGACGGCCGAGCGTGGTGCCGATCAATTCCGGCTTGCGCAGCAACAGATCGTAGGCTTGGCCGACGTCGTCGAGATAGCAGACTTCGAACATCAGATGATGGATGCCGTTCTTGCCGGTGTCGATGAAGGCGAGGCTGTGGTGGCGCGGATTGATGTGGAAGAAATACGCCTTGAACGGTTTGAGAATGTAATCGGTCGGCTTGAAATTGAGGATCTCGGTATAGAACGGCAGAACCTCTTCGAGCCGCTCCGCGGTGAGCACGGCGTGGCCCATGCCGAGCGGGCCGGTGCGGTAGCCGGAGATCGAGCGGCCGGGCTTGAACGGATCGGTCGCGGTCTCGGCGCCATGAAACGCTTCGAGCCGGTTGCCGATCGGGTCGGAGAACACGATCAGGTCCCTGACCCGGCGCTCGTCGGCCAGCGCCCGCGAACCGCGCGCGATCTTTACGCCGTTGTTTTCCAGATGCGCCGCCAGCGCATCGAGCGCCGCCGCGTCGGCGACCTCCCAGCCGTAGAACGACGGGCCTTCGTCCTCGTCGGTGTGGATGATGACGCGCTGCTTGCGGTCGTCCATGCGCAGCGCCAGCGTGCCGCGGCTCTTGTCGACCAGCTGCATGCCGAGAAGGTTGGTGCCGTAAGCCGCCCAATCCTCGAGGTTCTTGGTGCGGATACCGACATAGCCCAGTGCGTTGAGATGCATCGCGGCGTCTCCTGACCAGATGGCTTAAAGCCTATCACATTGGAGCTAATGGGTAAATTGACAGGGTCAAGGCGTCTGCCCTCTTCCCGTGGGGAGCGGACGGATCGCACGCGCCAATTGCGTCGGCTTCGTATAATCTTTGTACCTTAAGTCCACTGGGAGGGAAAACATGACTTCGCGCATGGTGGTGGCCTATGGGGCGATGGCCGCTTTAGCCCTGATGATTTCGGGCGTCGTGGCCGCGCGCGCAGCCGTCCAAAATTGTTCTATCTACCCGGAGCGCTGCCAGTACGGCGCCAACGGGGTGTATTATTTCTACCCGCAAGGCTACCGCATGCCGCAGTCGACCGGGGGGTCCGCGACCAACGGAGCCGCGTGGGGCTGCGTTGCGACGGACGGAGTAGCGAGGGCGAGGGGTCGATCGTGGGGTTATCCGAACCGAACCTCTGCCTCGTACGGCGCTCTTTCCGCCTGTGCAAAGCGCGGTACGAGCTGCCGCGTCGTCAGCTGCAACGCTTCCGTCCACAGCAACTACAAATCGTACGTTGCCTTTAGCAACGTGCATCGCTAGCGGACGCGACGGCTGACGCACTGCGTGTGCAGCTTCGTGCAGTCTTTGCACCCAAAATCGACAGGGAGGGCGAAATGACCTTGCGTAGGGATTGGCTGTGTGTGGCGATGGCAGCCGCAGCCTTGACGATAGCGGACGTGAGCGCCGCGCGTGCGCTCACCTTTTGCGATATTTACCCACAGCGCTGTCGGTATTCCCCTTCGGGGAGGGGCTATTACTATCCTCAAGGTCAGCGCATGCCAGAGGGACTGGAGCCAGCGTTCATCGAAAGAAACGGCACAGGCAATGCCGCACGCGGACCGGCTTGGGGCTGCGGTGCGACAGAAGGCACCAGCCGACGGCCGGTATCCTGGGGCTATCCGAGCCGCGCCGCCGCCGCGAGCAGTGCCCTCGAGGCGTGCACACGGGGCAGCACGGGTGGGAGCTGCCGCATCATCAGCTGCAGTTCCGGCGTCAGGTCACGCGAGGAAGCGCGCGCTCTTTGGTCACGCACCGCCCATCGATAGTGGACCCCTCGCCGTAGCCTGCGGTTACTGGCGGTTACCGGCCGTTACCGTCACGGCGCCAGCAACCTGGGCAACGCCACATCGAGACTAGCGGCGAGCAAGGCGCGCGTCGGTTCGCGCAGGCCCGCCACCGCATCCGGCGTGGGCGGCCACGTGAAATCCTCGAGTTTGCGACTGGGCCCGTGGATTGGGGTCTCGTAGGAAAAGCCGCGCCGCAAGCGATCAACGAGCGTATCCTCGTCGGCGATGCCACCGTAGCCTTTCTTCACGATTTCAAATGAACGGCCATCAATGACATAGAGCGCCGTGAGCACGACCAGAATGTCGGAGTTGAAGCGATCGATGAGGCCGCCGCGATGGAAAACGCCAATGCCCCTGACAATTATGTTGCTGTCGCCGATCCGGATCGCGTCTCTGACGGCGACGATGTAGCGTTCGCACCCGCCCGCGCGCGAGACGGTTTGCGCGATTTCCTTGAGATCGTTTTCACCGTTGTGGAACGGCGGCGGATCGTCAAACGTCGCAAACGCGTTGGCCGGATAGGCCATCCGGCGCACCGCGAAACGCGGACCTGCAGCGGCGCGCACGCGGGCGACGAGAAGGTCGTCGAGCCCCCACGAACTTGATGGGAACCTTCTTGAGCTCGTTGCCGAACACCGTAATTCCGAAGCTCTGCAGCGCGAAGCTCTCGCCGATATGGGGTATGACGCCGATGCCGCAGGGGCCGCTCTGGGCGGCGTCCGGTTTCGGCGGCTCAGGTTTCTTCGCAGCGGGCTTGGCGGGCTTGGCCGGCTTGGTCGGCGAAGGCTTTGTCGGTGACGATTTGGCGGGCGCAGGATTAGGCGCGGCCGTCGGCGCCGTCTGCGCCAGAGCCGGTTGCGCCAGAGCCGGTTGCGCCAGCGCCAGCGCAAGCCACAAGGCGACATTGCGGATCACGTCTCGCTCCGCTGTGAGCACCAGATTGGACCAGCAAAATTGCAACCGCGAATCGGTGCGGGTCAATAGGGCGTGGGCGCCGAATGAAAATACCAGCGTGCGGGGCTGCGCGCCGCGCGCTTTCAGCCGAGACAGCCGGCAATCTCTTCGCTGGTCGGAAAGCGTCCGGTCGCCTTCTTGGAGTACGCCAATCGGCCGTCAACGCGAATTTCGAAGACGCCGCCGCCCGACCGCCGCAGGCTCAATTGCGCCGACGGTTGCAGCTTGACGATCAATTTCCCCGCCTCACGGGCGCGCGGCTCGTAGCCTCATTGGCCGCAATATTCGATCTCGATCTTCATGAACTTGTCCTGTCGACTTGAACCGATCCGGGCACGCAATTCTATGCGCACGCATTCATTCACGGCAAGCGCCCGTTAGCGCTGCGCGCTGCCAAACAGGGTCGCTTGCGCTTCGTCGTAATTGTGGATGGAGGGGCTGCAGCTGACGATGTGGCAGTGCGGACTGCGCCTTGCGCAGGCTGCAAGGGCGCGCAACGAGGCCCCGGCCCGGGTCGGATAGTTCCATGATCGGCCCCTCGCGGTTCCGTCCGTCGCACCGCAGCCCCACGCCTGACCGCTCGCCGCTGTGCCGCCGGCGGCCGTGCGAGAGCCGTAAGCATGGAAATATTGCCGGCCGTCGGAGCTATAGCGACACCGCTGTGGCTCGGCATTGCAAGACCTCATGGCCGCACGCGCCGCCGCAACGTCCGCGATCAGCAGCGCCAAGGCGGCCAGCGCGACGTAAGCCAAATCCATGCGTAACCTCATATTCCCCTCCCCTGTCGATGTTTGGTTCTAAGAGACTATACGGAAGCCGCCTCGCTTGGCGACATCCTTCATTTTAGCGCGCAGGGTGGATTTGCGAAGCGTAATCCGCCCTACGGGTTACTCCGGTCTGGTCTATACTCCGGGTTGGACGCCGACTTGTCGGACCGTCGGCGCATAAAAAACCTGATGTAAGAGCCACGCCAAACCACCAATAAACCAACAGCAAAAAATGCAAGCAGAACCCCCAGTGCCTACGCATCGGCGTCTGTGGATGGCAGCCCAGGTGACGGCTGGCTTTTTGGTCGTGCTGACAGGACTTCTGATCGGCGTGTACGGAAATTGGGGACCGCCGTGGCCGACCGCGCCGTCTTTTGCTCCCGGAGTGCCCGCCTCCGGTTCGCCATTGGACGTGACCTTTAACGGAACCAACACAAGCGTCTTGTTTCCCGTCCCAGGTCTCTTCGTGAACTGCGAGATGGTTTGTTTGCGTGCCAGCGGTTCACCATGGCCGCCGGTGACATCGGGGCTGCGCCACGTGTATGTCCTGGCCATGGGGATAAGCCATCTGGCGCCCGGGCAAACAATGCCTTTTAGATGTCCGTTACGAGGGCACTTTGGTCTCGAGAGACCGGGTGAAAGCGATGCGGACGTGGCTGGTCGCATCACTAACGCACAAATTGTTCTCCACAGCGACTATTTCAATTTTTGGACAGTTTGGCTTTCGCGGCACCAGGCCGTTAGCGGCCGGTTCAGCTTGAATACCAAAACAGTGCCCCACCAATGGGTCCAAGGCGATCTCCCGGGCACATGCGATTTTTGACCGCCGTCGGCGCCGACTAGCCCACGCGTTCATTCACCGAAGCGGATCAACAGATCGCTGCAGCGGTCGGCGAGCGCAAGCGGTTAGAAAAACGCTCCACGCTCGATCACGAGCCGCCGATAGCGGGACATCCGAGCTTCCCGAAACGCTCTGGTGGGCATGGCGCTGCGCGCCTTTGCCCGCCCTACTGTTGCTCACGCCGTCTTCTTTCGTGACGCGCCCCGAATTAATTTAAGGCCGGTTCATGCCGGCAGACGACAACTGATCGACCTTGCGATTGGCGACCATGTCCTTGGTCCCCGCCGCGTACGTTTTGAAATGTTCGGTTGCCCGGTGTGCATCCAACGCGGCGGCGTTGTCATAGACCTCATAGAACATCACGTGATGCGGGTCAGTTTGCGACACCACGATATTGAATTCGTGAGCTCCGGGGTCCTTGGGCGTCGCCGCACCGTTGACCTTGGCCAGCGCCATAAACGCGTCGAACTGTGCCGGCACGATGTCGAGGTTCACTGCGTTAATGAGGAGGCCTGACTGTGCGGGCGAGCTGCCATTCACCGCAACCGACCACATCGGCACGATGTCACGTTTGGCCACCATGTCCTTGGTGGCGCTCAGGTAGGCCTTCAAATGATCGCTCGCACGGTGCGCGTCCAAGGCGGCTGCGCTCTCCCAGATCTCGAAGATGTAGACGTGGTTCGGATTCTTCGGCGAGACTGCGATGTTGAACTCATGGCAGCCTGGGTCCTTGATCGAAGCCGCAGCGTTCTCCTTGGCCAACGCGACATATTTGTCGAAGTCCGCCGCCACGATTTCGAAATCGGCGGTGATGACGTAGAACTGTCCGGACTGCGCCGCGGCCTGATGGCTACCTACCTGCAGCAGTGCCCAGGCGGCGGCGACCGCGACCGCAGTGCCGGACATGATGATCGATTTACGCATGGTCACTTCCTCCCTTGGCAGCACGGCGTTTGCCGTGTCGTCTCCAAACCGCCTCAACGGTAGCGATTTTTGCGATCCCTCAGAAGCCCCTTAGCAAGCTCGCTTTCCATCGTCATTGCCGGATTTGATCCGGCAATCCATGCTGAGAACCCGCCCGCTCAGTTTGCCGGCGTTCCGCTTCCTTCATTTTTCCTCGTAGCATGCCGCGGGATTTGTATGAATCGTAGCCCGGATGGAGCGCAGCATAATCCGGGAACGGATTATCCGGCCGCACGGCCGCCCCGGATTACGCTGCGCTCCATCCGGGCTACATCACTCGAAACCAAAAAACTTGCAGAACTCCGCAAGCTCCGCTCGCGGCGAGCGAAAACTGTTCGCCGGATGGCCGTGGTCGCCGTAGCCGATCGCCACCGCGCAGAACAGCATCTGTTCCGGCGGCATGGTGACGAACGCGCCGACGATGCGGTGCATGCGGGCCCAGGATTCCTGCGGGCAGGTATCGAGGCCGTAGCCGCGGGCGAGGAACGCCAAAGCGTGGATATAGCCGCCGAGATCGGCCCATTGGCCGGGACCGAGCTTGCGGTCGATGGCGATGAACAGCGCGACCGGCGCGTTGAAGAACTCGAAATTGCGCTTGTATTGCTGAAGGCGCCCCTCGGCATCGTCGCGCGCGACGCCGAGCGCGCCGTAAAGCTGCACGCCGTGCTCCTCGCGGCGCGACTTGTACGGCTCCCACATGGTCTTCGGGTAGATCGGATATTCGGCATCGTCGTGGCGCGGATCGCGGCCGGCGACATGGGCCGCGACCTTGCGCTTGAGCACGGCAAGCGGCGCGCCGGCGAGCGCATAGACCTGCCAGGACTGCAGATTGCCGCCGGAGGCGGCGCGGGCGGCGCGCGAAATGAGATCGCGGACGATTTTGGCATCGACCGGCTTGTCGAGAAACCAGCGGCAGGCGATGCGCGAGTCGACGGCTTCGAAAACGTCCATGGGCATGATCATCCAGCAGGCAAAATGCCGCGCCGGTCATATACCATCGGCCCAAAAAGGCGAATCCCGCACGCCGATGCGACTTATGTCGCATCTGCCGAGCGCCCTCATCGCCTTGACCGTCCCAAAGGCGGAGTAGAAGATGTTTGCGGCCTGGGCATGGGCGAGCCCCGGCACAAGAACGATAAGAAACAAGTCACCGACATCAGGGAGGATAAGAATGTCACGATTCGACATGTCGATACGCCGTCGCAGCTTGCTCAAGGCCGGCGTTGCGCTCGGCGCCAGCCAAGTCATCGCCGCGCCGTTCATCATCAGCGCGCTCGGCGAGGAGCCGGTGAAGATCGGCATGGTCAATCCGCTGACCGGCGTGTTGTCGGCGCTGGCACAAAGCGAGGTCGACGGCGCCCGATATGCCGAGGCTGAGATCAACAAGAAGGGCGGCATTTTGGGCCGCCAGGTCCAGCTCCTGGTCGAGGACTCGGCCAACGACGTCGGCACCGGCGTGCAGAAGACGCGCAAGCTGATCGACCGCGATGAGGTCGCCGTCATCCTCGGCGACGTCAATTCCGGCATCGCCTACGCCATGTCGCAGGTGACGTCCGAGAAGAAAGTGTTCCACATCGTGCCCGGCGGCCACACCGATCCGATCACCGGCACCAATTGCAAATGGAACGTATTCCGGGTCTGCAACACCACCTCGATGGACGCCAACGCGGTGACGCCGGAGCTGGTGAAACGGTTCGGCAAGAAATGGTTCTTCATCACGCCGGATTACGCCTATGGCCACACCCTGCAGGATGGCTTCATCAAGGCGCTGACCAAGCTCGGCGGCACCTATGACGGCGATTACCTGCCGATCAACAACACCGATTTCTCCGCCACCCTGATCAAGGCCAAGGGCTACAAGCCGAACGTGCTGCTCAACAATATGGGCGGGCTGACCCAGATCAACTGCATGAAGCAATTCACCCAGTTCGGCATGCAGAAGGAAATGGCGCTCGGCGGCGCGCTGTTCGAGCTCGAAACCGTCAAGGCGGTGTCGCCGGAGGCGCAAACCGGCTGGTGGGACATGGAATGGTGGTGGAATCAACCGAACGTGCCCGAGGTGGTGAAGTTCGTCGCCGATTACCGCGCCGCCACCAAGAAGACGCCGTCGGCGCGCGACTGGTTCGGCTATGTGTCGATGCATTCAGTGCGGCTCGCCGCCGACAAGGCGAAGTCGCTCGAGGGTCCGAAACTCGCCAAGGCGCTGGAGGATTACGAGCTGCCGCCCGACGTGGCATTGCAACCCGGCAAGGTGCGCTATCGCGCCGGCGATCACGAACTGATGCCGAACATCTTCGTCGGCGAAGCGCATCCGCCGAAGTCGGGCCCCGACGACATCTTCACCGTCGCGGCGCTGGTGCCGGGCGAGGAAGCCGCCGGTTCGGTCGCCGATACCGGATGCAAGATGGAGCAGCCGGCCTGATCTGAAGCTTGTTGCGGCGAGACAATCGAACGCAGAGCGGCAGATGTGGCAGGTCATACTGTTCAACGTCACCAACGGGCTGATCATCGGCGCGTTCTACGTGCTGATGGCACTCGGGCTGTCGTTGATCCTCAATCTCTCCAACGTCATCAACTTCGCCCACGGCAACTTCCTGGCGCTCGGCGGCTATCTCGCCTACATGTTGTCGCCGACGCTGGGTTATTGGGGCGCGTTGCTGGTTTCGCCGTTGCTCACAGCGCTGCTCGGCGTTGCCGTCGAGCGGCTGATGATCCGCCGCATCTATAACCGAGATCCGGTCTATAGCCTGCTGCTCACCTTCGGCCTGGCCTTCGTCATCCAGGATGCCTGTCGTTATATCTGGGGCCCGAACGGCCTGCCGATGGGCCTGCCCGACATGCTGGCGCAACCGATCACGCCGGCCTTGTTCTTCATCACCTGGTATCGCGTCTTCATGGTGACCATCGTCATCGTCACCGTGCTTGGGCTGTTCGCCTTCCTGCGCCACACCCGCATCGGGCTTCGCATCCGTGCCGGCACCTTCGATCTCGAAACCGTGGCGACGCTCGGCGTCAATGTGCGCAATCTGCGTACCTTCAACTTCGCCGTGGGCTGCCTGCTCGCCGGCCTGAGCGGCGTGCTCGCCGCGGGCCAGATCGGGCTCAACCCGAACATGGGCGACGATCTCTTGATGCCGAGCTTTATCGCCATCATCGTCGGCGGCGTCGGCAGCCTGATCGGCACGTTATGCGGCGGCTTGTTGATCGGCATGGCGGCGGCGCTGACCACCGTGTTCTATCCGGCCGCCAGCGAGGCGGTGATCTACGCCATCCTGATGGCGGTGCTGCTGCTGCGGCCGCGCGGGCTGTTGGGCGAGGAAGGCATGTTCTCATGAGCGCCTTCCTGGCCCGAGCCAAAATCCATTTCCCGCAAGGCCAAGACCTGTTGGCGCTGGTCGCCATTTGGGCCGTGCTGGCCACCGTGCCGTTCTGGCTGCCGCTTCTGGGCGGCTACACCGCGCTTGCGAGCAAGGTGCTGGTGTTCGGGCTGGCGGCCATGGGGCTCAACTTGCTGCTCGGTTTCACCGGCGTATTGAGCTTCGGCCATGCCGCCTATTTCGGCCTTGGCGCCTACGGCGCGGGCCTGACCTTGCGCTACCTCGTGCACTCGACGCCGCTCGCCATGCTGGCCGGTACCTTGTTCGGCGGCTTGGCCGGCACCTTGTTCGGCATGCTGATCGTGCGCCGCCGCGGCGTCTATTTCGCCATGTGCACGATCGCCTTCGGCCAGCTCTGGTATTACCTCGCCTATAGCTGGAACGATTTCACCGGCGGCTTCGATGGCTTGCGCGATTTCCATCGCGAGCCGATCGGCTTCGGCCGCTTCACGTTCGACATCACCAATGGCGAGACCAGGTTCTATTTCTTCTTGCTGGTGATCTTCGCCGCCGCCGTCGGCCTGATGGGCTTGCTGCTGCGCTCGCCGTTCGGCCGCACCCTGGTCGCGATCCGCGAGAACGAGCGCCGCGCGCGCTTCCTCGGCATTCCGGTCGAGCGGCATGTCTGGATATCGTTCTCGATCTCCTGTTTCATCGCCGCGCTTGCCGGCACGCTCTATGCGCTGCTCAACAATTTCGCCGATCCGCTGACCTTGCACTATTCGCTGTCGGGCTATTTCGTGGTCATGACCGTGATCGGCGGCATGCGCACGTTCTGGGGCCCGCTGGTCGGCGCCGCCTTGTTCGTGATGCTGCAGGACTACATCTCGTCGATGACGGTGAACTGGATGTCGTTCATCGGCGTGATCTTCATTTTGGTCGTGCTGTTTTTCCCGCGTGGCCTGCTCGGCATGCGGCGGCAAACGCGATCCACAGGCAAGGCTTGATTAACAACGATCGCCGAATTAACGTCCCCCTTCCGCGTACAGCGCACGACGACACGATTTCTTCACCGCGCCTGCTGACCCTCACGCCCACGGCTTGCATTGTTGGCCGTGACCAAAGGCCGGCGCATGAAACGAGGCAAAACCGAGCGCGCGGACCGGCCACGTCTTTCCGTCCGGATCATGTTGCGCTTTTCAAAAAGCCGACACCTGGACGGGCTATGGATCGGCACCTGGGAACCCGAGGCGGAGCCGATCCTGCACCGGATCGAGGAGGCGCTGCTACTCATCAAGCGCTACGACCGCATTCGTTACAACCGATTGCTCCGCGATCTGCAGCGCGTTTGGGTGCTTTTGCTGCCCTGGAGCATCGGAAGCTTCGAAAACAGAACTTACAGGTGCGAGATCGACACCCGCTATTGCCTTGCCGAGACGACGACACCGGAACTGCTCGCCGCCGTCATCGTCCACGAAGCCACCCACGCCCGCCTCTGGCGCCGCGGCATACGCTACGAGGAAGCGCAGCGGCCGCGCATCGAGGAAATCTGTTTGCGCCGCGAGATTGCCTTCGGGGCGAAATTGCCGAACGGCGAGGCCGTGCGCGACCAGGCGGAGCGAACGCTGGCGCTCTGCGCTACCGGCGAGTATTGGACCAGCGCCGCATTCCGCGAACGTTACATCGAAGGTGGCGTCGAGATCCTGCGTTACGCGGGCGCGCCCGATTGGCTCGCACGGGTCTTCCGCTGGCTCTTGGTGAAACGCGGCTGCATCCGGCGCGGCCTGGCGCGCCTCAAGCGCGCGGCGTAGCGCCATCACTCCGGCTGGATGTTGGCGAACTTCACCACCTTGGCCCACTTCTCGGTTTCCGAAGCGATGTAGCTTGCGAATTCGGCGGGCGTCATCGGATTGACGACGACGCCCAATTCGCGGAGCCGCACCTTGAATTTTCGGTCGGCGAGCCCATCCGCAACCGCGGTGTTGAGCGTATCGATCACACCGGCCGATGTGCCTTTCGGCGCGCCGAGACCGAGCCAGCCGGTCGCCTCATAGCCGGGGACGAATTCGGCCACAGTGGGCACGTCGGGTAAGACATCGAGGCGCTGCGCCGTCGTCACCGCCAGCGCCCGCAGCTTGCCCGCTTGAACGTAGCCGATCACCGCCGGCACCGGGCTGAACGTGACTTGCACCTGTCCGCTGAGCAGATCGGGAAACAGGCTGTTGCGATACGGGACATGCGTGAGATCGACGCCGGCCATCATCTCGAACAACGCGCCGGCGACGTGCAATACGCTGCCGTTGCCCGACGAGGCCATATAGACCTTGCCCGGATTGGCTTTGGCATAGGCGATGAATTCGGCAACCGTGCTGGCCGGGAACGACGGCGTGACCGCCATGGCCAGCGGGATGCCGCCGATGCTGGCGACCGGCGCGATGTCGCGGCCAAAATCGTAGTTGAGATTTTTGAACACCGCGCCGTTGACGGTATTGCCGGCGACGACGAGGAGGAGCGTGTAGCCGTCGGGCGCCGCGCGCACCACGAGCTCGGTGGCGATACCGGTGGCGGCACCCGGCCGGTTCTCGACGACAAATGGCTGGCCGAGCCGCTCCGACAGCCATCCGCTGATCAGCCGCGCGATGATGTCGGGTGAATTGGCCGGCGGCAGGCCGACGATGACGCGCACCGGCCGCGACGGATAAGTGTCCGCCATGGCGACGCGCGGCAGCGCCAATGTAGCGGTGCCCGCGGCCAAATGCAGAAAGTCTCGACGTTTCATGATCGACCCGTAGTTCGGACTGAGCGAGGCGCAATCCGGAAGCGCCATTCCTCGTCATTCCGGAAACCGCGAAGCGGTTATCCGGAATCCATAACCACCGTCCGTGCAGAACCGGCTCTGACTGTGATTATGGATTCCGGGTTCGCGCTGAGCGCGCCCCGGAATGACGGCACCTCAATACGGCGTCTTGTTGATCTCGCCCGATCCGGTGACGTACCAGCGCTCGCTGACAAAGGCCCTGCCCGCCAGGCGGTCGGCGAGCCAGTCGGCGAGCAGGATCGGCGGGAACGGGCCGAGATTGGCGGCGGGAACGTTGCCGACCGAGTGGCGCGATTCCTGATAGACCACCATTTGCTTCGGCCCCTGCAGCGCCGCCATCAACCGCTCGGAATGTTCCAGCGGGCTCAGCTCCTCCGCTTCGCCGGCGACGCACAGATACGGCACCTTGATCCTATTAGCGTGGCCTTCCCAGGTGATCTTTTTGCGGAACTCATCGAACGCATCCTCGTCGGTGATGCCCGACATGTACATGAAGCGCTTTTTGAAGGTCGGCGAGGCTTCCTGGAAAATCGTGTGACAGCCCGGCTCATGACACACCGACATCACCGCGCAGGCCTTTATACGCGACTCATGAGCTGTCAGAACGGTGCCGAACAGCGAGCCGAAGCTCGTGCCGGCGACGCCGATCCGCGTCACGTCGAGCTCCGGCCGCGCCGCGATCCAATCGACCAGCGCCGGCCCGGTCGCCATCCAATTCTCCATGGTGAAGTTCAGGCCGATCATCGGCGCCTCGTATTGACCGGGCCCGTCGATCGCCAGCACCGCCATGCCGCGGTTGAGATACTTGTCGCCATAGAGCGCGACCTGGATCTCCTTGTAGCTGTCCATGCCGGGAATCGAGATCACTACCGGCAGCTTGCCGCCGGTGTGCCCCGGCGGCAGATGCAGCCAGGCCGGGATCGCCTTGTCCTGGAACGGCACCCACACCGCTTCGACGTGATGATCGGCAAGCGTCGCATATTTGGCGTAGCACTCGCGCTTCTTGTTGTTGTAGGCGACGTTGGTCTCGTCGTTCTCGTCATAGGGCCATTGCGCCGCGCCCCAATGCACCGCGGCCATGAAGAAATTGTCGCGCGCGGTGACCTTGCGGTCGGCCAGCGCCGCCGCATTGGCCTTGGCCTCGCGGCGCTTGGCCACGGCGGCGAAGGCCGGGCCGATATCGGCCATCTTCTTCACCCGCTCGCGGATCGTGGCGAAATCGGCGTTGGCCTCGATGCCGCACGGCAGGTGGATATAGAGCGAGCGCGGCTGGTCCCAGTCGATGCCGTTGGCGCGGATGATGTTGTCGATCAGCCAGCGCTGTTCATCGAAGCGGCGCACATGCGGCGCGCCGCGCTTGTCGAGGATGGGCGGGAATCCTTGGGTTGGGCGATTCATTGCTCCCTCCATTCGCGGGCGGCGAATTTTTGGCGCCGGCCCCTCCATTGCACCATTATCGGCGCGGCTTCCGCCTTGTTGTCAACGCCGATTGCTCGTCTGCGCCGCGAGTTGCGCCACCGCCCTGCGGTCCGCTTTGCCGCTCGCCCCGCTCGGCAGCGCGTCGCGGAAGTGGAAAACGTCCGGCACCTTGAAGCGCTCGGTGCGCGCCAGCAGCCAGTCGCGCAAGGCT
This sequence comes from uncultured Alphaproteobacteria bacterium, assembly GCA_963831975.1. Lineage (GTDB taxonomy): Bacteria > Pseudomonadota > Alphaproteobacteria > Rhizobiales > Xanthobacteraceae > BOG-931. Next base: position 34,660 of record CAWHSO010000007.1, read on the forward strand.
GTGGCATCCAAGCTTGTACCGGCGCGCGTGACGATGACGGCGTGAATGACCTCGCCGAGGCGCGCATCGGCAACGCCGGCGCAAAGCGCCGCCGCGATCTCGGGGTGCTCCGCCAAAAGATTGTCGATCTCGAGCGGCGCAATCTTGTTGCCGCCGCGCGAGATGATGTCCTTGGCGCGCCCGACGAGCGCGACAGCACCGTCCGCCGTCATCCGCGCCAGGTCGCCGGTCTTGAAATAGCCGCCGTCGAACGCGGCCTCCGTCAATGCAAGATTGTCCAGATAACCGAGCATGCCGAACGGCGTGCGGATTTGCAGTTCGCCGGTTGCGCCCTCCGCGACGGCGGCGCCGTCCCGCGCAATCCGAAATGTGACGCCGTCGGTCGGGTGCCCGATCGTGCCGAAATTTTGCGGCTGGCCGGCGGGGCCCAGATGGAAATCACACGAGCCGGTTTCGGTCAGGCCGTAGAGATCATGGATCGCCGCGGGCGCGAAGCGCCCCATGGCACGAGCGAGTGTCGGCGCCAGCACCTCGCCGCCGCTCCACATCGCCCGCAGCTTCGGCGCTTCGATGTCGGCGAAAGCCAGCAAAGTGCGGAACATCGACGGCACTCCGGCCAAGATCGTGGCTTCGTTGAGACCGCGCACCATGGCCGTGCCGGTGAATTTCGATACCAGCATCAGCCGTGCACCTTTGGTCAGCGTGAGCAGGCTCACCCAAAGGCCGAAGATGAATGTGAGCTGCAACGGGCACAGCACGACGTCGTTCGTCGTGACGTTCAAAAGACGGTCGAGAACGGCGAGCTTGTCGGCCAGGCGCCGATGACCGATGACGACGCCTTTCGGCTCTCCGGTGCTGCCCGAGGTAAAGATGACCAGAGCGGCGTCGCGCAGCAGTGCGCGATCCGGCGGCGGCGCAGGACCGATCGTGTCGAGCCGCTCGCCGTCGATGGCAAATCGCGCGCGAGAGATGCGCGCAACCCGCGCGACAGTCGATGCTGCCGCGGAGACGTGAAGCGGCACCGCGACCGCGCCGGCTTGCCAGACGCCGAGCAGTGCGCCGAGATCGGTCGGCCTGTTGCCGATCGCGACATGGACGGGCTCGTTCGGCGCGACGCCGCGATCGGCAAGCGTGCGTCTTGCCTGTTCGGCGAGGCGCAACAGGTTGCTGCCCGCCACCGCGTTGCCGTCCGCGCTTTCGATCGCCTGACTGGACTTGAGCGCGCCGGAGAGAATTTTGCCGAGCGCGTTCATGCGGTGCGGCCGGGAAACCGCGCATCGCGCCAGGCCAGCGCGGCTTTGAGGCCGTCGCGCCGGGCGATCTCCATGAACTGGATTTTGTCGGGCGAGCCGGCGCCTTCGATCGCCAGATCGATGGCCAGCGCCTCTTCGAGAGCGTCCAGCATATTGCGCGCTTCGAAGGACCGATTGATGGCGCGCTTGGTTTGCTTGACGAGATTGGGATCGATCGCCGCGATGTGGTTCGCCATGGCGAGCCCGACGCGATCGAGCTCATCCGACGCCACGACGCGATTGACCATGCCGATCGCCTGGGCGCGGGCGGCCGAAATCCGGTCCTCGCCCAACAGGATGATCTCCTTGGCGATCTTGGGGCCGACCACCCACGGCAATATCAAGGCGACAATTCCGGCGCCGAATTTAAGCTCCGGCTCGCCGAAGAATGCATCGTCCGCGGCGATGGTGATGTCGCAAGCCAGCGCCAGCTCGCAAGCGCCGGCAAGACATGGCCCGCGCACCGTCGCGATGGTCGGCAGCGGGAAATGCCAAAAGCGCATGATGGTGTCGAAATCCTTGCGCAGGATCGCGCGCCAGGATTCAACGCCTGTAGGGCGGCGTTCCATCTGCTCCTTGAGATCAAAACCCGATGAGAAGGCCGCGCCGGCGCCGGTGACGATCAGCGCGCGCAAGGCGGCATCGCGCTCGATCTCGTCAAGCGCGGTGCCGATTTCGCCGAGCATGGCTGCATTGAGCGCGTTGGCGCGCTCGGGCCGGGCCAGGGTGAGACGCGCGACCGGCCCGATTTTTTCGACCGTAATCGTCAAAAAACGCCCGGTCATGCGATCGGCCCTCACCGTGTGGCTGTCATCGCCACCCTTGGCCACGGTCATCGCATCCCAGCATGGTTGCCGCGGGCGCGTCCAGGCCGGTCGCCAAGCACTGACAAGCCCGCCGCGGACATGCCTGCGGCAGAGCAATTCCTGTTGGCAGCCGTGCTGCGGCGATTGGATGGTCGATTGAACGGTGATAAAGTTAAACTCGGAGTTGGCATTAGCCAATCTGGGGGGATCATGACGGATACTTCGCAACACTTCGCCGAAGGCGATTTCCGCGCCGGCCGGGTATTGAACCGAACTTTCTCGGTGTTTTCGCGTAACCTGCTGCCGTTCTGCCTCGTGACCGTGATTGCCGCCCTGCCGAACCTTCTCGTCTTCACGCCAGGCGCCAGAGTTCTCAACCCCGCCACTGTCACCCCCGGCGCCTCCGCCGTCCGGCTCCTTCTCGGCTTTGGTCTGGCGATGGTGCTCAATGCACTCAGCCAAGCCATCGTGCTCTACGGCGCGTTCGAGGACATGCGCGGCCAGCCGGTGCATCTGATGGAATCGCTCCGGATCGGCTTACGCCGATTTTTTCCCGTCTTGGGCGTGGCGATCGGCGTGGCAATTCTCACCGCGCTCGCCGGCATCCTCTTGCTGTTTCCTGCTTTCATCGTGGCCACGATGTTGCTGGTTGCGATGCCGGCCTGCGTCGTCGAGCGGCTTGGCCCCGGAAAGAGCATGAGCCGCAGCGCGCAGCTGACCAAGGGACATCGCTGGAAGATTTTCGGACTCTGGCTTTTGGCGATGTTCGTTTCGGGGATCATGCAGTCCGTGCTGACTGGATTGTCCCGTCTTATCGGCGGTCCCACCCTGGCGTGGATCGTGTTTTTGGCCTGGAGCGCGGTCTTTGGCGCCTTCTATGCGATCATGGTGGTGGTGATCTATCACGATCTGCGGGTTGCCAAGGAGGGCGTCGACACCGACCAGATCGCCGCCGTGTTCGACTAGACGTGAAATCGCGCCGCAAATCATTGGATGGACTTGATCCATCCGCCGCGCCGGATCATGCGCTTGCGGCCGGGCCGGTGTATTTGTCCGGCCGTGACTTGCCGTACAGCTGCTCGCGCTCGAGGAAGGCGCGCTCGGCGGTGTAGAAGTCGCGCAGGAACGCGATCACGTCTTGGCGCGGCAGCGGATTGCTCCAACCGATCTTGCGGCAGATCTTGTCGCAGACCTCGTCCAAGACCCGCGCGGTCTCGGGGTTGTGCGGACGCCGCAGCAATTCCTCGAGCACTTGCAGCTCGAACGCGCCGTAGGCCCGCAGTTGCGCGGGCGTAAAAGTAAATCGCAATGCGCGCTCGACCAGATCGCTCGACAGCACCCGCTTCGGCAGCGAAACGACCATGGTGCCCGCGATCAGATCGCCGCCGCGCATTCTATCGCGGTTGATGACTGGAATAGCGAGTGAGAACAGCAGCCAAGCCGCGGTGGCAAGCTCCTTCCAGTCGACCGCGCCGTTGATGGATTGGCCTCCTTGCAACAGGACACCCAAGGGAATGAACATTTCGACCTCGCGCGTAAGGTTGCGCGCGATCACGGCGGATGGGATCAGCGGGCCGCCGCCATGGTCGATGACGCGCAGGCCGACGATGCGCTTGCCCGGCGTTGCGCCCTGCCAAGCCAGCTCGAAATAGATGAAATACAGGTTGCGGACGAGAAAGCCGAGGAACAGCGCAATCGAGATCGCGATCAGGATGCCGCCGGTCTTGCCGATCAGCGCCAAGATCGGGATGTAGACCGCGAACGTGAGCAACGTCCAGATCACGAAATCAATCGTGAAGGCGACGAGGCGCTCGCCGTAGTCGGCAATTTCAACCGTCACCGGCACGCCCTCCGGCGTGACGATCTCGCGCTTGCGACGGCGCCCGCCCTCGAAGAATTGCGCGGTCCGCTCGTGGGCCGCCAACGGAGCGCCTTCCGGAAAATCCTGCGCCGTCGTCATCGTCGCGCGCCTCTGCCGCAACGGCTGAAATAGATGAGCCACAGCGCGCCTACGCCTAAGCCGATGGCAAAGCGCAGCGACGTGCTTTGCACCAGCTGGCGGAAGCCGCCTTCAAGGATGCCGGCGACGAACAGCATGAGGATGCCGCCGACTCCCATCAGCGCCGCCTGGCGGCCATGCAACGCCAGATTTTCGATGCGCGAATAGCGGCCGGGAAACAGGATCTTGTCCGCGATCACCAGCCCGCCTGCCGAAAGCAGGATGAGGGCGCCTAGTTCAGTGGTGCCGTGAATCGAAAGCCAGCCCAAGCACTCGATCGTAAGATCGCGGTTGTAGTGCAGCGCAACGAACGCACCGAGGCCCAATCCCTGATACGCGGTGAGCATCAGCGTCGGAATGCCCGCGGCCAGCCCGAGGCCGAAGCACATCAGGCCGACCAGGGTATTGTGACTGAACAACACATTGGCAAATACGCCGAAGGCCTCGACTGCGCCCGGCCAAGGCGCGAACAGCTCCTTGTCGCGCAGGCTCGCCGCCGTGGACGACGGTCCGCGCCCACCGGCCATGGCCGCCGGCATGAACGAGGAGAACCAGGCTTCGTCCTGAACCGTCAAAATGAAACCGACGGCGACGCCGACCAGGAGCGCCAAGGTGGCGACGAGGATGTGCCAGCGCGCCGCCCGCACCGCCGCCGGCAGGTCATGAACGAAAAACGCACGCAGCCCAGCACCCGGGCTCAGGCGCGGTCCGTACACCGCAAGGTAGGCGCGCAGCGCGAGATTCTCGAGATAGAGGAGAAGGTTGCGGTCGAGCGCAATGGTGCGCGCGACCGCGAGCGAGGACAGCGCCGCGCGATAGAGAATCGGCAGCCGTTGCAGTTCGTCGAGCGAGAGCGAACGCACGCCGCGCCGTTCCACGCGCCGGACCAGCTCGTCGAGCTCGCGCCAGCCCTCTTCCCGCCCGTTGCGAAATTCACGGCTTTTGAGCACCAGCTTGGGCCTGCCGGCGCCCAGAGCGTCCTCCAGGTTGGCGATCAGGCGTTCGCCAATCGCGTCGGCGGTTTGCGTCATATCAGCCCGCGTTGCTTGATCAGGAGATAACGGTTGATGAGCGCGACCGGCAAGCCTTGGCTCGGCACGTCGAGGCAATGAATGCCAAGCCGCTCCAGCCGCTCGAACACGATGCTGCGTTCGCGCAGAAAATCCTGCGCGATCACCGCCTGCGCAACGTCGGCGAACCGGCGCGGCGCGGCATCGACGGCGCGTTGCAGCACCGAGCCGCGCTGGGTGACGAAGACCATCAGATGCCGATTGGCAACCCGTTGCATGCTCTCGATCAGGAGCTCGGCGGTGACGGTGTCGACGAAATCCGTGAACAGGATCACCAGGGCGCGCCGCTTGAGCCGCGCGCCGAGCTCCGCCAGGCCGAGGGTGAAATTGGTTTCCTGATGATGATAGTCGAGCTCGGCGGTCGCCCGCTGGAGGCGGGCGAAGCTCGACACGCCGCGGACCGGTCCGATGAATTGCCGAACCCGGGCGTCGAAGCCAAAAGTGCCGACCAGATCGCCGCCCTGCAGCGAGACCCAGGCGAGCACCAATCCGGCATTGATTGCATGATCGAGGCGGGTGATGCCGTCGACCGGCTCGAGCATGAGATAGCCGGTATCGAACGCCATGACGACCTGATGATTGCGCTCGGTGCGAAATTCCTTGCACAACAGCTTGCGGTGGCGCGCCGAATGCTTCCAGTCGATGAAGCGGCTGTCGAGGCCGGGCGCGTGTTCGCGCAGCGCCTCGAACTCCGTGCCTTCCCCCTTCTGAACCTGGGTCTTGATCCCGTGGATCGCCTCCTGAATGAAGAATTGCAGCGCCGTGCCGTGGACGCCGCGGACATTGGGCAGCACGTCGATAGTACGGTTCACCGCGATACGGCGGGTGAATTCAACGAGCGACAAAGGTCCGCGCCAGCGCAGCCAGATCTGGTCGATGGTCACGCGGCCGCGCCGCCGCGGCACCACCGGCAAGGCGATCCGCGCCTCCCCGCCGGCCGGAAGCTCGCCCGCCACCACCTCCGCTGGCTCGATATCGCCGCGCTGTTCGGCGATCGCCTCGAAGCGGGTCGGCCGGCGGAAGCCGCCGGCGGCAATCGCTATCGTGGTTGCTCCGCGCTCGCCGATATAGAGCCGGTCGGGAGCCGTGATTTTGACGGTGAGCAGCCGCGGCGGCAACGCCAGCGCCAGGTCGCTTGCGATGACCAGCAGAGCGAGCACGCCGTAATTGAACGACAGCGCCCATAGGCTTGAATCGTAGATGACGATGAACAGCGCCAGCGGAATCCCGCCGGCGAAAATAAGAACCGCTCGCAACGTCGGCCGGATCATCGCGGTACCGGCGTCTGGTCGAGAACCTCGCGCATGATCCGGTCGGTGGTCAGCCCCTCGATCTCGGCGCTCGGCGACATGGTGAGCCGGTGACGCAGCACCGGCAGCGCGAGGACCTTTATGTCGTCCGGGATCACGAAATCGCGGCCCTGCAGCACGGCGAAGGCGCGAACGGCGGATGCCAGCATATTGGCCGCGCGCGTCGACGCGCCGACCTCGAGCGAGGAATGCTCGCGGGTCGCCCGGATCACGTCGACGATGTAATCGATCAGCGGATCCGACAGGCGGATGTGGGTCACCGCCTCGCGCATCGCCGCGAGCATCGCGCTATCGGCAACGGCCTGGAGCCCGAAATCCTCCAGCCGCGGCATGGCGGAGCGGTGCCCGTGCCGGCGCACGATCTCGCACTCCTCGTCGCGGCTGGGATGGTCGATGAGCATCTTGAACAGGAAACGGTCGAGCTGCGCCTCGGGCAACGGATAGGTGCCCTGTTGCTCGATCGGGTTCTGGGTCGCGACCACCATGAAATCTTCGCCCAGCTCATAGTCCTTGCCGTCGATGGTGATGATGCGCTCGTTCATGGCCTGCAAGCAGCGCGGCCTGGGTCTTCGGCGGCGTGCGGTTGATCTCGTCGGCAAGCAGGAGCTGGGTGAAAATGGGTCCCTGGAGTGAGAATGAAGCTGTTGGTCTGGAAATTGAACAGGTTCGTGCCCAGCACGTCACCGGGCATCAGGTCGGGCGTGAATTGGATGCGGCCGAAATGAAGCGCAAGGCTCGCGGCAAATGCGCGGGAGATCAACGTCTTGGCTGTTCCCGGCACGCCCTCAAGCAGGATGTGGCCGCCGACCAAAAGGCTGGTCAGCATCAGATCAATGACTTCGTCTTGACCGACGACCGCCTTGCGGACTTCGCGCCGCATCCGGTCAGCGATCGCGCGGATTTCCTGAACGTCCATCAATGATCTCCCCTTTCCATCGATGAATTTGCCTTGCGAGCTGCACCAGCGGTGCCGGGTTGCGCCGCCGGCTTTCGCCGAGCGTTGTCGCTTGCCGGATCAGCGCGCCGCAGTCGATATCGACGCCGCGTGCAGTGCCGACCCGTTGCAGCCATCCGATCAATGCCGCGGTCGAAAGTTCGCGCGGTGCATGCAGCTGACGGGCGGCGTCGCGCACGGTTTCCAGAACGTAGCGCCTGACCATCACCTCCTGATGACCGGTGAATTCGATCAGCTTGGCGACATTCTCCAAGAGTCCCTGGCGGCCGGCGCTCAGCGGCGGCGGCGCCGGCTGCGGCGTGCCAAAGCGCCCGAGCGTTGCCCACAACAGCAGCGCGATCGCGATCGCCGCCTGGATGGTCGCCATCACGAAGGGAAAGCGAAACAGCAGCAGGATTGGATTTGCCGGCTCGGTGACAAAGCCGTGTATGGTTTCGTCGAACACGACGCTGCCCGAGCCGGTGAGCAGGCGCATGATCATCGCCACCGCCAGCGCCGCATTGCCGGTGCGGGCCAGGCCGTGATTGGCGATGACGTCGGGATCCGACAGCACCCAGATCTTGCGTTTGCGATCGGTCAGCTGGCCCAGCAGCATGCCGTCCGCGTCGCCAATGAGCGGCTGCAGGCGATCGCCGTGGATGAGGTGGATCGGCGCTTCGAGACCGGGCGTGAGATTGAGCGCATTCGTGGTCCAGACCGCCTGGTCGACTTCCAGCACGTCCGCCTGCGGCGCCACCAGATGGAGCGCCCAGCCGACATCGGATGTCGGCCACGCCATCGCCTCGCCGAGCCATCCCGACTTTTTCTTGCTCGGTTGGCCCGTCCATTTGGGCAGCACCAGCAGGATGGTGTCGGCTTTGAGCAAGGTGCGCATGATCTCTTCGGTCTTGCCGCCCGGAAGCGGCTCGGCGATCACCAAAACGCTTCCGGGAGTGAGCTTGCCGAGCGAGTCGTAGCGGCTCTTGACCACGGGAATGTCGAGCCGCTGCAGCACTTCGGCTAATCCGGCATAGCCGATGGCTGAGCGCGAGAAGGTGCTGGGCCCAACGGTGTCGGTGCTCTGATCTCTGCGGCCCATGAGATAGAGCGAGACCGCGAACGTCAGCACCGCGGCCACGATCCATCCAATCAGCAGCTTTCGGGAAAAGATCGAGTCGCCCGTCATGCGGCCGCGCTCCTGTGCAGGGCGTGCGTCAGCGCGCTGAAGCTCGATCGGCAGGCGAGATAGTCGTCTTGAGCGGCGGGATGCTCGCCGAAATAGGTCCACTCGACGCGACTGACGACCTCGCGCAATGGGCGGCGAAGATCGTCCGACAGCCGGTTGCTGCGCAGGATTTCGCGACTGGTCATGGAATCGGCGAACTGTTCGTCGAGCCGCCGGCGGATTTCGGCGAACGCCTGCAGCAGGAGCACGTGCATGGCCTCGACGAAGCGGCCCTGTGCGGCGAGCTCGTCGGCCGCGCCCAACACGACCTCGGGCGCGCGCGAGCCCATGTCCGATCCGCCGGCCTCGTCCTCCACCCAAGCCCCGCCGTGGCTAGGCGCGCAGCATCGGTATCATGTCGCGAAACGCGTATAGCAGCACGCCGGCGCCGACGATGACCACCAGCCAAAGCACTTCGGGAGGCAGGTTCAGATTCAACCCGAACGGCTCCGGCCGGCGCAGCAGCTCGGTCTGCAAATCGAGCCGGTGGATCGCCTGCTCGGCGAGCGCTTGGACGTCCTGCGCCGCCTTCGCGGCGAGCGGGCTCGTCCACACGCCGACCGCGGTGGCGGCGAGCACGGCGGCGCACAACGTCATCGCCGCCCGCCGGACGCCCGCTGCGTACCCTGTCGCCTCCGCGAGCAGCATCTCACCCTCAGGCGTCTGCTTTCCCGGCTTGAGCGGCATCCGGAAAATGTGACGGCCGCCCATTTTATGACGAAACACCGTACTGTCGCGATACGATTCATGGAAGGCAATCTCCGGGACATCTGCACAGCGAATGCTGATATTGAGGCGTTTGCGACCGGGCAGGCGTGGTCGGAAACGGCTTGCTCGAAGGTGTCGCCGCCTTGACAAGCATGGCGAAGCCACCATCCTGACCGTGCTCCCGGAGTAAGCAATGAACCAGCACAGCAATATCAAAGCCGCGATCGCCTACGACGATCTGCGCGAATGGCTCAGCGCCGCCGAAGCGCTCGGCGAGGTCCGAAACGTCAAGGGCGCCAGCTGGCAGGAGGATATCGGGCTTGCCGCCGAGGCGATCCTGCGCGCCGAGGACGGCCCATGCGTGGTGTTCGACGACATCCCCGGCTGCCCGAAGGGCTTTCGCGTGCTGCTCAACATGTTCGCCGGCACGCGGCGCAACATGACGCTCGGCTTTCCCGATCACCTCAACAAATGGGAATTGAGCGACGCTTATCGCGAAGCCTATCTGGTGGACCCGAAATTGCATTCCGCATGAGATCGTCGACGACGGGCCGGTGCTGGAAAACGTGCTGACCGGCGACGACATCGACGTGACCAAATTCCCGTCGCCGATCTGGCACGAGAAGGACGGCGGCCGCTACATCGGCACCGGCACCTACAGCATCACCCGCGACCCGGAGGAGAACTGGCTCAATGCCGGCGCCTATCGCGCCATGGTGCACGACAAGAAGTCGGTCGGCTTCGTCACCGCGCGCGGCCATCACGGCTATATCCATCGCGAGAAATATTGGGCGCGCGGCGAGGCCATGCCGGTGGTGATGGTGCTCGGCGGCGATCCGCTGGCGTTCTTCTACGGCGGCGTCGAGGCGCCCTACGGCACGTTCGAGCTCGACATCGTCGGCGGCATGCGCGGCCGGCCGACCAAGATGGTGCGCGGCAAGGTCACCGGCCTGCCGTTCCCGGCCAACGCCGAGATCGTGCTCGAAGGCTTCGTCACGCCCGACAAGCGAAAGGACGAAGGCCCGTTCGGCGAATGGACCGGGCATTATGCCGGCGGCGAGCGGCCGATCCCGGTGCTCGACATCGAGGCGATCTATCACCGCAACGATCCGATCCTGGTCGGCGTGCCGCCGATGGGCGGCGGGCCCGGACGAGATGGCGCGCTATCGCGCCGTGATGCGCTCGGCGATGATCAAGCAGAACATGACCAATGCGGGCGTGCCCGGCGTGCAGCAGGTGTGGTGCCACGAAGTCGGCGGCGCGCGCATGCTGCACGCCGATCTCGATCACGCAGCGCTATCCCGGCCACGCCGTGCAGGCCGCGCATATCGCGGCGCAATGCGGCGCCTCGGCCTATGCGTCGAAATACATCGTGGTGTGCGACGACGACGTCGACGTCACCAATCTCGACCAGATGCTGTGGGCGATGCTCACGCGCACCGATCCGAAAGAGTCGATCCAGTTCATCACCGGCTCGTGGGATTCCAGCGCCGATCCGGCGATCCCGCCGGAACGCCGCGCCGCCGGCGACTTCACCCATTCGGTGGCGCTGATCAACGCCTGCAAGCCGTGGCACTGGCGCGAAAAATTTCCGCCGAGCAACACGCCGAGCCCGGAAGTCGCCAGCAAGGCGCGGGAGAAATTCGGCTGGTTGCTCGAACGGGAAGAAATGATCATCATGAAACTTGCAGTCCCGGACAAAATTTCGCCGTCCTATTTCGTTGCCGAGGCCGCGGTCGAGCTCGGTTTCTTCAAGGCCGAAGGGCTCGATGTTTCGCTCGAGCTGGTTTACCCCGTCGACAAGGCCTACGCAGCGCTGCGCGACGGCAAGATCGATTTCGTCGGCGGCGCGGCGCATGCGGTGCCGTCGGCGTTTCCCGGCTTCAAGGGCGCCAAGCTGATCGCCGCCCAGGCCCAGGGCATGTACTGGTTTCTGGTGATGCGCTCCGATCTCGGCGCCAAGCGCGGCGATCTCAGCGTCGTCAAGGGCCGCACCATCGGCGCCGCGCCATGGGTCAATACCGGCCTGCGCGGACTGCTGATGGCGGCCGGCATCGATCTCGAACGCGACAAGGTCAATATCGCGCCGGTGCCGGGCCTCATCGGCGACGTGCCGAATTTCGGCGTCATGGCGGCGAAGGCGCTCGAAGACCGCAAGATCGACGGCTTTTGGGCCAACGGCATGGGCGCGGAGGTCGCGGTGCGCGGCGGCTACGGCACCGTCGTGCATCGACGCCCGCCGCGGCGACGGACCGAAGCAGTGCTTCAATTTTACCGCGCCGGCCATCGCCGCGATCCGACGCAGCTGATCGCGCGTTCGCCCGAAAAGGTTGCCGCGGCGGTGCGCGCCATCGTCAAGACGCAGGCCGCGCTGAAGGCCGATGTATCGCGCGCCGGCGAAGTCGGACGAAAGTTGTTTCCGCCGGCCGAAGCCGGCCTGATCACCGAGCTGATCCGCCGCGATCTGCCCTATTACGATGCGACGCTGTCGCGCGATTTCATCGCCGGCATGACCGCATTTTTGCGCAGTCAGGGCGTGCTGCAGGGCGAGTTGAAATACGAGGACGTGGTCGCCGCACAATTCGCGCCGCTATGGAAGGGCTGACGCCGTGAATCTCGCGCTTTGGCTCCATCGCGCGGGATTGAGTCACGGCGATCGGCCGGCGCTGGGATTGGGTGCGCACGTCATCCGGCGCTACAGCGAAGTCGCCGGACGCGCGGCGCGGCTGGCGGCGGCGCTGCGCGAGCGCTTCGGCCTTAAACCCGGCGAGCGCGTCGCCATCGCGGCGAAGAACTGCCCCGACTATGTCGAGCTCATGTTCGGCATCTGGCATGCGGGGCTCGCCGCAGTGCCGGCCAACGCCAAGCTGCACGGCCGCGAGCTCGGCTACATTTTGCAGCATTCCGGCGCCCGCGTCTGCTTCGCTTCCGACGGACTCGATGCCGAGATCGCGCCGCACGCGCCGCCGACGCTCGAACGCCTGATCGTGATCGGCAGCCACGACTACGAAGCGCTGTTCGCGGCCGATCCAATCGCGCCACAGCCGCGCGACGGCGACGACCTCGCCTGGCTGTTCTACACCTCCGGCACCACGGGCCGGCCGAAGGGCGCCATGCTCACCCATCGCGTGCTGGCGGCGGCGAGCTTCGCTTATGCGAGCGAGGTCAATCCCATCGCGCCGGGCAGTCCGCTCCTGCATGCCGCGCCGATGAGCCACGGCTCCGGCCTTTACATGATGGCGCATGTGGCGCGGCTCGGCGTCAACGTGGTGCCGGAATTGAGCGGTTTTGAAGCCGACGAAGTGATGGCGCTGATCGACGCCTGGCCGGGCACGTCGATGTTTGCCGCGCCCACCATGGTCAAGCGGCTGGTCGACTGCCCCGCGTCGTGCAACCCCAATCATATCCGGACCATGATCTGGGGCGGCGCGCCCATGTACGTCGCCGACGCGCGCGCTGCCATCGACCGCTTCGGCCCGCGCTTCGCGCAGATTTACGGTCAGGGCGAAAGCCCGATGACCATCACCACCTTGTCCAAGCAAGAGATTGCCGACCGCGATCATCCGCGCTGGGCCGAACGGCTGGGCTCCGCCGGCCGGCCGTTCGGCTGCCTCGAAGTGATGACCGCCGACGGCGACGATCGCGCGGTGCCGACCGGCGAGACCGGCGAAATTTTGTGCCGCGGCGACGTGGTGATGCCGGGCTACTGGAACAATCCGCAAGCCTCGGCCGCGACCTTGCGCGGCGGCTGGCTGCACACCGGCGATGTCGGCGCGTTCGATGCCGAAGGCTATCTGACGCTCAAGGACCGCTCCAAGGACGTCATTATTTCCGGCGGCTCCAATATCTATCCGCGCGAGGTCGAGGAAATCCTGCTCGAGCACACAAGCGTCCGCGAGGTTTCGGTGATCGGTCGGCCCGATCCGCAATGGGGCGAGGTCGTGGTCGCTTATGTGGTCGGCGAGGCCGATCGTGGCGAGCTCGATGCGCTCTGCCTCAATGGCATCGCCAGGTTCAAACGTCCGAAGGATTATGTATTCGTGAGCGCGCTGCCGAAGAACAATTACGGCAAAATTCTCAAGACCGAGCTGCGCGAGCTCGATGCCAAGACAATGAAAAACTGAATTGCTGAAACGGGAGGACAACCATGGCCGATCGGCTCAAAGGCAAGGTGGCGCTCGTCGTCGGCGCCGGCTCGATCGGGCCGGGATGGGGCAACGGCAAGGCGACGGCGGTGGCATTTGCGCGCGAGGGCGCGCGCGTGTTCTGCGCCGACATCAATCCGGCCGCCGCCGAAGAGACCGCCAAGATCATAAAGGATGAAGGCGGCCAGGCCGCGGCGCATCGCGCCGATGTCAGCAAGGCCGCCGATGTCGCCGCAATGGTCGAAACCTGCGTCTCGGCTTTCGGCCGCATCGACGTGCTCGACAACAATGTCGGCATTGCCGTGGTCGGCGGCGTCGTCGAGCTTGCGGAAGCCGACTGGGACCGCGTCTTCGCCGTCAATCTCAAGAGCGCCTATCTGACCATGAAGCACGTGATCCCGGTCATGGAGCGGCAGGGCGGCGGCTCGATCATCAACATCTCCTCGATCGCGTCGATCCGCTACACCGGCGTGCCCTACGCCACCTATTACGCCACCAAGGCCGCGATCAACCAGCTCACCAAAACCACCGCGGTCGAATATGCCGGCAAACGGATCAGGGTGAACGCCATCCTGCCCGGCTTGATGAAAACGCCGATGGTCGAACACAGCGCCGGCCTCGCCAAGAGCTATGCGGGCGGCGACGTCGAGGAGATGTGGCGCGCCCGCGACCGCCAAGTGCCGATGGGATTTGGCGGCGATGCCTGGGATGTCGCCTGGGCGGCGGTGTACCTCGCCAGCGACGAGAGCCGCTATGTCACCGGCCTCGAGCTCGTGGTCGACGGCGGCATCACGCTCAAATACGTGTGAGGTCACCCGTCATTGCGAGCGAAGCGAAGCAATCCAGTGCTGCGGCGCAGAGCTGGATTGCTTCGTCGCTTCGCTCCTCGCAATGACGAGTTGATCACCACCCGCCGGCGGTAAATTGCAGGCGCTGCGTCACGTCATAGGGCTGCTTGGCGAACGGATAGGCGTAGTCGACCCGCAGCGGCCCGAACGGCGAATCCCAGATCAGGCTGGCGCCGGCCGAGGCGCGGAGCGCGCGCGAATTGGCGATCTGCTGCGACGGCGACAGCGCGTTCAGGTTCGACACGCTCGAGGCGCCGTTGGCCCACAGGCTGCCGACGTCGGAGAATAGCGCCATCTTCAATTGCGCGTCCGCAGGCACCAGCGGCACCGGCGCCTGCAATTCGGCCGACGACGTCCAATAAACATTGCCGCCGACATTATCCATGGTCGTGCCGGGCGTGATGTCGCGCGGGCCAAACCCGTTGGGCGCAAAACCGCGCACCAGTTGCGGCCCGCCGAAGAAGCCGTTGATCAGCGGCAAGGGCTGGCCGCCCCACGGCGTGATGTAGCCGCCCTGCGTCCGCACCATGCCGACCACGTCGCCGGCGATCGGATGGTAGTAGCGCACGTCTTCGGTGGTGCGCGCGAATTTTGTGGCGCCGCCAAGCCCGGCAAAATCGTTGTTGGTCTGGACGCGGATGCCGTCGGTCGGGTGCCTGGCATCGTCGAGGGTCGAATAGGTGACGCTGTTGCCGATGGAGGACACCCACGAGGGGCCGGCCTGCGCCGCCTGCTGGATCGGCAGCGAGGCGGCGTTTCCTGCGGGTCAGCGACACGCCCTGATTATAGATCGAGTAATTCCACGTCACGCCGAGCTGGTCGCTCAGCGGCGTGCCGAGCAAGAGTTTGGCGCCGTAAAGCGACGTGTCATAGGACTGATTGGTGTTAGAGAACGTGTCCTTGCCGAACAGCTCGCCGCCGAGCGAGACCCGCGGCCCGAGCGCATATGGGTCGGTGAAGGCAAGATCGAAGCCGCGGGCATATTGGCCGTACATCGCCGTAGCCTTGGCGATGTCGCCGGTGCCGAGGAAATTCTTATCGCTGATACTGACCTGCGCCAGCCAGCCGTCGGTCGTGGAATAACCGCCGGCGATGGAGAAATCGCCGGTCCCCTGCTCCTCGACCGCGACGTCGAGGACGACGCGATCGGGCGCCGAGCCGGGCTTGGTCTCGATCTTCACTGACTTGAAATAGCCGAGTGCCTTGAGGTGGCGCTCGCCGCGGTCGACCAGCGCACGATTATAGGCGTCGCCCTCGCCAAAATCGAATTCGCGGCGGATCACCGCGTCGCGGGTCTTGGTATTGCCGTGGATCTCGATGCGCTCGACATAGAGCGCGCTTGCCCTGGTCGATAGTGTAGACCAGATCAATCAGGTGGCGGTCCGCCAAGCGGCTGGTTCGCACCGAGCACATTGGCGAACGGCTCGCCGCTTTTGGCGAGCTGCATCGCCAAATCCTCGACGGTCTTGTCCACCGCATCGGCGTCAAAAACTTCGCCGGATTGCGTGCGCAGATGCTGCATCAGCTCCGGCGCGGCGACGGTCTTCAGGTGCGAGTTCGATATCGACCTTGCCGAAGCGATATTGCGGGCCTTCGTCGATCTTGAAGACGACGACGACGCCTGCCTTGCCGACGTCATAGCTCGACGAGGCCGCCACGTGGACATCGTCGTAGCCGTGGGCGCGATAGAATTTGCGCAAGAGATCGCCGTCGTTCTCGACCTTGTCGGGATCGTAGCTGTCGTTGTCGAGCGCAAAGCTCAAGGGATTGGTGACGCCGGTCTTGACCACACCGATGAGCTTGTTGCGCGGGAAAGCGGCGTTGCCGGCGAACACGACCTGCCGCACGGCGAGCTTTTCGTTTTCCTTGATCTCGAAGACGAGATTGACCCTGTCGTCCTTGACCTTGATCGTTTTCGGCACGATGCGCGTCTCGAAATAGCCGCGCAGGCGATACAGCGCGCCGATGCGCTCGACGTCGCTCTGCACGAAGGCGCGCCACAGTGGGCCGCTTTCCTTGGACTGAAAATCCTTCTTGAGATCGGCGTCCTTGATCTTATGGTTGCCTTCGAAGGCGACGCGGACGATGGTCGGGTTTTCGACGACCGACACGAACACAGCGTCGCCGTCGCGCGAGATTTTCAGGTTCTGGAACAGCCCGGTGGCGTAGAGCTGTTTCAGCGCCGCATCGAGCGCCGCGGGATCAAGCTTGCCGTTTGCCGCGGGATGAAAATACGAGCGGATCGTATCCACGCCGACGTGGCGATTTCCGGTCACCGTGATCGCGGAATCCTTCACGTCCGCCGCGGCCGCATCGGCGCACGCAGCGATCAGAAGAAATATCGACAGCAATGCCGAAAGAATGGCGGCTGATCCCCGGCCGTCCATTGCCACACCCCATGACCCACAGACCAGGCACCATCACATCCCGGCGCGGCGGCGGGAGCGTGACCGATTGTGTCGGAATCTGAGGTATTGTTGGGGCGCCCGCCACAAAGGTTTACGGCCGTTTTCCATCATGCTGGGGCGGCTGCAGCGGTCTTTAAGGGCCCCACTCGAACCGCAGCCCGGTGATTTTCCCATCCGGCGTCAAAAGAATCCGGCATATCAAAATGCCGTTGGCGAATTTGGCCTCATAGATATCCCAGCCCGAAAAGCCCACGCCCCTGAAAGACACCGTTTGCAACGCTCCCAGCAGGGCGAAGCTGCGCTCGATTTTAGCGGTTTGCGAACGCATGATTTCCGCCACGCCATCCGTCATGGCGTCGAGATCCGGCTTGCCTTGCTGGAAGGCTTCGATCTGTCGCCGTAACGCCACTTCGGTGCCGGGCAAAGGCATGGTGTCCTTGCGCCGCGTCGTAAAACTTTCTTCGATGCTTTGCGCTTGCGCCTGATCGACCCGCATGGCGGGATTCTCCAAGCCGTTCTGGTGGAGCATCAGGCCGGTGGCGCGGCCTTGCGGATCGGTGATGAAGGAAATCTGCGCCGGCATCGCGGTGTAGAAGAATTTCTGCGGGCTTTCAGGGTAAACCTGTAGCAGCTCCTGGCCGGTGAGCTGAACGAACAGCCGGTCGCCCTGCCGCGTGACGGTGAAAATCTTGTAGGCGCCGAGCTGATAATAGCCGACGTAATTGTCGAGGATGTTCGGATCGATCGGAACTTCCCGCCGCGGCAATTTCTGCTCCGTCAGACGATCGCGAAGCGCCGCTGGATTTGGCGTCGAAACCGCGGTCTGCGGCGATGGCGACGACACCTGTGCCTGCACTGCCGCCATGATCGCGACCAACGGGAGAATGCAGGCGGCGACCACCGACCAGCCCTGCCAACCCAGCTTTCTCGGCAGGATCGTCTCGGCCAGAATGTGCTCGACGCGCGGGCGCACGGTCGTTGTCCCGGCCATGGCCAGACTCATCGTCGCGCGGCTGCTATGGGTGCCGAAGCCCAACAGGATTTCCGCATAGCGCACGCGATCTTCGATGTCCTGGATCGCCGCTGCATCGCTCCTCGCTTCCGCCAGATAGGCGATCCGGCTATTGAGCCACCAGGCCAACGGGCTGAACCAGAACACGGCCCGATTGATCGCCCCCAGCAGCAAGACGTAGAAGTCGCCGTTGCTGACATGGGCATATTCGTGGGCCATGACGGCCCGGCGTTTCGTGGCATCCCAGCGCGCGTAGCTCGCAGGCAAGAGGATCGTCGAGCCAAAGGTCGCCGGCACGTGGATGCAGGCGCTGGTGCGCACGTCGCGGCCGGCAGCCCAATCCTCCTGAACCGGCGCAGCCGACCGGCACAGCCGCCACGTCAAGGCGCTGCCGACCAGCAGTCGCAGCATCAGGAACGCAGCGACGGTCCCGTAAATTGCCGAGCAGGCCAAGCGCCAATCGATGATCGGCGACGTCGCAGGCAGCACAGCCGGCACTTGCGGTGCAACTTGGGCCGGAGGCGGAGCGAAGAAAACAGCCGATTCAATCGCGAGTGCGTGCGGCAACGGCAGCGCGGCCGACAGCACGGGAAACGCCACCCAGCCAACCAGCAGCGGCATGAACAGCGAAGCGAGCAGCACCATCTGCCATGCCGCCATCAGAATATGCGGATTGGCAATTCGCAGCGCCTTGAGGCCCAGCCAGATCACGCCGGCAAGGGCCATGGAACGGATGGCGGCTTCCAGAATGACCGGCAACATCACTTCCTCCCCCGCTTCGCCGCTTCAATTTTTTCCGAAAGCAGTTTCAATTGCTCTTTGTCGAGCATTTTAGCATCGACGATGCCGACCAAAACCTCCTCGATCGAGCCGTCGCAGAACCAGTCGGCGATGCGATGCACCGCTTTTGCCGCCACGCGCTGGCGGTCATGGGTCGCGCTGAAAACGTAAGTGCGTCCCTCGATGCTGTGGCTGACGAAACCCTTCTCTTCGAGACGCCGCAGCACGGTGCGAACCGTCGACTCCTTGAGCCGCCGGTCGAGCCGCTCCCGCACCAATTCCGCAGTGATCGGCGCATGGGCCCAGACCAGCTGCATGACTTTCAGCTCGAGTTCGCCCAGTTCGGGGAGATCGTCGCTCATCATTTCCTGCCGGTGTTAATGTTACGAATTGTAACATTCCGCGAGGACCATGACAATTGGCTTTTGCAAGGCGCGCACGCTCGCACGCGTCAAAGATGAACGTCGGTCGTGTGAGATCGGCGGCAAGAAATGCCGCGGGCGGCCGCCTTAAATTTGCAGGCCGCGCGTGGTGTCGTCGAACAATTCCTCGACCGAATAGCGCCGCGGAATGATCTTCATCTCCAGCGCGTAGCTCGACATCAGCTCGAGCGCGGGCTTCACCGCATCGAAGCCGAACGGCAGCGTGTCGACGGCGCCCGGCTTCGGCAGGCCGGCGGCTTTCTTGCTGTCGTGCAGCATGCGGAACACTTCGCGCACCGCGCCGGGATCGGATTTCACCACGTCGTTCTTCACCACCACCATGTGGTTGATCGGCACGGTGTTGTATTTCTTGTACCATTCCTTGGCGGCGTCGTCGGGATCGGGAATGACGCTTTTCAGCCGCGGATCGGACGGCAGCACGGTGCCGAAGATCGCGGCGTCGAGCTCGCCGTCGAGCACCATCTTGGTCATGTCCTTGCCGTCGGCGGCGCGCTCGACGCCGGGCGGATCCTTGAATTCGGGAATGTGGGCGTCCTCGAACGTCACCCACTTCACCTTGCTGTTGTCGAGGCCGTAGTCCTTCCACAAAATGCCGCGCAGCCAACAGCCAGTGGTCTGGGCGAACGAGCGCACGCCGATGCGGCGGCCCTCCAGCGTATCCGGCGTCACCGTGCCGCGCTCGGAATTGTACAGCATGGTGCCGTGCTGAAAGCGGCCCACCATCGTCGCGGGCAACAGCGTGATCGGCTTGCCGTAAGCCTTGCCTTGCAGATAGCTGACGATCGCCATCTCGCAGATGTCGAACTTCTGCTCGCGCACCATCATGCTGAAGGCCTTGTAGACCGGATTGACCTCGGTGAGATTGAGCTTCACGCGGTCGGACTTGATCTGGCCCGCCTTCAGCGCCTCAGTCTGCGGATAGGTGCCGAAGCAGGCATTGATGGTGTCGATTTTTTCTGCGGTCATCGTACTCATATGGGCTTACCTCCCAAGGTCGCTTGATCTTATGGTGCGGCCGGGCGTTAAACCAGTCTCCGCCACGCAGGGGAAGCATGACCACGAACGATACGCGCATTGCCGGCGACCAGCTCGCCGCCTTCATCGCCCGCGCTTTGACCGCGGCCGGCTTGCCGGCAGCGGACGCAGAAACCGTCGCCGGCCTCATGGTCGAGGCCGACCTTCGCGGCAGCGATACCCATGGCGTGATCCGGCTGCCGCTCTATGTGCGCCGCATCCGCGGCGGCGGCGTCAACGCCAAGCCGGATATCCGCGTGGTCAGCGACCGGCCCTCGGCGGCGCTGCTCGACGGCGACAATGCCATGGGTCATCTGGTGATGCGCCGCGCCGCGCATCTCGCCATCGAGAAAGCCAAGGCGACCGGCATCGGCTGGGTCGGCGCGCGCATGAGCAATCACGCCGGACCGGCGGCGCTCTATGTCACCTTGCCGCTGCACCACGACATGATCGGGCTCTATTTCGCCGTCGGCAGCAACAACCACTTGCCGCCCTGGGGCGGCAGCGAGAGCCTGCTCGGCACCAACCCGATGGCGGTCGCGGTGCCGGCGCAGGACGAGCCCGCGATCGTGCTCGACATGGCGCCGACCGTCGCCGCCTACGGCAAGGTGCGACTCAAGGCGCAGCGCGGTGAACAGATGCCGGTCGGCTGGATGATCGACAAGGAAGGCAAGCCGCTGACCGACCCGAAGCGCGCCGACGAAGGCCATCTCCTGCCGATCGGCGATTATAAAGGTTACGGGCTGAGCCTGATCATCGGTATCCTAGCCGGTGCGCTCAATCGCGCGGCGCTGGGCCGCGACGTGATCGACTTCGTCAAAGAGACCGGCAAGGCGACCAATACCGGCCAGGCCATTGCGGCGATCGCGATCGACGCCTTCATGCCGGCGGCGGAATTCAAGCGCAGCGTCGACCAGGTGATCCGCGATATCCGCGGATCGAGGCGATTGCCTGGCGTCGAGCGCATTTTTCTGCCGGGTGAGCAGAGCCACGCCAAACTTCTGGAGCGCCGCGCCCACGGCGTGCCGATGCCAAAGGCGTTGCGCGACAGCCTCGATGCGCTGGCGCGCGATCTCAACATCGCGCCGCTGGATTAAATGGCCGTCATTGCGAGGAGCGAAGCGACGAAACAATCCAGGCGGAGCCCGGGAAAGGCTGGATTGCTTCGCTTCGCTCGCAATGACGAGTAAAGGACTGAATCGATGCCTCTTCACACACTCGTCGGCGTCATTGGCCTCGGTCTGATGGGCGAGGTCTATGTCCGCCGCCTGGTCGCGGCGGGATTTACAGTGATCGGCTTCGATGTCGATCCGGCGAAGAACGAGCGGCTGAAAAATTTCGGCGCGCAGGCCGGTACGCTTGCCGACATCGCGCAAAAATGCGAGCCGATCGTGCTCGCCGTATTCAACACCGAGCAGGTCGAGGATGTGGTCGAGCGCGCGCTCATCCCGGCCGCCGCCGGCAAGATCGTGCTCGTCACCTCGACCTGCGATCCCGACCGCATTGCCGCGCTCGGCGCGCGCGTCGGCGACAAGCTGCGTTTTCTCGAGACGCCCGTGTCAGGCACCAGCGAACAAGTCCGCCAGGGCGACGGCGTCGGCTTGATCGGCGGCGATCAAAAAATCGCGATTGACGCCGCGCCGGTGCTCGACGCGCTGTTCGCGAAGAGTTTTCACATCGGCAAGATCGGCGACGGCGGCCGCGCCAAGCTCGCGGTCAATCTCATTCTCGGCCTCAACCGCCTGGCGCTCGCCGAAGGTTTGGTGTTTGCCGCCCGCCTTGGGCTCGACCCGGCGGCGTTCCTCGACGTCGCGCGCCGCTCGGCCGCGGCCTCGCAGGTCATGGACACCAAGGGACCAAAAATGATCGGCGGCGATTTCGCACCGGAAGGCCGCGTCCGCCAGACGCTCAAGGACACCCAGCTCATGCTCGACCAGGCGCGCAAGGCCGGCCAGAAGTTACCGCTCCTGGAAATTCACGCCGACGTTTTGCAGGCCTGCGTCCACCACGGCGACAGCGAGCAGGACAACAGCATCGTCATCGAGGAAATCCGCCGCCGCGTATTGTGATCGCGGGTTTCTCCCGAAAGCATCAAGGCGAGTTCTAAATTGAAAGTCCAGCGCAGACGATGAGCAACACCTTACGCGGCGCCGACGTCGTCGCTCGTTCGCTTTGCCGTGTCGGCTGCCGACGCGTCTTCACGCTGTCCGGCAACCACATCATGTCGATCTTCGACGCCGCGCTGGATGCCGGCATCGACCTCGTTCACGTGCGGCACGAAGCCGCCGCCGTGCACATGGCCGACGCCCATGGCCGCCTGACCGGCGAAGCCGGCGTCGCCTTGGTCACCGGCGGACCCGGTCATGCCAACGCGGTCGGCGCCTTGTACACCGCGCTGGCCGCGGAATTGCCGATGGTTCTGCTGTCGGGACACGCCGCGACCTGGGAGATCGGTCGCGGTGGATTTCAAGAATTGCGCCAGGCCGAGATGGCCAAGCCGGTGACCAAGGCATCCTGGACGGCCGGCAGCGTCGAATCCCTCGGCCGTGATATCGGCGAGGCGATCCGTATCGCATGCTCCGGACGGCGCGGCCCCGTCCACTTGAGCTTGCCGTCGGATTTACTCGATGCGCGGTTGGACGAGAGCGCCGTGACGTGGCCAGACGACGGGCCGGCAACGCCCGAGGCGCTGGGCGAAGCGGACTGCGCCAAGATTCTCACCGCCCTCGCAGCCGCAAAACGTCCGATCATCTTCGCCGGTCCGCAAATGTCGAATGCGAGCGGACGCGATCTGTTGGCAAAGCTCGAAGCAGCGAGTGGCGCGCCGGCAATAATTTTGGAGAGCCCGCGCGGCCTGGCGGACGCGACGCTCGGAGCCCTGCCCGACCTGACGACGCGCGCCGATCTTGTGGTGCTGCTGGGCAAAGTACTGGATTTTTCGCTCAAATGGGCGACCGCTCCGAGCTTTGCTGCCGACGTCAAACTCATCGCCATCGATCCGGAAGCGGAGTTGACGGCGCGGGCCAAGCGCGAGAAAGGCGATGCCCTGCTCTTCGCCTGTGTTGCCGATCCGGCCTCGGCCGCGGCAAAGCTCGCCGCCGGCGCCAAGCAGGCCGGCAACACCGCCTGGCTCGCCGAAGCCCGCCGTGCTCGCGACATGAGGCCGGCATCATGGCAGGACGTCGTATCGCCGACGCCCGGCCGGCTGCATCCCGCCGAAGTCTTTCGGACCCTGCGTCCTTTCGTCGAGCGCGATCCGGACGCCGTCCTGATCTGCGACGGCGGCGAATTCGCGCAGTGGGGCCAGAGCATGCTCCCGGTCCGCCGCCGTCTCGTCAACGGCGTCGCCGGCGCGATCGGCAGCTCGCTCTCCTTCGCGCTCGCGGCGCGCATGGTCGAGAGCAAGGCGCCGGTGTTCGCGGTGCTCGGCGACGGCACGATCGGCTTTCACATTGCCGAATTTGAAACGGCGGTGCGACGCAGGCTGCCGTTCGTCGCGATCCTCGGCAACGACGCGCGCTGGAATGCGGAAAGCGAAATCCAACGCCGCGACTACGGCGCCAACAGGATGCACGGCTGCGAACTTTTGCCGGTGCGCTACGATCAGGTCGTCAACGCTCTCGGGGGACACGGGGAATACGTCGAGCGAGCCGGTGACCTGCCGGCCGCGATCGAACGCGCTCTCGCCAGCGGCAAGCCCGCATGTGTGAACGTGATGATCGAGAGCACCGCCGCTCCCGCGCTCCGTATGCCGCTCTGATCGATACGACGTGTCGATTGATGTGGTGGGCGCACAAGGATTTGAACCTTGGACCCGCTGATTAAGAGTCAGCTGCTCTACCAACTGAGCTATGCGCCCTAACCGGAGAACTGCACGTGGTCAGGCACTTCCACCATGTTGTCGCGGCGCCGATTCGGCGCTCAGACAAAGAAGCCGCCCCGACGGGAGCGGCGCCCTAGCGCAGATATAGCGAGGGGGTTGGGAGGGGGCAAGCGCGCCGGCCGGCGGCTGACACATCGCGCGGAACGCACTTGCAATATCTTTGCGTGCCAAGCCGCTTGGCCTCGCCGGACGACTATCCCGCCTGATGCGAAATTGACCGTCGGGAACATCGCACCAGCGACCCGGCCGGCGCCGCTAACCCTCGACGGATGTTTGCGGATTCTCGCCGGTACCAAGAATCGCGCTATTCCACAGAATGTCGTTATTTTCCGGAATGTTGCTGAAGTATCACAGGAATTGGGTTGCCGGCTTGCTAGTGTGTAATTTCCTTTCGCTGGCGCGACGGGCCACGAACCGGGGGACGATCCGATGAAAAAGCTTTTCTTCGCAGGCGCGATGCTCGCATCGTTTGCCGCGATCCAATCGGCCAGCGCGGCCGACTTGGCGCTCAAGGCGCCTCCTCCGCCGGCGCCGGTTTACAGCTGGACCGGTTGGTATGCCGGTGTGAACCTCGGCGGCAGCTTCGGCAGGGCCGCCGATACATCCACTTTTGGAGCTGGCCCGACAGTATTATCCTCGACATCGTCCCGCCTCGATGGCGTGATTGGCGGTGGTCAGATCGGCTACAACTGGCAGGCCAGCAGCAACTGGGTGTTGGGGCTCGAGGCTGACATCCAGGGCAGCAGCGAGCGAGGCACAGCGACGAGCAGCGCCGGCGTCGCCGGCTTTTGCGGCGTCATCGCCCTCTTTCCATGCACGACCACCGGTACCCTTGTGGACCAGGAAAAGCTGCCCTGGTTTGGCACGGTCCGCGGACGGATCGGCGTTCTGGCAAGTCCCACTTGGCTGTTCTACGCCACCGGCGGTCTCGCCTATGGCGAAATCAAGAGCAGCGAGACCCTCACCGTTGCTGGCGGCCCCTTCGCCGGCGGCGCCTTGGCCAATAACTTCAACACAACCAGGGCCGGCTGGACCGCCGGCGGCGGCGTCGAAGGTGTCATAAGCGGCAATTGGACGGCGAAGCTCGAATATCTCTATATGGACTACGGCACGATCAATAACGCTTTTGCGGGCGTGGCTCCGTTGTTCACCCCGATCAATCTAAGCACGCACGTGACCGACAACTTTGTGCGCGCCGGCGTGAACTATCACTTCCATTGAACGAAAGCTTTCCGCTGAAGACAAAGGGCCGCTCATCGGAGCGGCCCTTTTAGTTTGACGGCCGCGCCCCTGACTTACGACGAATATTGCGAACTCTCCGCCAAGTTCCAGCGGTCGAGCCATCCAGCCAGCCGTACGTGCTTTTTTCTGGAATGTTGCCGAAGTATCACAGGAATTGCTTCGCCGGTTTGATAACGTGAAATCTCTGCCGACTGACGGCAGACGCCCCGGACCGGGAGGCACCCATGAACAAGCTACTTTTGGCAGCGACAGCTCTCATCGGCTTTGCTGGGATCAACGCGGCCAACGCAGCCGACTTGGCGCTCAAGGCGCCGCCGCCTCCGGTGGTGGTGGACGAGTGGACCGGCCCTTATATCGGCTTGAATCTTGGCGGCAGCTGGGGACGATCGAGGACGTCTTACAACGATCCTGATCCCGCTTTTGTGCCGTTCTCCACGTCGCAGCACATGGACGGCGTGCTCGGCGGCGCCCAGATCGGCTACAATGTGCAGTTCAACAGGACCTGGCTCGCCGGCCTCGAGGCTGATTTCCAGGGCACCGGCCAGCGCGGCTCAGCGACTTTCCCGCCGATTACGGAAATTTTCGCGGGCGCGGCGGTCACGACCGTCACCACGACGGGAACCTTGACGCAAAAGATGCCGTGGTTCGGTACGGTGCGCGGACGGCTGGGCGTCGAGCCAAGCGAACATTGGCTGCTCTACGTGACCGGCGGTCTGGCCTATGCGCAGATCAGGAGCACCGCCGCCACCAACGTCGTCGCTATGACCCCGGGCGGCACGTTCACAGCGGCGATGTCCTCGAGCGTCAACAACGACCGCGCCGGGTGGACAGCGGGCGCTGGCGCGGAGTGGATGTTTGCCAAGCAGTGGAGCGCGAAAGTCGAATATCTCTACATGGACTACGGCCACATCAATGACGGCTTCACCGGCGTCGGCACCCTCGCCGTGCTGGGGATCAGCTCGCACGTGACCGACAACGTGCTGCGGGCCGGCGTGAATCTCCACTTTCACTGAACGAAAAGCTTTCCGCCAAGACAAAGGGCCGCTCTCGCGAGCGGCCCTTTTTATTTGACGACCGAGAAGGGGCTTACCCCACGTCGGTCGAGTGCAGGCGGCGTTCGTCCGATTGGCCGCGGAGCTGCCGGGCCATCAACTTGTTCAGCGCCGCGAGATAGGCTTTTGCCGAGGCGACCAAGGTGTCGGGGTCGGCGCCCTTCGCGGTCACCGACCGGCCGTTCTCCGACAAGCGCACCGAGACTTCGGCTTGCGCGTCGGTGCCCGCCGTCACCGCGTGCACCTGGTAAAGCTCCAGCACCGCCTCGTGCGGCACCATCGCCTTGATGCAATTGAACACCGCGTCGACCGGGCCGTTGCCTTCACGCTCTTCGAGCATCGACTTGCCGTTGACATCGAGCTTCATGGTGGCGCGCTGCGGCCCGCGGGTGCCGGCGATCACCGACAGCGAGACGAGCTTGATGTGGTCCTGGAAGGTCGCGATCTCCTCGTCGACCAGGGCCTCGATGTCCTCGTCGTAGACATGCTTCTTGCGGTCGGCCAGCGCCTTGAAGCGCACGAAGGCGTCTTCGAGCTGGTTGGCGGCGAGCTTGTAGCCGAGTTCCTCGAACTTGTGCACGAAGGCATGACGGCCGGAATGCTTGCCCATGACCAGCGAGGTCTGCTTCACGCCGACGTCCGCGGGCATCATGATCTCGTAGGTCTGGGTGTGCTTGAGCATGCCGTCCTGGTGGATGCCGCTCTCATGGGCAAACGCGTTCCGGCCGACGATCGCCTTGTTGTATTGCACCGGGAACGAGGTCACGGCCGCAACGAGTTTTGACGCCCGCGTCAGCATGGTGGCGTCGACGCCGGTCCAGAACGGCATCACGTCGTTGCGCACCCGCATCGCCATCACCGCTTCTTCCAGCGAGGCATTGCCGGCGCGCTCGCCGATGCCGTTGATGGTGCACTCGATCTGGCGGGCGCCGGCGCGCACGCCGGCGAGCGAATTCGCCACCGCCATGCCGAGATCGTCGTGGCAATGCACCGAGAACACCGCCTGGTCGGAATTCGGCACCCGCTCGCGCACCATCTTGATCAGGGCGAAATATTCCTCCGGCACCGTGTAGCCGACGGTGTCGGGGATATTGATGGTGGTGGCGCCGGCCTTGATCGCGGCTTCGACGCAGCGGCAGAGGAAATCATGCTCGGTGCGGGTGCCGTCCTCGCACGACCATTCGACATTGTCGGTGTAGCCGCGTGCCCGCGTCACCGAGCCGACCACCATCTCGAAAACCTTCTCCGGCTCGAGCTGGAGCTTCCACTTCATGTGCACCGGCGAGGTGGAGATGAAGGTGTGGATGCGCGACTGCCGGGCCGGCTTGACCGCTTCGCCGGCGCGGTCGATGTCCTTGAATCCGGCGCGCGCCAGACCGCATACGACGGCGTTCTTGGTGCGCTTGGCGATCTCGTTCACCGCGGCGAAATCGCCCTCCGACGCGACCGGAAAGCCGGCCTCGATGATGTCGACGCCCATGGTGTCGAGGAGCTCGGCGACTTCGAGCTTCTCCTCATGGGTCATGGTGGCGCCGGGGCACTGCTCGCCGTCGCGCAAGGTGGTGTCGAAGATGACGACGCGGTCCTTCTCGGACTTTACCGGTGCGGATTTGACCGGCTCAGGTTTGACTGGCGGGGTCATGATTTAGATCCTTCTCGTTTGCGCCCGCCGCTTTCGGGTCAGGGCGCTCGTGGGTTCCGTGGCTTCAGTCGAACCCCTGAGTGCCCAGGCGCAAACGCCCAGCCGGCCCTCAGGGGGCGCTAAGCAGCAGGAGCCCGCCGAGAATGAGGGCGGCACCGGCCGAGGCCTGCACGGCCTCCCGGGTCATCGCGCGGAAATCGCGGCGCGTCGACATTGCCAAACCCTCGTTACGGTCCAAAGGTCGCGGATCAAGGTGAATTCCGCGTTAACCTCACCGGTATCGGCGTCGTTGTAGCGGAAAAGCCGGCGCCGGCGCAAGCACCCGCAGCGACGCCGCTATTCGGCCTTGAGCGCACGTTCGGCCTTTTTGAGCTCGTCGAGCGCCTTGCCGGTGACCTTCGGGTATTCAAGCTTGAGGCCGTCCAGCGCCTCGATGATCGCCGCGGAGACCACCAGCCATGCCACATGCTTGTGGTCGGCCGGAACGACATACCACGGCGCATAATCGGTCGATGTTTCGCGGATCATGTCCTGGTAGGCGGCCATGTACTCGTTCCAGTGCTCGCGCTCGGCGGCGTCACTTGGCGAAAATTTCCAGCGTTTGGCGGGCTCGTCGAGCCGCGCCAGGAAGCGCTTGCGCTGTTCGTCCTTGGAAATGCGCAAGTGGAATTTCAGCACGATCGTGCCGTTGCGCACGAGGTGATGCTCGAAGGCGCGAATCTCCTTGAAGCGATGCTTCCAGATATTCTTGCCGGTAGCGCTGGGCGGCAGGTTCTGCCGCTCCAGCAGTTCCGGATGCACCCGCACCACCAGCACCTCCTCGTAATGGGAACGGTTGAAGATTCCAATGCGGCCGCGTGCGGGAACGTCCTTACCGGTCCGCCACAAAAAATCGTGCGCCAGCTCTTCGGCACTAGGCGCCTTGAACGAATGCACCTCGCAACCCTGCGGATTGATGCCGGACATCACGTGCTTGACCACGCCATCCTTGCCGGCCGCATCCATGCCCTGGAACACCATGAGCACACCCCATTGGCCCTGGGCGTAAAGGCGCTGCTGCAACTCCTCCATCCGGGCGACGCTGTCGGCAAGGATAGGCTCGACGTCTTTGATGTCGGTGGAAAGGCCGAAGCGCTCCGCCGGATCGTGGTCGGCGAGCTTGAAATGCCGCGGCTTGTCGATGCGGCAATGCTTGACGATCTTGGCGAGCTTCATGGGCGTCTCGTTGCGCTCTTTGGCCATTTCACCGCCTCCATTCCCGCTCCAGATAAGCGACCACCGAGGGCGGCATGCTCGAATCGATGTCGGCCGGCCCGCGCACGATGCGGATATCGGCGAGCTCGGGATGCTGGTCGCTTGCGATATGACGCATGATCCGGGCGCGCAACTCGTCGGCGCTTTGGCGTGCCTTAAGCCGCTTCATCAACCCAAGAAAACACCGATCGCGCACCGCGGTCCATCCCGGTTCGGCATCGAGCTCCGCGATGGCAATGCCGGTCTCCTCCAAAAGTTCGCGGCACAGATTGTCGCGAAGGTCGAGCGTACCGTCGGCGCCGAGGTCCGCCGGCTCCGGCGTACCGCACGGAAAGTAGCTGCGCCCCGCCCCCGCCGTATAGGACGCCATCTCGCCGAGGAGATAACCGCCGTCGGCCGAGCGCAGCACCGCGGCGGCGAAGAAGTTATAGACGCCGGGATCGGGAAATTCCCGGTCGCGCCAGGTGATGAAACTTGAATAGTCGGTCTCGAAGCAGGCACCGCGCAACGCGCGCTCGGCAATGGCGTAGCGATTGAGCAGCAGCACGCGGCCATTCCAAACGCCCGGCCGCCGGCTTTGCAGCTCGGTGAAATATCGGTCGATGTCGGCGCTGCGGTCGCTGGCAAACGGCCACGACCAAGGTTCCAGCGCGATCTCGACGCGATCGATCTCGAAGATTTCCGGAGTTGGATAAGGCTGCGTCATCGCCGATCGATTATGGCGATGACGCAGCCGGATGGCATCAGGCAAATGCGCCAATGACCGGGCGCACTCACATCTTCCATGGATTGACGAACAGCCCGACCATCCCCGTCGAGCCTTTGACGTGGGCGGGCGGCGGCCCGAACTTCGCGATCAGTTCGTCGCGGGTCAGGCCGGGCGGCAGTTCCTTCGGATCGAAATCGGTGGCGATGAGTACGAACGTATAGTGGTGCGCCGTGGCGTTGGGCGGCGTGCAGGGGCCGGAATAGAAGCCGACGCCTTGGGTGCTCTTGCCGCCGACATATTTGTCGGACGGCTTTGAGACCTCACCCTCGGCAAAGCCGGTGACGGAAGCCGGAATGCCGTAAGCGACCCAGTGGCTGACGCCGGATGGCGCGCGCCCTTCGGGATCGAACATCGTCAGCACGAAGCTCTTGGTGCCTTCCGGCACGCCGGTCCAGGAGAACTCCGGCGAGACGTTTTCGCCGACGCAGTTCGGATTCGTCGGCGCATTAGCCGCGCTGTTGGCGACCTTCTTCGGCATCAGTGTGCCGTCCTTGAACGTCGTCGATGTCAGCGAAAAAATATCGGCGGCGTTCGCTGCCGTGCCGAACAGGCCCAACGCGAGCGTCGGCAGCGGCCACGAGCAGATGATGTCGCTTTACAAGCATGAATAGTCCTCCCTTTTTTCGATTGTGACGGTGCCCGCAGTGTAACGGCCGGGGATGCGAGATCAAGGCGGGTACGGACACAACAACCCCGACGCCGCGAAAAAATTCCTCGGTTCCAACGGGCGCCGAAAGGCGAACCTAGTTCGCTCAGAGATTTTTTATGAGCCCGGCGTCGATCAGCATGCGGTTGAATTGGCGCGCCTCGGCACCATTATCGCAGCCATAGAACAATCCGTTGCAGCGCACGAGGATCTTCTTCTGCGCGGCGAACGACGGATCGAGCGGCAGGCCCGCGGCCTCCTGCACGACCAGCGGCAGATAGGGACCTTCCAATGTATCGAGCGCCGAGGAGACGTCGACCGGTTTGAAGTTGATGGCGTCGATGGCGTAATAGGTGGTGAAATAACGCTGATCCCACGCCATCAAGCGGCGCTCGATGGCAGGGTCATCGATGCCGGGCTCGATCAGGTGCGCGGCGAAATCCGGCTGATGATCGCCGAAACGCACCAGGAGGAACTGTTCGTTGGGGAACTCGCGCTTCAGCCGCGCCAGAAAATCCGAATAGTTCTGCGCGCTGATCGCCTGCCGGCGCAGATATTCGTCGACCGGCGAGCACGTTGCCCAGATCCTTCCACTGCGGCATCAGGTCGGGCCGATAGCGGTCGTCCCAGGGAAAGTGATTGGCGGCGAGATAGACGAAGACGAACATCGGGCTGCGCGCATGTTCCTCCCCGATCATCCGCGCGGCGGCGTCGAAGAAGAAACTGTCGGGCTCGATCGCTGTCGTCCCCAGATCGTGCTGATCGAAGAAATGCTGCACGCCGGTGGTGGTCTGGAAGCTACGCGCGCTCATGAAGGCGCCGAGCGCCGGATAGAGCGAAAACGTGCGATAGCCGCAGTGGCGCAGCGCCGCCGGCAAGCCCGCGCTCGACTCTGCCGGCGGCAATGCGGGTGACGAAATACGAGAAGCGGCCGAAGGTGCGTGCCGAGAGGCCTTCCAGCACGTTGTATTCGGTGAACCAGCTCGGCCCGCCGTTGCCTTCGACCAGGAAATTGCGCTCCTTGCCGTCGAACGATTTGAAATGCGCGCCGTAGCCGTCCGGCACCTTGATGCCCGGCGCCATGCGGATGTCGAAACTCAACTCGTCGTGAATGAGAATGATGTGCGGCGGTTTCTTCGCCGGCGCACAGGTCTCGTCGCCGGCCGGCTGCAGGTGTTCGGCGGCAACCGCGTCGGACTCCATGAGGCCGTGGGTGAGCAGCTCGGAAATCGCGTCGACGCCGGAGCGCGCGAAGGACGACACCTGGTTGCCGCCATAGAATGCCTCGAACGGCAGCAACGGCAGATGCCTTTCGATCGCCGTGAGCGCGGCAATGCACGTCAGCACCGCCGCGACCGCGGTCAGCCGGCGGACACGGAACGGATCGGCGCGCCACGTGAACACCACCAGCGGCACCAGCGCGATGACGCACAGCGCCACGATCCAGCGCAGCGCCGGATAGATCGTGAACAGGAAGCTGACGGTGTCGGTGTCGATGATCATCAGGTCGACGAAGTTCGCCGTCATCATCAGCACGTGGTATTTGAGGTCGGAGAGCAGCACCAACACCGTCATCATCACCAGCGACAGCGCGCCGGCGACGGCCGGCCGGCGGGTGAGCGCGAGCCAGAAGAAATTCAGGATGCCCCAGGCCAACAGAAAGGCCGCGATCTCGACCGGCCGGGCTTCGGTCGCGATCATGATGGCCAGCGCGACGATATGCGGGACGACGGCCAAAGCCAGGCGCCGAGCGCCATGGCGGGCGACAAGATCCGCGGCACCAGACCGACGACTTAAGGATAAGAGAGCGGCACGCATGACTGACGCGCGCGTGCCCGGAAATGACCCACCCTCGCTCCGGCACACGGCGCTTTGTCATAAAACTGTATTTAATCAGTCATGACAAGAGCATGGGCCCGTCACATAGCGTCGCGGCCGCCCAAGGCGGGCGGCCGCGAAGATCAAAAGCGCATCCAGATACGGCCTCGACGATCAATTCCGCGACCGGTCGACCAGCGCGCGCTGCTTGATCCACGGCATCATTTCACGCAGCTTGGCGCCGACCTGCTCGATCGGGTGCTCGGCGAGCTTGGCGCGGGTGGCCTTGAACGAGGTCTGGTTAACCTTGTTCTCCAGCATCCAATCCTTGGTGAAGCGGCCGGACTGGATGTCGGCCAAAACTTTCTTCATCTCGGCGCGGGTCTGGTCGGTGATGACGCGGGGGCCGGAGACATATTCGCCGTATTCGGCGGTGTTCGACACCGAGTAGTTCATGTTGGCGATGCCGCCCTCGTAGATCAGGTCGACGATCAGCTTCACCTCGTGGACGCATTCGAAATAGGCCATTTCGGGCGCATAGCCGGCTTCCACCAGGGTCTCGTAGCCGGCCTTCATCAGCTCGACGAGGCCGCCGCACAGCACGGTCTGCTCGCCGAACAGGTCGGTCTCGCATTCCTCCTTGAAGCTCGTCTCGATGATGCCGGCGCGGCCGCCGCCGATCGCGGCGCCGTAGGACAGCCCGAGATCGTGGGCATTGCCGGAGACGTCGCGGTGCACCGCCAACAGGCACGGCACGCCGGCGCCGCGCTGATACTCGGAGCGCACGGTGTGGCCCGGCCCCTTGGGCGCGATCATCATGACGTCGAGATCGCTGCGCGGCTCGATCAGGTTGAAGTGCACGTTCAGCCCGTGGGCGAACATGATGGCCGCGCCTTCTTTCATGTTGGCGGCGAGATGATCGCGATAGATGTCGGCCTGCAATTCGTCGGGGGTGAGCATCATCATCACGTCGGCCCATTTGGCGGCCTCGGCGACCTCCTTGACCGGGAGCTTTTCGCCTTCGGCTTTCTTGACGCCTTGCGAGCCCTTGCGCAGCGCCACGGTGACTTCCTTGACGCCGGAATCGCGCAGATTGAGCGCATGGGCATGGCCCTGGCTGCCATAGCCGATGATGGCGACCTTCTTGCCCTTGATCAGGTTCAGGTCGGCGTCGCGATCGTAATAAACACGCATGGTCTCACCCCTACTGGGGCCAGGGATCAGGCCCGGCCGTTTGTTGTCGGGAAGCTTCTAGGTTCTGTGGGGCGGCTAGGACAAGCCCGGTAGCGTTTATCGCGGCGGCACCGGACCTAAGCCGCCGCGCCGTCGAACTTCTCGCGGGCGCGGGCGATTTTCGCCTGATTGCGGGTCGCCCAATCCCCGAGCGCCGAAACCGGCTCCAACAGATCGCGGCCGAGCGGGGTCAGCGCATAATCGACCCGCGGCGGGATGGTCGGGAACACCGTGCGGGTGACCAGGCCGTCGCGCTCGAGCCCGCGCAGGGTCAGCGTCAGCATGCGCTGCGAAATGCCGCCGATCGAGCGCCGCAGCTCGTTAAAGCGCATCGAGCCCGCGCCGAGCCGCGTCACCACCAGGACCGACCACTTGTCGCCGACCCGGGCCAGCACGTCGCTGATGGCGCGGCAATCGGCGGGCAAATGCGCGTGTCTAGGTTTCACCGATGTTCCCTCTTGTCGCCCTTGCGCGTAGTCACCTATGTAGCCCTAGTTACGTATTCTAACTAAGGAATTCAATCATGCCCAAGCCCACCGTCGCCGTGATCGTCGGCTCGAACCGCAAGGAATCGATCAACCGCAAATATGCCCAGGCGCTGGTCAAGCTCGGCGCCGACAAGTTCGACGCCCATTTCGCGCGCATCGACGATCTGCCGATGTACAACCAGGACAACGAAGCCAATCCCGGTCCCGAGGTGCTGCGCTTCAAGGACGAGATCAGCAAGGCCGACGGCGTCTTGATCGTCACGCCGGAGCATGATCGGTCGATGCCGGCGGCGCTGAACAACGCGGTTGCATTGGGGCGCGCGGCCGTTCGGCAAGAGCGTATGGCCCGGCAAGGTCGGCTTCATCACCGGCACCACGCCGGGCGCGCTCGGCACCGGGCTGGTGCAGGCGCATCTGCGCTCGGTGATGCTCGGGCTCGGCATGACGCTGCTCGGCGGCGAGGCCTATGTCAATTTCAAGCCGAACCTGTTCGACGATCAGGGCAATATCGGCGACGAGACCACGCAGAAATTCCTGCAGGGATTTGTCGACCGCTTTGCGACGCTGGTCAGCAAGCGTCTTCGGGCAAGGCGTAACCGCTCGTGCTGCACGCGCGGTCCAACATCCCCTCCGGCCCGCGCGCGATGGCGACGACGCCGGTGCGCGAGACTTCGACCAGGCCGACCGGCAGCATCAGGGCGATGAAGCTTTCGATCTTCTCGGACGCGCCGGTGATCTCGAACACGAAGCTTTCGGTGGTGGCGTCGATCACGCGGGCGCGGAAGGCGTCGGCAAGCCGCAGCGCCTCCATGCGGTGCTCGTCCTTGCCGCGCACCTTGACCATGGCGAGCTCGCGCTGGATCGCCGGCCCGGCCGTCGTCACGTCGACGACGCGATGCACCGGCACCAGGCGGTCGAGCTGGTTCTTGATCTGCTCGAGCACCATCGGCGTGCCGCGGGTGACGATGGTGATGCGCGACAGATGCTTCTCGTGCTCGGTCTCCGAGACAGTGAGCGAGTCGATATTGTAGCCGCGGCCGGAGAACAGCCCGATGACGCGCGCGAGCACGCCGGGCTCGTTGTCGACCAGCACGCACAAGGTGCGGGTTTCGATGCGTTCGCTCGTGCCTGCGGACGGGTAATGCGACGTCGACGTGTTCACGGCATTCTCCTAGACCAGCATCTTGCCTGCTTCGGTGACGGCGTCCTCGACGCTGACGGCGGCGTCGCCGAGCAGCATCTCGTTGTGGGCGCGGCCCGACGGGATCATCGGGAAGCAGTTTTCCGCCGGATCGACCACGCAGTCGAAGATCACCGGCTTCTTCGACCTCGATCATCTCGCGGATCTTGGCGTCGAGATCGGCCGGCCGCTCGCAGCGGATGCCGTGGGCGTGATAGGCCTCGGCGAGCTTGACGAAATCGGGCAGCGCCTCGCTGTAGGAGTGCGAATAGCGCCCGCCATGCAGCAATTCCTGCCACTGCCGCACCATGCCCATATACTGGTTGTTGATGATGAAGATCTTCACCGGCAGGTCGTACTGCACCGCCGTCGAAATCTCCTGCATGGTCATCATCACCGAGGCCTCGCCGGCGATGTCGATGACCAGCGAGTCCGGATGCGCCAGCTGCACGCCGACCGAGGCCGGCAGGCCGTAGCCCATGGTGCCGAGCCCGCCCGAGGTCATCCAGCGGTTCGGCTCCTGGAACTGATAGAACTGCGCCGCCCACATCTGGTGCTGGCCGACTTCGGTGGTGATGTAGGTGTCGCGGTCCTTGGTCAGCTCGAACAGCCGCTGGATGGCGTATTGCGGCTTGATGATGTCGTTCGAGCCGCGATAGGCGAGCGACTTTTTCGCCCGCCACTTCGCGATCTGGTCCCACCAGGCGGCGA
This sequence comes from uncultured Alphaproteobacteria bacterium, assembly GCA_963831975.1. Classification (GTDB taxonomy): domain Bacteria; phylum Pseudomonadota; class Alphaproteobacteria; order Rhizobiales; family Xanthobacteraceae; genus BOG-931. The sequence continues at coordinate 70,572 of CAWHSO010000007.1, forward strand.
GCGCCTGCTTGTCCGGCTTTGCGCGAGTTCGCGCGCCAGCCGCGCAGCATGTCCTCGAGCACGTGCGCGCAATCGCCGACGATCGGCAGATCGACCTTGACGTTCTTGTTGATCGACGACGGATCGATATCGACATGGATTTTCTTCGAGCCGGGCGAGAAGGCGTCGAGCCGCCCGGTGATGCGGTCGTCGAAGCGCGCGCCGATGCAGATCATCAGGTCGCAATCGTGCATCGACCAGTTGGCCTCCCAGGTGCCGTGCATGCCGAGCATGCCGAGCCATTGCGGATCGGCGGCCGGAAAGGCGCCGAGCCCCATCAGGGTCGAGGTGATGGGAAAGCCGGTGAGCTTGACCAGTTCGCGCAGATGCTCGCGACGCGGCCGGGCCGGAATTGATCACGCCGCCGCCGGTGTAGAACAGCGGCCGCTTGGCCGCCGCCATCATCTCGACCGCCTGCCTGATCTTGTCGGGATCGCCCTTGAGCCTCGGCTTGTAGCCCTTGTGCTGGAATTCCTTCGGCTTCGCGTAGGTGCCCTTGGCGAACTGGATGTCCTTCGGGATATCGACCACGACCGGCCCCGGCCGGCCGCTGGACGCGATGTGAAACGCCTCGTGCAGCGCGCGCGGCAGGTCGTCGATGTTTTTCACCAGATAATTGTACTTGGTGCACGGCCGCGTGATGCCGACGGTGTCGCATTCCTGGAACGCGTCGTTGCCGATCAGATGGGTCGGCACCTGCCCGGTGATGACGACCAGCGGGATCGAGTCGCACAGCGCGTCGGTCAAGCCGGTGACCGCATTGGTCGCGCCCGGCCCCGACGTCACCAGCACGCAGCCGACCTTGCCGGTCGAGCGCGCATAGCCTTCGGCGGCGTGCACCGCGCCCTGCTCGTGGCGCACCAGGATGTGGCGGACCCGGTCCTGCGACTGGAACAGCGCGTCATAGATCGGCAGCACCGCGCCGCCGGGATAGCCGAAGATGTGCTCCACGCCCTGATCGGCGAGCGCCTCGATCACCATTTCGGCGCCGGTCATCTCTGTCATGGTCCGCTCCACTCTCTCGTTCTTACTCGGACATTCGGTCGTTAGGATTTCAGATAACAAAAAAGGGCCTCGAAGGGCCCCTGGGTCGCGCACCGCCACGTCTCGCAGGTGGATTATCCACCCCCGGCGGTGCGCTTCGATACGAGGATCAGCGACGTTGCAACAAAAGTACGCACGGATGTGCCCTTCGTTCTGAGGCTGTAATTTATATGCATTGCGGCAGGGCCGGTCAAGTAAATTGCGGCGGGAATCCGGCGCTGCGGTCCCCGCCATACTTCAAACGAGCGTTTGAAATCGACAGGACGGGCAAAACCGCAATCGTTAACTATTATTAAGTGCCTTACGGCAGCCGCGATTTGGCGCCGCCGTGGCCTTCAAATTTCCCCGGCGCGTTGCTCAATTGCCGCGCCAGGGGATACCGACACGTTCTGAAATCGTCAAACACGCGCCGTCAACCTTCTCCGCAGGAGGGGACATGGTTACAAGACATTTGCATCGCACCGTCACTGGTCTTTTCGCTGTGCTCTTCGTCGCGCTGGCACTCATGGCGCCGGCGGCCGCAGCGCGGCCGCCAAACGCGGCGCTCAATTCGACCGAAGGCATTTTGCGATGGATCAACGCCTATCGCGACAAGCCCGATCCAGACGGCCTTCCTGTCGTCGTCCGCACGCTCGGCGAACTGCAGGCCTTCAAGGACGCCGAAACCTCGGGCGCCTATGTCGGCTTCATCGCCGGCGTGCTGGGTGCAAATCCGAACCGCGCCGAAAAACTGGTCGCCAAGATGCTGGCGATCGACCCCGCCGACCATTGGGTGCTGGTGCGCGCCATCGCCTATTCGGGCCTGCCGAACTGGAAGGATTTGCTCAGCACCTTTGCCGACCGCATGCCGATGCGCCGCGCCATGATCGACAAATATCTCGATGGCACGCTGCCGACGCTCGATCAGATCGACTACGAATCGAAGAAGCCCGGCATGATGGACAAGGTGAAAGTCGTTCTTCAGCTCACCGACGGGCACGAGAAACCGCCGATGCTGGAGCCGAGCCCGGAGCTGATCGACGTGCTGTGGGGCAGTTACCTCGCCACCGGCACCTACACCTCGGTCGGACGCATCATCAAGCTGTTGCCGCTCGCCAACGACAAGGACAATGTCGACAACCTGACCGCCGGCAGCGCCGCCAAATTCACCCTGGCCAGCAACGCCGTGCGCGATCTCACCCTGCTCAACATGCTCAAATGGGCGGCCAAGCGCCAGCCCAAGGAGGTCAATGTCGTGCTCAACGACGTGATCGAGACCGCCGACACCGTCGACACCACGCGGATGCGCAAGGAATCGCTGGCCGCGATCGACGAGCTCAAGCAGAAAGGCCCGAACTCAAAGCGTGAGCTGAGCGGCTGGAGTCAGGTCGGCGCCGGCGCGCTGTCGATGGGCTGCGTCGTGGCGGCAGCCACCGGGCAGATCGAACTGGGCATACCGTGCGTGATCGGCGGCGCCGCCTATTCGGCGGGCGTGCAGTACATCTCGCATTGACGCGCGGAAAATATCGCCCGGCGGTAACAGCCGCGCCGAAGCGCGGCTGTTATCCGTTCACTGATAGGTGCGATCGATTCCGTGCTGCGCCAGGAGCTCCGACAACCGGCGGCGGGCATGAAACATGCGCGTCTTCACGGTGTTCTCCGGCACGCCCAGGATCTCGGCGACTTCGTTGATCGGCTTGTCCTGGTAGTAGGCGAGATCGATGATTTCCCGGTGCACCAGCGACAGATGGCTCAGGCACTGGCGCATGATGGCGACCCGGTCCTTCTTCTGGACGGCGATCTCGGGATCGTCGGCCAGATCCGGAATGGCGGCAGCCTGATCGTCGTTGAGCTCGTCGTCCTTGCGGCGACGCAGCGCGGAGAGCGCCTTGAAGCGCGCGATCGCCAGGATCCACGTCGACACCCGGCTGTTGCCCTGGAACTGGTGGGCATTGCGCCACACGTCGAAAAACACTTCGCTGACCAGGTCTTCGGCGTGCGCCTCGTCACCGACCAGGCGGAGCAGGAACCGGTAGGTTTGCACGTGGTGCCGGGCGTACAGCACCTTCATCGCCAGCTTGTCGCCTGCGGCGATGCGCTCGAGCACATCCGCATCATCGCGTTGTTTCGCAGCGACGGCCGGATTGTTGCCGAGTGTCTTTGGTTGAGCGAGACCGCGCCCCTGAACGGCATTAGCGACCGCCCCGACCGCGAATTCATGACCTAGACTTGCCGTGATCGTATTCATTTTAGTCCCCCGTTACCGCTTATTTCTTATGGGGGGACCGTAGAATTCTTAACGATTGGTTCACCATTCTACATTTGTAAATTTCGATTGGCTGAAGTGAGGAGCCACCCTATACGTCCGTATAGAATCGCGGTCCCGCGGGGCCTAAGCGGCCCGCGCGCGGCGGCAGATATCTTGGGAAGTGGCGAAAGCGGAATCTACACGGCCGGGGCCGGCCAACCGCCGCTACGCAGAACCGGCAACAGAACTGCCAAGCGCCTTATCGAGGCATTCGATCAGGCTGTCTTCGCTGAACGGCTTGCGCAGGAAGCCGAAAGCACCCGCATCCAATACCCGGTCACGGACCCTTTCATCGAAATACGCGGTCATGAATATGACCGGCGTAGAGTGGCCGTTGGCAATCAACCGGGCCTGCAGATCCGCTCCGCTCATGCCCGGCATGTGCAGATCGGTGATCACGCACGATGATTCCCAGATATCGCCGGAACGCAGATATTCTTCGGCGGAGGAAAACGTGGTGGCGACGTAACCTAGGGATTTTATGAGGCTTTTGGTAGCCTCACGGACGGATTCATCATCGTCGATTATTGATATCACGGGAGCTTTTGCCAATTGTTGTACCCTTGCACGCATGGATACCGAACTCGCCCCGGGCCGGCCACTGTACATGTGAAAGGTTTGTGTATCCGTTCGCGGCGTTGAATTATACTTGTGTATAGGTTGTCATTTGCCGCGGCGAACGCCCAGTGCGTCGGCCATCCGCACCAGTTCGGCAAGCGATTTCGCGTTCATCTTGCGCATGACATTGCCGCGGTGAACTTTCACGGTGATTTCGCTGACCTTGAGCTCGCCGGCAATCTGCTTGTTCATCAGGCCGGCGGTGACGAAGCCCATGATCTCCTGCTCGCGCGGGGTGAGCGCATCGAAGCTTGCCTTGAGTTTGGAAATGTCGCCCGCGCTTTTGCGCCGGTTGCGGTCCTGCTCCAGGCCGATTTGAACGGCGTCCAGCATGTCCTGATCGCGAAACGGCTTGGGCAGAAACTCCACCGCGCCCGCTTTCATCGCCCGCACCGTCATCGGGATATCGCCGTGGCCGGTCATGAAAACGATCGGAATATGGATATTGGCCTTGGCGAGTTCCGCTTGGAAATCGAGCCCGCTCAGGCCCGGCAATCGGACATCGAGCACCAGGCAGCTCGGGCCGTCCGGCGCGCCGCTTTGCAGAAACTCCTGCGCCGAGCCGAACGTCCTGACCTGCAAGCCGATCGAACGGAACAGGCTCGAGAGCGCCTCACGCAACGGCGCATCATCGTCGATCACGAGCACGACCGGCTGCGCTTCGGTGTTCATGCCACACCCGACATGCCGGCAGGCAAGACGATGCGAAAAGCCGAGCCGCGCGGCTCGGCCGGTCCGACCGAAAGCTGGCCTTTGTGACGCTCGATGATCAGGCGGCAAATCGCCAAGCCCAATCCCAATCCGTGGGGTTTCGTGGTGATGAAGGCGTCGAATATGGTTTTCAGCTGCTTCGGATCGATGCCCGGTCCGGAATCCTCCACCGCCACAGTGATGGTATTGCCGCCATGCCGCTCCGCTCGCACGCGCAGGATCCGCTGATCGTCGTCGATGGCATCCATGGCCTCGATCGCATTGTGCACCAGGTTGATGAAGACCTCCTGCAATTGGCCGCGATGACCCATGACGAACGGCAACTGCGACGTCAGCTCGGCCTGCGTGGTGATGCGGTGATCCTTCAGCTCTTCGCGCAGCGCTTGTAGCACGCCGAGCGCCAGCTCATTCACATCGATCGGCTCGTGGCCCTGATCGGCTTTGCCGAACAAAGTACGGATATTGTCAAAAACCTGGCTGGCGCGGTGACTGTCTTTGACCATCCGCTGCAAAGCCAGCCGCGCCTCATCGAGATTGGGCGGCGTATGGCCGAGAAATCGCAGCGCCGCGCCGCCGTTCGAAGCGATACCGGCCAGCGGCTGTCGCACCTCATGTCCGATCGAGGCCGCCATCGCTTCCAGGTTCATGAGCTTGTTGTCCCGCTCGCGCTGCAGGTCCGCCACCGAACGGCCGAGCTCATCGGTGCGCTGGCGCAGCTCGTTTAGCAGCCGCGCATTTTCAATGGCGATGACGGCTTTGGCGGCAAAATTCTGGACGATTTCGATCTGCTTGTCGGTGAAGGGACGGACTTCCCGGCGGCCGACCGTGAACGAGCCGACCAGCTCGTCCTCCTTCAGCATCGGGATCGCCAGCGTCGTCCGTATGCCCCCCTGCTCGACGGCCGCAACCGTCGTCGGGCTGCGCGCGGCATAGGCCCGATCCGCCGCCAGGTCGGGGATGTGAACTATCGATTTGCTCATCAGCAGGCGGCCGCTCGCGGAATTCTCGTCGGGACGGTAGGGCGCAAGCCTGCGCGCCTCGGCAAATGCCGGCGGCATGTTATGGGTGGCAATGAGCTGAAGGGTTTCGCCATCCCAGCGGTTGATGGCGCCGCTATAGGCATCGCAGACCCGAACGGCGTTCGCCAAAATGGTCGCGAAAACGCCCTCGAGGTCGCCGGTGGAACTGGCGATGACGCGAAGCACTTCCGAGGTCGCCTTCTGCAGCTCCGACGCCTCGTTGAGCTCCCGCCTGAGCCGCGCGATCTTTGCTGCCGGGCTGGGCGCCGCGGAGCGACGGCGTGCCGGCTTTGGCGCATGACTGCGCTTCGGCGCCGTTTTGCGGCGTCGCGGATCGCTCCCTGCTTTGGAGTGCCGTCGCATTGCCTCCCCCGAGGCTCAGGAGAGGCATTGCCTCCCCCGAGGCTCAGGAGAGGCATCGTAGCGAGTTCGAACTGCCCTAGTGGAAGTGGCTGGTTGTCAGGTCGCAGGCGACGCCGGCAGCAGGGTTTTGCCGCAACCGGCCGCCATTCGGGCGGACAGAATCCCGTTATTGCCCCGCGTGTTAGGAGCGAACGTGGGGCGCGCGAGCCATGATCTGGCGGCATCACTTGGCCAGTTCGCGCAACTGCGCTTCGATCGCCGTGAGCGCGCGTTCCGGCGCGACCGAGGCGAAATCCGGCAATTGATTGCGGAACCAGGTCGCCTGCCGCTTGGTGTATTGCCGGGTGTCGCGCTTGCCGCCCTCGATCGCCTCGGCAAGGGCAATCTCGCCATTGAGGTGGCGGATGAGCCACGGCACACCGTGCGCTTTCATCGCCGGCAGGTTGGGATCGAGATGGCGCCCAGCGAGCGCGCGCACCTCGTCCATCGCGCCTGCCGCCATCATGGCATCGAAGCGGGCGTCGATGCGCCGCAACAGCACGTCGCGATCGGGCATGAGAAAGATTTTTGCGGCAAGTGCCGCATCGACACGTGCCGGCATGTTCGCTTCGTGCCATTGCAATATCGATCGTCCAGTCGCCAGCACGACTTCAAGGCACGGGTCACACGGGCGCGGTCACCGGGCATCAGCCGCGCCGCGGCGGCAGGATCGCGCTGCGTCAGTTCGGCATGCAGCGCCTCGACGCCATCGCTGGCGAGCCGCGCGCGCACCTCGTTGCGGATTTGCGCCGGGATCGGCGGCACCGCGGCAAGCCCTTGGGTGAGCGCACTGAAATAGAGCCCGGTGCCGCCGACGACGATGGCCGCACGCGCTTCGCGTTGCGCCGCCGCAAGCACATCGGCGATCTCGCTGCACCAACGGCCGACGGAAAAATTCTCCGCCGCGTCGACGTGGCCGTAGAGGCGATGCGGCACGCGCGACCTCCTCTTCCGGCGTCGGCCGCGCGGTGATGATGCGCAGGTCACGGTAAACCTGCATGGAATTGGCATTGATGATCGAGCCGCCGAGCTTTTCGGCCAGCGCCAGCGCCAATGCCGACTTGCCGCTCGCGGTAGGGCCGGCGATGAGGACGATCTTTGGCTTGCTCACGGGGTTGACGTAGTGGGTTTTTGCGCGAATTAAAATCCCAGAGGTCGCAAAGGGCACACGGCTTGCCGCCGGGTCCCGCCGCACATAGGATTGCGCCATGCTCGATTGGACTCAATGCCCGGCCGTGGAACGCTCGCCCGCGAAGGTCAGCGGCGAATGGCTGTTCAAAGGGACGCGCATCCCGGTCAGGGCTCTGTTTGAAAACCTTGAAGGTGGCGCGCGTATCGACGATTTTCTCGAATGGTTTCCGGGCGTAACGCGCGAACAGGTAGAACTGGTACTCCGTCATGCCGAACGGAGCTTGGAAATTGCGTAACGTGGAAAGTTGCGCCGCTACGCAGGCATGAAAATATTATTCGATCAGGGTGTGCCTGCGCCACTGCGGCGCGCATTGACCGATCACTCGGTAGCTACGGCGTACGAAATGGGTTGGATGCAACTCGGCAACGGCGCACTGTTGCGGGCCGCAGATTTACAATTCGACGTGTTCATCACCACCGACCGAAATCTACGGTTTCAACAGAATCTGGCAGATTATCGGCTAGCAATTCTGATCTTACCCACCACCAGTTGGCCAGAAATACATGCGCACCAAGCTCTGGTCGCTGCCGCGGCGAATAAGCTACGTCCCGGCGACGTCGTTGAGTTGAATTTTGCGTAACGGAGCAGTCCTTTGACTCTGATAAAACCCTTCCGCGCATTGCGGCCGGCGCCGGGACGCGCCGCCGAGGTTCTGGCCCCGCCCTATGACGTGCTCTCCAGCGCGGAGGCGCGCGAGCGCGCCAAGGGCAAGGCGTGGAGTTTTCTGCACGTCTCCAAGGCGGAGATCGACCTCGATCCGGCGACCGACCCCTATGATGGCGCGGTCTATGCCAAGGCTGCCGAGAACCTTAAAGCCATGATCGCCGCCGGCGTGCTCATTCGCGACGCCAAGCCGAGCTACTACGTCTACCGGACGACCTGGCGCGGCCGCGTTTCGACCGGGCTTGCGGCAATCGCGTCGCTCGCCGACTACGCCAGCAATCGCGTCCGCCGCCACGAGCACACCACGCCGGCCAAGGAAGACGATCGGGTGCGCCAGATCGAGGCAGTGAACGCGCAGACCGGCCCGGTCATGCTCGGCTATCCGACGGCGCCGCAGATCGACGCCATGCTGGCGCGCGCCGCGTCCGGCGCTCCCGCATTCGACATGACCGCTGATGACGGCGTGCGCCATCAGCTCTGGGTGATCAGCGACGACGAAACTGTCGCGGCATTGACCCGCGCGGTCGATGCCTTGCCGGCGCTCTATATCGCCGACGGCCATCACCGCTCGGCCGCGGCGGAGCGCGTCGCGAAATCCCGCGGCAACGGCGCACAGAGTTATTTCCTCACCGTGATGTTTCCGCAGAACGAGATGACGATCCTCGACTATAACCGCGTGCTGCGCGATTTGAACGGGAAGAGCCCGGACCAGCTTTTGGCGCGATTGCGCGAAGCGCTACGCGGTTACGGCGAGCGATCAGCCGGTGCGTCCGGCCGCGCCGGGCGAAGTCGGGATGTATTTGGCCGGGCATTGGTACCGGCTGACGCTCAAACCCGAGATCGCCGCCAAGGCGCAAAAATCCGCCGACCCGGTCGAGCGGCTGCCGATCACGCTGCTTAACGCGCAACATCATCGAGCCGATTTTCGGCATCACCGATCCACGCACCGACAAGCGCATCGACTTCGTCGGCGGCGGCCGCGGGCTCGGCGAATTGGAGCGGCTGGTATCGTCGGGCGCTTTTGCCGTCGCGTTCGCGCTCTATCCGACGCAGATGAGCGACCTGATGGCGGTCGCCGACGCCGGCGCGATCATGCCGCCGAAATCGACCTGGTTCGAGCCGAAGCTCGCCGACGGCGCGGTCAGCCACGTATTGGATTGAGCGAACGCGAGCTTTCGCTACTGCAAGCTCAACGCCACAAACCGCGTCTCGCCGTTGCCGTTGGAGACCAGCAGCACCGCGACCTTCTTGCCCTGGGCCTTGAGCGCATCGATCCGCGCCTGCACCGCGGCCGGGTTGCCGACCGCTTCGTATTGCACCTCGACGATGACGTCGCCGGGAGAGAGCCGCTTGTCGGGTTGCGAGATGTCCACGCTGGAGTCGACGCCGGTGACGACGACGCCCTTGATGGTGTCCCTGATCTTGAATTTCTTGCGCAGATCGTCGGACATCGCCGACAGTTCGAGCCCGAGCGTTTTCTGCACCGTGGACTTCTGCTCCGGCGCCGCATCCTGCTTGGGATCGTTCGACGCCACCTTGTCGGTGTCCTGCAGCCGGCCGATCTTGACCTGATGGGTCTCTTCCTTGCCCTTGCGGATGACGACGACGTCGACCTGCTTGCCGACCGGCGTGTCGGCGACGATGCGCGGCAGGTCGCGCATTTCCTTGATGTCGTGACCGTCGAACTTGACGACGACGTCGCCCGGCTCGATGCCGCCGGGCTTGGCCGGCCCCTTGTCGTCGACGCCGGCGACCAGCGCGCCGCGCGGCGGCTTGATGCTCAGGCTCTCGGCGATATCGTCGGTGACCTGCTGGATGCGCACGCCGAGCCAGCCGCGCCGCGTCTCGCCGAAATCGCGCAGCTGATCGATGACCGGCATCGCGGTGTCCGACGGCACGGCAAAGCCGATGCCGATCGAGCCGCCGGACGGCGAGATGATCGCGGTGTTGATGCCGATGACCTCGCCGTTGAGGTTGAACAACGGGCCGCCGGAATTGCCGCGATTGATGGCGGCGTCGGTCTGAATGTAATTGTCGTAGGGGCCCGACTGGATGTCGCGGTTGCGCGCCGAGACGATGCCGGCGGTCACGGTGCCGCCGAGGCTGAACGGGTTGCCGATGGCGATGACCCATTCGCCGAGCCGCAGCTTGTCGGAATCGCCGAACGCCACCGCCTTGAGCGGCTTGTCGGCCTTCACGCGCAGCAGCGCGAGATCGCTCTTGGTGTCCTTGCCGACCAGTTGCGCCGGCAGCTTGGTGCCGTCGTTGAGGATGACGTTGATCTCGTCGGCGTCGGCGATGACGTGATTGTTGGTCACCACCAGGCCGGACGGATCGATGATGAAGCCGGAGCCGAGCGAGTTGACGCGGCGCGGCGCGCGCTCGGCGATTGTCGCCGCCGCCCTGTCCGCGCCGGTTCTTGAAGAACTCGTCGAAGAACTCCTCCATCGGCGAGCCGGGCGGCAGGTCGGGCATGCCGCTGACCCTGCGCATCGACCTTCTGCGACGTCGAAATATTGACCACGGCGTCGATCACCTGCTCGGCCACGTCGGCGATGTTCTCAGGTCCCGCGCGCCGCCGCGGGCTGCGCCGGTAAGATGATAACGGCCGCCATCAGCGCCGCGGCTGCCGCGCCGTGCCGCACGAATTGCGAGAGATGGCGAGAGGTCAAGTGGCGAGACATGGATGTCGGCGCTCCTGCAAAGGGACTCAATTAAGGAAAAGTGCCCCCGACGTGCCCCCGGCGCAAGGCCATCCGCAGCCGGCCCGGCCATTAGGAACCCGATTGGGGCGGAAAAGCGACCCGCGAACGGGCCGTTCAACCGCGCACAAAGTAAACGATCAGCACGCCGACCAGCGCCGAAACGATGCCGGCGATACGCAACGGGCCATCGGCCATTTCCAGCACGGTCGCCATGGCGCGCTTGGCGCTGACCGGGAACGCGGCAAGAAAGATTCCCTCGATCGCGAAGAACAAGCCGAGCGCGGCGAGGAAATCGGACATGAACCGGTAACCCGCCACACTCTATTTCGTCGCGCTGCTCGCGCTCGGTGGATTGGTCGTCGCCGCAGTTCCAGGCGCCGGCGCTGTCGCCTTGGTGCCTTCCGGCAGCGATTTGCCCGCTCGGATCGCCGAAATAGCGGAAGAAATCCGAATCCGGCCGCAGCACCAGGTGCGTGTCGCCGTGCTGCATGCTGCGTTCATAGGCCTGCATCGAGCGGTAGAAGGCAAAGAATCCCGGATCCTGGCCGTAGGCCTCGGCGTAGATGCGATTGCGCTCGGCGTCGCCTTGGCCGCGGACCTGCTCGGACTGGGACGTGGCGTCGGCCAACAGCACTGTGACGTCGCGATCGGCCCTGGCTTTGATCTCCTGGCTCTTCTGGCTGCCCTGGGCGCGGAACTCCGCCGCCTCGCGCTGCCGCTCGGTCTGCATGCGCTGATAGACCGCCTGGCTGTTCTGCTCCGGCAGGTCGACGCGCCGGATGCGCACGTCGATGACATGGATGCCGAACGGCTGCCGCGTCGTGGTCGAGCTGATCGCGCATCTGCCCCATCAACTCCTCACGCTTATTGCGCACCGCGTCGGCAAGCGTGGCCGCGCCCAGGACGCGCCGCAGCGCCGAGTTGAGCAGGATCGCAAGCTGGGAGCTGGCGCCGTCGGGCCCGACCGTCTGGTAGAATTTGAGCGGATCGGTGATGCGGTAGCGCGCAAAGGCGTCGACCACGAGGCGCTCGCCGGCCTGGGCGACGCCGGCATTGGCCCGGTCGCCGCTCGAGGCAATCACTTCCTGCGCCGGCGTCTCGATGTTGAGAATGCGCTTGTCGATATAGATGACACTGTCGATGAAAGGAATTTTTGCGTTCAGACCCCGGCTCGGTAATGACGCGCACCGGTTGCCCGAGCCGGACCACCAGCGCCTGCCGGGTCTGATACACGGTGAAGAAGGTGCTGTAGCCGACGATGATGGCAGCCAACAGCAGAATGGCGGCGGCGCCGCTCGCGAGACCCAGTCTCATGGCGTGCCTCCCGGCTTCTGTGCTGGTTGCTGTTGCCGCGTCAGGTCGCCGAGCGGCAGATACGGCACGACGCCCGGACCGCCCTGCGGGCCGGTATCGATGATCGTCTTGTCGGTGCCGCCGAGAACGTGCTCCATGGTCTCGAGATAGATGCGCTCGCGGGTGACGTCAGGCGCCTTCTTGTATTGATCGTAGACCTGCGAGAAGCGCGAGGCTTGGCCCGTGGCCTCGGCCACGGTTTGCTCGCGATAGGCTTCGGCGTCCTGGATGATCTTGGCGGCGCGGCCGCGCGCCTCGGGCACGATCCGATTGGCATAAGTCTGCGCTTCGTTCTGCGCGCGCTCGAGATCGGAGCGCGCCGCCTGCACGTCGCGGAACGCGTCGATGACCTGGGTCGGCGGATCGACCTTCTGCAGCTGCACCTGCTGCACCACGATGCCGGCGCCGTAATTGTCGAGCGTCTTCTGCATCAGTTCCTGCACTGCGGTCTCGATGGTCTGCCGCGCGCCGGTGAGGATCGGCTTGGATGTTCGTTGCGCCCGATCATCTGCGCGCATGGCGCTTTCGCCCACCGCCTTCACGGTGCTTTCGGGATTCTGCACATTGAACAGATAATCGCCGACCGCGTTCGGCTTGACCTTCCACAGCACCGAGAAATCGACGTCGACGATGTTCTCGTCGCCGGTGAGCATCAGGCTTTCTTCCGGCACGTCGCGTATGGTGGTGCCGCGGCGCATGTCCTCGCGATTCGCGAAAGCCGATATCGATCTTGTTGACGCGCAGCGCCTGCGGCGTCAGCGCCGTCTCGATCGGATAAGGCAGGTGATAATTGAGGCCCGGCTGCACTTCGCGCACGAACTGGCCGAAGCGCAGCACCACGCCGAGCTCATCGGGCTCGACGCGGAAGAAGCCGGAAAATCCCCACAGCGCGATGGCAACAAGCGCAATGAGCGCGATGCCGCGGCCGCCGAGATTGCCCGGCATCAAGGCGCGCAGCTTGTCCTGGCCGCGGCGCAGAAAGTCTTCGAGATCGGGCGGCCTCTGGCCGCCGGGCGTTTGCGGCCCCGAGCCCCACGGTCCCCGCGGCCCGGAACCCCACGGGCCGCCGGATTGGTTGCTCCACGGCATCAATTGTCTCCTTGGACGCCGGCGCAGCGCCGGCACGCGTTGTGGGGGGTTATAGGGGACCGCACCGCCCCTTACAACGCGCAGTTATGACGCGCTGGCCGGCCGCAATTTGGGCGTCAATGTCGCGTTCGTAGGTCACGAATGCGAACGCGGCTTCGTCCTCGGCCGCCGCCTCGTGCTCGCTGCGCGCGCTTTCGTGCCATTCATTTGGATCAATGGCCGGAAAGTAGGCATCGCCATCGACCTGTTTGTGAACGCGCGTGATGGCAAGTTGCGTCGCGAGCGGCATGGCTTGGGCGTAGATCTCGGCGCCGCCGGCAACGACGATGGTGTCAGCGTTCCTTCGCAACGCGTCGCCGCGCGCCGTCGTCAGCGCGGCATCGAGGCTCGGCGCCACCACGATGCCCGGCGCGGTAAAGCCGCGGTCGCGGCTCACCACGATGGTGGTGCGTCCCTTGAGCGGCTTGCCGATCGACAGATAGGTCTTGCGCCCCATCACCACCGGCTTGCCCATGGTCAGGGCGCGGAAATGCTGCATGTCCGATTTGAGCCGCCACGGCAGCGCATTGCCGCGGCCGATGACGCCGTTCTCGGCAATCGCGGCGACGAGAAGGATGTTCATCCTCACACCGCGATCGCGGCCTTGATGTGCGGGTGCGGATCGTAGCCTTCGAGCACAAAATCCTCGTAGCGCAGCGCGAACAAATCCTTCGCCGCGGGATTGAGCCGCAGCGTCGGCAGCGGCCGCGGGTTTCGCGACAGCTGCAACCGCGCCTGTTCGAGGTGGTTGAGATAAAGATGGGCGTCGCCGAGGCTGTGGATGAAGATGCCGGGTTTGAGCCCGCTCACCTGCGCCACGGCCATCGTCAACAGCGCGTAGGAGGCGATATTGAACGGCACGCCGAGAAAGACATCGGCCGAGCGCTGATAGAGCTGGCACGACAGCGCGCCGTCGGCGACGTTGAACTGAAACAGGCAATGGCACGGCGGCAGCGCCATGCTGTCGACTTCCGCCGGATTCCAGGCGGTGACGATCAGCCGGCGCGAATTGGGATTGCGGCGGATTTCCGCGAGCACGTTGGCGAACTGATCGATGGTGGAGCCGTCCGGCGCCGGCCAGGAGCGCCATTGCCGGCCGTAGACCGGACCGAGATTGCCGTTCTCGTCCGCCCATTCGTCCCAGATGGTGACGCCATGCTCGTTGAGATATTTGACGTTGGTGTCGCCGCGCAGGAACCAGAGCAGTTCGTAAATGATGGATTTGACGTGCAGCTTCTTGGTGGTGACCAGCGGGAAGCCGGCGGCGAGATCGAAGCGCATCTGATGGCCGAACACCGAGCGCGTGCCGACGCCGGTGCGGTCGCGCTTTTCCACGCCCTCGGCGAGCACGCGTTCCATGAGGTCGAGGTATTGGCGCATGAGCGGTGTGATCCGGCCAACTCGGGAGAGTTTAACGTCAAATGAGGGGCGAGCGAAACGCGCGCAAGAGCCGCGCGCAGGTGCGCTGTGGACCGCCTCAAACCATCCCGCTCAATCCGAGCAGCGCGGCCACGGCAAATATCCAAAGCGGGTTCACCCTGATCCAGTAGGTCATCAGCGCGGTGGCGACGGTAATGCCGACCGCCACCCGACTATCGTCCGCCGCTCTCGCCACGACGACGGCGCTCGCCGCGGTCAGTCCAAGCGTCACCGGCACCAGGCCGCCGGCCAACGCCACCTGCCAGGATGCGCCGCGGAAGCGATCGAAGGTGCGGCCGACATAGAAAGCCAACAGGCACGTCGGCCCGCACATCGCCAGCGTCGCCACCAGCGCGCCCGTAAGCCCGGCGACGTGATAGCCGATCAAGGTGACGACAATGACGTTCGGCCCCGGCGTCAACTGCGCCAGCCCGAAAATGTCGCTGAATTGCGGGTCGGTCATCCAGTGCTGCACGTCGACGGCAAAGCGGTGGATTTCCGGCACGGCAGAATTGGCGCCGCCGATGGCGAACAGCGACATCAGCGCGAAAAACCACGCCAGCGTCCCGAGCGTGCCGCCCAATTCCTTCATGGCCGCACCCAGGCGAGCGCGAGACTGATCGGCAGCACCACGGCGAGCACGATCGGCAGCGGCCACTGCGCGATGCCGATGGCGCCGAAGGTCGCCAGCGCGATGACCGGGCCGCCGACGGCGCGGTTGCGGAACAGCGGCAGCGCCATCTTGGCCACCGTCGACATGATCAGGCCGGCCGCCGCCGCCGTAACGCCGATCAGCGCGCGCCGCAGCGCCGGCAGATCGCCGTAATGGGCATACAACGCGCCGATGATGACGATCAGCAGCATCGGCGGCCCGAGCAGCCCGACCAGCGCGACCAGGCCGCCGAGCGGCCCGCGCACCCGGGAGCCGAAAATCACCGAGAAATTGACGATGTTGGGCCCGGGCAGGAACGAGCACAGCGCGTAAGCCTCGTTGAACTGCTCGGGCGTCAGCCAGCGGCGCTCCTCGACCATCATGCGGCGCGACCACGCCAGCACGCCGCCAAAACCGTAGAGCGAGATCAGCGCGTAGGCGATGAACAATTCGGACAGGCTCGGCGCGCGGCGGCGCTGTAGCGGCAACAGGTTCGGTCGCGCGCGGCACAGGCGTTACGTCGTTCATGCCATTCGTTTAGCGCCGCTCCGCATGCGCAGCCAGACGTTTTCGCGCACGCTGGCGATGCGCGTTCGTTGGCCGCGCTAACCGCGATCAGCCAGATCCAACAAGGCATGAATGAACGTCGTCGCGCTCGCATAGATGCCCGGCGCTTCGCTCTCGCGCGGCCCGCCGATGGCGAGCACAAGATCGGCGCCGACCCTGCGCTGCTGCACGCGCAGCCAGAGCGCCGCATGCTCGACGGGCTCAGGGTCTCCGAGATCGACGACCAAGAGCGGCTTGCGGTGGCGGTGCGCGAGCGCCTCGGCGAGCACCGTGCCCTTGGAGACCGCCAAGCCGCCGGCCGCGATCACGATCAGGCAGGCGTCGGCATCGCGCACGTTCCATTCGGTGCGCTGCGCCGGATCGGCGAGCGGCGTCTCCTTAAGGCGCGGATATTTCGCCAAAAGCCCGGGCGGCGCCGCAAGATCCTCGGCCCAGCCGCCCTTCGGGCACCAGCCGCCATAATCGATGCAGCGCTCTATCGCCACATCGAGCACCGCGCGGTCGACGCCGGATTGTCCGCCGGAGAGGAGTTTCATGTGGGTTTCATTCGAGTTTCTTGGGGGCCTGACCCCGCTCTTTTTTCGGCAACCATTTGCGCCTATATTCCCCGGTGCTGGCGCAAGCCAGATATGGCGATAAACGGCCGTCGTAATAAACCTTTCGGACCCGGGGGCGGTACCCGGCGACTCCACCAATTCCGGAGGACCGACGACAGACGAAGTCCTCTGTCCTCCACTTACGGGGTCGAAATAGGATCGACGAGGGCGTAAAAGGCGCGCTTTTGCCCGGGATGGTTCCGTCGTTATCGGACCAAATCCATAGTTGCCAATGACAACTATGCTCCGGTTGCTCTGGCTGCGTAACGCAGTCTGAAAGACCGATCTTAAAGCCCTGACGGGTTAAGCTCCGTCAGGCGGGGTTCGGAGGCACCTGGCAACAGAAGCCTCCACTTTCTTTCAGAGGACAGAGGTCAGACGAGGCAGGACAGAATCACTCTGGACCTCTAACATCCGTGTCTTATCTGTCGTCTGTCATCCATCGTCCGGCATTCGCCATGGCCACCGACTACATCCGCTACGACATTCTCGCCCAAGCGGCCTTGCGCGGGGTCGTGCGCACGGTATTGGCGGACGCCGCCAAGAAGGGCCTGCCGGGCGAGCATCATTTCAAGATCACGTTTGCCACCGCGACGCCCGGCGTGCGGCTGTCGGAGCGGATGCGCGGGCAATATCCCGACGCCATGACGATCGTGTTGCAGCACCAGTTCTGGGATCTGGCGGTCGACGACGACGGCTTCGAGGTCGGCTTGTCGTTCGGCGGCATTCCGGAGCGCCTCGCGGTGCCGTTCGACGCGGTGACGGCGTTCTTCGATCCGGCGGTGCAATTCGGCTTCCAGTTCGAGACCCTCGACAAGCAAGCGGCCGGGGAGCCGAGCGCCGCGGCCGAAGCCCCCACTCCCCCGCCACGCCCGGCAGCGATCGAAAAGACCGATGTGCTGCCGGTCCGTGCCGTGCCGGCAGAGCCGGCGCCCGATGAAAAGAGCGGCGGCGGTGAAGTCGTGCGGCTCGATCAATTCCGCAAGAAGTAAGAACGCTGGACCACAGGCCGTCGCCGCTGGGTCGCCGACCCGGCAATCACGAATTTGTGTGCTGGGGGCGGCAGTATCGGCTTACCCGTGGGGGCAATGAATTACATCAATATCGGAGCATAACGCAGCGCTATTCGTAAAATACTCTTAAGTACATCATCCAAGGCTTCGCACCTTTTCACGCCTACTTTGCGCATTACCGCAAAAATATCCGGCCATTGCGAATATTCAGTCAGTATCAGACGCGCTCCTGGCGCCTATAAATCTTGGACTGAAAGAGGATTTCGCTTCCGGACAAAAGGAATAGGCTCGCGCCACGACCGGCAGTCTCGTGTTAAGGCTCCGTAAACTCTCAGTTGTCGTGATCCAGTGCCAGGGTACCGGCGTATAACTTTGCAGCTGAAGCGGGCCAGGATGGCCCGAGCCACGTTATCCGGTTACCGCCGAGCGAGCTCATGGGCGACGTTGTCAATCTGCGAACCGCGCGAAAGCAGGCCAAACGGCTCAAAGCCGGGCAAAAGGCCGCCACCAACCGCCTGGCCCACGGCCGCACCAAGGCGGATCGAACCGCAACACAGTCTCGCAACGACAAAGCCCAGCGAAGCCTCGACCTACACCGGGTCGAAACGGGAGACAGGCAATGAAATCGCCAGTCATCAAGCGCTCGATCGTCATCGCCGGTCACAAGACCAGCGTCAGCCTTGAAGACGCTTTCTGGAGAGGGCTCAAGGAGATCGCCATCGGCCGCGACAAGACGTTGTCGGACCTCGTCGCCGAGATCGATACCGGGCGCCCGCACGGAAATCTGTCGTCGGCCATCCGGCTGTTCGTGCTCGACCATTACCGGGCGCAAACCAACGGTCATGCCGCCGAGAGCAGCGGCCAAACGCCGCTGATGGTCATGCCCGCGGCAGCGCCATCAGTTCTGCGGGTGGAATAACAAATCGAGCGGCGGCCCCGCTGTTTGTGGGGCTGCTGGCTGGGTCGGCTGCGGCGTGGGCCGCGGCTTGTTTGCCGTTGTCGATCCGGTGACGGCGGCAGCCGGCACTTCGGTCTGCAACAGATCCAATCCTCGTGCTCCGGGCGGCGGCGCCGATACGCTCGCCACGTCGATCTCGACGATGCCGCCCGCGGGCGCTCTTGCGGACAATCGGGAAGTCCGGACGAGCCGCGCGGCCGATGACGTCCTGCCGGCCGTTGGCTTCGATCAATTCCAGACGCCGGGTTTGCAATTCGGCGGCTCGTAGCGTCAACCAACCGGTCAGCGCGGAAACGTCGAGAGTGCGCGCGGGCGCGGCGAGCGGGCCCTTGAGCGCGACGGCGAGCTCCGGCCGCAAGCGGATCAAGGCATGGGGCGGCGGCGGTGCCGCGAGCGTCATGCGCGCATCGACGGCACCGCTGTTGAGATCGAGCGCGCCGGAGAGCGACAGCGCGGCGCCGTTCTGCGCCGGCAACGTCACGTTGGCGACGCTGACCTTGCCGTCCGTGATCGTCATCGCCGCATCGCCTTGCGGCGCGGCCAGACGACCGCTGGCGAGCGCCGCATTCACGGCCGGCTGAATTTTCGCAGTCTCGATCGCAGCGCCCTGATCGGCCGCGCGCATGGCGGCGACGAATGCCGCCGGATCGAGGCCTGCGATATGGGCATCGGCCAGCGCAATCGTGCCGCTGCCGTGCGCTGTGCGCACAAGCGCAGCGGGACTTGAGCCGAAGCTGTCGAAGTCGGCCTTGAGCGTCAGCCGCGCGTCGATCATTTTCTTGTCGGTTTGCAGGACGGTCGCCGCGTCGGCATCGGCCAGCGCGATATGGCCGTGGCCGACCAAGCCATCCGCGTTGCGGCGAAACGCCAATTCGCCGGTGACGTGGCCGCCGGCGAGACCGCCGTCGATATTCTGCAGCGCAATCTCGGCCGGGCGAAACTGCGCCACGCCCTTGAGATTGCCGGCAACGAGTGCCGGCGTGAACACCGCATGATCGAGCGTGAAGGTCACGGCGCCATTCATCGCCGCAAACGCACCGGCGCCGAGCGGCTGGCTCGACCACGCCGCTCCGGCACCTTGTGCCTGGCGCGGCAGTCCCAACAGCACGCCCGCCAGCCAAGCGCCATCGACGTTGTCGGCGCCGACGTCACCATCGATTGCGATCGGGCTTGCCAGATTGACGGCAAGATGCCCGTGCGCCGACGCCTTGCCGGCAGCGATGGCGATTTGCGTGAACGACAGTGCGCTGCCGGCAATAGAAACGGCGGCGCGCGCGGAGATCGGCACCGCGTTGCCCGGTTGGCCGGTCATCGCTTGCTGCAGCGGCCCAAGGTCGGCGGCGGTCGCCAATATTTGGAACGTACCTGCGGGCGCTTCCTTGCCGTTCAGTCGCGCCGCACCGCGCACCGCGGCAGTAAAACCGCTGGCCGACGCCTCGCCGTCGACGCGAAGCTCGCCGTTCAGCGGTCCGACGGCCGATAGCGTCACGCGGCCGGGCAGTTGATCGACGGCGACGACGCGATTGAGGCCGAACAGCGCCGCCAGCGCGGTGCCGTCATCGGCGTCGAGCCGGCTGTCGATGTGCACATTCGCTTCGCCGAGCTTGGCTGGCTCACCGGTCGCGGCGCCGTTGAGCGCCACGCGCATCAAGCCCAACTGCCCATTGAGATCGAGCTTGGCGGTGCTGCCGGCGGTCGCCGCCCGCTCCACGGTCAACGTGCCGTGCAATTTCGCCGGCGCCAGGCGATCGGCGGCGCGGCGCAGGACATCCGCCGTCTGCGGCGCAAACTGCCGCAGCACACGCGACAAATCGGCCAGCGTGGCGGCATTGAGATCGACCGTGACGCGGCCGCGCGGTTGCGACGACAACTCGTCGATGCGTCCTGAAATGTCGAGCGCGGCGCCGCCCAGTTCGCCGACCGACAGACGCTCGATCTGCAACGCGCCGGAATCGAACTTGACTTGCGCCTTGACGGCGCGCGCGTCGATGCCCGCCAGCGTCGCCTTGCCGATGTCGAGCGCCAGCGAGCCCTGGCGCGGCGGCGCAAAACCGTTCTCGTCCACGGCCGACTTGGCGAACGCCGCCAACGCATCGAGATCGAGTTTTGTGGCGTGAAGATCGGCCTCGACAATGGCCGGGCGGTCGGATGCCGGCCAAGTAGTAGGCCAAGTATAGGCGAGGCGCCCCTGGACATTGTCCTGATCCAGCGTGGCATCGAGCCCATCGACCGCCAAACGATCGCCCGCAATGGTGACGTCGCCACGCGCGCGCAATGTCCGCACGCCGGCCGAAGCTGTATCGCCACGTCCGCTGAGCCAGGCGAGCAACGCATCGGCGTCGGCGGAGTCCAAGGCGCCGGGCCCGGTGAATGCGAGGTCGCGCCCGGACTGCTTGAGCCGGCCGCTCAAGCTCACCTGGGTCAGTCCCGGCGCGCGCAATTCGACGCCGTCCAGGCTCCATCCCGCCGCATCGAAGCGCGCGACGCCGTGCAGCGACTGGACATTGGTGCCGCCGACCGTCAGGCCGGCAATGCCGACGCCGATCTTGCCCGGCAGCGGCGGCTTGACCGACGCCACGAACGCATCGACGAAACTCTTGATCACAAGAAGCGGCGGCCGGTGCGTCAGGTCGGGCGCGGCGAGCGCGCGATCGACATTGACCTCGAGCGCCGCAATGTCGCCGTCGAAATGCGGCTCTTCGCCGAATGTCACATCGGCTTTGCCGGTGAAAACCACCGCGCGTTCGTCCGGCCCGTATTGGAACGTGATGTCGTGCAGCGCCGCCGCGGCCGGCGTTGC
This sequence comes from uncultured Alphaproteobacteria bacterium, assembly GCA_963831975.1. GTDB lineage: Bacteria > Pseudomonadota > Alphaproteobacteria > Rhizobiales > Xanthobacteraceae > BOG-931. The sequence continues at coordinate 91,738 of CAWHSO010000007.1, forward strand.
CCGGATCGTGCCGCTCGGCATGCCACGGATCGTTCATCACCCGCTCGCCGCTCGACAGCGCGGCGCCGACCGGCCGCGCCAGCGCAATGGTGCCGTCGAATTGCGGCGCGCCGTGATCGAGGGTGAGCGTGCCGTCGACGTCCGTCGTCAGCGGATGATTGGACGGATTGACGCCGAGCCTGATCTTGAATCCGGCGTCGGCATCGCCGCGGCCGCCGGAAATTCGGTAGCTGTAAGGCTCGTCGCCGGCGACAAAGGTTCCTTCGCCCCTGAACGGTCCAAGCAGCGAGCGGATGTCGCCGTCGAACGAGAGTTTTTGCAACGTCAGGCGCGAGCCCGAGGCGGCATCGGCGAGAACGATGCTGCCGTCTTCGACGCGCAGCCGGGAGACGGACAGGTCCTCCGCACGCCAGGCGCGCGTGGGAACCGGCCAGTCGATGGCGCCGGAACGGTCGAGCGCAAGATTGATTTGCGGCGTCACCAGATGCGCCTCGGTAGCTTGGACCTCGCCGCGGACGAGCGGCCCAAGCCGCACTTCAAGATCGAGCGCGCCGGCGCGCAGCAGCGGCTCGCGGCCGGTTTCGCCGAACTCGACATTGCGCAGCTTGATGCGCGGGGTCGGCAGGATGCGCGCGTCGATCGTTCCGGTCACACGCACGCTCAATCCGGTGAGGCGGCTCGCCTCGCTCTCGAACGTCGTGCGGAAATGGTTCCAATCGACGACGAGCGGCGCCACCAGCGCGGCAACCAGCGCCAGGATGATCGCGATCGCCAATCCGAGCAGCGTCGTCTGCACGGCGCCTCCGAGTTTTCCCTAAAAAATCCGCCTGTTGCGAATCTCTGCGCGCTTTTCCCGCAAACCTAAATGAGGCCGGCACCGATTGCACGCTTCACGGCCGGCGTTTGGGCCGCATTCGGGGCGATAGTATGTCGCCCGCGCGCGCCCTGCGATCAGAGATTAACGATCTTGCCGGGATTCATGATGTCGAGCGGATCGAGCGTGCGCTTGATCGCGCGCATGGCGGCGAGCGCCGGCTCGCCGTGCTCGGCCAGCAGATATTTCATCTTGCCCTGGCCGACGCCGTGCTCGCCGGTGCAGGTGCCGTCCATGGCCAGCGCGCGCTCGACCAGCCGTTGCGACAGCGCTTGCGCGCGCGCCACCTCGTCGGCATCGTCCATGTCGACGAGCAGCGTCAGATGGAAGTTGCCGTCGCCGACATGGCCGACGATCGGCGCCAGCAGCCGGCTTTCGGCGATGTCGCGCTGGGTCTCCACGACGCATTCGGCAAGCCGCGATATCGGCACGCAGACATCGGTCGCGACAATCTGCGCGCCCGGCCGCAGCGCCTTGCACGACAGCGCGGCGTTATGGCGCGCCTCCCACAGCCGGGTGCGATCCTCCTGGCGCGTCGCCCACTCGAACGGGCCGCCGCCGAATTCGCGCGCGATGTCGCCGAAGCGCTCCGACTGCTCGGCGACTCCCGCCTCCGTGCCGTGGAATTCCAAGAACAACATCGGCGTCTCGGGCAGCGCCAGCTTGGAATGAAGATTGACCGCGCGCACTTGCAGCGCATCGAGCAATTCGATGCGCGCGACCGGAATGCCGGACTGGATGGTCAGGATGGTGGCCCGGCAGCAGGCCTCGACCGAGGGAAACGGACACACGCCTCCCGATATCGCCTCCGGGATGCCGGCGAGCTTGAGCGTCAGCTCGGTGATGATGCCGAGCGTGCCTTCCGATCCGACGATCAGCCGCGTGAGATCGTAACCGGAGCTGGATTTTTTGGCCCGGCTCGCCGTCGTCATCACCTCGCCGTCGGCGAGCACGGCTTTCAGCGACAGCACATTGTCCTTCATGGTGCCGTAGCGCACCGCATTGGTGCCCGAGGCGCGCGTCGCCGCCATGCCGCCGAGCGAGGCGTCGGCGCCGGGATCGATCGGAAAGAACACGCCCTGATCGCGAAGCTGCTCGTTGAGCGTCTTGCGCGTGATGCCGGGCTCGATGACGCAGTCGAGATCCTCGGCGTGAACCGCGAGCACGCGGTTCATGTCGCGGAAATCGAGCGAGATGCCGCCGCGCGGCGCATTGACCTGGCCTTCGAGCGAGGTGCCGACGCCGAACGGGATCACCGGCACGCGCGCCGCGGCGCACAGCCGCACCACCTGCTGCACGTCTTCGGTCGTCTGCGGGAACACCACCGCGTCGGGCGGCTGGTTCGCGATCCAGGTCACCGTATTGCCGTGCTGCTCGCGCACCGCCTGCGAGGTGACGAGCCGGTTGCCGAATTGGGCGGCGAGCGCGGCGATGACGCCGTCGACCGCCTTGCGGTCGCGTTTTTGCTCGGTCTTTGCCTCGGCCAATGCCATCGCGTGGTCTCGCGTCACTCCTCGGGCCTGAAGCCCGATGCTTTAACAGCCGGCGCCCATTTTTCCGAGTTGTCCTTCTGGATGTTGGCAAACGCCGCCGCAGATGTGCCGGTCGGCTGCAATCCGAACGCCAGGAACCGATGTTCCACGTCGGGCGAGTGCACGGCGTCGACGATCACCTTGTTGAGCCGCTCGATCACCTCCGGCGGCGTCTTCGCCGGCGCGAACATGCCGTACCAGCCGGATGCGACCAGATCATAGCCGGCTTCGCGCAGCGTCGGCACGTTCGGCAGGAACGGCGAGCGCTGCCTGTTCGAGGTCGCCAGGACGCGGATGCGGCCGGCCTCGGCCATCTGCACCAGATCGGCCGTGGTCGTGATCTCGATCGGGATATGCCCGGCGACGAGGTCGGTGAGGCCCGCGGCGGAGCCGTGATACGGCACCGGACGCAGATCGATCTTGGCGGCGCGGCCGAACATGACGCCCAAAAAGTGCGGCAGCGTGCCGGCGCCGGGAATGGCGTAGTTCGCATCCGCGGGATTGGCCTTCGCCCAGTCGACCAAGATCCTTGAGCGTCTTGGCGTCGGTTTGCGGCCCGACGGCGATGCCGAAATCGAACGTGCCCAGCTGGCTCAGCGGCGCGAAATCGGCGATCGGGTCGTAATCCAGATGCGTGTAGAAATGCTGATAGATCGCCAGCGGCGCGATCGGCGTCAGCAGCAGGGTGTTGCCGTCGGGCGCCGCATCTTTGACCGCTTTGACGCCGATGCGGCCATCGGCGCCGGTGCGGTTCTCGACGATCACCGGCCGGTTGAGCGCGCCATTCATTTTATTGGCGATCAAGCGCGCCACGGCATCGCCGGAACCGCCGGCCGCGAACGGGAAAGATGATGCGGATCGGCTGCTCGCCGATTTGCGCCTGCAGCGGGGCGGCAAAAAGCGACCCCGCCAGAACCGCAAATACGAGACGCAACATCCGCCGGCCCGGCATGATGCTTCTCCTGGTCATCGCTTGTCCCGAAGATAGCCGCTCCACAGCTCGGCTGGAATGTCGGCTTCGTCCCAAACGCCGATCAAAATGCCGCGACGCGCCGCCTTGCCGCGTCCATTGTCGATCTGCTGCTCCGAGCGCGTGGTGCGTTGCGATACGCGAAGGCCCCATTGCGCCAGCGCCGCCGAGAGCCGCTCGCATTCGCCGGCATGGGCCGGATCGGTGCCGAGGTCGTGCAACTCGTCGGGATCGTTGACGCGATCGAACAGCATCGGCCGGAAGCCGATGGCGTGGATGAGCTTCCAGCGCTTGTCGGCGATCATGAACAGGCGCGCGTCGCGCGGTTTTAGCCCAAGCTTCGCCGACGCCGGCATCATCCCGTAATCGTATTCGCTGATGGTGAACGATCGCCACGCCGCGGGCGGTTCGCCGTGCAGCAACGGCAGCAGCGAGCGGCCTTCGAGCCGGTGCGATTGCTGCGCCGGATCGCCGCCGGCAATTTCCAGAAATGTCGGCGCCAGATCGATGGCTTCGACCAACTCGTCGCATACGCCGCCGCGCGCTTTGTCGGCGGCGGGCGACGGATCGTAGATGATCAGCGGCACCTTCACCGAGGCATCGTGGAAGAAATCCTTGTCGCCGAGCCAATGGTCGCCGAGATAATCGCCGTGATCGGCGGTGAAGACGATCATGGTGTTGTCGAACAGGCCTTGCTCCTCCATGAAACGGAACAGCACGCCCATCTGATCGTCGATCTGTTTGATCAGGCCCATGTAGACGGGGATGACTTCGGCGCGCACCTCGTCGCGCGAAAACGTCTTGCTGACGTCGTGCTCCATGAAGGCGCGATAGACCGGATGCGGATCGCGGCGCTCGTCCGGCGAGCGCACCGCCGGGATGACATCGTCCGGCCCGTACATGGTGTTGTAGGGCGCCGGCGCGATATAGGGCCAATGCGGCTTGATGTAGGACAGATGCAGGCACCACGGCTCGTCGCCGGCCTCGCGGATGAAATCGATGCCGCGCCGGGTCATGTACGGCGTCTCGGAATCCTCCTCGCGCACCCGCGCCGGCTTCCGCGCATGGCGCATCGCCCAGCCTGAGGCCAAGGCGTTGCCCTCGCCGTCGGCGGCGTTGGCCCAATCGTGCCACGGGTTCTCGCCGTCATAGCCCTTGTCGTTGAGATAGCTGTTGTAGCGCGGCCGCTGCGGCGAATAGCGCGCGCCGTCCGGGCCCATGCCGTGCAGGCCGTCGTCGCGCTCGTAGGGCTCAAAGCCGCATTCGGCGACTCTCACGCCGATGATCGAATTGCGGATCGATGCCGAGCCGCTGCCATGCCCTCGACGTCGGCCTCCATGTGGGTCTTGCCGACCAGCGCGGTGCGCATGCCGAGCGGGCGCAGATAATCGCCCATGGTCATCTCGCCGACCTTGAGCGGAAATCCGTTCCACGCCGCGCCGTGCGACTGCACATAGCGGCCGGTATAGGTGCTCATGCGCGAGGCGCCGCAGATCGGCGACTGCACATAGGCGCGGGTAAAGCGCACGCCGCGCGCCGCCAGCGCATCGATGTTCGGGGTTTTGAGCCGCGGATGGCCGTAGCAGGACAGATAGTCCCAGCGCAGCTGGTCGCACATGATGAAGAGGATGTTTTTGGCTTTTTTCGACACGAGGCGCGACGATCCCGGGATGCGCTGCAAGAGGCTGGCAAGCACTCGACGTTAGCACATCGGTTTAGCCGGGATGAAATTGAGCCTTGCCAAACCGGCTTTGGTCGGCTGCATTGCACGCCCGATCGCCGGAAATGACCATGCTCGAACGGCCCGAAACCGCAATCCCCACGCCTTTCGTATCCTCGGTGATGCGGGTCGAGCCCGGCTGGATCGACTACAACGGCCATCTCAACATGGCCTATTACAATGTGCTGTTCGACCGCGCCGTCGATGAGGTCTACGAGCTGTTGGGCCTCGGCCTGGCCTATGTGGAAGTCAGCCGGCACTCGACCTTCACCGCCGAGGTGCATGTGCGCTATCTGCGCGAACTGCATGTCAGGCGATCCGGTGCGCGTGACGTTCCAGCTGCTCGGCTACGACGCCAAGCGGCTGCATTATTTCGAGGAGCTGCATCACGCCGAGGAAAACTGGCTCTCGGCCACGTCCGAGAACATGGCGCTGCACGTCGATATGGATGCGAGGAAGACGGCCGCCTTTCCGCCGGACATCGCCGCGCGCCTTGAGCGCATGAAGGTCGGCGCATGCCACGCTGCCGATCCCGGATGGCGCCGGACGGCGCATCGCCATGCCGAGATGCAAAGTGACAGGTCTGCCATGGTGACGATCCGCGAGCACAAAATTCCGAGCGCCGACAGCAAGCCCTACATCGCCGTCGAGGGGCCGGACGGCTGTCTCTGGTTCTGCGAAAGCGGCGCTGCAAAGATCGGCCGCCTCGATCCCGACCGCGGCACGTTCACCGAGTTCGCGCTGCCGGACAAGACCGCGACGCCGATCGGCATCACCACCGGCAGCGACGGCAATCTGTGGTTCGCCGAAAAGGCCGCCAACAAGATCGGCCGCATCACGCCGCGCGGCGAGATCACCGAATTCGCGCTGCCGACGCCGAATGCGGGGCCTGACGGCATCATGCTCGGTCCGGACGGCAACGTCTGGTTCTCCGAGAGCGAAGTCAGCCGCATCGGCCGCATCACGCCCGACGGGCGCATCACCGAATTCGCCGACGGCATCACGCCGGGCGCGAAGCCGCTGTCGATCTCGGTGCGCGACGGCGCGCTGTGGTTCAGCGAGGCCGCCGGCAACCGCATCGGCCGCATGACCATGGACGGCAAGGTCACGGAATTTCCGATCCCGAGCCACGACAGCCAGCCGCGCGCCACCGTCACCCATCCCGACGGCAGCATCTGGTTCGTCGAGACCTCGACCAATGCGCTCGGCCGCATCGATCGCTCACGGCCGCATCACCGAGCATCCGGTGCCGACGCCGAACGCGTCGCTGCGCGGCGTCACCGTCGGCGCCGACGGCGACCTCTGGTACACCGCGAACTTCGCCAACAAGATCGGCCGCATGGCGCCGGACGGTGTCGTGCGCGGCGAATACGACATTCCGACGCCGAACAGCGGCGCGCGCTGCATCACGGCGCTGGCCGACGGCCGGCTGTTCTTCACGCAATACGACGCCGGGCTGATCGGCGAAGTCGTCGTGCCGCTAAGCACAAAATCCGGGGAGAGAAACATGAAAAAAGCCGCGCTCGTCATCGCCTGCCTGGCCGCGTCGTGGCCGGCCGCCGCCATCGCGCAAAATTATCCGACCAAGCCGATCAAGATGATCGTGCCGATCTCGGTCGGCTCGATCACCGACGTCGCGGCGCGCTTGACGGCGCAGGAGCTGGAGCAGCGGCTCGGCCAGTCGGTCATCGTCATCAACAAGCCGGGCGCCGCCATGGTGCTCGGCGGCAGCGAATGCGCCAAATCGGATCCCGACGGCTACACGCTGTGCGTGGTCAGCCCCGACACCATGTCGTTCAATCCGCTGACCATTCCGAACCTGCCGTATAATCCCGAGAAGGATTTCACGCCCGTCATCGACATGTATCACGTGGTCGAAGGCCTGATGACGCCGGCGGCGTCGGGCATCAATTCCATCGACGCGTTGCGCGCCAAGGCGGTGGCGGAGCCGGGCAAGCTCAATTACGGCACGCTCGGCGAGCGCACCACCACCGACGCGTTCCGGCAATGGCTCGGCGAGCATTGGAAAACGAATTTCGTCGCCATCCCCTACAAGGGCGGCTCTGAAATCATCGCCGCGCTGCTCGGCAACACCATCGACGTCACGAAAATCGGCGTCGGCAACATGACCAGCCAGTTGAAGGAGGGCAAGATCAAGGTGCTGGCGCTGCGCGCCTCGCACCGCTCGCCGCAACTGCCCGATGTCCCGACCTTCGACGAAGCCGGCTTCGGCGCGTTCCCCGGCGGGCCGATCTTCTGGGGCGCGGTGGTTCCCGCCGGCACGCCGGCGCCGATCGTCAAGCGCCTGCACGACGAGCTGTTGGCGATCTTCCGCGGGCAAAAATTCACCGACTTCGCCAACCAGAACTTCCTCGATCCGGCCGCCGGCTCGACCGAGGATTTTGCCGCGTTCCTCAAGAAGGACCGCCAGGACGCCGCCGTGCTGGTCGACAAGTATATGAAGTGACGCCACGAAGTGACGTCATTCCGGATTGCCACGCAGCGGCAAGTCCGGAATCCATAACCACAGGTCAGCGAATATCGGATTCCGGGCTCGCGGGCAAACGGCCCGCGCCCCGGAATGACGAAGGCAAGCCTCGTAAAAGCCGCGCCCAGGTGCCATCTTAGGCGCATGAGAATCAGCGATCAGCGGTCACCTTGGCTGACCCTTTGAAGCGCAATATCGAGCCGATAGAGCCGGCGGGCCCCGCCCCCGGCGGCATTGCCGCGCGTGCGCAGGCGGGCGCGGGCGCGCCGTATCTGGCCGGGCTCAATCCGGAACAGCGGCTCGCGGTCGAGACGCTCGACGGCCCGGTGCTGGTGCTGGCCGGCGCCGGCACCGGCAAGACCCGCGTGCTCACCGTGCGCATCGCCCATATCCTCGCCACCGGCCGCGCCCGGCCCGGCGAGATTTTGGCCGTCACCTTCACCAACAAGGCGGCGCGCGAGATGAAGACCCGCGTCGGCGACATCGTCGGCGGCGTGGTCGAGGGCATGCCGTGGCTCGGCACGTTCCATTCGATCGGCGTAAAGATCCTGCGCCGGCACGCCGAGATGGTCGGGCTGAAATCCGACTTCACCATTCTCGACGTCGACGACCAGATCCGGCTGCTCAAGCAGTTGCTCGAAGCCGAGAACATCGACGAGAAGCGGTGGCCGGCGCGCGTGCTGGCGATGCTGATCGACGGCTGGAAGAACCGCGGCCTCACCCCCGAGCAGGTGCCGCCCGGCGAAGCCGCCGTGTTCGCCAACGGCAAAGGGCTGAAACTCTACAAGGCGTTCCAGGAGCGGCTGAAAATCCTCAACGCCGCCGACTTCGGCGATCTCTTGCTCGAATGCATCCGGCTGTTCCGCGAGCAGCCCGACGTGCTGCGGCAATATCAGGGCCGCTTCAAATTCATTCTGGTCGACGAATACCAGGACACCAACGTGGCGCAGTATCTGTGGCTGCGGCTGTTGGCGCAGCGCAGCAGCCCGGCGACGAGCACCATCGTCACCTCTCCCCAGCGGGGAGAGGTCGGCGAGCGGAGCGAGACGGGTGAGGGGGCTCCGGCGGTGCAGAACGATATCGGCAGTACCCCCTCACCCCAACCCTCTCCCCCTCGGGAGAGGGAGCGCGTGGTGGCGCGCCGGAAAGCAGCGCTCTCCGCCCGCCAAAAACATCTGCTGCGTCGGCGACGACGATCAGTCGATCTACGGCTGGCGCGGCGCCGAGGTCGACAACATTTTGCGCTTCGAGCACGATTTTCCCGGCGCCAAGGTGATCCGGCTGGAGCGCAATTACCGCTCGACCGGCCACATCCTCGCCGCCGCCTCGCACATCATCGCCCACAACGAAGGCCGGCTCGGCAAGACGCTGCGCACCGACGACGAGCTGGGCGAGAAGGTCACCGTCACCGGCTCGTGGGATTCCGAGGAAGAAGCCCGCACCATCGGCGAGGAGATCGAGCAGCTGCAGCGCGGCGGCCATCAGCGCTCAACGAGATCGCGATCCTGGTGCGCGCCTCGTTCCAGATGCGCGAATTCGAAGACCGCTTCGTCACGCTCGGCCTGCCCTATCGGGTGATCGGCGGCCCTCGTTTCTACGAGCGCGCCGAAATCCGCGACGCGCTGGCCTATCTGCGCGTGGTGAATTCGCCGGCCGACGATCTCGCCTTCGAGCGCATCGTCAATGTGCCCAAGCGCGGGCTCGGCGATGCGACAGTGCAGGTGCTGCACGACCACGCCCGCAAGCGCCGCGTGCCGCTCACCGAAGCCGCGCGCGCCATCGTCGAGACCGACGAGCTGAAGCCAAAACCGCGCGGCGCGCTGCGCGGCGTGCTCGAAGCCTTCGACCGCTGGCGCAAGCAGCGCGATGCCCTGCCGCACAACGAGCTGGCCGAGATCATCCTCGACGAATCCGGCTACACCGAGATGTGGCAGAAGGACCGCTCCGCCGACGCCGCCGGCCGCCTGGAAAACCTCAAGGAGCTGGTCCGCTCCATGGAGGAGTTCGAGAACCTGCAAGGTTTTCTGGAGCACATCTCGCTGGTGATGGACAAAGACAAGAGCGCCGACGCCGACGCCGTCAACATCATGACCTTGCACTCGGCCAAGGGCCTCGAATTCAACACCGTGTTCCTGCCCGGCTGGGAGGAAGGCCTGTTCCCGCACCAGCGCACGCTCGACGACCAGGGCCGCGCCGGCCTGGAAGAAGAGCGCCGCCTCGCCCATGTCGGCCTCACGCGCGCGCGCAAGCGGGCAAAGATCTATTTCGCCACCAACCGCCGCATGCACGGCCTGTGGCAGACCAACATCCCGTCGCGCTTTCTGGACGAATTGCCCGAAGCCCATGTCGAGGTGACCGAAGTCGCAAGGCGGCTTCGGCGGTTATGGCGGCTACGGCGCCTCGCGCTTCGACGCCACCACCGCGTTCGGCTCCAACTACACCACGCCGGGCTGGCAGCGCGCCCAGGCGAAAAAAGGCGGCGGCTTTTCCGAGACCGGCTCGCGCTACGCCGCGCACGACGACAGCGACGGCTTCGACGACGCCTCATCCCCCTCGCCCTGGCGCGCCCGCGAGGAACAGCCCGCGCCGCCTGCCGCTCACCATCGAAGGCGAGCTGGTGGCAAAATCCACCGGCACCGTCTCCGCCTTCACGCTCGGCGACCGGGTGTTTCACCAGAAATTCGGCAACGGCAACGTGACGGCGATCGACGGCAATAAGCTGACGATTCAGTTCGATCGGGCTGGGGAGAAGCGGGTGGTGGATAGTTTTGTGGAGCGGGTGTGAGGGCTAATTAAAAGCCTCGTATGAGGAAGGTTCAAAAATTGATAGCGTATGCACGGTCTCTAACCGATAATAGCGCTCTGGAGTTGGGGAGCGCCATGAATGACCGCCGACGAATTTAGAGCCCTTCTGGCAACGAGAAGTGACACAGACCTACTCGCTCCTTGTCTGCACGATGAAGACGCTCCGTATCTTTTTGAAACTCACCCGGCAGCATGGCACGGATTTCGTGCCACTATCGTCGAAACATGGGAGTCGCAGCGACAGACATTAGAATTGTTGGCAGTGCTCGATTTGGATTTAGTCTCAAACCCGGTCAGAATTTTCGTGATTTCCGTGACACCTCGGATGTCGACGTTGTGATCGTTAATGCTGACCTCTTTGACCAGCTATGGGTTTCGCTGCTCGCGGCTGCATATCCGAGACCCCCTGCAAGTGATCGGCTAGGTGGTTGGCTCCAAAAGCGTAGAAATGAAGTCTACACGGGTTGGATCACGCCGCACGAAATTCGACTAGACAGATCAATTTTTGGTCAAAGAGCAACGCCAGTGCTTGATTTTAGATCCCGTTGGTTCAACGCCCTTCGGCTGGCCGCCCGTCAGCCGGCTCGCAGATTGAAGATATCATGGTCGCCTTTACCGAACTTGGAGACATGCCGAACTTTATCATCTGCATAGCCTTGCCGAGCTTCGCCGATCTATGGATGCCTAGGAGAGTGCAAATGAAACACGCGTCCTATACTCATCCGATATCCTGGTTTCAAAACAACTACAAATCGGGGCGCCTTGAATTAAGGCCTCCATTTCAAAGGAAGCCTGTTTGGACTGACAAGCAGAGATGCGCCCTGATCGAAATCCATTTTACTTAAATATCCCGGTACCGGAAGTTTATGTACAAGTTACGCAAGACGATGACGGGACGGAGGAGTACGGAATTGTTGACGGACAACAGCGGATTTCGAACTATTCTTCAGTTTATCGGAATCGAGAGGCCGGAGGACCGAGAGGGCAGTGAAGATGTAAATAGCTTTGCTTCTTAAGCTTCCAGCAACCTCAATCTATAAAGATAAAACGTTCGCCGATGTAAAGGAAACCCAAAGGAAGGATTTTTATCAGTATGCGATCTGCGCACGCTTCCTTTATACCGATGAGACAAGAGAAGTTGAGGATGTTTTCAAACGTCTAAATAAATACACGCTTCCCCTTAAAGCTCAGGAACTCAGAAACGCGACATTCCATGGTCCATTTGCAAAATTATCCGAGAGCTTGGCGGACGACCAGTACTGGGCGGTGAATGAAATTATCACTGCCGCACGCATTCGACGCATGGGAGATATTGAGATGATGAGCGATTTTTTAATCGGTCTCTTGCATGGCCCTCAAGGAGGATCGGCGAAAATCATCGATCAATATTACGAGGAATATGAGCCGTTCGAAGATGAATTTCCCGAACAGACACGGGTTGAGAAACTTTTTGCACAAACGCACGCAAAAATAAAATTGGTCTTTCCTGCGATTGCTGACACTTCGAGATGGGGGAAATCGCGCCGACTTCTACAGTTTATTCGTCGCGATGGGCCACTTATTAAAAGATCACATTCTTCCAAAGTCCAATAGGGCGAAACTCGCAAAGCGTCTCAATAAGCTTGCCGAAGCCGTCGATAAAGAGGCGCAGATACCGACAACTGCGGCAAGCACTCTCGCTCAGAAATATGCCAGAGCAATAGAGAAGGGCGTAAACGACAAAGCCCGCCGAACAGACCGCCACGAAGTTCTTTTGGAACTCATGTCGCCGCTCTTTCGAGAAAAATAATGAAAAGACGGTACCTAATTCTCGCTATGAGATACATAACGCGGAGGTTCGAGTGGCTGCAACGGCAGCGCGCGAACTCCTTTCATGCGGTCGTATCCGACCCGCCGTTCGATTATCAGAGTACTCGTCCAAAGAACTAAAGAGAAGAAACGAAGAAGCGGACGTGGCATTTGGCGGCTACCAAACTCCTTTGATGGCGCTAAGCGTCAACCAATGCCCCGGTTTACGGTCATAAACATCATGGCCGAATGGCGGGTTCTCGCCTTCCATTTAAAATTGGCACCAGAGCTATATCGAGTGCTGGTTCCAGGCGCCCACGTAATGTTAGCCTCACAGTGTCTCGTATCTCACCTCGTGGCTCAGGCATTTTGCATGGCTGGCTTCGAAGCCCGAGGGCAAATTGTGCGCATAGTAAAGACGTTGCGCGGAGGCGATCGGCCAAAATTTGCTGAGGAAAAATACGAAGACGTTTCGGTAATTCCGCGCTCCTCCTTTGAGCCTTGGCTATTGTTTAGAAAGCCATGCGAAGGCCGCGTTGCGCAAAATTTAAAGCGTTTTGGTACAGGAGCACTGCGGCGACCAGCGACATTACACACCATTCTCAGATTATTTGGAAGTGCCGCCCGCACGAAAGATAGAGCGGGCACTTGGCAACCATCCTTCAATAAAGCCTCAAACGCTGATGCGGCAACTTGTTCGGGCCTCCCTCCCTTTGGGAAAGGGCGTCATTCTAGATCCGTTTATGGGGTCAGGATCGACAATTGCGGCAGCAAAAAATCTAAAGCTCAAAAGTGTCGGCGTTGAAATTGATGAGCGATACTTTCGCCTTGCAAGAAAAGCGATACCCAAACTGGCTCAATATTTAAATGGGTCTGATAAAATCGACACACTTCGCGCCGCAGGGGCGAAGCGGACGAAAACCGTCAGAAGACGCAAAAACACCAAGAAAATGAGTTATTCTTGGAGTATGCGGCATCCTCAACTACAGCCCCGTCAATAAAGCGAATCGCGTGACCGTAAGGTCTTCAGCACTGCCATCCAAACTCATCACCATCTACATCGACGCCGACGCCTGCCCAGTGAAGCAGGAGATTTATCGCGTCGCCGAGCACAATGCCGATCGAATCCGCGGTGAAGGCGCGGCCGCTGATAGCTCCGTCAGCGCCACTATCGCTGATAAGGATAATACGACACGCCGCGGGCCGGCTGTCTGCCGGGCGGCGGCGGAGGGGGATTGCCGGATGAGCCGAACCAGCCGCCGAAGTGACCAAAGAACCCACCGTCATCATCATTGGTGCGCGCGAGGGCCGTGCTGCTCGGCGACGGCGCGCGGGTGATGAAGCCGCCCTGCGGCTGGTTGTTCAAGACCGCGACGAATTCGGTGCGATAGTTGGTCTCGCTCGACAGCGGCTCGTCCGAGATGATGATCGAGGACAGTGGCACTGCCGTCGGCGCGATCTTGTCGAGCACTTCCTGCGGGAAGGTGATGCGGTCGAGCGCGTCCTTGGCGTTGTCGCCGTTGTCGATCGAAACCTCGGTCCAGCGCAGACCGCCGCCGTCGCGCGCCACCGCGGTGAAGATGTGCGTGCCGATCGGCTTGTCCGGGTCCTTGATGGTGACCGGGAACTCCTGGCTGAAGTCGTACAGCTCGCCGCCGTCCGACCATTTCTTGTGCGTGGCGCGCCGCACGTAAAGCTTCTGCGTCGCGCGGCTGATGTAGATCGACACCGGGACGCCGGCGAGCTTCGCGGCCGTTGCGGCGCTGGCGGTCTCGACCCGCTTCGCCTCGGTGGCCTTGGCGGCGGCTTCCGCGGCTGCGGCGGCGTCCTGCTTCGCTTTCAGGTCGGCCTTGGCGGTGTCGAGCTGCGCACCCAGCGCCTGCGCTTTGGCGGCGGCCTTCTGCTGCACGTCCTGCGGCTCTGCGGCGTCTTGGCCTGATCGGTCATTTTCGGGTTGGCGTTGGCGGCAGCGAGCGCCTTCTCGGCATGGGCGAGCTCGGCATCGGCGCGGGCCTTGAGCGGCGTCAGATTGCGCACCGCCGCAAGCGCCGCGGCAGCCGCACGCTTGGCCGGCGCGACAGCGGCCTTCGCCGCGGCTGCCGCCTTGGCGGCATCGTCCGCGTCGCGCGCAGCCGCTGCGGCGAGCGCCGGCGCCGCGTCAATCGCATCCTGCTTCGGCACGAACAGGGCCGGATCGGAAAACGCGACCGGCTCGGAGTCCGTCGGCGAAATAATCACCCGCATCCCCATCGGCGCCTTGTCGAACACTTTTGCGGCGAAATCGAACGGCATGCGAATGCAGCCATGCGAGGCGGCGTAGCCGGGCAGCGGGCCGCCGTGCAGCGCGATGCCGTTCCAGGTGATGCGCAGCATGTTCGGCATCGAAGCGTCGTCATAGAGGCTCGAGTGGTGCTCCTTGTTCTTCTCGAGGACGGCGAACACGCCGGCCGGCGTCTCGCGTCCGGTGGTGCCGGTCGAGACCGGCGCCCGCAGGATCCAGCCGTCGGCGTCGTAGAAGGTCACCTGCTGGCTCTTGATCGACACGATGGCCATGATCGGGTCTGCCGCCGGGCGCGGGGCCGTCATCTGGGTCGGGTGTGCGGCGGCCGCCTGCCTGGCGGCGGCCGGCGGCGCGGCCAATGCCGTCAGCGCGGCCATAGCCGAAAGCGCCACAATGGCGGCAGATGCGCGTAAACCCGCGGCGCGAACGCGAGTGGATCGCGCCGGCATTACTCGATTGGTCATTCCATTCCTCGGTTGAAGCGGGAATCCCGGACGGTGCCCAAAGACTGACTCCGAAGTCTTAACATAAGTTAGCCATTCTTACGGCTTGCTGAAGGCAACCAGCGCCCAGTGGTTTGTGTCGCATGCAGGCCCGATCCGGTTCGAGTCGGCAAATGACATAATGACATATGGTAGCAGAATAAGATGATCGCCCTCTTCATCGACGCCGACGCCTGCCCGGTGAAGCAGGAGATTTATCGCGTCGCCGAGCGCCACGCGCTCAAGGGCACCGCCCTCAAGGTCTTCGTCGTCACCAACTCCCCCATCGCGGTGCCGCGCGATCCGCGATGATCGAGCGCGTGGTCGTCGGCGCCAAAGTTGACATCTATACCCCATTGGGGTACTGATCCGCCTATGCTTGGCCGCCCGGTATCGGTGATCGAACTGCCCGGCTACCGGCGGCGAGCGGATGAGTTGCTCACGGCGATGAGCAGGACGCCATCGTCGATCTGATCGCTTATGAGCCGACCTGCGGCGATCTCATCCTGGCACTGGAGGCTTGCGCAAGGTTCGCGTCGGACGTGGCGGCAGCGGCAAGCGCGGCGGCGCGCGGGTTATCTACTATTTCTATAACGCGAACTTTCCAGCTCTGCTTGTGGCGATCTACGCCAAGAACGAGAAAGCTGACGTGAGCGCGCAGGAGAAAAGGAAATTCGACAACGTTGGTGAAGGAGATCACGGCGCAATGGCAAAGAAAGTGAAGAGGAGCCGGCTGGCCGATGACATTTTCGCGAGCCTCAATGAGGCGCTGAAATATGCGCGTGGCGAAAAGGCCGACGTGATCGTCCACCGCGTCGTGCCGAGCCAGACCGATGCGCGCGAAGCCCGGCACAAGCTCGGGCTGTCGCAGCGGGAGTTTGCCGCCGTCATCGGGACCGGCGTCGGCACCGTGCGCAAGTGGGAACTTGGCACGCGACGGCCGTCCGGCGCGCGCGCACTTGATCGAGGTCATCAAGGACGAGCCGAAAGCCGTCCGCCGCGCGATCGCGAAAAGAAAACCGGCGGCGTGACGCCGATCTCGATCTACATCGACGCCGACGCCTGCCCGGTGAAGCAGGAGATTTACCGCGTCGCCGAACGCCACGCGCTCAAGGGCACAGCGCTCAAAGTCTTCGTCGTCAGCAACACCCCCATCGCCGTGCCGCGCGATGCGATGATCGAGCGCGTGGTCGTCGGCGCCGGCATGGATGAGGCGGACAATTGGATCGCGGAGCGCGCTGGCGCCGGCGCTATCGTGATCACGGCGGATGTGCCGCTGGCGAGCCGCGCCGTGAAGGCGGGCGCCGAGGTCGATTGCGCCGAACGGCCGCGCCTTCACCGCGGACTCGATCGGCATGACCTTGGCGACGCGCAACCTGATGGATTCGTTGCGCAGCGCCGGCGAGATCACCGGCGGCCCAAAACCGTTTTCGCCGCGCGACCGGTCGAGCTTTCTCTCGGCGCTGGATCAGGCCATCGTGCGGCTCAAGCGCGCCGGGTTCGGCCAGGCGGCCGGTTAGCCGGCTGCGGTGGAACCAAGCGCTGGCGGGATGTTTGATCTTGCAAGAATGACCTCCCCCTGAAAGGGGGAGGAGCGAGCGAAGCGAGCAGGTGGGGGTCCGCGGCGGCAACGCTTGCGCAAGCATTGAGGCCGCGGACCCCCACCCTGCCCTCCCCCTGGAGGACGGGAGGGAAATATTTTCGCTGAGAGTGATATCGCCATGATCCGCAAGCTGCCGTCCGGCAAATACCGGCTCTATTCGCGCAAGAAAAACCCGAAGACCGGGCGGCGCCGCAATCTCGGCACCTTCGGCAGCCGCGCCGCGCAGAGAAGCACGAGCGCGCGGTGCAGTATTTCAAGCGGCTATTCAGACCGCACGCGACCGTCAACAATCCCGCCGCAATCCGTTCACCATTTCGCCGGGCGGCGGCTTTAGGCTCTTGATCTGAACCATTTGCCCGCGAGACACTTCTAATAATCGAGCCCCTTCCGCTCCATCAGGTGTCAACCATGCGTCCCGTCACTCTCCTCCCCGCCTCGCTTCTGGCCGCGGCGCTGGCGTTGCCGTGTGCCTCGGCCGCGCTCGCCAATATCGATATCACCATCGACAAGACCACGCAGCAGATGTCGGTCGCGGTCGACGGCGCGCAGCGCTACACGTGGCCGGTGTCGACCGGCCGGCCCGGCTACGACACGCCGAACGGCACCTTCAAGGTCAACCGCATGGACGCCGACCACTTCTCCCAGGAGTGGGACAATGCGCCGATGCCGCACACCATGTTCTTCGACCTGCACGGCCACGCCATCCACGGCTTCTCCGACGTCAAGCATCTGGGGCTGGCGGTGTCGCACGGCTGCGTGCGGCTGGCGCCGGCCAATGCCACCGTGCTGTTCAACCTGGTGAAGGCCGAAGGCATGGCCAATACCAGCGTCACCGTCACCGGCCGCACGCCGGGCGGCGACAACGGCCCGGTGGCGCGGGCAGCGCCTGCCGGACAACGAGACCGTCTATTCGCCGCAGCCGCCGCCTGGCTACGACCAGCAACCGCCGCCTGGTTATGGACAGCAGCAGCGGTTACGGCCAGCAGCAGCCGATTACGGCCAGCAACAGCAGCCAGGCTACAGCCCGCCGCCACCGCCCGGTTACGGCCAGCAGCAGCCGGGCTACGGCGCAGCAGCTGCCGCCCCAGCCGCCGCCCGTCGGTTACGGCCAGCAGCCGTATTACGGCCAGCGCGTTTACGGCCAGCAGAGCTATTACGCCCAGCCCTATTATGGGCAGCAGCCGCAGCCGTACTACGGGCAGCAGCAGTATTACGGACAGCCGCAGCCCTACTACGGGCGCTAGTTCACGCCGTATTGAGCGGGCGACACCCCGACGTCGCGTTTCCGCCGTCAAAAATGGAATAGGCTCCGGCGTCCGCTGTTAATTTCGCAGCGGACGCAATTTTGTCAGTTGGAGGAAACACAACAATGTCGCTTGCTCGTCGTCTCGGCTTCGCCGCCGTCGCCTGCCTGTTCGCCGCGCCGCTGCCCGCCGGCGCCGCGCTCATCATGCACAAGGATCTGTCCCTCGACATCGCCAAGACCATCGCCGAGGGCGCGATCGCGGCGTGCAACGCCAAGGGCTACGGCACGTCCGCCGTGGTCGTCGATCGCGACGGCAGACGATTGTGGCGATGCGCGCCGACACCGCCTCGCCGCACACCATGGAGAACGCGCGGCGCAAGGCCTATACGGCGATGACCTTCAAGCAGCCGACGGCGGAATACGCCAAGAAGCTGTTGGATCCCGCTTCGGTCGCGCACCAGCAGGTGACGCTGCCGAACGTCATCGCCATTCCGGGCGGCCAGCCGATCAAAGTCGGCAATGAGGTCATCGGCGGCATCGGCGTCTCCGGCTCGCCCGGCGTCGACGACGATTGCGTCAATGGCGGGCTGGAGAAGGTGAAGGACCAGCTGCAGTAAGCAGCCGTCATTCCGGGGCGTCGCGCAGCGAGCGAGCCCGGCAATCCATAGCTCCTGTGCTGCAGAGAATCTCAGCGCAGTTCTGCCGACCGTGGCTATGGATTCCGGATCAACCGCTGCGCGGTTTCCGGAATGACGCGTTCACATTACGGCTTCTGATATTTCAGCACGAAGGCATCGACCGGCGACGGCGGCCGCTGGCTGGAGAAGTCGTGGGTGTCGCCGGGCACGCGCCAGAAGTCGCCTTCGGCGACGAATTTGAAGCCCGCCGCTTCGAGCTCCTTGCGCACCACGGCCTCATCGATGCGATGCAGCGACTTGCCGACCGAGATGTCGGCGCCGGGCGCGGCCGAATGATCGGCCAGCACCAGATAACCGCCGGGCTTCAGGCCTGCGAACATCTTGCGGTCCATCTGCAGCGCGATCGACGTTCATGTAGGTCGTGTCGTGGTAGTAGAACAGGAACGTGATCAGATCGAGATTGCGGCACGTCCGGCGGCGATCGGATCGTCGAACGGCCGGAAGTCGGCGGCCGCGTCGCTCATGGCCGGCGTTTTCAGCCGCGCATTGAAGGCGTCGATGGCCCGCTGCGGTCCGTCCGCCGGATATTGGCCATACACCTTGCCGTTCGGCGCCACCGCGCGCGCCATCAATTCGGTCGAGTAGCCGCCGCCGGCGCCCATATCGAGCACCGTCATGCCGGGACGCGGGGCCGGCGAATTTGAGCAGCGGCAGCGGATCGCGGCGCTTGTCGGCTTCGCGGTCGGCGTCGCTGCGATCGGGCGCGGCAAGCAGCGCGGCATAATCGGGCGTGGCTTGCGCCCGCGCTTCGTGCGCGCCGACGGCGATCCCGAGAACAACGGCAAAACTCAAGGCAAGCGCTGACGGCGCGATCTGCAAACATCTCATTCTCCCGGCAAGGCATGATGGGTGGCGAGCATGAACCCGTTACGACAGTTACACCAGGGCGCCGCTCGTTATTCCTGCTGCGCCGCTTGGCGCGCAATTCCTACTTGGCAGTCATGATGCGCGCGATGATCGGCTGCCACTTGTCGATCTCGCTCTGAAAATATTGCGTGACCTCGGCGGGACTCATCGCCTTGGTCTCGATGGCATCCTGCTCCATCAGCTTGCGCATTTGCGGCCGGTCCATGGCGTTGACGACTTCGTGATTGATGCGCGTGACGATATCCGGCGGCAATCCCGCCGGACCCGACAGCGCGAACCACGTGGTCGCGACCAGTTCCGGATAGCCGAGCTCGCGGAACGTCGGCACGTTCGGCATTTGCGGCAGCCGCGCCGACGCCGTCACCACCAGCGGCAACAGCGCGCCTGCGCGAACCTGCTCGCTGACGCTGGAATAGGTCAGCATGCCGACCTTGACGTGACCGGCAATGAGATCGAGCACCGCATTGGCGCCGCCCTTATAGGCGACGTGAACGAGCTTGATGCCGGTCTTGGCGGCGAGATATTCGGCGACCCAGTTGCCGACCGTGCCGACGCCGGCCGAGACATATTCGATGCCGGCGCTTTCGCCTTTCGCCCGCGTCATGAAATCGGCGAACGAGCGCACGCCGAAATCCGGATGCACCACGAACGCGTTCGGCGCGCCGCCGAAAAACGCGATGTGGGTGAAATCGCGCATCGGATCGAAGCTGACATTCTTGTTCATCGCCGGCCCGAGCACGTGGGTCGGGATGCCGGAGACGACCAGCGTGTAGCCGTCGGGTTTTGCCCGCGCGACCTCCTCGGTGCCGATCATGCCGCCGGCGCCGACTTTGTTCTCGACGTAGAACTGCTTGCCGAAGGCTTTGCTCAAGGCGTCGGCGTAGAACCGGCCGAACGTGTCCGCCGCGCCGCCCGCGGAAAACGGCACCACGATGCGCACCGGCCGTTCCGGCCACTCGTCCGCGCGGCGGCGATGAGCGACAACGCCAGCACGACGCGCGGCCAATCCGCCGACAACGGCGCGCCGATCCATCATCTGGCTTAGTCCTCCACGGCTCGATTTCAGATGACATCCGACCAGCCTGCTTGCTGTGGAAAAGCCTGGGGAATGGTTCTGGCATAACATTGCGGATAAAAGTGTATCGACGCTGTGGATAGATTGTAGCCAAAAGGCGCAACGATTCATCCGCGAGCGGGCTTGTGAAATGCCGGGCAAAGCTTTGAAAGCTCTCGACAGAACAATGAGTTCGGACACGCATTCAAGCGGCACATCGACGGCCGTTGGCCTGCTCGAAACCGATGAACAAGCGGCGCACCGGGTCGCCGATCTTGCCGCCGAGACTCTTCCTGCCGACGAAATTGCCGTGGCCCTTGTGGATATCGGCGCCGGCCGCTGGCGGGTGGCGATGCATTTCCGCGCCGCGCCCGATGAAAAAATAATACGCGCGCTGACCGCCGCGGCCGCAGGCAACGCTGCCGCCAAAGCGCTGCGCTTCGAGCGCGTCGCGGCCAAAGATTGGGTGCGCGAAAGCCTCGCCGGATTGGCGCCCGTCACCGCCGGCCGCTTCATCGTTCACGGCGCCCACGACCGCGCCCGCATCCCGTTCAATCGCATCGGCATCGAGATCGAAGCGGCGCTGGCTTTCGGCACCGGCCATCACGGCACCACGCGCGGCTGCCTGCTGGCGCTCGATCGGATTTGCAAATCGCGCGGCGGCAATCCGCCAACGGATCCTCGACCTCGGCACCGGCTCGGGCGTGCTCGCCATCGCCGCGGCCCGCGCCTTGCGGCAGCCCGTGCTCGCAACCGACATCGACGGCGACGCCGTGCGCGTGGCACGCGCCAATGTCGCCTTCAATCGCGCCGGCGGCTTCGTCGAGGTGGTAAAAGCGGACGGCGTCACCGCACCAAAACTTCGCGAGCGCGCGCCCTACGATCTCATCCTCGCCAATATCCTGCTGCGGCCGCTGCAACGCCTCGCCGCGCCGCTGACGCGGCTCACCGCGCCGGGCGCGCGTGTCGTCCTGTCCGGCCTGCTGCCGTCCCAGGCCAATGCCGCCATCGCGGCCTATCGCGGCCTTGCGCTCGAACGGCGCATCGATCTCGACGGCTGGACCACGCTGGTCTTGGTCCGCCGCAAGCGGCCCGGCGCCAGCGTTGTCGGACGCCGCCTGGGCTAGACCATGATTCAATTCGACTGAACCGGATTCCACTTTTCGGGATCATGCCCTAGATTGCAGCCATGTTCGAGGCCCACTTCCAGTCGTTCGAGGATCGCGGCGAGCGCGCCGCAAGCGCGCCGCGCGTCGCGGCACTGCGGGCGGAGCTTGCCAAGCGCGGCCTCGACGGTTTCATCGTGCCGCGCGCCGACCGCTTCCAGAACGAATATGTGCCGCCGTGCGCCGAGCGGCTGGCCTGGCTCACCGGCTTCACCGGCTCGGCCGGCATCGCCATCGTGCTCGCCGACCGCGCCGTCGATCTTCGTCGACGGCCGCTACCAGGTGCAGTGCGAGGAAATCGACGGCACGATTTTTTCCGTCGAGCATGTGGTCGAGCATCCGCCGACCCTGTGGATCGAAAACAATCTGCCGGAAGCGGCCAAGCTCGGCTATTCGCCGTGGCTGCATACGGTCGAAGGCGCCGAGCGGCTCGCCAAAGCCTGCGCCGCGGCGCGCGCCATGCTGGTTCCGGTCGAAGACAATCCGATCGACGCCATCTGGACCGACCGGCCGCAGCCGCCGCTCGGCGCCGTGGTGCCGCACGATCTGCGCTACGCCGGCGAGACTACCGCGGACAAGCTCAAGCGGCTGCACGCCGCGATGGAAAAGTTCTCCGCCGACGCGCTGGTGGTCTCCGATCCGCAGGCCGTGTCGTGGCTGTTCAACATCCGCGGCAGCGACGTGCCGCACACGCCGGTGGTGCTGGCCTTCGCCATGGTGCCCAAGGACGGCCGGCCGGCGCTCTATGTCGATCTGCGCAAGCTCGGCAACGATATGCGCTCCCGTCTCGAGGAGATCGCCGAGGTGCGCGCCAACGCCGCCTTCGAGCGCGATCTCGCCGAGCTCGGCAAGGCGCATCGCGCCGTGCGGCTCGATCCCGCGACCTGCGCCGAGGCGATCGCGCGCCTCGTCGTCGAGAACGGCGGCGAGATCGTGCGCGGCAGCGACCCGATCGCGCCGATGAAGGCGGTGAAGAACGCAACCGAGATCGCCGGCGCCCGCGCGGCGCAACAGCGCGACGGCGCCGCGGTGACGAAATTCCTCGCCTGGTTCGACCGCGAGGCGCCGCGTGGCTTGACCGAGATCGACGCGGTCGAGGCGCTGGAGAGTTTCCGCCGCGACAGCGGCCTCTTGAAGGACGTGTCGTTTCCCACCATCGCCGGCGCCGGGCCGGACGGCGCCATCGTGCATTACCGGGTCACCCGCAAGAGCAATCGCCGCATCGCGCCGGGCGAGCTGTTTCTGATCAATTCCGGCGGCCAATACGAGGACGGCACCACCGACATCACCCGCACCATCGCGGTCGGGCCGCCGAGCCCCGACATGCGGCAAAAATTCACCCTCGTGCTCAAGGGCCATATCGCGCTGGCGCGCGCGGTGTTTCCCGACGGCACCTCCGGCGCGCAGCTCGACACCTTGGCGCGGCAATATCTGTGGCAGGCCGGCGTCGATTTCGACCACGGCACCGGCCACGGCGTCGGCAGCTATCTTTCGGTGCACGAGGGACCGGCGCGGATCGCGAAATTCGGCGGCGCGGCGCTCAAGCGCGGCATGATCCTGTCCAACGAGCCGGGCTATTACCGCACCGGCGCCTACGGCATCCGCATCGAGAACATGATCCTGGTGACGGAAGCATCCCTCGTCATCGGCGCGGAAAAGCCGCTCAACGCCTTCGAGACGCTGACCGTGGCGCCGATCGACACCCGGCTGGTCGAGCCGGCGCTGCTGACCGCCGACGAGATTGCCTGGCTCAACGCCTATCACGCGCGCGTACGTGATGCGCTGGCATCGTCGCTCGACGCCGCCACGCGCGCCTGGCTGATCACCGCGACGGCGCCGCTCGGGCCGCGGTAATGCCGGTTTTGCGGCGTGGAACTTTTGCGCCGACATGACGTTTTTCCTCGCGGGTTGGCTAGGTGCGAGGAAACAACATGCTCTCGACCATTCTGATCGTCGTTCTGATTCTGTTGCTGATCGGCGCGCTGCCGACGTGGCCGTATAGCTCCGGCTGGGGTTATTACCCCGGCGGCGGGCTCGGCCTGGTCCTGATCATCGTGGTGATACTGGCGCTATCAGGTAGAATCTGAGCGCCGCCGAGTTTGCTCGGCCGTCATTGCGAGCAACGCGTGCGAGCGACGATGCAATCCAGGACAGCAATCCAGGACTCTGAGCTGGATTGCTTCGCTGCGCTCGCAATGACGAAGCTCAGCGAATGAGCTTCACCCACTCGTCTTCGGTCAGGACCGTCAACGCCAAGCTTCTTCGCCTCCGTGAGCTTGGAGCCGGCGCCCGGGCCGGCGACGACGTAATCGGTCTTCTTCGACACCGAGCCGGACACTTTGGCGCCGAGCCGTTCCGCCGACGCCTTGGCCTCGTCGCGGGTCATTTGCTCCAGCGTGCCGGTGAACACGACGGTCTTGCCGGCGACGGCGGAATCCGCGCGCGGCTTCTCGGCGTCGCGGATTCTCACTTGCTTCACCAGCCGGTCGATGCGCCTGACATTGTGCGCTTCGCTGAAATATTCGCCCAGGCTTTCGATCACCGTATCGCCGATCTGATCGAGCGCGTCCATTTCTGCTTTCGTTTCGGCGTCGTCTTTGGCGAGCTTGAGGCAGGCCTCGTGGAACGCTTGCCAACTGCCGTAGCCGCGCGCCAGCGCCACCGCCGTGGTCTCGCCGACATGGCGGATGCCGAGCGCATAGATGAAGCGCTCCAGCGAAATCTCGCGCCGCGCCGCGATGGCGCCGAACAGGTTGCGCACCGAGGTTTCGCCAAAGCCTTCGACCTCTTCGAGATGGATTTTCTTGTTGCGCTCCTCCAGCGTGAAAATATCGGCCGGCTCCTTGACCCATTCCTTCTCGTAGAACAGCTCGATCTGCTTCTCGCCCAAGCCGTCGATGTCGAAGGCGCGGCGCGACACGAAATGCTTGAGGTGCTCGATGGCCTGAAAGGGACAGGCGAACTCGCCGGTGCAACGGGCGCGCGCGCCCTCCTCGCCGCCGGCGATGATCTCGCGCACCACGTCGGTGTGCAGCGGGCACGGGCACACTCTCGGAAACTGATACGGCTTGGCGCCGCGCGGACGCTTGTCGAGGACGACGCCGAGCACTTGCGGAATGACGTCGCCGGCGCGCTGGATGGTCACCGTATCGCCGATGCGGACGTCGAGCCGCTTGATCTCTTCTTCGTTGTGCAGGGTCGCGTTCTGCACCACGACGCCGCCGACCGTCACCGGCTCGAGCTTGGCGACCGGGGTGAGCGCGCCGGTGCGGCCGACTTGAATCTCGATATCCTTGATGATCGTCGTCGCCTTCTCGGCGGGGAATTTGTGCGCGATCGCCCAGCGCGGATTGCGCGACACGAAGCCGAGCCGCTCCTGCCAGTCGAGGCGGTCGACTTTGTAGACGACACCGTCGATGTCGTAATCGAGCGTGGCGCGTTCGGCCTCGATCTTGCGGTGGAACTCCAGCAGCGCCTCGACCGAGCGGCACATCTTGGTCAGCGGATTGGTCTTGAAGCCGCATGACGCGAACCATTTGATCATGCCGGACTGCGTCTCGCGCCGGCATCTCGCTCATCTCGCCCCAGGCATAGGCGAAGAAGCCGAGCGGCCGCGACGCCGTGATCGTCGGGTCGAGCTGACGCAACGAGCCGGCCGCGGTGTTGCGCGGATTGACATAGAGCTGCTTGCCGGCCTCCGCCTGCTTGCGATTGAGCTCGAGGAACGCAGCCTTGGTCATGTAGACTTCGCCGCGCACTTCGCAGACCTTCGGCACCCCCCTGCCCTTCAGCCGTTTCGGCACGTCCTCCAGGGTTTTGACATTGGCGGTGACGTCCTCGCCGACGCTGCCGTCGCCGCGCGTCGCGCCGGTGACCAGCGCGCCGTCTTCGTAGCGCAGCGACATCGACAGACCGTCGATCTTCGGCTCGGCGCTGAACACGATCTCCTCGTCGTCCGGCAGGCGCAGGAAGCGGCGGATGCGGCCGACGAAATCGACGACGTCCTCCTCGGCGAAAGCATTGTCGAGCGACAGCATCGGCACCGCGTGCCGCACCTTGGCGAAACGCGCCGACGGCGCCGCGCCGACCCGCTGCGTCAGGCTTTCCAGGCGTGCGCAGCTGCGGAAAGCGCGCCTCGATCGCGCCATAGCGCCGCCGCAGCGCGTCATATTCGGCATCGGAGACGCTCGGCGCGTCGTCCTGATAATAGCGCCGGTCGTGCCCGGCGATCTCGGCGGCAAGCCGCGCGTGCTCGGCCTTCGCCTGCTTTTCGGTGAGGTCGTCGACGGCTAGCTGCGGGATCTTTTGCGGCCATTTGCGATCCGTCATTCCGGGGCCGGCTGGCCGGAACCCGGAATCCATAACCACAGGTCTCGCGTGTTGTGTACTACGTTTATTATACACGAGACACTTGCCGGAAGACTGGGGATATGGATTCCGGGCTCGCCGCTTCGCGGCGCCCGGAATGACGATACCCCGCGTTGTCTAGCCGCGGAATTGCGCGTAACTTGGTAACGGATTCACGCTGGCCAAGGAGCGCACGCCATGACGACACGATCGATTCTGCAATATGTCGTGCCGCTGTTGGCGCTGGCGCTTGCGCCGCTGCCGGCCTCCGCCGCCACCGTGCGCATCTACGTCACCAACTCGGCCGGCGACAGCATCCATGTCATCGATCCGGTCACCAACAAGGTGGTGCAGGAGATCAAGGACGTCATCGGCGCCCATGGCATCGCGTTTTCGCCGGACGCCGCGCGGGTCTATGTCAGCAACGAGGAGACTCCACGCTGGATGTGTTCGACCGCAAGACCGGCAAGCTGATCAAGAAAGTGGCGCTGTCGCGATCATCCGAACAACATTTCGGTGACCAAGAACGGCGACCGCATCGTCGTCGCCATCGCCCGCGGCCGCGGCGGGCTGGATATCGTCGATGCCGCGACGCTGACGCTAAGACGACGATCTCCACCAATGGCGGCCGGCTGCACAACGTCTATGTCACGCCGGACAACAAATACGTGGTCGGCGGCTCGATCCCGTCGCAAGACCTTCTATGTGTTCGATCTGGAGAAGGAGCAATTGGCCTGGGCGATGCCGATGGATCTCGGCGTGCGCTGCATGGCGATCGAGACCAATCCGGACGGCTCGACCAAGCGGGTGTTCGCGCAGATGTCGACGCCTCAACGGCTTCTCGGTGATCGATTTCGCCGAGCAGAAGGAAGCCGCGCGCATCAAACTGCCGAGCGTGCCGCAGGAATTCGATTCCGGCGGCTACCGGGACAACGAGCCGTCGCACGGCATCGGCGTCGCGCCGGACAACAAGACGCTGTGGGTCACCAGCATCCCCAACAACGCCGTGTACGAATATTCGCTCGCCGACCTCAAGCTGATCGGCAAGGTCGACCTGCCCAGCGAAACCATCGCCGGCCGCGCGGCGCCGCTGTCGGCGGGGGCCAACTGGGTCACGTTCACGCCGGACGGCAAGGAGCTGTTCATCTCCAATTCGGAGCTGCGCTCGGTGTCGGTGGTCGACACCGCGGCGATGAAGGTCACCAAGGTCATTGCCGTCGGCGAAGTGCCGAAGCGCAACAATACGCTGGTGATTCCCGACGAACGCGGCCACGCCACCAGGCCGGCGCCGAGCAAGCAGGCTGCGGCGCAGTAGCGCCTAATACGCATTGATTTAGTACACCCTGCGGCGTGATACTCTTTAAGGCGTTTGGACTTTGTATTCAGTCGGGCATTGAATGCAGCAACGAAGAGTCGTTGCGTTTCGTCGTCGCTGTAATCGTTATCTTGTTTTGGTTCATGAACGGCCTCGAGAATGGATAAGGAAGACATTGAGAAGGCCACAGCAGATATCGACGACACGTTCGAGAACCATTGGCTTCCGGCTGATGGCAGCATCGGACGTTCCCCAGTATGGGCCAAGCTCGAATTCACTATCAACGAGATGAAATGAGAATTAGCGAATTTAGACATCAATTGCGGTGCCTGCATCATATGCTAAGCTTACTCGCCAGAGAGTGGAATGCGGGCGCTGATCGCACTTGTGCGTCTTCATGGGGGTAAGGACAAGCTGATCGGCGATCTAAACAAGTTTGGCAGGACGAATAGATAGTCTTGGACGAAGGCGCAACAGAATTGTTCATGGCACGATGGGAGGTATAGCGTAGACAAGAAGACCTTAGGAGCGAAAGGCGGCTCTCAGGCGGCGGCGGTCGACAGCCGCGGCGGAGAACCGCGATGGTGGTGGAGCGCCGGGAGGCGCAGCGCGCCCGAAGCAGGCGGTTCGCGCAAGCGGATCTTCTGTGGCGCGCGCCACGCCCGAAGCGTGGGCGGGTGGCAACATCCGTCCGCGTGGCGTGGCCCACGACCCCGGCGCCTCCCGGCGCTCCACTACGCGCGTGGCTTTTTCGTGTGTGTGGCTTTTCGTGAACTTGGCTTTGGCAAAACTCGGACGCATGGGCGCCGCGAGAATGAGATTGTTTACGCGATCCTCCGCCGCGTCAAAAAAGTTCGCGGCGTGCCAGCTTGGTCCCTTCTCCCCAGCGGGGAGAAGGACAGGATGAGGGGGTTCTGAGTCCGGAGCAAATACTCTGACGCCGAGCCCCCTCACCCCACCCTCTCCCCGCTGGGGAGAGGGAGTCTGCAGGCCTCGCGAGAACGGTGGCGGATGGGAGTGCGCCTTTCACGTTTGAACAAACCGGAGGTTCATCATGCCATCATCGCGCAAAAAACCGCCGGACCAAGCAGCGTTACTTCTTCGCCGGCCCGAGCGTCGCGCCTTGCGCCCATTGGGCGATGGTCTTCCAGTTGGGATCGTTCTTGCTGGCGAATTGCCGGCCGCCGGAATGGAACGCGTCGCCGCCGGCTTCGGGCGCCAGCGGATGAATCAGGATTTTGGCGGTCAGCGGATCGTCCACCGCCTGGACGATTTTTGAAACCGTGTCGAAATTCTTGCGCGTCTGTTCCTCGGTCCAGGTCGGCTGGCCGTCGGGAAGCTTTTCCAGGCGCAGCATGTTGTTGGCTTCGGCGTGGCACATCACGCAGGGCGCGTGGCCGGGCCGCTTCAGGAGGAAGATCGGCTGCACCTTGGCTTTGTAGAAGTCGTAGTCGAGGGTGCCGGCCGCGGGTACGAGCGATGTGCTCGCCAGCGCAAACATCGCGGCGGCAACGACGAAGCGAACGGACATGGCATTCCTCCCGAACGATTATTGTCCGCTTCGCTATCGCAAAGCGGTTTTGCGCAATCTAGCAGACGCCGCGCCGGCGCGCGACGACGATCAGCTCGCGGCGCGGATCAGGCGCTCGGCGGCGGCGCGGGCTTCGGCGGTGATTTCGGCGCCGGCCAGCATGCGCGCGATCTCTTCCCGGCGCCGCTCGTCTTCAAGCTCGACGACACGGGTCGCCACCCGCTTGCCCTTGGCGAGCGCGTCCTTGGTGATGAGGTAGTGCCGGTCGGCGCGCGCCGCGACCTGCGGCGCGTGCGTCACCGCGATCACCTGGACGCCGGAGGCAAGGCGGGCGAGCCGCACGCCGATGGCGTCGGCGACGGCGCCGCCGACGCCGGTGTCGATCTCGTCGAACACCAGCGTCGGCGCCGAGCCGCGGTCGGCCAGCACCACTTTGAGCGCCAGCAGGAAGCGCGCCAGCTCGCCGCCGGACGCGATCTTCATCAGCGGCCCCGGCCGCGTGCCGGGATTGGTGCGCACCCAGAACTCGACGCGGTCGAGGCCGTTGGGGCCTTCGCTCTCGCTTTCGATCTGGGTGGAAAATTGCGCGCGTTCGAGCTTGAGCGGCTTGAGTTCGGCATTGACCGCCTTGTCGAGCTTTTGCGCCGCGCGGCGGCGGCCGGCGGAGAGCGCCTGCGCCGCCTCGCGGTAGCGCGCCGTGGCCGCTTGCGCTTCCTGCTCCAGCGCAGTGAGGCGCTCGGCGCCGGCGTCGATCAGCGCCAGGTCGCCCTGGTAGCGCTGGCCGAGCGCGGCCAGGTTATCGACCGGCACATTGTATTTGCGCCCGGCGGCGCGCAGCGCGAACAGCCGCTCCTCGATGCGCTCCAGCTCCTGCGGATCGAAGTCCGCCACGCGCAGCGCCTGTTCGAGATGGCTGCGCGCCTCGTCGAGCGCGTTGAGCGCGGCGTCGATCGCCTTGACCACCGGCTCGATCAGCGCCGGCGCCTGCACGGCGCGGCGTTCGAGGCGGCGCACCGCGGTCGACAGCGGCGGCACGGGAGATTGCGGGCCGGTGACGCTGTCGAGGGTCGAGCGCAAATCCTCGGCGACCTTTTCCGCCTGCATCATGGCGGCGCGCCGTTCGGCCAGCGCCGTCTCCTCGCCGGTTTCGGGGGCGAGACGGCCGAGCTCCTCGACGGCGTGGCGCAGCCATTCCGCTTCGCGGCTCGACGCGCTCGACCTCGGCGCGGTGATGGGCGACGGCCTCCTCGCGCGCGCGCCGCTCGTCCCACAGCCGCGCCACTTCGGCGGCGTCGCCTTCGATGCCGCCATAGGCGTCGAGCAAAGCGCGATGGGTCGCCGCGTCGACGAAGGCGCGCTCGTCGTGCTGGCCGTGGATTTCCACCAATGCCGCGCCGAGCGCGCGCAGCACCTGGACGCTGACCGGCTGGTCGTTGACGAAGGCGCGGGTGCGGCCGTCGGCGAATTGCACGCGCCGCACGATCACAACTCGTCCTCGCCGCCGAGATCGTTCTCGGCGAGCAGGCGGCGCGCCGGATGGTCTTGCGCCACGTCGAAAGCGGCGATCACCTGGCCCTGCTCCGCGCCCTCGCGCACCATCGCGGTGTCGCCGCGCGCGCCGAGCGCCAGCGCGAAAGCATCGAGCAGGATCGATTTGCCGGCGCCGGTCTCGCCGGTCAGCGTGGCGAGGCCGGAGCCGAAATCGATGTCCAGGCGATCGATCAGGACGATGTCGCGAATGGAAAGGCGAGCCAGCATGATGACAGAGCGTGGATGACAGATGACGGACGGCGGACTGATATTCGCGATTCTGCTGTTCTGTCCTCAGTCATCGGTCGTCCGACTTAGCCCCAGCTTTTTGAAAGCCCGGCTGATCCAGGAATCCTTGTTCTCGTTCGGCTCGCCGCCGGCGGTTTTCAGAAGCTGATAGGCGTCCTTGTACCAGGGGCTGTCCGGGAAATTGTGGCCGAGCACCGCGGCGGCGGTCTGCGCCTCGTCGATGATGCCGAGCGAGATATAGGCCTCGGTCAGCCGCTCCAGCGCTTCCTCGACGTGGCGCGTGGTCTGGTATTGCGTCACCACGACCTTGAAGCGGTTGATGGCGCCGATGAAGTCGCGCTTGTTCATGTAGAAGCGGCCGACCTCCATTTCCTTGCCGGCGAGCTGGTCGCGCGCCATGTCGATTTTCTTCTTGGCGGCGGTGGCGTATTCGGAATCCGGATATTTGCGCGCCACCTCTTCGAGCGCGCTGATCGCCTTGTCGGCGCGTGCCTGGTCGCGGGTGACGTCGAGGATCTGATCGTAATAGGACGAGCCGATCAGGTATTGGGCATAGGCCGCGTCGGGACTGCCGGGATGCAGCGTCACATAGCGCTGCGCCGAAGTGATGCAATCGGTGTATTCCTTGGCCTGATAATAGGCGTAGGCCGACATCAGCAGCGCCTTGCGCGCCCAATCCGAATACGGATTCTGGCGGTCCACTTCGTCGAATTTTTTCGCCGCTTCCTTGTAGTCCTGCCTGTTGTTGAGCAGGAACAGGCCCTCGTTATAGAGCTTGTCGGCGGGCGTATCGGGGACGAGATCGTCGTCTTTGTTGAACAGGCTGCAGCCCATCGAGCGGCGCGACGACAAGCGCCAGCGCCAGCCAACCCGCCAGCGCACGCAGCCTGTGACCGGACTTGCCCGATCCTCGTAACCGCAGCATCATGAGATGGTCAAAATCCCGTCCCGTCGATAGCCCCACTTTATTCCGCGCCGCATGCGCGTCCAAGGGGAGCATCCCCTGAGGTCCGACGATAATATAGCAATTATGCCCGGCAATCGGCCGGGATTAAGGCGAAAAAGTTAAGTAAATCAAGAGACGTCCGGCCCGTAAGCGGGGACGCCGACGCCGGTGCCGAGATCGGCGTGGCCGCGGGCGCGACGGACCGTCTCCGGCATCTCGACATAGGTCCAGGCGCTCTGGTCCGCCATCAGGGCGGTGAGGACGGCGTGATTGAGCTTGTGGCCGCCGCGCACCGAACGATAGGCGCCGATGAGCGGGGCGCCGGCCAGCGCCAGGTCGCCGATGGCATCGACCGCCTTGTGGCGCACGAATTCGTCGGGGAACCGCACGCCCTCGGCGTTGAGCACCCGGTTTTCGGCGACCACGACGGTATTCTCGAAGGAGGCGCCGAGCGCATAGCCCGCGCTCCACAGTTTCGCCACGTCGCGCATGAAGCCGAACGTCCGCGCCCGCGCCAGCTCGCGGCGGAACGCTTCCGGCTCGACGTCGATGGCGAAAGTCTGGCGGCCGATCAGCGGATGATCGAATTCGATTTCGGTTTCGACGCGCAGACCGCGCGCATAGGGCCGCAACTCGCCGGAGCAGCCGTTCTTGCCGACTTGCACCGGTTTGAGCACTTTGATGTAGCGCCGCGGCGCCGCAAGCGTTGCAATGCCGGCTTGATCGATCGCGGCGACGAACGGTTCGGCGCTGCCGTCCATGATCGGAACTTCCGGGCCGTCGACCTCGACGACGACGTTGTCGACGCCAAGACCGTGCAGCGCCGCGAGCACATGTTCGGTGGTCGAGACGGCCGGGCCGGTCTCATCGCCGAGCACGGTTGCGAATTCGGTCGCCGTCACCGAACGGTAATCGGCAACCAGCTCGCGGTCGCGTTGGCCGTTCTGCCCGGGGCGCAGGAAAACGATGCCGGTATTGGCTTCGGCGGGATGCAGCGTGAGGGTGACGGGTGAACCGGAATGGACGCCGATACCTGCGACGGTCGCGTCACTACGCAACGTCGTCTGACTACCGGCTAGCATGCCCCGCGTCATGCGGTCGTCCCACAACTTATGGCCCAACTGCGCGAGCAGGAAACACGCGACCAGTTATGACCCACCCCAACTCGAGAGGTATGCAGCTTGACCTGCAGGTCCGGGGTGGTCCACCCACTGGCCAACCGGAACTTGGATTACCAAGAACTTGGCTGACCGAACGCGACCCCCAAAACACGACCCCTCCGACGGCCTTAATGTACCGGCGGGCGGTCCACAGGCCAACTCACGCTTTCTTACCGACTGTTACCATGTTCTGGCCGCACTCTTGCCGGCTTGGCCGCAAAAGTTGGCGAAGCGGTGCGGGTTCCCAGCGGCATGAAATTTTCTTTTGCCGTTGCACCGCACCATGGGGCTGCCTGACGGCGCGGGCACGCCGATCACGGCACCATCGAAAATTCAATGACTTAGGCCGCCGGCTGAAGGCCCAAGCGGACAATGCGCCGCCGGTCAGATGGCGCCGGCGCCGAGGCGGCGCCGGACCGGCTCAGTTCGCTTGCCGGCGCAGGAAGGCCGGGATGTCGAGTTGGTCCTCTTCGGACTGGTTATGCACAGGAGTCTGCCGGCCGTGCTGGTCGAGCCCTTGGGGGGCCCCTTGGGGCGCCGGACGCTTGGCATATTCGGAAACCGGCTCCGGGCGCGGCTCCGGCATGCGCGGCATCGGGCGTCCGGCCAGCCGCTCTGCCGGCGGCTGCAGACTTGGCGGCGCGCCGCGCGGGCTCGCCTCGGCGTCTTCCTCCTCGTGCTGGCGGCGGCCAAGACCGACCGAGGCCAGCCGCTGCAACAGCGATTTGCGCTGGCCTTCGGGATGCTCTGCCGGCGGCAGCTCGCCGCGACGGGCGCGGATTTCATTCTGCGCCGGAACCGGCAGCTCGTCGATGCGCGGCATGCGCGGCGTGCGCACCGCCGGCCGCTCCGGCTGCGGCGGAATGAAGGCCTCCGGTTCGCGGGTGTCCGGATCGCTCGCCGGCGGATCGATGAACAGCGAGGGTTTTGGCGCTAGCGGACGGATCGCGACATCGTCGCTGCCGCCCTGCGGCATGATCGCCGCCGCGATGGCGGCCTTCGCCACCGATGCGATCGACGCGTTGACGGACGCGGGCGGCGCAACCGCGGCCGCGGGCCGCGCCGGCTGTTGCACCGGCTCGGCGCGCTCGGCGCGTTCCGAACGCGCAGATTGTCCGCGCGCAGCCGGTGCGTCGACCTCGGCGATGCGCTGTTCGGCTTGCGGCAAGGCTTGCTTGTGCGCCAGCGCCTGATCGATGCCGGTGGCGACGACGGAGACGCGGATGATGCCGTCGAGGCTCTCGTCGAAGGTGGCGCCGACGATGATGTTGGCGTCCGAATCGACTTCTTCGCGAATGCGGGTCGCCGCTTCATCGACCTCGTAGAGTTTCAGATCGCGGCCGCCGGTGATGGAGATGAGCAGCCCGCGGGCGCCCTTCATCGACGCATCGTCGATCAGCGGATTGGAGATCGCGGCCTCGGCGGCGGTGAGCGCGCGCTTGTCGCCCTCGGCCTCGCCGGTGCCCATCATCGCCTTGCCCATTTCGCGCATCACGGCGCGCACGTCGGCGAAGTCGAGATTGATGAGGCCTTCTTTGACCATCAGATCGGTGATGCAGGCGACGCCGGAATAGAGCACCTGGTCGGCCATGGCGAAGGCATCGGCGAACGTCGTCTTCTCGTTCGCCACGCGGAACAGATTCTGGTTCGGGATGATGAGCAGCGTGTCGACGCATTTCTGCAATTCGGCGATGCCGCCGTCGGCGGTGCGCATGCGGCGCTGGCCTTCGAAATGGAACGGCTTGGTGACGACGCCGACGGTGAGGATGCCGAGCTCGCGGGCCACCTTGGCGATGACCGGCGCGGCGCCGGTGCCGGTGCCGCCGCCCATGCCGGCGGTGACGAACACCATATGCGCGCCGGCGAGATGATCGCGGATCTCGTCGATCACTTCTTCGGCGGCGGCGCGGCCGACGTCGGGCTGCGAGCCGGCGCCGAGACCTTCGGTGACCTGCACGCCCATCTGCACGATGCGCTCGGCCTTCGACATGGTGAGCGCCTGGGCATCGGTATTGGCGACGACGAAATCGACGCCCTGCAAGCCGGCGGTGATCATGTTGTTGACGGCATTGCCGCCCGCGCCGCCGACCCCGAACACGGTGATGCGGGGTTTGAGCTCACGGATATCGGGGATGTTCAGATTGATTGTCATGGTTGCCTCTTCTTCCTTGCGCGGGCGCTATCAACGCCCTGCCCCGGCCGGTCCGCCACCGGCCGTTGTGATGGAGTGACTTCGTCTCTGGGGGCCATCAGAAACTCTCGCGAAGCCATCGTCCGACGCGGGCGAAGTAGCCGCCCGTACCTGTCTTCGGGTACCGCCGGCGTCGCGGTTCGAAGTGTTCGAGATGCGCCGCCTGCGGATAGACCAGAAGGCCGGCGGCCACGGCGAAGGCCGCGCCTTTGGCCGCGTCCGGCAGGCCGGCAATACCGAGCGGGCGCCCGATGCGCACCGGCCGGTCGAGAATGCGGGCGGCAAGATCGGGCAAGCCGGTGAGCTGGCTGGCGCCGCCGGTGAGGACCACGCGGCCGCGCGCTTCCGCGGCGAATGCCGACGCCGCGAGCCGGTCGCGCACCATTTCGAGAATCTCTTCGACGCGCGGCTTGACGATCTGCACCAGCGTGGCGCGGGAGACGAATTGGGTCTGCTCGCGCTCGTCCTCGTTGATCGGCGGCACCGTGATCATGTCGCGCTCGTCCGAGCCGCCGGCGAGCACGCTGCCGTAAAGCGTCTTGATCCGCTCGGCGTCGACGATGCGGGCATTGAGCCCGCGCGCGATGTCCATGGTGACGTGCTGGCCGCCGAGCGCAAAACCGTCCAGATGCACGAACCGGCCGCCGATGAATACCGCCATCGTGGTGGTGCCGGCGCCCATATCGACGACGGCGGCGCCGAGATCGGCTTCGTCGTCGGCCAGCAACCGAGAGGCCGGCCGACATAGGGGCTCGCCACCATGGCCTCGACGCTGAGATGGCAGCGCTCGACCGCCAGCATCAGATTGCGCGCCGCCGCGATATCGGTCGTCGCCACATGCATGTCGACGCCGAACCGGCCGCCGAGCATGCCGCGCGGATCGCGGATGCCGTCGGCGCCGTCGATCGAATAGCCGACCGGCATCGAATGCAGCACGGCGCGGCCGTCGCGCTGCGAATGCCGGCTGCCGGCGGCGAGCACGCGGGCGATATCGCCCTCGGAGACGCCGGAGCCGACGATATCGACGTCGGCGGCGAACAATTCGCCGGACAGGCGCCCGGACGAGATCGGCAGGATGACCGAACTCGATCTCGACCGAGGCCATGCGTTCGGCGGCATCGACGGCTTGCCGGATGCCTTCCTCGGCTTGCGCCAGATTGACGACGCCGCCGGCCTTCATGCCGCGCGCGGCGGTATGGCCGAAGCCGATCACCTCGACGGCGTGGCTCCTTCGCGTCAGCACTTGCTGCGGCCCATGCGGCCGCAATCGCGCGATCAGGCAGGCGACCTTGCTCGAGCCGATATCGAGCGCGGCGACGATGGCGCTGCGATGCGGCGAGATCGGCTTCATCTTCGGGGTGAGGCCGTAATGGAGGGCGTTCATGCGTCGCCCCCCTTTTTCTTCTTCTTGTTGGCCGCAAGGGCCTCGTCGCGCGCCTGCGCCGCGGCGTCCGACAGCCGCACGGTGACACGATCCGGCAGCCGCAGATCGACCATGGTGATGTCGCGCGACAACAAGCTTCTTGTCGCGATCGAGCGCGACCAGCCGATCGAGCGCCGCGGCGACATCGGTTTCCGGCAGCCGCACGTCGATGCCGTTGGCGAGCCGCAAATTCCAGCGCCGCTCCGCCACCAGGATCGAGGCGCGCAACTGCGAGCGGATATCGGGATAGCGATCGAGGACGGCGAGGAAATCCTTGGCGGAGCGTTCCGCGCCTTTGCCGACCACGAGCGGCAGGCCGACATAGCGGCGTTCGACGAACGGTTCGAGCACCGTGCCGTCGGCGGCGATGACGCTGACGCGGCCGTCCTTCTGCCAGATGGCGAAGGCCTGCCGTTCGGTGACCGTGATCTGCAGGCGATCGGGATAAAGCTTCAGCACCGCCGCATCGCCGATCCACGGATTGGCCATCAGCCGCTCGCGCGCCGCGTCGGCGTCGAGGAACAGCAGCGACGCGCGGCCGGTGACGCCGGCGGTGGTGAGGATTTCTTCGCGGCTGACTTCCTTCGAGCCGGTCAGCGAAATCGCGGCGATGCGCAAGCCGACCGAATTCGCAACCGTGTCGCGCGCATCCTTGAACCAGGTGATCAGGTCGGGAAGGTGCTGGCCCTTGACGACGCCATAGCCGAGCGCGCCGGCCAACAGCAGCACCGAACCGGCAATACCGAAGCCGGACGGCAACCGCTTCAACCGCGAACGCCATCGCCCGGCGAGCGCCGCCACGGGCCAGCCAAAAGAAACGGCGGCGAGGCTTGGCGCCAACGTGCGCGATGGGCCGGCTCGTCCATCGACGCGCCGGCCTCCCCCACCTCTGATAGCCCCGACCGCATCAGCGATTGGTCGAGGCGTCCTCCACCATCCATCGCACCAGCTCATCGAACGTGATGCCCGCATACGCGGCCAGCTCGGGCACGAGCGACGTCTCGGTCATGCCCGGTTGTGTATTGACCTCAAGACAGACAAGCTCACCCGTTCCCCGATCGTCGTAGCGAAAGTCCGCGCGGCTCACGCCGCGGCAGCCAAGCGCGTTATGGGCAGCCAGACTGAGTCTGCGGACTTCCTGGTAAACATTTGGTAAAATTTGCGCCGGCAGCAGGTGTTTGGAGCCGCCGGCGGCGTATTTTGCCTCGTAATCGTAGAACCGCGTCGCCGGCACGATCTCGATGACGTCGAGCGCCCGGTCGCCGAGCACGGCGCAGGTCAGTTCCTTGCCCGGGATGTAGCGCTCGACCATCACCCGTTCGCCGAACGGCCAATCGTCGCGAAAAAGCTCCTGGGGCGGGTGCGGATGCGCCTCGGTGACGATGAAAACGCCGACGCTCGAGCCTTCGGCGATCGGCTTGACCACATAGGGCCGCGGCATGAGATGGCCTTTGGCCGCCTCGAACCGCGACACCACCCGGTCGTCGGCGACCGGCACGCCGGCGGCGCGGAACAGGATTTTGGCGAAATCCTTCTGCATGGCGACGGCCGAGGCCATGACGCCGGAATGGCTGTAGGGAATGCCGAGAATCTCCAGGACGCCTTGCAGCGTGCCGTCCTCGCCGGGCCGGCCATGCAGCACATTGAGCGCGATATCGGGCTTGGCGGCGGTCAGCGCCGCGGCCACATCGGGGGTCACATCGATCGGGGTGACGCGATAGCCGAGCCGGTTGAGAGCGTCGGCACAAGCCTTGCCGGAGCGCAGCGACACGTCGCGCTCCGCCGACCAGCCACCCATCAGGACGGCCACGTGCTTTGCCAATCCTTCAGCCATATGACTCAGCTGGTTTCGCTGATTCGCATGGCTCACGAATAAAATCCACAATTGGCGAAAAATCGAGAGTTTTAGTGGCCGGCTGACCCCCGGGACGGCGAAGCCGTCATAGAGCCGAGAAGGCGAAGCCGTCGTAGAGCCATGCCAGGCAGTCGAACAGATGCGCCTCGTCCCAATCGGCCACGGTGGCATTGCGCACGTCCCGGGCGATGCCTTCGTCGAGGTGATAAAAATCCCACAGCGACCGGGATTCGAGCTGCACCCGCGCGGTGCGTAAGAGCCGCGCCGCCTCGAAGCGGCGGAACGCGGCCTGATAGTCGCCGTCCGCGGCGTGGATCGCCTCGGCAAGGCAGAGGCCGTCTTCGATCGCCATGCCGGCGCCTTGCGCCAGCGACTGCAACGGCGCGTGCGCGGCATCGCCAAGCAGCACGATGCGGCCGTGGTGCCAATGCCGCACCGGATCGCGGTCGCCGATCGAGCGGCGCCAGCGCAGGTCCATCATGCCGATCAGCGCGCGCATCGACGGATGCGTGTTGCGATAAGCTTGCTCAAGCTCGGCGCGCGCGGCCGCGGCGTCCAGTCTCTCGGCATGGGCCGCGGTGCGGAACACGTTGACGACGTTGAACTCGCTGCCGTGACGCAGCGGATAATGGACGATATGCAGGCCCGGCCCGCTCCACAGCACCACGCAATCGCGCGGCACGTCGGCCTTGAGCTCCGCCATCGGCACGATGGTGCGTAGCGCCACATAGCCGATCGGCCGCGGCTCGCCGTCGCCGATCAGCTTGGCGCGGAATAGCGAGCGGACACCGTCCGCGGCCACGAGCGCGGGCCCGGAGAAGACACGGCCGTCCGCCGTCGTCACCGCGACGCCGTCCCCGCGTTCCTCGTAGCCGCTCACCATCGCATCGGCGACGAGCTCGATGGCGTCGCTGCGCCGGCAGGCATCGAGCAGCACGTTATGCACGTCGATGCGATGCACGATGATGTAGGGGTGTTTGAAACGGGCGCGAAACGCGGCGCCGCCCGTCGGAATACGCACCAGTTCCTTGCCACTCAACGCGTCCAGCATCAGTACCGCGGGCGGTGAATTGGCGACAGCCATCACCTCTTCGGTCACGCCGATGCGATCGAAGACATGAAAGACATTGGGCCCGAACTGAATGCCGTAGCCGATGGCGCCGAATTCGGGCGCGCCTTCGAGCACGCGGGTCGGCCGGCCGCGGCGCGCCAACGCAAGCGCCGCGGTCAGCCCGCCAAGCCCGCCGCCGACGATGAGGATGGGTTCACGCGCCATCGCTTCAACGCATATATGTTAGATGGTGCATGATCTTTTCGGAAAACCGGTATCCACCCTCGGATCAAGTCCGAGGGCGGGCTTTTTCCGGATCATGCACTAATACTGCCCATTCGGCTCCAGCCCGAGCATATATTGCCCGAACATGGTGCCGCTGGAATCCCAGTTCAAACTGATATGCGACGTCGCGGCATGGGCGTCGCGCCAAAAACGCTGCAAGGGATGGTCGAGATAAAGACCTTGACCGCCGCCGGTGACGACCAGCGCATCGATTGCTTGCACTGCTAGCCGCGCGGAAAACGCCTGGTCGCGGCGATTGCGCAGCCGCACGTCCATGCTGATGGCTTCGCCGCGCGCGGCCGCCTCGTAAGCCTCGGCAAGATCGCGAAACATCAAGACCCTGGCGGCGTCGATGCAGGCGGACGCCTCGGCGGCGCGCAGTTGCACCGTGGTCAGCTCGGCCAGCTTGCGATTGCCGCCGTAGAGCGCGCCGCGCGAGGTGCGGACCTTCGCCATGTCGAGAAACGCCGCCAGCGCCCCTTCCGCCATGCCGACGACGGGCGCCACGATCGCGATCGGCAGCACCGCCAGGAACGATTGCTTGTAAAGCGGATTGGTTTGGGCGCGCATTCCGGGCGCAGTGGCGTTACGAAGCTCGGCGAAAGTTACCGCGCGGTGGGCAGGCACGAACGCATTATCGGCGACGATGGTTTTGCTGCCGGTGCCGGCGAGCCCCATGGTGTGCCAGTTGTCATCGATGGTGATGTCTGAGGTACGCAGCACGAAGAATCCCGGCAATGGCGAACCGCCGGATTGCGGAATCATGCCGCCGAAGAATTGCCACTGCGCGTTGTCGCAGCCGCTGCAGAAGTAGCCCGTGCCTGAGACCTTATAGCCGCCGTCGACCGCGACGGCTTGCGCGATCGGCGTATAGGTGCCGGCCGAAAGCGCCGCGCGGTCGTGCCAGATCTCGTCTTGCGCTTGCGGCGACAGGCAAGCGATCAGCCATTGCTGCGAGCCGAGCAGGCCGAAGACCCAGCCGGTCGAGCCGCAGCCGCCCGCGATCGTCATCTGGACCTGCACGAACACGTCGAAGCCGTACTCGAAACCGCCGTAAGCGCGCGGCTGCATGATGCGGAACAAGTCGGCTTGCCGCATGCGCGCGATCATGTCGTCGCTGACGCGGCGCGCGGCTTCGGTCTCGCGCGCTCGCTCGCGCGCAATGCCGGCAGATCTCGCGGGCCCGCGCGAGGAGTTCGGCAATGTCGGGCCTTTGCGCAGAAGACATGATCAACCCAGCCCCTCAGGAGACGCCAACCCGCATCCCGATATGCCGAAGCGTTTGGTGCCGAAGCTTAAGTCGTTGGCTTGCTGCGGGCAAACGCGCAAGCCCGATAGGCCGCGCTTTGGCTCGACGGTTCGCTAAGAGGCTGTCCGAGCGGTGGGCATCGGCAAGGTCAAATGAAAGACCGTGCCGAATGGGTTTCCGGAAGATACCCAGAGAGCGCCGCCGTGGGCCTCGACGATGGAGCGGCAGATGGAAAGACCCAATCCCATGCCGTGGGACTTGGTCGTGAAGAATGGATCGAAGATGCGGTCGCGGTGCACTGGATCAATGCCGATTCCGGTATCCTCAACGGTAATCGTCAAGCTTGCCTGCGGGTCGAGGCTCGACGCGATGGTCAGCCACCTTTCCCGTCCGGTTACCGAGCTCATGGCTTCGATGGCGTTCATGACGAGGTTGAGGATGACTTGCTGCAATTGCACGCGCGTCGCCATCACCTGGGGAAGGCCGTCGCTCATATCGTTGCGTAACAGGATCTGGTGGGTTTCCAATTCACCCTGGGTGAGCGCGAGCACCTCGCTGACGAGCTGACGCAAATCCACCACGCTGGTCTTACCGGAATCCTTGCCGAACATGGCGCGGATGCCGTCGATCACCTCGGTGATGCGATGGCCGG
The DNA here is from genome assembly GCA_963831975.1 of uncultured Alphaproteobacteria bacterium. Classification (GTDB taxonomy): domain Bacteria; phylum Pseudomonadota; class Alphaproteobacteria; order Rhizobiales; family Xanthobacteraceae; genus BOG-931. The sequence continues at coordinate 133,096 of CAWHSO010000007.1, forward strand.
CTTTCACGATCTGATCGAGATTTGCCCGCGCTTCCGCGAGATTGGGCTCCGCTCGCTTCAGCCACCGCAGGCCGGCATTGGCGCTGGTGACGATGACAGCCAGCGGCTGTTTGATTTCGTGGGCGATCGATGCCGTCATGGCGCCCATGGTGGTTCGCCGTGACGCGTTGGCGAATTCTTGGCGCAGCGTGTGCAATTGTTCCTGGGCTTGCTTGAGACTGGTGATGTCTCTGCCGGTCGCGTAGATCAGCCCGCGATCCGGCACGGCGAACCACGACTGCCAGCGATACGACCCGTCCTTGCAAACCATGCGGTTTTCGAAGTGCCGCGTCTCCCGCCCGGCAACCAGATTGTCGCGCGCGAGAGACGAACGCGCGCGGTCGTCGGGATGCACCAGGGAAGCGATACTCTTGCCGATCAAATCGTCGGGCGACCAGCCTAGCGTAGATTGCCAGGCCGGATTGACGTTGAGGATATTGCCGCCCGCGTCGAAGACGACGAGAAGATCCTGAGAGAGATTCCAGACGCGGTCCCGCTCCTGGGCCCGCGCCTCGACCCTTTCGGCCAGTTCCTTGTTGAGATCGCGCAACCGCGCCTCGCTGGCGGCGAGGTCGGCTTCGGCACGCTTGCGTTCGGTGATCTCCTCGGCGGCGACATTGATGCCGATCACCTCGCCGCTGCGGTCCTTCAACGGGTGCCAATAGGTGATCCAGACGCGATCGCTGTTCGATCCGTCGGGCCGCTGGCCGTTGACTTCGATGCCGGTGATAGGCGCGCCCGTGTCCAGGATGGTCTTGACGATAAGCTCCACCTGTTCAGCGACTTGCGGCACCGTTTCACGCACCGATCGCCCGATATGATCGGCGACGGAGATGCCGCAAATTTCCGTCAGATGCTTGTTGATCGTCACGTAACGGCAATCGGTGCTGAGAAAGGCCAAGCCGATCGGCGCGGTCTCGTAGATCAATTGCAGTTCGGGGGAGTGAGCGAGAGGTCCAGCGGGAACGGAATGATCGGTGCCGTATGCCATGACCGTCACCCGGATTCATTGCATCGCCAGCGCGGATATCAACTGAGGAGTTGCGCACGCATTGCTGACGGCAAGGAACGGATATTGTCTCCCTGCGTGAACCTTCAACAGCGGCATGATCTACCGCTTTTGCGACCCGCAAAAGCGCAATCTTGAGGCCCCGCAGGCTCAATCAGGCTGATATGCCGGGCTTTGCATCAAATCTATTTGATAGCCCATCGCAGCGCCGGCAATTGTTGCGCCGCCGCGCGGCGGCCTGCATGATCGAAAAATGACCATCCGCATAATTGCTGCGGCAATGCTGTTCGTGCTGGCGAGCGCGACCTCGCATGCCGCCGAGCCGGCAGCCCTGCCGCCGGCGGTGGGTTTGAGCGAGAGCGCAGCCAAGCAAAGAGCGGCGCTCTTTGCCGAGCTTGCCGCGGCGAAAAGCGACGCCGAGGCGCGCGAGATCGAGGAGCGGCTGTGGGCCTTCTGGCGCAGCTTCGCCGACGACGAATCGCGGCAACTCTTGGAGCAGTCGCGCGAGGCGCAACTGCGTTTCGCTTACGCCGAAGCGCTCATTTACAACAAAGCCGTGGTCAAGCACGCGCCGCAATTCGCCGAAGGCTGGAACCAGCTCGGCTATGTCTATTTTCTCGCCGGACAATACGATGCTTCGCTGGACGCGATCGAACACGTGCTCGCACTCGAGCCGATGCATTACGCGGCGCTGGCCGGCAAAGGCATCATTTTGTACTACGCGGGCAAGGTCGAGGAAGCGCAGGCGCCGCTCAAGCGCGCGCTGGCGATCGATCCATGGCTTAAGGAACGCAATCTGATCGGCAAAGACTCGCTCCCGACGCCGTGAGCGCGTCGCGGTCAACCGGGCGGCGCAGGGACGCCGATACGCTCGATCTCCCATTCCAATTCGATGCCGGAATTTTCCCTGACGCGGCGGCGCACGTTCTCGCCGAGCGCTTCGATGTCGGCGGCGGTCGCGCCGCCGCGATTGATCAAAAAATTGCAATGCATTTCCGAAACCTGCGCGCCGCCGACTTTCAACCCGCGGCAGCCGGCGGCGTCGATCAGCTGCCACGCCTTGCGCCCCTGCGGGTTCTTGAACGTCGAGCCGCCGGTGCGGCTTTTGATCGGCTGCGTCGCCTCGCGCGACTCGGTGATCTTGTCCATCTCGGCGGCGATGACCGCCGGATCGCCGCGTTCGCCCTGGTACAGAGCTTCCGTGAAGATGTAATCGGCGGGGACGCCGCAGTGCCGGTAGGTGTAACCCATGTCGGCGTTGCGCAGCACGTGGATGCGGCCCTGCCGGTCGACCGCGCGCGCTTCGACGAGCGCGTCCTTGGTCTCGCGGCCATAGGCACCGCCATTCATGCGCAGCGCACCGCCGACGCCGCCGGGAATGCCGCGCATGAACGACAGTCCGGCAATGCCGGCCTCTTGCGCCGCGCGCGCGACTTTGACGTCAGGCACGGCCGTCCCGGCGCGAACGCGCGTGTCCTCGATGGTGACATTGCCAAAACCGCGGCCGAGCCTGATCGCCACGCCCGGCACGCCGCCGTCGCGCACGATGAGATTGGAGCCGAGCCCGATGACGGTCACCGCAATGTCGGCCGGCAGATTGGCGAGCGCATAGCTAAGGTCCTGCGCGTCTTCCGGCATGAACAAAACCTGCGCCGGGCCGCCGACGCGAAACCAGGTCAATTCCGCAAGCGATTGGTTTGCCAACAGCCGGCCGCGCAGCGCCGGCATTTTGGCTTTCAGCTCGGCGACGATGTCGGGAAAGCTCATGCGGCCGCGCCCGTCACCGAGTCGAGCCAAGCCGCCAGCACTTTGCTGCCAAGCTCGCGCGTCGCCGGCCCGAGCGTTTGCGCCTGCCGGCGCACCTCGCGCGGATCGATGCCGGCCTTGCCGAGCTCGACGGTATGGCCGACCAGCCAAGCCTCAAAGCGCGCGGGCTCGGTCTCCAGATGAAATTGCAGCGCGAGCTGGGAAGGCGTGCGGAAAAACGCCTGCACCGGACAATGCGGCGTCGAAGCGAGCCGCTCGCAGCCCGCCGGGAGCTCACAATTATCGCCGTGCCAATGCAGCACCGGACTTGCGCCGAGCGGCGCCAGCACCGAGGTTTGGCCGGCCGCCGTCAGCGTCAACGGCGCCCAGCCGATCTCCTTGACCGGCCCGGGCTCGACGCGCGCGCCGAGCGCCGCCGCCATCATCTGCGCGCCGAGGCAGATGCCCAGCATCGGCTTGTTCGCCGCGAGGCGCGCGACAATAGCAGCAATTTCTCCGGTGATGAATGGATAAGTCTCGGCCTCGTAGACGCCGATCGGACCGCCGAGCACGATCACCAGATCGGGCGCGATCAGCGTGTCGCTGTCGAAACGCTCGATACCGGCGTCGTGATAGCGGACATCGTAGCCGCGGGCGGCGACCAGTGGACCTAAAAGTCCGAGATCCTCGAAAGCGACGTGACGAACCGCAAGGCAGGCTTTGGCCATGGCAACTACATTAAGTGGCGCATGATCTTATCGGAAAACCGGTATCCACTTTTCCGGATCATGCGCTAGGTTGCCGCCGCCAACTCGCCGGGCAGTGCATAGGCCCATTGGGTGATCGAACCGGCGCCGAGACACACCACATAGTCGCCCGGCTTCGCCATGCTGGAGACCAGCAGGTGCAGCCGGTCCGGGCTGTCCAGCGCAAAAACCTGGCGATGGCCGTGGTTGCGCACGCCCTGCACCAAGGAGTCGCGATCGAAGCCCTCGATCGGCGCTTCGCCGGCCGAATAAACCGGCGCGACGATCACCGCGTCGGCATCGTTGAAGCAGGTGCAAAATTGCTCGAACAAAGCCTGTAGCCGCGTATAGCGATGCGGCTGCATCACGGCGATCACTTTGCCCTTGGTGGATTCGCGCGCCGCCCGCAGCACGGAAGCGATCTCGACCGGATGGTGGCCGTAATCGTCGACGATGGTGACGCCGTTCCACATGCCGGTGCGGGTGAAGCGCCGCCGCACGCCGCCGAAATTGGCCAGCGCGTTGCGGATCACGTCGTCGCCGATGCCGAGCTCGTGAGCCACCGCGATCGCCGCCGTGGCATTGAGCGCGTTATGCCGTCCGGGCATCGGCAGCGCGACGTTCTTGATCTCGTGCAAAAAACTCCCGGCGCGGTCGCGGAACACGATGGTGAACAGCGAGGTGCCGCCGGCATGGGAGACATCGACGAGCCGCACGTCGGCCTGCGGGTTCTCGCCGTAGGTGACCATGCGGTGATCCTCGATGCGGCCGACCAGGCTCTGCACCACCGGATGATCGGTGCACATCACCGAGAAACCGTAGAACGGCACGTTCTCGACGAAGGCGCGGAACGCGTCCTGCACCGCCTCGAAAGTCTTGAAGTGATCGAGATGCTCGGGGTCGATATTGGTGACGATGGCGACGTCGGCCGGCAGCTTGAGGAAGGTGCCGTCGAACTCGTCGGCCTCGACCACCATCCACTCGCCGGTGCCGAGCCGCGCATTGGTGCCGTAGGCGTTGATGATGCCGCCGTTGATCACGGTCGGATCGAAACCGTCGGCGTCGAGCAGCGCCGCCACCATCGACGTGGTCGTGGTCTTGCCGTGGGTGCCGGCGATGGCGACGCAGCTTTTCAGCCGCATCAGCTCGGCCAGCATCTCGGCGCGGCGCACCACCGGCAGCCGCTCGGCGCGCGCCGCGACCAGCTCCGGATTGTCGGGTTTTATCGCCGAGGACACGACGACGACGCGGACGCCGGTCAAATTCTCGGCCGAATGTCCGATGGAGATTTTCACGCCCTTGTCGCGCAGGCGCTTGACGTTGGCGCTCTCCGACTGGTCGGAGCCCTGCACCATATAGCCGAGGTTCAACATCACCTCGGCGATGCCGCTCATGCCGATGCCGCCGATGCCGACGAAATGCACCGGTCCGATGTCGTGCGGCAATTTCATGGGGGGCTCCAGCCTCCATTCTTTCCCCTCCCCCTTGTGGGGAGGGGTAGGGGTGGGGGTCGCGAAGTTTAGCGCAAGCGTCGAAGGCAGCGAGCGACCTCCCGACCCCCCACCCTACCCTCCCCCACAAGGGGGGAGGGAAAACTTAATGGTTTGCGCCGTTCGCCGCCACCTTCAGCACCAGGTCGGCGAGCCGGTCGGCGGCATCGAGCCGGCCCACGGAACGGGCCGCCGCCGCCATGGCGGTCAGCCGCTGTGGCGCCGCGGCGAGACTTGCGAGCTCGGCGGCAAGCCGCCGCGGGGTGAAAACGTCCTGGGTGAGCCGGATGGCGCCGCCGGCCGTTTCGAGGACGCCCGCATTGGCGAATTGGTCCTGGTCGAGCGCGTGCGGCAGCGGCACCAGGATCGACGGCCGGCCGATGGCGGCCAGCTCGGCCACGGTCGAGGCCCCTGAGCGCGACACGATCAGGTGGTTTGCCGCCATGCGCGCCGGCAAATCGGCGAAAAACGGCGCTATTTCCGCGGCAACCGCGAGCTTGGCGTAGGCGCCGCGCACCCGGCCCAAATCCTCGTCGCGGGCCTGCTGCACGATCGCAAGCCGCGCCCGCAGAGCCGGTTCGAGAAGCCCGATCGCGGCGGGCACGATATCGGCCATGACCCTGGCGCCCTGGCTGCCGCCGAAAACCAGGAGCCGCAACGGATCGCCCGGCGCCGGATAGGGTACCGCCGCGGCCGCGACGACCGCCGGGCGCACCGGATTGCCGGTCAGCGTCGCCTTGGCGGCGAGATCCGGCCTTTGCCCGAACATGTCGGGGAACGAGGTGGCGATCGCGGCGACCCGCGGCGCCAGGAACCGGTTGGCGCGCCCGATCACCGCATTGGCGTCATGGATCAGGCTCGGCACGCCGGCCCAGGCCGCCGCCAAAACCGGCGGCACTGTCGGATAGCCGCCGAAGCCGACCACCGCGGCGGGCTTCAATTGGCGGATGAGCGCGCGGGCCTGAAAATATCCGCGGCCGAGCTTGGCGGCGGTCCGCGCCAGCGCGATCGGATTGCGCGACGCGACGGTAGCGCTTGAAACGACATGGATGGTTTGTTCGGAAAAGGCGCCGCCATAGCGCTCGGCGCGCCGGTCGGTGACGAGGTGAACCGGAATGCCGCGCTGCGCCAGCGCCGCCGCGAGCGCTTCGGCCGGAAACAAATGACCGCCCGTACCGCCGGCCGCCACCAGCACCGGCGCCCGGCCCGGCGCCAGCATCAGGCCGTGCTCCCGCCGAGCACGATTTCGCCGGGCAATTGCGCGCGCGGCCGCTCCCGCGTCAGCGCCACCAGCATGCCCATGCCATAGGCCAGCGAGATCAGCGACGAGCCGCCATAGGAGATGAACGGCAACGTCATGCCCTTGGCCGGAATGAGATGCAGATTGACCGCCATGTTGATGGTCGATTGCATGCCGAACAAAATCGCCAGCCCCGCCGCGGCGAACCGGATGAACGGATCTTCCGTGCGCATCGCCTTGGTCAGCGCGCGGATGACAATGAACGCGAACAGCGCGACCAGAATGAGGCAGAGCACGATGCCGAATTCTTCGGCCGCGACCGCGAAGACGAAATCGGTATGGCCCTCGGGCAGGATGCGCTTGATCGTGCCCTCGCCCGGCCCGCGGCCGAACCAGCCGCCGCGAATGAAGGATTCGGTGGCGATATCGATATTGAAGGTGTCGCCGGACGCCGGATCGATGAAGCGATTGATGCGCTGGGCGACGTGCGGCACGGTGAAGAACGCCGCCGTCAAACCGAGGCCCGCGGTGGCGGCAAGCCCGATCACCCAGATGAAGCGCATGCCCGCCATGTAGAACAACGCGCCCCACACCAGCGCGATCAGCATGGTCTGGCCGAAGTCGGGCTGCATCACCAACAGCGCCACCACGGTGATGAGCAGCATCAGCGCAAACGTATTGGCCGGCATCTCCGGGCGCTTGGCCAATTCACCGAACAGCCAGGCGATCAGGACCACGAAAGCGGGTTTCAAAAACTCCGACGGCTGGATGTTCATCCCTAAGATCACCAGCCAGCGCCGCGCGCCTTTGATCTCGGCGCCGAAATAGGGCGTGATGGCGACCAGCGCGATGCTGACGACAAAAACGATGATCGAGACTTGGCGGATTTCGCGCGGCGACAGAAACGACGTCGCGATCAGGACGCCGGCGGCGGGGATGAGGAACAGCACCTGGCGGTTGACGAAGTGGAACGGGTCGAGCCCGATGCGGGTGGCGACCGGCGGGCTCGCCGCCAGGCACAGCACGATACCGCCCAGCATCAGCGCGCCGAGCGCCGCCAATGTCAGCCGGTCGACCGTCCACCACCATTCGGAAAACGGCGTCGGTTGCGCCCGCGAGGCCATGGCCCTCCCCAGAGAGAAGTCCCCGCCTAGTGGTGACACCGCCATGGTTTAAAGGGGATTAAGAACCCCCGTCATTCCGGGGCCGAGCGAAGCGAGGAGCCCGGAATCCATAATCGCAAGGCGATCAGAACGGGCGCCGAGCGCCACGCTGAAAAGTCTGTGGTTATGGATCCCGGACTCGCCGCTTCGCGGCGATCCGGAATGACGTGCCGGGGCTACCTCTTGACGGGCACAAGTCCCGGCAATGCCCGCACCAGCTCTCGGAACGCGTCGCCGCGGACCTCGAAATTGCGGTACTGGTCGAACGAGGCACAGGCCGGCGACAGCAGCACCACCGGCTCCGGGACCGTAGAGGCTTCGGCGTCGCGGGTGGCGGCGGCGAGCGCCTTGTCGAGCGTGCCGTCGATCTCATGCGGCACGCCGGGCGACAGCGTCGCGGCGAATTCCTCGGCCGCCTCGCCGATCAGGTAGGCCTTGCGGATGCGGGGGAAGAAACTGCGCAAGGAACTCGATGCCGCCGGTCTTCGGCTTGCCGCCGGCAATCCAGAAAATGTCGCTGAAGCAGGCCAGCGCCTGGGCCGCCGAGTCGGCATTGGTGGCTTTGGAATCGTTGACGTAGAGAACGGCGCCGCGGCGGCCGAGCTCTTCCATCCGATGGGCGAGGCCCGGGAATGAACGCAGCCCGGCCTGAATGGCCGCCGGTTCGAGGCCGAGCGCCAGTGCCGCGGCGGCGGCGCAAGCGGCGTTCTGCGCATTGTGCTGGCCGCGCAGCGAGCCGATGCCGCCGAGCTCGGCGATCGGCGTGACGCCCGCGAGGCGTGGCGCGCATGATGCGCTGTTCGCGACATAGATGCCGGTCGCTCAATTCCTGCCGCACCGAAATCCTGACCACGCGCTTGCCGGCTTGCTCGAGCCGGTCGGCAATCGCGCGGCACCAGTCGTCATCGACGCCGACGATGGCCGTGCCGTTGCTTGGTACGCCGGCGACGAGGCGCTCTTTCACCTCGGCGTAGTGCGCCATGGTGCCGTGACGATCGAGATGGTCTTCGCTGAGATTGATCAAAATGCCGACCGAAGGATCGAGCGAGGGCGCGAGATCGATCTGATAGGACGAGCATTCGATGACGTGCACACGGCCTGCCAGCGGCGGCTGCAGCGACAAGATCGCGGTGCCGATATTGCCGCCGAGCTGCGCGTCCATGCCGGCCGATGCGGCGAGGTGCGCGATCAGCGCCGTGGTGGTCGATTTGCCGTTGGTGCCGGTGATGGCGACGAAGGGCGCGCCGGGCGCAAGCTTCGCCCGCTCGCGGCAGAACAATTCGATATCGCCGATCACCGCGACGCCGGCCTTGTGCGCGAGTGCGACGATCCAATGCGGCGCGGGATGGGTGAGCGGCACGCCGGGCGCCAGCACCAGCGCCGCGATCTTGGACCAGTCGACGTCGCGCAGATCAGCGGTGGGAATGCCGGCGGCATTGGCCTTGGCGACGCTCTGCGCGTCATCGTCGAAAGCGACGACATCGGCGCCGCCGGCAAGCAGCGCGCTGGCGCTCACCAGTCCCGAGCCGCCCAAACCGAACACCGCGACCTTTTTCCCCGCGAAGGTCGTAACCGGGATCACGTCTACCTCAGCTTCAGGGTCGACAGCCCCGCCAGCGCCAGCACGACCGAGACGATCCAAAAACGAATGACGATCTGCGGCTCGGTCCAGCCGAGTTGCTCGAAATGATGGTGGATCGGCGCCATCTTGAAAATGCGCTTGCCGGTGAGCTTGAACGACACCACCTGCACGATCACCGACACCGCCTCGAGCACGAACAGGCCGCCGATCACGGCGAGAACGATCTCATGCTTGGTGGCGACCGCGACGGCGCCGATCATGCCGCCGAGCGCCAGCGAGCCGGTGTCGCCCATGAAGATCGAGGCCGGCGGCGCATTGAACCAGAGAAAGCCCAAGCCGGCGCCGAGCACGGCGCCGCACAGCACCGCAAGCTCGCCGGTGCCGGCGACATAATGAATTTGCAGATAGTCGGCGAAGACGGCGTTGCCGGAGAGATATGCGATCATGCCGAAACTCGCCGCGGCGATCATCACCGGAACGATGGCAAGGCCGTCGAGACCGTCGGTCAAGTTCACCGCGTTGCCGGCCCCGACCATGATGAAGGCTGCAAAAAACACGAAGAACCAACCGAGGTTGAGCACCACTTCCTTGAAAAACGGAAATACCAGCGTCATCGAAATCTGCGTCTGGCCGAGTCGGACCAAGGCGATGGCGGCAAGCATGGCGATGATAGCTTCGATGCCAAGCCGCGTGCGCGCGGAAAAGCCATTTGACGTCTGCTTTTTGACCTTCAGATAATCGTCATAGAAGCCGACAAAGCCGAAGCTGAGCGTGACGCCTAGCACGATCCAGACGTAAGGGTTGGCGGGATTGGCCCACAGCAAGGTCGAAACCAGCATGCCGGAGAGAATCATCAACCCGCCCATGGTCGGCGTGCCGGCCTTGGCGATGATGTGCGATTGCGGCCCGTCGCTGCGGATCGGCTGACCCTTGCCCTGGAACAGCCGCAGCCGGTCGATGATCGTCGGACCGAACAGGAAAACAAAAAACAGCGCGGTGATCACCGCGCCGCCGGTGCGGAACGTGATGTAGCGGAACACATTGAGGACAGAGAGCTTGTCCGACAGATCGACCAGCCAATAAAGCATACCCTCAACCTTATGCGGACGCTTCTTCCAGAGTGTGCGGATACACCCGTTGCAGCGCCTTGACGATGGGTGCCATGCGCGAACCGTTCGAGCCCTTGACCATGACGACGTCGCCGGCACGGATCGCGGGCACCACTTGCGCTTCGAGCGCGGCGGAGTCCTCTGCATAGCCGCCGCGTTGGCCGGCGGGAAGGGCCTGCCATAGCGAACGCATCAGCGGGCCGCAGCAGAATACCAGATCGATGGCATTGGCCGCGACCGGCGCGGCGAGGCCGCGATGCAGCGCCTTGCCCTTCGGTCCCAATTCGAGCATGTCGCCGAGCACGGCAATGCGCCGGCCCTGCGGCCCGATCGGCGCCTGGCCGAGCAAAGCCAGCGCGGCATCGACGGAGACCGGATTGGCGTTGTAGCTCTCGTCGATGAGCAGCGCCGCGCCGCCGGGCAGATCGAGCTCGATCGGCGCGCCGCGGCCGGAGACGGCCTCGAGCTCGGCAAGCGCCAGCGCCGCCAGCGCGAGATCGGCGCCGACCAGTTCCGCGACCGCCAACACCGCAAGCGAATTCATCACCATGTGGCGGCCCGGCGCGCCGATCTTATAGGTGAGCGCGGTGCCGAGGATGTCGGCTTGCACGGTCGAGCAGCGCGGATGCAGCACGCATTTGATCAGGCGGGCATCGGCCTTGGCGTGCTCGCCGAACGACACGATGCGCGCGACCTTGGCTTCGTTGGCGCGGCGCGTCAGATGGGTGAATTGCGCAATGTCGCGGTTGAGGACGGCGACGCCGCCGGGCTGCACCCCAAGAAAAATCTCCGCCTTGGCGTCGGCGATCTTGGTCAGCGAGCCCAGCGAATTCCAGATGCACCGGCGCGATCGTGGTGATCAACGCCACATGCGGGCGGGCGAGCCGCGACAGCGGCGCGATCTCGCCGGCGTGATTCATGCCCATTTCGAGCACCGCGTAGCGTGCATCCGCCGGCAAGCGCGCCAGCGACAACGGCACGCCCCAGTGATTGTTGTAGGACGCGGCCGAGGCGTGGGTCTTGCCGTCCTTCGACAGTGCCAGCCGCAATGCTTCCTTGGTGCTGGTCTTGCCGACGGAACCGGTGACGCCGATCACTTTGGCGCCGGTGCGCAGCCGCGCGGCGGCGGCGAGATCGCGCAATGCCGCGAGCACGTCGGGCACGACAAGGAGCGGCGCATGTTCCGGAAATTGCCCGCGCCGATCGGCGGCGACAACAGCCAGGCCGGCCTTGGCCGCAAGCGCCGCGGCGACGAACTCATGGCCGTCGCGGTTGTCGCCTTGAATGGCGAAAAAGGCCTCGCCGGGCGCGATGGTGCGCGTGTCGATGGAAATTCCGGAAACCGATTGCGGCAACGCGCCGTGCCGCTCGGCCGCCATCGCGGTCGCCATTGCCTCGATGGTCCACAGCGCGCTCACGCGGCCAGCTCCTTGAGCGCCGCAGCGACGGCGTCGTGATCGCTGAACGGCACAATCCGGTCGCCGATAATTTGGCCGGTTTCATGGCCCTTGCCGGCAATCAACAGGACATCGCCGTGGCGCAATTCGGCGATGGCCGAGCGGATGGCCGCGCGCCGATCGCCGATTTCCGCGGCGCCACGCGCTTCCGCTAAAATTGCAGCGCGAATAGCTGCGGCGTCCTCGCTGCGCGGATTGTCGTCGGTGACAACGACGCGGTCGGCCTTTTCCGCAGCGATGGCACCCATCAGCGGCCGCTTGCCGCGATCGCGGTCGCCGCCGGCGCCGAATACCACCGCGAGCCGGCCGGTTACATAAGGCCGCAACGCGTCGAGCGCTTTCGCGAGCGCGTCGGGCTTGTGCGCATAGTCGACGAAGATCGGCGCGCCGCGGCTTGAGCCGACAAGCTCGAGGCGGCCCTTGGCGCCTTTGAGATTCTCCAGCGCCGGAAACACCGCAGCCGCATCGCTGCCGGTGACGATAGCGAGGCCGGCGGCAACGAGCGCGTTCTCGACCTGGAATTCGCCGACCAGCGGCAAGCGCACCGCAAAGCTTTTGCCATCGTGTTCGAGCCGCAGCACTTGTGCAAAACCGTCGATCTTGGCTTCGACGAGACGAATGCCGGTTCCGCTGCGGCCGACGCTGAGGATCGACAAGCCGCGCCTCTTTGCTGCATCGAGCACCGCGTCCGCGTGATCGTGGTCGACATCAATGACGGCCGCGGCGCCGCGATCCAGCAGCGCCTCGAACAACCGCAGCTTGGCGGCGAGATAGGCTTCGAAGTTTTGGTGATAATCGAGATGATCGCGGGTGATGTTGGTGAAGCCGCCCGCCGCGATGCGTAGGCCATCGAGCCGGAATTGATCGAGGCCGTGCGACGATGCTTCGATGGCAAGATGCGTGACGCCGTCGCCGGCGAGCGCATCGATCGAACGATGCAGCTCGACCGGATCCGGTGTGGTCAGTGAGCCGTACGTCTCGCCGCTCGGCGCAACGACGCCGATGGTCCCGATACTCGCGGCGCTATGACCCAGCGCGCTCCAAATCTGTCGCGTAAACGCCGCCACCGAAGTTTTGCCGCTGGTGCCAGTGACGGCCGCGATGGTGCGCGGCTGGCGCGGATAAAATTTCGCCGCGGCCAGCGCGAGCGCACGCCGAGCGTTCGGAACACGCACGAACGCCGCGTTCAACGGCACTCCCGGTGGATGTTCCGCAACGATCGCAACGGCACCGGCCGCAATCGCCGGCGCGATAAAGCGCGCGCCGTCGGCCTTGTTGCCGGCAATGGCGACAAAAACGTCGCCGCGCTTGACAGCACGGCTGTCCGCCGTCACCCCGCCAACGTCGAGATCGGCGTGGCGCGGGTCGATGTCGGCGTCAGGAGGCAAAATCTCGCGAAGCTTCATCTCAAGCTTCTTGGTGGCTCGGTCGACAATGCGGCCAAGGCCTTACCTGCTTTCCTTCAGCGAGGCCAGTATCTGCTGATCGGCCGGCGGCAGATCGAGGCGCGGCTCGATGCCCAAGAGCGGCGCGATGCGCGCCACCACGGCGCCGCCGGTCGGCACCGCATTCCAGCCCGACGTGGTGAAGCCGTGGGTTTCCGGCAGCGCCTTCGGCTCGTCGAGCATGATCAGGAGCACATAGCGCGGCTGGTCGGCCGGCAGCACCGCGATGAAATCGGTGAGCACCCGGGTCTTGGAATAGCGGCCGAACACGACCTTGTCGGCGGTGCCGGTCTTGCCGCCGATGTAATAGCCGGCGACGTCGGCCTTGGACGCAGTGCCCTTCTCGACATTGAGCCGCATCAGATAGCGCATCATGGCGCTGGTCTCGGGCTTGATGACGCGATGGCCGAGCGCCTGGGCCTCGGCCTCGGTGCGCTTCAGGAAGGTCGGCGGGATCAGGATGCCGCCGTTCATCAAGGCGCCGACACCCATCACGGCCTGCAGCGGCGCGACCGACAGGCCATGGCCGAAGGCGATGGTGATGGTGTTCAGCTCGCCCCAGCGCTTCGGCACGATCGGCTCGGCGCTTTCCAATTCGGTGCGCAGGCGGTCGAGCTGGCCCATTTTTCTCAAGAACGCCTTGTGCGCGTCGACGCCCATCGACATCGCGATGCGCGCGGCGCCGATGTTCGACGAATAGGTGAAGATTTCCGGCACGCTGAGCGAGCGCTGCATCGGCTCAAAATCGTGGATGTCGAACTTGCCGTAGTGCAGCGGATTGTGCGCGTCGAACGAAGACTTCAACGTCACCTTGCCGGAATCGAGCGCCATGGCGACGGTGAACGCCTTGAACGTCGAGCCCATCTCGTAGACGCCGGTGGTCAGGCGGTTGATGAGGCTCTGATCGCGCGGATTGTGCGGAACGTTCGGGTCGTAGTCCGGCTCCGACACCATGGCGACAATTTCGCCGGTGCGGACGTTGAGCACGAGACCGGCTGACGCAATGGCGTGGAATTTGTCGCGCGCTTTGACCAGCTCGTCGCGCAGCGCGTGCTGCACGCGCAAGTCGACGGCAAGCTGCACCGGCGTTTGCAGCCGGTCGGTCGCGAGCCCCGCCAGGTGCAGCGCGGCGAGCCCCTGGTTGTCGAGCCATTTCTCGACGCCGGCGGTGCCCTGATTGTCGATGTCGACGCGGCCGAGCAGATGCGAGACCTCGGCGCCGTTGGGATAATCGCGCTTGTTCTCGTTGAGGAAGCCGATGCCCGGCAGGCCCTGATGATAAATTTCGCGCTGCTGCTCCGACGTGATGTCGCGCTTGAGCCAGACGAAACCGCGCCGTGACGACAGTCGCTCGCGCAGCTCGGTGGCGTCGAGATCGGGCAAGTCCGCGGTGAGCAGCTCGACCGCCTCGTCGACGTCGATCAGCCGGCGCGGCTCGGCGTAGAGCGAGGGCACGCGCACGTCGGTCGCCAAGACCTCGCCGTTGCGGTCGAGGATATCGGGCCGCGCGGTGGCGATGGCATCGCCGGAGACGACGCGATGGGCGACGCGACCGTCGGAGACGGCGGCGAACATCACCAGCCGCACGGCGATGATGCAATAGACGATGGCGAAGGCGACGATCGCCAACCCGACCCGCGCCCGCGCCTTGGCGGCGCGATTGCTGTTGCGCCCATAAAGCAGGCTGCGCAGAAGCCGCCGCCGCCAGGGCTCGGCCGGTGCAACGGGGAGGGTTTCCGCGGTCGCGCTCATTGGTTTAGCGCTCCGCTTGGCGGGCTCGGCGTTCCGCTCAAGTCGTCAGGCGGCGTTGCGGCCGGCGCCGGGATGGTTCCCGTCACCGTCTCGGGCGGATCCAAATTGCCGATCATGCCGCCGATCGGATCGTCATTGGCGGCGCGCGCATCATCGGGCGGCCGTTCGGGCAGGCGATCGAGGCTGTCGAATTGGGTCGGCGCGATCGGCTTGAGCTGGAGGAAACGCTTGGCCAAAGTTTCGATGCGGCCGGGATTGTCGAGCTCGCCCCATTCGGCGCGCAACGCCGCGATGCGGTCGCGCTCGCGCCGCACCTCACTGCGCAGTTTTGCCAGATGCTCGGCCTGCACGGTCGAATCGAACTTGATGCGGTAGACATAGGCCGCGGCAAGCACGAGCGCGCCGATCACCACGATGTTGATGACGCGAAAAATCATGGCCGCCCCCGCATGATGTCCGTGGGCGTGGGCAGGCGCGGCAACAGATGGTCGATGGCCGCCGCGTGCGGCGGCGCAGCGGTGCGCTCGGCGGCGCGCAGTTTGGCCGAGCGGGCGCGCGGATTGGCGGCGATCTCGGCCTCGTCGGGCGTTTCCGGGCGTCGCGTCAGCACGGCAAAACTCGGCGGCGGCGCCACCAGTTCCGGCCGATGCCGCGAGCCGGCCGGCGCGCGGCTGCGTTCGGTGAGGAAGGTTTTGACGATGCGATCTTCGAGCGAGTGGAAGGCGACCACGACCAGGCGTCCGGAGGGTTTCAGCACCCGCTCGGCGGCGGCGAGGCCGCGCGCCAATTCGCCGAGCTCATCGTTGACGAAAATCCGCAACGCCTGGAACGTGCGCGTCGCCGGATGGATGGCGCTATCGCGGGAATGCACGACACGCGCGACGATCTCGGCCAGCGCGCGCGTCGTAGACGATGGCGTGCTCGCCGCGCGCCTTGACGATCGCGCGCGCGACAGCGCGGGCATGACGCTCTTCGCCCAATGTCGCGATGATGTGCCCGAGGTCGCGCTCGCTGGCGCGCGCGACGATGTCGGCCGCGCTTGGGCCATCGCGACCCATGCGCATGTCGAGCGGCCCGTCGAGGCGAAACGAAAAGCCGCGCGCGGCATCGTCGATCTGCATCGACGAGACGCCGACGTCGAACACGACGCCGTCGACCGCGGCCGTGCCGCCGACGATTGTTTCCAGGTTGGAGAACCGGTCCTCGACCAGATCGAGCCGGCCTTGCGCTGCCTCGACCAGGCCGGCGCCTTGGGCGATCGCACTCTGATCGCGATCGATGCCGATGACGCGGGCGCCGGGCGTTGCCAGGATCGCTTGCGTATAGCCGCCGGCGCCGAAGGTGGCGTCGACGTAAAGTCCGCCGTCGCGAACGCCAAGCCATTCGACGGCGCGGCGGCCGAGCACGGGAATATGACGAGCCGGTCCGCCAGCGACAGCGTGGCTGTCGCTGCCCGTCATTCTTCCCGCGCTCCGAGCGGTTTTCCCGCCGCCATCCGGGTGCCCGGCACATGCTTGAAGGTACGGACCTTCGCGGTGGCCTCCGCGAACGCGCTGCGAAAGCGGCCGGGCTCCCAGATCTGAAATTTGTGGCCGAGACCCACGAACGACACCGTATCGGCAATCGCCGCATGGGCTTTCAAGGAATCGGTGAGCTGGACGCGGCCCTCGCCGTCGATCTTCAGCGTCTCGCTGGTGCCATAGAGCGCCAGCGAAAACTGCTCGCGCTGGTCCGAATAGGGCGGCAAGCCCGCAATCAGCGCTTCGATCTTGGTGAGCAGCGCATTGCCGCCGGCATCGAGCGCCGGCCGGTCGGGGGCCGGATAGCAATAAAGGCCGTCGAAACCGTCGCGCGCCAGCACGGCGCGGAACGGTGCCGGCACCGAGACGCGACCCTTGGCATCGAGGCGCAGCATGTAGTGGGACACAAACCGGTCCATCTCGCTCCTCGTCGCGTGGCAAACCCCTCTGCCACCCCAACGGACTTGCGCCCTGGGCGCCCTCGCCACTCAAGGCGCGGCCCAGGCCGGATTTCAGGGTCGCAACCGATGGTGGGAACAAATGGGATACCATGGGACAATATGGGCGTCAACGGACCTGCCCCAACTGAAGCCGCAGCTCCGCGCGATACCGATTAACAAGGTGTAAGCTTAAGGAATGGTTGAGAGATTGCGGCGATTGCGCCGCGGGCAACAGCTCGGCCTGACGCGCACTCACTCCGCCCCGGTGCGGTCGGCCGAGCAATCCTGTCACGCGCCGAACCGTTGATCCGACTCCGCGTTGCCGCAACGTGCATGTCGGCTGCAAGACGCAACACGTTGCACGTATGCAACGACTCCCGGCTATCTTCGCGAACGCCTGTGCACAAGTGCAAATCGGCTTGTGGGCCGCGCGCGCTGGCCTAGTGTCATCGCAGTGTCACGTAGTGTGTTTCAGCCAATGTCACGTCGTGTGTTTCCGTCCGAACTCTTGCGTCGTTGCCGACGTCATGCCATCGCCGAATTTCGGCGAGCGCAAAGACGGCCGGCGGCCGGATATGATTGTGCTGCACTACACCGGCATGACGGATGCCGCTGCGGCGCTTGAGCTTTTGCGCACGCCGGCGAGCCAGGTCTCCTCGCATTATTTCGTGTTCGAAGACGGCCGCGTCATCCAGATGGTGCAGGAGAACAAGCGCGCCTGGCATGCCGGCGTTGCTTCATGGGCCGGCGAGACCGACATCAATTCCTGCTCGATCGGTATCGAGATCGCCAATCCCGGCCACGAATTCGGCTATCGCGATTTTCCCAAGCGGCAGATCGCGGCGGTGACCGCGTTGTGCCGCGGCATTCTCACCCGCAATACGATTGCGCCGACGCGCGTGCTCGGCCATTCCGATGTGGCGCCGGCGCGCAAGCAGGATCCGGGCGAAAAGTTTCCCTGGCGCATCCTGCACGATTCCGGCGTCGGCCATTGGGTCAAGCCGGCCAAGATCACCGACGGCCCGTTGCTGGCGCTGGGCGACCGCGGCGACGCCGTCGCGGCGATGCAGCGGTCGCTCGCCGAATACGGTTATGGGATCGCGGACAGCGGCACTTACGATTCCACCACCCACGAAGTGGTGACGGCGTTCCAGCGCCACTTTCGCCCCGAGCGCATCGACGGCGTTTGGGACGCATCGACCCGGGCTACCTTGCAGGATTTGCTCGCCCATCGGAACCGGCCGCGCACCGTGGCGGCGCGGGTCATTAACTTCGATCGCCTGGTGGTCGCCTCTTAAAGGCTGGCCTCTTGACGGCGCCGGCCAACGACCCCATCCCTTCCCCGTCAGTCGGCCGGACGGCCGCTCCGGCGAAACCGAAAGGTTGTTGGGGAGGGAAAGTCCGGGCTCCATGGACAAACGGTGCCGGATAACGTCCGGCGGGTGCGAGCCCAGGGAAAGTGCCACAGAGAACAGACCGCCTTCTTCGCCTGGCAACAGGAGGAGACGGTAAGGGTGAAACGGTGCGGTAAGAGCGCACCGCGCCGGCGGTAACGCCGGCGGCACGGCAAACCCCACCGGGAGCAAGACCGAATAGGGACGGCGCGAAGTCTTTACGCGCAAGCGCGAAGAGCTTCGGGATCGTGTCTAGATCTGGCCGTTCGGGTAGGTTGCTGGAGGCGCCGGGTAACCGGCGTCCCAGAGGAATGGCCGTCACGTATGCGGGTACGCCCGCATGCCATCCAGAACCCGGCTTATAGGCCGGCTGACGTGTAACTAAGGGCGCCCGGCGGAAACCCCGTCGGGCGCCCGCCAATTTTTGGCGTCCGGTTGGCACGGCATTTGAATGAAAAGCGGCGAGGACGGCGAGGTGCGAACTTGCCGTTCCGAGGCGCATTTCGGACGAATTTTCTATGAAAGTGCTGAGATCAATGCAGTTATTGCAAAGTGCGGCATCGCAATTGCCGTTGGAGGTAGAAAATTCTATTTGCTGCGGTATGTCGAGGCTGTCCGCATGAGCCGCACGCCCGCCGAGATTCGCTCGACCCGCATCGGCGCCTTGGCGCGGCTGCCGGCGTTTTTTGCGCTGGAAAACAAGCGCGCGGTCGTTGCCGGCGGCAGCCCGGCGGCGACGTGGAAAGCCGAACTGCTCTCGGCCGCCGGTGCGCGCGTCGAGGTCTTTGCAGCGACGCCGGGCGAGGAGATGCTCGCGCTCGCTGCTGCTCCGCCGCGCGGCGCTAGTCATCCTGCATCGATCGAACGTGGGCGCCGGACGATTTCGCCGGCGCCGCCATCGCCGTTGCCGATTGCGCCGACGACGAAGAAGCGGCGCAGTTCGCCGCGGCCGCGCGCGCCGCGGGCGTGCCGGTCAATGTCATCGACCGGCCGGCGTTTTGCGATTTCTCCTTCGGCGCCATCGTCAATCGCTCGCCGCTGGTCATCGGCATTTCGACCGATGGCGCTTCGCCGGTGTTCGGCCAGGCGATCCGCGCCAAGATCGAAGCGCTGATCCCGAAAGGCTTTGCGCGCTGGGCCGATGCCGCGCGCGCCTGGCGCCCGCGGGTGCAGGCGCTGGCGCTGCCGTTCCGCGGCCGGCGCAATTTCTGGGAACGATTTACCGAGCGCGCGGTCGCTGCGCCCAACGCCGCGCCGACCGATGCGGATCTCGATGCGCTGCTCGAGCCGACGACGGCGCAGACCGCCGGCTCGGTTATTCTGGTCGGCGCCGGCCCCGGCGATCCGGAACTGTTGACGTTGCGCGCGGTGCGCGCGCTGCAATCCGCCGACGTGATCCTGTTCGACGATCTGGTGGCGCCGGACATCCTCGATTTCGCCCGCCGCGAAGCCAAGAAAATGCTGGTCGGCAAGACCGGCCACGCACCGTCATGCAAGCAGGACGACATCAACGCGCTGATGATCTCGCTCGCCAAGGCCGGCCGCCGCGTGGTGCGGCTCAAGGGCGGCGACCCGATGATTTTTGGCCGCGCCGACGAGGAGATCGCGGCGTGCCGCGCGGCGTCGATTACGGTCGAAGTCGTGCCCGGCATCACCACGGCGCAAGGCGCCGCGAGCCGGCTTCTGGTCTCGCTGACACGCCGCGGCAAAGCCCGCCGCGTGCAATATCTCACCGGCCACGGCCGCGATGGAAAACTCCCCGCCGACATCGACTGGGCGAGCGTGGCCGATCCGGCGGTGACCACCGTCGTCTATATGCCGACCAAAACGCTGCCCGAGCTCGTCGCCAACGCCATGCAGGCCGGCCTCGACCCGGCGACACCCGCCGTCGCGGTCGAACGCGCCACGCGAGCCGATGAGCGCGTGATCGCCGCGACGATCGCCGATCTGCCGGCGCGGCTTGCAGCCGAAGCGCCGTCGGGACCGGTCATCGTGATGATCGGACGCGCGCTGGCGGATTACGTCGCAGCGGCCGCACGCGGCGCGCCGGAGCACCGTCAGCTCCGCGCCTGACGCGCCGCGATGATGCCCGCGATCGCCTCTGGGCTCTCGCCGTCTTCGTGAGCCAGTCCCTCGAGCACGCCGGCGACATCCTGCGCCGGGCGGTTCTGGCTCATCTTCCATTTGCCTTCGAGCTTTGTGATGCGCAGCTTGAAGCCGACGATGGCCTTGAGCATTTGATCGACGAAATTCGCCGGCGCGTCGCTGACGGCCCAAGGCGTCGGCGCGCGGCGTCTCGTGGGTGTCGGTCATTTTGCCGACGTGAGCGCGCAATTCCTCGGGATCGTCGAAGAAGCTGAGCGTGCCATAGGCGTGAATGGCGAGATAATTCCACGTCGGCACGACTTTGCCGGTCTGCTGTTTGGTCGGATACCACGACGGCGTGATGTAGGTGTTCGGCCCGAGAAATATCGCCAGCGCCTGGAAGCCCGGCTTCACGCGCTTCCACTGCGGATTGGCGCGCGCCAGATGTCCGAGCACCGTGCCAAGCGGCGCCGGCTCCGGATCGAGCAGCAGCGGCAGATGGCTTGCTTCCAGCTCCTGCTCGCTCGACGTCACCAAGGTGCCGAAGCCATATTGTCTGATGGCGTCGTGCAGAACGGCAATGCGGTCTTCCTTGAAATGCGCCGGCACGTACATGGCTGCCTCCGGCCGCTGTCGTAGTCCCTGGCTCCGAATTCATCAAGGCATTGGGCGCTTTGTCCGCCGCGCAGCCAGTGTGATACGGTCGCGGCCTCAGCGATAAGGACATCGCCATGCTCGACCAAGCCGACGAAGCTCGCCGCGCGCGTTCGGCGCGGCAAGGGCCCGCGCCTCGATTTCCAGGATCATCTCGCCGATCTCGAAGCCGCCGGCCTCGTCACGCGCATCGACACGCCGATCAACAAGGACACCGAGCTGCATCCGCTGGTGCGCTGGCAATTCGTCGGCGGCGTGCCGGAGGAAAAGCGCCGCGCCTTCGTCTTCACCAACGTCACCGACGCCAAGGGCCGCAAATACGACATCCCGGTCGTGGTCGGCGCGCTGTCGGCGTCGCCGGAGATTTATGCCATCGGCATGGGCCGCAAGGTCGAGGAGATCGGCGAAGCCTGGCTGCAGGCGATCAATCATCCGATTGCGCCGGTCGCCGTGACCTCGGCGCCATGCCAAGAAGTGGTCATCACCGGCAACGATCTGAAAGCGCCGGGCGGGCTCAACGCGCTGCCGGTGCCGGTCTCGACGCCGGGCTTCGATTCCGCGCCGTATCTGACGGCGACGCTGTGCGTCACCCGCGATCCCGACAGCGGCGTGCAGAACATGGGCACTTATCGCGCCGCGCTGAAGGCTGCCGATCGGCTCGCCGTGCGCATGGTGGCGCGCGAGGCGACCGGCGCCGGCGGCTTCCGGCACTGGCTCAAATACCGCGACCGCGGCGAGAAGATGCCGATCGCCATCGTCATCGGCGCCGCGCCCGTGGTGGTGTTCACCGGGCCGCAAAAGCTCGCCATCGATCTCGACGAGCTCGGCGTCGCCGGCGGCCTCGCCGGCGAGCCGATCCGCGTCGTCAAGGCCAAGACCGTCGACCTCGACGTGCCGGCCGACGCCGAGATCGTCATCGAGGGCCTGATCGATTGCCAAAAACTCGAGCCCGAGGCGCCGTTCGGCGAGAGCAACGGCTATGTCGCGCTCGAAGCCTTCAACATGCCGATGCAGGTCACCGCGATCACGCGCAAGAGGAAGCCGGTGTTCTGCTCGATCATCAGCCAGGTCACGCCGAGCGAATCGAGCGTCATCAAGAAGGTCGCCTACGAGCCGTTGTTCCTCGCCCATCTGCGCGACCAGCTGGCGATCAAGGGCGTGCTGCGCGTCGCCATGCACGAGCGGCTGACCAATTTGCGGCCGGTGATCTTCGTGCAGATCAAGGCCGAGCACGCCGCGCACCGAGGTGTGGCGGGCGCTGCATGGCGCATCGACGCTGATGTCGAACTGCGGCAAGATCGTCGTCGCGGTGTCGGACGACATCGATCCGTATAGCGTCGACGCGGTGCTGTGGTCGCTCGCTTATCGCTCAAACCCGATCGAGGACGTGCAGCTCGTGCCCTATCGCGGCGGCGTGCAGGGCGCGCAATACGGCCCCGAGCAATCGGATTCCAGCATGCTGATCGACGCCACCCGCAAGCGCCCGATGGCGCCGCTGGCTTTGCCGACCCGCGAGCACATGGAGCACGCGCGCGAATTGTGGGAGCGGCTCGGCCTGCACCCGCTCACCGTGACCTCGCCCTGGCACGGCTATCATCTCGGCGACTGGACCGAGACCTGGGAGAAATTCGCCCAGCGCGCCGCCGCCGGCGATTGGGAAATGTCCGGCCTCGAAACGCTCGCTCGCCAGCGCGGCGGCGTGATGCCGGAAACATCGGTGCGGGCGGTGGAGAAGCCGAGCGAGTAAACGGAAACGGGGCGAAGGACAGATGGCACGCGTTCCCTATTTCGATCGCGCGGATTTGCCGCCCGAGCATCAGGATTTGCTCAACCGGCCGATCAATCTGTTTCGCGCGCTGGTCAACAGTCCGGGCGCCGCGCGCGGCTGGAGCGGGATCGGCCACTACATCCGCCACGGCTCCAAGCTCGATCCGCGGCTGCGCGAGCTCGCCATCCTTCAGGTCGGCTATGTTGCCCGGTCGCCCTACGAGTATTCCCATCACATCAAGATCGGCCACGATTTCGGCGTCAGCGACGATGACATCCGCGCCATCGCCGCCGAGACGCAAGGCCGCACCACCGATCTGGAGCCGCTGGCCAAAACCGTGCTCAAGGCGGCCCGTGAAATGTCGACGGAACTGGCCATTTCCGACGCCACCTTCGCGCACTTGCGCGAAAAACTCGACACCGAGCGCCTCACCGACCTGGTCCTGACCATTGCCTTCTACTGCGCCGTGGTGCGCGTGCTGGCGACGCTGCAGATCGACGTCGAGGAAGAATATCTGCCCTATCTCAAGCAATTTCCGCTGCCGCCCGCCCCCGGACACGGCGGCGCATAGCAAAAACTTCCCGGCCAAAGAACGGTTGCGCAATCCCACCCCGGCCGCCTATCTATGCCGTAAATGGACACCGCAACCGCACCAGCCGCCACCGCCGCCGGGCCAACGGCCGCCCACGGCCTGATCGACGCTCGGCTGAGCAAGATCGAGGACGTCGCCCGCGACACCAAGCTGTACACGTTCGAGCGCATCGATGGCGGCAAGCTGCCGGGTTACAAGCCCGGCGCCCATATCGACCTGCATCTGCCGAACGGGCTATTGCGCCAATTCTCGCTGACCGTCCCGGCCGCCGATCCCGACAGCTACACCGTCGGCGTCAAGCGCGACGAGAACAGCCGCGGCGGCTCGCGCTATATCATCGAGCAGATGAAGGTCGGCGACCAGATCAAGATCAGCGCGCCGCGCAATAATTTCCCGCTGGTCGAGAAAGCCGAGCATGTCGTGCTCTTCGCCGGCGGCATCGGCATCACGCCGATCTGGTGCATGGCGCAGGAACTCGCGGCGCTGGGCCGCTCGTGGAAAATCCACTACGCCTGCCGGTCGCAAGCCGACATGGCGTTCTTGAGCGACCTGCAAGAAGCTCGATGCGAAATTCGTCCATCTGCATTTCGACGACGAGGCCGGCGGCAAGGTCATGGACCTCGCGGCGGCCATCGCCGAGGCGCCGGCCGACGCGCATTTCTACTGCTGCGGCCCCAATCCGATGCTCAAAGCCTTCGAGGCCGCCGCGGCGAGCCGGCCGAAGGCGAACGTCCACGTCGAATATTTCACGCCGAAGGACGATGCCGCGGCGGGCGATAGCCTCGGCGGCTTCTGGGTCGAGCTCGCCAAGTCGGGCGAGGAATATTTCATCCCGCCGGGCAAGAAAGTGCTCGAAGTGCTGTTCGACGCCGGCGTCGACGTCGATTATTCCTGCGAGCTCGGCATCTGCGGCGCCTGCGAGACCAAGGTGATCTCCGGCATCCCGGTGCACCACGATTCGGTGCTCAGCGAGGAAGAGCAGGCCACCAACGAAAAGGTCATGATCTGCTGCTGCGGTTGCAAGACCGAGCGGCTGGTCCTCGACATGTAGGCCCCTGCCGGTCTCGACCCGACGCGCCATGCTGCGATACACTGCCGGCATGGACACAGCCGTCAAAACCCGCACCACAAAAAAACCCGCCACCAAGGACCGCCAGGACCTGCGCGCCTGGATCGCGCAATTGCGCGCCGCTGGCGAGCTGCAAGACATCGCCGGCGCCGAGCGCGAGAAGGAAATCGGCGGCATCGTCGACATCTATCAGCGCAGAATCGGCAACAAGGCGGTGCTGTTCGACGACGTGCCGGGCTATCCGCGCGGCCACCGCATCCTCGCCAATATCCTGACCTCGATACCCCGCATCAACATCACGCTCGGGCTTCCGCCCGACGCCAGCGCCATCGATCTGGTGCATTACTGGCGCCGCTACATGAAAGAGGCAAAGGTCCACGCGCCGGTCACGGTGAAGACCGGGCCGGTGATGGAGAACGTCCACACCGGCAACGACATCGACATTTTCAAAATCCCGGTGCCGCGCTGGCACGAGCATGACGGCGGCTACTACATCGGCACCGGCGACATGGTGATCATGCGCGATCCGGACACCGGCTGGATCAATTACGGCGCCTATCGGGTGCAGGCCCACGACCGCAACGTGGCGACGGTGATGTGCTCGAAGGGCAAGCACGGCGACCTGATCAAGCGCCGCTATCACGAGCGCGGCGAGCCCTGCCCGATCGCCGTGGTGTGCGGCATGCATCCGGCGCTGTTCATGATCGCCGGCCTGGAAATCCCCTATGGCCGCAACGAATACGACGCCGCCGGCGGCCTGATCGGCGAGCCGGTCGAAGTCATCGCCGGGCCGCGCACCGGGCTGCCGATCCCGGCGCACGCCGAAATCGCCTTCGAGGGTTTCATTCATCCGAACGATCTGTTGGACGAAGGCCCGCTCGGCGAATGGACCGGCTATTACGCCGGCGGCCTGAAGAAGGAGCCGGCGATCCGCATCGAGACCTTCATGCACCGCGACGATCCGATCCTGCTCGGCGCCATTCCCGGCATCCCGCCCGACGACGATTCGTTCTATCGCGGCACCTATCGCTCGGGAGCGGTGTGGAATCAGCTCGAAGCCGCCGGCGTCCCCGAGGTGAAGGGGGTGTGGGCGCACGCCGCCGGCGGCAGCCGGCTGTGGCTCACCGTCGCCATCAAGCAGCAATATGCCGGCCACGCCAAGCAGGCCGGCCTGATCGCCTCGCAATGCCATGCCGGCGCTTACGCCAACCGCTTCGTCGTCGTGGTCGACGACGACATCGATCCGGCCGACATGGACAAGGTGGTGTGGGCGATGTGCACGCGGTTCGATCCGCGCGAGGGCATGGAGACGCTGCGCGGCTGCTGGTCGACCGTGCTCGATCCGATGGTCTATGGCACCGACGACCCGCGCAACGCCCGCGTCGTGATCGACGCCTGCACGCCGTTCCGGCGCCGCGACACGTTCCCGATCGTGGTGCGGGCCAGTAAAGAGGTTGAGGACCACGTGCGCGGGAAATTTTCCGATGTCTTGCCGCGCGTAATGGGATTTCGAGAGTGAGCCCCTCACCCCATCTGTCGGGGAGGGGGAGGGAGGCCGGAGCGACGCGCTGGCGTCGAGACCTGAACACGAGCCAACGACTGCTACTCCCTCTCCCCGAGGAGAGGCGGTGAGGGGCGACAAGAAAAGTGCCAATGAACGAAAAAACCGACATCACGCTCACCATCAACGGCCGCGATTATCCGATCCGGGTCGAGGCGCGCAAAACGCTGGTCGACGCCATCCGCGACGATTGCGGCCAGACCGGCACCCATATCGGCTGCGAGCACGGCGTCTGCGGCACCTGCACCGTCATCGTCGACGACGAGGCGGTGCGCTCCTGCCTGATGTTCGCCGTGCAGGCCGCCGGCAAGAAAATCCGCACCGTCGAGGGGCTCGCCGACGGCGACAAGCTCAGCGTGCTGCAGCAGGCCTTCATCGACAATCACGGCCTGCAATGCGGCTACTGCACGCCGGGTTTTTTGATGCTCGCCACCAACGTGTTGGAGAAGTACCCGCAGATCGGCGACGAGGACCTGACCGACATGCTGGCCTCGAACCTGTGCCGCTGCACCGGCTATCAGAACATCATCAAGGCGGTGCGCGCGCGCGCGCGATCAGATGCAGTGGCGCGAAGGTCACGGCCGCGCTAAGCGCCGCCAGCGCCGCCTTCGCCACCTCGACATCCTGCTCGATCTTCGCGCCGCCGGCGGCGACCGCGCCGATGACTTCGCCGCCGACCTCGATCGGAAATCCGCCCGGCACATTGGTGAAATCGCCCATGCGCACCGTCATGCTCAGCGCATTCTCCTCGGGCGCGTAGCCGGTCGGCAGCCGCTGCGAGGCCGCGGTGATGGCCTTGCGCTGCGTGGTGATGATCGAAAAATGCCGCGCGCCGTCCATCATCAGGAAGGCAATGAGCCGGCAGCTCTGATCGACGACGGCGAGCGAGACCTTGCAGCCGAGCGCGTTCGCTTTGGCCACGCCGGCATGCAATCATTTTCATGCTGGCCTCATGGGTGAGCCGGTGGGTGGGCACGAAATCCGCCATGGCGCGCAGTCCTCGATCGCGAAGCGATCATCCCCAATGACACAAAATCGGCAATGCTGTTAGTGTCCCGGCCGCAATCGAGACGGAATAATCCGGAATGGCAAATGCAGTGAATTGGGATCGCGAGGCCGACGTGGTCGTCATCGGCTCGGGCGCGACCGGCTTGCCGGCCGCGATCGTGGCGCGCGAGGCCGGCGCGTCGGTGATCGTGGTCGAAGCCGAGAACCATGTCGGCGGCCACGCCATCACCTCCGGCGGCAATCTGCCGCTCGGCGGCGGCACCAGCTACCAGAAGAAGTACGGCATCGCAGATTCACCCGATCTGTTCTTCCAGGATTTGACCGACTGGTCGGTGGTCGAAACCAACGGCTTTCCGCCCTACCGCTACAACGACCGCGAGATCATCCGCGCCTTCGCCGACAACAGCGTGGCGGCGTTCGAATTTCTGCTGGCGCACGGCGTGAAAGTCATCGACCGGCCGCCCA
The DNA here is from genome assembly GCA_963831975.1 of uncultured Alphaproteobacteria bacterium. Taxonomy (GTDB): domain Bacteria; phylum Pseudomonadota; class Alphaproteobacteria; order Rhizobiales; family Xanthobacteraceae; genus BOG-931. The sequence continues at coordinate 160,430 of CAWHSO010000007.1, forward strand.
ACAAGGTCGGCCACGAGATCGGCGTCTCGGTGCTGCGCACCATGCAGATCTCGGTCGAGGACTGGCCGATGGTCCATACCGGCGGGCCGGCCGATCCGGACGATGACGAAATCAGAGCCGGCGCCGGATTGATCCGGCCGCTCGAGGCCGCGGCGCTCGAGGCCGGCGTCGAGATTTTGCTCGAGCATCGCATGACGGCGATCCATCGCGAGACGCCGCGCGACGGCCGCGTCACCGGCATCGCCGTCGACCACAACGGCACCAACCTCAACATCCGCGCCCGCAAGGCCGTGATCGTCGCCACCGGCGGCTCGACCGGCAACGTCAACTTCCGCCGCATGTTCGATCCGCGCCTCACCGAGGAATATTGCGGGCTCGCCGGCATGCCGTGGTCGGATCAAGATGCCAGCGGCGAAATCGCCGCCATGGCGGCCGGCGCCGCGCTGTGGGGGCTGTTCAACTATACCGGCGAGTTCGGCTCCGGCATCACCAAGCCGGGCGCCATCGGCTGCCAATATGGCTACGTCAATGTGCGCTGGCATCCGGGCAGCGAAGTGTTCGACAAGGCGCGCGCCATCGGGCTGCCGGTCAAGGACTGGCAGGACGTCATCCTGGTCAACATGCTGGGCCGGCGCTTCTACGACGAGACCGGCGGGCACTTCAATTACAACAGCTATCAGAGCACCAATCCTTACGAGCCGCATTCCTATCTCAATGCCAAGAACCAAAAATACAATCCGAGCAATTTCATCAACGCGGCGCTGGCCGGCATCGGCGACGGCCATAACGGCGGCGGCCCGATCTGGGCGATTTTCGATGCCGACGCGGTGGCGCGCGAAAAGTGGCAGCCGTAGCCGCCGCATGTCGATGTCGACGCGGGATTTTTCTTCGAAGCCGGCAGCATCGAGGCGCTCGCGGCAAAAATCAAAATGAAATACCAGCGCGTGCCGATGCCGCCGCAAAACCTCGCCGCCACCGTGGCGCGCTACAATTCTTTCGTCGACGCCGGCAAGGATGCCGACTTCGGCAAGCCGAAGCCGCTGCTACAAGATCTTAAAGCCGCCGTTCTACGCCGCCTGGGCGACGCCGGTCATCCACGACACCCGCGCCGGCCTGCGCATCAATGCGCGCTGCCAGGTGATCGACATGAACGGCGAGGTGATCCCCGGCCTTTATTGCGGCGGCGAATCGGCCGGCGGCTTTTCCATGCACGGCCTGCCGCGCGCGATCTGTCAGGGATTTATCGCCGGACGCAATGCCGTGACCGAAAACGACCCGGCGTGAGCGCGGAGCGGCGACCGAGGCTTTGACGCCGCCGGATCAAGCGGAGACCGGATCAAACGGAGATTTGGCGAAGAATTTGCTGCGGATGCGCCGCGGCCCCGTCCTGGCCGGCCAAGTACCGCTGCGAGAGACGGTTTTTGGCCAACCAGGAACCGTCGCGAAACACGATCGGCTCATCGACGAGCGACCGCACCGCCTGCTCGACCTGGGGCTGGTGATAATCGTGTCCGGCGAGCCAGCCATCCGGCTTTACGACCTTGGTGCAGGCCAAAATGTCGCGCCGGACCGACTTGTATTGGTGGTCGGCATCGACGTAGCAGAGATCGAACTCGGCGCCGAACCTGCCGAGCGCGTCCGGGCACTTGCCGCGGCAGACTTCGAGATGCGGATAGGCCCCGCAGCGCTCGACGAACTCATCAAAATAAGCCTGGTGCTCCCACGGATCGACGGCAACGACGCGCGCATTGGTCAACAGGAACACCTCGGTCGAGACACCGCGATCGGAGCCGATTTCGATCACCGACCTCGGCTTGGCGCGGATCAGGAGCTCGACCAAGCCGTGGACGAAATTATGCACGTCTTCGGCGCCGCCGGGATAGAGACACCGCATCGTCGTGAGCAGCTCGGTGACGCGTGCCAACTGGAATGCGCGGAAGTTCTGCATGCCTTGCACTCCGGCGCCGGAGAGCTCGCGCATTCGCGGTTCGGATGCGCAGTGCCAAACATCGCCCGGCGAGTTTCATCGTCCGACGATGATCTATCGTCAAGCTCGTTTCCCGCCGCCGGCGCCGTCTTGGCGGGTAAGCCACGGGCGCGACTCAAAAATATGCGCTTTCGATCTTCTTCCGCGTTTCGGCCGCGGCAGGCGGCCGCCGCGCTAGCCGTGCTGGCGATCGGTGCGAATCACTTCGGTTTGAACGACCAGGTGAGCTCGCAAGCGCACGACCACGCCGGCCAATCGCTCACGGCGCATAGGCCCAGGCTTCCATCATCACGGTGGCGCCCGGCACCGGCAGCGGCCCAGGAACCTCGACCGCGGAAAACGGCAGCGGACGGCCGCCGAGCCGGCGCTCCCACGCTTTGTAGACCGGGTAGAACTCGCCGATATCGGTGAGGAACAGCAGCACCCGCACCACGTTGGCGAGCGAGGTGCCGCCGGCCGCGCAGAGCCGCGCGATGTTGTCGATGATCGCTTCCGCCTGCATCTCGGGCGATGACGAGAAATACGGCTGCCGCGGATCGGCGGCGGCCGCGGGCAAAAGCCCATCGCGATCGGCCGCCATCAAGGCCGGGATGAAGAGCAGATCGCCCGCCTTCACCGCCTGCGGCTGATGGCGGAATGCGGTGGCGACGCCGGCATCGAGATGCCGCTTGCGCGGCAGCGCTGCCCGGCTTCGCCGCGATCACGTTGATCTCGATCTTGCCGTCATAGGGCGCAAGCCCGTGCGCGATGCACGGAATGATCGACACGGTCGGGCCGGCTTCACCGAAATGCTTGGTCCACGCCGCGTTGAAGGCCGAGTAGTCGTCGCGGTCGGTGAGATAGACTTGCGCGTGCACCACGTCTTCGAGCGTCGCGCCGGCGAGCGCCAGCGAAGCCGTCATCCGCTTGGTGATGATGAATTCGGTTTCGAGTTTTATCGGCTGGCCGCCCCATTGCGCGCCCTCGGCCATCAGCGCTGCGGCGGCGACCCCGTTGCGCCGCGGCTCGTCGCCGATGGCGAGCGAGGTGATGCCCGGCAGGAAGATGAAGTCGCCGACCGTGAGCGCGGGCGAGTAGCCGGAGGTCGGGCGCCCGGCCAATTGCTCGTGCTTGAGGTGCTCGACCTTGAACCCCGGTTCGGGAATGGCGGCCATGGCCTGGATGTTCATGTCGGCGCCGGGCAGCAGCAGCGCCTGCTGCGCGATCGAGGTCGAGGGCGGGATGCGGCCGTCGAGAAATTCGCGCCGCACCTGCTGATAAGGCGGCACGGCTTTCACGGTGGTGTAGTACTGGTCGGTGCGCACCAGATTGCTGCGGTCGGTGCCGGCTGCGCGCAATACGGCGTCGAGATTCTCGAAGATGCGCAGCGCTTCTTTCTCGCGCTTGGGTAGGCCCGCATGCGGCGCGCGCTCGGCCAGCACGTCCGGCGCGATGCCGTTGACGAAATCCTGCGCCATCAGCCCGGTGGCGAACACCCAGCGCCCGGCTTTCATGCCTTGCGCAAACTTGATCTTGCCCGCGCCGAGCTCGACCGGGAGCAGCGGCTCTACGCTCTTGGTCATCGGGTCCGTCTCATGCTGATATGGTGGCCCGTGCCGGGCGGGGTTTTGACTTTGGCATTGCGGCGCGACGGCCTCAAGGTCACGCGCGCGGGAGCGACAGATGATCAATCCGTTCAGACTTGTCCTGCCGATGTTCGCCGCGCTGGTGCTCGGCGTGCTCTGGCCGGCGCACGCGCCGGCGCAGAACTACCCGGCGCGGCCGATCACCATGATCGTGCCGTTCGCGGTCGGCGGCTTGACCGACGTGCCGGCGCGCGTGCTTGCCGCGATGCTGCAGGAGCGGATCGGCCAGAACATCGTGGTCGAGAACAAGCCCGGCGGCTCCGGCACCCTCGGCGGCGCCTATGCGGTGCGGGCCGCGCCCGACGGCTACACGCTGTTCGCCAATTCGATCGCCGATGCGCAGAACCTGTATTTTCTCCCGGTGCCGTATAACGCGATCGACGACTTCGCCATGATCGGCATGATCGTCGAGGGGCCGCCGCTGGTGCTGATCATCGACGCCGCGCTGCCTTACAAGACGCTCGACGAATTGCTCGCCGACGCCAGAGCCAATCCGAACAAGATCAGCTTCGGCACCTCCGGACCGGCGACGTCGCCCGCCATGGCGCTGGCGCAGCTCAATGCGCTCGGCAAGACCGCAATCGCCGGCGTGCCGTTCAACGGCTCCGGCGAGGCCGCGCGCAACGTGACGGCAAGCGGCGTGCAAGGCGCGTTCGCGTTCTACGCCCAGGCCAAGCCGCTCGCCGACAGCGGCAAGGTGCGCGCGCTCGCCATCGCGAGCCCGCAGCGGATCGCGACCTGGCCCGAAGTGCCGACCATGCAGGAGCTCGGATTCCCCAATTTCGACTATCGCGGCTTCGTCGGCCTCGCCGCGCCCGCCAAGACGCCGACGCCGATCATCGCTTACCTCAACAAGGCGCTCAACGACGTCGTGCAATCGCAAGACTTCAAGAGCCGCATGGCGGCACTCGGCATGACGGTGCCCGCGGAAAACACGCCCGAGGGCCTCGCCGATTACATGCGCCGCGAAACCAAGCGCCAGGGCGAATTGGCCGCACTCACCGGTATCAGGATGACGGCGCCACCGCCGCGCTGAGTTCATTGCGGCGGCGTGTCGGCGACTTTGCAATCCTTCTTCGTCAATCGTTCAACGAGCGCAGACCCTTGACGCACCCGAAGATTGCATCATACTTGAGGTGATAGGCCGTCGCTCGCATCGCTTTCGATAAAAGCCGGACACGCTCTTTCCTTCGTCGCGAGAGGTCAATCCGATGCTGAACAAGTTTTTTCTGATCTTTGCTGTGGCCGCATTGCTGGCGGCCGACACATCTGCAGCTTGAGCAAACGGCTGCTCATTCCAACTTGGTATCAATGCCACCGTTCAAAAAAATTCCCATGCCAGGACATTTGCGTCGATACGAATACAGGAAAACTCACAAATATCCGCGTTTGTTGAGGACCAGGAGTGTTTTCCTCAGTTTCAGTTGGACGCGAGCGCCGTAGGCGGAGCGGTCGGGCAACAATCGCGGTTTGAGACGTTGGCGACCCTGAATCGCAGGCAAACCGGAAAATCAGTTCGTGTGGGGCGATAAGTTTAAGAGAGGGGGCTATGCCGTCGGTCTCCATCCATAGAGTCCCTGGACCGGACTTGTCATCGACATGGAGAAAATTGATCGGTGGCCTCCGCGCCCATGCGCAATGCCAGACGAGCGCGCCCGGAAACACTATCAGCTCTGGATGTTCGCGCCGTCCAATGGGCCCCGGTCACAAGCGGTTTTAAACTATTTCTTCCTCCAGAATGCGAATTCCGCGTATCCCTTCGTTATCGACATCGAGGAACATGGGTAATGTCATAACAAAATCACCGGGCGGGCAGACAATCAGAGCTGGATCGCGACTTGATGCCTATACCGTGAAGAGCGGTCAATTTGGCGATCTGGCATGATAATCACCCGGCAAGCTCGAACCAGTCGTGGGGTTTCGTGCAAGATCGCGACTCGGGCCTTTATTTCATCCAGAATTGGCTGACCAGCTTCGTCATCGACATCGAGGAAGGACCGTAGCGGCGCCCAACCGGAGGCAAAAGCTTATCTCGATACTTGGCCGCAGAAGACAGACCCTCAAAAAAATAAAAACCAGCTCTGGCAATTCGTTGATCCGAGTGGCGCGTCCGTGAAAGTGCCACCGCCGCCCTCCGTCGTCGTCAATCCTCTTCCTGGTGGGAAGACAGTGGCGCGCTAGGGTCGGGCGAGCGAATTGGCAACTCCGCTCGTGACGCCTGGTCGTCCAGCCAAAGCCGATATTGGAAGCGCATTACGGTCCGCGCCGGCTACACCGTCGTCTGCGCCATGCCGGGCTTGCCGTAGAGCGCTTCCTTGGCGCCGTCCTTGAACGCCACGTCGGGCGGCAGCACGACCGAGCAGGAGCGGACTTTCTGGTGCTCGACGTCGATGCCGGGCGGCGTCACGCCTTTGTCGAGGAGCGCCTTGGCGGCGCGCATCAGGCGGTGCCGCGCCATGATGATGCCGTTGTCGGTCGAGACCAGGTTTTCCTTGGTGCGGTCGCAGACCGGGCCCATGCTTTCCTGCAGCGAAGCGTCCTGCATGGCGAAGCCGGCGACGCCGCTATAGGTCCGCCCGGCCTTCTGCGCGGCGCGGTCGATCAGATAATCGTTGTCCTTGTTGGCGAGCGGCCGGAACGCGGCGTCGACTTTGCAATGCACGCCGGCGCCGTCCTTCATGGCGTCGACTTCGGTCTTGCTCAGCGCCCGCACCGGATGGAAGTCGTAGGACCAGGCCCAGCAATTCTCGTCGTCGATCGGCACCCAGAAATGGCCGTGGATCGGATGGTCGCCGCGCGGCGGGATCATGGTGAAGCACGGCATCACCCACGGCGTGATGCGCCAGTAATATTTGCCGTCCTCGGCATTGCGCCGCGCGCCGATGAACAGGCCGCCGGGCTGCTCGACCACTTCGAAATGCGGCTGCATGTCGGAGAGATTGTACTGATTGCCCTTGGCGCCCTTGAACAGCGGATCGGAGCCGAGATCGCCGCGGTGGAGGAACGACACGTGGCTCGAATCGATGCCGCCTTCCATGGCTTGCAGCCAATTGGATTCCTGCAGCCGCTTGGAGACGAAGGTCTGCTCCGGCCGCACCATGGCGAATTCCCATTCCGGCAGCGGCGGCTTTTTGTCGGCGGGGCCCATATAGGCCCACAGCACCTCGCCGCGCTTTACCAGCGGATAGGACGTCAGCTTGACCTTCTTGCAGAAGCCGCTTTCGGCGGGCTCGGAGGGAACCTCCATGCACTGGCCGTTCACGTCGTATTTCCAGCCGTGATAGGGGCAGCGCAGCCCGCCCTCCTCGTTGCGGCCGAACCACAGCGAGACGCCGCGATGGGCGCAGAATTCGTCGATCAGGCCGTATTTGCCGTTGGAGTCGCGGAACGCCAAGAGCCGCTCGGACATGATCTTGACCCGCACCGGCGGGCATTCGTCCACCGGTAGCTCCTCGGCAAGCAGCACCGGCATCCAGTAGGAGCGGAAAAGCTGGCCCATCGGCGTGCCGGGGCCGGTCTGGGTCAATAATTCGTTCTGTTCTTTTCTGAGCATCGGTGCTGTCCGTGGCCAATGGCCGTTGCCTTTGAGAGTAGGGATTCGGCCCCTCCCCGGCAAGCCGAACGCCCGCAACGGCAGCCGCGGAACCTGCATAGCGAAACGCCGCGCGCGGCGTCATGACAGGTGGGCAAAAATACGCTCGCAACTACGCCGTGCCGTTGCCCTGGGCGGGCAATTACGCTAAATCGGCCCGCACCGGGCGCGACGTTTGGAGACGATGGTATGGCCGATCACGGCGAGGTCGAATACGCGACCGCAGAGGGCAACGATTACCCCGCTCACGAACAGACGTACGAGAATTTCATCACATTGGTGAAAGTCGTCATGGCGATCGTGGTCACGATCGTCGTCCTGATGGCGTATTTCCTGACCTGAAGTCGCGTTATCGTCACCAAATCGATTCACAGCTGGCCGCGCATGCACGGCAGCCGTCGGAGGAATCATGAAGGTTGCGGTCGTTGCCGAAACCGACGCGGGCGAGCCGCGGGTGGCCGCGGTTCCCGAAACCGTCAAGAAGATGATCGGGCTCGGCGCCGAAGTGGCCGTCGAGCCGGGCGCCGGGATGAAATCCGGCGTTCTCGATGCGGATTATACGGCGGCCGGCGCCACCGTATCCGCCGACGCCTTGACCGGCGCCGACGTCGTACTCCAGGTGCGCCGCCCGCAAGGCGCCGAGCTTTCGCGCGTCAAGAAGGGCGCCATCGTCATCGCCATCATGGACCCTTACGGCAACGACGCGGCGCTGCGCGCCATGGCGGATGCCGGCATCGTAAGTTTCGCCATGGAGCTTTTGCCGCGCATCACCCGCGCGCAGGTGATGGACGTGCTGTCGAGCCAGGCCAATCTCGCCGGCTACCGCGCCGTGATCGATGCCGCGGCCGAATTCGGCCGCGCGCTGCCGATGATGATGACCGCGGCCGGCACCGTGCCGGCCACAAGAGTTTTCGTCATGGGCGCCGGCGTCGCCGGCCTGCAGGCGATCGCCACCGCGCGCCGCCTCGGCGCCATCGTCACCGCCACCGACGTGCGGCCGGCGGCCAAGGAGCAGGTCGAGAGCCTCGGCGCCAAATTCATCGCCGTCGAGGACGAGGAATTCAAGGCGGCCGAGACCGCTGGCGGCTACGCCAAGGAAATGTCGAAAGAGTATCAGGCCAAACAGGCCGCGCTGGTCGCCGAGCACATCAAGAAACAGGACATCGTCATCACCACCGCGCTCATTCCCGGCCGGCCGGCGCCGCGGCTGATCTCGTCAGCCATGGTGACGTCGATGCGGCCGGGCTCGGTGGTGGTCGATCTCGCCGTCGAGCGCGGCGGCAATGTCGAAGGCGTCAGCGCCGATACGGTGAGCGAGCAGAACGGCGTCAAAGTCGTCGGCTATCGCAACGTGCCGGGCCGGATCGCCGCCACGGCGTCGAATCTCTACGCCAAGAATCTCTACGCGTTTCTGGAAATTTTGATCGACAAGAAGACCAAGGCGCTTGCGGTCAACTGGGACGACGACATCGTCAAGGCGACGGCGCTGACCCGCGACGGCGCCATCGTGCATCCGAATTTCCAGCCGAAGACCGCGGCGTAATTTCTGCTCCCTCCCCCTTGTGGGGAGGGACGGCGAGCGAAGCGAAGCCGAGGGTGGGGAAGTCCTCACCGCCGCGGCTCCCGCTTCCCCACCCCTGCCCCTCCCCACAAGGGGGAGGGGAAAGAAGGACCGGTGCGATGATAACTTTGTCGATCTTGAGCCAACTCGACCTCGCCACCATAGGGAGCGGCGTCGCGCATGCGGCGAGCGACATCGTCGATCCGTTCGTCTTCCGGCTGTCGATTTTCGTGCTCGCGGTCTTCGTCGGCTATTACGTGGTCTGGTCGGTGACACCGGCGCTGCACACGCCGCTGATGTCGGTGACCAACGCGATCTCCTCGGTCATCGTGGTCGGCGCGCTGCTCGCGGTCGGCGTCGCGCTGGTCGCCAACGATGACGGCCCGCTGTGGGCGCGCGCGCTCGGCTTCGTCGCGCTGACTTTCGCCTCGGTGAACATATTCGGCGGCTTCCTGGTGACGCAGCGCATGCTCGCCATGTTCCAGCGCAAGCAGAAGTGAGCGCGGCCATGCGCCTGACATCCGTGCGCATCTTCGTCGACGACCTGGAAAAGGCCGCGGCGTTCTACGAGAACGTCGTCGGGCTCAACCGCACCACGACGGCGCCCACTGCGATCTTGTTCGAAGAATCTCCGAGCATCGTGGTCGAGACCGCCGACGACGAGGGGCGGCGCGAGGGGTTGATCGGCCGATTTACCGGCGTGGCCTTCGAGACCAAGGACGCGGCCGCGCTCTATGCCGACTTGAAGGCGCGCGGTGTGCCGCTGCATGGCCCGCCTGAAAAGCAATATTGGGGCGGCATCATGCTGTTCGCCGAGGATCCGTCCGGCAACACGCTCACCTTCCTTCAGCATCCCGCCGCAGCCGCGCCCAACAGAGGTCCATGATGTCAGCCGATCTCGCCGCCCTCTGTTATCTCGTCGCCGGCGCACTCTTCATTCTTGCGTTACGCGGATTGTCGAATCCGGAAACCAGCCGGCGCGGCAATCAGTTCGGCATGATCGGCATGACCATTGCCGTCTTGACGACGCTGGCGGCGCATCCGCCGGCCGGCGTCAGCGCCTGGGTGCTGGTGGTCGCCGGCATGGCGCTCGGCGGCGGCATCGGCGCGGTGATCGCGCGGCGCGTGCCGATGACCTCGATGCCGGAACTGGTCGCCGCGTTCCACTCCCTGGTCGGCATGGCCGCGGTGCTGGTCGCGGCCGGCGCGCTGTACGCGCCCGCGGCCTTCGGCATCGGCGTCGAAGGCGCCATCCACGGCCAGAGCCTGATCGAAATGTCGCTCGGCGTCGCCATCGGCGCCATTACGTTCACGGGTTCGGTGATCGCGTTCCTGAAACTCTCCGGCCGCATGAGCGGCGCGCCGATCACGCTGCCCGGCCGCCACGTCATCAATATCGCGCTGGGCATGACGCCTCATCGCGCTGGTCGTGTGGTTCTATCTGGCGCAGCTGCACGTCGCGTTCTGGCTGATCGCCGCGGCGTCGTTCCTGCTCGGCGTGCTGATCATCATTCCGATCGGCGGCGCCGACATGCCGGTCGTGATCTCGATGCTCAATTCCTATTCGGGATGGGCGGCGGCGGGCATCGGCTTCACGCTGGGCAATTCGGCGCTGATCATCACCGGCGCGCTGGTCGGCTCCTCGGGCGCGATCCTGTCCTACATCATGTGCAAGGGCATGAACCGCTCGTTCATCTCGGTCATCCTCGGCGGCTTCGGCGGCGAGGTGGCGGGACCGGCGGCGGCCGCCGGCGACCGGCCGGTCAAGATCGGCTCGGCCGAGGATGCCGCCTTCATCTTGAAGAACGCCGGCAAGGTCATCATCGTGCCGGGCTACGGCATGGCGGTGGCGCAGGCGCAGCACGCGCTTCGTGAGATGGGCGACAAGCTCAAGCGCGAAGGCGTCGAGGTCAAATACGCCATCCATCCGGTGGCCGGCCGCATGCCGGGCCACATGAACGTGCTGCTCGCCGAAGCCAACGTGCCCTATGACGACGTGTTCGAGCTCGAGAACATCAATTCGGAATTCGCCCAGGCCGATGTCGCTTACGTGATCGGCGCCAACGACGTCACCAATCCGGCCGCCGAGGACGATCCGAAATCGCCGATCTACGGCATGCCGGTGCTGCAGGTGTGGAAGGCCGGCACTGTGATGTTCAACAAGCGCTCTTTGGCGTCCGGTTACGCCGGCATCGACAATCCGCTGTTCTACCGCGACAACACCATGATGCTGCTCGGCGATGCCAAGAAGATGACCGAGGAGATCGTCAAGGCTGTCTAGGTGGCGCATGATCTTTTCGGAAAACCGGTTTCCACCTTTCCGGATCATGCTTTAAGGGCGAGCGCGCATGGCCGCGGATAATCCTTCGCCTAAGCTGAAGTCCACGGCCCGGTTCACCCGCTTGCCCACCTCGCCGTCATCGTCCAGGCCGCCCTATCGCTTTGCGCTGCGCATTCTCGTTATCCCCGTCATCGCGGTTGTCGGCGTTTTCCTCTACAGCGGCATCCGCGATCGCCTGGTGCTGCCGGAATGCGATTCGGAACGCGCCAAAAAATCTCTGGCCGAAGTTCTCAAGCAGTTTCAGTTCGCGCCGACGAAATACGAGCCGATCACGACGGTCTCCACCACCAAGGACCAGGTGGTCTGCAGCGCCGTGCTGCCGCTGCCCGACGGCGCGAGCGTCGCCGCCGATTTCACGTTCTATTGGCAAGGCGACAAAGCCAACATGAAATATTCGGTGGCGCGCCGGGCGTCCGGTAGCCAGTGATCCGGCGGGGCCCCTCGTCGTCCGAACAGATCAAATTTCTGGTGGGCCAATCGTTTCAACCCAAAAGGACTTGGTCGAGCGCACGATCGCGCCGCGCCGCGGCGAGTTGCCGCGCCGGTTCCGGTGTCTCTAAAAAGTCATCTATTTATAGTTGAAATGCGGCAGGACTTGATCCACAATCCGCATGCAGGACATGTCCTGGCCGGGACGTTGCCGGTCGCCGCGCCAAGAACAGCGGCCTTCTGACACCAGAGAAACGACAACGCGCCGGCCGGCTCAATCAATCGAGGAGGAGTACATGGCAAGTTATTCCGGCGATATACGGCTACTCTACGGACCCGTCATCCGCGACAAAGCCAAGACGGCGGATCTGAGCGTATTGCAGGCCTATCAGACGGTCGCCCACGACCTGCTCAAAGACGCGTCGGGCCCCGAAGCCGACGACCTGAAATCATCGCTTGGCGATCTCAGTAAAGCGATCAAGGCCAAGGGCGGCTAGGCCTCGTGCCCTTCGAGCGGGTCGAACGATGCGGCACACCCGCCGCGCAGCAAGTCATAGGAGAAGCGAAATGGCAACATCGGGCAATCTGCAGCCACTCTACGGCAGAATCATTTGCGAGAAAGCCAAGACGGCTGATCTGCCGACACTGAAGGCCTATCAAACGGTAGCCAACGATCTTCTCAAGGGCCAGAGCGGCCCCGATGCCGAGGAGTTGCGGACATGCCTCGGCGACCTCGACAAGGCGATCAAGGCGAAAGGCGGCTAACCGCCGACGGTTGAGCCGCGGGAGCGGCGCGAGTTTGCGAACGAGTTCGACCGGCGCGCCGTGTCATGATCGCGGTGCAAGCCGCTCATGCAAGGTTATCGATCAAGAAGGAGGCGAAGATGGCTGAACCCGGCGGCAGGGGCGTCAATTTGCAGCCCTACGGCGTGATGATCCGAGAGAAGAGCAAATCCGCCGACCTGCCCACGCTGCAGGCCTACCACATCGTCGCGCACGACTTGCTGAAAGATGCTTCGGGACCCGGTGCCGACGACCTGCGGGCATCGCTTGACGATCTCGAAAAGGCGATCAAGGCAAAGGGCGGCAAGTAGCGCTGACGGAGCGCCGCGTCCGCCCTCGCCTGGGCAGCGCCGGCAGACCGCGCCGACTTCATCGTCGCCGCGGCGGAAATGGTTGGACGGAAATGTTTCTCGAACCACGAGGAGACCAGGATGGCTGAGCATGGTGGACGCGGCAACGGCATACAGCTCTACGGCGTGGTTTTGCGCGACAGGATCAAGTCCGCGGACATCAATACGCTGACGGCCTATCGCACGGTCGCTCACGACTTGCTGCACGGCGCGTCGGGCCCCGATGCCGACGACCTGCGCGCGGCGCTCGGCGACCTCGAAGGCGCCATCAAGGCCAAGGGCGGCTAGAGCCGACGTTTCATGCTTCGTCCCGTCGGCGGCGAGACCTTCGACCGTCGCGTGGGACGCCGTACGAGGTGACTGCCGATGACGGAAACGATGCAAGAAGCGCCGATGACGGAAACGATCCAGGAAGACGGACCGCGCCGGCGAATATCGTTGCGCGATCAGCTCGACTGCGTGCCGGTTTACGTGGTCTGGGAGACCACGCTCGCCTGCAATCTCAAATGCATCCATTGCGGCTCGCGCGCCGGACACCAACGCGCGCGCGAACTCTCGACCGATGAATGCATCGACGTGATCCGCCAGCTCGCCGAGCTCGGCACCCGCGAAATCTCGATCATCGGCGGCGAAGCGTTCGTGCGCAAGGATTGGCTGACCCTGGTTCGCGCCATCCACGATCACGGCATCGATTGCACCATGCAGACCGGCGGCTACAAGCTGTCGCGCGGGATGATCGAGGCGGCGGTTGCAGCGGGCCTGCTCGGACTCGGCGTTTCGATCGACGGCCTGCAGCCGCTGCACGATCGCCTGCGCGGCGTTGCCGGCTCCTATCGGGAAGCCTTGCGGGTTTTGAACGATTGCCGAAGCGTCGGCCTGATCGCCAGCGTCAACACGCAGATCACCGCGGCGGTCATGCCCGAGCTTGCCGAGGTGATGGACGTCATCATCGACGCCGGCGCCAAATTTTGGCAAATCCAGCTCACCGTCGCCATGGGCAACGCCGTCGATCACGACGACATCCTGCTGCAGCCGTATGAGCTCGCCACCCTGATGCCGCTATTGGCCGATCTGCATCGCCGCGGCCGCGAACGCGGCCTGCTGCTCCTGCCCGGCAACAATATCGGCTATTTCGGCCCTTACGAGGTGCTGTGGCGCGGCCCGGACCGCGGCTATTATGGCGGCTGCCCGGCGGGCCAGAATGCCATCGGGCTCGAAGCCGATGGCACCGTCAAGGGTTGCCCATCCCTCGCCACCGAGCGCTATGGCGCCGGTAGCGTCCGCGACACTCCGATCGCGGAGCTGTGGGCGAACCATCCGGCGTTGCAGTTCAACCGCGACCGCGGCACCGAAGACCTCTGGGGCTTCTGCCGCGACTGCTACTATGCCGACGTCTGCCGCGGCGGTTGCACCTGGACCGCGGATTTGCTGCTCGGCCGTCGCGGCAACAATCCATATTGCCATCACCGCGTGCTGCAGCTTGCCGAGCGCGGCATCCGCGAGCGCATCGTCAAGGTGGAAGATGCGCCGGCGCTGCCGTTCGCCACCGGCCGCTTTGCGCTGATCGAAGAACCGATCCCGCACGAAGGCGCGAGCGCATGAGCGATCCCGCGAAGCCGCCCCAAGGCCACACCTCGCCGGTGCTGATCCTGTGCCGGCAATGCGTCCAATATGTCTTCGAGGGCACCGTGACTTGCCCGCATTGCGGGCGCGACGCGCGCAGCGTGAGCGCGCGCTATCGCGACGGCGGCTATCTCGCCATCGAGGCGATGCTGCGCATCGAGCGGGCCGTGGAGCGCCGCCGCGGCTAGCGGTTTTCACTATTTGCCGGCTCGCCGTAACCGCCCGCTGTCGGCGTCTGGATGATGACTGCTTCGCCGGCATCAATAACGGTGGCGTCGCAACCCTGAAGCTTTTCGATCTGGCCGCCGTTGCGCCGCACTGAATTTTCGCCGACCTGACCGTCGCCGCCGCCGGCGATCCCGAACGGCGGCACCTTGCGGTGGCCGGACAAAATCGTGCATTCCATTTTTTCCAGGAAGCGGATGGTACGGCGTATGCCGTCGCCGGCATTCCATTGGCCGCGCCCGCCGGAATTTTTGCGGATGTGGAAATCTTCGAGCAGGACCGGATAGCGGAATTCCAGGATTTCCGGATCGGTCAGCCGCGTGTTGGTCATGTGGGTGTGCACGGCGTCGGTGCCGGGGAATCCGGGGCCGGCCGGCGAGCCGGAGCAGATCGTCTCGTAATATTGGTAGCGCGCATTGCCGAAATTGAGATTGTTCATGGTGCCCTGGGCCGCCGCCATGGCGCCGAGCGCGCCGAACAGGCAATTGGTCACTTCCTGCGAGGTCTCGACATTGCCGGCGACGACGGCGGCGGGAAATTCCGGCGTCAGCATCGACTTTTTCGGAATGATGATGCGGATCGGCCGCAGGCAGCCGGCATTCATCGGAATGTCGTCGTCGACCATGACGCGGAACACGTAGAGCACCGCGGCGCGGGTCACCGGCTCGGGTGCGTTGAAATTCGAGGCCTGCTGCGGGCTGGTGCCGGTGAAATCGACGGTGGCCTCGCGCTTTTTCTTGTCGACCGCGATGCGCACTTTGATGGTCGAGCCCTGATCGGTTTCGATGCTGAAGCGCTAGTCGTGCAGCCGGTCGATGACGCGGCGCACGCTTTCGGCGGCGTTATCCTGCACGTGGCGCATATAGGCGCGCACCACGGGCAAGGTGAAATAGCGCACCATCTTGCGCAGCTCGCGCACGCCCATCTCGTTGGCGGCGATCTGCGCCTTGATGTCGTTGACGTTCTGCAGCGGATTGCGCGCCGGATATTTGGCGCCTTGCAGCAGCTGATAGGTCTCTTTCTCGCGGAAGCGTCCGCGCTCGACTAATTTGAAATTATCGATATAGACGCCTTCCTGCTCGATGGTCGTGGCATTCGGCGACATCGAGCCGGGCGAAATGCCGCCGACGTCGGCATGATGCCCGCGCGAGGCGACCCAGAACAAAATCTTGCCGCCGTCGAATACCGGCGTGCACACGGTGATGTCCGGAAGGTGCGTGCCGCCGTTGTACGGCGCGTTGATCGCATAGACGTTGCCGGGGCGGACCTTGCCCTTGTTCTCGCGGATGATGGTCTCGACGGCGCGGTCCATGGAGCCGAGATGCACCGGCATGTGCGGCGCGTTGGCGACCAGCGAGCCGGTGCCGTCGAATACCGCGCAGGAGAAATCGAGCCGCTCCTTGATGTTCACCGAATAGGCGGTGTTCTGCAGCGCCACGCCCATCTGCTCGGCGATCGACATGAACAGGTTGTTGAACACTTCAAGCATCACCGGATCTGCGCGGGTGCCGATGGCGCGCGTACGCTTGAGTTTTTGCACCCGCCGCAGCACGAGGTGATCCTTGGCGGTCAGCTCGGCCTGCCAGCCGTGCTCGACGACCACGGTCTGATGCGGCTCGATGATGATGGCGGGGCCCTTCACCTTGTGGCCCGGCGCCAGCGTGTCGCGCGTATAGACCAGCGCGCGCTGCCACTTGCCGTTGGAGAAAAACCGCGTGCGCCGCGCCGGCTTGGGCAGCTTGGCCCGGGTGGTCTTGCGGGTTTTTTCCCGAAACGTCGCGCCGCCGCCGATCGCCTCGACCGACACCGCCTCGATCACCAGCGCCTTGGCGCGATCGATGAAGCCGAACTGCGCTTTATGCGCGCGCTCGAAGGCGGATTTCATCTTGCTGAGCGAGACGAGCTTCGACTCCCCTCCCCCTTGTGGGGAGGGGTCGGGGGTGGGGGTCGAGAGGTGTCGCGCATGCGTCGACGCTTGCGACTTCCCCTCCCGACCCCCCACCCCACCCTCCCCCACAAGGGGGGAGGGAGAAAAGGTGCCGGCATCGACGATCAGCGGCGTATCGGTTCCGGCGTAACGAATATGCGCGCGCACATGCAGCGCGATCTTGTTCGTCGCGACGCCTTGGCCGGCAACCTCGTCGATGGTCGCGCGTGCCAGCCGGCGCGACACGGTTTCGAGCGTCTTGCGCGCCTTGTCGCCGAACGGCTCCTCGATCGCCTGCTGGCGGACGCTGCGGATATCGGCAAGTCCCATGCCGTAGGCCGACAGCAGCGACGACAGCGGATGGATCAGCACGCTGTCCATGCCGAGCGCATCGGCCACCAGGCAGGCATGCTGGCCGCCGGCGCCACCGAAACAATTCAGCGCGTAGCGCGTCACGTCGTAGCCGCGCTGCACGGAAATCTTCTTGATCGCGTTCGCCATGTTCTCGACCGCGATCTTGATAAAACCGTCGGCGACTTGTTCGCTGCTGCGGCCGTCGCCGATCTCCTTCGCCATCGCCGCGAAGGCTGGCGCACCGCGTCGGCGTCGAGCGGCTGGTTCTGCGCGGGACCGAAAATCTTGGGAAAGAAATCGGCAATGAGCTTGCCGACCATCACATTGGCGTCGGTCACCGCCAGCGGGCCGCCGCGGCGATAGCATTTTGGGCCGGGATTGGCGCCGGCCGAATCCGGGCCGACGCGAAACCGCGCGCCGTCGAAATGCAGGATCGAGCCGCCGCCGGCTGCGACAGTATGGATCAGCATCATCGGCGCACGCATGCGCACGCCGGCGACTTCGGTCTCGAAGGCGCGCTCGTACTGCGCCGGCAAAATGCGACACGTCGGTCGAGGTGCCGCCCATGTCGAAGCCGATGAGCCGGGAGAAACCCGCAGCGCGCCCGGTCTCCGCCATGCCGACGACACCGGCCGCCGGGCCCGAAGGATCGCATCCTTGCCGCGGAATAGCTCAGCCGCGGTGAGGCCGCCCGACGACATCATGAACATGAGGCGCGTTTCTTCCCCTCCCCCTGCGGGGGAGGTCGCCCGCGTAGCGTGGCGGGTGGGGGAAGTCTGGCGACGTCCCCACCCCGGCCCTTCGGGCCGACCCTCCCCCAGGGGAGGGTGAAGTCGCCCGCCACCTGCGACACGTAGCGGCGCAGGATCGGCGAGAGATAGCTGTCGACCACGGTGGTGTCGCCGCGGCCGACCAGCTTGATCAGCGGCGAGACTTCGTGGCTGGCGGAGACCTGCTCGAAACCGAGCTCGCGCGCCAGCGCCGCAACCTGCTGTTCGTGATCGCTGTAGCGGTAGGCGTGCATCAACACGACGGCGACGGCGTTGATGCCGTCAAGCTTCGGCGCGCGCAAGCTCGGTCCGCACCGCGTCGAGATCGAGCGCGCGCTCCACGGTGCCGTCGGCGCGCACCCGCTCGTCGACCTCGACGACGCGCTCGTACAGCATGTCGGGCTTGATGATGTGCTTGGCGAAGATTTTCGGCCGCGCCTGGTAGCCGATGCGCAGCGCGTCGCGAAAGCCCTTGGTGATCAGCAGCAAGCGTGCGGTCGCCCTTGCGCTCGAGCAGCGCATTGGTCGCGACCGTGGTGCCCATCTTGACCGCGGCGATGCGCTCGCCCGGGATCGCCTCGCCGGGCTTGAGCCCGAGCAGGTGGCGGATGCCGTGCACCGCCGCGTCCCGATAGGCTTCGGGATTTTCCGAGAGCAACTTGTGGGTGAGCAGCGCGCCATCCGGCCGCCTGCCGATCACGTCGGTAAAGGTGCCGCCGCGATCGATCCAGAATTCCCAACTGCCGGACATGCTCACCAACCTGCCCTCGATCCCAACCCGCTTTTGTGCCACTCTCGGCTCAAACGACTAGTTGAGGACGCACCGATGCACAAGATCGCGATCTCGCAAGCCTCCCTCGACCGCATGAACACGCGGATGGGCAAGCTGCACCCGTTCGACGCCATCGACCCGCGCGCCACCGCGCTGCTGGTGGTCGACATGCAGAACTATTTCGTCAAGCCGGGCCACCAGGGCGAGGTGCCGCTGGCGCGCGAGATCGTGCCGAACATCAACCGACTTGCCGCCGAGCTGCGCCGCCGCGGCGGCCACGTGGTCTGGATCCGCAACGGCACCACCGACACCCGCGAGAGCTGGTCGAACTACCACGGCTACCTGCAAAAGCCGGAGCGCGCCGAGCGGCGGCTCAAAGCGATGGATATCGGCGAGGACGGCTACGAATACTGGCACCTCAACGACATCCGCCCCGAGGACGCACAAATCACCAAGAAGCGCTACAGCGCCTTCATCCAAAACTCGTCCGACGTCGAGCGCCATTTGCGCGACCGCGGCATCGACACGCTATTGATCACCGGCACCGCCACCAATGTGTGCTGCGAAAGCTCGGCGCGCGACGCCATGATGCTCAATTTCAAGGTCGTCATGGTGGCGGACGGGCTGGCGACGCATACCGACGACGAGCACAACGCCACGCTGTCGGCGTTCTACGGCCAGTTCGGCGACGTGCAGACGGTGGACGAGCTGCTGCAATCGCTGGAGCGCGGGGATAAGAAGAAAGCGGCGGCGTAGCCGTCATTCCGGGGCCGAGCGCAGCGAGGAACCCGGAATCCATAACCACAGTCGGTACATTTTCTGCACTGTCCGTGGTTATGGATTCCGGGTTCGCGCCTTCGGCGCGCCCCGGAATGACGAGTTAAACATCCGGCCGCTTGTATTCCAAATTCGGCCCGCCTTTCTGCGACTTCAGATACGACTCGACATGCTGCGTCGGGTCCATGACGCGCCGCATGCGCGCCGAGACCAGTTGATCGAGCTGGATCGCCTGCGACAGCGACAGGTCGCGGCCCATCTGCACGGTGATCTTGGAATGCTCCAGCGGCGCCAGATGGCGCTCGGAGATTTCGCGGGCGATGCCCGTCACCGTCGATTCCAGTTCCGCCGCCGGCACGGCTTGCGAGATGATGCCCCAGCGGTCGGCCTCGGCGCCGGAAATATTGCGGCCGACGAGCTGCATCAAGCGCGACCTTCTTGATCGGGATGCCGCCGTGCACCAAGGTCGAGGTGACGAGCTGGCCGAAACTGCCGCGCAAAATTTCCGGCATGCCGAGCTGCGCATCGTCGGCGGCGAACACCAGATCGTGGCAATTCATGATGCCGAGCGCGCCGCCGAGGCAATAGCCGTGCACCTGCGCGATCACGATGCGCGGAAAGCCGCGCAACGCTTCCGCCATCTGCACCGTCGGCGTCGGACGATCCCAGTCGCGCGGCTCCTCGCTGACCTTGCGCAGGAAATGCAGGTCGAGCCCAGAGCTGAAGCAAATCGCCAGCGCCCTTGGTGATCACCGCCTTGATGTCGCGATCGGCGCGCACGATGTCGAGCGCCTCGAACCACGCCGCCACCAGCGCCTCGTTCAGGCAATTGCGCTTGTCCGGCCGGTTGAGGATGACCCGCGCCACGCCGGCGTCGGCGAGCTGCTCCAGGATCAGTTCCGGCCAAGCTTTGAGCGTGCGCCAGTATGGTCAAAGTATCGGTCATCGCCGTTCTCCTGTTGGTATTGTTTTCAGCGGTCGCGCGGCACGACCAGCGCATCGAGCGCGAAGCCGCCGCGCGGCAGCACGACAAATGGATTGATGTCGATCGACTGGACGACATCGGCCAAATCCTCGGCGATGCGGCCGAGCGCGACCAACGCGTCGATCACCGCGTCGATATCGAGCACCGGCGACGAGCGATAGCCGCGCAGCAGCCGCGCGGCGTGGGTGCGCTCGATCATGGCGCGCGCTTTTTCACGCGTGAGCGGCGGCGCCGCGAACGCCACGTCCTTGGTCAGTTCGAGCAGCACGCCGCCTGAGCCGGCCATGACGACGAGGCCCATTTCCGGATCGCGATTGAGCCCGAGCACAAGCTCCAAGCCGCCGCTGATCTGTTGGCAGACCAGCATGGCATCGAGCGTTTCGATCCCGGCGCGCCCGACATTATCGACGATACGCGCATAGGCCGTACGCACCGCCTCGTCATCGGCGAGATGCAAGGCGACCGCGCCGGCGTCGGACTTGTGCAGCAGCTTTGCCGCGACCGCCTTCAGCACCACCGGATAGCCGATCTGCCGCGCCGCCTTCACGGCTTCGTCCGGCGACTGCACCGCAATTTCCGTCGGCGTCGGGATGCCATAAGCGCGGATCAGCGCTTTCGATTCGACCTCGTCGAGCGCGGCCGCGCCGATTTTTGCCAGCATCCGCACGCGCGCCGCGGCGGCAGCTTCGGCGGGCGTCGATGCGATCTTTGTCCGATGAAGCCGCAAGTCGTTCAAGCTCGTCGCGCCGGGCCACGCTGGCGATGGCGCGCAGCGACTTGTTGACTTCCAGCAGGAACGACACGTGCGGCACCTGCGCCCGCAGCGCGCGGCTGTAGTCGCTCTGGCTGTGCGATACCGGCGTGATGATGGCGATCGGCTTCGGCGCGCCTCCGGCGACGATGGCTTCCACGGTGTGGATGTAACGCTCGGCGCGGTCGGAACCCGGTTCGCGCGGCAGGTTCTCCTGGATCAAAATCATGTCGATGTTCGGATCGGCCTGCAGCGCCGCAATCGACGCTTTGTAGTTATCGTCGCTGCTCAGCACGCCGAAACCGCCGTCGATCGGATTTGAGACCAGCGAGCCGACGCCGAGAATGGCATTGAGCTTCTCGAGCGTCGCATCGGCGAGTTTTGGAAATTGCAGGCCGTTGCGCTCGGCGGCGTCGTAAAGCAGCCCGCGGAACGCGCCCGACAGCGTGATGGCGCCGAGGCGCCGGCCGCCCGGCGCGCCGGTATGGACCAGCAGCTCGCTGATCTCGACGGCGTCGTCGAGCGTATCGGCGCGCACGATGCCGAGATCGGCCGCAACCGCGTCGAAGGCTTCGATGGAGCCGGCCAGCGAAGCGGTATGCGCCATCGCGGCATTGCGGCCGCTTTCCGATTGGCCGAGTTTTACCGCGACGATGGCCTTGCCGGCGGCGCGCGCCATGCGGCACGCGGCCTTGAATTTTTCGATGTCGGCGATCGCCTCGATATAGACGATGATGACTTTCAGCTCGGGCTGATCGGAAAAGAACGCGATGTAGTCGGGGATGCCGAGGCCCGCTTCGTTGCCGCTGGTGATGAGGTATTCGGCATTCATGCCGCGTTCTTCCAGCGCGGCGTTCAAGAAAATCATCATGCCGCCGCTCTGGCCGACCAGCGCCACCGGCCCTTCGCGCAGCAGCAGCGGGCGATCCTCGCTCAGCGTGACCAGGCGGGTTTTTGCGCAGATATTGCCCATGCAATTGGGGCCGGACACCGCGAGCCCGGTCTCGGCGATCACCGCCTTAAGCTCGCGGCCGAGCGGCGCGGCGTCGCTGTTGTAGGCCTCGCCAAAACCCGAAGAGAATACCGTCGCGCTGCGCGCGCCGGCGGCCGCGCCGCTGCGCAACACCTCCGGCACGCCCGGCGCCGGCACCAGCACGACGAGATGGTCGGGCGGCTCCGGCAGCGACTTGAAGTCGGGATAGCAGCGGTCGCCGCCGATTTCGGTGCGGCGCGGATTGACCAGATAGAGCGGCTGCGGAAATTCGTATTGTTTGAGATTGCGCAAGACGCGCCATGCCCAGCTTCCCGGCCGGTCGTTGGCGCCGACCAGCACCGCATTGCGCGGCTCGGTCAGCGCTTTGACTTTTTTCTTCGAGGCTTCGAGGTCCACGTGGCATTCTCCAGTTACGCGCGGACGGCGAACGCGATGGTCCGCCGCCCAATGAGATAAAACGCCGCGGCGATCACCGTCATGATCGCGGTCCAGACCAGGCCGAACGCCGCGAGCTCGGTGCCCTGGCCGTTGGCCCACAGGTCGAACATCGCCACCGACACCGGCTGCGCCTTCGGCGAAGCGAGGATCACGGCGAGCGAGAGATCGCGCGCGGCGACCAGGAAGATGAACAGCCAGCCGGCCAGCAGCGCCGGCGTCGCCAGCGGCACGACGATGCGCCGCAATGCCGTGCGCAGCGGACTGCCGGCGATCGCCGCGGCCTCTTCCAGCTCGGGATGAATCTGCAAAATGCCGGACGCCGCATAGCGCATGCCGTAGGGCAGAAAGCGGATGGTGAAAGCGAGGATGAAGGCCCACAGCGTGCCGTAGATCGCGACCGGAACGCTGAGATAGATCTGGATCATGGCGACGCCGAGCACGATGCCGGGAAAGATCAGCGGCGCGGTGGCGAGCTGATCGAGCAGCCACGCGCCGGGCCGCCGCCGCACCGCGAGCCAGCCGGCAACGACCGTCAGCGCCATGACGCAAGTCGCCGCGCCCGCGCTCATCAACAGCGTCTGCCACACCACATCGACATAGAAGGTCGAGTGCAGCACAGTGCGGAAATTATCCAGCGTGACCAGCGCAAAGCCGCGTCGGCTGACGCCTTGGGTGAACGGCATCAAGGCGAGCCAGACCAGGCCCATGGTCGGCGTCAGCAGGATCAGCAAAAAGTTGAACAGGATGATGCCGCCGCCGAGATAGCGCGCCGGCCCGAGATCGACCGGCCGCGCGCGAAAACTGCGCCCGGTGACGCTGTGATAGCGCGAGGCGTGGCGCGAGATGCGCGAATAGAGGCCGATCAAGCAGGCCGGCGATCAGCAACAGCACGATGGAAAACGCGCTGGAATAGCCGAGATCGGGCGGCACGTTCTCCTTCATGTCGAGATAGATGTCGGTGGTCAAAACCTTGATTTTTCCGGGCAAGCCGACCAGCGCCGGCACTTCGAAGGCCTCGATCGAGCGCACCACGATCAGCAGCGCGACGGCGAGGAAACGCCGGCAGAGCGAGCCGCATCGAGATGCGCGTCACCGTGCGCAAAATGCCGGCGCCGCTCATGCGCGCGGCTTCCTCGTATTCGGCATTGGCCTGGGCGAACACCGACGACAACAGCAGGAAAGCGAGCGGCGACCACAAAAACCCTTCGACCAGGATCATGCCGGGCATGGAATAGACGTTGAAGCGCGGCAGCCCGATCGCGGTGATGAGATCGTTGAGCGGCCCGTTGCGGCCGAACAGGAACAGCCAGGCGATGACATAGAGCACGAACGGCGTGCCGAGCGAGATGATCGCGGTGAGATAGGCGAACGCCTTGAACGGCGCATTGGTGCGCTCGACCAGCCAGGCCACCAAGCCGCCGAAGGCGAGCGCGATCGCCATGCTGCCGAAGCTGAAGACCAGCGAATTCGCCAGGCTGCCGAAGAACTGCCGGTCGGACAAGAGCCGCCGGTAATACGCGAAGGTGAAATCGCCGGGCGCGCCGGTCACCGTCGTGGTGTGCAGGCTGCCGTTGAGCAGGAAAATCAGCGGCGGCACGACCAAGAGCAGCAGCACGAGCGCCAGCACCACGACCAGCGTCCGCGTCGGATCGGGCGCGATAGTGGCAACTTGAACCGTCATGGAACGGGCATAGCCGTTCGAAGAACGGCGTCCGCTTCGCTCGGCCTAGTGGTCCCGGCCATCCACGGCTGTTGCCCGCAAGACGTGGATCGCCCGGCACAAGGCCGCGGCATGACGACGCAGAGCATGCAGCGTCGAAGCTGCATCAATTGAACAGCTCCTTCTTGATCTTCACCCAGCGGTCGATGTTGTCCGAAGCCGTGGCCGGCGAGATGAAGTTGGCCGAAAAGCCGCCGGCTTCGGGCTTCACCTCGGGCGTCTTCGCCGGCACTGACGGCATCGCCGGAAGATAGTCGACGTCGGCGAAAGCGCGCTGGCCCTCCTCCGACAGCAGAAAATCGATCAGCAGCTTGCCGGCATTCGGATGCGGCGCGTTCTTGACCAGGCCGATGGAATGGAACGGCGCCGGGATCGGCTCGACCTTGAGCCAGGCCACCGGCGCGCCCTTCTTGGCGCTGACCACGGCGTGGTGATTGAAGATGCTCAGCGCAATCGCGTACTGCCCGAGAATGACCTGATCGAGAATGGCGCGGTTGGTGGCGTCGACATTGACGATGTCTTGCTTGGCGAGCGCGCGCAGGAACGCCATGCCCTTGTCCTCGCCCATGGTCTGCAGGGCGGAGCCGACATAGACCGGCGCTCCGGACGACGGTTCGGTGCTCCAGGCGATCTTGCCCTGCCATTTCGGATTGAGCAGATCCTGCGCCGTCTTGATCTCGTCCGTGCCGACGAGCTGCGTGTTGATGCCCGGGGTGAGGAAATAGACCACCAGCGCATTCCAGCGGCCCTCGGCATCGCGCAGCGCCGGCGGATATTTGTTCGCTTCCGACGGCGTGAATTGTTCGACCAGGCCGGCCTTGAGCAACGGCGCCGTGGTGGCGATGCCGTCGAACACATCGCCTTCGACCCTGCCGGCGCGTGCTTCGTTGATGACCTTGATGGCATTCGGGCCCGAGTCGCCGCGGGCATATTTGACCTCGACGCCGGGATATTTCTTGTTGAACGCCTCGACCAGCGGCCGCACCGCCTGGTTGACGATCAACGAGGTGTACCAGACGACCTGGCCTTCCTTCTTCGCCGCTTCGTAGAGCGCGTCGTCAGCGGCTGCGCATGCGGGCAAGCAAGCAGCACCGCCGCAATCAAGGAACCGAGCGCGATGGCGCGATCGCTCGTCATTGCGGATACCAGCTCGGCTTGCGTTTTTCCTTGAACGCCGCGACGCCTTCTTTGGCCTCCTCCGATCGCGGCGGGCCGTGGGCGGCGCGGCGGGCGAGGATCGCCGCGATGGACGGCGTCACGTCGTGCTCCATCGCGGCCTTCATCTCGCGCACCGCGCCCGGCGCGGCATGGAGCAGTGCATCGGTTATTTCGATGAGCTTCGCCTCGAGCCTGTCGGCGCTCACGACCTCATGCGCGAGACCGATGCGTAACGCCTCGGCGGCGCCGAAGCGCTCGCCGGACAATCCGTAGCGGCGGAAGCTGCGATGGCCCATGGCGCGGATCAGAAACGGCGCGACGCCGAGCGGCGCCATGCCGACCCGCACCTCGGGAATGGAAAAGAACGCGCCGTCCGCGGCCAGCACGATGTCGCAGCACGCCGCCAGCGCCGCGCCGCCGCCGACCGCGGCGCCGTGCACCACCGCGATCGTCGGCTTCGGCAGCCGGTCGAGCGCGGCGAGCGCGTCCACTAGCGACACCTGCCCGGCCGCCGGCGCCGGCTCCATGCCGCGCGCCACCAGGTCGGCGCCGCCGCAAAAATGCTTGCCGCTGCCGCGCAGCACGACGACGCGCGTTGCCGCGTCCGCCGCGCGCTCGGCGAAAGCTTGCGCCAGCGCGTTGAGCATTCCTTGATCGAAGGCGTTGGAGCGCTCGGGCCGATCGAGCGTGATCGTTGCGATGCCGCGCGATGAGACCTCGACCGCGACGCCGCTCATCGGAACAAATCCTGCGTGACTTTTTGCCAATGCGGCAATTGCCGATGAATCTCTTCCGGCCGCAAAAAGTCCGCCTGGAAGCCGCCGTCGTTCGGCCGCAGGCCGGCGACCATGGCGGGGACACTCGGCAGCGCCGGCAGATAATCGTTCTGCTGAAACACTTTCTGTCCCTCCTCGGACAGCAAAAATTCCAGCAGCAACCGCGCCGCGTTCGGATGCGGCGCGTCCTTGACCAGGCCCACAGCATCGAGCGTGACCGGCGCCGGCTCGATCTTGAGCCAGTCGCTCGGCGCGCCCTTGCGCGCCGAGATCACGGTGTGATGGTTGAACGCCATCAGGTTGATCCAATATTCGCCGGCGATGACCTGATCGAGCACGGCGCGCGAGGAGGCATCGACATTGACGACCTGCTGCTTGGCGAGCGCGCGCAGATAATCCATGCCCTTGTCTTCGCCCATGGTGGTCAAAATGTTGGCGACGAAGCCGAAGGCGCCGGCCATGGAGCTGCCGTTCCACGCCATCTTGCCCTTGAGTTTCGGATCGAGCAGGTCGGCGAACGTCTTCGGCGCCTGATCCTTCGGCAACAGGTTCGTGTTGATGCCCGGCGTGAACACATACATGATCACCGCCGATCCAATAGCCGTCCTTGGCTTTCAGCTCGGCCGGATAATCGGCCGCATTCGGCACCGTGAACGGCGCCAACAGGCCGGCCTCCTGCAGCGCGAACATGCCGGAGATACTGTCGAGAATGTCGGCCTGCATGCGGCCGGCTTGTCCCTCGGCCAGAATTTTCGCCGCCGTCACCAGATCGTCGGCGCGGGTATATTGCAGCGTAATGCCGGGATATTTCTTCTCGAACGCGTCTTTGAGCGGGCGGACGATCTGGTTGACGACCAGCGTCGTGTACCAGACGACCTGACCTTCCTTCTTCGCCGCCTCGATCAATGCCGCATCGGCCGCCGCCGCGCTCCGCGCAGCCAACGCAATCAAAACAACCAAAGCAACACGAAACAACGCCTTCACATCCTCACTCCGTCATTCCGGGGCGGCCCGAAGGGCCGAACCCGGAATCCATAGTCCCTGTCGATATTGTCGGGCACCGCCGTACGATTTCTTCCACGTCTGTGGTTATGGATTCCGGGTTCGCGCGCTTCGCGCGCGCCCCGGAATGACGTTAAGCGGTCGCCTTCAAATCCTCGGGCGTCGGGACGAATTTCTCCATCTTCGGCGGCGCGCCGTTCTTGCGCATGTCTTCGAGCCAGATGCGGTGGATGCGCGGATCCTGATCCTCGTATTCGATCTGGTCGCCGCCGTCCTTGACGCTCTTCGACACCGCCGGCAGGTCGTCGCCGCCGGCGCCGAGCAGCGAGATGCGGTTCGCCAGCGTGGTCGGATAGCGCAAGCCGCCGACCGCGGTGGCGAGATAGCGCGCCGGCTGCGGCCCGGTGTTGAAATGCTGGTGGAACTGCCGGTCCGACGGCACCAGCACCATGCCGTGCTTCCAGTCGATGCGGCGGAAATCCTTGTCGTGCTCGTACCAGAGCAGCGAGTAGCCCTGCCCGATCACGCACATGACGTGGAAGCTCGGGCCGTGGCGGTGCCCTTTCTTGTAGGTGCCGACCGGCATTTCCGAGATATGGGCGTGCATGGTGCCGTCGGCGAGCACGAACATGATGTTGGTGCCGCCGGCGCCGCGGTCGCCCCAGGTTTTCAGCTCGATCGCGGTCAGGTCGGGGACGAAATTGGTCTCCCACATGTGGTTGCCCGGCCGCACGGTGATGAGATCGCCCTCGCCGGAAAAATACTCCTTCTTGCCGGCGCGATCGCTGAAATCGAAATCGGCTCCGAACACGAAGGCTTCGTTGTGGAAGACATTCATCATCATCGGCAGGTTCGTCGTGGTGACGAGAAGCGCGCGCTCGGTGCCGCTGCCGTTGAAGTGCCGATGTTTGGCGTTGAGCGGAATGGCGAACAGGCTCTTGGCGCCCCATTCGAAGCTGCGCTTGGTGCCGTCGGCCAATTCGACCTGGGTGGAGCCGGTGCCTTCGAGCACATAGACGACTTCTTCGTAGAGATGCCGCTGCGGCGCCGTCGAGCGGCCGGGCGCGATGTCGAGCACGAACATGTTGGCGAAATCGCCGCGGCCCTTGAGATGCACCGCCGCGCCGTTGACGCCGTAGCGCGGCCACGGCGCGGTCTCGACGTCGAACAGGTAGACGCCGTAATCCTCGACGACCGGAATGCCTTCGCCCTTGAGCCAATCGAGATACGGGTCGACGCCGTAGCGCGCCTGCTGTTGCGGCACTTCGCGGATGTTCATGTGTTCCTCCAGGCGTCGGCTTTCGCGCATGCGAGCGATGCGTACACTCGGCCATGCCGCGCGGGGCTGAGCTATGCGAAGAGCAGCGACTTGATCACCACCGGCACGACGCCCGGCGGGGCGATCAGCTCGCCGACATCGACATAATCGAGCTCCTGCAACTCCACGCCGTCGATGGAGACGATTTTCCCTGGCCAGTTGAGCTCGCGGTGCATCAGCCGGCCGAAGGTCTTGCCGACGTCGCCGTCGATCATCAGCAGCAGGAGCTTGATCTGGTCCTGGAGCGGCGCGAGCGCGCTGACGATCCCCTGCCCGGCGGCCTTCAGGCGCGAATGCTCCGGATCGCCGTGCCAGGGGAACGAAATCGCCAAGCGCCCGTTGCGGTCGAGCTCGATTTCTTCGAGGCCGGAGCGGATGGCGGCGGCGAGCCGGCCGGGATCGATATCGCCCGCCGCGGCAAGCGCGACGCGCACCACCGGCACGTTGTGCACCGGCAGCACATAAGGATCCGGCAGATAGATGGTCTTGCCGCTGACCTGGACGGTGAACTGCGAGGCGCCGATGACGGTGGCGCGGATGCGCTGGCCGGGATCGATCAGCGGCAGGCCGGTGCGCCGGCTCAGCTCGCCCGCCAGCGCCGCCGCGAGCGGTTTTGCGATATCGCCGAATTCTTCGTGCTCGTGGCCGAAAATGTATTCGGCGACGCCGCCGGAGAACGTCAGCGCGGTCGGCGCGGCAGTGCGCGGCAGCGGCTCGGTCAGCAGCAGCGATTGGCCGAGGCGGTCGAGGGCTGCGCCGCCGATCACGTCGGCCGCGACCACAGCGAGGCGTTGCGCGATGCCGGCGGCGGACGGATTCGTCGGCGAGCGCCTGCGGCGAAATTTTCATGCCGAGATCGTCGGCGACGAGCTGCGCCGATTGATCGATCCGCGTCCAGGCGCCCTCGGCATCCGGCGCAATCAGCCGGCCGCCGACCGCGAAGGCGCAGAGGCCGACGATCACGCCGCGGTCGATCAGCGCCAGCTTGGTGGTGCCGCCGCCGACGTCGACATGCAGCAGGCAGGTGTCGCGCGCCTTCGACAGCGCCACCGCGCCGGAGCCGTGCGCGGCGAGCCGGCTTTCGAGCTTGTGGCCGGCGGTGGCGCAGACGAACTTGCCGGCTTCCGCGGCGAACAGCTCGTCGATGGCGCGGGCATTGGTGCGCTTGATCGCCTCGCCGGTGAGGATGACGGCGCCGCAGTCGATCTCGCTCTTGCGTGAAGCCGGCGTCGCCGTAGCAGCGCGCGGATGAATTCGCCGAGCGCGAGCGCATCGATGGTGCCGTCGGGCAAAAACGGCGTCAGCAGGATCGGCGAGCGCCACACGATCTCGCGGCCGACCACGACGAAGCGGCTGGACAGCCCTTGCGACTGCCGCTGCAAGGCGACCTTGGCGAACAACAGGTGCGAGGTCGAAGCTGCCGATATCGATGCCGACCGTCTTGAACTCGACGTTGTCCTGATCCCAGATCGTGCGCGCGATCGCGGCGCGCTCGGCCGCGGTCTCGACGTGCTCGTGGGGAAAATCGGTCTCGTGCATCTTGGGATGGACAATGACACACAATAATCGAAGCGTCATTCCGGCCGAGCGCAAGCGAGAGCCGGAATCCATAAACACAGACCTTGCAGAACGCGCGCGGGAGCATTCAACTGCGAGCATCGTGGATATGGATTCCGGCTCTCGCTTCGCTCGGCCGGAATGACGGAAAATGGCCGCACTGAAGCTCACCTACGCAAGCTGCAAATACGATCGCATCGAGGCGTTGCGCTCGGGCGAGGTGCAGGTCGAAGGCATCGACCTCAATGTGATCGTGTTCCCCTCGGGCCGGCAGATTTTCGACCGCATGATCGGCGGCGAGGAATTCGATGCATCGGAGCTTTCGGCGTCGGAATTCATCGCGCATGCCGGCCGCGGCGATAGCCCGTTCGTCGCCATCCCGGTGTTTCCGTCGCGGGTGTTCCGCCACGGCTATATCTTCGTCAACAAGCGCGCCGGCATTCGCACGCCGAAAGACCTCGAAGGCCGCAGGGTCGGTCTGCCGCTCTACACACAGACCGCGGCGATCTGGCTGCGCGGCCACCTGCAGCACCAGTTCGGCGTCGATCTGGGCACCATTCATTGGGTGCAGGGCGCGGTCGAAACTGGCGGCAGCCACGGCAACCCCCACACGCTGCCGCTTCTCCGTCCCGTCGCCATCGAGCAGAACCGCAGCGGCCGGCCGCTCAGCGAGCTTTTGGCCCGCGGCGAGATCGACGCCTATCTGGGCTCGCGCAAGCCGCCGGCCTTCGGCAGCGATCCCGACGTGGTGCGACTCTTGCCCGACCATCACGCGCTGGAGCGCGAGCTTTACCGGCGCGAGAAGATTTTTCCGATCATGCATCTGGTCGCGCTGCGGCGCGCGGTCTACGAGAAAAATCCCTGGATCGCGTCGAGCCTCTACGCAGCCTTCGTCGAATCAAAGCGCATCGCGCGGGCGCGGCTACGCTACGCCGGCTCGCTCGCCGCCATGCTGCCGTGGCTGCAGGACGAGATCGAAGAAATCGACGAGGTGTTCGGCGGCGATCCGTTCCCCTACGGCATGGAGCCGAACCGGCCGACATTGGAAGCGCTCGTGCAATATATGGTCGAGCAGCATTTCATCGCGGAAGCGATGCCGATCGAGAAGCTGTTCGTGCCGTTGCCGGGGACGAGCGGGACGTAGAAGTCACCTCTCCCCGCTGGGGAGAGGGAGTTGCAAGCCTCACTTGGTATCCTTCTGCAGAATCCCCGCGATCGTCGAAATCTCATTGCGGGCATATTTCGGCAACCCGGCGCTGATCGAAGTACCGGAATTGAACGACGACTGGCCCATCAGCACCTGCGCCGGCACCAGGTTGCGCAGCACCGGGACGTTTTCGTAGTCGCGCTTCTCGTCGAGCACGCGGGCCTTGATCGCGAGCGACATGAACGCGGTGACCACGGTCTTGCCCGGCGTCGCTCGGGTGGTTTTGGAACACCGCCAAAAGCTTGCCGAATTTCATGATCTGGTTGACGTAGAAAATATCCTGCTCGAGCACGCCTGAGACCGGCGTATCGAGCGCGGTGAGTTCCTGCAATGCGGCCTGATCGACGTCGGCGGCACCTTGCGCCGACAGCTCGCTCTGGAAGTCGATGGTATCGGCGACCTTCTTGACGCTGTCGCGCAGCTTGTTGACCAGCAACACGCCGATCGGAATCTTGCCTTCGAGCTTGTAGCTCGACTGGATGCAGATCGACGTTGCGCGGCCGGTGCACCATTTGCGGTCGGGATTGTCGTTGCCGGCGCCGGGGTCGTCGTTGAACGGCACCACGTCGGCGGCCGTGATCAGCTTGTCCTTGATCGCCGGATCGATGCGCTCGAGGATCGGCAAGCGTGACGTAGCGCGACAGATCGATGCTGTCCGGCGCGCGATCGAGCATGAAGCGCGCCTGCGCCACGTACATATAGAGCTTCTCGACCACCGGCCCGCCGCCGTTCGCCGGCTTGGCGATGGTCGGCTCGACATAGGCGGGAAACAGCGCCAGGAATTTTTTCTGCACCGGATGCTTGCTCGCCCAGTCCTCGAACCGGATCAGCACGCCGCCGGGGTCGACGGCGTCGCCGCCCCACTGGTCGCTAAAGGCGATGACGCCGGGCTTGAGCTGCGCCACGTCCGCGCGCCGCGCCGCGCCGTCGTCTTCGATACGGAAATCCTGCGCTGCGGCCGCCGGAGCAAAACCAAGCAAGCCGAGAAGCACGATCGCGTGCCGCGTTGTCATTGAAAATTATCTCACGAATCGGTTTTGGCTGGGGTCAGTTGTAGCGTCCGCCCCAGAAATAATCCGGGCCTCGTTGCGGCGCCGGTTGCTGCCCGCCGCCGTTCCAAGGTTGGAACAGCCCGCGCGCCAACGGCTGAGGCGGCGGCGGTTGCGACGGCGCGGCTCCAACCCTGATTGGGATAATAAGTCCGCCCGGTGGTCCAACGGCCGTCGCTGCCATAGCCGCCGGGGCCGTTATAATATGAACCTTGATCGGCGTTCGGGTCGGAACGCACGGCGTAAGCGTCCTCGCGCGAGACGATCTGATACTGCGTATCCTCGGCTTTGCCTTCGGCATCGCGGCGGAAGTGCTCGATGAAACCACCGCCGGGCGGCGGCGCGGGAGGCTCCGCGTTGCCGGCGAGCGCGCCGAACAGACCGCCGAGGCCGGAATTGTTGTTGGCGTTGTGCGCGGGGGCATTCAAAGGCGTGCCCGACGTGTAGTCGATCGGCACGTCGATGAGCAGCCGCTGCACCTCGCGCGACGGCCCGCTAAGCGGCGCCTTCGGCGCGATATGCTCGGCCCAGATGGCCTCGAGAATGGGCTTGAAGATCGGCAGCGCCACCCGCGCCCCGGTCGCATTGGAGCCGAGCGAGCGGCGCTTGCCGTCGCCGTTGTCGTAGCCGACCCAGACCGCAATCGTCACATCGTTGGTGAAGCCGACGAACCAGCCGTCGACCGCGTCCTCGGTGGTGCCGGTCTTGCCGGCGACATAGGGCGACAGGCCGCCGATGGCACGCGCGGTGCCGCGCGCCACCACGCCCTGCAACATGGTCTTGAGCTGATAGAAGCTCACGCCATCGGCAGCGCTGATCGGCGAGAACAGCGGCACTTTCGGATATTCGTAAACCGTGCGGCCGTTCGACTCGATCGCGTCGATGGCATGGGGCTGCGGCCGCGCGCCTTCATTGGCGACCGCGGCGTAGAACGCGGCGAGATCGATCATGTGCACCGGTTGCGCACCGAGCACGAACGGATAATAGCGCACGCAGTCGGTGTAGATTTTCGCAGCCTTCGCGGTGGCGCAAACCTCGTCGAGGCTCGCCGCCGGATCGGCGTCGATGCCGCCGTCGAGCAGATGCGCGGTCACGACGTTGATCGAATTTTCCAGGCCGCGCCGCATGGTGAAGACGCCGCCCGACGCATAGTCGGCGTTGCGCGGCGACCAGTAGTCCTCCGGCCGGTCGGAGCTGCCGGAGTCGCGGATGATGCTGCCATAGGTCGCGCTGCCGATCGGCGGCAAGCGTGAGCGGATCGTTCGGCACCAGCGTGTTCGGTTGCAGCCCCTTCTGCAGCGCGGTGAGATAGGTGATCGGCTTGATCGCCGAACCGGGCTGGCGCTGGGTCTGCCAGGTGCGATTGAGCTGGCTCAACGGATAGGAAAAGCTGCCGGCCATGGCGAGGATGCGGCCGGTCTTGTTCTCCAGCACCAGTGCCGCGCCCTGCACCGTCGGCCGCGCCCGCAATTGCGCCTGGCCGCTCGAAACCACTTGGGGTTTCGGCTTGACGGGATTGCCTCTGGCGTCGACCGCGGCCGCGCGAACTTCGCTGCGCCGGCTCTCGACCACGTTGACATAGACCACGTCGTAGAGGCCGAGGCCGCGCCGGCTCACATAGGACAGGCCGGTCAGCGGCATGATGCGGCCGTCGGGCAGACCGACGCGGATGTTGCCGTCATCCTTCTTGCCGTCGCCCTTTTGCACGATCACCGCCGGCGTCCAATGCACGTCGTAGAGCGGCAGCCGCACGGCTTGCAGCGCCTGCTGCCACGCCGGCATGCCGGCCGGCGCTGGAGCCGATCTTCTTGACGGCATCGGCGATGTTGGCTTCGGGGCCGCGGAACTGCACGCGGCCGTTAGCCATCTCGTATTGCGCCAAACCTTCCTGGAGCGCGGATTCGGCGTCGCGCTGCAATTGCGCATTGATGGTGGAGCGCACCGTGTAGGTTTGCGCGGTCAGGCTGTCGACGCCGTCGGTCTTCGACTCGCGGCCGAGATAGTCGACGAAGTTGAAACCGGAGTCGCGATGCGGCATCGCGTACACGACGCGCTTCGGCAGCGCCGCCGCACTTCTTCTGCTCGGCGCTGATGACGCCGTCCTCCTGCATGCGGCCGAGCACATAGGCGAGGCGCTCCTTGGCGCGATCGGGATGGCGGTCGGGATTGTAAAAGCTCGGCCCCTTGAGCAGGCCGGCGAGCATGGCGCCTTCGGGCAAGGTGAGGTCTTTGGCCGATTTGCCAAAGTAGCTGCGCGCCGCCATCTCGATGCCCCAGGAGCCGCGGCCGAGATAGGCGGAATTGAGATAGAGCTCGAGGATGTCGTTCTTGCTCAGCGTGCTTTCCAGCCGCGACGCCACGATCATCTCGCGGATTTTTCGCTCGTAAGTGACGTCGTCGCCGACCAGGAGGTTCTTCACCACCTGCTGGGTGATGGTCGAGCCGCCTTGCGGGCGGCCGGATTCGGCGAGATTGCCGATGAAGGCGCGGATGATGCCGTGCTCGTCGATGCCGTGATGCTGATAGAAGCGCCGGTCCTCGGCGGCGATGAACGCCTTCTGCACGAAATCGGGAACGTCGGCGAGCGGCACCCAGACGCGGCGGTTGCCGGGCTGGAACACGTCGGCATAGTGATCGCCCTTGCCGTCGAGCACCGTGCTCATGCCGGGCAATTGCTTGCCCTTGAGGCGCGTCGGGTCGGGCAGATCGGCGGCGGCGTTGTTGTAGAACGTGATCACCTGGCCGATGTCGACCACCGGATTGGCGACGGTCTCGTTCTTGCAGAATTGTTGATAGGCGGTATTGAGGTCCGCAAAGTTCAGTCCGTGGAACGCCTTGATGTTGCCGCCGACCGCCGCCGGATCGTCGAGCGCGGTCGAGATCAGGTCGTCGACATTGATCGACTCGATGTCGAACGCCTTGCGCATATGGGCGC
This sequence comes from uncultured Alphaproteobacteria bacterium, assembly GCA_963831975.1. Lineage (GTDB taxonomy): Bacteria > Pseudomonadota > Alphaproteobacteria > Rhizobiales > Xanthobacteraceae > BOG-931. The sequence goes on from CAWHSO010000007.1 coordinate 195,436, forward strand.
AGCCGTCGCGCAGGATCTGCACCACCGCGTCCTGATCCTTGACCGGATCGAACTGCGTCTTCACCGCCTGCGGCTGGGTCATGACCTCGCTGAGCGCCAGCGCCGTCGCGAAGAGCTTGACGAGAATCATATCCATGCTGGGGACTGGGGCACTCGGTTCGAGGGACGCAAAGCCTTTAGACAACGGCGATTATAGCGATCCGATCCTTACAAAAAGACTTTTTTGCGGGCGGCTCGGGAGACATTGCGAAAGGTGCGAGAATCGGACGATCTGGCGATGACACCGCGATGAATGACAGCCGACATTGAGGCAAGCAGCCTTGGCGGCAAGCAGCCTTGGCGGCAAGCAACCTTGGGGGCAAGGACCATGCTTTGCGAGACCTGCCGCTGGACCGAGCGGCCCGGCTTCATCCGCCGCCCGGCCGAGCCCACTCCCGGCCCCGCGGCACGCCAGGACGACGCGGCCGCTTTCATCCCCTGCCCCGATTGCGGCGGCCAAGCCATCGCCCATTGCTGCGAGGGCTTGTGCGAGCAGCCCGAGCCGGATGCGCCGGGCGCGTTACCGCTGGGCAGGCGATAGTCCGTCGAAGTGCCCGCGGTGCTGGAGCCAGGCCAGCAAGGCGAGCGCCGGCAGGCTGGCCAGCGCGCAGATGGCGAAGAACCACACCCAGCCGGTGGCGGCGGCGATATAGCCCGCACTCGAGGACAGATAGGTGCGCCCGAACGCCGCAAGCGCGGTGAGCAGCGCGTATTGGGTCGCGGTGTGCAGCGGATTGCGGCACAGCGCCGAAAGGTAAGCGACGAAGATCACCGTGCCGATGGCGCTGGTGAAATTTTCGGCGACGATGGCGAAGGTGAGCCATGCCGCATTGAGGCCGACGACGGCCTGCCAGGAGAACGCCAGATTGGCGAGCGCTTGCAGCACGCCGCCGATCCACAGACTCTTCGGCAGCGAATAGGCGCGCGCCACGAAGCCGCCGGCAAAGCCGCCGATCAAGGTCGCCGCCAGCCCGACGCCCTTGATGATGGCGGCATATTCGTTGCGCGAAAAGCCGAGATCGATCACGAACGGCGCCGTCATCGCGCCCGACAGCGCGTCGGTGAACTTGAACAGCACGACGAAGATGAGTGCGAGGAAAGCCAGGTCGCGCGACAGAAATTCGGAAAAGGCGCCGACCGCGGCATCGACAACGCGCTGCAGCGACGTCTCGCGCGCATGGACGGCATTGGCCGCAGCCGACTTTTCCGGCTCGGCTGCGCACAACGTCGTGACGATGCCGATCAGCACGAACGCCGCCATCACGACGTAGCCCGCGCGCCACGCGGCGTGATGGTCGAGGCCGTAGCTCTGGAATCCGCTCACGATAAACAGCGCGCCGGCGGTCGAGACCAGCATGCCGATACGGTAGGCGGCGACGTAGGAGGCCATGCCGGCCGCCTGCTCGCTCTCGTCGAGGCTCTCGACCCGGAACGCGTCGACGATGATGTCCTGGGTTGCGGACGCGGTGGCGACCAGGAGCGCGCCCAGCGCGACGACGAACGCCGACGCCGACGGATCGCAGAACGCCGAGAAAAATGATCGCGGCGATGAGCAGAAACTGCGACAGCAAGAGCCAGCCGCGGCGGCGGCCGAAGAACCGCGACAGCAACGGTACGTCGAGCGCATCGATCAACGGCGCCCAGAGAAATTTGATCGTATAGGGCGTGCCGACCAGCGCGAACAGGCCGATGGTGCCGAGATTGACTCCTGACTCCCGCATCCAGACCAGCAAGGTCGTGCCGGATAAAGCCAGCGGCAGCCCCGACGAGAAGCCGAGGAACAGGATGATGAGGACGCGCCGTTTGAGATAGACGGCGAGCGCATCGGCCAACGACCGGCGGGATTTTGCGACAGTACCAGCGGCATCTGGCGTCGCGGCCATGCGCCGCTACTCGCCCGCTTCAAGCTTGCGCGTCATCGGCGCCGGAATGATTTCGGCGCCGTCCTCGTCGAACTCGACTTCGGCGATGCGCGCGCCGCGCTTTTGCACCTTCTCTGAAGAGATCACGATCTGGCGGACGTCCTCGTTGGTCAGGTTGAAGTGGCCTTGCAGCTTGAGCACGCGGTCGTGCATGCGCGATACGTCCTCGATCAGCCGGCCGACCTCGGCCTGGATCTGGCCGGCGGCCTCGCGCATGCGCTCCTCTTTCTGCATCTGCTGGACAAGGTGGATGCAGACCATGAGCAGCGACGGCGAGACGATGACGACTTTGGCGCGGAACGCCTTTTGCACGACGTCGTCGAAAGTTTCCTGCAAATCGGCGTAGAGGGATTCCGAGGGCACGAACATCAGCGCGATGTCCTGGGTTTCGCCGGGGATTAGATATTTGTCCGCGATGTCGCCCAAGTGCTTGGCCATGTCGGCGCGCACCCGCGCGGCCGCCTGCCGGCGCTCGTCGTCGGTCTTGGCCTCCTTGTAGGCGGTGACGGCTTCGAGCGGGAATTTGGCGTCGATGAGGAGCGGGCGCTGCCCGGGCAGGAACACCGCGCAGTCCGGCCGCATCTTGTTGGACAGCGTGTATTGGAATTCGTAACAGCTCTTCGGCAGCCCATCGCGCACGATGATTTCCATGCGCGCCTGCCCGAAAGCGCCACGCTCCTGCTTGTTGGCCAACACGCTCTGCAGCGACGTGACCTGGGTGGCGAGCGAGGTGATGTTCTTCTGCGCGGTGTCGATGACGGCGAGCCGCTCGTGCAGCTTTTGCAGATGCTCGGTGGTGTGCGCGGTGGTCTTTTGCAGCGAATCGCCGAGCCGGTGCGAGACCGTATCGAGCCGCTCGTTGACCGCGGTCTGCAGCTGCGATTGGCGGTCGCCGAGCATCCGGATCATGGCTTCGAGGCGCTGCCCCGTGGCGCTCTGCGCCTGCGCCAGCTCGGCCATGACGGCGGCCTGCGGCTGCGCCGGATTACGGCCGCGCCAGAGCACGACAACGAGCGCCGCGACCGCGGCCAAAGCCACGACAACGGCCACAATCGCGAAAAGCGGCAGCATCTCGGTCATGGGGTGACTTTATGCGATTCGCAGGCGGCGTGAACGAAGAGCGAACGGTGATAGCCGTTCGCAGCCGCAGGATCAACGGCAACGCCGGCCAAACATCGCCGATTGACCCCGCTTTATGCACCGCTTACATCGCGCAGCATGGCTGTGCGCGACATCATCAAACTCCCGGACAAGCGGCTGCGGCTCGTCTCCGAGCCGGTCAAGCGCATCGACGACGGCATCCGCAAGCTGGTCGATGACATGTTCGAAACCATGTACAAGGCGCCGGGCATCGGGCTCGCGGCGATCCAGATCGGCGTGCCCAAGCGCGTGGTCATTCTCGACCTGTCGAAGAAAGAGGACGACCACAAGCCTTTGGTCTTCATCAATCCCGAGGTGACCTGGACGTCCGAGGAAAAGTCCAAATACGAGGAAGGCTGCCTATCGATCCCGGATTATTACGAAGAGGTCGAACGGCCGGCCAGGGTCAAAGTCAAATATCTCGATCTCGACGGCAAGGCGCACGAGACCGAGATGAAAGGGCTGCTGGCGACTTGCCTGCAGCACGAGATCGACCACATCAACGGCGTGCTGTTCATCGACCACCTGTCCAGGCTCAAACGCAGCCTCGTCATCAAGAAATTCACCAAGGCGGCAAAGAAGGTGGAGGCGTGATTGGCGCTCCGCCTGGTGTTCATGGGCACGCCCGACTTCGCCGTGCCGACATTGGTCGAGATTGTCGGCTCCGGCCATGAGATCGCGGCGGTCTATACGCGGGCGCCGCAGCCGGCGGGACGCGGACTGGCACCGAAGCCCAGTCCGATCGCGCGCCAAGCCGAACGCTTGGGCCTGCCGATCTTCGCGCCGAAAACGCTCAAGGAGAACGCCGCGGCAGACGATATGCGCGCGCACGGCGCCGACGCTGCCGTGGTTGTCGCCTACGGACTGATCCTGCCGAAATCGATCCTCGAAACTTTTCCTCTCGGCTGTTTCAATCTCCACGCCTCGCTGTTGCCGCGCTGGCGCGGCGCGGCGCCGATCCATCGCGCCATCATGGCCGGCGACAAGGAAACCGGCGTGATGGTGATGAAGATGGAGGAAGGCCTGGATACCGGTCCGATCGCGATGGCGGAACGCGTGTCGATCGGTGCCGACGCGACCACCGGCGAACTGCACGACGAACTCGCCCGGCGCGGCGCCGACCTGATGCTGCGGGCGCTCGCCGCGCTGGAAAAGAGCCAGTTGCAATTCACGCCACAAGCCCCTGTCGGCGCGACCTATGCCAACAAGATCGACAAGAACGAGACGCGCATCGATTGGACCAAGCCTTGGAGCGACGTTCATAACCATTGCCGCGGGCTGTCGCCGTTTCCGGGCGCCTGGTGCGAGTTCCCTGGCGCCGCGCGTGTCAAGATTTTGCGCACGACCAAAGAGAACGGTAGCGGGCCGCCGGGCCGCGTGCTCGATGACAAACTGACCGTCGCCTGCGGCAGTGGCGCCGTGCGGCTCGTTGAATTGCAGCGCGCCGGCAAGCAGCCGATGGCCGCCGGCGAGTTCTTGCGCGGGACGCCCGTCGCGCCCGCAACCGTGCTGCATTGATATGCCGCGCTATAAGCTCACCATCGAATACGACGGCACGCCGTATGTCGGCTGGCAGATGCAGGACAACGGAGCCACGATTCAGGGTGCGCTGACCGATGCCATCGCAGCCTTCACCGGAGCGCCGCCCGTCGTGTACGGCGCCGGGCGCACCGATGCCGGCGTCCATGCGCTCGGACAAGTCGCCCATGTCGATCTCGCCAGGGACTGGGACAGCGACAATGTGCGCGACGCCATCAATTTCCATTTGCGCCCACGGCCGATCGCCGTGCTGGTGGCCGGGCAGGTTCCCGAAACCTTCGACGCGCGCTTCTCGGCAACCAAGCGGCATTATCTCTATCGCATCAGCAACCGCCGCGCCGATCTCGCGCTCGAACAAAACCGCGCCTGGCGCGTGCCGCGCCCGCTCGATTGCGAAACAATGCACGTCGCCGCGCAAAAACTTATCGGCAAGCACGACTTCACGACGTTCCGTTCCACCGAATGCCAGGCGAAGTCCCCAGTGAAGACGCTGGATCAACTCGACGTCGCGCGCGACGGCGACGAGGTACGCGTCACCGCGTCGGCGCGCTCGTTCCTGCAACACCAGGTGCGCTCGATGGTCGGCTCGCTGATCCATGTCGGCGAAGGCAAATGGAGCGCCGACGATCTCGCCGCGGCGCTTGCCGCCCGCGACCGCGCCGCCTGCGGCCAAGTGGCGCCGCCGCATGGGCTTTATCTGGTGCGGGTGGACTATTGATCCAGGTACGCTGCGCAGTTTTCGCCGGCGGGACGTGACGGCCCATCTCAGCGTTCCGACAAAGCTACAATCCAGGATTGATAGCGCCGCCGTCATGGTTTAACGTGTGACCGGGGGGTGCCTCAAATGAACGTTGCAATATCGATAGCCAGCACCGACAGCGACGGGCGCGTTTTCCTGACCTGGACGCCGGTCGAGGCAACGGCCCGGCTGATCGACGGACCGGGCGCCGGCCAGACCGTCAAGGTCCAGCTGCAGAACGCGGGCACCGTCGGCAAAATCGTTTTCGACGTGGTGCGATCTGACAAGGGAACGCCGACCCTGCAGTTAGATCTGCCCGGAGACGGCTCCCCAATCCGGTTTTGGGTGGCCGGAGCATTCCAGCAGCCCAGCCAAAATTTCGGCGACGCCGTTTTACAAGTGGTCGATGCCACCTCCTCGGCCACTCTAAGTTCGACGCCGCTCATGGTCCGCATACGTAAGAACGCGAACTCGCTTACCGACGCAGAACGTGACCGCTTCCTCAACGCGTTCGGCAACTTGAACGGCCAGGGCACCGGTCGTTTCACCGATTTCCGCAACATGCACACCGGGCCGACGCTCGGCGAATCTCACAACAACTGGGGATTTTTGCCGTGGCACCGTTGCTATCTGCTGGACCTCGAACGCCAGCTGCAGGGTCTCGACCCAACTGTGACGTTGCCGTATTGGCAATGGGACAATCCCGCGCCGCAGATCCTGGCGCTGGCATTCATGGGGCTTCCCAATTCGATTAATCGCGTCCAGTTCACCCCGGGTCACCCGTTCAATCAGTGGAAGACAGAAGGTCAGTCCGGCATCGTGCGCGGAACCGGGTTTCCCCCGACCCAAGCGCCGGGCTTGAAGAGCGAAGCAGCGACACTCGCGCTCGGCAATGGCGTGTTCACGATTTTCGGCCTGCCGTTCCAGCCTCCACAGCAGGGCGGTATCGAAGGCTTGCCGCACGGTACCGCCCACACCAGCTACGGCTCCGGCTACATCATCAATCCGGCCAGCGCGCCGCGTGATCCAATGTTCTTTTTGCTGCACGACAACGTCGACCGGCTCTGGGCCAAATGGCAGTGGTACTACAAGCGAACAAAGGATACCGATCCGAACGCGTTCTATAACGGGGCCCCAGTGCGGGTGGGTCACAACCTCGGCGACACAATGTGGCCCTGGAACAATGCTAAAACCCCACCCCGTCCGAACACCGCCCCGGGGGGCTCGATGCCGTCCTCCGCCATAACCACGGCGCCCGGCCCGACCCCCACGGTTCGAAGTATGCTCGACTACCAGGGCGTCAACGGCGGTGCCCATTTGGGGTTCGACTATGATGACGTACCGTTCGAGCTGCCCGCGCCTGCCGTTGCATAGCGCCATGCATCGGACGCGAGTCAGCCCTATATCCTTCGCAGAAGGACGATAGCGATGAATGTTGACGATTATCGCAAGGCCTTTACGGCCGAGATGGAAAAGCAAAGACAAACAGCGACGCCGAGCGCGCCTGCTGCCTTGGCAGCGCAGGACAAGGCGGCCGACGCGCCGGACCCGCTGGCCGCAGCCATCGCCACCTTCCGAGATAGCTCACAACCGGCCGGGGCGAGGCAAACCGCCCTGCGGAACGTTCAGACCGCGACGTTCGCCGGACCGGGCTTCGACCGTTACCGGTCGAGCTTCCGCGATGCCCTGCGGGCCGTCGCCGAGGACAAAAACGAGGAGCTGCGGACCCAAGCCCTCGAAATGCTGGCCATCGACAAAGACGAAGTCGCTCAGCAATTGCTGTTGCGCGGCCTGCAGAACCCAGGCCAGGCGCTGGTCTCGACGGCGAAGGCTGTCCAGCTCTTAGCCCACGACGACCATGGTGCCGCGGTCCCGATCGCGCAGCGGATTCTGAAAGGCGACTACGATCTCGACGCCAAAGAGGAAGCGTTGCGGGCGCTGGCCTCCGATCCCGGCTCGACGGGCCTGTTCGCCGATATCCTGGCGGATCGCTCGCAGCCGCAGCAACTGCGCTCGCTCAGCGCGTCAGGCCTTCGCGCGGTCGATCCGCAGCGGTTCACGCAGCTAGCGCAGCGCATCATCGCCGACGATCGCGAAAACGATGAAGTCAGGACGAATGCGCTCGGCGCGCTCGATCACCTGCAGGGACTTTCGACGAAACTGAATTCGGATTTTGCCGACAAGCTTTCGAAGCTCGACCTGACCGGAAAGTCGGACGATCTGCGCGCGGCAGCCACACAATTCCTGCAGGCGCGAACGCCGAAATGAGCGCCGCGGCCAAGACCGCGGAAACGGCCGAGATTGCCGCGACAGTCGTTGCCATTCGCCGCGCGCCAAGCCGTCGCGAGGAACTGGTCGCGCTCCTGGCCGAGCAGTCACCCATTTACCGCGGCCTGAGCGCGGGCGCGGCGGAGCGGCTTCGCGGTTTCATCCTCGCCAGTTTCGAAAAGGCGGGACTGCCGCCAAGCGCGCTGCCCTTCGTCCAAGAGGAGCTGCAGACCGGCATCAATCCCTACACGGTGGCGGCCGCCGCCAAAGCGCTGCGCGGCACATCGGAGATTTCCGACGATATATTCGCGCTGCTCGTCGCCGCGGCGGAGCGCATCGCCGGCAACGATGACAACGTTCAATACGAAACCATTGATCCCGTCGACCGCGTGACGCGGCGAACCGGCGCGCTCACGGAGATCATTCGCACGATCGCCGCATCGGGTCCGCGCGCGCGGCCGTTGTGGGCCGCGATCGATGCCATGGCGGCCCGCGGCAATGTCTCTGCGGAAGGCATGATGGCAATCGACTTGGCGCGGCAGGCGCTGTCCAGCCAGCCGAACGCACCTTGTTGCTGCACGGCGGAGCCGCCGCCGCTGGTCCTGCCGGCGCAATCGCCGGCGGCGCGGGATGTCTCCGATCTCGCACTGGAAGACCAAAGCGGCGCGACTTTCAAGTATCGGGATTTCTTGTACGGCCGCCCGTCGGTCGTGACGTTCTTTTACACGCGCTGCATGAACCCGGAAAAATGCTCGCTGACGGTCAGCAAGCTGGCCGCGTTGCAGCGCAGGCTCGCCGGAACGGATCTCGGGTCGCGGATCAATGTCGGTGCGTTCACCTACGATCCGGGCTACGACCACGCCCGCCGTTTGCAAATCTACGGCATGGAGCGCGGCTTCCGGTTCGACGACCACAACCGCTTCATCCGCACGGTCGGATCGTTCGCGCCGCTTCAAGCCAAGTTCGACCTCGGCGTCGGTTTCGGCGCGACGACCGTCAACCGGCACAGCGTCGAGCTCTTGATCCTCGACGCCAAGGGCGAGCCGGTCCGGCAATTCAGGCGGGTCCAGTGGGACGAAACCGAAGTCGTCGCGGCGGTGAGAGAAATCGCCAGTCCTCGGTCCGCCCCGGAACAGGCAAACCAGCAGGGCGCAATCGCCTCATCTTAAATCGATCGGCGCTCTCGCATTTTGGTGGACCACCGCTAGCGCCGCCAGGCCGCATCGAACGCCGCAATGGCGCCAAAACCCATCAGATCGCTGAACGCGGCGAAATTGTAGAGCGCGACATCGCTGCCGCTGCTCGAGCCGCGCTCGCGCAGATGGCCGTAGGCCTGGCGCAGCGCTTCGCCGGCGGCGAGCAGGCCCAGCACGGGGAAGATGGCGATCGCATAGCCGATCTCCTCCAGGGTCTTTCGATCCACGACCGGGGTGCGCCCGCCTTCGACCATGTTGGCGACGAGCGGCCGATCGAAGCTCTTGCCGATGGTTCGCATCTCTTCGACGCTTTCGGGACTCTCGACGAACAGGATATCGGCGCCGGCCTTGGCATAGGCGTCGGCGCGGCGCAGCGCCTCATCCAGTCCCAGCGTGGTGCGCGCGTCGGTGCGCGCGATGATGAGGAAGTTGCCGTCGTCCCGGCTCGCCACCGCAACCTTGATCTTGTCGACCATGTCCGCCATGGGCGCGACGCGGCGGCCGGTCATGTGGCCGCATTTTTTGGGAAACTCCTGATCCTCCAGTTGAATGGCGGCGGCGCCGGCCGCCTCATAGCCGCGCACCGCATACTGGACGTTGAGCAGCCCGCCATAGCCGGTATCGCCGTCGGCGATCAGCGGCGTCTTCGTTGCCTTGGCCAGAACCGCGACGCGACCGACCATGTCGCTGTAGGTGGCAATCCCGGCGTCCGGCAGCGCCAAATGCGAGGCCACGGCGCCATAGCCCGTCATATAAAGCGCTTCGAAATCCATTTGGTCCGCGATCCGCGCGGAAATTCCATCGAACACGCCGGGAGCGACAAGCAGCGCCTTGTCGGCGAGGCGCAAACGAAGTTTTAGTCGCCGCGGGTCGGTCATGCTTGGCGCTCCGTCAGCCGAAATATTTCTCGATGATCCGCCGATACACCGCGGTGAGCGTGACGAGGTCGGCGACCGGCGTGCATTCGTCGACGCTGTGCATGGTCTGCCCGACCAGGCCGAATTCCAGCACCGGGCAATAATCCTTGATGAAGCGCGCATCCGAGGTGCCGCCGGTGGTCGAGAGTTTCGGCTGACGGCCGGTCACCTCGGCAATGGCGGCTGAGGCGAGATCGGTGAACGGGCCGGGTTGGGTGACGAAGACGTCGGCGTTCGACGGCAGCCACTCGAAGGCGTAGTGCACGCGGCCGGCCGCGGCGTCGCGGGCGCGCTGCTCGATCAGCGCTTTGAGCGCAGCCTGGCTGTGGCGGTCGTTGTAGCGGATGTTGAAGAGGGCGCGGGCCTCGCCGGGAATGAGGTTGACGGTCGGATTGCCGACGTCGATCGAGGTGAATTCGAGGTTCGACGGCGCGAATTGCGCGCTGCCGTCGTCGAGCGGCGCCTGCAGCGCGGCGATCAAGGTCACCAGGCCGCGGATCGGATTGTCGGCGCGGTCGGGATAGGCGACGTGGCCCTGCCGGCCGGTGACGATCAGCGTGCCGTTGAGCGAGCCGCGCCGGCCGGCCTTGATGGTGTCGCCGAGCTTTTCCACATTGCTCGGCTCGCCAAGGATGCAGTGGTCGAACGTTTCGCCGCGCTCGGCGGCCCATTGCAACAGCTTGATGGTGCCGTTGACCGCGACGCTCTCCTCGTCGCCGGTGATGAGCAGCGAGATCGAGCCCCGCTTCGGCTTGCCGCCGTTCGCTGCCAGATAATCGGTCGCCGCCGCGACGAAGCAGGCGATGCCGCCTTTCATATCGACGGCGCCACGGCCATAGAGCATGTCGTTCGCCACGTCGCCACCGAACGGCGGATGATGCCACGCCGCCTCATCGCCCGGCGGCACCACGTCGGTATGGCCGGCAAAAACGAGATTGGGTTTTTCCGTGCCGATGCGGGCGAAAAGATTCTCGATCGGCGCGGTGCCGGTCTCGGCGAATGTCATGCGATGCACGGCGAAGCCCGCCTTCGTCAACACATCCTGCAAATAGGCCAGCGCGCCGCCATCCTCCGGCGTTACCGACCGGCAGCGGACAAGATCGCGGGCAATGGCGACGGGATCGGCGGTCATGCACCAAGGATTTCGGCCACTGCGCGGCGCCGGTCAATCCCCAAGATCAGCCGTGCGGTGGCGGAGCTTGCGGCCCCAACGGGTCCGGCCCGTAGCGGTTCGGCCCCGTCGTGCCCTTGCGGAAGCCGAGCTCGACCAGGAGCGCCAGCCCGAACAGCGTGAACGGCACCGCGATGACCAGCGAGATCAGGCTCGGCGCGTCATCGGTGCCGGCGAGGCCCACCACGGTGAGCAGGTCGAGCAGCACGCCGGCGGCGAAGAAGGCGCCGATCAGCCACAGCGGCATGTTGCGGTCCTGGCCGCGCTTGGCGGCGATGGCGAATTCCGGATAGGTGAATGCCAGATCGACGATAGCGCTCAGACGGTCGCCCTGGATCTGCTCGGCGATGAAGTGGCCGAAAATCTCGGCGACCATCACCACGCCGAAGGCGATCCAGAACGTCGTGCGGCTGATGCGGCCGTCAAAGCTGTTGAGAAGATAGGCCCAATCCATCGGCAGGATTTTGTTCACGGACTTGCTTCGTTCAAGCGCTGGCAGCGTCAATCGCGCAGCAATTCGTTGATCGAGGTTTTGGCGCGGGTCTTTTCGTCGACGCGCTTGACGATGACCGCGCAGTAAAGGCTCGGACTTGCCTCGCCGTTCTTGCCCGGCTTGCCGACGGTCGTGCCTGGCACCACAACGGAATAGGCCGGCACCTCGCCCTGAAAAATCTCGCCGGTATCGCGATCGACGATCTTGGTCGAGGCGCCGATGAACACGCCCATGGACAGCACCGCGCCCTCGCGCACGATGACGCCTTCGGCGACTTCCGAGCGCGCGCCGATGAAGCAATTGTCCTCGACGATCACCGGCCCGGCTTGCAGCGGCTCGAGCACGCCGCCGATGCCGACGCCGCCGGAGATGTGACAGTTCTTGCCGATCTGCGCGCAGGAGCCGACCGTCGACCAGGTGTCGATCATGGTGCCGGAATCGACATAGGCGCCGAGATTGACGAACGACGGCATCAGCACCACGCCGGGCGCGATATAGGCGGAGCGGCGCACCACGCAGCCCGGCACCGCGCGGAAACCCGCGGCGCGGAAATTCTTGTCGTGCCAATTGTCGAACTTCGACGGCACCTTGTCCCACCACGCGGCGTGGCCGGGACCGCCGGGGATTTCGCTCATGTCGTTGAGCCGGAACGACAGCAGCACCGCCTTCTTGAGCCACTGATTGACGTGCCAAGTCCCGACGGCCGCCTTCTCCGCGACGCGCGCTTCGCCGCGGTCGAGCAAGTCGAGCGCCTGCTCGACCGCCTCGCGCACCGCGCCCTTGGTCGATGGCCCGATCGTGTCGCGCTGCTCGAAGGCTGCGTCGATGGTCTTGGCGAGATCGTCGTTGGTCCCGGCTGACATGAAAATACTCCCCGCTCTCGCGGTTTGTCGGAGCGTGCAGAGGCGATGTCAAGCAGCGCCGGACCGCGGTAGTGTCTCGACCATGGTTGAAGATGCGCAGCCCAAGCCGGGGAAGGGCGGGCCGTATTGGAAGCGGGAGGCCGTTTAAATTGAGCAACATCGCACCCGACTTCATCGCAACGATAACCTTATACCCGTCAGATAAGGGCGGCCGTCAGCACCCGATTGTAGGGGAATGGTTTGGATGCCCTTGCAAGTTTGATCCGCAGGATTTCAGCGCTTGGGACTGCCGGATTCTTACGCGGGGGAACACTTCTTGCCGGGCGAAACAAAGCAATTTGGGATGGTATTTCTGTCCCCCGAAGCCGCGCCCATGTTCCGTAAAGTCAGCAAGTTCTACCTATGGGAAGGCCACATTATCGGCGAGGCAACAGCTGTCGTTCCAAGACATCCAAACTGACGCACTACTTGGACCGAGCGGCTATCCAAATTGGAACTTTTCTTGCATGGCCGGCATTGCAAACCATGCGAGCAAAGGGCGTGCAATGATCACGATGGCAATAGGGCTCGGCGCCGGCGTGTTTTATTGGCTGGGCATTTACAAGCTGGCGTTCTGGATCCTGGTTTATGCGATCGTCTATGGCGGCTTGAGCGTATTGCGCGGCAACGGCCAAATCCAACCGGTCTATCGGCGCGATTCCGGCCTCGCCATCGCGGTTCTCATTCCGGTCGCCTGGCATATGGCCGGGCTTGCCGGTTATCTCTGATCGATCCCCCGCAAAAAACCGGCGAGATCGTCGGTGACGTGATCGACATGGGGCGCGTCGCGGCCGGCGAGCTCCCAGTCCTCGCGCAACACCACGCCGGCGCCTTGCGGCACCACCAGCACCGTGGTCATGCCGAGCGCGTGCGGCACTTCGAGATTGCGGGCGAGATCCTCGAAGATCGCGGCCTTCTCCGGATCGACGTCGTGGCGGGCGAGGAAGCGCTCGTAGACCACCGGCTGCGGCTTCGGTTCGAGCTCGGCCGCCCTGATGTCGAACACGTCGTCGAAGTGATGTTCGATTTCGAGCCGGCGCAACACCGCGTCGGCATGCGCGCGGGTGCCGTTGGTCAGGATGAGCTTGCGGCCGGAAAGTTGCGCGATCGCCGCGCCAAGCGCGGGGTTGGGCGTCAGCGGCGAGTGATCGATCTGATGCACCATCTCCAGAAATTCATCCGGTTGCAGGCCGTGCTCCGCCATCAGCCCGCGCATGGTGGTGCCATAGCGCTTGTAATAATCCTTCTGCAGCCGGAACGCCTCGTCGTGGGTGATCTTCAAAAAATCGACGATGTAGTCGCGGATGCGCACGTCGACCTGCTGCCACAGATTGAGGTGATGCGGATAAAGCGTGTTGTCGAGGTCGAAGACCCAGGTCTCGACGTGGGCGAAACCGCGCTGGGCCGAGCCGCGGACGGCGTGATCGTTCATTCCCGGCGACTCGTTGTTGCCACAGTTCCTGGCGATGAGGCACGGCGCTACGCCGAATCAGTTCTAGCAGGCAGGGCGCAGGGAGCAATGGATGCGTGGCGGCTCAAGAAATCAGTTCCGTTTCTGCTGGCAATGTTTTTCGGCATCGTGGCCGGCGTTCTCGTTGCCGGCATGGCGATCCTGGCCGCGCACCCCTGACGGCAACTCAGCCGGCCTCGCGCCACGACGCCGCCGGCACCAGGCCTTTGAGCGCGCCGTCGTGCAGCCGCACCGGATCGCGCTCGCCCTCCATGGCCAGCGCCAGCACCGAGCGCGCCAGCTCGTCGGGCTTGACCGTGGTGTTGCCGATCGCTTTCAAGGTCAGCCACGCCTCGTCGAACGCGGCTTCCAGGATGATCAGCGTCTGGGGATCGAAGGAATTGTTATGGAACCCGCGCATCGACCGCCCTCACCGCGGCTCTTCAGATAGGAACGTTACGGAATACGCCAAGCTTGGGCGGGAACTTGGCCGAGTTTGTGACGCATCGGGAGAGTTTGGATCAATTGCAATTGATCGGGTGGCAGCTTCGCCGTTCATCGCGATCTCGGTGATCAGCTTCTTCAAGATCGCGTCGGCAAAAGTGTCATAATTCTCGGCCGGGAATCATGAACGCGCCCGGACCGCCGATGACATTGTCATAATAATAGCGGTCGAGAAAGGGCTCAATCGAGAGGATCGGCAAGCCGTTGATGCCGACGCCGTCGTGGACCGCTTCGTCGCGCGCCTGGGTCACCGAGCGGCCGGAGTTGTTGGAACCGTCGCCGGAAATGTCGATCACCCGCCGCGCCGCGTTGCACGGACATTGCGCCAGCAGCAGGCGCGAATAGTCGATGGCGCCGGAGATCGAGGTGCCGCCGCCGAACAATTGGCGCGGCGCGGCTTCGATGGCTGCGGCGAGCGCATTCACGCCGGCCTCGTCCTTGACCAGCATCCAATCGACCACCACCACATGCAGCCGCGGCCCGGTCCATTGCACCATGGTGACCGCAATCGACTGGGTCATCAGCGAGCGGATCGAATTCAAAACCTGCGGGTTGCGGAATGCCGCCGCATAGCCCTGCTTCTGCAACTCGAAACGCCGGTTGTCGACGCTGCCGGAGGCATCGACCGCGAGCACCAGCGCGATCGCGACGTCGTTTTTTTGCCCGGCCGGCGGCGCCTGGGCTTGCGCTGGCGCCGCAGCGGAGAAGGCGGCCAGCGCGACGGCCGCCCACGATACGGACTTCCAGTTCACGCGCTCAGCCGCGGCACCAGCCGCGCCGCATTGCCGCTCATGATCGCTTGCAGATCGGCCGCCGGCAGATTGAGCTGCCGCAAGGCGTCGATCTGGTTGAGCGGGAAATACGGATAGTCGGTGCCGTAGGTGATCTGCGACACCGGCACGAGCTTCATCAACGCCGCCATCGCCGCCGGATGGGTCGCGTTCGCGGTGTCGTAATAGAGGCGGCGGAATTCGGCCTCGATGCCGTCGGGCGCAAAGCCGCGAGGCGCCGCGCGCACGCTGCTCGTAGAACGCCTCGATGCGGCCGGCCAGGAACGGGATGGTGCCGCCGCCGTGGGAGAACAGCCATTTGATGTCGCGCTGCTGCGCGAAGCTGCCGCTGAGCAAGCAGGCTCGTGACCGTGCGCGTGGTGTCGTGCGGCACTTCGATCACCGCCGGAAAGGCGCCGACGCTGAGCCGGCCGCAGCAGCTCGCGACCAGCGGATGCACGTAGGCCACCGCCTTGCGGCGGTTGAGCTCCTCCAGCACCGGCTTGTACGTCGCATCGCCGAGCCACTTGTCGCCGTAATTGGTTTGCAGGTTGACGCCGTCGGCATGCAGCGTATCGAAGGCGTATTCGATCTCTTTCAAGGTCGCATCGATATCGATCATCGACAGCGGCGCGAACAGGCCGTAACGGCCGGGATGGTCGCGCACCATCTCGGCGGCGAAATCGCTGCACATCCGCGCGATATCGTGGGCCGAGCCGGCGGCGCCGTCGAACCACACGCCGGGCGTCGACGGCAGCGACAGCACCGCGGTGGTGATGCCGTTCTTGTCCATCGCCTCGATGTCCTGCGCGGGCGTCCACGACAATTGCACGCCGAGATGCGGAATCTTGCGCGCGTCCTCCCAATCGGCCCAGGCTTTCTGATAGGCCGGCGGATAAAAATGATGATGGGTGTCGATCAGCTTCGCCGGCGCGGCTTGGGCCGCGGCATCTTCGCCGGGCAGCAGCGCCGTTGCGCCGACAGCCGCGGCGCTGGCGAGAAATGTCCGGCGCGAGACGCAGCAACTGCATGTCGGCGAGAAGCGATGCGCGTTTTTTGCGGTGTTCATAGGATCCTCCCGGCTTTTTCGCCCACGATGTTACATCGTCAGCGCCATAACTGGAATGCGACCAGCGCCGCCAGCATGATGGCGCTGCCGAGCCCCTGGACCGGCGTAATCACCTCGCCGAGCAGCAGCGCGCTCAGCACCAGCGTGGTCAATGGCTCGAAATTCATGATCAGCGCGGTGCGAAACGGCCCGATGCGCACGGTGGAGACGAAGATGAACAGGATGGCGGCGGTCGAAGACAGGCTCAACGCCACCAGCGCCACCCAGCCCACAGTGGTCTGCGGCGCGTGCCAGGTCTGCGTGGCCAGCGTCGCCACGACGAAAATCGCCGTCGACGACACCAGCGACTACCATGTCGTCAGCCGCGCGTCGGCCCCGGATAAAAATGCGCGCATGACCAGGAGGCCGGCGGTACGACAGCATGCGGCGCCGAGCGCAAGAACGACGCCGGCGAAGATGAGACCCGCCGGATGCGCGCCGATCATGATGGCGAGGCCGCAGAACGCGGCGACGGCGCAGAGAAAGCCCCGCCAGCGCAGCGGCTCGAGACCGAGCAGCGACGCCGCCATCCCGGTCAACAGCGGATAGGCGAAATAGGACAGCACCGCGGTCGGCACGTCGATCGTGGCGATCGCCTTGAACAGGCAGAAGATCAACCCAGAGAAAATCACGCCGACGCCCATCGAAATCCAGCGCACGCGGGCGTCGGCTTTCGGCCGCGGCCCGAATTGCAGCCACGACGCGACGAAGGCCATGCCGATCACGCTGCGAAACGTCAGCATGCTGAGCACGTCGCTGCCGCTGGCAAAGACGATCTTGGCGAGGACATCGGACAGGCCGAGCGACATCGCCGGCGAAGATGCCGGGCAAGAGGGGCACGATGATGCGCGAGGCCGGTGAGGACGAATTCATCTGAGACTTGTTGGCTGCAGGCGCGGCAACGGGCCCGCCAAGGCGGGCGAAACTTACTGGTGAATCAGCGTGCCGGCGCCGAGCTCGGTGAACAATTCGAGCAGCACCGCATGCGGCACCTTGCCGTCGAGGATGACGACACCCTCGACGCCGTTGTCGAGCGCTTCGATGCAGGTTTCCACTTTCGGAATCATGCCGCCCGAAATGGTGCCGTCGGCGATCAGGCGGCGCGCCTCGTCGACCGACAGCTCCTTGATCAGGCGCTTCGACTTGTCGAGCACGCCGGGCACGTCGGTGAGCAGCAACAGGCGCTTGGCCTTGAGCGCGCCGGCAATTGCGCCTGCGAACGTGTCGGCATTGACATTGAAGGTGCCGCCATTGGCGGCGGCGGCGACCGGCGCCAGCACCGGAATGAGCTCGCGGCCGAGAATCTGCGTCAGCACCATGGTATCGACCTTTTCCGGCTCGCCGACATAGCCGAGATCGATGACCTGCTCGATGGCGGAATCCGGATCGATCACGGTGCGGGTGAGCTTGCGCGCCACCACCATGTTGCCGTCCTTGCCGCACAGGCCGACCGCCTTGCCGCCGGCCTCGTTGATGTAGCCGACCATCTGCTTGTTGATGGAGCCGGCCAGCACCATTTCGACGATTTCCAGCGTCTTGGCGTCGGTGATGCGCAAGCCGGCGGCGTATTGCGACTGTACGCCGACCTTTTTCAGCATCGCCTCGATCTGCGGGCCGCCGCCGTGCACCACGATCGGATTGATCGCGGTCTGCTCCAGAAGCACGATGTCGCGGGCGAAGTCGCGGGCGAGATGCTCATCGCCCATGGCGTGGCCGCCGTATTTCACGACGATGATCTCCTCGTCGTAGCGCTGCATATAGGGCAGCGCTTCGGACAGGATACGGGCCTGCACCTCGGGGCTTATCGGGTCGCTCTGGCTCATCGGATCGGCTTTCCCGGCATTCGGGAGACTATGTAGCGGCGGCTTGGCCGCGCGACAACTCACTCGACCGGAATCGGCCCGATATAGGTCGAGGCCGGGCGGATCATGCGGCCGGTTTGTCTCTGCTCCATGGCATGCGCCAGCCAGGCGGCGCAGCGCGCGAAGGCAAAGACCGGCGTGAAGGCCTCGCGCGGCAGCCCGATGGCGTCGAGCAGGAGCGCTGCGTCCATCTCGATATTGGCTTCGACCCGGCGGCCGGGCTTGCGGCGCTGCAGCGCCGCGACCGCGCGGCGCTGGACGTCGATGAGAAAGCCGAGCCGCGGGGAGTCCGGATCAAGCCGCCGCAGCGCCGCGCGCAACAGGTCGGCGCGCGGATCGCGATGGCGAAAGACGCGATGACCGAAACCCATGAGGCGGCCGCCGGCAGCGAGCTTTTGGTCGATCCAGCCGTCGACGTCGCCGCTCGCCGCGATCGCGTCGAGCATATCGAGCGCGAGCCCCGGCGCGCCGCCGTGCAGCGGGCCGCAAAACGCGCAATAGCCGCCCAGCACCGCGGCCGCGAGCGAGGCGCGCGACGAGACGACGACGCGCGCCGCGAAGGTGGAATTGCCCAGGCCGTTGTCGATGACGGTCGCCAGATAAGTATCGAGCGCGGCTGCGCGTTGCGGCGCGACCGGCGCGCCGGCGATCATGTGTAAAAGATCGGCGGCGGTCGTGAGCGACGGATCGGGCGCGATCGGTGGCTTGCCGGCATGGCTGCGCACGAGGACGGCGATCGCCACCGGCAAAGTCGCGAGAATTGCCGCAGGCTCCGCATCGTCCGGCAATGCCGCAAGCGCAATGCGCAAACCTTCGGCCAGCGGCCGCGGCGCCGCGCAGGCAAGCCATTCGCCGCTCCGCGCGAACGCCGTTACACGCGCGGCAGCAAGCGCCTCCCGCATGCCGGCGCGGGTGAGGCCGCGGCCGGCGAAGCCTTCCCACATCACCGCCACCGCGCCTTCATAGCCGTGCTCGGCGGCCAGGCGTTCGATGGTATGACCGCGCACCCAAACCGCACCGCTCTCGCCGTCGGCGTGGCTCAGCACCGTTTCCGCGGCGATCACGCCTTCCAGCCCGCCGTTCATGTTTGCCGTCCCCGCATGGCACCAGTCTTGGCTCCAGTCTTGGCTCCGCGCTCGGCCAAAAGCCGCGCGATGGCGGCGCGCAGCAAATCGATGCCGGCGCCGGTTCGTGCCGAGGTGGCGATCAGGTCGGGAAACGCCGCCGGCCGCTTTCGTATCGCCGCTTTGACGGCCTCGGTTCGCTCGGCGAGCGCCGCTTCTTCGACCTGGTCGCATTTGGTCAGCACGATCTCGTGGCTGACGGCGGCTTTGCTCAGCGTATCGAGAATCGCGTCATCGACGTCTTTCAGTCCATGCCGCGCGTCGATCAAGACATAGACTCGCGCCAGCGTGGCACGGCCGCGCAGATAGTCATGGATGAGACCGGTCCAGGCGGCGATCTTGCTCTTGGCCGCCGCCGCATAGCCGTAACCCGGCATGTCGGTCAGCACGAGCCGGCCCGGGTCGCCGAAAAAAATGAGTTCCTGGGTCCGGCCGGGCGTATTCGAGGTGCGCGCCAATGCGCGGCGGCCGGTCAGCGCATTGATGAGGCTCGACTTGCCGACATTGGAGCGGCCGGCAAACGCAATCTCCGGCGCGCCCATCGGCGGCACCGAGTTGAGCGAGCCGGCCGCGGAGATAAAATCCCACTCGCCGGCAAACAAAAGCCGTCCGGCCTCGATTTCAGCAGTGGAAAAGTCGGCCATGGTATCGGCTCTGCGTTCGCCCACGTCACTCGGGCATGGATGACGGCCGGCGAGCGCTATGGCGCACGCCATGAATAACAATCTCGTCCTCGGTCGCCTGATAAAAAATCAAGTATGGATAAGGCGATGCAACCATGCGCCGCAGATGGCCCTTGCTCGTAAGCTGGCCGGCATGGGGATGCCGCAGCAAGAGATTGATAATGACCTGAATGCGTGTCAGCACGCGGAGAGCGCCCTGCGGCGACCGCTCCTCGATATAGGTCAACACCTCATCGAGTTCGGCAGCAGCCCGCAGGGTATAACGCAGTTTCACAGGCCATGCTTCGCCCAAATGGCGCGCACCTGTTCGTCCGTGGCAAATTCACCGCGATCTGCCTGGGCAAGAGATTCGTCGAATGAGGCTGCTTCCTCCGCGCTCAACTGCAGCACAGGCTGATCTTCTCCGGCCAATTGCAGCAGCATGCGGGCGAGTTCGTCCTGTATTTCAGGAGGCAGACCACGCACGGTCTCGACAGCTTGTTCAAGCAGTTTGGTCATGATCGAAAGATAGGCCTTTCCCCGACTGCGTGGAAGGATTTTTGAGGGTAGTCCCACCAGTTACGGGAGCAAACCCGCGAAACGAAATGCGCGAAAAACAATAAAGGGGACACGCGGTCCCCTTTATCTCGAACCAAAGCCGGAAAAGCCCAGCGCGCTAGGCAGCTGCCTCGGCGATGCGGTCGCGCCATTTGCTCGAAGTCGGCGCATAGGCCGGGTTCTTGGCACTGCCCTGGTAGCGGACGGCAGCCAACACCGCGGAGATGCCGATCTGTCCGTAGCAACCGGCGAGCGCCAGGCCTGCGCTGTGAACTTTGCGGTCGTTGCCCTTCTTTGGACTGGTCTTTTTGGCCGTTTCGGCGAAAGCGTCTTGCATTATGAAACCCCGTTCCCATTCCGTTGCGTGATGCTCAATTCATAAGCGGCGAGTGCGGCGGAAATGGGCGGCAAATCGTGCGCTGTCGTGACATTTCAACCGGACTCACGGCGGCACCAGATACCGGCCATGGTAAACCCTTGCTTAATGGGTGCGGCGTATCCTGGTCGCCACTGATGGGTTCGGTGACGAATAAGCCGATTATCCAACGGAACCCGAGGATAGTGCGGCATTCCTGCAACACCCGGCGCCGACTATGCGGGACAGACACCTTATCGGCTGGAAACTGCAGCGCGATTTGGCTATTGGAATCGAGGCATTTTCGTCGGGCGGGCGCGAGTGGCGGGGGCTGGTGGGAAGTAGGCGAGCCATGACTATGCGTACGATAGCTTTTCTGATTGTGGGCCTGATGCTCGGCGGCTGCATGCAGGAGACGCTTGAGCCTTCAACTCAAGTCGCGTGGAAGCCGCGCGACAAGGAGCTGATGTCGAACCTGCCCTACGCGCAGGCGACGATCCCTGAGCCTTATCGGCGGCACATCGTCAGCTTCGATCGCAAGGAAGCGCCGGGCTCGATCGTCATCGATAGCGACAACAAGTTCCTCTACTACGTGATGGCGAACCACCAGGCGATCCGCTACGGCATCACCGTCGGCGAAGACGCCCAGGTGTGGAGCGGCATCGCCAAGGTCGGCCGCATGGAAGAATGGCCGGGCTGGACGCCGACGCCCGGCGAGCAGCAGCGGCTCGGCCCGTTGCCGGCCTTCGTCACCGGCGGCCCGCATAATCCGCTGGGCGCGCGCGGCCTGTATCTGTTCTCCGGCAACAAGGACACGCTGTACCGCATCCACGGCACCAATCAGCCGGAATATATCGGCCAGGCGATTTCGTCAGGCTGCATCCGCATGACCAACGAAGACGTCATCGATCTTTACAGCCGCGTCAAAATGGGCACGGTCGTCGTGGTGCTGGCGCCGAACAGCCAGCCGACCGCGCCGGCGCGCGTCGCCAGCGGTCTGGATTCAGCGGCGAGGCCAAACTAGGCCAACAAAGTTTTAGCGTCGGGGGATGCTAACGGCGCCGACCTCGGTCGGCGCCGTTTCTTTTTGGCTCGTCAGCCAAGCTCGATATGCAAGATCTCCGGCGGCACGCCGAGCCGCGCCGGGATGATGCTGGTGCCGAGCCCGCCGGAGACGATCAAATGCCGATCGTGCTCGACGACGTGGCCGTAGGCGTAGCGTGCACCGTAGCGCGACGGCACGAAGTGCGGCCAGAGGAACGGCACGCGGATCTGTCCGCCATGGGTATGGCCGGCGAAGGTGAGCGCGACGCGCGACGGCACGCGCGGGAAAATGTCCGGCTCGTGGACCATGAGCAGGACCGGGTCGTCGGTCTTGATGCGCGACAGCGTCAGCGGCAGATCGTCAACGCCGCGAAATTGGCCGTGGCCGAGCGGAATGGCCAATTGGTCGCCGATGCCCGCGAGCCAGAAGCGCTGCCCGGCCGGGCCGAGCAGGACGGCATCGTTTTCCAGCACTGGAATCTTCACGCCGGCGAGCGCGTCGCGCACGCCATGCAGGTCGTGCCACCAATCGTGATTGCCGAGGATCGCCCAGGTGCCGAGCGGCGCCGAAAGCCGCGCCAGCTCCGCCGCCCAGGTCGGATCGGACACCTTCGTGATGGCGAAGCGGTACGAGGCGATGAAGTCGCCGAGGAGCAGCACGATGTCCGATTGCAGCGCGCTCGCGCGATCGACAATGCGGCGGATGTGTTCGATCTGCATGTCGGGACCGCCGGCATGAAGATCGGCGATCACCGTGATCGAAAGCTTGCGGCCGGCAGGCCAGCCGGGCAAAGCCGGCGCATAGCGCGTGACGACGAGGCCGTCGGGTTCGATGGCGGCGGCATAGACCGCGGTCGTCGCCCCGGACAAACCCAGCAGTCCGATGGTGCCTGCAAGCACGCGGCGCCGCGTGACGCGCGGCTGCGCGCCGGGCGCGGGTTTTGTTCCTGGCGGGACGTCGGCCTTCATGGGCGGCTTATAGCGCGCAAGTGATGACAGGGTGTTACCGCGCCTTCACGTCTGCGCGAGGCGCGCGCCGTTAACCCAATCCAGCGTCTTGTCGAGCGCCCGGGTGAGCCGGTCGAACAGGTCGTCGGTTTCGGCCGCGCTGATGATGAGTGGCGGGCACAGCGTCACGACGTCGCCCAGCACGGCGCGCACGATCAAGCCTTCGGCTTCGGCGAACTGCACCGCTTTGGCGCCGACGCCGTGCTGGGGGGCGAAAGCGCGCTTGTCGCGCTTGTCGGCGACCAGTTCCACGCCGCCGATCAGGCCAAGCCCACGTGCTTCGCCGACCAGCGGATGTTGATTGAGCATGGCAAGCCGAGCCTGGAATTGCGGCGCCCGCGCGGCTGCGGTTTCGAAGACGCGGTCGCGGGCGTAGATTTCGAGCGCCTTGAGCGCCACCGCGGCGGATACCGGATGACCGCCGTAAGTGAAGCCGTGGCCGAACGCGCCGATCTTTTTGCTCTCGACGAGCAGCGCCTGATACATCGTCTCCGGAATCATGACGCCGGCGATCGGCAGATAGGCCGACGACAGCGCCTTGGCGACCGAGATCGAATGCGGCTTGAAGTTCAGCTTGTCGCAGCCGAACGCCGTGCCGAGCCGGCCGAAGCCGCAGATCACTTCGTCCGAGATCATGAATACGTCGTGCTTCTCGCAAACCTTCATGATCTTTTCGAAATAGGTTTTCGGCGGCACGATCACGCCGCCGGCGCCCATCACCGGCTCGGCGATGAAAGCCGCCACCGTGTCGGGGCCTTCCTTGACGATCAGCGCGTCGAGCTCGTCGGCAAGGCGCGTGGCGAACTGCTCTTCGCTCTCGCCGGCTTGCGCAAAACGATAATGATGCGGGCAGCTCGTGTGCAAAAAGCCCGGCAGCGGCAGGTCGAAGTCGCGGTGGTTCCCCGGCAGCCCGGTCAGCGACGCCGCCACGATGGTAACGCCGTGATAACCCTTCATCCGGCTGATGATCTTCTTTTTGCTCGGCCGGCCGAGCGCGTTGTTGAGATACCAGACCAGCTTGACCTGGGTGTCGTTGGCTTCCGATCCGGAATTGCAGAAAAACACCTTCGAGATCGGCACCGGCGCGATCTCTTTCAGTTTCTCCGCAAGCTCGATGGCCGGGTCGTGGCTCTTGCCGGTGAACAGATGAGCGAAGGAGAGCTTGCGCATCTGCGCCGCCGCAGCCTCGACCAGTTCCTCGTTGCCGTAGCCGAGCGCGGTGCACCACAGCCCCGCCATGCCTTCGATGTAAGGCTTGCCATCGGTGTCGTAGACATAAACGCCCTGCCCGCGCTCGACGATGAGCGGCCCGGTGTCGCGAAAGCCAGACAGATTGGTGTAGGGATGCACCAAGGTCTCGACGTCGCGGGTGGCGAGATTGCTGAGCGGGGGCATGACAATCCTTTGACCGATCCCGAAGGTTACGCCGCCATTGTGGCGCGCTGGTGCCCAAGCCGTCAAAGCCGGAACGGGCTCATTCCGGCTTGATGCCGGCGGCCTTGATGATCGGCCACCACTTGTCGATTTCGGACCTGTGAAAGGCGCCGAGCGCCTGCGGCGTCTGCTGCTCGCGCGGCGGAATCTCCTGGCCGAGATCGTCCAGGCGCCGGCGTAGCGCGGTGTCGGCCAAGGCAGCGACCGCCGCGGCATTGAGCTTGGCGATAATGGTTTCAGGCGTCGATTTCGGCACCCAGAAGGCCTGCCAGAACGACAGCGCCAGTTCGGGCACGCCGGCCTCCTCGATGGTCGGAATGTCGGGCGCCGGCGCCCAGCGCGTCTTATCCATGATGGCGAACGCCTTGACCGAGGCGCTCTTGAGATAAGGCAGCATCTGCGAAGCTTCCGCGCCCATGCGCAGGTCGATCTGACCGGCGAGCAAATCGGTCAGCGCCGGCGCCGCGCCGCGATAGGGCACCAACTGGATTTGCGTGCCGGTGAGTTTCTGAAAATAAATGGCGCCGACCTGGCTCGGACTGCCGACGCCGATGGTGCCCGACGTCGCTTTGCCGGGATTGGCCTTGAGCCAGGCGATCAGCTCCTTCACGTTATTCGCCGGCAGCGACTTCCGGCCGACCAGCATCAGCGGCGAAAATGCCAGCAGCGCAACGGGAGCGAAATCGTTTTTCACATCGAACGGCACCGGATAGACCGCCGGCGTGCCGACGAGGCTCGTCCAGTTGCCGAGGATCATGGTGTAGCCGTCGGGCTCGGCGCGCGCGACGCGAGCGACCGCGATGCTGCCGCCGGCGCCGCCGAGATTCTCGACGACCAGCGGCTGGCCGAGCGCGCTCCGCATCGGCTCGGACAAAAGCCGCGCCAGCGTATCGACCGGCCCGCCGGCGGGAAACGGCACGATGATCGTGATCGGCCGCGTCGGATAATCCAGAGCGGATGCGAAGCGTGACAGCGCGGGTGCGGCGACAACAGCGCCCGCCAATGACAGAAATTTCCGGCGCGGGAGTTTCATCGTGCGTTCCCCGGAACGCACAAAATATCAGTCTTGCTTTTCGTTCGATAGGGACAGAAAACCCGTCGATAGCGACCAAAAAGAAGAATCGTTCCGCCTCATTCGATCACCTGGTCGGCAAGGGCGAGAAGTGTCGGCGAAACGGCGAGGCCCAGGGCCTTGGCGGTTTTGAGGTTGATGACGAGATCGAACTTGGTTGGCTGCTCCACCGGAATATCGCCGGGCTTGGTGCCGCGAAGAATTTTATCGACGTAGTCACCCGTGCGACGGAATAAGGCAAGGAGGCTCGGCCCGTAGGCCATGAGACCTCCCGCCCCGATCAAATCACTCGTGCCAAACATCGTTGGCAGGCGAGCGCCCAGCGCCAACGTGGCGATGCGCGCATGACTGGCGTTCGTCATGGCGTCGGCCACGACATACAGAGCATCGGCGTTGCCATGGAGCGAATTGAAGGCCACCGCGATATCCTCAGGGCTCCTCAGCTCCAATACGTTCACCTCGAGGCCGAGAGCGCGGGCGGCGGTCTGACATTCGGCAAATTCCTTTTTGGCGGCGGGATAGCCGACATCGACCATGATCGCCAATCGGCGCAGGCCGGGGACCATCGCGCGCAACAGCTCCAGCCGCTTGCCGGCCACCTCGGGCCCCTGAAGCGAAAGGCCGGTCACATTGCCGCCTGGCCGCGACAGGTTGTCGACGAAGCCGCTGCCGATGGGGTCGACGGCAACCGGGAAGACGATCGGAATAGACGTTGTAGCCCGCTTCGCAGCCGCCACCGCATTACCGCCCGCGACGATGATATCCACTTTGCGCTGAACGAACGCTTCGGCAATCGCCGGCGCCTGTTCGTTGCGGCCCTCTGTCCACCGATACTCGATCGTGATCGTTCGACCTGGGATCCAACCGAGCTCGCTCAACCGCTGTTCAAACGCAGCGACGGGTTGGCTCCACGTCGATTGCGAGGTTGTTCCAAGGAAACCTATGACAGGCACCTTCGCCTGCTGGGCGCGCGTCGTGAGCGGCCATGCCGCCACACCGCCGAGTGCCACGATAAAATCGCGCCGCTTCATTCGATGACCTCGTCGGCAATCGCCTGCACCCCAGGTGGAATCTGGATGCCGAGCGCCTTGGCCGTCTTCAGATTGAGCACAAACTCGAATTTCTCCGGCAGCTGAATGGGCAGGTCGGCAGGCTTGGCGCCTTTGAGAATCCGATCCACATAGTTCGCCGCAAGCCGAAACAATTCGGCCACATCGGCGCCGTAGGACATCAGTCCGCCCTCCTCGGCGAGGTTGCGGAATGCGTAGATGGCCGGAAGCCGATAGCGGCCTGCCAGCGCGATGATCTGCGCGCGATGAAGGTTCGTCGTGGCGTCCGGCAGCACGATCAAGCCGCCGTCGGGCGTGCGGGCAAAATCGCCAATCGCGCGCTCGACGTCGTCGCTGCCGTGAACGGGCATGGCGGCTGGGACCACCGCAGATGCGGCAGCCGCGGCGTTGACAGTATTCGTGTAAAAGCTTCCCCCGCCAGGCGCCACTTTCGGATCGAACAAATATCCCACGCGCCCCATCTTGGGCGCGACCTCCTTGAGAAGTCCCAGCCATTTTCCCGACAGCGAAGCCTCGGCATTGGTGAACCCGGTGACGTTACCTCCCGGACGCGCAACGCTGGCGGCAAATCCCTCGCCGACCGGATCAGACACCACGGCAAAGACGATCGGGATGCTGCGCGTGTTCTTCAGAAGAGCGGCTGTGGCGGGCGTACTGCGCACGAAGATGATATCCGGACGGGCGTCGACCAATTCCTTGGCCTGAGCTTGGATTTTCTGGCTGTCGCCGCCCGACCAGCGGTAGTCGACGCGGAGGTTGCCGCCCTCCGTCCAACCCAGGCTTTGCATTTGTCTGGTAAACGCGGCCAGTTCTTTCTTCACCTCCTGATCGTCAGGCGCAGATGGCATCAGCACGCCGAGGTGCCGCGGCCCACTGTCCTGCTGTGCGCGGACGGCGAGCGGCCATGTCGCCGCCATGGCGCCGAATGCCGCGATAAAGTCGCGCCGCTTCATGGGAGTCCTTCAAGCCTGGAACGTAGCCTATCACGGCATTGGATGAGTGCAGTGTCGTGCATCACCGCAAATTTAGCAGTCGATCCCCGCGTCGCGCTAGTCGAGCCTTACCTTGTTCTCGTAGAAAGTCCACAACAGCGCAAACAGCCGCGGATTGAAGGTGCCGGCGGCGCAGTCTCGCGCCTCGTCTTCGCTCAACGGAATGGCGCCGCCCATGATCTCCGCCTGCAGCTGGATTTGCGCGTTCTCTTCCAAAAACGTGCAGGCGAAAAACGCTTCCTCCGCCGTCGCGCCGACGACGACGCTGCCGTGGCCGCGCATCTGCGCCACCCGGTGGTTGCCGAGCGCGCGCGAAAGATCGGCGGCTTGGCTGTCCATAACCACCAGTCGCGGATTGTCCCAAGTCGGCACGCCGGTGCAGAGAAACGAGCCGTGCAGAAACACCGGCAGCAAAGGCTTGCCGGCAACGCCGAGCGCGCGCGCATGCGGCGCGTGCAGATGGCAGACGCACATGGCATCGGGCCGGTCGCGATGGATCTGCGTGTGAATGCGCCATTCCAGCGGCACCAAGCCGCCGGGATGCTCGATGATGGTGCCGTCGATATTGTAGGTAAAAATCTGCTCCGGGCTGACCGTGGTTTTTTCGGTGCTGGCACCGGGGCTGATGAAGCATGTGTCGGTACCCGGCACGCGGATCGAGACGTGGCCGAACATCCCGATGGTGCCTTGCAGGTTCAACATGCGCGTCAGGGTGGCGGTCTTTGCGCGCAATATATCTTGTTCGCTCATTCAACCCTCATTGTCAGTTCATGAAAGCCGTATGGTCGTCGCCTAAAGCGTGTTGGCGACGCCGGCCCGTTTGATGAGATCACCCCACCGCTCGATTTCGGACGCCAGAAATTTCTGCAGCTCGGCGGGCGCGGGGCTGTGAACAGGAACGGTGCCGAGCTTGATCATGAGCGATTGCACCTCGGGTGCCGCGGCGGCCTTCGCCAGCTCCGCGTTGAGCCGCGCGACGATCGGCTCCGGCGTCGCCGCCGGCGCGCAGATCAGGGTCCAGCCGACCGCGTCGAAGCCGGGCACGCCTGCTTCATCGATTGTGGGAACATCGGGCAGCGCCGGAACGCGGATCGTCGAGGACACACCGAGCGGCCGCACCGTGCCGGCATTGATCTGCCCCATCACGCTGCCGGCGTCGGCGAACATCAGCGCCACGTGACCGGCCATCACGTCGTTGAGCGCAAGCGGCGCGCCGCGATAGGACACGCCGGTCATCTCGGTGCCGGTCATGACCTGGAACAATTCGCCGGCCAGATGGATCGCCGATCCGGGACCGCCGTGGCCGAAATTGATTTGGCCGGGTTTTGCTTTCAACAGCGCCACCAGCTCCGTCACCGTATGAACCGGCAATTTCGGATCGACCACCAGCACCAGCGGCGTGCGGAAGATCAGCGCCACCGCCTGCAGGTCCTTGAGCGTGTCGTAGGGCAGCGCTTTGACCAGGGTCGGATTGGCGGCAAGCGAACTCGCGGCCGCCAGCAGCGTTTGTCCGTCAGGCGCTGCCTTGACGACGTCGCCCGTCGCCAACACGCCGCCGGCGCCGGCGCGGTTCTCGACCACGATCGCCTTGCCGAGCTGCGTCCTGCAGCCGTCCCGCCATCGCCCGCACCACGACGTCGATGCTGCCACCGGCCGGGAACGACACCACGAAGGTGATCGGGCCGGACGGAAATTCGGCGGCGCGCGCCGGAAAGCTCAGCGGCATGCATGCGCCACCGAGAATTCCCAACAGATGACGTCGTGTCGGCATTCCACCCGTCCCAATTTTTGCCGTCGTCCAAGTTTTTGCCGTCGCCCAAGTTTTTGCCTTCGCCCAAGCGAGGCGATCTTGACCGCATTGAAATCCTATAGATGGGGAAGCAACGGCGTCTACTTACCGGTGGATGTCTGTCCTGCGGCGTATTCGTCTTGATCCCGGCCGGTTCCTGGGCGACAGTTCAGAGGCGGCGTAGAAGATCGCGGGGTATTTGGGGAGGAGGGCAAGGCAATGAAGCGAACCGCATTCGGCCTGGCATTGCTGATTCTGATCGGGGGCGCGGACGCGGCGGCCGCCCAGACGATGAGCTACGCCGAAGCAATTTCACAGATCGCCACGGTGTGCAAAAACGACATTGCCAGGTACTGCAGGGGCGTCCCGCTCGGCCCGCGTCTGCGGGCGTGCTTCGACGCCAATGCGGCCAGGATGTCGCCGCAATGCCAGCAAACCACCGGCGTGGTTTATGCATCCATCACGCGGCGGGCGACGGCGCAGCGCGATATCGGCGACGTTTGCAGTGCGGATATCATGAGATTGTGCGCCACGTCGTTTGCCGATGCCAATCTCGTGCAATGCATGGCCGGCCTGGCGCCGCAAGCGATGAGCCCGCGCTGCTACCAGACGTTCGTCGATACCGGCTGGGCTACGGAAAGGGCGCGGCCATGAGGCTCCACCACGCTTTCGCCGCCGGCGCACTGATCTGCGCCGCCGTCGTGACCGCCGCGCTGGCGCAGCAGCAGGTCAATTCCGGCGAGATGGCCAACAGCCTGGCCGCCGTCAGCGGCAATAACAGACTTGCCATGACCGGCGCCCAGATGCGCCAGGCGGTGCAGGACTACATCCGCGACAATCCGGGGGCGCTGCCGCCGCGGCCGCTGAATTTCCCGCAGCTCGAAGGTCTCACGCAATTCGTCGTCGAGGTGGAGTTCGACTTCGGTTCGGCGGTCATCAAGCCGTCGTCCTATCGCACCGTGGGCGCTATCGCCGACGCGCTGCATCATCCGCTCCTGCTCGGCTATGGCTTTCTGGTGATCGGCCACACCAATTCGGTCGGCGGCCGCCAGTATAATGTGGGCTTGAGCCAGCGGCGCGCCGAAGCCATCCGGGAGGCGCTGGTCGATCCGTTCGGGGTCAATCCCGCCATTCTTGAAGCGGTCGGCATGGGCGAGGAGCAATTGCGCGATCCGGCGCACCCGACGTCGGGCGTCAACCGGCGCGTTCAGCTCGTCAATGTCGGCAAGAAATTCTGCTTCGGCCGCTCGGGCGAGCAGTTCTTGTGTCAGTGAGCTGTCGTTGCCGGAGACATGATCCGGCACGGACGTTTCATCGCGCCGGTCAAGTCATGCCCTCGACGAGAATCATGTCGCGGCTGATGGCGTCGTCGCGGATCGCGAGCGCCGCGGCATATTCGGCGGAATTGTACCAGGCCCTTGCCCGCTCGAGATCGGGAAACTCGATGATGATGATCGCGCTCGGCGTCCAGGTTCCTTCGACCGGCTCAACGAAACCCGCTCGAGCCAGATAGCGGCCGCCATATCGAGCGATCGATACAGCCGCCCGCGCGCGAAACATTCCCAATGCTTCCAGGTTTTTTACCGAAGCATCGGAGATAAAATAGGCCGCCATTGTTCCCGTCCCCCCATTTGGCGCCGCGCTATTTGTATACGCAATTCCTCAAGGGAGCGGTGTGACGCGCGTCACAGGGACTGGATTGGCGTGCTCTGACGCACTGCAGCAAAAACCATCGCGCGATCGCCGCATCGGCGGTCGCGCGCGCTTTATGGGCGCTTCGGCAATTTGACGGGCGTGACTCGATAAAGATCGGCCGGCGCGAAATCGTCGGTCAGCAAATCGCCGCCTTCCGCATTCGGCTCTGTGACCCGATGGCCCGCGAGCGCCGGCAACGGATAGCGGAAATGATATTGCTGCTGCAGCGCGGTGGCGGATGCAGCAACGCGTCCGCGGTCGGTCGCTGAGCCGGCATGGCGACTGCAATCACCTGCGCCTCGCTGCGGTCGAGCCAATCGGGATAGGCATCGACGGTCGGAAATACCGCGGCCAAGGTGACCAAGGTCGAGAGATAAAGTTTGGTGTTGGCGGCCACGTTCGATGCCATGGCGCCGCCGGGGGCGAGATGCTCTTTGACGAGCGTATAAAACTCCCGCGTCAGCAGATGGAAGGGAATGCCGAGCTCGCGAAATGCATCCAACAGGATAAGGTCGTAAAGGTCCTTGTGGCGGTTGAGATAGACGCGGCCGTCGCTGGCAATGAGCCGAATTTTGTCGGTCTCGCGCAGACCGAAATAGTCCTTGCCCGCGCTGATGACGCCGGGGTCGAGCTCCACCACGTCGATCTGGGCGTCCGGCATGGCGCGTCCGAGATAGGTCGATATCGATCCGGCGCCGAGCCCGATCATCAGAATGCGTTTCGGCGCCTTTGGGTAAGCCAGCGCCGCCGTCATGGTCTGGTTGTAGGGCACCGGCATGGCGTCGGGGTCTTTGAGATCGACGATCGATTCGATGTAGTTGGGGCGGCCGGTATACATGCTGCTCAGCCCAAGCAGCGATCCGTGCTTATCGATGAACAGATTGTTGTACTCGGTTTCCAGATGCGCCACCCGGCCGTCGCCGTGCTTGAGCATCTGCGCCCGCACGCTCGCGTCGAACACATCGTCCGACCAGGCGCGATCGCAGCCGAGCACGAGCACCGCGAACGCGGCGAGTGCTGCTGCGCCCAATGCCCGCCGATGCAGCCGGCCGAGCGCGAACAGCAACAGCCCGCAGCATAGGCCGGCGGCGCCCAGCACAAGCGTAATGGCGCGCGTCCCGATCGCCGGAATGAGGAAGAATGTCGTGCCGAGCGTGCCGGCGATCGAGCCGGCGGTGGACACGCCATACACGGTGCCGGAGACGGTTCCGGAATGCTGGGCGGCACGCAACACCAGCCTGATCGCAAACGGCGAATAGACCCCAAGCAGCGCGACCGGCAGGACCATGATGGCGAGCGCGGCGGCGAGGCTGCCGAGCCTGCACGTCGTCCATGGTGTTGGACACGAACCCCAGTATGACGTCGGCGAAGCTCGGCAATGCCAGGAGATAGAGCGACGCGGCACTGACGATCGCGCCGAGGACCGATGCCGACACCGTGCGATCGGCGATGAAGCCGCCGAGGAAATAGCCGGCGGTGAGCGCCGCCAGCACCGTCGAGATCAGCGCCGCCCAGGTATAGATGCCGCTGCCGAAATAGGGATTGAGATAGCGCGATCCGAGCATTTCAAAACTCATCACGATCGCGCCGGTGACGAAAGCGACGACATAGATGACGGCCCGAAACATCGGGGATGACGCGTTTACTCCGGTCGCGGCCGATACCATCCTGTGCAACTCGATCTCCGTCTGCGCCCCCTGTGCCGCGACGGTGACACCGGGTACTCCCTACTACGCGAAGACCGCGGCAGATCAAGGGCGGCACTTGAGCCGAGGCCGCCTTGCCCGGATACCCGCGCCGATCGGTTGTGCTACGATTGGGGCAACCGAGCCCCCCTCGAAGAAGACCATGCCCATGCCAGACATATTTTTGAAGACCGGCATTTTCCTCGCGCCGTTTCATGCGCTCGGCGAAAACCCGCTGCTGGGGATCGAACGCGACATGGAGTTCCTAATCCATCTCGGCCAGCTGAATGCCCCGCTCCAACATGGCATCTCCTGACTTCTTCCTTACTGCGGCTGGGGAATACAGGCCGCTTAGCCAGCCGCGAGCATGTCGCGCAATGGCACGGTTGCGTGATCCGGTGCGCGACGATTACATGCTCGTCGAGATTGAGCCGGTCCTGATTGGTCAGCCCTTTGGACTAGGAGATCGGGATATCTCTCGGCTGATCCTCTCGACCCGTCATCAAGGTTATACCCTCTTTCCAATTACTGAATGGCCGTCCCATGTCTATGTAACTCGCATCTTGGATGAAGCGATTTTGCGAACGTCTTCGTTCACCAAGGAACAGATTGAACTCATCGCCTGGGCAAGAATATATCGCACGCTCGAAGAGGCCGAAGCTGACTTCAGAAAGGTTGGCGGCCCATGAACGACAGGTTTTTGAAAACCGGCATTTTCCTCGCGCCATTCCATGCGCTGACCGAAAACCCGCTGCTGGCGCTCGAGCGCGACATGGAGCTTCTGGTCCATCTCGACCGGCTGAACTATCACGAGGCCTGGATCGGCGAGCACCATTCGGGCGGTTACGAGATCATCGCCTGCCCCGAAATGTTCATCGCCGCGGCGGCCGAGCGCACGCGCCACATCCGGCTCGGCACCGGCGTCGTCTCGCTGCCCTATCACAACCCTTTCACCGTCGCCGGCCGCATGATGCAGCTCGACTACATGACGCGCGGCCGCGCCATGTTCGGGGTCGGCCCGGGCTCGCTGGTGTATGACGCGATCAAGATGGGGCTCAAGGCCGAGGACCAGCGGCGCAAGCTCGACGAATCGCTCGACGTCATCATGGAGCTGATGCAGGGCGGCATCGTCACCAAAAAGACCGACTGGTTCGACCTGCACGATGCGCGGCTGCAATTCAAAAGCTATTCGCAGCCGATGATGGAGATGGCGGTGGCGTCGGCGCGCTCGCCGACCGGCGCGTTGTCGGCCGGCAAGCACGGCATCGGCATGCTCTCGATCGGCGGCACCTCGGACGACGCGCTGAAAGCCCACGCCAGCAACTGGGGCGTCTACGAGGAGAGCGCGCGGAAGAACGGCAAGACGGCGGACCGCCGCAAGTGGCGCATCGTCACCTTCGCCCATGTGGCGGAGACGCGCGAGCAGGCGCGGGCCGACATGAAATTCGGCCTCGAGGACTTCAAGCGCTATTTCAGCGAAGTGGCGACCTTCCCCATCGTGCCGCCCGACATCACCACCGACCCGGCCGAGTATCTGGTGGCTTCGGGTATTGCCTGCATCGGCACGCCGGACGATTGCATCCGCCATTTCGAGCGGCTGTGGCGGGGCTCGAACGGCGGCTTCGGCGGCGTGCTCTTGCTGGCGCACAATTGGGCCGACTGGCCGGCGACGCAAAAGAGCTACGAGCTGATGGCGCGCTACGTCCACCCGCACTTCCAGCGCAACGCGAACGAATTGCGCCAATGGAGCTACGACGACGCCAAGGCGAAATACGCAACCGCCGGCGATCAATCGCGCGCCGCGGTGCAGGCGGCGATCGACAAGCATCAGGCGCGCAAGGCGCTGATGCCAGGGCGATCGGTCCCGCAGAAAACGGGTGGTTTCAATGCTGCTCTCGGGCAACCCTGGCACGGCAAGGGATTTGGCAGTGCCGTCGGCGCCGTGGCCGCGGCGCTGCCAATTCGTGCGGAGAGCCATTCATGACGCAATCTTCCGTCGGCAAACGTTTCGGCGTCATCGATGACGACCGGCAACGCGCCTTGAGCGGTCTTGAATTCGTCCAGGGGCTTGTCGACGGCACGTTGCCGCTGAACACCATGGCGCAAACGCTCGGTTATGACATCGTCGAGGTTGCCAAGGGCCGCGTGGTTGCCGCCGCAGAACCCCACGCCGGGCACCGCAATCCCGCCGGCACGGTTCACGGCGGCCTGGCCGCAACCTTGCTCGACAGCGCCATGGGGCTCGCGGTCCAATCCATGCTGGACAAGGGCTTTGCGCAAACAACGCTCGAGTTCAAGATTTCGCTGCTTCGGCCCATCACCCCGCAGACCGGGTTGGTGAAGGCGGAAGGCAAAGTCATCAGTTGCGGGCGCCGCGTCGGTACCGCCGAGGGCAAGTTGACGGACAAGGACGGCCGCGTTCTCGCTCACGGCACGACGACGTGCTTGATCTACGAGCATTGAACGCCCGACGGCGATGCTTTTCCTCAGGGTTCAGGGCGCCTATTGGACCGTGGACCAATATGTAACCCGATCGAGAATTGTGTTACTGCTCCGCTCGGGCCGGACGGAACGGCACAATCAACCGGGAGGCGTCAATGCTGGTCTTCACGCGCGCGATAAAAATGGCTGCGGCCGCGGTGTCGTTGGCGGTCATGCTGCTGGGCGCCGCTACGCCCTCACAGGCCCAGGCGCCGACCACGGGCAGCGTCCGCCTGCACATCGTCAAAGTCGGATTCATCGTCGGCGTCGGCGGCGGCAGCGGCGTCTTGTTTTATCATGGCCACAGATATCGGCTGGCTGTGAGCGGCATCGGCATCGGCAGCCTCGGCATCGCGGCGGTGGACCTGGTCGGCACGGCCAGCAATTTGACCAGCCCCGGCGCCATCGCCGGCACTTATGCGGGAGCGGGCGCCGGCGGCTCTTTCGTCGGCGGCGGCCAGGTGGCAACGCTGCAGAACGGCAACGGCGTCACTCTCCAGCTGCAAGGCGTTCAAGCCGGTTTTCAGGTCTCGCTCGGTCTCGGCGGCATGACCTTGTCGTTGCGCTAGCGGCCAGCTCCAGCCGCTCAAAGATCGATCAGTCGGCTACGTCGTTTCTTCCTTCTCGCCATAGCCGCGCAACACGTCGCTCATGAGATTGCGCAGCGTCGGACGGGGCAGAACCGTAAACGGCAGCGGCCGCACGACGTCGATGGCGGCGAGGCCCAAGCGTGCGGTGAGGAAACCGTTCAGCAGGCCCTCGCCGAGCCGCGCCGACAGCTTGCCCGCGATGCCGTGGCCGAGCATCTGTTGAATCAAGGCCGTCGGTGGTCGCCATCCCCCCGGTCATCGCCAGATGCAAGACCACAAGACGCATGAGCCGGACCAAGCCGAGCGCGCCCGGTCGCGCGCCGTACAGCAAAGACAGCCGGCGCACCAAAATCAGCGCCGAGCCGAAGACGAACAGCACGTCGATGGCGGCGCGCGGGCTCACCGCGGTGAATGCCGACACCCGCGTTGCCGCCGCGCTGACGGTACGGCGCGCCTGCTGATCCAGCGGCGTCATCAGCTCGCGCTCGGCAAGCCGCACCATGTCGGCGCCGTCGATGATATCGCCAAGATGACTTTCCATGGCGGCGCGGCTGCGCGCCAGCCGCGGCATCCGGCGCGTGAGCGCAAGGAGCGCGCGCCCAACAGCCAGGCCTTCCTGGCGATCGTCGGTCACGAGCGTATCCGCGGCGCGCCGGTTGAGCTTCTCGATGGTCGCAAGCCGCGCCAGACCCATGGTCTCGCGAACGGCAACGACCAAAAACGCGACCGCGGCCAGGATCGCCAGCGCCAAGCCGAGAAAGCCGAATTCCTGGCTGCGCGCGAACAGATCCTCGATCAGGCGAACCACCGCGAGGCCGGCGGCGAGCAGGATCAGACCGCCCAAGGCGCCCCAAAACAACGCGCCCCAACGCAAACCCCGGCGCCGCCATGGAATGGATCGTCGACCGCAATGACCGACGTCTCGGCGTCGGGTTCCGGTATCACTTGCACGGCGCGTTTGGCCGGTTCGTCTTTGGTCAGGCCGACGATCACGTCATCATCGTCGAGGCGAAAGACGGCGGGCGGCCGATGGGGCCAGTTTTTGCTCATTGCAGCCGGTCTCCGATCAGGAATTGCAGCGCGCGGTCGAGGCGAATGTGAGGCAGCGCCGGTATGCCGCTGTCAGTCGTCTCCAGGAGCGGCGGCCGCACGCGCAAGAAGCGAAAGTCGGCGTTTTGCGGCGAGGTGGTGGAAATGCCGCGGAACGCGTTTTCGCCGCTGCGGAACAGTTCGCCGGGGTCGTCGGGCAGATCGCCTGGAAACATGGCCGCCTCGGTTTGCACCGTCGAATGTTTCGCCCGCCAATACCTCGCCGGCGACAGGCACGCCCAAGATGCAAGGCAGCTGCTGGCGCGCCCGCCGGACCGTCGCCTCGCGGGTGGCGCGCACGGCTGCGAGCGCAACGACATCGAGCTGCGCGCCGGCGAGCTCGGCTTTCGCGGCGGCCGCTTGCGTCAAACGCTTGAGCACGGCTTCGAGCCGATCGTGGCTGGTGTGATGCAGATGATCCGCCTTGGTGGCGGCCAGCAGAATGCGGTCGATGCGGGGCCGCAACATCGTGCTCAGAAGCGTTTTACGCCCGGTTTGAAAGCAGTCGAGAATTTGGCCGAGCGCGCCTTCAAGATCGAGGACCGCGTCGGGGCCGGCGTTGATCGCGGCCAGCGTATCCACCAGCACGATCTGGCGATCGAGCCGGGCAAAGTGATTACGGAAAAAAGGCCGCACCACGATGTCCTTATAGGCGTCATAGCGGCGACGCATCATCGCCCAGAGCGAACCTTTCGGAGCAACACCGTCGCCCGCCGACATCGAGCGGCGCAAAAGTCAGCGCCGGCGTATTGTCGAGATCGCCCGGCATGAGAAACCGTCCCGGCGGCAAGCAGGCTCATCGCATAGTTCTTGTCGCGGCAGGCCTTGAGGTATTCGGTAAAGAGCTTTGCCGCGGCGAGCGCCGATTGCTCGTCCTCGGCGCCTTGCGGGTCAAGCGTCGCCAGATATGAATTCCAATCCTTGGCAAGGACGGCGCGCGGCCCGAGACGGGAGAGTTTTACGCTCTCGGCCGCCCACGCCTCATAGCTTTTTTCGAGCAGCGGCAGGTCGAGAAGCCACTCACCCGGATAGTCGACGATATCGAGCGTCAACGCGCGCTGATACCCGCTCTGCGATTGATATTCGATGACGAGGCGCAATTCGCTGATCTGCCGCGTCGAGGCCGGCCACTCCCGCTTGTTGACCAGCGCGTCCACATGGCTCTCGTAATCGAACCGCGGCACCGCATAGTCCGGCTGCGGCGCCAGGTAGGCGCGCGCCACGCGGCCGGTCGCCATCGCCTCGAACACCGGGAAACGTCCGCCGCGCAGCAAGCCATGAACCAGCGCGGTGATAAAGACGGTCTTGCCGGCGTTGGAAAGACCGGTCACCCCAAGCCTGATCGCCGGATCGAACAAATGGCTGCTGAACTCCGCGAAGGCCGCGGCAGCCAGCCGGATTTGTTCAATGAGCTCGTCCACAAGAGAGGCTTTCGTCTGTCGCCCGCGGCAGCGGACCAATATAGATGGTCCCTGCGCCGCAAATTGTCATCGGCGAATTTTGGTTGTATTTTCTCTTTAATGGCGAGCGCGTTCGTGGGGGAAATATGACATCACGAATGTCTTTCGTGTACGTCGCGTTGGCCACCTCGGTCCTGATGACGTCGGACGTTGTGGCTGCGCGTGCGGCGACCAAATTTTGCGATATTTACCCGGAGCGCTGTCAATATGACGGTTCGGGGATAAATTATTACTACCCTCTGGGCTACCGCATGCCAGGGGAAACCGTGGCGCCATCGCGTAACACCCGCAGAAGGCCGGCCACGACCGCACGCCAAACGCCGGCCACGACCGCACGCAAAACGCCGACCACTATCGCACGGGAAAAGCCGACCGCTGACGCACGTGGACAGACATCCGGCGACGGCGCTCAGGCAAGCCGGCCCGGATCAAACTGACGAGGCTGTCTTTCATTGCGTGAGCTGAGATGAGGCTCTGGGGCCGTGTCCGGCTTTCGCGCGATATCCCGGCGAACAGTGAAGTACGTCACAGACCGCAAATCTGAGACATGCTATCGTTCATAATTCGGTGGGGCGGCACGCGCGACCCTCGATTTGGGCAGGGGCAATGACAATCGATATCGGAAGAAGAGAATTCATATCCGCGCTCAGTGTTGCTGCGGCTGCATGGCCACGCGCCGCACGGGCGCAACAGCTTGCTAATAGGACTGCGCGGATCGGACTTCTGCGGACCTCACTTGATGATCCGATCACTAAATTGGGTTATCCGACATTCCTCGATGAGTTGAAAAAGTCCGGTTTCAGCGATGGTCAAAATCTGACTATCGAAGTCGTCAGGATAGACCAGGATGCCCAACGATTGTTTGCCGAAACGGCTGACCTTGTGCGATCGAACGTAGAATTATTGATCGTGGAAGGGACCGAAACAGGGCTGCAGGCCGCCGTGGCGGCGAGCCAAACCATTCCGATCGTCATTTGGGCCAACAACTTCGATCCGATCGCCCGCGGCTATGTGAAGAGCCTGGCGCGGCCCGGCGGCAACATCACCGGGGTGGTCTCTCTGCAAACGGAATTGGCCGCAAAGCAGGTTGAATTGCTGACCCAGGCCTTTCCCGAAAGAACCCGATTGGCGGTCCTCTGGGACGGGATTTCGGCGGACCAGTTCAGCGCCGCGGAGCGTCAGGCGAGGTTGCTAAACCTGGATGTCCAGTCGCTGAAACTGGAAAACCCGCCTTACGATTTCGATGCTGCATTCCGGAGCCTCGCCACAGCCGCTCCGCAAATGTTTCTCGTGCTCTCCAGTCCATTCTTTACATCGTCCCGCGCGCATATCGCCGAATTGGCGATCCAGCAACGGCTGCCGACCATGTTCATCTTCAAGGCTTACGTCCAGGCCGGCGGACTTATCTCCTACGGCATAGACCCGCCGGCCATTTTTCGTCAGCTCGGCTCTTACGCGGGCAAAATACTCAACGGAACCAAGCCCGCCGATCTCCCCGTCGAGCAGGCCGTAAAATTCGAGCTGGTCATCAATCTCAAGACCGCCAAGGCAATCGGCGTCGAACTTTCAACGGCGATCCAGCTCCGCGCCGACGAGGTGATCGAGTAATGCTCTGCTCGACTTCCGCTTCGGGTCATCAGCGGGCTCGGCGGAATCCGATCAGACCGCGCATGACGAATTGTCTGTTTTAGATATCGCATGCCTCATACCCGACCCGCCCACCAATGCGTGGTTCAATTCTTCGCCGCCACCTGGGCGGCCAGCATCCGCTTTGTCGCTTCCAGGTCGACAAGCGGATAGGTATCGAAATGCGCAGGGATGATGTCGGCCCACTCGTTCAGGATTTGATGCAGGGCCTCATTGCTCTCCACATCGAAGACGGCGATCGCGCCACGCCCGACACGGGCGTAGACATGCCGGCACACGCCTGCCGCTTCATACTTGGCAATCCATGGCCAGAAAGACTGCCGACGCTCGGCGAGATCGGAAGGCCGTTCGGGCCTTGGCGTGGAGATGACGAGACATAGCATGATGGCGACCTCCGAAAAGCGGGCTTGCGATCAACGCGGGTAATAGTCAAAACCTTCTTATAATGGAAGCGATGGCGAGGGATCGCTTGATGGTGGCTGGATCATGAGATTGCTCAAACGCCTGTTGCGCCGCTCGCTCATCGTCGCCTTGGGCATCCTCTGTGTCTGGTTGATCGTCTTTGTCTTCAGATTTACCGACCACAGGCTGCCAACGATCTTGGCCGTGGCCCTCACTTATGGAATTGCGGCCTACCTTGTCCTGCCGCGCGTCGTTCGGATGGGCCTTAAAATCCTCCAGCGCAAACGGGTGCCTCGCTTCGCGATTACCGGCGACGGATTGCCCGGCGATCCCATCAATCTGTTGCTGATAGGAACGCTGGAACAGCTGCGCGCAGCCTTTGCCAGTTCCGGCTGGTCGGAGGCCGATCGGCTGGGTGTGGCAAGCTCGTGGCGCATGGCCCGCGCCTTCGTATTGAACTCGCCCTATCCGACCGCCCCGTTCAGCACCCTCTATCTGTTCGGACGCGGGCAAGACATCGGATTTCAGAAGTGTCTCGATAATAGCCCGCGCAAACGCCATCACATTCGCTTCTGGGCCTTGAGCCCGGCGCGCGCCGAGGCCACGCTGGGCACAGCCAGTTTTTGGCTCAACACCGATCGTCCGGCGCACAACGCCCACGTGCTGTGGGTCGGCGCCGGCACCAAAGATACCGGTTTGTCGCTGACCCGGCTCACGTTCCAGATCACCCATGCCACCGATTCCGATACCAATGCTGAGCGGGATTACATCATTGCCGAGTTGCAGAAAAACCGGGTCATCGGCGACGTGAATTCATATCGATCCGGCCAACGTCTGCCCTCACAACACGTCAACCACTACGTTACCGATGGCGAAGTTACGGTGGCGAGCTTGGCGCCGCTTTCTCATTAAGCGCGACGAGGCAAAAAACGAGGCAAGAAACGACGCAAGACTCGTTGCCGAGATACTGCTAGGCTGCCCGCGTTACTGCGCAAGACTTGATGCCACCCCATGCGGGGCGACGGAGAAAAGCATGGTGGAACTTGGAATCTTTCTTGCCGTCATGATCGCACTTGTGGTCTGCGGCTGTATGGCGACGCGGGCTCCGAAAAAGACGACTTAACACCGGGCCGGTGAAGGACTGAATTCCGCCGGGCGAAGGCTCGGCGGATGGCGCGGCTGGTGCGAGCCCGGCATGCGCTGTTTTTTGCCTGAAGGGGACGTCGTATTGCCCTTCCGCCCGTGGCACGTTCATGAAGAGCCGGCCTAGTAAACCAGCGTGCCCAACCAAGACAATACCGCTCTGAACTGGTCTTGGAAGGCCAGGAAATAAACGGTGATCGCCAGCGGCGCCGTTATGAGCATCCAGTCCTGCATGAGCGTGGCCCAGCAGAAAATCGCCCTCGGTGGGACGGTGCGCCCAAATCTCCTAGGACTCCATTTCGGTGGTCGCTAACTTTTTTCTAGACTGTCGCGCAAAACTACCGATCAGTTGACGCGAAGTGTTGCATCTTCGCGGTGATGGCGCCGGCCGGTCGGGATCGGAAGCGGTCGTGACGTTGACAATTGC
The DNA here is from genome assembly GCA_963831975.1 of uncultured Alphaproteobacteria bacterium. Taxonomy (GTDB): domain Bacteria; phylum Pseudomonadota; class Alphaproteobacteria; order Rhizobiales; family Xanthobacteraceae; genus BOG-931. The sequence continues at coordinate 237,183 of CAWHSO010000007.1, forward strand.
GATATTTGCCTGGGCTTGGATTCATGAACACGCAGCCAACGTCTGATAGACACCCCATGCTACCAACCATAAACTCAATCGCGTGCTGGTCGGGCGATCTCCATGGACCAAAGCACACGTCGCACGGAGGCCGTGTTTGTTTGGTGCGCTCCTCGACTGTTGAAACACCCACAGGGCGCCAGGAGGAAAAGATGATTGCCTGCAAATTCAGCCGCCGTACGCTTGTCCGGGGCGCCGTCGCCGCCGGCGCGACCGCCGTACTGGAGCGCTTCCCTGCACCGGCGATCGCGCAATCGCCATCGATCAAGGTCGGACTTCTCACGGTGAAGACCGGCCCGCTGGCGCAAGGTGGTATCCAGATGGAACAGGGCGTGCTGACGTTCCTGAAGGACAACAACAACACCATATGGGCGGCCGCAAGGTCGAATTGTTCTCCGCCGATACCGGCGGCAATCCGGCCGGCGCCAAGACCAAGGCGCAAGAGCTCGTCGAGCACGACAAGGTCGACGTCATTCTTGGCCCGCTCGCGACCTTCGAACTGTACGCCATCAACGATTATATCCGCGACCAAAAAGTGCCGACTTTCAGCGTCGCCGCCGCCGACGATCTGACGCAGCGCCATCCCAACCCCTATCTGCTGCGGGCGGGCGCGACCGCATCGGGGGCCATGCACGTGATGGGGCATTACGCGGCGACCGAATTGAAGCTCAAGCGCGTCGTGACCGTGTGCGAAGATCTTTCTTACGGTTACGAGGAGATGGGCGGCTTCCAGGCGGCGTTTGCGGCGGACGGCGGCTGCATCGTCAACAAGCTATGGCCGCCGCTGGTCACCCCCGACTACACCCCATACATCGCGCAGCTCGCCGACTGTGACGGCGTCTGCCAGGGTTTCGCCGGGTCCAATCCGTTGCGCTTCATGAAGGCGTACGCCGGCGCCGGGCTCAAATATCCGGTGGTGGCGGGAATGACCGGCGCCGACGATGCCTTGCTCAGAAGCTTCGGCGACGAGGCGCTCGGTCTCGTCAGCGCGACCCCCTATACGGTCGACCTCGACACCGACGGCAACAAGCGCTTCGTCGAAAGCATGCTGAAAAACCACGACGCCATTCCCGGCTTTTACGCCGCGGCGCTTTACATCAACTGCCAGGTCGTCGACGCCGGCTTAAGGACGCTCGGCGGCGATCTCGGCGACAAGGACAAGTTCATGGCGACGCTGAAGGCGGTCAGTCTCGCCGACACGCCGCGCGGGCCGCTCAAATTCGACCATCTCAACAACGCGGTGGGAAACATTTACGTGCGGCGCCTGGGCAAGGACGGCGCCAAATACGGGCTGACGCTCTGGAATAAGACGATAAAGACCTACGAAAACGTCAGTCAGTTCTGGACCTGGCCGGAAAGCGAGTTCCTCGCCCACCCGGTCTATACCCGCGACTATCCGCCGTTGACGAAATGCTGAAAGCTCCGGCTCGCTATGCCGCCTTCGCCCAGAGCTGAGCGGAAGCGCGGCGGGCGCCTTCGGCGAGCGACTGCAGCTTGAGCCAGACGATCTTGCTGTCGACCTGAACGCGGCCCGCAAAGGTGCCGAAACCGCAATCGACGCCGGCAATGACGTTTTCACGCCCGACCACATTGGCAAAATTCAGGATGCGGTCGGCGACGACCTCCGGATGCTCCACGGTGTTCACCGTCGAATCGATGACGCCCGGTATGATCGCCTTGCCGGCGGGCAGCTTGACCTCGCGCCAGATTTTCCATTCGTGCTCGTGCCGCGCATTGGCGGCGGGGAACGACACGGCAAGCGGCTTTGCGGTCAGCACGATGTCGATGATGTCGATGAGCGGCACGTCGGTATGGTGCGGCGCCACGGTCGAGCCCCAGCATACATGCATGCGCATGCGGTCGGCTGGAATATCGGCGACCGCGTGATTGAGCGCCGCGACATTCACCGCGATGATCTTGCGGAAATCGGCGAGACTCTTGTCAAGATAGACGGTGTGGCGAAGCATCGCGAGGTCGGGACAATCGAGCTGCAGAATGAAGCCGGCATCGACGATCGCCTTGTATTCGCGCTTCATCACATCGGCGAGTGCATACACGTAAGCCTCTTCGGTCTTGTAGTGCTTGTTCTTGAGATAGCGCGCGATCTGGCCGGGCGACGGAGAGGTCATGAACAATTCGGCGGCGTCCGCGCCATTCATCATGTCCTTGGGCAAGTCGATGTCGGCTTGGGCGGTGGCCCAATCATTCCAGGTCACTTCGCCGGTGCAGGCCGGCCGGTACTGGAACGGAGAGGCGAAATGCGTGAGCAGCTGCGCCAGTTCCGGGAATTCCGCATCACCGGTGCCGAGCGGCGGCGTGCTCTCGCCTGCAAAGCCGGTGAGTCGGTCGAGCACGTGCACGGTATAGTCCGTGCGGCCCTGTTCGCCGTCATTGATGATGTCGATGCCGCATTCGATCTGCTTTTGCACCACATGCGCAATCGCCTCGCGGACCGCGGCATCAAGTTCGGCCTTGCGCGCCCCAGGATTCTTTTGTTCAGAGAGCAAAAGCTCGACCACTTTGGCGGTACGCGGCAGACTGCCGGTATGCGTGGTGAGAATCCGGTCGGTACTGCGTTTCATGTTGTTTCAATCTCCACCTGACTCGATCACTTCCGGTCCGACCTTAAGGCAAAAGTGAGAGTAAGCGGCTTAGTTGCGATCGGATTTTCTCGCCCGGGCCGACGCGTCCTCGGCCAGCTTCGGCCGCGGCCGCGGCAGCGGCACCATGTCGAGCGGGATCAGCGCGGTGTCGTCATCGTCTTCTGTTGCGGCAGGCTGAGCCGGCGGCGCCGTGTCTTCGGCCTGCGCGACCGCCGGCGGCGGCGGCGGCTCGCGGACATCCCATTCGCAGAGCTTGTAATTGTTGCGCCGCTCGGCGAGGTCGAGATGGATGTGCTCCTCGTGATTGCCGTCGGAGCCGGGGCCGAGCACGGTGGAGAACCGCGCGCAGACGCTGGCCTTGATGGTCTCGCGCCAGGCCTTGTCGACGTTCACGTCGGTCAAGGTCAATGAGCGGCCGTCGGCGAGCTTGAACAGCCGCACGTCGATGGCGTCGGCGCGGCCGTGCTCGCTCAAGGTGGCGCCGCGCACCCGATTGCGGCCGCGGCATTCATAGGAATCGAAATTATCGAGCACGCGCAGCGGCGAGCCCAGCTTGGTCGCCGTCGGCGCCACGTCTTCGCGCACCCAGTGCGCGAGCTCTTCCGCCATCGGACAGCGCAAGATCCCCGCCGGCGTGACCGCCACCTTGCTCTGGTCGGGCAGGATCACCGCGTCCAGATGCACGGCATCGACGGCGCCGCATTCGCCGGGCCCGACCAGGGTCGGCAGCGCCTGGAACACCGCGATCTTGGCCAGCCGCAGTTGGCAGGCCGATGGCGCCGCCGGCGCAGCCGCGGCGGCAGGTTCTTCCGGAAATGCCGCATAGGCTTCCTGCGGCGGGGCAAATTCCTGCGGCAAAGCGACCGGGGGCGGCGGGCCGTGCTCGGCCTGGGCGTGCTTGGCCTGTGGGACCAGCGCCAATTGCGCCCGCGCCGCGTGGCTTGTGCACAGCAAAAGGCTTGCGCACAGCAAAACGCCAAGCGCCAAGGCAGCTTTCAGGCCGCAAACCCTCACGCCACAGTTCTCCCACCCGCGCCGCCGCAACCGTATATGCTTTAAGCCGAGCGGACACCGGCGTTCAAGGCAATCGGTATTTGCCTTGGCGGCGCCTGCGGTTAACCTGAGGCCGTCCGCGGGCGACCGCCGCGGCCTAAAGCGACAATGCACTAGCCTTAGGGAGGCGACATCATGTTCGGGCTGATGCAGGACTGGCCGCTCTTGTGCAACCGCATCCTCGACCACGCCGCGACCTATAATGCCGAGCGGCAGGTCATCTCGCGCTCGATCGAAGGCCCGTTCCACACCACGAACTACGCCGACCTGCGCAAGCGGGCGATCCGGGTCTCGCAGCGGCTGGAAAAGGACGGCATCAAGCTCGGCGATCGCGTGGCGACCCTGGCCTGGAACACCTGGCGGCATCTCGAGGCCTGGTACGGCATCATGGGCATCGGCGCCATCTATCACACCGTCAATCCGCGGCTGTTCCCCGAGCAGATCGTCTGGATCGTCAACCATGCCGAAGATCGCATGGTGATGGTCGATCTCACCTTCGTGCCGCTTCTGGAAAAGATCGCCGACAAGCTCAAGACCATCGAGACATACGTGGTGCTGACCGACTCAGCGCACATGCCGGCGACCACATTGAAGAACGCCGTGCCCTACGAGGAATGGATCGCCGAGGCCGACGGCGACTTCACCTGGAAAACCTTCGACGAAAATACCGCGGCCGGCATGTGCTACACGTCGGGCACCACCGGCAATCCGAAGGGCGTGCTCTATTCGCACCGCTCCAACGTGCTGCATTCGATGATGGCGGCGCAGCTCGACGCCATGGGGGTTGCCTCGCGCGACGTCGTCCTGCCGGTGGTGCCGATGTTCCACGCCAATTGCTGGGGGCTGGCGCTGACGTCGCCGATGGTCGGCGCCGCCATGGTGATGCCCGGCGCCAAGCTCGACGGCGCCTCGATCTACGAATTGCTCGACACCTATCGCGTCAGCTTCACCGCCGCGGTGCCCACCGTGTGGCTGATGCTGCTGGCAGCACCTCGAAGCCAACAATCTCAAGCTGCCGCATCTGAAGAAAGTGGTGATCGGCGGCTCGGCCTGCCCGCGCGCCATGACGCAGAAATTCCAGGAGCACTATGACGTCGAGGTTCTGCACGCCTGGGGCATGACCGAGATGAGCCCGCTCGGCACGCTGGGCTCGATCAAGCCGGAATATGCCGCGCTGTCCGGCGATGCGCGGCTCGACGTGCAGATGAAGCAGGGCCATCCGCCGTTCGCGGTGGATATGAAAATCACCGACGACGACGACAAGGAGTTGCCGCGCGACGGCAAGACCTTCGGCCGGCTGAAGGTGCGCGGGCCGTCGGTGGCGCGCGCCTACTTCAAGGAAGACGGCTCGATCCTCGACGATAACGGCTTTTTCGACACCGGCGACGTCGCGACCCTCGACCGCTACGGCTACATGCAGATCACCGACCGCTCCAAGGACGTGATCAAGTCGGGCGGCGAATGGATTTCCTCGATCGACATCGAGAACTTCGCGGTCGGCCATCCCAAGGTGGCCGAGGCCGCGGTGATCGGCGTGCGCCATCCGAAATGGGACGAGCGGCCGCTCCTCATCGTCGTGCTCAAGCCGGGGCAGACGGCGACCAAAACCGAGCTGTTGGCGTTCCTCGACGGCAAGGTCGCGAAGTGGTGGATGCCCGACGACGTCGCCTTCGTGGCCGAAATTCCGCACACCGCGACCGGCAAAATCCTCAAGACCGCGCTGCGGGACCAATTCAAAAGCTACGTGCTGCCGACCGCCGCTGCGGCGCCGGCCTAGGGCGTGATCCCGCAAAAGGTTAATCGGATCGTTTTTCGAACAAAGCGTCACGGCCGCCGTTGGCAAACAATCCGTTCACCAGATTGGCGGACAATGCGTAGCCATGTGGTCACGCCAATTTCTTTGGACGGCACTGACAAGCGGCATTGCGGTCGCGGCCTTGACGCTCGCCGAACTTTGGCTCGCGGTGTTTGCCGTGTCCGGCAGCAAAAATCCGACGGTGAGTTTCGCCAATATGGTCGTGTTCGCACTTCCCGGCCTGATCGCCTATTCGGCGTGCTGGTATATGGTCATATATCGCCATCGCGATTACTCGTTATACCGGACGATGGTGCTGGTCGTTGCGACATTCGGCACGGTCGGTGCTGTTGTCGCCATATTCATGATGGTTGGCGGCCTCTATGTCGCAATCTCGATGATGCTCACGGTGGCAAAGCCGTGGATGGTCGCACCTGCCCTCGTCGTGGCGCCCTTCGCATACGCGCTCATGACGACGATCGGCGCCCTCTTGCTGATCGTTCCATATATGATCACGGCCACGCCGATGGCGTTGCTTCATCGCTGGCTGCTCTTGAAAATCTTTGCGTCGGCCGGCACCGCAGCTCCAAACATAAGCCCAAGCGTCTCCATAATCTCGCCGCGCTGATTGTAAGGCTTGCCGGGACCGAAGCGGTCTTGCCATCTTTGCACGACCGCTCAATTGACGTAGCATGATTGGAGAACATTCGAGATCGATCCGTCAGGGAGGAAAAAATGTCGCCAGTCGCCGAACGGACGCGCGCGATTTCGGTCTCCAAGCTGCATCCGGACATCGGGGCGGAGATCCGCGGCGTCGACCTCAGCCGTCCGTTGGACGAGGAGACGCTGCGGACGATCAAGGACGCCTGGCACCGGCATGCGGTGCTGCTGTTCCGCGATCAAAACCTTAGCGAAGACGATCAGCGCCGGTTCGCCTCCCATTTCGGTCCGGTCGCGAAGCGGGTGCCGCCGAAGCCGGGCGCACCGGGTGCGGCCGATGCGCTGGTGTGGGACGACATGATGACGATCAGCGATCATGTCGACGCCAACGGCAAGGCGCTCGGCTCGCTTGGACACGGCGAAATGTGGTTCCACACCGACAAGTGCTACCATCGGCAGCCGCATCGCGCGACGTTCCTCTACGGCATCGAAATTCCGTCCGAGGGCGGTCACACGCAATTTTCCAGCATGTACGCGGCTTATGAAAACCTGCCGGCCGATCTGAAGCGGCGGCTCGACGGCGCCATGGTCGTGCAGGGCCAGCAATACGGCGTCGGCCGCCGCATCGATGTCACGCTGCCGCTCGAGAGCACCCATCACTGCGCGCAGCCGATCTTCGTCACCAATCCCGGCTCCGGCCGCAAAGCGCTCTACGTCGCCAGCCAGAACTCGATGTGGATCGAAGGCATGGACCGCGACGAAAGCGAAGCACTGTTGCGACGGCTGTTCGCGATCGCCGAGGATCCGGCCATCATCTACGAGCACGTCTGGCGACCTCGCGACCTCGTCATGTGGGACAATCTCGCGTGCCTGCACGCGCGCACCGATTGGCCGAGCGAACAGCGCCGAACGCTGCGCCGCTGCACCGTCGAGGGCGGGCCGCTGTACTAGAATCCAATAGTCGCGCAAACGCGTTGCGGGAAATGCCGTGAAACTTCGCCGCCGAACTTTTTTGCATATGGCGGCGAGCGCTGCGGCGCTGCCGGTGTTGCCGCGCACGGCATGGGCGCTCGATTATCCGACGCGACCGGTGCGCGTGATCGTCGGCTTTCCGGCCGGCAGCGGGCCCGACGTCATCGCCCGCCTGGTCGGACAACGGACGGGAGACCGGCTCGGCCAGCAATTCTTTGTCGAGAACCGGTCGGGCGCGGGCTCAAGCCTCGCCGCCCAGGATGTCGTGGCTGCGCCCGCGGACGGCTACACGCTTGCTCCTCGCCGCCAACGCCAATGCCGTCAACGCCAGCCTTTATCCGAACCTGCCTTTCAGTTTCGTGCGCGACATCGCGGCCGTCGGCATGATCTGCAGCGCGCCTTTCCTGCTGACGGCCAATCCGGCAGTGCCGGCGAAAACTTTCGCGGAGTTCATCGCCTACGCGAAAGCCAATCCGGGCAAGATCAATATGGCGTCGCCGGGTATCGGCACCACGCCCCACCTCATGTACGAGCTCTTGAAGATGATGACGGGCATCGAACTGGTTCACGTGCCATATCGGACGGGTTACATACCCGATCTCCTGAGCGGGCAGGTGCAAGTCGCGTTTTCAACGATAACCCAGGCGATGCAGTACGTCGGGGACGGCAGATTGCGCGCGCTGGCCGTGAGCAGCGCAGCGCGGTCGGATGTCTTGCCTGACGTGCCGGCAATGGGAGAATTCGTGCCGGGCTATGACGCCAGCGGCTGGTTCGGCATCTGCGCGCCTGACGGCCACGCCGACGGCCATCGTCGACAAGCTCAACAATGCGATCAACGCCATCGTCGCCGAGCCGGACACGCGGGCGCGCCTGGTCGGCTTGGGCGTTCGGCCGCTGTCGATGACAGCCGCTGAATTCGGCAAACTCATCGCCGACGATACCGAGAAATGGGCCAAGGTTATCCGGTCGGCCAATATCAAGACGGAGTAATCGCGACGTTCCAAATAGGTCGTTGCACGTTTTAGATAACGGCCAACGGCGCCGTTTCGATTCCGCACTGCACGCAGAGCAAAATCCCGCTCCCGCATAGCACCGGTTTTCGGCTACCGGCGCCCCAGTTTTCCATGTTTTAAAAACAACGACTTACAAGTATTGCCCACGATAGGGGCAGGAACCCGTTACCGCGCAAAGATTATGCAAAATTGCTGCGTCGCACAATGAACATATTTAGCCTGTCTTAGCGGCCCCGGCTCAAGACCAACGAGCCGCTTCACCCATCCCATCAACAACTGAATAGGATAATCATGGCTGGCAATAGCCTGACAAAGCTTTTTGTACTTTCATCTCTTGTTATTTCTACTATCGCGGTGCCGACGATTGCATCGGCACAAACTGGAATTGCTTCAGTTTATTCCGAGGGGCGAACCGCCACCGGCGAACGGGTCGTGGCTTCGGGTATGACCGCGGCTCATCGCACCCTGCCGTTCGGCACCATGGTGCGGGTGACCAACACCAGCAACGGCCGCTCCGTCGTGGTGCGCATCAACGATCGCGGGCCGTTCGTCAAAGGCCGCATCATCGACCTGACGCCGGGAGCGGCCCACGCCATCGGCTGTTCCGGGCTCGCATCGGTGACGGTGGACGTCGTCGGCAAGGGCTGAAGCTTTGCCGGTTGAGTGCGTGTGCGTCAGTTGAGCACGCGTTGCGTAAGAGCGGGAGGCTTCCGGCCTCCCGCTTTGCGTTTCGCGGCTGCGCCACGCACCGGAAAGCAAAAAATTTCGTCGAAATCGTTCCGCGCCGTTAACTTTCTGCGCACGGTACCGTTCGCCGATCCGTAAGACTTGGCACGCTAACAACGCACGCTGGCGCTCGAGCTCGCGCCGTCACGCAGGCACCACCGCGTCATGAAAGACGACAACGACGACAAGGAACGCAGGGACGTCACCCGCACCCGCATCGCGCGCAGCGCCAAGATCATCCTGCCGCGCCGCTCGATCGATGATTCACTGCACAGTGCAGAACATCACGTCGAGCGGAGCCTGCCTGAAGCTCGCCAACACTTATGGCCTGCCGGAGACCTTCGAGCTGACCTTCGAGCAAGGCCGCAGCCGCCGCGCCTGCCGCGTGGTGTGGCGCACCGACGACCAAATCGGCGTGGCGTTCGAGGACGTCGCGGCGGCGGCGGGCTAAAATTCCTTCACCGCTGCGATCAGGCGCTCGATATCCTCGGGCCGCGACAGGCGGTGATCGCCGTCCTTGACCAAAGTGAGCACGACGTCGTCGCTGGCCAGCCGCGAGGTCAGCTCGACGGCGTGCTGCCACGGCACGTCGGGATCCTCGACGCCTTGCAAAATGCGCACCGGGCAGCCGGTCTCGATCAAGCCGCCGAGCAACAGATGCTTGCGGCCTTCCTCGATCAATTGCCGCGTCACCAGATAGGGCTCCGCCGAATATTGCGACGGCCGCGCCCAGACGCCGGTGTCCTCGAGCTCGCGCTTGATCTCGGGCGTGAAGCGTTTCCACATCAGCTCTTCGGTGAAATCGACTGCCGGCGCGATCAGCACCATGCCGGCAATGGATGCGGCTTCCGGCATGCGCGCGCGCCGCTTCAACTCGCGCGTCAGCAGCAGCGCCAGCCAGCCGCCCATGGACGAGCCGATCAGGATTTGCGGCCCCTGGCAGCAGGCATCGAACACGGCCAGGCTGTCGGCGAGCCAGCGGCCGATGGTGCCGTCGGTGAACGCGCCTTCCAACTCGCCGTGGCCGGAATAGTCGAACCGCACGCAGGCACGGCCCGCCTGCGCCGCCCAGTCGGCAAGCGCCACCGCCTTGGTGCCCTTCATGTCGGACTTGTAGCCGCCGAGCCAGAACAGCCCCGGCGCGGCGCCCGCCTGCGCGCGCACGGCGATGCCGCGCCGCTGCGGCGCCGTCGCCAATGTGCAGGAATTTCAGGCTGTTATCGTTCATGCGGCGGTTCCGGCGACTTGCTCTCGACGGTCGCGGTGACGAAACATCAATCATGACGCTTGCCGCGATGCACGCAACGCGCATTGTCGTTGACTTATGCCCGGAAACTCCCGATTCTCCGCGTTTGCTGCAACCACTGTAAGGAGACAAAACCCATTCGTCGCCCCAGCAGAGCGCCGCAACCCGCCGCCAAGGAGGGTCCGCGCATCAACGAGGAGATCCGCGTTCGCGAGGTCCAACTCATCGACAAAGACGGCGCCAACAAGGGCGTCACCGAAATCGAGGCAGCGATTGCCATGGCCCAGGAGGCCGGCCTCGATCTTGTAGAGATCGCGCCGAACTCGGTGCCGCCGGTCGCAAAAATTCTCGATTACGGCAAATACAAATATCAGGCGCAGAAGAAAGCCGCCGAGGCGCGCAAAAAGCAGAAGGTCGTCGAGATCAAGGAGATCAAGCTGCGGCCGATGATCGATCATCACGATTACGACGTGAAGATGCGGTCGATGGAGCGCTTCTTCCAGGAAGGCGACAAGGTCAAGGTGACGTTGCGGTTCCGCGGCCGCGAAATGGCGCACCAGGAGCTCGGCTATAAGCTCTTAGACCGGGTCAAGGTCGACACCGCGAAAATCGCCAAGATCGAGCAGGAACCGCGCTTCGAAGGCCGCCAGGTGGTCATGGTTGCTGGCGCCCCGCTAGCCTCGCAACCCTACCCTCCCCCGCAAGCGGGGGACGGCTCGTCGCACGGGTGTGCCGATTGCCTTAATCGGTTTGCTCTGCCATAACCGCGCCCTTCCCGCCGCCCGGCTGATTAAGGGCTGCCGTGGCGGCGGCGATGTGCTCACGCACACCCCGCTCATTATGAGCATTTTTGGGCTGGCGGAGCGCTCGCGCCTGCCGCCATCAGGAGAGCCAAATGCCCAAGATCAAGACCAAGTCGGGCGCCAAGAAGCGCTTCAAGGTGACCGGCCAGGGCAAGGTCCTCTACGGCCGCAGTCGGGCAAGCGCCACGGCATGATCAAGCGCACCAAGAAGCAGATCCGCCAGTTGCGCGGCACCACCGTGCTGTTCAAGACCGACGGCGACAACATCAAAAAGTACTTTTTGCCGAACGGCTGAACCCCCACCCCACCCTCCGCCGCAAGCGGGGGAGGAAAAAGGAGGGGGCGGCAGCGTATCGTCTCAACGTTCTGCGAATTTCAAAGGAGATCGACCATGGCACGCGTCAAACGCGGCGTCACATCCCATGCCAAGCACAAGAAGGTGCTCAAGGCCGCCAAGGGCTATCGCGGCCGGCGCAAGAACACGATCCGCATCGCCAAGCAGGCGGTGGAGAAGGCGGGCCAATATGCCTTCCGCGACCGCAAGCGAAAGAAGCGCACCTTCCGCGCGCTGTGGATCCAGCGCCTCAACGCCGCGGTGCGCCCGTTCGGGCTGAACTACAGCCGCTTCATCGCCGGCTTGAGCAAGGCCGGCATCATGGTCGATCGCAAGGTGCTCTCGGACCTCGCCATCACCGAGCCGGCGGCCTTCGAGGCCATCGTCGGCCAGGCCAAGTCGGCGCTGGCTACGCGTGACGGACGACTGATGACATGATCGACCGCGCGTACGTCCAGCGGATGGCGCGTTACAATCGCTGGCAGAATGAAAACCTCTACGGCGTCGCCGACACCTTGTCCGACGCCGAGCGCCGGCTTGAGCGCGGCGCCTGGTTCGGCTCGATCCACAAGACGCTGAGCCACATCTTGTGGGGCGACCGCGCTGGATGGGCCGCTTCACCGATCTGCCGCGGCCGACGGTCGGCATTCCGGAATCGGTGTCGCTCTATCCGGACTGGGAGAACCTGAAGTCCGAGCGCAAAAACTTCGACCAGATCATGATCGATTGGGCCGACAAGGTCGACGATGCCTGGCTCGCCGCCGACCAGACCTATTATTCCCGCGCGACCAAACGCGAATTGGACGCGGCCGCGCTGGGTGCTGGTCACCCATATGTTCAATCACCAGACCCACCATCGCGGCCAGGTCCATTCCATGCTGACCCAGGCCGGCGGCCGGCCGAGCGATACCGACCTGCCGTTCATGCCGGATTGAATGTCATGACCGACACCGCGCAACTCGAGCAGCAAATTCTCGCCGATGTCGCCGCCGCCGGCGACGACGCGGCGCTCGAAGCGGTGCGCGTCGCGGCTCTCGGCAAGAGCGGCTCCCTCACCGCGCTCCTGAAAACGCTCGGCACGCTGCCGCCGGAAGAGCGCAAGACCCAAGGGCCGCTGATCAACGGGCTGAAGGATCGCGTCAACGCGGCGCTCGCCGCGCGCCGCGAGGCGCTTAAAGACGCCGCGCTCGAAGCCCGCCTCAACACCGAAAGCGTCGACGTCACCCTGCCGGTGCGCGAGGCGCCGGCCGAGATCGGCCGCGTCCATCCGATCACGCAAGTGACCGACGAATTGACCGCGATCTTCGCCGACATGGGCTTTGCCGTCGCCGAAGGGCCGGACATCGAGACCAACGACTACAACTTCACAAAACTGAATTTCCCGGAAGACCATCCGGCGCGCGACATGCACGACACGTTCTTCTTCAATCCGAAGCCGGACGGCACGCGGCTTCTTCTGCGCACCCACACCTCGCCGGTGCAGGTGCGCACTATGCTCAGCCAAAAGCCGCCGATCCGCGTCATCATTCCCGGCCGCACCTATCGCCGCGACTCAGATCAAACCCACACGCCGATGTTCCACCAGGTCGAAGGCCTGGTCATCGACAAGGGCTCGCATCTCGGCCACCTGAAATGGATTCTTGAAGAATTCTTCAAGGCGTTCTTCGAAGTCGACAGGGTCGGCATGCGGTTTCGGCCGCATTTCTTCCCGTTCACCGAGCCGTCGCTCGAAGTCGACCTGCAGTACCGCCGCGACAAAGGCGAAGTCCGCTTCGGCGAAGGCGACCAGTGGATGGAGATTCTCGGCTGCGGCATGGTGCATCCGAACGTTCTGAAAAACTGCGGCCTCGATCCCGACGAGTACCAAGGCTTTGCCTGGGGCATGGGGATCGACCGCCTCGCAATGCTCAAATACGGCATGCCGGACTTGCGCACCTTCTTCGAGGCCGACGTCCGTTGGCTCGCGCATTACGGCTTCCGCCCGCTCGATTTCCCGACGCTGGCGGGGGGATTGAGTTCGTGATGAAATTCACCCTCGCCTGGCTCAAGGAGCATCTCGACACCGACCGCGCGCTCGGCGAGATCACCGACAAGCTGACCATGATCGGGCTCGAGGTCGAGCGCGTCGAGGACATGGGCAAACAGCTCGCGCCGTTCACCATCGCGCGCGTGGTCGAGGCCAAGCAGCATCCGAACGCCGACCGGCTCCGCGTCTGCATGGTCGATACCGGCTCGGGCGATCCGGTGCAGGTGGTGTGCGGCGCGCCGAATGCGCGCACCGGCATGAAGGGCGTGTTCGTGCCGCCGGGCGCCTACATTCCCGGCAAGGACATGACGCTCGCGGTCGGCACCATCCGCGGCGTCGAGAGCCGCGGCATGCTGGTGTCGGAATTCGAGCTGAAAATCTCCGACGATCACGAAGGCATCATCGATCTGCCCGACGACGCGCCGGTCGGCGAAAGCTACGCGCACTATGCCGGCCTCGACGATCCGGTGATCGAGATCAATTTGACGCCGAACCGGCCGGACTGCGCCGGCGTGCACGGCATCGCCCGCGATCTTGCCGCGGCCGACATGGGCAAGTTCAAGGATACGGCCATCAAGCCGGTCAAGGGCGAGTTCCCTTGCCCGGTCGCGGTCAAGATCGAAGCGCCCGAGCTGTGCCCGGCCTTCGCGCTGCGCCTCGTGCGCGGCGTCAAGAACGGGCCGTCGCCGGCGTGGCTGCAAAAGCGGCTGACCGCGATCGGCTTGCGCCCGATCAATGCCCTGGTCGACATCACCAACTTCATCACCTACGACCGCGGCCGGCCGCTGCATGTGTTTGACGCCGCGAAGGTGCGCGGCAATCTCACCATACGTCGCGCGAAAAAAGGCGGCGAACAACTGCTGGCGCTCGACGGCAAGACCTACACGCTCGACGACAGCGTCTGCGTCATTGCCGATGAGGATGGCGTCGAATCGCTCGCCGGCATCATGGGCGGCGAGAAAACCGGCTGCTCGGAAACCACCACCGATGTGTTGATCGAATCGGCGCTGTGGAACGAGATCAATATCGCGCAGACCGGCCGCAAGCTCGGCATCAATTCCGACGCGCGCTACCGTTTTGAGCGCGGCGTCGATCCGGCCTTCATGCTGCCGGGACTGGAGCTGGCCACCCGCATGGTGCTGGAGCTCACCGGCGGCACGCCATCGGAAGCGACCGTCGCCGGCAGCGCCGAGCCGCGCGAGCGCATCATCGATTTTCCGCTGTCCGAGCTCAAGCGCCTGGCCGGCCTCACCGTGCCGCAGCCGGAGATGCGCCGCGTGCTGGAGCGGCTCGGCTTTTTCGTCGCCGGCCAAAGCGAACGGGTGAAGATCGCGGTGCCGTCGTGGCGGCCCGACGTCGAGGGCAAGGCCGACATTGTCGAAGAGGTGGTGCGCATCTTCGGCGTCGACCGGGTGCCGTCGACGCCGTTCGATCGCGGCGAAACCCCGCGCAAGCCCGTGCTCACGCCGATCCAATTGCGCGTGCGTAAAGCCAAGCGCGCGCTCGCCGCGCGCAATCTTGTCGAAGCGGTTACCTGGTCGTTCATAGCCAAAGCCCACGCCGAACTGTTCGGCGGCGGCAAGCCCGAGCTGGCGCTGGCCAATCCGATCGCCGCCGATCTCTCCGACATGCGGCCGAGCCTCGATCCCCGGCCTGATCGCGGCGGCGCAGAAGAACGCCGACCGCAGCTTCCCCGATGCAGCCCTGTTCGAAGTCGGCCAAATATTTCGCGGCGACGCGCCGGCCGATCAGCTCACCGCCGCCGCCGGCGTGCGCCGCGCGCTCGGCAAGCCGTCCGGCATCGGCCGGCACTGGAGCAAGCACGACGGCGAGGTCGACGCGTTCGATGCCAAAGCCGATGCATTGACGGTGCTGATAGCGGCCGGCGCGCCGCCGCAAGCGCTGCAAATCGTGCCCGGCGGCCCGCCGTGGTTTCACCCCGGCCGCTGCGGCACGATCCAGATCGGCCCGCAAAACGTGCTCGGCCATTTCGGCGAACTGCATCCGGGCGCGCTGGAAAAACTCGACGCCGAAGGCCCGCTGGTCGGCTTCGAAGTCATTTTGGAGCACATTCCCGAGCCGAAGGCGAAGGCGACGCGCGCCAAGCCGGCGCTCGAGCTGTCGCCGTTCCAGCCGGTGGAGCGCGATTTCGCCTTCGTGGTCGAGCGCGGCGTCAAGGCCGCCGACATCGTGCGCGCGGCGCAGTCCGCCGACCGCAAGCTGATCGCCGGCGTCACCGTGTTCGACGTCTACGAAGGCAAAGGTATCGAGCCCGGCAAGAAATCGATCGCCATCGCCGTCACCATCCAGCCGCGCGACAAGACCATGACCGACGCCGAGATCGAGGCGCTGGCGGCAAAGATCGTCGCCGAAGTCGGCAAGCGCACCGGCGGCGTGTTGCGGGCGTAAGCATTATCGCCTTGTCACGGTCGGTTTCGCGCTTTTCGCTGGCTTTTTCCTTTCGAGCAAGCGATCCAATACGCGCTCGTCGACTAATGGAGCACCTGCGGCGATGTGAGCGCGGGCGCGCGTCACGATACGCGCCGTTCCAATATTCTCTACCTTCTCACCGCAAAGCGTTTTCTGAAAGCGAGCCATGATTTCATCGCTCCGGGCGCATGATGCTCGGCGTGCCGCCGAATGACGACTGCTCGCGCGGCGCGGTGCGCGTGCGCTTCGCTTTGGGATTAGGCGCAGCCTCCACTTCCGCCGGAGCGGGCTTGAGCACACCGAGGCGCCGCAGCACCGCCTCGGCGGCACGCTCGCCGGACTCCCAGGCACCGCCGACCGTCCCCCATAACGTCTCGTGCGCGGCCTCGCCGGCGAACCAGATCGTGTCGTTCACCGGCTCCATCATGATGCGGCGCGCGAGCTGGCCGCCCGGCACGGCGGCGGACGCGGCGCCCAGCGTGAAGGCATCGGAATTCCAGCGCGTCGCCTGCGTGCGGCCGATCGCTTTCTTGATCTCGGCGCCATAAAGCCCCGCCAGCCATTGCGAGGCGAAATCGACCATGGCGGCTTCGCCGCGCGCGGACAGATCGCGGCCGAAGGAGCCGGCGACATCGACCATACACAGCGGCGTGCCGGACACATTGGCGAGCATGGCGGCGGTGTGGCTGTCGGCGGATTTCTCGAACACCAGATCGTCGCTGTCGAGGCCGAGCGGATTGCCGACAAGCTCCAGCGCGACGTGGTCGTAGCTGCCGAGCGAGAGCCGGCCGAAGGCGTCGATGTTCCGGTGCGGCAATTCGGGCAGGAATTGAATGCGGCCTCCGGCGATGATGTTGGTCGAGACGGTGACAATAACGGCGCGCGCGGTCAGCGTGCCCTTCGCGGTTTCGACGGCGAGGCTTCTGCGCGTATCAATCGATTTCACCGGCGTGGACAATTGCACCGTGACGCCTTCGGCGAGTGCCGCGAGCAGCGCGCCAAATCCTTGGCGGCAGAAGGTTGCCGTGCTGCGCTCGGCGGCTTTGGAAAAATCCAGTGCCGAGAACTGCGCCAATTCCTTGCCGCAGCCGAACGGGCCGAGCATGAATTCGATCGCGCCGCGCCAGTCGCCGAGGTCGTTCGGCACCACCTGCTCGCACGGCACGTCGGCCTTGCGCGCCGCGTCGTTGATGGCGCGGGTGGCGCGCACCTCGGCGGACAGGAAATCCTCCAGCTCGCCTTCGCGCGCATAGCGCCGGCCGATGCGGATTTTTTGGCTCGGCGGCGCCGGATAGACCTCGATGCCGCGGCGCGGCGTCAGCTTGGTCAGCGGGTTGAGGTCGGGCGCGTAGATCCAATGCGCGCCGCGGTCATAGGCCACGCCGAACGTCTTGGTGTCGGTGATGCAGCGGCCGCCGATATGGTCCGACGCCTCGACCAGCACATAGCGCCGCCCGGCGGCGGCGATGCGGCGCGCCGCGGCGATGCCGGCGGCGCCGGCGCCGACGATGATGACGTCGACCGCGGCCGGCGCGGGCTGCGGCGTGGCCGCGACGGCCGGACGCGCCGCAAGGGCTGCAGACGCGGCGAGGAAGGATCGGCGGCTGATTTTTGCGAAAGCCTTGCGCGGCATGGTTTCCGGATGCTTGCGGCGGGATCGCAGATTGCCCGAATGCAGCGGCTTTCGCAAACGTTACGCTTAAGTTTCGGTCAACGGCGCGGGCGGCCCGTGAACCAAAACGCAACGGACTTCAAATAAAATGCGTCCAAACAAAGACGCGACCAAACCGCGCGGCATACGCGACAGGGCCGGGAGGGGCTCATGGGTAAAGTACGCGATAGCTTCGGGCAACTGATCGCCCGCTATCTTCAGAGGCCGGTGCGCGGCTACGAGCCGTTCACGCCGAGCGATCCGGACGCCTTGCGCCAGTCGCTCGCGCCCGGCGATGTGCTTCTGGTCGAGGGCAACAACCACATTTCCGGCGTCATCAAATATCTCACCCAATCGACCTGGTCGCATTCGGCGCTCTATGTCGGCCCGCTCGCGGGCCAATTCACTGCCGATGGCGAGCCGCACGTTTTGATTGAAGCCAATGTCGGCGAAGGCGTGGTGTCGGCGCCGCTGTCGAAATATTTCCGCTTCCATACCCGCATCTGCCGGCCGGTCGGCCTGACCGCGGACGATTGCTCAACGGTGTGCGCCTATGCCATCGCCCGCGTCGGCTTAGGCTACGACGTCAAGAACATCACCGACCTGTTGCGCTATCTGCTGCCGCTGCCGGTGCCGCAGCGCTGGCGCCGGCGCATGATCGCGCTCGGCTCGGGCGATCCGTCGCGGCTGATTTGCTCGGCGCTGATCGCGGATGCGTTCACCGCGGTGCGCTATCCGATCCTGCCCAAGATCACGCTGGCGCGCAGCCTCCAGGCGCTGGAGCAGATTCTGGAGATCCGCCACTCCTCGCTGTACTGCCCGCGCGACTTCGACATTTCGCCCTATTTCAACGTGGTCAAGCCGACCATCCGCCAGGGCTTCAATTACAAGGCGCTGCAATGGGCCGATCTGCCCCATGCGCCCGACGACGCATCGCTCGCGTCGCGACCCGCGGACGAGAACGCCGGCGTCGTGGCGGCCTGATCGCGTACCGACTGCCACTTGTACTTGCCGCCGGGCGTCGCTACCTCTGCCGTCTTGCAGGGGCGAGAAATGTTCGACGACGCCATCAATGCCCTCACCCAGATGTTCGCACCGCCGTTGCGCGCGGTGTTGTGGAAATCGGTCGCGCTGGCGCTGGCGCTGATCGTCGTCGTCGGCATCGTGCTCGACCGCCTGATCCTCTGGCTGGTGGGCGCCGGCTCAACCTCGATCGAGACCACGCTGGGGCCGCACGCGCACTGGCCGGCGAGCGCGCTGGCTTGGCTGCTCTCGGTCGCCGCCAGCCTCGGCATCATCGTCGGCAGCGTCTTCCTCATGCCGGCGGTCACCGCCTTCGTCGCCAGCTTCTTCGCCGATCAAATCGCCGACGAGGTCGAGCGCGAACACTATCCCGCCGATCCTCCCGGCAAGGCGCTGCCGCTGTGGCGCGCGGTCATCGAGGGTGGCAAGACGGCGCTGCTCGCGGTTCTGGTCTACCTGGTTGCCACGCCGTTTTTGCTGTTCGCCGGCTTCGGCGCCGTGATCTTCTTTCTCGCCACCGCGTGGCTGCTCAGCCGCGAATATTTCGAACTCGCCGCCATGCGCTTTCGCACGCCGGCAGAGGCGAAAGCGTTGCGCAAGCGCAACGCCGGGCGGATTTTCATCGCCGGCCTGTTCATCGCCGCCTTCGTCTCGATCCCGGTCGTCAATCTGGCGACGCCGCTGTTCGCCATGGCGCTGATGGTGCATGTGCTACAAGCGGCTGGGCGGCCCGAGGCTGGTCGCCCCCTAACTTATTCATCGGGGAACGGATGGCGCAGCATTGTTATCCGACAATCCGCAACCGCCGCAGCAGCTCATGGAAATTGATGGTCCAGCCGATGCCGACACGCTTGGGTGGGAACAGGCGGTGATCGTCCGTGTTCCACATGGCTTTGTTCCAGTTCTTCCAGTCCCAATTGACGGGCATTCCCATCCAGGTCCGTTGCGGAACTTTATTCGGGTCTCTCTCCAGATCGCTCATGACGATGCTCCAGCAAATGCACTGATCGCACGTTAGTCCTGAGAAGAGGGCGATAGTTCAAATGCCGTTCAACAATAATAACGATCACTGCTTCGCTTGCGCGCCGCCGTCGGTCGGCGCCGCCGGGTTGCGGTCGAGCCACGTCACGGCGCGATAGGCGCTCACCAGGCCGGCACCAAAATCCGAATCCGGGCGCGGCGGCTCGAGCGGCTTGGCGGTGGCCGTCGAGGATCGCGCGAATATCGCCCGGCTTGAGCGACGGCTTGTGCTCGAGCAACAGCGCCGCGATGCCGCTGACATGCGCAGCCGCGATCGAGGTTCCGGTGGTGAACAGATATTCGTCCCCCGGCGCGAGCGCGAAAATATCGACGCCGGGTGCGGAAACCGCGATATAGCGGCCGCGATTGGCCATCGGGAACAAGTGGTCGTCGCTGTCGGTCGCCGTCACCGCAATGACATTGGGATCGGCCGCCGGATAGAGCGGATCCGACTTGCGGTCCGCCATTGCCGGCGGCCGCGATCAGCACGATGCCCTTGTCGTAAGCCGCGGCCAGCATGCGCTGCAATGTCGGATCGGCGGGGCCGGCGAAGCTCATATTGATGACGCGCGCGCCATTATCCGCCGCCCATTGCAGGCCCTTGTAGATGGCAAACGAGCTGCCGTGCGCCACCCCGGGCGTATCGTCGAATGCATGCACCGCCAAGACTTGCGCGCCCGGCGCGATACCCAACAGCTTGCCGTGTGCCACAATGGCGCCGGCAATCGACGTGCCGTGCGTATGCGGTTTTTCGCCGCCGCCCAGCGCGTCGAAGCTTTTGGCGATAGCGCCGTCGAGATCCGGATGTTTTGCGTCGATTTCCAGAATCGATCACGGCAACCAGGATATTCTTTCCCGTTGCCACTTGCTGCGCCTCCGCGCTTTGCAGTTTCGCCAAAACGTATTGCGCCGCATCGCCCTGCGGGCCGGCGGCAATCTTGGCGGTCTCTTCTTGCAATGTGAAAACATAGTTCGGCTGCACGTTGGCGACGATGCGTTCGCTGCCGAGCGCGCGGACTGTGTTGGCCACCGTGCGGCCGCCGCCAAGGCGCCAGCGATAGAGGCTGGTCCCGATCAACGGAAAACTTTGCGAATCGAGTTGCGTCAATTCGTACCGCCGCGCGATCAGACCGATCGCTTGCGGCGTTGTGCCCGGCGCGAACGCGGTAATGACTTCGTTGGGAACGAAATTTTGATTGCCTTGCGACGGCGCCCCGCCGCCGCCGCCACCGTTGTTGCGGTTACCGCCGCTGTTGCCGGGGCCAACCGGACCGCCGCCGCCGCCGCCGACATATCCGCCACCGCCGCCGCCGACAATCGGAGGATGTCGCGATGGCCACCCGGTCCTGCCCGGAGGCCGGCCGACAAGTCCGCCGCCGCCGGGACGCGGCCCTGCCATTGGCCCGCCCATCATCGGCCTGCCGCCGAAACCACCCATGTGCCCGAAGCCACCCATGCCAAACGCCGCCGCCGAATGCGATCCGGCGATACCGCAGGCCATCAGCGAGCAAGCCACCGAGCGACAGCGCCAGAAAGCGCCGAAGATCTCTTTGGCCGTAAACTCATTGCGCGCATGGCAAACTCCCGATGTGGCGCCGAGCCATCACTCGGTCGCGGCGATGAAGCCTACGACCTTATTGTCCTGCAGCGTGTTGACGATGCGCGTCAGGTCCGCCTTGGCAAGCTTGGTCGGCGCGACCCGCACCCGGTATAATCCGCCCGTCGACGGCCCGCTGACAATGCTCAGCTTGTTGGTTGCCAAAAAGTTGGCGACGTCGGCGGCCGTAGCCTGCGGCTGGAAGCGCATGAGCACATAGGCGCCTTCGCCGGCAACGCTCGCCGGCGCGGAGGCGGTTTCATAGCCGCCCGCACTCCTCTCCTTGAGCACAAAGCCGGCCAAAAAACCCGCTTGCAGCACGATGGCGAGCGCCGCCGCCATCGCCGACCAGGCCAAGGTGCGCGGCGACAGTGCGGCCAGAAATTCCGCGATGCGGGCGCCGAAATCGATCGACGAGCGAGATTTTCGCGCCGGCAAGGCGTCGATCTTGGCGAACAGTGTTTTGACGTCGCGGCCCGACGGCTCGCCCGCTGCCTCGCTGACAAGGGTCTCCTGCGCGAGCTCCGCGCGCACCCATTCGTAGCGGCTGGCCAGCTCGGGATCGGCCGCTAGCGCTCTTTCCACCTGTTGCGACTCATGAGGGTCCAGCGTTCCCGCCGCATACCAGGGCAGCAGGAGCTCGATCTCGCTCGGTTCGCTTTGCTTCGCCGTATTCATGGCCAGCCTCGCTCAATGCCTTGCTCGGTGAGGAGCTCGGATAATTTCTTGCGCGCATAGAACATTCGCGTCTTCACGGTCGCCTCCGGGATGCCGACAATTCCCGCAACGTCTTCCACGGACTTGTGCTGATAGTAGACAAGGTTGACGATCTCGCGGTGCTCTGCCGATGAGCTTGAGCAGGCACGCCCGCAACACCGCGGCCTTGTCTTTCTTGGCCAGCGCGATTTCCGGATCGTCGGCCTGATCCTCGATGGCGCCGGCCTTCTCGTCATCCAGTTCCTCCATCGGCCGCCGCTGCAGCGCGTTGAGCGCCTTGAAGCGGGCGATACTGAAGATCCATGTCGAGACCGCGGAGCGCCCCTCGAACGTTCCGGCTTGCCGCCAGACGTCGAGGAAGACATCGCTGTCCAGATCTTCCGCGGTGGTCGGGTTGCGCACCATGCGCAGCACGAACCGATAGACCGGAACACGATAGCGCCCGTAAAGCTCCTCCATGGCGAGCCGGTCGCCCTTGGCGATCCTGGCGATCAGAACCTCGTCCGAAGTCGTCGGCATCGGCAGGGCTATCGAACTCATCGGTTAGGCAGCCGGGGAGCGCGCAGGTTCAAGACAGAAAAGAAAAACTTTGCGCGGCTGGTCCGGGTGCCGGCGCCGGGCGGCGGGGCGGCCGGGCGCTTGCCGCAAGTTTCGCCGGTCAGGCGCAGTTGGGCAAGCTTAACGGCCGCCACAGGGCATTTTGCCGGGCATTTCGAGGGTTTTTCGGCCGGTCCGCGCCGAGCCGCTTCATTCGCGCGATGGAACCGCGCTGATTTCGCCGGCCGAAAAAATCGCTTGAACCTTTCTCCGACGCGCCTGTCCCACGGCTATTGGAACCCAAACCCTCGGAGAACGACCATGTCACGCAAAACGATCCTCACTCTCGCTTCTGCAGCTACGCTCGCGGTGGCGATGCTTGCCTCTCAATCGGCCGACGCCCGCGGCTTCGGCGGTGGCGGCGGTTTCGGCGGCGGCGGCGGCCGCGGCTTCGGTGGCGGCGGATTCGCCAGCCGCTCCATCGGCGGTGGCGGCATGGGAATGGCCCGCTTCAGTGGCCGCGTCGGCCGCCCGATCATCCCGATCCTCAACCCGGGCCACCCCGGCCATCCCGGTTTCCCCCATTGGGGCTTCCACCATCACGATCACGGCCACTGGGTGTTCCGTTTCGGCCGCTGGATCGTCGTCGACGACGTCGTCGATGAAGCGCCGGCCGTCGTGACCGCACCCACGCCCGGCCCGTGCACCTGCCTGACCAAGAACTACACGCCGAGCGGCCTCGTGGTGTTCGCCGATGTCTGCACCAAGGAATCCGCCAGCGCTTCGGTCTACGGCAGCTCCGACGCGACGCAAGTGCCGACGACCCCGGTCGCCGCAACCGCAGTGCCGATGACGGTGGTGCCGACCACGCCGAATTACGCCGGCCGCACCTATGACGACTATCTCGCGGCGAACCCGCAAGCCGCCAACCCGGCGCCGCAGGCTCCGCAGAAGAACTGAAGATGGCGGTCAAAACGCCGAACGAAAATGTTGGTCGAAAACTGAGATCGCCTGCGGCAACACCGCAGGCGATCTTTTTGTTGTCATTCCGGGCCGCGGGCAAAGCCCGCGAGCCCCCGGAATGACGTTCAGCCCCATACCTCATCGGCGATCTCGACCACCATGCGCAGCTTCGCCCATTGCTCTTCCTCGGCGAGCACGTTGCCCTCTTCGGTGGAAGCGAAGCCGCATTGCGGCGAGAGGCAGAGCTGATCGAGGGCGGCGAATTTGGTCGCCTCGTCGATGCGGCGCTTGACGTCGTCCTTCTTTTCCAGCTTGCCGGATTTTGTCGTGATCAGCCCGAGCACGACGATCTTGTTGCCCTTGGGCAAAAAGCGCAGCGGCTCGAAACCGCCGGCGCGCGCGGTGTCGTATTCGAGGAAATAGCCGTCGTAGTTCAATTGCCCGAGCAGAATTTCGGCGACCGGCTCGTAGCCGCCTTCGGAAATCCAGGTCGAGCGGAAATTGCCGCGGCAGATGTGCGTCGTAATCGTCATATCCGCCGGCTTGCCTTCCAGCGAGCTGTTGATGACGCGGGCGTAGTCTTTGGCCAGATTGTCGGCGTCCAGCCCGCGGTCGCGCGCTTTTTTCAGCTCGGCCTGCGAGCACAGATAGGCCCAGGCGGTGTCGTCGATCTGCAGATAGCGGCAGCCGGCGTCGTAGAAGCCGCGGATGGCCTGGCGGTAGGTTTTGGCCAGATCGTCGAAGATGGCGTCGCGGTCGGCGTAGTCCTTGGTGGCGATCGCATTCGGCTCGAGGCGGAAATGCATGGTCGCCGCGGACGGGATGCACATTTTCGGCGTGACGCGGGTGTGGGCTTTGAGAAACTTGAAATGCTCCAGCATCGGATGGCTGCCGGAGAAGCCGAGCTTGCCGGTGATGCGCGGGCTCAAATGCTTGGTCTGCACGCCCTGAAACTGGATGCCGTGATCGATCTCATGGATCTCGACGCCGTCGAGCATGCCGTAGAAATCGAAATGCCACCACGAGCGGCGGAATTCGCCGTCGGTGGCGCATTGCAGCCCGACCTCCTCCTGCTTCTTGATGATCTTCTCGATCTCGCGGTCCTCGACCTCCTTGAGTTGCGCCGCGTTGATCGCGCCCTTCTCGCGCTTGGCCCGCGCCTCCTTGAGCGGCGCGGTGCGCAAAATCGAGCCGACCACGTCGGCGCGGAACGGCGGCTTGCTTCTCGGCATCGGGCGATCCTCCTGAAAAACTGTTGGCGGGACACAAGCGGGGACCGCGCGTTTCGTCAACTGCTAAAACGGTTGCGCGCGGCCGATGGGCAAGAGCCCAATGCCAGCCTACCTACGAGCCCAAAAACGCGATAGGAAATCGCATGACCATTCCACTCAAGAAGCTCAGGGCTCGTTTGCTGGCCAACCCCAAGGTCAAGGCCGAATACGCCGCCTTGCATCGGAGTTCGATGATTCCGATTAAGCCAATCAGGAAACCTCGATCGTCACCTTCCCGTCCACCACCGTCGTCGGATAGGTCTTGATCGGCACCATGCAGGGCGGCGAGACCACTTCGCCGGTGCGGATATTGAACTGGCCGTTGTGGAAATTGCACTCGACCACGTCGTCCTCGATATAGCCTTCCGACAGCGAGCCGGGGCCGTGGGTGCACAGTATCGTCGGTGACATAGAACTGGCCGCCGACATTGAACACCGCCAGCGCCAAATCCTCGATCTCGACCTTGAGCGCCGCGCCGGGCGCCACCTCGTCGGTGCTGCAGAGCTCGATACGCTTTCCGCCGGACATGAACGATGGCCTCGCCGCGATTGTCCCCTCAGTGCAGCGCTTTATAGCCGACGCCGCGCATAATGAAATATCCTCCGCCGTACGCTATATCTAGGGACGGCATAAGGAGAGCGGCGACATGCAAAGCAAATCGGCCCGGATGAGCTCGGCGGCGGAGGCCAAATTCCGCATCGATCGGCCGAATTCGCAGCCGCGCGCCGTCAAGGTGATCGCGCTCGACACCCGGAGCGAGCGCATCGTCAAGGAGCTGGCGCAAGCGCCGTGGCAGCGCGCCAGCTTCCTCACCGCCTCGTCGTTCTCCGGCGCGCCGCGCCGCGGCGAGCCGTTCTCGATGGGCGGCTGGCTCAACGACCTCGCCGGCCGCACCAAGGATCTGGTCGACGAGGTCAACACCGCCGATCTGGTGGTCATGGTGGCGACCGCCGGCGAGAACGTCGCCGCGGCGGCCATCATCGGCGAGGCCTGCAGCGTCAAGCACGTGATGACCACGGCGCTCATTCTCGGCGGCGCGTCGTCGAGCGACGAGACGATCTCGAAGATGCTCGCGCAATTGCGGCCGCATGTGATGATGCTGGTGATTTCCAGCGCCGACGAATACATCAAGGACATGCTCACGGCGCTGCGCGCGTGAGCGGTGGCAAATCGAGCGCCGATGAAATTTACCGGAGAGCTGACCGTCAAGGCGCCGCGCGCGCAAGTGTACAAGGCGGTGCGCGATGCGCGCTTTTTCGCCTCCTGCGTCGACGGCGTGAGCGATCTTGCGGAGATCGCTCCGGACACCTATTCGGCCGTGTTCGAGACCAAGGTCGCCTACATGAAATTCAGCTTCAAGGTGACGGTCGAAGTCGTGCGCGCCGAAGAGCCGCGCGAGATCGAAGCCAAGGTCGAAGGCACGCCGCTCGGCATCGTCGGCCGCTTGACCGCGACGTCGCTGACGACGCTGACGGAAGCCGGCGACGACACCAAAATCGCCTACGAAGTCGAGGCCGCGCTCACCGGCAAGCTCGGCAGCCTCGGCCAGCCGGTGCTGCGCTCCAAGGCGAAGGAGATGGAACGGCAATTCGCCGCAAAACTCGCCGCCGCGTTTGCGACGCAAGCCACGCCTGCGCCGTGACGGGCTTTCCAGCTTATTCATCCCTCTTCCCGCTCAAGCCGATGCTACATGCATCGGCGTTCTTGCGCTAACGGAGTCCGACAGGATGCCTATGCTCTCCCCTCGGGGAAGAGCGGCACCCGACAAGCGCGGCCGGCGTAATGGACCGCGCATGACAGCCGAGCCCATCGCCATCGACACCGACGTGCTGGTGATCGGCTCCGGCGCCGCGGGCATGTATGCGGCGATCGAGGCGGCGCGGAACGGCGCGCATGTGCTGCTCGCCGACCGCAGCCTGATCGGCCGCGGCGGCGCCACCGTGATGGCGCAGATGACGGTGGCGTGCGCGCTCGGCGAGGAAACGCCGGACGACTTGGCAACATCATTATGCCGACACCATCGCCGCCGGCCGCGGGCTGTGCGACGAAAAGCTGGCGCAGCTTTTGTGCGAGGACGCGCCGGACTGCATCCGCGAGCTGGACCATTGGGGCGTCGGCTGGGCGCGCAAGGACGGCCACATCACCGCGACCATGGCGCCCGGCCACGACCGGCCGCGCTGCGTCTATGTGGATTTCATCAATACCGGCCCCGCGGTGTCGAAGACCTTGCGCACCGCGATGGCGCGCAATCCGGCGATCCGCAAAGCCGGCGATCTCTGCATCGTCGATCTCATCGTCAGCGACGGCGAGGTCGCCGGCGCGGTCGCCTACCATCTCGGCAGCGGCGCGCCGGTGGTGATCGCCGCCAAAGGCGACAGTGCTGGCGACCGGCGGCCTGACGCGGCTTTACCGGCGCAACAGCGCCTCGACCAATATGGGCGGCGACGGCTATGCGCTGGCGTTGCGCGCCGGCGCCACGCTGATCGACATGGAATTCGTGCAGTTCTTTCCGATCGGGCATCTGGCGCCGCGGCTCGTCGGCATGGACCCGATCATGTGGGATCCGTTCCGCTACAAGCTCGGCGGCCGCCTGCTCAACGGCCGCATGGAGGAATTCACCTCGCGCTACGGCTCCGACGAAGACGGCAAATACGTGCTCACGCGCGATCTCGCCACCTACGCCATCTTCAAGGAGGTCGAGGCCGGGCGCGGCTCGCCGCATGGCGGCGCTTATCTGAGCTTCGAGCATTGCAGCGCGGCGGCGCTGCGCGCGGCGTTCGGCCCGGTGATCGATCGGCTCGCCGAAAACCACATCGATCTCACCCGAATGCCGGTCGAAGTGGCGCCGATCGCGCATTACCACATGGGCGGCGTGAAGGCCGACGCGAGCATGGCGACGGACGTGCCTGGCTTATACGTCGCCGGCGAAGTGGTCGGCGGCGCCAACGGCGCCAATCGTCTTTCAGGCAACGCCATCACCGAAGCCTTGGTGTTCGGCCGCCGCGCCGGGCGCAGCGCCGCCGAGCGCGCGAAACGCATGACGCAGCCAAAGCTCAAGCCTCAAGACGCCGCCGCAACGCTTGATCTGATACGCGCCGACGCGAAAACGAAACCTTCCGGAAATACCGCCGCGATGGTCGCGCATCTGCAAGCCACCATGGCCGATCACGTCGGCCCGTTCCGCACCGGCACCAAGCTCGGTACCGCGCTCGACGAGATTGCCGGGCTCGCAGCCGAGCTTGGCGAGCATCCATCGGGCCACGCCGCCGCCTTCGATCTGCAACGCCTCGAATGGTTCGACCTGCGCAACATGCTCAGCGTCGCCCACGCCGTCACCGCGACCGCGCTGGCACGCACCGAAAGCCGCGGCGCGCACCAGCGCGAGGATTTCCCAAAAATGCTGCCGCAATGGCAGGTGCATCAGCGCGTGCAGCTTTGCGACGGCGCGCTGAAAATTTCCGGCGCGCCGGCCGCCGCCGAAGGCGCTCGCGTCATGAGCGAAGAAGCCAAGCAAGATACCAAGCAGGTTGCGACCCTGAAAATCTGGCGCGGCAGCGCGCGCGACGCCGGACAATGGCAGAGCTACGAAGTGCCCTTCGAGCCCGGCCAATCGGTGCTCGACGGCCTGCGCTGGCTGCGCATTCACCAGGACCCGTCGCTGGCGGTGCGCTTCTCCTGCATCAACGCCAATGCCTGCAAGGAGTGCATGATCCAGCTCGACGGCGACACGGTCTATGCCTGCACCGCCCGCCTCGAGCCGCGCGCGATGACGCTCACCCCGCTGCCGAACAAGAAGCTCATTCGCGACCTGGTCACCGAGATCGCGCCGCCGAGCGAGCGGTTTGGTAAATGAGCCGGGGCTGAGCGCTCGGCATCGCTACCGGCGCTGGTAAGTCCTGTGGCAAAATTAGGATTGCGTGCGGCGCATTTTACAAAAATTGCCGTAATCATTGCGTAGCTCTGCGGCCTACGGCGCGCGATCTTCGATCGGGGGAGAGGCGCACCTTTATCGCTGCTCTGGTCCGGCTCTTCGTCACGTTCTTTCCGGAGAAGCGATCTGCAGTGTGGACGGGGGAATGAGTTTCGCGTTGCGTTATACGTCGGGGGACGTTCAGACATTTGGCTCACGGAATGACCGCCCGCAACAGCTGATGGGCGGCGCGGCCATGGCCTGTGTGGCGTTCGCGTGCGCCTGGACCCTTGCCGTCAATTTCGCCGGCCCGCGCGCCGGCGCGATCGATGTTTCCGGGACCATCTTCGACGACAATCGAGCATGCGGTCCCGCGTGGCGACAAGCTCGTCGTCGCGGCGCCAAGTCCGCAGCGCGGGTCGCGGCTGGTTTCGAAAAGCGATGCGCCGTTGTTCGATCCGCACTTTGCCATGGGCTCTGCCGTCGCAATCATTCGCCGCAAGCGCGCCGGCGCAGCCGCGCGGCTGGTCGGTCGCAACGGCGCCGGCGCAACCCGCGCTGGAGATCGCGCGGGACGACGAATCGGCGCCGACGCAGGACGCCCCGGTCGCGCAAAACGCCGTGCCACTGCCGCAGCCCGCACCGCAAACCCGAACCGCCGCGCTGCGCGATGGCGCGCATCGCGTCATGGCCAACGCCGTCGCCGACACGCGCTCGATCTGGGAGAAGCTTTTCGGCAAGCCGGCTTCGTCGCTGACGCTCGCCTATGCGGGCTCCGAGACCGGCAGCCTGGGCAGCGGACACGCGCGCTCGGTCTCTACGACCACTCCACCGCGGTCTACGACATCACCGCGCACAAGGTTTACATGCCCGACGGCACCGCGCTCGAGGCGCATTCGGGCCTCGGCGCTTTGCTCGACGATCCGCGCCACGCCGACGTCAAGATGCGCGGCGTCACGCCGCCCGCCGTCTACGATCTGCAACCGCGCGAAGCTTTGTTCCACGGCGTCGAGGCGTTGCGGCTGATCCCCGAGGACGAGACCCAAGCGCTCGGCCGCGACGGCCTGCTCGCGCACAGCTACATGCTCGGCCCCAACGGCGATTCGAATGGCTGCGTGTCGTTCAAGGATTACGAGGCGTTCCTGCAGGCCTACAAGAACCACGAGATCACGCGGCTTGCCGTGGTGGAGCGGCTGGATTGAGTTGATTTTCTCTCTTCCATCTCTCCCGCAGCTTAGCGGCGGAGAGGGAGAAAAGCGAAAGAGGGGAAGTCCCGCGACCTGGGCAAGTTGATGCCGCGACCCCCTCCCACCTCCCGAAAAGAAAGAGCTATCTCACTTCGCCGGCGCCGCGTCGGCCGTCTTGGAATAGCGCGCGTAGAGGTCGGCAACCCGCTGTTCCCACATGCCGACGAACCCGGCCGAGGTGAGATTGTCCACCGATTTCCAGATCTTCTTGATCTCCGGCAGCGTGTTTTGCCAGATGGCGCGCTTGCACCATTTCTCGCCCTTCTGCTGGCCTTCTTCGGTGGCGCACATGGATTGCCAGGCGATCCGCTCCGGATGGCTGACGTGTTCCTCGGCGCCCTGGATGCCTTGCTGATGGATCAAATAGAGGTCGCTCAAGGTCGGCTTCTTGTGGGTGCGCAATTCGAACAGCTCGGCCTCGACGATGATCTTGTAGGCGGCGGCGATGGCGTTGTCGCGCGGGCTCAAGATGTCGCCGTCGCCGTAGCGGTTGAACTCATATTTGCTCAGCTGATAGAGCCCGACATAGGAGCCGGTGCGCTGCTTGGGATCGAAATCGGATTCGATCTTGGCGACGGCTTTCATGTAGCCGAAATCCAGGCCGAAGGCGTCGGCGGCGTGCCTGATCTCCTCGATCGGCGTGCCGACCGGAGTGTCCTGGAGCGAATTGAGCACCGTGTCCGCCGGCTTCTCCGGCGGCGGCGTTTCGGAATAGGCGTAATAGGCGAGATAGCGGAAGTCGTGCTTCGGCGGCTCGGCGGGACGCCGAGATCCGCTTGCGAGACCGGGACTAGGCCAAGCGAGGCGACCACGATCGGATTGGCCGGACCGATCGGCGTCGGATCGAAGTAGGCGTTGGGCCTCGGATCGTCGAAAGCAAGGACCTTGGAACTCAAGGACTCGGAGCTTGAGGAGACCGCGCTGACGGGAATGACGCGCGCGGAAATGAGCCGGAAATGAGTTCCGGATCGGCAGATGCCACCACCGTGTTACGCGCGGAGCTGTCACGCGAAGATCTTGCACCCAAGGAAGCGACCGGCATGGGATCGGCGGCAGCGAAGGCTAGGGCGGCAAAATCCCGCTCCAGATTGGCGTGCGCGTCATTCAGCACCGCAAGCGCCAGCGTCTCGGCGCCGGCGAGCGAAGGCTCGCGCACCATCGCACGCTGCGCCACTGAATAGAGTGCAGCAACGGCGCCAAGAATGCAGGCGCACTGCAGGATTCTCATTGTGCAAGTCGTCCCCCGACGGTCGTCACAGGTCCCAACACGGTAATTGGGGACCAAGAATAAGTCGTAAATCGGGCACCCGGCGGCCCTGTGCCGGGCAAAAAGCCTGTTTTGCCCGCGAAAACGGCGCGAATGCCTAGGAACGCCGCGCCCGCGCTGCCATAATCATGGTCACGCGCCACGCTCGCTCACTTAAAACCTCTCCCCCGCTTGCGGGGGAGAAGCCGAGCGAAGCGATGGCAGAGGGGGCAAGTGTCGGCGCCTGCGCAAGCCGTGATGCCGCGGGCCCCTCCCTACCCTCCCCCGCAAGCGGGGGAGGATTGATGCCGTGCGTTGTCAGGAGTCGACGTGAGATGAAAACCCATCTGGCTTTAGCGTCCTGCTTGCTTGCAGCGAGCCTCGCGAGTGCCGCGACCAATACCGCCGCCGCGCAAGGCTGGCCGGAGCGGCCGGTCAAGGTCATCGTCGGCTTCACGCCCGGCGGGCCGACCGATCTGGTGGCGCGCCTTGTGGCGCAAAAACTCACCGAGCAGACGGGCAAGAATTTTTACGTCGAGAACGTGCCCGGCGCCGGCGGCAATGTCGGCGCGGTGAAAGCGGCGCAGTCGGCGCCCGACGGCTATACGATCCTGGTGACCGGCGGCAACATCACCAACAATCCGTTCCTGTACGCGCACGCCGGCTACGATCCGCTGAAAGATTTCGACGCGGTCACGCGTCGCGGCCGCGACCCCGGTGGTGCTGGCGATCCATCCCTCGGTGCCGGCCAAGACCGTCAAAGAGCTCGTCGACTGGATCCGCGCCAATCCCGGCAAGGAAAGCTACGCCTCGCCGGGTACCGGCACGCCGCCGCAGCTCACCGGCGCGCTGTTCGTGCATGCGCTCAACCTCGACCTCGTCCATGTGCCGTTCAACGGCGGCGGCTCGGCGGTCGAAGCCACCGTCGGCAATCACACCCCGATCTCATTCGGCGCCATGGCGCCTGCCGTGCCGCTGATCAAGGACAACCAGTTGCGCGCGCTTGCCGTGACCGGCAAGGAGCGCTCACCGGCCTTGCCGGACGTCCCCACCATGGCGGAGTCGGGCTTCCCCGAAGTCGAGGGTGCGACCTGGACCGCAATCGCGGTGCCGGCCGGCACGCCGAAGGACATCGTCGCCAAGCTGCACGACATGATCGTCGCGAGCCTCGGCCAAGCCGATGTCAAAGACAAACTCGCCGCCATGGCCTATGCGCCGATCGGCAATTCCCCCGCACAATGCGCGGCGTTCTTCAAGTCCGAGATGGACAAGTGGGGGAAGGTCATCAAGGACGCCGGATTGAAGGCGGAGTGAATATTATTTCTCCCCCGCTTGCGGGGGAGATGCCGAGGCGAAGCGATGGCAGAGGGGGTAAGTCTTCGCGACCTGGGCAAGCCGTGATGCCGCGGGCCCCCTCCCTACCCTCCCCCGCAAGCGGGGGAGGAATTGAGCGCCAGCGTTGTCACGGCCCGACTTGGTCCGGCGTCTTTGCTTTAACGCGCCCCAAACACGCCAATGCCCGCGACGAGCGCGGGCATGACGAATATCGTAACAGGCTTAGCCCGGACCAGCGCAGCCAAATCCGGGCTAGTCGTTGCCGAGAAGACGTGGGCGCGTGGGCCGCACGTCCTCGCGGCTTACTTGACCTTGAGGTTTTCGGCCGACGTCTTGCCTTTGTTCGCCACTTCCTCGTACTGCACCTGCTGGCCTTCGTTCAGGGTGCTTAGGCCTGCTTTCTCGACCGCCGAGATATGGACGAACACGTCCTTACCGCCGCCCTGCGGCTGAATAAATCCATAACCTTTGGTCGGGTTGAACCACTTTACCGTGCCGGTCGCCATTGCCGCATCTCTCCTGGTTGAATTGCCGATGATACCGACGCGCCGCAGCGAAGCCAAGGTGGCAAAAGTCGAAATCCCGTGATCGGGGGTGGGCGCGGTGGGTAACGCGGATCGGCCCAGCGGGCCCGGCCCGAAGTGGCCGGCCCGACGGCGGGCTCAGGCGTAATCCGCCGCCTTTGGCCGACAGAATGGCAAATTATGCTCGGCTGATCCGCCTCGTTGGGCCAATTGCATCGGGCGTGGGGACGATGCCCTGGCGAAACCCGGCGCCGGACCTCGCCGCCCCCTTGGGGTGATTCGCGGGGCTTGTCATCGGGCCGGTCACTTCGGGCCGGACCCGTTGGCTTTCCCCATTCTGCGGGGCCACCCGTCCTGCGCGCCGTGGTGAGAAACCGCCTGAAGCTTACAGAAGCGGTTCATGTTCGATTAATCTATTTCTTCAGCAGCGCGTCTCTTTGCTTGATCAGCCTTTCAAGCTCTTCATTCTGTTGCGCGATGCGGTCCGCGTTGCGATCTTCATCCTCGGCGCCCGAGAACGCGGCGGCCTGCTCGATCAGCTGCCGGATGTTGTCGCGAACAATGGCGATGCGATCCTCGAGTTCAGGAAGCGAAAGCGTACTACCGTTGCTCATGATGTTTTTCCTGGTCGATGACGATGTCGGGCGCGGCACGACTGCGCGAGAGTACCGCAGATCGACTTGAGTGAATATGCCGGCTAGCGCGCGTTGTGAGAATGAGATCGCGCGCACCATCCGCCCCCGCGATAGCGGGGGAGGGGGACCACTGGAGCTCGCGTAGCGAGCGAACCGTGGTGGAGGGGGCGTCGGACTCGGAGCTTCGTTTTCGTTGCGGAAGATTCTCTTCGCAAAAGGAAGCGAGCGAAATGTTCGGACATCACCAAGACTCTTGCGGCGCCTTGAGTCCTGCGCCCCCTCCACCGCCCTTCGGCACAGCCGACGCTACGCGTCGGCGTATTTTACGTAAAGAACGGCGGCCAAAGGCCGCCTGTGCCCCCTCCCCCGCTATCGCGGGGGCGGATGGAGATTTGACAACGCCGCAGCCGAAAGCGAAGAACGGCGCAACGTGGCCGGACCGGGAAAAACCATGACGGTAGAACGCAAGCCCGTTGCCTTCGGCGATCTGCGCGGCTGGATGCAGGCGCTCGATGGCGCCGGCGAATTGCACGCGATCGACGCCGAGGTCGATTGGAATATCGAGCTTGGCACCGTCGCCCGTTTGGCCCAGGGGCCCGGCACCGGGCCGGCACTGCTGTTCAACAAGATCCGCGACTATGGCGAGAACGCCCGCTGCCGGCAGGTGTTCGCCGGCGCGCTGTCGAGCTACCGGCGCATCGCCATGATGCTGGGGCTGCCGCCCGACACCCATCCGCGCGAACTGGTCAAGCTCGGCCGCACCGTGCTGACCGGCTCGATCCCGCCGAAAATCGTCAAGACCGGGCCGGTCAAGGAGAACATCGTCAAAGGCGACGATGTCGATCTCAACGATTTCCCGACGCCGCAATGGAACCGCGCCGACGGCGGCCGCTACATTCTCACTTACGGCGGCGTCGTCACCAAGGATCCGAACACCAATGTGATGAATGTCGGCGTCTATCGCGGCATGGTGGCGGGCAAGAACATGATCCCGATGCTGACCTGGCGGGCGCAGCATATCGGCCACCACGCCACCGCCTGGCAGCAATTCGGCCACACCGAAATGCCGATCGCGGTCGCCATCGGCTGGGAGCCGTCGCTCGATTTCGTCGGCGGCGCGCCGGTGCCGAAAAACCTGTGCGAATACGACGTCATCGGCGCCATCCGCGGCGCGCCGGTGGAACTCGTGAAATGCGAGACCGTCGATCTCTACGTGCCGGCCAGCGCCGAGATCGTCATCGAAGGTTTCATGAGTTTCGATCCGGCGACCTTTTTGCCGGAAGGGCCTTACGCGGAATTCACCGGCTATATCGCCGGCGACCGCTCGCCGAAATCGGCCATCCGCGTCACCTGCATCACCCACCGCAAAAATCCGATCCTGCGCGGCACCATCGAGGGCACCATGCCGGGCAGCTATTCGGAGAACAGCGTCACCTCGTCGGTGATGCGCGCGGCGACGGCGTGGAACGTGCTCGACCGCGCCGGCGTGCCGGGCATCACCGACGTGTGGTGCCCGCCGGTGCAGGCCGGCGTCAATACCGTGGTGCAGATCAAGCAGAGCTATCGCGGCGTCGCCAAGCAGGTGGCCAACGCGCTGTGGGGCTCGTCGGCGGCGCATGTGCGCTACAAGCACGTCACCGTGGTCGACGACGACATCGACATCCACGATTATGCCGCGGTCGATTGGGCGATCGCGTTCCGCGTCAATGCCGGCGAGGACGACATCGTCATCATGCCGTCGACCTTCGGCGCCGGCCTCGATCCGTCGGTGCGCAAGCGCGACCGCAACGTCGCGCAATTCGGCACCGGCAAATGGAACCGCGTGCTGATCGACGCCACCATCAATCTCGATTACGACCCCGACCCCGATCTCGGCGGCGCCCGCTTCCCGCCGACGGTGCGGCCGGAGCAGAAGGATATCGACGCGGTGATGAAGCGGTGGGGGGAGCTGGGGTTGGATAAGAGAAAGCGATGACCCCGTCATTCCCGCGAAAGCGGGAATCCATAACCACCGGCCGCGCCAGTATTGCTCCGGCTGTGATTATGGGTCCCCGCTTTCGCGGGGACGACGCGAGAACAAGTTCACGGCACCGGCAACAGCGGCTTCTGGCCTTCGGGCAATTGCATGTCGAACGCCGTGAGCAGCGCCGCGGTCGCGGCGTAGTTGCCCATCAGCATGACGAGTTCGACGAGTTTTGTCGGCTCGAACAGTTTCTTGACCCGCGCAAACGCCTCCGACGTCACTTTGTGATCGCCAAAGGTCTGCCGGCCGAGCTCGATGATCGCGGCGTAAGTCTCGTCGAGACCTTGCGTGCTCTTGCGGTGCTTGATGACGTCGATGACGTCCGCCGGCACGCCTTCCTTCAGCGCTTCGGGCTCGTGCGCGGCCCATTCGAACTGGCTGTCCATCTCGCGGGCGACGGCGAGGATCGCGACCTCGCGGATGTTGGCGGGAAACACGTCGAAGCGCAGATGATTGCTGAACTGGTTGCGCGACTCGACCGTCTTGGTGCTGTAGAGCGTAATGCCGCCCGGCCCGCGCAAGCCGACCAGCGATTTGCCCGGCGCCGCGGCGCGGTCGTAGGCGCGCTTGCCGACGTCGTCCAAATCTTCGCGCTTCGGCAACGGCAGGCGGAATCCGGAATGTGGATCGATATCGGACGGCATTGTACTCCCCGTGTTGGACGTTTGATTGGAAGTGCTTTGCGCGCGGACTTCGTGGGCGACGGCGACAACCGCCAGCACGACGATTACGCCGGCAAGAGACGTAAGGATACGGTGCAGACGCATGACGATCCCGCTTAGGCTGATCTTGCGCAGAGCTTAGCGCGGGCTGTCACCGCCGTCATCCGGGATGCGGCGCAGCCCGCAGGCTGAATCCATAATCACGACGGTGAGGCTCTCGCTCAATCGCGCTATTGTTCGTAGAACTGTGGCTATGGATTCCGGGTTCCGCGCTACGCGCGGCCCCGGAATGACAAGGGGAGACACGATGTTCTTCGAAGGCTTCACCCGCACCGAGATCAAAACCTCCGGCGCGCGCATCGTCACCGTGCATGGCGGCAGCGGGCCGCCGCTTCTGCTCATGCACGGCAATCCGTTCAGCCATCTGTCGTGGCAGAAATTCGCGCCGCGGCTGGCCAAAGACTTCACCGTGGTCGCCACCGATCTGCGCGGCTACGGCGATTCCGAAAAGCCGCCGGGCGGCGACAACCACGAAAACTATTCGTTCCGCGCCATGGCGCAGGACCAGATCGAGGTGATGGCGGCGCTCGGCCACGACAAATTCTTCGCCGCCGGCCACGACCGCGGCGCCCGCGTGCTGCACCGCATGTGCCTCGATCATCCCGACAAGGTGCTGCGCGCCGCCATCCTCGACATCGTTCCGCAGCATCACGTGTTCAATCATCCGAACAAGGCCTGGGCGACCTTTTCGTGGCACTGGTTCTTCATGATCCAGCCCAACCCTTTCCCCGAACACCTGATGAGCGCCGATCCGGATTTCTTCATCGAGAAGAAGCTGTCGAAGACCAAACAGGGCTTGAGCTTCTTCGATCCGGCGGCGATCGCCGAATACAAGCGCTATTTCCGCGATCCGGCGACCGTGCACGCCATGTGCGAGGATTATCGCGCCTGCGCCGGCATCGATTTCGACATGGACACCAAAGATTTCGAGGCCGGCCGCAAGATCGCCTGCCCGGTGCTGCTGCTGTGGGGCGCGACCGGCGGCGTCGGCCGCAATTCCAAGCCGAGCCCCAGCGAGATCTGGCAGCGCTACGCCGCCGACATCCGCGGCGCCAAGGCGCTGCCGTGCGGACATTATCTCTCGGAGGAAGCGCCGGAGGAGACTTACAACGAGCTGCGGCAGTTCTTCCGCGCCTGAGCCAAGCTGCTAAGCTGCGACCAGAGGAAACGCGTTAGGGGCCATCCCATGTCGAGCACCGTCACCGCCGCCGTTGCCACATCGAAGCACCGTCCCTGGTACACCGTGCTGTACATCCAGGTGCTGATCGCCATCGCGCTCGGCATCGTGCATCGGACATTACTTTCCGAAGACCGGCGTGGCGATGAAGCCGCTGGGCGACGCCTTCATCGCGCTGATCAAGATGATGATCGCGCCGGTGATCTTCTGCACCGTGGTGCACGGCATCGGCTCGATGCGCGATCTCACCAAGGTCGGCCGGGTCGGCGTCAAGACGCTGCTTTATTTCGAGGTCGTATCCACCATCGCGCTCGCCATCGGGCTCATTGTCGGCAACGTGGTCCGGCCGGGCGCCGGCTTCAATATCGATCCGGCGACGCTCGATCCCAAGGCGGTGGCGAATTACGTCACCGCGGCCAAGCAGGAAGGCGTCGTCGGCCATCTCTTGGGGATCATTCCGGACAGCTTCTTCGGCGCGTTGGCCCGCGGCGATATCCTGCAAGTGCTGCTGGTGTCCATTCTCTCCGGCTTCGTGATCGCGCGATTGGGACCGATCGGCGAGAAGATCAACGCCGCGGTCGACGCCGCCGCCAAAATGTTCTTCGGCATCATCCGCATCATCGTGCGCGTGGCGCCGATCGGCGCGTTCGGCGCCATGGCGTTCACCATCGGCGCTTTCGGGCTCGGCTCGCTGCTCAACCTGCTGCAGTTGATCGCGACGTTCTACCTGACCAGCATATTGTTCGTGCTGGTCGTGCTCGGCACCATCGCCCATTTCGCCGGCTTCTCGATCCTGCGCTTCATCGGCTACATCAAGGACGAGCTGTTGATCGTGCTCGGCACCAGTTCGTCCGAGACCGTGCTGCCGCACATGATCCAGAAGATGGAGCGGCTCGGCGCGTCGAAATCGGTCGTCGGCCTCGTGATCCCGACCGGCTACAGCTTCAATCTCGACGGCACCAATATCTATATGACGCTGGCGACGCTGTTCCTGGCGCAGGCCACCAACACGCCGATCACGTTCGGCCAGGAGATGAGCATTCTGGTGATCGCCATGCTGACGTCGAAGGGCGCGTCCGGCGTCACCGGCGCCGGCTTCGTCACGCTCGCCGCCACGCTCGCCATCGTGCCGGATATCCCGATCCAGTCGATCGCCATCATCCTCGGCATCGACAAGTTCATGAGCGAATGCCGCGCGCTCACCAACCTGGTCGGCAACGGCGTCGCCACCGTGGTGATCAGCCGCTGGGAAGGCGAGCTCGACGTCGACAAGCTGCACGAGACGATGGCGCACCCGATCGCCGTCGGCGAAGAGATGGAGGCGCTTGCCGATTTAGGACATGCAGCGGCTAGGGCACCAGCAAGAGCTTGCCCAATACTTCGCCGCCTTCGAGCATCTCGTGGGCGCGCGCCGCCGCGGCGAGCGGCAGCCGCGCGTGAATGCGCGGATGCAGTTTTCCGGCGGCAAGCATGTCGATCAGCGCGCGCATGCCGGCGCGGCGCTCCTCGACCAGATGATCCCAGGTATGGATGGAAAATTGCCGGAGCGCCGGCGAGTTCTTGCTCGCCCGCATTGTCGTCTGCAGATCGAGCGGCGCCTTGCCGCCGAGCCCGCCATAAACGACCAGCGTGCCGCACGGCGCCAGCATCGCGAGATTGCCGGGAATGCTTGCGCCCCCGACCGGATCGATGATGGCATCGACGCCGCGGCCGCCGGTGTACACCGCAACGCGCTCGCCGACATTTTCCGTCTTTCGGTCGATGACGCGATCGGCGCCGAGTTCGTCGGCGAAGAGCACCTTGGCGGCGACTCGAGACGACGCCGATCGCTTTGAGATCGCCGGCCTTGGCCAGATCGATCAGCGCATTGCCCATGCCGCCGGCCGCCGCATAAATCAGAACGGTTTGGCCTTTGTTCAGCGCCAGTGCATCATTGAAGATGTGATAGGCGACCTGATAGTTGGCGAGCGACGCCGCGGCGTCGAGATCGACGTTATCGGGCAACACGAACGTCGCCCCAGCCGGCGTCGCGACATATTGCGGCATAATGCCCGCCGCGATGCGGCCGCTCGCGCGCGGTGGTGTAGACGCGCTGGCCGATCCGGCGCGACGTGACGCCGGCGCCGACTTTCTCGATGACGCCGGCAAGCTCGGTGCCTGGCGTCGCCGGCAGCGGCGGCATCCAGCTATAGGTGCCGGCGCGGATCAGACAATCGGGCATGCCGACACCGATGGCGTGCGCCTTGATCAAAACCTCGCCCGGCTTCGGCTCGGGCACCGGCACGTCGAGCAATTGCATCACGCCGGGCGGACCCGGTTTCTGGATCTGGATGAGTTTCATGAGTTTCCTTTGGACGCCCCGCGCGCTACGACGCCATCGGCGCCGGCGCGGCGAGAAAGTTCTTCATCACGTACCACAGCAAATCGCGGTTCTTGCTGAAGCCCGCGCTGTGCGCGGTCTGCGGCAGGATGACGAATTGGCGGTCGCCGTTCGGCAGCTGGCGGAAGAAGTCGAGCAGATCGTCGTTGGTCGAATTGCCGTCCCATTCGCCGCGCGTCATCAGCACCGGCGCACATGCACCTTGGTCGGATCGACCACCGGCAGGTTCGCCGCCATGTCGAGATAGGTGCCGCTCGGAATGGTGTCGCCGAACTTCATCTCGGTGGCGATGATCGCCTCCGCCACGGCCGGATCGTAAATTCCGGGATGCCCGTCGCGGGTGAAGATCGAGCGGATCATGGCGGCGTCGCGCTTGCGCCGCGGATTGGCGCGCAGCGCCGTCGATGTTCTTCTGCCGCCGCTGCGATCTCTTCGGCGCCGTCGCCCTTGTAGGTGAAGGCGGAGAGGACCAGCCGGTCGACGCGGTCCGGCTGCGCCTGCGCGTAGGCGCGCGGCGCGGATGCCGCCGGACGACGTGCCGTAAGAAATGAATTTTTTGCTGGCCGGTCTC
The DNA here is from genome assembly GCA_963831975.1 of uncultured Alphaproteobacteria bacterium. Lineage (GTDB taxonomy): Bacteria > Pseudomonadota > Alphaproteobacteria > Rhizobiales > Xanthobacteraceae > BOG-931. Next base: position 277,433 of record CAWHSO010000007.1, read on the forward strand.
CTGCCGTCAGCACGGGCATCGCCGCTTTCAGATCCTCGACGCCGCTGGCGATGTCCGAATTGTTGCCGGAACTGCCGGAATTGCCGTAGCCGTCGTGGTCCATGGTCCACACGTCGTAGCCGTAGCCGGCGAACACATTCATCATCGAATATTCGCCCTTGCCCGGCACGGTCGAGGTCGTAGCTGCAGCGCGCCGAGTTCGACGAGCCGTGCACCAGGAACAGCACCGGCAGCGGCGGCTCGCCGGCCGCGGCGCGCCGAGCCGCTTGCGGAACATGTAGAGCTTCACGCTCGCCCTTATGCGCCCAATATTCGCCGCTCCAGATCTCGGCCGGCTGCGGCCTGCGCCGCGGTAGCCTGCGCATGCGCCGACGCGATCCCCGAGGCCAGCCCGGCGCCGATGCCAAGGCCCGCGCTCTTGATGACCGTGCGGCGTGCAACCGGATGATCCGTCATGGCGATCTCCCCATGGACTGTGCGGCTTCCGGCGGTGTTAATGGACGATCGCTCACGCCGCCGGCTCATTGATCGCGGCGAGAATAGCAGGCCGCGTAGGAACATGGCAGGGTGTGGCCAATCGGCGCGCCGCTCGCCACCCTCGCGCCGGCACACGACATCTGCTAGTGGGGGCCGACGTTGGCGAGAAAGACGGTCGATTGATGCGCCAACAGCCGGTCCGGAGCGCGGAATGCTGAAGACCCTGCGCGGCACCGCGCATTTTTTCGACCGGCAGCATCGGCTGGAGCCGCATCGGCTTCGCGCTCAGCCTCACCATCATCATCGTCGCCGTCGTCGTGCTCTACCGCATCCTGCGCGACATCGATCCCGACGAGCTGATCGACGCGATCGAGGCGACCGACTGGCGCACCCTGATCATCGCCGGCGCCTTCGTCGCCGCCGGCTATCTGACGCTGACCTTCTACGATCTGTTCGCGCTGCGCACCATCGGCCGCACCGAAATCCCGTACCGGGTCGCGGCGCTGGCCGGCTTCACCAGCTACGCGGTCGGGCCACAATGTCGGCGCCAGCGTGTTCTCCGGCGGCGCGGTGCGCTACCGCATCTATTCCACCTGGGGCCTGAGCGTCATCGAGGTCACCAAGATCTGCTTCATCGCCGGGCTGACCTTCTGGCTCGGCAACGCCACCGTGCTCGGGCTCGGCGTGCTGCTATGCGCCGCAAGCCGCGCGCGCCATCGATCAATTGCCGCTGTGGTGCAACCGCCTGCTTCGCGCTCGTGGTGCTCGCCATGCTCGGCGCCTATGTGGCCTGGGTCTGGGTCAAGCCGCGCGTCATCGGCCGCGACGGCTGGCAGGTGACGCTTGCCGGGCGGGCCGCTGACGCTCATTCAGATCGCGATCGGCATCGTCGATCTCGGCTGCTGCGCGGCGGCGATGTACATGCTGGTGCCCGACGAGCCCAATCTCGGCTTCGTCACGGTGGCGGTGATCTTCGTCGCCGCCACGTTGCTCGGCTTCGCCAGCCACGCGCCCGGCGGGCTCGGCGTGTTCGACGCCGCCATGATGGTGGCGCTGTGGCAGTTCGACAAGGAAGATTTGCTGGCCGGCCTGCTGCTGTTCCGGCTGCTCTATTACATTATTCCGTTCGTGATCTCGCTGGCGATCCTCGGAATTCGCGAAGCCTGCTCGGCCGTGCCGCGCGCGCTCGCGCGCGCGCCGCCGATGCGGCGCCAAGAGACGACGCGTCCGGAGATCGGAGCTCGCTGATGAGCCGAAGAGATCGGGCGGCGCCGGTCAGACGGCGATCGGCGCGGCGTGCGGCTCGTCATCGTCGACGGCGGCAATCGTATTCGCCGTGCTTGGCGCTGACCGGCGCGCTTGCTGCCGTCTATGCGCTCGCAGGTTTCGCCATCGTCGCGGCGGCGGCGTTGTTGGCGCTGCGCGCCGGCGACGAGGACGATCGCCTGGCGCAGCCGGTCGCCGTCGCCGAGCGCGCCGACGATCCGCTCCGCGCCGTGGTCGCCGGCCTGCCCGATCCGGTCATCGCGCTCGACCGCGACGGCCGGGTGCTGGCGCTCAACGAGCACGCGCGCGCCTTGGCGCCGGCGCTGCGGCAAGGCGAGCCGGTGTCGCTGGCGTTGCGCATGCCCGAACTGATCGAGGCGATCGGCCGCGCCGCGGCGCGCGGCGAAGAGCAGCGCGTCGACTATTCCGAGCGCGGCCCGCTCGACCGCTGGTTCGAGGCCATCGTGATGCCGGTCAAGCGCGAGCCCGGCCTGGACCGGCCCGATCTGGTGCTGATGACATTTCACGATCTCACGCCGCTGCGCCGCGTCGAGGAAATGCGCGCCGACTTCGTCGCCAATGCCAGCCACGAATTGCGCACGCCGCTCGCCGCGCTTGTCCGGCTTCATCGAGACCCTGCAGGGCTCGGCGCGCGACGACACCAAGGCGCGCGAGCGCTTCCTCGCCATCATGCAGGAGCAGGCGCGGCGCATGGCGCGGCTGATCGACGACCTGTTGTCGCTGTCGCGCATCGAGCTCAACGCGCACCGCCGCCCCGACACGCCGGTCGATCTGGTGCCGATCGTCCGCCAGGTGGTCGACGGTCTCGAGACGCTGGCGCGCGACCGCGGCGTCGACCGTCAATGTCGAGGCGGCGAATGCGCTCATGGTGCTCGGCGACCGCGACGAACTGGTCCGCCTGTTCGAGAACCTGGTCGAGAACGCGCTCAAATACGGCGCGCCCGGCAAGCGCGTCGATATCAGGCTCGCGCCCGGCACGATCGGCCGATGGCGAGCCGGAAGCGCAAGTCAGCGTGCGCGATTACGGGCCCGGGCATCGCGCCGGAACATCTGCCGCGGCTGACCGAGCGCTTCTATCGCGTCGACGTCACCGAGAGCCGCGCCCAAGGCGGAACCGGGCTCGGCCTGGCGCTGGTCAAGCACATCCTCAATCGCCACCGCGGCCGGCTGACGATCGAGAGCGCGCCCGGCGCCGGCGCCACCTTCACCGTCCACCTGCCCACCGCCGGAACCGCGCCCGTCGCTTAAATCCTTGTCATTTCAATGGCTTGCACTGTCATCTCATTGTCATCTGGCGATCATAGAACAGTGACGTGCCAAACCTAACCATGCCGTCGCTGCGGGTCAGCCTCGACGGGACAGTCCAGATCGCGAACGTCGCCGCAGCAGACGTTGAACAGAAAAATCGCCCAAGCAGGGTCGACCAGCCGGCGCGGGTCGATGACCCGCGCACGCCGAAATTCCTCTAACAGGAGAGACCTCGTGAAACATCTCACAACGATCGCCGTCGCCGGCTTGCTGGCCGCGACGGTGCTGCCCGCTTCCGCCGCCGACATCACCGGCGCCGGCTCCACCTTCGTCTATCCGGTCCTCGCCAAGTGGGCCGACGTCTACAGGAAGGAGACCGGCGTCGGGCTGAACTATCAGTCGATCGGCTCGGGCGGCGGCATCAAGCAGATCACCGCCAAGACCGTCACCTTCGGCGCCACCGACATGCCGCTGAAGCCGGAAGACGTCGCCAAGAACAGCTTCGTGCAGTTCCCGGTCATCAACGGCGCCGTCGTTCCGCTGCTTGAACCTGCCGGGCATCAAGCCCGGCGAAGTGACGCTCGACGGCCCGACCATCGCCAAGATCTTCCTCGGCGAGATCACCAAGTGGAACGATCCGGCGATCGCCAAGCTCAATCCCGGCGTCAAGCTGCCCGACACCGCGATCGCCGTCGTGCACCGCTCGGACGGTTCCGGCACCACCTTCATCTGGACCAACTATCTCTCCAAGGTCAGCCCGGAGTGGAAAGACAAGGTCGGCGAGAACACCGCGGTCGAATGGCCGGTCGGCATCGGCGCCAAGGGCAGCGAGGGCGTTGCCAACAACACCGCCAAGACCGTGGGCGCGCTCGGCTATGTCGAATATGCCTATGCCAAGCAGAACAACTTGACCTACGCCAAGATGGTCAATCACGCCGGCAAGGTCGTCGCTCCGACGGCGGAATCGTTCCAGGCCGCCGCCGCCAGCGCCGATTGGGCCAACGCGCCAGGATTTCCGCGTCATCATCACCGACGCGCCGGGCGACAAGTCCTGGCCGGTTGCCGGCTCGACCTTCATCCTGATGCAGACGGTTCCGACCGACATCGCGTCGTCGGCCGAAGCCCTGAAGTTCTTCGATTGGGGCTACAAGAACGGCAAGCAGATGGCGGCCGACCTCGACTACGTGCCGATGCCCGATAGCGTCGTGGCGTTGATCGAGAAGACCTGGAAAGACAAGATCAAAAGTTCCGACGGCAAGCCGGTTTACTGAGATCGATGCGTACGGAAAAGGCGCCAGCCAGGCGCCTTTTCCTTTTCCACTTGAAGCGAAGAGCGGCTTGTATCGCGACCGCAACGCCGCTTGAGTGGCTCTCCTGACGCGACCGGCACAAGGAGAGCTCATGCAACCGGCGCGGAGGCAGCCAGTGGTCGATATGGCGTTGTCTGGCCGAAGCTTTTGTCCCGGCCGAGGCCGCTTGCGCGCACCAAGGCGCTCGACCGGCTTGCGGCTGGGCGACGCTCGTATTCCGCCACCTGACCCGCGCCGCGGCGATCGGCGTGCTGTTGCTGCTCAGCGGCGTCATCATTTCGCTGATCGAGCGGCTCGCTGCCGGCGCTTCGGACCTTCGGCTTCGGCTTCCTGGTCAGCGAGCGCTGGAATCCGGTCACCGACAATTTCGGCGCGCTGCCGGCGATCTACGGCACGATCCTCACCTCGCTGATCGCGATGCTGATCGCGGTTCCGGTCGGCTTGATGATCGCCTTCTTTCTCACCGAGCTGTGCCCGCAATGGCTGCGCCGGCCGATCGGCATCGCCATCGAACTGCTCGCCGGCATCCCCAGCATCATCTACGGCATCTGGGGCCTGTTCATCTTCGCGCCGTTCCTGCAGGCGACGCTGCAGCCGTTCCTGATCAACACGCTCGGCAATGTGCCGGGCATCGGGGCGCTGTTCGCCGGACCGCCCTACGGCATCGGCATGCTGACCTCGGGCCTGATCCTCGCCATCATGGTGCTGCCGTTCGTGACCTCGATCACGCGCGACGTGTTCGAGGCGGTGCCGCGCGTGCTCAAGGAGGCGGCCTACGGGCTCGGCTGCACCACCTGGGAGGTGGTGCGCAACGTGGTGCTGCCCTATGCCCGGGTCGGCGTCATCGGCGGCGTCATGCTCGGCCTCGGCCGCGCGCTCGGCGAGACCATGGCGGTGACCTTCGTCATCGGCAACGCGCACCGCATCTCGGCCTCGATGCTGGCGCCCGGCACCACCATCTCCGCCACCATCGCCAACGAATTCACCGAAGCGGTCGGCGACCTCTACACCTCGGCGCTGATCGCGCTCGGCCTGATCCTGTTCGTCATCACCTTCATCGTGCTCGCCATCGCGCGTTACATGCTGATGCGCATCGAACGCCGGATCGGGTGACGCCATGCCGGACAAAATCCTAGCTTCTCGCTATTCCGGCCGCCGCCGCAGCAACGCCGTCGCGACGGTGCTGGCGTTCGCCGCGACCGCGTTCGGCCTGGGCTGGCTGGTGCTGATCCTCGGCGCGCTGCTGTGGAAGGGCTTCAGCGGCTTGTCGGTCGCGGTGTTCACCGAGATGACGCCGCCGCCCGGTTCGAGCGGCGGCCTGCTCAATCCGATCTTCGGCAGCCTCGATCCTGACGATCCTCGCCGTCCTGATCGGCACGCCGATCGGCATCCTCGCCGGCACCTATATGGCCGAATACGGCCGCTATGACCGGCTGAGCAGCGTGGTGCGCTTCATCAACGATATTCTGCTTGAGCGCGCCCTCCATCGTCGTCGGCCTGTTCATCTACGAGGTCATGGTCGCGCCGATGGGGCATTTCTCCGGCTGGGCCGGCGGCGTCGCGCTCGCCGTCATCGTCATTCCGGTGGTCGTGCGCACCACCGAGGACATGCTGACGCTGGTGCCGAATGCGCTGCGCGAGGCCGCGACCTCGATCGGCCTGCCGCGCTCGCTGTCGATCACGCGCATCTGCTATCGCGCCGCGCGCGCCGGCATGGTGACCGGCGTGCTGCTGGCGGTCGCCCGCATCAGCGGCGAGACCGCGCCGCTGCTGTTCACCTCGCTCAACAACCAGTTCTGGAGCACCAACCTCAACGCGCCGATCTCCAGCCTGCCGGTCGTCATCTTCCAGTTCGCGCTCAGCCCCTACAAGGATTGGCAGGCGCTGGCCTGGACCGGCGCCCTCATCATCACGCTCGCCGTGCTGGCCTTGAGCATCACCGCGCGCGCCCTTGTCGCCATCGGGAAGACAGTCATGAACGTCGCCATCCGTCGCCGTTCCCTCCGTCACCCACGCCGCCGTCGATCGGGCCGGCCTCGCCGAGAAGGTCACGATCCGCGACCTCAATTTCTTCTATGGCGACGCGCAGGGCGCTGAAATCGATCAGCCTGCCGCTCTACGAGAACAAGGTCACCGCCTTCATCGGCCCGTCGGGCTGCGGCAAATCGACGTTGCTGCGCGTGCTCAACCGCATGTACGACCTCTATCCGAACCAGCGCGCCACCGGCGAAGTCATGTTCGACGGCGACAATATCCTGTCGCCGAAGCAGGATCTCAATCTGCTGCGCGCGCGCATCGGCATGGTGTTCCAGAAGCCGACGCCGTTTCCGATGTCGATCTACGAGAACATCGCCTTCGGCATCAGGCTCTACGAGCGGCTGCCGAAATCCGAGCTCGACGGCCGGGTCGAGACCTCGCTGCGGCGCGCGGCGCTGTGGGACGAGGTCAAGGACAAGCTCGGCGCCAACGGCCAGAGCCTGTCCGGCGGCCAGCAGCAGCGCCTGTGCATCGCCCGCACCGTCGCGGTGCGGCCCGAGGTGATCCTGTTCGACGAGCCGTGCTCGGCGCTCGATCCGATCTCGACCGCCAAGATCGAGGAACTGATCGACGAGCTGACCGACGACTACACGATCGTGATCGTCACCCACAACATGCAGCAGGCGGCGCGCGTATCCGAGTTCACCGCCTTCATGTATCTCGGCGAGCTGATCGAATTCGATTCGACGAGCAAAATGTTCACCGCGCCGCACGATCAGCGCACGCAGGACTACATCACCGGCCGCTTCGGGTAAGCGCGGGGAAAGCACAATGACCGAATACACCACCAGGATCGACCACACCGCCAAGGCATTCGACACCGATCTGCAGGAGATCACCCGCAAGGTCGCCGAGATGGGCGGCCTCGCCGAGCGGCAGATCGCCGATGCCGTCCAGGCGCTGGTCGAGCGCGATCTCGGAGCTCGGCGAGCGCGTCATCGCGACGGATCCCGCGATCGACGCCCTGCAGCGCGAGATCGAGGAAAAGGCCATCCTCACCATCGCGCGGCGGCAGCCGATGGCGGTCGACCTGCGCGAGATCGTCGGCGCCATGCGGGTCTGCCAACGACCTCGAGCGGATCGGCGACCATGCCAAGCACATCGGCAAGCGCGTGGTCGCGCTCGACGGCGACTTCTATCCGCAAAAGCTGATCCGCGGCGTCGAGCACATGTCCGAGCTGGTGTTGGCGCAGCTCAAGCAGGTGCTCGACGCCTATGCCAGCCGCGATCTGCAGGCCGCGCTCGCGGTCTGGAAGGGCGACGAGGAAGTCGACGCGCATGTGCACGTCGCTGTTCCGCGAGCTCCTCACCTACATGATGGAGGACCCGCGCAACATCACCTTCTGCATGCATCTGATGTTCTGCGCCAAGGACATCGAGCGCATGGGCGACCACGCCACCAACATCGCCGAAACCGTCTACTACATGATCGAAGGCCGGCCTATCACCGACCAGCGTCCGAAGGGCGATACCGACGAGTTTTGGCGCAGCGGTGCTGCAGAAATAGGAGACCGGGGATGGGAGCCAACATCCTGATCGTGGAAGACGAGGAGCCGCTGACCACGCTGCTGCGCTACAACCTCGAAGCCGAAGGCTACGAGGTCGATGCCGTGACGCGGGGCGACGACGCCGACACCCGGCTGCGCGAAACCGCCCCCGATCTCATCGTGCTCGACTGGATGCTGCCCGGCCTGTCCGGCATCGAACTGTGCCGGCGGCTGCGGACGCGGCCGCAGACGCAAGCGCTGCCGATCATCATGCTCACCGCGCGCGGCGAGGAAAGCGAGCGCGTGCGCGGGCTCGCCACCGGCGCCGACGACTACATCGTCAAGCCGTTCTCGGTGCCGGAACTGCTGGCGCGCATCCGCGCGCTGTTGCGCCGGGCCAGCCCCGAGCGCGTCGCCATGGTGCTCAACATCGGCGATCTCGAGCTCGATCGCGAGAAGAAGCGCGTGTCGCGCGTCGAGCCGCCCGGTCGATCTCGGGCCGACCGAGTTCCGCCTGCTCGAATTCCTGATGGAACGCCCCGGCCGGGTGTTTTCCCGCGAGCAATTGCTCGACGGCGTCTGGGGCAGCGACGTCTATATCGACGAGCGCACCGTCGACGTCCATGTCGGCCGCCTGCGCAAGGCGCTCAACCGCGGCCACGCCGCCGATCCGATCCGCACCGTGCGCGGCGCCGGCTATTCGCTCGACGACCGGTTCGGCAAGGCGAGCTGATCGTTATCGGCGTCATCTCCGCGAAGCGGAGCCGTAGCGACGAAGTCAATCGCAGGCGCGCTCGCCGCGATGCTGGATGCTCCGCTTTCGCGGCAATGACGAGTCGACTCACCGCAGCGGGCGCTTGTCGCGGCGGCGATCGGTCGCCGGCTGATAGGCGACGCGCGAGTGATAGGCGCAATACGGCAGGCTCGGTCACCGTATTGCCGCCGCAGAAGAAAAAATCGCTGCTGCCGGGATCGCCGACCGGCCAGCGGCAGGTCTGCTCGTTGAGTTCCAGGATGCGTGCGGCGCTGGCCGATCGGAATGATGTTGTCGATCAGTTCCGGCTCGGCCTCCTCGACCTCGTAGGCGTGGGCCAGCGCGGTATTGCCGCGGATCGAGGCGCGGCCGATGCGCAGCATGTGCGACGGCGAACGCGCCTTGCGCGGCCGCGGCGCGCCGGTCGACGTGCTCTTGGCGCGGCCGGACAGCCCGAGCCGATGCACCTTGCCGATCACGGCATTGCGCGTGATGCCGCCGAGCTCGGCGGCGATCTGGCTTGCCGAAAGGCCGTCGGACCAGAGCTTCTTCAGCAGTTCGACCCGCTCGTCAGTCCACGACATGCTCAATCCTCCCTGAACGTGCGGGCAGAGCCTTGACGGAATCCCCCACCGGGCCAGGCAGCGCGTAAAGCCGCCCAACACGCACTTACTCACCCGAACGCTTTAGAAGACTGTCCGCCGCACGAGATGTCGTACTTGACAATCAAAAGGCTACAATATGGCGGGAGTCGGGCGCAAGAGTTGGCGGGGCGTGCGTCCACACATTCCTGTCCGTGTGTGGATGATATGGGCGTAAATCGACCTGCGGCGCGCATTTTCCCGTGTTGACACGAATGAGCGCGCGGAAATAAAATACCAAACCGTGCCGCCCGGAGAGGCGGCACATTTTGTTTCGGCTGCGCCGGGCTTTGTCGTTTCAGCCGCGCCGATTTTGCTGCGCAGCGAAAGCGAGCTAACCGTGACATCGCATCTGATGCCGACCTTCGCGCGCGTCGACCTCGCTTTCGAGCGGGGCGAAGGCGTATGGCTGATCGCGACCGACGGCGAGCGCTATCTCGATTTTGCCTCCGGCGTCGCCGTCAATGCGCTGGGGCACGCCCATCCGCAGCTCGTCGCCGCGCTCGAGCGAGCAGGCGCAAAAGGTCTGGCACGTCTCCAATCTCTACGAGATTCCGGAAGGCGAGCGCGCCGCGAAGCGGCTGTGCGAGGCGAGCTTTGCCGACTCGTGTTCTTCTGCAATTCCGGCGCCGAGGCGATGGAATGCGCGATCAAGATGGCGCGCAAATACCAGTCGGCGAGCGGCCAGCCGGAGCGCTACCGCATCATCACCTTCGAGGGCGCCTTCCACGGCCGCACGCTGGCGACGCTCGCCGCCGGCGGCCAGAAGAAATATCTCGACGGCTTTGGCCCGGTGGTCGACGGCTTCGATCAGATGCCGTTCGGCGATCTCGAAGCGGTCAAGCGCGCGATCGGGCCCGAGACCGCCGCGATCCTGATCGAGCCGCTGATGGGCGAAGGCGGCGTGCGCGTCGTCGAGCCGTCGTTCCTGCGAGCGCTGCGCGAGCTGTGCGACCAGCACGGCCTGCTGCTGATCTTCGACGAAGTGCAGACCGGCATGGGCCGCACCGGCGAATTGTTCGCCTACCAGCGCACCGGCGTCACGCCCGACATCATGGCGCTCGCCAAGGCGCTCGGCGGCGGCTTTCCGGTCGGCGCCTGCCTGACGACGCGCGAAGCGGCCAAGGGCATGACCGCCGGCACCCACGGCTCGACCTTCGGCGGCAATCCGCTGGCGATGAGCGCCGCCAACGCCACGCTCGACGTCATGCTGGCGCCCGGCTTCTTCGACCACGTCAAGCGCATCGCGCTGCTCTTCAAGCAGCGGCTTGCCGAGATCAAGGACCGCTATCCGGCGCTGATCGCCGAGGTGCGCGGCGAAGGATTGCTGGTCGGCCTGCGCGCGCTCATTCCGGCCGGCGAACTGGTCGATGCGTTGCGCGCCGAGAAGATGATCACGGTCTCCGCCGGCGACAATGTCGTGCGGCTGCTGCCGCCGCTGATCATCAGCGAGCAGGAAATCGCCGAGGGCATCAGCCGCCTCGACCGCGCCTGCGCGCAGCTGAACCAGGCCTATGCCAGGAGGCAAAAGCAGGAGGCGGCCGGATGAGCGGCGTCCGCCACTTCCTCGACCTCATCGACGTTCCGGCCGCCGACCTGCGCCAGATCATCGAGGCCGCGCGCGTCATGAAGGCCGAGCGCCGCGACGCCGATCGGCCGCTCGCCGGCAAGACGCTGGCGATGATCTTCGAGCGGCCGTCGACGCGCACCCGCGTCTCGTTCGAAGTCGCCATGCGCCAGCTCGGCGGCGATGCCATCCTGCTGACGGCGGAGGAAATGCAGCTCGGCCGCGGCGAGACGCTCGCCGACACCGCGCGCGTGCTGTCGCGCTATATCGACGCCATCATGATCCGCACGCTCGACGCCGACGCGCTCGCCGAGCTGGCGCGCCATGCCACGGTTCCGGTGATCAACGGCCTGACCCGGCGCTCGCATCCCTGCCAGGTGATGGCGGACGTCATGACCTTCGAGGAGCATCGCGGCCCGATCCGCGGCCGCACCGTGGCCTGGACCGGCGACGCCAACAACGTGCTCACGTCGTGGATGCAAGCCGCCGAGCGGTTCGAGTTCCGCCTGCGCGTCGCCACCCCGCCGGAGCTGGCGCCGAAGAAGCCGCTTCTCGAATGGATCAAGTCCTCGGGCGCCGCGATCCGCATCGGCACCGACCCGGAAGAGGCCGTGAAGGGCGCCGACTGCGTCGTCACCGACACCTGGGTCTCCATGGGCGACCGCAACGGCGCGCGCCGCCATAACCTGCTCAAGCGCTATCAGGTCAATGCGCGGCTGATGGCGCGGGCCAAGCCCGACGCCATCTTCATGCATTGCCTGCCGGCCCATCGCGGCGAAGAGGTCACCGACGAGGTGATCGACGGCCCGCAATCGGTGGTGTTCGACGAGGCCGAGAACCGGCTGCACGCGCAGAAGGGAATTTTGGCCTGGTGCCTGGAGGCCAACGGCGCGGTAAGCCGAGCCACCGTGCCGCCGAGGCCTCCAAATTCCATCGGCCTTGCCTATATTCAGGCGCGATGAACAATCCCGACATCGCCATCCCGGTCCGCGAGCCGGCGCAAACCGGCAGCGACGACACCATCCTGCCGTTCGCGGTCAAGGCGCTCGACCTGCGCGGCCGCATCGTGCGGCTCGGCGCCGCGGTCGATACCATCCTGACCAGCCACGATTATCCGACGCCGGTGGCGAAGCTGCTCGGCGAGGCGATCGTGCTCACGGTGATGCTGGGCTCGGCGCTCAAATTCGAAGGCCGCTTCATCCTGCAGACCAAGAGCGACGGCCCGGTGCGCATGCTGGTGGTCGATTTCGCCTCGCCCGGCACGGTGCGGGCCTGCGCCAGCTTCGACGCCGAGCGGGTCGCGGCCGCGATCGCCGCCAACGCGGCCGAGCCCGGCAAGCTGCTCGGCCACGGCCATCTCGCCATGACCATCGACCAGGGCCCCGACATGAGCCGCTATCAGGGGCTGGTGCCGCTCGAAGGCGGCGACCTCGAACAGGCCGCGCACGAATATTTTTCGCGCTCGGAGCAAATCCCGACCCGGGTGCGGCTCGCGGTCGCCGAAGAATTCCGCGCCGGCGCGGGCGGCCCGCGCCGGCACTGGCGCGCCGGCGGAATTCTGCTGCAGTTCCTGCCGAATTCGATCGAGCGCGCGCGCCAGGCCGATCTCGATCCCGGCGACGCGCCGCCCGGCACTGCACGCGCACGTGTTGCCCGAGGACGATGCCTGGGTCGAAGGCCGCTCGCTGATCGCCACCGTCGACGACATCGAGCTGATCGATCCGGCGCTCTCGAGCGAGCGGCTTGGCCTACCGGCTGTTTCACGAACACGGCGTGCGCGTGTTCCGCGCCGCGCCGGTGCAGGCGCAGTGCTCGTGCTCGCGCACCAGCGTCGAGAACATGCTGCGGAGTTTTTCGCAAAGCGACCGCGACGACATGGTCGAGAACGGCCGGATCACCGTGACCTGCGAGTTCTGCAACTCGACCTACGTCTTCCAGCCCGACGAGATAACGGCGCAAGACACGGCGGCATCGTAGCGCATCAGCCCGAAAGTGCGGCCGCGTTCAGAAACGTCGCGTGCCCGAAAAAATTGAATCCCGAAGGCTGTGAAACATCGCGCGGCTCCTGGTCGTAGCCGAGCGCGGCCGAATATTGCTGGTCGTCGCGCTGGCGCGCCAATTGCTCTTGCTCTTTGCGTTTCTGGTAGCGCGCCTGCTTCAGCCGCTTGGCTTTTTCGGCGGCCGCCGCTTGCGCCGCGGCCAGGCGGGCATCCTCAGCGCTTGCCGCCGACGCATCCGCACCTTCGTCGGCTTTATGAATGACCGCCGGGCCCCACGCTCCGGGCTGTGGCACTGGCGGCGCGACCTGCGTCACGGCGCCGATGGGGCGCGGTTGCTGCCGCACCGTTTCCAACTGCGGCGGCCCGATGACGTGGTGCCAAACCACCACCAGCGCGGCGAAAGCCGCCACCATCGTGCCGATATATCCGAGCAAAGCGATAAACATCGACCATTCCGCGCCCGCAATGCGCCGGGCGTGCAAGCAGACCTTTGGACGCTTCCAGTCGAGCCTCAGTTCAACGCGGCCGCCACGACGCTGTTCCGCACGATGATTTCGTTTGGCTTTCCGCGTCTGCGGATGGCTAACGCCGTCTTTTCAGTCCGTTTCGGCCGTCAAAAATGGAACTTCTCCGGGCGACTGCTCCGAAACAAGGCAGTGAATAGCGGGAGTTCTGTGGATAATCCGAAAATGACCGCGCAACCTTCGTACAATGTCAGCGCAGTGCCTATAAAATTCCGCTGGAACAGTCTGTCACAAGTTACCGAAGGGGATAACAAGATGTCGTCAGCCGTGGACTCGATGCCGGACGCGAGCAGGCTCTATATCGGCGAGGGCGTGACCATCAAGGGCGAGATCAGCGTGCCTGACACCTTGGTGGTGTGCGGCTCCGTCGAAGGCGACGTCTCGGTCGGCAATCTGGTGGTCGGTGAAACCGGCGTCATCAAAGGCCGGATCATCGTCGCGCAAAACGCCGAGATTTCCGGCAAAGTTTTCGAAAAGCTCGACGTCAAATGCCTGATGATCCTGCGCTCGACCAGCCGGGTCGACGGCAATGTCAGCTACGGCATGCTGCAAATCGAGCAAGGCGCCACCATCGCCGGCGGCATCTCGTCGACCGAATACCGGCCGGAACAGAAGCCGGCCAAGTCCGATCAGCCGGTCAGGCAGGAGCAGAAGCCGCTGCAGTCGCCGCTCGGCAATGGCGCGCGGCTCGGCAAGCAGCCCGAGTCTGTCGGCCTTGGACGCGGCAACGAGCCCGCCACCGCGCGCGGTAGATCGCAGCTTTATTCTGAGACCTGGGCGGACGCTGAATTCAATTCAGCGTCCGTTTCGATTCGACGCTGTCGAGCGAGAACGCCGGCACCTCGATGTCGAAATGCTCGCCGCCGGCGCTGACCATGCCGTAGGTGCCGACCATGAAGCCCGACGGCGTCTGCAGCGGCACACCGCTGGTATATTCGAACTGCTCGCCGGCCTTGAGCACCGGCTCCTCGCCGACGACGCCGGCGCCGCGCACTTCCTGGCGGCGGCCGTTGGCGTCGGTGATGCGCCAATGGCGGGTTTTCAGCTGCACCGTCTCGTCGCTGTTGTTGGTGATGGAGATGGTATAGGCCCAGAAGAAATAATTGTTCTCCGGCGACGACCGGTCGGCGACGAACCGCGGTTTCACCACGACCTCGATATTGCGGGTGATGGCACGATACATGGTGACGGTCCTGGTCGTGGTGACGGTCTTGGTAACGGTCTTGGCAATGGTCCTGTCGCATTTCCGACGCCGCTCCGCCAAGATCAAGCACGGCGCCGGCGCGGCCGACTTAAAACCTCATACGATTCCACGCATAAGTGAATAGATTTGCGCCCGTTGTTGCAATAACCGTGCGGACGCGCAAGCGTGCTCGGGGTGATTGGGCGCTCGGGCCGCGCTTGCGACACGGCGGAATATGGTTGCCAACCTCGACGTAGTCATGCCCCTGCCGACCGCCGCGCCGCTGCCCGCGGCGCCGGCCGCGACCGAGCGCGACCTCCGCCTCGATCTGTTCCGCGGCGTCGCGCTGTGGCTGATCTTCCTCGACCACATCCCGGAAAACGTCGTCAACTGGTTCACGATCCGCAACTACGGCTTTTCCGACGCCACCGAGATCTTCATCTTCATCTCCGGCTACACCGCGGCCTTCGTCTACGGCCGGGCGATGCGCGAGCGCGGTTACCTGATCGCCAGCGCGCGCATCCTGCGCCGCGCCTGGCAGATCTATGTCGCCCACATCTTCCTGTTCACGATTTTCATGGCCGAGATCGCCTATGTGGCGGCGACGTTCGACAATCCGCTCTATGCCGAGGAAATGAATATTCTGGATTTCCTCAAGCAGCCCGACGTCACGATCTTCCAGGCGCTGCTGCTGAAGTTCAAGCCGGTCAACATGGACGTGCTGCCGCTCTACATCGTGCTGTTGCTGTTGTTTCCGCCGGCGCTCGCCCTGCTGCTGTGGCAGCCGGCCTTCGCGCTCGCCGCCTCCGCTTTGCTCTATGTGCTGACCTGGAATTTCGATTGGAATTTGCCGGCCTATCCGAACGGCGTGTGGTTCTTCAATCCATTCGCCTGGCAATTGTTGTTCGTGTTCGGCGCCTGGTGCGCGCTCGGCGGCGCCAAGCGGCTTAAGCCGGTGCTGCACTCGCGCGCCATCCTCGCCGTC
Source organism: uncultured Alphaproteobacteria bacterium (assembly GCA_963831975.1). GTDB lineage: Bacteria > Pseudomonadota > Alphaproteobacteria > Rhizobiales > Xanthobacteraceae > BOG-931. The sequence goes on from CAWHSO010000007.1 coordinate 292,933, forward strand.
GCCATCGCTTATCTCGTCGTTCGCCTTCGTCATCACGCTGACCTGGTACATCGAGCCGCTCGGGCGGTTCGTGCCGAACTGGCTGAGCGAATGGATGTATCCGATCGACAAGACCAATCTCGACGTGTTGCGCTTTGCGCACTTTCTCGCGCTCGCCGCGGTGACGGTGCGCTTCGTGCCGCGCGACTGGCCGGGCTTGAAATCGCCGATCCTGCAACCGGCCATCCGCTGCGGCCAGCATTCGCTGGAAATCTTCTGCCTCGGCGTGTTCCTCGCCTTCGCCGGCCAGTTCATCATCAGCGAATATTCGGGCGGCCCGCTCATCCAGATCGCCATTAGCTTTACCGGGATCATCATCATGATCGGGACAGCAAACCTGATATCATGGTACAAGGTCATAGAAGGGCGAAGCCCCTCATCGCGCGTCAAGACAACCTGACGCCGACCTCGCGGGAGGCGAGGCATGAGCTTGATCCTGGCGCTGATCACGACCGTCGCGCTGATCGACGGCGCCGCCGCTGCGGCGCCGACGGATCGTTGCGACGTGCCGGATTCGTTTCTCTCGAGCGAGAACGACCTCACCAACGTCACCAACGAAGTCAAGGCGCGCCAGCGCCTGGATATCAGCGTGATCGGCACCGGCTCCTCGGCGCTGGCGGGTGTCGACGGCGTCCACTATGCCTATCCGGCGCGGCTGGAAGAGGCGCTGCAGCAGCAATTAAAGGGCATTACCGTCAAGGTTACCACGCATGTTCAGCCCCGCGTCTCGACCGCCGACATGGTGCCGGGCCTGGCGAAAATCCTGGCCGACGACAAACCGTCGCTGGTGATCTGGCAGACCGGCACGACCGACGCCATCAACGGCGTCGCGGCCGAAGACTTCCGCACTAGCCTCGATGACGGCGTCACCGCGATCGAGACCGCAGGCGCCAACGTCATCCTGATGAACATGCAATACAGCCCGCGCACCAATTCCATGCTCGACGTCTCGACGCTCGCCGACGTCATGCGCATTGTTGCACAGCAACATAATGCGCTGCTGTTTGATCGGCTCGGAATCATGCGCAACTGGAACGACAGCGGCACCTTCGATCTCTATGCCGCTACCAAGAACTATGATATGGCGCGACGTGTTCACGACTGTATAGGCCGGGCTTTGGCGTCCCAGATCATTAGTGCCGCGCATCTGGACGCCATGAGAATGCAAACGACACGTTAATGTCTCCTAACAAACCCTTAATGATCGCCCGCGTGGCGCGGGCCGCAGCCGCTTCGGCGGTTTTTGCGACTTTTGCTGCAGCGCACGCAGAGATGATCGAGCCTGCGCGTATTGTCGCACCCGCTTTCACCCTTGCCGCCGCTCCGGCCGCGATGCCGGCGGCAACGCCGGCCGTTGCTGCAGTGCCGCGGCCAGTCACGCCGGCCGCCTTGCCGCAGGCCTCTACGCCGAACGCGGTGCCACCGGCCACCTGCAGCGCGCCGGTTGAGTTCAGCCATTTCGATCGTCCGCTGGTGCGCACCGCGCGCCGCCTCGCCGGCGGCGAGCCGCTGACCATCGTCGCTATCGGCTCCTCGTCGACGGCCGGCGCCGGCGCGAGCTCCCCCGATGCGAGCTATCCGAGCCGGCTCGCCGTCGAGCTCAAGCAGCGCTTCCCGCTGCAGGACATCACCGTGCTCAACCGCGGCGTCAACGGCGAGGAAACCGAAGACATGATGGCGCGGTTCGCGAACGGCGTCATCGCCGAGCATCCGCAACTCGTGCTCTGGCAGGTCGGCACCAATTCGGTGCTGCGCGATCATCCGCTGGAGCAGCATTCAGCGCAGCTGCACGAAGGCATCGATGAGCTCAAAGCGACCGGCGCCGACGTGGTGCTGATCGATCCGCAATATGCGCCGAAGGTTCTGGTGAAGTCCGAGACCCCGGGCATGGTCGAGCAGATCGCGGCGGCGGCGAAGGAAGAGAACGTCGACCTGTTCAAGCGCTTCGCGGTGATGCGCAACTGGTTCGAAGTGCAGCACCTGCCGTTCGACACCTTCGTGTCGCCGGACGGCCTGCACATGAACGACTGGGGCTATGCCTGCGTGGCAAAACTCCTCGCCACCGGCATCGCCGAAGCGTCAACCCGCCCGGTCGCGTCAGCGCACGCGCACTGATTGCCTCTCGTCATTCCGGCCGAGCGCAGCGAGAGCCGGAATCCATAACCACTATCGTTTGAGACAACGGCACTCACCTTCGAGAACCTCATTTCTCGTGGTTATGGATTCCGGGTTCGGCCCTTCGGGCCGCCCCGGAATGACGAACTCACACCGCCTCAAGCCCGGCGAGCACGTCTTCGACGATATCGTCGGGATGTTCGAGGCCGACCGAGAGCCGCACCAGTCCGTCGGTGACGCCGATCTCGGCGCGCTGCGGCGGCGTCAGCCGCTGGTGGGTCGTCGTCGCCGGATGCGTGATCAGGCTCTTGGCGTCGCCGAGATTGTTGCTGATGCGGATGAGCTTGAGCGCGTCCTGGAAACGGAACGCCGCCTTCTTGCCGCCCTTGATCTCAAAGGCGACCAAGGTCGAGCCGCCGCGCATCTGCTTCTGCACCACCGCGGCCTGCGGATGATCGGGCCGGCCCGGATAGATCAGGCGCGAGATTTTGGGATGCTCGGCCAGCGCCACCGCGACAGTCGCTGCGCTGTCGGTCTGCCGCCGCACCCGCACGGCGAGCGTCTCCAAGCTCTTGAGCAGCACCCAGGCATTGAACGGCGACATCGACGGACCGGTCTGGCGGATCAGCACATGGATCTTGTCCATGATGAATTTCTGCGAGCCGAGCACGACGCCGCCCAGGCAGCGCCCCTGCCCGTCGATATGCTTGGTGGCCGAATAGACCACGCAGTCGGCGCCGAGCGCCAGCGGGCTCTGGAACAGCGGCGTGGCAAACACATTGTCGACCACCAAGCGTGGCGCCGGCCGCGTGCGCGATCTTGGCCACTTCGGCGATGTCGATGACCTCGAGCGCGGGATTGGTCGGGCTTTCGAGAAAGAACGTCTTGGTGTTCGGCCGCACGGCGTTTTTCCAGGCCTCGAGATTGCAGCCGTCGACCAAGGTCGAGGCGACGCCGAAGCGCGGCAGGTAATCCTCGACGACATAGCGGCAGGAGCCGAACATCGCCTTTGACGCCACCACGTGATCGCCGGCCTTGAGCTGGCCGACCAGCGAGATGGTGACCGCGGCCATGCCGGTCGCGGTGGCGCGCGCCGCTTCGGCGCCCTCGAACGCCGCCATGCGCCGCTCGAACATATCGACCGTCGGATTGGCAAAGCGCGAATACTGGTAACCGGGATCCTCGCCCTTGAAGCGCGCCTCCGCTTGGGCCGCGGTGTCGTAGACATAGCCTTGAGTCAAGAACATCGCCTCGGACGTTTCGCCGAACTGCGAGCGCAACGTGCCGGACTGAACCAGGCGTGTTTCGGGGCGATAGGTCTTTTTCGCGGACGCGGACATGTGGCCTCCATTGGCCAGAAGCATTGGCCAAACAAAAACAAAACCCGGCCGGGAGGAAAATCCTCAGGCCGGGCTCACACATCCCCGGCCTTTTAGCTACTTGTTTTACGTGGCTAGCAAGCCGACCGGCTCAAATGACCACGGGATAAGCTGGCTTATACGCCGCGCCTGTCTTTGCGTCAAACCCCGCATCGGGTTAGATCGCAGCCGCCATTTTCGCTCCATGTGGTGATCGCGTGCCGCTGTCTTTCTCGCCAACGGACGAGGGAATCCTGCCCGACCGCATGATCGCGGAACTGGCGGCGGACGGCGGCATTCGCGCGCATTATCCGTTCGCACCGGGGCAGATCCAGCCGGCGAGCCTCGATCTGCGGCTCGGCGCCATCGCCTATCGGGTGCGCGCGAGTTTTTTGCCCGGCCCCGGCACCACGGTCGCCGAGCGCATCGTCGAGCTCAAGCTGCATGAATTCTCGCTCGCCGCCGGCGCCGTGCTGGAGACCAACTGCGTCTACATCGTTCCCCTGATCGAGCGGCTCGCCTTGCCCGCCGACATCGCGGCGGCGACCAATCCGAAAAGCTCGACCGGGCGGCTCGATGTTTTCACCCGCGTCATCGCCGACGAGACCCGCGGCTTCGACCGGGTCGCCGCCGGCTACGAGGGCCCGCTCTACGCCGAGATCAGCCCGAAAACTTTTCCGGTCCTGGTGCGCGAAGGCACGCGGCTTTCCCAATTGCGGCTGCGCCGCGGCAATGCCGTGCTCAGCGCCGAGGCGCTGCGCGCGCTGCACTTAAGCGAACGGCTGGTCGACCGCGGCGAGGCGGTGATGGGCGACGGCATCGCGGTGAGCATCGATCTGTCGGGCGCCGGTGCGGCGAACGGCAACGGCTCGGGCATCGTCGGCTATCGCGCCAAGCGGCACACCGCGGTGATCGAAGTCGATCAGCGCGACGCCTATGAGGTCGCCGATTTCTGGGAGCCGATCGCAGCGCGTGCCGACAAGAGCCTGATCCTCGATCCGGACGAGTTCTATATCCTGGCTTCCAACGAAGCCGTGCAGGTGCCGCCGGATTATGCCGCCGAGATGGTGCCGTTCGATCCGCTGGTCGGCGAATTCCGCGTGCACTATGCCGGCTTCTTCGATCCCGGCTTCGGTTATGCCGGCTCCGGCGGCTCGGGCTCGCGCGCGGTGCTGGAAGTGCGCTCGCGCGAAGTGCCGTTCATCCTCGAGCATGGCCAGATCGTCGGCCGCCTGGTGTACGAGAAAATGCTGGCGCGGCCGGACCAGCTTTACGGCAGCGGCATCGGCTCGAACTACCAGGCGCAGGGCCTCAAACTGTCGAAGCACTTTCGCGCCTGAGCGGTGCGTTCCGGTCTCGTACAAATGCGTAGGCGCGCGCCAGCGGCGAGCGCGACCGCAAAGACCGCGATCCAGACGATGCGCGCGCCGTAGCGATCGTGCGGGTCCGATATGACGCCGCAGAACACGGCATTGCCGAGCAGCGCCAGTATCAATGTCGCGGCGAGCCTGCCGAGATCGGCGAATTCGGCGCTGTAGATGCCGAGCAGCAATAAGGCGGGAAGCAGCGCCATCGCCGCCCAGGCCACCGGCACGTCGATCATGTTGATCGCCGCAAAGCCGATCTCGCCGTGCTGCTGCCGCGCCGCCTGCATCGCCGGCACGACCGACGGCGTGTAGCGCTCGATGATGCCGTAGGTGTGCCACAGCGTGGTGACGATGCCCTCGCCGGTGGCGACCGCTACCAGTTGCCGCGCGGTGGCGCGCAGCGCGGTCTCGACCTGCATGGCGGGATAATCGCGCAGGCTGCCGAGCACGATGGTGCGCATCTCATCGCCGAGCCCGGCAAAACGGCCGAGATCGTTGAACACGCTCTTGCCCCACAGGAACGTGTCGGCGTCGAGCGGCAATTCATTGCGGTACGGGCACAGCTTGAGCTGCGCATCCGGACAATGGTCGTCGAGATAGCGGGTGACGATGCCGTCCTGCAGCATGCGGCCGAACGCAATGCCGTAGCCGCCGGGCGTCCAGGCGATGGTCTTGCTGACGATATAATTCGCGCCGAGCAGCATGACGGCGCTCAGCACCACGGCGGCCGTCATCGGCGCAAGCCCCGCGCGCGGCACGAGCTTGGCATTGAGCCAGGACAACAACAGCGCCGCCGCACCGAGCCCGAGCAGCACCGCAAAGGTGGCGCTATGGGTCGAGCCCGCAAAGGCAATGAACACCACGAGCGCGTAGCGTTCGCGCCGCGACACGCGATCGCCGTGCCACACCAGCGCGTGCAAGGCGAGCACGGCGAGACCGGCGAAAATATCGGTCAGAAGGACGCTGGCGAGCCACGGCAGCGCGGTCGTCAGCGCCAACACCGCCGTGATCGCCGGCAGCGCGATCGGATGGACCGTGAACCGATGGGTCCGCAACAACAGGCCGATGATCCAAACGGTGGCGAGCCGCTTGCAGGATAACGATCGGCCAGAAGTCGAGCGGCCAGCCGGCGGCGAGGAAGAGCCCATAGGTCGTCGAGCGGCTCGGCACCAGATAGCCCTCGAACCAGCGCGCCAGATAGCCGCCGGTATCGTATTCAAGAAGTGGAAAACGGTTCCACAGCGCCGGCGCGATCAGAATGAGCGTCGCGGCAATCGTTGAACCCAGCCGCGTGGCAATGCCTGGTGAATCGGTCATCGGTAAATCATCCGTGAGCAATAGCGGGACTTTTAGTGGACGGATGGTCCAGCGGTATGAGGCAATTCGGCGCGGATATCGATGACCGATTGCCGGCAGGCTTTCCCAAAAGTGTCTTATCCAAAGAAAGCAGATCTCTGCCAAAAGCGTGCATGACCGCCCAAAAAGCCAAGATTCTTGTGGTAATTCGCCGGGAAGGACGTTTCTCTGTAGCGGGCGATCGGTCCAGGGAGGCGCGAGGACGGCGCATGGTGCGGGCGGTCATCATGAGCATCGCGCTCCTCGCCGCGGCGGGGCCGGCCATCGCGCCAGCGCTTGCGCAATCCGGCTTCGACCGGCCGGGCGGCGATTATTCGAGCGCGGTCGTGCCGAACGGGGATCCGGCGATCTGCGCCGCGCGCTGCGAGCACGAGGCCCGCTGCCGGGCCTGGAGCTTCTCCTACCCGCCGGCCTGCGGGGGGCCCGGCGATGTGCTCGCTCAAGCGCGACGTGGTGCCGCGCGTGGAGTCGAGCTGCTGCGTGTCGGGCGTGCGCGGCGCCGGCGTCATCGAGCCGCGCGCCGGCGACATCGAATATTCCATCGATCGCCTCGGCGGCGATTACCGGTCGTTCGAAACGCCACCCGATCCCAAGGCCAAGGCCTGCGCCGACGCCTGCAAGGCCGAGAACCGCTGCCGCGCCTGGACCTATCGCCGGCCGGGCTACGGCGTGACCGTCCCGCACTGCTACCTCAAGGACACGATCAAGCCGCCGCGGCACCGGCCGTGCTGCATTTCGGGCGTGGTGCGGTAGTCTTCGGAGTTGCCGTTAAGCCGGGATTAAGCGCCGCAGCGATGGCGTAGCGCTCCGCTTCCGCAGAACCGATAAAATACACGCGTTACAACCGAGCGAAATGGGTATACAACTACACACTGTGGGGACCGTTTATTATACACGGAAAGGATGCAGCCATGAACCGCTCAATCCTCCCTCTGGCCTTGCTTTTCGTCACCGTGGCCGTTGCCTCAGCGCCTGCTCAGACCGTGTACATGCAGGACACCCCCGCCGACACGGGAGTTGAACCGAATCCCGACACCGGTCCAATGTGGGTGTCGCAGGACATCTGGGTACGAAACGCGCCCGATCCCGCCTACCAGCCATATCCGTTCAACGCAGCCTCACCGCCGTGGACATTTCCGGCGCACCAGAATCCGGTCTATCGCGATCCATTGAAGAGCACGCCGAACTACGTCTACGTGGAGGTTCGCAATAACAGCAACGCGGCTTCCACCGGCACGGAACGCCTGCGGGTTTACTGGGCAAAAGGGTCCACCGGACTGTCGTGGCCCTCGCAGTGGGTGGACTATCAGCCGTTAGGAGCACTGACGCTGCTGTATGGCGCGGAGATCACCAAGCCACGAAAGAACGGGGCGACGGCCAGCGCGGCAGAGCAAAGCGCTTATGTGAACGCCGTTCTCGCTGTCGGGACGAACCCCTCATACGTGTTTCCCATGGGGGCGGACTTCTGGCACACCCAGCAGACAGTCCACGATGAAATGGGTACGTACAGCAACATTCACTACACATTAGCATTCCTGCCGTGGCATCGGGAGCTCATCAATCGATACGAAATTCTGCTGCAGCAATACGACCCGACCGTGAAACTGCTGTATTGGGATTGGACCACGAATCCGGCGACCACCCTGTCCTTCGTGGGCAGCTTCTCAGGGAGCATCGGCGCGCCCTTCAACCCGACGAGCGGGCCGACGCTGGCGCCACCATCCGTCACACGCACCACCAGCGGGCCGCTTCCAGCCGAAGCGGACAGTGCCGTGCTGGCCCGTAGCCCCTATTACCCGTATGCCAATTATTCTTGTGTTCCTCCTGCTAACGCTCCTTTCATGGCGGCCCTGGAAGATTGCTCCCACGACCAGTCGCATAACCACATCGGCGGCAACAGCATGTGCTGTCCGAAACTTTCCGCGCAGGATCCGTTCTTCTTCATGCTGCACGGAGAAGTCGATCGGCTCTGGGCACAATGGCAGCGCAATCCGTCGGACCTGCTGCGCCTCGACCCAACGCAGACATACGGGGTCCCGGACGCCAACCTCACCCTGACCATGTCACCGTGGGACGGCTCCCCGGGCAAACCCGCCATCGCCCAGATCCAGCCCTGGGTGACCGGCAGTTACGTTGTCGCAAAACTTCCCACCGATCCCTCGGTGGTTTCGCCGCCGATCTACGATACGGCACCGCTCACCATCCCGGTCCTGCAGCCCGGCCAGGCCGTCGTCATCCAGATTCCGTGGTATCCGCCGGATCCCGACAACTTCACCAGCTTCGGCACCGATAAGGGCCATTTCTGTTTGGTTGCGCGCATCGAGACGTCCACCACGGCGCCGTTCGGAATGGACTTTCCCGAGACCACCGACATCAACGCGAACACCAAGAACAACAACAAGATCGTCTGGAAAAACGTGACCGTCGTCGACGACATTTCGGGCCCCATGATGATGAAATCGATCATGGTGCGGAATGTCTTCGACGAGCCGATACAAGTGGGTTTACGTGTCGCCGAAACTCAGACCGCCGCGGGTTCGTTTTTTAAACAGGGCAGCATATTCGTCGATTTGCCGCCGCAGTTGTACGAGCGGTGGCAGAAAGGCGGAACCGCCGGCCGGGCGATCAAGGCGCCCGAAGACGCAAAGACTGGCCGCATCGCAATCCTTTCGCCCGACGCCACGATCCAAAATATCAGGCTCAATCCCAATGAGACGTTTGCCGTGAACGTCGAATTTGCACTTTCGAAGGACTACACCCCGCGACGAGGAGCCAGCGCTCAGATCGATCTGATACAGCTCGGCGCGCCTGGCGATCCGGAGAAGATCGTGGGCGGACAGCGCTTCACCGTGGATTTGAGCAAACTCGTTCTGGTCAAGTCCGACGACCAGTGGCGGTATTGGGACACGGGAACCAATCCCGCGGGTGCCTGGACGTCTTCGGACTATGACGACTCCAAATGGAAGCTCGGCGACGGCGCCCTTGGGAGCGGGCGGCAATCCGGCGACGACGATCGATGTCGGGCCTGCCGATCGCCGCAACGTTACGACCTATTTCCGCCGCACGTTCGACGTCGCGGATCCGAGCTTCTACAAAAATGCGCTGCTGCGATTGATGCGCGCTGACGGCGCCATCGTCTACCTCAACGGCAGCGAGATCTATCGCGTCAATCTGCCCACGCGCGCAGTCAGCGCAAGCACGACGGCGACGCGACAGGTTACCGGATTGGAAAGAGACGTTTTCTTTCCGGTCAAGATCGATCCCGCAAAGCTCAAACGCGGCCAGAATGTGCTCGCCGCGGAAATTCACGCGAATTCGCCGCAACGTGCCGGCATCAAATTCGACCTGGAGCTGTTCGCAAACGTCGCCGGGCCCGGTTTCCCGCCTGACATCGCCTTCGCCGCACCGCCGGACGCAGCCGCATTTCAGACTGGCGAAAATGTTCCGGTCCAGCTCGAGGCCTTGTCCGGCGACGCAAAGATCGCGTCGGTGTCGCTCTATGCCGATGGACGCCTCGTAGGCACCGCGGAGCGCGCGCCCTACACGTTCAATTGGCCGGCGGGACCAAATGGACCGCATCGGCTGCGCGCCGTGGCCGTCGACAGTCTTAAAAATCAGTCGGAGTCCTTCCACACCATTACGGTGGTGGAGAAGGTGCCGCCTCAAGTGCAACTCGTCGCGCCGAAAGTGATGACCGAGGTCACCGAAGGTGAAGCGTTTACCGTGAGCGCCGAGGCATCCGACCGCACCGGAAAGATAGCGCGGGTCGAGTTCTGGGCGAAAGACATGGCGACTTGGGTGACCCCGACCACCCTTGTCGCCACGGTGACCAGCCCGCCGTATACGGCGTCGATCAAAGACCTCAAGCCCGGCGAATACATGGTGTGGGCGATCGCGGTCAACGATCGCGGCGTGACCTCGCAGTCGGTCCCGACCCACGTCATGATCAACGCGCGCAAATAGCAAGCGCGCTGCGTTGAGCCGCAAGCGGCGCGACTTCAGCGCGCGCTGCGGTCTCGAGAGCCCGTGATTACCCCGTGCCGCCCACCGTGATGCGGTCGATGCGCAAGGTCGGCTGGCCGACGCCGACCGGCACGCCCTGGCCGTTCTTGCCGCAGGTGCCGATGCCGTGGTCGAGCTCGAGGTCGTTGCCGACCATGGAGACGCGGTGCAGGTCGGTCGGGCCGTTGCCGATCAGCATGGCGCCCTTGATCGGCGCGCCGACTTTGCCGTTCTCGATCCGATAGGCTTCCGTGCATTCGAACACGTATTTGCCCGAGGTGATGTCGACCTGGCCGCCGCCGAAATAGACGGCGTAGATGCCGTTCTTCACCGAGGCGATGATCTCGCCCGGATCGCGGTCGCCGGCCAGCATGTAGGTGTTGGTCATGCGCGGCATCGGCACATGGGCGAAACTTTCGCGCCGGCCGTTGCCGGTGGGTTGCATGCCCATCAGGCGGGCGTTCTGGCGATCCTGCATGTAGCCGACCAGAATGCCGTCCTCGATCAGCACGGTGCGATTGGTCGGCGTGCCTTCGTCGTCGATCGACAGCGAGCCGCGGCGCAGCGCCATGGTGCCGTCGTCGACGACGGTCACGCCCTTCGAGGCGACCTGTTGCCCCATCAGTCCGGCAAAGGCCGACGTCTTCTTGCGGTTGAAGTCGCCTTCGAGGCCATGGCCGATCGCCTCGTGCAGCATCACGCCGGGCCAGCCCGGGCCGAGCACGACGTCCATCTCGCCGGCCGGCGCCGGCACCGCTTCGAGATTGATCAGCGCGTGGCGTATGGCGGCATCGACCGTGCCCTGCCAGGCGTCGGTGGCGATGAAGCGCTCGTAACCTTCGCGGCCGCCATAGCCGGCGCTGCCGCTCTCCTGGCGGTCGCCGTCGCCGACCACGACCGAGACATTGACGCGCACCAGCGGCCGCACGTCGCGATAGGTCTCGCCGTCGCCGCGCAGAATTTCGACCGCCTGCCAGGTCGCCGCCAGGCTCGCCGAGACCTGGCGCACCCGCGGGTCCTTGGCGCGCGCATAGGCGTCGATGGTTTCGAGAAGCCGCGCCTTGGTCTCGAAAGCGGGGCTGCCGAGCGGGTTGTCCTCGCCATAGAGCTTGACGTTGCTGCGCGCCGGCGGCGCCGCATAGTGGCCGGAATAGCCGCCCTTGACCGCGCGCACGGCGTCGGCGGCCCGCTCGATCGCCGCCTCCGACACGTCGGAGGCATGGGCATAGCCGACCGCCTCGTCCTTGACCGCGCGCAGCCCAAAACCCTGCGACGTGTCGTAGGTCGCCTGCTTCAGCCGGCCATTGTCGAACGCCAAAACTTCGGACTGGCGATATTCGAGATAAAGCTCGCCGTCGTCGGCGCCATCGAGGCCGCGGGAGACGATTTTGGCCAGACGCGGCCGGTCGAGGCCGGCGCGATCGACGAGGGAAATGGGGGCGTCAGCCATTGCGGTATCCTGACCGTCATTGCGGTGAAACTGACCCCTACATAAGCGCTTCGCCGGCAGCGCGCGAGGGGCGGCTCAATCGCGCTTGGGAATGCCGGCCTTCTCGATCACCGCGCCCCATTTGGCGATGTCGGCCTTCATGCGCGCCGTCATGTCCTCCGGCGTGCTCCAGCGCATCGCCATGCCCATCTGGCTCGATTTGCTCTGAACGTCGGGGCCGGGAATGACCTCTTTCATGGCCGCGTTGAGCGTGGCGATGATCGGCTTCGGCGTGCCGGCGGGGACCGACAGGCCGTTCCAGCTGGCGACGTCGTAGTCCTTGATGCCGCTCTCCATGACGGTCGGCACGTCGGGCAGATAGGCCGTGCGCTTGGCGCCGGTCGAGGCCAGCGCCACGATCTTGTTGTCGGCGAGCAGCCCGCTGAGCGCGGCATAGAACTCGAACGCGACATCGACGTCGCCGCGCATCACCGCGCCGGCCATGTCGGGCGAGGTGCGGAACGGCACGATCGCCGCCTTGATGCCGGCGGTGCTGGTGAACAGCTCGGCGGCGAGGTTTTGCGTCGTGCCCGGAATGATGGTGCCGATATTGAGCTTGCCGGGATTGGCCTTCGCCGCGGCGATGAGATCGTCCAGCGATTTCAGCGGCGAGCCGGCGCGGGTGACGATCAGCAGGTCGAAGAAGGCGGCGGTCGAAACCGAGGCGAAGTCGGTGAGGATATTGTAGGGCAGCGAGTTGAACAGCGCGACCGCGATGGCGTTGTTGTTGCCGGTCATCAACAGCGTGTAGCCGTCGGGCGCGGCGGCGGCGCCGGCCTGCGCGGCGACGATGCCGGCGGCGCCGGGGCGGTTTTCGATGACGAATTGCTGTTTCAGCCGATTGCTCAACTGCTCGCCGAGGATGCGCATGCCGACATCGGCGACGCCGCCGGCGCCGTAGGGCACGATCAGGGTCACCGGACGGTTGGGATAATCGGCCTCGGCGTGCGCTGCCGACGATTGCCGCAAACATGGCGGCGAACAGCGTGCCGGCGACGACGACGACTTTGCAGCCTGCATTCACGAGCTTTCCTCCCCGCGGTCTTTGCATGGCGAGGGTAAGCTCCCGAATGGGTCCGTCAATCGCCGCCGATGACGCGCCGGGCGCGACGACTGCGCGCAGTCGCGGTCCGAAAATTCCGGCGTTACGGCAGCTGGTCGTAGCCCTCGCCAAAGCCCTTCAGGCTCATGGGAAAGCCGATGCCTTCCTCGGGCGACTGGAAGATGATGAAGGTCGAGGTCTGGCCGTTGCGCAATTTACTGATCAGGTTGTCGTCCATGATCACTTCGGCGATGCAGCCGTTGGGCAGGCAGCGCACGAAGCCGGCGCGGCCGACGTCGTCGTTGTCGATCTTCAGGCCCAGCCCCGACGGCAGCAAGACGCCGAGCGGCGCGACGACGCGCATCAGCCGGCTCTTCTGGTCGCTGGTCTTGAGCACGATGACGGTCAGTCCGACATTGGGCCGGTCCTCCGCCGTCACGCTCTGCATCAGCGCGCATTGCTCGCTCTGCGCGCCGGGCGGCGTCTCGCAGCGGATCTGCCAGTCGCCATGGACCGAGCGGACCGCGCCCTGGGCGGCCGCCTCGCCCGCCAACGGCAGACGCGGCCGCGAGCAGGACGGCGGCGCCGGCGAGCATCGGACGCCCGCAGCCGCCGCGCGAGATCGCATATCGCCATAGTCGTGTTTCCCTCGACCAGCCGCCCCCGACGGGCGTCCCACCGCGAATCACTCACAGCCCGGTCGCCGGGCGAGCCTGCGTACATGGTGAGCCTACCGTGTCAAGATTGATCCAAATCAAGGCATTGTGGCCGCGCCAAGGTCGCGAGAAGTTCCCCGCCGGACGCTGCCGGAAAGCGGCTACGCACAGCGCTTATCCAGAGCCCGTCGACGCGCGGTGAAGAGTGCATTGCAGCAGACCCGGATTTGTGGTTTGAGGGACTGGGATTCCCCCATCCCGCCGATGCCTGCCAGGACCAGAACCGTGGCGCAAGCCCCGCCGGACGCAGGCGGCGTCATACTGTTGCGGTCTGCGCCGGACATAGTCTGCGCTGTTCGTCGACGGTCATGCCCGAGATCAAAACAGGGAGCAGAGAGACAGATGAAGGTGTTCTCACGCTTGACCGCCATTGCGGCTGACGCCGCGCGCTGCTCGCCAGCGCCGGCGCGGCGCTTGCCGGGCTCGGCCAGCCGACGCCGTGGCAGATCGGCTGCAGGATTCGGCCACGCCGGTCATGGACGACATCACCGGCTTCCATACATTTCCTGCTCTGGATCATCACCGCGATCTCGGTCTTCGTTCTGGTCCTGCTCGCTGATCATCATTGTGCGCTTCAATGCGCGCGCCAATCCGACGCCCACGCGCACCACGCACAACACGCTGCTCGAAGTCATCTGGACCATCGTGCCGGTCATCATCCTGGTGGCGATCGCCGTGCCGTCGTTCCGGCTCTTGTTCATCGAGCTCGACGTGCCGAAGCCGGACCTCACCATGAAGGCGACCGGCAAGCAGTGGTTCTGGAGCTACGCCTATCCCGACAACGGCAATTTCGAATTCAATTCGCTGATGGTCGCCGAGAAGGACCTCAAGCCCGGTCAGCCGCGCCTGCTTGACGGTCGACAACGAGATGGTCGTGCCGGTGAACAAGGTCGTGCACGTGCTGGTGACCGGCGCCGACGTGATCCATTCCTTCACCGTGCCGTCATTCGGCATCAGGATCGACGCCATTCCGGGCCGCATCAACGACACCTGGTTCAAGGCGACGACGCAAGGGCATGTTCTACGGCCAATGCTCCGAACTGTGCGGCAAGGACCATTCGTTCATGCCGATCGCGGTGCGGGTCGTCGAGCGACAAGCGACTTCGCCGCCTGGGCCGCGCAGGCGAAGCAGAAATACGCCGGCGCGGACGAGCGCTCCGCCGAACGACGTTGGCGGCGGCCGGCGCGGCGTCGCAGTGACGATTCGGCGCAATGACTGAGCCAAGAGCGAGCCCAAAACTGGACCGACGACAGACGGCCGCTAACGAAGGGACTGGCAATGGATACGATGGCACACGCGGCACACGGCGACGACAACGGGCACGCCATTCCGCACGGCTGGCGCCGCTATGTCTATTCGACGAACCACAAGGACATCGGCACGATGTACCTGGTGTTCGCGCTGATTGCCGGCCTGATCGGCGGCGCCCTCTCGATCCTGATCCGCGCCGAGCTGATGTATCCGGGCCTGCAGATCTTCCACGAGACGCACAACTACGACGTGGTCGTCACCGCGCACGGGCTGATCATGATCTTCTTCATGATCATGCCGGCGATGATCGGCGGCTTCGGCAACTGGATGATCCCGCTGATGATCGGCGCGCCGGACATGGCGTTCCCGCGCATGAACAATATTTCGTTCTGGCTGTTGCCGGCGTCGTTCGCGCTGCTTCTTGGCCTCGATGTTCTTCGAGGGCGAGCCGGGCGCCAACGGCGCCGGAACCGGATGGACGCTCTACGCGCCGCTGTCGACCTACGGCCATCCCGGCCCGGCGATGGATTTCGTCATCCTGTCGATCCATCTCGCCGGCGCCTCGTCGATCCTCGGCGCGATCAACTTCATCACCACGATCTTCAACATGCGCGCGCCCGGCATGACCATGCACAAGATGCCGCTGTTCGTATGGTCGGACCTGGTGACGGTGTTCCTGCTGCTGCTGGCGCTGCCGGTGCTGGCCGGCGCCATCACCATGCTGCTCACCGACCGCAATTTCGGCACCACCTTCTTCGATCCGCAGGGCGGCGGCGATCCGCTGCTGTTCCAGCATCTGTTCTGGTTCTTCGGCCATCCGGAAGTCTACATCCTGATCCTGCCCGGCTTCGGCATGGTCAGCCAGATCGTGGCGACGTTCTCGCGCAAGCCGGTGTTCGGCTATCTCGGCATGGCCTACGCGATGGTGGCGATCGGCGGCATCGGCTTCGTCGTCTGGGCGCACCACATGTACAACGTCGGCATGTCGGCGACCGTCCAGGCCTATTTCATCGCCGCCACCATGGTGATCGCGGTGCCGACCGGCGTGAAGATCTTCTCCTGGATCGCCACGATGTGGGGCGGCTCGATCGAGTTCAAGACGCCGATGCTGTGGGCGGTCGGCTTCATCTTCCTGTTCACCATCGGCGGCGTCACCGGCGTGGTGCTGGCCAATGCCGGCGTCGACCGCGAACTGCACGGCACCTATTACGTCGTCGCCCACTTCCACTACGTGCTGTCGCTCGGCGCCGTGTTCGCCATCTTCGGCGGCTGGTACTACTGGTTCCCGAAGATGACCGGCTACATGTACAGCGAGACCATCGGCAAGCTGCACTTCTGGCTGACCTTCATCGGCGTCAACGTGGCGTTCTTTCCGCAGCACTTCCTCGGGCTCGCCGGCATGCCGCGCCGCATCGTCGATTATCCCGATGCGTTCGCCGGCTGGAATTTCATCTCGTCGATCGGCGCCTACATCTCCGGCTTCGGCACGCTGGTGTTCTTCTTCGGCATGGCGCACGCCTTCATCCGCAAGGAGCGGGCGGCCGCCAATCCCTGGGGGCCCGGCGCGACCACGCTGGAATGGACGCTGCCGTCGCCGCCGCCGTTCCACCAATACGAGACGCTGCCGCTGATCCGATGAGCGTCACGCTTGCACGCGTCGAGCCCAGCATCGCGGGCGTCGGCGATTACATAGAGCTGATGAAGCCGCGGGTGATGTCGCTCGTGGTGTTCACGGCGCTGGTCGGGCTTGTGGTCGCGCCCGGCCACATCCATCCGGTGATCGGTTTTGCCGCGCTGTTGTGCATCACGGTCGGCGCCGGCGCCGCCGGCGCGCTCAACATGTGGTACGACGCCGACATCGACGCGCGCATGACGCGCACCGCCGGCCGGCCGATTCCGCGCGGCCGCGTCACGCCCGGCGAGGCGGCGGGCTTCGGCTTCACGCTGGCGGTGTTCTCGGTCGTGACGCTCGGGCTGTTGGTGAATTTGCTCGCGGCGGCGCTGCTCGCCTTCACGATCTTCTTTTATGTCGTGATCTATACGATGTGGCTGAAGCGCTCGACGCCGCAGAACATCGTCATCGGCGGCGCCGCGGGCGCGCTGCCGCCGATGATCGGCTGGGCGGCGGCGACCGGCGGCATCGCGGTCGAGCCGATCGTGCTGTTCCTCATCATCTTCTTCTGGACGCCGCCGCATTTCTGGGCGCTGTCGCTCTACCGCACCGAGGATTATGCGCGCGCCGGCATTCCCATGCTGCCGGTGGTCGCCGGCGAACGCGGAAACCCGCCGCCAGATCCTGCTCTATACGCTGATCCTGGCGCCGCTCGGCGTCGCGCCGTGGCTGCTCGGCTATGCCGGGCCGCTCTATGGCGTCGCCGCCTTGGCGATCGGCGCCGTCATGATCGCGCTGGCGCTGCGCGTGCGCGCCGAACGGCAAGGCCACGCCGCCAGCAAGCAAATGTTCGGCTTCTCGATCCTCTATCTGTTCCTGCTGTTTGCCATGCTGCTGGTCGATCGGATGTCGGGAGGGCTGCCGCTAAGCGGTCAGCCATTTCGCGGCATGACGATAGTGAGTGACGCCATGAACGACGGTCACCAAAACCGGAAGGCCGGCATCAGGCTGACCGAGCAGCAGCTCCGCGCGCGCCGCGCCCGCTCGATCGCGATCGCGCTGGCGCTCGGCGCTTTCGTCGTGGTGATCTTTGTGGTGACCATCGTGAGGCTCGGCTCCAGCGTGCTGACGCGGCCGATGTAGACACCCGATGCAGCAACCGACCGACCAACGACGCCCAAGCGCACCGCCAGCCGCCGCGACCTCCTGGTCGCCTTCCTCTGCGGCGGCTTCGTCGCGATGATGGTCGGCGTGTCGTTTGCGGCGGTGCCGCTCTATTCCTGGTTCTGCCGCACCACCGGCTTCGGCGGCACCACGCAGGTGCGCAAGCCGCGCCGACGCAGACCTCCGACCGCACGATCACGGTGCGCTTCGATTCCAACGTCGCCGCCGGACTGCCGTGGCGTTCGAGCCGGAGCGCAGCACCATCGACGTGAGGCTCGGCCAGGTGGTGACCGTCTACTACAAGGTCACCAACGAAGCCGCCCGCGTCACCACCGGCCAGGCCGGCTACAACGTCAGTCCGCCGACGGTCGGCATCTACTTCGAGAAGATCAACTGCTTCTGCTTCACCGAGCAGACGCTCAAGCCGGGCGAGAAGCGCGACATGGCGGTGGTGTTCTACGTCGATCCCAAGCTCGCCAAGGATTCCGAGCAGGACGGCATCAGCACGATCACGCTCTCCTACACCTTCTATCCGGTGCGCGAGCCGGAACAGCCGGTCGCGGTGAGCGCCCCGCAACCCTCCGCCGCAAGCGGAGGCGGATAAATCCGCGGCCGCATCTGACGAAGGCAATGACAGCGGCGCGCCCGACGGCTACGGTCGCGCCAAAGTGGAGACGAAGACGATGGCCGATGCTGCCCACGCCAAACCGCACCACGATTACCATCTGGTCAATCCCAGTCCGTGGCCGGCGGTCGGCGCCACCGCGGCCTTCGTCACCGCGGTCGGCGCTGATCCTGTGGATGCACCATATCGGTGCGCCTACGCGCCGCTCATCTTCGGCGCTCGGCATGATCGGCATCGCCTACACCATGATCGGCTGGTGGCGCGACGTCATCTACGAAGCCGAGGTCGAAGGCGATCACACCCGCGTGGTGCAGATCTCGCACCGCTACGGCATGATCCTGTTCATCGCGTCGGAGGTGATGTTCTTCGTCGCCTGGTTCTGGGCCTATTTCAACACCGCGCTGTTCCCGGACGAATTGCAGGACGTCGGCCGGATCGCGTTCACCGGCGGGGTGTGGCCGCCCAAGGGCATCGAGACCTTCGATCCCTGGCATTTCCCGCTGCTCAACACGCTGATCCTGCTCACCTCGGGCACCACGGTGACCTGGGCGCATCACGCGCTGCTTGAGAACGACCGCAAGGGCTTGATCTGGGGCCTGGTCTGCACCATCGCGCTCGGGCTGACCTTCACCTGCGTGCAGGCCTGGGAATATGCCCACGCCGCGTTCCACTATTCGGGCAACATGTACGGCGCCGCGTTCTTCATGGCGACCGGATTCCACGGCGCGCATGTCATCATCGGCTCGATCTTCCTGATCGTCTGCCTGTTCCGCGCCTGGCCGGCCAGTTCACGCCGACGCAGCATCTCGGCTTCGAGTTCTGCGCCTGGTACTGGCACTTCGTCGACGTGGTGTGGCTGTTCCTGTTCGCCTGCATCTACGTCTGGGGCGGCGGCGCCGCGGCTGGATAGCGCGACGCGACTGATCTCCGCTCATTCCCGCGCAAGCGGGAATCCAGCTGCTCGGCGTCGCCCGCTTGTCGCGGGGACGAGCGGAAGACGTTGAGTCGCTGTCATGAGCCAAAAGCCGATCGACACGCTTTCCGGATCGATCCGCGCCGGCTTGTCGTGCGCCTGTCCGCGCTGCGGCAAGGGCAAGCTGTTCCAGGGATTCCTGACGCTTGCGGCCGCGCTGCGAGGTCTGCGGGCTCGATTACGGCTTCGCCGATGCCGGCGACGGCCCGGCCGTGTTCATCATGTTTTTCGCCGGCTTCATCGTGGTCGGCGCCGCCCTGGTGACCGAAGTCGTGTATCACCCGCCGTACTGGGTCCACGCGGTGCTGTGGCTGCCGTTGATCCTGATCGTCACGCTCGGGCCGTTGCGGCCGATGAAGGGACTGATGATCGCGCTGCAGTACTATCACAAGGCCGAGGAAGGACGCTTCGGCGGCGACGGCGGAGGCGAGCCATGAGCGCGCCGCAGACGCCGCGGCGCTCGTGGCTCGGATTGCTGCTCCCGGCTCTGCTCGCGTTTGTGGTCCTGATCGGGCTCGGCACCTGGCAGGTCCAGCGCAAGGCCTGGAAGGAAGCGCTGATCGCCGCGCTGAACGCGCAGCTCGCCGCGCCGCCGATGGCGCTGCCGGCGCCGGCGACGTGGCCAAGCCTCGATCCGGCAAGCGACGAATACCGCCGCGTCACATTCACCGCGCAGTTCGACCATGCGGAGGAGGCGCTGGTCTATCGCCGCGCCGTCGGCCTTCCGTCCCGATGTGTCCGGCCCCGGCTATTGGGTGTTCACGCCGGCGCGGCTTGCCGACGGCAGCATCGTCATGGTCAATCGCGGCTTCGTGCCGGAGGGCCGGCAAGATCCGAAATCGCGCGCCGCAGGCGAGGTTACGGGACCGGTCGAGATCGTCGGCGCGATGCGCTGGCCCGACGCGCGGCATTGGTTCACGCCGAACGACGAGCCGCGCATAATCTGTGGTTCACCCGCGACCCGCAGGCGATCGCCGCCGCCAAGGGGCTCGGCGCCGTGGCGCCGTTCTATCGTCGAGCAGGAAGCCCGGTGCCGCCGGGCGGATTGCCGCAGCCCGGGCAAGCTCGTGGTCAACCTGCCCGACAACCACCTGCAATACGCGCTGACCTGGTACGGTCTCGCGGTCGTGCTGGTTGTGGTGTTCGCGGTCTTGGGCGTTCGGCTCGCGCCGCCGCGGAATCGGCGCCAAAAAGGCAGCCGCCTTCGCGTTCCTTGTGAAGCAGTCGGCTTTTCTATTACTGTGCCCTGTATTCGGCCCTGGCGGCATGGTCGCCTCTCGGCCTGAAAACAGCGGCGCCAGCATCGGAAGTAGGACGTCAGTGCAACACGTCTCGACCAGGGGCGAGGCCCCGCCGCTCGGCTTTGCCGAGGTCATGCTCGCGGGTCTCGCCCGCGACGGCGGCCTTTACGTGCCGCAATCCTGGCCGCGGCTCGAGCCGCAGACGATCGCCGCTTTCGCCGGCCGTCCCTATGCGGAAGTCGCCGTCGAGGTGATCCGGCGCTTTGCCGGCGATTCCATCAGCCGAGGCCGACCTCGCCCGCATGGTGCGCGAGGCCTACGGCACTTTCCGCCATCCCGCCGTCGCGCCGCTGACGCAGCTCGGCGTGAATACGTTCGCGCTCGAGCTGTTCCACGGCCCGACGCTGGCGTTCAAGGACCTGGCGATGCAGCTCTTGGCGCGGCTGATGGATCATGTGCTGGCCGCGCGCGGCGAGCGCCGCACCATCGTGGTGGCGACCTCGGGCGATACCGGCGGCGCCGCCGTCGAGGCGTTCCGCGAGCGCGACCAGGTCGATCTCATCGTGCTGTTTCCGCAAGGCCGCATCTCCGACGTGCAGCGGCGCATGATGACGACGGCGGACGCCGCCAACATCAGCGCGGTCGCCATCGACGGCACCTTCGACGATTGCCAGGCGCTCGTGAAGGCATGTTCAATCATCACGCCTTTCGCGACCGGGTGCGGCTCTCCGGCGTCAATTCGATCAACTGGGCGCGCATCGTGGCGCAGACGGTCTATTACTTCACCGCCGCGGTGGCGCTCGGCGCGCCGTACCGCAAGGTGGCGTTCACCGTGCCGACCGGCAATTTCGGCGACATCTATGCCGGCTACGTGGCGCTGCGCATGGGCCTGCCGATCGACCGGCTGGTGATCGCCACCAACGTCAACGACATTCTGGCGCGGACGCTGGCGACCGGCACCTACGAACTGCGCGACGTGGTGGCGACGACCTCGCCGTCGATGGACATCCAGGTCTCGTCGAATTTCGAGCGGCTGTTGTTCGACGCCTATGACCGCGACGGCAGCGCGATCCGGGCGCTGATGGGCTCGCTGGCGCAATCGCGGCGCTTCACGCTGTCGGCGCGCGCGCTGTCGCAAATCCGCGCGCATGTTCGCCGCCGACCGCGCCGACGAGGACGAAGTCGCCGCGACCATCCGCACGGTCAAGCGCGAGACCGGCAATTTCGTCGATCCGCATACCGCGGTCGGCATCGCGGTCGCCGAGAAGGAGCCGCGCGATCCGGCGGTGCCGATGGTGGTGCTGTCGACCGCGCATGCGGCGAAATTTCCCGATGCGGTCGAGGCGGCCTGCGGCGTGCGGCCGGCACTGCCGGAATGGCTTTCCGATCTCGATAAACGTCCGGAGCGCGTCACCGTGCTGCCGGCGGACCAGTCCGCGGTCGAGCGTTTCGTCCTGGCGACGAGCCGCGCCGCGCAGGAAGGAGCGGCAGCATGAGCGTCGCGGTGACGACCTTGAAATCCGGCATCAACGTGGTGACCGATACGATGCCGCATCTCGAGACCGCCTCGCTCGGCGTCTGGGTCAACTCCGGCAGCCGCGACGAGCGCCGCGACGAGCACGGCATTTCGCATTTCCTCGAACACATGGCGTTCAAGGGCACGCGGCGGCGCACGCGCGCGCCAGATCGCCGAGGAGATCGAGGCCGTCGGCGGCGATCTCAATGCGGCGACCGGCGCCGAGACCACGGCCTATTACGCGCGCGTGCTCAAGGCCGACGTGCCGCTGGCGCTCGACGTGCTCTCCGACATCCTGTCCGAGCCGGCCTTCGACCGCGACGAGCTCGCCCGCGAGCAGAACGTCATCGTCCAGGAGATCGGCGCCGTCGCCGACACGCCGGACGATCTGATTTTCGAGCATCTGCAAGCCATCGCTTTCCCGGACCAGCCGCTCGGCCGCTCGATTCTCGGCACCGCCAAGACGGTGCGGTCGTTCGACGGCGGCAAGCTGCGCGACTATCTCGGCCAGGAACTATCGCGCGCCCGACATCGTGGTGGCCGCCGCCGGCGCCGTCGATCATGCAGGCGGTGGTCGCCGAGGTCGAGCGGCGCTTTGCGAGCTTCAACGGCCCCGCCAGCCCGCTGCCGGAGCCGGCGCAAGCTTCGGCGGCGGCAGCCACGTCGAGAAGCGCGAGCTCGAACAGGTGCACATCGCGCTGGCGCTTCCCGGCGTGGCGCTGACCGATCCGACGCTCTACAGCCTGCAGGCGTTCACCAATGTGCTCGGCGGCGGAATGTCGTCGCGGCTGTTCCAGGAGGCGCGCGAGAAGCGCGGCCTGTGCTATTCGATCTATTCCTTCCACATGCCGTATTCCGACATCGGCATGTTCGGCCTCTATGCCGGCACCGACGCCGCCGACACCTCGGAGCTGATGCGCCTCATCGTCGACGAGATCGCCAGCACGGCCGAGACCATCTCCGAGCCGGAAATCGCGCGCGCCAAGGCGCAGATGAAGGCCGGCCTGCTGATGGCGCTGGAAAGCTCCGGCGAGCGCATCGGGCAGCTGGCGCGCCAGATGATCACGCACGGCCGGCCGATGCCGCTCGACGAACTGGTCGCAAAGGTCGAAGCGGTGACGGTCGAGAGCGCGCGCGCGGCCGGGCGCGCGCTGATCGCCCGCGGCAAGCTGGCGACCGCCGTGCTCGGGCTCGGCTCCGGGCTTGAAAGCGCCGCCGCGATTGCCGAGAGTCTGACGCGCCGGGCCGCATGACGCAGCGCCGATCGTTCAGCCGCTGATCGCTCAGCCGCAATGGCGTTCTTCCGCACCATCAATTTCTCCGAGCCGCTGCCGTCGATCGCCGGCGACGGCGTCACGCTGCGCACGCCGCAGATGACCGACTACGCCGAATGGGCGGCGCTGCGCGAGGCGAGCCGCGATTTCCTCACGCCGTGGGAGCCGACCTGGCCGGCCGACGATCTCACCCGCAGCGCGTTCCGGCGCCGCATCCGGCGCTATGCCGAGGATCTGCGCACCGACCAGGGCTATGCCTTCCTGATCGTGCGCAAGTCGGACGGCGCGCTGGTCGGCGGCTTGACGCTCGCCAATATCCGCCGCGGCGTCGCCCAGGCCGGCAGCCTCGGCTACTGGATGGGCCTGCCGTTCGTGCGCCACGGCTACATGACGGCGGCGGTGCGCGCCGTCATTCCGTTCGCCTTCGGGACGCTGCGGCTGCATCGCCTCGAGGCGGCCTGCATCCCGACCAATGCCGGCTCGATCCGGCTTCTGGAAAACACCGGCTTCGTGCGCGAGGGCTATGCGCGCGAATATCTGTGCATCAACGGCATCTGGCAGGATCATCTGCTCTATGCGCGGCTGCAAGGACGGCCAAGTGTCTTAACCAAACGCTCCTTGGTCTTAACCAAGCCTCCTGGCCTGGCCCCGGAGGCATGGCAGGGGCGCCTTGGGATGGCCACGGTTCGTTTGGTATAAGGTTTAGGGCATCGCGAGTCGAGGCGATGAGTTGGGGGAATGCGGCGGGACATCCATTTGATGCTGCCGGGCGTGATGCGGCGGTGCCATTGCGCGTCGCGCGACCTTGCTGTCGCTGGCGCTGCTGGCGTCGGGCTGCTCGGCGGCGGCAGTCTCTTCGGCAGCCGCCGTCCGCCGCCGCGACCGGCGCTTCGGCGGCACCGCCGCCGGCGTCGAGCTCGCCTTCCTTCACGGACAAGATCTCGAGCTTCTTTTCCCGCTCGTCGGCAACGTCGCCAGCAGTCGGTCGCCGGCGCAACGCCGGACATCGATTGTCCGCTGATCGATATCCGGGAGGGCGCTTCGACGCTGACCATCGGTCCCACCGGCACCGACGGCGACGCGACAACAACGCGCGATGGCGCTGAAATATCAGGGCACCTTCGTGCGCGCCGCGCGCGAATGCGCCGTGGTCGGCGGCAAATGGTGATGAAGGTCGGCGTCGAGGGACGCATCATCGTCGGACCCGCGGGCGGGCCCGGGCAGGTCGACGTGCCGTTGCGGATCGCCGTGGTCGAGGAAACGACCGCTCGGCACCAAGCCGATCGTCACCAAGCTCATCCGCATTCCGGTGACGGTGCGTCCGCGACCGACAACCCGACCTTCACCCATATCGAGGACGGACTGACCTTCCCGATGCCGCAGCGCAGATCTCGACAATTACATCGTCTATATCGGCTTCGATCCGCTCGCCGCCGCAGGCGCAGGACAAGCCGAAGCCGAAGCCAGCCAAAGCCGAAGCCGAAGGCCAAGCCGACCGCCAAGACGGGCGTGATCGGATGTCAGCTCTACCAGCCGCGCAGGTCGGTGATCGTGCTCTTGAGCACCCGCATGTCGGCGATCACGGTGCGGGCGCCGGCATTGACGAGGTCATGGGCGAGCCGGCCCGGCATTTGACTGCCGCCGACGAAGCCGATCGGCGTCATTCCGGCCGCGACCGCCGCGGCGACGCCGGGCACCGAATCCTCGACCACGATGCAGGACGCCGGATCGACCTGCATCCGTGCCGCGGCGAGGCGGAACAGATCGGGCGCCGGCTTGCCGTTGGTGCACGTCGCTGGCCGAGAACAAGCGCGGCTCGAAGAAGCGCAACAGGCCCGTGACCTCGAGACTGGCCCGGATGCCGGTCAGCGGCGACGACGATGCGACCGCCTTCGGGCCGCGCACCCAGGTCAGCGCATGGGCGACATGGGGCAGCGCGCGCAGCTCGGTGCGGAACCGCCGCAGGGTCTCGTCCGCAACTGCGGACGCGAAGTTCGGCGGCAGCTTCTTGCCTGTGGCCGTTTCGATCGACGCGAACATATCGGCCGGCGCGGCGGCCGTGAAAGCGGCGCGCCACGGTCTCCGCGTTCACCGGAAATCCGGCGCGGGTCAGCGACTCGGCGAGCACCGTGCTGACAATCGGCTCGCTGTCGACAAGAACGCCATTGCAATCGAAGATGACCATGGGTCCCTCCGATGCTTCGGCCACGCTGGTTAGCCACCGTCCAGCTTTTCAAGTTATCAACAGATGACGATAGCGAACGACCGCGGTATGCAAAGACCGCCGCTGCGCTGTGCAACGTCTTATGCACAGGAATTGCGCGTCAGCCTGTGGATTGTTCACGGCAGCGGCGCGGCGGCGTCGCACGCTTCAATTGAATTTTTTTCTGACGTCCTCGATGCCCTGCGCCAGCAGATCCTCGGCGACCTTGCCCTTGGCGGCGGCGGCGAGGATTTTCTCGGCGGCGGCGACGGCGGCATCGGCGGCGGCGGAGCGCACATCGGCGAGCGCCTGCGCCTCGGCCTGGGCGATCTTGGCCTCCGCCATCTTGGTGCGGCGCGCGACGAAATCTTCCATGCGCGTCTTGGCTTCGGCGGCGAGGCGCTCGGCTTCGGCCTTGGCGCTGGCGATGATGGCTTCGGCCTCGCTTTCGGCCTCGCGGCCTTTGCGCTCGAACTCGGCGAGCAGCGCCTGGGCCTCCTCGCGCAGCCGGCGCGCCTCGTCGAGCTCGCCCTTGATGCGGGCCTGGCGCTGATCGAGCGAGTCGATCAGCTTGCGATGCACGCCGAGATAGGCGAGCAGGCCGAGAAACAGCAGGAAGGCCGATGGCGACCCAGTTTTCGGTTTCTGCAAGGGCTCGAGCATCGGTAGTTTCCTCAGCGCTTGAGCGCGTCGCCAAGGCGGCGGCGACCTCGTGCGTCGGCGGGCGCCTTGCCGATCAGGCGCTCGACGATGGCCGAAGCGGTGTCCGCCGCGATGGTGCCGACATTGCCCATGGCGGCCGTGCGGGTCGCCGCGATCGATTGCTCCGCCGCCGCGAGCCGCTCGTGGAGCTGCGCTTCGAGCCGCTTGTTGGTCGCCTCGGCCGCGGCCGCCTGCTGCTCGCGGGTTCGGCTGGCGATCGCCTGGGCGCGGGCGCGGGCATCGGCGAGCGCTTTTTCGTACGCGGCGTGCGCCGCGTCCGACTGCTCCTTGAAGCCGTGCGCCGCCGCGAGATCGTCGGCGATGCGCTTGCTGCGCTCGGCGAGGATCGCGCCGATGCGCGGCAGCGCCACCTTGCGCCATCAGCACGTAGAGCAGCACGAAGGTCACCGCCAGCCAGACCAGCTGCGACGGAAAGTTCTCCGCCTGGAACGGCGGAAACGCCGGGTGTCCCGCGGGCGCTTCGGCTATGGGCGGTCGGCTCGGCCATGACGGCGGTTGTTTTAGAGCCCGAACAGCAGCAGCAGCGCGATCAGCAGCGAGAAGATGCCGAGCGCCTCGGTGATGGCGAAGCCGAAAATCAGGTTGCCGAACTGGCCCTGCGCGGCGGACGGATTGCGCAGCGCGGCCGCCAGATAGTTGCCGAAGATGATGCCCACGCCGACGCCGGCGCCGCCCATGCCGATGCAGGCAATGCCGGCCCCGATGTATTTCGCGGCGGTCGGATCCATGTGAAAGCTCCTTTTCGAGGTTGCAAGCGGGCCGTCAGTGGCCCGGGTGTATCGCATCGTTGAGATAGATGCAGGTGAGGATGGCGAAGACGTAGGCCTGCAGGAACGCCACCAGAAGCTCGAGCGCGGTCAGCATCACCACCATGACGAACGGCAGCACCGCGCCGAACCAGCCGAGCACTCCGGAGCCGGCGAGCATGATGATGAAGCCGGCAAAGACCTGCAGCGTGATGTGGCCGGCCAGCATGTTGGCGAACAGACGCACGCTGTGGGAGACCGGCCGCGACAGGAACGACAGCACCTCGATGACCACGATCGCCGGCAGGATGAATTTCGGCACGCCCTTCGGCACGAACAGATTGAGGAAGTGCAGGCCGTTGCGCCAGAAGCCGTAGCCGACGACGATGAAGAACACGATCAGCGCCAGCGCCGCGGTGATGATGATCTGGCTCGTCACCGTGAACGAATAGGGAATCAGCCCGATCAGGTTGGCGAACAGCACGAACATGAACAGCGTGAACACGAACGGGAAGAATCTCATCCCCTCGGTGCCGGCGGAGCTGCGCACCGTGTTGGCGACGAATTCGTAGGACAGTTCGGCGACCGATTGCAGCCGTCCGGGAACCACCGCGCGCGGCGCGGTGGCGCCGATGAGCAGCGCCGAGACGCCGACCACGATGATCAGCATGAACAGCGCCGAATTGGTGAACGCGATCTCATGACCGCCCACGGTCATGATCGGCATCAAGTTCTTGATCTGGAACTGATGGATCGGATCGATCTGCATGATCTCGTCACCGTCGCGCTGAAAGCGCCGATCGCCTCGTCCTAGTCCTTACGCCGACCGCCGTCCAAACCGGGGCTTGCCACGACGCCCGCCGAACGCATCACATTGAGCACGCCGGCGGCAAAGCCGAGCAAGAGAAATACAATGAGCCCCCACGGCGAAATGCCGAGCAAGCGGTCGATGAGCCAGCCGAGGCCGGCACCGACCAGCACGCCTGCAACGAGTTCGCTCGAGAGCCGAAAGCCTCTGGCGTAGCCGGATGCAGTCGCCGCCCGATTCTCAGCAGCGTCATTCGAAGGTCTTCGGCACGTCTGGCGTGCAAGACCTTCGCCGAGCCGCTGGAGCCTCGCGGAGAGAGCGGCCTCATCGGTGTGCGCCTTGCCGGTCGCCGTTCGTCGCGCGCGTCGCTCATGCTTTCGACACTCGCGGCTTTGCGGCGATCGCGCGACGCCCGCCCCCTGAAGCCGGGCGGACCATACTGAGAGGGTAAACCCAAGTCAAGAAACGGAAGACATGTCCTAACATATTGAATTCATAAAAGATATTATCGGTTTTCCAACGCCTGGAAGCGGGCCGGATTGTGCGTTGCGAAGCTACAAACCTCGGTCACGTCGCACGCCTTTAGGCGCCGCCATTGTCCTCCCATATTGACTACGCATGCGTGACGTTCGCCGCTACTCTGGCGAATACCGCTCCCAGTCAGGAGATGACCATGTTCAGCAAGGCTGTTGCCCTCGCCATCGCCGCCGTCTGCCTGAGCACGCCGGCTTTTGCCGATGACGCGACGCCCGATACCAATGGCGGGCGCTATACGCTCAACAAAGTGACCGACGGTTTCGTCCGGCTCGATACGCAAACCGGCGAAGTCGCGCTGTGCAGCCAGCGCACCGTCGGTTGGGCGTGTCAGGCGGCGCCGGAGGATCGCGCCGCGTTCGAGAGCGAGATCGCGCGGCTGCGCGGCGAAAATGCCGCCCTCAAGCAGGCCCTGCTGTCGCGCGGCCTGCCGCTGCCGTCCGGGGCGACGCCGGAACGTCCCGGCAATCACGACAACGACATCACCATCCGCCTGCCCGACAATGCCGACATCGATCGCGCCGTGGCCTATGTCGGCCGGCTATGGCATCGCTTCGTCGAGGCCGTCAATCGGGCGCAACAGCAGATGCTGAACAAGAGCTGACGGCACGGCTTTGAGCGAATTGTCCGCCATCCATAGCACCCGCGTGGAGACGATCGCGCGGGCGTCGCTTGCGGTACAAACATCCGGCGAAGGTTTTTTCGAGATCACGCGCGAGGTCGCGCGCTTTCTGGAAAAAGTCAAGGCGCGCGACGGCGTGGTGCTGCTTTATCTGCAGCACACCTCGGCGTCGCTGGTGATCCAGGAGAACGCCGACCCGGACGTGCAGACCGATCTTGTCACCGCGCTCAAACGCATCGCGCCGGCGGACGCCGGCTGGGTGCACGAGGTCGAAGGCCCCGACGACATGCCGGCCCATATCAAATCCATGGTCAACGGCGTGTCGCTGCACGTGCCGGTCGTCGGCCGGCAAGATGGGGCTCGGCACCTGGCAAGGCATCTATGTGGCCGAGCATCGCGCGCGGCCGCATCGCCGCGAGGTGGTGCTGCAGTTTCTCGGCCGTTGCGGCGAATAGTCAGACTGTGATCGCCATCACATCATGCAATCTGCGCAACGCTGCAATGAGAGTGGCAACGTAGTCGCTCGGGTTCCGAACCAATAACTCCGGACAGGCCGCGCGGGGTCGAAAGAGCGCGTCCGAGCGGGAGGACCAAGGGGACTGACTTTAGGCCGGGATCGGCCTCGAAAGGTTCGCACTTGGATCGCTTCATCGGAATGGCGGTATTCGCCAAAGTCGTCGAGTCCGCGAGTTTTGCCGCGGCGGCTCGGCACTTCGATATGTCTCCTGCCATGGTGAGCAAACATATCCACACGCTCGAAGAGCGGCTCGGCGTTCGGCTGCTCAATCGCACGACCCGCCACGTCAGCGCCACCGAGGTCGGGCAGAACTATTACGAACGCTGCCTGCGCATCCTCGGCGAACTCGAAGACGCCGAGCGTGCCGCCGGCGATCTGCAAGCCGCGCCGCGCGGCCTGCTCAGGGTGACCTCGTCGGTATCGTTTGGCGTGCGCCAACTGGCGCCGGCGATTGCCGATTATCTCATCGCCTATCCCGACGTCTCGATCGACTTGAGCCTTCACGATAACTATCTCGACCTGCTCGAAGAGCGCATCGATCTGGCAATCCGGCTCGGCCAGCTCTCGGATTCAAGCCTGATCGCCAGGAAATTATATACGGTCGAAATGGTGCTGTGCGCCTCGCCCGGCTATCTGGCGGCGAACGGCGCGCCGCAACAGCCGCGCGACCTGCTCAAGCATAATTGCCTGATCTACACCTATGCGACGCCGCGGATGTGGACCTTTACCGATCCAAGCGGCAAGTCAGAGGTCATCCGTATTTCCGGGCGCCTCGCCGCGAACAGCGGCGACCCGCTGCTGGCGCTGGCGCTCAAGGACACCGGGATACTGCTCGGTCCGGACTATCTCGTCGCCGACGATCTCAACGCCGGACGGCTGGTCCGCCTTTTGCCCGACTACAAGACGCAGGAAACGCCGGTCTATGCCGTCTATCCGCACGGCCACTTTCTGTCGGCGAAAACCAGGACGTTCATCGATTTCCTCGCCGCACGTTTCGCGCATTCGCCCCAGATCAAACAAAACGGCCACGACGGCGCCAGGGCCATCCTCTATGCCGCCCGATCTCGCACACGGTGACCGACGCGATGCGACATCCGTCTCTTCCGGGCAATTAAAAAGGAAACGGGGGCGAGCGATAGGCTCGCCCCCGTTTTCACTCATGCTTCAGTCTCTGAAGAAGCATTTCATTGTAGCCGGTGCTGCCGCCGCCGGTGGCCGCTGGGCTGTTTGCGGCATCGGAGCCGGAGGCGAACGGAACCGCGGCGTAGTCGTAGAGGCCGCGCCCGGGGACAGCAGCGAAGGTGTTGCGGCCGGTCTGGCGAACGGCGACCTTGCCGGCGTTGCTCGGCTGGGCGGCAATCTGCTCGTTCTGCGGCGCGACGGTCCAAGTGGGCTTGGTGCCGCCGGGCCCATAAGCGAACGGTAAATTGTTGCCGGTGCCATCGCCTTTGTTGAACGACTGGGCGAACGCCGGCGTTGCGGCACTCATCGCCGCCAGACACGGCAATGAGGGCAAGCTTTGATGTGTTGATCATGGCTAGTCTCCTCGTTACGCAGCCGATACCGACATGACGCCGGTATCGCCGTTGGCGAGGAGATGGGCTGGGTGGCGGTGATTCTTAATCGGCGAACCGGCGAACAGACTATCAACGGAAGGCGAATAATCCGATCGGCGGGCAAAAGCGCCGGATTACGCCCGGCTGGCGGCAGTGGCTTTGGACGCGCCGCAACGTACCGCCATGTCCGGCCGGTGGACCATCTACGCCGATCGGTCCTAAAATGGCCGCACGCGACTGGGCGGAAGGCGACATTGACCGAAGCGCAATTGCACCATCTTCTGATTGCCGACGATCATCCGCTGTTCCGCGGCGCGCTGCGCGAGGCGGTGTCCGGGCTGTTCGGCCGCGCCGAGATCGGCGAGGCCGGCACGTTCGAGGAGATCACCGAACAGCTCGAACGCGGCGGCGAGGTCGATCTGATCCTGCTCGATCTCAGCATGCCCGGCGTGCGCGGCTTCTCCGGCCTGATGTATTTGCGCGCGCAATATCCCGGCCTGCCGATCGTGGTGGTGTCGGCCAACGACGATCCGGCGGTGATCCGCCGCTGCATGGAATTCGGCGCCTCCGGCTTCATTCCGAAAACGCTCGGCATCGACGCCATGCGGCGGGCCATCGCGCGGGTGCTGGCCGGCGAAGTGTGGACGCCGCCCGACGTCGATCTTGCGCCGCCAGACCGACGCCGAGACCACGGCGATGATCGCGCGGCTTTCAAGCCTGACGCCGCAGCAGGTTCGCGTGCTGATGATGCTGTCGGGCGGCTTGCTCAACAAGCAGATCGCGTTCGAGCTCGGCGTCTCCGAGGCGACCGTGAAGGCGCACGTCTCGGCGATCCTGCAAAAACTCGGCGTCGAGAGCCGGACGCAGGCCGTGATCGCCGCCGGCAGGATCGAAGCGGGGCAATGGCCGCTCCATCCGCCCCCGCGATAGCGGGGGCCGAAGATCTTATTCCGCCGCGACGCGCTGCACCCGCCATTGCGTGATCAGCGCGCGCAACGATGCCGGCTTGATCGGCTTGTTGAGGAGGTGCGACGCCTTCCGCCTGCGCCTCCTCGCGCACATGGAGCGAGCGGTCGGCGGTGATCAGGATCGCCGGCAAATCGCGACAAGTTGACGGCCGAGGCGGCGGCGCAGTTCCGCGATCGCGGCGATGCCGTTGCCGCCGTCGAGATGATAGTCGACCAGAAGGCCGTCCGGCTCGAGGCCGCTTGCGTCCATCGCCGCCAGCGCTTCGGTGAGGTCCGCCGCGGTCAGCACGCGGCAGCCCCAGCCGCCTAAAAGCTTCTCCATGCCGTCGAGAATGCTGCGGTCGTTGTCGATGCACAGCGCGACCGTGCCGGTGAGCCGGCCGGCGCCGGTTCGCGTCATGGCGGCAACGACCGGGCTCGCCGCGGCCGCCGCCGCGCGCGGCACCTCGACCGAAAACCGCGAGCCGCGCCCGACCACGGATTTCAGCGCCACCTCGCAATCGAGCACGCGCGCGATGCGCTCGACGATGGAGAGGCCCAAGCCGACGCCGCGCGCGACCCGCGCGCCTTGGTCGAGGCGGTGGAATTCCTTGAACACCGCGCGGCGCTTGGCATGCGGAATGCCGATGCCGGTATCGTAGACGTCGATGCGCAGCTTGCCGCCGCGGCGCCGGCAGCCGACCAGCACGCTGCCCGACGGCGTGTATTTGATGGCGTTGGAAACCAGGTTTTGCAGGAGCCGCCGCAGCAGGCGGCGGTCCGAGCGCACCGTGAGCGCGCACGGCATGAAGCGCAACGTCAGGCCTTTTTCGCGGGCCAGCGGCGCGAATTCGACATCGAGCCGCTGCAGCAATTCGTCGATGCGGAAATCGGTCATTTCCGGCTTCATCGCGCCGGTATCGAGCCGCGAAATATCCAACAGCGCGGCGAAAATCTCTTCGACCGCTTCGAGCGAGGCGTCGATGTTCTGCACCAGGTCGGCGTCCTCGGCCGCGGGGCGCTGGCGCTCGATCAGGCTGGTGACGTAGAGCCGCGCGGCATTGAGCGGCTGCAGGATGTCGTGGCTCGCGGCGGCGACGAAACGGGTCTTGGAAACATTGGCGTCGTCGGCTTCGGCCTTGGCGCGTTCGAGCTCGGTGTTGAGCCGGGTCAACTCCTTGGTGCGCTCGCGCACCCGGCGTTCCAGCGTGGCATTGGCGCGCTCCAGCGCCTCGGCCGCCTTCACGCTCGGCGTGATGTCGGTGAACGTCGTCACCAGGCCGCCGTCGGGCATGTGATTTGAGCGGACTTCGATCACCAGCCCGCGCTCGGCAAAGCGTTCGAGGAACGGCTCGACCTCGGACGTGTATTTGGCGATGCGCTCGGCGATGGCCGCATCGAAATTCTTTTCGTCGCCGTGCTGCGCGACGTAGCGCAAAATCTCGTCGAGCGCGATGCCGACGCGGGTGAGGCCGTGCGGCAGGTCGAAGATCTCGCCGAACTGGCGGTTCCAGCAAACGAGATTGAGATCCTTGTCGAACACGGCGATGCCTTGGCGGACGTGGTCGAGCGCGGTCTGCAAAATCTCGCGGTTGTAGTGAATCGCCGCATTGGCGTCGTCGAGCAGCTTTAGCGCGTCCTTGGTCGAGACCGTGCGCTTGCGCAACAACAGCGACAGCACCAGCCGCGACGACGCCGCGCCGATTGCCGACGCCAGCAGATATTCGCCGTATTGCAGCAACTGGAAGTCGGCTTCGGCCTGCGGCTCGAGACTGATGCGGCGCGAGGCGGCGAAGCTTGCGAAGGAGTCGCGGGTGCGCTCCTCGCCGAGATAGCGCGCCACGGTGGCGATCAATTCCTCGACCGTGACCGAAGCGCGCCGCAGCCGGAAACTCGGCGCCATCGGCGCCAGGATCGGCGCCAAGGTCGAGGGCACGAACACATCCGCCTGCACCCGCTCGATCGACGTCGGCCGCCGGCTCAGCGAATAGCCGACATAGCAGGCGATATTGACGGCGAGGCTGAGCAGCACGCCGTGAACCAGCGGCGGCAGATCGAGGCCGAACAGCGCCTGCGGCCGCAAAAAGCCAAGGCCCCACGGCCCATCGGTCAAAATGCCGGCGCTGACGATGCCGGCATCGGAAATGCTCGGCAGCAAGCAGCGTATAGCCCCAGACCAGAATGCCCGCGGTCATGCCGGCGATGGCGCCGCGCGCGGTGCCGCGCGGCCAGATCAGGCCGCCGAAAAACGCCGGCGCGAGTTGCGCGATGGCGGCGAACGACAATAGCCCGATGGCGGCAAGCTGCGCGTCGCCGGCCGAGCGATAATAGATGTAGGCGAGCAGCAGGATGACGAAGATGGCGATGCGCCGCGTGGTCAACAGCCAGGCGCCGGCATCGCTCGCCCCGGCGAGCGTGGCGCGGCGCTTGAGCACCAACGGCACCACGATGTCGTTCGACACCATGATGGCCAGCGCCACCAATTCCACGATCACCATGGCGGTCGCCGCCGACAGCCCGCCGACGAAGGCGACGAGCGTGATCAATTCGGAATGGGCGGCGATCGGCAGCGCCAGCACGAACATGTCGCTGTCGACCTTTCCCGCGGGAAACGTCAGCAGGCCGGCCATGGCGATCGGCAGCACGAACAGATTGATGAGCACGAGATAGACCGGGAACAGCCAGGCGGCGCGGCGGATCTCGGCCTCGCTGTGGTTCTCGACCACGGCGACATGGAATTGCCGCGGCAACAGCACGATGGCGAACAGCGACAGCACCGTCATCGCGAAAAAGCTGGTCAGCGGCGGCACGCGGGTGAGCACCGCCGCGGTATTGGCCT
Source organism: uncultured Alphaproteobacteria bacterium (assembly GCA_963831975.1). GTDB lineage: Bacteria > Pseudomonadota > Alphaproteobacteria > Rhizobiales > Xanthobacteraceae > BOG-931. The sequence continues at coordinate 327,569 of CAWHSO010000007.1, forward strand.
GGTCGAGCGCGCGGGTGAACAGCGCCAGCGGGCCGTGAAACATCACGAAGGTCACGAAGATGCCGACGGCGAGAAAGGCCACCAGCTTGACGATCAATTCGGTGGCGATCGCCAGCATCAACCCGTCCTGATGCTCGGTGGCGTCGGTGTGGCGGGTGCCGAACAGCACCGCGAACGCCGCCATCAACAGCGCGACGAACAGCGCGCTGTCGCCGACGATGGGCTGCGCGCCGCCCGGATAGGCTTGCGCCAGGATAGTGCCGACCGACGACGACACCGCTTTGAGCTGCAGCGCGATATAGGGGACCATGCCGACGATGGCGATCAGCGCCACCGTCGCCGCCACCGCCTGGCTCTTGCCGTAGCGCGCGGCGATCAGGTCGGCGATCGAGGTGATGTTCTGGCCCTTGGCGAGCCGCACGATGCGGATCAGCAGCGGGTAAGCCAGCCCGACCATCACCATCGGGCCGATATAGATGGCGAAGAAATCCAAGCCGCCGCGCGAGGCAAGGCCGACGGAACCGAAGAACGTCCACGACGTGCAATAGATCGCCAGCGACAGCGGATAGATCAGCAATCGCGACGTGGTGCCGCGCGACAGCTCGCGCCTGCGGTCGCCGTAGCTCGCCACCAGGAACAGAAAGCCGATATAGGCAAGGGCAATGATAACGACGACCCAGCCCTGCAACATGGCCTTACCCCAAACGCGACCTTGGCCAAACGACTACGCGCGGCGTTTTTAGGTCCGCCGCGCCCGATTTTAATGAAAGTCATCACTTTTCCAATGCCCTGTCCATGGCTCCCCGTCATTGCGAGCGAAGCGAAGCAATCCAGCCCGGCGGCGCCGAGCTGGATTGCTTCGTCGCTTCGCTGCTCGCAATGACGGGCGCGTTGACGGCGCTTGAGCCAGGGAGCATTCATGGGGAAACGATGGTCCCTGCCCTCCCCTCGCGGCGCGTGCTGATCGAAACGACCGAGACGCTTGCGATCGCGCTCGCCGGCGGCCTGACATTTACCTATCTGGCATTGCCGGCGGGGCTGGTCTCTGGCTCGGTTCTGGCCGTGGCGACGGCGGCACTGTTGGGCCGGCCGGTCAGGATGCCACTTCTCTTGGCGCGCTTCTGCTACGTCATCGTCGGCATTCTGCTCGGCGCCGTGGTGACGCCGGAGACGCTGCGCGGCGTGACGACGTGGCCGGTCAGCATCGCGCTGCTCATGCTGTGCACCATCGTCATGATGCTTGCGACCTCGAGCTATCTCTGTGTCGTGCACCGATGGGATCCGCTGTCGGCGCTCTTGGGCGCCAGTCCCGGCGCCATGGCGCAGGTAATCGCGTTGTCGTCGGAGCTCGGCGGCGACCTGCGCGCCATCGCCATCGTGCAGACCATGCGGGTCTTATTGATCGTCATCGGCCTGCCGAACGGGCTTGCTCTGTTCGGGCTGGTGGTGCCGGCGGTCGCGGTCGCGCGCGGTCCCGCCGACGTCTCCGTGCTCGGGCAAATGATCGTGCTGGTCGCGGTTTCGGTCAGCTTCGCCGTTGCGTTCTTATACTTGCGATTCCCGGGCGGGTTGATGTTCGGCGCGCTGACCGGATCGGGCCTGCTTCACGGCACCGGCTACATTCACGCCGTGCTGCCGTGGTGGGTCGGTTCCAGCGCGGTGATCGCGCTCGGCGCGCTGGTCGGCTCGCGCTTCGCCAACACTTCCGCGCGGATGCTGGTCGGCTATCTCGGCGCCGCGCTCGGCTCATTCGCCGTGTCGATGGCGGTCGCGGCGTTCTTCATCGCCATCGTGGCCTATTTCTTTCCGTTTCCGATCGCCAATATCGTGATCGCGTTCTCGCCCGGCGCCCAGGACACCATGATGGTGCTGGCGTTGGCGCTGCATCTCGACCCGGTTTATGTCGGGGCGCATCATCTGGCGCGGTTTTTGGTGGTGACGTTCTCGGTGGCCATCGCTGCACGCCGGATTGCGCAGCAAAAGACCGCGGGGCGCAATGCGGCGGTTCGGAATCTGGATTAGCGGGCCGTCAGTCGCGGAATTTCATGCTTCCAACTCGTCGTCCTTGTGCTTGTGCAGAAACCGGGCGATTTGGCCTCGCAACGCCGCCGTATCCAAGAGATCGCCCGTCGATCCGGCCGTGTCGAAAAGCTCCCGCTGAAGTTTCGCCGGCAGCGTGTTCCACTGCATGATGACGGCGGCGCCAAGACAGCGAAGGACACGCTCTTCTTCAGCGACGAGGGCGATATGACCGGGTTGCTCTTCGGCCGGCACCTGCACCATCTTGTCGAAATTGTTCGCCAGCCATTCTTCGTTGTCGGCAAGCGAGCTGAAACTATCTTTCGAGTCTTGAAATTTGCGAATCTGGCCCGGGTCGTTCGACCCCTTGATGAGATCGCCATATTCCTTGGACTTCGCGCGATATTTCTTTTCGGTGAACATTTGCGCTTCCCTCCTCAGGCCCCCGCGACGGCGCGGGTGGCCGAGCCAAGGCCCATCGAACCATGGGTGATCGAGACTGTCGTGCCTTGAGAGTTCGTCACGGTGTCCACACGAGCGCCGAGCTGTCTGGCAAGCGCCTCGACGATGATCGTGCCCAATCCGGACGTTGTCCTCGACGAACCCAGATGAGCCTGCGGTGTCCCAACGCCATTGTCGGAAACCGCAAGCCGCCAACCCGTATCGGCCGCCTCATAGGCAACGACAAGCGCGCCAGCGGCGCGACCGCCGACAAAGGCGTGCTTGAACGCATTGATCACGAGCTCCGTGACGATGAGGCCGATACTGCCCGCCTCCGCGGATGAGGCCGTGCCGCCATCCGCCTGGACCTGCAACGAGACCGGATGACTGTCCTCGGTCATCGAGGCTGCCAGGGCCTCGCACAATCGAACGAGATAAGGGCCGATTTCGATCTGCGCGCCGTGGCCTGAAGCCAGCAGCTGTTGCTGTACAGCCGCCACCGACATGACCCGCTGATGCGCGTCCTTAAGATGCAACCGCGTTTCCTCGGACTTCACCGCCCGCGCCTTGATGGAAAGGATGCTCGCGATGATTTGCAGGCTATTGGCGACGCGGTGCTGCATCTCCTGCAGCAGCGTTTCCTTCTGTTGCAGCAGATTGGTTATCTCCCGTTCCGCAGTACGACGGTCGGTGACATCTTCGATTGTCAGGAGAATGAGCTTGCGGGCGTTTTTTTGAAAAAATAGCTCGCGCGCGTTCAGGAGCATCGAGCGCCTTCCGATAACGGGGAAGTCGCGCTCGACTTCGTAAGCCTCCATCACGGCGTGCTGGGGTGCCACGCCTTCCAGCAGCAGCCGAAGCTCGGGAATATCCCATTGGCCATCGCCCAGCCCGTAAACCGGGCGGCCATGAATGTCCTGAAGATTCATCCTGAACGCCTGGCAGAAAGCGCGGTTTGCCGTGACGACACGCAGATCCTGATCGAGAACCAGGAGGGGATCGCGGATCGTATCCACGATGGCCTGGGCAAGCGGGCGCGCATCGTCGAGGTCTATGAGCAGCGGGCTATTGGGCAAGGCCGATGCGTCTGCCGGTCGGGAGCGCTCTCGATAGTATGACTGTTCCATGTCTACCCTCACCAAAAGCGACCAACGCGTTGCCCTTAACGAGCGGTCGGCCACGACTATCCCCCGTTTCCCGGAATTCTCTTCCGCTGCGAGCGAATCTGGCGACCGGCAAAGGATTGAGCGCGCCGACCATTGCGCCGATGTCGAAAAGACGAATCTTCACCCCTACTGAAGGCCCTTGCCGAGGCGAAGGCTGTGCAAAATTGCTCACTCTGAGGATCGTGGAAAATTGTTCTCGAGGATTTTATTTTGGCCGTCCGGCGCCGGCATTTGGCCTTGCCGCAAGTATCCTCGCGGACCTCCGCAAGGCGCCACCGGCGCGTATCGATGCGAGCGCGGCTGCCGCAGCGACGGCGATACGATTCATTTCAGGAAACAATATTACGTTATATCGAATTAATATTTGCACGTTACTTATGATAACTGTAGATTATTATCTTAATGTGGTATTATTGTCGTTTTTTGCAGTTTAGCACTCGTAATGGGTCAATCGATAACTATGTGAAGAGTCTCAGGTCCCCTGCGGGATCAACAGGAGTTTGCCATGAAGAATCTCACACTTTCTTTTTTCAAGGACGAAACGGCAGCGACCGCCATCGAATATGGTCTCATCGCTGCCGGCATCTCGGTAGCGATCATCGCCGTCGTTCAGGGCCTTGGCACCAACCTGAAGAATACCTTCAGCAGCGTTTCGACCGCGCTTAAGTAAGCGGCTCGATCATGAAGCGGGCTTCGCCCGTTGGCCGAAGCCCGCATTCGCCAATTTCAAATCGATGTCGGTCCGGCATCGAGAGCTGCAGGGCAACAGGCGCCTCAGGCGCCGACCGGCTTTCCCGCTCACGTGGAATGACGATCATGATCGCGAATTCCATCAAACAGGAAGACACGCCATGGCCCAGCTACGGCTAACCGAGACCACAGCCAATACCATTCGCGACCGCTATCAGACGCTGTTCGCCAAGGCCTTCACGCCGAACATTCGGTACGAACAAATGCCGGCCGCGGACGAACGTACCGCCTATGCGGTGGAATATGCTGCGTATCGGCTTGGCCAGATCGACGAGAAACTGGGGCGCCTCGTAGAAATAATGGAGCGGGGAACCGCTCAGTCCTCTAAAGCCTGAAAGTAGGCCGCCGTGCCAGTATTCCGGAAAGTCGTCACCCCCGATGCCGTCGTGAACTGCGTGAGCTGTCCGACGTGCTCTTGCGAAATCCCGGTGCAGAGCACGCTGCGTATACCGCGAGAGTTTTCCGTACTGTGCCCAAATTGCGGGTGGCGAAAAGAATACCAGCCGGCTGACCTTCACGATGCAAGGCGGGGCGCGGAGGCAACTCGTGAATTTCCAAGAATCCAATTTGGCAAGAAGAGCGTAAAGACGATTGGGAATGAGAATATTTATATCCAACCTAAAACTCCGCTGAATCAATTGGTGTCTTGGCTGCTGCAATAGACTTGGCTGCTGCAATAGAGCAGGTCCACCGTTTGAGGAGATCGCAGGCGGCATCACTGGAGTGAGCATCCTCAGTCGGTCATAGCGGCCCGGCTGAGGCCAGCACCGCGTAGCCCTCGGTGTTTCTGTGCAAAATTGCTCACCAGGCGCGGGCAATTAAGGCAAAGCGCATCGCGGTCTAACACGCGAACGTGTCCCTTTGCCTGCAACTTTTGGCGGCGATCGGGCGTTGTCGCTGCAGTCACAAACAAATTTTTGTTTGAAACATAGGAAAATCACGTGCTTCACAAAAAAACTCTCGTCGCTCTCGCAGCCGCGGTCGCGCTGGGTTGCGTGCCTATGGCGACGAATGCATTAGCTGCCGGCCACCAAAATAGTGGTCATGGCGGCGGCGGACAGGCCTTTGCCGGACATAGCGGCGGACACGCGATGGCCGGCCCCGCCCGTGGCGGAAATGGATCGGCTGGCTATGCCCGTGCTGGACGTGGATCGGCCGGCTACGCCCGCGGCGGTCGTGTTGTCGTCCGCTCCGGCGGCGGCGGCTACTACGGTGGCGGACCGGTCTATGACAATGGCCCGATCTACGACAGCTGCTCCGGTTATGGCTACGGCTACAATGGATGCCCCGGCTATGGTGTTCCCGTTGTCGGCGCCGTCATCAATGGCATCTTCGGCGGCTACGGCGGTTACTAAGGACATCCGGCGAACTTGAAACAAGGCGGCCGCCTTCCCGGTTGGAAGCGCGGCCGCTTTTGCTTATGCGCGTATTGAATCGGGCCTCCGGCGGCGCGATCTTTTTCCTACCAGCCGGCTCCGCCCAAGGCGGTCGCGCGGTCCAGAGCGAAATTTGCCGGACTGTCGATGACGAGCAGCTCCGCGAGCAGTTGGCGCGCGCGGGAGACGCGGCTCTTGATCGTTCCGACCGCCACGTCGCAGATCGCCGCCGCTTCGTCGTAGGAGAAGCCCGACGCGGCGACCAGAAGCAGCGCCTCGCGCTGAACGTTGGGCAGCTTTGCAAGCGCCTCGACGAGCTCCTTGAATTCCAAGCGACCGAACTGCTCGGGGGGCGCTTTCAGACTGGCCAGGTAGCTGCCATCCGGATCCTCGACTTCGCGGCGCCGCTTGCGGTATTGCGACCGAAATAAATTGCGCAGGATGGTGAAAAGCCACGCCGCCATATTCGTCCCCGGCGTGAACGTATTGATGTTGGCCATGGCGCGCATCACGGTTTCCTGCACCAGGTCGTCCGCGCGGTCGACGTTACCGCTCAACGACATCGCGAATGCGCGCAAATTCGGAATGGCAGCGAGCATGACATTCCGCACGGACGGCTGAGGTGTCATCGGTTCGGCCACCTTGTCCGCCGCCGTCGATCGCGGCGTATTTACGTTCGCCAAGACCATTGCTCCCTTGGCTTGATACGGCGCGAAACGCTGATGCGGTTCAGACCGCATCGACGCGCGCGAATTCACGTCAAATCCGCCCCAGCAGCATAAGAACGACAATGATGATCAAGATGACGCCGATGACACCGACGCCGCCGTGTCCGTAGCCATAACCGTAGCCACCGAAGCGGCCACTGAACCCGCCAAACAGGAAAATGACGAGGATGATGACGAGGATGAGCCCGAGCGACATGGCCTTGGTCTCCAGTGTGTCGGATTCATTGGGGCCAAAATCCACGCCGGCGTCTGTGCAATATTGCTCATATCGAGCAGGTTGCCGCCCGCCGTATGCCCGCCCGGGAATAAGACATGCGTACGAATGTCCGAGAAATACCGACAACGCTTGAGCCGTCCGGGCGGCCAGGTCGGTGTGGGCTTAAGCGTCGCGTGACGGCCATTGGGCGCTGTCCTAATTGCGGGGCTTTTTGTCCTAATTTGAATTTTAGCGTGCCCTAATTCACCCCACTCCGTTCGGGCTGAGACAGGAATTCTGTACGGGACCGTACAATTCCCTAGACATGGAACTCATAGCGGCGCACCATCCGGTTCGACTGGGCGTCATCGCAAGACGCCTGGGACCCTCACGATCTTGCCTGGACCCTTTTGAGCGTCCTCAGTTCGCCTAGCGCGGAGGGAAACTCATCATGTCGTTGAACCTGTTTTTCAATGAAACATGCCCTAAGTGCCGCAAGCGGATAATGCAGGGCGTCGTCGAGCCACACCCAAGCCGCCGCGATGTTGCCCTCGAAAACTTCATGTGCGCGGACTGCGGCCCCGTAAAAACTAAAATCATCTCACTGCTGTGGACGGATTTGAGGCCGGGCGATCTGCGTGAGCAATTTTGAAAAGATGACGACTGCCAAGGAGTGCATGCAGATATCGGGATGTCGGAGCACGGAGGTGCCCCATGCCAACAACAGATCAATTTTGGCAATACGCCAAGGAAGCGATCCTCTCGGCCTCCTACGCCAAAACCGACGAGGATAGACGAGATATGCTCGATCTCGCGCGAACATGGACGCAAGCGGCACTACTGGAGCGACAGTCGGTCAATCAGGACAGGCCGGCTGAAACCGGCACCGTATAACCTTCACGTGGACAACTAGCGGCAGACAATCGAACAAAAAAACAGCTGAGCTTTGCTGCGGTTCCTGAGCCCTGACAGCGCCCCCCCAGCCCCCTGGTCGGGGCTCTTTCTTTTTGATCGCCTCAGTTGGCTGCCTCGCCGATCTCCGACATTATCTTTGTCGATAAGGGGGACATCATAACTGCAAATTTAAGTCTTGATTTGCGGCTGCTCGTGCAGAACGACATTCAACAATGAGCTGTGGACTTCGATGCCGCCTTCGATCCCGCCGTTGTATGCAATGAAGCCAAGCTTGCGAAATTTGTTCATGAAGAAACTCACCCGCGACCGCGTCGTTCCAATCATCTCCGCAAGCGTCTCCTGGCTGATTTTGGCGATAATCGTCTCCGGCTTGGTTTCCTTGCCGAAGTTCGCCAACAGCAGGAGCATTCGGGCAAGACGTTTCTCGCTCGAATTGAACAGCTGATCGACAAGATCGGCTTCAACGCGGATGCTCCGGCCCAGAAGATGCGCAATGAACATCTCGGAGAATGCCGGCTCCTGATAGAGCACCTGGACAATGGCCGCCTTTTCCAGCCGGACAATGAGGGCGTCCGTCATGGCCGTGACCGTCGAGATACGCTGCACCTGTCCGGCAAGACATCCCTCGCCGAAGAATTCGTCTATTCCTAGAATTGCGACGACGGCTTCCTTGCCTTGCTCGGAAACGACGGTGACCTTGGCCTTGCCCTTCTGGATATAGAAGACCGCATCGCCAGCGTCCCCTTGGGAAAAGACGATCTGGCCTTTGCGGTATTTGGCATGGCTTCGCCCGCCCCCGACACGGGCGAGAAACGTTTTTGGATCGAATGACGGCCGGCGTTTAGTCGCCGTGGACCTGACCCTCCGTACCATACCGTACCATACCATAAATCGGGAGAGGTCGAGCAAAAACCCGCCCACCAAACGTGAACGTGAAGGACCGCCTGAGCCGTTATGTCTATGGGTGGAGCGACGATGTCGAGGTGGAAGCTATTTCTTGGCGCGTGGTTTGCCGAAGGCTGCCGTGACTTCTTTCTTCTTTATGCGCGCCTTCGGGTTGCCGCGCTGCCCGAGATTCTGCTCTTCGGTGCCGTCGCCCATCATGCCGGGATAAGCAACCTTGCCTCGCTTCTTGGTCTTGGTCCGGGATTTCTTCGCCATGCCTGATACTCCGTGCGAGCTGTCCGATGGGTGGGTGGGAAATAGCGCGTATGGAGCCATGCTATCGGGAACAAAACATTGACGCCAGCCGTTACTCGAGACCAATCGACATCGAGGAAACGACCATGGATAAGGATCGCATCAAAGGCTCGGCCGAGCAGGCCAAGGGAGCCGTGAAAGAAACCGCCGGGAAGATTCTCGGCGACAAGAAGCTGGAAACCGAAGGCAAGACCGACAAGGCTGCCGGCAAAGTGCAAAACGCGATCGGCGGCTTGAAAGATGCAGTGCGCGGCAAATAAGGCCGTCGCCTTCAACGGAGGTTTGTTATGGAATTGATCCTGATTATTCTTGTATTGGTGCTGCTGTTCGGCGGCGGCGGCGGATACTGGGGTCGCAGTCGCGGCTATTGGTAACCGAAGGCGTTGCCGCGCTCGTCAACACAAATTCGGCGCACGGCGTCGAAAGTGAGCGATTTTGGGACGCGAGTGATTTTGCTCAGGGTAACGCCAATATTTCAATCGCAAGTACTTAATCACGCAAGTATTTGATCACTCGGCAGCGAGCGCGCGTTCCTTGAACGGCAGGCCGAGCTTTTGCCAGACGTCGACCAGCGCTTCGGCCAAGGTGTCGATCAGCGCGTCCTCGTGATACGGGCTCGGCGTGATGCGCAGCCGCTCGGTGCCTTTCGGCACGGTCGGATAATTGATCGGCTGGATGTAGATGCCGTGATCGGCGAGCAGGAGATCGCTCGCCTCCTTGCATTGCTCCGGATTGCCGACATAGACCGGCACGATATGAGTCGGGCTGGTCATCACCGGCAGCCGCGCGGCGGCGAGCACGGCCTTGGTGCGGGCGGCGCGATCCTGATGGCGTTCGCGCTCCCAATGCGAGGTTTTCAGATGCCGGATCGCGGCGGTCGCCGCCGCGGCCACCGACGGCGGCAGCGCGGTGGTGAAGATGAAACCCGGCGCGTAGGAGCGCACCGCGTCGATCAGCGCGGCAGAGCCCGCGATATAGCCGCCGAGGCAGCCGAACGCTTTTGCCAGCGTGCCCTCGATCACGTCGATGCGGTTCATGACGCCGTCGCGCTCGGTGATGCCGCCGCCGCGCGGGCCGTACATGCCGACCGCGTGCACCTCGTCCACATAGGTCATGGCGCCATAGCGCTCGGCGAGATCGCAGATCTGCTGCAGCGGCGCGAGGTCGCCGTCCATGGAATAGAGGCTTTCGAACACGACGAGCTTCGGCCGCGCCGGATCGGCGGCGGCAAGCAGCGCCTCGAGATGCGCCATGTCGTTGTGGCGGAAAATCTGCTTCTCGCTGTGCGCCTGGCGCACGCCCTCGATCATCGAATTGTGGTTCCAGGCGTCCGACAGGATCAGGCAATTCGGCATCAGCTTGGCGAGCGTGGAAATGCCGGTCTCGTTCGACACATAGCCGGAGGTGAAGACCAGCGCCGCTTCCTTGCGGTGCAGGTCGGCAAGCTCGCGCTCGAGCTCGACCACGGGATGATTGTTGCCGGCGATATTGCGGGTGCCGCCGGCGCCGGTGCCCATGCGGGTCGCGGTCTCGACCATGGCGCCGATGACCTTGGGATGCTGGCCCATGCCGAGATAGTCGTTCGAGCACCAGATCACGACGTTCTTCGGCCCGTCCGGCGAATGCCAGATGGCATGCGGAAAGCGGCCGGCGATGCGCTCCAGGTCGGCAAAGACGCGGTAGCGCCGCTCGCCGTGCAGCCGGCCGAGCGCGTCGGCGAAAAAGGCGTGATAATCGACAGGGTGATTTCTGCGATAGGTCATGCGGGAGTGCCGCTCGATAGAACGGCCCGTCCCGGGCCTTATGGAACTCTACAATATATTTCTAGAAGCGTTCCAGGGTATTTGTCGAGGCCTGTATGGGCGGCCGCTTGCCGCTGCAAGAAACGAAATCAACGAAATCAATTCAATTTGATGGAATTGCGCCGGACTATGACCCCACGGCGCGGCGGGCTTGCGGCCCGGAACGCGGCCAGCCACGGGCTCCACGGATCGGGCGGTACCAGGCCTTCGGTGACCGAGACCGGCACGATCCGGCCGTCATCGGTGATGCGGCCGATCATCACCGGCTTGAAAAGATGATGGGTCTTGGCATCCATCTGCACGGTAAAGCCGCTCGGCGCGGCGATGCGCTTGCCGCCGAGCGCCTCACGCACCTTGGCGACATCGGTTGTGCCCGCCGACTTCGACCGCCGCCGCCCACAAATGGAACCCGATCCAGGTCGCCTCCATCGGGTCGTTGGTCATGGCGTCGGGGTTGCCGGTGAAGCGGCGCCACTCGGCGATGAAGGCGCGGTTCTCCGGCGTGTCGAAGGCGTGCAGATAATTCCAGGCGACGAAATTGCCGGCCACATTCGAGCGCATCAGCGCCGGCAGCTCGGCCTCGTTGATCGACAGCGACATGACAGGGATGACGCCGGCGCTGACCTGCTGGGCGGCCAGCTCGCGGAAGAAATGCACATTGGCGTCGCCGCTGACGGTGGCGACGATGGCGGTGCGGCCGCCCTTGGCGAAGCGGCGGATGTGCTCGACCACCGCGCGCCAGTCCTTCAGCCCGGCCGGCGTGTAGCGCTCGGCGATGTCGGTGACCTGCTGGCTCGCCAGATAGCCTTTGAGGATGGCGTTGGTGGTGCGCGGATAGATGTAATCGGTGCCGACCAGGAAGAACCGGCTGATGCCCTGGTCGCGCAGGAAATTGACCGCCGGAATGGCCTGCTGCGGCGGCGTCGCGCCGGTATAGAAGATGTTGCGCGACGCTTCCTCGCCTTCGTACTGGCTCGGATAGAACAACAGCGCGTTGTCGCGCTCGACGATCGGCAGCACTTCCTTGCGCGAGGCCGAGCTCCAGCAGCCGAAGATGGCGGCGACCTTGTGCTCGGCAATGAGCTTTTGCGCGAGCTCCGCATAGGCTTTGGCGTCGGAATGCGGATTGACGATGACCGGCTCGATCGGGCGGCCCAACAGTCCGCCGCGTGCGTTCTGCTGCTCGATCAGCATGACGAGGAGTTCCTGCAACGGCCGCTCGCTCGCGGTCATGGTGCCGGACAGCGAATGCAAAATGCCGATCTTGATCGAGCCGTGCTCGAGGTCGGTGAAATAACTCGAGATCGCGTCCGCCAGCCATTTCGAGCGGCCGAGCAGATCCTCGGCGGTGGTCAGCACGCCGTTGCCGGCCGCCTCGACGCTGTTGGCGATGGTGGAGATTTCCGGCAGCACGCCGCCGACGGCGCCGGCGACCTGCTCGGCGCGGCTGCCGATGCGATCGATCTCGGTGGCCTGGTGATCGAGGATGCCGGTCAATTGCCGGTTGGCCTCGCTCATGGTGGTCACGCTCGACGACACGCCGGCGATGGCCTCCACCGTCTGGTTCACCGCGTGCTGGATGTCGTGCACCTGGGCGCTGATATCGCCGGTGGCTTTGGCGGTCTGCTGCGCCAGCGTTTTGACTTCCGAGGCGACCACGGCAAAGCCGCGGCCGGCGGCGCCGGCGCGCGCCGCCTCGATGGTGGCGTTGAGCGCCAACAGCGAGGTCTGCGAGGCGATCGCCTCGATCAATTTCACCACCGTGCCGATGCGGCTCGGCGGCCGCGGCAAGGCTGCGCACGGTGCGGTCGGTGCGCTCGAGATCGGTCATGGTGCGCGCGGTGGCGTCCTTGGCGGCGGCGGCTTCGGCGGTGGACTGCACGATCAGCGCCAGCAGTTCGCGCGCGGCGGCGGCGACCGCGGCGACGTCGCGGCTCGCCGCCGTGGCGGCATCGACCGCGTGCGCGGTGCGTTGGCGCACATCGACGTTGCGCGCGCCGAGATCGGCGGCGGTGACCTGGATTTCCTCGGCCGCGGACTGAAACACGCCGACGAGCTTGTCGACGGTGGTGCGAAAGCGCTGGGTGAAGAAGCTGCGGCCGGCATGGTGCAGCCGCGTTTCCGCCTCCCGGCTGCGGTGATCGACCGCCAGCGCGTCGGCATCGATCAAAACTTGCCGCATCTGCTCCGCCGCCACGGCGCTGTCGCCGAGCGCGCCGCTGCCGATCCGCCCGGGCAGCGCGGCATAGCGGTCGCCGCCGGCGATCTGGGCGATGGTGCCGACGACGCCGCGCAGCATCTGTTCGCACCACCACGCCGCCGCCAGCGCGCCGACCAGCGCGGTGACAAGCCCGAGGAACAGGCTTCCCGAGCCCCAGGTGATCAGGACCGCGACCGTGGCCGCAGCGCCGACGGGAAGCAGAATCCAGGCCGGCATGGGTCGGTTACGGGAATTGGCGGCCATTTGGACTTTTGGCGGGAAAAATCCTGGAGAACATGAGCGAAATTGCGCATATTCGATTACCAAAACCTTTCGTTATGCTGCGTTGCGGCGCATGAATAAGTGGCAGACGCGCTCAAAATCTATGCGCGACACGCGAAAGCACCGTGCATCATCGCTCAGGACGTGACGAACAAATGTCAGACACCACCGCCGGTTTAGACCAAGGCCTCACCAATTATGGCGACCGCGATTTCTCCCGCTATATGCGCCGCTCGTTCGCGCAGTCCATGGGCTATTCGCGCGCGATGCTCGACAAGCCGGTGGTCGGCATTGCTTACACCGGATCGGACTTCAACAATTGTCACCGCCATTTCCCCGAGCTGTTGGCGGCGGTGAAACGCGGCGTGCTCGCCGCGGGCGCGCTGCCGCTGGAATTCCCGACCATTTCGCTCGGTGAAGTTTTCCTCACCCCGACCAGCCTGAAATACCGCAACCTGATGGCGATCGACACCGAGGAAATGATCCGCGCGCAACCGATGGATGTGGTGGTGCTGATGGGCGGCTGCGACAAGACGGTGCCGGCGCAGCTGATGGGCGCGGTGTCGGCCGACCGGCCCGCCATCGCGCTGATCGGCGGCCCGATGATGACCGGCCGCCATCGCGGCGAGCGGCTCGGCGCCTGCACCGACTGCCGCCGTTATTGGGCGCGCTATCGCTCCGGCGACGTCGATGCCGACGAAATCTCCGAGGTCGAAGGCCAGCTCGCGGTGACCGCCGGCACCTGCGCGGTGATGGGCACCGCCTCGACCATGGCCTGCCTCACCGAGGCGCTCGGCATCTGCCTGCCCGGCACCGCGGCGATCCCGGCCGTGCACGCCGACCGCCTGCGCGCCGCCGAAGCGACCGGCGCGGCAGCGGTCAAGCTGATCGGCTCAAAACTCAAGCCGTCGCAACTGATCAACGCGAAATCGGTCGAGAACGCGCTGCGCGTGCTGCTCGCGCTCGGCGGCTCGACCAACGCGGTCATTCATTTGACCGCGATCGCCGGCCGCGCCGGCATTAAAATTTCGCTCGATCATCTCAACACGCTGTCGGATTCGACGCCCGTGCTGGTCAATCTCAAACCGGTCGGCAACGGCTATATGGAAGACTTTTGCGCGGCCGGCGGCATGGGCGCGCTGCTGCGCGAGCTCAAGCCGCTGCTGCATCTCGACTGCATGACCGTGACCGGCGAAACGCTCGGCGAACGCCTCGAGGGCGACGCCGACAGCTACATCGATCGCTCGATCATCGCCGAGGCAAACAAACCGCTGGAGCCGACCGGCGGCCTGGTGGCGCTGTTCGGCAATTTGGCGCCGCAGGGCGCCATCCTCAAACGCTCGGCGGCCGACGCCAAATTGTTCGAGCACGAAGGCCGCGCGGTGGTGTTCTCATCGCTGGCTGATCTCGCCGCCCGGATCGACGACCCGGCGCTCGATGTTGAGCCGCAGGACATTATGGTGCTGCAGAACGCCGGGCCGCACGCGCCGGAATGCATGCCGGAAGCCGGCTACCTGCCGATCCCGAAAAAACTCGCGCAACGCGGCGTCAAGGACATGGTGCGCATTTCCGACGCCCGCATGAGCGGCACCGCCTTCGGCACCATCGTGCTGCACATCACCCCCGACGCCGCCTCCGGCGGCCCGCTCGGGCTGGTGCGCAATGGAGATCGCATCCGGCTCTCGGTGAAAGAGCGCCGCATCTCGCTCATGGTCGATGACGCCGAACTGAAAAAGCGCGCCGCCGCGATGCCGCCGCCGGCGGAAGCGCCGGAACGCGGCTACGCCAAACTGTTCGCCGAGCAGATCCTCGGCGCCGACGAAGGCTGCGATTTCAAGTTTCTGATGCCGAAGTAGCGCAGGCGCGCTTTTGATTATCCAGACAACAATTCATCAGCGGTGAAATCATCGTCTTCATCAAAGTGCTCATCTGACAGTGAGCCGATATCGACTGCATATTGATTGCCGTCGATAGTCAAGAAAATAGGCTGAAAGGCAGGACTCGAAAGGACGGGAATTCCACTTTCATTTAGCTTTAAGCTAGAGAAATTCATTGGGGGCAAATCTTTTGGATTATATTCGTAAATAACTGCGTCCGTATTATCTACTTCAATACCGTGCGGTATATGGCCGATGTAATTTAGATAGTGCTGCTTCAAAGAGACTAGTTTTGATTTGGAGACAATTTCTCTGATCGCCGCTTCATTAAACCTGATCACCCGTTTGGTTTCAGTTCCGTCCAGAGAAACGCGGACGAAACGATTATGTCGGCCGACGCGATGGTCTCCTATTAAACGAGGCATTTCATCATATTTTTGAAGTTCAAGAGGCCGTAGAGTAAGCGCATTTAATTCCCTTAAAATTTGCATGTAGAGCCGCAGTAACGTGTGCCGGCCTGTTTTCCGCAATCCTACGAGCGAATCAAGATCGTCTGGTAGCTTGAATTGGTTAAACTCCGCTCGGAGAGGCTCGCGAGGGCCAACAATGCCTTGACCTATTACAGCAACGAAGTCGGGCCTCAACGTGAGGTCAGGTAATTCTTTGTCGAGCGCTATGACTTGCTCTGCAATTGCCTCAAGACTCCTGTTTGCAGCAAAAGCCACAATGCAAGTAACCGGCAGCGGATAGGCAAACCCGACCGACATTCCCGAATGCGGTTGATATACGAAGTTTTCTCTACTGATAATGTTCTTAAACCTGCTTATATTTTCGTAGGCGTCTTTCAACTCGCCTGAGTTGAGATGCGATTTGACACTGACCGCGCCATAGACGCTCTCTTCCGGATATACTGAGTGCGACTTAGACTTCACCAGCGTGGGGCAATAAAGAGGATCGTAGATGACAATATCCAATTCAGGGCTTACTCGATTATCTGAGGAAATTACCTCCCCGCTTCCTACTGCGTACCGCTGAGGCAGGTAGTCCTTCAGAAAATCCCTAAACGCAGCCTCTCGAATTTCACCCTTGCCACCTGGATGGTTGACCACCGACGACTTTTTGAAACTCGCCAGTAACTGGTCACTAACAGCCTCGAATATCTTGCGAATATCCATTTGATGTTCCTGGACGATGTTGCGGCAATGCTTTCGCTAGCCGCAACGCTCACCAGATGGCGACGCTCCTCTCCAAAATATAGTCCAGTGGCAAGAAGAGAGAAGGGCCTCAGCCCCTCGCCACCGCGATCTCCAGCGGAAAATCGTCGACCACCTCGTGGCCGCTCTCGGTCACGATAAACGTATGCCCGAGGAAAATGCCAAACAGCCCGTCCGCCGTGATCGGATTGGGCTCGGCCATGATCACCATGCCGGGCTTGAGCACCTCCTCGAATTTCTCCGCTGAAACGTGCTCGGCGACCACATGCGGCCCGTCGGTGACCAGATCGATGCCATGGCATTGCGTCGGCCGTGACTGATAGCCGTTGTCGCGGAAGAATTTGCTGGCGAGCCGCATGTTTTCCGCAGGCTTTCCCGGCGCGATCTCGGCGATGATTTTCTTGTAGCCGGGCAGCGTGATGTCGTTCCAGAATTTCTTCACCATCTCGGTCGGCTCGCCGACGCAAATCGGCGAGCCGATCTGCGCGGTGTAGCCGCGATAGCCGGCCGCCAGCTCCATATTGATGATGTCGCCCTTTTGCAGCACGCGGCCGGACGGCCGCGGATTGCCGAAGATCTGCGCCGGGTTCGCCATCGGCGTCGAGCCGATGATCAGAAAATCGATATCGCCGCCGCCTTCGAGAATGGCTGAGCCGGCTGCAGCCCGCAGCTCGTATTCCTTCACGCCGGGGCGGGCGCGGGCGACCATGGCGTCCATGGCGTTCTTGCACAGCACGCCGGCCTTGCGCACGCAGTCGAGCTCCTCGGCGCTGTGCACGGAAAGCAGCTCGTGCAGGAAGCCTTTGGTGAAGACGAGCTCGGCATCGGGCAGGTTTTCGCGCAGCACGTTGTATTGGTTCACCGGCATGTAATCGCCGTGCCGCGGATCGATCTCCATCAGGCCGATGCGGCCGCGCTCGAGCTTCAGCTCGCGGATGCGCTCGACCATAATGTCGGCGTAGCGGCCGCTGCGGCTGTGGCGCACGTCCTTGACCGCGATCTCGACCTGGCGGCGCACCGCCTCGGCGTGGGTGCCGCCCATGGAATAGATCATGGTCGGCTCGCCCTCGAGCGGCACCAGCACATAGCTTGCCAGCGCGTGCCATTCCCAATGGCCGGTCAGCCACAACATGCCGCCGCCAAAGCTCCAATGGCTCGGCCCGCCGGGCACGATCAGCGACATCGAGATTGTGCTCGCGCATCTTCGCCCGCAGCGCCGCATAGCGGCGGTCATATTCGGCTTTGGAGAACTGCTCCCACACCGCGTCGCGGTAATACGGCGTGTCGCGCATATTGGCGAACGGCAGCGACTGGTCGAGTTTATCGCGCACCACGTCCCACGGCTGCGGTCCGATGCGTGGCGGTCTGATGTTCATGATGGCAATCCCCTGCGCGTCGAACGCGCTATTCCGTACACCCGCCGATGATCATGCGGCCGCCGGCGGCGGCGACCGCCTCGTTGGCGATCTGCATGTTGACGACCTGCTCGACGGTCGGCTTTTTGGTCTGATCGATATAGCCGTTGGCGACGTCGTTATCGATGGTCCATTGCGTGCGCTTGGCGGTAAAAGCCCTCATTGACCGACCAGACGCAATGCTTGGTCTCGACCTCCCAGGCATATTCGACGGCCTCCTTGGGCTTGCCGGTGGCCTTCACCATGATCGGCACCACCTTGGCTTCGTCGCGGTAGATGGTGCGGTTGGCCTCGATCATGGCGGCGACGGTGTCGACCATCAGCGCATGATCGCGCGCGATCCAGTCGGTGGCCGCGCCATAGGCATTGAACATGTAGTCGGGCAACAGATCGGCGAGCTGAACCAGGACGTGCAAGCCGGGCTTTTCTTTCTGCGCCAGATAGACGTCCTCCGGATGCAAGGCGACGCCGTCGATCTGGCCGGCGATCAATCCCGGCAGCCGCGCCGCGGTGGCCGACGAAATGAATTGCACGTCGTCGACCGAGAGGCCGGCGGTTTTCAGGATTTCGCGGCCCATCAGCCAGTTGAAGCCGCCGACGCCACCGCCGGTGGCGCTCAGCTTCTTGCCCTTGAGGTCGGCCGCGGTCTTGATCGCCTCCGGCACCACGTAATCCTGCGGCATGCGCGGCGCCAAACCCCAAATCTGCTGCACCTTGACGCCGTGGCCGATCGCCACCGCGCTGGTCGATACCAAAGCGGTGCCCTGCGCCGCGGCGGCCCGCGCCGCCGGCGACTCGCCGCCATCGAACTGGATGATGTTGGCGTCGATGCAGTGCTTGGCGAACAGGCCGAGCTCGAAGGCGACATAGGACGAGGTGTGAACGACGTTGGGCGGCGCCACCGAGACGCCGATATTGATCTTGCGCATGGTGGCGCAATTGCTTTGCGCCGCCGCCCCGCCGGTGCCGAGCGCCAGCAGCACGCAGAATGCGGCGAGCAACTCATGGGTTCGCATCGCGCCTGACATTCTCATTCTCCCGTTCTCATTCACGCGCGGCCGCCGCGGTCCAGGGCGCCACCTGCAATTCGACGACGCGCAGCAGCGCCGTCAAGGTCACGCCCAACAGCCCGAGCGTCACGATCGGCACGAACATCTTGTCGACCTCGTAGGTGGCGGCGGTGCGCACGATCAGGTAGCCGATGCCGGAAATGGCGGTGTAGAGATCGGCCAGCACCATGCCGATCAGGCCGCGGCCGACCGCGAGCCGCAATCCGGTGACGATGAACGGCAGCGCGCCGGGCAGCACGATATTGGTCCACAGCTGCCACTCGCTGGCGCGGAAGGCGCGGCCGACTTCGATCAGCTTGGGATCGACGTTCTTGACGCCCTGATGGGTGTTGATCGCCATCGGAAAGAAGGCGAACAGGAACAGGATGACAACTTTCGCGGTGATGTCGAAGCCCGCCCACAGCACGATCAGCGGCACCAGCGCCACGCTCGGGATCGAATAGAGAAAGGTGATGTAGACTGCCGAAAGCGACGTCGAGCACCCAGAACCGCGCCAGCAGGAGGCCGACCGCAATACCAACAATGGCCGCCAGCGTGAGCCCGATCGCCAGCACGACGAGGCTCGGCCACAGATAGTGCCACAGCTCGCCGCTCTTGATCATGGCGACGGCGGCGCGCGCGATGGCACTTGGCGTGGTGAACAGCGACCGGCATCGACCTTGGCGCCGAGAAACTGCCACAGCCCGAGGACGACGACGAGCGACGTCGAGCCGGATGACGACGGTGAGGATTTGCCGCTGCCGCCGCCGGCCGATCGCGAGCCTTGCGCGCCTGCGCCGTTTCGGCGGCGCCGTCGCGCCACGGCGCGTGCCGGTTTGCACCGAGACGCTCACGCCGCCCTCGCCGGCCGCGCGGCCTTGTGAGCTCGTGCCAGATGTGGGCGCGCAATTCGCGCGTAGCGCGGGTCGGCGCGCATCGCTTCGACGTCGCGCGGCCGGCCGAACGGCAGATCGATGACCTCCTTGATGCGGCCCGGGCGCGCGGTCATCACCGCGATGCGATCGCCGAGCAGGATGGCCTCGTCGATCGAGTGGGTGATGAACACCATGGTCTTGCGCTCGTCGAGCCGCTCCATGATGCGCAACAATTCTTCCTGCAAAATCTCCCGCGTTTGCGCATCCAGCGAAGCGAACGGCTCGTCCATCAGCAGGATCTATGGATTGATGGCGAGCGCGCGCACCAGGCCGACGCGCTGCTGCATGCCGCCGGAGAGCTGATAGGGATAATGCTGCTCGAAGCCGGAGAGGCCGACCAGATCGAGATAATGCGCGACGCGCTCGCGGATCATGGCCGCCGGCGCGCCGGCGAGCGCAAGCCCGAACGCGGCATTATCGTAGACCGTTTTCCACGGCAGCAGGCCGAAATGCTGGAACACCATGGCGACGCCTTGCGGGGGCCCTTTGATCGGCGCGCCGCCGAGCAGAAGCTTGCCGCCGCTCAGGTCGATGAGGCCGGCGATGGCGCGCAACAGCGTCGTCTTGCCGCAGCCGCTCGGGCCGACGATGCACAGCGTCTCGTGGTCGCGCACCTCGAGATCGAGCTGGCGGAATGCGGTGACGGCGCCGTCGAGAAACAGCTTGCTCGCGTTGGCGGCGACGATGACAGGCGCTGTCGATTGCTCGGCGGTCATTGTGATACGTTCGGCAATAAGTTTTTGCTTTCCCTGCCGGGCAATTGCGTTATGCCGTTGGGCGCTGTCAAGGCAGCCACTTTCAGCCCCATGGAACGCCGTCGCGACTTGAAGTAAGTGGCGGAGCGCAAAAGAGGATTCACCCGTGACCCGGTTTCGCTTTTTGGCCGCTTTGATCTTCGCTCTCGTTCTGGCCGCGCCGATGCCGGCCGACGCCCAAACCGTCTACCGCAAAGATGTCCCGGCGGGCGTGGCCACGCCGACCGATGGAACATTCTCGATCCGCTTTCCCATCACGTTCAGCGACGTCGAATTGAAGGCGGAAGATCCGCCGGCGCCGCCGGCCATCGTGCGCATGCTGACGGGACAAAACGGCGACGGCGTCAAATTCTCGGCGACGGAAACGCCGATGCTGGGATTGGAGCCGCGGCCCATGGAAGATTTCATGGCGGCCATGAAGCAGCGGCCGGGCGCCGCGGTGTCCGATGTTCATCGCGAGAGCAAAGACGGCACGGAGATTCTTGCGTTCGCGCTCACCGACGCCTCGGGCGGCTATTTCTTCAACGTGATCCGGGCCAACAAGACGCAATACATGCAGGTCATCCAATTTCCGGAAACCGCGCGCGCCCAGGCCGTGGCAGTGCGGGACGACTTTTTCAGTTCGTTCAAGATCACCAAGCCATGACAATCTCCGCTATAGTCGGGTTTTCACGGCCGGGGTTCGCATGAAAATTCCGCGACGCGTTGTTCTCGGCCTCATCGGCACGGCACTGCTCGGCCGGCCGGCCCGCGCCGCGGACAAGATCGTCGGCGGCACGCTCGGCGGCCAGGCGCCGCTATGGCCGTTTTACGTCGCGGCACGAAAGGGATTTTTCGCCGGCGAAGATCTCGACGTCGAGATCAACTTCGCGCAGAGCGGGCCCGCGGTCGCCCAGCAACTCACCGGCGGCGCGTTCGACGTGGCGCTGAGCATCGGCAACGACAACGCCATCCACGCCATCGACAAAGGCGCGCCGCTCGCCATCGTCCGCATCATCGGCAATACCGCGCCCTACGCGCTGATCGCCAAGCCCGAGCTGAAATCCATCGCCGAGCTGAAGGGCAAGACCATCTCGGTCGGCCAGGCCAATGACATCACCACGGTCTATTTCGAGCGCATGGCGGCGGCCAATGGCCTAAAGCGCAGTGATTACGACGAACTGGTCGGCGGTGTGGCGGCGGCGCGCCTTGCCGCGCTGAAGGCCGGCGTCGCCGACGCCGCCTTCGTGCTGCCGCCGCTCAACTTCCAGGCCAATGCCGCGGGCTATGTGACGCTCGGCTTCTCGGCCGATTACGTCAAAGACCTGCCGTTTACCGGCATGCTGGTGCGCAAAGCCTGGGCGGCGGCGAACGTTCCGCTCGCCAAACGGCTGCTCACCGCGACCGACAAGAGCATCGCCTGGCTCGGCGACGACACGCATCGCGGCGAAGCGATCGAGGTTCTGGTCAGTGCCGCACGCGCCAGGCAGGAAGACGCCGAGGCGAGCTACGATCTGCTCCGCCGCATCGGCTATTTCGAGCCGAGCAGCAAAGTCTCGCGCGGCAAATTGCAAAACCTGATCGACGCACAGCGCGCGCTTGGCAATGCCGATGCATCGCTCACGGTCGACCGGCTGGTGATGCCGGGCGTCACGGAACTGACGGATTAAGCTCGACGATGGCGTTTCGGTTCAAATCGGTGTGCGCGGCCCTCGTCGGCATTTTGGCGTTCGTCCAACAACCCGCCTTTGCCGCGTCGTCGCTCATGGGCACCATAGCGGAAGTTTTCAGATTTCCCGCCGTGATGCCGCTGCCGGTTTTCGAAAACTTGAAACCGGCGATTTTGCCGGGCTCGCCGATATTCGGAATGCCCGGGCGCAGCGAGCCCGGCGCCGAAGTGGTCGATGCCGGCCACATCCGGACCTGCGACATACCCGACCCAACCCCACCGGTCCGACGCTCCACCGAGGGTTTTTCGCAACGATTTGTCGCCGCCGAGAATATCGATGAATTGCGCGTGCTGTTCGGCCTGAGCGAGCAAGACGCACGGAGCATCGACAGCTATGAGGTGCGGTCGAGGAACGTCGTGTCGTTGACGGCTCCATCCGACACGGTCGAGAAGAATTTCGCGTCGGCGCTGAAAGACAAATCTTGCGCCGGCACGCCGCCGGCGGTGCCGCGGATGGTTGTTCGGGCCATCATTGCCGACTTCGACGTGGAGTTTCGCGGCCGGCAACCTCTGCCGGCAAGCCTCGCCGATAAATTACGCGCCGCAGGGGCGCAAAATTTATCATATTCCGGCGATCGGACGAGCTTGAGGTTCTCGCTTCAAGGCCGCCTGGTATCGCTGAACGTAAAGTAGAAAATCTTGCCACGGGCCTTTGAGCCGCGGGTCGCATCGTCTATGGTCGCGCCTTGGGGAAGTCACAGGGGCTAACAATGAGACCAGCTTTAACGGCGGCAACATTGCTGCTTTCGGCCGCTTTATCGAGCCAAAGCTT
This sequence comes from uncultured Alphaproteobacteria bacterium, assembly GCA_963831975.1. Taxonomy (GTDB): domain Bacteria; phylum Pseudomonadota; class Alphaproteobacteria; order Rhizobiales; family Xanthobacteraceae; genus BOG-931. The sequence goes on from CAWHSO010000007.1 coordinate 350,369, forward strand.
TGCCAGGGATTTCGGCTACGAGAAATTCGAGGACGCCGTGCGCGCCGTCTACGGCGAAGATTACGGCACCATGGTTCCCTTTGACGACATAACGACCCCGGCAGACGACCCGACCAGGCGTGGCGAGGGGTATCCCGGACAAATAATGAATTTGGCAGCGGCTCGCGGCCGCAACGGCGGCGTTGTCTACACCAATGCGGATGTCTACTGCACGCCGCCGGTAAGCCCGGCGCCGATTGTCGTCGGCACGACCCAACTCAAGAACTGGCTTTACCGAACTGAAATCGGACTTAACGGCGACTTTACCGTCACCGGCGCAACCCCGAGCGACGTGATTTTCCAGCTCTCCGCGCTCGACGCGAAATATGTCAATTCCTTCGGCATCCAGATTGTCAACGTCAAACGCTACTATCTTCCCCGCAACGATCTTATCAACGCCACCAAGAACGCCACCGCCGCATGCGGCCCGAACTTCGCCTACGGCTTGACCAGCACGTTGGTCGGTGACGTGACCATCACGATCGCGCTCGTGGCGGGCGTGGATAGCGGGATCGCCGCGAACATCGGCCAGCATGTAAAGATCAACCTGAAGCTCCATGCGCTGGCCGTGCGCGGCGGCTCCGATACCAATCCGCTGCTTGTATTTTCCGAAGGTCCAAAGATTTTCGCCATTCGGGCCGAACCGCTGCCGCTGAAGTAGGCCCAAAAAATGCGCGCCACGATCGGTTGGCGCTCGGCAACCGCGCTGCTGGCGGCATGCGCAGCCGGCGCCGGGTGCGCGCCGGTGCCTACGCTCCGGAATGTTCTGGCGCTGCATTATGCCGGCTACGATCAGGTGCTTCCGGCTTCGGAGGCGCTGCCGAACGAAAAACGCTATGAATATTTGCCAGGCAATATCGCGGCATTCACGTTGACCGAACCTCGCAACCTCATAGCGGCGGCATCCTGGAGCAGCAAATCGGATTACTGTTCGATCAACATTCCGTTGTCACAGTTTCGGCCCAAGCAACGAAACGCGACGACCGTCGTGCATGATTTCGACCTTTCGCTTCGTCACGCACTGGGGCTGAAAAAAGCAAAAGCCGATTTGCAGCTCGAGCCGAACGAGCTCGAAATTCTGCGAAGGGTCGAGATTCGCATATCGTCACCCAAGGAGTATTCCGTTCAAAAGGGACTGCAGCCGGATTACGTGCAATCTTGTTTGGCGGCGATGGCGGGCCGCACGGATATCAAGCGCATCCGTGCCATCCTGGTGGGGGACGTTTCCATAAAAATCTTGTTCAAAGACAATGCGGGTTTTTTGGCCAAGACCGCGTTGTTGGGCAAGCTGCAGTCGAACTTCGGTTTTGGCTTTTTGAACGGCTTCACGCAGGACATGTCTGCCGAGAACGTCGTTTTTGCCGCCCGGCTTGGCCCAGTGGACCGCAAATAATCGTGCCGAACTGCAAACGATTACTCCTCGCCAAGCCGGCGCATCTGTCCAGGCAGGTCTTTTTCAGGGATGACGACTTCGACCAGCGAAGGCTGGCCGGTCGTGTCTTTAAGTTTTTGCAGCACTGCATTCAATTCGCTGACGGTTTGCACGCGGTAGCCTTTCGCCCCGAACGCCTGGGCCAGCGCCATGTAATCCCATTTGGGCAAAATATCGAAAGCATCGAATTTGTGTTCGGGACCGGGCTTGAATGACGTGAGGTCAACGTAGACCTGCTCGATGGCATAAACTCCATTGCTGATCACAAACAGCACGGCGTTCAGGTTATTTCTGGCCAGCGTCGAGAGCGACTGGCAGACCATCATGAAACCGCCGTCGCCGGCGACGGTCCACGCCCGTTTCCCGCTGCCGAGCTGGGCGCCCGAGGCGGCTCCCGTTTCAAAGCCGATGCACTGCCAGGCTGCCGAACCGAGAAAACTGTTCTGCGCCAGGCCGTAGGCGTTCGTGGCCACGTACAGCGAAGAGCTGACACCAAAGGTCATGACGATCTTATCGAGCAGCTTGTTGTCTTCCAGGAATTTCATCGAATGCTGGAAGAAGCGGTTGTAGGTAATCGTTTCGGGCTTGTCGTTCCAATACGGATCCGAATTGGAGACCCACGGCTCCGGGTAAGGCGGCTGCGGCGGGGCGACCGTCGCCAGCGGGTAGCCTTTGGTTGTCTTGAAGCGCTCCAGCAAGGCTGCCATGAAATCCTTCATGGTCACGCCTTTATAAATAAAGTAATTCGCCCGTATTTGTTCTGTGGTCGCCAACACCATGTTGGCGTATTTGTTTTCGACGAACCACAAATAATCGTCGGTCATGATCGTGCCCAAGGTCAGGAAGCAATCGGCCTGGGTGACGAGGTCGCGCACACTCTGGATGGAAGCGGCATCGGAATAAGTGCCGACAAACTTGTCGCCCTTTTCATCCAGCACCGTTTTGCCGAGCGTGGTGGTGGTGTACAGGAACCCGCTTGCATCGATGATTTGCGCAAGCAAGTCCGACAATCCGTGACGAAGCACCTCGACGCCCGCCAGGATCATCGGGTGTTTCGCGGCGGTGATTTGCGCCCAGGCCTGGGTGACGGCGTTTTTCAGCGCCAGCGGTTCGCTTTTGAACGCTATCGGCTGCAAGACTTTGTTGGAAGGTTTTGGGCAAGGTTCGCCCCAGACTTCCTTGTAGCAGGCAATGTAGACCGGTCTTTTGTATGTGATGGCCGCGATGAGCAGATTGTCGATTTTTTCCGGTGCGTCCACCGACGTGCTGAGCGTTTCCGCGGCCACAGTGACGCGTTTATACACTTCTTCATCGGCTTGCAGGTTGCCGGTGGAATGGTGGTAGAGCACGTCGTACATCTTGGTGATCTGCCGGGCGTCCGCGCCGGGTGTCGCACTGATCACCACCACCGGACTGAATTCGACGTAAGCACCGGCGATCGCATTGAGCGCACTGAAGGTGCTGACGCCATATTGCAGCGACACGGCGCCCAGCCCCCTGGTTCGCCCGTAGGCGTCGGCGGCATAGGCGGCATCCAGTTCGTTGATGGCGCCGATGGCCTTGACGCCGTCGAAATACTCCAGCGCCTGGGTGAAATGTTTGACGTAGTCACCCGGGATTTGAAAGACTTCGGTGACATTGAGCTGTTTCAACCTGGTGAGAAGATAATCCGCGACCGTAAATGGCTGTTGTGTCATTTCACTCCCCGCCGTCATCCGCGTCCGTCATTACAGTCTAAAATTGACACAACCTCAAGACGACAGCGTCTTCTTTTCGTCAAGACGTAAGCTGGCCCACACCGTGGCCGGCGACGATCGATTGGCGAGGCCGGGCCTTACGGAACTGACGGATTGATCCGTCGGGATCTTGGCGCTAGGCAATTCCTTCGGCTAGGCAATACGGATCAAGTCTCGGCGCACCTGTCAGCCAGATAATTCCCGTCATGGACCGAAGAACGGCTCTGAATATCCCATGAAGATCGTTATCCCTGATGACTATCAGAACCTGGTCGATCGTCTCGATTGCTACAATCTGATCCGGCGCCATGAGATCATCCGCTATCGCGAGCCTGCGCGCGATCTCGATCACCTGATCGAGCGCCTGGCCGACGCCGATGTCGTGGTTTCGATACGCGAGCGAGTAGCGTTCACCCGTGCTGTGCTGGAGCGGCTGCCGAAGTTGAAGCTGATCGCGCTGGTGGGGCGCAATTCGCAGGCCATTGATTTCGAGGCTTGTACGGAGCTCGGCATTCCGGTTTCGACCGGCAAGAGCAATTCGCCTGTCGCCCCAGCCGAATTGACCGTCGCACTGATCCTGGCCGCGCGGCGCAACATCGCTCTCGAGACGGAGCGGATGAAGCGCGGCGACTGGCCGTGCACCCTTTCGCACCGATTGCGCGGGTCCACCTTGGGCATTTTCGGCCTCGGCACAATCGGTCAGTTGGTCGCCGAAGCCGGCCGCGGACTTGCCATGGACATCCTGGTCTTCGGCCAAAGTGCTTCAGCGGCCAAGGCGCAGGCAGCGGGTTATGCCGTTGCCCGCGACAAGGCCGATCTGTTCGAGCGCTCCGACGTTCTTTCGCTGCATGTGCGGCTGCGACCCGAGACGACGCGGCATCGTCACCGCCGACGATCTCGCGCGCATGAAATCGACGGCGCTCCTGGTCAATACGTCGCGGGCGGAGTTGATCGCGCCGGGCGCCCTGCTCGATGCGCTGCGCAAGGGCCGGCCCGGTTACGCGGCCGTCGACGTCTATGAGCAAGAGCCGATCATGGGCGGCGATCATCCGTTTCTGTCAATGCCGAACGTCCTGTGCACGCCCCATCTCGGCTGGGCGGAGTGGACGAATTTCGAGCTCTATTTCCGCGAAGCCTTCGAACAGATCGTGCTGTTCGAGCAAGGCGCGCCGCTGCGGCTTGCCAATCCGGATGTCATTGTGCGCCGAGGCTAGAAGCTGGCGAGCCGGTGCTACCGCTCGACAAGCGCTATCCCGACAAGATCGCTGATGGATGTGAGAACCATCTAGCCGACGCGGCAAGGTATGGACTGAGGTTCGACCCGACGCCGGCCCTCTCAACTCAGCGGCGTCAGGTCGATTAAGGCTTACCTCGCATCATGGGTGTTCGCGTGCATCCATGAGCCGAACGCCTTTCGGGTCTTTTCCAGATAGCCCTGGACCTTCGGAGAATTCCAGTCCGCCCACTTTTCGCTGAACAGGCGGCTGAGGATGCCTTCGAGATCGCGCTCTGCCTTGGCTAGCTGCTCTTGCTTGGTCATTTGCATCACCTTCCTTTCGCCCGTCAGATGGCGACGGCCGCGGTGGAGTGCAAACGCCTTGGTTAACCGCCACGGCCGCGCTAGAATGCATCTGGCACTCTGAGAGGCGGCGATGAGAAAGCACATTTGTATTTCTCTATCAGCAATGATCGCAGTCCTCGTCCTCCCAGGGAACCTCAGTTTCGCGGAGACAAAAAAAGATATTCGCGGATTTTACCCGGAAATGACGTGGACTGAATTTGAGACGAACCTCAAATCGATAAATGGCATCAGCAAATATTGCGCTGATCTAAAGCAAATTCGATGGCACGTACTGAAAGAAAACGATCTACAATGTGAAGTCGGTAATTTTCCTGACAACGGAGAGAGATTTACATTTATATTTTACAAACGTCCGAATAATACAACGACAAACGCGCTGTTGCTGAAATCAATAGATTTTCAATTTGGCTCGAATATCCCGACGCTTGAAATGATGGCGCACGTCAGCGAGCAGTATGGAATTGATCCCTACGAGAAGAACCAAACCTATATTGACGACTCCACTAGCCTGAAAAGTCTATTCAGCTCGGTCGTAGGACATGGGAGAATGATTGCTAGGTGGAAATTGTCGGATGAGTTGGTACTAGAATTAAAGGGCATACCCGCCTACGGATTGGAATTATCCAGTCAAAGGCTTCTATTGTTAGAAGGGGTGGAAAGACGCCGCTTAATTGAGAAACAGAACGCAGCAAAATCCGCTCCAAAATTGTTACAATTTCAAGGTGATGTCACGTGTGCGCTTAAATTTCTCAACGACCACGTCGCGCCGTCCTGTAGCAATTTGTCGAGCGTCGATTCCGTGAGTACGGCAATCATTTTCAGTTCGCGCCAGCGCTGCACTTCAAGATAGACCGCGACGGCTTTTCGGCCCTGTCGGCCTTGCTGCCTGATCGCGCCGGGTTTTGGTTTGCGCCCCATGCCCGAGTTCGTAAGGCATGTGCTGCCGCAGTCAAGGAATTGCCTTGATCCCACCAATTGAGTATAGAAGAATTGCTACCTAGATGAATAGATGACGAGCTAGCATGGCACCCACAGTTGCAACACTGTTACGACGGCGCGCACTGTTCCTGCACGCCAACCGGCAGGTGCACGAAGCGGCCGACAATGCGTTGCACGTCAGCAACCACCCCGAGCGAACGCCGCAGGATATCGACGATGCCGCGCGCCGAGTTCGCAGCGCCGCAACGTCACTGTGCAGGTTGCTCAGAAAGTACAGGCCGCGCTAGCATCGCCCGATGCGGAGAGACGCAGACAGCGCCGTCCCTACCTTGGCCGAACTGCGCACGGACCTGGGTTTGGTGCGAACAACGCCAGCATCATGCACCGACGGCTTACGCGCCTTTACAAATTCGTTGGGGACTCGATGAACCCACAAGAGGACAGAATAGTCCGCTCGTCCAGGCCAACTTGGCGCTGGCTTTTAACAGTGGCCAACTTGTTAATTTTTCTGTTTTGGCTAAATCCCGCGGCGGCGGCTGAAAAGCAATTTTGCCTTGATGACAATGATCTTCAATTAGTGCTTATAGCTAATTTTTTGCAAAGCTCTGGAGCAATAGCTGGCACATGTGCGCGTCAATTTCCTGAGCTTGAAACAATGGCAAGAGAAGTGGCCAATCAATTTCAAAAAACTTACGCGATTGTAACGGAAGCAAACGCACATGCCGTGACGAAAATTCTTCTAGATCACGGGTTGAGCGAACACGATCAAAAAGAGCTTCACGACAGTTGGACCGCTGCTGGAATTTATGAGGCAAATAATTATTCGCCTCAGCAATGCAGAAGCTCCATAATGGGCTTTAAAGGTATGGCAGTGGCTGAGAACTTCAATGTTGTCGAGGCGCTTGCATTATTGAATTTCGACGTGAGACGCCAAAAGGTGGCAAGATGCTCATCAAAATGAATGAACAGCACGCGGGCCACGGTGTACAATCTTGACTATACGATGATCCTTGACCCTTGCCTTGTGCTCCGGAGCCTCACGACCAGCGCCCCCGTGCATCTTAATGACTTACCTCAGGAAGATGGCATCTACACTTTGCACGATCATACCGGAGCGATCCGTTACATCGGGATTACTAAAGCGGACAAGTATGGTTTTCGTGGCCGGATCAACAATCGCCATGTGAGTGGGTCGGAAGGCCGGAGCCACAAGTTCTCCCATGCCTACAACACTGGCCGAATGTGGCGAGCCAAAAGAGACAGTCGCCCCGACGCTGCCTGGGCGAAGCGATTGCGCACGGCTTTCATTAGGCGGCATTGTCGAGCGACATTTGTTGTTGTGCCCCGAACTCTTTGGGGTGGTCTGCTGGAACTGGAGAGTGCGGTCAAAGCTATGGCGCCTCAAGGAATGGATAATTGGGGAGACAGGCGAGACTTCGTTTGCCTATCCGAACCAAAGGACCTCGTTGACGCGCTACTCAACGAACTGCGCTTCACGTTTGACCAGCGCCGTGGCTGGCGAAGACCGGCCGAGGCGTGCAGGCTAGGCGCCATTGCTCTACACCGATTTAGAGGCAATCAACGGGAGCGAAATGCCTAATTTTATTCGGTTAATGTGGTGCTGCCGCTCAGGATTGAACTGAGGACCTCCCCCTTACCAAGGGGGTGCTCTACCACTGAGCTACGGCAGCGCCGCGGCGGAAATGCACGGGCGAAAAAACGCGGCGATCATTGCCATATGGGGGCAATCCGCGCAAGCGCGCCAGCCCTGCGCACGGTTGCGGCGCCGCGGGCGGCATGCTTTGAGATTGCCGCCATGATCAAACCCGGCAAAGCCGAGAAATGGGCGGCGCGGAGCGAGCGGCTGTCGGCGCGCTTGCGGGAAAACCTCAAGCGGCGCAAGGAGCAAGCCCGCGGCCGCAAGGCCGAGGACGTGGCGGCCGCCGATGCCGATATCGGAGGCCGCTCCCGACTTTCGCCGCAATCCGGGCGGGAAAGTGGGCGGCGGAGCGGGTGGGCCCGCAACGGGCCGCGGGGGCTGAAAAAATGGATCGCATTCGTATCGTCGGCGGCCGGCCGCTCCACGGCACCATCCCGATCTCGGGCGCCAAGAACGCCACGCTGCCGCTGATGATCGCGAGCCTCCTCACCGAGGAGACCCTGATCCTCGACAACGTGCCGCGCCTCGCCGACGTCGGCCTGCTCGAGCGCATCCTCGGCAATCACGGCGTCGACATCATGGTCAGCGGCAAGCGCCCCGGCGAGACCGCCGATCACGGCCAGACGCTGCACATTTCCGCGTCCCGCATCGTCGACACCACCGCGCCCTACGAGCTCGTCTCCAAGATGCGCGCCAGCTTCTGGGTGCTGGCGCCGCTGGTCGCGCGCATGGGCGAGGCGCAAGGTCTCGCTGCCCGGCGGCTGCGCCATCGGCACGCGGCCGGTGGATCTGCTCATCATGGCGATGGAGCAGCTCGGCGCCAAAATCGAGATCGACGGCGGCTACGTGGTGGCGAAGGCGCCGCACGGGCTCAAGGGCGGCGAGATCGTCTTCCCCAAAGTCACCGTCGGCGGCACCCACACCGCGATCATGGCGGCGTCGCTCGCCAACGGCACCACCGTGATCGAGAATGCGGCGCGCGAGCCGGAGATCGGCGACGTCGCCGATTGCCTCAACAAGATGGGCGCGCGCATTTCCGGCGCCGGCACGAGCCGCATCACGGTCGAAGGCGTGACAAAGCTTCACGGCGCGCGCCACGCCGTGCTGCCCGACCGCATCGAGACCGGCACCTATGCGATGGCGGTCGCCATGGCCGGCGGCGATATCCTGCTGCAGAACTCGCGCCCGGAGCTGCTGCAGGCCGCGCTCGACGTGATCGCGCGCACCGGCGTCACCGTCACGCCGACCAATCAGGGCATCCGCATCGCCCGCAACGGCGGCAGCCTTCAACCGGTCGAAGTGACGACGGCGCCGTTTCCGGACTTTCCGACCGACCTGCAGGCCCAGCTCATGGCGCTGATGACGCGCGCGCGCGGCACCTCGCACATCGTCGAGACGGTGTTCGAGAACCGCTTCATGCACGTGCAGGAACTGGCGCGGCTCGGCGCGCGCATCCAGCTCGATGGCGAACGCGCGACCATCGAAGGCGTCGAGTCGCTCAAGGGCGCGCCGGTGATGGCGACCGATCTGCGCGCCTCGGTGTCGCTGGTGATCGCGGCGCTCGCCGCCGAAGGCGAGACCATCGTCAACCGCGTCTATCACCTCGACCGCGGTTTCGAGCGGCTGGAAGACAAGCTCGGCCGCTGCGGCGCGGCAATCGAGCGCCTGTCGGGCTGATCGGCAAATTGCTAACGTCCGGCCGCCCTCGCATTCACGCGGGGACGCATAAACGTACACTTCTCCATGCGATTGATTTTCGCCACCATCTTTCCTTCGCATCGCGTCGTTCGTCGTCGCTGCGACGTCGCTGTTCCGGCATCGGCTTCGCCGCAGGATTATCCGACGCGCCCGGTGCATATGATCGTAGCGTTCGCGCCCGGCGGCACCACCGATTTCACCGCGCGCATCATCGCCGACAAGATGCAACGGTTTCTCGGCCAGCCGATCGCCGTCGAGAACAAGCCGGGCGCCAACGGCGCCATCGGCGCCGAATACGTGGCGAAGTCCGACCCGGACGGCTACACGCTGTTCTTCACCACCGTCGGCGCGGTGGCCATCAATCCGGCGCTGCGCCCCGACCTGCCCTACGATCCGCTGAAGGATTTCGCCGCGGTCGGCAAGGCCGCGGTCAATTCCACCATCCTGGTCGTCAACGCCGACATGAAGGTCAATTCGGCGCGCGACCTCGTCGAGCTCGCAAAGCGCAAGCCCGGCAGCATCACCATCGGCATCACCGGCCGCGGCGCGATTTCCGATCTCGGCCGGCAATTGTTCGAGGACGCCGCCGGCATCAAGCTGCAAGGCGGTGCCGTATCGCGGCGCGGCGCCGGCGCTGACCGACATGCTGGCCGGCCATCTCGACGGCCTGTTCGGCGACGTGCCGACCATCATGGCGCAGGTGCAGGCCGGCAAGCTGAAGGCGCTGGCCGCGACCTCGTCGGAGCGTTCCGATATTTTTCCCGACGTGCCGACCTTCGTCGAACAGGGCTTTGCCGACGTGGTCGGCGACAACTGGGACGGCGTGCTGGCGCCGGCCGGCACGCCGGCGCCGATCATCGCCAAGCTCAACGCCGCGCTGGTCGCGGCGCGTGAACGATCCCGAGGTGCGCACGCGGCTGCACAATGCCGGCACAACTCCGGCGCCGAGCACGCCCGGAGGAATTCGAAAAATATCTGCGCGACGAGATCGCCCGCTGGGGCAAGGTGATCCGCGACAAAGGCATCAAGGGCGAATGACATGACGGGCGTGCGCATCGGCACGGCGGAGCGCGACAGTACGTTTTTGAGTCAGGGTCTTGCGCTCAAGACGGTGCTCGAGCGCGATGCCGGCGCTGGCGCCGGTCGAGGTCAGCATTTCGGCGCACGCCAGCGTCGAGAACGCCAACCGGCTCGACGGCGACGACATCGACTTCGGCTTCATGGCGTCGAACTGGATCGGCCGCGCCAAGAACGGCGAGGCGCCGTTCACGCAGAAAATCGATCTGCGCATGGTGGCGCCGATGAATGCCGGGCCGCTGTTCTTCATCGCCCGCGCCGATTCCGATCTGCGCACGGTGACCGACCTGCGCGGCCGGCGCCTCGTCGTCGGCCCGGAACAAAGCGGCATGGCCCAGCACGCCCGCGTGATCCTCGGCGCGCTCGGCCTGACCTTCGCCGATTTCACGCCGATATTTCTCGACTTCGCCGCCGGCGCCGAGGCGCTCGAGCGCGGCGAGGCCGACGCGCAATTGCAATGCCCGATCCCCAACAAGGTGATGACGGCGCTCGCCGCGCGGGTTCTGGCTGCGCGTGCTGCCCTACGCACCGGCCGATCTCGACACCGTGTTGCGCGCCGTGCCGTTCTATCGCCGCACCGTGATGCGCAAAGGCGCGATCCGCGGCCTCGATGCCGACGTGGCGCAGGCCGCCGTCGTCAATGTGCTGGTGACGCACGCGCGCGTCGCCGAGGACAAAGTGCGGCGACGTCGCCGTCCGCGATTTTTGCCGCGCGCGACGAGCTGCCGCGATTGAACGCGTTGTTCGACGGCATCGGCGAGCTGTTCGAGCCGTTGCGCTCGGACGGCGCCGCGCGCGCTCGAATTCGGCGGCGTCGCGCTGCATCCCGGCGCGGTCGCGGCCTATCGGGCGGCCGGGATTGCTGCGAGTGACAGCTTGACGCGTTCCCCGGCCGCCCTTGTCGCGTCGCGAGGGCGTTAGGGGTAGATGGTACGGCGACGGCGACCGCACTATTGCCGACACATTGCCGGGCCGCCACGTCTTCCATACGTTGAAATAGCGCCGTGCCGACTTGCTCACCCTGCGGCACTGCGCCCACAAGAGCGGCGTTAGCACGCAATACTAGCTCACGCGGCAAGCTCGCGCATGATGCGGTAAAGCCGCGCCTGGCCTTCGAAGCCGATGCCGGGGCGATCGCTCAGCGTCAGATAGCCGTCCTTGAGCTCGGCGTCGTCGGCGAAGCCGCCGAAATCGCCGAACACGCCGGGATAGGATTCGGCGCCGCCGAGGCCGAAGCCGGCGGCGATGGCGAGCGACATCTGGTTGCCGCCGTGCGGGAACAACAGCCGCCGCGGCCATTGATGCCGCGCCAGCATGTCGAGCGTGCGGGCATATTGCACGATGCCGTAGGCCTGCGGCGGATCGACCTGGATGACGTCGTCGCGCTGCGCTTTGAGGCCGCCGAACCGCACCAAATTCTCGACGTCCTGCGTGGAGAACAGATTCTCGCCGGTGGACAGCGGCGCGTCATAGGCGTCGGCGATCTCGGCAAGCAGCGCGAAATCCAGCGGATCGCACGGCTCCTCGAACCAGCGCAGCCCGAACGGCTCGAGGCCGCGCGCATAGGCCAGCGCCTCGTCGCGGCCGAATTTCGAATTGGCATCGACCGCAAGCTGGCCGCCGCGCGGCAGGATCGATTTCACCGCCTCGACCCGGGCACAGATCGTCGGCGAGCGTCATGCCGCCGACTTTCATCTTCACCATGGTGTAGCCGGCATCGAGATGGCGCTGCATCTCGTCGGTCAAATCCTTGGTGGTTTTGCCGGGCGCATACCAGCCGCCGCCGACATAGCAAAAAACCTTGTCGGCGACTTTGCCGCCGTTGTAGCGCTCGGCAAGCAGCCGATGCAGCGGCTTTTCCGCGATCTTGGCGACCGCGTCCCAGACCGCGACCTCGATGGTGCCGATGCCGACCGAGCGCTCGCTGTGGCCGCCGGATTTTTCGTTCTGCATCATCACGGCGAGGATTTTTTCCGGCGCAAAATTATCGCCGGCCTCGTTGAGCAGCGATCTTCGGATCGGCCTTGAGCACGCGCGGAATGAAGCGCGCCCGCATCTGCGCGCCGCAGGCATAGCGCCCGGTCGAATTGAAGGCGAAGCCGCAGACCGGCTTGCCGTCGCGTATGACATCGGTGATGACGGCGACCACCGACGTCGTCATTTCGGAAAAATCGATGCTCGAATTGGCGAGCGTCGAGTTCAGCGGGACCGCGGTTTCGCGGATGTCGGTGATGCGCATCTGGGGGCCTCTGTCATTCTTCTTTAAGCCCGCTTCCCGCTCGCAGGAAGTGAGCGTCACCGCGGCGCCTGATCTTCGCTTCGAGCGCTTGTCTACCTCCTGGACCATCCTTGACACACACGCCTACTGACCCCATTTTTGCATTGCAGCAATAATTGCTGCGATGCAATATAGGTGGCTGATGCGCGATTTCGGCAAGGCGATGGCCCGACTCCAGGACCTGCGCCGCAAGTTCGAAAGCCTCCTGGAGACCGCCCGCAAGAAAGCGGGCCGCGTCGGCCGAGGCACCCGGCGCAGCAAACCGGCCGCCTGCACGAACTGACGGCGTTCGGCGCTAATCCCGGCAACCTGCGCATGTTCGTCTATGTTCCCGAGCGCCTGCCGCGCCTGGCGCCATTGGTCGTCGCGCTGCACGGCTGCAGCCAGAGCGCCGAGGAGTACGACCACGGCACCGGCTGGTCGTCGCTCGCCGATCGCTTCGGCTTTGCGGTCGTCTATCCGCAGCAGCAGCCGGCCAACAATCCGAAGAATTGCTTCTCGTGGTTCTTGCCGGGCGACATTGCGCGCGACCAAGGCGAGGCGCTTTCGATCCGGCAGATGGTCGAGCATGCCATTGCGACGTTCGGCGTTGACCGGCGCCGGGTGTTCGTGACCGGCCTCTCGGCCGGCGGCGCCATGGCTTCGGTCATGCTGGCGACCTATCCGGAGGTTTTTGCCGGCGGCGCCATCATTGCCGGACTTCCCTATGGCTGCGCGCGGTCCGTCCAACAGGCGTTCGAGGCGATGTTCACGGAGCAATCGCCGTCCGCGCATGCGCTCGGCGATCGCGTGCGGGCGGCATCCGAGGCATCGCGGGCCGTGGCCGAAAATTCGGTCTGGCACGGCACCGCCGATCCGATCGTGAAGCCCTCCAATGCCGAAGACATCGTCAGCCAGTGGATCGATGTCCATGGGCTTGCAGCCGCTTTCTCCTATGAAAAATCGAGCGGCAGCCACACGCGCCGGGTATGGACCGACGCCAACGGCGAGGCGCTGATCGAGGCATTTTCCGTCAGCGGCATGGCGCATGGTGTGCCGCTCGGGTCCGCGATGGGAGGCGAATCTGCGGCGCTCCCGGCGCCTTCTTCCTCGATGCCGGAATTTCCTCCACTCATCACATCGCCCGCTTTTGGCGGTTGGGCGAAGGCTCCACCGAAATACTGCCGCGCGAAATTGCGACGAGTGCCGGCGCCGCGCCAATTCGACCGACGGCCGTGCCGTTGTGAAAGCCGGAGAAACCGCCGGCGGCTGGAGCAAGCCGGACGAAGCTTCGCTGGGTCGAGATGGCGAAAGGCACGCACGCACGCAGCTCGATCCGAACCTCGCGATCGCGGCGGCCTTCAGGGCTGCGGGCCTGCCGGTACCCGAGGTACCCACATCACCGCCCGGCGCAATGCCGCACGTCGCTCCCGGCCCGATCATCGAGGCGGCACTGAAGGCTGCCGGCCTGACGCAACGTTGACGCAGGCCCGGTTACTTCTCCTCCTCGCGCGCACGCTTGGAAATGTATTAATCCATGTGAATCCCGGCCGCCTTCACCACCTTGTCCCAGCGCGCCATTTCGCTCTTGATGCGCTCGGTGAATTCGGCCGGCGTGTTGGCGACAGGGACAAAGCCCAGCGTGTCGAGTTTCTTCTTCACCTCCGGATCGGCCGCCATCTTGACGATGGCGTCGTGCCATTTGTCGATGATCGGCCTGCGGCGTGCCGGCCGGCGCCAGAATGCCGGTCAGAGTGTCGCTTTCGAGACCCGGCACGCCTTCCTCGCCGTTGGTCGGCAGATCCGGCAGCGCCGCGACGCGCTGCTTTGGCGAGGATCGCGATGCCGCGCAGGCTGCCGTCCTTGATGGCGCCGATCGCCGGCGGCAGCGCCGTGAACGCGATCTGCGTGTGATTGCCCAAGCGTGGAATTGATGGCGAGCGGCGCGCCGTTGAACGGCACCGTCACGATGTCGAGCCCGTAAATCTGCTTCATCAGCTCGCCGGCAAGGTGCGGGGTCGAGCCGGTGGCCGGCTGAGCGTAGCTGTATTTGTCCGGGTTGGCCTTGATGAGGTCGATCAGCTCTTTGAGGTTTTTCGCCGGCACCGAAGGATGCACGGTGACCACGTTGGGCGAAGCCGCGACCAGCGAGATCGGCGCAAAATCCTTGAGCGGGTCGTAGCCGATGGTCGTGTACATGCTCGGATTGATGATGAAGCCGGTACTGACGACCAAAATCGTGTAGCCGTCCGGCGCGGCGCGCTTGGCCGTCTCGACGCCGAGATTGCCGCCGGCGCCGGGCAAATCCTCCACATAGACCTGCTGGCCAAGCACTTCGGACAGCCGCTCCGCCACCAGGCGCCCGATCACGTCGGTCGGGCCGCCGGCCGCGAACGGCACGATCATGCGGATCTTGTGGTCCGGATAGGTATCCGCGGCCCAGGCCGCGCTTGCCATCACGAGGCCCGCGCATAAAGCAGCCAGACGCGCTGCCGATTTTTATTATTGTCATTCCGTCCTCCCTAGGATTACGGGCGATGCTATCATCCCTCGCCCGCTCCGGGGAGCGTGCGCGACAAGTGTTCTCATCGATCAGCAAGCACAAGGGCAAGAAAAGGACAGCCAATGGCCGGGCGCAAAGTGACGCGAGACGACCTCCGCCAAGCCGCGGAGAAATACAAGAACTGGGGCAAATGGGGTCCCGACGACGAGATCGGCACGCTCAATTACACCGCGCCGGAGGACATCGTCGCCGCCGCGCAGCTGGTCAAAAAGGGCAAGGTGATCTCGCTGGCGCTCAATTTCGACAATAACGGCCCGCAGGGCGGCAAGACCAATTATCCGGCGCTCGGCCGCATCAATCCGCTGCACACCATGCTGCGCACCGGCACCGACGCCTATTCGGGCGTGCTCGACAAGCGCGGCATCCGCGCCGCCGACGACATGGTGGTGATCCCGCTGCAATGCGGCACGCAATGGGACGGCCTCGGCCACGTGTTCTACGAGAACAATATGTGGAACGGCTACGATTGCCGCGAAGTGTCGTCGTTCGGCGCGCAAAAATGCGGCATCGAGAAAACCAAGGCCAAGATGGTCGGCCGCGGCGTGTTCCTCGACGTCGCCCGCGCGCTGGGCAAGGATTGCCTCGACGACGGCTACGGCATCACCTGCGACGATCTCGACCTCACCGCGAAGAAGCAAAACATCACATTCAAGCGCGGCGACTACATCATCGTGCGCACCGGGCAGATGGAGCGCTGCCTCAAGGCCGGCAGCTGGGACGGCTATCCGGGCGGCGACGCGCCGGGCTTTGCCTTCGAGACGCTGGAATTCGTGCGCCAAGACCGAACTCGCCGCGCTGGCCAGCGACACCTGGGGCTGCGAGGTGCGGCCGAACAACACCGAGGGCGGCATCAACCAGCCCTGGCACTGGATCACCATCCCGATCATGGGCATGACCATGGGCGAGATTTTTTATCTCAAAGACCTCGCCGAGGATTGCGCCGCCGACGGCGTCTACGAATTCATGTTCGTCGCGCCGGCGATTCCGATCACCGGCGCTGTGGGCTCGCCGACCAATCCGCTGGCGATCAAATAAAAATGTAGGGTGGGTTGAGCGCAGCGAAGCCCACGCAGTGCCGAGCGGCGTGGGCACGGCGCTACGCGCCTTTGCCCACCCTACGGAGTCGGCCCGTATTTAATCCCGGTCAAAGCCGCAATCCCCGCGAGCGCGGTGATCACCGCGGCGAAGGCGACGTGCGCGACGATGGCGCTGGCGGCAGCCGACAGCACGCCGATGCCGATCACCGGCAATGAATTGCCGGCAAACAGCGCGATGAGAAAGCTCGAGACCACCTCGCTGCGTTGATCGGCGGGGGCGATGCGGTTGATCACTTCGAGGCTGCCGCGATAGCCCAGCCCGCCGGCGACGCCGCCGAGCGGCGCGGCGAAGAGCAACAGCGGCATCGATTGGACGACTTCCGCACCGACCAAAAGCCACACCGCCGGCACCAGCAAAGCCAGCGCGCTCAGCATGGCGGCCTGGCTTTCGAGCCGGCCGGTCGAAAGGATCGTCACCGCGGCAACGCCGAACACCAGGCACACGACAGCGCCGGCCACCGCCGGCGCGGATTGATGCAGGCTTGCGACGAGCAGGTTCGGGATCAAGGCGGAGTAGAAGCCGATCAGCGCAAAAGTGGCAAAGCCGCACACCGCTGGCGACAAGAAGTGCAGCCGAATGCGCGGCGGAACGCCAAGCCGCGGCCGCAGCGATGCTTCGCCAAAACGCTTTGGCCTTGCCACCGTTTCGGACACGAACAAGACGGCGACGGCGACGGCGCAGAGCAAAATCAGATAAACGAGATAGGGCAGCCGCAGCGGCCAGGGCGCGAATTGAGCCAGCAAGCCGCCAAACAGCGGCCCGGCGGCGCAACCGAAAAAATTCGCCGACGCCGCGATCCGCGCCGCGGTGCCGTTGCCGCGGCCGGTATAAAGCTCGGCGATCCACGCGGTCGCGGCGCCTGCGCCCAAGCCGGTGGAGAAGCCGCTCAGCGCGCGAGCCGCGAACAGCCAGGCCGTACCCGACGCCGCGGCGAACATGATCGTGCTGGCGATGCCAAAGCCGATCGCCGGCAGGATCGCGCTGCGGCGGCCGACCTGGTCGGCGAGCCGGCCGAAGAACAACAGCGCGACCAGGTTGCCCAGCACATAGACCGCATAGATCAGGGTCAGCGTAATGCCGGAAAATCCGAACGCCTGCTGGTAGAGCGGATAAAGCGGCGTCGGAACGATGGCGCCGACGAACATCACCGCGAGCGCGACGGCGACGATCGCCAGCGCGGCGACACCGGCGCGTTTTCGATTGGCTGCAATGACTGTCAAAGCGGGCGACCTCTCAGGACAGGAGGGCAGTCTTTTTCTTTGCACGGCCGGCGCCCGATGGCGCCGGGCCATTGTCCACATTGTCTTGGTAATTGATAGGCCGCATACTGACATCGCTCACGGAGCGGCTTCCTCATGAAATTTCCGCGCCGAAAGTTTCTGCAGCTGACGGCGGGCACCGCCGCTACTGCAGTCGTGCCGCGGCTTGCGCGCGCGGAAACCTATCCGGCGCGGCCGGTGCATGTCATCGTCGGCTTTCCGCCAGGCGCTGCCTCCGACATCAACGCGCGCCTGATCGGCGACTGGCTGTCGGGGCGGCTCGGCCAGCAATTCATCATCGATAACCGGCCGGGCGCCGGCAGCAATGTCGGCACCGAGGCCGCCGCGCACGCGCCGCCTGACGGCTACACGCTCCTCCTCGTCACGCCGCCGAATGCGATCAACGCCTCGCTCTACGACAACCTCAATTTCAATTTCCTCCGCGACATCGCCCCGGTCGCGAGCATCATGCGCACGCCCATGGTCATGGAAGTGAATGCGGCGCTGCCGATCAAAACAGTCGGCGAGTTCATCGCCTATGCCAAGGCCAATCCGGGCAAGCTCAACTTCGCGTCGTCCGGCAACGGCACCGGCTCCCATGTCGCGGCCGAACTGTTCAAGTTCATGACCGGCGTCGACATCGTCCATGTGCCCTATCGCGGCCCGGCGCAGGCGCTGACCGACCTGATCAGCGGCCGGGTGCAGGTGATGTTCGACGTGCTGACTTCGTCGATCGCCCATATCCGCGCCGGCGAAGTGCGCGCCATCGCGGTGACCACGGCGGCGCGCTCGGCGGCGCTGCCGGATGTGCCGACGGTGGCCGATACCGTGCCGGGCTACGAGTCGAGCGGCTGGGCCGGCGTCGGCGCGCCGGCGAACATGGCGGCCGACATCGTCGCCACGTTGAACGGCGCCATCGGCGCCGGCCTCGCCGATGCCAAGGTGCAAGCAAGCCTCGCCGACCTCGGCGCCGCGCCGGCGCCCATGACGGCGGCCGCATTCGGCAAATTCCTCGCCGACGAGACGGAAAAGTGGGCGAAGGTCGTCAAGTTCGCCAACATCAAACTGGGCTGATACCTATCCGTCATTGCGAGCCAACGGGTCCGGCCCGAAGTGGCCGGCCCGATGACAGGCTCCGCGAAGCAATCCAGGCGGCGGCGCCGAACTGGATTGCTTCGTCGCTTCGCTCCTCGCAATGACGAATGCTCAGAATTTCTTCCAGTCGCCGGAGCGTTCGAACGCCGCGGCGGCGCGATAGAGCGTGGCCTCGTCGTAGGCGCGCCCGACCAGCATCATGCCGATCGGACGGTCGTCTTCCATGCCGCAGGGCAGGCTGATGGCGGGATGGCCGGTGACGTTGAACGGACAGGTATTGCCGGTCGCCTCCCAGCTGCGCCGCGTGATCTCCTGCGGCGTCGCACCCTTCGGCGGTATCGGCGTCGCCTTCATCGGCGTCGTCGGCAGCAGCAAGAGATCGTGCGCCGCAAGCGCCGCGTCGTAGGCCGCGCGCAACCGCCGCCGGATATTCTGTGCCTTGCCGTAATAGCGGCCGCCGTAGCGCTGCACAGTGTATTTGCTGAAGATCGACGCGATTTTGATGGTGTCGGCGAAATCGTCGGCGCGGCTGCGCCAGGCCATGGCTTTGTCGATGAGGCTCAAGACATAGAGGCCCTCGTGGTTGATGCCGGCGCCGTTCATCTCGAGCAGCGTCACGCAGGCGGCATCGCCGCGGATCGCCGCCCAGACCGGGAAACCCTGCGCGTGCGTCGGCACCGATACGTCCGCAACCGTCGCGCCAAGGCTGGCAAAACGCTGCGCGGCGTCGCGCACCCGCGCATCGACGTCAGGCTCGGAATTGCGCAAGCCAAAACCTTCCTTGAGCACGCCGATGCGCAAACCTTTGACACCGCCGTCAAGCGCCGCGGTGTAATCGCCGGCGGCGACGTCGCGCTGGCGTGAATCGATGCCGTCCGGTCCGGCGATGACTTCGAGCAGCAGCGCGTTGTCGCGCACAGTGGCGGTCATCGGCCCGCACACATCGAGCGTCATTTCGAGCGGCGCGATGCCGGTATAGGGAACCAAGCCAAAAGTCGGCTTCAGTCCGACGATGCCGCAAAAGCTTGCCGGAATGCGGATCGAGCCGGCCTGGTCGCCACCAATTGCCATATCCACGTCGCCCGCCGCGACCAGGGCGGCGCTGCCCGACGACGAGCCGCCGGTGGTGTAGCCGAGCTTGCGCGGATTCTGCACCGGCCCGGTCGACGACGTGTGGCTGCCGCCGGACACGCAGTAATATTCGCACACTGCCTTGCCGGCGATTTCGCCACCGGCATCGAGAATGCGCTCGACGATGGTGGCGTCCACGTCGGGCACATAGCCTTCCAGAATGTCGGCGCCGATCATCATCGGCACGCCGGCAAGGCAGACATTGTCCTTGAGCGCGATGCGCCGCCCGGCAAGCTTGCCGCCGGGCGCGCCCTTGATCGCGGTCTTCACATACCAGGCGCCATAGCGGTTCTCGTCGCCTTGCGGGCGGTAAGCCTGCCCGCGCGGATATTTCACCGCCGGCAATTCGTCCGCCATGGCGTCGAGCAACCCATAGGCTTGCGAAAGCGGCCCGACGATCTCTTCCACCGCGCGCAGGTAATCGTCGCTCGGATTCATGCCGAGTTGTTGCGCCGCCTGGCGCAAGTCTGCGATGCCGGGTTTCTCAAACATGATCTTTCCTCATTCCGGCACTTCCGCCGTTTGGGGTCGCGACATGGCAGGATATTCCATATGCTGGTCCGGTCGAGGGAGGACCAGCCATGATACGGACCATGCTGGCGGCGCTGATCGCGCTTGCCGCGCTCGTTCCGGCAAGCGCGCAAGCCCAATACTACAAAGGCAAGACGATCATCATGATCGTCAATTATCCGCCCGGCGGCCCGACCGACATCGAGGGCCGTATCGTCGCGCAATATCTGCCGGCGCACGTTCCCGGCCATCCGACCATCGTGGTCAAGAATATCGGCGGCGGCTCGGGGCTGCTCGGCAGCAACGAGCTCGGCGACGCCACGCCCGACGGCCTGACCATCGGCTTCTTCACCCTCGATGTGATGGCCGAGCTGACCGACAATCCGTCGGTTCGCACCCACTTTTCCGATTTCATCCTGCTCGCCGGCGTGGAAAGCCCGCTGGTCGCCTATATCCGCAAGGACACGCCGCCCGGCATCAATGTGCCGGCCGATTTGATGAAGGCGAAGGATTTCAAGGCGCTGTCGCTCAACGCCCAGAACATCAACAGCATCAATCAGGAGCTCTCGCTCGATCTCCTCGGCGTCCAATATCAGGCGATCCCCGCTTATCGCGGCCTCAAGGAGGTCGAAACCGCGATCCTGCAAAATACCGGGCAGATGGCCAACACGTCGCTGTCGGGCTGGCTTGGTTCGGCCGAGCCGTCGATGCGCGACATCGTCATCCCGCTCTGGCAATTGGCGCCGCGCGGCAAGAATGGCGACTATCCGCGCAGCCGCTCGCTGCCTGATATGCAGACCTTCGAGGAGTTTTATGCGAGCGTCACCGGCGGCAAGCCGCTCGCCGGCGACTTCCGCTATCAGGCCATGCGCGCCGCGTCCGACCCGCAGCTGGCGATGTTCCGCGTCGCCGCCATGCCGCCGAAATCTCCCGCCGACGTGGTGGCGACGATGCGGTCGGCGTTCGACGAGTTGTGGCAGGACCAGGATTTTCTCGCCGGCTATGCCAAGGTGCTGGCGACCAAGCCGATCATGGTCTCGGGCGCCGACGGCCAGGGCATTCTGGCCGATCTCGGCAAGGTACCGCGCCAGATCAAGGATTTTCTCGTCACCTACACCAACCGCGTCACCGAGAAATAGCGGCGCGCCGGGCGATCAAACGGCCATCACAGCTTCGCAAGCCGCGGCCCGGCGCGGTTGCGCTTTGCCGCGCATCGACTACCTTTACGCCATCCCACATAACCAACGGGCGAACCGGCCATGAGCACGCAAGCGGACACCAAGCAATATCCCGTGACGCATACCGAGGCGGAGTGGAAGAAGCTGCTCACGCCCGAGCAGTTCCACATCATGCGAGAGCACGGCACCGAACGGGCGGGCAGTTGCGCGCTCAATTACGAAAAACGCGCCGGCACGTTCTCCTGCGTCGGCTGCGGGCAACCGCTGTTCACCTCGAAGAAGAAATTCGAGAGCGGCACCGGCTGGCCGAGCTTCAACGATCCGGAGCCGGGCGCGATCGATACCACCACCGACCGCAGCTGGGGCATGGAGCGCACCGAGGTGAACTGCAGCCGCTGCGGCAGCCATCTCGGCCACGTCTTCGACGACGGCCCGCCGCCGACCCACCTGCGCTATTGCATCAACGGCGTGGCGATGAATTTCAAGCCGGAGTGACGCGTCATTCCGGGCGCGGGCGAAGCCCGCGAACCCGGAATCCATAATCACGAAACAACAGGATTCCGAAGGTCCGTGACATTATCGAGCGGACTGTGGTTATGGATTCCGGGTTCCTCGCTTCGCTCGGCCCCGGAATGACGGTTCGCTGCGGCGCTCTGCTCCGCTAATTCAAAAACTCTTCGGTATAAAGCGTGCGCATGTCGGGCTTGGCCGGCATGATCTCCATTTCCGGAAACGAGTCCCCGATCACGTCGAGCGCCTTGGTCTGAAACCGCAGGTCGCGCGACATCATCGGCATGACGTCGTCGTATTCGCGGTTCTCGATGGCTTCGTCGAGCCCGGTAACCTGCCGGGCGATGCGCACGGTCTCGGCCTTGTTCGCTGCCATGAAGGCGATTGTCTCCTTCCAGCCGGCAAGAAAGTGCCGCACCTGATCGGGCTTGTTGGCGATCATGGCGTCGGTGGCGAAGATGACGTGGGTGTGGAAATTCTTGATGTAGGTGCCGAACTGGAGAAGCAGCCGGCCGTCGCCGGTTTTTTCCAGCCCATAACCCTGCGACGCCGACAGCACCACGGCGTCGACCTGGCCGCGCTTGAGGGCTGCGAGTTGCGCACCGATGCCGCCGAGCGCAACCGTCTCGACGCCGTTCGAGCCCCAGCCCATTTGCCGCGACAATTCGCGCGCCAGCCAATAGCTGAGCGAGCCGTTGGTGGTGACGCCGATCTTTTTGCCTTTGAGATCGTCCGGCTTTTGGATGTCAGGCGCCGCGCCGACGATCAAGCCCATGCTCAGCGGCTCATTGGCGAGCGCACCGACCGCCTTGGCCGGCACGCCCTTGGCCAGAAAACCCATGGCCGGCCCCGAGCCGAGACCGAAGTCGACGGAATTCGCCACCATCCCTTGCTGCAATTTGGCGTCGCCGGCGAAGATCACGGTTTCGACTTCCAGATCATGCTTCGCCCAAATGCCTTCCGCCGCGCCGATTTCGACCGGCGCGAAGGCGAACGGCTGGCTGACCGATTTGCCGACGCGCACTTTGTCAGCGGCGGCTGCCGCGGAGGCAGCGCCAAGAGCTACTGCAAGCAGCAACGCCGCGAACGCACAATGACGCACCACTCACCTCGATTTCGGCTCGTCGTGATAGCCGCGCCGCGTCAGGCCGCGCAGCTCGCGCAAAAATTCGATGATCTGCTCGTTCGACATATATTTCTTCATGTCGTAGCGGTCGTAATGCACCACGTCTTCGAGCGGCCGGCGCGTGCCGGGTCGGCGGTCCATCGCCGGCCAGCCGACCGGAATGATATGATGGATCATCACCAGATCGGGCACGCCCAGCACGCGCTTGAACGGCTCCTCGATGTGGATGGTGACGTGCTGCGAGCCCAAGCCCAGCGACGCGGCGGCGAGATGCATCAAGGTCGCCGCATTGGCCAGCGCGTCGGTGAGATGGCTCTGATGGCGACCGAAGGTGAGCGCGCCCTGCACCGTGCCCCATTGCCGGCGGCCGTCGCCCAAAATGACGATCAGCACCGGCGCCGTCGACCAGGCCCGCGACATGCCGTTCTTGGCGCGCTCCCATTGCGCCTTGGGATCGTCGCCCTCGACCTGATAGGCCGGATGGCGCAACGGCTTCTCGCGCATCTGCTCCATCCAGAAGATGAAATCGGAATTGACGTCGCGATAGGCCTCGAACAATTCGCGCTTGACCGTCTCGTCCTTGACCACGACGAATTCCCACGGCTGCGAATTCGCCCCCGACATCGCCCAGCGGCCGGCTTCGAGAATCTTGTGCACGTAGTCGTCCGGAATCGGATCGGGCTTGAGCCGCCGGATGCTCATGCGCCGGGCGAGAATGTCGTAGAGGTGATCGTAGTCCGGGGTTTCGGTATTTTTTGTCATCTCAACCTTCCGCGATGGACGGCGAGCGGACCAGAACGTCCGCCCCTTTCGCCGCGACGCGCACGATGGCGGACATTAAAGCATTGCCGGCCTTGGCGTCGGCAGCGCCGACCTGCAATGTATAGACGCCGTCTTCCACCAGCGTTGCATCTGCCGAAGCCTGGAATTCGGGTCCTTCGTGCAGCGACAAGCCGATGCCGTGGCCGACGCTGCCGCCGAGGACCGGATGAAGCTTATACGGCGCCAGCGCGCCGACGGCTTTGGCGTGGAGCGCGTCGGCCCGCACGCCCGGCCGCATAGTGGCGATGATCGCTTCGAGCGCTGCTTCGGCCTGACGCGCGGCGGGCGTGATGGTGCCGTCATCGACGGTGACGAACATGTCGGCCCAATAGCCCACAACTTTGACGGCGAGATAGCCGAGCAGCGGCCCGGCGCATGTCTCGAACCGGCCCTGGAACGGCACCAGCGTGCGGCCGCCGTCGAGGCTGACCAGCGTGCGGACATCCTGCGCGGCGAGCGAACGCGCGACGCGCTCGGCATCGAGCGCCGCGGTTTCCGGCTCACGGTTACCGCGCCAGCTCTCGGCAAAAGTTTTTGCCGCGGTTTTGAGCAATTCGCACGACGCCCGGATCATCGTCAGTTCGCGCGGCCGCTTGCGGCGCGACGGAATGGCGACAACATCGTCGGCGCGTTGCAACGCGAACCGCTCGCCGAGGCTGCGGCGTACCGAGGCGTGCAACAGCGGCGCCATGATGTCGAAACCAAGGGTGCCGAGTTTTTGCCCCCGATCGCCTTTGATGCTTTCGACCCACGGATCGAACGCCTTCTCCCATTCCGGGCCCATGCCGGAGCGCACATCGGCAATCCAGGTTAGCGTCCGCATTGCCGGCAGATCGCGCGTGCTCATGGCGCATAAGAGCCGCGCGTCGCCGGTGCGCGGCAACAGCGCCATGCCCCACCGCACGCGCGGAATGAAGCTCTGAGAAAAGCGAGCGCCGCGTGTTCACGCACATCGCCGTAAACGAGGACGGCCGGCCAGCCGTTGCGCTCCATGGCGGCGCGCAGCGCGTCGAGCCGCAGCGTGAATTCGTCATACGGCAGGCGATCCTGCGCCCAGATATAGGACCCGATCGTCACGCAAGGTTGCACGGTCTGCATGGGGCCGCCTCAAACCGCGATGATGTCGAGCGCGGCCGGCCGCGCCGACAGCGCCCGCGCGCCGCTGTCCGTGACCACGACCGGCTCGCCGCACATCAGATAGCCGCTCTCCGGGATGTACTGGTTGGGATGCATGACGAACACCATGCCGCTTTCCAGCACGCGGGTGTTGGTATCGACGATGTCGCCCGGACGATCCGAGGTGATGCCGAGGCCGTGGCCGCGCACCCGCATGTAAGGCGGCCGGCAATAATCGCCGTAGCCGGCTTTCTGGATGACGCCGTTGATCGCGCGCGTGACGTCGGCGACCGTGGCACCGGCGCGGCCCGCGGCGAGGCCCGCGCCCATGGCGTCCTGCAAAATGGCGAATTTCTCGGCGATCAGCGGCCGCGGCTCGCCGATCACCGTGGTGCGGCAGATCTGCACGAACTGGCCGCGATAGCACGGCGTGATCTCGGAGAGAATGATGTCGCCGACGTCGAGCACGCGCTCGCCGGCGGCACGGACGGCGAGATTGTGCTGCGACGCGCTCATCAGCAAGAAATTGTCCTCGGCGCCGAGTTTTTTCATGAAGCAATAGAGCTCGGCGGCGAGCTCGAACTCGCGGATGCCGGGCCGCGCGTATTCGAGGAGCCGCTCATAGCCGCGCTCGGCGATCCAGGTGGCGCGCTCCGCCGCTGCAAGTTCGTCGGGCGTACGCAGGCGCGCAAGATCGCGCGCCAATTCGTCGGCGGCTTGCGGCAAGGCGCCGAGCGCCGACGCGATGCGATCGACCAGCCCCGCACCGAGCAGTGACAGCCCGACCGCGATCGTCCGCGACAGATCCAAGCGATGCGTCCCGGCCACGTTCTTGAGCGCGGCGGCGAGATCGTCGGTGCCGATGGTGCGGTCGGTCGATGACGCCGCCGCAGCGCGCGCCTCGTCCCAGGCCGGAGTCACGATCAATGTCGATCTGCCGTCGCGGTCGAGCACGACGGCGCTTTCGCCGATCGGACGCACGCCAGAGAAAACATAGACGGCGTTGGAATCCAGAAAATTATTCAGGCCGTTGCTCGCGGCGATCAGGCCGTCGAGCGCTTGGTCGGCGAGATGCCGCGTTGCCGCCGCTAATCTGCCTTGTCCTTTTACGCCCGTCCGCTCGTCCATCGCCAAAACCCCGATCGCGACCTGCAGCAATCGGCGATGCGAGGGTGGCGACCTTTGTATCCTTTCTGTAATCGATCCGGCAGGTCAAGCCCACCGGCCAAGGCGCGAAATTGGCCGCGCGACAACCCGCGAACCACCGTGTGTTCGCCGTCACATATTTTCGAAAATGTTCGCCTCATTCATGCCGAGCGCAACATTCACGCCAAAACACGTATCCGTGATTCCTTCTTGAACGAAATTTTCCCGGACAGTTTGTCCGGCAACGGCGATTATTCAATTTTCGCGAACACAGTGATCAAGAATATCTTATTGGCGATCTTGTGCACTGCACACATCTCCCGCTCAGCAAACAGCGTGGCGTCTCCTGATCATCGACCAGCGTGGCGTCTGCCTTCGGTTTGCTGTGAAACGCAGGAGAACGACCATGATCAACAAGACCAAGATCGCACTGATCGCCGCCGTTGCAGCGCTAGGTATCGCGATGCCAGCCGCCGCAATGGCACAGAGCGCCTATACGACCGGCTCAGCTGCGAGCCGGGCGGCCGCCGGTTATTCCTCGCCTTATGGTGGCGGCCTCTACGCCTATGCCCCGGGCTATTGGCACGACCACGCCCAGGTTCGCCAGTGGCAAGAGCAAGGCGATTTCTACCGCTAAAGAAGCGGCACACTGGTCGCGGGCGATGAGCCCGCGACCGGAGTTTCAGCCAGTCTATCCGCGCCTCGGGCGCATTTCGGGTCCAACTACGGGACGGCGCCCTGCTCCATGGCGAGCTCGGCTTTGAGACTTTCGAGGTCGCGGTAGATCGAGGCGACCGCGAGCGCGCGCCCCCTGGATTTATAGCGGACGACACAGTCCTTGGCCGCAACGGAACCGTCGATCGCGATCTCATCCCATTGCTCGGCGTGGCCGACATAGTTGATCGGCACGCCGTAATGCTGGCTCCAGAAGAACGCCACGGCGTCGAAACGCTCCTCGAAGCCGAGCATGTTGCGCGCCGCGGTCTGCCCCTGGCGTTCGGCCACGACCCAATGCTCGACACGGATGGCGCTGCCCGAATGCGGATCGGGCCAGCGCGCGATGTCCGCTTGCCTGCGATGCTTCCGAGGTTTACCGCGTCTGTATTTTAGCAATCCCAATCGTCGAGCTACTTGTAGTTGCAAATCAATTTTGCTTAAGATGTTTTTTGCAGAAGACAACCCGGGGCGAGGGAACGTCCGTGATCAAGATCAATCAATTCAGTGCGGCGACGCCCGTGGAATTTTGTCTCGAAACCGGCAATCTCGCGTCCTGACACAATCAAGGAAAAGGGACGATGCCAGACCTTTCCGCGGTGCAGCGCCCCATCGCCGACTTGCCAATTGCGGCGAAGATTGACATTCCGGGCAGCCCGGACTGGGTGGGCATCGGCACCGATGCTGTCTGGATCTCTAACGCCAACAAAGACAGCCTAGCGCGCCTCGATCCGTCCACGAACACGGTCACGAAGATCGTTGCCGTCGGCCGCGGGCCGTGCTCGGGCCTCGCCGTTGGATTTGACGCCGTCTGGACGCCCAGTTGCCAAGACAACCGCGTTGATCGCGTGAACGTCCGATCCAATGAGGTCGAGGCGCACATTCCGACCGCAATTGGCGACAGCGAGGGCGGCATCGCGGTGGGGCAACAGGCCGTCTGGCTGGCTACCGACGATCAGGGCACGCTCGTGCGGATCAATAGCACTCTCAATCGGATCGATGGCCAAGTACAACTTGCCAGCGGCTCCTTCGTGCCCGTCGCCGGCGCCGGCGCCGTTTGGGTCTCATCGACGCCGCACAACCTGGTCTCGCGAATTGAGCCGATGAAACTCAATGTCACCGCTGAGATCCCCGTGGGCCCATCGCCACGATTCATGGCCTGCACCGATACCGATATCTGGGTCCTCAATCAGGGCGACGGCACAGTTTCACGCATCGACGCAGCGAGCAATCAAGTGGTGGCGACGATTGACGCGGGCGTCCCTGGCCACGGCGGTGACATCGCGGCGGGCGAGGGTTTTGTTTGGATTAGCATGATCAATATCCCCCTGACCCAGATCGACCCCGCTACCAACAAGGTCGTGGCTCAATATGTCGGCAAAGGCGGCGACGCGATCAGAATCGGTCATGGCGCGGCCTGGATGTGCAGCTTTTTTCTCCAGCAAGTTTGGCGCGTGCCGCTGCCGCTGACGCCGCGTTGATGCGCGCTCCGCGCGCATTCCGGGCGCCGGGCTCGGCTACGGTACGGCGCCCTGCTCCATGGCGAGTTCGGCTTTGAGACTGTCGACGTCGCGATAAATCGAAGCGACCGCAAGCACCCGCCCTTTGGACTTGTAGCGCAGCACGCAGTCTTTGCCCGCGACGGAGCCGTCGACCGCGATCTCGTCCCATTGCTCGGCGTGGCCGACATAGTTGATCGGCACGTCGTAGTGCTGGCTCCAGAAGAACGGCACGGCGTCGAAACGCTCCTCGAAGCCGAGCATGTTGCGCGCCGCGGTCTGGCCCTGGCGTTCGGCCACGACCCAATGCTCGACGCGGATGGCGCTGCCCGAATGCGGATCGGGCCAGCGCGCGATGTCGCCCGCGGCATAAATATCGGGAACGCTGGTGCGCAGATAAGCATCGACAACAACACCGCGGTCCATCGTCAGCCCCGCTTGTTCGGCGAGCGTCAGACGCGGGCGCACCCCGACACCGACGACCACGACGTCGGTTTCCAGCGTGCCGCCGCCCTTGAGCGTGGCGCGGCGGCCGTCGAACGCGGTGACCGTTTCACCGAGATGAAACACGACGCCGTGCTCCTCGTGCAGCGCGCGAATGAAGTCGCCGAGCTGCGGTCCGAGCACGCGCTCCATCGGCCGCGTTTCCGGCGCCACGACGTGGACCTCGAGATCGCGGCTGCGCAGCGCCGCCGCCGCTTCGAGCCCAATGAAGCTCGCGCCGATGACCAGCGCACGCTTCGCGTCCGTCGTGTCGGCAATGATGGCGCGGCAATCGGCGAGCGAGCGCAGCGTATGGACGTGGGGCTGATCGGCGCTGGGAACCGGCAGCCGCACCGGCTCGGCGCCGGTCGCCAGCAACAGCCGGTCGTAATCGAGACTCGCACCATTGGCGCAGCGGATTTGGTGCTGCTTGGTATCGATCGCGGTGACCTCGGTGTTGAGCCGCAAGTCGATTTTGCTTTCGCCATAAAAATCGTCCGGCCGCAGCGGCAGCCAGTCCTCCGGCGCGCTGCCGGCGAGATAATCCTTGGACAGATTTGGCCGGTCGACCGGCGGCGCGGTGTCGCTGCTCACCATGACGATGCTGCCGCCAAAACCGCGTCGGCGCAGCATTTCGGCCGCCGCAAATCCGGCCGCGCCGCCGCCGACGATGACGATCTTCTTCGGCGTATCCGCCGTCGCCGCCAAGGCGCGCGGCTTCGACTGCTCGCGCTTTTGCGTGACGAAGATGCGGCCGCCGCGCTCTTCCACCGTCCAGCAATCGATCGGGCTGAGCGCCGGTGCACGCTCCGCCTCGCCGGTGCGCAGATCGAAACAGGCGTGATGCCAAGGGCAGCGCACGCTCGTCGCCGGTCACGAGGCCTTCGGCGAGCGGGCCATGGTAGTGGCTGCAATGGGCGCCGACGGCGAATATGTCGCCGCCGCTGCGCACCAGCAGGACTTCCTCGTCGCCAACATGGCCAAGCAGCTTGTTGTCAACGAAGTCGCCGAGCCCGACACCCTTGGTCAGATCCGGGCCGCTCGGCGGTGCCTGCTCTTGTGCCATGGCCGTGTTCCTCCGTTGGCGCGGTCAGCCGGAATACGTTGCCGCATCAGAAAAATAGATGGATCGCGGTCGAAAAGGTTCCGGCGCCGCGGTGAAAAATATCAATTCACGGTGATCGCGGAGCGCAAAGTCACTTCACAACACCCTTTATCGCTTCAACTGCGCCTTGAGCCACTCAACGATGGTCGTCGTGATGTGGTCCGACGGCTCGCCCGGCGTGCGGCCCATATGCGCGCCTTGCGGATAGATACGCGCCGATTTCGGGCTGCCGTGCTCCATGAGCAGATAGATGTCATCGACCGGCGCCTGGTCGTCGAGCTTGCCATTGACGCCGAGGATCGGCGCCGACGGCTTGTCGAGCAGACCCATCGTTTTCAGTGAGAGCCGCGGCGCGGCTTCGAGAAATTCCTCGAGCGTCTTGGTGCCCATGGCGCGGCCGCGCGCTTCGAGCAGGCTGTGGGCGCCGAATAGATAGGTCGCGCCGCCGGTAGTGAAGGCCGGGATCAGCCATTCCTTCTGAAAGCCGTAATGGACGTTGCCGCCGTGGAACACCGCGCCCTTGATGCGGCCGGCGGCCGTGTAGGCGAGCCGCGCCGCCCAATAGGCGCCGAAACTGCCGCCCCAGACGCCGACGCTGCCACCGTCGATCTCGCCGCGCCGCGGCAGATCATCGAGCCACGTTAGAAATGTGCGCTCGGCCAAGGGATCGCCATAGAGCACCGGATTTTCGCCGCTGCCCGGCATGTCGATGGTGAGCGAGGCTAGCCCCTGCTCCATCACCGCCTTGGCGATGCGCAGGCGATCCTCTTTCCAACCGTCGACGCCGCCCCAATGCAACACCACCGGCGGCTTGTTCACGCCGGGCGGCAGCTGCAAATAGCCGATAAGCTTTTTGTCGCCGTCGAACGGCAGCTCGATGATTTCCAGCGGCGGGTCGAAATATTGCGCCGCCTTGCGGAACATGCGCAGCGAGTGCTGATACGCCTGAAATTTTCCCGGCGAATTCGGCGTCGGATAGCGGCCGACGCGGCAGGCATCGAAGGCGTGCATGTAAAGTTCGGCAAGCTCGGTGCCGGGAGCGCCGGCCTTGGCACGGGCGTCGCCCTTTTCCTCGTAGCCAAGCCCGATCTTGCTCCACTCGTCCGCCCAATGATCCTTGTCGAGATTTTTGAGCGCATTCATCACGCGCTCGGCATCCTCGCGGCGGATGTCCTCGAACGGATTGAGCCGCCCGGCGCGGCGCATGAACTCGGCCTTGACCTCGTCGAGCGAGCGCTCGCGCGAGCCGGTCGGCTTTGCGGGCGACGTTTGGAGGTTCATGGGCGCTCCCTAACCTTTCTTCGGCGACCAGCCATAGGCCTTGGCGCACGCGCCGCCCATCAACGTCGCCCGCTCGCTGTCGCTCAGGCGCTCGGTCTTAAGGAAGGGCACGACGCCCTGCTCATAGCTGACGACTGCGAACGCGCGAGTCCAGTCCGTGCCCCACAGGCAGCGATCGAAACCCCAGGCATCGAACACGCGGGCGAGCGGGTCCCAGATGTCCGGAAATGGATACGGCTCGCGGGATAGCGTGCAGGCGCCGCTGACCTTGATCACCGCGTTTGGACGCTTGGCGAGTTCCAGCACCTTCGGCAGGTCGGCCCAGGGCTGCGTCGGAGCGGGCGGCGTGCGCGGCTGCAGAATGCCCAGATGGTCGATGATGAATCGCGCGTCAGGGTGGCGGTCGATCAGCGCCGTGCCGTCGTCCAGATTGCCCCAGCACAAAATGTTGACCGGAATGTCGTAGCGAACGGCGGCACGGAGGATGCGGTCGAGGCCGGGGTCGTTGGGATCGCGCTTGGCCTCCTTGGTCAGCATGATGCGGATGCCGACCGCGCCCGGCGTCTTCTTCCAGTCGGCGATGACATCGGCCACTGCCGGATCGTCTGGGTCGACCGGCTTGACGATGCCGAACCGGCCGGGATGGGCGCGTTGCACCTCCACCGCATAGCTGGCGTCGTAGCGGTACATGGAAAAGGCGGAGATGAAGATCGCGCCGTCGACGCCGACCTTGGCCATCGCCTCCACCATCTCATCGCCCGTAACGTGAGGGGGCCAGTTCGGCACAGTGTGCCAGGGGCGCTTCGACGTGTTCGCCTCATAGGCGTGGACCTGGGAATTGATGATCGTCATCGGGGAAGCTCCTCTGGGCTAAGCGAGTTTGATATCGCAGCAGGTCGCGGCCGCCGTGTCCAGAACCCTGGCTGAGGGGAGCACATGCAGCGACACCAATGGCCGCCGATCCAAAGATGGCATTGGCGGCCGGCCTTTGTATATGCGTTAATCCTGTAAACCTGGGGGGAGATCGCTCACGATGCTTGCAAGATGGGCCAATGCTTGGGTTGCCACCACGATGGCGATGCTCGCCGCGAGTCTTCTTCCTGCGACACTTGTTCTGGCGACACTTGTTCCTGCATCACTTGGCGCTCTGGCGCAGACGACGACCACGCTGCTCGGCGTACCCGTTCCGGATCGGGTCTCAGGTCTGCCACACGCGGCACCGATGAATTTCGAAACCAATAATCCGGGGATGGGCTACGGCGTGCGGTTCGCGCACCCGGACTGGACGATCGACGTCTACATCTATGACCTGAAAATGAAATCGATTCCCGACAACCCCGCGTCAGCGGCGGTTCAGGCAGCGCTCGATGAGGCCAAGAGCGAGATCGTGCACATCGAGAAACGGGGTGACTATGTCGGTCTGACGATGAAGGACACGTTCACGATAGCTGATACTGCAGGGCGCGCCCGATTCACCTGCGTGGAGTACAATTACTTTCACAAGCGGCGGGCGGTCGATCTCGACAGCTATCTTTGTCTCGCCGGCGCCAGAGGAGAGTTCTTCCAGCTTCGCATGGATACGGTCAAAAGCAATCACCCGGCCAATGAGGCGCGTCGTTTCGTCGAGACGTGGGCGCGCGCTTGGATACCGGTCCTTTGGCCACGCTGACGCTATCGGGCGGCGCCTGGTTGCGGCGATGCTCGAGATTCGTGTGCGCTCCTTTACCAACTCTCGGTCCGGTGGCCTGTAGTATAGTGTCGGCATCGGCATGACGCGCGTTGCGTGCGCCGAGGCCCGAGGGAAGACAATGAAGCGCCGAAGTTTTCTGCACTTGGCCGCGAGCGCCGCGGTGCTGCCGTTGACGCCGCGCTTTGCCCGCGCCCAAGCCTATCCCACGCATCCGATCCGCCTCATCGTCGGCTTTCCGGCCGGCGGCCAGGTCGACATCACGGCGCGGCTCGCGGCGCAGTGGCTGGGCAATGCGCTCGGCCAAACCGTCGTGGTCGAGAACAAGCCCGGTGCCGGCGGCAATCTGGGCGCCGAGGCGATCGTCAACGCGGTGCCGGACGGCTACACGCTGTTCTTCGCCGCGGCATCGAACACCGTGAACACGACGCTGTTCCCGAACCTGCCCTACGACTTCGCGCGCGACACCGCGCCGGTCGGCACCATCAATCGCATCCCGCTGGTGTTGGTCGCGAACCCGTCGTTCGAGGCGCAAAACGTCGCCGCGTTCGTCGCCTATGCCAAAGCCAATCCCGGCAAGCTCAGCGTCGGCTCGCCGTCGGCCGGCACGCCGCCTTATCTCTGCGTCGAATTGCTCAAGATGATGGCCGGCATCGACGTGGTGCACGTGCCCTATGTCGGCGAGAGCCAGATGGTGACCGACCTGCTCGGCGCCCAGCTCATGGCCGGCGTCAGCGGCATTTCGTCGAGCATCGGCCACATCAAGGCCGGCAAGCTCCACGCG
The DNA here is from genome assembly GCA_963831975.1 of uncultured Alphaproteobacteria bacterium. Lineage (GTDB taxonomy): Bacteria > Pseudomonadota > Alphaproteobacteria > Rhizobiales > Xanthobacteraceae > BOG-931. The sequence goes on from CAWHSO010000007.1 coordinate 383,896, forward strand.
CTCGGCGTGACCACCGCGGCGCGCGTCCAGGAGCTGCCGGAGGTGCCGACGATTGCCGATACCATCCCGGGTTTTGAAGCCAGCGGCTGGAGCGGTGTCGTCGCGCCGAAGAACACGCCGAAGGACGTCATCGACAAGCTCGCGGCCGCGATCGGCGCCGTTCAAGCCGATCCGAAATTCAAGGAAAGGCTTTCGGAATTCGGCGCGCCGCTCTTGGCAATGTCGCCCGCGGAGTTCGGCAAATTCATCGTCGAGGAAACCGAGAAATGGGGCAAGGTGGTCAAGTTCGCCGGATTGAAGCCGCAATGAAAATCCAGCGCCGGAAATTCTTGCGTGTCATGGCGGGCGCCGCCGCGCTGCCCGCCATGACACGCCGCGCCCTCGCGCTCGACTATCCGACGCGCCCCGTGCGCATCCTGGTCGGCTATCCGGCCGGTATCGCGCCCGACATTTTCACCCGCCTCGCCGCGCAGGGGCTGTCGGAACGGCTCGGCCAGCAATTCATCGTCGACAACCGGCCGGGCGCCAACAGCAACATCGCCACCGAGATGGTGGTGCGCGCACTGCCCGACGGTTACACGCTGCTCACGGTGACGGCGACCAACGCCATCAACGCCACGCTCTACGAGGGCCATCTCAGTTTCGATTTGCTGCGCGACCTCGCGCCGGTCGGCGGCCTGATGCGCTCGGCCAGCGTCATACAGGTGTCGCCGTCGGTGCCGGTCAAAACCCTCGCCGAGTTCATCGCCTATGCCAAGGCCAATCCCGGCAAGCTCAACTACGCCTCGGCCGGCGCCGGCAGCGCCACCAATGTGGGCGGCGAATTGTTCAAGTTGATGACCGGCATCGATCTCGTGCACATCGCCTACCACTCCAATTACCTGCCCGACCTGATGAGCGGCCAGGTCCAGGCCTCGTTCAGCCCGGTGGCGCAATCGATCGAATTCATCAAAGCCGGCAAGCTCCGCGCGCTGGCGGTGACCAGCGCGACGCGCCTCGACGCGCTGCCGGACGTCCCCGCCGCGAACGAAATCGTGCCGGGTTATGAGGCCTATGTGTGGGATGCGATGGGCGCGCCGGCGAACACGCCGGCCGATGTCATCGACAAGATCAACACTGCGCTCAACCAGGCACTCTCCACGCCCGAGATGAAAGCGCGCTATGCCGAGCTCGGCGCCGAGCCGATGATCGTGACGCCGGCCGAATTCGGTAAATTCCTCGCCGCCGAAACCGAGAAGTGGGGCAAGGTGATCAAGACCGCCCACATCAAGGCGGAGTGAACGTCGTCTCATATATTCCCTGAAAGGCAGTGGCATGGACGAACCATCGTTATGGGGACGGCTGAAAACGTCGCTGCAGGCCTCCGCCGGCGAAGTGGTGTTCGGCATGGAGGACGGCACCGTCTCGATCTTCGGTCTGGTATTCGGTGTCGCCGCGACCACCACCGATCAGAAGGCGGTGCTGATCGCCGGCGCCTCGGGCGCCGTTGCCGCCGCGGTCTCGATGATGGCCGGCACTTATCTCGACGTCGAAACCAGCCAGGATCAGGCCAAGGTGATGGCGTCGCGCATTGATTCCGATTTGCAAAGAAATCCAAGCGCGGTGCTGGAAGACGTGACGCAGCGACTGCAAGCTGTCGGCTTGGCGGGGAATGAATCAGCGACGGTCGGTCAATTCCTCAAATCTCGGCCGTCCGCCCTGCGCAGCTTCGCCATGGCGCTGGCCATGCCGACCGATGCTGCCGCGAGCCAAAGCGCGCTGGTGCGTTCGCTCTGGATGCTGGTCGCCGATTTTCTCGCCGCCGCCATCCCAATCCTGCCGTTCGGTTTTCTTCCCGTCCCCCAAGGCCGCGTCGTTTCGGGGATCGTCACGACGCTGTTGCTGGTCGCGCTCGGCGTCGGCCGCGCCAAGATCGGTGGCCGCGGCATCGTCCGCACGGTGTTCGAGACGGTTTCGATCGGCGTTGCCGCGGCGATCGCCGGCGTCGCGATCGGCGTGTTCGTGTCGCATATCTTCACGTGACGGGGCCTATCCCCACAACTTCTTGCTGGCGATCGCGGCGCCTTCGCTGAGCGCTGTCGAGCTTCGCCCAGACGATGGAGTCGGCCACCATCGGCTCGGTGCGCACCGCGGTGCCAAAACCGCAATCGACGCCGGCGATCAGCCGCTCGCGATCGACCACTTGCGCGTAGCGGCCGATGCGCTGCGCCACGAGGCGCGGATGCTCGACGAAATTGGTCGTCGAGTCGATGACGCCGGGAATGAGGATCTTGTCGTCGGGGATTTTGATCGCCTTGAGGTCTTCCCATTCGTGGTCGTGGCGCGGATTGGCGGCCTCGATGCTGAACGCCTGCACCCGCGCTTTGAAAGCAATGTCGATGATCTTGGTCACCGGCAGGTCGTGGGTGTGCGGGCCCTCGTAGTTGCCCCAGCAGATATGCAGCCGCATGCGGTCGGCCGGCAGCCCTTCGATCGCGGCGTTGAGTGCCGCGATATTGCGCTCGGCGATCTTTGAACGGAATTCGTCGTCGCTGAGATGGCGGTACTGATTGTTGCGCGCCGAGCCGAGATCGGGCGCGTCGATCTGCAGCACGAAGCCGGCCTCGACGATGGCGCGGTATTCGACCTTGAGCACGTCGGCGAGCGCCGCGACATACGCCTCCTCGGTCGGGTAATGCAGATTGATGATGAAGCGCGTCAGAATTCCCGGCGACGGCGCGGTCATGAACACCTCGGTGGGCTTGGATTTCGCCGCCGCGGCTTTGAGATGCGCGAGATCGCGGTCGAGCGCGGAACGATCCTTGTAGCGCAACTCGCCGACGCAGCCGGGAAACGGCGCGGCGCTGAAATTGCCGCGCCGGCGCGAAATCCGGATGCGCCAGCAGATCGCGGCCGATCATGATGTCGAGGCCCTTCTCGGCGGCGCGCGGGTCCGGTTCGATGCCGGTGACCCGGTGGCGGATATAGGTCGTATAGGACGGCTTGCTCATCTCGCCGTCGGAGACCACGTCGATGCCGGCCGCGACCTGCTGCGCGACGACGTCGTCGACCGCTTTGACCACCTCGCCCTCGAAGGCGTCCGCCGCGATCGCCTCGCCCTTCTCGCGGCGGAGAATAAGGTCGATCAGCGGCTTCGGCCGCGGCAGGCTGCCGGTATGGGTGGTGAGGATGCGGTCGGTCGAGGTCTTCATGGCGTGCTCCGGCGTGGCGTTGTCGCGGTCTCAAGGGGCGGATAGTGTTCGCCCAAAGCCGGAGCGGCAAGGGAGAGAAATGCAATGCGGATCGTCGATTTGAGCCGGGAGCTTTATCACCGCACGCCGTCTTATCCCGGGCAGCCGCCCATCATCCACGGCATCTGGAAGACCCACGAGGAGGCGTTCGCCGAGTCCGGCAACGTCCAGGGCAACAGCGTGATGTTCTTCTCCATGCCCGACCACGGCGGCACCCATATCGATGCGCCGCGGCATTTCGGCAAAAGCGGCACGCCGATCAACGAATACCCGCTGGAGAACTGCATCGTCCAAGGCATCTGCATCGACCTGCGCCACATCAAGCCGCGCGCCGAAATCACGCCGGCCGATCTGGAGGCGGCGGTGAAGCAGGCCGGCGTGCCGATCCCGAAAAAGGGCACGGTGCTGCTGTGCACCGGCCATCACGAGCGCACCTTCCCGACCGCGGCCTATGCGACCGACAATCCGGGCGTCAATGTCGCGGCGACCGAGTGGCTGGCGCAGCAGGGCATCGTGCATTTCGGCATCGACTCGATGCGGCCGGGGCCGGAAGGCAAAGTGAATTCGCTGGTGCACAAAGCCTGCCTCGAGCTCGGCTTTACCCATATCGAGAGCCTGTGCAATCTCGAAGCGTTGCTCGGCCAGGGCGAATTCCAGTTCATCGGCCTGCCGCTGAAATGGCGCGAAGGCACCGGCTCGCCGATCCGCGCGGTCGCGGTGTTCAAGGAGTAAATCGCAATCCTGTCATCATCCGCGCAGGCGGATGATCCAGTAATCGATGGCGGTGCGAATCAACAAACAGGTGCGGTGATTACTGGATGCTCCGCCTTCGCGGAGCATGACAAGGAAATGGATTGAGGAAACGACTGCCATGCAAATCGGCCACAACCGCAAAATGACCGGGGCGCAATGCCTCGCCGACATGCTCAAGGGCTACGGCGTCACCCACGTGTTCCACGTGCCCGCCGTGCTGCGCACCACCTATGCCGAGATGGAGCGGCGCACCGACATCAAGCGGCTCCACGTGCACGGCGAGAAGGCCGCCGCCTATATGGCGGACGGCTATGCGCGCGCCTCGGGCAGACCGGGCATCTGCATGGCGCAGGTGATCGGCGCGCTCAATCTCGCCGCCGGCCTGCGCGACGCCTGGCTCGCCCATTCGCCCGTGATCGCCATGACCGGCGGCCGCGAGCCGAAGACCAAATTCCGCAAAGTGTATCAGGAGATCGACGACATGCCGGCGTTCGAGCCGGTGACCAAATTCAACGCCACGATCGACGACGTGGCGCGCTTCCCCGACATGGTGCGGCAGGCGTTCCGCACCGCGGTGACCGGCTGTCCCGGACCTGTGCATCTGCAGTTTCGCGGCAACGAGGGCCAGATCGACGCCGAAGAGGCCGACATGGAGCCGCTGGTCGAGCCGCAATTTTCCCGCGTGCCGGCGTTTCGTCCGGAGCCCGATGAAGCAAGCGTGCGCGCGGCGCTGAAAATTCTCGCAGGACGCCGCGCGCCCGGTGATCGTCGCCGGCGGCGGCGTGCGCGCTTCGGGCGCCGCGCCTGAGCTCGTCGCGCTGGCGGAAGCGCTGCAAATTCCGGTCGCGACCTCGCTCAACGGCAAGGATTCGATCCCCGGCAATCATCCGCTCTCGGTCGGCGTCGCCGGCACCTATTCGCGCGAGAGCGCCAACCGGGTCGTCAATGCCGCCGATCTGGTCTGCTTCATCGGCAGCGAAACCGGCGGCATGACCACGCACTTCTGGGCGGTGCCGAAAATCGGCACGCCGGCGATCCAGATCGACATCGATCCGGAAGCGCTCGGCCGCAATTATCCGCTCGCCGCCGGCGTCAACGGCGACGCCAAGGTGACGCTTGCGCGCATGCTCAAAATCGCCGACCGCGGCAGCGCGGCGAAACGCAAGAGCTGGGTGGCGCAGGCGCAAGGCCTCTGCGCGGAGTGGCGGCAGAAATACAAATCCGCGCTCGAATCCGACGCGGTGCCGATGCGGCCGGAGCGGCTGTGCCAGCGAGCTGACCCAGCACGTGCCCGACGACGCCATCGTCGTGGTCGATACCGGCCATGCCGGCATGTGGATGGGCGGCATGTTCGATCTGAAATCGCCGCGGCAGAGCTATATGCGCAGCGCCGGCCATCTCGGCTGGGCGTTTCCGGCCGGCCTCGGCGCCAAGTGCGCCTGCCCGGACCGGCCGGTGGTCACCTTCACCGGCGACGCCGGCTTTTGGTATCACATCGCCGAGATCGAAACCGCGGCGCGCTGGAACATCAACGCGGTGACCGTCGTCAACAACAATGGCGGCGGCAATCAGTCCAAGCGCGGCTTCGACCGCGTCTATGGCGGCCAGCAAACGCCGAAGGCGCGCGAATTGTGGACCTTCAGCAAGGTCAATTTCGCCCGCCTCGCCGAGGACATGGGCGCGCTCGGCATCCGCGTCGAGGAGCCGTCGGCGTTTCCGGCGGCATTGGCGCAGGCGCTCGCGGCAAATCGTCCCGCCGTCATCGACGTGGTCACCGATATCGAGGCGCTGGCGCCGACGGCCGTGGCGTAGAGGCGTAGGTTCCGAACCAAATCAGTTCAAATGCGGCCGATTTCGTACAGTCAAGAGTGACGCCTGGCCATTCCGGTCACGAACCGGTCACGAATTTGCAACTATCGAAGGCTCACGCTGCCTCGTTTGCGCCCGAGAAATATGGAAAACTGGCGGCATAACGGTCGCATAATTCGCAATCGATGAACACGGCACGGGAATCGGCAGTTCGTCTGCTGAAACTGATGATGGTTGCGTCGCTGGTGCTGCCGGCGGCGCTGTTCGGCTATGCGTCGTGGGTCAGCTATCGCGACATTCATGCCGTCAGCCGACGAGCGCATCGAGCGCTCGCTCGACGTGCAGCAGGAACAGGCGCTCAAGGTGTTCGAGACCGTCGACCGCACCTTTGCGGAGGTCGACGAGGTCGTGCGCGGCATGTCCGACGACGAGATTCGCGCCGCGCAGCCGCGCCTGCATCCCCGCCTCGACGCAGATCGCCGACGTGATGCCGCAACTGCAGGCCATCGTCCTGATCGGCCGCGACGGCCGGCCGCTCGCGTCCAGCACGCTTGAATCCGTCAAGACCGACGTCAATTTCGCCGACCGCGATTATTTCAAGGCCCAGGCCGACAAGGACGCCGGCACCTATGTGAGCGACGTGCGCACGCCGAAACTGGCGGGCGTCGGCAGGGATTTCTTCGATCTGTCGCGCCGTCTGGAATCGTCGAACAAGACTTTCAAGGGCGTCATCGCGGTGGCGGTGCGGCCGAAATATTTCGAGGATTTTTATACCTTGATCGGCCAGACGCCGCGGCAGTTTCTATGCCCTGGTCCGCGACGACGGCGCCATCCTGGCGCGCTATCCGTCCCGCAACAACCGCGTGCAAAAATTGAGCCCGACCAGCGGGCTGCGCTCGGCCATCGACCACGGCGTCACCCACGAGACGTTCACCGTCAATTCCGAGGTCGACGGCGTGCCCCGGCGCATCGGCTTTCGCAAGCTTGCCGGCTACCCGGTCTATGCGCTGGCCGGCACCAGCATCGCCGCGATCAACCACGAATGGTTCGACGGCCATAGGCACCCACCTGATCTTCGGCTTGCCGGCGACGCTCTTGCTGTTCGCCGTGCTGTGGTTCGCGCTGCGCCGCACCCAGCGGCTGCACGACGAGGCCGAACGCCGCGAAATGGCGGAAGGCGCGCTGCATCAGGCGCAGCAGCTCCAAGCGATCGGCCAATTGACCGGCGGCGTCGCCCACGATTTCAACAATCTGCTGATGATCGTCAGCGGCAGCGTGCAGCGGCTGCGCCGCCACATCAAGGACGAGAAGCAGACCCACTTGCTCGACGCGATCACGACGGCGACGCAGCGCGGCGAGAGCCTGACCCGGCAACTGCTGACATTCTCGCGCCGCCAGACCCTGCAGCCGAGCGTCATCGATCTCGCCGAGCGGCTGCCGGAGATCAAGGACATGCTCAGCCGCTCGCTGCGCGGCGACATCGACATCCGCGTCGGCGTGCCGCGGCGGCCGTGCACCGTGAAGGTCGATCCGAGCGAACTGGAGCTCGCGCTGCTCAATCTCGCCGTCAATGCCCGCGACGCCATGCCGTCCGGCGGCACGCTGACCATCACCGCAAAGCCCGTCGTGCTGCGCGGCAAGGCGAGCGAAGAAGGCCTTAGCGGGCGACTTCGTCGCCATCCGCGTCGCCGACACCGGATCGGGCATTCCGGCCGACGTGCTGCCGCGGGTGTTCGAGCCGTTCTTCACCACCAAGGACGTCGGCAAGGGCACCGGGCTGGGGCTCAGCCAGGTTTACGGCTTCGCCCGTCAGTCGGGCGGCGCCGCGACCATCGCCAGCTCGGCGCGGCGCGGCACCGTCGTGACGATGTTTCTGCCGCGGACCTGGGAAACGCCGGCGCTGCCGCACGAGCCGTCCGCGGCCGTCAGCGCCAAGAAACACGCCGGCACCGTGCTGCTGGTCGAAGACAATGCGGAGGTCGCCGAGGTCGGCAAAGCCTATTTCGAAGAGCTCGGCTACACGGTCAGGCAGGCGGCGAGCGCGCAAGCCGGCCTCGATCTCGTCGAGCGCGAGCGCGACATCGATCTGGTGTTCTCCGACATATTGATGCCCGGCGGCATGAACGGCCTCGAACTGGCCGACGCCATCCGCCGGCGGTTTCCGCACATCGTGGTGCTGCTGACCACGGGTTACAGTTCGAGCGCCCAGGATGCCGTGCGCCAGGGTTTCGCCGTGCTGCAAAAGCCCTATGACCTCGCCGCGCTGGAGCGGGCGTTGCGCGAGGCGCAGCGCACGGAGGCGCCGAAACCGCAGCCGGCGGTGGGGTGACCCCAAATACGATTCACTTGTGATGCGGCTCGGGATCGATGCCGAGCGCCGTGAACACGCGGGTGTGCATGTTGTAGAGCCCGATCAGCACGCTCAGCTCGACGATCTGCCGCTCGTTGAAATGCGGCCGCAAACCTTCGAACACATCGTCGGGCACGGCGATGTCGCGGGTCATGGCGTCGGCATAGGCCAGCGCCGCGCGCTCACGCGCGCTGAATGCTTTCGCGTTGCGCCAGTCGGCGAGCGCATCGCATTCCGCGTCGCTCAGGCCTTCGGGCGCCGAGAGCTGCGGCACGTGCTGCTTGAACACGTAAGCGGTGCGGTTGAGATGGGCGACGCGGACGATGACGATCTCGCGCAGCCGCCCATCAAGCTCGACCTTGAACCGCGCCGCGCTGACGAAGTCGAGCCAGATGGCGGCAAGCGACGGCGAATGCAGAAGGAGCTTATAGACATTGATCAGCGCCCCGCGCCGTCCGGCGCGGATTTTGCCGATCAGCTCGGCGAGCTCGGGGTGGTCGTTTTCTTCGATGTAGGAGACGCGGGCCATGGGCTTTTTCAGTCGTTGGAGTGGGGAGGTGAAAGGCGGGACAACGGATATACCCTATCGCGACAATTCCATGGAACGGCTTCCAGTGCCGAAACGTTGGCCTGAACTGACAAGTGCCTCTCAGGGCGTTGTGTAAAAAGACATTAGAGGCAACGAATGGTATCGGGCTCCCGCGCGAAAACTCCAGCCGTCCTCATCGTGGAAGATGAACCGCTGGTCCGGCTTTGTGCCGTCGAAACGGTTGAAGGTGCGGGCTTCGAGGTGATCGAAGCCGCCAACGCCGATGAAGCCATACGCATCCTGGAGAGCCGCAGGGACATCCGCGTGGTCTTTACCGACATTCACATGCCTGGCTCGATGGATGGTCTCAAGCTCGCGCACGCGGTCCGCAACCGGTGGCCGCCGATCAAGATCATCGTGACTTCGGGGCGTGAAACGGTCGCGGAGCAGGATCTTCCGGCAGGCGGCCGCTTCTTTGCCAAACCGTACGACCCAAGCGAGATCAAGGACGCATTGCGGGCCTGGGCGTTCTGATGCGTCAAATCTCGGCCGGTGAGGCGCGACTTCGTCGCAGTCGCACCATTCGCCTTTAAATCCAAGCTTTCGGTGAATACATGACGCCCGTGATTCCAATGCGTCCGTGCGCAACACTCACATGAGTGCCCACGCTGGCTGGGTCAGCCGGTCCGACCGCTCTTACTCTTGAAAGTAGGACAATGGCTGGCATCGTCTCTTTCCATCCCGAAACCTCCGAGTTCGTGGCCGAACCGCCCCCGGATGGGCAGCCTGCCGAGGAATTAACGGCGGCAACGCTGCGCCAGCGGGTCCGGCAGCAGGAGATTTTGGCGGAACTTGGCGTGAAGGCCCTGCAGGGCACGCCGTTTCCGGAATTGCTCGATTTGACCGCCCGGCTGACCGCCGAAGGGTTGAAAGCGGAATTCGCCAAGGTTTTGGAATTCATGCCGTCGGAGGGCCGTTTCCTGGTGCGCGCCGGCGTCGGCTGGGACCCGGGCGTCGTTGGCACCGCGACCATCGGCGCCGACGTTGCATCGCCCGCCGGCTATGCCTTGCGCACCGGCAAGGCGGTCATCTCCAATCATCTCGAAAACGAAGAGCGCTTCCGCACGCCGGAACTGCTGCTGGAGCATGGCATCCACCGCGCCATGAATGTGATCCTGCAGGGCGACGCCGAGCCTTTTGGCGTCCTCGAAGTCGACAGCCGCTCCGAAGGCGAGTTCTCCGCGAACGACATAGCCTTTTTGCAAGGCGCGGCGAACATCATGGGCATGGCCATTTACCGGCAACGCGCGGAGCGATCGCTCACCGCCGCCCTCGAGCGTCATCAGCTGTTGGCGAAAGAGGTCAATCACCGGATCAATAACAGTCTGCAGATCGTCGCCAGCATGCTGCATCTTCAGACCACGGCGACCCAAAACCCGGAAGTCCAGCACGCGCTGCGCGATGCATCGAGCCGCATCGCCGCGGTCGCGCGCGCCCATCAGCGCCTCTACGGCAGCGAGAAAATCGACACGGTCGATCTCGGCGCCTATCTGGGCGACATCTGCAACGATCTCGGCAAGGCGATGCCGCGCTGCCGGATCGACTTTTCCGCCGCGCCGGACATCAATTGCGCCACCGATACCGCAATTCCCGTCGCGCTCCTGGTCAACGAGCTGATCACGAACAGCGCCAAATACGCTTATCCCGACGGCGCCTGCGAGGTGTGGGTCGACGTTTCACGATCCGACGGCGGCATCGCCATCTCGGTCCGCGATCAAGGAGTCGGGCTGCCCGCGGATTTCGATATCAAATCCGGCAAGCGGCTGGGCATGCGCCTGGTGACAGCGCTGTCGTCCCAGGTGAAAGCGGATTTGCAGATCCGCCGGCACACGCCGGGCACCGAGTTCTTGCTGCGAATTCCCGACGCGCGCCCCGCCGGATGACATCGCGGCCGGCTTGCGCCGCCGCTGCCGTCGGAACAAAGACGCCGATGCAGCCGTTGTCCCGGAGAGCCGCTCGCGTGCCGGGCGTCTTTTAGGAAAACCCAGATGTCGAATCCGATGCAGATGTGGAATGACTGGTGCGCGCTATCAGTCCAGGCGGCAAGGCTCGGCTGGGAGGCGCAAGGCGTCATGGCGCTTCGCGTCATGCGCATGGCGACGCAACCCGCGCACAGTCAAACCGAAGCGCGCCGCATGGTGACCGAGAAAGTGGCGGCGCTCGGCGAGGCGCAAGCCGCGGCGGCGGCCGCGGCGATGAAAGGCGGCAACAATCATCGTGTCGCGAAGAAAGTCTTGGGCGTTTACAAAAAGCGCGTGCGGGCCAACCGGCGGCGCCTGACGAGGGCGTAGGCCGGACTGAGCGGAGCAAACCAGTCTAGGCGGATGGCTGCTGCCCCTGAATGAGTGCCGAGAGTGTCTCATTCAGAATATCCGCGGAGACCGGCTTTTCAAAAACGACCGCGTCGGGGCATCGCCGCTGCAAGTCTGGAGGCAGGCTCCTGGCGCTCTGAAAGACCAATGGCACACCGCGTGCAACAAGGGCTTCGGCGACGGGCGTCACATCCCGATCGCTCAGTTGCACATCAAGTACGGCGGCGGCGATGGTGCAGGTTTGCAGCAAGGCTAGCGCTGCACTGACGCTTCCTACCGGTCCAACGACCTTGCCGCCGGCTTCCTCGATCGTGGCCTTCAGCTCAAGGGCGATAAAGGGCTCATCTTCGACAATGAGAATGGGCGCATGTTTGAGCACAATCGATCCCAGCTCTGTACTGTTTATGCCAATCGTTCAGTTGCGTAGGCGTTCCACTGGAAATGACAGGTCCACAACCAGACCATTGGGTTTCCAGTCATAGGACAGAGATCCACCAAACTGGCCGCGTACGATATGTCCCGAAAGTAAAGTTCCAAACCCCTCGGCCGAAGGTGCCGCGGTGAGCGGCGGCCCGCCATGTTCTTCCCATTTCAAAGCGAGAATGTCGTCGCGCTCCGCCCACGTGATCTCCACGCAACCTTGCGGAGCGGACAACGCACCATATTTCGCCGAATTGGTTGCAAACTCGTGAAGCACGAGCGCGATGTTGGTGACGGCGCGCGCACCGACCGCGACCGCGGAGCCGCTCAGGAGGAGGCGGCGATGTTCTCCCCAACTCGTTTGCGTCGTTATAGGGAGAGAGAATTCTTCCACAACAAATCATCCAGGTTGATCGGGCGCGGCTTTGCGTCGGCAGGCCTGCTCAAATCCGGCAGAACGAGTTCATGGGCAAGCGCAAGCGCATTGAGCCTGCCTTTGATCTTCTTGGTCAGTTCCTGCGGTGTTTTAGCCGACCTTGCACTTGACGAAATCACTCCGTCCATAATTGCGAACAAGTTCTTGATTCGATGGTTCAGCTCCCCCAACAGCAACTTTTGCTGCTCTTGTGAACGTTGACGTTCGGTGATGTCTACAAAGGTGCAAACCGCGCCCTGAAGCTCGCCATCCCGTTTGATTGCGCTAACCCAGTATTCGACAGGGAAGCTCGTCCCATCGAGACGAAAGAACAAGTCGGTATCGACGTGCGCCGAGCCGCCGCCGTGAGCAACCCGATAGATCGGGCACTCTTCTTTGGGATAAGGCGACCCATCGGGGTGAGTGTGATGAATGACATCGTGCAATTTCTTGCCGATTGCGTCTTCCTCGCGCTCGAATTCCAAGCATGCGCAGGAAGGCTACGTTGCACTTTGTCGTCGTGCCCTCGGTATCGACGCAGTAGAACGCATCTGTCGCCAAATCGAGCACCAGGCGGAGTTCGGCCTCTCTCTCCCGCAAGGTATTCTCGCTGGCGCGCAACGCCTCCTCTGTCTGCACCCTATTCGTCGTTTCAACCGCGGTGATAAGTACGCCGCCGACGCCGGTGGGAGACGACGGATCAGGTATCGGGCTGTAGCTTATGGTGAAGCGTGCGTCTTCCCATTCAGCGCCGTGCCGCTGGATACGCAAAAGCAGGTCTTCGGCAAAAAAGGCGCCGCGCTTGCCGGCAAGAATCGCCTCATGCAACGGCCTGAGCTGCGGCTGGACTTCGGGCCACACCTCGTGAAACGGCAGGCCGAGAGCCCACGGATGCTTCTCGCCAAGAATCGGCTGATAGCCGTCGTTGTAGATCATCGTGAAATCGGGCCCCCACCGCACCGCCATAGGAAAGCCCGATGCGAGCATGATGTTGACAAGCAGAGTAAGACTGGGCGGCCAGCTGTCGGCCGGGCCAAGCGTGGTCTTGGACCAGTCCTTCGCACGAATAAGTGCGGACATCTTTGATGCGGGAGGAATTTCGGGAATTGAATGCTGGGGTCATCTTTACTTATGCAGCCGCACGCCAGTTCCAATTTACAACGCCCATTGGCGCAACGTGTCGTAATCTCAATTGGGTCGTAGGGTTTGGCAAAGAAACGCCCGCCCTCTGGCAAATCCCGCGCCGTTACCCGATCACGGCCTGAAGTCACGATAATCTTGATAGGCGGCCACCGATTGCGGACCGCATGGGCGAGTTTGAGGCCGTCCATTGAACCCGGCATGTTGATGTCCGTAAACACGGCCCTGATGTCCATGCGGCTCTCGAGTATCAGTATCGCTTCGTCAGCGTTCGCAGCTTCAATGACCAGAAATCCCGCCTCCTCGATCATCTTGACGGCGCTTAAACGGACCAGCGGTTCGTCTTCTACGATGAGCACTGCTGGTATTCTAGTACTATTCTCCTGCCCCATTCGCGTTCCCCCGGCACCTGCAGAGATGCCGTCGACAACAAGGCTACGCGAGGAAAGGTTGTTCCCAAGGAAATGACGAATACTGCCTCAACTCGTAGGGCGTATTAGCCGAAGGCGGCGGCCATTTCCGGCCGCACTCAAAACAAAGGCTTCGACGCCTCGCGGCAATCCCGGATTACGCTTCGCTCCATCCGGACTACGGAGCTTAAGATCGCGGGCCCACGCAAACAAAAGACGTGGATGGCCGGGTCAAGCCCGGCCATGACGCGCCCCGTGTAGTGGCGTGCAAATCTTTTCTCGCTAAAACACATCGCGATGAGCCGTCCCTTGGCTCGGTGGGACGTAATTTACCCAGCAAAATCAATACTAAATCGCAGTCGCTTTTTCACGCGCTCCTGTTTTGCTACATTCGCGGCATCCTGCTCGCGTAAGGGACGTCAACCGGTGACGCCGACTGACGGAGCGGGTGCGGTTCCTGCGGGCGGCGGCTCGTCACTGCCGCTCTCGGGCGGTCCGGGCATCGACCCCGCCGGCATTACGACCGGCGCGCGAGGTGCTTCGCTTAAGCGCGATGCCCAGGCGCAGCTAACGCCTGCGCGCTGCATCGCGTGAAGCGCGGCCTGGATCGAGCTTCGGCACATGGCCGAGGCGAGTGCCGCGGTGGAGCGCCGAAAGGCGAGCGCGCTGCGTTCAGCGCGCGGCCGCGCCCGAAGCGCAGTTGGGTGGCAACATCCGATGCGTGGCGAGGCCCCACGGGACAGTTGCGCCTTTTCGGCGCTCCGCCTCCCCTTATTTTTTTGGAGGCAAAAGCTTCGTGGCTTTCTTTTGGACAAACCTCGGACGCGGGTGCGTCGCGAGAATGAGAGTGCTCGCGCCTTCCGCCCCCGCGATAGCGGGGGAGGGGGACCACTGGAGTTCGCGTAGCGAGCGAACCGTGGTGGAGGGGGCGCCGGCCTCGGAGCTTCGTTATCGTTGCAGAGAGTTTTCTTCGCACGAAGAAGCGAGCGAGCGAAAATGTTTGGATGTCCCCAAGAACTCTTGCGGCGCGTTAAGTCCTGCGCCCCCTCCACCACCCCTTCGGGGTGGTCCCCCTCCCCCGCTGTCGCGGGGGCGGATGAAATCAGCCTTCGCCGATCTCTTTGAGAATTTCTGCTGTGTGCTCACCCAACCGCGGCGTCGGGCGGTCGGAGGCCGTCCAGCACGATCGGAGTGCGGATGCCGGGGCCGGCGCCGCCTTTGGCGGCGGGGTTTTTCAGTTCAAGCCGCATGTCGCTTCGCTCACGCGGGCAACTTGCGGAGGTGGGACTCAGCAGGGACTCTTCCAGTCCGAGTAAGGGGGCAAGTTGAGGGGACGGGCGCAAGGATCGGGGGGAGGCGGTTTAATATTGTTCACCCTGGATTGCTGCGGACCGATATGACGCGCGGCTTGAGATTTTTGTTTGGGAGAGACCGCCTGCGTCGGCGCCGCATGGTGGGCGTCGCCGTTGCCACCCGGCGCGGTTGGATTTCCTTGCGCCAAAGCAAATCCCCAACTCGTACCCGAGACGTCCAGGGCGCAGAGAACGGTAATAATGGCGAGGCGTAATTTCATCGCGTTTCCCCTCTTTGTTGCTGAAAATCGCGCACACCACGCGTATGAGCAAAACAGGAGTCGCCCCACAATTAAAAGTAGCAGAAACAAGCGGCGTTGCAACCCGAGCTGCCGAGCGAGCGGCGCCTGGTCTGTGTTTCCAAAGAGAACTCCGTGTGTCGCCGGCGACCTCTTGCCTTTCGGCACGCCGGAACGCTTACGGCGATCTATTCCATCGCCGCAGACGTTCCGAGACGATGAAGAGCAGAGGAATCAGAAAGATTCCGAAAATGGCCGCTGCAATCATGCCGCCGAACACCGGCGTGCCCACCGCATGCCGCGTGGCCGCGCCGGCGCCTTTGGCGATCACCAGCGGAACCAGCCCGAAGATGAAGGCAAAGCTCGTCATCATGACGGGACGGAAGCGCAATGACGCCGCCTCGATGGCGGCCGCGTAGGCGTCCTTGCCGAGGCGGCGCTGTTCCACCGCGAATGCGACGATCAATATCCCGTTCTTGGCGGCCAGCGCGATGAGCGAGACGAGACCGATTTGCGCATAGACATCGAAACTCAGCCCGGCGATCGCCACTGCGGCGAGCGCGCCGAGGATGCCGACGCTGACCGACAGCAAAGCGGGGACCGGTATGTTCCAGCTCTCGTAAAGCGCCACCAGGAACAGATAAGCGAACAGAATGGCTACGCCGAGCACGATCCCGGTTCGTCCGGCTGCGGCCTTCTCCTGGAACGCCGTCCCGGTCCATTCGTAGCTGTAGCCGGCCGGCAGCGTCGTCGCCGATATGCTCTCCATCGCGGCGAGCGCCTGGCTCGAACTATAGGGAGGTTTTGGCGCGCCGTTCACCACGGCGCCGCGGTAGCCATTATACCGCACCACGGTCTGCGGCCCTTGCACGAGCTTGGCCTGGGCCAGCGCGCGAATCGGCACCATGCCGCCCTTGGCATTGCGCACATAGATGCGCTCGATATCGTCCTGGCGCTGGCGAAACGGCGTGTCGGCCTGGATATTGACCTGCCAAGTCCGGCCGAAAACGTTGAAGTCGTTGACGTAGAAACTGCCCAGCGTCGATTGCAGCGCATTGAAGATATCGCTGATCTTGACGCCGAGGACCTGGGCCTTGTCGCGATCGATGTCGAGATAGATTTGCGGCGTGTCGGCGCCATAGGTGCTGAACACCGCGGCGAGCTCAGGCCGGCTGTTGGCCGCGACGGTCAATCCCCGCAGC
This sequence comes from uncultured Alphaproteobacteria bacterium, assembly GCA_963831975.1. Taxonomy (GTDB): domain Bacteria; phylum Pseudomonadota; class Alphaproteobacteria; order Rhizobiales; family Xanthobacteraceae; genus BOG-931. The sequence continues at coordinate 400,117 of CAWHSO010000007.1, forward strand.
ACCGCCGCGACGTCGGTGGGCGACTGGCCCTGCAGGGCCTCCAGGACGTATTGGAAGCCGCCGGTGTTGCCCAAACCGAGGATCGGCGGCAGGTTGAACGGAAAGGCGATAGCGCCCTCGATCGCCGCCAATTGCGGCCGCAGCCGCGCGATGATCGCATTGGCGCTCTGCGCCCGATCGGTGCGCACCTCGTAGGGCTTGAGCCGAATGACGAAGAACGCCTGGTTCGACGACGCGACATAGTCGATGAAATTCAACCCGACCACCGACAGCACGCCTTCGACGCCGGGGATCGGCCTGACGATGTCTTCGACCTGCTTGACCACGGCCTCGGTGCGGTTGACGGAAGCGCCTTCCGGCAAACGCAAAGCGGCGAAGATCGCGCCCTGGTCCTCGTCCGGCAGAAAACTCTGCGGCGTGACGCGGAACAGCAGCACGGAGGCCACCAGCACGCCGGCAACGACCACGACGCTGATCACCGACACCCGCGCCAGCCGGCGTACCGTCGCCACGTAGCCGCCGCGAACCTTGTCGATGCCGCCCAGCACGTAGCGCATCGGGCCGCCGCTGCGCTCGCCGCGCTTGAGCAGCACGGCGCACAGCGCCGGACTCAAGGTCAGCGCGTTGAGCGCGGAGATCAGCATGGCAACCGACACGGCGACCGCGAACTGGCGGAACAGCTGGCCGCTGATGCCGGGAATGAAAGCCACCGGAACGAAGACGGACAGCAGGACGAAGGTGATGGCCAGGATCGGGCCGGTGATCTCGGCCATCGCCTTTTTACAGGCTTCCGGCACGGTGAGTTCCGGCTCCTCGTCGATGACCCGCTCGATATTCTCGACCACGACGATGGCGTCGTCGACGACGATGCCGATGGCGAGCACCAGCGCCAGCAGGGAGACCGTGTTGGCCGAATAGCCGATGATGAGCAGCACGGCGAAGGTGCCGATGATGGACACCGGCACCGCAACCAATGGGATCAGTGTGGTCCGCACCTTGCCGAGAAACAGGAACACCACGATGCCGACGAGAATGATGGCGATGACGAGAGTGCGCACCACTTCGACGATGGTCGAGGTCACGAATACGGTTGAATCGAAAAATACGTTATAGGTGAGATCGGCCGGGAAGCGCGTCGCCAGCGTATTCATGGTGTCGCGCACTTGCTTCGCCACATCGACTGCGTTGGAGCCTGGCGACTGGTAGATGCCGATCGCGGCGGCGGGGGCGCCGTTGTAGCGGCTGTAACGATCTTGCGATCGCGCGCCCATTTCGACGCGCGCCACGTCGTCGACCCTAATCACCGAGCCATCGGGATTGGCGCGCAGAATGATGCCGGCGAACTCCTCGGGCCGCGTCAGCCTGCCCTTGGTCTTGATGTTGATCTGAAGCTGCTGCTGGCTTGCGGTCGGCGCCGCGCCAATACGGCCGAGTGCCGCCTGAACGTTCTGGTTCTGCACGGCGGTAATGACGTCGTTCGGCGTCAGATTGAGCTCGGTCAGTCGATCGGGATCGAGCCAAATCCGCAGCGAATAATCGAGCGGCCCGAACAAGGTGACCTGGCCGACGCCCTTGATCCGCGCCAGCGTGTCGATGACATTGATGGTCGCGTAATTGCTCAAATAAACGGCGTCAAAAGTGTTTTTCGGCGAATAAATATTGATGACCTGAAGCAGGGCTGCGGATTTTTTGCGGACCGTGATACCGGCGCGCGACACCTCGTCGGGAAGCTGCGGCGTGGCGAGGCTCGAGCGGTTCTGCACGTTGACGGTATCGATGTCCGGATCGGTGCCCAGCGCGAAGGTCACGTTCAACGTATAGCTGCCGTCGGAGCCGCTGGCGGACTGGTAATAGATCGCGTTGTCGACGCCGTTGATCTGCTCCTCGATCGGTTGCGCCACGGTCGCGTCGACGACTTCGGCATCGGCGCCTGGATAATTGGCGGTGAGCGTGACCTGCGGCGGCACGATGTCCGGGAACTGCGCGATCGGGATCGACGTGATGGCGATCGCGCCGGCCAGCGTGATGACGATGGCGATGACGACGGCGAATCTCGGCCGGTCGATGAAAATGGCGGAGAACATCGCCGTCAATGTCCTGGCGCGACGGTCGTCGCCACGATTTGTCCGGGATGGACTTTCTGAATCCCGTCGACGATAACCAACTCTCCTTCCTTGAGGCCGTTGGTCACGACGATGTCCGGCCCCTGCTCGCTGCCGGTAGTGATGCGCCGCAGCTCGACTTTTTTCGCGTCGTCGACCACCATGACGTAGCGCCCGGCCTGGTCGAGCTGGACGGCGGATTGCGGAACGACCAGCGACGGGTGCGGCGCTTCGCGTTCGACGATGACGCCGACGATGCCGCCGGGGATCAACAACCCGTCCGGATTCGGCAGCTGCGCGCGCACCACGACGGTGTCGGTGTCGGCCTCGACCTGGACATCGAGGAAGTTGGTCAGGCCGGGATGCGGATAGATGGTGCCGTCGGGAAGCTTGATGTGAATGGTCACGTGCGGGTTCTTGTCGGCCGACGCGGCCACGCGGTGCCTGTATTCGATGACATCGGCTTCGCTCGCCTGGAACGTCACGTAGATCGGATCCTGGCTGACAATGGTCGCCAGCCGTCCCGACGACGGGCCGACCAGATTGCCGACGGTGAGATTGGCAAGTCCGATGCGGCCGTCGATCGGCGAGTGAATTTCCGTGTAGCGCAGATTGACCTGCGCCTGCTCGAGTAACGCCTGTCCCTGCAACACGTCAGCCTGGGCGGCCTGCTCGGCGGCTTCAAGTTGATCGACCGTCGCTTGCGGAACGTTTTGGCTTTTTACGAGCACCTGGCTGCGTTGCAGCTGCAGATTGGCGTTGACTTCCGTTGCCTTCGCCTTGGCGAGATTGGCGGCCTGCTGGTCGACCGCCGCCTTGTAGGTATCCTGCTCGATACGAAAGAGCAGGTCGCCGGTCTTGACCTGTTGGCCTTCGGTGAAGTTGCGCTGCTCGATGAAGCCCGCGACCCGCGCGACGACGTCGACTTTATCGATGGCCACGACGCGGCCGATGAAGCCACTGCCGGTGTCGGTCACTTGGCGGCTTGCCACGGGGCTTACGGTAACGGCGGGAGGCGGAGGGCCTTGCGCCGCGGCCGCACCGCTGCAAGCCACGAATACGAGCAGAGCAATTGCGGCGCCTTTGCCAGTGAAGGGGTTGCGGTCAAGCATCAAGAACTCTCCCGGCCAGTTAGGTTTCGAATATAACCCTCGCCGCGCCCAATTTTTAGCAGCAATCTGCGTGGCGCGTGAAGGCGGGGTCACGGGGGACAAGTATCAATTGCCGCTGCCGGTATCTGGCGGAATGTGTTCCCAGGCCGCAAAGTGCCTGCCCTTGTCGAGCTTGTTGTAATGGATGAGTTTGGTCTACTTGATTTTAGGCCTGGTTGGTGATGGGATTGAAAAACAGAGGGTGCACTATGTTTGAATGAGGGGCATTCAACATGCGTCTCTTTGCTTGTCTACTAATCGTATTGTTTTGTCAGTATATACCACCGGCCAAAGCACGTAGCTCGCACACCAATGCCCCATCGCAAAACGACTTATGGTGTAGCGGGACGGCATCTTCTCCTGATCTTCAGATAGGTGCCTGCACCGCACTGATCCAATCAGGACGACAAACGCGACCAGGGCTATCAGTAGCATTTGGCAACCGTGGAATCGCCCATATGAATAAGGGCGAGTACGATCAGGCCATTAATGATCTAAATCAGGCTATCGAGCTGAATCCTGGAAATCCCCTAAACCTCAATGCCCGCGGTAACGCTCATGCCGCCAAGAAGGAATACGATCAAGCCCTAAAGGACCTCACACAAGCAATCCAATTAAACCCGTTCCCGCTGGGTTTTGCCGGCGCTCACGCAAATATCTATTTCAACCGCGGAATTGTGTACTCCGGTATGAGAGATTATGATCATGCCCTGGCGGATTTCAGCCAGGCCTTAAAGATCGAGCCGGCCAACGCGGAACCTTATTACCAACGTGCGCTCGTCTATTCCGCGTTGAACGACCCAGACAAAGCGATTGCGGATTACGATCAGACCATCAAGCACAACCCCAATGGCTCTAATGCGCTGTATGCGCGTGGAGAAATCTATTTAGGACGTAAAGACTACGACAAAGCGCTCGCTGATTTCGATGCGGCCGTGAGACTTAATCCGCAAATTCCCACCTTTATTCGCGAGCGCGGAAGGGTTTACGAACTTCGCGGCGATTATGATAGCGCCATCCACGACTTTACCGAAGCGGTGCGTCTCGATCCTGGATTTGAACTCGCTTATGAGAGCCGGGCGAAATCTTTTTTCTGGAAAGGCGATTATAACAGCGCAATCGCTGACTTTTCTCAGGCAATCAAACTGGCTCCTGCTGATTCAACTCTCTGGCACGATCGCGCCGTATGCTACCAGCGAACAAAACACTTCGATGAAGCGATAGCGGATTACACTCAAGCGATTAAGCTACAACCAACTTATATCCAAGCGTTCATTGACCGTGCGGTTACTTACGATGATCAGAGAGACTACATCCATGAGATAGAGGACGGCACACAGATCGTTCTGCTCGACAAAAGTGTCCCTGAGGGTTGGAATGATCAATGCTGGGGACGCACAATTTTGGGTAAGCTGGATGAGGCCTTGAAGAACTGCGACGAGGCCTTGCGCCTCAAACCGGACTACATTGCTGCACTCGACAGTCGCGGGCTTTTACATCTGAAGATGGGTGATATAGATGCTTCGATAGCTGATTACGATGCTGCACTTCAACTCGCTCCAAAGTACGCAAGTTCGTTGTACGGCCGTGGCCTAGCAAAAAATAAAAAAGAGACAGGCAACGGTGACACCGATATCAACTCCGCAACTGCCATCCAGCATGACGTTGCCAGAGATTATGAAGGATACGGCATAAAGTAGTCAGTTTGTCGCCGCCTCTGTGTCAGGTAGCGGAACGCGTCGCCAGAACGATCTCGCTCCCACCTCTCCCCCTGCAGGGGGAGAGATGGGACGACGAATTCACCCCTCGCCGATCTCGCGCAGGATCTCGGCGGTATGCTCGCCCAACCGCGGCGCCGGGCGGTCGGAGGCCATCGGGGTGCCGTCGAGCACGATCGGGGTGCGGATGCCGGGGCTGGTGCCGCCTTTGGCGGCGGGGTTATTCAGTTCAAGCCGCATGCCGCGATGGATGACCTGCGGGTCGGCGAAGACCTGTTGCAGATCGTTGATCGGGCCCGCGGGAATGCCGGCGGCTTCGAGCTTGTCCAGGATTTCTTCGCGCTTCATGCGCGCGGTGAGCGCGCAAAGCTTGCCGACCAATTCGGCGCGATGCGCGAGCCGTCCTTTGTTGTCCTTGTAGGCCTTAACCTCGGCGAGTTGCGGGTCGCCCAGAATGCCGCACAGCTTGACGAATTGCGCGTCGTTGCCGGTGGCGATGATGACCCTGCCGTCGGCGACCGGAAATTCCTGGTACGGCACCAGATTGGGATGGGCATTGCCGATGCGCACCGGAATTTCGCCGGAGACCAGATAATTGAGCGCCTGGAACGCCAAGCGTGCCGACCGTGGAATCGACCAGCGCACAGTCGACGTAGCCGCCCTTGCCGGTCTTTTCCCGCCGCGCCAGCGCGGCGAGAATGCCGACCGCCGAATAGACGCCGGAGAAGACGTCGGCAGTCGGCACGCCGACCCGCATCGGCGGGCCGTCGGGTGTGCCGGTCATGCCCATGATGCCGCCGATGCCTTGCGCCATCAGATCGTAGCCGGCGCGCGGCGCCGACGGCCCGGTCTGGCCGAAGCCGGTCACCGAGCAATAGATCAGGCGCGGATTGTCGGCCGCGAGGCTCGCGTAATCGAGGCCGAATTTCTTCAGGCCGCCGACCTTGAAATTCTCGATCAGCACGTCGGAGCGCGCCACCAGTTTCTTGACGATGCGCTGGCCCTCGGGCGTGGTGAAATCGGCCTCGACCGAGCGCTTGCCGCGATTGGTGCAGTGAAAATAGGCGGCGCTGAGATGGCCGCCGTCGGCCGCCTCGACGAAGGGCGGCCCCCAGGCGCGGGTATCGTCGCCCGAGCCGGCACGCTCGACCTTGATGACGTCGGCGCCGAGATCGGCCAGCAACTGGCCCGCCCACGGCCCGGCCAGAATCCGGGCCAGTTCCAGCACGCGCAAACCCGCCAACGGACCCGGCATGAGACAGCTCCCGACCTTGCGCGGCAAGGCGCCGCGCGGCGTTTTAAGTGGCGCAGCGGCGCGTGTTTGTCCAGGCGGCGTGATGAGCGCGTTTGCGACCGATCGGGATGGCGGCCTTGGATACGTCTTCCACCGATGGGCCGGCGTTAACTCGGCTTGTTTACAGTGTGACGCGCCGCCAACTTGTCATTGCGGCCGGCGACCATTAGCTAATCCGGGCCGGGCGGATGGGAAGATATGCGGTGAATACGACCTTTTTCAGCGAGATGTTGCAGAGCATCGCCGACCGCGGCCGCGCCCTGATCCAGCGCCGCGAGCCGGCGCATGAGCGCTCGGCCGGCCTGTTGGAGCTGTGCGAGGCGCTGTTGTCCGGCCGCGGCGAGGCCTCCGGCGTGGCGCTGGCCCGCGACATCCTCGGCCGCTACGAGGATCTGACGATCGGGCCGCGGATTGCGTTCTTCGAGGCGCTCGCCACCACCTTCGGCCATGACCGCGCCCGCATCGAGAAGGCGATCAAAGACGTGGCAGCAAGCGCCGTCGGACGAAACCGCGGCCGAACTGCATCACGTCAAGCGAGCCGCGCCGGCTCGAACTGTTCCGCAGGCTCAATCTCGCCCCCGGCGGCACCGCGGCGCTGGTGCGCATGCGCGAGCAGCTGATCGACGCCATGGATCACCGCGACGATCTCGCCGTGATCGACAACGATTTCGTTCATCTGTTCTCGTCGTGGTTCAACCGCGGCTTTTTGGTGCTGCGCCGCATCGACTGGTCGTCGCCGGCGATCGTTCTGGAAAAGATCATCCGCTACGAAGCGGTGCACGAGATCCAGCGACTGGGACGATCTGCGCCGCCGCATCGATCCGCCGGACCGGCGCTGCTACGCGTTCTTCCATCCGGCGCTGGTCGACGAGCCGCTGATCTTCGTCGAAGTGGCGCTCACGCGCGAGACGCCGGCGGCGATCGCGCCGATCCTGTCCGACAAGCGCGATGAGGTCGATCCGGAGCGCGCGACCACGGCGGTGTTCTATTCGATCACCAATTGCCAGCGCGGCCTTGCCGGCGTCAGCTTCGGGCATTTTTTGATCAAGCAGGTGGTCGAGGAGCTCTCGCGCGAGCTCGGCCGCGTGTCGATCTTCGTCACCTTGTCGCCGGCGCCGAATTTCGCCGAATGGCTCAAGCGCGAGCGCGCCAATGCGGCCTCGATCGCGCTCGACGAAGACGATCGCGAGGTGCTGGCCGCGCTTGACGACGTCGAACTGCTGGCGCGTGCCGGAGATCGCCGAGCGGGTGCGCGAGCCGCTGTTGCGCGCCGCGGCCTGGTATTATGTGCGCGGCCGCAACCGCCGCGGCCTGCCGCTCGATTCGGTGGCGCGCTTCCATCTCGGCAACGGCGCACGGCTGGAGCGGCTCAACTGGCCCGGCGATACGTCGGAGCGGGCGCTGGCGCAGTCTTACGGCCTGATGGTGAATTACCTCTACGATCTCGGCTATATCGAGAAGAACCACGAGGCCTATGCGCAGCAGCACGCCGTCGTCGCCGCAAACGCCGTGACGCGGCTGGTTCATGCCCCCGTGCGCGAAGTCGTGCCGGTTTCGGGCTGAAATTTCTTCCCCCGAAAGGGGAAGGATAATTCTCGGTTCGCTTCCGTCGCAGTCGAACGATGGAGTGTCAGCCATGCCCATCCTGCGCGGCATTCTGGAAACGGTGCTCTACGTCGACTCTTTCGAGCGCGCCTGCCCGTTCTACGAACAGGTGCTCGGGCTCAACAGCGTGTATCGTGATCAACGGCTCTGCGCTTACGACGTCGGCGGCCGCGGCTTGCTGTTGTTGTTCTTGCGCGGCCAGTCGCTCGAAACCGTGCACATGCCCGGCGGCACGATCCCGCCGCACGATGGCAGCGGCCCGGTGCATATCGCGTTCTCGATTGGCGCCGACGCGCTTGCCGCCTGGGAAAAAGACCTTGCCGACGCCGATGTCGCGATCGAAGGCCGCACCACATGGCCGCGCGGCGGCGTCAGTATTTATTTCCGCGATCCCGACGATCATCTCGTCGAACTGGCGACGCCGGGATTGTGGCCGGGGTATTAGAAGCATGCTCAATAAGACTTACCGTAGACCGACACGATGGCGCCGCGGGTGACACGGTTCTCCGGCGAGGCGAGGAATACGATCGTCGCCGCGACCTCTTCGACCTTCGGCCACAGCGCGTAATCGGCCTTGGGCATGGCCTGCCGATTGGCCGGCGTGTCCATGATCGAGGGCGCGACCGCATTGACCAGGATGCCGTCCTTGGCGACTTCTTCGCCAACGCAGCCGTCAGCGCCGCGACCGCGGCCTTGCTCGCCGTATAGGCCACCATGCCGGCGCCGCTGCGCCATTCGAGGCCGGCGCGGGCCGAAACATTGACGATGCGGCCGCCGGCGCCCGCCATGGTGTTGTAGACATGGCATTCACTGCGGCGCGGCAGCACAGCGCGCAGCTGACGAAATTCATGTCGATCTGCTGCCGCAGCAGCGCCGCCGCTGGTGTCGCGCATCGGCGCCATGGCAAAACCGCCGGCGATATGGATCGAGGCCCACAGCGGCGCGATGCCTTGATAGAAGCGGGCCACGACCGCCTCGTCGGCCAGATTGCCGGCGACCGCGAGGCGCACGTTCTTGATCTCGCGCAGCCGGAAGCGTCTGCGTCTCCGCTTCGTGCAGGCACGGCACGTGGCAGACTGCGCCGGCGCCAGCCAAAGCCTCGACCACGGCGGTGCCGAGCGCACCGGCTCCGCCGGTGACGGCGATATGACGATCGCGAAAATCCATGCCCTATCATCGCCGATCCGCCATTCAAGACAAGCGGGGCCGGCGAGAAATCTCTATCATCGGCGCGAGGGGAACCCAGTGGCTGACTTCGATCTCGCGGTCATCGGCGGCGGCATCAACGGCACCGGCATCGCGCGCGATGCCGCCGGCCGCGGCTTGCGGGTCGTGCTGGTCGAGCAGAACGACCTGGCCTCCGCCACGTCGTCGGCGTCCTCGAAGCTGATCCACGGCGGCTTGCGCTATCTCGAGCACTACGAATTCCGCCTGGTGCGCGCGGCGCTCAAGGAGCGCGAGGTGCTGTTGCGCGCGGCGCCGCACCTGATCCGGCCGCTGCGCTTCGTGCTGCCGGTGAACGAGGCGCGGCGCTCGGCGCTGGTGCTGCGCATCGGCCTCCTGATCTACGATTGGATCGGCTGGCGCCGGATTTTGCCCGGCACGCGCGAGATCGATCTTTTGACCGACGCGGCCGGCGCGCCGCTGCGGCGCATCTTCCATCACGCTTTCGAATATTCCGACTGCTTCGCCGACGATGCGCGCCTCGTCGTCCTCAACGCGGTGGACGCCGCCGAACGCGGCGCGACCATCCGCACGCGCACGCGCGCCGTGCGTGCCGAGCGCGGCGACGCCTGGCGGCTGATCCTCAATGCGCGCGGCCGGCGCGACGAGGTGACGGCGCGGGTGCTGGTCAATGCCGCCGGCGCCTGGGTCGAGACGCTGGCCGAGAACGTGCTGCGGCTGCGGCAAAAGCCGCATCTGCGCCTCGACAAAGGCAGCCACATCGTGGTGCGCCGGCTCTACGACCACGACCGCGCCTATATCCTGCAAGCCGCCGACGGCCGCGTCGTGTTCACCATCCCGTTCCAGCACGATTTCACGCTGATCGGCACCACCGATCAGACCTTTACCGGCGATCCCGCAGCCGTGCTGCCGACCGGCGAGGAGATCGAATATCTGTGCGGCGTGGTGAACGAATATTTCCGCAAGGCGCTCGGCGCCGCCGACGTGGTATGGGCATATGCCGGCGTGCGCTCGCTCTACGATGACGGCGCACGAAAATCGCAGGATATCGGCCGCGAATACATGCTGAGCCTCGACGAGCGTGCCCGGCGAAGCGCCGCTGCTCACGGTCTATGGCGGCAAGATCACGACTTATCGGCGGCTTGCCGAAGACGCCATGGCGAAGCTTGCGCATTTCTTTCCGCGCACGCGGCCGTGGACCGCGCACAGCGCCTTGCCGGGCGGCGATTTCGTCTATGACGGAATGGAAACGTTGGTGGCGCGCACGCAGCGCACTTGGCCGTTCCTCAGTGCCGAGCATGCGCGGCGCCTCGCGTCCGCCTATGGCACGCGCGTCGACGACGTGCTCAAGACCGCGAAGGAACCGGCCGATCTCGGCCTGCGCTTCGGCGCCGATCTCACCGCCGCCGAGGTGCACTACCTGATGGACAAGGAATGGGCGCGGACCGCCGACGACGTGCTGTGGCGCCGCTCGAAGCTCGGCCTGCGTTTCAACGACGCCCAGCGCATGATGCTCGATCGTTTCATGGCGCTGAGTTGAGTACATTCAAGCATTCAAAGAGGAAGCGCGATGTTCTACGAACCGGACAAAGACGACCACGGTCTGCCGTTCAATCCCTATAAATCGATCGTGGTGCCGCGGCCGATCGGCTGGGTCTCCACCATCAGCCGCGACGGCATCGTCAATCTGGCGCCGTTCAGCCAGTTCAACAATCTCGCCTACGATCCGCCTTACGTGATGTTCTCGGCGAACTCGTTTCCCGAGACCGGCCGGCGCAAGGACAGCGTCAAGAACGCCACCGATACCGGCGAGTTCGTCGTCAACATGGCGACCTATGCGTTGCGCGAGGCGGTCAACATCACCTCGCAATTCGTGCCGCCGGAGGTCGACGAAGCGGCGCTGGCGGGCCTCGAAATGATCGGCTCGCGCATCGTCAAGCCGCCGCGGGTGGCGGCGTCGCCGGTGCATCTGGAGTGCAAATTCCATTCTTCGACCGCACTGCCGGCGCGCACGCTGGACGGCGTTCACCACGTCGTCATCGGCCGCGTCGTCGGCGTGCATATCCGCGACGATGCGCTCACGCCTGAGGGCAAGCTCGATGTTGTGAAAGTGCGCCCGCTCGCTCGCCTCGGCTATCACGACTACACCAGCGTTGAGTCTTCGTTCACCATGCGGCCCGTTGGGCCCTATGCGGCGGTGCGCGATGCCGGCCTCGAAGGCCGGCCGATCCGCGCCCGCAAGACCGGCAGCGACTGATCGATCAAATTTTACCGATCCATTTCACGTCAACATTAGGAAATTGTGATCAGTTGGCGGCGGGAAATTTGCACTCTTACCGACGAATGGATCTCATGCAACCGTTCGCAAGCCAGTATTCGCGGCAGCTCGCAGCCCTGAAGGTGCTCATCGTCGACGATGAGTCCACCATGCGCAAGGTGACGCGCTCGCTGCTGCAGGTGATCGGCATCTACGACATCTACGAAGCCGATGACGGCCGCAGCGGCCTCGAGGCGATCTGCCGCTGGAATCCGGATGTGGTCATTCTCGATTGGTCGATGCCGAGCCCCAACGGCCCGGAATTCGTGCGCGAGGTGCGCGCCCCGGCCGCTTCCCCTATCCCGACGTGCCGATCATCATGCTCACCGCGCACGGCGAACGGTCGCGGGTGGTCGAGGCGGTGCGGCTCGGCGTCAACGAGTTCCTGCTCAAGCCGGTGTCATCGACGGCGTTGCTGGCGCGGCTGGTGTCCATCCTCGCCAATCCGCGCGAGATGGTGAAGAAGGGCGACCATTACGTCCCGCGCCGCGCAAAATGTCGAGCTACAAGCCGGAGATCGATCCGGCGCTCGATGACGTCGTATTCGTCTGATCCGTCGCCCGGCATACAAACCCATGACCGCAAACCTGTCGAAGATCGCCGATCAGATCCAGTCGCTGACGGTGCTGGTGGTCGACGACAACCAGTACATGCGCAAGATGATCCGCAACTTGCTGGTCAATTGCGGCATCAAGGACATCTACGAGGCCAATGACGGCATCGCCGCGCTCGACGCCATCCGCAGCATCGCCCCCGACGTGGTGATCCTGGATTGGGAAATGCCGCTGCTGAGCGGCGCCGAGCTGGTGCGCATCGTCCGCTCGCCCGGCGTGTTTCCGATGCCCGACGTGCCGATCATCATGCTCAGCGGCCACGGCGAGCGCTGGCGGGTCGTCGAGGCGGTGCGGCTCGGCGTCCACGAATATCTGATCAAGCCGGTTTCGGCGAAGGCGCTGTACGATCGCCTGGTCTCCATCATGATGCAGCCGCGGCCGGTGGTGCAGCTCGGCGACTATTACGGCCCGGAGCCGCGCAAGCTGATGTCCGACAGTCTCGACGATGCGCCCATCATCGAGACCCCGTCGGTTGCGATGGTCGATTGATCGCCGCCGACGCCAAGCCGCCCCCGCACAATCGTTTCCAGTCGTCGTGAAAATGCTCTAGCCTGACGGCGCCGTCGTGACATGCGCTGTTGCCGCTAGAGTTAAGATGCCAACCGTCCGATCGAAACGTAGTTTTGCGCCCTGGGCGGACCCGACCGAGCGCCCGTTGTTGCGCATCGAGGATGTGAGCAAGCGCTTCGGCGGCAGCGCGGCGGTCGATCAGCTTTCCCTCGACATCTATCAGGGCGAGTTCTTTGCGCTGCTCGGACCGTCCGGTTGCGGCAAGACCACGCTGTTGCGCCTGATCGCGGGCTTCGAGCGGCCGGATGCGAGGCCGCATCCTGCTCGACGGCGTCGATCTGGCGGCCGTGCCGCCCTACCGGCGCCCCGTCAACATGATGTTCCAGAACTACGCGCTGTTCCCGCACCTCAATGTCGAGGCCAATGTCGCGTTCGGCCTCAAGCAGGAGGGCCTGGGCAAAACCGAGATCGCCCAGCGCGTCGCCGACATGCTGGCCATGGTGAAGCTCGAAAGTTTCGGCCGGCGCAAGCCGCACGAGCTGTCCGGCGGCCAGCGCCAGCGCGTGGCGCTGGCGCGCGCTTTGGTGAAGCGCCCGCGCGTGCTGCTGCTCGACGAGCCGCTGGCAGCGCTCGACAAGAAGCTGCGCGACCAGACCCGCTTCGAGCTGATGGATTTGCAGCGGCGGCTCGGGCTCACTTTCGTCATCGTCACCCACGACCAGAGCGAAGCCATGATCGTCGCCGACCGCATCGGCGTGATGGATCGCGGCTGGCTCCGCCAGGTCGCCCGGCCCGCAGCAAATCTACGAGCAGCCGAATTCGCGCTGGGTCGCGGACTTCGTCGGCGACGTCAATGTGTTCGAAGGTCGCGTCGGCGAAGACGGCTTAAGCGTCGAGGGCACGCCCGCCGGCACGCTGCGCGTGGCGGCGACGATCGATGCCAAGCCGGGCGCGACGGTGTGGGTGGCGGTGCGGCCGGAGAAGACGCGGATCACGCTCGAGCCGCCGCCGCAACAACCGCCGGAAAACTGCGCCGCCGGCACGATCGTGGATATCGGCTATCTCGGCGAGCTGACGATCTACAAATTGCGCCTCGCCGACGGCGCGATCGTGACCGCAGCGATCGCCAATACCGGCCACGCCGCCGAGCGCCCGATCGATTGGGACGAACGCGCCTGGATGAGCTTCGCGCCCGAAGCCGCAATCGTGCTGACCAAATGAAGCCGCGGCGCACGCCATGACCCCGAAGCGATCTTTTGCCGAAAAGCTCGTCGTCAGGATTCCGTACGCGTGGCTGCTGGTCTTTTTTCTCGTGCCGTTCCTGATCGTGCTGCGGATCAGCGTGTCGCAGCCGGCGCTGGCGCAGCCGCCCTACACGCCGCTCTTTAATCTCCTGGCGGGCTGGCACGGCATGACGGCGTTCTTCGGCGCGCTGTCGTTCGACAATTACGGCCTCATCGGCTCCGACCCGCTCTATCTTTTGTCCTTGGTGAAGAGCGTTGAGATCGCTGCGTTCTCCACGTTGCTCCTGCTCATCATCGGTTATCCGATCGCCTACGGCATCACGCGCACGCCGCGCCGCGTCCAGGCGGTGCTCATGACGCTGGTCATGCTGCCGTTCTGGACCGCGTTCCTGATCCGCATCTATGCCTGGATGAACATTTTGCAGCACGACGGGCCGCTCAATCAGCTGCTCCTGGCGCTGCATGTCGTCAGCACGCCGCCGGTCTGGCTCGCCACCGACACCGCCATCTATATCGGCATCGTCTACTCGTACCTGCCGTTCATGGTGCTGCCGCTCTATGCGACGCTCGAGAAACTGGACGAGTCGCTGCTCGAAGCGGCGGCCGATCTCGGCTGTCCGCGCAGCAAGATCTTCTGGCAGGTGACGCTGCCCTTGTCGGCGCCCGGCGTGCTGGCCGGCGCGCTGCTGTGCTTCATCCCCGCGGTCGGCGAATTCGTCATTCCCGATCTGCTCGGCGGCTCGCAGGCGCCGATGATCGGGCAGACCATCTGGACGGAGTTTTTCGGCAACAAGGATTGGCCGGCCGCCGCGGCCGTCGCCGTCGCGCTGGTGGGCCTGTTGGTGACGCCGATCGTCATTTTCCAGCACCAGGCCATGCGCGCCGCGGAGCGAGGCTGACGATGCGCAAGATCTCCGCATTCAATCTCGCGTCGATCGTGCTCGGCATCGCCTTTCTTTATCTGCCGATCGTCATCCTGGTGATCTACTCGTTCAACGCCTCGCAGCTGGTCGCGGTCTGGGGCGGCTGGTCGACGCGTTGGTACGCCGAGCTCATCAACGACGCGCCGCTGCTCGATTCCGCCTTCATCAGCATCCGCCTCGCGCTGGTTTCGGCGACCGCGGCGACGATCCTGGGCACGCTGGCCGCGGTGGCGCTGGTGCGTTTCGGCCGGTTCCGCGGCCGGCTGCTGTTTGCGTCGATGATCTATGCGCCGCTGGTCATGCCGGAAGTCATCACCGGCCTGTCCATGCTGCTGCTGTTCGTGGCGGTCGCGATCGATCGCGGCTTCTGGACCGTTGCGATCGCGCACACCACCATGGCGATGTGTTTCGTCACCGTGATCGTGCAGGCGCGGCTCGTCGATTTCGACATGAACCTCGAAGAGGCGGCGATGGATCTCGGCGCCTCGCCGCTCGAGACGTTCCTCGCCGTGACCTTGCCGCTGATCCTGCCGGCCATCGCCGCCGGCTGGATGCTCGCCTTCGCGCTGTCGCTCGACGATCTGGTGATCGCGAGCTTCACCACCGGGCCGGGCGCGACGACGCTGCCGATCCGCATCTATTCCGAGGTCCGCCTCGGCGTGAAGCCGGAGATGAACGCGGTCTGCAGCATCATGATCGGCGTCGTCGGCATCGCCGTCATCGCGGCCTCGCTTTTAGCCAAGCTCAATGTGGCGAGAGGAACACCGGCGCGGGCGTAATGGAAAGGCAGCCGTCAATCCCTGCTCTCGCCCGGCGGCCGGAACAGATAGAACACGAACCACACCGGCACGATCACCAGCGAGCCGAGCAGCAGATTGGGCAGCGCCCAGGCAAAGCCCTCGCGGGCCAGTTCCTCGATGCGCTCGGGCGACAGCCCCGCCGTCTTGATCAGCTCAGTCGGTGGAAATGCCGAAATGCGCCAGGATCGTGCCGACGATCAGCGAAGCGACCAGCACCTTGACCAGAGTGCGAGTGAGGCGGTTGAGCATCCTGCGCCCGTCGCGGGCGGCAAACCCGCGCTGATTCGTGCGCGGGAATCATAAAGCATGATCGTGAAAATCGGACAACAGCGGCGGTCGACAGCCCGCGCGGCTATTCGACTTATTGGGCGGCGCGGGCGCCGGCAGCCGGGGCGGCGGCAGGAGCGGCCGGCGGCGCCGCCATCAGCTGGTCGATCACGGAACGGACCGCGTCGCCTGCGGTGCGGCCCTTGACGGCATCGAGCAAGCGGCGCGGCCGCCCCGGAATGGCGGATCAGGCTCTGCGGATCGGGCAGCATGATCGGGTCGTCCCAGCGGCCCTGCACCACGAACGGCAGCTCGAACTCGTTGGCGGTGGCGCTCGAGATCAAGCGTCGCGATGCCTTTGAGGTCGAGATCGCGCATCGGCACCGACGCCTGGCCGCCGACCGCGAGCCGCACCGCCGGTCCGTCGATATGCATGTCCTGCGACCGACACCACGCCGTGATCGATCGTCAGATTCAGCACCAGCTGGTCGAACGGCGTGCGCCCGGAGCGGAAGTCGCCATTGCCGGAGAGCGGCCGGCGTTCCAGCCGCCGCAGCAATTGCTCGACATTGATGCCGACCAGCGCGCCGTTATGGGCGGTGAGGCTCGCCGTGCCGTTGAGCGTATTGGTCACCGCCAGCACGGAATCGCCCGCGCCGTCGATATTGAGCATCAGGTTGCCGCGGCCGGCGAGCTTTCTGCACGCCGAACACCTGGCCGAGACAGCTTTCCAGATCGACATCGACGAATTGCACGTGCGGTCATCGCTTCGACGCCGCCATTGGCGCTGGCGATCCCGACCGCGCCCTTCACGACGCCGCCGAAGGCCTGCGATTCTCCGATCGTGACGTCGAGCTTGCCGTCGCGCATATTGGCGGCGACCGCGGTGCGGCCCAATTGCGCGTTGGCGATCTTGATGCTCGCCGCCGAGAGCCGCAGGTCGAGGTTCAAATCGGCAAGCCCGTCCAGCGCGATCGGCAGTTGATCCCAGTTGCGCTCGTTGGCGGCCAACAACCGCATGCCGGAGACATAAGGCGTCAGATCAAGCGTATCGGCCGCGAGCGTGCCCTGGACCATGCGATGATCGCCGGCTCGACAGCGTCAGCACGCCTTCGGCGGTATTGCCGTCGAGCTCGACATTGACGTTGGCGAGCGAAATCACGCCGCCGCCGATCGTGCTCTGCGCCCGCAAGGCGAAACGCCCGAAGCCGCCGAACGGCACCTTGCTCTTGCCGGTCCAGCTCAAGGCGTCGCGCAGCGACGGCGCATCGACGCCCAGCGTACCCTCGAGCTTGAGCGTCGGCTGAGCGCTCGCCGCGCCGTCGAAGGCGAGCTTGAGCGGCGCGCCGGCGAGCCGCACCTTGACGCCGGAGCGCTGGCCGGTCAGCGCCGCCAGAAAATCGGTGAGCGTCAGGCTCGCCTCGACCGGTTCGTCATGCCAGACGAAATGGCCGTTGGCGCCGAAACTGCGCGAGATCGACGGCCACGCGATCTGGAATTCCACATTGTCGAGCCGCTCGACGTAACGCCTTCTCGGCGTCACGCACGACGATGGTGCCGTCGTTGATGCCGATCTCGGAAAACGACGCGGTGCGGTCGGGATTGGGCGCGAGCGCGCGCGCAAGCGATCTCGATCAGCCCGGACCAGTTCGACTGGCCGTCGGGCAAAAAGGTGACGGTGATCGTCGGCCGCACCAAGCGTCACGTCGGCGATTTCGATCCGCCCGGCCAGCAGCGGGAAATAACGCAGCCGCGCGGTCAGCTCATCGGTGACCACAGCCGGCTCGCCGGTGCGGTCGTCGCCGAGCAGCACGTTGTGAAAGGTCACGGTTCCGGACGGGAACAGCGACACCGAAACGTCGCCGCGCAGGATCGGATCGAGCCCGGTGACGGCGTGGATTTGTTTGGCGACCGCGTCGCGCACCGCCGCGGCGGGCATGAGAAAAGACAGCGCAATCAGCGTGACGAACGCCGCCGCGACCATGGCGGCAACGGCAATGGCGAGGCGTTTCAAGCCGGTAGCCGCGGTCAAGGGACGCATTTCCGATGTTGCTTAGAGACCAGTCGAAATATACCGGGCGGTCGGTACGCTGCAAACGTGCGCGACATCTGTGTCGCTTTCGTGGCCGGTGGCACCGCACATCGGTCGCAAATGCCGGATTTAAAACAAAAAACGGCCTCGGCGCCAAGTCGCCTCGGCGTTGGCGCGGAGCCGGCTCCGCGCTCAACGGGCGGCGGCCCGAAGCGGCCGCGGCTCGTGCGCCTGCGCCACCTCGGCGATCATTTTTTTGATGATGGCCTGACCGAACGAGTTGAAGTTTTCCGCGACCATGACGAACGCGCTCGGGCCGCCGACGACATTGTTGCGATAATAATTGGCGAGGCCGCCCGGCGGATTGGTGTGGTCGGGATTCCACGACATCGGGTTGTCGCTGAGGATGACGAGACCGTTGATGGTGATGCCTTTGGCGACGGCCTCGTCGCGCAGCATGGCGACGTCGCGGCCGGCATTGTTGGTGCCGTCGCCGGAGACGTCGATGGTGCGGCGCGCCGCCTCATAGGGCGCCTTGTCGAGCTGCCCCATGGCGAATTCGATCGCGCCGCTGATCGAGGTGCGGTCGGCGAACGAGCGCGGCGCCTCCAGCAGGCGGTCGCCAAAGCCCTTTGCCGAATCGGCGTCGCCGATCGTGGTCCAGTCGATCACCACCTTCTGCGCGCCGACGCCGGACCATTCCACGAAGGTCAAGCCGATGCGGCCGGTGCGGCCCGGCGCGGATGGCTTCAAGCACATGCGGATCGGCGACGGCGGCGGCGTAGCCCTCGCGCTGCAGCTGGAATTTGGCGGCGTCGATGCTGCGCGATACGTCGACCGCCAGCACCAGGAGCAGATCGACGTCTTCGGCAGCGCGTGCCGCCACGGGAACCAAGATGGCGGCCGCGACGAGCGACATCAGGAAGGTTCTGATCGCGCGCATGATCACACCTCACCGAGGTTGCCGCCCAGCCCGGCGCAAGCCTCGACCAGGCAAGTCTAGCCGATTCCGCGGCGCCGGTACCATCGGATGACGGCCGGTGGATAGCTTTCGGCCGCTTGCCGGCTAATTGGTGACGACGCGGCTTGGCGGAAAAGCGATTTCGACCAGGGTGCCGGCGTTCGGCGCGCTTTTGATGTTGAAGTTGGCGCGGTTGGCTTCGGCCAGCGCCTTGGTCAGCGGCAGACCGAGCCCGGTTCCGCCGGAGCCCCAGCTGCCGGACGTCGCCACCTGGCGGAACGGCTCGAGCGCCGCCTCGATGTCTTTCTCGCTCATGCCGACGCCGGTATCGCGCACGCGCAGCACCACTTCGCTGCTGTCGGAAACCGCGGTGGACACGATCACCTGGCCGCCGGGCCCGGTGAACTTGATCGAGTTGGCCAGCAGATTGAGCACGATCTGGCGCAGCGACCGCTCGTCGGCGACGACCTGCGGCAGCGCCGGCGTCAGCGAGGTGCGGATGATGATGCGGGCGCGGTTCGCCTGCGGCTGCATGATGCCGACGCATTGCTGGGTGAGATCGTTGAGACCGACATTGGCCGAAGCTGAGATCGAGCTTGCCGGTCTCGACCTTGGACAGATCGAGCAGATCGTTGAGCAGCGAAACCAGATGCGTGCCGGCGGCGTGGATGTCCTTGAGATATTCGCGGTAGCGCTCGTTGCCGATCGGGCCGAAGCGCTCCGCCATGATGACTTCGGCAAAGCCGGTCATGGCGTTGAGCGGCGTGCGGATCTCGTGGCTGATCTTGGCAAGGAATTCGGCTTTGGCTGCCGCCGACTTTTGCGTTTCGCGCTTGGCGTTGCGCAGCTCGGTCTCGGCGGCGGCAAGCGCGAGCTCGGTGGCGCGGCGGCCTACCGCGTTCAATCCGTTGCGTCAGGATGAGCGCCAGCGCCGAGGCGCCGTTCCACGGTACCGAGAACAGCCGGCCGTCGACCGCAACCGTGTCGCCGCCGCGCGTCATGATCGACAGCGGCTGCGCGCCGGTGCTTTCCGCAAGCGCATCGGCACCGCGCTCGACGAACAAAGAGTTCAACCCGCCGGCGGCTTCGAGCGCCGTCGAGATTGTCGTAGCCGGTCGATTCGAGGAAATGGCGATTGGCGTAGAGCAGCGCATCGTGCCGGTAAACCAGCACGCCGATCGGAAAACGGTCGAGCAGCGATGGATCGATGCCGGCGGCCGGCGGCACTATGGCGGCGCCGGCCGCTTCGGCCGCTGCGGGACGTTTGGCGTCATCCCTAGGTAACGGCGGCTCCTCGGATGAGGACAGTGAGGCTGCGGATTCGGCGGCTCGGTCCGGCGGATTCGGCGCTTCGGCCACCGCGCTTTCGACACCGGGCTCGGCGACGGCGGGCGCCTCCGGCGCTCCGCGCAAGCGCGCGGTCAGTTCCTGCGCCAGTTCGCGGAACGCCCTGCGCTCCACCGGGCTGAGCGTCGGCGCTTTCGGTTCCGCGGGCGGCGCCTGACGAAACGGCACCACATTGGCCGCAGCCGGCGCGATATTCGGCGCGGGACGCTCGGGCCGCGTTGCCGCTTCGGCGGCCGCAGGGCTTTGCGGTCGCCGAAGGCGCGGTGTCATCGGTTTCCGGCGACGGCATGAAGCCGATCGGCCGTTCGCGGCGCGCGCGCGCCAATTGGTTGATGCGGGCAAGGTCGCGGCAGACGCCAAAACCGCGATAGCCGCGAAAGCTGCGGTCGCGATCGAACACCGGCAGGCCCGACAGCTCGACCGGCAGCCGGTCGCTGGTTTCATCCACCGGCCAGGGAATGACGATGCCGCTCCAGGTCTCGTGGCTCGCGACCGCACGCGCGATCTGATTGTCGGGATCGAGTTTCAGCTCGGCTGCGATCTCGCTCCAGGTGCGGCCGAACGCCGCCGTGGTTTTCGGTCCGACCAGCTCGATGAATTCATCGGAGCCGACGACGAAGCGGCCGTCGGCATCCATCTGCCAGACGAACCGCAACGGGTGGCGCCGTTCGACGATCGGCTCGGCGGGCGAAGCGGTTTGCGGCGCCGGCAGCGTTGCTCGGCGCTGCTACTGCACGCTTCAGGCGGAGCTGACGAAACAACGGTCTCGCTCGGCTTCACATCTGCCGCTTCGACATGCGCAGCTTGCGGCTGCGGCAGGCTGAGCACCAGCACGCGCGCTCGCGTCCATCGCCGAGACGTTGCAAATTGGATTCAAGGATGCCGAGCGCGGACAAGGAATTTGCTCCGCCAAGCTGGGCGCGCGCCGCTGCGGTGGCGTGAATGAGCGCGCCGTCCGCTGCGAAGGCGGCGAGCGGTTCGTCATCGGCGAACAGGCGGCGGACACGCTCGGCGAGCGACAGCGCCGGCCCCGCCGGCTCGGTCGCGGCGATCAGGACCGCGGCCTTGCCGTCCGTAACAACGAGGCGCGAGCAGGCACAAGTCAGCGCACGGCCGAAGCCAAGGCCAAAGCCACGCAAGCGTTCGAGGCGCGGCGGACCGGCCGACGGCAAGGTGGCGGCAAGGCGGATGATTTGCGCGGCGGCCGGGTTGTTGGTGTCGAAGCGGCGCTGCCACGCATTCGCGCGTATCGGCGGCGCCAAACAGCGCCGCGCCGGCCGCATTCGCCCACAGGATCCGCGAGGCATCGGTGCTCCACAGCCAAGCGGGCCATGGGCTCGTCGCCAGCGCCGCAAGTCGCGGATCACGCAATAGGGCGAGCTCTGACTCTACAAACGTCATGCGACGGAACTCGTTGCCTAAGGAATTCTTAATAGTGCGGGGGCGCTGCGGCGTCCATGGCGCGAAGCCGTCCGCCGCGGGCCTTGGCAGGATAACCTTAATCGCGGCGCCCGATGGCGCGGCCTGAGCCATTTTGGGCCTTGCATGTCCGAGGCGAAATTACGGTAGGATCAAGCCGCCGGCCCTTTTGCGGAGCACACCATGGCCAAGGATCCCTTCGAGCAATTCGCAATCCCGAACGAGATGCGCAGCTTCGCCGAGCAGAGCGTGGCGCAGGCCCGCCAGGCCTTCGACGGTTTCCTCCAGGCGGCAAACCAGGCCATGGGGCAGTTCCAAGGGCAGGCTCAGGCGGCGCGCAGCGGCGCCCAGGAGATCGCGCAGAAGTCGATGACCTATGCCGAGCAGAATGTGGCGGCGACCTTCGATTTCGCGCAAAAGCTCATGCGCGCCAAGGACGCCGCCGAGCTCATGGGGCTGCAATCGGAGTATCTCTCCCGCCAGATGCAGACAATTTCGGCCCAGGTTCAGGATCTTGGCCAAAGTGCTGCCAAAATGGCGATGGAAGCTGCCAAACCCAAGGCTTAATCGCGCCAAGCTTGATTGCGCCAGACTTGATTGCGCCGCATCGGTTTTCGCCCTGAATTCCCTCCGTCGGCGCGAAAATGTCTGAAGTTTCAATCCCTCATTTTATTTGTGCAATGCAATAATTTCTGTTGCAATGCACCAAAAATGTGTTACATAAAATCCCGGAAGCCCCGGGCTTGGACACGTTCCGCCGCGGGATCAGCAGCGAGGCGCATCAAGCTTCGCGCAACAAACACGATTTTAAGGACACCGATCATGGTCGAAGCCACCACAGCCCCCAAAGCGAAGACGAGCAAGCCCGTGACGGGCGCGTTCGAAATGCCGAAATTCGAGATGCCCAAGTTCGACATCCCGAAGGTCGAGATGCCGGCCGCCTTCCGCGAATTCGCCGAGCGCGGCGTCGCGCAGGCCAAGGACACCTACGAGAAGATGAAGGCCGCCGCCGAAGAGGCGACCGACGTGCTCGAAACCACCTATTCGACCGCCAGCAAGGGCGCGGCCGACTACGGCCTCAAGGTCATCGAGGCGACGCGCGTGAACACCAACGCCGCATTCGATTTCTATGGCGAGCTGATCACCGCGAAGTCGCTGTCGGAAGTGATCGAGCTGTCGAGCGCGCATGCGCGCAAGCAGTTCGAGGCGCTCACGGCGCAGGGCAAAGAGCTCGGCGCACTGGCGCAGAAGGTCGCCACCGAGACCGCCGAGCCGATCAAGAGCGGCATGAACAAGGCGCTCAGCAAGGTCGCTTAAGTTCGCCGCGTTTCAAAGCGTTACGGTGAGGGGAAGCCCGGGTTTGTGCCCGGGCTTTTGCTTTGCTGCGCGCGCTTGCCGGCTTGACCTTCAGCCTTGCCAAAATAGAGCATTGCCCATAGGTTCCGCGCGCTTGCCGACCGCGAGCCCGTGCAGCTGTAGCTCAGTTGGTTAGAGCGCTTGACTGTGGATCAAGAGGCCGGTGGTTCGAGTCCACCCAGCTGTACCAAGCCGGCGCCGTTCGAATGGCGCTGATGCGAGCAACCAGATGGGCAAACTATCGCCTGTCATTTCGTGAGAATGATTCAGGTTGCGCGCCAAACGAGCGCCACCGATAGTAGCTAGGCCGAGCGTGCAATGAAGGGCGGGGCTTCATGCAGAATCGCCAGGAGCAGGTGCGGCACACACCGGATGCCGGCCTGACGCAGCTGTGGAGCCGTTCGATCTGGCTCGCCGTCGCGGTGGGCGTCGCTTACTTCCTGGCGGCACGCTTAAGTCTTCTTCTGCTCTCCAAACCTGACGGCGTGGCGGTATTCTGGCCCGCCTCCGGCGTCGCCGCCGGCGTCCTCATCGCGCTTGGCCCCGGCGCGCGATGGCCGGTGGCGGCCGGCGCGATGGTCGCGACCATTGTCGCCAATGTATTGGGTGACCGGGGCCTGTCGAGCGCTCTGGTCTTCGCGCTGTGCAATGCCGGCGAAGCGCTGCTGACGGGATGGCTGATCGAGCGTTACTTCGGGTCTGGTTTTAGCCTCGACAGGCTGAGCCACGTGCTGGGACTGGTGGCGGCAGCGGTCGTCGCGACCACGGTCTCCGGAATTGGCGGGACCGCTGGGTTCTTGTACTTCCACAGTTCGACGTCATCGATCCTGACCACGTGGCAGCACTGGTTTGCGTCCGACGCACTCGGAATCATTACGGTCGCGCCGCTGATCATCGAGTTCGCTGCTGCCGCACGCCTGCGGCCGCCGCGGCGCGAGCTTGGCGAAGGCATCGCAGCGCTCGTGACGCTGGTTGCCTTGAGCGGCTTCGTCGTTTTGCTGCCGCAGGGATTTTGGGGAACTGTCGTCCCCATTGCGCTGCTGTTTCCGATGTTGTTGTGGCTGGCGGCCCGCTGCCATCCGGTCTTCCCGGCAGCGGCCGCATTCATCATTGCCGTGACGATCGTCTCGATGACCACATTCGGCATCGGCCTTTTGGGTAATGCCAGTTTCCCGATCGCCGAGCGCATTCTTGCTGCCCAGGCGGGCATCCTGGCGGTGTCGCTCTGCGCATTCGTGCTTGCTGCCCTGTTTGCCGAACGGCGTCTGCACGACGCCGAGCTGATGACAAGCGGCGTGCGGTTGCAGGAGGCGCTGACGGAATTGAAGCTGCTTTACGAAAACGCCCCGATCGGGCTCGCGTTTCTCACTCCCGATTGCCGCTATCAGCAAATCAACCGGCACCTGACGGAGATTTGCGGAATTTCGATCGCCGACCATATCGGCCGTTCGGTGCGCGATACCGTCCCGCAGGTCGCCGAACAGGTCGAACATATCGTTGCGACGATTTTACGGACCGGCGAGCCGATCACCGGCATAGAGGTCAATGGCCAACGACCGGACGGCGGCAATGCGGAACGGGTGTGGAATACCTATTGGCATCCGCTGAAGGCTGAAGGTGGTGAAATTCTCGGCATCAACGTCGCAGCCGAGGAAATTACCGAGCAAAAACGCGCCGATGTGGCGCTGCGTGTTGTGAATTATCAACTGGAAGCTCGCACCGACGAATTGACCAAATCCCTGGAGGACCTGCGGGCCGCGCAGGATCGGCTTGTCCACACCGAGAAGCTTGCCTCGCTCGGCCAGCTGACCGCCGGCATCGCGCACGAGATCAAAAATCCGCTTAATTTCGTCAACAATTTCTCGTCCGTCTCCATCGAATTGATCGATGAATTGCGGGACGCTTTAAAGGCCCGGGATTCCGGCGACAACGGGCGTGCTGAAATAACCGACTTGATGGACACGTTGCGCGACAATCTCGGTAAGATCGTGCAGCACGGCAAGCGCGCCGACTCGACCGTCAAAAACATGCTGTTGCATTCGCGCGAAGGTTCGGGTGAGCACCAGCCCACCGATATCAACGCCATTGTCGAGGAAAGCCTCAATCTTGCCTATCATGGCGCCCGGGCCGAGCGGCAGGACTTCAATATCACGCTGCAGCGCTCGTTCGATCCGGCCGCCGGCAAGGTCGACCTGTTTCCGCAAGAGATCACGCGGGCGCTGCTCAACGTGATCGCCAACGGATTCTATGCGGTGACGCAACGCAAGGAGCAGGTGGACACCGGCCTTTTCGAGCCCACCGTGGCGGCGGCGACCAGGAATCTCGGCGATCGCGTCGAGATCAGCATTCGCGACAACGGCACCGGCATTCCGTCCGACGTGACGGAAAAAATGTTCAGCCCGTTTTTCACGACCAAGCCGGCCGGAGAGGGAACCGGACTCGGCCTGTCCATCTGTCATGACATCATCGTCAAGCAACACGCCGGATCGATCGATGTCGATTCCCAGCCTGGCAGATTCACCGAATTTCGGATCGTGCTGCCGCGAACGGCGGCATTCCCCGCCAAATCGGGTAGGCGAGCATGACCCCGCTCATTCTCGTGGTCGATGACGAGCCCGATGTCGAGGTGCTGTTTCGCCAGCAATTCCGGCGCGATCTTCGCGCCGGCCGCTTTACCATGAAATTCAGCCAATCCGCGCCGGCGGCGTTGCGCTATATCTGCGATACGGAAAGCCACTCGCCCATCCTGATTTTGTCCGATATCAACATGCCGGGGATGAGCGGCCTGGAGCTGTTGCCGAAGGCCAAGACGGCACGACCTGACGTTCCGGTCATCATGATCACCGCCTATGGCGATGCCGAGACCAGGCGCAAGGCGCTCGAAGGGGGCGCCGACGCTTTTTTCACCAAACCCATCGATTTTCTGGTGCTGCGAACTGAAATCGAAGCGCGCGTCGGGCGTACCGCATGACAGCACATATCCTCGTCGTTGACGACGAGCCAGACCTGGAGACCCTCATTCTGCAGAAGTTCCGCCATCAGATCCGCGATGGCAAGGTCAGCTTTTCGTTTGCCCGCGACGGCGTCGAAGCCTTGACGATGCTCGAGGCGAGCGATGCCATCGATCTGGTGGTCACCGATATCAACATGCCGAGAATGGACGGGCTTTCGCTGCTGCAAAAGCTGCTGGAGAACGAGGGAGCGGTATCGACCATCGTCGTTTCGGCCTACGGCGACATGAGCAACATCCGCGCCGCCATGAACCGCGGCGCGTTCGATTTCGTCACCAAGCCGATCGATTTCGACGATCTGGAAACCACCATCGCCAAAACGATTCGACATGTGGAATTCCTGCGCGACGCCCGGCAGCGTCAAGCGGTGGCCGAACGAGCCTTTGCCTCGCTATCGCGCTATTTCTCGCCAAACCTCGCCAAGCGGCTTGTCAACGACGCCGACGCGGTCGATCTCCGCGGGCAGCGCCGCGAGATCGCGACGATATTCACCGACATCGCCAATTTCACCGAGCTTGTTGAGACGCTCGAGCCAAATGTGCTGGGGGAGCTCCTCAACGAGTATCTCTCCGGCATGACGGAGATCGTGTTTAGCCACGACGGCACGGTCGCAAAGATCGTCGGCGATGCCTTGCACATTCTGTTCGGGGCCCCCGGCGAGCAGCTGGACCACGCCACGCGTGCCGTCGCCTGCGCATTGGCCCAGGACGCGTACGCGCAGAAATTTCGCGGACAACTTCTTGAAAAAGGAATTGCACTGGGTATCACGCGCATTGGCGTCCATGCCGGACCGGCGATCGTCGGTAATTTTGGCGGCGGCCGCTTCTTCGACTACACGGCGTATGGCGACACCATCAATGTCGCGGCGCGGCTGGAAGCCGTCAATAAGGAGCTTGGCACGCGCATTTGTATCAGCGCCACCGTCATGGCGGAGGTGGACGTTTTCCCGGGCCGGCCTGTCGGCGATCTTACATTACGGGGCAAGACGGAGGTGCTGCGCGTATTCGAGCCGCTGCCGCCGGATCGTTATGACGATGTCGCGACCAAAAGCTATCTGGAGGCGTTTGCCAAGCTGGAAGCCGGCGATCCCGGCGCGCTGGCCGCTTTTGCCGCGCATGTCGGAAAGCACCCGGTGGATCCGCTCGCCAGCTTTCACCTCAAGCGGCTTTTGAATGGCGCGACGGGCACGAACATCAAGATGGAGTAGCGTGCGCCGGCTACGACAGACCACATCGATCGAACGTCACACCGCCCAGCAGGCGCAGCCGAGCGCGCCCCAGAACGATTTCAGGTCGTCGATCGGCAGTATTTTCGACCAGGCGATCGCGTGGTTGTGGCCATGAATGGTGCAGGCGTTGGCACAGCCGCAGCTCGCGGCAAGCTTGTGACTGAGCGCGGCTTGGCCCGCGCCGTTGCGGTCGCCCCAAGCCGCGTAGCCGCCGAAGGTGCGCACCGGCGACCAATCCGGCATGGCCGGCGGCGGCTGCGCATCGTCATAGCCGGCAAAATCACCGGCGCCATAGACGACTTTGCCGCCGACCATGGTCAGGTCCGACGTCGTGTCGGCGATTTCATCGTCGGCGCAGGCGAAGTAGTCGCGGTCGGGCACGATCAGGTCGGCAAACTGTCCGGCCTGAATACGGCCCTTCTTGCCTTCTTCGTTGGAGAACCAGGTCACGTTCTCGGTCCACATGCGAAGCGCGGTCTCGCGATCGAGGCAATTGACCTGCGGATAGAGTTGCATGCCCGCGACCGTCTTGCCCGTGACCAGCCAGGCCAGCGCGACCCAGGGATTGTAGGAAGCAACGCGGGTCGCATCGGTTCCGGCCGACACCTTCAACCCGGCCTTGAGCATGCGCGCGATCGGCGGCGTCGCTTCGGCGGCGCCGCGGCCGTAGCGCTCGACGAAATATTCGCCCTGATAGGCCATGCGGTGCTGCACGGCGATGCCGCCGCCAAGGGCCGCGATGCGCTCGATGGACTGGTCGGAAATCGTCTCGGCATGGTCGAAGAACCAATTCAGCCCTGCGAGCGGGATGTCCTGGTTGACGCGCTCGAAGACGTCGAGCGCGCGCGAAATGGTTTCGTCATAGGTCGCATGCAGCCGCCAGGGCCAGCGATTTTCGACAAGGATACGGACAACGTCTTCGAGCTCGCCCTCCATCTGCGGCGGCATGTCGGGACGCGGCTGACGGAAATCCTCGAAGTCGGCGGCGGAAAAAACCAGCATTTCGCCGGCGCCGTTGTGGCGGAAGTAATCGTCGCCCTGCTTGTATTTCGATGTTTTGGTCCAGTTCAAAAAATCGGCCTTCTCACCCTTAGGCTTCTGCGTGAACAGATTATAAGCGAGGCGGATGGTGAGCTCGCCGGCTGCGCTGAGCTTGCGGATAACCTCGTAATCCTCGGGATAATTCTGAAAGCCGCCGCCGGCGTCGATGGCGCCGGTGACACCGAGACGATTAAGCTCGCGCATGAAGTGACGCGTCGAGTTGAGCTGATATTCGAACGGCAGCTTCGGCCCTTTGGCCAAGGTCGCATAGAGAATGGCGGCATTGGGTTTGGCGAGCAGAAGCCCGGTCGGGTTGCCCATGGCATCGCGAACGATTTCGCCGGCTGGCGGCTCGGGCGTGTCCTTGGTGTAACCGACGGCACGTAGCGCCGCGGCATTCAGGAGCGCCCGGTCGTAGAGATGAAGCAGGAAGACCGGCGTGTCGGGTGCGGCCGCGTTGAGCTCATCGATCGTCGGCAGGCGCTTTTCCTGAAATTGATGCGCGGTAAAGCCGCCGACTACCCGTATCCATTGCGGTGGCGGCGTGATCGCCACTTGCCGTTTCAGCATCGCCATGGCATCGGCGAGGCTGCGCACGCCGTCCCACCGCAGTTCCATGTTGAAGTTCAGCCCGCCGCGAATGATGTGCAGGTGGTTGTCGATCAGGCCGGGCAGGACGCGCCGCCCCTTCAGATCGATCGTGCGGGTCTCGGGTCCGGCAAGCCGCATCACGTCGGCTTCGGAGCCGACCGCCGTAAAGACGCCGCCCGTGATCGCAACAGCGATCGCAGCCGGGTTGGCGCGGTCGAGCGTGGTGAAGAGTCCGTTGCGCAAAATCAGGTCGGCGGTCATAGGACAACTCCGTCACGAAGCGCTATTTCCCGACTTGCTTCAGCGCGTTCCTCAGGGTCTCGGCGCTGTTTTCCAGACCTTGGCGCTCCTCCGCCGACAGCTCCGGCTGCAACACCGACATCACGCCGGCGCGGCCGACAATGCTCGGCAACGACAGCGTGACGCCGAACACAGGCTGGTAGCTGCCGATCGGGATCGCCGCCCGCTCGTCGCGCAATACTATTTCGGCAATGCGCGCCGACACAATGCCGATGCCGTATTGGCTGGCATCGTGCCCCTCGATGATGGTGATGTTGGCGTAGCGGACGTCGCGCTCGAGCTGGGCGCGCACATCGTCGAGCTTTTCGCCGCGCTCCTGTAAGAGCGCCGTGACCGGCACGCCGGCGATGCGCGCCGACGACCACAGAAAGACTTGCGACGTGCCGTGGTCGCCGATCACCTGCGCCTCGACCTGCGCGGGATCGACGCCGAAATGCTTGCCGAGATGAACGCGAAACCGCAAGCTGTCGAGGAACGTACCCGCGCTCAGCACGCGCTCGTGCCCCGCCGCCTCGCGGGCGATATCGGCAAGCGGATCGGGCGGATCGGTGACGGCGACGAGCACGGCGTCCGGCGCGGCGCGCACGATTTTCGGCACGATGTCGCGATAGATCGCGGCGTTCTTGTCGAGGAGCCTCAGCCGTCCCTGCGGATCGTTGCGGTCGGTGGCGCCGCCGGTTTTCTCGTTGACCCCCGAGGTGATCAGGATCACGCCGGCGCCGGACAGCGCGTCGTAATCGCCGTCGCTGATATCGACCTTTGGGCCGAGCGGCGTGCCGTAACGGATATCGGTGGCGACCGCTTCCGCGGTCTTGCGCGTCCGATTGACCAGCACGATGTCGCGCGCGCTGCCGCGCGTGACCGCGGCCAACGCGATGGCGCAGCCGACGCTGCCGGTTCCGACGACACCGAGTTTCATGGGTTTGGTTTCTTTGCTGGCATTCTTGGGCTTGCTCCGTTGCGGTGCTCCGATAACAATATCACAGTGCGGGCCTCGTTCCCTCTTCGCATGGAGGATAGACCCATGTCGGGCATCCATCACGTCACGGCGATTTCCGGCAAGGCCGCGCGCAATTGGGACTTCTATACGCGCGTCATCGGGCTGCGCTTCGTCAAGAAGACGGTGAACTTCGACGACCCCGGCACCTATCACCTTTATTAAGGCGATCGGATCGGTCATCCCGGCACCATCCTCACGTTCTTTCCGTGGGAGCACGCGGCGCCGGGGCGCGGCGGCGTCGGCCTGGCCCAGCAGACGACATTTCGCGTCCCAGCAAGCGCGATCGGCTATTGGACGCATCGATTGATCGAAAACGGCGTCACCCATGAGGCGCCGGAAAAGCGTTTTGGCGACACGGTGCTGTCGTTCACCGATCCCGACGGCATGAGCCTCGCGCTGGTCGGCATTGCCGGGGCCGAAGCTGAGCCGGCATGGAGCGCCGGCGACATTCCCGCGGAGCACGCGGTGCGCGGCTTTCACGGCGTCACGCTGATGGTCGAAGACGCGGCGCGCACGGCCGCGGTGTTGACCGATGTCCTCGGCTTCAAAGACGCCGGCCGCGACGGAACGCTGTCCCGCTGCCGCGCCAGCGAGGCGGTCGGCGGTATCGTCGATATCCGCGAAGCGAAGGGTTTGTTGGCCGGACGGCTCGGCCGCGGTTCGGTGCATCACATCGCGTTTCGCGCCGCGGACGACGCCAGCCAGGCGGCGATGGCGCAAAAACTCGTCGCGGACCTCGGCTTGCAGCCGACCCATCAGCTCGACCGGCAGTATTTCCGCTCGGTTTATTTCCGCGAGCCGGGCGGCATTCTGTTCGAGATCGCGACCGATGCTCCGGGCTTTGCCGTCGACGAGCCGGTCGAAACGCTCGGCCGCGATTTGAAGCTGCCGCCGTTTCTCGAGGCGCGGCGCAAAGAGATCGAAGCCGTGCTGCCCGACCTGCAAGCCGCGGAACGGACGGCCTGATGGCCCTGTCCTTCATTCATCGCTTTGAAAAAGGCGCCGAGCCCGATGCGCGCCCGTTGCTGTTGCTGCACGGCACCGGCGGCGACGAGAACGATCTCATCCCGCTCGGCCGCATGATCGCGCCGGCGCGCCGTGCTTTCGCCGCGCGGCAAGGTGCTGGAAAACGGCATGCCGCGATTTTTCCGGCGATTTGCCGAAGGCCGCTTCGACGAGGATGACGTGCGCCGCCAAGCGCAGGACCTCGCCGATTTCATCGCACAGGCGCAAACTCATTACGGCATCGCACCGCCGATCGCGCTCGGCTATTCGAACGGCGCCAATATTGCCGCGGCACTATTGCTGCTGCACCCGCAAACGCTGGCCGGCGCCATTCTGCTGCGGGCGACGCTGCCGTTGTCGCAAACGCCGCCGGTCGACTTGACCGGCAAGCCGGTCCTGATCGATTCCGGCGCCAGCGACCCGATGATGTCGCCGGAAGGCGCCGCGCGACTGGCGGCGCTGCTACAGCAATATGGTGCTATTGTCGATCATCGCACTTTGCCGGGCGGCCATGAGCTGTCGCAGGCGGACGTCACGATTGCGCAAGCCTGGTTGCGGTCGCAGGCGCAGCCAGCGGAAAAATGAGCTTGCGCAGGCAACAGTTTTGGGGCGACTGACGGGGGAGGCATTCGATGAAAACGGCGGCTTATGTTCTGAGCATTATCTGCGTCATCGTCGCGATCATGTATTTCGTGCTGCCGGGCGGCTCATTGCCGACATTCTTGCCGGGCTATGTTGCCGGCTCGACGCACGTTCATAAGATGCACGGGTTCGCGGCCGCCACTGGAGCCATTGTGTTTTTACTGATTGGCCTCTCGACGCGGCGGCGCTAGAGCATGATCCCGAAAATGCCTGCCCTCGGACTTGATCCGAGGGTGGGAACCGGTTTTCGGATAAGATCATGCTCAAACGAAAATCCATTTTCACTTCTGCGAAATCTTCTGCAGCACCGGCAGCCAGGTGTCCTGCTCCTTGTGCACGAAAGCGAGGACCTGTTCGGGCGTCATGGCGCGCGAATAGCTGCCGATATTGCCGAGCCGCTGCTTGAAATCCGGATCGCTGACCACTTTGGCGAGGTCGACGCTGATCTTGCTGATGATCGCCGCCGGCGTGCCGAGCGGCGCCACCAACACCTGCCAGCCGCGCGCGGCAAATCCCGGAATGGTCTCGGTCACGGTCGGCACGTCGGGAAATTGCGGCAAGCGCTCGGGCGACGCCACCGCGATCAACTTGACCTGTCCGGCTTTGACGGCGCCGACGATGCCCGAATAGCCCTCGATGATCATCGCGACGCGGCCGCTGCCGACATCGGCGAGCGCCGCCGCCGGGCCGCCGTTATACGGCACCGGAAGGAGATTGATGCCGGCACGCTCCTGGAAGAGCAAGCCGGTCAAATGCGTGAGCCGCCCGACGCCGGTCACCGCAATCGAAACCTTGTCCGGCTCTTTTTTGGCGAGCGCGATCAATTCCGGCAAGGTCGAGACACCGAGTGACGGCGTCACCGCAAAGAACATCGGATTTTCCGCCGTGTAGCCGATCGGAACGAAATCGCGCGGCAGCATCAATGGCAGATTGGGCGCGACCGACGGCAGCGACGCGAAGGTCGACAGCGCCGGCATGAACAGCGTGTAACCGTCCGGCGCGGCTTCGGTCGCGGCGCGCGCGGCGATGCTGCCGTTGGCACCCGGATGATTGATCACGATGACTTGCCGGCCCCACACTTTGCTCAAGCCCTCGGCGACGAAACGCGCGTCCACGTCCGGCGTGGAGCCGGGTGCCGCGTCGGCGATGATCGTCACCGGCCTGTCCGGGTAGCTGCCGGCCTGGGCGCCCGCGTCGGCAGCCGGCAAGGTCAAGAGGCCAAGCCCGGCGAGACCAAGGCCGGCAAGGCCGAGCGCCACAATCGTCTTCATGTCATCCTCCAGGGCCGCCGATCCTTGCCGCAACGCCGCCTGGTCTCAACGTTACCAAACGCCGCACGCGTCAAGGCCGCGATGCGGCCCGACTGCGATGCAACACGCAACCTTGCCGCGTTCCCCGGCAAATAGGCCGCGATTTCAAGGTAACCCCGCTTCAGGGCCGCTTTACCTTAACAAGTTATTGCGTCCCGGCGGCGATGTATCCTTAGCGATTCTCACCTATCACTTTGAACGGGCCACTTATTCCGTCCAGAGAACTGTGACACGCGCGACACCAGCACAGGCGTACGGGACTGCGGATGCGCCGGCGGCAGCCGGACATGCGGCCGTGGCGCGTCTGGCTACGCTGTCGCGGGAATTCGCGCCTGATCTCGGCATCGTTATTCATGACAATCTGGACGCGGCCGAAAGCGAGTGGCGCCGCTTCGAAGAAATCGCCGACTGCACTGCATTCCAAAGTTTTGATTGGCTCGCCACCTGGCACCGGCACATCGGCCGACCTGACGGCGTGCGGCCGGTCATTGTTGTCGGCTCCTATGCGGATGGCGAGACCGCGTTCATTCTGCCGCTTGCCGTCGTGCGCAAGCGCGCAATCAGGCGGCTGTGCTGGTTCGGCCAGGAGCAGTGCGACTACAACGCGCCGCTATTGGCGCGTGATTTCCCGCAGCGCGTTGCGCCCGAGCGCTTCCTTGCCGCCTGGCGCGACCTGCGCGAGAAAATGCAGCGCGATCCGCAGCTGCGGCACGATTGGATCGAGCTGGAGAAGATGCCGCAAATGGTCGGCACCCAGACCAATCCGTTCCTCGCCCTCGACGTCACCGCCAATGCTTCCGGCGCGCATCTCACGCAACTCGGCGACGACTGGGAGAAATTCTATTACGCAAAACGCTCGTCGGCGACGCGCCGACGCGACCGCGCCAAGCGCCGGCACATGACCGAATACGGCGAAGTCCGCTTCATCACCGCGACCGAGATCGACGACGCGCGGCGCACGCTGGAGACTTTGATCGATCAAAAGCACCGCACCTTCGCACGCCGGGGCATTCCCGATATTTTTTTGCGGCCGGGGTTGCGCGAATTCTTTCTCGACCTGGCGTCTAATCCGAAAATCCGCCACCGGTTTCATATCAGCCGCGTCGAAGTCGGCGCCACCTGGGCGGCGGCGAATTTCGCCATACTGTTCGGCGATTGCTACTACCACGTGTTGGCGAGCTACGAAGACGACGCCGCGCTGTCGCATTTCGGACCCGGCGCGCTGCATCTGCGCGAATTGCTCGCACATGCGATCAAGCTCGGCATGCGGCGCTTCGATTTCACCATCGGCGATGAGCCGTACAAGGCCGAATGGTCCGACACCACGGTGAAGCTTTACGACCACAGCGCGGCGGCGACCTGGCGTGGCTGGCCGGTGAGCGCGGCGTCGGCAGCGCGGCGCCGGCTCAAGCGTTTCGTCAAGCAAACGCCGTCGCTCTGGAAGCTGGTCTCGCGCCTGCGTTCCACGGTCGGCATGCTGCGGCATCCAAAGGAGTCGCAGCGGCAACCGGCCGCGAAGAGCCGCGCCGGCAACGCGCAGCCGCAAGCGGCATTCGCCTGCGTCATGGGCGACATGGATTTGTTGCAACCTCTCGCCGCGGCTGGCATTCCCTGCGCCGTGGTGACGCGGCCGGGCGTGCCTTCGCTTTATTCGCGCTTCGCACGAGCGCGCCTGCCTTGGGACGATTTTTCACAAAACACCGACGCGCTGCTCGAAGCGCTTGAACGCTTCGGCGGCACCCAACGCGAACAGCCGGTGCTGTTCTACGAGGAAGACGCACAGCTTCTGTTGCTTTCGCGCCATCGCGAACGATTGGCAAAATCGTTTCGCTTCGTCATCGCCGATGCGGCCCTGGTCGAAGACCTGCTCGACAAGGCGCGGTTCCAGGACTTGGCGCAGCGCTACGGCTTGCCGGTGCCGCAAGCGCGCCATTTTCATCCCGTCGCCACCGAGCCCGGCGACCTCGACGTTGCTTTTCCCGTCGTCATCAAGCCGCTGACCCGCCTGGAGCGCTGGAA
Organism: uncultured Alphaproteobacteria bacterium; assembly: GCA_963831975.1. GTDB lineage: Bacteria > Pseudomonadota > Alphaproteobacteria > Rhizobiales > Xanthobacteraceae > BOG-931. Next base: position 435,109 of record CAWHSO010000007.1, read on the forward strand.
CGACGTTTTCGGATTGCGCAAGGCGCTTGAAGTGAAGGACGTCGAGGCGTTGCGGGCATTGTGGCCGCAATTGCTCGATGCCGGCGTCGATCTCCTGGCGCAGCACCTGATCCCCGGCGCCGAAGCGCAAATCGAAAGTTATCACTGCTACGTCGACCAGCGCGGCAGCATTGCCGGCGAGTTCACCGGCCGCAAGATTCGCACTTTTCCGCTGGCGTACGGCCACACCACGGCACTCGAGATCACCGCCGCGGCGGACGTGCAGCGGCAAGGCCGCGATATCGTCGAGCGGCTCGGACTGACCGGCGTCGCCAAGCTCGATTTCAAACGCGACCCGGCAGGCACGCTGCATCTCCTCGAGATCAATCCCCGCTTCACGCTGTGGCATCACCCGGCCGCCGTCGCCGGCGTCAACATCCCGGCGCTGGTCTATGCCGATTTGACCGGAACGCCGCGGCCGGCGGCGACGCATGCCAAAGCAGGCGTGCGCTGGTGCCGCGCCTGGAAGGATTTGCCGGCGGCGCGCGCGTCCGGCGTGCCGCTGACGACGTGGTTGCCCTGGATGGTCGGCTGCGAGGCGAAATCGGCGCTGTCGTGGCATGACCCGATGCCGGTCGTGCGCTCGATGCTTTTTCGCCTGCTGCCGGGGAATGGCGGACAAAAGCCTGCACAACCGCGCGAGCGGACGTGCCGATGAGGCTTGCGCTTATTTCCGACATCCACGCCAATCTCGAGGCGCTGGAAGCGACATTTTACGACATCGCCGCGCACGCGATCGATCGCATCGTCTGTCTCGGCGATATCGTCGGTTACAATAACGACGCCGCCGCCTGTGTCGCGCTGATCCGCGGCGCCGATTGCGTGTGCGTCGCCGGCAATCACGATCTCGCCGTCTGCGGCCGGATCACGACGCGCAAGTTCCCGAGCGCCGCGGCGCGCGCCGTCGCTTGGACGCGCGAGCAATTGAGCGACGACGATCTCGATTTTCTCGACAGTTTGCCGCTCAAGGCCAATATCGCCGGCCGCGTCATCGCCGTGCACGGCGCGCTTCATCCCGAGAGCGGCTGCGAAAGCGTGCGGCTCGACAATGACAAGCTGCGCAAGCTGAGCTTCGAAGCGCTCATGATCCATCCGTCCGGCGCGCGAATTTGCGCCTTCGGACACACGCATCACGCCGGCGTCTACGAATTGCGCTCAAGTGGCGTCGCGGTGCATTCCGACGCCCATGTCTCGTTGCGCGACGATGCTTATTACCTGATCAATCCCGGCACGGTCGGCGAGCCGCGCTCGACCGAGCACCGCGCCACCTACATGATCCTCGATGTCGAGCGCCGCACCGTGACGACGCGCTACGTCGATTATCAGGCGTCGACCGACTTCATCGCCGCGCACAGGCCTGGGCTCGCTTCACGTATTGGCCTGGCAGGCCTGGCGAGCCGGTGGCTCGGCTGACCACGTTTTCGCCTTAGCGCTCGACCCGATCGAGATTCTCCGTCATCCGCGCAACGATGCGGCGGAACGCGGCGAGATCGCGCGGCGCGATGCCCTCCTCCGCTTCCGCCGTGATAGTCCGCGCCACCGCCAGCAATTCGCCGCGCAGCCGCTTGGCCTTCGCGGTGAGGAAGACGCGCACCTTGCGGCGGTCGTCGTCGCCGCGCACGCGGCGGATCAGCCCGGATTTCTCCATGCTGCGCAGCGCGATCACCGTGGTCGGCTCCATCATGCCGACCCGCGCCGAGAGCTCGCGTTGCGACAATCCGTCCGTGATCCACAACACGCGCAGGAAATACCATTGACCGCGGGTGACGCCGTAGGCGGCGATGCGCCGTTCCAATAAGCGCTGGAAGGCGCGATGCGCGTCGCGCACCAGATAACCGGAGCTTAGCCGCGGCGGGAACTCGCCGGCGCGTGGCGGCGGCGGCTTGGTTTTCGCGTGCGATCGCGGCGGCATCGGCGTTGACAGGTCGCGGTGCGTTTCGGATAATTACTTAGAAATCTATGCAATGGGAACGCCGACAATGCAACAGCCGCTGCGCAAGGAACAACAACAAACGCCCCCGACGCCGAACCAGGCCTTCGACCTGCGCTCGACGCTGGAATGGCTGCGCGCCGCCGGCGAACTGATCGAGACCGACAAGGAGGTCGATCCCGACCTGCAGGTCACCGGCCTGCAGAAGCACATGGACGGCGGCTGTCCGATCCTGTTCAACAACGTCAAGGGCAAGCCGAACCATCGGGTCATCACCAATCTGTTCGGCGACATTTCGATCATCAACCGCATGTTCGGCTGGAAGGACGACGCCGAGCGCGTGAAGAAGCTCGCGCACGCGCTGTCGCATCCGCTCAAGCCGGTCGAGATCGCGCAGAGCGAAGCGCCGTGCCAGGAATTCGTCGTCGAGAAGCCGGACGACGTCAACAAATGGATGGTGCCGATCCGCCACACCACCTACGAGCCCGAGCTCACCGTCGGCTCCGGCATCCGCTGCGTCACCGGCGCGCAATTCGATGGCGGCTCCGACCTCGGCTACAACCGCATGAATTTCCGCTGGGGCAATGTCGGCACGTTCCAGATCTCGCCCGGCTCGCATATGTGGCAGGTGGTCAACAAATACTACAAGGAAGACCAGCCGGTGCCGATCACCATGTGCTTCGGCGTGCCGCCGGCCTGCACATTGATGGCCGGCGCGGGCTTCGACTATGCCGTGCTGCCGATGGGCTGCGACGAGATCGGCATCGCGTCCGCGGTGCAGGGCGCGCCGATCCGGCTGGTGAAAGCGCGCACCGTCGACGCCATGGCGCTGGCCGATTGCGAGCTGGTGCTCGAAGGCTACGTCAATCCGCGCGACCGCCGCTTCGAGACCAAGGAAGCCGAAGATGCCGGCGTGCAAGGCCGCTATCACTTCCACCCGGAGTGGGCCGGCTATATGGGCAAGTCCTACAAGGCGCCGACCTTCCACGTCACCGGCATCACCATGCGCAAGCCGGAGTCGAAGCCGATCATCTTCGCGCTTGGCGTCCACATGCTCGACGACCACAATATCGACACCACCGTGCGCGAGGCGGCGATCTACGAGCTGTGCAACCGCTTGCAGCCGGGCATCGTGCAGAACGTGGTGATCCCCTACTGCATGACCGATTGGGGCGGCTGCATCATCCAGGTGAAAAAACGCCACCAGATCGACGAAGGCTGGCAGCGCAATTTCATGGCGGCCGCGCTGTCGTGCTCGCAGGGCATGCGGCTTGCGATCGCGGTCAGCGAAGACGTCGATCCCTATTCCATGGACGACATCATGTGGTGCCTGACCACGCGGGTGAACCCGCGCACCGATATTTTGAACCCGATCCCCGGCGGCCGCGGCCAGACCTTCATGCCGGCCGAGCGCATGACCGCGGGCGACCGGCAATGGACGGCGTCGAACACCCAGTTCGAAGGCGGCATGGGCATCGATGCCACGGTGCCGTTTGGTTACGAGAGCGACTTTTTGCGCCCGGTCTATCCGGTCGACAAGGTGAAGCCCGAGGACTGGTTCTCGAAAGAGGACATCGCCAACGCCAAGAAGCGCATGCACGGCTGGGTGAATTCGCTGGCGCGGACGGGGCGGTAAAATCTTTCACTTTTGACTTCGCAACGAGCAGCAGGGAGTACGTCATGCGAAAATCGATCACAGGTGCGATCGCTGCAAGCATTCTCTCGATCTGCGTCGCGGCAGCGCTGGCGCAGACCGCGCCGGCCAAGAGTGCCGATACCTCCAAGGGCAAGGCCCTGGTCGACGCCAAGGGCATGACGCTCTACACGTTCGACCGCGACGCCACCGGCAAATCGAACTGCAACGGCCAATGCGCCACCAATTGGCCGCCGCTGCTGGCCGGCGCCGACGCCAAGGCATCGGGCGATTGGACCATCGTCACCCGCGACGACGGCGGCAAGCAATGGGCCTACAAGGGCAAGCCGCTCTATGAGTTTGCCAAGGATACCAAGCCGGGCGACGTGACCGGCGACGGCGTCAACAGCGTCTGGCACATCGCCGCGCCGTAACTCAGGGCCGCGCCGTCAGAGATCGGATAATGCGCCGCCGGCGCAGAAAGCGGCCTTGATCGCTTGGACAGCGTCTGTGTTCGTGTTGATGAACTTGTCAAGGATCGAAGACCGCCGAAGGCGGCGGCGCCATAGCGCGTCGAAGACGCGCGTAACCGCGCTGATGACGCCGTCCTTGACAAGTTCATCAACACGAACAACTTGGCGTCCAAGCGATCAAGGCCGCCACCCGATCATGTGAAAGAAAGATCAACGCGGATGTCCGAAACATCCGATCGGCGCCTCTATTTCCCCCACGTCGCGCGCAACCGCGAGCCGATCCTCGAAGTTTTGCGGCGCGTGCTGCCGCGCCAAGGCCTGGTGCTGGAAATCGCCAGCGGCGGCGGCGAGCATGCGGCTTATTTTGCGAGCAATCTCCCCGACGTCATCTGGCGGCCGACCGACGCCAATTCCGAAATGTTCGAAAGCATCGCTGCGCACCGCGCCGCCGCCGGCGTCGCCAACCTGCTGGCGCCGCTTCATCTTGACGTGACCTCGGGGCAGTGGCCGGTCGAACGGGCCGAGGCCATGGTCTGCTGCAACATGATCCACATTTCGCCTTGGGCGGCCACCGAAGGTTTGATGGCCGGCGCGGGACGAACGCTCCCGCGCGGCGGTCTCCTCTATCTCTACGGTCCCTACAAGATCGATGGCCATCACACCGCGCCGAGCAATCAGGATTTCGACACCCGATTGCGCGCACAAAACCCGCTCTGGGGCGTGCGCGATCTCACCGACGTATCGGATCTGGCGAAACGCCACGGCCTTGCGCTCGAAGAAACCGTGCCGATGCCGGCCAACAATCTGAGCGTCATTTTTCGCCGTGCGTAATTCGATGCCGGCCTCACGCCGACATGCTCGACGGCCAATGCAGCGTGTAGAACTCGACCGGCTCCATGCGGCCCTTCACCGGCGCTTGCCGCAAATCGCAGCCTGCGATGTCGAGGCCGCCGGCTTCGGCCGCGGGCCGCGACACGATCATCACGCAATTGAATTCCTTGGTCAGGCTTTCCAGCCGCGCGCAGGTATTCACCGTGTCGCCTATTGCGGTGATGATTTGCGAGCGCGGCGGCCCCATGGCGCCGACGATGGCTTCGCCGTAGTGAATGCCGATGCCGATGCGCAGCGGCTCTTTGAGATCGTTGCGCAGCCGGTAGTTCAGCTGATCGACCGCCGCCAGCATCTCGCGCGCGCCGCGCAGCGCATCGGCCGCGCCGCGCGTCGGATCGTCCTCGTAAAGCCCGTACAGCGCCATCAAGCCGTCGCCGGTGAATTGCGAATAGTGGCCGTTGGTGGCGACCAGCGCCTTGGTCATGTCGTGGAAGAACTGATTGAGGATGAACAGCACGTCATAGGGCAGCTTGGCCTCGCCCAACGTGGTCGAGCCGCGCATGTCGACGAACACCACGGTGATCGGACGCTCGCGCCCTTCAAGGCCGCCGCGCACGGTGCCGTCGATGGCGCCGGCGTCCGCGGCCAGAAGCGGCATCACCGCGATATCGGCGGTCGGCCGGATCTGGCAGGCGAGCCGCATGCCGGGCGTGCCGCCGATGCGCGCGAGCGCGGCCGCCTCGCGACCCGACGCGGCGGGAAGGCGCTCGAAGCCTTTGGTCACCAGGATGCGACAGGTGGTGCAGCGCGCCCGGCCGCCGCAGACCGAGGCGTGCGCAATGCCGTTTTCACGCAACGTCTCCAGCACCGTGGCGCCGGGCAGGATCGGCACGCTGCGTCCGCCGGCATGCGCCAGCATCGGCGGCCGGCTGCGGCGATGATACCAGCCGCGGATGCCGCGCGCGGCGAACGGCAACAGCACGAGCCCCAGATAAATGCTCCAGCCGGCATATTCCATCCGGCGGATTCCGGCCATCGTCTCGTCGGTGAGATTGGAATCCTCCAGCGCCGCGCTCACATAATCGGGATTTTTCGCCTCGCGCAGAACTTGGTTGCCGGCGGTGACGTAACCGGCAAGCGCCAAAGCCGGCAGCAATAACGCGAAGGCGAAAAACCAGACGCGCCAGTTCGGGTACCACGGCTTGGTGCGCAGCCAGAAATGGATGCCGATGCAGGCATGGGTCCACACCGTGAGCACGGCAATCATCTGCACGGCGCCGAGCCACGGGAACATCAGCCACTGCACGATCAAGACCGTGTTATAGTAGCTCGTGACATCGAAGACGCTCGCGGCAATGCGCGTCGATACGATATGGGGGATCAGCAGCGCCGGAATGCAAAGGCCGAGCAGGAGTTGCGCCCATTCCCAACGAATGAGGCGCAGCGAGCGCCGGATATAGATCGACCACAATGCGTTGCTGAAGTGGACGAGAAGCGCGGCGGCGAGCAGCGCAGTGCCGGCCGTGGTGCGCCACGGATACATCAGAACGTCGAGCACAGCCTCGGCGTCGGTCAGCGAAACCAGAAGAAAGCTGTGCGCGGTCAGATGACAGATCACGAATGCGAGCATGACCAGCGCGCTGGCCAGCCGCAGGCTGCTTCTGGAAATGGCGTGTTTCCAAGTCATACCCGCGTTCTCGCACCGAGCGTTACTGGATCGAGGCTCGCCACAATAAACAAGATCGTCAGCGTTTGAAATTATTCCCGTCGCCCGCGACGCCGCGAAGGGGCCTTGCGCCGCGGCGTGATTCCGAGGCGCCACGCCCGCAGGCAAGAATTCGTATTCCCTTACGCAATCTAAGCGCGTATACTACCTCCACGCTTCCTATCGACCAACGCACGTTGTAAGCGATTGTTTCCGATGGAGCCTTTCATAAAAGCCAAGACCTATCGCTGGCCACCCACCCGCCGCCTGGCTGCGGCGCTCCTGGTGGCTGTGGCCGCTTCCGCCGCCGGTACGCCGAAAGCGTTTGCGCAAGCCGCGACGGGACCGGCGCCCTTGACGCCCTGCGGAAGACAGGTGACCGTTTCCTCCGTTGTTCCGAAAGACGAATGCGGCGGCGCCTTCAAAAACAGCCCGGACCAAGCTGCGCTGTTCGCTTGGAACGCCTTCATAGCTCTGAACTGGCCCGCGGCGGCAAACAAGCGCGACACTCCCGATACCAGCAAGTTCTTTGGCGGCGACATTTCCCCGCTTGTCTGGGAGACAATGCGCAACAAAGTCGAGATCTATCCCGGCAACGGCAACCAGAAAGTCGGGCCGCATGGCGCCACCATCGCGGCGCAGTCGCCGTTCAAGGCGACAAACCCGCCGGACTTCGGTTACGACGAGGCAACCGACTACATCTACGCGCCGGCCGCGGTCGGCACTGGCGACGGTCGCATTGCCGCCTGCCCCGGCCAGACGCCTAAAGCACAACCATCCTGGCTTTCGCTCGACGAAACCACGCAGATCAAAGTCAACCAGACGTTCGCGGGTATCCTGCCGGCCACCGATGCGACCGGCGCCAACAGAGCGCCGCAGCTCATTCGCTACATGGTAAAAGCCAATCGCGCGTTGTACCAAAACATCGTCGCAAATCAGTTTTGGTACAAAGGCGCGCCGCTGAACACGGCCATTCTCAATTTTCGCACCGCGTTGAGCAAGGGCCAGGCCGCAAATCCCGCCGTGCCATTTGTTGAATTTCCGCCACAGCTGGCCACCGCACCGATCGCGACAACCAATACGATTGAGCTGAAGGGGGCATGGCGTCCGCTCACCGCCGCGGAAAAGGCCTCCGGCCGCTTTCATACCGCAACGATTCGCTATTACGAGTCCAACGCCGCCGGCGTGCCCTGTTATCGCGAGGCCGTTTGGGGCCTGATCGGCCTGCACATCATCCAAAAGACGCCTACCGCGCCTTGGTTCATCTGGGCGACGTTCGAACAGGCCGACAACATTCTCGATCAGAACGGCAAGCCGATCGAAGACGCCGACGGCAAAGTCGTGAACGCTCAATCCAGCCCGACCACACCGGCTTTGAAATTGATCCCGGCGAGCGCCGGCAAAGACCCGGCCGTGGTGTTGTCCGATCCGCAAGCGCCATATTGCACTAACCCGGGCGGCCGCCTGTTCTTTCGCGAGAGCCCAGAGGAAAGCAACCTGCCGTCAGGCGGCAATATCTGCGTCAACCAACGCTGGCACGATATCTCGCCCTATGTCATCAGTATCAATCAACTGGCACATCAGACCATCAAGAATTACATCGGCCAACACGGCATGAGCGATTCGCCATGGCTTTATTACAAGCTGGTCAATGTGCAGCCCGTGCCGTTCGACAAGAGCGAAATCAATTCCGGCAGCAACGACGCCGCCATTTACTACACGGCCAACGCCGTGATCGAGACCGATTATACCTTGGGCTATTACAGCGGCCAGATCGCGCCGTCCGGCGCCCCGACGGATTTCGCACCCGACGGTACGACTCCGTTTAAGAACATTGTCTTTTTGCCATTCCAGGGCTCCGGCGCATTCCCCACGCCGCTGAATATGGGAGGCTGCACCGGATGCCACGCCTCGGCGGCACTACGGGGCACCGATTTCAGCTTTAGCCTGGTGCAGTCGACGGTAAGGTCGCCGGAACCGACGCAGCCATTCCAAACTACAAACCGGGGTGCGAGTTTCCGGCTGCGCGACCGCTCGCTGTTCGCACCGCTGCGATGATTTTGGAACCATCGGCAAACGCATAGGAACCGGAGACGAAAATGGCTGGTCCGACTTTGAATACCTACGCCGACGTACAGAAATATCTCAATGACCTGGTCACGGCACTCGGCTGCAATATCGGCGGATCGCCTCACAAGGCATTCTGGAATAACATGACCTATCAACAATTCACCACCGGGGCGGTGCCGTCCGTGAGAGGCAATTGGCCGGTTCTGCAGATCGGAAGCCCCGACACCTCGAATATCATCATGGCGCTGCGGGGTGTCGCGCCGTTCGACGGCTCAACATTCAATCAGATGCCAGCCGACGGGCCGCCCTTCGCGACCCCGGATCAGATACAGCCGCTGGCGGATTGGATCCAGAACAAATGCCCAAACGGGCCCGCGGTCGCGTAAGTCGACTAGCGTAAGGTCCTGGTCCAACGTTCGACGAGGACTTTCCGGTCGAGCTTGCCGCGTTCGGTCTTGGGCAGCGACGCGCTGATCACGATCTGCTTCGGCGCCTTGAACGCCGGCAGCACTTTGGCGCAATAGCGCAACAGCTCGTCGGCATCGACCGCCGCGCCCGGCCGCGTCACCACGTAGCTGACCACCTCTTCGCCATAGATCGCATCCGGCACGCCGACGGTGGCGGCCTCGATCACGTCGGAGCGCTGCATCAGATAAGAATCGATCTCGACCGGCGAGATTTTGGCGCCGCCGCGGATGATCTGCTCCTTCTCGCGGCCGGTGAGCAGCAAGAAACCGTCGGCGTCGAGGCAGCCGAGATCGCCGGTGCGGAAGCGGCCGCGGCTGTGGATTTTGATCTCGCCGTCTTCGCCGAGATAGCGGAACGGGTGTTCGGGCCAGCCGCCGAGCTCGACATAGCCGGTCTCGCCCGGCGGCAGGCGCCGCCCGTCGGCGTCGACGATGGCGAGGTCATGGTAGGCCAACGGTTTGCCGACGGTGCCGAGGCGGCGCTGCTTCGCCGGGAATGGCGGCGATCCAGCTCGCCTCGCTGGCGCCGCAGCCCTGCGCGACGGGGATGCCGAATTTCTGCTCGAACCGTTTCCACTCTTCGACCAGGAGCGGCGCCGAGCTCGACGTGATGAAGCGCAGTTTCGGCAAGTTGTCGCGATGCGCGGTTTGTTCGCCGTTGAGCAGGATATTGATCGTCGTCGGATTGCCGGCGGCGATGGTCACGCCGTGATCGCGCAGATGCTGGAAAAAACGGCTGGCCGAGAATTTTTCGGCGAGAATCAGGGTTGCGCCGCGGTTGACGATGGTCAGCGCGCCCAAAGTCTGCGCCGAGTTCCAGCTGAACGGGCGGAAATCGTAAAGCCGGTCGTCCGCCGTGATGCCCCAGCCGGCGGCGAGCGGATCGATGTTGAGCAGGTATTCGCGGAAATTCAGCACCACGCCCTTGGGCTGCGCGCTGGTGCCCGAGGTGAACAGGATGACGGCGTCGTCGTCGGGTTGCGCCGCCTGCGCCGGATCGCCCGGCGCGCAATGCGCGAGCTCGGCGAACAGCGTATCCGGCTCGATCTTGTCCGAGCGCCCGATCCGCAGACGCGGGGCGGACGTTGCGGCCAACAGATCGTCGAGCTGCAGGCCGTCCTGATACAGAATGAGCTTCGGCTTGAGCCGCTCGAAAATATTGTCGAGCTGGTTGCGGTTCATCTCGACGTGGATGGTGCAGAGCGTCGCGCCGTTGGCCATGACGCCGAAATAGCACAGCAATTGCTCGATCGAATTGTTGGCAAGGAGCGCAACCCGGTCGTTCGGCCCGAGACCGCGCTGCCGCAAAAACGTGGCGAAGCGGCCGACCGTCTCGCGCAATTGGCCGTAGCTGACGGTGCGGCCGTCATCGGCTGCCACAACCCACGGCTTGTCCGGCGCGGCCAACGCGGCGCGCGCGATCCAGCTGTGCAGCAGGTTTGAGCCGGCGTCTTCTTGCATGATAGGATGGGCTCAAGGCTAATTCCTTAGCATTATAAGCATTTCGCGGCGGCGCGAAACAAGGTGCAGATCAATGGCGGAACAGAACTTTATGCCTGATCCCAAGGACTTCCTGCCCGATCCGATGTCGACGCCGATCGGCGACGGAACTTCGGCGCGGCCCCGGCTCGAACACGGCGCCGTTTCTGCCCTATCACGATCTGCGGCAATGGCTCGAAGAGGCGAAGAAGCTCGGCGAGGTCAAGGAGCTCGGCGGGCTCACCTACCAGCAGGACATCGGCATGGTCGCGGAAATGTCGGCCCATGCCGACGACGCGCCCTGCTTCGTGTTCGAAGACGTGCCCGGCACGCTCAAAGGCAGCCGCCTCCTGGTCAATTTCTTCGCCGGCAAGCGCAAGAACATGACGCTCGGATTTTCCACCGAGCTGTCCAAGCTCGAATTGAGCGAAAGCTTTCGCGTCAATCACGCCGGCATGCTCAAGCGCATTCCGCCGAAATTCGTCGACACCGGCCCGGTGATGCAGAACGTCATGCAAGGCGACGTTGATCGACGTCACCAAATTCCCGGCGCCGCAATGGCATCCGCAGGACGGCGGCCGCTATATCGGCACCGGCTGCTACAACATCATGCGCGATCCCGACGACGGCTGGATCAATTGCGGCACCTACCGCGTCATGATCCACGACGAGAAATCGCTCGGCTTCTACATCTCGCCCGGCAAGCACGGCCGGGTGATGCGCGACAAATACGCCGCGCGCGGCGAGCGCATGCCGGTGGTCATCGTCTGCGGCGGCGATCCGATGAGTTTCCTGATGGGCTCGAGCGAAGTGCCGCCGGGCGTCTGCGAGCTCGACATCATCGGCGGCATGCGCGGCCAGCCGGTCGAGGTGATCAAGGGCCCGGTCACCGGCCTGCCGATCCCGGCCAATGCCGAGATCGCCATCGAGGGTTTCGTCGAGCCCGGCAATGTGCGGCTCGAAGGCCCGTTCGGCGAATGGACCGGCTATTACGCCAGCGACCATCGGCCCGAGCCGGTGATCGACATCAAGGCGATCTATCATCGCCACGAGCCGATCCTGCTCGGCTGCGTGCCGCAGCGGCCGCCGGACGAGATCTGCCGCTACCGCGCCATCGTGCGCTCGGCGCTGTTGCGCGAGAACATCGAGAAGGCCGGCGTGCCCGGCGTCACCGCGGCCTGGGCGCACGAGGTCGGCAATGCGCGGCTGTTCGTCGCCGTCGCGCGTCAAGCAGCGCTATCCCGGCCACGGCAAGCAGGCCGGCCACATCGCCGCGCAATGCCACGTCGGCGCCTATTGCGGGCGCTATGTGATCGTGGTCGACGACGACATCGACGTGTCGAACCTGGAAGAAGTGATCTGGGCGCTGATCACGCGCTCGGATCCCGCCACCTCGATCGACATCATCCGCGGCGCCTGGTCGACGCCGCTCGATCCGCGCATCGAGCCCGAGCGGAAAGCGGCCGGCGACTACACCAACAGCCGCGCCGTGATCGACGCCTGCCGGCCGTGGCATTGGCGCGACCAATTCCCGGCGGTCAACATGCCGTCGGCCGAAGAACGGCGCATCGGGTTGCAGAAGTTCGGGCATCTGATGAAGGGTTGAACGCGGCCGTTCCAGGTCGGCCCCATCCGAATAATCTTGACGAATCAGGCCGCCGGGCGATAGCGCGTCTATCAGGTGGGGTTTTGGGCAAGTGTCGAACGCCAGCGCGTTTTCAGTCATTTCCAAGCGGTTAATGTCGAAGTAACCATCCGTTAACCATTGCGTCGTCACGTTCGTTGTATTGGGCAACAATCGACGCGCCACAGATGGCACTGAGCGACAAGGCACGAGGCAACGGTTGGCTGGAGCAGGCCTCCCGTCTTGCCGTCACCCATGGGACGTGGGGAGTGACACCCATAGCCACGGCGAAGCGGGCGCAGTCTTCGCCCGCCTCCGTCGAGACGGATTTCGACGCGGCGGCGAATAGCAGAGAAATCGAGCTCGCCGATGAGCTCGAATTGACGCGCGCCAGGTCAGCCGGCCTGGAACGGCGCCTGGCCCAGGAAACGGCGGCGAAACAAACACGCGACGAGCAATTCGAGACGGCGGATGCGCGGATCGTCGAACTCGAGAACGAGCTTGCTGCGGCGCACGATGAACTGGCGCTACGCGACAACGAGAATCAGTCGTTGCGGACCTCCCTCGATCTGACGATGGCCGAGAATGCCAGTTTGACCGAGCGCCTGGCAAAGAGCGACGCCGCGCAGCATTCAACAGGCTGCCAGCTTGAATACCTGCAGACTGCGCTGGCGACGGCCGAAACCGAGTGCGCCAGGCTCTCCAGTGAAGCCCGGGATTTCCGGATCGAAGCCAGCACACTGAGTGACGTTCTGGCAACGATGACGTCGCGCGCCGAGACCGCGGAGCGCCTGCTCGCCGACGCGCGCGAATGCCTGCTCGCCCGCATTGCGGAACTTGCGGTCACCGAGCGCAAGCTTGCCGACGCCACCGCCGCCCGGCGCGACATCGGCAGCGAGCTTGTCCAACTTCAGGATTTGCTGCGTCTCAAGCAGTTCCAGATCAACGAGCTCGAACAGTCGCGTCTGCAGCTCATCGCGGCGACCAACACGTTATTGAAAACCTTCCAGAGCCGCGACGCGGCTCTGGTCCACGCCGACGAGGAAATCAAAGTCCTCAATGCGCGGATCGTGCAGCTCGAGGCGCAGATCGCGCAGTTCGAGGCGCAAGCGCGCCAAGCCAACAAACGGCGGCAAACCGCCAAGGCCGCTGTTCAAGCGCACCAAACCGTGGTCCTCCCCGCCGCCGATGACGCCGGCGAAAAGATCCGGAAAAAATGGGCCGAGCTGGCCCGCGAATTGGCCAAATTGGCGAAGCTCAAGCCCCAATTGGCGACGCCGATCCAGGCCGGCCCATCGCTGCTGGCCAGCACCATCACGTTCTAAGCACTTCCCATAGACCGAGCGCCGGCGCGCCGTCGGCCGCCACATCGCTCTCCAAAAGCTTCGGCATTTGCTGTAAAGCAATGCCGATGAGCTGGAATTCGCACTGGCCCGACCTGCCGTTCGACGCCTGGAACGAGACCTGCGACACGCTGCAATTGTGGACGCAGATCGCCGGCAAAGTGCGGCTGGCCTGCACGCCGCTCATCAATCATTGGTGGAACGTCACCTTCCGCGTCAACGCGCGCGGTCTCGTCGCGCCGCAAAACCGCTGCGGCGACCGCACCTTCGACATCGTGTTCGACCTCGTCGACCACGAGCTGCGCATCGCCAGGAATGACGGCCGCATCGAGAGTTTTGCGCTCAAGCCGATGCCGGTCGCCGATTTCTATGTCGAGTTCATGGAACGGCTGCGCAGTCTCGACATCGACGTGCCGATCTGGACGACGCCGTGCGAAATCGCGAACGCGGTGCCGTTCGATGAGGATCATCTGCACGCCCAATACGATCCCGACTACGTCGCGCGCTTCCATCACGCGCTGGTGCAGTCGGCGCGCGTGTTGACTGAATTCCGCTCGCGCTTCATCGGCAAAGTGAGCCCGGTGCATTTCTTCTGGGGCAGTTTCGATCTCGCGGTGACGCGTTTTTCCGGCCGCGCCGCGCCGCCGCCCCATAGCGCGACGCCTCATGTCGCCCCTTGGGTGATGGCGGAAGCCTATTCGCACGAAGTCTCGAGCTGCGGCTTCTGGCCGGGCAACGGCGGCTATGGGCAGGCTGCGTTTTACGTCTATGCCTATCCGGAGCCGGCCGGTTACGGCGACACGCCGCTGCGCACCGCGGACGCGTTCTACGACAAGGACCTCGGGCAATTCATCTTGCCCTACGAGGCGGTGCGCCACGCCCGCGATGCCGACGCGCTGCTGCTCGGCTTCCTGCAGGACACCTATGAAGCCGCCGCCGATCTGGCGGAGTGGGATCGCGAGGCGTTGGAGCGCAGTTGATCGCTTACGCCGCCGCGGCGGCTTGCGCCTTCTGGTCCAGCACGAAGTCGTAGTGCACCACGTAGAACGGCTCGTTCATCAGCTCGCCGCTCGGCGCCTTGCTGCCCGCCGGCATCTTCTGGAAGTCGACGATCAGCGGCTCCTTCACGCCGTAGACCGCATCGTGCTCGATCCACTTGTCGCCGGACTGGAACAGATGCGTCACCAGGCCGTGATAGCCCGGCGCGTCGAGGGCGAAGTGAATATGCGCCGGCCGCATGTGGCTCAGATTGGTGCGGTTCATCAGTTCGCCGATCGTGCCGTCCATCGGGATGGTGTAGGCGATCGGCGCGACGGTGCGAATGAGATACGAGCCATCGGGCTGCGAGCGATAAAGGCCGCGCATCCATGGGCCTTCGATCTCCGGACGCTGCGCCTCGTAGAGGCCGTCGCCGTCGGTCTGCCACAGATCGAGCACCGCGCCGGAAACCGGCTCGCCCTTGACGCCGTGCACCGTGCCGGTGACGAAGCAGGGAATGCCCGGCGCATTGACCGCCATGTTGCCGCCATTGGCGACGGCCGGCGCATCGGGCACGTGGAACGGTCCTTCGACCGTGCTCGGCGTCGCGCCGTTCGACTGCCGGTGATTGATGGCGTCGA
Source organism: uncultured Alphaproteobacteria bacterium (assembly GCA_963831975.1). Lineage (GTDB taxonomy): Bacteria > Pseudomonadota > Alphaproteobacteria > Rhizobiales > Xanthobacteraceae > BOG-931. The sequence goes on from CAWHSO010000007.1 coordinate 450,322, forward strand.
CCAGCATGCTGATGCCGAGAACGTCCGACATCAGGATGAATTCCTGGCGCTTGTCGTCGCACATCTGCCCGGTGCGGGTGAGGAAATCGATCGCGGTTGCCCATTCCGCCTGCGTCGGCTCGATCTCGCGCACGAAGGCATGAGCGTGTTTCACCAATGCCGTCATCACCTGCTTGAGGCGCGGATCGGGAATGTCGCTCCAGCGCTCGCGCACGACGTCGGTCAAGGTCTTTTCCGTCACATAGGGCATGGTCGTCTCCTCAAGGATTCCGAAAGCTCACTTGCCGGCGATCTCGCGCCGCACCAGCGCCGCGCCTTCGGCCATGGCCTTCATCTTACCAAAGGCCACGGCGCGCGGCAGGTATTTCATGCCGCAATCGGGCGCCACCACCACCCGATTTGCCGGCACATGGGCCAGCGCCCGCCGGATGCGGTCGGCGACGATCGCCGGCGTCTCGACCGTCATGTCGGACAGGTCGATGACGCCCAGAATAATGGTTTTCGACGGCAGTTCCCGCAAGATGGCGAGATCGAGCTTGGGCTGCGCCGCCTCGATCGAGATCTGCTGGGCCTTCGAGCCTTCGAGCTCGGCCAGGAACGAATAGCCCGACGGCTTGTCGTGCACGACGGCCGCATAGCCGAAGCACAGATGCACCGCGACCGTGCCGTTGACGCCGTCGAGCGCGCGGTCGAGCGCTTTCAGGCCATATTGCCGGGCCTTGTCCGGATGCTGCTGCATCCACGGCTCGTCGATCTGCACCACGTCGGCGCCGGCGGCGAACAAATCCTTGATCTCGGCATTCACCGCGTCGGCATAGGCCAGCGCCACCGCTTCCTCGTCCTTGTAGTAGTCGTCCTGGGCCTGCTTGCCCATGGTGAACGGCCCCGGCACGGTCGCCTTGATGGCGCGGTCGGTATTGGCGCGCAGCACTTTGAGGTCGCGCAGCTCGACCGGATGCTTGCGCCGGATCGGGCCGACCACCCGCGGCACCGGGATCGGCCGGCCGCTGCGATTGATCGTGGTGCCGGGCTTTTCGGTATCGATGCCGTCGAGCGCGGTGGCGAAGCGGTTGGAATAGCTTTCGCGCCGCTGCTCGCCGTCGGTGACGATGTCGAGGCCGGCGCGCTCCTGGTCGCGGATGGCGAGGATCGTCGCGTCGTCCTGCGCCGCTTCGAGCTTGTCGCGGGCGACGAGCCAGAGATCGTCGGCGCGCACGCGGGGCACCTGCTTCGACAGCTTGTCGCGGTCGATCAGCCAGTCCGGTTGCGGGTAGGAGCCGACGAGGGAGGTGGGCAGACAGCATTTCAGATCTCTTCGTTCCTGCCCTGCAGAAAGTGTGCACCCTCCCCGCGACGCGGGGAGGGTATTTATCAGATGACGGCGGTTACTTCAGCGCCTTCTCGTAGGGATAAATGACGTTGCCGGTCTTCTCGTCGGCCGGCGTGAGCACCGTCTGATAGCTCATGCCGCGCCACGTATCGAGGTTCGCGGCGTCGGTGAGGTCGTGATACTGGACCTGCATCATCCCGGACTTGGTCCATTCGCCGTTTTTGCCGAACCTGATGCCGGACGCCATGATGGTGTTGAACTCGTGGCCGCGCAGGTAGTCGGCGAGCTTGTCGTCGTCGATGCTTTTCGTGCCGGTGACGGCGTCGGCCAGCACTTGCAGATAGGCATAACCCCAGCCGCCGAGATAATAGCCGAGCGGATCGACGCCTTCAGCCTTGGCGCGGTCCTGGTACTTCTTGAAGAAGTCCGCGGCCGGCGCCAGCAATTTCGGCGACGGCACCCAGGTCTCATAGTTGATGATGCCGTTGAGCTTGGACTTGAGCTTGTCCTTGAACACGGTGGCTTGCAGCCCGACCATGGCGCCGCCGATCATCTTCGGCTTGAAGCCCAGCTCGTTGGCCGACAGCAGCATGCCGACCGAGCTCAGCGGATACGAGCAGATGATCACGAGATCAGGATTCCGCTGCCTGTATGGCGCGGATGATCGGCGCGAAGTCGGTCGTGTTCGGCGGATAGGTTTTATCGTAGACGGTCTTGAGGCCGTATTTCTTGATGTTGTTGCGCGCGCCTTCGCAGGCGTTGCGCGAGAACTCGGCGTCCTCGGCGGCGAGCGCGATGGTCGCCGGCTTCGGATTTTGCGCCGCCGCGATCTGGAAGAAGCCCTCGGTGAAGGATTCTTTCGGCGTCGGGCCGGACGGCAGCATCGAGAAATATTTCGGATACTGGAACTCGCTGTTGGCATCGAGCGCGAACAGGCCGATGAAGGTCTTGTTCTTCTGCATGACGACCGGAATGGCCGGCGCCACCATGTTGGTCGCATAGGGGCCGACCACGAGATCGACTTTGTCGACGTCGAGCAGCTTTGTGTAGATGCCTGGCACCGTCGACGGATTGGACTGATCGTCGTAATAGACCAGCTGGACCGGCCGGCCGAGCAGGCCGCCCTTGGCGTTGACTTCCTCTTCCCAGATTTTGGCGCCGAGCAGCGCCTGCTTGCCGTTGGCGGCGAGCGGGCCGGTCAGCGCCATGCTAAAGCCGATCTTGATCGGGTCCTTGGTCTGCGCCGACGCCGGCAACGGCGCGGCGGCCAGGCCCGTCGCGAGAAGTATGGCGCCGAAGGCGCGGGCAACACCGCGGCGGGTTATTCGTTAAATCATGGTGTTCCTCCAGAAGTGGTTTCTTGGTTCATGATGCCGATTGGGTCGGAGCCCGAGGCGGCGGGATCGGTCACAGGCGAGGCGGAAAACAGCATGCGATTAATGTGCGTCCCACCTCGACGCTTGGATGCACGTGCCGCAAGCCGGGGAGGTTGATCGCGTTTCAAGCCTTCACCGCGTTGGCGTAGGGATAGATGACGGCGCCCGTCTTTTCCTCATCCGGCTTGAGCACCGTCTGATAGCTCATACCGCGCCAGGTTTCGAGGTTCGCGGCATCGGTGATGTCGTGATATTGCACCTGCAGCTGATGGGCTTTGACCCACTCGCCGTTCTTGCCGAACCTGACACCCTCCGCCATGATCGAATTGACGGCGTTGTTGCGCAGATAGTCCGCGATCTTGTCGTCGTTGATGCTCTTTGAGCCTTCGACGGCCTGGGCCAACACCTGCAAATAGGCATAGCCCCAGCCGCCAAGATAGTAGCCGAGCGGATCGACCCCCTGGCCGGCCGCCCGCGCCTGGTATTTTTTGAAGAACTCCGCGGCGGGAGCCATCATTTTGGTCGACGGCACCCAGTTGTCGTAATTCACGACGCCGTTCAGCTTGCCTTTGAGCTTCTCCTTGATGGCAGTCGCCTGCAACCCGACCATGGCGGCGCCCATCATCTTCGGTTTCAGGCCGAGCTCATTGGCCGACATCAACATGCCGACCGAGCTGAGCGGGTACGAGCAGATAACGAGGAGATCGGGATTGCCCGCCTGGATGGCGCGGATCACCGGCGAGTAGTCGGTCGTGTTCGGTGGGTAGCTTTTGTCGTATACGACCTCGAAGCCATATTGCTTGGCATTGGCGCGGGCGCCTTCGGCGGCGTTGCGCGAGAATTCGGCGTCCTCGGCCGCGATCGCCACGGTCTTCGGCTTCGGGCTTTGCGCCGCCGCGACCTGAAAGAAACCTTCGCTGATGGTCTGCTTCGGATTAGGTCCCCCGGTCGGGATGTAGGAGAAGTATTTCGGATATTTGAAGTCGGCGTTGGCATCGAGCGCGAACAGACTGAGCAATGTCTTGTTCTTCTGCATCGCGATCGGAATAAGGGGCGCGACCATGTTGGTGGCATAACCGCTGACGATGAGGTCGACTTTGTCGATCTCAAGGAGCTTGGTGTAGATGCCCGGCACGGTCGTTGGATTGGATTGGTCGTCGTAGTTGATCAGCTGGACCTGGCGGCCGAGCAGGCCACCCTTGGCGTTGACCTCTTCCTGCCAAATCTGTGCGCCGAGCAACGCCTGCTTGCCGTTGACCGCCAGCGGGCCGGTCAGTGCCATGCCGAAGCCGATTTTGATCGGCGCGCCGCCGCCCTGGGCGTAAGCGGGCGCTCTGACCAGTGCGGGCGAAATGAGCGCGGCGCCGATCCCGGTATTGACGCTGCGCCTGGTTATGCGGGAACTCATGGTTTCCTCCAGAAGCGGTTTTTCGTTTTATGGCACCGGTCGGGCCGCCCCGGGTCGAACCTGACGCGACAGTGTCGGGCACAGGATGCCCTCATTTGGTGCGCGTGGAAAGAGAGCGTGGCAATGTGCCCCGAATGCGCTGGCGCCCACAAAGCCCCATGAAATGGGCCGGGGCGCGGCCCCGAGCCTTGCCCACGGCACAGGGCTTTGCCGGCCCTGCCAGCCGCCGCACCCCCTTGTCGGCGGGTGCGCCCGCGAACTATGCTATGCTTATATTTCGTGCTGTGCGGCCGGCCTAAAGACCGGCCCGAAAGGAAACGACCATGGCGTGGACAACTCCGACCCTCGTCGAAATCTGCATCGGCCTCGAGATCAACGGCTATCTGCCGGCCGAGTTCTGATTCACGACGCGAACGCGATCCTCGTGAATGGGTCGCGAATTGAGCCAGCTTGCCGCCATCGTTCTCGGTGCTGCGGCGGGCGGCGGCTTTCCGCAATGGAATTGCCGGTGTGCGGTCTGCCGCCTCGCCTGGGCCGGCGACCAGCGCGTCAAGCCACGCACCCAAGCGAGCCTCGCCGTTTCGGCTGACGGCGAGCGCTGGATTCTGCTCAACGCTTCACCCGACCTGCGCGCGCAAATCCAGGCGAACCAAACCCTGCATCCGCGCGGCCAAGCACACGACAATGCGCGCGGCAGCCCGATCGTCGCCGTGGTGCTGACCGGCGCGGAGATCGATCAGACCGCGGGCCTGCTCAGCCTGCGCGAGCGTTCGCCATTCACGCTTTGCGCCACCGCCGCGACTTTGGCGGCAATCGCCGACAATCCGATGTTTGCCGCCCTCGCGCCCGACACGGTATCGCGCCGCGCCGTGGTGCCTGGCGAGCGCTTTGCGCTCGGCTATGGCATCGAAGCGGAACTCTTCATCGTGCCCGGCAAGGTGCCGCTCTATCTCGAAGGCGACGATCCCGACACCGCAAGCGAAAGCGCCGCCAATGTCGGCGTCGAGATTTCAAACGGCACCTCGCGGCTCGCTTTTGTGCCGGGCGCCGCCGCGATCACGCCCGCCGTGATGCAGCGCCTGGCGCGGGCCGACGTGATCTTCTTCGACGGCACGCTGTTTCGCGACGACGAGATGATCGCGACCGGCACCGGAGAGAAGACCGGCCGGCGCATGGGCCACATGCCGCTCGACGGCCCGGACGGCTCGCTCGCAGCGTTGGCCGGCTTGCGCGCGCGCCGCATCTTCGTGCACATCAACAACACCAATCCGATCCTGATCGACGGCTCGCCCGAACGCGGGCGCGTCGTCGCAGCGGGCTGGGAGATCGCGGAAGACGGCCTGGAGGTCGTGTTGTGAAGCTGATGACGCCGCAGGAACTCGAAGCCGCGCTGCGCGACATCGGCGCGCGGCGTTATCACCGGCTGCATCCGTTCCACAAGCTCTTGCACGGCGGCGAATGCTCCAAGGGCCAGGTCCAGGCCTGGGCGCTCAACCGCTACTATTATCAGGCGATGATCCCGATCAAGGACGCGAGCCTGATCGCGCGCTGCGAGGATCAGGCGACGCGCCGCGAATGGCGCAGCCGGCTTACCGATCACGACGGCGAGCGCGACGGCGAAGGCGGCATCGCGCGCTGGCTCAAGCTCACCGACGGGCTCGGGCTTGCCCGCGATGACGTGATGTCGCTGCGCGGGCTGTTGCCGGCAACCAAGTTCGCCGTCGAAGCCTATGTGCATTTCGTGCGGGAAAAAACGCTGCTCGAGGCCGTCGCCTCCTCGCTCACCGAATTGTTCTCGCCGCAAATCATCAGCGAGCGCATTGACGGCATGCTCAAGAGCTACGACTTCGTCACCGCGGAGACCTTGGCCTATTTCTCGCAGCGCCCACCGCTGGCCGAGCGCGATTCCCGCTTTGCGCTCGATTACGTCAAGCGCCATGCGCGCACGCCCGACGAGCAGCAGCTGGTCCTGGCCGCGCTCGAATTCAAATGCGGCGTGCTATGGGCGATGCTGGATGCGCTCTATCATGCCTATGTGGCGCCGGGCCACATTCCGCCCGGCGCTTTCGTGCCGAAGGAATAGTCGTGAGCGAAGCCACGCCCATCGCCGCCGATGCCCGCCCGCGGCTGCCGCGCGGCGTCCGGCTGGTGCACAGCGAGGCGCAGGGCGGCTGGGTGCTGCTGGCGCCGGAGCGGGTGTTCAAGGCCGACACCATTGCGGTCGAGATCGTCAAGCGCTGCACCGGCGAGGCGACGCTCGACGCGATCGTCGACGATCTGGCCAAGACCTTCAACGCGCCGCGCGAGCGCATTCTCGCCGACGTGACGGCGATGTTGCGCGGGCTCGCCGACAAGAAGCTGTTGGAGCTGTGATGGCGGCGAATGGGACCGTGCCTTTGCACACCCCGCTCGGTCTTCTCGCCGAGCTGACGCACCGCTGTCCGCTCGGCTGCCCCTATTGCTCCAATCCGCTTGCGCTCGATCCGCGCGACGATGAGCTCGACACGGCGACGTGGGCACGGGTGTTCGCCGAGGCCGCGGCGCTCGGGGTCTTGCAGGTGCATCTCTCCGGCGGCGAGCCGGGCGCGCGGCGCGATCTGGTCGAGATCACTGCCGCGGCCCATGACGCCGGCCTTTACACCAACCTCATCACCTCGGCGGTCGGCATCACCGCGGACACGCTGCAAAAACTCGCCGATGCCGGGCTCGATCACGTGCAGATTTCGATCCAGGACAGCGAACAGAAGAGCGCCGACCACATCGCCGGCTATGACGGCGCCTTCGCCCGCAAGCGCGCGCTGGCCGCCGAAGTCGTGGCCTTGAAAATTCCGCTCACGGTCAATGTCGTGGTGCATCGCGCCAATATCGACTGCATCGAAGAGATGGTCGCACTGGCGCTTGCGCTCGGCGCCAGCCGGGTCGAGATCGCCCACGTGCAATATTACGGCTGGGCGTTGCGCAACCGTGCGGCGTTGATGCCGAGCGCCGAGCAGGTCAAGCGCGCCGCCGCCGCGGTCGAGGATTTGCGCAAACGTCATCACGGCGAAATCGTCATCGACGCCGTGGTGCCGGACTATTATGCGCGGCTGCCGAAACCCTGCGTCGGCGGCTGGGGCCGGCGCTCGCTCAATGTGACGCCGAAGGGCAAAGTGCTGCCATGCCATGCCGCCGAGTCGATCCCCGGCCTCGAATTCTGGTCGGTGCGCGAGCATTCGCTTGCCGATATCTGGAAAAATTCACCGGCCTTCAATGCCTTCCGTGGCACGTCTTGGATGAAGGAACCGTGCAAGAGCTGCGATCGGCGCGATATCGATTTCGGCGGCTGCCGCTGCCAGGCCTTTGCGCTCACCGGCGACGCCGCCGCCACCGATCCGGTCTGCCATTTTTCGCCGCGCCACCATGAGGTCGCGGCGCTCGCAGGCCTCCAGGACGACGCGCCCTACGCCTACCGGCGCATGTGACGCGCGGACGAAGCCGCGATCAATAATTCGTTGAATCGTGCGCGACCCGATTGCACGTAGGGGTCGAAATGTCGGACACTGCCGATTAAGGAAGCCGGCAGGGACCGGACTTCCGCACTCGGGAGGAATGTTATGATGAGACGCGTACCGCGCGGCACGTTGCTGGCCGCGACACTCGCTCTTCTGGCCACCACAGCGCTGGCCCAACAGCCGCAAGACGCGCCTGCGCAAGCGCCCGCTCCTGCTGCCGCCGCTCCTGCCGCGACACCGGCTCCAGAGCCCACACCGGCGCCCGCGCCTGCACCGGCCCCAGCTCCGGCTGCCGCCGCGCCCGCGCCGGCCGCGGCTCCCGCGGCCGCAGCCGCACTGCCGCCCGGCTCGCCGCTGATCGGCCGCCCGGACAGCAACCCAGCCGCCGCAAAACTCGCGCCGGTGCCGTCGCCGCCGCTCGCCACCGCGGAGAACAAACTGCCGCTCGACAAGCTGAAGGCGCCAAAGGGTTTCAACATCGAGGTCTATGCCGCCGGCATGCCCAATGCGCGCTCGATGGCGCTCGACGAAAAAGGCACGGTGTTCGTCGGCTCGCGCCTGCAGGACAAGGTCTATGCCATCACCAACAGGGACGGCAAACGCCAGGTCCATGTGCTGGTATCCGGCCTCTATCGCCCCAACGGCGTGGCCTACAAGAACGGCACGCTCTACATCGCCGAGCTGTCGCAGATTTCCAAGATCGACAATGTCGAAGACCAGATCGACAAGTCGCCGAAGCCGGTCGTGATCTACAAGGATCTGCCCAAGGACGAGGCCCACGGCTGGAAATTTTTGGCCATCGGCCCGGACAACAAGCTCTATTTCGAAGTCGGCCAGCCCGGCAACAACGTGCTGCACGACGACGCCCACGGGCAGCTTCGTCGCATGAACCTCGACGGCACCGGCGCCGAGAAGATCGCCTTCGGCATCCGCAACACTGTCGGCTTCGACTGGAATCCGAAGACGCACGAGCTCTACTTCACCGACAACGGCCGCGACTGGATGTCGGAAGACTTGCCCAACGACGAGCTCAACCGCATCACCAAGCTCGGCCAGGATTTCGGCGAGCCGTATTGCCACCAGGGCAATATTCCCGATCCGGAATGGGGCTGGGGCCACGACTGCAAGGACTACGTGCCGCCGATCGCTCTGATGGGCCCGCACGCCGCAGCGCTGGGCATGCGGTTCTACACCGGCACGATGTTCCCGTCGGAATATCGCGATCAGATCTTCGTCGCCCGCCACGGCTCGTGGAACAAGACCAAAAAGTTCGGCGGCGACATCGCGCTGGTCAAGCTCAACAAGGACGGTTCCGTGAAATCGGTCGAACCGTTCATCACCGGCTTCCTGCAGCCCGACAACAATTACGTCGCGCGGCCGGTCGACGTGATGAACATGCCGGACGGCTCGATGCTGATCTCCGATGACTGGAACGGCGCGATCTGGCGCCTCACCTACGGCCCGAGCAAAAAAGTCGCGGGTCGTTAGAAGCAGTCTCGCAAGCGAAGTTGACGAAATGGTCGAGGGCGGCGTTCGCCCTCGACCTGTTTTCTAGAATTTTTGTTTGAACATGATCTTATCCGAAAACCGGTTTCCACTTTTCGGGATCATGCTCCAGGAGGCGATTGTTTGATGCGCAGCTTCGCCGCGGTTTTGGCGCTTGGATGCTTTGTGGCGCTTCCGGTATCCGCACAGACGGTGAAGGAGCGATTGCCGACCTGCCTCGCCTGCCACGGCGAGAACGGCCAGTCGCAAAATGAAAACGTGCCGTCGCTCGGCGCCCAGCAGGCGTTCTACGTCACCGTCCAGCTCCTGATGTTTCGCGAACGGATGCGCGTCGCCGATCCGATGAACGACATGACCAAGGGGCTGTCCGACGACGATCTGCAAAACTTCGCCGACATTATTTCCAAGTTGCCGGCGCCGCAGCCCGCTTCCGGCCCGGTGGACGACGCCCGCATGCAGCGCGCCCAGGCGCTGGTCGAGCAGAACCGCTGCAACTTTTGCCATTTGCCGGATTTTTCCGGCCAGCAGAACGTTCCCCGCATCCGCGCCCAGCGCGAGGAGTATCTGGTCAAGGCGCTGCGCGGTTACAAGGACAATTCGCGTCACGGCTACGATTCGTCGATGGCCGACGTTATCGCGCCGATCACCGACGAGCAGATTTTGGACCTCGCCTATTACGTCGCGCGGGTCAAATAGCTGCGTCGAAGCCGCGCACGTCCTGCATTGGACTTGCGGCAGCCGCAGCAAACGGTTGATTATCGATGCAATCGGCCGTTGTCGCCGCACATCGATCAATGATCCCGGGGAGGCTTTATGATTTTCGCACGTGCGTTCGCGGTTTTTGCCGCCTTTATTTTGCTGAACGGCGCCGCCGCGGCGCAGACTTATCCCGATCACCCCATCACCATGCTGGTGCCGTTCCCGCCCGGCGGCGCCACCGACGCCATCGCGCGCATCATCCAGGATCCGCTGCAGAAATCGCTCGGCCAGCCGATCGTGATCGAGAACATCGGCGGCGCCGGCGGCATGCGCGCCGCCGACAAGGCGGCGCGCGCCAACCCCGACGGCTATACGATCCTGATCCACCAGGTGGCGCTGGCGGCCGGCATGGCGCTTTATCAAGACCTCAATTTCGACGCCGAAAAGAACTTCGTCACCATCGGCCTCATCAACACCGCGGCTTCGACCTTGGCCGGGCGGCCGAGCTTGCCGGCGAACAATTTCGCCGAGCTGTTGCGCTGGATGAAGGAGCCCGGCCAGAGCATCAAGGTCGGCCACGCCGGCGTCGGCTCCTACGCCCATCTCGCCGGCGTGCTGATCGCCGAGGAGCTCGGCGTCAAGGTCACGCAGGTGCCGTATCGCGGCGCCGGCCCGGCGCTGGTCGATCTGTTGTCCGGCGAAGTCGATCTGGAATCGCAATCGGCCGTGGTCTCTGCGCCGCTGGTGCAGTCCGGCAAGCTCAAGGCCTACGCCATCATCGGCCGCAAGCGCTTTGCCGGCCTGCCGGACCTGCCGACCATGGGCGAGCTCGGCTACAAGAAGCTCGACATCGATTTCTGGCACATGCTGCTGGCGCCGACCGGCACGCCGCGCCCGATCATCGACAAGCTCAACGTCGCGCTGCGCGCCGCGCTCGCCGATGCCCGGGTGCAAAAGACGTTCGCCGACGGCGGCATGGAGGAATTCCCGACAGCCGAGGAAACGCCCGAGGCCGCGAGCGCCCTGCTCGCGCGCGAGATAAAGCTCTGGGGCGGCGTGATCCGCGACAACCACATTGCCGCGCAGTAGAGCTTTTCGCGGCGCCTCAGTCACTCAGCAGCACCGCGAACTTGTGGTAGCGGCTACGCAACGTCTTGAGCTTTTTCTTCTGTAGGTGCCAAAGCCTCAAATTGCAGGCGGCCGGATCGCCGCTGCACGTCCGCGCGCGGCGGCACCTTTTGTTCGTGCAAAGCCGGAACGAGCCCAACACGGCAGTCCTTCTAATTGAAGAACCTGCAGTGTCGCATTATCAGCGCGCGTCATGCGGCTTTTACGCGCCGGCGACCGATGAAAAAGCCGAGCAGAATACCGATGACGGCCCCGATCCCGGCGCCGCCAGCTGCAAAAGAGAAGGTTTTCCTTTCGACTGTATTGATGACCGGATTATCGAGGAAGTTCGTACCGTCATGGATGGCAAGAACCGTCCATCGCCCGTTTTCACTGATGGCTGTCGCCGTCCATCGACCTTTGATGTCGAAACCGCGTCCGTCGGCAAGCTCATATCGTTCCGTGGTGCTGCCGCGCGCGACCGCGAAGGTGCCGGTGTAGATCTGCGCCAACTCATCGGCATCCGCTTCCATATGGATGCCGGTGAGGCGCAGGAGCGGCCGCGTGAACAGACCTTCAAACCAGGCTTTGAAACTTGCGGCATTGTTGAAGGAGTCCTGGGTGATCGTTGTGGCGAGAAAAGGCTTATGCAGGAGCGTGTCCATGCTGGCGAGATCGCGCGTGTTGATCGCATTGATCACGTCACTCTTCAATTTCCGCAGGGCATCGTGATCGGCGGCCTCTGTTGCGCTCTGTGCCATTGCAATCTTGGTGCCGATGAGAAAAAGCAGCGCCACGCGAAGTGCGATCGCTTTCATTGGGCGACTCCCGTCTGTGAGGAACCGTAAGAGGCAGGCAAGCTCACTGGAGCGCGTCGACGCGACCATCCCCGTACGCCAAATGCGATGGCGAGGCCGCCGGCGACGTCCAACAGGTGATGGCGATGCGTCAGCACGGTCGACGCGCAGACCACGAACAGCCAGATCATGTAGACGATTTGCAATTTGGGCGTTGCGGCATCGATAAAGGCGAGCAGAATCGTCGTCGTGTAGATGACGTGGAACGACGGTACCGCATTGGCAGGGACATCGATGGCGTAGACGAAGTCATAGATCGGTTGCCAGATGCCGGCATCGTGCCGGTCGGCAAAGCCGATCTCGCTCGGCAGGCAGAGAAAGATCGCGCCGCCAATGAGGCTGGCGACGATGAGTCGCCGTACCAGCTCAGCCAGTTCGAGCTCGTCGAGCTGGAGCGGCGGCGTGAGAAAAAGCACGAACATCGATAGATACGGCACAATCATCGGCGGCCAAAACGGCAGCGCGAGCTCCCACGCAGCGAAAAGATGCAGGCGGTGATCCAGAATTCCGCTGGTGGCCGCGCCGCCGAGATAGATCGGAAAAAATGCGACAGAGACGACAGCGGCCCCTAAAATCCCAACGAGCAGGCGCCGCCATGGCGGCAAGATGTGGGATTTTCCGCTCATCGTTGCGGCTCGACGAGTTGCGCAAGTGAACGCGGCGATACGGCGGTTTCGTCGAACGGCGCGGCACGGGCGCCGCCCCAGAGCGACCAATAGATCGACCAGAAGGATGGCTTCGGATCGGCTGCGGACACGAAGCGCGGCAAATGAACCCACGGAATGTCCGGCCGCCGGTGATGCACGAGGTGAAGATTGTAATTGAGGAAGATCGCTTGGGTCGCCGGCCAAAACCGCAGGTTCCATGCCCCTTCCTTGACGTCGCGTGGGCTCCAGGCGTGGTCGGCATATTGCAGCGAACTCCAGTTCAGCCCGAACGCCCAATAACACGCAATCCATCCTACCCAGTCGAGATCGAACGCGAGCCACAAACCGATCTGAAATGCAAAGGTGAATGCCGCCTCCGGCCACACCCCGCCAACCGGTTCGTCAGCGACGTCGCGGACGAACTCCTCAAAGCTCCACCATTTTGCCGGACCATTCTGGAATGCGCGGCTGCGAAAGATGAGCGGACAGGCGAGATAGGCGAGGCCGGCGACCGGTATGACCGCCCAATAGAATCCGGTGAGCAGGCAATAAATCCAATAGGTCTTCAGCCAGCGCGACTGGTGCGGCAGAAAGTAGTCGTACAGCTCCAGATCGGTGCGGTTGCGCCGGTGATGCCCGAAATGACTGACGCGTTGGATCGTGAAAGCGGTCGGAAAAAACGCCGCGAACAGCACGCCGGCGCCGTCATTGACGCGACGGTCCGGGTGAAACGAGCCGTGCACACATTCGTGCAGCAGAGAAAAAATCGTGTTGTTGGCGAACGAGAATACGCAAGCGGCGCCGACGAGGACGCTCCAGTGCGGCGCATGACTGGCGAGCCAGAGGCACGCGATCGCAACCGCCGCCGCGGCCGTGCCGATGCCGATGTTGAGCCAGACAGGGATCGTCAGCGGCTCGATATTCGCCTCGGTCGCGGTTCTGGAGAGATCAGGCATCGTCGTTGTCCGATGCGCCAGCGACATTGCGTTTCGCGGTGCCGTTCCAACGCATGAATGGCTTAATCATGCGGCCGGCCGGCAACAACTGCCCCGGCGCGATCTCGGCGCCGGCAGACAGGCCGGAGCGCACGCCCATCATGGCGCCGCGGCCGACGCGCGGCGCTCCGATCTCGATTTGGTAAGAGCCATCGGGCGCGAGCGTGCCGGCATGACCGACCAAGCCTGCTCCGGTGCCGATGACCGCGCCTGCCTCGACGATGACCAGGGGCCGGTCGATCACGAGGGATCCCGGCGCCCAATAGACCAGCGGGCTGACCCGGCCGCCCCACATGGAAAGCCATAGTGAATAGAGGCCCGGCACCAGGCGCAGAACTTCATCCAGCCAGGGCAGACGGTTGAACACGACCTGCCATTGGTAGGTGAACCACCACACCTTGTAGGCGCGATCCTGTTGCGAAAGTGCGCGGCCGTGAGGCGCGCCAAGAACGATCAGCGTCAAACGGCAGACCAGCGGCGGCAGAAGATAAAGCCAAGCCAGCGACCAGACAATCGCTTCACCGATCGACGTTGTCTGCGTCGCGATGACGGCCGCGCCGGCGATGAGCTGCGCCAGCGGCAGGTAGTTGAGCGCGAGCGTGTAGATCGTAAGCCCGCGTCGCTCCACGATGCGATCAGCGACGGTCATAACCCACCATCGCGTTGCCGAGATTGCCGAGCTCCGCCGACCCATCGAACACGCCGAACGTCAACGGCATCGCCTGGCGATTGAACAGGCTTGCCTGAAACGCAGTGTCGCTTCTGAGCGACAGCACTTCTGCGATCATCTGTTCTTCGCGCCAGGCCAGCTCCGGCATCTGCCGCACCAACTCGCGAATGACCTTGATGCCGGAGCCCGCGCGCGTCGGCCGTGTGATCGCGCCAAGCATCGACTTGAATAATGCCGCATTGAGGAGCCGCGTCGGGCGACTGGCGCGAGCCGCACAGAGATCGATGACGATGCCGTCGATCTGGAGATGGCGCAGCTCATCCTTGAGGTGCTCGCAGTGGACCTCGGCGAATGCCGGCTCGATCTCGCCGAGCGCAGTCGAGCGATTCCGGGTCAAATCCCGCGCCAGCGCGGTTGATGATTCCTCCATGGCCATGAGGTACCAGAGCGCGAAGTTAAGCCGGCCTGCGACGAGCCCGACGGCCGCAAACAGTGCGCGTGTCGTCCATGGCAGATCGGAGAAGTAACGCTCGCTGTTCTCATATAGCTCAGGGAAACAAGCCCGATTGAGCGCGGCGAAGCAACGATAGTGCTGCCGCTCCTCCTCGATCATGATATCGATGCAACGCACCAATGCCGCGTTGCCGGCTACATTGCGATGATGACGCAGCGGTGCGAGCAAGCGCTCAACCAGATCGGCCTCGAGCATCATGATATATTCGTTGATGCGCACGCCGAACAGCTGGTTGTAACGCAGCCGGTGCTCGTAATGCAGGCCGCGGTAGATCGGCGTGTAATAAAGCTGAGTGTATTGCTCCGGTACCAGGGGCTTGCGCAGATCGATTGTGGCGATCTGTGGCATCTGCATGCGTCGCGCAGGGTCCGCGGCGAGGCGCTCAATATCGACGGGATCGAGCCAACGTTTCGTCATTCTGTGGCCCGCACGATCGGGCGGCAGCCGTGATGGCCGTGCCGCGCATAAGACTGGATCATGTAACCGAGAGTCGGCAGCAGCACCGTACCGGCGAGCAGGCCGAGTCCGACGACGCTCGCGCGAACGAAACCGGATTCCGCGAGCAGCGCCCTTTCGGCCAATTTCAGCCCCGCCGCGTAAATGAAGCCAAAACCGCCGAAGAACCAGAGTGCATAGTCGCTCGCGATCGACCACGATCCCCGTCCATCGGCCCACGGCTGGTTGTAAACCTTGAGAATCCCAGCATCGAGGGCGGCCGCGTCGTAGCCCCAATTGACGACGCCGAGAGCACATCCCGCGGCGGCGCCGCGAATAAGGATGTCGAGCGCCGTGGGGGCGGCTTGCAGCCCGCCAATCACAGGCAGCACCAGCATGGCGGTCGCACTGCCGAAGACAAAACCATGATGCGGCCGAAAGCGCCCAAGCCGCAGCCGCGTGTCGAACTCCCAGACGCGCAGGACATTGGTGCCGATGCCCGGCACGATATAGGCATAAGCGATCGGCACCAGCAGCGCGATCGTCGCCAGCGCCGTGTTGCCGTCATAGTGCCGCCACCACAGCCATGCGGCGAGCGGCGTCAGCATCGCAGGGGCGAGATACTGATAGAACTCGAATACCCGTCGCATTTTTCTCTCTTCGTCGGCACGGAACGGTGACAACGTCAGCAATGGCGAAAATGGCCGAACAACATCCCGTGTTTCTTGAACACCTCGCGTCGAAACACCGGATTGAAGCGCCAGAATGTCGACATCCGTCGCAGCGTGCGCATATTTGTTTTCAAGTCCGAGAAGCGCCACAACAGCGCCGGGATGCGGTTGAACGCCTGGCGCGCCTCGTAGCAGACCGCCGTCAGCTCGTCGGCGGTCATCCGAGCCGGCACAAAGGACGCATCGTTGAAGCGGTATTTCGGATGCAGCCACCATTGGCCGTCATAGAGGTGGCGGCCTTCACGGGCGAGCCGCTCGTATAATGGCGTGTTCGGATACGGCATGAGGATGTTGAAGGCCGCGAAGGTGAAACGGTTCTCCAACGCGAAGTCGAGCGTCGCACGCACCGAGTCGAGCGTGTCGTGATCGTAGCCCAGCGTGAATGCCGCCCAAGTCTGCAGCCCGTATTCGCGCAGGATGCGGATTTGCGTCGCATACTGGTCGAACTTCGGCATGTTCGGCGACTTCTTGGCTTCCTTGATGCTCGCGCGGGTGATCAATTCGAAGCCCATAATGTGGCCGAGGCATCCGGCATCGACCATCAGCTTCATCGCTTCGCGATCCGATGTGATGTCGAGCGAGGCTTAACTCACCCAATTGACCCGCATCGGAATGAGCGCACGGCAGAGCTCCTTGAGCGCGCTCCGATTGGAAGCGATGTTATCGTCGACAAAGAAGAGCAGCCGATGATCGGCGTCCGCGACCTCCGCCAGCGTCTCGTCGATCGCGCGCAGATAATGCTTCTTGTCGAAATATTTCGTGACCGCGCAGAAGTCGCATACAAAACGGCAGCCCCGCGAGAACTGCAGCAGGCTGATCGGCAGGTAGCCCTTGCCCCTATAGATATCGCGTCGCGTCAGCACGCCGGTCTGCGGACGGCCGGGAAGTGCGTGGTAGCGCGGTTTGAGCTCGCCGCGGCGGGCGTCCTCTATCACCGTTGCCCAGGCGGTCTCTGCGTCGCCGATGAAAATCGAGTCGGCATGAGCCGCGCATTCGTCGGGCACGAAAGTGGGTTGAAATCCACCCATGATCACCCGCACGCCGCGGCGGCGGTACTCATCGGCAATCTCGTAAGAGCGGCGCGCCGTGTAAGTCTCGACCGTGATCGCGACCAGGTCGGTCGGCTCCTGATACGGAATGGGCTCCATCCGGTCGTCGTACATGACGACATCGACATCCCCGGGCGTCAGTGCCGCAAGGACACCGAGGTTGAGCGGCTCCATGCGCGCCTCGTCGACATAGAGGCTATGCGTCATGCGGCCGATGGTGGGCTTGATGAGCGTGAGTTTCATGGCATGACCTCGGCAAGATCGATGTGACTGCGGGTTGCCAGCGGCCGACCTTGCTTGCGCCCGATCTCGCGCCGCGAAATCCAGTTGGCCAGCAGCATGGTTCCGATCTTGTAGGGGTCGCGCCACATCGGCGCGCCGCGCAGCACGCGCCCGGCAATCGAGCGCCAGCCGTAGAATGCCCGCCGTGCCCGCATCGGCCCCTTGCTCAACTCGTCGGTCGACATCCCGCGTGGCGTAAAGATCGCGTCGCCATAGCGATAGGACGGATCGAGCCACCATGCGTCGCGCACCAGCCGGCCTTCCGTGCGCAGGCGATCGTAGAGCCCGGTGCCGGGCATCGGCGTGAGCGGATTGAAGTTGGCGATGCACAGTGATTGCTCGCAGGCGAAGGCTGCGGCACGATCGAAGCTTGCCGGCGTGTCGGCGTCATAGCCGAATACGAAGGTGCCGTAGATCATGATCCCGCGCGCATGAAAGCGGCGTACGACCTCGTCATATCCGCCGGCAACCCCGTTCCATTTCTTGCGCATCTGCACCAGGCTCGCGCGATCGAGCGACTCGAAGCCGATCAGCGCCAGCGCGCAGCCGGCTTGCGCCATCAGGTCCAGCAACGCATCGTCCTTGGCGATGTCGATGGTGATTTGGCAGCACCAGCGCATCCTCAACGGGATAAGTGCGCGCATGAGCGCCTCGAAGGCGTCGCGGCGCCAATACAGATTGTCGTCGACAAAGAACACCAGGCGGCGCGGCGGCAGCGTGCGCATCTCCGCCACGATGTCGGCCGGATCGCGCTGCGCCCGATAGGTCCCGTAAAAGGCGTGGATCGAGCAAAAGTCGCAGGCAAAGCGGCAGCCGCGGCCGGCCTGCAGCAGCGAAATCGGCGCATAGCGCCGGCCGGCGAAGATGCTGCGGTCGTAGACCGCGGCGCCGCCGTCGCCGGGTGTTCCGCGATATAGCCGTTGCAGCCGACCTGCGGCGGCGTCCGCAACCACCTTTTCCCAGATACCTTCGGCATCGCCGACCACCACCGCATCGGCATGGCGTAGCGCTTCATCGGGCAGCATGGACGGATGATGTCCGCCCATGACGACGGGAACGCCCTCGCTGCGGTAGCGCGCGGCGATCTGATAAGCGCGTCGCGCCGTAAACGTCTCCACCGTCATGGCAACGAGATCGGTCGGCACCATGCGTAACGGCTCGACCCGCTCGTCGATCATGGTTGTCGCGATACCGGGCGGCGTGCGAGCCTTGAGGATCGAGAATACCAGCGGCGTCATGGCGTCGGTGGAAAACCCTTCGCCGAGACTGGGCCGCAGGAAAGTGATGTGTTGCATCAGAGCACCGCGATCTCGACATGCGGCAGACGCGCGTCCGGCAAGGCTGCGGTCTCACGCGCGTCGCGCCAATCCACCAGATGCAGCAGCGTCTGGTATTCGCGCGGCCGATAAAAGCGACGCAGGACCAGAGCGAGCGGATGCCGCTTTGCCAGGCCGACGAGCGCCAACCCAAATCCGCGCCGGTGAGCCTCGGCGAGCGCCGCGTCGATCAGCGCACGGAAAAGCTCCGCATCGTTTTGCTCGACCGCAAGGTGCGACAGATAGATCTGTCTTAGGCGTCGGCCGGCCGCGGGCAGATGCGGCATGGCGAGGAGTGGCGCGGCAAGATTGACCAGACGCCGCGCCCAACGCAGCCATCCGGCATAGCCGCATATCACCGTCTGCTTGAATTCGTTCTGGTCCCATAACGCAACGCAGGCGGCAATTCCCGGCCCGCGGCGGACGACGAGAAAGTCCTCTGGCTTGAGGCCTCGACACCGATCCGGATCGCCAAGGTCGCGAACGCGCCAGACCGGCGCGAATTGTAAAGCCCGATACGAACGTGCGAGACACACAGCGATCGCCGGGAGATCTTCGGTACTGGCGCGTTCAACGAAGGCCGCCGGCGAAGTCGGGCGCGGACGCAGCGCGAAGGTCGAAAACGCTTCGAGCGGATGATAGGTCGGCATGCCCGGCAGCTTGGCGCCGAGCAGCCGCAATGCCGCATGATTCTCGGCTGCGATCGCCGTCAGTGCATAGGGGGTCGCGCGCTGGTGATGCAGAAGACCGTGCACCGCCGCAAAACCGCCCTTGAGCACGCCGACCCGGTGGCGGTATCGCGGCGTAATCCGCAGCGCCCCAAGATAGGCGAGCAAGCGCGGCTCGCCATCGATGAATGATTCGCGAGCCGACCACTCGCACATTCCGACGGCCTCCTGCGTCTGCCGGTTTCGCGCAATGACGTAGCCGTGGTGCGGGCTCATCGTGCGTGCAGCTGCGAAAGCATCCGGCTCACGCGTCAGCGCCAGCCGAATCCAGCCGTCGGTCGCGTTGTCGCGCAACAGCCGGCGCAAATCGGCGTCGTCTTCGCGCCGCGCGACCTTGAAAACAAGGTCGCCGAAAACGAATTCGTGGCCGCTTACGCCGCCTTGAGCAACGCTCCGGTCCAATTCGCATCTCCGAGAGGAAAATGGTCGCGTTGACCGACCTCAACGCGATGCATGCCGTTGATCACGAAGAAATTGCGAAACATGAAGGCGTCGGCCCGGTTCACCGGGTCGAACGCGCGGCGCAGAATGCTGCGCCACGCATAGAACCGTCGCCGCGCGCGCAGACAGCCCTGCCGGACGGCGTCGGGTGCCATCGCGGCCGGATAAAACGGAATGCCGTTGTAGCTGTAGCGCTCGTCGAGCCACCAGCGCTCGTGGATGAGGCGCCCTTCGCGCTGCAACCGCGCGAACAGCGGCGTGCCGGGAAACGGCGTCAGGTGATTGAACGCCGCCAGATAGAATCGATTATCGATGGCGAATTCGGCGGTCTCGTCGAACGCGTCGCCTTGTTCGCCGTCGTAACCGAAGACGAAGGTGCCGTAGACCCTGATACCGTGACGCCGGAGATTGGCGAGCGCCACCGAAAAGCCGCCGCGCATTGTGTTGAAGCTTTTGCGCATGGCGCGCAGCACGCTGTCGTCGAGACTCTCGAAGCCGATCAGCACGCCGCTGCAGCCGCCGCGCGCGAGAGCGGCAAGGAACGCCTCGTCATGCGCGGCGTTGATACTCATCTGCGTGACCCAACGCACCTTGAGCGGCGCCAATGCTTCGGCAAGCTCGCGCGCGAATGCGAGGTCGGCGGCGAAATTGTCGTCAACGAAAAAGAACAGCCGCTTCTCGGCCTTCAGACTCGCGATCTCCGCAACGATGGCATCGATCGGCCGATGCCGCGCCGTACGCTGGAAGAAGGTTTGCACCGCACAGAAATCGCAAGGAAAGCGGCAGCCCCGTCCGGTCTCGACCAGGCCTATGGCAAGGTACCGCCGCCCGCGAAAGATCGTTCGGTCGTAGCGCACCCGGCCGAGGTCGGGCTGGCTGTTGGAACGATAGATCGGTTGCAGCCGGCCGCCGCGGGCATCGTCGATGACCTGCGGCCACAAATCCTCGGCCTCGCCGACGACCACCGACTCGGCGTAATCCTTCACCTCGTCCGTCATCAGCGTGGCGTGAAATCCACCCATCACCACAGGCACGCCGCGACGGCGGAATTCCGATGCGATCTGGTAGGCACGCTTGGCGGTATAGGTCTCGACCGGAATAGCGACGAGATCGGTTGGCCGGTCGTAAGCGATCGACTCCATCCGGTCGTCGTAGAACGCGATCTCGACATCCTTCGGGGTGAGCGCGGCGAGCGCGGCGATCGGCAGCGGCTCCATCTGCCACGTGCGCATGTAGTCGGCGCCGGACCGGCGCCCCACCGCGGGATGCACCAATGTCAGGCGCATTACGCGGCCTCCCGGTAGCCGATCGGCCAATCGCAAGTGTAATGCGTCTCGAGGTGATGCGCATAATAGCGGTAGCCGAGATTGGCCATGATGGCGATCGGCAGCTGGGCCCGCGACGCGCCGAGCCGGCGCGCGATCGAGGCATAGGAATAGACGTCGCGCCAGGCCTTCTCGTGCCCGGCTTGCAACGCGGCCGGAGTCATGCGCTTGGGCCGGAACACCACGTGCTGCCCGTCGTAGCGTTCCCAGTTCTTGTCGAGGATGCGGCCCTCGCCGTCGAGCCGCTGGTACAACGGCGTCCCCGGGAACGGCGTAAGGATTGCGAAACGGGGAAGATCGATCGCAGCGTCGATGGCAAACTGCACGGTCTCGTCGAACGCATCGGTCGTATCGTGATCGTGACCGAACACGAAGCAGCCCTGGATGCTGATGCCGAGCGCGTGCAGGTCGCGGATCAGCGTTGCATACAGCGCGGGATCATTGAAGCGCTTGCGGCTGTCGCCCAGGCTGGCTTCGCAGATGCTCTCGAATCCGATCAACAGGCCCGCGCAGCCGCTCTTCGCCATCAATTCCATCAGCGCGCGGTCGCGGCCGATCAGGCTGGTCGACAGCCCAAACCAGCGCACGCGCAGCGGAACCAGCGCCTCGAATAACTCGGCCGCATAGGCACGATCCGAGATCAGGTTGAGATCGATGAAGATGATGCGGCGCTTGCCGACCCGCTTGATATCCTCGACCACGTGACCGACCGGTTTCTGGAACTGGCGGCGGCCCCATGCGACCGGCACGACGCAGAACTCGCAATCGTGAGCGCAGGCGCGGGTCGCCTCGAACACCGCTTGGGTCAAATAGGACCGACGGTCGAGCAGGTCCCGGCGCGGGAACGGAAGATTGGTGAGCTTGAAGTCGTGACCCTGGTCGTAGCGCGGCCGCATGCGCCCGGCGGCAAAATCGCGCAACAGCTGCGGCCAAGTCTCTTCTGCATAGCCAACGCAAACGGCATCGGCGTGCTGCTGGGCTTCGCCTGGCATCAGCGTGACATGAGGGCCGCCGAGCACAACCGTGATACCGCGCGCGCGATAGTGTGCGGCCAGTTCATAGGCACGCGGCGCGCTGCCGGTGATCACCGTAAGCCCCACCAGATCGACCGCAAGGTCGGGCGAAATGTCGCCGGTGCCTTCGTCGTGGAGCACAAGCTCAATATTCAGTTCGTCAGGAACAAGCGCCGCCAGAGTGGTCAGGGTCAGCGGCTGATAGCGCAGCGACTTTTTGAAAATCCCGCCACGGTTTCGATAGAGCGGTCCCTTTGGCGAAAGCAGCGCGATCTTCATATGAGCCTCGCGATCCGCACCGAATCACCCGTCTAAGTTTAGTCAGGCAAGAATGACGACCGGTAGTCCGAAATCCGGCTTTCCACTTGATTTGTTATCGCTGCATAAATCCGCGCATCGTCGATCAGGGTCGGCGGTTTGACGTCGGAAAGCCGCCGGCCGGGAAAGAGCGTGGCGCGCATATAGCGGTCGAACAGGCCGTCCACGTTGCGCATGACAACGGGCCCGAGTTGGCCGATGCGGCGGGCATAAGCATATTGCGGGTTGGCGCACAGGCGTTCGTCGACAAGCGCGGCGGCCAGTGGCTGGTCGGTCGCGCGCCTCGATTCGACCAGGAGCTCATAGAACGGCCTGCCGTGCCGGACGCGGTGCGAGGCAAGCGGCGCCGTCGACCAGACTTAAGGCCTCGCTGATGAAAGCTTCGCTGAGCTTTTCGCCGACAAGATCGCTCATGACCTCCCGACCGACGAATTCAAGCATCGGTAACGGCCCGGCGTGGCCGCGACAGCACAGCCGATCCCCGAGATCGTAACGATAGAAGCCACCGTGATGGGTCATGACGACACGATAGCTCTCGCCGACTTGCAGTTCGTCACACCAATGCGGCGTGTCGGCCTCGTCGACGAATTCCAGGACCGCACTGGTCAGAGCCGGCACCGGCCACGACAAGCAACAGTTGGTCGTCACCGCGCCCTCGGTCGCCAGCAGTCCTTTCGGTTGCAGGACGCTATGCGGCAGCATCTCGGCCAGCCGCCGCGCATAGAATCGCGAAGCGCCGTCGGCCCAGGCGCTCACCGTGTCGAGCCGTGGCCATAGTCGCTCGGTATCGATGGGGTTTTGCGCCAGTGCCGCATCGATGCACTTCGCGCGCGCCGGATCGGCCGCAATCCCGGTCATCCCGTCGCAAATTGCTCTCGCCAGCGGCTCGGCAAGCCCCGGAATTGCATCGAGCAGACTGATCAGGAAGGTTGGACTCCAGATCGAGACAATCGTGAGATCGGCTGACGCCAGCAGATAAGCGAGCGTCGCGAACCGCCATTCATCGGCGTCGGTGAGACTGGCCACCGCGGGCGGCACGGCCAGCACGTCCATGAATGCTGCAACGAGTTCGGCGCCGAGATAGGCGCCCTCATCAGCGAGCCCGACCGGAATCCCGTCAATGCGACGCGGCCGCCGCGTCATGGGACTGATCGCCACATAGGCCTTGCCCGCGAACGCCCCCGGACGGTGCTGCGCCAATGTCGAGAGCCATGGCAGAACCGCTGCGCCAAACGCGCGCAGGCTCGACGCGGTGTAGGGAACGAGCTTCCGGCCGGATCTGCTCCCGCCGGTCTCTTCGAATGCGATCACCGGCTCGCAGGTGAGGACCGAGGCCTCGCCCGCAGCGACGCGGTCGAGCCACGGCGCAAATTCCTCATAGCCGCGTATCGGCACGCGCGCGCGGAATTCTTCCAGCGAGCCGATGGCTGCAAAGCGGTGCGCGCGCCCGAAATCGCTGTCGGCGTTCGCTTCGAGAATTCGCCGCAGCAGCGCCCCTTGCGAGGCGCGCGGTGTGGCACAAGCCAACTCGAAAACGTCGCGTTCGCTACGCGCCGCGGCGAGAATCTGGCCCCATCCGTTCAATTGCCCTCGCCTTGGTCGAACACGCGGCGGGCCAACGGACGCAGGTTGCCGGAGCAGAGTTCCGTCAGGCACACGAGCTCGTCGCCGTGGTCGTAACCCGGGTTGTTGCGCAGGAAGAACGCCACATCGGGGCGCGACGCCTCTTCCGGCTCGACGGCGGCCCATATCGGCTTCAGGTGGCCGCGCGATTGCAGGAAGGACACGACGCCGCGTTCGGCGTCGTAGGCATCTTTGAACCGCCGACGCGCAAGCCCCGCCATGATGGATTGCGCCCAATAAGGCGTCGGCGTCTTCCAGTTTGGGTAGAAATCGACAGAAAATGCGGAGAGGTACCGATAGGTGCGGTGACCTTTGACGATCAGAAACCAATAGAGCGGACAGTCGGGCACTTGCGCCTTAACCGCACCAGCAAATCGAAGCCAGGTGAATGCCAGGGCCTGTGTTCCCCAATAAGCCCGATCGATAATTGTGTCGCCCGAATAAATGGCGCGCAAAGGACGACCTTCGATCTCTACGTTGAGAATAGCCAACGTCGAGAATCCGACAACGGCACCAGTCTCGTCGTGCAGCACAACAACAAAATCCTTGTCGCTCAGGTCAGATTCGAACAGCGACTGCGACGTCGCGTCATAATAGACACCAAAGAGATCATACATCTCGCTTATGGAGCGGCTCTCGAGCGCCGACAGTCGTTTGATATAGGCCTGGGGCCGGCGTTTTGTGCCATGGCGAGGTTCGGAAATCTGATTGTGGGCAAGTTCGATCGGGATGTTCACCTTGTGCACTCCCGGGAAAATTCGATTCCTACCGAGCAGCGTTATGCCGAACGGCTGCGCTTTCAAGAGCATCGGCGGACAAAGATGTGAATGGTGGGGATAAGCCGGTCAGGCACGCAGGAAACGCGGATTGGGAGCGCCCTCTGGCGTCCATTATTTGAGCGAGATGCGGCTGAAGTATCAAAACAGGGACGCAAGAAAAAGGGACTGCGATTTAGTGCTGATTTTGCTGGGTTAAATCACGTCATACCAAACCTAAGGTTGGCTCGTCGCTGTGTATTTTTAGGGTAAAAGATTCATACGCCGCTCTAAGAATCGTCATGGCCGGGCTTGACCCAGCCATCCACGTCTTTTGTTTACTGCCATGCCCATGCCGAAACGCATTCTCATTCTCGGGCCGAGCGGCGCCGGCAAGTCGACGCTGGCGCGGCGCATCGGCGCGCGCCTTGGCCTGCCGGTCGTGCATCTGGACATCTTCAACTGGAACCCGGCTGGGTGCAGACCGAGGTCGGGCTGTTTCGCCAGCGCGTCGCGGAAGCGGCGGCCGCGATGCGTGGGTGATGGACGGCAATTATTTGGCTCATCTCGATCTTCGGCTGCCCAGAGCGGAAGCCGTGATCTGGCTCGACCTGCCGCGCTACATTTATTTTCCCCGCGCGGTGTGGCGTTCGATCCGCAACTATGGGCGCGACCGGGATGATGTTGGTCCCGGCTGCCCCGAGCCGGGCGATCCGTGGTTCCTCGCCGATTGGGTGTGGAACTATCCGACGCGCGACCGCGCCCGGCATGCGCAATTGATGGCCGATCTGCCCGCGACAGTCCGCGGCGTCATCTTGAAGTCGCCGCGCGAGGTGGCGCGATTCGAGGACGGGCTGCCTCACTCGCTTCATGGCCCGTAGCCCGACCGCCGCTATTGCCGTTACAATCATCGCCCACAGGCAAGTCCGAGCCAAACGAAAGTCCCGCTGCATCGAGGGTCCCGCCATGAAGCTGCACCGCCGTCGCATTCTGCAACTGGCAGCGGCCGCTGCCGCCGCCCCGGTCCTGCCGCGCATCGCGTCGGCGCTGGATTATCCCAATCGGCCGGTGCGCCTCATCGTCGGCTACACGGCGGGCAGCGCGCCCGACATCGCCGCGCGCCTGATCGGGCAATCGCTGTCGGACCGCCTCGGCCAGCAATTCATCACCGAGAACAAGCCCGGCGCCGGCACCAATCTCTCGACCGAGGCCGTGGTCCGCGCCGCTCCGGACGGCTACACGCTGCTCGTGGTGGCGACGCCGAACACGCTCAGCGGATTGCTGCACGACAATCTCAGCTTCGACTTCGTCCGCGATATCGCGCCGGTCGGCTATATCGGCGCGACGCCGTTCGTCATGGTGGTGGCGCCGTCGTTCCCGGCGCAGACCGTCGCCGAGTTCATCGCCTATGCCAAGGCCAATCCGGGAAAGGTCAACATGGCCTCGAACGGCACCGGCAACCTCACCCATATTTCCGGCGAGCTGTTCAAGATGATGGCCGGCGTCGACCTGTTCCATGTGCCGTACCACGGCGAACTGGAGGCGCAGGCCGATCTGCTCGCCGGCCGCGCCCAGGTCATATTCAATCCGATCATCTCGTGCCTGGGCCAGATCAAGGCCGGCAAGCTCCGGGCGCTCGCGGTGACGACGCCGCAGCGCGTCGATCTCTTGCCCGGCGTGCCGACCGTGAGCGAAACCGTGCCGGGCTACGAAGTCACCGGCGGTCTGGGCATCGGCGCGCCGCGCGATACGCCGGCCGAGATCATCGACAAGCTCAATGCCGCGATCAAAGCCGGGCTGAACGACGAAGTGGTGAAAGGCCGTCTCGTCGAGCTCGGCAATATCCCGATGGCGATGAGCCCCGCCGAGTATCGCAAACTGATCGCCGACGAGAACGCCAAGTGGAGCAAGGTGATCAAGTTCGCAGGGATTAAGCTCGGGTAGAGTGGCACTTCACCCCTTGCCGTAAAACACCGGCACTGGCACGCCCTGCGTGATCGCCTCGATGCGCGCGTCCTCGTCTTTCTTCTTTTTCTCGCACAGCTCCAGCACCCGCAAAATATCGGCGCGCGGGATGAAGCAGACGCCGGTGTCGTCGGCGACGACGAGGTCGCCCGGATTGACCCGCACCTCGCCCATCTGGATCTCGCCGTTGATCTCGACGGTTTCGAGCCGCCATTTGCCGGTCGCCGGCGTGATCTCGCTGGCCCAGACCGGATAGCCGATGCTGCGTGAATGGCGCACGTCGCGCACGCCGCCCATGACGATGGCGCCGCGCTCGCCCTGGCGCTGGCCGGTGTAGGACGAGATGCCGCCCATGTTCGACATACCGGCGACGCCCGAGATCACCAGCACGTCGCCGTCTTCGGCGAGATTGTGCGCCTCGAACTCGGCCATGCGGTTGACGTGGGTTTTTGCGGCCAGCGGATCGGAGCGCTGGCGGATGTTGCGCACGGTGAGCGCCGGGCCGACGACCAGCTTGCCGGGCAAGGTCGGCTTGAGCACCGTCGCGCCGATCACGCCTTCAGGCACGCCGAGCTCGTCCATCACGTCGGAGATCAGGCTGGTGCATTCGCCGAGCGCCAGGTACCGCTCCACCGCGCCCTCGGGCGGCTTCGGCGTCGATTGCATTTGGATGCGCTCGGCCGCGATCCGGCCGGTGAGTTTCTTGTCGGGCATGGTGTTTCCTCAGGATGAAAGTTAGAAGGCCCAGAAAGCGGCCTTGATCGCTTGGACAGCACTCTGTTCGCGTTGATGATCTTGTCAAGGATCGTAGACCGCCGGAGGCGGCGGCGCTTCGCGCCGTCCTTGACAAGATCATCAACGCGAACAACCAGCATCCAAGCGATCAAGGCCGCCATCCCGATCAGTTGCCAATTGGACTGATCCCCTTCCGTTGCCGGAATGCAGCCTATTGCGCTACGCTCCCCGCGCTGCGAACCCGACGGGTGCGACCATGATGAAGCTCGGCTTGTTCGTCGAAGGCACCGGCCACCATGTCGCCGCCTGGCGCGATCCCGACGTCGATCCGCACGGCCGGCAGACGCTTAAAGCTTATGTCGACATCGCCCGCCTTGCCGAACGCGGCAAGTTCGATCTGTTGTTCATGGCCGACACCAACGCTACCTTCGGCCCCGACGACGTCGAGACCTGGACGCGCACTACGCAGGCGTCGCGGCTGGAGCCGATCACGCTGTTGGGGGCGCTCGCCGCCGTCACCGAGCGCATCGGGCTCGTCGCGACCGCGACCACGACCTATTTCGAGCCGTTCCATGTGGCGCGGTTCTTTGCTTCGCTCGACCAGATCAGCGGCGGGCGCGCCGGATGGAATCTGGTGACGTCGCTCGCCGTGGCCGAGGCTTATAATTTCGGCCGTGAGAGCCATCCGCATCACGGCGACCGCTACGCCCGCGCCCGCGAATTCGCCAAAGTGGTGCTCGGCCTGTGGGACAGTTTTGAAGACGGCGCCGTCATCGCCGACAAGGCAAGCGGCATCTATTTCGATCCGGCAAAGCTGCATTTCCTCAACCACAAGGGTAAGCATTTTGCGGTGCGCGGGCCGCTGACCGTGCATCGCTCGCCGCAAGGCCATCCGGTGATCGTGCAGGCCGGCCAGTCCGACGACGGCCGCGATCTTGCCGGCGAAACCGCGGAAATCACCTTCACGGTGCAGCAGGATTTTGAAGCCGGCCGGGCGTTTTACGCCGACATCAAGCGCCGCGCCGCGGCTTACGGCCGGCACCCGGATTCGATCAAGGTGATGCCCGGCGTGATGACCGTGATCGGCCACACCCGCGCAGAAGCGGAGGACAAATACGAGCGGTTGCAGGCGCTGCTGTCGCCCGAATTGGCGATCAAGGATTTGTCGTCGCATTTCGGCTTCGACATGTCGAAATATCCGCTCGACGGCCCGGTGCCCGATCCTGCCGCCGACGTCGAGCAGAAAGGCCGCGTCAAGGTCATGGTCGAACTGGCGCGCCGCGAGAACCTCACCATCCGCCAGCTCTATAAGCGCGTCTACGGCCAGCGCGGCCACCGCGTCGTCATCGGCACCGCAGCCGAAGTCGCCGACGCGCTCGAACAATGGTTCCGCGGCGGCGCGGCGGATGGTTTCAACATTTTGCCGCTGACGTTTCCGCGCGGGCTCGAAGACATCGTCGATCTGCTCATTCCGGAATTGCAGCGCCGCGGCCTGTTCCGCACGGAATACGAGGGCAAGACCTTGCGCGAGAATCTCGGGCTGCCGTTTCCGCATAATCGCTGGGCGGTCGAGCGGGAGCAGAAGAGCGCTGGATGAATCTGCGCGTCATTATCGTGCCCTCTCCCCTTGCGGGAGAGGACAAACGTTCGACGGCTCAGCCAGCAGCCACCTTCTCGTTCGTCCCCAACTCCGGCATCAGCGCCGCGGCCTTCAGCCCGGCTTGCACCTTGGGCACGGTGACTTTCACGTCGGTGATCGGCAGGCCGTGGGTCGGGCCGATGATCTTGACGTCGAGACGCGCGATCAAATGATCGAGCCGGTCGCAATAGACGTTCATGTCGGCGAATTTGGTCCAGAACAGCGCCAGGTCGGCGAAGGTCGACGACACGTCGGGCAGGTCGAGCGACACCGCTTCCTCGGCGATGAGGCCGCAATGGCCGTCCTCGTGATAGTGGCTGTAGGCAAAGCCGTCGCCGGGAAACAGCACGCGCTCCTTGGTGTCAAAACCCCACCAGGTGGTGCGCAGGTCGCGGATCACCGGCTCGACCGCCATCAGGCTGCGGCCGCCGAGCTCGATCTCGTCGCCCTCGTTCATCGAACGCATGCGGTGTTCGTATTGCGGGAAGGCGAGGTGATAGTCGCTGACATCGCCGACCAGGAGCGCATCGGGAAAGTTTTTCAGGATGCGGCCGAGGCCGCCGCAATGCGGCGTCTCCTGGTGGGTGACGAACAGATATTTGAGCGGCGCCACGCCGCGCGCGAACAGCTCGTTCATGTGGCGCTCGATGACCGGAAAATCCTTCGGGTGCCCGGTCTCGACCAGGATCGAGGCCTCGGTGCCGGCGACCAGGTAGGCGGCGTTATAGCCGTGATAGCTCTTGCCCTTGTGGCGCTGCGCCAGGCAGTCGCCGATCCAGAACACGCCGGGCGCGATCTCGCGCGGCATGCGCTGCGCCACCGGCGTGTCGAGCATGCTTTTGAGCTGCGGCTTGTCCAGCATGTGTCTTCAACAACGCTCCTCGTCGCGGGTGACGTAGCGCGACACCGCCACGCTCTTGTCGCAGGCTTTCAAAAATTCATCGAGCATCGCGTAATGCCGCGCCACCACGTTGCGGCCGCGCAGGATGCAGCCATAGCCGGGCGCGATGCATTCGATGTCGTATTTGTCGAACACATTGCCGATGCCGCGGCGGATGGTGTCGGTCGGCGCGCCTTCCAGCCACCAGTAGCGCGTGTTGAGCATGAACGAGCGCACGTCGCGCAGCGACGTCGGATCGTTGTCGGCGGAATATTGTCAGATTCTTGGACGATCCATGGCCCGGCCGCGGTATCGCGCCAGATATGGGTGAACATGTCGGATGAGAACAAGGTGCGGGTGGCGCGGTCGTAGAGCCAGCGCGTGGCGATGAGGCGGATCGGCGCCTGCATGACGTCGATGGCACGGCCTTCCTTGCCGAGCTCGATGGTGTCAGCGCGGGTCACCGCGGTGACCTTCATGGATTTCAAAATATCGCGGCCTTCGGCCTTGGCGCCGAAATCGAACCACAGCGCGGCGTCGATATTGGAGGTGTAGCAGGTCTCGACGTTGAAATGCCCGGCAAAGCTCTCGACGTTGTTGATCGACATGAATTCGTTGAGCCGCAGCGGGAACATCGACAGCGGCAGCCCCGGCGCGATCAGCGCCTCGATCTGCCCGCGGATCACCGGCTCGTCCTTGCCGAAGCCGGTGTCGATCAGCATGGCGGCGTCGGGCTGGGTCAAGAGATAGCTGTTCGCCACCGCAAAGCCGCGGGCGCTCGCCGGATAGGAGCTGACCCGGCCGTCGAGCGCGAAGGGATTTTGCAGCGCGTAGAGCTTGTCGTCGGCGAGCGCGGCGATGCCGCCGGCGAAGGCTTGCGGCTTAAGCGTCCGCTCGGGCGCATACTGGGTCGGATAGGGACATGATCGCCAGACCTTAGCGGGCCTGCCCGCTTAAGGAAACAGGCCTGGGCGATCAGCGTACAGCGACACGACCTCGCGTCCCAAGCGAGCGAATGGCGCTCATGCTCCCTGCCGGCCGGGACGACCCTGATGAAATTTGCCAGAGCTGGTTTTAGAAACAGCCATTCCTGTTGGCACACGCTTGCTGACATCGGCCGTTGGTGACCGCGCGCTCGCATTTTTGCTCGCAATATTTCACGCACTCCGCCCTGGACTTGAACGGCGGTTGCAGCGGGAGGGACACGGCAGGACCCGTCATGGCGGTGAGCCCGATCGCGATAAGGCCCGCCACGGCCGCCGTGCGCAGGAGAAGCAATGTGCCCATCGGAATGCTCCGATCTTGTACGCTACACTGATTAGCGTTACATAACGTAACATTTGACGCGCCACCACGCAAGCGGAAAATGCCGCCCGCGATTTGACGATTTTAGGCGTTGCGGATTGCGGGCCGTGCTGCCGGACTTCACGCGTTCTCGTAGAGCGCCGCGGCGCGCACGTCGTCCTCGATCATGCGCCAGATGCGATCGACCAGGGCGACGAATTCCGGCGTGCGCTTGATGTCCAATTGGCGCGGCCGCGGCAGCGCGATCTTGATCTCGGCCTGCAAGCGGCCGGGCCGGCGCGCGAACACCAGCACGCGGTCGGACAGAAACACCGCCTCGTCGATCTGATGGGTGACGAACAGCACGGTTTTCTGGCCGCGCTCCCAGATGCGCAACAGTTCGGTCTGCATGATCTCGCGGGTCTGGGCGTCGAGCGCGGCGAACGGCTCGTCCATCAAGCAGGATTTCGGGATCGATGGCCAGCGCGCGGGCGAGATTGACCCGCTGGCGCATGCCGCCGGAGAGTTGCCGCGGATGATAGTGCTCGAAACCTTCCAGCCCGACGAGCTTCAAGAGCTCCATGGTGCGCTGGCGGTCGGCGGCGCCGATCGAGCCCGCGACTTCGCGGCCGATGATGGCGTTGGCGAGCACCGTGCGCCACGGCAGCAGGCTGTCGTTCTGGAACACAAAGCCGCGGTCGCTGCCGGGCTGGCGCACGGCGCGGCCGTCGAGCAGCACTTCACCGGACGAAGCGTGTTCGAGACCGGCGACGATGCGCAAGAACGTAGTCTTGCCGCAGCCGCTCGGCCCGACCACGGAGATGAATTCGCCGCGCTCGACGTTAAGACTGATCCCGCGCAGCGCTTCGAGGTCGCCGAACGATTTCGACAAGCGCGTGACGGCGAGTTTGGCGGTCATGCTAGTCCTTGGTCCACGGCACCAGCCGCTTTTCCAGCCAGCCGAACCCCGCGGTCATGACGATGCCGGCGACCGCCAGCACCACGACGCCGGCAAACAGTTCCGGCATGTTGAAGGCGTCGGCCGACTGGCTGATCAGCCGGCCCAGCCCGGCGCGCGAGCCGAACAATTCCGCCACCACGACGCCGATCAGGCCGCGGCCGATGCCGAGCTTCAGCCCGGCAAGGATGAACGGCACCGCCGACGGCAGCGACACCTTGAAGAAGATCTGCTGACGTGTGGCACCGAACGAGCGCAGCATCTCGATCAGCCGCTCGCTGGTGGTGCGCAATCCGGCCTCGGTGTTGATCGCCACCGGAAACAGCACCAGCGAGATCACCACGATCACTTTCGACCAGATGCCAATGCCGAACCACAGTATGAACAGCGGCGCCAACGCGATGGTCGGCGTCGCGTAGAGCCCCGACACCCACGGCTGCAGCGCCCGTTTCATCGTCGCGCTTGACGCCATGGCGAGCCCGAGCGCGATGCCGATAATGCTGGCGATGACATAGCCGAGCGCGAATTCGGCGGCGCTGACGCCGACGTGGTGCCACAGTTGCCCGGTAACCGCGAGATTGTAGATGGCGACGGCGATCTGCGACGGCGCGGCAAGAAACAGCGCATTGTCGACAAGGAAGCGGCTGATCAGCTCCCACAACAGGAGCCCGCCGGCGACCGACAGGATTCCCGCAAAATATCTGGGGTGCAGCGCGCTGCCGCGCCGAGGCGCGGAAGCAGAGTCCACCGGCCGGGATTCCGGCGGTGTCGTAGCTTTTACGCCTTCGCTCGTTACGCTCATGGCGATCAGTTATGCGCTAATCGGAAATCTGCGTCACGCCCGGCAGCAGCAGTCGGTCGACCGTAAAACCGGCGGGAAGATCACCGAGGACATGCAATGCATCGATCACGTTGTCGATTTTTCTCTTGGACACCTTGCCGGTCGGCTCGAACAGGTTCTTGTCGTGGAGGAAGCTGTAAGCCTTTTCCACGTCGTCCTGGCCGATCTTGCTCACGTCCATCTGCAGCTTGACCGCGGCGTCGTGATTGGCCGGGTCGTCGAACCAGGCGACGCCCTTGTTGTAGCAATCGAGAAAGCGCTTGAGCACGTCGCCATTCGCCGCAGCCCAATCGCGGTTCACCGCCATGCCGGCGAACGGCATGTCGGGCAGATAGTCGAAGGTGAAGCCGAGATTGGTGTAGCCCGCGGTCTCGGCGTAAAAATTGAACGGCACGGTGAGGAGCGCGGCGTCGACCGCGCCGGATTTCAGCGCCGAGAACCGCGCGCTGGTGGCGCCGGCGAACACGTAGTCGTAGTCGCCGGTTTTCAGCCCGTGCGGCTCGAGCATGCGCTCGGTAAAGATGCGGGTGATGTCTTTGGCGCCGCCGATGATGATGGTCTTGCCTTTCAGGTCCTCGATCCTCTTGATCTCGGGCTTGGCCAAGAGCGCATAAGGCGGCGACTGGATGACGATGCGCACCAGCGCGACCGGCGCGCCCTTGTCGATGGCGCGGATCGGATCGACCATGCCGGCGCTCGGCGCCACCGCATAGGAGCCGGCGGCGAGCTGCTGGATCACCGACGCATTCGACTGCGCGAACACCAGGTCGATCTTGATATTGGCGGCGTCGAAATAGCCGTTCTTGGCGGCGATATGCAGCGGCCAGAGATTGGCGGAGGTGGCATCGACGGAGCCGACCGAGACGATGTCGGCGGCACCGGCGTGCAGCGGCGGCGTCAGCGCGACAGCGGCCGCCAAGACTACTCCCATCAACACCGGCTTCCACATAACGGCGCGTCTCAATCCGTCATCTGCGTCACGCCCGGCAAAATGAGCTTGTCGACGTCCAGCGCGCCGGGCAGATCGCCAAGGCTCTCCATCGCCCTGGCGAGCGCACTGAGTTTTGCTCGCGAAACCTTGCCGGTCGGCTCGAAGAAATGCCCGTCGTGGAAGAACTTGTAGGCCTTGTAGACGTCGTCTTCGTTCAAGCTCGAGGCGGATTTTAGGATGCGCAGCGCGCCCGGCGCGATTTTGCTCGTCGTCGAACCAGGCGATGCTCTTATTTTTTACCCGCAGCAGTTTCTCCAGCGTCGCCTTGTTGGCGTTGGCCCACGCCGTGTTGACCGCGGTTCCGGAAAACGGCAGGTCCTTCACATAATCCACCGTCAGGCCGAGGCTGTTGAAGCCCTTCGCCTCCGCCTGAAAGTTGAACGGCGGCAAGAGAATCGCGGCATCGACCGCGCCGGCGAGCAGCGCCGAGGCGCGCGCCGTCGTGGCGCCGGCGAACACCATGTCGAAGTCGCCCGGGTAGACGCCGCTCGGCGCCAGCATGCGCTCGACATAGATGCGGGTGATGTCCTTCGGCCCGCCGAGCGATATGACCTTGCCCTTGAGCTCCTTCATGTTGGTGATGCCCGGCTTGGCGACGAGATCGTAGGGCGGCGCCTGGACGTCGATCCGCACCACCGCGATCGGCGCGCCCATGCCGACGGCGCGCAACGGATCGGCAAGCCCGGTCTGCGTGGCGATGCCGAGCGAGCCGGCGGCGATTTGCTGCACCAGCGCGGCGCTCGACTGCACGTAGACGATATCGACCTGCAAGCCCTCGGCGGCAAAGAAGCCTTGGTCCAAGGCGATCAGCTCGGGCCACAGGTTCGCCGAAGCCTGGCCGACGCTGCCGATGGTCACCGGCTCCGCCGCCCGCGCAGCCTGAGCGGCAAGACCGGCGAGCACGACGGCGGATAACGCAACCTGACGCAACTGACACCACATGGTCGTCTCCGATCAGGCCTTCTTCATCAAACCTTGGCGGCCTGCGCGCGGTAATGGCGTGCAATCTCCGTGCCGGTCGTCTTCCACACCCGGCCGTGCTCGCCGATATAGCGCAGCGCGGCGTCGAAGGCGTCGATGCGGTGCGGCACGCCGGTGAGATAGGGATGGATCGCGATCGCCATCACGCGGCCCGATTGCGCGCCCTCGCGATAGAGCACGTCGAACTGCCGGCAGATCATGTCGCGGAATTGATCGGCCGTGCGGTGGAATTTCTCGAAGGCCGGCTTGTCGTTGATCTCGTGGCTGTAGGGCACGCTGACCAGCGTCTTCCCGCCGTCGAGCGACATGATGTAGGGCTGATCGTCGTTGGTCCAGTCGCAGACGTAGTCGCAAGCCTCCGGCGGCGAGGTGATCGAGCGTGTCCCAGGTCTCCTGCAGGCCGGAGCCGAGCCAGCCGCGCGGCCGCGTGCCGGTCGCTTGTTCGATGGTGGCGAGCGCGTTCTTGATGATGCGCGGCTCTTCCCCCGGCGCCGCCGCGTTGAGGCGGCGCGTATTGCTTTCGCAATGGCCCATCCATTCCCAGCGCCGCTTGTTGCCTTCCTCGATGATCGCCGGGTGCTCGGCGCAAAGCTCGCTGTTGAGCGCGACGGTAGCGCGGATGCCGTGCCGGTCGAGCACCTCCATCAGGCGGAACACGCCGACCCGGTTGCCATAGTCGCGCGACGACCAAGTCGGAACGTCGGGCACCGGCACGCCGGTGCCGCCGGAGCCGGGCGGCACTTTTTCGTCGAGCGCGAAGAACTCGATGTTCGGTATGACCCACAGCGCGACGTGGGCGCCGTTCGGCCATTGCAGCGGCGGGCGGTGGATGATCGGCGAATAAGGAAACGGACCGTAGCGCGACGGCTTCATCGTTCAGCTCGCCTTCTTCACGGCGGGATTTTTGGCGGCGAGCTGCGCGATCACCTCGTCGATATGCATCACGTCGGCGTATTTGTGGTGCAGGTCGAACAGGTTGACCTTGTGCGACAGCGCGCTGCGATCGAAGCAGCATTCCTCCGCCAGCACGACATGATAGCCGTGCGAATAGGCATCGACCGCGCTCGCCCGCACACAGCCCGACGTGCTCTCGCCGCAGACGATCAGCGTCTGGACGCCGAGCTGGGTGAGATGCGCGGTGAGCGGCGTGCCGTAGAACGCGCTGGCGCGCTGCTTGGTGATGACCACGTCGCCTGGCTGCGGCTTGAACTCGGGCCGGATGACGAAATCGGACGGATCGACCGACGAATTCTTCCGCTTGGTGGCGCCGACGAATTCGGGACGGCTTTCGCTGCGCGTGTCGCCGGTCGAATAGAAGATCGGCAAGCCCGCCGCGCGCGCGGCGGCGAACAGGCGTTTGGTCGGCTCGATCGCCTCATAGGCGTAATGACCGCAAGCGCTGGGGAAGGTCTTGGCGAGTTCCGCGGGCGGCTTCGCGCCGCCGCGATAGACCAGTTCATAAAGGTCGATGGCGAGGAGCGCCGGCGCCGGTCCGACAAACGTCTTGCGCCGGTAATGCGAATAGATATCGAGAATGTCCGGGGTGACGATGTCCTTCCAGCAATGGTCTTCGAAATCGTCGCTCATGTCCTGATATCCGCTTCGTCATCCCGCCGGACGGCCCAAGTTCCGGCTGCCCACTCAGAGCGCATCCCGCGCACACGGCGGTGCCCAATTGGGCGGCATTAACACCGAGGGTATTGGAGAATTCCCGGCCTGGCCAGTTCCCTGCTCGCGATTTTGCGATTCGCATTCGAATTGGAACAGGGTAAACTTGCAGCCAAGGGTGGGCGCCGAAGTCTCAGTCCCATATGGGGACGCGCACCATGCAACCGGGAGGACAGTATGATTGCCCTTTCCATCAACGGAAAGTCTTACAACGTCGACGTTGAATCCGACACGCCATTGCTCTGGGTCATCCGCGACACGGTCGGCTTGACCGGCACCAAATACGGTTGCGGCATCGCCCAATGCGGCGCCTGCACCGTGCACATCAACGGCGTCGCCACGCGCTCCTGCCAGGTCCCGGTCGGTATCGGTCGGCGCCAAGCAGATCACCACCATCGAGGCGCTGGCGCAGAACGGCAAGCTGCACCCGGTGCAGCAGGCCTGGCTCGACCTCGACGTGCCGCAATGCGGCTATTGCCAGAGCGGCATGATGATGGCGGCGGTTTCGCTGCTCAAGCAGAACCCGAAGCCGACCGACGCCGACATCGACGCGGCGATGACCAACATCTGCCGTTGCGGAACCTATCAACGCATCCGCGCCGCGATCCACGCCGCGGCCGGCAAAGCGTAAGGGGGACGCAGCCATGACACATATGCCGAAATTCAATCGCCGTTCCTTCGTCGTCGGCTCGTCCGCGGCCGGCGCCGGCCTCGCGCTCGGCTTCAACCTGCCGCTCGGCGCAAATAACGTGGTGCGCGCCGCAGACGGCTCGCCCGAAGTCGACGCCTGGGTGGTGATCAAGCCCGACGACACCGTCGTCATCCGCATCGCGCGCTCGGAAATGGGCCAGGGCACGCTCACCGGCCTGGCCCAGCTCGTCGCCGAGGAACTCGACTGCGACTGGTCGAAGGTCACGACCGAATTCCCGACGCCCGGCCAGAACGTCGCGCGCAAGCGCGTGTGGGGCGATTTCTCCACCGGCGGCAGCCGCGGCATCCGCGAGTCGAACGAATACGTCCGCAAGGGCGGCGCGACGGCGCGCATGATGCTGATTCAGGCCGCCGCCAACGCCTGGAACGTGCCGGTCGCCGAATGCAGCGCCGCGAACAGCGTGATCACCCACAAGGCGTCGGGCCGCACGGTGACCTACGGCAAGGTGGCGGAAGCCGCCGCCAAGCTCGATCCGCCCAAGGACGTGCCGCTCAAGGACCCGAAGGACTGGACGATCGCCGGCAAGCCGCTCAAGCGGCTCGACACGCCGGACAAGATCATCGGCAAGACGGTGTTCGGCATCGACATCCGGCAGCCCGAACATGCTCTACGCCGCGATCAGCGCCTGTCCGGTGTTCGGCGGCAAGCTGCAAAGCTATCGACGACGGCCAAAGTCACCGACATGCCCGGCGTCAAGAAGGTCGTGCAGGTCGGCGACAACGCGGTCGCCGTGGTCGCCGACTACTGGTGGCGCGCCAAGAAGGCGCTCGACGCGCTTGCCGATCGTCTGGGACGAACGGCGACAACGCCAAGGTCTCCAGCGCCACGATCGCGCAATTCCTCAAGGAAGGCCTCGACGCCGACCAGGCTTTCGTCGGCAACCAGTCAGGCGACGTCAAAGGCCGCGCTCGCCGGCGCCGCCAAGGTCGTCGAGGCGATCTACTCCTATCCGTACCAGAACCACGCGCCGATGGAGCCGATGAACGCCACCGCGCTCTACACGGCCGATCGCTGCGAGGTGTGGTGCTCGACGCAGAACGGCGAAGCGGCGCTGGCGGCGACCGCGGAGGCCTCCGGCCTGCCGGTCGCGCAATGCGACGTGCACAAGACCTTCCTCGGCGGCGGCTTCGGCCGGCGCGGCCAGACCGACTACGTCCGTCAGGCCGTCGCCGATCGCCAAGGAGATGCCCGGCACGCCGGTGAAGCTGTTGTGGTCGCGCGAAGAGGACATGACCCATTGCTTCTATCACCCGATCACGCAGTGCAAGATGACGGCGGGCTTCGACGCCAACAAGAACCTGATCGCGCTGCATATGCGCATTTCGGGCCAGTCGATCCTGGCCACGGTGTTCCCGGCGCGGCATGGCAGAACGGCATGGACCCGGTCGTCTTCCAGGGCCTCAACCCGGGCGGCCCGGAGGGCGCGTTCGGCTACAACATTCCGAACCTCCTGATCGACCACGCCATGCGCAATCCTTCCGTGCCGGCCGGGCTTCTGGCGCGGCGTCAACACCAACCACAACGCGATCTACGTCGAGACCTTCATGGACCAGCTGGCCAATGAAGTCGGCGAAGATCCGCTCGCGTTCCGCCTCAAATACCTCAAGCCCAAGAACGCCGCGGTGCTCAAGGCGGTGGCGGACAAGGCGGGCTACGGCACGCCGGCGCCGAAAGGCGTCTATCGCGGGCTGTCGCAGATCATGGGCTTCGGCAGCTACGTCGCGGCCTGCGCCGAGGTCTCGGTCACCAACGGCCAGGTCAAGATCCACCGCATCGTCGGCGGCACCAATTCCGGCCACGCCGTCAATCCGGAGCAGATCGCGCGGCAGGTCGAGGGCTCGTTCGTCTACGGGCTATCGGCGATGCTCTACGGCGAATGCACCGTGCGCGGCGGCCACATCGAGCAGAAGAACTTCGATACGTATCAGGTGATGCGCATCGACGAGATGCCGAAGGTCGAGGCCATCGTCATGCCGGACGGCGAGTTCTGGGGCGGCGTCGGCGAGCCGACCATCGCGGTGGCGGCGCCTGCCGTGCTCAACGCCATCGCGGCGGCGACCGGCAAGCGCATCCGCAACTTCCCGCTCAAGAACAACGACCTCAGCTCGGCTTAAGCAAAAGCGGCGGGCTTAAAAACCCGCCGCGTCTTCCCGTAATGGCGAGACAACGCGCGGCCAAGACCCGTCGGCAAATCCTGCACGGTGCGGCAAGCGCCGCGGCTGCCGCAGGTTTGTGGCCGCGAGCGTTGCGCGCACAAGCGGCGCCGCGCGTGGTCATCGTCGGCGGCGGCTTTGCCGGCGCGGCTTGCGCCCGCGCGCTGCGCTCAGCCGACGCCAAGCTGGCGATCACGCTGGTCGAGGCGCGGCCCACCTATACGGCGCCGCCGCTGAGCAACGGCGTGCTCGGCGGCGTCCGCGAACTGTCGCAGCAGCAGTTCGGCTACGACAAGATCGCCGCCGCAGGCATCAAGGTCGCCATCGCCACCGCAACCGCCATCGATGCGCAGGCGCGCAGCGTCACGCTGTCGACCGGCGACACGCTGCCCTACGACCGCCTGGTGCTCGCGCCCGGCATCGAACTGCGGTTCGATGCGATCACCGGTTACAGCGAAGCCGCCGCAGCGCAGGCGCCGCACGCCTGGACCACGGACGCGGCGCAATTCGAATTGCTGCGCCAGCCAGATTGAGGCCATGGCCGATGACGGCGTCGTCGCCATCGTCGCGCCGGCCAATCCGTCGCGCTGTCCGCCCGGCCCTTACGAGCGCGCCAGCATGATCGCGCATTATCTGAAAGCCAATAAGCCGCGCGCCGAAGATCGTCATCCTCGACGCCAAAGACACGTTCACCATGCAGCAGTTGTTTCTCGATGCGTGGCAGAAGCTTTATCCCGACATGATCGAATGGAAGTCGCTGTCGAACGGCGGCAATGTCGCCTCCATCGACGTGGCGAAGAAAACCATCGAGACCGATTTCGATACTTACGAATATCGCCGTCGCCAACGTGATCCCGCCGCAGAAGGCCGGCAGGATCGCGGCGCTGGCCGGCGTCGTCGACCGCACCGGCTGGTGCCCGGTCGATCGCGGTGACGTTCGAATCGCTGCAAAGCAGAAGAACATCCACGTCATCGGCGACTGCCGCCTTTGCCGGCTCCATGCCGAAGTCGGCGTTCTCCGGCCTCGATCGAAGGCAGGCTGTGCGCCGCCGCGATCGTGCGCCTGTTCGCCGGCGCCGCGCCGGACGCCGCGCCGATGTCGAGCAATTGCTACAGCGTCGTCGCGCCCGGCTACGCCATCTCGATCACCGGCGAATTCCGCCCGGTCAACGGCGAGTACACCGAAGTCGACAACTCCGATCCACTCCAGCCCGCTCGACGCGCCGCCGGCGCTGCGCGCCGAGGAAGCCAAGAATCGCCGATGCCTGGTTCCACACCGCGACGTCCGAGATTTTCGGCTGAGCGTTGCTCGGTGGCTGGCTTGACCGTTCGATTGCGCGCTGCAGTCGCCGCGCATTCGCCGCATCGGCCGCGCATGCGGAGCTCGTCCCCTACAAGATCGTCGGCGACGCCATTCCGGCATCGCTGACCGGCGCCAAGGCGATGCCGCGCGCGGCCGGGCGATCGTGGCCAATCACAATACGGGGCTGTGCCTGCTGTGCCATTCCGGGCCGTTCCCCGAAGACAAGTTCCAGGGCACTATGGCGCCCGATCTCGCCGGCGCCGGCGCGCGGTGGAGCGAGGGGCAATTGCGGCTGCGCATCGTCGATGCCAGCAAGCTCAATCCGGAAACCATCATGCCGCCGTTCTATCGCGTCGATCACTTGACGCGGGTGCCGCCGGCCTATCGCGGCAAGCCGGTGCTCACGGCGGTGGAAGTCGAGGACGTGGTTGCCTATCTGATGACCTTGAAGTGAAGCTCGCAAATGGATCGAGACCGCCGCTCACGTCGCGAAATCCTCAAAGCCGCCGCTGCGCTGGCCGGCTGCGGCGCGCTGTTGCGGCTTTCGATCCGGCCCGCCGCCGCCACGCCCGCAGATGATGCAGGACGCGGTCCGCAGCGTCATCGGCGAGGCGCCGGTCAAGAAGGGCAAGGTCAAGCTCGACCTGCCGCCGCTCGTCGAGAACGGCAATTCGGTGCCCTGCACGGTTTCGGTCGAGAGCCCGATGACGGCGGCCGACTACGTCAAGGCGATCCACATCTTCAACGAAAAGAATCCGCAGCCGAACGTCATCAGCGTGCAAGCTCGGCCCGCGCGCCGGCCGCGCCAGTTTTTCCACGCGCATCCGGCTCGCCGATTCGCAGACCGTCACGGCGATCGCCGAACTGTCCGACGGCTCGTTCTGGTCCGACGATATCGACGTCATCGTCACGCTCGGCCGCCTGCGTCGAGGAGCCGAAACCCTGATGGCCCGCGCCCTCATCCATGTTCCGGCAACCGCCAAAAACGGCGAGGTCATCGAGATCAAGACGCTGATCTCGCACTCGATGGAGACCGGCTATCGCATCGGCGTCACCGGCACGCCGATCCCGCGCGACATCATCGACGACTTCGTCTGCACCTATAACGGCGAGGAGGTGTTCCGCGCCAAGCTTTATCCCGCCATCGCCGCCAATCCGTTCATCTCGTTCTTCACCGTCGCCACCGAAAGCGGCACCTGGCGTTCTCCTGGACCGACCAGCACGGCGCGACGCAAGTGCAAACCGCCGCGATCACCGTGGAATGAGCCGGGCGTGTAAGTGTCGCGGGCTTGCTGATGCGAACCGCCCTCTCCCCGCTGGC
Organism: uncultured Alphaproteobacteria bacterium; assembly: GCA_963831975.1. Taxonomy (GTDB): domain Bacteria; phylum Pseudomonadota; class Alphaproteobacteria; order Rhizobiales; family Xanthobacteraceae; genus BOG-931. Next base: position 492,369 of record CAWHSO010000007.1, read on the forward strand.
GAGAGGGAGGAGCGAGTGTCGCCTCCGCATTGTGATCTTCGTCTCGGCGCTCTTGGTCAGCGCCGGTATCGCGCGCGCCGCGGAAATTCCCTTGAACCAGCGGCGCTCGGACAGCGACTTCGTCAGCGCCGACACCCGCGCCATGCAGAACGACGACACCGCCAATCCGGCCATGCTGGCGGTGCTCGACGGCGAGGCGTTGTGGAACACCAAGGCCGGCGCGACCAACAAGTCGTGCGCCGACTGCCACGGCGACGCCGAGACAAGCATGAAGGGCGTCGCCGCGCGCTATCCGGCCTTCGCTGCCGACGCTTGGCCGCCCGGTCGATCTCGAACAGCGGATCAACCTGAGCCGCGTCACCGACCAGAAAGCCGCGGCGCTGCCGTTCGAGAGCAAGGACTTGCTGGCGCTGACGGCGTACATCGCGCGGCAATCGCGCGGCATGCCGGTCGCGGTCAAGGACGATGCGCAAGTCGAAACCGTTCATCGACGCCGGCCGCGCCATCTTCGAGCGACGCCAGGGCCAGCTCGATCTGTCCTGCGCGCAGTGCCACGACGACAATTGGGGCAAAAAGCTTGCCGGCAATCTGGTGCCGCAGGCGCATGTCCGACCGGCTATCCGATCTATCGCCTGGAATGGCAGGAGGTCGGCTCGCTGCAGCGGCGGCTGCGCAATTGCATGAGCGGCATGCGCGCCGAGCCTTACGATTTTGGCGCGCCGGAACTGGTCGATCTCGAATATTTCCTGATGTGGCGCGCCCGCGGCATGGCGATGGAATCGCCCGCGGTGCGGCCGTATAACGGCGTTGCCGCCACGCGGCGTCGCCTCGTATGGTCCCGCCGCAATCAATTGCCGCAAGGACCGCACCGATGAACGACGTCACGCAAATCCAACGCACCCGTCAGCTACGCCGAGAAGGCCTGGCAATCCGACGTCATCGTCGATCTGATCAAGCATTACGGCTTTCCCTATATCGCGCTCAATCCGGGCGCGAGCTATCGCGGCCTGCACGATTCGCTGGTCAATTACGGCGGCAACCAGCCGCCGATCCTGCTGTGCCAGCACGAGAAGATCGCGGTGCAGATCGCCCACGGCTACGCCAAGGCGACCGGCAAGCCGATGGTGGCGATCGTGCACGACGTCGTCGGCATGCTGCACGCCACCATGGGCATCTATTACGCCTATATCGACCGCTGCCCGGTGTTCGTCATCGGCGCCACCGGGCCGATGGACGAAAGCCGGCGGCGGCCGTTCATCGATTGGATCCACACCGCCAATGTCAACGGCGAGCAGCTGCGCCATTACGTGAAATGGGATTATCAGCCGTCCAGCATCGAGGGCGTGCCGGATTCGTTTTCACGCGCCTATGCGGCGATGATGACCGAGCCGCAAGGCCCGATCTACATGTGCTACGACGCCTGGCTGCAGGAGCAGCCGCTGTCGAAAGACGTGGCGCTGCCGAAAGCGTCCGACAACAAGGTGCCGGTGCCGATGGCGGCCGACGTCAAGGCGCTGGAAGCGGTCGCCGACCGTCTGCTGGCGGCGAAATATCCGGTGCTGATGGCCGAATACGTGGCGCGCAGCGAAGGCGGCTTCGAAAATCTCGTGGCGCTTGCCGAAACCGTCGGCGCCGCGGTGTTCGACGTCCATGCGCGGCTGAATTTTCCCAACCGGCATCCGCTCAATCTGAGCTGCGAGAAGGAAATCTTCCGCGATGCCGATCTGATCCTCTCGCTCGACACGCGCGACTGGGAGAAATCGACCCATTTCAACGACCGCACCAAGCGCCAGGTGGTGCCGCACTATCCGCCGCACTGCGAGATGATCGAGATCGGCTTCGGCGAGATCAATTTGAGCAAATGGTCGATGGACTATGGGCGCATGCCGACCTGCAGCCTGCGCGTGCTCGGCGATACGCTGACCGCCATTCCCGAACTGACGCGCATCTGCCGCGAGCGCATCGCGAAAAATCCGGCGCTCGCCAAGACCATCGCCGAGCGCACCAAGCTCGTGGCGCAGAAGCACGACGCCATGTTCAAGAAATGGGCCGAGGAGGCGAAGAAGGATTGGGACGGCCTGCCGATCACCCTGCCGCGGCTCGCCAGCGAAATCTGGGACGCGATCAAGACCGAGGACTGGGTGCTGACCGGCGCCAATCTCCAGGACTGGTGCTACAAGCTCTGGGATCTCGACAAGGCTTACCGCCATTGCGGCCAGGCGCTCGGCACCGGCACGCAGATCGGCACCTCGCTCGGCGTCGCGCTGGCGCATCGCGACAAGGGCCGCCTGGTCGTCGACATCCAGCCCGACGGCGACCTGATGTTCGATGCCGGCGCGCTGTGGAGCGCGGCCAAGAACAACATCCCGATGCTGATCGTGATGTACAACAACCGCGCCTATTACAACGACTGGGAGCACCAGATCCGCGTCGCGAATTTTCGCGGCACGCCGGTCGAGCGCGCCTATATCGCCCAAGACATCAGCGGCCCGGAGCCGGATTTCGCCACCATGGCAAAAAGCATGGGCTGGTACGCCGAAGGCCCGATCGAAAAGCCCGCCGACATCGCGGGCGCGCTGCGCCGCGCGATCGCGCAAGTGAAAGCCGGCAAGCCGGCGCTGGTCGATACGGTGGTGCGGCCGCGGTGAGGCTTGCTCCTCCCTCTCCCCGCGTGCGGGGAGAGAGTTGGGGTGAGGGGGCGTTTCCGCTGGGCTGAGAATTCAAGGTGTCTTCAGCGCGGCGGTTTATTTGCAACGCTCAGAATCGCGGAGAGGCCCCCTCACCCTCGGTCGCTACGCTCCCTCGACCTCTCCCCGCATGCGGGGAGAGCTGAAATCACGAACGTGGCTTCGCCGCGCCGGCGCGCGGGCCCTCGATATTGGGCAAGAACACCGTGAGCAGCCCGATCAGCGGCAGGAACGCGCAGACCCGGTAGACGAACTCGATACTGGTCAGATCGGCAAGCTCGCCCAAGGCCGCGGCGCCGACGCCCGCCATGCCGAACGCAACGCCGAAGAACAGGCCCGAGACCATGCCGACTCGTCCGGGCATGAGCTCCTGCGCATAAACGACGATTGCCGAGAATGCCGACGACAGGATGAGACCGATCAGCACGCTCAAAACCACGGTCGCCGCGAGCCCGACATAGGGCAACACCAGCGTGAACGGCAGCACACCGAGGATCGAAACCCAGATCACGACCTTGCGGCCGAAGCGGTCGCCGATCGGGCCACCGATGAACGTGCCGGCGGCAGCCGCCGCCAGAAACACGAACAGATAAATCTGCGCCGTCGCCGTCGGCAGCGCGAAGCGTTGCATCAAGTAGAAGATGTAGTAGCTGGTGATGCTCGACAGATAGAAATACTTCGAGAACACCAGCGCGATCAGCACCGCGATCGCGCGCCGCACCTGCGATTGCGGCAGCACGGCAGCCGGGACGGTCGAACTGCGCGCTTTCGGCGCAGCGTGGCCGCCGTTGCGGTACCAGTTGCCGAGCATGACCAGAATGACCATGGCCCCGAGCGCCACGAAGGCGAACCAGGCGAGACTGCTTTGGCCGCGCGGCAGAACGAAAAAGGCCGCCAATACCGGACCGATCGAGCTGCCGAAGCTGCCGCCGAGCTGGAACAGCGATTGCGCCATGCCATGAGCGCCGCCCGAGGCGAGCCGCGCCAGCCGGGAGGCTTCCGGATGAAAGATCGATGCGCCCAGCCCGAGCAGGGCCGCTCCGGCCAGCAGCGCGAGGAAATTCGGCGCATAGGCGAGCAGGCAGATGCCGAAGAGCGTGCACCCCATGCCATAGGCCAGCGAATAAGGCTGCGGCTTGCGATCGGTGTAGAGACCGACCAGCGGCTGCAACAGCGAGGCGACGCCTTGCAGCACCAGCGTGATGAGTCCGATCTGGCCAAAACTCAGATCGAAGGCGCTCTTGAGGACCGGATAGATCGCCGGCAACAGCGACACGACGAGGTCGTTCAGCAAATGGCAAAAGCTGATCGCCGCCAGGACGACAAATGCAGCGCTGCCGGCCTGTTGCCGGCTCACGACGGCCTGAAGTCACGGGAGAAAACCTTCCTTCGCGCGAATAAACGCGGCGCGGGCATTTCTTTTTTAATTCGCGCCGATTACCTATCGCCCGCGGCTAGGTCCAGCTACCCCGATCCTGGCATCCGACCTATGCAGGATCGGCACGCCGGCTCAATATAGTCTTAAACATCATCATCCGGCGCATGCGGGTGCCTGGAGAGGTGAACATTACTTCTCGACGCTTTTCACCGGCGTCTCCGGCGTCAGACCGCCACGGCGGCGCGCGAAGGTCTCTTTGCCGGATTCTTCCCAAAGGCCTGCGACCGCGCGGCCCGCATAAACGTCCCACGCCGCGTCCCAGTCGCCGAGCGAATAGCCGTGCCATGGCGGCTGCGGCGTGAGCGCCGGCAGGCCAAGCTCGTCCCAGATTTTACGCGCGCGCTCCATGAACTCGCGCTTGGGCAGAGCCAGCGGCGGCGCGATGTCCTTGAGCGTGGCGTCGATCAGCATGGTGGACTCTTCGCCGCGCGGCCCCGACTTTCGGACCATGACCGGCGGCGCGATACGGCACGATCTGCACGTCGTCGATCGGATTGGCGCGATAGGCCAGCGACCAGAACACCGCGTTGGGATTTTCCGGATCGATGTCCTCGCTCACCGCGATGACGTATTTGCCGATATCGGCCTGCAGGCTCGCGGCGCCGTGCAGCGCGCGCCAGACTTCGGTGCGCGGCACGCCGGGCGCGAATTGCACGAACACCACCTTGCGCAAATTGGTCAGCGGCTCGTGCATGACGACGCGGCGCACGCCCTTGATGGCCAGCGTGTCGCGCAAATGCGCCAGATAGCGCGGCTCGTAGGCGACGCGCTTCATCACGCTGGATTCGCTCGGCGTCACTTCACTCAAGATCGAGGCGAAGACCGGCGCGCGCTTGTGGGTGATCGCGGTGACCTGCATCGACATGTTGAAGTCTTCGAGCGCGACATGGCCGTGACTTTCGCCGAACGGCCCTTCCGGCTCGAGCAGCTCGGGATCGATCAAGCCCTCGACCACGATCTCGGCGTCGGCCGGCACGTCGAGATCGACGGTGACGGCCTTGACGACGCGGATCGGCGCACCGGCAAGCCCGCCGGCGACCGCCATCTCGTCGAGATCGATCGGCAGCTTTTGCGGCCCGGTGAACATCACCACCGGCGCGCAGCCGACCACGATGGCGATCGGCATCGGCTTTTTCAGCTTGCGGTATTTTTGCCAATGCAGATAGCCGCCGGCGCCGCCGATGCGCGCCGCCATGCGCACGCCGAGCCGGTCGGTCGCTTTGAGCTGCGCGCGGTAGGTGCCCATGTTGCGGACGCCGGTTTCGGGATCGGCCGTGATGCACAATGTCGCCGTCAGATACGGCGCCGCGTCATAGCCGGGTGTCGAGATCGGCACCGGCAAGGATTTCAGCCCGCCGTTCGGCGCGCGCAGCGCCTCGCCTTTGATGACGACTTCCTGGCACGGCGCCGAAGTCACTCTGGTCGGCGCAATCGGATTGGCGATGGCCCGCATCCAGGCATCGCCGATATCCTCGACCGCGCAGCCCATGCCGATTGCGTAGATGTTCGCCGATGACGCCAGCGCGCCGATGGCGACCGGCGTGTCGTAGCGGCGCCCGTCGGAGTCGACCACATTGGTGAACAAAAACGCGCGCCGCTCGTCTTCCTTGAGGCCGCCCTGGAATTGCCAGCGCACCAGCGGATGCAGCTCGGTATCCTTGTTCACCGCCCGCTCGATGCGCCGCAGCAGCCCCTGCGCTTCAAGCCGCGCAAGGTGCTCCTGAAAGTCGAGCGGCGGCGCTCCCATTACTTCTTGTTCTTCTCGTGCTCGGCGATGATCGGCCGCGCCACGCGGAAGCAATCGACGCCGGTCGGCGCGCCGCAATAAATCGTGACTTGCGTCAGCGCGGCGCGGATCTCGTTCGGGGTGAGCCCATTGGTGAGCGCGCCGCGCACGTGGGTGGCGAATTCCTCCATCTTGCCCAGCGCGCCGATCATGCCGAGATTGAGGATCGAGCGCTCGCGGGGTTTGAGCGTCTCGTCGCCCCAGGTCTCGCCCCAGCAATATTCGGTGAGCAGCCGCTGAAAATCGCGGTTGAAATCGTCGACGTTTTGCAGCGCGCGGTCGACGTAAGCGTCGCCCAAAACCTTTTTGCGTTTGGCAAGGCCGAGATCGTAGCGTTTCTGGTCCATGGTGTTTCCTTTCTCAAGTGAGACTGGCAAATCGCTAACATTGCCGCCGGCTAATTCGAACTCCCTCTCCCCAAGGCGCGAGAGCGGTATGGGGTGAGGGGGTTCCGACCGTGAGGCCGAGCCCTCTCACCCCGGCCCTCTCCCCTCTGGGGAGAGGGAGAAGAATTCATTCCTCCGCCGGGCCGCCCTTCCAGCGTTTGACCATGCCGGTATCGACGCCGAACAGATCGAGCAGCCGGCCGCAGGTGTGATTGACGATGTCGTCGACCGATTTCGGCCGGTTGTAGAACGCCGGCACGATCGGCGCGATCACGGCGCCGATATCGGCGAGCGTGGTCATGGTGCGCAGATGGCCGCCGTGCAGCGGCGTCTCGCGCACCGCCAGCACCAGCCGGCGCTTCTCCTTGAGCACGACGTCGGCGGCGCGCGACAATAGCGTCGCGGTGACGCCGGTCGCGATCTCGCTCATGGTGCGGATCGAGCACGGCGCGATGATCATGCCCATGGTCGGGAACGAGCCCGAGGAGATCGCGGCGCCGATGTCGGTGACCGGATAGGATTTGGTGGCGAGCGTCGCGCACATCCTTGGCCTTGAGATCGGTCTCGTAGGCCAAGGTCATCTCCGCCGACTTGCTCATGACCAGATGGGTCTCGATGTCGGTCTTGCGCAGCATTTCGAGAAGCCGCACGCCATAGATCGTGCCCGACGCTCCCGATATGCCGACAATGAGCCGCGCGGCGGTTTTGGCCATTCCTACCCTCGTTTCTTATGGCGCCGTGTTGTGCCACGCGGCGGCGCGCGGTTCCAGTAGGGGTCAGCGCCCGGTCAGGCCGTCGAAGGCGTTAACCAGAACGTCGACGGATGCCTTGGGAAAGCTCGCGCCCATCGCCCGCTCAAAGGCGGCGACATTGCCGCGCGCCGCGGCCTGAGGCTCGGACGGCTTGCCGAGCGGGCCGGTCTGGGTGAAGGCGTACAGCGCTTCCTGCTGCAGCTTTTCCGCCTCGAGCTCGACCGCCTTGACCTTGTCGCGCAGCGCTTCCTGCTTGGCCGGATCGACGAAGGTCTTGGCGCCTTTGAGCTTGCGGCGCGTATCGCGGATCGGAATGATGGTGAGCTCGCGCCAGCTTTTGATCGTGGCGTCGAGCTTTTTCACTTCCTCGGCCGAGAGCACCTGCCGCTCGGACGCCAGCCAGAACAGAAACAGCAGCAGATTGACGTCGATGCCGCAGCCGTCCTGCAAGGCGATGCAGGCGTCGGACACGCCGGGCTGCCCGTAAAATTTCAGCGAGAAGCGCCAGAACGGCGTCGTTGCGGTTTTTTCCGCTGTCTGTGCGTCACTCATTCAAGCAAGCCTCATGCTGCAAACAGTTTCTCGTAGGCGCCGGCGGCGCGCAGCGCGGCGACGATGCGCTCCGGCGTCAGCGGCGTTTCGGCGAAATGCACGTCGAACGGCGACAGCGCGTCTTCGATCGCGCCGATGATCGCCGCCGCAGCCGGGATGGTGCCGCCCTCGCCCGCGCCCTTGACGCCAAGCGGATTGAGCGGATTGACGGTCTCGACATGGGCGATGGCGCAGGTCGGCACGTCGGTCGCCATGGGAATGAGATAATCGGCGAACGACGTGGTCAGCGGCTGCGCGTTCTCGTCGTATTGCATCCATTCGAACAGCGCATTGCCGATGCCGTGGGCGACGCCGCCCTGCACCTGGCCGTCGACGATCAGCGGATTGATGACGCGGCCGGAATCGTGGGCGACGGTGTAGCGCAAGATCTTCACACCGCCGGTCATGGCGTCAACTTCGACCTCGGCAACATGCGTGCCGGAGCAATAGGCGGCCTGTTGCGGCGTGTAATAGGCGGTGTGTTCGAGGCCCGCCGCCTGCCCGGCCGGCAGCGATACGCCGGGAATGCCTTGCGCCAAGCGCGCCAAGTCGCCGAAACCGATGATCGGCTTGTTGCCGGTCTCGGCAATGGCCTGGCCGTTGTCGAGATCGATGTCGCTTTCCTTGACGCCGAGAACGCGCGCGGCGAGCGCGATCAATTGCGCGCGCACCGACTGCCCGGCCAAGAGCGCCGAGCAGCCGGCATTCACCGCTTGGCGGCTGGCGAAGGCGCCGACGCCTTGGGCGATGGCGCCGGTGTCGCCGATGGTCATGACGATGTCCTCGAGACGGCAGCCGACTTGTTCGGCGACGATCTGCGACAGCGTCGTGCGCGTGCCCTGGCCCTGATTGGTGGCGCCGGTCGCGACCGCGACTTTGCCGCTGGGCAGCACCCGCACCGTCACGCCCTCGAACGGGCCTAAGCCCGTGCCTTCGACGTAATTGCCGAGCCCGATGCCGATGAAGCGGCCTTCGTCGAGCGCCGCGCGTTGCCGCTCGCGGAAGCTTTCGTAATCGGCCTGCGCCAGCGCGGTCGCCTGCCCTTTCGGATAATCGCCGCTGTCATAGATCAGCGGCTTGCCGTCGCGGAAAATCAGGCCGACCTCATAGGGCATCTGCTCGGGCTGAATGAAATTGCGGCGGCGCACCTCGGCGCGATCGAGCTGCAATTCGCGCGCGACCCTGTCGAGCAACCGCTCCATGGCGAATACCGCCTGCGGCCGGCCGGCGCCGCGCACCGGCGTCGTCGGCACCTTGTTGGTGAGCACCACCATGGTGTCGAGCTGATAGGCCGGGATCACATAGGGGCCCGGCACGGTGGCCGCGGCGATGTAAGGCATGATGATGCCCCACGGCACGAAGGCGCCGGAATCGTGCAGCATCCGGCCGCGCACGCCGAGAATTTTTGCCTCCGCATCGACCGCGATGGCGACGTTCCAATACTGGTCGCGCTCCTGGGTGGCGCACAGAAAATGCTCGCGCCGGTCCTCGATCCATTTCACCGGCCGGCCGAGCTTCAGCGCCGCCGCCGGGATCACGGCTTCCTCCGGATAGAAGATCGCCTTCGGCCCAAATCCGCCGCCGACGTCGGGCGCGATCATGCGGATCGATTCCAGCTCGCGGCCGAGCAGATCGGCCAGCATGCGGCGGCCGATATGCGGCGTCTGGGTGCCCGACCACACCGTCAACATGTCGGTCGCGGCATCGTGGCTGGCGAGCACCGCGCGCGTCTCGATCGCCATGCCGCCGCCGCGGTGCTGCCAGAGCTCATCCTCGAAGATATGCGGGGCGTTGGCGAAGGCAGCATCGACGTCGCCGTAAGCAAGCTGGAACGTGGACAGCACATTGGAGCCGAGCGCGGCGTGCGCCCGCGGCGCGCCGTCCTCGACCGCGTCGCGGCAGTCGCCGACCGCCGGCAGCGCGTCGTAATGAACGGCGACCGCGGCGGCGGCATCCTCGGCGATGTAGCGAGTGTCGGCGATCACTACCGCGACCGGCTGCCCGACATAATAGACTTCGGCGCGCGCCAGCACGTGCTGGGTGCACAGCGCCGAGATCGACGGATTGGGCAGCAGCATCGGCATCGCTTCGCTGCGCATCGGATCCGGCAGATCGTTGGCGGCGATGACGGCGTGAACGCCGGGTATGGCCAGCGCCGCCTTGGCGTCGATGCCGTGCACGCGCGCGTGCGCATAAGGCGAGCGGACGAAGCAGGCGTGCAGCACGCCGGTGATTTTCACGTCGTCGACGAAGCGGCCGCGGCCGGACAACAGCGCCGGATCTTCGAGCCGCGTCACGCGCGCGCCGAAATGTTTTGCGCCCATCGCGTCAGCCCCCCTGCCCGTCACGCAGGCGCTGCGCCGCGTCGAGCGCCGCCTTGACGATACCGGCATAGCCGGTGCAGCGGCAGAGATTGCCCGTCAGTGCGTCCCGCACGTCTTGCTCGCTCGGCGACGGATTTTCGCGCAATAGCTCGGTGAGCGTGACCAGCATCCCGGGCGTGCAGAAGCCGCATTGCAGGCCGTGATTGTCGACGAAGGCCTGCTGCAGCACCGACAGGCCGCCCTCGGGCGTGAGCCCTTCGACCGTCGTCACCTCGCAGCCGTTGGCCTGCACGGCGAACATCAGGCACGCGCGCGTCGAATGGCCGTCGACCAGCACCGTGCAGGCGCCGCAGACGCCGTGCTCGCAGCCGAGATGGGTGCCGGTCAGGCCGAGCTCGTGGCGCAGGAAATCGGCCAAGGTCAGCCGCGCTTCGACGATGCGCGCATGCGCCTTGCCGTTGACCGTCACCCGCGTTGGCTGCTTACTCATACGCTCCGACCACGTTGCACGACGACACTACACGACATTTGGCACATCGACGCCGGCGCGTCGCGCCGCGTCGGTGAGCGCGCGTGTGCTCAAGACCTGCGCGAGATGGCGGCGATATTCGGCGCCGGCGTGAATATCCGAAATCGGCTCGACCAGCCACGTCGCGGCCGCGGCGGAGCGAATAAGGCTCGAGTTCGAGCGGCTGGCCAATGAGCCGCGCTTCGGCGGCTTCGACCCGGACCGGCGCGGCGGCGACGCCGCACAGCGAAAGTGCGGCGCGGCGCACCACATTGCCGGCGCCGACATCGAGCAGCGCCGCGGCGCCGGCCAGCGCAAAATCGCCGTGCCGGCGGGCGAATTCGTGGAAGCCATAACCATGACCCTGCCGCCAGACCGGCAGGTCGATGGCAGCGATCATCTCGTCGGGCTGCGAGCGCGGTCGCCATGAAGCCGGTGGAGAATTCCTGAAACGATACCTGCCGGATGCCGCGGATGCTGGCGACATGGATGACGGCATCGTAGGCCGCGCACACGGCCGGCAGCTCGGCGGCCGGATCGGCATGCGCCAGGCTGCCGCCGATGGTGCCGCGATTGCGCGTCTGCCGGTGCCCGACGTGGCGCAACGCTTCCGCCATCAGCGGGCAATATTGCGCGACCTCCGGCGCTATTTCGAGCTCGCGCTGGCGCATCATGGCGCCGATGCGCAGCCGGCCATCGACCACCGCGATGCCGCGCAGATCGGCGATGCCGCCGAGATCGACCAGATGATCGGCCACGACGTAGCGAAAATTCATCATCGGCACCAACGACTGCCCACCCGCCAAAATCTTGGCGTTGGGCAGCGTGGCCAACAACTCGGCGGCCTCCTTGAGCTGCCGCGGCGCGTGATAGTCGAACGGAGCTGGCTTCATTTGTCCCGGACGCAACTGAACGAAGCTGGCAGGGTAGATGGCGCTGGCCTGATGCACAACGGCGCCACTCGCTACTCCCTCTCCCCTCCGGGAAGAGGGAGTTCGCATGAGAGGCGAGGAGTGTTGCGCCTGGCACGCTGCGTCCCTTCTCCCCCATAGCGCGTCGAAGACGCGCGTAAACGCGCTGATGGGGGAGAAGGACAGGATGAGGGGATTCGGAAGTCTGAGTTTTTGCTCCGAAGTCCGAACCCCCTCACCCCAACCCTCTCCCCTCTGGGGAGAGGGAGGAGTTCCTTGCGCCAGCTTCTGGAAACTTTCATGGCAAGCGTTCCCGTTCTCGCGGCGCACCTTGGCGTCCGAGTTTTTCTGCGCGCAATCGTGAATGTTTTGCGCGCTTGCAAAAATGTGGGCACGTGAAGCGCGAAACCGGTTCGGTCCAAGGAAAGGGCAGGGGTGGGGCCTGCCTTTCAGTCTTCCGTTACGTCCGTTTCGCCCGATCAAGCTTTCAAGAAGCAAATAAATGAAGGAAGCGGAACGCCGGCAAACGCTGGGTAACAACCGCCGCATCTTGCGATGCGGCGCGCGCCCTTTTGGAGCGCGCACGCTTGACGGCGTTCCACCACGGCTCTCACCTCAGGGAATTATTCCATCCCAAAGGCTCGGCTTTAGGCCAGGCTTCCTGGGACGTGGTCTGCACGGGCGTTACCCGCCTTCGCCTGTCCCAGTCCAGGGAAGCACCTCCCACCCCGGTCATAATGCCGGGAGACATGATGCCCAAGCCGCCCGGGGGCAGCCTGCAAAGCCGCCCGCGGGCACCGCCCTCGCTCCCATGCCGCGGTGTGCCTCCGCGCCACGTCCTTCACGGAGCGAGGATGAGGACGTAACTGTAATGGGGACGAATGTCAAGTAATTGTCACTAAAAAGATTACATCGCAGTAGCCGGGGGTCTTTTCATTTGGCGGCGCTATCCTTCGTTGGCCAAGGTCTGAAGCAATATGAAAAAGTAGCCCCAACGTCGCGGTCTGGGACTGCCGGGGCCCAAGTTGGCCGCCAGGATTCACGCACGCTGTAGAGGCCGCGCGAGGCATCCCTTGCGCCTAAAGTGGGGCGCCTGCAGCAGCGGAAGCTAATTGTGGATGTCCGTGCGGCTAAACGCCGCCCACGATCCATGAGCCTGCAGGAAGGAAAGCGGACCAATCCCGTGGACCGCAGACTCGGCGTGCGCGCTTGCCGCGGGAGCTGCGGGCTTTGCGGCAACGTTGAGATGACTCGCGGCCGGTCCACGTGCCCGCGATAGCGGTCACGTTGCCGCTCAGATCCAGAATAATGTTACCGGTGAAATTCAGGTCCGTGACGCCCGCTGGGCTCTGGCCCGCACTGAAAGTAACGACGCCGGTCGCATCGGTGTATGTCTTGTTGGAGATCGTGAATATGTTGCCTTGTGCGGAGGAGAGACTAGCCAGCGTCCTCCAGAGGGAAATTCAGGCTGGTGAAACCCAGAGCCCGCGAACGCGTAGTCACCATATGGGTTGCTCATGACTTCCCTCCTAGCGCGTGTATCGTGCAACTCTCAATCATAGGTCGTTCCGTCTCGCTGGTCCAGAGTGCGGACGCTACCGTCACAGTGGGGGCTCGCGTCCGCTTTACCCCCGAAAGCTGCCGCGGGCGTCGCCGACCTGCGGCAGCTAATCCGGCTGCGTTTGCTGCCGCTGACGATGTGATCGAGTGATGCGGCTCGCGATTCCCCTCTCCCTTGTGGGGAGAGGAAGGAGTGGGGGTCGGCAGGTGACGCGCAGATGCGGACGATTTTCTGCAGCCGTCATCGGCGAGGATCACCTCCCGACCCCCACCCTGCCCTCCCCCAACAAGCATGCCCTCGGGCGCGCGCAAGCGCGGCCCGGGTGGGGAGAGGAAAAAGCTACGCCGTCTTGACGCCCAGCTCCGCCTCTTCCTTGGCGTAGGCCGCGTCCATGCGCGAGGCGATGCCGTGCTTGGCGAGCTCGGTCGCGAACAGGCGGCGGATTTCCGGCTTCTCGTCGAGATAGTCGATCTGGTCGCCGCCGACCCGGCGGCTGATCCAGGCTTTCGGCACGCCTTGGGCGTTGCGGATGGCGACGCCCTCGTGCTTGAAGGCGAGATAGCGCGCCGGCGTCGAGCCGGAATTGAAGTGCTGATGGAACCACATATTGGGCGGCACGATCATGGTGCCGACTTCCCATTTGTATTGCTGCGGCTCCTCGCCTTCCGGCCACATCAGCGAAAAGCCGTCGCCGGAGAGCACGATGACGTGGGCGCCCGGGCCGTGGGCATGGCCCTTCTTGTAGGTGCCGATCGGGAATTGCGAGATGTGCGAGTTCATCGAGCCCTTGGCCATGTTGAAGCGGATATGGCCGCCGCCGGCGCCGCGCTCCGTCGCGGTGATCAGCGGGATGTTCACCGCATCGGGCACGAAATTCGTCGCCAGCAAAAAGCCCTTCTGCTCGCCCTTCGAGCTGAAATAATCCGGCTCGCCGGCGAAGCGGTCCTTGAAGTCGTATTTGGTGTTGAAGATGAAATCGATGTCTTCGTAGAGATTGATCACCGGCGGCGCATTGGTGACGGCGACGTAGCGCGCCGGCTCCTTGCCGGAGCCGTTGAAATGCTGGTGATGGCAATTCGAGCGGAATCGCGAACAGCGCGCCGTCCTTCCACTCGAAGGTGATGCGGGCGCCGGCGTCGTTCCACACCGTGGTCGAGCCGCGGCCGCTCGAGCACCAGGATCATCTCCTCGTAGAGCTGGCGGTGCGGCACCAGGCTTTTGCCCGGCGGAATTTCCATCACGTAGCAATCGTTCGAGGTGCGCGAGGCGTCGTGATTGAGGAACACGGCGTTGCCGCCGCGGCGCGCCCAGGGCTTCAGCTCCACGGTGCGCAGGTTCTGCACATAGAACGACGGAATAATGTCGAGGCCTTCGGCCTTCACCCAGCGGGTATACGGCGTTTCCTTCTCGGTCTTGAACTTGTTTGCCAGTTCCTCGGAAACGACGGCATTCTTGGCCATTTGGCACTCCTTCTTGAATTTCTAAGCGGCGGCCCGCGGGCGCAACGGCTTCCGCAAGCGCCACGCATTTCTCCGCCCGCATGCGCACGTGGATGGGGTGACCGACCGGCGTCCGCAGCGAAGGATGGACGCGGGCCAATAGCACAGAATCGCCCACTTTGACCTGGAAATCCAGATAGTCGCCGAGGAAGACTTTGGCCTCCACGGTGCCGGTGCAGACATTGTCGCCGTCCTCGCGCGGCGGCGCGGCCTCGAAAAGCTCGACGTCCTCGGGCCGCACCGAAATCACCACCGGCATATCCTTGGCCAGCGGCTCGACGCACTGCACGTTGAGCTCGCCGAGCGCGGTGGCGACCCGGCAGCGGCCGTTGCCGGCGGCGGCGGACGCTACGCTGCCGCCGATGAAATTGGTGCTGCCGACGAAATCGGCGACGAATTTGTTGCGCGGCCGCTCGTAGATGTCGCGCGGCGAGCCGATCTGGACGATGCGGCCCTCGCTCATCACCGCGATCTCGTGGGACAGCGCCAAGGCCTCGCTCTGGTCGTGGGTGACATAGATCGTGGTCAGGCCGAGATCGCGCTGCATGCGCTTGAGCTCGAAACGCATGCGCCTCGCGCAGCTTGGCGTCGAGATTCGACAGCGGCTCGTCGAGCAGCAGGAGCTGCGGCTCCATGACCAGCGCGCGCGCCAGCGCCAGCCGCTGCTGCTGGCCGCCGGAGAGCTTTGTCGCGTCGCGATCGACCAGGTCGGCGAGCTGCACCGTCGCCAGCACCCGCATGACCTTCTGCTCGATCTCCTTGCGGCTCGGCCGCGCTTTGCGCACTTCGAGCGGAAACGCCACGTTCTTGAACACGTTCATATGCGGCCAGATGGCGTAGGACTGGAACACCATGCCGAAATTGCGCCGGTTGGGCGCGACGAAGATGCCTTGCGTCCGAGGAATAGACCACGCGGCCGTCGAGCGCGATCGAGCCGGAGCGCGGCCGCTCCAGCCCGGCGATGGAGCGCAGCGTCGTGGTCTTGCCGCAGCCGCTCGGGCCCAACAGCGTGAACAGCTCGCCGTCGGGCACGTCGAAGGACACGTCCTGCACGGCGTTGACGACGGCGCCGCCCGCGGCCGCATAGTCGGTGTGGAGCGATTTGACGCTGAGCACGTTCTCCACTTCCGTGCCGGCTCGTCGATCTTTCGACCGTCGCCGTGCTCGACCACGCCGAACCGCCGGCCGAAAAACTCGGCCAGCATGACGAAGCAAAATAGCACCAAGATCATCATGACGCCGAGCGCCGATAATTCAACGTATTGGCCATTCTGCCACAATTCCCAGATGGTGACCGAGACCACTTCGGTGCCGGGGCTATAGAGCAGGATCGAGCTGGCCAGCTCCCGGATCGAGACGATGACGATGTAGATCCAGCCGGCGATCAGGCCGGGTTTCAGCAGCGGCAGCACGATACGGCCGAACGTGGTGGCGAGCGACGCCCCGCTCATGGCGGCGGATTCCTCGAGCTCCTTGTGCACTTGCAGCAGCGAGGCCGTGTTGTAGCGCATGCCGTAGGGCAAAAAGCGCGTCACATAGGCGATCAGCATGATCCAGATCGTGCCGTAGACGCCGATCGGCAGCGCCAGGTAGCAGACCATGATCGCAAGCCCGAGCACCAGGCCGGGAAACACCAGCGGCAGCGAGGCGAGATTGTCGAGGAGCGCGCGCCCCGGCAGTTTGGTGCGCACCACGATCCAGCACAGGATCGACGTCGCCAGCATGATCAGCGTGGCGCTGCCGAGCGCCAGCACGATGCTGTTCCAGACCGCGGTGCCGATCGCGGGATAGGCCAGCACCGTGCGATAGGAATCGAGTGTCAGGTTTTTGAGCGCCGCCAGCGTCGGCACGCTGTAGAAGCGCTGCAGCGACGACCACAGCAGCACCAGGAACGGCAGCACGACGACCAGCGCGACGTAAATCAGGAAAACCGCCGCCGTGACATAGCGCCAGCGGCCGATGCGCATGACGCGCGGGCGAAAGCCCTTGCCGGTCACCGTGGCATAGCGGCTGCCGCGGCCGACGATGCGCAGATTGAGGAAGACGCACAGCGAGGTGATGACGAGCAGCGCCACGCCGTAGGCGGAGGCCAGCCCGATCTCGCTCGGATAGGCGTGGATCGCATCGTAGATCGCCGACGTATAGACCTCGATGCCGACCGGCAGGCCGAGCAGCGCCGGCACCTCGAAGGATTCCAGCGCGCGCACGAACAGGATCAGCAGCGCCGCGGCGGTCGCCGGCGACGCCAGCCGAATGGTGACGCGCCACAGGATGCGCGGCAGCGTCGCGCCGCTCATCAGCGCGGATTCCTCCAGCGCCGGATCCATGGCGCGGAACGCCGCCGTCATCAGCAGGAACGCCATCGGCGAATAATGCAGGCCGTCGACCCAGATCATGCCGGGGATCGAATAGATGTTGATGAACACCGTGTCGGTGGCGAAGACGTGCTGCAGCACCAGATTGACGATGCCGATCTTCGGGCTGCCGAGGAAAATCCACGACACGGTGAACAGGATTCCGGGAATGATCAGCGGCACCAGCGTCAGCGCGAAGAACAGCGCCTTGAACGGCGTATCGGTGCGCTCGTTGATCCAGGCCAGCAAAGTGCCGAGCGAGAAGGCGAGCAGCGCGCTGCCGAGGGCGAATTGCAGCGAGTTGGCGAACAGCCGCGCGGTGTCGGCGCTGGCATAGGCGGTGCGATAATTGTCGAGCGTGAAGCGGGCCGCCGAACTCGCGGTTTCCGGCGACAGCACGCTCTGCCACAGCATGAAGCCGAGCGGCACCAGCGCCAGCCAGGCGACCAGGGCGACGGCGGCCGAGATCAAAATCCAGGTCCAGCCAATGCTCAGCGCGCTCCCTTCCCCCTTGTGGGGAAGGGTCGGGGATGGGGGTCGGGAGGCGGCTCGCATGCGTCGACGTTAGCGCATTACCTCGCGACCCCCACCCCTACCCCTCCCCACAAGGGGGAGGGGAAATTTACGCCTTGTGATCGTGGTGATCGTGCGAATGTCGTGATCGTGATGATGATCATGATCGTGGTGGTGATGGTCGATGATGCGTGATGATCGTGGTCATGGTCATGGTCGTGATCGTCATCATGATGATGCAGGCGCTGGCGCGGCCGCGGGCCGCGCGGGTCCTCGCTGAACACCAGCGACTTGATGGTGACCGGCACGGTGTAGGACGGCATGCGGATGCGGCCGAGATCGATATAGTCGAAATCCCATAACACCACGCCGTCGATCACCAGCATCTCGCTCTCGACGTGCAATTCGTCGCGCAGGATATGGCCCAGCGTCTGCGCCACGTCGCCGTCGAGCATGATGAACAGCGGCTGTTTCCTGGCGACGCGCTCGGCGAGCCCGCGCTTGATGCCTTCGGCGAAAGCGGCGAGCCGCTCATAGGACGGCATGCCGGTCCAGCGCAGCGCCAGCGCGATCTCGCGGTCGGGGTCGACGTCGAACGCCGTCATGTGGCTGCGGATCGCGTGCGGCAAGCTTTTGCGGATCGATGGTCTCTTCGCAGACAAACGGCGGCAGCAAAACCTGCAGGTTGCGGCGCGGCAACAGCACGCCGGGCGCCGAGATGAAACTGGTATTGCCGGACAGCTGCACGCTGTATTCGGACGCGCCGAGCGCGGTGGCGCGGATGCATTCGCCCGCCGGCAGCACCGGCCATGGAAACGCGCCCTGCGCGATGCGCTCGCGGATGGCGCGGCCGAGCCGCGGGCCCATGTCGCCGAAATCGCGCGCTTCGCGCTGATAGACGTATTCGGAAACGCCGCCGGAAAACATGATGCCGTCGATGCGGCCGAGTTCGGCGATCGGATCGGTCAAATAGAGATGCTCGATGTCGTGCGGCATGGGCCGCGCCGTGACGGCGGCGACCAGCGCGTCGGCCATGCCGTCGGCGACCTTCTCCATGTCGGCGAGCGCAATCGCGTCGCCGCGATTCCAGGCAAAGCCGGCGCGCTTGGCGTGATGTTTTCCCGCCGGATCGAGGCGCACGATCTTGCCGTCCTCGACCACCTGCAGGCGGCCGCCGATATGCACGGCCGCGGTGGCGATCACCTTGCCGTTCTCGACCAGGCCGAGCTTTGTGGTGCCGCCGCCGATATCGATGTTGAGGATGCGCTTGCTCTGGTCGCTGGAGACGCGCGCGGCGCCGGAGCCGTAGGCCGCCAGCATCGATTCCATGTGATGGCCGGCGGTGGCGGTGACGAATTCGCCGCCCTGCTCGGACAGGATCTTGGCGATGCCTTGCGCGTTCTCGCGGCGCAGCGCCTCGCCGGTAAGAATGACCACGCCGGTGTCGATCTTGTCGGGATGCAGATTGGCGGCGTTATAGGCGTCGTCGATGATGGCGCCGAGTTTTTCGTCGTCGATGCGCTCCTCGCTCTGATAGGGCGTCAGCGCCACCGGCGACTGGAACAAGGTCTCGCGCGAGACGACGTAATAGCGGCTGGTCAAATCCTCGGCCAGCCGGCGCAGATTGACCCGCGAGAAGATCACTTGCGTGCCCGACGAGCCGATGTCGATGCCGACCGTCATCAGCGAGACGTTGTCCTGGCGCCAAAGCGGATTGTCTTCGAGCGGAACGTCGTCGTTCTCGAAATCGTAATCGTGGTCGTGATCGTGGTCGGAATCCTCGCCGTGCTCATGCACGATGTTCTGGCCGTAAAGGTGGTCGGCGAGCGTGTGGCCCCCTGTTTTCTTTTCTTCGGGGTCGGACATTCCTTCGTTCTCCTGGCGTCGCCGGGAGACTTCTTCCCGCGCGGGGCCGCGCAGGTCAATCTTTACCTCTCCCCGCGTGCGGGGAGAGCATAGGCGTCCTGCGGACGCCGTTCTTGAAGGAAAAACGCCGATCCAAAGGATCGGCTATGCGAAGCGAGGGTGAGGGGGCCTCTCCGCAATTTGAGCTCAGCGGAGTATCGGCCGCGTTTCAGTAAACTCCCTCAGTGCCGATCCCAGCGGAGAGGCCCCCTCACCCCAACCCTCTCCCCGCACGCGGGGAGAGGGAGGAGCCAGCTTTCTCAATGAGTTAAGCGGCGGCAGGCACGATTCGCAGCGCCGGCAGGAGGACCGTCGGCTCAAACTTTTATAGAGGGTCTAAGTGTCGCAGCTTGGAAAAAAATCAAGCTACAGGCGCCGCCTGTGATTACTCGGAGTTGTGCCCGTCCGAATGCGGGATGGCGCTGCCGGCGGCCAGCAGGAACCAGGCGAGGAAAATGTACCACGACGAGTTTCCGGTCAGCGCCGGGATCGGCAGTTCGATCGGGAATGCGGCGAGCACGCCGAGCATGGCCAGGCAGCCGGCAATAACGAACAAAGCGACATTGGGTGCGTAAAGTTTCATAAAACCCCCGGATCTCGGACTTCTTCTGAGAGCAGTTCGGTTCGCGGGCAGGATGGCGCGATAAATCTTAAGAATCGAGAACGAGTTCCATTCCAGTTGACGACGAACGCCACAACCGGCGCGGTACGTTTTGTGACGGTAAAAGCTCTCTTAAATTTGTACCCTTATGCGCCATAAGCGGTTTTAAGGCCGCGATAAGACTTCAATTATAAGGATAAACCGATCTGCACGGAGCATCGTGAATGCGTCTCATCGTCAAGTTCTGGAAGGACGAAAGCGCTGCCACAGCCATCGAGTACGGCCTCATCGCCACGGGAATTGCGGTCGCGGTCATCCCGGTGATCACCGGTCTCGGCACCAAGCTGAAGACCACGTTCTCGACGGTTTCGACAGCGATCAAATAAGCCCGTCGCCGCCACGGCGCAGAAGCGCGTTGGCGGCGATCTTCTCCTTTGCATCACCCGAAATCGGACAACGCGACGTGCGGCCGCGACGCGGCTCACACGCGAATGACGATTTTGCCGAAATGGGCGCCCGAGGCCATGTGCTGGTAGGCCGCCTGCGCCTCGTCGAAGCCGAACACCTTGTCGATCACCGGCTTGATGGCGTTGGCGGCGATCGCCGCGTTCATCGCCTCGAACATTTCCGTCGAGCCGACCGAGATGCCCTGCACATTGGCGCGCCGGCCGAGGATCAGTCCCGGATTGAGCTCGGTCGCCGCCCCGCTCAAGCCGCCGATCATCGAGATCTTGCCGCCGATGCGGATGGCGCCGAACGAGCGCGCCAAGGTGCCGGCGCCGCCGACTTCGACGACCTGATCGACGCCGCGGCCGCCGGTGAACGCCACCGCCGCCTTCTCCCAATCCGGCGTGGTCTTGTAGTTGATGGTGTGGGCGGCGCCGAGCGCGGTGGCGCGCTTGAGCTTGTCGTCGCTCGACGAGGTGATGATCGGCGGTCGACGCCCATGGCGTGGGCGAACTGCAGGCCGAAGATCGAGACGCCGCCGGTGCCTTGCAGCAGCACGGTCTGCCCGGCGATCAGCTTGGCGTGCACCATCATGGCGTGCCACGCGGTCACCGCGGCGCAGGGCAAGCGTCGCGCCCTCTTCGAGCGACAGATGCGCAGGGATTTTGACGACGCCGTCCTCCTCCAGCACGGCGTATTCGGCGAGCATGCCGTCGATCGAGCCGCCGAGCGCGCTCGCCTGCACATTCTGGCTCGGCTCGCCGCCCGGCCAGCGCTGGAAGAAGCAGCCCGCGACCTTGTCGCCGACCTTTACACGGGTGACACCCGCGCCGATCTCGACCACCTCGCCGGCGCCGTCGGACAGCGGCACGATCTTGTCGCGCACCGCCATGCGATAGGTGCCGCGCACGATGCCGAGGTCGCGGAAATTGAGCGAGCAGGCCGCCACCTTGACCAGCACCTGGCGGTGCTGCGGTTTCGGCTCCGGCAAATCGACGCGGGTGACCGATTCTATACCGGCGCCGCCCTTCGGCAGTTGATAGGCACGCATGCAAAGTCCTCCCGAGAGTTTCTTGATTGCAGTCAGCGCAAGCTGAAGCTTATTGCACCGGCGTCACGTTCACGGACACGCCCATGCGCTGTCCGCCCGATCCGAGAATAACACCATCCACCGGCGCGACATCGGTATAGTCGCGGCCGATCGCCAAGGTGACATGATCCTCGGCGGCGAGAATCCCATTGGTGGGATCGAGCCCAACCCAGCCGGCGGCGGCGCCGCACCATAGCAGCACCCAGGCATGCATGGCCTCGCTGCCCTGCAAGCGCGCGGCGTCGCTCGCCGGCGCCGAGCGCAGATAGCCGCTGACATAGGCCGCCGGCAGCCCGATGCCGCGCAGCCCGGAAATCATGATATGCGCGAAATCCTGGCAGACGCCGCGGCGCAGCGCGAACGACATCGGCGGCATGGTGGTGACCGTGGTGGCGCCGATCTCGTAGACGATGTCGGCCTTGAGGCGGTCGATCAGCTCGATCGCGGCGTCGAGCACGGACCGGCCGGGCGCAAAGCTCTCGCGGGTGTAATCGCGGATCTCGGGATCGAGCGACACCATGCGGCTCGGGAACAGGAAATGCGCCGGCGACATCGGCCCGATATCGCTGGTGGCGAACGCTTCCTCGCGCACCGCTTCCCAGGCCGGCGTCGCCAGCGGCTCAACTGGCGCATCGACGGCGACTCGCGCTTGTAGTTTCACCGTGAGCGTGTCGTGCGGCTCGGCGATTTCGATCCAGGTCAAGATGTTGCCGAAAAAATCCTTGCTTTCGCGCCGGCGCACCGGCTCGGGCACGATCTGCAGCGAGGCGACATGCACCCGTTCGCCGTCGCGCGACACCGGCGTCAGCCGCAGCACGTGGCGCGCATGCGCGACCGGCGACGCATAGGCGCACGTGGTGGTTTGCCGGACGTCGTAGATCACGCCAGCGCCTCCCAGATGGAATCGGAGCGCTCGTTGTTGGTCAGATACGCCGCGCTGATCGCATCCGACAGTTTCATCAGCGACAGCTCGATATCCATGATCAGCGTGTCGTCGATCTTGGCGGCGTCTGCGGTGCGCAGCCGCGTCGCGATCGAAGCGGCGATCTGCTGCACCGGCGACAGGCGGCCGGTGGAATTTTTCCGCGGCAAGGCGCCGAGATGGGTCTCGATGCGGTCGAGCTGGAAGATCACCGAGCGCGGATTGTTGGGATCGAGCATGACCAGGTCGATGACCGGCGCCAGCGCCGCGATCATCACATAGCGCTGCCGATAGCTGATCTGGCTGTCGGCGAGCTCGAGCATCACGTCGAGACCGCCGTCCGGCGCGCCGGCTTCGGCGAAACAGCGCACCAGCCGGCAGGTCAACAGCGCGCGCTCGATGCGGCGGCCGAGCTCGAGAAAGCGCCAGCCGGCGAGCTGGGTCATGTTCTCCTGGGCGAGGCCGGACAGCGACGCGATGATGCGCAACGCCGCCTCGACCCGGTCGGTGATGGCGGCTTCGGCGGGGCCCATCGGCAGCGGCGTGCCGATCATGATGGCGAGATCGTTGATTGCCCGCCAGGCGTCGGGAGAAAACCGGTCGCGGATCATCGAGGCCGACGAGCGCGCGGCGCCGGCCAGGTAGGGCAGCGATCCTTCGAGATCGCTCCGCGTCAACACCGCGCGCGCGGTCGGCGCGGTGAGTGCTTGGTTCATGTCGTCGGGGATCGCATTCCAGGCGCCAAGCAGCGCGCCGATGCTGCCCAGCACCGGAGCTGCGGCATCGTCGGCCTCGGCGCTGCGGTTGATCATGGCGCGAATGAGCCGCAGCGTCGCCTCGGCGCGTTCCACATAGCGGCCGACCCAGAACAGATTGTCGGCGGAGCGGCTCGGCAACAGCCCAGAGGCGCGCTGCACCTGCATGCGCTCCGGCGTCGGCAGCAGCGTCGTCTCGCCGACCGGACCGTGGCTCAGCACCCAGGCGTCGGCAGTGGCGGCGCCGCGCTGCAGGCTGACCGCCCGCGCGTCGGCACTGTCGGCGATGCGCACGAAGCCGCCGGGCATGACCTGCCAGCGCTCGCCGACTTTGGCGAGGAACAGCCGCAAGGTGAACGGCCGCGGCTGCAGGCGGTTGTCGCGCCACACCGGCATGCTCGAGAGCGTCACCGCCTCCTGCGCGACATAGTCGATGCCGCGGTCGCGGATCGATTGGATGAGCTTTTTGCGCTGCGCGGCGTCGAGCTTGGCGACCAGAATTTCGTTGCCCGGCCGGCCGTCGGCGAACGATTCGGTGAAGGCGGAAGCGACGACCATGCTGTCGAGCTTTTCGATCATCGCCTCGCGCATGTCGGCGCGACCGAGCCACCAGGTCGCGACATTCGACACTTTCAGTTCGGCGCCGAGCACGGTGGGCGCCAACGCCGGCAGGAATGCCAGCATGGCGCGGGCCTCGACCAGACCGGCGCCGAGCGAATTGACGATAACGATCTTGCCGTCGCGCACGGCTTGCAGGAGGCCGGCAACGCCGAGGCGCGACGCGGCGTTGAGCTCCAGCGGATCGGAAAAATCGGCGTCGACCCTGCGCAAGATCACCTCGGTGCGGCGCAGCCCCGACACCGTGCGGATGAAGACGCCGTCGTCGCGCACGATGAGGTCTTCGCCGTCGACCAGCAGCAGGCCGAGATAGCGGGCCAGATAGGCGTGCTCGAAATAGGTTTCATTCAGCGGCCCCGGCGTGAGCAGGCAAGTGCGCGCATCGTCCTGGCGATTGAGCGAGACCAGCTCGGCCTGAAAGGCCTGGAAGAACGGCGCGACGCGCTCGACGCGGGCCGTGCGATAGATGTCGGGAATAGCCCGCGACAGCGCCAAACGGTTTTCGATGGCGTAGCCGGCGCCTGACGGCGCTTGCGCGCGATCGTTGAGCACCCACCAGCGGCCATCGGCGCCGCGGCCGACATCGACGGCATAAAAACGCAAATGCGCGCCGCCGGGCGGAAGAACGCCGACCAGCGGCCGCAAGAATTCCGGATTGCCGCCGATCAAGGCCGCCGGCAGACGGCCCTCGCCGGTCAGCGTCGCCGGCCCATAGGAGTCCGCCAACACGGCTTCGAGCAACTGCGCGCGCTGAATCACGCCCGCTTCCAGTTGCGTCCACTCGCCGGGCTCGATGATGAGCGGCACATGGCTGAGCGGCCATGGCCGCTCGAGGCCCGCCGCATCCTCGTAGACGCGATAGAACACGCCGGAATTGCGCAAATAGCGGTCGGCGGCGGCGAAGCGGCGGTTGATCTCGTCGCTGCCGAGGCCGGCGAGCATCGACAACAGCGGCTGCCAGTGCGCCCGCACCCTGCCGCCGTCGTCCATCATCTCGTCGAAAACGCCGGGCAGCCGCCGATAGCCGGCAACGAATTGTTGCAGCGCGGCTTGTTGTTGATCGGCTGCGGTGTCGAGCTGCGCTGACATTGCGGGATCTTTCAGACCGGTCGCCGCAGATCGAGGGTGAGCGGATATTCGAGCGAAAATTCGCGCGGCGGAATGTCGATCACGCCGCCGGTATGGCCGTGATCCTGGAAGCGGGCGCGGCGGCGCGCTTCGGCTTCGTAGGAGTTGACCGGGAAGGTCTCGTAGTTGCGGCCGCCGGGATGCGACACGTGATAGACGCAGCCGCCGAGCGAGCGCCGGTTCCAGGTGTCGACGATATCGAACGTCAGCGGCGCGTGGACCGGAATCGTCGGCTGCAACGACGACTCGAGCTTCCATGCCTTGAAGCGCACGCCGGCGACATATTCGCCGGACCGGCCGGTCGATGTCAGCGGCACGCGCCGGCCGTTGCAGGTCACCACGTGGCTGTCTTCGTTGAAGCCCAAAACCTTGACCTGCAGCCGCTCGACCGAGGAATCGACGAAGCGCACTGTGGCGCCGGCATTGCCTTCCTCGCCCAGCACATACCAGGGCTCGATCGCCTGGCGCAGCTCGAGCTCGACGCCGCCGTGATGCACGGTGCCGCACAGCGGAAAACGAAATTGCCGCTGCGCCTCGAACCAGGCCGGATCGAAGGCGTAGCCGGCGGCTTTGAGATCGTCCAAGACTTCGCGGAAATCCTCCCAGACGAAATGCTCGAGCATGAAGCGGTCGTGCAGCGCGGTGCCCCAGCGCACCGGCTTGCCGTCGAGCGGCGCCTGCCAGAACCAGGCGACGATGGCGCGCAGCAGCAATTGCTGGGCGAGACTCATGCGCGCATCGGGCGGCATCTCGAACGAGCGGAATTCGACCAGCCCGAGCCGGCCGGTCGGGCCGTCGGGCGAAAATAATTTATCGATGCAGATCTCGGTGCGATGGGTATTGCCGGTCACATCGACCAGGATGTTGCGAAACAGGCGATCGACCAGCCACGGCGGCACCGGTTCGGCGCCGCCCGGCGGCGGCACTTTCGAAATGGCGATTTCGAGCTCGTAGAGCAAATCCTGGCGCGCCTCGTCGATACGCGGCGCCTGGCTGGTCGGTCCGACGAACAAGCCGGAGAACAAATAAGACAGCGACGGCCGCCGCAGCGAATAGAGCACCAGGCTCTTGAGCAGGTCGGGCCGCCGCAGGAACGGGCTGTCGGCCGCGCTCAAGCCGCCGAGTACGACGTGATTGCCGCCGCCGGTGCCGGTATGCCGGCCGTCGATCATGAATTTGTCGGTGCCGAGCCGCGAGGCGCGGGCGTCCTGATAGACCGACTGCGTGATGTCGACGGCCTCGCGCCAGGATTCCGCTGGCTGGATATTGACCTCGATGACGCCGGGATCGGGCGTGACTTTCAGCACATTGAGCCGCGGATCGGGCGGCGGCGCATAGCCTTCGACGTGGACCGGCAGGCCGAGCTCGGCGGCGGTGGCTTCGATGGTGGCGAGCAATTCGAGATAATCCGCCAGCGTTTCTACCGGCGGCATGAACACACATACTCGTCCGTTGCGCACCTCGACCGACAAAGCCGTGCGCACCGGCTTGCTGCCGGGGGGCGGCGGCGCGGTCGCGGCAGGCGCCTGACGCTTGACCGTTGCCTTCGGCGCGACCGCCGGCGCCACCTTCTCCTTGGCGTATGGCAGCGGCACGCGCTCGGCAAACGGATCGGCCGGCACCAGATGCGGATAATCGGCGGGAGCCAGATAAGGCAGCGATTGCAGCGGCAGCCGGAAGCCGAGCGGCGAATCTCCCGGCGTCAGAAATAATTTGCCGCGGCGCGTGCGCCACATTTCGCTCAGCCATCCGGGCGTCGCCTGCGCGCTCCAGCGCTGCAGCGGCAGCACGTAACCCGCCGGCCGGCCGAGATGGGAATCGAACAAGGTCAGATCGAACAAGTCGAGAATGCGCGCGCGCTCGGCCGGATCCTCGACTTGAGGATCGCTGGGATCGATGTTGTCGGGAACGAGACCTTGCTTGAGCATCCGGTCGGCCGGGTCCTCGTAAGCGGGCTGCACATAGTCCGCCGTGATTCCCAGGCGCGCGGCAATCCCCTCTGCGAACCGCTTTGCATCGTCGTGCGACGCGACTTGGCGTCAGTCTCGCGCGCGATCAAGCTGTCATCGCGCCAGATCGGAACGCCGTCGCGGCGCCAGTACAGCGCAAACGCCCAGCGCGGCAGCGGCTCGCCGGGATACCATTTGCCCTGGCCGTAATGCAGAAAGCCGCCCGGCGCGAAACGATCGCGCAAGCGCCGGATCAGCTCGTCGGCGTGGACGCGCTTTTTCGGACCGAGCGCCGCGGTGTTCCATTCCGCCGCTTGATAATCGTCGACCGAAACAAATGTCGGCTCGCCGCCCATGGTCAGCCGCACGTCGTGCGCCGAAAGATCGGCATCGACTTTTTCGCCGAGCGCATCGAGCGCAAGCCAGGCTTCGTCGGAGAACGGCGCGGTCACGCGCGGCCGCTCGGCGAGCCGCTTGACGCTCATGTCGTAGGCGAACGAGTGCTCGCACGGCTCGACCATGCCGCTGATCGCCGCCGCCGAGCGGTAGTGCGGCGTCGCCGCCAGCGGGATGTGACCCTCGCCGCACAGCAATCCCGACGTCGCGTCGAGGCCGATCCAGCCGGCGCCGGGAATATACACTTCGGTCCAGGCGTGCAGGTCGGTGAAGTCGTGCTCGGTGCCGGCGGGACCATCGAGCGGCTGTACGTCCGGCCGCAATTGAATGAGATAGCCGGAGACGAAGCGCGACGGCAATCCGATGTGGCGGAGGATTTGCACCAAGAGCCACGCCGTATCGCGGCACGAGCCGGCGCCGGCGGCGAGCGTCTCCTCCGGCGTCTGCACGCCCGGCTCCATGCGCACGATGTAGCGGATCATGTGCGCCAGGCGCTGATTGAGCTCGACCAGAAAATCGACGGTGTTGCGCGGCTCGCGCGAAATCGACTGCACCAAGTCTTTCAGGCGCGGGCCCGCCGGTTCCGGATCGACGAAGGATGCCAAGTCCTCGCGCAAGTCGGTTGCGAATTTGAACGGCCACTTGTCGGCGTAGGGCTCGACAAAAAAGTCGAACGGGTTGATCACTTCCATATCGGCGAGCAGATCGACCGTGATGGAAAATTCGGATCGTCTTTTCCGGAAACACGAAACGCGCCAGCCAATTGCCGTGCGGATCCTGCTGCCAGTTCACGAAATGCTGGGCCGGCGTCACGTCGAGCGAGTAACTCGGGATGCGGGTGCGGCAATGCGGCGCCGGCCGCAGCCGCACGGTCTGCGGCCCGAGGCTGATCGGCCGGTCATAGGTGTAGTGCGTTGCGTGATGGAGGCCGACGAGGATCGACATGCTGTTACGCGCTACGCCTGGATTTGCCCACTAATTATGCAATAACCATGCAAGTTCCGGGCCGCCGTCAACACATTTCGGCGCGCGCGCATTGAAGCTCTACGCGCCGCGCCCTTTGGCCGCGGTCCGGCCGGTGCTAACCTTGTCGCAACAACGCCGACAAGGCGATGCCAGTCGCGGCCGCGCCGCAGGGAGGATTCCATGAAGGACTTGATCAAGCAGTACCTCGATCAAGGGCTGTCGCGCCGGCAGCTTGTCTCCGGATTGAGCGCGCTTGGCATGAGCTCGATGGCGGCCAAAGCGATGGCGCAAAATCTTACCCCGGCCGCCCAAAGCGCCGCGCCGACGGCCGAGGCGGCTCCCGCCGCGATCCGCGAGGTCGAGGGCAATGGCGGGCGGCTGTTCGTCGAGCAGCTCAAGTCGGCCGGCGTCGAGCACATCTTCTTCAATCCCTCGACCGGCGACCATCCGATCTTCGATGCGTTGGTCGACGTGCCGGAGATCAATCTGATCAAAGGCATTCAGGAAGGCGCCGTGGTCGCCATGGCCGACGGTTATGCGCGCGCCTCCGGCCGCACCGGCGTCGTCGTCGTCGCCAATATCGGCCTGCCCAATGCCATGACCCAGATGGTCAATACCTGGAAGGACCAGATTCCGATGCTGGTCGCGGTCGCGTCCGTCGACCAGGACGCGCTCGGCCGCGACCAGTGGCAGGAGACCGACCATCACGAGCTGATGACCGAGCCGATCACCAAATGGTTCTGGCAGGCGCAATCGACCGCGGCGATCGCCGAGACCACGCGGCGCGGACTGAAATTCGCTTCCACCCCGCCGTGCGGCCCGGTGTTCCTGTCGCTGCCGACCAATACGCTGGACGGGCGTGCGAAGGCGCAGGTCTGGGAGCGCAGCAAGTTCGACGTGCCGATGCGCATTCGTCCCGACAAGGACGACATCGAGAAAGCGGCGCGCATGCTGATCGAGGCGCAGAATCCGCTGATCAGCGTCGGCGACGAGATCACCTGGAGCCGCGGCCAGAAGGAATTGATCGAGCTCGCCGAACTGCTCGGCGCGCCGGTCGCCGGCGAGATGGGCAATCTCGGCTATTGGTCGAAACCGTTCCCGACCCGGCATCCGCTGTTCATCGGCACGCATGCTGCGCACCATGCGCTATCCGGGGCAAACCCGACGTGCTGCTCAATCTCGGCAATCGCTGGGGCGAATTGGCGGCGCCCGGCACCAAACTGATCTCGATCCGGCTCGATCCGACGAGCCTTGCGCGCAGCGCGCCGGTCGATCTCGCCATGGTGGCCGATCTGCGGCTCGCCATCGCCGATCTCACCGCGGCAATCCGCAGCATGGCGACCGCGTCGAAGCTCAAGGATATCGCCGACGCAGCGCGCGGCAAAGACGCGCGCCTATTCGGCGCAGATGGCGGATGCGCGGCTGGCGATCGCGCGCGGCTTGGCGGATTCGTCGCCGATCAGCATGGAGCGGCTCGGGCTCGAGCTCGAAGCCAATCTCGACCGCGACACCTGCTACGTCGCCGACGTCGATTCCGGAAAAACCATGGATCCGCTGATGGCGTTCGGCGGCGACGACAAGCAATATTTCGGCACCGGCCCGAACGTCTTGGGCTGGGGCATGGCGGCGGCGTTCGGCGTCAAGCTGGCGCGGCCCGACGTGCCGGTGGTGTCCGTGGTCGGCGACGGCAGCTTCTGCTTCTCGGGCCCGCAGCCGCTGTGGAGCATGGCGCGCTACAAGGCGCCGGTCACCGTCATCGTGCTCAACAATCACAGCTACAACAACGAGCGCAATCGCATCTGGAACTCGCGCCGGCCGGCAGTTCGAGGCCGCGCGCGACATGACCTGCTACAACGGCGATCCCGACGTGGATTTCGCCAAGGCGGCGAGCGCGTTCGGCGTCGAAGGCGAAACCGTCAAGGAGCCGGACGAGCTCAAAGGCGCGTTCGCGCGCGCCAAGACCGCGACGGTCGAGGGCCGGCCATATCTCCTCGACATCCACATCAAGCGCGAAGGGCTCGGCGCGGTGTCGGAATGGCATCCGCCCTATTCGCTCGCCGACCAGCGCACCCGGAAGGTGTGATCATGCGCATCGCGTTATCGTGTTTTCTTGCGTTCGTCGTCGTCACCGCCGCGGCGCCGGCTCATGCGCAAAACGCCAATCCCTTGCCGGCCGGCGACGGCCGCGACATCGTTGCGGTGGCGTGCTCGCAATGCCACTATCTCGGCACCATCGCAAAAATCCGCGACGGCGCCGCGGGCTGGCGGATCTACGTCAACAACATGGTGCTGCGCGGCGCGCAATTGACGCCGGCGGAAATCGACAAGGTGGTGGACTATCTCGCGCTCAATCTCGGCCCCGGCGCCAATCTGCCGCCGGCAAAGCCCGTAAAACTGCCGGACGGCCACGGCAAGGATTTGGTCGAGACGCGCTGCGGCCTGTGCCACGATCTCGAACGGGTCGCCGCCGTCAAGCGCAGCGACAAAGCCTGGCCGGTCATCGTCGCCAACATGGTCGAGCGCGGCGCCACCGCCACGCCGGACGAAGCCAAAACCATCACCGACTATCTGGCGGCGAATTTCGGCAATTAGGAAGCGCGATGAGCCAAGACTTGTCGACGAGCCAAGACCTGTCGGCATTCATCCAGCCCGGCCGCGTGCACCGGCAGATCTATACCGATCCGGCGATCTTCGAGCTTGAGCTGGAGCGCATTTTCGGCGTCGCCTGGATCTATGTCGGCCATGAAAGCCAGGTGAAAAACCCCGGCGACTATTTCCGCACCTTCATCGGCCGCAAGCCGGTGGTGCTGGTGCGCGACGCCGGCGGCGCCATCCGCGTCATCCACAATCAATGCGCCCATCGCGGCTCCCTCGTCGTCGCCAACGACAAGGGCAATGCGGCCGAATTCCAGTGCTGCTATCACGGCTGGACCTATCATCTCGACGGCCGGCTCAAGGCGGTGCCGCTGCAGCACGGCTATCCCGAAAATTTCGATCCGAACAATCCGAAGACCGCGATGACGCCGATGGCGCGGGTCAAGAGCTATCGCGGTTTTGTCTTCGCCAGCGAAGCCGAGGACGGCCCGAGCCTGGAGGACTTCCTCGGCCACATGACCACCTCGCTCGACGACATGATCGATCGCGCGCCGGACGGCGAGGTCGAAATCGCGGGCGGCGTTTTCAGGCACGCCTATGACGCCAACTGGAAGCTCTATCTGGAAAACCTGTGCGACGCGGCGCATCCGATCTTCACCCACCGCTCGTCGATCGACGCCGCGCAGGCGCAGCCCGACGACGTTCACTCCGACGGCTCCGGCGAGATCGCCATCCGCCAGATGCGCCAGAACGGCGCGCCCTACAGCTTCTGGGAATCCCAGGTCGGCATCTGGACCTATCCAAACGGCCACTCCTATCTCGGCGACTATCACGACGACGCCAAGCTGGTCGCGGCGCTCAAGGACCCGGTGTTCCGCGACTACATCGCGGCGATGGAGAAGAAGAAAGGCAAAGCGGAGACCCGGCGCGTGCTGGAAGTGCGGCGCTGGAACAGCAACGTCTATCCGAACCTGTCCTTCATGAGCCAGTTCCAGCAGCTGCGCGTCGTGCATCCGGTCGCCGTCAACCGCACCGTCGTTCACACCTATAATTTCCGCCTCAAGGGCGCGCCGGAGCAGATGTTCCGCAACACCATCAGTTTCGCCAACACGGTCAACGGCACCGGCTCGCTGGTGCTGACCGACGATCTGGAAATCTACAATCGCATCGGCATGGGCTTGTCGAGCGCCGGCGCCGAATGGATCGAGATCGGCCGCGGATTCGAGAGCGACGTGCCGGATGCCCATGGCGGCCGGCGCGGCCAGAACTCGACCAGCGAGGTTTACATTCGCAACATGCTCGATGCGTGGCTCGGCTATATGACCAACGGCCACGCCGCCATGCGAGCCGCGTCGTAACGCCGGCCGATGGCACGAAAGCCCAAGCGCGTTTCAAGGCCGGCGGCGCGCTCGCGGCGGCCGATCGCGTCACGCGCGCAGGACGGCGCGGCTTCCGGCACGGCAATCGCTCGACCTCCAGCATTGCGAGCAATTTTTGCTGCACGAGGCGCGCCTGCTCGACGACGGCAAGTTCGACGACTGGCTCGCTCTGTTCACGCCCGAGGCCTGGTACTGGGTGCCGAGCGAGCCCGATCAGGCCGACCCGGTCGAGACCGTCTCGCTGATCTACGACGACCGCCGCCTGCTCGAGACCCGCGTGCGGCGGCTCGCCAGCCCGCGCATGTATTCCCAGGAGCCGCGCTCGCGCACCAGCCGCATGATCGGCAATGTCACGATCGAAGAAACGGGAAAAGGCTTCGCCACCGTGCGCTCCAAATTCATGATGATCGAATACCGCCGCGAGCAGCAGCGCCTGTTCGGCGGCACCGCGCTGCATCGCCTGGTGCAGGCCGACGGCCGCATCATGATCGCCTGGAAGCGCGTCGACCTGGTCAACTGCGACGCGCCGTTGGATGGCATCACGATTCCGTTTTGATTCCTACCTTTACGTCCCCGTCGGCCGGTGCAAGGCGGTGCGGGTGCGCTGCGCCGTGAGCCATTTCGAGCGGCCCACCATGCCGAGCGTGAAAGCGCGCAGCGCCGGCGGCCAGGTGGTCGGCAGGCCGAGAAAATACGAGATGCGCTGGGTGTGCTCGGTCATCGGCCGCTCGTTGCGCTCCCAGGTTTGCAACGCCGCGGCGACATCGTCCTCACGCGCCAGATAAACCGCAAGCGACAGCGCGTTCATCATGGCGCAGCCGCCGCCCTGGCCGATATTCGGCGGCAAGGCATGCGCGGCGTCGCCGATGATGGCGACCTTGCCCGCCGACCAGCGCTTGAGCTTGATCAGGTCGAAGCGGTCGTAGCGGCCCTGCTCGCCGATGCGATCGATCAGCGCTTCGAGATGCGGGAAGGCGCGCTTCCATTCGTCCTTGCGCACCGGCACGGCCTTGGCGACCTCATCGCTGTCGAGCATGGTCAGCGCGATATAGATGTCGGTCTCGCTGCACGGCGTGTAGAGCACGCGGCGCGTGCCCGACCAGTACTCGATGGTCTTGGCGCCGTCGGTTTGCGCGCGCTCCTCCGCGGTCTTGTCCATGAGTAGCCGCGTGCAGCCGTCGACCAGATATTTGCGCTTCGCCAACAGCCCGAGCCCGTCGCGCAGCCGCGAATTGCTGCCGTCGGCGCCGACGATCAGATCGGCCTTGATGCGGCGGCCGTCGGCCAGCAGAAGCTCGCCATCGGGTGTCGCGCTCGCGGCCGCCGAGTTGACGACGATCTCGACCCCGGCGCGCGTCGCCGCGGCGGCGAGCGCGTTGATGACGTTCTGCCGCACGATGCTGAACACGCGGCTGCCTTGCCAGCGGTGCACCGAAATCAGCCGGTCGTCACCGTCGCGCACTTCGCGGGTATGGGCGAACGGCGCGCCTTTGACCGCGGCGTCATAGGCGCCGACCGCCTCCAGCACGCGCAGGCCGTTCTCGTAGATATAGATGCCCGCGCCGGTGGTGCGCAGCCGGTCGCCGCGCTCATGCACGCGCACGCTCCAGCCGCGCTGCGCCAGTGCGCAGGCCGCGGTGAGGCCGGCAAAGCCGGCGCCGACGATCTCGGCGTGTCGCTTGGTCATGCCGTCGCTTGGCTGCCGCGCATGGCCGGTGCGAAGCAGGGGTAGCCTTCGATGCTCGCTCCCATGGTGACTGCGATCCGGGCGAAGCCAGCCCGAACGGAGGATTTATCCATGGCCCGTCTGCGCCATTTCGCCGTCTGCGTGAACGACCTCGACAAGGCCGCAAAATTCTACGAGACCGTGTTCGATCTCAAGCGCATCGCGCGCGAGGATTTGGATATCGGCTCGGCGATCTACATGAGCGACGGCACGATCAATCTCGCCCTGCTCAATTTCTCGACCGGCGCCGGCACCGCGGCCTCGGACCTGAAAAATCCCAAAGGTTTTGTCGGGGCGCACCATTTCGGCTTCCAGGTCGACGATCTCGCCGAGACCCAAAAGCGTATCGAGGCCAACGGCGGCAAATTCTTCTTCGATCTCGGCGACGAGCGTCACGGCAATTTCGAACGCAAGTTCAAGGACCCCGACGGCGTCATCTTCGATATTTCCAAGAACGGCTGGCAGGGCACGGATAGTTACGGGAAGAAATAGCCCTGTCATCGTCCGCGAAGGCGGACGATCCAGTATTCACCGCCGGCGATTACTGGATGCTCCGCCTTCGCGGAGCATGACAGCGCTCTATGTGACGAACTGGTTGGTGAACAGATCATCCACCGGCGACTTCTTCTCGATGATGCCGGCTTTGAGATAAAAATCCTGCAGCTTGGCCATCCGTTCGGGATCGACCGCGCCGAGCTCCTTCTGGCCCGGATAGATCAGCTTGTCGTAATAGGCGAAGGCTTCCTTGACCTGGTCTTCCTTGCCGGTCCATTCCGGCACGAATTTCACGAAGTCGGTCGCCGCCGTATTCGGATCGTCCATGATGTCCTTCATGCCGTGCAGCGCCGCCTTGACGAAGGCGCGCACCATGTCGGGCTTGTCCTTGATGATCTGGTCGGACGCGGCGACGGCCTGCGCCATGTGCGGGAAGAACTCGTCGGTCGGCAGCACCTTGACGGCGACGCCGGCGGCTTCGATCGGCGGAATCCAATCCGGCACGCCGGCCATGCCGACCGATTTGCCGGTGGCGACCATTTGCCAGACGCCGACCGGGCCGGCGGACTGGATATCGACGTCGTCCTTGGTCAGGCCGGCGCTCGCCAGCAAACCGAGCAGCGCATAGAACGTGGTGTCCTGAAACGACATCACCGTGATGGTCTTGCCCTTGAGGTCGGCCGGCTTTTCGATGCCGGAATCGGCGCGCACCACGAGCTGCATGAAGCCCTTGCCGCCGAACAGGCAGACGATCTTCACCGGCACGCCGTTCTGCCGCACCACGATCGGCGCATCGGCGACGATGCCGCCGAGCGGCACATTGCCGGCGCCGACCTGCTTGGCGACGTCGACGCCGCCGCGGCCGGTGGCGAAATTGACGGTGAGCCCGGCCTGCTGGAAATAACCCTTGCCTTGGGCGAGCCGGATCGGCCCGAACGCCGGCAGGAGCGGCGGCGCCGGAAACAAATAGGTGATGGTCTCGTCTGCTCGCGCCGGCGCGCCAGCCAAAACACCGAGGCCGAGCGCGATGCCTCCCGCGCCTTGCAGCAAATGGCGGCGCGATAATCTGTTGACGCGGTCGGACATACATTGCTCCTTCGTGCGCAGGGGCGACGGCAACGTTGTCGCGCAGCCCCTGCCCTATCGGCGATCCCAGTCTTTGCCACTATACTTGACCTTCCTGGGCGGCGATATGCGCGCAATCGGCCCAACAAACACCGGTCGTTCATGCCCGACGTCGTCCGCCTCGAATATCGCAACGTGACGATGCGTTTTGGGGAAAGCGGCAACCGCGGCGTGCTCACCGCGGTGCAGGGCGTGAGTTTCTCTGTGCACGACGGCGAAGTGGTGTCGCTGATCGGACCGAGCGGCTGCGGCAAGAGCACGCTGCTCAATATCGGCTCAGGCCTCACCGCGCCGAGCGAAGGCGAAGCCTTCGTCGATGGCGAGCGGGTCGTCGGACCGAACGCCCACGTCGCCTTCATGCTGCAGAAGGACTTGTTGCTGCCGTGGCGCACCGTCGCCGAGAACGTCATGTTCGGCGTCGAGATCCAGGGCATTGCGGCGGCCGAGCGCCGGCAGCGCGCCCAGGCGCTGCTGGAGAATTTCAACCTCGCGGAATTTTCCAATCACTATCCGCACCAATTATCCGGCGGCATGCGCCAGCGGGTGGCTCTGGCGCGCACGCTGGCCGTCGATCCGCATGTGCTGCTGCTCGACGAGCCGTTCTCCGCCGTGGACGCCCAGACCCGGATCGTGCTGCAACGCGACCTCGCCCAGACGCTCATGCGGGCGCGCAAGACCGCGCTCCTCATCACCCATGATCTTGCGGAAGCCGTGACCCTGTCCGACCGCGTGCTGGTCATGAGCCGCCGCCCGGGCGCCATCATCGACGAAATCGCCATCGACATGGCGGGGCGCGACAATCCGATCGCGCGGCGCCACGATCCCAAGGTCAACGACTATGTCGCGCGGCTGATGGATCGGCTCGATATCGGCCACGCTTCGCTGGAACAGCAGGCGGCGGGAGGTGGCGCGTGAGCGGCGACGCGCGATCTTCGCAGATGCGCAAGGGAACCGCCGCGAGCGCGGTGTTGTTCGTGGTCTTTCTGGCAGCATGGCAGTGGGGGCCGGGCCTGCTCGGCATTCCGTCCTTCATCGTGCCGCCGCTGTCCGCGGTCGCCGCCGAGTTCGTCCATGCGTTGCGGTTCGATCATCTGTTGCTGCACACCGGCGTCACCGTCGCCGAAGTGTTGGCCGGCTTTATTCTCGGCAGCCTGCTTGGCGCTTTCGCCGGCTATATGCTCGGCATGTCGCCCACGGCAGAGCTTGCATTGTCGCCCTATATCCTGGCGCTGCAGATCGCGCCCAAGGTCGCGTTCGCGCCGCTGTTCATTCTCTGGATGGGTTTTACGGTCTATCCGAAAATCCTGGTCGCCATCCTGATCGTGTTCTTTCCGGTGATGGTCAACGTGCTCACCGCGGTGCGCACCGTCGATCCCGACCTGATCAATCTCGCCCGCGCCTTCAAGGCGACGCGGGCGCAGATTTTCTGGAAGATCGAATTCCCGACCTCGATGCCGCCGATGTTCGCGGGGCTGCGCATCGGCGCGACGCTCGCGGTCGTCGGCGTCGTGGTCGGCGAACTGGTCGGCGGCAATGTCGGGCTCGGCTATCTGCTGACCTTCGGCGAAGGCCAGGCCAACACGCCCCTGGTGTTCGTCTCGATCGTGATGCTCACCGTGGTGGGCGCCATCGCCTATCTCGGCGTCATCCTGGTCGAGCGCCGCGTGCTGCACTATCTGCCGACGCGAGCGATTGGTGGAAATCTTTAGAGCATGATCCCGAAAAAGCCTGCCCTCGGACTTGATCCGAGGGTGGAAGCCGGTTTCCCGCCTTCGCGAAGCCCGCTTCGGCGGGCGAAGGAAGGTCGGATAAGATCATGCTCAAACAAAAAACCTAGACTATGATCCGATTCAATCGAATCGGATCATAGTCTAGCGGCGGCCGTCGCGATGTCCTATTTGGCACCGGCACCGCGCAACTGCACGAACCTTTGCAGCGTGTCGAACCAGAACGGCGCGCCGAAAAGCGTCGCCAAGGCGGTAATGAGCCAACCGACTATGGCATACAGCCAATTCGGGTTGGTCAGAATGTAATTGAATGCCTCGTTATCCCAGCCGAACGGCAATCCAAGGCTTTGCAATTGACCGAGCGCGGCCGCCGCCGTTTCACCGGCCTGCGGTGTAATCCCCTTGAGGACCATCGGTTGATTCCATAGCGCGTGGGAAATTTTGACGGCATCGATATTGAGCGCGATCGCCAGCGCCACGGCGATCACGAACGACCACAATTGCGTTTTTCGCTTGTACACGCCGCTGACGCGATTCATGCCATTGTCAAACCACCCCGCGATGTCATCGCGGATGCGATCCATATCGCCCCCGGCGCGCACGACCATGCCGTTGAGCACCGCGTTCAATTGCTTGTCCGGGACGAGCGCATCGATCTTTGCCTGCAAGGCCGGCACGCCGGCGCCGGGCGAAAGGCCCACCAGGTCGATCAAAGCGCAGGCGAACTGCTGCGGAGCGATGTAGGACGGTATTGTACCGGGTGGCGTTGCCGCGGCAGCAGTACCGTCCGCCTGCGAATTCGCCAGGCCGTGGTTGTAGACGCTCAACGCCAGCCCGTTGAACTTCGGGTCGTTGAGAAGATCCTTGACGCCCTGAAGAAGGACGTTGGCCCGCCAGGAAAGCGCCGAAGCAAAAGCTTCCGTGGCGGTGCTCGTCACCAGACTGATGATCAGGAACGTGAAAATCAGACCGAATGTAAGGTCAAGAATTGTACTGCCGAACATTACTGCCCTCCCCTTTGATCTCGGATGTGGCCACCTGAAGACCCGACGCTCGCCCGCACACCATTGGCGCGTCGCGACACGGTCCTGTCACGGTGCGTCCGACGCCGGACCCGCAACCATAACCGGCGCCATAACAACAATTCAACTGCTCGAGTTCAGTTCGGAAAATGCTCGGCGTGCCAGTCGGCTTCGAGCTTCGGATTGATCTTGCCGTCGATCACGAACACGCCCGGCGCGCCTTCGGCAACCCAGGCTTTGACCGGATCGAGATCGTCAAGCGTGCGCACCGTAGCGCCGCGCGCGCCGTAGCCGCGAGCAATGGCGGCGAAATCGGTGTCGGGAAATTTGACGATGTCGGTCGAAAAGCCTTGCCGGCCGAAGTAATGGACCTCGGCCGCATAAGACGCGTCGTTGTAGACCAGGATGCACATCCGCAAGCCCAGACGGACCGCGGTTTCCATATCGGCCATCGACATCAGGAAACCGCCGTCGCCGGCACCGAGCACCGCGAGCTTTCCGGGATTGGCGATGGCCAGGCCGATGGTCGACGGCAAGCCAAGGCCGACCGACTGGAACGAATGGCTCAGGCACGAGGCGCGCGCGTTCGGCACCCGCAAGTATCGCGGCACCCAGCCGCAGAAATGCCCGGAGTCCGACGCCACCACGCGGTCCGCCGGCAAAATGGCATCGACCGCTTTGCTCAAGGTGCGCGGATCGATGAATTCGCTGTTCGATTCGTCTGGATGCGGGAAATGATGATTGTCGCCCGAGCGAATGCGCTCACGCATGGCGTTGTTGCGGCGGCCGGCTTTCCCACCTCCGCGACGACTAAGTTCCGCCAGCAGCGCCTGCGCCGTCGCCTTGGCATCGCCATGCACCGCGAGCTGCACCGGCATCTGATAGCCGAGTTTCGGCCCGTCGATATCGACCTGCGCCACCACGGCGCCGGGCGCGATCAGCTTGCCTTTCTTGGTGGTCCATTGCGTCAGGCTGGCGCCGAACGCCAGGATGACATCGCTCTCGGCGATCAGCTCATCGGCGACCGGCGAGGAGAAGCCGCCGCTGATGCCGACCGACCATGGATTTCCCGAAAACAGTCCGTGGCCGCACACCGACGTCGCCAATAGCGCGCCGGCGCTGTCGGCGAGCGCGACCAAATCCTGCTCGGCATCGGAGATCACCGCGCCGCGGCCGCCGAGGATGAGCGGACGCTGCGCGTGCAACAGCGCATCGGCAAGGCGCTCGATGGCGCGCGGATCGGGATGCAGCCGCCCCGGCGCCGGCGGCAATTCGAGCGGCGGCAGGTTCGAGGCGAGCGGCGCGTGCTGGACGTCGAGCGGCATGCTCAAGACCACGGTCTGGCGATCACGCAAGGCTCGGGTGACGGCGCGCAACATGTCGTCGCGCGCCGAGCCCGGCGTATGCAGCCGCTCCGACACCGCGCCGACGGCACGCACCATCTCGGCCTGCTCGATATAAAAATTGTTCTTCACCGCTCCATTGGGGACATCGCCCGCCAGCACCAGGAGCGGCGTCCGGCTTTTCGCCGCTTCGGCGATGCCGGTCAGCGCATTGGTCAGCCCCGGGCCGGAATGCACGCTGACCAGCGTGAGTTCGCCGGTTGCCTTGGCATAGGCGTCGCCCATGGTCGCGGCGTTGCCTTCGTGACGCGCCGAAATCAGCTCGACGCCGGCTTCGACCAAGCCGTGGGAAATCTTGAAATTGGCAGTGCCGAGGAGACCGAAGCAGCGCCGCGCGCCGTAGCCGGCGAGGTCCTGCGCGACCACCGACGCGACCGTTGGATTACCGCTCATTTGTGCCGCCTTCCCTGCCGAATGTCGCGAAAACCCTAGACAATACAAGGCCATGATTGCAACAGGCCCGAACCTGACGGAAGGCGTGGAATAAAGCTTCAAACTTAAATCTTCAAGCTTGAAATATATCGCCCGCGGTGCCATCATTATGGGCGCGTCAAGCAGGACGGCGGCATCCATGAAGATTGCTTGCCTCGGCGGCGGCCCCGCGGGCCTTTATTTCGCGATCAGCATGAAGCTGCGCGACGCCGCGCACGACATCACCGTGTTCGAGCGCAACAAGCCGGACGACACGTTCGGCTGGGGCGTGGTGCTGTCCAACGAGACGTTCGAGAACCTTGCCAAGAACGATTCGCTCAGCGCCGGCGAAATCCGCCGCCATTTCGCCTATTGGGACGACATCGCGGTGCATTATCGCGGCCAGAAGATCGTCTCGACCGGTCACGGCTTTTCCGGCATCGCGCGCAAGAAGCTGCTTGCAACTGTTGCAACAGCGCGCCCGCGGGCTCGGCATCGAGCTGCGTTTCGAGACCGAGATCGCCAGCGCCGCGGAACTGGCCAAGACCCACGATCTGGTCGTCGCCGCGGACGGGTTGAATTCAAGGACGCGCAACGAATTCGCCGCCCACTTCAAGCCCGGCATCGAGACCCGCAAGAACAAATTCGTCTGGCTCGGCACCCACCAAAAATTCGACGACGCCTTCACCTTCATCTTCGAGGAAACCGAGCACGGCTGGATCTGGGCGCACGCCTACCAGTTCGATGCCGACACCGCGACTTTCATCGTCGAATGCGCCGACGATACCTGGCAAAAATTCGGCTTCGGCGCCATGAGCCAGGAGGAGAACTGCCGCGCTTGCGAGAAGATTTTCGCAAAGTATCTCGGCGGCCACCGGCTGATGTCGAACGCGGCGCATGTGCGCGGCTCGGCATGGCTGAATTTCCCGCGCGTGCTGTGCGAGACGTGGTCGTACGAAAATATCGTGCTGATGGGCGACGCCGCCGCGACCGCGCATTTCTCCGTCGGCTCCGGCACCAAGCTCGCCATGGAGAGCGCCATCGCCATGGCGAATTATCTGCGCAGCGAGCCGACCATGGCGGCGGCGTTTGCGAAATACGAGGATGCGCGGCGCACCGAAGTTCTCCGTTTGCAAAGCGCGGCGCGCAATTCGCTGGAATGGTTCGAGGACGTCGAGCGCTACCTGCATCTCGATCCGGTGCAGTTCAACTATTCGCTATTGACGCGCTCGCAGCGCATCAGCCACGAGAATTTGCGGCTGCGCGACAAGAAGTGGCTCGAAGG
Source organism: uncultured Alphaproteobacteria bacterium (assembly GCA_963831975.1). Classification (GTDB taxonomy): domain Bacteria; phylum Pseudomonadota; class Alphaproteobacteria; order Rhizobiales; family Xanthobacteraceae; genus BOG-931. Next base: position 533,624 of record CAWHSO010000007.1, read on the forward strand.
CGCCGAAGCCTGGTTCCAGCGCCTCGCCGGCGCCGGCGACAACACGGTGCGCCGGCCGATGTTCGCGCCGTTCCGGCTGCGCGACATGCGGCTGAAAAACCGGATCGTGGTGTCGCCGATGGCGCAATACAAAGCGATCGACGGCTGCCCGACCGATTGGCACCTCGTGCATTACGGCGAGCGCGCCAAGGGCGGCGCCGGTCTCGTCTGCATCGAGATGACCTGCGTCAGCCCGGAAGGCCGCATCACGCCCGGCTGCACCGGGATGTATGCGCCGGCGCACGAGGCGGCGTGGAAGCGCATCGTCGATTTCGTCCACGCCGAGACCGACGCAAAAATCTGCTGCCAGCTCGGCCATTCCGGCGCCAAGGGCTCGACGCAACTCGGCTGGGAGGAGATGGACGCGCCGCTGCAATCCGGCAACTGGCCGGTGCTGGCGCCGTCGGCAGATCGCCTGGTCGCCGCGCAACCAGGTCGCCCACGCCATGACGCGCGCCGACATGGATCGGGTGCGCGATCAATTCGTCGCGTCGGCCGAGATGGCGGCGCGCGCCGGTTTCGACATGCTCGAAATCCATTGCGCGCACGGTTATCTGCTGTCGTCCTTCATCACGCCGCTGACCAACCGGCGCACCGACGCATACGGCGGCTCGCTGGAAAACCGCATGCGCTATCCGCTGGAAATCTTTCACGCGGTGCGCGCGGTGTGGCCGGCGGAGAAACCGATCTCGGTGCGCATTTCCGCCAACGACTGGGTCGGCGCGGACGGCATCGAGCCGCGCGACGCGGTCGCGATCAGCCGCATGTTGCAGGAGGCCGGCGTCGACATCTGCGACGTGTCGGCCGGCCAGACCTCGATCGCCGCGCGGCCGGTCTATGGCCGCATGTTCCAGACGCCGTTCTCCGACCGCATCCGCAACGAGACCGGCATGGCGACCATGGCGGTCGGCAACATCTTCGAGCCGGACCACGTCAACTCGATCCTGATGGCCGGCCGCGCCGACCTCGTCTGCCTGGCGCGGCCGCATCTCGCCGATCCGTATTGGACCTTGCACGCCGCGGCCAAAGCTCGGCGACCGCGGCGAGACCTGGCCTCAGCCTTATTATGCCGGCCGCGATCAGCTCTATCGGATTTCCGGCAGCGCTGAACCCGTGCCAACGGCGGTATGACCATGAGCCTCAGCGGCAAACACGCACTCGTCACCGGCGGCGGCAGCGGCATCGGCGCCACCATCGCGCTGGCGTTGGCGGAAGCAGGCGCAACCGTCACGATTTGCGGGCGGCGCCGGCAACAGCTCGATGAAACGGCGGCGCGGCACAAAAATATTCATGCCGAAACGGCCGACGTGACCGACCAAAAATCGCTCGCGCAGCTCTATGACACCGCCCAGGCCGCGCGCGGAAAATTCGACATCGTCGTCGCCAATGCCGGCGGCGCCCAGAGCGCGCCCGCGGAAAAAATTTCCGCAGAGCTTTGGACCAACACGCTCAACGTCAACCTCACCGGCGCGTTCTTTTCGGTGCAGCCGGCGCTCAACGGCATGCGCGGCGAAAAAATGGGGCCGCATCGTCTTCATCGCCTCGACGGCCGGCATCCGTGCCGCGCCCTATATCGCGCCCTATGTCGCCGCCAAGCACGGCGTGATCGGGCTGATGCGCACCCTGGCGCTGGAAACCGCCAAGGACGGCATCACCGTGAATGCGGTTTGTCCGAGTTACACCGAGACGCCGATGCTGAAGCAAGCGGTGGCGCGCATCGTGGCGACGACCAAACGCAGCGAGGCCGAAGCGCGCGCGACGCTCGCGGCCAAGAATCCGCAAGGCCGCTTCATCACAGCCGCAGGAAGTGGCCGACACGGTGCTGTGGCTGTGCACCGAAGGCGCCGCCAGCATCACCGGCCAGGCCATCTCGCTGTCCGGAGGCGAGACATGGTAAGCGCGCCGCTGCCGGCCACCGCGGAACCGAAAGAGAGCGACAGCAAATCGCGGTTGCGGCTATGGATCAGGCTGCTGCGCGCCAGCCGGCTGATCGAAAGCGTGGCGCGCGAGCGGCTGAAGGCGCAGTTCAACGCCACCCTGCCGCGCTTCGACGTCATGGCGGCGCTCTATCGCAAGCCCGACGGCATGCTGATGAGCGAGATTTCGCGCTTCCTCATGGTGTCGAACGGCAACGTTACCGGCATCGTCGATCGCCTGGTTTCCGACGGCCTGGTCGCGCGCGCGCAACGCAACGGCGACCGCCGCACCTCGTTCATCAGCCTCACCCGCAAGGGCCGCGCGCTGTTCGCCGACATGGCGGCGGCGCATGAAAGCTGGGTCGATGAGCTGCTCGGCGGGCTGTCGGTGCGCGACGCCGAGCAGATGTCGGCCAAGCTGAAATCGTTCCGCAGCGACTGGGAGGGCGAAGCATGACCAAAAAAATGGCGGCGCTGAAGCCCACGCATTTTCTCTGGCGCATGGATGGCGCCGTCGCCGTGATCCAGTTGAACCGTCCGGAGCGCAAGAATCCGCTGACCTTCGAGTCCTATGCCGAGCTGCGCGACACGTTTCGCGACCTCGCTTATGCCGACGATGTCCACGCCGTGGTGTTTTTGCCCAACGGCGGCAATTTCTGTTCCGGCGGCGACGTGCACGAGATCATCGGCCCGCTGGTCGCCATGGACGCCAAACAATTGCTGGCGTTCACGCGCATGACCGGCGACCTGGTCAAGGCCATGCTCCATTGCGGCAAGCCGATCATCGCCGCGGTCGACGGCGTCGCGGCCGGCGCCGGCGCGATCATCGCCATGGCTTCGGATGTGCGCCTCGCCACGCCCGCCGCGCAGACCGCGTTCCTGTTCAACCGGGTCGGGCTCGCCGGCTGCGACATGGGGGCGTGTGCGATCCTGCCGCGCATCATCGGCCAGGGCCGCGCCGCAGAATTGCTTTACACCGGCCGCGCCATGACGGCGCAGGAAGGCGAGGCCTGGGGCTTCTTCAACAGGCTGGTCGCCGCCGACGCGCTCCGGCGCGAAGCGCTGGCGCTCGCGCAAAAAATCGCCGCCGGCCCGACCTTCGCCAACGGCATCACCAAGACGCAGCTCGTTGCCGAATGGTCGATGAGCCTCGATCAGGCCATCGAGGCCGAGGCGCAGGCGCAGGCGATCTGCATGCAGACAAAAGATTTCGAGCGCGCCTATCGGGCGTTCGTCGCCAAGCAAAAACCGGTGTTCGAGGGCAACTAGTGGCGGACAAGACTTTTCTCAGCTGGCCGTTCTTCACCGACCGCCATCGCGCGCTGGCCGCTAGCCTCGAGCAATGGTGCGCGGCCAACCTGCCGGCAGATCACGGCGACGTCGATGCCGCCTGCCGCGATCTGGTGCAAAAGCTCGGCCGCGACGGCTGGCTCGCGCACACCGCGCCCGATCCCGACGCGCCGGCAGCGCTCGACGTGCGCACGCTCTGCCTCATTCGCGAGACGCTGGCGCGTCACGATGGCTTGGCGGATTTCGCTTTCGCCATGCAGGGCCTCGGCGCCGGCCCGATCAGCCTGTTCGGCAATGCCAAGCAGCGCGACTGGCTCAAACGCACGCGCAGCGGCGGCGCCATTGCCGCTTTCGCGCTGACCGAGCAACAATCCGGCTCCGATGTCGCCAATATCGCGCTGACCGCCACGCGCTACGGCGACGGTTTTGTGCTCGACGGCGAAAAAACCTGGATTTCCAACGGCGGCATCGCCGATCTCTACGTGGTGTTCGCGCGCACCGGCGAAGGTCCCGGCGCCAAGGGCCTCTCGGCGTTTCTGCTGCCGGGAAAATTGCCGGGCTTTTCCGTCGCCGAGCGCATCGATGTCATTGCGCCGCATCCGCTGGCGCGGCTGAAATTCGAGCGCGTCACCGTTCCGGCCTCCGCCATGATCGGCGCGCCCGGCGAAGGATTCAAGGTCGCCATGGCGACGCTCGATATTTTCCGCGCCACCGTCGGCGCCGCGGCGCTCGGTTTCGCCCGCCGCGCGCTCGATGAATCCATCGCGCGCGCGAAAAGCCGAAAACTGTTCGGCGGGCCGCTCGCCGATCTGCAGATGGTGCAAGGCATCGCTCGCCGAGATGGCGCTCGACGTCGACGCGGCGGCGCTCTTGGTCTATCGCGCCGCCTGGGCCAAGGACAACGGCGCCGCGCGCGTCACCCGCGAAGCGGCCATGGCCAAACTTTACGCCACCGAGCGCGCCCAACAGGTCATCGACAAGGCGGTGCAGCTGCACGGCGGCGACGGCGTCCGCCACGGCCACATCGTCGAGCGGCTCTATCGCGAAATCCGTGCGCTGCGCATCTACGAAGGCGCGTCCGAAGTGCAGAAAGTCATCATCGCACGGCAAGTGCTTTCAGGAGCATGACCATGCCATCGCTCGGCCGCTCGGCCCACACCGACACCTTCACCCGCGACAATCTTCCGCCGCCGCCGCAATGGCCGGAGATTCCGCTCGACGGCTTCGATTATCCGGAGACGCTCAACGCCGGCGTCGAACTGACCGACCGCATGGTGGCGCGCGGCTTTGGCGACCACGTGGCGCTGATCGGCAACGGCCGCCGCCGCACCTACAAGGAGCTGTCGGACTGGACCAACCGCATGGCCCGCGCGCTGGTCGAGGATTTCGGCATCAAGCCGGGCAACCGCATCCTGGTCCGCTCCGCCAACAATCCGGCGATGGTGGCGTGCTGGCTCGCCGCCACAAAAGCCGGCGCCGTGGTGGTCAACACCATGCCGATGCTGCGCGCCGGCGAACTGGCAAAGATCGTCGACAAGGCCGAAGTGGCGCTGGCGCTGTGCGACACACGGCTGATGGACGAACTCGCCACCTGCGCCAAGACAAGCAAATTTCTCAAGCAGGTGATCGGCTTCGACGGCACCGCCAATCACGACGCCGAGCTCGACCGCATCGCGCTGAGCAAGGCGGTGACGTTCGAGGCGGTACCGACCGGCCGCGACGACGTCGCGCTGCTCGGCTTCACCTCCGGCACCACCGGCGAGCCGAAAGCGACCATGCATTTCCATCGCGATCTGCTGATCATCGCCGACGGCTATGCCAAGGAAATTCTCAACGTGACGCCCGACGATATTTTCGTCGGCTCGCCGCCGCTCGCCTTCACCTTCGGCCTCGGCGGCCTGGCGATCTTTCCGCTGCGCTTCGGCGCCACCGCGACGCTGCTGGAAAACGCCTCGCCCGCCAACATGATCGAGATCATCGAGACCTACAAGGCGACCATCTCGTTCACGGCGCCGACGGCTTACCGCGCCATGCTGGCGGCGATGAATCAGGGCGCCAATCTCTCGTCGCTGCGCGCCGCGGTGTCCGCCGGCGAGACCTTGCCGGCGCCGGTGTTCAACGATTGGGTGCAAAAAACCGGCAAGCCGATCCTCGACGGCATCGGCTCGACCGAGATGCTGCACATCTTCATCTCCAATCGCTTCGGCGACGCCGCGCCGGCCACCACCGGCAAGCCGGTCGCCGGCTACGAGGCCAAGATCGTCGACGACGACATGAAGGAGAAGCCGCGCGGCGAGGTCGGCAAGCTCGCGGTGCGCGGCCCGACCGGCTGCCGCTATCTCGCCGACAAGCGGCAGAGCGGCTTACGTCCGCGACGGCTGGAACCTGACCGGCGATGCCTTCACCCAGGATGCGAACGGCTATTTCCACTTCGCCGCGCGCAACGACGACATGATCATTTCGGCCGGCTACAACATCGCCGGGCCGGAGGTGGAAGCGGCGCTGCTGTCGCATCCCGACGTCAAGGAATGCGCGGTGATCGGCGCGCCGGACGAGGGCCGCGGCCAGATCGTCGAGGCGCACGTCGTGCTCGCCGAAGGCGTCATCGCCGGCGTCGATACGGTCAAGCGGCTGCAGGATCACGTCAAGGCGACCATCGCGCCGTTCAAATATCCGCGCTCGGTGAAATTCACCGACGCGCTGCCGAAGACGCCGACCGGAAAAATCCAGCGCTTCCGCCTGCGGCCGGGGGCATCGTAACACGCGTCATTCCCGCGAAAGCGGGAATCCATAACCACGGCGTGACGACTGCTGCACAGGGATTATGGGTCCCCGCTTTCGCGGGGACGACGGGAGAGAGGAAACTGCCGACAAATGACCGAAGCTCATACCTTCCTCCACCCCCAAAACTGGAAAAAGCCAAAGGGCTTTGCCAACGGCATCGCCGCCGAAGGCCGCGTGGTGTTCCTCGCCGGCCAGATCGGCTGGAATGCGGAGCAAAAATTCGACAGCACGGATTTTGTCGCGCAAGCGCGCCAGGCGCTGGCGAACATCGTCGCGCTGGTTGCCGAAGCCGGCGGCGGGCCTGAGCACATCACGCGGCTGACCTGGTTCGTCATCGACAAGAAGGACTATCTCTCGCACTTACGCGAATTGGGCGACGCCTATCGCACCGTCATGGGCAAGCATTTTCCGACCATGACGCTGGTGCAAGTCGTGGCGTTGGTCGAGGATCTGGCCAAGGTCGAGATCGAAGCCACCGCCGTGGTGCCGCATCGATGAGACGGGCGTAGAATTCCGAGGGGTTCGCCGATGGCCGACATGGATACCGCAACGCGCGAGCGCCTGACCGAGGCGGCGCGCGCCTGCCGGATTCTCGACATGGAGGGCCACGGCGACATGACGCTCGGCCATCTCTCGGTGCGCGAGGCCGGCGGCCGCGGCTTTTGGATGAAGCGCAATCAGATCGGCCTCGGCGAAGTTTTGGGCCCGGACGATTTCGTGCTGGTCGATTGGGACGGCCAACAAATCGCCGGCAGCGGCGGGCGCCATTCCGAGTGGCCGATCCATTCGGAGATTTTTCGCGCGCGCACGGACGTCAACGTGGTGGTCCACACCCACCCGTTCTACGCCAGCGTGTTTTCGGCGGCGACCGAACCGCTGCAGCCCTATCACGCTCGATGCCGATCAATTCACCGACGTGCCGCGGCACGAGGCCGACGTCGCGCTGATCACGCTGAAGAGCGAAGGCGAAGCCATCGCGCGATCGCTCGGGCAAAACTTCGCCATGCTGCTCGGCAATCACGGCGTGGTGTTTTGCGGCGCCAGCATCGAGCATGCGGTCTGCGGCGGAATATTTTCTGGAAAAGGCCTGCAAGGCCCACATCATCGGCCGCGCCGCAAACCTGAAGACCAATATGCCGGACCGCGCGGTGCGCGATAAACGGCACCAGCAAATCATCGACGCCGGCGCACTGGCAGCATTGCTGTACCGCTATTTCTGCCGCAAGCTCGAGGCGCGCGCCAAGGCCGGCGGCGGGCCGGCGGTCTTCGGCTGATGCTGCGATGCGCCGCGCATGAACATCGAGACGCCCGGCAGCGAAGTCCGCTACATCGGCCAGCCGCTGCGCCGGCGCGAGGATGTGCGCTTCCTGCGCGGCAAGGGGCTGTTTGTCGATGACGTCGCGCTGCCCGGCACGGCGTGGTGCGCCTTCGTGCGCAGCCCCCACGCGCCACGCGCGCATTCGCGGAGTTTCGACGACGATCGCCGGCTGGCATGCCCGGCGTGCTGCTGACGCTCACCGCCGAAGACTGGAAGCGCGCCGGCCACGGCGAGCTCACCGTCGTGCATCCGATGCCGTTCTCCGACGGCCGGCCGATGAACAATGCGCCGCGGCCGGCCTTCGCCGGCGACAAAGTGCGCCACGTCGGCGACATCGTCGCGGCCGTGGTGGCGGAAAGCCGCTTTGCCGCGGAAGACGCCGCCGAGGCGGTCGCGGTCGATTATGAGCCGCTGCCCAGCGTGTGCGATCTGCGCGCGGCGGTCGCGCCCGGCGCGCCGCTCGTGCATGAGCGCTTCGGCACCAACATCGTGTTCGATATCGAGCGCGGCGATCGCGGAGAAGACCGAAGCCGCGATGGCCGGCGCCGCCAAAGTCGTCGAGCTGCGATCTGCACAACAGCCGGCTCGCCGCCAATCCGCTGGAGCCGCGCGCCTATCTCTGCGAATACGACGCGGCGAGCCGATCGCTACACGCTCTACGCCACGACCCAGCAGCCGCATTATCTGCGGCGCTGGCTGTCGGTCTACACGCTGCACATCCCCGAGCACAAAATCCGCGTCGTCTCGCCCGACGTCGGCGGCGGTTTCGGCGTCAAGGGAAATTTCGCCGTCGAGGTCTCGACCATCGTCTGGGCCGCGCAACTGCTGCGCCGGCCGGTGCAAATGGACGGCGACGCGCACCGATACGTTCCTGTCCGACGCCCAGGCGCGCGATCACGACACCCACGCCCGCATGGGCTTCGACCGCGACGGCCGCATCGTCGCCATGCAGGTCGATACGCTGGCGGCGCTCGGCGGCTATCTGAGCAATTTCGCGCCGAGCATTCCCGGCAATTCCTATCCGCAGACGATCACCGGGCTCTACCGCACGCCGAACCTGCATTTGCGCGTGCGCGGCGTTTATACCAACACCGTGCCGGTCGACGCCTATCGCGGCTCCGGCCGGCCGGAGGCGACCTGGATCAACGAGCGGCTGATCGAGCGCGGCGCGCACGAGCTCGGCATCGATGCGGTCGAGATGCGCCGGCGCAATCTGATCGGCCGCGCCGACTTTCCCTATCCGGCGCCCGGCGGGCGCGTCTACGATTCCGGCGATCCGCCGGCGCTGCTCGAAAAGCTGCTGGCGCTGGCGGATTACCCGGCACTGCGGCAAGCAACAGACCGAGCTGCGCCGGCAAGGCATTCTCATGGGCATCGGCCTTGCCTGCTTCATCGACAAAGCCGGCACCGGGCCGAGCGCCAATCTCGCCATGCGCGGCGGCCTGCATGGCGGCTGGGAGAGCGCGATCGTGCGCGTGCACTAGCGACGGCAAGGTGACCGTGTTCGCCGGCAGCCATTCGCACGGCCAGGGCCACGACATCACCTTTGCGCAGATCGCCGCCGACCGGCTCGGGCTCGATATCGACGATATCCGCGTGGTCGAGGGCGACACCGATCGCATTCCGTTCGGCAACGGCACCTGGGGCGCGCGCTCCGCGTCGGTCGGCGGCACCGCGATCTATGCGGGCGTCGGACCAGCATCGTCGCCAAGGCGCGCCGCATCGCCGCCGAGGCGCTGGAATGCGCCGAGCCGACGATATCGTCCATGAGCGCGGCCGGTTTCGCGTGCACGGCACCGATCGCACGCATCGGCTTTGCGGACATCGCCGACCTCGCCTATCACGGCGCCAAACTCCCGGCCGATGGATCGCTCGAGCCCGGCCTCGAAGTCACCGAGTTCTACGATCCGCCCGACACCAACGATCCGCAGGCCATGCATCTCGCCGTCGTGATCGTCGATCCCGACACCGGCGCGGTCGACGCTTCGCGCGCTTTACGGCGCCGACGATTGCGGCACGATCGTCAATCCCATGATCGTCGAGGGCCAGGTGCACGGCGGCATGGCGCAGGGCGTCGGCCAGGCACTGATGGAACACATCGTCTACGATCGCGACGGCCAGCTGCTGACCGGCAGCTTCATGGACTACGCCATGCCGCGCGCCGCCGACCTGCCGTCGTTCCACACCGGCTTCATCGCGACGCCGGCGCCGAGCAATCCGCTCGGCGTCAAGGGCGGCAGCGAGAGCGGCACGATCGGCGCGCCCGCGGCCATCGGCAACGCGGTGATCGACGCGCTGTGGCATCTCGGCGTGCGCGACATCGCGCTGCCGATCACGCCGGAAACCGTCTGGCGCGCGCTCAAGACGCGCGCAACGAGAACACCACCGCGTGACTGAGAAAACCGCAACACGTCGCCACGCGCATCGCCGACGAGCTGGCGTCGTGCGGCGTCAAGCTCGTCGCCAGCCTGCCCGACAATTGGGTGATGGACGTGATCAAGACCATCGAGCATGACGATCGCTTCATCCACGTCCCGGTCAATCGCGAGGAATCCGCGATCGGGCTGTGCTCCGGCGCCTATATGGGCGCGATGGGATCGGCGGCGCTGATGGGCGCCTCGGGTTTCATGACGGTCGTCTACGCGCTGACCAAGATCAACTACACCTACGAAATTCCGCTGTTCCTGATGGCGACCCTGCGCGGCGCGGTCGGCGACCATCACAAGCATCACATCTCCAACGGGCTTTATCTGCTGCCGGTGCTGGATGCGATCAGCATGCCGTATCAGATCATCGACAAGCCCGACGACATCGGCCTGATCTCGCGCTGCTACCATCACACCCGCACGTTCTCGCGGCCGATGGTGGTGCTGTTCACGCGCGACCTGCTTGCGCGGGGGCCATTGATGAAATACGTCGAATGCTTCCGCGCCATCGCGCGACAGCGCACCGACGAGATCGTCATCACCTCGGCGGGCAATTCCGGCCAGGCCTGGTGGGCGGCGACGCGCGACTCGGTCGCGAGTTTTTATCTCGATGCCTCGATGAGCCTCTCCACCATGTTCGCGTCCGGCCTGGCGCTGGCGCAGCCGGATCTGAAGATATGGGCGTTCATGGGCGACGGCGCCTTCTGCCATGAACCCGGGCATGCTGATGGTCGAGCGGCAGATGAACCTGCCGAACCTGACGCATTTCCTGGTCTCCAATCGCGTCTATGGCGCGACCTCCAACGCCGGCCTGCCGAACGCCGCGGACAACGATTACGCGGCCATCGCGCGCGGCATTTGGTCTCGAACGCGTGTTCGCGTTTCGCGATCTCGACAGCGCTCGAGCGCGATTTTCCGGCGCTGCAAAGCCGCGAACGCGCCGGGGCACACTTTCGTCGTGCTCGAGGTCGAGCCGTTCTCCGACGCCGAGCAGAAACTCGAGCAGCCGCCGTTCGACGGCCCCGAGCTGAAATTCCGCTTCGGCCGCCACGTCGAGAGCCTCACCGGCTGCGATATTTTCGGCTATCGGATTTGATCGCTCTGTCATGCCCCGCGAAGGCGGGGCACCCAGTATTCACCACGGGATCGGCGATTACTGGATCATCCGCCTTCGCGGATGATGACAATTAGAAATACGTATCCAGCACGATCTTATGAAACTCCGGCAAGCGCGGCCCGGCGGCTTGCATCAGATCGCCGACCAGGCGCTGCAAGTCCGCGCCCGACATGTATTCGATCTCGCGGTTGGTCTTGGCGCCCTCTTCCAGCACGGCGGGATCGGTCAAGACTTCGGCAAAGACACTGCGCAGATAATCGACGCGGTCGGCCGGCACGTCCGGCGCCGCCACCATGGCGCGCTGCGCCTCGCCGATCTGTTCGCGCAACGTCACGATCCAGGTCTTGTCGGCGGGCAGCGCCGCGGCCTCGCTCAATGTCGGCACGTCGGGCAAATGCGACCAGCGCTTGGCGCCGAACACCGCCAGCGGCTTGATCGAATCGATGTGCGGCAGCGCCGAATCCGCCGACAGCAGGCCGGAATCGACTTCGTTGCGGATGACGGCGAGCGACATGTCGCCGGAGCCGCGATAGCCGGTGACGATTTTCGACTTCAGCCCGAGCACATAGGAGATCGTCGCCTGGACGTCGCTGATGTCGTCGGCCGGGCCGGTCGCCGACCAGGTCAGCGGGTCGGCCTGCAGCGCCGCGGCGATCGACTGATAGCGCGCGTCCTTGCCGACGAACCACAGCTTTGGCGCCGACGCCAGTTTGGCGAGCCAGTTCAGCTTGGTGACGTCCCAGGTCGCGCCCGGCCGCGCCAGCATCTGGCTGAGGATGGCGGCCTCGGCGCTGCCGTTCATGATCGTCAGCCCGTCGGCCGGCCGCACCAGCAGCGTCGCCAGCGCGGCAAGCCCGCCATTGCCGTCCTTGTTCTCGACCAGCACCGTGGCGCCGAGTTTTGCGGCGAGCGCCGGCGTCACCAGCCGCGCGTAAATGTCGTAGCCGCCACCGGGCGGCGAGCCGACCAGGACGCGGACGGTCTTGCCGCGATAGAACTCGGCGGCGGTCTCGGCGCGAACCAGCCGCGGGGCGGCAAGCGAGGCCGCGAGTGCCGCCGTGCCGGCAGTGACCCGCCGCCGGTCGATCATCCGTTTGCCATGCACCTGCGGCATTCCCCCTTGAGTTCAAATAGAATATCGCCGACAGAGGCCTTTAGAGTAAACCCGACGGGCGCATCGCCGCAGTGAGGGCTCGAGCATGGCGTATCTCGCCGAAATTCCCTACGGCGCCTATTGGTCGACGCCGTTTGCCAAGTGGCAGGGCAGTTTCGCCAACCTGCACAGCGTCGAATTCGCCGCCCATGTGGCCAAGGCCGAGCTTGCCAAGCGGCGCATCGCGCCGGAGGCGTTCGATTACGGCGTGCTCGGCATGACGGTGCCGCAGAAGGCATCGTTCTACGGGCTTGCCGTGGTTCATGGGACTGATCGGCGGCCGCAAAGTCGGCGGGCCGACCATCAGCCCAGGCCTGCGCCACCAGCGTGCGCTGCCTGCTCGCCGGTGCCCAGGAAGTCGAAGCGGGACTTGCCTCAACCGCGCTGATCGCAACGTGTGATCGCATCTCCAACGGTCCACACATTGTTTATCCCAATCCGGCGGCGCCGGGCGGAACGGCCACGCACGAGAACTGGGTGATGGACAATTTCAGCAACGATCCGCTCGGCGGCCACGCCATGGTGCAGACCGCCGAGAACGTCGCGCGCAAATATCAAATCACCACCGCCGCGCAGCACGAGGTGGTGTTGCGGCGCGGCGAGCAATATGCGGCCGCGCTGGCGAACGACCACGCGTTTCAGAAACGCTACATGACGCTGCCGTTCGAGGTGCCGAGCGCGAATTTCAAGAAGAGCGCCGGCACCTTGCAAGGCGACGAAGGCGTGGTGATGTCGACGGCCGAAGGCTTGAGCAAGCTGCGTCCCGTCATGCCCGACGGCACGGTGACCTTTGGCGGCCAGACCCATCCGGCCGACGGCAGCGCGGCGATCGTCGTGGCGACGCCTGAGAAATGTCGCGAGATGAGCAGCGATTCAAATGTGCGCATCGGCATCCTCGGCTTCGGCTTGGCGCGCGCCGAGCTGGCGCATATGCCGGAAGCAACGATCCCCGCCGCGAAGCAGGCGCTCGATCAATCAGGACTCGCGATCAAGGACATGGCCGCGGTGAAGTCGCACAATCCGTTCGCGGTGAACGACATCATCTTTGCCCGCGAGACCGGCGCCGATCTGATGGCGATGAACAATTACGGCTGCTCGCTGGTCTGGGGCCATCCGCAAGGCCCGACCGGGCTGCGCTCGATCATCGAACTGATCGAGGAACTGGTCATTCGCGGCGGCGGCCGCGGCTTGTTCCAGGGCTGCGCCGCCGGCGATACCGCGATGGCGGTGGTGATCGACGTCGATACGCGCAAGCACTGACACGTTTAAGGATTGCGGGTGACGGCTCCAGCAACAGCGCGGCGCTTCAAGGTCGGCATCGACGTCGGCGGCACGTTCACCGACTTTTATGTCCGCGAGCCCGGCCGCGAGCCGGTCATTCATAAGGTGCTGTCGACGCCGGCGGATCCTTCGGTCGGCGTGCTCACCGGATTGCGCGAGCTGGCCGGCGCACTCGATGCGCCGCTCGAACTCGCAGCTTTCCTCGGCTGCATCGAAGTGATCGTCCACGGCACCACGGTAACGACCAACGCCACGCTGACCCGCCGCGGCGCCAAGACCGGGCTCATCACAACCGCGGGCGTGCGCGACGCGCTGGAAATGCGCCGCGGCATTCGCGAGGAGCGCTACAACAACCGCTATACCAATGTCGCGCCGGTAGTGCCGCGCTATCTGCGCGTCGGCGTCGCCGAGCGCCTCGACCGCCATGGCCGCACGGTGCAGCCGCTTGCGCTCGACGACGTGCGCGGCGCCATCGATCTGTTCAAATCGGAAGACGTCAAGGCAGTAGCGATCTGCTTCATGAACGCCTTCGCCAATCCGGCGCACGAAGCGGAAGCCGCGGCTTTGGTGCGCAAGGAATTGCCCGGCGCGTTCCTCACCACATCGACCGAGCTGTTGCCCGCCATCCGCTTCTACGATCGCGTCAGTACCACCGCGCTTAACGCCTATGTGGGGCCGATCCTCGATCACTATTTGGCGCAATTGCAGCGCCGCCTGAGCGAAGCCGGTTTTTCGGCGGCGCGCTGCTGATCATGCAATCCAACGGCGGCGTGATGACGCCCGAGGTGGCGCGAAAATCGCCGGCGCTGACGCTGCTTTCAGGTCCCGCGGGCGGCCCGATCGCCGGCCTCGCCGCGGCGCGGCCGCATGGTAAGGACAGCTGCATCGTCGTCGACATGGGCGGCACCAGCTTTGAAGCGGCGTTGGTCGAGAAAACGCCGGTGGTGATCAAGGAAGGCGAGATCGACCGGCTGCGCTGCGCGCTGCCGATGCTCGGCATCCACACCATCGGCGCCGGCGGCGGCTCGATCGGCTGGATCGACCAGGGCGGGCTGTTGCGCATGGGCCCGCACAGCGCCGGCGCGATGCCGGGGCCGGCCTGCTACGGCCAGGGCGGCGAGTTGCCGACCACCACCGACGCCAATCTGGTGCTCGGTTATCTGAGCGCGGATTTCTTTTCCGGCGGCCGCATCAAGCTCGATCGCAAAAACCGCGCGCGAGGTGATCGCCAAAAACATCGCCGCGCCGCTCGGCATGACGGTCGAGGCCGCCGCCGCTGGCATGTACCGCGTCGCCTGCACCAACATGGCGCAGGGCGTGCGCGCGGTGACCATCGAGCGCGGCAGCGATCCGCGCGAATTTCCACTTGTTGTCGCCGGCGGCGCCGGGCCGTTGCATTCCTGCGTCATCTGCAACGATCTCGACATCGTCTTGCAGATCGTGCCGCGCGAAAGCTCGGTACTGTGCGCGTCCGGCATGCTGATGGGCGACCTGCGCCACGATTTCGTGCGCACCTTCGTCGACCGCTTTCCCGATCTGCGCTGGGACAAGCTCAACGCGCTGATCGCCGAGATGATCGGCAATGGCGACCGCACGCTGGCCGGCGAGAATATCTCGCCCGAGCGGCGGCAGCACGCGGTGACGTTGGACTGCCGCTACCTCAAGCAATATCATGAGGTGTCGTTTGCGGTGCCGCTCGCCGCGATCGAGAAGCCGCGATGCGGGCGCCATCCTGCGGGCTTTTCACGATGAGCATAACCGGTTGTTCGGCTATTCGCTGGAGCAAGAGGCTACGCCGGTCGAGATCGTCAATGTGCGGGTGCAGTCGATCGGCATGACGGAAAAACTCGAGCTTTTGGGCGAACCGTTCGCCGGCGCCGATGCCTCGGCCGCGCGCAAGGGCGAACGCTCGGCTTACGTGTTCGAAAAAGAATCGTTCGCAACGATTCCGGTATTCGACGGCCACCGCCTGCACCACGGCAACTGTATCTCCGGGCCAGCGCTGGTGGAGATGGTCACCACCACGGCGTTCATAAGCGCCAATTACGATGCCGTCACCGACCAATACGGATCGCTGTTGATGTATCGCAAGGGTCGCGGGGATTTGGTGCGCGACTGTCTGGGACCGCGATCATGAGCGCGAACCAAAAAACCGTCGATCCGATTCTGATGTCGGTGTTGGCCCGCACCTTCCGCTCGATCACCGACGAGATGAGCGCTTCGGTGGTGAAGACCACGCGGTCGCCGATCCTGTGCGAGGCCAAGGATTTCGTCACCGGGCTCTACGACGCCCACGGCAATATGCTGGAGCAGACCGAGAACCTGCCGATCCTCGCCTTCTCGCTCGGGCCGGTGTGCAAGCACCTGGTGCGCTATTTCGGCGACGATATTCACGACGGCGATGTGATCTTCCACAACGACGTGTTCATCTTCGGCAACCAGAACAACGACGTCGCCGTCTATAAGCCGATCTTCCACGACGGCGCGCTGGTTGCCTGGGCGGCGGTGAAGGGCCATCAGGCCGATATCGGCGGCGCAGTGCCCGGCGGCTACAACCCGAACGCCAAGGAAGTCTGGCAGGAGGCGCTGCGCATTCCGCCCGTAAAGGTCTACGAGAAGGGCAAGCTGCGCCGCGACGTCTGGGATTTGATCTTCGCCAATATCCGCTTCGACATCGTGCAGCACGATCTGAAAGCCCAGATGGGCGCCTGTACCATCGGCGAGCGGCGGATGCGCGCGCTTCTGCAAAAATACGGCCGCGATGTTTTCGAGACCCACAAGACGGCGCTGTTCGACGCCACCGAGAAGATGATGCAGGCCGAGATCGCGCACATCCCGAACGGCGTCTATAGCGGCGAAGGCATGGTCTATTTCGACGGCCATCACCAGGGCTCGAAATTCACCATCCGCGTCACCATCACGGTCGAAGACGCGCATGTGCGTTTCGATTATTCCAAGACCGACGCGCAGACCGACGGCTTCGTCAACGGCACCTATACGTCGAGCGCGTCGGCGACGCTTGCTCACCTTCCTGCAATTCATCAATCCGGACATTCCGCACAACGAAGGCATGATCCGCCCGATCGACATCGTCATTCCCGAAGGCACCATCCTCAATGCGCGCTATCCGAAGGCGACCACCTTCGGCAATCATCTGTGCCCGCCCAATGCCGACGCCATCATCCGCGCGCTGGCGCCGGTGATTCCCGATCGGGTCACCGCCGGCTGGAACAACCTCTTGTGCTCGCTCACCACCGGCCTCGATCCGGAGACGAGCGAGAAATATGTCGACATCGGCTTCATGGGGCTCAAAGGCGGCTCCGGCGCCATGGCAGGGCACCGACGGCTACGATCATATCGGCATGATCGACGCCTCGGGCGGCGTGCTCGACCAGGATTACGAGATGTTCGAGCTGCAAACGCCGCACCAGCTCATCCAGCACGAATATATCTGCGACTCCGGCGGCGCCGGCCGATGGCGCGGCGGGCTCGGCGTCGAGACCAAATTCAAGATCGGCTCGGACGCGACGCAACTGGTCACGTTCGGCGACGGCGATTTCGAGCCGGCCTTCGGCCTGTTCGGCGGCCATGACAGCATGCTCAATTCCATCGAACTGGATTATCCCGACGGCACCCGCGTCGTGCCGCGCAACAAGGATTTGATCCTCGGCGTGCCGAAGGGCACGCTCTACCACCAGGTCGCGGGCGGCGGCGGCGGTTACGGCGATCCGAAACAGCGCGACCGCAAGAAGGTCGCCGAGGAAGTCCGCAACGGCGTGATCTCGCCGCAAGCGGCGCGCGATCTTTACGGACTAGACGATGGATTGGACAAATGAATTTCGACCTCAGCGACGAGCAGGTCCAGATCCGCGACACCTTTGCGCGCTTTTGCGACGAACGCATCGCGCCGCGCGCCGCCGAGATCGACGAGGCGCACGCGTTTCCGCGCGAACTTTTTCGGCGAAGTCGCGGCGCTGGGCTTCTTCGGCTTGCGTTATCCGCCGGAGAGCGGCGGCCTCGGCCTCGATCTGATTTCGCTGTGCCTGGCGCTGGAGGAAATTTCGCGCGGCTCGATGTCGCTGGCCGGCTGCGTCACCATGCAGTCGCTGATGGGCACGAAATTTCTGGAAATGCTCGGCAATGCCGACATCAAACAGCGCCTGTTCGCGCCGGCGCTGCGCGGCGAGAAAATCGGCGGTATCTGCATGACCGAGCCGAATGCCGGCAGCGATCTCGGCGGCATCGCCACCAGCGCGCGCAAGATCGACGGCGGCTATCTGCTCAAAGGCCAGAAAATGTGGGTCACCTCGGCGCCGGTGGCCGATTTCTTCACCGTGTTCGCGCGCGCCGGCGAGGAGAAGAAGCTCACGATCTTCCTGGTCGAGAAAGACTTCAAAGGCCTCGCCATCGGCAAGGCGATCGCCAAGATGGGCGTGTGGGCCATGCCGACCTCCGAGCTCGCCTTCGACGATTGTTTCGTTCCCGACAGCCACCGCCTGAGCCACGCCGAAGGCGACGGCGAAGGGCATTTGCGTAAACTCCTCGCCGAAATCCGCATCGTCACCGGAGCGCTGGCGCTCGGCGGCGCCCGCGGCGCGCTCGAAGAGGCGATCCGCTATGCCGGCGAGCGCCAGCAGTTCGGCAAGCCGATCAATAGATATCAAGCCATCCAGCTCAAGCTCGCCGAGATGGCGACCGATCTGGAAGCGGCGCGCCGCCTGGTGCACTACGCCGCCTGGCTCAAGGACAACGACAAGCCGCACCACAAGGAGGCGGCGATGGCAAAGCTGTTCGCCTCCGAAGCCGCGGCCGGCATTTGCGACAAGGCGGCGCGCGTGCTCGCCTCCTACGGCTACAGCATGGAATATGCGGTGCAGCGCCACCTGCGCGACATCCGCTTCACCTTGATCGGCGGCGGCACCAGCGAAATCCTCAAACTCGTCATCGCCAAGGAGCTGTCGGCGTGACGGAGCGGAAGATCAAGGTGCTGCTGGCCAAGCCCGGGCTCGATGGCCACGACGTCGGCGCCAAGGTGGTGGTGCAGGCCTTGATGGAAGCCGGCTTCGACGTGATCTATACCGGCTTGCGGCAGACGCCCGACGCCATCGCCAAGGCTGCCGCCGAAGCCAAGGTCGATGTCATCGGGCTGTCGATCCTCTCCGGCACGCACATTCCGCTGTGCCGGCGCATCCGCGAGTTGCTGCAGGAGAAGGGGCTTTACGATAAGCTCTGGATCGTCGGCGGCAATATTCCGGAAGACGACCGCATGGTGCTCCGCCAACTTGGGTTCCGCGGCGTGTTTCCCACCGGCAGCCGCACCGCCGACATCGTTTCGTTCATTCGGGAGAATGTGAAATGACCGAGAAGGAAAAACGCAAGGAGCCTCCCGTCCGCCGCGTGGTCAACAAATCCGGCATCGAGATAAAACCGCTCTATACCGCCGAGGATGTGATCGCGACCGGCGGCATCGATGCCAGCCGCGCCGGCGAAGCGCCGTTCACCCGCGGCATTCATCCGCTGATGTACCGGCAGCGGCCCTTTACGATGCGGCAATATACCGGCTTCGCCAATGCCGCCGACACCAACCAGCGCTTCAAATATCTGATTGCCAACGGCCAGACCGGGCTCAACGTCGCGTTCGACTTGGCGACGCAATGCGGCTACGATTCCGATGCGCCGGAAGCGATCGGCGAAGTCGGCCGGGTCGGCATGGCGGTCGATACCTTGCGCGATTTCGAGAGTGGCGTTCGACGGCATCGACCTCGACGCCATCACCGTGTCGCTCACCATCAACGGCGCCGCCGCCATCCTGATCGCCATGTATCTCGCCATGGCGGAGAAGCGCGGCTACGACGTTGCCAAGCTGCGCGGCACCGCGCAGAACGACATTCTCGAAAGAATTCATCGGCCGCGGCACCTGGGTGTTCCCGGTCGATCCCTCGGTGAAGCTCGTCGCCGACACCATCGAATATTGCGCCAAGGTGGCGCCGAAATATTCGCCGGTCAGCGTCTGCGGCTATCACATCCGCGAATCCGGCGCGACGCCGGCGGAGGAAATGGGCTACGCCTTCGCCATCGCCAAGGCCTATACCGACGCGGCGCTGGCGCGCGGCCTCGACATCGACGAGTTCGCCGGCCGGCTGTCGTTCAACTTCAACATTTTCGGCAATCTGTTCGAGCAGGTGGCGAAATTCCGCGCCGGGCGGCGGCTGTGGGCGAAAATCATCCTCGACGGTTACGGCGCCAAGAAGCCGGAATCGGGCTGGCTGCGCATGATCGCCGGCGGCGGCGGCTTTGGGCTGACCATCGAGCAGCCGGAAAACAATATCATGCGCGGCGCCTATTACGCGCTGATCGCGGCGCTCGGCGGCGCGCAGACCATGGCGCTGTGCTGTTACGACGAGGCCTATACGATCCCGACGCCGAAGGCGCAGCGCATCTCGCTGCGCACCATGCAGCTTCTGATCGAGGAGATCGGGCTTGCCGACACCGTCGATCCGCTCGGCGGCTCCTATTACATCGAGAGCCTGACCAATCAGCTCGAGGAAAAAATCGTCGAGGCGATGAATTGGGTCGATTCCCAGGGCGGCATCGTCAAGGCGGTGGCCGACGGCGTGATCCAGGCCAAGGTGTCGGAATATGCGTTCGAACGGCAGAAGGCGCTGGAAAGCGGCGCGCTGCGCAAGGTCGGCGTCAATTGCTACACCGACAGCGACGAAGAGAAGCCGCAGGTCGATCTGCACGGTTACGACGAGATGGGCGCCATCGAGCAAATCGATTCTCTCAAAAGGTGCGCGCGACGCGCAACAACGCGGCCGTCGAGCGCGCGCTCGCCGCCGTGCGCACGGAAGCGAAAGCCGGGCGCAACGTCATGCCGGCGCTGATGGACGCGGTGAAGGCCTATGCCACGGTCGGCGAGATGACCAACGCGCTGGTCGATGTCTACGGCCGCTTCCAGGAGCCGACAAAACTCTGGCGCAAGGTCGCCTGAAGCAATCGCGCGCGCATCATGAAGCCCGGTGTCATCCTATCGATGGAGCAGGCCTTGTCGCTCACTTCGGCGACACTGCGCTTCGTCCATCTCGGCTGGCGCGTGATCAAACTGGAGGCGACGCCGCAGTCGGAGGCGCGCTGCCCGGCGATCCCAACCGCTATATCGGCTCGCTGGTCGCCGACGAGGGCCGGCGCTCCTATTTCATCGGCCCCAATGTCGGCAAGGAATCGATTGCGCTCAATCTGAAAAGCCGCGAAGGCCGCGACGTGCTGCATCGCCTGATCCGCGAGCTCAATGTCGACGTGTTCTGCTGCAACACCCTGCCGTCGCGCTACAGCGAGCTCGGCATCGACTACGACAGTTTGCGCGCGGTGAAGCCCGACCTGATCTGGGCGGCGATCTCCGCCATGGGGCCGGATTATCCCGACGCCGCCGGCTACGATCCGGCGATCCAGGCCCAGGTCGGCTACATGGAAGTCACCGGCATGCTCGACGGCCCGCCGACGCTCGCCGGCATTCCGCTGGTCGATCTGAAAGCCGGCGACGAAGTCTACGCCAATGTCTGGAAGGCGCTGGCCGAGCGCGCCACCTCGGGCCAAGGCAGCCGCATCGACGTGTCGATGATGCAGGCCGCGGCGGCGTGGCTGATCACGCTGTTGCCGCTGATCGATTTCGATTGCGAGCCGTGGGAGATCACGCGCGCCGGCAACGAGCACCGCAAATTCGTGCCGACCAATGCCTATCCGACCAGCGACGGCGCGGTGCTGTTCGCCATCGGCAGCGACGCCGGCTGGCGGCGCTTCACCGAGATACCGAAATTCAACGCGGTGGCGACAACCCAGCGCGTCGACCAATGTCGGCCGCGTCGCCGACAGCGTCGCCATCCACGCCGATATCGCCGCCATCACCAAGCAGCATTCGACCGCCGACCTTATCGCCGACCTCAAGCGCGCAAAAATTCCGCATGCGCCGATCAACACCGTGCCGCAGGCGATGCAGATCGAGGCCATCGCCAAGCGGCTGACGACCACCACCGCGCCCGACGGCCGGCGTGTGCGGCTGCCGCCGATGGCGGTCGACCAGGCCGGCGCGCCGCAGGATTTCTCGTTTCCGCCGCGCTACGGCGAGCATTCGGAAAAAATCCTGCGCGAGGTCGGCTACGACTTAGGCGCCATCGCAAAACTGCGCGAGGCGCACGTCATCGCCGGCCCCGACGCGGTCGCCGCCCGCTCATGAGCTTGCAAAATCCGCTGTTGCGAAAATCGTCGCGCCCGCTGCCGCGCTGCGTGGTGGTGGTCGGCGCCGGCACCATCGGGCCCGATATCGGCTATTACCTCAAATCCGCCCTGCCCGATCTGAAACTTTATCTGCTCGATATTTCGCAGCCGGCGCTCGACCGCGCCATGCAGCGCTTCACCGAATACACGGAAAAAGCCGTCGCACGCCGCAAGATGAGCGCAAGCGAAGCCGAAAAGGTTCGCGCCAACGTTCATGCCACGACCGATTACGCGGTGGCCCGCGAGGCCGATTGGGCGATCGAGGCCGCGACCGAAGATTTCGGCATTGAAGCGGAAGATTTTCGCGCAGCTCGAAGCGCTGATGCGGCCCGACGCCTGGATCACCTCGAACACCTCTTCGCTGCCCGCCGCGCGGATTTTTTCCGAGCTGCGGCACAAGAACCGCGCCACCGTCACGCATTTCTTCGCCCCGGCCTGGCGCAATCCGGTGGTCGAGGTCATCGACACCCCGGCGCTCGATCGCGCCGTGCTGGAAGATTTGCGCTGGCTGTTCTGCACCACCGGCAAGGTGCCGCTGGTCACCGCCGACGTGCCCTGCTTCATGCTCGACCGCGTGTTCGACAATTGGTGCAACGAGGCGGCGCATCTGTTGGATCGCGCCAGCGCCGCCGAGATCAATTCGACGGCGGCGGAATTCGTCCACGCCGGGCCGTTCTTCGTGCTCAATCTCGCCCACGGCAATCCGATCATCATCGAGACCAACACGCTGCAAGCCGACGAGGAAGGCGAGCACTATCGGCCGGCCGCGATATTCCGCACCGCCGGGACATGGTCCACGGTATCGCCGGGCAAATCCGTGCCGGTCGCGCCGGAGACCGCGGCGGCGATCCGCGACCGCCTGCTCGGCATTTTGATTTCGCAGAGCGGCGACATTCTCGACCGCAACATCGGCGAGGCGGCGGATCTCGAGCTCGGCTGCCGCCTGGCGCTCGGCTTCAAATCCGGGCCGCTGGAATTGATGGGCAAGCTCGGCGCCGCGGAAGTCGAGCCGCATCGGCAAGCGCCTCGTCGAAGAACGGCCGGGCCTGCCGCTGCCGAAACGCCCGGTGGCGCGATTACCAGAATTTTCTGCGCTTCGTGCTGGTCGATGACGTGCGCGGCGTGAAAATCATCACCATCCGGCGGCCGGAAGCGCTCAACGCGCTGCATGACGAATTGACCGACGAAATCCTCGGCGTGATCCGGGAATTCGAAAATGACCCCGCGGTGCGCGGTTTCGTCATCACCGGCTATGGCCCGCGCGCATTCTCGGCCGGCGCCGATATCGGGCGATTTCCCAAAATGCTCGGCGATGCGCAAGCGGCGGCGCAATATGCGCGGGACTGCTCGCGGCTGTTGTTGCACATCGATCGCATGGCGAAACCCGTGGTCGCCGCGCTCAACGGCATGGCGCTCGGCGGCGGGCTCGAGCTGGCGCTGCGTTGTCACGGCATCGTCGCGCAGCGCAATGCCTCGCTGCAATTGCCGGAAATTTTGCTCGGTATCGTGCCGGGGCTCGGCGCCATGGTCGTGCCCTATCGGCGCTGGCCCGAAAGCGGCGGCGACGTTCCACGCCATGATGCGCCGCGCCGAGCGGGTCTCGGCCAAAACGGCGCACGAGCTCGGCATCGTCGATCGCTTGAGCGACGACTACGCCGCAATGATCGAGACCGCGGTCGGGCGCGTGCACGCGCTCGCGGGACATCTGCAAGCGCCAAGTGACAGCGCAATCGTCATCGAGCCGCCGGCTCCGATCGAAGCGGTGGCCGCCAACGGCCAAAAGCTCAGCGTGGAAGTGACGCGGATTTTGGAACGCGCCATCATCGAAGCCGCATGCGGCCCCGACTTTCAACGCCGCGCTCGAAATCGGCTATCGCGCGTTCGGCTTGAGCGCCTGCACGGCAGCGGCGCGCGAAGGCATCGATGCGTTCTTGTCCCGCCGCGCGGCGGATTTCACAAAGACCGGGTAACGTTCCGGCGCGACTGATTGCCAATTATCTTACCTACTGTTAGTATGGAGAAGAACTCTACTTCAACGCTATGTTGTAGGGGAATCCCGATGAGAAGATACCTAGCGGTTTTTGTTGCCATCTTTTCTCTCGTGGAGTTCACCGGGGGCCCCAAGGCCGACGACAGGCCGATTTATCCTGTCGTGGTCGTCCCCGGCATTCTCGGCAGCAGATTGTGCAGGGATGATAACGGTGAACCTTTGTGGGGTGACACCGCACGAGGGTCATTTGAGAACTTCAATTCGCTTGATCTCGCGGGTAGCAATCCGACCAAACTGCATCACTGTGGGATTGTAAAACAAATTCAAGTATTCGGCCCGCTCTATTCTGTCGATGCTTACGTCAAATTAATCAACTCGCTTAAGGATTGGGGCCTAACGGAACAGAAAGACCTGTTCATCTTCGATTATGACTGGCGACAAAGCAACTTGGACAATGCCAAGGGGCTTGAGAAATTCATATCCGACACTTTCAAGAACGGCGAAAAATTCAACATCGTAGCCCATAGCATGGGCGGATTGGTCACCCGCCTTTATTTGGAAAACACCAAAGACCACCTTCGCGTCAATAAGGTCATTTATCTCGGCACCCCATTTCTGGGCTCGGCGAATACGCTTGGCACTCTGTCGGAGGGCTGGGGAACCATTGAGAACTGGGTTGCCGGAGGCATGAATACGATCCGGCATGTGGCACTATCTTTCCCGTCGATGCTGGAGTTGTTGCCACGCTACAGCGATTGCTGCTCACTCAAGATTGGAGAGGGCACATATCGACCAGTCGATATTTTCGATCCCAATCAATGGAAGAGCAACGATTGGCTGCCGCCGGATATGAAAAGCGGTCCTAGCTTCGCTAAGTTTTCCGCGAACCTGAGCAGAGCGCGATCGATATCAGCTGTGCTCGCCACTCCCATGCCCGGGGTTATCGAGGTGAAGTTCGCAGGCAATCCCATGGATACACGATTCATTTTCGCGGTCCAGCAGGGCCATACCCAACCGAGCTCGGATAACTGGAAGTTCTCGTTCGAGAGAGGGGATGGCACCGTCCAGTGTGGAGCGCTGCCCGAGACATCACGCTCAAAGACCTTGCCGGGTCACTTCCGTCATTTTCGGCACACGCAACGATTTTTGACGACAAGTGGGTTCTAGATGAACTCAAGCGCGAATTGTTTTCCATCCAGGCCATTGTCGATAGACCCATCGCAGGTTTGGGCGCTCCAACGGTCCACGTCTTAGTCGAGGGAAGGCAGGAAGATTGGCCGTTGGATCGTGTGGACATTACTCCGGTCGCCACGTATTTGCGAAAAAGCGACGAAATAGTCGCCAACGTACAGCTTAAATTCGACGGATCAGCCCGAAATTTCAGGGGTGGATCTTATCGACCGCGGATCGTCTTACTCCAAGATACGAGAACCGTGGAGATGGCACTTACTGAGACTTCCTCATTGCAACAACTTGCCAATAACACGCTTGCATTCCAGGCTCGCATAGCCGCAAGCGATGTCGAAGAAGGCGCTGCCGAAATTTCGGTTGAACTACCCGACACCGGCAATAGCCTGCGCCTTGGTGTGTACGTCGTGGTCATGCAGTAGCGGCCCGGAGCGAGGTAATGAAAGGAATTATTTTTGCAGTCGTATCTGCTGTGCTGCTCGCTCGCCCTCCGGATTGCGCGGCGCAAACAAGAGACGACGTGATAAATCTCGTACGCAATAACGTCGTTTCATTGCGTGTGTTTGGAGAGAGACCTCAATTTGTCGACACCCCGCAAATTCCAATCTGGGGAACCGGCTTTGTAGTGCCATCGGTGGGTGACGCAAGCGGGCGATTGCGCATTCTGACCGCTAAACACGTTGTTGACGAAGATGCGAAGTGGGTGAGAAGGGGTAATGGCGTCGCGCGGACCGTCTACCCTCTCGTCATGGGCCAGGGTGGCGCTGTACAGGTCGAAGGTTTCCGCGGCGTTACAATAAACTCAGGCGCCGATATTGCGCAGGTCGTGGGTCCCCGTAATATGTCCGCGCTCAAAATCGACACCAGCCCGCTTACCGCCGGGCAACGGTATTTTGTGGCCAGCTGGGGGCTGGACGACAACTCCAGCCCGCCCACGCCCACCGAAGAACCATACATCAAGGAAGTTAAATACGTTGATGCGACCAATGCCCTTCCGGCCGTCCCTCCGGGACTGGTCCTATTGGAATCCCTGCCTGGTCAACCCAATAACGAGTTCAGGCACTCCGAAAGCGGCTCGCCAGTCGTCGACATCAACGGCGCTGCGGTGGCGGTTGTTGTGGAGGAGCGTCGCGATCTTACAACTAATAGGGCCTTCCAGGGACTGGCGCTTCCCTTGGCCTCGGTAGCGATTGGCTCGTTGGGGTACAGCAAAGGCCGGTCATGGAGCCTAACCCAATTCGTTTAGACGCCTCGATTGCCATCTACCCGGATAAAGCCGATATCAATCTCACGGAATCACTTGCGGGTGCATGCGTTTTTGTGGGCAAGTACTCGGCGCGAAACGTTGAGCCGAACAGCGAGCGGGCAAAGCAGGATGCTCCGTTCGGCATCGAGTTTCTAAGTTCTGTCATCAGAGAGTTCCAGGCAGCGAATCCTGAGTCTGTGACCGACGAGGAGGATTCAATTTCGAAGGACCTTGCCGCGCCGCGAACCGCACGATATTTGCGCGCGACGGTGCAGTTTATATCCGCAGCCAATGCGCGAACGTCGTTCCCAAGCCGAAGCGCACGAATGTATCGCAGCGGATTGCGTATTACGGTCCAGTCATTGCCACAGCCACAGCGGCATACAAAATTCAAATTCGGCAATTTCTCAGGCAGGCATATCTCGGTGATTTCTTCTACTGGGGCGTCGTTAACAGCATTGAACGCTAATTTTAACTCGGTTGCGCTTCGGATTTTGAACCGAATAGTGGTTAAGTCCGAACGGCCGCCAACTGCCGGCGCATCATCGGATAATGCGTATTCTTCCCGGTGAACGGCGGGAAGCTTTTGAAATGCGCGCGCAATTCGTGGCGCACCGGCGACGCCATCGCGGCATTGAAGGCGTCCGGCAAATCGAACGCCACCTCATTGCCGATCATGTAGTCGGCCGGCGCCAACATGCCGAACGCGCCGGCATCGACCGGCAAATAGCACAGCACCGATCTGATCTGCGGCAGCTTGCCGAGGATCGGCGGATGGTCGGCGATATAATGGGTCACGAATTCCGCCACGTTCTCCGCCGGATGATGGTAGCGCACCACATAGGAGAACGGCGCGCGCAGCGGTCCCGGATTTGGCGCGTCGGCGACCGGAAAAAACCGCCGCTCAAAACTCGTGCCGGTGGCGGCAACCGGCATTCCGGCAAGGCTTTGCCCAAAACGCGGGTCGGACAGGCCGGCTTGCAAGTTTTCGCTGGTCGGAAATTGCAGCATGGCCATAAGCAACGGCCCGGGGCCGTCGTTATTGAAAGGATCGTGGGTGCCGCCGCGCACCGGCCGGTAAAGATCGACCGCGCTCAATCCGGGCAGCGCCATCCAGGCCGGCGCGGCATGCCGATCCGCCCAGGCTTGCACGGCTTCCTCGTGAGCCTGATCGCCGGTGCAGGCGATTTCATAGACAAAGTCTGCCACGTGCCCTCGCCTTTGCGCTTCGATCCCGCATAGCATCGCCGCAGGGAGATGCATTTCCGCGGCTCGAACTCGCCGCAGGCATGCCAATAGAGTGTCGCGGCGCGACGAGGCCGGGAACCGGAGAAACCTTCGTGGAATTGGCGCGCGTAAACCTGGAGGACAAATACACCCTCCAATCCGGACGCATCTATCTGTCGGGGATTCAGGCGCTGGTGCGCCTGCCGCTGATGCAGCGCGCGCGCGACCGCGCGGCGGGACTGAACACCGCGGGCTTCATTTCCGGCTATCGCGGCTCGCCGCTCGGCAGCTTACGACAGCGCGCTGTGGCAGGCCAAGGCGTTGCTCGAACAGCAACGACATCCGCTTCCAGCCCGGCCTGAACGAAGACCTCGCCGCGACCGCGGTGTGGGGCAGCCAGCAGGTCGGCCTGTTTCCCGGCGCCACGGTCGATGGCGTGTTCGGCATCTGGTACGGCAAAGGCCCCGGCGTCGATCGCTCGCTCGACGTGCTGCGCCACGCCAATTGGGCCGGCACCGTCGCCGCACGGCGGCGTGCTGGCGATCTCGGGCGACGATCACGGCGCGCAAAGCACCACCACCGCTTATCAATGCGAGCAGGTGTTCGAGGCGGCGATGATGCCGATCCTCAATCCGGCGACGATTCAGGATTATCTCGATCTCGGGCTGTTCGGTTTCGCGCTGTCGCGTTTTTCCGGATGCTGGGTGGCGTTCAAGGCGGCGAGCGAAGCGGTCGACAGCTCGGCTTCGGTCTACGTCGATCCGCAAAGGGTCGCGGTGACGATGCCGCGCGATTTCGAAATGCCGCCGGGCGGCCTGCATATCCGCTGGCCGCGCGGCGGCATGGATTGGGCGGTCGAGCAGGAGCGCCGCCTGCACGGCCCGAAGCATGGCCGCGGTCGCAGGCGTTCGCGCGCGCCAACGGCCTCGACCGCGTGGTGATCGATTCGCCGCAACCGCGCCTCGGCATCGTCACCACCGGCAAAGCCTATCTCGACGTGCGGCAGGCATTGGCCGAGCTCGGCATCACCGAACAGCGCGCCGCCGCGCTCGGCATTCGCGTCTATAAAGTCGGGCTGGCTTGGCCGCTGGAGCCGCAGGGCGCGCTGGCCTTCGCGCAAGGTCTCAAAGATATTCTGGTCGTCGAGGAGAAGCGCGGCTTCGTCGAGAACCAGCTGGTCAAGCTCTTCTACAATGTCGAGGCGTCGCGCCGGCCGAGCATCGTCGGCAAGACCGACGAGACCGGCGCGATCCTGCTGCCAAGCACCGGCGAGCTGACGCCGACCATGGTGGCGCGCGCCATCGTCGCGCGCTTGAAGCGGCTTGGCGACGCATTCGCAATTCGACGAGCGCCTGGCGCGGCTCGAAGCTTTCGAGCGGCCGGCGCCGCCGGTGTCGAACATCGCAGCGCACGCCGTTTTTCTGCTCGGGCTGTCCGCACAACACCTCGACGCGCGTGCCGGAAGGCAGCCGCGCCATGGCCGGCATCGGCTGCCACAGCATGGCGCTGTTCATGCCCGACCGCCACACCGCCACGCTGACGCATATGGGCGGCGAAGGCGTCAACTGGATCGGGCAGGCGCCGTTCACCACCGAACGCCATGTTTTCCAGAATCTCGGCGACGGCACTTATGCGCATAGCGGGCTGCTGGCGATCCGCGCCGCTGCCGCCGCCGGCGTCAATATCACCTACAAGATTCTCTACAACGACGCGGTGGCGATGACCGGCGGCCAGCCGGTGGAAGGCGCGACTGACCGTGCCGCAGATCGCGCAGCAGGTGCTGGCCGAAGGCGCGCGCCGCGTCGTCGTCGTGGCCGACGAGCCGGGCAAATATCCGCAAGCATGCCGGCTTTCCCGCGGGCGTCGACATCCGCCATCGCGACGATCTCGACGCCGTGCAGCGCGAGTTGCGCGACATCGCCGGCCTCACGGTGCTGATCTACGATCAGACCTGCGCCGCGGAGAAACGCCGCCGCCGCAAGCGCGGCAAATTTCCCGATCCGCCCGAGCGCGTCTTCATCAACGACGCGGTGTGCGAAGGCTGCGGCGATTGCTCGGACAAATCGAACTGCATTGCGGTGCTGCCGGTCGAAACCGAGCTCGGCCGCAAGCGCCGCATCGATCAGTCGAACTGCAACAAGGATTTTTCCTGCCTCAAGGGCTTTTGCCCGAGCTTCGTCACCGTGCGCGGCGCCACGCCGCGCAAGCTCGGCGGGCTGGCGGCGAACGACGGCCTGTTTGCCGACTTGCCGGAGCCGACAGCGCCGCCGCTGGAGCGGCCCTACGGCATCCTCGTCACCGGTGTCGGCGGCACCGGCGTCGTCACGCTGGGCGCGCTGCTCGGCATGGCGGCGCATCTCGAAGGCAAAGGCTGCACCGTGCTCGACATCAGCGGGCTCGCGCAAAAGAACGGCGCGGTGATGAGCCATGTGCGGCTCGCGCCAAAGCCGGAGGACCTTCACGCGGTGCGCGTCGCCTCGGGCGGCGCCGATGTGCTGCTCGCCTGCGATCCGGTGGTCGCCGCGAGCCCGGCCGCGCTGTCGCGCCTCCAGGCCGGCGCCACCAAGGCGGTGATCAACAGCCACGCGCAGCCGACCGCGGCCTTCATCTTCAAGCCGGACATCGATTTCGAGACCGCCAAAATGCTGCACGCAATCAAGACGGCGGCGGCCGACAGCGACATCATCGACGCCACCGGGCTGGCAGCGGCGCTGATGGGCGATTCCATCGCCGCCAATCTGTTCATGCTCGGCTATGCGTTCCAGAAAGGGCTTTTGCCGCTCACGCTCGCGGCCATCGAGCGCGCCATCGACGTGAACGGCGTCGCGGTCGACACCAACAAACGTAGTTTCGCCTGGGGCCGCCTCGCCGCCCATGATCGCGCGCAGGTCGAGGCGCTGGTGCGCAGCGCATTGCGCGACGATCCAATGCCGGAACCGCAAGACCTCGATGCCCTGGTCGAGCACCGCGCCGCGTTTCTGAAAGATTACCAGAACGCCGCTTACGCGCAGCGCTATCGCAACGCGGTGCGAACGATTCGGTCGCCGAGGCAAAGCTCGCCCGCGGCTTTTCCGGCCTCGCCGAGGCGGTGGCGCGCAACCTGTTCACGCTGATGGCCTACAAGGACGAATACGAAGTGGCGCGGCTCTACACCGATGGCGCCTTCATCAAAAAGCTACAGCGCCAGTTCGAGGGCGAGTTCACCTTGGACTATCATCTGGCGCCGCCGCTGTTGGCCTCGCGCGATCCGGCGACCGGCGAGCCGAAGAAGCGCGCCTTCGGGCCCTGGATGCGCCACGTCTTCCGGGTTTTGACGTGGCTGCGCCCGTTGCGCGGCACGGTGCTCGACATTTTCGGGCATACCCAGGAACGCCGCATGGAGCGGCGCCTGATCGCCGACTACGAAGCGGTTATTCGCGAGCTTTCGGCTTCGCTCAGTCCGGACAACCACGCGCTCGCAGTCGAGATCGCATCGCTGCCGGCAAAAATCCGCGGTTTCGGCCACATCAAAGCGCGCAATGTCGAAAGCGCCAAGGCCTGCGAGGCCGAGCTGCTGGCGCTGCTGCGCAGCAAAGATACGCAGGCATCGGCGGCTTGATCTGGGCGGCCGTTCGATCTCTCAGGCAGTAGCCGCGGTCGTGGCGCTGGAAGCGTAGGCCTCGGCCATGGCCGGCGCCAGCGCGTAGCTCCAGGTGCGATTGCATGGGTAGCAGACGAACGTCGTCCGCTGCATTGCGGGAGACCGCGGGTGCGGCACGGAGGTGACATAGATCAACGGCTCCCCGCATTTGGGGCAGAGCGCCGTCGTATCCTGATCTTCGGACATAGCGCGATCCGGGAAAGCTGCCGCCGAATTGTAGTTTCAAAGGTTAAATTTTTCGAAAACCGCGAAAAAGCGCCGGCCCCGCGCCCATAAGTCCGCTCTCTATGAACCTATCCGACCTTCCGTCGCGCGGAAGCTGCTTCGCGAAGGCGGGAACCCGTCTTCCATGCGCGGCTCACCAGAACTGCCGTATGTTGAAGGAATAAGTCGCACCCACACCGAAGGTGAATTGGTTCGGTGAGCCACGTTGCGTCACCAGCGGGGACGCGGCTACGGAGTCGGTGAGCCGCTCGTACTCCATCAGCGTGTGGGCGGACCATTGTTGATTGAAGAAATACTCCACCTGGCCACCGGCGCCGTAGGAATACAGCCCGCCGCTGGCGTTATAGACGGGCAGCGCGGCAAGCCCCGAAACCGTCGAGCCGATAGACTGCGCCTGCGTGATGCTGAAATATGGACTGACGGCGGCGGTCGATTGCAGCGTCATCCGCGGTCCGCCGGACAGTCGAAATTGCCCCATCGGAACGACGGCATCCAGGAACACGTCGCCGGTGACGCCGGTTTCGCCGCCAAAACCTTGGCGAACCTCGGTGCGCAGGCGCAGCCAAGGCACCGGCCAGAATTGCGCGAAGCCGCCGGCTTGTATCGCGTAGTCGACGTCTCCCAACCCATTCAACGCGGTATAGGACGACGCTTGACGTTGCCAAATCAGCTTGCCGACCGGGCCAAGTTGAAACTGGCCGAGATCGAGAATGCTGAAGCCGAAACTGTCGCGCGCGCCGAAGAACTCGGGAGGCGTGCCCGCCTTGCGAATGCTGAAAAGCGGCAGGACGGAAAGGCCAAATCTGCTGTCGGAGGCGCCCGGCCAAGCCGGAACGATGCGGGGTTCTACACCGACCGTAACCGTCCATTCCGGTTGCGGTGGCGCATAGACGGCCGGAGCAGCAGGCGGTTCCGGCGCGGCGGGCGGCAAATCGGCCGCCGCGGCGATGCCCGGCGCGAGCGCGAGAACCGTCGAGACTGCCAAACGCATGCTGTTCAACGACATTCGCACAACGAACATGAGCACAATGCCCCGCTTGGCTCCACGCGCCGAATTCCCATTCAACAGGAATTCCCCGAATGACTCCTTACCTGGCGTGAATTTTCGCACTTCCCCGGCATCCCCACAAGACAGCCGCGAAATGCGGACAGCTATGGGGCCTTGGGTAGCCAAAATAGTGGCCGAGCGGCTAATCTGGCCATTGTCGCCGACATTTTGACATCACATCGGGCAGGTTTGGGTTGATGAACATCCGCAATGGATTGCGCAACATTCGTCGGCGAACCTGGCAGCGCGCGGTACCGCGATCAAAGACGGCAATCGACGCGCGATGAAGGTCCTCGGATCGCTCGCCGCGCTGTTCGGCTTGGCGCTTCTAACCGGTCTGACGGCTTATTACGGGTTCGGCTCTGTCGGCCAAGCCGTGGCCAGCGCGGGATGGGGAGCGGTATTGGTCATCCTTGTCAGAGCCGCAGCGCTCGCGGCGGCCGGCATCGGATGGTGGCTTCTCCTCAAGCCGGCCGTGGCTTGCCCGCCGCTTCCCTTCGTCGGCGTGCGGTTTATTCGCGAAGCGATAAATTCCCTGTTCCCGGTTGCTCTCGTCGGCGGCGACATCGTCGGAGCGCGGCTTGTCACCAAATTGGGAGTCCTCGGCGGCAGTCTGGCGCTCGCAAGCGTTCTCATCGACATATTTGTCCAGGTTGTGTGCCTCTTGATCTTTGTCTTGGCGGGACTCGGTGTTCTCGCGGCTCGTGCCGACAGCAACCCGCTCACCGCGCCGATTGCTATTACGCTCGCCGTTGCGACGCCGGCAGTGGCCGGGTTTTTCCTGGCGTTGAATTTTGGCGCCTTCGAGCCCGTCATGAGGAGACTGGTTGAATTCGGCGAACGGCGCCAATGGGCCGCGTTCGGCCACGTTGTGGGTCTCGGCGACAGCTTGCAGCAGATTTGGCGAAACCATTGGGGTCTTTCTGCATCGTTTCTCGTTCACTTGGCGATACTCTTCGTCAACGCAACGGAAGTGTGGATCGCGCTTGCCTTTATGGGATACCCGGTGACCTACGCGGCCGCAGTGGCAATCGAAAGCCTCGGCCAAGCGAGCCGTGCTGCCGCCTTTCCGTTGCCCGGCGGGCTCGGCGTGCAGGACGGCACCTTGATCGCCGCATGCGTGGTGTTCGGTGTGCCGGCCGAGGCCGCGCTCGGGCTGGCGCTCGTCAAGCGAATTCCGGATGTGGTTCTCGGCGTACCGTCGCTCATGATTTGGCAAGCGATGGAGGGCCGGCGGCTGCTGTTCAAGCACAAATAGGCGAAGAGCCGAATACGAATGTCGGACCGCTACATTGAATAGCGCAGCGGCACCGTCGAAATTTTTCGCCTGGATTGTGAATGAAAGACAGCCCTGAATGCGGCGATTGGCCTGTGGGCGCGTATTGACCGTGCTTTCCCATGCGTGCGAGGCTCGCCCCACTTGGGACAAAATGGCCGGGTTCCATGCGTGCCTGGCTTGGGGTGGGGCGACGTGGACATCTTTTTCGCCGAGGCTACCGGTGTGGCCTCCGTCATTTGCTACGCGGCCGCCGTCTGCGGCTGCGTCTATGCGCTCGCGGCAGGGCTGCTCGCCCGCGGATTTGTTCGCTCGGAGATTGCGCCCGCCAAGAGCTTTCCATCCGTTACCATCCTCAAGCCGCTTCATGGGGCCGAACCGGGCCTTTTTGCGAATTTGGCCAGCTTTTGCGTTCAAGACTATCCGGGCCCGGTCCAGATCGTGTTTGGCGTGGAAGACCACGCTGATTCCGCGATCGATGTCGTTGACAGCCTCATCGCCGAGTTCCCCGATTGCGATATCGAACTCGTGGTCAATTCGTTCAGTCACGGCACCAATCGCAAAGTCTCGAATTTGATCAACCTGGCGGCTAAAGCGCGCCATGACGTCCTGGTTCTGTCGGACAGCGACATCATTGTCGATCCCGACTATCTGACAAACATTGTCGGCGCCATTGACGCGCCTGGCGTCGGGCTCGTGACCTGTCTTTACCGCGGTGCTGCGGCGCCGGGCCTATGGGCTCGTCTTGCCGCGGCGGCAATCGATCATCACTTTTTGCCGAGCGTACTGGTCGGGCTCAAGCTTGGTCTCGCCAAGCCATGCTTTGGCTCAACGATTGCGCTGCGGAAGACCACGCTGGCGATGATCGGCGGCTTTCATTCGGTCGTCGACCAACTTGCCGATGATTATGCACTCGGCGAAATGGTGCGGCGCGCAGGTCTTACGGTCGCGATCCCATCGTTGACCGTCGAGCATGCCTGCACGCATCGGACCGCGCGCGATCTATTCCATCACGAATTGCGCTGGGCGCGGACGATCCGATTCGTCGACGCGTTCGGCTTTGTCGGGTCGGGGGTTACCCACGCTTTTCCTCTGGCGCTGCTCGGCACGGTATTGGGCGGCATCACTCCGGCCAGTATCATTGTGATTGCCGCGCTCGCCTGCCGCTTCAGCCTGCAGATGCAACTCGATCGCGCCTTGCGCCTGCAAAGCAATCCTTTTTGGATGGGACCGTTTCGCGACATGCTCTCGTGCGCGGTGTTTTTTGCCAGTTTTTTTGGTCGGGCCGTGGAATGGCGCGGGCGCCGTTATGCCGTGCTGGCCGACAATACGCTTGCTTATACCGGAGAGGTAAGCCGCAATGCGAACTCTGTTCCTTCAGGCGCCCTCGTTTGAAGGCTTCGATGGCGGAGCGGGATCGCGATACCAGGCTCGGCGCGAAATCCGCTCATTCTGGTATCCGACGTGGCTCGCCCAGCCGGCGGCTCTTGTCGAGGGCAGCAAGCTCGTCGATGCGCCGCCGCATCGCATAAAACGCGAACAGGTCGCGGCAAGCGCCCGGGACTACGATCTGGCGGTCCTGCACACCTCGGCGCCGTCATTTGCCTCTGACGTCGCGACCATCAAGGCGTTGAAAGCGGTGAATCCGGGGCTGAAGGCCGGGCTTGTCGGCGCCAAGGTCGCGGTCGATCCCGACGGCAGCCTGAAGGCATCGCCGGCGATCGATTTTGTCGCGCGCAACGAGTTCGATTTCACCATCAAAGAGGTGGCGGAAGACCGGCCCTGGAGCGAGATCGCCGGCCTGTCCTATCGAAATGCGTCCGGGGTCATCGTTCATAACGACGAGCGCGCGATCCTGGAAAATATGGACCTCCTGCCTTTTGTCACGCCGGTCTACAAACGCGATCTCGATATCGACAATTATTTCATCGGCTATCTGCGGCATCCGTATTTGTCGCTATACACCGGGCGCGGCTGCAAATCGCGATGCACCTTCTGCCTGTGGCCGCAAACCGTGGGCGGCCATCGTTACCGCACGCGCTCGGTCGGCCATGTTGTCGAGGAAATCGCCTGGGCGCAGAAGGCATTTCCACAAGTGAAGGAGTTTTTCTTCGACGACGATACTTTCACCGACGATCTGCCGCGGGCGGAAGCCATTGCCAAGGAGCTGCGCAAGCTTGGCGTCACGTGGTCATGCAATGCGAAGGCCAATGTTCCGCGCGAAACGCTCAAGGTGCTGCGCGAGGGCGGCTTGCGTCTTCTGCTGGTCGGTTACGAATCCGGCAATCAGAAAATCCTGCACAATATCAAAAAGGGCATGCGGACCGACGTCGCCCGCAAATTCACCAAGGATTGCCGCGAGCTCGGCATCACCATCCACGGAACATTCATCATGGGGTTGCCGGGCGAGACCAAGGAGACGATCGAAGAAACCATCCGCTTTGCCAATGAAATCAATCCGCACACCATTCAAGTCTCGCTGGCGGCGCCGTACCCGGGCACGTTTCTTTTCGACCAAGCGGTGAAAAACGGCTGGCTCGACACCTCGAATGCGGAGCTCGTGAACGACGACGGCGTGCAAATCGCGCCGCTGCACTACCCGCATTTGAGCCAAACCGAGATTTTCAACTCGGTCGAGGAGTTTTATCGGCGATTTTATTTTCGATCCGGGAAGATTGCGTCGATCGTGGGCGAGATGGTTCGCGATCGGCAGATGTTGGTTCGCCGGCTGCGTGAAGGGATCGAGTTCTTTCACTTCCTGCGGGAGCGGCGAGGAGTGGCACACTGAAGGCGTTGATTGTAACGGCCGACGACTTCGGTCTTGCGCCCGAAGTCAACGAGGCGGTTGAGACGGCTCACAGCAACGGCATCCTGACGGCGGCCAGTCTCATGATCGGGGCGCCTGCCGCCGCCGACGCTGTCGACCGGGCGCGGCGGTTGCGTTCTCTGAAGGTGGGATTGCACATCGTTCTGACCGACGGGTACCCGGTGTCGCCGCCCTCGCGCCTGCCCAATCTTGTCGACGGGTCCGGCCGGTTTCGCAGTGATATGGCGCGGTCGAGCGTGCGGATATTTGTCGATCCGACGGTGCGCCGGCAGGTCGCGGATGAAATTGCGGCACAGTTCGAGGCTTTTCTTGCCACCGGGTTGCGGCTCGATCACGTCGATTGCCACAAGCATTGGCACCTTCATCCGACCATCGCGGGTCTCATATTGGATATCGGACAACGCTATGGGATGACAGCGTTGCGGGTACCCAGCGAACCGGTCCGCGTGCTGAAACTCATCGAGAAGCAGACGTCATCGAAGCTTTCATGGGTGACTTCAAGCTGTGCCGCGCTTCTCAAGGCGCGCGTCCGAAGGCGCCGCTTACTCGCCGCGGACAGGGTATTCGGATTGGCGTGGTCGGGCGCGATGACCGAATCGCGGGTGGCGGGGCTTTTGGCGCATTTGCCCGACGGGCTCACGGAAATCTATTTTCACCCGGCAACATCAAATTCGTTTTCGGGGGCCGCGCCGGGCTATCGCTATAGCGATGAACTGGCGGCATTGGTCGCCCCGAGAATAGTTTCGGCGGCGAGAGGCGCGGTATACGATTGATCGGCTACTCGGACTTTGCCGAAAATAGCGGTACCATGATCCGTTGAGGTAGCTTTTTTAAATCCAATTGACTGCAAATCGACTTCCGCTTCTGGCCGTCGCATCGCTGGCGCGGCGCACCGAAATATCAGTTCTCGCTGTTGGCTCGCACTCCCCCATCGGCTAAACTCTTGATGGTCGCAATCGGGGTGGCAATCGTATTGCGGTTGGTCCGAATGCTCCATCGGTTAAACTTCCAGTCGGCAGTGACAAAAAGTCAATGAACGAAAGCGGCCGAGGGCCGCATGGAGGGTAAGATGTTTGACTCTGGGACCATCGCTATTGTCGTCATCGCCCTCTTGATTTGGGCATTTCTATCCGTCGTTTTGGCGATGAGCTTTCGCACGGTCGTCGCCACAAATGAAGTTCATATCGTTCAATCGCGCCGCAAGACGACCTCCTATGGCAAAGATCAAGCGGCGGGCAATACCTACTACGCCTGGCCGGCATGGGTGCCGCGGGTGGGCATCAGGATCATCAGATTGCCGGTGTCCGTGTTCGACGTTCAGTTGAACGAG
This sequence comes from uncultured Alphaproteobacteria bacterium, assembly GCA_963831975.1. GTDB lineage: Bacteria > Pseudomonadota > Alphaproteobacteria > Rhizobiales > Xanthobacteraceae > BOG-931. Next base: position 571,216 of record CAWHSO010000007.1, read on the forward strand.
TACGCCGCCTACGACAAAGGACGCGTGCCTTTCGTTATCGACATTCTGGCGTTCTTTCGCATCGATGATTCCAACGTCGCCGCACAGCGCGTCAGTTCGTTTCAGGAACTTAAATCGCAGTTGAAAGGCATTCTTCAAGGCGCTTCGCGCTCGATCCTGGCGCAATCGCCCATCGAGGAAATCCTGGAGGAGCGCGCCAAGTACGGCAAGATGTTCACCGATGCGACCAACGATCAATTGAAGGCGTGGGGCGTCGTCAACGTGAAGAACGTCGAATTGATGGACATTCGCGACGCCAAGGATTCGCAAGTGATCCAGCGCATCATGGCGGTCAAGCAATCGCTGGTCGAGAGAGACAGCCGCGTCGCGGTTGCCGCCAATCAGCAAGCCGCGTTCACGGCTGAAATCGAAGCCAAGCGGCAGGTCTCCATCCGCCAGCAGGAGGCCGACGAGGCGGTCGGCGTGCGCGTCGCGCAAAAGGACCAGCAAGTCGGCATCGCCGGCCAGCAGGCCCAGCAGGCGGTCAAGGAAGAGGAGAAAACCACGGCGCAAAAGACGATGGCCGTGCTGGAAGTCAATCAAGTCCGGCAAGCCGAGATCACACGCGGCGTCCAGGTGGTCAATGCCGACCAGGAAAAGCAGATGGCCGTGATCCGCGCCGAAGGCGAGAAGCAAAAGACCATTACGGTGGCGGAAGGCGTCCTGCAGCAGATGAAGCTCAATGCCGAGGGCACCCGCGCCCAAGGCGAAGCGAAGGGTGCCGCCGAGACCGCGGTGCTGATGGCTCCGGTCAACTCACAAATCGCGCTGGCGAAGGAAATCGGTCAAAACGAAGGCTACCAGCATTATCTGGTCACCGTTCGGCAGATCGAGGCCAATCAGGTGGTCGGCATCGAGCAGGCCAAGGCGCTGACCGCCGCCGATATCAAGGTCATCGCCAATTCGGCTGGCCCGGTCGATGGCGTCAAGTCGGTCATGGACATGTTCACGCCGAAGGGAGGCTTGCAGCTCGGCGCGGCCGTGGAAGCCTTCAAGAACACCGAGGCCGGCGCGAAAATCATCGAGTCTCTGACTGGCGAACAAGGAAACGGTGCAACGGGCACGCGGCGCTAAAGACCCTAGTTGGCGCCTCGCTCCAGCGACGGCCACACCGCCTCAGGCTCGTCCGGCGGCACCGACGACAAAACGCGCGCGTATGGGCGTGTTGCGGATCGGCGAAAACTTTCTCGACGGCACCCTGTTCGACGATTTCGCCGCCATACATCACCAGCACGCGGCTGCACAGGTGACGCACCACGGACAGGTCGTGGGAGATGAACAGCATGGCGAAGCCGAGCTCGGCGCGCAGCCGCGCGAGGAGGTTGAGAAGCTGGGCCTGGATCGAGACATCGAGGCCGGAGACGATCTCGTCGGCGACCAGGATTTTCGGCAGCGTGCACAGCGCGCGCGCGATGTTGATGCGTTGGCGCTGGCCGCCCGACAATTGTCCGGGCAGCCGCGCGGCAAAATCGGTCGAGAGGCCCACTTCCGCGAGCAGCTCCCTGGTCCGCGCCAGGCGCTCGTCCCAGCTGGCGTGCCGGCTTCCCGCCTCCATCGCCTGGGTGACGATGCTCGCCACCCGCCGCCGCGGATTGAGCGCCGATTGCGGGTCCTGGAACACCATCTGCAAGCTCATGGCGCGCCGCGCGCGGTTGCGCTGCGACGGAACGGTCAAATCCTCGCCGTCGAGCAGGATCTTTCCACCCGACGGCTGCTCCAATCCGACCAGCAGCTTGGCAATGGTGCTCTTGCCGCTGCCGCTTTCGCCGACCAGGGCGACGAATTCGTTTGCGGCGATGCTGAACGTTGCCTGCCTCACCGCCGCAACGCCGCGCGCGCCGGCGAACAATCCGCCGCCGGCCTCATAGTGCTTCTGCAAATCTTCGACTTGCAGCAACGGCCGCCCGGAAGCACCCGCCGCAACACTATCGCCGGCCGTCGTTGCGATGGTCCGCGTCGCCTCGGCGCGAATGCAGGCGACATGATGATCGGCGGCGACGGCAATGTTCGGCGGCTCATCGCGGCGGCACTCTTCGGTGACAAGCGGACAGCGCGGCGCGAAATGGCAGCCGGAAAGATTTTTGAGCTGGCGCAGGCTCGGCATCTGGTCCGGCATGACGTAAAGCGCGCGCCGCTCAGGGCGCATCGACGGATTGGCGAGCTGCAGGCAGCGCGTATAGGGATGCGCCGGCGTGGAGAGCACGGCGCGCGCCGGCCCGCTCTCGACGGCGCGGCCGGCATACATCACCGTGACCTGGTCGCACAGTTGCGCGGCAAGCCGCAGGTCGTGGGTGATGAAGATGACCGCGGTGCCGTGCTGGCGCTGCATGTCGGCGATCAGCGCCAGGATCGGCGCATGCATGGTGACATCGAGCGCGGTGGTCGGCTCGTCGGCGATGACCAGGCGCGGATTTGAGGAAAACGCCAGCGCGATCAGCACGCGCTGGCACATGCCGCCGGACAATTGATGCGGATATTGCGTCAGCAGCTCCGCGGCGCGCGGCAACCGCGCCGCCGTCAGCATGGCGATCGCGCGGTCGCGGCGCGCGCTGCGGCTGCGCTTCGCCGAGCCGCGCCAAATGCTCGTCGAATTGCGCGCCGATGGTGCGCACCGGATTGAGCGAGGTCATCGGCGCCTGCGGGATGAAGGCGATGGCGCGGCCGAGCAGCGCGCGCCGCGCGCCCGGCGCCATGCGCGCGAGATCTTCGCCTTCGAACAGCAGCGAACCCGATGTGATCGCGAAACCGGGCGGCAACAGCTGCGCGATGGCGCGGCCGACCATGGATTTGCCGGCGCCGGATTCGCCGACGAGCCCGAGGATTTTTCCCGGCGCAAGGTCGAACGACAGCGCGCGGATCGCCGGCACCATCGCGCCGTCGATGCGGGCGCCGACCACGAGGTCTTTGGCGTGCAGCGCCAGCATGGTCAGCGCCCGGTTTCCGCAAGCCGCACGTCGAGCGTGCGGCGCAGCCCGTCGCCCAGCAGATTGAACGCGGTGACGGTGAGGAAGATCGCCAAAATCGGCAGCAGCAGATTCCACGGCGACTGATAAACGTATTGGCGCGCGTCGGCGATCATCTGTCCCCAGGCCGGCGTGTTGGCGCCGACGCCAAGGCCGATGAAGGACAGGATCGCCTCGACCACGACCGCGATCGCCATTTCCAGGCTGATGAGCGTGATCAACAGCGGCGTCGTCGCCGGCAGCACCTCGCGGACGATGGTCTGCCAATGGGTGAAGCCGAGGAGCCGGGCGGCGGCGACATAATCGTGCCGCGTGACGATCAGCACTTCGCTGCGCAGCACGCGGCAGAAGCGCGTCCAGTCCACCAGCACGATCGCGAGGATGACTTTGCTCAGGCCGACGCCGAGCCCGACCATCAGGATCAACGACAGGATCACCGGCGGAAACGACATCCAGACATCGACCAGCCGGCCGATCAGCCAATCCACCGCGCCGCCGAAATAGCCGGAGATATGCGCCAGGACGGTGCCGATGATCATGGCGCCGAGCGACGCGAACAGCGCCACCAGCATCGCGGTGCGCGCGCCGTAAATCAGCCGCGACAGCACGCAGCGGCCGAGGCTGTCGGTGCCCAATGGATAATTCGGATCGCCGCCGTCGGCCCAGGCCGGCGGCTGAGGATCGCCAGCAGGTTCTGATCGCCGGGATCGTGCGGCGCGATCCAGCCGGCGAACACCGCGCAAACGGCGATGCAAAAAATCATGCCGAGCGCGATCAGGACCCGGGGCGAGCGCAGCGAACGGGACATTGCGCTCCCCATCAGCGCACCCGCAGTTTCGGATTGAGCACGACGTAGAGACCGTCGACCGCCGTGTTGATCAGCAGGACGACGATGCAATAGGTCAGCCCGACGGTCTGGATGAGCGGCAGGTCGGCGTTGCGCACGGCATCGACCATCAGATTGCCCATGCCCGGATAGGAATAGATCACCTCGACCAACAGCGTGCCGGAGAACAAAATGCCGAACTGCACGCCGGCCAGCGTGAGCGTCGGCAGCGACGCGTTCTTGAACGCGTGGCCGAGCAGGATATGCCGCTCGGTGAGGCCGCGCAGCCGCGCCTGCTGGATGTAATCTTCCAGATAAACGTCGAACAGGCTGGAGCGCAGCACCCGCATGATGGTCGGCGAGAACGCCAGCCCGAGCGCGACCGCCGGCAGGATCAGATGCTGGCACGCGCTCAAGAACACGTCGAAGCGGCCGACCAGCAGAGAATCGAGCAACAGAAAGCCGGTGATATGCGGCAGCGGCAGCCCCGGCGCGACTTGTCCGGTAAACGGCAGCCATTGCAGCATCACGCCGAACACGAACAGCAGGATCAGTCCCCAGAGAAATTCCGGAATCGACAGCAGCACGATCGAGGCGAGGTCCGCCACCGGCTCGAACAGCGTGCCGCGCAGACGAAACAGCAGGAGGCCGCCGCCAGGCCGAGGATCGCCGCGATCACCATGGCGCAGGCGGCAAGCTGGATCGTCGCCGGCAAGGTGGCTGCGACCAGCTAACCGGCGTCGCGGCGCAGCGCGATGGAGCGGCCGAAGTCGCCGTGCAGCGCGTCGGAGAGCCAGATCAGGTATTGCTGCGGCAAGGGCTTATCGAGGCCCATCTCGCGGCGCTTGTCTTCGATTTCCGCGATCGTCGCGTTCGGCGGCAGCGACATCGCCGCCGGATCGACCGGCAATAGCCGCAGGATGCAGAACAACAGCGCCGAGACGATCAGCAGGATCGGGATCGCCGCCAGCAAGCGGCGTGCGATCAGTTTGAGGACGGTCGCGGTCATCTCACCTGTTATACCAGCGCAGGCGGGTGATCCAGTAATCGCGGCCGCCCGATTTATTCTGCATCGTTCCCGGTTACTGGGTGCCCCGCCTTCGCGCTGCATGACAATATTCAGCTCCACCGCAACGTCTGCGGCAGCACCCAGCCATTGGCATATTTTGTAAACGCCAGTTCTTCTTGCGCACGATCGTCACCACGCTCTGCAACAGCGGCACGGTGGCGCCGTTTTCCACCGCGTAGCGTTCCAATCGCGATATCCGGCGATGCGCTTGTCGTAGTCGGCGACGCCGAACAGCCCGAGCACCCGATTGCCGATATCCTCGTCCTTCCACGGCGAGAACGGCATTTTCGGATTGAGCTGGTAGCCCGAAAAAATCTCCGGATCGCCGGTCGCATTGTCCCAGCTGTACAGCGTCGTCTCCGGCAATTTGTTGCCGCGGTTGAGCTCGAAATATTTGGCATATTCGATGGTCTGCAAATCGGCCTCGATGCCGACCTGCTTCCACATCTGCACGATGGCGCGCGCGATGTCGTAGTCGCTCGGGAACTGGCCGTTGGTGGTGGCAAAGCCGATCTTCACCGGATTGGCGGTCGAGAAATTCGATTTGGCCAACAGCTCCTTGGCCAAAGCAGGGTCGTATTTGAACGAAAAATCGGTGAGATAACCGGGCGTGCCCGGCGTCGCCAGCACCGACAGCGGCACCGCGGCGCCGGCGTAGAACGCCTTCGACAGCGCCGCCTTGTCGATGGCGTGATGGGCGGCGAGCCGCACGTTCTTGTCGGCGAAGGCGAGATCGGCGCGCATCTGGATCAAGATCACGCGGGTGATCGGATCGAGCTCGGCTGAGAGCCCCGGCTCTTTCTGGAACCGCTCGGCTTCGCGCACCGGCACATTGATGGTGAAATCGGTCTCCCCGGATTGGATCGCGGCGACGCGCGCCGAAGGGTCCTTGATGATCTCGATGGTGATCCTCGCGATTTTCGGCTTCGGCCCCCAATAGCCGTCGTAGCGCTCCAGCACGATGCGCGAGTTCAATTCGTATTCGGCGAGCTTGTACGGCCCGGTGCCGACGGGATTTTTCAGGAAGTTATCGAGACCGCCCGATTCGATATATTTCTTCGGCACCATATAGCTGCCGAGGAACGCCATCCATTGCGGCGCGGTCGGCGCCGGCGCGTTGAATTTCATGGTCGCCTTGGTCGGCGATTCGATGACGATGTCGTCGACCTTCTTCCAGGAATTCGCGGTGTCGAGTTTCAGGCCGGCTTTGATGCGCTCGAAGAACGTGTAGCGAAAATCCTCCGTGGTCATCTTGTCGCCGTTGTGGAACGTCACGTCGTCGCGCAGCTCGACCGCCATGCTCAAGCCGTCCGGCGCGAGATTCCAGCTCTTGATCAGGTGCGGAATCAATTTGAGCTGCGGATCCTGGTCGAGCGGCTGATCGAACACCGCCTTGAAGATCGGCTGCGCATCGGGCGTGAAGCGCTGATTGGGATCCCAGGTCGGCACGTCGTTCGGCCAGCCGATGGTCGCGGCGTCGTTGCCGGCGGCGACGGCGCGGGCGAACGGGACGGCGCTCGCCACGGCCCCGCCGGCCAGTTGCAAGAACGACCTTCGCTTAAGCTTGAACGCCATGATGTGCTCCCTGCGAAGCGGCGCCGAACGCCGCTGAACCCTGCCGGCAAGGAGGCCTTTATAGCGCAATTTTCAGCCGCTGCACCGGCGGCAGGAAAGCCGGACGGTACGTGTAGAAGTGGTGCGGCTCGGCAGACGCAACGATGCCGACGCCGATTCCGTATGGCCGCCATAGGGGCTTGGCGCTCAGGGCGGTGTCTGCACCTTGAGTGCCTTGAGAGCGTCGTGGAGGGTGAGTTTTGGCTCTGCTCTCAGCACGACCTCATGGTTGAGAATGCGGCTGCCGATGTCCAGCCCGAGCGAACGATAGCTCTCGAACTGCGATTCGGTGAACCATTGATCGGCCGTCGTCTCGTGGGGGAAGGTCGGATTTGCCGTCGCGTAGCTTCTGATTCCGGCGATTTTTTCGGTGCCGTGATAGGCCGGCTTGATATAGAGAATGTAGCCGTTCTCGACGATCTCGGGGGGCTCCCGGGTCTCGACGGTTTCGACAGTGTCGACGATCTCGATGGTCTCGGCGGTTTCGACAATCTCGACGGTCTCGACGGTCTCGACGTGAGCGACAGGCTTGATGTGATCGGCCTCCCGGTAATGGATGACGCCAATGGCGTGATAAGGCGTGTCGCCGGGGGGCCGATCTTGCTGCCTTGTTCGCCTTTCTTTTTGGTCCTGTCCGCCGCATGAATAATCGCAAGCGCCGCGGCATCGCGCTTGGCGCGGCTGCGCGACTTGCCCGATGGACGGTCCGCCAGACTGCCGAGGTCGCTGAACGTGATCCGAATGCCGAGATCGATATAGATTTTCCGCACCGCGTTGCCGAGATCCTCGAAGGCGAAATCGGGATCGCAGCCGGCATCGACGACGACGATCAGCCGGCAGCGCCGCCGCACCATTTCGTAGAGACCGAGATTTTCGAAATGACCGCCGTCGGACAGATAGACGTAGGGACTGTCGTCGTTGGTCAAACCGAACGCTTCCGCGAACAACGGCTCGACGGCCCATTTCGGACCTTCGGCCGTGTAAGTGTCCTTGCCGGCTTTTCCGGGATTACCGAGCCACCAGCCTAATCGCACGTTGAACAGCGTCAGCAACAGCGCAATCGACGGCGAAGAATGGTAACCCATATTGGGGCTGACGGCCGCGCCCGAAATGGCCATTGCGGTCCCGAGCGACAGGCCACTGTTGTTTTTGTCTTTGGTCTTGCCGCCATAATTTTCGCTTTCGCGGAACCCCAGATAGGCGGCGCCGCAATGCCGCGGGCTGACGGTAAACGACTCCGCTTTGCGCTCCTGCCAAGCCAGTCGTTTGGTCGATACGACATTGAGCGCGATATTGACGACATGAAACAGGCTCAATGAATTCACAACGCCTCCGGATTTGGGCGGCCACAATTTGTGAACGCACAAATTGTCGCTGAAGTCGAAGCCGCTGAACTCGTCCGGACGTCGTTTTTGATTTGATGCGCCGAGGTAGCAGCGGGTCAAGCGATTGCGATACAGCGCATGCAGCGAGAATCGGTTGATGTTGACGAAACAAGAGGCCAGGACCGCGATAGCAGCGACGATCAGCAGGCCTGCGAGCAGCCAAATAGCGGCGACGCCGAGGTCGACGGGATAGCCGATTTGCAGGATCTTGATGAGGGAATAATCGGTGTCGCCGGCGAAGCCGATGAATGACTTTTCGAGCAACATTCTGTCGAGGCCGACTGAAAGCGCGACAATAAGGACGGCGACAAAAACCGGACCGGCCACGGCCAATGCAACATTGGATATCACGCCTGAAATACCGCCCTGATCGCGGCCCTTTGATTTTGCCGGGGTCTTCGAGCTCGAGCCGAGGAGTGCGGTGACAATGCCAGAAACAATGCCGGTAATGCCGCCCAAGGCGACGATCGCCTGGTGGGTCAGTTTGGAGGTACGAAACCGGAACTCTGGATCTTGCACAAAATAGCCGCCGGCAAACACGAGAAATGCAACGAGCGCCCAAGCGACGGCGGCGGCAGCCAGCCAACCGGCGGCGCGACCGAGCCACTCCCGATCGGGATCGGACTTTTTTCCTTGCTGGTAAATCCAACAAAAACAATTTCGGCAAAGAGCTGCGCCATCAAGACCCACGGCACGCCGAGGATCATCGAAATCAGCAAATGCAAAACAAACAAAGTCGGCTTACAGTTATCCGCATAGGGCGCGGACAGCGAGTATAAATAAACCCCAAACCCTACGACAGCCCCGTAGACGAGGCCCGACACCGCCCACGCCAAAATGTCGGGAATTTGCTGCTGTTCTTTCGGCCCTTGGCTTCCGGCGACGCAGTAGCGCGCGAGCCAGCCGAAAAAGTAGACGACACACCCTATGCCGGCCCCGCCGAGGGGAAGTACAAGTCTAAGATCAATCGCGCTATCGGGCTGGGCGGCGCCGCAGGCCTGGAGGACGGTGGAGAAGAAGTAGTGAGAAGAGAGGAAAATGGTAACGGCCATCGCCGAAAGCACTGCCAATACCAGATCGTGCTTGAAAAATTTCCCCTCTATGACGCCGTCAAGATCGATTCGACGCGACGGCCGGAAGCGCGTCGTAAAAGCCTGCGCCCCCATGAGACAGCCAATGCCGAAGACAGCAAAAAGAAACGGCAGATGGTATTGCGGATAGAATTTGTCGCCGTCGTGCGCAACCCATACCGAAACCGCGGCGATCAGTTTCAGCATGAGCAGCGCCAGGCACACGACAGGAATGATAACGAGCCAATTCAAAATCAGGTTGCGCAAGCTGATTGCGACCGCCGCCCAACTATCGGCTGATGTTATGCCCAGCGTCGGCGTCAGATAATTGCTGTAGGCGCGCAACCAGGAGATTTCCGGCGGCTCGATATCCGGCCCGTTGGGCCGGCTGGTCAGATTGGCGATGACGGTCGAGAAATCACTGCGCGACCGCCACGCCGACAGCCAAGAGCCGATATAGCCGCCGCCGGAAACCGTCGACAGATAGTGAAAGCGGCCGAGCGCCGAAACCTTGGGATCGATGGGCGTGTAAGTCCCTGACTTTGACCCGGCTGCCGCACCGGCCTGATCGCCCGGCGGCGCCGTTGCACCGGCTTCGTCCGACCGCGCGATCGCGGCGGCCTTTCCTCGCAACTCGCCGGCGTCGACGTCGTAATTGGCGAAAGCCTGCATGATGCCCAGACAGAACGTTGCGCTGCGAATGCCGCCGCCGGAGCAGCACAGGGCCGCCTGGTTCAATTTATTGAGGTCGATATAAAACTCATCGCGGGGCTGAACGTCGTCGCCGTCGCGATCGTTAAGGCTTCGTTTGTCCGCATTCAGGTTCTTTCGCTTCTCCTGCGCGTCTTGATCCTTGGCCTGGGCGGAGAGCGTCTTGCCGTGGATGATCTGCACTTCATCGGCCAACACTTCCTCGATCGACAGCGCCTTTTTTTTCATCGCCCCCTCCCTTCCGCCGGTCGAAGAAATGACCATCGCAGTAGCGGGCTATCAGTCTATCGCCTGACGGTTGCAATGAAAAGCCGTCGTTCCGACTCGCTTGGCATGATCGGCAACAATGCAGAACCGCAGCAGCGAGCCCGCCAAAATGCCTTCAGTGCGCGGCGTTGATCATCTCCCACACCCGGCGCGGCGTCGCCGGCATGTCGATGTGGCGCGCGCCGGTGCGGCGATTGAGCGCGTCGACGATGGCGTTGATGACCGCGGGCGGCGCGCCGACGGCACCGGCTTCGCCGGCGCCCTTGACGCCGAGCGGATTCGACGTCGTCGGCACGTTGTGGGTGGAGAAGGCGAAGGACGGAAGATCGCCGGCGCGCGGCATGGCGTAGTCCATGAACGAGCCGGACAAGAGTTGCCCGCTGTCCGGATCGTAGACGGCGTGCTCGAGCAGCGCCTGGCCGATACCCTGCACGATGCCGCCGTGGACCTGGCCCTCGAGCAGCAGCGGATTGATGGTGCGGCCGAAATCGTCGACCACCGTGTAGCGCGCGATGGCGATAGCACCGGTATTGGGATCGATCTCGACCTCGACGATGTGGCAGCCGTTGGGAAAGGTCTGTGCCGGCGGCACGCGGACATGCGTGGTATCGAGCCCGGGCGCCATGCCGGCCGGCAATTTTTTGGTATCGCGCGCCGCCTTTGCCACTTCGAAGACATCGAGGCGCAGGTCGGTGCCGGCCACGCTGAACACGCCGTCGGCGAAAGCGACGTCCTGCGCCGAGACTTCCAGGAGATGCGCGGCGAGCTGTTTGCCCTTGCCGATGATCGTCTTGCCCGCTTCATACAGCGCCGTGCCGGCGACGGCGAGTGCGCGCGAGCCGCCGGTGAGTCCTGACGGCGTGCGGTCGGTGTCGCCCATGATGACGTCGATGCGGTCGGCGTCGATACCGAGCTGGCCGGAAACGATCTGTTTGTAGGCGGTGACGAGGCCGGTGCCGTATTCCTGGTTGCCCATGACCAGCTCGACCTTGTCGTCCTTGAATTCGATCGAGGCGGTCTCGGGAAAACCGCCGCCGCAGCGTTCGGTATAGGTCGCCATGCCGATGCCGCGCAGCTTGCCGCCGCGCTCGCTTTGTTTGCGCCGCTTGCCGAATGACGACCATTCCGCCGCTTCCATGCAGCGGTCCATGATGGCTTCGAACTCGCCGGAATCGAGCAGGAGTTTTGTCGCCGACGTGTACGGCATCGCCGAGGGCGGCACGAAATTGACCCGGCGGATGGCGTCGGGGCTCTTGCCGAGCTCGCGCGCCGCGGCATCGACCAGGCGCTCGAGCAGATAAGCCGCCTCGGGCCGCCCGGCGCCGCGATAGGCGCAGACCGGCACGGTGTTGGTGCACACGCCCTTGACGTTGATGTGGATCGCCCCGATCGCATAGAGGCCCGACACCAGATCGGTCGAGCGCGTCGGCACGAAGCAGCCGAACGGCGACAGGTAGGCGCCGATATTGGCCAGGATCGAGACGCGCAAACCGAGGAAACGGCCCTTGCGGTCGAGCGCCAGCTCGGCGCGCGTGATGTGATCGCGGCCCTGATTGTCGGAAACAAAACCTTCCGAGCGATCCTCCTGCCATTTCACCGGCCGCGCGATCTTGCGGCTCGCCCAGACCACGAGCGCGTGCTCGGGATAGACGAAGGCCTTCATGCCGAAACCGCCGCCGACATTGGGCGTGATCAGGCGCAGCTTGTCCTTCGGCATTTTGAGCACGATCTCGGCGAGCGGATCGCGCACGAAATGCGCGCCTTGGGTCGCGGTGTAGAGCGTGGAGCGGCCGCTTTGCGGATCGTAGTCGGCGATGGCGTTGCGTGGCTCCATCGAATTGACCACGACGCGGTTGTTGACGAGGTCGAGCGTGACCACGCGCGCGGCCTTGGCGAACGCGGCGTCCGTCGCCTTGGCGTCGCCGGTGTCGTTGTCCCAGTCGAAGACGATGTTGCCGGGGATATGGTCGAACAGCTGCGCCGCGCCGGAGCCGATCGCATCCTTGGCGTCGGTCACCGCCGGCAGCGTGTCGTATTCGACCTCGATCGCCTCGGCGGCGTCGCGCGCCGCGGCCAAAGTCTCGGCAACGACCAGCGCCACCGGCTGGCCGACATGGCGGACCTTGCCCTGCGCCAGCACCGGCCGCGGCGTATCGTGCCGCGGCTTGCCGTCGCGGCTCATGAGCGGCACCGTGCACGGCACATCGCCGAGACCGTCGGCGCGCACGTCCTCGCCGGTGCCGACAAACAGCACGCCCGGCATGCGCCGCGCCGCCGCGACATCGATGCGCTTGATATGCGCGTGCGCCACCGGCGCGCGCAGCACGAAAGCCTGCGTCATCCGCGGCAGCACCACATCGTCGGTGTAGCGGCCCCGCCCGGTGATGAGCCGCAAATCCTCATGCCGCCGCACGGGCTGGCCGACGCCGAATTTCATGTGGTCCTCCGACCTGCAATGTTTCGGACATATTATCGTATCCGATTTCCGCAACCGGCGGCGGACGGCCTGACGCCTCCGGCCATTACCGACGCAGGGTGAGTAAATATCCGCTGCCGGCTTCAGCCGGGATCGGCGGGCGCGCTTTTGCGCCAATGCCACCACACCACGACGCCAACGGCCAGCATCATGGCGAAAATCACGGCCACGATCAGCGCGGAATTCTGGATCCAAGCGATAACCGGAACAGTCAAGGCCATGACCAGGCCCAGAATGCACACCTGCCAGGAATACACCTGCAGGCCCGCAGTAAAGGTGCCGAGCGCCAGCAAGGTGAACACCGCGAGCGCGGTCGAGTTGGCGGTGAAATCCCGCTGTACGCTCGGCAGCAACAGCAGGTTCATCACCACGATGAAGGCGAGCCAGTGCAGCGCCTGCGAGCCGATCAATATCAGCCGCGCCGTTTTGTCGGTGGCGCTCGGCCATCCGGAGCCGATACAGACCAGCGCGATCAGCGGCGCCAACAGCTCCCAGAAACCGACGATCGGCTGCTTGGAAAAGCTCGTATAGGCGACGCCGAGCGTGGTGAGGAGCAAGACCAGGGCGAAGGGGAGTTCCTTGAGCCAGAAGCTTAGGCGGTGCGTGGCGCGTGGCGCGGCCGGCGGCGACGCCGGTAGCGGGGCTTGCGAGTTTGTTTCATTGCCGCTCATTGTGTCTCTCCGGCCTTCATCGCATTACTTAAGCCAAGAGCGCCACCGCGCCTCGTTCGGAACTCCTGACCCCCAGATTTGTAGTTGCTCGTTAGTTCGCGCCACCGGCTTTGGGTTTCATTATGTAGGTTAGCACATCACGCTGCGAGTACTTTCGAAAGCGAATAGCTTGTACTTCTGCCTCCCCCTTCGCTTTTAAGAATATCCTTGTCGACAAGTTCGTTGATGTCACGCAAGGCCGTATCGGGAGAGCACTTTTCAATTTTTGCCCATTTCGAGCTGGTGAGTTTGCCTTCAAAGCCGTCGAGCAGGCGATTGATCATTTGGCGCTGGCGATCATTGAACGCCGCTGGCGCATGCGTCTTCCAGAATTCCGCCTTCTGCAAAACGGAGCTAAAGATTTTCTCGGCGCCATCAAAGGCCCGACTCAAGCAACCCAAAAACCATTTCAGCCAAGGCGTGATGTCGAGATTGCCTTTCTGGGTGCGCTCAAGAATGTCGTAATAGGCATTCCGCTCCAGCCGGATTTGCGCGGACATGCTGTAAAAGCGCTGCGAGCTGTTTTCCGATCTCGCAAGGCACATATCGGCAATTGCTCGTGCGATACGGCCATTGCCATCGTCGAATGGATGAATGGTAACAAATCGCAAATGCGCGAGTGCAGCTTTGAGGACGGGATCAATCTCCTCTTTAGCGTTGAACCAATCGAGGAAGGCCTTCATCTCATCTTCAAGAAGAACGGCAGCAGGCGCCTCGTAGTGGACCTTCTCGTGGCCAATCGCTCCCGAGACCACCTGCATCGGCCCATTTTCGTCATTGCGCCATGTGCCAACAGCAATCCTGTGCATTCCGCTGCGGCCGGTCGGAAACAGCGCGGCGTGCCAATCGAACAGCCTTTCTTTTGTGAGCGGGTCCGCAAATTTCTGTGTCGCATCGAGCATCATTTCGACGACACCTTCCACATGTCGATCAGCGGGCGGCAGGCCGCCAGCATCCATCCCCAGGCGACGAGCGATCGACGAGCGGACTTGGTCGCGGTCAAGGAATTCGCCCTCGATCTCGCTAGACTTGAGGACCTCTTCCGTGAGGGTGCTGAGGACGGCTTCTTTCTGCAAAGCGAAGCCGAGACTTTCATGTGGCCCAATAGAAGCCCTTGGCGGTGCCGGACCCCACTTAATTCCTTGGCGATTTCGTCGTCGGACCACCGGAAGCGGGGCCACGTGAGCAGTTCATGAATATAGGCGGCCATTTTCCCCTTCCTCCTGCGGAGATTATGGGGTCTATTCGCCGCAAATTCAATATTCGCCGCATGAAATGCGGTGAAAACAGGCTATAATCACCGCAAACACTAAAATCTATCGGTACTTGCGAAATTACCATGGACATCATATAATTCACATGATGCCAGATGATACCACGCAAAACACCTTGACGCCCGCCCAGACGCGGGCTGCCCGCGCGCTCCTCGGGTGGTCCCAAACGGAACTGGCCCGTCGGGCCTCCGTGGCTACATCTACCGTAGCCGACTTTGAGCGAGGGCAACGGTCCCCGGTCACCAACAACCTTGAAGCGCTTAAGTCAGCCTTCGAAAAGGAGGAAATCACCTTTCTGCCGGGCGGCGCTGTCGTCGGCGCCCTCCCCAAAGTTGAGGTCCGAAGCCGCGTACCGCAAGACCGCGTGGTCCCTGTCCGCTGGATCACCGAAAGCAATCTCGACCAGTGGGGCAGCAGTCGGATCGGACAGGATACGTTTCCCGAGCTGATCCGCCGTCTCGTCCTGGCGGAAGCCGGCTATCACCCTGAGCTACGCTTTCCGTCAGGCGACAGCGTTGCAATGCAAGGCTGGGATGGCGAAACGAACGTCGAAGTCGCTTCGCCAATCATTCCTGCCGGTCATGCCGGGTGGGAACTTGGCACCGACAAACAGCCGAAAGGGAAGGCTGACCACGATTACGAGCAGCGCGTCAAAAATCCGCTGCATTTTGTCCCTTCGGAAACGGCGTTTGTTTTCGCAACGCTCCGCCGCTGGGCCAAAAAAGCCGAATGGCAAAAGGCCAGAAAGGCAGAAGGAATTTGGAAGGACGTTCGCGTCATCGACGCGGTCGATCTCGTTCAATGGCTTGAACGTTTCCCCGCCGTCGCCCTCTGGTTTGCGCATCAAATCGGCCGCCTGCCACAGGATGTTACGACGCTCGAACAGGCTTGGCGCGAATGGTCGCTATCAACCACGCCGCCTTTGAGTATCTCCCTTGTCCTTGCCGATAGGGACGATAATGCCACCCAGATATGGCAATGGCTGCTGAAACAGCCGAGCGTCTTTGCCCTTCAAGCGGATGCGCCGATCGAAGCGAAGGCGTTCTTACATGCCGGGGTCGAACAGTATCCCGCCGGCTATCGCGATTTCTATCATTCGAGAACGATTGTCGCCGCAAACGCAGACGCCGCCCGTGCCTTGGCGGATGTGGGTACGCCCCTCATCATCATTTTGGAGGATGCCGAACCTGGGCTCACCAATTCCCTAGTGCAAAAGGGCCACCACGTATTCGTCGCGCTCACCGTAGACGAAGGGGCGCAAGGTACAGTTCTTCGCCGGCCCATTCGTTACACCGTCCAAGACGAACTTATGGGAATGTTCCAGGAGAAGCTGAAGCAAAAGAAGGTTTCGCGAAGGGACATAGAGAACCTCGCTCACGACTCCGCACGTAGCTTAACGATACTACGCCGGCTGATGCCGTCCGCGCCCGGCATCAAAACCCCGGGATGGGCCACAAAACAAAATGCTCCCTTCATAATCCCCGCGCTGCTGACGGGGGCGTGGGATGAAAGCAAGGTAGCGGATAAGCGTGTGCTGGAAAGTCTTTCCGGGCGGTCCTACGACGACATGGCCCGAGACCTAACGGCTATCCTCCAGGAGCCCGACAGCCCACTCCGAAAAATTGGTGTCGCGTGGAAGATTGCATCGCCGCGCGATGCATGGTTCCGGCTGGCGGGTTTCCTCACCACGTCTGACTTGGAGAAATTTGGTGGGCTGACCGCTGACGTACTCGGTTCGGCCGACCCTCGGTTCAACTTGGAGCCGGACGAGCGTTGGCGCGCAGATCTGAGGGGAGATGATGCTGCCTATTCTGGTTTGATTAGAACCGGGATGGCGGAAGTCCTGGTGCTGCTCAGTGTCTTTGGGTCACGAGCCTCGGCGGCGCCCAATGCTAGTTTGCATACGGACAGAGTGGTCAAGCGCCTTTTGGGCAACGCCGACGCCGAGCGTTGGTGGTCGCTTCATCGCCAACTCCGCGTCTTGGCGGAGGCCTCGCCAGAAGAATTTTTGAACGCGGTCGATAAAAGCCTCGCCCAAAACGATCCGCCGATCATGAAGCTTTTTGAAGAAGGCCGCGAC
Organism: uncultured Alphaproteobacteria bacterium; assembly: GCA_963831975.1. Lineage (GTDB taxonomy): Bacteria > Pseudomonadota > Alphaproteobacteria > Rhizobiales > Xanthobacteraceae > BOG-931. The sequence goes on from CAWHSO010000007.1 coordinate 587,700, forward strand.
GATCTCTTCTTCGGGGGCGGTGGCGAATACCCGCATTTGTTGTGGGCTCTGGAGGTACTTGCCTGGAGCCCTGACTATCTCGCGCGTGTAACGGATATCTTGGCGAGACTTGCCGAACTCGATCCGGGAGGCCGATTGAACAACCGGCCGCACAATACTTTTCAGCAAATATTCCGCCTTTGGCGTCCGCAGACCTTTGCAACGCTTGACCAGCGCAACGCCGTTCTCAAGCGTCTCAGGAAAACCTACCTTCAAACCGCCTGGAAGTTATTGCTCGACCTTTATCCGAAGGGCCACGATGTGGCCAGCGATAGCCCGGTGCCGCGCTGGCGCGATTTCAGCGCCGATGAACTCGAAGCGGCAACTCATGCCATCATCATTCGTGGCGCACAGACAATTGGCGGATGGCTGCTCGAAGATGTCGGTGCCGACGCGCAACGTTGGAACGAACTGTTCGAGCGTTTTGCCGATTTTGCGCCTGATCTCCGCAAAAGCATCGTGCAGCAGCTTGTGACGGCAGCGCCCAAGATCAAAAATGATACTGACCGGGTCATCATCCAGCAAGCTTTGCGCAAGCTCCTTCATCATCATCGCCAATTCCCCGACGCCGGCTGGACGCTTCCGCTAGCCGAATTGGAGACAATAGAGAAAGCTTATGATTTATTTCAACCACATGATGAACTTCTCCGAATCAAATGGTTGTTCGACGATCATCGCGCGCCGATTCTTCAGCCGAAAAATGCACGCGACTGGGATGGCAACACCAACGCGTCGGACAAGGAACGTCGTGAAGCGCTTGCCGACCTGGTAGGTAAATCCGGCGTTAAGGTTCTCCGCGATCTCTACCTGAGGGTGCGGTTGCCGAGTCTGGTGGGGAGAGCATACGCACAGATCAGCGAAGCCGAAAATTTTCCGGATGTATTTTTCGAAGCACTCAAGATGGAGGGCGACGCCCATTGGGACTTCGCACATGGCGGCATTTGGGCCTACTACGAGAAACGCGGCGAAGCCTGGGCCGACAAAGTCCTTAATCAAGCCCTTAAGGAGAAATGGGGTGATCTGGCGCTTCTACGCTTCCTACTAACCTTGCCCAAGTCAGAACACTTCATCGAACTCACGGCGACAATCGGCGGTGAGGTAGAAACGGGATACTGGGCAAAGCTCGAAATCTTTCAAATCAATGTCCCCGCTGCCGCAAGACCTCGTGCGGCAGAACGATTGCTTCAAGCCAAACGGGCAAGGCAAACCGTCCAATTTGCAGGTCAATATGTCGCCGACATCCCGTCCAGTTTGCTTATTCGGGTCCTGACGGAGGCACTATCCGATCAATCGACCGGAGACGCCAACGAAAGCACAATGTTTGAATACTATGTCACGCTGATCTTCGAGAAGCTCGACAACGATTCTACCGTCACTGAGGATCAAATTGCCCGTCTTGAATGGTCTTATCTGAGGCTTTTGGAGCATTCCAATCGAACTCCAAGAGCGCTGCCGAAGCTCCTGGCTACTTCGCCGGATTTTTTCCTGCAGGTACTTTCAACGGCTTATCGCGGTGAGAACGAAAAGGGCCTCGACGAAAACGCGGAAGATTACGAAGTCCAAAAGTCGATGGCGGGGCAAGCGTGGGCCCTTTTGCATAGCTGGTCGCACGTGCCGGGACTGTCGGACGACGGCAAGACAATTAACGGCGCGGAGCTAGAAGCTTGGGTCCGACAGGCGAGAATTCTTTGCAAGAGGGCAGACCGCGCTGCGGTCGGCGACCAAGTCATCGGTCAGGTGCTTGCCCACGCCCCCTCCGATGACGATGGTATTTGGCCGTGCGCGCCAGTACGTGAGCTTATTGAGCTTACGCGTAGCAAAGACCTAGAAGTTGGCATTCAGACCGGCGTCTATAACAGCCGTGGCGTCACCACACGCCTTCCCACAGATGGTGGGACACAAGAACGCGAAATCGCGACACGCTATCGCGATTGGAGCGAAAAGACTCGGCTGGAGTTTCCGCACACCGGTACGATGTTGGCCGAAATTGCTAAAACCTATGAGTGGGACGCCAAACACCACGATGATGATGCTGACATCCGGCAGTGGTAAGAGAGCTTTTGCACTGGCGTAGATCACCCTGTGAAACACACTGAAAATGCAAGATAAGGTGGCGCGCCCGGAGAGATTCGAACTCCCGACCCCCAGATTCGTAGTCTGGTGCTCTATCCAGCTGAGCTACGGGCGCGGCGCGTTTTAGCTATAGGCTTCGCCGCTTATTGGCAAGCACCGGGGGCGCCCGCCGGCCGGCAAGGGTCGGGGTGCAAGGTTCAGGGCGCAACGTTCAGGGCGAACGGCCGCCGTCGCCGCCGGAATCGCTGCCGGGTTGGCCGGCCGATGGTCCGCGATTTTTCCGCGCCTCGGCCTTGGCGCGAAAAACCTCACGAAATCCATAGATCAGAAATCCGACAATAATAAAGAAGCTGAGCCAGCCGAGAATTCGCGTCGCAAGCATGGTCGAAAATCCTTAACCCAGCGCGCGGGCGCCGCGGTGTGCGCTCAGTTCGACGGCGCGGTCGGGGATGGTGAGCCGCAGCGTCGCGCCGATGGTGCCTTCGACCAGGCGGATTTCGCCGCCATGGGCGCGCACCAGTTCGGCGGCGATCGCGAGCCCCAGCCCGGTGCCGCCGGTGCGGGTCGAGCCCTGGAACGCTTCGAACAAATGGTCGCGCGCTTTCTCGGAAAAGCCCGGGCCGGTGTCGGACACTTCGATCACCACCACGGCGCCCTCGCGGCGGCCGGTGATGCGGATCTGGTCGCGGCCGGGATCGCGCGCGGCGCGGCTCTCCATGCGCCTGCACCGCGTTGCGCGCCAGATTGAGCAGGATGCGGAACAGCTGGTCGTAGTCGGCTTCGACGATCAGCCCGCGCTCGACGGCGCTGATCCAGCGGATCGGCGCGTCGGGGCCGAGATCGAGCGTCTCGTGCACCTCCTCGACCAGCGGCTCGAGCAGGATCTGCCGGCGCTCCGGCGGCGGCTCCTGCAGGCGGCCATAGGACAATGTCGATTGGCAGAACGCGATGGCGCGCTCCAGCGCCCGCATCAGTTTCGGCGCGAAGCGCTGCACGCGCGGGATCGGGCAAGGTCGCCAGCCGATCGGAAAACAGCTGCGCCGACGGCGAGCAGGTTGCGCAGGTCGTGATTGATCTTGGACACCGCGAGCCCGAGCGCGGCGAGCCGGCTCTTCTGGTGCAGCATCGAGGCCAGCTCGCTCTGCATGGTGGCGAGCTCGCGCTCGGCGACGCCGATCTCGTCGGCGCGCGCCGACGGCGCGATGATGCGGTCGGGATTTTCCGGATCGGCGCGGAACGCCATCATGTTGGCGGTGATCCGGCGCATCGGGCGCACGAACATGTAATGCAGCGCCAGATAGACCAGCGCCGCGGTGATGCACGGAAATCATCAGCGACAACAGCAGAATGTCCACCGAATAGCGCAGCATCGCCCGGCGCAGCGGCCGCTCGTCCATGATCAATTCGATATATTCGCCGCCCATCGGCGCCGGGCCGACCACCCGCATCACATAGGGGCGGGCGTTGAGCATGATCTTGAACGCATCGACGATCGGCATCGACCGAGCTGGCGCTGCGCATGTCGAAGGTGTCGTCGACCGCCGGCGGCATGTCGTCGATGGCGAGCATGCGGCGGCGCTCGCCCATCTTCATGGCGACGGCGCGCGCGCCGATGCTGTCGAGGATTTGCTTGGCGAGGCTGTCGGGCACCATGCCGTTCGGCGCGGCTTCGAGCACCAGCGCCGCGGTGTAGCCGGTCTGCAGCCGGTCCTTGAGCCAGGTGACGCGGAAATTGGCGACCGACGGCACATAGATCAGCACTTCCGCGATCATCACGAACAGGATCGTGAGGACGAGGAGCTTTCCGGAAAGCCCAAAGCGCGGCACCCGGACCGATTGCGGCCGGGCGGCGGTATCTTCACTCATTCGCGTAAGCCTCGGCGCGGTCTCGTTTTCAGCCAAATCTCGCATCAGCCAAGACGGCGCAGCCACCCTATGATGCGACGCACCTGATTACTCGTCAAACCCCGCATGAAATATGTCATGGCGGCGCGTTTTCCCACCTCCCCATAGGCCGGATAGGGCACGATCAGGCCGGCAAAGGCGCGGATATTGAGCTTTTGCGTGATCGCCAAGGTCCAGGTGGCGATCAGTTCCCCGGCCTCGGCCCCGACGATGGTGGCGCCGAGAATTTCTCCTTTGCGATCGGTGACGATCTTGATGTGGCCATTGGTCGCTTCGGTCGGCCAACGCCCGGTCGTTCTCGCGATAGGGCGAGCGCAGCACGCGGATGGCGCCGGCATGCGCCCGGGCCTCGTCCTCCAGGAAGCCGACCTGGGCGAGTTCCGGATCGGTATGGGTCACCGCCGGTATGGTGTGATGATCGAGGCTGACGTGCTGGCGGAACAGCGCGTGCCGGACCACGAGCTCGGCATGATAGACGGCGAGATGCGTGGATTTCGGCCCGATGGTCACATCGCCGATCGCATAGACGCGCTTGTTGGTGGTGCGAAGCCGCCGGTCGACGATGATGCCGTGCGGCTCATAGCGGATGCCGGCCAGCGTCGAGATCGAGCGCTTCGACATTCGGCCGGCGCCCCGCGGCGACCAGAATATGACTGCCGGCGATGGTCTCGGGCCCTTGCGGCGTCGCGATGTCGATCTCGACTCGCGCCAGCACGCGCCGCACGCGGGCGATCTCGACACCGAGGCGCAGCGTGATGCCTTCGCGCGCGAGCGCATCGAGCACGATGGCGGCGCATTCGGGATCGTCACCGGCAAGCGGCGTCGCCGCTTCGAGCACGGTGACGTCGGCGCCGAGCCGCCGGAAAGCTTGCGCCAGTTCGAGGCCGACCGAGCCGGCGCCGATGACGATGAGATGACGCGGGCAATCGGCGAGATCGAACACGGTGTCGCCGGTGAGATGCGGCGTGTCGGCAAGCCCGGGAATCGCCGGCAGTGCCGGCGACGAGCCGGTGGCGATGATGAAGCGGCGTGCCGCGATGGTGAATGTCACCGGCGGTGACGGTGCGCGCATCCAGGAACCGCGCCGCGCCGTCGATGACGCGCACGCCGAGCCCGGCCAACCGCTGCCGCGTCTCGGCGGCGCGGCGGCAGCGGCGACGTCGCGCACATGGGCCTTCACGGCGGCGAAATCGACGCCGAAGCGCGCCGCGTTGAGGCCGAAATGCGCGGCATTGCGGATGATATTGGCGCGCTCGGCCGCCACCGACGAGCGCCGCGGCCGGCACGCTGCCGCTGCGGCCGGCGTCGCCGTCCGTGGTGCCTTTCTTGGCGTCTTGCTCGATCAGCACCACCGGCACGCCGAAGGCCGCCGCCGCAGACGCGGCGGCACGGCCGGCTGCGCCAGCGCCGATGACACAGATGTCCGGTTTAAGCTCCTGCGTCATCAGCCTCACACACACGCGCGATAGCTCTATAGCGCGGAATGCGGTGTCAAGGAAAACGATACGGCACAGGGGGTTAGCGGGCGCACGCGGGGCCCGCCCGTTTACATTGACGGGCCGGGAGGGCTCTCGTATAAGCCGCGCCAATCGCGCGCCGATCGACATTCACGCCGCTTCGACTTGCGGCGAACCGGGCGCTGTCGGAGATCAATCCCGTGAAACGGACCTATCAGCCGAGCAAATTGGTGCGCAAGCGCCGTCACGGCTTTCGCGCCCGGATGGCGACCAAGGGCGGCCGCAAGGTGGTGGCGGCCCGGCGCGCGCAAGGGCGCAAGCGGCTCAGTGCGTGATCAAGCGCAGCTCTCACCCGTCTGCCGCCATGGAGCGGTTGAGGCGCCGGACGGACTTTCGTGCCGCCGCGGCCGGGCAGCGGGCCTCCGTCGGCGCCTTCGTGGTGCAGGCGCGCCGCCGCGCCGAGGCCGGCCCGGTGCGCATCGGTTTTACGGTGTCGCGGCAGGTCGGCAATGCGGTGGAGCGCAACCGGGTGCGGCGCCGGCTGCGCGAGATGGTGCGGCTTTCGGCCGGCGGCGGCATGCATGACGGCCACGATTATGTGCTGATCGGGCGGCGCGCGGCGCTGGCGGTGCCGTTCGGGCGAGATGAGGCAGGAACTCGATGCGGCGCTCGGCCGGATTCATGACCCGGAGCGGACGCGCCAGACGCGCGTGGAAGCCGGCAACTGGTGGCGCCCGCGAACGGTCCCTACATGCAGCCGGGTTCGCCGCGAACCGGCAAAACCACGGCGCCAACCGCGCCAAAAACCGCGTAGTGCATGAGCATTGAATGGGCGAGCACAAGAACACCATCATTGCCATCGTGCTGTCGCTGATCGTCGTGGTCGGCTGGCAATATTTCATCGGCTATCCGCAGATGGAGAAGCAGCGCGAGCAGGCGCTGCTCAAGCAGCAGGAGCAGATCGCAGACCCAGCCCGGCGCGACGCAGCCGAATGCGGCGCAGCCCGGCGCCACGCCTGGTGCAGGACCATCCGGCGCCGGCACGCCACCGCCGGTTCCCGGCACCGCCGCGCCCGCGGTCGCAACCGCATCGCGCGACGCGGTGATTGCCGCTTCGCCGCGCATCGCCATCGCAACGCCGACGGCTGCGCGGCAGCATCGGTCTCAAAGGCGGGCGCATCGACGATCTCGTCGCTCGAGCAATATCGCGAGACCATCGATCCCAGCTTCGCCGGCGATCGTGCTGTTCTCGCCGTCGGGCGCGCCGGACGCGTACTACGCCGAGTTCGGCTGGGTGGCCGCCTCCGGCACCACCGCGGCGATGCCGGGGCCGGACACGGTGTGGAAGCAGGAGGGCTCGGGCGCGCTCGGCATCGACCATCCGGTGACGCTGACTTATGACAACGGCGCGGGCTTGATCTTCCGCCGCACCATCGCGGTCGACGACCATTATCTGTTCACCCTCAAGGACGAGGTGGCGAACAAAGGCAGCAATCCGGTCACGCTGTTTCCCTATGCGCTGGTCTCGCGCCACGGCACGCCGAAGGTGCAGGGCTATTACATTCTGCATGAGGGCCTGATCGGCGTGATCGGCGAGCAGGGCCTGCAGACCGAGACCTACAAGAAGATCGACGACAAGAAGAGCGAGAGCTGGGACGCCACCAATGTCTGGCTCGGCATCACCGACAAATATTGGGCGGCGACGCTGCTTGCCCGACACCGATGCAAAGGTCCGCGCCCGCTTCTCCGCAACCGAAAGCGGCGGCGTGAACACCTATCAGACCGATTATCTGGCGGCAGCCGCAGACCATCGCGCCCGGCTCGACCGGCACGGCCGACGCGCGGCTGTTCGCCGGCGCCAAGGAAGTCTCCGTGGTCGGCATCAATTTCCCGATCGGCGGCTCGACGGCGGCTACAACCAGGCGCTCGGCCTCAACCATTTCGATCTGTTGATCGACTGGGGCTGGTTCTACTTCATCACCAAGCCGATGTTCCTGGCCATCGACTACTTCTTCCATCTGGTCGGCAATTTCGGCATCGCCATCCTGATCGTCACCGTGATCGTCAAGATCGCTGTTCTTCCCGCTCGCCAACAAATCCTACGCCTCGATGGCGAAGATGAAGGCGGTGCAGCCGCAGATGGCGATGATCAAGGAGCGTTACGCCGACGACAAGATGAAGCAGCAGCAGGCGATGATGGAGCTCTACAAGAAAGAGCAGATCAATCCGCTGGCCGGCTGCCTGCCGATCGCCATCCAGATCCCGGTGTTCTTCTCGCTCTACAAGGTGCTGTTCATCACCATCGAGATGCGGCACGCGCCGTTCTACGGCTGGATCCACGATCTCTCGGCGCCGGACCCGACCAACATCTTCACCCTCGGCGGCCTGATCCCGTTCGATCCGACCATCATCCCGCTGTTCGGCTCGTTCCTGCATCTCGGCTTCTGGCCGGCGATCATGGGCGTGACCATGTGGGTGCAGATGAAGCTCAATCCGGCGCCGCCCGATCCGACCCAGCAGATGATCTTCAACTGGATGCCGCTGATCTTCACCTTCATGCTGGCGAGTTTCCCGGCCGGCCTGGTGATCTACTGGGCCTGGAACAACTCGCTCTCGGTGCTGCAGCAGAGCGTGATCATGCACAAGAACGGCGCCAAGATTCAGCTCTGGGACAATCTCAAGGGCACGTTCGTGAAGCCCAAGCCGAAGCACGCCGGCGGAGTAGTTTTCGCGGGCGCCGGTGGTCCGTGGCTTCGCAGGGTGGGTAGAGCGAAGCGAAACTCACTCACCACTCTGCCCATTCCTATGGGCTGAACAGTAGTGCAGCTTCATCGCGATCACGGAGAACTTGCGGCAGTCTTTGCCGACTTTAGATTGGCTGGCAAACCATGTTCGAAATCACGCCACAAGATATTGCGCAACTGGACGACAAACAATTGCGAACAGTTGTCGGGCTCCTTTGCGAAGCCGAATTACGCGGCCGCGGCTATTCGACTGCCGCCGTAACATGGGGTGGCGATCAAAATGCCAAGGACGGTGGCTTAGACGTCTTAGTCAACCTGCCTGACAATAATCCGATTGATGGGTTTATTCCGCGAAAATTGACGGGCTTTCAAGTCAAAAAACAGGACATGCAGCCGCACGCGATTGCGGGCGAGATGCGCCCGAACGGTGAGCTACGACCTGCGATCAGCGACCTGGCGCAACAGGGGGGCGCATACATCATCGTCGAGCTCTGAAGGCTCGACGGCTCATAGCGCGCTTACAAATCGCAAAAAAGCGATGGCGGACGCCGTAGGCGGTCTGGCTAATCAGCTGACCTTGGACTTCTACGATCGCACGCGTTTGGCATCGTGGGTCCGCAACCATGCCGGCATGATTATTTGGGTGCGCCGCGCGGTAGGTAGAGCGATACAGGGATGGGAGCCATTCGGTGCTTGGGCTTATCCAGCAGGGGGCGCAGAAGCAGAATACCTCCTAGAAAAAGGCGTCCGAATTCGCGCGCGCCCTGCCAAGACCGAAGCCGATCTTCCCGCTGACGCTGGCCTCAAGAAGATACGCGATATTTTGCGTAACCCGGGCCAAGTCGTGCAACTCGTGGGGCTATCTGGAGTCGGCAAGACCCGCTTCGTTCAAGCGTTGTTCGACAGCCGAATTGGCGGTGGGGCGTTGGATCCAACGCTCGCAGTTTACACGAACATGAACAATGATCCTAATCCACAGCCTTTCAGTCTTGCATCCGATCTCGTGGCAAACGACACCCGAGCAATATTGATTATCGATAACTGTGCGTCGGACCTACATGAGCGGTTATCGCAATTGGCGAAGACGACGGCGAGCCCGCTGAGTGTTCTCACTGTCGAATACGATATCCGCGACGATCAACCGGAAGGCACCGAGGTATTTGAAGTACAAGTTGCGTCCCCCGAGCTTATTGAAAAGCTATTGCAAAAGAGGTTTCCGAACCTGTCTCAAGTGGATCGAGGAACAGCTGCTAACTTTTCTGGCGGAAATGCGCGGATCGCAATCGCAATAGCTGACACCGTCAGTCGAGGCGGCACGCTCGCCAGTCTCAGCGACTCCCAGCTATTTGAGCGCCTGTTTATTCAGCGGCAAGAACAGGATAGGTCACTGTTGCAAATGGCTCAGGCATCCGCACTAGTTTATTCGTTTAATGGGGAGGACTTGTCTGAAGGCGATCAAGGCGAGCTCGCGAGAATTGCGCGGTTGATAGGTGCCACGGCAGACCAAGCCCATCGCCACGTGGCGGAATTACTCCGTCGTGACCTTGCCCAACGACGTGGAAAATGGCGAGCTATTCTTCCTCACGCCGTGGCAAACCGTCTCGCTGCAACAGCGCTGCAAAACATTCCATTCGCCCGTATCCAAGAATATCTGATTGACGGCGCCCCCGAACGTTTGACCACATCACTTTCGCGACGGCTTGGATATTTGGACACTAGCGCTGAGGCAAAGACCATCGTGCGGGGCTGGCTTGACCCCGCAGGATGGATCGGTCGTCACGTCTGGAACCTCAATGAGTTCGGCAAGGCAATGTTTAAAAATTGCCTTCCCGCCAACCCAGAGGTCGGATTGCAAGCCCTCGAAGTCAACTTGCCGGCGCACAACGCTGAAACGCCAATTACTACAGGTGATTACGTTCCGCGGGCGCTTCGCTCCTTGGCTTGGGACGCTGTCCTGTTCGACCGCTGCGTCGCTTTGCTTCAAGTGCTTGCGATTTATGGCGAGGGAGCGATTGCTAAAGAAGCTGCCGAGATGCACACCTCACTGTTTCATCTTTATCTATCCGGGACGCACGCTACGGCCGAACGACGCGCGGCAATCGTTAACGGGCTACTTAATTCGACAAATTCTTATGAGCGCGGGATTGGTCTTGCAGCGCTGGGCGCGATGCTAAAAGTGATGTACTTCAGTTCGCATTACGACTTCCAATTCGGCGCCCATTCGCGCGACTATGGATATCAGCCTAAGACATACGATGATCAAAAGCATTGGTACAGGATAGCGTTTGCGGTTGCAGAAAGCATTGCACTGTCAGGAAGTGCTGCCGCCACGGACGCTAAGGCCACCATCTCAGCAAATTTTCGCGGCCTCTGGACGAGAATTGGCCTGCGAGATGAACTCGAAAGCATCGTTGGGAAGTTTGCATCGGAAGGATTTTGGCGCGACGGTTGGTTAGCGGTGAAACAGACTCGTTATTTCGACGAGAAAGATAAAGCGTCGGACAATTACGCTCGGCTGTCGAGATTGGTGGAAATTCTCAAGCCTCGCGATTTGATCCAGAGGGTTCGCGGTCAGGTGCTCACCTCAAAGGGAGGGCACTTTGATATCGACGAGGTGGATACCAACAATGCCGATAGTTTCCGTATCGCAATGGAGCGGAAGAATAGTGAGGCGGAAGTATTAGGTAGCGAAGTAGCGAATGACGAAGCTACATTACAAGAACTGATTCAGGAAATTGTAGGTGGGCAGGGAAACCTTTGGCATTTTGGGATGGGATTAGCGAGAGGCGCTAAGAATCAGGAAAGCTTTGGCGTGAAATGACCCAGCAGTTAGCACAAACGCCCTCAAAAGATCGCGACGTCAGGGCATTTTGTGGAATGCTTTTTGAATTGAATGCCAATAAATCGGAACTTACTGAGGAATTGCTAGAGGGAGCGCTGGAGAATGAACCGCTAGCGTCGTATTTTCCCTCTTTGCAAGGGTCTGTCGGAATTAATCTTCGCGGGATGGCTAGGCTGAGTGAGTCGATAGCGCTCGGGAAGGCACCCATACACACATACGCCAATATTCACTTGGGGCGCGCTGTTGAGGTGGTTCCTGGCGTGGATATCGCAAGGTACATACTGACGCTCGCGAACGCCCCTGACGGTGAGAGCGTTGCTATTGATGCCCTAAACACTCAATTCTTCATCGATCGCCAGGACAAACGTCCTTACACCCCAGAAATAGTCGCAGTCGGACGCGAATTACTTCAGAAAATGGAATTTGATAAGCGTAATGTGAGAGAAGACCACCATCTTCAAGGCGTTGTCGACGTCTGCGCGGCGGGCAACGAAGGCTATGCTGTTGCGAAAACTGTCTGCAACAATCTTAGGCAGGCAATAGCGGAAAGTAAAACTTATGCATTTAATCACAATCAGCTTGTGAAAGCTCTTTTCAAAATCCAGCCGCGAGCAGTATTAGATGCCTTCTTGACTGGAGATAAAAATGCGATTTCGGCTGGTCGACAGATAATATTGGAGTCAGGTGAATTACAGTCGAGCCCAATAGATGAATTAAACGAAGCTACGCTCTTTGAGTGGTGTGGCGAGGATCCTGTTGCGCGCTTTCCCATCGCCGCATCCGCAGTCTCCGCTTTTAAGGTGTCAGATGATCACAATCCAGTAGCTTGGGCTCCAATTGCATCAAGGCTAGTTCATAGTGCACCCGATCCGATTGCTGTGATGCATGAGTTTGTAGAACGCTTCCGTCCCATGGTGTGGAGTGGTTCTCGTTCAACGATATTGGAAACTAATGCGAGCCTACTTGATCGGTTCGATGTTCAGGGGAACGCGGCGCTGGCTGCGTTCATTGCCGTCCAAAAAGCGATCCTACAAAATGAAGCGCGCGAGTCTCTTGAATGGGAAACCAAGCATGATATGGACCGCGACGAAAGATTTCGAATGATGCGTTAGATCGTTTTGTGCGCAATCTGGAGGCCTCTTCATGGCGAGCGCCGTCGCGCTGCGCCGCGGTGCCGGAGCGGGGGCGCGATCGAAACGGCATGCGGTCATGCTCTGGTCCCTAACGGCGACTTGATCGCTGCGAGGTCACCGCCACCTGCTCGGCAAAACGCAGGAACCTCCTCCGGATCGTGCGGTCGCCGATGCGGCCATAGGCTTCGAGGAGTTGCACCGCGCCCGGGGTGCGTAGCCCCTCGAAGGGGTCGACGCCTGCCCTGCCCTCGCGCCGGCTCGCCCCGAACAGCGCCGCGATCGGCACCTCGAAAATCTCGGCGATGTGTTGCAGACGCCCGGCGCCAATGCGGTTGGCACCTTTCTCGTATTTTTGAACCTGCTGGAAAGTGATGCCGAGCCTTTCGCCGAGGTCGCCTTGCGACATGCGGCGGGATATGCGCACCGAGCGCACGCGCAGTCCGACCTCGCGGTCGTAAGCATCGGGATGGCGGGCATGGCGCATTTCCCTGACCTGCCTCGATTGATCCCGGTGCGCCCTGCTGCGCTGGCCCGCTGTACGCGTGGATGTAACTACAGGGCGCCAACCTCAAAAAGAGACTGTGAGTATATATTCATCGCAATTCTGTACTTATAATCCGTTGTGCTGAACTGGCACCTCGCGGCAAAGATGCGCCGTGAGCCTGGCCCAGACCTTCGGAGCCAATGTGCGGCATTACCGCAAGGCCCGGGGCTTGAGCCAGGAAGAGTTCGCCGATGTGGCCGAGCTTTCGGTCGCCATGATGGGCAAGATCGAACGCGGCGAGGCTGCGCCGTCTTTCCCTTCGGTTGAGAGGATCGCCGCCGCGCTCGACGTGCCTGAAGCGGTGCTGTTTGCTACGGGCACTATGACGGTGCCGACCGGCGAGCGCGGCAAGCTCCTACAGCGGATCAACATCCAGCTCTCCAAGCTCAATAACAACGCGTTGAGCCGCGCCGCCAAGATGCTCACCGCGTTGACGGACTAGCAGCAAGCGCTGCCCGGATTGAGTGCAGCGAAGTCCGCGCTACGAGTGCTGATCCATCAGGTGGCGGATCAGTTCGGCGGTGCTCACTGGCCGCCGCGGCCATTTGCTCTGCTCATAGGCTTCGATCAGGCGTGCTTGCGCCTGCAGCCGTACGATGTCGGCCGGATCGTCCGAGTCCCACAGCCGATCGACGAGCGCGCGGGCGCGGCTCAACTCTGCTGCGCTATCGATCAAGATCAGCGTTGCGTCCATCACACAGTCTCCGCGTCTATTTTGTCGCACTGTGGCTCGTCTGGAAAGTGATGGGTTTTGCTGCGCTCTACCCATCCTACGGGCTACCGCTTGACCCAGCATTTGTCTAAACTACTTTGGTAGATTGATTATCAGTGTTCGAGCAACGTGAATTTGGCGCGCACCGAGGCCTCCATGAGCCCGTTATCACGGTCAGCCGTTAGCCTTCTACCTAGATGGGCCATGGTAGCGTTCGGCACTCGCTGCGCGCGGCGACTTGCACGATATACATTCGACGATGAAGACAGCAAACTATCGAATCATGTGCTAGCCCTCGCAGAACGTGCAGCAGGACTAGGCAAACCGCTCGATGCTGTTTCCGCCGTGCAAGCCGCATATGATAATTGGAGCAGAATTTTCCACGAAATCTCAGGTAATCGCGGCGATGCTACAGACTGGGCGCGTGCGGATTTTGCGTTTGCAATATCAGCGGCCAATGCCGGCAAGCTCATCGCCAAGCCTGATCCTCACCTCGCAACACAAATCATTGCCGAATTGGAATACGTTGAAGAATCCTCAGTGGACCTGAATTGTATCAGGGCCGAGATCTTTGAAGACTACGACCGCCTTCTAAAGGCAGCCGAACGGAACGGTTGGAATGATTCGACACCGGTTCCATCGCACTTTTTTGCCATCGAACATACCACCGACTTGGTTTTGCAAGCAGTGCGAGCTTTAAGCGACCAATTGGCCAGATTGGTCGCGGAAGAACCAAATGCGCTCGATGATATAGAATGGAGGGACTTGGAACGGTTGCTCGCAAATGTTTTCAGGGGTCTCGGCTTTCATGTCGAGTTAACATCTCCATCCAAAGATGGAGGAAAGGATTTAATTGTCACGTATTTCGATAAGGAAAGCAAAGTACAATATTTTGTTGAGGTAAAGCATTGGAGATCAGGAAAATTGGTCGGAAGCAATTATGTTTCCAAGTTCATCAGAATTTTGGCGAAAGCGCATTGCGCGGGTGGTATCTATTTAGCAACGTACGGGTTCCGTCATACGGACATAGAATTGATCACTGAGGTTGAAAGACAGGAGTTTTTTACCGGAGAAAAAAAACATATTTCAAATATATGCCGCTCTTATGCTCGCCGCAATAACGGGCTGTGGGCGCGCGAATCAGATGCCCAAGCGATAATCGCCGGGCATTTCGATCGGGCCGGACATGTGGGCAATGCGGGTAATTTTGTATCGCGTTCCGACAGTCACATCCACAGGTTAAGCCCGGCAATGACAGAGTAGGAGTGAACCCTATATCCCTACTGACACCAAGCGAGCGTAGGATAGGCAAAGCGAAGCTTGCCCACGCCTGACTTGCAGTTTGCGTTGACGCTGACGTGGGCACAGCGCTGCACGCTTTTGCTCACCCTACGCTCACTGCGGCAACGAATCTTTTTCGAGTGAAATTCGTTTTGTGCCGTTTGGCCATGGGCAACCCCGCAAATTCAATGGCTCGCATACAAGAAACGCCCGGTTTTCCGTCGTTTACGGTGGAGCCTCAGCCCAATTTCGTTGCTGCTTGAACTCGTCTCGCCCATGCACTAATAGGCGCTCTATCCCGTCCACGTAAGGGGACGTCAACCGGTGACGCCGACTGACGGGGCGGGTGCGGTTCCTGCGGGCGGCGGCTCGTCACTGCCGCTCTCGGGCGGTCCGGGCATCGACCCCGCCGGCATTACGACCGGCGCGCGAGGTGCTTCGCTTAAGCGCGGTGCCAAGGTGCGGGTAACGCCTGCGCACTGCATCGCGTGAAGCGCGGCCTGGATCGAGCTTCGGCACATGGCCGAGGCGAGCGCCGCGGCAGGAGCGCCGAAAGGCGAGCGCGCTGCGCTCAGCGCGCGCCGCATCCGATGATGCGGCCCAAGATTTGCGCCTTTCGGCGCTCTGCCTCCCCTTATTTTTCTGGAGGCAAAAGCTTCGTGGCTTTGGTCTGCAAAGCTCGGATGCGGATGCATCGCGAGAACGAGATCGCTTTTCCTTTCGCCCCCGCGCTAGCGGGGGAGGGGGACCACTGGAGCTCGCGCAGCGAGCGAACCGTGGTGGAGGGGGCGCCGGACGCGGCGCTTCGTTATCGGTGCAGCCGAATTACAGCCGCGGAGCTGCGTCGTTTACGCGAAAGGAAACGAGCAAGCTTGATGACAACGCACGACGGCTACTTTCGTGCAACGTTGAGTCCTGCGCCCCCTCCACCACCCCTTCGGGCACAGCCGACGCTTCGCGTCGGCGTTCTTTACGTAAAGAACGGCGGCCAAAGGCCGCCTATGCCCCCTCCCCCGCTATCGCGGTGGCGGATGGAGATTGCGCGCTCGCGTCGCTGGACCGAATTATCCTTCCCTGTCCGCGAACATGCCAAGGGATCGTGCGACGGCTTGCAGGCTTGGCGCCGCGGTTGGCTGTTCGCGCAGCTGCCGTTGCGGGGCTTCGAGCGGCAGCATGCGATCGAGCCGTGCGCCGCGAAAACGCGCATCGAAGATCAGCACCGTCGCCGACGGCCGGACCGCCGCGCCGTCGAGCCAGTCGTCCTGCGTGTCGTCATCGCGGGTGATGCGGATGGCGAGCGCCCGGCGCGCCATTTCGATGTGGTAGCGGATCGCGGCGAACACATCTGCGCACACGCGCGCCGAGGCGACTTCGATGCGCAGCACGTCGAGCCGCAGCTCGGCAAGGGTGCTGTCGGCCTCCGCCCTGGCCTTGTGCGTCGGCCGGTTCGATTGACCGATATCCAATCGGGCGTAAAGCCGCGCCAGATAAATATTGAACAAGGCAAGCGCGCTTGTCGGGCATTCGGCGCCCGGCTCACATGCGTCGGCGATCTGGCGCAATCGCGTCAGGAACGCGATGTTTCGGCCCAAGTCGTGGCCCATGTCGTGGCTCCCCTCGCTGACCCGCGTTGCGCGGGGCCTCATGACAAGCGTCGGGGAACACCGAGCGCGCTCCCTCGACGCCGTGCGCAAAGGGAATGCAGTGCAGCATGACAAGTTTCAAAGGCTCGGCGGGCGTAGTTAATCGTCCGTCTGCCGCATCGGAGAAAGTGCGGGGGACGCGCGCGTTACGCCGCGCGGACGCGGGTGAAGAAGGTCGCCACCTTGGTTTCCAGGTCGTGGGCGCGCGCCGACAGCCGCGCCGTCCAGGTGGTGATTTCGCCGGCGGCGCCGGCGCCGCGGCTCACCGCCTCTGCGGCGGAGCCGATCTCGCTGGAGGCTTGCGAGGTGTGGCCGGCGGCGTCCTGGATGCTTTCGGCAATCGCGCTGGTCGTCGCCGCCTGCTCCTGCACCGCCGACGCGATGCTGGTCGAGACGCCGGTCAGCTCGCCGATGGCACGCGCGATCGAGGAGATTTCCTCCACCGAGCGCTTGGTCGCATCCTGGATGGCGGCGACCTGGTGCGAGATATCGTCGGTGGCGCGCGAGGTCTGGTTGGCGAGCGTCTTCACTTCGGCGGCGACCACGGCAAAGCCTTTGCCGGCTTCGCCGGCGCGCGCCGCCTCGATGGTGGCGTTGAGCGCCAACAGGTTGGTCTGCGCCGCGATCGCCGAAATGGCGCCGACCACCGAGCCGATGCGCTCGGCGGCGTCGTCGAGCGAGCGGATGACATCTTGGGTGCGCGCGGCGTCGGACGCCGCCGACTGCGCCATGCTCAAGCCCCGGGTCGACTGCTGGCCGATCTCGTCGATGGATTCCGACAGCGCTTCGGTGGCGGCGACGGTCGCCGCCATGCGCTGCGTGGTCTCGGCCGAAGCCGCCGACGCCGACGCCATGCGGCCGCGGGTATCGTCGGCGACCTGATTCAAGGTCGAGCAGGTCGCGGTCAGCGAACCGGAGGCTTCCTTGATCGCCTCGACGACTTCGCCGATGGCGCCGGCAAATTCCGTGATCGCGTCGTCGATGGCGCCGCGCCGCGCCGCGCTGGCCTGCTCTGCCGCCTGGCGATGCAAGGTCATGGCGTTGGCGACGTCGAAGCTGATGGCCTGCGATACGACCCGGCCGCGCTCGGCGACCTTGGCGGACGAAAACCAGTGCTTGCGCGCCAGCGCATCGAGCGCCGCCTGGAGCACGTAACTGCCCGCGGTGCTGCGCACGCGGGCGTCGAGCCCGATCGCCGCCTCCTGCTGCACGGTGTGCCGGCACGATTCGGCGTAATCGCGATCGAGCTTGCCGCCGAGCAGCGCGCGGAAATGCGCCGCTTCGAGTTTTTTGTAGAGCTCGGCGTTCTTGGCGACGATCTCGCCGACGCGGGGCAGGACCCGGACCGCCGTGATGATCTCGGCGATCGCCTGATCCAGCGTCGGCTCGATCACCGGCCAGGTTTCGGCGAGAATGCCGCGCGCCCGGCCGTCGAGGCCGTACATCGTGAGACGGGCCTCGAAGGCCTGCACCAGATCGGTTTGCGCCATGGCGGAAAAGTCTCAACCTCCCGTAGAGGCCCGCATGGTCGGTTAAAATCGTTGCTGTTGCGTTAACGAGTTGGTTACCAATCGGTGCGGCTAGCGCGCCAATCAGTAGGATCATGACCATGAATCAACCACCGGCACCTTCGAGCGACATCCTTTTTGACCAGCGGGACGGCATCGGCAAAGTGACGTTCAACCGCCCGCAGGCCCGCAACGCCTTCACGTTCGAAATGTACGAACGGCTGGCGCAAATTTGCGAGCAGGCGAACCGGGACCGTGCGATCAAGGTCCTGGTCTTTCAGGGCGCCGGCGACAAGGCCTTCGCCGCCGGAACGGACATCAATCAATTCCGCGATTTCACCACGGCGCAGCACGCGCTCGACTACGAAGCCCGCATCGACCGCGTGCTCACCACGCTCGAGGAATGCCGCGTCCCGACCATCGCCGCGATCACCGGCGCCTGCACCGGCGGCGGCGCCGGGATCGCGGCGTGCTGCGATCTGCGCATCGGCACCAAGACGACAAAATTCGGCTTTCCGATCGCGCGCACGCTCGGCAATTGCCTGTCGATGTCGAATATCAGCCGGCTCTCGGCCTTGATCGGACCGGCGCGGGTCAAAGACATCATTTTCACCGCGCGCCTGGTCGGCGCCGACGAAGCCGCCAGCGTCGGCTTGCTGAGCGAGGTCGTCGAAGACGTCGCGGCGCTGGCGCGACGCGCCGACGAATTGGCGATCCTCATCGCCGGCCATGCGCCGCTCACGCTCAATGCAACCAAACAGGCGCTGGCCCGCTTGCAGCGGCGGCTCTCCGGCGAAGAAGGCGAGGACTTGATCCTGATGTGCTATATGAGCCGGGATTTTCGCGAAGGCTTGGACGCGTTCTTGAACAAGCGGCCGCCGCAATGGCTGGGCGAGTAGCGATGCCGATGCCGGCGGCGCGGATTTGCCGGCGCGCTAAGGAGAGTTGTGCGCTGTGCCGAAATTTCCAGAATTCATTCTGGGGATTGATCCGCATGAATATTCGTCAAATCAATCGATCGTTTTTTGCAAGCCCGCACGCCGTCGTCTATCTGTTGATAACCGCGAACATCTTTATCTATGGCCTCTGCCTCGATCAAACGGGCATGGACCGCCATCCCGACCGACGTTTTGTTGCGCGACGGCGCGATGTATTCCTTTGCGATCGGCCGGCATGAATATTGGCGGCTGGTCGCCTATGGTTTTCTGCACGCCAATCATCTTGCATCTCACGGCTCAATATGATCTGTCTGGCCCTTTGGGGCGGACACCTCGACCGGCGCGTCGGCGCCTTCTACTTCATCGTCATCTATGTCTGCGCGCTCGTCGCCGGCGCCGTGGTCAGCAACGCCACGCATTCCGGCCTATATCTGGCGGTCGGCGCCTCCGCCGCCATATCGGGCATCCTGGGCGCGCTCTTGTCGTTGCGGATCCTCGCCAGGATCGATCTCCCGGCGAAGCTTTTTTGTCATCAATATCGGGCTGAATGTTGCATTGGCGCTCGGCAATTCAAGCATCGACTGGGCCGCTCACCTCGGCGGATTTGCCGCCGGCATGATCGCGTGCGCGTTGCTCGATATCGTGGAAAAAGCCAACGCGCTGGATGTTGCGCTGCAAGTTTCCCGAGTTCGTAAAGATCAATGCTTTTGTCGTCATGGCCGGAGTCGCATTGCTTTTTTGGAACGCCAGGCCGGCTGCCGCCGCCGCGTCGGACAATTTATGGATCGATGCTGGCCTATGTCATCGCCTGCTGCATCGCGGTCAAATCGATCGACCTCGTGCTGTCCATCAAGAAAGGTCTCGCCATCGTCGCGCTGTCGTTCTGCGCCGCCAATGCCGCGCTTTTGATTTTCGTGGGCAGGTCTGCTCGCCCCGGCACTTGCCGCAGGTTGCGCGTCAGGATCGTTTTCAGACGGCCAGCCGGATCGAAACGATGCGCGCAACAGCCTGCGCGAACTTGAACGTGACGCTCGATATTATCGCGGCAGGTGCGTGCATTCTAACGCTGCTGCTTTATTGGCAGGACATTCACCGTGGCATCAAGGATGTGGGCTTTGTCGGCGCGTCGTTGCGTGCCGAGCGCGGCCGCCGTTGGGGGATTTGAGCCGCCAACCGGCTCAACCCCAGACCAGGCGCGCCGTCTCGAGAATGCGCTCGAACTTGCGCCATTGGTCATCCTCCGGGATGGCGATGTGATCGAGGCCGCCGAAGCCGCATTGCGGGCTCAGCGCCAGTTGTTCGGCCGGCAGGTATCGGGTCGCCTCGTCGATGCGGCGGCGCAAGAGATCGAGCGGCTCCAGGTCGGCGCGCTTGGTCGTCACCAGGCCGAGCACCACGATCTTGTCTTTCGGCACGTAGCGCAGCGGCGCGAAGCTTCCGGACCGCTCGTCGTCATATTCCAGCAGCAGCCGATGGTGCTTGAGCCGCGAGAACAGCCGCTCGGCGATGCCGTCATAGTGGCCTTCGCGGTGCCACTGCGGCATGACCTTTCCGGTCGCGGGATCGATGGTGCGCGGATTGCCCTTGCACAGATGAATGCCGAACGTGACGTCGTCGAAGCCGGCGATCACCGCGTTGTCGGCCGCGATCGAGCGCTCCATGTTCTGCTCGGGATCCTCGCCGCGCGACCGCATCCGCTCGAGCGAAACCTTGTCGACATAGGCGGTGTAACCGGGCGCATCGATCTGGATGTAACGGCAACCCGCTTGCACCAGCCCGCGAATGATCTGCCGCGTGATCTCGACCACGTCATTGAGGAACGCGTCCATGTCGGGATAGATCGCGGTGGATTGCTGCCAGTCGAAACGCTGCGAAATCCGGTCGGGACTGAGCACGGTCACCTTGACGGGCTTGGTCGCGACCTTGCTGGAGAACCGGTATTCCTCGAGCGGCGTATTGCGCACCAGCCGCAGCCGCTCGACGACCCGGCGCCGCGTGATGATCGCCGGGCCGGGCGCGGCGAAATTCTGCTCGGCCCGCGCCAGCGGCTGCAAGGTCACGCCTTCCATCGACTTGTCCTGGGCCGCGACGTCGAAGCCGGCGACCGATTCGCTGAAACTTTCCTGGAAATTCCGCCGGCGCAGCTCGCCGTCGGTGAGGATTGGAAACCCGATCGCTTCCTGCTTGCGGATCACATGGCGGATCGCTTCGTCCTTGGCGCGCTCGAGCTCGCCGTCGGAAATCTCGCCGCGCTTGTATTTGGCGAATACGTCCCGCAGCGGCGACGGCGAACTCAGGCCGCCGACCTGATCGACGCGAAGGAGCCGCAAGTCTTCTTTAACTGCCGCCATCGCCATGATCGACCTCACATGTTCCGTTTATTTGGTTTGCAGATTGAGCTTGTGCACGATGCCGGCATAGAGCGCGAAATCGTCTTTCCGAAACTGTATGTAGTTGGCGGTGCCGTTCTCCTCCATCACGATGCCGAGCTGCTCCATGCGCGCGGCTATCGCCGGATCGCGCATGGCTTTGGCGGTTTCGGCCTGCAGGATCGCGACCAGCTTGGGCGACATCCCGGCCGGTCCGTAAAGGCCCATCACGGTGGCAACGTCGAAACCCTTGAGGCCGAGCTCGTCGCAGGTCGGCATCGCCGGCGTCGACGGCGAGCGATGCAGCACGCTGAGACAATAGCCGCGCAACTGGCCGCTGGCGATCAGCGCCATGACATTGGGAATGCCGGACCAACCGACCTGGATCTCGCCGGTGAGGACGCCGTTCACCATCGCCGAGCCGCCGCGATACGGCACGTGCAGCAGATCGATGCCGGTGCGTTCGGCAAAAATCGCCATGGTCAGATGATGGATCGAGCCGACGCCGGCCGAGCCATAGCTCATCTTGCCGGGCTCCTTCTTGGCGAGCGCGATGAAGTCCGCGAGCGTCGCCGCCGGCACCGAGGGATTGGCGACCAAGATGGTCGGCACGCTCGCCAATGCGGTGATCGGCGTGAAATCTTTCATCGGGTCATAGCCGATGTCGGGATTGATCGCCGGGTTGATCGCCATGGAGCCGGAATCGCCGAACATCAGGATGTAGCCGTCGGGCGCTTCCTTCGCCTCGCTGATCGCCGCCACCGCGCCGCCGGCGCCCGGCACATTTTCGACAATGAACGCCTTGCCGAAGTCCTTGGCGAAGCGGTCCGCCAGCAGCCGCCCCAGCACGTCGGGATTGCCGCCCACGCCCGAGGGCACGATCAGCCGCACCGGATGCGTGGGATAGGACCCATCCTGCGCCATCGCCGCGGATGGCAGCGCGAGCGCCAACGCGATAGCGGCGAAGCTCCACCGCATCCTTATTCCTCCCCTTGGCTCAAACCGCAGCAGCGTCTCAAGGCGGGCAAATATAGCCCGGTCCGCTCGGGTTTTTGAAGCACCCGACCGAAACGGGGATGACTTGCTTGGGCAGCCACAACACGACTTTCGGAAAGTAGATCGCAAACGAGATGGTGACCAGAAACACGACATAGATCGGCAGCGCCGCGCGAAGTGCTTTTGAGAATCGCACGCCGACGAACTTCGAGGCCATCAACAGCACGAGTCCATAAGGCGGCGTTATCAGCCCGAAAGCCAGCGTGGCGATCAGCACCACGCCCATGTGCACCGGATTGATGTTGCCGGCCTGCGTCAGCGTATTCACCAGCGGCATGAAGATGATGATCGTCGGCACCGGCTCGATGAAATCGCCGATGATGGTGAACAGCACCACCATGAGCAACATCATCAGATGCGGGTCGTTGCCGGCAATCGAGGTAATCCAGTCGGCAATGACCAGCGCACCGCGCAGATAGGCCAGCATCCAGCCGAACGCATTGGCGGCGCCGATCGTGATCAAGGGCAATGAGAAGATCAGGCCCGCAAGACAGAAATCATACGGCAATATCTTGAGATGACCCCGATTGAGCGCCGGAATGACCACGAAAATGATCCAGACCACCGCGACCACGCCGGCCTCGGTCGGCGTGAACCAGCCGGTCAGGATGCCGCCCATCAGAATGACCGGGATCATCAACGGCAGAGCCGCATCCCTGGCCGCGACCGCGACAGTGAACAAAGACGCGCGCGGCCGTCGCGTGCCGAGCGGACCGAAGAAATAGCAATAGATCATCAAGCCCGAAGCCGATCATGAAGCCCGGCACCACGCCCGCCATGAACAGGCCGGCAATCGAGACGTTGCCGACCGCGCCATAGACCACGGCCGTGATGCTCGGCGGCACCAGCGCCGCGATCGTCGAGGCCGCCGCGATGATCGCGGCGATGAAAGGCGGATCATAGCCCTCGCGCTTCATCGGGCCGCCCAAGGCGCGGCTGATCACGGCGACATCGGCGGTCGTCGAGCCCGACATTTCGGAAAACATCATGCTGAAGACCGTGACGACCTGCGACAGCCCGCCGCGAATATGGCCGACCAGAGCCAGCGCCAGATTGGCCACCCGCGTGACGACGTTGGCCGAGCTCATCAGCTCGCCGACAAGAAGGAAGAACGGAATGGCGAGCAGCGCCTCGCTATCCACTCCGTCGAACATCTTCTGGATGATCGCCGGCATCGAAACGTCGGTGAACATGGCGCCGACCAGGACGCCCGCCATCAGCGAGAAAGCGACCGGCACGCCCATATAGCCGAAGACCAGGAACAGCGCGGTCATCAAAGCCTAAAATAAGCGGAGCACTCACAGAGAGCTCTCGCTTCGCGACGAGATCGATCGGCGTGATGTGAACCGGCTCTTCGGGCGGCTCGGGATGGTCGAAGCCGTTGCGGATTCCGTTGACGAGCTGCTCGACGGTGAACAGTGCTATCAGCGCTCCGGAGATCGGGATCGCCGCATAAAGCGAGGCAATCGGCGTCATCGAAGGCATGCGAAAGCTGCCGAAGCCGCGAAGAAAATTGATGTAACCGAAATAAGCGAGACAGATGGCGACGCCCAAAACCACGCAGCGAATGACGATTTCAATCACGAGCCGCGGCGTGCCGTGCATCGCTTCCGACAGCGCCGTCAGATAGAGGTGATCGTTGCGGCGCGTGGCGACGGCCGCGCCGATGAAAATCGCATAGATGAAGAACGTGGACGTGACTTCCTGGAGCCACAGCCACGGATGACCGATGCTGCGGGTGACGATATCGAAGGTCACGGTCGTCGAGAAGCCGAACAGCAATATCCCGCACAGCATCATCAGGACGAGTTCGAGCACATCGAACGCGCGCCATTTCAAATGACGCTGACGGTTCAGTACGAGCTTGTCGGCGAACCGCATTGTCCGGCGCCTGGATGAACGCGACACGGAGAGGCGAGGTCTCTCCGTGCGGGCGAAACGACTAGTTGATGCTGCCGATCAGCTTTTCGATCTTGACCGCGTGCGGGCCCGAGTCCGGCGGAAAGCTTGTCCAGATACGGCGTGGCGACGTTGACGAAGCCCGACTTGTCGACGTCGGGGACGATCTTGACTCCGATCGCCTTGAGCTTGCCGATCGACTGGTGCTCGAGCTCGAATGCCTTGGCGGGCTCGTTCTTGTTGACCTCGGCGGCGGCCGTTTGCACCCATTGCTTCTGCTCGGCGGTGAGGCTTTGCCAGAGCTTGTCGCTGATCCAGACCAGGCTGTTATTGGCCTCGTGCTCGGTGAGCGAGAGCACCGGCGCCACCTCGTAATGCTTGTTGACGAGATAGACATTGATGCCGTTTTCGGCGACATCGACGACGCCGGTCTGCAGCGAGGTGTAGACGCTGCCGAACGGCATATGCACGACCTGGGCGCCATAGGCGGGGAAGATGGCGTCCTCGGTCGGCGTCGCCTGAACGCGAACCTTCAGGCCCTTGATGTCCTCGACCTTGTGGATTTCCTTCTTGCTGTACATCGAGCGCAAGCCGAGCGTGGCGAGCCCGATCACGTGCGAGCCCTGCACCGTCTCCTCGATCATCGCCTTGACGGCTTCGGAAACCCGCGGATCGGCGAGCGCCTTCGTCAGATGGTCTTCGGAGCGGAACAGAAAGTGCAACGACATCACGCCGGCCTGCGGCGATACCGTCGCGGTGTTGGCGGACGACGTGATGGCGAAATCGATATCGCCGGATTTCAACAATTGCAGCACTTGCGGCTCCTGGCCGAGCTGCGCGCCGGGATATTGATCGACCAGGAACTGACCCTTGCTCAGCTCCTTCATCTTGTTGGCGAAGATGTCACCGGCGACGCCGTAACCGGTCGTGTTCGGCTGGTCATAGGCGAAGCGATAGTGCTTTTCCTGCGCATTGGCGCTGAACGAAATGGCTGCGACGGCGGCACCGAGCAGGACGTCTGCGCACAAGCGAAGAAATGCGAATGACGGACATTGGATTTCCCCCTATTTGGTCGTGTCTTGCACAGCGGTTTGCCGTGTCTTGTCTTTTCGACAGGTATTTATTGGGCGAAAGGGTTGTCCGCTAAGCGTCTTTTGTCAATGACAATACGTTGCTGCGTCGCATTTTGAGCCGACGGTCCGAAGTGGCGATACGGCTGATTTCGAGGACCATGCCTGCAGCTTTCCGCAGCATGGTTGCTTCTATCAGGAGCGATTAACATGTAGACGTTCATGATTGCGACATTGGATGCGGAGAAAGCTTGCGATGACGATTTTCGACTTGCAAAAACGAGTTGCGTTCATAACAGGCGGAAATGGCGGCATCGGACTCGGCATGGCGAAGGGTTTGGCCTCTGCGGGCGCTACGGTTGTCATCGCAGGGCGAAACAAGACAAAGGCCCAATCGGCGCTATCGGAGTTGCATTCGCTCGGCGGCCAGGCTGAGTTTGTGGAATTGGATGTTCTCGAACGAGGCATCCTGCCGGCAAGCGATCCAGCGCGCCGTCGAGCGATTTGGCCGTCTCGACATCCTTGTCAACAACGCCGGCACAACCGTTCGCGCGCAGCCGCAAGACCTCACGGCGCAGGATTGGCATCTGGTGATGAATACCAATCTGACGAGCGCATTCCTTTGCTCCCAGGCGGCGTATCCCCACATGGTGCGTGCCGGCGCCGGCAAGATCATCAATATCGGATCGATGATGTCGGTGTTCGCATCGTCCTATGCCACGCCCTATGCGGCGAGCAAGGGCGGCATCGTGCAGATGGCGAGGGCGATGGCGGTCGCTTGGGCGAAGGACAACATCCAGGTCAACACGATATTGCCCGGGTGGATCGATACCGATCTCACGCGAAAGGCGCGCGAGGAAGTCCAAGGCCTTCACGAAAAGGTGCTGGCGCGCACGCCGGCTCAGCGCTGGGGCAACCCGGATGATTTTGCCGGCATCGCCGTCTTTCTGGCCGCTCCCGCTTCGAATTTCATTACCGGCGCGGCCATCGCCGTCGACGGCGGATACTCGGTTCAGGCCTGATTGCGTAACGCGGTGCAAGCACCAGGCACTTAGTACGGCTTGTCGCCGACGATCGTGCAGCGGCGCATCACGCGCTTGAGGCGCGCCTCGTCGAAGCCGGTGGCGCGGTGCAGCGTGCAGCGGTTGTCCCACACGATGCACTGGCGCGGCGCCCAGCGGTGCGTGTAGACGCGCGCCTGCGGCGTGATCATCGCATTGATGTCCTCGATCAGCGCGCGCCCTTGGTCGTAGTCCATGCCCTCGATCGATTCGGCATGGTCGCCGAGGAAAATCGCCTTGCGCCCGGTCTCCGGGTGCGTGCGCACGATCGGATGCGCGACCGGCGGCACCTTGGCCTTCTGCTCCGCCGTCAGCGGATCCTCGCCGTGGCGGCGCGTGCGCGAGAAATCGAAATTGTGGATGGCGTTGCGTCCTTCGATCTTCGCCTTGATCGCGGCGGGCAACAGCTCGTAGGCGGAATACATGTCGGCGAATTCGGTTTCCCCGCCCTCGCCCGGCACGATCTCCGAATACATCATGGTCGCCTGGCCGGTGCGCTCCTTCCAGGAGCCGTCGGTGTGCCAATACAGCGTGCCGCGGTCCGGATGCTTGCCGCTCGGATTGCCGTCCTTGTCGAGGTTGGACAGCATGTAGATTTCCGGGTGCTCCTTGTAGCCGTGGTATTGGCTGAGCACGTGGACCTGCACCTCGCCGAAATTGCGCGCGAAAGCGACTTGGGTCGCCGGCGGCAGATCGACGTCGCGGAACAGGATCAGTTGGTAGTCGAGGAAGGCTTCATAGACCTTCTCGAATAGCGCCGGCGACACCGCTTGGGCCAGCGTGATGCCGGTGATCTCGCAGCCAAGCACCGGATGCAGCGGCGTGATTTTGAACGGCCAATCGCGGCCCGCGTGTCGCGACTTGAGCTGGGCTTGGGCCATGACCACCTCCCGGCAGGTTCGGCGTCGCAGCGATTATGCCAGCACCCGCATGCGCTTCCTCAGGCGCGGAATCATAAATGCGCAGGCATGCGCCAAATATCTTCTGACAATGGCCGCGTGGTGTTTTAGGCATGGGCCTCCCAGCCCTTGGTGTGAACCAAGGGTTTTATGGCCCGCATAATTAGAGACCGCAAAGGATATCGCTGGCGCTCAAAAATGAGGCCGAGAACCGCGCAGCAAACCACGGTCGCGACTACGGTCACTATCGACCGCGCCGGCCCATGTGGCCATCGGTTCAATGCGGCAGATGCCATTGCCATTAGGGGGAAGTGAAACAGATAGATCGACAACGTCAATCCAGCTGCAAACTCAATGATATTCCGAAAACGGATAAGGACGTTTTTGATGCGATCGTGCAGACACCACGCGCCATAAAAATGGACGGCGATTGAGAGACCCACCACGTATGCCCACAGCCAGTCCCCACACCAAATCCAGTCTCCCCAAGGCGGGTCTGCGCCGATCAATTTCGCCCCGTCAGCGATCAACGCTTTATTCCAATGAGCCAACATCATTGAACCGACGATGGCCATGGGCATAACGAAGCATGTCCATGCCGCCGTCCCGCGGACCAGCCGACGCCGCCCGAGTTGATATACGGCAACCCCGAAAAACCAAATCGGCGACAGCAATAGGATGCGCGGGCCGACTATCAATGCGACGATAGGGACGCCGACGTATCTCCATTTCCGCGGGGCAAAAATAATCACCCCAAAGAAGACGTAGTACCAAAATTCAAATCCGATCGACCATACCGGGATGTCGGACAATGGGGCAACTGAATGGAACCACAGTTCATTCACAAAGAGGGCCGAGGGCAGCAATTGCCAAGCAGAGCCGTAAGGAACGATCCAATGAGGAACCGGATTAATCTCCACGCCCACAAGATTAACCAGATAGGTAAGCGCAAGCGCAGGTATCAAAACTGACCACAGCCGTGCCAACCGGCTCGAAATATATAATTCAAGATTGTTCTCTTTCGTGTCCGCCACATAGGAAATCACCAGACCGGAGAGAACAAAAAATACCGTGACCGCGTCAGGACCGATCGTTCCAAAGCGGAACCAGTCCCCGCCATTTTCCTCAAAGGACGCATGATACAGCACAACGGCCAGTGACACACTTACTCGCACAAGATCAAGATAGAGCGAAAATCCTCTGCTGAGCCTGCCGCCTGTCTCCATACTCACGATACTCGATCCAGTGAACACCGCTTTGTTTGGTGCGTTCAACTATAGGCCTTTCAATGCCCATGTCTGATCGCCGAACGTGGATGATATGGGCGGCGTCAAGTTAACCTTAAGATGGGCGACCTGACGCGGTATTATCATTGTCGACGGAGGGAGCGCGGCGATGGCGAAAGTGAATGTTGGCTTGGTCGGATGCGGGTTTGTCGCCGAATTGCACATGTATGCCTATCAGCGGGTCTATGGCGTCGACGCCGCGGTGACGGCTGTTGCCGCGCGCGGCGACCATGTCGTCGATTTCGCCAAAAAACATCAAATCCCTAACGCCTATCGCGATTTCCGTGCGCTGCTCGCCGACAAGGAGATCGATGTCGTCGACATCTGCACACCGCCGATGTTGCACGCGACCATGATCGTGGAAGCCATGCAGGCGGGAAAACATGTCATCTGCGAGAAGCCGTTCGCCGGATATTTTGGCCGCGATGGCGACAAAACCCCGATCGGCAAACACGTGGCGAAAGCGCTCATGTACGAGCGCGTCATGGCGGAGATGGACGAGACCTGCGCCGTCATCAACGCCAGCGGCAGTCTTTTCATGTATGCGGAAGATTGGATCTATGCGCCGGCGGTGACGAAAACCGCCGAGATCCTCAAAGCCACCAAAGACAAGATCCTGTTCATGAAGGCCGAGGAAAGCCACAGCGGATCGCACGCCGCCCATGCCGCCCAGTGGTCGATGACGGGCGGCGGCTCGCTCATCCGCATGGGCTGCCACCCGATCTCGGCGGTGCTTTATCTCAAACAGGTCGAGGCGAAAGCGCGCGGCGAACGGATTGCCGTAACGGCAGTGACCGCCGACGTCGGCAATGTCGCGGCCGGTCTGCCGGCGCGAGACCATG
Organism: uncultured Alphaproteobacteria bacterium; assembly: GCA_963831975.1. Taxonomy (GTDB): domain Bacteria; phylum Pseudomonadota; class Alphaproteobacteria; order Rhizobiales; family Xanthobacteraceae; genus BOG-931. The sequence continues at coordinate 617,001 of CAWHSO010000007.1, forward strand.
CCTTCATCAAGTCCAATCCCGTCGATGTCGAAGATTGGGGGATGCTGACGCTCACCTTCTCCGACGGCACCAAGAGCACGGTATTCTCCGGCGACATGATCATGGGCGGCGTGCGCAATCTCATCGAGACCTACACAAGCGGCGGGGCGCTATTCGCCAACATCACGCCCAACACTCATATGATGAGCTATTTGACCGACGAGGAGAAACTGGCGGGCGTCTACATCACCGAGAAGGTCGATCGGAAGACGGGGTGGCAGTTCGTCTGCCTCGAGGAAGAGTGGACGCGCGGCTACTTGCAGGAAATTCAGGACTTCATGGAATGCGTGTCGGTCGGACGGCAGCCCCTGGCCGATCTCGGCCTGGCCTACGAAACAATCAAGGTCAATTATGCCGGCTATTGGTCGGCCGAAGAGGGGCGGCGGATTGCCCTGTAGTCTGCATTCAGCTGGCTAAAGCCTATTCGGCCGGCACGGCCTTGGCGGGCGAGCGCGATTTGGTCATTTTTTTCAGCATGCCGACGATGCCGCGCGGCATGAAGATGATGCACAGGATGAGCAGGATGCCGTAGATCGTATTGGCGGCGCCGATGAAGTGGGTGCCGAACCCGACGCGCAGTCCTTCGTTCAACCCAATCGTCACCAGCGCGCCGGCGGTCGGGCCGAGCATGTCATACATCCCGCCGACGATGGCGGCGAACACGATCTGCAGCGAAACGCTGATGCCGGAAACGGTCTCGGGATTGAGATACATGAGATATTGCCCGTAGATCGCGCCGCCGAGCGCCGTGAGTGCCGCGCTGATGACGGTCACGCGCAGCTTCTCGCGCATGACGTCGATGCCGATCGAGGCCGCGGCCTCTTCGTCTTCCGAAATCGCATCGAGCGCCTCGCGGCCGATACCGCGATCGATCCGGCGCCAGATGGCAAGCCCGCAAAGCCAAAGCACAAGCGCGATGACATAGAAGTAGCTTTTCTCGGGAAATTGCAGCGCGTACCAGGAGTGACCCACCGCCCGTGGCGTGAAGCCGAGCGATCCGCCGGTGATGTCGCGCGCCGCAGTGATCGAGAGCATCACCACCTGGCTCAGCGCCAGCGTCACCAGCGCGAAATAATGGCCGACCACCCGGAGGCGGAAGCACGGATAGCCGATCACCAGCGCCAGCAGAGCGGACAGCAATACGCCGAGCGGGATGCCGAGCCCAGGGCGTGACGTCATAGTAGTTCCACAACAGCGCCGGCACATAGGCGCCCACGCCCATGAACGCGCCGTGCCCGAGCGAGACGAAGCCGAAGCGGCCCATCATCGACCACGCGGTGTAGATGAAACCCCAAATCAGGGCCTGGATGAGCAGATGCAGGAAATAAGGCGGCGTGAAATACGGCAGCGCACAACAGAATGGCGAGCCCGGCGAGCAAGCATGGCGTATCGTGCGTTCATCGCACGAAAATCCCGCGCGGGCGCACGAACATCAGTGCGATGAAGAACGCAAAAGCGAGCACATAGGCGAGCTCGGTGTTGGTGTAATAGCCGACGATCGAGATGATCTGGCTGATGATGAAAGCGGCGACGAAACCGCCGATCATGTCGCCCAGCCCGCCGAGCACGCAGATCATGAAGATGAGCGGGCCGAACGTGTTGCCGATAAAGGGATGAACGTCGTACTGCAGCGACAGCAGGCAGGACGCCAATCCGGCGAGCGCGCCGCCGATCGCCGAGGTCACGAGATAAATGCGCCGCTGGTCGACGCCCATCAAGCCCACGATGTCGCGGTCCTGCGCGATGGCGCGGATCGCAGTGCCGATGAAGGTGCGCTTGAGGAAGAAATAGAGCGCAATCGCCCCGATCAGGGCTATGGCGAAGGCCAGCAGGCGCGCCGTAGCTGATATAGATCTCGCCGAGCTCGATGATCGGCAGGCGAATGCCGAGGTTGCGGAAGTCGGTGCCGAACAGCAGCGTCGCGAAACTCTGCAGAAAGAACAGCAGGCCGCCGGTGGCAAGCAACTGATTGATCGGCGCCGAGCCGAGAATCGGCGCGATGATCAGGACATGCACCAGAACGCCGAGCACGGCCACGCCGGCGATGGCCGCGGCGCAGGCGAAAAATAGCGGCCAGCCGAACACGGCGTAGAGCCAATAGACGACATACATGCCGCACATGACGAGGTCGGCATAGGCGATCCACACCACGTCGATCACGCCGAAGATCAGGTTGAGGCCAAGCGCAAGCAGCGCCAGCACGCCGCCGAGCAGAATGCCGTTGATGATCGCTTCGAGGAGATAGATGTCCATCGCCGCTATAATCCCATATACGCCTTGCGGATGAATTCGTGGCCCTTGAGCTCGGCCGACGTGCCCGCAAGCTTGATGCTGCCGACTTCCAGCAGATAGGCGCGGTCGACGACGTCGAGCACTTGCTGCACGTTCTGCTCGACAATCAGCACGGTCAGGCCTTCGGCGCGAATGCGGCGGACGAGATCGAACACCTGCTCGACCACGAGCGGCGCAAGCCCGGCTGACGGCTCGTCCATCAGCAGCAATTTCGGCCGCGACATCAGCGCGCGGCCGATCGCGCACATCTGCTGTTCGCCGCCCGACAGCGTGCCGGCGAATTGGTCGCGCCGGTCTTTCAGTCGGGGAAACAGGCTGTAAACCCGATCGAGCTGCTCGGCGAAGTGCGCCCGCGCCCGCGGGATGAAGGCGCCGATGCGCAAATTGTCCTCGACGGTAAGCCTTGGAAACAGCCGCCGGTTCTCGGGCACATGCGCGATGCCCAGCTCGACCACGCGATGCGCCGGCAGGCCGCCGACGGGACGGCCTTCGAGCGTCATCGTGCCGCCGCGCAGCGGCACCAGGCCCGAAATGACCCGCATCAACGTGGTCTTGCCGGCGCCGTTCGGGCCGATGACGCCCACCGCCTCGCCTTGCGATACGTCCAGCGATACGTCGAACAAGCGCTTGGAAGGAATCGTAGCCGGCCGAGACGGCGGCAAGGGACAGCATCGCGCTCACGTGCGGCCCTTGCCGAGATAGACCTCGGTGACACGAGGATCGGCTGCCGCCTGCGCCGGCGCGCCTTCGAATATCTTTTCGCCGTGGTCGAGCACGACGACGCGGTCGACGATGCGCATCAGCACGCCCATGATGTGCTCGACCCAGATGATCGTCATGCCCATGCGGCTGCGAATGCTTTCGAGCAGATCCGCGGCGCGTTCCATCTCCGCCGAATCGAGTCCGCCGAGGACTTTCATCGGCGAGCAGCAGCCTGGGTTTTGTGGCGAGCGCGCGGGCAAGCTCGAGTTTTTTGAGTGCGGCGGCGCCGAGCCCGTTGGTCGTTGCCGCGGCGTCGGTCGGCAGCCCGACGAGGCCGAGCGCCTCCACCGCGCGGTCGTGCGCCTCGGCGCGCGAAATGCCGCCCGCCTCGCCGTAATAGGCGGCAAGCGTCACGTTCTCGAACAGCGAAAGCTTGCGAAACGGCCGCGGGATCTGGAAGGTGCGGGCAATGCCATGCCGGCAGATCGTATGCGCGGGCAGGCTGCTGATCTCCTCGCCCTCGAAGCGGATCGATCCCGACGAGGGGCGGCAGCGTGCCGGCAATCAGATTGAACGTCGTGCTCTTGCCCGAGCCGTTCGGACCGATAAGGCCAAGAATTTCGCCTTGGCGCGACTTCGAAGGACGATCCGGTTGACGGCCAGGAAGCCTCCGAAGCGCTTGGACAGCCCCTCGACTGCGAGCATCGTCAGCGCATGGCGTAGACCGAAGAAGCCGGCAGCGGCAGAACGGGCTCCTGGGTCTTGATGTTGTTCGGCCAGACGACCGAAATATGCTCGCCGGCATTTTGCATCACGACCGGCGTCGAGCGCTCGTTCTGCCCGGAGAGCTCGCGTTCCGGGAGCGATAGAATTTCACGCCGTAGCCCTGGATGGTGCCGCCGGGCGGGATGTCGACGTCGAGCGCTGCTTTGCGCACCGCCTCGGCATCGAAGCCGCCGTATTTCTCCTTGGCGACCGGCAGCACGTTATTGAGCAGGACCCAGGTCTGGTTGAAGCCCATCGAGCAATGCGGCGGCACATCGTTGGCGCTGGTCTTGGCCTTGTAGCGCTCGACCATGGTCTTGATGAGATCGCCCAGTCCGGGCGCCAGCGAAGCGGGATTGAGCAATTGCGCCGGGACTGGATCGATGTTGCAGAAATTGTCGACGTCGGTCGCCAAAGGTCGCCCGCAGCTTGTCGAGCTGGCTGTAGCCGGCGCCGTCACCGACCAGCATCTTGAACCGCAATCCGCTCTCGCGCGCCTGCCGCAGGAATAGCGTGATGTCGGGATTGTAGCCGGCATGGGACATGACGTCGGGGCCGGCCCGCTTGAGCTTGGTCACCAGCGAGGAGAGATCGGGCGCGGTGGCCGAATAGCCTTCCTTCATGCACGATCTGCAGGCCGCGCTCTCTTGGCGAACCGCTCGCTGGCGTCGGCGACGCCGACGCCATAGGGCCCATCCTCGTGGATGATCGCGACCTTGACGTCGCTTGGCTCGGCGCCGAGCTTCGCCTTGGCGTTGTCGGCGATGAAAGGACGCGAACGCCTGGCCGTATTGGTCGGAATGAATCTGGGCGCGGAAGACGTATTGCAGGTTCTTGTCCTTGAACACGGCCGTCGCGACCGCCGTCGTGATCCAGAGGATTTTCTTCTGCGCCTCCACCTTGGCGGCGAGCGGCACGGCTTGCGCGCTGGAATAGACGCCGTTGACGATGTCGACCTTCTCCTGGCTGATCAGCCGCTCGACCTCGTTGATCGCCACATCGGCCTTGCTCTGGCAATCGGCATTGATCGGCACGACCTTGTACTTGCCGGCAATGCCGCCGCTGCTCGTTGACGAGATCGATCGCGATCTGGGCGCCGATCGGAGCAGGCGACAGAGCCGCCGGCGGCGAATGGGCCGGACAGGTCGTAGACGACGCCGATCCGCACGGCCTCCGCCTCGGCGCTGGCAAAGCGTCCGGAAAAGCTCATTGCGGCAAGCGTTGCGGCGGATGTCTTGAGCAGCGAGCGTCGTGAGGTCGTCATGGCGTTCCTCCCTGACTTCTCCGCTTTTGCGGTCAATATTTTTGCTTGGACGCTCAGTATTTGGAGAACCGGTTGGAAAGTCAACGTCGCCGTGATGTCGTTTCCATATTGCGGCGGTCGCGTTCCCTTCGGATAATCAGTCCGGCCGTCATATGACGAGGAAGCGGTCCCCAGAGGCCGTATCAATTGGAGGAAAACGCGTGCCGAATTCAGAGGCGTTCGACTTCATCATCGTCGGAGCCGGCAGCGCCGGGTGCGTTCTGGCCGATCGGCTCACCGCGTCGGGCCGCCATCGCGTGCTGCTGTTGGAGGCCGGCCCCGGCAACCTGCATCCGTGGCTGCATATTCCGCTTGGCTTCGGCAGGCTGTTCACCGATCGCCGCTACAATTGGTGTTACGAGACCATCCCGCAGCCGGAATGCCACAACCGCAATGTGATTGCGCCACGCGGAAAAGTTCTCGGCGGCTCGAGCTCGATCAACGGCCTGATCTATATCCGCGGCCAGGCGGAGGATTTTGACTATTGGCGGCAGCTCGGCAATGCCGGCTGGAGTTTTGCCGACGTGCTGCCCTATTTCCGCAAGGCGGAAAACAACGAACGCGGCGCCGACGAATTCCACGGCGCCGGCGGCCCGCTTGGCGTCTCGGACCTGCGCGACCGGCATCCGCTCGCCGTGGCCTATGTGGAAGCGGCAGTGCAATGCGGCTATCCGCGCAACGACGATTTCAACGGCGCGGCGCAGGAAGGCACCGGCTATTACCAGACCACGATGAGCAACGGCGTGCGCTCCTCGGCCGCGCACGGCTATCTCAAGGCGGCGCGGCGGCGCGCCAATCTCAAGGTGGTTTCAAAAGCGCTCGCCACGCGTATTTTGTTCGATGGCCGGCGCGCCACCGGTGTCGAGTATCTTGTCGGCAACGACAAACGCAGTGCGCGCGCCAATGCCGAGGTGATCGTCGCTTCGGGCGCGTTCAATTCGCCGCAACTCTTGCAGCTTTCGGGAGTCGGACCGGCGTCGCTCCTGCAATCGCTGGGAATCCCGGTGGTCGCCGATGCGCCGGGCGTCGGCGACGATCTCAACGACCATATTTCCGGCCGCATCATTTTGCGCTGCAAGGACCCGATCACGCTCAACGACGCGGTGCGCAACTGGAGCGGCAAGCTCACCCACGGCTTGCACTACGTCCTCACGCGCCGTGGTTATCTCGCCATCCCGGCGGTGTCATCTGCGGTTTTCCTGCGCGCGCTGCCGTCATCGGGAACGCCCGATTCGCAATGCTCGATTTCGCTGTTCTCGGCCGGCACCATCGGCGGTGAGCTGTCTTCGTTCCCGGGCGTGACCGGCAATTGCGTGTTGCTGCGGCCGGAGAGCCGCGGCTACGTGAAAATCAAATCCGCCGATCCGCACGAGGCGCCGGCGATCCACCCGAACTATCTGGCGACAGCGAAGGACCGCGAGACCATCGTCGCGGGGGTCGCTGCGATGCGGCGCATCTTTCAGGCGCCCGCCATGGCGCGCTACATCGCCGAGGAGATCGAGCCGGGCGCGCAATGCAACAACGACGATGAATTGCTCGATTTCATTCGCCGCCGCGGCTCCACCACCTATCATCCCGTGGGCACCTGCCGCATGGGCCAGGATCCCAAGGCCGTGGTCGACGAACGACTGCGCGTGCGCGGATTCTCGGGCTTGCGCGTAATCGATGCCTCGATCATGCCCGCGGTGGTGTCCGGCAACACCAATGCGGCGACGATCATGATCGGCGAAAAGGGTGCGGATATGATCCTTGAGGATACCAAAACCGCCTTAGCGGCCGCCGCCTGATGGCACAGCGGTCGCGGGCGGACGCGACGCGATCGCCAGTTGCGCCGCGTAGGCGTCCTGCCAGCCGCCGGCTTCGTCGCTGACGAAATAGCCGCCGCGCGCATCGCGGAACACCTCGACATTGTCGGCGCCCGGCGGCGGCACGCCTTTGTCGCGCAACGCGCGGGCGGCCATGAGCAGGCGGCGCCGCGTGCGCGTGATCATCAGATCCGACGGGGCGAGATGCTCAAAACTGTGATCGAGGATCGCGCCCATGCTCTCGGTCACGGCCTGGTCCTGCAAATGGACGCTCTCGATGCCGCTGTAGATCGTATTGTCGCGTTGCGCGGCTCGGTCCATGCCCCAGTCATTGCTCGCATTGGCCGCGAGCCTGAAGCGGCCGAGCCAGTCGGTGGTGTTGGGCAGAAAATCGTTGCCCCGGCCCATGCCGCCGACCGGCGTGCCGTCCTTGAATGCCGGCGCCTCCTGCGTCATGGCCGACGCACCCCGCTTCCACCACAGCACGCAGTACATGGTGTGCTCGTCGTCGAGCGGCACCCAGCCGCGCACTTGCAGATGACGCGCAAACTCGCCATTCGGCACCTGCGCCCAGAACGGAAACAGGAAATTGCCGAAGCGCCATGAGGTGCGGCCGGGCCCCGCGGCGCGGTAGCCCGCATAGGTCGTGCCCCAGGCGGCGTCGGCGATGTGATAGTCCGGCGTGCGGATCGCGACGGTGTGGAGGATCGGATCGTCGCCGGCGAGATCGTCGGCGTCGACGTGGCCGGCGTGCAGGAAGCCGAAATGCGAGGTGTCGATGTCGCCCTCCAGCGCCTGCAGATAGTTGCAGTGGCGCTGGATGAAAAGCACCCCGACCTCGTCGTCTGGAACGCCGAGCACCTCGAAACCCGGCAGCGGCGGCGCCTCGGCGCGTGACCCCATATAGACCCACACGACGCCGGCGCGTTCGACCGCGCGGTACGCCTTGGCGCCGACCTTGTGCTTGAAGTCCTGCTCGGGCGGCACGTTCGGCATGTCGAGACACCGGCCGGCGACGTCGAATTTCCAGCCGTGATAGATACAGCGCAACCCATCCGCCTCGTTGCGGCCGAGAAACAGCGACGCACAGCGGTGCGGGCAGCGATGGTCCATCACGCCGACTCGGCCTTCACCGTCGCGAAACGCGATGAGCTTCTCGCCGAGCAGCATCAGGCGAAGCGGCGCACCGCCGCGGCCGACCTCAGACGACATCAGCGCGGGAATCCAATATTCCCGCATCAATTGGCCCATGACGGTGCCGGGGCCGACACGCGTCAACTCAACGCTATCGCTCGCCGTTGTCATGCCGTCCTCCCGATGCCTGTGGCGGCCATGCGGATGCCCGCGCGCAGTCCGGCGGCGATGCTACATCGGTCTTGGCGGCGCGGGGAGGGCCACATGGGCCAGGACCCCAAGGCCGTGGTCGACGAACAGCTGCGCGTGCGCGGTTTTACGGGGCTGCGGCTTGATCGGTGATTACACTGGCTATTGAAGCGCTCGTCTTTTCGGAAGCTGTCGGCGGTCAATGCAGTTGACGAATGCCGCGCGTGCAAGTGCGAACGATTGGGCGTAGTCATGCTCCGCAATTGAGCGCCCGCTATGTACGGTCCGTCCCCTTTTCTCATACAACTCCCGAATGACTGTGTAAGCACGGTCCCGGTCCTGCGCGTCTGCGGCGACGTACTCGGATAGCGCTGCACAGATGGCCTTCGTCTTATGTGCTTGTGCGCTGAGGTCGAAAAGAATTTCAATGGCCGTCCATATGAGGATCGTGCCAACTTCTACTCGGCCAGACCACAGGCTCTCATCAAAGACAGTGAAGGCCCTCATGAAGCGATCGTCGCGGTAGAAGTCCGCTGCTACCGGGAGTGCCGCGGAGAGCCAGGCGAGGTCTTCTGCCGTAAGCTCGGTGAACTGTGTTCGGAATATACCGGTCTGGCGCGCGGAGGATTCGAATGCGAGTGCCCATGCGTCTGGCTGTCCAGGAATGCTAAGGAGAGGCATATTCGCGACAGCAGCGATCCGCACGGGCAATTCCGCGCGTAGCCGCAGCATCGCCGCTACGAGCCATGCCGCCTGTGACGGGGAGAAGCCGTCGAGCGCGGATAGGCTCTCTACGGCGAGTTCGCAGCGGCTACGATACGAATTGAAATTCCCGTGCACCGCGACCCATGGCCCAGGTGTGTGTGTCCCCAAGCCTGCTTCTTTGAACGCAAGCATGGGGGTGCTGAAGACCTCGAAGTAGCCCTGGGTAAGAGTGATGCCTTCCATCAACTGCACCTGCGGCTCGGGAACTATGATGCCAGTGATACAGCCATAGAGAGGGAGAGTATTTTTGTCGGGTATTGGCATGTCGTGCACGCTATCCGAGGCCAAAGCCAACCCGTAGGGGGGGATTAGCGCAGCGTAATCCACCATCTCGTATCGGCTCTGCGCGCCGCCACACCACTAACACGGCGTGGGGAGCAATAGCGAAGCGAATTGCGCCGCCTAGTTTAGACGGCGGATTACGCCTTCGGCTAATCCGCCCTACGCGCTAGTGCCAGTCTGGATTATGAATTGGATGCGTCAGTCTGTACTCGGGCGATTTAGAGCATATGTCTGGCTTCTTCCCAGGCCCCACACATAGGATCCATTCTTCTTGAATTTTTCCCGTCGAATCACCTTGCGGAATAAATAGATGTCGATAGGCAAAATTCTCCCAATGAATGTCTGGCCACTCGAACGAGCCATCCGGAGTTGCGAACGTCAGGTCGCTTTGCTTTTTCATGTCTTCTAACAAAGAGATAAGAGCGTCCAGATTCACGTAGGTGACCTCAACCAACTCAATCGGCGCCGTGTGTTTCTCGTATGTAGCCTGGAGGCGCGCCCACACGTGAGAGATATGATCGGCAAAATCAAAGATCGCGTTGCCAGCAACAAACAAGCCGACGATGGCCGCTCCAACACGAAGCCATTTTTTCTTGCGACCAGCCATCGCGTGCTTCCACAAGGGGTAGCAGCGAGTGGAGCCTCGTCGCTTTTATGCGCTTATCCGCGCTGGCTCCGTTCAACCCGCGCCTCAATCATTTACAAATATACGGTATCCCTTACCTAAAATTGTTGCAGAAATGTCACTGTTGACGTCTTCCAATAAGGCACAGCATCTAGCAGACGTTTAATGACCAATATAACAACCTGTAGTGCAGAAAGGTTTTCTGGGCCGCCGATCTCTGAATCCCTTGTTACGATAGACGCGTGGACCACCCGGCCGGCGTTGCAAATCATCTTCGAAAGCACGCCGCTACTCGTTATCGGCCAATCCTTCGTTGAGCTATCCCCACCCGCTCCGCCGACACTAAAAACAAGCGGTAGAATTGGATTATGAAATTTCCTCTACCGATCCAGGTGCCAGCAGCCAGCTCAGTCCGTCGCGCTAAAGTCTGGTGACTTGTTCGGCGCGGCCAGCGGTTCAACTCCGCTGCGGTTCAAATGTGTGTATCGTCACCATCTTGGTGTACATGTGAATTCCAAAACAATCGTTCCGCACTGACCACCTGGGCTGTTTTAAGTCAGACGCACACTGAAAGTGTGCATCCAAAAGCCGCATTTCTTTTCTTCGGCCGCCTGCGTTTCACCGGTCAAACTTTCCGGGAAGCACCGAACCCAGCTTGAGTCTTTTGGACAGGGGTTGGAATTTTCAGACCTGCATATATGCCCAACGACAGGTGGTTTTGAAGGTTGCGCGTACCACCATGCAAAGGCGCCGCAGATTGCTACAACGATAGCCCCAATGATCCTTAAGGCGCCCTGATTGTTAGGGTCTCTCAGCCAAGCCCACATGAATTCAGCCCCCACGACCTCTGCGAGCATATTTCGACGTGGTATCATTTGCAATGGTGCGGCCTACTCTCTTCAAATCCTCCATGACCAGAGTGTCGCTCAGTCACACGACCTAAATATTCAGAAGTGAACGTAAAGCAGCCGCAGCCCGATAACGGCTGCAATAAATGCCGCAGCAGCAATGATCTGTGCTCGTCCTACGAGGTCCAGGCGGAATGTACCCCACCGCACAAGGATCGCGTGTTTAGGCAGATTGTCTGGGATCACGACACACCTCGCACCAAAAATTTCTTGCGAGGCACGGGATTATTAAGGGGCCGAAATTCGAGGGTTGTAAATACCCAAGTTTAAATAACATGTTTATTATCAAGGCACTGGCAGCATCGGATTTACATTGCCAACAGATAGTTTTTCACTCAACAAATCAATGGGTTCGTCTGCCTCGCCTCGTTTAAAGCGACCCAACAAACAATGATTTAACCGCCTCAATCACGGCTCTCGCCTTCGAACTACCACCAGAGCAATCCACGATCGGCCCCTATCTAGGGTCCAAATGTGTTTCCAGCTTAGCCGTTGTAGTGGCCAACCAATTTTGCACATGCTCAACATGCCGTAGAACACTGACCATTTGATCGCGATCGACGACCGCTGAAAGAGCCGCGCCCGGTTCAGGGTCAGTGCCAAACTGCTGTTTAAAATCGCGGGCACTTTTTGCGAGAAACACGGAACGCTTCGTCGGCCGGAAACCGTCTAATCGCAAAATGCGCCACTAAATTGCGGACTTTTCGCCAGCTCCTCGACATCTTGCAGTGCCTTACGTCCAGCGTCATCCCAACAATCGAGGGATTGGATGGCCGCGGCGATTTCTACCGCATTCAAATTCCCGGCTTTTCCTTTCCACGGCGCGCTTAGCCGACCCGTTTTGTCGAATACTTCCACAACGCGGCGAAGATTGAAGTCGATGTAGCTGAAGAGAACGACAAACGCGCCCACCAGCACATAATCTTTCTCGTTGAGCATCGGCCAACCTGCCAGATCGCTTGCGGATGCCGCCGTTATAATATCCTGCAAATAGCGGGTGCGCGGCGTTGGTGTGCTCTTTGGCAGCGCCATCGGACAATACCTCTTGTCACCAACGTGCGTCATTAAGACGTGGTACAATGAAATTCAATCAAAATAATCAACATTGCAGGAGGCGAACGCCCCGGAGTAGGCAGACCCAATAAAGACCAACATGGTCGATGACATTAACTTGCTCAAATTCGCGGCCGAACAGATCTTCGGTAAAGCGCCGCAGCAGATGGAGTTGAGCGGTCCCGAAGGTGCGCCATTAGAAACTAACCTCTCGGCTTCTGACAGATCAGCCATCGACAGCCTACGAGACCTTCTCAAGCAACGAGCAGCTTAGCGACGCGCTCGGCATTGTTGAGAAGCTGACGCCAGCGGGACGCCGGGCGTATATCCAAGACCGAAGCGTTCCCGGGTGATAGCTCGATAGGGAGAGCACGCTGCGGGCTCCAGTCACGATTTATCCATCGCATTATCAGCGACAAGCTCCGCGCCGTTGATATAACTCGCCGCATCCGACACCGCGAAGACGATGAGATTGGCGATCTCCTCGGGCGTGCCCCAGCGCGTGTCGCGCATGCCCTGATTGCTCGACCATTGTGCGCGCTCGCGGGCGGCGTCTTCGGGGCTGAGTTGGCGCTTGGCCATTTCGCGTTCCCATTTGGCGAAACGCTCCGGCGTATTGATGAAGCCCGGGATCACGCAGTTGACGCGGATGTTGTGCGGCGCCAGCTCGTTGGCCAGCACTTTCGAGAAACGGATCTCGGCCGATTTCGCCGGCCCCGTGCACGACGACAGGAACGGCGGGTTGAGCGTCATGATCCCGGTCTGGCCGCTGACATTGACGATGCGGCCGCCGCCTTGCGCGATCATCAGCGGCACGATGCGCTGGCAGATGCGGAATTGGGCGAAGAAATTGATCGCCATGCCCTCGACCAGCTCCGCGTCGGTCACTTCGAGAAAGGGCTTGTAGGTGCCGGTGCCGGCATTGTTGACGAGGATGTCGATGCGGCCGAGCTTTTCGCCGACGATGCGCGGAATTTTTTCGATCTGCTCGACTTTGGTCACATCGAGCGAATGCGTCTCGATCTTCGTCTGCGTGGTGGCCATGATGTCGCGCGCCGCGTCGGCCAGCGCCGTTTCCCGGCGGGCGCAGATCAAAACTTTCACGCCCTCGCGCGCCAGCGCGCGGGCCGTCTCGAGCCCAATGCCTTTGCTGCCGCCGGTGACCAGCGCCGTCTTGCCTGCAAGCCCCAGTTCCATCGCGCCAGCTCCTTTTACAAAGATCGCACCCCAACCGATCGGGCCGCGCGTGTCGCAAAAAGCACCGCCGAAGAAAGATGTTGGGAGAAATCCCACGCCCGACAGGGCGCTTTGCGGACCATCAAGCCAAGGCTATAGTAGCCGGCAAAAGCCCGACAGAACACGACAAGTTCAAGTTACGGGAAGCCAAGTTCAGGGAGGAAATCAAAATGTCGCTAACTCGTCGTCAAGCGCTGAAGTCCGCCGGCGCCGTCGTTGTTGCATCTGGCCTGGCCAAGCCCGCGATCGCCGCAAAAGATCCGATCCCGGTCGGCTATCTGCCGGCGCTCACCGGTCCGTCATCGTCCACCGGTGTCGGGATCAATCGCGGCACCAGCTGGCCGTGAAGGAAATCAACGCCGCCGGCGGCATCAACGGCCGGCAGATCGAGTTGATCATCCGCGACACCCAAAGCGATCCGACCAAGGCGGTGAACGGCGCAGCCGAGCTCACGCGCGGGCAGAAGGTCAGTGTCGTCTTGGGGCCGGTCAATTCCGGTGAGGCGCTCGCGGCCGTCCCGCTGATTGCCCGCGCCAACACGCCGCAGATCCATCCGTGCTGGGTCGATACCCTGATCGATCTGCAGAAATATCCGATCGGCTTTCGCAACGCGCCCACCAACCAACAGATCGGCGGCGCCGCGAACCACTATGTGGTGGACGTGCTCAAGCTCAAAAAGGTGGCGGTGATCAGCGACACCACGGGCTACGGCACCGCGTCGGTTAACGCCTATGTGCCGATGCTCAAGGCGAAAGGCGCGGAAGTCGTCTATCAGGGCAACATCGACGCCGCCAATCCGGACCTCAAGCCCGAGCTGTTGCGCATGCAATAGGCGGGCGCGGAAGTGATCATGCCCTGGAGCGTGAATGCCGGCTTCCTGTCCCGCATCATCAACACGCGCTGGCAGATGGGATGGGACGTGCCGATCGTCGGCCAGACGACGCTCGGCTCCGGCCAGACCAAGGAGCTGCTGGAAAAGCCCGAATACTGGGCCAAGGTCTATTCCAACAATTTCCGCCCTGTCTGCTATAGCGCCGTCCGGCAAGCTGACCGAGCGCACCACGGCATTCCTCGACCGTTTGAGCAGCGCCAAGATCGACATGGGCGACACGCTGCTGTGGTGGATCGCGATCGGCTATGACGGGCCGCGGATGATCGCCGATGCGATGAAGAACGTCGGTAGCGAGCCCGAAACGATCGTCGGCTATCTCAACAAGCTCAAGGGATGGCCGGGCGTCTATGGCGACATCACCTTTACCCCCGAGCAGCACAATGGCTACCCGGACGATGAGGTGGTGATGGTCCAGGCCAACTCGTTCAGGGACGGTGCGTTCAGCCTGGCTCCCGGCTACAGCGCGTGATGCGATGGTTCAGTCGATCGTCTTGTCCGGAGTGGCGATCGGCTGCATCTACGCACTGATCGGCATCACATATAATGTGATGTTCTCGGCCTCGCGCGTGTTCAGCTTCACCGCGGGCACGCTCGGCATGCTCGGCGGCGTACTGGGCTCGCTGTTCATCGGCCGCATGGGCATGCCGGTGGCGGTCGGCTTCCTCCTTGCACTGGCCGGCGGCGTCGTGCTCGGCATCGTCACCGAGATCGTCGCCGTGCGGCCGGTGCTCAAGAGCCTCGACCAGCATCTCTACGTGCTCTCGACCTTGGCGCTGGCGCTGATGGTGCAGCAGTTCACCGCCATCGAATGGGGCACCGAGGCGCGGCCGTTTCCGCGGCTCTTCGACATCGCCCGCGGCGGTTTTGATCAGCAGTTCTGGCTGCCGATGCTGGCCTGCGCCGCCGTGATCGTCGGCCTCGAACTGCTCTATCGCCACACTTTGATCGGCCGCGCCTTTCTGGCCATAGCCGAAGACACCTATGCGGCGCGTGCGCTCGGGCTGCCGGAGCGCAGCTTGCGCATGGCGAGCTATGCGCTCGCCGGCGCCATCGGCGCGCTTGCGGGCTTCGCCGGCGGCGAGATGCTGTTGGCCTTTTTCGGCAATGGGCCGATGCTGACCTTTTATGGTTTTGTCCCGGTGGCGCTGGGCGGCATGGGCAACAACCGCGGCGCCGTGGTCGCCGGCCTCCTGCTCGGGCTGTTTCAGCAAACGGCGAATTTTTTGGTCGGCGGCATCTTCGCCTCGGTGGCGGTCTTCACCGTCTTCATCATCGTCCTGCTGGCGCGCCCCGAAGGCCTCGCCGGCGCAGCCGTGCAACGCCGCGTTTGATGGATATGCCGATGACACAGGTGCGCCCGAGCCGTGCCGACGCGCTCGGGGCAACGAGCGCGCTCGGCGTGGCGCTGCCTTTTCTGGCGCTGCTCGTTATCGGCATCGCGTTCCCGCTGTTCGGCGGCGGCTATTGGGGCGTGATCGCGACCCGTGCCTGCGTCTATTGGGTGCTGGTGTCCGGCCTCAATCTGGTGGTCGGGTTCGCCGGCCAGATCGCGATCGGCTGGGTGGCGCTGCTCACGCTCGGTGCCTACACCACGAGCGTGCTCGTGGCCGGCAACGTCACACCGGCGTTGTCGCCCTATCTGGCGCTGGCGATCGCGGCGGTGGTCGGCGCCATGTTCGGCTTGATCGTCGGCCTGCCGGCGCTGCGGCTGCGCACCTTCTATTTCGCCATCACGACGCTTGGCTTCGCCACCATCGTCACCCAGGTGGCGTTGGCGTGGCAGAGCGTGACCGGCGGCGGAGTCGGCGTTGCCGGACCGATCTTTCCGGAACCGTTCGCCTCCCAATGGGGCTTCTATTATTTCTGCTTCGGCCTTGCGGCGATCTGCACATGGATGACGGCGAATATCGCGGCAAGCCGCTTCGGCCGCGCGCTCACCGCGATCCGCGACGCGGAGGTCGCGGCAGAAGCAAGCGGCATCGCCAAGCCCGCACTGTTGGCGACCGTGTTCTTGTTCAGCGGCGCCGTTGCTGCCGTTGCCGGCGGGCTGTTCGCCGCATTGCAATCCTACATCACGCCGGACGCGTTCACGCTCGACCTGTCGATCCTGTTCTTCATCGCCATCCTGATCGGCGGGCGTGGCTCCATTCTCGGACCGCTCCTCGGCACGATTCTTTTGACGGTGCTGCCGGAATTCGCTGCGCCCTTGGTCGCGTGGTCGACATTTCTCTATGCGGTGCTGCTGCTCGTCATCGTGCTGGCGATCCCGGGCGGAATTGCCGAGATCCTGGATTTCACAGATCCTTCAGCCTGCCAGACGCTCGCTTGTTTGTTTTCAGATCCTCGGAAGAGATGAGCGATATCGGAACTCCGTCGATAACGTCGACGACTCGCCTTGCGTAAGCGGCGGCAAAGTCCAGTCCGGAGATCGTCGTAAGGATTTCAATTTGCAGGGGTTGAATTCCCATTCGGGTGATCTGGTCAGGCAAAAGAAACTGGGCCGGCTTAATGCCGGTTTCACCGAAACCGAATGCCTCCAAAACCGCGACGATCCTTTTTGCGTTCTTCGGGCTCGTCTCGATCCAGATGTCCATGTCGGCCGTACTACGCGGATACCCATGATAAGAGACCGCGTAACCGCCGATCAGCAGATACTCAACGTGATGTTCGCTCAATAACCTCAAGAACTCTCTCAAGTCGGGCGGTAAAGGGATCATAGCCATACGCCACCTGCTCGCATGAATTCGAGGGCTTCGAGGCGAGATCGCGGACTCTGTGCCGCCCAGTAAGCCTTATCGACGGCATCGGCTTCATGCAAGGACACGACGGAAAAGGCCGTTTTGTCCATTCGCAGGGCCTCGAGCGGCGTCAGTAACTTCCGTCGCCTTGGACTGGTCGCTCTTCGTCTGACATTGCCGACCCTTTCGATCAATGAGGTCACTTGCGACATCATGGATCATAACAGACGTGAGGGATTCGAGAAACGCGAGATGGAACCGGACCGCAACTTCTACGTCCGCGCCCCGAGCATCAACGCGGTCCGGCGGGCCCTTGACCGCGCTCCGGGAGGAGCGAAGGTCGTGGGCCGCCATGACCGCGAAACGATTCTCTGCACTCACACCATGGACGGCCATAGCCTGGCCCGCCACTGGAAGGTGATCGTCAGCCGGCTGGACCAAAGCCGGGCTGGCGGTCGTCGCGCGGCCGCCGAGGGAATCGGGTTCGGCCGCGCCGTCCGGACGAAGCTTCGCACGACTGACGGCCGGACGGGCTCACTTCTTCTCCTTCAAGGTCTTGTTCAATTCCTCGATCGCCTTGCGCAGTTGCTTGATCTCGGCGTCGAGATCGTCGAGCCGCTTCGATGAACGCCGTCGGATTCGGCATCGCCGCAATTCGCTCGGTCACGTCGGATTGTCCGCAGTCGACCAGCCGTTGCGGGTTGAGGCTCATAACCGCTCCATTGTGGAAAACCGGATAATTGGGGTCGACGGTTCAGAACGGCTCCGGGCCGAACGACCTGAAAGTAGACAGGATCCCGGTCGTCGCCACGACTGTCTGCTGCTGCGCAGGCTTTCGCCGCTGCGGCGTCACAAGAATCGTCTGCGTCTTTCCCTCGCGAATGAGTTCCAGCGGCACGGACTTTTCACCGTTCGACTGGACGAGCTCGACCAGTTTTTCCTGGCTGTCGAGCAGTTTTCCGTCGAGGCTGAGCAGGATGTCGTGAACCTTGACGTCCGCCTTGGCGGCCGGGCTATCCTTGACGACATCGGTGGCCAGCAGTCCGCGATTCTGGGGAAGCTTGAGCTGCGACCGCAGTGCGGGCTCGAGCGGTGAAACCGAAACGCCGATCCAGAACGCGGGGGGCTCAGGCTGGACCGGTCCCATCGTCACCCGAACCCGCGGCTGAACCTGGATCGTCAGCTTCTTGCCGCCCCGAAGGATCGTGAGCGAAACAGGCTTTTCACCCACGGCCTTCAGGCCCTCTTCGAGATCCTCGGCTTTTGCCAGCGGCGTGTCGCCCAGCGTGAGCAGCACGTCGTTTTGCTGGATACCCGCCTGAGCGGCCGGCGCGTTGGCCGCAAGCGAAGTCACGATCAGCCCTTGATCCTTGGGCAGACTGAGATGTGCCCGCAGCGCATCATCGGCCGGACTCAGCCCCATGCCGGCACGTCCGGTCAAAAGGCTCGATCCAACCAAGCTGGTCTCCGGTGATCAGCCAGTTGGAGTTCATCTGACTCCAGTTGGAGTTTACCTGACCGGGTTGGTTCGAGCACCTGAAGCTGAGGCGTGACCCACGAGACATTTGAGGAAGAGATTGGATTTGTCCAGCTTGCGGGTTCGGGTTCTGATTTGGCTTGGCTGGGCACGCCCGAGAATTATTGCTCTTGTCCGGCTTGCGGTTCGGTCCATTTTGCTTCGCCTGGACACCAAGCGGCTCGCCTTGCCGCTCTGTTGCGCATCGGCCGCCTGCGTTCACGACCCAGAAGAAGCACGATAGCGAGCCACCGATCATGCAGGTTTCATTGTCGATCTCCTTTTTCGTTGATGAGGTACGGGTTACAAAGGGTTATTGCCGGTGTAGCGGATCTGAACCTGGTCGATCGGAACGGTCACGCGCCGGCCGTCGGCCAGGGTGGTCGTGATAAATTGCCGGCGCTGGTCGACCTGATAGCCCTGCCGTTGCAAGGCGACCTGGCCGTACTCCGTGACCGGCGGTGGTTGGTTTCTGAGCCATTGTTCGTTGATTCCCGGCCCGGCCAGGATCGGCACATCCGCCCCGGTGCTTCTGGTGCCGATATGCAGACGCGCCACGGCCCTGACAACGCTCGTTCGACGGTGGGCAAGGATCGCGTTGCGCCGCTCGTCCCAAGCGGCGAGGCGCAGCGGCCGGTGAAGCTCCGCGTCGTCGCGGCTTCGTCAACTTCGGAGCGAGAACCATTCCGACGGGCGCGTCGGACCGCGCTCGGCCTGGGCGACGTCAGTTCCGTTCGGCGCCCGACCACGGCCGGGCCGCATGGCTCGCCCAGCCCAAGGCAAACGAGGCCGCGACAATGGCGGCCGCGATCGACCCGCGGATCCAGCGGCGGCCCGTGCTCGTTCGAGCGACTGGCGGCCAACGGCAAGGACTGGCGGCCGAGCAGCGACATTGCCGGTTGGTTCCAACGATCGGCAACGACTCGCGCCAGCACTGAGCTTCAAGAAACGCCAGCGCGCAGCGCTTCCAGCCGTCGGGCTCGCGATCAAGGCGGTCGATGGCCGCGCGAAGCTCGGCCGGAGTCAGCTCGCCGTCGACGATCCGGTCGATGAAACGGTCGTCGAGCGGGCTTGGTCGCATCAAGATTGGTCATGGTCGGGTGCCTCGAATTCAGCCGCCAGATCGGCCAGTTCCGCGCGGAGCCGGTTGCGGGCGCGATGCAGCCGGGCCTCGATGGTGGTGACGGTCGCGCCGAGCCGCTCGGCCAGCTCGCGGGCTCCGTAGCCCTCGGCGTATTTCAGGATCAACAGCTCGGCATCGCGTGGCGGCAGCCGCCGCAACGCGGCTTGCACAAGCTGCCGACGTTCATCATTCACCAGCCAGGCCAGCGGCGAGGGCGATGCGTCGACCTCGCTCACCGCCTTGCGGACTGCGTAGCGATCGACAAGCGACCGCTGCCGCCCCGTCTTGCGGCGATAGATCAAAACGTGCCGCACCGCCAGGCGATAGAGCCAGACGGCCACCCGTGCCGGATTGAGCAAGGGCGAGCGCTGGGCCACGGCCGCCAGGGCCACGTTTTGCATGACCTCGTCGACCGCCTGCGGCTCGCCCACCCGCGCCGCCACGACCCGCCGCAGCCAGCGCTCGTGCTCCGCCAGGGTCGCACCCCAGTCGAGTGCACCGGCGACTCCATCCGGCTCAGGCGTGGGAACGGGCCTCGGCTTACGCATGGTTCGACAAGAGAGTTGCCGCCGAGATGGATTTCCTTACGAGATCGCTCATTCGTGCTGATCCCGAATCCTCCGCCTCTGATCGCGAACATACGTCTCATGCAGAGGCGCACAGCTACCAAACACGTCGACACGCTCCGAGAAAAAGGCCGATCGGCCTTAACTTCTTATTAACGCTACATTTACGCGTGTCGACCCCGATTTCAGGGCCGCACGCCTCGCCACAACACATTATCAGAAAGCGATTTACGCGTGTCGACCGAATAATCAGTACAGTTTAGCGGAATGACGTATATGCCCTGATTCCTAACGAGTTACGCCGTGTCGACTTGATAGGTCAGACTTCAGGACGACGTCTGACATCGAGGCCGATGTGTGTTAGACGCGTCGAATGTCTTGCCAGCGGGAATTGTGTCCGGCCGTACGGTTGAGGGGTCCGACCTAATGGAGTGGACCGATTCTACCCAAACAAGCCGCGTGATCGGCTTGCCCGCGGCGATCGGCGAGGGGCCGGCCCAGGGTGTCGGTGACCTCGGTGGCCGGGTCGATTCCCAGCGCCCAGAACATGGTCGCGGCGACGTCGTCGGGGCTGACCGGGTCGGTCGCCGGGATAGGCGCCGATGCGGTCGCTCGAGCCGTAAATCGCGCCGGGGATGATGCCGCCGCCGGCGAACAGGACCGTGTAGCAATTCGGCCAGTGGTCGCGGCCGTCGGGGCCGAATTGCTTGGTGTTTTCGACCTTCGGCGTCCGGCCGAACTCGCCCATCCAGACGACCAGCGTCTCGTCGAGGAGCCCGCGCGCCTGCAGGTCCTGGATCAAGGTCGGCACGGCCATGGTCGGTGATCGGCAGCAGCCGCTTCTTGAGCTGGTTGAAATTGTCGCCGTGCGTGTCCCAGCCGCCGTTGCCCTTGCCGCCGATCGACTGCGGAGTAAGTAGACCGAAACGAACCGCACGCCCGCCTCGACCAGCCGGCGCGCCAGCAGGCAGCTCTGGCCGTAGGTCGTCCGGCCGTAGGCGTCGCGGAGCTTGCCGGGCTCTTGCCGAGAGGTCGAAGGCCCGCTTCACCTTGGGCGAGCTGAGCATCGTCAGGGCCCGGCTGTAAAACGCGTCGATCCCGCGGGCGGTCTCCGACCACGACGCCAGGTCGGTCTGCTGGTCGATCATCTGCTGCAGCCCGCGGCGGTCCTCGAGCCGGTCGAGCGAGAGCGACGACGGCAGGCTCAACTCGGGGAGCCGGAAGTCCGATCGGTTCGGGTCCTGGCCGATGAAGAACGGGTCGAACGCCTTGCCCAGGAAGCTGGCATGCTGGCCGGGCGTGACGCTGCCGTCGCGCAGGACGTGCGGGAACGAGACGAACGACGGGACCGCCGGATCGTCGGCCGGCCGGAGCCTGGCGACCGTGCTGCCGTAGGCCGGATAGAGCTCCTGGGTGTCGCGGAGCCGGATGTCGTCGAGCGGCGGAGCGTGGCCGGTCAGGCTGTAATAGGTGGCCGAGTTGTGGTTCTTCATCCGGTGATTGACCGACCGCACCTGCGCGAACTGGTCGACCACCGTGGCGAACCGCGGCAGATGCTCGCTGACCGACAGGCCCGGCTGGCCGGTCGCGATCGGCTGGAACTCGCCGCGAATGCCCGGCCGGCGCGTCGGGCTTCATGTCGAACGTATCCAGGTGCGACGGCCCGCCGAACTGGTGCAGGAAGATGATGTGCTTGGCCCGCGCCGCGAGCCCGGGCCGCGGTTCGGCCTTCGAGCAGCGCCGGCAGGCTCAAGCCCGGCGATGCCCGCGGTGCCCGCCTGAAGCAGCCGCGCGAGCCGGCTCGTCAGAAGTCGGGCAACCGGCTCGTTCGATCAACTCAAGGCAACCGTCAGGACATACCATCCGATTCGTAGACATTGCCATCAGTCTCACTATTCCGTCCACCGCCAGCTCAATGCCGCAGCAGGAACTCCTTGCTGTTCAGCAGCGCCCAGACCACGTCTTCCCAGGCCTTGCGTCGATCGCTGGCCCGGCCGACGTGCGCGGTCACGGCTCGCTCGCTCGCTCGGCGTCGGCTCGCGGCGAGCGCGGCCAGGTAGACTTCGTCCAGGATCTCGGAATCGCTCCGGCCCGCATCCAGCAGTCTGCCGATCCGGTTCGAGCTCGCTTCCAGCTTCCTGCGCACCGTCTCGCCGTTGATCATCTGGAATGCCTGGGCCAGCGTCGTCGACTCGGATCGCTCGCACTCGCAGGTCAGGAGCCGGTCGGGCTTGCCGAACGTCTTCAGGAACGCGACGCCGCCCGACGCGCCCGGGAAGCTGGGCCGCCCGCAGCGATGCCGGGGCGTGCCGGAACCGTTCGGGCACCGCCGACGACCTGGCTGATGGCGTCGAGCAGCACCTCGGCGGGCAGCAGCCGGACGACCGCGTGCGAGAAATTCGCCTCGTCGTCGGCGTTGGTCGGGTCGGGCGTCGCGCTCAACTGGTAGGTCCGCGACTTCATGATCCAGCGCGACCAGCGGCTTGAGCCGCATCCCGTCGGCCTCGAATTGGGCCGTCACCGCGTCCAGGAGCGCGGGGTTGGAGGGCGGGTTCGAGTCGCGGAAATCGTCGACCGGGTCGACGATGCCCCGGCCGAGCAGGTGGAACCAGACCCGGTTGGCCAGGTTCCGGCTGAACTGGCGGATTGTTCGCGCGTCAGCCAGTCGGCCAGCGCGTCAAGGGCGTTGCCGTCGTCGCCGCCGGCTCGATCGATGGTCGGCCCGTGCAGACACTTCGGCTGCAAGACGACGCCCGGTGCGCGGCTGGACCATCTCGGGGCGGCCCGGACAGGTAGATGATATTCGTCGCCATTGATCTCGTGCAGGTCGAGCCGGTCTTTGCGGACGTTCGCTGGGCTGCTTGCGGGCGACGTTGGCGAAGAAGGCGGCCAGGCCGTAGTAGTCGTCCTGGGTCCAGACGTCGAACGGGTGGTTGTGACAGCGAGCACACTGGAGCCGGATGCCCAGGAAGACCTGGCCGACGCTCTCGGCGGCGGCCGTCGGGTCGCGGTTGGTCCGGTGGAAGCTCGCCGGCGGGTTTTGCCAGGTCGAGCCCAGGCCGGCGACGATCTTGCGGACCATCGCATCGAGCGGCACATCGCGGGCCAGCTGGTCGCGCAGCCAGCGCTGCAAGACCCAGGAGCCCTTCTCGCCCATGGTCTTCTCTTCGTTCCGCAGCAGGTCGGCCCACTTGAGGGCCCAGAAATCGGCGAACTCGGGGCGCTCGACCAGCCGATCGATCGAGCTTGTCGCGTTTGGCCGGGTCGTTCGATTCCAGGAACGCGCGAGCTTCCGCCGGATCGGGCAGCCGGCCGATCGCGTCGAGGAACGCCCGGCGCAAGAAGACCGGATCGCCGCACGAGCGGCGACGGATTGATGCGCAGGGCTTTCAGCTTGGCGAAGACGAGCGTGTCGATCGTGCCCGCGCGGTTCCTCGCCGCGCCAGACGAACCCGGGCCGGTCGGCGAGGAACGCGAGGCGGCTGGTCGCGCGGCCGTTCATGTAGCGAACGGCGATGGCCGTCTCGCACGGGCCGCGGGCGTGAACCTGCCCGTCGACGGAGACCTCGGCGCGGGTCGGGTCGCTGACGTCGTAGGCGGCCTGCCGGGTGACGTCGCGGGTCGTGCCATCGTCGAAGATCGCCGTGACGACGAGCTGCTGGTCGAGGGCCCCGGGCGCCAGGATCCGCTCGGAGGGAACGACACGCAGCGCTTTGACCCGGGGCGCGGCGGCTCGATCATCAGCGGCACCCGCGGCGATCCAGGCGAGCAGGGTCTGGGCCTCGATCGAGTCACGAGCAGAACCGCAAGCCCCCTTCGTGCGGAATGGCCCCCGTCGGCTTGAGGACGATCAGGCTCGATTCCGGCGCGATCCGGCTGATCCGCCGGCCCGACTGGTCGTGGGTCAGCGACTGGTAATCGAACGACGGGTCGTCGCCGCGCAAG
This sequence comes from uncultured Alphaproteobacteria bacterium, assembly GCA_963831975.1. Classification (GTDB taxonomy): domain Bacteria; phylum Pseudomonadota; class Alphaproteobacteria; order Rhizobiales; family Xanthobacteraceae; genus BOG-931. The sequence continues at coordinate 640,879 of CAWHSO010000007.1, forward strand.
CTGAGCTTGAATCCTCCCTTGCCGTTGAGATTGCCGTGGCAGGCCCCCATGTTGCAGCCGGCCTTGGAGAGCAAGGGGGCGATGTCGGTGCGAAAGCTGGCGGCGCTGCTGGTTGCATCCGCCGCCGCCAAGACGTCCCGCGTGCTTGAAGGCGTTATCAGTGCAAGCATCGCCGGATCGCGAACAACCCGCCAAAAAGCGATCACTCGGTTTCGCGCAAGTCAACGGATGACACGGCTTCGTTCTCCTCGTGGGTCGCTGAGAACTTCGCGCGGGAGTGATTCTCAAAGATTCGGTCGTGACCGGGGTGGCAGGTTAGACGGAGGATTCCAATGGCGAGCGTAACAGTCCCCATGTGGTGCCGTCAACCAAAAACGAAGTTTTGCCGTGTTCGGTGGTCCAGGCGGTGGACACGAACCAAACGGGATCGACGGCCTTGGCGATTGCGCTCGACTTGTCAACGGTCCGCGCAAAGACGGCAGCTCCGGACCGCAACCATCGCTGGACGGTGTCCCGGAACCTCGTTTCATCCGCCAATTTCCCGGACGGTAGCCGCGTGAAGAGTGGCGCACACGTTGAGCCCACACGGAAGTCGCACCGAAAAACCTGCCTTCAACCACATCTCCATACGCAACTTTGAGTTCCGCCTGGGCGCCTGACTAATCGGAACCTCGTCAGCACGCTACAACCGTGTGCAGGTTATGAGCTTACGCCTGGGCGCCGGACTAATCGGCACATCCAAATATTTTAACGTATCTCTTGACTTGGCCAACGCTTATGAATGGGCGCCTGAATAATCGTCACAGTTAAACTATTTAACGCATTTCCAAGAATAACATCGAGTTACGATGGGGCGCCTGACTAATCGGCTCGATTATGAGCGCACGCTCAAGCGCGGTCGGGGCCAGGTGATCGTGCCGATCGATTGCCTCGAGGCCGAAGATCGCTATGGCCGCGAGCCCATCCACGAAGTCACTCCCGACCGGCTGTTCGATCGGCGTTGGGCCACGACGCTTCTTGACCACGTATTGGCCCGTTTGGAGGCGGAAATGTGCGCCGCCGGTAAGAAGCAACAGTTCGAGGTGCTGCGGCCCGCTCTCGTGGGTTCATCGGAAAAGATTTCCTATGCCCGGGCCGCCGAGATGCTCGGCTGCTCGGAAGGAGCAGCCAGAGGGACGGCCCATCGCCTTCGTGCTCGATATCGTGCCCTGTTGCGCGAGGAAGTCGCCCGCACCCTCGAAGATTCCTCGACCATCGACGAGGAAATCCGCGACCTGTTCGCCACCTTCAGCGATTGAACCGCTGCGGCGTCAGCGGGCCGGCCGTAAGACCGGCAAGGGCTTGCCGCATTTGTTCCAGGGTCGGCTGCGTGGCCGGGTCGCCGGCGAGGTTGTGCTGCTCCTGGGCGTCCTCGCGCAGGTGAAACAGCTCTTCGCGTACGTCTCCTTCGCGGCGGATATACGTCCAGTCGCCTTCGGCCAGCGCGCCCAGGGGCCATCGCGGCTTCGAGCAATTGCGCGGGGTCCGGGTTCGCGCGCGTCGAACGGGACCACCTCGGACAGCGCTCGATCGGCCGGCGGCGGAATCGGCCGGGCGCCGCGCGGATGGCCGCCTGCAGAACCGGGCCAGCGACTCGCCGGGGAAGCGGCGAACCCTCCTGGAAGCCCAGTCACGTCGACGATCGTCGCCGCCAGGTCCCGGAGGCTCACCGGCTCGGTGACGATCCGTCGCGACGGGCTCCCGCCCTGGCCGGCGGAATGATCAGGAGCGGGACATGAAGCTCCGTCTGGTAGAGGCTCGTCCCGTGGCGGAACACGCCGGGATGCTCGCCGAAGCTCTCGCCGTGGTCCGCGACGACGATCACCCAGGTCCGGTCGAGGATCGCCGCGCGCTCGAGCTCGTCGATCAGCCGTCCCAGTTGCTCGTCCAGGTCCGCGACGCAGTCGTCGTAAGCGTCGCGAGCCAGGGCGATCTGCTCGCGGGGAAGGCTCGGTTCTGGGCCAGCAGCGAACGGGTCCGTCGACGGGTCGACCTCGCGGTCGTCGTCGGGCCTGATCCCGAACCGATGGATGCCCATCTCCGGGAGCTGGTAGGGATGGTGGGCGTCGTAGTAATTCAAAAAGGCGAAGAAGGGCCGCTCCGGCTGGCGGCGTCGCGACAGCCAGTCGAGGAGCTCGCGATTGACCACCGCCGCCCCTTTCCGGTTCGGACTTGAAGAGCCAGCCGAGGTGATTCACCGCGGGCTTCAGCAGGATCGAAATCCAGCCGATTCTTCCAGGAACCGCTCGACTCGACCTGGAGCCCGTCCACGCGGACGATTGACCAGGACGGCCGGCTGGAACGCGGTCAAGCCGCGGGAAGATGTAGTCGCGATAGACGGTGAAGCCCCGGTCCAGCCCGGAGTTGGACGCGCAGTACCAGTAATTGGCGGCGAAACCCGCCGTAGCATAACCGCGCGCCCCCAGGTACTCGGCCAGCGGTCGGATACGTCCCGTCCAGCGGCGTGATCCAGCCGGCGGAGAGCTCGTGCGGCCATCGTCCGGTGAACATGCTCGCATGCGACGGCAGCGTCCACGACGAGGTCGCCTGCGCCCGATCGAAGCGAATGCCGCGGGGCGCCAGCTCATCGATCGTCGGGCTGGTGGGGCGGTCGTAGCCGTAGAGGCCCAGATGGTCCGCGGCCACCGTGTCCATCACGATCAAGAGCACGTTGGGACTGCCCGGCGGCGGCAGTGGCCGTCGCCGCCTCGCGCCACTCCTTGATCCGATCGCGGCCCCAGAGCGATGCCGCCAGGAGCGATACGACAGCCGGCGACGACGGGAAAGCTGAGCCGGACCAGCCGCCGGAAGCCGGCGGCACGCCGCTCGAGCGCCGGGACCAACCGCGTCGCGGCACCCAGGGCCAGCAGCGAGCCCGGCCGGACCGAAGATCCGCGGAGAGGCCGCCCAGATGGGCGGAAGCAGGGTCAACGCGCAGAGCAGCCGCGGCGCCAGCCAGCGACCGCGCGGCCGCCACCAGACCAGGACCGATACCAGCACGCCCAGGGCGAGGAAGATCGCCAGATCGGTCAGCGGGACCAGCCAGACGAAATGACGGCTCATCCGGTAAAGATGATTCGAGGTCGAACGTTCGCTTGCGCAAGACGGTGACCCCGACCTCGAGCAGCCCCGCGACCAGCCCGCACCAGCTCACAAGAGCAGACAGCGACCATGGTCCCGGTCGGCTGGCGGCGCGATCCCGCGACGACAAGGCACCCGTGCCGGCTTCCTCGGAAGGCAGCAGTCTCGCGACATCGGCATCGGCATCGGCCCATCGAGAGCGGTATTCCAGCGGGGGTGAATGCATCATGGCGAGTGCACCAAAGTGCTGTCAAGGCACGCGGCAAGCGGCCGAGTTGCAACGTTCCGTAGGACGGATTGTCAATCCGTCCTACATTAAACGTCACCACGCCTCGCAGCAGCGGTAGGACGGATTGTCAATCCGTCCCACGTTTGCCGATCGCGTACGCGGCGACCGACTCACGTTGCCGAAGCGCGGCAGGGACATACTGGTTGTCGGATGCAAATGCTCGACGAGAGCGAGACCGTGAAAGACAAGGGACCGGGAATGAGCCAGGGTGCGCGGCGACGGAGCCTGATCGCGTTGCTGGCCGCTCCGTCGCCGCGGATTGCTCTGGGGCGGCTGGACGTCGTGGAACCTACCGGCGCCGCGGCGTGCGCATGGCGGAGGCCAGCGAGGAGATCGAGGCCGGCCGGCACGCGACGGCCGCACGAATACTGACGACGTTCCTGACGGAGCGGCCCGGCTCGGATGAGGCCGCCTATCTTCTGGGAAACTGCGAGCAGGCAGCGGGCCGCGCCCTGCGGCCGCCGAAGCCTGGCGCGAGTGCCGCCGGGCTCGTCGTTCGCCCCACGGGCGATCCAGCGCCTCATGGAGCTGGAGGTTGACGGCGGCCGGTTCGCCGCCGCCGAGCAGCTCGTCAAACACGCCATGGAAGATCCCCGAATCGACACGTCCGCCCTGCCCCTTTTCCTCGGGCCCATCTACTGGCTGCAAGGTCGCATCGACGAGGCCAGGCAGTCGATCGAGGACGCGGTGGCACTTTTTGAACGACGCGTGGCGAAGGGGCTTCCGAAAAGGCCATCGAGCTGGTCCGGCTGCATATCGAGCTGCGCGGAACCCCTCCCGATCGAAGCCGTCCGCGAGGGCCTCGACAGTCGCCGGCCGGTTGGCCCCGACGATGATCGCGTCTGGCTGGGGAAAGCCAACCTCGCCATTCGCGCCGGCACGTACGACGAGGCGGAGCGCTTGGCTCGTCCTTTGCCTGAGACGCCGGCCCGAGGACGTCGCCGTCTGGCGAGCCCGGCTCAACTGGGCGCTGGCGACCAACCGCGTCACGGAAGTCCGCGAAGCCCTGAAGCACTTGCCGGTTGCGGACTCGAGTCCCGCGGAAGTTCCCGCGGCTGGCTGCCTGGCTGGCCAGCCGGCGCGGGGATCGCGAGTCGGACGCCGCGCCCTGGAACGGGTGATCGCGGCCGATCCAACCGATGACGCCGCCTTGACCGACTGGCCGAGCTGCCGATTGCGCAGGGCCAGGCCCCCGATGCCGCGGTTCTGCGACAGCAAAAGACAGAGATCGAGCGGCTCCTCGCCCGCTACTGCGAGCTGCAAGAGCGGTATCAGCCAATTCGCGATGCCGCCGAAATGGCGCGCCCTGGCCCAACGGCTCGGCCGGCGGTTCGAGGCCCGGGCCTTCATAACCCTGGCGGTCACGGTCAACCCCGATCGCGACGACCTCCGGCGCGACCTGGCCAGGCTTGGCCGGCGCGACCAACCGGGCAATGATCCGGAGCGTACCCTGGCCGAAGTGCTCGCGGCCGACCCGGGCCGCGCGGCCGACGCGACCACGCCCACGTCGGTCCGTGACCCCTCGATTTCGCCGTTGCAGCCACCAGGGTTGTAAAAACCCGGTTAATGTGCGCGTGCGTCTGCATGTCCGCAGGTCGAGCGAGTCGGTCCGGTCTTTCCAGAATCGACAGTCGGCGGTTCCCGACAAGAGCACTAATAACTAAATTTTACGTCGGCATAAAGCTTTTAAGCCGAAACAATTGGGGTTTTCTGCTAACAAAATCCGACGCTTGTGGCAGGCACCGGTTGCAACCGGCCCTGCCATGAGTTATACCTAAGCGATTGTTTAATTGTTGAATCGTGGTTGCGCCGAGACCGGGGAGGGGAGAGCCGTCCATGAATCGCCATCGCGGATTCACGCTCATTGAGTTGTTGGTGGTGATCGCGATCATCGCGGTCCTGATTGCTTTGTTATTGCCGGCTGTGCAGGCCGCCCGCGAGGCGGCCCGCCGCGCCCAGTGCGTCAACAATTTGAAGCAACTGGGCCTGGCGTCTCACAACTACCTGTCGAGCCAGGGATGTTTCCCGGCTCAATCGTTAGCCAACCAATGGAACGCGACGACGAGCTGGTCGGTCTCGTGGACGGATTGCATTCTGAGCCAGTTCGAGCAATCGGCGTTGTACAACTCCATGAATTTCAGCCTCACCGCGACTGATTCGTCGAATACGACGGCGGGATATTCGCTCGTCCCCACTCTGCTCTGCCCTTCAGACAGCATCACGGCGCGGCCCGCCAGTCCATGGGCACCTCTCAATTATTCGGCAAATGTCGGCGGCCCTGGCTCGATCAGCATGTGGTCGGGCGTCATCGTCCCCGGCACGAACGCCTGGTATAACAACTCGAATAACCAGGGGGCCGTCGGCACTCAGTCAATCACCGACGGGACTTCCAATACGGCCATGTGGAGCGAGCACTTGATCGGGCTCAACGATCCCGGCACCGGCCAGGGAAACCTCGTGCTGCGCAGCGACCCCCGGGCGATTCGCGCCATGTTTAATCCGGGAGTCGCGCTGACTCCCGACAACTCGACGGGCACCGGTCAAGCGCAAGCCATGTCGTTCGCCTTGGCGTGCTCGAGTATCCCCGGATCGACGCAGTCGCTGGGCACGCGCAACGTCGGCACCGCGTGGGTCATGGCGATGGCCTACTCGCTCCCCAACAACGCCTACAGCCATGTCAACGCCCCGAACAGCCCCCGCTGCACCTACCCCGGCAGTCAAGACGCGACCTACTGGTGTGGCACCATGTGCAGCGCCGCGCCGACGAGCTTCCACTCCGGCGGCGTCAATGTTTGCTTTGCCGACGGCTCGGTGAAGTTCATCAAAAACTCGATCAGCCTGCCGACATGGTGGGCCCTGGGCAGCCGCAATCTCGGCGAGGTCCTCAGTTCCGACGCCTACTGATCAATCAGCCGTTCCATCGCCCGTCAATGAACGGGCTTTGGCTCGCCTTCGCCTCCTCCGGCTCGACACTGGCTCGTTCGTTTTCACGCGTGCATTCACCAACGGCCCCGGGCGTTTTCCAACGCCCGGGGCCGTCTTCGCTTGTATTGTTGACAAAATGCTTAACTAGATCTGGACGCCCATTGCAATCGTCTTTCCGCGGAGCTATTCTGCGCCTTCACTTGTACTTGGATCGCGCCAGATGCCAGGGTTTGAACTCGAAGTGGTGGCAGGTTGACGCCCGGTGGAGAGCTCGACTCGGCTTGCCCCCGAGTTTGATGCCAGGCCGTTTGCCATTTTCCGCGATACTGTCTCTCATCACCCATCAAGTCGCGGGCTAAGCCTTGCTTCGAATCCCGCCGATGGCTTTTGGCTCGTTGCGGCGATCCCGTTTCCGATCTTTCCGTTTGCTTCGCCAAGGGCGCAGAGTCAGGAGCTTCATCATGCGTCATCGTCGCGGGTTCACGCTCATCGAACTATTAGTCGTCATCGCGATCATCGCGGTCCTGATTGCCTTGCTGTTACCAGCCGTTCAGGCTGCCCGCGAGGCGGCCCGCCGTGCCCAGTGCGTCAATAACTTGAAGCAACTGGGCCTCGCGGCTCACAACTACCTCTCGAGCCAGGGTTGTTTCCCGGCGCAATCAATGCCGAACAATGCGAACTGCACCGGATGCTGGTCACTCTCCTGGGGTGATTCGATCCTGGGGCAGATGGAGCAGACGGCAATGTACAACGCCTTGAACTTTAGCCTCGAGATGACCAACGGTGCGAACACCACGGTCGGTTACTCGCTCTTGCCGACCTTACTCTGCCCTTCCGACAACATCACGGCGCGGCCGGCCAGTCCCTGGGCTCCCTTGAATTACCATGCGAACGTGGGCGGACCGGGCTCGATCAGTGAATGGTCCGGTGTCATCGTTCCGGGCACCAACCCCTGGTACAATAACTCAAACAACCAGGGGGCGGTTTCGACCCAGTCGATTACCGACGGGACCTCAAACACGGCGATGTGGAGCGAGTGCCTGATCGGGATCAACGACCCGGGCACCGGGTTTGGAAATCTCGTGCTTCGGAGCGACCCCCGATCGGTTCGCGCCATGTTTCTGGTATCGATGAGCTTGACTGCCGATCAGGGAGCCCAGGGCGGAACGCAAGCCCAGCAGTTCGCCTTGGCGTGCTCCAATATTCCCGGAACGCAGCAGTCGCTGGGCACCCGGAACGTCGGCTGCCACTGGAACCTTGGCATGGCCTACGCCTTGCCGAACAATGCCTATACTCACGTGAATGCCCCGAACACCCCTCGGTGCACCTACTCCAACAGCCAGGACCCGACCTACTGGTGTGGCACTCTGTGCAGCATCGCGCCGACGAGTAACCACCCTGGCGGCGTCAACGTCTGTTTCGCCGACGGCTCGGTGAAATTCATCAAAAACTCGGTCAGCCTGCCGACATGGTGGGCCCTCGGCACCCGCGGTCAGGGCGAGGTCATTAGCTCTGACGCTTACTGATCGAGGTAGGTCAGGCTTTTCAGCCTGACATCTTCGACGAAAACCATTTTTGAACGCGGACAGCCAGGGGGCGTCGAGACGACGCCCCCTGGTTCGTCGCGTTCTTCGTTTGTTTTTACCGGTTAAAGTCAAAGCCATCGAGGTAAACCGAGGCCGCGTTGCCGAGCAGGTCGATCTCCATCCGGTCGGGATTGCCGAAAAACGCCTCGGCCAGCTCGCTGTCGAGCTGATGGGTCGCGAGCAGATTCAAACCTTGTCGCTCTCCGCTCAATTCCTCCGCGTAGACCAGCCGGCGCGACTCATCCGATAGCCCCAGCAACTTGGCGAAATACTGGACGGCCACATTATGCTTGCGGGCCATCTGCTGACCCAGGACCACGACCCGGAGCCTGGACCAATCGCCCGGCCGTAAATCACGGCGCCAGGCGGCGACCTGAGCGTGATAGGCGTCGATCTGGGCCCTGGCCGCATCGCTCGCGTTGGCGAGCACGACGGGCCCGGCGGCTCTCGTGAGCGCCTTCAGCTCTGCGGGGTCGCATTTTCGCGCCGACAGCATCCCCTCCAAAAAAACGCTAGAGCGCTCGAGGAGCGACCGCGATCGCCGCCTTTGCTCGGCGTCGAAGCCGGATCGATCGAGCGACTCAAGAACAGCGGCCACGCGGGTCTTGAACATGCGCAACCGGCCGAGGCGGTCGTCGTCGATCGGCATGTTCCCATAGGGTGCGAGGCCGACGTAAATAGCCAGGGGGATGTGCGAGACGGCTTTGAGACGATGATACAGCGGCGGGATCACCTTAACCTCGGTGCGCCGGCCTTCGTGAATGAGGATAAGGTTGTCGAGCTCGACCACGATCAGCGGGTCGATCTTGGCGAGCGTCGCGGCACGGCCGCCGGCAGTAAAGCGCCCGGAAGTCAAGGTCGGCCGACCCGAAGGCATCCGTCTGCGCCGGGTTCACTTGTAGCGGTGGTTGCGGAGCATACGCCCGGAGAGCTGTCACGCCGGCGAGCGGTCCCAGGAACACGATGATGGTGATCGCTAACCTGTGTGGCCATACATTTGGTCTCATGCCTATCACTCTATTGTTTGTTTGTGGTCTTCTAAACGGCCTTGCGTGATTCCCCGCGGGCGAGGCTTTGTCCGAGCCGGATGACCCCGTGGCTCGCCGGGTGGATCGCCCTCCCAATATCGTGCAAAGGCATTTAGATTGTCGTGACGGCCCCGCCACAAACCCAGTTAATCAGTAAAACCGGGGATGGAAAAGCGGACGGAGCGAATATTGCGTCTAACCCGAAAGCCAGCGAGGGTCCCTATGAATCACAGCCTCGTTTACTTTCCTTCTGACCTCCTGGGGGCCCCTCCCGGTACGGACGGGTAAGATGCCGGCAGTGAAAAATGAACAGACCCCCAGAGACTGCGCCACCTTGTTGAGCGCATAGACGTACGCGCCGCTGTCGGTGTCGATGCCCTGGGGCTTGGCTCTCTGACACTAGCCAGCTTTGGGGTGCCTCCTGTTGGTTGCTTGCGCCCTGGTTGTGGCACGCGTCGGTGTCGTCGGACCGAAGCTCGCAAGTCGTTTGCGCGCCGTTTCAAGCGGAGCGTTCACACGACGCCTTGACACGCAGCGGCTCGCGCGACATAATACCTAGGAATCCAATGCATCGGAATCCTGGGTTACGGCAGGTCATGGACACGGAACTGCTCAAAGGCACGCTCTCGTTGCTCATCCTCTCCTTGTTGAGCCGGAAGGTGATGTACGGCTACGAAATCGCTGAGACGGTCCATAGCGACACCGACGGGGCGTTCACGTGGCGTGAGGGGTCGTTGTATCCGAGCCTACACAAGCTGGAGAAGGATGGCCTGATCGTGGGCGAATGGGAGGAGAACGAGAGCGGGCGAAAGCGGCGGTACTATCACATCACCAAGCACGGGCGGGCCGTGCTCGCCGAAAAGCGGCGGTCGTGGGCCGACATGTGTATCGCGGTCAATCGCATCCTGGACAAGTCCCATGGATAGACTCGATAGCTACCTCAATCAGATCTGCTGGAGTATCGGTGGCCCGAAGGCGCTTCGAGAGCACGTGCGGCAAGAACTGCGCGCTCATCTCCTCGATGCCGTGGAGCAGCACAAGACGGCGGGGCTCACCGATGAGGAGGCGGTCACCAAGGCGATGGAGGAGTTCGGCCGGCCTGAGGACCTCCGGCCGGAACTGGAAGCGACACACGGACACCGCATGCTCGCGGTGTTGATCGACAGGGCGCTGCAATGGAAGGAGAGAACAATGCGAGCGAAGTGGTTGTGGTCGTCGTGGGCATACCTGACCCTGAGTCTGGTGATCGCTCTCGAGCTGTTATTCATCGTGTTCAACGTGTACTTCATCTTCCCGAAATTCCAGCGGGCTCTTGGCCGCCGGCTTCATCGATGGGGAGTTCCTCCGGAAACCGGGCGGCTCATGGATGCTCGACGTTCCTCGAGCGATTGGAGACCGTGGAACAGAAATACGGGTGGTCAATCCTGCTGGCAGCGGCGGCGGCGATCGGCCTCTTCGAGTGGCGCTGTCAAGGGCGAGAACAAATCGCTGATGCGATTCTCCGCGCTGGGGACCTCGGCCTTGGGCTTGTTCCTGGTGGTCATCGTGATGACGGTCTCGCTCGTGGTGACCTTTTGTCTGGCGGCGCCGGAAGTCGGCCCGATGGTCCGTCCCTGGGCCGTGGAGCAAGTTGCGAGCATCGACGCCGCGATCGACGGCATCGAGCAGGCCCGAGTCAAGAAAGACTGGGACACGATGCAGGACCAAGCCGAGCAAGCATCGAGCGCGACAGAGCGTCTGGCACGCGGACCGGCCATCCATTCTCTGGTGGGTTGGAGTGCATCGCCCACGCTCCGAAAACTGCGAGACGATGTGCACGCCACGACTGAGAACCTTCGGGACGTGCAAAAAGCGATTCGCGAAAAGGACGAGATTCGACTGAGCACGTCCCTCCGGGAGTTGCGAAACTCGTACGAGCCAGTGCGCGACGTCTCAAAGCGCTCGCCGGCATCGGGGCGCGAACGTTCGCCAGGTTAGCAGCTTCCAGCAAGCAGCTCCGCCTGAGGGGCTTCGTCTTGACGCTCTGGCCAACCTGTCGTGGCCCGTGGCGGCCCGCGGCGAGCGACTTGGCGGTGGCCCCGTCCAGCACGCCCGGCTCACCGAAGTCGAAAGCCTGCCCGGCCCGTCCGCGGCGAACTTCGCCACGCCACATCTTGGGTCCGGCACCACTCCGCGCATTTTACAGCGTGCCGGGCGGTGTGGGCGTACGCGCCGATCACGCCGTACCGTGCCCAGCCACCAACCGCGCTGCCGTCTTGTTGATCGAAACTGACTCCAAGTCGTTGATCGGTCCCACTGTTCGGGTTTTTTGTTTGCGCACGGCGTCGTCTGGCACCCGGCGCTTGGTCGGACCGTTGCGATAACGTCGTTTGGAGGCAACCCCGCATCGTTTCGAGGCAAATGAGTGGAAGGGCTTTATGCGATTCTTGACGGCGAACCATCGGGGATGCACAATCTGAGTAGTCGTTCGGCAAGATCCCGTCCGACCAGGGCGCGGGCACCAGATCAACCGCATTCGACGCAGCAGTCGCGAAGAGAATAGGCGAAACGATGCGACACGTTCGCTCCCTGCTGGTTACCGGGGCGGCCCCGGCCCGCAAGGCCGCCTCGCTGCTGCCTGACACCGTCAAGCCGCAGGAAAACCAAAAACCAGGCATGACCCCGCGAAGCCGCCAGCTTTTTGCCTTGCCGTCCGGCGTCGAGTCGACCATTCCTAAACTCCGCAATCAATTGAGCGATTTGGGAAGAAACGCTACAACATACGTGAATGCTCGAAATAGCTTGTTCCTAGGTCTGACCCCCGCGACTGTCTCCACGAGAGGAAGACTTGCTTCGCCGATGTGTCCTTTCACAGCCTTCGAGCCTTGGCGTCGATGTTCGCTGGTGGAGTGCGGAACCTGGGATTTCGGTCAGTCATCCATCGCCCAACCGTGGGCCGACGAAAGTCCTGATGGGACATTTTCTGATGGATGATGGAATGGGCACTTCAATTCCGACTTTCTTCAAGTTTGAACCAGCCGGAAACGGTCCATCGGTCTGCCGTGATGTCGGCATACTCGCTCAGAAGTTGGGACACGTGAAGATATTTCACACATCGCATGCTCGACAACGAAGTCTGATCGCCACGCAGAGCGTGACAAACCGAGGTGATCCGGTTTCGCTTAACGACTTTCTGCATGGCAGCCACGGCACCGTTGGTCCGAATATCCCGAAATTGATCAACCAAGTGGTTGAGCAACTGATTCTACTTGGCAGTGAGAACGAAGATGAGGTGCCGGTTAGCGGCTTCCTGTGGGAGTATCTCGACCGAGGAGCCATCGAGAAAGCATGGAATAGCTGCGACTGTCGGCAACTGGTTAAGGACGGCTGGGCCAGTCCGCTGGCCGCTTTCGATCATCTCAAGGCATCGAACGCGAAACTCTGGGCGACCCGCAGAAGCTGCACCCACGGTGATTTGAACGCCACCAACGTCGCAATCGACGTAAGCAGCCCTGACGACCCCCAAGCCCACATCTTCGATGCCGCCGGAATGAAGCCAGACTTCGAATTCCGCGACCTCGCCACGCTGGAGGTTACAACGATCCTCTTTAATTCCGTGGGCATTGACGAGCAAATCGTCCGGGCTTGCCTGTCTTCTACGAAGTCGAATTTCTGCCAAAGGCAGTGCCAGACTCGACTTCGACAACTCAGTTCACGCAAAATGTCTTCGCCATGATCGCGGCGATTCGCTCCCGTTTCCAATCAGAACAACAGAAGACGGCGTATGCTCTGCTAGTCCTCGATGCCGCCCTCCGGCAACTTTCCGGCCTTGGCATCCAGCCTTCACCCAACAAGGTCAGAAATCCGCTTCACGCCTGCTTCCTTGCCGCATGGGTGTCAAGATGGGTAGAGACAATCGCACCTAACTTATTCCCCAAAACGGAGCCGACGGTAGAATCGGCCAGTGAGAAAATCACGGAAATGGCTTGATGAAACCTCTCCGCAACTCTCACTCTGGGGAGCACTATGATCCGGCAATCGACGAAAGGGAATGCATGAAGTACAAGTACGCCTTTGGCTTGCTCGGCAACGCACGGGCCTTCGTCGAGTCCGCCGTTGATTATGCTCGGCAGGACCGGCAAGACCAGTGGAAGTTCGCCATCGTGCACCTGACCACCGCACTTGAATTGCTGCTGAAAGGCGCGTCTCGCCATCGAGGATCACAAGCACCTGGTGGCCGGGAAGGCCAAGGTTTCCGATCGCCAGTTCGATCAAGGAGACTTTCGCAGCATCGGCATCGAGGACTGATTAAGAAGCTGACCCAAACCATCCAGTTCTCTTTGAGCAACCGGCAGCGCCAAGTTCTTTCTACTTTACGGAGCTTGAGGAACCGGGTCAGGCATTACATCGACCCCAGCGACACCATCGCGCTGAAGGTCGCCGTTGCGGCTGGTCTGAACCTTTTCATCGAGATCAATCACGCCGAGTTCCCGGACGATGACCCATACGGGGCGGGGAAAATTCCCCAGTTCGTTGAGGAGCTTCAAAAGTACGACGACTTTGTGAAGGAGCGTCTCTCCTCGTTATCTGACGCCTTTGTTCGGCCCTGCGGCCCCGAACCCACCATACCGATGGTGTTCTTACTGCCTGCAGGACGCCGCCGTCATTGATGGCGACGACGTGCGATGCTTGTTCTGCGGCCGTGGAATGGCTGTCCGGGAATTTGCTGAATTGTGGTCGGACGACGGAACGGTTGAGACCTGCCCGTCGTGCGGCAGGCAATCCGTTTCCAAGCATCAGTGCAAGGATCGCGAACCAACATACGAATGTTTTTGTTGCGGCCACTTCAGGGGGCCGGAGATGAAATGGAGTGACGGGAAAGGAGACATTCCCCGACTGCACGCCGACCGCTGATGGGAAACAGCTTGCGCCTGCGTAGGTTTGATTGCGGAAATTCGAGGAGTCCGCGGCGAGTCTCACTGTTGTAGGTAGCCCAAGTACGCAAGCCGGAATGTCATGGCCTGAGTGCTGACCCCATATTTACTGGCCAATTCCTGCAATACATCCTCGTCCATAAGATCAATGGTGCCGATGTCCTCGACATCGCGCTTAAGAAAATGCACTGGCATCAGTAGTTCAGCAGCGAACAAGTTGGCTTCCTTCTCTTCAATATTGATCCCCTGACTGGAAGCGTCGTTCCGCAGCCAGACTTTGAAGTCACGGTCAACGTGGACATCGTCGAAATCGTGCAATAGGTAGTGTCCCAACTCATGGGCGGCAGTGAAATTCCGACGATTGGGGTGGTGATCAGCATTCACGCCGATAATAGCTGAATTGCGCTTACGATCCCGGTACAAAAAACCAGACAAGTCGGCTTCCGCAGGTGTTTCTTGCACCTCAACACCGAGTGCTTTCGCTATGTCCGCGACCTCCACAGGTGCGGATCGAACATGGTGTTCCGCAAGTAACCGTTGAACCAGTGTCCGAATATGTTTTCTACGTACCATCGTCATTCCTCCCCTTTTGTGCTGCTGATACTGCGGATTTTATCCAATCCTTCTCGGCCTGTGGCCGGTTCTTTAGAGCCTCGTCTAACCGTCGATCCGATTTGGCACTTGACTGCGGCAAGAGACTTGCCGGTTCAACTTGAAGGCGCGGCAGCGATGTCCGCCAGAGTATGCAGTAGAAACTTCTGGCGGCCTTTCTCCACATTGGTGATCGATGTGCGTGTCAGCGACACGAGATTGGCAAGCGATTCTTGCGTCAGCGGTGGCGTGCGCCGCTTGCGAGCATCGCGAATGCGTCTACCGACCTCTTCGTAAAAAGCCTGATGATCGTCCACGCAAGCAAATCCCCCTCTAATTCAGCCACATAATGGCATGCTACCAGACAAAAACACGGATGTCAACCCCACAAACTGTTTGCATTACAAACGGTAGGATTGTACGCCGTTGGTATCATTTGACTTTTACATGGACCTCGGATAGATTGAAAATATGGTTCGCAATCGTTCTGCGGCCTACGGCGTTCGGAAGAGCCGTCGCTATTTGGCGTAGACCTTCCTGTTAACCTATTTCTGCACGAGGACATATGAGCGATTCACACGAGAAAGAAATCACCATCATCGTGAACGGACGGCCGAAAAAGGTGCCGGACAAGGATATTTCCTTCGAGGAGGTCGTCGCCTTGGCTTTTAACCCGGTTCCCCCGAATGCTTTCTTCACAGTCACTTGGAGCCACGGCAACCTGGGCGGAAGCCTGACCGCCGGCAAGAGCGTTCCGATCCAAAACGGGATGAAATTCGATGTCACAGAGACTGGTCAGTCTTAACCCGGACCTGAGCCGGCTGTGCGCCGATGGCTTGGATGTCTCCATCGGGAAATCCAAGCACCTGTTCATCCGCGACGTTCCGTATGTGAACTCCGCCAAGGAGGTCAAGGGCGGGATTATTGCGTCAGTGCTGGACCTCGCCGGGGAGACGACAATGCCTCCGGAGACGCATGTCGTCTTCTTCGTCGGCGAACCTCCTTGTGATGAACACGGTGCCATGCTACCCGGAGTCAGCCAGAACACGAATCAGGCTCTGGGTGAGGGGCTGACCACCAACCATCAAATATCCAGGGTTCCGAAGACTGGGCCGAATCCCGGAAAATACTCGGACTACTACGAAAAGATCAAGACACTCGTCGCCATCGTTTGCAGCCCTGCCCAGGCGATTGATCCCACCGCTACGCCCTACACTCACCCCGTCGTCGTGCCCGACGAAGAAGACGGGTCAGTTTTCAACTACATCGATACGGCCGCCACCAAGGCGGGCATCGTCGTGGCCAACAGCAAATTGGAAGGGCCGAAGATTGCCATCGTGGGCGGCGGGCCAACCGGCAGTTACGTGCTCGACTTCGTTGCAAAGACACCCGTCGCCGAGATTCACCTATTTGACCGCGATCTGTTCCTGAACCACAATGCGTTCAGGTGCCCAGGTGCGCCGTCGCTCGAAGACCTAAGCAAGAAGCAGAAGAAGGTCGATTACCTTGTGGCCACCTACTCACGAATGCGAAAAAAGATCATACCCCACGACTGCTTTATCGACGAAGCGACCGTCGAGCAACTGAAGGGGATGAACTTCGTCTTTATCTGCATCGACAAGGGAACCGGTAAGCTGTTGATCGTTGAACGGCTGGAGGAATGGTGTATACCGTTCGTTGACGTAGGCATGGGAATACAGCTTGGGGAGGACAATACGCTAGGAGGAATCGTCACGGTTACGACCAGCACAGCGGATAAGCGCGATCACTTCCGGGGCCGCACGGCATTCTCCGACGGCGAAGCTGCCAACGAGTATTCTCAAAACGTCCAGATTGCTGAACTGAACGCGCTGAATGCCGCGCTCGCTGTCATCAAGTGGAAGAAACTCTGCGGCTATTACGACGACGTCACAAAAGAGCATTGGTGCGCATACACGATAAGGTCGAATCGACTCGTATCCGAGGACGCGCATGAAGCCTAGGATCTTACTCGCGTATGAGTTTGTGGAGTACATTCCCGAGGAACTTAAGGAGCGGACGCTCTACATCTCCAAGGAGTACGGCACCGCCGTGCACAGATGCTGCTGCGGATGCGGAAGGGAAGTCGTGACGCCGCTTTCGTCCACGGGCTGGCAACTGACCTTCGACGGCAAGTCCGTTTCGCTTTATCCCTCGATAGGAAGCTGGAGCCTGCCCTGCCAGTCGCACTACTTCATCACGAAGAACAAGGTTGTGTGGGCATCGCAATGGTCTAAGGAACAGATTGCCAGGGGACGGCGCAGGAAGCGTCGGCGAAGGAAAGGTATTACGGGACTGGTGGAGAACCAGCAGAACCCACGCCAACAGAGAGCGTTTGGCAGAAACTGAAGAAATGGTTTTTTGGTTAGGCATCTATGCAGAATGTTGCCGCTTCCATGTCAGCGACCGGGCACTCATTGCCGCCCCCTGGAGCCCGCTAGCCACTCTCTGTTGCCGGGTCCACCCACAGATTACAGACACCACGGAAGTCCCGAGGTCGTCCGAGGGTCGTCCTGGAGGCTCTCGGTGTCCGTGACCGTCAGCTTCTCCCGGAGATGCCGGGTTTCCCGCCGTCCTCGGCGTCGATACCAATCAGCTACAGACACCACAACCGGGCGAGGACTCGTGAGGGTCTCGCGAGCGACTCGAACGGGACGAGAGAGAGGCTTTTGTGGTGTCTGTAAATGCTTGCGGAAGCATGCGTTATGTGCTATCGGTCAGGGCATGGCATTCATCGTTCTACGCAGATCCCGCAACACGCGAAGCTATTACCTGGTCGAGAGCTACCGCGACGATCAGGGAAAAACACAGCGGCGCACGCTCTGTTATCTGGGCCGCGAGCAGGACGGCACCGACACGCTCGCCAAGGCGCTGGCGCACTGGGAACAGGTGATGAAGCGGGCCAAGAGGGAACTCCGCAAAGCCAGGGGTGAACGCAGGCAGGTGATTCGCCGCCGCATCGAGGCGACCGCGAGCACGCATCGGCGTGATCACGGAGCACATGCAGATCCTCGCTCGGGTTGAAGCCGAGCGCAGGAAGCGTGAGCAACAGGCCGAAGAGGCGATCTACTGGCAGAGCTTTGAGCGGCTGCGCCGCCACCCCACCGAGGAGAACGCCAGGGCCGCGAAGCGGGCGTTCCTGTTCCTGGCGAAACGCCATCACCCCGACCAGGGCGGCAGTCATCACGACTTCCTGCGAGTCAAGGACGCCTATGACCGGGCGCTGGCCGTTTGGCGGCGCGTCGCCGCGTAGCAGTGTCTGCATGACTCTGTTACGTTTCGCGAAACCGCACCAGTTCCATGATCTTCTCCCTGACTTCCGGTGTCAGGCCATGCCACGCGGCGACAAGCTCCTGAAGTGCCACGCAGTTCCAACACATTTCCTGCGCATCCCCAGCCGACAAGTCATAACAACATTATGGACAACTAGTTGCGAAAAACCGAATGATCGACGACCTGACAGCCGTGAAACATTTGGTCGAGCGGTTAGGCGGGGAGCAGGTGCGGAATATTGTCGGTCTTTTTGAGTGATTGGCATCTACGCCGAAGGTGCGCCGGGCGGACTGAACCGCAATTCAAGCGCCTCTATTCCGGGATCGCCCTGAATCCCCATAGGCAAAGGCCAGCAAGGCGGATGAGATTTAGGCGATGAGACCTCAAACGAGACATCGTCCCATGGTCCCTGTCGGCACGCCATCGGGCCGACGGGCATGCCAGTGGGGTCAACTTTCAGAATCTGGAAGGCGAGCGTTCCAAACCCGAATGTCGTTACAGCCCCAACTGCCAGTGCGCCTTCCCTCGACAAGAGATGGCATATGTATGACGGTCCGGGAGAATCAACCCATCTGGCAATCCACACATTAGTAAACACAGGAATCTGGTCGCGGCCGTGAGAAATTCTTCCCCGGTCATGATCGCTAAATCGCCATGTCTCTGGATCGTTTAAAGCTTCCAGAACCATTGCCGTCATGACAGCCCAGAGACCAACGTATTGCAATAGTGACTGTCTAGGTTTCCCTTGGGGTTATCAAGCAGTCGTTCGATAACCGGCTTCGCCAGATTCTGAAGCACGCTCATCCACCCATTGTTGCAGCTCCGGCAAACGCACTCGACAACCATCTTGAACGGCGATTTGGTCCGGAAGCACCGCGGAATATCATCAATGGAACGCTGGCGCTCCAGCATGCCTGACTGAGGAAATCTCCTCATCAGCCATTTCGGGAAAGCGTCTTCCTTGGAATCCACCGGAGCCGGACAGAAGATGCATTTTGCCATGGCATATCTCAGGTGATCGGGCTGCTTCATCAATCCCTATCGCACCAGAGGCATGTCATCAAACATGGTTCGGGCACCAGTCGGCTCACCCAAAAACCCGACTGATCGCATCCCGCATGACCTTCGAGTAGAGACGTTGCCTACGGCCAATGATTTCATTCCAACGCGCAAGCGTGGATTCGCCAAGGGGTTGGCGGTTTTTATATCCCTAGGAGTGTGTCTGAGTATCCTCAACCACGCGATAGCTGGGAATGATCGATCTGTACAGACGGCATCGATTTGGGCACAATAGTCATTCTGGATAGTTTCAACACCTTGTTGCGCTGCGCAGGAGCCAGATCATGGACGATCGCCGCAAGAACTACCGTGCCTGGGACGCTCAGCAGAACTGCCATGACTCGATCTCACCACGAGACGCGCTGCCCGAAGACGACTTGGTGTTCTTCCTGCTGGATCTCATCCCGCAGATAGATCTCACCCCTTTCCACCAATATTACGCCCAGGAGATGCGTGGCCAACCACCTTTCGACGTTACCATGATGGTGACACTCTTGGTCTACGCCTACTCCGTGGGCATCCGCTCCAGTCGTAAGATCGCGGCCGCCTGCGAACGCAATCTGGCTTTCCGAGCCATTGTCGGCAACGATCGGCCTGACTTCCGCACCATTAGCGATTTTCGCAAGATTCACTTGGCGGCGTTCCGGCCCTTGTTCCTCGAGGTGCTGCGCCTGGCCGGCGAGATGGGGATGGTCAAGCTTGGGAATCTATCCACTGACGGGACAAAGATGGGAGCGAACGCGTCGCGGCACAAGGCCATGAGCTACGGCTACATGAACAAGGAAATCGAGCGGCTGAAAGCAGAGATCGAGCAATTGCTGAAGGAAGCCGAGCAAATCGACGCCGAGCAAGACGCTGCGCTGGGAAGCCGTCGTGGCGACGAACTGCCCGCGGAATTGAAGCGACGTGAAGAACGGTTGGCCAAGATCCGCGAGGCGAAAGCGCGACTGGAAGCGGAGGCCCTCGCCAAGGCGGAAGAAGAACAACGCTGCCGTGATGAAGAACAAGCCAAGCGTGAAGCCGAAGGCCGCAAACGCCGGGGCAAGGAACCCGCTCCCATCGACCCCACCCCCGCGGACAAGGCGCAAACGAACTTCACCGACCCCGAAGCGAAGATCATGAAGCAGAGCAACAAGGGATTCGATTATTCGTACAACGCTCAAGCGGTGGTGGATGGCGAAGACCAGATCATCGTGGCGGCGGAAATGACGAACGCGGCGAATGACAAGGAACAAGCCGTGCCGATGGCGCAAGCAGCCCTGAACAACCTGGACGCGGCCGGGATCGAGCGGCCGAAGGGGGCCGACGGCACCCCGACGCCGATTCCGAACACGGCCGACACCGGCTACTTCAGCGAAAAAGCGGTCGAAGGGTTGGAGAAGATCGGCATCGACCCGCACATCGCCGTCGGTCGCCAAAAGCACCATGAAACTCCGGTGGCGCCCGAGTCGGCGGCAGCTTCGGCTGAAGCGAGTGCGAAGGAGAAGATGCAGCACAAACTCCGTTCGGCGACAGGCAAAGCTCTCTACGCGGCACGCAAGCACATCGTCGAGCCGGTATTCGGTCAGATCAAATCCGCGCGGGGAATCCGCAAGTTTCTGTTGCGAGGACTGGAGAAGGTGTCAGCCGAGTGGCAACTGATATGCTTGACGCACAATCTTCTGAAGATTTGGCGCCGCTCCTGCAGCGCCGGCTTGTGTTGAGGGGGACAGTGCGCGCCGAGGGTTGGGCTGAGGCCGAAAAGGCCATAGCCCAGCGAAACCGAGGGGCCAAGCGGGAGCATGGGCGAATACTCGGACGATCTCCTAGTGGGTCTGCCATCTATTCGGGCAGCGTCTCTCCGAGCTTCGATCGCCCGTCGCAGGTCCGGCTCAAACGGCGTGCCCCGAAATTGCTGCATCATCCGCTCGGCCAGAAAGAGCGAGATCAGCTCGCCTTCGCTGAGCTGGAGGAACGGCAAGCGAATAGGTGTCCTCGGTGTAATAATAGCCCCGCGGCGCCCGGCTAAACTTGATCGGGGCCTGCAACTAATCACGCATGAATTCTAGATCGCGCCGGATGGTCCGTGGATCGGCCTCGAGCTCGTCCGCCAGTGATTTGTCCGTGGGCCATCAACCGGCCCGCAGGGCCTGGTCGATCACCTTCATCCGCCCCAGCGGCGGCCGCATGGCGTGATACCGCATCACCAACCATGACCCCAAGAGTCGCCGGCATCCTCGCCGTCGTTTTGTTTTTCGACCGCTCCAGGGATGAAACCTTCATCCCCTCCCGGCTCGATCGGACCGCATCTTACCAGATCGCAAGGACAGGGATTGTCCTTTTCGGAGAAAAGCGAAAAAATTTTGGTTTTGTCCTGGTCCGTTGTCATTGAGGACATCCTCGGCGCTCCGATCCGTGGTCGGTTGTCTTTTATCCGTGTCGATCCGTGTTCATCCGTGGCTGATCTGATCTTCCCTTACCTCGACTTTTTTTCCGTGTCGTTCCGTTCCTTCCGGTTCGTCAGGCTAAGTCTCCCTGATCTTGTCAGTTGAAAGGTACTGACCATGGCACTTGCTCGTTCACCATGAAGTCGACTCGGCGGCGGCGTGGGTAACCTCGTCGTCGAAGTCCGAGAAGGCGAAGACGTCAGCCGTAATGCGAAAGCGTGAACCCGTTTCGGCCTCGTGAAACGAAATGGTAGTGGTCAACCTTCCAGAAGGGGCGAAACCTGACACCATCCGTGAAGCAACGAGCATATGCAGCGGATGGGCTACCCGGGGTGAGAGGGGACAGCGGGCGTCGATAGTTCAGTGAGGAACCTGAGAGGCCCGACCGTACGCGACGACCCAGGCATAGGGCACGAGCAACCGGTGGCAGGAATAAATAACTGTTGCCGGGTACGATCGGGAGTCGGAGGGGGTCGTAGTAGTGATGACGCGGGGTAACGCCCGTCAGCAAAGGACCCCTGCCGACCTAATTGTTTCATCAGAAGTAAGGAGATCCGCTTGGACACACGTCCCACTACGGAAGAACACGGTGGCCTGAACTGGGATCAGCCAATGGACAAACCAGAGGTGAAGTCCGGGATCATGCTGCCGCAGAAAATCTCCGAACTGAGAACGAAGCTGGCTCACAAGGCCAAGCAGGAACCCAAATTCCGGTTCTACGCTCTGTACGACCGGATCTATCGGGAAGACGTGTTGCGGATTGCGGCATCATTGGTACTGAATCACAACGGCGTGCCGGGGTGGATGGTGTGACCTGCCAGGACCTCCTTTCACTGGATGAACCTGCTTGGAACGCCTTCTTCCGGGAGTTGCACGAAGAGCTTCGCACCAAGCGTTACCGGCCGCAACCGGTCAAGCGTGTCTACATCCCCAAGCCGGACGGCCGGTTGCGACCGCTGGGAATTCCCACGGTCAAAGACCGGATCGTTCAAACCGCAGTGTTGCTGGTGCTCGAGCCGATCTTTGAAGCAGACTTCCTGGACAGCTCCTACGGGTTCCGTCCGGGCCGGAATGCCCATCAAGCGATCGATGCGATTCGCCAGTACCTCGCGGCCGGTTTTACGGAAGTATACGACGCTGACCTGAAGTGGTACTTCGACACAATTCCTCATGATGCTTTGATCAAGTGTCTGGAGCGACGTATCGCAGACGGAAAGGTTCTGAAGCTTATCCGCATGTGGCTGGAGAGCCCCGTGGTCGAGAACGATGACCATGGCCGGAAGACAGTTTCTCGACCCAAGCAGGGCACGCCGCAGGGGGGTGTGGTTTCACCCCTCCTCGCGAACCTGTACCTGCATTGGTTCGAAAAGCAACACGGCCGTGGTGACGGACCCGGCACGTCGGCCAACTCCAAACTTGTGCGATACGCCGACGACTTTGTTGTCCTGGCACGATACCAATCTCCGCAACTGGTCAAGTGGATTGAGAATCTGCTCGAGGGACGCTTCCAGTTGACGATCAATCGTGAGAAGACACGCATCGTCAAGATGCGGCAACCGGGCGAGAGTCTAACGTTCCTGGGGTTCACGCTGAGGTACGATCGCGACCTGCATGGCCGCGACCATCGCTATCTCAACGTGATGCCTTCCAAGAAGGCATTGGCTCGAGCACGGGAAAAGGTCCGGGGGCTAACCGGCCCCCAGTGCTGCTGCGTGCCCATCCCTGAGTTGATCCAAACGATCAACCGCTGGACGATGAGCTGGAGTCGGTACTACCGTTACGGGTACCCCCGTATGGTGTTCCGCCAGTTGAACTGGTATGTCGGCCAACGATTGAGACATCATCTGCAACGTCGGAGTCAACGACCCTTCCAAGTTGCGGAAGGAACGACAGTCTATGCCAAGTTGCAGAGCCTCGGC
>CAWHSO010000008.1:0-102120 GCA_963831975.1 uncultured Alphaproteobacteria bacterium
GTTCCTCTGGCATTAGTTGGAGCGGTGGTGTTCCTGACCGGCTTGGTGGACGATCTGGTTGGGTTGACCGCCTGGCAGAAGCTGATGGGTATTCGAGGCGCCAGCGTGCTGGCTTACTTCGCCGGCATCCACGTGGACGTTCATTTACTCCTGGGCTCCCGCATGGCCCTGGCTTGGATTCGCGGTCACCGTGATCTGGCTGGTGGGCTGCGCCAACGCGTTCAATCTGATTGATGGGATGGACGGCCTGGCCGCCGGAGTTGGTTTGGTGGCCACCGTAACGATGCTGGTGGCCGCGCTCACGCAAAGCAACCTGCCGCTGGCTCTGGCTACCATGCCGCTGGCCGGCTGCCTGCTCGGGTTCCTTCGTTACAACTTTAATGGCGCCTCGGTCTTCCTGGGCGATAGCGGAAGTCTGCTGATCGGTTTCATGCTGGGCTGCTATGGCGCATTGTGGAGCGAAAAATCGGTCACCTTGGTGGCGCTCACGGTGCCGTTGCTGGCCGTTTCCATTCCGCTCATCGACGTGGTTCTTTCGATCTTGCGGCGTTACCTGCGGAACCGGCCGATCTTCCAAGCCGACCGCGGTCACATCCACCACCGGCTGCTGGATCTGGGTTTAAGCCCCAAGAACGCGGTCCTGACCATGTACGGCATCTGCGCGCTGGTGGCGGTGTTGTCGCTGCTGGCCAGCGCCCTGCACAACCAGTTCAGCGGATTGATCGTGATTGTGTTCGGCGGCGCGGTTTGGATCGGCATCCGGCAATTGGACTACACCGAATTTGTGTCGGCCAGCCGCATGTTCCTGGGCGGAAAATTCCGGCGGATCATCGATGTTGAAACCCGCATGGCCGATTTTGAAAGCTCGCTCTCCAAGGCGGCCAGGTGGAAGAATGCTGGGCTCAGATTTGCTCCGGCAGCCAGAGTTTTGGATTTCACGAAGTGCGCATGAGCCTTTCCGGCCGCGTCTTTGAGGAGCCCTGCTCGGGCCCGGTGAAGCCCGTGTGGCAATTGAGAATCCCGCTGTCCAATTCGCAATACGTGAATTTCGGCCGCGGATTTCGATTCCGAGATGAACCCGCTCGTCCTCAGCGCTTTTGTCGAAGCTGTGCAGCGCGGGTTGGAAGCGCGAGGCAAAGCCTCAGCGGCTGAAGTGATCCGCATGCCCGCGACGACAGTGACGGCGAGCCGTTACTACACTAGCGCGGCCAATGGGGCCACCGGGCGCGTAGCGCGCTAGTTTCCCCTACCCTTTACACAGCGCCGCTTCCACCGCTTCGCAAATAATGTGATACGTGACGGCATGCGCCTCTTGAATTCGCGGCGTCACTGACAACGGCACCGCCAGCAGCACGTCCGCGAACTCGGCCATCGCGCCGCCGCCCTGCCCGGTCATTGCGATCGTGGCTGCTCCCCGTTCACGGCCTCGCTGGAGCGCGGCCACTACGTTCTTGGAGTTCCCGCTGGTGGAAATTCCCCACACCACGTCCCCGGGCTTCGCCAACGCCTCCACTTGCCGCGAAAACACGGACTCATACGAGTAATCGTTACTCCAGGCGGTTATTACGGCGGGATCGGTGTTAAGCGCGATGGCCGCGAGCGCCTGGCGCTCTTTGAAAAAGCGGCCGACCAGTTCGCCGCAGATATGCATGGCGTCGGCGGCCGACCCGCCATTGCCGCAGACCAGCAGCTTGTTCCCGGCCGAGAACCGTTCTACCAGCAAATCGATGGCTTGGGAAATCTGAGCTGGATAGGGGGTGGAGCAGATCGATTGCAGGCTGCTCGCAGCGTCTTCAAAAGCGCCAATGGCAGCGGCGGTCTTCAAATCCGCCTCGGTGCTCCTTACCAAGATTAGATGTCTCCTTAACGAATGGTAGCCTATGGAGGAGATGATCCATTGGAGCGCTGCTAGCAGAACATGCCGAAGGTAGTTGTCACAGGTTCCTGCGGGCTGATCGGCTCCGAAGTTTGCCGGTTCTTTGCTCACCAGGGATTCCAGATTCACGGGATCGACGACAATCATCGGGCCGTTTTCTTCGGGCCGGAGGGCGACACCAGTTGGGCCCTCGAGCACTGCTGCAGGAGATCCCCGGTTACCGGCATCGGCGCTCGACATCCGGGACCGCGAGCGCGTGCTGTCGTTGCTCGACGAAGTGCGCCCGGACCTGATCATTCACACCGCGGCGCAGCCCTCGCACGATCGCGCGGCCGCCATTCCGTTTCTGGATTTCGAAGTGAATGCGCTGGGAACCCTGCATCTTCTGGAAGCTGCCCACCGAGCCTGCCCCGAGTCGCCGTTCATCCACATGTCCACCAACAAAGTTTACGGCGACCGGCCTAACGGGATCGCGCTGCGGGAGCTGGCCACGCGTTTTGAGTACGACGATCCGGCTTTCGAGAACGGCATTCCCGAAGATCTCTCCATCGATCAGAGCACGCATTCCCTGTTGGGCGCGTCCAAATTGGCCGCCGACGTCCTGGTTCAGGAATACGGCCGCTATTTCAACATGCCCACCTGCTGCCTGCGCGGCGGCTGCCTCACCGGCCCCAACCATTCCGGCGTCGAGCTGCACGGCTTCCTGAGTTATCTGGTCAAGTGCAACGTGGAAGGGCGCGAATACAAAGTTTACGGTTATAAGGGCAAGCAGGTGCGGGACAACATCCATTCGCGAGGATGTGGCGCGGTTCATGTTGGAGTTCTGGAAGTCGCCGCGCAGCGCCGAGGTGTACAATCTGGGCGGCGGCAAGGGCAACGCCTGTTCCATTCTGGAGGCATTCGCCCTGGCCGAACAGATCACCGGCCGCGCCATGAGCTATCGCTACGTGGACGAAAATCGAATCGGCGATCATATCTGCTACTACAGCGACCTGCGCAAGATGCGCGCGCACTACCCGGCCTGGGACATAGGTGGGGCGGCTCGCGCGCGCCACGCCCGACGGCTACACCATCGACATCGGCCAGTGGGACACCCATGTCGGCAGCATCATCTACAATCTCAACTACGATCTGCAGACGGATTTCGATCCGATCGGGCTGATATCGAACAATCCGCAGCTTCTGGTCGCCACCAAGGCGCTGCCGGCGGACGACCTCAAGGCGCTCGTTGCCTGGATGAAGGCGCATCCCGGCGACGCCAAATTCGTCAACCAGAACGCGGCGGCGCAGGTCGAGCGGACTTTTGCTGCAAAAGCTCACCGACACCAAGGTGCTGTTCATTCCCTATCGCGGCGCCGGCCCGGCCATGACCGATCTGATCTCCGGGCAGGTCGACCTTCTGGTCGCGCAAGGCGCCGTCACGCTGCCGCAGATCCGCGCCGGCGCCATCAAGGCGATCGTGAACATGTCGCCGCAACGCTCCGGCGCGATCCCGGACATCCCGACCTCCGACGAAGCCGGCGTGCCCGGCCTCTACATGTCGGGATGGTTCGGCCTGTTCGCGCCCAAGGGGACGCCGCGGGCGGTCATCGCAAAACTCAACGATGCGATGGTGGAGGCGCTCGCCGATCCGAAAGTGCGCATGCGGTTCGCCGAGCTCGGGCTCGATATCGCGCCTCGCGTGCAGCAGACCCCGTCCGGGCTGGCCGCGTTCCACAAGGCCGAGATCGAGAAGTGGTGGCCGATCATCAAGGCCGCCGGCATCCGGGGCGAGTAGGGGAGCAACGACGATGCCCAAAGCCTATTTCATGGTGCGCTCGGTGGTCGAAGAGCCGCTGCGGCAAAAATTCGATCATTGGTATTCGACGCCACCACCTGCCGATGGCGCTCGACCGAATTCAAGGCGGAGAAATGCTGGCGCTTCTGGAGCGCGGCCGATGCCGCCGTGCATTACGCCGTCTATCGGTTCCCCGACATGGCGCGGCTCGATGCGGCGCTGAAGTCCGAAGGCTTCAAGGGACTGGTCGCCGACTTCGATCAGGCCTGGCCGAGCGGCGTCACCCGCACGCGCGATATGGTCACTCTGGCGGAGGAACGGGAAGGGTAGGGCAAAAGCACGCAACCGGGCGCTGCCGACCCCCTGGCGGCCGTTGGCCGCAACCCCCTATACTTTACCTCATCGTGCGCAACCAAAGGGGGGAATCCATGACCGCACCGAGACACACGCAAATGGTCGGCGAACGAGCTGCTCGACTTCGTCCACCATCGCTATCACCTCAAGGTCACCGGCGAGGTCGAAACGTCCGGCAACGAACTTGTTGCCGAAGCTCACCGAGCACGTTCCGCAGGGCTTCAATCCGCGTATCTTTCTGCTCGATCTCACCATTGTGAAGACCGCCGAGATCGGCGCCGCCAGATCGAGGCGATTACCGCAACGGCCACCTACGAGCGTCCGACCACGGGCAACGAATATGACGAGGTCGACATTCTGTTCGACGGTCAGATCATCGAGCACATCAAGGTAGGTCATCCGAAGCTGCGGCAGACGGCTGCGAAAAAGCCGGCGGCGCGCAAGGCTCGTGGCAAGAAAAAGCCCGCAAAGACGAAGAAGGCAGCGGCGAAGAAAAAGGGCGCCAAGAAAGCGGCCAAGAAAGCCGCCAAAAAGAGCACGAAGAAAAAACCGGCGAAGAAGACGAAGGCGCGCGCGAAGAAGTAGCGATACGACGCAACGGCCTCGGCCCGGATGAGCGCGCGTCGCGTCGTCCGGGCGAAAGTCACCGCCAGCCGCCGCCGCCGTTCACATAGACCGTGTCCGCGGTCATGAACGTGCAGGCGTCCGAGCACATGAACAGCACCAGTTCGCCGATCTCTTCCGGCTCGCCGAAGCGCTTCATCGGCACGTCTTCGAGGAAACGCTGCACCAGCTCGGGCGAAGACTGCGCCGCGTCCTGGAACGGCGTCTTGATCGGTCCCGGCGAGATCGACAAGGCGCGGATGCCTTGGGCGGCGAATTCGCGCGCCACGCCCATGGTCATCGACACCACCGCGCCCTTGGCCGCGGCGTAATGGACCGAGGAGCCCGGACCGCCGCGGCGGTGCGCCATGCTCGCCATGTTGACGATGACGCCCTCCTTGTTCTTGAGCATGTGCGGCAGCACCGCCTGCATGCCGTAGAGCGTGCCGTTGACGTTGAGATCGAAGGTCTTTTGCAACAGCGCGTCGTCGATCTCCAAAAACTTGGCGCGGCGGATCGCGGCGCCCGCCGAGTTGAACAGGAAATGCACGCGGCCGAAGGCGGAGATGGCGCGGGTCACCATGGCGTCGACCTGGGCGCGCGAGGTGACGTCGACTTTCAGCGCCAGCGCCTGGCTGCCGGCGCCGTTGACCTGTTCGGCGGTGGCGCGCGCGCCTTCTTCGTTGATGTCGGCGCACACCACATTGGCGTGCTCGCGGGCGAAAATAAGCGCCGTGGCGCGGCCGATGCCGCTCGCCGGCGCCGGTGATGATGATGGTCTTGCCGGCGAAATAATCGGGGGTCTTCGGCATGGTCGCGCTCGCTCGGTTTGCTGCCGGGCCGATTGTGCCTTGTCGCCGGGCCGGCCGACAACAATCGGGCCGCTTAAGCCGCCAGCAGGCGGGCCGATGCGCAATTGCAGCAACGCCGTCTTCTCCGCGACCGCCGCGACCTGGCTCGGCGCGACGGTGCAGGCGGCGGCGGCGTGGACGACGGCGTTGCGCAGGTAAGGCGGCTTTTCGCACCACAGATATTCGAAGATGTGGCCGCTCGTCCGGTGGGCGAGGCGGATGGTGCTGCCCTCGATCGCCACGTCGAAATTCGGCGCGGTGCTGTTCACTTTCAGGTTCGGCGAGCGCAAGCCGAAGGCCGCGTGCAGCACCTGGTCGACGTCCTGCGAATTGAACGGCTTGTGCAGAAACGCGCAAGCGCCGCCGTCGAGCGCCTGGTTTTCGCTTGGTCGCGTTGTGCTCGGACGAAATCATGACGATCTTCAGCGACGGCTGGATGAGGGCAAGCCGTTTCATGGTGGCGATGCCGCTCATGCCCGGCATGTTGCAATCGAGGAACACCACGTCGAATTGCGTATCGCGGGCGAGCGTCAAAGCCGTTTCGCCGTCGCCGGCCTCGGCGATCTCGCAATTGAACACGCTGCCGCGCAGGATCTTCTGGACGATCTGGCGCACCGACGACGAATCGTCGACGATCAGCACCTTGGTGGGCGATGAAATGCGGCCATAGGTCTTGATGATCGTCAGCGCATCGCCGAGCGCGAACGGCTTGAACAGGAATTCGTAGGCCCGCAGCTTGATCGCCATGTCGACCGCTTCGGCGGCCGGCGGGCTCGACATCAGCGTCACGAAGGTTTTGATGCCGAGCTTGCGCGCCGACCAGAACGCCTCGGTGCCCGAGAGCTCCGGCATATGCACGTCGATGAAGGCGAGATCGATATTGGAGCCGTTCAGCAGGGTCAGGCAGTCGCGCCCATTGTCGGTCGTGCTGAGCCGGAGCGGCAGTTTCGAAGCTCGCGCCGCTTCGGTCAGAAGCTGCACCGTGACGTGGGAGTCGTCGGCAATGAGCATCGTGATCGGGCGCGGCATGCGTATCTCCATGTCCCGACGGCGGGGAGGGTGCCTTCGGCGCCGTTCTGCGCCCGCCGTGTGGACCGCATTCTGCCTTGGACCAATCGTTATCGGGCTAAATGGTTCGCAGGCATTTGCAATCCTGATTTCCGCGGCGGTGATCGGACCGCCACAAAATCGATTCAAATCGCCCAATCACGTCTGGGCTATCGGCGATCGTGCCGTGAGCTCGCCTCTCGCAAAACGCGAGAGGCCGTTAAGCGCCGCCGCCGTTGTCGACATCGTCGGCTACATCGCCTATGCGGGGAACAGCGCAGCAAAACCGGCAAGCAAACAATGCCACGTAGCGTTTGAAGACTTTGCCATCTTTTCGGCGCCCGCCGTCTTTGTCGTGTTGTGGGCGTCCGGATTCATCGGCGCCAAATTCGGCTTGGCTTATGCGGAGCCGATGACGTTCTTGTCGCTGCGCATGATCGCGGTCGTGCTGCTGCTCGTCGATCGTCATCGTGCTCACCCGGCCGAAATGGCCGGACCGCGCCGGCCTATTGCACAGCGCCGTGACCGGCACCCTGGTGCATGGCTTTTATCTCGGCGGCGTGTTCGCTTCGATCGAGAACGGGCTGTCCGCCGGCCTGATCGCGCTCGTCGTCAGCCTGCAGCCGGTGCTGACCTCGACGCTGGCCAATCGCTGGCTCGGCGAACGGGTGTTGCCGCGGCAATGGCTCGGTCTGTTGCTCGGCGTTGCCGGCGTTTATCTGATCGTGCACGAGAAGATGGCGACCGGCGAGACCACGCCGCTGGCCTGGCTGTTCGCCATTGTGGCGCTCTTCGGCATCACTGTCGGCACGCTCTACCAGAAGCGGTTCGGCGGCGGCATCGACTGGCGGCCGGCTTTAAGCGTGCAATATGCGGCCGCCGGAGTCCTGTTCATGCTGGCGGCGCTCGTCTTCGAGACGCGCGTGGTGCACTGGACGCCGCAGTTCCTGTTCGCGCTCGGCTGGCTCGTTCTCGTGCTGTCGTTCGGCGCCATATGGTTGCTGTATTTCCTGATCCGCCGCGCCGCGGCGACCCGGGTGGTCAGCCTGTTCTACCTGACCCCGCCGGTGACGGCGCTGATGGCGTGGCTTCTGTTCGACGAGCGCCTGGCGCCGCTGGCGCTCTTCGGCATGGCGATCTGTGTCGTCGGCGTGTTCCTGGTCAATTGGCGCCTCGGTGGTGCGAAGGCTTAAGTCCCGCTAACGTGCCGTCGAGACCGATCAATCGAGGAGTCATCGTCATGAGCGCACCCGGTCCGATCGAATATCGCGACGCCACACCGGACGTCCGCGCCGTGTTCGACGATATCAAGCGCACCCGCCGCGTCGAGGACGTGAACAATTTCTGGAAATATCTGGCGCACGATCCCGCGTCTCTCAAGCGCACCTGGGAGAGCGTCAAGGAGATCATGACGCCGGGCGCGCTCGATGCGGTGACCAAGGAGATGATCTATCTCGCGGTCAGCGTGACCAACGGCTGCGGCTATTGCATCGCCAGCCATGGCGCCGCGGCGCGCAAGGCCGGCATGACCGAAGCGATGTTCGGCGAGCTGATGGCCGTGGTCGGCATGGCGAACGAGACCAACCGGCTCGCCAACGGCTACCGCGTGCCGATCGATCCGGCGTTCGAGACGTAGTCGTGCCGGCGGACCCGACAAAGCGCAAATTTCAAGAAAATGCGAGGTAAATGCCGGCGAGCCCCTTAGCGGCGCTGCAATCGCCGCCTGTTACGTATTTCGCCCGAGGGTAGCCGGGGCTGTCGCCGAAGCTTGCGCGCGACCGCAACACAGAAGGCCGTGCGCATGAATGCGTTGAAGCCTCGAGTCTTGTTGAAGCCAAAAGTCTCGCCGTCCGTGGAGGAGCGCCGCAGGTCGCGGCGCCGCCAGATCAACCGCGTGGCGAAAATCCAGTTCGGCAGCGGCACCTTGCCGCGCGATTGCCTGATCACCGATATTTCCGACGGCGGCGTGCGGCTCCATGTCGAGGGCTTCGATGTGCCCGACGATTTTGTCCTGCTGCTGTCCGGCGACGATATCGGCGCCAAGGAGCGCATCTACCGGGTGGTCTGGCGCCTCGGCTACGAAATCGGCGCCAAATTCGTCGGCCACGTCCGGCGCACCGGCATTGCCGCGACGGGCTGAGGTCGGGCCTGACTTAACCGTTGGCATCTTTGCCGCGCGTGCAGTAAAGCAGGGGCTGAAACAGGGCCCACGCTTTACTTTGCATGCCGCACCCGCCCACCCGCGACATCGTCGTCGTTCACAGCTCCGACCTGCACGTCGATCACGATTACACCGCGCGGCTGCACGGCGGCGACGGCACGCGCGGGCTTGGCTGCGTGCTCGGCGCCGCGCGCGATCTTTCAGCCGACGTGGTGCTGCTCGCCGGCGATACTTTCGACAGCCATCGCGTGCCGCAAAACCTGATCGAACAGGCGGCGGCGGTGATCGGGGCTGCGGCGCTGCCCGGTCGTCATCCTGCCCGGCAATCACGACCCGGCCATCGCCACCGCGATCTATCGCGACGGTCCGCTTAAGGCGGTGAAAAACCTGCATGTCATCGGCGTCACCCACGACGACGCCGTGGCTTTTCCGGATCTTAAGCTCGAAGTCTGGGGCCGGCCGCACCGCGACTATGACGACATGATTCCGTTCGAGACGGTGCGCGCGCGCCGCAGCCGCTGGCTGATCGCCATGGCGCACGGCCATTACGAGCCAAAACCCGATCGCAGCATCGGCCCGCGGCCGTCCTGGCTGATCGGCGACGACGAAATCGCCGCGACCGGCGCCGATTACGTGGCGCTCGGCCATTGGAATCGTGCCGTGCGCGTCGGCAACGGCGTGGTGCCGGCCTATTATTCCGGCTCGCCCGAATATGCCGGCACGATCAATGTCGTGCGCTTGAGCGACGCCGGCGGCGTGACGGTGACCCGCGCGCCGCTCGACATCGCGCGCGAGGTTGCAGACTGACGCGAAACGGCCCCGGCAGCGAGCCGGGGCCGTCGAGTTGGCAGCATTGGCGAAGCTATTTTTTTGTTTTTATCGGGCAGCCGGCGAGTTCGGCGTCGGCGTGGCGCGGCGCGGGGTATTGGCCGGCGGCGCCGGAGTGAGCGGCGGCGCCATGCGTGTCGCCGCAGGCGGCGTTATGTCATTGGCTGCCGTGTTGGTGCCCGACTGGCCAGGCTCGTGGCCGATGCCAAAGGCGACCGCCAGCACCACGACAATGAACACGGCCGCGGCAATCCATCCCCACGTCGCATTCATGGCGCGCGCATCGGGATCATAGGCCGGGTCGCGCCGCAACGGATCGTTGCGGTAGTCAAATTCCGAGTTCCGATAGTCCGACATGAAAGGCCTCCGTCTTTCGATCGTCTGGTCAACGATAACGGAGGGCTAATGGCTGCAGTTCCCGGGCCGAGATGCGGGGCATGGCACCTAGGCGGGCGTGGCATAGCGGGAACCGGCCGAAGTTCCGTCCGCCGCGACAGGCAGCAAGATTTTTGCTGCGGCGGATCGGTGTGGATGACAAAGTGCCGATGGTGGCGGTTGCGCGACAAGCAGCCGGGAGGAAAGCGGAGAAAACCGTCGTGGCCGACAGAGCTATTGCATCGCAGCGCGTTCTTGCCGTCGGCACCGTGCTGCTCGCGGGTCTGGCGTGGAGCTTGACCTTGATCGCGACGGTGAACGGGCAAGCGCCGCCCGGCACTTTACCGGCACTTCTTCACAAGGGACTTCTTCACAAGGGGTCTGGACCATGAAAGCGCCGTTGCCGGCGCCGCGCGCCGAAGTCGCCGCAGTGGCGTTCGACGGCAAGCTGCATGCGCTCGGCGGCTCGGTGAGCGGAACGGCCGGGCCGTATCACGACGAATACGACCCGGCGACCGATTCGTGGCGCGCCCGCGCGCCGCTGCCCGACGGGCGCGATCATCTCGGCGTCGCGGTGGCTGCCGACAAAATCTACGCCTTCGGCGGCTTCGTCGGCTCGGTGCACAAGGGCGCCGGCACCGGCGCCTTCGAATACGATCCGAAAGCCGACACTTGGCGCGTGCTGCCGCCGATGAAGGGGCCGCGCGGCTCGGTGGGCGCCGCTGCGGTGGACGGCAAGATTCACGTCATCGGCGGCCGCGGCCTCGACGGCGTCGTGGTGGCGACCCACGAAGTTTTCGACCCGCAAACCGGACAATGGAGCGAAGCGGCGCCGCTGCCGACGCCGCGCGACCATCTGGTCGTCATCGCGGTGGATGGAAAAATTCATGCCATCGGCGGCCGCTTCAAGGGACCGGTCGACCGCACCGGGCTGCACGAGGTCTACGATCCGGCGACCGACAAATGGACGTCGGCTGCGCCGCTGCCGACGCCGCGCAGCGGCCTTGCCGGCGCCTATTATCACGGCATGATCCTGGTGCTCGGCGGCGAGCTGCCGCCCGATCACACATTCCCGGAAAACGAAGGTTTTGATCCGAAAACCGATCGCTGGACGGCGCTGGCGCCGATGCCGCACGGCCGGCACGGCTTCGGCGGCGGCACGATCGGCGACAACGCCTACTTCGTCGGCGGCTCGCTCGAGCCGGGCGGCGGCGGCACCACCGACCAACTGATCATGTTTCACTTGCCGTAACGCGAGCCGGCGATCCCGGATCAAGGACATGCTTTTTTCCGGATCATGCACTAATGTGCGGCCGCCGCGCTCGTAGCTCAGCTGGATAGAGCACCAGACTTCGAATCTGGGGGTCGGGGGTTCGAATCCCTCCGAGCGCGCCAGTGATCTCAAATGTTCGCCGAAAAGGACTATGAGCCTTGCCGGCACTGAAACAGGGATTGAGTTCTTTGAAGCGCGCGTCCAATGACCTGCTGCCAAAGTGGCAGATGTCGAAGCGGATGAACAACTCGTGCGCCGACGATGACGACCCGACGTTTATTGGAAAAATGGAATTGGCTGTCGCTGCATGAATAAGAAATCCAAAAAATCGCCGGTCTATGGCGGCGGTCACCAAGCGTGGGGACGGATATTTTGGGGCTTTGTCGCTCTCGTCCTATTGAGCGTTGTCGTGACTTTCCTCCGCCAGCATTATGGATAGGTTTTGTTCACATCGACTTATCAAATCTCGTCCGAAATTCAGAAAGCCAACTCACATCGCCGCTATTCTCTCTCTGTCAGCCGTTATTTTTTCTACCTTCTCCATTTTTTCTCTATCACGAGACAGTGCTGATCATGAGCTTGGAACGAGAAAGGTTATTGAAATGGATGTGCTCGTCCTCGATGTTCATGATCGTCGCCGTGGGATTTCTGGTGATGAATTCGATGACATAATTTTTTGCCATCAACATGCCAATCGCTCGCCCGGGGCAACTACGTTTGCCTTTCCCAAACGGCATGACATATAAGCCCTGTTTGCTTTGAGTCTCCAGGTAGCGCTCTGGCCGAAACGCATCCCCGTATTTGGCATGCAGTGCGTGTATATTCTGCATGATCCGGGTTCCCTTCTTCAGGCGGTACTTTCTCCCGGACACCTGCATCTCGAAGTCCGTTATGACTTTGTTATTGATGACAGAGCCGGGAGGATCAAGCCTGACGGCCTCGTAGATACACGCTTCCAAGATCTGCTCTTGATCTGAATCATTGCCCGTCAGGATCCTTTGCTTCCATTCTTTGTTTTCCGGAAGCAAAAGATACCAAAGACTCGCGAGTATCGCCGATTGCATGGTGTCCAGCCCGGCGATCGACACCGTCAGCAAATCGTCGCGAGTGATTTGCATCGGGATTCCAAGCTGTCCATTCGCTTTCATCACGTCGTAGGATACGCTATTGGGCGCGGCTTCTTTTTTGAGAGCCAACGCCAAATGCGCTTGCAAACACCTTATGTTATACTGCAAAAATCTGGCTTCCCTCGTAACCGGCCAAGTGGCGATCGGAAAATACACTCTGTTCCAAAACCGATTGGAATAGAAACGCAACCGTGTAAATGTTTGGTTCAGTGCAAACATGAACGGTGCTTGTAACTTCTTTCCGCTGCGATCTTTATACGAGACATTTGCGTTCATCGCTTCGCGTCCCCATACGTACTCTCCCATGACGTCTCTGGTCCAATCGCCGACAACCTGCTTCATATCGAGAATTTTGGCGCCGGCATGTTTATCGCCATAATCGCGAGCAAGACGTCGCGATATTTCGTCCATTCTTTCCAGCTCAAAGCCTCTCAGTATGTTCGCCTTCCTGTCATGAAAAAATTCGGTTCTTATGGGTGTGAACGTAAGGGCGGATGGAGAAAGCTGTCCAAATGAATACAATGCCGGGGTGTCTCTGTCGGTGTATGTCCCGATAGTCGACGGATTTATCAATATCTCCGTAGTCTCTTTGTTCACGGCGTATAATTGGATATCAAAACCTCGTATGCTGCCGACAAAGTCGGCTCTATTCTCCTTCACGTACAAATAATCTCTCGTTTTATTTTTACCTATCAGATCGGTCACATCGACTTCCGACCCGATGAACGGGTATGTTGTAACGAATGCCACGCCCTGATTTTGATAATATCTGCGGTCGAGCACGGTCTTGCAGACTTTCAATGCAAACGCCAAGGTCGCCAGACCTGCTCCACCCAGCGCAACATACAAAACAAGCATATTCACGCCTCCCTTGGTGCCTGATCGCGAACTGAGCGGTTTCAGACGGCTGTGAGTTCCTCGCGTTTTCGCGATTCCAGGAGATCGCCGCGCCAGCTGACGAGCGCAATTTGATCGGGATCGTCGCCGGTCGAAGCGCGCCTCGTCGCTTGGTGCGCCTTCCGGGAATACTATGTGAAGTTGTGTGGCAATTTTGCGCTCGGAACCAATCTCTCTGAGTTCACGCTTTCGTGACGAATATGCGAGCGCGCCAACCCACTCAGCTTCAGCTCCCGATCGGCCGCAAATCCGCCGGCGCTCGATTGCCAAAGCGGCAACCGCGTCATAGACCCGTGGCGCGGGTGGGATGGACCTCGCGAAACTAATACGCGGCCAGGGGATGGACGAGCTCACCGGCAAAAATCAGGCGGATGCGCGCAGTGCTCCGCCCGTCGCGCCCGCGCCGGCGGCGCCCGCCGATCTCAAGCGGATGATGGGCCGCACCGAGGACGTGCCGCGCGGCATCCTGTTGATGATCGTTGCCACCATTCTGTTTGCGGGCGCGTCCGCCGCCAGCAAATGGCTGGTCGGCATCTATCCGGTCGGCGAGGTGCTGTTCCTGCGTTCGCTGTCGTCGCTGATCGCCGGCGCCGCCGTGATACTGCCGGTGTCCGGTCTGTCGGTGTTCGCGACGCGACGGCCGCGCGATCACATCCTGCGCGGCATGTCGCAGTCGATCTCGCAGCTGTCGCTGCTGCTCGCCTTCAGCCTGATGCCGCTCGCCGGCGCCGTCGCCATCAATTTCTCCTCGCCGCTGTTTGCCGCTCTGGTGTCGATCGTGTGGCTGCGGGAGCGGGCCGGCGGCGGCGCGGTGGGCCGCGTTGCTGATCGGCTTTATCGGCGTGCTGATCGTGACCAATCCGGGCGCCAATTCGCTGACGCTCGGCGCGCTGTTCGCGCTGGTCAACGCCATCATGTACGGCAGCGTCACGGTTGCGGTGCGCGGCATGACGCGGACGGAATTGGCCAATACGCTGGTGATCTGGCAGCTGACCGTGCTGGCGTTCTTTCACAGTTTTTTGCTGTTTTTCGGCTGGCGCTGGCCGACGCCGCTCGATGCGGTGCTGCTGTTCGGCACCGGCTTCACCAATGCGATCGGGCAATGGTTCTGGACCCGCTCGCTGCATCTGGCGCCCGCGGCGGCGGTGACGCCGTTCTACTACCTGATGCTGGTGTGGTCGCTCATGATCGGATTTCTGGTCTGGGGCGATGTTCCGACCGTTAGCCTGCTGATCGGCTCGGCCATCGTGGTGGCGACCGGGCTGTTCCTGTTTCTGCGCGAAGCGCGGCTGCAACGGCGGCCAGCACGCTCGCCATCGCTAAACAAGCCCTCACTGAATCAATTTGGCGATCCGATCGATGATCGGCTTCGGCGTGGCATAGGTCTTCTTGATCAGCGCTTCGAGCTGCTCGCCGTCCTCCGGGTCGAGGTTGAGCTTGCGCAAATTGGCTTCGGCGATGAAGTCCGGGTCCTTCATGGTCGCGTCGAAGGCGTCGCGCAGCATCTTCAGCCGGTCCGGCGGCAGGCCGGGCGGCGCGATGAAGGGCCGGCCGATGCCCTGGCCGGCATAGAGGAATTCGATCGCCTGCTTGTCTTCCGGCTTTTGCGCGAGATCGACGACGAACGGCACGTCCTTCAGTTCCGGGTTGGGCTTGGTGCCGCCTTGGAACAGCACCGAGACCGTGCCGTTCGGAATCCAGTCGGGCTGGCGCACCTTGACGCTGTCGAGGCTTTCGCAAATGCCCTGCACCTCGCCGCGTTCCATGGCGAGAAACACGTCGGCCGACGACGGATAGCCGCCGACGATGCGGAATTTCATGCCGAGGATATCGTTGAGCGCGATCGGGTAGGAATGCGTGCCGGTGCCGGGCCCGTTGTCGCCGACGACGAGCTCCTTTTTGGTGAGATCCTGCGCGGTCTTCACCGGCGCGGTGTGATAGGCGATGCAGACATTGGTCTCGATCGCCGGCGTGCCGAGCCAGGAGAATTTGGTGGCGTCGAATTGCGCGCCGGGCGCGCCGGTCAACGGTCCGAGCACGGCGTCGCGCGCGATCAGCGCCATGGCGGTGCCGTCCTTCGGCGCCACGTTGTAGATGAAGTTGGCGGCGCGATAGCTGCCGGCGCCTTCCAGGTTCTGCGGCGTTCACGGTCGGATTGCCCGGCAGGTGCGTGCCGATATGGCGGGCGACCACCCGCGCCCACAGGTCGTAGCCGCCGCCGGGGCCGAAGCCGATGATACATGGTCACCGTCTTGCCGGCGAACGCCCCCGGCGTCTGCGCGGCGGCGAGGCGGCGAAGAAGGCGGCGAGCAGGGCGACCGGCACAATGGCCCAGTAGTTTTGGGCGCGACAATTTCGCATGACATGCCCGCGCATTGTGATCCTCCCTGGACGGGGCGCTTCTGCTAGAAACGTCGCGACGCCGACATGGCTCGGTAATCTAGCGGCGATCGTGGAGACTTAAAGCCGTGACAGCGCCGCACCGTTCCGGATGGCATCTCGCCCTGGTTGTCCTTGCCGTGTTCGCGGGGGCGTCGCTCGCCGCGGCGCGAGCAATATCCCTCCCGCGCCGATCCGCCTGATCGTGCCGTTCGCGCCGGGCGGCGCGCCCGATATCGTCGCGCGCATCATCGCCGGCGCGCTCGAAAAGCCGCTCGGCCAATCCGTGATCGTCGAGAACCGCACCGGCGCCAACGGCATCGTCGGCATGCAGGCCGTCGCGACCGCCGATCCCGACGGCTACACGTTATTGAACGTGCCGCCGGCCTTCGTCATCAATCCGAGCGTCTACAAGACGCTGCCGTTCGATATTTTCCGCGATTTTGCGCCGGTCGCGAATATCGGCATCAGCGACGGCTATCTGGTGATGGTGCGCCCGGACCTGCCGGTGCACTCCATCGCCGAGCTCATCGATTACGCCAAAACCCATCGCTTGCTCTACGGCTCGGCCGGCGTCGGCAATACGCTGCATCTGGCGGCGGCTTTGTTTTGCGCCAAGGCCGGCATCGAGATGGAGCACATGCCGTTTCGCGGCGCGGCGCCGATCATGACCGCGCTGCTTGCCGGCACGGTCGATCTGGCATTCGCGTCGCCGACCGCGTCGAATTTTGTCACCAGCGGCCAGTTGCGCGCGATCGGATTTACGGGGAAGAAGCCGCTGCCCGAATTGCCGAACGTGCCGCCGATCCGGGATACCTTGCCGAGTTTCGACATCGAAGGCTCCTGGGAGGGCTGGCTCGCTCCGGCAAAGACGCCGCCGGATATCATTGCCAAGCTCAACGCGGCGATCCGCGCCGTGCTGAAGGAGCCCGCCGTCGGCGACGCCATCGTGCAGGCCGGCTACGAGCCGACCGACATGTCGCCCGCCGAGTTTGCGGCTTTCCTGCACGCCGAGGCCGATCGTTACGCGCAAGCGGTCAAGGCGGCGAAAATCGAGCCGCAATAGTCCGTATAAGTGGCGATACGGCGGTGACGCCCGCAACGGCACGTGATAATTGTATGTTCGGTTTGCTTGATGGCATCGCGCAGATGGCATTCGACGCTTTCATCAGCTACTCGACTCTGGACAAGCCGACCGCGGACGCCGCTTGCGCGATGCTCGAATCGCTCGGTATTCGCTGCTGGATCGCGCCCCGCGACGTCATGCCGGGTGCCGAATACGGCGCCTCGATCGTCGATGCGATCCACCAATCGCGCGTCATGGTCCTGGTCTTTTCGTCCCATGCCAACCAGTCGCCGCAGGTGGGGCGCGAGGTCGAGCGTGCGGTCAACAAGGGCATTCCGATCGTGCCGCTGCGGATCGAAAACATCACGCCGACCCAGTCGCTGGAATATTTCATCGGCACGGTGCATTGGCTCGATGCGCTCACGCCTCCGGTCGAGAGCCATCTGCACCGGCTGGGCGAAGCGGTGCAGGCGCTGCTGCGGATCGAATCGCCGTCTGCGGGCGCAGCCGCTGCGCGGCCTGCGCCAGCCTTCCCGATCGCCGCGGCCCCAATCCCGGCCGCAATACCCTGGTGGCGGCGCAACCTGATAGCGATCGGCATCGCGGCCGCATGCTGTATTGTCATCGCAATAGCCGGCACTTGGTATCTGAAGTCCACCAGCAGGCCAATGCGG
Source organism: uncultured Alphaproteobacteria bacterium (assembly GCA_963831975.1). GTDB lineage: Bacteria > Pseudomonadota > Alphaproteobacteria > Rhizobiales > Xanthobacteraceae > BOG-931. The sequence goes on from CAWHSO010000008.1 coordinate 17,289, forward strand.
CGCAATGCGAGCAGCTGTGGGTTGCCAGGAATTCGTATTACAAGTCGCACGGCTATTGTTTTCAAACCAAGCGCGCCATCGATCATTTCGGCAATACCGGCTGCACCTATAACGATCAGGACTATGTCTATCAGCAGGTCTTTTCCAACGACGAGCGCACGCAGGTGCAAAACATCCGCAACGACGAGCGGGCGCACGGTTGCCAGTGACCTCGCCAAGTCACATGTCGTCAAGTCACATGTCGCCAAGTCACATGTCGCCAAGTCACATGTCGCCAAGTCACATGTCGCCAAGTCACATGTCGCCAAGTCACATGTCGCCACCCGCGCGGCATGACCGGCCTGTGCAATTTGACGCAAGCGCCGCTTTGCTCTTCCGCGCGACCGGACAAGTCCTGTAGCCTCGCTGGCGCCGGGGCGGGCTGCCAAGCTCGCATGGGGGCAGTGACCGGCCTCATCGCATTCATTCGCAAAGGAGATATCATGGAATTTCCGCGCCGCCGCTTTTTGCAATTGACCGGTGCTGCCGCGTTTGCGCCCTTGGCGCGCGCGGCGCGCGCGGATACCTATCCGTCCCGCGTCGTAAAGCTCATCGTCGGTTTTCCGCCCGGCGGCGGCGCCGATTTGGCGGCCCGCATCGTCGTCAATGGCTTGTCGGATATGTGGGGCCAGCAGGTCATCGTCGAGAACCGGCCCGGTGCCGGAGCGCGGCTTGCGCTTGACGCCGTCGCCCATGCCCCGCCCGACGGCTACACTTTGCTGCTGGCGCCGGGATCGCCCCAGGTGCAAGCCTTCCTGTTCTCGACGCTGACATTCAACCCGGCGGTCGACTTCGCGCCGGTGTCGTTGATCGGGACTTATCCCGACATCATCGCCGTCGGCGAATAATTCGAATTTCAAAACGCTGCAGGACTTCATCGCTTACGCCAAGGCCAATCCCGGCAAGGTCAGTTGGGCGTCGCCGGGCGTCGGCACGGTGCCGCATCTCGCCGGCGAATTGTTCAAGCACATGACCAAGCTCGAAATGACCCACGTGCCTTATCGCGGCATGACCGATGGCTTGATGACCGACCTCATGACCGGCCGGCTCGATGTCATGTTCAATACCACCGGCTCGCTGTTGCAGCCGGTGCGCTCGAAACAGCTGCGCGGCCTTGCGGTGACGACCGCGCAACGCTTCCCCGATGAGCCGGAATTGCCGACGGTCGCGGAATCGGGCGTGCCCGGCTACGACGTGTCGTCCTGGTACGGGCTCTACTGCCGGCAAAAACACCGCCCGACATCATCAAGAAAATAAACGCCGACATGATCGCGATGCTGGGCCAAGCCGGCGATCAAGGAAAAATATGCGCCGCTCGGCGTGGTGGCCCAAGGCTCGACGCCGCAAGAGCTTGCCGCCAAGAATGCCGGCGATGCCGTGCTGTGGGAGCCGATCATCAAGGAAGCCAATATCAAGGTGGAGTAGGCGGCAAAATATGACACTTCCGCGCCGAAAATTTTGTGCATCTGGCCGCCGGCGCTGCGGCGATGCCGGCGCTGCCGCGCGCGCCCGGGCGGAGACCTATCCGTCGCGGCCGGTGCACCTCATCATCGGCTATCTTCCCGGCGGCTCCGCCGACATGACCGCGCGGCTGTTCGGGCAATGGCTGTCGGACCGGCTCGGCCAGCAAGTCGTCGTCGAGAGCCGCGCCGGCGCCGGCACCAATATCGCCACCGAAGCGGTGGTGCGCGCCGCGCCGGACGGCTACACGCTGCTGCTCGCCTCGCCGTCAAACGCGACCAATGCCGCCCTCTACGACAAGCTCAACTTCGATTTTCTCCGCGACATCGATCCGGTGGCGGGCCTGATCCGCTTTCCCGACGTCGTCGACGTCAATCTGTCGCTGCCGGTGCGGACCATTCCCGAATTGATCGCTTATGCCAAAGCCAATCCCGGCGCGCTCAACTTCGGCTCGTCGGGCGTCGGCTCGACGCTCCACGTCGCCGGCGAATTGTTCAAGATGATGGCCGGGCGTGAACATCGTGCACGTGCCGTATCGCGGCGGCGCGCCGGCGATGATCGACCTGATCGGCGGCCGCGTGCAGCTGATGTTCGACAATGTGCCGACCTCGGTCGAATTCATCCGGTCGGGCAAGATCAGGCCGCTGGCGGTGACCTCGGCGGCGCGCATCGAGCTGTTCCCGGAATTGCCCACGGTCGCCGACTACGTGCCGGGCTACGAGGCCAGCGCCTGGTACGGCGTCGTCGCGCCGAAGGGTACGCCCGCCGAGATCGTCGAAAAGCTCAATCGCGAGGTCAACGCGATCCTCGCCGATCCCGCGACCAAAGCGCGGCTCGCCGAGCTCGGCGCCTCGTTGCTTCCCGGCTCGCCCGCCGACTTCGGCAAGCTCGTCGCCGACGAGACCGAAAAGTGGGGCAAGGTGATCCGCTTCGCCGGCATCAAGGCCGAATAGCGTCGACGAGGCGCCGCCGAAGTGAAGACGAGGCCCGGAGGCCTCGTCAACATCGTGGTGATTCCGGATCGCCAGCCGGACTAAATGCCGCGATTCCAGAAATCGTAATAGCGCTCGATATTCATCGGCAGGAACGCCTTGTAGTTCGGCCATGCCGAATATTTCGGCAGCGAAATATCCTTCACCGCGTCGTCGTAGGATTTGCCTTGGGCGACCTCCTGCTTCACCGCCGCGGAGAGGTCCTGCAGATACGCGAGCTGGTCGCGGGCGTTGTCCTTGGTGCCGGTCTGCTTGCCGCCCGGGCCGGGATGGCCGGGGATGAGCGTTTCCCAATCCATCGCGATCACCTTTTTGAGGCCATCCTCGATGTCGGGGATATAGGTGTCGGCCATTTCGCGGAATTGCACGCCCTGGATCGGGATCCAATCGACCGTGAAGATGATCTTCTCCTTGGGCAGCCGCATCACCAGCGTCGAGTCGGAATGGTTCTTGCCGAGATAGAGCAGTTCGAGCGTGGTGCCGCCGAGCGTGATGACTTTCTTGTCATCGACCACCTGATCCGGCACGACCACATCCGCCGGCTTGAGCGCCTGGATGCGCGCCTTGGCGTTGCGTTGCGCCACGAAGGTCGCGCCCAAATCCTTGAACGGCTGGCCGCCGGCGGTGTGGTCGAAATGGCTGTGGCTATAGATGACGTATTTGATCGGCGCCTTGGTCACGGCCTGGATGGCGTCGATATAGGGCTTTGCCGGCCGGCGCAGGCTGATCGGATCGGTGGCGATCACGCCCGCCGGCGTGACGATGAACATCGCCTGATGGCCGACATAGCGGAAAATATAGACGTTGTCGGCGACCTTGGTGGTCGCGGTTGGCGGCGGCGCAGGCGCTGCGGCAGGCGCGGGGGCAGGGGCCTGGGCTGGCGCTTGTTGTTGCGCCTGCGCAACGAACGCGCTGGCAATCAAGGCGGCAGCTACGCCGGCGTAATGAAGCCGCATCATGGTCGTTCTCCCCGCATGGTTGGATGAATTTCTCGCTATGCCTTAGAACACCGGGCACCCGGTAAATCTTCCGGCGGCCAGTGTACAAAATGAATCGGGTTTTGGCTCGCGTCGCAGTCGCCCGCACCCTCAAGCAGCCTTCGGCTCGGCGTCAAGCCGCGCCACCCAGCCTTCGAGGCCGGGTTTTGCCGCGGGATAGCGCATCAGCACCGCCGGGTCGTGACCGGGCACGACGTGGCGCGGCGCGCCGGCGAGTTTTTTCAGCGTCTCATAGCCCTCGACGACTTCCTCGACATTGTAGACGAGCGGAAAAACCCGGCCGCCGTCGATATGGGTGTAGAGATGCGAGGCGTCGGCGGCGAGCACGATGTGGCCGAGCCGCGTCTTCACCCGCACCGACTGCAAGCCCTTCGAATGGCCGCCGATATGGTGCACGGTGACGCCCGGCACGATCTGATCCTCGCCGTCGTGGAAGGCGCAACGGCCCGTAAAGACCTTGCGCACCATGGCAATGACGTCCTCGACCTCGAACGGCAGCCGCAGCGCCCGATGGCACATGCAGCGCCCGGTGGCGTAGGCCATTTCGCGGTCCTGCAAATGATAGCGCGCCTGCGGAAACAGATCGTAGTTGCCGCAATGGTCGTAATGCAGGTGGCTGATGATGACGTCCTTGACGCTGTCGGGCGCGATGCCGAGCGCGGCGAGCCCCTCGCGCACCGGCTTGATCATCTCGCGCTGGCGCTTCTTGCCCATCGCCTCGTCGAAGCCGGTATCGACCACGATGGTGCCGGACGGGCCGACGATCGCCCAGACGAAGAAGTCGAGCGGCTGCAGCACGTCGTGCGGATCGCCGTCGATGTAATTCGCCGACGCGCGGGCGGGAGTGGTGGCCGTAACGGATCGCATAGACCTCGTGCACGTCGTCGCTCATGGCATCCCTCCCGTTGGTCCTCGCCGGCAGCAATCCTTTCTTGCGGCCTTCGCCAAATCAAGGCCGTTGCGGCGTGGGCATTGCGCCGGGCGCGCGTGCCATGCCGCGGCCGAAAGCTCAAAAGAACAGCGAATTTTTTGCGGCCGGTTAACCCAACACCTTAATCCGACGTTCGCGGTCCATCAGCCACAATGGCGTGAAGGTGTTGAGGGGCCGGCTTTGATGGGCCCTAACGGATGTTTGGTAGTTTTCGCCGCCTTTTTGCGCGGCATGACAGTGCAGCAAAGGTGTCTGGACCTGCGGCAGGGGTCGTCATTCGGACAATTCCACTGCGTCGCCTTTGGTGGGCCGCGATCTTCCTGCTCGGCCTTTCGGCCAGTGCCGTCGTTTGGACGATCGGGCAACTGCGCGCCGACGCCATCAGTGCCGCCGTCTCGGAAACGGGAAACATCGCGTCGGTTCTTGCCGTCCAGCTGTCACGCTCGCTCAAGTCGATCGACACCGTGCTGCTCGAGATCAAGCAGTCGGTCGAGAGGCACGACATCGATTCTCCCGCCGACTTTCAGGTTGCGATTGGCCGCCGTGAATTCCAGGAAGTGCTGACGAATGACCTTGCCGGCCTGCCGCAGGTTTTCAGTATCGCGATTGCCGATAGGGAGGGGCAGATCGTCATCTCCACGGCCGGTTGGACGGCCACACGTTTCAACGTCGCCGGCCGCGATTTCTTTTGGAAGGCGCGCGATCGGCGGGACGGCCAACTGACGACCTCGATCCCGGCCGTTAACCGGGTCAACGACAAGCAGACCATCGTCTTTGCCCGGCGCCTCGAAGACTCCAAGGGCAACTTTGTCGGTATCGTCCTCGCGGGGGTCAACACCAAGTATTTCGAGGATATCTATGGCGCCGTCCAATCGGTCCATAGCCTATTGTTCACACTGCTCGATCCGGACGGAATCATACTATTCCGCCATCCGGACGGCGCCGACGCGGCGGGAAAGGCGCTTTCGAACAAAGCCATTTGGCTCGACGCTTTGTCGAAAGGCGACGGCGGCTTTCGCGTTTTCGGCCAAGCCGACGACAATATTCGCTACGTGTCGATCCGCAAGGTGCCGGACTATCCGCTGATCGTCGACATTTCGGTCACGGAGGCTACGACTCTCGCCATCTGGCGCCAGCGTGCGGCGGCGATCGGACTGGGCAGCGCGGTATTTCTGTTGTTCTCGATCTATCTGCTGCGAGCGATGACCAGGCAAGTTCGGCTCTTGAGCAATTCCGAGGCTTCGCTGGCGCAGAAGTCGCAGCAGCTCGACGCCGCTCTCAACAACATGTCCCAGGGCGTGGCGATGTTTGACGGCAAGGAGCGCCTGATCATCAGCAATACGCAACTCGCCAAAATATACCGCCTGACGCCCGAGCAGACCAAACCCGGTACTTCATTTCGCGCCATCCTGGATGCACGTACAGCTGTGGGCAGTGTGCCGCGGGACGTGCCGAACTTCGTCACCGATAGTCTCGGCCAGGTGTCCAGGGTGGGGTTGTCCCACTCGCTCTACGAATTGCGCGACGGGCGCACCGTTTCCGTCAGCCTTCAAGCGATGGACGGTGGCGGCTGGGTTTCGATTCACCAGGACATCACGGCGCAAAGACGCACCGAAGCCGAGCTCGAGCGTCTGGCGCGCCACGATGTCCTGACCGGCCTCGCCCAACGCTCGCTGTTTACGGAAAAAGTCAGCGCGGCGCTGGCGCGGATGCGGCGCCATGGCGAGGCATTCTCGGTTCTGATGCTCGACCTCGACCGCTTCAAGACCGTCAACGACTCGTTCGGCCACCCGGCCGGCGACGCGCTGTTGCGGGAAATCGCCCGGCGCTTGCTCAACACCACCCGCGAGGTCGACTGCGTGGCGAGGTTCGGCGGCGACGAGTTTGCCGTGCTGCAGGCGCCCTGCAAGGATCAGAAAGCCGGCGCGATCACGCTGGCGGATCGCATCCTCGCCGCCGTCACCGAGCCTTATGACTTCAACGGCCGCAAGCTCATCCTCGAAACCAGCATCGGCATTGCGCTGGCGCCGCAGGATGGCGACGACGTCGATGCGCTGGTCAAGCACGCCGATCTCGCGCTCTACCAGGCGAAGACCGAGGGACGCAACCGATACTGTTTCTTCACCGCCGCCATGGAAGCGGAGGCGCGTAACCGCCGCGAGCTCGAAGATGACATGCGCAAGGCGCTGGCGCGCGGCGAGTTCGAGTTGCATTATCAAACCATCGTCAATCTCGAAAGCCGGCAGTGTTGCGGCGCCGAGGCGCTGGTGCGCTGGCGCCATCCCGAACGGGGTGTCGTGCTGCCCGATCAGTTCATCCCGGTCGCCGAGGACAGCGGCCTGATCGTTCCGCTCGGCGCGTGGATCCTCAGGCAAGCCTGCGCGGACGCAGTCAAATGGCCGTCGCGTTTCAAGGTGGCGGTCAACCTGTCGCCGGCCCAGTTCAAGCACGGCGATCTGTTGGGCGCTCTCAAGTCGGCGCTCGCCGACACGGCTCTGCCGCCGGAGCGGCTGGAGCTTGAGATCACCGAGACGGTTCTCTTGGAGAACAATGCGAAAAATCTCGCCATTTTGCGCGCCATCAAGAATCTCGGCGTTGCCATTGTGCTCGACGATTTCGGCACCGGTTACTCGTCCATGACATATTTGCAGATGTTCCCGTTCGATCGGATCAAGATCGATCAAAGCTTCATCCAAAACATGACGCATCATGCGGCCGATGCCGCGATCGTGTGTGCGGTCGCCGGGCTCGGGCGCAGTCTCGGCATTGCCACGGTTGGCGAAGGCGTCGAGACGAAGGAGCAGCTCATCGCCTTGCGGGCGGCCGGCTGCCAGTTGGCGCAAGGCTATTTGTTCAGCCGTCCGGTCCCGGCATCCGAGCTTGTCTTCGATGGTCCCATCGTGCTGCGGCAAGACCCGCGGGCCGCTTGAAGCGCGTTGTGCGCCGGCCAATCAACTCAGTCCCGATACGCGGGCGGCTTGGTCTCCGAAAGGAAGATCCACAGCACGACCGTGGCGGCGGCCGCCACCGCGGCAATGACGATGAAGCCGCTGAGGCGGCCAAATCCCTGAAAGTAGAAGCCGGTTGCCAGCGTGCTGAACGACGCGGCCAGCCCGCTCGCCGCGCCTACGGCGCCTTGGGCGAGGTTGAAGCGGCCGGTGCCCGCCGTCAGGTCGGCGATCACGACGATAGTCAGGACGCCAATGACGGCACCGGTAATGCCGCTGAGCACCTGGGCGACGATGAGGATTTCGTAGTTGGCGGTGAAGGCCAGGAGCGCGGCGCGAATGGGCTCGAGCGCAAAGCCGAGCAGCAAGAGCGGGCGGCGGCCACGCTTTTCGGAATGATAGCCGACCCAAGGAGCAAATATCGCCACCACGATCTGCGGCACGATGATCAGGCCGGCCAGCCAAATCGGCGACTGCTCGGTGGCCGTCGTTGCCAGACCTTCGCCGACCAGCGGCAGCATCGACGCGTCGGCAAGCTGGAACAGCACGAGTGCGCCGGTGAACAGCACGAGCTTGTGGTTCTTGACGAGGTCGAGCACGCGGGCGTGGCGCGCGTGGGTGCCGCTCGCGGCGTTGCGCGCCTTGGCGTAGTCGATGTCGGTAGAACGGATGCAGCCGAGCGCGATCAGGGCGGGGATGCACAAGCTCGCGGCGGCGATGAAGATGGCGCTTTGGGAGAAGTAGGCGCCGGTAAATCCCATCAAGGCCGCGGTCGCCGCGTGGCCTCCGGCGGCATAGCGATAGTTGCGCCCGGTGCGTACCGACATCGCGCGCCGGCCGACGAGCCCGAGACTGATCGCCCCGATCGCCGGCGTGATGAGGCCGCCGGTCGTGCCCTGCAGCGCCGAGGCAAACAGCACCAGCAGGAAGGAGGGCGCCAGCGCCAGGATCAGCGCGGCAGCGCCGATCATGACGATGCCGAGCGCGACCAGGCCGCGCTTCCAGGTCACCGCGTCGGCGAGAGCGCCGCCGGGAATTTGGCTAAGCACGGCGGCGAGCCCGCCGACGGTCAGCACCACGCCAACGCTTGATTGCGTCCAGCCGAGATGGGCGAGATAGAACGCCGTGAAGGTGCCGAAGCCGGTCTGGACGTCGGCGATGAAGAAATTCATCCAGTCGAGGCCGACGCGGCTGCGCTGCGAAGCCGGCGCGTGCAGCGACGCGCGGGCGTGGCGATAGCGGGCAACGGCCGCACGCAGGACGGTTTTCTTGCGATGACGGTTTTTCGCGGCCATTGCAAAGACGCCACGGCGATGCCAGCCGTTCAGGCTAACGGCGAGACGCAGGCCGGGGTTCCGCGCGACTGACGGCGCGTCAGGCCACGCGGTAGCGCGCGATCACGCCTTCATCGACGTCGATGCCCAATCCGGGTCCTTGCGGCACCTTCATGTGGCCGTCCTGCGCCGCGATGGTGTCGGCGCCGAGCGGGGTCGCTTCGAGCTCGCAATAGAACCGCTCGCACATGGCCTCGGGAAGGCGCGCGGCGATGACGTGGAGCGTCGCGATCAGGCCGGGGCCGAAATAGGGCGAATGCGGCATGACGCGTATGCCATGCTGCTGCGCCACGTCGATCGCCTTGCCCATGGCGATGATGCCGCCGATCTTGGTGACGCTCGGCTGGAAAATATCGAGCGCGCCAAGCGCGATGGCGTGGCGCGCCTCGGCGGCGTGGCCGATATTCTCGCCGGCCGCGATGGTGACGCCGGTGTCGCGGCGGATGCGCGCCATGGTTTCGTAATCGTCGACCGGGTCGACCGGCTCCTCAAGCCAGGCAAGATCATAAACCTTGAGCTTGCGCGCCATTTCGACGGCTTCGTCTGGCGGCCAGGCGCAATTGGTGTCGACCATGAGCGCGATGTCGGGGCCGGCGGCTTCGCGAGCCGGCGCGACGGTCTCGACCAAATGCTCGTGCAGCTTGATCGCGGTATAGCCGCGCGCGATCGCCTCTTTGGTGTAACGGGCGACCAGATCGGGCTTGCCGTAGCGCAACAGGCTCGCATAGGTCGGAATGCGGTCCCGGGTGGCCCCGCCGAGCAGGCGATGGATGGGCACGTTCTGCGCCTTGCCGGCAATGTCCCACAGCGCGATATCGATGCCGGCGAGCGCGAAACTGACAGGGCCATGCCGTCCCATGGCGTGCAGCTTGCGCTGCAAGTCGGCCATGAACGCGGGCACGTCGGTGAATTCGCGGCCTTCGCACAGCGGCGCCACGACGCGCAAAATCGCCTCCCGCGTCAGCGCCGAAGCGGCAAAGCCGAACGCCTCGCCCCAGCCGGTGAGGCCGGCATCGGTGTCGATGCGAACGAACAAGGTCTCCATGTGCGTCCATGGCCCGAACGGCCGCATCGGCTTCGGCCCGCCGTGCTCGTAGGGCACGGCGATGAGAATGGGTTCGACGCGGGTGATCTTCACGTTTTCCTCCTGGCTTCCGGGCCTCGGGGACATTAGACAGCAAGCCAGCGCCCCGCACAGCGTGATTCCGCAATGGCTCCTCTGCAACCCGCAGAACCACCCCACGTGGCTTCGTTGCTGACGCAAGGATTGGCGCTGCATCAAGCCGGGCGATTGGCCGAGGCGGAAGAAATTTATAGCCAAATCCTTGCCATCGATCCGGATCAGCTCGACGCCCGACACCTGCTCGGCTTCATATTTCATCAACGCGGCGATTCCGCGCAAGCGGTCCGTCACATAGATCTGGCGCTGCAGAAAAACCCCGACAACATCCTGGCGCTGAACAATCGCGGTATCGTGCTCAGTGCGCTCAAGCGGTTCGACGAGGCGCTGGCGAGTTACGACCAGGCCATCGCCGCGCGGCCGGATTTTATCGAGGCGTTGCTCAATCGCGGCAATACGCTGCAGGAACTGCGGCGGTTCGACGAGGCGCTGGCAAGCTTCGACCGCGCCATTGCGATACGGCCCGATCACGCCGCAGCATATTACAATCGGGCCAATATGCTGCACGCGCTCGAGCGGTTTGACGAAGCGCTGGCGAGCTACGACCGCGCGTTGGCGCTCCGCCCGGGCTATGCGGAGGCGTTGACCAATCGCGGCGTCACGCTCCACGCGCTCGCGCGCTTTATGGATGCGCTGGCGAGCTATGATGCCGCGATCGTGCTGTGGCCGGCCGGTGACGCGGCATTCGCCAATCGCGGCATGGCGCTCCACGCGCTCGATCGGTTCGACGAGGCGCTGGCGAGCTTCGACCGCGCGTTGGCACTGCGGCCGGATAGTGCCGAGGCGCTCGCCAGCCGTGGTGTGACGCTTCATGCGCTGCGGCGGTTCGACGAGGCGCTGGCGAGCTACGATCGCGCGCTGGCGCTGCGGCCGGATAATGCCGAAGTCCACGTCAACCGCGGCGTGACCCTTTTTCAATTGAAACGATTTGCCGACGCGCTGGCGAGCTGCGACCGGGCGCTGGCGCTGCAGCCCGATTACCCCGAGGCGCATTCAAGCCGCGGCAACGCCTTGACCATGCTCGGGCGATTCGACGAGGCATTGGCAAACTATGATCGTGCGCTGGCGTTGCGAGCCCGACTATGCCGAAGCGCACACCAACCGCGGCGTGACCCTGCATGCGCTCAAGCGGTTCGACGACGCGCTGCAGTGTCACGCGCGCGCGGTTGCGGCGCGGCCGGATTTCGCCGAGGCGCACTACAATGAGGGTTTGTGCCGGCTCCTGACCGGCGATTTCGAGCGCGGTTGGGCCAAGCACGAATGGTGGAGGGACATTGAGCAGTTCAAGCGCTCCAAGCGGAATTTCGTGCAGCCGCAATTGACCGGATCGCAGGAGGTCGCCGGCAAGACCATTCTGCTTCATGCCGAGCAAGGTTTTGGCGACACCATTCAATTCTGCCGCTACGCACCACGGATCGCGGCGTTAGGCGGGCGCGTGATCCTTGAGGTGCAAAGGTCGCTGCACGATCTGATGCAGGCGCTTCCCGGCGCGGCGCAGATCGTATCGAAAGGCGATCCTTTGCCGGACTTCGATATGCACTGTCCAATGCTCAGCCTGCCGTTGGTGTTCGGCACGGGGCTCGCGACGATACCGCGCGAGACGCCCTATCTGCGTGCGTCGGCGCAAACGGCGGCGGACTGGAGCGCGCGGCTGCCGCCAAAAACGCGTCCGCGCATAGGCTTGGCCTGGTCCGGCCGGCCGGAGCACAACAACGATCAAAATCGATCGATCGATCTCGCCGCGTTTTTGTCGCCGCTGAAGGGGATCGACGCGACACTGGTCAGCCTGCAACGCGACGTTCGCGCCGCGGACGCAGCCGTTTTGCAAGACCGGAGCGACCTTATTCATTTCGGCGAAGAGCTGAAAGATTTCTCCGATACGGCGGCGCTGGCCGCCAACCTCGATCTGGTCGTCGCGGTCGATACCAGCGTCGCCCATCTCGCCGGTGCGCTGGCCAAACCGGTCTGGGTTCTGTTGCCGTTCATCCCCGACTGGCGTTGGCTGCTCGATCGCGACGACAGCCCTTGGTACCCGACGGCGCGGCTGTTTCGGCAGGACGACAGCCGTCAGTGGGACGGCGCTTTTGGGCGCCTGCGCGCCGCTTTGGACGACTTTTTGCACTGGCAGTGACCGCGGCGCCCCTTAAAAAGCATAATATATTCAATAGCATAAAGACAAAAACGCGTATTTGTGTTTGGGGTCACATCCCAAAGGCCTGGAAGCGCGTTGAGTACACATAAGAACACTTGGGAGAGCGTGATGAATCATTCGATTTACAGTGCCGACCGCCGGACCCATTTGAAGATTGTCGTGGTCGGTCTTTTGTGCGCGATTTTGGTCGCGGCCATCGGTACGTTCGCTCACGTCAGCGACGTCGACCTCGGCACGACGCAACTCGTCAAGGCCGGCCAGCCTACGACCGTGACCGGACAGTTGCCCGCCATCCGCTAACATCAGTTTGTCAACGTGAGAGAGGGAGGCACGAGTCATGCCCCCACATGTCACCGAGCGTTCAAGCGCGTCGCGCTATGACGGCATCGAGATTTTGACGATCGGCCTCGGCGTTTTGCTGATCGTCGCCATAGCCTGCGTGTTTGGAATTTGATTTTGCGGCGCGGCGCCGACCGTCGTGTCGCGACCCATAAGCCCTAGACTATGATCCAATTCAGTTGAATTGGATCATAGTCTAGGTTTTTTCTTTGAGCATGATCTTATCCGAAAACCGGTCTCCACTTTTCGCGATCATGCTCTAGTACACCACGACGCTGCGGATGCTCTTGCCGTCGCGCATCAGCGCGAACGCCTTGTTGATGTCGGCAAGCGGCATGGTGTGGGTGATCATCGGGTCGATCTCGATCTTCTTTTGCATATACCAATCGACGATCTTCGGCACGTCGGAGCGGCCGCGGGCGCCGCCGAAGGCGGTGCCGCGCCACACCCGGCCGGTGACGAGCTGGAACGGCCGCGTCGCGATCTCCTGCCCCGAGCCGGCGACGCCGATGATGATGCTCTGGCCCCAGCCGCGATGGCAGCTCTCCAGCGCCATGCGCATGAGGTGGACGTTGCCGACGCATTCGAAGGTGTAGTCGGCGCCGCCGATCTGATCGGCGCCGCTTTTGGTCATGTTGACGAGGTGTGCGACGAGGTCGCCGCCGACCTCCTTCGGATTGACGAAATGGGTCATGCCGAAGCGTTCGCCCCAGGCTTTCTTGTCGGGGTTGAGATCGACGCCGATGATCATGTCGGCGCCGGCGAGGCGGAGCCCCTGGATGACGTTGAGCCCGATGCCGCCGAGCCCGAACACGATTGCCTTCGCGCCCGGCTCGACCTTGGCGGTGTTGATCACCGCGCCGATGCCGGTGGTGACGCCGCAGCCGATGTAGCAGACCTTGTCGAACGGCGCGTCGTCGCGGATTTTTGCCACCGCGATTTCCGGCAGCACGGTGAAATTGGCGAAGGTCGAGCAGCCCATATAGTGGTGCAGCGGCTTGCCATCGAGCGAAAATCGCGACGTGCCGTCGGGCATCACGCCCTGGCCCTGGGTGGTGCGGATCGCGGTGCACAGGTTGGTCTTGCGCGACAGGCACGACGGGCAGTTGCGGCATTCCGGGATGTAGAGCGGGATGACGTGGTCGCCCTTTTTCACCGAGGTCACGCCCGCGCCGACATCGACGACGATGCCGGCGCCCTCGTGGCCGAGGATCGCCGGAAACAGGCCCTCGGGGTCGGCGCCCGACAGGGTGAACTCGTCGGTGTGGCAGATGCCGGTCGCCTTGATCTCGACCAGAACTTCGCCGGCGCGCGGGCCTTCGAGCTGGACGGTGGTCACTTCAAGCGGTTTGCCGGGGCCGAAGGCGACGGCGGCGCGAACATCCATGGCGTTCCTCGCGTGCTTTGCAAAAGCGTGGCTTGGTGATTGACTGCGTGCGGCGGCGATTATCCGGAATTTCGTCCCCACAATGCAATGGTTCGGGAGCCGGCCATGGCGGATACGCCGCCGCAGCTGGAATTGATCTTCGCGGCCGACGTCTCGGTCGGCCCGCCGCTCGATTGCGGCGACGTCGGCAAGGGCAGCGCGCCGCATCGTCCCGATCACCGGCGGCGAATTTTCCGGGCCGAACATCCGCGGCAAGGTGCTGCCGGGCGGCGCCGATTGGCAGATCCTGCGCAGCGACGGCGTGTCGGAGCTCGAGGCGCGCTACACGCTGCAGACCGACGACGGCGCGCTGATCAATGTCCGCAACCTGGCGCTGCGCCACGGTCCGCCCGAGGTGATGGCGGCGCTCGCCGCCGGCCGGCCGGTCGAGCCCGGCAGCTATTATTTCCGCGGCGCTACCTTCTTCGAGACCGGCGACGCGCGCTATGGCTGGATCACCAAATGCATCGTCGTCTGCACCGGCGAACGCGAGCCCGCCGGCGTAAAACTCAAATTTTACAAGGTGCCGTGATTTGATCGAGCATTTGCGCCGATTGTCGCCGGGTATTCTGCTCTGCATCGCGATAACGATCGTCGCGATCCTGCTGCAGGCCGTCGAGGTTCATTTCGCCGGGCACGCTTATCTCGAAGCGCTGGTGCTCGCGATCCTGCTCGGCGTCGCCATCCGCACGGCATGGACGCCGGCAAAGCGCTTCGTCCCCGGCATCGCGTTTTCCGCAAAATTCCTGCTCGAAGTCGCGGTCGTCATGCTGGGCGCGTCGGTGAGCGTCGCGACCGTTTTGGCGCTTGGGCCGATCCTCCTCGTCGGCATCGCCTCCGTCGTCGCCATGGCGCTCGGCTCGAGCTTCATCATTTGCCGGATGCTCGGCTTGCCGTTGCGCATGGCCATCCTGATTGCCTGCGGCAATTCGATCTGCGGCAATTCGGCGATTGCCGCCGTGGCGCCGGTGATCGGCGCCGACGGCGACGACATCGCCTCGTCGATCTCGTTTACCGCCGTGCTGGGCGTCGTCGTTGTCCTGACCCTGCCGCTGCTGGTTCCGGTCCTGCAATTGTCGCTGACCCAATACGGCGTGCTGGCCGGCCTGACCGTCTACGCGGTGCCGCAAGTGCTGGCGGCGACCTTGCCGATCGGCGCGTTGAGCAATCAGGTCGGAACGGTGATCAAGCTGGTGCGGGTGCTGATGCTGGGCCCGGTGGTGCTCGGATTATCGCTGCTTGCGCGAGACCTGCGAACCGACCCGCGGCTCGATCGCGCCAATCGCCGCAGGCCGGATTTGCACGAGCTGGTGCCGTGGTTCATCACCGGCTTTCTCCTGGTCCTGATCGTCCGCTCGCTCGGACTGATCCCGCAAAGCGTTTTGCCCACCGTCACCCACGTCGCCGCGATATTGACGACCATCTCGATGGCGGCACTCGGCCTGGGCGTCGATGTTCGCGTCGTGGCGAAGAGCGGCGTGCGGGTGACGCTCGCGGTGACGGCGTCGCTGATCATTCTCGGCCTGATCAGCTACGGGCTCATCCGCCTCGTCGGCGTGGCTTAGTAAAGCGGGCAGGGCAACCGCTATTTCGCCCGCTCCAGCCAGCGCTTCAACGCCACGGCGTTGTTATGGGCCTCATCGCGCGCCGCGTAGAGCAGCGTCACCGGCTGGCTGCGCGGCAGCTTGCGCAAGTCGGCAAAGCGCCGTCCGCGCCGGCTCCTGCTTGAGCTCGCGCCCATAGGCCTTGACGAATTCATCCCATTTTGTCGGGTCGGCATGCACCATGCGACGCAGCTCGTCGCTTGGAGAGAGGTCTCGCAGCCACAGATCGATGTGCGCCTTCCGCTTGGCGATGCCCCGCGGCCACAGCCGGTCGACCAGCACGCGCAAGCCATCGTCCTTGCCGGCGGGCTCGTAGATCCGCTTGATGCGAAAGCGGCCGGCTGTCTTTCTCGGCCGGCGGTCTTTCCTGGTGATTTGGTTGCGGGCATTTCGCTATAGCCTCGCGCTAACTCTTCTCCGGCGCAATCACGATCTGCGTCTGCGTCACCAGCGCGCACAGCCTGCCGTCGTTGCGGGTGATGCGGGTCTGCCAGACCATGGTGGTGCGGCCGCGATGCAGCGGCGTGCATTCGGCGCGCGCGGTGTCGCCGACCGGGAATCGGCGCGAAGAAATTGGTCTTGCTCTCGATGGTCGCGGTGCGGCCGCCTGCGGGCAGGTTGGCAAAGGTCGCGGTGCCGCCGAGATTGTCGGCGAGCGCCATCACCGCGCCGCCATGCATCGCGCCGAACCGGTTGTTGAGTTCCTCGCGCACGAAAATCTCGGCCTCGACCTTGTCCTTGGAAACGTGCGTGATCTTCATGCCCATGAAATTCGGCAAACGGCGGCTGCAATTCGGCGTCTCGCATCATGTCATGGCTCATTGTTAGACAGCGGCCTCAAGTTTCACCGCGCCGCCGCCATGCGCCGGCGCATCGATCAGTATGCCAGCGCTATCGCCGGAAATGCAAAGAGCGCGGCCGCAGCCGCGCTCTCGTATCCGGGACAGGGTTTGGCGCTGTTACTTCGGCGGCGGCACGACGCGGATATAGGGCTTCGGCGTCTTCCAGCCCTGCGGATAGAGCTTCTTGGCCTCGTCGTCGGTGACGGCGCCGGTGAGGATGACGTCTTCGCCTTGCTTCCAGTTCGCCGGCGTCGCCACGCGATGCTTGGCGTTGAGCTGCAGCGAGTCGATCACGCGCAGCACCTCGTCGAAATTGCGGCCGGTGGTCATCGGATAGACCAGAACGAGCTTGATCTTCTTGTCCGGCCCGATGACGAAGACATTGCGCACGGTCTGATTGTCGGCCGGGCGTGCGGCCTTCCGACGTGCCGCTCGTCGACGCCGGCAGCATGCCGTAGAGCTTGGAGACCTTCAGATCGGTGTCGCCGATCATCGGATAGTTCGGCGCAAAGCCGACCACGTCCTTGATGTCGGCCGCCCACTTCTTGTGGTTGTCGACCGGGTCGACCGAGAGCCCGATGATCTTGACGCCGCGCTTGTCGAATTCGGGCTTGAGCCGCGCCATGGTGCCGAGCTCGGTGGTGCAGACCGGGGTGAAATCCTTGGGATGCGAGAACAGCACGACCCAGTTGTTGCCGATCCAGTCGTGGAAGTGGATTTTGCCTTCGGTCGTTTCGGCTTCGAAATCCGGGGCGGTATCGCCAATTGCCAGAGCCATGGGAAAACCTCCGTCTGGGCTGATCGTTATTTTCGTCGTTATTCTCGGGCTGATCCGATTTTCAGGAATGTAATTCGCCACTGACATGTACGGTTCAACGGCCGCCAATACTAGCCCTTAAGCTTGAGCATTATTCCGTCGAAACCCGCGCGGTCCTGCGAGAATTCCCCTGCGCGCACAATGGATTGTGAAATATTTTTGCCGAGAATCGTGACGCATTCTGCCGATACAACCTTGGCGGCAATCCCGCCGCAAGCCAACGTCCGATAAACAAACGATCACCGAGCGGTGAGTGGAACGCCGCGAGATTGCCCAAGTGCCGCCCTTGGCCGGCCACCCTGCGCATTTCAGTTTTGAACCGTAGCCCCAACTCGGCCGACTAACGGTCGAGGGCAGGGGTCAAACACTGTTCCAGGACCGTGCGTGTTGCTGTTTTGCGACCGCTCGGGAGGCTCCGATGACGATGGCGAGTTCGGATATCGAAACGCTCGCTGGACGTCGACACGCTCGCCGCGGTGATTGCGCATTCGCAAATCGTCGTAGCGGCGCCGGCGCGCGAGCGTCTTCCCGCCGGCTTCGACGAGGTCGATATCGCCATCCTCGACTGGATCGTCGCCGAAGGCCGCCACGCCGGCCGCGGCTACCTGCCCATGTGACCTGTCACGCGACCTGTCACGGAGCAACGCTCACTGCGTGGCGCTGGGTAGCGCCGTGGTGGACAAGCCGACCGTGCGGCCGGGGAAGCCCGCGGCATCGAAATAGCGCGTATTGCCGACCATCTGCATGTCGAGCACCGTGACGAGCCCGTTCGGCGCCGGCTCCGACGTCACGACGCGGCTGGTGACATCGGGCAGCGCGCCGTTCGGCAGCGTTTCGGCGAGCACGCGGCCGACGAGCTTGCCGTTGTCGTGCACGTCGAGCTGCATCAATTGCGCGATGGTGCGGCCGAGATCGGCATTGCTGGCCGGCGCCGGATCGACGAAGCCCGATTTGAAGTCCGGCCCCTGCATCGCCATGAAATTCCAGGTGTCGGCGCGGCTGAACGAGCCGTGCATGCCCTGGCCCTGCTGCAGGACGGTATCGGCAATCTCCACCGTGCAGCGCACCGGCTCGCCGCACACCGTGTCGAAGGAGCGGAAATTGACCGCAATCGCCGGATGCGGCGTGATGGCGCTGCCTTCGAGCGCGATGTCGTCGAGCGACAAAGTGCCGGGGAATTTGCCGAGCTTTGTATCGACGAACAGGCCGCTGACGTAATCTTGCGTGAGCAAGAAATCGACGATGCGCTTGGCCAAGGTCTTGTCGCCGTCGGGCAGGTAGATCAGATCCGATCCGCCATTGGCGGCCACCACCACTTTCGGATTGTTGCGCGTCGCCGCCGATGAGGCCGTTGCCGTTCTTGGTGTGCTGGCCGTCGCCGATGGTCTTGTAGCCGTCGTCGGGATCGATCAGCGGCATGTTCAGCGCATGCGCCAGATCGAGCGCGACGAAACCGAGCGGCAAGCGGCCGGCCGGCGCGTCGGCAAACTTCATTTTCACCGTGGAGCTGGTCTGGCTCTCCTTGCCGATGGTCGAGAAGCCGTGGTCGGCGGTGGCGATGATGTCGGTTGAATCGAGCAGGCCGAGATCGCGCAGCGCTGAGCGGATGCGCGCCAGATCGTCGTCGGCATTGCGGATCGCGGCGAGCGAGGTCGGGCCGTTGATGCCGGGAACGAGCGTGTTCAGGCTGTCGCCTTGATTGTGCTGGGTGCCGTCGGGATCGCGCGACCAGAACACCAGGACGAACGGCTTGTTGCGGTCCTTGAACAGCGGCAGCACGGCCTTCGTCGTGACGGCGGCAAAATAATCCTGCTGCACGACATTGGCGGTGAGCGTGCCGGGCGTGGTCATGTTGCCGGCGGCGCCGTTGGCGCCGCGCGACGGCGTCGCGAGCGGCAGGTTCGCCGCCTGGAGCCGCTGCGTCGATCTCGGCCGACAGCGGAATGCCCTTCGGCGTGCCGGTGGCGTCGTCGACCAGGATCGTTTGCGTCGCCGGAGCGCTCCGTCGGATCGAAGATCAGCGCCGGGCCGATCTTGCCGATCGAGGCGGTGCTGTAGCCCTTGTCGCGGGCGAGCTTGAGGATCGTCGCCTCGTCGAGGTAATTGCCGGAAAAATGCTCGTCGACGTCGCCGAGCACCGACGTCGCTTTCCAGAAACGGCGTCAGGCTATTGCCGGCGCCCGGAACCTGGAAGCCGGCGTAGATCGTGTTGGAGAAGTCGCCGGTGTCGCCGAGCATGTGGCCGGTCGCCATGGCCGACGCGTTGGCCGTGGTGAAGGTCGGGAACAGCGCGTGGCTGTTGCGCAGGCTCACGCCGTCGCGCGCGATCGCCGCCATGGTCGGCGCGGTCGAGTCGTCGACCATGCGAAAGCGCAGGCCGTCGGCGACGAACAGGACGACATTGTGCGGCTGCGGCGCCGGCGTCTGCGCAAAGCGCGCGGACGCCAGCGTGGCCGACAGCATCGTCGTCGTGCCGAGAATGAGCAGCGGACGCATGGGAAAGCTCCCGGGCTTTGAGCGGAAAGCGACGTTTTGGAGAGATCGTATGACGCGGGTGTGACGGCCGCGAGCGGCCGGCGGCCTATCCCGTGCGAATTTTAGGGCAACGGTCGCCGCGAGCCGCCAAGCCGGCTTGAATCAGGTCGGGATCCTGCACTCTGAGCCAATGAAGCATTTGAGCCGATAAGGCGCGCGGCAATAAAAAAGGCGGCCCCCTGCAGCGAGTGGGGAGCCGCCAAAGGTCCGCGTGACAGGAGTTGAAGCGCGGACCGTGACTTGCGAGCGGCCATCATGCCCGCAAGAAGAGAAGCCGGTGGACTGCTCGGTCCACCGGCTTGGGCTGATTACTCGCCCTCGGTGCCGATCGCGTAGGCGGTCTCGCCGTGCACCGCGTCGTCGCCGACCTTCAGGGTCGCCTCATCCATGCGCAGCGGCACGATGAAGCCGATCACCTTGAGGATGATGAAGGTCGCGATGACGTTGTACACGATGATGAACGCCGCGCCTTCCGCCTGCAGCAGGAGCTGCTGCGCGTTGCCGTAGAGCCAGCCCGTGACGTTGACGCCGGGCGCTTCCTTGTCGGTGCCGATATATTGCAGCATGTCCGGGTTGGCGAGGATGCCGACCAGCAGACCGCCCATGAGGCCGGCGACGCCGTGGGTGGAGAACACGCTGAGCGTGTCGTCCACTTTCATCATGAAGCTGGTCTTTTGCAGCTTGTTCATGCTGAGCCACGGGATGATGCCCGCGCACGACGCCGATGATGATCGCGCCCCAGCCGTCGACATAACCGGCGGCGGGAGTGATCGCGACCAGGCCGGCGATCATGCCGTTGACCGCGCCGAGGACCGACGGCTTGCCGTAGGCCATCTTGTCCATCAGCGTCCAGACCAGCAGCGCCACCGCGGTGGCGGTGTTGGTGTTGAGCACCGCCGCGCCGGCGTCGGCGTTGGCGAAGTACGGGTCGCCGCCGTTGAAGCCGTTCCAGCCGAGCCACAGGATGCCGGCGCCGACCAGGGTGACCAGCAGGCTATTGGGCGGGAAGTGGTCGCGGTCGGCTTGCAGCCGCGGGCCGATCACCGACGCGGCGACGAAGCCGGACGTGCCGGCGGCGAGATGGATGACGTAGCCGCCCGAGAAGTCCGCCACACCCATGCCGGCGAGCCAGCCGCCGCCCCAGAGGCTGAACGCGCCGACGGTGTAGACCAGCGTCATCCACACCGGGCAGAAGATCATCCAGGCCGTGAAGTTCATGCGGCCGAGCACTGAACCGGCGAGAATGATGACGGTGATCGCGGCGAACACGAACTGGAAGAAGACCAGCGTCGCCATCGGGAAGGCGAGCGGCGGCATGCCCGACTGCTGCGGCCGGAATGGTCGCTTGGCCGGTCGTGAACGCGGCCGAGGTCGCCAGACCGGCGTGCCGAGGAACGGAAACCATTGCGGCCCGAACGCCATGTTGTAGTCGAACAGGACCCAGACGACGAGGACCGAAGCGAAAGCGTACATCGACATGAAGGCGGAGTTGATCGCCCACTTCTTCTTGACGATGCCGCCATAGAGAACGACGAGGCCGGGAATGCTTTGCAGACCGACGAATGTCGCGGCTGCCAACTGCCAGGCATTATCGCCGGTATCGAGCCATTGTGGTGATGGTACGAGTGCCATTGTTGCCTTCCCCCAGTAAAATGCGGCCTGCGCGCCGGAAGGCACACAGCCGAATGCCAGCGGACTTCGCAAAAATTATGCCAGTCAATCGAGCATTGACTGGACATATATTCTGATGAAGGTTGTGGCTCAGCCTGAGCAATGGTGACTAGAAAATCCGCAGTATGATTACAAAGTAGGCAGGCAAATGGAGGATCAGGCGGTCCGACTAGGTCAATGACAAAGCTACGTCGGCCATTGGCGGGGCTGGCTGCCGCGTTGGTGATCGGCATTGCCGCTCCCGCAGTCAGCGCTGAGGCCGCAGCATGGCGAACGAGCCATCACCTGCATCAACCAATCGAGCGGCGCGACCTGGCAGATCAGGATCGACTACGACCACAGCACGGTGGATACCAATCCGGCCAGCATCAGCGACGCCAAAATCTCCTGGCGCGACGCCAACGACGGCTGGCGCTACACGCTTGATCGCAAGTCCGGCGATCTTACGGTGGTCCTCGCGTCGTCCACCGGCGGCAATTTCCTTATGATCGTTGCAAGCTCGACCACTGACGTCACGAGCGCGCAATTGAACTCACGCCCGTCATCGTCCCAGGCTAACCAGCGCCGCACGGACCAGGATGCAGGGCGATGGCTGAGCGGCGTTTCCGGCGTCAAGGCAAGCGTGGGGTTCGCCTCGGAGACCGGGCCGCGCGAGCGCAACGAGGATTTCGCCGGCGCCGTGTTCGGCTCGGAGCTGCCGAAGCCGCGCCGCGACGTCGTCGCGGCGATCGCCGACGGCATTGGCGGCGCCAAGGGCGGCCGCGTCGCCGCCGAAACCGCGGTGCGCGGCTTTCTCGACGGCTTTTGCGATCTGCCCGAGACCATGGAAGTGCGCCGCGCCGCGGCCGACCGTCCTCAATTCGCTCAACGGCTGGATTTATTCGCCAGGGCAAGCGCGACGCCAAGCTGGCCGGCATGGGATGCACCTTCACCGCGCTGGTGCTGCGCGGGCGCGTCGCGCATGTGCTGCATGTCGGCGACACGCGCGCCTATCGGCTGCGCGGCGACCGCCTTGCGCTGCCTGACCACCGACCATGTGCGCGAGGGCACCGGCTCCGGCCGCTCGAACATCCTCGATCCGCGCGCTCGGCGTCGAGACGGAAGTGCGGCTCGACTACGCCACCCAGCCGGTGGCGCTGCACGACCGCTTCCTGTTGTGCAGCGACGGCGTGCACGGCTTTCTGACGCCGGAGGCCATCGCCGACATTCTGCGCGAGCGCTCCGCGTCCGAAGATTCCGCCCGCGCGCTGGTCGCCGCCGCGCTCGATGCCGGCAGCACCGACAACTGCACCGCGCTGGTGGTCGACGTGGTCGATCTGCCGACGGCGGAATCGGCCGACATCGGCGCCGCCATCATGCAACTGCCGCTGATCCCGGTGCCGATCGACGGCGAGACCGTCGACGGCTTCGTGCTCAAGGTGCTGGTGTCCGACGGCCGCTACAGCCGCTTGTTCGGCGCGGTCGACGAGATCGAAGGCGGCGAGGTGGTGTTGAAATTTCCCAAGCCGCAAGTCGCGGCGGTGGCCACCTATCACGCGGCCTTCGTCCGCGAGGCCTGGGTCGGCGCGCGCGTCAACAGTCCCTGGGTCGGCCGCATCATCGAACTGCCGCCGGGGCGGCAGACCTGCCTCTACACGGTCATGCCGCTCTATCAGGGCGAGCTGTTGTCGACGCGGCTGGCGCGCCGGCCGTCGGTCGGTCTCGAGGAGGGCCGCAACATCGCGATCAAGCTGGCGCGCGGCGCGGCGGCGCTGCACCGCGCCGGCATCATCCATCGCGACATCAAGCCCGACAACGTGATCCTCGAGAGCGAAGGGTCGCTCAAGCTGATCGATCTCGGCGTGGTGCGCGTGCCGGGGCTCGAGGATTTTCCGCCCGAGGATATTCCCGGCACGCTCGGCCTACATGGCGCCGGAAATGTTCGCCGGCGAACCGGGCAACGAGGCGACCGACATTTACGCGCTCGGCGTCACCATGTTCCGCGCCTTCACCGGCGAATTTCCCTACGGCAATCTCGATGCGGTCAGCCCGCCGCGCCGAGCCCGGCCGATACCGCTCGGCGAGCTGCGGCCGGATCTGCCGGCCTGGCTGCAGGCGGCGCTCGGCGCGCGCCATCGCCATCGATCCGGCCGAGCGCTTTCGCGACATGAACGAATTTGCCGTGGAGATGGAGCAGGGACCGGCGCGCGCGCCGCTCGGCGGTGCGCCGGCCGCTGACGCTCTACGAACGCTCGCCGGTCCGCTTCTGGCAGGGCGTGTCGGCGCTGCTGGCGCTGGCGCTGGCGGCGTCGCTGGCTGCTGCGGCATTAAGATGCGCAATCCGGTCTGCTCGATGATGGAAGCCAAGATGAGCGGAAGACATTTCTCTCTGGCGCTCGGTGTGGTCGCGGCGCTTGTTGCGCTCGCCGCCGCGCCGGCGTCGCGCGCGAGGATTATCCGACGCGGCCGATCCGCATCCTGGTGCCCTATGCGCCCGGCGGCATTGCCGATATCGCCGCGCGCATCGTCGGCGCAAAGCTCACCGAGGCCTGGGGTCAGCAGGTGTCGGTCGAGAACCGGCCGGGCGGCAACGGCTTCATCGCCATGGAGCGACACGGCGCGATCGGCGCCGACGGCTATACGCTGGTGATGTGCACCGTCGGCGACGTCGCGATCAATCCGGCGTTGTTCAAGGACATGCCCTACGACGTCGATCGCGATTTCGCGCCGATCGCCGTCGGTGAGCGATGCGCCGGTGGTGCTCGCGACCAATGGCGCAATGCCGTACAAGACGGTCGGCGACGTCATCGCCGCCGCCAAGGCGCAACCCGGTGCGCTCAACGTCGGCACGCCCGGCTACGGCAGCATCAATCAGATCGTGCTGGAATCGATGGCGCTCAACACCGGCACCAAATTCGTGCACGTGCCGTACAAGGGCGGCGCGCCGGCGGCGCAGGCGCTGGTGGCGGGCGACATCCCGCTCGGCAGTCTTGGCAAGCTCCATCGGTCGCGCCGCATGTGCCGAGCGGCAAGATCCGCGTGCTGGCGGTGACCACGGCCGAGCGTTCGCCGCTCAATCCGGAATGGCCGACGTTGCAGGAAGAGGGCGCCGGCGACGTGAACGCGTCGAACTGGACCGCGCTGCTCGCGCCCAAGGGGACGCCGCAGCCGATCATCGACAAGCTCAATGCCGAGGTGGTCAAAATCCTCAACATGCCCGACGTCAAGGAGCGGTTTGCCGGCGGCGGCGTCGTCGACCATTCCGTCGAGCGCGGCCGAGCTCGATGCCCGCATCAAGCGCGAGGCTTGCCGGTCTATCGCGCCATCATCGAGAAGGCCAATGTCCACGTCGATTGATCCAGTCGATGCGGCGTCATTGACATTTTGCCGATGGCGCCGCAAAGCCAAAAGGCCGGTTCGCGGGATTGCATAGCGCAATGTTCAAGCAAATCCTGATTGCCAATCGCGGCGAGATCGCCTGCCGCATCATCAAGACCGCCCGCCGCATGGGGATCGCGACCGTCGCGGTCTATTCCGAAGCCGACCGCGACGCGCTCCATGTCGAGATGGCCGACGACGCCGTGCTGATCGGCCCGCCGCCCGCGGCGCAGAGCTATCTGGTCATCGACAAGATCGTCGCCGCCTGCAAGGCGAGCGGCGCCGAGGCCGTGCATCCGGGCTACGGCTTTCTCTCCGAGCGCGCCGCCTTCGCCGAGGCGCTGGCCAAGGCCGGCATCGTCTTCATCGGGCCGAACCCCAAGGCCATCGCCGCCATGGGCGACAAGATCGAGAGCAAGCGCGCCGCGGCCGCCGCCAAGGTCTCGACCGTGCCCGGCCATCTCGGCGTCATCGAGGACGACAAGCAGGCGGAAAAAATCGCCGACGAGATCGGCTATCCGGTGATGATCAAGGCCTCCGCCGGCGGCGGCGGCAAGGGCATGCGCATCGCCCATAGCCGCGCCGAGGTGGCAGAGGGATTTGCCCGCGCCCGCTCGGAAGCGAAATCGAGCTTCGGCGACGACCGCGTCTTCATCGAGAAATTCATCACCGATCCGCGCCACGTCGAAATCCAGGTGCTGGGCGACAAGCACGGCAATGTCATCTATCTCGGCGAGCGCGAATGCTCGATCCAGCGCCGCAACCAGAAAGTCATCGAGGAATCGCCGAGCCCGCTGCTCGATGAAGCGACGCGCAAGAAAATGGGCGAGCAGGCGGTCGCGCTGGCCAAGGCCGTCGGCTACGACAGCGCCGGCACGGTCGAGTTCGTCGCCGGCCAGGATCGCAGCTTCTTTTTCCTGGAAATGAACACGCGGCTGCAGGTCGAGCATCCGGTGACCGAGCTCGTCACCGGCATCGATCTGGTCGAGCAGATGATCCGCGTCGCCGCCGGCGAGCCGCTCACGCTCAAGCAGAGCGACATCAAGCTCAACGGCTGGGCGGTCGAGAGCCGCGTCTATGCCGAGGACCCTTATCGCAATTTCGCGCCCTCGATCGGGCGGCTGGTGCGCTATCGGCCGCCGGCCGAAGGCGTGCACGACGGCGTCACCGTGCGCAACGACACCGGCGTCTCCGAGGGCGGCGAGATTTCGCTCTACTACGATCCGATGATCGCCAAGCTCGTCACCCACGCCAAGACGCGCAGCGCGGCGATCGACGCCCAGGCCGACGCGCTCGACGCCTTCACCATCGAGGGCATCCGCCACAATATTCCGTTTCTCTCCGCCATCATGCAGCATCCGCGCTGGCGCGCCGGCAAGCTCTCGACCGGCTTCATCGCCGAGGAATTTCCCCGCGGTTTCGAGCGCACGCCGCCGACCGGCGCCATGGCGCGCGCCATGGCCGGCGTCGCGGCCGCGATCGATCACGTGCTCGGCGAGCGCAAGCGCCGGATCTCCGGACAATTGAACACCACGCTGACGCGCGAGCGCCGTCGCGCGGTCTGGCTCGGCACCGAGGAAATCCTGGCCGACGTCGAGCACGACGGCGACGCCATCGCCGTGACTTTCGAAGACGGCGCGATGCACAAATTGTCCTCGCCATGGATTCCGGGCATGCCGCTCTGGCCGGGCACGATCGACGGTGTGCCGGTCGCGATGCATGTCCGCATGATCCCCAACGGCTTCGAGCTCGCCTATCGCGGCGTCGAGGTCAAAGCCTTCGTCTATACCGAGCGCGAGGCGCGTTACGCCCGCCTGATGCCGGTGAAGAGCTCTCCGACAGCGGCAAGGCGGTGCGCTGCCCGATGCCGGGCCTCGTCGTCTCGATTGCCGTCGCCGAGGGCCAGGAGGTCAAGGCCGGCGAGACGCTGGCCGTGGTCGAGGCGATGAAGATGGAAAACATCCTGCGCGCCGAACGCGACGGCACCATCAAGAAAATCCGCGTCAAGCCGGGCGACAGCGTCGCGGTCGACGCGGTGATCATGGAATTTGCGTGAGAGCGCGAGCGCCGAATCTGGCATCATGCCGGCGTCGCCGGGACCGACCATCATGCAGGCGCTGCGCTTCCTGTTCTCGCCGTCCGGACGGTTGGGGCCGCAAGCCTTCGCTGTTGCCGTGATCGTCGTCTATGCCGCAGGCGCGGCGTCGCAATGGCTTACGGTGCCGGGCGTGATTGCGCGCGACGGACTGTGGCCATTCGTGCTCGCGCAAGCGGTGCTGATCTGGGTATGGTTCACGCTTCATGCCAAGCGACTGCGCGATGCTGATCGCGCGACCGGCCTCGCGGTTGGCGCCAGTTTGCTTTACGCGCTTGCGGTCGTGTTGCTGTTGATCGTGTCGACGGCGTTCTTCTCCACCTCTCCCAGTGCAATGACGGACGCTAACCCGACAGGCGCACTTGGACTCATTCTCCTGCTCTCGATCATCGCGGCCTTGGCGGGTTCGTCGAGCTACGATGTCGGCTGGGTCGTCGTCGTGATCCTGATGGTGCTGGCGTTCTTGCCAATCGTGGCGGCGGTTGCCGTCACGCTGTGGGCGGCAACGCGGCCGAGCGCCAGAGCATGATCCCGAAAATGCCTGCCCTCGGACTTGATCCGAGGGTGGAATCCGGTTTTCGGATAAGATCATGCTCGAACAAAATTTCTAGACTATGATCCAATTCAATTGAATCGGATCATAGTCTAGAAAGCGCCAATCGTGATGTTGCACTTCGCCTACGGCTCGAACATGCATCGCGACGTCATGCGCCGGCATGCTCCGGCGGCGCAGCCCATCGGCGCCGCCGCGCTCGCCGATCATCGTTTCATCATCACCGCCGACGGCTATGCCTCGGTCGCGCCGGCGCTGGCGCACACAGTTCACGGCGTGTTGTGGCGGCTCACGCCGCGCGACCGCGTCACGCTCGATGCCTGGGAGAACGTTGCCGGCAAGCTCTACCGCGCCGAGATTTTGCCGGTTCGTCAGACGGACCGCCTGCGGCCGGCGTTGGTCTATATCGCGCGGCCAGCCCGCGCGGGCCAGCCGAAGGCCGGCTATATGGAGCTTGTGGTCGCGGCGGCGCGCGCTTGGCGCTTGCCAAGCGACTATATCTCTTCGTTGCAGCATTGGCTGCCGCGGCGTCCGATAGGCGCCGGCCCGCGCAAGCTCGGAGATATCGCGTGGACGTGATGCGCCATGTCGTGATCCGCGGCCGGGTGCAGGGCGTCGGCTATCGCGCCTGGACCGAATACACCGCGCTGGAGCGCGGCCTGCAGGGCTGGGTGCGCAACCGCCGCGATGGCGCGGTCGAAGCGCTGTTCGTCGGACCGCCGGACGCCGTCGCCGCGATGATCGCCGCGTGCCATCAAGGTCCGCGCGGTTCGCGCGTCGACGGTATCGATCAGCGCGACGGCACGGCGGAGGAGTTTGCGCTGCGCCGGCGCGGCGAATTGTTCTCGGTGCTGCCGACGGTTTGATCGTCGATTGTCGCGCCGAACAGCGGCGCGAACGTGCTGCGCAAAACCATGTCGACCTCCGGCATGGAGACGGTCACGCCGAGATCGGCCAGCGAGGTGACGCCGTAGCGCCGATCGGCCACGCCGCACGGCACGATGCCGGAAAAATGCGAAAGCTCCGGCTCGATATTGAGCGCAAAGCCGTGCAGCGTCACCCAGCGCTGGATGCGGATGCCGATGGCGGCGATCTTGTCCTCGAAACCGTCGCCCTTGTCCGGCCGCCGCACCCACACGCCGATGCGGTCGTCGCGCCGCTCGCCGCGCACGTTGAAAGCGGCCAGCGTGCGGATGATCCATTCCTCGATGGTGGCGACGAAGCGGCGCACGTCCGGCGCGCGGCGCTTGAGATCGAGCATGACATAGCCGACGCGCTGGCCGGGGCCGTGATAGGTGAACTGGCCGCCGCGGCCGGCGCTGTGGACCGGAAAGCGCGCGTCGATCAATTGCTGCGGCTGCGACGAGGTGCCGGCGGTGTAAAGCGGCGGATGCTCGAGGAGCCAGACCAGCTCGCGCGCTTCGCCGCGCGCGATTGCCGCCGCGCGCGCGTCCATGGCGGCAAGCGCGCTGTCGTAGTCGACGCGCTCGCTCGCTCACGCGCCATTCGACCGGCGGCGCGCCGGCTTGCGGCAAAAGCCCGATCGTCAGGTCGTCGCGCGTGTTAACCACCTGCGTAACCATAGGCATGGCCATAGAATATAGGAGCGAAACCAAAGCGACAAAATCTACGCGGGGGCTCCTTGGCGACACTCGACAATGTCTCGGTCAACATCGCGGTGGTGCTCGGCACGACCTCCATGCCGATCCATCAGGTGCTCCGCCTCGGCCGCGGCGCCATCATCGAGCTCGACGCCTCCGAGGAAGACGAGGTCCGCATCCTCGCCAACAACCTGCCGGTGGCCAAGGGCACGGTGATCGTCAGCGGCAACAAGATCGCCGTCGAGGTCAAGGAGCTGTTGCCGCGCTCGCCCGAGGCGACGTAGCACCCCCAAGCCCTTGTTTGCCTATAACCGACCTGTTACATCCGCGCCGTCGCGCCAGCCGGGCGCTCCACCCACATGCGGCCGTGGCGGAATTGGTAGACGCACTAGCTTGAGGTGCTAGCGGGGCAACCCGTGGAGGTTCGAGTCCTCTCGGCCGCACCAGCCTATACTCTGCGAATTTTGCACCGAGTATGGGCACTGTCCGATTGGAGGCGTCCCACCCGAAATAGCGCAGCAGCCGATACATTTGGGACAATCTTGCGGGGATGGTCTGGCCATCCCCGTTCACCTGCCCGGGTCCGGCGGGGCTCGGCTTAGCAAGCCAAAAGCAAATCCAGCGTGTTCACCGCGGCTCAGTGCGCCGGCGTCGCCATGGCGGTCATCGGCGAGACAAGCTTGGCGTGCTGCCCGGCGGCCGGATGCGCGCGCGCGTGCCGAGGGGTGCTGACACGGGCGTGCCGCAGGCGGCTATAGCTCGGCTCGCTCCGCTCGTTCGCGCCAGTCGTTGCCGCGCTCGGCGGCGGCTCGAGCGCCGCGTCGGCGACCGGACGTTCCTGCACCGGCCAACCGATGTCGAGCAGGCTCGGCACCGGGAGTTGCGCGTCGGAGGAGGGCAGCTCCACCAAGGCCTGGTAGGGCCACGGCGAGGTTTCGGTGCCGGCTTCGACCGACGGCAAGTCGATCTCGATGTCGGCCGTGCTCGCGGCGGGAGCGAGCGCGTAACGCGGATCGAAAGCGCCCTCATCGGGTGCCGGCAGTGCGGCAGATTCGGACACCGGGCTGTCGGTGAGTTTCGGCCAGGCCGGCCCGTTGCCGCTGTCGTCCATGACGGTTTGCGCGGCCATCGACCACGCCACCGTCCATATCGACCGTCCGGCAATCGGTCCTGGCGCCATCGTCGCCGATGGCACCACCTGCACGATGCGGAAGCCTTTATCCTTTAACGCTTTGAGCAGGCCGGGCAGCGCCGCCACGGTCCAGGGGTGGATGTCGTGCAGGAGCAGCATGCCCTTGCCCTTGGCTTCGAGCCGGCTCATGGCGCGGGCGATGATCTGCGACGGCGCGATGCGGCGGTGCCAGTCGTCGGCCACGACGTCGGTCGAGAACACGACCAGCGACCGCGCGGCAAGCTCGCTCTCGACGACGTCGGTGCGCCCGAAACCCGGGATGCGGAAGAACGGCGCCAGCCCGCCGCCATCGCCGAGCGCCGCGCTCACATTGTCGATGCCCGCATCGATCTCCCATCGCACCTTCTCGTCCGAGATGCGGTCGAAGCGCAGCGGATGATCCTGGCTGTGCGAGCCGATCGTATGTCCCTCGTCGTGAATGCGGCGCACCACGGCGGGATAGGCTTTCGCCATTTCGCCGACCAGGAAAAACGTCGCTTTCACGCACTGCGATGCGAGGATGTCGAGGATCTGGTTGGAATAGGGCGAGATCGGGCCGTCATCGAAGGTCAGCACGACCTCATGATCGTCGAGCGGCAGCGTTTGGTGATATTGCAGCGTGCCGAGGCGCTGATATTCGCTCGGATCGATGGTGAGCACGCGGCTGGTGCCGATGGCGTCGGGATGTCCCGGGCAGTCTTGCGCGCGCGCAGCCGTCGCGGCGCCAAAAGTGACGCCGACCACCGCGCTGAAAACCGCAGCGCTCAGGATTGTCCGTGGCTTATCCATGTCCTCAGTCCCGGCTGGCGCGATAGCGGCAAACCGCTGGTCCCTCAAAGGCGACCTTACCTACCCCGTCCCTGAACCGCGCATTAACGGCCTGCGGCGCCGCCAAGCCCTATTGACAAGCCCTGTTGATAAGTCAGGCAGTTAGCCGGCTTTTCCTTACCCTTAACCATACCCCCCTAATCTGCCGCGTCAGGAATTCCAGGACGGGGCGTGAGTATGAAGGCCGCTGCGGCAGCCCGGGCATGGTGGGCGGCACCCCGGCGGCGGACGCGCGAGCCGAAGGGTGCCGCGGCGCTGCGTGCGGCAGCCTCGCATCTGTCCTCCTATGTGCTGATGGCCTTGGCGGTGGCGATGCTGGTCTGTGCCGTGGCCGGCTTTGCCGTCACGGTGCGCGAGGATCATCGGCTTGCGGCCGAGCGGCACGCCGCCCTCGAGCTGGCGCGCGACGAAGTCCGCGGCGTGTTCGGCGACAGCGACGTTTTCGACGATTCGAGGCTGCCGCTGATCGCGCGGCTCGCGGGCCTAAAGGATTTGCGCTTCGACACCGATGAGGCGAGCACCGCCGGGCGCGAAGCGCAGTCGCTGCACGACGAGCGCGGCCGCATCGTCGGCTGGTTCAGCTGGGCGGCCGACCGCGCGCTGATCCGCGCCGAGATTTGGCTGTGGGGTCTGATCGGCGCGGTCGGCTCGGCGCTCGGCGTCTGCGCCTTTCTCGCCGCCGGCCTGATCCAGCGGCTGGCGCGCTTGCTCGCGTCGAGCCTCAAAACCATCCGCAAGCTCACCCGCGAGGACGCGCTGACTGGGTTACCCAATCACCGGGTGATGCTGGAAAGCCTCGATCAGGCGCTGGCGCGGCGCCGCTCCGGCGTCGTCGTGCTGGCGCTCATCGATATCGACGGCTTTCGCGAGGTCAACGATACCCACGGCCGCTCAGGCGGCGATGCGCTGTTGAAAAACATCGCCGAACGTCTTCACGCCAGCCTGCCGGCCGGCGCCCAGTTCGGCCGCTTCGATGACGACGAGTTCGCCGTCATCATGAGCAGCGAAGATGTCCAAGCGGCAAGCGCGCTCGCCGAAACGTTGCGGGCGTCGCTGCAACGGCCGATCTTCATGGAGCAGAACTGGCAAATCAGCGCCGGCATCGGCATCGCGCAGGCGCCGGACGACGGCGGCACCGCCGACGAACTCAGCCGCCGCGCCGACCTGGCGCTGCGCGCCGCCAAGCGCGGCGGCCGCGGCATGGTGCGGCGCTTCGAGCCCTCTATCGAGATGGAATATGCCGAGCAGCGCTTCATCCGGCGCGAGCTTGAATCGGCGCTCTCTTCGGGCGGCCTCGACGTGCATTATCAGCCCGTGGTCGCCGCTGCCGGCGGCGCCATGATCGGGGTCGAGGCGCTGCTGCGCTGGACCCATCCGACCCGCGGCGCCATCGGGCCGTCGGTCTTCATCCCGCTCGCCGAGCAGAGCGGCCTGATGCCCCAGCTCGGCGAATTCGTGTTGCGCCGCGCGCTGGCCGATGGCGTGCGCTGGCCGAACCTGACCGTGGCGGTCAATCTCTCGCCGATCCAAATCCGCGACCGCAAACTGGTCGATCTTGTCGCCGCCGTCATTGCCGAGAGCGGCATCGCGCCGTCGCGCGTCATTTTCGAAGTGACCGAAGGGGTTTTGATCGAAGACCCGCAGGAGACCTTGCAGCGGCTCGAAGCGTTGCGCGCGCTCGGGGTGAGCATCGCGCTCGACGATTTCGGCACCGGCTATTCGAGCTTGAGCTACCTGCAAAAGTTCCCGTTCAGCCAGATCAAGATCGACCGCGCCTTTGTCGGCTCGCTCGGCACCACCGGCCATGCCGGCGCCATCATCCAATCCATCGTCGCGCTCGGCCATGCGCTCGGCATGAAAGTGCTGGCCGAGGGCGTCGAGACCGACGAGCAGCGCGTGCTGCTGCGGCTTGCCGGCTGCGACGAGATGCAGGGCTTTCTGTTCGCCAAACCGCGGCCGGCCGAGGCGATCGACAAGGTCGCGGTGCGGCCCGGCAATGGACGCGCCGCCACCAAGCTTGCGGCCGCACGCTGACAGGCCGGCGCGTAGCGGCTATTGATGGAGTGCCCTTTGGCCCGGTTCGCATGGGCAATGGAGCGCTCGATGGTCCAGAACAGCTTTCCCGGTCTCGATTTCGGCCTCGGCAGCGACATCGACATGCTGCGCGACACCGTGCGGGCCTTCGCCCAGAACAAGATCGCGCCGTACGCGGCCGAGATCGACCGCTCCAACAGCTTTCCGCGGGAGCTGTGGCCGCAGCTCGGCGAGCTCGGGCTCTTAGGCGTCACGGTCGAGGAGGAGTGGGGCGGGGCGGGGCTCGGCTACCTCGCCCATTGCGTCGCCATGGAGGAGATTTCGCGGGCCTGCGCCGCGGTCGGGCTGTCCTACGGCGCGCATTCGAACCTGTGCGTCAACCAGATCCGTCGCAATGGCAGCGACGACCAGCGGCGCCGTTATTTGCCAAAACTCATTTCCGGCGAGCATGTCGGCGCCTTGGCGATGTCGGAATCCGGCTCGGGCTCCGACGTGGTGTCGATGCGCACCCGCGCCGACCGCAAGGGCGATCGTTACATTCTCAACGGCTCGAAAATGTGGATCACCAACGGGCCGCTCGCCGACACGCTGGTGGTCTATGCCAAGACCGACCGCACGGCAGGCGCTCGCGGCATCACCGCGTTCCTGGTCGAGAAGGCGTTTCCGGGTTTTTCGACGGGCCAAAAACTCGACAAGCTCGGCATGCGCGGCTCCGACACCAGCGAGATCGTGTTCCAGGATTGCGAGGTGCCGGAAGGAAACGTGCTCGGTGTCGTCGGCAACGGCGTCAACATTTTGATGTCGGGCCTCGATTACGAGCGCGCCGTGCTGGCCGCAGGCCCGGTCGGCGTGATGCAGGCCTGCCTCGACCTGGTCATTCCCTATGTTCATCAGCGCAGCCAGTTCGGCCAGCCGATCGGCCGCTTTCAGCTCATCCAGGCAAAACTCGCCGACATGTATGTGACGCTCAACGCCTCGAAGTCCTACGTCTATGCCGTGGCGCGCGCCTGCGATCGCGGCGAGACCACGCGCGAAGACGCCGCCGGCGCCATCCTCTATGCCGCCGAACGCGCCACCTGGATGGCGCTCGAAACCATCCAGTGCCTCGGCGGCAACGGCTACATCAACGATTTTCCCGCTGGGCGCCTGTTGCGCGATGCCAAACTCTACGAGATCGGCGCCGGCACCAGCGAAATCCGCCGCATGCTGATCGGGCGGGAAATTTTCGAGAAGACGCGGTAGCCGGTTCAGCCCAATCGCCGGTCGAATTCCAGCACCGCGTTGAGCAGAACCTGCGCGCCGGCGGCGCATTCGTCGAAACTCGTCGATTCCGCTTCGTTGTGCGAAATGCCGCCGGCGCAGGGCACGAAGATCATGGTGGTCGGCGCGACGCGGGCGACATAGGCGGCGTCGTGGCCGGCGCCGGAAATCATGTCGCGCGATTGGAAGCCGGCTTTCTGCGGCGCCGATGCGCACGCATTCGATCAGTTCGGGCGCGAATTTGACGGGCGGCGACTGCCAGATCCGCGTCTCGGTGTAAGTCGAGCTGCAGCGGCGGCAGCACGTCGGCAAGCGCGGCGCGGAATTTCGCCTCCATGGCGTCGAGAATTTTTTCGTCCGGATGGCGGAAATCGACGCTGAAGAAAACCTCGCCGGGAATGACGTTGCGGCTGTTCGGCTTGTTCTCGATCAGGCCGACGGTGCCGACCGCGTCGGGCGCGTGTTCGCGGGCGATGGCGTCGATGCGTTCGATCATGCGCGCGGCGCCGATCAGCGCATTTTTGCGCAAGCGGCATCGGCGTCGTGCCGGTGTGCGCCTCCTGGCCGGTGACGGTGACTTCGTACCAGCGCATGCCCTGCACGCCCTGCACGACGCCGATCATGCGGCCTTCGGCTTCGAGGATCGGGCCTTGCTCGATGTGCAATTCGAACATCGCCGAAAATTTGCGCGCGCCGGCTTTTTCGTCGCCCTTGTAGCCGATGCGCTGCAATTCATCGCCGAAGGTTTTGCCGTCGCGATCGGCGCGCGCATAGGCGTAGTCGGGCGAAAACACGCCGGCGAACACGCCGGACGCGAGCATCGCCGGCGCAAAGCGCGCGCCTTCTTCGTTGGTCCAATTGACGATCTCGATCGGCGCGTTGGTCTCGTAGCCGGCTTGGTGCAGCGTGCGCATGGCTTCGAGCGCGCCGAGGACGCCGAGCACGCCGTCGAATTTGCCGCCGGTCGGCTGGGTGTCGAGATGCGAGCCCATGGCGATCGGCGGAAGGTTTGGGTTCTTGCCCGGCCGGCGCGCGAACATGGTGCCGACTTCGTCGACCGCGACGGTGCAGCCGAGCGCCTCGCATTGCGCCTTGAACCAGTCGCGCACCTGGCGGTCGAGATCGGTGAGCGTCAGGCGGCAAATGCCGCCCTTCGGCGTCGCGCCGATCTGCGCCGTGTGCATCAGCGTGTCCCAAAGCCGCTGGCCGTCGATTTGCAGATTTTGCACGTCCGAAAATTCCAGCTGCCGGCAGCGGCCCATCTTCCCCGGAATTCGCGCTTGAACCAAGCTTCATGCCGGACGGACACGCCATGAACGCTCAGCCAGTGGCTGAGTAAGTCATTGAACTACTCGTTCGCTGAGGTGGCGGCGACCGTCTGTGGCATACTAACTCATTGAATCCACGACGAATCAGCTATGATGTCGGCTGCCGGCAAAGCGCGGAGCGAGCGCCATGCTGCGCGTGCGACTGAAAGCGGACGGACGGTTGGTCGAAGTCCTGCCGGACGGCAGCGAGCGGGCCATTCCGTCCGATCCGCGTTCCATCGCGACGGCGGCGCACAGGCGGCGCGTTCGGCCGATGCGCGCTCACGCGACGCCAGCTACGCCCGCAATGTGCGCGGCCAGACCGGGCTCACCCAGGCCGCCTTCGCCGCCCGCATCGGCGTGCCGGTCGAGACCGTGCGCAATTGGGAGCAGGGCAAGCGCTCGCCGCGCGGCCCGGCCCGCGCGCTGCTCAAGGTCATCGAGCAGGCGCCGGACGCCGCCTTTGCGGTGCTCGCCAAGGCGAATCGGCGCTGCTGAACGTCTCTGCGTCGTCCGCAACGGCCGGCGTTCGCGTCCGGCATTGCGACTGGCAATCGCGCGCGCGCGATAGCCGATCGCTTCGGATCGGCGATGCGCTGATTAGGCGACTTCGGAAACCGGCACGGCATGCGTGAAGGAGCAGCGGATGGACGTGATCGAAAGTCATGGCGCGCGAGATTCCGGTCATCGGGTTCGGCACCATGACGCTGAAGGAGAATCTGTGCGTCGAACTGGTCGAGGCGGCGCTGCATCTCGGCTATCGCCATCTCGATACCGCGCAGAACTACGGCAACGAGCGCGAGGTCGGCGCCGGCCTGCGCGCCTCCGGCGTCAAGCGCGAGGACGTCTTCCTCACCACCAAAGTCTGGTTCAACCGGCTGGCGCCGGGCGATCTCGAGCGCTCGGTCGACGAGAGCCTGGAGCGGCTCAAGCTGCCGTGGGTCGATCTGTTGCTGATCCACTGGCCCAACGCGCAAATCCCGCTGGCGGAATCGATCGCCGCGCTATGCAAGGTCAAGCGCGCCGGGCTCGCCAAGCATATCGGCGTCGCCAATTTCAACATCGCCATGATCGATGAGGCGGCGAAAGCTGGCGAGCGAGCCGCTGGCGGCGCTGCAGATCGAAACCCATCCCTATCTCGATCAGACCAAGGTCATTCGCCGCGGCGCGCCGGCACGGCATGGCGGTGGTCGGCTATTGTCCGCTGGCGCGCGGCAAGGTGCCGGGCGACGAGGTGCTGCAACGCATCGGCCGCGCCCACGGCAAATCGCCGGCGCAAGTGGCGCTGCGCTTCCTCGAACAGGAGAAGCATCATTCCGATCCCGCGCACGTCGAAGCGCGAGCGGCTTGCGGAAAATCTCGGCAGCCTCGAATTCAAGCTGAGCGGACGCCGAGATGGCGGAGATCGGCAAGCTGAAGCGGCCGGACTCGCGCATCGTCAGCCCGCCGCAGGCGCCGCAATGGGATAGCTAGGCAGCGGACCATGAGCGCGATCGGAGCCATACCGACGCGTCGAGGCCAACGGGGCGCGAGATTCCGCTGCTCGGGCTCGGCACCTGGGAATTGCGCGGCCGCACCTGCGCCCGCGTGGTCGAGCAGGCGTTGCGGCTCGGCTATCGCCACATCGATACCGCGGAGATGTACGACAACGAGCGCGAAGTCGGCGAAGGCTTGCGCGCCTCCGGCGTCAAGCGCAACGACGTGTTCGTCACCACGAAAATCTGGCCCAGCGCATTTCGCCCCGCGCGAGCTCGAACGCGCCGCGCGCGATTGCCTGGTGCGGCTGCGCCTGAGCGAGGTCGATCTGCTGCTGCTGCATTGGCCCAATCCGCAAATGCCGCTTGCCGAAACCATCGGCGCGCTGTGCAAGGTCAAGCGCGACGGGCTGGCGCGCCACATCGGCGTGTCCAACTTCACCGTGGCGCTGATCGACGAGGCGTTGGCGGCGGCGAGCGAGCCGTTGGTCTGCGATCAGGTCGAATGCCATCCGTTCCTCGACCAGTCGAAAGTGATCGCGGCCTGCCGCGGCCACGGCATGGCGGTGGTCGCCTATAGCCCGATCGCGCGCGGCGATGCCCGCGGCAACGAGGTGCTCGCCCGCATCGGCGCCGCGCACAAGAAGACCGCCGCGCAGGTCTGCCTGCGCTTTCTGGTGCAGCAGGACATCGTCGTCATTCCGCGCACCAGCAAGGTCGAGCGGCTTGCGGAAAACGCCGCGATCTTCGATTTCGAGCTGAGCGAACAGGAAATGACGCGAGATTGCCGCGCTCGGCAGCCGCGACGGCCGGCTCGTCGACTGGGCTTATTCCGGCCGGCCGAAGTGGGATTGAGGGTGCCGTCATTCCGGGGCGCCGCGAAGCGGCGAACCCGGAATCCATATTCACGATTGGTGCAAGTTCTGCTCGGACGGTGGTTATGGATTCCGGGTTCCTCGCTGCGCTCGGCCCCGGAATGACCATACGTCAAAACTCGACGTCGAGTTCTTCCAACTCATCGGGCTCGACCTTGGCGGCGGCGATCCATTCCTGCATCTCCGGCAGCGCCATGATGGTGCGGCAATATGCGCCGAGACCGGATCGATGGCGACGTCGTAGGTGAGGAAACGCGTGCACACCGGCGCGTACATGGCGTCCGCGGCGCACGGCTTTGCCCCGAACAGATAAGGGCCTTTGTACTTGGCGAGGCATTCGCTGCCAGATCGCGGTGATGCGCTCGATGTCGCCGCGCGCGCCGGCCCACGATTTGAAGCCGGGGAAATGCGCCTTCAGATTCATCGGCAGCGCCGAGCGCAGATTGGTGAAGCCGGAATGCATCTCGCCGCAGATGGCGCGGCAATGGGCGCGCTGCGCCTGGTCGGCCGGCAGCAGGCCGGCCTCCGGGTTGATCTCATGCAGGTATTCGGCGATCGCCAGCGTGTCCCAGACCTTCAGCCCGTCATGGGTCAGGCACGGCACCAGGAACGACGGCGACAGCAGCAGCAATTCGGCGCGGGTCGAGGGGTCGTCGGTGCCGACATGTTGCTCGTCGAAATCGAGGTTGGCCATTTTGCATAGCAACCAGCCGCGCAGCGACCACGAGCCGTAATTCTTGCTGGCGATGGTGAGAGTGGCCTTCGACATCCGTGCGCTCGTCTTTCAAAGGTAGTGAGAACTCAATGCACTTACGACGGCGTGCCGCTACGGCGGATCAATGCCGGCGCGCTGCCCCGATGGCCTGAAGTTCGCGCCCCATTCCCCGCATGTGCAGGATGTTCATATTCTTGTCGCAGTGCAACAAAAAATGCACTAGCTTTCCACCGTTGGGGGTCGAGGTGTGCCGTCGCCAGGCGGCCCGCGGCGCCCGTGGGCAACGGGATGCTGTACCTCGCCTATCAGTTGCAATCCGATATCATGGTGCCGGTCCGGAGCTGGGCCGGCATGGCGGCCAATGCCGGCGGCCCGCCGTTGCTCTCCGACCATCCGGCGATGCGCAATCTCACCGCGGTCTACGAGCTGATCGCGCGCGCCGGCCTGACCCATACGCGGCCGCCATTCGCCATCGACTCCGTCACCGTCGGCAATCGCGAGGTCGAGGTGCGCGAGGAGGCGGCGCACGTAACGCCGTTCGGCACGCTCCTGCACTTCAAGAAGGACATCGCCACGGCGCAGCCGCGCGTCCTCATGGTGGCGCCGCTGTCCGGCCATTTCTCGACGCTGCTGCGGGCGACCGTGCGCACCATGCTGCCCGACCACGACGTCTACATCACCGACTGGCACAACGCCCGCGACGTGCCGCTGACCGCCGGCCGGTTCGG
Organism: uncultured Alphaproteobacteria bacterium; assembly: GCA_963831975.1. Classification (GTDB taxonomy): domain Bacteria; phylum Pseudomonadota; class Alphaproteobacteria; order Rhizobiales; family Xanthobacteraceae; genus BOG-931. The sequence goes on from CAWHSO010000008.1 coordinate 56,557, forward strand.
CTTCGACGAATATATCGACCACCTGATCAAGTTCCTCGAGGTGATGGGGCCGGGCACCCACGTGCTCGCGGTGTGCCAGCCTTGCGTCGCCGTGCTCGCCGCCGCCGCCGTGATGGCGCAGGCCGGCAATAAGGCGCAGCCGCGCAGCATGACCTTGATGGCCGGGCCGATCGACATGCGCGTCAATCCGACCAAGGTCGACGAACTCGCCAAGAAGCATTCCATCGAATGGTTCGAGCGCACGCTGACCGCCTCGGTGCCGCTGCGCTATCCCGGCGCGTTCCGCCGCGTCTATCCGGGCTTCGTGCAGCTCGCCGCCTTCATGAGCATGAACGTCGAGCGCCACGTCAAAGCGCACCGCGAGCTTTACGAGAACCTCGCCAACGGCGAGCTGGAGAAGGCGGCGGTGACGAAAGCGTTCTATGACGAATATTTCGCCGTGCTCGACCTCACCGCCGAGTTCTATCTGGAGACGGTGCGGATCATCTTCCAGGAATACGCGCTGCCGCTCGGCAAGCTGCAATGGCACGGCAACAAGGTCGACCCGACCGCGATCCGCCGCACCATGCTGCTCACCGTCGAAGGCGAGCGCGACGACATCTGCGCCGTCGGCCAGACGGTGGCCGCGCACGATCTGTGCAGCAAGCTGCGCCCTTATCTCAAGCGCCACCACATGCAGGCCGGCGTCGGCCATTACGGCGTGTTCTCCGGCAAGCGCTGGGAGAACCAGATTTATCCGATTTTGAAGAACGTGATTTTGTCGAGCGATTGATTGAGCGCGGGCGGGCGTCGCCGTGCCATATCGTACTGCCGTCTGAAACCGGGTAGTCTTGGCTTCAAGGCAGGACGAACAAGGACGGAAACACCATGGCCACAAGCGTCAAGCAAATGCTGGAAGCCGCCAATGCCGCGGTGCCGAAGATCACGCCGGCGCAGGCGAAGGAGATGATCGCCAAGGGCAATACGCTGGTGGTCGACGTGCGCGACGGCACCGAAGTGGCGGCGAGCGGCAAGGTCGCCGGCGCCGTGCATGTCTCGCGCGGCTTGCTGGAATTCCGCGCCGATCCGGAATTGCCGTCGCATGACAAGAATTTCGCCAAGGACAAGGACGTCATTCTGTATTGCGGCTCCGGCGGCCGCGCGGCGCTGGCCGGCAAGCTGCTCAAGGATTTGGGCTACGAGAAAGTCTACAATCTCGGCGGCTTCAAGGATTGGGCCGACTCTGGCGGCGAGATCGAAGAGTGACGAGCGCGTTCTAGCGCAGAAACGTTTTCTCGATCTCGCGCATCCGCGCATCGCCTTGCAGGGCGAACACGTCCGCGACCGAGGCGATCTCTGTTTCGACGCCGGCGATGCCGCCTTCGGCGAGGATGCGACGGAAGACGTTTTGCATGGCGGCGACGGCGGCGCGGATGGCGTGATTGCCGCAGATGATCAGCCCGACCTTGCCGAGCGCCGCGACGTCGGCGAACGAGAGCTGCGGATAACTGGTCGGCACCAGAACCAGCGGCACGCGTCCCGGCCATGCTCGGCAAAACGCCAGGATTTCATCGGGCGTTTTCTCTTTGCTGTGGATCAACACCGCATCCGCGCCGGCCTCGGCATAGGCCGCGCCGCGGCGCAACGCTTCCTCCTGGCCGCGTCCGGCGATCAACGCCTCGGTCCGCGCGATGACGAGCACGCCGCCGGTCGCTTTCGCCGCCGCGACCTTGCCTTGAAATTCGCCGATCGGCACGAGCTCCTGCCGGCCTCCGGGCCGCAGGCTCGTGTCCTTGGGAAATGTTTTGTCCTCGATGACGACAGCGGCCACGCCAGCGGCTGCGTATTGCGGCACGACGTAAGCGACGTTCACCGCGTTGCCAAAACCGGTGTCGAGGTCGGCGATCACCGGCGCATCCTGCACTTGGCCGATGGCGCGCATCATCTCCAGATGCGTGCTCATCGACAGAATATTGGCATCGGGCACCGCGTAGGACGCCGACAATTCGAAGCCGCTGCCCCAAATGGCGTCGAAGCCGGCATTGGCGGCGAGTTTTGCGGCAAGCGGATTATGCGCCGCCATGGCAATCGCCGGGCGATGCACGTCGATCTTGGCGCGTAGCGCGTCGGCGCTTGCGGTGTTTTGGGCCATGAGAGCGGGACTCACCGCATCGCCGCGGCGATATTGCCGCCGTCGACGGTGGTGACGTCGGCGGTGGTCTTCAGCGCCAGCGCCTGATGCAAGAACGCCTGCGCGACGTCGTCGGCGGTGACTTCGCGGCCGAGCAGGTTGCCGCTCATGTAATCCTTCTCGCTCAGGCCGCGCGCTTTTGAGCGCGAGGCGATCATGTCGGCGGTGAGGAGGCCGGAGCGGATGCGGTCGGCGTTGACGGCGTTGGCGCGGATGCCGTCTGCGCCGTAGTCGAGCGCGTATTGGCGCATCAGCGCGAGCTCCGCGGCTTTGGGAATGCCGTAGGGGCCGAAATTCGGGCCCGGATTGACCGCTTGTTTGGAGACGTTGAACAACAGGCAGCCGCCGGTGCCCTGCGCCAGCATGATCTTCACCGCGGCCTGGGCCACGCGCTGATGGCCGTAGAAATTCAGCTCAAAACTTTTGCGCATGACGTCTTCGTCGACTTCGCCGATGCGGCCCTGCCAGGCCGCGCCGGCATTGGAGACGACGATATCGACGCCGCCGAACGCCGCGGCCACGGCGTCGAACGCCGCGCGCACCGAGGCCGCGCTGGTCACGTCGCAGACGACGGGCAACGCCGACGGTCCGATTGTCTTTGCCTGTTCGCTCGCCGCGGCGAAATTGACGTCGAGGAGCGCAACTTCGGCGCCGGCCGCAGCGAACGCCTTCGCGGTCGCGGCGCCGATGGCGCCGCCGGCGCCGGTGACGGCGGCGATCTGGCCGGCGAGCGGCGGCTCCTTGCGGGTGCCGAGCTTGGCTTGTTCGAGCGGCCAATATTCGCAATCGAACATGTCGGCTTCGGAGATCGACTCGAAGCGGCCGATCGCTTCGGCGTCGCTGACGCCTTCGACCCAGGCCTCGGCGATGTCGGCGGCGATCTCGGCGTCGCGCTTGGTGCGGCCGAGGCCGAACAGGCCGAGCCCCGGCACCAGCACGACGCGGGGCAGGGGATCGAGCTCGTGTTTGATATGGCCGACGCGGGCATTGTGCTGCTCGAAATAGCGGTGATAGCGCGCGGCGAATTGGCCCGCCGTGTCGTGCGCCGCGCGCGCGAACTCGGCAAGTTTGCCGGGGTCGGGCGGCGGCAGCACCAGCGGCCAGTTCTTGGTGCGGATGGTGTGGTCCGGCGTCACCACGCCGGCCTGGCTGATGCGGGCCAAATCCTTGGCATTGACGAAATTGAGCACCGCATCGGTGGCGCGGAATTCGAGCACCAGCCGGCGCCAGGCGCCTTCGATGTGTTTTGTCCTTTTCGCTGCACGCGCCGCGCACGATCGGCGCGACCTGTGCCACGTCGGCGGTGCCGCGCCGCGCCGGCGCCGCTGCACGGACTTGCGGCGGCGGGCGATAAATTCCTCGGCGCGCGAGACCATCTCGATCATGCGCTCATAGGCTTCGCGCGCGCTCTCGCCGTAGGTGACGATGCCGTGTTTCGACAGAATGAGCCCGTCGCTCGGTTTTGCCCGCTCGAACACGTCGATCGCCTTCTTGGCCAGGCCGAACCCCGGCATGACGTAAGGCACGAAGGCGAGCCGGCCGCCGAAAACCTCGGCGCATTTCTTTTCGCCGTCGGGCTGATCGATGACGCTGAGCACCGCGGTGGCGTGGGTGTGATCGACGAATTTGTGCGGCAGGAACGCGTGCAGCATGATTTCGACCGACGGATTGGCCGCCGCCGGATCGATCAGGCTCGCGCGCTCGATGCCGACAAGCTCGTCGTCGCCGATCTCACCGAGCGCGCGCAGCTTGCGCAACGGTGCGAGCCGCACCGCCGGGAGGCCTGCGAGATCGATCATCGCCATATCGGCGCCGGTCGCCTTGACGCGCAGGACCTCGACGTCGGCGCCGAGGCGGTCGCGCATCACTTCTTTCAGCGAGGTGTTGCCGCCGCCGTGCAGGACGAGTTTCGGGTCGCGGCCGAGAAGACGCGTGGTGTAGATGCGCAGCGCGAGATCGCGGTCGATGCCTGATTTCGCGCCTTCGGCGACGATGGCCTCGGCGTCACGGTCGGCCCAGCCGCTTTTCATGGCGCGCGTCCAGCATCGCGTGTTGCATCAACCGCCGGCGAAACGGCGCGACCACCATCCGGTCTTGCGCGGTTGGTCGGCATTCGCGGTCTCGGCGACTTCGGTGACGACCGGTTCGGGGGCAGGGGGCACGGGCTCTGTCGGAGCCGGCGGCGGCGCATCGTCGCTGCCGGCAACCGGTGCCCGCTCACGTACGGTGGATCGCCGGCGCGGCGGCTCGGGATGTTGCTCCGCTGACGGTGCCTCCGCACTGACTGGCGCTGGCGCTGAGCGCCGGGGCCGGCGGCGTGGCGTCGAGATCGGCGACGGCCTCCTTGAGCTCAGGCTCGGCCGCGGTCGGTGGGGCGAGCTCGTCGCCCGGACCAAAACTGTGCTGCGGTGCCGGGGCGGCGCGGTCATTCCCGAAACCTGTGCTCGCCGTTGCGATCGCGTTCCTGACGATTGCGCCGGCCGCCGCGGCGGCCACGGCGCCGCCGTCCTCGCCGTTCGCCGTCGCGATTCTGGTCGGGCCGGTCGCCGCGTTCTTCGCGTTCCGCCGCAACGGGCTCGCCCTGTTGTTCGCCGCCGTCGTCTCCGGCGAAGGCTTCGTCGTCGCCTTCCGCGACCGGCTCGCTGGCGTGCTCGGTCGGATGCTCGGACGTGCCGTCGTTGATCGGAATCTGCTCACGGTGGCCGCGATCGTCGCCGTTGCGGCCATCGCGTCCGCCGCGCCCGCCGCGTCCACGCCGCCGCCGCCGCCGGCGCGGTCCGTCTTCGCCGTGTTCGGGTACGGTGCTGGGCGCCGCCGCTTCGACGTCCTCTTCCTCCTCCGTCGCCGCCTGGACCTCGTCCTCGACAATGCTGTCGGTCTTCGAGATCGTCCTCGTCCTCCAGCGGTGCGGCGGCGGCTTGTTGGTTCTGCTCGGCGAGCGCGCGCGCCGCCTCGACCGAATGCACCTGCTCGCCGCGCTCGATCACGAAGGCCTGCGGCGCCATCACCGTTGCATCGGCGACGACCGTCAGCGTGATGGCAAACCGTTCTTCCAGGCTGCGCAGATGCGCGCGCTTCTGGTTGAGCACGTAGAGCGCCACGTCGGGCCGGGTGCGGGCGATGAGATTGTGGGTGGCGCCGCGCATCAACTGCTCTTCCATCGCGCGCAGCACCTGCAGCGCCAGCGAGGACACCGAGCGGACATGGCCGGAGCCGCCGCAATACGGGCATTTCTCCGTCGAGCTTTCCAGCACGCTGGTGCGGATGCGCTGCCGCGACATTTCCAGGAGGCCGAAATGCGAGATGCGGCCGACCTGGATGCGGGCGCGGTCGTGCTTGAGACATTCTTTGAGCCGGCGCTCGACCGCACGGTTGTTGCGGTTCTCGTCCATGTCGATGAAATCGATGACGATCAGGCCGGCAAGGTCGCGCAGCCGCAGCTGCCGCGCGATTTCGTCCGACGCCTCGAGATTGGTCTTGAGCGCGGTGTCCTCGATGTGATGCTCGCGCGTGGCGCGGCCGGAATTGACGTCGATGGCGACCAGCGCCTCGGCCTGGTTGAGCACGATGTAGCCGCCGGAGCGCAGCTGCACCACCGGCGAGAACATGGCGTCGAGCTGGCTCTCGACGCCGTAACGCGACAACAGCGGCTGGGTATCGGTATAGGGCTTCACGCTCTTGGCATGGCTCGGCATGAGCATGCGCATGAAGTCCTTGGCCTCGTGGTAGGCCTCGGAGCCGGCGACGATGACTTCGTCGATGTCCTTGCCGTAGAGATCGCGGATCGAGCGTTTGACCAGCGAGCCTTCCTCGTAAACCAGTTTCGGCGCCGTGGATTTGAGCGTCAGGTCGCGCACGGTCTCCCACAGCCGCAACAGATATTCGAAGTCGCGCTTGATCTCGATCTTGGTGCGGCTCGCTCCCGCGGTGCGCAGGATAACGCCCATGCCCTCGGGAACTTCGAGGTCGGCCGCGGCCTCCTTGAGGCGGGCGCGATCTTCCGAGTTGGTGATCTTGCGGCTGATGCCGCCGCCGCGGGCGGTGTTGGGCATCAGCACCGAATAGCGGCCGGCGAGCGACAGGTAGGTCGTGAGCGCCGCGCCTTTGGTGCCGCGTTCTTCCTTGACCACCTGCACCAGCATGACCTGCCGGCGCTTGATCACCTCTTGGATCTTGTACTGGCGGCGGTAACGCGGCGCGCGGTCGGGCACTTCTTCCATCGCGTCGGCGCCGCCGACCGATTCGACGATCTCGGCTTCCTCGTCGCCGCCGTTTTCGCGTGCCGTTCTCGCCGCCATTGTCGCCTTCGGCGCTGGTATGGGCGCCATTGTTCTGTTCGTCTGCGTCCGGTGCGGCGTGCGTAACTTCCGTTGTCTCGGCCTCGCCTGAATCGGGCAGCGGGCATATCGCCAGATGTCAGCTCGGCCGCGGCGGGCTCGTGCTGCTCCGGCTCGGTCATGTCGGGGGTGGATTCGGGCGAGACCGGCGGCAGGAGGTCCGCGGCTGCGGTGCCGCCGTCGGCAACGTCATGCGATTCGGTCGCTTCGGCGGACACTCCCTCCGCAGATTCGCCCTCCGCGGATCCGGCTGCCTGGTCGCCAGTGGCTTCGTCGCCGGCCGGCGTATCGGCGAGTTCGCTGCGCAAAGTGTCGTCGTCGCGGTGTGCGGCCGCATGGCGGTCGCGGCCGCGGCCGCGGCGCGAGCGCCGGTCGACCTCGTCGTCGGCGGCGCGCTGGGCGCGCTCCTCCTCGTCGATCAACGCCTGCCGGTCGGCGACCGGGATTTGATAGTAGTCCGGGTGGATTTCGCTGAACGCCAGGAAGCCGTGGCGATTGCCGCCGTAATCGACGAAAGCGGCCTGCAGCGACGGCTCGACGCGCGTCACCTTCGCCAGATAGATGTTGCCGCGGAGTTGCTTACGGTGTGCGGACTCGAAGTCGAATTCCTCGACGCGATTGCCGCGCAATACGACCACCCGGGTCTCCTCGGGATGGGTCGCGTCGATGAGCATTTTGTTGGCCATTTTGTAATCTCACGACGGGCGGCGTGCCGTCTCGTCCGCGCCGCATCGGCGACGGGAAACGGGGGCCTGCCCGATTATCGGTGAATGGGACGGATCGGGGACTACGAGCGCGGCGGTCGGTGTCGACCGAACAGCCGGCGAACGTGGGAACGTCGCCGTGCCAACCCGATCGAACCTCGGCTTCCCTTGGGGAGAGTTTTCCCTGGAAGACTTGCGCCTCGAACATGAACTCCAAACCGTGGCGGGCAGCAGCGCTCGGCGCTGCCGCGATTTCTTTCGCTTGCTTACGGCATCGGCGCGACACTGTTCCGGTAGCGCTATCCGCTACCGGCACGCACGTCGCGCGCAAGGCCCCGGCTGTCCTCTTCTTCGAGGGTATCGGCGTCGCTTGCTCGTTCCGCCATCGTCGGCGCGATTTTGGCGCCGATGGGGGTTCGAAAGCGGCGTCCGCCCTGGTTCCCGGCATTCGGGGAGCCGTTGCGGCGGACGTGCCGGATGCCCTAACGCGACACAACCGGAACCTGTCACCGTCAGCATGTTCTTCATAAGGCCCCGAATAGGGAATTGGCAAGTCGCCTGTGGGCTTTGGCCTGACGGAAGCGAGTTCCGCCCCTGCCGGCGCCACTTTTGCCGCGATTTAAAATTCCATTAACCACGCGTGCCTAATGAAGTAACACGGGCGCGAAGGGGTCGAACCGATGGCTGTCCGGGCGGTGGGCTGGGCTTTCCTCGGCATGGTCTTCGCAGGCGTCGCGTGGGCCGCCGGACCGCCGGCAACGACGCCGCCAGCCGACTCGTTTCCGGTCGCGACCGACGTCCGGCTCGGCGGCGACGAAGCGGCGACCCGCTTCGTCATGGATTTGAGCCGCAAGATCGATGTGCGCGCCTTTACGCTCGCCGACCCCTACCGCGTCGTCCTCGACATCCCGCAAGTGACGTTTCAATTGCCGCCCAAGGCCGGCGAGAGCGGCCGCGGCCTGATCAAGGCGTTTCGCTTCGGCCTGATGATGCCGGGCGGCTCGCGCATGGTGCTCGATCTGGCCAAGCCGGCGCGAGTCGACAAGGCCTTCGTCGTCGACGCCACGACCGATGCGCCGGCCCGTCTCGTGCTCGATCTGGCGCCGACCGATCGCGAGAGTTTTTTGCGCAAAGTCGCGCTCGACGGCAAAACGGCCGGCACCGAAGCGCCGCAGCGCAGCGAACCGCAGGCCGACAGTGCCGATAAGCGGCCGCTGGTGGTGCTCGACCCCGGCCACGGCGGCATCGACACCGGCACCAAGACGTCGGGCGGGGAAATCATGGAGAAGAACATCGTGCTCGATTTCGCCGGGCGCCTGCGCGAGCGGATCGAGAAAACCGGCAAATACCGCGTGTTGATGACACGCACCGACGACACTTTCATCCCGCTCGGCGAGCGCGTGCACATGGCGCGCAATGCCGGCGCCGCCCTGTTCGTCTCGATCCACGCCGATTCGTTGCCGAAGAAGGAGGGCGATGCCCAAGGCGCCACCGTCTACACCTTGTCGGAGACTGCTACCGATTCCGAGGCCGCGCGGCTCGCCGAGCAGGAAAACCGCGCCGACGTCATTGCCGGCGTCGATCTCAAGGACGAGCCTGACGACGTTGCCGGCATCCTGCTCGACCTGGCGCAGCGCGAGACCAAGACATTCTCGGTGCAGTTCGCCCACCGGCTGGTGGGTGAGCTCAAGGGCGCGACGCGGCTGCACAAGAATCCGTTGAAATCGGCAGGCTTCAAGGTGCTCCGCGCGCCCGACGTGCCGTCGGTCCTGGTGGAACTGGGCTATGTGTCGAACAAGGACGACCTGCAGTCGCTGCTCTCCGATACCTGGCGCGACCGCACCGCCGCTTCGGTGGCCCAGGCCATCGATACTTATTTCTCAAGCCACGTCGCCGGCACCCGCGCCGGGACCAATTAAGCAAGCCCGGTATGGCAATACTGCCGCAGCCCCAAAATCTTGGTTTGAACATGGCCTCAGTTTGAACAAGAAGCGGAGCGACCACAGCCGATGAGGACAGGGGTCTCTAGCGATTTCATGGCAATGCTGCCAAACTGGGTGTTCTCCCGGCGGAGACTGAATCGGCACGGCGCCTGTGCCCGCCGAGACGCGGCGGAATGGTCCCGATGAAAATCTTGTTGCGCTTCCTCGGCTTTCTGTTCGCGGCGGGGACGATCGTGTTCATCGTCGGCGTGGCCGCGACCGCGGGCCTGTTGTGGCATTATTCCAAGGATTTGCCGGACTACTCGCAGCTCCAGGACTACGAGCCGCCGGTGATGACGCGGGTGCATGCCGCCGACGGCTCGCTGTTGGCCGAATACGCCAATCAGCGCCGCCTCTATCTGCCGATCCAGGCGATCCCGAAACTCGTCACCAATGCCTTCATCGCCGCCGAAGACAAGAACTTCTATCAGCATCCCGGCATCGACATTTACGGCATCGCGCGTGCCGGCATGCTCTATGTCCAGAATTACGGCTCCAGCCGCCGGCCGCAGGGCGCCTCGACCATCACGCAGCAGGTCGCCAAGAACTTCCTGTTGACCAACGAGGTGTCGTTCGAGCGCAAGATCAAGGAAGCGCTGTTGGCGCTGCGCATCGAGCGCACTTACTCGAAGGAAAAAATCCTCGAGCTTTATCTCAACGAAATCTATCTCGGCTTCGGCGCTTACGGCGTGGCCGCCGCGTCGCTGCTCTATTTCGACAAGTCGGTGCACGAGCTTTCGATCGCGGAGGCAGCCTACCTCGCCGCCTTGCCGAAGGGGCCGAACAATTACAATCCGTTCCGCAAACGCGACGAAGCGATCGCGCGGCGCAATTACGTCATCGATCGCATGGCGGAAGACGGCTACATCCCCGCCGACGTCGCCGACAAGGCGAAGAAGGAGCCGCTCGACATCACCGTGCGGCCGACCGGCGCCCATGTTTTCGCCGCCGAATATTTCACCGAAGAGGTGCGGCGCTACATCTACGACAATTACGGTGAGAAGAAACTCTACGAAGGCGGCCTGTCGGTCCGCACCACGCTCGATCCGAAAATCCAGGTGATGGCGCGCCAGTCCATGATCAATGGGCTGGTCAATTTCGACGAGACCCAGGGCGGCTATCGCGGACCGGTCACCAAGATCGACATTTCGGGCGATTGGGGCACCAAGCTCGCCGACGTGAAATCGCTGTCCGACGTCGCGCCGTGGCGCATGGCGGTGGTGCTCGACGTCACCGCCGATTCCGCGCGCATCGGCTTGCAGCCCGGCGCGCGATCCCGGCGGCAATGTGCTCAAGGCCCGCGATACCGGCATCATTTCGCTCGACGGCGTGAAATGGGCGAGGCCGGCGTCGCCAAACGGTCCGACCGGAAAACCGGTCCAGAGCGTCAGCCAGGTGCTCGCCGCTGGCGACGTCGTCTATGTCGAGCCGCTGCAAGACCAGGGCAAGTACCGGCTGCGCCAAATTCCGGAAATCTCCGGCGCCATGGTGGTGATGGATCCGCGCACCGGGCGCGTGCTCGCCATGGTCGGCGGCTTCTCCTTCGACCAGAGCCAGTTCAACCGCGCGACGCAGGCGCTTCGCCAGCCGGGCTCGTCGTTCAAGCCGCTGGTCTATGCGGCGGCGCTCGACAACGGCTATACGCCATCGAGCATCGTCATGGATGCGCCCATCGAAATCGACATGGGGCAGGGCGGCGGCATCTGGCGGCCGGAAAATTACGGCGGCAAGTTCTATGGCCCCTCGACGCTGCGCTTCGGCCTCGAGCAATCGCGCAACGTGATGACGGTGCGGCTCGCCCAGGACATCGGCATGCCGCTGATCGCCGAATACGCCAAGCGGTTCGGCGTCTATGACGAGTTGCCGCCGTATCTGTCCTACGCGCTCGGCGCCGGCGAGACCACGGTGCTGCGCATGGTCACCGCCTATTCGATGTTCGACAACGGCGGCCGGCGGGTGAAGCCGACGCTGGTCGACCGCATTCAGGACCGCTACGGCCACACCATCTACAAGCACGACGAGCGCGAATGCGTCGGCTGCGACGCCCCCAAATGGACCGATCAGCCCGAGCCGACATTGATCGACCGCCGCGAGCAGGTGATCGATCCGATGACCGCCTATCAGATCACCTCGATGATGGAAGGCGTCGTGCAGCGCGGCACCGCGACCGTGGTCCGCGACGTCGGCAAGCCGATCGCCGGCAAGACCGGCACCACCAACGACGAGAAGGACGTGTGGTTCATCGGCTTCTCGCCGGACATCGTGTGCGGCGTCTATATGGGCTTCGACAAGCCGCGCCATATCGCCCGCCTGGCCACCGGCGGCCATCTCGCCGCGCCGGTCGTGCGGGATTTCCTCAAGCTTGCGCTCGTCGACAAGCCGCCGATCCCGTTCCGCGTGCCGCCCGGCATCAAGCTCATTCGCGTCAATCCCAGGACCGGCATGCGCGCCGGGCCGGGCGACGACAAGGTCATCCTCGAAGCGTTCAAGCCCGGCACCGCGCCGCCCGACAATTATTCGGTTGTCGGTGCGGAGACCGCAAATGGCGGTCCGCTGCCGGCGGTGTCGCCCGACGCCGACCGCGCCATCCGCAGCACCGGCACCGGCGGTCTGTATTAGGACGCGTACGGTTCTCGCTCAGGCGATGTCTGCGAGCCTGAAGTGCGGACCAAGCAGACGGCGGACACGGAGCAGTTCGCCGCGGGCGGCGAAGGCGTCGACGGCGACGCGGACCAGCGCCAAGAGCTGCGACGGCCGCGCCACAACGTCACGCAATACCGCCCAAGCGTTGGCGCCACCGTCCGGCCTCATGCCGAGAAGTGCCGCGGAAGGGATCGCCCGTTCGGCCGGATCGATGATGACGCGCGCCGCAGCGAAGGCGAGGCCGTGCGCGGCCGCCAGGCGCCCCATCACATGGGATTCCATGTCGACCGCGCAGGCGCCGGTCGTTTTGTGCAGCTCTCGTTTCATTGCCGGCTCGGCGACGGGAGCGTCGACGCCGAGGATGGGAGCGTAGGTTGCGCCGGGAATGGTCGCGACGAGACTGTTCGACCAGGCCGCGTCGGTCGCGTGAGGGACATCGGCGTCGAGGACGGCTGACGCGACGACCCAATCTCCGGTGCGAAGATTGGCCGCGAGCCCGCCGGCCACCCCGAAGCTGATGACGCCGCGGTAGCCTTGGCGGACGGCGCTCTCAATGATGTTTGGCAAGTCGCGCCGGGAGTCTCGGCAAACGACCAGCACACCGGGTCCGGCGGCGATCTTGGCTTCAAAGCCCATGCCGACAAACGCAATGACGATGCGGCGGTGTCGTTCGAGCGGGAGATTGGCGACCGGGCCGAGGTCGTCGCCCTCATTCAGGTGTTGTTTGGTGAGAGTTGCCCCGGCGCATCGCGCGTGGCCGGCGAATTGAGCTTGGCCGGCGAATTGAGCTTGGCCGGCGAATTGAGCTTGGGATGTCATGAAGCCATTGCCCCGCGTCAGCGATCCAGATTGAATCACGCCCCAGCAGAAATTCAGGCAGACAAGCCTCCCTAGCCCGACCTCCTCCTTGAACCCGGTCTTATGCCGAGCGCAGCTTCATTGCCGTCAAAGCCAAGTCTTGCCGTCAAAGCCAAGCCTTGTCGTCAAAGCCAAGCCTTGTCGTCAAAGCCAAGTCTTGTCGTCAAAGTAAGTCGACGATCCCAGCATAACTTTGGCGTAAACTTGAGCAGGACTTGAACGTGCTCATTGCATGGTCAAGATGCTCGATTCTGAGTTCATGTGCAATCGGAAAGCGAAAACGCATGAGCACGGCGACAGCCGTCTTGATCACCGGAGCCAGCGGCTTTGTCGGTTCCGCGGTGGCGCGAACTTTGCTCCAAGCCGACTTCTCGGTCCGAGCGCTGGTGCGGCAAGCCAGTCCACGCTTTCATCTCGACGGGCTCGATTTGGAATTCATCGCCGGCGATCTCCGCGACATGGACTCCGTGCGGCGGGCCATGCGCGGCATCCGTTACGTCTTTCATGTCGCGGCCGACTATCGCCTCTGGGCGCGCGACCCCGGCGCGATCTATGCCGCCAATGTCGGCGGCACACGCCATGTGATGCAGGAGGCGCTACGCGCCGGCGTCGAACGCGTGGTCTATACCAGCAGCGTCGCCACGCTCGGCTGGCCGTATGACGGCGCGTCGGGAGACGAAACCATCCCGCTCTCGGAAGCAGAGGGTGTCGGCACCTACAAGCGCAGCAAGATCGCCGCCGAAAGACTGGTCGAGGCGATGGTGGCCCACGACCAATTGCCGGCCGTCATCGTCAACCCCTCGACACCGATCGGCCCCCGCGACGTGCGCCCGACGCCCACCGGCCGCATTATCGTCGAGGCGGCGCGTGGCCGCATGCCGGGCTTCGTCGACACCGGGCTCAATCTCGTTCATGTCGACGACGTCGCCAGTGGCCATCTCGCGGCGCTGCGACGCGGGATCATAGGCGAGCGCTACATTCTCGGCGGCGAGAATGTGCTGCTTGCCGACATGCTCGGCGACATCGCGCGCCTGGTCGGCCGGCGTGCGCCGCGGCTGCGCATTCCCCGCGCCGTCGCCATTCCGGTCGCTTACGCCGCCGAAACGATGGCGCGCTTCACCGGGCGCGAACCCTTTGCGACGGTCGACGGACTGCGGATGGCCAAGCATCACATGTTCTTCACCTCGGCCAAGGCCGAACGCGACCTCGGCTTTCGCGCGCGGCCCTATGGCGAGGCGCTTGCCGACGCGATCGATTGGTTCCGTGCGGCGGGGTATCTGGACGGGACGAGGCGGCACCAGACCGCGGTGCGGCGGGATTAAAGTTGCGAGACAATTTTCCACGTCGATCATTGCGGCGGCCTCCTTGCGGCCGGACGCGGATCGCGTAGCTGCGCGTCGGTCTGCGAATGGTTCGCATGATGGGGGTTGCGTTCCGATCGGAATGACGTGAATGTCGCCGAAGTTGTCAGCGCAAGGAACCCGCGGCTGACGATGCCGACCTGGGATCGGGATTTGCGGCAGTGGCTGGGGATTGCAAGCGATGACCACAGCTCAATCCGCGGGCCGGCGCCCAGACGTGCCGGCGCTGACCGGCTTGCGTTTTCTGGCTGCCTTCGCCGTGCTGCTGGCGCACGGCCTGGCTGCGACCGTGGCCAGCAACGAGCCGCCGCAAGGCATCGTTCTTTGGCTCATGCAATTGTCCGGGTTTGGCATGACGCTGTTCTTCGTGCTCAGCGGCTTTGTCATCCATTACAACTACGCCGGCTTGGTGACCGATCGGGCGCCTTCGCGGCATCGCCGCCTTTTTCTGGGCGCGCTTCGCCCGCCTCTATCCGCTCTTTCTGCTTGATGATGCTTGTCTATGTGCTGGTGAGCCAGAGGCACGTCGCATACTGGACTGGACGGCCAGAGGAGATCAGCGCGATTTTTCAGGCGCTGCCGTATTTCCTGTTGTCGATACAAAGCTGGATTTACAAGGTGATCGACGGCGGCTGGCTGATCGATGCCATTCGCGGCGGCTCGCCGCCGACGTGGTCGATCTCTACGGAATGGTTTTTCTACTTGGCTTATCCGTGCATCGCCTGGCTGATCCTGCGCGCGCGCAGGCCTGCGGTTATTCTCCTCGTTGCCGGCCTATGGTGCGTGTTGTGGACCTCGTTTTCGACGGGTCTCTACGACCGTATTCCGCAGATTGACGCCTGGGCGGTGGCCCGTTTCGGACCGATTGCCGGGGTCCAGAACCAAGAGGGTTCGTTCGTACGGTGGCTATTGTATGTATCGCCCTATTTGCGCATCGGCGAGTTCGTGCTTGGCGCTATTACCGCTCAGCTCTACGTCGCGCTGCGAAGCCGCAACGTCACGCGCCGAGAGAATGCGGTCGGCGGTGCGGTGTTTTGGGCGGCGGCTTTAAGCGTCCTCCTGATCAATTACCTGGCGTACAGTCCCGACGTTCCGTTGACGATTTTCCGCAAAATGAGCTGGAATTTCGCATTGGCGCCCTCTGTAGCGCTACTGGTTTTTTGCGCTGCCCGCTATCAAAGCGCGGCGTTGCGGCTTTTGACGTCGCGTCCAGCCATTGCGCTCGGCGAGGCGAGCTACTCGATATACCTGGTGCATTCGATCGTGCTGATCAGTGCCGTCAAGCTGACGGGGAGCGTCGTGCACGGCGCCGCCTACAACATGGTAAAGCTAATCGTTCTGATGGCGATCGTTGTCGCGATTTCGCTGTTGCTCTACGCCTATTATGAGGCACCGGCGCGCCGATGGCTCCGCAAGCGCGGGAGCAAGCGATCCGCAGCCTGCCGCATTTGCGGACGCCGCGCAATCGTCGGCGTCGTGATGGCGTGCGGCGCGGCCCGGCCGCCGTGCTTCTGGTTGCCGGCATCGCGTTCCACTTTTCGAGGATGATGCTTTCTAATGGAGATAACCAGAACGGCGGAAGGAAGCCATGACGGACGGTAAGGAGTCTTACTTCGCCGCAAATTCCATATTGGCTGGTCTGTCTTGGGTTGGTTGTTATCGGCATCGGCGCGACGATCTGGGGCGGCCCCTGGGAACCAATTCGTGACGTCGCCAGGGAATTGGGACCCGGAATCTTCACTGCGGGGATTCTCGGGTCGCTTGTGGGGCTGTTCTTTCGCCATGAATTTGCATCTAGCCGCAGCCGTGCGCCAATCGCGAGCTGCCGCAGGTCGCTGCCAGCGCCGCGCTTCTCCTCGGACGACCGCGCGGCGCAGGTTGCGGCGATGATCAGCCGTGAATTCCCCGCCTTTACCAGCGGCGATATGAACACGCCGTTCGCGCGTTTAGGCATCGATAGCATCAGCATGTTGACGATCCGCACGCAGGCGGAGACGCTCGCGGGCAAAGGCCTCGACCAAGATCAATGGGATGACATCGACACGCCCGCCGATCTGGCCCGGGCGCTCGGCGAGGTTTCGCCGCAGCTTCGATCCGCAGATGTGCCGACGACTGCCAGCGAGCGGCGGACTTATCTTTTGAACATGCCGCAGATGGCGGTCGGCGGGCTGTCCGAGTCGTGGCTGTTCAAGGAGCTCGGCGATATCCACTGGACCGTCCTGGCCAGGGCGCTCGGACAGCCGACGCGCCTGCTGAGCGACAGCGCCGGCGATCGCATTTATGCGACCTTCACCCGCATCCAATTGCGATCATCCTGTGCGCTTGGCCTCTATGAGGAGAATGAGCGCATTGACATCGACTCCGGCATGTCCCGATACGGCGCGGGACTTTACTTCAGCGAGGCCACGGTGAACGGCGCCACGGGCTCGATCCAGGCGCGCCTGATGTCGAGCTTTTCGAAATTCGGAGCGACTGGATCGAACACGTCGTTGTTCAAAGGGCTGCCTGAGCTGCCGCCCGACTGCATCATTCCGGCGCTTCCTGAAGTGCCCGAATTTGGGCGTGATTATCAGGCGCGCCGCGCGGAAACGCTCGCACCGCCGATTTTCGAATGCGAATATGAGATCATGCCGAGCCACGACATCAACGGCGTCGGCCTGCTTTATTTTGCTGCTTACCCGATGATCGACGATATCTGCGCGGCGCGATACGCTGGGCGCATGTATGCGACAGGCTTCAGTACGCGCTACCGCGATATTTTCTATTTCGGCAACAGTGACGCCGACGACAAGCTGATCTATCGCCTGCACCGCCGGGCCGGTGACGACAACTCCGTCGAGATAGAGAGTTCGATCAGCCGCAAGAGCGACGGCAATTTGATGGCGAGAATTTTTACCCAAAAAGTTCGCCCGTGTCCGCGAGGTCAACCCACGTCGCGTGGCTGTCGATGCCGGCTAGTAGCCGGATCGCGCTCCGACTTATGCGCCGCGACGTGACCTTTGCGGATAACGAATTCCAAGCCGATCCGATCGGTACCTGGAAATCGCGGCCAAAGTCAGAGATATTGCCGCCTCCGAATTCCCGCGAGCGAACCCAAACCCCGCAAATATGAGTTACGACACACTCTATTTCGCTCTGTTCCTGGCGGTGACATGGGCGGTATTCGAAGTGTTGCCGTGGCGCGGCCCGGTCCTTCTGGTCGCCAGCATCATATTCTATGCGGCCGCCGGCCTGCGCGACAGCTTGGTCGCCGCCACCGTCATCCTCGCCAATTTCGGCTTCCAGTTCCCGCTCATGCGCGATCGGCGTTGGCTCTATCCGGCGCTGGTGTTCAATATCGGCTGTCTTGCCTATTTCAAATATCGCGTGTTTCTCGCGACCGCAGCCGGTTTCGATGTGTTCAGCCAGCACATCATCATCCCGCTCGGAATTTCCTTCTACATCTTCCAGCTTACGGCTTTTCAAATCGATCTATCCCGCGGTCGCGCCAAGCCGTTCTATTCTCTGCCGCGCTTTGCGCTTTTCAAGTTGTTCTTCGGCCAGCTCGTGGCGGGACCGATCATGCGCTGGCGGCAGTTCGGCCCGCAGATCCATCGTCTGTTCGACGGCACGCTGCCGCGCCGCCGGTTGCTCGGGATTGCGCTAGGTCTTTGCCTCATTGGATTGATCAAGAAGGTCGTCTTCGCCGACGCGCTCGCGCCTTTTGTCGAAACGATCTTTCACAACGGGCCGGCCAGCGTCGCCGCCGCGTGGCTCGGCATCTTCCTGTTCAGCTCGCAAGTGTATTTCGATTTTTCCGGCTACTCCGATATCGCGCTGGGGCTCGGCTATCTGTTCGGGCTGCGGCTTGCCGTGAACTTTCGCCAGCCGTTCACGGCGCTGACGCCGCAGGACTTTTGGCGCCGCTGGCACATCACGCTCAGCTTTTGGATCCGCGATTACATCTTTACGCCGCTTGCCCTCCTCAAAGGGACGCGCGCGTGGCTGGCCGTCTCGCTCATTATCGCCATGGCGTTGGCCGGGCTCTGGCACGGTGCAAACTGGACGTTCATCGTGTGGGGCGTGGGTTGGGCGCTGGCCATGCTGGTTTGGCATTTGGCCAACCGCTACCTGATCCGCCTCGGCGCGGCGCAGTGGGTCCTCACGTTCGGCATTTGGCTTGTCCTGCTCGTGTTCTTTCGCTCGAGCGACGTCGGCGCGGCGCTGAAATATATTGCCGTGATGTTCGGCGGTGGCAGCGCGGGCACGGCGCCGCTGCCAAACGACGGAGCTGGCGGCGCTTTGATCGCGCTCGGTTGCGCAGGCTTGCTCGCACTGCATTGGCTGGAGGGCTATCTTCACACCCGGCGCACGGTGCTGCTGATGCGGCGATTCGACGGCCTGTTGCTGCGCGCGCTCATCGTCGGCCTCGCACTGTGGTTGCTGCTGCTGCCGAAGGTGCAGGACAATCCATTCATCTACTACCGGTTCTGATCATGCTGCGAAAATTCGAGCCGCGCCGTTGCGGCAATCCTGGCTGGAGTGGTGTTGGCGGCGCTTGGAACGGAAGCGTTCTTTCGCATCATCGATGCAACGCCATTGCGCTGGGTTCTGCCGCTGCCGCAGGTCGCCCTCTATGGGCCGGATTTTGACACGGGATACCGTCATCGCGCCGATGTCAGCGGCATGTGGCTGACTGAGCACCGCAACTTCATCCGCACCTCTGATCTCGGCCTGCGCGATCGCGACCGGCCGCTCGCCCACGGTGTGGGGCCGCGGACAGTCATCGTCGGCAATTCCATCATCGAGGCCGTGCAGGTGAGGGAGCGGCAGACCGGTCCGGCGGTGGCCGAGACCATACTGTCGCACGAGCGTCCGGGCGCCGAAGTGGTCAATCTCGGACTGTCCGGCGCCAAGCCCGCCGTTGATGTGGCGCGTTTACAGTCGCAGGGCTTGGCGCTGTCCCCCGATCTCGCCATCGTCGTCCTCGACGTCGAGGACTTCACGGCGCCCGCCACCATCGATGATCGCGAATTTACTGGCTATCGCCCTGACGCGAACGGCGTGTTCCATCTTTCTTACGGTTTTAGGAACTCTTCGGGCTATCGATTTCGCACCTCTTGGGCGGGGCACGTTTTTTATTGGCTGCTCGACCACAGCGAGGTCGCGCGCATCATCAATGCGCGCAAGAATGTCGGCATCTTTGCCGAGTTCTCGCCGCCCGCGGTGGCGGCGGAGGGTTCGATGGTGTGCGGCACCGCCGGCCTCGATCCCTATGTCGCCCTGTTTATCAACGGCGAGCCCGCGGAAATGCGCGGCGTATTCGACGCTTTCGTTCGCGATCTCGCCGCCATCCAGCGCGATAAAAAACTGCCCATCATCGTGGCGACGCGCACCATCGAAGCGGGTTGCCCGGCGCTTGTCGACAAGCGCTCGGCCGTCATCGATGCGATCCGCACTCAAATCGAAGGCGCCGGTCTTCAATATGTCGATCTCGACGGGCGCATCGTGGCGGCAGTGGGTGCCGGCCACGCAGCCGAGCTCTACGGCTTCGGTGCCAATTTGGGATCCGGCCACCTCAACGTCGCGGGCAATCGCGTTTACGGTGCAATTTTCGCCGATGTGATCGCGCACGCGCTGCCGGCGCAGCGCCAGCCCGGTCAGTGATGGAAGGGACGCTTGGCATTGTTGGGAAGAGGAAGAGCGGCGCGTTGCGCGCGGCGCCGCAACCGATTACATAACCGCCCAGGAGCACGACCATGCGCGCGGAAATCGAGACCATCGTCGAGGAGATCAAGCAGTCCGCCGGACTGCTGAGGAGGCATCTTTGACGTCGACAAAGCGCGCGCCCGCCTTGCCGAGCTGAACCGGCAGGCCGAAGACCCCAATCTCTGGAACGATCCGCCGCGGGCGAGCCGGGTGATGCAGGAGCGCACCGCGCTCGACGAGCAGCTGACCGCGCTCGTCGCGCATCGACCAGGAGCTCGACGACCAGATCACCTTGATCGAGCTCGGCGAGGCCGAGAACGATCAGAAAGTCATCGCCGAGGCGGAAGCGAGCTTGCGCAAGCTCAAAACCGAGGTAACGCGCCGCGAGCTCGAAGCGCTATTGTCCGGCGAGGCCGACGCCAACAATTCCTATCTCGAAGTCCATGCCGGCGCCGGCGGTACCGAAAGCCAGGATTGGGCCTCGATGCTGTTGCGCATGTATGTGCGCTGGGCCGAGCAGCACGGCTACAAGGTCGATTACATCGAGGAGACCCAGGGCGAAGAGGCCGGCCTCAAGTCGGCGACCATCGAGATCAAGGGCCACAATGCCTATGGCTGGCTGAAGACCGAGAACGGCGTGCACCGCCTGGTGCGCATCTCGCCGTTCGACTCCAATGCGCGCCGCCACACGTCGTTTGCCAGCGTCAACGTCTATCCGGTGGTCGACGATCGCATCAATATCGACATCAAGGAGGCGGACGTCCGCGTCGATACCATGCGCGCCGGCGGCGCCGGCGGCCAGCACGTCAACAAGACCGAATTGGCCATTCGGCTCACCCACATCCCGACCAATATCGCGGTGGTGTGCCAGAACGATCGCTCGCAGCACCGCAATCGCGCGCAGGCCTGGCAGATGCTTCGGGCAAAGCTCTACGAGCTCGAATTGAAAAAGCGCGAGGAAAAGGCCGTGGCCGATCAGGCCGCCAAGACCGACATCGGCTGGGGCCACCAGATCCGCTCCTACGTGCTGCAGCCCTATCAGATGGTGAAAGACCTGCGCACCGGCGTGTCGACCTCGAACACCGGCGCCGTGCTCGACGGCGACATCGATCAGTTCACCGCCGCGGCGCTGGCGCAAAAAGCCTTCGGCACCGTGCCGGCCGAAGTTGAGGATGTTGAGTAGGCATTAGCCGCCGAACAGCGTGGCGCCGGCTTTCAAAAATTTCTGCGGGTCGACCGCTTCGCCGTCGACGCGTGTTTCGTAATGCAGATGCGGGCCGGTCGAGCGGCCGGTCGAGCCGATCCGGCCGACCACCTGGCCAATGCGAACGCTCTGGCCGACGCGAACGTCGATTTCCGACAGATGGCCGTAGCGGGTGGCAAGGCCGTTGCCGTGATCGATCTCGACCATCTGGCCGTAGCCGCCGCTCCAGCCGGCCGACGTCACGGTTCCCGCAGCCGTGGCATGGGCCGGCTCGCCATAGCTGCCGCGGAAATCGATGCCGGTATGCATCGCCGGCACATGCAGGAACGGATCGACGCGCACGCCGAACGGCGAAGAGAAATCGATCTCGCCGGTGACCGGCTCGCGCACCGGCACGGAAACCAGCGTGGCGCTGAGCTTGTCGGCATAGGCGCGGGCGATGTTGACGCGGGTCAGCGCGCGCTCGAAGCTTTGGCTCTCCGACGGCAGCGCCACCGGCACGAACGGGCCGCCGATCCCGGCCGGCGGATTGGCGTCGAGTTTCAGGCCGAGCTGGGCGAGGACGCTGCGCATTTTGCGGGCCTTGCCCTCGTAGCGCGTCTGCAACTGGGCCAGCAGCGCGGCCTCGCGGCGATCGACGCGATCGAGCGACGCTTCGATGCGCCCGAGTTTTGTGCCGATGTCGGCTTCCTTGCCGGGCTTCTTGTTGATCGGCGCCCGATCGGGCTCGAGCGAAGTGCCGCGGTCGAGCGGGTGCGGCGTCAACAGTGAATCGCTGATCGGGGAGGGCTTTGGGTCGTTGGTGCCGGTGGATGAGCGCAGCGAGCCGGTCGTGGCCGGATCGGAAATGCCGCTCAAGCGCCGTGGCGCGCGATTCCAGCGCGCTCTGCCGGCGCAACAAATCATTGAGCTTCTGCTCGAACTGCTCCTGATCGAGCAATTGCCGGCTCGTGGTGCGGTCGATCTGGGCGCGCAGTTCGGCGATGCGGTCTTCGTAGGCGTATTGCTGCTCGGCCTGGCGCGCGATCAAACCCTTCAGCACGTCGTCGCTGAAGGCGAAATAGGTGGCGGTGGTGGCCGACCAGCCGGCCAAAATCACGACGGTGCCGACGGCGATCCAGAATGCCACCGGTCCGAATCTGATTTGCCGGCCGGCATGCGCGATGGTGTAGCCGGAGGTTTTTGCGACGGCCGGTGGCTTTACGGCGGGCTGGCGCGGCGGCTCGGCCTTGCGCGCGACGTCGCGGGCCTGTTGCGGCGCACGAGCCGTCCGAGGCGATTGATACGCCGACCACTGCGACATTGACGCTCCCACCCGGTCCGGCCATGGCGAGACCGGCTGCCCCGAGCGGTGAATGTGGGCCGTTTATGGTTAATATTCAGCAAATCGCCGCAGCGATTTTACGTCCTTGGGTAAATGCTTCCGCAACGATCAGAGCGCTTTGGCGGCGGCGAGAACTTCGGCCGCGTGGCCATCGACCGATACCTTGGGCCACACCTTGGCGATGCGGCCGTCGGGACCGATCAGGAAGGTGGTGCGGACGATGCCTAAGAATTTGCGGCCGTACATCGACTTCTCCTGCCACACGCCATAGGCCTCGAGCATGCGGTGCTTCTCATCCGAGGCGAGCGCAATGGCGAGCTTGTGCTTGGCCTTGAACTTGTCTTGCGCCGGCACCGGATCGGCGGAGACGCCGACGATCTCGGTACCGGCACGGCCGAAATCGCCGCGCAAGCGGGAGAAGTCGATCGCCTCCTTGGTGCAGCCGGTGGTGTCGGCCCGGGGATAGAAATAGAGCACGAGCTTGCGCCCGGCGAAGTCGGCCAGCGACACAGTTCCGCCGCCGTCGCGGGGCAGGCTGAAGGCCGGCGCCTTGGTGCCGGGGGCAGGGCCTGCCGCGGCGCTCCGGGCTTTCGGCGGTGCCGACGGCTTTCGGGCCGGTTGTTTTGCGGCGGTTTTGTTAGCCGCCGTCTTCCTTTGCGCCTGCTGTTTGCGAGCCATATGCCTTCCTTTCGACGCTTTCCCGGGCGCATTCTGCGCGGTCAGAATACCCGCGCCGGCAAGGGGGGTCGATCACCGATCGATCTGGGGCCTCGCCGGCGGACTTGTCAAAGCTGCGATATCGTTCTGACGGCACCACGGACGAGGGGACGCCCGAGGGGGCATGACCAACCAGGACAGGCAGAACGCTGCGCTTCCGAGACGGGAGACGGTCGCCGCCCCGCGCCGGACGGGCGGCCGTCCCGTGGATCCCCGCGCGCCGCGCGCGGGCGCCAACCCTTACCTGTTGGCCTACCGGCGGCTGCTCGCCCGGCATCAGCGCCTGATCCGCCGGGTCGGCATCGGCAGCGCCATCGTTGTCGGCGTCTTTGCCTTGGGCTTTGTCACGCTGTGGTGGCGGCTCGCCAACGGACCCATTCAACTCGACGTCGCCACGCCCTGGCTCGCCTCGGCGATCGAGGAGAATTTCGGCAGCCACCACAAAGTCCAGGTCGGCGGCACGCAAATCGAGCGTACCGGCAATGGCGGCGCCGCGGTGCGCATTCGCGACATCGTGGTGCGCGATGCCGAAGGCACCGTCGTGGCGAGCGCGCCGAAAGCGGAAGTTCGCGTCTCCGGCATGAGCCTGCTCAGCGGCCATATGCGCGCCGAAAGCCTCAATCTGGTCGGCGCGGAATTGTCGGTGCGCATCGAGCAGAACGGCGATGTCACCGTCTTTGCCGGCGCCAACAAGCATCCGATCGCGACGGCACCGGCATCGGTTGCCGCCGCCGTTGCCAATGGCACCGGCGGCGCCCGCACCGCCGGCGGCGGCCGGGCGTCCGGCGCTCGCGGGAGCCGCGGCCGCGCCGCAGCGCAAGACCAGCGAAATCCTTGCCGCGCTATTGACCTGGATCGACGGCATCGGCGAGACCGGACTCGACGGCCACGATTTGCGCGAGCTCGGCCTCAAGGACGGCAATCTCACCGTCGACGATGCGCGCACCGGCAAGCGCTGGAGCTTTCAGGACATCACGCTCAGCCTGGAGCGGCCGCACGGCGGCGGTGTCATCGTGACCGTCGGTTCGAGCAATGCCGAGCGGCCGTGGGGACTGACGGCGTCGATCAAGCCGACGCGCGACGGCTCGCGCAGCATCGAGCTCGAAGCCCGCCATGTCGCGGCGAGCGACCTTCTGCTTGCGGCCCGCCTCGACGACGGCAATCTCGAAGCCAATCTGCCGCTGTCGGCAAGCCTGCGCGGCGAGTTCGGCCCCGATGGCGTGCCCCATGGCCTGGTCGGCCGGATCGTTGCCGAAACCGGCTTCATCAGCGAGGCCGACGGCGCCGACGGCCGCATCGATATCGACCATGCCGAGATCAAGCTGAATTGGGATGCGGCAAACCGCGTCTTGGCGGCGCCGCTGCAAATCATTTCCGGCGGCAACCGGATCACGCTGATGAGCGAAGTCCGCGCCCCCGAGCAGGCCGGCGGCATCTGGCTGTTCAAGATCGGCAGCGGCACGATCGTGCTCAATTCGCCCAACCTTACAGGCGACCCGCTGGTACTCAACCGCGTCGCCTTCGGCGGCCAGTACGATCCGGCCAACAAGCGCTTCGTGGTCGAAGGCGGCGACATCGGCAATGCCGAGATCGGCGTCGCCATGTCCGGCAAGGCGGAATTGACCGGCGGCGATCTGCGCCTGGCGGCGGGCTTCGCCGGGACGCGGATGTCGGTCGACGCCTTGAAGCGCATGTGGCCGGTTTTCGTCGCGCCGAAAGTGCGCGACTGGTTTCTGACGCATCTCAACAGCGGCACCGTCGAGCGCGTCGTTGTCGCGGTGAACGCGCCGCTGAACACGCTCAAGGCCAGCGGGCCGCCGGTGCCCGACGATGGCTTGTCGATCGACGCGCAGGCGACCAATTGCGTGATCCAGCCGGTGCAGGGCCTGCCGGCGCTGCACGATGCCGACCTCAATGTGCACATCGTCGGCCGCAATGCGCGTGATCACGCTCAACAAGGCGATCGCCGATGTGCCGTCGGGCAAGAAGCTCGTGCTGTCGGCCGGCGCGTTCGAAGTGCCCGACACCGCGCCGCACGAGCCGCCGGCGCGGGTGCGCTTCAAGCTCGACGGTCCGGTGCCCGCGGCCGCCGAGCTTTTGACCATGGACCGGCTGCGCGACGCCGCCGCCGGCGCGCCGTTCGATCCGGCGACGACGCGCGGCACCATGAGCGCCAACGTGACCTTGGGCATGCCGCTCAAAGCCGATCTGCCGCCGGGCTCGACCAATTACGCCATCACGGTCGATGCGACGAATTTTTCCGCCGACCACATGATCATGGGCCAGAAGGTCGAGGCGGCGGTGCTCAAAGTGGTCGCCAACAACCAGGGCTTTGCGCTCAAGGGCGACGTCAAGATCGGCGGCACGCCGGCCAGCCTCGAATACCGCAAGGCGCGCGGCGATGACGGAGCCGACATCAGCCTGCAAGGCATGCTCGACGAGAATGCGCGCGCGAATTTCGGCCTCGATCCGTCGAACAGCATCAGCGGCGGCATTCCGCTCAAGCTCACCGGCCGCGTCGGCACCGGGCCGGACCGTGACGGCAAATTCGCCATCGAGGCGGACCTGACTTCGGCGCAGCTCGACAGCTTCCTGCCCGGCTGGGTCAAGCCGTCCGGCAAGCCGGCGCGGGCGACGTTCACGCTCACCACCAAGCCGCAATCGATCCGCATCGACGATCTTCTGATCGAGGGGGCCGGCGGCGGCGTCAAAGGCACCATCGAGCTCGACGGTTCGGGCGAATTGCAAACGGCGACTTTTCCGTCCTACGGTTTCGCCGATGGCGATCGCACCAATCTGAAGGTCGATCGCGCCCAGGACGGCGCGCTGCGCGTGGTCATGCGCGGCGACGTCTATGACGGGCGCGGCTTCATCAAGACCATGACCGGCAGCCCGGCCGGCGCAACGCCGAACAAGCGTCCGGTCGATATCGATCTCGACATGAAGCTCGGTGCCGTCGTCGGCTATAACGGCGAGGCGCTGCGCAGCCTCGACTTGAAAATGTCGCGCCGCGCCGGCGAAATTCGCAGCTTCGGGCTGACCGCCAAGATCGGGCGCGACGCGCCGCTCACTGGCGACCTGCGCAGCCGCGCCGGCGGACGCCAGATGATCGCGCTGACCACCGGCGACGGCGGCGCCTTGTTCCGCTTCACCGATGTTTATGCGCGCATGACCGGCGGCGAGATGGTGATCGCGATGGATGCGCCGTCCGCCGACAATCCGGTGCAGCAGGGCTCGATCACGGTGCGCCAATTTGCCGTCCATGACGAAACCCAATTGCAGCACGCCGTCAACACCAGCGATCCTCAAGTCCAGCGCAATGTCATGGAATTCTCGAGCATGCGCGTCGACTTCGACAAGTCGCCGGGACGCGTGGTGCTACGCGAGGGCGTCGTGCGCGGTCCGATGCTCGGCGCGACCATCGACGGCATGATCGACTACAGCCGCGATGAGATGCATTTGCGCGGCACGCTGGTGCCGCTGTATGGCCCGAACAATCTGCTCGGCCAGCTGCCGATCGTGGGATTGTTCTTGGGGGGCGAGAAGGAAGGCCTCGTCGGCATCACTTACGAAGTCGTCGGCAAGCCGGGCAATCCGGTGCTGCGCATCAATCCGATTTCGGCGCTGGCGCCGGGGCTGTTGCGCAAGGTGTTCGAATTTCCGATGAACAACGGCACTTATAACGAGAACAACGGCTACAACTACAACAACAATTATAACAACAACAATAATAATTCCAATTACAACGCACCCTCCACCTACAATTCCAACTACAACAATTACAACGGCAACAGGCCTTGAGCGGTGCCGGAGCATGATCCCGAAAAGTGGGAACCGGTTTTCGGGAAAGATCGTGCTCAAATAAAAATCTAGACCATCATCCGGTTCAATTGAATCGGATCATGGTCTAGATCGGCTTGAGCAGAACGTGCCGCTTCCTGCCGAGTGAAAGCTTGATCACGCCATCCTTGACGTCCTCGCCGTGAAGCAACTGAATTGGATCATGCACGGTTTTGTCGTTGATCTTAAGGCCGCCGCCAGTAATAAGCGCGCCGAGCTTCTCCATTTGATGAAGCCAATCCGGCCAGAACAGCCGCGTCAATTACACGGAGTTTGTGGAGCTCGCCGGCGGCAACGGGAACCGTCGGCAAGGTCTGTGCTAACGCGCCTTCCTCGAAGGTGGTGCGTGCGGTCGAGGCGGCTTGGTCGGCCGCGGTCTGGCCGTGCACCATAGCCGGTCGCGGCCGTGGCGAGTATCTTCTTCGCCTCGTTGATCTCAGCGCCCTTGAGCGCCGCGAGCCGCTCGATCTCGTCGAGCGGCAGCACGGTGAACAGTTTCAGGAAGCGGGCAACGTCGGCGTCCTCGGTGTTGCGCCAATATTGCCAATAGTCGTACGGGCTCACCTGATCGGCATTGAGCCACACCGCGCCGGCCGCGGTCTTGCCCATCTTGGCGCCCGACGACGTGGTGATCAGCGGCGAAGTCAGCGCGAAGAGCTGCGCACTGTGCAGCCGGCGGCCGAGATCGATGCCGTTGACGATGTTGCCCCACTGGTCCGAGCCGCCCATCTGCAGCACGCAGCCGTAGCGGCGGTAGAGCTCGACGAAATCGTAGGCCTGCAGGATCATGTAATTGAATTCGAGGAACGACAGTTCCTGCTGGCGCTCGAGCCGAAGCTTGACGGAATCGAAGGCGAGCATGCGGTTGATCGAGAAGTGGCGGCCGATATCGCGCAGGAAATCGATATAGTTGAGCGTGTTGAGCCAGTCGGCATTGTTGGCCATCACCGCGTCGGTCTTGCCGTCGCCGAAGCGCAGGAAACGCCCGAAGATTTCGCGGATGCTCCGCAGGTTCGCGGCAATGACCTCGTCGGTCAGGAGCCGGCGGCTTTCGTCCTTGCCGGATGGATCGCCGACCCGCGTCGTGCCGCCGCCCATCAGCGGGATCGGCTTATGGCCGGTCTGCTGCAGCCAGTACAGCATCATGATCGGCAATAGCGAGCCGACATGCAGCGACGGCGCGGTGCAGTCGAAACCGATATAGGCCGTGATGGTCGATTGACGGGCGAGCGCGTCCAACGCCTCGGGCTCCGAGACCTGGTGGATGAAGCCCCGGCTGGCGAGAACGTTGAGGAAATCGGATTTGTAGGCGCTCATCGGTGCAAGTTCTTGGGTGCAAGTTCTTGGGTGCAAGTCTTGGTGCGTTGGATTCCAGGGTAAAGCCACGGCTCGCCGCGGCGCCGCTGGTGTAACAGGTCCGCCGGGTGATTTAAACTTAGAACAACGCCGCCAAAGCGGCGAGCCAAAGGATCGCGCCAAAATGGCCTTGCGCAGGGGTCCCGGATTGCTTCGCCACGTCGTGGCCCACAATCCGGGAGCGCGTGGTGCTAATGCGCCGCCGCTTCCTTCAGCGGGTCCTTGACCGCTTCGAAGGTCGCGAATTCGACGGCCCAGGGCTGGCCGTCCTTCTTCTCGACCTTGCGGATATAGACGTTCTGCACGATGTCGCGGGTGTTCGGATCGATCGAGATCGGCCCGCGCGGGCTCTCCCAGCTCATGCCCTTCATGGCGCCGACCACCGCGTCGGCATCGGTCTTGCCGCCGGTCTTCTTGAGCGCCTCGTAGATCAGGTGCATGCCGTCATAGCCGCCGACCGAGATGAAATTCGCCCGATGGCCGGTGGCCTTCTGGTAGGCCGCGACATAGTCCTTGTTGAGCTGCGACGGGTGCGCTGCCGAATAGATGCCGGCGGTGACGACGCCCAAAAGCGTGTCGCCGGTGGTCGGCAAATCATCGTCGTCGGTGATGTCGCCCGGGCCGATCAGCTTGATGCCGGATTTGTCGAGGCCGCGTTCGGCGAATTGGCGCGCGAAAGTGCCCGCCTGACCGGCCGGCACGAACACGAACAGCGTATCGGGATGCAGGTCGGCGGCGCGTTGCAGGAACGGCGCGAAGTCGGGATTGGCCAGCGGCACTTTCAGAGTTTCCAAAACCTGGCCGCCGCCCTTGGTGAAATTGGCCTCGAAAACCTTGCCGGCTTCGGCACCCGGCGCCCAGTCGGACAGCACGGAGACTGCTTTTCTGCTGCCATTCTTGATCGCCCAGTCGGCGATGATGCCGGACTGCTGGCCAAGCGTGAAGCTCGTGCGCACGTAGTAGGGCGATTTCTCGGTAACGATCGAGGTGCCCGACACCATGACGACGGTCACGACTTTGCCTTCGGTCGCGATCGGCGCCATCGACATGGCGCTCGGCGTCAGACAGGCGCCGAGGAAGCTGACCTTGTCGTTGACGATCATCTCCTGGGCGAGCCGCTTGGCGTTGTCGGGGACGCTGGCGTCGTCGCGGATGATCAGCTCGATCTTCTTGCCGGCGACCATGTTGCC
Organism: uncultured Alphaproteobacteria bacterium; assembly: GCA_963831975.1. Taxonomy (GTDB): domain Bacteria; phylum Pseudomonadota; class Alphaproteobacteria; order Rhizobiales; family Xanthobacteraceae; genus BOG-931. Next base: position 85,931 of record CAWHSO010000008.1, read on the forward strand.
GTGCTGCGCCATATAGAGGTTGGCGCCGGCGGAGATTTCGCGGCCCACCGCGGCCGAGGTTCCGGTCATCGGCGCGACGATGCCGATCTTGATCGTATCCTGCGCCGCGGCGCTGCCGGCGCCGAGGGCGGCGGCCGCGATGGCGAGACAGCCGGCGACGAAAGCCTTAACGTTCATGGGACGTCCTCTCTGTGTGCTGTGCTTTGTTTGAATGGTCGGACTGAGCGCATTGGGCGGGTGCGGCGGAAAACATGCAAGTTGCACGTGCAGCATCATGGAATTCATCCGTCACCTTGTCGATAAATCCGGGCGAAGCTAATAGAAATTCTGCGCAAATCTCGGGGGCCATATGCCGCACCATTTCATTGTAACCCGCATTGGCATCGGCATCCACAGCGAGAGTTGGTATCGCGGCGCGCTCAGCCTGTTCGAGGCGGTCACGTTTCCGTCGCTTTGCGCGCAGACTTGCCCGGACTTCACCTGTCTCCTGATCGTCGACCGCGACATCCCGGAAAGCGCCAAATCGCGCCTTGATGCGATCGTCAACGGTCATCGAAATTTCCATATCGTGCCGATCGACCTCACTGTCATGCAGCAGGTCCATCAGGGCTGTTTCGATTATATCTGGGAGCGCTGTCAAGATTACCTGCTCGCCCATCGCATGGTCGTCGACCCGTTCGAATACATCATCACCTCCGTGCTCGACGCCGACGATGCGTGGCACGTCGAGACCGTGGACCTCGTCCGAAAGCGGATGACTGAGGAAATGCCGGCATTCCTGGCTTCCGAACGGCGAAACATGACGTGGACTCGCCATACCGGAGGGGCGTGTCTCGCGTTTGCGAACGGCTTGCGCTGGTATGCGCATCCGGACGTGGTTGTGCCGTTGCATCGTTTGTTTGGGGACATGTTCGTGTTCGTGGCCGCGCGCTTTTCCAGCGGCATATCGGCCTGTTCGAGCCGCCATACCCAGTGGGCGTCTTATTGCAACGTGGTCGATTTCAAGGATATCAAATGCCAACGAGCCACGCCGATGTGGGTCTATGTCCGCCACGATCGCTCCGAGGTGGGTTGGGATGTCAGGGACAACAAGTCCGATTCGGAGTCGGTCCGTCACCTCCACGCCGATTTTGGCATTGATTTTGACAAGGTCCGGTGCTGGCGCGAAGACCGTGAGCTGCGAGCGATTGGCAGGGGCGACAATATCCCGCGCAGTCACGACGGCATGGCCGGAACCGAGCAGCTTGACTGCTATTTCCGCATCAGTGCGCTGAACCGTCAGATAGCAATTCTCGAGCGTGACGCCGGCAATGCAGGTGCCGATGGGTCGCTCGATCGGCTGCTCGCCAGCCAGCGTCGCGCGCGGGACGAACTGGTGCGACGTTTTCATGACCAAGCTCAGTCCCATTTTCGCTGAGCCGCAATGATCAGGCGTCGACGACAAGGGGGTCATAACCGTCAATTTCGGCGGCAGGTGTCGGGCAAAACGGCCGCATCGGTGCGGCAGTGAATGACTCCAGCCGCGCGATCAGCGCGTTGCGTAACGGCATATGGGCGCCGCTATTCGGAGTGGGTCCGTCAAAATCGATGCCTTGCGAATATGCCTCAAATGTTTCGACGGTGCAGTTGCGCACGAGCTCGATGAGGCCGCTCAACCGATATGGGTCGGCAACATCGTTGACGAAGAGCACCGGCGTTCCGAGCGCCAGGCACGGCAGCGCGCAATGCAATCTGGTGGTGACGACACATTTGGCATAGGCATACAGGCCTAACAGCCTATCGGCCTTGGCGGAGCGCTGCTCGAATGTGCCACCGCTCGTGTCGCGATGGCCCAGTCGCAAGACCGGCGTGCGGGTGCGGCCGAGCAAGACCTGATAAGGCTTTTCGGGCAGGTCGACGGCGCAGATGAAGTTCCTCCGGTCGCGCTTATCGTCGGCGCCCAGGGTGAGCGTCAGGCATCCGGAGAAATAGCTTTCGACGCCGTGCTGTTTGAGCAATGACGTCGTCCACAGGTCACGGCCGCCTACTGGTCCGTGACGTCGCAGATAGTCGAGATTCTTGTCTTCGAGCAGCGTCACCGAGGGATTGGTCAATGTCGTGGGCTTGTACCGCTCGCGCGTGATGTGCATCGAAATCAGGCAAGGCGACAAAAACGGCGGCGGCGGCCATTTTTCGGGGTTGTGAGTGAACCATCCGTTCAAGATGATTTTGGCTGCGTCCGACGCATCGGAACGGTTGCTCGTCCAATCGTCCCGATCGACGAAAAAATCGGTTTGCGGCAGAAATTGTCGCGCGGCGATGCTTTGGATTTCGTCGCCGAGATTATTGGTGCTGTAGCTTAGTAGAGCGAACTTTGTCATCGGCGCGGAATTCTCGACGTTCCGATTTTGCAGCTTCGCGAAGCGTGCCCGCCCGCGTTGCCCAAGTCCACCGCCGCCGGACCGCCAAAGTTGCGGGCCTGGCGTCCTGGGATTCCGCCGGCATCGTCTGGGGACCGACTACTTCGCTGCTTGGTGCAGCGGATCCTTGACCGCCTCGAAAGTCGCGAACTCGATTGCCCACGGCTCGCCGTCCTTCTTCTCCACTTTGCGGATATAGACGTTCTGGATGATGTCGCGGGTGTCCGGATCGATCGAGATCGGCCCGCGCGGGCTTTCCCAGCTCATGCCCTTCATGGCGGCGAGCAGCGCGTCGGGGTCGGTGCCGCCTTTGGTCTTTTTCAGCGCCTCGTAGATCAGGTGCATGCCGTCATAGCCGCCGACCGAGATGAAATTGGCGCGCTTGCCGCCGGTGGCCTTGGCATAGGCGGCGACGTAGGCCTTGTTGAGCGCGGACGGATGCGCCGCCGAATAGAAGCCGGCGGTGACGACACCGAGCATGGTGTCGCCGGTCGCGGCGAGATCGTTGTCGTCGACGATGTCGCCCGGGCCGACCAGTTTGATGCCGGATTTGTCGAGGCCGCGTTCGGCGAATTGCCGCGCGAATGTGCCCGCCTGGCCGGCCGGCACGAACACGAACAGCGTGTCGGGCGCCAAATCGCGCGCCCGCTGCAGGAACGGCGCGAAGTCGGCATTGGCCAGCGGCACTTTCAACGTCTCGAGGACTTGGCCGCCGCCTTGGCTGAAATGCTGCTCGAACGCCTTGCCGGCTTCGGCGCCGGGCGCCCAATCGGACAGCACGGAAACGGCTTTGCGGCTGCCGTTCTTGATCGCCCAATCGGCGATGATGCCGGATTGCTGGCCGAGCGTGAAACAGGTGCGCACGTAATAGGGCGAGCGCTCGGTCACCACCGAGGTGCCCGAGATCATCACCACGGTCGGGATTTTGGCTTCGGCCGAGATCGGCGCCATCGACATGGCGCTCGGCGTCGTGCCGGCACCGAGGATGGCGACATGATCGTTGACCACGAGCTCCTGGGCGAGGCGCTTGGCATTGTCGGGGATGCTGCCGTCATCCCTGATGATGAGCTCGATCTTCTTGCCGGCGACCGTGTCGCCATGCTGCGCCATGTAGAGCTTGACGGCGGCGACGACTTCCTGCCCGGCGGCGCCGACCGTGCCGGTCATCGGCATGACGAGGCCGATCTTGACGGTGTCCTGCGCGGCGGCGCTGCCGGCGGCCGGTGCCGATACTGGGATCGCAATCGCCAGACAGCCGGCGGTAAGATGTGTGTGACGCATGGCGGTCCCCCGATCCTTCGTTCTGGCTTCTAATTGAAGCCATTGAACGACGCGGAGCGGCTATTGCAAGCTTGACGAATGTGCGGCTGGCCACTGCCGGCCGTCGACGCGAATTTGTCGGTGAGGCTACACGTTCGTTGGCGGCATCGCGCAATTTGGTACGCATGGCGACGCGGATTTTATTCGCATAGCGCACGCTTTGCCCGTCATCGGTCTGACGCAAATTTGCTTGTTAATACTACGACAAGCTGTATACTACCTAAGATAGCAACCCAAGCGGGCCTGACCAGGAAATCTCGCAGCGAACCGAGGGTGGGAGGAAAAGCATGGCGACAGCAAAAGTAGCGTTAAGCGGCAACTCGACAGGGCAGGCAACGTTGACGGTCGCCTTGAGATGTTTGGAGTCGGCACCGACCTCGGTTTGTGGCAAATCTGGCAAACTGCAGCGCATAGGGGTCGATGGTCGATCTGGAGTTCACTCGCCGGTGGCATCACCAGCGAGCCGGCGGTTGCGGTGAAAACCGACGGACGGCTTGAAGTGTTTGTCCGCGGCACCGACGACGCGCTGTGGCACATATGGCAAACCGCGGCGCATGGGTGGCCCGTGGTCGGCCTGGTCCTCGGTGGGCGGCAGCGTCACCAGCGATCCGGCGGTTGCGGTGAACACCGACGGACGGCTGGAAGTTTTTGCGCGCGGCACCGACAACGCGCTGTGGCATATCTGGCAAACCGCGGCGCATAGCGGCCCATGGTCGGCCTGGTCCTCGCTGGGCCGCGGCATCACCAGCGATACGGCGGTCGCGGTGAACATCGACGGACGGCTCGAAGTTTTTGCGCGTGGCATCGACGACGCGCTCTGGCACATCTGGCAAACGCGGCGCAGAGTGGCCCATGGTTGGCCTGGTCCTCGCTCGGCGGCGGCCTCGCCAGCGCTCCGGCGCCGGCAGTCAACTCAGACGGGCGGATCGAGGTATGGGCGCGCGGCTCTGATTATGATCTGTGGCATATCTGGCAAACCGTGGTCGCACTACGGCCCATGGTCGGCCTGGTCCTCGCTTGCCGGAAGCATCACCAGCGATCCGGCGGCCGCGGTCAACTGCGGATGGGCGAATTGAAGTATTTGCCCGTGGCACGGACGATGCTCTATGGCACATTTGGCAAACGGTGCCGCACGCTGGTCCATGGTCCGCCTGGGCTTCGCTCGCCGGCGGCCTCACCAGCGATGCGGTGGTGTCACTCAACTCCGACGGGCGGCTCGAAGCGTTCGCTCGAGGCACCGATTTTGCGCTGTGGAACATCTGGCAGACGGCGCTACATGCTGGACCATGGTCCGCTTGGAGTTCGCTTGGCGGGATTCTGATTTATCTCGTCGTGTATCTCGGGCTGAACGAGCAATATCAACAGCAAAGCGAGTGGTGCTGGTTAGCGACAACGGTAAGCATCACGCTTTACTACGACCCTGCGTCTACGTGGACGCAGTGTTTGCTCGCGAACAAGGAGTTGGGCCAGACGACGTGCTGCGTGAATGGCAGCAGCACTGCGTGCAACGTGCCGGGGTACCCGATCCTGGCGCTGACGACCACCGGCCATTTCGCGTCGATGCTTCTTAAGCCGCCGCCACTCCAAACGATCATGAACGAGATCGAAGCGGGACATCCGGTGTCGATTAATATCCAATGGTTTGGTGGCGGCGGTCACAACCGGCGACGGACGGCTACGACGACACGGACCCCGCGACGCCGACCATCGATATCCAGATCCCATGATACGGTCCGTCAACCATGGACTTCAGCACTTTCCCGGCCAGCTATAACGGCGGTGCAACGTGGTACGCGTCCTATTTTACCAATTAGATTGAGGGAGATGGCCATGCCGCTTCATTATGCAACAGCGCCGACGAATGGAACCGCGCTGGTCCAAAAAGGGCTGAGCAGAGTTGCGGCGCGGACGAGCCCGCTGTCGGACCGCGGGATCGATTTAAGCGCCCTGCAGGTGTCAACAGCCCCACGCCGTCTACGATCTGCGCGCCGACACCGTCGCCCACGGCGGCTGCCTGGAATCTGTTCGCGCTTCGAGCTTCCGGTATCTCGTCGGAGCGGGTGGCGCGAACATTGCCGCTGCCGAGGTACTCGCTGACGCTACAGGCACTGCAACGCTCATGGCGAACATCAACTATGGTCCATTCGTGGAGGCCACCGCGCGGGCCTTGTCGCAGGTCGCTACGCTTAGCGCTGTGGGCGCAGGGTCATACGAAGTGCGGTTGCTGCGCTTTTCAGCGATCGCGCTGATGGCCCTTTGGCTCAAGCCCGACTCCGGGGGGGCCGATATCATCTATCCGCTGGCTCCGGCGCCGAGGGTATTCAGGCCGAACACCCGTACTCGTTGGACGATTTCATGAACGCCATCCGTCTGCTCGCGCAGAAGCGGGCGGCGAAGGCCGATAAGGTCCCCTGACCTCTGCGCCATGAATTTGGGCGGCGGCCGGGCGCGTGGTGCGGCTGCCCGGAAGGGGCCTCTCCTCACGCCGCAGTGGTCGCCCGTCCGCTCTTGCCGAGCCGCTTGTCGAGATAGGCGCCGATCGCGGTCATCAGCGGCTCGACCTTGCCGTCGAAGAAATGGTTGGCGCCGGGAATGACCTTCTGCTCGATGACGATGCCTTTTTGCGTCTTGAGCTTTTCCACCAGGTTGGTGACGTCGCGCGGCGGCACCACCGCGTCCTTGTCGCCGTGGATGATCAGGCCGGAGGACGGGCAGGGCGCCAGGAACGAGAAGTCGTAGAGATTGGCCGGCGGCGCGATCGAGATAAAACCTTCGATCTCCGGCCGGCGCATCAGAAGCTGCATGCCGATCCAGGCGCCGAACGAGAAGCCGGCGATCCAGCAGCTGCGCGCCTCGGTGTTGACGGTTTGCGCCCAGTCCAGCGCCGCTGCGGCATCCGACAATTCGCCGATGCCGTGATCGAAGCCGCCTTGGCTGCGGCCTACGCCGCGGAAGTTGAAGCGCAGCGCGGAAAAGCCGCGATGCACGAAGGCGTAGTAGATCTGGTAGACGATCGGATGGTTCATCGTGCCGCCGAATTGCGGATGCGGATGGAGCACGATGCCGATCGGCGCGTTTTTTTGCCGCGCCGGGTGATAACGGCCTTCGATGCGGCCTCCGGGTCCCGTGAAGATGACCTCGGGCATGGGTTTGAACCTCGATAGCTGTGGCCGGTTAACCGGCGGATTCGGGCGCGCTTGACGCTGCCGGTGCGCACACGTAAGTGTCTAAAACCATTTCAGATTTCAAAACCGGCAAGGTGCATTGGGCGGCGCAAGCATTGGGTCGCGACTTTTAGCACAGGCCGGGGGACAAAAAGCAAGCTTAACCAGCATGGTCGAGCGCAGCTATTTCGATTGGAACGCCACGGCGCCGATGCGGCCGCAAGCCGCCGAGGCGTTGCGCGAGGCGCTTGCGGTTCCCGGCAATCCGTCCTCGGTGCACGCCGAGGGGCGGGCAGCGCGGCGGCTCGTCGAAGAGGCGCGCGAAGAAGTCGCGGCGCTGGTCGCGGCGCGCCCAGGCGACGTTTTCTTCACTTCCGGCGGCACCGAAGCCAACATGCTGGCGCTGACGCCGGCGATCCAGACCGCGGACGAGCGGCGGCCGCGGGGAAAGCTCTTGATTTCGGCGATCGAGCATCCGTCGGTGCGAACGGGCGGGCGGTTCCCGCGCGACGCGGTGGCGGATATCGCGGTCGGCGCCGACGGCCGCATCGATCTTGTGGCGCTCGCCGACGCCTTGGCGGAAACATCGCGGCCGCTGGTCTCGATCATGCTCGCCAATAACGAGACCGGCGTGGTGCAGCCGATCGCGCAAGTGGCCGCCATCGTGCATGCGGCCTCCGGTTTGCTGCATGTCGATGCGGTGCAGGCGGCCGGGCGCATCGCCTGCGATATCAATGCGCTCGGCGCCGATCTGCTGACGCTCTCGGCCCACAAGATCGGCGGGCCGAAGGGTGTCGGCGCGCTCATCCGGGCGCGCGAGGACATTCATTTCCCCGATCCGCTCATTCGCGGCGGTGGCCAGGAACGCGGCCTGCGTGCCGGCACGGAAAATGTCGCCGGCATCGCCGCATTCGGCGCGGCCGCTGCTGCCGTGCGCCGCCAGGGTGCCGCCGAGGCGGGCCATATGCGCGCCTTGCGCGATATGCTGGAAACCGGCCTCAAGGCGGTCACGCCCGCGGCGGTGATCTTTGGCGAAGAGGCCGAGCGGCTGCCGAACACGACCCTTTTTGCCGCCGAAGGCATGAAGGCTGAGACCGCGGTCATTTCTTTTGATCTCGAAGGCATCGCCGTGTCGTCGGGCGCCGCTTGCTCTTCCGGCAAGGTCCAGCCCTCCCATGTCCTTGCAGCCATGGGGGTTTCTCCCGCGCTCACGCGTGGCGCGGTGCGCCTGAGCCTGGGCTGGGCGACCACCGAAGCCGATGTCGAAAGGTTCCTGGGCGCTTGGAGAAAGCTCGCAACTGCATTATCTAAGGGCGACGCAGGCATGGCAGCCTAACTGGCTGCATAACCGAACGAATTCCTAGGGCGATTTGAACCGTTCAAACGCCCGTAGATGGGGTGACCAGAGGCAGGACACCGACCATATCCGACAAATCCAACCCGCGGTCCTTGAAACCGTGAGCGGAGGGACGAATGCCGGCAATACAAGAGACCGTCGATCAGGTCCGGCGCATCGACGTTGACCAATACAAGTATGGTTTTGAGACGCTGATCGAATCCGACAAGGCCCCGAAGGGCCTGTCGGAGGACACGGTGCGTTTCATCTCGGCCAAGAAGAGCGAGCCGGACTGGATGCTGGCGTGGCGGCTCGACGCCTATAAGCGCTGGCTGACCATGCAAGAGCCGAAATGGGCCAAGGTCGAGTACGGCCCGATCGACTATCAGGACCTCTACTACTACTCGGCGCCGAAGCAGAAGGACGGGCCAAAATCGCTCGACGAGATCGACCCGGAGATTCTGCGCACCTACGAAAAGCTCGGCATTCCGCTGCGCGAGCGCGAAGCGCTGCTCGGCATCCAGAAGACGGACGACGACGTCGGGGAGGATGGCGCAGAGAAACTGAGAACGGCAACCCGTTGCGGCGCGTCGCGGTCGATGCCGTGTTCGATTCGGTTTCGGTCGCCACCACGTTCCAGGCGGAACTGGCCAAGGCCGGCGTTCTGTTCATGCCGATCTCGGAAGCGATCCACAAACATCCCGAACTGGTGAAGAAATATCTCGGCACCGTGGTGCCGATCAGCGACAACTTTTTCGCCACGCTCAATTCGGCGGTGTTTTCCGACGGCTCGTTCGTCTATGTGCCGCCGGGCGTGCGCTGCCCGATGGAGCTGTCGACCTATTTCCGCATCAACGAGCGCAATACCGGCCAGTTCGAGCGCACGCTGATCATCGCCGACCGCGGCTCCTATGTCAGCTATCTCGAAGGCTGCACCGCGCCGATGCGCGACGAGAACCAGCTCCACGCCGCCGTGGTCGAGCTGGTCGCGCTCGACGACGCCGAGATCAAATATTCGACCATCCAGAACTGGTATCCGGGCGACGCCAAGGGCAAGGGCGGCGTCTACAATTTCGTCACCAAGCGCGGCGATTGCCGCGGCAAGAACGCGAAGATTTCCTGGACCCAGCTCGAGACCGGCTCGGCGATCACCTGGAAATATCCGAGCTGCATCCTGCGCGGCGACAATTCGCGCGGCGAGTTCTATTCGATCGCGATCTCAAACGGCTACCAGCAGGTCAATTCCGGCACAAAAATGCTGCATCTCGGCAAGAACACCACGAGCCGCATCATCTCCAAGGGCATCGCCGCCGGCCACTCCAACAACACCTATCGCGGCCTGGTCACCGCGCACCGCCGCGCCACCGGCGCGCGCAACTTCACCAATTGCGATTCGCTCCTGATCGGCGACAAGTGCGGCGCCCACACCGTGCCCTATATCGAGGCCAAGAATTCCTCGACCGTGTTCGAGCACGAGGCGACGACCTCGAAGATCTCCGAGGAGATGCTGTTCTATTGCCGCCAGCGCGGGCTGTCGGCGGAGGAGGCGACCGCGCTGGTGGTCAACGGCTTCGTCAAGGACGTGCTGCAGCAATTGCCGATGGAATTCGCGGTCGAGGCGCAGAAGCTGATCTCGGTCTCGCTGGAAGGCAGCGTCGGGTGACGGTGTGTGGGCGGCAGCGATGGCAATTGGCTTGAAATGCCGGAACTGGAAGCACTGGTGACTCGCGGCGCGCGGGAGCCGGGCCTCGACGTGCTGCACGAAGCGTCGAGGCCATCATGACGGCGCTCGAGCGGCAAGTGCGCCGGCAGGGCCACCCGCCGATCGTGACGTACCACAATCATAAAGGCGCCTATTACAATGTCAGCGTCCGCCAAAGCGCATACTGGATCCTCTACGAGCATTCGGTGTCGCAGCTCGAATTCGCGCTGGCGCGCACCGACCAATTGGCGTGGCGCATTTGCGGCTACCGCTGCACGCCCGCCGAAATGCGGGCCGCCCGCGAGCGCGCCCGGCGCGACGGTTTCACCGGCACCATTCTTCCAAACAAACTTCTCGCCGCCCCATACTGTGCGGACGACGAGGATTGAGCCGCTCCATTCGCCTGGAGAATGCGGCGCGGCCATCGGAAAGAGGACAATGTCGCTTCTGGAAATTGAAAACCTGCACGTCGAAATCGACGGCAAGGAAATTCTCAAAGGTCTCGACCTCACCGTGAATGCCGGCGAGGTGCACGCCATCATGGGCCCGAACGGGTCCGGCAAATCGACGCTCGCCTATGTGCTCGCCGGCAAGGCCGACTACACGCCGACCGCGGGCGAGGTGCGCTTCGACGGCAAGAACATCTTCGACATGACGCCCGACGAGCGCGCCGCCGCCGGCCTGTTCCTCGCCTTCCAATATCCGCTGGAAATTCCCGGCGTCGCCACCATGACGTTCTTGCGCACCGCGCTCAACGCGCAGCGCAAGAAGCGCGGCCAGGCGGAGCTGTCGACGCCGGAATTTCTCAAGAAGGTGCGCGAGGTCGCCGGCAAGCTCGACATCGACCAGGACATGCTGCGCCGCGCGGTCAATGTCGGCTTTTCCGGCGGCGAGAAGAAGCGCAACGAGATTTTGCAGATGGCGCTGCTCGAGCCGCGGCTCGGCGTGCTCGACGAGACCAATTCCGGCCTCGACATCGATGCGCTGCGGATCGTCTCCGAAGGCGTCAACCGGCTGCGCTCGAAGGAGCGCGCCTTCGTCGTCATCACCCATTATCAGCGGCTGCTCGACTATATCGTGCCCGACGTGGTGCACGTGCTGTCGAAGGGCCGCATCGTCAAGACCGGCGGCAAGGACTTGGCGCTCGAGCTCGAAGCGCGCGGCTATGCCGAATACCAGGAGGAGGTTCCGGCGTGAACGCCGAAGTCGCCATCATCAAGACCGCGGCGGAGACCGCGCTGGCGCAGGCCTTTTCGCAGGCGCGCGGCCGGCTGCCCGGCGATGGCGCGATCGCGGCGCAGCGCGCGGCGGCGTTCGACGTGTTCGCCAAGTCCGGCCTGCCGCATCGCCGCATCGAGGACTGGAAATACACCGATCTGCGCGCGCTGATGCGCGAGGCAAAACCGCTCGCCGCGCCGCCCGATGCCGCCGCCAAGGCGCGGGCGAAGACGGCCGGCGCCTTGCTCGGCGATGTCGAAACGCGCCGGCTGGTGTTTGTCGACGGCGCGTTCGTCGCCGAACTGTCCGACGTTGCCGGCCTGGAGCCGGGGCTTGCGGTCGGCTCGCTCGCCGACGCGCTGTCCAATGGCGATCCGACGCTCAGCTCTCATCTCGGCAAGCTCGCGCCGGCAAGCGACGCCGCGGTCGCGCTCAATACCGCGCTGATGGGCGACGGCGCCGTGATCCGCATCGCCGCCGGCTCGACCATCGAGCGGCCGATCCATCTGCTCTTCGTCGCCTCGGCAAAGCCGGCCGCGACCTTCATGCGCTCGCTGGTGGTGGTGGAGCAGGGCGCCCGCGCCATGCTGATCGAGAGCCACGAGGGGCCCGCCGGCAGCGATTATCAGGTCAACGCCGCGCTCGAGATTTTCGTCGGCGACGAGGCCCATGTCGATCACGTCAAGATCATCGCCGAAGGAGCCGACGCGCTGCACGTCTCGACGCTGGCGGCCGCGATCGGCGCGCGGGCGCGCTTCAATGCTTTCACCTTCACTGCCGGCGGCGCCGTGGTGCGCAACCAGCTGTTCCTGAAATTCGACGGCGAGGACACCGTCGCCGGCATCCGCGGCGCCACCTTGATCAAGGGCCGGCAGCACGCCGACACCACGCTGGTCGCCGACCACGTCGCGCAGCGCTGCCAGAGCCGGGAAATGTTCAAGACGGTGCTCGACGGCGAGGCCCATGGCGTGTTCCAGGGCCGCATCATCGTGCGGCCGCATGCGCAAAAAACCGACGCCAAGATGATGACGCGGGCGCTGCTGTTGTCCGAGCGCGCCGAGGCGGACAACAAGCCGGAGCTCGAAATCTTTGCCGACGACGTGCAGTGCGGCCATGGCGCCACGGCGGGCGCGCTCGACGACGATTTGAAATTCTATCTGATGGCGCGCGGCATTCCGCAGCCCGAAGCGGAAGCCCTGCTGATCCGGGCGTTTCTCGGCGAGGCCATCGACGGCATCGAACATGCCGGGCTGCGCGAGGCGCTGATGGATGCCGTCGTGGCCTGGCTCGAGGCGCGCTGACATGAATATCGCGAAGCCCATCGGCGACCTACGACGTCAACCGCATCCGCGCGGATTTCCCGATCCTCGGCATGCAGGTCTACGGCAAGCCGCTGGTCTATCTCGACAACGCCGCCTCGGCGCAAAAACCGCAAGCTGTGCTCGATCGCCTCAACCAGGCCTACACCTCGCAATACGCCAATGTGCATCGCGGGCTGCATTACCTCGCCAATGAGGCGACCGAGGCCTACGAAGGCGCGCGCGAGAAAGTGGCGGCATTCCTCAACGCCAAGCGCAAGGAAGAGATCATCTTCACCCGCAACGCCACCGAGGCGATCAACCTCGTTGCCTACACCTTCGGCCGCGAGCGCATAAAGCCGGGCGACGAGATCGTGCTCTCGATCATGGAGCACCATTCCAACATCGTGCCGTGGCATTTCCTGCGCGAGCGCCAGGGCGCGGTGCTCAAATGGGCGCCGGTCGACGACGAGGGCCATTTCCTCATCGACGAGTTCGAGAAGCTTCTGACGCCGCGAACAAAGCTCGTCGCCATCACCCATATGTCGAACATGCTCGGTACCTTGGTGCCGGCGAAGGAAGTCGCGCGCATTGCGCATGCCCGCGGCATTCCGGTGCTGTTCGACGGGGCGCAGGCGGCGGTGCATCTAGGCGCGCGGCGCAAAGAGCGCAGATCGGCCGTAGGGAAGGTCTCGCGCACACCAGGCAGAGGGTTCTCAGCCTCTTTTTCTCTTGCATGTGCGCTCCTCTCAGCCAGTCGGGAAAGTGCGGCTCGCGAGGTAGAAAGTCTTGACGACGGAACCGCCGAGGTTTGCGGCTGCGGCTCTTGCCTTCTAATAATTTGATGCTGGCTGTAAAGGATTCGTCGCCTTGAGCGCGCGCCTCGCGCAGGGCGGCCGGGCCGAGTAGGGCGATTGGCGGCAAAGGGTTTAAGATAGGGCCGCTGCCGCGAGAGGGCGGCAGCGTGTTAAGTCCGGCTGAACTACATTCCCACTCGCACACATGCGATAAGGAGGTCGCGCGATGGACTGGTCCCAGATCTTGCACATTCTCTTCCTGATCGGACGCATTATCGTAGGCGGCTATTTCCTGATGGCGGGCTTCAATCACTTTACCAATGTGAAGATGATGGCGGGCTACGCGAAAAGCAAGGGCACGCCGGGGGCGGGAGCCGCCGTCGTGGGTTCCGGGATACTGCTGGTGCTGGGGGCGCGAGCTTCCTGCTGGGCTTTCACCCCACGATCGGCACGGCCCTCCTGATCCTCTTCCTACTTGGCGTCACCTTCAAGATTCATAACTTCTGGACTATCTCCGATCCACAGGCGCGCATGAGCGAGCAAGTTCATTTCGGCAAGAACGTCACCATGATCGGCTTTCTGCTGATGACGCTGTTGATCAACCGGCCCTGGTACATGAGCGTTCACTAACGGCGGCAACCGTGGACGCGCGGCGGAGCGTAGGATCGCTTGCCGCGCCGTTCGCGCTCTCGCTCTTCATGTCCAGGACCGAGAATTTCTTTCGCGACAAGTCCGTGTTCATTACCGGTGCATCTTCCGGCATCGGCGAAGAGCTCGCCGGGCAACTGAGCCAGGCCGGCACCAAGCTGACACTGGCGGCGCGCCGCGCGGAACAGCTGGAAGCATCGGCGCGCGGATCGCCGCGGCGCACGAAGCCAAGCTAGTCGTAGCGTGCGACGTGACGCGCGACGGCGATCTCGAACGCGCGGTCGCGGAAAGTGCGCCATGGGGAAAGCTCGACGTCTCCATTGCCAATGCGGGCTTCGGCATGGTGGGCCGATCCGAACACTTTCGCTCGACGATTATCGCCGCCAGTTTGAGACGAACGTTTTCGGCGTGCTGCGGACGTCTTTGCGTCGCTGCCCGAAATCGAAAAGACGCGCGGCAATATGGTGATCATCGGAAGCGTTGCCGGATGGGTCGCGTCGCCCGGAGGTTCGCCCTATGCAATGAGCAAGTTCGCTCTGCGCTGGGTTGGCCAACTCGATCACTCCCGAACTGCGCCTGTCGGGCGTGAAAGTCACGCTGATCAGCCCCGGATTCGTGGACAGCAATATCCGGCGCGTCGATAACCGCGGCAAATTTCATCCGGGAGCCAAGGAGTCCGTTCCGCCCTGGCTGGTGATGCGAACGGATAAAGCCGTACGGCAGATGCTGCGGGCCATCGCCCGCGGCAAGCGCGAGGCGCGCATCACCGGGCACGGAAAGATGCTGGTCGCGCTGGAGCGATTCGCGCCGTGGATCGTGCGCGCGGCCGGCAGGAGAATCGCCGCGAAAGCGGACTCGTAGCGCGAGGCTTAGCGGCCAGCCGGCCGAGCACTGCGCGCCTTACTCTTTGTGGCGGAACCAGCCCAGGCCGGCGCGGAACTGGATGGTGTTGATGCCGGGATCTCGTCGGTGAGGCCGGCGTCGGAGATATGCAGCCAGCGCAACTCCAGGCTCCAATGCCTCTTTCCGCGGCCTACGTTCACGCCAACCCCGGCCCCCGATGCGAAGTTGAGGTTCGAGATGCCATCGGGCACCTGCCTGGAGGTGAAGAGCACGCCGCCGCCGAGATCGAAATACGGCATGACGCGGCCCCGCGTGTCAAAAATCCATTTGAGGGCGAAGGGGTTGAATCCCGCGCCGTAGGCCATGCTGTGGGGCTGAAAGATAGTAGAAAGGCACCGCGTCGATGGCGTATCGAACCGGCCGCGCAGGAAGCTGGGGCCGTGCGGGTTGGTGAGCACCCAGCCGTAACGCAGGCCGGCATTCCACGCGACGGTACCGTCCGTCCCGCCGTTCACGGAGTGCCCCGCGCCGGACCACACCTGAAGTTCGGTGCTATCCTGCTGCGGCCTTGCGGGAGACTGGACTGGGCGCGCAGACTCGCGGCGCATGCGCATATGGCGCAAAGCACCGCGGCCGAACGCAAAAACGCCAGCATGCGACAAGGGCTACTAGCCGATTCCTCCACCCCGAAATAGGGCCACCCAAAATAGGGCCACCCGAAAAACGCCACCCGAAACAGGTGCAAGAAAATAGCATCCTGCGGCCCGAAGCGCCAAATCATCCGCGGGTTGCGAATCTGATGCTGGCGAAGGCTTTCGGTTGCTAGAATTTGGCTGAGGTGCGGGGAGGATCGGCCGGCATGGGGCGCGTCAGCGAAAAGATCACTACGTTTCTGCCCTGGACGGAGATCGAAGAGGAAGCGCGGAAGCAGATCCTGAATACGGCCGAGCTGCCTTCATCTTCAAGTGGGTCGCGGTCATGCCGGATTGCCACTACGGCAAGGGCGCCACGGTGGGCACGGTGATCGCCACCAAGGGCGCCGTCGTTCCGGCGGCCGTGGGCGTGGATATCGGCTGCGGCATGATCGCGCTCAGACGGCCTGGGCCGCGGCGATCTCCAGCAGCTGCACCGCCTGCGCGAAGGCATCGAGCGGCGCATCCCCATGTCCGCGGGACGAATAACTCCAGGATCGCGGGCTACGTCCCAGGCGCGCATCGACGAACTGAAGAAGGTCGATCGCAACCGGCGCCCGTTACGGCGATTTCGACAAAGACTGGGAACGGCGCTGGGCACGCTGGGCGGCGGCAACCACTTTATCGAGGTATGCGTGGACGAGAACGAAGAGGTCTGGCTGACCCTTCACTCCGGTTCGCGCGGCGTCGGCAACAAGATCGGCAATCATTATATTCGCCGCGCCCAGGAGATTTGCCGCAAGCGCAATATCGCGCTGCCCGACCGCGATCTG
>CAWHSO010000009.1:0-42668 GCA_963831975.1 uncultured Alphaproteobacteria bacterium
GGCGCGCGCCGAAACGCTGGCGCGCGACGCGGCGGACGCCGCCAAGGCGGCCGATGAGGCCAAGGCCGCTGCAGCCGCAGCGGCGCGCGACGCGGCGGCGGCGCCTGCGGCCGTGCGCAAGCTGGAATTTCTCAAAACCCGCGCCGACGCCGAGCTCGCCTTCGCCGAGAAGATGCTCGCCGCCGTCAAGACCGACCAGGACAAGGCGCGCGCGGAGGATTTAAGGCAGAAGGCCGCCGCCAAGGCCGCAGACCTTGGCACGCAGCTCGAAGCCGCCAAGACCGACGCCAAGGCGAAGCTCGACGCGGCCACGGCGGCGAAGGACGCCGTCAAGGCGGCCGAGGCCAAGCGGACCGACACCGCCGCGGCGGCGCGCGACGCAAAACTCGCGCTCGAGCCGGTTTCGGTTTTCATCAGCCGCAAGACAGGGAAGCTCTATGTCCGTCGCGGCTTTGCCTCGACCATCGAGGTCCCGATCACGATCCGCGATCCCGACAGGCCGATCGGCACCCACGTGTTCACCGCGATGGCGCCCAACGGCGACGGCCTGCGCTGGACCGCGGTCACCATCGACAACGGCGACGACGCCAAGGACGCGCTCGACCGCATCAGCATTCCTCAAGAGGTGCTCGACCGCATCGCGCCGACGGCCGCGCCGCGATCCTCGCTCATCATCTCCGACGAGGCGCCGAACCGCGAGCAGAACTATCGCACCGAGTTCGTCGTCGTGCTCAACAACCAGCCCCAGGGCGGCCTCGCCATCCGCAAGCCCGCGAGCGATATGGTCGCGCGCGACTTGGGGGGCTACCGTTACGGCTACGGTTATGCGCGCCAGTACAGCGGCCCGTACGGTGGCACATCTTACTATTATCAGCGCTGGTGAAAACGCGGCGCGGCGCGTGAGGCTGTGTGGCCGCCCGTGCACGCTCAGAGCCCGCCTATAGCACGTCCGCCCTGACCAAGATGACGCCGCGCTCGGTCATCCCGAGCATTTTCGCTGCGTTTGCCGACAGGTCGAGGACACGGCCGCGATCGAATGGGCCTCGATCGTTGATAACGACGATGACGCTTCGACCGCTCGCAGGATCGGTAACACGAAGGCGGGTTCCGAACGGCAATGTCCTATGGGCGGCCGTAAGGCCGCTGCCGCGCCCTGAATAATATGCACAGAGACCGGAGAAGCTGTGCGCTCCCGTTTGCGCTACTGCATACGTGGCAAAAAATGCAGTGGCGAGCACGACTGTCGAGACAGCAAGTACCAAGCGCGACGACATTTGAGGTTCCCCGACGCACCGTCTGGATCATCAAACTCGGCCGCAGCAATTTTGTTCCATTATCGCTGCGCCGCGCCAAGTGACGCTTTGGGGTCTCGTCCGCGACGCCGGTTGGTGAGAGATGCCGCGCGCGAGATCAGGCGTCCGCGCGCTCGTAAAGCAGCCATTCGCCGTCTTGCGTCGGCGGAAACTCCTGATCGCAGGTCTCGCACGCAGGGATCACGCCCGGCGGTGTTTGGCGGCCAATGACGGCATATCTAGCGTGGCAGCGCGGGCAGCCAAAACTCTCGCTTGCCGGCGCCCAGTTCGTGCGCCGTTGCAGAATGCGTTGCAGAACCGCCCTGCTTGGGGTGGTCATTTGCCGGCTCGCTATTCGACTAAATCGAGGGATAGCGACGGCGAATCTCGAATACAGTCCCGGTATTGGCGATCATAATTATCGATCGCCTGCACATTGAAGAGCATGAGCTTTTGCCGGGTGTCGGGATCGGGTGTCCCCGCTTCCGCATCCAGCTCGGACTGCTTTTCGATAAGCATCGACATTGCGTCGGTATTATCGGCAATAACGCGCCACAAGTCGTCGTCGGTCAGGTGTGAACTACGCACGGCTACCCTCACACTTTACATCACCCACAGGCCATTGTGCGGTGCTAAGGCTAAAAACTGCTTAATGGCATTTTTTGGGGGAGCGGCCACGTTTGGGTCCGCACTCGGAACCAAAAATGCCGTCATCTCCGCACGAGGTTGCCGCAGTGGAGGCAATCATGGCGGAGCAGCCGGCCGAACCGATCCCGCCCGATTTTGCGGAAGCCTTTGCCTATGCGGTGCTGGTCTATGAGATTTGGACGCCTCAGGAACCGGGGCGTTTGATCGAGATCGGGTCGCAATCCTATTCGATCGTCGAGGTATGCAGGTTTGTCGATCAATTCACCGATCGGTTGCCCGAGCGGGTCTACCTTAGACTGCGCTCGTACATGCACGACTATCCTGACGGCAAACTCAAAGCCGACCTTGCGGCCGATCCTTCCTATGCGACAGCGGTCCGATGTCTCCGCGGCATGATTGAACGCCGTACCGAGGACTATAAGCAGCGAGGCGGCATGGCAGGGTAAGCCGCGTGGCATCTTCATGGAGTGTTGCGATGCACGCTCCAACTCCACTGGTTACAAGCGACCGGTTTTCGATGGTCGCGGGATGTCTGTTTTGCCCTCGTTAGCGACCAAATCAGCGTAGAACCGGGTCGTGAAAGCTTTGGCCGGAAGCGCTATGCCGTGCCAGGCCCGGGTCAAGACGCAATAATTTTTTGCCAGCGGCTTGCGCTGGGCTGCGCTCATATTATACTTTACAGTCGTAAAGTTAAAGCGCCAAGGCTTCCAGCCAAGGGCCGTCGGTTTCGAATTGTCCGCCGCGAGGAAATGCGGAACGATGATCGAGGAGCGCGACATTCCCGTTGTGATGCGCGATGGAACGCGTCTTGTGTTGGACGTGTATCGCCCGGACGCAACAGGAAGATATCCGGTGCTCTATGCGTGTTCGCTGCACAACAAGGACATGCAAGGTCCGGATATCGCCGACGTGCTGCCGCCGCAGCCGGCGCACGCGCCGCTCTGGTTCGGTCCCATCGAGGCGGGGAATACGCGGCACTTTATCGCCAACGGATATGTGCATGTCATCGCGCAGCCGCGAGGTTCCGCGAAATCCGAGGGGCATGTACGGTCACGAGGACACAGATCACTACGACCTGATCGAATGGATCACGCGTCAGTCCTGGTGTGACGGCAATGTCGGAATGGTCGGCATCTCAGGCTATGCCGGCGAGCAATGGCGCGCCGCCGCCCAAGGCCATCCGGCTCTCAAGGCGATCTTTCCGTACGACGCCTGCAGCGCCTACGGCGGGATGTTCGGCTTTCGCGATTTCTATCCCGGCGGCGTTCTGCACAGTTTTCCGTATCTGCTGGACGTCTTCAGCACCGTGCACAAACCTCGCGGCAGGCCTACGGAGATTGCCCCCGGAGCAGGAGGCCCTGTTCCGCGAGGCGATGCGAACCCCGATTTCAAGAAGTACGTGAATCTCTACAACATCTTGACGCAGAAGGGGCAGAGAACCTTTATCATGTACCATTCCATGACGGCCCTGGGAAGCCGGACGGAACGGTCGAGCGGTCCGAAGAAGACGTTCAAGAAAATCAAAATTCCCTTTTATACGGGATCGGGCGCATATGCCTACACCTATAAACTCCACTGGCTCGGCGCGCAGCATTTTTTCCAGAACGTCGAACAGCCGAAAAAGCTGATCTTCAGCGGGCCCGCGCATCTGGAGCGACCTTTTCATCAATATCACGACGAGATCATCCGTTGGTACGACCATTGGCTGAAGGGCAGGGACAACGGAATCATGGACGAGCCGCCGGTTCGATATTGGCTGATGGGTGCCAATGCGTGGCGCACGGCGAGCGACTGGCCGCTGCCGGAGACCGAATGGACGAAATTCTATCTGTCGCAATGGGAGGGGCTTACGACGGAAGTGCCGCTCGGATCGGAGGCCGGGGCCGCCGCGCGGGAGCCTGACGTCTTCACCCAAATGCCGCTCACCCGAACGATGAAGGTCGAGCGGTTGCGTTACATGACCGATCCGCTGCCGCGGGATGACGACGTGGTCGGGCCGATTGCGCTCACCTTGTACGCCGCGATCGATAAGAGCGACACCAATTGGATTGTCGTGCTCAAGGACGTGGGGCCGGATGTATCGGTGCGAACGGCGCGAGAAGGCGAACGTGCCGTGCCGCAAAATCTGCCCGAGCGGGAACTGACACGCGGATGGCTCAAGGCATCCTATCGCGCGGTGGACGAGAAACGGTCCAAGCCTTGGGAGCCGTTCCACAAGCTCACGCGCGAGGCCATTGCTCCGGTCGTCCCCGGAGAAATCGTCGAATACAAAATTCAAATTCTGGGCACCGCCAATCGGTTCAAAGCCGGCCACCGGATCTGCCTCGACATCACATCAATGGATGTGCCCACCGGCACGGGCGCGATGACCAACGTCGAATACATTCCCTATCACGTGTGCAGCAGCCAGACGGTGACCCACCGAATCTATCGAGACGCGGAAAGGCCGTCCCATCTGCTGTTGCCTATCATTCCTGACCGAGGCTGAGCGATTGCAGCTGCGCGATGGCGTTTACAGCAGACGGAAGCGCGAGAGAGGAGGACTTACATGGAGACGATCAGGTTTGAACAAAAAGGCGCGATCGGCAGCATCGTCCTCGCCAACCCACCGTTCAATCGGCTCGATCTTCGCTTTTCGAAGGCGCTGCAAGAAGCGGTACACAGTGCCAGCGAAAGCACTATTCGGGTCCTGGTCGTTCGTGCCGAGGGACCGAACTTTAGTTTCGGAGGCGAAGTCAGAGAGTGGCCGGGCAAGGACGCCAATTGGTTTCGCACCTTCGTCGCCGAGGTGAACGCATCCTATCGCGCGATCGAAGCGTTGCGGGTTCCGACCATGGCCGTCGTGCAGGGTGTGGCCTTCGGCGGCGGATTTGAGCTGGCGTTGGCATGCGATTTCTTGGTTGCGGCAAAATCCACGGTCTTCCGCTGTGTCGAAGTCACGACCGCGATGCTGCCGATTGCGGGAGCGTTGCAGCGGCTGGCTGAACGCGTCGGCCGTGGCCGTGCGTCCCGCTTTGCGATGCTGGGAGAGCCGATTTCGGGTGTCGAGGCAGGCGCTCTTGGGATAGCGACCCACGTGGTCGATGACAACAAACTCGTGGAAACCGCCGACGCGCTTGCCAGCCACCTCGGCAGCGGTCCCACGCGCTCTTACGCGGCAACGCGCACACTCCTCAAAGCTTGGTCCAGCGGCGGTGTCGCTGCCGCCGACCTCGTCATGCTCGATGTGTCGATGGAGCTATACAACGGCGCCGATGCGCAGCGCGGCTTCGCCAGCACTGCAAAGGCTTTCGACGCCGATATCGAGCCGCCGGCAATGACGTTCGAAGGCAAATGACCTGCGCGCTGGGCGAGATACCATGCGCTGTGATAACCAAAGCGCATGGCGCGAGGATCCAGGAAAAACCGCGAAATAGGGGGCGCTTCCCGCCGAGAAAGCGTGCCGAGCAGAGACGTTCACGCGCGACGCGACTCTCGATTTTGCAGGCCGCGTTATCGGAGTTTGCCGATAAGGGCTTCGAGGCCGCAAGCATCCGCGCTATCGCAGAACGAACGGGGTTTCAGCACCCCCTCATCACCTACCACTACCCCACCAAGGATGCGTTATGGCGTGCAACCGCTGAACACGCCTTCGAGCAAATACGGGAGAAGTGGGACAAATCCGGACCTGGGCTCTCAGACGCCGCGCCGATCGATCATCTGCGAGCAGAATACCGAGCGGTGTTTTACTACACCGCCGCATTTCCGGAATTTCACCGCTTTATGCGCCAGGAGGCAATGTACGACAACCCGCGACTAAGATGGGTCGCCGAAACCGTACTGGCACCCCTGATTGATCGCCTGCTGCCCCAAATCAAAGCTGCGCAGCGGGACGGCGATCTCCCCGCAATCGAGCCGATCGTGTTTCACTATATGATGATTAGTCTCACGGCCATGCTGGCAGGGTTCGGTCCCGAGATGCGCGTTACCGGTCGGGTAAGGCCACAAGCCCCCACTATCGTCGATTCCTATTGGAGTTTCGTCGAAAGCATGGTCTTCGGTGCGCGTGCGAACCCCAGCGGTTCTCGCAATCGCAAAAGAGCTCAAAAGCTCAGCTCGTTCCGCAAGTGAGCTGGGTGGCAAGCCCGCAGGGCGACTCAGCCAAGCGTAATCCGCCGCTTCGCTATTCCGGCATTGCGGTTTGCGGATTACGCCGGAGCTTGCCATCGGGCCGGCCACTTCGGGCCAGACCCGTTGGGTTCATCCGCCCCATAGGCTTCGAGCGCCTTGGAGGTGGCGGCAAAACCGGCGATACTCGCCCGACAATCCATCGGAGATGAAGCATGGCAAGCCGCTGGACGTGGCCCTCCGCTTTTCACGGCCAGCAAATGGCGGTGAGCGGCGGCACGCAGTACGTCCGCCTTGGCGGCCACGGCCCGGCAGTCCTGTTGCTGCACGGATTTGGCGATACCGGCGACATGTGGGTGCCGCTCGCCGAGATCCTGGTGAAAGACCATACCGTCGTCGTCCCCGACTTGCGCGGCATGGGCCTGTCATCGCATCAGGATGGCGGCTACGAAAAGACCGCTCAGGCGCGCGACCTCGCCGGCATTCTGGACAAACTCGGCGTGCAGAACGTTGCTCTTGTCACCCACGACATCGGCAACATGGTCGGCTACGCGCTTGCGGCGCTCTATCCCGCGCGGGTGACGCGATGGGTCGTCATGGATGCGCCGCTTCCAGGGATCGGCCACTGGGACGATCAGCTGAAAAATCCAAAAGTCTGGCACTTCAACTTCCGGGGACCGGACGTGGAGCGGCTCGTTGCCGGACGCGAGCGCATCCTGCTCGATCGCTTTTACAATGAGCTATCGGCAACTCCAGCCAGCATCGACGAAGAGACGCGCGATCATTACGCCGCGTTATACGCCCGGCCCGGCGCCATTCACGATGCTTTCAGCGGGCAGTTTGCGGCGTTTGCCCAAGACGCCATCGACAACCAGACGCTGGTCGGCAAAGGCAAGCTGACGCTTCCAGTGCTGGCCATCGGCGGCGACCATTCCTATGGCGGCCAGCTGGCAACGGAAGTCGGCTTTGCCGCCGCCAACGTTCGCAGTGCGGTCATCGGCAATTCGGGGCACTGGATCATGGAGGAACAGCCGCAGCAGGCGATCGCCGTCATCGTGGCGTTCCTGAAAGAAAAAAATAACGCGCAGCAAGCGTAGAGCGGGCAAAGGCGCCAACGCTTGCTAACAGCGATGGAGGCGGCGCCATCGTCCCGGACTGTAACCCTCGCTCCTGGAAAAAACGCGCGTGAAGTGGCTTTGGTCAACAAAGCCGCAGAGCTGGGCAATATCAGCGAGCTCGCAGCGTGGGTCCTTTAAAAGTTCTTTGGCGCGCTCGACGCGCATTTTGGTCAGCCACTCGGTAAGGCGGAACGCCCGTCGATCGTTTGAACGCCCGCGCAAAATAGCCGCTCGACAGTCCGCACTCATGCGCGATCTCTGGGATCGAAGGATCGTGTGCCAAATTGACATTGATGAAGTCGCGGGCGCGCTGCAGCTGCCACGCCGCGAGGCCGCCGCGGGCGTTCCGTCCCCCGATCGGGACGCCGCCGTAAGCGCGCACAACGTGAGCGAAAAAAGCAAGCGCGATACAGTCGGAAAACATGGCGGTGCCGTCGCCAGGATGCTCCATCGCGCCGGCGAGCGCTTGCGCCAGACCGAACATGACCAAATCGCGGGCACCAAAATTCGGCGCGTAAAGTCCTTTCACCCGGCGAATTCCGGCTTCATTGGCCATCTCATCGAGCGCAATTTGCGTGATGTAAAAGCGAAGCGAATCGAAAGGAATATCCAAACTGACGACCGGATTGTCGCCGAGGTCAACCAGCTGTGCATCGCCGAGACGCAGGTCGGGCACTTCTCTGCGCCGTCCCGCCGTCCACAGGTCCGAGAAAAACGGCACCGACAGCGGAACATGGAATGCAAAAGCCTCTTCCGGTGGCACGGCCAGCGAACGGCCACGCATCGGACGACTGCTCCGCATGCGCGAAAAACCGATACGTGCTTTTGAAGATTTTCGCGCCAAGAGTGTCGGCGGACGATCTATCCGGAAGCGTCTAGCAAGGTCGTCCTCGATCGCATCCGCACCCATCATTGCCTCCATAACAGTTGCTAAAGCGGCAATTAATTCCCGTGAGCGACAAACACTCTCGCGCTCTCAACGCGAGCATCCACCGTCCCGGACGGGAACAGAGTATAAACGGCCCATAATCATAAAAACAGCGGCAAATCGCCAGCGGCGTTGTCTGTCGCGGCAATTTTTCGGGCGAATCCTTACAACGCGGTCAAATTCGTACAATTTTGCGCGCGCTGCGAACGATACCGTGTGCGCGAACCCGAGTGCTACGCGATGGAGGGTTCTTATCGCTGTCAACTGGAGGCATGCCATGAAGAATCTTTATATTGTTGCCGTGCTCGCCGCTGCGCTGGCGGGCGGGACTCTGGAATTTGCCTCGGCGACGCCCATCAAGAACGTGGTTTTGGTGCATGGCGCATTCGCCGACGGCTCCGGCTGGGAAGCCGTCGCTAAGATCCTCGAGAAGGATGGCTACACGGTGTCGGTGGCGCAGCCCCCCGAGACCTCCTACGCCGACGACCAAAAGTACACGAAGGCGGCCATCGACGCCATGGACGGGCCAGTGGTTCTGGTGGGCCACAGTTATGGCGGGTCCATCATCACCGAGGCCGGCAACGATCCAAAGGTTTCGGCGCTGGTCTATATCGCCGCCTTCGCGCTCGATGACGGTGAGAGCTGTGCGTCGATCGAACAGGCGCTGCCGCAAGCCTCCAAGGCATTCAAGCCGGACAGCAACGGCAACTGGTGGATAGAACAGGCGCATTTCGCGGCCGACTTCGCGGCAGACGTTCCGCCGGCCGTGTCCCAGTTCATGGCCATATCGCAGGTGCCGATCTCCACCGACTCGTTCACCCACAAGGTCACGAACCCCGCCTGGAAGACCAAGCCCACCTGGTACATGGTGGCCACCGCAGACCGGTCGATCAATCCGGAGCAGGAGCGCATGATGGCGAAGCGCGCCCATGCCACGACGGTCGAAGTGAATTCCAGCCATGTGGCCTACATGTCTCATCCGAAAGAAGCGGCCAAGCTCATCGAGGAAGCCGCAGCGGCCCTGCCGGCCAGTCATTGAGGCGACGCTTCCGCTGCTGCTGAAAGACTCTTTGGGACGCGTTCGCGCGTCCCAAAAGCAGGCCGATCTCATTCATCGGGGCGAGCACCATGGAAAATCAAATTATCATCGAGTCTCCGGATGGAACGTTCCACGCTTACATTTCGCGGCCCGCCAAATTACCCGCGCCGGCAGTGGTCGTTCTCCAGGAATTGTTCGGCGTTAACGCCGACATCCGGGCGACCTGCGATGAGCTGGCAGCCCAGGGATTCATCGCGATCGCGCCGGACCTGTTCTGGCGGCAGGAGCCTGACGTCGATCTCGACGTAAGGTCCGAAGCCGACTGGCAACACGGTCTGCGGCTTTACGCGGCGTATGATCGCGATGCAGGCGCGCACGATATCATGGAAACAGTCCGCGCCGCTGTTGAGTTGCCAGAGTCGACCGGAAAGGTTGCCCTGCAGGGCTACTGCCTCGGCGCATTGATGGCCTTTATCACGGCCGCCCGCTATGAGGTCGACGCCGCCGTTGCTTATCATGGCGGCGACACGGAAAAATACCTCGGCGAGGTTGGCGGCTTGCGCGCCCCCTTGCTGATGCATCTCGGCGAGGAGGACGAATTCATCTCAAAGACGGCGCAAGCTCAGATCAAAGCGGCGCTGGCAAAAAAGCCGAACGCGACCGTTTACAGCTATCCGGGTCAGCGTCACGCCTTCTCCCGGCATAATGGGCTGCACTACAATGCCGCGGCGGCAACGCTGGCGAACGGGCGGACAAGCGAATTTCTACATCAACAACTGCGGTGAGCTTCGCTTGCCTGGATGACCGGAATCAGAGAATGGGAATGGGAGTGCGACATGACCCAAGCCACGCACCAGCTACGGTTACGTCCCAGACGATTGCGGTTGAGCACATCAGGATCTCGTCAGGACGGCCGTTCGCAGAAGTCCGCAGCAAGCTCGAAGGCACAGTCCCGAAGCTCGATACCGGCATCGCCGAGGCGCTAGGCAGCGGCGATCAGGAACGTGCGAAGGATTACGAAGAGAACGGGCCAAAACTGTCGATCTTCGGCGAGCGCGATCATGGCGCCTTGTTGCAGATTGCGGGCAAAAGGCGCAACGCGGTGCAATATGACATCGGTAATCCCCTCACCGCCTCAAAGATGACCCGCCATCAACTTCCCGCCGCTCTCTACGCGCCGCTGCGCGTGGTTCTGTTCGAGGACGAGCAAGGCAAGGGAATTTTTGAATACGATAAGCCATCGTCGTTCTTTGGCCAGTATGGCGATGA
This sequence comes from uncultured Alphaproteobacteria bacterium, assembly GCA_963831975.1. GTDB lineage: Bacteria > Pseudomonadota > Alphaproteobacteria > Rhizobiales > Xanthobacteraceae > BOG-931. The sequence goes on from CAWHSO010000009.1 coordinate 10,402, forward strand.
GCGCGTGACGGAGGTGGGGCGCTATCTCGACGCCACCCTGGATGCTGTTTTGCGCAATGCTGCCGAGTAACGGTGGCGAACACGCGCCTCGCGTCGCGGCGGCCGCAATCGTCCCGCGTTGCTTGAGCCGCCAATAGCGGGACACTTGAATTCCCCGAAACGCTTTGGTGGGCACGACTGACGGTTAAGTCTGTGGTGCCCGCTTACCCCGAACGCGGACATTTATTGCATCGCGGCGAATGCCCGCTGTGGGGGATAAGCCGCTTTTACCGGCGAGTGTGTCGCGCCGGTAACAGGAATATCCGCCCTACTCAGCTAGAGTGAAGTCGGTTCATGATAAGGGGGACGGATCATGACGAGAGTGCTTTTGGCTGCGACACTGTTGGTCTTCGCGGGCAGCGCATATGCGGCGGATATGCCGCTGAAGGCACCGCCAGCCGCGCCGCCGGCTCCGACTTGGACCGGCTGGTATATCGGCGTCAACGGCGGTGGCGGATGGGGCAGAGTCGACCCGAACGCTTCAGACGTTGGGCCCGATTCGTTTTTCGCTGGTGCGAACGTCCCGGCCGTGGTCGCGGGCGCGTCCCGGGGCTTCCATGAGACGGGCGGATTGGCAGGCGGGCAGGTCGGCTACCTGTACCAGCCGGCTCCGGGTCAGGCCATCGTCGGCTTGGATGTCGCCTTCGATTGGTCCGGTCTCAAGGGATCCGCCAACAGCGGCTTCACCCCTTACCCCGTCACGGCGCCCACCGGCTTCAGCTGGAATCTGGCCGCCAAATCGCAGTCGCTCTTCACCGCAGTCGGGCGTATCGGCCCCGACATGGGCATGTGGTTTCCCTACGTCTCGGCAGGCGCTGCTTACTCCCATCTGACCTACAGCGCGAACTACATCGATACCTTCTATCCATCCGTTTCAAACAACTCGTTCAGCAGGGACGCGGGCGGTTGGGTCGTCGGCGCCGGCGCCGAGTTCCGCTTTGCCGAGCATTGGCTATTGCGCGGCGAATACCTCCATACGGAATTCGCCAGCATCACCGGTTTCGGCCCGATCGCGTGCACCCCCGGCGTCGGGAATTGCGTTGGGGCCGGCTTCCGCACGACATTCCAATTCTCCAGCAGGTTCACTGAAGACGTCGGGCGCGTCGCTCTCAGCTACAAGTTCTGATCTGCGATCTCATCGCTTCGGCCAAAGCCCGAGGGTAAAACCTCGGGCTTTCGCCGTTTGACCGGCCCACGGTCGTTTCCGGTAGCGGAGCCTGTCATCGGGCCGCGCTTGGCGCGAACCCGTTGGCGCCCTTTCCCACCAAACCACGCTTGTTGAACGAGCTTGTTGCAATGCAACACGGTTCGGCGTGGTTTTACCGAATATTCAGCCTGTTGCCGTAGCATCGCCATTCGGCGGGGATCGGCACCCTGCCGAATGTAGTGAGCAACACGCATTTGCGTGCTCATTTTGCGCCGCTAATATCGATGACCATCGATCGATTTGTGCCAGTGCTTGTGGTCGACGACCACGGAACGATGATCAAAATCGTCCGCAGTCAGTTGCGACAATTGGGCTTCACCGATGTCGATGAAGCCAACAGCGGGGCCGAAGCTCTGACAAAATTGTGTGCCCGACGCTACGGATTGATCTTTTCCGATTGGCACATGGAGCCGCTCAGTGGCTTGGACTTGCTCATAGCAATCCGGGGCGATCCCAGTCTCAAGCAAACTCCCTTCATCATGGTGACTGGAGAATCCCGGCCGGAGAACGTCATTGCGGCGAAGAAGGCCGGTGTAAGCGGTTACATTGTCAAGCCGTTCAATGCGCAAATGCTCAAGGTCAAGATCGAGGCAGTGTTTGCGACAAGAGCCAAAGCCCTTGGCGAGCGGCAGGCGATGAGTGTGTCTCAGTCCCCGCACTCCAGCGAAGCTTCGGACACCACGCCTGTAAAATTTCCGGGACGCTTTACCAGCAACTCTTAAGCGTACCGCAAGTTACGTCATCCGCGGAGGACCCTTACGAGAGGATGACTTTGGTCGAGCATGCATCATCGTCATTTGAACGATTTGCTGATTGAATTGAGTGTGTGAATTGTTCCTGTCGGCATTGGCAGCCCTTTGGCATCGAGGACCACATCGTTATGACATGGCGACGTTTGGGCTGAAATTTGGCCAGTCTGATTGTTGAATGACCTTTGCTGACAGCCGTTTGCATTAGATTGCAGGACGATAGTTGCGACGCTGTCCGGGTCGGCATGAGATGCCCCATTTTCTGCGATTGGGGCAGGCGCTGTGCTGAAGCCTATTGCGAGCACAGCCACGACAGCTATCGAGGCGCCCACAGCAAAAACACCCAGCGACATCTGTGCAAGTCGCCTGCGCTTTTGGCCGGCGCCTGCTTTGCGCATATGCGCTGGCTTTGCGCCCGGCGCGGATTGGGGCTTAGGCAATGGACTTTGGCTCACGCGGCCCCCTTGCGCGCAGGCTTTTTGAAGGCAGGCACGCGCCCGGATGATTTGGTACCGAACCACTGGGAAATGAATTTGACACCTACGACGCCACGATCATTCCACACCAATTCGCAATTGCGCTGAACACTGTCCTTGAACAGCACCAGGGTGAATGTACTGGGTAAGGCAGCTAATGGAGCAGTAAAGCTAAGGCGCGCGCCGCCATTTGAAATATCGTGGACGACACAGCCGATGAACTGCTCTTGCCCCTCAAATACGACTTGCGCGTCGCGGCGCATCCAACGTCGCGCGCTTTTCCGACTTTCCCGCGATCGAGCAAGCATGAGCAAGAATTCCACGCAGCCAAGGCATCAAACGACACCCCGTGGCCACGGAGCATATGCAGCAAACGTTATCGAAGATTAACCATGCCAGGTTTTCCTGACAACAACTACCAAATTAGTACGAATGCCGTTGGCCCGCGGTCAGACAGTCCCGGCTTAATCCACTTCAGGCAAAATCTAATGTTTGCCCCGGCCAGCAGTTATTGGCGAATTGTCCGCCGGCTTTCTAGATCGCCGGTCCGAGTGCGATCGCCGTTCATTGTTCGAGCGCCGTTCTCCGACCAACCGTCGCTCTTCGTCGGGTCGCGTATCGGCACCGCTGCGCCGATCCTCACTTGATCGCCGTCCGGCGTTTGGTCGTCTTTGGTCATCGGTCATGCGACTTCTCCATCACATCCGCAGAATATGAGTTGTTGCTAAACAGGCCGTAAATCACCCGGTACCGACCGCCAGCCTGATGATGCGCGGAGCCCGCTCATGGCCCAAAGCGTCACTTCCCAGCAGTGCAGCAAGTCGGTCGCTTAGTAGCGGGTCGCGCGCAGCAAATGGAGCGCGAACATGCCGAGCGGGACGAGGTCCATCAGCATCGCCACGGCGAGCAACGCGCGCGTGATGCGCCCACGGACCAGGAGGAAGGTTGCTGCCTCGATCACCAGCAAGACCGGGCCAAAGACCATGCGTGGAATGGCGACGAAGGCGATGAACAGTGCCGAGCAGCGCCGCGGCGGCCCCTGGCAAGTTGGGCGGCTCGAGCCGCCGGCCATGTGCGTCACCGCGAGCCAGCTCGCCGGCCCCATCGCGGCGACCAGGAGCACGATGGCCAGGAGCGCGCGCGGCGCCTTCTCGATAAACAGCTTCAGCAAGAACCAAGTCGGCACGAGGCCGAAGAACCCCGCAACCAACACCAACAGGATCATGTCGCCGAAGGCGACCATTCCGGGCGAGCCCTGCGCCACGTCGGCCGGCATGCGCAGCTCGCTGACGGCGACAGCGGCAAGGCCGGCGACGACGCAGAGAGCGTAGCCGGCGGCGATCCAAGCCAGCCTCTTCACCGTGCGCATGCGCCTACCCTAAGCCTCCGAGCAAACTCTCAATTCCCTTTTGCGCGCCCACCGACCGGCACGTTTTAGACGTTCCCTTCGGCCATTGCGTTCACTTTTGAGCAATGCGTCGCCCGCTGCGCCACTTGGCGGCATGGGGCAGCGCGAACATGGACAGTCAACGTCACAGCACAAACTTTCGTGAGCCAGCGATCAAATTGCCGCGACTCAGTCTGGTTGCTGAGGTCCACATCGTGAAGAATAGCGGCGCTGGAGAATCTGCGCGAGCAGCAGTCGTCGGCGCTGGCGTATTTCGACACTTTTAGGCTATTCGCCGTCCTGATGCTTGCATTGATGGTGGTCGTTTTTCTGATGAAACGTTCGGTCGCCGAAAAGGGCGCGCGGTTAGGCGGAGAGTGAATCGATAGCGCACATTCAAGACCGGTTCGCAGGACCGGTTTGAGCTTCTGAACGGAGGATGAGTCATGTTCAAGCATACAAGAACGGCAATCGTATCAATTCTGGTCGCGTCTTCGCTCTCGATAGGCGGCACGCGGACTGCGACCGCCGACTCGAAGCTGCCGGACCCGGCGACGGCTGGTTTCGCCGAAAAACTTTACCGGTTGGATTGCGGCCACTCCCTTGCCAACGACGAGTCGGTGTGGACGCCCGGGGAAAACGTCGGACGGAGTATCGAATTCTCGTCAACTTGCTGGCTGATAAAGCGGGGAAGCGAATGGGTGCTCTGGGATACAGGTGTTCCTGAATCGACGTTGAACGACCCCAAAGGCTGGTCGACTCTGCCTAAATTGATCGTCTACCATCTGGACAAGACGATAACAGGTCAGCTCGCGGAAATCGGGCTCAAGACAAGCGACATCACTTATGTTGCGATATCCCATACTCATGGCGACCACATCGGCAACGTCAGCTTGTTCCCGAATTCAACCATTCTGATGCAGCGAGCCGAGTATACCTGGATCAGTTCCCCAGATGGACCGAACGACAACGTAAATCAATTGAAGGCTCTCGCGCGCAAGCTTCTGGGCACGCCAAAGCAACTTCAACTACTCGACGGTGATACTGACGTATTTGGCGATGGCAGCGTCACGTTGATTTCCACACCAGGACACACTCCCGGGCATCAATCCTTACTGGTCCATCTGAAGAATTCGGGCTTCATCATTTTGTCCGGCGACGTCGTTCACTCCGAAGACAATTTCGAGAGGAACATCGTGCCGTCCCTCAATACCGACAAGGCCGCGTCAATAGCCTCCATGGATAGGGTCAGGCAGATGATGGCAACATACCAAGCCAAGCTTTTCATCAATCATGACAAAGCACAAACTGACACGCTGAAACTGCTCCCGGCATTCTACGACTGAGGCACCCATGAAGGTTCTGGAAGCGCTGGACCCACGCGCGCGAATGATGTCCAAGTACTTTTTTGCCGTTCTGCTGGCGGCCGTCGCAATCGATGGCGCGGCGTCCGCATATTCGACCCCTGCCAAGGGACTTGCGCCCCCTACCAAGGCACCTGTCGTCCGGATCGAAAACGGACAGGTTCGCGGCTTGGAGGTGGACGGCGTCGTCAGCTTCAAAGGTATTCCTTATGCCGCGCCGCCGGTCGGCAAGCTGCGCTGGCGAGAGCCGCAGCCGGCGCAACATTGGAGCGGCGTGCGCGATGCGACGAAATTCGGCCCGGAATGCCCGCAGACGTCAGACGAAGTGCCGAAATCCGAAGCTTGCCTGACGCTCAACGTCTTGCGGCCCGCCACCTCGGCCAAAGAGCTGCCCGTCATGGTTTGGATTTACGGGGGCGCGAATGTGCGCGGACAAACTTCGCTTTATCCCTCGGGCGACGCGCTGGCGAAGCTTGGCGTCGTCTTCGTCAGCATGAACTATCGGATGGGCCGGCTCGGTTTCTTTGCCCATCCGGCATTGCTCGCCGAGACGCCCGATGAGGTTCACGGCAATTACGGCTACATGGATCAGCGCAGCGCCTTGCAATGGGTTCAGCGCAACATCGCAGCCTTCGGCGGCAACCCGAAGGCGGTGACGATTTTCGGCCAGTCGTCCGGCGGCGGCGCCGTCGTGGTCCACCTCACTTCGCCACTGTCACGCGGCCTGTTCCAGCGCGCGATCATGCAATCGCCCGGATTTCCGGCTCCGCGGGCCAAGGCGGGCCCGCTCACCGAACTTTCCGATGCCGAGACCATGGCGGTCGATTATGCGCGCTCACTCGGGATCACGGGAGAAGGCCCGGAAGCCTTGGCAGCGCTGCGCGCGCTGCCGGCGGAGAAGCTGGTTGAGGGCACAGACCACGAGGCCGAAGAAGCAGCGCTTGCGGCGGGCAAGCCCCTCATCGGCGTGGCTGGACCGATGCTCGACGGCAAGTTTATCGTTGAGGCGCCGGAATTTGTGCTCGCCGCCGGCCGCGAGGCGAAGGTGCCGGTCATGATCGGTGCTACCGACCGCGACCACGCTCAGGGTACGGCGCAAAGCAAGGACGAACTGTTTGCAATCTTCGGCGCCAATGCTGGCGAGGCGCGAAAGCTCTACGACCCGCAAGGCGATCAGACGCTCGACGAATTGAAGCAGCAGGTATTTTGCGACAAGATACACATCGAACCGGCGCGTTATCTTGCCGACGCGGTCGCTCGCGCCGGCCGTCCCGCCTATCTGTACCGTTTTTCCTACGTGGCCAAATCGATGCGCGGCCAAGTGAAGGGCGCGCTGCACAATTCTGACCTTCCCTACACCTTCGATACCCCGGCGGAAGTTGTCGGCGATAAAGTGACCGGCGACGACAAGAAGATGGCCGAATTGGCGAGCGCCTATTGGGTCGCATTCGCCAGGACCGGCGATCCGAACGGCGCTAACCGGCCGCAATGGCCGCGTCATGACCCGGCCGTCGATAAACTGATCAATTTTACCAACAACGGCGTCGTCGTCGGACCGGACCCGCTCAAGTCGAGGCTCGACCTGTGGCGGAAGGTCTGGAGCCAAGACCGATAATGGCTTTGCCGGCCCTACGCTCGCTGTTTATTTCGTTGGCGCCGGGATAGGCACATCGAATCCGTTCAGCGTCACCGAAACCATGCAATAAAGCCCGACGAGATAAATGAACTCCGCCGTTCCCTCTTCGCCGAACAGGTCGACGGCTTGTCGATATGTCAGCTCCGGTAAAACTCCACCTGAAACAAGAGCCGACGCCAGGTCGTAGGCGACGGCTTCTTCGCGCGTGAGATCGCCCGGACGCTGACCGGCGATGATCGTCGCAATCTTATCGTCGTCAATTCCGCGCAATTCGGCAACGAGCACATGAGCGTAGATCTCGTAGGCGGAATGAAAGTGTGCCCCGGTCACGAGGATCGCAATTTCGCGGACCGGGCGCGGCAATTTCGGGGCGGTGGACAATGACTTGACCAGTTCCCAAACCGGACCGCCGAATTTCGGAAAATGCAGCCAGGGATTCCATGGGCCGATCAGCCGGCCGCCATCGTCGATCGCAGTGAACCCCTTGAAATTCGCTTCGATGCCCTTGCGCATGTCATCATAGAGGCGCCGCTGGTCGGCAGCCAAATTGGCCGGTGGAATGAGAGGTAATCGCATGCGGTGGCCCTTTCTTTTTTGGCGGACTAAAATGACGGTTTCACAACCGCGGTCTTCTTGCTCGCTTCAGGTAACGCGCGATCATCGCAAATCGACCCGTTGGCGCCTTTGCCTACCCTACGCCTGCTAAGCCATTATTTCGGCCAAGGAGAAGCGGCGCAAGACGCGGCGCCAAGTCATCTTTCGCGACTTAACAAGTCATCTTTCGCGACTTAACAAGTCATCTTTCGCGACTTAACAAGTCATCTTTCGCGACTTAACGCGAAGTCCTTTACGCATGACGCTTCCACGCCGCCAATTCCTGTATCTATCGGCAGGCGCCGCCGCTTTGTCAGGACCGTTTTCTGCGCTGGCGCAATCAAGCGATACCACGCCGCCGCCAACGCCGGCCGAGCGCGGCGCGATGTCGGATTTGCTCGCGCGTTCATGGAAGAATATGCGGTGCCGGGCTTTTCGATTGCAGTCGGACATGGTGGCACGATCATATATCAAGACGCCTTCGGCTGGGCCGATCAAGGAAATAAGGAGGCTGTTTCCCGGAAAATCTGTTTCGTATCGCCAGCGTGACGAAAACGATTACTTCGGTCACGATATTTTCGCTCATCGAACAAGGCCATATCACTCTGACGGATACAGTCTTCGGCCCAAACGCTATTACCGGAACCGATTATGGGCACCCTCCGTACAATCCGGGGGTAGATCAGATCACCATCGAACATCTGCTCACCCATACCTGCGGCGGCTGGTCCAATAGCAAAAACGATCCCATGTTCGAGAACCTGCAAATGAACCACGCTCAGTTGATCGCCTGGGTGCTGCGGACCCGGCCGCTGGATAACCCGCCCGGTCAGAATTACGCCTATTCAAATTTCGGCTATTGCGTACTTGGTCGGGTCATCGAAAAAATTACGAAGCAAGCTTATGCAGATTATGTCCGCGCTGCGGTGCTCAAGCCCTGCGGTATCACCGACATGACGATCGCGGGGAACACCTTGGCGCAACGGCAACCCAGAGAGGTTCGCTACTATGCGCAAGGCGGCAATCCCTACGGCATGAACGTTTCCAGGATCGAATCCATGGCGGGTGGATAGCGCGGCCCACTGACCTGGTGCAATTCTTCATGCATGTCGACGGGTTTCCCTACTCCGCCCAATATTCTCAAGCCGCAGACGATCCAAACCATGACCACCGCTTCGGCAGCGAACGCCGGCTATGCCAAGGGTTGGGAGGTCAACAAGGCCAACAACTGGTGGCACAACGGCCTTTTGCCCGGCACTTCGACCATCGCAGTGCGCACACACAGCGGGTTCTGCTGGGCAGCGTTCACAAATACGCGAGCGAATTCGGCGATGGATAGCGACCTCGATCGGCTCAATTGGAACATGGTGCGGCAGGTCAAGGCTGGCAGGTGTGATCGCGCGGCAGGCGCATGCTTGCTACTTCGCCCAGTCGTAAAGCGGCCTGTTGCGGTCGACGATGTAGACCGAGAATGCCTTCAAAGACGTGTCCCCGACAACCTTGAAGCCACCGTGAACGACATCGGGCATGTTCGACAGCAGTGTGCCGGTCGGAAACATAATCGGATCCTTGCCCGGCTGCTGCACCATGGCACCCTGAATGACATAGCCCTGCTCGATCCCCGGATGGGAATGACGATCCAGCCCATCGCCCGGTTTGAGCTCGTTGAGTTCGACAACGATCTGCTTGTCGGGCGCGCCCGGCACATCGAGCCGTCGGATTTCGTGCCGCCGGGCGGTTATTGTCGAAGGCGGCCGTCGAGATCATGACAGTGCAGATCCCGGCCAGAACGGCCACGGTGCATTGATTTGCTCTCATCAAACGTCTCCTCTGTTTCGAAATGGTCGTACCGGCGCTATCCCTCGATCTCGAACTTGCGAAACGATACCCGACCGCCTTGGTCAAAGCGGTCTTCCCAGTTGCTGCGGATAAAACCTGGAATCTTGGGATTGTCGTCGGCCGTAACGCGATCGTTGTTGAGATCGTCGAGCAAGGTGAAAAGCCCGCCACCGATGCGCGGGCGGCGTAATTTTACGATCGGCCCATCCATCCCGTCGGGTGCGCCGATCCGGCCCCGAGCGGCGATCAATTTGCGATCGATCCACCACTCGACGCGGTCGCCGGCGCGGTCGTAGCGGATTTCATAAAGATGCCAATCTCCCATCCGTGTCGGCACTGTCTCGCCCAAGATCGAATAGGCTGGATAGGGACCGAGCTCTTTGCGCTTGAAGGTCAACCGCTCATAGAGCGGCCTGATCCGGTCGTTCGAGACGAAAAAATCGAACACCATGCCGGTTTCAGGATCGATCACCACGAGCGCGCCAGTGGCGAGACGCGGGTCGCCCGGCTCGAGACCGAATGTATTGTGTTCGGTTCCGAAGGTGCGCACCGCCATTTCGGCCCGCACCGTGAAGCCGCGGCTTTCTTCGAGGTCGAAAGCGGTAGTCGACAGCATCAGCGCTTTCACGTGGTTCGGATGCGAGGTCGTAAATCGCGGCAAATCGATCGTCAGCGTATTCTCGGGCGAGCCGGGAGCGCGCACCACCGTCGCGGGGTCCCAAAAATCGTATTCCGCCGATCGGAACTTCAGCCAGCGCGGCGAAGGCCATCCGCCGGCACTGAAATCGTCATAGACCAGCGTTTCCCCGGGTGCCGGACGCATGACCGGAGCCATTGCGGGTTGCGCCGGGGAAGATTGAGCCAAAACCCTGACGGCAACCGTGCTCATTCCGAGCCCAGCTAAACCCGACATCAATTGCCGGCGGGAAAGCGCGCGGCCCAAGTCCTGGTGGTCCAAGTTCTGGTGGTCAAAGTCCTGGTGGTCCAAGTCCTGGTGGTCAAAGTCCTGGTGGTCAAAGTCCTGCCCGATCAATTCTTTCACGGCGCTCCTCCAGCACATTCGATCTTTTTGCCCTACGCCTCGAGACGCAGATGAACCGGGATATTTCCCAGGCGGCTCCCGAACTGACGTTAATTATTGGCGCCTTCCGGCATTCCTGCAAGACAGACACGGGGCACTTGCCGCGGCGATCGATGTCCGGCCCGGAGCGTCATTTAGGGTGACACAGCGATTTGGTGGTTATTGGGGAAGAGCGGACCCGAAATGCCCAAAATGCAACCCTAAGCGGACGTCACGTTTTGACTGCGTCCGGTCGCTGAGAAACTTAGTATTGCAGGACGCCGGCTATTGTGGAGAAATGGCCTCCTCTGAGCGAAGACTTCGCACCAAGGCGAAGCGACGCAGGGGGAGGCGACGTTTATGGTCCTTCACCTTTCGGCACGATCTCCCTCTGCTCAGACGCGCCAAATGCGCAGCATGACTTTGCGCAACACAAGGGAGCGACCCATGCTTAAAATCAATCTGCGTTCTGCTTTTCATGGTTTGACCGGGCGATCGACGTTCAATGCCGCAGCGGTTGCCGCTTTCGTTTTGCTCGGTGCATCGAACGTCAATGCACAGGGCCTGCCGCCGCTCGACAAGGTCCTCAACCCGGCCGAAACCGCGCTCATTCTTGTCGACTTCCAATATCCGTTCACGAACCCCGCCGGCGCCAATTATCACAACGTGCAAAAGGAACTGGACGAAAAAAATCTGCTCGATCGCACTGTCGATCTGGTCAAGAAGGCGCGCAGCCTGGGCATTACGGTGGTACATATCACCGAAGGCTACACCCACGATTACCGCGAACTCGACCCGACCAATCCCGGCGGCTTTCATCGCGGCCAGATTTTGCGCCAAGCCTGGAAGGTAGGCACCAAGGAAACCTCGTATTACGAGCCGCTGCAACCCGGCGAAGGCGACAAGGATTTGTTCCTGCCGCCGCGAATTCAAACCACCGCGTTCGGCGGCACCGGTCTCGATCAGGTGTTGCGTTCCAAGGGGATCAAGAACGTCGCCGTCGCCGGTTTCACCACCGATGTCTGCGTCTATGCCACGGTCACCAGCGCCTATGACTTGGGATATCACGTCTACGCGCTGCGCGATGCCATGGCCGGCTATTTTCCCGAGCAGTCCGAGCAGATGCTGAAGAACACCTATCCGATGTGGTCGAAAGTCATAAGCAACGACGATTTTCTCGGCATGTTCGGGCTCGAGCGGCGGACGGAGCGCTGATTCCTTGCCGGCGCGCGATCAAAGCCCAATCTCATGTTCGGCGGCGACTGAACTCCAGTTGCAACGCCGACAACTGCTGATGGGTTTGGTCGCGCTGCCGGCCCTGGCCGCTTCCGCTGCGGTCGCTGCCGATCAATCCGCCTTGGCGGCGGTCGATCAGGCGAGCGTCATGAAAATCTGGGATGCCGCCGAATTCACCTTCCAGCTCGACGGCGAAGAGTTGCCCGGTATCCTGATCAAGCTCGCCGACGAGCGATGGTACGCGTCGAGCCTGATCTGCCCGCATGCCAAATGCACCACCCGATATTTCAACGACGTCAATGTCGCGCGGGATACTTTCGATGTTGATGTGAAAAATCCCGTGCTCGGCTGCCCGTGCCATTTTAGCGTGTTCGACGTCGCCGACGGCGGCAAGGTTATTCACGGACCGGCGCCAAACCCACCACTGCAACTCGCCGCCGTCGCGCGAGATGGAAAAGTGATTGTCAGACGATAATCTGCGCGCCGTGCCCCCCGAAACGGTTCGAGAAGACGCCCGCTCGCAGGCTTATTTTCTCCACTGCATCCAATTCCTCCCCTTCCCTCTCTGCGCCGGATCGAATTTTTCGCCGCCGAACCGCATCATGAACTTTTCCGCATCCGCCGCGTCGGCGAAGCAGTAGACGTTGAACCACTGCTCGTCGTGGAAAACGCAATGGCCGCGCGGGCACAGCGACAAATCCTTGCAGAAGTCGTGGATGGTCTTGTAGCCGCCGTTTTCGCAGGCGCTTGCCGGGAGCGCCACCTGGTGCGGCCAGCCGCGATCGACGGCGGCCGGCGATAATTCGCCCTTGCGGTACACCACGCTTGACCCCTACGTGACCCACTTGACTTTATCGTTCCTGTTTTGTTCTATTCTGCCGCCAGCCCGGAGTCCAGCATGTGTGCCCTCGTCAAAGTGCGTTCCAAGGAAGACCCGTTCGTATCGGACGCTCGCATCGAGGCGGCAGTTTTCCACGAGGTCGATGCCAAGCCGGGAAACGAGCTACCGGTGTGGCGCCGGCATCCGCAGGCCAATGAAATAACCTCGGCAAAGCTGCGCTGGGGCCTCATTCCGCATTGGATGAAAGCGCGGCCCGAAATTCAGCCGATCAACGCCCGCGCCGAGACCGTCGCCGAGAAGCGCATGTTCGCCGACGCTTACGCCAAGCGCCGCTGCATCGTGCCGATGGACGTTTTCTACGAGCGCGACAAGCGCAAGAAGCTGCACGCCTTCGCCATGGCCGACGGCACCCCGTTCGGCGTCGCCGGCATCTGGGAAAACTGGCGCAATCAAAATGGCGAGTGGGAGCGGACATTCTGCATCGTCACCGTCCCGGCCAACGAACTGGTGAGAACGGTCCACGACCGCATGCCGGCCATCATTCCGGTCGCGCAGCACGCGCGCTGGCTCGGCACCGAGCCGGACCCGCGCGACCTGTTGCGGCCGTTTCCGGCCGCACTCATAAGAATGATTCGTCCGCCGCGCTGAAGATCGAAACGGTTTGGTGGGCACGGCGCGGAGCTTGTCATCGGGCCGCGCTTTGCGCGGACCCGTTGGCGCCTTTGCCCAACCTACGCTTACTATCAGAGGTAAAGCGGCCATCGCGCGAGCATCGTCAATCGGTCGCTGGTGGCCCGACCGCGACATGGGCATTGAGGATTTCTTGCAGCGCAACTTGAACACCGAACCCCCATTTCACTGATCCTAAATCCCTGCTTTAATTGCAGGTGCGAACCATCGTCGGCGTAGTGAGCCGATGCGCGTGAATTTAAGAAACAGAAGGGAGTGTGCCGTGGCTCAGGGTGAAACGAAACTGTTGTACCCGGGACTCGCCGGGTTTTACGAGACGATGCTGCCCATCGCCGCAACTTTTGTGCGCATTGTGGTCGGCGTTATGTTCTTGATGCACGTTTCTACAAAATTCAAACTCGGCGCTAACGCGGTCGCCGCGAATGTGTTCTCCAAAAACGGCATCGAGCCCGCATTAATGTGGGCATACGTCGTCATGTTCCTCGAGTCGGTCGGCGGCGTCTGCTTGATAATCGGTCTGTTCACTCGATTTATCGCGGCCGCGTTGGCCATTGAGATGCTAGTGGCTTTACTGTTCGTGCATCTGCCGAAGGGTTATGCAGCCGGTGGTGGCGGATACGAGTACGTGCTGCTGATCGGCGCGGTATGCTTTATCATCGCCATCCGCGGCGGCGGTCCTTATTCGGTTGACCGCGTCATTGGCAAGGAGCTTTAGACGCACCTCGGGGCAACGCTGATGAGGTGACCGAATAAAGAACCTGTTTGCTGCACTACATGAGCCCGCTTATGGCGCATCGCGTCACTTCGCGGCAGCACAGTATTCGGTCGCTTTCGGGGGCAAAGCGGACCCCGACCAACGGGTGAAGTCGTGGACTCCGCCGGAAGCGACATGCCCGCTGCACCGGTCATGATCGGTGCAGCCGGATACTTCCGTCCTGGATTGCGCTGCGCTCGATCCTGTACTTCCTGAAGCGCTGCCTGCAATCCGTCATCCTGAGGTGGCCGCGAAGCGGCCCTCGAAGGAATCCGGCCGAGGTGCCAATCGAAATCGGTTTTACCCGATTTCGAAGGGTTTCTTAGTGTCCAAGTCGGCAATAGCCGACTTGGTTGGCTCGCTTCGCTCGCGCCTCAGGGCGACGGAAAAGCGATGTCCCTTTTTTAGAGACACCCCCTTGACATTCGTCCCTATTCCAGTTACTTTACAATCCTCGCCCCGTTGAAGGACATGGCGCGGAGGCACACTGCGGCATGGGAGCGAGGGCGGTGCCCGCGGGCGGATTTGCAGTTCGCTCCCGGGCGGCTTGGGCATCATGTCTCCCGGCATTACGACCGGGGTGGGAGGTGCATCCCTGGACTGGGATAGGCGAAGGCGGGTAACGCCCGTTCAGACCGCGTCCCAGGAAGCCTGGCCTGAAGCTGAGCCTTTGGGATGGAATGATTCCCTTAGGTGAGAGCCGCGGTGGAACGCCGACAAATGAGCGCGCCGCAAGGCGCGAGCCGCATCGCAAGATGCGGAGGATGAGGATCAGCGTTTGCCGGCGTTCCGCTTCCTTCATTTTTGCAGGGTGGTGCTGAGCGAAGCGAAGCCCACGCGGTTAGGCCGAGAGGAATATACAGCGTGGGCCGACAGGGCGTTCACGCCCGTCTTTGACGGGCTATGGCTCCGCGCCTTTGTCCACCCTACGAACGGCGAAACCAGGTACGGAAGACAGAAAGGCAGGCCCCACCCCTGCCCTTTCCTTGGACCGGACCGGTTTCGCGCTGGACGTGACCATAATTTTGCAGGCGCGCGATCCATTCGCGATGGCGCGTATGAGGTTGCTGCTATGCAGCTACGCTCACTTAAATCGCACGGTTGCATTGGAGCGCAGAGAGAATTTGAACTCAAAGACGGCGCGAAGCGCCGCCGCCTACGGCGGTGGCCGAAGGCCATCCTTGACTTCAAATTCTCTCTGCGCTTGCGGTCGTCCGTGCGATTTAAGGGAGACTCTGCCTCCTCTGGAGTCTTAGTCTCATATGCACTGAACGCGGGACCGGGCCGTTGCATGGCTGTTCCGCGGGGTGCATCATCGCCGAAATTCAACGGCCCAGGCGCGATTTACCGGCGCCACCAGGGAGCGACCCCCATGCACGACATCGTCATTCGCGGCGGCACCATCGTCGACGGCACCGGCAAGGCGCCTTTCTCGGGCGACGTGGCGATCGCCGGCGGCCACATTGCCGCGGTCGGCGGCAAGCTTGGCCCCGGCAAGCGCGAGATCGACGCCGCGGGCCTGATGGTCACGCCCGGCTGGGTCGACGTGCACACCCATTATGACGGCCAGGCGATGTGGGATCCCCTGCTGACGCCGTCATGCTGGCACGGCGTCACCACGGTAATGTTCGGCAATTGCGGCGTCGGTTTTGCGCCGGTGAAGAAGGAGCATCGCGGCGCGCTGATGGATTTGATGGAAGGCGTCGAGGAGATTCCCAATCCGGTGCTGGCCGCGGGCCTGAACTGGGAATGGGAAACGTTTCCGCAATTCATGGATGAGCTCGAGCGCCGGCCGCGCGCCATCGACATTTGCGCCCAGGCCGCGCACCTGCCGACCCGCGTCTATGTCATGGGCGACCGCGCCATCCGCCGCGAGCCGGCGACGCCGGACGATATTGCCGAGATGCGCAAGCTCACCGTCGAAGCGCTGCGCGCCGGAGCCTTCGGCTTCACCACATCGCGCACCGATTCGCACAAGACGCCGGACGGCGAGCTGGTGCCGTCGCGCGACGCCGACGATTACGAGCTGTTAGGCATCGGCCAGGCGCTCGGCATCACCGGCACCGGCGCCTTCGGCATGAACTCCGACTTCGATGACGAGGAATTCGAGCTGCGCTGGATTCGCAAGCAGGCGCGCGAGACCGGCCGGCCGGTCTGGTTCCTGTTGACCGACCGTTATTCCGACCCGCAGCGCTGGCACCGCCTGATCGACGCGGTGCACGGCATGCGCGCCGAAGGCCTGCCGGTGACGGCGCAGATGGCGGGGCGGCCGATCGGCGTGATGATGGGCATCGGCACCGCGCTCAATCCGTTCACCGTGCGGCCGAGTTACAAGAAGCTGGAAAGCCTGCCGATCGAGGAGCAGCGCAAGCGGCTGCGCGATCCGGACGTGCGGCGGCAAATTCTCGCCGAGACGCCGTCGGCGGCCGAGATCGCCAAGCTCGCCCAGTTCCGCCAGGTGGTCGCCAAGGATTTTGACAAGTTCTTCACCATGGGCAATCCGCCGGACTACGAGCCGGGACCGGAGAAGAGCGTGGCGGCGATCGCCAAGCGCGAAGGCAGGAGCTGCGAAGAGGTGGCCTACGACTACATGCTCGGCGAGGCGCAGTACCTCTATTTCCCGGTGGTCAACTATGTCACCGGCGACCATGCGCCGATCCTCGAAATGCTCAACGATCCGGCCTGCCTGCTCGGCTTGAGCGACGGCGGCGCCCATTGCACCTCGATCGTCAATTCCGGCGTGCCGACCTTCATGCTCACGCACTGGAGCCGCGACCGCGTCCGCGGGCCGAAGCTGCCGGTGCAAATGCTGATCAAGCGCCAGACCAGCGAAACCGCCGATTTCTTCGGATTGTCCGACCGCGGCCGGCTGGCGCCGGGCCTGCGCGCCGACGTCAATCTGATCGATTACGATCGCCTGCAGGTGCAAAAGCCCGAACTGGTGCACGACATGCCGGCCAAAGGCCGCCGCTTCGTCCAGAAGGTCGACGGCTATGAGGCGACCTTCGTCGCCGGCACGCAAATCTTCGAGCGCGGTGAGCACACTGGCGCCCTGCCCGGCCGCCTGGTGCGCGACGGCCGCGTCGGTGAGGCCTTGCACGCGGCGGAGTGAAGCGCTACCCGCCGATGCAGCGCAGCGCTACGAAAATACTGACGACACACGTCGGCAGTCTGCCGTTCCTGTCGCTCGATAGCGGGATCGCGACCGGCGACGATTCGCATCTGCGCGACGACGTGGCGGCGGTCGTCGCGCGCCAACGCGACATCGGCATCGATATCGTCAACGAAGGCGAATACGCCAAGGGCGGCGATTGGCTGCGCTACATGTTGAACCGCTTCGGCGGCTTCACCGAGATCGACACCCCGCAAGGCAAGCCGCTGATCGAGCAAGGCAAGGACCGCGAGGTTTTTGCCGATTTCTACAAATACGCCAGCGAGCGCGGCACGTTGTTCTATACGCCCGGCGCGCAGATCGCCAAGAAGCGCCCGGTGCAGGCTTGCACCGGTCCCGTAAACTATGTCGGCCAGGCCGAGCTGAAAAAGGAAATCGACGTCACTATCGCGACGGCCGGCACCGACAACGTCTTTCTGACCTCGACCGCGCCGGCCAGCCTCGAAGTCTATCGCCCCAATCGCCACTACAAGAACGACGAAGAGTATGTGTACGCGCTGGCCGAGGCGATGCGCGTCGAATACGAGGCGATCGTCGCGGCGGGACTGATCTTGCAGGTCGACGATGCCTGGTTGCCGGCGCTGTGGGACCGCATCGGCATCGGCATGGGGATTGCCGCCTTCCGCGCGCGCAGCCAGATGCGGATCGAGGCGCTCAATCATGCGCTGCGCAATATCCCCGAAGACGAGGTGCGCTATCACCTGTGCTGGGGCAGCTGGCACGGCCCGCACGCCTACGATCTCGAGCTCGAGCGCATCGTCGATCTGGTGCTTAAGGTGAAGGCGCAGGCCTACCTGATCGAAGGCGCCAATGCGCGCCACGAGCACGAAGTCGCGGTGTGGGAAAAGGTCAAGCTGCCGGCGGGAAAGATTCTCATCCCGGGCGTCGTCACCCATTCGACCGACGTGGTCGAGCATCCCGAGCTGGTGTCGCAGCGCCTGCAACGCTACGCGCGTCTGGTCGGCAAGGAAAATCTCATCGCCGGCACCGATTGCGGTTTTGGCGGCCGCTCGCATCCGCAGATTGCCTGGGCGAAATTGCGCGCGCTGGTCGAGGGCGCTGCGCTCGCCAGCAAGGTTTTGGGATTCCACTGAAGCGGGGGAAAGCGCCAATGATTGCCGACAAAATGGCAGCCAGCAAAGTCGACGTCATCGATCTGATCGACCGGCATCCGGTCACCGGCTTCCAGATCGGCGTTCTGGTCTTGTGCATGCTGGTCGCGGCGCTCGACGGCTTCGACACCCAGGCGATCGGCTATACCGCGCCGGCGATCGCCGCGGTGATTCATCTGCCGATGCCGCAGTTCGGCCAGGTCGCCTCGGCCGGCCTCGTCGGCGCCGCGCTCGGCGCGCTGTCGTTCGGGCCGCTCGCCGATCTGTTCGGCCGCAAGTGGTTCATGATCATCGCCATGATCGTGTTCGCGATTTTCAGTTATTTCACGGCGCAATCGACCTCGCTCCATGAGCTACTGACCTATCGCTTCTTTGCCGGTCTCGGCCTCGGCGGCGTGACGCCGGCCTTCCTGGCGATGGGCGCGGAGCTGGCGCCGAAGCGGCTGCGCGACGTGTTCGTCACCGTGCTGTTCGCGTCCTTTCCGGGCGGCGGGCTGATCGGCTCGCTGACCAGCGCCTGGGTCATTCCGGCGTTCGGCTGGCGAACGGTGTTCTATATCGGCGCGGTGGCGCCGATCGTCATCGCCATTATTCTCGCGATCTGGCTTCCGGAATCGATCCGCTTCCTGCTCGCCCGCGGCATTCGCCAGGACGAGGTGCGGCGCACGCTCGAGCGCATCATGCCCGGCGCAGTCCCGGCCGGCGCCGAGCTTGTGGCGCCGCCGGATCCGGCGCGGCAGGGCGTTCCGGTAAAGCATCTGTTCGGCGAAGGCCGCGCCGTCCCGACCGTGCTGCTGTGGGTGCCGTTCTTCATGGTGTTCATGGTGCTGGTGACGGTGACGTTCTGGACGCCGGCGGTGCTCAATTCGGTCGGCTTCTCGCTCTCTGCCGCGGCCTTGATCATCGGCCTGAACAATCTCGGCAGCGTCATCGCCAGCGCCACGTCGGGCTGGGCGGTGCACCGCGGCGGCGCCTTCCGCGTGCTCATTCCGGGCTTCATTCTCGGCGCTATCTGCCTCGCCTGGTTCGGCCAGGCGACGACGTCGATCGCCACGCTCAGCGTCGCTTCGTTCCTCGCCGGCTTTTTCGTCGGCGGCACCGGAACTGGCCTGATCGCCGTCGCCGCGGGCATGTATCCGACCGCGATCCGCTCGACCGGTATCGGCTGGGCCATGGGCATGGGCCGTGTCGGCCAGGTGTTCGGCCCGATCCTGACCGGCGTTCTGGTCGGGCTCGGCTATAAGGTCGGCGGCATTTTCTACGCCGCCGCGGTGCCTTGCCTGATCGGCGCGCTGTTCCTGGGCTTCCTGTATTTCGCCCGTCCGGTCATGGAGGCCGATGCGGAAGGAACCGTGGTGCCAGCGGAATGAGAGACGTCACGGTCCGCTGCGCGGCGGCAAAAGCGAATGTTGCCGCCAAGCCTATGCGGCCAAAAATATGCGCCGGCGACCTCGAAATAACGGGGATGGCGCCAATGCGGTCATTGAACTTGTCCGATGGCCGGTCGATTGTGGTTGAGCCAACGCCGGGTGACCGAATGCCTGTACCGCCGCTTGATTATTTCGATGCCGGGTTCCCCGGCGCCAGCCAAACCGTCCGCATCACGAGCCTCCACGACGCCAAGGTGTTCGCGCGCCGCTGGGTGATCAGGGACAAGGATCCCGCCTTGAAGGCGCTGCTGCGGCACATGGAAAAGGCCAACAGCTCCGCCACGGCCGACATTGCCATCCGTCAATTGAAGCAGGCGCTGGCGTGCCGCGGCATGCTGGTCGCCGAAATCCCCCTGCGCCGCGACCTTTGACGCAGGCTCGCTCGCCGCGTCGATCTATCCGGCGGCGTGGCCAGGCAGCGTTCGCAGTTCGCGAAAGCTGATCAGCCGGCGCGCCGCTTCGTCCCACAGCACCAGGCGCACGCACATAATACTCTGACCCAGCGTGAGCCGGCCGATGTTCGCCAGTTCCGGATGCCGGCGCAGCGCCCGCGGCAATCGATAGAACGGAATCCTGCTGCACAGATGATGGACGTGATGCACGCCGATATTTGCCGTGAACCAGCGCAGCACGATCGGCAGATCGTAGTGCGAGCTGCCGTGTAGCGCCGCCTCTTGGAGGTTCCAGGTCTTGTCGGCCGCCCAAAACGTATCCTCGAACTGGTGCTGGACATAGAACAGCCAGACCCCGAGCGAGGCGCTGATCAGCATGACCGGCAGCTGCACGAGCAGGAATGGACCGAATCCGGCGGCCCAAATCGTGACGGCCGCGGCCAGTACAATGGAGAGGTTGGTCGCCATGGTGCTCAGCCAAGGCTGCCAACCCGCGCGCATCAGCCCGACCGGCAAGCGATGCTGCAGGAAAAAGAGATAGGCCGGGCCGAGACCGAACATCACCAGCGGATGCCGGTAGAACCGATATCGCAGCCGGCCCAAGCGCGACAGCGACAGATATTCGCTGACCGTCAGCGTATCGACGTCGCCGATGCCGCGCCGGTCGAGATTGCCCGAGGTGGCATGGTGGAGGGCGTGGGTTCGCCGCCAGAAATCGTACGGCGTCAGTGTTATTACGCCGATGACGCGCCCGACCCAATCATTGGCGAAGCGGTGCCGGAAGAACGCGCCGTGGCCGCAATCGTGCTGGATCATGAACAGGCGGACCAGAAAGCCGGCGGCGGGAACGGCCAGCAACAAATAAAGCCCGTAGCCGAGCTTGAGTGCGAACCACATCGACAGCCACAACAGAACGAGCGGCACGACCGTGATCAAAATTTCGACGACACTGCGTCCATGATGCGGCTCGCGGTAGCCCGCGAGGTCCTGTGTCAGTGAACGCATGTCGATACCGGTCGAGTCACCGGCGGCTTTCAGACTTTCCTGCAAATCTCTCTCCGTGGCTCCGCCGCGTTCATTGTCGGTCGGAAACGACGAACGCGGGCGCTCCAGCCGGCATCGTCGTAGTTGTGGACTGCTGCCGGCAAAGCTTGATGGAGATCACCCGCGGTGATTTTCCTCGATAGCTTTCCGGATTTCTTCGGCCGCGAGGAACGCGCCTATTGCCGTTTGCGCGTCAATCAAAACAACTGGTAGCAGGCGTTTGTCTCAGCCTGCAAAGCAGAATCGCTCCCATCGACCGTGTCGGCATACTACAATGTACGAAACCGCACGTCCATGACACAAATCCGCTCGATTGTCGCGTTTCGAAATAATTCCGCTAAGCCACATTGGTATTGTTGCATTTTGTGCTTATATATGGGGCAGTCTTCGTTCGCTGCCTATTTAGGCGATGTTTAATCTCGATTTCGGAACCTGTGCGATGCCCGATTTTGATTACAATGCCGCTGCTGAGCTGTATTCCACACGCCGGCGGATGCCGAGGCGTCAGCCGCTCGGCTACCGGCGCTTTGCCCAGGCCGCGGACGCCATCCGCTTCGCCATCGAAGATCTCGAGCCGGAACTTCTGCTCGGTGCTTACCTCGAAGTCGGCGAGGAGAGGTTCGACAGCGGCGGCATCCGGCAATTGTACGACAGCGCCGAATATCCCTTGGCGCGTCGCGTCGTCCATTCATGACCGACAAGCCCATCGATCTCGATCAGCATCGCGGCATGTCGGCCCAGAAAGCCACCGGCCTGCGCCGGTTGTTGGCCGAAGTGGAATCCAACGAAAGGTCTTTGCGGCTGCGGCAAGATGAATTGGAAACGCAGCTGCTGGCGTCGCCAGCGGCGAATTGGCATGACGCCGCCGAGAAGGCGCGCTATCTGCTCAATCTGTTTGCCGCGACGCTGGGGGCTCAAGACCCGCGCCGGCAGAAGCTTATCGCGGCCGTCCTTGCCGACTTCAAGCGGCTTGCTGGCGAAAGCTAGCGAAAGCTGGCAATAAATCGGTTTCTCGACGGCGCCTCCTAACAGAAAGGTTACCAATAGCGTGGCAATGTGCCTGCGGCGGCAGGCTGCATTGCGCGTGCGACGCGGCACGCCCGGCCCATGCTTCACGAATCGATATTTCAGCTCGTTGGCACAAGGAATGACGTTATGAGAAAGTCTCTTCCCGATACGATGTTCTGCGATCCCGAACGAAGCCGGCTCACCATGCTGCGGACGTGGGTGCTCGACAACGCGGTCACCGAGATCGAGATGAACGAACGGCAGTTTTGGAATTTTGCGCAGCTTCAGCCGGTCGCGGAGAAGCCCTGGGTGACATTCATGGGCCGCATCATCGCCGTTTCCGATATGCCGGTTGCCGCGCAAAAGCACTTGGGAATTTTCGACACCCGCAATCCCGCCGCCATTTGAGCGGGCCGACGCGCGCTCGAAGCGCCGTCAGAAATCCGCCACCGCAAGCTCATAGGACCCTTTGCGGCTGCGCTTATACGCCTTCTTTGCCGCCGCGTGGATCGCCGACCGACAGGTATCGAAGGCCGAAAGCAGAGCCGCCTCGTCGCGCGTCATGGCCGGTTGCAAAAGCTTGAGCGCATCCTCGCTGACATAGAACGACCATTCCATCGCGCCGTCATGGCCCCAGAACCGCACGGCACGCCGTGTTGGATCGAACACCCGGCTCTGATTGGGAAAATCGAGCATGATCTCTCGGCGCTGCTTTTATCCGGCGCTGGCAATCCAGCATTTGCGCAAGCCCTCGGCATCGCGCGCCCACCAATAATCGCCCTCTGGATTATGTCCGGAAACATTGAATGTTTTCAGATACCTCTTCACCGCAACCAAAGCCTCCTCGCGCGTGGAGAAGCCGCGGCCGACTTCGCTCGCCGGAGCCGATACTGCGTTCTTGAGCTCGAGAATCTTGAACATCGTCGGCCTCCTGGCCGGAGCTATCAAGGCTCGTTGCGTCGCACCGGTCCCCGCCAAGTCTCGAACTCGCGCGCTTGTCTTCAGTCGCTATCGAAATTCAGATTCGCCGAAGAGACCAGGTCGCTTTCCGAAACCACGCGCTCGTGGGACTCGCTTTTGCTCTTGACCCGATACTGCGGGTCGCTGCCGCCGTCGGTCGGCCGCAGGCTGATGATTTCGTAGCGGCCCGAAGCTGCGGACCGCGCCGTCGATGCGATGAGATCGACGGTCTGGCCGATCTTGAACTTGTGCATGGAGTCCGTCATCGCGAATACTCCTTCAGCATTAGGGCCAGCGCGTTTCATTACCGGAGCATTGGCCAAATCCTCAGGCCTTTTTGCTCAGGCGAAAAAGCTGAAAGCCTTGTGCCATTGATCGCCGTTTCGATCACGTCGCGCGAAAGATTGTACGGCGGGGCCTGGTCCGGGGCGACGGCGCCAACCACGTGCCACGGCTTGAACTGGCTCGGCAGTTGCGTGCCGGCCAGATCGCCGCCGAACGCACGCAGATCGGCACTTGCGTCGGACTTGAAGATGAAGATTCGCATCGACCGGCCTCCATTTGCCGAACCGTCATTGGCGTTTTCGAAGCTATTGCGTGGCCATGTGTCACCGCCGGCGGAATTGATTGCGTTGCGGCGGGCGGCTCGCCGATCCGGCGCGTTCGTCCTTGTGACGGAAGATCAACCGCCCCTTTTCCAGGTCATAGGGCGATACTTCGACCGTCACCCGATCGCCGGCGAGCGTCTTGATCCGGTTCTTTTTCATCCTTCCGGCCGTATAGGCGACGAGCTGATGGCCGTTGTCGAGCTGAATGCGGTAGCGCGCGTCGGGCAAGATTTCGGTGACGAGGCCCTCGAATTCCAGAAGTTCTTCTTTCGTCACGTCATGATCCTTTCGAATGGCCGGTCCAACGCGGTGCGCGCTGGCTCACGATCGCGCCGCGGCGGGGCGTGGCGCTTGCAGGAAGGCGACGGCGGCGATGCCGCCGCGCCTGCTCCCGCGGTCTCGCTGGCTTGATGACGGCGGCCTTGCTTGTGCGCGACATTGCCGTTGCCGCGGTGCCAGTGGCGGTCGCTTGCCGTGGGACGGCGGCCGGCCAGCGGCGTGTTTTGCCGGCAGCGGGTTCCGAGCTCGCCGCGGATCGGCGCGCCGGTCGCTCAGCGGAATCGACATGCGGATGAGCTTCTCGATATCGCGCAGGAACGCCACCTCCTCGCCGTCGCACAGCGAGATCGCGACGCCTGCCGCGCCGGCGCGCGCGGTGCGGCCGATGCGGTGCACATAGGTCTCCGGCACGTTCGGCAGATCGAAGTTCACCACGTGGCTGATGCCGTCGACGTCGATGCCGCGCGCGGCAATGTCGGTGGCGACCAGCGTCCGGACCTCGCCCTTGCGAAACGCCGCCAGCACGCGCTCGCGCTGGCCTTGCGATTTGTTGCCGTGGATCGCCTCGGCCGCGATGCCGGCGCGGACCAGGCTGCGCACGACCTTGTCGGCGCCGTGCTTGGTCCGGGTGAAGATCAGCGCGCGGTCGATCGTCTCGCTGGCGCAACACGTCGATGAGCGTTGCCGCCTTGGCGGCGCGATCGACGCGGATGATGCGCTGCTCGACTCGTTCGACCGTCGTGGCGTCCGGCGTGACCGCGACCTTGACCGGGTCGCGCAGCATCTGCGCGGCGAGTTCGGCGATGGCGCGCGGCATCGTCGCGGAGAACATCAGCGTCTGCCGCTCGGCCGGAAGCTTGGCGACGATTTTGCGGATGTCGTGGATGAAGCCCATGTCGAGCATGCGGTCGGCTTCGTCGAGCACGAGACATTCGACGTCGCCGAGACGCAGCGCATTGCTCTGCACGAGATCGAGCAGCCGGCCCGGCGTGGCGACAAGGACATCGACGCCGTTGAGCAGCGCGCGGACCTGCGCGCCCATCGACACGCCGCCGATCGCCAGCGCGGACCGGATGCGCAGGTGGCGGCCGTAGGCGCGGAAGCTGTCGAGGATCTGGCCGGACAATTCGCGCGTCGGGCTGAGCACCAGGACGCGGCAGCTCTTGCGCACCGGCGGCCGCGGGTTGGCGGCGAGATGATGCAGGATCGGCAGCGCGAAGGCGGCGGTCTTGCCGGTTCCGGTCTGGGCAATGCCGATCACGTCGCGGCCCGACATCACGAGTCGGGATGGTCTGCGCCTGGATCGGGGTTGGGGTGAGGTATTTTTCTTCCGCGAGGGCACGGGTGATGGAGTCGTTGAGTTTGAAGTCGTGAAAGGTGGTCAAATGGAGAAGCTTTCTGGTATGCGCGCTTGCGCGGCCGCTGCGCTATGCGCCGCGGCCCGCATTGCGGGTGAAACGGGACACCCCGCGCGATCTGGGCTGTCAATGGACTTGAAAAAGAGCGAGCCAGAAGCCGTTTGACGGGGTTCCGTACACGCGGCTCGCCGCGGGCCTATAAGGCCGCAGCGCATCATATGGACTATAGGATGTGTTCGTTTCAAGGCCCGCCGACGGCCACCGTGCTGGTTCACTGCGTGGCCGCCGCGGGCGCCTAAGCTTTTCATGCGGCTTTGCCGGCGGGTTCAGCCTTTTTCGGCCGCCTCTTTGGCCAATCGCAGCGCCTTCAATCGCGCCATTTTTTCACGAACAACCCGGCCGTTGGCCTGATATTCCATCATCGCCTTGGCGCCGTCCTTGGCGCGCTCTTCCTTCTTGAAACTTGCTTCGGCGCGGGCGCTGAGCCTCGCTCGACCGGGCCTCGCTGGCTTTTGTTGCCAATGTCGTCTCCTTGTCAGCGAAACGGCGCGATGATTATCCTTGAGCGCCGCCGATATCAATCCAAACTGAATTTGTCGATATATCCGCAATGTGATATATGGACCGAATAACGGCCATCGAAGCCTTACCAGCTGGCTCGCAGGCAAGGCAGATCGAACGGCGATTCATCGTGAAAACTTCTTGTATTTGATCCGCTGCGGGATGATCGAGTCGGTGCCCAGCCGGCGCATCTTGTCCTTCTCGTAGTCCTGGAAATTGCCCTCGAACCATTCGACGTGGCTGTCGCCCTCGAAGGCGAGGATGTGGGTGGCGATGCGGTCGAGGAACCAGCGGTCGTGGCTGATGATCACGGCGCAGCCGGCGAAATCCTCCAGCGCCTCTTCGAGCGCGCGCAGCGTGTCGACGTCGAGATCGTTGGTCGGCTCGTCGAGCAGCAGCACGTTGGCGCCGGATTTGAGCATCTTGGCGAGATGCACGCGGTTGCGCTCGCCGCCGGACAGCGAGCCGACTTTCTTCTGCTGGTCGGCGCCCTTGAAATTGAAGGCCGAGCAATAGGCGCGCGAATTGACCTCGC
The DNA here is from genome assembly GCA_963831975.1 of uncultured Alphaproteobacteria bacterium. Taxonomy (GTDB): domain Bacteria; phylum Pseudomonadota; class Alphaproteobacteria; order Rhizobiales; family Xanthobacteraceae; genus BOG-931. Next base: position 36,733 of record CAWHSO010000009.1, read on the forward strand.
GCTTGCCGAGCATGAGCTGGTCGAGGCCGCCGGAAATTTCCTCCCACACGTTCTTCTTGCCGTCGAGCGAATCGCGCGACTGGTCGACATAGCCGAGATGCACCGACTTGCCGATCTTGATCGTGCCGCTGTCGGGCTTCTCCTGCTCGGTGATCATGCGGAACAGCGTGGTCTTGCCGGCGCCGTTCGGCCCGATGATGCCGACGATGCCGCCCGGCGGCAGCTTGAAGGTGAGATCGTCGATCAGGAGATTGTTGCCGAAGCCTTTTCGCAGATGCTCGAAGTCGACGACGTTCTGCCCGAGCCGCTCGGCGACCGGAATGACGATCTGCGCGGTCTGCGTCTGCTTCTCGCCGGCCTTTTTCAGCAGCTCCTCGTAGCGCTCGTAGCGCGCCTTGGATTTGGCCTGCCGCGCGCGCGGCGACGCGGCGATCCATTCCTGCTCGCGCGCGAGCGTGCGCTGGTGCGCCTCCTCCTCGCGGCCTTCCTGTTCGAGCCGCTTCTGCTTCTGCGCCAGCCACGACGAGTAATTGCCCTCGTAGGGAATGCCGCGGCCGCGATCGAGCTCGAGAATCCAGCCGGTGACGTTGTCGAGGAAATAGCGGTCGTGGGTGACGATGAGGATGGCGCCCGGATAATTGCGCAAATGGCCTTCGAGCCACAACACCGACTTCGGCGTCGAGGTGGTTGGTCGGCTCGTCGAGCAGCAGCAGATCGGGCTGTTCCAGCAGCAGCCGGCACAGCGCCACGCGCCGCCGCTCGCCGCCGGAAAGCTTCGCCACGTCGGCGTCGTCCGGCGGGCAGCGCAACGCGTCCATCGCCTGATCGACCTTGGAATCGAGATCCCACAGCCCCTTGGCCTCGATCTCGTCCTGCAGCTTGGTCATCTCGTCGGCGGTCTCGTCGGAATAATTGGTGGCGAGCTCGTTGTAGCGGTCGAGGATCGCCTTCTGCGGCGCCACGCCCTCCATGACGTTCTCGCGCACCGATTTTGCCGCATCGAGCTGCGGCTCCTGCGGCAGGTAGCCGACGCGGGCGCCCTCGGCCGCCCAGGCCTCGCCGGTGAATTCGTTGTCGAGCCCGGCCATGATGCGCAGCAGCGTCGATTTGCCGGCGCCGTTGACGCCGAGCACGCCGATCTTGGCGTCGGGATAGAACGACAGGTTGATGTTCTCCAGGACCTTCCGGTTGCCCGGATAGGTCTTGGACAGACCCTGCATGTGATAGACGAATTGACGGGCCATGTTTGGTCCGGGCGTGCGCGCCCTTGCTTCGAGCGCGCGGCGCAAAGGCGCTCATTTCGGGAAATCTGGCGCTGATGTAGCGACGCTGACGCGCCGACGGCAAGGACCGGCCGGCGCGCCGGTACCCGCTGCGCACGCGGCCGCCGCTGGCGCGCGTACCTGCGCCGGCCAGCGGCATTCCGCGTTCCGCGGTAAAGCTTCGTAAAGCCTAGATCACAATTGGAACTGCGCTCCGCCGAAATCGCACCAAATTTTAATGATTTCTCGCCGACAATTTGCGTCAAACACGCGTTTGAAAATGGCCTGCGCCGCCGACGCGCAAAGGTCGGCGCTGCGGCGATGCGTCCCAGCAAGGCCATCGGCAAGGCTAACGGGAGCGTTTCATGTGGCGTAATTTTACCAAAGCCGTTCGCGAGCTGCGGCGGAGCCTTCGGCGAGGCGTCGGCTCCTACCGGCCCGACCTGCACTATATGCGCGGCCCGGCCCGAAATGGCACGCCAAGTACGGCACTGGCCTCCTGGCGACGCCGCCGTCCGCCGAGCGCCGACCGACCCCGCACTGACACTCGCCGAGCACCGCGCCGAGCCGAGCCATCAGCCCGGATCGCCGCTCAGCTCTGCCACCATGCCGCGGCTCGCTTGTCTTCCGCCGGCCGTTATGAGACGGCTTAAGACGTCTGTCGGGACGAGTTCTTACGCGGGATGGAAGCATCATGGCGGTTCGCTGCGCAATTCTCGACGATTATCAGAACGTCGTCCTCAAGGTCGCCGACTGGTCGAAGGTCAAAGGCGACGTCGAGATCAAGGTCTTCAACGAGCATCTCGGCGGCGCCGACAAGGTCATCGCGGCGCTCAAGGGATTTCCAGATCGTCGTCGCCATGCGCGAGCGCACCGGCTTTCCGCGCCAGGTGATCGAGGCGCTGCCCGACCTCAAGCTCCTGATCACCACCGGCATGCGCAACGCCTCGATCGACACCGAGGCCGCGAAGGCGCGCGGCGTCACGGTCTGCGGCACGCCGCTCGTTCGGCAGCCCGACCTCCGGCATCGCCATCGGGCTGATGCTCGAACTGACCCGCCACATCGGCTACGAGAACGCGCGGCTGCATGCCGGCGCCGCCGTGGCAGAGCACCATCGGCCCCGATCTCGAAGGCATGACGCTCGGCATGCTCGGCCTCGGCAAGCTCGGCACCCGCACCGCCAACATCGCCAAGGCGTTCGGCATGAAGGTGATCGCCTGGAGCCAGAATCTGACGCCGGAGAAATGCGCAGGAGGCCGGCGTCGGCTATGTCGGCAAGGACGATCTGTTTCGCCAGTCCGACTTCATCACCATCCACGTCGTGCTGTCGCAGCGCACGCCGCGGCATCGTCGGCGCCAAGGAACTCGGCCTGATGAAGCCGACGCGCTTATCTCATCAACACCTCGCGCGGCCCGATCGTCGACGAGGCGGCGCTGCTCGCGGCGCTTGCGCGACAAGAAGATCGCCGGCGCCGGCCTCGACGTGTTCGACATCGAGCCGCTGCCGCTCGATCATCCGTTGCGCAAGATGGACAACGTCGTGATCACGCCGCATCTCGGCTATGTCTCCGAGCAGAACTACCGGCACTATTTCGCCGGCGTGGTCGAAGACATCCGCGGCTTCCTCGACGGCAAGCCGGTGCGGGTGATGACGTAACTCATCTCCTGCTCCCCGCGTTGCGGGGAGAAGGTCGGGATGAGGGGGCCAGTCCGCTCGCTGCGGTGTCGCCGCCGCCGACGGCCCGCTCACCCGCAGCGCTTCGCGCGGCGACCTCTCGCCGCAGCGGCGAGAGGTAAAAGGGAGGAAACGCCATGAGCGACCGACACGCTCATCGATCTTTATTGCCACATCTCGCCGGCGCGCTTTCTCGAGGAGATGAACAAGGTCGCGCCGAAGCTCGGCAATATCGCCGCGCGGCTGCGCGGCGTGCGCAAGATCCACGATCTCGACGCGCGCTTCAGCGAGATGGACGAGTTCGGCGATTACCGGCAGGTGGTCTCGCTGCCGAATCCGCCGATCGAGGATTTCGCCACGCCCGGCCAGGGCCTCGCGCTGGCGCGCGTCGCCAACGACGCCATGGCGGAGCTTTGCCAAAAGCATCCCGACCGCTTCGCCGGCTTCGTCGCCGCGCTGTCGCTCACCGACGTCATGGGTTCGGTCGAGGAGGCCAAGCGCGCCATCAACCAGCTCGGCGCCGCCGGCGTGCAGATTTTTTCGCCGCTTGCCGGCCGGCCGCTCGACGAGCCGGTATTCGAGCCGCTCTTCGCCGCCATGGCGCAGCTCGACCGGCCGATCTGGCTGCATCCGGCGCGCACCGCGGCGATGCCCGATTACGCCGCCGAGCAGAAATCGCGCTTCGAAATGTGGTGGTGTTTCGGCTGGCCCTACGACACCTCGGTCGCCATGGTGCGGCTCGCGTTCTGCGGCCTGTTCGACCGCTATCCGAATCTGAAGATCATCACCCACCATCTCGGCGGCATGATCCCGTTTTACGACGGCCGCATCGGCCCGGGCCTCGACGTGCTCGGCCAGCGCACCTCGGACGAGGATTATTCAAAAATCCTGCCGTCGCTGAAACGGCCGCATCTCGACTATATGCGCGACTTCTACGCCGACACCGCGATGTTCGGCGGCGGCGTCCATGCGCTGCGCTGCGGCTTCGACTTCTTCGGCGCCGACAAGGTGGTGTTCGCCACCGACACGCCGCTCGGCCCGATCAAGCCGGCGATCGAGGCGCTCAACGCGCTCGACATGTCGGAAGCGGACAAGCGCAAGGTTTTCTCCGGCAATGCGGAGAAACTTCTCAAAAAGAAGGTGAGCTGAGGGGCACCGCTACCTTGCCGTGCCCCCGTCGCTGTGAAAGGATACCGTCCATCGACCGGTCTTCCGGGGAATGCCGGTTTAGCCCTCAAGTTCCACTTTTACCGAGTGATTTCATGAACATCCATCTTGGAGCGACGAAAAAGTCGCTCCCAAGCACGTCCGCAAATCGAGAGCTGGATCGCTCCTACACCGGCAGCGAGCGCGACTTGAACAAGACATTGACGGCACCGAACGTTCTGATGGTGTTTCCGAAGTTCAATTCTCATTCGTTCTGGAACCTTCAGGAGGTCTGCGACATCGCCGGTGTGCGCTGTCCCGCGCCGCCGCTCGGCCTGATTACCGTGGCGGCACTGCTGCCACCGGCTTGGAATATCCGGCTGATCAATCGCAACGCCGAGGAGCTGAGCGAGGCCGATATCGACTGGGCCGACATGGTGATGACCGGCGGAATGTTTCCGCAACAGGCGGACACGTTTGTGGTGATCAAGCTTTGTCATTCCCGCGGCAAGCCCGTGGTCGTCGGCGGTCCTGCCCCCACGTCCAGCCCGCAGATCTATGATGAGGCGGATTTTCTTGTCCTTGGCGAGGCCGAAGGAGTCATCGATCAGTTCATCGAGGCGTGGTCCAGCGGTGCCAAAAAAGGCGTGTTCGAAGCGGAAAAGTTCCAGGTCGATGTCAGCAAGAGCCCGATCCCGCGTTTCGACCTGCTCAAGCGCGAGCATTACATTTATGTCGGCGTTCAGTTCTCGCGCGGCTGTCCATTCAACTGCGAATTCTGCGACATTATCGAGCTTTATGGGCGGGTACCGCGGGCAAAGACCAACGAACAGATGCTCGCCGAACTCGACACGCTGTACCGAATGGGTCACCGCGGCCATGTCGACTTCGTCGACGACAATCTGATCGGAAACAAGAAGGCACTCAAGCGATTCCTGCCCGAACTGCACCGCTGGCAAAAAGAGCGCAATTATCCGTTCAAGTTCTCGACCGAAGCGTCGATGAATCTTGGCGGATGACGCGCAACTCTTGAAGATGATGCGGGATGCGAATTTCTTCGCCGCTGTTCGTCGGCATCGAAAGTCCCGATACGGAAACCCTCAATGCCACCCAGAAGAAGCAAAACACCAGACGCAGCCTTGCCGAGAGCGTGCACAGGATCTACCGGGCCGGCATGTTCGTCACTGCGGGGTTCATCGTCGGTTTTGATACCGAAAAGGACAGCGTCGCCAAGGATATGATCGAATGCATCGAGGCGACCGGCATCCCGGTATGCATGGTGGTATTGATGACCGCGCTGCCGAACACCCAGCTGACGCGCCGCCTGGAAAAGGAAGGCCGCATGACGCCGGCGCTATTGGATACCAAGGGTGATCCGCTCAATGGCGGCTTGAATTTCGTCACGTTGCGGCCACGGCGCGAGATACTGCGAGATTACAAGGCCGTGCTGCAAAATATTTATCAGCCCGACGCCTTTTTTGAGCGCGTCAAATTCGTTGGCCGTACGCTCGACTTTCCCAAGCACATGATCATGTCGTCATTCAAGGGACGTCTGCAGGACTTGACTATATTTTGCCGTGTGATGTGGCGCATGACGGTCAAACGGCCGGAACTCAGGCGTTATTTCTGGCGAACTCTCTTTGACTGTGTGCGCCACAATCCCGGCGCGTTCAAATCGGTGATTGCACTCATGACTTTTTACTTGCATCTCACCGGCTTCATGAATTCCCGGGCAAAGGCTTGGGCCGTCATATCGGGTTGATCGGCAGCGAGATTTCGCGCAATCCAAGCCGACTTGGATTGGCGCGCCAAGGCGCGCACGTCAGGGTGACGGAATTGATTCCGCCACTTC
>CAWHSO010000010.1:0-103858 GCA_963831975.1 uncultured Alphaproteobacteria bacterium
TTTTCGGCCCGCGACCTGAATTTTGTCTCTGAGAGCATGATCCGGAAAAGTGGATACCGGTTTTCCGAAAAGATCATGCTCCACGAAGAGGGTTTTGGAGGTTTGCGACCGATGGATAAGATCCCCATGACAGCGGCGGGCTATTCGGCGCTCGAAGCCGAGCTCAAGCACTGCCAGCAGGTGGAGCGCCCGCGCATTATCCAACAGATTACCGACGCGCGTACTCACGGCGATCTCTCGGAGAACGCCGAATATCATGCCGCGAAGGAATCCCAATCGCTCAACGAGGGCCGTATCGCCGAGCTGGAGGACAAGCTGGCGCGCTCCGAGGTCATCGACGTGTCGAAGCTTTCCGGCGACACCATCACCTTTGGCGCCACCGTCACGCTGATCGACGAGGACACCGAAAAAAAGGCGGTGTGGCAGATCGTCGGCGAGCCCGAGGCCGATGCCAAGAAGGGCAAGATTTCCATCACCTCGCCGCTGGCCCGCGCGCTGGTCGGCAAGAAGAAAGGCGCGCAGGTCGAGGTCGTCACCCCCGGCGGCGCCAAGGCCTACGAGATCGTCAAGCTGGAGTGGAAGTAGTTTCTCTCTTCCTCGCCGGGGCGGGCTCGGCCCGCCCCCTACCCTGGTTCGCCAGCGCGATGCGCCGCAAACCGCCGGCCGCCATTTCGTCGCCGTTTTCTTAACCCAAAATCCTTAACCTTCGCCGTGGCTGGGACTATTGTTGGGTCCGCCGCGAGCACCGATTCTCGGCAACCGCTGTCTGTCCCAACGGCCGGTTTTCGACGAGGCGACCATGCGCATCCTATCCGTATGGATTTTGGAGTTCCTGAAACTCCTCGGCAGGCGGCGGCTTCATTCCATCAACGCGGAATGCCCCATCTGCCATCAGATGATCCGTCTGCACCACAATAAAGCCGGCCGGCGCCACGTGTTCGCGCATGCGCGTGCGACCTCGCGCGCCTTGTACGAAGGCTCGCGTTACGGCGTGCATTATGCCGCGAAGATCAAGTGTCTCGGTTCCGGCACTCCGGCGAAGTTCGACCCTCGCCCGAACGAAAATCAGCGCTTCAAACCGCCGAAGTCGCTGGAATTCGAAGGCTCGTAGCGGACGACCGAGGACGGACGACTGAGGACAGATGGGAAATGTGACGGTAAGATAGGTACGAGTAAAAGAATACGGTCTTATCCGTCCTCCGTCATCTGTCATGAAATTCGGCGTATTCGATCACATGGACGATGCGGGCGTGCCGCATGGCGAGCTGTTTGCCGGCCGGTTGCGGCTTGCCGAGGCGTACGACCGCGCGGGCTTTTACGGCTATCACCTCGCCGAGCACCACGGCACGCCGATCGGTTGCGCGGCGTCGCCCGGAATTTTCCTCGCGGCGCTGGCGCAGCGCACCACCAAACTGCGCTTCGGCCCGCTGGTTTATCTCTTGCCGTTTTATCATCCGCTGCGCTTGATCGAGGAAATCTGCATGCTCGACCAGATGAGCGGCGGGCGTTTCGAGCTCGGCATCGGCCGCGGCGTGTCGCCGTTCGAGACCGCGAACTACGCGCTCGACTTTTCGCAAACCGGCGCGATGTACCACGAAGCGTTCCAGGTGCTGCTCAAGGGCCTCGACACCGACGAGCTGACCTTCGCGGGCAAATTCTACCGCTTCGATAAAGTGCCGATGGTGCTCAAGCCGGTGCAGCGCCCGCATCCGCCGCTGTGGTACGGCGTCAGCGTTCCCGACAACGCCGATTGGCCGGCGCAAAACGACGTCAACATCGTCTCGCTGGCGCCGCGGACTGCCGTGCGCCCGATCTTCGAACGCTATCTCGCGACCCGCCGCAAGCTCGGCAAGGAGAATACGACGCTCTACGGCGTCGGCCGCCACGTGGTGGTGGGCGACAGCGACGCGCAGGCGCTCGACATCGCGCGGCGTGCCTATCCGCGTTGGCGCGCCAACTTTCTCTGGCTGTTCGAGCGCCACGGCGGGGCGCCACGGGTCGCCGCTCATTATCCCGCGACCTTCGACGACTTGGCGGCCCTGAACATGGCGGTGGCGGGCTCGCCGGCGACCGTGCGCGATTTCATCGCAGCCGAAATCGCGGAGACCTCCCCGAATTACTTCGTGCCCTGGCTCGCCTTCGGCGACATGACGGTCGCGGAAGCCCTGCATTCGGTCGATCTGTTCGCCCGCGAGGTGATGCCGGCGTTCGGGTGACAGGGATCAGGAAACCGGCTTTCCCCTGCTTCCTGGCCTGCGTCTCTTGCATAGCTCGCCAAAATCCCTAAATTCCCAGGGCTATGGCTGCGCGCCTGCCGGACCCGCCTAACCTGCGAATTCGGCTTTACCTTCAAAGACCGCATCCGGCTTTCGGGGCTTTCGGCGGGTCGATTCGTGCCTCAAAACCTGCCGCAACGGACGAGTTAAGGCGGTGAGCAAAACCACCCACGCCAAGGTCGTGATCATCGGCTCGGGACCTGCCGGCTACACGGCGGCGATCTATGCGGCGCGCGCCATGCTCGATCCCGTTATGATCCAGGGCGTGCAGGCCGGCGGCCAGCTCACCACCACCACCGACGTCGAGAACTATCCGGGCTTCGCCGACGTGATCCAGGGGCCTTGGCTCATGGAGCAGATGGAGAAGCAGGCCGCCCATGTCGGCACCAAGATGATCGCCGACCATGTCAGCAAGGTCGATGTGTCGCGGCGGCCGTTCCGCATCGAATGCGATTCCGGCGAGGTCTATGTCGCCGAGACGCTCATCCTCGCCACCGGCGCGCAGGCGCGCTGGCTCGATCTGCCGTCGGAGCAGAAATTCCGCGGCTATGGCGTGTCCGCCTGCGCCACCTGCGACGGCTTCTTCTATCGCGGCAAAGAGGTGCTGGTGATCGGCGGCGGCAATACCGCGGTCGAGGAAGCGCTGTTCCTCACCAATTTCGCCGCCAAGGTCACGCTGGTGCACCGGCGCGACAGCCTGCGCGCCGAGAAGATTTTGCAGGACCGGCTGTTCAAGCACCCGAAGATCGAAGTGGTCTGGGATACGGCGCTCGACGACGTCCACGGCGGCGAGAATCCGCTCAAGGTCACCCATGCGCGGCTGAAGCATCTGAAGACCGGTGTCGTCAGCGAGCGCACCGTCGACGGCATTTTCATCGCCATCGGCCACGCGCCGGCGACCGAATTGGTCGCGGGCCAGGTCGAGATGAAGCCGACCGGCTACATCAAGACCGCACCGCACTCCACCGCCACGTCGGTGCCCGGCCTGTTCGCCGCCGGCGACGTCGCCGATGAGGTTTATCGCCAGGCCGTGACCGCCGCCGGTTTGGGCTGCATGGCGGCGCTCGAAGCCGAACGTTTCCTCGCCGCGCATGCGGAACACCGCGCCGCGGCCGAATGAGTAGGTCTCTCTCGCTCAAGCGGAGAGAAAGAAAGTACACAATGGATTGGGACAAACTGAAGGTTTTCCACGCCGCCGCCGAGGCCGGCAGCTTTACGCATGCGGGCGAGCATCTCGGGCTGTCGCAATCGGCGGTGTCGCGGCAAGTCAGCGCGCTCGAACAGGAGCTGACGGTGTCGCTGTTTCACCGCCACGCCCGCGGCTTGATCCTGACCGAGCAGGGCGAATTGCTCTATCGCACCGCCCACGACGTGTTCATGAAGCTCGAAGCGGCGCGCGCCAAATTGACCGACAGTCGCGAGCGGCCGAACGGCGATCTGCGCGTGACCACGACGCCGGGCATCGGCATCCATTGGCTCACCCCACGGCTCGGCGAATTCATCGAGCTTTACCCGGACATCCACATCACGCTGTTGACCACCGACGAAGAGCTCGACCTCGCCATGCGCGAGGCCGATGTGGCGATAAGGCTGCGCCAGCCGACGCAGCCCGACCTGATCCAGCGCAAGCTGTTCTCGGTGCACTTCCACGTCTACGCCTCGCCGGAATATCTCAAGCGCTTCGGCACGCCGCGCACGTTCGACGATCTCGATAATCAGCGCCTGCTCGTGCTCGGCGGCAATGTGCCGCCCTACCTGCAGCGCTCGCGCTGGCTGATCGAGGTCGCGCGCGACGGCAAAGGGCCGCGCACGCCGCACCTCGTCATCAACAACATTCTCGGCATCCTGCGCGCCTGCCAGCGCGGACTCGGCATCGCCATGCTGCCGGATTATCTGGTCGAGGAGAACGGCGGGCTGGTGCAGCTGTTCGGCGAGGCCGAAGCCCAGGCGCTCGACGCCTACTTCGTCTATCCCGAAGAGCTCAAGACCGTGGCGCGCGTGCAGGCGTTCCGCGATTTTCTCGTCGCCAACGCGCAGCGCTGGAATTTTTAAGCCCGTCATCATTGCGAGCCGCGCGACGCGCCACAGCATCGCGACATCGTGACGCGCGAAAAATGTGGAAAATTCCATGCGCGTCGCCCGCATTTACGCGGCGATTATGCGCGCACTTATGCACCTTGCGACGACCGCATGGCTGGCATGTCTGCCCCCGCGTTGTGTGCCCGCATCGCGGCTCGCATACTCATTAGGTTGCTGCAGGCAAGCGGTCGCCTCATCCTCCCAGATTGGCGATCGTAATGTCGGCAGATGTTCCCCTCTGGAAGGTGAATCGTCGACGCCCCCACGTCGACGAACTAAACCGGGCCCGCAAGGGCCCGGTTTTCTTTTATCGGGCGTGAGCAGATTGTATCCTTCGATCCATCGCATTGCGGGCCGGGAGCGCAGCTTATGAAGATTTCCATCCTCGACGATTACCACGATACCTTGCGCACCCTGCCCTGCTTCGAAAAGCTCAAAGGCCGCGACGTCACTATCTGGAACGATCATGTCCAGGACACCGACGCGCTCGCCGAGCGGCTGCGCGACACCGACGTGCTGGTGCTGTTCCGCGAGCGGACCAAAATCCGCGCGCCCCTGCTCGAACGCCTGCCCAAGCTCAAGCTGATCAGCCAGCGCAGCGTCTATCCGCATATCGATGTCGACGCCTGCAGCCGGCTCGGCATCATCCTGTCGTCGAGCCAGCATCCGGGCACGCCGTCGCATGCCACCGCGGAAATGACCTGGGCGCTGGTGCTCGCCGCCATGCGCCAGATTCCGCAGCAGATGGCGGCGCTCAAAGCGGGCCGATGGCAGATGGGCGTCGGCACCACGCTGCGCGGCAAGACGCTCGGCATCTACGGCTATGGTCGCATCGGCGGTGTCGTCGCCGGCTATGGCCGCGCCTTCGACATGAACGTGCAAGTGTGGGCGCGCCCGGCGACGTTGGCCAAAGCCAAGGCCGACGGCTACGCCACCGCGGCCGGCAAGGAAGCGTTCTTTGCCGATTGCGACGTCATCTCGCTGCACATGCGCCTCGTTGACGCGACGCGCCACATCGTCACCGCCGCCGATCTGGCGCAGATGAAGCCGACCGCTTTGTTGGTCAACACCAGCCGCGCCCCGCTGATCGCGCCCGGCGCATTGGTCGAGGCGTTGCGCCAAGGCCGCCCGGGCATGGCGGCGGTCGATGTCTACGAGGACGAGCCGGTGCTCGATAAGTCAAATCCGTTGCTCAACATGCCGAATGTGATCTGCACGCCGCATATCGGCTATGTGACGCGCGAGGAATACGAGACGCAGTTCATCGACATTTTCGACCAGATCATCGCCTACGCGGCGGGCAATCCCATCAACGTCATCAACACCGATGTGTTGAGTCACGTCCGGAAGATTTAGGTCGGCTCCAAACCCTTGGCCTTGAGTACGCGCTTGGCTTCCGGTGTGATGAGAAAATCGATCACCGCCCGGCCCGCCTCGGCGTGGCTCGCATTCGCCGGTATGCCGGCGACGAACGGCGTGACCATTTGGATCTCCGGCGGCAGCGGGCCGACCACGTCGATGCCAGGAACGGCCATCAGCTCCGCCATCTGCTGAATGCCGATATCGGCCTCGCCGCGCAGCACGACGAGGCCGGCGAGACCGGCGGCGCCGCCGGCGCCGTATTTCGATTTCGCTTGCATTGCCTCGGCGATACCGAGCTCGACGAAAACTTTTGCGAGGTGAACGCCGCTCTGGCCGCCGCCGACCGGTTTTGAGCAGGCGATCGATTTCGCCGCCAACATGGCGCGCTTGAAACCTTCGACCGATGAGATGTCCGGTTTCGCCGCACCCTTTTGCACCGCGACGCCGATCGACGATGTGGCGATATCGACGATGCTGCCGGCGACCATCTTGCCGCTACCGACCAAATCGCGGGCACCGGATGCGGACACGATCGCCATGTCGGCCGGCTCGCCTTCGGCAAGCTGCTTTTCCAGTCGCAATGATGGCCCGAGCGTGACGGCGAGACGATTGCCGGTGGCGCGTTCGAAAGCCGGCGCCAGCTCTTCGAACGCCGTCTTCATCGCGGTGGTGCTTAAGACCTTGATGTCGATTGGCGGCACCGGCGGCCTCCTGGTGGATTTAAACTACGCGTCGCGGCCTTGCGTGATGACGTTGAGCAACGCCGGCGTGCCGGAGCGCACCGCCTCGAAGGCGCGCTTGAGCGCCGCCGGCAGATCGCCCGGTTCAACGACTTTCTCGCCGACGCCGCCGCAGGTGGTGATCACACCCTCGTAGTCGGGCGAAGGTTTCAGCTCGGTCAGCGGCATGATGTTGGCCTTGGCGGCGTAGCCGCCGGGAAACACGTCGAGGGTGGACGCGCGGACCGCGTGCCAGCTTTGATTGTTGGCGATGATGGTCAAGGTCGGCAGGCTCTCGGCACGGCCCACATAGTGGAACGGCAGCGGGTTGCCGAACACGTAGGAGCCGTCGCCGACGATGGAGATCACTTCGCGCTCCGGCGCGGCAAGCTTGGCGCCGAGCGCCGCGCCAAGGCCGAAACCTAGGCCACCGGCCAGCAAACTGCCCATATAGCTGCCCTGCTTGGTCAGTTGCAGCTGACTGATCGGCACGCCCAGCTCGTTGATGATGATGGCATCCTCGGTTTTCAATTCATTGAGGCAGGCGGCGATGTGCGACGTCGAGATCGGCGTGCGCACCCGCGCGGCGTCGAGCGCGCGGCGTCGCGTGGCGACCAACTCTTCGCGCAACGCGGCGATCGCCTTGCGCCGGGTCTCGACGTCGTCGCGCTTCATCCGCCGGCGCAGGCTTTCGCGCAAGCAGCGGCAGCGCGCCGCGGGTCGTGCCGGTGATCAACAGATCGGCCTCGAAATCGCGGAACGGATATTGCGTCTGCAGCGGGTCGGGCGAGATGTGAATGATCTTGGCGTCGCGACCCGGCGACACCGCTTTGGGAACCCACGGCACCGGCGCATCGAGCACCAGCACGACGTCGGCGCGCGGCAACAGCGCCTTGACGTCAAAACCGAGATTCATCGGGTGATTGGACGGCAGGTTGAGATCGTTCGGCTCGCCCTGCGCCACCGGCAGCGCGAACTCTTCGGTCAGCGCCGCGAACGCGGCGAAAGCTTCGGGCGAGCGACCCAGTGCGGAGGTCAGGATCAGCGGAAACTGCGCGCCGGCCAACAGATCAGCCGCCGCATCGATCGCCTCTTGCGACGGCACCGCCGCCATGGCGCCGAGCGGGCGGTCTTCGCCGCGGCGCGGCGCGGTCGCCGCATCCGACAGCACTTCGCGCGGCAAGGTCAGATAGACCGGGCCGCGCGGCTCGCTCATGGCGATATCCAGTGCGCGGTCGACGATCGCCGCCACCGGCTGGCCGGAGCGCAATTCGTAATCCCATTTGGTGAATTCGCGCACCATGCCGCCCTGATCGAAGGACTCCTGGCCCCAATGGATCGGCCGGTTGCGCGAGGCATGGTGGCCGGTTTCGGTGATCGGCGTGCGGCCGGCGGCAAGCAGGATCGGAATGTTGTCGCGCGCCGCATTCATCAGGCCGTTGACGGTGTTGCCGGTGCCCACCGTGACATGGACCATGACAGCGGCTGGCTTGCCGGCGATCTTGTAGTAGCCGTGCGCCATGGCCATGGCGACGTTCTCATGGGGCACGGTGATGACCTTGGGAAATTTGCGCCGGCCGTTGGCATTCATGGCGAGCAATTCGATCACGGGCGCGAAATCCGTGCCGGCATTGGCGAACACATAATCGATGCCGCGCTCGGCGAGCCGCGCCAGATAGGCCTGCGCGGAAATGTCTGGGGATTCGGGATTTCGCATCGCTCGGTGTCCGTACGGTTGGCGTTTCCGGGAGATTGAAGGTCGATTGGGGCTGCACCATAAAGGCCAAAACCGGCCTCCGATAGGCCTCAAGAAACGCTGCCGCGAGCTTGGCGGGAGCGGCCATCAACTCTGTGTGACATTCACGTTTGGCCGGATCAAATTGCGTGCGCCCCATCACCGGAGGCATGAAAGTACGCTACAACATCACCACATTATTCGCGGGAGTCGGCGCTACGCCGGCATTGATTGGGAGGGACATATGCTCACACGCAGACAAGCTTTGTACGCCAGCGCCGCCGGCCTCGGCGCGCTCGCCATCGGCCGCCTTGCCAGCCCCCATGCCGCGAAGGCGACAACCAACTACGAAGTCACCCACACCGACGCCGAATGGCACAAGCTTTTGACTCCGGCGCAATACGACGTGCTGCGCCAGGAAGGCACCGAGCGGCCGTTCACCAGCGAACTGCTCAAGGAGCATCGCGACGGCACATTTGCTTGCGCCGGCTGCGACCTGCCGCTGTTCTCGTCGAAGACCAAATTCGAAAGCGGCACCGGCTGGCCGAGCTTTTGGGCGCCGCTCGACAAAGCCGTCGACGAGACCACCGACCGTTCGTTCGGCATGTCGCGCACGGCGGTGTCCTGCCATCGCTGCGGCGGCCATCTCGGCCACGTCTTCAACGACGGGCCGAAGCCGACCGGCTTGCGCTATTGCATGAACGGCGTGGCGCTCAAATTCGCGCCGGCCGCGCCCGGGGCGAGCTGAGCCAGATGTAGCCCGGATTGAGCGGAGCGAAATCCGGGAGCAGCGTTTCAACATGCGATCGGTCCCGGGTTTCGCTGCGCTCAACCCGGGCTACACAGGGGAGCGACCGATGAGAATGTTGCTTTTGCTGCTGGGAACTCTCGTTGCCATCACAGCGATCGGGACGCGTGCCGAGGCGCAAAATTATCCGTGGTGCGCCATCTACGGCGGCGGCAGCGCCGGCGGCGGGCGCAACTGCGGCTTCACCACCTTCGAGCAATGCATGGCGACCATCAGCGGCATCGGCGGCACCTGCCAGCAGAACACCACGTACCAGGGTCCCGCCTCGGCCAGTTCCAGCAGCACCAATTACCAGCAGCGCAAGAACTGGCAGCAGAAGTGGTAAATCCGCACCGCGGCTAGGTCCCGACTTTAAGCTCCGCAACCAGGCCGCGGAGCGCCGCCACTGTGCTCAGCGCCACGATGCGGCCGGTGCGCGGATTCTCCGACGGCACGTTCTCGATCGACATGGCAAAGCGCGCGGTGTCAGCGTCGACTTCGATGCGATGCGTGTTGCGGTCGAGCGCCGGATCGGCCCAGATTTCGAGCCGCGTTTTTTCCGGCCCGATGCCGGCGAGGCATAAAGCGGCGGCGACATTGACGTTCTGTGGGAAGCCGCGGGCGCCCTCGCCTGCCGTACCGTCGAACACCTTGCGCGCCGTGTTCAGACCTTTGAGCGAAATGCCGCGCTCGACCAGATAAGGCGCGCCGTCGAGACCGTTCGGCGGCTTGCGCGTGATCATGGTGACCGAGTGGATGGTGCCTTCGGCGGCGGCACGCACGGCGTCGAGGCCGATCAGGCCGCCGGTCGGCACCAGGATGCGGGCGCCGGTCTCTTTCGCCCGCGCCACCAGATCCCAGTTGTCCAGAAGCTGGCCGACGCTCAGCGGCATGAACAGCTTGCCGCGTTCGATGACCGATAGCGCCACGGCGCGGAACATCGCCGGCGGCAGGCATTCGACGACAAGGTCGCAAGTTTCCGCGAGCGCCTCGGCGGCAACGACGGGAATGTGATCGCCGACTTGCGGCAGATTGCGCCGCGCCTTGTCCTGATCGCGCACCGAGACGGCGGTCAGAACCAGGCCCGGAATGCCGGCCTCGATCCGCCGCGCCACGTCGAGGCCGACAGCGCCCAGCCCGCCCAATCCGACCTTGAGAGCTTCCCGCGCCACGTCTTGCTCCCCGCACTCGCCTACCCTGGCGGCCGTCCGCCCGGCCCGGTACATTCCGTGTCTATGCGCCGTCCAGGCGCCACGCAACAGTCCCGGATGCCGTGCTCCCATGGCCGACAAGAGACATTTCATGACCAATATCAATCCGAATACCTTCACCACGCGACCTGAGATCGAAGGCACTTTCGGCGTGGTGACCACGACCCATTGGATCGCCACCGCTGTCGGCATGGGGATTCTGGAACGCGGCGGCAATGCCTTCGACGCCGGCGCCGCCACCGCCTTCACGCTGCAAGTGGTCGAGCCGCATCTCAATGGGCCCGGCGGCGATGTGCCGGTCATCGTCTACGACGTCAAACGCAACAAGCCGGAAGTGATCTGCGGCCAGGGCGTGGCGCCGGCCGGCGCCACCATCGCGCATTATCGCAGCGAGGGCCTCGATCTCGTGCCCGGCACCGGGTTGCTGGCGGCCTGCGTGCCCGGCACCTTCGAGACCTGGATGATGCTGTTGCGCGACTACGGCACGATGTCCATCGCCGACGTGCTCAAGCCGGCGATCGGCTACGCCCAGAACGGCTATCCGTTGCTCGAGCGTACCAATTCCACGATCGCGATGGTCGCCGATCTGTTCCGCCAATATTGGCCGACTTCGGCCGCGGTGTATCTGCCGGACAACAAAGTGCCGGCGACCGGCTCGCTGTTCACCAACAAGACCCTCGCCGCCACCTATAGCCGCATCCTCAAGGAAGCCGAAAGCGCCGGCGGCGATCGCGTTGCGCAGATCGAGCGCGCGCGGAAAGCCTGGTCGAAAGGTTTTGTCGCCGAAGCGATCGACCGCTTCTGCCGCACCCAGGAGATCATGGACGTCAGCGGCCACAAGCATCGCGGCGTCCTGACCGCCGACGACATGGCGCGTTGGACGCCGCACGTCGAGGCGCCGCTCACCTACGACTATCGCGGCTATACGGTGTGCAAGACCGGGCCGTGGGGCCAAGGCCCGGTGACCTTGCAGCAGTTGGCATTGCTCAAAGGTTTTGATCTCGACGGGCTCGATCCGACCGGGCCGGATTTCATCCATCTCGTCGTTGAATGCTCGAAGCTCGCCTATGCCGACCGCGAGGTGTTCTACGGCGATCCCGATTTCGTCGACGTGCCGATGGCGACGCTGTTGTCCGACGCCTACAACGCCGAGCGCCGCAAGCTCGTCACCGACAAGGCTTCCCTCGAACAGCGCCCGGGCTCGATCGAAGGTTTCGGCGCGGTGGTGAAGCTGCGCCGCGATGCCGCCCCGCTCGCGGCCGGCGCCGGCGAGCCGACAGTGGGCCGGCTCGGCTCAGGCGAACCGACCGTCGGCCGGATGGGCAATACGCGCGGCGACACCGTGCATTTCGATATTATCGATTATGCCGGCAACATGATTTCGTCGACGCCGTCGGGCGGCTGGCTGCAGTCCTCGCCGGTGATCCCCGGGCTCGGCTTCTGCCTCGGCACTCGTGCGCAGATGTTCTACCTCGAGGAAGGCCATCCGGCAGCGCTGGGCCCCGGCCGGCGGCCGCGCACCACACTGTCGCCGACGATGGCGCTGCGCGACGGCGAGCCGTATCTCGCCTGGGGCTCACCCGGCGGCGACGGGCAGGATCAGTGGATCGCGCAATTCTTCCTGCGCCACGTTCATGCCGGCATGAATATGCAAGAGTTGATCGACGCGCCGGCCTGGCATTCCGAGCATTTCCCGAGCTCGTTCTGGCCGCGCACGGCGCATCCCGGCCTCCTCGTGGTCGAAGGCCGCGTGCCGAAGAAAACCGTCGACGAGCTCAAACGGCGCGGCCACAAGGTCGAGGTCGGCCCGGACTGGTCGGAAGGCCGGCTCACGGCCGCGTCCCGCGTCGGCCCGCGCCGCCGCGCCGCCGCCAATGCGCGCGGCATGCAGGGTTACGCGGCGGGGCGGTAGCATTCCGTCATTCCCGCGACCCGCCTACGCTCGCGTGGCGAGCTACGGCGGGTTTGAGTCCGCCGAAGCGCGTAGCGCGAAGGCGGAAAGCGGGAATCCATAGCCACTGCCGCTGCCGCTGCAATTAGGACTGGGGTTATGGGTCCCCGCTTGCGCGGGGACGACGGCAGTTTATGTCGGCCCTGAAAGCTCCACCAGCGAGGCGATCACGCCCAGCAGGCGCAACCGGCTTTGGTCGGCAGGCTTGGCGTGACCTGTTCGGCGATCCGCAGCAGCATCGACTTCGAGCTCTCGCCGATCGACATGGTCCGCGGCCATCAAGCTGCGGATAAGCGGATCGGACAATGCGCTGCGCAGCGTCAATTCTTGACTTCCTGGCCTCATGAAATGCTCCTTCTTCTTGCGGCAGCGATGCATCGCGCTCACGCCAGTGCCGGATAGTCGGTGAAGCCCTTGTCATCTCCGGCATAGAACGTCGCCTGGTCGGGCGCGTTGAGCGGCGCCTTGATCCGATACCGCTTCGGCAGATCCGGATTGGCGATAAACGGCGCGCCGAACGCGACGAGATCGGCTATACCGTTGCCGATCGCCGCATTGGCGCTGTCGAGATCGAAGCCGCCATTGACGATGAGGCTGCGATCGAATTTCCGGCGTAAGAGCGGCGACATGCGCTTTACCGCGCGCGGTTTTCGATCCTGCCGCCATAGGCGTCGGTGCGCTGGTTGCTGCCGTCGCGCAGGAACTGATCGAGCAGATAACCGTTCGCGCCGTGCAGCTCGACGCCGTCGAAGCCGGCCGCCTTGGCATTTTCGGCACCCTTGCGGAATTGTTCGACGATGCCCGGCAGCTCGGCGAGCGCCAGCGCCCGCGGCGTCACCATCGCTTGCGGGCCCTTGGCGGTGAATACTTGGCCCTGCGCGGCGATGGCCGAGGGCGCGACCGGAAGCTCGCCGCCATGAAAATCCGGATGCGAGATGCGTCCGACATGCCACAGCTGCAGAAAGATCTTGCCGTCGGCGCGATGCACCGCGTCGGTAATTTTCGTCCAACCGGCAACCTGCTCGGCGGAATGAATGCCCGGCGTGCGGATGTAGCCGACGCCCTGCGGGCTGACCTGCGTCGCCTCGGTGACGATCAACCCGGCGGAGGCGCGCTGGGCATAATAGGTCGCGGCGATGGGGTTCGGGACGTTGCGCTCGACCGCGCGGCTGCGCGTCATCGGCGCCATCACCAGGCGATTGTTGAGTTCGATGTCGCCCAGTCGATAGGGCAAAAACAGCGTCTTAAACGGCTGCTCGGCCTCGGCAGGGCGATGGGCAACGGCGGCGTTCACTGGCATGGCGGTGCTCCTCATTGATGTTGAGACCCTTGAAGGAAAGCGTGACTTGCGGCCACCCTTGTGGTACTGACCGGTAACACTACATGATAGTTACTGACCGGTAACACCCGTGTCAAGAGGAAACCTCAAATGACCGGCCAAGCCGCCGTAACCCATGACAATGACAGCCGGATTCCGCCCCGCGCGCGCATCCTTGCGGCCGCGGGCGAGCTCTTTTACCGGCATGGAATCAGGGCAGTCGGCGTTGATGCGATCACTGAAGCGGCCGGCACTAATAAGATGACGCTCTACCGGCACTTTGCCTCCAAGGACGAATTGGTCGCGGAGTATCTACGTCAATCGGCGCATGCGGCGGATGAGTGCTGGGAACGGTTCGCACAGGCGCATCCTGGCGATCCGCGGGCGCAACTGCGCGCCTGGCTCGAGGAGATGGCCGGCCATCTTGCCGAGCCGGACGAGCGCGGCTGTGCGCTCGCCAACGCGGCGATCGAATTGCCCGACAAGGATCACCCCGCCCGACGGGTCATCGAAGACTTTAAGAGGGCGCACCGTATGCGCCTCGTGCGATTGAGCCAGGATGCAGACTTGAGCGAGCCTGAATTACTGGCTGACGAACTACACCTGCTTCTGGAGGGAGCCCGCGTTACTGCACAGAGCGTCGGCACCGAAGGGCTTGCAGCGCGGCTCTTGCGCATGGGCGAAGCGATGATCGCCGCTCACACGCCTCGCGGCTGATCCGGCGGCCGCGCGGCCGCCTAGTCATTCCCGCGAAAGCGGGAATCCATAATCACCGCACTGACATCTGACACCGGGGCTATGGGTCCCCGCTTCCGCGGGGACGACGAGTTCACGCCCTCACCCGCCCAAGAACTCCAGCAGCGCGGCGGTGAACGCCGTCGGTTGCTCGATCGGCGACATGTGTCCGGAATTCTTGATGATCTTCAGCGTCGCGCCGGGAATGGCCTGCGCCATCAAACGCGACGCCTTGCTGCACACGTAATCAAGCTCGCCGACCATGACCAGCGTCGGCACCCGGACCGTTTTGAGCACGCCAGACAGCCGGAACAATGATTTCCGCTTCGCCAACACCTCGGACAGCGTGAAGCGCAAGCCATCGATCGGGGTCGCGCGGATCAGGGCGGCCATGTGCTCGCGGCGGCGGGGGCTGCGACTGGCGTAGACCTTGAACAGCTCGCTGCGCAGCATGTCGCAAACGAGTTCGTCGATCTCGCCTTGCCCGATCAGCGCGCCCCAGCGCCGCGCCATGCCCTCGATCTTCACCGGATCGTCGGCGCCGGCGCCGACGTCGGCGAGCACCAGACGCGACACGCGCTCCGGTTTGCTGGCGGCAAGCGCCAAGGCCGGCCCGCCGCCCAGCGAAAAGCCGACGACCGCCGCTTGCGGAATGTCGAGGGCGTCAAGCGCGCCGACCAGATCGCGCGCCAGATGCGCGGCGGAATAGTCCGTGGCGAGCTGCGGCGCATCGGTTTCGCCGTGACCGCGCAGATCGAAAGCGATGACGCGGAAGCGTCGGCGCAGCGCCCTGATCTGGTGGAACCACATGCGCTTGCCGCAAGCGAGGCCATGCAGCAGCACCACCGGCGGGCCGTCACCGGCATCGCTGACGGCAACGGCGAAGGTGTTGCCGAGGCGGATTTTGCCCATGCGCTGTCCCGTTTGGCTTGAAACAAATCTTATTGTCATGCCCGCGCAAGGGGAATGTCTCAATTTTAGATTTCATATCTCGTAAAATTCCCTTGGATATTGTAGCCTGCGGGTGAGCCGTGCGATTGCCGTCGGACGCTCGCGCAGGTCAAGAAACGACCGAGGGAAGAGTGCAATGTCAGCCAATCAATCCGAATATGATTATGTCGTGATCGGCGCGGGTGCGGCCGGATCGATCGTGGCCGGCGAAACAGCTGCAGCGGGATACAGGGTGCTGCTGCTCGAAGCCGGCCTCGAGGTCAGCCCGGACAATAACGACGTCTGGGACCCTACCCGGTGGAACGAGGTTCTCAAGGATCCCGCGTTTGAGATCGGGTTCAAGTCGACGAAGCAAGCCCATCTCGACAACCGCATTCTTCAATTGCTGCAGAGCAAGGGACTCGGCGGGTGCCAAATACACAATGCGATGGTGTATGTCCGGGGAGGGCGATCGACATACGATCATTGGGCAAATGAGCTCGGCTGCACTGGCTGGTCCTACCAAGAGCTCGTCCCGTTTTTCCAGCAGATCGAGACCACCGTCGGAATATCGCCGCCGCCGGCCAGCGCGTTCGGTGACGCGCTGATCGCCGCCTTCGGCCGTATCGGTTTGCCGTTCAATCCAGGCTACAATGATGGACCGACCGAGTATGGTTGCGTGCCGTTCCAGTTTACCGTCGACGCCGAAGGTCCGCGCCGCACGACCAGTTATCAGAAATACATCGCCGCGCGCTCGCTACCGACGCTGACCGTCCAGCCCGGCTGTTTTGTACGCCGGTTGATCCTGGGCCGCGGTGTTCCGATCGTTGAATATGCGAACGCGGAAGGCGAGATCGTCACGGTTCAGCCGGCCGGCGAAGTCGTGCTTTCCGCCGGCGCGATCGCCAGTCCGGCGATCTTGCTGCGTTCCGGAGTTGGAAACGCGCAAGCGCTGGGAAAACTCGGAATCGCAACGCAGTACGATCTTCCCGCCGTCGGCCAGAATTTTTATGACGATCTCGGCGTCGGCGTCATCGTTGGGCCCAACAACATCCCGATGGACGCCCAGCGCTACGGCTACATCGGTGTCGGCGCTTTTGCCACGGCGAGCGGCGAAGCACCGCAGCCGGTGCCCGGCTATGGCGAGGTCAATATTGAAATTCAGATCAGCACGAGTTCTCTGCCAGGCGCACTTGAACCCAAGCCGCCCTTCCCGCCGCTGAGCTATGCGCTGATCGGGTCGTCTTCCCTGCATCTCAAGAGCCGCGGCACAGTCACCCTTGCAACGGCCGATCCCACTGCCAAGCCGGTCGTCGATCCCGGCTGGCTCAATGATCCAGAAGATTGGAACCGGGTCCTCGCGGCTCTCAGCCTTGTTTACCGCATAGGGTCCGATACTGAACTCGCGGCCGCTGGCGGCTGGAAGCCCCTCCCCCTCATGCCCGTCAATGCTAAATTTCCGCTGTTCCCGATCGAAATCGCTGAAGCGTGGATTTGCCTGACCGGTCTGACCGTTCAGCACTATGTCGGGTCGTGCGCGATGGGGACCGACGTCAAGACTTCAGTCGTCGATCCAACCACGCTTTCCGTTCACGGCGTGCCCGGATTGCGGGTGATCGATGCTTCGGTCGCGCCGACGCCGGTTACCGGCAACACCGCAGGCGTGTCGATGCTCATCGGCGCAAAGGGCGCTTCGTTCCTTCTCCGCAAAGGCGGCTAGCGCAGCTAAGCTCGTTGCGGTGTGGTGACTCGGGAGCCGGAAGGTTCCGGTGCGCCGCCTGCAGAGCGCTCCCTGATCTGCTGCCCTTACGCCGCCACGGTGCCCAGAAATTCTTCGAATTCGCTGCGCAGCTTGGCGGTCGCGGTTTCGACCTCCTCGGTGGCGGCGAGCATGGTTTCCGCGGAGCAGCGGGTCTGGGTGACGCCGCTGGCGACTTCGTCGAGCGCCGCCGTGATCGCCTTGGCGCCGGCCGCGGCGCTGGCGACGTTGTGCGAAATCTCGCCGGTCGCCGCTTCCTGCTGCTCGACCGAGCCGGCGACCGCGGACGTGTACTGACTGATGTCGTGCATCCGTTGCGTGATGTCGCGGATCGCCGCCACCGCGCTGGTCGTCGAGCTCTGCACCGAAAGGATCTCGCGGGTGATCTCCTCGGTCGCCTTGGCGGTCTGCACCGCGAGCGATTTCACTTCGGAGGCAACCACCGCAAAGCCGCGCCCGGCTTCACCGGCGCGCGCCGCCTCGATGGTGGCGTTGAGCGCCAAGAGGTTCGTCTGCCCGGCGATGTCCTGAATGAGCTTGACCACGTCGCCGATCTTGCCTGCCACCCGCGCCAGCGCGGCGATATCGTCATTGGTGGCGCCGGCATCGGCCACAGCGGAGCGCACCACGTCGTTGGCCTGCATCAGCTGCCGGCTGATCTCCTTGATCGATACCGACAGTTCGGTGGCGGCGGCGGCCGCGGTCTCGACATTGGCGGACGCCTCGTTGGAGCCGTGCACGGCGCCCTCGGTGCGCGTGAGCGTATGGTCCGACGTGCTCAACAGCGTCTTCGCCGCCGCTTTCATCGCCGTCGAGCTTTGGCCTACGGTTTTCAGCACGCTCTCGACCCGGGCGCGGAACGAGACGATCGCCGCATCGACGACGCGGCGGCGGTCTTCGCGCTGCCGCAACAGGTCGCGCTCGGTCTCCGCCGACAGTTGCTCGGAGACGTCGCTATGGGTGGCCACCCAGCCGCCGCCCGGCATCGGCCGGCTGACCAGCATGATGACGCGGCCGTTGATGTGGTTGGTCTTGGTTTCGGTGCGTGCCTCGGCGACCTGGCGCAGGCAATCGGCGACATAGCGGTCCGCATCGCCGGAGAACGTACCGGCGGCGGCGCGGCAATCGAGCAGCTCACGCAATGGCGTGCCGGCGCGGCCGAGCTCGGGCGGCAGGGCGTACATTTCGAGATAGCGGTCGTTGCACAAAACCAGCCGCGCCGTGCCGTCGAACATGCACAGCCCCTGCGTCATGTTGTTCAACGCCGCGCGCAGCAACCGGCTCTGCGCCCGCCGCCGGCCGGTCGCGGACAGGCCAGCGAGAGCGGCGGCGCCGAGCGCGAACGGCAGCGCCATGACGGTGCCGGCGACGGCGGCGGAATCATCCGCCAATAACCGCACGATCCAGCCCGATCCATAGATGAGGAAGGCCGAGAAACCGGCGACAAAGCCGATCGCACCCGCCAAAACCACGAGTGGCCAACTGCGGCTTGCCTTGGAAAGTGTTTGAGCGACAACCATTCGCTGTGCGCCGGGCTCTGAGCAGCGACGGTATGCGCGAACCCGTTGTTTTGAGGTTAAGGAGTGGTAGAGAAATCATTAACAAAGGCTGAGCGCGGCTGCGCCGGGACGCGGACCGCCGCGCTCGAGGGAGGACGAACGATGAAATTTGCACCGAAGCTTGTATCTTGCGCCCTATTCGTCATTGCGATTGTGGGCACGGGTGCAAGCCGCGCCGAGGACTATCCGACGCATCCGGTGCGGATCATCATCGGCTTCGGCGCCGGTGCCTCGGCCGATACGCCGGCGCGGCTGTTGGCGCAGAAATTCTCCGACGCGCTCGGCCAGCAGTTCATCGTCGAGAACAAGCCGGGCGCCGGCAGCAACGTCGCCGCCGAATATGTCGCCCGCGCGCCGAACGACGGCTACACGATTTTCATGGCGACGGCGGCGCAGACCAACTACGCCGGCATGACCATCAATCCGACCTACGACGTGGTGAAGGATTTTGCCCCGATCCTGCGCGTCGCCGCAGTGCCGACCATCCTGGTCGCCAATCCGTCGCTCGGCGTCAGCAATCTCAAAGAGCTGATCGCGCTCGCCAAGGACAAGCCGGGCCAGATTTTCTATGCCTCGTCGGGCGTCGGCACCACCACCCACGTCGCCGTCGAATTGATCAACATGACGGCGGGAATCAAGCTCGTCCACGTGCCCTATCCGGGCAGTGCGCAAGCGTTGACCGACGTCGTGACCGGCCGCGTGCAATTGTGGATCGCGCCGGCGTCGGCGGTGATTCGCAGGTCGCCGAAGGCAAGCTCAAGGCCATTGCCGTGACCACGGCGCAGCGCGCCACCATTGCGCCCGACGTGCCGACCATGGCGGAAGCGGGCCTGCCCGGCTACGATCTCGGACTGTGGTTCGGCCTCCTTGCGCCGGCCGGCACGCCACAGCCGATCGTCGACAAGCTCAACAAGATCGCCAACGACGCGCTCAAATCGCCCGACGTGGTCGAGCCGCTGCACAAGATCGGCATGGAGATCATCGGCGGCACGCCGCAGGAGTTTGCGGCCTATATCGCGAGCGAGGTGAAGAAGGCGACCGACGTCGCCACCGCGGCGAATATCCGGCAGTGACTGTTCAGGCCGCGTGCAGCATCACGTCGACCCGGATCGCGTCATAGGGGAAGACGATCAGGCCATCGGCAGTTTTCTGAAACACGCCGGCACTCAACAAGGCATGCACGTCACCATGCACGGCCTTCACATCACGGCCTACCCGGCGCGCCGCCTCGCGAATCGTGACTGCTCCCGCTCCGGTCAGGGCGCGAATCAGTTCCCACCGTTTCGCTGTCAACAGTCGAAACAAAAGCTCAGGCGTGGCGAAGCTGATCCGTGAACCTTGCTTTTTTCCTCTGAAGGCATCGCGCACGCGCCGCTTCACTTCGTCGAGCTTTGCCACTTGCAGCGTCACAGTCTTCATCTCACCGCCTCAATCTTGCAACGTCGCGCCAAAAGTCTGCGAGCAGCGTGTCTGGATCCGCGAAGCGATAAGGCGATTCCTCGTCCCACACGTGCCGGTGATCGCCTTTGCCCGATTTCATTGTCGTAGCGCAGCACACAGACTTCATCGACGACGAGCGCCAACCGGTACTTGAAGGAGTGGCGCGAGCCTCGTGCAGGTCGCGGCAGCCGCCATACGACTATCTCGACAAACACTCGCGCATCAAGCACGTGCCGTTCGTCGATCAGCAGCTCCGCCGCCATGTTGGAGTATATAACAACACTTTCACTTGTTGTCAATTACTCCAACATGTGCGTTCTAAGCTCGCCGGAATGACTGGCAGTAATAAATACGACGCCATATCGCCGCCGGCATAGACCGTGTTGGTCGCGCCGGAATTGTAGTCTGCGTGGTAGTGCATGTAGTGGCTCGAACCGAGACCGTCGCGCGGCTGGACGTCGAGGCGGATGCGGTGGCCTTTCTTGAACACCATGGAGGTCGGCCAGATTTCGACCTCGACCTTCACGATCTCGCCCGGCTTGAGATAAAGCCGCCGCTGGTGGCGGTGATAGGGCCGGTATGGCAGCGACTTTTCGGGATCGAGCTCGCGATGCGACACGCGCAGCCAGCCCTTCGCCACCGGCACCGGCAGGCCTTGCTGGCCGGTCTCCATGACGTCCTTGCCGTCAGGATCGATGTTGCGCAGCGTGAGGAATAGATCCATGTCCTCGCTCGAGCTCGACACCCACAACACCGCGGCGATCGGCCCGGTGATCTCGGTGTCGACCGAGAGCTTTGCCGTCTCCAACGAAATCCCCATACCCGGCCTGATACCGCCGCCCATGACCTGCGACGCGGCGGCCGAGGTCGAGCCCATCGAGCCGAGACTCGATGCCGCATAGGTGCGCGAACTCGTCGCGGGTGGATTTTTCACTTCGAGCGCGCCGGAAATCTCCGATTTTTCGGCGACCGGCTGCGACAGATCGAGATAAAGCTTGGTCCAGCGCGTGCGGGCGAGCGGCCATTCGTTCTCGCTTCTCCAGTCGAAGGCGTCGGCGCCCTTGCGGATGGCGAGTTTTACCGGCGGCTCGTCCATCACGCCGTTGTCGATGTCTTTGAGCCAATAATCGAAGAAGCGGATCTGATCGCGCCTTCCGTCCTCGGTGTAGAACGGATGCACGTGGGAGCCGAGATGCATGCGCAGCTTCTTGTGCGGTGTCGCCGCGTGCATGAACGCTTCGGTGTTGCCGCGCAGATGCAGGCCCATGCCCGACCAATTGCCGACGCTGAACATCGGGATGTTGATCTTGTCCCATTGCGCCTGCGCGCCGCGAAATGCGCCGCTGTCGAGATTGTTGTGCAGCCAGAAAGACAGCGTGTTGATCTGCCAGGCATCGGGCAGATGCTGCGAGGCGCGGCCGAGCGTGTGATGTAAAAGATGCGCCGTATACCAGTTGGTCATGAACAGGCTCAAAAGCCCACCGTGGTAGAGCGCATCGCGATAGATATCGGCAAAACCTTCCCAGGGAATGATCGCCTTGAGCGACGGCGGCTGCAGATTGGCGGCGAACCACTGATTGATCGCGAAGTATGAAATGCCCAGAAGCCCGACCTTGCCGTTGCACCATGGCTGCGCCGCCGCCCATTCGATGGCGTCGTAGAGATCGACCGCTTCGGCAAGCGACCACGGGTCGTACTGCCCCGGCGATGTTCCGGTGCCGCGGCCGTCGACCCGCACGGCGGCATAGCCGCGCGGCACCCACCATTGCGGATTGACAGTCTCCCAGTTCATCCATTCGTTCGGCGCTTCGGCCAGGTTCTCCGGCACGATCCAGAGCTTGTCCTTCTGGTACGGCCCGAGATTGAGGATGGCGGGAAATTTGCCGTCGTCGTAGGGCCGGAACACATCGGCTTTGAGCCGCGCGCCGTCGCGCATGGTCACATCGACGTCTTTGTCGACGACGACCGGATAGACCGGGTTCGCTCGATCGCTGTTCATGTCAAAATTTCCAGGGACGCTGTTACTCGGTCTCGATCTTCACTTGGCTAGTGATCTTGCGCCAGACGTCCATCTGGCCCGCGAGCCACGCTTTGGCGTCGGCGAGCGATGTGTTGGGCACGGTGTTGAAGGTCTGCTTTTTGAACGCATCGATGACCGCCGGCTCCTTCATGGCGGCGACGGTGGCGTCGAAAATCGCCTGCAGCACCGGCTGCGGCGTGCCGGCCGGAGCGAACAGGCCCTGCCAGGCGATGGTGCCGACGCCCGGGAAGCCGAGCTCCTGCATCGTTGCGACGTCGGGGAAATCCGGCAGCCGCGCATGATTGACCAGCGCGAGCGCGCGCAGGCTGCCGGCCTTCACCTGCGGCCCGCTGCTCGCCACGTTGAGGAAGGTGACCTGGGTCGAGCCGTTGAGCATATCGTTGATGACGCCGGTGGCGCCGGCCTTGTTCGGGATCGCGATCATGTCGAGATCGCCGGCGCGCTTGGCGAAATAGGCCATGTCGTAGTGCGGATAGCTGCCGGGGCCGACGGTGCCGTAGCGCACCTTTCCGGGATTTTTCTTGGCGTAATCGATCAGCTCGGGCACGCTTTTGGCGTCGAAATCCTTCGTCGTCGCCACAAGGAAAGCCGGGATATCGACCACATTGGTGATCGGCACCACGTCTTTTGCATAATCGATCTTGAATTTCTGCGGATAGATGATCGGCGAGATGGCGTTGGTCGAGACATTGCCGATCATCAAGGTGTAGCCGTCGGCGCCCGCCTTCACCATGTCCTCGATGGCGATGATGCCGAAGGCGCCGGGCCTGTTCTCGACGATGACCGACTGGCCGAAGCTCTTGCCCATCTGGTCGGCGAGGATGCGGGCGACGATGTCGGTCGCGCCGCCCGGCACGT
Source organism: uncultured Alphaproteobacteria bacterium (assembly GCA_963831975.1). Classification (GTDB taxonomy): domain Bacteria; phylum Pseudomonadota; class Alphaproteobacteria; order Rhizobiales; family Xanthobacteraceae; genus BOG-931. The sequence continues at coordinate 22,761 of CAWHSO010000010.1, forward strand.
AAGGCACGATGATCTTGACCGGCTTCGACGGATACTTGTCCTGCGCCTGTGCAAAACCTGCACTCGCGGCCAGGCACAACAGCGACAGCGACAGCGACAAAACTCCCAACCGCCTCATTGGCTTCCCCCGATTTTATGAGCGCGATGGTAGTAGAGCGCCTGCGCCGATGCTAGAGCCGGGGCGGCGCAAGGTCTTTCATGCTTCCGACACTTTTTTAACGGCAATGTCGCGGCGGATGCGGGGGAATTCTCGGATGCTACGGCCATCGACCGCGCTGCTAGTCGGCGGCGCCTTCATCGGCATTGCGGCGCTCGGCGGCTGCGCCGACAACGGCTCGCCGCCGGGACAACCGAGCTTTTATATCGACCTGGCGACGACCGATGCCGCGCTCGACGCCAACGCGGCGCAGTCGATGATCTCGGGCTATCGCACCAATAACGGCCTCGGCGCGGTTACCATCGATCCCGAGCTGATGCGGCTCGCCGGCGAGCAGGCGCGCGTCATGGCGGCGCACGACAAGCTCGATCACGACGTCGGCCGGCCGTTCCAGGATCGCATCCGCAAATCCGGCTTCGATGCGGCCGTCGCCGTGGAGAACATCTCCGCCGGCTACCACACCATGGCGGAAGCGTTTTCCGGCTGGCGCAACTCACCGCCGCACCGCGCCAACATGCTCAACAGCAACGTCACCAAGATGGGCATCGCCGCGGTCTATGCGCCGAAGTCGAAATACAAGGTGTTCTGGTCGCTGATCCTGGCCAAGCCCGACGACAAGCACGGCTAAATCATATCGAACATCTTTTGCCCGTAAGTGCCGCGCGCTTCGGTGAGCAGCGGCGCCACGGCGGCGCGGAACCGGGCGTGCTCGTCGGCGCTCAGCTCGGTGATCTCGCAGCCTTCGGCGAGGATCGCGGCGCGCGCCGTGCGGTCTTCCTCGATGGCGAGCTCGCGCTGGAAAGCGACGGCGCGCTCGATGGCGGCGCGCATGGCGCGCTGCAAATCCGCCGGCCAGCCGTCGAATGCCGGGCGATGCAAAAAGATCGGCCGCGAAATGTAGAAGTGGTTGGTCACGGTGTGGAAACGGTGAAACTTGTGCACGCCGTAGGTCACCGTGTTGGCGAACGGGTTCTCCTGGGCGTCGATGGTGCCGGCCTTGATCCGATCAATCGCCTCGGTCAGATCCATGCGCAGCGGGACGCATCCCAGAAGCTCGAAGGTGCGCGCCTGGACCTCGCTCGGCAGCACGCGGATACGCATGTTCTTGAGATCCGCCGGCGTGTGCACCGGGCGCAGGCGGTTGGAGATCTGGCGAAAGCCGTTCTCGAACCAGCCGAGGATGCGATAATTCACGCGCTCTTCGATGGCCTCGCCGAGACAGCGGCCGAGCGCGCCGTCCATCGCGGCGCGCGCCTGGTCGCGCTGTTCGAACAGGAACGGCAGATCGACGAAACCAAGCGCGGGCACGCGGTCGGTCAGATAGCTCGACGACTGGTAGCCGAGCGTGAGCACGCCGTCCTCGACCAGCCAGAGGATGTCCTCGGCGCGGTAGCCGAAATCCATGATGTTCCAGACATACTTCACGTCGATCCTGTTGCCGAACTCGGCCGTCAACGTATCGCCGATCAGTTTGAGCGCGCGCGAAAAGCCGGTCGTGGGCGGTCCGTAGCCGCCCATGCGGATGGTGATCGGATCGGTCATGGATTGGTTTCCCGTCGGCGGCCGCCAGGCTCACGGCGGCGCCGGTCTCATGACGGAAAAAACCCGCAAAGGGAAGAGCCCGCGCGAACCCGTCAGCGGTGCATCTGGCTGCGGACGGCTTTGGCGGCGGCGATCGCTGTGTTGCGCAGCATTTCCAGGCGGCGGACGGACGTGAACGAAATTTGCGGCCGCACCGCGATCAGCCGGTCGCACAGCGCCAACCGCTCGCGCCAAATGTGATCGATCATCGGATGATTGGCGGTGGCGCACGAATCCGTGCGAACGAGGCTGGTGTCCTCGACAAGGTCTTCGGTCACCGCAAGCGTGAGCACGACGCCCGGCGAATACTGGGCGAAATTCTCGTCATAGACGATCTTCCAGAACCACGCGGTATCGGCGTTGCGCAGCGTGATGGTGACCGCGATGGCGCGGCCATCGATAAAAATACGGTTGACCGCGACTTTGCCTTCCGCCGCCAAGCCGCCGACGGCCGCGCTGATGAAGCCGCGGATATCATCATGCAAGGCCGCGGCGGTGCCGGCTTTGCCTTTCCAGCCGCCGCGTCTCGAGCGCGAAGAAATTCTCGATGGCCGCGGCAACGGTTTCCGGCTCGGTCGCGGTGGTGAACAACAGCGCGCCGACGTCGCCCAGGCGGCGCACGTAGCGGCGCAGCTCCTTTTGCTTGTGCTGCGCCGAGCGTGCGCTCGACATAGAACAGCCGATCGTCGTCCGGCACCAGCTGCGCCCGCTGGTGGATATTGAAATCGGCAACCGGCATCTGCGCGCGCCTGACGATGGCATCGAGCGCGGTGGCGAACGGGCCGTCCGCGGGCAAGAACGGCAACAGCACCAATCCCGGCAGGTCCGGATCGTCGGCGAGATGGGCGAGCCAGGCGGCGATGGCCGGTTCCGCCGCTTCGCGCTCGACCAGCGGCGTGCCGAGCGGCGCGTAAGCGATGGGTCCAGCCGACCCAGACCGGCAGCTTGAGCCCGTAACGCCGCGGCTCGATATGCGCCGGGAAGAAACCGAGCAGCTTGCGCGGGCTGGTGCCCGACCACACCAAGAGCGCGCCGGCGTCGCGGCCGAAGACTTTGGCCGCCTCCAGCGCGAAGGCCGGCTCGTAGAAGATGTTGGGCTCGAGCGCGCGCGCGGCGAGCTCACGCCACGCGTCGGCGATCGGCTCGAGCTCGGACAGCGTTCGCCACTCGACCGCGAGCGCATTGGCGGCATAGCGGTCGGCAACCGCGGCGCGGCGCGCGCTGGCGATCGCCGAGACTGTTGAGGTCTTTGTTGAGTACTTTGTTGAGTTCTTGGCCGTCATGACCGCGCTTCAGCGACCTTTAGGACGGCCGAAAATCAGGCAGTGAAGGCCCAACTGAATTTTCGCGATCAGGAACAGCCATGCCGATTCGAAGACCAGCGCGGTGGCGCTGGCGATCGCCGCGCCGATGGCGCCGAAGCGCGGGATCAGCACGAAGCACAGCGCGAGGTTGAGCAGGAAAGCGCCCGCATAGGCATGGGCGCAGCTGCGCCGTTCGCCGAGCATGTTGAGGAGCCGCTCGGCCGGCCCGACCGCGGCGCGCGCCAACAGCCCGATGGCGATGACGAACAAGAGCGGATAGCCGGCGACGAAATCCTTGCCGAACATCCGCAACAGCGGCTCGCCCAGTATGAGCAGGATCGCGATCAAGGCCGAGCGACGGCCAGAACGTCATGCGGATGGTCTGCGCCAGGAAATCGGCCAGCCGCTTGTGGTTGCCGGTGACGTGATATTCGGAAAACTTGTGCGCGACCGTCTGCGCCACGGCGAAATAGATGAACGCGACCAGCGCCATGATCTTGGCGGCGGCGTAATAGACCGCGACCTCCTGCGGCGGGCGGAACTGGGTGAGGATGATCACGTCGGAATAGGTGAGCAGGACGTAGAAGCCCTCGACCAGCGAGATCGGCGCCGCGGTGGTGAGCCAGGCGCGCGGCGCATAGGCCTTCGGTCCCGGCGCGACCACCGTCGTCAGCCGCCGATTGAGGAAAAACGTCTGCCCCAGCGTGCATCCCCACACCGTGACGAGGCAGACCAGCATCGTCGTCACCGCGTCGGTCGGCAGGCCGGCGACATAGGCCAAGCCCATCAGCGCGATCAGCAGGATCTGGCGCAGCACGTAAGTCGGCGCGAGCGCGAGGCTGATCCAGTTATACGACCGCGCAATTCCGCTCTGCACTTGCGCGACCGCAAAGGCGGGCACCGCGGCGCAGGCGAGAGCGAGCGGCAGGATCATCATCTTGTCGACAAAGGGCGACAGCATGACGACGCCGACCGCCGCGGCGGCGATCGCCGCCGCGATGACGAGCGCGAGCCCGCGGCCGCCGACGAGAAAGCCGCGCAGCAAAGCGAGCTGCTTGTGCTCGGTATATTCGGGGATGAAGCGCTGCGCCGCCGAGCCGAGCCCGACATCGCTGAGGCTGCCGATCAGCAGCAGCCAGGTCCAGGCATAAACGTAAATGCCGAATTCGAAGCCGCCGAGCCAGCGCGCCAGCACGATCTGCGCCACGAAGGCCAGGAACGCGGCGACGATGCGGATGACGAAGACGGCGCCGGCGAGACGCCGCACCAGCGAGGAGTCGCCGGCGCCGGCAAACAGCTCACGGCCGCGCGCGATCGCGCCGTTAAGCTCCGCTTGCCAAGAGGTCAGCCAATGCGAACGCGGCGCTTGTCCGGAACCGATCGATGCCACAACGACCTCTGCGCCGCGACTGGCGGAACTTTGGGAAACGGCATCTTTAGCAACGATGCGTTAAGAATCGGTTGGGGTAAATTAACAATTGCTTCCGAACTTGAACCTAAGCCGGCGTCATTTCCGCGATTTTTTCCAGCGCCGCCGCGACAACGCGGCGTTCGTCGGCGCCGAGCGCGGGCTGCGGCGGAACCGGATCGCCGACGTCGTAGCCTTGCAACTGCAGCGCCGCCTTGATGCAGGCCGCAAGATTGAAGCGCGCGAACACTTCGTTGATGCGCCACAGCGCGCGTTGCAAAATCATCGCCTCCGGCCAATGCCCGGCACGGCATAGTTCATAAAGCCGCACGCTTTGCCGCGGAATGATACAGGCGGGCCCGGCCATCCAGCCGACGCCGCCGATCAGCATGACGCAGGCGGGAATATGCGCCGACGCCGAGAATACCTTGAGCCCTTCGCAGCGGTTCATGATTGAGAGCAGACGCCCGGTATTGGTCGACGCATCCTTGATGTAGCGGATGCGCGGATGGGCCGCGAGCCGCGCGATCACGTCAAGCGTCAGATCGGTGCGCTGGAATTGCGGATTGGTATAGAGCACGACCGGTATATCGACGGCGTCGGCGATGGCGCGGAAATAATCCTCGACCTGCGCGTCTTTGAGCGGGAAATAAGATTCCAGGATGGCAAGGATGCCGTCGGCGCCGAGCTTGTTGTAGAGCCGCGCCTGCGCCACGGCATCGGCGGTCGCCGTCGCCGCAACACCGGCGACCACCGGCACACGGCCGGCCGCGGCTTCGATCGAGGTGCGCACGATGGCGGAGCGCTGCTCGTTGTTGAGATAGGCGAATTCGCCGGTCGAACCGAGCGGCGTCACGCCATGCACGCCGGCTGAGATGAGATCATCGATCAGCCGGCCGAGCACATCGGCGCGAACCTTGCCGTCGGCATCGATCGGCGAAACCAGATAAGGGAACACGCCGTGGAAATCGGGCATAAAGCATCTTTCATTCGAGCATGATCTTGTCCGAAAACCGGCAACCACTTTTCGGGATCATGCTCTAGTGATCCTTGCGGCGCGCCATGGCATCCGCCCACACCTTCGCGCGATCGTCGTCGAACACCAGCGCCGGATCCTCCGGCGCATTGTACCAATCGCCGCGCGCGATCTCGTCGTCGAGCTGCGACGGCCCCCAGCCGGCATAACCGAACGCCACCAGGCTTTTGGTCGGCCCCTTGCCGTGGCCGATGTCGCGCAGCACGTCGGGCGCCGCCGTGAGCGCGACCTTGCCGTCGATGTCGATGGTATTGGCGAGGTGATAGTCGGCGCTGTGAACGACAAAACCGATCTCGGGACTGACCGGCCCGCCGAGAAAGACCCGCACGTTGTCCTTCACTCCCGTGGCATCGAACCCGAAGGATTGCAGCAGGCTCGCGATCGGCCGCTCGTCGAGCGGGCGATTGATGACAATGCCCAATGCGCCCTCGTGACTATGTTGCGCCATCAAGATGACGGTGCGTTCGAACGGCGAGCCCTGCATGGCCGGCGCCGCAATGAGGAGCTGGCCCGCGAACGACGTGCGGCCTGAAGTATCGGCGTCGGTCGGCAACGCAGCATGGAGCACGCCCGCCGACAGCACGGTGGCCGCGGCGGCCAAAAACCAATGCTTGAAGTGCCAATGCCTATAGTCGCGCGCAAACACGTTTCACTCGCCACCCGGCATGCCCTGCTCATCATCGTCCTAAGGCGAGACATCTTCAAGGACGCGGCCCTTGGTTTCAACCGCGAACAGTGCCGTCACCACCGCGCCGACAACCGCCACGGCGGCGAACATGAGAAACACCGTGCCGAGGCCGGAGCCGACAATGGCGCCGACGATGCTCGGTCCGAGGATCGACGCGAACCGCAACCAGGCCGTCGCCGTGCCGACCGCGACGGCGCGGGCGCGCGTCGGATAAAGCTCCGGCGTATAGACATAGACGCCGATCGAAAGCACCGAGACGAAGAAGTAGCCGGCGCTGACGAAGGCGAGCACGCGTTGGGGCGAATCCGGACCGAGCACGAACAGCGCGCCAAGCGCGATGGCGTTCATGGCGAAGGCGAACGCAAACCACGGCCGGCGGCCGACCCTGTCGATGGTCAGCGCGCAGGTCAAGGCGCCGCAGAAGCCGACCGATTGCGTGATCAAGCCGTATTGCAGCGATAGCTGCAGCGGCAGCTTGAACACCGTCGAATAGATGGTCGGCAGCCAGACCACGAGGCCGTAGTTGAAGAAATACGCGGCGAACCAGATCACCCAGACCACGAGCGTGCGCCGCAGATAGAGCGGGCCGAAAAGATCGGACCACGACGCCGCCTTGCCTTCGCTGTGAACGATCGGTCGCGGCGCCGGCAACGGCTGGCCGGTGGATCTTTCCGTCTCGCGCTCGATCCAGTCAAGCGCGGCTTGCGCCTCTTTCTGCCGTCCCTGCGTCGCCAACCAGCGCGGCGATTCCGGCAGGAGCCGCTGCAGGAACAAGGCGACAAAAGCCGGCAGTGCGCCGATCACGAACATGCATTGCCAACCGTAGCGCGGCACGGCGTAGGCGCCGACCAGGCCGGTCGAAACCAGGCCGACGGGAAAAATCAATTCGTACAACAGAACGAAACGGCCGCGGCCCTTGGCGCGGGACAGCTCGCTGATATAGGTCGCGGCGACCGGCACCTCGCCGCCCAGGCCAAAACCCTGGATGGTCCGTGCGATAACGAGCGACTGGTAATCCCAAGCAAACGCGCAGGCGGAGACTCATGACCGCGAAGATCAAGATCGACCAGACCACCGCCGTGAGCCGGCCGTAGCGCTCGGCGATCCAGCCGAAGAACAGCGCGCCGGCGAGCTGGCCGAGATAACCGGCGGCGATGAGGAAGCCGATCTGCGGGCCGTTGAGATGCCACGCCGGCACCAGCACCGGCAGCACGAAGGCGATGGCGAGCGCATCGAAGGCATCGAAGAAGGTGGCGACGCCGATGATGATCCGCGTCCGCACATGCCACCATGAGATCGGCATCCGCTCGATCCGCGCGACGACGTCGTCGATCGAGCCGCTGCCGGCCGCAGTGCTGTCGCTCATTATTCCCCTCCCCCATTTTCTTTCTTCCCCTCCCCCTTGTGGGAGGGGTAGGGGTGGGGATCGGGAGGTCACGCGCTAACGTCGACGACAGCGCAAAACCTCCCGACCCCCACCCTGCCCTCCCCCGCAAGGGGGGAGGGTTAGATCAAACAAACTGCAACGCGATACCGCCGAGCTGGCCGAAGTCGGCGTGCAGCGTATCGCCTTTGCGCGCATGGACCACGCGGGTGAACGAGCCCGCGAGCACCAGATGGCCGGGCTCGAGCGCGACGCCGTGCTGGCCGAGCTTGTTGGCGAGCCAGGCGACGCCGAGCGCCGGATGGCCGAGTACGCCGGCGGCGACGCCGGTCTCCTCGATCTCGGCGTTGCGATACATGATGCCGCCGACCCAGCGCAGGTCGATGTCCATCGGACCGACCGGCCGGCCGCCGACCACGATGCCGGCGGCGGCGCCGTTGTCGGAAACCGTGTCGAATATCTTGCGCGGATCCTGCAGCCGCGCATCGACGATCTCGAGCGCCGGCACCACATATTCGGTGGCGCGCAACACGTCGGTCAGGCCCACGCCGGGACCCTTGAGCGGCTTGCCCATGACGAAGGCGAGCTCGACCTCGACGCGGGGCAGGCAGAAGTTCTCGTGCTTCACGCTGGCGCCGTCGGCGATCATCATGTGGTCGAGCAGGTAGCCGTAATCCGGCTCGTCGATCTGCGAGGAGCGCTGCATCGCCTTCGAGGTGAGCCCGACCTTGTGGCCGATCAGCTTGGCGCCAGAGGCGATCTTGCGGTTGGCGACTTCGGTGGAGATCGCGTAGGCGTCCTCCATGGTGATGCCGGGCCAGGTTTTCGACAGCTGAACGGCTTGTTTGCGTTCCTTCTCCGCGGCGATGAGGATATCGGCGGCCTTGTTGCGATCGGCTTCGGACAGCATGACGGCGAGGCTCCCTGCGCTTAGAGCGCATTTTAGTGGAGCATGATCTTTTCCGAAAACCGGTATCCACCCTCGGATCAAGTCCGAGGGCAGGCTTTTTCGGGATCAGGCTCTATGGGCGCCGAACTTAGAGCAGATCCGGAAAAGTGGAAACCGCGCCGCGCGGCGCGACCGCGTCAGCGGCACACGGCGCGCAGGACGACGGTGACGTCCTTGCACTCGCCTTCGATCGGAGGCTGGCCCGAAAGCATGACCCTGGCCGGACATTCCTGCGAGGTGCTCACATCGAGCGGCTGCCCGCCGTCAAAACCCTTGGCGCGGCAGGCATTGGTCGCCGTCGTCTGACAGTCGGGGGCGCCGTTGCCTGCAACCTGACAGCGGTCGTGAAACTCGAACACGCGCGTCACCGGCAGCTTCACCACCGCGGTCGCGGCGTCCTTGGTGGCTTGCGCCGCGTCCTTCAGCGCCTGCTGGGTTGCCGCGGTGGTCTCCTTGGTCGCCTTGTCCTGCTGCTTGTTGTAGTTGTCGATCTGCTCCTTGGCGCTCTTCATCTTGGCGTTGAAATCGCCAAAGCCGTCGTTCCACCAGACCTCGAGCTGATGCAGGAAGCCGGGCTTGGTGGCCGGCGGCGGCTGCGCCGGAAACGTGCCTGGCGCCGAGGCCGGCGCTTGCTGCACCGCACCCTCGCTCGCCGGCGCTTGGCCGTCATCGGCACGGGCAGTGCCGATCGTGGCGGCCGAAATCGCGACCGCGATCGGCGCGACAATGGCCGCCGCCCAAAACAACCGTGATATGCCGGACCCCGTCATGATGCCGAATTTCAACCCGAAATAAGGTCAAAATACGCACGTGACGACCCCAAGGCCAATCCCGATGGCGGTCAGGCCAGGCCCTTTAAGTTCGCCGTCTCTCGCGCCAGCGTGACCAGACAAACCAGGCAAAGCCGGCCAAAAGCACGGCAGCGATGACGGCATCGAAGTCGTGGAACAACTTGCGCAGCGTCGGGTCGCTGTTCCAGCGCGCGCCGAGCACAGAGCCGATATAGGCGAGCGCGAAACACCACGGCCAGGAGCCGAGGAACGTGTAGACCTGGAATTTCAGCATCGGCATCCGCGCGAGGCCGGCGGGAAAGGCGATGAAGGTCCGCACCACCGGCAACAGCCGGCCGAAAAACACCGTGGCGGAGCCGTAGCGGACAAAAAAATCGTCGGCGCGCTTGATCTCCGCCGGGCTGATCAGAACGTATTCGCCCCAGCGCTCCAGCACCGGCCGGCCGCCAAAGGCCGCGATATAATAAGCGATCGTCGAGCCGACATTGCAGCCGATCGCGCCTGCGGTCGCGGCACCGATCAGGCTGAATTGCCCGATCGACACCAGATAACCGGCGAACGGCATGATCACTTCCGATGGCAGCGGAATGCACGCCGACTCGATCGCCATCAGAATGACGACACCGAAATATCCGGCGGCCGAGATCACCGCGACGATCCAAGCCGCGACCGCCGAAATGATCTGGTCAATCATCGCTGAGGAGTTTGACTGGAGGATCAACGCCGCTTGCGGGCGCGGCGGCCTTCGAGGATGACGATCTTGCGGCGCGAGGTGTCGTCGACGAGCTTCTTCGGCACCTTCTCGGCGATGCCGAGGAGCCGCTCGCGGCGATCCATTTCCTTCCAGACGTCTTCCGGGCGGATGCCGGATGAGATCCACAACACGACGAGGTTATAGATCAGGTCGGCGCTCTCTTTGATGACGGCGTCGCGATCGCCGTGCATGGCGTCGATGACGACCTCGACCGCCTCTTCGGCGAGTTTTTTGGCCATCTTGCTGCGGCCCGAACGCAATAGCCGCGCGGTCCGCGACGTCGACGGATCGTCGTGCCGGCAGGCGAGCGCGGCCTGATAGAGGCGCGAAATCGAATCACTCATGGCCCATCAGAATAGCGCGATCTTGTCGCTATTGTGTTAATTCCGCCCGACAGACCCCAGGGCTGGGGGCATGACTGGGGTCATTCGCCCTGCGCCAGCAGGCTGGCATTGCCGCCCACGGCGGCGGTGTTGACCGTGATTGTCTGCTCCGAGGCGAAGCGGCGGAGGTAATTCGGGCCGCCAGCCTTCGGGCCGGTACCCGACAGGTGGGTGCCGCCGAATGGCTGGGTGCCGACCACGGCGCCGATCATGCTGCGATTGACGTAGACGTTGCCGCTGGCAAGCCGCGCCGCGATGCGGTCGGCGGTACTATCGATCCGCGAATGAATGCCCAGCGTCAGCGCGGTGCCGTTGCCGGCGATGTCGTCGAGCAGCGCGTCCAATTCATCGGCGCGCCAGCGCACCACGTGCAGCACCGGGCCGAACACTTCTTCCTTCAAGTCGCGGGCGCGGTCGAGCTCGATCACCGCCGGGCCGACATAGGTGCCGGCGGCGGGAAGCGCGGTGTCGCGACCGGAGCGGAAGCGCAACGCCCCGCCGCGCTCCTTCTCGGCGATCCAGCGGTCGAGTTTTTGTTTGGCCTCGGCGTCGATCACCGGCCCCACATGGGTCGATATTTTACGCGGGTCGCCGACCTTCAGTTCGCGCGCGGCGCCGATCAGCATGTCGATCATGCGCTCGGCGACGTCGTCTTGCAGGCACAACAGCCGCAGCGCCGAGCAGCGCTGGCCGGCGGAGCGGAACGCCGAGGTGACGACGTCATCGGTCACCTGTTCGGGCAACGCCGTGGCATCGACGATCATGGCGTTGATGCCGCCGGTCTCGGCGATCAGCGGCACGATCGCGCCGTTTTTGTCGGCAAGCGCGCGGTTGATGGCGCGGCCGGTCTCGGTGGAGCCGGTGAAGGCGACACCGCCGACGCGCGGATCGGCCACGAGACTTCGCACCGACCGCGCCGTCGCCTGGAATAAAGTGCAGCGCGCTCTTCGGCACGCCGGCGTCGTGCAACAGCGCCACGGCAAGGGCCGCGATCAGCGGCGTCTGCTCGGCCGGCTTGGCGACGACGGTGTTGCCGGCAACGAGCGCCGCGGTCACCTGACCGAGGAATATCGCCAGCGGGAAATTCCACGGGCTGATGCAGACAAAGACGCCGCGGCCGCGATAGCGCAGTTCATTGCTCTCGCCGGTCGGGCCCGGCATCGGCTGCGGCACGAGCGCGATCCGCGCCTGCGCGGCGTAATAGCGGCAGTAATCGACCGCCTCGCGCAGTTCCGCCAGCGCGTCGTCAAGCGTCTTGCCGCCCTCGCTTTGCAATAGCGCGAGGAGGCGGCCGCGGTTGACCTCGAGCCGATCGGCGGCGCGTTCGAGCACGGCGGCGCGCGCATCGACCGGCGTTGCCGCCCAGGCCGGGAACCCGGCCGCTGCCGCGGCAACAGCCGAAATGACGATGGCGTCGTCCGCCTCGCGGACCGCACCTATCGTCTTGCCGTCGATCGGCGAAATCACCGAACGCTCGCGGCCAGGCAGTGCGATGCCATCGACCAGCGGCGCCGCGCTATCCGACGGACGAACGCCGGCGCGAACCTCGTCGCGCAAGGCGTCGAGGCTCGCGCGATCGCCGAATTCGACGCCCGCCGCACCGCGCCGTTCGGGGAGATAAATGTCGCGCGGCAACGGGATTTTGCTGTTGCGCGCCGCCTGCGGGCCGGCGATCCAGCTTTGCGGGCGGCGCAGGATCTCCGCGATCGGCACGCTCGGATCGGCGGCGACCGAGACGAAGGACGAGTTTGCGCCGTTCTCCAGGAGCCGCCGCACCAGATAGGCGAGCAGATCGCGGTGGCCGCCGACCGGGGCATAAACGCGGCAGGCGGCGTCGGGCAGTTCGGCGAGCAACGCCTCGTAGAGCGCCTCGCCCATGCCGTAGAGCCGCTGGAATTCGAAACCCTCGACGCCACGGGCGTCCTCGATCACGCTCGCGACCGTCAGCGCATTGTGGGTGGCGAATTGCGGGAAGAGGCGGTCGCGCGCCGCGAGAAGCTTTTTGACGCAAGCCATGTAGCAAAGGTCGGTCATGGCCTTGCGCGTGAACACCGGATAGTCGGCGAGCCCACGCTCCTGGGCGCGCTTGATTTCGGTGTCCCAATACGCGCCCTTGACCAATCGAACCGTCAGCCGGCGCCGTGACGCGGCGGCCGTCTCCTCGATCCAACCAATGACGTCCAACGCCCGCTTCTGATAGGCCTGCACCGCGAGGCCGAAGCCGTCCCAGCCGGCAAGAGAAACGTCGCCCAGCACTGCGGCAATGATTTCGAGCGAGAGCTCGAGCCTGTCGGCCTCCTCGGCGTCGACGGTGAATTGCAGATCGCCGTCGCGCGCCATCTGCGCGAGCGCGGTGAGGCGCGGCACCAACTCTTTGAGCACGCGCTCGCGCGAGATCGCTTCGAAGCGCGGATGCAGCGCCGAGAGTTTTACCGAGATGCCGGGCCGCTGCGGCAGCTCAGCGTTGCCGGCTTGCGCACCGATCGCCACGATCGCTGTGGCATAGGCGTCGAAATATTTGTCGGCGTCGGCCGCGGTGCGCGCGCCCTCGCCGAGCATGTCGAACGAATAGCGGAACTCGGCGTGGCCGCGGGCGCGATGCAGCGCCTCGTCGATGGTCTGCCCGAGCACGAAATGCGAGCCCAAGAGCCGCATCGCCTGCCGCGTCGCCGCGCGCACCGTGGGCAGGCCGAGCCGCCGCACGATGCTGTCGAGGATCGTCTCCGGCGTCTCGCTCGGATGAATGACGCGGGCGGCGATGCCGAGCGTCCAGGCTGAGGCCGAGACCAACAGCGCCGTCGATTTCACGTCGCCGTCGCGCCAGCGGCCGGCGGCAAGCTTGTCCTCGATCAGCTGGTCGGCGGTCGCGGCGTCCGGCACGCGCAACAGCGCCTCAGCCAGCACCATGAGCGCCAGCCCCTCCTTGGTCGACAGCGAATAGGCGTGCAGAAATTCCTCGATGCCGCCGAGCCCGCCGGCCTTGGCGCGGATGGCTTCGACCAGTCTTTGCGCGCGGGCATCGATGCGGCTCTCCACGGCGCCGTCGCGGGCTGCGTCGGTGAGAAGGACAGTCGCCAGCGCTTCGTCAGGCGGAGCGAAGGGCGTCTGGAACAGCGGCAGCGTGGCAGCAGGCGCGTTCATCGCGCCAATTTATCCCTGTGTGCTCCGCTTCGCTATCATTCGATCTTGCGTCTAACCGGCGTGGGCGCGCTTGAGCGCTTCCAGATCGAACTTTTTCATGGCCATGATGGCGTTCATCATCCGGTCGAGCCGTGCGCCGTCGCCGCCGCTCAGCATCTGCGGCAGCGCGGACGGCACGACCTGCCAGGACAGACCGAATTTGTCCTTCAGCCAGCCGCACTGACCTTCCTGTCCGCCGCGGCTCAACTCGCTCCAGAAATGGTCGATCTCGGCCTGGCTGTCGCACATGATCTGGAACGAGACCGCTTCATTGAATTTGAAATGCGGGCCGCCGTTGAGCGCCGTGAAGGTCAGCCCCTCGATCTCGAATGCCACGACCATGACCGAGCCGGGCTCCTTGCCGTGCACGTCCTGGCCGGCTTTGCCGTAGCGGCTGATCTCTTTGATCGCGGAATTCTTGAACACCGAGGTGTAGAATTTCGCCGCGTCTTCGGCTTGCGTGTCGAACCACAGACAGGGGCTGATCTTCTGTTTGATCGTCGCCATGTTTCACTCCAAGCTTTAAGGACGCGCCGGCGCTATTTCGCGCCTGCCAGATATGCCGTGAGCCGCTCGAATGTGCCGCCCCAGCCGCCGCGCATGCCGTCGTGGGCGGCATCGAAGGTCTTTTGCTCCTCCGCCGTCGCATCGAGCGGCGACCAGCGCAGCGTCAGCCCGGTCTGTCCTTTGAGCGGCTCGTCGAACGTGACGGTGGTGAGCAGTTTCAGCGGCCAAGTCGGGCTCAGCGGATGCCGCGTCAGGCCGCCATCTTCATCGGAGAACGAGTGCTCCCACACCAGGCGCTCCGGCGCGACGATTTCGCGATAGACGAACTTCGCCCACATGACGTTGCCGGCGGGATCGCGCATGGCGCCGTGATAGGTGCCGCCGACGCGGAAATCCATTTTCGAGGCGACAACGACGGAGCCCGTCGGGCCCCACCATTGTTTCATGTGCTCGGGATCGGTGAAAGCCTTCCACACCAGTTCGCGCGGCGCATCGAACACCCGCGAGATGACGAAGTCGGTGCTTTTCGTTGCAGTATTCATCTTTGCCTCCACCGGTTACGCGCCGTTGCGCTTACTTCTTTTCGACCAGGATCATCCAGCCGACGCCGAACTTGTCGGCAACCATGCCGAAGCGGGACGCGAAGAAGGTTTCCGCAAGCGGCATCTGCACCTGCCCGCCATCGGCCAGCGCATTGAAGCGGCGCTCGCCTTCGGCGGCGTCGGGCGCGGTGATGGTCAGCGCAAAGCCTTGGAAGTTCGGCTTGCCGAGACAGCGGCCGTCGGACATCAGCACCTGGGTGTCGCCGATGTGCACCGCCGCATGCATCACCTTGTCGTGGCTGCCCGGCGAGATCATCGACTGGTCCGGCGCGTCCTTGAAACGCATCATCATGTCGACCTTGGCGTCGATCGCCTTCTTGTAGAACTCCAGCGCCTCGTCGCAGCGGCCGTCGAAGAACAGATAAGGTTGAACTTGCATCGTTGTCTCCTGCTCGGGGTTATAGACTTTAGGTTCAGAATTTTGCGCAGTTCCTTGCAACGCAATCATGCCATTGAGGCAACATAGGTATCGAGGCGCGCCAAGCTCTGCATCCAGGCCTCGCGCTGCCGGCAGGTGCCCGATCTGCGCCCGTCCCATAGCGCGCGGAATGGTGCCGTGATCGTTCGGACGAAATCCGCCACCATAAGAAAGTATCCGTGTCTGATATCCGCCATGACCTGGCAGTAGAGCAAAGCGTCGAACATTGTCCTTCTCCGTCATCCCTGCTGCAAGGACGGGCGACCATGCGCCGCTCCGACATGCCCGCCGGCAAAAAGCTGCGTGAAGTCCCCTAACCCTGCGCCGCGACATAGTCGGCGAGACGCGCCATGGTCTGCACCAAGCCCTCGCCGGCGCCGTACTCCTTGATCACCCGGTCGCGCTCGGCCGCCGACGGGAAAACGCCCCGCCAGGTCATACGAGTTCGGCCGCCCACATCCTCGAAGATGACGGTCTGACTGAATTGCACCGGCTCGACGTCCTCGCCGCCGTCGTGGCGATAGACGATGCGTTCGGGCGGCACGATCTCGTCGAAGACGATGCGGTTCTGATAGTCGCGGCCGTCCGGGCCGTGCATGACGAAACGCCAAACGCCGCCCGGCCGGAACTCGAAGCGCGACGTGGTGGTGGTGAAACCGTTCGGTCCCCACCACTGCGCCAGATGCTTGGCATCGGTCCAGACCGAAAACACCAGCTCGCGCGGCGCGTCGAACTCGCGGATGCCGATGATCGAGCGCGGATCGCTTTGCAGGTCGAGGCTATTTGTGGCGGCCATGTTTCTTGCCCTTCGTTTTCGCCGGCTTGGCTTGCAGGACTTTCAGATAGGCATCGAGGCGATCCAAACTCTCCTCGAAGAAACGGCGATAGTTTTCCAGCCAGTCGTCGATGCCCTTCAGCGCCTTCGGCTCGATGCGGCAGGGGCGGAATTGTGCTTCGCGGCCGCGCGTGATCAGGCCGGCGCGCTCCAGCACCTTGAGATGCTTGGAGACCGCCGGAAGGCTCATGGCGAACGGTTTCGCCAGTTCCATGACCGAGGTCTCGCCGAGCGCCAGGCGGGCCAGAATGGCGCGGCGGGTCGGGTCGGCGAGCGCGGAGAAGGAGGCGTCGAGGTTCATGAACCACCTGGTTAAATAACCAATTGGTTTAATACGGGTGACGCGCCTCGGCGTCAAGAGGGATATCGCGAAGCAGACTTCTCAAGCTGATCGGGTGGCGGCCTTCAAACATATTGAACCCAGCAACACGCCGGCCCAGCAAATAACGATCAACAATGCCGTCGTCTCAGGCCGAGCGCCGCGCGCCCTGCGCCGCCGGAACCCGAGGGCCTGCGAACACCGTGGCGTCGGCCGCAGCCACGGCCGGGCGCAGCGTTTCCGCAAAGCGGTCCGCGAGCTGATCGAGCGTGTCGTTCGCCGCGCCCTCGCGCAAGAAGACGCCGCCATACACCGCGGGCGGCGGCGGCAGCGGCCCGTCGTCCCACGCTTCGAGCCCGGCCGGGATGCGGCTCTTCGGCGCCAGCATGACGCCGACGCCGGCGGCGACGGCGCTGCGCAGCGACTTGGCATTGGTGCCGCGGAACACCAGTTCGCCGGTGAGATCCGCCTTGGCGAGCGTCGCGATGGCGACGCGGTAACACATGCAGCGATCCTTGTAGCCGATCAACGGAATCGGGCCCGAGAGATCGAGCGTCGTGGTCTTGCCGCGCACCCAGGCGAGCTCTTCGGGCCAATAATGGCGCGCGGAACCCTCCGGCTCCTCTGGAACCAGCGCCACCACGATATCGAGCTCGTCCTGCTTGAGGTATTGCAGCAAGCGCCGCTGACCGGCGCCCTGCACCGCGAAGCGCAGGTTCGGCCAGCGCGTGCGGGTCGACGCCAGCATCGCGGTGAGCTCTTCGCCCATGCAATCCTTGCGCACGCCGATGCGAACGAGTTGCGCCGCCGCATTGGGGCTGGCGATCTGCATGATGTGATCGTTGACCGACAGCATGCGGCGGGCGGAATTGATGACATGCTGCCCCATCGGCGTGAGCGCGACGCCGGGCGCGCTTTTGTCGAACAGCTCGATGCCGAGCAGCGATTGCAGGCGCCTGATCTGCGCGCTGATCGCCGGCTGGGTCATGCCCTGGGCCTTGGCGGCGCGCGTAAAACTGCGCTGCTCGACGACCAGGACAAACGTGCGCAAGAGGTCGGTCGGAATATTCGTCATGCGCTGTCGCTTCTCAAAAATCCGACGCCGCCCCCGGCCTGCGGACCATCTCCGGCAAGCCGCCGGGGTGGCCCGCAAGCCGATAGTCTCATCTTTTTGGCCGCTGTGGGAACAAAAATCCGGGCGATCGCTCGTAGCATTTTATTCGTCATAATCTGCTCGGCGCGGCGCTAAAGTGACACCACTCAAGGCTGGAACACCCGCTATGTCGTTCGTCCGTGTCTATCTTCGCGTGCTTGGCCTGCTCGGCGCCGACGCCCGACTGGCGGTGACATTGGCGTTGGCCAATATCGCGCTCGCCGCGGCGCAATTCGTCGAGCCGGTGCTGTTCGGCCGCATCGTCGATGCGCTCTCAGGCGCGCTGCCGGCCGGCATCAAGCCGGCGGCGCGGACACTGGCGCCGCTGCTTGGCGCCTGGGTCGCCTTCGGGCTGTTCATCATCATAGCCGGCACGGTCATCGCCTGGTTCGCCGATCGGCTGGCGCATCAGCGCCGCAACCTGGTGCTGGCGGATTATTTCGAGCACGTGCTGCAGCTGCCGCTCGCCTATCACACCGGCGAGCATTCCGGCCGGCAGATGAAGATCATGCTGTCGGGCACCGACACGCTGTGGTGGCTGTGGGTGTCGTTCTTCCGCGAGAACTTCGCCGCCTTCATATTCATCGCGCTCTTGCTGCCGGCGACGCTCGTGCTGAACTGGCGGCTGGCGCTGCCGCTGCTCGTGCTGTGCATAGGCTTCACCGCATTGACCGTGCTGGTCATGCAGCGGGCGTTTGCGATGCAGCGCGCGGTCGAGCAGCACTATTCGGATCTTGCCGAGACTGCCGCCGACGCGCTCGGCAATGTCGCGCTGGTGCAGAGCTACGCCCGCGTCGAGCTTGAAGTGTCTTTGCTGCGCAGCCTGGTGGACTCGCTGCTGCGCGCGCAGATGCCGGTGCTGTCGTGGTGGGCGGTGGCGAATGTGCTCACGCGCGCCGGCACTACGCTGACTTTGCTGGTGATCCTCCTGGTCGGGACTTACCTCAAGCTGGTCGGGCTTGCCTCGGTCGGCCAGATCGTCAGCTTCATGGGCATCGCGGCGCTGTTGATCACGCGGCTCGAGCAGGCGGTCAGCTTCGCCAACCGGCTGTTCCTCGACGCGCCGAAATTGTCGGATTTCTTCGGCGTGCTCGATACCGTGCCGTCGGTGCGCGACCGGCCCGGCGCGGTCAGTCCCGGCCGCGTGCGCGGCCATGTCGAATTCGAGGACGTGTCGTTTTCCTATGACGGCAAACGTCCCACCGTTGCGGATTTGAACTTCAAGGCGCTGCCCGGAGAGCGGATCGCGCTGGTCGGGCCGACCGGCAGCGGCAAGTCGACGGCGCTGGCGCTGCTCTATCGCGCGTTCGATCCGCAATCGGGCGCGATTTCGATCGACGGCACCGATATCCGCGATCTCAAGCTGATCGGGCTGCGCCGCAATATCGGCGTCGTGTTCCAGGAGACGCTGCTGTTCAACCGCTCGATCGCGGAGAACCTGCGCGTCGGCAAGCCGGACGCCACCGACGCCGAAATCCGCGACGCCGCGGCCCGCGCGCAAGCGCTCGAATTCATCGAACGCCACGACGGCGGCCTGCAAGCGCCGATCGGCGAGCGCGGGCGGCTGCTCTCCGGCGGCGAGCGCCAGCGCCTCGCCATCGCACGTGCGTTGCTCAAGGACCCGCCGATCCTGATCCTCGACGAAGCCACCAGCGCGCTGGACCCGGTGACCGAGCAGCGCGTCAATCTCGCGCTCGACGAAGTGATGAAGGGCCGCACCACGTTCGTCATCGCGCATCGGCTTGCCACCGTACGCCACGCGACGCGCATTCTGGTGTTTCAGAACGGACGGATTATCGAGACCGGCACATTCGACGAGCTGGTCAAGCGCGGCGGTTCTTTTGCCGAACTGGTGCGCGCGCAGTTTGCGCCGGCGGAGTAGCCCACCCGCCGTCATTGCGAGCGCAGCGAAGCAATCCAGTCGGCGACGCAGAGCTGGATTGCTTCGTCGCTTCGCTCCTCGCAATGACGGTTAGCGCAGCGCACCAACATGCTCACGTCGCGTAGTCCGGCTCATTGCGGTCGAGGATGCGCTTGAGCGCATTGAAGTGCCGTTGCGCCGGCGTCGGCCCTTCGTAGAAGCGGTTGCCGCCGATGTCGCGCTGGGTTTTCTCGACCACCGCCTTGGGCAGCTCCTTGAGCCTTTGTCCGGTCCACATGGCGTAGATCTGAACCTGCGCCGCTCGCTCGATGTAGTAGAGCCGGTTATAGGCATCCGCCACCGTGTCGCCGAGCGTGGTCACGCCGTGATTGGCCATGAACAATAGCGTATGCTCGCCGATCACCTTGGCGAGACGCTCGCCCTCCTCGGGCTCGAGCGCCGGGCCGGTATATTCGTCGTCATAGGCGATCTGTCCCATGAGCCCGACCTCGGTTTGGCCGATCTCTTTGATGCGCGGATCCTCGAGACGCGTGAGCGCGCTGACAAAGGGCATGTGGGTGTGAAACACCGCCTTGGCTTGCGGCAGCGCTTTGTGAATGGGCGCGTGAATGCAGTAGCCGGAGCGCTCGACGTCGCCTGAGCCGCGCTTGACCTCGCCGTCGTCGATGCCGACTTCCATGAAGGACGAGGCCGTGACCTCCGACCAATGCGTCCCGAACGGGATTTGGTAGTAGCGGTCGCTGCGGCCCGGCACCATCAAGGTCAGGTGATTGAAAATCCCCTCGCTGAAGCCGTGCATGTAAGCCAGGCGATGTGCGGCCGCCAAATCGACCCGTGCCTGGCGTTCCTCGGCGCTCCAATCGTTGAGCCCTTCCGGCGCGACTCTGATTTGCATGGCACCCTCCTGTTGATTCCGATTTGTCCGCGTCACGACGGCGCAGCTAGCGCAGCCGCTCCAAAATACTCACGTAATTCGCTACCGCCGTCCCGCCCATGTTGAAGATGCCGCCGAGCCGCGCATCCTTGACCTGCATGTCGCCGGCTGTGCCGGTGAGCTGCATGGCCGCGAGCGCGTGCATCGAGACGCCGGTGGCGCCGATCGGATGGCCTTTGGATTTGAGGCCGCCCGACGGATTGATCGGCAGCTTGCCGTCTTTTGCCGTTATGCCATCGGCGATGACGCGGGCGCCCTGCCCTTCCGCCGCCAGTCCCATGGCTTCGTATTCGATCAGCTCGGCGATGGTGAAACAGTCGTGCACTTCGGCGAACGATAGATCAGCAAGGCCGAGGCCGGCCTGCGCCAGCGCGCGCTTCCACGCCACCGCGCAGCCTTCGAACTTGAGAATGTCGCGCCGCGACATCGGCAGAAAATCCTGCACGTGCTCGGCGGCGCGGAACACGATCGCTTTTTTCATTTTCAGCGCGGTCTCGACGTCGCTGAGCACGATGGCCGCGGCGCCGTCGGAGACCAGCGAGCAGTCGGTGCGCTTGAGCGGGCCGGCGACGCGCGGATTCTTGTCGCTCTCGGTGCGGCAGAAATCGTAGCCGAGATCTTTTCGGATCTGCGCATACGGATTGCCGACGCCGTTCTTGTGATTTTTGGCGGCGATGCGCGCCAGCGCGTCGGACTGGTCGCCCCAGCGCTGGAAATAAAGCCCGGCGATCTTGCCGAAAATGCCGGCGAAGCCGCCGTCGATATCGGCCTCCTCGCGCACGTAGGACGCTTTGAGCAGGTTTTGGCCGACCTCGGGACCCGCCGTGGTCGTCATCTGCTCGGCGCCGACAACCAGCACGATCCGCGCCGTGCGAGCCGCGATCGATTTCAAGCCTTGATGCACGGCCGCGGAACCGGTGGCGCAGGCGTTCTCCACGCGCGTCGCCGGTTTGAAGCGCAAGTCGGGCGAGGCCTGGAGCACCAGCGAAGCGGTAAAATCCTGCGCCGAGAAGCCGGCATTGAAGTGGCCGAGCACGATCTCGTCGACGTCGCTCGCCGCAATTGCGGCGTCGGCGAGCGCGTCGGTGGCCACGCGCACGATCAGGCTTTCGACGGTCTCGCCGGAAAGCTTGCCGAAGGGGGTATGGGCCCAGCCGACGATGCAGGCGGTCATGATCGCTCCTTACCCGTGATTGCCGAATTTCCGTCGCTTTTCCTTGGCTTTAAGCTCACGGCCATCTACACGGGGGTTAAAGGATAGCCGGATTCGCCTTTGCCTTCGACCCGCCATACCGGGTAGATAGGGACGCGCCCACGCTTCGTGAACCTACCCTTCGCTCAAACCGAACGGACCGCGACACGTGTATGGAATGACATCTCTCCGGGCGCAGATGCTCGGCATTGCTTTCGGCTTTGGCGCAGCGGCGGTGGTCGCGGCAACACCGGCGTGGTCGGGAGCCGCGATCCTCATCGATGCCGACACCGGCAAGGTGCTGCGCGCCGAGAACGCGACCTATCCATGGTATCCGGCTTCGACCACCAAGCTGATGACGCTCTACATGACCCTGAGCGCGGTCAGGGACAATCGCATCACTTTCGACACGCTGTTCACCGTCTCGCGCAACGCCAATCTGCAGGCGCCGACCAAGATGGGCCTGCCGGTCGGCACCCAGGTCACCGTCGACAACGCGCTCAAGATGATGATGGTGAAATCGGCCAACGACATGGCCGTGCTGCTGGCGGAAGGCATCGGCGGCTCGGTCGACGATTTCTCCCAGCAGATGACCGACACCGCGCACAAGCTCGGCATGTCGGAATCGAATTTCGTCAATCCGAACGGCCTGCCGGCCGACGGCCAGATCACCTCGGCGCGCGATCTCGCCATTCTCGCCCGCGCGCTGATCCGCGAATTCCCCGATTACAGTTTCTACTGGCACGTTCCGGCGATCAAATTCGGGCGTCGCATCGTGCGCAACTATAACCCGCTGCTCGGGCGCTATCCCGGCGCCGACGGCATGAAGACCGGTTTCATCTGCGCCTCCGGCTTCAACCTCGTCGCCACCGCGCAGCGCAACAACAAGCGGTTGATCGCCGTCGTGCTCGGCGCGCCGTCCGGCGCGGTGCGCGCCATGAAGGCCGCCGAAATGCTCGAAGGCGGGTTCTCGCAAAATCCGCTGTCCTGGCTGACGCCGTCGCTGGGCATGGTCGACGCGCTGGCGCCGATGGACGTCGCGCCGCCCAATCTGCAGGAACAGACGTGCGGCAAGCATCGCAAGCGGCCCGCGGCGGAAGACGAAGACATGGACGCCGACAACGACAACAGCCAGGCGGCCGCTGCCGCAAGCGAGACACGGTCGCTGCTGTTGTCGGCGCTGCGCGCGCCGACCAACCCGGTTCTGCTGTCCGATCTCGGTCCGGTGATGCCGGTCGTGGTCTATACCGGCCCGACGCGCAGCCCGTCACAGTTGTCGACCCTCTCCTCCGACGTCGCCGCCGAACCCGACAACACCAAAAAGAAAACCAAACACAAAGCGACCGCGGCACGGTCCACCGACGATCAGGCAACGACCGAGCAACCGGCCAACAAGAAGCCCGCGGTCGCCAAACCTACGGACGCCAAGCCTACAGACGCCAAGCCTGCCGATGCGAAGCCGACCGAGGCCAAGCCGACGGCTAAGCCAACCGATACCAAGACGACGGCAAAGAAGCCCGCAGCCGGCGCCGGGCCGTGGACACCGACGTCGCCCTCGGCGCTGGCGGCGAGCCCGCCGCCCGAGTTGAAACCCGCCGCGCAGGCCGGCGCACCGGCGACGGCGCTGAAAAAGCAGACTAAGCCGAAGCCGCCGGTCGCGGCGGCTCCCGCGCAATAAGCCGTCATTCCGGGGCCGAGCGTAAGCGAGGAGCCCGGATCCATAACCCCTGCGATTCAGCTGCGGCTCGATCCTTCAAGAACCTCAAGTATCGTGATTATGGATTCCGGGCTCGCGCTTCGCGCGTGCCCCGGAATGACCTGTGCTAAAACAGCGGCCGCACGGGAGCGCATCGCAAGCATGCCTGACAAGATGACCATTGCCGCGCTTCAAGCGATGAAGCGCGACGGCAACAAGAGCATCGGCGTCGTCGCCTGGGATTATCAGATCGCGCGTATTGCCGACCGCGCCGGCGTCGATTTCATCTCGGTCGGCGATTCGGTCGGCGTCAATCTTTGGGGCCGCGACGAAGTGCTCGAAGTCACGCTCGACGAGATGCTGATCTGTTGCCAGGCGGTGCGGCGCGGCACCGCGCGCGCGCTGGTCAGCTGCGACATGCCGTTCGGCCCGGTGCAGCAGGGCATCGACAGCGCGCTCGCCGCCGCCGCGCGGCTGATGAACGACGGCGGCGCCGACATGATCAAGGTCGATGCGGCGGCTGACTTTCCCGACGTGGTGCGCGCGCTGGTCAAGGCCGGCGTGCCGGTCTTCGCCCAGTTCGGGCTGACGCCGCAGACGGCAAGCAAATACGGTATCCCCTACAGCGCGCAGAATTCGCCGCAGGCGCAGGCCACTGCCGAAGCCGCCGACAAGCTCGTCGCCGAAGCAAAGCTTCTTGAAGAGGCCGGCGCGGTGCTGCTCGACTTCACCAATTCCGGTGCCGTCGCCGGCACCGCCGTCGTCAAGGCGGTAAAGATCCCGGTGATCGGCGGCTTCGGCGGCGGGCCATGGCTCGACGGCCGGGTGCGGCTCGCGCACACCGCGATCGGTTACGCGGAGAAATGGATCGACTCCAAGACCGATACTTACGTGAATACCGCGAAGGCCGCGCTGGACGCGTTCACCGCATTGATCGCCGACGCCCGCGCCGGCCGGCAGATCAAGGGCTGACCATGACGAGCGTGGTCATCGACGGCATTACGACGCGCTACGAAGTGATCGGCTCGGGGCCGCCGCTCCTGATGTACGCGCCCGGCGGCTTCAACGCGGTGGTCGAGGCGTGGTCGACGCTCGGCAGCTACGCCAGGATAAAACTGCTCGATCATTTGCCGAAGCGTTTTACCTGCATCCTGTTCGACCGCCGCGAATGCGGCCAGTCGGGCGGGCGGGTCGAGCGCGTCACCTGGCAGCATTTTGTCGCGCAGGGCAAAGGCCTGCTCGACCATCTCGGCATCAAGCGCGCCCACCTCATGGGCGGCTGCATGGGCTGCCCGCCGGTCGCGGCCTTCGCGGTCGCGCATCCCGGCATGGTTTTGAGCATGATCCTGTACTGGCCGGTGGGCGGCGCCAAATACCGCATATCGAGCCACCAGCGTTTTGCCGAACACTTGGCGTTCGTCACCAGCGACGGCCTCGACGGCGTCGTGGCGCTGGTCGCCAAGGACGGCAAGCCGTTCGGCGCCGATCCGCGCGGCGGCCCGTGGGCGTCCGTCATCAAGCGCGACAGCGCCTTTGCCGCCGCCTATGCGAGGGCGGACCGGGAGCACTATAAGTCGATCTGCGAGGGCATGTGCCGCGCGCTGTTCGACCGCGACACCGCGCCCGGTGCCGAGCCGGAGGATCTCATGCGCTTGGATATTCCAGCGCTCGTCGTTCCGGGCCATGATGCGTCGCACGCGACGTCCGCGGCGCGCTATCTTGAGGAATGCCTGCCGCGGTCGGACTATTGGGATGTGCCGGTCGAACGGCAGGACGAGGACGCGACCAATGCCCGCGTCCTGGAGTTTTTGGCGAAGGTCGGCACATAAACCTGCCGGGGGGCCATGGTTGACTATTATCCGATCCTAGCGCGCGCCATGAGCGCGCCGGAAGCGCGGGACCCGCAATGGCGCCGCGGCGTCTATGAGCGCGCGCGGCAAATGCTGGTGACGCAGTTATTGGCGCGGCGCCCGGCGACGCCGCCGGCCGCGATCGCAGCCGAGCAGTCGGCGTTGGACACCGCGATCCGAAAGATCGAGGCCGAAATGGCGCGGCCCGCCCGCGGCGCGGTGCCGCGCGACGAGCCGGTCGACGATACCGACGGCGACGTCGCCGATCTGTCGTCGATCGTGCCGGAGCGCGGCGGGCCGCTGGCGACGCCGTTTCGGCTCAGCGGCGTCTCTTTGCTCGCGGTCGCGATCGTCGCCGCGGCGATCAGCGCCGGCGGTTATATTTTCTGGGTGCAGCACGCCCACAAAGTGTCGCCGGCGCCGGTCAAAAACGTTGCGTCCGCCGCTGCCCCGCAAGCGCCGCCCGCGGCCAAGGTCGCAACACCCAAGCTGGCGACCGCCAAAGACGGCGATCTCGCGGCCGGCATCGACGGCAGCGCGGCCGACAACGACCTGTCGTATGTTTTCCGCCGCCAGCCGACCTTCTATCGCACCTTGCAGCCGGTCGGCACCGTCATCATCGATAAGCTGCAGCATTTTCTCTATCTGATCGAGCCCAACAACGTGGCGCTGCGCTACGGCATCGGGCTCGGCGAGCAATGCACCGAGCTCGCAGGCCTCCGTCACGTCGCCAGCAAAGCGGAATGGCCGTCCTGGCAGGCGACGCCGGACATGATCGAGCGCAAGCTCGCCAAGCCGGGCGTGCTGGCGGGCGGCGCCGGCAACCCGCTCGGCGCAAGAGTCATGGAGCTCGACGACGGCAAGTCGCGCATCAACGGCACCAATGCGCCCGCGACCGTCGGGACCAACGTGATCTTCGGCTGCGTGCGGCTGGGCAACGACGACGTCGTGGACCTTTACGGCCGCGTGCAGAACGGCACGCCGGTGCTGGTGAATTAGCCCGTTCGTCATTGCGAGGAGCGAAGCGACGAAGCAATCCAGACGGCGCCGCAGCGCTGGGTTGCTTCGCGGAGCTTGTCATCGGGCCGGCCACTTCGGGCCGGACCCGTTGGCTCGCAATGACGGTCAATTCCCCTTGTTCGCCGTGCGCACGAAGGCGGCGAGCTCGCTGTTGAAGCGCGGCGCGTCTTCGTAGAACGGCGAATGGCCGATACCGTCATAGACCGAGAGCTTGGCGCCCGGGATGACGGAAGCGGTGTATTTCGCCGTGTCGAGCTTGGCGTTCTTGTCTTCGGCGCCGTGGCTCACCAGCACCGGGATCGTGAGCTTCGACATGATTTCGGTGGCATCGAGCGGGCGGCCGCCCAGCCCGGCGCGCACCTTGGGCGGCACCATCATGTTGAAGGCCAGCATGGTCTCGAAGTCGTCGGCGCTCGGCTGTTTGGAGAAGCAGCCGTGCAAGAAGACCCGCGTGGCGTTGATGTTGGTGAGCATATCCTCCGACGCCATCAGCGGCAGGTTTTTCAGATTGTCGCCGACATATTCCGGAATGAACTTGATCGAGGCGTCGACGAAATCGAGGCCGGAAATGCCGCCAGCGCCGCGGTTCGTCACATAGTCGGAGATGACGCGGCCGGCATAGGACCAGCCGACCAGCACCGGGCGCTTGAGGCCTGCGGCATCGATCACCGCCTGCACCTCGTCGGCCCAGGCTTTGCCGTCGCGATAGCGTGCCGCCTCGAGCGGCTTGTCGGAATTGCCGTGGCCGCGCAGGTCGTAGGTGACGATGTGGAATTCCCTGGTGAGGTCGCTGTTGGTCTGCCGCATCCACGACAGATTGCTCTGCGAGAAACCGTGGATGAAGACGATGCCGGGGCCGTTCGGGTTACCGTATTCCTGCGCCGAGATGGTGAGCCCATCGGGCGTGGTGACGTTGAGCGCTTTGCCTTTCATGTCTTCACTGAATCCCGGTTGAACTGTCGCGACCAATAAAGCGGCGGCGCTCAACGCGAAACAATGACGCGCAATCATGGCATCCTCCCTTTATGTTATTTGCTGACAGGGAGGATACCGCCGCCGCGCCGGCTGCGGAATATGAAATCTTCTGGCCCACTTTTTGTTAGACGCGCGGAGTGGGCAAAATGCGTAGCCCGGATAGAGCGAAGCGATATCCGGGACCTGAGTAGCCGCCAGCTCCGGTCCCGGATTTCGCTTCCGCTCAATCCAGGCTACATTTTTGCCATGCGCAGCGGCGCGTCGGTCACTTTCTGCAATTCATCGAGCGTCATGCCGGGCACCATCTCGCGCACCGCAAAGCCGTCGTCGGCGACATCGAGCACGGCGAGATTGGTGTAGACGCGCTTGACGACGCCGACCGCGGTCAGCGGATAGGTGCAGCGGCGAACGAGGCGGCTCTCGCCGGTCTTGGTGGTGTGATCCATCATCACCCAGATGCGGCGGGCGCCGGCGGCCAGATCCATGGCGCCGCCGACGGCGGGCGCGCTCTCGTTGTCCGAGGTCGACCAGTTGGCGATGTCGCCGTTCTCGGCAACCTGGAAAGCGCCGAGCACGCACAGATCGAGATGGCCGCCGCGGATCAGCGCAAAACTGTCGGCGTGATGCATGTAGGAGCCGCCGGTGCGCAAGGTGATGTATTGCTTGCCGGCGTTGATCAGCCAGCGATTGATCTTGTCGGGCTCAGGCGCCGGGCCCATGCCGAGGATGCCGTTCTCGGATTGGAATATGACCTCGCGTTCCTCCGGCACATAATCGGCCACCTGCAGCGGCGCGCCGATGCCGAGATTGACGTACCAGCCTTCGGGAATGTCGTCGGCCAGGCGCTTGGCCATTTCCCGGCGCGCCATCGGCTTCACTGCCGCCAAAGTCTTCGCGTCCGCGTTCATGGCTTCCTCCCGTCGCTCGTTTCTTACGTCACCGTCGGTTCGCCATAGGGCACGTGCAGCACCCGGTCGACGAAAATTCCCGGCGTCGCGATTTTTTCCGGATCGAGCGCGCCGAGCTCGACGACGTGCTGGCTTTGCACGATGGTCAGTTGCGCCGCCGTCGCCATCACCGGGTTGAAATTGCGCGCCGACGATTTAAAGGTGAGATTGCCCCAGCGGTCCGCTTCCCAGGCCTCGACCAGCGCGACGTCGCCGTGGAGCGCTTCCTCGAGAATATATTTGCGCCCCTTGATCTCGCGCTCTTCCTTGCCGGCGGCAAGCTTGGTGCCCACAGCGGTCGCCGTATAGAACGCCGGAATGCCGGCGCCGGCGGCGCGCATGCGCTCCGCCATGGTGCCCTGCGGCACGCATTCGAGCTCGATCTTGCCTTCGCGCCACAGCCGCTCGAATACCACCGGATCGGCGGTGCGCGGAAACGAGCAGACGATTTTGCGCACCCGGCCGGTGTCGAGCAGCTTGGCAAGACCGACGTAACCGACGCCGGAATTGTTGGCGACCACGGTGAGGTCCTTGGCGCCCTGCTCGATCAAGCCTTCGATCAGCGCATTCGGCTGGCCGATGCTGCCGAAGCCGCCGACCAGAACGACGGCGCCGTCGCGGATACCGGCCATGGCCTCGGCCATGGTTTGCACGATCTTGTTGATCATGGGTGTGGCATCCGCGCGCCGGCTAACTCTGACTGCTCCCTCCCCCTTGTGGGGAGGGAGGGGTGGGGGTCGGGAGGGGAAATCGCAATCGTCGACGCTTTCACGTTACCCTCGACCCCCACCCCTGCCCCTCCCCACAAGGGGGAGGGGTAATGTCATCCGACGCCGCGCATCGGCGCGGCTTCGGCGAAGTGCGGCATCACCTCGCGGGCGAAGCGGCGCAGGCTGTCGCTGGCGTGACCGATCAGGCCGCCGCCATTGAGCAAAACATATTCCACGCCGAGCTTGCGCAGATTGTCCAACTTCGCCGCGATCTCGTCGGGATTGCCGTAGAGCGCGCTCTCTTCGCTGGCCTCGCGGGTGTCGGAATAGGTCATGATGCTGGCGGTGTTCTTCACGCCCGGCGCGCTGGAAATCGCCTCGAGACGGCGCTGCGCCTCCATGCGCCGCTGCAATGCAGCTTCCTTGTCGGCGGCATCCTTGGCCACATAGAAGGCGCGGGCAACGCCGACATTCTTCGGGTCGAACACGCGGCCGTGCTGTTCCAGCGCCGCCTTGTAGATGGCGATGCGCTCGGCGACGGTATCGAATGAGGCGAACTGGTCGAGCAACAGGTTATAGCCGCGCGCCGCGACCTGTTTGATCGAGTCCGGGCTGCCGGCGCCCATCCAGATCGGCGGATGCGGCTTTTGCGCGGTCGGCGGCTCGACGATGACGTCCTCGAAATTCCAATACTTGCCGTGATGCGAGAAGCGCTGCTTCGAGGTCCAGGATTTGACGATGACATCGAGCGACTCGTTGAAGCGCGCATCGGCTTCCGCGATCGGCACGCAGAACCCGGCGAATTCGTTGTGGCGATAACCCTTGCCGGCGCCGAAATCGAGCCGGCCGCCGGAGAGCAGATCGATGGTCGCGGCCTGCTCGGCAAGCAACACCGGATTGTGCCAGGGCAGCACCAGCACCGCGGTGCCGAGCCGCAAGGTCTTGGTCTGCGCCGCCACCCAGGTGAGCAGCGAGAGACTGGCGGAAACCTGGCCGAAGCCGGTGAAATGATGCTCGACCAGAAAGGTCGAATGATAGCCGAGCGCCTCGGCCTCGACATTGTATTCGACGAACTGTTTGTAGCCCTGCCCGGAATCGACATCCGGCCCGCCGTGGCGGGCCGTCGCGCTGCCGAAAAGTCCAAACCGCATCACCGGCTCCTGCGTTGCGCCGCCAATTTACCCGATTATGCCGGCTTGAACATCGGCACCGGCGGCCCGTTTTCGGTGTCCTTGAACACCACGGTCACCGGCTGGCCGACGCGCAGCACGTCGAAATCGCAATCGACGATGTTGGTCATCATGGTCGGGCCTTCGGCGAGCGTGACGTAAGCAATCGCATAGGGCTCCTTGGCGCGGCGCATGACGCTGTAGGTATAGATCGTGCCTTTGCCGGACGCCGCGCGCCATTCGATCTTGTCGCTCGCGCAGAACGGACAGATGGCGCGCGGATACCAATGCACCTTGCCGCAGGCGCCGCAGGTCGGGACGATGAAGCGGCCTTGCTTCGCCGCGTTCCAAAAAGCCTCGTTCTCGACGCTGACGAGGGGTGACGGAATTGTTCGGCGCCATGACTCACTCCCGTTCCATGATCAGCGTCGCGCTGCAATGCCGCGTGCCGAGCTGCATGCCGGTGCCCTGCGCCAGCGCCAGGTCGCAGTTCTGCACCTGCACCTTGGGATGCGCCTCGCCGCGCAATTGCCGCACCGCCTCGATCACCTTGGTCATGCCGCCGCGATTGGCCGGATGATTGTTGCACAAGCCGCCGCCATCGGTGTTGAACGGCAATTTGCCGGTGCCGGAAATCAGATTGCCGTCGGAGACGAATTTGCCGCCGGCGCCTTTCGCACAAAAACCCAAATCTTCGATCTGGATGAGCACCGTGATGGTGAAGCTGTCGTAGATCGAGACATATTTGATATCGGCAGGCGTGATGCCGGCTTCGGCGAAGGCGATCGGTCCGGTGCGCGCCGCGCCCGAGGTGGTGAGATCGAAAGTGCCGCCGGAGAGATGCTTCACCGTCTCGCCGGCGCCGATGATCTTCACCAGCGGACGCTTGAGCTTTTTGGCGATCTCCGGCTTGACGATGACGAGCGCGCCACCGCCGTCGCTGATGACGCAGCAGTCGAGCCGGTGCAGCGGGTCGGCGATCACCGGCGAGTTGACCACGTCCTCGACGGTGATGACATCGGGCAACATGGCATTCGGATTGTGGCTCGCGTGATGCGAGGCCGCGACCTTGATCCAGGCGAGCTGTTCGCTGGTGGTGCCGTATTGATGCATGTGGCGCATGGCGCACATGGCGTAGCCGTTGGCAGTCGTCAGCCCATACGGAAATTCCCACGGCGCTTCCGGCTGGTTCGGATCGCGCAGCCGCGGCGTGGTGCCGGTCGCCTGACCTTCGCTGCGCGGCCGGCCGGCGAGCGTGACCAACGCAACATCGCACTTGCCGAGTGTGATGGCCTCGGCGGCATGCGCGGCGAGCGCCACATAGGAGGTGCCGCCGAGTTCGGTGGAATTGACGTGGCGGAGTTTCAGATTCATGTACTCGGCCATGGTGGCCGGCCCCGGGCCCGGCGCATCGCCGGCGCAGAAATAGCCGTCGACGTCGTCTCGGCTCAACCCTGCATCATTCAGCGCGCCGAGCGCCACCTCAGCGTGAAGTTGCGCCACCGTCTTATCCGGCGCATGCCGGGTCGGATGCTCATAAGCCCCGGCGATATAGGCCTTACCCTTGATTGTCATTCGCGAACGTCCCCTGCCCGCCGCAACCGTAACCTGGATTGAGCGCAAGCGAAATCCGGCTACAACAGTCGGCCAACAGGGAGGATTGCGATGGAGCTGGGCTTAAAAGGCAAGATCGCGCTGGTGACCGGATCGAGCCGCGGCATCGGCCGCGGCGTCGCGCTGGCGCTGGCGGCCGAGGGCTGCGACGTGATGCTGACCGGCCGCGACCAAAAGGCGCTCGACGAGGTCGCAGCCGCCATCCGCAAGCTTGGCCGCCGCGCCGCCGTCGCCGTGATCGACCTGCGCGAGCCGGACGCGCCGGCAAAACTGATCGAACAGGTCAAGCGCGAGTTCGGCGGGCTCGACATTCTCGTCAACAACGCCGGCGCCACCAAGCGCGGCGATTTCCTCGATCTCACCGACGCCGACTGGGAAGACGGCTACGCGCTGAAATTCTTCGCCCATGTGCGGCTCACCCGCGCCGCCTGGCCGCTGCTCAAGGAACGGCGCGGCTCGCTGATCGCCATCGGCGGCACCGGCGGGCGCAAGCCGACCGAAGAATTCACCATCGGCTCTTCCGTCAATGCGGCGGTCGCCGCCTTCTCCAAATGCATGGCCGACCGCGGCAAGCACGACGGCGTGCAGGTCAACTGCATCCATCCGAGCATGGTCGAGACCGACCGGCTGTGGCGGCGCATCAAGGCCGAGATGGACCGCACCGGCTGGCCGGAGCAAAAAGCCCGCGAGGAAATGTGCAAGGGTTTCGGCATCACCCGCTTCGGCAAGGTCGAGGACGTCGCCGATCATGATCACCTTCCTGGTGTCCTCGCGCGCCACCTGGATGCACGGCGCGACCGTCGATCTCGACGGCGGCGAGATACCGACGTTGTAAGCCCGTCATTCCGGGGCGCGCGTAGCGCGAACCCGGAATCCATAACCACAGTGAGTGAGGTTTGTTGCAGGTGAGCGAATTAACTGGTGCGACCGTGATTATGGATTCCGGGTTCCTCGCTGCGCTCGGCCCCGGAATGACGATACGATGAACATCCTCCTCACGCCCGCCCGCATCGGGCCGGTCGAAATCAAAAACCGCATCGTCATGCCGCCGATGACCACGCGCACGGCGGACGCGGAGGGTTTCGTCACCGACGACTTGGTCGCCTATTACATGGCGCGCGTCAGCGGCGGCGTGGGCCTGATTACAGTCGAGATGGCCTCGCCGGAAAAGTGCGGCCGACATCGCCGCCACGAGGTCGGCATCTACGATGACCATTTCATTCCCGGCCTGACGCGGCTCGTCGGCGAGATCCATCGCGGCGGCGCCAAGGCGTCGATCCAGCTCGGCCACGGCGGCGGCCATACCCGGATCGACATTTGCGGCGAGACACCGATCGCGCCGTCGGCCATTCCGCATCCGGTCTACGAGACCACGTTCGAGACCATCATCCCGGAAGCCATGACCAAGGCGCGCATCGCACAAACCATCGCCGCTCACGTCGCCGCGGCGCAGCGCGCGCAACAAGCCGGCTTCGATTGCGTCGAGGTCCACGCCGCGCACGGCTATCTGATTTCGCAATTCCACGCGCCGTTCGAGAACCGGCGCAACGACGAATATGGCGGCAGCCTGGAAAATCGCGCCCGCTTCGGCCTCGAAATTTTGCGCGCGGTGAAAGCCGCGGTGCCAGGCCTGGGCGTCATCTACCGGCTCTCGGTCGAAGACTTCTTTCCCGGCGGCCTGCCGTTCGCCGAAGGCCGGCAGATCGCGCTCTGGGCGGCGCAGGCCGGCGCCGACGCGCTGCATATCACCGCGGGACATTATCGCTCGCTGCCGTCGGCCCAAGTCGTGCTGCCGCCGATGACGATGCCCGACGGCCCGTTTCTCGATTTCGCCGCAGAGGTGAAGAAACAGATCAACGTGCCGGTGATCGCCGTCGGCCGCCTCGGCGATCCGGCGCTGGCGGAATCCGCCGTCGCCAGCGGCAAAACCGATTTCATCGCGCTCGGCCGCACGCTCGATCGCCGACCCGCAATGGGTCGACAAGGTCGCGCGCGGCGAGCCGATCCGCCGCTGTCTCGCCTGCAACACCTGCATCAACGAAATGCGCGGCGGCGCGCGCATCGGCTGTGTCGTCAACGGTGCCGCCGGCCGGGAAACTTTATTCGCCGATGCAATACCGCCGCGCGGCGAACGCATCGCCGTGATCGGCGCCGGGCCCGCCGGCCTCACCTATGCGTCGCTGGTCGCCAACGGCAACAAGGTGACCGTGTTCGAAAAGACCAAGCGCGCCGGCGGCAGCTTCCGTTATGCCGGCAAGGCGCCGCTGTTCCAGGAGGTCGAGGCGAGCGAGCAAAGTTTTGCGCGCTACATCGATGACATGACCGCCGCCTGCAAGACGAAGGGCGTCACCTTCCGTTTCGCAATGGATGTAACCGCCGATCCGACCGTGCTGACGTCGTTCGACCGTATCGTGATCGCGACTGGCGCCCCCTATCGCTTTGGCCTGGGACCCTTCGCCACCTGGGCGCTCGACAGCGGCGCCGCGCGCTGGCCCGGCGTCGCACGGCTTTTGTCGAACGCCACGCTGCGCGACTGGTTCTATTACCGGGCACGACGCGCCAGCACCGGCCGCTTCAAGCGGCTGACGCGCCCCGGACAGACGACCCTCGTGATCGGCGACGCCATAAAAGCGGGCAAGAGCAAGCAGGCGATTGCGAGCGCATTCGAGGCCGCGTTGCTGCGTAGCTAAGGGTGACAGTCCGAACGGCCCGAACCCCCTCACCCCATCCCTCTCCCCCTCGGGGAGAGGGAGGAGTTGCCGGCTTGCGAGTTGCGTTAGCCGCTCGACTGGCGAAGCGGAGATGGCAATGCGCGAGCGGCTAGCGACTCCCTCTCCCCAAGGGGGAGAGGGATGGGGTGAGGGGGTTCCGGCGATTTAGTATTCTCTCCAAGCGGCAAGCTATCCGCTGGCACGACTAATTGCTGTATCATCGCCGTGGACAGGGAAGCGCGATGTCTGTGAAGCTTCGCCTCGACCAGGTCGGCATGACCTTTCCGACGCCGAACGGCGCCTTTACGGCGCTGGCGCCGGTGACGCTTTCGATTTCGCCCGGCCGTTTCGTCAGCCTGATCGGCCCTTCGGGCTGCGGCAAGAGCACGATCTTCAACATCGTCGCCGGCCTTCTGGAACCGAGCTGCGGCCGCGTGCTGATCGACGGCGCCGACGCCACCGGAACCATCGGGCGCGTCGGCTACATGCTGCAGAAGGATCTGTTGTTGCCGTGGCGCACCGTGCTCGACAACGTCATCCTCGGCATGGAGATCCAGGGCGTGCCGCTGCGCCAGGCGCGCGAGCGGGCGCTACCGCTGCTGCAGCGCTACGGGCTTTCCGGCTTTGAATATCTCTATCCGAACGCGCTCTCGGGCGGCATGCGCCAGCGCGCCGCGCTGTTGCGCACGCTGTTGTTCGACACCGACGTCATCCTGCTCGACGAGCCATTCGGCGCGCTCGATGCGCAGACCAAATTGCAGATGCAGGAATGGCTGCTCGGGCTGTGGGCGGATTTCGGCAAGACGGTGGTGTTCGTCACCCACGACATCGAGGAGGCGATCTATCTCTCCGACGAGGTTCACGTCATGGCGACGCGGCCGGGCCGCATCATCGAGTCCATGCCGGTGCCGATCGCGCGGCCCCGCGAGCGGGGCGCGACGCTCACGCCCGAATTCATGGCGATCAAAGAGCGCTGCCTGGCGCTGCTGATGTCCGGCCACGGTTCAGCTCTTGGCGAGGCGGCCTGACATGGCGGTCCAGGATACAGGCGTCGGTCTGGTGCGCGCGCCGCCGGCGCCGGACGCCCGGCCGCTGCGCTCGGTCCGCCGCTTGCCGGCACAGAAGGACTGGCCGGTGCTCGCCATCCTCGCGGCGCAAGTCGGAATCCTCATAGGCCTGATCGCGCTGTGGCAGGCCGCCGCCGACCGCGGCTGGATCGACGGCTTCTTCTGGTCGAAGCCCAGCGCCGTCTTCGCCACCTTGATAAAATTCTTCGCCGCGGGCGATGCCTGGACCGATATCGGTTTTACTTTCCGCTCGACGATTTTCGGATTTTTGATCGGCACGACCTGCGGCTCGCTGCTCGGCCTGTCGTTCTGGTGGTCGCGCAACTATGCCGCCGTCGTGCAGCCTTACATCATCTGCTTCGAGGCGTTGCCGAAGCTCGCCTTGGCGCCGCTGGTGATCCTGGTGTTCGGCATCGGGCTGGCCTCGAAAGTCGCCATCGCCATGGCACTGACCTTGGTGGTGTCGACACTCACCACCTATGCGGGCGTGAAGGCGCTCGATAGCGACAGCGAGAAACTGTTCTATTCGCTCGGCGCCACGCGCTGGCAGGTATTCCGCAAGCTGGTGGTGCCGCACTGCCTGCCGTGGATCATCTCGGTGTTGCGGGTGAATATCGGGCTGGCGCTGACCGGCGCCATCGTCGGCGAATTCATCGCCTCGCAGCACGGCCTCGGCCGCGCCATCCTCTATGCCGGCAATACCTACGATATTGCGCTGGTCTGGGTCGCCGTGCTGGTGCTCTCGACATTGGCCATGATCATGTATGCCGCGGTCTCCTGGCTCGAGCACATCCTGCGCAAAGGCATCAGGCAATAAGCCAAAACCGCAACAGCCGGGCTAACAGATGAGGTCGTCATGACAGCACGCACCATCAGCCGACGTAAACTTCTGGGCGCCACGGCAGCGGCCGGCACAGCCCTCATGGCGCGTCCGATGATCGGGCGTGCCGACACCAAGGAGGTTCTGATCGCGGAGCCGGTCCACGGCACCGGCTACCTGCCGCTCTATATCGGCATGGCGAAAAATCTGTTCGAGGACGTCACGGTCAAGATCGTCACCATCGAAACCGGCGCCGGCCATACCAATGCGGTGCTGTCCGGCGCGGCCTTCGCTTTCATCGGCGGGCCGGAGCATTGCGCCTTCGCCAAGATCAAGGGCGCCGAGCTGCGCGCCGTGGTCAACTGCGTCGACCGCGGCAACGTCTACTATTGCGCGGCGAAGGGGCAGGAACCGACGGGAACCGATTGGCCGAGCTATTTCAAAGGCAAGACCATCGCGACCAGCGGTTTTGGCGGCACACCGAATTCGATCACGCGCTATCTCCTGAAGAAATGGAATCTCGACGCCACGAGCGACGTGATGCTCGTGGAAACCGCAAACTCGGCGATCCTGCCGGCGGTCAGAGGCAAACAGGCGGTGATCGGCTGTTCGACTGAGCCGTTCATCACTCAGGGCGTGCGCACCGGCGTATGGAGCGAGCCGTTCATCAATATCCCGAAGGACATGGGCCCCTACGCCTACTCGACCTTCAATGTGCGTCTCGACACCATCCAGAAAGATCCCGGACTGGTGCGCGGCTTCGTTCGCGGCATGATGAAGTCCTTGAAATTCGTCCACGACAACCACGACGAGGCGGCCGAACTCGCTAAGGCGCAATTCCCCACCATGGCGCTCGACGATCTCAAGGCGACGCTCGCCCGCTCCTTCGCCGACGACATGTGGAGCCAGGACGGCACCATCAGCCCCGCCGCCTGGGACACCGCGAAGTCGGTGGTCATGGGCGCCGGCATACTCAAGGTTGATGTCAAATACGATGAGATCATCGACATGAGCTTCGTCGATAGCCTCAAGGCAAGTTTGTGAGCAGAGATTCAGCCGAGAGGCCCGAGCCCCCTCACCCCCTCCCTCTCCCCGCTGGGGAGAGGGAGGGGCAAGCGGCTCGCGAGTTCACCAGCCGATGGCAGGCAACGAGTGAACGGCTTGCGGCTCCCTCTCCCCAGCGGGGAGAGGGTGGGGTGAGGGGGTACGGCGTGGCCGTTTAATCTCCCGAGCCAAAGCTGCTAAAGTGAATCCCTCTAACCATTCAGCGAGCACATCATGTCCGAACCGATCTGGAACAAATTCCTCACCGAGCGCGACAAGGCGGTGTTCGGCACGTCGGGCTATGGCGCGCGTGGCGGCTTCGGCAAGCGGCCGGCGCTCGTCGTCATCGACGTCAATTGGGCGTTCTGCGGCGACCGGCCGGAGCCGATCCTGGAATCGATCAAGCGCTGGCGCAATTCTTGCGGCGAGGATGCCTGGATCGCGCTGCCCTATATCCGCGCGCTGATCGACAAGTGCCACGCGAAAGGCATCCCGGTCATCTACACCACCGGCGTGCGGCGCGACGACAATTGGGATTCCGGCGGCTGGCTGTGGAAGAACTCGCGCGGCAACGAGGACCGGCAGACCATCGTCTCAAATCTCGACGGCAACGAGATCGTCACCCCGATCGCGCCCGAGCCGCAGGACATCGTGGTGCTCAAGCAAAAGCCGTCCGGTTTCTTCGGCTCCAACATGGCAAGCTATCTGACGCTCTTGGGCTGCGACAGCCTCATCGTCACCGGCACCACCACGTCCGGCTGCGTGCGCGCCACCGTGCTCGACGGCTTCAGTTTGAATTACCGCATCGCGCTCGCCGAGGAGGGCTGCTTCGACCGCTCGCAGGCGAGCCACGCCATCAATCTGTGCGACATGAACGCCAAATATGCCGACGTGGTGAAGACCGACGAGGTGCTGGCCTTTTTCGACACGCTGCCGAGCGGCATGTACGATCTGCCCTCGGGCAAAAATCCGACGCAGAAAGAAACTAAGCGCGCCGCGAATTTCTGACGCGGTCCTGACGGCACCATGCGGCGCGCGCGCGACATCAAAACCGCCGGCGCGTGGAACGCCGCAGACGCGATCGATTGCGTCACGCTGGACGCCCATGGCCGCCATCGCCGCCGCATCGTGCTGACCGGCGAGCGCGGCACGACGTTCCTGCTCGACCTGCCGCACGCGATCGCGTTGCGTGACGGCGACGGCCTTCTGCTCGACGACGGCGCCATGGTGCGCGTCGCCGGCCGCGCCGAGCCGCTCGTTGAAATCGCCGCCGCCAATGCCCACGAGCTGGCGCGGCTCGCCTGGCATATCGGCAATCGCCACGTCGACGTGCAGATTGTCGGCGACCGCCTGCGCATCCGGCGCGATCATGTGATCGAAGACATGCTGCGCGGGCTCGGCGCGGCTCTCGTGTCCCTCGAGGCGCCGTTCGACCCCGAGCACGGCGCCTATGATCATCACCACGGCGACGATCATGTCTGATGCACAGCCACCCGATGCGGCCGCGCTCTACCGGCTGATGGCGTGGCTGTCGCCGGCCTACCCGGTCGGCGCGTTTTCCTATTCGTCGGGCATCGAATGGGCGGTCGAAGCCGGCGACATCCAGGACGCCGAAACGCTGCGGGCGTGGCTCGCCGTCATGATCGGCGAAGGCTCAGGCTTCTGCGATGCGGTGTTCTTCGTTCACGCCCACCGCGCCATCGCTGTGGGTGACGACGCCGGATTGCGCGCCGTCGCCGAGCTCGCCGCCGCCATGGTGCCGTCCAAGGAGCGCCTCTTGGAGACCACGACCCAAGGCCGCGCCTTCCTCGATGCGACGCGCGCGGCGTGGCCGTGCGAGGCGCTGGCGCGCCTCGACGCCGTCTGGGCCGGTGTCGTCGCGCTGCCCGTGGCCGCGGGCGTGACCTGCGCCGGCCATGGCATCGCCTGCGAAGCCGCGCTGCAGGCGTTCCTGCACGCGCTGACGGCAAACTGGATTTCCGCCGGCGTCCGCCTCATCCCGCTCGGCCAGACCGACGGCCAGCGCGTGCTCGCGGCGCTGGAGACTGTCGTCGCGGCAACGGCAGCATGCGCGCTCAAGAAGCCGCTCGACGAGGTCGGCTCGGCCGCGCTGCGTGCCGATATCGCCGGCATGCGGCATGAGACTCAGTACACGCGGCTGTTCCGGTCGTAACCGGCGCCTTTATTTGTCGGCGCTCGGCGCGGCGGCCGGCGTTGGCAGTTCGGGCGGTGTCTTGCCGCCATAGAGCGCCTGCAGCAAGCCCGACATGGTCAGGCCCTGCACCACGATGGTGAACAGCACGACCGCGTAGGTCACGACCAGGAGATCGCCGCGCCACGGCGAGGCCGGCAGCGACAAAGCCAGCGCGATCGAAATGCCGCCGCGCAATCCCGCCCAGGTCAGCACCGCGACGTTGCGCACCTTGTCGGCAGCGGCATCGGGCGCAAACAGCATCGGCACCGCGACGCTGATCGCCCGCGCGATCACGGCGAGCGGGACAGCGAAGGCAACCGGAATCAATTCGGCCGGCTGGATGATCAAGCCGAGGATTTCCAGGCCGATCAAAAGGAACAACATGATGTTCATGAGCTGATCGAGCAGCTTCCAGAAACCGACCAGCACGTGGCGCGTCCGGGCCGTCATGCCAAAGCGCGGCGACGGCGACGCCAGGCAAAGCCCGGCGCTGACCACGGCGATCGGGCCGGACAGTTCGAGCAGGTTGGCGATGCGATAGCTGCCGAACACCAGCGCGAGCGAGATCAGCAGCAACAGCCCGTCGTCGTCGATCCGCCGCATCAGCGCCGCCGCGAGCCACCCGCCGGCGAAGCCCAGCGCCGCGCCGCCGCCGATCTCGCGCAGCATCGCGATCAGGATCTGGCCGTGGCCGAGATGAAAGGTCTCGCCCTGGGTGATGCCTAGCGCAAACAGGAACAGCACCACGCCGGCGCCGTCGTTGAACAGGCTCTCGCCGACGATGGCCGCGCGCAGGCTCGGTGGCAGCCCGACCTGACGCAGCAAGGTCGCGACCACGACCGCGTCGGTCGGTGCCAGGATGGCGCCGAGCAGCACGCACCAGATCAGCGGCACCGCCATGCCGATGACGCTGAAGGCGAGCCACATCCCGGCGCCGAAGATCGTGGTGGCAATCAGCACGCTCGCGGTAGCCAAGAGCAGGATCATGCCGCGGCGGCGGTTCAATTCCGCGATATCGACGTGCAGGCTGCCGGCGAATAGCAGCAGCGCCAGCACGGCGTTGAGGAACACGCGAGGAAAATGCGCCGAGTTCGAGCGTGGCGCGAAGCCCGGTCATGACGTGCAGATGGAACAGCCGGTCGCTCGACACGATGATCAGCGACAACACCAGCGAGCCGAGCAGCATGCCGATCGCCGGGGGCAGCTTGACCCACAGGTAGTTGATGCAGCCGATCAGCGCCGCCAGCGCCAGCGCGATGGCGAGCAGGTCTACCGGCTGGAGGGGTTCGGTCATGGGTGTCGTGTACGCGGCAGAACCGATCGGGGGGCGGACTATGCCTGTGTTACGGGTCGTTCGCCACACTGCCTGAAGAGACAATAAAGCGCGCCGAGAAAGCGGCCGGTGTGAGGATCGTCGCTTTCTACTGTATGCTTCCCGGCGGAACAGGAGTCGCCGCATGACGACGTCAAATCACGGCCCATTGCGCGTCGGGGTCGGCGGCCCGGTCGGGTCCGGCAAGACGGCGCTGATGGATGCGCTGTGCAAGCGGTTGCGCGGCAGCTACGAGATCGCCGCCATCACCAATGACATCTACACCAAATGGGACGCCGAATATCTGGTGCGCTCCGGCGCGCTGCCGGCCGAGCGCATCGCCGGCGTCGAGACCGGCGGCTGCCCGCATACCGCGATCCGCGAGGATGCGTCCGCCAATCTCGCCGCGGTCGCCGACATGCGGGCCAAATTCCCCGGCCTCGATCTGGTGCTGATCGAATCCGGCGGCGATAATCTGGCGGCGACGTTTTCGCCCGAGCTTGCCGACCTCACCATCTACGTCATCGACGTCGC
Organism: uncultured Alphaproteobacteria bacterium; assembly: GCA_963831975.1. GTDB lineage: Bacteria > Pseudomonadota > Alphaproteobacteria > Rhizobiales > Xanthobacteraceae > BOG-931. Next base: position 63,881 of record CAWHSO010000010.1, read on the forward strand.
GGCCGGCGAAAAAATCCCGTCGAAAGGCGGGCCGGGCATCACGCGCTCGGATTTGCTGGTGATCAACAAGATCGACCTCGCACCTTATGTCGGCGCCTCGCTCGAAAACATGGAGCGCGACACCAAGCGCATGCGCGGCACGCGACCCTTCATCTTCAGCAATCTGCGCGCAGGCTTTGGCGTCGACGAGATCGCCCGCTTCATCGAGGACAAAGGCGGCCTGGGCGCGTCATAATTTTCCTCCCCCGCAAGCGGGGGAGGGAATAGAATGAGAAAACATCCGAACCGGGAGGATGCGTCATGGCCAGAGAACCGCACCGCGTGAAGATCGCGCCGAAGGGGATGGGACTGAACGATTTCGTCGCCATGCAGGAGGGCTTCTTCGCCGCCGAGGGCCTCGACGTCGAGCTCGACTGGAAGACCTTTCGCGGCACGCAATCGAGCTGGAAGGATTTGCAATATTTCCAGCGGCCGCAGGACCGGCCCTATACGCAAGACAAGGCCGAGGTGATCCAAGGCGCCTGCGTCTGGGGCTCGATCTGCAATGCCAGCGCCGGCATGGGGCGTTTCGTGGCCGACGCCTATGGCGTGTCGCCGTGGGCGATTTTCGTGCGCCCGGATTCGCACATTCATCAGCCGCGCGATCTCAAGGACGTGCCGATCGCCGTCGGCATGCGCGCCGGCAGCCATTTCAACGTGCCCTATCGGCTGGAAAAATTCTTAGCCCTCGAACACATCAAGACGGTGAACACCGGCGGCTTTGGCGCGCGCTTGAAAGCCTTGCTGGACGGCGAGGTCGAGGCGGCGAGTCTTTTGCCGCCGCAGATCGCCATGGCCGAGCAACTCGGCTTGCGCAAGATCATTGAGGATACGTTTCACACGCTGTGGTGGGTGCCGGACGGCTCGCCGCCCGAAGTCGTTACCGGCTATCTGCGCGCGCTCGACCGCGCCGAGAAAGCGATGGACGCCGACCTCGCCAAATATCTGCCGCTGTGGAGGCTCGCAGTGCCGGCCGAATTCGAGACCACGCATCCATGGGACTTCACCCGCTTCGGCCGCGGCGAGCGCTTCGTCTATGAGACCATCCCACGTTCGGAATTCGACGAGGTGATGGATCAGATCAAGCGCTGGGGGCTCGACGAGTATCTCAAGGACCGCAAGTTCGAGAATTTGGCCGCGGAAGTGGCGCGGTAACGCCTCGTCATTCCCGGGCGCGGGCCATAGGCCCGCGAACCGGGAATCCATAACCACTGCCGGTGCAGATTCTGCATAGACTGTGGGTATGGATTCCGGGTTCGCCGCTTTGCGGCGCCCCGGAATGACAGAAGCTTACCCGCGCCCCGTGACCTTCTGCGCCGCCGTCAGGTGGCCGTAACTCTGCACCGGCGCGCACATCAGGAAGCGATAGCCTTCCTTGACGATGCGCTCGACATTGCCCTGCTCGACGTGCGGATGGCCGACCACGACATTGTGCTTCTTGCAGGTGTCGACGATGCGCTTCATCCATTCCAGTACGACCTTGTGCTCGTACTGGCGCGGATAGCCGAGCTCTTGCGACAGATCGCCTTCGCCGATCAGGATGCAGCCGATGCCCGGCACATCTTTGAGCATGTCGTCGAGGTTCTCGACGCCGCCGGTGTCTTCGATCTGCAGGATGCAGAAGATCTCGCCCTGCGGATTGAGCGGCCACACGTCGGCCTTCTGATAATATTCCTGCTGGCCCAGACCCCAGTAGCGCGCCGCCGTGGTCGGGCCGTCGCCGCGGATGCCGGGGGGCTCGTAGAGGCTTGCGCCTTTGAGCCGCGGATAGCGGCAGGCGCCGACCGCGTTGGCGGCTTCCTCGACGGTCGAAATGTGCGGAAACACGATGCCGTAGCAGCCCATGTCGAGGGATTGCTTGGCTTGCCATTGCGCCATCTCGACGCCGTTCACCGGGATGCGCACCATCGGCGTCACGCCCGGCACGAGGGAACCGGCTTTGGCGATCTGCGCGCGATTGAGCATGTATTGCAGGCAATCCCGCAACAGCCTTCCGTCCCACGGATTGTGCTCCATCTCGAACACGCAACCGTCGAACTTGGACGCGCTCATCGCCACGGCGCTGTTGATCTCGGCCGGCGCAAAGCAGGTCAGTGCGTGTTGGCCAGCTTCGAGCGCGCGGATGACGCCGTTGAGACGCGGTAGATCGGCCATTCCTCAGTCTCCCTGTTTTCGGCCGGCATCCTATCAGAATGCCTCGCCGGTTTGACAATCGCGCCACGCCCCGTAGCATCCCGGCCGAACCTTCAAACCCACGCAGCGGCGGTACCATGATTATCGATTGCCACGGCCACTACACCACCGAGCCCAAGGATCTGCACCGCTTCCGCAAGGAGCAGACCGCGGCCGCTAACGCCAAAGACAAGACGGCGATGCCGTCGCGCGCCGCGCTGAAAATGTCCGACGACGAAATCCGCGAAAGCATCGAGCAAAACCAGCTCAAGCTGCAGCGCGAGCGCGGCACCGATGTCACCATCTTCTCGCCGCGCGCCTCGGGCATGGGCCATCACGTCGGCGACGAAAGCGTCAGCCTGGAATGGTCGCAGATCTGCAACGACCTGATCGCGCGCGTGGTCTCGCTCTATCCGCAGAATTTTATCGGCGTGTGCCAATTGCCGCAGTCGCCGGGCGCCGATCCGAAGAACTCGGCCGCCGAGCTCGAGCGCTGCATCAAGATGGGCTTCGTCGGCTGCAACCTCAATCCGGATCCGTCCGGCGGCTATTTCAATTCGCCGCCGATGACCGACAAGTCGTGGTTCCCGCTCTACGAGAAAATGATCGATCTCGACGTGCCGTGCATGATCCACGTCTCCGGCTGCTGCAATCCGGCGATGCACACCACCGGCTCGTACTATCTCAACGCCGACACCATGGTGTTCATGCAGGTTCTGCTGTCCGACCTGTTCAAGACCTTTCCCAAGCTGAAATTCATCATCCCGCACGGCGGCGGCGCGGTGCCGTTCCATTGGGGCCGCTTCCGCGGCATCGCGCTCAACAACGGCAAGCCGGAGCTTGCCGAGATCATGGGCGACAACATCTACTTCGACACCTGCGTCTATCACCAGCCGGGCATCGATCTGCTCACCAAAGTGGTGCCGATCGACAACATCCTGTTTGCTTCGGAAATGGTCGGCGCGGTGAAGGGCAACGATCCGCGGACCGGCTTCGGCTTCGACGATACCAAGCGCTATGTCGACAAGGCGCCGATCAGCGACGCCGACCGCAAGAAGATTTTCGAGGACAATGCGCGGCGCGTCTATCCGCGGCTCAAGTCGCACGCCGCGGTAAAGGCGACGGCGTGACGCAGTGTCAGACGGCGCACCGGTAACATCGCGGCGGACGCCAGCCGAGCGCCGATCGCAGATCATGCGCATCGGCACCCGCGAGATGGAATTGCGCGGCGCGCCAGGCGGTTTTTGGACCGATCTCTATCACCGCTCGATGACGGTGCACTGGCCGGCGTTCTTCGGCAGCGCGGCGCTGATCTTCATCGTGCTCAACACCGTGTTCGGGCTGCTCTATTGGCTGGGCAAGGACCCGATCGCCAATATTTCCGCCGACCTGCCGCTGCCGCTGAGCCTGTTCTATTTCTCGATCGAGACCTGGCGACGGTCGGCTACGGCGACATGCACCCGCAGACCAATTACGGGCATCTGATCGCCACGATCGAAATCTTCACCGGCATGAGTTTCCTCGCGGTGATGACGGGCCTGATCTTCGCCCGCTTCTCGCGGCCGCGGTCCCGCTTCGTGTTCGCCGAGCATCCGGTGGTCACCCTCCATCAAAGCCAACCGACCTTGATGATGCGGGTTGCCAATGCGCGCAACAACACGATGTCGCAGGCGACCGCGCGGCTATGGCTGGTTCGCCTGGAATATACCGCGGAGGGCCATCAGCTGCGGCGATTCCACGAATTGAAGCTCGAGCGTCAGGAGCATCCGATGTTCGCGCTGAGCTGGACGCTCCTGCACAAGATCGATGAAAACAGCGCGCTGTTCGGGGTGACGACCGAGGAGCTCGAAAAGACCGATGCCGCCTTCGTGCTCAATGTCAGCGGCATCGATGACAGCTCGGCGCAAAATCTCCACGCGCGGAAGCTTTATTACCACACCGATATCCTGTGGCGGCATCGCTACCAGGACATCACCAGCATTTCGCCGCAAGGCCGGCTGTTGATCGACTACGGCAAGTTTCACGACGTCATCGCCGAGGACGCCTGATCAACCCGCTTTGCGCGCCGCCGGTTGGGTGGCGCGGCCGACCCAATGGCTCAGCGCCTTGACGACGTTGGGCCGTGTCTTTTCGTAATCGAACGCGATCACGTGCTCGACCGGGGCGACGAGCGCGCCGCTGCCCTGCCGTTTGCCGGCCGAACGCAGCGGTTTTGCGCGCCGGGATTTCTTGACCGCCTTGAGCGCGATCGGCCCGACATGGGTGAGGAAAACTTTTTCATGCGGGCGGGTCAGCGTGTCGATGGCTTGCCGCAATGGCAGCCATTTCACCGCCTTGACGTCGTCGTTGAGCTCGTGAACCGGGGCGCCGGTGGCGCGCATCAGCCAAAATTGCACGATCTTGAGCTTGCCCTCGACCACATACGACACCGAGCCGAGAAAATCATGCACGGAGACATCGTGCCCGGTCTCCTCCAGCACCTCGCGCTTGGCGGCGTCGCGCGGATGCTCGCGCGGATAGAGCTTGCCTTTCGGCAGCACCCAGGCCTTTTCGCGGCGCAGACGCACGACGGCGAAGCGCGGCCTGACCTTGCCGCGCAGCACAATGCCGCCGGCGGCCAGGATCGGAGCGCGGCGTTTCGCCGAAATCAGTCATGGCAAATTAATGCCGGACGGGCGCAAACCCGGCAAGCCGGGCACGCTATGATTGGTGGATAAGGAATCCGGACTGTCACAATCGCCGACCAGCGATTCACGCGACGCTGATCACGATCTTGCCGAAATGCTGGTTGGCGGTCATCACCGCGAGCGCCTCGACGATGTCGGCGAGCTTGAAGGTCTTGTAGATCGGCAAGGTCAGCTTGCCGGCCTCCACCGCCGGCCACAGATCGGCGCGCATGGCCTTGACGATGTCGCGCACCTCCTCGGGCGTGCGGGTGCGGAAGGTGACGCCGATATAGTCGATGCGCTTGAGCGCGTGCATGTCGAAATTGAACTCGCCCTTGGTGCCGCCGAGCCGGCCGACATTGACGATGCGGCCGAGCAGCGCCGCGGCTTCGAGGTTGCCGATGGCGACCGGTGCCGACACCATGTCGACGATCAGGTTGACGCCCTTGCCGCCGGTCGCCTTTTTGACGTCCTCCGGCCAATCCGGCTTGCTGGTGTCGATGGCGACGTCGCAGCCGTAGTCCTTGAGCCCGGCGCGGCGCTTGGCGTTGGTCGAGGTGCCGAAGACCAGCGACGCGCCCATCAGCTTGCCGATCTGCATGCCCATCAGGCCGACGCCGGAGCTGGCGCCCTGGATGAGCAGCGTCTCGCCGCGTTTCAATCGCCCGGCCGTGACGACGGCGTTGTGCATGGTTTGCAGCGCGACCGGGAAGCACGCGGCCTGCTCGTAGGTCATGTTGTTGCCGGGAATGCGGTTCACCCGCCCGGCGTCGGTGACGGCATATTCGGCAAAGCCGCCCGGCGCCGAGCCCATGACCCGGTCGCCGGCCTTGAAGTCCTTGACCTCGCTGCCGACCGCCTCGACCTCGCCGGAGCATTCGAGGCCGATCCGCGCGCCGATGCCGCCGACGGGGCCGTGCTGGATGCCGGCGGCGACCAATGTGTCGGCGCGGTTGAGGCTCGAGGCGCGGACCTTGATCAGCACCTCGTTGGGCTTTGGCTCGGGCTTCGGCAGGTCGCGGACTTCGATACCTTTTTCGCCGAGAACTGCTGCTTTCATGATGATTCCTCCCGTTGGCCGCGATGTGCTATCGTTCCGGCGACGTTACTACAAGGCACGACGGATAAATAATGAACCAGCTCGTCCGGCCAAAAATCGGCGCTTCGGCCTGCCCGCACGACTGTCCGTCGACCTGCGCGCTCGAGGTCGAGATCCTCGATGGGCGCACCATCGGCCGGGTCCGCGGCGCCGAGGAGAATGCCTACACGGCGGGCGTGATCTGCGCCAAGGTCGCGCGCTACGCCGAGCGCGTGCATCACCCCGATCGCCTGAAGCATCCGCTGCGCCGCGTCGGCGCCAAGGGCTCAGGCGAATTTGCGCCGATCTCGTGGGACGACGCGCTCGATCTCGTCGCCGAAGAGTTCCTGCGCGCCGAACAACAGCACGGCGCCGAAGCGGTGTGGCCGTACTATTACGCCGGCACCATGGGCCTGGTGCAGCGCGACGGCATCAATCGGCTGCGCCACGCCAAGAAATATTCCGGCTTCTTCTCCACCATCTGCGTCAATCCGGCGTGGACCGGTTTCATCGCCGGCACCGGAAAACTCGCCGGCGCCGACCCGCGCGAAATGGCGAAGTCCGACCTGGTGACGATCTGGGGCACCAATGCGGTGAACACCCAGGTCAATGTGATGACGCACGCGACCCGCGCCCGCAAGGAACGCGGCGCCAAGATCGTCGTCGTCGACATCTACATGAACTCGACCATGCAGCAGGCCGACCTGGCGGTGCTGATCCGGCCCGGCACCGACGGCGCGCTGGCCTGCGCGGTGATGCATTGCCTGTTCCGCGACGGCAAGGCCGACTGGGATTATCTCGAGCGCTTTACCGATGCGCCGCGCGAGCTTGAAGACCACGTGCGCACGCGCGACCCGGATTGGGCATCGCAAATCACCGGCTGCCCGGCGGCGACAATCGAGGACTTCGCCCGCCTGGTCGGCGAAAGGCAGCGCGCCTATTTCCGGCTCGGTTACGGCTTCTCCCGGTCGCGCAACGGCGCGATCAACATGCATGCGGCGAGCTGCATCCCGGCGGTCACCGGCGCGTGGCGGCTCGAAGGCGGCGGCGCATTCCACAACAACGGCGATATTTTTCACTTCAACAAAAGCCTGATCGAAGGCTCCGACGTGCGCGACCCCGCGATCCGCATGCTCGATCAATCGCGCATCGGCGCCATCCTCACCGGCGAGGAGGACGCGCTGCAAGGCGGCGGGCCGGTCGACGCCTTGCTGATCCAGAACACCAACCCGGTTTCGGTCGCGCCCGACCAGGAGGTGGTCAAGCGCGGCTTTGCCCGCGACGACTTGTTCGTCTGCGTGCACGAGCAGTTCATGACCGACACGGCGAAAGTCGCCGACGTCGTCTTGCCGGCCTCGATGTTCGTCGAGCACGACGACATGTACCAGGCTGGCGGCAGCCAATACATTCTGCTCGGATCGAAGCTGATCGAGCCGCCCGGCGAATGCCGCTCCAACCACGACGTGATCTGCGCGCTGGCGAAAAAACTTGGTGCCCAGCATCCGGGCTTCGCCATGACGGCGCGCGACCTGATCGACGGCACCCTGCAAAAATCCGGCTGGGGCACCCTTGCCGAGCTCGAAGCCAACCGCTGGATCGATTGCCAGCCGGATTTCGCTACCGCGCATTATCTCAACGGCTTCGCTTATCCGGACGGCAAATTCCGCTTCAAGCCGGACTGGCCCAAAGTGCCGTTCGGGCGCTGGCACAGGAACGTACCTTCGCGCCCCATTCCGTCGCTGCCCGACCATTGGGACGTGATCGAGGAAGCCGACGCCGAGCATCCGTTCCGGCTCGCGACCTCGCCGGCGCGCGGCTTCCTCAATTCGACCTTTACCGAGACGCCGACCTCGCTCAGCCGCGAACAACGGCCGACGGTGATGATCAATCCCGACGACGCCGCGGCGTGTGGCATTGCCGACGGCGAAAAGGTCGTGCTCGGCAACCGGCGCGGCCGCGTGCAAATCCATGCCAAGCTGTTCGACGGCGTGCGCCGCGGCGTGCTGATCGCGGAATCGCTGTGGCCCAATTCGGCTTACGCCGACGGCCGCGGCATCAACACGCTGACCGGCGCCAACTCGATCGCGCCATATGGCGGCGCGGCGTTCCATGACAACAAGGTGTGGCTGCGTAAGTTGGTGAACGTAGACGTCTAGCGCTCCGTCATCTCGGTAGCCGTGCGGAGTATCGCGATGAGCACTTACAATGGGGCGGAAAGTCTCCTTACGTCGCGCCACGAAGCGGCACTCGGCATGGCAAAGCGCCGATCCCGACTTTTAATTCACGGTGTGCTGGCGGCAACCCTATTCTGCGCGAGCGAGGCCAAATCGCAACAGCCGCTCGGACAGGCCGGACCGTCGACACCGCAGCCGCAATCAGCAGCGGAAATCGACAATGCATCCGCGCTGGACAAGCTTCTTGCCGATCACGACTACACTGGACTTGCCGACAAGATGCTCAAGCGACCGGACAAGGCGCTGATCGTTCCCAACCTGAATTGGGCCAAGGCGCGCATGCTGGCGGGCGCAAGTCAGATCGTACCGTTGCTTTACGCTCAGATGTTATGGGGCATTGCCTCATCCAATCCCCAGTTCGCAGATCTCAAGGAAACGGCAGGTGCCGCCATTGTCTACGCGCTGTTGCTGACCTACGCGGACGGCGCTAAATGTCCGGACCAAACGGCGCCTCAGCATCACTTCGATACAATTATGCAGCGATATACCGCCGAGCTGCAGTTCGTCGCGCAGATGCCGAATGACCGCAAAGATACTCTGTTCCGGACCGTCATTGCGATCGAACAACAAACAGCGCTGCGCCGGCCAAATGACAATTATTTGTGCCGATTTGGCCTGCAGGAAATGCAGGACAGTTTGGCGAAATATCCGCCAACGGAAGTGCAGGAGCCACCCGGACCGGGCAAGCTCTACAGCAAGACCATGGTTACACAGTACGATCCGAATTACGAGCCCAAATTCCTACCGCGTGAGCAATGGGAGCCGAAACAGGCGGCGCAGCGGGCCCGATTTGCAACGCTGCTGCCGACCATCGTCGATCGTTTCAAAAACGTTCCCGCGCCGCAGCCGCTGACACCGCAAGCGCCATCGCCAAAGCCTTGAACACCGCTTGCGCCGCGGCGGCTGAAGAAGCTCTCGCTTAGATTGTCTCGGAAATTGCACCGGGCTATAGTTCCAACTCAACGTCAAGCTGCCCGCGAGATCATAAAGACTCACTTTCAAACGGCGCGGCGGCATTCCTGGGGGGACGCCATGAAACTCGTCGCTTTTTTGCTGAGCATCATTCTACTGGCCTGCGTCGCGGGCTCGACCGCCCATTCGCAGCCGGCGTCGCCGCCAACGATAGCGAAGCAGGTCCCCCCGAGCATGGGCGGGGATAATACGGGCAATCAAAATTCGCCGACGCCTGCTCCATCGATGGAACAGCAGAAGCTCCAGGCCGATTTTCAGCTCAAGCTCACGATCCTCGTCACCGCCTTTGGAATTTTCGGCTTGATTTTTGTGGCGTGGGTTTTCAGATCGGCGGTCGCTACCGACACCGAGAAGATCGTCCGGCTGGTCATCGTCGTCATCGTGGTTTGCGCTTCCCTCATCCTCATCGCCGGCGGCTATTCGACCAACCAGACCGCCCCGGCGTTTGGCCTGTTCGGTTCGATCATTGGCTACATTTTGGGAAGCGCCAACAGGCAAACACCCGGCAATACGCCGGCAGATGGCGGCACGTCGGTAACCGGCAACACGCCGCCGACCGGCAATACCATCGCTCCGGTCGGGAACAAGACCTGACAGGGCCACCTCGGCTGCCGGGCAGCACTTATTGCTTGTGCGTCACCGTCGTCGGAATGTGGTTGAGCTCCTCACATCCGGTCGCGGTCACGATCACGGTACCGCCGATATTGACCCGGTGGGTGTCGATGCAGGCATTGGGCTCGAAGGCGAACACCATGCCGGGCTGCAATATCGCCTGGCGCACCCGCGCCGCGTTGGCGCCGGCGTAACGCACGTCGAGCTTGACTTGATCCTGATTGACCAAAGTGCGGCCGGCCAAAAAATGCGGCCCGACCGAGTGCACCAGCGGCGTATAGCCCCAGCAGCCGGCCGACTTCAGCGGCTCCTCCATCGCCGCCAACAGATCGGCGAAGGCTATTCCGGGTTTCAGCGCCTTGATGCCGGCGGCGTAGGACGCCAGTGCGACGCGCTCGCAGGTCTTGTTGGTATCGTCGAGCGGATCGAGCGCCACCGTCATCTGCACCTGGACTTCCTGGTTGCCGCACAGCGGCATCAGCTCGGCCTGCATCAGGTCGCCGCGCTGCAGGATGCGCGGCGCCTCGCCGCTCGTGGTCCAGCGCGGCGGGCCCCATGACAAAGTATGCGGCCCGGAATTCATGACGATCACCGGATAGCGTACGCCGATGCCGTGACGCAGCATCTCGGCCGTGCCTTCGGCGAATACTACTTCCTCGCCGACACCCGGCGCCGCCACTTCGGCGATAACTTTGCAGGCCGCTTCGGCGGCGCGCGCGGCATAGCGCACCTGTGCCAGCTCCTCGTCGCTCTTGACCAGCATCAGGTGGCTGAACTCTTCGGAAATATCCTGCCAGCGCGCCTTGGGCAGCGCCGCGGTGAGCTCCGTCCAGAAATTGGCCGGAATGGCGCCGTAGATTTCGGTCGGCGCCTGCGAGCTCAAGCCGACGACGCCGAGGTTGCTCTCGGCGAGATGCTTCTCACGAAAGACTTCGGCAACGCCGGTGCCACTGGTCGCCACGCGATAATCGTCGACCCACAGCGTGGTGCCGCGTTCCTGCGACCAGCGCGCCCGCATCACCCTTAAGTACGCCCAGGTGATGACGACCGGATCGCCCTCGAGCGGAAAGATCACGCAGCCTTCGTTGTAATCGTCGCTGATATAGGTCTCGTACATTTCGCGCGAGCGGAAGCCCGCGACCAGAAGGCCGTCGAAGCCGCGCTCGCGCATGAGCTTGCGGATGTTGGCCCAGCGGCGGTCGCGCTCGGCAAGCGAGAGGGTCGGCGGTTGCATGGGGGGATTTGGCATGGCGCGCTACACTATCATTGCGTCTGCGGCCGACAAGCCGGCGGCAAGGAATCAATAATTCGAAGTGATCGGATGGCGGCCTTGATCGCTTGGATGCTGGATTGTTCGTGGTGATGATCTTGTCAAGGGCGGCGCGAAAGCGCCGCCGCCCATAGCGCGTCAAAGACGCGCGTAAACGCGCTAATGGGCGGTCCTCGACCCTTGACAAGATCATCACCACGAACAGAGTGCTATCCAAGCGATCAAGGCCGCTTTCTCGGCGGTATGAGCATGCATGTGATTCCAACTTGGCGGCTGCTGCTCGCAGCGGCATTGACAGTGCTCTGCAGCGCAGCTCAGCCCGCGCTCGCGCAATCCTATCCGTCGCGGCCGATCACTATCGTCGTGCCCTACCCCGCCGGCGGCGTCACCGACAATCTAGTCCGGCTGCTGGCCGAGCGGATGAAAAATTCGCTCGGCCAATCGATCGTGATCGAGAACATCGGCGGTGGCGGCGGCACGATCGGCGTCGACCGCGTGTCGCGCGCGGCGCCCGACGGCTACACGCTGGTGCTGGGCAACAGCGAAAGCATGGTGTTCGCGCCGGTCACCATGGCGATCTCCTACAATGCGCTGACCGATTTCGAGCCGGTGGCGCTGCTGCCGAGCTATCCGTTCCTCTTGGTGACGACCAACGATGTGCCGGCGAAAAATCTTCAAGAATTGATCGCGTGGTTCAAGGCAAGCCCCGAGAAGGTGTTGCAAGGCACCGTCGGCGCCGGAACCATGCAACAGCTCTGCGGCCTGCTGTTGCAAAAGACAATCGGCACGAAATGGCAGTTCGTGCCTTATCGCGGCGGCCCGCCGGCGATGCAGGACCTGCTCGCCGGGCAGATCAATTTCATGTGCACCACGACCGGCGGCTTCCTGCCGTTGGTGCATGACGGCCGGATCAGGGGCTACGCCGTCACGGCGAAGAAGCGCATCGACGCCGCGCCGGAAATTCCCACCGCGAACGAGTCCGGGCTGCCGGGCTTCTACACCTCGGTCTGGAATGCGCTCTGGGTACCGAAGGGCACGCCCAAGGAAACCATCGCCAAGCTCAACGCCGCCGTGACCGCAGGCTTGGCCGATCCCGAGCTGCAAAAGCGCATGACCGAGATGGGTCTCGACAACGTGGACAGCGACCAGCACTCGCCCGAGGCGCTGGGCGCGCTGCGCCAGGCCGAGATCGACAAATGGTGGCCGATCATCAAGGCGGCCGGCCTGAAGGCGGAATAGCGGCGTGCTATAGTTGATTTCCGACGTTGCTCCCGGGAGCACAAAACCATGACGCTGATCGAACGCCGTTCGTCATCGCGCCTGCAGACCGCGAAGCCCGAAACTGCCGAGATCGACATCGCCACCACGCGCCCCGGCACGCCCGGCGGCATTTTCATGCGGCAGTTCTGGCACGCGCTCTATCGCGGCCAGGATTTGCCCGTCGGCCACGCCAAGCCGATCCGCATCATGAGCGAGGATTTTGCGCTCTATCGCGGCCATTCCGGGATTGCGCAGGTCGTCGACTACCATTGTCCGCATCGCGGCGCGCCGCTGCATCTGGGCTGGATCGAGGACGATGCCATCCGCTGCGTGTATCACGGCTGGAAGTTCGACAGTTGCGGCCAGTGCGTCGACCAGCCGGCCGAGGAAGCGGGCTTTGCCCGCAAGGTGGCGCTGCGCACTTATCCGACCCGCGAATATCTCGGCCTCATCTTCGGCTATTTCGGCCCCGGCGAGCCGCCGCCGTTCCCGCATTTTCCGCACCGCTCCACCGAAGGCTTGATCCAGGTCTGGAATGTCGAGCAGGTGCCCTGCAATTATCTGCAGAGCTTTGAGAACAGCATGGACGAGGTGCATGTCGCTTTCGCCCACCAGCCGGGTGGCTCGCATGCCAAATTGTCCGCCGACCTGCCGATCATCACCGCGGAAGAGACCGATTGGGGCATGCTGCGCTACGGCACGCGCAAGTCGGGCAAGGTCCGGCACACCTTGCATTACGCGCCGAACCTCACGCGCGTGATCGTGCCGCCGCTCGCCGGCATGGACGGTGTCGGCGGCTGGACGGAAATCTATTTCAGTTTCACCCCGGTCGATGACGAGAACCATTTGTGGCTGATCACCAGCCATGTCGCAGTCACCGGCAAGGACGCAGACGCCTATCGGGCAAAGCGCGCCGAATATGACCGCAGCGTCGCGGCGGCGCCGCCGGTGATGGACGTGGTGCGCGACATCTGGTCGGGCAAGCAGCGCTTTGCCGACGTGGTTCACCCCGATCTCGCCATCGTGCAGGATATCGCCGTGCAGGCCGGCCAAGGCCGCGTCGAGGATCGCGACGCCGAACGGCTCGGCCGCTCCGATGCCGCGATCATCCTGTGGCGAAAAATCCTGACGCGCGAATTCCGCGCCATCGCCGAGGGCCGCCCGGCCAAACGCTGGCAAACGCCGCCGGCGGATGTCGTGCCGACGCTCGGGTTTTAGGCCGTGCCCGCATAAAGCAGGCTTGACGCTATCTCGGGTAGCATCGAGGAATCATCTCGGCTCTTGCGAGTATGCCGGACACGTCGTAAATTGGCGGCAATGGTAGCGATTTTGTTCGCGGGGGCGAGCAATTCGAAAAGAAATAAGTCGCCATTGGTTCGCGCGCACCTTCCGCAACGTGCGGAAGGCATTCAAGCTCCATGCCGTTGCGCCAAGCGGCGCGAAACGCAGACGCTCCTGACGCTTGAGGAGTATTATGACCGAGGACGCACCAAAGAACTGGTTTCAGACACTGCCGGGCATCTTGACCTCCTTGACCGCGTTCCTCACCGCGTTGGCTGGGTTCGTCGGTGCCATAAATTATTGGTTTCCAAAGGATAATGCTTCGCACGCCGTGGCGAAGACCGAACAATGCATACCCGGCTACGTACGGCGCAAAGCCACACCGGACGACAACGTGTGCGTCACGGTGAAAATTCATGAGCAAACTCTCCAGGACAACATGCTCGCCGGTTCGCGGCGCGATCCAAAGGGCGGTCCTTATGGCGCGGACTCATGCCTGTCGGGGTATGTTTGGCGAGACGTCTTCGATGGCGACCACGTTTGCGTTACGCCCGAAACGCGCGCGCAGGTCCTTGAGGACGATCGCGATGGTCCTAGTCGCGTCGCGCACTGAACTGGAAATCCCGGTCGCGACTGCTGCGTCTTTCTTGCGGGGCGGACCTGCTGCCGACGCCCGGATTCCAGACGTTACGCCAAGCCGGCGCGGCGAAAACCTTCCAGATAGTGCTCGCGCTCGGCGTCGTGCTGGATCGGCATCTGACTTGCGATCCAGCCAAGCGAAATATTGGGCTGCGCGCGGCGCAGCTCCTGCAATGCGGCCTTGGCGGCATCGGTCTGCCCGGCCATGCCGGCGGCAGCCGTCAGCACCCGGTGAGCGCCGACGAAATCCGCGCGCTGCCGGATGCCTTCGCGGGCAAGGCGCATCGCCTCGTCATAGTTGCGTCCGACGAACTGCGCGTAGGAGGCGATGCCGCAGTAAACCGCCGACAGCGGATCGCGCGGGCTTAACAGCAAGGCCCGCTGCGCGGCCGATACGGCCTCTTGCCAGCGCCCGCAATAGGCCAGCGCCAGGCCATAATAACCCTGAGCCAGCGAGAAGTTCGGATTGAGCCGCAGCGCCAACTCGAACTCGGCCAATGAATCGTCGAAGCGCCGCGCGAACAAATAAACGCCACCCAAAGCGAAGTGCGCCCAAGGGTCTTCGCTATCGGCCAGGATCGCGGACGCCGCGGCGCGTTCGGCGATCGGCGCCACAGTCGCCATGTCCTCCCAACCCATATGGGCGCTGAATGTATGGCTGGTGGCGAGCACGCCGAGCGCCTGGCCGTAATGCGGGTCGATCGCGGTCGCCTTCTCGAGCAGCGCTTGGGCGACGACATTGTCCTGGCGCGTCACCCGCCAATAATGCGACAGCGCCCGCATCACCAGGTCCCAGGCATCCATGCTGTCCGGCGCCTGGCGCCTGGCGCGGAAATTTTCCGCGGCATAGAGCTGCGGTTCGATCGCGGCGACGATGGCTTCGGTGATTTCGTCCTGCACCGCGAACACGTCGGCAAGATCGCGATCGTAGCGTTCCGCCCAGATGTGGCTGCCGGTGGCGACGTCGTTGAGCTGCGCGGTGATACGCACGCGCTCGCCGACCTTGCGCACGCTGCCCTCGACCACATAGCCGACGCCGAGCTCCTCGGCGACCTGCTTCAAATGGACGGCCTTGCCCTTGTAGATGAATGAAGAATTACGCGCGATCACGAAGAACCAGCGCAGCTTCGACAGCGCGGTGATGATGTCCTCGCTGATGCCGTCGGAAAAATACTCCTGCGCCGGATCGTCGGTCATATTGGTGAAGGGCAGCACGGCGATGGCGGGACGGTCGGGCAGCGGCGGCGTCTGACGCGAGCGCTCGTGGACGTCGTCTGCCGAACCGCCGGCACGAGACGGTCCGCCGCCTCCCACCACCCTTACGTCGCCGACGAAGCGAATACCCTTTCGGGCGATGGTGCGGATCAGCTTTTGCGCGTCGCCGCTGTCGCCAACGGCCTTGCGCGCGGCGTTGATGCGGCTGGTCAAGGTCGAATCCGACACGATCCGGCCGCCCCAGACCGAAGCAATGAGATCGTCCTTGCTGACGACTCGGTCGCGGTTCTCCACCAGGTAGACCAGCAGATCGAAGACCTGCGGCTCCACGGCAATGGCCTCGGAGCCGCGGCGCAGCTCCCGCCGGCCGGTATCAAGCCTATGATCGGAAAAGAGAAATTCCACGTCGTCGCCCTGCTATCGGCATACGGCGCCGGCCTCAAGGAATAATCAAGCCCATCTCATGGGCAAATCAAGGGTCGGACAAAGTCTTTCGGTCGCACCTGCGGCATCCTGCGCGATCACAAACCCCGCGATCCCAGCGGACCGGAGGAGATCATGACCCAGATCCAGGCACTGGACACACGCGGCCAAGGCAATGTCGTCGGACGGATTATCGCGTTTCTCTATGGCATCGCATCCTACGTCGTGTTCTTCGTCACCTTTCTCTACGCCATCGGCTTCGTCGAAGACTTGGTGGTGCCAAAGACCATCGACGGTGGAACAGGAGCACCTACGCTGGCAGCGCTGATCGTCAACCTGGTGCTGATGTCCGTCTTCGCCGTTCAGCACAGCGTGATGGCGCGTCCGCAGTTCAAGCGATGGTGGACGAAAATCGTTCCGCCATCGGTCGAACGCGCGACCTACGTGCTGCTGGCGAGCCTGGCGCTCGCGCTTCTGATCTGGCAGTGGCAGCCGATGCCGGCGGTCGTCTGGCAGATCGCCGATCCGCGCCTCGCCATGGCGGTGACGGGCCTGTCGTTCATCGGCTGGCTGATCGTGTTGACCAGTACGTTCCTGATCAATCACTTCGAGCTGTTCGGATTGCATCAGGTGGCGAACAATCTTACCGGCCGTGCGATGCCGACGCCGCGGTTCCGCACGCCGCTGTTCTACCATTTCGTGCGGCATCCGATTTATCTCGGCTTCATCATCGCGTTCTGGGCGGCGCCGACGATGACCGTCGGCCATCTGCTGTTCGCGGCAGTGACGACGGCCTACATCTTCGTCGGCATCTGGCTGGAGGAGCGCGATCTGATCGACCTGTTCGGCGATCAATACCGCTCCTATAAGCGCCGCGTGTCGATGCTGGTGCCGTGGCGCAAATCGGCCTGATTGATCTTTCCGATCGGATGCGGCACCGGCGCTTGGCCGGTGCCGTCACGCCGTTCCCCACACCTCGCGCGCCGTCTCGACGACTAATCTGAGCTTGGCGATCTCATCCTCCACCGTCATGGCGTTGCCGCCGATGCCGCTGGAGAAGCCGCATTGCGGCGATAACGCCAATTGCTCCAGCGGCGCGTAGCGGCTGGCTTCGTCGATGCGGCGCTTGAGCTCGTCCTTCGTCTCCATGTTCGGGCTTTTGGTGGTGACGAGGCCGAGCACCGCGATCTTGCCCTTGGGCAGGAAACGCAGCGGCTCAAAACCGCCGGCGCGCGCCGAGTCGTATTCCAGGAAATAGCCGTCGACACCGATGTCGTTGAACAGCAATTCCGCGATCGGCTCGTAGCCGCCATCGGCGATCCAGGCGCCGGCGAAATTGCCGCGGCACAGATGCATGCACACCGTCATGTCGTCAGGCTTGCCGGCGATCGCAGCGTTGAGCAGTTTGGCGTAGGTCTTCGGCAGCGTCGCCGGGTCCTCGCCGATATTGGCGACCTGCCGGCGCAATTCGGGATCGCACAGATAAGCGAGATTGACCTCGTCGATCTGCAAATAGCGGCAGCCGGCGTCGGCGAGGTCGCGGATTTCCGCGCGATAGACGCCCGCCAGATCGTCGTAGAACGCATCCATCTCCGGATAGGCCTTGGCGTCGATCGCCTCGCGGCCGCCGCGGAAATGCACGATGGTCGGCGACGGAATGGTGATCTTCGGCGTGACCGCGGCGACGGATTTGAGGAACTTGAAATCGTCGACGAAAATGCCCGCAGGCCGCGACAGCAGGCCTGCGACCTGCAGCGACGGCGGCGCGTGGTCGCGGGTGCCGGCGGCGGAATGAAACCGCACCGTGAGTTTTGACGCCATCGGCCTGACGTTGCCGATCTTGAGCAGGAAATCGCGCTGCCAGGAAAAGCGGTTGTATTCGCCGTCGGTGACGAGTTTCAGTCCGATCTCCTCCTGCAGGCGCACCACGCCGCGGATCGCGTCGTGCTGGATGCGGGTCAGCTCGGCCGGCGGCATCTCGCCTTTCTCGGCCGCCTCCCGCGCCGCGATCAGCGCGTCGGGCCGGATCAGGCTGCCGACATGGTCGGCGCGGAACGGCGGTTTGGTACGCTCGGGCATGGCTCATTTCTCATTGTCGTTCCCGCGAAAGCGGGAACCCATAGCCACCGTCCGAGACAAATCTGCCCGATCCGTGATTATGGGTCCCCGCTTTCGCGGGGACGACGGTTCCACCCCTCATGCCATCGGTGTAAAAGGATGGCAACGTTTGCGTGAGGTTTGCCAATGGTGACTGAAGCTTCGGCTCCGCAGGCTTTGGGCTATGTCGGCGTGCGCGCCAAGGATTTGGCCGACTGGGCGAGCTATGGCTCGGGCCTGCTCGGCCTGCAGCGCATCGACAAATCGCGCTCGACGCTCGCCTTCCGCATGGACGACCGCAAGCAGCGCATCATCGTCGACGCCGACGGCGGCGAGGGTATCGGCTTCTTCGGCTGGGAGGTCGCCGACGCCGCGGCACTCGACGCCATTGCGGCGCATCTGGAGAGGAACGAGATCAAGGTGGCGCGCGGCGCCCGCGCGCTGGCCGGCGAACGCCACGTGAAAGATCTGATCGTGTTCAACGATCCGCTCGGCAACCGGCTGGAGTTCTTCCATGGCGCCGAAACCACGGCCGAGCCGTTCAGGCCCGGACGCTCGATCTCGGGTTTTCGTACCGGCCCGCTCGGCCTTGGCCATGTCGTGCTCAATGTCGACACCGCCAGAAACCATCGATAAGCTGATGGCGTTCTATCGCGAAACGCTCGGCTTCCGGCTGACCGATTATTACGATCATCCGTTCGTCGCGCGGTTCCTGCATCTCAACCCGCGCCACCACAGCCTGGCCTTCATCCAGACCGGCAAGAACGCGGTCCATCACATCATGATGGAGCTGTTCAGCTTCGACGACGTCGGCCAAGGCTACGATCTGGCGCTCGGCGAAGAAGGCCGTGTCGGCGTGACGCTCGGCCGTCACACCAGCGATTTCATCACCTCGTTCTACTCGTGGACGCCGTCGGCCTTCATGGTCGAATACGGCTGGGGTGCGCGCTCGATCGACGTCGCCACCTGGCAGGCGTCCGAGCGCAAGGAAGGCCCGAGCATGTGGGGCCATGACAGAGTCTGGCTGTCGAAGGAAGACAACGCCAAAGCCCGCGCGCTGCGGCTCAAAAACGCCGCCGACGGTTTTCGCCGCCCGGTGCAAGTGATGGACGGCAATTACCAAACCATGTCTGGCGTCTGCCCGTGGTGGGACAGCGTGAAGGCGCGTAGCGCGGCACAATAAATCGATCAAGGACCCGGCGGCTTCGCGGCGCGGCCTGGCAGCAGCGCGCCACTCGCCGCTCCCGCCAAAGCCAGCGCCGCGCAGGTCAGCATGACGACCCGGATACTGTGCGCCAGCGATTCCTTGATGATGCCCGCAGCGACGTCGCGATCGTCGCCTTGAACCGCGGCCAACGCCGGCACGGCGGCGAATTGCCCGTGGGCGCTCTCGATCGCCTGCCTGACCTCGCCGGACACCGGTTTGGTTTTGATGCTCTCATCCAACGCACGATCGTATAACCCAAGCGCCAAGGCACCGAAGATGGCGACAGCCAGCAGGTTCGCCACCGAGGCAACGGCGTTGTTGATTCCGGCGGCAACGCCGGTCTCGTGGTCGGGCACCGCGCTGATCACGACGGTGGTGAGCGGCGCGACGCTGATCACCATGCCAAGTGCCAGGATCGATATGGGAACAAAAAAAGCGACGTACGATCCGCCACCGATCGGCCACGCCAGCAGCGCGAAGCCGAGCGCGGCGATGGCGGGACCGATGACCAAAGGCCCACGCGCCCCGTAGCGGTCGAGTAAACCGCCTGCCCAGCGCGACAGCGCGCCCATGATCAATGTGAACGGCAGGAAAGCCGCACCGGCAAGAAAGGCGGAATATCCCCCCACCTGGATGAGCGCGAAAGGCAGGAAGAAGAATGCGCCGCCAAGCGCCGCGTAAAGCAGCAGCGTCAAGACATTGACGGCGCTGAAGGCGCGGGAGCGAAACAGCCGAAGCGGCAACATCGGCGCGCGGCTGCGTGCCTCCTCCGCGATCAAAGCGGCCAGCAGCACGCCTCCGATCAGCAGCGCGCCCACGACGACGGCATTGCTCCAGCCGGAGATCGGCGCGGAGATCAAACCAAAAGCCACGCTGCCGAGCCCGGCCAGCGCCAGCAGCGAGCCTCGCCAATCCAGGCCGCCTTTGGCGTCGACGTCGCGGCTTTCGGGGACCTTACGGATGGCGATCCACAGCGTCGGGAGCGCGAGCAGCGGGTTGATCAGGAAAATCCAGCGCCACGTCACGTGATCGACGATCCAGCCGCCCAACAGTGGGCCGACGGCAGTGGCAAGGGCGGAAAAGCCGGCCCAGGTGCCGATCGCCTTGCCGCGCTCGGCGTCGTCGAAGGTCGCGCCGATGATCGCGAGCGAACACGGGATCAACAGCGCGGCGCCGACACCCTGGATGGCGCGCGCCAAGATCAATTGCGCGACGGTCGGCGACAGGCCGCACCAGATCGACGCGGCGGCAAAGATCGCGATGCCGAGGACGAAGATGCGGCGGCGGCCGAACAGGTCGCCCGCCGCGCCGCCGGTCAAGACAAACGCCGACAGGCACAGCGTGTAGGCATTGACCAGCCATTGGATCACCGCAACCGAGGTTGCGAGCTCGGTTTCGATCGCCGGCAGCGCGACGTTGACAACGGATTCGTCGATAAAGGCGATGCTCGAGGCGAGGATCGTCGCCGCCAAGACCCACGGCTTGGCGTTGGCGGCGCAATGTCCCGCCGCGGCGGTGGCGCGGATCGCGGCTTCGTCGCAGGGTTGCGCTCTGGAGTTGATCATCGGCTCAGGGCCAGCTCTTGGTCGGTTCTTGGCGTTGCCGGGCAGGCGGCGCCCCTCTATCGCAAGCCAGTATGGCCGTATTATACGCATCTGCATGATCACGACGAACGTCCACACCCGCAAGATCGCCGAATTCGTTTCCGGCCTGACCTACGAGCAAATTCCCAGCCGAGGTCCGCGAGCGGATAAAACTCCTCATTCTCAATTCGCTCGGCTGCGCCATCTACGGCGCCAACCTCGAATGGTGCCGCATCTTGCGCGCCACGCTCGAAGCGCTCGATGCGACGCGCACGACGTCGATCTGGGGCACCGACCGGAAACTATCGTCGCCGCATGCGGCGCTGCTCAACGGCACCCAGGTGCAGGGGTTTGAGCTCGACGACGTGCACCGCAAAGCCGTGCTCCATGTCGGCGCGGTGACGCTGCCGGCGCTGATCGCCGTTGCCGAAAGCCACGCGCAACTGTCCGGCCGCGATCTCCTCACCGCGGCGGTCGCCGGCTACGAGATCGGGCCGCGCGTCGGCCTGTGCATGGGGCAAGAGCATATCGGCCAGGGCTGGCATTCCGGCGCCACGGTCGGGATTTTCTCCGCCGCGGCCGGCGCGGCGCGCGGGCTCGGGCTCGATGCCGAAAAAACCGTGCACGCGCTCGGCATCGCCGGCACCCAATCGTCCGGCCTGATGGCGGCGCAATACGGCGCCATGGTCAAGCGCATGCATGCCGGCCGCGCCGCGCAGAGCGGGCTTTACGGCGCGCTACTGGCAAAGGACGGCTTCACCGGCATCGTCGACGTGTTCGAGGCACCCTATGGCGGCTTCTGCACGACGTTCTCGCGCTCGCAAGACCGTTTCAATCTCGAAGAGCTGAGCGCAGACCTCGGCGAGCGCTTCGAGACGCTGCGCATTTCCTTGAAATTCTATTCCTGCGTCGGCTCCAACCACACCACGCTCGACGCCATCCGCGATATCCGCAAGCGCCGGCCGTTCACGCTCGACGACATCGACGAGATCGTCGTGCACGGCTCGCAGGTCACCGTCGATCACGTCGGCTGGCCGTACCGGCCGGAAGGGCTGACCTCAGCGCAGCTCAACCTGCCGTTCTGCGTCGCCACGCTCTTGATCGAGGGCGACGTGTTCGTCGACGAGTTCACCGCCGACTGCGTCGACGACGCAGCGCGCATAAAACTTTCGCGCAAAGTGAAGGTGGTGCACGATCCGGCCATCACCGCGCTCGGCGCCGGCTCTCGGCACAAGGTGCGCGTCGATATCCGTTTCCGCGACGGTTCGGTCGAAAGCGAGACCCGCGAGGCGCCGCGCGGCAGCGAGCAATCGTTCGCCAGCGCTGACGACATCGTCGCGAAATTCCGCAAGTTGACGCGCGGCGTCATGCAGGAAACGCAGCAGGACGCATTGGTCGATGCGGTGCTCGGTCTGGACAAATTGCCGGACAGCCTTACGCTGATCGAACGATTGCGCGTGGAAGAAGGAATAGGCAATGGAATTCGGCGTCTTCGATCATCTCGATCGCACCGGGCAAGAAGCTGCCGGATTTCTACGAGGACCGTCTCAAAATCGCCGAAGCGTACGACCGCGCCGGTTTTTACGCCTATCATATTGCCGAGCATCATTCGACGCCGCTCGGCATGGCGCCGTCGCCGAACGTCTTCCTCGCTGCGGTGGCGCAGCGCACGCGACGGCTGCGCTTCGGCCCGCTGGTCTTCGTGCTGCCGCTGTACCATCCGCTGCGGCTGATTTCGGAAATCTGCATGCTCGACCAGATGAGCGGCGGACGGCTGGAGCTCAGCTTCGGTCGCGGCGCCTCGCCTATCGAAGCCGAATATTTCGGTGTCGATGCCGAGGAGCGGCAGGATATTTACGCCGAGGCCCTGGACGTGATCTTGCGCGGGCTGACGCACAAGACGCTCGATTTCCACGGCAAGTATTTTTCCTTCGACAACGTGCCGATGGAGCTCGAGCCGCTGCAAAAGCCGCACCCGCCGCTGTGGTACGGCGTGCACGCGCCCGACAGCGCCGAGCGCGCGGCGAAGCGTAACCTCAACGTCGTCAGCCTCAATTCACCCGCCGATACACGGCTGTCGATCGAACGCTATCGCGCGACGTGGCGCCCGCCGCATCCGGGCGCGGCGATGCCAAAGCTCGGCCTCGGCCGCTTCATCGTGGTGGCGCAGACCGATGCCGAGGCGCTACGCCTCGCCCGCCGCGCCTATCTGCCCTGGCATCGCAGCTTCACCCATTTGCCGAGGCTTCGCGGCCGCGCGCAAACCCATCCGCGGCCGCCGCAATGGGATGCGCTGGTTCAGGTCGGCCAGGGCATTGCCGGGTCGCCCAAGACGGTAACCGCGTTCTTGCAGTCGCAGCTCGCCGAAACGCAATGCAATTACGTCGTCGGCCAATTCGCGTTCGGCGATCTGACGCGCGACGAATGTTTGCGATCGATCAAGTTATTCGCCGACGAAGTGATGCCGGTGTTGCGCGCGACGAGCGGCATCGCAATTCCCCTCCCCCTTGTGGGGAGGGGTTAGGGGTGGGGGTCGGGAGGTGATACTCAGCGGAGACGCCTGTTCATACGTCTTCGCTGAGTATCACTCCCGACTCCCCACCCTACCCTCCCCCACAGGGGGGAGGGTTTAGTTAGGTATCCCGCATCGCTTTCAGATGTCGCATCACCCGGGCACGTAGCGCCGCCTGTTGCTCCGGGCTCCATTTCTGGAAACCCTCGCCGGATTTGAAACCGAGCTTCCCGTTCGCCACCAGATCCTGCAGATAGGGCGACGGTCCCGGCCGGTTCTCGATCGCCGGCAGCACCACGTCGTGGATGGCGAGCGTGAGGTCGGTGCCGACCTGATCGGCGTTCTCCATCGGCCCAAGCACGGCGAGGCGGCGGCCAAACGAGGCTTTGACCACGTCGTCGACGGTCTTGGCGTCGCAGATGCCGTGCTCGACCAGCGAGATCGCCTCGCGCCACAGCGCGTGCTGCAGCCGGTTGCCGATGAAGCCCGGTACGTCTTTCTTGACATGCGCCGGCTTTTTGCCCGCTGCCGCATGCAGCTCCATGGTCCATTCGATCGTACGTTGCGAGGTCCATTGCGTGCCGATGACTTCGACCAGCGGCACCAGGAACGGTGGATTCCACCAATGGGTGCCGACCGCGCGTTCGCGGCGGCTCAAATCCTGCATGATCGCGGTGATCGGGATCACCGAAGTGTTGCTGGCGAGGATGGTGTCCGGACGGGTGCGGCGCTCGAGCTCGGCGAAAATTTTCTTCTTAAGCTCGAGATTTTCCGACACCGCCTCGACCACGTAGTCGGCGTCATGCACCGCATCGGTGAGATCGACGCTTGGCTGCACGCGCTCGACCGCGCTCTCGTCTTCGCCAAGATCGCGCAAGTTGGCGGCAATGCGCGCCGCCACGCTGTCGAGATTTTTCACCACCGTGTCGGTGATCTTCACCTCGTGGCCGGCCAGCGCAAAAACCTGCGCGATGCCGTGGCCCATCAGGCCGGCGCCGACGACGGCGATGCGCGCCTTTGCCATGGTCAGCCCGCCGTATAGCCGCCGTCGGCATAGAGGATGTGGCCGGTGTAAAAATCCGATGCCTTGGAGGCGAGGAAGAGCAGCGGCCCAGCGAGATCGGACGGCTCGCCGAGGCGGCCTTTTGGTACGCGGGCAATAAAGCCCTTGCGCACCGCGGTCGAGCGCTCGTTGTCCTCGTACATCCAGGCGGTCAGCGGCGAACGGAATACCGTCGGCCCGATGGCATTCACCGTGATGCCGGTATCGCCCCATTCGCAGCCGAGCGCCTTGGTGATGCCGTCGATCGCCGATTTCGAGGCGCAGTAGGCGGTGTAGCCGGCCGGATGGCCGAGCAGACCGCGCGCCGACGACATCAGAATGACCTTGCCGCCGCGGTTTTGGGCCAGCATCTGCTTGCCGGCCGCACGCGCCATCAGCCACGACTGGGTGACGTTGACGTCCATGACTTCGGCAAAGGCTTCCGGCGGCTGATCGACGATTTTCTGCACTTTGTTGATGCCGGCGGCCAGGACTACGATATCGACGCCGCCGAAGCGCTTCACCGCGGCTTCGACGATCTTGTCGCAGTTCGCCGCCGAGCTCGGCCGCATATTGATCGCCTCGACCTTGGCGCCAAGCTTTTCGCAATCGGCCGTGATCTTTTTCAGTGCCTCGGCACCGCCGGCGGCGAGCACCAGATTGCAGCCGGCGCCGGCCAGCACTTGGGCCGCAAGCGCGCCGAACGCGCCGGTGGCGCCGGTGATGAGTGCGGTCTTGCCTTTGACGTCGAACAGGGAGAGCGGGTTTTTCAGGAAGTCTTCGGACATGATGTACTCACTGTTTCTCTTTCTTTTGTCCTCCCCCTGAAAGGGGGAGGTAAGGTGGGGGTCCGCGGCCGTGAAGCTTGCGCAAGCGTCGCCGCCGCGGACCCCCACCTGGCTCGCTTCGCTCGCCTCCTCCCCCTTTCAGGGGGAGGAAAGAATGTCACTTCACCGGCGCAACGGCGACCGCAATCGTGCAGACCTCATTACTGCGGTTGATGATCTCGCGGCTTTCGTTCGGGCCGATGTAGACACTGTCGCCGGCCTTGGCGACCGTCTCCTTGCCGCCGACGATCACCGTGAGCTCGCCCGAAAGCACGTAATAGATCTTCTCCGGCGGCGAGGCGTCGGGGCCGGCGCCGCCGCCCGGCAGAAAGTGCGAGATGCCGAACACCAGCGACTGCGAGCCGCCCATCTCGGCGCCGTAGACGCGGAACGATTTGTAGTCGCGATGGTTCGGCGCTTCGTATGGCTTGGCCTCGGAAAACTTGCGAACGATCATCAGAGCTTCTCCCCCTTCTCGATCCGGTAGCTGCCCTTCGGGTCGATCATCGCCACCAGGCGGATGATGCAGCCGTCGCCGCGGTCCCAGTTCCATGGAAAGAACGCAAACGTGCAGCGCCGGCCGGTGACCTTGTCGATGTCGCCGCCGACATTCTCGATGCCCAAAATGCCGTTCTTGAACAGGATGCGGTGCACCGGCTCCCATTCCGGAAAATCCTCTTTCCAGTCGCGGCCGCCGGACCATTTCTTGTATTCGTCGGCGAGATGCGGATGCAGCGGTCCGTTGCGTTGCGGGCCGATCGCGGTGGCGAGCGGATGATCGTTGGCCTGGGTATCGTGGCCGACGACCTTGACCTTCTTCTCGACGAACCATTCGCCGGCGGATGGCACAAAACCCGGCGCGCGGCAGAAATAATCCTCGCTGTCTTCGTAGAGCTTGTGCCAGCCGGTGTTGACGATCACCACGTCGCGCGGCCGCACGATCTTGCCGGCGGCCTTCTCCAGGTCGTCGTAGGTGATCTGCTCCCATTTCTTCTTCGGGATCGACACCACGATGCCGGAGCCGAAAAAGTGCGGCAGCGGCACTTCGTCGATGAACGGCGTGCCTTGCACCACGTGCGCCGGCGCGTCGATATGGGTGGTGTTGTGCATCGACGTCGTGATGCGCTGCGACAGCACGCCCGACTTCGCCATGTAATGGATGCGCTCGATCTTGACGTCTTCGAAATACGGCCAATTCGGCGACTGGTAGCCGAAGCGATGGGACAGGTTGTAGAACTCGAGCCCCATCGTGTTGTCGAGGTTTTCCTCCAACGCCACGCCACGTATTTTCTTGACCACTTACAACCTCCCTAGCACGCCCACGCACTGCCACGCTTATAGCATTGGGCGGTATACCACTACACTGGATATCGGTTATAGACCCGTCGTCGGCCGCTTGGGTCAAGCCCGGCTTGCGGGGAAACAATCGAGGAACGCATGGTGCGAAAGATTGCGCTGGAGGAGCATTTTCTGGCTCCCGGACACGAGACCTATTGGCGCACGACCGTCGGCAATGTCGATCCGAAGCACGCCGCCAATCTCTTGGCGCGCCTGACCGATTTCGGCGAGCAGCGCCTGCAGTCGATGGATCAGGCCGGCATCGCGCGCTCCGTTCTGTCCATCGCCGGTCCCAGCGTCCAGATCGAGCGCGACGTCGCAACCGCGACGCGCGTTGCGCGGGAGGCCAACGATTTTCTCGCGGGCGAAATCGGCAAACGCCCGGACCGCTATTCCGGCTTCGCGCATTTGGGGATGCAGGACCCGCGCGGCGCCGCCGACGAGCTCGAGCGCTGCATGCGCGAGCTGAAATTCGCTGGCGCCATGATCAACGGCCACACCCACGGACAGTATCTGGATCATCCGTCGCTCTACCCGTTCTGGGAGCGCGCCGAAGCACTCGGCGCGCCGATCTATATTCATCCCACCGATCCGATCACTCCCTCCCCGGCGCTTGAAGGCGTCGCCGGCCTGCGCCGCGCCACCTGGGAATGGGGATTTGAGACCGGCTCGCATGCCTTGCGTCTGGTGTTCAGCGGCCTGTTCGACCGCTTCCCGCGCGCCAAGTTGATGCTCGGCCATCTCGGCGAGACGCTGCCGTTCCTGCTCTGGCGCTTCGACAGCCGAGCAAAGCTCTACGGCGTCAAGCTCGCCAAGCCGCCGTCGGAATACATCAAGCAGAATATCGTGGTGACCACGTCGGGCATGTGCTCAGCCGAGCCGCTCAACTGCACGCTGGCCGCACTCGGCAAAGACCGCGTGATGTTCGCCGCCGATTATCCTTTCGAGTTGGCGCAGGAGGCCGGCGAGTTTCTCGATCATGTGGCGCTGGCGGAGCCGCTGCGACAGGACATTGCCTTCGGCAATGCCGCGAAATACCTGGGCCTGCCACAGGTATGACCAAAGTTCTCATCGTCGACGTCCATGCTGAGATGTATCGCGATGCGCTGCGCGAAAAATTTCCCGCGTTGCAATTTCAGCTCTTCCACAACAAAAGCGAAGTCACGGGCGATCTTGGCGATATCGATGTCATGATGATGTTCGGCATCGAGGTGCAGGATTTCATGCTCGCCGGCGCGCCGCGGCTGCAATGGATCCAGTCGCTGGCGACCGGCGTCGATCATTTTCTGCGCTGTCCGTCGCTCAAGCCAAACGTGCTGATCACCTCTGGCCGCGGCATTCATGGGCCGCCGATGCGCGAGCAGGTCGTCTATATGATGATGGCGGTGAGCCGCGACGCGGTGCGCGCGGTCGGCGACCAGAAGGCGCATTTCTGGGAACGGCGGCTATGGAGCACGCTGCACGGCAAGACCGCCGTGATCGCCGGCACCGGCGTCGTCGGCGCCGCCATCGGCGAGTTGCTCAAGGCGCTGGGCATGCACGTCATCGGCGTCACGCGCACGCCGCGCCAGGAGGCGGGCTTCGACGAGATGATCGCGACCGGTCGGATCCTCGAAGCGGTGCGCCGCGCCGACTACTTCATCAACATGCTGCCGGCGAGCCCCGATAATATCGGTCTGTTCGACGCCGCGGTGTTCGACGCCATGAAACCCACCGCCTATTACATCAGCGCCGGCCGCGGCCAGACCGTCGACGAGGCAGCACTCCTCGCGGTGCTGCGCGAACGCCGCATCGCCGGCGCCGCCCTCGAAGTGTTCCAGACCGAACCGCTGCCGCCCGACAGCCCATTCTGGGACCTGCCCAACGTCTTCATCACGCCGCATATCGGCGGCTACGTCGTCGAATACGAGGATTTCATCATGCCGCTGATCGTCGACAATATGCGGCTGTTTTTGGCCGGCCGGCAGGCCGAGATGCGCAATATCGTTGTGCGCTAGCGTTCAGAAGTACGGATTGGTGCCGCACGCTCATGCGGCCCCCTCGCCCCGCAGGGGAGAGGGTGGGGGTGAGGGGGTTCGGGACTTACCGATAGGTCCGAGCCCCCTCACCCCATCCCTCTCCCCGCCGGGGAGAGGGAGGAGATTGCGTCCACCGCGACGCCCTTTCCTGTCCAAGTGCAGCAGCTATGAGGTAGAGCCGGTTTCAATCGCGACGGAATTATTGCAAAATCAGCCCTTCGAGCCGGCCGCGCCTGTTAAGGGGACATGCCCCGCGCGGAACGGACTCGCGCGCTGCGGCGCGAAATGAGGAGGAAGACATGGCGTTTGCCACGATGAAGCTGCCCATCATCCTGTTCGGCGCGGCGCAACTCCTCAAACATGCGGCGAGGCGGCATCCGAAATTCAAGGCGCGGGTGAAGGAGCACAATCTCGTGGCGCAGATCATGACGCGCGACGAGGAGATCGGGCGCTGGTACGCCTTCAACGACGGCGTGATCACGACCGGCTCAGGCCTGCACGCCAAGCCCGACATCAAGCTGATGTTCAAGAACGCCAAGATCGGCGCTTCGCTGCTGATGCCGCCGATCAACTGGCTCGACCAGATCAATGCGCAGAAGGATTTCAATCTCACCGTCGACGGCCCGGAATATTTGACCAACTGGTTCGCCCAGACCTTGATGCTGAGCCAGTCGGCGGGCCTCAAATACGGCACCAAACTGCGCCGCGGCATCACGCGCTATTGCAACATGACCAATGGCGGGCCGGTGTTCGTCGACGTCAAGGACGGCAAGATCATACGTTTGACGCCGATCGACCTGACCGACGACGACGGCGCGTCGTGGACCATCGAGGCCAAGGGCCAAAAACTCACGCCGCCGCGCAAGACCACGCTGGCGCCGCACGGCCAGAACGCGAAATCCATCGTCTATTCGCCGGACCGCCTGCTCTATCCGATGAAGCGGGTCGATTACGATCCGAACGGCGAACGCAATCCGCAAAACCGCGGCAAGTCCGGCTACGTGCGCATCTCCTGGGACGAGGCCATCAAGCTCGTCACCGACGAGATCAAGCGGCAGAAACGCGAATACGGCCCGGGCGCCATCACCTTCTCCCACGGCTCGCATCACACCTGGGGCAATATCGGCTATTACCTCTCGGCGCTGTTCCGCTTCGCCAATGCGGTCGGCATGACGCGCATCCATCACAATCCCGAATTCCTGGGAAGGCTGGTATTGGGGCGCGGTGCATCACTGGGGCCACACGCTGCGCGTCGGCCAGTCGGAGACCTACGGTACTGTCGAGGACTGTTTGCAGAACTGCGACATGATCGTGTCGTGGGCGGCGGACCCGGAATCGACCTCAGGCTCTTACGGCGCCCAGGAAGGCACCACGCGGCGGCAGTGGCTAAAAGATCCAAAACTCGGCATCAAGGTCGTCCACGTCGATCCTTATTACAACGCCACCGCGCAGTTCCTGCCCGGCAAATGGTTCGCGGCGAAGCCGACCACCTCGGTCGCGATGGCGATGGCGATCGCCTACGTCTGGATCAAGGAAGACCTCTACGACAAATCCTATGTCGAGACGCACACCGTCGGCTTCGACAAATGGAAAGCGTATCTGGTCGGCGACGACGACGGCGTTGCGAAAACGCCTGAGTGGCAAGAAAAAGAAACCGGCGTTCCCGCCAAAGACGTGCGCGCGCTGGCGCGCGAATGGGGCAAGAAGCGCGTCTATCTGGCACCCGGCGGCTGGGGCAACGGCCACGGCGGCGCCTGCCGCAACCAGACCGGCATTCCGTGGGCGCGGGTGATGGTCTGTCTCACCGCCATGCAGGGCCTGGGCAAGCCCGGCATCAATATGGGCAACCTGCAGTGGGGCACGCCGATCGATTTCAATTTCTATTTCCCCGGCTATGCCGACGGCGGCATGTCGGGCGATCTGGAAAACACCGCGATGCCGGTCGAGCTCTACCAGCGCATGCCGCAGCTGCCGACCATGAACTCCAACGGCCAGCGCATCCCGCGCATTTTTGTGCCGGAGGCGATCACCGAGGGCAAAGCCGAAGGCTATCCGTGGGTCGGCAAATCCATCGAGCACCAGTTCGCGCGCTTTGCCTATCCGGCGCCCGGCCATTCGCCGGTGCACATGCTCTACAAATACGGCGGTTCGATCCTCTCGACCATGAACAACACCAATCGTTGGGTGAAGATGTATCAGTCGCCGAATCTCGAATTCGTCGTCAACCAGTCGATCTGGTTCGAGGGCGAGGCGAAGTTCGCCGATGTGATCCTGCCCGCGTGCACCAATTTCGAGCGCACCGACATCAGCGAGTGGGCGGGGCTGGGCGGCTACGGCCACCACGGCCAGCAGCAGCTCAATCACCGGGTCATCGTGTTCCAGGCGCCGGCGATCGCACCGCAGGGCGAATCGAAATCCGATTTCTGGATCTTCAACGAGCTGTGCAAGCCGCTCGGCCTGGCCAATTACTTCTCCGAAGGCTGCAACGAGATCGACTGGGTCAAGATACTTGTCTCTTTCAAACAACCCTACCGGCCGGCCATCAGGCTGCGCCGGTACAGATCCAGTTATTCAAGCAGAGCGACATGAGTCCGATCACCGCGCAGACCACGGTGGATATCGACACCCCGCTGGTGCTTCAGTGGCAGGTGCTCAACGCTTATTCCAACACTATGCAGCAGTGTTATGCGCACACCTACGTTCCGGGAGACGACAACCTGGAAAGCGGAGAAGCGGACTGGACCGGCAAGCAGGCAGGCACTTCTGCGACCACCGGGTACTCCGGCCAGGCGGTCGTCACTCCCCAAAAATCGGGGATCTATCAATACGCCTTGTATTGCGGCGGTGTCGAGAGTGGAATAGCCAACGTCAATGTCCAGGCGACCCTGGCCATTACCACCGCCAGCCTGCCCGATGCAACGGTGGGCGCGCCCTATTCGCTGACGCTGGTGGCGACCGGCGGAACCGTTCCGTACACATGGTCGCTCGTGGCCGGTACTCTGCCAGCCGGCCTGAGTTATGAAGGGCCGAACGGCATTATCTCCGGGACACCCAAACAATTCGGAACCTATGCCTTCACTTTCCAGGCCACGGACAGCTCGTCCACTCCCGAGACCGCGACGGTTGCCCTGACCATGACCGTGAACGCCGGCTTGGCTGTGAATCCTGCGACGCTGCCGCAGGGGCAGGCCGGCACCCCCTACAGCCAGACAATCGCGGTGACCGGCGGGCTTACACCCTATACCCTGACGATTCCCGCCAATACGCTGCCAGCCGGGCTCAGCTTCAACGCGGCGACAGGAACCATCTCCGGCACACCGACGGCGGTGGGTACCTCGAACTTCACGCTGTCGGTTGCCGATGGGGAGAGTCCGCAGGCCACCACAACCCAGAGCTACACGATCAAAATTGTGAGTTCGCTCCTGACAATAACAGCCGCGGCGCTTCCTCAGGCAGGCGTGAGCCAGCAGTTTGCGCAACAATTTGCGGCGACGGGCGGTGTTGCGCCTTATACCTGGACCGTTACCGCAGGCACGCTGCCTCAGGGCTTGCAGCTCTCAACGCAAGGTCTTCTCTCAGGCGCGCCTCTTCAATTCGGGGCGGGGAGCCCATTTACGATTCAGGTGGCGGACACAGAGACACCGCCGCAAACGGCAACCGCTACCTTCACGCTTTCCGTGCAGAACACTCTTGACATTACGTCGACCACGTTGCCTGCCGCAATCGTGGGGGTGCAGTATTCGGCTCCCGTCGCGGCAACCGGTGGCCTGCCGCCTTACAAATGGACCGCCGGCGCCAATCTGGATACACTCGGCCTCTCCATCGATCCCAACACGGGAGTGATTTCCGGTATTCCGCTGGTTGCAGGAGCATACACGGGGGGCGTGAGCATCACCGATTCAGAAGTCACTCCGGCCAGTACAACGACGAACATCATTATTCCCATTAATCCCGCAGGTGTCGCCGTGAGTTCAACGACCCTGACTACCTCGAACGCCTCGGCGGCAGTTGGCCAGAACGTGACTTTTACTGCGAAAGTGAGCGTCTCAGGAGGGACCCCCACCGGCAGCGTCGCCTTTGCTGCCGGAACAACTACTCTCGGCAACGTAACGTTGAACGCGAGTGGTGTCGCAACGTTGACGACGAGTTTTACCGCTTCCGGTGTCTATAACGTTGTTGCGTCCTATAGTGGGGATGCCTACGATCAGGCAAGCGCCTCCACGCCTCTCGTCGAAACCGTTGTCGCGCCCTCGCTTTCCGCGTCGATCAGCCCCGGCAGCCTGACAATTGCAGATGGCGCTTCAGGAACATTGACGATTACGCTCACTTCGATTGGAAGCTATACGGGCACCGTCAACTTCTCCTGCGGCACGCTGCCAGCCCATGTCTCTTGTACCTTCGCTCCGCCATCCCTCACGATCGCTGCAGGACAAGGAACCGCGACCGATGTTCTAACGATTAATACCAACAGCCAGGTGAGCTTATTGAGTGAGCCGCCAAATGGCCGGCCATTGGCACCGGTATTTCTTGCCATTGGTCTGTGGCCTTTCCTGGTGCTGCCCCTGGCCGGGCTTCGCCGGAGATGGCCGCGGCGTTCCATGCTGCTTGTCTTTGCGATTCTGGCGGTGGGCCTTGGCGCACTCAGCGGTTGTGCTACGCACAAGGATCAAGCCGCGCCGGGCACCTATTCGATTCCGGTCGTTCTACAGTTATCGGGAGGCTCGACACAGGATGTGTCTGTGAGCGTGACTGTGCAGTAAGAATTGGACAAACTGCAACCGCCGGGGTCGGTCTAAAAGCAGACATGCCAATGTGGCATAGTCGCGTTTCCCTCGAAGATTTGTGCCCTCTGCCCTCCAGGTTTCCGAAGCACTTGTCCGATAAACCGGCATCTCGGACAAATGACGCGGAAGCCGGCAGCAGGGCCGAGCAGGGCTGAGTCAGTTCGCCCCGCTCAAATGCCCGCCGCCACGCGCTGGTTGGCGCTCACACCATGCGCTCGGGGCACCTCGGCGACACTCGTTCTAGGTTCCAGGATCAACTGCACAATATGCCGCTTCTCTGAAACTGATCGACATCTGCGAACTCCACGCTCGCCAACCACTTTCTGTGTCTGAGCCAGGACTCGATGTTCAGCCCGAACGCGTGCTCCCGCCAGAGGGGAAGGCCTTTGGAGGCCGTACGCTTACCTTTGAAGTCAGAGCGGCTGCCCTCCGCTTAATCTGTCGAACTCGATGACCAGATCCCGGATTCGGCCCTCGGTGATCAGCTGTCGCGGAGAACGTCCAGCAAATGCCTCAAGTGGGGACGACAGCCATTCTTTCTCCATAGGGGCGACGACGTAATCATCCATCCGGGAGACCAATTCGCGCAGGTCTCTTGTTCTTTTGGCCATTTGGCTGGTTCCCTTACCGGCCTCCCAATTCTGCAAGGTTCGCGCGGTCACATTCAGGGCTTTTGCCAGTTGGCCTGGCTCGAGTCCGAGCCTTTGTCTCGCTTCGAAGAGGGCGAAGTCGTTATTTCCATTTCCGTTTTGCCGAGCGTTGGGCTGGATGTTCCGCGCTTTCAAAAGCTGCCTCAAGTGTGGCCAATTGAAAGCCCATTCAGCCTCGGTGAACTTCCGACGTCCGACCATCGTTCCCACGCGGAATGCAAAATCCGAAGAATCGCGCGGCGTGTAGACGAGCAACTTCGACACTCTGCAATTGTCGCAGCGCGGCCAGTGCGCTCTCGACTGTAATGTCGTGTTCAGGGTTCGACAGATACAGAACGCTCACAGTGGCCTTTGCGAAGGCTGTCATTTCGTTGCACGGGACGGTCTGGAATTTCGGTGAGTACGGAGCGAAAAGGGATTTGGCTTCCGCCAACGACTTTTGCGGTGCCCAGACGACCAGATTCTCTCGATTCAATTGCGGTCTGGATTTTCTGCCTCCGGATCCCATTATCCGAATATTTTCGCACACTACGAAAATATTGATCGTCTTTCCTGGAGGTGGTTCCTCAGAGTGACGGATGGAGGTCAGGATCTACTTAATTCTAAATAGCTTATGCGTGGTAATGTTCTTCGCTTTTTTTACGCTTTTCGTCTGTAAACTATTGAAAATAAACATGTTATTGGTGGAGGCGGCGGGAGTCGAACCCGTCATCAGCACTGAAAACACTCAAGTTACTGATACTGAGAATGCCTGAAATTTGCAGAATTCCACGATTGCCAGGTTTGCGTACAAATCGCGTACAAAGATTTTCAGGAACTCCCAGAATCCCAGCAGTTGCATCTTCCGATCCATTCCGCGGACGATCTGAAGTATTCTCTGACCTTTATACATCAGTTCCGTCTGCAATGGCCGGGAATGGGCGATTCTTCATTTGTATCTGCCGGCGAGACTCACTTGCTCGATGACTTCCTGTTCGTTCTTGAGGGTAAGCGCCGTCGGCCACAGTTGGCGGGATAGACAACCAGATTGTCGTCAATGCCCACAACGCTCGGGAATAGGAGACCGGCTCAGCCGCCGCCTTCCAGGATGCTGCGCCATTCCGAGTCGCACCTGCGAGCCTCTGAGCATCGGTTCAATCGAGCCTCTTTCAAGAGAATTCTGGCCTTTTCCTATAAGTTCGCACGGTCGAAAAAAGGGTAGGCCTTGACTTTTTGTAGCTAACGTGGCCATGATAATTACCACGGCCACGATAGTTAACGCGGCCAAGGTAAAGCCATGGCCTCTCCGCTTTCCAATCCGAACTCTCAGGGCGCGCGCAGCGAGCGCGACTACCTCGATCTACTCGCCGGTCTTTTTCGCCAACACGGCTGGCGTGTGAAAAAGGGGCCTAAGTTTGCCGACAAGGAAGTGGATCTGGTCGTCGCACGCGACAACCACCGATACATCATAGAACTCAAGGCCGCCTCCGAAGGCCGCCCGGACCGCCTCGTGCCCTTGCTCTCGCAGGCCATCCTGCAAGTCCGGGCCTATGCCCAGGCATTCCCTGAATCTGCAGTGCCGCTCGCCGTCGTCGCCGCTCCTGTAATCTCTTCGAGCGCTGCGAATAGCCTGGTCAGTTTTCTCTCCCATTTTGCGCCCGACGTCGCCATCGGCATCCTCGACCGCGAAGGCTTCCGGCATTTCGTCGGGCCCGGACTCGAAAAGCTCAATGCCGCACCTCCCCGCCGGGCGCACCGGCAGAAGCTCCCTCCTCCCGAGTCGGCGTATCTTTTCTCCGATCTCAGCCAGTGGATGCTCAAGGTCCTGCTCGCGCCCCTGCTCCCCGAAGATCTTCTTCGCGCGCCGCGGAGGGAATACCGCAACGCTTCGGAGCTTGCGGCCGCAGCCGAGGTCTCGGTGATGAGCGCCTTCCGTTTCGTGCGCCAGTTGCGACAGGAGGGATTTCTCGACCGGAACGATGAACCGTTGCGCCTGGTGCGCCGCGAAGAGCTATTGCGCCGCTGGCAGGCCGCCCATCTGCGCGGCGCGCCCGAGCTTCCCCTGCGCTGGATCATTCCGCGCAAGAGCGAGCGCCCACTGCTGGCGGCACTCTACGCCTATAACGCCGAGCCCAACGTAAAGGCCGAACCGGCGCCTCGAGCCTGTATCGGACTGTTTGCCGCAGCCGAATCTCTGGGATTCGGCTTCGTGCACGGTGTACCGCCGTACTTCTATCTCGAAAGCCTGGACCGGGAGGTCCTCAGCCGGATGGGGCTCTCGCCCGAGGGCGCCGAACAAAGACCGGACGTTTATGTGCGCATTCCCGCGTTCCGGGAGTCGGTCTTCCGCGCCGCAGTCGTCCGCAACGGCGTTCCGGTCGCCGACATCCTGCAGGTTTGGCTGGACGTGAGCTCCCATCCGGCACGCGGCGAGGCACAGGCCGAAGAGATCCGCCACCGCGTCCTTGTGCCGATCTTCGAGGAGAAACCGTAATGGCCGTCCAATCGGATGTCGAGTATTTCGCCCGCCTGGTCGACGCCCTCGAACCGTGGCTAGATCAGGTCGTCATCATCGGTGGTTGGGCACACCGCCTCTACCGCCTGCACCCTCTCGCGCAACCGCTCGACTACGAGCCTCTCGGAACCTTCGATACCGACATCGCTGTCCCTCTCGATCTGCCCGCTACCGGCGGACAGATTCGCGCGCGGCTGCTCGAAAGGGACTTCCGTGAAGAGCTGATGGGCGATATGCAGCCTCCGGCTGCGCACTACCGCGTCGAGAGCGGAGACAACAGCTTTTACGCGGAGTTTCTGACGCCGCTTGAGGGCAGCGCAGTCAAGCGCGGAGGCAGGCGTGACGTAACGGCACGTGTCTCCGGCGTCTCAGTCCAGAAGCTCCGTTACCTCGAACTGTTGCTCCAAAATCCCTGGGATGTGATGATCGCCCCGGCCACGGGCTATCCGACGCCCGGCGTTCGACGCATCCTTGTTCCCAACGCGGCGGCATTCCTGGTGCAGAAGATTCTGATTCACGAAAAGCGTGATCGCGACAGGCGCGCCAAGGACATTCTTTATATCCACGACACGATCGAGACCTTTGGCGGCAATCTCGCCGCGATTCGCGAGCAGTGGCAAACAAACGTTCAGCCTGCGCTGCACGCGAAGGCGGCACGTGTGGTCGAGCGTGCCACGGAAGAGTATTTTCGCGAAGTCAATGACACGATCCGCGAGGCCGCGCGCATCGCCACAGGCCGGAGCCTGACGCCGGAAATGGTGCGGGAACTCTGCGCGTTTGGGTGGCAGCAGATTTTTGCGTGAGAAAGCCGCTCGGTCCGATGCGAGGCGACGGCAGGACCATAAAGGACGGAAAAACTGAGATGAGGGAGTACAAGTTTCTCTTCGACAATGACAGCCAAGCGGCAGCGAAATTCTTTCCGGAGAAGCGCGTTATCACGCTCGCTCAGGCCAAGGTCTCTACCGCCGCTTCCGATGCTGAGATCGTCGCGCGGGCGCGGGAACTCGGAGCCATCATCGTCACCGCGAACGGCGAAGACTATGAGAAGGAGATCAAACGGTTTCTTCAGAAGTCTCAACGGAACGATTGCTACGACCTGTTTGGGCTCGTAGTAATCCCCAATCCAGCTGCAATCCAGGAAAGGGTACTGCCTGGGCTGGCGGCGAAACTGCGATTCAAAGGGAAGGCCATTTCATGGGACGATGTATGGCGCGAGAACTATCTCGTGCGGGTACATTCTGACTCCAGGGTGGATGTACGAGAGCTCGGACGCTGCTTCTATTGCAAAAAGCTCGCGTCTGCATAGATATGGCTCCACGGAACGGGACAATGGACTGAAACGGCGTGATCGTATGTCAAACCAATTCACCTGGTACGAAGGACGAGGCATCTACGAGGGTCGCGGAACGATATGGTCGGAAACTCTGAAGTCTCCGATCACCGGACGATTCCGCGTTACATGGAGTGACAAAGGCGGATGCCGAATTGAATGTTTCGGGACCAGCCTGAGCCTGCCCCAGTCGCTTGTCATTCTTCAGGATTTTAGTGAGTTCCGCGATCTTGAAATCCAATGCGAAGGAGCAGTGTTCCGAGCGGCGCGCTGCTATCGAGTGAATGCGGTTGAAAGCGCCAATGCAGAGAGCGAGCAAGTAGATCTCTCCTTAATGACACTGGAAGCTGAGTATATTGTTTCGCCCGAGCGACCGCGCTTTTGGGCCGTTTCGCTGGTCAACTTTGTTGCGGAGATTCTGCCATTTCGTGACAGTGCCGCCCCGCATCCGCTTCGCAGTGGGCGTGAGCCGCTCGATACTGATCGCACCGCACCGAGGTGGATACCACTCAGCTTCAATGGCGACGCAGCATTTATTGAGCAACTGCCCGACTACAACCAGCGAGTTCAAGCTCTGAAAGATGGGACAGAGACTGTCTCAACGACTGCGATTTTTGCAGGTTCGATCCCAAACTCTGCGGGAGTTGATATTGAAGCGACAAAAGACTGGCTGCCGACTGCGGCTACGGATGCGCTCTCACTTGCGACAGGCATATCAGTCGGCGTTGGGCTTATAGAACTGAGGGATGAAAATGGAGCCCTTAATCGCCGCATTCACATTCCATTTCAGAACAAGAACTTCAAACCGAATCACAGTTTCATCACCGACCCGGCACACGCAAGAACGAGTCGATCGGCGGTCGGTATGCTCGCACAGAATGCCATTGAAGGCAGCGCCGAAACGAAAAAGCGATTCCGTCTGCTGGTTTCCGCAATCGAAGAAGCACAAGACGCCATCGAGACGCCGGACCAC
Source organism: uncultured Alphaproteobacteria bacterium (assembly GCA_963831975.1). Taxonomy (GTDB): domain Bacteria; phylum Pseudomonadota; class Alphaproteobacteria; order Rhizobiales; family Xanthobacteraceae; genus BOG-931. Next base: position 102,597 of record CAWHSO010000010.1, read on the forward strand.
GCATACACCTATATCGTCCGTGCACTCGATGGGATGGCAAATATCCACAGTGTCAACCGGACGCGATTGGCTGATTCGTTGCCTGCTACGTGCGCACAAACCACGCGCCAGACTCTCTACGAGGCCAGAGACAAACTGAAAAAAGAAGAACGAGCTTACCGACAGTCCGGCGATACGGCAGCTGCGGACATCTTGGAGAGGATCGCGAGCAGAGCCGAACAAGCAGACGCGATCGAGGATTCTTTTGGAGTTTCGCTGACAAAGCTGCTTGGGATTTATGACCTCCGCGACGAGGATGCTATGAGGGATTTCTATAGCAAGTCACCTCGTCCTGACGGGCGCAGTTGGGTCCAGACCCTAAATCGCTACCGGTCCGGTGTGATTCACCGTGGCTACCTGAATTATGGCGTAGAGGCGGAGATTCTCGATGTTCTCTGGTATACCCGCCATCTGATCGACATCGCTGCCCGCATTGGCATGAAAGAAGTGGCATACGCTGGAACATATGATCCGTTCAACCTGTCAGCGACTCAACAAGCAGACCTCGATTGGATCAAAAACGACGTTCAGGTGAAACAGTTCGGATTCAATGGGATGAATCCGAAACCATTTAAGCTCATTGGTTTCGAATCCATTATCGGTTCTGCATAGAAGACTCAGAGACAGCAAGGAACGCCAATGCGTCTACAACCCGGCCAATGTTCATAGCCTCTTCCGCATGCAGGGGCGCTATTTTCTTATGCAAATACGTCATGCTTCCGTTGATCAGTGATTCTTCTACTCCCAAGCCACTCTTGGAGCTTGATCAGGACGTTCATTCACGTGCGTAATCGCCACCTGCAGTCGCGGAAAGGCGGGTGCCAAGAATGTTCTAAGCGATGTTTGTATCTCTGCCCGCAGTTGACCAACGGCTTCGGGGGCGACTACAAACTGCTCCGGAGGCTTCCATCGTATGAATAACAGTCTTCGATAGTTGTCGGGCACCGCATCCGCATAGAGCTGTCCGAGCGCTTTTCGCGTATGCTCTAACAACTTCAAGATCAAGCCACGTCGACCGTTTGCGATGATTCCATTTTCTCCGTCAACGCGGAATGGACCGCCGCCTTGAGTAACCATCACCGACATGCCATTGGAAACCCGTGCGAGTATTCTGCGACCACCAGGCAATGAATGAATGCGATGACTGGGGCGTTTCCAATTCGGCAAATCGTCTACCAAAGCAACGACAGCCCTTTCCTGCTCCGGACTTAGATCCGACAAAG
>CAWHSO010000011.1:0-15538 GCA_963831975.1 uncultured Alphaproteobacteria bacterium
TAATGACAATGCGAGGGAGCGCGTCATGCAGGTGTTGAGCCGTTGGTCGATCCTGGCGGCGGCCGTGCTCATCGCGCCGCTGGCGCGCGCCGACGACCTCACCCCATTCAAGATCGGCATCTCGGCGCCGGTCGTGACCATCTTCCCGGTGTGGATGGCGCAAGCGGCCGGCCTCGACGCCAAGGAAGGGCTGAAGGTCGAATCCATCAGCATGGAAGGCGGCAGCCGCGGCGTGCAGGTGCTGTTGTCCGGCGAAATCCAGGCCATGCATGTCGGGCTGGCGCCGGTGGTGCAGGCCAACAAGCAGGGCGCCGATCTGCGGCTCGTCACCTCAACCGCCAACACCATCCCGATCACGATCTTTGCCGCGCCGGCGATCAAGACCGCGCAAGACCTCAAGGGCAAGACCATCGGCATCAGCACGTTCGGCTCGGAAACCGACGTTGCGGTGAGCATCGCGCTGCAAAGGCTCGGCCTCAAGCGCGACGACGTCACCGTGTCGCAGATCGGCGGCTCATCGCAGCGCTTCGGCGCGCTCCTTGCCGGCCGCATCGACGCCGCGCCGCTGCTCGAACCCACCATCACCGCGGCGAAGCAGAAGGGATTTAATCCGCTCCTCGATCTCGCCGCCGCCAACACGCCGTGGATCTTTGACGGCGTCGTCGTGACCAACAGCTATCTGAAAGAGCACCGTGACGCGCTGACCCATTTCGTGCGGGCGTACATTGCCGGCGCCTATCTGGCGCTGTCCGACGTAGACAAGGCGAAGGCCTTGATCGCGCAAAAGTACAAAACCAGCGACCCGACGGTGATCGATGCCACCTATAACGACTTCAAGCGGCTGATGCCGCTCGACGCCGCGCCGTCGGTCGCCGGCGCCAATAACGTCATTGCGCAACTTCAGGCCATCGGCCTTGAGGTCGGCAGCAAGAACGTCAACGACTATGTCGACTTGAGCATCGTCGAAGGCCTGAAGAAGGACGGCTACTTCGAGCAGATGGCGAAGGCCTATCCCGTAAAGCAATGAACGCGATCGACCTCGAAGTCATCTACCAGTCGACCTTGCAGATCGCGCGCGAGCTGACGCTCAACATGCTGCGCACCGGCTATTCCACCATCATCAAGGAAAGCCAGGATTTCACCTTCGCGATCTTCGACGGGCAAGGCCGCATGGTGGCGCAGGGCATTCCGCAGCCGCTGCATATCGGGCCGCTCGCCGCTCAGGTCAACGAAATCCGCCGCCGCTTTCCCGACGCCGCGCCGGGCGATGCCTTCATCGTCAATCATCCCTATCAGGCCTGCCAGAACCATTCGACCGACGTGTGCATCATCACGCCGATGTTCGTCGACGGCCGCCTGGTCGGCTATATCGGCAATACCGCGCACAAGCCCGATCTCGGCGGCAAGGTGCCGGGCACCAATGCGGGCGACGCCACCGATCTGTTCCAGGAAGGCCTGCTGATTCCGCCGCTGCGGATTCTGCGGCGCGGCCAACTGCTCGCCGATATCGAGCGGGTGATCTGCGCCAACACCCGCACGCCGGAAGTCACCTGGGGCGATATCACCGCGCAGGTGAACACCAACACGTATGGTCTTACGAGGTTCGCCGAGCTGTTCGGCAAATACGGCACCGACAAAGTGCTCGCCTGCTGGCAGAGCTGGATGGATATTTGCGAAACCGAATTGCGCAAGGAAATCGCCAAGGTGCCCGACGGGCTTTACGGCCCGGAGACCGACTACCTCGACGACGACGGCATCGATCTGAACAAATCCTATCGCATCTCGGCGACCCTCGAAGTCAAGGGCGACACGTTGCACTTCATCCTGGACAGCGACGCGCAGGCGCGCGGGCCGATCAACCTTCGCCCCTGCGTGTCGAAAAATTTCATCCAGTGCCTGGTCAAGATGGTGTTCATCCCGAACCTGCCGGTGAATGACGGCCTGTCGCGGCCGGTGCAGGTGTCCTATCCGCCGGAAGGCTCGCTGCTCAATCCGCGCTTTCCGGCGCCGGTGAATATGTACGTCCGCCCGAGCCAGGTCACGACCTCGGTCGCGATCCGCGCTTTGGCGCGCGCCGTGCCCGGCCGGGTGCCGGCGCCGGGCAGCGCTGCCGGCGGTTCCATTTCCAGCGCCGGGCGCCATCCGCAAACCGGCCGCTGGTATTCGCAATACGAAATTTTAAGCGGCGGCACCGGGGCGCGGCCCGATGGCGACGGCGTCAGCGCCATGGATGAGCTGGTCGTCAATGTGATGAACACGCCGGTCGAGGCGGTCGAGAGCGAGTTTCCGGTGCGCGTCGAGCGCTACGAGCTGGCGCAAGATTCCGGCGGCCCCGGCACCTTCCGCGGCGGCCTCGGCGTGCGCCGGCAATGGCGGATTCTCGGCGATGAATCGGTGATCAATCTGCGCACCGACCGTTTCAAATTCTCTTCGCCTGGAATTTTCGGCGCCAAGCCGGCCCACGTCTCGGCGGCTTCGCTTAAATCCACCGGCGAAACGGCGCAGCCGCTCACCTCCAAGGTCGCCGGCCTGCGGCTGAAGAAGGACGACGTGCTGTCGATGGAATTCGCCGGCGGCGGCGGTTGGGGCGACCCGCGCGCGCGTGCCCCCGAACGGGTGCGCGAGGACGTGGTGCGCGGCTACGTCTCGCCCGAGGCGGCGCGCAACGATTACGGCGTCGCCTTCAAGGACGACCTCAGCGTCGATGACGCCGCGACCGCAAAGCTGCGGACCAAGGCGGCTTCATGAAATTGCGCATCGGCATCGATGTTGGCGGCACTTTCACCGACGTCACCGCCTTCGACGAAGACGCGGCCGCGCTGGTCGCCGTGCGCAAATACACCTCGAATCCTGCGCAGCCTGCCGCGGTGATGGAAGACATCACCCGCGATCTTGCCGCCGAGTTCGGCGCCGACGCGGTATCGCTGATCCTGCACGGCTCGACCGCGGCGCTCAACACCATGCTTGAGGGCAAGGGCGCCCGCGTCGGCCTGATCACCACAAGCGGTTTCCGCGACGTCTACGAGATCGGCCGGCAATGGCGCGGCGACGAGGTGTTCAACATCTTTGCACCGCCGCCGAAAATGCTGCTGACCCGCGACCGCATCCACGAGGCGCGCGAGCGCCTCGATTTCACTGGTAAGGTGATCGAGCCGCTCGATGCCGACGACGTTGCCGCAGCAGCGCGCAAGCTGATCGCGCAAGGCGTCGAAGCCGTCGCGGTGTGCTTTCTGTTCGCCTACGCCAATCCGGCCCATGAGCAGGCGGCGGCAAAGATCATCCGCGACATCGCACCGGGCCTCTATGTGTCGCTGTCGCACCAAGTCAATCCGGAATGGCGCGAATACGAGCGCACCGCCTCGACCGTCGCCAATGCCTATATCGGCCCGCCAGTGTCGCGCTATCTGCGCGAGCTGGAGGCACTTTCGCTAAAGCGCTTCCCGCGCTCGCGGGCGCTGATGATGAAGTCCGACGGCGGCGCGGCGAGCGCCCGCATGCTGGCATCGACGCCGATTGAGACGGTGATGTCCGGGCCGGTCGCCGGCGTCATCGGTGGCCGCCACCTCGGCGACATCAAGGGGATCGACAACATCATCACCTTCGACACCGGCGGCACCTCGTCCGACATGGCGGTGCTGCCGGGCCGGCCGCTGTTCAAGTCGGAAGTGTCCGTGGCGCGGCATCCGTTGCGCACCCACACCGTGGACATCGAGACCATCGGCGCCGGCGGCGGCAGCATCGCCGCGGTCGAGCTCGGCGTGCTCAAAGTCGGGCCGCAGAGCGCCGGCGCCAATCCGGGTCCCGCCTGCTATGGCCGCGGCGGCACCGAGCCGACGCTGACCGACGCGCTGGTCGTACTCGGCCATCTGAGCCCGAGCGCGCTGCTCGAAGGCGCCATGCCGATTTCGAGCGTGAAGGCGCACGAAGCCGTGGTGTCGCGCGTGGCGGCGCCGCTCGGGCTGACGCCGGTCGAAGCGGCCTGGGGCATCCTCACCGTGCTCGCCACCAACGTCACCATGGCGATGCGCACCATCACCATCGAGCGCGGCTACGACCCGCGCGAGTTCACCCTGGTGCCGTTCGGCGGCATGGGCCCGACCATTGCCGGCCGCATCATCGGCGAGCTCGGCATCGGCCGCATCCTCATTCCGCGCGATCCCGGCACCTTCAGCGCTTTCGGCATGCTGGTCACCGACGTGCACCAGACCCGCAGCTTTACCCGCATCACGCGTCTTGATGCGGCAAAGCCTGCAGAACTGGAAGGGATTTTCACGCGTATGGAAGAAGACGCCTTGGCGGACTTGATGCGTGAACAGTTTACACGCGAGCGATTGACGACATTGCGCAGCGCCGGCATGCGTTACCGCGGGCAGTCTTACGAAGTCAGTGTTCCTTTGGCCGAGCTGAGCAACGACGCCGATCTCGCCGCGCTCGCCAAGCGCTTCCACGAGGCGCATCGGCGGCGCTACGGCCATATGGCGGAATTTGAAGCGGTCGAGATCGTCAACTTCCAGGTCACCGCGGTGGGAGCGATTCCCAAACCGCAATTCAGCGTGGTTACCGCGTCTGCATCGCCGCAATCGCCCGCGCCTCACGAAATACGCACAGCCTATTTCAGTCCGACCGATGCGATCAAAGTGCCGGTGTTCCGCCGCAGCACGCTCGCTCCCGGCGCCATCATTGACGGACCGGCCGTTATCGAAGAAAAGACTTCGACGGTCGTGCTCTATCCCGGACAGCGCGCCGAAATCGACGAATACGCGAGCATTGCGATGGGGCAACGCCGCCTGTCGGCAGCGTGAAGAAGCCGAGCGGCGCCGCGAAATGAGGATTCGATGCCCGACCAGGCGATGGTGGTTGCCGACACCAATGGCGTAATCCGGCTTTGGAGCGCCGGTGCCGAAGCGCTGTTCGGCTATGACGCCTCGAGTGCGGTGGGCCAAAGCCTCGACCTGATCGTGCCGCCGGAATATCGCGAGCATCACTGGAACGGATTTCACGCCGCAATGCAGGGCGATCAGACCGCCATCGACCGGGTGTCGGCGAATATCCCGGCGCTGAGCCGCGGCAGTGCCACGTTGCGCGTCACGGTGAGGCTTCTGGTCCTGCGTGACGCCAAACAAGCGATTGCAGGAGCCATGGCGATCTTCATCCCCGATGACGGCCAGGCCACGACGCTGCCTCGGCTGTGAGCGCTAAGCGTAGCGTATGGCGGATCGCACGGAAGCTCCTGCCGCGAAACCGCTCAGCCACCATCGCCGCCGGATTCCTCGTTGGCGAACAGATTGGTGAAGTGTTCGATCGGAATTGCCGGTTGGGCGCTGCCGGCGCTGTCAGTGCCCAGCTTCTCATTGGGCATCAGATGCTGCAGCAAGATCAGATCGCCGGATAGATCCTTCTTCTGTAATCGCTGCCGCAGGAAGCCGAGCTTGGCACCGAGGCTGTCGAGCCCGAAGCGCACCACGTCCCGGTCGGCAAAATTGGTATGCTCCCAGACGAAATAGGCGCCCGGCAGCTTGGTATTGAACGGGTCACTCGGCGTCCATTCCTTCGGCGACCAGCACTGCCACAAGTAGCCGGAGTAGAACTCCACCTTCTTGCGCAGGAACGTCACATCGTTGTGCGCATCGTCGTCATCAAATACGAGAATGTAATACTGCAACTCCGTCATGCTCTTGATGACGTCGAAAAAGCTCTTGTCGCTTTGGCTCAGCTGATCAAGCTTCGGAAAGTGACTTTCGTGGCAAAGCAGCCCACGAACCTGCGCATTGAGCACGATTTCATCGCCAAGATCGTCGCGAATTTGTGCCGCTTTCCGCGCGCTCTTGACCAACACCGGAATGGAGTCCGCCTCGTCGTGGGCACCGACCTGCCCGACCAGATTGAGCGGGCTGCCGCGCGACCAGTCGTTGATATTCCACGATGGCGCCCATTGTTCGAAACCCGAGAACAGCCAACCCTGCCATGACGGATCGTTCCACTTCATCTTCATGAGCGTCTTGTTGCTTCTGCGCCACCAGCCGGTGGACATCAGCGCGCCCGGAAAGAAAACACCCTCGACCATGAGCCAATGCGGCTGGCTCGGCACAGCGTGCTTGTCCAACTCGTCCTTCAGTTCACTGACCGCTATTCTTCCGCCATTCTCCAATTTCTTTTCGAGTATCTTGTTCAGATCATCGCTGTTGACATACGCAGCGGGCTTGCCGACCCCGACCCCGAGAAGCGTCCCGACCGTCTGCTTGAGGCGCGTCGTCGTTTTCTCGGATTGGACATGACCAAGGACGAGCCGCTTGACCTCGGCCCGCACATTGGTCGGAACATTGCCGACGATGGAGACGAACGTCGCGGCGCCGAGATAGGGCGGCAGCTTGGTCTTGTCGTATTGGCCGATCGGAACGGTGAGAACGTGCCCGCCCGGAACCGGCCATTTCTGTTGGGCGAACTTCAGCTCACTCATCGTGTAGCGGTCTTCCGCTATGGCCTCCTTGGTGAGCAGAAAGACGAATACGTCGCACTTGTCGATTTCGCTGTGAATGCGGTCGTGATAGCCCAGGCCCGGCTGCAGATTGTCGCGATCCACGAACACGTTGAGGTTCAGTTCCCGAACCGCAAGTGCAATCGCCTCGGCAACTCTGCCGTGCTCGCTCGCATAGCTGATAAAAACGCTTCTTCGCGTGGCCATATTACACGTCAGGACCGGATTTTTCGGCGGGACCGGGAATGATGTATCGACTTTGAAATCAGCCAGGCCGCTCGTCAAGAGGCGGACCGTCGATCGTCCAGTTTATATTCGGACGAATGCTTCAGGACAGAACGGCAATCAGGCAGGCTCGATCAAATCCAGCGTCTGGATGTCCTCTGCGCACGCACCGAACATCTTGGCCTCATCGGGCGGCCCGGCATCGAGGCTATCGTAGAATTCCCGCATGAATCCCCGTATGACCGACAACTTGATGCTTGCCGGCTTCCCATCGGTGAAGACCAGAAATTCCAGATTGTCGAGCGGACGCTTGCCGGGACCCAAGGCCGGCTGACGATAGGCGATCGGCAGCTTGCGAAAGCCGAGCCGGGACAGGATCGGCAACCGGCGGCGGGCGCCGTCGCGAACGGCGGCGTCGATCTGATCCCTAGGGTTTTCCGCCTCAGCAAAAAGCGGCACCGCCACTCCTGGGGCATGGGCGCCGATGATGTCCAGGGCGCGGGCAATGAGAAATCTGGCCACCCCATGGCCGCGCTTTTCGGGCTTGATGCAGAGATAGGTCGCCAGCGACGCTTTGCTGATGCGAAAATATTCAAAGATGATGCCGCCGAACAAAGCAGAGGCATCGATGTCCCGCGGCCCGCGCGCATCATCGACCGCCAGTACGAGATGCACAATCGGCGACGGCGGCGGCTGCGTGTCGGCGATGAGCGGCAGCCAGATGGACGGGTCTTCGGCCTCGTCCGCAATCGGAAACGCCGCCCGATAGATCTCGTCGTAATAGAGCCAGCACAGGCGCTCGCGGAGAGCGCCGGTCAGTGCGGGATCGCGCAGATCGACGGCACGGAGCTTCATTCGGTCATTCTACGGGCAAACCGGCGGTTGCGGGATGTGGCCGCCGCGTGCCACACGATGACGCGAACGAACCAACTCCGGGCATCCGGCCGCATCAAGCCCAGTATGCGTTCGACGCCCTGCCGCGATCAAGCGATGCGTCGCAGCGGATGCAGGCACTGTCGTCGAGGCCAGCGTTGCGCGAACACCTCCCGATGGCGGATAATGGCGCTCGTCCCGCCTCTCACGCCCCAAGGAAAATCATGTCCCTGCCGATCACCTTCGCCTGCGGCCTCTACGATCGCATGCTTGCCTTGTATACCGGCGACATCAAAGCCGACGGCATCGATCTCAATTTCCTGGTCATGGACAATCCGCGCGAGATTTTCGACCGCATGTCCAATCGGCTGGAATTCGACGCCTGCGAAATGTCGAGCTCCGAATTCATCACCCGCTATGCCGCCAAGAAGCTGCCGTTCGTGGCGCTGCCGGTGTTCGCCTCGCGGGTGTTCCGCCACAGCTTCATCATCGTCAACCGCAAGCACATCAAGTCACCTGCGGATTTCGCCGGCAAGCGCGTCGGCGTGCCGCTCTACACCCAGACCGCCGCCATCTTCATCCGCGGCCTGATGCAACACGATCTCGGCATCGATCTCGACGAGATCGAATGGATCCAGGGCGCCATCAACGAGCCCGGCCTCTACGGCAATCCCTCCGTCATGCCGATGCTCAAGCCGGTCAACCTCAAGCAGAACACCAGCGGCAAGTCGCTGAGCGATCTTCTCGAAGCCGGCGAAATCCACGCCATCGTCGGCTCGAACATGCCGAAGGCATTCGGCCGCAATCCCGACGTGGTGCGGCTCATTCCCGACTATCGGGCGCAGGAAAAGGACTATGTCCGGCGCACCAAGATTTTCCCGATCATGCATCTCGTCGTCATCCGCAACGACGTCTATGAGAAGAACCCGTTCGTGGCGACGAGCCTCTACAACGCATTCAACGCGGCCAAGGACTGGGCGCGGGAAAAGATGCGCTATTCCGGGACGCTGCGTTACATGCTGCCGTGGCTGCCCGACGACGTGCAGGAGATCGACGACTTGTTCGGCGGCGATTGCTGGCCCTATGGCGTCGAGCCAAACCGGCCGACGCTGGAGGCGCTGGTGACTTATATGGTCGAGCAGGGTTTGATCCCGGAGCCCATTCCGGTCGAAAAGCTGTTCGTGCCGACTTACGGCTGAATTGCATTGTCATCATCCGCGAAGGCGGATGACCCAGTAGGCGCCGATGGCGAAGTGATCACTGGATCGTCCGCCTTCGCGGACGATGACACGACAAGGGAGGTGACCGATGCGCGTTCTGATCACCGGCGGCATGGGCGTCATCGGCGCGGAAGCAAGCCGCAAATTCGTCCGCGAAGGACACCGGCCGGTGCTCTATTCGCGCCACCGCGACGAGTCGCTGATCCGCGACATCCTCGACAAAGTCGATATCGAGCTCGGCTCCATTCTCGACCGCGCACGACTTGCCGAAGTGTTCAAATCGCGCGGCATCACCCACGTGGTGCACACTGCCGCCTATATCAGCGCGCTGTCGGCCAAGCATCCGGCTGAGAGCGTCGAGATCAACGTGATGGGTACGGTCAATGTGCTGGATGCGGCGCGGGCGGCCAATGTCGAGCGCGTCGTCTATACCAGCGCCAAAGGCGTTTATGGCCCCTTCCGCGGTGAATACGGCTCGCCGACCTACAAGCCTATCATCGAGGATCATCCCAAGGACCCGAAGCGCATCTACAATTCCGCAAAACTCATGGGCGAGAACGCGACGCTGTATTGGGGCACGCTCGGCCTCGACGTGGTGGTGCTGCGTTTTGCCACCACCTACGGTCCCGGCAAGACGTCGCGCCACGGCAATATGGGCGTGACCAGCCAGATCATCGAGCAGCCGGCCAGCGGCCAGCCGTTCCACATCGCCCAAGGCGGCGATGAGAAGGACGATTTCATCTACAACAAGGATTCCGCGCTCGGCATCTATCTCGCCACCATGGCAAAAAACCTCGACAACCGCGTGTTCAATATCGGCACCGGCATCGGCGTCACGCTCAAAGACGTCGCCGCCATTTTGCGCAAGCATCTGCCCAACGCGGTGATCGAGGTTGGGCCGGGATTGAACTTCCTCGGCTCGCCCTACCCGATGCACGGCGTCTACGACATTTCGCGCGCGCAGAAGGAGCTTGGCTACCAGCCCGAATACGATCTCGAACGCGGCATCGCCGATTATCTGGAAAGCCTGCAGCGGCTGAAGCTGCAGGCGGCGTAACGGGGCAACACATGCGCGACACACTCGAACTCCCTCAGACTTTCGCTGCGCGAGCGCGACCGGCGTTGGGCCGCGGTGCGCAAGGACATGGCGGCCCGCGACCTCGATTGCCTGGTGCTCTGGGGCTGGCCGCTGATGTGGGATTTTTGCATCGCCAATGCGCGCTATCTCTGTCCGGTCGGCGGCAACGCCGAATTCAACGTGCTGGTGTTCCCGCGCGAGGGCGATCCGACCTGTTTCGTGCTGATGCCGACCTTCCTCGAAGGCTGGCGCAGCGCGCAGGATTGGGTCGGCGACATCCGCGCCCGCAAAGGCACCTGGGCGGACAGCGTCGCCGAGCGCATCAAGGAGCTGAAACTCGAACATAGCCGCATCGGCATGGATGGGCTCGCCGGTCCGCTCGATCCCGACGGCTGGCTGCCGCACAGCGTTTATCTGCGCCTGCAGGAGCTTTTGTCCGGCGCCAAGCTCGTGCATCTCGACGACATGCTGGAGAAAGTGCGCACCATCAAGAGCGACGAAGAGCTCGGCATCCTCGCCAAGGCAGCCGAGCTCGGCGACCTGATGTTGGCGGCGTGCCGCGACACCGCGCGGCCTGGCGTCAAGGAATGCGAGGTCTACGGCCGCATGGTGGAAACCATGCTGGCGCACGGCGGCGAGGAGCCGACGTTGTTTCTTTGGGCCTGCGACCGTTATCCCTACCCGCATCCATTCCGCGTCCCGACGACGCGCAAGATGGAGCGCGGCGACGTCATCATCTGCGAGCTGCATCCGAAAATCGGCGGCTATTTCACCCATGTCGAGCGCACGTTCTGCCTCGGCGAGCCGGAGGCCAAGCAGCGCGAGATCTACGACGGCTGCGTCGCCGCCTACGAGCGGGGGCTTAAAGAGTTCGGGCCGGGCCGCAAAATCTCAGAGGCCATGGCCGCGGTGAAGCAGACCATCGAGGAGCGCAAGCTCGCGATCTGCGAAACCGGCATCCACGGACACGGCCTCGCCTCGCTGGAATATCCGCGCTACCGCTTCCACGCGCTACGTGCCGACCAGGATGCGCTGAAAGTCGTCGGCGACGAATTCCGCCCCGGCATGGTGTTCGCCTTCAACATCGATCTGTTCGATCCAGCGTGGCGCAACGGCGAAACCGGCTGCGTGTTTGCCGAGACGGTGCAGATCACCGCGACCGGCGCCGAGCGCATGCACGGCTTTTCGACGAAGTTTCAGACGATCCCGGTCTAGGTCCGCTACACCGCTTTCAGGTGCGCGTCCCGGCGCTTGTAGAGCTCGCTGTCCGAATAACCCATGGGATCGGGCCGGCCGCGGCCGAGCATGATCTGCACGTAAACCGGGGCGAGCGAATCGTTCTGATAGCCGTGGATCACGCCGGCCGGACAGGCGATGCACTCCCAGGGGCCGAGCCGCGTGGTGACGCGCTTGCCGCTTTCGTCCTCGACGAATACGTCGAGAATGCCCTGCAGCACGAAGAAGCACTCTTCGACCTCGTGGGTATGGGCGGCATTGCCCTGGCCGGGATTCACGTAGACGATCGACAGCGTGAAATTGCCCGCCGGAATGATGTTCGGATCGTCGTGCTTGCCGGAGCCGCCGGCGCCGATGAAGCGGTGCTGGGCGCGCTTATAGCCATCGATCTTGGCGTCCTCGAAGGCGGCCCAGTCCGGCTTCTTGTCCTTGAAGCGGCCGACGTATTTTTTCATGATGTCTTCGAGCGGAACGCCTTCGAGTTCTTTCGGGCGCGGATGACGGGCGACGGCCATGGCTTGCTCCTGATCGTGCGTGTTGAGCTTGAATCTATTCGAAGCACAGGACAATGTCATGCCCCGCGAAGGCGGGGCACCCAGTCGTCACTGACATTGCCGGCAGGATTGCGTTACTGGATCATCCGCCTGCGCGGATGATGACGCGCGGGGGCGTCACTTGCGCGCGTCCTGCACCAGCTGCCACACCCGCGACGGCGATAGCGGCAGATCGCGCGGCTCGACGCCGAGGGATGAGAGCGCATCGGCGACCGCATTCGCAATGACACCGCCAACCGAGATGATGCCGCCCTCACCCGCGCCCTTGGCGCCGAGCGGATTGATCGGCGAGGGATGCGACTCCATCACAAAACCGCGGATTTTTGGAAAATCGCTCGCGGTCGGGATGAGATAATCGGCGAGCGAGCCGGTCAGCAGCTGGCCGTTGTCGTCATAGGCGAGATGCTCCATGAACGCGCCGCCGAGGCCCTGCACCACGGCGCCGACCAGTTGGCCCTTCAGCGTCAGTGGGTTGATCATGCGGCCGCAATTCTCCACGGCCACATAATCGATGAGCGCAACGGCGCCGGTCTTCGGATCGACCGCAACATGGGCGGCATGCGCGCCATAAGCCTAGGTGTGCTTGTGGTTGGAAAACGCGCCTTCGATCGACAGCGGCTCCGGCGCCAACTCCGCCCATGACACCGATTTGCCGTCGGGCGCGGTGGCGCGGCCGTCGGCGAGCGCGACTTCGGCTGAGCCGCAGTTGAGCCGCCGCGCCGCTTCCGCGCTCATGGCCGCCCGCAATTTTGTCGCGGCATCGAGCACGGCCGAGCCGCCCATGACGATCGAGCGCGAATGATAGGAGCCGTAGCCGTCGCTGACATAAGCCGTCGAGCCGTGGAACACCTGATTGATGCGATCCATCGGCATGTCCATGGCGTCGGCGGCGATCTGCGCGAATGCCGTCTCGAGCCCTTGGCCGACGCCGGACGAGCCCATGTAGACGGTGAGCGTGCCGTTGGTTTCCAGCTCCAGCCGCGCGCTCTCTTTCGGGCCTGCAGCGCCGCCTTCGATGAAGCAGCACGACTGCGAGGCCGTGATAGCGGCCGTCGATCAGCTTGCCCTTGAGCTTTTCCTTTTCGGCCCAGCCGAATTCGGCGAGGCAGCGGTCGAGCGTGACCTGATAATCGCCGCTGTCGAGCTCGTCCTTGATGCTCGAACGGCGCGATGGTCGCGACCTTGTACGGCATGTCGGCTTCGCGGACGAGATTGCGGCGGCGGAACTCGATCTGGTCGATGCCGAGATCGCGCGCCGCCATGTCGAGCAGGCGCTCGCGGAAGAAATCGGTCTCGAAGCGGCCCGGCCCGCGATAGGTGCCGACCGGCGTCTTGTTGGTGAGCAGGAGCGAAACGTCGAGATCGATATTGGGAATGCGATAGGGGCCCGACATGAACTGCGCGATGTTGCGGGCGCCGACAGCGCCGTTGGTGCGCATATAGGCGCCCATGTCGACGAAGGCGTGGCCGCGCAGACCGAGGATGGTGCCGTCGCGGGCGCAGGCGATCTCGACGTCGCACGCCGCCTCGCGGGCATGGTTCATGGCCATCAGATGCTCGCGGCGGTCCTCGATCCATTTTACCGGGCGGCCGACGTGACGCGCCGCGAACGGGATCAGAAAATCCTCCGGATAGAACTCGCCGCGCGCGCCAAAACCGCCGCCGACGTCGTTCTCGACCATGTCGATGGCATCGACGGCAAGGCCGAGCTGCTTCGCCAGGATGCGGCGGTTGGAGAACAGCACCTTGGCGGCGCCCGACACGCGTCAGCCGCCCGCTCGCCGCGTCCCATTCGGCGAGCAGGCCGCGCGGTTCCATGGGCAGCGCGGTATGGCGCTGGGTGCTGAAACTCTCGCGCCGCGTATAGGGCGCGTTCTTGAACGCCGCGTCGGCGTCGCCGAGTACGGCGCGGAATTTCATCGTGACGTTGCTGCCTTTCTCCTCGAACAGCAGCGTCTCGTTTTTCGCCGCGCTTTGCCAGTTCGCAACGGCCGGCAGCGGCTCGATATCGACTTCGATCGCGCCGAGCGCGTCCTCGGCGACGCCGGCGCTGTCGGCGAGCACCATCGCCAGCGCCTCGCCGACATAGCGCACCTTGTCGCGCGCGATGACCGGCTGCTCGAACGGCCTCGAATTCCGGCATCGGCTGCAGCCGCATCGGCACCAGCGGGATTGCATCGCCCAGATCGGCCGCGGTGATGACGGCGTGCACGCCGGGGATCTTTTGCGCCGCGCGACACGTCGATCGTGCGGATGCGGCCGTGGGCGACGGAGCTGCGCAGGATCGCCGCATGCAGCATGCCGTCCGGGCGAGATCGTCGACATACTGGCCGCGGCCGCGGACGAAGCGCAAGTCTTCCAGCCGTTCGATCGGCTGGCCGACGAACGCGTTGACCGTCCTCATGCGACTTTTCCGTCGCGCTTATAGGCGGCGCGCGCGTCGAGCACCGCCTCGACGATGGAGATATAGCCGGTGCAGCGGCAGAGATTGCCGGACAGCACTTCGCGCACGCGATCGGCGTCGCCATCGGGCTCCTCGCTGAGCAGCGCGTGCGCGGTCGTGATCATGCCCGGCGTGCAGAAGCCGCATTGCAGCGCGTGATGCTTGCGGAACGAGGCCTGCAGCGGCGTCAGACCTTCGTCGAGCGACAGGCCCTCGACGGTCACCACCTTGGCGCCCTCGGCCTGCACCGCGAGCATCAGGCAGGAGCGCACCGCGGCGCCGTCGACGAGCACCGTGCAGGCGCCGCACACGCCGTGCTCGCAGCCGACATGCGTGCCGGTGAGCCGCAGATCATGGCGCAGGCAATCGGCGAGCGTCATGCGCGGCTCGACCTCGACCTCGACCTGCTTGCCGTTGACTTCGAATCGTACCGGCATGCGTTTTGTTCGCTACGCCGGCGCGCGCCTTTGCAGCGCGCGCTCGACCATGACGCCGACCAGCGCCCGGCGATAGGCGCCGCTGGCATGAATGTCGTCCGGCGGATCGACCGCACGCGGATGCCGCGGCCTCGGCCTTCGCGATCGCCGCCTCGTCGATCTGTTGCCGTTGAGCCCGCCTCGGCAGCCGGCAGCCGCAGCGGCCGGTCGGCGACGCCGATGGCGCCGACATGGGCGTTGTGCGCCTTGCCGCTGTCCTCGTCGTAGAACAGCATCGCCGCGGCCAGCGCGAAATCGCCGCGGCGGCGCGCGAATTCCTGAAAGCCCCAGCGCCGCTCCGCCGGCCACGCCGGCAGGCGGATTTCGGTGATGATCTCGTCGGGCTGAGCGCCGTCATCAGCGGGCCCTTGAAGAAATCCGCCGCCGCGATGACGCGCGCGCCGGCTTTGCCGACGACCGCGATCTTCGCCTCGCAGGTGACGGCGATGCCCGGCATCTCGGCGGCGGGATCGGCATGCGCGAGGCTGCCGCCGACGGTGCCGCGGTTGCGGATCTGATAATGCGCGACATGCGCGACGGCCGCGCCAAGCAGCGGATGCGCCGTGCGCAGCCGCGCGTCGTCGAGGATGTCGCGCCAGCGCACCATGGCGCCGAGCGCGCACGCCGTCGTCCGCGATCTTGATCTGCCGCAGCTCGGCGAGCTTGCGCAGATCGACCAGCAGCGACGGCGAGGCGACGCGGAACGCCAGCATCGGCACCAGGCTCTGGCCGCCGGCGAGCGGCTTGGCCTCGCCGTCGTGCGACGCGAGCAGCGCCACCGCTTCGTCGATGCGTGGTCGGGCAGGCATATTCGAAGGGCGGCAGTTTCATAACCTGGCACGCTTCCTTCGAACCGCCGAAACAGGCGCGTTTTCAAGCATTTTCTAGCATCGCCGCCCGCATCCGGTCAACGCGCCGCAGCGATTACGACGCATCGTCGTCGCGCTTGTTCGCGTCC
>CAWHSO010000012.1:0-61274 GCA_963831975.1 uncultured Alphaproteobacteria bacterium
AGCCGGTCATGACTGGACGTCCGTGCAAGCCCGGTTCCGACCTTCACGGCCTATGGCGCCTGCTGCTGCCAGGCACGCCGTTTCCAGCATGCGGCATGGCGGACAACGCGGGTACACCGGCGCGTCCGGAAACGGCTGGCGATGACGTGGCGCTTCTAGTCCCAAATCCGAGCAGCGGCTCGCTCAGGGATTTAGGTCGATCCTCCGCGAAGAATAATCGGCCGTCCGCGACTTCGATCACGCGCTCGGCACCAGGGATGGTGTCCTTCAGCCAATACGCCCACTTTACGTCGAAGAAGATGTCAGCGAGGCCCCACACGATCAGGGTGGGGACCTTGAGGCGCCGCAGGCCTTGGTGAATGGCGACGGTCTGGGCGTTGTCGAAGGAAAGCCAATAGCGCTCGAAGGCCGCGATGCGTTGTTGCGAGGACAATAGCGGCGCCAAATAGAGCCGGATGATCTCGTCCGTGAGCACGCCCGGATCGGCATAGCTGCGGAACAGCGGCGCCGGACTCGCCTCTGCCATAGCGCTCGCGCGCCAAATCTGGACGATCGAGGAGGGGCGCAAAGACCGCCGCGAGCGTGCCGTTTCGCGCGCGTTCCATGAGCGGCAGCACTTGCGGTGGCGGCCAGCCGTCATGGACGTCGCAATTGGTCAGGACCAGCGACCGCAGCCGGTCCGGATAATGCGCGGCGAAAATCTGCGCGACGGCGCCGCCGCTGTCGTTGCCGACCAGATCGATCTTGTCGATGCCCAGCGCATCGATGACCTCGGCGATCATGCGCGCTTGCGCCGTGAACGAGACATCCTGCGCCGGAGCGATGTCGGTGTAGCCGAGCCCCATCAGGTCGATGGCGATACAGCGCCGCCGATGCCGGACTTGGTCGATGACATGACGCCAGTGATAGCCGTTGAGCGGCACGCCGTGGACGAAGAGCGCCACCGGCCCGTGGCCCTGCTCGACATAGGCGATACGTCCGGACCTGACGTCGGCGAAACGCCGGCTTGAGTGAAATGTCGCAATATCCATGAAGCCTCCGTCGGTACGGAGGCGAAACTTAAGAAAGACGGCGCCGGCGCGCTGTCACGATCTTGCGTAATTGCGCGATATGCGCGGCGGTTGCGATCAGCCGCAACGTCGTCGGGGTGCAGCCAAAGAACCGCCGGAAGCGCGCGGTGAAGTGGCTATGGCTGGCAAAGCCCGCGTCCAGCGCGATTGCGGTGAGGTCGCCGCCGCCATCGAGGACGGCGTCCAGCGTTTGGGCCAGACGCTCCTGCAACACGTAGTCGTAGATGGACGTGCCGACCGTTTGACGAAACACATGGCACAGATGAAACGGCGACAGGCTCGCGACCTTTGCCAGCTTTGCGACGGTCCAACTGGCGGCGGGCTCGAGCGCCACGGCTTCCTTGACGCGCTCGACGGCGCGTGTGCGGCGGACGTGCGCCGAGCGTCGCAGCGGCGCGTCGCCGCTGCGCATCGCGCTCAGCGAAATGTCGAGGAGGTCGAGACCGAGCGCTTCGGCTTCGAACGCGTCTGCCTCGGTGCCTTCAAGTCTGGTCCACAGCAGATTGCGCAGCATCATGGCGCCGGCCGGAAGCAGTCCGTGCGATGCCGTATCCTGCCTGTTGCCGTGACAGTCGAGCCGGTCAAGCGCCACGGCATGGCCGAACCGCAGAATGAGCGCACGATCGCCGATGGCGCCAGGGAAACTCAGGCGATACGGCGTGTCGGCGGCGACGAGAACCGCATGACTTGGCGTGCCGGTCACGTGCCGGCCAGGCAAATCGTGCCGCGAAAACACGCCGCTGACCGGCAGTACCACGACGTTTAAGGCTTGCCGCTCGACATCGCCGCAAGCGTCGGACAGCGGACGCGCCGCGAACGCGCCGATCTGCAGCGTGTCGCTTTCGAACAATGTCCTGCGGATGACGTCCACGATTTGGATCTCAAGCGCGTGAGGCCGCGGACCATAGTGCCCTGTGGGCCGGCATTGGCCAAGCGCGCTTTCCAATCAAACCGGCGTGGCTTTGATCGCCTTACTCGCCGGCAATCGCCAGCTTGATCGAATCCGACTTGACGCCAGAGAGCTCGACGGTGAACGGCGCCGCGGCGAGATCGAATTTTACGCTCTTGCGGACGCCTTCGCAGCCCGAGCGCGCCGCTGAACGCGGTTGATTTCACCGTGTTGCCGGATTGCGCGACGTCGATCCAGCCTTCCGCCGACAAGGTGATCTTGTAGCTGCCGGCTTGCTTGGGCGCCGGCGCCTGGAAAAAGCCGGCGAATGTGTCGGGCGATTTCGGCGTGCGCTCCGGCGGCGCCGGCAGTTTTGCGTCGGCGAACGGCAGCAGCGCGACGATCGCGCCAAAGGGGATCGGAAACACCACGCGATCGCCCGAGACGATCTTCGGCAAATCGGTGCCGTTGAGGGTGGCGCGCTCCTTGTCGAGCGGCCATTTGAACTTGTCGCAGCCGACCGGCTCCTGCGCCAACGCCGGCGCGGCCATCGCGCAGGCGGCAATGACGATGAATGCTGTTTTCACGATCAATTCCTAATCGACGGCGATCATCACGCTCGACGCCTTGATGATGGCGGTCGCGGTGCCGCCGACCTTCAAGCCGAGTTCGTCGACCGCTTCGTTGGTGATCGAAGAGGTGATGACCTGGCCGGGCGCGATTTCGAGCCGGACATGGGACGTCGTCGCCCCTTTCTTGACGTCAATGATCTTGCCTTTGAGCTGATTGCGCGCACTGAGTTTCATGGTGTTCCTTCAAAATAAAAATGCGCAGCGCAGCGACGCCGCGCCAGCGGGTGAATTGTTGCTTTAAGGAGCGACCGGTCCGAAACCGCGTTCCGGATGTGACGATGCGCTTACGGCGCATCGACAGTCCCCGGCATCATAGCGAACGCAGCGCAACAGGGCAACGCGGCGCCGATCAGGGACGCGTGTCGCCGTCGCTGCGCGCGCAACATGCGCGCGACATCCTGGCTGACCGCCGCGCCGCGATGCCGGACATCAGGATAAATGAAAATCGGAATGGTCGGATTGAAATCAAAATAGTTTGAGGCAACGACCGCGCCGGCGAGCAGCACCACGACTGCGATCACGACCTTGATGATCATGGCATCGGCTCCCGCGCTCATGCCGCGGTCATTTCCCCCCCCTTATCGACGGCCGACCCGCCATCGACCCGCTTGCTGGCAATGGGCAAACGATGCAACAACCCCTCCGCACAAGGAGAGAAGCGCCCATGCGTACCGTCATACTTGAAGAACACTTTTCGCTGCCCGCGGCATCCGCCCGCGTCGACAAAGCGGTCATTGCGCGCCGCGGCTATAAGCCGAGGGCGCTTCGCAAGGACGTGCCCAATCCGCTTTCGCTGTTGCCCGATCTCGGCGAAGCGCGGCTCAAATCCATGGACGAGGCCGGCATCACCGTCGAGGTGCTGTCGAACAGCGGCCCCGGGCCGGATCTGGTGCCTGGTCCCGATGGCGTCGCCATGGCGCGCGAGATCAACGATCATCTCGGCGCGGCTTGCGCCAAATATCCCGACGCGCTTTGCCGGCTTTGCCTCGCTGCCGATGCAAAGCCCCGATGCCGCGGCCAAGGAGCTGGCGCGCACCGTCAAGGAGCTCGGCTTCGTCGGCGCCATGGTCAACGGCACGACGGAAGGCAAATTCCTCGACGATCCGAGTTACGACGGCATCCTTGCGGCGGCGGAAGAGCTCGACGTCCCGATCTACATCCATCCGCACATTCCGCCCGCGGCGGTGCGCGAGGCTTATTTCTCCGGCCTGCCCGAAGGCGCCGGCCGCGTGCTGGAAACCGCGGGCTGGGGCTGGCACTCCGAAGTCGCGGTGCACGTGCTGCGCATGGTGGTCGCAGGCTCGCTGGACAAGCATCCAAAGCTCAAGCTGATCATCGGCCACATGGGCGAAATGCTGCCGATGATGCTCGACCGCGCCAGCCAGGTGTTTTCCGCCGACATCGAGCATCTCAAGCGTTCGGTGCCGCAGACCATTCTCGACCAGGTCTGGATCACCACCAGCGGCATCTTCAACGAGCCGCCGCTTTATGCGGCGCTGATGACCTTCGGCATCGACCGCGTCATGTTCTCGATCGATTATCCTTATTCGACGCACATGATGGGCCGTCAGTTCCTCGACAAGATCTGGATGGCGCCGGCCGACATGGCAAAATTTTGCCACGGCACGGCGGATGCGCTGTTGAAGCTGAAAGTGCGCTGAGAACGTAAAACTCTCTGTCAGCCGGCTTGGCGTGAAGGCAGGTCTGCCATGCGCCAAGCCGTAAATGACAGCGGCGGCGTTTGCCGGTATTCACGTCGACAAAGCCGTTCCGCCGGGAGCGCTGCGCAGCCGACGCAGCGGACGAAACGTTCATGGACGCCAAAGTCAGCGAGCCTGGCGTTAGTCCGGCGACCGCCGAGCCGCTTAGTCACAAGGACAGGCGGCTCATTGTCGTCAGCATGATGCTGCCGGTGTTTCTCGGCTCGATCGACCAGTCGATCCTGGCGACCTCGTTGCCGACCATCGGCCGGGCGCTCGGCGACGTGCACAATCTGCCGTGGCTGATCACCTCGTTCCTGATCGCGTCGACGGCGCTGACCCCGCTTTACGGAAAATTCGCCGATATCCATGGCCGGCGCGCCGCGCTCTTGATCGCGCTCGGCGTCTATATGGCGGGCTCGCTGTTGGCGGCGTCGTCGACCAGCATGCTGATGCTGATCGGCGGCCGCATCGTGCAAGGCTGCGGCGGCGGCGGTCTGACCGCGATCTCGCAGATGATTTTGGGCGACGTCGCCGCGCCGAAGGATCGCGCCAAATATTACGCCTATTTCTCCATCGCCTTTACCACCGCGGGCGGCACCGGGCCGGTGCTGGGCGGCTGGATCTGCGATCACCTTTATTGGTGGGTGATCTTTCTGTGGAATTTTCCGCTCTGCGTCGGCGCCGTGATCCTGACTTTGACCATGCTGCGCCGGCTGCCGCGCCATGACCGGTCGCACAAGCTCGACTTCGCCGGCGCGGTGCTGGTGATGGCGGCAAGCTCGTCGTTCATGCTGGCGCTCAATCTCGGCGGCGTGCGCTATCCGTGGTTCTCCTCGCCGGTTCTGGCGCTGGTCGGATGCGCAATCGTGCTCGGCGGCGGCTTCGTCGTGCGCCAGCTCACGACACAGGAGCCGCTTATTCCGCTCGCCATCCTGTCCGATCGCACCGCGCGGCTTGCCATGGTGGCGCACTCGTTCGGCTGGGGCTCGATCCTGGCGCTGAACATTTTCTTGCCGATGTATCTGCAAACCGTGCTCGGCTGGTCAGCGACGTCGTCGGGCTTGAGCCTGATGATCCTGATGGTCACGCTCAATGCCAGCGCCGGCTTGTCCAGCCAGCTTGTCGGTCGGGTCAAGCACTACAAGCTCCTGCCGATGATGTTCCTGTTCGTCGGCATCGGTGCGATGGTGGCGCTGGCGCTGTCGGCCGCGACCATGACCTCGCTGCAATTCGAGATCATTCTGTTCCTGATCGGTGTCGGCTTCGGCCCGACCGCGCCGCTGACCCAGGTCGTGCTGCAGAACACCGTGTCGATCCATCATCTCGGCGCGGCGATCGGCACCATGAATTTCGTGCGCACGCTGATGAGCACGATCCTGGTCGCGGTATTCGGCGCCATCGTTCTGGCCGCCGTCCCGGTCGGCGCGGCGGGCGATAGTTTGGGCCAGCGCGCCTTGGCGGGAACCTCGGTCTCGACCTTTGTGATGGTGTTCTTCGCCGCCGCGATTACGCTGTCGATTGCGCAGCTGGCCATGATTCTGGTGGAGGAAAAACCGCTGGAATCGGCCATTACTACGTAGCGGTAACCCTTCCGGCCACCATATTTCGGCCTTTCACTCCCCTCATGTCATAATGTCACAAAGTCCGGCCGCCATGGATTATGATGGCGCGGATAGGCGAGGGTAAGCGCGGCACGATGTGCTGGTTTCGATCGAATATTCGCGGCTGTGCCCGTCTGGCGCTGGTGGCGCTGGCGGTGCAGTTCGCGCTGACGTTGGGCCACGTTCATCTCGACGGCGGTGCAGCGTTGGCGTCCGCTCAATCTGCATCGTTGACGGCGGCCGAGCATGGCGTTGCACCTGCGGCGCAAGCTCGCGATCAAAGCCCGAAATCGAAGGGCACGGCCGATTTCGACTGTCCCATCTGCGCATTGATCCAGCTCGCCTCGACGTCGGCACCATCGGTGGCGCCGCCGGTGCCGGTCCCCGCCGTCGTCGGCGGGACCGTTCTGGAGACGGCCGATGAAGTGCGCCCGGCGTCGGCGTTGCATTTTGCATTTTTAGCCCGCGGCCCACCCGCCGCTTGATGCCGATCGCCGCGGCGTCCGCGCCGCGTCAGGCGATCTTTTGAAATTGCATCATCGGTAGGCGTCAAACGTTCCGCCTTCGCGCCCGACTTCCTGCAAAAAGCCCATTCGGACGAGACAACGATGCTCGTCGACCCGAATCTCAAGAACGATCAGCGCGACGCCGCGCCGGACAAGGGCGTGGCGATGCTCGATCTGTCGCCGCGCGGCAAGATCGGGCTGCTCATTGTCGCCGTGGTGCTTTGTTTCGGCGCCTATTGGTTGCTCATCGCGTCGCCGAGTCATTATCGGGCCGGTGAGGTGGTCGAGAAGGCAGCGACCGTGCTGCGGACCGGAGACCAGGTGACAGTGCCTGAGGGCTCGCCGGTGCGCAGCAGGCTCGCCATCGAGCCGGTGGCCGTCAAAGACATCAAGCGCGATATCGTTCTGCCGGCCGTCGTCGAGGCCGATCCCGGCCGCACCGTCAAGGTGCTGCCGCCGGTCGCCGGGCGCGTCGTCAGCCTGAAGGTGCAACTCGGCGAGCGGGTCACCCAGGGGCAGGAGCTTGTGGTGCTCGATTCCGGCGATCTGGCGCAGGCCTTTTCCGACGACGAGAAGGCCCGCGCAATGCTGTCGCTGACCAAGCAGGTGCTCGACCGCCAGCTCGGCCTGGAAAAAGCCGGCGGCGCCGCGATCAAGGACCGCGAGCAGGCGCAAAGCGACTACGCCCAGGCGCAGTCGGAGTTCGAGCGCGCCGAGACGCGCTTGCGTTCGATCGGCGTTTCGGCGGATCAGACGCAGAAGACGCGCTTGATGTCCATGAAGGCGCCGATGGCCGGCAGCGTGATCGATCTCAGGTCGCGCCGGGCGCATTCCTGAACGATCCGACGGCGGCGCATCATGACCATCGCCAATCTGGACACGATCTGGGTGACCGCGAGCGTGCCGGAAAGCGACACGGCGCTGGTTTCCAAGGGAGCAGGCGGTCGACGTCGTCTTCACCGCCTATCCCGGCGAAGTGTTCAAGGGCCAGGTGCTGTTCGTCAGCGACGTGCTCGATCCCGACACCCGCCGCACCAAGGTCCGCATCGCGTTCGACAATCCCGGCACGCGGCTGCGGCCGGGCATGTTCGCCAATGTCAGCTTCTACGCGCCGATGCAGAGCGTGCCGGTGGTGCCGACGAGCGCGCTGGTGCTCAAGGACGATCTCAATCAGGTGTTCGTCGAAACGGCGCCATGGACGTTCGAGGCGCGCACCGTCGATATCGGCTTTCAGCAGGGCGATCAGGTCGTCCTGACAAGCGGCGTCAAGGTCGGCGACCGCGTCGTCGTCAAGGGCGGAGTGCTGCTCGGTGATTGATTGGCTGGTCGGCTTCGCGCTGCGCAAGCGCCTGGTCGTGGCGATGATCTGCGTTTTCGCCGCGCGTCTACGGCTATTATTCGTGGACCCAGCTCGCGGTCGAAGCCTATCCCGACGTCGCCGACACGGAATCCCAGGTGATCACCACCGCGCCGGGCCTGGCCGCCGAAGAGGTCGAGCAGCAGGTCACCATTCCGCTCGAGCGCGAGCTCAACGGCACGCCGGGCATGACGATGATGCGCTCGCGCTCGACCTTCGGCCTGTCGCTGATCACGCTTGCAGTTCCGCGACGGCATCGAAGACTACTGGTCGCGCCAGCGCATCGAGGAGCGGATCCAGAACGCGACGCTGCCGCCGAACCTGTCGCCCGGCCTCGATCCGCTGTCGTCGCCGACCGGGCAAATCCTCTATTACATTCTCCAGTCCGACACCAAAAACCTGCGCGAACTATCCGAAATCGAGCAATGGACGGTGATCCCGACCTTGAAGCAGGTGCCGGGCGTCGCCGACGTCTCGAATTTCGGCGGACTGACGACGCAGTATCGAGCTCGAGCTCGATCCGCAGCAGCTCATGCGCTTCAATATCTCGCTCAGCGACATCACCGATGCGATCAGCGCCAACAACGCCAATGCCGGCGGCAGCGTGCTCAATCGCGGCGAGCTCGGCTATGTCATCCGCGGCATCGGCCTGGTGCAGACCCTCGACGATCTCGGCAATATCGTCGTCACCCAGCACAACGGCACGCCGATCCTGGTGCGCGACCTCGGCAAGCTCAAGCTCGCAACCAGGAGCGCCACGGCATCGTCGGCCAGGACGACAAGAACGACGTCGTCGAAGGCACCGTGCTGCTGCTGCGCCACGAAAACCCGTCGCAGGTGCTCGACGGCGTCCACGCCAAGATCGCCGAGCTCAACGAGCGCCTGAAGGCCGACGACGTGCAGATCGTGCCCTATCTCGATCGCACCAATCTGGTCGAATGCGACCGTCGACAAGGTCGGGCAAACCGTGTTCGCGGGCATCGGCCTCGTGCTCATCGTGCTCATTCTGTTCCTCGGCAGCCCGCGCAGCGCCTTGATCGTCGGCATCACCGTTCCGTTTGCCATGGTGATGGCCTTCATCCTGATGTACCACGCCGGCATTTCCGCCAATCTGCTGTCGCTCGGCGCCATCGACTTCGGCATCATCGTCGACGGCGCCATCGTGATGACGGAAGCGATCCTGCGCCGCCGCGAGGCGAAGCCGAACGAGCCGCTGACCGAAGCCGACGTCCGTGACGCGGCCTGCCAGGTGGCGCGGCCGATCTTCTTTGCCACCGCGATCATCATCACCACCTATCTGCCGCTGTTCGCCTTCCAGCGCATCGAGGCCAAGCTGTTTTATCCGATGGTCTATGCGGTCGGCTACGCGCAGCTCGGCGCGCTGGCATTCGCGCTCCTGGTGGTGCCGGGCCTGGCCTATGTGGCGTATCGCCGGCCGCGCCGCGTCTTCCACAATCCGGTGCTCGAGCTGGATCGAAGCGGAATTATCGGGAGCCTTGGCCGGCTCGCTGCGCCGCCCGCGCATCGCCTATCTGCTGAGCGCCGGCGCCGCCGTCGCCGTGGTCGTCCTCGGCGCCACGGTGTGGCGCGAATTCCTGCCCGATCTCGACGAAGGCTCGATCTGGCTGCATGCCGAGATGCCGCCCGGCATTTCGTTGCAGAAGGCGACCGACATGGTCGCCGATCTGCGCCGCGCGCTGGACGCGTTTCCGGAAGTGTCGTCAGTCGTGAGCCATATCGGCCGCAACGACGACGGCACCGATCCGTGGACGCCGTCGCACATGGAAGCCGCGGTCGATGCTCACGCCGTACAGCACCTGGCCGGCCGGCGAGACCAAGCAGGATCTGATCACGCGCATGGCGGCGCGGCTCGACCGCTTGCCGGGCTTCGAGATCGCCTTCAGCCAGCCGATCATGGACAGCGTGCTCGACTACGTGTTCGATCCGCACAGCCGCTCGCGGTCAAGGTGTTCGGCGACGATTTCAACGAATTGCGCCGCATCGGCAACGACATCATCGGCGTCTTGAATACCGTTCCCGGCATCACCGACGCTGCCATCGATCAGTACACGCCGTTGCCGCAGATCTCGATCAAGGTCGATCGCGCGGCGACCGCGCGCTACGGCATCAACGTCGCCGACGTGGTCAACCTGATCAGCACCGGCATCGGCGGCGGCGCCGTCAGCCAGGTTTTCATCGGCGAGCGCCATTACGACATCACGGTGCGCTTCCCGGCCGCGGACCGCAACAGTCCCGAGGCGATCAAGAACCTGGTGCTGACCTCGAGCGACGGCGCGCTCATTCCGCTGTCGCAGGTCGCCGCAGATCAAGTTGCAGACCGGCGAGAGCATGATCAACCGCGAGATGAACCACCGCTATCTGTTGGTGAAGCTCAACTATCAGGATCGCGACGCGCTGTCGGTGGTGGCGCGAAGTCAACAAGGCGATCGCGCAGAAGGTCACGTTCGACCGGCAGCAAATATCACATCGAATGGGGCGGCCAGCTCGAGGGCCAGCAGCGCGCCGAGGCGCGCTTCCGGCTGATCATCGGCCTGGTGCTGGCGGCGATGATGGTGCTGCTCTATGCCGAGTTCGGCATGCTGCGCCAGGTCTTCCTGATTGTCGGCGTCGTGCCGCTGGCGACGCTCGGCGGGTTGATCGCGCTGCATGCCACCGGCGACCACGCTCAACGTCGCCTCGGGCGTCGGCTTCATCGCGCTGTTCGGCGTCGCCGTGATGAACGGCGTCATCATGGTGGCGAATCTCAATCGCGTGCGCGAGCAGGGCATGCCGCTGCTCGATGCGGTGCTGGCGGGCGCCGGCGAACGGCTGCGGCCGGTGCTGATGACGGCGACGGTGGCGACGGTCGGCATGTTGCCGGCGGCGCTGGCGACCGGCGTCGGCAGCGACGTGCAGCGCAATCTTGCGACCGTGGTTGCCGGCGGACTCATTCCGGCTACGCTGTTGACGCTGTTCATCGTCCCGACGTTCTATTTCGCGTGGAGCGATGGGCGGAGCGGCGCGCGCCGGCGCCGCCAGCACGGCAGGCGGCGGTGGATGTGGCGTAGAGTCTTGGTAGGGCGTTCGAGGTCGATGGGTCAGGGGGGTCGTACGGGCGCGCTTATTGCTCGTTGACCGCCGTGTGCTTGCGGGCTGCGCGGTCGGCCCCGATTTCGCGCCGCCCGCCGGCACCGGACGTCAACGGCTATACGCCGGAGCCGCTCGGCACGGCGACCGTGGGTGCCGCGACGCCGGGCGGCGAAGCGCAGCACTTCGTCCGCGATCTCGATCTGCCCGGGCAATGGTGGACGCTGTTCCATTCCAAGGCGCTCAACAGCCTGATCGAGCAAGGCGCTCGCCGCCAATCCCGATCTGCAGGCGGCGCAGGCCGCGCTGCCGTCGCGAAGGAGAATGTCTATGCCCAGCAGGGCGCGCTATTTCCCGCCGTCGACGCCAATTTCACCGGCAGCCGGCAGAAGTTCGAGATCGGCCAGCCATCCGACGTCGGCGCGGGCTCGCCGATCTACAATCTGTTCACCGGCCAATTGAACATTTCCTACACGCCTGACGTGTTCGGCGGCACCCGGCGCTCGATCGAATCGCTGCAGGCGCAGGCAGACTCGCAGCGCTTCGCGCTCGAGGCGACCTATCTGACCTTGACTTCCAACCTCGCGGGCGCGGCGGTGCAGGAGGCGTCGCTGCGCGGCCAGATCGCGGCGACGCAAAAGCATCATCAAGATCGAGACCGACGTGCTCTCGTCTGATGCGGCACAGCAATACGGGCTCGGCCAGATCGCCGAGGGCGACGTGGTCGCGCAGGAGGCGGCGCTGGCGCAGGTCGAGCAGACGCTGCCGCCGCTGCAAAAGCAATTGGCGCAGCAGCGCGACTTGCTGGCGGCGCTGATCGGCGGCTTTCCGAGCGACCGCATTGCCGAGAAATTCGTGCTCGCCGCATTGCGGCTGCCGCGCGATCTGCCGGTCAGCCTGCCGTCGAAGCTCGTCGAGCAGCGGCCGGACGTGCGCGCCGCCGAAGCCAACCTGCAATCGGCCAGCGCCCAGATCGGCGTCGCCATCGCCAACCGGCTGCCGAACATCACGCTGACCGGCAATACCGGCTCCACCGCGCTCGCAGTCGATCAATTGTTCACGCCGGGCTTCGGCTTCTGGGCATGCGACCGGCGCCGTCACCCAGCCGATGTTTCACGGCGGCACCTTGCTGCACAGGGAGCTCGCGGCGCGAAGCGGCCTTCAATCAGGCGGCGGCGCAGTATCGCAGCACGGTGCATCATCGCGTTTCAGAACGTCGCCGACAGCCTGCGCGCCATCCAGACCGACGCCGTCGCGTTGCAGAAGGCGGTCGCGTCCGGAAGCGCGGCCGGCCGCAGCCTCGACATCACCCGCCAGCGCCTCGAGCTCGGCGACATCAATTATCTGGCACTGCTCAACGCGCAGCAGACCTATCAGCAGGCGCTGCTCAGTCTGGTCCAGGCCAAGGCCGCGCGTTACGCCGATACGGTGGCGCTGTTCCAGGCGCTCGGCGGCGGCTGGTGGAACAGGTCCGACGTGGCGCCGGAACGTCCGCTGTCGATCGGCGACGTTTTCCAGTGAAGCCGGCCGCGCGGCCGGGCCTAGCGACAATCCGGAGCCTTGCGCCCGGGCGGTATTCCGGGCCATTAGGGATCGGCCGCGGCCCGCGGGGTGGGCCGGGCAGCCTTCGTCCACCTAAGGGGCTGAAAATAAAAGCGTTTCTCACCTTTCGCACAGCCATTTAATGTTCCGGTAATTTCTTCACGGGCATTTGAACCCTGCGGCATCAACGCGCGACCAATCCATGAGCTGATCCTCAGGGCGATGCAGGCACCGGCAGATGAATTGCTGATTGGCCGAATCGCCCGCGGCGACCGGCTTGCGATGCAGGTGCTGTTCGCTCGGCATCACGTGCGGATCTATCGTTTCGTCCTTCGTCTGTTGCGCGACGAGATGGCGGCGGAGGACGTGATCAGCGAAGTGTTCCTGGACGTCTGGCGCCAGGCCAGTCGATTTGAAGGCAGAAGTGCCGTTTCGACTTGGCTCATCGCCATCGCCCGCTTCAAGGCGCTCTCGACGTTACGCAAGCGGCGCGAAGAAGGACTCGACGACGAAACGATGGAAGCGATCGAGGAGCCTTCAGACGATCCAGCGACTTGCCATCGAGAAGCTCGACAAGGGCGAGAAGTTGCGACAGTGCCTCGCCGCACTGTCGCGGGAGCACCGGGAAGTGATCGATCTGGTCTACTACCACGAGAAATCGGTCGAAGAGGTGGCGCAGATCATCGGCATTCCGGAGAACACGGTGAAGACGCGCATGTTCTACGCGCGCAAGAAGCTGGGAGAGTTGTGCAGAATGGCGGGAATTGATCGAGGTTGGCCATGATGAGAGCGAGGTGCGAGGAAACATGGAACCCACAGAGATCGAGACCCTGCTGCCGTGGTATGCCGCGGGCACGCTGCGCCGCCGCGACCGCCAGCGCGTCGAGGATGCGCTGCGCAACGATCCCGCGCTCGCCCACCATGCCGATCTGGTGCGCGAGGAACTCGCCGAGACGATTTCTTTCAACGAGTCCCTTGGCGTGCCTTCGGCGCGCTGCATGGACCGGCTGATGGCCGCGATCGACGCCGAGACCGTCGCCGCGCGCAAGCGCAATTCGGCGCGCGCCGTCGCCGCCCAATTCTCCTCCTTCATTGCCGGTTTCTCGCCGCGCACGCTCGCCGTTGCCGCGTCCTTCGCCGTGGCGGCGATCGCGTTGCAGGCGTTCCTTCTGGTGAGCATGGCGACCAAGCCGCAAGTCACGTACGAGACCGCAGGCCTCAACCCCACGACGACCGGCCACGGCACTTTCGCCATGGTGCGTTTCGCCCGCGAGGCCAGCGCCGCCGAGATCACCCGCTTTCTCGAGGAGTATCAGGCCACCCTGGTCGATGGGCCCAAGCCCGGCGGGTTCTATCGGGTGCGGCTCGCGCATGAAGACGCTGGCGAAGGAAGAACTCGCCCGCATCGTCTCGCGCATGCGCCAGGAGCGGGTCGTCGAAACCGCAAACGCGGGCGACAGCGACTAGGCTCCCGCGCCGGCTCAGCTAACTGACTGATTTTCCACAGCTATTATGAGGGCATCGCGCCGGCGGGTGGGCTGCCGCGCTGAGGTATTATAGCACCGTAAAAATACTTAACGCGAAATGTGAAATTGCGGTCGCCCATTGAACCTTCCAGGGGTGGTGGCGACCAATGTGCGGTGACGGATTTTCAAGTCGCCATCGGCGCGCTTCTCCCCCGACGCTGGCGCCGATCTCTCAGACCCGCCCGGTCGTCCCCCCGGGCGGGTCCTTATTTTTGCGGTTGCGCGCGATTTGATCGTCCGAACGGCCAATTCACGCGGCTGGGAAAAGGCTCGCGGCGGCGGGGTTTCCCTTTACGGCCTGCCGGAACATGTCGACAATGGCCGGCGTGGGGGAATGTGGTGCGTGGCGAGACCGTCCTCGAAACCGAGGACCTGACCAAGGAATTTGCCGGATTCGTCGCGGTGCGCGCGGTCAATCTGCGCGTCGCGCGCGGCACCATTCACGCCCTGATCGGCCCGAACGGCGCCGGCAAGACCACCTGCTTCAATCTGCTCAGCAAGTTCTTGAGCCCGACGCGCGGCCGCATCGTCTTCGACGGCCGCGACATCACCGCGCTGAAGCCCGCCGACGTGGCGCGCCTCGGGCTGGTGCGCTCGTTTCAGATCTCGGCGGTGTTTCCGCATCTCACCGTGCTCGAAAACGTGCGCATCGCGCTGCAGCGCCGGCGCGGCGGCTCGTTCGATTTCTGGCGCTCGAAGCGCGTGCTGCATGCGCTGGACGATGAGGCCATGGCGCTGATCGCCGATGTCGGGCTCGCGCCTTACGTGAATGCGCTGGCGGTCGAATTGCCCTATGGCCGCAAGCGCGCGCTGGAAATCGCCACCACGCTGGCGCTCGAGCCGCAAATGCTGCTGCTCGACGAGCCGATGGCCGGCATGGGCCACGAGGACATCGACCGCATCAGCGCGCTGATCAGATCGCTGACCGCCAAGCGCACCGTGCTGATGGTCGAGCACAATCTCAGCGTCGTCGCCAATCTGTGCGACCGCATCACCGTGCTGACGCGCGGCCAAGTGCTGGCCGAGGGCGACTACAAGACGGTGTCGGAGGATCCCGCCGTGCGCGAAGCCTATCTCGGGACCGGCCATGCCTGACGCGCACCCGCTCCTTGCCGTCGAGCAATCTCGAAGCCTGGTACGGCGAGTCCCACATCCTGCACGGCGTGACCTTCGACGTGCAGGCCGGCGAGGTGGTGACGCTGCTCGGCCGCAACGGCGTCGGCAAGACGACGACGCTGAAATCGATCATGGGCATCGTCGAGAACCGCACCGGCTCGGTGCGCTTCGAAGGCCGCGAGCTGACCGCGCTTGCCTCCAACGTGATCGCCCGCGCCGGCATCGCCTTCTGTCCCGGAGGAGCGCGGGATTTTTGCCAGTCTCGACGTCAGGGAGAATCTGTCTGCTGCCGCCGCAGGTGCGGCCCGGCGGTCTCGATCTCGATCGCATTTTCGCGCTGTTTCCCAATCTGCGCGAACGGCTCAACAGCCAGGGCACCAAACTGTCCGGCGGCGAGCAGCAGATGCTGGCGATCGCCCGCATCCTGCGCACCGGCGCGCGGCTCTTGCTGCTCGACGAGCCGACCGAAGGCCTGGCCCCGGTCATCATCCAGCAGATCGGCCGCACCATCGGCACGCTCAAGGCGCAAGGCTTCACCATTCTCCTGGTCGAGCAGAATTTCCGCTTCGCCGCCACCGTTGCCGACCGCTACTACGTGATGGAACATGGCCGCATCGTCGATCACTTCTCCAACGCCCAACTAAAGGCCAACATGGAGAAGCTGCACGACTATCTCGGCGTCTGATAGGTATTGTAGGGCGAAAAGCCCGCACGAACAGGAAGACAGAGGGAGGTTGTCAGTGAGATTTGCAAGTACGTTTGCAAGTACGTTTGCAAGTACGCTGGCCTTTGCCGCCGCCGCGTTGCTCGGCACGGCGGCGCAGGCCCAGGACATCACCGTCAAGATCGGCGTGCTCACCGACATGTCGAGCCTCTATGCCGACAATACCGGCGCCCGGCTCGGTCGCCGCCGCCAAAATGGCGGTGCAGGACTTCAACCCGGCCGCCCACGGCATGAAGGTCGAGATCGTCAGCGCCGACCATCAGAACAAGCCGGACGTCGGCTCCAACATCGCGCGGCAATGGTTCGACGTCGATCACGTCGACGCCATTCGTCGACGTGCCGAATTCCGGCGTGGCGCTCGCGGTCAACGAGGTGGCGCGCGAGAAGAACAAGGTGTTCCTGGTCTCCGGCGCCGCGATCTCCGATCTCACCGGGCCGAAATGCTCGCCCAATACCATCCATTGGACCTACGACACCTGGATGCTCGCCAACTGGACCGGCAAGGCGCGTGGTGAAGACCGGCGGCGACACCTGGTTCTTCCTCACCGCCGACTATGCGTTCGGCCATGCGCTCGAGCGCGACACCACCGCGGTCGTGCTGGCCAACGGCGGCAAGGTGCTCGGCAGCGTCAGCCATCCGCTCAACAACCAGGACTTCTCGTCGTTCCTGCTGCAGGCGCAAGCATCGAAGGCCAAGATCATCGGCCTCGCCAATGCCGGCGGCGACACCATCAACGCGATCAAGCAGGGCGCCGAATTCGGCATCACGGCCGGCGGGCAGCGCTTCGCCGGCTTGCTGGTCTTCATCGTCGACGTCAAGGCGCTCGGCCTGAAGACGGCGCAGGGTCTGGTGCTGACCGAAACCTTCTATTGGGACATGAACGACGCCACCCGCGCCTGGACCAAGCGCTGGCAGGCCGAGCGGCCGGGCAAATTCCCGACCATGAACCAGGCCGGCGTCTACGCCGCGACCTTGCATTACCTCAAGGCGGTCGCCGCGCTGAAAAGCGCCGCCGACGGCAAGGCCGTGGTCGCCAAGATGAAGGAAATGCCGACCGACGATCCGCTGTTCGGCAAGGGCTATATCCGCGCCGACGGCCGCAAGATTCATCCGGCCTATCTGTTCGAGGTCAAGAAGCCCGAACAATCCAAATATCCGGGCGACGACTACAACCTGCGCGCCACCATCCCGGCGGAAGAAGCATTCCGTCCGATCAAGGACGGCAATTGTCCGCTGGTGACCAATTGATGCACCTCACCTCTGGCCACGCGCGGGGCGAGGTGACTTTGCCGGCTTCCGGGTGGGCAGGCTGGGCGGCGCTAAACTAAAGGCCAAGGTGCAGCCGCTGCCCGGCGATCTTGGAGTTTGCTATAGAAGCTACAGGAAATGCGGGCGTCTAAGCCCGCCGTCAGGGAGGTTTGTCATGAGACTGGTTGCCACATTGGCCTTGGCGGCTGCCGCTGCGCTCACCAGCGCGGCGCAAGCCGAGGACCTCACCGTCAAGATCGGCGTGATGAGCGACATGTCGGGCCTCTACGCCGACCTCGGCGGTCCCGGATCGGTTGTCGCCGCCAAAATGGCGGTGGACGATTTCAATCCGGCGGCCCACGGCATGAAGGTCGAGATCGTCAACGCCGACATGCAGAACAAGCCCGACGTCGGCGCCAACATCGCGCGCCAGTGGTTTGACGTCGACCACGTCGACATGATCGTGGACGTACCGAATTCCGGCGTGGCGCTCGCGGTGAACGAGGTCGCGCGGGAAAAGAATAAGGTGTTCCTGGTGTCGGGCGCGGCCAGCTCCGATCTGACCGGGCCGAAATGCTCGCCCAACACCGTGCACTGGACCTACGATACCTGGATGCTCGCCAACGGCACCGGCAAGGCGCTGGTGAAAACCGGCGGCGATACCTGGTTCTTCCTCACCGCGGACTATGCTTTCGGCCACGCGCTGGAGCGCGACACCACCGCGGTCGTCTTGGCCAATGGCGGCAAGGTGCTCGGCGCCGTGGCCCATCCGCTCAACACCAGCGACTTCTCTTCGTTCCTGCTGCAGGCGCAGGCTCGAAGGCCAAGATCATCGGCCTCGCCAATGCCGGCGGCGACACCATCAACGCGATCAAGCAGGGCGCCGAATTCGGCATCACGGCGGGCGGCCAGCAATTTGCTGGACTGCTGGTGTTCATCAGCGACGTCAATTCGCTCGGCTTGAAAACGGCCCAGGGACTGGTTTTGACGGCGACCTGGTATTGGGACATGACTGACGCCAATCGCGCCTGGACCAAGCGCTGGCAGGCCGAGCGGCCGGGCAAGTTTCCGACCATGGTGCAAGCCGGCGTCTATTCGGCGGTCACGCATTATCTGAAGGCGGTCGCAGCGCTCAAAAGCGCGGCCGACGGCAAGGCCGTCGTCGCCAAGATGAAGGCGATGCCGACCGACGATCCGCTGTTCGGCAAGGGCACGATCCGCGCCGACGGCCGCAACATCCACCCCGCCTATCTGTTCGAGGTGAAGAAGCCCGAAGAATCGAAATATCCGGGCGACGATTACAAGCTGCGCGCCACCATTCCGGCGGACGAAGCGTTCCGGCCGATGAAGGACGACAACTGCCCGATGGTGACGAACTGAACTTCTCTTCCCTCCCCCCTTGTGGGGGAGGGTAGGGTGGGGGGTCGGGAGGTGACGCGCTCGCGTTGACGTTTGCGCAAGACCTGGCGACCCCACCCCTCCCCACAAGGGGAGGGGAATTTGTAAGGACGGAGTGCGGTCACCATGTTCGAAATCTTCGGCATTCCGTCGCAGGCGCTGTTCGGGCAATTGCTGCTCGGCCTGATCAACGGCTCGTTCTATGCGCTGTTGAGTCTCGGGCTTGCCGTCATCTTCGGCATGCTCAACATCATCAATTTCACCCACGGCGCGCAGTACATGATGGGCGCGTTCTGCCGCCTACTTGCTGCTGCAATATCTCGGCCTCAACTATTGGGCGGCGCTGGTCATCGTGCCGATCGTCATCGGCGTGATCGGCATCCTCATCGAGCGGCTGTTCCTGCAGCATGTGCGCAAGCTCGATCATCTCTACGGGCTGATCCTCACCTTCGGTCTGGCGCTGATCATCGAGGGCCTGTTCCGCAATTATTACGGCTCGTCCGGCCAGCCCTATCAGGTGCCCGAGGCGCTGCAAGGCGGCCGCAATCTCGGCTTCATGTTCCTGCCGAACTATCGCGCCTGGGTGATCGTCTTCTCGCTGGCGGTGTGTCTTGCCACCTGGTTCGCCATCGAGCGCACGCGGCTCGGCTCCTATCTGCGCGCCGCGACGGAAAATCCGACCTTGGTGCGCGCCTTCGGCATCAACGTGCCGCGCATGGTGACGCTGACCTACGGCTTCGGCGTCGGGCTTGCGGCGCTCGCCGGCGTCATGGCGGCGCCGATCTATAACGTCTCGCCGCAGATGGGCTCCGACCTCATCATCGTCGTGTTCGCGGTCGTGGTGATCGGCGGCATGGGCTCGATCATGGGCGCGATCGTCACCGGCTTCGCTGCTCGGCATCGTCGAGGGCCTGACCAAGGTGTTCTTTCCCGAAGCGTCGAACACCGTGATCTTCGTCATCATGGTCATCGTGCTGCTGGTGCGGCCGGCCGGCATGTTCGGACGGACCGCATGATGGAGCGCGTCGTCGATCCGCTGGTCCTGCAGCGTCGCCGCGAGACGAATGGAGTTTCGTCGCGTGGCCTTCGCCGTCATGGTGGCGCTGTTCGCGGTCGCGCCGTTCGTCGCCTATCCGGTCTTTCTCATGCAGGCGTTGTGCTTTGCGCTGTTCGCCTGCGCCTTCAATCTTCTGATCGGTTATGTCGGCCTGCGTCTCGTTCGGCCATGCGCTGTTTTTCGGCTGGGCGAGCTATCTGTCCGCCTACGCGGCCAAGTATGGACGATCAGCTTTCCGTTTTGGTTTGGCAAACTGATTTGGCTGTGGATTCCGTTGCCAGCCCAACGCCGGCGTTGGCGGTGCTGGTCGGCACGGCGACCGCCGCCGTGCTCGGCGTCATCGCCGGCGGCATCGCCATTCGCCGCCAGGGCATCTATTTCGCCATGATCACGCTGGCGCTGGCGCAGATGATGTATTTCTTCGCGCTGCGCGCGCCGTTCACCGGCGGCGAGGACGGCATCCAGGCGGTGCCGCGCGGCCGCCTGTTCGGATATTTCGATCTGTCCAACGAAATGACGATGTATGTCTTCGTCCTCGTCGTCGTGCTCGCCGCCTTCCTGTTCATTTATCGCATCATCAATTCGCCGTTCGGCGAAGTGCTCAAGGCGATCCGCGAGAACGAGCAGCGCGCCATCTCGCTCGGCTACAAGACCGACCGCTATAAGCTCGTCGCTTTCGTGCTGTCGGCGACGCTGGCCGGGCTCGCCGGCTGCGCTCAAGGCGCTGGTGTTTCAGCTCGCCTCGCTCACCGACGTGCATTGGACCATGTCGGGCGAAGTGGTGCTGATGACGCTGTTCGGCGGGCTCGGCACGGTGTTCGGGCCGGTGGTCGGCGCCTTCCTGATCATCGCGATGGAGAATTATCTGGCGCCGTTCGGCCAATGGGTGCTGGTGATCCAGGGCGCGATTTTCGTCGTCTGCGTGCTGGTGTTCCGCCGCGGCATCGTCGGCGAACTTGCGAAACGCATTGCGCGTGCAAGCTTTGAGCGCAATCGCGGATTTCAATCAACATCACAGGAGAATATCATGAGTGCGGAAGCGCGTTTGAAGGAACTCGGTATAGTGCTGCCGCCGCTGCCAAAGCCGGTCGCCAATTATGTGCCGTACCGGCTTGCCGGAAAATTCTTTACCTCTCCGGCCAGGGCCGCGCGAGAACGGCGGCAAACGCTCACCGGCAAGCTCGGCGCCGACATCAGCCTCGAGGAGGGCTACCGGCGCGCCCGGCTCGTCGGCCTCGGGCTCCTTGCGGCCATGCGCGACGCGCTGGGCTCGCTCGACCGGGTCGACTACATCGTCAAGCTTCTGGGCATGGTCAACGCGGTGCCGGATTTCAACAACTCGCCGAAGGTGATCAACGGCTGCTCCGACCTGTTCGTCGAGGTGTTCGGCGACGCCGGCCGGCACGCCCGCTCGGCGGTCGGCAACGTCATGCTGCCGAACCAGATCTCGGTCGAGATCGAGGGCATCGTCGCGGTGAAGCCCTAAGTGTTGCCCGCGTGAGGCGCTCCGCAGATCATCTTTGCACGCAGTTATCCACAGCGTGCGAGTGTCAATGAGTACGGCCATCGAACAAACAAAGTAATTTGATTGCTCGCGAATTAAACACGCCGATGAATATGCAGAAGCGCCGATTCCACGGGCGCATTTTCGCTCGGCTTTCCATGTCGGAACGGCAACAAGGTCCGTACGACAGTGTCGCGCGCAGATGGCTCGCCTTGGCGGAGCGTCGGCAGGCCCATCTCATCGAACTCGTCGAGACCGGCCGCTGGCGGCACTATTTCACCGCGGAGCCGGCTCAACGCCGAAATGCGCGAAGCCGACGCTCGCTGCGCGACCAGTTGGCCAAGGTCGCCGGGCCTTCTGGCGGACGAGGAAGTGCCGGCCGAATAGGCCTGTCGGCAGCTGATCTTTTGCTCTCCGCAGCGTCGCCTGACGTCGCTTTGGCAGCGGGCTTGACTCCTGACGCGCGCGCGCTAGGGCAACGCTGCTGACCGCGTGTTCAGACCCAGTCCGCACGGCGTGTTATCCACAGACTGGTTCT
This sequence comes from uncultured Alphaproteobacteria bacterium, assembly GCA_963831975.1. Lineage (GTDB taxonomy): Bacteria > Pseudomonadota > Alphaproteobacteria > Rhizobiales > Xanthobacteraceae > BOG-931. The sequence goes on from CAWHSO010000012.1 coordinate 21,500, forward strand.
GCGCTACAATGTGCGGCGTGCAGTCCATACGAAGCTCGCGCCAAGCCGCGCCATTTCACCCCGCAATCTGTGATCAGCCAATCAGTGATCAGCCATGACGAGCGCTTTGTTCTCGCCCATCCGGCTTGCCGATCTCGAACTCTGCCAACCGCATCGTCGTCGCGCCGATGTGCCAGTACAGCGCCGACGACGGCGTCGCCAACGATTGGCACATGACCCATCTCGGCATGCTGGCGAATTCCGGCGCCGGCATGCTGGTGATCGAGGCGACCCATGTCGAGCGCCGCGGCCGCATCACCCATGGCTGCCTCGGGCTTTATTCCGACGCCTGCGAGGCGGCGCTGGAGCGCGTCGTCTATCACTGCCATCACATCGGCACGGCGAAGATCGCCATCCAGCTCGCTCATGCCGGCCGCAAGGCCTCCTCGCAGCGTCCCTGGGAGGGCGCCAAGGCACTGCCGGCGGCTGAGGATCCGTGGCCGACCATCGCGCCCTCGGCGCTGCCGTTCGGTCCGGGCTGGCATACGCCGACGCGCCATGACCGAGGACGACATGGCGCGCGTCACCGCGGCCTTCACCGACGCCGCCAAGCGCTCGCTGCGCATCGGCTTCGACGCCATCGAACTGCACTTCGCCCACGGCTATCTGCTGCACAGCTTCGTCTCGCCGCTGTCGAACAAGCGCAACGACGCGTATGGCGGCTCGTTCGAGGGCCGCATGCGCTTTCCGCTCGAAGTGGTGCGCTCGGTGCGCGCCGCGGTGCCGCGCACGCGTGCCGCTCGGCGCCCGCATCACCGGCACCGATTGGCTGGAGGGCGGCCTGACCGGGGACGATGCGGTGGCGCATGGCCAAGGCGCTGAAGGAGGCGGGGCTCGACTACATCGACATTTCGTCCGGCAACATCACGCCCGAAAGCCGCTGGCCCAGCGACCCCGGCTTCAACGTTCCGATCGCCGAGCGCGTGCGCCGCGAGACGGCGGCTTGCCGATGCGCGCCGTCGGCATGATCGCAAGCGCCAAGCAGGCCGAGGACATCGTCGCCGAGGGCAAGGCCGACATGGTGGCGATGGCGCGCGCCTTCCTCGACGATCCGCATTGGGGCTGGCATGCCGCGCAGACGCTCGGCGCCGAGGTGGCGCGGCCGCCGCAATATGCGCGCACGGCGCCCAAGCTGTGGCCGGGCGCGGCTCTGCGCGGCTGAACGCGGCGCGTCGTAGCGCTCGGCGAGCAGCGCCGGCTCGACGCCGAGATAGTAGGAGAGCCGCAGCCGCCACATCAGCAGGATGGTGCGGAACACGCCGTTTTGTTCCCAGCGCCGGCCCGAGGTGACGACTGGCGTGGCGATGCAGAACGGCCGGCACAGCCGCTTGAGCCGCCGCGAGATGGCGATGTCCTCCATCAGCGGCAGGTCGGGAAAGCCGCCGACCGCTACGAACGCCTCGCGCGTGACGAAGATCGCCTGGTCGCCGGTGGCGATGCCGGTCAGGCGCGAGCGCAGATTGATCATGCGGGCGACGACGGCGAGAAGCGGATGGCGGCCGGCAATGCGCAGGTCGAAGCGGCCCCAGGCGCGGCGGGCCAGCGCCGCATCGATCAAGCGATCGGCATTATCGGGCAGCGTCGTGTCGGCGTGCAAGAAAAGGAGCGCGTCGCCGGTGCCGAGCGCGGCGCCGGCATTCATCGGCGCGCCGCGGCCGCGCGGCACGGTGATGACGCGGTCGGCGAGCGGCTTGGCGAGCCGCGCGTGCCGTCGCGGCTGCCGCCGTCGGCGACGATGATTTCGGCGCCGCGGGCGCGCAGCGGCGCGAGCGCCTGGAGCGCCGCAACGATGATCGCCGCCTCGTTCGAGCCGGAACGACGACCGTCAACCGATGGATTTCGATCGTCCAACGGCACCGTGTTTGCACCAGCTGATCGCGTCTTCCAGCCGCGTCGTCGCCCCAGAACAGCTCGCGGCCGACGACGAAAGTCGGCGAACCGAAAGATGCCCAACTGCTGTGCGGTTTCGGTCTCGGCCCGCAGCAGATCGTTGGTCTCACGCGAATTGGCGAGCTTGAGCACGCGGCCGGGATCTTGCCCGATATCGCGCAAGCTCGAGGACAGATTGGGCTCGTCACCGGTCTCTTCGCCCTCTTGCATCCAGCGCCGGTAGGCGGCGCGGACGAAATCGGCGCCCCAGCCCTCGTGCATGCCGGCAAGCGCGACAAGATTTGCCGTGCATCGACGCTTTGGCCGGGTAAGGCGCCGGCAGCGCGGCGGCAATGCCGTGCAGCGCCGCGCGCCGCTCCAGGTCGCGCCAGATGTAATGCATTTTCGCCGGCTTGTCGGCGAAGGGAACGTGTTTCATCTCCTGCAGAATGATCAGCAAATGAAACGGCCGCCAGCGAAAGGCGACGCCGTGGGCGCGTTCGACGTCTTTAAGGCGCATCACGCTCAAATACGAATAGGTGCTGCCCATGGTGAACCAGAAGTCGATTGTCTCTGCGGCCACGGCGATGCTCCGGCGCAGGTTGTCAACGTCGATCGGCAAATTGTACAGGTCAAAGGCCGGCCGCGATACCGGCGGGCATGGCAACATCAGCGGCACGAATTGATGAGCAATCCGGTTCTGGTCGAGGTTTTGCGCGGAGCCTGGTCGAGAGCCGCCATCGCGGCGCCGTCGCGGTCGCCGATGCCGATGGGGCAACTGTGCTGGCCATCGGCGACGTGGCGACGCCGGTCTTCCCGCGCTCGGCGGTCAAGGCGCTGCAGGCGTTGCCGCTGGTCGAGACGGGCGCGGCGGATGCTTACGGCTTCGGCGACGAGGAGCTGGCGCTCGCCTGCGCCTCGCATAGCGGCGAGCCGGCGCATGTCGCGGGCGTCGCGCGCATGCTGGCGAAGGCCGGGCTCGATGCCTCGGCGCTGTGCTGCGGGGCGCATTGGCCGATGGCGCAGGCGGCGGCCTTCGCGCTGGCGCGAACCGGCGCGCCGACGGCGCTGCACAACAATTGCTCCGGCAAGCACGCGGGCTTCTTGTGCCTCGCCTGCGCCAAAGGGATCGATCATGCCGGCTATTGGCGGCCGCGAGCATCCGGTGCAGCGCGAGGTGCGCGCCGTGCTCGAAGACTTGACCGGCGCCGTACTCGGCGACGGACCGCTGCGCCATCGACGGCTGCTCGGTGCCGACCTGGGCGATACCGCTGCAAAATCTCGCACATGCCTTCGCCAAATTCGGCACCGGTCACGGCCTTTCGCCCGAACGCGCCCGCGCCGCCGCGCGATTGCGCGCGGCCTGCGCGCAAAAACCGTGGCACGTCGCCGGCACCGGGCGATTCTGCACCGAGATCATGCAACTGTTCGGCGCGCGCGTCTTCGTCAAAACCGGCGCCGAAGGCGTCTATTGCGGCGCGCTGCCGGAGCAGGGTCTCGGCATCGCCATCAAATGCGACGACGGCGCCGGCCGCGCGGCGGAGGCGATCATGGCGGCGATCATCGCGCGGTTTCTGCCGCTGGAAGACGCCGAGCGCGCGGCGCTGACGCGCTTCGTGCATCCGACGCTGCGCAACTGGAACGGTATCGAAATCGGCGCACTGCGGGTGACGGCGATTACGCTGCGCGACGGCGAAAAATAATTCGGCCGGCTTCTCCTGCTTTGCGATGAGGCCGGGTGGTTATTTCGACGTCCTGATCGAATGCCGTGAGCATCCGCATCAGTTTGGCTTCCGAATATCCGCGAAAGCGGCCACGAAGAATTTTGGAGAGATCCGCCTGACCGACTCCAGTCAGCTTGGCCGCTGCGGTCTGAGTAAGTTTCGTTGTTTGATCAGACGCTTAAGTTCGATCACAATGGTGGATTTGAGCAGCATTTCTTCGGCGTCGGGCAATCCCAGATCGGCAAAGATATTGCCGCTGCCGACTTCGATTTTTGGCCGACGCTTGCTCATGATTTTCATTCTCCTTGCTTCTGCCGAGCGCGATAATCACTTTCTGCGTCATGCAGCCGTGACTTGATGAGCTCGATGGTCTGTTTCGGAGTCGCGATGCCTTTTTTCGGCTTTTTCTGAAAAGCGTGAAGTACATAAATCGCGTCGCTGAATCGAACGGTGTAAACGGCGCGAAAGGTGTTGCCATCGAAATCCATGACGATCTCCAAGATACCACGTCCGCGGAATCCTTTCAGAGCCTTCGCTGATTCGGACTCGCCCCCGCATTGCGCTTGATGGAGAGCGTGGCCGATGCTGCCTCGGACCTCATCTGGAAGTTCTTTAGCTCCCGTCGGCTCGGGCCTGCAAACAAGCACGGTTTGATGAGCTTGGCAGGAAGCTTCACGTTCCAATTATGGTGATATTACCATAACCAGTCAAGGCGGTCGCGCGATGGTTTACCGCACCCGGTTGCCGACGATCGACAATTGCGCGTAGCGCTCGGCGCCGTCCTTGGCGAGGTCGCCGGTCACCGGCTTCTTCCATTCCATGCCGACGATGGCGCCGAGCCGGGCGCCGGAGATCAGATTGTCGGCGATCACGGCGGCGCCGGCGCCGGGCGCGACCGAAACCGCGATGCCGTAATCGGCGCCGCGCACCACGTTGGCGTTGATGGTGACGTCGCGCAGATAGGGTCCCCAGCCGGCGGCGATGCCGATATACGGCGCGTTCTCGATGACGTTGCCGCTCACCACGGTGTCGGCCTCGACGCCGATGCCGATGCCGGCGCTGTCGTTCGGATCGGTGCCGGCGGGCCGGTGCGGCACGAGATTGCGGATGAGATTGCCCTGCACCACGGCGAGCCGGCCGCCCTCGTTGAAATTGGTGATCGAGACGCCGAGCGCGGCGCCGTCGACGATGTTGTTGGCGATCATCGCGCCCTCGAAGCCGAATTCGGCATAGAGCGCGACTTCGCCGAGGGCGGTGCAGGTATTGCCGACGATCTGCAGATTGGACGCCGCGTTGCCGCGCACCGCCGAGAACGCCGCATTGCGGATGCGGTTGCCGCGCACGATGACGTTGTTGGCGCGGAAGACGTTGATGGCGTTGCCGTACTGTCCGGAGCCGCCGGACTCTGTTGGCGATGTTTTCGATGCGGTTGTCGACGACCAGCGTGCCGTCATCGCCGGCCGTGGTGCGCCAGACCAGGATGCCGCCGTTGCCGGCGCCGCGCACGGTGTTGCCGGCGATGCGCAAGCCCCGCGCGTCGATCGAGAAGATGGCGATGTCGGCGGCGCTGATCGTGTTGCCGGTCACTTCGCCGTCGATCGACTTCCAGCGTGATGCCGTTCCGGCCGGCATTGACGATCTCGCAATCGGCGATGCGCAGCGCGCGGCCTTGCGTCAGATGCACGAGCCCGCGCCGCTCGGGCAGCGGGATGCCGGCGCCGTCGAGGATGAGGCCGTGAGAGCGCGATGTGGTCGCTGCCGGTGGCCGACAGCATCGAGGGCCGCCGGCCATGACGATGCGGGTCAGCTCCGGCGATGCCGGCGATGGCGGCATGGGTCGGCAAGTGCAGCGCGCCGGCGCGATAAAAACCGGGCGGCAGATGCAGCACCGTGCCCGCGGCCGCGGCGTGGTCGATGGCGCGCTGCAGCGCCTTCGATTGATCGTCCGGCGCATTCGGCCGCAGCCCGAGCGTGGTGGCGTCGGTTGCCGGACCGGTCGCCGCGAGCATCGCGCGCCAAGCGCCGGCGCCGCGGCGCCGGCCGAGGCGGCGCCGGCGAGGGCGGCAAACAGGCGGCGGCGGTCGAGGTTCATCGCGATACTCCTGTTAGGCGAGACGCAACGCCATCAAGTGGTGTGCCACTAAACCGTTTCGGTGCGGCACAGCGTGACGTTCCCGCTTAAGGGTTAACGGCGGCTTGCCGCGACGAGCGCGATGAGCAGCGCTTCGGCGGCGTGCAGAAGTTGGGCAAGCGTCGGCGACGGAGCTTTCTCGAGCGTCGCCGCGGCCGCGGTTTGGCCGACCGCCGGGATATGAACGAATTGAACCAGCGGCCGGCCGTCGCGCAGCCTGTTCCAAGGCGCGCCAGTAGGCGTAGTTGCACAGATATCGGCCGGCATCGCGCGACAGCCGGCGCCCCTGGCGCGCGCCGCGCCGAGCAGCGCGCGAACGGCGCGTTGCCGCTGAGCGCCGCCGGCCCGCCGAGCGCTTATGACGCCGCGGAGCGGCCGGTGCCCGCTGGCATCGGGAAACAGCACCGAGACGGCGTTGCGCGCCCGCGTCTCGATGCAGAGCTGACGCCTGCGTCCGGCGACGACCGAACATCAGCACGATGTCCGGCTTGTTCGCGCGAACAGTTTCGGCAGATCGCGATCGACCGACGCGTAAGTCGTCGCGAACACGTGCGCGATGCGTTCGATGCCGGCCAAGGCCGGCCGCCGCCGGCGCGCGAGGGCTTTGGCCAGCGCCGCGCTCGGATTGAACGGCGCGCCGGGAAATGGGCCGAAGCCGGTGATGAAGAACGCGCATCGGCGTCAGAGCCCGAGCATTTCGGCGATCTTCTCGACCGCCGTGGCCGGCGCCAGGCGGCCGGCCGCGACCTCGGCCTCGATCTGCGGCAGCGCCGCTTTGAGCGCGCGGTCGGAGCGCAGCGGCGCGAACAGCCGCTCTTCGAGCATCGCCCACATCCATTTCACCTGCTGTTCGCCGCGGCGCGCCGCGAGCTCGCCCGAGGCCGTGAGCTTCTGCCGATGGTCGAGGATGTGGGTCCACAGCGCCGCGATGCCGTCGCCCTTGAGCGCCGAATAGGTGACCACCGGCGGCGACCAGTTCGCGCGAAGCGGGCGACAGGATATGCAGCGCCGCGCCGTATTCGGCGGCCGTCAGCCTGGCGCGGGCGAGGTTGTCGCCGTCGGCCTTGTTGATGGCGATCATGTCGGCGAGCTCGACGACGCCTTTCTTGAGGCCCTGCAGCTCGTCGCCGGCGCCGGGCAGCACCAGCACCAGGAAAAAATCGGTCATGTCGGCGACCGCGATCTCCGACTGGCCGACGCCCACGGTCTCGACCAGCACCACGTCGTAGCCGGCGGCCTCGCACAGCAGCATGGTCTCGCGCGTCTTGGCGGCGACGCCGCCGAGCGTGCCGGAGGCCGGCGAGGGGCGGATGAAGGCGTTGGCGTCGGTGGCCAGCCGCGCCATGCGCGTCTTGTCGGCGAGGATCGAGCCGCCGGTGCGCCGCGACGACGGATCGACCGCCAGCACCGCGACCTTGTGGCCTTGCCGCGTCAGCATCGTGCCCAGCGCGTCGATGGTGGTCGACTTGCCGACGCCGGGCGAGCCGGTGATGCCGACGCGCACCGCCTTGCCGGTGGCGCCGAGCAGCGTCTGCGTCAGCGCCGCGGCGGTGCGGCGGTGATCGGCGCGCTTGCTCTCGATCAGCGTGATGGCGCGCGACAGCACGGTGCGGTCGCCGGCGCGGATGCCTCGCGCGAGGCGCTCGACGTCAGAGGCCGGGGAGGGCGAGGCCATGGTGTTTCATCGGCGGGCGCGCGTGGTCCGTCAAGTCAATGCTCCATCAGCAAAGCGAGCCCGCCGCCGGCATGCGGCTTGGCGGCACTCGCGCGCGCAAGAGCGAGCACCGCCTCGCGGCTGGTCACGCGGCAGGCGACGGCCGCCGCCTTCTCGCAGAATTTATTCTGCGTCGCTGTCGTCGGCATCGCTCTCGTCGACTGCGGCCAGCAGATAGACGCCGTCGGCGAGCTTGCGCGCAATGCCGTATTCCACGGGCTTGCCGGCGCGGATGCTCTGCACGATGAGGTCTGCGCCTTCGAAGGCATGGAGCGTGAACGGGCCGATGTCCTTGGCGTTGCCGCCGATGGGGACATAGCGGCCGTCCTGCCAGCGGAACGTCTCGGCGCTCGGCTCGCGCACCGTGCCGTCGCGCAAAAAGTAGAAGCGAACGTGCGGTTCCTTGCCGAGGAGCGGCTGACCGTCGGTCAGGATCGGCGCGTCGGACGAAATGCAGCCGGTCAGGAGGGCGAAGCTTGCGAGCGCAGGCCCGAGAGAAAGCAAATGTGGCGCACGACGGGCGCGCCGGGATGAAATTTTGTTCATGGTGCCCGCGTAATGGCCGGAAGAACTTGAGAACGATTCCAGATAGTCTACACCGGGCCCGATGTTTCTGTGCGGTAATTTAGTGGATCGCAACCACGCCTGCGGTAAGAATTTTGCGACGCCGGGAATAGCGTCTTTCTGAATTGACAATCGAAGTCCGCCAGAGCAACGCCAACATTCGTCTTGGAAAGACCGCGTTGTGGTCGAACTCAGGCCGCATCGCGCCGCTGACATCGCGCGCAGCCAAGGCGCAGCGGCGCGTGCCGCGCTTCCACCGATGGTACGGGAGATCACGATGACCTGGGATCAGATCGAGGACAACTGGCTGCACTTCAAAGACAGGCTGCGGCACAACTGGGCCAAGCTCACCGACGAAGACGTCACCCGCATCAACGGCCGCCGCGACGAACTCGCCGCCCGGCTGCAGGAGCGCTACGGCTTTGCCCGATCCGAGGCCGAGCGCGAGATCGGCGCCTGGATCCGCTGCCAGCGCCACGCCGCGTAGCAGCTCTGCGGCGTAGCAACTCTTACGGCAAAATCGCGAAGGCCCGCGCCGGAAAGCCAAGGCCCTTTTCCACTTTCGGCCAGGTCACCACGATGACCGCGCCGGTCGCCGGCACTTTGTCCAGATTGGCCATGACCTCGATCTGATAATGGCCGTGCTGCAGGATGTAGGTCTCCGAATCCATCTTGTCGGTGGTGTCGGTGTCCATGGCCTCGTGGCCGGTCGCGGTCACGCCGCGCTGTTCGTAGAGATATTTGATGGTCTCGAAGGCCCAGGCCGGAAACGGCTGGCGCTTGAAGCGCTCGGGGTTGGTGTCCCAATCCTTGTACATGTCGGTGCGCAATGCGGCGAAGGCGCCCTTGGGCACGCGGCCGTGCGCGTGCTCCCAGGCTTTGAGGTCGGCGACCGAGAAGGCGTGGTTCGGGTCCTTGCCGAGATACGGCGTGTCGTCGAGCACGACGAGCGGCAGGATCATCTGCTTGAGCGGAATCTGGTCCATGGTGATGCCGTCTCGGCAAAATGCGCCGGCGGATCGACATGGGTGCCGTATTGCCCGACCATTTCGTAATAGGTGGTGCGGAAGCCGTCCTTGGCGATGGTGTAGGGCTCGTGCGTCTTCGGATCGGCGGCGGGCGAGAATTTGGCCTGGCCGAAACCCGCCCAGACCGGCGTTTCCGGGCCGAAACTGTGGGTGAGATCGACGAAGGTTTTTGCCGCGATGACGCGATAGGCGCGCGCCAGGTCCGATTGATGCCCGTGCTGTGCGCTGGCAAACGATCATCGGCAGCGCGCAAAGCGCTCCGCATCAATAGGACAGCGCGACGCGACATCGTTCCTCCTTGCGGGATCGCGAACAGATCAGTCCGGCAGCGGAATGAATTCGGTGGTGTCGCCGGGCACGATGTCGAAGCGGCCGGCCTTCCAGTCGGCCTTGGCGGCTTCGATGCGTTCCTTGCGCGAGGAGACGAAATTCCACCAGATGTGGCGCGGCCCGTCCATGGCGGCGCCGCCGACCACGACGAAGTGGGCGTCGCTCGCCGCCCGGACGGCGACGCGGATCGCCCGGCTGGAGCACCAACAGCCGCTCCGGCCCGTGGCGGTCGCCGCCGATCTCGATCTCGCCGGCGAGCACATAGACGGCGCGCTCCTCGTGCTCGGCGTCGAGCGGCAGCGTCGCGCCGGCATTGAGGTGCGCGTCGGCGAACAAGGTGTCCCACGAGGTCACGACCGGCGAGCGCAGGCCGTGCAGCGTGCCGGCGACGACCCGCAGCGTCATGCCGTTCTCGCTGAGCTCGGGGATGTCGGCCGCTGCGGTATGGGCGAAGGCCGGCGCCGTCTCCTCGTCTTGCGATCGGCAGCGCCACCCACAATTGCAGGCCGTGCAGCGGCTCGCCGCCGTCGCGGTGGTCGGCGGCGGTGCGCTCGGAATGCACGATGCCGCGCCCGGCGGTCATCCAGTTCACCGCGCCCGGCCGGATCGGCATCGCGGTGCCAAGGCTGTCGCGATGCACGATCTCGCCGTCGAACAGGTAGGTGACGGTGGCAAGCCCGATATGCGGATGCGGCCGCACGTCGATGCCGTCGCCGGCGTTGAACACCGCCGGCCCGAAATGGTCGAAGAAGATGAACGGCCCGACCATGCGCGAATGCCCCGACGGCAGCGCGCGATGCACCTGGAAGCCGCCGAGATCGACCGAGCGCGGCACGATCACCTGCTCGATGGCGTCGCTCGCTGGCGCATCGCCGAGGCGGGGTCTTTGCCGGGGAAAAAGCTCATGGTTCCCTCCGTCGATCGGTCTCAACTGGCATTTTCGCTCTCGCCGAAGGCGAGGATAGTAGCCTTGCGGATCGATAATATAGAAATCACGCGTTCCCCACGCGGTGCCGGCGAGCGGTTTTGATATTGTCGCGCCGTTGGCTTTGCAGGTCTGATACAATGCATCCACGCCGACAACGCCGGCATAAATGTCCAAATGCTCGTGCTCACGCCGATGGGCGCGATCCGTGACCGTTTTGGGAGCGCATTTGAGGTGAACCTCGAAGCCGTCCCGTTCGCCAATGGCATAAAATCCGCGCCACGGCGTGCCGAACGAGAAGCCGAGAACGTCGCTGTAAAACTTGATCGCCTTGTCGAGATCATCCACCAGCAACTGCGGAGCAAAAGTCCTGATGCGGGAAGCGGTCGCTGTCATGACGCATTTCTCCCTTAGGGTAGAGCGCACGCCGACTGCAGGGTGCCTAAAAGCTCCTCGTCGAGCCTGCCAGTCACGTTTGCTTTAGCGGGAGATCGGCCGGCTCAGCGCCGCGGCTTTGCCTTCGCCACCGCCTCGGCGATGAAGCGCGGCTGGGCGAAGGCGGCGACGTGGACCTCGGGCGTCCAGTATTTGGTCGTGAAAGCTGCCGGCCTTGCGGTAGCGCGCGGCGATGGTTTTGGCCGGCGTGCCGCGCAGCGCCTTGTTGTCGGTGGCAAAGCCCATCGCCATGTGGCCGCCGACATAGACCGGGATCGCGGCGACATAGCAGGTGCCGTCGGCGAACAGCTTGCGGAATTTCGACATGGTCGAGGTGAGCTCGGTCTTCTGGAAGAACGGCACGCCGTTTTGCGTCACCAGGACGCCGCCCTTGTTCATGCAGCGCCGGCAGCCGCGATAGAACTTCTCGCCGAACAGGATTTTGCCCGGGCCCCTGCGGGTCGGTGGAATCGACGATGATGACGTCGAAGCGCCGGTCGGTCTTGGCGACATATTTCGCGCCGTCGTCGATGACGCTTTCGAAGCGCTTGTCGGCGAATACCGGCTTGGTGAATTCCGGAAAATGCTCCTTGGCGAACTCGACCACCGTTGGGTCGATCTCGACCTGGGTGAGGCGCTTGACCGTCTTGTGCTTGAGCACCTCCTCGGCGATGCCGCAGTCGCCGCCGCCGATGATCAGCACGTCGCGCGCGTTGCCGTGGGCGAACAGCGGCACGTGCGACATCATCTCCTGGTAGATGAATTCGTCGTTCTTGGTGATCTGGGTGGCGCCGTCGAGCATCAGCATCTTGCCGAAGAACGGCTGCTCGAACAGCACGAGGTGCTGGTGCTCGGTCTGCAGCTCGTAGAGCACCTTGTCGACCTGGAAGGTCATGCGGAAGCCGAGATCGTCGAACAGCGTCTCGGCAATCCAGCGCTTCTCGGCCATGACACCTCCCAAGTCTTAATGTAGTAGGCTTAATGGAGCAAGCCTTAAGTGAGACAGGGCCCATATGGAAACGGCCGGGACCCGGCCCGGCCGCTTGATCGTCGCAAATTCGCCGCCGCGCTTTAAGCGGCGGCGTTTAGGCGTCTTGGCCGCGCAGCAGCTCGTTGACGCCGACGCGCTTTGCCGAAAATGCCTCGCGCAGCACCGGGATGCACTCGTCGGGATCGGCCGAGCCGCACATGAACACGTCGAGCGCGGCATAGCCGGCTTCCGGCCAAGTGTGGATGGAGATGTGGCTCTCCGCCAGCACCGCCACGCCGGAGACGCCGCTCGGCTGGAAATGATGCAGGTGGATGTGCAGCAGCGTCGCGCTGGCGGCATCGACGCAGCGGCGCAAGCGTCGCCTCGATGTGGTCGATGTCATCGAGCCGCTTGGCGCCGTGCAGATCGACGATCAGATGCACGCCGGCGCAGCGCACGCCATTGCGAACCGCAAAATGATCGTAACGCTCGTCTCGCCGGCGGCGGCGCGCACTTTGAGTTTGGCTTTTCTTGCTTCCTTTCGGGCGGTACCTGGGGCCCCCAAGCCCTTCACCGATCGCAAGAGGGCGTTTTGGCTCATGCCGTCCTCCCCAACCAGAGATCAGAACCCGAGATGCCGGCAAGCCGGCGCCGCGGAAAGCGAATGCCGCCCGATCAGTCCACGCGAACCGACCAACAGCGGCAAAGTCCCCACATAAATGCAATCAGCGGGGAGTCAAGAAGATTCTGCAAGAAAACCTTTAATGCTTCGTCACGTTCCACAGTCCGCGGCGCGTCGAGACGCGCCGGCGACGCCACCGTGCGCGCTCAAGAAGCGCTCGCGCCGACTTGCGGACGCCGCGATCGCCGCTAAGCTCGCGTCGCGGCAAAGTCAGAACCAAAAATGCGCAGAGCAGGGATGAGCGCGCAGCCTCGCAGGATCGCACGACAGTGCAAAAACCGCTGCGGCACGGGCTTTTCGCGCTTGCGCCTGCTGTCAGCCGCGGCTGTGCCGGCAAATCCGGCGCGGCGCAATTTTCTCGCCGGCGGCATTGCCGCGCTCGGTCTCGGCGCCTCGAGCGGCGCCGGCGGTCGCTCAAACGGCGGCGGCGAAGACGCGCATCGACGTGCATCATCATTACGTTCCGCCGGTCCATGCCGAGGCGATGGCGAAGCACGCGCGGTCAGCGCCGCCCAAATGGACGCTGCAATCGTCGCTCGCCGACATGGACAAGGCCGGCGTGGCGACGGCCGTGCTGTCGCTGGTGCCGCCCGGCGTGTGGTTCGGCGACGTCGAGGAGGGCGCAAGCTGGCGCGCGCGTGCAACGAGTACGGGGCGCAGCTGCGCAAGGACAATCCCGGCCGCTTCGGCCTGTTCGCCGCCATTCCGCTGCCCGACACCGAAGGCAGCCTGCGCGAGATCGAATATGCCCTCGACGTGCTCAAGGCCGACGGCATCGGCCTGTTCACCAGCTATGGCGACAAATATCTCGGCGATCCGGCCTTCGTGCCGGTGTTCGAGGAGCTCAATCGGCGCAAGGCCGTGGTCTATACCCACCCGGTCAATCCGGCCTGCTGCACCCATTTGGCCGATGGCGTCTGGGCCGAGCACGATCGAGTTCGCCACCGACACCACGCGCACCATCGCAAGCCTGATCTTCGGCGACGGCGGCACGGCCTTCCGCTGCCCCGACATCCGCTTCATCTGGTCGCACAGCGGCGGCACGCTGCCGTTCCTGATCGGCCGCTTCATCCGCGAGCAGGTGGTCAGGAAGGACCCGCGCATGCCGGACGGGCCGGTGCCGATCGTGCGGAAATATTTCTACGAGATTGCCCAGGGCAATGAGCCCGGGCAGTTCGCGGCGCTGTTGAAGCTCGTGCCGGTGTCGCAGCTGATGTTCGGCTCGGATTATCCGTTCCGCGAAGCCGTCGAGGCGGCGGACGGCCTGCGCGCCTACCGTTCAGCGATGCCGATCGCGCCTCGATCAATCGCGAAACCGCGCTGCGGCTGATGCCGCGGCTGGCCGGATAAGGGTATCCTCCGGTACCCCGCACCATGAGCGAGTCACATTTTCGCCCGCGGATACTCTTAAACGGTGGCGACACGGGGCGGCCGAAGCAGATATAAGCCGGCCACGTTCACCCGCCGAGCCACGGCGGAAGAGGGAAGGGAGAACGGCTATGATGCGCACTTTGGGAGCTGGGATGCTGCTGGCGTTGGCGGCGTTGCTGCCGGCGCAGCAGGCGGCGGCGCAAGATCCGCTGGCCGGCGCCATCGTCGGCGGCGCGCTGGGCGGCATCATCGGCGGCGCAGTGGGCCGCGGCCCGGGCGCCGCTTGCCGGCGCCGTGATCGGGGCAACGACCGGCGCCATCATCGCCTCCGAAGCGCAGCGGCGGCCGGCGGCTATTACTGGTGGCACGGCGGCTGCTACTACCGCTATCCGAACGGCGCCTGGGTGCAGATCGCGCCGAATTATTGCAGCTATTGAGCCGGGCGCGGCCGTTCGCGCGTTCTAGCCGTTGACGGCGACCGCCGGCGGGATCACCGGCATCGCCGGCTTTTTGGTGCGCGTGCGGAAGAAGCCGAGCACGCGCTTGGCGGTGTCGGGCTGCAGGCGGTTGAAGCTCGTCAGCGCCTGTTCGAGGTCTTCGGTCGACATGCCGCGGTCGGCGGCGCGCAGCAGCAGGATGGCTTTGGTCGTGGTCGACGACAGGCCGGCGACCTTGGCGAGGATCAGCACGATCTCGGCGCCCGGATCGAGCAGCGCGCGCTCGACCACGTCGATCGGCGTGTCGCACAAGATCGACAGCGCGATCGCGGTTTCCTCGAATTTGCGGTCGCGCGCATATTGGTAGATCTCGGCCTCGCCGATGCGGCGGATGCGGTTCTGCCGCTCCACCGCCGCCTGCGCCGCGGCAAAGTCCGGCGAGGCGTTGCGCGGCTCGTTGCGGATGCCGCCGACCACTTCGGCCACGACGCCGTCGATGTCGTGGCTGGCTTGCGGGTTTTCGGCGGCGAGGCGCGCGCGCACCGCGCTCGAGGCTTTTTCGAGAAGCATCAGGAAATGCGGCCGCGGAATGTCGCTGCGCATGCCGACTTCGGTCGCCAGCGCGTCGTCGCCGGTCGAGCGCTTGACCAGCATGCGGAAGCCGGCATCGGAGAAGCGGGCGCCGCGGTTCTTGACCACCGAATGGACGACGTCGCGGTCGCCGCGCTCGACCAGCATGTCGGTCACCGCTTCGCTGAGCGCATTGCGCTGCGTGATGGCGTAGAGGTGCTGCTGGCTCTTGCTGTTGGCGGTGGCGAGCAGCGTGTGCTCGCTGAGCCGTTCCGACTGGGTCAGCACCGGACGCGCGACTTCGATGTCGTCGTCGAAGGCGAGGAGCTGGATGACGTTGCAGGGCGCGTTGGCGATCGGCGCCAGCCGGTGCGCCAGCTTGGCGCGCGCCTTGGCCTCGATCGTGATCACCAGCCGCGCCATGACGTCGTCGAACACGCCGATCTGGTCCTCGGAATAGCGCGGCGCGCCGTTGATGAAGAGATCGGTGATGCGGGTCAGGATTTCGATGCGGCGCGAATTCGTGCCGGAGGCGAGCGCGGCCTCGAGCTCGTCAAGCAGGGGGAGGGTACCGTTCATGCGCCACGCCGCCACGCCATTGAATTACCGTCGAGAATGCCGCGGGAACGGTGAACAAAGCGTTCTCCGCAGGCGGCCGAGCCGGCGCGGGTTAGGTTAATGAAAGGATAAATTGCGCCTTTGCCCCATTACCGTACCGCACGCGCATCCGCGCGCCGCAACCGCAAGGTTATCGCCGACCGAAGGTGCCCATGCGGTTTTGCACCTCGGCGGGGACGCGATAGTCGCGGATCACCGGCCGCGGGTCGCGCAGGCCGAACGCCTCGCGCTGGACCATGAAGCACCACAGCGCGTCGCTGGCGCCGCCGACCAGGCGCGCCCGTGCTGCGTCCTTGGCGCCGTGGCTGCGATCGTATTCGGCCAAGGCCGCGAGCGCCGCTTCGAGCGCGCGTCCCAGCCGGCCGAGCGCCGCGACCTGCTCCTGCGCGATCTCGTAGTCGAGCGCGGCAATGCGCGCCGGTCGCGAACTTGAACTCGGCTGGGGCGGGCGTAAAGTCATGCCACCAAGATAATAAGCAATTTCGACCGTCATCGCTGCGGAGGAAATCATGCAAGACTTGCCGTCGTCGCCAGAAGACTTGTCATCGCCAGAAGACTTGCCGTTGCCGTCCTTTCGATCTTCGCGCTGGCGGGCGCGATCCGCAACGCCGCGGCCGAGGACACGCTCAAGGTCGCCATCCCGCAGAAAGGCGCCTGGGACGCCGGCATTGCCGAACTCGGCCAGCGCGGCGGCATTTTCAAGAAGCACGGGCTCGATCTCGATATCCTCTATACCACGGCCGGTCCGGAATCGATCCAGGCCATGATCGGCGGCAGCATCGACGTCGCGGTCGCCTCCGGCGTGTCGGCGGCGATCGGCACCTTCGGCAAGGGCGCGCCGATCCGCATCATCTCGAGCGAGATGACCGGGGCGCCGGATCTCTATTGGTTCGTGCCGGCGGATTCGCCGATCAAGACCATCCAGGATTTCAACGGCAAGACGGTGGCGTATTCGGCGGTCGGCTCGTCGAGCCACGGCTCGCTGCTGGCGCTGATCGCGCAATATCATCTGACCGCGAAGCCGACGGCGACCGGCAATATCGCCTCGACGATCACGCAGACCATGACCAAGCAGGTGGATGTCGGCTTCGGCGCCGCGCCGTTCGGGCTCGATCTGGTCGAGAGCGGCAAGGCGCGCATCATCGCCACCGGCAACGACGTCGCGGCGCTGCGCACGCGCGCCGTGCGCGTCAACCTCACCGGCGCCGCCACCTTGCAGAACCGGCACGACGCGATCGTGCGTTTCATGCAGGCCTATAACGAGACCGTCGACTGGATGTATTCCAGCCCCGACGCGCTCAAGATCTACGGCGAATATTCCGGCCTGCCGGACAACATCGTGCAGCGGGTGCTCAAGCTCGATTCCCAAGGAGGCGCTGCAAACCGGGGAGGTCAAGGGCATCAACGACATCATGGCCGATGCCGTGACGCAGAAATTCCTCGCGGCGCCGCTGACGCCGGACCAGCTCAAGGAGCTGATTCAGATTCAGAAATGATCTCTGCGCCTCCCCAAAGGGGAGCTTAATAGCGCTCCCACGTCACCAGCGTGACGCCGGCCGCGGCATCGAGATCGCGCCGCGGGCCGGGTTTGAGGCCGTGGCGCGTCAGCACATCCTCCGGCGTCGCATTCGGCCCGACCTCGGTGAACACCGGCCGGCCGCCGGGAATTTTTGCATTGCGCCGCGCGCGACAGATGGAAAGCGTCGTAGAGCGGCAGGAACATGCTGAACACCTCGGGGCCGCCGATGATGGCGATGGTGCCGTCGCCGACGCCGAGCTGCTGCAAGCGCCTGTTCGAGCGTCGCGCCGGGCGGATTCCAGAGCAGCGCATTGGGATACGCACGGATCGGGCGCGATGGCCGCGATCTGCCGCGTCACGACCAGGCGCTTGCGTCGCGCCGCGCGCGGGCCGCCTTCGTGGGAATGGCGGCCGTGCACGACGACGGCGGCCCGGTCGAGGCCGGCCTGGAAGAAGCGCTGATCGGCGTCGTTGCGGATCGAGTCCGGCATCACGCCGTTGGCGTCGGCGATCATGCCGTCGGCCGAAACGATGACGTAGCCTTCGATGCGGCGCAAGGCGACGGCACCGCGCCTAGAAGACCGCGAGGTATTGCAACAGCGAGAGATGCCAGATGATGATCACGATGATGCGCACGATCTGTTTGGCGCGGCCGTCGATCGGCAGCATGTTGACGAGATAAAGGACGAGGATGACGACGAGAAAGGTGATCAATGCGCTGATGAGAACGTACATGGAATCCTCCGGTGAAATACAATGCGAGAAAAACGTCCCGCGTCCTGCCGATGCGAGTAACGATATGTTAGCACTCTAGATGTATCAAGTCATGACGCGGCGCCGGATACAGGCGCCCGACGCGCAGGAAATAACGCCCCGGTCGCAGCTCCGGTTCCACAATCGCACAGGGCGGCGATTTTCACGCGCCGCGTTTCGCCCTATAGTCGCCGGATCGAGGAGTCGACCATGTCCGAGCCTGCAAGCCTGATCATGCTGCAATTCCTAGCCTGGGTGGCGGATCGTCCGCGCACCTATGCCGCGACCATGGAAGCGTGGCACAGCACCTGTCCGCGGCTTTCGGTCTGGGAGGACGCGATCATCGACGGCCTGGTGCGCATCGACAACGAGGCCGGCCGCCCGGTCCGGCTGACGCCGCGCGGAAGCGCCATGCTCGAAGAATCGCAAGCCCACGCGGTCTGAAGGGGGATAGTTGATGCCGGAAACCAGACACCTGCGCGCGCTGCTCGCCGCGCTGCTCGGCGCCTGCGCGCTGCTTGCGGTCGCGTCGGCGCCGGCGCGCGCCGAGGTCAATGAAGTCCGCATCGGCATCCAGTACGGCCTGATCTATCTGCCGGTGGTGGTCGCCGACGCGCAGGGATTCTTTGCCAACGAGGCGAAGAAGGCGGGGCTGCCCGATCTCAAGGTCACGGTGCAGCGCTTTTCCGGCTCGCCGGCGATCACCGACGCGGTGCTGTCCGGCAATATCGACGTCGGCGCATTCGGCACGCCCGGCCTGTTGATCGCCTGGGAGAAGACCAAGGGGCATCAGAATGTGGCCAAGGCCTTGCGGCCTTGGGCGCCAACTCCTTCGTGCTGATGACCAATAAGCCGGAGATCAAGACCATCGCCGATTTCGGCGACAACGATCAGATCGCGGTGCCGGCCACGACCTCGCCGCAAGCGGTGGTGATGCGGATGGCGGCCGAGAAGACGTTTGGCGACTATCGCCGCCTGGATAAGCTTCTTGTGAGCATGCCGCATCCCGATGCGACGGCGGCGCTGCTGTCCGGGCGCGTCATCGCCGGCTATGTGGCGACCGCGCCGTTCATCGCGGTGCTGAGGAAGAGCGACAAGATCCACATCGTGACCACCTCGAAGGACATACTGGGCGAGGAGATGACCGGCGTCGCGCTGGGCGCGCCGAAAAGATTCGTCGATGCCAATCCGATGGTGGCGCAGGGTCGTGATCGCCGCGGTCGAGGACGGCATGGCCTATCTCGCCCACGACCCGGCAAGTCGGCGGCCGACATCTATCTCAAGTCGGAAGCCTCGAGGACTGCCGCAGCGACGATGTGATCGGGATGCTCACCGACGGCTCCATCGTCTATTCCGTGGCGCCGACCGGGCTTGATGAAGCTCGCGGCCTTCATGGCCAAGACCGGCGAACTCAAGACCGGCACCGGCATCCTGGCAGGACGTGTTCTTTCCGCTGATCGCGTGCGCTGCAAAGGAAGCTGACGGCCGCGCCGCCTATTCGCGCGCCGAGTTCCTTGGCCACCGCCTCGACCACGCGCGCGTCCATCGGCTCGATCTCGGTCGGGAAGACTGCCGCGATATAGCCGTCGCTTCCGACGAGATACTTGTGGAAATTCCACTTCGGCGTCTCCTGCGGACGTTCGGCGGCGGCCCATTTGTAGAATGGATGGGCGTTCGGGCCTTTGACCTCGGCTTTGGCGGTGAGCGGGAAGGTGACGCCGTATTCTTTGTTCGCGGTCTCGGAGATTTCGGCCGGGCCGCCCGGCTCCTGTCCGCCGAAGTCGTTCGACGGCACGCCGATGATCATCAGCCCGCGGTCATGAAAGCGCGTGAAGAGCTGTTCGAGCCCGGCATATTGCGGCGTGTAACCGCAAAGCGAGGCGGTGTTGACCACCATGATCGGCTTGCCGGCATAATCCGCAAGCCGGATCGGCCTCGCCTTCAAGGCCGGCGAAGGAGAAAGCATAGGCGGTGACCGGGGTCATGGCTGTCCCTTTCGCGGAAATGGGTTCAGCCAGGGCGGGAGAAGCGAAGCCGCCCAGCAGCAGGCCCAAAAGTTTTCTGCAGAGGTCTCTGCGGTCGGTGATCATGGCGAACCTCCGCCGACCATTCTAGCGCGTTTCCCGACTGGCGCGTGAGGGTGTATCTGCTAGGCTCATCCATCCGGAGAGTTTCAACGCATGAACGGTCCACCGATCGACCCGCAGACCAAGGCGCTGGAATTCGTCAGCCAGGCGCAACAGCTATACGCTGATCGCGAACATCGCGCTGCTCGCCTGGGTGGCCTCGGGCGTGGAATTCTCCAACGAGAGCTTGCGCATTGCTTCGATGGCGTGCCTGACCTTGTCGGTCGTGTTCGGAGTCGGCACGCTGTCGCTCATTCCGCTGGTGCAGGAGGCGCGGCGGCCGGGCCAATCGAATTTCGATGTGGAGGCGCGCTTCTTGATGTTCGGCCGCCGCAGCGCGCGGCTGAAAGCGACGATGCTGCCGCAATATGCTTTTTTGCTCGCCGGCCTGATTCTTTACGTCATCGGCATGATCGGCTGACGTCGAGCTCAGGTCAAGCGGCTCTGCCCGGCTGCGGCGGGATATCGAAGACGTTGAGCACCAAGCCGATCATGCCGTAGAGGCCGGCGCAGGTGACGGCTTCGATCACGCCTTCGAGGCCGAAGGCGGCTTTGGCGCGTTCGAAAGTTGCCGCGCTGACGGTTTTGTTGGCGAAAGCTCGGTGACGAAATCGTAGATCAGCCGCTCGTCGTCGCGCTTGAAGTCCGGCCGCTTGCGCGCGCGGATGGCGTCGATGGTGTCTTGCGTCAGTCCGTCCTTCGAGCGCGTGCGGCTCGTGCACGCGACCAGGCGTATTGCGCCGTGGCCTCGCGCACCACCAGCAGGATGATCAATTCGATGAGCCGCCGGCCGAGCTTTGGATTCTGGCGAAAGTAGTTGACCAGCTGGTCGGCCGGCTCGGCGATATCGGGCGTGTGGATCAGCACCGAGAACGGCCCGGTGAGCGTGTTGCGCGGCCGCGACCGCAGGAAGTCGTCGTGCAGTTGCTGCTGGCGCGGCGACAGGTTTTCTCTTTTGACGTCTTCGATGCGAGCCATTCACGTGCCTTCCTGCATAGTTCAGCTTCAATTCGGCCGAGCCGTCGCCGCGCACCGCCGCCACATAGCGCGCGATCGATCGTTTGACGATGTCCTTGCCGTCGCGCGGAATGGTGCGGTCGAACCAGGCGCCGTGGATGACGTCGAACGGGTAAGGCTCGAGCATCGCGCCGATGCGTTCGACGGCCGGCGCCGACAGCGGAATCATGTTCGGGTAGCTGCGCATGAAGGTGACGAACTTGCGGTCGGGGATCACCTGCACGATGTCGCCGGAGAGCAGCGTGCCGCGGCCGTCGCCGCCTTGCGCCCAATGCAGCACGGTGCCGCCGGCGAAGTGACCGCCGCAGCGGATCAGCGTGACGCCGTCGCGCGAGCGGAAGCGTATCGCCGTCCCAGAATTTGATCGCCGGATCGGGACGCATCACCCATTGGCGATCGCCGGCATGCAGATGGATCGGCGCATCGAAGGCATGCGCCCATTCCACCATCGACGAGTAATAATGCGGATGCGAAATGGCGATGCCGATGAGCCCGCCGAGGCCTTTGACGATGGCGACCGTGGCGTCGTCGAGCAGCGAGATGCAGTCCCACAGCACGTTGCCCTCGTCGGTGCGTGAGCAACAGCGCGCGCTGGCCGATGGCGAAGGCCGGCACCGTGCCGATGCCGATCAGGCCCGGCTCGTGCTGCCGGAAGGAATTGATATGGCGGCGCGCCAGCGCCTCATGCGTGGTCCAGCTCTGGCCCGACGGCGGCACGAACTGGCGCTCTTCATCGCAGATCGGGCAGCGCGCCGGCTCCTTCTCGGAGGGCGCGAATTGCGTGCCGCAGGTGATGCAGATGAAGGCGGGCATCGGCGTAGCAGACATGAAAAGCGCGGCGCTGGAAAGCGCCGCGCTCGGTTTGCGACGGTTTCGATCAGCTCAGCACGCCGTATTTCTTGAACCAGCCGATCATGCGGTTCCAGGCGTCCTCGGCCGCTTCCTTGCGGTAGCTCGGCCGATAGTCGGCGACGAAGCCGTGCGGCGCGCCGGGATAGACATGAAATTCCGCCGTCTTGCCGGCGGCCTTGAGCGCCGCCTCCATCTCCTTGACCTGCTCGACCTTGATGCCGGCGTCCTCCGCGCCATAGAGGCCGAGCACCGGCTCTTTGACTTCCGCGCGCGAGGTCGATCGAGCTCTTCGGCGCGGCGTCGTTCTTGTCGATCAGGCGTGCCGTAGAACGCGACGCCGGCCTTGAGGTTGGGATTGTGGCGTCGAGTAGTGCCACACGGTGCGGCCGCCGCGGCAGAAGCCCATGATGCCGAGCCGGTTGCCGTCGCCGCCCTGCGACTTGGCCCAGGCCACCGTGGCGTCGAGATCGGAGAACAGTTCCGTGTCCTTCTTGGCGTTGACGATCGGGAACAGCTTTGGCAATCGTCGATCGTGATCTTGGTGAGGTCGACGCCATTCGTTTCGGAGCGGAAATAATAGTTCGGGCGCGACCGCGAAGGCGCCGAGATGGCCGAGCCGGCGGGTCACGTCCTTGATCTATTCGTGCAGGCCGAAGATCTCCATGCAGACGAGAATGATCGGCGGGTTCTGCACGTTGGCCGGGCGCGCGTAATAGACCGGCATCTCGCCGCCGGAGACCTTGACCTTGGTCATGCCGGCGTTGAGGCCGTTGGTGTCGGTATGGATGGCGTCGGCGCGTACCGGGCCGGCGGCAAGCGTATAGCCGGCGGCGGCCGCGGCCGAACTCGACATAAATCCGCGCCGCGACAGCGGCGGCATGACCTTGGACAGTCCGATGACGTCGGACGGCAGCTGTTGCATGTTCATTGTGTGTCCTCCCGCTGTCTGCTTGGAACGGCATTGATGCCGTGCAAGAATAGTATGTCGGCCGCACGACGTATAGGCGGCGCCGCGCCCCGAGTGCCGACAGGCCGCTAACGGCAATTTGCATTCCGGCCGCCAAGCGTCTATTTGAAATTCAAACGGAGGTTTGAAAAATGGCGCAGATCATGACGCGACCGTCCGAGGTCACCCGCGAGCGGATCATGAAGGCGGCCGAGCGGCTGTTCGCCGAGCGCGGCTACGACGGCACCAGCATCCGCGCCATCGTCGCCAAGGCGCGGGTCAACCAGGCCGCCATCAATTACCACTTCGACGGCAAGGACGGGCTTTACCGCGAGGTGTTGCGCGCGGCGTTCCGGGCGCTGACCGAGCGATCAGCTCGCCCACGCCGAGGAGGTGAAGCGCGATGTCGCGCGAGGCAGGCGCTCGGCGAGTTCATCCGCCGCCAGCTGCGTCCGCTCGCTGGCCCGCGACGAGCTGCAGCCGCCACATGCGCATCTTCAATTGGGAAACGGTGCGGCCGACGCCGGTGTTTCGCAAGCTGCTGAGCGAGGAGGCCGCCCCATTCATGGGGATGGCGGTGGACCTGGTGCGCCGGTTTCTGCCCGACGCGGACCAGCGCACCCTGGTGGTGGCGGCGATCTGGCTGCTCGGCCAATGCAGCGTATTCGTGCGCAACCGCGAGCAGCTCGCCGGCCCGCCGATCGGACTTGGCGCTCGACGAAGTCGTCGGTCGAATGGCTGGCGCAGATGATCAGCCGCTGGGCGATCGGCGGCCTTGGCCGGCGGGCTTGAAGCGCCGCCGGCGCCGGAAAAACCCGGGGATTGCCGCAAAAATTCCTTTTTCTCGGCCATCGGCCGCCCAGAACACGTGTTTGAAATTCAATCGGTCGTTTGAAAAACGGATGGTCGCAGGAGGAGATCGGGTACCATGCACGCGAGGCTTGAGAGCATGTAGGCCAAGGATGGCATCGCCGGCGCAGAGATGCGCCCTTGCTCGGCGCTTCCTCGGCAAGCTCGTCCTCGAAGTGTGCCGGCGGCGCTGGCCAGCGTGATCGGCGGCTTCCTGCTCACCCAGTACCAGTTCGGCCACGCCACGGCGCCGCAGCCGGCGACCGAGCAGGTCGGCTCCGGCATCCGCCGAAATGGTGCGGCTGGTCCGCGACGAGCACGCCATGATCCTCGACTTCCTCATGGCCCAGAGGGCGGCCGAGAAGAGCCGGCACTGCCGCCGACGATGCGGCGGACGCCCACGCCGCTGGCGGCCGCCGAAGCCGCCGGCGGCAGCGCCGGCCGCAGCCGCCGCCGTCCGGCGCCGCTGCCGCGCGCGGCGGTTACAGCCAAGCCGGTCGCCGCCGCGGACCAAGGTCGCGCGCCTGCGCCGCTGGTCATTGCCGCCGCACGACGCCGCTGCGGATCGCGCAGACCGATCAGCCGGCGCGCGCCGCGCCCACGGCCGACCGCCGCGCCGCGAGTCGAAATCGCTGCTCGCCAGGACCCTCGACATCAGGACCACGTGGTCGACGCCACGCTGCACGCCGTGTCCGCGATCGGCGGCATCCCGTCCTGGATCGCTGATCGCGTCGGCGGCCGGGCACGACCTCGAGCTCCACCGGACGGCTGTTCGCGACCTCGCTGTGACGCGTACGCGCTGGCGCTACAGCGAAACCGGCGTGCCCATGAAATCGCGCTTGCCGAGCTCGACGCCGCAATGGCGCAGGATGTCGTAGGCGGTGGTGCAGTGGAAATAGAAATTCGGCAGCGAATTGTTCAGCAGCAGCGACTGGCCGGTGAAGTCGCGCGTCGCGCCGCTCGGGAACGTGATCTTGATCGCCTTGTCCTCGCTGCCGTCGATCTGCGCCGGCTTGAAGTCTTTGACGAAGTCGATCGCCTTGTCAGGCGCTCCTTGAGCTCCGCAAAGCTTGCTTCGGTGTTGGCGAATGCGGGCGGTTCGGCGCCGGCGAGGCGCGCGGTGGCGTTGACGGCGTGATCGGTCGCCGCGCGCACCTGGCGCAGCGAGCGGAAACATGTCGGGAAACAGCCGCGCGTTGAGCAGCGCCGACGGCTCGATCTTCTTGGCCTCGCAATGGGCGGCCGCCTTGTCGAGCACGGCGGCGAGAGCGGTGAGAAATTGCACGAAGATCGGAACGGAAATTTTGTACATCGAGACGGTCATGGTCACCTCTGTTGCTGCGGCTTGTTGCGCTGCTCGGTTGCGCAGCTTGCGCGCGAGCGTTGCGGCTCGGCGTCTAGTATTGACGGGAACCTTTACGCTCGCAATGATCGAAAACGGCGCGCACTGACGATATTGTGTGGACTTGACGTCCGACACAAGATCGCCACCAAGCCTGTTCGACTCCTGTACGCAGAAGGACAACCATCCCGGCTGTTCACAGCAAAGAGGAGCCTTCGATGTGCGACTATAGTCTGCATCACGTCGCCAGCCGACCCGCCAAGGTCGGAGACAAGCTGGTCACCACCAAGTTCGTCAACACGCCGACCGGCGGCTTCTCGGCGGTCGACAATCCGAATGTCGCGGTGTGCTTGCTCCCGGGCACCGAGATTGCGTTCGAGCAGGACGTCGAATGCGAGCCGGCGCTCGGCATTCTGCCGAGCCGCAAAATCGGCCAGCGGCTGGCGCGTTTCCGGCAAGTCAACATGGACCAGCCTTGCGTGCATCACGATGCGTTGGAATTCCCCGACGGCAAGATCGTCCTGGTGACGCGGCTGCGCGAAGGCCAGCGCGCGACAGTGCTGCAAATGCCGGCGACGATTCGTGGCGAGCACGTTGCGGCGGCGCCGAGCGGAAGCTCCGAATGGGCGCTCGAGCGGTTGCTGTCTAGGGCCGAATAGACCAGCCAAGCGAGGAGGGGATCGGTCAGGTGCCGTGCGGGAGCCGCGGTGGAATGCCGAAGGCTCCCGCATCCAGGGCCAAAGCTCTGGCGCGCGACTTATGCACAATAGGGCGCCGCCAGCGGTAAAATGCGGGGGAATAGACTGCAACTTGCGCCACAATTGATGCCTATTGGCAACAGGTCATAAATTTCGTGTTTACAGCGTCTTGTGGCAGTGGCGGATCATGCTAATCGGAGTCTCACAAGCTGCGGAACTCGATCCGCGGTGACGCGTTTTGGCCACTATCGGCCGCAGTAATCGGCGGTTGTAAATATCGGAAACGTTCAACTTACGCCGTCTGGAGGTTGTGATGCGGTTCGCCGGGAATTTTCATCCCGAATGGGGCTATCTCGCCCCCGCACCCAATTTCATGCGCACGGCCCGGGTCGTGGTGGTCGCCACTGCGATCGGCGCGACGGCCGGTGCTGCGGTAGTGTTGTCGCTGGCCGAGCGCTCGGCGCCCGGTGCGGTTGCCGATGCCGGCAAGACCTTGGTCGTCGTGCATTCGCTGGTGCAGCCGGCCGAAGCCGCCGCGCCCGCCGCGGCGCCGGTTGCCGTGGCGACGCCGGCGCCCGTCATAGCGCCCATCGCCGCCGCCGCGCCGGTAGCGCCCGCCAAAGTGCAAGCGAGCATCGCACCGAGCGTGCAGCCGACTGTGCTGGCAAAGCCGCCGGCAAATCCACAAATCGGCGCGCCGCCTGTTAGCGCCAGTGCGCAGCCGTTCGCGCCGCCACCGGCGCCGAGCAACTCGCGCACGGTCTCTACTTCGGCGGCGCCGGCAAGCGTGGCCGCGCTGTCGGAGAGTCCGCCGGTGACCGAGGCTGCGCCGCCCGCGGCGAGCAGTGACGTGGTGGTTTCGCCCGTTCCGCTGGCGCCGCCGCAAAAGGACGCAATCAAAAAGCCTGCCGCGACCGGACTACAGCCGCAGCGTGGCCCGCTACCGGTTGCCGCCGCCCCGAAGAAGAAGCCGGAGGAGCACGGCCTCGGGCCGGTGTTGCGCCGGCTGTTCAGCGCGAATTAAGCGCCGGATCGCAAGGCGCGCATGCCGGCGCGGAGCTACGGTCTGCGAGCAAATACATTTTCCGCGCGAGCAAACAAATAAAAACCGCCCGCCGGTTGTTCGGCGGGCGGCAATCAAAAAGACCGGCGAGCGGTTAGCTTACTTGTCCCAGCCCTTGCACCACTTGTGACCCATGGCGTAGGTGCCTTTGGTCTGGGCCACGTCCCAGCTCGGCACGCTCACCCAGAGAACCTGCGCGGTCCCCCAAGGCTTCGCGGTGTGGTCGTACCACGCGCGGCAATAGCCGGTATCCTTGAACTTGACCACGGCGAAGTCCGCGTTCGCCGGCGTCGCGGCAGCAAAGCCGAGCGCCAGAACGCCCATCCCAAATACCAAACTTCTCATTTCCAGCTCCCTGTTGCTCCCGTTCGGGAGCGTTCCGAAGACGCGCAGTCGAGTTCAGGCAAGCCTGTAACGGCTACGCACCGCGCTATCTGTCGCTCGCGGCAGGAGAAAAGTTCAACGGGCCGGGCCGGCCGGTCCTTCAATTACAGGTCCTCTAGTTACAGGTCGTCTAGTTACAGGTCCTGGCGGCGATCGCGGCGTACAGGGCGGAATAAGCCGACGCCCAGTCGGGCGTGATGGCGACCTTGGTCCAATTGACGCCCCACGGCGTCGCGCTGCCGTCCCACCAGATCTGGCAATAGCCGGTGTCAAATCGCACGACCGCATAATCGGCGCGCGCCGGCGTGGCGGCGGCAATGCCCAGCGCCAGGAGGCCAATGGCAAATACAAAACGCTTCATGGTCGGCTCCGTGTTGTACAGCCCCAGAACTTTCCGATAATACCGGCCCGATAGCGAGGCAAGACCGCGCCGGCCGCTGCTGCGGATCAGCGAGTTCGTCGCGCAACCAAGGAGGACAGTTCATGCCCGAAGTCGTCGTTTATATTCTGGAAGGCCGCACGCTCGAGCAGAAGCGCGGCCTGGTGAAGGACATCACCGCCGCCGTGGTGAAGAACGCCGGCGCCACGCCCGAGCAGGTCACCGTGTCGCTGGTCGAGACCGCAAAGAACGCCAAAGCCAAGGGCGGCGTGCTGTTCAGCGAGATGCCGGCGCGTTAGCCGCCGGTAGCGCAGCCAAATCATCAGTTAACAGCGACTGGTGGCCGGTGCGCCGTTTGGCACATCGGCCGCCATCGTTTTTAGCGATAATCACAACCGTTGAAATTCTTGTGAGTGCACTGCACAATTTTCTTGCTGCAATGCGGCAAAAGGCTGATAATACGTCTGTATGCCAGGATCGTAAGCCAAGAGCGCAATAACAAGAAGGGTTGGCACATGAGCGACATATGGGACACGAAGGACGGCCGGCGCCGGGTGCGGCGCGACCCGCCGACCGTCGAGGAGGCGGTACTGGCGGCGCAGGGCCTGACCGAAGAACTCGGCGAGCAGATCGAGATCGTGGCGTCGCTGATGGATGTCTCCAGCGACGAGGCGAGGGGCGCCGTGCTGCGACTGGGGCAGCGCAAGGACGTCAACCGCATCACCATCGCCGGCCGCGCCGGCTCGCAGCGCGCCGTCGTGGTCGAGCGCCGGCGTCACGCGGCGCCCGCTGCGCACCGGATCGATCGGGCGCTGAAGCTAGCCCGCGGCCGCGCTGATCTTCTGCCACGGATCCGGAGATGACGCCCGCGGCGCACCAGCCGGTGCCAGATGAACAGCACGACGATGCGCGCCGACGACCGACGCGATCAGGCCGGCGCCCTGGTCCGGCCCGTAGAGCCGATCGCCTGACCGATCCAGGTCGCGAGGAACGCGCCGGCGATGCCCAAGCAGCGTGGTCAGGATGAAGCCCGACGGATTGTTCGGCCCCGGCGCCAGAAGGCGCGCGATGATGCCGGCGACGAAGCCGATGATGACGATCCAAAGGATACCCATGGCGACCCTCGCAATGCTGCGCAGGCGACGATATTCGCACAGAAGCAGTGGCCAACGCCAGACCGGCAGTCGGGTTCCCGGCGCGAGTCGACTGCAGCCGCGTCGCGCTGGGATGGGGCGGCGGAATGAATTATACTGCGGCGCGTTTCGCACGAGTCGGCGTGCACCGGGTCTGCAATGACCAAAACCCTCGTAAAAGCCGCGCACCAAGGTGAAGACGAAGACGCAGCGGCCGCCGCTCTACAAGGTGATTTTGCTCAACGACGACTACACGCCGCGCGAATTCGTCGTGCAGGTGCTCAAAGCGGTGTTCCGCATGAACGCCGATCAGGCCTATCGCGTGATGATGACGGCGCACCGCCGCGGCGCCTGCGTGATCGCGGTCTATGCCCGCGACGTCGCCGAGACCAAGGCCAAGGAAGCGACCGAGCTCGGCAAGAGCAAAGGCTATCCGCTGTTTTTCACCACCGAGCCTGAGGAGTAGGCCGCCGTCGGTGTGAGCGGGCCGGCATGCTCGGCGACATGCAGCGCTATTTCTTCTCGATCGACAGGCCGTTCGGGCCGAGATTGAAGCGCACGTCCCCGGCCAGCTTGTGCTCGTGATAGAGATGATAAGTGATCGCGGCGAAGACGATCGCCAGCGCGCCGATGATCACGTAATGAACATTCTCGCGAGTCACTCTCGCCCCCAGATCGCCCCCGAGTGACCTGTTGTTGGGCAGTTTATCACCGCGCGGCGTAAGTCGGAGGTTGGATTTTCCGCTCTATCCCGCGGCGGTGAGGGCGGCCGCAGCCGCGGCAAGGCTCATTCGACGCAGCGCCTATTCAGGATTTTGTGATGTGCGCAAAGCCATCCTGCGGGTTAGATCGTCAGCGCGGGGCGGCGATGAGGTTGCACCATTATGGATCAAATCACCGCCAAAATCCGTTCTGACGCCCAGTCCGCCGCCGGCCTGGCCGGGATGCTCGCTTCGCTTGAGCCCTTTGTGCTCAGCATCCTGCGCGTCATGGTGAGCCTGTTGTTCCTCGAGCACGGCCTATCGCGACTGTTCGGATTCCCATCGCCGCTGCCGACGCCGCCCATGCTGACGCTGTATTGGTTCGCCGGCTGCATCGAGCTCATCGGC
Source organism: uncultured Alphaproteobacteria bacterium (assembly GCA_963831975.1). Classification (GTDB taxonomy): domain Bacteria; phylum Pseudomonadota; class Alphaproteobacteria; order Rhizobiales; family Xanthobacteraceae; genus BOG-931. The sequence continues at coordinate 51,077 of CAWHSO010000012.1, forward strand.
GGCATTTTGGTCACGCTCGGGCTGTTCACGCGGCCGGCGGCCTTCATCATGTCGGGCGAGATGGCGATTGCCTATTTTCATAGCCATGCGCCGCGCGGCTTCTTTCCGATCCTCAATAGCGGCGACGGCGCGATCCTCTATTGCTTCATCTTTCTCTATCTCGCGTTTGCCGGCGCCGGCCCGTTGAGCCTCGACGCGCTGTGGCGGCGAAAACGCGGCTGAGCATGCGCAGGCGGCTATCCGCTGTTTTTTACAACGCAGCCGGAAGAGGAGGCCGCGCAGATCCGGCGGGCCGGCTTGTCATTTCTTCTCGATCGATAAGCCGTTTGGGCCGAGATCGATGCGCATGCCCTCGGGCTGCTTGCGGTCCTGATAGAGCTGATAGCTGAGCGCGGCGATGACGATCACCAGCGCGCCGATGATCAGGTAGAGAATATTGTCGCGGGTCACGCTCGCCCCCAAGATTTGGCCCCCATGGTCCGTAGTCGGCAGGTTATCACTGCGAGAGGTGAGTCGGGCGTTGGATTTTCTCAACAATTCCGTCGCGGTGGCTCGTGCCACGCGCGCCTTCGCCGGCGCAGGCCCGCTGAGCCTCGACGCGCTAGGGCGGCGCAAGCGCGGCTGAGCCGGCACATCCCCGATTGCGCCCGCCGTCAGAGCCGGTAGGCTTGACAAGAGCTCTCGTGCGGGAAGGCGGGGAAACATGCTGCCGAAGTCATTTCTGCCGAAGATGTTTTTGCCGAAGTTTTTTGCGGTCGCCGTTGCGCTGATCTTCGTCGTGCTGATCGGGCGACCGGAGTCCGCACGCGCCGTCGGCATCGGCGGGAGTTGCGCCGGCAACGCCGGGCTTGGCTGCGATGACGGCCTGTGGTGCGAGATTGAACCGGGCACCTGCAAGCGCGCCGACGCGGAGGGCCGCTGCGTGCGCGTGCCGCATTCCTGCGGCCTGTCGTTTCGGTCGGTTTGCGCCTGCGGGGGACAAACCTACAGCAGCGATTGCCGGCGCCAGCGCGCCAAGGCGCAGAAGGATCACGACGGACCTTGCCGGTAGCTGCCGCCGAACGATGGGCTTAATGCTCGATTATTGCCGCGCGGTCGCCGGCGCGCCGATGAGAGCCGACGCGATTTGTGGATTGGCCGTATTCGGTATCGGCTCGCGCGGCACGGCCAAAGCGCCGCCAATGATAATGCCGCCGAGGAACACCGCAATGATCGTTGCAATCACCACACCGTCGCGGCGCGGCGGGACATGGAGATTGCGCAATTGCTTGTCCAAAAGTTCCTGGTCTTGCGGGTCCATTTCTTGCGGGTCCATTGCAATCTCGTCCCCGGTGCAATGCGGATATAGAACGCGCTGGCCGGCAATGCGTTCCCGGTATTTCCTGATGGAACGCGGCAAATCCGTCGTCCAGCGCGCAGGCTGCGCGATGGGTTTTGCAAAGCGTAACCGGTTCGACGCGCTAGGCCCGCCGTCGCGCCGGGACCCGGTAGGCCATGCGGGCGTGACCGGCACAATATGAGAAGCCGGTGATTGCCTCGTTGCCGCAAAAGGCAAAATCAGCGGCGTGCGGATCGCCGATCGGCCAGTGGCACTTGTCTTGCGCGATATCGAGCAGCGAGCAGCGTTGCGCGCTGTCGATCGGCACTGCCTCGGCGGCGTCGCCGGCAAGGCCGGGCGCCTCCGCGCCGATCAATCGCAACAGCCGGCTATGCGGCGAAATCCGCGGGTGCCGGGCGCGTGGAGGGCAGGAACGCGCCGAGGCACCCGCGGGCCGCGCTGGCGACAGGCCGAGGCGGTGAATTTTGCCGATGACGGCGTTGCGGGTAACGCCGATTTCGGCGGCAATCTGACTGCAGGTCAGGCCGGAGCCGACGCAGTGCCGGAGCTGCTCGATGCGCTCCGCAGTCCAAGTCTCGATGCTCATGGTTCGATGCTCATCAAACGGCCTCGCGGTTCCGGCGGCCGATCCTGGGCCGCCGACAGGGCGAAAGCCGCGCGCAACCGGCACCGCGGGGACGACAACGCCTAAAAGCGCAAATTCGGTGCCCGCCGGCATCCATGTTGGCCCCATGGCACCGCGATCACCGAGCCGCATCCGCGCCTAAGGGATTGCTGGCCCGACGTTTTTTCGGCAGGCCCGGGGCGCCTGAACGCCCGGGCCGCTTTAAGCTTGTTGCGCGAAAACCCTCGCCGAATCAAACTTGGCATGATTTGATTCGCCTGCCAAGGGTTTTAACGATATTATAACCCTGTTTTAACCTGAGGCGTTTCCGACCATGGCGCGACCCGAAAACCGCTCGGAGGCGAGGGCGCTCAGCCTGACGCTGCCGATCGAGACCTTCAATTACCTGGCTCTCTTGGCAACGCTCGGCAAGCTCGGCCGCACCGAGAACGAGGTGGCGACCCACATCCTGGTGCGCGAGGTCTATGCCATGCATGCGGAAGGCTTCCATGAAACCCGCATTCCGCCGCCGTCGGATGAGTGATCTTTAGCGCAATACCGTCAGCGCGGGGTTCGATCCGCCCGCGGCGGAAAACGCGGTTTCGATGCTGTTGAAGTGCGCCGTTTCGTGGGCTTCGGAGCGCAAGTTGCCGAGGAAGATGCCGGCCAGAAATATCGCGACGATCGCCAGTATCATCGTGCCGTCGTGGCGGGGCTGGATGTGAAGTCCGCGAAGCTGCCGGTCCAAAAGCTCCTGATCGCGCCGGGTCATGTCGACCTCCTGGACGTTTCTGTATTGGCCTTCACCTGTAAGACAGCCGGCCGGTTCCGAGGTTCAAAAGGGATGTCGAAAAAATCCGAGGCGGTATTGCGCTGCCGCAGGCGCGCAAGCCTGCCCTCCGGTCGGCGCTTTCGCCCCAGCCGGGCGCGACGCGCCGATCCGGCGCAAGCGCAAGTTCAGGAATTCAGCGCGGTAGCCAGAAACGGCTGCAACTCGGCGGGCACGTTGTCGCGCGCGGCGATTGCGGCGGCGAGCTTCTTGTCGCCGCCGAGGCCGGCGACCAGCCGGGCATAGCCCATTTCCGATATACGCGCGCTGGCGTTGGCGACGACGGCCCAGCGGATATTCGTATTGCCGATTTTCAACAGCACATCGGTGACGGCTTCGCTGAGATGCGCCCGCGCCGCGATCTTGGCCAAGGCATCAAGGTTGGTTTGCTCTCTGCCGGCGATCTCGACCAGGTCGTGGTCCGGCAGCGCGCGCGCCTGCGTCAGGACCGGGCCGTAGATCGCGGGGTCGCGATGCCGCGCCAGCGTGCCGACGACATTGACCGGCGCCTTGACGGCGGGGGCCAGCCTGTTGCTCAGCTCGATCAGCGGCGCGCGCTCGATGTCGACAATGAGCCGGCCGATGACGTCGTCGAACAGGCCGACGTGATCGTCGGCATACAGCTCGACGTTGCCGAGAAACAGATCGACGACGCGGCGCAAAACGTCATGGCGCCACGACGCCGGCGCCGTGGCGAGCGACACGTCGAGTTCGGCGATCAACGACGGTGCGGTCAGCATCGGCCCACTCTCAAGCCGACCAGAATTGCCGATATTGTTGAACAAAGAATGAGGAAACCGCGCGCGGGCCAATCGCGCAATCCGGTTTACCAACCTAAGTTAAGGTCGTGCCCGGTGGCTGACGAAGCCCTATTTGATGCCGATGAGCTCGACGTCGAAGATCAGCGTGGCGTCGCCCGGGATGACGCCGCCGGCGCCGCGGGCGCCGTAGCCGAGCTCGGGCGGAATGATCAGCGTGCGCTTGCCGCCGACCTTCATGGTCGAGACGCCTTCGTCCCAGCCGGCGATGACCTGGTGCAGGCCGATCTTGAACTCGAACGGCTCGTTGCGGTCGACGGAAGAGTCGAATTTCTTGCCCTTGGTGCCGTTCTCATAGAGCCAGCCGGTATAATGCATGACGCAGGTCTGGCCGGTCTTCGGCGAGGCGCCGGTGCCGGGTTGGGTGTCGATGATTTTCAGTCCGGAGGGCGTGGTCATGACGGGTTGGGCTCGGGTTGGGGTGACTGGGAGAGCGGCAATGGCGGCAAGCACGAGCAGGGCGTCGCGGCGCTGAAGAGCTCGCATATTTGTGGCTCCTTGAGAACGCGGGAACGCCGTATCACACGGCGCGTTCGGATTGCCGCGTCATGTCGCTGCGGCCCGCAAGCAGGCCCGCGATCGAAATATCCTCGTCGAGGTCTTCCCAATGCAGTCCGACGCGACTGATCTCGACGCGCGCACGCGCCTCGGGGCTGGCCTGCAAGAGGCGCGGAAACCACGCCAGCGGCACGCCCAAAGTGCGGCCATCGGTCAAATCGACCCACATTGTGTGCTCGTCAAAGCGGACGGTCGTTGCCGAAATGGTCATCCCATGCCTTCAAGATCAGAGTTCGTCGTTCCGAGACAATCCGCAGGATACGCGCAAGTTCGCTGGAATTAAAGCCATAGCTCTCGGCCACGGCGATGTCCGGCTCCAACCAGATTTTGACATCCCTGCCGCCGCCTTTGACGTGGACGTGACGCGGCTCGCGCGGAAGACCCTCGTTCGAGAAGAAGAAATAGCGCAAACCACCGTCGCGAAAAACGACCGGCATCGTTCGCCTCCAGCCAGTCATCAGTATATTATAGAAACGGAAAGGCGGAGGGGTCTCCCTACCATGTCCGGTTACGTGGCCTTGATGCACAAGGACGAGGGCACGAGCTACGGCGTGAGCTTTCCCGACGTGCCCGGCTGCGTCGCCGCCGGCGATACGTTCGAGGAAGCGATTGCCAATGCCGTCGAAGCGCTGGCGTCGCATTTCGCGCTGATGAAGGCGGACGGCGACGCCATCCCGGCGCCGCGCAGTTTCGAGCAGCTCCGGCGCGATCCCGAATTTATCGACGACAGCGCCGACGCCATCGTCACGATGGTGACGCCGCGCACGGAAATGGCGGCGGCAGAGTAGCTGTTTCGGATCATAGAGCCTCGGAGAGGCAAAAACCGGATATCGATCCGCTCACCCGGGGCTGTGCTTGCTTTCATGCAAGCGCAGAGACGAAGATGCAACAGGTGAGGGAGGGACAATGCCGCAACGGGTTTTGATCACCGCCGGCGCCGCCGGCATCGGCCGCGAATTCGCGCGCGCGTTTGCCGCGACCGGCGCCAGCGTGTTCGTCTGCGACATCGACACCAAGGCGCTCGAGGCGATTGCGAAGGAGATCCCCGGATTGATCGCGCGGCCTTGCGACATGTCGCGCCGCGCCGACATCGAGCGCATGGTGCCGGACGCGGTCGCGCGCCTCGGTGGCCTCGACGTGCTGATCAACAATGCCGGCATCGCCGGGATGACGCTGCCGGTCGTTGATTATCCGCCGGACGACTGGGACAGGGTGGTCGCGGTCAATCTCACCGCCATGTTCGACGTCACCAGGCTTGCGATCCCGCACCTCAAGCAATCGAAAGCCGGCGTCATCATCAACATGTCGTCGGTCGCCGGCCGCTTCGGCTTTGCGAACCGCAGCCCCTACGCCGCCACCAAATGGGCCGTGATCGGCTTCACCAAGACGCTGGCGATGGAACTCGGCGAGTGGGGCATCCGGGCGAACGCAATCGCGCCCGGCGCGGTCGAGGGCGACCGCATCGAGCGCGTCTTCGCCGGCCGCGCGCAGATCAGCGGCAGGACGGTCGAGGAAGTGCGCGCCGCGGCGATGGCCGAGCAGTCGATCAAGGCGATGATCAATCCGGCCGACATTGCGGCGCTCGCGGTGTTCCTCGCCTCCGACGCCGCCAAGTCGATCAGCGGCCAGGTGCTGCCAATCGACAACGACAGGCAGCGGGCGTGATGATTTCGAGTGTCTGGGTTGGTAGCTCGGATGGAGCGAACGCTCCCGGATTACGCTGCGCCGCATCGGGCTACGCTTGCTGCGGGCTAACCATAGATTGTGTGACATGCAAGAATAATTTATAGTAGCGGCGCTCGGTCGCGGATTGCGGCGGCCGGGGACAGGCAGTTTTGTCCAGCCAGTCTAGTCAGGCGTGCGGCACCTGATCGCCAAGTTAACGGAGGTCTTTGATGCGCACTTTTGCGCAGAGGCCACAGGCAAGTTCAAAGGCGCCCTCCGCCAAGCCTGCGACATCCCATTGGGCGCAGGTCCGGCCAAGCTGTGCAGCAAATCCGATCCATCACTTGCAGCGCGCGATGGGGAATCAAGCCGCTCTGCGGCAGTTGGAAGCAAACGCAACGGCTGCCAAAAGAGAGACAACGACTGGTCCAGTCGTCGCAGGTTTCGATTTCGGCCGGAGACCGGTGCACGCTTCGGCTGCCGTCAGTGAGAAAAGCATAGAGGGCGGCGAGCAAAGTTCCATCGATGATCTTTTGGTCAATCGCGCACCGGAGAAGAAAAACGGCGATGCCGGTGTCACTCCCACGCCCGCACCGACGCCGGCTCCAACTCCCGCTCCGACGCCGGCTCCCGCCCCCGCTGCGCCTGCGAAAACGGCCGGGGTCGATTCTTTTTCGGTGAAATGGTCCAAACACCCTGGGGCCGGGGAGGCCATCGCACGTTTCAGATTGGATTTCACCGCCAAATTCAAGAAGGATGCCACCCATGACCCGGCACTGGCTCAGTTCCGGCAAAGTGTGATGAACTCATGGGATGTCACTGCGGGCCCCCACAAAGGGCGGAAGGGGGCTACGACCACAATGCAAGATGACAACTATTCCAGGGCGGACGACCTGGCGGGCAACAAGATCACCGATATTGACTTCTACTCAAACGATAATCCGGGGTATGGCGACCTGGATAAGGATGACGTACTCGACTACAGCTTCACCGCGCAGGAGACGATCATTGATACGTCTCAAGCCAACAAAGTCATAGAAACGAGGGGACCTCACACGGCCACTATCAAGGGGAAGCATCCGCGGGTCTATGCCGGCGTTCCTTGGCCGTGATCCAATTCAATTGAATCGGATCATGGTCTGGATCTTTATTGGAGCATGATCTTTTTTGACTTTCCTTCGCCCGCCGAAGCGGGCTTCGCAAAGGTGCAAAATCGGCTCCGATTTTCGGGTCATGCTCTCAGAGTCGTGCTTGAACAACGAAAACAGCGAACGTTATTTCACGTGGGCAAGAGGGCATTGTGCCAAGTATGAAAGACGACGTGGCCGGCATCTTCGAACGCCTCAATGCGGGAGATTTGTCGCCGACCGAGGCAAGCCCGCAATCCGGGTGGGAAATCTCGCTTCCTTCGGGAAGGACCGTCGTTCGCTCGACGCTTCAGGCGCAAGCCCGGCCGCTTATCGCACTGGGCGCCGCGGCCGTGCCTGAGTTGCTGCCTTGGGTGATGGATGAGCGTCCTGCCCTGCGTTACGTGGCGATCTATGCGCTGCAACAAATCACGGGCGAAAACCCCTACATTCCATATTTCGCCGACACCGACGAGGAAGGATACAAGGCGAAAGCCGTTGCCATTTGGCGAAGCTGGTACGCATCACGAACCGAGGCAAAGCCGGCGATGCAATAGCCGATATCGAGCGCGTCTTCGCCGGCCGCGCGCAGATCGGCGGCCGGACGGCCGAGGAGGCGCGCGCCGAAGCGATGGCCGCGCAGTCGATCAAGGCGATGATCGACCCGAAGAGCATCGCGGCACTCGCGGTGTTCCTCGCCTCCGACGCCGCCAAGTCGATCAGCGGCCAGGTGCTGCCGATCGACAACGACAGGCAGCGGGCGTGATGGCTTTGGGTGCCTGGGTGCTTCACGCGCGATCAAGGCGCGCCTCGAAGGATGCCGCTTGAGCCTTGGGCCTCATCCTTCGATAGTTGTTTTTTTTAAATTTACTATTTAGGCGTGATTTGATAGTGGAATATCGGCACTTGTTGTGGGGAGGCCACTATGGTTGAGAAGACACGTCCGCCCAACACTTCCGTTTGGGACGAATGGTTTGTCCGCGTTCCCGCCTTCATCATCCTCGCGGCTGTGATCGTTGCCTTGCTGGCTTTCATAATCGGCCAGTGGAGCAATCCTGTTGCACGTCAAATCGTGTTCGACCATTTGCGCGCAACGGTCGGCTTGCCGATCGCCGGTGTATTTGCGTTTTTGATCGTCGCGCTGTTTCGCAGCACCGAAGGACAAATTAAATTTTCCTTGGTCGGCGTCACCTTCGAGGGTGCGGCGGGTCCCATCGTCATGTGGGTCTTCTGCTTTCTCGCGATCGCGGGATCGATCAAAATGTTGTGGGGATAACGCGGGCGCTATCGTCGCGATAGTGGTTGCACGCGCGCAAATCAGCGGCAGGACGGTCGAAGAGGTGCGCGCCGAGGCGATGGCCGCGCGGTCGATCAAGGCGATGATCAGGCCTGCGGACATCGCGGCGCTCGCGGTGTTCCTCGCCTCCGACGCGGCCAAGTCGATCAGCGGCCAGGTGCTGCCGATCGACAACGACAGGCAGCGGGCGTGATGGTTTTGAGTGCCCGCGCCACATTTTCTATCAACGAAGCGTATTGCCCTCCGCGAGCTTTCTGGAAAACGGAAAGCTCCGCTAGTCGACTTCGCGAAGCGGCTTTTTACGCTTTTGCCTGACTGAGCGAGGCGTTTTTGGCTGTTGGGCCGACGCCTGGCGTGCTTCGGCGATCTCATCGGTAACGATCTCAATATGTTCCAGGCGCGCGTCGAAAGCCGGATAGAGGTTCGCAAGCGTGTCAAGCATGCGATTTATTAGGTCCATTCCATCCGGCAAAATCGAATGCATCGCAAAGTTGATAGGACCTGGTACGCGATGAAATCGATGTAGGGGGTTGGCGCATGTTAAAAAAACAGAAATCTCGAAGGCCACCCCAGTGACCATGAGTATATGCTGAGCATAGATCGAAGTAGCTGTCATACAGCTCCTTAACGCCTGCTTCGGTTGCCATGCTACGCAGGTTAATGTCAGACCATGCACCCAGATTGATATCTTGAAATTCAAGCCATTTGTCCTCATTGGCAAGAAGCTCAAGACGTTTGAGGTCAACGAACCGTGGCACAGCATCGGCCCGCAAATTCTTGAGGAAGGAAAGCTTTGCCTGCCCTGCTCCGTAGTCTCGATGCTTCAGCCAAAGCTCCGGATTATCTTTTTTTGCTAAGTACGAGAGCGTTATCAGGCACTCAACTATCGCCCGGAGCGCTTGACGTCCTAACGCCGTCGAATGGCTATACGTAACGCAGGCTTCAGTGAGCAGGTGGATAGCATAGAAAACCAAACCAAAACTGAAATCGTGGCGCGCATCAATGCTGGTATGTTGGATTGTGTCATGGAAATGCTTAGCCAGATTTTGACCGAGGTCTAACAATTGCCGAGTAAGGCATTTCGGTCCCACGATGGGAGGTGCGCGGTCGTCGTGGGGAATACATACAGTCAACGAATGCATGTCTTCCCAAAAACGCTCTTGATGAGAAGGTGGGAGTTTAAGATTTCCTTCCTCGCCGAACTCGAACGACCGGAATGCTAACTCCATCGATCGGATGGTTGGCCGGACCGCTCTCATATCACCGTGGCTCGGATAAAGTCGTAACTCCTCAATAATTCCAGACTGACCACCTCCGAATTGGACGCGCCCAATCACGGCCATGTGGATCAATTTGAGCCAGCGAATGTCGGTAGCTTTTTGGGATTGGTGATCGAATGATGCGGCGACCGCATGAGCCAGAGTGCTCCAGTGCGACTGTTCCGGCTTTTCCAAGCGGCGTTCCCAGTGGCTAAGATCGGGAAGGGACGTAACTAATAGAAGAGAGCGAAGTACTTTGGCCGCGGCTTGGTCGTCTAAGATATCTTTGAAGACGATGTCAAAGTCGTCAACAGACAATCTCGTGAGGTGATTGTGGGTGATGAAAACATCGTCGTAGTTCGTCAGACGCTCTCGCGTGTTGAACACTACCGTTCTGAATAGACGCAGATAGTGTTCGCGCTCCAACTCCGAAGCGAGAATGCACGCCCACAAGATGTTTGGAATGCATTCGTTAATCCACGACCGAGGAACAAGCGGGCGTGGGATAATTGAGAAAGGATTTTTAAGAGTTTTCCCAGCCTGCGGATGACTTTCGAGTGGAGAGATATTTCGATCTGAAAACTCCTCTCGCTTGATATGGGGAGATTTAGGTTTTGATTCTTTCACTAAATATCCAACTCGATTTACGAACACCCCGTCGTGCTGCCGCACGTATCACACTTCAAACACGTGCCATTGCGC
>CAWHSO010000013.1:0-57282 GCA_963831975.1 uncultured Alphaproteobacteria bacterium
GCGCTGATCGACCGCCTATCGGCGATCCCGGGCTATGTCGACGCGTTCGACACGGCCTTCGGCGAAGGCGAGGTCACGGGGCGGAAGATCGATTTCGCGCTGGCGACCTTTGAGCGCACGATCGTATCGAAGGACTCAGCCTTCGACCGCTGGATCGACGGCGCCGAGACGGCGATCAGCGAACAGGCCAAGCGTGGTTTCGACCTGTTCAACGGCAAAGCCAATTGCGCGGCCTGTCACAGCGGTTGGGCCTTCACCGACAACTCGTTCCACGACATCGGCAGCGCCCGCGGCGACGACTGGGGCCGCGGCCGGCTGTTTCCGACGTCGGTGGCGCTGCGCTACGCCTTCAAGACCCCGACTTTGCGCGATGTGGTCCGCCGGGGTCCCTATATGCACGATGGCTCGGTGCCGACATTGGACGCCGTCCTCGACCTCTATGACCGCGGCGGTATCGAGCGGCCGAGCCGGGCCGAGGAAATCAAAAGGCTCGGACTGACCGCGGCCGAGAAAGCCGACCTCATCGCCTTCCTGGCGACGCTCAATGGTACGCCCGAGCCGGTATCGTTCCCGGCGCTGCCGCGCTGAAGTTCCTATAAACCGCTGGTTTCTTTAGAGAATAACGGGCAGCCCGCAGCTCGCGAGGGCGAGGCCGCCGAGCAGCAGGGCGCCGGCGCCGGTCTCCAGAAGCTCAATGTGAGCCGGGAAACGCTTGGCCAGATAGGCAATCGTGGCGCCCGACATGACGCTCAGCAAGCTCAGAATCCCGATCACGGCGCTCTCCCGTAGACCCATGAGGGTCCGGATCGGCTATCCCTAGCGGCCAATGCCTACGGGCGGGCTAGGCGAAACGAATCAATTTTAGGCATCGCATCCGGCCGCAACCTTAAGGTTAACAACAACTTAATTTATGCAACCGGGGCTTCAAAAGACCTTAAGAATGTGTTAAAAGCTCAGCCATGCCAGGGTGCTGCGGGCGGCGGCGAAACTGGCATGTGAATTCGTGGCGGTGAGGGTGCTGATGTTTCGGCTGGCGAGACGGTTGCGAATAGCAACCGCGATACCGGTGTCATGTGCCGTTTATGCTGCGTTGTGTGGGACGGCAGACGCGCACGTGAAGTGGTTCTGCGCCTATAACGTGGCCGGCCAACCGGACGGCCTCGAGAATGTTCTCTGTCTCGATTTCGAATTTCTCACCGGTCTGTCGATCCTCGCCTTGATGACGGGTTCGCTGTTGGAGGGCACGCCGATTGGCACCGCCATCCTGCATGCGTTCGACCGCGCGACGGCGCTCATCCGCAACAATCTCGAGATCATTTTCCGCTGTAGCGTCGCTTTCTTTTTCATCGCGATCTGGGGTCTCGGCGGCGTGCTGCTCACGCCCGAGCTCAAGACCAACTCGGCTTTGATCGGCGCCATTCAGCTCGGCATCGCCGCCGGCATGGTGTCGCGCCGCACCATGCCGTTATCGGCCGTGGGCATTTTCATACTGTACGCCGTCGCCATCTGGAATTACGGCGTGTTTCATCTCGCCGATTATCCGGTGTTCCTCGGCGTCGCCGCCTATCTGGCTTTGACCGGCCTGCAGAAAGATTTCTTCGGCGCCCGTCCGATCGACGTGTTGCGCTGGGCCGCCGGCATCACCTTGATGTGGGCGTCGATCGAAAAATGGGCCTATCCGGAATGGTCGTATCCGCTGTTCATCGCCAAGCCGGAAATGTCGATGGGTTTTACGCCCGACTTCTTCATGCGGGCGGCGGGCGCGGTCGAGTTCGCCTTGGCGTTCGCGTTGATCTGGACGCCGCTGGTGCGGCGCGTCGGGGCTGCGATGCTGGCGGCGATGTTCATCAGCGCGGTGTTCGAATTCGGCAAGATCGACCTGATCGGCCACACGCTGATCGTGGTGGCGCTGTTCGGCATCCTGGCCGACGACGGCCGGCAGCAGGTTCGCCTGCGCGATTCCTGGATATTGCCGTTCAGCTATGCGGCGGCGCTGGCGCTGTTCCTGGCGGTCTACTACGTCGGGCACGCCGAGCTGTTCGGCACCGCGATCCTTTGATCCATAAACGCGCGTGGATGTTTCCCTGCCCCTTCAACGGCGGCTTGTTGGGCCATTCATTGAAATTTGATTCGCAAATTTTTCAGGGTCCACAGGCGTAATTGCCACATAGCGAAACCATCCCCTGCTTTTCTTTATCACCACATAGCGGCTCGTGAAGCGGTTTCCCAGACGAAGTGTAGTAAAACCCAGGTTCAGTTCTTTCCACGATGCAATACGTACGGATTCGATATCGTCAAAGGGAATTCGCCATATAGGCAACGCGCGAAGCAAAACGATGTCGATCCCGCCGTCCGTGATTCGATAGTCATAGACCAGACGCCGTCCGAATTGGAAAACCAAGAAGATGCCGAGGGCTGCACCAAAAACGCCGACAAGCAGATTCACATGCATCCTGTTGCCCATGTGTTAGTGGGGTAAGCGCTGCCACTCACGCCGCCCAGCCTGTCCAGTAGAGTGTTCGCGCCGGGCCGTTTGATGCCGTACCTAAATTCAAAAGCCAGCACTACTATCCCGACGCCTGAAGAGCGCGCCTAACGAACGGACAGTCAACAAGACACGTATGAGCCAGTTTGGGACTTCGAGATGTTCAAGAGCCGCGCGAACCCCCGCGTTGTCGCGTATCCGAAATGCCTGGTTGGTCCAGTATTGCGGAGTTCCGTAAGCTGATAATCTGAAATTCGCCTCTTTGGAAATCTGTTCCCCATTGGGGATCATAGCGCCGAACGCCCGCTGCTGTCGGAAGCAGATCGCCTCAATTCGAGCCCGTAAGTCTTGCTGATATTTGATGCCACACCGTTGCAACCTTGCATGCGTGGCCTCGTGGACGATTGACGCCGCAAGCTCCTCAACCGACATCGCTGCGTCCAAAACGTACCTTGGGTCGAGCACGCATGCCCATATAGCTTCATCAAAGGCGGCTCGCCCTTCGGCAGTGATCAAAACCCAGATCCGCTCTAAATCGCGGGTCAACCGCCTATACCGACATGGATCATGTGTCTTAATAAGATTGAGGGCTTGCTCTACCCGGCGCAGGCTTGGCTCCGGGTGACTTTCAAAACTTCCCACCCACAATCCATCGATGCGCCTGCTGGCGGAGAATCGCAACATGAGTCGAGTGAAAAGACTCGGTCGTTGTGTGTTCTTGGTTCTCTTTTGGCAAACAGCCATACAGGTAGCTCGTCCTAACGTCCCGCGACGACCAATCCAAACTAAAGCTCAGGCCGGCTCGATGACGGCAGCGCGCACGATAGCCCAGTACTGTCGGTATTCAACGTCAACCGCAATCCTGCCATCGCGGCTTTGAAGCAGCCAGCTCCTTGGGCGGGACAATGTGGAATTATTTTCTTTTGTCATCTCTCATTAACATCCATTGTAATTGGTATTGGCTCCTTCGGCCCGGGGCCCGGTGGTTCAGGGAGTCTTCTACAGGTAATGACTATAGTGAGAACTCTTGCGTATGTTCTCCAATCTTCGCCGTCAGGATCAATATAGGCTATCGGGTTCCCGTCGACATAGATATAAAGATTGGTATTCATAGTGCTAAAATTAACAGGATTATCCGACAGAGGTTGGAGCAAAAGAGAAAGCAAAAGAGGATTTGTATTGGTATTTTGCAAAGTACCGAACTGATTTGGACCACCGCCGCTGACCCGACCTCCTCTCGTGGCGTAGTAAGTCGCAGATATATAGTGAGGCTGCACATTGCCGGAGATGTCTGTAGGAGCAGTACTCGCGCGAAGCGCGTCAGTGAGAGAGGTTGAAATTGTCGAGCCAGGCTGATCGCCTATATCGCCGACAGGGTCACGTGAGAGCCAGCGCCCAGCAACCGGATCGTAGGCGCGATATTGGGTTAAGTAGAGGCCGCTATCGGCGACATAGAACATTCCGGCATAGTTGAAGTCAGTGAGCGGTGCCGTCGCTTGCAGCGCGTTGCCGTAAGGATCGTAGCTATATGCCGGGGCGCTGGTAGCGCTGGCAAAGATGCGCCGTATCGATCCTATCTGGTCTGGTCCGTAGTAATAGGACTGCGGTGGCGATCCCGGAACAAATTCGCCCTCGGCAAAATATTCGCGCGTCGTAGAATTGCTCGCGTTTCTAGCCTGACACAGCTGCGCACCGCACCAGATATAGGAGGTCGTGACCGTGCCGCCGCCGCCCGCGGGCGTGCTCGCGATGGCCGTGCGGCGGCTAAGACCGTCATATGTGAAGGCAGTCTGCTTACCCGGTTGGCCGGGATAGGTGATACTGACTAGTCGGTTCTCGGCATCCCAGGAATAATTGCGCTGCCCGTCCGAAAGCAGATTGCCGTTGGCGTCAAAATTAAGAGCCTGACCCGAGAGGTTCGTCAGCTGGTTCAGATTGTTGTAACTCGCTGTCTGCGTCGTGGCGCTTGGATAGACGGTCGAGGCATCGCTCGTCTCGGTAATCGACGAGATAAAGTTCTCCGCAGTCGTCGTGAGTTGATAATTTGAATGTTGGCTCGACGAGAGCCCGACATTGTTGATCGCCGCGAGCCGTCGGTCCCCTGAGTTGGGCAGATAACTCCGGCTCGTCGCCAGGTTGGAGGTAATGGGGAGGAGCCGCCGTTGCGTAATCTGCGAGGTTTGACCGAGGTAGCTCAGCGAGTAGGAGCCGAGATCGCTCGCATGGCTGACGAGCCGGCCGATCGCATCGTATTGGAATGTCTCCGCCGCGGAGGAAGCGACGGTTCTCGAACTGAGTCGACCCAGCGCATCATAGTCATAGGAAATGGCGCTGTTCGGCAGCGGGCTGCTTTCCTGCTGCAGCCGCAGCGCGCCCAGCGAACCAACCGGGAAGTAGGTATATTGCGTAGTGCCGTTGCCGTCGGCCATGGACACAGCGCGTAGGAAATAGGGGTCATAGGAAAACGCGACATTTGGCGTCGGATTTATAGTGCTCAGATAGGTAATGCCGACGATTTGATCATCCTCGGCGTAGCTGAACTGTTTCGTTTGACCGAGTGCGTCAGTCACCGATTTGAGGCGACGCGTCGTATTCTCATAAGTGTAGGAGGCCGTAGTCATATTGGCATATTGCTTCAAGGTGAGCCGGCCTTCGACATCGTAGTTCCAGTTCGTGACATTGCTATTCGGGTCAGTCAGACTGGTCAGCTTGCCTATATTGTTGTAGCCGAACAGTGTTTGATGGCCGGATGGATCGGCAATCGCCGTCAGGCGACGGTCCGCATCGTGCGTGTAGATCCAGGTCCGGCCTTGGCGATCCTGGTATGAGGCAAGATCGAGCCTGTTGTAGGTGTAAATGTCCGTCGTACCATCGGGATAGGTAATCTTGGTAACGCGGTCGGCGTTGTCGTAATTGTACGCAACGGTCCAGCCTTCCGAATCGGAGTAGGTCGCGACCCGGTCATAGGCGTCATAGGTATAGCTCGCAGAGATGACGTCGTTGGCATCGACGATCGTCGTCAGGTTGTTCGACAAGTCGTATTGGTATTGCGTCGTCTGGCTTAACGGATTGGTGACCGATGTCAGTTGCCCGGCGGCGTTGTAAGTGAAGGTCGTCGTTTGGCCGGCGGCATCCGTATAAAAAATCGGACGGTGGTGGGTGTTATAGGTGAACTGAGCGATCGTCGTCTCTATGCCGTATGCCGTAGTTTGACTGACGGCCGAGAGATCGACGTGATTGGCATAGGCGAACGATGTCGTGCGGCCGACAGGATCAATCGACTGCGTCAGGTTGAAGTACCCGGTTGTGTCGTAGGAAAATTGCTTGAGTTGCGTTGTGCCGTCATCGAGCACGCGACCGACGGCAATCGGGTTCTCGTAACTTCCGGAATTGATGGAGCTCGTTTGGCCCGGGTAATTGAACCATGTTCGGTTTTCGAGGGGATATTTGACGCTCTCTATGCTGGTCGACTTAATTGTCGTGTCCGGAACATGTCCGAAATGCCGGTCGCGCGCCTTGGTGTAATCGCATCCGCCGGTCGGGGTGCAGCCCGCCACGACGTACGCGTTTTTGTCCCAGTGAAAGCTGTCGCGATACGTCAAAAATGCGTTTGTCAGCGACACCGGCATGCCTTGCGGCACTGTGGCAGCGGGATCGCTGTCCGCGATGGGCGCGGGCTCAAGCCATTCTTCGCGTTCGTTATATCCCAGCGGGTCTGTGACCTGGACGAAGCGCGGCGGCGCTCCAGTTCCCGGGGCCGTATAGGCAAAATTGGTGGTGCCGTAGGGCGTTGTTAGCGCGTTGACCAGCGAGTTGGCGTCGTAGGTAAAGCTCGATGTCAATCCTAAAACGTCGGTGATCGAACTCAAGCGACCGCTGCTGTCATAGGTTAGATTTGCGCTGCGGCCGAACGGATCGGTGATTTGTGTGACGAGTAATGGTTGCAGGGTTAGCCCGTAAGTGAAAGTCGTTTGCCGTCCAGTCGCGTCACTCAGCGAGATAAGCCGGCGCTGCGTATCGTAGCTGAGGGTGAGAGCGTTGCCCTGTGGATCGATCACCTGGCTTAAGAAGATGTTTCGCGGATAGCCGATGCTGCCGTCGGATTGGCCGTAGATTTCCAGGCTGCCATCTTGCAATTGGCGCTGATAGGTCACTGGCGTCAGCGACGCCAGTACGAGGATCGAACCATCATTGTTCTGTGCAGAGAAAGCGCCGCTACTGGCTTGGTATCCGCTGTAGATATACGCGCCGCCCCCGGCGATGTAGCGCGTCACGTTCGCACCCGGGTTGGTTGGGTCGTCCGTCACATAACTGAGCCAATTGATGGTCCATTTCGGGCTGACATTGAAAAAATTGAAAATTGCGGGTTGGCTGGCCTCGCGCTGATTGTATGTGATTGTCACTTTCGCGGATGGCCCGATCGGCGGTGTATAGCCGACAGGGGTATCTGACAGACTGAGACTAACGGTCGCTTCACCGATATTGTAACCGCACATGCCACATGGTGGAGGACCCGGTGGGTCTGGCGGCGGCGGCATCGGCGGGTCTGGCGGCCCATTTGCCGGCGGGTCCTGAGGCCCCGGAACATTCGTTGGTGTGTTGGTCGTCGGGCCCTTGCCCCAGACGGTGGCGGCTTCCGCGTCATCAACTTCGCGCCAACCCGCTTCCGGGCGCGTTACCGCCGACGCCAAAAAATAACCGCTTGCCTCGGCATCGAGCGCCTCAGGCGTTACCCAAATGTCCCGATCCTGAAACACGGGATCCTGAACATGGAAACGGCCGTTGGCCTCGCCGACGATCGCCGCAAAATGCCCGACCTTCCAATGCACGATCGAAGGCACTGGTATGCTCTGTCCGGGCCCTCGAAATACGAAGCGATGCGAAAAATTTGCCTTGTCCGCCAGCCGGCCCACCTCGGCGAGGTTGGTGCCGTTCGCACTGGCACGATACCTCTGTAGAAAACTCACCTTCTCCGATGCAGCGCCCTGTGCCAGCAACAGCGACATCAGCGCCTGCGGTCCGCAAAGGAAGAGATGCCGCGGGTCTTTTTCCGCCAGCGACAGCATTTCGCTCGACGTTTGGATGGTTTCGGTCGCCGACCCCGACACCGGACGATTGCCGATTTCGCCGAACAGAACGGCCAAATCTTCGAGATGGCCGAGCGAGGAATTGAGGCGGGCGAGTTCGCCGACCGCGCGGTCTACGAGCGCTCTGGCGTGCGGATCGGTTGCGCTCCGACCTTCCTGCCATGCAGTTTCCCAGGCCGCGAGTGCGCGCGAAAAGTATCCGTCGTGAAGATAGGCAAGGCCCAGATTGGTCTGCAGCGCTGTCGCCCAGCCCGAATGCGGGTATCTGGAAAGATAATCGGTAAAGCTGCTGACATCATCCGGTGTCGCGCGACGTTCATATGCCGTCACTGCCTGCGCGAGAGCGAGGTCTTCAGCGAAAGTTGTCGGCGCCGTCGCCACCAGCGGTTCGGCAACATGCGCGGCTCGAATGATCTCGGCAACCGACGCGGCGTTGCTCGTGCCGTCCACTAACTCAGCCGGACCTGCCAAGCATGGACCATGGAGCGATAACAAAGATGTGATGCCAATCGAAACAGCAGCCGCTTTCAGCCACTTTGGCGCTTTCATCACGATCCCTCCAAGCGATCTCCGCGGTAAACCTGCTTAGCCATCTCTTCGAGAAACGTTGCCTTCGCGATGCATTGGACCAGCCCGATGCCGGAAAACCGTCGACGCGTCGGCTCACGGATCGAGCGCACCATGAAAATTGATCAGTGAGGTGTCCACAGGAAACATCCCCATACTCCAGAGCCCCATATCGGCGACGCCGGCGCGCCCGCCAGCGTGTTGATTTGCGAGGTTCGGTTTCCGTTTGCGTCGTAAGCGTAGGCGACACAGATGCCGTTGTCGTACAGCGCCGTGGTCAGACGTCCGACTTGATCGTAAGTGTAGATTGCCGAAGCGATACTTCCGTTCGGCACCAGCACAGCGAACGCGAAAAAAACGAACGCGCCCAATCGCATCCGCGCATGGCGTGGCTGTATCGACATCGACTCGGTGACGGCTTGCATCATGACGCGCTCATGGTCGCGTTCGGTGTGCGTGAACTCAGCCTATAATTGCAAAGTGGAAATTTAACGGCAGAAGTTGCCATAAACTCAACATAAAGTGGTGATCGACTGAAGCTACAAACGTCAAAAAGACGTAACAAATATCGGACGTAATTGACGCGCTGAATTCGGGCAGCGCCAAGTCGCATTATGCCGCTACAATGACAGGTGGTAGCGCATAAGAGTTGAAATCCGAATTGGCGCGGCTTCGCAAGAGGTTCAGTGTCATGCGATATCGCACCGTTCCTTCGCTGGCTCTATCGATTGGTTGCCTGGTTTTGAGCGGTCTCGCCGCTGCACAGGCGCAGTGTCCCGCACTGCCGAACACCCTCACCAACGGCCAGACGGCCGACGCCACGCAAGTCATGGCGAATTTTAGTCAACTCGAGACTTGTCTGAATTCCGGTTTGCTATTGGTTCCACCGGTATCGAGCCTCGCCGTGACCGGCTCTGGCGGCGGCACGGCCACCATTCAGAATCCCGCAGCAACCACGAATTATAATTTCAATCTTCCGAGCGGACCCGGGGCGCCGGGTCAGTTCTTGACTTCGGGCGGCGGCACCAACCCTCTGACCTGGACAACAGCGCCTTCCGCGAACCCACCTCCGCTCGTCGACGGCAATCCGGTCGGCCGCCCCACCGGAAGTTCGTTCACCTGGATGAACCAGGGTGGTGCCTCCTATGCCGAATACACGAACGGACCGATTACGCTGACAATACCCGCGCAAAGCGGCGATCAGGTTCGTGGCATTGGCCAAACACCTCCGAGCTCCACGCCGTATACGCTTACGGCCAAGATCGACACAATGCTGTGGGGCAAGGATTACTACGTAGCCGGAATCTATGTGCTCGATAGCGGCGGGAAGTTGCTTACGATTCAGTATCAAACCGCCACCATAAGCGGAGCAACGCCGCACAACATCGGCGTGAACCGGTGGAATTCGGCCACGTCCTTCAACTCATCGCCAAAGGGAGAGCAAGTCAGCGAATCGCGAACGTGGTGGCTTCGTATAAACAACGACGGCACCAACTGGAATTTCTATGTTTCCCCGAATGGGGCCGATTGGATGCTGTTTTATTCGGAAGGCGTAACTGCGTTTCTCGGCTCGACAATAGCCAGCCTCGGCGTCTTCGGCGATAACAATGACACCACGGGGGTCGGACTTAGTTCGCTTATCTCTCTTTGGAGTTTTGAAGTCGCGAGCGGATCGGGCACCAATTCATCCTGGTAATCGCATTAGTCTGTAGCAATACCAGTCTGTAGCAACTCCGCTGCGATCCTTTAATCTTTCGCCCGACAATCCTACTGCACGTGCACCACGAGCCGCATCTTCGGGTGGATGGCGCACAGCACGTCGAAATCGCCGGCCACCGGGAAGGTGATCGGCGTGACACTGCCGGGCTTCTGGTCGCCGGAGTTCGAATGAGAATTTCTCGGAATCGACATAGGCGTGATGCAGCAGGTCGGCGTCGTCGTTGACGATCTGGATCGATTCGCCGCGCTTGATGGTGACGTCGCCGGGATGGAATTCGCGGCCCTTCTGCGAGATCGAATATTGCGGTGCCGCTCCCACCAGCGTTCCCAGTGCGGTCAACGTCAGTGCCGCGACCGTGACCGCGATCGGCCGGCGCGCGTGCCGCAGGGCGTTTCCTAAACTCATAGTTGCCTCTCAACCTGGTTCAACGTGCAGCGGCGCCGCAAAGCTCGCATATTGCCGCTTTCCGCTACCGTGACGGCTGGCAGTTAAGACGCCGTTAAGGAAGCCGCGAAGATTGGACCGGGCGCTCCATCGCCCTTAACGGGCGCGGGTATAGGTCTGTAGGGCCCAAAGTCAGCAATCGTGCACTGTAGCTTTCCATGATGCGTGGCCGGATCGCTCGTCTGATCGTCCGTTTGGTGTCGCCTTGGCGCCAAAGCGTGTCGCAAGCCGTGGCGCTTTGCGTGACCATCCGCGGCCGCATCCTGGTCGCGTTCCTCATCATGTCCATGATCACCGCGGCACTGGGCGCCTACGCCACCATGGGCGTCCGCAATGCCGGCCTATTGGTCGACAAGACGTTCGACGAATCGCTGATGTCGATCAACTACGCCCGCGCGGCGGCGACCGATTTCGCCGCCATGCGCGCGGCGTTCGCGCGGCGCTGGATCGCCACCGATTCCGACATGCGGGCGGCGCTGGATGACGAATTCGACAAGCTCGGCACCTCGCTGTCGGAAGACCTGGCGATCGCCGCGCAACGTTCGCAGTCGGTGCGCGCCACCCGCGCCGCCGAGAGCGTCAAGCGCGCGGTGGACGCCTGGAAAGGCATTTGCGAGCGGCTCCTCGACGGCACCAAGCTCGACGTCAACTGGGCGACGCTCGACCAGTACACGGTCAAGGTCGACGACCAGATCGACCTGTTGGTGAACTACACCGCCGGCGACGGCTTCCTGTACCGGCAAAGCGCCCACGCCGCGGTCGCCCACGACGTGCAGCTCAACATTGTCGGCATCGCGCTGGCGCTCTTGCTCTCCGCGCTGGTCGCCTGGGCTCTGGCGCGGCGGATCGTCGGCCCGGTTGCGGTCGCCTCCAACGTCGCCGCGCGCATCGCCGCCGGCAAGCTCGACGTCGCGGTGCCCAAAGGCAATGGCGACGAGCTCGGCGCGCTCCTCACCGCCATGGGCATGATGCGCGACAACATCAAGGCGATGATGGAGCGCGAGGTCGAGCAGCGCCGCTCCGCGCAGGCGCGCCTCGCCGACGCGCTGGAAAACTCCCAGGAAGGCGTCGTGGTGGTCGATGCCAACGACGGCATCGTGCTCGCCAATGCCCAGGCCGCGGATTTCCTCGGCGTGTCGCCCGGCCTGCTCAAGCCCGGCACGCCGCTCGCCCGATTGCAGCCGGCCCTGCAAGCGACCGGCGACGCCGGCCGCGTCCTGATGGCGCGCCACGGCAATCTCAGCGCCACCAACGATGTCTCGATGCCTGACGGGCGGTGGCTGCGCATCAGCCGCAGCCCGACTCGCGACCAAGGCTTCATCGTGCTGTGCAGCGACATCAGCCGCCTGAAGGCGCAAGAATTGTCGCTGCGCGAGACCAACCTGCTGCTCGACGCGGCGCTGGAGAATATGACCCAGGGCCTGTGCCTCTATGACGCGCAGAACCGGCTCGAAGTCTTCAACCGGCGTTATCTGGAAATCTTCAAGCTGCCGGCTGAGCGGATCAAGCCCGGCGTCAGCTTCCAGGAAGTGCTGGAGATCAGCGTCGCCTGCAACAATCATCCGGACAAGACCATCGATCAGCTGTTGGCGGAGCGTGGGCCGCTTTACAACGAGAACGGCATCGGGCCGCATCTGCTCGAGTTCAGCGACGGCCGCGTGGTGTCGTGCCTCTACAGCCCGACGTCGGACGGCCGCATGGTCGTGACCTATGAAGACGTCACCGAGCGGCGGCAGGCCGAAGCCAAGATCATGCATATGGCGCGCCACGACGCGCTCACCAATTTGCCGAACCGCATGCTGTTCCGCGACAAGATGGAGCAGGCGCTGGGCCGCGGCGAAAAGCTCGCGGTCATGTTCCTCGATCTCGACCGCTTCAAGGGCGTCAACGATTCGCTCGGCCATCCGGTCGGCGACGCGCTGTTGTGCGCGGTGACCGAGCGCCTGCAGCGCGTGGTGCGCGGCATCGACACCGTGGCCCGCCTCGGCGGCGACGAATTCGCCATCGTGCAAAACAGCGCCCGGCCGACCGATGCCAGCGAGCTTGCCGCCGAGCTGATCGAGACGTTCTCGGAGCCGTTCGAAGTCCACGGCCACCAGGTGATCATCGGCACCAGCATCGGCATCGCCATGGCGCCGGCCGACGGCAACGAGCCCGACCAGCTGTTGCGCAACGCCGACATGGCGCTCTATCGCGCCAAGGCGGAAGGCCGCGGCACCTTTCACTTCTTCCAGCCGGAAATGGACGCGCAGATGCAGGAGCGCCGCCGGCTCGAGCTCGACTTGCGCAAGGCGCTCATCGCCAACGAATTCGAGCTGTACTACCAGCCGCTCATCCAGATCGCCAGCGGCGAGGTCTGCGGCTTCGAGGCGCTGATCCGCTGGAACCATCCGGAACGCGGCGTCGTCATGCCCGGCGCCTTCATTCCGGTCGCCGAGGAAATCGGCCTGATCGTGCCGCTCGGCGAGTGGGTGCTGCGCAAAGCCTGCATGGACGCGGCCGCCTGGCCGGGCAAGCTGTCGGTCGCGGTCAATCTTTCCGCCGCGCAATTCCGCAATCCGATGCTGGCGCTCTCAGTGGTGTCCGCGCTCGGCCAGTCGGGCCTCTCGGCGTCGCGGCTGGAGCTGGAAATCACCGAGACCGTGTTGCTGCAAGACGACCGCGCGGTGCTCGACACCTTGCATCAAATCCGCGATTTGGGCGTGCGCATTTCCATGGACGATTTCGGCACCGGCTATTCCAGCTTGAGCTATCTGCGCAGCTTCCCGTTCGACAAGATCAAGATCGACCGCTCGTTCGTCAGCGAGCTCGGCAAGGAAAACGATTGCGTCGCCATCATCCGCGCGGTGACGCGGCTCGGCTCGAGCCTCGGCATGATCACCACGGCCGAAGGCGTCGAGACCGAGCAGCAGCTCGAAATCCTGCGCGCCGAAGGCTGCGTGCAGGTGCAGGGCTATCTGTTCAGCCGGCCGAAGCCGGTCAAGGAAATCCCGTCCATGCTGCGCGAGCTGCGGCCGCGCATCCGCGCCGCGTAGGCGGCCGCGCCGCCACGGCGCAACCGGGGTTCCGCGGGCTTCTCCGCATCGCGAAAATGCCGTGACGCTTCAACTCACTAGCATTGCCGCACGGTCATCCTCTCCTATATGCCATTGTATAGTCTTGCCCTCTGGCAATATCGGCCCCGCGAGGGCAAACTCCCCCTTTGGAGAGGGTAATGGCGCTGCGCGACGTCAAGCTCGACGATAAATACGACCTCGGCCAGCGCCGCGTATTCGTGACCGGCTTCCAGGCTCTGGTCCGCCTCTGCCTGATGCAGAAGGAGCTCGACCGGCGTAACGGGCTCAATACCGCGGGCTTCGTCACCGGTTATCGCGGCTCCCCGCTCGGCGGGCTCGACAGCCAGTTCCTCCGCGCCAAATCGTTCCTGGAAAAAAGCGACGTCCGCTTCCAGGGCGGCATCAACGAGGATCTGGCCGCCACCGCGATATGGGGCTCGCAGCAGGCGGAACTGCGCGGCGAGGGCAAGTACGACGGCGTTTTCGGCATGTGGTACGGCAAGGGGCCCGGCGTCGACCGCACCGGCGACGTGTTCCGCCACGCCAATCTCGCCGGCTCCGCCAAACACGGCGGCGTCTTGGCGCTGATGGGCGACGACCACACCGCCGAATCCTCGACCACCGCGCACCAGTCCGAATATCACTTCATCGATGTGATGATCCCGATCCTCAACCCGGCCGGCGTTCAGGAGGTGCTCGATTATGGCCTCTATGGCTGGGCGATGTCGCGCTTCACCGGCACCTGGGTCGCGCTCAAGACCATGCACGAGACGATCGAATCCACGGCGGCGATCGACGGCGGCCTGGAACGCTTCGGCATCGTCACGCCGACCGATTTCCCGATGCCGCCGGGCGGCCTCAACATCCGCCTCAGCGATCCGATCCTGGCCCAGGAAGCGCGCCTGCACGATTACAAACGCGACGCCGTGCTCGCCTTCGTGCGCGCCAACAAGCTCAACCGCATCATCACCTCGGGCGGCCGCGAGCCGAAGATCGGCATCATCACCACCGGCAAGAGCTATCTCGACGTCCGCCAGGCGTTCGACGAGCTCGGCATCGACGAGGTCAGGTGCAACGCGCTCGGCATCCGCCTGTTCAAGGCCGGCTGCGCCTGGCCGCTCAGCCGGCACGAACTGAAGGAGTTCGCCCAGGGGCTCGATCTCATCATCGTCGTCGAGGAAAAGCGCTCGCTGCTCGAAGTGCAGGTGCGCGAGGAGCTTTACGGCACGCCAGACCAGCCGGTCTGCATCGGCAAGAAAGACGAAGCCGGCAACTGGCTGTTCCCGGTCAAAGGCGCGCTCGATCCCAACGAGGTGGCGATCTGCATCGGCGAGCGGCTCCTGAAATATCACCGCAACGACGAGATCATTGCCCGCGTGGCGCGGCTCAAGGATTTTCAGCGCATCGCCGCCGAGACCCGGGACGTTGCCCAGCGCATTCCCTATTTCTGCTCCGGCTGCCCGCACAATTCGTCGACCGTGGTGCCGCAAGGCATGCGCGCCTATGCGGGCATCGGCTGCCATTACATGGCGCAGTGGATGGACCGCTCGACGCTCGGCTACACCCAGATGGGCGGCGAGGGCGCCAACTGGGTCGGCGAGGCGCCGTTCTCCAACCGCAACCATGTTTTCCAGAATCTCGGCGACGGCACCTATAATCACTCCGGCTACATGGCGATCCGCGCCGCCATCGCGTCGGATACCAACATCACCTACAAGATTTTGTTCAACGACGCGGTGGCGATGACCGGCGGCCAGGCCAATGACGGCGGGCTCACCGTGCCGCAGGTGGCGCGCCAGGTCGCAGCCGAAGGCGCCAAGCGGGTCGTCGTGGTGACCGACGAGCCGGACAAATATGCGTCCGGCACTGAATGGCCGAAGGGGCTCACCATCCATCACCGCGACGACCTGATCGCGGTGCAGAAGGAGCTTGCCGAAATCGAAGGCGTCACGGTGCTGATCTACGACCAGACCTGCGCCGCCGAAAAACGCCGCCGCAGGAAGCGCCACACGTTTCCCGACCCCGACAAGCGCGTCATCATCAACGAGCTGGTCTGCGAAGGCTGCGGCGATTGCGGCGTGCAATCGAACTGCGTGTCGGTGCAGCCGCTGGAGACCGAGTGGGGCCGCAAGCGCACCATCGACCAGTCGAGCTGCAACAAGGACTTTTCCTGCGTCAAAGGTTTTTGCCCGTCCTTCGTCACGGTGCATGGCGCCAAGCTGAAGAAGGGCACCGGCGTTGCCGGCGATCACGGCCTGCCGGCGCTGCCCGAGCCGAAACTGCCGGCGATCGAGACGACCTACAACATCATCGTCACCGGCGTCGGCGGCACCGGCGTCGTCACCATCGGCGGCATTCTGGGCATGGCGGCGCATCTGGAGGGCCGCGGCGTCGGCGTGCTCGACATGGCGGGCCTGGCGCAGAAGGGCGGCGCGGTGTTCAGCTACATGCGCATCGCCGAAAATCCGGACGCCATCCATGCCATCCGGGTCGCTGCCGGCCGCGCCGACCTCGTGCTCGGCGGCGACATCGTGGTCGCCGGCACGCGCAAGATTTTGGCCGCGGTGAAGCACGGTGCGACGGTGATGGTGGTCAACACCGCCGAATTCCTGCCGGGCGAATTCACCCGCAACGCCGATTTCTCGCTGCCCAGCGAGCGGCTCAAGCGCACCATCGTCGCCGATGCCGGCGCCGACAACACCCATTTCATCAATGCCGGCGGCATCGCCGCCGCGCTGTTCGGCCAGTCGATCGGCGCCAATATGTTCATGGTCGGCTACGCCTATCAGCTCGGCGCCATCCCGCTGTCGGCGGCGGCAATCGAGAAAGCCATCGAACTCAACGGCGAGGCGGTCGCCATGAACAAGGCCGCCTTCCACTGGGGCCGCCGCGCCGTGGTGGATCGCGCCGCTGTCGAGAAGCTGGCGAAGCCCGCAACCGCCATCGCCAGCGACGCGCGGCGGCTGTCGGAATCCTTCGAGGAGACGGTCGAGCGGCGGGTGAAATTCCTGACCGGGTATCAGAACGCGGCCTATGCGGCGCGTTATCGGGTTCTGGTCGACAAGGTCAAGGCGGCCGAAGCCGCGCATACGCCCGGCCACTGCGAGCTGACCGATGCGGTGGCGCGCTATCTGTTCAAGCTGATGGCCTACAAGGACGAATACGAGGTGGCGCGGCTCTACACCGACGGCGCGTTCCGCAAACAGGTCGAGACCGAATTCGACGGCGACAATCTGCGTTTCGAGTTTCACTTGGCGCCGCCGCTGTTGGCGCGCCGCGACAAGACCACGGGGTTGCCGCGCAAGATGAGCTTCGGCCCCTGGATCTTGCCGGCGTTCCGGCTGCTGGCGAAGCTCAAAGGCTTGCGCGGGACGCCGTTCGACCCGTTCGGACGTTCGCTGGAACGGCGCACCGAGCGCAAGCTGATCGGCGACTACGAAGCGATGCTCGACGAGGTTTTGGCAAAACTGACGCCGGACAATCATCACATCGCGGTCGGGCTTGCGGTCATCCCGGAAAAGATCCGCGGTTTCGGTCACGTCAAGCAGCAGCATCTCACCGCCGCCAAGGCCGACGAAGCGGCGCTGCTCGAGCAATTGCGCACCGGCGCGCCGGTGCTGCTCAAGGCGGCGGAGTGACCGCACGCCGCTTGGCGTGCGTTTTGTCGGGATTGCAAGCGCTACCTGGATAATGGATCGGGTTTTTCACGCGAGACGTGCCCGCAGCGCGGCGGACATACGCTCTGCGGCGAGCACGATGACAAATATGATGATCAGCAGCAATGACACTTCCTGGTATTGGAACAGGTTCATCGCAGTGAGCAATTGAAATCCGATCCCGCCGGCGCCGACGAAGCCGAGCACCAGCGAAGAGCGTATATTCTCGTCCAGACGATAAAGGCTGATGCCCAAGAGCGACGGCAGGATGGTCGGAATGATGCCGTGGCTGAAGACCTGGATTCGTCGCGCGCCGGTCAGCTGCAGCGCGTGGATCGGCGCCATGTCCATTTGCTCGATGGTTTCGGCGAACAGCCGGCCGAGCATGCCGACCGAATGCACGCCAAGCGCCAAGCCGCCCGGGAATGGCCCGAGTCCGACCGCCGTCACGAACAGCAGCGCCCAAACCAGGTCGGGCACTGCGCGCGTGAAGCCGATGATCGCCCGCGACCCGTAATAGGCATAACGCGATGGCGTCATGTTCGCGGCCGCAAGCAGAGCGAGCGGCACCGCAATAATGACGCCGACCATGGTGCCGAAGAGCGCGATATCGACGGTTTGCAGCGTCGGCCAGATCGCCGCCGGCAGTTTGGAAAAATCCGGCGGCACGGCGCGCCATATGAGGTCGGCCATGCCGTGGATGCCGGTGATCAGATCCTGCGGCCGCGCTTCGACGACGATGAGCGCTTGAACGATGATGGCGAGCCCGAGCAGCGCCAGGACGCAATGGAACGCAGTCGTCAGGGCCCGACCCCATGCACCCGCGCCGAAGGGGCGGTTCGTGCCGCGACCTGCAATGTCGAGGCTCATGCCGCCTCGTGGATGTAGAGCCGGTGCACGGCCTCGCGGGAGACCTGGCCGCGCGGCAGATCGAAGGCGATGCGGCCGTCACGGATGCCGACCACCCGGTCCGCATAGGCGTAGGCCAGCTCGACCTGATGCAGCACGCAGAGAACGGCGAGCCGCTCCGAACGCGCAAGCCGCTGCAGGAGACGCATGATGTCCTCGGCCGCTTCCGGATCGAGGCTGGCCACCGGCTCGTCGGCCAGCAGCACCCGCGGCCGCTGCGCAAGCGCGCGGGCGATCGCAACGCGCTGCGCCTGACCGCCCGAAAGGGTGCCGGCGCGCTGCTCGGCCAGAGCCGCAAGCCCGACATCGCCGAGGTAGCCGCGTGCCGCGTCGAGTTCGCACTGCGGCAGGCCGCCGAGCGCCGTCCGCAACGTGAAGTGCCGGCCAAGCGCGCCCATCGCCACATTGGTCAACACGTTGCTGCGCCGAACCAGGCTCGCGTGCTGCGAGATCATCGCCAGCGCAAGGCGAGCCCGCCGCAGCCGTTCGCCTTCGAGTGCGCAGAGATCGGTATCGGCGAGCCAGATTTCGCCCGCGCTGGGCTTCAACGTCCGGGTGATGCAGCGCAGCAGCGTGGTCTTGCCGCTGCCATTGCCGCCGAGAACGACGACCAGCTCGCCCGCCTCGACCGTCAACGCGAAGTCGGCCAGCGCCAGCTTGCCGTTCGGATAGCGCAGCGACAGACCGCGAACACGCAGCATCGGTTCGTTATCCTCGAAGTCTCAGCTCAGCTTCTCAAGATCGATGTTCAGCGTCTTCACCAGATCGCGGATGAGATCGTAGGCTTGGTCGGTCTGCGGCACGAGCTGGGTGATGCCGGCGCCGACCAGGATCTTGCGGTCCGCCGGGTCGAGGCTCATCAGGTCGAGATGCTGCACGGCGTCCGCAAGCCTCTTCTTGAACGCTTCGGGCAGGTCGCCGCGCACCGCGAACGGATCGGTCGGGATCGGATCGGACTTCCACAGGAAGACCAGGTCGCCGTCCTTGTAATGGCCGCGCTGCGTCGCCGACTCGAGCTGTTCGCTGTTCAGCTCGCCGGCGTCGACCTTGTGATTGTAAATGGCCTCGAACGATGCCGTGTGGCTGCCGGCATAGATCGCCTTGATATCCTTGTCTGGATCAAGCCCGGCCTTGCGCAGCCCATAGGCCGGAAACAGATGGCCGGACGTCGAAGCCGCATCCGAGAACGCGAAGGAATGCCCGCGAATGTCCGCAACCGTTTTGATGCCTGACGACGGATAGGTCACGAGGCTTGCCCAATAGCTGACGGGCTTGCCGTCCGCGCCGCCGAACGCGCGCCACCGCCTCGGCCTTCGCCACCTGGTGCGCCAACACGTAACCGAGCGGGCCGAATTCGGCGAGCTCGAGCTTGTCGTTGCGCATCGCTTCGATCTCGGCGTTGTAGCTGGTCGCGACGAACACCTCGACCTTGCAGCCGATCTTGTCGCCGATCATCTTGCCGATCTTCTCGTAGATCGGCACCAGCCGCGTCGCGGTATCGTACGGCTCGACGCCGAAGCGCACGGTTCCGCCGTTCGGGCAATCCTCTGCCGCGGCCGGCAGCGGACAAATCGCAATGGCGGCAGCGATTGCCATTGCGGCAACGGACGCAGCGGCGATGACGGATTTGCTCGACGGAAAAGAATTGCGCCTTCATGCTCAAGCTCCTGTTATTCGCTTGTTGTGTGATTGTGCCGGCATCAAATGCCCTTCGGCGCGCGCCAATGCATCGTTTCCATGCAGAAACGAACAGGCGCTTTACAGGACGCAATAGACCGGCGCGTCCTGCCACTTCGCGCCCACCAGAACTGAATGGGCGCACTACGTGCATTCCGCCGGAAGCCTTCGAAGACGAAGGGAGATGCACCGAGCGCGCAAAGGCTTACACGACGCTAGAGCGCGGTCATGACAGTAAAATGAATGCGGTCTTGATAACCACAGGCGTTATCATAGCGGCGAAGGCAAGATCGGTTTCGTCATCAAAGCGTCATCGTGCGTGGTGCTGAACAGTCTGTTCGCGATCGGAGATTTAATCGTGGTCACTGTCTGCTGTGAAATCCAGTCCTCGGGACGACCGTCGAAGTCAATGGACGAAGCTATGCCGCGCCAAAGCGCCCGACCGTGGTGATCGTCGTCGATGGCTTCGATCCGGCATATCTCGAACACGGCTTTGCCAACGGCACGCTGCCGACCATGAAGTCGTTCAAGGAAAACGGCTTCGTCGGCGATCGCCGATTGCTCGATGCCGAGCACGACCAACACCAACAACACGTCGATCGTGACCGGAGTGCCGCCCGCGGTGCACGGCATAAACGGCAACTACTATCTCGATCCCGAAACCGGCGAAGAAATCATGATCACCGACGCAAGCGGCTGCGCTGCGGCACTATCCTCGGCGCGCTGAGCCGTGTTGGCGTGAAAACCGCGGTCGTCACGGCCAAGGACAAACTGCTCAAGATGCTGGCCTACAAGATGTCGGGCATCGCTTTTCCTCCGAATATGCCGCATAACGCCAATCTCGCGAACAACGGCATCGAAAATGTCGAGAAACTGGTCGGGCGGCCGCAGCCCGACCAATACTCGGCGGATCTTTCGCTGTTTGTGTTCGATGCCGGCGTGAAACTTCTGTCGTCGGTCAGGCCCGACCTGATGTACCTGTCGACCTCCGACTATGTGCAGCACAAGCACGCGCCCGGAGAGCCGGAGGCGGACGCCTACCACCAGGCGGTCGACGCCAGCGTCGCCAAGCTGATCGCGCTCGGCGCCACCGTCGCGGTCACGGCCGATCACGGCATGAACGACAAGTCCGCCGGCGACGGCACGCCCAATGTCATCTATCTGGAGGATGAACTGAATTCGCGCTTCGGCGCCGGTACCGTGCGGGTCATCTGTCCGATCGCCGATCCGTTCGTCCGGCATCACGGCGCGCTCGGATCATTCGTGCGCGTGCATTTGCGCAAGCCGGGCGACATTCCGGCCATGATGGCATTCACCCGCACGCTGCCCGGCATCGAATTGGTCCTCGATAAGCAGCACGTCTGCGAGCAGTTCGATTTACCGATCGACCGCGAGGGCGATTTCGCCGCTTTCAGCGATCGCAGCACCGTGGTCGGCGCGCGCCGCGAGGACCACGATTTGAGCCAATTGGCGGGGCATCGCTTGCGCTCCCACGGCGGCCTCGGCGAGCAGAAAGTGCCGTTCCTGCTGTCGCGGCCGCTCAATGCGGCGTACCGCAAGCGGCCAAGGATGGCCGCTTGCACAACTACGACATTTTCGATTTCGCATTGAACGGGGTGTCGAATAGGACGCGCGGCTTGCGGCGCTCACAAAGAGGGAGCACACGGCAAAATGCGCACCGCCAAGGCCGCCGTTTACGAAGCGCCGAACACGCCTTTCGTCCTGAAAGAATTTCCGGTGCGCCCGGCAAACCGCGGCGAAGTGTTGGTGCGGGTGACGATGTCGACCATCTGCCGCTCGGACATTCATTCCTATGAAGGACGCCGGCCAAATCCGTGCCCGGGAATCCTCGGCCATGAAATCATCGGCGTCATCGAGGAACTCGGCGAGAGCATCGACAAGGACATGCGCGGCGATCCGCTCAAGGTCGGCGACCGCATCACCTGGAGCGAGTATTTCTTCGACGGGCAATGCTATTACCGCGAAGTCCTCGACATGCCGCAGAAGTGTCACGGCGTGCGCAAATACGGCCACGACCTCGCCGCGGAGGATCCGCACTTCCTCGGTGGATTTGCCGAGTACTGCTACATCCTCCCCGGCACCTGGATCCTGAAGCTTCCCGACGAGCTGAGCGACGAGGAAGCGACGCCGCTCAATTGCGGCGTCGCCACCATGGCGTCGGTGACCGAGGCCGCCGAGATCGCCTTGGGTGACGCGGTCGTCGTTCAGGGTCTCGGTCTCCTCGGCCTCTACGGTGTCGCGATGGCAAAGGCGCGCGGCGCGCGTTGCGTGATCGGGCTCGATGCCGTGGCGAGCCGGCTGGATGCCGCCAAAAAATTCGGTGCCGATCACGTCATCGATATCGCGCGCGTTCCCGCGCAGGCCGTCGTCGATCGAAGTCAGGGCGCTGTGCCGGCCCGACGGCGCCGACGCGGTGATCGAGGTCTGCGGCGTGCCGGATGTCATTCCGCAGGGTTTGCAGATGCTGCGCACCGGCGGCCGCTATGTGCTCGGCGGTTTGGTCAACCCGGACGCCAATGTGACCATCGACGCCAATATCCTGCTGCGGCGCTGGATCACCATGCGCGGCATTCACAACTATCATCCCCGGCATCTCATCCAGGCGCTCGATTTTGTGATGGCAAACCGCAAGCGTTTTCCATTCAAGGACATCGTCGATGCCAAATTTGCCTTGAAGGATCTCGACGCCGCTTTCAAGAAAGCCTCGGAGCGACGGTGCTGCGCGCCGCGGTCGTCCCCGGCCTCTAAGGACAGCGCGTGCAATCCCCGTCGCTCAATTTCAGCCCACGCGGGCTCTATATCGGCGGCCGCTGGATTTCACCGGCCGAAGGCAAGTCGTTCGCTTCGATCAATCCATCGAACATGGAGAAACTCGCCGACATTCCCGCGGCGGGCGAGGCGGATGTCGATGCCGCGGTGCAGGCAGCGAAGGCCGCTTTCAAGGAATGGTCGCGCGTGCCGATCAAGGAGCGCGCCCGCTGCCTCGAACTGCTGGCGGATCGCATCGAAGAAAATGCCGACGAACTGGCGTTGCTCGATGCCGTCGATTCGGGCAACGCCATCGTCGGCATGCGCGGCGACATGATTTGGACCGCGGATTGGTTGCGCTATTGCGCCGGCCTGGTCACGGAAATCAAGGGCGAGACGTTCTCGCAAGGCGACGCGTCATCTCAATCTCACGCGGCGGCAGCCATTCGGCGTCGTCGCCAAGATCAATCCGTTCAACCATCCGTTCCGGTTCTGCGCCGAGAAAGCGGCGGCGCCGCTCGCGGCGGGCAACACCGTCGTGATCAAGGGTTCGGAGCAGGCGCCGCTTTCAAGCCTGCGGCTCGGCGAACTGTGCGAAGGAATATTCCCCGCCGGCGTGGTCAATATCCTCGCCGGCGATGGCAAAGTCGGTTCTGCGCTGGTGCGTCATCCGGATGTGCGGCGCATCGGCTTTGTCGGATCGGTGCCGACCGGCCGCACTATCGCGCAGGAGGCCGCGGCGGGTCTCAAGCGCGTGAGCCTGGAGCTCGGCGGCAAGAATCCGATCGTCATTTTCCCGGACGCCGATCCTAGGAAGGCGGCGTCGGCCGCCATCAAGGGCATGAACATGAACCGGCAGGGGCAGTCGTGCAGTTCGACTTCGCGGGTGTTCGTCCACGCTTCACTGCATGACAGCGTCGTCTCGGAACTCGTAGCGCTGGCGC
The DNA here is from genome assembly GCA_963831975.1 of uncultured Alphaproteobacteria bacterium. Classification (GTDB taxonomy): domain Bacteria; phylum Pseudomonadota; class Alphaproteobacteria; order Rhizobiales; family Xanthobacteraceae; genus BOG-931. Next base: position 23,315 of record CAWHSO010000013.1, read on the forward strand.
AAGCGCTGCCAATCGGCATGCCCTGGCTCAAGCACAACGACGTCGGGCCGATCGTTTCGCAACGGCAGTTCGATCGCGTCATGGGCTTCATCAAATCGGGCAAGGCAGAAGGCGCGCAACTTCTCACCGGCGGCGGCCAAGCCTGCCGATCCGTCGCTCGCCGCCGGTCTATTCATCGCGCCGACGGTTTTCGACAACGTGACGCCGGCGATGCGGATCGGTCGCGAAGAGATATTCGGGCCGGTCATGTCGGTGATGGCCTGGGACAATTACGAGGAGATGCTCGCGCAGGTGAACGGCGTCGAATACGGCCTCACCGCGGCCATCGTCACCAACGATCTCGCCAAGGCGATGGAAACGGCGGAGCGGGTCGAGGCAGGTTATGTCTGGATCAATTCCAATGGCCGCTACATCGGCGCGCCTTACGGCGGCTGGAAGCAGAGCGGTATCGGCGAAGAGGAATGCTTCGATGAAATCCTCAGCTACACGCAAGTGAAGAACATCAATCTGCGATGGTAGGGCCGCGGGATATTGCGTGTTTCCTCCGCTTGACGCGGGTACCGATAAGCCACCATCCTACCGCCAGGTTTTGTTCACCCTATTGTGGTGACGCCCTACGCCGGAGACGCCCATGAGCTCACTCACCCAAAGCTCTCTCGCCCAAAGCTCTCTCGCCCAAAGCTCTCTCACCCAAGACCTCGGCCGCTTCGTCGCCGATCTTACCCTGCGGCAGATTCCGGCGGAAGGCTGCGCCATCGCCCGCACCGGTATTGCCGACTGCTTCGGCGTGTTGATTGCAGGCAGCCGCGATCCGGAGATCGCGCTGGTCGATCGCGAGCTGGGCCATAGCAGCGGCGCGGCGCTCGCTTCGCTCATTCCTTCGGGCGCGCGGCGCAGTCCCGAGACCGCGGCTTTGGTCAACGGCGTTGCCGCGCATGTGTTGGACTACGACGACGTGTCGCTCGACGGCCATCCGAGCGCCGTCCTGGTGCCGGCGATCCTCGCCCAAGGCGAAGTCAGCGGATCGAGCGGTGCCGAAATGTTGACGGCCTATGTGGCGGGCTACGAAGTGTGGGCCGAGCTTTTGGTGCGCGAGCCGACGCCGCTGCATCGCAAGGGCTGGCATCCGTCGGCCGTGCTCGGACCGGTCGCGGCGGCAGCGGCCTGCGCAAAATTGCGCGGTCTCGATGCCACGCAAGCGGCGACCGCCATGGCGATCGCCGCCTCGATGGCGGGCGGCCTGGTGGCCAATTTCGGCACCATGACAAAATCGTTCCAGGTCGGCCGCGCCGCGCAATCCGGCGTCATTGCCGCGCGCCTGGCGCAAGCCGGACTGACGGCGTCGCTCGATGCGCTGGAGCATCCGGCGGGCTTGCTCATCGCGCTGTCGGTGGACGGCAAGGCCGAACTCGATCGCCCCTTCGACGCCGCGCAAAAGGAATGGCACATCGTCGGCCATGGCCTGAGCATCAAGCGCTATCCGATCTGCTATGCGACCCACCGCTCGATCGATGCGGCGCTCGATCTGGTGACGCGTCACGATCTCACGCCCGGCAAGGTCGCGCGCATTCATGTCTCGACCGGCAAGACGCAGATGCTGATGCTGCGCAACAGCCGGCCGCAAACCGGCCTCGAAGCGAAATTCTCCATGCAGTTCGCCATGGCGGCTGCGCTGTGCGCCCGCAATGTCGGTTTGCGCGAACTGACCGACGATTTTGTGCGCCGGCCCGAGGTGCAGGCGATCTTTCCGCGGGTTTCGCTCGAGGGCACCGCGGCCACCAAGGCAGGCTCCAACTTCGCGCCCGCCGATGCGGTCGAGATCACGACCATCGACGGCGCGACGCACAAAAGCGGGCCGGTCGAATTCGCCAAGGGCAGCCACCAGCGGCCGCTGTCGCGCGACGAATTGTGGGCCAAGTTTGCCGATTGCCTCGGCGCGCAATTCCCCGATGGGGCGAAAGCCTACGCCTTCGAGAGCCTGATGATGTTCGACCGGCTCAACGGCGCCGGCGATCTCGCGCTAGCGGCAAATTAAGTCCGCGGCGATCACATGCCGTGACCTTCGAGAACGGTCTTGCAGGCGCGATTGAGCTTATCCTTGTGCGCCTGCAGGCACGAGCCGACTTTGAACTGGTCCGGGATATCGTCCTTGCAAAAGCGCCGCGCGTCGCCGCGGCAGGCACGATCTTCGGGGGTGTCTTGTTGAGGATAGGTTTCCGCCAATGCCGCGCCGGACATGAGCAAAATGGCAAAGAGAAGCGATACGCCACGAACCATGATGTGTTCCTCGTTGGGCGGCAAAGCTGAAGACCGCACCTTATCTACCGTCAGTGCAATGGGGCCAAAGTGAGACTCTGTGGTGTGAGATTTGGCCGTCGATGAATTCGCCAGCCGGCTCGCGATGGAGTATTCTGGTACTATGAGCGACGCGCAGACTGTTCCAGAAGCTGAAACGACGGCAAAACCTGCGCCGCCGGAACTCTCGCCTGAGGAACCGGCCGCAATCGCGTTCGCAGAATCTCCTGCCGCAACGCCGCCTGCCGCCGAAAGTTCCGAACCGGCATCGCATGCCGCCGCAACGCCTGAAGCCGCCGCAGTACCAGAAAAGGTGGAGCACGGCATCGGCGTGCTGCTGGTCAATCTCGGCACGCCGGACGCGCCCGATGCCAAGGCGGTGCGCCGCTATCTCAAACAATTCCTCACCGATCCCCGCGTGATCGAAAAACGCGGGCTGTTCTGGAAGCTCATTCTCAACGGCGTCATCCTGCCGATCCGCTCGCGGCGCAAAGCGCGCGACTACAAGCGCATCTGGAACAACGACAAGAACAAATCGCCGTTCAAGACCATCACCCGCTCGCAGGCCGAGAAGCTCGCCGGCATCCTGGAACCGCTCGGCAAGCACGTTATCGTCGACTGGGCGATGCGCTACGCCAATCCGCCGATCGCCTCGCGGCTCGAAGCGCTGATCGCGCGCGGCTGCGACCGCATCCTGGTGATGCCGCTCTATCCGCAATACGCGGCGGCGACCACCGCGACGGTCGCCGATGAGGTGTTCCGTTATCTGATGACATTGCGCCGGCAGCCGGCGCTGCGCATCTTGCCGGCCTATTACGACGATCCCTATTACATCGAGGTGCTCGCCTCGTCGCTCAAGGCCGAGCTCAAGGCGCTTTCGTTCAAGCCCGACGTCATCCTGTTGTCCTATCACGGCATGCCGAAGGACTGCGTGCTCAAGGGCGATCCCTACGAGGCGCAATGCGTGCGCACGACCGAGCTTTTGCGCGCGCAGCTTGGACTCGATGAAGACAAGCTGATGATGACGTTCCAGTCGCGCTTCGGCCGCGCGCGCTGGCTCGAGCCCTATACGATCCAGACCGTGAAGGCGCTGGCCAAGAAGGGCGTGAAAAACCTCGTCGTGCTGACGCCGGGCTTTTCCGCCGATTGCATCGAGACGCTCGAAGAGATCGCGATCGAGAACGCGCATGTGTTCAAGCGCTATGGCGGCGAAAATTTCACCGCCATCCCGTGCCTCAACGACAGCGAAGCCGGCATGCTGATGATCTGGCAACTCGCCATGCGCGAGCTCAAGGGCTGGGTGTGACGATCAGGGTGTGAAGTCGTAAATGCGCCCGGGCGGTCGACTCCTGAGAGGCCGCTTTGCCGCGAAAGCCACCAACAATCGTCTCAGGACGGTATGTCGCAACGGGCCATTTTCTTCACTTCTGCATTGCAGTCGGGTTTTCAGGTGACACCGATTTACAGTACGGCTGTGCGCCGTTGGCAAATGGGCCGATAGTCGGTACGTCGGGTCGCTCAATGTTGCTTAACATTGCCCATTTTGCTTGCATTCGTCCGGTTGAATGCGCCAAATGGTATGAAGCGCGCTGCCCATAAGATGGCGATGTACCGAAGTCGCCCTCAAATCAATCGCGGCAGTCCCCTCGGCCATCGGCAGGCGCAGCATTCCGAACAGCAAGCTGCATCACGTAGCGAGTCCGCGTCGAACGGACGAGCGCTTCGGCGCTGTCAACCTGCGAAAGGATCGTTTGGCATGAACGATGACAGCAACACCACTGGCCTCGACTCTGCAGCGAGCGTAGATCACGGCGCCGCGGCGTGGCTTGAGCGGTACCGCCTTTTGGCGGAACGCACAGCGGCCTGGATCAGGGCACAGCGCTCCGAGAGCTGGCTGCTCGACAATGACGAGATCGAGAAATACGAGGTTTGGCTAACCCGTAAGCCGGCGGATATGCCCGTGCCGCGGCCGGCCATGCTCGATATCATTCGGCTGAGCAAATGGCGGCGAACTTATGATGCGCTCCTCGCGCGCTATCGGAAATGGATGGAGGCGCAGCGGCCGGACCGTCTGCTGCTGGGCGACGGCGAACTTCCCGGCGCTGAATGGTTGAGCGCATGGCCGCCCAGCCTGCCTAAGCCGGCCCCGGAGTTCTTTTCCTACATCCAGGGGCAGCCCACCGCACCGCCGCCAGCGCCTTCAGACGCGGACTCGATCATCTACAGTAACCAGCCATACGCCGCGGATCGCGACCCTGAGCCGCGTACCGCCAGCCGCAATTCGTTGGTAAGCGAAAGGCCGGAGCGGCACCAAACGCCGAGTGAAATCGAGCGGCTGTTGAGAGGGGAACCTGAAAGCGCGACTGACGGAAGAGAGGAGATGGTCCCCGATCTGGTCAGGTCGCTACGCACCCCCGCAAAGCCGGCGCAAAAATTGAGCGTATCCGACTCCCAGCTCCGACGACATATGGAGAAGAATCCGCGGCTCACAGAGCTTCTCGCCAAGCCGCCCGAACTGAGCGTGTCCGATATGGAAGCCGCCAGGGCTCGCGGCGGCACCTCGGCAACGGCCGGACGCGAAATCCCCAGCCGCGCGGATGCCGTCGACGTCAGCGTTTTTGCGCCCGCCAGCGCTAAGCCTTCGGTCAAGATCATGGTCCAGGTCATGCTGCACGGCACCGACGAACTTAAGGGCGCGACCGAGCGCGCCAAGCTGATCGATGAGGATGCGCGCCTAGGCGGCACATCGGCGCTCGACATCCGGCTGCGCCACGGCAGCAAGCTGACGATCATGCTTTCCGAACCCTCGCTCGAAATCGAGCGGCCGATTCAGACCCTCTCCTGGAAGGGGAGGCTCGAAGGCGTCAACTTCGTGGTGCGACTGCCGGCCGCGCAAAGTGAGGATCTTTTTCCCACCGTGCGCGTCAGCGTCGACGACGCAATCGTTGGCCAAGTGGAGTTCAAGCTCAGCATCCGAAGCAGTGCCGCGGATAGCCCAACGAATGTTCTGCAAAGCGCGAGCCCAAGGCGATACCAACGCGTTTTCTTCTCCTATTCGTCGAAGGATCGAAAAAAGGTGCTGGAAATCGCGCAATCCTATCGCGCCGCGGGCGTCGCTTTCTTTCAGGACATCCTCGACCTTGAGCCTGGAACCCGTTGGGAGAAGGGACTCTACAGGGAGATCGATAACTGCGACCTGTTCCTGCTGTTCTGGTCGCAGTCGGCGCGGGATTCGGAATGGGTCGCAAAGGAAGTGAGATACGCGCTCGAGCGCCAGAACGGCAGCGACGACCGGAGCCCGGACGTGGTCCCGCTCGTGCTCGAGGGACCGCCCGCGCCGAGGCCGCCGGAGTTCCTGCAACACCTGCATTTCGACGATTGGATGCGGTTTGCGATCTCCGCCCTGGGCACCAAGCCCAGGAGCAAGTGGCGATTGTGGTAGCCGGCGGCACGGCCAAATGCGGAGGAAGTCATGAGGCGGCAGGGGCGATGACGAGACGAACGGCGCGCCGCTTCCATGGTGACCGGTTCGGCCCGCTTGATTCGAGATGGCATTTGCCGGTGCCGTCGAAGCCATCATAATACGGGGCGATCGCATTGCGAAAGCGGTCGCGCTTGCTTGCGAAGCATAATGCCGCAAGTTGAAGACCGAGGGGGCGTTGCGATGAGCGATCCTAGTGAAGGAATTGGCATGGCTGTGGGCTGGATCGTGGGACTTGCCGCAGCGGGAGGTACGGCCTGGTTTTTGTTCAGTGGCGGGGGATCGATGCCAGCTGGGCGCTACCCAGTAGTTTTGCTGGCGCTCATCTTTCTAGGTCCGCCTTGGCCTATGCGGCACTCGGCAACAACGACAGTGCCTTCAGCGACTTTAACGAGGCGATCCGGCTCAAGCCGGACGACGCGCTAGCCTATTATAGGCGTGCGCTGTTGCAAGAGACGGTGGGCGCATTCGACAAATCAAAGTCGGACTACGACGACGCAATACGGATCGATCCGAAATTCGCACCAGCCTATAACGGTCGGGGCTCATTATTCTTCAACCAACTGAAACACATTGACCGAGCCATTATTGACTTCCGACAGGCGCTTAAACTCGACCCGAACTATGGCACCGCCCGCAGCAACCTGGATATCGCTTATGGCACCAGGAATGCTAGTGATGCCGCGCTCGAGGCCTGGAACGAGGCAATCGTGAGCAACCCGCAAGACGCGAAGGCGTTGGCGCAGCGCGGCTATGCATATTTCATCCGCGGCGAATACGATCGCGCCCTGGCGGATTTGACCGAGGTGCTCCGACTGTCGCCCGAGGACACATATGCGCTGAGTACCCGCGGCGCAGTCCGTATTGAGAAAGGCGACCTCGAGGGCGGCCTTGCCGATAATACTGAATGTATCCGCCTCGTGCCGAATCTCTTTACCGCACATTTCAACAGCGGATGTGCCAACGAGCGCCTTGGCCGCAAGGATGCAGCGATCGCGAGCTACCGCAGGGCACTCGAGCTCGAGCCTGGCAAGCAGACGGCGATTAGCGCTCTCAAGCGGCTCGGTGTGGATGCGACATAGGATATTATTACCTGGATTTTCTGCTTCAAGGGCGGCCGGCAATTGCGCGCCACGGGTATGCTGACCCAGTCAGTCAACGGCCGCGGAGGGGAATAATGGGCGTTCGCGATCCAGCCCGGGAGATGTGAGCAGACGGGATGCCTGCACCTTCAATATACGTATGTCATGTTGCTACGCCTGAAGGCTTCAAGGACTACGTTACCCTGACTTCGCCCGACGCAGCTTTTTCCAAGGGCCTGATCCCGGAGGCAATCTTGGGCGTCCTCACCCATGCCTTGGGCCCGGAGGAGCCGATCACGCCGGACATTGTCACGGCCAATTCCGTTTTCACCAAGTTTCTGGCCTTCGTCATTGCGCGGCATGGCCCAGAACAACCGGGTCTTGTCGCGGAAGCCAGGCGAATAGGCGAAGGCCATGTCGTTCTCGTCGATCAGCGCACGCCGACGCCGCAGGGCGCGGTCCCACCCGAAGACATCCTGGGAGTATTCCGCGTCCAAGACGGGACCGTTGTGCCCGGATCCTATATGGCATCCCCCAAGCACCGGCTGCTGACGTCCAACGGGTTCTTTCAACTGGACTCCAAGCTGATGGACTGCTTGCAGAGAGAGCTGGTGGCTCGGAGCGCCAATCGGGCTGATGGATCTGATCCAAAGTCCTGATGCGTCCGCCGTAGACAAGCGGCAGCGATCAACCTTCCGTTAACCATATCCGTTTTTACTCCGTTAACCCTCGACCGCCATCCGGCGGCCGGGCGGCTGCCGTTTGGCGCGCGGGCGCCGGAGGTAGGTTGGTTTGGCAGCTTCCGAGGTAACGGAACGAGCGGGCGCACGCTTCGGCGCGGGCAGGTCGCGGATGTTGCGCCGGTCCCTGATCGCTGCCGCCGTCGCGGCCACGGCCTTGGCGCCGGTCGCGGGCCGGGCGCAGGCGCCGCCGCCGCAGCAAATTCCCAATGCCGGCGTGCTGACGCCGAGTAGCGGCATGCTGGCGGCCGCCATTGCCGATCCCAACGCGGCGCTGCTGCAGCCGTCGCTCTTAGGCAATCCGGCGAAGCCGCTGCGGTTTCGCCGCTCCGGCGACGTGGCGCAGGACCAGGCGCTCACCACGGGCAGGTTCACGGCGCCGTCGCGCATCGGCGCGACGCCGGTTTACGGCAGTCCGGCGGGGTTCGGCGCCGGCGATACTGGCTTCGATTCCAGCAATACGCCGCAGGGCAAAAAGAAGGCGTTGAAGGCCAAAGCGCCGCCTGCGCCTGGACCGGGCGTGACCGTGCCGCAGACCACCTTCGATCCGCTATCGACGACGCAATTCAGCGCGCCCGCCAAGCCCACGACTATGCAGCCCTTGGCCGCGCCGGCCGCCGCACAGCCGCCTCCACCTCAGGTCTATCCGGCCAAGGCCGCGGCCCGGCCCGGCGCCATTTTGCCGCCGCTCGTGCAACCGGTGCCGATCGGCAACGTGCCGCCCGAAGTCTATCCGTTGAACGCGGCACATCGGGCCGGCGCCACCGTGCCGGTGCCGCCAGGCGCTCGACGCCGATGCCGCGGCCTCGACGCCGCCGCCCGGAACGCAGCCGATCAGCACCTTGCCGCTCGGCACCCGCGCGCAACGGCTGTTGCCGATCGGCGACGGCGACGCGTACTCGCCGCTTGGCATCCGCGGCGGCTCGTTCATGTTCTTCCCGGCGGTCGAGTTGTCGACGGCCTATTCCAGCAATCCGCAAGGCATCCCGCACGGCGGCGGTTCGCCGTATTTCGTCGTGGCGCCGGAATTGCTGGTGCAATCGGACTGGTCGCGGCACGCGCTCACCGCCAGCATCACCGGCACCTATACCGATTACACCAATGGCAGCTTCGTGCCGTCGCTCAATCGCCCCTACCTGAATTCGAAAATCGACGGCCGCATCGACGTCACCCGCGACACCCAGATCGTTGTCGAAAACCGCTTGCTGGTGTCGACCGACAATCCCGGCAGCCCCAACCTGCAGGCCGGTCTCGCCAGCCTGCCGATCGACACCACGCTCGGCGGCACGCTCGGCGTCGTGCAGAATTTCAACCGCTTGATCGTGTCGCTCAAGGGCACCTTCGACCGCGTGCAGTACCAGAATTCCACGCTGACCGACGGCGAGACCGCGAGCAATGCCGATCGCGATCTCAACCAATATGCCGGCATCGCCAGGGTCGGCTTCGATCTCGATGCCGGCGTCAAGCCGTTCGTGGAAGTGCAAGAGGATTCGCGCGTCTACGACCAGCAGTTCGACAGCGGCGGCCAGCAACGCAGTTCCATGGGCACCAGCGTGAAAGCCGGCGCTACCGTCGACCTGTTCGGCACATTGAGCGGCGCCATGGCGGTCGGCTATCTCGACCGCACCTATCAGGACCCGACCTTGCCGAAGCTCTCAGGGCTGATCGCCGACGGCGCGCTGATCTGGCAGGCGACCGCGCTGACTTCCGCGAAATTGACCGCCACGTCGCTGGTCAGCGAATCGACCGTGTTCGGCGTTTCCGGCGAGCTCAGCCGCGATGTCGCCCTTGAGGTCGATCACGCCTTCCGCCGCTGGCTCGTCGGCACGCTGCAAGTCGGCTACGGCCAGGACGACTATGTCGGCGACGGGCGCGTCGACAATCGCTACTTCGCCTCGGTCGGAATGATCTACAAGCTCAACCGCGATATTTGGCTCAAAACCGAAGTGCGGCAAAACTGGCTGAATTCGAACTTCACCGGCGTGTCCTACCAGGCGACATCGGTGCTCGCCGGCGTGCGCTTGCAGCGCTGAGGTATTAGCCGCCGTTGAGCTCGCCGAGAATTTTCTTGATCTCGGCGCGGAAGCCCGGCGCAATATCCGGCCGCGCCAGCGCGTAGGAGACGTTGGCGGCGAGAAAGCCGATCTTTGAGCCGCAGTCGAAGCTGCGGCCTTCGAATTCCAGGCCGTAGAACGGCTGCGTGCGCGCCAGCTGGATCATGGCGTCGGTGAGCTGGATCTCGCCGCCGGTGCCGCGCTCCTGGGTGCCGAGCAGATCGAGGATTTCCGGCTGCAGGATGTAGCGGCCGGTGAGGATGAGGTTCGACGGCGCCCGGTCGCGCGGCGGCTTCTCCACCATATTGGTGATGGCGAACATCTTGCCGATGCGCTCGCCGACGCCGACGACGCCATATTGATCGACGCGCTCGTTCGGCACTTCCTCGACGGCGACGATATTCGCAGCCGACGTCAGCCCGCGCGCCGCATCCATCATCTGCGCCAGGCAGCTGCGCTCGTGCTGCACCAGAACGTCCGGCAGCAACAGCGCGAAGGGCTCGCGGCCGACCAGCTCGCGGGCGCACCACACCGCGTGGCCGAGCCCGAGCGGCTCCTGCTGGCGGGTGAAACTCGTCGAGCCCGGGATCGGCAGCTCCTTGGTCAAGAATTCCAGCGCGCCGTGCTTCTGGCGCTCGAGCAGCGTCATCTCCAGCTCGAACTGGCGGTCGAAATGGTCCTCGATGACGCCCTTGTTGCGGCCGGTGACGAAGATGAAATGCTCGATGCCGGCCTCGCGGGCCTCATCCACCACGTGCTGGATCAGCGGCCGGTCAACCACCGGCAGCATCTCTTTCGGCATGGCCTTGGTGGCCGGCAGGAACCGGGTGCCGAGGCCGGCCACGGGAAAAACCGCCTTGCGTACGGGCTTCATGCGGGGCCGTTCGATGTCGGGGAAGACTTGGTCGGGGAAGATTTGGCAGGCATGGAAATCGCTTTCTTGCCAAAATGCTTGTTCAAATAAAGACAACGCATCGGCTTTGAGCACAATCCTCGGTAAAGTTTAGCCAAATCTCGTTGCCGCACTATGAATATGGGCCGACGGCAACCGCGGCTGAGCCGGCGTTAAAGTTTCGGTAACCCAACGAGGGCCCATTGCCGTGGCCCGCAATCGAGATCGTCCGCCATGGTCGTTTCCACGCGCATCCGACACCTCGCAGCCGCCGTGCTGTTCATCATCGGTTTCGCCGCCATGGCGCATGCGCAGGACAAGCCGGACAACTTGTTGATGCGCCTGTTTCAACCGCCGGCGAGCAGCCCGGTTCCAACGCCTGGCGGCGGAGCGGGCGATTGGAGCGGACAAGCGGGCGCCTCGGGCGATCCGCGCATGACGGCCGACGCCATCCGTTCCGCGGCCGCGGGTTTCGGCAATTGCCTTGCCGACCTGTGGCCAGATGCCGCGCGCCGCGGCGTCAGCCGCGAAAATTATCAGCGCTTCACCGCGGGGCTCACGCCCGACCTGCACATCATGGATCTGCTCGACGCCCAGCCGGAATTCACCAAGTCGCCGTGGGACTATCTCGACCTGCTGGTGAGCGAGGAGCGCATCGCCCGCGGCCGCGAGCTGTTGACGCAATATGCCTCGACCTTCGCTGCGGAAGAGCGCGCCTACGGCGTCGACCGTCACATCATCGCGGCGATCTGGGGCGTCGAATCGAATTACGGCACCTTGGGCGGCGACCGTCCGGTGCTGCGCTCGACGGCGACCTTGGCGTGTGTCGGCCGCCGCCGCGATTATTTCCGCGAGGAGTTCTTGTCCGCGCTCGACATCCTGCAGCGCGGCGACATCGCGCCCGACCGTCTGGTCGGCTCCTGGGCCGGCGCCTTCGGCCCGACGCAATTCATGCCGACGACGTTCAAGCGCTACGCCGTCGATTTCGACGGCGACGGCCGCCGCGACGTCATCGACTCGGTGCCGGACGTGATCGCGTCCACCGCCAACAATCTCAAAACCGACGGCTGGGTCAGCGGCCAGACTTGGGGCTACGAAGTCGTCCTGCCGCAGAATTTCGATTATCTCCTCGCCGACCGGTCAAAGCAGATGACGGTGCGCGAATGGCAAAATCTCGGCGTGCGGCGCGCCGGAGGAAAGCCGTTTCCGCATGGCGACGAGCGGGCCTTTCTGCTGCTGCCTGCCGGCGCACGGGGGCCGGCGTTCCTGATGCTGCCGAATTTCCGCGTCATCATGAAATACAATCCCGCCGAAGCTTACGCGCTCGCCATCGGCTATCTCGCCGACCGGCTGCGCGGCGGCGCACCGTTGGTGCAGGATTGGCCGCGCGACGAGCGCGTGCTCACGCTCGACGAGCGCTACGAGCTGCAGCAGCAGCTCGCCCGCCACGGTTTTGATATCGGCGCCCCCGATGGGCTCCTCGGCCCGCGCACCCGCATCGCCATCCGCAATTTTCAAGCCTCGGTCGGCCTCGTTCCGGACGGTTTTGCCTCCTCCAGCGTGCTCGACCGGCTGCGCCAGCCGTGATGAGGGCAACGATGGGGCGTGCGTTGCCCCCGTCCAGTGCGTGGCGGACCGAAGCGACGGGCTATGCCACAATATCAATCTCGCGCCGAAGAGCGTGAGAAATCACGTCAATCGGCTGAGGAACGCTGCTTCTGGATCGAACGAATAGGCATCTTCGAATAGTTCGAACCAAGGATGGATGACGCCGCGAGAAGCGTCGGTATGCGACCTTCGAAACTCGGCCGCTATGCTCTGCGGAAATGTATCCACGACGTTGACTCCAAGAATCTCGTACATTGCCGCAAGATTTACCCGAGGTACGAACTGCATTTGCAAGGGCTCAGTTCGACAATCCTTGACTGAGCCTCGCATAACAACGTTTACGTTAGTAATGCCCAGGTATCGGTGATATATCCTAAGAATCGCCTCTCCAACAACTGCAAAGACTTTCAGATCGTCATCATCCAGATCGGTAATCTCATTTTTTCCGCGAAAGTAAAAATTGACGGCGTATTTTCCCGCCGGAGTTCATGGCGCCATAATCCAATATTTTTCATTTTCAAATATGATGAGATCTTCCGCATGCAGTTCCTTGTAGTAGAGCTCCAGTTCGGTTTTTGTGAATTCGCGTGGGTCGAGCACGACCTCCCAACCCGATTGCAAGTGAAAATGCGGGACCGATTGGCCTGCAAGATCGCCGATGTTGAATCCGGCGATTAACCGAAGACGGTCGGCAGATTCCGCGGGCGATTTGAATGTTCTTGCATCCTCCCGGCACGCAAACAATAGCCAATACAATTCGGCGGTACCGAATTGGCCCATCGTGTGCTTGTGACACGCGTGTTCTCGGATCCGTTCATCTTCGTTCCACAGGAAATATAGCCGGTGCTCGTAGGGAAGATATGGAAAGTCATTCAGAAAGGTCGCGACTTTTCCGTCGATCCGAATTTCAAGGGAAGCGCCGCTCGGATTTTTTGCTTTTTAATATTAGGATGACAGAGGATGCAGCCAGCGTACCCCGCTCGATCTTCCTTTTCCTGCTGTAGTTCCGTCCCAGGCTTCCTTTCCCGCTTTCGCGAAAGTGCGCTGGGCATGGTAGACAGGAGATCCTCATGAATATGAATATCCTGCGCACGAAACGTGTTGCTCTTAAGCATGTGGTTTCTTGTCTTCATTTCAGTCCCCCAGGGATGATCACTGCAAATACTTGGACGATTGGCGCGGAGCCGCTTCACCACCGCCGCTCGGCGTCCTGACTACTCTATAATACAACCTGGAGGGCTGAATACCACGCGCGCAACCTGCCTGGCGGAAATCGCGGACAATGCGGTGCTTGGGCCCCCGCGGAAGGTCATGAAATAGAACCATCCTCAAGTTGACATTTTTTAGCTAGAATAGGGTTGGGCGGCGCGGCCCGGTTGGTTGACGGCCCGGCCGGTTCGCGCCGAGTTGGAAGAGCGTTTTATGGCAAAGCGGAATCGGCAGATGCTTGGGCGGCTTGCGATCGCGCTCGCGATCGCCGTCGTCGCGTTGCCGTTTCCGGCCGGTGCGCAGTTCTTCGGCTCGAACAACAATTACTATGGCCAGCGCCCGAACCGCCCGCCGCCATCGCGCGGCTTCTTCTCTTTCCCGCTGTTCGGCAATCCCGGCGGCGGCGATCAATACAATCCGTTCTACCGTCCGGCGCCGCCGCCGGTCGAATCCTTCAAGGCGCCGCCGCCGCGCAAGCTCGACACGCCGCCGGCATCCACCGTCATGGTGATCGGCGACACGATGGCCGATTGGCTGGCTTACGGGCTCGAGGACGTGCTGTCCGATTCTCCGGACATCGGCGTGGTGCGCAACATCCGGCCGACCTCGGGCCTCGTCCGTTACGACGCCAAGAACGATTTGCTGGAGTGGTCGGGCGTCATCAAGGATGCGCTGGTCAACGAGAAGCCGAGCGCCATCGTGGTCATGCTCGGTCTCAACGACCGGCTGCCGTTTCGCGACAAGGTGCCGCCGAAACCGGCGCCGCAGTCCGCGCAAGCGGCGCCGCAACCGCAAGGCCAATCGCAGAATCAAGACAAGACCGCGCCACCCGACGCCGCCAAGCCCGATGGCGAGCAGCCGACGATTGCCGCCAGCGAGCCTGTGCACCAAGGGCCGCCCGGCAGTTACGACTTTCACACCGACAAATGGGCCGAGCTTTACGCAAAGCGCGTCGACGACATGATCGCAGCCCTCAAGAGCAAAGGCGTGCCGGTGCTCTGGGTCGGCCTGCCGGCGGTCTACGGCACGAAGTCGACCAGCGATATGAGCTATTTCGACGAGATTTTCCGGGCGCGCGCCGAGCGGGCCGGCATCGTCTACGTCGACATCTGGGACGGTTTTGTCGACGAAAGCGGCCGCTACGTCACCCAGGGCCCGGATTTCGAAGGCCAGATCCGGCGGCTGCGCACCGGCGACGGCGTGCATTTCACCAAATACGGCGCAGTGAAGCTCGCCCAATACGTGGTGCAGGATTTGCGCCGCGTCATGGCGAACCACGTCGTGCCGGTGGCGCTGCCCGCGCCGGAAGGCGGCACGCCGGCCAAGCCGGGCGCCGGGCCGCGGCCGGCCGTCGGCCCGGTGCTGCCGTTGACCGCCGACACCAGCGTCGACGGCAACAATCTGCTCGGCGACGGCGGCCGCACCACGCCGGCCAATGCCGACCCGATGGCGGTGCGCGTGCTCACCCACGGCGATCCGATCCCGGCGCCATCCGGCCGCGCCGACGATTTCTCCTGGCCGCGCCCGGGCAGCAATGCGAATGCCGAGGCGGCGCCTGAGCCCGCGGCCGTCACGCCATCGGCACCGCCGCCAAAAGGCGCGCCCGGAAATCCGAAAAAGACCGACGACGCCAAGCCCGACGCCAAGACCAAGGTGGCGCCAGCCGCACCCGCTGCGCCGGCCGCACCAGCGCGCCGGCCGAGCGCGTCGCTCGACGGCGGCCCGCCGCGGCCACCGGCCCCGGTCGGCGGGTTCTAAAATTCATCGCGCGTAGGGTAGGCTGAGCGTAGCGAAGCCCACGCTGTCCGACCGCGTGGGCACGGCGCGTTCCGCGCCTTTGCCCACCCTACAGGATTAGCGCGGCAGCAGCGTCGAGCCCATCAAAAATTTATCGACCGCGTGCGCGGCCTGGCGGCCTTCGCGGATGGCCCAGACGACGAGCGATTGGCCGCGGCGCATGTCGCCGGCGGTAAAAACCTTGTCGAGCGAGGTGCGGTAATCGTCGGTCGAGGCGGCGACGTTGCCGCGCTGGTCGAGTTTTAGCCCGAGGTTTTTGACCAGGCCGTCGTGCAGCGGATGCACGAAGCCCATGGCGAGTAGCACGAGATCGGCCTTGATCTCGAAGTCGGCTGCCGGCGATCGGCTTGATCTTGTCGTCGACCCGCATGCAGTGCAGCTTTTGCACGCCGCCGTTCGCGCCGGAAAAGTGCGTGGTGGTGACGGCGAAATCGCGCTCGGCGCCCTCTTCGTGGCTTGACGAGGTGCGCAGCTTCAGCGGCCAGTTCGGCCAGGTCAGCGCCTTGTTCTCGCGCAGTGGCGGCTGCGGCATGATTTCGAAATTGGTCACCGACGCCGCTCCTTGCCGGAACGAAGTGCCGATGCAGTCGGAGCCGGTGTCGCCGCCGCCGATGACGACGACGTGCTTGCCCGTGGCCAGGATCGGCTCGCCGTCACTGGCTTTCTCGCCGCTCACCCTGCGGTTCTGTTGCGGCAAAAAATCCATGGCGAAATGGATGCCCTTGAGCTCGCGGCCGGGCACCGGCAAGTCGCGCGGCGCTTCGGCGCCGCCGGTCAGCACTACGGCGTCGTAGTCCTTGAGCAGCTTGTCGGCCGGAACATTGACGCCGACATCGGCGCCGTAATGGAACACGACGCCTTCCGCCTCCATCTGCGCAACGCGGCGGTCGACGTGGATTTTCTCCATCTTGAAGTCGGGAATGCCGTAGCGCAAAAGCCCGCCGGCTTTGGCCCAGCGCTCATAGACGTGCACTTCATGTCCGGCGCGCGCGAGCTGCTGGGCGCAGGCCATGCCGGCCGGCCCCGAGCCGACGACCGCGACTGTCTTGCCGGTGTGCGCCACCGGCAGCTCCGGCTTCAGGCCTTGCGCGATGGCGCGGTCGGCGATGGCGCATTCGATGGATTTGATGGTGACCGGGTTCTCGTCGATGTTGAGCGTGCACGACGCCTCGCACGGCGCCGGGCAGACGCGGCCGGTGACTTCGGGAAAATTGTTGGTCGAATGCAGATTGCGCGCCGCCTCGTCCCAATTGCCCAGATAGACGAGGTCGTTCCAATCCGGGATCTGATTGTTGACCGGGCAGCCCGGCGCGCCGGGCGCGACGGTACCCGTGCCCATGCAATAGGGCACGCCGCAATTCATGCAGCGCGCGGCCTGGTTGGCGTAATCCGCCTCCGGCAGCGGCAGCACGAATTCGCGCCAATGGCGCACGCGCTCCGCGACCGGTTCATAGTCGCGGTCCTCGCGTTCGTAATCGAGAAAGCCGGTGATCTTGCCCACGCGATCCTACCCCTGACCGCCGACGAGTTCGTAGAGACCGGTAGGGCCCATCTTCAGAACCAGGGTCGTTGCAGCGCCGTTGGTGAAATTAGGAAAATAGGCTTCACAGACTGAAGGATTTAATCGGACATAGATCTTTGCATCGCGCAAAGCAGAAATTGCGTGGTCGTAGGCATCGGCGGCTCCGACCACTTCGGAAATCTGCAAGTAGTAGATGTAGCCATATGGAATGCCCATGATGACGTAAGGGAAGGGCACTTCGTCTTTATAGGACTCCAGATGCGTCGCCCTCACGACAATCTCGCCAGGACGAAGCGTCGCGAGATCGGCCCCTGTCGACCAACCCCGGACGCCGCGGCAAGCATATGCTGGATTTCCCCAGATCAGCATCAGGGCCGACGCCAAGGCAAGCGCCGTCAAGCCGCCGCGTCCCGGTGCTGTCGCGCCATTGCAAAGGAGGAGCTTACCCACGTTGCGCTACTCCGCGGCGATCTGCGCCGCTTTCATCTCGTTGAGCGCGCGGCGATACTCGACCGGCATCACTTTGCGGAATCTCGGACACCAGGTTTTCCAGTCGCTCAGGATCTTTGCGGCGATGAGCGAACCGGTGAACCGGGCATGGCGCGCGATCAGATGGTGCAGCCGGTACGCGTCGAACCGGCTCATGTCCGCCATGACGTCGACCATGCCGTGGGTTTCGAGATCGTGGGCGTGGTGGAAGATTTTTGCGTTGATGTCTTCCTCGTCCGGCATCGGCTCGAGCTCGACCATGGCCATGTTGCAGCGCGATTTGAAGGTGCCGTCGTCGTCGAGCACATAGGCGATGCCGCCCGACATGCCGGCGGCAAAGTTGCGGCCGGTGCGGCCGAGCACCACCACGACGCCGCCGGTCATGTATTCGCAGCAATGGTCGCCGGCGCCTTCGATCACCGCCACGGCGCCGGAATTGCGCACGGCAAAGCGCTCGCCGGCGACGCCGCGGAAATAGCACTCGCCTTCGATGGCGCCGTACAGCACGGTGTTGCCGATGATGATCGAGTTCTTCCGGCACGATGCCCGACTGCGCCGGCGGGCGCACCACGATGCGGCCGCCCGAGAGGCCCTTGCCGACATAGTCGTTGGCGTCGCCTTCGAGCTCGAAACTGACGCCGCGGGCAAGGAACGCGCCAAAGCTTTGTCCGGCGGTGCCCTTGAACTTCGCCACGATGGTGTCGGGCGGCAAGCCGTCGTGGCCGTAGCGCTTGGCGATCGCGCCCGACAGCATGGCGCCGGTGGTGCGGTCGGTGTTGCGGATCGGCAGCTCGATGCGCACCGGCGTGCCGCTATCGAGCGCGCCTTGCGATTGCGCGATCAGCTTGCGGTCGATGATGTCGTGGATCTTGTGATCCTGCCGCTCGCTGTTGAACAGCGCGACCTCCGCCGGCACCGGCGGCTTGGTGAACAGCTTTGAGAAATCGAGCCCGTTGGCCTTGGCGTGCGCCAGCACGTTGACCCGGTCGAGCATCTGCATCTGGCCGATCATCTCGTCGAAGGTGCGGAAGCCCATCTCCGCCATCAGCTCGCGCACCTCTTCGGCGACGAAGAAGAAGTAATTGATGACGTGCTCGGGCTGGCCGGTGAAGCGCTTGCGCAGCACCGGGTCTTGCGTCGCGACGCCGACCGGGCAGGTGTTGAGATGGCACTTGCGCATCATGATGCAGCCGGCGGCGATCAACGGCGCGGTGGCAAAGCCGAACTCGTCGGCGCCCAGAAGCGCGCCGACCACCACGTCGCGGCCGGTGCGGATGCCGCCGTCGACTTGTACGGCGATGCGCCCGCGTAAGCGGTTGGCAACGAGCGTTTGATGGGTCTCGGCAAGGCCGATTTCCCACGGCGAGCCGGCATGCTTGATCGAGGTCAGCGGCGAGGCGCCGGTGCCGCCTTCGTAGCCGGCGATGGTGACGTGATCGGAGCGCGCCTTGGAGACGCCGGCGGCAACGGTGCCGACGCCGACTTCGGAGACGAGCTTGACGGAGACGTCGCCGTCGGGATTGACGTTCTTCAAATCGAAGATCAGCTGCGCCAAATCCTCGATCGAATAGATGTCGTGATGCGGCGGCGGCGAGATCAAGCCCACGCCCGGCGTCGAATGGCGCACTTTGGCGATGGTCTTGTCGACCTTGTAGCCGGGCAGCTGGCCGCCTTCGCCGGGCTTGGCGCCTTGGGCGATCTTGATCTGCATGATGTCGGAATTGACCAGATACTCGGCGGTGACGCCGAAGCGGCCCGAGGCCACCTGCTTGATCGCAGACCGCATCGAATTGCCGTTCGGCAGCGGCTTGAAGCGATCGGCTTCCTCGCCGCCCTCGCCGGTATTCGACTTGCCGCCGATGCGGTTCATGGCGATGGCGAGCGTGGTGTGCGCCTCGCGCGAGATCGAGCCGAACGACATGGCGCCGGTCGAGAACCGCCGCACGATGTTCTTCGCCGGCTCGACCTCCTCGATCGGCACTGGTTTGCGCGCATCCTCGTCCGCCGACTTGATGCGGAACAGGCCGCGGATGGTGAACAGGTGGGCCGTCTGGTCGTTGATGCTGCGGGCGAATTGCCGGTACTTGTCGTAGGAATTGCCGCGCACGGCGTGCTGCAGCGCCGACACCGTCGCGGCGTTCCAGACGTGCTCCTCGCCGCGGACGCGGAAGGCATATTCGCCGCCGACGTCGAGCATGGTGCGGTAGACCGGAGAGTCGGAAAACGCGTCGCGATGCCGCCGCACCGCTTCCTCGGCGATCTCGGCAAGGCCAACGCCCTCGATGCGGGTCGCGGTGCCGGTGAAATATTTGGCGACGAACTCGGACTTCAGGCCGATCGCGTCGAAAATCTGCGCGCCGCAATAGGACTGATAGGTGGAGATGCCCATCTTCGACATCACCTTGAGCAGTCCTTTGTCGATCGACTTGATGTAGCGCTTGATGATTTCCTTGTCGTCGAGCTTTTGCGGCAACTCGCCCTTCATCGCCACCAGCGTCTCGAAGGCGAGATACGGGTTGATGGCTTCGGCGCCGTAGCCGGCGAGGCAGGCGAAGTGATGCACTTCGCGCGGGTCGCCGGATTCCACCACGATGCCGACCGAGGTGCGCAAGCCCTCGCGGATCAGGTGATGGTGCACGGCGGCGCAGGCCAGCAGCGACGGAATCTGGATGCGGTCGGCGCCGGCGCGGCGGTCGGAGAGAATAATGATGTTGATGCCGTCCTTCACCGCGGCGTCGGCCTCGCGGCACAGCGAGTCGATGGCGGCTTCCAGGCCGGTGGCGCCGGCTTCCGCCGGCCAGGTGGTGTCGAGCGTCAGCGACTTGAAATGCGATTCGGCGACCTCGGAGATCGAGCGGATCTTTTCCAGATTGGCATTGGTCAGGATCGGCTGATGCACTTCCAGCCGCTTGGTGTTCGACATGCCCTCGAGATCGAACAGGTTCGGCCGCGGCCCGATGATCGACACCAGACTCATCACCAGTTCTTCGCGGATCGGATCGATCGGCGGGTTGGTGACCTGGGCGAAGTTCTGCTTGAAATAGGTGAAGAGCAGTTTCGGCCGTTCCGACAACGCCGAGATCGGCGTGTCGTTGCCCATGGAGCCGACCGCTTCCTCGCCGGTGGTCGCCATCGGCGTCATCAGGATTTTCAGATCTTCCTGGGTGTAGCCGAACGCCTGCTGGCGATCGAGCAGCGCCAGATTCGAGATCGGCGCGGCTTCGGCAGCCGTCGGCAAATCCTCGAGCACGATCTGGGTGCGATCGAGCCACTCGCGATAGGGATGGCTCTTCGCCAGCGTGGCTTTTAGCTCTTCGTCGGGAATGAGCCGGCCGGCCTCGAGATCGACCAGCAGCATCTTGCCCGGCTGCAAGCGCCACTTGGTGACGATGTCTTCTTCGAGGATCGGCAGCACGCCGACTTCCGACGCCATGATGATGCGGTCGTCGCGGGTGACGACGTAACGCGCCGGCCGCAAGCCGTTGCGGTCGAGCGTGGCGCCGATCTGGCGGCCGTTGGTGAACGCGATCGCCGCCGGGCCGTCCCACGGCTCCATCAGCGCGGCATTGTATTCGTAGAACGCGCGGCGCTCCTCGTTCATCAGCTGATTGCCGGCCCAGGCCTCCGGAATCATCATCATCACCGCGTGCGCCAGCGAGTAGCCGCCCATGGTCAGGAACTCGAGCGCATTGTCGAAGCAGGCGGTGTCGGACTGGCCTTCGTAGGAGATCGGCCACAGTCTTGAAATATCGGCGCCGAATTTCGGCGACGACACGGAAGCCTGCCGCGCCGCCATCCAGTTGTTGTTGCCGCGCAGCGTGTTGATCTCGCCGTTATGGGCGATCATGCGGTACGGGTGCGCCAGCGACCAGGCCGGGAAGGTGTTGGTGGAGAAGCGCTGGTGAATGAGCGCAAGCGCGCTTTCGAAATCCGGGTCGTGCAGGTCGGGATAATAGGTGCCGAGCTGGTCGGCCAGGAACATGCCCTTGTAGATCACGGTGCGGCACGAGATCGACACCGGGTAATAGTGCGAGGTGCTGCGCTCGCGCCGGCCGTAAAGCGTGCTGGAGATGGTTTTGCGCAGGATATAAAGCCGGCGCTCGAATTCGTCCTCCGATGTGACTTTCGGATTGCGGGCGAGGAACACCTGCTTGTGGAACGGTTCGGTCGGCTTGACCGATTCGCCGAGCGTCGAATTGTCGGTCGGCACGTCGCGCCAGCCCAAGATGGTCATGCCGTCCTGCGCGGCAATGGCCGCATAGGTGTCCATGATCTCCTGCCGCCACGCAGGATCGTGCGGTAGAAACAGCGCGCCGATGGCATAATGGCCGGGCGCCGGCAGCTTGAAGCCGAGCTCGGCCGCCTTCTTGGCGAAGAACTTGTGCGGCGTCTGCACCAAAATGCCGGCGCCGTCGCCGGCGCGCGGATCGGCGCCGACCGCGCCACGATGCTCCAGATTGACCAGGATGGTCAGCGCATCTTCGACGATCTTGTGCGATTTGCGGCCTTTGATATCGGCAATAAATCCGACCCCGCAGGAAGCCTTTTCCAGCGCCGGATCAAACAGGCCGAAACCTGACGGGCTCATCGTCGTCCTCGCACTCCCGGCCGGGCCCCGCATGCTGTGCAGCGGCGCCGGCGCCATCCACCCTGCGCAGGTTCGCGTTGCCCTGCGCGCACGGGCGATCAACTCATTTTGGAGGCAACCTTCGTGCCGCTCAAAGGCCTGTGGCTGCTTTTTCGCCGCCGTCCGACGCGCCCTTGCCTTACCGGCGGCTGACCCCCGCGCTCCCCCTCCTGCCGACCCAGCCTAGGGGGCGAGAAGGGAGGTAGCCGCGCGCAATGCGGGTCACCAATTGGGACAGCAATGCTGTCCTATGCCGAACATGGCAAATTCCCGGCGACAACACAAGGGCAGAGCCCTCGCGAGTGCCACGAAAAGGTCCTCAACTCACCGTTTCGACGCGATTGCCGCCACGTTCCGCCCCGCGAAGTGGATCACGGGAACAGAACGAGTGCAATGGTCGTCGCGCCGGCGCCGTCTCAGTTGATGTAGAACATGACCGTCTGGGCGACGGACTGGCCGGACTGTTGCGCGGCCAAGTAATATTGGCCGGCCGCCAGACCCGGATTTGGAATCTCGGCCGAGCCGCTGCCGCCTGCGCTCAGGGCGCCGCTCTGTGATGGAGTCTTTGCTCCGGAAACTTGGTTGACGAACACGGCGTCGGCGCCTGCCGGCATATCGGTGTAAGTCACGCTGACGCTTTTCGGAGTTTGGCTGACGTAGTCGAGGGTTGGCATCGCGGGTGTCCTCTGTCACAATTTCGCTGTTGCCGGAAATGATGAGTATTGCGGCGATCTAGACTAAGAGTGGACGCTGGTTTTGGTTCCAATTCATGTGAAACTCGCTCTTCACCATTCCTCGTGATCCGTATCAGTCGTGAATTTCGCCAGCGACAATACCGCACCGATTGCTCCGGCCATTCTCGACGCCATCGTCAAGGCCAATGGGGGCTTTGCGCGCGGCTACGGCAATGACCACTGGACCGCCGGCGTCGAGCGGCGGCTGGCTGAGGTGTTCGAGCGCGAAGTGGCGGTGTTCCTGGTGCCGACCGGGACGGCGGCCAATGCGCTGGCGCTGGCCCAGGTGAGCCCGCCGTGGGGCGTCGTGTTCTGCCACGCCGAATCCCATATCGCGACCGATGAATGCGGGGCGCCTGAGTTTTTCGGCGGCGGGCTGAAGCTTGCCGGCCTTCCGGGCGGCGACGGCAAGATCGCGCCGCAAACGCTGCAAGCGGCGCTCAACGGCTACGGCGGCCACAGCCCGCACCAGATGGTCGCCGCGGCGGTCTCGCTCACCCAGGCAAGCGAGGCCGGCACCATCTATCGCACCGACGAGATCGCGCGTTTGAGCGAAATCGCCCACGCCCGCTCCCTCGCCGTGCACATGGACGGCGCGCGCTTCGCCAATGCCCTGGTCCGGCTCAACACCACGCCGGCGCAGATGACCTGGCAATCCGGCATCGACGTGCTGTCATTCGGCGCCACCAAGGGCGGCGCGCTGGCGGCGGAGGCGGTGGTGGTGTTCGATCCCGCCCGCGCCGCGTTTTTCGGCGAACGGCGCAAGCGCGCCGGCCATCTGTTGTCGAAACACCGCTTCATCGCCGCGCAAATGGCGGCCTACCTCGCCGACGGCTGCTGGCTTGAGCTGGCGCGCCACGCCAACGCCATGGCCGACCTGTTGGCGCAGGGGCTCAAGTCCGTGGGCTTGGCGCCGGTCTGGCCGGTCGAGGCCAATCTCATTTTCGTCGCCCTGCCGCGGGCGCTCGACTTGAAGCTCAAGGCCGCCGGCGCGGACTATTACGTGCGTCCGAGCCAAAACCTCGATCTTAGCGCCGACCGGGTTTTGGCGCGGCTGGTGACCTCGTTTGCCACCCAGGAGGCCGAAATCGAACGCTTCGTGAACCTATGCAAAAAGTTTTGAGTTGCGCCAAAGCGCCGCCCTATTTTCAATTCACGTTCTGACGGCGAACGGGCAGAATGCAGGGCAGGGGAGGCGTTGCGTGGGTAGAGCGTTCGGTGCCGGCGTCGTGTTGGTAGCGTGCCTCGTCGCGGCCGTGCCCGGCCGCGCCCAAGTTTCAGCCCAAGTTCCAGCCGCGCCGCCCGCAACCCAGCCGGTCACCGGCTTCGTGTCGTCCTACGAGATTACCAGGATCGCGCGCTCGGCCGGCTTCGATCCGCTGGCGCCGCCGTTGCGCGAAGGCACGATCTATGTGCTGCGCGCCACCGATTACCGCGGCATTCTCATGCGCGTGGTGATCGACGCCCATAGCGGCGCCATCCGCGACGCCAACCGCATCGTGCCCGGCCCGGGGCGCTACGGCCAGTTCTATGGCGCGCCGGCGCTCTACGATCCGGCAGATCTCGACGCGCCGGCCATGGTGCCGAGCGCGGCCGAGATGGAGCGGCCGCCGGTGCCGCACAGCGCGACGCGCTCTGCGCTGCCGGACATTCCGCCACTGCCGCGCCCGCGGCCGGCGGCTTTGGCGTCGCGCAAGCCGCTCGACGACGGCAATCCAGCCGCGAAGGTTCGCCCGATCGCCGATCCGAAAAGCACGGCGACGACGCCGGTCGCTCCGATCGCCGCCAAGCCGCAGATCAGTTCCGAGGCGATCACCACGGCGCCGCCGGCGTCGGCCGCACCGGCCGCGCCCGGCGCGCCGAAAAAATCTCCCGCCGTAGTTGAGCCGTTGAACGATTGATTGAAACGGCAGTTGCTTGTGCTTCGAGCTGCTGCGGCGCAAACGTCGCAAATCGACAGTTCGCCAACGATCACGCCGCTTGCAATAGCGTCTGCACCTTCGGCCAAGGATCGGGCGCCAGGTTCTTAAACGGCGCCCAGTCGGCGTCCTGCATGCGATCGAAAATCGCCGACTTGACCGAATCCCGCGCCCGCATGCGGTCCCACCAGTCGACGATCGCCGGTTCCTGCTGCCACATCGCGCCAAGCTTAAGCAGCTCGAGGCGCAGGATGTACGGGATCACCGCGCAATCGGCATTGCTGAAGGTGTCGCCGGCGAGGTAAGGGCCGCGCGCGAGGTCGTCGGCCATCCACGAAATCATTTTCCGGTGCTGGCCGAGCGCGTCGATGACAAACTCCGAATCGAGGCCGTGCTCGATGACGCTGCGCTTATATTCGGCGCGGCGCTTGAGCGGCGCCTTGTTGATCTCGGCGAGCCATTGCTCGCGCGTCATCTTGAGAAACCGCGGGCGGAATGCCGTGGCGAAGGTCATGATGGTGCAGGCATTGTGCATGTATTCGTCGATCAGCTTGTTGTAGAGGCGGACGCGATGCCGCGCGACCGGCGTCTTGGGCATCAGCGGCGGATCGGGGAACGCCTCGTCGATGTAATAGAGGATCAACGACAATTCGATGATGACCCGGCCGTCGTGCACCAAGGTCGGCACCACGCCGTTCGGGTTGAGCTTCATATAGGCCGGGGCGTTCTGGTCGCCTTGCAGCGTGAGCAGATGCTCCGTGACCTGCTGGCGCTTTTCCTTGAGCGCGATACGCACCTTCTGGGCGCAGACCGAATTGATGTTGTGGTAGAGCTCAAGCATGTTTTCCTCCGTGAATTTTTTCAACGCAGCCGGATATGTCAGGCGGCCAATCTTGCGCGATCGTGCGGCTGGCCGAAATCGACCGGCGTTCCTTTCGGGATAATCATCGTCGGGTTCACCTTGGCGATCGAATAGTAATTGATGACGTAATAACGCGCCGTGACCGTGCCGACGATGCCGGGCACCTGGTATAGGTCGCGCATGTAATTCGACAGGTTCGGATAATCGGCGATGCGCTGCCGATTGCATTTGAAGAGCGAGAAATAGGCGACGTCGAAGCGCACCAAAGTGGGAAACAGCCGCCAGTCGGCTTCGGTGATCTGGCCGCCGACCAGATAGCGTTGCCGCGACAACCGCGCCTCCAGCCAGTCGAGCGTTGCGAACAAGCCGTCGTAGGCTTCGTCATAGGCGGCTTGGGTTTTCGCAAAGCCGGCACGGTACACGCCGTTGTTGACGTTGTGATAAACGCGCTCGTTGACGGCGTCGATCTCGGCCCGCAACGCCTGCGGATAAAGGTCCAGGCGATCGCCGGTGATGGCGTTGAATTCGGTATTGAACATCCGGATGATCTCGGACAACTCGTTGTTGACGATGCGCTTGGTCTTCTTGTCCCACAAGGTCGGGACCGTGACCTTGCCGGTATAGGTTGGGTTGCTGGCGACATAGGCTTCGTACAGATAATGGAAGCCGTTGACCTCGTCGGGGATGCAATCCGGATAACGCGGGTCGCGTTCGAACGTCCAGCCGTTCTGCTTGAGGCCGGGGATCGAATAGGCGACGGAAACAAGTCCCTCGAGCTTCTTGACCGCGCGGTAGATCAGCGTGCGATGCGCCCACGGGCAGCCATGCGCGACATAAAGATGATAGCGGCCGGGCTCGGCCTTGAAGCCAGACGCGCCGTCCGCGGTGATGCGGTCGCGGACCACGCTGTCGGCGCGTTTGAACTGGCCGGACTGGCTGGTCTCCTGAGGGAGTCGCCGTCGCTCCATTTGCCGTCGATAAGAACACCCATGACACCACCGCTCGCGACATGAAACTTGCGATTACGCTCGCATAGTGATGCGCCGCCGGGCCTGCCGCAATAGCTGGAAGTCAAAGGCGCCCGCATGGCTGGGGCGCGCCGCGCGGCTGGTCATCGCCCGCGTTGCGCCCTAGCATGGCCGACAAAGTTATCGGGAGGCGCCGCCGTGAAAGTGTGCATGTTCCACCTGATGCCGTATCGGGATTTGCCCTCCGATTTCGTGCAGCGTTACAACTCCGCTTTCATCGACCCGCTGTGGTTCGACGTCGCCGATTCCGAGAAAGTCGGCGCGTACTACAACGCCACGCTGGACGAATTGCTGTACGCGGCGAAGGCCGGCTTTCACGGCGTGTGCACCAACCAGCACCACCAGAACGTCTACGGTTTCATGGCCAACCCGAGCCTGATGGGCGCGGTGCTGGCGAAAGAGACCAACGGCCAGAACATCGCCATCGTCCAGCTCGGCTCGACCTTGCCGTCGACGACGCCGCCGACGCGCATCGCCGAGGAATACGCCATGCTCGACTGCATCAGCGGCGGCCGGCTGGTTGCCGGCTTTCCCACCGGCCTGCCGTCGGACGCGGTGATCTCCAACGGCGTCGTCCCGATCGAGCAGCGCGAGCGCTTCCGCGAGGCGCTGGCGCTGGTGCTCAAGGCGTGGTCGGCGCGCGAGATTTTCGCCTGGAACGGCAAGCATTATCAGCTCGGCATGGTGAACCTGTGGCCGCGGCCGATCCAGCAGCCGCATCCGCCGGTGTGGATTCCGGGCTCCGGCTTTTCCTCGACCGCCGAATATGTCGTCGAGCACGACCATTGCTTCTGTCACCTGAGCTATTTCGGCGCCAAGAACGCCAAGGCGGTGACCGATCGCTATTGGGACCACGCGGTGCGCCAGGGCCGCGACGACAACCCGTATCGCTTGAGTTTCCTGCAGCTCATCGGCGTCGCCGAGACCGACGCCGAGGCCGAGGATCTTTATGCCGAGCATGCCGAGTATTTCTTCCACAAGCTGCTGTACTCGCCGTCGCATTACCTCGCCATTCCCGGCTGTCTCGAATACGGCGGCCTGGTGCAGTCGCTGCAGAGCAATCCGCGCGCCGCGGTCAATCCGCTCGAGCTCAAGGCCAAGGATTTCTACGAGCGCGGTTACGTGGTGGTCGGCTCGCCGAAGACGGTGCGCGAGCAATTGCTCGACGGCATCAAGGAATTGCGCATGGGGCATCTGTTGGCGCTGCTGCACTTCGGCTCGATGCCGACCGCCTTGTGCAAGCGCAACATCGACCTGTTCGCCCGCGAGGTGCTGCCGTATCTCGCCGATCAGTGGGACGATAAATACGAAGACCACTGGTGGCCCGAGCGCCTCAAGAAGAAACGCGCCGCCGCCCCCGCCATGGCCGCCGCGTCCTAAAAACAAGAACCCGCGGGAGCGACGCGATGGCGACGGTGGAAACGCGCAGGCTGAAACTCTGGCAGGGCCGCATCGAGACCGAGGTCGAGGTCGCCGGCAACGGGCCGCCGCTGCTCTACCTGCACGGCCCTTGGGGATTGGCGCCAGACCGCGCCTTCGTCGCACGGCTCGCCGCGCAAAATACCGTCTATGCGCCGAAATTTCCCGGCACCAGCCGCGGCGACACTGAGGCGGCGCACGCGCTCGACGGCTGGCTCGACCTGGTCGTCTATTACGGCGAGCTGTTCGACGCGCTCAAGCTCGCGGCGCCCGCGCTGGTCGGCCACTCCTTCGGCGGCCTGCTCGCCGCCGAAATCGCCGCCGCCGCGCCGCAATCGGTCGGCCGCCTGGCGCTGATCGATCCGGTCGGTCTGTGGCTCGACGATCATCCGGTGCAGAACTGGATGGTTCTGCCCAACAAGACGCGCCGGTCGTCGCTGTTCGCCGATCCCGACAGCGAGGTGGCCAAGCGCTTCTTCGATGTGCCGGCCGACGCCGCGGAACGCGTCGAGACGCAAGCGCAATTCATCTGGTCGCAAGCCTGCACCGGCAAATTCGTCTGGCCGATCGCCGACCGCGGCTTTGCCCAGCGCAGCCATCGCATCGCCGCGCCGACATTGATCGTCTGGGGCGACACCGATCGCATCATCGCGCCGCTCTATGCGCGGGAGTTTGCGAAGAAGATTCCTGGCGCGCAGGTCGCGATGATCGCGCGCGCTGGCCACTTGCCGCAGCTCGAGCAGCCGGACGCGGTGCTCAAGGCGTTGTCGGGGTTCCTCGGAAAGTAGGGCGGGTTAGCCGAAGGCGTAACCCGCCGCTGCGCATGCAACGGCGGATTACGCTACGCTAATCCGCCCTACATGCTGGACGTGCCTTGACCGGATACCTGCGCCAAGCGCAGGCTTCACGCATCCGCCGCAGAGCGGAGTTCTAGGGAAGGGAAACAGGACATGGCTACGACCACGATTGCGTCGGCCGCTGTTGGGCCGCCCCTCACATCAAGCGAACGATGGACCAGCTACAGCGCCCTCGTTCTCGCCATCTGCATTCTGGGCTGGGCGTTCGACATCTACGAAGCCACCATCATGCAGCTGGTCACGCCGATCCTCATCAAGGAATGGGGCATCACGCCCGCCACCATGGGCACCGTGACCACGCTCTCGCGCTGGATCGGGCTCATCGGCACCTTCGTCTTTCCGGTGCTGGCCGATCTTTATGGCCGCCGCCCGGCGCTGATCTGGTCGATCCTGGTCTATGCGGTGTTCACCGGCTTCACCGGCTTCTCGACCGGCTGGATCACGCTCTTGGTCTGGAGCTCGATCACCCGCATCGGGCTCGCCGGCGAAAATCCGGTCGGCATGCTGATGGTGACCGAGACGGCGCCGACCAAATGGCGCGCCACCGCGCTCGGCGGCCTCGTCGGCGGCTACCCGTTCGGCTACATGCTGTGCTCGCTCGCGGCGCTCTTCGTGGTACCGCTGTGGGGCTGGCGCTCGCTCTATTTCCTCGGCATTTTGCCGGCGCTCCTGGTGTTGTGGATCCGCATCGGCATCAAGGAAAGCCCGCGCTACGAGCGCGTCACCGCGGCGATGCTCAAGGAAGGCTTGAAGAAGCAGCTCGACATTTTCGCGCCGGTCCGCAAATACCCGCGCGAAATGCTGATCGCCTCGCTGGTCTACTTCTTCTATCTGTTCACCTGGATCGGCTGGTCGGCCTGGATGCCGTTCTATCTCGCCAACGAAAAACATCTCGGCTTCCCGACCATGAGCAAATACCTCTCGGCCTGGATGTTCTGCGCCATCTTCGCCTACTGGATCTGCGGCTATTTGTGCGATCTCTACGGCCGGCGCTGGGTGATCCCGGCCTTCGCCGTCCCGGCCGCCGTGTTGCTGGTGACCATGGGCCACCTCGACGATCCTTCGAGCCTGTTCTGGGTGGGGCTGGCGACGAATTTTCTGATCACCGGCAGCTTCGGCACCGGCCTGGGCTACACCGCCGAACTCTTCCCGACCCAAATCCGCGGCACAGCGGTGGGCGCCTCGTTCACCTTCGGGCTCGCGGCCGCGTCGCTGGCGCCGATGATCATGGGCTGGATCGCGACCGCATATTCGATCGCCGCCGGGCTGCCACTGCTGGCGCTGTCATTCCTGATGCTGGCGCCGCTGTTCATCTGGTTCGCGCCGGATATGACGCGCAAGGAGTTGACGGATTTTGTCGGGGAGAAAGTTGGATAGACGAATACACGTTTGACGCGTAAAATAATTCCGGCTGCCGTCATGCCCGGGCTTGACCCGGGCATCCATGCGAAGTCGCCGTCGCAGAACGTTCGTGAACAATTCATGGGCATAGCAACCGCACAGACTTCTGAATCTACTGGCAATCACGAAGAAGAGAGATGAGCGGCGGATAACTTCACCGGCCGGTCCGTCTTGCTCTGCGCGACTTCCCAGATGCGGTCGAAGTCCATGG
Organism: uncultured Alphaproteobacteria bacterium; assembly: GCA_963831975.1. Taxonomy (GTDB): domain Bacteria; phylum Pseudomonadota; class Alphaproteobacteria; order Rhizobiales; family Xanthobacteraceae; genus BOG-931. Next base: position 53,542 of record CAWHSO010000013.1, read on the forward strand.
GCTTGCTGAGCGAGATCTTCTCGACGGCCTTGGGCCACATCCAGGCGTTGGTGAAGATTTCATTGAGCAGCGTGCCGCGGGGGTACTCGTAGAGCTGCTCCGACGGCGGCAGGTACTCGTCCGCCGAGAGGCCGCCTATCCGGTCGAGCGGGTAATGCAGCCAGGACCTCCCGGCCGTCTCGGGGTCCAGGTGGTAGTCGCCGTTGGTCAGGATGTCCAGCCCGGCCCGCTCCTGATCGCTGACCACCACCGACGTCGCGTCCTGAAACTGCTCGCGGAAAGCGCTGTCGGTCATGCAGATCGAGAAGCGCTCCCCGTTGGTGTTGTTGTGGTACCAGGACGGCCGCGGCCATGATCCGGTGACGGTCGTGGGCAGGAGCTTGTCTCTGGTCGCGGTGAGCACGGACCTCTCTCCTTATCGGATGGCTGTGCGGCGCTAAGGCCCGGATAAGCCGAGGGCTAGGCCGGAATGGCACCGGCCGCGCGCCGCGGGCTGACCGCCCTGCCGATGATGGTGTAAAGAATGAACGGCACGAAGAAGCCGAGAATCCACGAGATGTCGACGCCGTTGATGTACTTCACCAAAGGACCCGTGAAATACGTCTGATTGACGAACAGCAGCTCGACGATGAGCCCGACGATATAGACGATGGCCGCCGGGGCCTGCACCAGGCCGTAGGGCCCATTGCGCTCGAAGAACGGCGGGATCTCGTAATGCCCGTGGCGTACCAGGTAGAAGTCGGCCAGGTTGATGGCGCTCCACGGGAAGAAGATGAAGATCAGGACGTCGAGGAAGTTGACGAAGTTGTTGAGGAACGAGTGGTATCCGAACACCGCGGCAAGGAGTGCGGCCACGACCATGATGATGATCCCGATCACCCGCGGCGTGAGCGTGCGCTTGACCTTGGCGAAGGTGTCGGCCGTGCTGATCATCGACAGCATTCCGGTGTAGGTGTTGAACACGTTGGTCCCGGTCAGGCTGATGGCCATGATCACAAGCGCCCAGTCGCCGGAAACGTGCTGGACAGCGCCGTAGAGGCTTGCGCCGGGCAGCAGGCCGGTGATGTACGCGCCGATGATCGCGAAGGCGACGGTCGGCAGCACGTTCCCGAGGAAGACCGCCCAGAACACCGGCCAGAAGCGAACGTCCTCCGGCAGGTAGCGAGAGTAGTCGCTCACGTTCGGCGCCCACCCGGCGATGTTGATGACGAAGATGACCGTCACCACGAGGAACAGCGCGAGCGGAGGCGCGGTCGTGCCACTGGCCGACTTCGCGAGGTGCCCGTTGTAGGTCAGCGCCTGGATCAGCATCACGACCGCGGTGATGGAAAGCACTATGGTCGCCCAGCGCTGCCAGCGGTGCACCCAGTCATAGCCGAAGATGGCGATCAGCGTGACCGGGATAACGGCTATGAGAGCCCATACCGGAATGCTGACCGCGGGAACCACCTGGTGCATCGAGTACGCCTGGATCACAAGCTGCGACGCCATGAAGCCGAACTCGACGACGATGAATCCCAGGAAGAAGATCACCGCGCCGTAGTAGCCAAACTGCGCCCGGCTCTGCAGCAGCTGCGGCAGGCCCAGTTTCGGCCCCTGCAATGCATGCAGAGAGGTCATCAGCGCGCCGACGACGGTGCCAACGACAATGGCGACAATAGCCCAGACAAAATTGAGGCCGAGCAGAATGGCCAGACTGCCGAAGAAGATGTTGAGGGCCGTGGCGTTCGCGGCGGTCCAGACCGTGAACTGATCACGTACCCGGCCGTGCCTTTCCGACGGGGGAACGTAGTCGATCGAGCGATGTTCTACGAGGTGGCTGGTCCATTTCCGGTCGCTCTGCTGCACGGCTACCATCGGTCGTCCCCTCCTTGTGCAGGCATGTGGCGGGCGTCATCGCCCGGGTGGCGGGGAGAGCCGTTGCCGGTCGCACCCGCTGGGATATGCCGGGCACCGCGGTTGAGCGCCTGCTCGAACCACGCGCTCGACTGCAGGACCCGGAGTACGTCAGCCCGCAGGGCAAGCAGGTTGCCCGGCCAACGTCCAAGAAAGAAGCCGTAGTAGTAGGAGAACCGCTGGACATGGTCGGTCAGCGGGCGCTCGCGCTTCTCCCAGTCCCGCAAGGCAAGCGGGACGTCTGTGGCCGTGGTGACCGCGTCCGCCAGGGACAAGGCGTTCGTAAAGGCCATGTTCGCGGCCTGGCCCAGGTTCGGCGGCATCGCGTGGGCGGCGTCGCCGATGATGGCGACGTTGCCCGCCGACCAGGCACGGCAGCGCACGTTGACGAGCCGGTCCCAGCGGCTTGCCTCGGTGAAGCGCTCGATCACGTCGGCGACGACCGGGAACTTCTCGCGCCAGAGCTCACGGTCGATCGGCATCCGCCTGGCCCGCTCGTCGCTGACGGGGGCACTGAGGAAGATGTAGTCCTGGCCGTCGGTGCACGGGTTGTAGAGCAGCCGCCACCTGTCGTTCCAGTATTCGGTGCACACGTCGTCGGGGTATCCGGCGCTCCTGTCGATGAGCATGCGGATGCCGGCCTCGATGCCGTAGTCGATCGACGCGGTGCACAGCAGGCCCTCCCGCAACCGGGAGAACGCACCGTCCGCCACGATGACCAGATCGGCGCGGTGCTGGCGGCCCGACTCGAGCTCGAGCACTCCGTCCGGGCTGGCCGCCACCGCGGTCGAGCTGGTCACGATGTCCACGCCGAGCTTCTCGGCGCGCTGGATCAGCGCCTCGTACAGGTCGGCGCGCGGCGGCAGCAGCAGCCGGTCGTCGGCGGTCATGGGCCGTGAGAACAGGGTTCGGCCGTGCTCGTCGGCGACCCGCCATTCCTTGATCACCTGGGCGCGGGCGACCGCCGCATCCAGCGCCCCCGCGGCCTCGAGCGAGCGCAGGCCGTTCTCCCACAGCCATATCCCGGCCCCGAACATCCGCAGCTCGCTGCCGCGCTCGTGCAGCCGGACGCTCCAGCCGAGCTGGGCCAGCCGGGTGGCGGCCATCAGCCCGGACAGGCCTGCCCCGGCGATCTCGGCGTGCCTGGCGGCCATCACGTCTCCTGGAGAAACTTGCCGATCGCCGCGTTCACGGCCTCCGGCTGCTCGAGATACGCCAGGTGGCCTGCCCTGGGGACCTCCACAAGCCGCGCGCCGGGGATCGCGTCGGCGACCCGCCGGTTGTACGGCGGCCGGGTGATCAGGTCCTCATCGCCGTGCACGACCAGGACCGGGCAGCTGATGCCGGGCAGCCGGTCCAGCGTCTCGTGTGCGAGGTCAGCGGCGAAGTGGCCGACGTACCCCAAGCGGCTTCGGCGCCGGAGACCGTGCCCAGGAACGCCTCGAGCTCCTGCAGGTCCTCGTAGCGGTCATCGACCGTCGAGGGCGCCCACATCCAGAACGCGAACTTCCGGAACACTTCCATGTCCTCGGCGTGCTGCAGGGCGTAGATCCGCGATTCGTAGTGGCGCCGCACGTGGTGCTCGAGGCTGGTCGATGACCAGGTGGACAGCAGCACGGCGGAGCGCACCCGCTCCGGCCTGCTGATCGCGAGCTCCTGCACGGTCGCCGCGCCCAGGCTGAAGCCGACAAAGTGGGCGTCGGCCACGCCGAGGTGATCAAGCAGCGCGTTCAGGTCCTCGGCCATGACACCGGCCGAGTACGGCGCGTCGGGGCACTCGCTGCGGCCACTGCCGCGCAGGTCGTAGGTGATGCACGATACCGGTCCACGAACTCGGGGACCTGG
>CAWHSO010000014.1:0-38168 GCA_963831975.1 uncultured Alphaproteobacteria bacterium
CTGGTCATCATCAGGCTGATCAAACGAGCCTGAAGCAACGATAGTTTGGGGGAACGACAAGATCGCGCCGAGCGCCGCGCCGCAGCTCTCGCCACAGCGGACGATCAAGCTGATCGGACTGACGTTGGCGCTCGGCTATCTGATCGTTCTCGGCGGCAGCTATCTGCAAGGCCATTTTTTGACCGACCCGCAGGGCCGGCCGATCGCCAATGATTTCGTCAATGTCTGGGCGGCCGGGCGGCTCGCGCTCGACGGCGCGGCGCCGGCCGCCTACGACTGGACATTGCATCGCGCCGCCGAAGTGCGCGCCGTCGGCTACGATTTCGACGGCTATTACGGCTGGCATTATCCGCCGCCGGCGTTTTTCTTTGCCGTAGCCCTGGCGACGCTGCCGTATCTGGTCGCGGCGGTTGTCTGGCTCCTGACAACGCTCGCCGCCTATGCCGCGGCCATCGCCGGCATTCTCGGGCTTCGCACCGGCGTTCTGTTCGCACTCGGATTTCCCGCCGCGATCTGGAACGTCACCGCCGGGCAAAACGGCTTCCTCACCGCCGCACTGATCGGCGGCACGCTCGGTTTGCTGGAGCGACAGCCGGCGCTGGCCGGAATCTGTCTCGGGCTCCTCACCTACAAACCGCAATTCGGTTTGTTGTTTCCGATTGTGCTGATCGCCGACCGGCGCTGGCTGACCATTGCGGTCGCAGCCCTCACGGCCATCGTGCTTGCCGCGTTGTCGTGGCTCGCCTTCGGCAGCGCCAGCTGGGAGGCGTTCGTGCACTGGGCGCCGCTTTCGAGCCACGCTTTGATCGACGAAGGCGCGCTGGATTGGTACCGGCTGCAAAGCGTATTCGCACTGGTGCGCGCCCATGGCGGCAGCGAAACGCTGGCCTGGACCATTCAAGGCATGGTGTCGCTCGCGCTCGCCGTCGGGCTCGCCTGGCTGTGGCAGAGCCGCGTTGCCTTCGAGCTCAAGGCCGCGGCGCTGGCCTCAGGCGCGCTGCTCGCCACACCTTATCTCTTCATGTACGACCTGGTCGTGCTCGCGGTCGCGGTTGCGTTCCTGCTGCGGCTCGCCTTAGCGCGCGAATTCTTGAGCCGGATCGAGATCGCCGCACTTGCCGCCGCCGGCGCGCTGATCCTGATTTACCCTTACGTGAAGACCCACGTCGGCCTCGCCGCGGTCGTCATCGTCATGGCCTTGATCGCGCATCGCGCCAGCACCCAAGCGCGGACTGCCTTGGCAGACAAAACGTGATTTATTCGGCCGGCACCGCGACAGGGACCAACGCGCCGGTGGCGCTGCGGACTTGCCACTTGGCGATGATCCGCCCGGCGCGCCGCGCCGCGACGATCGCCAGCACCGCGATCGCGGTGCCGGCGATGATGTCGATGAGATAATGGCCGCCGTTGATCGGCGTCGCCGCCAGCATGGCGGTGAAGGCCAGGATCGCGATCGGCCGCATCCATCGCACCGGCCACAGCGCCCAGGCATAGAGCACGGCGGAGGCGGCGTGGAAGCTCGGAAAGGTCACGATGCCGCCGAGACCAAAAAGATCGAGATGGCGCAAGGCGCCGTCTCGGGTCGGCGGCAGATCGCGCAGCTGGTCGAGATAGGGCTGCAGATTGAGGTTCTTGATGCCGGTCGGATCGAGCCCGATCTGCTGAAACACGCCGAGCGCGGGCACCAGTCCGGAAATGATCGTGGTCACGATCAAGGCGAGGCCGAAGGCGAAGGTGAATTCCTCGATGCGATGATAGCAGTGCGTTGCTGCCAGCACGACCGGGATGGCGAAGATCGGCCAGCGGATCATGGTGTAGCCGTAGTTCAGCCAGGCGGCGAGGGCAGGATGATCGTCGACGTAGCGCACATAGGCGCCCCAGTCGAAACCGAGCGCGCGATCGATGGCGAGCAGGTTGGCATCCTGCATCGGCAGGTTGGCGGACGCCGCCACATAGGTCAGTGGCGTCATGACCGCGGTGATCAGCACGATCTGCGCGGTGCCGCCGAGCACGAACATCACCTGCGGATCGCGCCGCTTCGGCGAGACCGCATTGGCGTGGGCAAAGCCGGCGTAAAGCCCGACATAGCCGACCGCAATGGCGAGGCCGGTCAGCTCGAGCGAGAAGTCCGTGAACGCCAGGCTCAGCGCGAGCACGACCCCCATGGCGCCGACGAAAATCCAATTGACCAGGAGGAACCGCCATGCGGCCTCCACGTCGGGCATCGGTATCGATTGTTGCGCTTGCATGGCCGCGACAGTGGCGCGGCAGCGGTTAAAGCTGCGCGAATCGCGACGGTTAAAATTGGGTGTGAAACGCGGTCATCGTTAATGTTGCATTGCAACAAAATCCGCGTCACAGTGGCGTTGCCGGACTATTTGCAAGGCCGATGCGCGACAAACCTTTGCCCGACAAGCCCTGGATCTTCCGCACCTATGCGGGGCATTCGACCGCCGCGGCGTCGAATGCGCTCTATCGCAAGAATTTGAGCAAGGGCCAGACCGGCCTGTCGGTCGCCTTCGATCTGCCGACCCAAACCGGCTACGACAGCGATCATCCTTTGGCCAAAGGCGAAGTCGGCAAGGTCGGCGTGCCGATCTCGCATATCGGCGACATGCGCATGCTGTTCGACGGCATCCCGCTCGGCGAGATGAACACGTCGATGACCATCAACGCCACCGCCGCCTGGCTGCTCGCGCTCTATGTGGCGCTGGCCGACGAGCAAGGCGTCGCGCGCAAAACCCTGCAAGGCACCACGCAGAACGACATCATCAAGGAGTACCTTTCACGCGGCACCTATGTTTTTCCCCCGGCGCCGTCGATGCGGCTGACCAAGGACGTGATCCTGTTCACCACCAAGGACATGCCGAAGTGGAATCCGATGAATGTGTGCTCCTATCACCTCCAAGAGGCCGGCGCGACGCCGGTGCAGGAGCTCGCCTTCGCGCTCGCCACCGCCATCGGCGTGCTCGATGCGGTCAAGGCGTCGGGCCAATGCGCGCCGGAGGAATTCGGCGAAGTGGTCGGGCGTATCTCGTTCTTCGTCAATGCCGGCCTGCGCTTCGTCACCGAAGTCTGCAAGCTGCGCGCCTTTACCGAATTGTGGGACGAGATCACCCGCGAGCGTTATGGCGTGACCGACGCCAAGCAGCGGCTGTTCCGCTACGGCGTGCAGGTCAACTCGCTCGGACTGACCGAGCAGCAACCCGAAAATAACGTCGCGCGGATCTTGATCGAGATGCTCGCCGTCACCTTGTCGAAAGGCGCGCGCGCCCGCGCCGTGCAGCTGCCGGCCTGGAACGAGGCGCTCGGCCTGCCGCGGCCATGGGACCAGCAATGGTCGCTGCGCATGCAGCAGATCCTCGCCTACGAGACCGACTTGTTGGAATACGGCGACGTGTTCGAAGGCTCGCCGGCCATCGCCGCCAAGGTCGCCGAGCTGAAAAAGGCGGCGAAGGAAGAGCTGGAGCAGATCGAAAAAATGGGCGGCACGGTGGCCGCCGTCGAGCAAGGCTACCTCAAGCAGCAACTCGTCGAATCCAATTCGCGCCGGGTCGAGGCGATCGAGCGCGGCGAGCAGATCGTGGTCGGCGTCAACCGTTTCGTCGAAACCGAAGCGTCGCCGCTGGCGGATGCCGCCGAAGCCGTCGTCACCGTATCCCCTGAGGCGGAGTCCGGGCAGATCGAACGGCTCGCCGCCTGGCGCGACGCGCGCGACGCGAAAGCCGTCGCCGCGGCGCTCGAAGCTTTACGCAAGGCGGCAAAAACCGGCGGCAACATCATGCCGCCGTCGATCGTCTGCGCCAAAGCCGGCGTCACCACCGGCGAATGGGGTTTTGCGCTGCGCGCCGCGTTCGGCGAATACCGCGCCCCGACCGGCGTCGGCACCGCCATGCGCAACGACGCCGAAGGCCTCGACGACATCCGCGCCGAGGTCGACCGCGTGTCGAGAAAACTCGGCCGGCGCTTGAAATTTCTGGTCGGCAAGCCCGGCCTCGACGGCCATTCCAACGGCGCCGAGCAGATCGCCGCCCGCGCCCGCGACACCGGCATGGACGTGGTCTATGACGGCATCCGCCTGACGGCAGAAGCCATCGTCGCGGCGGCTGCGGAAAAACGCGTGCACGTGGTCGGCCTGTCGATCCTATCCGGCTCGCATATGCCGCTGGTGCGCGACGTCGTCGCCCGCATGAAAGAAGCCGGCCTCGACGACGTGCCGGTCGTGGTCGGCGGCATTATCCCGCCGCAGGACGCGAGCGCTCTCAAAAGCGCCGGCGTCGCCGAGGTCTATACGCCGAAGGATTTCGAACTCAATCGCATCATGAGCCGATCTGGTGCGGATCGTGGAACGGGCAGCACCGCACAAATGAGACTATCGGCCCCGTTGTTCGGTCCGATGATCGAGGCCAAGCTGCACCAATATCGCGCTTTCAATCCTAGCCATCTCAGCCCGATTGAGGTCGCCGATTCGACGGCCAAACCGTTCCTTGGCGGCAGTCATGATCTGGTTGGCCATTGCCTTGCGTGCCTCATCGCGAAACCAGACGATCGCTTCACCCGGAAACACACGCGCTACATTGGTGGTCAAAGGCACCACTTGCACGCGGTTCAAACGCGCATTGGCGACGTCGTTTGAGACGATGACGGCGGGCCGCATCTTCTGGATTTCGCCACCAATCGACGGATCGAAATCGACCCACCAGACCTCACCCTTTCGCATCGGATTCGTCCGTACGTAATGCATCGCCGATCAAGCCGTTGAGCCACGCCTCGTCTTCTGTTTTCATTTCCACCGAGTGCGTTGCTTCGTAAGCAGCTTGCTCTGCATACGCGTCTGCGAGCTCGCGCTCCGATGCGCCCAGCCAATATTCCGGCGAATTTCGATCAGCAAGTCGCTCCCGCGCGATCTCATCAATGAACCGGCTGATTTTGCGCCGGCCGACGCGCTTATGAAGACCCTTATAGACTTCGTCGGAAACAGTAATCGTGAGCTTCTTTGTCATATACGTATACTATACGTATATGGTAGAAATTTCTAGGACTTTTCGTCTATGCGGGCAGCACGGCCGCGATCGTCTCGCTCAGCGCGCTCGGACTGACCGGCTTGCGCAAATAAGAATCCATGCCGGCCGCGCGTGCGGCCGCTTCGTCGCCGATGTCGGTGCGCCCGGAAATACCGACGATCGGCGTGCGGCTTGCGGCATCGGCCAGCGCGCGGATGCGGCGGGTTGCTTCCAGGCCGTCGATGCCCGGCAAGGTCACGTCCATCAGCACCACGTCGTAGCCGCGTTTGACCGCTTCGACCGCTTCCTCGCCGCTGCCGACAAAATCGGCGCGATGGCCGAGCTCGGTGAGGATGGTGTTGAGGATGACGCGGCCGTAGGGGTTGTCCTCGGCGCACAATATCGACAGACGGCGCGCCGGCGCCTTGGTCTGTTGCGCGTGCGGACTGCCCGATGGGTCGGCGGCCGCGACCGGCAGCACGACGGCGAGGCGAAATATTGCGCCGCGGCCCGGCGTGCTGGTGACCGTGAGGTCGCCGCCCATCAGCTTGGCGAGCGATTTGACCACGGCGAGGCCGAGGCCTGAGCCGCCGTAGCGCCGCGCGATCTCGGCGTTGGCCTGGGTGAACGGACGGAACAGCCGCTTGATCTCGGCGCGCGTCAGACCGATGCCGCTGTCGCCAATGCAGAACAGAAGCTTCACGCGGCCGCGCGTGGTGCGCGCTGCGCGCACGTCAAGCCGCACCGCGCCGCGCTCGGTGAACTTCACCGCGTTGTCGATCAGATTCTCGATCGCCGCGCGCAACCGCGCCGGATCGCCGAGCAGCATGTCCGGCAGGTCGGCGGCGACGGTCACTTCGACGGTGAGGCCTTTGGTCTCCGCCCGCGCCGACAGCGTATCCGCCAGCGCTTCGATCAGGCGCCGCGGCCGGAATGCCTGTTGCTGCAGCGTCAGCCCGCCGGCATCGGCCTTGGCGGCATCGATCTTGGCGGCGTCGATGGCCAAGGTCGTCAGCGCTGCGAGATGCTCGGCGCTGGTCTTGATGCCCGCGGCCCAGCGCCGCTCGCGCTCGCCGAGATTGGAGCTTGCCAGCAATTCGCCGAGCGCCAGGATGCCGGTGAGCGAGGTGCGGATGTCATGCGCGAACGCGGCGAGCGCGGCCTCGGTCGTCCGTGCTCGCCGGACTGACGTCGCGAACGCTTTGCAGCGGGCTTTTTCTTAGATCTCTTTCGCGTCGATTTTGATCGCACCATGGCAGCCCCCCGGTGCCGCGCTCACAATGACACGGCGGCGGACCAAACAAAATAAGCACAGCCGGGCTTATCCAAGATCATGCGCTAGCGGCCGAGCCCGACCATGCGCCGGATGTCCTGCGCAGTGGCGCCGTCGGCGCGCAAGTCGCGCAAGCTTTTGGCCTGGTTCGACTTCGAGAGCTTGCGGCCGCCTTCATCGAGGATGAGCCGGTGGTGGTGATAGACCGGATCCGGCAGGCCGAGCAGCGCCTGCAGCAGGCGATGGATGCTGGTCGACCAGAACAAATCCTGGCCGCGCACCACATCGCTGACGCCTTGAAAGGCGTCGTCCAGCGTGACGGCGAGGTGATAGCTGGTCGGGATTTCCTTGCGCGCGACGATGACGTCGCCCCACATCATCGGCGCGGCGGTGACGGTGCCGGTCTGGCCATGCGGCCCGGAGCCGGCCTCGGTCCAGGTCAGCACGCCGGCCTGCGCCACCGCCGCATCGATGGCGAGGCGTAAAGCATAAGCCTCGCCGGCATCGACGCGGCGCTTGCGCTCGGCGGCCGGCAATTTGCGGGCGCGGCCCGGATAAAGCGGCACGCCGTCGGGATCGCGCGGCCAGCGGCCGTAGCGGTCGCGCTCGACGACCAGCGCGGCGATCTCGCTGCGGCTCTCGAAGCTCGGATAAAGCAGACCCAAAGTGTTGAGCTTCAACAGCGCGGCTTCATAGTCCGCAAAGTGCTCGCTCTGCCGCCGCACCGGCTGCTGCCAGGAAATGCCGAGCCACTGCAGATCCTCGTAGATCGCCGTTTCGTATTCCGGCCGCGCGCGCGGCGTGTCGATGTCCTCGACGCGCAGCAGGAAGCGGCCGCCGGTTTCGCGCGCCATGTCGTAATTGAGCAGGGCCGAATAGGCATGGCCGAGATGCAGATAGCCGTTCGGGCTCGGCGCGAAGCGGAAGACATGGGTGTAGGTGTTCGGGGTGTTCACGTCCGCCATGCTCCGCCGAATGACACTGCCCGGTCAACGGCGCCATGCCGATTGGGCGTGAATTAGCCGTTGAAACATTGCAAGATGGCGCCCGACCGGCAAGAACAAGGCAGCCCCGAGCGAAGCGGACCAGGGAGACAGCGATGGCGCCGTGGAAATTACAGCCGTTCGATTTCCAAAAATGGATCGGCGACAACCAAGATCAACTCAAGCCGCCGGTGGGCAATAAGAAGGTTTTCGAGGACGGCGCCATGACGGTGCAGGTGGTCGGCGGCCCCAATGCGCGCACCGACTTCCACGACGATCCGGTCGAGGAGTTCTTCTATCAGCTCAAGGGCGACATGCTGCTCAAGGTCTATGACGACGGCGACGGCCGGATTTACGACGTGCCGATTCGCGAAGGCGAAGTGTTCCTGTTGCCGGCGCACGTGCCGCATTCGCCGCAACGGCCGCAGGAAAACTCCTTAGGTCTCGTGGTCGAGGCGGCGCGGCCGGGCAAGCGCGACGGCTTCAACTGGTACTGCTTCGCCTGCGGCGAATTGGTGCACAGGATCGAAGTCCAGGTCGAGCACGTGGTGAAGGACTTGCCGCCGCTCTACGCGGCCTTCGACGCCGACGAAGGCGCCCGCAAGTGCCGCAACTGCGGCGCGCTGCATCCCGGCAACACGCCGCCCGCAGGCTGGGTGAGTTTGTGAGCATCAGAAGTCGGCAATCAGTGATCGTTGATGTCTGACCATCGCATCCACAACGAGGCCGATCTCGAGCGCGGCATCGACGCGCTCATCACCGCCGATGCGCGCTTTGCCACGCTGATCGAGAAAGCGGGCCGCCCGCCGCTGCGGCGACGCGCCGACGGCTTTGCTGGCCTCGCTTCGACCGTGGTGTCGCAACAGCTGTCCACCGCGAGCGCAAGCGCGATCTGGGGCCGCCTCGCCGCGGCGTTCGATCCGGTCACGCCTGAGGCGATCATCCGCGCGCGGAAGGATCGGCTGGCCCGGATCGGTCTGTCGGGACCAAAAATCCGCGCATTGAAGGAAATCGCCCGCGCCATCGTCCGCGGCGAGCTTGCGCTGGCGACGCTCGGTGACATCGACGCCGAGGCCGCGCATGCGGCACTCACCGCCGTTCACGGCATCGGCCCATGGACCGCCGACATTTATCTTCTGGCCAGTCTCGGCCACGCCGACGCCTGGCCGGCGGGTGATCTGGCGCTGCAGGAAGCGGCGCGGCTGGCCTTCGGGCTCAAGGCGCGACCGACGGCGAAAGAGATGATGCCGCTGGCCGAATCCTGGCGGCCGTGGCGCGCCGTGGCGGCGCGCGTGCTATGGACTTATTATCGCGCGGTCAAAGGGCGCGAAGGCGCGCCGGTCCTGCCGAAAAAACCCATCAAGCCGAAAGGAAAGAAAAATGGCCGCTGAGCTCGATGGTCCGCGGCTCGAGCCGAAATCCGGAGCCGCACAGCAGCTCGTCGTGTTCCTGCACGGCTATGGCGCCGACGGCAACGACCTCATCGAGATCGGCCGCGCCTGGCAGCAATATTTACCGCACTCAGCTTTCGTCTCGCCGCACGCGCCGGAGCCGTGCGGAGAGGCGCCGACCGGCCGGCAATGGTTTCCGCTGACGTTTCGCGATCCGAACGAGCGCTGGGTCGGCGTCAACAAGGCGGCGCCGGTGCTCGAGCGCTTTCTCGACAGTGAGCTCGCGCGCCACAAGCTGCCGGCCGCGGCGCTGGCCCTGGTCGGCTTCAGCCAAGGCACCATGATGGCGCTGCATGTGGGCTTGCGCCGCGCCACGGCGCCGGCCGCGATCGTCGGCTATTCCGGCCTCCTGGTGCTGCCGCCGGATGTCGATGCCGAGGCTTTTGCCGCCGAGATCAAATCGCGGCCGCCGGTGCTCTTGGTGCATGGCGACCGCGACGACCTGATCCGGCCGCAGGCGCTGTTCCAGGCGACCCAGGGGCTCGCCGCCCTCGACGTGCCGGCCGAGTGGCATTTGTCGCCCGGCATCGGCCACGGCATCGACGGCGAAGGCCTGCGCCATGGCGGCGAATTCTTGGCCCGGCGCTTCAAGATAAAGCATTGAAAAAACTAGATGATTTAACTCTGTGTCATCGATTCCAGTAACGATTTCCTAGCAAATGCATCTTAGAAAGTACCTATTGGAACAGGTGCGCAATGTTCACGACAACCATGAAGCGGTTCGCCCAGCGCGCTCAAGCCGCGCGTCTGCTGTCTTTGATCGCCCAATTCCGATCGAATAAGCGCGGCAATGTCGCGGTGATCACGGCACTATGCTGCCTGCCGCTCATCGCCGCCATCGGCTGTGTCGTCGATTATACGACGGCGAGCCTGGTCAAGACCAAGCTGCAGGCTGCGGCGGACGCCGCAGCGCTCGCCACCGTTTCGGTCAACTCTTCGGTCGTTACCACCGCCAAGAGCATGTCCAGCAGCGGCGCCGTCTCGGGCGGTTCGACATTTGCCACCAATTTCTTCAATGCCAACCTGAACGGCGCTCCGGCAACCGTCGGCTACACCAATCTAACGCCGACGGCGACGGTGAGCTTGAGCGGCACGAAGATGACCGCCAATGTGTCGTTCACAGCCAAGGTTCCGACTTATTTCATGGGGGTCATGGGTTTCGCCAACACCAGCATCAGCGGTTCGTCGACTGCAAGCTATACGATGCCGACCTACATCAATTTCTACCTGATGCTCGACGTCTCGGGCTCGATGAGCTTCCCGTCCACTCAAGCCGAGCAGGCCCGATTGATGGCCGTCAATCCCGACAACCTGCTGGGGAGCCCCGGCTACCCGCAGGGCTGCCAGTTTGCCTGCCATTTTTCCGCGCAAGGCGCCTGCGCGCAAACCGGAAATCCGGTCCATCAGGGTCCAACCCCCGCCGTGGGGCAAGCATCGAACCCGTCGCCCGGGGGGTACTGCCAGGGGTTCCTTATCTCGCGGCTGGGGACGACGCCGACGTCTTTCGCCTCCGGCACCAACAACAGCACCAACGGGAACAGCGTCAATTGGAACGCTTCCCAGGTCACCTCCTGTCCCTCGCCGGGAACGACATCGTGCATTCAGCTGCGCGCCGATGCGGTCGGCTATGCGGTGACCACGCTATTGTCGACCGCGTCCGCAGCGGAGCAGGTGACCAACCAGTACAGGGTCGGCCTTTATCCGTTCATTCAAAATCTCTATTCCTACGTTCCGCTCACCACCAATCTGACCGGCAGTACGATCACCAATGCCGCCTCCCAACTCGCCACCCTGCTGGACACCGGCGACAATTCAAACCTCGGCTCAGGCGGCACCCATTTCGAGAACGCACTCTCCAGCATGAACAGCCTGATCACCAGCGTCGGAACGGGGACAGGCTCGTCCAACGCACTGCCGTACGTTTTCATCATCACCGACGGCTCCCAGGATTATCAAACGCAATGGCAAGGGAACTGGAGTTCGCAAAACTGGTCTTCGAGCGGGGCGGTCCCCTATCAGAATTCGTCGGCGGTCATCCCGCCGAACAGCGTCACGACAACCGATTACTGCACCAACATCAAAACCCGCGGCATCACCATCGCGATCCTCTATATTCCTTATCAGCCCATCCAGGATCCCAGCACGATTTTCAACGATGAGGACGGTTACGCCAACAGCAACATCGCCAACATTCCAGCAGCGCTGCAAACCTGCGCTTCGCCGAGTTTCTTCTACACGGCGAACTCGCCGGCGGACATCAATTCCGCGCTGCTTGCGATGTTCCAGCAGGCCGTGAACACCGCTCACATCACCAACTGATCCGGCCCCGCGCCGCCTGACGGATCGCGCCCGAAACCGGCGCGCGGCACCGCTTGCGTGCAACCGCGATCGGCGTGCCGGCGTCGCAGCGCCGAAAACCTGGCAGTGCAGCAGCCAAGGATGATGGTCTGGCGGTGTTCCAATAGTGATTGTAAAGACCGGAGGCGACAATACGATACGGCCGCTACCATTTCTGCGACTGAATAGGCCGAACATCTAATGAAGCTCCATGTCACGCTCCGCTCGCCATACGCGCGGTTAGCGCGCATCCTCGTTCTTGAGAAAGGACTCGAGAACCGCGTTGAGATTATCCAGGCGAAAACGCGTACCTCGGGCAGTCCCTACTATCAGATCAATCCCTCCGGCCGCGTGCCCTTTCTGATTGATGATGCCGGCATTGGCATGGAGGACAGCCAGCTCATCTGCGCCTATCTCGACAGTCTCGACGGTAAGCCTCGATTCCACGACCCGCTCCGCGCATCCGACTGGGATTACCTACGGCTCGAATACGCGGCGCGCAGTCTGTGTGAAGGAATCTGCGTATGGGGGCGCGAAATGGGTCGCCCCGAAAGTGAACGTTCGCCCGCGGTCCTTGCTCATGAGGTCGCCCGCGCGAAGCGCATGGCAGACGTTTTTGAGGACCGCGTAACCGATCCGCTGATGCGGGGGGCGCCCTGCATGGCACACTTAATCCTCGCTGTGGCTCTCGATATGGCGAAGCGCGGCTCCGGCGATCTCACCGATGGCCGCCCGCGGCTCGCTACCTGGATGCGCTCGATCTCTGATCTTCCTTCAATGCAGAGGACGGCCCCACCCTAAAACCTAGTGTCTCCCTTTGCGCAAAGCGGCGGGGTGCTTGCGACGGCTGGCGACGAGATAAGCGCTAATACAGAGTATTACCCGTCATCGCGTTTCGTCTTCGTCCGTCCGATAAATGCTGCGAGGGCGCAAATCGCTTGGCTCATCCCACTGCCGCGGCGCGGATGATTCTGACGCTTTTTAGATCAGCACGTGCCGCTTTGCGGGACATAAACGATGCACGACACGCTGCGTGGCGTAACGTACAAACTATCGGAAAAGGTGATCCCGCTGCCGGAGCCGAAATAGCCAAACAACGGCGTGTAAGTATAGCTCACCTCGGCCAGGATCAGATAAGAGCTGTTGACGACCATCGCCGTCGGCGGCGTGATCGAGGATGGGACCGCGCGCGCAGTGGTGCCCTGAGCGGCGCTCCATTCGATACTGGAAACGCCCGCATTGTTGATCTTGACCTGCGAGATTTTGACCGCCGGCGTTCCGCCGGTATACGGCGCCATCACCACCGAAGTCGCACCCAAGATCGACGTCATGTCGGTTGACTGTATGGTCGCATACTGGTTCGTAATCGAAGCCAGTGCGTAGGTCGCCGCTCGCATCTTCATGTAGGCCGCTATCGCTCGGCCGCCATCGAACGTCGCCAGCAACATGACGACCAGAATCGGCAAGATCAGCGCGAATTCGACCGCGGCGACGCCCTGCTTCGCCGCAGCGAAACGCCGGCAAGTGGAGTTTACCCGCCGCGTCATCAATAGGGCTCCACCCGAAAGGCAGTGATGCCCATGATCTCGGTATAGCCATTGCTGAAATTGGGCAGCAAGGCGCCGAGAGGTCCAGTGATGATCTTCCACGGATAAACCAGTTGCAGCACCATGACCTCACCCGGACCGCCGAGGCTATACGTCCCGGTACCGCTGACCGTACCGCTGGAGCTGATGCTCAGCGTCGGAATGGTGGTGCTGGCGCCGCTGAAGTTGGTATAGGTCTGCACGTTCACATACAGATTGCTGCACGTGAACATCGCCGGAAGCAGCGGACAAACGTCGTCGGTCTTGAATTGCGTCTGCGACAAGCCGGCGTTCTGAACCTGGCCGGTCAAAATCAAGCGACCGGCTGCGACCACCGCTGTTTGCAAGGCCTGCTGGGCGAATAGAAAAGCGGTCAACTGCAAAATGGCGATGAGCAACGCCAGGAAGGCCGGAGCAATGAGGGCGAATTCGACCGCCGTCGTTCCGCCGCGGGAAAGGCAGAAGCGAGCGACAACTCTCGCACGGCGCCGCAAGTGCCTCGATAAATTTCGGAACATGCCTGGCAAGTCCCGTTTTACGGCAGGGTCGGCCCGTAATGAGGTCGAACCTGTAGCCTCGTTCATAGTTGCAACACATTGATTTTCCGTTGCCGCGCAAGCATAAACCCGCGCTCTTTATCGTGATCAGGAGAGCGCCGTTAACCACGACGCGACGCCGCTGCGAAGGATGCGTCGCCCTAACGCGTTTGGACCGACGTTCGCGTCGCATGCCGATCATTTGATTTAAGATTTTCAGGA
The DNA here is from genome assembly GCA_963831975.1 of uncultured Alphaproteobacteria bacterium. Lineage (GTDB taxonomy): Bacteria > Pseudomonadota > Alphaproteobacteria > Rhizobiales > Xanthobacteraceae > BOG-931. The sequence goes on from CAWHSO010000014.1 coordinate 13,392, forward strand.
ACCGGATAACGATCGATTGACCAAACAGCACGCCTCAGCAGCCCCCGGCGATGATGGCGGCAAGCGCGGCGAGGCCGTCGGTCAGGGCGGCCGGCCCGGGCTGCAGGATCAGCGGCGATTTGATCTCGTGGAGCGCGCCGCGCGCCACCGCGGGAACGCGCTCAAACCCCGGCCGCGCAATCACCTTCTCGGGCCGAAATTTCTTGCCGCACCACGAGCCGACGATGATGTCGGGGGCGCGCGCGACGACGTCCGCCGCGGTGACGATGCGCTCCTTGGCCGATTTGCAGGCGGCGCGGTCGGCGAAGACGTCGCTGCCGCCGGCGGCCTCGATCAGCTCCGAAACCCAGGCGATGCCGGAAATCATCGGCTCGTCCCATTCCTCGAAATACACCTTTGGCCGCCGCGGCAGCGCCGCCGCGCGGTCTTTGGCCCGCGCAACGCCGTCGGCCAAGTCCTGCGCCAACCGGTCGGCGCGCGCCGCGGCGCCGACCAGAGCGCCCAGCGTGCGGATCATGGCGAGAATTTCGGCGACGCTGCGCTGATTGAAGGCATGGACGTCGACGCCGCGCCGGATCAGTTCGGCGGCGATGTCGGCCTGCAGATCGGAGAAAGTCAGGACCAGATCGGGCTCAAGCGCGAGGATTTTCGGAATATCGGCAGAGATGAACGCCGAGACCCGCGGTTTTTCGCGGCGCGCCCGCGGCGGGCGCACCGTATAGCCCGAAATGCCGACGATGCGCCGTTCTTCGCCGAGCAGATAAAGCGTCTCGACGGTCTCCTCGGTCAGGCAAACGATCCGCTCGGGCGGAAACATCCCGCGGCTGTCTCCGGTTTGGCCCATTAGCGGCGTTCCGGCGAGCGTAAGCAAGCCAAAATGAGATCACACCATCGGCCGAAGAACTACCATTTGGCTGAAGCGGCGATCTCATAGGTGCGTGGCGCTCCGAGAAGAACCGTGTCTTGCAGGCCCGGATCGGCCCACTGGGCGTAGACGACGTTGGTCAAGTTGCGCACGCGGGCCGTCACGCGCACGGTTTTGAGGTCCGGCATCGCGATGTCCCTCCCTGGGATGTCGACGAGCGCATAGACGTCGGCCATCGTATAGGCGTCCAGGGTCGTGAGGTCGTCCTGAAAAAGAAAACGGTCTCCGACATGGCGAACCGAACCGCCAAATTCGACCGGCCAGCGCCAATGGTTGAAACGATAGGATGCACCCGCATTGGCGATGACCGGAGCCACGTTCGGGGGCGTGTTGCCGGTCCATACATCGAAATCGACGAAGCGCGCGTGCGTGAAGGCCGCATTGCCCCAAAGCTTGAGGCCTTCAATCGGATTTACGGCCGCGGCCAGTTCGACGCCTTTGCTGGCGACTTCGCCTGCGACATCGGTCGTCGTGACATTGACCGGCACCAGGACATTGCGTTGGATGATGTCGTACAGCGCCACGGTCCATTCCGCTTTGCCATCCCAAAATATCTGCTTGGCTCCGGTTTCGTAGGTTTGTGAACTCGTCAATTGCAACGAGTTCGCCGGCGAAACCGAGAAGACGGCGGCAACCGCGGGATCGTAGGCCGTCGCGTACATGCTGTAGAACATCAAGTCTTTGATCGGCTCGTAGGTGTAAGCGGCGCGATAGGACATCGGGTTCCAGGTCTTGGTGAATGGCTGGCCATTGGGAATTGTGCCGTCGGAATTGATGCCGTTACGCGCCAGCGTCAAATCGTCAAGCCGCACGCCGCCGATCAAGGCAAAGGCCGACGTGAGTTTGATGCGGTCCTCGAACGATCCGGCGATGGTGTCGAGCCGGCTGTTGCGGATGTCGAAATCGACCGGGCCGTAGAGACCCGGATCCGGAGCGACGACCGAGACCGAATCTTGCGGAAATCCTCCGTCATCCATTTGTTTGAAGGTGATCCAGTTCCTGCTCGTCTGCAATTGGGCGGCAAAGCGATTTTGCAATCCGAAAAATTGCGCATCCCAGGACAGATCGAGATTGTTGCCGATCACATGCTGCTGATGCGACACGGCGAAACGGTCGCGGTCGATCGTGTTGGCCGCGATCTCAGCCCCGTCATCGAAGGCATAGGTTTCGCTGTCGATCCAGTTTCGCTTGGCCTGGTAGTAATAGCCCTGGTCTTTGACCGTCACGGTGTTGAGCGGCGTCCACTCGAAACCGCTGCGCAGCCACAGACTTTGTGCGCCGGTGGCGTTATCGGCCACGTTGTAATTGGTCGATAGCGTGCGCGAATTGATCGTTACCGGCCCGAGATTGTTGCCGGAAAAGGTACTGACCGCCGTGCCGGAGACGACGCCGCTGACGGGGCTAACTCCGGGGAACGAGGTCGGGATCAGCGGCGTGCCCCAATAGGCGTGACCGGAATCCTTTTGGTAGTCGGTGGCTCCGAACACCATGAAATCTTTCGTCACGTGATAGTTCAGTTGTCCGGACAGTTCCGTCAAATCCCGGAAATCGCCGTCGATGAAGCTGTTCAATTTGTCTGCGACCGCGTCGAAGCGATAATCGAGACCCTGCATCCCCGTGTTGCCGCCGGAGCCGTAATGCGTACGCGGCGAACCGTATGAGTCAAACGACATATCCAACTCATTCTGGATCGGCCCGGACGTCGGCTGCCGGCTGACATAGTTGACCGCCCCGCCGATCGCATTAATTCCCGACATCAAGGACGACGGACCTTTGAGGAACTCGACCTGCGCGAGATTGGCGGTATCCATCCAGCGCGACGTGATGTCCTGGGGGCCGATCCAAATTCCATTGTAGGTGACATTCACCTCGCTGAAGCTGAAGCCCCGCATCGAAAACCCGGCCGGCGCGCCGCCGGCATCGCCGGACAACACGCCGACCGCGCCAAGCGCTGTGTCGGTGGTGGTGCGGTAACCTTGCTCCTGCATCGTCTGCTGGGTGACGATGTCGACGGAGGCCGGGGTTTCGATGACAGGCAGCCCCAACCGGGTTGCGCTGGCGGCGACGCCGTTGAGCGGCGTCATGGGAATCCCCGCCAGTGCCTGGCCGGTTGAAAGGCCCTCTCCGGGCGATGGCCCGGTCGACGGACCCGCTCCGGGCGACGGCGGCGCGGTGGTCGTCGACAAGCGGCCGCCGGGTTTTCTGGCTCTCGCCTGCGGTTTCTTGCGCGGCGCTTGGATTTGGACCGGAGGAAGCGTGCCCTGATTTTGCGCGACTTGGTTTTGCGCGACCTGGTTTTGCACGACTTGCACTGGCGGCGGCGCGGTTTGCGCGCGGCCGGGGCCTGTTGCCAACAGCGCAACAGCCGTCAACGCCGATGTGGAGATGAGGAGAGAACGCAGTGCGGAAACACGGCCGCGCGTGCGACCGCTGTCGATGACCGGCAACATTGCCACGCCTCAACGGCGAAACCGTAACCTGTCACCGCGATTTTGGCTGTTGCGCGCTCTGCCATTCGCCCCGGGCAGCAACCGCGTAACGGCCGGACTCTCAACGTTACGCCAGGACACCCCGCCCAACGCGTTCGCGCGTGACTCGTTGCTGGTGGCAGATGTCCTGGCTCGCGGGTCGCTGTGTTCGGCCACCTTCCCAGGACGACACCGTCCCAGTGGTCATGCCGGCCGAACACTCGCCGCTTACAGTTGCGGGGGCAGCCGCGGCATAACGTGCCCCCGAGCACGTGCACCGCGTTCCCTTTTGATCCCTTGCGGGAACCACCGTGGTCGATCTTGAAGAGCGTTCCGCGAACGGTCAACCGGCGTCACTCCGAATTTTTTCGAGTGTGACTTAATTCAGACAGAGCGGCGCGTTGGCGAGGCGTGACGTCCCGCTCGATCATTTTGTGCAATATATCGAGGTGCAAATTCTGCGCATTCTGCTTCGCTTGCCGTAACGAACAGCGGGAGGCGGAATGTCTCGGACCCTGGATGCCCGGCGTCACGGAGCCCTGCGGGCGTTCCTAGTCGAACGCCGAAAGAGTGCTGGCCTGCGCCAAGTCGATCTCGCCAAACGGCTGGGCCGCACCCAATCCTATGTCAGCAACATAGAAATAGGACAAAAGCGCATCGCCCTTATCGAGCTGTTCGAATGGGCCGAAGCGATCGGCTTCGATGCGGAAGAGGCGATCGCAGAGATATCTAAAATAAAGACTTATTCGACCTCTCGACTTTAAGACGAAACCATTCGGTCAGTTGCTGAAGGGAAGTCTCACGACTAGCACCGGCTACAATTATGTCTTCCAACGCCTGCTCCAAATCCTCATTATTCAACGCTTTCAGCTGGTAACCGCTATTGGTGATCAAGGTGTGGACGAGAAGCAGCGTGGTTCGCTTATTGCCGTCCGCAAAGCCGTGATTGGACGCCATGGATTGAACCAGGGCGCCAGCCTTTTGCCAGATTTGTGGATAGTAGCCGATATAAGGACGAGCGATGGCGGACTCGATAAGACCCGGACTGAGGATACCTTCGAGTCCGCCGGTCCTGAGCGCGCGGTCGTGGGCGCTCAGCGCATCCGCCAGTTTCAGCCGATAGTGTCTCTTAGCGATTGGCAAGCCGCTTGAGCGCTGAGCTGTAAATCACCATCGCTTCATCCATCGCTCTTGTGGACGCGCTACGGGTGGTGATGCTCTTGATTTCGCCGCCAGACGCCACGCGCCATCGCTCGCGGCCCTTCCGAGCCACCTTTTCGACAACTACAGTCACGTTCTTTTGCGTATCTTTCTTGGCGGCCATGGCTATCTCCGTAGACCATAGTAGGCCCGACTCATTGACGAGATGCTACCTGTAGCGAGCATGCAATGTAGTGTTTTGTAGTACATTGTGCAACTTACGGGCTACGGGCTCCAATGCAATGTGCTGCAGGAACAATTTGCGTTACCTCTCCCGCCACGCGGGGCGTCACACGGAGGCTGCAACATGGCTGGCTCGATTCGGAAACCCCGCGTGAGGGAGATTCCGCTCTCCGAGGTCAAGGACGATCTGTCGCATTTGCTGCGTGAAGCGGCAAAGGGCGACATCGTCATTACACGGCATGGCAAGCCAGCCGGCGTGCTGATCGGGTTCGAGTCGGAGGACGACTGGTTCGAATATCGGCTGGAAAACGATCCGCGCTTTCTGCGGCGGATCGAGAAGGCACGCAAAAGCGTGCGGAGCGGCCGCGGCGTGCGCTTGGAAGATTTGTGAGGCGCGGAACGAGTGTCTATTTCACCTCTCCTCAGAGGGGAGAGCGTAGGCGTCCTACGGACGCCGTTCTTAGTCCAAGAACGCCGATGCGAAGCATCGGCTATGCGAACGAAGTGAGCGAGGGTGAGGGGGTTCGGAAGCTGGGGATTTTTCTCATGCGTCCGAGCCCCCTCACCCCTCCCTCTCCCCTCCGGGGAGAGGGAGTCGCAAGCTTCGCGCGAAGAGAAATATTTGCGTCGTCATTGCCCCCTCCCCCGCTATCGCGGTGGCGGATAAGATGGGCGCCATGCCGAACCCGAAAACCTACGATTACATCATCGTCGGCGCCGGTTCGGCCGGTTGCGTGCTGGCCAACCGGTTGAGCGAGGACAAGGGCAAGCGGGTGCTGCTGCTCGAAGCTGGCGGCTGGGACCGCGATCCGTGGATCAAGATCCCGCTCGGCTGGCCGCGCCTCTTGCTCCAGCGCAAGCACGACTGGATGTATTTCGCCGAGGCCGAGGCCTCGACCGGCGGGCGCGGCCTGGAATGCGCCCGCGGCCGCATCGTCGGCGGCTCGTCGTCGATCAACGCGATGGCCTATGTGCGCGGTCATCGCGGTGACTACGACCGCTGGGCCGCTGCCGGCCTTACGGCGTGGTCCTATGCGCACGTGCTGCCGTATTTCCGGCGCCAGGAATCCTGGAAGGGCGGCGCGAGCTTTTATCGCGGCGGCGACGGCCCGCTGACGACGCAGATGACGCGGTTTTCCGATCCGCTGGTCGATGCCTTCGCGGCGTCAGGGCTTGCCGCCGGCTACAAGACCACGCCCGATTACAACGGCGCCCAGCAGGAAGGCTTTGGCGTCTGGCAGATGACGGTGCGCGACGGCCGCCGCTGCAGCGCCGCCGACGCCTATCTGCGGCCGGCGCTGGCGCGCAACAATCTCACGGTCGAAATCCAGGCCTTGGTGACGCGGCTGATCTTCGATGGCAAACGTGCGGCCGGAGTCGAATTTTTGCAGCACGGCGAGACGGTGACGGCGCATGCCGAGCGCGAAGTGATCTTGAGCGGCGGCGTCATCAACTCGCCGCAGCTTTTGCTGCTGTCGGGGATCGGCGATCCCGACGCGCTGCGCGCCCACGATATCGCCGTGAAGGTGGCGCTGCCGGGCGTCGGCAAGAATTTGCAGGACCACATTTCGGCGAGCATCGCCTATGGGCGCAAAGGGCCCGGCACCTTGCACCGCGCGATGCGGTTCGACCGCATCGTGCCGGCGCTGGCCAACGCCTATTGGCGCGGCGAAGGCATCGCCACCGAATTGCCGACCGGCCAGATGGCGTTCCTGAAAAGCCGGCCCGACGCGGCGCTGCCTGACGTCGAGCTGATCTTCAATGCCGCGCCGATGACGGCGGCACCGTATTTCTGGCCGTTCCGAAAACCTTACGCCGACAGCTATGCCTGCCGCGCCGTGGTGCTCCGCCCGGAGAGCCGCGGCAGGGTCGAGCTCGTCTCGGCCGATCCGCGACAGCCGCCGCGCATCCGCCAGAACTTCCTCGCCACCGACAACGACCGCAAGACCTTGCGCGCCGGGCTACGCATGGTGCGCGACATCTGCCGCCAAGCGCCGATGCAGGCGTTCATGACGCGGGAGATCGCGCCCGGCGACAGCGCGGTGTCCGACGCCGATCTCGATGCCCATATCGCTGTGAATTCCATCACCGTGCACCACCCGCTCGGCACCTGCAAAATGGGCCTCGCGTCCGATCCGCTGGCGGTGGTCGATCCGGAGCTGCGCGTCTTCGGCATCGAAGGCCTGCGCGTGGTCGACGGCGCGGCGATGCCGGACCTGGTCGGCGCCCACATCAATGCGCCGATCATCATGATCGCCGAAAAAGCCGCCGATTTGATCCGCGGGCGCGCGCCGCTCGAAGCAGCGCGCCTTGCCGGGGCGACCGAAATGTCCCGGCCATAAAGGCGCATGGGCGTAAGCCCCGGAGCGGGCTTCACAATCCTGTCACGTCTGCCTATAAACTGGGGCCCAACGCCGCACTGCGGCATTGAGTTCGAGGTGGGAGCGTCGTCTTGAACGCTCATGTATCGCCATCGGGGTTTCCGGCACTGGTGCTCAACGCGGATTTTCGCCCGCTGAGCTACTACCCGCTGTCGCTGTGGTCGTGGCAGGACGCCATCAAGGCGGTGTTCCTGGAGCGGGTCAACATCGTCGCCAATTACGACCGCGCCGTGCGCTCGCCGAGCTTCGAGATGAAGCTGCCGAGCGTGGTGTCGCTCAAGACCTACGTCAAGCCGTCGACCCATCCGGCGTTCACGCGGTTCAACGTGTTCCTGCGCGACCGCTTCTCCTGCCAGTTCTGCGGCACCCGCGACGACCTCACCTTCGATCACCTGATCCCGCGCTCGCGCGGCGGCCATACGACATGGAGCAATGTCGTCGCCGCCTGCTCGCCGTGCAACCTGCGCAAGGGCAACCTGACGCCGGACGAGGCGAGAATGTTTCCGTCGCAGACGCCGTTCCAGCCGACGGTGCAGCATCTGCACCGCAACGGCCGGCTGTTCCCGCCGAACTACCTGCACGATAGCTGGCTCGATTATCTGTACTGGGACACCGAGCTCGATCCGTAAGCCCAACTGTCATCGTCCGCAAAGGCGGACGATCCAGTAATCACGAAACTACGTGGTGGTTGCCCTGCCTGATTCAGGCAGCGGAGTTTACGGGATGGCCCGCCTTCGCGGGCCATGACAGCGCGGCGGCCACGCCGCGTATTGAAACTCCTTCAACGCAAACTCCATTTTTTGGGTTGTGCGCGTCGGCGCATGGGCATACATGCGCAAACAAGAGTTTTTGCGCCCGAGGAGTTTTTTCTGATGGGATCGATCGTGCTCCTGGACCTGATGGGCGGCGTGGCGCTGCTGCTGTGGGGCCTGCACATGGTGCTCAGCGGCGTGCTGCGCGCGTTCGGCCCGGACCTGCGCCGTACCTTAAGTAAGGCGCTGGGCAATCGCTTCAGCGCCTTCGCCGCCGGTCTCGGCCTGACGGCGCTGCTGCAATCGAGCACCGCGACCGGGCTGATGACCGCGTCGCTTGCCGCCGACGGTGTCGTCAGCCTCGTGCCCGCGCTCGCCATCATGCTCGGCGCCAATGTCGGCACCACGCTGATCGTACAGGTGCTGTCGTTCAACATCGCGGCGATCGCGCCGGTGCTGTTCATCATCGGCCTCGTCACTTTTCGCGTCGGCGGCGGCAGCCTGACCAAGGCGCTCGGCCGGGTTGCCATCGGCCTCGGCCTGACGCTCTTGGCGCTGCATATCCTGCTCGACACCTTGGCGCCGGCCGAACAGGCGCCGGCGGTGCGGGCGCTGCTTGCCGCCGTCACGACCGATCCGGTGCTGTGCGTCATCATCGCCGCGGCGCTGACCTGGGCGGCGCATTCCAGCGTCGCCGTCGTGCTCTTGGTGATGTCGCTTGCCTATTCGCAATTCGTCACCGAGCCGGCGGCGCTGGCGCTGGTGCTGGGCGCCAATCTCGGCAGCGCCATCAATCCGCTGCTCGAGGCCGGCGTGCGCGGCGATCCGGCGAGCCGGCGGCTGCCGGTCGGCAACCTGCTCAATCGCCTGGTCGGCGTGCTGATCGCGCTGCCGTTCCTGGGACCGATCGCGCGCGAATTGGCGGTGCTGCAGCCCGACGCCGCGAAGATGACGGCCGAATTCCACATGCTGTTCAACGTCGCCCTGGCGGCGATCTTCATCGGGCTGCTTGGCCCGGTGGCCTGGCTGCTGGTGCGGCTATTGCCGGAGAAAAAGCAGACAGCGGACGCGTCGATGCCGCGCTATCTCGACGAAGCGGCGCTGGAAAACCCGCCGCTCGCGCTCGCCAATGCCGCGCGCGAGACGTTGCGCATGGGCGACACCGTCGAGGCCATGCTGCGCGAGGTCATGGCCGCGCTCATGGCAAACGATCGCAAGCTCGCAAGCGACGTGTCGCGCCTGGACAACGTGGTCGACCGGCTCAACGAGGCGATCAAACTCTACATCACAAAACTCACCCGCGAACTCGCTCGACGAGCGCGAGGGCCGCCGCGCCATGGAGATCGTGTCGTTCACCATCAATCTCGAGCACATCGGCGACATCATCGACAAGAATTTGTGCGAGCTCGCGGCCAAGAAAATCAAGCGGCGCTACCAATTCTCGACCGAAGGCGCCGCCGAGCTGACCGCGTTCCACAAGCGCGTCGTCGAAAGCCTGCAGTCAGCCTTCGGCATCTTCATGACCGGCGACGTCGAGGCGGCGAAGAAATTGCTGCGCGAAAAGGCCGAGCTGCGCAAAGCCGAACTCGAAGCGGCCGACCGGCATTTCGAGCGCCTGCGCGAGGGCCGGCCGGAAAGCCTGGAGACCACCTCGCTGCATCTCGATATCCTCGCCGACCTCAAGCGCATCCACTCGCATATCTGCTCGGTCGCCTATCCGGTGCTGGAAGCCGCCGGCGAATTGCCGGCGCGGGAGAGTGCGAAGAGCGATGCGACGGCACCCCTGACGTATCAGCCCAAGCTGCCGTGATACTCACTGTCATCGTCCGCGAAGGCGGACGATCCAGTAATCACGAAACCGTGCTGTAATCGCCGCGCCTGATTCACGCGGCGGCGTCTACTGGATGGCCCGCCTTCGCGGGCCATGACAGCGCGGGCACTATGCCGCGTTGACCTTCGCCGCGCCGCCGAAAGCCGGCGCGACTTCGGCCATGAAACGCGCCATCTCGTCCTTGACTTGACCGTGCGGTTTCAGGCCGACGTTGAAATAAAGGATCACTTCGTCGAAGCCCGCGGCCTCGACTTTTTTCAGGATTTCGGTGATGCGCGCGGACGAGCCGATCAGCACCGAATTTTCCGTCAAATCTTCCGGCTTCACCTTGCCCAGCCGCTCGACCATGTCGACGAAATAGCGGTAGCTCGGCGGCGCGGTTTTCGGATCGCCCGGCAGCGCCGGGATCACGCATTCCTTGTAGTAGCGGATCTGCCGCGCGCGCTGCACGTCCTCCTGCGCCTTGGTGTCGGCGAAGTGCGTGAAATAACTGCACATCAGCCGCTGCGGCTTCTTGCCGAGTTTGGCGCAGGTCTCGTGATAGAGGTCGGCGACCTGCTTCAAGCCGCCATAGCTCATCGCCGCGGCGAACGGCGCCACGATCAGCCCGCAGCCCAAGCGCGCCGCAAGCTCGATCGAAGGCTTTGAGAACGATCCGACATAGGTCGGCAGCGGACGTTGCACCGGTTTCGGCGTGATGCGCACGTCGTCGAACGAATAGTGCTTGCCGTGATGGGAGATGCGGTCGTCGGCCTCCCACAATCGGCGAATGAGCTCGAGGCCCTCCTCGAAGATGCCCTGGTTGTCGTCGAACGAGACATGGAACGGCTCATATTCGCGCCGGTCGTAGCCGCGCCCGGCGGCAAAATCGACCCGGCCGTTGGAGAGCAGATCGAGCGTCGCCCATTGCTCGGCGACACGAATGGGATGATGCAGCGGCGTCACCGTCACCGCGGGCGCGAGCCGGATGCGCTTGGTATTGGCGGCGACATAGGCCAGCACCAGGTCCGGACACGACAGCACGCCGAGCGAATTGAAATGATGCTCGCCGATCCAGGCCGAATGCATGCCGAGCTTGTCGGCGTAAAGCGCCTCGGCGGTGATGTCGGCGACGAACTGATTCGAAGAACGATCGTTGTTTTCGTAGTGGTTGTCGCTGAGCGTGAAATAACCGAACTCCATGCTTTCCTCCTTGCGACAGTCACATTTTTCATTGTCAGCCGACCTAGAATAGGTGATAATGCAACAGTTGTAAATGCATGAATCGACGCAAGCCCATCCCTGGAATTTGCCCGTGGCAAAGCACCCGTCCAAGCTCGATCTCGGCGATTATCTGCCCTATCTGGTCAACCGCGTCGGCACCATCATTGCCGACCAGTTCGGCGCGGAAGCCTTGACGCCCCATGGGCTTAGCATCGCCATGTGGCGGGTCATCGCCGTGCTGGCGAGCGCCGGCCAGCAGCGCCAGATCGACCTCGCGGATCTGACCAGCACAGACGCCTCGACCCTGTCGCGGCTGGTGACACGGCTGGTGCGACTCGGCCTCGTCACCCGCACGCGTTCGGCAAGCAGTAACCGCGAGGTCGCGGTGAAACTTTCTCCCAGAGGCGAGGCGCTGGTCGGCCGCCTCATTCCCATCGCCAAAGCCTACGAAGCCACCGCCATTGCCGGACTGCCGCCACAAGAGCTCGCCGTGCTCAAGCGCTGCCTGCGCCGCGTCTACCGCAACATGAAGGACAACGGCGCTCGGGCTGGACAACGCGAAAGCGGGCGCGGTAGAGCCGCGTGAACGCCGCGCAAGCGTAGCAAGCATCAGAACGTTGCTACCGGGCTATTGCGCCTTGCAGGCAACGATGTCTTCCGGCCGCGGGCGGCTGGCGACGGAAGGCGGAGCAAAGATCGCGAGGTAGGCGTCGCTGCCGGTCAGCCGATCGAGGCTGATCTCGCGATAGCCGACGGCCTTAAGCTCGCAGCGCAGCAGACCAGGCGGCGTACCGTGCTCCGCCGTCGGCGCGAAGGCGTCGACAATGCCGATCCGCGCGCCGGGCTTGAGCGCGGGAACGAGATTGTAGAGCAAGGCGTAAGGCTGCGCGATCTCGTGATACATGTGCACCAGGATCGCAAGGTCGAGCGACTGCGCCGGCAGGTTCGGGTCGTGCGCCTCACCGCGGACAATGTCGACGTTCTGCAATCCCAAATCGCGCACGCGCCGGCGCAGGTTTTCCAGATAGTCCGGCATCACGTCTTCGGCGATGACGCGGCCGCTCGCGCCGACGATCGGCGACAGCCGCGCGACGTAATAACCGCTGCCCGCGCCGATATCTGCAACCGTCATTCCGGATTTGATGCCCAAGAGACGAACGAGCTGCTGCGGTTCGCCGGCTTTGTCGCGTTCCTTTTCGTCGTGCCAAATCGGGCTGATAATGTCCGCCACCGGGCGGTCCGGTTTCGGAAACGCTTCCGCCGGAGCAGATGCTTCCGCCGTGGTGTCCTGCGCAGCACCCGACATCGCGAACGCGGCAACAAGGACGAAGGCCATGGCCATTCGTAACGCCGTGCCGAACGTCGTTGGTACGCGCGGACGCCGGAGAATACTGCCGCGTTTAGTCAACTTTCGTCCCCGGCGCCGAAGTCCTCGAACACCGTCTGCACCGGCGGCGTGCCGGAAAACCCAAGCTCGCTCCAGCGCGCCACGACCTGCTCGTAGGTCGCTTTCGACAGTTTGGTGCGCTTGGAAAAATTCTTGATGTGCCGGTAGTCCATGCAGGCGTTGATCAGGGCCTTGGAGCCCCACGGCCTGATTTCCGGCGGATTGAGGCTCGGGTCGAGAAACGTGCTCCAGGTCTCGCGCAAAATGTCGATGGATTGCGCCGGCCGCGAGCGCGTCGCCATCGCCCATAAGACCTGATGCACGTTGGTCGGATCGATGTCGTCGTCGACGACGATGACGTATTTGCCGAAATAGGCGCCGCCGACACATTGCGCGGCGAGCGCCATCACTTGCGGCGCGTGGCCGGGATACATCTGCTTGATCGAGACCACGGTGATGCCCCAGCCGGCGGCTTCCGGTATCGACCACACGCCCTGCACGCCGGGCACGCCGAGTTTTTGCAGATCGGCCCAGATCGCAGCCGAGCGCAGCGCCGCCCAGAACAATCCGGCCTCGTTGGCCGGACCATCGGCCATCAGCGCGCAGGTCAAGGTCGGATTGTTGCGGAAGCGGACTTTCTCGACGCGCATATAGGGCGTGGCGCCGCTCGGCCGGCCGTAATAGCCGGTGAACTCGCCGAACGGGCCTTCGGCAAAAGTCTCGTCGGGATAGACGAAACCTTCGAGGATGATTTCGGCGCCCGCCGGCAACGGCAGGCCGGTGATGTCGCTTTTGAACAGCTCGATCGGCGCGCCGTTGATGCCGCCGTAATATTCGTACTCGCTTTCGGTTTTCGGAAAGCTCGTCGCCGCGACCAAAAACAACAGCGGATCGATGCCATAGGCGGCGGCGATCGGCATCGGCTTGCCCAGCTTCCACCACTTCTCGCGGTCGAGCGTGGCGTCCTTGCCGGGCGACGTATAGACGCCGATCTCGCGCGGGCCTTTGATCATCATCCGGTAGGTGCCGACATTGATGCGGCCGGTCTCCGGGCATTGCGTCACCACCGCGTCGCCGGTGCCGAGATAAAGCCCGCCGTCGAGCGGCCACATGCGCTGCGCCGGAAATTGCCGGATGTCGATCGCCTCGCCCGTCACGATGTTCTGGTTGCAGATCGCGGACTCGGCCGGCACCTCCTTGGGCTTCATGGTGCGGCCCATCTTCTTCTGCAGCGCCTGCACGGCTTTGAGCGGATGATCGACCGGCTCCTCGCCGATCATCAGGCAGAACCGCGACAGGTTGCAGCCGATCATGTTGTAGAGCGCGCGATGGCCGGGATGGCCCTTGATGTTCTCGAACAACAGCGCCGGGCTCTTCTCGCTGCCGACGAGATACGTGATGGTCGCGGCCTCGAGATCGGGATCGACCTCGGCGGTGATGCGCTTGAGCTCGCCCATGGCGTCGACCTTGGCCAGCCATTCGTCGAGGTCGCTTGAGTTCGGGCTGCGCGCGGGATCCGACTTCGTCGCCGCCGATACAGTCTGTTTTTCAGGGGCGACCGATACGCTCATATCCATGGACATGTCCTCGCACGCAGCCATCACGGCAGCTTTTGCGCATCATAGTGAGGCCTCGGGAACATATCGATAGCGATCTGCGTTCGCCGCTTCATGGCTATCGTGTCGGTTGCGGGCATCTGCTAAACTGTCCTTCGATCCGCGTCGGGACCTGCGTGACGGTCGCCTCAAAAGGGCCAACGACAACAGGAGTGCGGATATGTCGCTCGATCCGGAATTCCTCTCGCGCCTGCAGTTTGCGTGGGTGGTCGGCTGGCATATTTTGCTGCCGGCCTTCACCATCGGGCTCGCCTCCTTCATCGCCCTCCTCGAGGGCGTCTATGCGCTCACCAGACGTGCGGTCTTCCTCAACCTGTCGCAATTCTGGCTGCGCATCTTCGCCATCTCATTCGGCATGGGCGTCGTCACCGGCATCGTCATGCCGTTCCAGTTCGGCACCAATTGGAGCCGGCTGTCGGACGCCGCCGGCAACATCATCTCGCCGCTGTTGGCTTACGAAGGCCTGACCGCGTTCTTTCTCGAAGCGACCTTCCTCGGCGTTTTACTGTTCGGCCGCAAGCTGGTGCCGCCGGCGATGCATTTCGTCGCCGCAGTGCTGGTCGCCGTGGGCACGCTGTCGTCGGCGTTCTGGATCCTTGCCACCAACAGCTGGATGCAGACGCCGGTCGGCTACGAAGTGGTCGACGGCCTGTTCTACCCGAAGGATTGGTTCGCGATCGTCTTCAGCCCGTCGCTGCCGTATCGCTTTGCCCATACGGTGAGCGCCTTCTATGTGACCACCGCTTTCGTCGTGCTCGGCGTCGGCGCCTACACGGTGCGGCGCGGACAATCGCCCAGCGAAGGCCGCATGATGCTGCGGTTGGCGCTGTGGTTCCTCGTCATCTTCGTGCCGATCCAGGTCGTGCTCGGCGACCTGCATGGCCTCAATACGCTCGAACACCAGCCGGCCAAGCTCGCGGCGATAGAAGGCTTGTGGGACGGCGGCAGCGGCGTGCCCGCCTCGATCATCGGCTGGCCCGACCAGAAAGAAGAGCGCAACATCGCCGAGATCGCGATCCCGAAACTCGGCAGCCTTTATCTCACCCATTCGTGGGACGGCGCCGTCAAAGGCCTGAAGGATTTTCCGCCCGACCAGCGCGCGCCGGTGGCGATCGTCTATTTCGCCTTCCGCATCATGGTCGGCATCGCGGTGCTGATGCTCGCGATGGTGGCTTGCGGATTGTTCTTGCTGTGGCGCAGGCGGCTCGATGACACCGGCTGGTATCTCAAAGCCTGCCAATTCACCGTCTGCCTCGGCTTCATCGCCGTGATCGCCGGCTGGACCACGACCGAAGTCGGCCGCCAGCCGTGGACCATCTATGGCCTGATGCGCACGGCGGATTCGTTTTCGCCGTCGCTGACCGGCGCCAATGTGCTGCTGTCGCTCATTCTCTATGTCGCCGTCTATCTGATCATCTTCCCGACCGGCATTTACACCATGCTGCGTTTCGTCTGGCGCGGCCCCGTCGCCTCGGAGGACGATGCTGCCGTCGACAGCGGCCGGCCGAAATCACCGATCGAGGCGCTCGCGTCCGCAACCGCGGAGACACACTGATGGCCGCGCTCGACCTCGTTCCGATCTGGACCGCCATCCTCGCCATCGGCGTCTTCTTGTATGTCGCGCTCGACGGCTTCGATCTCGGCGTCGGCATGCTCTACAACTTCGCGCCCGACCGCGACGCGCGCTCTCTGGTGATGAACTCGATCGCGCCGATCTGGGACGGCAACGAGACCTGGCTCATTCTCGGCAGCGTCGGCCTGCTTGCCGCCTTCCCGGTCGCCTTCGCCATCATCATTCCCGCGGTGTATTTCCCGATTCTCCTGATGCTTCTGGCGCTGATCTTCCGCGGGCTGGCGTTCGAGTTCCGCTACCGCGACGCCGAGCACCGCACGTTCTGGGATCACGGGTTTGCCGCCGGCTCCGCGCTGGCGGCTTTCGCCCAAGGCGTGGTGCTCGGCTCGTTCATCCAGGGTTACCAGGTCGAAGGCCGCCACTTCGTCGGCGGCTCGTTCGATTGCTTCACGCCGTTTTCGATTTTTTGCGGCATCGCCCTGATGTTCGGCTATGGCCTGCTCGGCGCCGGCTGGTTGATCATCAAGACCGAGGGCAGCTTGCAGGACTGGGCGCGCGCGCTCGGCCGCAAATGCCTGATCGGCACGGTGCTCGCCATCGCCGTCGTCAGCCTGTGGACGCCGTGGGCCGATCCGAAAATCGCCACCCGTTGGTTCTCCTGGCCGCACATCGCGTATCTGGCGCCGGTGCCGATCATGACCGCGGCGCTCGTGCTCTATGCGTGGCGCTCGCTCCACAACGCTTCCGAATACGGCCCCTTCATCGCCGGCTTGGGCCTGTTCGTGATGTCTTACATCGGCATTGCGATCAGCCTGTGGCCGATGATCGTGCCGGGGCATTTCACGCTCTACCAGGCCGCAGCCGCGCCGAGCACCCAGGAGTTCCTCTTGATCGGCACGCTGTTCCTGCTGCCCGTGATCCTGACCTATACCGCCTGGTCGTATTGGGTGTTCCGCGGCAAGGTTCGTGCCGACATCGGTTATCATCACTAGGTTCGGTCCCATCGCACCGTCATTGCGAGGAGCCAACGGGTCCGGCCCGAAGTGGCCGGCCCGATGACAGGCTCCGCGACGAAACAATCCAGCTCAGCGCCGCCGTCCTCGATTGCTTCGCTTCGCTCGCAATGACGAGGCGAATGGACCGCGCCGGTGATCGCTTGGAAAGCGGGGTTGTGAGAGATTTCTGCGCGGATTACATATGACAGGTCACAAGCCCTGAGCGGAGTCGGACATATGGTCCGTAAGCCATGGGCGATCACATTGCTGGTTATCGCCGCAGCGGTGGCCGCGGCCGTAGTGATCGCCGTTCACGTTCCCGATCCGGGAATTTCCCCCGCGCTCGCCCAGCGTCAGCCCGATGCGGCGCACGGCCAATATATCGCCACGCTGGGCGATTGCGCCGCCTGCCACACCAAGCCGGGCGGCCAGACGCTGGCCGGCGGCCTGCCGCTGAAGACGCCGCTCGGCACCATCTACACCACCAACATCACGCCGGACCGCGACACCGGCATCGGCACCTACAACTTCGCCGACTTCGCCCGCGCGGTGCGGCTCGGCGTGCGGCCCGATGGCGCCCGGCTTTATCCGGCCATGCCGTATACCGCCTACGCCAAGATGTCCGACGAGGATTTGCAGGATCTGTTCGCCTACCTGCAGAAAGATGTCGCGGCCGTGAACCAGACGCCGCCCGCCAACACCCTGAGCTGGCCGTTGAACCAGCGCTGGCCGATGGCGTTCTGGAACGTGGTGTTCCTCGACAGTTCGCATTTTGCGCCCGATCCGGCGAAAGACGCGCAATGGAACCGCGGCGCCTATATCGTCGAGGGACTGGAGCATTGCGGCGAATGCCACACGCCGCGCGGCGTGGCGCAAAATCTCGACAACGGGCGAAAATTCTCCGGCGCCGTGCTGCAGGGCTGGAAGGCCTACAACATCACGCCGAGCAAGCAATCGGGCCTCGGCGGCTGGAACGACGACGCGGTGGCGTCTTATCTGAGCACCGGCCACGCCGACGGCCACAGCTCGGCGAGCGGCCCCATGGCCGAAGCGGTCGACAACAGCTTGCGTTACGCCACCACCGACGACGTCCACGCCATCGTCGCTTACCTGCGCGGCATCGCGCCGATCGACAATGCACCGGCCATCGCGCAAAACCCGCCGGCCGCGAACGAAGCGTCGCCGCCTCCAGGTCTCGGCGTTCAGGTCTTCGCCGGCAACTGCGCCAATTGCCACGATTGGGACGGCAAAGGCGTGCAATCGCCTTACGCCAACCTGCTCGGCAGCCGCACCGTCAACGACCCCGACGCCACCAATCTGATGGCGATCCTGCTCGCCGGCTCCAACGCCCCGCTGCCGGTCGAGCACGCCTTCATGCCGCCGTTCGCGCGCGGCCACAGCGATGACGAGCTCGCGGCCGTTGCCAATTTCGTCAACGGCTTCTTCGGCAACGGCACGGCGAAAGTCACCACAGCCGACATCGACAAGGCGCGCAAGGCGCTGCCGTAGTCATCCGGCGCATGGTCAGTCATGTCCGCCAGGTCGGTAACCTGAATCTCAAATCTGCATTGCGCCGCCTTTGCGGTACGCATATCCGAATGCGAGCAGGCGCTACCCAAGACACCTAGGGCACCACTAGCTCCGCTGAAGCGCTCACGCGGCGGAGCTTTTCCATGGGGGAAGTTCGCCAATGGCTTATCAACCATCCTGGAATGAAGGTGAGCCGCCCAAAGACAGGCAGGTTCTTGCGCTCGCGCTTGCCAAGGCGATCAAGTCTGGAAGCGTCAATCTTAGTGAGAGTTGTCGCCGCGTGGGTAGAGAGCAATCAGGAGTGGCGTCCGGTCAGGGTCGGAGGCGACACGATCGCCGGAACTGATCTCGATGTCATTTGCTGGGCCGAACTCCCGGACGTCCCCGACACGGTAGGACGCTTGAAGCAAGCGAACCCAAGCCGACCAATCCAAGTATACCCGCGACCGAAATAGCGATCAGCGCGAGCGCGGCACCCATAGCGATCGCCTCACTTGGTGCGACGCGATGCGGCGGTCGCTTTCGGGGGAGAAGCGGACATTACGCGGCCATCGCAAATCGGTCGCTTATGACACATAGCGGACGTTTGCGTAAGCGCCAAAGGCGTTGCGCGTTATCGGCGATCGCTCTATTCATTCGGCCAACCCATCGAGCGACACACGAGAGCCCAACATGACTGACACACCTGAATACACGCCGCCGGAAGTCTGGGTCTGGGAGAAGGACGACAGTCCCAATTGGCGCTATAGCAACACCAACCGCCCCGTCGCGGGCGCGACGCATGAGAAGGAGTTGGCGCGCGGAAAGCATCCGCTTCAGCTCTATTCACTAGCGACGCCTAATGGCGTCAAGGTTACAATCATGTTGGAGGAATTGCTGGCCGCTGGTCACAGTGAAGCGGAATATGACGCTTGGCTGATCCGGATCGGTGACGGCGACCAGTTTGGCAGCGGATTTGTCGGGGTGAACCCGAATTCCAAAATCCCGGCGCTGATGGACTATAGCGAGCAGCCGCCGCGACGTGTGTTCGAATCCGGCGCGATCCTGCTCTACCTGGCGGATAAATTCGGCGCCTTCCTGCCAAAGGATCGGGGCAAGCGCACTGAGGCGCTGAACTGGCTATTTTGGCAGATGGGTTCAACGCCCTATCTCGGCGGCGGCTTCGGGCATTTCTACGCCTATGCGCCGGTGAAGATCAAATACGCCATCGACCGTTTTTCAATGGAAGTGAAACGCCAGCTCGACGTGCTCGACCGGCAGCTTGCGGACAATCAATTCATCGCCGGCGACGAATATACGATCGCCGATATGGCGATCTGGCCATGGTACGGCAACGGCATGTTGAACGGCGCTTCCTACAACGACCCGCGCAAGTTCCTGCAGACGCACGAATATAAGAACCTGACACGCTGGACGAAAGAAATCGGCGAGCGCCCGGCCGTCAAGCGCGGGCGAATGGTCAACCGCGCCAGCGGGTCGCCTGAAGAACAGCTGCGTGAGCGCCATGACGCCAGCGATTTCGAGACCAAAACGCAAGACAAGATCGACGCGCGCGGGTAGCCCCATCGTCATCTCATAATTCACGCTGGTAAAAGAGCGTTCACATGCACGCGATGAGGGCCGACCACAGAGCGTCGCGGCTGTGACTACTTCTTGTGTTTCTGCTTGTGGCCCGTAACTGACACGCAGGGCGTCAGCCTCGTATCCGTTGTTCGGGTGATAACGGCCGCGCCGCCTCATCGAGATCGTGGCAGCCGATGACCCGGAGCCGTCATTGACGCTGCGAGGCGGCGACCGCAGAATACGGGGTCTTCAATGCGCGACGATCTTGGCTGAGGATGACTGTGACCGCCCATCAAACCAACCCCGTAACGTTCGTGCTCATATTCCGAATACCTGCGGAAGGTGTCGAGGACTTTCGAGCCTATGAGGAGGCCGTCTTGCCGCTATTGCCCGAGTTCAACGGGCGTTTGGAGCGTCGTCTGCGGAATCCGGATGGCACCGTCGAGATGCACATAGTCAGTTACGCATCCGATGCGGACCGTGAGAATTATCGGAATGATCCCCGGCGCGCGGCGCTAGCCTGGTTGTTGGAAAAATCATCTGCCAAGTTGGAATTGCTCCCGATGGCGAACGTCTCTTAATGGCCCCAAGCGGACATTGGCGGTCAATTTGGCCGTGATGTGATCGCGCCACTTTGCGCGACGCAATGCGGCGGTCGCTTTCGGGGGAGAAGCGGACATTGCGCGGCCATCGCAAATCGGTCGCTTATGACCCATCTCGGAAGCAAGGAGTGCATCGCAACAACCGCCGCACATGTCGAGTTTTCGCGGAATACAGTGGAGGCGCTCTTGTCGCAAAATATGCAGCGCAAAGCTACATACCTTTTGGGTTATTCCCTCTCTGTAGATGCTCATCAAGAAACTGATATGCCGCTTGTCGCATTTCCTGCGTGAAGACATGACCGCCTGGCCAACATCGAAGCTGCAGCTTTCCTCCTGGAAATGCGGATACAGCATGTTCAAATATCGCGCTGGCTCCCCGAGACCATACATCTTCTGAAGTCGCTTGCAGAAGTAACGCGCGAGGGGAAACAAGCCGAACGATATCTTCAACATCCCCAAATTGGAGTACGCCCGGCAGACAAAATTCCATCTGCACGCCAGTGTCACGAACTAACGACTGCTTGTAGCTCACGCATCCACAATTGGAGACTGATGCTCGAATGCGGTTATCGAGTGCCGAAGCCCAGATGGCCATTTTGCCGCCGTAGGAATGGCCGATGAACCCAATCCGTAGCGGATCGACCTCAGGGCGCGCCACCAAGTAATCAAGGGCCACACTGACATCATGGAGGCATTTGGAGAGTAACGTTCTGCCTTGTACGAGACGCGTGGCCAATTCGTAATATTCGGCGTATCCTGAAGGATTGCTCCAGTTCCGCTCTTCAAACGCCAAAGCATCGGGCGCGATGACGACATAGCCTCGCTCTGCGAGTTCCGAAGCGTATGCTTGATCTGCATCGCCTTTCAGTCCGACAACTTCGCTCTTTCCCATATAAAACTGGCTCGCATGCTGATGGTGCGCAAAGATTGCGGGTACACTGCGATTGACATGCTTGGGCACGAGCAGGAAGGACTTGACGCGCTCATCGGTCTCCACTGCGTATTCGATAGTCTCTCGCACGTACAAGCCACAATCGGCTGTTTCCAGAAGGACAGCATCAAGTGGGCATCGTACTGGAAAGGGGCCAAGAAGCCGCTTCAAATCATCGCGATTCATGATCTCAAGCATCGGGCCCAGCGTCCGCTTGTCAATAGCGTGCTCGGCTCCCAGACCGGCTGTTTGGCCGGTCGCTCATCCCCTACTTGCTGCGCTGCATGAGTCTGGAGTTGGCCCAACGCGTCACTGAGTGCGACGCAGCGATCTGGTCGCTTTCGGAGGTGAAGCGGACATCGCGCGGATACCGTGAATCGGTCGTTCGTGACCCATAGCAGTCATCGCAGCGGCTTTCAATTTGCGCCGCAACAAACGCATGGTCGCCATTCGATCATTCGGCGCGGGGCCGGCCGAATGCTCACCCCGCGCTGCTTTGTAAGGCACTCCTATTTGTAGCCGATGGCTGGCGGCGTCGCGGTGTCGCCGTTCGTATTGCCGTCGATGTTGTTGTCGGCGTAGCTCGACACGACCCCGCTATTGGCAGCGAGCCATGCGGCGGCATTGCCCGTAATCGTTGATCGCGTAACGCGAATGGTGGCGCCAGGATTGTCCGCCAGCAATCCATAAGAGCCATTTTTGGCGATTGTCGAGTTCCGCACCATGACTTGCACCGTCGCTCCAGCGGCTGGATTGGCGGAGATGCCGTCGTCTGTGTTGTTCGCGCTTACGCTGTCGCTGACGGTGACATTGATGGTCGGGGCAGAACCACTGGCGCTAGTAATCGTTAGACCATTCTCTGCGTTGTTTATCATCTCGACGTGGCTGAGAACGCCTGCCGTCGCCCCCGTGCCGCCGGAGCTAAAATTGATTCCATCACTGCCATTATCGGACACCAGCGTGTTCGACACAAATACGTGAGTCGGGTTCGAAGTGTCCGTATCGACGAGGATACCGTCGTTGCCGAAATTTCGGATCACGCTATCGCGAACGAGCAAAGTGCCGCCAGAGTTGAAGGCGATGCCGTTGGTGCCTGAGATGCCAAGACCATCGAGCACCACGCCACTTATGGCGATCTTGTCGGTCGCGCCCGCCGCGTTGATGATGATTGCCGTCCCGGTGGCAGCCGACATCGAAGCCCACCCATGGCCTTGGATGCTGACCGGCCCGGTGATGGCCAAGGCGCCATAGTTGCCCGGATCGAGCGCGTCGATTTGGCCATTGGCATTCGTCTGCATATAGGCGGCCTCGAAGTTGCGGCACGGCAAAGTAATGGTGCATGGATTGGAATCATTGCCTGCTGCCGAGACGAAGGTCCGGCCCGCCCCGGCCTGCGCTGGCATGGCCGGCAGCGTGACGGCGAGCGCAAGCGCCGCCGCCATGAAGATCGTGCGTGTCATTGGAAAGCCCCCGAGGGTTGCCTACGAGCCTCGCCCCGCCGGCAAGCTTAGCTCAGGCGGTCGAATTTGCTAGCTGGGTTGGGCGCGTGCGTCCGGCGAGAAGTAGCCGACATCGAACGCGCCAATTACCGCGATTGGGACGGCAAGGGCGTGCAATCGCCTTACGCCGACTTGCGCGGCAGCCGCACCGTCAACGATCCCGACGCCACCAATTTGATGGCGATCCTACTCGCCGGCTCGAACGCGCCGCTGCCGGTCGAGCACGCCTTCATGTCGCCGTTTGCGCGCGGCCACAGCGACGACGAGCTCGCCGCGGTGGCGAATTTCGTCAATGGCTTCTTCGGCAATGGCATGGCGAAGGTGACCGCCGCGGCTACTTGCTTTTTGATTTAGCTCATTTAGATGGCATGTATGCCGAAAGAACTCAGACCGCCCAAGGCGAGCGAAGCCAAAGTCGCTTACCACCTACAGCAGCTAAGGAAGATGTTCGCCCGGGCGAACGATGCGACGTTTCTTCAGATGATTTGGGCTGTTGACGCTCTGCAGTCCGGTCGGGAGACCGTAGCTAAGGCGTACATTTCGACCTATCCACCCGAAGCCGCAACAAAGTCTTCGTTACCGCCATCCCGGTTTAGCATCCACCGATGGGAACTAGAGACGCTGATTGTGCAGTTGTTTCTGGTTCCAAAAGAGTTGCCGCGCGAGCAGGGCAATCTGGTGCTCGACTGTTCGAGATTTAAGTCGATCCGGCAAACGATAAACCGATTACGCTCGCTCGAAAATGTCGAGTCTGCGCGCTACCTGTCGGGTGACTTCACTATCTGGGGCGAGATGCATCGGATTGCGCAGAGGCAATTTCATTGGCAGCGCGGTTACTTCAATACGCCTCAGCTTTACCGCTATGCCTACTTGTACGCGCAAGGCAGATGCGCTGACTATTTCAAACGAACTTACGGCTTCGAAATTACGGACCTTATTTTCACGGGTTTTGGACTTTTTAGCGCCTATCTCACCGACCCCTGGGTTCCCCGAAAGACTTCGGTTCCGGAGGTCGGGCTGACCGACGAGATAGTTCAACGAGCGTTTCCGATGATGTCATGCTCTCGCGACGAAGCCCGGACAGGAACCGCTGCCCTCGTGGCACAAACACAAGATGAACATCGCTCACCAATTCCAACGGCACTCCTGCCGAGCATCCTCCGCAAAACACCTCTTATCTACGTTGATGACCCAATCGGCTGATGTCGCCGATCCCGGAAACAATTCTTCTGCGCGTTACTGCGGGGTTGTATTATGACATCATTTCCGGAGGGCAAGACATCATCAACGATGCCAATGCGCGCTTCGAGCAGTATTGTGCTGACCTGATCGACGCCCTGATGGAGCGGTTCGAGGTCCGCCGTGCCTACCGGTACGGACCAAAGGGCGCACAATTCAACTCGCCTGATGTCCTCATTAAAGACCAAGGCAAGCTCGTAATCGTCGCGGAGTGCAAAGCGACCAAGCTGACCTATCTGGCGCAATTCGCGGAAAATCCGTTTGAAGCCGCTAAAAAGCAGTACGCGCAACTTGCAAAGGGCATCTTCCAGCTCTGGCAATTATTCTCACATGTCCGCCGCAGCCTCGTGGAAGAAGACTTGGCAGCCGACTGCCACGCGGTCGTCGTCACGCTGGATCCATTCATGCAGATTTCGAGGGACCCGCAAAATAAGGTGTTTGCCGAAGCTAATGCCTTGGCGGACGAGGACGGCAATATTACGCCCGAAGATCGCAAGTTCGTAGTTATCTGCCCCATCTACGATCTCGAGTCCATTCTCTCGCGGGCTACCGAAAACTCGCTCCTTGCTTCGTTGAAGGCGTCAAGTGAAGAGAAATATCAAAAAAACTGGATGCTGAGTAACGTACACCGCGACACTGGAGCGGCCAAGGAATTCGGTAAGCCGAAGCGTTATCCTTTTGACATGGAGAACGTCCTGCCCTGGTGGACGCGGTTCGGGGAACTTGATGACGATGAAGACGCGGCGTAAACCGCCTTGCAAGCACTATTTCAGGTTAGCAAGTAGCCCGGATGGAGCGCGGCGAAATCCGGGAACGATCGTGCCGCGTTGATGCCGACCCGGATTTCACTTCGTTCCATCCGGGCTACGCTTGCTGGACGTCAAACCCCCGTAACGGCC
>CAWHSO010000015.1:0-94804 GCA_963831975.1 uncultured Alphaproteobacteria bacterium
ACGCAAAGGAGTACGCCATGAATAAGCCAGTTAGTCAGTCCGACGCGTCGTCACGAACGGTCAAGGCGATCAGCGTCGCCGATTACATCGTCGAGCGCCTTGCCGCAGAAGGGATCGACCACTGCTTCGGTGTTGCCGGCGATTATGTTTTTCCAATCTGCAATGCGGTCGATGGTAGCGCGAAAGTGAAGTGGGTCGGTTGTTCCAACGAGTTGAATGCGTCCTACGCCGCCGACGGCTATGCGCGCATGCGCGGCGCAGCCATGTTGGCGACGACCTATGGCGTCGGCGAGCTCTCGGCCATAAACGGCGTCATGGGCGCCAAGGCGGAACGATCGCTGGTGTTTCACCTCGTCGGAATGCCGTCCTATCAGAATCAGCGCGTCCGCAAGATCGCCCATCACACGCTCGGCGACGGCGTGTTCGGCAATTTCGTCGCGCTGTCCGCCCTGCGGCGTGCTGTCACGCGGTCATCAACCCGGAGAACTGTGTCGTCGAAATGGAGCGCGTCATCGCGGAGGCGCGCCGCAACAATCAGCCGGCCTATATCGCGGTGCCGTCGGACTACGCGCTATCCCCGGTCGCGTCGGCTGACGTGAAGCCGATCGTGCCGCGATCGAACGCAGAAGCGCTGCAAAAAGCGATGGCGATGATCGCCGAGCGTCTCAACAAAGCAAAATCCGTCGTCGCGTTTCCGGCCTTCACGGTTTCGCGGCTCGGCTTGCAAAAGCAGGCCCAGAAGGCGATCGAAGCGTTGGGCTGTCCTTTCGTCACGACGCTCATGGAAAAATGCATGATCGACGAGGGGCATCCGCAGTTTGCCGGCATGTATGTCGGCGCGGTGTCGGAGCCGAAAACGCGGCAAATCGTCGAAGGCGCCGATATCGTCCTCGATCTGGGCGGTGTCAATTTGAACGACATCACCACGGCCGCCTATTCCGGCCATCTCGATCTGTCCCGGTTCATCACCGTCGGCCTCGACGACGTCAGGATCGGAGACGAAGTGATCCCCAATGTCCGGCTTGCGGACATTCTGTCCGAGCTGGCCAAGCTCAAACCATCATCGGCGCCATACCGGGGAAAACCGGAAGGGCTTGCGCCGGTAAACGGCAAGCTCATCCGACAAGATCACGATGGCGGCGCTTTATCCGCGCTACGCGGCATTCCTGCGCGCAGGCGACACGGTCGTTCTCGAGACCGGGAGCTCGAGCCTCGGCGTGACGCCGACGATCCTTCCGGACGGTGTGCGGGTGGAAGCGCAAGTTCTGTGGGGTTCGATCGGTTGGGCGACCCCGGCCGCCTTCGGTGTCGCGCTTGCCGACCCGAGCCGGCGCACAATTCTGATCACGGGCGAAGGCTCGCATCAACTGACTGCGAACGACATCGGCGCCATGGGACGGTTCGGAGCGAACGTTATTGTCTTCGTCCTCAACAACAGCGGTTACCTTATCGAGCGCGCGTTGGAGGAAAATCCGAACTGGACCTACAACGATCTCGCGCCTTGGAACTACGCCGAATTGCCGAAGGCGCTCGGTTGCGCCGACTGGTTCACTGCTCGTGTGACCACGCTCGGCGAACTCGATGACGCGATGAAGTCGGCCCGCGCCAGCAAATCCGGCGCCTATATCGAAATCATGGGCGGCAAGATGGATATGCCGCCGGCTCTCGCCTTCGCCCATGGCCAGCTGAAGGCCATGTACGGCGACACGCCATAATACGCACAGACCGACAAAAGATGGCGAGAGCAGCGAGTGCTCTCGCCATCAGTGAGTTCAACGCACTGCGTCAATTGACGCTGGCGAATTGACGCTATTTGGGAGCCGGAGCGGGTGCCGCGCCGGGCGCGGCGGGTGCTTGTGGCTTGCGTGCCGGGGCCGGTTTGGTGCCGGGAGCGGGCGCGGCGACCGCGGGATTCGGATTCACCGACGGATCGAGCATGCTCATGGCGGAATCCGGCAAGCGCGTCCAATACTGGTTCTTGCCCAATAGCGAAATGCCGATATAGCCGCGCACCACCAAGGTCTGGCCGTCGGGCGTCACCGTCATATTGGCCTTGTAGACCTTGCCGTCGCGCGGATCGAGAATGGTGCCGTCGACATATTTTTCCGGCTTCTCGGGATCCTGCTTCATGCCGCGGATGATTTCGAGCCCGAGCCAGGTATGGTTCTGGCGATCGTCCTTGCATTCGCTGCACACCGCATTGGGATCCTCGCCGGGTTTTAGAAACATCTTGGCGATGATGCCGGAATAGACGCCGTCGTGATTGGCGATCAAAAACCAGCCGGTCGGCTGCTTGGTGTCGTCGTCGACCGCCTGCCACAGGCCGGCGGGGGTTTGCGGCGCGGCCGGCGCCGGGTTTTGCGCGGACGACGGAGCGGCGAGCGACAGCAGCGCGGCGACGGCAGGGATCAGGAATTTTGCTCGCATAATGGGTACTCCTGGAATTGAACCGATCGAGCCATGCCAAGAACCGAACTCAAGTGAGCAGGCTCAAAGTGGAGCGGCGCACATAATCATTTCGTGCACCAATGCATAACAAGCCGATGGCGTTCAATCCGACCGCAATACCATCGATGCCGTGGCACGCGCCATGCCGGGCGCCGAGGTCACGGCGCGCAGCCGGCGCTATGCGGCCCGGTCATCAACATGCGGCCATATGACGCCTCGCCTTGCCCAAGCCCGGATCGCAAAACTGCGGAAGCGCGTAAACTCTGTATAAACAGAGCCAATACGCGCCACGGCGGCAGGGGGCTGCTGCCGAGCGATAAAAACAGTGTTCTGCGGGGCGGGGGCGAAAATCGTGACATATCAATGGGTGGATTGCGGCCGCGACGTTGTCAGCCGCCGCTACGATCGTATCGCGAAATTTATACCGTTTTTCGACTGGCTGTTCTTCCTGCCATCGGATTTGCGCCGCAAGGCGGTAGCCAAAATGGGGCTCAGCCGCGGCGACAGCGTGCTGGAGATCGGCTGCGGCACCGGCCGGAACTTCCCCTATTTGCACGCAGCGGTCGGGCCCGAGGGCCGCATCTACGGCGTCGATATTTCACCCGGCATGCTGCACCAGGCGCGGGCGCTCCGCGATGCCAATGCCTGGCGCAATATCGAGCTTCGCGAATGCGACGCTGCCGATTATGCGGCAACCGTGCCGCTCGACGCGGTGCTGTTCAGCCTGTCGTACAATACCATGCCTCACCATCGCGCCGTGCTGCGGCACGCATGGCAGCAGCTTCGTCCGGGCGGCCGCCTCATCATCATGGACGCCAAGGTGCCGCCGGGATGGGGCGGGCGCCTGGTGCTGCCGTTCAGCCTCTGGCTGATGAAACGCACCATGCTCGGCAATCCGCTCATCCACCCGTGGCAAGAGCTCGGCGCCGTCGCCGGCGATGTCGACATGAGCGAGTGCATGTTCAGCTCGTATTACATTTGCTCCGCCACAAAACCCTTTGCCGGCGCCGCAACTGGCGACGGCGTGGCGAATGACAATGCGGGGCCCGACTCCGCCTACCACATCGCCGCGGAGTGACGACCCGGCACAGCGCTGCCGCTCGCCCAAAGCCCGACCGCCGCTTGTCGCCATGCGGCCCACCCCGGTACACTTCGCCGGCCGGCGCCGACGCGCGGCATTTGTGATTCGAGGAACAGCGTGCGGATCAAAGCCATCGAGCCCATCGCCATCAGCCTGCCGATGAAAAAGCCGGTGAAGATGGCCGGCGAAACCGTCACCCGCGCCGACAATATCCTTGTGCACATCGAAACCGACGACGGTGTCGTCGGCTGGGGCGAAGCCGCGTCGGCGCCGACCATGACCGGCGAAACCGTCGCCAGCATGATGGCGGCGGTGCTCCACATGGCGCCCGGCCTGCTCAAGCGTCCGGCCGACGACATCGCCGGCGCGGCGGCGGCGATGGACGCGCAGATGTATGGCAACAGCGGCGCCAAGGCGGCGGTCGAGATCGCGCTGCACGATCTCCTCGGCCGCGCCAAGGGGCTGCCGCTGCACGCGCTCTTCGGCGGCAAGCGCCGCGACCGTATTCCATTGCTCGCGGTCATCGGCTCCGACGATGCCGCGACCGATCTGCGCGAGGCGCAGCAACGCCGCGATGCCGGCTATGTCATCTACAAGATCAAAGTCGGCGTCGCCGCGCCGGAAGCCGACGCCGCGCGCACGCAGGACATTTGCCGCGTCCTCGGCAAGGATTGCCTCATTTCCGCCGACGCCAATCAGGGTTTTAACGCCGATGAAGGCGTCCGCTACGTGCGTGCGGTCGCCGATTGCGGCTTGAGCTTTTTCGAGCAGCCGGTGCCTGCCCACGATCTCGCCGGCATGGCGAGAGTCGCCGCGGCGAGCCGCGTTCTCATCGGCGCTGACGAGGGTATCCATTCGCGCGACGACATCGAACGCCATCACGCCGCCAAGGCCGCGCAGGGCGTGAGTCTCAAGGCGATCAAGCTCGGCGGCGTGCGTCCGGTATTCGAGGCAAGCCGGCTGTGCGACCGGCTCGGCATGAATCTCAACATCTCCTGCAAGACCGGCGAGTTGAGCGTCGCCTCGGCCGCGGCCTTGCACCTCGCCGCGGTCGTGCCGTCTCTGGCCTGGGGCCTGACCGTGACCAGTCCCGGCCTCGCCGAGGATGTGGTCACCGATCCGCTGCGCGTCGACCACGGTCACCTGGCGGTGCTCGACCGGCCCGGCCTCGGCGTCGAGGTCGACGAGGGCCGCGTCCGGCGCTGGCAGCAGGAATTCAAGAAAGTGGCGTAAGCCGGAAAAAGGGAGAGACGTCATGCGGGGACTAACGCGACGGGCCCTAAGCTTCGCCGCCGCTTGCGCCATGGCGACGGCGCTGTTCACGGCGCCGGCGCTGGCGCTCGAGCAGATCAAGATGTCGATCTTCCAGAGCAATTTTTGTTGCTTCCCGGTCTATGTCGCCAAGCATCTAAAACTGTTCGAGAAGCACGGCATCGATGTCGAACTGATCTACGGCACCGGCATCCAGCCGGCCAATATTTTCGTCAGCGGCTCCGCCGAGTCCGGCGCCTTTGCGGTCGAGCACGGCGTGACCGTGAGCTCCAAAGGCCAGGACCTCAAATTGCTCGTGCTCGAGCAGCAACTGCCGCCGCTCAGCCTGATCGTGCACAACGACGTGCCGACGCCGAATGCCGATAAGCCTTATCCGCAGAACCTCATCGACCTGAAAGGGCTGAAGATCGGCATCAGCGGCCGCGGCGCCTCGACCGATACGGCGACGCGGTTCATGCTCCGGGAGGCCGGTCTCGATCCGGACAAGGACGTCACCATCATGCCGGTCGGCGATCCCGGCACCATGCTGGCCTCGCTCAAGAACAAGGTGATCGATGCCGCCATGGCGGTCGAGCCGACCCAGACCGCGGCCGTGCTGTCGCTCAAGATCGCCAAGACCATGGCCGATATCGAAGGCGGCGGCGGGCCAGACGTGTTTCATCCTTACGCCTATAACGGCGTGTTCGTGCACTCGGCGTTTCTCAAGGATCATCCAGACACGGCGCGCGCCATCGTCGACGCCATCGTCGAGGCCTGTGCGGTGATCAACGATCCGGCGCGCATGAACGACCTGATGGATGTGGCGGCCAACTACATGAAGGGCTCCGATCCCGAGGTCGTCAAAGCCTATCTGACGAAATACCGTTCGAACTACGGGCCGGTTGCGACCAGGAAGGGCGTCGATAATGTCAGCGCCATGCTGGTTGCCGCCAAGACCATCGAGAAAGCGGTGCCCTACGAGCAGCTCGTCGCCACCGATTTCATGCCGCCCGAGGCCGGCGCGCCGACGCGCTGACCGAAAGCGCCCCATGGCCGACAGCGAAGCCGCGCCAGCCGAAATCCCGATGCCGTCGGTGGCGGTCGACGATACTTGGCGCCAGCGCGTCTTGCTCGCCCGCATCGCCGTGATCGGCACGTTCCTCGCGGTGTGGCAGGGCGCGGTGAGTTTCGGCCTGATCGATTCGTTCTGGGTCTCGAGTCCGGTTCTCGTCAGCAAGGAGCTCTGGCAGGAGATCTTGAGCGGCGACCTGATCCGCAACGTCGGCAT
Organism: uncultured Alphaproteobacteria bacterium; assembly: GCA_963831975.1. Classification (GTDB taxonomy): domain Bacteria; phylum Pseudomonadota; class Alphaproteobacteria; order Rhizobiales; family Xanthobacteraceae; genus BOG-931. The sequence continues at coordinate 6,069 of CAWHSO010000015.1, forward strand.
CACCGTGTTCGAGGCGCTGATCGCCTTCGTCGTCTCCTCGGCGCTCGGCATCGCCGCAGGCCTCATGCTGGCGCGCTCGCCGTTCTGGGACGAGGTGCTGGCGCCGCTCGTGCTCGCGCTCAACAGCCTGCCGCGGGTGGCGCTGGCGCCGCTGATCATTCTGTGGTTCGGCATCGGCATCGTCGCCAAGGTGGTCACCGCCTTCACCTTGGTGTTCTTTATTCTCCTGGTGAACACGCTCGGCGGCGCCAAGAACGTCGACACCGACATTCTCACCATCGCGCGGCTGATGGGCGCATCGCGCCGCGACATTCTCTGGAAAGTGACACTGCCCTCGGCGCTGCCGTGGATTTTCGCAGGCCTCAATATCGGCCTGACCTATGCGCTGCTCGGCGTCATCGTCGCCGAAATCCTCGCCTCCAATCAGGGCATCGGCTATGTCATCTCCTCAGGCGCCGCGAATTTCGATACGGCGGCGGTGTTCGCCGGCCTGGTGACGCTCGCGGTGGTCGCCTGGCTGTTCAGCGCCGTCATGCGCAAGGTCGAGGCGCGGCTGTTGCGCTGGAAGCCCGCGGTCAACAGCGCGTGAGCTCGAACATGCCGGCGCCGGCTAAAATCCGTCTGTCGAATATCGGCATCGTGTTCCGGCCGCGCGACCGCGACGCGGTCGAGGCGGTGCGCGGCGTCTCGCTCGACGTGCCGGATGGCTCGATCGTCACCATCGTCGGCCCGTCGGGTTGCGGCAAGTCGACCTTGCTCAATGTCGTGTCCGGCCTGCTGCAGCCGAGCGTGGGCTATGCCGAGGTCAACGGCGCGAGAGTGAACGGCATCCGCCACGACGTCGGCTACATGTTTGCCCGCGACGGCATGATGCCGTGGCGCACGGCCGCGGAGAATGTCGAGTTCGGCCTTGAAGTGCGCGGCGTCGCCGATCGCCGCGCCATCGCCCGCGAATGGCTGCGCCGGGTCGGGCTCGACAAATTCGAGGACCATTTCCGCCACGAACTGTCGCAAGGCATGCGCCAGAGGGTCGCCGTGGCGCGCACTTTTGCCGTCGAGCCGGATATCCTGTTGATGGACGAGCCGTTCGGTGCGCTCGACAGCCAGACCCGGCTGTTGCTGCAGGCGCTGTTTCTCTCGGTGTGGGAGCGCAACAAGCGCACTGTCTTATTCGTCACCCACGATCTGCACGAGGCGATCTTTCTCTCCGACATCGTCGTCGTCTTCACCAATCGTCCGGGGCGGGTGAAATCGATCATCCCCGTCGAGCTCAAGCGGCCGCGGCCGTCGCCCGCCGAGCTCGCCATCGCGCCGGAATTCCGCGACATCTATTCGCGTATCTGGAGCGATCTGAAGGACGAGGTGCGGGAATTCGAGTGACGAAAGCATGATCCCGAAAAGTGGAAACCGGTTTTCGGAAAAGATCGTGCTCAAACAGAAGAAACCTAAACAATGATTCGATTCAATCGAATCGGATTATTGCTTAGGCGAATACTTATAAATCGAAGTTGATGGGGCCGCCACGGAGGCAGCGACTATGGTCTGCGATCTACTACAAAAGATAGAACTTTTGCACGCTGCCGGAACGACAATGAATCCGGAGCATGGCGAGGAGATCGTAAAGACGTTTTATGACATTCTGACCGTTCTCGACACCAAAGGCTTGGCGCTGCTGGCTTTCGACGGCATCGTCGTCGCCGCCACGACGTTCGCCGCCGAAAGAGGCGGCGTGTTCCACAATCGCGGATTGCCTCGATGGCTGGCGATCTTAATCATCATCTTATCTTTGGCCGCAGCTGCATTATGCCTTGGAGTCTCGGAAATTTCTTATTCATTCCTCCAATATGTCGACTGCGCTCCTGGCAAACTTGATTTCTCCAAGGAGATCAGCCGCCTTGCCATTTTGGTTGATTGGCGCACCGCATATTATCAAATAGCTTGGTGGTTTTCGATTGTCGCGATCCCATTGTTCTTCGTTATGTTCTGGTGGTCGCTAAATTGGAAAAATAAACCGGGTCTGGAAACACACGAGCGGCCCTCGAAAACTCGTTGAAAGGCGCGCCCCTTCCAGATGGGTCCGCGGCGGCCGATTTGCGGTGCCGGCGCGATGTCCGCTTTGCTCCTGAAAGCGACCCTATCGCTACGGCGCGGTTGGTCGTGTCATATGTTGCCAGTCAGCCGAAGAATGATGCCGAGGACCGCATTGGTCGACGTCATGATGAGCCGCGATATTAGGTCGAGATTAATGCCGAGCCGTGCGCCAAGCAGCGGCAAAACGACGATTAGGCCGACGAGTATCAGCAAGCCATAGGGTTCGGCACGAGACACCAAACGCGCCAGCGAACCGGGCAGGACGCTGACCAGGATGCGCCCTCCATCGAGAGGCGGGATCGGCAAAAGATTGAAAATCGCCAGAATGACGTTGAGCACCAGAGCGTTCATCAGGTTTGCAGCCAACCACTGCGCCCCGGGAGCTGGAACATAGCCGACGACATGAAAGCCAAGCGCTGCGATCGTCGCCAGGAGGAGATTCATGCCTGGACCGGCCGCCGCGACCAACATCATACCCAGGCGCGGGCGGCGAAGCGCCCGAAAATTAACCGGCACCGGCTTCGCATAGCCGAATAAAAACGGCGAGCGCAGCATCAGCAACATAACCGGCAGCACGACCGTTCCGAATGGATCGATGTGCACCAGTGGGTTGAAACTCACACGACCCTGGCGCCATGCGGTGTCATCGCCCAAAAGGTATGCCACATAGCCATGTGACGCCTCATGGAACGTAATGGCGATGATGGCAGGTATCGCCCAAATCGATATTTGGTACAGGACGAGATTGATCGACCCATTCATCCTGCTGCTTCTCCTTTCTCTGGCGTCAGCGAGTCGGCGCCCTGGTTTACAAATCCTCTTGCCGTTGTATCAGATTGCGGGCAAATCGATTGCGCTCTTTTGAGACCTGCCGCGCTAGCGTGGCAGGCAATGTCGGAGACGCGAGACCAGTTCAGTATCCCGAGCATCGGCATCCAAAGAATTATGCCGACAACGGGAGCGTCACGGCGGCTTACCAAGCGTCAGCCCGAGAATGATCGCGACACTGACGACGCCCCGACCGAGCCTGATGCGTCGCCATCGCCGCCCCCGCCCGGCACTGGCAAGCTCATCGACAAGGCCGTTTAGCCAACGCCGGCGCATGCGCGGGACTTTGCTTTTAAGACCCGGCGCTTGCTCACCCACGAACTAAATTACCGGCGCACCGCTGTATCTGGCATGGATACTGCTTACATTCGCATTGCCAGACATAGATATTGAGTACGGGCGGCAGAGGGCAAGCCATGGCCGTGACATACTACGTAGCGCTGCCGTTTGTCAGGACGGAGGAGGGCGCGACGCCGGGAGAGGCGCAAGAGATGCCCAATGAACGGGCTGCGATCCGGCGAGCCGAGTCGATGTCGCGGGATCCTGCCAACGCCGGCGCGCTCGCGTTCAAGCGCAGCGGCGACCCGAACCTGGGAAATTTCGGCGACGCCACGATTTTGCAAGCATTCGGCGAGGTGCCGACGAACTTGGACGAATTATGACGGCTTGATGCCGGTCCCGCCGCACCGTTGGCATCTCACGATTTTATCTCCCTTCTTGAGAGTGCCCTTTCCTTCGCAATTTTTACACGGTTTCTTCTTTTCTCCGGTGCTCTTGCGCATACTGTCCTCTCACAAGTTCGATTGCACAATTTTATACGCGACGGTGAGGAGTGTCTCATTTCAGGTCAATGTGCCTGCACGCGTCGCCTTTCCCAGGCGCCGCAATTGGGTTAATTTTGGCGTTGTCAGGGGGCATGGTCATGAAACTTCCCCGCCGACAATTTCTGCATCTGGCAGCGGGCGCTGCCGCGCTCCCGGCCATGTCGCGCATTGCCTGTGCGCTCGATTACCCGTCGCGGCCGGTGCGCTTCGTTGTCGGCTTCCCGGCCGGGTCCGCGACCGACATTGTCGCGCGCCTGATCGCGCAATCGCTGTCGGAGCAGCTCGGGCAGCAATTCATTGTCGACGACCGGCCGGGAGCCGGGAGCAATCTTGCTGCCGAGTTCGTCGTCAGGGCGGATCCCGATGGCTACACCCTCCTTCAGGTCGCTTCGCCGAACGCGATCAATGCGACGCTCTACGACAACCTCAGTTTCAATTTCATCCGCGACATTGCGCCGGTCGCGGGCATCATGCGGTATCCCTACGTCATGGTGGTCAATTCGTCGTTCCCGGCCAAGACCATCCCTGAGTTCATCGCCTATGCCAAGGCCAATCCGGGCAAAATCAACATGGCCTCGGCCGGCAACGGCACCGCGCCTCATGTTTTCGGCGAACTGTTCATGATGATGACCGGCGTCAACATGCTGCACGTGCCATATCGCGGCAATTACTTTTCGGACCTGATCGGCGGACAGGTGCAGGTCGTGTTCAGCCCGCTGCCTTCAACGATCGGGTATATCAGGGCCGGTACACTTCGGGCCTTGGCCGTGACCACTGCGGTGCGCTCGGACGCGCTGCCGGACATTCCGACCATCGGCGATTTCGTGCCTGGCTACGAAGCCAGCAGCTGGCAGGGCGTCGGCGCGCCCAAGAACACGCCCTCAGCGATCGTCGACAAGCTGAACAGAGAAATCAACGCGGTCATCGCCGATCCCAAGATGAAAGCGCGACTTGCCGACCTGGGCGGCACGGTGCTTTCAGGCTCGTCTGCGGATTTCGGCAAGCTCATCGCCGACGAAACCGACAAGTGGGGCAAGGTGATCAAGTCCGCGGGCATCAAGCCGGAATGATCCGGCAGATAGTCCATATTTTCCGCCAGGCGCATTTGCCGAGGCCGATGTCCGTTGCGGTCAAAAGCGACCGAGCCGCCTCTTGAGGCGGCCTAGCGCACGCTTTTCCAAGGATCGGGCTTCTCGGTGGGTACGGGTATGCGCTTGAGCGCCTCTTTGTAGGCCTGCTCGTCGGCTTTCGTTTTGGTCTTATCTGGCGTTGTTTGCGTATCGTGTTGGTGTTTGTGTCCTCCTCCCATCCCATGCCCTGGGCATGAGCGGACACCGTCATGAGAGCAATTGCCATCGCCGTTACGAGGATACGCATTTGTCAGATCCTCCAGATACAGAATACTGCGCGCACTTTACCCTTAAAAGCAGGACGAATTGGCTGGGTGTTCATCGCCCGGTCCTCGACCCGGTCGCACTGCCATCCCGTCTTATTTGTCGTCTTCGTCCTCTTCGTCCTCCACTTTCCAAAGCAACTCTTCGTCGTCTTCGCCGTCCGGAAGCGCCTCTTTCCTTTCCCTGGCCTCTTCGATCTCGCCGGTTATGAATTCGGCAAGATTGTCGAACGCTTCCTGAATCTCGGCTGCCGGGATGTCCTCGTTCGCCGCGGCTTGCAAGCATTCGGCCGCCCATGCCTTGGCCGCCGCTTCGTCGCCCTCCGCGGGAAGCACCTTTATCTCCTCGATTTTCTCGGAAACCCAGGTCTCGACGAATTCGAGAGCGCGTGCACTCATGTATGATCTCCTGCCTCGCCTGCCTTAAAGCGCGGCCTAGCTTGAGGCAGGAGGCGGACGGAACGCAAGGGAGGAGAATGTGACGACAAAGGATCTCGGCATCGCCGTCATTGGCTCCGGCCGCATCGGCACGTTGCGGGCGCGGCTCGCGGCCAAGCACCCGGCAGTGCGTTTCGTCGCGGTTTCGGACAAGGACCCGGCCAACGCCAGCAAGCTCGCGGATTTATCCGGCGCGCATTTTCACTCCGCCGACAACGACGAAGTCATCGCGCATCCGGACGTGAACGCCGTGTTCGTCTCGACGCCGGAAGGCGAGCACGCCGCGCCGGTCTGCAAGGCGCTCGAATTGGGCAAAGCCGTGCTGGTGGAGAAGCCGCTGGCGCTGTCGCTCAACGACGCCGAGGCCATCATCAATACGCTTAAACGGACCAACGGCACCTTGCGCGTCGGCTATAGCCGCCGCTTCAAGGAATGTTTTTTGCGCGCCAAGGAGCAGATGGTGCACGGCCGGCTCGGCCGCATCAGCGGCGGGCTGGCGCGGGTCTATAATTCACGGGCGCAAACCTTTGCCATCCTCAAGCGCGATCCGCATGCGACGCCGGTGCTCGACGTGCTCACCTATTACGTCGACCTGATGTGCTGGTTCCTCGACGGCAATACGCCGGTCGAGGTGGTGGCGCGCGGCCAGCACGGCATTTTCCGCGACGCCGGCTACAGCGCCCATGACGTCACCTGGGCGATCGTCACCTTTGCCGACGGCGCCGTGGTCAATTTCGGCATCAGCTATGCGCTGCCGGCGAATTATCCGACGCAGGGCCAATCGGATCGCGTCGAGCTGTTAGGCTCGGACGGCACCATGATCATCGACGACGATCACATGGAGCATCTGATTTTTTCCGAGAAGGGTATTCCGCACCCTTACGTGCCCGGCCATTCGATTAATCTGGCGTTCCTCGGCAGCAACACCGCGGGCGATTGGGCGATGGGCGATTTTTGGGGACCTCTTGGTAATGAAACGCGCTCGTGGCTCGATTTCCTCGCCACCGGCCGCGGCGGCAGCGTGCACGCGACGCCGGAGCAGGCCATGCTCAATCTCAAAGCCACGTATGCCATCGAGCGCGCGGTCGCGACCGGGCAGGCGGTGCGGTTGGATTAAGAGGGTAGAATTATTCATCGAAATTCGTACACAGCGATCGGTCAATGTCCGTTGTCATACGAAGTTCAATTTTGAAATAAATGCAGCCAGTATATTCAAAGCCGCTCGCGGCCTTGAATGAGTGCAGCGACTTGACATTGCAAACGTATTTACAGCTGCCGGCACAGTGTTTGGTGCACTGCGAAAACGAATAGGTCAGCATTATTGCCAGTAAACATTTTCGTGATTGTACGGTGCCGTTCACGGCCTGCATAATTCCGGGACGTCCGCACTGACGGAGTGTCGTGACGGTCCGCGCGGCGGAACGACGGCCGCGAACTAAGATTCATATTTCGATATCACGCAGAGTGCCTAAAGGGGCGACTCGCATCTTTGCGCCCCCAACCCATGACGCCGCTACCGGCCGGCGGCGCGCCATGCGCAGCCGGTCGATACTTCGACGAGCCACGTTGGATTCCGCTGCATCATCCGGGAGAGGAGACCCTCATGAGCGATAAGGACGAAGGCGACAACAAAGCCGCATTGAGCCGCCGCAATATGCTGCTCGCCGGCACGACGCTCGCCGCCGCATCGGCGCTGGGCACGGCCGCGAGCGTTCAGAAAGCCGTCGCGCAAGCGCAGCAGGCGGCGCCAGCCGGCCAGAAGCCGAACATTCTCGTGATCATGGGCGACGATGTCGGCTGGTTCAATATCGGCGCCTATCACCAGGGCATCATGTCGGGCAAGACGCCGAACCTCGACAAGCTTGCCGCCGACGGCATGCGCTTCACCGACTACTACGCGGAGGCGAGCTGCACCGCCGGCCGCGCCAACTTCATCACCGGGCAAATCCCGCTGCGCACCGGTCTCACCACGGTCGGCCAGGCCGGCGCCGACGTCGGCATGCCGGAGCAGTCGGTGACGACGGCGCTTCTGCTCAAATCCATAGGCTACACCACCGGCCAGTTCGGCAAGAACCATCTCGGCGATTTGAACAAATATCTGCCGACGGTGCACGGCTTCGACGAATTCTTCGGTTATCTCTATCACCTCGATGCGATGTCCGATCCGTACTGGTTCGACTATCCGCAGGACTGGATCGACAAATACGGCCCGCGCAACCTGGTGCATTCCTACGCGACCGATACCGACGATCCGACCGTGATGCCGCGCTGGGGCAAGGTCGGCAAGCAGCGCATCGTCGACGAAGGCCCGCTCAAGCCGTTCAAGGATATGACCCAGGACCACCAGATGTGGCAGAAGGGCCGCGACGCCAAATACGACATGGAGACCTTCGACGAAGTTTTGGTCGAGCAGACCAAGGGCTTCATGGATCGCGCCAAGCAGGCCAACAAGCCGTTCTTCATCTGGCACAACACCACGCGCATGCACGTCTTCACTTACCTCGCGCAAAAGTACCAGGCGAAGATGAACTACGAGAGCAATTTCGGCCTGGAAGAAGCCGGCATGGCGCAGATGGACGACGACATCGGCGATCTGCTCAAGCACCTCGACGACATCGGCGTCACCGACAACACCATCGTGATCTTCACCACCGACAACGGCGCCGAAGTCTTCACCTGGCCCGACGGCGGCATGACGCCGTTCCGCGCCACCAAGGGCACGGTGTACGAGGGCGGTTTCCGCGTGCCGTGCCTCGCGCGCTGGCCGGGCAAGATCAAGCCGGGCTCGATAGAGAACGGTATCTTCTCCGGCCTGGATTGGCTGCCGACCTTGGTCGCGGCGGCGGGCAATCCGAACATCGTGCAGCAATTGCTGCAGGGCGTGCAGATCAACGGCCAGACCTACAAGAACCATCTGGACGGCTATAACCAGACGGATCTGATCACCGGCAAAGGACCGTCGGCGCGGCACGAGCTGTTCTACTTCGGCGAGTCGCAACTCGGCGCCATCCGCATCGACGACTTCAAGTACCAGTTCTACCAGCAGCCGTTCGGCTGGCCGGGCGAGAAGGTCACGACCGACATGCCGACGATCACCAACCTGCGTCAGGATCCGTTCGAGCGCACGCCGTCGATCCGCGGCCAGACGCTCAACGACCTGGGCGGTGGCTACATGAACGACTTCATGGCGCGCGAATTCTGGCGCTTCGTCCAGGTCCAGCAGACCGTGGCGGCGGCGGCACAATCGTTGATCGACTTCCCGCCGATGCAGCAGGCCGCATCCTTCAACCTCTCCGCGATCAAGGACAAGATCGAGGCGATGATGAAGTCTCACGAAGGGCAATAGCCGAACCTTCAACAGGCGGGCGCCCTCGCCATGGGCGCCCGCTCATTCGTGTAGCCGCGCTTACATTCATCACGAGATACTCGAGAGGAATATGCCGGGATACAGGCAATTTTTGGCCGCGCTCGGCTTCGGCTTGGTGTCGCTGTTCGGCTCTGTAGGTGCGTCCAGCGCAGAGGAAAACGCGGTGACGGCCATCGACATTGCGCTGGAGCCGGACGCAACGATGATCGAGCACGCGCAGGCGGACAACGCCCGCCTGCTAAAGGCCTTTCCGAAAGGCTTTGCTCTCGACGCGACGCACCACCCCCACATCTCGATACTGCAGCAGTTCGTGCACACCGCTGATCTCGACAAGGTCTACGCCGCGGCAAGTAAGGTTTTTACCAGTGAGAAGCCGACGAGCTGGAAGTTGAAGGCATTCAAGTACTACTACATCCCCTCACCGCCGATCGGTCTTGCCGGGATCGTTGCAGAGCCAACCGAAGATCTGCACAGGCTTCAACAAGAACTCATCGACGCGGTGATGCCTTTCACCGTGAAAACCGGGACCACCGCAGCGTTCATGTCCACCGAGAAAGGCCGTGACATCCAACCGTTCCTGATCGACTACGTGGCCGATTTTGTGAAGATCGCAGCCGGCAAGAAATTCAATCCGCACGTCACCATTGGCGTAGCCACTATCGTCTACCTGAAGAAAATACTCGCCGAGCCGTTTGAGGCGTTCACGTTCTCGCCAGCGGGGGCGTCGGTTTATCAGCTTGGCAGTTTTGGTACCGCTCGCAAGGAACTCACGGCTTTGGCATTGGCGTCCTAGAGGGCTCTTTGGACAAGACGCGGGACCCGGGACCTCCGGCGGGGCGCCCCGATGGAAGTGTCAAATAGGTAGCAGCCATGTCACAAAAACCTTTCTTCTCTGGGGTCAGCCGTCGGGCGCTGGTCTCTGCTCTGGCGGTGCTTCCGGCATTTTCGGGATCGCTTCTGCCCGGGTCGGCTCTGGCGCAGACGGCGGCGACGGACGGCCCGCTGCCGTCGTGGAACGACGGCCCGAGCAAACAAGCGATCACCGACTTCGTTGCCCGCGTCACCCGGCAAGGCGGGCCGGATTTCGTGCCGCCACCCGAGCGCATCGCGACATTCGACAACGACGGCACGTTGTGGGTGGAGCATCCGATGTACACCCAACTGGCCTTCATCCTCGATCGCGTGAAGGTTTTGGCGCCGCAGCATCCGGAATGGGCGACCACCCAGCCGTTCAAGGCGGTGCTCGAGGGCGACATGAAAACGCTCATGGCGGCGGGCGAGCGCGGGCTGGTGGAACTCGGCATGGCGACGCACGCCGGCATGACCACCGCGGAATTCGAGAAGATCGTCACCGATTGGATCACGACCGCGCGCCACCCGCGCTTCAAGCGCCTCTATATCGAGCTGTCGTACCTGCCGATGATCGAGCTGCTCGCTTATCTGCGCGCCAACGGCTTCAAGACCTTCATCGTCTCGGGCGGCGGCGTCGAGTTCATGCGACCGTGGACCGAGCGCGTCTATGGCATGCCGCCGGAGCAGGTGGTGGGTTCGTCGATCAAGACCAAATTCCAGATGCGCGACGGCCAGCCCGAGCTGTTCCGTCTGCCGGAAGTGAATTTCGTCGATGACGGGCCGGGCAAGCCGGTCGGCATCAACGAATATATCGGCCGCCGCCCGATCGCGGCGTTCGGCAATTCCGACGGCGATCTCGAGATGCTGCAATGGGCGACCTTGACCGGCGGCCCGCGGCTCGGCCTGATCGTCCACCACACCGATGCGGAGCGCGAATACGCCTACGACCGCGACACGTCCTTCGGCCGCCTCGACAAAGCGCTCGACGCCGCGGCGGTGAATAAATGGACCGTGGTCGATATGAAGAACGACTGGAAGCGCATTTTTGCGTTCGAATAGCGGCCGCCGCAGGGTGGGCAAAGGCGCGAAACGCCATAGCCCGTCGAAGACGGGCGTAAAGCCCTAATACCCAAGCATTGCCAAGCACGATCCTTGGCTCAAAATATCACTTGCGCGGGCTTTTTCTTGGTCGGTATTATTGCCTGGCGCGGGCTTAGACGAACAACCACCGCCCCCTGATCGCCGGCGCCGCGGGCGAACAAAGAGATCAACCCAATGACTAATACCACCATCGATCTTGATCAAGCTGAAGAAGAACTCCTCAACTGCCAATACTCCGACGAGGCGGTGGAGAGGGCCGGAAACATTTTTGCGGGATATACGATTGCGGCGTGTTCCGGCTTGCAGAGCTGCCCCTCTGCGCCATAGACGGTTCTAGTTTTCTGAGTTCGACCTCGTCTGGCGCACTACGATGAAGTGGGCGCCCCAGCCATTGGGGCACCACATCGGATTCCGACGGCGGGTTTGATCCTTTTGACGGCTGTCGGACGGCGGCTGACTCCGCGTTCCCGTGGCGTCAGCCGCCACATCAACAGGACATCTTGATTGCGCGACGGCCGGCCGGAGCTGTTCCGACTGCCGGAAATGAATGTCGTCGATGACGGGGCGGGCAAGCCGGTCGGCATCAACGAATTTATCGGCCGCCGCCCGATCGCGGCCTTGGGCAATTCCGACGGCGATCTCGAAATGCTGCAATGGGCGCGAGCCCTCATTGCCCCGTCAGAGACGGGCGTAAACCGCGATTGCTTCGCCAAACCGTCCTAAAACATCAGCTCGCTGAGCTTGAAAAAGCCGTATGCAGAGACACCCAGCAACAGGGCGGTGATGAAGGGCGTGACATCTGCGGCCGGCCAAACGCGATGGATGAGCTTACTCACTACACCAACTCCCGCTTGACGCCACCGAGCCAAAAGCTCCGCGCATTCGCAACGACACACGTATTAGTCGTGGCGCCCGCGGCAGTGGTTCTCTTGTACGGCATCGCTTTGGGCGCCACTTTGCCAACCAAGACCGAGGGGGGAGAGTTCCAATGACCATCCGCATCGCTGCCGTCGGGGTGAGCCACTGGCATGCGCTCAACGACGCCGCCTATCTGCGCCACCTCCTGGCCATGCCGGACGTCGAACTGGTCGCCATCCAGGATTCGGACGCCGAAATTCTCGCGAAACGGGCGGCCGAGGTGGGAAACCCGCCGACTTTTGCGGACTACGGCAAGATGCTGGCGGCGACCCGCCCCGACTTCGTCCTGGCGCTGGGGCGGCACCGGCAGATGGCGGCCATCGCCCACGACCTGCTCGATGCCGGCTATCCGTTCCTGATGGAGAAGCCGATGGGGATCAGCGCCGCCGAGGTCGATGCGGTGGCGGCCAAGGCGGCGCGGCTCGGCGCCTTCGTCGCCGTGCCGCTGGCGCAACGCTACGCGCCTTTTGCCAAGCGTGCCCGCGCGCTGATCGACGCCGGCCGTTTCGGGCCGCTGTCGCACATCTATGTCCGCATCAACCGGCCGGGGCCGGCGCGCTATCCGGCCTGGGATTGCGCCTGGATGCTCGATCCGGCCGAGGCCGGCGGCGGCTGCGTGCGCAACCTGGGCCCCCATGGGTTTGACATGTTCCTGCACCTGACCGGCGAGGCGGCGCAGGTGACCGGCGCCCAGCTCAGCCGGCGTGCGCACGCGTGCGCGGTCGAGGACTATGCGTCGGTCATGCTGCGTTCGGCGAGCGGCGTTCTCGGCACCGTCGAAGTCGGCAACGGCTTTCCCCGCGACGGCACCGACGGCGAGTGGAAGCTCGCCGGCCGCGACGGCATCCTCACCATGAAGGACGGCATCCTGAAGCTCGCCACCGCCGCGGGCGACGAAACCTTTCCGGGCACCGAACTCACCGCGCCCTATTTCACCGCCGTGCGCGACGCGCTCGACCACTGGCAACGCGGCGCACCGCCGCCGATCAGCGTGCACGACTGCGCGCGGGCGGTGCGCTTGATCGACCAGGCCTATGCGCGCGCGGCGGAAACCGGATAGGCGGGCTACAACAACGCCCCGCCGCGGTGTAGGACTGGCCGCCTCAAGTCCCAATGCCGGCGAGATAGATGGACGACAAAACCAGACCGGACGAAACCGGCTACCGCTTTATCGGCAAGCCGCTGCCGCGCAAGGAAGACGCGCGGCTGATCACCGGCAAGGGCCGCTTCACCGACGATTTCAGTCTCGACGGCCAGGCCTATGCGGTGATGGTGCGTTCGCCGCATCCGCACGCGCGCATTGTCGCGATCGATGCGACGGCGGCGAAGAAAATGCCAGGCGTGCTCGGCGTGTTCACCGGCGCCGATTGCTCAGCCGATAAGCTCGAGCCGATCCCGCACGATCCGGTGCCGAAAACCAAATTCGATATGAAGCTCACTGGGCCCGGCGGCAGTGCCGTGTTCATCGGGCCCAATGTGCTGCTGCCGGCCGACAAGGCGCGCCATGTCGGCGAAGCCGTGGCCATGGTGGTGGCGGAGACCAAGGCGGAAGCCTTGGATGCCGCCGAGGCGGTCGAGGTGACTTACGAGGAATTGCCGTTCGTCTTGCATTCCGAGGATGCGATGCGGCCCGGCGCGCCGGCGCTGTGGGACGAGGTGCCGAACAACGTCACGGTTGAGACCGTGTTCGGCAATGTCGAGGCGACCGATCAGGCGTTCGCCCGCGCTGCGCACGTGGTGGCGAAGAATTTTCATATCGGCAGAGTCACCGGCGTGCCGCTCGAGCCACGCGCCGCGCTCGGCCACTACGACTCGGCGACCGGGCGCTATACGCTCTATGCCGGTTCCGGCGGCGCGGTGCGGCAGAAGAGCGAGCTGGTGCAGGTGCTCGGCATCGCGCCGGAAAACTTGCGCGTGCTGTCCCACGACGTCGGCGGCAATTTCGGCACCCGCAACCGCACGTTCGTCGAGTTCGGCCTGGTGCTGTGGGCGTCGCGAAAAATCGGCCGCCCGGTGAAATTCACCGCGACGCGCTCGGAAGCCTTTCTCAGCGATTATCAGGGCCGCGATCTGGTGACCAAGGTCGAGCTGGCGCTCGACGAGAAGCACCGCTTCATCGCCATGCGCGCCACCAATATCAGCAATGTCGGCGCGCGCTGCGTGTCGCTATCGCCGCTGAGCAAGGGCTCGGGCCTCATCCCCGGCTCCTACGCCATTCCGGCGACGACCTTGCGCGCCATCGCCGTGTTTACCAACACCATGCCGACCAATGCCTATCGCAGCTCCGGCCGGCCGGAAGTCACCTTCGCCATCGAGCGGCTGGTCGACACCGCCGCGGCGCAGCTTGGCGTTGATCGCATTGCGCTGCGCCGCAGGAACCTCGTTCCGCCCAAAGCCATGCCGTACCGCAATTCCGTCGGCATGCTCTACGACAGCGGCCGCTACCAGGAGAACATGGACTGGGCGATGGAGATCGCCGATTGGAAAGGTTTTGCCGCGCGCCGACGCGACGCCAAGCGCCGCGGCAAATTGTTGGGCCGCGGCCTTGCCAACTATGTGGAGTCGTCAATCGGCGCGCCGCGCGAGCAGGCGCGCATCAAGGTGCAGCCGGAAGGACGGGTCGATGTGGTCATCGGCACGCAGCCGGCGGGGCAGGGGCATGAGACAAGCTTCGCGCAAGTCGTTTCGGATCTGCTGCACGTGCCGGCCGAGAGCGTGCGCATCATCCTCGGCGATACCGACGTGGTGAAAGTCGGCGGCGGCTCCCATTCCGGCCGCTCCATGCGCCACGCCGCGACAGTGTTTTCCAAAGCCGCGGTCGATCTCATCGCCAAGGGCAAGGCGATCGCCGCCATCGTCATGGGCGCGGCAACCGACAGCGTCTCGTTCAGCGACGGCCGCTTCGCCTCGCGCGACACCAATCTGACCTTCGATTTTCTCGAGCTTGCCGCCGAGGCGGCGCGGCATAAGTTGCCCGAGGCGCTGAAGGATGGCATCGCGGTGGTCACCGACAACGAGATGCACGAGCCGGTGTTTCCCAACGGCACCGCCATCTGCGAGGTCGAGGTCGATCCCGATACCGGCGAGATCGCGATCACCCGCTACGCCTCGATCGACGACGTCGGCCGCTGCATCAATCCGCTGATCGTGCACGGCCAGACCCACGGCGCCATCGCCCAAGGCGTCGGCCAGGCGATGTGGGAGCAGATCTTTCTCGACCCCGATTCCGGCCAGCCGCTGACCGGCTCGCTGATGGATTACGGCATGCCGCGCGCCGATATTTTGCCGCCATTCAAGACCGAGATCGCCGAGGTGCTGTCGCCGACCAATCCGCTCGGCATCAAGGCCGGCGGCGAGGGCGGTACCACCGCGGCGCCCGCGGTGATGGTCAGCGCCATCCTCGATGCCCTGGGCGAGCTCGGCGTCCGCGACATCACCATGCCGGCGACGCCCTATGCCGTATGGACGGCGATCCGGAAGGCCAAAGCGCAATAAGTCGCGGCTCCGATTGGGGCTTGGAGCGCGATTGCGTGGAACGGCTTGGGGCTTCAATCGTTCCCTCCCCGGGCGATTTTTAATCCGTTGGCCGGCGAGCGCTCAATCATGCCCACTCAAACTGCATCCACGCAGCCGCGCAGCCGTTCCGCGGCCGATTCCCATGAGGATATCGACCGGCTGTGCGTCAATACCATCCGCACGCTGGCCATCGACGCGGTGCAGAAGGCGCAGTCCGGCCATGCCGGCGCGCCGATGGGGATCGCGCCGGTCGCCTATACGCTGTGGCAGGAGGTATTGCGTTACGACCCGGCCGATCCGCTCTGGGCCAACCGCGACCGCTTCGTGCTGTCGGCCGGCCATGCCTGTATGCTGCTCTATGCGCTGCTGCACTTGGCCGAGGTGCGCCGCGTCGACGGGCAAAGCGTCACCGACCGTCCGGCGGTGAGCCTCGACGACATCAAGAATTTCCGCCAGCTCGACAGCGTCACGCCCGGCCACCCGGAATACGGTCATACCACCGGCGTCGAGGCCACGACCGGACCGCTCGGCCAGGGCTGCGGCAACAGCGTCGGCATGGCGATCGCGTCGCGCTTCCTCGGCGCGCATTACAACCGGCCGCATTTCACGCTGTTCGACTATGACGTCTACACGATTTGCAGCGACGGCGATTTGATGGAGGGTGTAGCGAGCGAAGCGGCATCGCTGGCCGGCCATCTCGAACTCGGCAATCTGTGCTGGATCTACGACAACAATACGGTGACCATCGAGGGCCATACCAAGCTCACCTTCAGCGAGGACGTCGAGACGAGGTTCAAGGGCTATCGCTGGAACGTCTTGCGCGTGCGCGACGCCAACGACACCGTGGCGTTCGCCGAAGCGCTGAAAATATTCCGCCGCGTCAACGACCGGCCGACGCTGATCATCGTCGACAGCATCATCGGCTACGGCGCGCCGCACAAGCAGAACACGGCGGCGGCGCACAGCGATCCGCTCGGCGAGGAGGAGGTCCGTCTCACCAAGCGCTTTTACGGCTGGCCGGAAGACGCGCAATTTTTGGTGCCGGACGGCGTTTACAATCAATTCCGCCAAAATATCGGCCGGCGCGGCCGCGCGCTGCGCGACGATTGGGAAGAGCTGTTCGCCGGTTACCGGCGGGAATTTCCGCAAGCCGCGCGCGAGATCGAGCAGCTGTTGTCCGGCGCCTTGCCGGAGCATTGGGATGCGGTCTTGCCGGCATTCCCTGCCGACGACAAGGGCATCGCCACGCGGGACGCGTCCGGCAAAGTGCTCAATGCCATCGCCGAGCACGTGCCGTGGCTGATCGGCGGCGCCGGCGACCTCGCGCCCTCGACCAAGACGAATTTTACCTTCGACGGCGCGGGCCAGCTCGAGCCCGATCAACCGGGCGGCCGCGACATGCATTTCGGCATCCGCGAGCATGCCATGGGCGCCGTGGTGAACGGCCTCGTGCTGTCAAAACTGCGCGCCTTCGGCGCGACGTTTCTCACCTTTAGCGATTATATGCGGCCGCCGATCCGGCTTGCGGCCTTGATGAAGCTGCCGGTCTTTCACGTTTTCACCCACGACTTCATCGGTCTCGGCGAGGACGGTCCGACCCATCAGCCGATCGAGCAGCTCGTGGCGCTGCGCGCCATTCCGAACCTGATCGTGCTGCGTCCCGCCGACGCCAACGAGGTCCGCGAGGCTTATCGGGTGATTTTCGGTTTGACCGACGAGCCGGTCTGCCTAGCACTGACCCGCCAGAAGTTGCCGGTGTTCGACCGTACCCGCTATGCGCCGGCCTCGGGTCTGGCGCGCGGCGCCTATGTGATGGCCGACGCCGAAAACGGCGCGCCGCAAGTGATCCTGATCGCAAGCGGCAGCGAGGTGCAGCTCTGCATCGCGGCCCGCGAGCATCTCGCGCAAAAAGGCATTGCCACCCGGGTCGTCAGCATGCCGAGCTGGGAGCTGTTCGAGCGCCAGGACGAGCATTATCGTAACGCGGTGCTGCCGCCTCACGTCGAAGCGCGCGTTGCGGTAGAAATGGGTTCTGTGATCGGCTGGGATCGCTACGCCGGCTGTCACGGCGCCATCATCGGCATGCACAGCTTCGGCGCCTCGGCGCCGATCAAGGATGTGCTGCAGAAATTCGGCTTTGTGGCGGATAAAGTGGTGCAGGCCGCCGAATTGCAGATTGCAAAACATTCGACATCAAGGAATTCGCGACAATGAATCCGTTAAAGTCGCTTGCCGATCACGGCCAGGCCGTCTGGCTCGATTTCCTGTCCCGCGGTTTTATCGCCAAGGGCGGCTTGAAAAAGCTCGCCGACGACGACGGCCTGCGTGGGGTGACGTCGAACCCGTCGATCTTCGAGCAGGCCATCGGCCATTCCGACGAATACGACGCGGCAATCGCCCGCATGCTGGCGGCGCAGGACCGATCGATCGGCGAGATTTTCGAGCATCTCGCGGTCGAGGACATCCAGCAGGCCACCGACGTGCTGCGCCCGACCTACGACACCACCCATGGCGCCGACGGCTATGTCAGCATCGAAGTCTCGCCGTATCTCGCCAAGGACATCCAGGGCACGATCGACGAAGCCAAGCGGCTGTGGCACGAGGTCGGTCGCAAGAATGTGATGATCAAGGTGCCGGGCACGCCGGAAGGCCTGCCGGCGGTCCATGATCTGATTGCCGACGGCATCAACGTCAATATTACGCTGTTGTTCGCGCAAGCCGTCTACGAGCAGGTCGTCGAAGCCTATCTGTCCGGCCTTGAGGTGCTGGCCGCCAAGGGCGGCGATATTTCGCAGATCGCCAGCGTGGCGAGTTTCTTTGTCAGCCGCATCGATACCGCGGTCGACAAGCTGCTCGACGACAAGATCGCGCAGGCCAACGATCCCGACGAGAAGGCACGCCTCGGCGCGCTCAAGGGCAAGATCGCGGTTGCCAATGCCAAGCTCGCCTATCAGCGCTACAAGCGGCTGTTCAGTGGCGCGCGTTGGCAGGCGCTCGCCGCGAAGGGCGCGAAAACGCAACGGCTGCTGTGGGCCTCCACCGGCACCAAGAACAAGGCCTATAGCGACGTGCTCTATGTCGACGAGCTGATCGGGCCCGACACCGTCAACACCATGCCGATCGCGACCATGGATGCGTTTCGCGATCACGGCAGGCTTGCCGACACGATCGAAGCGAATGTCGCCGATGCGCAGCGCGTGCTGGGCGATCTCGGCCGCGCCGGGATTTCGCTCGACGCCGTCACCGACAAGCTGGTCGAGGACGGCGTGCGACTGTTCGCCGATGCCGCCGACAAGCTGTTCGCCGCCGTGGCGGAAAAACGCGGCAAAATCCTCGACGGCAAAGTCGATACGCAGACATTGGCGCTGGGCGACGCGTTGACCAAGAAGGTCGATGCCACGGCGGAGGAATGGCGCAGCCACGGCAATATCCGAAAACTGTGGCAGCGCGACAAATCGCTGTGGACCGGCACCGATGAGGATCGCTGGCTCGGTTGGCTCGATGCCGTCGCGGCCGATCAGATCAAGAGCTATCAGGCTTTTGCCGAGGAGATCAGGCGCGACGGTTTTGCCGACGCGCTCCTGCTCGGCATGGGCGGCTCGAGCCTCGGCCCGGAAGTTTTTGCGACGGTGTTCGGCCACAAAGCCGGGTTTCCGCGACTGCGCATTCTCGACTCCACCGTGCCGGCGCAGATCAAGGCGATCGAAAGCACGCTGGATCTCGGCAAGACGCTGTTCATCGTCTCGAGCAAATCGGGCTCCACGACCGAGCCGAATATTTTCAAGGATTATTTTTTCAAACGCGTGGCGGACGCGGCCGGCGCAGACAAAGCCGGCCGGCATTTTGTCGCCATCACCGATCCGGGCTCGGCGCTGGAGCAGACGGCGAAGGCGCAAAACTTCCGCAAGATATTTTTCGGCGAGCCCAGCATCGGCGGCCGTTACTCGGTGCTGTCGCCGTTCGGTCTGGTGCCGGCCGCCATCGCCGGCATCGACGTCGCGGCGCTGGAAAAGTCGGCGCGCCTGATGATGCATTCGTGCGGCCCCGACGTGCCGCCGTCGCAAAATCCGGGCGTCGCGCTCGGCCTGGCGCTCGGCGCCGCCGCGCGGGCGGGCCGCGACAAGGTCACGATCCTGGCCTCGCCGCGCATGGCCGATTTCGGCGCCTGGGCCGAGCAGCTGTTCGCCGAGTCCACCGGCAAGAACGGCAAGGGTCTCGTGCCGATCGACGGCGAGCCGCTCGGGCCGCCGAATGTATATGGCGACGACCGTTTCTTCATCGATCTCACGCTCGATGGCGAAGCCGATTCCGGACGCGAGGCCAAGCTTGCGAAGCTGCAAGCGGCCGGCCATCCGGTGGTTCGTATTGTGCTCGAATTGGTCGAACACATCGGCCAGGAATTTTTCCGCTTCGAGATCGCCACGGCTGTCGCCGGCGCGGTCATCGGCATCAATCCGTTCGATCAGCCCGACGTCGAAGCGAGCAAGGTCAAGACCCGCGAGCTGACGGCTGAGTTCGAGAAGACCGGCGCGCTGCCGGCCGAGACGCCGGTGTTTTCCAGCAAATCCATCGATCTCTACACCGACGATGCCAACGCCAAGGCGTTGGCCGCCGCCGGCGCCGGTTCGACCCTCGATGGCTGGCTCACGGCCCATCTCGGCCGCATCGGCGCGGGTGATTACGTGGCGCTATTGGCCTATATCGCGCGCGACGAGGCCAACACCGCGCCGCTGCAAAAATTGCGGCTCGCGGTGCGCGACCGGCGCCATGTCGCGACCTGCCTCGAATTCGGCCCGCGATTCCTGCATTCGACCGGGCAGGCCTACAAAGGCGGGCCGGACAGCGGCGTGTTTTTGCAGATCACCGCGGACGACGCCGAGGATTTGCCGATCCCGGCGCATCGCTCGAGCTTCGGCGTGGTGAAAGCGGCGCAGGCCCGCGGCGATTTCGGTGTGCTGCTCGAGCGCGGCCGGCGCGCGGTTCGGGCCCATATCAAAGGCGATTTGCCAGCCGGCCTGGCCGAATTTGCGGCCGCGGCACAGCGCGCATTGGCGTGAATGGAGTGAGTTATGCAGATCGGCGTGATTGGTCTCGGCCGCATGGGCGGCAATATTTCCCGTCGCCTGATCAAAAACGGTCACGAGGTGGTGGTTTACGATCATGATGCCAAAGCAGTCGCGGCGCTCAGCCGCGATGGCGCCAAAGGCGCCAATGGTCTCGACAAGCTGGTGCAGCAACTGCGGCCGCCGCGCGCGGTCTGGGTCATGTTGCCGGCCGGCAAGATCACCGAGGACGTGATCGGCGAACTCGCCAAGCTGCTCGCCGCCGGCGACATCGTGCTCGACGGCGGCAACACGTTCTGGCGCGACGATATCCGCCGCGCCAAAATGCTCAAGGAGCGCAACATCCATCACGTCGACGTCGGCACCAGCGGCGGCGTGTGGGGCCTCGATCGCGGCTATTGCATGATGATCGGCGGCGACAAGGCGATCGTCGATCGGCTCGATCCGATTTTCGCCGCACTGGCGCCCGGCCTCGGCAATGTGCCGCGCACGCCAAAACGCGACGGCCGCGATCCGCGCGCCGAGCATGGTTACATCCACGCCGGGCCGAACGGCGCCGGCCATTTCGTCAAGATGGTGCACAACGGCATCGAATACGGCCTGATGCAGGCCTATGCCGAAGGTTTCGATATCTTGAAGAATGCCAACAACAAAACACTGCCCGAAGACGCCCGCTTCGATCTCGATCTTACCGATATCGCCGAAGTCTGGCGGCGCGGCAGCGTGATCAGCTCCTGGCTGCTCGATCTCACGGCAAGCGCGCTCGCCGCCGATGACAAGCTCGACGGCTTCGAGGGTGTGGTCGAGGATTCCGGCGAAGGCCGCTGGACCATCATGGCGGCGATCGACGAGGCGGTGCCGGCCGATGTGCTCTCCGCGGCGCTCTATACCCGCTTCCGCTCGCGCCAGAGTCACACCTTCGCCGAAAAAATCCTCTCCGCCATGCGCAAGGGCTTTGGCGATCACATCGAGCCGAAAGCCAAACAATCATGACGGCAAAGGCGACGACGGCGCGGCCGGCCGATCCGTGCTGCCTGGTGATTTTCGGCGCCTCGGGCGACCTCACGCACCGGCTGCTGGTTCCGGCGCTGTATAATCTCGAAGTCTCAGGCTTGTTGCCGGAAGCCTTCGCCTTGATCGGCGTCGCGCGCAGCGAATCGTCGAGCGAAGCGTTCCGCGCCGACCTCGAGAAAAGCCTGCCGCGATTCGCCACCCGCAAGATCGACGCCGCCGCCGTGAAGAAGCTTCTCGCCTGCGTCGCTTATGTGCAGGGCGACCCGGACGATCCGAGCACTTACGACAAGATCGGCCGCGAACTCACCCGCATCGAGGGCGAACGCAAGACCAACGGCAACCGCCTGTTCTATCTGGCGACGCCGCCGGCCGGCTTCGCGCCGATCGGCGGTCATCTCGGCGAGTCGGGGCTGGCGCGTCAAGATAACGGCGCCTGGCGGCGCATCATCATCGAAAAGCCGTTCGGCACCGATCTCGCTTCGGCGCGCGCGCTCAATCAGAAATTGCTCGGCATTCTCAAGGAAGATCAGATTTTCCGCATCGACCATTATCTCGGCAAGGAGACGGTGCAGAACATTTTGGTGCTGCGCTTCGCCAACGGCCTGTTCGAGCCGATCTGGAACCGCGACCATATCGATCACGTGCAGATCACCGTCGCCGAGGCGCTGACCGTCGGCCGCCGCGGCAATTATTACGACTCGATGGGCGCGCTGCGCGACATGGTGCCGAACCATTTGTTCCAGCTGCTCTCGCTCGTCGCCATGGAGCCGCCGGCGCGGTTTGCCGCCGATTCGGTGCGCGCCGGCAAGGCCGAACTGCTCGATGCGGTGCAGCTGCAGACCCGCGACGAGGCGCTGCGCAATTCGGTGCGCGCGCAATACGGCGAGGGCACCATCGACAATCGCGCCGTCGAGGCCTATCGCGACACCAAGGACGTGCGGCCCGACAGCACCACCGAAACCTATGTCGCGCTCAAGTTGATAATCGACAACTGGCGCTGGGCTGGCGTGCCGTTCTATCTGCGCACCGGGAAAGCGTTGAGCGCCAAACGCACCGAGGTGGCGATCAAGTTCAAGCAGGCGCCGGTGGCGATGTTCCGCGACACGCCGATCGAGAATTTGGCGCAGAA
The DNA here is from genome assembly GCA_963831975.1 of uncultured Alphaproteobacteria bacterium. Lineage (GTDB taxonomy): Bacteria > Pseudomonadota > Alphaproteobacteria > Rhizobiales > Xanthobacteraceae > BOG-931. The sequence continues at coordinate 28,603 of CAWHSO010000015.1, forward strand.
TTTCCTGGTGCTCGGCATTCAGCCCAACGAATTCATCGGCCTTGAATTCAACGCCAAGGTGCCGGGGCCGTCGATCGCGATCGGCGGCGTCGGCATGACGTTCAAATACGAGGATTATTTCGACGTCGCGCCGTCGACCGGCTACGAGACGCTGATCTACGATTGCATGATCGGCGATGCCATTCTCTATCCGCGCGCCGACGGTATCGAGGCCGGCTGGCATGTGGTGCAGCCGTTCATGGATGCCTGGCGCGACGCAGGCGGGCAGGGCTTGGCGACGTACCGCGCCGGCAGCGAAGGCCCGGCCGAGGCCGAGCAGCTCCTGGCCCAGGACGGCCGCCGCTGGCGCGCGATTGCGTGAGGGCTGCGGCATGAACTCCGACAAAAACCATGAAATCGTCGTGGTCGCGGATGCGGCCGCTCTCGCCGAAACGGCGGCACGGCGTTTGGTGAACAGGGTCGCACAGGAAGGCCGCAGCGCGGTCTGCCTCACCGGCGGTTCGACCCCGGAAGGGTTTTATCGCTTGCTGGCCGAGGAGCCGTGGCGCGGCAAGGTGCCGTGGGATCGCGTGCACTGGTTCATGGGCGACGACCGCTTCGTGCCGCAAGGCGACCCCTTGAGCAATATGGGCATGGCGCGACGGCTGTTTCTCGATCGCGTCGGCGCGCCGCGCGGCAACGTTCATTCGATTCCGACCGACGCCAATTATCCCGAAGGCGCGGCGAATATTTATGAAGACGAGCTCAAGAGTTTTTACGGCGCGGAACGGCTCGATCCGGCGCGGCCGCTGTTCGATCTCGTCCTCATGGGCCTTGGCCCCGACGGCCACATCGCTTCGCTGTTTCCGGGCTCGCGCGCGCTCGACGAAAAGAACCGCTGGGTGCTCGCCGTGACCAAGGCCGGCATGGAGCCGTTCGTGCCGCGCGTCACGCTTACGTTCCCGGCGCTCGCTTCGACGCGCGAAATGCTGTTCCTGGTCGACGGCCCCGGCAAGCGCGACATTCTGCGCCGCGTTTTCGCGGGCGAAGATCTGCCGGGCAGCCACGTCTATTCCGACGGTGAACTGGTTTGGCTCATCGACCGCGCCGCCGCGCCGGAGACGGTATCGTGAAGGCGCCAACGGACATTCCTTCCGTCGTCGTGGTGATGGGGGTTTCGGGCTCCGGCAAAAGCACGGTCGCTTCGATGCTGGCCCATCGGTTGCATTGGACCTACGAGGACGGCGACTGGTTTCATCCGGAATCGAACGTCGAGAAGATGCATCACGGCGAGCCGCTGACCGACCAGGACCGCTGGCCCTGGCTGCGCGCCATCGCCGCCTGGATCGACAATACCCGGAAAGCCGGCACTCACGGCGTCGTCGCCTGCTCGGCGCTCAAACGCGCCTATCGCGACATCCTGGTCGGCGAGCGGCGCGACGTGAGGCTCGTCTTCCTCAAGGGCGACCGCGAATTGATCGCGCGGCGCATCGCCGCCCGCGACGATCATTTCATGCCGGCGTCGCTGCTCGAGAGCCAGTTCGCCGCGCTGGAAGAGCCGGCGGCGGACGAGCGCCCGATCGTGGCCTCGATCGAGCCGCATCCGCGCGAGATCGTCGATGACATCGTCGCGAAGCTCGGCATTGCCGAGGCGGCGACGCCGATATAAGACCTTCGCGCGGCACCTGGCAAAGGCGCCGCAACGCGGCAGGGGAGGAAAACACCATGGCGAAAATCGTCATCAGTTGCGCGATCACCGGCTCGATCCACACGCCGACCATGTCGGACGCGCTGCCGATCACGCCCGACCAGATCGCCACCCAGGCCATCGATGCCGCCGCGGCCGGCGCCGCCATCCTGCACCTGCACGCCCGCGACCCGAAGGACGGCCGGCCGTCGCCCGAGGCGTCCGTATTCATGCAGTTCCTGCCGCGCATCAAGCAGGCCACCGACGCCGTGGTGAACATCACCACCGGCGGCGCCGTGACCATGACGGTCGAGCAGCGCATCTCGGCGGCCAACACGCTGTCGCCGGAAATGTGCTCGATGAACATGGGGTCGATGAATTTTGCGCTCTATCCCATGGCCAAGCGCTACAAGAATTGGAAATACGATTGGGAGGAGAGCTACCTCACCAATTCCGACGCCTACATCTTTCCCAACACGTTCCGCGACATCGAGAAGGTCTACAAGACGCTCGGCGAAGGCCACGGCGTGAAATTCGAGCATGAATGCTACGACACCGGCCACCTCTATAACCTGGCGCACCTGATCGACAAAGGCCTGTTCAAGCCGCCGGTCTTCGTGCAGCTGATCTTCGGCATCCTCGGCGGCATCGGCGCCGATCTCGATAATCTGTTCTTCATGAAGCGCACGGCAGACCGGCTGTTCGGCAAGGACTATCTGTGGTCGGTGCTAGCCGGCGGCCGCCATCAGATGAATTTCTGCACCGCGGCTTCCATGATCGGCGGCAATGTGCGCGTCGGCCTGGAAAACTCGCTCTATATCGGGCCCGGAAAACTTGCCTCGAGCAACGCCGAGCAGGTGACCAAGATCCGCCGCATCGTCGAGGACCTCGGCCACGAGATCGCGACGCCGGCGGAAGCCCGGCAGATGCTCGGGCTCAAGGGCGCCGACCGCGTGAAATTCTAGACCGGCACGAACGCGCGACAGTCGTTTGCCATGAACGCCATCGATCTCAAAGGCCGCACCGCGATCGTCACCGGCGGCGCCAGGGGCATCGGATTTGCCACCGCGCAAAAGATGCTCGCCTCGGGCGCCGCGGTTGCGCTGTGGGACATCGACGCAGTGGCGCTGGGCAAGGCCGCGGCGTCTTTGGCGAAGAGCGGGCGTGTCTACACCGCGATCCTCGATCTCACCGCCGAGGCGGAGATCGGCAAGGCCGTCGACGCGCTCATCCGCGACGCCGGCAAGATCGATATTCTGGTCAACAATGCCGGCATCACCGGCGGCAATGCGCCGCTGTGGGAGCTCAAGCCCGACGTCTGGCGCCGCGTCATCGAGGTCAACCTTGTCGCGCCTTATCTCGTCTGCCGCGCGGTCGTGCCGCATATGACGGCCGCGGGCTACGGACGCATCGTCAACATCGCTTCGATTGCCGGCAAGGAAGGCAATCCGAACGCCTCGCATTATTCGGCATCGAAGGCCGGCCTGATCGGCTTGACCAAATCGCTGGCCAAGGAATTGGCGACCACGGGCGTGCTGGTGAACGCCATCACGCCGGCCGCGGCCAAGACCGAAATGTTCGGCCAGATGACGCAGCAGCATATCGACTACATGCTGTCAAAAATCCCGATGAACCGCTTCGTCGACGTCGAAGAGCTCGCGGCCATGATCGCGTGGCTGGCGTCGGAGGATTGCTCGTTCTCGACCGGGGCGGTGTTCGATATTTCGGGCGGGCGGGCGGTTTATTGAATTTTGTTGGCTGGCTTGCCGAGCCGTAGCTTGCGGCGGCTAGCACAGCCCGCCTTCGCTACGCTACGGCGTGGCAGCCTTCGCTTCGCTTCGCGAGCGAAGGCTGGTGGGCGGTGCAGGGATCGAACCTGCGACCCCCTCCATGTCAAGGAGGTGCTCTTCCGCTGAGCTAACCGCCCGGTTAGCACCCCGGATGTAGCGTCGCACCACCCGCGGGGTCAAGCCCGCGGCTGTGCGTGTTCGGCAGCGAAGAAATGTCAGTGGTTTACGACGCGCCGGCGTCCGATATGCACTTCTTGGTGAAGCTGGTCTGCGCCGCGCCGTGCAGGTTCTGCGCCTTGGCTTGGTCGGCGCAGCACTTCTTGGCGAAGCTGTTCAAGGCGGCGCCGTGCAGGCTCTTGCCGGTCGCCTGGACTGCGCAGCTGTCGTCCGCCATCGCTGCGGTCACGACCCAAAACGAAGCGACAATGATGGCAAGCGTTTTCATGTTTTTCTCCCTAGTGGTCGCTAGAAAAAACCGGTGCGCCGGAGCATGATCCCGGAAAGTGGAAACCAGTTTTCGGATAACATCATGCTCAAACAAAAATTCTAGACCATGATCCGATTCAATCGGATCATGGTCTAGGTCACGCGTGCGGCGCCAGCGTGCCGTTCGGGCTCGCCTTGTCGACGATCTCCGGCAGATACTGCGCCAGCATCTTGAGCATCTCGTCGACCGGCAGGCCGAGGTGGCGGGCGAAATCCTGAACCTGGGCGTTGCCGAGAACGGCTTTCAATTGGTCCGCGGTGATCGGTATGTTTTGGCCGTTGCCCAGCCAGGACTGGACCTGCGGGCCGAGGCCGCCTTTCTCCAGCGCCGCCACCAGGCCGTTGAGATCGTGGTACTGCGTCTGCGCCAGCACCGTATTGAGCAGCGCCGGCAAAGCTTCGCCTTCCAACGCGCCCTTGAGACTGTCAAACAAACCCATGATCGTTCTCCTCTGCGCAGACTGCAAAACGCTACGCCGAAGCGATGTCAAATGCGCGACGGCAAGCTTAGTCCATCGCCACCGGTGGCACCAGAGGCCGCCGCCACCCCTTCGGTACATCCCATCGTTGATGATAATCTGACATGCGCCCCGACAAGGCGAGCGCGGCACAAGGTGCGGCAATGGGCAATGTCAGGCTGACGGTGCGGGTCGATTTCGGCGCGGACCGGGCGCTTGGGCCGGGCAAGATCCGGCTGCTCGAGGCGATCGGCAAAACCGGATCGATCTCGCGGGCCGGCCGCGCGCTCGGCATGTCCTATCGGCGCGCCTGGCTCCTGGTCGACGACATGAACCGCTCTTTCCGCGCGCCCGTGGTGGCGACGCAGCCCGGCGGCGTGCAGGGTGGCGGCGCTGAGCTCACGCCATTCGGCCTGGAGCTGATCGAGAATTATCGGGCGATCGAAGCGCGGGCGATGGCGGCGGCCAAGCCGCACTTGCGGGAGCTTGAAAATTCATTGCGGCCCCGGCGCGCGCGCCCGCAAAAACCGCTCAAGACATCGATCCGGCCCACCGCGCGCTGATCGCGCGTTGCCGCAACGACGGCGGCCGATCACGCCGTGGGACGGGATGCGAGCAGGCCGTAGCCGGCGATCGCCGCCAGCGCGAGCGAGATCAGCACGTTATAGCCGGCGAGCGAAATGCCGAGAAGGCGCCACGCCGCTTCGTCGCAGCGCACGACGTGGATCGAATTCAACTGGCCGAGGATCGAGCCCTTGGCGTTGAGGTCGGTGATCGGCCCCGAGCAATCGGTGGGGCCGGCCCACAGGTGCCATTCGACGCCGGCATGATAGGTGCCGAGCGCGGCGCCGCACAGCATGGCGACGATGATCGCGGTAAAGCCGACGGCGAGCAGCGTCCGCGGCGCCCGCGCCAGCGCCGCAATCGCCATCAACAGCGACAGCGGAATGACCACGTGATAGGGCAGCCGCTCTTCGAGGCAGAGCGGGCAGGGCGGTAGCTTGACCACGAATTCGAAATACCAGGCGCCGACGATGGTCGCTGTGCTCAGCGCGAAGACCGCCAGCGCCGCCGCGGCGGCCGGCTCGTCACGCAGCCGATCGAGCCGGATCATCCTCAAAGCCAAAGTCTGCGCCATCACAACCTCGCCGCCGCGCCGTTACAACCGGCAGCAATTGACCGATCTTTGAGGCGGAAGCAAGCCCGCCGCCGGAGCCGGATTTTCTTTTTGCCGAGCGCGCCGACCGCGGATATAGATGGCGGCGCTTGCCCGTGTGGCGGAACTGGTAGACGCGCACGACTCAAAATCGTGTTCCGCAAGGAGTGGGGGTTCAATTCCCTCCACGGGCACCAGCCTTCGCTGCTTCGCAGCTACGGCTGGCAGGCCAGCTGTACTGACTTCGATGAAGCAAGGCCCGTAGGATGGGTAGAGCGCACGAAACCCATCTTCCTCGCCAGCATGGCAAGCCGCCAAGGCGATGGGTTTCACTTCGTTCTACCTATCCTACGCGCCTCCACGGCACCAGCAGGTTGTATTATTGCATCGCGTACTGACACGGGTGAAGCGCGCCCTCATCGAGCAGCCCGATCCGTCCCCACTACATCGACCAAGGCTCCCCCAGGCCGGTCAGAGATGACTTGCCTATGATGCTCGTTTTCCCATAGGTTTGGACGGCGACGTAACCGGGAATTGTCTTAACCTGCCGATATCGAGGCATCGCTGGTCTATTCCGCCGGCGGCTGGTGGCGGTCGCTTGAGTGCCGATGACGTCCAGCATCCGCGATCTCCTCGCAGGTGGGTTCAACGCTTAAGAGTTCTCGCATGGCAACCCTCGCAGATAATACGGAATTACAGAACCGAGTATCCATCGAGGAAGTTCTCAAGAAGAGCGAAGCGCGCTTCCGTCAGGTCGTCGAATTAGCGCCGAACGCCATGGTGATGATCAACGACGGGGCATGATCGAAATGGTCAATGCCCAGGCCGAGCGCTGTTCGGCTACGAGCGGAAGAAATGCTCGGCCAAGCGTCGAGATGCTGGTGCCGGAACGGTTTCGCGGCAATCATCCGGGTTTGCGCAATTCGTTTTTCTCCGCGCCTGTTTCGCGACCGATGGGTGCAGGCCGCGACCTTTACGGCTTGAGGAAAGACGGCAGCGAGTTTCCGGTCGAAATCGGCCTAAACCCGATCGAGACCGAGGAGGGCAGCATGGTGCTGTCGGCCATCGTCGATATCTCGTCCGTAAGAGATTGGAACAGCGCTTCCGTCAGGTCGTCGAATCCGCGCCGAACGCCATGGTGATGATCGCCCAGGCGGCAGGATCGAAATGGTCAATGCACAGAGCGAAGCGTTGTTCGGCTATCAGCGCGACAGAAATGCTCGGCCAAGCGTCGAAATGCTGGTGCCCGAGCGGTTTCGCCAGCAATCATCCGGGTTTGCGCAATTCATTTTTCTCCGCAACCCGTCTCGCGGCCGATGGGCGCAGGGCGCGATCTCTACGGTTTGAGGAAGGACGGCAGCGAGTTTCCGGTTGAAATCGGCCTAAACCCGATCGAGACCGAGGAAGGCAGCATGGTGCTGTCGGCCATCGTCGATATCTCCGACCGCAAGCACAAAGAGGAAAGCATCCAGTCTGCGCTGAGAGAAAAGGACATCCTGCTCGGCGAAATCCACCACCGGGTCAAAAACAATCTCCAGATCGTGCACAGCCTGCTCGGTCTTCAATCCACCAACATCAAAGACGAAATCGTCCTTGGAATGATGCAGGAAAGCCAAAACCGCATTCGATCAATGGCCCTGATCCACGAGACACTTTACAAGTCGAAAGACTTTGCCCGCGTCGATTTTCGAAGCTTTTTGGACATGCTGGTTCCCACCTTGATCTCTTCGTATGCGGTCGGCAACGAACGCATCGCAGTGTCCATCAATTCAGGCGAGGTCTTTCTTCCCATCAACGCGGCGATACCGTGCGGCTTGGTCGTCAATGAATTGATCTCAAATGCGCTCAAACACGCGTTTCCCGGCGATACCAAAGGTGGCATCGCAATAGAACTTTCACATGACAGCCCCGCGACGGTTATTCTTTCCGTTTCCGATAGCGGGGTGGGCATGTCCGAGGCCTTCGACATAACTCGAACGGCAACGCTCGGATTGCAGTTGGTGGCGATGCTGACTGACCAGCTTGCCGGTGAGTTGACGATTCGGCGCGCGAATCCGACACGCTTTGCCATTCGTTTCCCGATTCCTAAAGAAGGCGGGCCGTCGTGATCCCCGCCAAAGTTTTGATTGTTGAAGATGAGCGTGTCGTTGCGCTGCATCTGAAACAGCAACTGTTGAGGCTTGGGTATCAAGTCCCGGCGATAGCCACTTCTGGTGATCAAGCACTAAAGCAAATTGGCGACCATCGGCCTGACGCCATTTTGATGGATATTCATATTGAAGGCGACATCGACGGCATTGAAACCAGTGCGCGGATTCCCGTTGAACTGCAAATAGCGGTCATCTATCTCACCGCCTACTCGGAGGAACCTACGCTTGAGCGGGCGCGGCTGACCAAACCCTATGGGTACCTGGTCAAGCCATTTTCCGAGCAGGAATTGCACGCTACCATTCAAATGGCGCTGGAGCGCCAGCGCGCCGATAAGCTCACGCGCGATAGCGAGCGACGATTGGGAGATCTCGTCGCTGCACGCACTGGGGCGCTAGCCGCGGCCAATCGTGCGATCGAGGAGCAAGCTGCGGGACGGCTGAAAGTCGAGCAATCGCTGCAGCAGGCGCAGAAGATGGATGTGGTCGGCCAATTGACCGTGGGTATCGCCCATGACTTTAACAATCTGCTTGCGGTAATTCGCGGCGGCCTTGAGTTCGTCGAAGGTGCGGCGGCGCGCGGCCTTGCTGCAGAACCGGAATTGATCGAAGCGGTGCAGCGGGCGACCAGGCGCGGCAGCGATCTCGTGCGGCGATTGTTGGCATTTGCGCGCCAAGCGCCACTGAAAGCCGAGCCGACGACAGTCGACCAACTGATGATGGATTCTTTGCAAATCTTGCAATGCGTGCTCGGCGAGGACATTGAAATTGTCGCTCGCCTGGATGCAAAGAAATCGACAGTTTTTGTCGATCGAAATCAGTTGGCAACTGCCTTGTTGAATTTGGCGGTAAACGCCCGCGACGCAATGCCGGGGGGAGGCAAGCTGACCATTGCGACAAGCTGTCGGAAGAGCCGATGGGCGGCGGAGGAAGGTGCCAGCCGTTGGCCGACGGGAGAGGAAGTCTGTATCACTGTCAGCGATGCCGGTGTTGGCATGACCAAGGAGGTGCTCAACCGTGTTTTCGAGCGCTTCTACACGACCAAACCTAAAGGCAAGGGCACGGGCCTCGGCCTGTGCATGGTCCATGAGTTTGTGGAACAGTCCGGCGGGCACATTGGGATCGATAGCGCGGTTGGGCGCGGCACGACTGTTTCAATCCACTTGCCAAGAATTGAAAGCGTGAGCCAAGTCGATGCGCCCCATGAAACAGTAGGATCGTTCGAGACCGACAGGGAAAAGATCGTGTTGCTGGTCGAGGACGATCCCGATGTCCGAATCGTGCTGGCCACCCAATTGAAGCATTTGGGCTACAAAGTTCATGCGGTGGCAGACGGCAACGAGGCCATCAACGTGATTGAGTCGCCGACGGACATCGACATTACTCTTGCCGACATTGTCCTGCCCGGCGGACTTGATGGCGTTAGCCTCGTGAAGGAGGCCATGCGCGCACGACCGGCCATGGGCGTGCTTTGTATGTCGGCCTATCCTACTCAAAGCAATCGCAAATGGCTTAAAGTTCAGAATATCGAATTACTCGAAAAGCCATTTTCCATCGGCCAACTGGCCGAAGCACTCAACGCCGTTTGCCCCCGCGATCGCTAACAGCTCGCTGCTTCGCAGCTATGGCTGGCAGGCCAGCATTGCAAACTTCGACGAAGCAGCGAAGGCTTGATTGACGCCGCGCTCACGCATCCCTTTTGCATTTCGCCATAAAACTATTCTTGGCCGCGCCGTGCAGCGGCTTGCCCTCTGCGCTGACCGCCTTGGGTTCGCAGGCGTCCTTCTTGCATTTCTTCACGAAGCTGTTTTTGGCTGCGCCGTGCAGCGGCTTGCCGGTGGCGCTGACCGCCTGGCTTTCGCAGGACTGCGCCATGGCCGTGCCGATGGGAAAAAATGCGATCAAAGTTGCGAGAGCCAAAGCTGCAAGAGCTATGTGTTTCATTGTTGCCTCCCTTTCCTGCGCTCGTAGACCTGTATATCTGACCATGAGACAAATGTATCTTCAAGGGATTGGCTTGGCCCAACTTTCTCGTGCCGACGCAGCGCGATCGGCGCGGCAGCCGCAATGGCGACGGACAAACTCGCGTTAGGCGCCGTCGTCAGGCAGAATATCGCCATGATCGAAATCGAGGGAGAGAAGACGCAATGAAGGTTCAACTCTTGATGGCGGCCCCGCTGCTGGCCGTGCTGCTGCCGGCGCCAAGCCAGGCGCAGGTCACGGTGGATGTGGCGAAAATCACCTGCAAGCAGTTCCTGCTCGACTCGGTAGCGCCGACCAAGTCGGTGACGACTTGGCTGAGCGGCTATTATCACGGCAAGCACGGCGGCACCGTCGTCGATATGGCGGCCCTACAACGGGAGGCCGACAAGCTCGAGGACTATTGTCGGTTCAATCTCGACACGACGGTCATGGATGCCGTCGAGGGCGCCTTGGCTGTCAGCAAATAACAGCCGGGCGCGGCAGGCGCGCAAGAGTTCAGAGCGCGGTCTCATGAAATTTTCGCATTTCTCCCACATCTGGGCCAAGCCCGGCATGACGCCGCACGCGCGCTACGAGCAGCTCTGGCGCGAGCTCGCATTGTGCGACGACTCGGCTTCGACCATTCGTTCTGCGTCGAGCATCATTTCCGCCCCGACGAGAGCTGGATGTCGTCGCCGAGCCTTTACGCGGTCGGCGCCGGCGCGCGCACCAAGCGGCTGCGCATCGGGCCGATGGGCTACATCGTGCCGCTCTATCATCCGCTGCGGCTTGCCGAGGAGATCGCCATCGTCGACCAGATGCTCGGCGGCCGCATGGAGCTCGGCCTGGTGCCCGGCATCAATCCGGATTATTTCCGGCCCTTCGGCCTGGACTACGGGCAGCGCAAATCGCCGACGCTCGAATTCGTCGATTATATGCGCGCGGCGTTCGGCGAGACGCAGCCGTTCTCGTATCACGGCCAGGAGTTTCACACCGACAATGCCCGCATTTCGGTGATGCCGGCGCAAGCGCCGCATCCGCCGCTGTGGATGATGAGCCGCGATCCGCAGACGCTCGAATTCTGCGCCCGGAACGGCATCAGCCCGGGCTATTTCCTGGTCTATCCGCGCGCCGACGCCGCGCCGCGCTACCGGAAATTTTTGCACGACTGGCAGCGCACCGGCTGGCCGGAGAAAGCCGAACATCGCCTATTGCTCGGTCGTTTATGTCGACGAGACCGACGACAAAGCGATCGAGAACGGGTTATTCCGCGCGAGCCGCGCCTATGAGGGCTTTCTCGCGCCGCCCAAGCCGGGCGAAACGTTCGAGGAGCGCGCCCGCGAGCACGCCAAGATGTTCGTCGGCCGCGGCGAGCCCGGCGCCTCGGAGATCATGCAGCATCTGTTCGACGCCGATTATCTGTTCAAGCACGATCTCGTCTTCATCGGCTCGCCCGACACCGTCGCCGCCAAAATCCGCGCCGCCGCGCGAAGAGGGCGTGTTCAACGTCTTCATGGGCGAATTCAATTTCGCCGACCTGCCGGAGGACGCGCTGCTGCGCTCGATCCGGCTGTTCGGCGAGAAGGTGATCCCGGCGCTGCGCGGGTATGAGCCGTTCTGACGCTACTGCCCCTGCGCCAATTCCGGGTGCGCTTTCAGCCGCGCGGTGTTGAGCTTATAGATGATGAAGCACACCACGGCGCCGACCGCGAACGGTAGCGCCGACCACATGTAAAGCTGCGGCACCGGCAGGCCGACGAACAGCGCGCCGAGCAGCGGGCCGATGATGGCGCCGAGGCGGCCGATGCCGAGCTGCCAGCCGGAGCCGTTGGCGCGCAGCGAGGTCGGATAGATCATGGCGCCGACGACGTTGATGCCGGACTGGATGCCGAGCACGATGAAGCCGGCAAAGAAGGTCACGGCGATCAGCGCGCCGGTCGAGCTCAATCCGGCATAGCCGATCGAGCCGACCACCGGCACCGCGATCACGAACAGGATGGCGATGGCGAGGAAGCGCGCCTTCTGCAGCCACCAGCACAGCAGCAGCGAGCCGACCGTGCCGCCGACCTGCAACGCCGCGCCGGCCAGCGCCGCCGTCTGCGGCGGCACGTGCGCCGCGCCCATCAGCGTCGGCGTCCAGCTGATGAGGAAGAAGTAGCCCATCAGGTTGCAGGCGAACATCAGCCAGGTGAGCGGCGTGATCGCGGCCAGCCCATTGCCGAACAGATAGATCGGGCTTGCTCGGCGACTGCTTCTCGTCCTCGATGACGAAGCGGGCGTTCGGCGGCACCTTGTAGTCGGGGCGGATCGCCGCCAGCAGCGCTTCCATCTTGCCGCGGTGAGCTTTCATGCAGCGTCATGAATTTGATCAACTCCGGCAACGTCGCGATGGCGGCGAGCGCGAACACGACCGGCACGATGCCGCCGATCTCGAACAGGATCTGCCAGCCATATTGCGGCACCAGCGCCGCGGCGGCGAAGCCGGCCAGCGCGCCGCCGAGCGGCACCAGGCCGACGGCGATGATCGCCAGCGTGGCGCGCAGGTTTCGCGGCGCCGATTCGGCGTTGATGGCGACGAGGTTCGGAATGACGCCGCCGATGCCCAAGCCCGGCGATAAAGCGCAGCCCGGACAATTCGGTGAGATTGGTCGAATAGGCGGCGATGAAGGTGAAGATGCCGAACAGGAGATTGCAGAGGATCAGCGCGGTCTTGCGGCCGTAGCGGTCGCCGATCCAGCCAAAGATCTGCGAGCCGAACAGCACGCCGATATTGCTGGCGCTGAGCACCAGGCCGAGCTCCTTGGGCGCGATGTGCCATTCCTTGATCAGGCTCGGTGCCGCAAAGGCGATGGCGCCGATGTCGTAGCCGTCGATCATGGCGAGCAGCACGGACCAGATGATGAGCTTGATCTGGAACGCGCCCAGCCCGTGCTGGTCCAGGAAATGCGAGACTTGAACTTCGGCGGCGTCGGCCATCGTTTCCCCCGGTCAGAAATATTTTTGTGGCGGGGAGGGTATGTCAGCCGCCGCGCCAAGGAAAGTGGCATTGCGGCGCGGGACGATGCCCGTCACTGCGGCGCCGAACAAAATTCGGCGCTCGCACAAGCTCGTCCTTTCCTCCGCGCAGCCGCGGCCGCGCGCTCATGCAAACGCCTTGGCGAACTAACCGTGTTGGAGGCTCGCCGGCTGATATTGGAAGGTCGGGCCGCTGTACCTCTTGCTGTCGGGAATACCGCTCATCATCGCTTTGGCCAATTCCTTCAGCGACATCATCAACCCAAACGTGCGGTTCATCTGCGCGGCCGTATTCTGGCCGTTGAATAGCGCATCCAGCGCTTTCAGCAGATTGGTATAAGTGTAGTTGAACGTGTCGTTTTCCGCCGCCGCCGCCGACCCGGGCGGATAGCTCCATCCCGCGGTCTGGGTTGGCACCGGATAAACTCCCGCGGGATCGAACGGCACGGGCGGGCCATCGTAGGCGAAGCTGTCACCCTTGGGCTCCAACAGATAGTGTTTTTTGATCTGCATGAAACGGTAATAATGCGCATAGCCCTTGCCGACGATTTCAAGCGGTGTTTTCGACGTACCTTCGCCTTGTTCGACAATTGTCGTGATCGCCTGGCCGGCCGACGCGACATCGGTCACCACGACGGACTCCTCCACAAGGTCGGGGCCGACTTGATTGTGCGGGCCGGGCACGAAGATCGAGGGGCCGAGCTTCGCGATTGCCTTGGCGATGTGACGATAAAAATCCCCAATCGTGATGCCGTCGCCTTGCGCTGCAGCTAATTTGAAATTCAAGGGGTCCTGGGGCTCCTCGATCGTCAGAAAAGTTTCGAGTTGCGCCATCGAGAAGGGCGCCAGCTGCACGGTCAATTGCTTTTCGACGCCGCCGGGCAGCGGCCCGGGATAGGTCGGAATGAATTTCGGATCGTCGAGGCGGGGCGATCCGCCTATGGCGTTGAGCACATTGGACGCGAGCGTCATGTGCAGCATTTCTTCGACCACGACCGAGCGGATAATCGAAACAATTTCGCCGTTCTTGGCCGGATCGAGCGAATAAAGCGCATAAAGATAGAGCGGCACAGTCGAATGCTCCAGTTCGATCGCGGCCTGCAATTTTTCGCGGATTTTTTCGACCCTGATGTCGTCGCCGGTCAGGCCATCGAGCATGGATTGCTGCAAGAGAATCATGTCTTGGCTCCCTGACGAATGAGGCGGCGGGCGGCGGCGGCCGTTTTGCCGCCCTTGCCCAGTGCGGCGAAAGCCCGTTGCGTTGACGGGACGACCGCGGCCAAAGCAGCGGGAGGAGGGGGCGGCGGCGTCGGCGCTCCGACCGGATTGGCGAGCCAAGACAGCAACGCTTGCCGTTTCTGCTTCGAAAGATCGCGCGTGACCGGCATGGAATTCGGGTCGGACGGCGCCAGACCGAAAGCAAGCTTCAGGAGCCGCAGGTTTTTTTTCACCGAGTCCAGGTCGCCGAGATCGAGGAAACGGTTCATGACCGGATAGAGATTGGCGTATTGCTGGAGAATTGGCTAAATCTCCGACCATTGCACGGGATTGGAGGTCTTGAATTCGCTCCAGAGAAGAATGGAGACAAAATCCCATGGATCGACCGCGTCGCTCGGCGCGACAGGATTATTCGCGTTCGGGTCCGCGTTGTATGTGAACGAGGCGCGGACGCCATAAACCTGCCCGTCCAATCCAAAATCTGTGGGTCCGGCCCATCGCGGCTTCCCCGGATCGGACGTATGGATCGTCAAAACGGCCTTGCCGTTCTGGTCGGTGGTTGCGGTCGAGGCAAATTTTATCGCGTCTGCGGGGGTGGCGACGTTCAAATAGGACGGCGAAGGCTGCTCTGACGGCAGGGGTGCTCCTGGCTGCAATTGCGACGGGTCTTGTACAAATTGGATCTCGAAATCGGCCAGCGGTTTGCCCCGTTGCATGGCGTAAAAAGTTATGTCCACGCTTTCGCCTGGCGTCAGGCGATAGACATATTTGTCGGCGCGCACATAGCCGCCGCCGCTGGCTTCGGAAATGACACTGCTCGGAATGGTTCCGGAAATCGTGAGTTGCGAGGTCGCGGCCGCCGCAAGCTGGGCAGCGTTCAGCGGCAGGACGACGACACCCGCGCAGCCTTCGTACCAATTCGTTTGCGAGGCGTAGCCGTGGGCGCCTTGAGACGGGATCGAGCCGAGCGAAACAGCGCCATTCACCGCATGCACAGTCAGATCGCCCAGATCGAACATCGGGCCCCCCGGAACCGTCGTCGGCAAGGCGTTGCCGAGGTCGAGATAGAGGTTGCTCGCGGCCTGGTCGATAACGCCCGCGCAGAAATTCAGCGAGCCGGCCGGATAAAAGAAGTTTTGCGGCGGCACCAAGGCTTGCGACCGATAGGCGACGAAATGCCGGCCGAGTACCATGTGGCGGGGCTCGTCGGGCGCGTTCGGGCCGATCGTGCCGGCGATCCGCCCGCACATGAAACTGGGAGAGCGGAAATCGAGATTGATGCCGTCGAGATTGAATTTGATCGATAGGCTGCCTTTGCCGCCCGCGGCGATTCCGCTTTCGACCAGCGCTTTCAATTGCATCAAAAAGGGAGATTTGGATACGTCGCCCCAAACGAGGTTTTGTAACACGGACTGATAGGCCGCGCCGCCGTCCACGTCGCCGTTGCCGCTCGCTCCGATCGCGCGATCCCACAGATCGATGAAGGGCGCTTCGAGAAAATCGCCCGTCAACAAGTTGGCGCCCATCTGATCGCTAAGGCGAACTTGCAGGCCCCAGATTTCCGAAACCAACTGCTGTTGCGGATCGAGGTCGACCATTTTGCCGCAGACGCGGTCGTCGGAATCCGCGATGTTGCTCGCAAGCACGGGGTCGTTTGCGCCGACTGGGCCGGACTGCGTCCAGGCGGACGTAATCTTGCAGCCCAAAAGTCTGAAGCCACCGTCTCCCTCAGGGTTGAACCACCCGTTTGGTGGGTTCATGCCCGGACCTTGCAGCCGCTGAAAATTTTGCTGGAATGTCGAGTTCCGAAAATGTTCCGGATCGTTATTGACCGAGGAGACGTTGGCTTGAAAGTGACCGGCGAAGTGCAGACGCACCGCGTTCAAATAGCTCATGAACCTGTCCTCGTGGATGGAATCGGCAAGAAGATCGCGCTATTACGAGAAGCGTTCTGTCAGGCCGACAATTCTCCCGCAAGGGGAGAGGGCATAGCCACACGCGTTCAGTCGGCCTCCAGCGGCTGGCCCGCTTTCTCGCGCAGCGCGCGGAATATCGCCTCCGGCGTCAGCGGCAGTTCCATCAGCCGCACGCCGACCGCGTCGTCGAGCGCGTTGGCGATGGCTGGCGACAGCGGCATGGTGGAGGATTCGCCGACGCCCTTGGCGCCGAACGGCGCGTTGTGCTGATAGGCGTCGATCGCCTCGTTGATCATCACCGCCGGCACGTCGGCGATGCCGGGGATCTTGTAGTCGGCCAGCGACGCATTGGTGATCTGGCCATTGTCGAGATGGATCTTCTCGAACAGCGTGAAGCCGAGCTGCATCAGCGCCGCGCCGGAAATCTGCGTCTCGACGATGCGCGGATTGACCAGCCGGCCGCAATCGACCGCGTTGATGAGTTTCAGAATCCGCATGCGCCCGGTCTCGGTGTCGACTTCGATCTCGGCGCCGGTGCCCGCCACCATCCAGAACGGCGTGATCGCGGTCGAGGCGCCGGTGTCGTGATCGGGCGCGACATAATCGGGCTTGTAGCTGCCGCTGCCGACGATGTTGCCGGCCTTCATGCCGTATTTTTTGATGAACAGCCCGGACACCGGCGTGTTGCTGCCTTCCGGCTCGCCGACCTCGCGCCGCAGCGCGGCGATCTTGTCGCGCGCCTCCTCGGCGGCGAGCCGCACCGCGTGGCCCATGTGGAACAGCGAGCGCGAGCCGAGCGTGCCCATGTCATAGGGCGTGATGTCGGTATCGCGGGCGACGACCCGCACCGATTCCGCCGGCACGTTCAAAACCTCGCCGACGATCTGCGCCATGCCGGTGTCGGAGCCTTGCCCCATGTCGACCGTGGAAATGTACAGCGTCGGGCTACCGTCGGCGCCGACGTTGATGATGGCGACCGACGTCGTCGGCGACACGCAAGCCTTGAGCGCGAACGCGATGCCGCGGCCGCGCTTCAAGGTGCCGCTGCCGCGATCGAACTTTTCCTTCCAGTGCAGCCGCTCGGCGACGTGGTCGAGGATGGCCTCGAGCGGCGCGTCTTCCAGGATCGTGCCGGTCGCTTGCGGGCGGCCGTTGCGCAGCACGTTGCTGCGGCGGAACGCGACCGGATCGACGCCGAGCGACCGCGCCACCATGTCGGTGTGGCTCTCATAGGCGAAGGTGAGCTGCGGCATGCCGAAACCGCGTAGCGCGCCGGCTGGCGTCATGTTGGTGTACATGGCGTAGGAATCGATCCAGACATTGTCGATGTCGTAGGGACCGGCGGCGGTAAAGCCGGATTTATGCGTCACCCGCGGGCCGATATCGGCGTACGCGCCGCCGTTCCAGAACACCTCGCATTTGCGCGCCGTGATACGGCCCGACTTGTCGATGCCGCTCTTGATGCGGATCGTCGCCGGATGCTTGGTGATCTGATAAAATTGCTCTTCCATGGTCAACGCGATCTTGACCGGGCGGCGCGCGATCATCGAGCACGCCGTCACCAGCGCTTCGAGCTTGATATAGAGCTTGCCGCCGTAGCCGCCGCCGAGATACGGCACCTTGATGCGCACCTTGTTTTCCGCCCAGCCCAGGAGCCGCGCGATCTCCGAGCGCACGAAGGACGGTCCCTGCGCGCCCGAGTAGATCGTCAGGCCGGACTCCTTGTAGTCGGCGATCGAGCAGAACGGCTCGAACGGCACGTGCAGGCATTTTTGCGTGCGGAATTCGTGCTCGAAGACATGCGCCGCTTCGGCAAAGGCCTTGTCGACGTCGCCGCGCCGCGTCTTGGCTTGGAGCGCGAGATTGGTGTCCTTGGTGCCTTTGAGATGCTTCAGATCGGCAAAGCTGGCGGCGGGTTTGAGCTCGTCGTGCACATGGCTCGCCGAGGTCATCGCCTCGACCTCGTCATAGACCGGCTCGAGCTCCTCGTACTCGGCGGTGATCGCCTGGACGGCAGCGTCCGCGACATGGGGGTCGGCGGCGAGCACCACGGCGACCGGCTCGCCGACGAAGCGCACCTTGTCCATGGCCAGGATCGGCTGATCGTGGAACGCCGGGCCGTAATAGGGATCGGGAATGACCTTGACGACGTCTTCGGCCGTAATGACGCGGAACACGCCGGGGATTTTCTTCGCCGCCGACGTGTCGACCGACTTGATGCGGCCGTGCGGCACCGTGGAGCGGAAAATCTTGCCGTAAAGCATGCCGGGGAGCCGCATCAGGTGGGTATATTCGGCGCGGCCGGTGACCTTTTCGCGCGCTTCGAGCCGCGGTATCGAGCGGCCGATCTGGCCGCCGCCCATCGGATTTGTCGGCATCGGCAATGAACTCCCTGGCGGGCTCGGATGTTGCGATCCTATGCCCCATAAGTTCCGGTCATATGGACATGAATCCCGGCCGGGAATCTACTATATAACCTCTGACCAATCTGCATACGGGAGTGCGTGATGGCGATCACCTTCACCGTCAATAATAAGCCGGCAACTGTGGATGCCGGTCCCGAGACACCGCTGCTCTGGGTGGTCCGGGAACACCTCAAGCTCACCGGCACGAAATACGGCTGCGGCGCCGGCATGTGCGGCGCCTGCACGGTGCATCTCGACGGCAAGGCAGTGCGCTCGTGCCAGACGCCGGTCGCCATGGTGGCGGGCAAGAACGTCACCACCATCGAGGGCTTGTCGGCCAATAGCGACCATCCGTTGCAAAAAGCCTGGCTCGACCTGCAGGTGCCGCAATGCGGCTATTGCCAGTCCGGGCAGATCATGCAGGCCGCGGCGCTGCTCGCGGCCAACAAGAATCCGAGCCGCGACGACATCGTCCGCCACATGGACGGCAACATCTGCCGCTGCGGCACCTATCCGCGCATCCTTCGCGCCGTCGAGCGCGCCGCCAAGCAGGGAGCGTGAGCCATGTTCAATAAAGTCATGGGCAATCAAGTCTTGGGCAAAATCGAACGCAATCCGAACGGCACATTGTCGCGGCGCGGCTTCCTCGAAGGCGCCGCCGGACTGACTTTCGCTTTGAGCATTCCAGGCGCGCTGTTCGCGCCGCGGGTGGCGCTGGCCGATGACGCGACGCCGGGCGCAATCGGCGCGTGGGTCACTATCGGCGCGGACGGCGCCATCGTGCTCGCCATCCCGGTCGCCGAGATGGGGCAGGGCAGCCTGACCGGCCTCGCCATGGTGTTTGCCGAAGAGATGGACGCCGATTGGTCGCGAGTGTCGACCACGTATCCGCCGGTCAAGCCGGAGATTTTCGGCAATCCGATCTTTGGCGGCATGATGGTGACCTATGGCAGCGGCTCGGTCCGCGGCTATTGGGACAAAATCCGGCTCCAGGCCGCCGCGGTCCGCAGCGTGCTGATGCAGGCGGCGGCCGATCGCTGGCAGGTGCCGTTGGGCGAATTGCTCACCGAGCCGAGCATGGTGGTGCACGCGGCGAGCAATCGCTCCATGAGCTACGGCGAGATCGCGGGCTTTGCCCAGGTGCCGGCGACCATGCCGGCGATCGACAAGTCGGCGCTGAAGAAAATGGCCGACTACCGCATCCTCGGCAAAAACACGCCGCGTTTGGACATTCCGGGAAAGATCAACGGCTCCGCGCAATACGCCATCGACGTGCAAGTGCCCAACATGGTCTACGCCACGGTGCTGCGCACGCCGGTCGAAGGCGGAACGCCGGAGCATGTCGATGACGCCGCGGCGCTCGCGGTGCCGGGCGTGCTCAAAGTGGTGCCGCTGAAAAATTCGGTCGGTGTCGTCGCCGAGACCATCGAAGCCGCCTTCAAGGGCCGCTCCGCACTGAAGGTGAGCTGGTCGAGCGTGCCGACCGACACGTTCAATAGCGCGGCCGGTCTGAAAGATTTTCTCGCCCGCGCGGCGAAGCTCGACGACAAGGGCGTGAGCTACGTCGCCAAGGGCGACGCCGACGAAGCTTTCGCCAAGGCGGCCAAGGTGATGACCGCGCAATACTCTTCCGAATACGTCTATCACGCCCAGATGGAGCCGATGAACGTCACCGCGTCGGTCGGCCCGGCCGGCGACAGCGCCGAAATCTGGATCGGAACGCAGGGCGTCAGCCCCAATGTCCTCGCGGCCGCGGCGATGCTCAAAACCACGCCGGACAAGATCAAGCTCAATCAGTTCTATCTCGGCGGCGGCTATGGCCGGCGCAGTCCGGCCGACATGCTTCCGGAAGTGCTGCCGCTCGCCAAGGCGATGCAGCGGCCCGTAAAACTGATCTGGACGCGCGAGCAGGACGTCAAATCGGCGCAGATGCGGCCGATGACCGGTCATCAGGTCGAAGCCGCGCTCGATGCCGACGGCAAGGTGACCGGCTGGCGGCATCGCGTGGTCGGCAAATCCGTGGTCGCCTATCGCGGCACCGACAAGGCGCTGGAGGGTGCCAAGGGCATCGACGGCATCCTGCTCGAAGGCTCGAAGCACGAATACGGCATCCCCAATCAATCGATCGCCTATCTGCGCGAGAAGCGCGGCATCGCGGTCGCCGCCTGGCGCGGCATCGGCGCCGGCTACAACAAGTTCGTCGTCGAATCCTTCATCGACGAAATCGCCGACGCCCAGAACAAGGACCCGGTGGCGTTCCGGCTCGAGCTCCTCAAGGACGAGCCGCGCGCGCAAGCGGTGATCAAGGCGGTCGTCGACAAATCCGGCTGGGGCAAAGCGGTCGCCGACGGCCATGCGCTCGGCTTTTCCTATGCCAAGGTGGTCGAGACCTATGTGGCCGCCGTCGGCGAAATCTCGCTCGATCCGAAGACCGGCATCGTGCGCGCGCATCGTTTCTGGATCGCGCTCGACCCCGGCATCGTGCTCAATCCCGACAGCGTGTTGGCGCAGACCGAAGGCAACGTGATCTTCGGCTTGAGCCAGACCTTGAAGGAACAGGTTTCGATTTCCGGCGGCCAGATCGAGCAGAATAATTTCTACGACTACCCGGTGCTGCGCATGTCGGAAATGCCGGAGATCGATATCCAGGTCATGCCGACCGACAATCCGGCCAAAGGCATGGGCGAGGCCTCGCTGCCGCTGGTCGCGCCCTGCGTCGGCAATGCGCTGTTCAAGCTGACCGGCAAGCGCTTCCGCGCGCTGCCGATGTCGCCGGAGCGGGTGAAGGCGGTTACGGGGGTTTGACGACGCAGCTAAGTCTTCCTTGGCCATGCGCTCTCGCCCTCGCGGCGCGTCTACGGCGCCCGAGCCCTGTCATGCGCGCGATCGCAAACTGACCGCGTGCGAAAAAAGACTGTCACGTGAAGCGCGAAACCGGTCCGGTCCAAGGAAAGGCCAGGGGTGGGGCCTGCCTTTCGGTCTTCCGTTACGTCCGTTTCGCCCGATCAAGCTTTCAAGAAACAAATAAATGAAGGAAGCGGAACGCCGGCAAACGCAGGGTCACCAACCGCCGCATCTTGCGATGCGGCGCGCGCCCTTTTGGAGCGCGCACGCTTGACGGCGTTCCACCACGGCTCTCACCTAAGGGAGTATCTCATCCCAAAGGCTCAGCTTCAGGCCAGGCTTCCTGGGACGCGGTCTGCACGGGCGTTACCCGCCTTCGCCTGTCCCAGTCCAGGGAAGCACCTCCCACCCCGGTCGTAATGCCGGGAGACATGATGCCCAAGCCGCCCGGGAGCAGGCTGCAAACCCACCCGCGGGCACCGCCCTCGCTCCCATGACGCGGTGTGCCTCCGCGTCATGTCCTTCACGGAGCGAGAATGTCGGGACCTATATACAAATGTAACCCAACCGGCCAAATGAAAAACCGGGGCGGCTTGGTAGCCGTCCCGGCTCAATGATCCGCTAGTGACTTGGCGGATTGCGCCAGTGAGCGCGGACACACTCGATCCGGCCATGGCGAATGCGACGGTATTCCTCGACGTAGATCATGAGGATGCCTTTCTGCAGGCGACCTCGCGGCGAGAGATGTCAGGCTTTTGACAGCAGATGGCATCGATCGCTGCGGGTCGCAGTCGATCCAAACGCGGTTGCGTAGTGCCGGATTGCTGAGGGGGTTAGGTCGTATTCATTGCGGCTGTCCTTCTCTGGGAATGCCGACGTCATCGCGACGCTGGCTCACCGCGATCACCCCCTAAAATCTTAACGAATCTGTAAAGTAGGCGGGAGCATGACCCATGCAAAACGGGCCGCTACATAGACTTGCCGCTTCGGCGCGCGTCGCGGCCGTGGCCGCGGTGGGGGCGCCATTGGGCGGCGAATGGTGTTCAAGTATTGGGGTCGCGGAAGGCTTTTTCGAACGTGAATTCCCGCAGGGTCTTGAGATTTGCCACATGCCCGCGCGCGTGGAGAAAGTCGGCGAACTCGTGCGGATCGACTTTAACCTCCCGCACGGCGCGCCCCACGCGGCGATGTTCCGTGACGTCATGCGTATGGAGCTGGAGCCATTTATCATAGGCGTCGGGCAGGTGCGCGCCGAGGATACGCCGGAAGGCCTCGTAATCGTCAGAGGTGAGCAAGGGAAAAATCTCGGGGTCCATGGGCGCTGTTCTCCGCAGCTTGAACCAATTTGATCGGGCGTTCTAAACGCGCAAAAGCTGCCGTATGTAGACGAGTACCGCGCAGATGAGACCGCCGAGCGCGGCCCAAAGCGCGATCAGCAACCAATAGCCAGGCGTTACGGTCGTGCAATTGTACCAGCGCCCGGCTCGGTAATCGGTGCCGAAAGCACAATAGAGCATCCAATGGGTCGAATACCCAACGTCGCCGACCACTCGAAACCCAACAACCGCGCCGAAAAAACATCCCAGGGCAACAGCGCATAGCAGCGCAAGCTGATGCTCGCGCTTCCATTCGAGAGGGTTCATTTGCTCTTGCGCTTTCGTCGCGGCTTATCGGGCGGCTTGGCCTGTTTCGCCTTAGCTACGCTGCGCTCAACCTCTATCGGATCGGTTTGCAACAGCCGCCCCACAAGCTCGCCAAACGGCATGTCGAGGCCGAGCTTGGGTTCTAGCTTTTTTCCGCGCCGGTTCATGCGATCAGCGTTTTGTAGGGCAGAGGGCCTTCGATACCGTTGAACAACTCGTTCATGCGGGGCGTCACGGCCATGTCGCGCCGGCTAAAGCGCCAAGTCATTTCGCCAACGTACTGCTGCAAATGCTTTGGCGAGACCCAATGATGGACGCCGATGATCTGGCGTTTGAGCAGCGCCCAGACGCTTTCAATGGTCTGGGTGTGCGCTTCGCCTCTGACGTATTCGCCTTGGGCGTGGTTGACCATCTGGTGTTGTGGATAGCCGTAAAGGGCTTGGTAGGAGGGGTGAGTGTCGGTCACGAGTAGGTCCGCGTCCTTGGCAACCACCTGATCCACGAACGACTGCGCCGTGCCGACGCCTTGATCGAGCACGCGGGCGACCACGTCGCCGTCGCGTTCCACGGCGCCGATCACCGGCGTCTGCGCCACCTTGCCCTTGCCGCGGTCGGCTCGATGCCGATTTTGCCTTGCCGCCGACATACGTTTCGTCGATCTCGATCTTGCCTTTGAGCGGCATATTGAAGGACCGGGTACGGGCGGCATGGCGAATACGATGCAGGACAAACCACGCGGTCTTTTGCGTGATCTTTAGGTCCTTGGCGAGTGTGGTGCTGGCGATGCCCTTGGGGTGGTTTGTAATCATCCAGATCGCCATAAACCACTTGCGCAGCGGCAACTTGGTATCGTGAAAGATCGTGCCTACCTTGATCGAAAAGCGGGCGCGGCAGTCGCCGCATTTGAAGTTCTGTTTATCGCTGAAATGATAGATGCGCAGGCTGCCGCAGTGTGGGCAGACTCGCCGTCTTTCCAGCGGATCGACCGGACATGATCGAGGCAGGATTGTTCGTCCGGGAACGCGGCCAACAGATCAAAGAGGCTATCGAAATGCGTAAGCATGGGTCACTCCATCAGCGACAGAATAACCCTACTCCATTTTTAAGCCTGGGTCAAGCAGGTATATAGGTCCCAGAATGTCGATGTAACCGATATAGATACTTATGTCAACAGAAAAGTGACATACCATCCAGCCTCTCTGCAGGGGAGGCCGCCGCACGGTACGCCGCGGGTGGGGGCCCGGGTGAGCGAAGCGACATCCGGGGCTGACCTTGGCGAAAAAGAACACTGCATGTCGCTTCGCTCACGCGGGCTACAAACTTGCTGCCGCTGGTCGCGCCCGGCGTCGGCAATTCGTTGTTCAAGCTGACTAGCAAATGCTTCCGTGCGCTGCCGATGTTGGAGCGGGTCAAGGCTGTCACCGGCGTTTGATGCGTCATCGCGAGCAGGCGAGGTTCACAGCCAACACCGACGAAGAAATCGATCATTTTGCTTTGGTCGTCCGTCGGCATTTCGGCCTCTCACTGGAGGACCAGCGTGGGGCCAAAGATGCGCGTGCCTTTTACGTTGTGGTACGCAAGAAAATCGAAGACAAGAACATCACTGTCCTGCAGGACAGTTTCCCCCGCGAGGACGGCAGCGGCTTTTGCTTGGCGCACGCCACGCACCCGGTCATCCTCATCAACACACGAAAGCAAACGCGAGCGCGGCGTCTCTTCACGCTCTGTCACGAACTGGCGCATGTTCTAATGGGCCAGACCGGTATTTCTGATCCGTTTGTCAGAAGGAATACCGTCGAGCGCCGCTGTAATCGTTTTGCCGCTAAATGGATATCGTGGCAATACCATCCGCTCCTGCTGTACCTTGGAGGATGTTTGTCTTGCCGCTGTTAGGTCCAGATAGCCATAACAGGCACACATGGACGTATTGTTGACTCGGACACTTTTGTCTGAATTGAAGCACAACCATTGTATTGGGATCACACGCCTGTTCGCTCGACAATTTTTGCCAGCAGCCATCATCAGCTACGGCAGGTGTGACAAGTGCTGTAAAACAAACACATGCTACAAATAGCAATACTAGGCCATTCCACTTTCCAAATATGTCCAGCATAACTTGGGCCCCGGTTGTGGTTGTTCATAATACCGCCCCTAGAACCTGGTTTGCAAAGTAATACAAACGCCAACTCTTTGGGCGAACATGAGGACATCAAAGCCCCGGACTAATCATCCCGCCGACCGTACTCCTCGACGTGACGAGGTGATCGAATAGCTGATCGGGCAACCATCCTGGACTGCTGCGATGCACGCTCCACTTCTGAGATGGGCCATAAGCGACCGATTTGCGATGGCCGCGCAATGTCCGCTTCTCCCCCCCGAAGGCGACCGCCGCATTGCGTCGCGCTAAGTGACGCGATCGCTAGGGGTTGTCGCGCTCGCGCTGATCGCTATTTCGGTCGCGGGTATATTTGGGTCGGTCGGCTTGGGTTCGCTACCTTCAAGCGTCCTACCGTGTCGGGGACCTCCGGAAGTTCGGCCCAGCAAATGACATCGAGATCGGTTCCGGCGATCGTGTCGCCTCCGACCTTGACCGGTCGCCACTCCTGATTGCTCTCTACCCACGCGGCGACAACTCGCACAAGATTGACGCCTCCAGACTTGATCGCCTTGGCAAACGCGAGCGCAAGAACCTGCCGGTCTTTGGGCGGCTCATCTTCATTCCAGGACGGTTGATAAGCCATTGGCGAACTTCCCCCCATAGAAAAGCTCCGCGGCGTGAGCGCTTCAGCGGAGCTTGTGGCGCCCTGGGTGTCTTGGGTAGCGCCTGCTTGCAATCGGATATGCGTACCGCGAAGCCGGCGCAATGCAGATTTGAGATTCAGATTACCAACCTGGCGGAGATGACTGATCATGCGCCGCGTGACTACGGCGGCGCCTTGCGCGCCTTGTCGATATCGGCCGCGGAAACGTGCGTCATGCCGTTGCCGAGGAAGCTGTTGACGAAATTGGCGACGGCGGCGAGCTCGTCGTCGCTGTGGCCGCGGGCGACCGGCGGCATGAAGGCGTGCTCGACCGGCAGCGGCGTGTTCGAGCCGGCGAGCAGGATCGCCATCAGATTGGTGGCGGCGGGGTCGTTGACCGTGCGGCTGCCGTTAAGGTCGGTCTAAGGCGACTGCTCACCCCTGCCGTTCCAATGGTGCCAAGTTGATAGCCACATACGTGCTCGGGCGTTGTGTCCGACATTTGACCTGATTGTGTCGTGGCACTATCGAGGCTGGGCCGGAGACTGGTTTATGCCTTCAAACGCGATAGGGTAAGTCATTCAATGATTTTTGGTCATTGCAACACGCAACCTAACGGCGGGCCCTCGGTAGCGTTCGCGCTCCCAGCCGGCTTGACCAACGGCGGTGTCACGACATGGGCTCTTGCCCTCTCAAAAAGACTGAACCAAAAAAACCATCCATCGAAACTGGTTTGTCACAGTGCGTGGCCAAATCGCGCCACATTCAAGTCTGACGACAGAAGCGACGTTATTTATTGTGACGGATTGGCATGGGGTGCCGGCATCGATGCAATTCGTGGCTTTCTGCCCACTTACTCGGCAGTCAAAGCGAAAATCTTCATTCCGAACTGGTCGTGGGGAACGTATGGGACGGTTTCTCTGATGAGTCTTAATGAGGATTGCGACATACGTGTCATCGCTTTTGCCCATTCGGACCAGGACCATTATTACGAGCTTTTAAGCTACTACGAACCGATCATAAGCAAGTTTGTTGGCGTGAGCGAAACAATCTGCCAACACCTCCGGGGCCTTTTGCCTTCTCGCTCGAACGATATTTGCAAGCTCATGTATCCGGTAGCAGTTCTAAACGAAAGTAGAAAACCCAATCATAAAAAGCCGCTCACAATTACTTATGGAGGGAGAATAGAGCAGCGGCAGAAGCGAATATTGGACTTGATTGCGTTATCGGACCTGCTCGCATCGAAAAAGGGAAACTACCATTTCAAAATTGCGGGCGACGGACCGCAATTGGCCCAACTTATCGAGCATTTCGAGAAGAAAGAATATTCAAACATCTCGATTGAATTCTTAGGGTTGGTTGCTCACGAAAGGATGACAGACTTATGGGCAAGTTCGGACATCAGCATACTTTTCTCCGAGTTTGAAGGGATGTCGATTTCCATGCTTGAAAGCATGGGACAAGGATGCGTGCCTATTGTAACAGACGTAAGCGGCGCCAAAGAAAAAATCACACATGGCCAAACTGGTTTTATCGTTGCTGTTGGCGACGTAGCCGCCATGGCGCAAATCATTGCTGATCTTGACGCCAACAAAGCTCGTGTTGAGCAAATTTCCAATGCCTGCATTTCGTCCGTTCGTGACCACCACAGATTTGATACTTATGACCGGGCGTTCGTAGAGATTATGCGAGAGTGCATGAGCGGGCCATCTGCCAAGTGGCCTGGGAGCAAAGCAATAGCGCCGACTTAAAAATCTTCGCCAGCCTTTCCAATCCCCCAGTACGGCCCGAGGTCGTCATGCACTATTGTGGAGCCGGTACCGTCCACGTCGCCTGTTGCTTCGACCAGAAAATGGAATTGCCGTTTCTGGTTCTCGCCAGCTCACTCAAAAGACATCTGAAGGGCGATCGAAAGGTCGTCCTGCATGCCTTCCATTCCGATCCTATCGCGCACAACGTGGCTTATTTTGTCGGGCTCAATTCCGCAACGTTTGAGCTCCGATTGCGGCCAATTGAGAATCGTTTCCATGGCCCAGTTGCTTGGCCAAGCCATCTGACGGCGGCGACGTTGCTCCGGCTCCTGTTGCCCTCGGCTCTAAAAGACATCGATCGGGTCGTTTATCTCGACTGCGACCTTGTCGTACTAAAGGACATCGCGACGCTCTACGATACTGATCTATCGGACTGCCCATTGGCGGCATGTTTGGATTTCTGGCTCACCGGCGGTCCGCCTTTTGCGCCCCCCGGCTGGGACGTCGGAGAGTGGCACAAATTTTTGAATGAGGTTGTCAGTCTCGCCGACTGGAGAACCTATTTCAACGCGGGAGTACTGGTGATGGACCTCAATAGGCTCCGCGACACCGGCCTCATTCATGTCGCCGAAAAGTTCCTCGAACAGACAAATTATAAAACGGTGTATGTCGACCAGGACGCGCTGAACCACGTCGTCAACGGCGCATTTGTCAGGTTGGATTCACGCTGGAACGTCCTTGCCAATCGCCGCGAAAGCGACGTCAATAATGCCGACCGCGATTCCGAGCCATGGATCCCACACTATGCCGGCCCCTACAAGCCCTGGAGTTGCGAGGGGCGGCGGAGCACATTTTGGAATCGGCGGTTTTGGCTGGAGGCCGCGGAATCCGCCGTGCTGCCGCTGCTGGCGCGGGCCTATCTGGAAACGTGCGAGCGGCGCGGATTGACCAAGCTGCAGTCCGCGGCTGTCCTTTTGTCCAGCGGCAAGCCGCGGCTCTGCAAACGCGACATTGTCGCACACGCGGAAAAATTCCGATCTTTTGCCGAGGCAGCACAGGCCAGCGAGTCGCTCGCCCGGATACTCGATCGCCGACCTGAAAGAACCGATGCAGACGCCGCGCTGGTCTCAATCGACGTTATGAGCACCCGCGGCGAACTCCGCGATGGCGAAATTTTGATCTTCGATCTTAAGGCGGCTGATGGCTACCTCGTCTTTGGCCCCTATTTGTGGTACCCGGCTGGAAGCTACGAAGCGACATTCAATCTTGCCGTGACGGGTGTCGCGCCGGACCCAACGAACAAATTCGCGATCGATATTGTCGACGACACCGGAAGATATCTGGCGCAACGAGACCTTTCCCCTGTCCCGTCTGCGACTGAAAATACGCTGCAGTTCGTGGTCGACAGGAGCGAGCTTTTTCTGGCATTCCGCATTTTTGCAACGGGTTTTGCCGGCGGCGAACTGCGCTTTGGCGGCGTGAAATTGCGCCCGCACTAGAGCATGATCCGGAAAAGTGGAAACCGGTTTTCCGAAAAGATCATGCTCAACTAGCGCTTCGTCACAAAGCATGACGTCTCAAAAGGGAGGTACGAATCGCTCGCTCAAACCAGTCGCGCAGCGGCGCTGACATGGCGATATCCAATTTTATCGGCGCAGGATTTCGAATGACTTCGTCATACCATGCAAGATCATATGGGTGCGGCGGTCGGGGCGGCGGCGTCGTCAATTGCCACGACTTGCCGAAACCTGAGCAGTGCAGGACGGCGGGCGAACCGAATGTCCCGACGTGCAGGAAAGGGTAATGGGGCGCCACGGCTGCCCAAATATCGGGAGGGCTTATGCCGATAAGCGGCGCCTCCCAGTCCTGCAGCAAAGCATTAAGAACGTCCTGGTCGGATAACGGAAAGTCAACATCGGTCCATAGTGCACCGGGAGCGACAAGCGTGGAACGGATGAGCGAATCCCATTGTTCGAGCAGGATATGATCGCGCTCGAAATTGCAGGCGAGCAAACCGGCATGGTAATAGCGACTCGGCCAATGTTGCGGACGTGCCGGCCGGCCCAATCGTTTTGCCCAATTATATCGTCGATAATCGATCGACGAGATTAAATTCGTGACACCGACGACCGGAGCTATTTCAAGCCACTGCTCAAGTCGCGAAAAAAAAGTTGGATCGGCGATTATGATATCCGCATCCAGGAGCACACAGTGCTCGCTAGGGCATTTCAACGGCAACTCCGCCTTTCGGTTTCCCGGCCAATAGCCGTTTAGGCCAAGGGCGTGAAATTCAACTCCCTCAGGTGGCCGCCGTGAGATTGAAAGCGGCTCTGGACTGCCAACATGGATCTTACCTGAGAAACCGTGCCGCTGTACCGAATTGATCAGCGCGACAATTCCCGGGACAAATCCCTCGTCGGCAAACGTATAAAGCGACAACTGCATTTTTTCTGCAACTCACACATGCATATTTGCGGGTCATTAGACAAAATTTAGGTATGACGCAAGGGACCTCAATTTAGTTCGGCGACAACTTGCGGCCAATTCGTGGCATTTGCCTGCATCATTGTTTTCAAACGCAGAGCTGGATTGCTTCGTCGCGGAGCTTGTCATCGGGCCGACCACTTCGGGCCGGACCCGTTGGCTCGTCGCCATGAAGAGTTCGAACTATCGGACTCGGCGCTAAGGCAGCGCCTTTCGCGCCTTGTCGATGTCGGCCGCGGTGACTTTGGTCGTGCCGTTGCCGAAGAAATCGTTGACGAAATTCACCACCGCGGCGAGCTCGTCGTCGCTGTGGCCATGCGCAAACGGCGGCATGAAGGCGTGCTCGACCGGCAATGGCGCGTTCGAGCCGGCGAGCAGAATCGCCATCAGGTTGGTGGCGTCGGGATCGTTGACGGTGCGGCTGCCGCGCAAGTCGGCGTAGGGCGATTGCACGCCCTTGCCGTCCCAATCATGGCAATTGGCGCAATTGCCGGCAAACACCTGCACGCCGAGACCCGGAGGCGGAGACGCTTCGTTCGCCGCCGGCGGGTTTTGCGCGATGGCAGGCCCATTGTCGATCGGCGCGACGCTGCGCAGGTAAGCGACGATGGCGTGGATGTCGTCGGGCGTCGCATAACGCAAACTGTTATCGACCGCTTCGGCCATCGGGCCGCTCGCCGAGCTGTGGCCGTCGGCGTGGCCGGTGCTCAGATACGACGCGAGCGCTGCGTCGCTCCAGCCGCCGACGCCGGATTGCTTGCTTGGGGTGATGTTGTAGGCCTTCCAGCCCTGCAGCACGGTGCCTGAGAATTTTTGCGCATTGTCGAGATTTTGCGCGACCCCACGCGGTGTGTGGCACTCGCCGCAATGCTCCAGGCCCTCGACGATATAGGCGCCGCGGTTCCATTGCGCGTCCTTCGCCGGATCGGGCGTGAAGCGCGAACTGTTGAGGAACACCACGTTCCAGAACGCCACCGGCCAGCGGGTGCTTAGCGGCCACGCGACCGTGTTGGCGGGTGGCGTTTGGCTGACCGGCGCGATGTTCTTTTGCAGATAAGCAAAAAGATCCTGCAAGTCCTCGTCGGAAAGCTTGGCGTAAGCCGTGTACGGCATGGCCGGATAAAGCCGCGCGCCGTCGGGTCGCACGCCTAGCCGCATGGCGCGGGCGAAGTCGGCAAAACTGTAATTGCCGATGCCGGTGTCGCGGTCCGGCGTGATGTTGGTGGTGTAGATGGTGCCGAGCGGCGTCTTCAGCGGCAGGCCTCCGGCCAGCGTCTTGCCGCCGGGTTTTGTGTGGCAGGCGGCGCAATCGCCGAGCGTTGCGATATATTGGCCGTGCGTCACATCGGGTTGACGCTGGGCGAGCGCGGGAGAAATTCCCGGATCGGGAACGTGAACGGCGATCACCACGGCCGCGGCCACCGCTGCGGCGATAACAAGCAATGTGATCGCCCAAGGCTTACGGACCATATGTCCAACTCCGCTCAGGGCTTGCGACCAGTCTTATGTAATCCGCACTTGAATCTCTCACAACCCATCGGAACAGGCGATCGCGCGGTTGCACGCCGCCTAGTGATGATAGCCGATGTCGGCACGAACCTTGCCGCGGAACACCCAATACGACCACGCCGTGTAGGTCAGGATGACCGGCAGCAGAAACAGCGTGCCGATCAAGAGGAACTCTTGCGTGCTCGGCGAGGCCGCGGCCTGGTAGAGCGTGAAATGCCCCGGCACGATCATCGGCCATAGGCTGATGGCGATGCCGAGATAGGACATCACGAACAGTCCCAAGCCGGCGATGAAGGGGCCGTATTCGGAGCGACCGTGGAGCGAGCGCCAGGCATAGAGCACAAGCGCCGCGGTGACGATCGGCACCGGCGCGAGATAGGCGATATGCGGCCAAGAGAACCAACGGGTCGCGATTTTCGGATCGGTCCACGGCGTCCACAGGCTGACGATGGCGATGGCGAGCACCGTGCCGATCAGGCATTTGCGGCCGAGCGCGCGCGCCCAGTCCTGCAAACTGCCCTCGGTCTTGATGATCAGCCAGCCAGCGCCGAGCAGGCCATAGCCGAACATCAAGGCGATGCCGCAAAAAATCGAAAACGGCGTGAAGCAGTCGAACGAGCCGCCGACGAAGTGGCGGCCTTCGACCTGGTAGCCCTGGATGAACGAGCCGAGCACCACGCCTTGGGCGAAAGCCGCCAGCGCAGAGCCCGCGGCAAAACCGTGATCCCAGAGCGTGCGATGCTCGACGTCGCGATAGCGGAATTCGAAGGCGAGGCCGCGGAAGATCAGAGCCAGCAGCATCAACAGGATCGGGAAATAGACCGCCGGAATGATGATGGCGAAGGCGACCGGGAAGGCGGCAAGCAGGCCGACGCTGCCGAGAATGAGCCAGGTCTCGTTGCCGTCCCAGATCGGCGCGATCGAGTTCATCACCAGATCGCGCGCACTGCGGTCGGGCGCGAAGTTGTAGAGCATGCCGACGCCGAGATCGAAGCCGTCGAGCGCGACATAGAAGAAGACGCCGATGGCGAGGATGGCGGTCCAGATCGGAACGAGGTCGAGCGCGGCCATCAGCGTGTCTCCGCGGTTGCGGGCGCCAGCGCCTCGATCGGTGATTTCGGCCGGCCGCTGACGATGGGCGCGTCGTCCTCCGAGCCGGCGGGGCCACGCCAGACGAAGCGCAGCATGGTGTAAATGCCGGTCGGGAAGATGATCAGATAGACGGCGACATAAAGGAGTAGCGACAGCAGCACGTTGGCGCCGGTCAGCGACGGCGAAAACAAATCCGCCGTGCGCAGCAGGCCGTAGACCGTCCACGGCTGGCGGCCGACTTCGGTCGTGGTCCAGCCGGCGATCACGGCGATGAAGCCAAGGCAGACGGTGAATTGGCAGGCTTTGAGATACCAGCCGGTGTCATCGAGCCGCCTGTGCCACAGCAAGTACAATCCGCAAGCCACCGTCGCGAGCATCAATAGCGCGATGCCGACCATGATGCGGAAGGCGAAATAGACCACTGCGACCGGCGCGCGCTGATCGGGCGGAAAATCCTTCAGCCCTTTGACGGCGCCGTCCCACGAATGGGTCAGATAAAGACTGCCGAGTTTCGGGATCGCGATCTCGGCGATGTTGCGCTCTTGTTTCTGGTCGGGCCAGCCGATGATCGAGGCGGGCACGCCGCTGCCGCCGTCCCAGAGGCCTTCTATTGCCGCGAGCTTGGCCGGCTGGTGTTCGAGCGTATTGAGGCCATGCAGGTCGCCGAGCACGACCTGGATCGGCACGAAGATGGCGAGGAACCACAGCGCCAGCCGCAACATCACGCGGCCTTCATAGGGCGATTGTCCGCGCCGCACCGTATAGGCGCCGACGCCGAGTACGACGAAAGCGGTGGTGACATAGAACGCGCTCACCGTATGGGCGAAGCGATACGGCAGCGACGGGCTGAAGACGATCGCGAACCAGTCCTTCGGGTAGAACAAGCCATCGACCACTTCGTAGCCGACCGGCGTCTGCATCCAGCTGTTGGTGGCAAGGATCCAGAACGCCGACGACAGCGTGCCGGCGGCGACCAGCACCGCGGCGACGAAATGCATCGCCGGCGGCACCAGCTTGCGGCCGAACAGCAAAACGCCGAGGAAGGTCGCTTCGAGGAAGAACGCGGTCAGGCCTTCGTAAGCCAACAGCGGCGAGATGATGTTGCCGGCGGCGTCCGACAGCCGGCTCCAATTGGTGCCGAACTGGAACGGCATGACGATGCCGGTGACGACGCCCATGCCGAACGAGATGGCGAAGATGCGCAGCCAGAATTGCGACAGGTTGAGGAACACCGGCCGCCCGGTGAGCGCATAGGCGCCTTCGAGGAAGGCGATGAAGGAGGCGAGCCCGATGGTGAAGGCCGGCAGCAAAATGTGCCAGCCGACCACCCAGGCAAACTGCAGGCGAGAGAGGAATTCCGGATCGAGCGACATATCCGCACTCCTGTTGTCGTTGGCCCTTTGCAGGCGACCGTCACGCAGGTCCCGACGCGGATGCGGAGGACAGTTTAGCAGATGCCCGCAACCGACACGATAGCCATGAAGCGGCGAACGCAGATCGCTATCGATATGTTCCCGAGGCCTCACTATGATGCGCCAAGGCCAATACAGCGGCCGCGTGCGAGGAAATGCCCGAGGAAATGACATGGATATGAGCGTATCGGTCGCCCCGGAAAAGCGGACGGTGGCGGGTGAAGCGAAATCGGATCAGATCGTGCGGAGCCCGAACTCAAGCGACCTCGACGAATGGCTGGCCAAGGTCGACGCCATGGGCGAGCTCAAGCGCATCACCGCCGAGGTCGATCCCGATCTCGAAGCGGCGACCATCACTTATCTCGTGGGTAGCCGGAAGAGCCCGGCGCTGTTGTTCGAGAACATCAAGGGTCATCCGGGGCATCGCGCGCTCTACAACATGATCGGCTGCAACCTGTCGCGGTTCTGCCTGATGATCGGCGAGGAGCCGGTCGATCATCCGCTCAAGGCGGTGCAGGCGCTGCAGAAGAAGATGGGCCGCACCATGAAGCCCAAGGAGGTGCCGGCCGAGACCGCGATCTGCAACCAGAACATCGTCACCGGCGACAAGATCGACATCCGGCAATTTCCGGCGCAGCGCATGTGGCCGCTCGACGGCGGGCTTTATCTCGGCACCGGCGACGCGGTGGTGACGCAATGTCCCGAGACCGGCCGCATCAATGTCGGCACCTATCGCATGATGATCAAAGGCCCGCGCGAGATCGGCGTCTATACCTCGCCCGGCAAGGACGCCACGCTCGACCGCGAGAAGTGGTGGAAGCTGGGCAAGCCGATGCCGATCGCCGCCGCCTACGGCATCGATCCGCTGCTGTTCCTGGTCGCGGCGACGAGCTTTCCGAAAACCGAAAGCGAATACGAATATTACGGCGGCATCAACGGCGCGCCGATCGAATTGTTCAAAAGCGACGTCACCGGCCTGCCGCTGCCGGCGGGCGCCGAGATCATTCTCGAAGGTTTTGTCTATCCGGACGAGACTTTCGCCGAAGGCCCGTTCGGCGAGTTCACCGGCTATTACGGCAGGCCGAGCGGCGCGACGCCTTATATGCGCGTCGAGAAAGTGCGCTTCCGCAACAAC
This sequence comes from uncultured Alphaproteobacteria bacterium, assembly GCA_963831975.1. Taxonomy (GTDB): domain Bacteria; phylum Pseudomonadota; class Alphaproteobacteria; order Rhizobiales; family Xanthobacteraceae; genus BOG-931. The sequence continues at coordinate 63,433 of CAWHSO010000015.1, forward strand.
CCGACGCTGACCTGTGCGCTGATGGCCGATGGTCCGGCCAACGAAGCTGGATTGTTCTGGGCGGCGCTGCGTTCGGCTGCGATCTGGTCGGACCTGCAAAAACTCGGCGTGCCCGGCATCCAGGGCGTGTGGTCGATCCCGGAAGCCGCCGGCTGGGGCATCACCGTGGTCTCGATCAAGCAGATGTATCCGGGCCACGCGCCGCAGGTGATGGCGCTCGCCGCGCAATGCGTCGGTGGCGCCTATTTCGGCAAATACGTCATCGTCGTCGATGACGACGTCGATCCGAGCAATGTGCATCAGGTGCTGTGGGCGATGGCGACGCGGTCGCGGCCGGCGCAATCGATCGACATTTTGCGCGAGACCTGGAGCACGTTCCTCGATCCGAGCCTCAATCCGCCGGAAATTCGGCCGTGGGGCTCGAAGGCGCTGATCAACGCTTGCATGGACTACCGGCACATCAAGAATTTTTCCAAGCGCACAAAACTGTCGAAAGCGACCTACGAGCAGGTCGTGGCGCGCTGGAACGAGCTCGGCTTTTCCGGCACGCCGCCGGTGCAGACGGTGTTCGAGGATTCGCCGCCGGGGAGCAGTGTGGAGTAAATTTTTCGCTCATCGCACGATGCAGCCGCAGCGATTGGTGCGCGGATAAAATTCCGCGTTGCACCTGTGCCGATACTGAACGCGCCACAAGCCCAAGCCCACGACGCCCCCACGGACTGATCGGTCCACCAGCGATAATGATCGCCGGCCAGCGCCGGCGTGGCGAGACATAGAACTGCGGTGGCGAATAGCAGCGTTCTCATGGTGGTCATCGGCTCGCTCCATAGTCTCCAAATCCGGGCTACATTCTTTATACAATGACGGACGCGGCGCCGGCAGCCTTCGCGACGGCAGTCCGCATCATGCGTTGCTTGCGGTGACGGTCATGACGGACATTCGGGAACCAGCTGGCAAACTTCGATATTTCGCTTCGCCCGGACGACGCGCGTGACAATGGCCGTCGTGCTCACCGCCGCGTTCGCGATATCCGCCGCCGCGCAGGACGTCACCACAGGAGCGGGCGCTCCGGCCGATGCGTTTCCGAAGCCGGACCGCCCGGTCGCCGACATTATCAGCCCGATTTGGCACGACGAAAAGGAACGCGACAAAGCCGGCGAACCGCAGCAGCTCGTTCGTCTCCTGGGCATCAAATCCGGAATGACCGTGGCCGATATCGGCGCGGGCAGCGGCTATTACGTCGCGCGGCTGTCGCCGATCGTCGGCGCGAGCGGCCGCGTCATCGCCGAAGACGTGGTGCCGGAATATCTGGAAAACCTGCGCCGCCGCGTGCGCGATCTCGGACTGGCGAACGTCGACATCGTCCGCGGCGAGGCGCACGACCCGAAGCTGCCGGCGCAGTCGCTCGACCTTGCGATCCTGGTGCACATGTATCACGAGATCGCGCAGCCTTATGCCTTGCTCTACAATCTCGTTCCCGCGCTCAAGCCCGGCGCGCGGATCGGCATTGTCGACGCGTTTGCGCCGACGGCCGAGCATGGTACGCCGCCGGGTCTGCTGCGCTGCGAGCTTCAGGCCGTCGGCTATCGCGAGATCACCCTCGATCGGCTGACCGGCAGCGACGCCTACCTCGCGATCTTTGCGCCGCCTTCCGTCGCCGGCCGCCCGCGGCCGGACAACATCGTCGCCTGCAAGGCGCAATAGCCCGATAGCAGTCTTTGCTTCGCTTTCAGGCGGCTCTGCCGCGCCCGCTTTCGCGTTGCCCAGTCCGAGCGCCGTTGTCCTTCATGTTGTGGTAGACGCGGCGCAGGCAGCGCTTGAGCACGGCAAGCTCTTGCGGCGGCAGCCCGGCAATCGCGGCGGCTTCGTAGTCGCTGGCGATGGGAATGAGGCGGCCGACCAGCGCGCTCGCCCTTGGGCGAGAGTTTCACGGTGACTTCGCGGTTGCTGCTGGCCGAGCGTGTGCGGGTGACGAGGCCAGGCGCACCAGGCGTGTCACCAGCCGCGACAGGGTCGAGGCGTCGGTGCTGGTCAGTTCGGCAAGGTCGATCTGGCGCTGGCTGCCGTCGCTCGCCAGCACCGCCATGACCCGCCACATGGCGATGCTAAGCCCATGGGGCGCCAAGCGCTTCCGCGCCGAACTGGTCGGCGATGACGGTGCCGACCCGGTTGACCAGATAGGGCAGGTAATCGCCGAGATCGAGCTTCGCAGGGGGCTTCGCCACGGGCGTAGTCCGGCCTTGATTATTGCATTTACAACAGATGCATTATCAACTATTCTGCGCGCGGTGGCAATGAAAATATAGTTTCGCGGGAGGTCACAACTCGTGGAGGGTAGCAAAATGGAGTTCGGTTATTTCACGCTGAGCGACAACCACTACGAAAACAACAATCGCTCCTCGAACCAGTTCGTCGCCGACATCACCGCCGAAGCGCTCTATGCCGACAAGCTCGGCATGCATTCGGCCTGGATCGGCGAGCATCATTTCAATTCGCTCGGCGTATTGTCCTGCCCGGACCTGGTGCTGGCCTATGTCGCCGCCAATACGACGCGCATCCGGCTCGCGCCTGCGGTGACGGTGACGCCGCTGCATCATCCCATTCGCGTCGCCGAGCAATGGGCGACGCTCGATCTGCTGTCCAACGGCCGCGTCGATTTCGCCGCCGGGCGCGGCTACGACAGGCGCGAATATCTGCCGTTCCATGTGTCGTTCGACGACAACCAGGGCATTTTCGAAGAAGGCCTGGAGCTGGTGCGCCGGCTGTGGGAAGCGGACGACCGCATCTCCCACCACGGCAAGCATTATTCGTTCGACGACGTGCGCATCACGCCGAAGCCGATCCAGCGTCCGCTGCCGACTTATGTCGGGTCGTTCTCAAAGCCTTCGATCGAGCTTGCGGCGCGGTTGGGCTGCGGGCTGATCGTGGCGCCGTTCGCCGCGGCGATGAGCTATGGCGGCTTGAAGCAGGTCGCCGACCTCTATCACGAGACCTGCGCCAAGCACGGCAAGAAACCGCGGCGGCTGATGTGCAGCTATTTCACCCATTTTGCCGACAACAAGGCGCAGGAGGACGCGCAACGCGCGCGGCAGATCCGCTACTACAAGGAATGCGTGATCCCGGCGCTGCCCGGGCGATCCGAAAACCGCGCCGCCGAGCTATCGCTATTTCGTCGACATGGTCGACCGGCTGGGCAAGGTGAAGCCGGAGGATTTGACGGAAAATTCCGTGCTGCTCGGTTCGTCGGCGCGCATCACCGAAATTTTGAAGAAGGTCGAGGCGGCCGGCTTCGACGAAGTGATCCTTTATTTCAATGTCGGCCTGAAGCCGCACAATCAGGTCAAGGACGAGATGGCGCGTTTCATGGCCGAAGTCGCGCCGGCCTTCGGCGGCGCGGCGAAGGTCAACGCGGCGTAGCTCCGTCTGCTGGCGCTGCGTTCCCGGGCGCAGCGCAGGATCCAGCGAAGCGGAATGGTGCGCTGCAGACCCGGGATCGTTACGAACGCCGAGTTCAGAGCGATCCCGGATCAGCGGTGCACCCTTCGCGCTGCAGCGTGTCCGGGAAACTGCTACGGCAGCTTCGGCTGATAGGCCAGCGCATCCGCCGCCGCGTCGCTCTTGGCGCTGTCGCGCGCCGGCAATTCGCCGGCGGCTTCCAGCACCGGATAGGCGACCGAGCAGATGTGCGAGTGGATGCGCTTGAGGTCGCTGAGGATGTCGAGGTGCAGCGACGTCGTCTCCAGGCTTTCCGGCCGGCCTTCGCGCAGCCGCTCGAAATGCCGGTCGGCGGCTTCGAGCTCGGCTTTGCGCAGCTCGGACTTTTCGCGCAGCAGCTTGCGCGCGGCCTCGACGTCGCCGGTCATGAAGATGCCGAAGGCGGCCTGCAGGCTCTCGACAGACGCGCTTGTGGAACGCGGTCAGCTCGGCGGCGCCTTCGGCGGAGAATTGGTAGCGCCGCTTGATCTTCTTGGCCGCAAGCTCGCACAGATTCTTGTCGATGATGTCGCCGATATGCTCGAGATTGATGGTGAACGACACGATCTCCATGGCGCGGCGGCCCTCGCGCTCGTCGAGGCTGTCGCGCGTCAGCTTGGTGATGTAGAGCTTGATCGCTTCGTTGAGCCGGTCGACGACGTTGTCCATCCGCGACACGTCGCTGGCGAGCTTGCGGTCGTTGTTCATCAGCGCGGTCATGACGTCGCGCAGCATGGCCTCGATGGTGTCGCCCATGCGCAGCGTCTCGCGCGCGGCGTTGGCGAGCGCGAGCGGCGGAGTTTCCAGCGCGGCTTCGTCGAGATAGCGCGGCACCGAGGCGTCGGCCGGCTGCTTCTTCTCCGGCAGGAGGCGCACCAGGAGCCAGGCCACGGCGTCGAGCGGCCCGATGAAGATCGCGGCGAGCGCGACGTTGAACAGCATATGGAACTCGGCCGTCATCTTGGCGGCGTCCGGCTGCAGCGCCGTCAATTCGCGCGCGATCGGCTGCAGGAACGGCAGCGCGATGAGGACGCCGACCAGCCGATTGATGAGGTTGCCGACCGGCAGCCGCCGGCTCGCCGGGTCGCCGCGCGATGCCGGCCTCGAGCAGCGGATTGATCGCGCTGCCGAGATTGGCGCCGAGCACCAGCGCCAGCGCCGCCGGCGCGTGACGAATTGCGAATAGGCGAGCGACATCACCAGCAGCACGACGGCGACGCTGGAATGCGCCGCCCAGGTCAGCGCCGCCGCGATCATGACGCACAGCACCGGATCGGTGGTGATGGCGGCGAGCAGCGCGCGCACCGCCGGCGCCTGCTCGGCCGGCGCCAGCGTGTCGAGCAGGATGTGCAGCGCCAGCAGCGTCAGGCCGAGCCCGATGGCGATGCGGCCGAGCGCCTTGGTCAGGCTGCCGCCGCCGGCGCGGAAGGTGACGAGGCCGACGACGAACAGCACCGGCGCGACCGCCGAGATATTGAAGGACAGCAGCTGCACGATCAGCGTGGTGCCGACATTGGCGCCGAGCATGATCGCGAGCGCGGGCACCAGGCTGACGACGCCGTCGGCGGCGAGCGAGGCGGTCATCAGGCCGGTCGCGGTGCTGCTCTGCAGCAGCGCGGTCAAGACGAGCCCGGCGCCGAACGCGGTGAAGCGATTGCGCAGCGCCTTGCCGAGAAAGCGGCGCAGGTCGGGGCCGAACGCGCGCAGCACGCCGCTCAGGACCATGTGCAGGCCCCACAGCAGCAGCGCCACGCCGCCCATCAGGTCAAGCAGGACGATCGATCCCATCAGGAAAAACTCCTCGGGCGCAAAACTCCACATTGGCGCATGTAGTCCCATGCGCCGACGCGCACAACCCTAAAATCGCTGGACCTGGTGCTTGCATAGGTGCGTTCCGTGACCGCCAGTCCATGACGATCGCGAGCGCCCCGGGGGCGCCTCGACGCGGCGCTCACGGATCGAGCTCGGTGTCCCAATAGAGATAATCGAGCCAGCTGTCGTGCAGGTAATTGGGCGGGAACAGCCGGCCGTTGCGGTGCAGGTGCTGCACCGTCGGCTGGAACGGCGTCTGCGACGGCCACATCTTCGACTCGTCCGGCGTCAGGTTGCCCTTGCGCAGATTGCACGGCGAGCAGGCGGCGACGACATTGCTCCAGGTCGTGTGGCCGCCGCGCGAGCGCGGGATCAGGTGATCGAAGGTGAGGTCGTCGCGCGCGCCGCAAAACTGGCAGGAGAAGCGGTCGCGCAGGAACACGTTGAACCGCGTGAAGGCCGGATGGGTCGACGGCTTCACGTAGGTCTTCAGCGACACCACGCTCGGCAGCTTCATCTCGAAGCTCGGCGAGCGCACCGCGCGGTCGTAATTGGCGACGATGTTCACCCGCTCGAGGAAGACCGCCTTGATGGCGTCCTGCCACGACCACAGCGACAGCGGGTAATAGCTCAGCGGCCGGAAGTCCGCGTTGAGGACCAGCGCCGGAAAGCCCGATGGCGATACATGAGCGTTCAAGACGACGCTCCCACCTCGACTCAATGCCGCAGTGCGGCGTTGGGCGCTAGTTTATAGGCAGGCGTGACAGGATTGTGAAGCCCGCTCCGGGGGTTACGCCCAAGGGGCGTTTTGAGTGCCTATGGCTGCGAAAATTCCGTCGCGCCGGCGAGCCGCGCCGGCTTCGAGCGGCGTGCGGCCGCGGATCAGGTCGGCGGCCTTTTCGGCGATCATGATGATCGGCGCATTGATATGGGCGCCGACCAGGTCCGGCATCACCGAGCCGTCGACGACGCGCAGCCCCTCGGTGCCGAAGACGCGAAGCTGCGGATCGACCACCGCCATGCGGATCGGAGGCGAGGCCCATTTTGCAGGTGCCGAGCGGGTGGTGCACGGTGATGGAGTTCGTCGCGGATATGGGCGTCGAGATCGGCATCGGACACCGCGCCTTCGCCCGGCGCGATCTCCCGCGTCATGAACGCCTGCATCGGCGCCTGGCGGCAGACGTCGCGCGCCATGCGCAGGCCGGCGCGCAGCGTCTTCCAGTCATTGTCGGTGGCGAGGAAATTCTGGCGGATGCGCGGCGGCTGTCGCGGATCGGCCGAGACCAGCTCGATCCGGCCGCGGCTTTCCGGCCGCAGCACCACGGCGCGGCAGGCATAGCCGTCCGCATAGGGCGCGCGGAACGGCCAGAAATAGGGCTCCGCCGTCATCGGCGCCGCATTGAAGATGAGCTCGACGTCGGGCAGCGCCGCGTCGGGCCGGCTTTTCAGGAACGCCATCTGGCCGGTCGGCAATTCGGTGGCAATGCCTTCGCCGCGCAAATAGGCGTTGGCCAGCGCCGGCACGATGCGGTCGAACCGCATCGCCCGATGGAACGGGCCCGGCTCCTTGCGCCCATAGGCGATGCTCGCCGAAATGTGGTCCTGCAGATTCTTGCCGACGCCCGGCAGCGCCACCTTCACGGCGATGTCGTGGGCGCGCAGTTCGTCGGGATCGCCGATGCCCGACAGCATCAGAAGCTGCGGCGAGTTGATGACGCCGCCGCACAAAATCACTTCGCGCTCGGCATGCGCCGTGACCGTCTCGCCGTGCTGGAAATATTCGACGCCGGCGGCGCGCGTGCCGTCGAAAATGAGTCGCGTCGCCAGCGCGTGGACTTCGACGGTCGAGATTTTTGCGCGCCAGCGCCGGGCGCAGATAGGCGTCGGCGGCGCTGCAGCGGCGGCCGTCCCGCACCGTCATCTGCCAGACGCCAAAACCTTCCTGCTGGGCGCCGTTGTAATCGGGCGTGGTCTTGTAGCCCGCGGCCACGCCGGCGGCGGCGAAGGCATCGACCAGCGGATCGGAAAACCGCGTCATCTGCGTCGTCAGCGGGCCGTCGCCGCCGCGATAAAAGCTCGCGCCGCCCTTCCAGGATTCCTGGCGCCGGAAATAGGGCAGCACATGGGCGTAGGACCATTCCGTGAGTCCGGCCGCCGCCCAGCGGTCGTAATCGCCGCGATGGCCGCGCACATAGGCCATGGCGTTGATCGAGGACGAGCCGCCGATGATGCGGCCGCGCGCGCATTCCAGGCCGCGGCCGCCGGTCGTCGCTTCGGGTTCGGCGAAATACATCCAGTCGTGCTTGCGCTGGAGCAGAAGGCGCGGCCAGCCGAGCGGGATCTTGATCCACGGATCGCGGTCCCAGCCGCCGGCCTCGAGCAGCAGCACCCGCTTGCCCTTGTCCTCGCTCAGCCGGCTGGCCAGCGTGCAGCCGGCCGAGCCGGCGCCGACGATGATGTAATCGTAGATTTTCTGGTTCGGCATGGCGCTTCCCAAAATTCAGCACGATCTTATCCGCCACCGCGATAGCGGGGGAGGGGGATCGCGGCGAAAGGCGGCAGCTTTAATATTCGAACGAATTTGGATTTCCGGCGGCAAGCTCGGTCGGCATCGCATCGAAAGCAATACAGGTCCGCTCCTCATCGACAACACCCGCGGCTTGCGTGCCGGTCACGGATGGCGCTACGAGCTCTCTTTTTCCGCGCGCCACTATGATCTTGCGGCAGCGCAACTCGATGGTGTTTTCATCTGACGCCAAATGGCCGTGAGATGGGGATCGTTTCCGCCCTTATTGGTCTGCCCTAGCTGGCGCTGTACCTTGTCGTCTTCGGTCTGCTGGTGCAATTGGCGCTGCACCAAGGACGATTCCCACCAGCTCATCGAGAGGTCTTTGCCTTTATCGGGCCAGACCCGAACTTGGATCATCATCACCGGTTTCTCGCATTCAGGGACGGTCGCATGCAGCGCACTGCGAAGCTCATCGACCGCCAAAATGCCGTGTGCGGTACGTGCATTGGCAAACGTCGTCAGGGGCGCGGTTATATCCGTGACGAGTTCGCCGCTGTTGGCTTGCGGGCGGGGTGGGCTTGGCTGGTCCGAAGTGGCGTCGTCGTTGGGATCTTAGCGAATTGTTCGGATCGTTCGAGATGACAATGACCAGCGGGGCCAAATCCGGCTGTATGGCGTGTATGGCCAAAGCCAACTCCTTGGCACTAAGCGCCCCGTAATTCTCGAAATAGCCGCCGTCGACGATGCGGTCGACAATCCTCTGTTCGTTGTTCCGCACCGAACCGGGAGGCGAGATGAGCGGGAAACGGGCCGAGTTATGCGCGGCCGTGCTAAGACGGATATCGTTGTTGATCGCGCCACCCAACAGGTAACGTTCGAAAAATCCCAGCCAGCCGAACCAATGGCGCGGCTTGACCTCGACATTCAACAAATCATGAAACCGATCGGCCTGGACGAACAGTTGGCAGCCGGACGGCACAATTACAGTCGGACATCGAAATGGCTTGCTATAGGCGGTCTTGGCATCACGTCCATAGGTCGAGGCCAAAGGCGTCGTTACTATGCGGCTTCCGGTCGCTTCCGACGTTCCGTTGAGTACCAGCAAGGGAATCCAGTGGCTGGGCTGTGGCGTCAACGACAGGAACGGGCATTCAAGGCCTTGGCACGAGGGCAAAGCGAACGACTTATCTGGATTGGTGACGACCTGCAGATAGCGATCGCGCCAGCTGTCCTCCAGGACGGCGGCGCGGTCGCGCCACGGACCGAACGGCAACATGTCGTTGAAAGCGAAACCGAAGAAGTCGCCGGTTAGGAAGTCGCCGCTGGTCAAAGCTTCGAAACAGTCGCGCCAATAATTGACTGTCTGTCCCCACCATTGGTCGACGCTGCCGTGAATGCAAGGCAGTGCCTTGGCGTCGGTCTTGGCGGCATTGAGCGCCGCGGTCACCATGACGGCCCCCATAGAGCCGCCTGAAACGCTGGAAATGGCAAAAATCCGCTTGCGTACCTGTTCGACATCGAGGCCGTATTTGGCTGCTTCCTCCGGCTGTAGGAAATAGCCGATGATGCTGGCCATGAAGAAGCCGGCGCGGCTCGCCCCGCCGGCGGCGGCAAAAATAATCGGTCGTGGGCATGGCGCCGGCTGTGTCTGATTGCCGCCCGTCCCATTATCGTTCGCCGAATAACAGCCGTTCTCTTTCATCCATAGCGTGACCTCGTCTTGAAGCAGTAGCGGTGTGTCAACATGCCGGCCGGCCATCTTGTCGGCATCGATGAGACGCACCGAGTGGTTGTCGCCCAGCACCAAAGCGAGCGCGGCACTCATCGCGAACGCACCGATAAGCAGCGGCGCCCGCCATTGCCGGCCGAATCCCGAAAGATATGACAGAAAAGGCAGCCAACCGCCGAGAATGAAAGGAACGGCCATCGCGCGTGGAAACCATCGTCCCGCGGAATCAGCGCCAAAGCAAAAGATGCCGAGAAAAACGATGAAGAGAAGAGACAGAATGAACCGGCCAATGTCCCGACTCGCTTCGTCCTCCTCGTCATCCGAGCGGCCGGGCGAAATTGCCTGCCAAAAGCACGCCATTTTCTTGTTAAGGTGTTTGAGCCAGCGCAGAATTGGCACGTCGGCGTTCTTGGGCCGATTGCGGACATAAATAAAGAAAGCTATGGCGCACAGGACGACGAGTACGGCCATTTCGATGAGGGCATGCTTGACTGCTGTAGTGACTCTCTTCGCTTGGGTCCAAGCTCGGCAAATTCTGGTAGGAGCGCAAAATCGCGAACAACACCGCCACAAAAGTCAACTCGCCCAACAGTCGCGGTACATGAACAACCGAGCCTTCGAGGCAGAGCGGCTTCCTGCGTTCCTCGTCACTTAATTGTTCGGCCTGTCGCTTCTTTTTCTTCAAATGCCCTTCGGCCGCCAACAGATCGCCGAGTTGCTCGTCAGTGTCGACCAGCATGCGTGCCGCGTAGTGCGTCGGCATTGCCCAGACTGCAATCAAGACCAATAAGAAGAAAATCGTCAGCCCGGGCGATACAAATAGAAAAGGCAGCAAGGGTATGGGCGCCTTGAGAGTAAACTCGACAAACAGATCCTGGGCCTGCGGCGCCAGCCCGAGCAGCAGCAGTCCCAGCACCGTCGTCGACAACGGTACGCGCACAACCCATAGCACGAGGGCAAATTGCAGAACGCACCGCCAAGGCCGCGATAGGCATTCACCGATGCAGTGAAAAAACCTCGGCAAGCAACTAGGTTGTAGAGAATTCTCGCCTCGGCCGGGGTCTCGCGCGGCGAACTTTTCGTTGACAGTGGTCATTGCGTTTGCCTCCAATGCAACCTTGACGTTATACACTCCGCGAACTCGTTTCAACCTGGAATAGACAAAAGGTCAACCGGGCCAGCGATGATCTGGACCAAAGAATATCTCCGCGATCACCTCTTCCGGATCGAAGCCGATCGCCTCGGCCCATTCGATCAGCTCGATCAAGGCGATGCGCTTTTGTCCTATTTCTATGTTGCTGACATAGGACTGGGTGCGGCCCAGCCGCTTGGCGAGATCAACCTGACGCAGGCCGGCAAACTTTCGGCGTTCGACCAGGAACGCCCGCAGGGCTTCGTGACGGCGGGCATCCAAGGTCTGAGACATTCTGCTTCCCGCAGCTCATGCGGGAAGCGAAGCAGCATGCGCGGAATTTGCACCTCGATATTTTGCACAAAATGATCGGTCGGGACACGGCGTCCGCGGCAACGCGCCGCGATGTCTGAAATAAGTCACACCCGGAAAAACTCGCAGCGACGCGGCTTGACCGCTCGCGGAACCCTCTGCAAGATCGACGGCGGTGGTTCCCGCAAGGGATCAAAAGGGAACGCGGTGCACGTGCTCGGGGGCACGTTATGCCGCGGCTGCCCCCGCAACTGTAAGCGGCGAGTCTTCGGCCGGTATGCCACTGGGATTTTGCGATCCTGGGAAGGCGGCCGAAGACAGTGACCCGCGAGCCAGGACATCTGCCACCAGCAACGAGTTACGCGCGAGCGCGTCGGGCGGGGTGTCCTGGCGTAACGTTAGAGTCCGGCCGTTACGCGGTTGCTGCCTGGGGCGAATGGCAGGCGCGCGCAACAGCCAAAATCGCGGTGACGGGTTACGTGTTTCGCCGTTGGGGCGTGGCATGTTGCCTGTCATCAACAGCGGCCGTAATCGCGGCCGTGTTTCCGCATTCCGTTCTCTCTTCCTCTCCACATCGGCATTGGCGGCTGCCGCGCTCTTGGCGGCAGGCCCCGGCCGCGCGCAAACGGCGCCGCCGCCAGGCGCAAGCGCGGCAAAATCAGAGCACGCTTCCGCCGGTCCAATTTCGGGAAGCGCCCGAAGAAGCCGCCGTGCGCGCCAAAAAGCCCGGCGGCCAACTGTCGGCGGCCACCGCGCCGCCGCGCCCGGAGCGGCGAACCGTCGCCGCCCACGCCAGGTCGCGGCCGGAGTGCGCCAATGACGCCGCTCAACACAACGCGTCGCCGCAAGCGCAACCCGGTTGGGGCTCGCCGTGTCATCGAAACACCCGCATCGGTCGACATCGTCACCCAGCAGACGATGCAGGAGCAAGGCTACCGCACCACCACCGAAACCGCGCAAGGCGCGGTCGGCGTGTTGTCCGGCGACTCCGCCGGCGCGCCGGCCGGTTTTTCGATGCGGGGCTTCACCTATAGCGAAGTGAATGTCACCTACAACGGAATTTCGATCGGTCCCCAAGACATCACGTCGCGCTGGGATGGACACGGCCAATCTCGGCGCAGGTCGAGTTCCTGAAAGGTCCGTCGGCGTTGATGTCGGGACTCGAATGCGATCGGCGGGTCGGTCAACTACGTCAGCCGGCAACCGACCGCGGGCCGATCCAAACGAGATGGACCTCTCGTTGGATTCGCTACGGTTCGATGCGTTCGCATTACGGCTCCGGCGGCAGCACGGCGGTGCAGGGCCTCGATTATCGCTTCGACATGGTCGCAGATCCAAGATTGAACAGCTTCATCGACGGCGATTATCCGGGATCTGACGAACTCTCCGGACAACTGAATTATCACGTGACGAATGACTTCATGGTGTTCGCGGCCGTCGAATACAAAAAGGACTCCGGCCATGCCTATTGGGGCACGCCGCTGGTTCCGATCTCGTTTGCCGGGCGCTTACGCAGTCAGCGGCGTCGTCTCGGGCACGGCGGTCAGCACGTTTGACGGCTCGATCATAGGGCCGGTGACGGTCGACTCGCGCACGCTGACCGACCAATTACAACGTGGCCGACAACGCCACCGGCGCCCAGAACTGTGGCTGCGCAGCGGCTTCGAGTGGGCGCCGACTCAACAACGTCACGGTCAAAGACCAGGTCTATTACTACCAGGCCAAGCGAAACTGGATCGACAGCGAAACCTATGCCTTCGAAACGGGCTGCGACCGCGCCAACACGATCGACCGCGATCGCTTCTCCGTGCGCATGATCAGCACATGATCGGCAACAACCTCGATTTCGTCCTGGGATGCGCAGATATTCGGCATGGAAAATCGCTTTGCCGCCCAACTCCAGGTGAGCAGAAACTGGATCACCTTCAGGCAGAAGGATAACCGGAGGCTATCCCGCGGACACGGTCTCCGTCGTCGATCCGGATCCCGGACTTTACGGCCCGATCGATTTCGATATCCGCAACAGCCGGCTCGACGACCATCGCCGGGTCATTCGAGGACCGTCTCAAGCTCACGTCGGCGTTCGCGTTGATCGGCGGCGTGCGGCTCGAGAACATGACGCTGGCGCGTAACGGCATCAATTCCGACGGCACAATTCCCGACGGCCTGCCGTTCTCCAAGACCTGGACGCCGGTGTCCTATCGCGCGGCCTACACCTACGAACCGATCAAAGACTTGATGTTCTACAGCATGTACGCGACGGCATACGATCCCGCGGTTGCCGCCATCTTCTCCGTCTCGCCGGCGAACTCGTTGGCAATTGACGAGCTCGCAAATCTACGAAACTGGCGTCAAGCAGATATTCTGGGATGGCCGAGCGGAATGGACCGTATCCGCTGTACAACATCATCCAGCGCAATGTCTTACGTGCCGGCCAACGACACGACGTCGATGTCGCCGGCGAAGTCGCCACCAAAGGTGTCGAACTGGCCGCCGCCGTGAGTCCGATTGAAGGCCTCAAGCTGTGGGGCAATGTAGCCTTCACGCAGGCGCGCTTCGAATTCGATTTCGATGGTCGTGGACGGGCAACACGCCCCCGAACGTGGCCCCGATCATCGTCAATGCGGGGGCATCCTATCGTTTCAACCATTGGCGATGGCCGGTCGAATTCGGCGGCTCGGTGCGCCATGTCGGAAACCGTTTTCTTTATCAGGACGACCCACGACCATGGACGCCTATACGACGGCCGACGTCTATGCGCTCGTCGACATCCCCGGCAGGGATATCGCGCGGCCGGACATCGAAACGTGCGCGTGACGTCCCGCGTGCGCAACCTGACCAACGCGTCTACGCCCGTGGTCCGATCCGGGCATCAGGACCAGGTTTATCTCGGCGCGCCGCGCACCTATGAGATCGCCGCCTCGGCCAAGTGGTAATTCTTCGGCCGCCGATCTGATCTCATTTCGGCTTGCTTACGCTCGCCGGAACGCCGCTAATGCGACAAACCGGAGACAGACGCGATGTTTCCGCCCGAGCGGATCGTTTGCCTGACCGAGGAGACCGTCGAGACGCTTTATCTCTCGGCGAGGAGCGGCGCATCGTCGGCATTTCGGGCTATACGGTGCGGCCGCCGAGGGCGCGCCGCGAAAAGCCGCGGGTCTCGGCGTTCACGTCGGCGGATATTCCGAAGATCGTCGCGCTCGAGCCCGACCTGGTTTTGACCTTCTCCGATCTCCAGGCCGACATCGCCGCGACACTGATCAGGCGCGGCATCGACGTCCATGCCTTCAATCAGCGCAGCGTCGCCGAGATCCTCGACATGATCCGCACGCTGGGCGCCCTGGTCGGCGCCGGCGCGCGCCGACCGGCTGGCGCAGGATTTGGCCGACGGCGTTGCGCGGATGCAAAAGATCGCGCGGCGCGATGCCGCGGCGGCCAAAGGTGTATTTCGAGGAATGGGACGAGCCGATGATTTCCGGCATCGCCTGGGTCTCGGAGCTGATCGAGGCCGCCGGCGGCGGCGACGTCTTCGCCGACCGCGCCGCCGGCAAATCGGCCAAGGATCGCATCGTCACCGCGCACGACGTCATCGCGCGCGCCCCCGACATCATCGTCGGCTCGTGGTGCGGCAAGAAATTTCGGCCCGAGAAGGTGATCAAGCGGCCAGGCTTTGATCGCGTTCCCGCGGTGCAGCGCGGCGCGCTCCACGAGATCAAATCGCCGCTGATCCTGCAGCCCGGGCCGGCCGCCCTGACCGACGGCCTCGCCGCGCTTGCGACAATCATCGCCGGTGCCTGCTGAGGCGCGGCTGCTGGTCAATTGATCGTCATTCGTTTCCTGAAAATTTGCATCGAACAATCGATAAACGGCGCGCGCATGCGTCGCGACGCACGCGGACAGCGCATCCCTCGCAATCGCCCTGTGCCGTGGTTAACGGCGCTGTTTCGATCGCGATAAAGAGCGCGGGTTTATGCTTACGCGGCAACGAAAAATCAATGTGTTGCAACTATGAACGAGGCTGCAGGTTCGACCATGTTACGGGTCGACCCGGCCGTAAAACGGGACTCGCCAGGCATGTTCCGAAATTTATCGAGACACTTGCGGCGCGGTACGAGAGCTGTCGCTCGCTTCTGCCTGTCCCGCGGTGGAACGACGGCGGTTGAATTCGCCTTTATTGCTCCGCCCTTCTTGGCGTTGCTCATCGCTATTTTGCAATTGGCCTCTTTTCTATTCGCCCAGCAGGCTTTGCAAACGGCGACGGCCGCAGCCGGCCGCTTGATTTTGACCGGCCAGGTTCAGAACGCCAACTTGACGCAGACGCTATTCAAGACCAACGACGTTTGTCCGCTGCTTCCGGCGCTGTTCACGTGCAGCAATCTGTATGTCAACGTGCAGAGCTATAGCGACTTCGGCGCCGCCAGCACCAGCATTCCGTCGCTGTCCATCAGTTCCAGCGGCACGGTCAGCAGTACCGGCGCGTACAGCCTCGGCGGTCCGGGTGAGGTCATGGTGCTGCAACTGGTTTATCCGTGGAAGATCGTCACTGGACCTCTCGGCGCCTTGCTGCCCAATTTCAGCAACGGCTATTCCGAGATTATGGGCATCACTGCCTTTCGGGTGGAGCCTTATTGATGATGCGGCGGGTAAACTCGATTTACCGGCGTTTCGCCGCGGCGAAGCAGGGCGTCGCCGCGGTCGAATTCGCGTTGATCCTTCCCATCCTGGTCGTCATGCTGCTGGCGACGTTCGATGGCGGGCGAGCGATCGCGGCCTACATGAAGATGCGTGCGGCGACCTACGCGCTGGCTTCGATTACAAACCAGTATGCGACCATACAGTCGACCGACATGACGTCGATCTTGGGTGCGACTTCGGTGGTGATGGCGCCGTATACCGGCGGAACCCCGGCGGTCAAAATCTCGCAGGTTCAGATCAACAATGCGGGCGTTGCCAGTGTGGAATGGAGCGCCGCTCAGGGCACCACTGCGCGCGCGGTCCCATCCCCGATCTCGCCGCCGACGGCGATGATCGTCAACAGCTCTTATCTGATCCTGGCCGAAGTGAGCTATACTTACACGCCGTTGTTTGGCTATTTCGGCTCCGGCAGCGGGATCACTTTTCCGATAGTTTGTATGTTACGCCGCGCAGCGTGTCCTGCATCGTTTATGTCCCGCAAAGCAGCACGTGCTGATCTGAAAGGCACGAGATCATCCACGCCGCAGCGGCTGAGAAGAGTTAAGCGTGCTGAAGGCGCGGAGCGATTGTCGACTTTCACCTTGAGGCCGACTGCCAGCGCACACGGCGCTCGACGCCGGCACGGCGGTCACAGCGTGCATCCTGGAAGATGATCGCCCGCGGGCGTCGGTCCCGTTGAAACGGCCTACCCGCAGCGCAGTGCCCTTGCAGCGCTGCAGGGCCGCAGTCGCGCTCCCGCGAGTCCGTTCGGATAGCCTGGTAATTTAAACAGGCGCGGAGGCTTGCCATAAAAACCACGTCTTCGCCACCGCGCAGCTTAAGACGCGGAGGCCCTGCACAAAGGTCCGTCAAAATGGAAAGGAGTCAGAGTAAATATATTTTTAAAAAAAAAAAAAAAAAAAAAAAAAAAAAAAAAAAAAAAAATGAAGACGCAGGTGTGTCAGAGCATGTGCGGGATCATGCTATCAGGCACCGCCGGGGCGTCGGATCAATTGGTGATGTGGGCGGTGCTCACGGCCTGCTCGAACATCGCACCAGCGCGCAGTTGATGTCCGCCGGCGTGCTCGCCGTATAGAAGAAGTTGGGTCGAGGCGCAAGCTGAAGGCTGGCGGAATATTCGGAATGTTGCTGTTGGCATAGCCGTCTTCGTTATCGGCAAAGTTGGGTTCGGATCCTGCGATGGGTTGATAAGGAATGTAGAGGATCGGCGACGGTGATCCCGCGGTTTTTCATCGTCGTGCAATAATCGGTATGTTGATTCGCCGTTTGGCGATAGGATGACCGATGCGAATTTTGATAGGGGACGGTCGCGTTGGCCGTCCAGTTTTGCGACGACCAGTTCCGCCCCATTGCGTTTGGTAATCCTGTGAGCCGTCGGTGACAATGAAGACATAGGGCAGCGCATTGGACGAGCTCGTTCCGGTGCCGACCGACGTAATAGGTGTTCATGCTGGCAAGCGCATTCTCGAAATGCGTGCCGCCGGATCCAAGGGTCGAGTTCCCGCCGGTGTCCAACAGGCTCGCGAGTTCGCGGCCGCAGTTGTGATCGTGCTGCCGGTGAGACTGGTGGTCAGCCGGAACAGGAATTGCGCGATAGGCTAGATTGAGCCGTACAGATATTGAGATAAACGGATAGAGCCCGACCTGGAATTGATTGGTGACCCCTCGTTCTCGGTGGTCGCGGCTGTGACAGCAATGTGGTCACCGCATAGCCGACGGCATCGGCGCGCAATTGGATGCACGACGTGGTTCCGGCGGTCGGAGCAGGAGGTGACCTGCGTATTGCTCCAATTGATGTTGTTGCCGTTGGTCGATATTGGTGGTGCCGCTTGAAAAGAGTCGGCGTGGTCCCCAGGCGCGAAATGATAAATCCCTGGCAATAGCCGCCCGGGCATGGGTTCGTGCGTATTGCCCACGGCGCGGGATCGGTCCTTGATCGACTTCGCATCTGACCGCGTTGCGCGCAGGCGCCCTGCGCGGTAAAATGGCACGCGAACTGACAGCCGCTGGGATAGCGGGTTACCGAGGTTGTCGGGATTGACGGCCTTCAGTCTCGTTTGCTCGGCGGCGGTCGAAGGGAAGCTCATCGACCCGGAGACGTCGAGCATCAGGTAGAAATTGATGTAGGTCGGCAGCGTGTAGCTCGCGGTCGACGTGCCGCTGACCGCGACGTTGCTGTAACCCATGATCCCCATGAAGTAGGTCGGAACCTTAGCCGTGAAGGACACCGTCGCGGTGATCGTCGTGCCGCTCTTCGTCACGGTCGCCGTCGGCGTCAGGTTGGTGTAGCCGGTGTTCTGCCGGGGACGTGCTCAAGTTTGCGTTGAAGAAATTGGTTGCGAAGGTCGAGCCGCCCGAAACGGTGCCGTTGCTCGACATGCCCTTGGCGGTGGCAATGACGGACGAGTTGACGGAAACGGTTGCGAGGCTGCCGCGTCGGCGGCCGCCTGCAGCTTGGTCTTGATCATGGCTCGCCGTCGTATAATCGATGACGCAACCGACGGCGGCGATCAGCGGCAGTGCCGCAAGGGCGGAGATCACCGCGACGTTGCCGCGCTTATTCGATCGGAAATCGGCGATCAGGGCCCGCATCCGCGCGAAGTGAGCGCCCTGGGCGAGCCGATTCATCGATTGTCGTGAACATAGCGCACTTGCTCCAACCCCGCGCTTTTAGGCCGAATTTGCTAGGAAATCGTTACTGGATACAATGACTTGGGGTTAAAATCCGGGTTTTACAAGGCCTTATCGCCGAAGCCGCCGGGCCAGAAATTCGCCGCCGTGGCGCAGGCCCTCGGCGTCGATGCCGTGGCCGACGCCCGGCGGACAAGTGCCATTCGACCGGCACGCCGAGCGCGGCGAGGCCCTGCGTCGCCTGGAACAGCGCTTGCGGCGGGATGAGGTCGTCGCGATCGCCATGCACCAGCAGCACCGGCGGCCGCGATTTGATCTCGGCGGCAAAGGCTTCGGCATCGACGTCCGGCGGCACGACCAGGAGGCCGGAATAGCCGACGATCGCCGCCGGCGGCGCGGCGCGGCGCAAGCCCGACATGCAGCGCCATCATGGTGCCCTGGCTGAAGCCGACCAGCGCCAGCGCCGAGGGCGGCAGCTTGTGGCGCGCCAAGCTCGGCGTCGAGAAATCGCTCGAGCACCGGCGCCGCTTTGTTGACGCCGATCCAGCGTTCGTTGGGATCGCGGAAGGTCAGCGGAAACCATTGCCGCCCGACCGGCGCCTGCCCGCACGGCTCCGGCGCGTGCGGCGAGACGAACGCCGCTTGCGGCAAATATTGCTGCCAGGCGCGGCCGATATCGATGAGATCGTTGCCGTCGGCGCCGTAGCCGTGCAGGAACACGACGAGCTGCTGCGCGGCTGCCGGAGCGCGGCGCAAGCCGCGGACCGTCGAGCTCAGCGGCCATTGCTCCTTTCCTCTTCGGCTTGATCGGATTTTGGTCGGCACGACCGGCGCGCCTTCGCGCCCTTTGACGGCGCGATAATAGGTCCACAACACGCGCGCCGCCACCGCGCGCCACGGCCGCCACGGTTCGGCGAGCGGCATCATTTCCTTCGCCGTCGGCCGCGCGCGCAAGCCCGAACGCAAGACGCGCCGCTTCCTGCAGCGCGAGATCGCCGGCCGGCCATGCATCGGCATGGCCGAGGCAGGACAGCAGATAAATGTCGGCGGTCCACGGGCCGATGCCGTGAACCGCGGTGAGCGCCGCGTGCGCGTCCTCGGCGGCGAAGTCGCCGAGCGTCGCCAAGCGCAAGCTTGCCGCGCGCGATCGGCGCGCGCGATTTCCTTCAGCGCGCGGATTTTCGGCGCCGACAGGCCGAGCCGCGCCAGCCGCGCCGGCGCGCGCGCGCGATGATGGCCGCCGGCTCGAACGGATCGAAGGCCGCGGCAAGCCGGCCCCAGATCGCGCCGGCGCTCGCGGTCGAAAGCTGCTGCGACACGACGGTCGCGGCAAGCCCGGCAAAGCCGTCCGGCCGCCGCCGCAGCGGCGGCCGCCCGGCTGCCGCGATAAGCGCGGCGAACCGCGGATCGGCCTCGGCCAGCGCCGCGAGCGCCGCGTCGAGATCGGCTTCGGTGTGGATGTGGGTCAGCATGTCAGGATCGGCCGGCGATCAGCGTTCGGTATCTCGCGGCAGTCGATATCGGTCGCTATTGGATTGATCGACGGAGACCGTCGGTCAAGCAGTGTCGAAACCGTACGTCGTCGATGTACACCCGCGTCTTGCGTTTCGCGCCGAGCCCGAACGGCTATCTGCATCTGGGCCATGCCTATTCGGCATTGCTCAATTACGACATGGCGCGCGAGACTCGGCGGGCGGCTGCTGTTGCGCATCGAGGACATCGACGCGGCGCGCTGCCGGCCGGAATACGAGGCGGCGATCTACGAGGATCTGCGCTGGCTCGGCATTTCCTGGCAGCGAGCCGGTGCGGCGGCAGAGCGAGCATTTCGACGATTACGCAGCGGCGCTCGCCAAGCTCGAAGCGCAGGGCCTGCTCTATCCGAGCTTCGAGAGCCGCAGCGAGATCGCGCGCGCTGGTCGCCGAGCGCGACCGGCAGGGCCGCTGGCCGCGCGATCCCGACGGCGTGCCGCTTTATCCCGGCCGGGCGCGCAAACTGCCGCCCGCCGAGCGCGAGCGCCGCCGCGACGCCGGCGAGCCGTTCGCGCTGCGGCTCGCCATGGATGCGGCGGTGGCGCGCGCCGGCGTGCTCGACCTGGACCGAGACCGGCGCCGGGCCGCAAGGCCAGACCGGCCTCGTCACCGCCGCGCCGCAGATGTGGGGCGACGTCGTGCTGGCGCGCAAGGAGCTGCCGACCAGCTATCACCTCGCCGTCGTCGCTCGACGACGCCTTGCAGGGCGTCACCGACGTCGTGCGCGGGCAGGACCTGTTCTGGTCGACCAGCATCCATCGCCTGCTGCAGGCGCTGCTCGGCCTGCCGGAGCCGACCTATCATCATCACCGGCTCATTCTCGATGCCGACGGCCGCAAGCTGTCGAAATCGACGCAGGCGACGGGCTTGCGCGAATTGCGCGCCGGCGGCGCCACCGCGCTGGATATCAGGCGCATGGTCGGGCTCGGGCGCTAGCGTCGATGACTGTGGATAGGCCGTCTGCGCTTGTTTTGTTTGGTCCGCCGCCGTGGCATTGCTGAGCTCGAGCATGATCCGAAGTGCTGCCGGCTGTCCGATAAGGTCATGCTCCGATGAAACGCGGCGCCGGGGCTGCCATGGCGCGATCGAAGTCCAAGAAAAAGTCCGCCGCGAAGCCGGCGCGACGCCGGACGCCAGCGACGCGGCGCGGCGCCGCGGCGCGACCGAGGCCGCGCTCGCCGCGTTCGCGCACGACATCCGCACCGCGCTCACCGGCATCCTGGCGCTCGGCGAATTGCTGGCAAGCTCCAATCTCGGCGAGCGCGAGCGGCGCTGGGCGGCGGGCATCAAGACCAGCGCCGAGCATCTCGCCGCGCTCACCGACGCTGGTCGATCGATGCCGCCAAAGCCGATGCCGGCGCGCTGACGCTGCAGCAGGAGGCGTTCCGGCCGCGGCGTCTGATCGAGGCGTTGGCGGATACGCTCGCCGCGCGGGCGGAGACCAAGGGCCTCGCCGCCGAAGTGACGGTCGCCGACGATCTGCCCGAAATGCTGGTCGGCGATCGCGGTGCGGCTGCGCGCCGCGCTCGAAAACCTGATCGACAACGCGGTGAAGTTCACCGAGCGCGGCGTGGTGCGGCTCGACGCGCATGCGGCGCGCGCCGCGCGCGGCCGCGTCAAGCTTGTGTTCACCGTCACCGACAGCGGCATCGGGCTGACGCGCGCCGAGATCAAGCGGCTGTTCCGTCCGTTCGCGCAAGCCAACGCGGAGATCGCGCGGCGCTATGGCGGCGCCGGCCTCGGGCTCGCCGTCGTCAAGATCGCTGGCCAAGCTGATGGGCGGCGATCTGACCGTCACCAGCACGCCCGGCCGCGGCTCGTGCGTTTCGCTTCTCGGCCGTGCTGCCGATCGCGCCCGCCGACGCAGCCGGCAAGCCCGCGCGCGCAACAGCCAAGCCGCCGGCGCGCCGGCTTGCGATCCTGTGCGCCGAGGACAATCCCTACGGCCGCGTCATCCTCAACACCATCCTCACCGAGCTCGGCCATCGCGCCGATTTCGTCGGCTCGGGCGAGGAGGCGGTCGCCGCGGTCAGCGCGCGGCTACGACGTGGTGCTGATGGACGTGACGCTGCCCGGCATCGACGGCCTCGAAGCGACGCGGCGCATCCGCGCGCTCGCCGGCGCCGCCGCGCCGCACGCCGATCATCGGCATTTCCGGCCGCACCGAAGCCGGCGACGAGAAGCGGCCGCGCGCGCGCCGGCATGGATTCTTATTTGCGCAAGCCGCTCAGCCCGAGCGCGCTGAGCGAGGCGATCTGCGGCGGTGCTGCCGCCGCGCTGAGCATTATCGCCGTCATTCTCAGGCGCCGCCTCGAAATGCGCGTATCGGCTATGACCCGTCACTCGGGCGACGACCGATTCTCGACGATGCGCACCAGGTCGCTCATGATGCGGTTCAGCTCGAAATCCTTCGGCGTATAGACCTCGGCGACGCCGGCGCTTTTCAGCGCGCTGGCGTCCTGCGGCGGGATGATGCCGCCGACCACGACCGGCACGTCGTCGAGGCCGGCTTCCTTCATGCGCGCGATGACGTCGTGCACCAGCGGCATGTGCGAGCCGGACAGGATCGACAGGCCGACGACGTGCACGTTTTTTTCCGCCGCCGCCGCGGCGATCGCTTCCGGCGTCAGGCGGATGCCGTCATAGACCACCTCCATGCCGGCGTCGCGCGCGCGCGCGGCGATCTGCTCGGCGCCGTTGGAATGGCCGTCGAGGCCGGGCTTGCCGACCAGGAATTTCAGGCGCCGGCCGAGCTTCTTCGACACGCGGTCGACTTCGGCGCGGATGTCGTCGAGGCCTTCGGCGTCGTTGCGCATGGCGGTGCCGACGCCGGTCGGCGCGCGGTATTCGCCGAACGCCGCGCGCAGCGCAAAGCCCCATTCGCCGGTGGTGACGCCGGCTTTGGCGCAGGCGATCGAGGCCGGCATGATGTTGCCGCCGCTGCGCGCCGCCTTGCGCAAGGTCGTCGAGCGCCGCGGCGACCGCCTTGCCGTCGCGCGCGGCGCGCCAGGCGTCGAGCCGCGCGATCTGGCCGGCCTCGGCCTCCGCCGACACGGTGACGACCGCTTCGGCGGCGTCGGCCAGCGGCGACGGCTTCGGTTTCGACGAAGCGGTTGACGCCGACCACGATCTGCTCGCCGCGCTCGATCGCCTCGACGCCGGCGCGAGTTCGATTCGACGAGCTGCTGCTTGAGGTAGCCCATCTCGACCGCGGCGACCGTGCCGCCCATCTTCTCGATGTGCGCAAGCTCCTCCTTCGCCGCCTTCTTCAGCTCGGCGACCTTGGCGGCGATGGCCGGCGAGCCGTCGAAGACGTCGCCGTATTCCAGAAGGTCGGTCTCGTAGGCGAGGATCTGCTGCATGCGCAGCGACCATTGCTGGTCCCACGGCCGCGGCAGGCCGAGCGCCTCGTTCCAGGCCGGCAGCTGCACGGCGCGGGCGCGCGCGCCCTTCGACAGCGTGACCGCGAGCATCTCGATCAGGATGCGCGCGACGTTGTTTTCCGGCTGCTGCTCGGTCAGCCCGAGCGAATTGACCTGCACGCCGTAGCGGAACAGCCGCTGCTTGGCGTCGGTCACGCCGTAGCGCTCGCGCGTGATCTCGTCCCACAGCTCGGTGAAGGCGCGCATCTTGCAGATTTCGGTGACGAAGCGCAGCCCGGCATTGACGAAGAACGAGATGCGCCCGACCACTTCGCCGAATTCCTCCGGCGCGCATTGGCCCGACGCCTTCACCGCATCGAGCACGCCGATGGCGGTGGCGAGCGCGAAGGCGAGCTCCTGCACCGGCGTCGCGCCGGCTTCCTGCAGGTGATAGGAGCACACATTCATCGGATTCCATTTCGGCATTTCCTTGGTCGTGAACAGGATCACGTCCTTGGTCAGCCGCATCGACGGCGCCGGCGGAAACACGTAGGTGCCGCGCGACAGATATTCCTTGATGATGTCGTTCTGCGTCGTGCCTTGCAGCTTTTGCGCGCGGCACGCCTTGCTCGTCGGCGAGCGCGACATAGAGCGCGAGCAGCCAGGCGGCGGTGGCGTTGATCGTCATCGACGTGTTCATCTCGCCGAGCGGGATGCCGTCGAACAGCATGCGCATGTCGCCGATATGCGAGATCGGCACGCCGACCTTGCCGACCTCGCCCTTGGCCAGCGGATGATCGCTGTCGTAGCCGGTCTGGGTCGGCAGATCGAAGGCGACCGAAAGGCCGGTCTGGCCCTTGCTCAAATTCTTGCGATAAAGCGCGTTCGACGCCGCGGCGGTGGAATGCCCCGCATAGGTGCGGAAAATCCAAGGTTTGTCGCGTAAAGCTTTGTCGCGGTGTCGGCTGGTCGCGCATCGGTCTTGCACGATCGTCCGGCGACGCCACTGTGACGCGGATTTTGTTGCAATGCAACATTAACGATAAGCGCGCTTCACACCCAATTTTAACCGTCGCGATTCGCACGGCTTTAACCGCCGCCGCGCCACATTCGCGGCCATGCAAGCGCAACAGCCGATGACCGATGCCCGACGTGGAGGCCGCGTGGCGGTTCCTCCTGGTCAACTGGATTTTCGTCGGCGCCATGGGGGTCGTGCTCGCGCTGAGCCTGGCGCTGACGAATTTCTCGCTCGAGCTGACCGGCCTCGCCATCGCGGTCGGCTATGTCGGGCTTTACGGCGGCTTTGCCCACGCCAATGCGCGTCTCGCCGAAGCGGCGCGATCCGCAGGTGATGTTCGTGCTCGGCGGCACGGCGCAGATCGTGCTGATCACCGCGGTGATGACGCCGCTGACCTATGTGGCGGCGTCCGCGAACCTGCCGATGCAGGATGCCAACCTGCTCGCCATCGACCGGGCGCTCGGTTTCGACTGGGGCGCCTATGTGCGCTACGTCGACGATCATCCGGCGCTCGCGGCCTGGCTGAACTACGGCTACACCATGATCCGCTGGCCGATCTTCGCCATTCCGGTCGTGCTGGCGGCGACGCACCGCTATCATCGCATCGAGGAATTCACCTTCGCGTTCGGCCTGCGCTTTGATCGTGACCACGATCATTTCCGGCCTGGTGCCGGCGATCGGCGTGTTTCAGCAGATCGGGCTCGATCCGATCAGCATCAAGAACCTCAATCTGCAGCCCTATCTCGACCAGCTGCGCGATCTGCCGCCGACCCGCGACGGCGCGCTTGCGTCATCTCGATCTGCTGGGCCTCGGCGGCATCGTGACCTTTCCGAGCTTCCACGCCGCCTCCGCCGTGCTCTATGCCTGGGCGCTGTGGCCGGTGCGATGGATGCGGCCGATCGTGGTCGCTGGCCTTCACCGCCATGCTGGCGGCGACGCCGATCAACGGCGGCCATTATCTCATCGACATCATCGCCGGCACCGCGATCGCGGTGCTGGCGATCGTCGCGGCGCGCCGCGCCGGGCGGATCATCGCCAAGTGGCAAGTCCGCGGCGCTAGCGGCGCGTTGGTCCCTGTCGCGGTGCCGGCCGAGTAAACTCACGTCTCGTCGCCGACGCAGACCGCGCTTGCGGCCAGAGCGCGATGCACCACCAAGGTCATGACGATCACGACCGCGGCGAGGCCGACCTGGGTCTTCACGTAAGGGTAGATCAGGATCAGCGCGCCGGCGGCGGCAAGCGCGGCGATCTCGATCCGGCTCAAAAATTCGCGCGCTAAGGCGAGCCGCAGCAGGAACGCCACCGCGACCGCGAGCACGACCAGGTCGTACATATAGAGATAAGGCGTAGCGAGCAGCGCGCCGGCGGCGAGCGCCGCGGCCTTGAGCTCGAAGGCAACGCGGCTCCTCCACAGCCAGACCAGCCCGACGGCGAGCGACAGCGACAGTATGCCTTGAACGGTCCAGGCCAGCGTTTCGCTGCCGCCATGGGCGCGCACCAAGCCGAACACGCTTTGCAGCCGGTACCAATCCAGCGCGCCTTCGTCGATCAAAGCGTGGCTCGAGAGCGGCACCCAGTGCACGAAGGCCTCCCAGCTGGCGCTGCCGAAGGCGAGCCACGACAGCGCCGCGAGCACGATCGCCGTGAGTGCGGCGACCGCAATGGTCAGCCAGCGCCGGTCGGCGATCAGCACGATCGGAAACAACAAACCGAATTGCGGTTTGTAGGTGAGAAGCCCGAGACAAATGCCGGCCAGCGCCGGCTGCCGCTCCAGCAGACCGAGCGTGCCGCCGATCAGCGCCGCGGTGAGGAAGCCGTTTTGCCCGGCGGTGACGTTCCAGATCGCGGCGGGAAATCCGAGCGCGAACAAAACGCCGGTGCGAAGCCCGAGAATGCCGGCGATGGCCGCCACATAGGCGGCGAGCGTTGTCAGCAGCCAGACGACTGCCGCGACCAGATACGGCAGCGTCGCCAGCGCCGCGGCAAAGAAAAACGCCGGCGGCGGATAGTGCCAGCCGTAATAGCCGTCGAAATCGTAGCCGACGGCGCGCACTTCGGCGGCGCGGTGCACCGTCCAGTCGTAGGCGGCCGGCGCCTGGCCGTCGAGCGCGAGCCGCCCGGCCGCCCAGACATTGACGAAATCATTGGCGATCGGCCGGCCCTGCGGGTCGGTCAAAAAATGGCCTTGCAGATAGCTGCCGCCGAGAACGATCAGATAGCCGAGCGCCAACGTCAGTCCGATCAGCTTGATCGTCCGCTGTGGCGAGAGCTGCGGCGCGGCGCTCGGCGCGATCTTGTCGTTCTCCCGGCTAGAGCGAAATCGCTTCGGATTGAAGCGATTTACGCTCTAGCATCTTAGTGGAGCATGATCTTTTCGGAAAACCGGTTTCCACCCTCGGATCAAGTCCGAGGGCAGGCTTTTTCCGGATCATGCTCTGCGCTGCGTCAGGCTCGTTTGATCAGCCTGAGGATGATCAGCAGGATCACCGCGCCGATGAAGGCGTCGATGATGGCGCCGATGAAGCCGCCGCCGATCACGATGCCGAGTTGCGGCAACAGCCAGCCGGCGATGATGGCGCCGACGATGCCGACGATGATGTCGCCGATCAGCCCGAAGCCGCCGCCCTTGACGACCATGCCGGCAAGCCAGCCAGCAATCGCGCCGACGATCAGCCAGATAATGATGCTCTGAAGTCCATGGTTTTTCCCCGTTCCCTGTCCCGGCAAGGGCCAGGCTTATGTGCGTGACGCACCCTACGCAGTCTGTGCTGCGTCACTATGACCATAGGGCTTCCCGCGGCCAACCTGTCAGCGCCTGGCGCGCTACTTGTCGTGGGTTATGCCCATAGGTAATTATTGCACTGCAGCATAAAGTGCGGCAGACTGGTTGCGATCACCGTCGCGACGTGTGCGTCGCAAAAACCGGTTGAGACGGAGCCCATCATGGCCGTCGCGCAGAAAAAACCGTCCGCCGCGCCGCTCAAGGATCTCTACGACATCGGCGAAATTCCGCCGCTCGGCCACGTGCCGGCGACCATGCACGCCTGGGCGATCCGCAAGGAGCGCCACGGGCCGCCCGAGCAGGCGATGCAGAGCGAGGTGGTGCCGACCTGGCCGATCGCCGAGGACGAGGTGCTGGTCTACGTCATGGCCGGCGGCGTCAACTACAACGGCGTGTGGGCCGGGCTTGGGCATTCCGGTCTCGCCGCTCGACGGCCACAAGCATCCGTTCCACATCGCCGGCTCCGACGCGTCCGGCATCGTCTGGGCGGTCGGCTCGAAAGTGCGGCGCTGGAAAGTCGGCGACGAAGTCATCGTTCACTGCAATCAGGACGACGGCGACGACGAGGAGTGCAACGGCGGCGATCCGCTGTTGTCGCCGTCGCAGCGCATCTGGGGCTACGAGACGCCGGACGGCTCGTTCGCGCAATTCTGCCGCGTGCAGTCGCGCCAGCTGATGCGCAAGCCGCCGCATCTGACCTGGGAAGAATCCGCCTGCTACACGCTGACCCTGGCGACCGCCTATCGCATGCTGTTCGGCCATGCGCCGCACATCCTCAAGCCCGGCGACAATGTGCTGGTCTGGGGCGCGTCCGGCGGGCTCGGCGTGTTCGGCGTGCAGCTCGTCGCCGCGTCCGGCGCCAACGCCATCGGCATCGTGTCCGATCAGGCGAAGTCCAATACGTCATCGATCTCGGCGCCAAGGGCGTCATCAACCGCAACGAATTCAAATGCTGGGGCGCGATGCCCAAGGTCGGCACGCCCGAATACGACACCTGGGTCAAGGAGGCGCGGCGCTTCGGCAAGGCGATCTGGGACATCACCGGCAAGCGCGACGTCGACATCGTGTTCGAGCATCCCGGCGAAGCGACGTTCCCGGTGTCGTGCCTGGTGGTCAAGCGCGGCGGCATGGTGGTGTTCTGCGCCGGCACCTCGGGCTACAACATCACCTTCGACGCGCGTTACGTCTGGATGCGGCAGAAGCGCATTCAGGGCTCGCATTTCGCGCATTTGAAGCAGGCCAGCGCCGCCAATCAGTTCGTCATCGACCGCCGCATCGATCCGTGCATGAGCGACGTGTTCCCGTGGGAGAAGATCCCCTACGCCCACGAACTGATGCGCACCAACCGCCACAAGCCCGGCAACATGGCGGTGCTGGTCAACGCCCCGCGCCCGGGCTTGCGCAATTTCGAGGACGTGATGGAGGCGGCGGGGGCGTAGATTTTGTTCCGTCACCCTGAGGTGCGAGCGTAGCGAGCCTCGAAGGGCGACGGCCCGGGCGGAGCAGCATCCTTCGAGGCCCGCGCTACGCGCGGGCACCTCAGGATGACGGCACACTAATAATCAGCTACAACACACCCGATCGGGAACGGGGTCAGCATGCAGTCGAGTCAAACGCGGACCGAGGCCACGAGCGCGCGCAAGCGTTTCCGCGTGATCCTGGTAAAACCGTCGCATTACGACGACGACGGCTATGTCATCCGCTGGTTCCGCTCGCCGATGCCGGCGAATTCGCTGGCGACGGTCTACGGCCTGGTCGACGATTGCGCGCAGCGCCAAGTGCTCGGGCCCGACATCGACATCGACATCGTCGCCATCGACGAGACCAATACCCGCGTGCGCGTCGACCGCATCATCGCCGAGATGCGCGCCAACGGTAATTTCGGCTTCGTCGGCCTGGTCGGCGTGCAGTCGAACCAATATCCGCGCTCGCTGCACATCGCCAAACCCTTACGCGAGGCCGGCATCGCGGTGATCATCGGCGGCTTCCACGTCTCCGGCATGCTGGCGATGTTCCCGGACGTGATGGCGGATCTGCAGGAAGCCCTCGACATGGGCATCACTTTGTTCGCCGGCGAGGCCGAAGGCCGCATGGACGAGGTGATGCGCGATGCCGCAGCCGGCACGCTCAAGCCGCTCTACAATTACATCAACGACTTGCCGGCGCTCGAAGAGTCGGTGACGCCGTTTTTGCCCGGCAATTCGGTGCGCAAAACCATCGGCAACGTGACGACGTTCGATGCCGGCCGCGGCTGCCCGTTCCAATGCTCGTTCTGCACCATCATCAACGTGCAGGGCCGCAAATCGCGGCGCCGCAGCCCCGACGACGTCGAGCGCATCCTGCGCAAGAATTTCGAGCACGGCATCGATCGGTTTTTCATTACCGACGACAATTTCGCCCGCAACAAGGATTGGGAGCCGATCTTCGACCGCATCATCAAGTTGCGCGAGCAGCACGGCATGGACGTGCGCTTCCTCATTCAGGTCGACACGCTCTGCCACAAAATCCCGAATTTCGTCGCCAAGGCCAAGCGCGCCGGCGTCACCCGCATCTTCATCGGGCTCGAGAACATCAATCCCGACAATCTGCTCGCCGCCAAGAAGCGGCAGAACAAGATCACCGAATACCGCAACATGCTGCTGGCCTGGAAAGCGGTCGGCATCTGGACCTATGCGGGCTACATCCTCGGCTTTCCCAACGACACGCCGGAATCGGCGCGGCGCGATATCGAGATCATCAAGAAGGAAATGCCGCTCGACGTGCTGGAATTCTTCTTCCTCACGCCGCTGCCGGGCTCCGAGGATCACAAGGTGCTGTGGACCAAGGGCGCGCCGCTCGATCCGGACCTCAACAAATACGATCTCGAGCACGCGCTCACCCCGCACGCCCACATGAGCAAGGCGGAGTGGGAAAAGCTCTACCGCGATTCCTGGACGATCTATTACACGCCCGAGCACATCGAGACGATCTTGCGCCGCGCCCAGGCCTACGGCATCAATATATTGCGGCTGGCGCAGATCATTCTCTGGTTCGCGCAATCGCTGACCATCGAGAGGGTGCATCCGCTGCAGGGCGGCTTTGTGCGGCTCAAGGCACGCCACGAGCGCCGCCCCGAACTGCCGCTCGAGCCCGTGTGGACATTCTATCCGGCGCTGGCCTGGGACATGCTGGTCAAGCACGTTCGGGTGGCGAAAGCGGCGTGGGGCATCTTCCGCATCTACCGCAAGGTCGCAAAATCCGCGGGCGTGCCTTACAGCGACCAGGCGATGCAGCCGGTGAGCGAGGACGACACCTCGACGCTCGAGCTCTTCACCCACAACAAATCGGCGCGCGACGCGGTCGACCACGCCCGCAAGGTCAAGACGTTGACCGGCGGCGCGGTCGCCGAAACCGCAGCCTGACGCGCTTCACCCTCTCCCTGCAGGGGGAGGGTTGCGAGCGTAGCGAGCGGGTGGGGCAGTGCACGTCCCCACCCGACCTGCCTTCGGCAGGTCACCCTCCCCCTGCAGGGGAGGGTTTATTCCGTTCGCGCGCGATCGCGGCGTTGAGCTCGCCGCCATAGATGAAGATCAAGGCGATGAAATAGAGAAACACCAGCGCCATCATCGCCGAGGCCAGCCCGGCGTAATAGGTGACGTAGGTGTAGGAGAAATTGGACAGGTAGCGGCCGAACACGAAGCCGCAGGTCAGCCACAGCGCCAGCGTCGCGACGATGCCGGGCCACACCTCGACGAACTGCCGCCGTCCCGCCGGCAGCCACATGTGCAGGATCAAAAGCGACGTGACGAGCAAAATGGTCGCGACCACGAAGCGGCCGATGTTGAAATGGCTTTCGACCTCGGCGAGCCAGGGCATGTAGGCCAGCGCGGTGCGAAACACCAGCGGCCCGAGCACCACCAGGAACGACAGCGCCAGCAAGCCGACCGCGGCGACCAGCACATAGCCGATGGATTCCAGCCGCAACAGCCACCACGGCCGCGGATCGCTGAGCCCATAGGCGCGGTTGAGCCCGATGCGCAGGCTCTCGACGCCGCTGGAAGCGAAATAGATCGCAAAGACGGCGCCCACGGTGAGAACGCCGCCGCGCGCCGTGGTCAGCACATTGCGGACGTCGCCGGCGATCTGGCTCGACACTTCGCGCGGCCACGCTTCCACGATCATGCGCGCCACCTCGGCGGCAAGATTCTCCGAGCCGATGAAGCCGGCGATCGCGGTGACCAGGATCAAAAACGGAAACATCGACATCAGCACCGAGAGCGCGATGTGGCTCGCAATCGCCCAGCCGTCGTCGGCATTGAAGCGATAAAAGGCGTCCATGACGACGCGGTAGGCGAGGGGGATCAGGTGCAAGCGAGGCGGTCTCCGCGGGAGCGCTATTCATAGCA
>CAWHSO010000016.1:0-43783 GCA_963831975.1 uncultured Alphaproteobacteria bacterium
GATCGCGCAACGGGCGTCGTGCTTGCGGACGGCACGGCGATCCGCGCCCGCGCGGTCGTCGCCAATGTCGATCCGCAACACCTGTTCCAAAGTTTGCTGCCGCCGGATGCAGTGCCCGGCGCGATGGCGGCGCGCATGAAAAAATGGAAGACCGGCTCCGGCACCTTCCGCATGAACCTGGCGCTGTCGAAACTGCCAGAGTTTTCCGCGCTGCCCGGAGCAGGCGACCACCACACCGCGGGCATCATCATGGCGCCGAGCCTGTCCTACATGGACCAGGCCTATCGCGACTGCATCCGCCACGGCTGGAGCCGGGCGCCGATCATCGAGATGCTGGTCCCGTCGAGCCTTGACGACACTCTGGCGCCGCCCGGCGCCCACGTGGCGAGCCTGTTCTGCCAGCACGTCGCGCCGCAATTTTCCGATGGCGCGTCGTGGGAGCAACACCGTGAAACGGTCGCCGACCTGATGATCGATACAGTCGAAACCTATGCGCCCGGCTTCAAGGCCAGCGTGATCGGCCGGCAAAGTCTTTCGCCGTTCGACCTCGAGCGCATCTTCGGTCTGCCGAACGGCGACATTTTCCACGGCGCGCTGACGCTCGATCAGCTGTTTTCGCTACGCCCGATGCGCGGCTATGCGGACTATCGCATGCCGCTGCCCGGACTTTATCTGTGCGGCTCGGGCGCCCACCCCGGCGGCGGCGTCACCGGCGCGCCCGGACACAACGCGGCGCAGGCGGTGATCGCGGATCTGTTGCGGCAGTAAATCCGCATCCGTCGTCCGAGTTTTTGTGAATATCCCGCGAACGCGAATGACATTTTGAAATTTTGCGGCTAAGCGCAGGCGATGTCCTCACGTTCCTTTCGCGTCGGCCGCGCATTGACGGGGCTCGGCCTGTTCGCAACCAAGCCGATCAAGCGCAGGGCCACTATCGCGACCTATCGCGGCCGGCGCATGACGCCCGAGGAAGCCGACCGGCTCGAAGCGCGCGGCTCGCGCTACATGTTCCAGGTCAACAAACGCGTCACCATCGACGGCTCGCCGCGCTGGAACGTGGCGCGTTACATCAATCATTCCTGCAAGCCGAACGCGGAACCGGTGGGCCGCGACGGCGGCATCGTCATCGTGGCGCTGCGCCGGATCGAGCCGGGCGAGGAAATCACCTACGACTACGGCAAGGAATATCTGGAATATTTTTTGGAAGAGGGCGGCTGCCGCTGCGATCACTGCCGGCGCAGGCGGGCAGCCAGGCGCAGGAAGAAGCGGCGAGCGGAGCGCAAGCGAATCTAGTTTGCCGCGAAAAGCGGACATTCATTTCCACAGCCGGCATGTCCGCTCAGGACTGCGTGATCCTCATGGCTGATCCGCAATTACGGATGGAACGAAAGTTCGCGAAATTATGTTGCGCGGCTGTCGTCCAAGTGCCCAATGCAAAGGTATCGCCGGGGAACCGTGCCTCGAGGCGAAGCGCAGTTTGTGTCGCGCAAACCGGCCGGCATCCGGAGTTGATCGGCACATTGCCCGTCAAGGCGATAGCTCGCCTAGGGCCTAACTCGTGGGCGATTGCTATTGGAGGAAAAAAACAGGAGCCAAGCTATGCTTATTGCAAACAGACTTGTGGTTGCTTTCGGCGTTGGGCTTTCTGCGGCATTCGCATCGCAAGCCTTGGCGCAACCGGACGTGAATCCGCCGCCACCCTTGACAGGCCATGGCCCCGCACTGAGTGACCACAGAAAAGCGGCTCTCATGAAGTGCACCGATCGGACCCCGTTTGCTTCCGACCGCTACGTGGCATGCATGACCAGGGAAGGCGAGACGCCCTAGGCTGCACTGCCGGGCGGCCGAAACTTCCTAGGCGACGAGTAAGCGCGCGATCGGCGCGGTGCGTGGCGCTATATCTATCGCTCTCGGTCATTAGCGACATGGCGAGAATTCGGCGCGATGTCCGCATTTACTCCGAAAGCGGACATTGTCGGCGCGTTTTATGAATGCGCGTCGTAAACCGACGATGACCGCCTACACCCTATTCCCCGCGCTCCAGATCCAGAAATCGCGGCCTTCTTCGCGCATGAATTTCGCCAGCACCATCTTGTGCACCTCGTCGGCGCCGTCGACCAGGCGCGCGGCGCGGGCGGCGCGATAGACCCATTCGGCGATGGTGTCCTTGGAATAGCCGCGCGCGCCGTTGAGCTGGATGGCGACGTCGGCCGACTGGTGCAGCGTGTTGGCGCAGTGCAGTTTCGCCATCGACACTTCCTTGCGCGCGAAATCGCCCTGATCGAGCTTCCACGCCGCATGCATGGTCAGCAGCCGGCCGATATGGATGTTGTGGCCGACCTCGCCGAGCTTCATCTGCACGCTTTCGCGATCGGCAAGCTTGACGCCAAAGCCCTCGCGGCGGTTGACGTATTCCTGCGCGATCTCGACGCAGCGCTTCGACCAGCCGAGCCAGCGCATGCAATGGGTGAGCCGCGCCGGGCCGAGCCGCACCTGCACGACTTTCAGGCCGTTGCCGATGCCGCCGAACACGTCGTCGTCGTGCACTTCGAGGCCGTCGAATTCGAGCTCGCAATGGCCGCCGTGCTCCTCCGGGCCCATGATCTCGATGCGGCGCACGATGCGCCAGCCGGGCTGGTCCTTGTGAAACAGGAACGTGGTGATGCCCTTGCGCTTGTCGTCGGAGGTGCGCGCCGCCAGGATGAAATGCGCCGCACCATCGGCGCCGGTGATGAACCACTTGCGGCCGTAGATTTTCCAGGTGTCGCCGTGCTTCTCGGCATAGGTCTTGATCATGCTCGGGTCGGAGCCGCCGCCGGGCGCCGGCTCGGTCATGGCGAAGGACGAGCGCACCTTGCCCTCGACGATCGGCTTGAGCCATTTTTCCTTCTGCGCCGGCGTGCCGAGCTTTTTCAGCACATTCATGTTGCCGTCGTCGGGCGCCATGCAGTTCATCGCCAGCGGCCCGAACAGCGAGCGCGCCGCTTCCTCGTACATCACCGCCCAGGCGACCATCGGCAGGTCCATGCCGCCGTATTCCTTCGGCGATTGCGGCGCCCACAGCCCGGCTTTTTTTGCTTTTTCGCGCACCGGCTCGAGCCGCTCGTGCGGGATATTTTCGTGATCGGAGAAATTGTGATGGTCGGCCTCGAGCGGCAGCACGTGCTCGTCGACGAAGGCGCGCGTGCGCATGGCGCAAATCCTCGATCTCGGGCGAAAGGGTGAAGTCCATGCTGGCGCCTCTCGTTGCGGTACAGAGGGGGACGGCATAATCTTTAGCCTATCGCGCGGTCGCGACAAACATGGCGCCCGCGCCTGGTTCTTCGCCACGAGGCAAATCATGGCCAATTTCACTCCGGTCTCGGCGGCAATCGGCGGCGCGCTGATCGGGCTTGCCGCGGTGCTGTTGATGCTGTTCACCGGCCGCATTGCCGGCGTCAGCGGCATTGCCGGCGGCCTGTTCAATCCGCGCACCGACGACCGCGTCTGGCGGCTCGCCTTTATCGCCGGCCTGATCGCCGCGCCGCTTGCCGCCGCGCTGCTCGGCCACGCGGTGCCGATGCCGCAAATGCCGGGCAGCAACGTCACCATCGCGGTGGCCGGCCTGCTGGTCGGCTTCGGTACCCGGCTCGGCAACGGCTGCACCTCCGGCCACGGCATCTGCGGCATCGCGCGGCTGTCGCCGCGCTCGATCGCGGCGACGCTGG
This sequence comes from uncultured Alphaproteobacteria bacterium, assembly GCA_963831975.1. Taxonomy (GTDB): domain Bacteria; phylum Pseudomonadota; class Alphaproteobacteria; order Rhizobiales; family Xanthobacteraceae; genus BOG-931. The sequence continues at coordinate 3,708 of CAWHSO010000016.1, forward strand.
TCTTCATGGTCGCGGCGATCATCGTCGTCGCCTTGACCCATCACGTGATCGGAGGTTGAGCCATGCCGGCACTCGCAAGTCTCATCTGCGGCTTCATCTTCGGCTCGGGCCTCGTGATCTCGCACATGGTGCAGACCGACGAAGGTGCTGGGCTTCCTCGACGTGTTCGGCATTCCGAGCGGCACTTGGGACCCGAGCCTGGTCGTGGTGATGGCGGCGGGGCTTGCCGTCACCGGCATCGGCTATGCGCTGATCCGGCCGCGCACGCCGATCTTTGCGCCGAAAAGCCTGTGGCCGACCGCGACCGCCATCGACCGACCGCTGCTCGCCGGCGCGGCGCTGTTCGGCATCGGCTGGGGCCTGGTGGGTTTGTGTCCCGGACCGGCGATTGCGAACTTGGCGACACTGTCGCCCGGCGTGATCGTTTTTGTCATCGCCATGGCGGTCGGCATGGTGGCGCACGATCTGTGGCAAGCGCGCGGCGCGCGGCACTCGAGCACAAACTCGCGACCGCCGACCGACGGCTGATCTTGCCATGCTTGATCCTTCGCCACGCGCGTCACCGCAATTCGCCCTCGACGAGGACCAGATCGCCGTTCGCGACATGGCGCGCGGCTTTGCCGACGAAGTGTTCGCGCCGAACGCGGTGGCCTGGGACGAGGCCGAGCATTTTCCCGTCGCCGAAATGCGCAAGGCCGCGGCGCTCGGCATGGGCGGCGTCTACATCGCCGAAGACGTCGGCGGCTCCGGGCTGTCGCGGCTCGCCGCGACCTTGATCTTCGAGGCGCTGGCGACCGGCTGCCCGACGGTCGCGGCCTACATTTCGATCCACAACATGGTCGCCTGGATGATCGATGCCTATGGCTCCGAGGCGCAGCGCAAGCAGTGGCTGCCGAGGCTCTGCACCATGGAGCTTCTCGCCAGCTATTGCCTGACCGAGCCAGGCGTCGGCTCGGACGCGGCGGCGCTGGCGACGCGCGCGGTGCGCGACGGCGACGATTACGTGCTCAACGGCCAGAAGCAATTCATCTCCGGCGCCGGCGCAGGCGACCTCTACGCGGTGATGGCGCGCACCGGCGGCGACGGGCGCGTCCGGCATTTCGACCTTGATCGTGCCCGGCGACACGCCGGGCATTTCGTTCGGCGCCAACGAGCGCAAGATGGGCTGGAACGCGCAGCCGACGCGCGCGGTCATATTCGAGAACGTGCGCGTGCCGGTCGCCAACCGGCTCGGCGAAGAGGGCGACGGCTTCAAGATCGCCATGGCCGGGCTCGACGGCGGCCGGCTCAATATCGCGGCCTGTTCGCTCGGCGGCGCGCAGACGGCGCTGGAAAAGGCGCTCGCCTACATGAAGGAGCGCAAGGCCTTCGGCAAACGGCTCGACGAATTCCAGGCGCTGCAATTCCGCCTCGCCGACATGGCGACCGCGCTCGAAGCCTCGCGCGCCTTGCTGTGGCGCGCCGCCGCCGCGCTCGACCGCAAGGACGCCAACGCCACCGCGCTTTGCGCCATGGCCAAGCGCTTCGTCACCGACAGCTGTTTCGACGTCGCCAACCAGGCGCTGCAACTGCACGGCGGCTACGGCTATCTGGCCGAATTCGGCATCGAGAAGATCGTGCGCGATCTGCGCGTGCACCAGATTCTCGAAGGCACCAACGAGATCATGCGCCTGATCGTGGCGCGCAGCCTCGTCGGCCGATGAGCGAGAAGGTTCTTCAGCGACGGCGACGTCGTCGTTCGCGCGCACGGCGCGCTGCGGCGCATCACGCTCAATCGGCCGCAGGCGCTCAACGCGCATCACGCTCGACATGGCCGTCACCATGACGGCGCTGCTGCGCGCATGGGCGGACGATCCGGCGGTCGGCGCGATCCTGCTCGACGGCGCCGGCGGGCGGGCTTTTGCGCCGGCGGCGATATCCGCGCGCTCTACGATGCGGCGAAGTCGGGCGACAAAAAACTGCCGGAAAAATTCTGGGCGACCGAATATCGCCTCAACGTCTTGATCGCGCGCTATCCGCAAGCCGGTGATCGCGATGATGGACGGCGTCGTCATGGGCGGCGGCGTCGGCCTTTCGGCGCACGCGTCGCACCGCATCGTCACCGAGCGCTCGTCGGTCGCCATGCCGGAGGTCGCGATCGGCTATTTTCCCGACGTCGGCGCCTGCTTCGTGCTGGCGCGGGCGCCGGGATTTACCGGAACCTATCTCGCTTTGACCGGCGAGCGCGCGGCCTCGGCGGACGCCATCTATTGCGGCCTCGCCGACCTGCACATTCCGGCGGCGCGGCTGGCCGAGCTTCCGGCGGCGCTGGCCGATTGCCGCGCGGCACCACGACGTCAAAGCACGGCTCGACAAATTCTCGGTGCCGCCCGCGGCCGGCCGCCTCGCCGCGGCGCGGCTTTGGATCGATCGCTGCTATGGCGCCGACACCGTCGAGGAGATTGTCGACCGGTTGGCGCGATCCGACGAAGACGAGGCGCGCACGGCGCTCGAAACCATGCGTAAAATGTCGCCGACCTCGCTCAAGATCACATTGCGAAACATACGGTCGGCGCTATCATTCGACCACGTCGAGCAGAGCTTTCAGCAGGATTATCGTATCTCGCTCGCCTGCGTCGCCGAACATGATTTCATCGAAGGCATCCGCGCCGCCATCGTCGACAAGGGCCGCAATCCGGTGTGGCGCCCGGATACGCTCGAAGCCGTCACGCCGAACATCGTCGAGCGCCACTTCCGCCCGGTCGGCGCGCTGGAACTGAAATTCGAAAGATAGGGCGCGGACTTATTGACGCGCAAAGGTGCCATCGCGGCAGTCCCTCATCTTTCTGCGCCTGGATGCCCATTCGGTGGGAGGGTATGCGCTATCACGACAGCTGATCTGCAATAGGAGATGGAACGCAACTCGGCCAAGTATGTTCGAGCGGTGTTCCCTCCTGAGTTCCCCAGCGCCGGACGGGGCTGGATACTCAGGTTGGGGCGATACGTCAGCTAATGGCTACGAAACCTCAATTGGAGAGGTTTGATGTATCGGTTCTCTCGCTGGTCGCGCGCGGTGAGCGCCGCGGGGGTTGTTGTCGCCTCCGGCTTTCTTCTTGCTATCACATTTTTCTCTTTGGCCACCCCCGGCACAACTCGGTCGCTCGCAGAGTACGTCGGCTCCATATGCGCAACGGTATTGCAATCCTCGCCGCATACGGAAGCGCCATTCATCGCGGCAAATGTCGATGCCATGAAGAAAATGATGGTCGACATGGGCATCAAGCCGTCCGGCGACATCGACACTGACTTCGTTGCGATGATGGTGCCGCATCATCAGGGTGCGATCGAGATGGCGCAGGCGGAGCTGCGCTATGGACATAACGAGTCGCTCCGGCGCATGGCGCAGGAAATCATCGTGACGCAGCTACAGGAAATCGCAGCGATGCGACTGGTACTCGGCCAACCGCTGCCGTCGTCCGTCGCGTCGCCCGACCAAGTGTCGCCGGCGGGACAGATCGACTTGAAATCCACTCGCCCCACCAACCTTGCTAAGGAGCCGTGATATGAAACGCGCATCGATCTTGGCTGTCCTGCTCGCCGCGTCAGCTCTGGTGAGTGTGCGCTATGGCTGGGCCGGGCAAGCCCCGGCGGCGGCGTCCGATCCAGATATCCCGATAAGCCATCGCGATCGCGTCTACTCGGCGGAGCAGTACTCAAACACCGTCTCCGTCACAGATCCCGTCGACAATAAACTCCTTGGCGCCATACACCTCGGCGATCCGCTGCCCGCCAGCTTCAGTCCGCTCTATGTCGGCCAATTGCTGGTGCACGGAATGGGCTTTTCGCCCGATCATCACACCATCGCCGTCGTTGCAATCGGCTCGAATGCGGTGAACTTCATTGATACCGAGACTAATGCGGTCAAGCGCGTAAGTTACGTCGGGCGTTCTCCGCACGAAGCATTCTTTACGATGGACGGCAAAGAGGTTTGGGTGACCGTACGTGGCGAGAATTATGTCTCTGTGCTCGACGGCACGACTTACGAAGAGAAGACACGGATCATCGTCCCCAACGGGCCGGGCATGACGATTTTCTCGCCCGATGGGAAATACGGCTATGTCTGTTCGTCGTTCACGCCGGAGACTGATGTCATCACCGTCGCCGATCACAAGATCGTCGGCAAGGTCCCGCAAGCGAGCCCGTTTTGTCCCAACATCGCCGCGACGCCGGACAGCTCTCAGGTATGGTTTACCTTGAAAGACACCGGCAAGACCCAGGTCTTCAACGGCCAGCCGCCGTTTAATCTTCTGAAGACGCTCGACACCGGTCCGATCAGCAATCACGTCAACATCGTACGCAATGCGAACGGCATGTTTGCCTATGTCACGATCGGCGGGCTGAACGAAATCAAAGTATTTCGCACCGACAATTTCGAGCAGGTCGCGACCATTCCTACCGGCAAATTGCCTCACGGCATCTGGCCATCCGGCGATGGCACGCGGGTCTATGTCGGCCTCGAGAACGAGGACCGTATCGCCGCGATCGACACGTTGACGAACAAAGTGATCGCGACCAGCCCGGGCGGCCAAGCCGCACAGGCCGTCGTCTATGTGCCCAACGCCGTTCCAGAGGGACCTGGAACCGATGGGCTCAAGCCGTTAGGCGTTGCCGGGCAGTCAGCACAGCTATGGCTGTCACCTCCAGCACAGAAAGAGCAAACGCCACCCACAAGCGTTTCGCTGTCCGACCAGGGGCTGGTACAGGTCCTGGAGGCGGCGGTTACCGGGCTCGAGCCGAAACAGGCTTACGTGCTTGCGCTTGCGAATGAGGCATCGGGCGCCGGCGTCCTGGAACCGCTGCAGAGCTTCATGACGAACCCGGCCGGCGCCGCCATCGTCAATGCGATCGGACCAATCCGCCAGGTCGTGCGCGGCGAAGACAAAATGCAACGCCGATACCTGGTGATCGTCGCAGGGACCGCCGATCAGCACGGCCCTCCTGTTCAAGTTCAAAAGGAGTGAAGCGACGGCCCCATTTGACGGTGGAAACGGATGACGCTCGATCAACTTCGCGTTTTCGTCGCCGTCGCCGAACGCCAGCATGTTACCCGCGCTGCTAAAGCACTAAACCTTACGCAGTCGGCGGTCAGCGCAGCCATCGCGGCGCTGGAGGAGCGGCACGGCACGAAATTGTTCCATCGCGTTGGGCGCGGGATCGAGTTAACTGAAGTGGGCACTCTCTTCCTTACGGAAGCGTGCGCCGTGCTGGCTCGGGCAGCGTCCGCCGAACTCGTGCTCTCGGAGCTGGCGGGACTAAAGCGCGGAACACTCCAGGTCCAAGCCGGTGAGACCATCGGCGCCTACTGGCTACCCCGACATCTCGTTGCCTATAGCGATGCTTATCCAGGCATCGACATTCGCCTCACCATTGGCAACATCGCTCAGGTTGCTAATGCCGTTCGCGACGGTTCTGCTGAACTCGGCTTCGTCGAAGATGTTGTGGAAGATCCAATGTTGACTAGCCTTCCATTGGCCCGCGATCAAATCTTGATTGTCGTCGGCTCTGAGCATCCCTGGGCCGAAAAGTCCAACATCAATTCGGCGGATCTTATGAAGTCCAAATGGGTATTGCGCGAGCCCGGCTCCGGTACGAGGGGGGTCTTCGAACGTGCGCTGGAGAGCTTCGGCTTGTCCATAGGTGACCTGCACATCGCCTTAGAACTGCCGCGCAACGAGGCCGTCCGTGGCGCCGTTGAGGCAGGCATAGGGGCTGCTGTGATCCCCGCGTCGGTAGCCGCTCCAAGTATCGAGGCAGGTCTCATTCATTCTGTCCGATTTCCCCTCCCGGACCGAAGCTTTTACGTGCTGCACCATATCGAGCGTGGCCGCAGCCAAGCAGCCACTGCGATGCTCGATATGTTTGCCGGCCAGTGGCGTGGAACCGTTAAATCAAATAAACCAATGGCACTCAGTGACCGCGTGGATTCCAAACTTGCCTGAATATTTTCCTTCAATACTTCCTTTCAATGTATCTGCGCCGACGGCAATCAGCTTGGATAGGGGATGACGCCACCCAGGCAGTGGAGCCTTGATCGCGGCCGGTGAGGACACCTAATCATTTGCGATCTAAGAAATCATTACTGCGCCGTCATTCGCCATTCGTGTTTAGATCGATCAAAAATATCTAATTGTAGATAATCGACACTAAGGCCATCTCCCAACCAACGGACAGCACGGCATGGTGCCTTGTTGCTCCGCTAAACAGGAGAAGGACTATGACAAACAAATCGAAACTCACTCTCGTTATTGCTGTCGCGGCAGCGGCTATCGCATCGCCGGCGTTCGCACAGTCGTTCGATCCGGATATCGGAACGGGCAACAACACATTGTTTGCGTATGAGCCCGCTATCCAGCAAGGCACCATTGCTGTGCGCCAGGACGGCCACGAGCATCGCGTTGCTCGTCGGAGCGGCCTCAACGCGTTTGCGATGGTGCCGGGCGGCCAATCCGGCGTCAATTCGGACAATCCGGCCGTCACCGGCGGTGGTAGCCTCGGCTACAACCAGCTGCTCGAGACATATTGAGCTGAATAGACAAGAGATATTCAGTCGAAAAAAGGAGTGGCGGGCTGCGCTCGCCCTCCTTTCATAGTTGGCACTAATGGCAGGTAGGATACATTGCGGCCAACTCCGGCCCACGAAGGTAAATAATTTTCGGTCGCAATCCGCCATGCTGGCTGATCCACTTGCGCCCATTGCCGGGATGGTTAGCCCACATGTATTTGTTGCCCGCCTCGCTCACCTGGTTACCTTCCGACGTGGGTTCCCAAGCGGAGTGAAAAGCAAGCACTGCGCGCGGCGTCACACATATTCGGTCGCGTGGAAGGATGCCCAACAGCATCGTGCATGCCGATGCACAGGTGCCGTCGATGATGACGCGCTCGCCGACGATCGAGTGAGGCCGGTGTCTGTTATTGGCCCATCGCGACATGCGGCCCAAGACGGCTATTGGTCGCTTTCGGGGCAAAGCGGACTCTCGTAAGCTGTCCGCCCGGCGCATTTATGAGTTCACGCCATAAGAAGGAAACGCACATGGCCACCATCGGATTTATCGGCTTGGGCAACATGGGCGCGCCGATGGCGGCCAATCTGGTGAAGTCGGGCCATCATATTTCCGGCTTCGACGTCGTGCCGGCATCGCGCGAAGCCTCGGCAAAGGACGGCGTCCAGATCGTCGCCAATGCCCGAGCAACTGTTGAAAACGCCGACATCGTCGTCACCATGCTGCCGGCCGGCGAGCATGTCCTATCCGTGTGGAACGACATCGCACCGCATGCTCGCCAAGGCACGCTGTTCATCGATTGCTCAACCATCGACGTTGCTAGTGCCCGCAAGGCGCACGGGATCGCCGCCGCGAATGGCGTCGCCACTCTCGACGCGCCGGTGTCCGGCGGCGTCGGCGGAGCCAAGGCGGCGACGCTGACCTTCATGGTCGGCGGCTCGACGCATGCCTTCGAACGCGGCAAGCCGGTGCTCGAGCACATGGGCAAGCGCATCGTGCATTGCGGCGAGGCCGGCAACGGCCAGGTGGCGAAAATCTGCAACAACATGATTCTGGGCGCCTCGATGATCGCGGTCAGCGAGGCTTTTGTGCTCGGCGAAAAACTCGGCCTGTCGCACCAGGCGATGTTCGACGTGGTCGCGGCCTCGTCGGGCCAATGCTGGTCGCTGACCAGCTATTGCCCGGTGCCGGGGCCGGTGCCGGCGAGTCCGGCCAATAACGGCTACAAGGCGGGCTTCACCGCGGCCTTGATGCTCAAGGATCTCAAGCTCGCCAAGGCGGCCGCCGATTCGGTGAACGCTGAAACCGCCGTCGGCGCGCACGCGGCGCAAATCTATGAGCGCTTCGTCCAGGAAAACGACAGCGCGCTCGACTTCTCCGCGATCATCAATCTGGTGCGCAAGCATTCCGGCGCGCACTGACACTCCGCCGATGCAAAGCGCCGATCAATGCGCCGCCTGCGCTTGGCGCGGCGCGCCGCCGGACAGCGCGACCTTGGCATCGGCATCGAGCCGCGAATGGCCGGCCTTCATCAGCTTGCCGAGATAGTGCTCGGCCACCGTGATCGGCGGATATTTTTCCGCCTCCCCCGCGCAGCTCTCGAAGCAGCGGATCACCGCATCCGGATTGGGATACTGGAAGAACACCAGCGAGATGCGATCGGTGGGCTTGGCGTCCGGCGGCGGTACCGCGACACGATGCAAGGTCGACACCCAGCGGTCGTTCGACCAGCGCATCAACAGGTCGCCGATATTGCAGCAGAAGGCGTCTCGCGGAATGTGCACGTCGATCCAGTCGCCGCGGCGATGCTTGACCTGCAAGCCGCCCGGCACGTCGTCGCCGCGCACGAAGGTCATGGCGCCATAGTCGGTATGCGCGCCGGCGCGTAGTTGCCCCGAGAGCGGCTGCTGCGTGACCGCCGGATAACGGATGATGCGGGTGACGCTGGCCTGGCGGTCGAATTTTCCGGCGAAATCGTTTTCGTCGATATCGAGCGCCATCGCCATGGCGCGCAGCACCTGCGACGCCAGCCCCTGCATGGCGTCGTAGTAGGACAGCATGACGCGTTTGAAATCGCGCGGCCGTTCCGGCCAAATATTCGGCGCATACATTTGCGCGGCGGTCTTGTCGACGCGTGAGGCGAGATCGGCGACCCGTTCCGGGCCGAAGGCGAAAGCCTCCTGGATGTCCGGCGGCGCGACCTGGCCCATCGAATAGGCGACCGAGCGGTCGCCAAGCCAGTTGTAACCGCGGCTGATTTTTGCCGGCGGCCGCTGCACCCGCATTTTCTCTTCGACCGGCAGCGCGAAAAAGTCGATCGCGCATTGCCGCGTCGCTTCGATCTCTTCCTGCGCGATGCCGTGGCCGACAACCAGGAAGAACCCGGTGTCCGTGCAAGCGGCATCGATCTGCCGCGCCACCGCGCGCTTGGCGGCTGCATCGCCGCCGCGCAGCGGCGACACGTCGATTGTGGGGATCGCATTCTCCGCGGCCATGGCGAGCCCTTCATGCTGTTGCGAATGCCGGCCCGACTATAGCTGCATTGAACTCCGCGGCAATGGTATAACGGCGCAACACCGCTGCTTCTGACGCATGATACGGACGCAACAGATGAACCGCCGGTTCGCGATCGCTTCGTTGCTGGCGGGTGCGGGCACCGCGCTCGCCCCGCGCTTCGCGCGCGGTCAATCCAATTTTCCGGAGCGTCCGATCCGCATCATCGTTCCGGTAGTCGCCGGGCGGCGGCGTCGACACTTTCGCCCGCCTGATCGCGGCAAAAATCTCGTCGCAGCGCAAAGCGGACTTCGTCGTCGAGAACCGCACCGGCGGCAACAGCACGGTCGGCGGCCTCGACGTGCAGCGCGCCGCGCCCGATGGCTATACGGTGCTGTTCCACGCCTCGACGCACAATGTGGCGCGGCTGGTGATGCGCGACGTGCCCTACGATCCGCTGACCGGTTTCACCCCGATCGCGCTCGCCGGCGAGGCGCCGCTCATCCATATCATCGCCAACGGGCGGCCGGAAAAAACCGTCGCCGACATCGTCGCCGCCGCCAAAGCCAAGCCGGACGACTGGTCGTTCGCCACCGCGCAGCTCGGCGCGCCGGGGCACCTCGCCGAGGTCGCGTTCAATCAATATACCGGCTTAAACGTGCCGGTCGTCGCCTACCGCGGCACGGCGCCGGCCGCCAACGACGTCGCCGGCGGCCACGTGCCGATGATGATCGAAGCGATGCTTTCGCTGTTGCCGCTGGTGCGCGGCGGCACCGTCCGCGCGGTCGCCGTGACCGGGCGAGAAGCGCAGCGCGCTCGCCCCGGAAATTCCGACCATGGCGGAGCTCGGACTGCCGGAGCTCGATTTCGGCGCCTGGTGGGCGATGTGGGGACCGCCCGGCATGGCGGCCGGCTTGGTCAATACGCTCAACGGCTGGGTCAACGAGGCGGTCAAGGCACTGGCCGCGGACGGCCGCCTCGATGCGCTCGGCATCGAGGCTGCGGCGAAAACTCCCGAGGAATTCACGCAATACCTCCACGCCGATCTCGATCGCAGTGCAAAACTGCTCAAAGCCGCGAATTTCGTGCCGCAGTAGGTTCCGGCAATTTCAGGAAACTCGACTTACCCCGGCAGCGGCGCTAAGTTGCGATGGGGCGGCGGACAACGGGCGGACGATAATACCAGCAAAGCGAAACTGCCTAGACCGGCAGGTGAAATCGTCGAGCAGGTAGCAATTGAAAGACGGCACTTGGCGCGCATCGTGGAATAGAGTTGCGGGTGCATTGGCGCCGGCGCTGTTGCTTGTTGTCTCCAGCCTGCCGGCAAAATCGCAGACCACGTCCGATCTTCTAAATCCGCTGTTCCAGGGCATCCTGGAGCAGCCTTCGAATTTCAACAACGCATTGCAATACGCCACGCTGGCGCCGTCGCGCGACATCGAATCCGCCATCAGCACCTACGAGCAGCTGCTGTTCTACAATCCAAATCTCGCCAGCGTGCGCTTCGAGCTCGGTGTGCTGTATTACCGGCTCGGCTCCTACGAAATGGCGCGCAGCTATTTCGCTTCGGCGCTGAAGATGAAGGACATCACGCCGGCGTTGCAGCAAAGGAGCGAAGATCTTATCGCCGACATCGACAAGAAGCTGCAGCCCGACCAGTTCACCGGCTATGCCCAATCCGGTTTCCGCTACCAGACTAACGCCGCCTTGGGCCCGGCGGCGGGGACGGCGCTGGCCTCGGGCAAGCTGTTCAACAACGCCTTTGCGGCGCGGCCCGATGGCAACTGGTTCGGCGCGTTCGGCCTGAACTACGTGCACGATTTCGAGCAACAGAACGGCAATACGTTCGAAGCCTCGGCGGTCGGCTACGACGCGCAGCAGTTCAAGCTGCATCAATTCGATATCGGCGTCATGGAGCTGCGCACCGGCCCGCGCTTCGGCATCGTCTCCGACACCGCGACCGGCCTGTCGATCAAACCCTATTTCGTCGCCACCGGCGCGACGCTGGCGGACGCCGCCTATTACGGCGGCCTCGGCGGCGGCCTGACCGCGCGCATAAAACTCGGCGACGTTGTGCTCGATCCTTACGCCGAAATCGTGCAGCAGAGCTTTCGCAACTTGACGCTCTACCCGCTGGCCAGCGGCATGAGCGGCACGCTGTCGACTGTGGGGCTGCAAGCCGCCGGACCGGTCTATGGGAGCCTGGGCTTTCAGTCGCGCGTCACCTACGGGCACGCCGACGCCAACTTCAATCCGTTCGGCTACAACACCTATGCCGGCGATGTCTGGCTGCCGTGGAATTTCTCGCCGCTTAACGACGGCCGGACCTGGACCTTGACGCCGACGGGCGGCGTAAGCTGGTGGCAATATAACGCGCCCGATCCGACCATCGCTCCGAACACCACGCCGAACATTCTCGAATGGCGCTTGGGGCTGGGCCTCGAAGTGCCGATCTGGAAACTGGTTTATCTCGGCATGCTCGCGCAATACCGCTCCGATATATCCAACGTCCCGGCATTCTCGATGCATGACTTGAGCGTCACCGCCGGCCCGACCATGCGATTTTAAAGGTCAGCAATGCGATCATCGCGCCGTTTCATCGCAGCGCTCGTCAGCGCGCTACTCGCCGCCGCTCCGGCCGCCGCACAACAGGTCGGCACCGCGACGGCGGTCAATCCGCTGTCTGAAAGCACGCCGCCCGGCGGCACGACCGCGCCGCTCGTCGTCGGCGCCCACATCGTGCACAAGGAGAAGGTTCACACCACGCCGGCGGGAACCGTGCAGCTGTTGTTCACCGACAAGTCGACGATGAGCATCGCGCCGAACACCGACATCGTCATCGACGAATATGTTTACGATCCGAACGCCAACAACGGCAACATGCTGGTGTCGCTGACCAAGGGGGCGCTGCGCTTCGTCGGCGGCCAATTGAGCCATCAGGGCGAGGCGACGATCACGACGTCGGCGGCCAATATCGGCATCCGCGGCGGCACCGTGACCGTCATCCAGGGCCCGGGCGGCACCAAGGTCATCAACCACTTCGGCATCATCAAGATCGTCAACGGCGCCGGCACATTCCTGCTCACGCGGTCCGACTTCGGGGCGTTGATCCAGAGCTGGAACACGCTGATCCAGGACCTCGGGCGCATCCCCACGGCCGAGATCGCCTTCTACCAGGCGCATACGTCGAGCACGCCCGGAGAGGACGGCGGCGTCCCCGGCTTCAAGGGGGCGAATATCGGCCATTGCGGCTTCGGTGCGTTGCAGGGCGCCAACTGCCCACAGACGCCGTGGTCGCCGTCCACCGGCGGCGAGTACAGCGCCACCCAGATTCTCGGCAATGCAGCGAATTTCGGCGCCAACCAGATCACGCCGCCGCCGCCGCCACCACCACCACCTCCGCCGCGTCCACCCTGTGGCAACCGTTGCTGAAAAAAATCGCGATCCGTCACCGGCTCGTCCACAGCAGCGCGACGCCCGAGATCAGCAGCAGCACCATAACGGCGCGCTGATAGCCGCGGTCGGCGAGCCGCCGGTAGGCGAACCCACCCGTCCACGCGCCGGCGATCGTCGCCGGCAAGACGATCGCCGCCTCGACCGCCACCTGCCGCGTCAACAGGCCCGAGGCGGCGTGCGAGACCAAGGCGAACGACAAGATCGCCAAATTGAAAAACTGCAGCACGCTGCGGCGCTGCTCTTTGCTCCAGCCGCGCACGTCGGTCCACACCACCGGCAGCACGCCAGACATGCCGGTCAGCCCGCCGAGCACGCCGCCGCCGAATCCCACGACGCCGTCGGCGATTGTCCCGCCCCACGGGCTTGCGATCGGGCGCTTTCGCGCCAGCACATAGGCCGGATAGGCGATCAGGACGAAGCCAAGGCCGAGCTTGAACAGGCGCGGATCGATGTGCGGCAATAGCCAAGTCCCGATCGGAACGCCGAGCACGCCTGGGATTACAAAAACCAGAACGCGCCGCCACTGGATGGCGCGCCAGATCAGGTGCAGCGTCTGCAGTTGCGACACCACCGAACAGATGATCGCCAGCGACGCGGCCGCCGTCGGCGGTATCGCATAGAGCCAGATGCCGAGTGCGGTGATCGCGGTGCCGAAGCCGGTGAGCCCGTTGACGATGCCGCCCGCCAATGCGCCGGCAAGAAGGATGGCGACCTGCTCCGACCCCATGACGGCAAAGTAGCAGGGGGATCGGCCGATACCAATGACAGGACTGGCGGCCGCCTAATGCCGGCGCGCTGCGGCCCCGATCAAAACGCCAACGCCGATGGCGACCGCGAGCGTGACCAGCGGACGGCGCCGGGCCTGGTCGGCGATCTGGCCAAGCGCATCGCTACCCATCCTGGCGCCGCGCTTGACCGCCTCGTTGCCAAAGCTCGCCGCCTCGTCGACCGTCACGCGCTGGCCGCGGCGGAACAAATCGCCGATCTCGTTGAGGATCGGCCAGATCGCCTCGACGATCTGATTGCCTGCGGCCGAAACGCCCGATGACGCGCGCCGGCCGGCGCTTTTGCCGAGCGAACCCAATTCCTTCTCGATGGCGCGCAGATGGCCGGCAATGGCGGCGACGCGGGGATCGAACTCCGATGCACGATGCGCAAACATCAAACCTCTCCCTTGCTGGGGCTACTCTTCGATCTCCACAACTCGCTGCCGAAACAACCCGGCGACGCCGCAAACGTTCCGGTTGCCGAACCTTTGGGCGGCTGTAGCGTTGTCGCGTGACATCTTTTCCCGAGGGAGCACCCCATGCCCGAGACCCGTACCCAAAATTCCGATTTCAACCGCGCTTTCGGCGACGCCAAGAAACAGGCCGCCAATGTTGCCGGCGAAGTGCAGGACGCCGCCGAGGACATTTACGGCCAGGCGCGCGACAGCGCCTCCAGCGTCGCCGACGCCACCAAATCGGCGGCGCGGAAAACCGCCGGCTCGTTCGAGAAGGCGCTGCGCAACACCGTCGAGACGCAGCCCTATACGGCCGTGGCCATCGCGCTTGGTTTGGGCTGGCTGTTCGGCCGCATGCACCGGCCGCTGTAGTCAGGAATCAGACGGCGAGAGTCAGGGATCAAGAAGCATCAGCTCATCTTGATGCCTGATCCCTGTTGCCGATCCCTGTCAAAGCAATTGGCCCTGTCATAACGCCGTCACGCACGCTAAACCATGCTGGCCAGCAATATTGAGGCGAGGGCAATCGGATGCGTGCGCTCGGGGCGGCTGCGGATCGCCAACGTCCATCATGACGTCGGTCCTGCCCGATGATCTCGGCAATGCCGCGGTTGCCAAGCCGCGCCCGGCCGCGGTCGCGGCGATGGGGGTCGCGGCGCTCGGCATCGTGTTCGGCGATATCGGCACCAGCCCGCTCTACACGCTGAAAACCGCCTTCGACTATCTGCACGGCGACGCCACGCCCGAGCGCGTTCTCGGCATCCTGTCGCTGGTGATCTGGACCCTGTTCCTGATCACCTCGATCAAATACGTCACGGTCGCGATGTCCATCGATAACGACGGCGAGGGCGGCATCCTCGCGTTGATGTCGCTCTTAGGCATCAAGCAGCGGCGGCGTCCGCTGATCGTCATGCTCGGCCTTCTCGGCGCCGCGCTGATCTATGGCGACGGCGCGATCACGCCGGCGATTTCCGTGCTGTCGGCGCTCGAGGGCCTCGATATCGCGGCACCTGCGGTACACCACTATGTGGTGCCGGCCGCCGTCGCCATCCTGCTGGCGCTGTTTGCGGTTCAGCCGCTCGGGCACCTCGCGCATCGGCGCCGCCTTCGGGCCGATCATGCTGTTGTGGTTCGCAACCATCGGCGCGCTCGGTCTGTGGGGCATCGCGCAATATCCGTCCGTGCTGCAGGCGATCAATCCGTATTACGGCGCACGCCTCATCGCCACCAACGGCTTCGCGGGCTTCCTGGTGCTGGGCGGCATCTTCCTCTGCGTGACCGGAGCCGAAGCGCTCTACGCCGATATGGGCCATTTCGGCAAAGGCCCGATCCGCATCGCCTGGTCGTGGATCGTGTTTCCCTGCCTGGTGCTCAATTATGCCGGCCAGTGCGCGATCGCGCTGCGCGGCGAGTCGATCGAAAACAACATCTTCTATCGCCTGTGCCCGGAGCAGCTGCTCATTCCGCTGGTGTGCCTGGCCACGGTGGCCACGATCATCGCCAGCCAGTCGATCATCACCGGCGCTTTTTCCATGACCCGGCAGGCGATCCAGCTCGGCTGGCTGCCGCGCCTGCATATCACGCAGACCTCGGAACGCGGTTACGGCCAAATCTATGTCGGCGTCGTCAATTGGCTGCTGATGGCCGTCACCATCATGCTCACCGTGCTGTTTCATAAATCGGACAACCTCGCCGCGGCCTACGGCATTGCGGTGTCGCTCACCATGCTGATGACGTCTTTTCTTCTGTTCATCGCCATGCGCGAGATGTGGCAGTGGCGTCTCGCCACCAGCCTCGCGGTGGCCGGCCTGTTCGTTGTCGTCGATGCCGGATTTTTCGCGGCGAACTCGGTGAAGATCGCGGACGGCGGCTATGTGCCGCTGTTGCTTGCCGCCATCGTCTACGGGCTGATGCTGATCTGGCATCGCGGCACGGCGGCGGTCATGCACCAGATCGAGCAGGCGCCGGTACCGGTGTCGCAATTCCTCGCCGACCTGAAGGCGCGCGGCGTGCCGCGGGTCCCGGGCACGGCGGTCTTTCTCACCCGCACCGGGAGCGGCGTTCCGCCGGTGATGATCTGGCATCTGCGCCACAATCGCGCGCTGCATGAGCGCGTGCTGGTGCTGCGGGTGTTGACCGAGTCGCGGCCGCGGGTGAATTGGCCGGAGCGCATGTCGGTCGAGCAGGAGGGCGAAAATTTCTGGCGCGTCACCGCGCATTTCGGCTTCATGCAACGGCCGGATATTCCGATCTTGCTGAAAGAGGCGCAGCAGCAGGGCTGCCACATCCTGCTTGACGACGTGACCTACTATGTCGGTCACGAACATATTGTGCATCGCCGCCAAGGCGCGGCGCTGCCGCGCTGGCAGGAAGCGCTATTCGCCGCCATGGGCAGGAACTCGGCGCACGTCACCGACTATTTTCGCTTGCCGAGCGAGCAAGTCGTCGAAATCGGCCGTCAGATTTCGATCTGAGTTGTCACCCAGGATTAACCGCGCAGCGCCACCACTTGGCCGCCGTCGGCGACGATGGTCGCGCCGGTGACGAAGCGGCCGGCGTCGGAGACGAGCAGCAGCAGCGGGCCGTCGAGATCGCGCTCCTCGCCGAAGCGGCCGATCGGAATGTCGCGCTTGAGCGCCTGCGCCCTTCTCGCTCATCAGATAATCGCGATTGAGCTCGGTGACGATCCAGCCCGGCGCGATGGCGTTGACGCGGATGCCCTTGAAGGCGAGCTCGAGCGCCAGCGCCTTGGTGATCTGGATCACGCCGGCCTTGGCGGTCGCATAGGCGATGACGCCCTTGGCGACGCCAAGGCCGAGCACGGAGGCGATATTGACGATGGCGCCGCCGGTGCCGGCCGCCAGCATCCGCCGCGCCGCTTCCTGCGGCGCAATAGAACACCGCGTCGAGATTGGTCGAGAGGATGCGCCGCCATTCCTCCTCCGGCATGTCGACGGCGCGGCCGGCATGCGCCACGCCGGCATTGTTGACCAGGATGGTGACGGTGCCGAAAGTTCTTCTCGGCGGCATCGAAGGCCGCCGCCATCGCCGCGCGGTCGCGCACGTCGGCCTCGACGGCAAGCGCGCGGCCGCCGGATTTTTCGATCCGCGCCTTCACGTCCGCAAGCCGATCGGCGCGGCGCGCCACCAGCACCACCGCCGCGCCGTTCTCGGCCAGGCATTCGGCAAAGCGCACGCCAAGGCCGCTCGATGCGCCGGTCACCAGTGCGACCTTGCCGTGCAGATCGAAGATTGTGCTGCGCTCATGGTCGCTCCCGGCGTCCGGCTCGTGACTGGCCCATTGCGGAGGTCGAGAATTGCGGGAATTAATGCCGCGATCAAGCTTGGCGATGTGCCGCGGCGGCAAATGCGAAAGTGAGCGCACGAATGGGCTTTTTGGACATGCGGCAGTGGATGGCGCAGCTCGAGCAGCATGGCGAGCTGCGCCGCATCAAGGCCGAGGTCGATTGGGACCGCGAGATCGGCGCGGTGACGCGCCGCGTGCTGGAGAAAAAAGGCCCGGCGCTGCTGTTCGAGAACATCAAGGGCTACGGCGACGGCCGCTGCACCAAGCTGTTCGCCAGCGGGCTCGGCGCCCGCTCGCGGCTGGCGCTGGCGCTCGGCTTTCCGCGCGACGCCACCAATCGCGAACTCGTCCAATACGTGATGAAGAAAAACCGCGAGACGATCGCGCCGGTGATCGTCGACACCGGGCCGGTGAAGGAGGTCATCGTCCGCGGCAAGGATATCGACCAGACCGAATTTCCGGTGCCGAAATGGCACTATCTCGAAGGCGGCCGCTACATCCACACCTTCTCCTCCATCGTCACCAAGGACCCGGACACCGGCGTGATGAATGTCGGCATGTATCGCGGCATGATCGGCCAGAAGGACACCGCGCCGTTCCTGCTCATCAAAGGCGGCCAGCATTGGGGCGCGCATTTCGTCAAATGGGCGCGCGCGCGGCAAGCCGATGCCGGTCGCCTGCGTGATCGGCTGGGACCCGATCATGTCGTTTCTCTCCGGCTCGCCGCTGCCGGCCGGGCGTCTGCGAATAGGACGTGATGGGCGGCTATCGCGGCGAGCCGGCGCAGCTCGTGCGCTGCGAGACCGTCGATCTCGAAGTGCCGGCCAGCGCCGAGATCGTCATCGAGGGCACCATCAGCGACGATCCGGCGACCTACGAGAGCGAAGGACCGTTCGGCGAATTTACCGGCTACGTCTCCGACCTGCCGACGCCGCGCCCGACCATGAAGGTGACCTGCATCACCCACCGGCGCGACCCGATCTTCTGCGGCTCGCTGGAGGGCACGCTGCCCGGCTCCTACAGCGAGAACAGCGTCATGTCCTCGGTGCAGCGCGCCGCCATCGCCTGGAATATTTTGAACGGCGCCGGCATTCCCGGCATCCTCGACGTCTACGCGCCGCCGATCACCAACGGCGTCAATCTGCGCGTCCAGATCAAGAAGCACTACCAGGGCCAGCCCAAGCAGATCGCGGCGGCGCTGTGGGGCAACAGCGCCGCGCAATACCGCTACAAGCACGTCATCGTGGTCGAAGAGGACATCGATCCGGCCGACGACGAGCAGGTCGAATGGGCGTTCGCGCACCGCGTCAATGCCGGCGAAGGCGGCGTGGTGATCTTTCCGGGAATTTTCGGCTCGCCGATCGATCCGTCGACGCCGATGGAAGATCGCGACGTGGCGCAGCTCGGCACCGGATTGTGGAATCGCATGCTGATCGACGCCACGCGCTCGTGGAAACATCCGCGCCGGCCGCAATGGGGCAACGAGCGCTTTCCGCCGACGGTGCGGCCCGCCGCCGAAGACGAGGCGCGGGTGGAGGCGCGCTGGGCGGAATACGGGCTCGGCGATCTGTAAGATTCACGACCCGTAAAGCTGATGCGGCAGCCAGGTCGCAAGCCCGGGCAAGAACCACAGCGCCACCAGCATCGCGAGCTGGATCAGCACGAACGGAATGATGCCGAGATAAATGTGCCGGGTGGTCACTTCCGGCGGCGCGACGCCGCGCAGATAGAACAGTGTCGGGCCGAGCGGCGGGTGCATGTAGGAGGTCTGCAGGTTCACCGCCATCATGATGCCGAGCCAGACCGGATTGACGCCCGGCATCTTGCAGCAGCACCGGCGCCACGATCGGCACCACCACGAAGATGATCTCGAAGGCGTCCATCACGAAGCCGAGCACGAACAGCGCCAGCCATGACCGCGAGCGTCGCGCCGGCGACGCCGCCCGGCAGATTGGTCAGCGCCCGCTCCACCATGACGTCGCCGCCGAGGCCGCGGAACACCAGGCTGAACAGCGTCGCGCCGATCAGGATCAGAAAAATCATGCTGGTGATCTGCGTCGTGCGCACCATCACCGGCATCAGCAGGCCCGCGGCGCCTGACCTGCGACGCCGCCGAGCAGGATCGAGCCGACGGCGCCGACGGACGCCGCCTCGGTCGGCGTCGCCACGCCGCCGAGGATCGAGCCGAGCACGGCGAGGATGAGCGCGATCGGCGCGACCAGAACCGCAACGAGCCGGCGCGCCAGCGCAAAGCCGCGCGGCGCGTGCGGGATCGGGCGCAATCGCCGGCGATTTCTTCCGGAAAAAAGATCGCGACGCCGATCAGATAAAGCATGTAGAGCAGGACCAGCACGAGGCCGGGAATGATCGCGCCGGCGAACAGGTCGGCGACCGAGACCGTCTGCGGCGCAAAATTGCCCTGCGCCAATTGCGCCGCCTGATAGGAATTGCTGAGCTGATCGCCGAGCAGGACCAGCACGGTCGCCGGCGGAAAAATCTGCGCCAGCGTCGCGGTCGCCGCGACCGTGCCGGCGGCCAGCGCCTTGTCGTAGCCGTGGCGCAGCATGGTCGGCAGCACGATCAGTCCCATGGTCACCGTGGTGGCGCCGACAACGCCCTTGGCGGCGGCGAGCAGCACGCCGACCACGATCACCGAGAAGCCGAGGCCGCCCGGCAGCGCGCCGAACAGGCGGCCCATGGTCTCCAGCAAATCCTCGGCGATGCGCGAGCGCTCCAGCATCACGCCCATGAAGATGAAGAGCGGGATGGCGAGCAGCACGTCGTTGGTCATGACGCCGAAAATGCGCTCCGGCAGCGCGCCGAGGAGCGCGAGGTTCATCACGCCCGCCGCCGCGCCGCCGACGGCGAAGCCGAGCGACACGCCGGCGAGCGTCAGCGCCACCGGATAGCCGGCGAGCAGCAGCGCGCAGACGGCGACCACCATCGCGACGGCGAGCATCTCTGCCATGCTCAGTCGTGCTTGCGGCGCGGCCCGCTCAGCACCAGCGCGGCGCGGATCGCCTGCGCGACGCCTTGCAGGCCGATGAGAAGCGCAAACAGCGGAATGAGCGTCTTGAGCAGATAGACGAACGGCAGGCCGCTCGCCTCGCGCGAGCGCTTCAAGAATGGCCCAGGAGCGCGCCACATAGGGGATGCGACAGCACCGCGAGCACGGCCGCGAAGGGCAACAGGAAGATGAGCGCGCCGACGCAGGTCGATGACGGCGCGCCGTGCGCGGTTTCGCCTGCGCGTAGAAAATATCGACGCGCACATGGCCGTCGACCTGGAGCGTCCAGGCGGCGGCGAGCATGAACAAGCGCGGCATGCGCGTAGAGCACCGATTCCTGCAGGCGGATCGAGCCGATGCCGAGCGCATAGCGCATGACGACCACGGCGAATTCGGCCAGCACGATGAAGAGGCAGCACCACGCCGCGGCGCGGCCGATGGCCGCGATGGTGCGATCGATGCCGTCGGCGATGCGCTCGAGCCGTGTTTCTCATGGCTCGCCCGCGACGTACTATAATAGGCCGGCCAGCAAATGCGCCGGGCAACGGAAAGCACGCCATGGCGCACGACCATGACCACGATCACGACGACCATCACGAGCACGGCTCGGAGCTCTCCGAGATGCAATTGCGCGTGCGCGCGCTCGAGACCGTGCTGGCCGAGAAGGGCTATATCGATCCGGCCGCGCTCGACGCCATCATCGAGGCCTACGAGACCAAGGTCGGCCCGCACAACGGCGCCCGCGTCGTCGCCAAGGCCTGGAGCGATCCGGCGTTCAAGCGGGCGCTGATCGAGGATGCGCAGCAAGGCGGTCGCCTCGCTCGGCCTGCTGAACCGCGTCGGCGATCACCTCATCGCGGTCGAGAACACGCCAAAGCTGCACAACATGATCGTCTGCACGCTTGTGCTCCTGCTATCCGTGGGAAGTGCTCGGCCTGCCGCCGGTCTGGTACAAGTCGGCGCCCTATCGCTCGCGCGCGGTCAACGATCCGCGCGGCGTGCTCGCCGATTTCGGCGTCAAGCTGCCGGCCGGACACCGACATCCGCGTCTGGGATTCGACCGCCGAGACGCGCTTCATCGTGCTGCCGATGCGGCCCGCCGGGCACCGAAGGCTGGAGCGAGGAAAAGCTCGCCGCGCTGGTCACGCGCGACAGCATGATCGGCACCGGACTGCCGAAAAACCCGAAGGAGGTCGCGTGATGGACGGCATCCACGACATGGGCGGCATGCACGGCTTCGGCAAAGTCGAGCCCGAGCCGAACGAGCCGGTCTTCCACGCGCCGTGGGAAGGACGCACCCTCGCGCTCAACCGCGCCATGGGCTACACCGGCATCTGGACCATCGACCAGACGCGCGCCGGCATCGAGAAGCTGCCGCCGGACGTTTATCTGTCGAGCTCCTATTACAAGAAATGGGCGGTGCGGCTCGAAAACCTGGTCGTCGAACTCGGGCTTGCCGGCGCCGATGAGATCAAGGCCGGCCACGCGCTGCGCCCCGGCAAGCCGCTCAAGCGCAAGCTCACCGCCGCCGACGTGCCGAACACGCTGTCGCGCGGCTCGTTCAGCCGGCCGGCGCAAAGCGCCCGCCCGCTTCAAGCCCGGCGACCGCGTGCGCACCAAGAACATTCATCCGGCGACGCACACGCGCCTGCCGCGCTATGCGCGCGACCGCGTCGGCGTGGTCGAGGCGCTGCGCGGCTGCCACGTCTTTCCCGACACCGTCGCGATCGGCAAGGGCGAGGACCCGCAATGGCTCTACACCGTGCTGTTCGACGGCCGCGAATTGTGGGGCGAGAACTGCCGACCCTTCGCTCAAGGTCTCGATCGAGGCGTTCGAGCCGTATCTGGAGCCGGCGTGAATGTCTTTCCTCCCCCGCTTACGGGGGAGGTGGCGAGCGAAGCGAGCCGGGTGGGGGCGAGTGCTGGCTTGCGCGGAGCGAGCACGGGCCTCCCACCCGCCCTGCGGGCGGTCACCCTACCGCCGCTTCGCGGGGGAGGAAAAGAAAGGAACGCCATGACTCGCTGATTCCGCCACGCTGCGCGCGACGCAATCGGTCGCGAGCATTCCGCGCAACGCCGAGGGGCCGGTGTTCCGCGAGCCGTGGGAGGCGGAGGCGTTCGCGCTCGCGGTGTCGCTCAACGAGCGCGGCCTGTTCACCTGGAAGGAATGGGCGGCGACGCTCGGCGAGGAGATCAAGAAGGCGCAGGCCGCCGGCGATCCCGACACCGGCGAGACCTATTATCACCACTGGCTCGCCACGCTGGAACGCATCGTCGCCGCAAAAGGCCTCGCCGACGCGCGACGCTCGCGCGCACCCGCGACGCCTGGGAGCACGCCTGCGCGCGCACGCCGCACGGCACGCCGATCGAGCTACGGCCGGGCGACTTCCGCGAGCTGAACTCTCTTCGATCAGCATATTCACCAGATCGGCCGCCGGCATGCGCGCGCGAGCGCGCAACGCCCTGCCCGGCCCACAGCGAGATGAAATCCGGCGACGCCTTGTTGGCCGGCGGCGTTGCGCATCGGCCGCGTCAGATCGTTCTGCTGGCGGAACGGCAGGATGGCGTGCTCCTTGCCGGCCACCATGGCAATGAACGCATTGGTCAGGCCGCGCGCCGGCCGCCCGGAGAAAGCGCGGGTGATGACGGTGGTGTCCGTCTTGGCGTCGAGCAGCGCGCGTTTGTAGACCGGCGGCGCGCCCGATTCCGGGCAAGGCAGGAACGCGGTGCCGAGCTGCACGGCGGCGGCGCCAAGCTTGAGGGCGGCGGCGATGTCGCGTCCGTCCATGATGCCGCCGGACGCGATCACCGGCAGCGCCACGCGCGCGCAAATCTCGCGCACGAGCGTGGCGAGCGGAACCATCGAATCCTCGAACGGCGCGGCAAAGGTGCCGCGATGCGCGCCTGCTTCCGCGCCTTGAGCGACGATCGCATCGACGCCGCTTGCGCCAACTGGCGCGCTTCCTCCAGCGTGGTCGCCGTGCCGACGACGGCGATGCCGCGCTTCTTGAGCGCGGCGATCTGCGCGGATGATGGCATGCCGAAAGTAAAGCTGAAGACCGGCGGGCGCTCCTCCAGCACGGCTTCCAACTGCGCGTCGAACGGATCGCTCGGCACCGGCGGCAGCGCCGGCGGCGGCAAGCCGAGCCGGGCATGCGCCTCGCGCACGATCTCGAGCATCGGCTGCGGATCGACCTTGCGGTCGTTCTCATAGCCGCCGGCGAACAGGTTGATGTTGAACGGGCGAGCCGTGAGCTGCCGGATGCGGCGGATCGCTGCGGCAATGTCATCGGGCTTCGCATAGGCGCCGCCCCACGCACCCAAGCCGCCGGCATTCGACACCGCGGCGGCCAGCTCCGGCGTGCCGCCGCTTCCGGCCATGGGCGCAAGCAGGATCGGATGCTCGATGCCGAGCCGCTGCAAAAGCGCATGTTTTGCCATCGCGAATGCTCCGTCGTCTCAGATCGCAAGATAAGCGGTGCCCTTGTCGGCACAATGGAAAATTGCCACGCTGCGGCATCGTCATTGGCGAATGCCGGCTTCGGCGGCCGCGAAAGACAGTCGGGAGGAAGTGATGTCGGGTTCGTCTGCAGGACGGCGCGCGTGGGCAAGACCGTCAAGGTCAGCTCCAGCGAGGGTGGCGCGTTCGATTGCTATCTGGTCACGCCAAAGCGAGGGAAGTGATGCGCCGAAACTCGCGGAACGAAGCCGGCAATAGTGCTGGCGTCCGCCGTGCATGGCGTCGATGCCGATATCTGTGCGATCGCCGACGAATTCGCGGCGAGCGGTTTCATCGCCGCGGCGCCCGACCTGTTCTGGCGATCGCTGCCCGGACCGCTGACCCATGACGACGGCCGCGCCCAGCAGCGCTCGCAGCCGCGCCTTGAACGCATCAAGACCGGCGAGCGCGACATGGCGGATACGCTCGCTTATCTGCGCACGCTGGCGCAATTCAGCGGCCACGCCGCGGCAATGGGATTCTGCTACGGCGGTCCTTATGCGATCCTCGGACCGAAACGGCTCGGCTATGCCGCGGGCATTTCCTGCCACGGCACGCAGATGCTCGACTACGTCAAGGAACTCGACGGCGTACAGCAGCCTGTCTGCATCATCTGGGGCGACCGCGACAGCCGCGCACCCGCCGAAGTGCTTGACGGCTATCGCGGCATCCCCGCGCGCATGAAGAATGTCGAGGTGCACATCTTCCCGGGCGTGCAGCACGGCTACATGATGCGCGAGGTACCGGCGTTCGACCAGAAGACACGTGATTTCTCGATGGCGCGCGCCAATGCGATCCTCGATGGGCTGCGCAGCGGCGCGCCGCAAAGATACGCCAGGCGTCCTGAACTGCTTGCGCAGATTCACGTACTTGTCGTCGTCGTCTCGTCGCGACGTGGTGATCTCCGCTTCGGGCGGATCATAGCGTGCGGTATGGCAAGTACTCGGCCTCCAAGGCTTCCGCCTGCTCGACTAATTCGACGCTGATGATTTCAAGTTCCTTGCTGGTCACGGGGTCGGTGCAGTCGCGCGACATGCGGCTGCAGCGCGTCGCCAGGTGACGAAGATATTCAGCGAGGGCAAGGGGCATAGACCTCGTCCGAATCCCGGTAAAGCCAAATTGGGGCTGTGAATTAAGCCGGAACGAGGCATCGATGTTCCGGCGATAAGCGTCAAGGGCCTTACAGGGCGCGGTCCCCGGACGCGGAAGCAACTTGCGGTTAAACGGGCCGACGAAAGTCGGACAAAGGATATTTAAAATCAAATAGTTAGGTGGGATATCGGGTTACGCCGCCGCGCCGCGCGGTGTTCAAGACCGCCCGGGAAGACCCGCCGCCGCGAGATCGCTGGCCAGCCGGTCGACGATCGCCGGTGCATAGAAGAATCGCGCCAGCGTGCCGCGGGTGTCGTCGCGCCACGCCGGGTTGAGCGCCACCAGCCGGGAGAGCGCGCGCGTAGCTGGCTTCGCTGTCGGCCCTGGCCGCGGCGGCGAGCGCGCGCGCGATCAGACCGAGCTGGAAGGAATCGTTGGTGATCTGGTCGGCATGGAAGACCGCGCTGGTGATGTCGCCTCGCAAATATTCGCCGAGGAACAGGAAGAATTCCTCGAACGGCGGCCGCACCGTGCCGTCGTTGCCGGCCTGGCGCAACGTGGCCAAGCCCTTATCGATATCGCCACTTGCGATCAGGCGCGCACCGTAAGAGCCCAACAGGCGCATGTCGTAGCGGTTGAGCGAGATCGCCTTGTTGGCAGCATCGAACGCCGCGGCGAGCTCGCGGCGGGCGAATTGGATGACGAACAGCATCTCGTAGGCGCGCGAGGATTCCGGATTCAATTCGACGCCGCGCCGTGCCGCGGTGAGCCCGCGTTCGAGCGGCGGCGTGTCGCCGGGGCGCGTGCCGAAATCGTAGAGATAGTCCCGCAAATAGATCGCCGCGAGATAGCTGAAACCGAGGGCGAAACCGGGATCGCGCGCCGTGAGCTGTTCGAGGCAGTCGCGCCCGTGCTCCTGCTGGGCAGGGTCGAACGAGCTGAACGAATCGATGACATCGACCAGGCAGCGATAGCGCGGATCGGTCAGCGTGCCGTCCAGCACCTTGGCGCGCTGACGCGTATAGATCACGCCGAACGGCTGCAGCAATATGCCGGCAAGCTCGCGCACGATCCGCTCTTCGGCGGCGGCCCTGTCGTCGCCGCCGAGCACGCGATCGAACACCCGCGACCAGACAATGCTGCCGTCGGCGACGTCGATCAGCCTGAACGACAGCTGCGCCGCGCCGTCGTCGGCATATTCGACCGAACCGGAAAATCGATAGTTGGCGTTCGCATCGCGCGCCGGCGCGGCCTCATTGCCGGCCGCGGCCTGGTGGTCGGCGGATTCGAGCTGAACGTTGACCAGATCGAAGTGGGTGAAGGCGTTGCTCAGCGTTTCCTGCAGCGAGCGGGCGACAATGCTGCGCGGGCCGGGCGTGCCGCTGACCTCGAACGGCGGCATCATCAGAACCGGCAGCCCATTGCCGGGCGGCAGCGCCACGGCCAAGGGCTGCGCCGTGCCCGACGGCGCCGTGGCGACGCCCGGCGCCGGCACGCGCCGCTGTGACAACGCGACGACGACGGCGATCACGATCAGCGCCACGATCGCCACCACCAGCAAACGGATCGACCAGAACCGATCGAGCGTCGACGAATGCGCACGTCACGCCGAGGAAAAGTGGGGCGCCGCGATGAAGGTCGGGATATAGCTGCCGCGCGGCAGGTCGATGCGGATCGTATCGTCGGCGCCAAGCCCCGCGATAATAGCGATCGATGGTGCGCCGCAGCCGCGTCGCCTCGACGCGCACGATCGGATCGAGACTGCGGATCGAATTTGGCGTCGCGGCGTAGCACGTCGACGCCGATCGTATAGGCCTTGATGCGGTCGCTCTTGCCTTGCAGCACCGACTTGACGACGAAGCGCAAAAACGCGCCAAGCTGCGGCGAGCGATTGAAATCGTCGCTCGCTGTCATGCGTTCGAGCTCGGCCCGGACTTCGTCCGGGGTCGGCAGATTGCTGGTCGCTTCGTCCATCGTTCTGGGAATCCCCAGATGAGCCCCGTTCGGGGTCATTGATTGGACAATCGTGCCGCGGTCGCCCTTTTGGCCGGGGTCGTGCCTGCCAAGTGCCGGCACAATACCACGTCCAATTCCCGTGGTATGCGGCGAAATTTTTTTTTTTTTATACGGTTTTGTTTAACGCCGGCCGTGCCTTGCCGGCACACGGGAAAATTGCCACGCTGCCGGCCGCGACGATCGCCCACGAGACGATCGCGCAGCAACGAAAAAAGGGGGAAGCCATGTTTTCAGGACACTGAGCTTAATCGCCGTGCCGGCTATCGCTCGCGACGGCGAGCCAAGCGAGCGACATTCACCGCGTCGTCACCACGCTCGACGCCAACAACAAATCTACCACGCTGTTTGACAGCCTTATGCCGCTCGAAGTCGGCCAATCCGGCAATGCCGGGCGCCATCCTGTGGATCACGGATTTCGGCTCCGGCGGGATTTTCGTCAAGGAGGACACCGGCAAGAGGCCGGTCGGCATCATCGCCGCCGGATAACGGCACGGTTATCCGTGTCGTCGAATTTCCGCCGGTCGACACGACGACAAGGCGTCCATGGCATCCTAATTTCATGATGAAGGTCGTCGGCACCGCGCGCCCGGCCCGCGGCGTGCCGGTGAGCAATCCGCTGATGCACCGCACCCGCACCGTCGACTACGCCATCGTCATGTCGGGCGAGATCGACATGATGCTCGATGACAAGACCGTCCATCTCAAGGCCGGCGACGTCGCCGTCCAGCAGGCGACCAACCACGCCTGGCTCAACCACGGCAAGGAACCCTGCCGCGTTATTTTCGTGCTGATGGATTTCAAGCAGCCGTAACGTCATTGCGGGCAATCACAATTAGAGCATCCCGAGCAGGTGCGGCAGCCACAGCGAGATCGCCGGGATGTAGGTCACCATCGCCAGGAAGACCAGCATGGTGGCGAGCCACGGCAGCACCGCGACCGTGAGCTCGGTGATGCCCATCTTGGTGATGCCGGAGGCGACATAGAGGTTGAGCCCGACCGGCGGATGGCACAGGCCGACCTCCATGTTGACCGCCATCAGGATGCCGAGATGCACCGGGTGCACGCCGAGCGCCGCCGCCATCGGAAACAGGATCGGCGCCATGATCAGCGTGATGGCGGCGGGATCCATGAAATTGCCGGCGGCGAGCAGCACGATGTTGGTGACCAGCAGGAACGCCACCATGCCGAAGCCCTGCGCGGTCATCCACTCGGCCATCGACTGCGGAATCTGCTCGGAGGTGAGCAGCCAGGAGAACACCGCCGCATTGGTGATGATGTAGAGGATCATCGCGCTCATCGACGGCCGCCTTGAGCAGCACCGCCGGCACTTCGGCGAACTTCAGTTCCTTGTAGACGAACACCGCGATGAAGAACGCATAGACCGCGGCCACGGCGGCGGCTTCGGTCGGCGTGAACAGGCCGGAATAGATGCCGCCGAGCACCAGCACGATCAGGAACAGGCCCCAGAAGCTTTCGCGGAAGGCGCGCCAGCATTCGCGCCAGCTCGACGCGCTCCATGCGCGGATAGTCGTTGCGCCAGGCGCGATACCAGGTCGTCGCGCCGAGCATCGAGGCGAGCATCAGCCCCGGCACCAGCGCGGCGATGAAAAGCTGGCCGACCGAGGCGGAATCGACGACGGCGCCGGTCGGCCCGCTCGGCTGCATGCCGCTGGTCGCGACCGCGAAGATGACGAGATTGATCGACGGCGGAAACAGGATGCCGAGCGCGCCCGAGGTCGCGATCACGCCGGCGCCGAAGCGCGGCGGATAGCCGTTGCTCCACCAAGCGCCGGCAGGATGATCGAGCCGATGCCGACGACGGTCGCGACCGAGGAGCCGGAGATCGCCGCGAACAGCGCGCAGGCGACGACGCCGGCAAGGCCGAGGCCGCCATACCAGTGTCCGATCAGCGAGGTGGCGAAATCGATCATGCGCCGCGCCACGCCGCCGGAGGTGAGGAAATTGCCGGCCAGGATGAAGAACGGGATCGCCATGATCTCGAAGCGGTCGATGCTGGTGAACAGCTTGAGCCCGACCATCTTCGGATCGACGTCGGAGAGGATGAACAGATAGGTCAGCACCGACAGGCCGAGCGCGATCGAGATCGGCATGCCGGTCGCCATCAGCGCGAGCAGCAGCGCGAACAGCAGCTCGGCGCGCACGGTGTGCGACAGCTCGATGATGTGGAGCCGGGCGGCGAAGCAGATCAGCGCCAGCGCGATCGGGATGACGACGATCAGCGCCGCGGTGATGGCGTCGCCGAACGGGCGCGGCGCGGCGGGCTTGGCGAGATGCGACACCGCGGTCATCGCGCCGGCTCGCCGGCCGGCGCCGGCTCGCCGAGCGGCGCGCTTGTCGTGCGGCGCCTCGTATTCGATGCCGTGGCCCTGATGCGGCACGTAGCCGGTGCGCAGAAAGCGCCACATCACCTGCAGGAAGCGGAAGCACATCAGGTAGGAGCCGAGCGGGATGCACAGATAGATCATCCAGCTCGGCCATTCGAGCTCCGGCGACACCTGGTCGGGATCGAGCTCGTAGACATAGAGCGCGCCGAGCGTGCCGATGACGCCGGTGAACAGCGCGCCGCACAGCAGCGCGAACACGATCACCGGCTTGCGCGCGCCGGCGTCAGCTTGTTTGACGAAAACATCGACGCCGACATGGATGCCGGTGCGCACGCCGAGCGCGGCGCCGAATTTCGCCATCCACACGAACATGTAGGTGGCAAGTTCCTGCGCCCAGGACAGATTGATCGAGGCGAGCTCGGTGTAGACCCAGTTCGCCGCATACTTGAGCAACGAGCAGATCATGCGCGCCGGCCCAGCGGGCGAGGCCGCCGAATTGCTGGCGCCGTAGCGATGCACGACGGCGACAAAGGTGATGATCGTCGCCGCGCCGATCAGCGTGGCGATGATCCACTCTTCGAGCCGGTCGAGGATGCGGTCGAGCACGCCGAGCAAGATGTCCCCTCGGAGCGAAAATCCCTTCCCGCCGCTTGCGAGGGAAGGGATCAAGCAGCTTCAGGATGCGGCGGCACGAAGCCGGAGGCCTTGTAGATCTGCTCGATGAAGTCCTTGCCGAAGCGGCTCTGCATCTCCTTGTGGACCGGCATCAGCTTGGCGATCCAGGCCTGCTTCTCGGTGTCGGTCAGGACATGGACCTGCATCTTGCCGGTCGCCTTGATCTTCTCCAGCGCGTCGGCATTGTCCTTGGCGGCGGTGTCGTTGAAGAAGTCGGTCGATTCCTTCACCGCGCGATCGAGCCCGGCGCGCACATCCGCCGGCAGCCCGTCCCAGAACTTCTTGTTGGTGATCAGCGCGTAGGTCAGCCGGCCGTGATGGGACACGGTCAGATATTTCTGCACGTCGTAGAGTTTCTGCGTCAGGATGTTCGACGGCACATTGTCCTCGCCGTCGACGACGCCGGTCTGCAGCGCCTGATAGAGCTCGCCGAAGGCGATGATCTGCGGAATGGCGCCGAGCTCGCGCGCCACCGCATCGAGCACCTTGGAGCCCTGGATGCGCATCTTCAGGCCGCGGAAATCGTCCGGCATGATCAGCGGCATGTTGGCCGTATAGACGTGCGCGCCGTTGTCCCAATAGGCGAGCGGCTCGACGCCCTTGGCCTCGAGCTTCTTGTTGAGCTCGCCCATCATCGGGCTCGCCATCATCTGGCGCGCACGCGCGTCGTCGCTCATCAGGAACGGCAGATCGAAGACGTCGAATTCCTTGACGCCGAGCGGGCCGAATTTGGAGATCGACGGCGCCAGAAGCTGCACCGAGCCGAGCTGCAGCGCCTCGAGCTCCTCCTTGTCCTTGTAGAGCGAGGAGTTCGGATAGACTTCGACCTTCACTTTGCCGTCGGTGTATTTCTCGGCGAGCTCCTTGAACAGCAACGCGGCCTTGCCCTTCGGCGCGTCGGGCGACACCACGTGGCTGAATTTGATGATGATCGGATCGGCAAGCGCCGGGCCCGCCAAGCGCCAGAACGGGTGCGGCGGCGAGCGCAAAAGCAAAGCGTTTCATCGATTTCCTCCCCAACGCGGCCGTTCCGGCCGCCAAATCTTGCCCTTTCCTAGCGCGAATGGCGCGCGGGGCCAATGCCGCCCGCCATGTGCCGCGATGTTGGTTACTGGCGGCAAAGTGTAGCAATTCGGCGACCCTTCCTGGCCGCGCTGGCGGCGAAAGCTGGGGCTGGCGGCCCCGCAAAATGTAATGTTATATTGTTACAATTATGACGCACCACCATCATGCGCGGCGCGGCCCATCCGTCGCCGGCCCTTTCGCCGTCACTGCTGCGGCTTTCGGCGCCGCAGCGCCTGGCGCTCGCCGGCGCGCTGATCGCGCTGATCTGGGCCGCGTGCTGTGGGCAGCGATGACTTGAGCCACCATGACCGCGCATTGCGCTTCCGCGATCTCACGCTCGGCTATGACCGCCACCCCGCCGTGCATCATCTCGACGGCGCGGTGGAGACCGGCTCGCTCATCGCCGTCGTCGGACCGAACGGCGCCGGCAAGTCGACGCTGTTCAAGGGCATCGTCGGCACGCTCAAGCCGCTCGCCGGCAGCATCGAGCGCAACGGTGCCGTCGCCCGCGACATTGCCTATCTGCCGCAAGTCGCCGAGATCGACCGCTCGTTTCCGATCAATGTCTACGACATGGTGGCGATGGGGCTGTGGCGGCGCAAAGGCGTGTTCGGCGGCATCGGCCGCAAGGACACGCCGGCCATCGAAGCCGGCCATCGCCGCGGTCGGCCTGACCGGGTTCGAACAGCGCAGCATCGGCACGCTGTCGGGCGGCCAGATGCAGCGCATGCTGTTCGCCCGCCTGCTGGTCCAGGACGCCCGCATGATCGTGCTCGACGAGCCGTTCAGCGCCATCGATAGCAAGACCGTCCGCCGACCTGATGCATCTGGTGCGGCGCTGGCACGGCGAACACCGCACCGTGCTGGCCGCCACTGCACGACATCGAACTGGTGCAGCGCAAACTTTCCGCGAAGCTCTGCTGCTCGCCCGCGAGCCGGTGGCGTGGGGCGCGACGCGAGAGGTGCTGACGCCGGAAAATCTCGATCAAGGCGCGCCGCATGTGCGAGGCATTCGACGACACCGCCGAGGCATGCGCCACGAGGCCGCGTGAACTGACTGATCCTCCCCATGCTCTACGACACCCTGATCGCGCCGTTCGCCGATATCGATTTCATGCGCCGCGCGCTGGTCGCGCACGTTCGCGCTTCATTCAGCGCGCCGCCGATCGGCGTGTTCCTGATGCTGCGCCGCATGAGCCTGATCGGCGATGCGCTGTCGCACGCGATTTTGCCGGGCGCGGCGATCGGTTTTCTGCTCGCCGGCTGAGCGTGTTCGCCATGGCGGGCGGCGGCCTGATCGCGGGATTTCTCATCACCATCGGCGCCGGACTGATCGCGCGCGCGACGCCGTTGAAGGAGGACGCCTCGCTCGCCGCGTTCTTTCTGATTTCGCTGGCGCTCGGCGTCGCCATCGTCTCGGTCAAGGGCAGCAACGAAGATCTCATGCATTTCCTGTTCGGCTCGGTGCTGGCGATCGACAACCCCGCGCTGCTGCTCATCGTCGGCCATCGCCTCGGTATCGCTGCTGGCTCTTGGCGCTGATCTGGCGGCCGCTGGTGCTCGAATGCGTCGATCCGGGATTTTTGCGCTCGGTCAGCCGCGCCGGCGGCGCCGCCCATATCGCCTTCCTCGCGCTCATGGTCCTCAACCTGGTCGGCGGCTTTCTGGTGCTCGGCACCCTGCTCGCCGTCGGCATCATGATGCTGCCGGCGTTCATCTCGCGTTTCTGGGCGCGCGACATCACCGCGCATGATCGCGGTCGCGGTCGGCAGCGCCGCGATCTCGGGCTATGCCGGGCTGCTTGTCTGTCCTATCACGCCGGCCTGCCGTCGGGTCCCGCCATCATCCTGGTCGCGGGCGCGCTTTATGCGCTCTCGGTCGTGGCCGGGCCGGTCGGCGGCCTGATCTGGCTGGCTGCTGCCGCGGCGCCATCTCGAGGCCTGAGTGCGACGGCAGCTCTCATTTCGGCTTGAGCAGCGCCACCAGCGGCGTTTTCTCCGCGACATCGGTCTCGAGATTGCGGGCAAAGCCGGCAGCGTCGGCGAAATAATCCGCCGGCTGGAACGTGTTCTTGACCACGCGCTGGGCGGCATCGCCCTTCATGATGGCGATGCAGGCGCTCTCGAGCTTGCGCGCGACATCGCCGGCATCCCGGCCGGGCCCAACAGGCCGCCGAAGCTCAGCGGCGCGACGTCATAACCCTGTTCCTTGAATGTCGGCACGTCGGGCAGCGACGGATTGCGCGTCGCCGCGAACAGTCCCGGCATGGCAAGCCCGCTGCCGGCGGCGGCGGTCAGCGGCACCGCGGCGAAATCGAGCTGGCCGGAGCGGGTGTTCTGGATTTCCTCGGCCGGTCCTTTGAACGGCACGTCGTTGAACTCGACCTTGGCCTGCTGCGCCAATTGGATCATGGCGAGGTGCGGAATGGTGGCGATGCCGGGAATGCCGACATTGAGCGCGCCCGGTTTCTGCTTCGCCGCCTCGATGATGTCGTGCGCCGTCTTCAGCGGTGAATTCGGCGGCACCACGATGACCTGGTCGTTCTTGAAGGTCTGGCAGATCGGCGTGAACGATTTCACCGTATAGCCGGCGTCCTTGTCGGTCAGCGGCTGCACGGTGATCGAATAGGTGGCGCCGTGCATCAGCGATGTAGCCGTCGGCATTGGCGCGGGCGACGTCGGCGGTGCCGAGCACACCGTTGGCGCCCGGCTTGTTGACGACGATGAACGGCTTGCCGAATTGCGCCGACATGCCGTCGGCGAGCACGCGGCCTAAAATGTCGGCGCTCGATCCGGGCGTCGCCGGCACGATGATCTGGACCACGCGCTCCGGGTAGCTTTGCGCCGCCGCGCCGGTCGCGCCGCCAGGCCGCAATAGCCATGGCGGCGAGCAAGGCAACGATGATCGCGCCCTGCCGCATCGTGTCCTCCCTGTCCGTTGTTGGCTGAAAACGATAGCCCAAGGGAGACCGGATCAAGCGCGGCGGCCAGGGTCAAACGTCGCAGGGCGGAGCGCCTTCGCGGTGATGCAAGAGCCGGCGGATACCTATATAGAACAGGCCAACGGAGGGCGTAATGTCCGACAAAGATCCCCGTCACCGTGCTGACCGGCTATCTCGGCGCCGGCAAGACCACGCTGCTCAACCGCATCCTGTCCGAGCCGCACGGCAAGAAATACGCCGTCATCGTCAACGAATTCGGCGAGATCGGCATCGACAACGACCTCGTCGTCGGCGCCGACGAGGAAGTGTTCGAGATGAACAACGGCTGCATCTGCTGCACCGTGCGCGGCGATCTGGTGCGCATCCTCGACGGGCTGATGCGGCGCAAGGGCAAGTTCGACGCCATCATCGTCGAGACCACCGGGCTGGCCGATCCGGCGCCGGTGGCGCAGACTTTCTTCATCGACGAGAACGTCGGCGGCAAGACCAAGCTCGATGCGGTGGTGACGGTCGCCGACGCCAAATGGCTCAACGACCGGCTCAAGGACGCGCCCGAGGCGAAGAACCAGATCGCGTTTGCCGACGTCATCCTGATCAACAAGACCGACCTGGTGACGCCGGAGGAGCTGGGCGAAGTCGAGGCGCGCATCCGCGGCATCAATCCTTACGCCAGGGTGCACAAGACCGAGCGCGCCAAGATCGCGCTCGAGCGAGGTGCTGGGCCGCAACGCCTTCGATCTCGACCGCATCCTCGACATCGAGCCGGAATTCCTCGAAGGCGACGGTCACGATCACGACCATCATCACCACGATCATGACCATGGCCCTGGTCACGATCATCATCATGATCACGACCACAAGCACGCGCACTCCCACGGCGGGCTCAAGCACTATCACGACGAGGACATGCAATCGATTTCGCTCAGCAGCGACAAGCCGCTCAATCCGGACAAGTTCTTTCCGTGGGTCCAGGACCTGGTGCAGAAGGAAGGCCCGAACATTTTGCGCTGCAAGGGCATCCTCGCCTTCAAGGACGACGATGCAGCGCTTCGTGTTCCAGGGCGTGCACATGATCCTCGACGGCGATCACCAGCGGCCATGGAAAGACGGACGAGAAGCGCGACAGCCGCATCGTCTTCATCGGCCGCAATCTGCCGGGCAAGAAGATCGCCGAAGGATTCGAGAGCTGCATCGCCTAATGGTGCAAGGCGCGCAACTCGAGGAAATTCTCGCTCCGATTTCGGCGTGGGCGTGTTCGCGATCCGACATTCACGGTCTTGCCCTCGTGGGGTCGTGGGCGCGCGGGTCGGCGCGGAGCGATTCGGATATCGACGTGATGCTTCTGGTGTCTGAACCACAAAAATTTTGCTCTGACGAACATTGGCTTACCGAAATCGCCTGGACCGGTGGACGGGTGGCCGGTTGGCACGACGCCGAGTATGGATCGGCTTGGTCGCGCCACGTCGCATTGGAGCCGCATTGCGAGATCGAGTTCACGTTCTGCACGCCGTCGTGGGCGGCAACCGATCCGATCGATACAGGCACGGCGAACGTCGTATCCGGCGGCTGCCGCGTTCTTGTCGACAAGATGCGGCTTTTTGGCAATCTGCTGACGGCAGTATCGCCATGACCGACACCCGCAACGACACCGCCTCCGTCGTCGAACGCACCCATTCGGTTGCGGCAAACGGCCCGGTAATCGCCGCGCATTTTCTCGGCCGGATGGCGGTCTTCGTGCTCGGCGAGGAGGCGGTGGTGCTGGCGCCGCCGCGCGGCGAGCCCAAGCGCGTCACGGTCCATGGCGGCGCGATATTGGCGACGGCCGTGAGGCGACCGTCGTCGTCTCGGGCGGCGACGATGGCAAGGTCGTGGAAACCGATGTCAGCGGCGCAAGCCGCACCATTGCGGCGGACCCAAAGCATCGCTGGATCGATCATGTGGCGATCGGACCCGACAGCGCGGTGGCCTGGTCGGCCGGCAAGACCGCCTTCGTGCAGGCGAAGGAACTGCGCAGCTTCGAAGCACCGTCTACCGTCGGCGGATTAGCCTTCTTGCCGAAAGGCTTTCGCCTCGCCATCGCCCATTACAACGGCGCCACGCTGTGGTTTCCCAATGCGCCGAAAGCCGATCCGGAAAAGCTCGAATGGAAGGGCTCGCATCTTGGCGTTACCGTGAGCCCGGACGGCCGCTTCCTCGTCACCACCATGCAGGAGCCGATGCTGCACGGCTGGCGGCTCGTCGATCGCCAGCACATGCGGATGTCCGGTTACGCCGCGCGCGTCACTTCGGTCGGCTGGACGGTCGGCGGACGCTGGCTCGCCACCTCCGGCTCGACGCAAATCATCCTGTGGCCGTTCCAGACCAAGGACGGCCCCATGGGCAAGCAACCAAAGCTGCTGGCGCCTTCGGAGCACCGCGTCGCCGTGGTCGCCTGCCATCCCAAGCAGGATATCGTCGCCGCTGGCTATGCCGACGGCATGGTGTTGTTGGTGCGGGCCGAGGACGGCGCCGAGATTTTGGCGAAACGTCCCGGCGACGCGCCGGTCACGGCGCTCGCCTGGAGCGCCGACGGCACGCTGCTCGCCTTCGGCACCGAGAGTGGCGAGGCGGGCATTCTCGACCTCGCCTGAACTCGGTTCCCATTGGAGGAACCGCGTCTTCCGCCAATCGTTATCCCTGCAAGACAATTTGCAGGGAGTGACACCATGAGCATGATCGCGAAAGGGTCATGGAGCGCGTTGCTCATTGCGCTCGCCATGACGTCAGCTGGAGTTGCCCAGGCGCAGGCCCCCGACCCCAAAGGCTGCACGCCGCAGGAGCGATCCAGCCAGGCTCTAAATCAGAATTCCGACAAAAACGCCGGCGTGATTTGCCCGCCGGATATCGATCCGGGGATGAAGGCACCGACGCCGAAGACCGGCGATACGTCTGTCATCCCGCCGCCGGGCGGTTCGGGCGGCGATCCGAACGTGCAGCCGAAATGAAAAACCGCTCCCGCTGCGCGGGGAGATCTCGCCCCGCGACGCTCTTTACGATCATCGCTGATCCAGGATCGTCGTAGCCGCCAGCTTCTTTAAGTTCTCGAATGATCCGCTGCGCATGATCTCGTGCCGCGTTTTCGCCCGGCAATGGCGTGCCATCGTTATTGTCGTGCTCTTTGTCCGGCCAGCAGAGAATGAAGAAGTATCGGCGCATTTCACTTGGCGGGGGTGTCTCGATTTACGAGCGTTCAGGCCGTCGTGCATATTCGATGCTGCGAGCCAGGGTTAGCCATCGCCGCTCAAGTACGAACCAATGGTGCCGCTCCCGCAGATCGTCAGTTTTTGCACGCTGCGCGCAATCCTCTGCCTGCCCATAAGCGTCCCGTATTTGCCCGTCGAGTTGTTGGGCCAACGCCGCAGGTCCTAGAACGCCCACAAGTTCGGACATACTCCACCTATTCGAGACCGTTCAAGCATGCCTCAACGGCGTGCTTGGCTCCGCGCTAGGCTCGCCGTGATCGAGCAGGGCGTCAATCTCGCAACTTAGCCCCTCGATTGCATAATCAAGGCGAACATCTTCAAATGCTGCCTTGAGCAGCGTAGTGCCGAACCCATTCCGGATTGGTGCGACGACAATTGGCCCCTCGCTTTCCTGCCATTTGAATTTCAGCCGATTATCCTTGCCGTTGCTCGTAACTGTCCAGAGCACCTTGACCTTTCCGGTTCCATTCGACAACGCGCCATATTTAGCGGCGTTCGTCGCAAGTTCGTGCAATGCAAGCGAAAAGTTTTGCGCAGATTGAGCACCCAACATAACGCCGACGCCCTCAACAGTCGTTCGGTCAACAAAAGGCTCTAGTTCTATGCGCACAATCTCGCTCAAGTTCACGCCGCTCCAATTTGATTTGCTCAGCCGCCCATTGGCGCGGGCCAACGCTTGCAGTCGCGCTTCAAATGCTTTCCTCGCTTGCGCCGGAGAGTAATCGTCGGAAAGGCTCATATGTGCGACAGCCTGTACTACCGCGAGCAGGTTCTGGCTGCGATGCTGTATTTCACGCATCAGAATCTGGTTGATTTCTTCCGACCGCTTGCGCTCGGTGATGTCAATCACGATTGCCAGCGACATGTTAGTGTCCCGGGACGTGAACGAACTTAGACCAATTTCGACGGGAAACTCGCCGCCATCCTTGCGGAGACCGTAAAGGTCCCGCCCAGCGCCCATCGGTCTGTTAGAAGGATGCGCGGTAAATCCGTCGCGCAATGACACATGATTATGCCGAAATCGGTCGGGAACGAGTATCTCCACCGGCTAGTCCCAACAATTCGTTCTGGCGATAGCCGAACAATTTCTCCATGTGGCTATTGACCATCTGGATGCGGCCGGCGGCGATCGACAACAAGAAAGCCGTTCGGGTCTGCATCGAACAGCCCTTTGAGTTGTCGGGCTAATGCTTCTGCGCTTGCTCGCTCAGCCTCAACCCGAGTGATCGTGATGCGCAACCAATGGACTAGTGCGATAGCCACGGCGCTGCCAAGCAGGAACGTGGCGAGGCCAATTGCGCCATCAAGGTCAAGCCTGAATGAGTTATACGGCGCTAGAAAAAAGTACTCCATAGCGACGCCCGAAAGCAGAGCAGTCAGTGTCGCGGGACCTAGGCCGGCGAAGAAGGCGACAAGAATGATCGCAGGAAGGAAGAGGATGAAGCCCCGGTCGGAAAACAACCAAGGGTCCAGCGCTTCTCGAAGGGAAAAACTGATAGCAAAGGCAATTAAAGCAGTCGCGTAGCGAACCCCGACGCTGTGCGGGAGTTTGGGGAATTGCACTGCCCAGAACTTGTGCACGTTTTCGTGCCTCAGCGCAGACGCGAATCGAATTGTCTGCCGTCAACCCCTAGCTGTACCCGTCGGTGTAAGCTCAAGCTGCCCGAACGGTCATCCGATTGCCGCACGGTCAATACCGGCCAATTCACGGAACGCGGCATCAGCGAGCAACATCGGCTCGCGCACTCCTTGGTCAGCTAGTTGAAGGATTGCCAAGGCTATAGTGCGTTGCAGATGTTCGTCGTCTCTAATCTTTGGTGAAAGAGACCCGCAGACCATTTCGAAAGCCGTGGTCATGACGGCTATGGCCTCGGGACCGTAGGAGCGGTCTAGTTTGACGACGTTCAGCATGACACGCGCGTCCGCTGCGCAAAATCCTATGGAACTTTAATAATCGCCGGGGGGGGGGAGTCAATGGGGAGTGTTCAAAACGGAACACATTTTGCGGCTGGCCTTGGGTCGACTAGGGGGCGAATCCTATGTCTTTTTACACATTCAGGACTGCTCGCCGCCCTACTCGTTGCCGAGCACGACATTCAATAGGGAAGGGTGAACCTTCATGTCACCGTTGTATTCGACGAAACCCAACTTCCGAAATTTATTCATAAAAGTGCTCACACGCGCCCTTGTGGTGCCGACCATCTCGGCGAGCGTGGCCTGACTGACTGTTGCTATGAGAGGTTCTGGACTTTCCTCCTTGCCGAAATTTGTCATGAGGAGAAGTGCTCTCGCCAGACGTTTCTCGCTGGAATTGAAAAGCTGGTCGGTCAAGTCCTCCTCAATTCGTGCGTTCCGAGCCAATAGGTGCGCCATGAAAGTCCCGGCAAACTTTGGTTCGTCCCGGAGCACGCGCGCAATAGCGGCCTTGGTGAACCTCATTATTGCGCCTTCCGTCATTGCCACGGCAGATGCCAAGCGCAGGGGCTGACCATTCAAACAACCTTCGCCGAAAAAATCTCCTGTGCCATGGATGCCGACAACCGCTTCCTTCCCCCGATCGGAACGGACGGTGACCTTGACCTTCCCTTCCTGAATGTAAAATACGGAATCTGCCGCGTCTCCCTGCGAGAAGATGGTTTGATTTTTCCCGTAGTTCGATATGGTCCTCCCGCCGTCCACGGTGGCGAGGAACTTCTTGACGTTGAAGGGCGCGCTTCTTCGTTGCTTTCATCGCGCTGCTCCAACCTCCGTGTCGCGACGATCGACAATATAATGCGGGCCGGGTGTCGGATAAAGTCCTCAAAATAGGCAAAAATTCCACAGCCGCGCGTTCCTCGCAATGACGACAAGCGCAAACAAAAACCCCGGGCCGAGGCCCGGGGTTTGTTTTTCTTAAAGCGCCGCCGTCGTCAGATCACATATTGCCGCAGCGGCGGATAGCCGTTGAAGCCCACCGACGAATAGGTCGTGGTGTAGGCGCCGGCGGCCTCGATCAGCACCTTGTCGCCGATGGCGAGCGACACCGGCAGCGGATATGGCGTCTTCTCGTACAGCACGTCGACGGAATTGCAGGTCGGGCCGGCGATGATGCACGGTGCCGTCTCGTCGCGATCCTTGGAGGTGCGGATCGGATAGCGGATCGACTTGCCGATGGTCTCGGCCAGGCCGTGGAACTTG
>CAWHSO010000017.1:0-41928 GCA_963831975.1 uncultured Alphaproteobacteria bacterium
GACCGTGCGGCCGGCGTCGTGCTCGACGATGGCACGGCGATCCGCGCCCGCGCGGTCATCGCCAACGTCAATCCGCAACACCTGTTCCAGACCTCGGTGCCGCCCGAGGCGGTGCCCGGCGCGATGGCGGCGCGCATGAAGACGTGGAAGGCGGGCTCCGGCACGTTCCGCATGAATGTCGCGCTCTCGAAGCTGCCCGACTTTTCTGCCCTGCCGGGCGCAGGAGACCACCACACGGCGGGCATCATCCTGGCACCGAGCCTCTCCTACATGGATCGGGCCTACCGCGATTGCGTCAGTTTCGGCTGGAGCCGCGCGCCTATCATCGAGATGGTAATTCCCTCAACCCTCGACGACAGCTTGGCACCAACAGGGGCCCATGTTGCAAGCCTGTTCTGCCAGCATGTTGCGCCGCAATTTGTCGACGGTTCTTCCTGGGACGAACATCGCGAAAGGGTGGCTGACCTCATGATCGATACGGTCGAGGCCTACGCGCCGGGCTTTAAAGCGAGCGTGATCGCACGGCAGAGTTTTCGCCCTTCGATCTCGCGCGCATTCTCTTCGGCCTGCCGAACGGGGATATCTTCCACGGCGCGCTCACGCTCGACCAACTCTTTTCCGCGCGCCCGATGCTGCAATATGCAGACTATCGCATGCCGCTGTCGAGGACTCTACCTGTGCGGCTCGGGGGCGCACCCCGGCGGCGGGGTGACAGGCGCGCCGGGACACAACGCCGCGCGGGCCGTCATCAGGGATTTTTTGAGGACCCACAGCCGCTGAAAGGGTCTCCGGATTTTCGGGGGCGATGCCGCGCCGTGCACGGCGGACTCTATGGCCGTTCCTTGAGTTACCTGCGGGGTTCGACGGACAGGCGGACGGATAAGCGGCCACGGCTTCGAGTTCGCCGGACTTCTTGTCCCTATCATGGCGAGATCTGCGGGTGACATCATCGATATTTTGCGGCTCAATCGCACGTCATGTCTTGGACCCTCCTTCCGCCTTGGCCGTTCGGCGACCGGCTTGGGCTTGTTCGCGACCAAACCGATCAAGCGGGGGTGCCTATATCGCAACCTATCGAGGCCGGCGCATTTCGGGCCGAAGAAGCCGAGCGGCGGGAGCGACAGGGGCGCCAAGTATATGTTCGAGCTCAACAGCAAAAATGGGTTATCGACGGCTCGCCGCGATGGAATGTGGCGCGGTACTTCAACCACTCCTGCTGGCCTAATGCCAAGCCGGTCACGCGGAACGGCCGGCTTCGTGTTCGTCGCGTTGCGTGCCATCGCGCCGGGCGAGGAGATCACCTACAACTACGGCAAGGAATATTTCGACTACTTCATCCGGAGGAGGGTGGCTGCCGCTGCCCCCACTGCCGCCGCAAGAGGGCCGCCAAACGCCGCAAGCAGCGCAGAGCCGCGCGGAAGCGAAACTAAAGCGTGCGACGCGGGACGCCCAGCCATGATAGTTTGCCCGGCATCGACCGCCAGGTCAGACTGTCGCTCCGTGTCACCCCCTCAGGATC
Source organism: uncultured Alphaproteobacteria bacterium (assembly GCA_963831975.1). GTDB lineage: Bacteria > Pseudomonadota > Alphaproteobacteria > Rhizobiales > Xanthobacteraceae > BOG-931. Next base: position 1,520 of record CAWHSO010000017.1, read on the forward strand.
GCCGCCGGAATGTCGCGAACGATTGTCCCGAGCCGCAGCCAAGCCCGGCTGATCTTGATCGGGACCGCGCTGCTGCTCACCCTTGGGATGGGAATTCACCAGAGCTTCGGGCTGTTCCTGACGCCCGTCACGCGCGATCTAGCGGTGACCGCGGCCGACTTCACCTTTGCCCTGGCGGTCCAGAACATCGTCTGGGGCCTGTCGCAGGCGGTGGTCGGCGCGATCTCCGATCGCTTCGGCCTGCGCAAGACCATGATGGCGGGGGCGGCGATCTATGTCCTTGGCCTCGGCCTGATGGCGGCGGCGCAGGGAGCGGTTGATGCTGGCCGTCTCGGGCGGGTTGATCGGCATCGCGCTCTCCTGCACGGCGACATCTTTGGCACTCACCGCCTGCGCCCGCGCCGTCACGCCGCAACAGCGCAGCAAGATGCTCGGCGTCATCTCCGCGGCCGGGTCGCTCGGCACGCTGGTGGTGCCGCTGGTCACGCAGGCGCTGCTGGCGCGCGAAGCGTGGCAGGTCGCCGCGCTGTTCTTCCTGCTGCTGGCGGTTGGCATGCTGCCCGGCGGCATTCTGGTCCGGCGGCGCCGACGCGTTGCCGGGGCATGGTGCCGCCAAGGCCTCGATGCGCGAGGTGATCGGCCAGGCGATGCAGCAGCCGGCCGTTCCTGGTGATGTCGGGAGCGTATTTCGTGTGCGGCCTCAACCTCGTGTTCTTGACGACGCATTTGCCGACCTATCTCGCGATCTGCGGCCAGAATCCGATGCTGAGCGCGGAGGCGCTGGCCACGATCGGCGGCGTGAGCTGCTATCGGCTCGCTGATGACCGGCTGGCTTGGCGGGCGGTATCCGAAGCATGTTCTGCTCGGGATCCTCTACATCCTGCGCGCGGTCATGTTCGCGGTTTATTTCGTGCTGCCGCCGACGCCGACGAGCACGCTTCTGTTCGCCGCGGCGATGGGCATGCTATGGTGGCCCGGCCTGGCGCCGCTCATCGGCGGGCTGGTCGCCGAGATGTTCGGCACGCGCTATATGGCGACGTTGCTCGGCCTGTCGTTCGTCGTGCACCAGGCCGGGTCGTCGCTCGGCGCCTGGGGCGGCGGGGTGATCTTCGATCTGTCCGGCTCGTATGACCGGGCATGGCAGATCGGCACGTTGATCGGGTTCGCGGCCGGCGTCGTCCAGATCGTGGCCGGCGGCCCGACGCGGCGGCAGGATCGCATGATCGTGCCCGCGGTCGCGACGACTTAGGTGTTGCGGTACTGCGGGTTCCGTAATTCGACCCAACGTACTGGCCGATAAAAATCTCTAAATGTGCGGAACCGTACTAGCCGAAGACCGTTGCGGTTCAATAGGCGCCTTCCCTGCGGCAAAACAGAGCGCCTTCAAGAGAGCGAAATCGTCCTCTGGCCGCCAAGCTTCGTCGCCTGGCGGTCAAGGTTGCGCTCGTATCAACATAAATCGATACGCACGCGGCGATCGTTCCCGTGTTTTGGGATTTGACCGAAAAGCTGACGCCGCCCGCAGATGGCCAAGGGGACCTTGGTCGCGGGCGAACGATAGGATTCGCAAACAACTCAAGGGAGGACCACGCATAAGTCCGATAACCAGAGACACCGATCAAGATAAATTTCGCCGATAAAAGTGCCGCGACTGCCAACAAGGCTTTTGCAACGGTCAAGCGATCCAGTCCGACCCGTAAACAAGCTGTTCCATCTCGCTGGAAAACATCCGCGCGTTTAACCTCAAGATGATCGACATGGCTCGGGCCAACGTCAAAGACAGTACTGGATCTTTCGCAACAAATCGCGACGGCCAAAGCGCCATCGGATGTTGTCGAGCTTTGGACGACGCACGCGCACAAGCAATTCGAGATGCTGAGCGAACAGAGCAAGGGACTGGCAGCGCTCGCTCACAAGATGGCCGGAGAAAGTGCCGAGACGATAACGCGCAGCGTCAGCCAAGTCTTCCAAAAAGCCTCTTGAGAGAGCCCAAAGAACTGCAAGAGAACTGCAAGAGAACTGCGGAAATCCTAGCCTCACCGGCGTCGTTGACATGTGGCACATGGAGGACATGTGACACATCGAGAGGGAACTTGAATGAAAATTGCACTGCTCATGACGATCTTTGTCACGACCGCAAGTCCTGCTTTGGCAAATTCGTACCGGACTTATCATGATTCAGAGCGCGCGCAGTGGGATAAGTCTTCACATATCGACTGCGGAACGGTCCGCGCTTATGTGGCTAAGGTGGGGCTGGTGCAGGCCAAGACAATGGCTCGAGCCGCCGGGATGACCGCGGGGCAAGAATGGAGAGCAAGGCGGTGCCTTGCGCGGAAGGACTGACGGTAACAAATCTGCTCTCTCATCCTTCCACCCCCGACGACGACCGCCTACACCCTATTCCCCGCGCTCCACATCCAGAAATCGCGGCCTTCCTCGCGCATGAATTTCGCCAGCACCATCTTGTGCACCTCGTCGGCGCCGTCGACCAGGCGGGCGGCGCGGGCGGCGCGGTAGACCCATTCGGCGATGGTGTCCTTGGAATAGCCGCGGGCGCCGTTGAGCTGGATGGCGACGTCGGCCGACTGGTGCAGCGTGTTGGCGCAATGCAGCTTCGCCATCGACACTTCCTTGCGGGCGTAATCGCCCTGATCGAGCTTCCACGCCGCATGCATGGTGAGGAGCCGGCCGATATGGATGTTGTGGCCGACCTCGCCGAGCTTCATCTGCACGCTCTCGCGGTCGGCAAGCTTGACGCCGAAACCTTCGCGGCGGTTGACGTACTCCTGGGCGATCTCGACGCAGCGCTTCGACCAGCCGAGCCAGCGCATGCAATGGGTGAGCCGCGCCGGGCCGAGCCGCACCTGCACCACCTTCAGGCCGTTGCCGATGCCGCCGAACACGTCGTCGTCGTGCACTTCGAGGCCGTCGAATTCGAGCTCGCAATGGCCGCCGTGCTCCTCGGGGCCCATGATCTCGATGCGGCGCAGGATGCGCCAGCCGGGCTGGTCCTTATGAAACAGGAACGTGGTGATGCCCTTCCTCTTATCGTCGGAGGTGCGCGCCGCCAGGATGAAATGCGCGGCGCCGTCGGCGCCGGTGATGAACCACTTGCGGCCGTAGATTTTCCAGGTGTCGCCGTGTTTCTCGGCATAGGTCTTGATCATGCTCGGGTCGGAGCCGCCGCCGGGCGCCGGCTCGGTCATGGCGAAGGATGAGCGCACCTTGCCCTCGACGATCGGCCGCAGCCATTTTTCCTTCTGCGCCGGCGTGCCGAGCTTTTTCAGCACATTCATGTTGCCGTCGTCGGGCGCCATGCAATTGAGCGCCAGCGGCCCGAACAGCGAGCGCGCCGCTTCCTCGTACATCACCGCCCAGGCGACGATCGGCAAATCCATGCCGCCGTATTCCTTCGGCGACTGCGGCGCCCACAGCCCGGCCTTCTTCGCCTTGTCGCGAACCGGCTCGAGCCGCTCGTGCGGGATGTTTTCGTGATCGGAGAAATTGTGCGGGTCGGCCTCGAGCGGCAGCACGTGCTCGTCGACGAAAGCGCGGGTGCGCACGCGCAAGTCCTCGATCTCGGGCGAAAGGGTAAAATCCATGCCGGCGCCTCTCGTTGCGGTGCAGAGGGGGACGGCATAATCTTTAGCCTATCGCGCGGTCGCGACAAACCCGCGCCCCGTCCTTTCTTCGCCACGAGGCACATCATGGCCAATTTCACTCCGGTCTCGGCCGCCATCGGCGGCGCGCTGATCGGGCTTGCCGCGGTGCTGTTGATGCTGTTCACCGGCCGCATTGCCGGCATCAGCGGCATCGCCGGCGGCCTGTTCAATCCGCGCACCGACGATCGGCTCTGGCGGCTCGCCTTCATCGCCGGCCTGATCGCAGCGCCGCTTGCCGCCGCGCTGCTCGGCCACGCGGTGCCGATGCCGCAAATGCCGGGCAGCATGATCACCATCGCGGTCGCCGGCCTGTTGGTCGGCTTCGGCACCCGGCTCGGCAACGGCTGCACCTCCGGCCACGGCATCTGCGGCATCGCCCGGCTGTCGCCGCGCTCGATCGCGGCGACGGTCGTGTTCATGATCGCGGCGATCATCGTCGTCGCGCTGACCCATCACGTCATCGGAGGCTAAAGCCATGCCGGCACTCGCAAGCCTGCTCTGCGGCTTCATCTTCGGCTCGGGCCTGGTGATCTCCCGCATGGTGCAGACCACGAAGGTCTTGGGCTTTCTCGACGTCTTCGGCATTCCGAGCGGCACCTGGGATCCGAGCCTGATCGTGGTGATGGCGGCGGGCCTTGTCGTCACCGGCATCGGCTACGCGCTGATCCGGCCGCACACGCCGATCTTTGCGCCGAAAAGCTTGTGGCCGACCGCGACCGACATCGACCGGCCGCTGCTCGCCGGCGCGGCGCTGTTCGGCATCGGTTGGGGCCTGGTGGGGTTGTGTCCCGGGCCGGCGATTGCCGACCTGGCGACGCTGTCGCCCGGCGTGTTCGTCTTTGTCATCGCCATGGCGGTCGGCATGGCGGCGCACGATCTGTGGCAATCGCGCGCCGCGCGGCACATCGAGCAAAAGCTCGCAACCGCCACCGACGGCTGATTGATGCTTGATCCTTCGCCACGCGCGTCACCGCAATTCTCGCTCGACGAGGATCAGATCGCCGTGCGCGACATGGCGCGCAGCTTTGCCGACGAAGTGTTCGCGCCGAATGCGGTGGCCTGGGACGAGGCGCGGCATTTTCCCGTCGCCGAGATGCGCAAGGCCGCGGCGCTCGGCATGGGCGGCGTCTATATCGCCGAAGACGTCGGCGGCTCCGGATTGTCTCGTCTCACCGCGACCTTGATCTTCGAGGCGCTGGCGACCGGCTGCCCGACCGTCGCCGCCTACATATCGATCCACAATCTCGTGGCCTGGATGATCGATGCCCATGGCTCCGACGCGCAACGCAAACAATGGCTGCCCAAACTGTGCACCATGGAGCTTTTGGGCAGCTATTGCCTGACCGAGCCGGGCGTGGGTTCCGATGCGGCGGCGCTGACGACACGCGCGGTGCGCGACGGCGACCATTATGTGATCAACGGCCAGAAACAATTCATCTCGGGCGCCGGCGCCGGCGACCTCTACGCGGTGATGGCGCGCACCGGCGGCGACGGCGCGTCCGGCATTTCGACCTTGATCGTTCCGGGCGACACGCCGGGCATTTCGTTCGGCAATAGCGAGCGCAAGATGGGCTGGAACGCGCAGCCGACGCGCGCGGTCACGTTCCAAGATGCGCGCGTTCCGGTCGCCAACCGGCTCGGCGCGGAAGGCACCGGATTCAAGATCGCCATGGCCGGGCTCGATGGCGGCCGGCTCAATATCGCGGCCTGCTCGCTCGGCGGCGCCCAGAAGGCGCTGGAAATGGCGCTCGCCTACATGAAGGAGCGCAAGGCGTTCGGCAAACGGCTCGACGAATTCCAGGCGCTGCAATTCCGCCTCGCCGACATGGCGACCGCGCTCGAAGCCTCGCGCGCCTTGCTGTGGCAGGCCGCCGCCGCGTACGACCGCAAGGACGCCAACGCCACCGCGCTCATCGCCATGGCCAAGCGCTTCGTCACCGACAGCTGTTTCGACGTCGCCAACCAGGCGCTGCAACTGCACGGCGGCTACGGCTACTTGGCCGAATTCGGCGTCGAGAAGATCGTGCGCGATCTGCGCGTGCACCAGATCCTCGAAGGCACCAACGAGATCATGCGCCTGATCGTGGCGCGCAGCCTCGTCGGCCGATGAGCGAGGAAGTTCTTCAGGACGGCGACGTCGTCGTCCGTGCGTACGGCGCGCTGCGCCGGATCACGCTCAACCGGCCGCAGGCGCTCAACGCCATCACGCTCGACATGGTCGTCACCATGACGGCGTTGCTGCGCGCCTGGGCGGACGATCCGGCCGTCGGTGCCATCCTGCTCGACGGCGCCGGCGGACGGGCATTCGCCGCCGGCGGCGATATCCGCGCGCTCTATGACGCGGCGAAGGCGGGCGACAAAAAACTGCCGGAAAAATTCTGGGCGACCGAATACCATTTGGATGTTCTGATCGCGCGCTATCCGAAGCCCGTGATCGCTCTGATGGATGGTGTCGTCATGGGCGGCGGGGTTGGCCTTTCGGCGCACGCGTCGCACCGGATCGTCACCGAGCGCTCGTCGGTCGCCATGCCCGAAGTCGCAATCGGTTATTTTCCCGACGTCGGCGCATGCTTCGTGCTGGCGCGCGCGCCGGGATTTACCGGAACCTATCTCGCCTTGACCGGCGCGCGCGCGGCCGCGGCCGACGCCATCTATTGCGGTCTCGCCGATCTGCACATTCCGGCGGCGCGGCTCGGCGAGCTTCCGGCGGCGCTGGCCACAGCCCGCGGCATGCACGACGTCAAGGCGCGGCTCGACAAGTTCTCGATGCCGCCCGCCGCCGGCCGCCTCGCCGCGGCGCGGTTTTGGATCGATCGCTGCTATGGCGCCGACACCGTCGAGGAGATTTTCGACCGGCTGGCGCAATCCGGCGAAGACGAGGCGCGCGCGGCGCTCGAAACCATGCGCAAGGTGTCGCCTACCTCCCTCAAGATCACGTTGCGAAACATCAGGTCGGCGCTATCGTTCGAAGAGGTCGAGCAGAGCTTTGCGCAGGACTATCGCGTCTCGCTCGCCTGCGTCGCCGGACATGATTTCATCGAGGGCATCCGGGCGGCCATCGTCGACAAGGACCGCACTCCGGTGTGGCGCCCGGATACGCTCGACGGCGTCACGCCGGACATCGTCGAGCGCCACTTCCGCCCGCTCGGCGCGCTGGAACTGAAATTCGACAAATAGGGCGTGGACTCATTAAACGCGCAAAGGGGCCATCGCGGCAGGCAGTTGCGAATGATCCGGAGCGGACTTCGGGCGGCCGAACCACTTAGCGCCGACGCGGCCGGATTTTCCCAGATGAGTTGCCGGTCTCTTTCTTCGAAGTCGGCGGGATGCTTGCGACCACAAAGTCGAGGAAAGCGCGTACCTTCGCTGGCGGCAGATGGCGAGAGGGGTGATAGGCATAGAGCGGGAAACGCTCCTCCGCCCACTCACCAAGAATTTGGACCAGTTCGCCGCTTGCTAGGAGTAAGTCGAGACCAAACTCGATGGTCTGCGCTATGCCATGGCCTGCAACGCAGGCGGAGAGTTTGGTCGCAAGATCGTTCATGACAAGACTGCCGGTTACCTCGACCTCTACGACCTTCCCGGCGCGATGGAACTCCCAGGGAAAGGGACGGCCGGTCACGGGGTCACGGAACAGAATGCATTCGTGCCGCACCAAATCGCGCGGGTGCCGTGGCCGACCGCGGCGCGCAAGGTAGGCGGGCGCGGCACAGGCAAGGATGCGCGTTTCCAGGAGCTTCCGCGCGATCAAACCGGATGGCTCAGGCTCCCCGAACCGCACGGCGACATCAATTCCTTCAGACACGAGATCGCCCAGCGTGTCGCGGACCAGGACTTCGATCGACAGCTGGGGATGCGCCGCCAAAAAGCCAGACAGCCGCGGTGCAAGCACCAATCGCGCAAACCATGGATCGACATTCACCCGGAGCCTGCCGCGGACCGCGTGCGCCGCGCCGGCCGCTTCGGATGCCGCCTCTTCCAATCCCGCAAGCAGGGGTGCCACCTGAGCATGGAAGCGGCGGCCTTCGTCCGTGAGCGACACCGCACGCGGCGTCCGGTCTAAGAGCCGCACGCCAACGCGATCCTCAAGCCTAGCGACAGCACGGCTGATGCCGGATTGAGTGAGCCCCAGCGCTTCAGCGGCTCTGACGAAATTACCCGTCTCCACCACCGCGGCCAGGACGCTGATGCCGCCAAGCAACCTGCCATCGAACGCCATGATGATCTCCTGTCATTTAAGTATGGACAAAGATGCGCTGGCAGCAAGTAGCGAAAGCACCCAAATGTCGCGGCATGGCAGCAAGGAGGAATAAGTCATGGCTTTTAATGGAGAACGCATTGTCGTGCTGGGCGGCAGCTCAGGCATTGGCTTGGCCACCGCACAGGCGGCGGCTCGTGAGGGGGCGACTGTGGTGATCGCCTCCAGCCGGAAGGCGCGAATAGACGAGGCACTCGCCACGCTGCCGGCCGGCACAGAGGGTCACGTACTCGACCTTGCAGATGGGGACGCAACGCAGGCGCTGTTCGCGCGGCTCGGCAGTTTCGATCATTTGGTCTTCACCGCTGGCGAGACACTGCAGCTCGGCAGCTTGGCAACCACAGACATGGATGCGGCGCGCCGCTTCTTCACGCTGCGTTATTGGGGCGCTTACTACGCCGCCAAATATGGCAGCAGCAATATTCGCAAGGGCGGCTCGATCGTGTTCACTTCCGGCATCGCGGGGCAGCGGCCGCAGGCGGGCTGGTCGCTCGGTGCCAGCATTTGCGCGGCGATGGAGGGACTGACACGCGCGCTCGCAGTCGAGCTCGCTCCCATTCGCGTCAACATCGTCTCGCCCGGCGTTGTGCGAACGCCACTGTGGGGGAACATGGCAGAAGCAGACCGAGCGGCACTGTATCAACAAATGGCTGACAGGCTGCCAGTTCGCCACGTTGGAGACGCGGCGGAGATCGCTCAGGCGTATCTCTACCTCATGCGGCAAACCTACAGCACGGGTCAAGTCCTTGTCGTGGATGGCGGTGCGGTCCTGGTCTGAGCTTTTCTGGCATCGATCCAAAGATCGCTCGCAAAACTGGCCGAGACGTTAATCGCGCCGATCGGGCGATCGAATATGGCCAGCCGACTTCCGGTTCCGGCCCATCGCGCCATGCGGCCCAAGACGGCCGTTGGTCGCTTTCGGGGCCATGCGGACTCTCGTAAGCTGTCCGCCCGGCGCATTTATGAGTTCACGCCCTAGGAAGGAAAACGCACATGGCCACCATCGGATTTATCGGCTTGGGCAATATGGGCGCGCCGATGGCGGCCAATCTGGTGAAATCGGGCCATCATATTTCCGGCTTCGACGTCGTTGCGGCCTCGCGCGAGGCTGCGGCAAAAGACGGCGTCCAGATCGTCGCCAATGCCAGGGGCGCGGTCGAAAACGCCGACGTCGTCGTCACCATGCTGCCGGCGGGCGAGCACGTGCTGTCGGTGTGGAACGACATCGCACCGCACGCCCGGCAAGGCACGCTGTTCATCGACTGCTCGACCATCGACGTGGCGAGCGCGCGCAAGGCGCACGCGCTGGCGGCCGCGCTCGGCATCGCCACGCTGGATGCGCCGGTCTCGGGCGGCGTCGGCGGCGCCAGGGCGGCGACGCTCACCTTCATGGTCGGCGGCTCGACCCATGCCTTCGAACGCGGCAAGCCGGTGCTCGAGCACATGGGCAAGCGCATCGTGCATTGCGGCGAGGCCGGCAACGGCCAGGTGGCGAAAATCTGCAACAACATGATTCTGGGCGCCTCGATGATCGCGGTCGGCGAGGCCTTCGTGCTCGGCGAAAAGCTCGGCCTGTCGCACCAGGCGATGTTCGACGTCGTCTCGGCCTCGTCGGGGCAATGCTGGTCGCTGACCGGCTATTGCCCGGTGCCCGGGCCGGTGCCGACGAGCCCGGCCAATAACGGCTACAAGGCGGGCTTCACCGCGGCCCTGATGCTCAAGGACCTCAAGTTGGCCAAGGCCGCCGCCGAATCGGTCAAGGCCGAAACCGCGCTCGGCGCCCACGCCGCGCGGATTTACGAGCAATTCGCGCAAGAAGGCCACAGTGCCGAAGATTTTTCGGCGATCATCAATCTCGTCCGCCAGCAATCGCACGGCTGAGATTGGCGGTCATTCGCTGCAAATCCAGCGCAAATGCCGGTTTCGGGAACCGCGAACCGTCTCATTTTGAACCAGCGGTTTTGGGCCACCACCTGTCACAAATCTCAACTCGACGGGCCGGCGGCGTTAAGTTGCGATCGGCTCTGGGACAGCAAGCGGACGATAATACCAGCAACGCGAGCCTGTCGAATCCGGCAAGCGAAATCGTCGAGCAGGTAGCAACTTGAAAGACCGAACTTGGCGCGCATCGTGGAATAGGTTTGCGGGTGCGTTGGCACCCGCGCTGTTGCTTGGTCTTTCGAGCCTGCCGGCAAACGCCCAAACCACGGCCGATCTTTTGAATCCGCTGTTCCAGGGCATCCTGACCCAGCCGGCAAATCTCAACAACACATTGCAATATGCCACGCTGGCGCCGGCCGGCGACGTCAAATCCGCCATCAGCACGTACGAGCAGCTGCTGTTCTACAATCCCAATCTCGCCAGCGTGCGCTTCGAGCTCGGCGTGCTGTATTACCGGCTCGGCTCCTACGAAATGGCGCGCAGCTATTTCAATTCGGCGATGAAGATGAAGGATGCGACGCTGGCGTTGCGGGAAAGGGCCGAAGAGCTCATCGCGACAATCGACAAGAAGCTGCAGCCCGATCAGTTCAGCGGCTATGTCCAATCGGGATTTCGCTACCAGACCAACGCCGCCTTGGGGCCGGGATCGCAGACGGTGCTGGCCTCGGGCAACTTGTTCAATCCCAAGTTTGCCGCGCGGCCCGATTGGAATTGGTTCGGCGCATTCGGCGTCAACTACGTCCATGATTTCGAGGACCAGCGCGGCAATACGTTCGAGGCCTCCGCAGTCGGCTACGATGCGCAGCAATTCATGTTGCATCAATTCGATATCGGCGTGATGGAATTACGCGCCGGGCCGCGCTTCGGCATTGCCTCCGACACCGTGAACGGCCTGTCGATCAAGCCCTATTTTGTCGCCACCGGCGCCACGCTGGCGGACGCGGCATACTATGGCGGCCTCGGCGGCGGACTGACCATGCACGCCAAAATCGGCGACGTCGCGCTCGACCCTTACGCCGAAATCGTGCAGCAGAGCTTTCGCAACTTGACGCTCTATCCGCTGGCCAGCGGCATGAGCGGCACGCTGTCGACCGTCGGGCTGCAAGCGACCGGGCCGGTCTATTCGAGCTTGAGCTTCCAGTCGCGCCTCACCTACGCCCATGCCGACGCCAACTTCAACCCGTTTTCCTACAACAGCTACGCCGGCGACATCTGGCTGCCGTGGAATTTCTCGCCGCTGGGCGACGGCCGGACCTGGACCTTGACGCCGACCGGCGGCGTGAGCTGGTGGCAATACGCCGCGCCCGATCCGACCATCGCGCCGAACACCACGCCGAATATTCTCGAATGGCGCGTCGGGCTCGGCCTCGAAGTGCCGATCTGGAAATTGCTCTATATCGGGCTGCTCACGCAATACCGCGCCGATGTGTCCAACGTGCCCGCGTTCTCGATGCACGACTTCAGCGTCACCGGCGGCCCGATTATGAGATTTTAAAAGGTAGGCAATGAACCCATCGAGCCGTTTCATCGTCCCGCTGATTGGCGCGGTGCTTGCCGCCGCTCCCGCAGCGTCCCAACAGATCGGCACCGCGACGGCGGTCAATCCGCTGTCGGAATCGACGCCGCCCGGCGGCGCCACCGCGCCGCTCGTGGTCGGCGCCCACATCGTGCACAAGGAGCGGGTTCACACCACGCCGGCGGGAACCGTGCAGCTGTTGTTCACCGACAAGTCGTCGATGAGCATCGCGCCGAACACCGACATCGTCATCGACGAATACGTCTACAATCCGGACACCAAGACCGGCAACATGCTGGTGTCGCTGACCAAGGGGACGCTGCGCTACGTCGGCGGCCAATTGAGCCATCAAGGCGAGGCGTCGATCACGACGTCGGCCGCCACCATCGGCATCCGCGGCGGCACCGTGACCGTCATCCAGGGCCAGAACGGCACCAAGGTCATCAATAACTACGGCATCATCAAGATCGTCAACGGCGCCGGAACGTTCCTGCTCACGCGGTCCGACTTCGGGGTGTTGATCCAGGGTTGGAACACGCTGATCCAGGATCTCGGGCAAATCCCCCCGACCGAAGTCGCGTTCTATCAGGCGCATACGTCGAGCACACCGGGAGAGAACGGCGGCGTCGCCGGCTTCAATGGCGCGAATATCGGCCATTGCGGCTTCGGCGCGTTGCCAGGCACGAACTGCCCGCAAACGCCGTGGATGCCGTCCAACGGCGGCGAGCTCGACGCCTCCCAGATTCTCAGCCAATCAACGAATTTCGGCGCGGGCCAAATCACGCCACCACCGCCGCCACCGCCACCACCGCCGCCGCCACCGAGAGGGCGTTGATGGTTGGCGGGACGGCCGCATCCCGCCGCGCCGGCGGCGCCATTCACCACGTGGTCCAGATCAGGCCGAGACCCGAGGCCAGCAGCAGCATCATGACCACGCGCTGATAGCCGCGGTCGGCGAGCCGCCGGTAGGCGAACCCGCCCGTCCACGCGCCAGCAATCGTCGCCGGCAGCACGATCGCCGCCTCGATGGCCACCTGCCGCGTCAACAGGCCTGATGCAGCATGCGAGACCAAGGCGAACGACAAGATCGCCAAATTGAAAAACTGCAGCACGCTGCGGCGCTGCTCTTTGCTCCAGCCGCGCACATCGGTCCAGACCACCGGCAGCACGCCGGACAAGCCGGTCAGCCCGCCGAGCACGCCGCCGCCAAAGCCGACGACACCGTCGGCGATTGTCCCACCGCACGGGCTTGCGATCGGCCGCTTGCGCGCCAGCACATAGGCCGGATAGGCGATCAGGACGAAGCCAAGGCCGAGCTTGAACAGCCGCGGATCGATGTGCGGCAACAGCAAGGTCCCGATCGGGACGCCAAGCACCCCCGGGATGACAAACACCAGAACGCGCCACCACTGGATGGCGCGCCAGATCAGGTGCAGGGTCTGCAGTTGCGACACGACGGAGCAAATGATCGCCAGCGACGCGGCGGCCGTCGGCGGTATCGCATAGAGCCAGATGCCGAGGGCCGTGATGGCGGTGCCGAAGCCGGTGAGCCCGTTGACGATGCCGCCCGCCAATGCGCCGGCAAGAAGGATGGCGATCTCTCCAAAACCCATGACCGCCACCTTTGCCGACGCGCAGGAAGAGCTGCGTTACGGCAAAGTAGCAGGGCGGCGCGCCCGATCTCAATGATGGCAAATGCAGAAGTGCGGCCGGCTAATTCCGACGCGCTACGGCCCCGATCAAAACGCCGACGCCGATGGCGACCGCAAGCGTGATCAGCGGACGGCGCTTGGCTTGATCGGCGATCTGGCCGAGCGCATCGCTGCCCATCTGGGCGCCGCGCTTGACCGCTTCGTTGCCGAAACTCGCCGCCTCGTCGACGGCCACGCGCTGGCCGCGGAGGAGGGAATCGCCGATCTCGTTGAGGATCGGCCAGACCGTCTCGAGGATCTGATTGCCCGCGGCCGAAACGCCCGACGACGCGCGCCGACCGGCGCTTTTGCCGAGCACGCCCAATTCCTTCTCGATGGCGCGCAGATGACCGGCAATGGCGGCGACGCGCGGATCAAACTGCGATGCACGATGCTGAAACATCAATTCTCTCCCGTGGTGGGGCTGCTCTTTTCCGGTGGATCGATGCCTGGCGGGATTTCCGGCAGGTTGCGCTGCGGCTCGGTTATCGGCGGCGGCGGAATTTCGGGCTGTTGTCGCTTCGGTTCGTCCATGTCGTGGCCCTCGGCCGCCGGAATTGGCTGCCGGAACAACCCCGCGACACCATAAACGTTCCGGTTGCCGAACCTTTGCGCGGCTCTGGCGTTGTCGCGTGACACCTTTTCCCGAGGGAGCACCCCATGCCTGAGCCCCGTACCCAGAATTCCGATTTCAACCGCGCTTTCGGCGATGCCAAGAAGCAGGCCGCCAATGTTGCCGGCGAGGTCCAGGACGCCGCCGGGGACATTTATGGCCAGGCGCGCGACAGCGCCTCCAGCGTCGCCGACGCGACGAAAACGGCGGCGCGGAAAACCGCTGGCTCGTTCGAGAAAGCGCTGCGCAACACCGTCGAGACGCAACCCTATACGGCCGTGGCAATCGCGCTTGGTTTGGGCTGGCTGTTCGGCCGGATGCACCGGCCGCTGTGATCAGGATCGCCAAACAGCGATCAGGAATCAGAATTTAGATCCTTGCTGGTGCCCGTGCCGGCACTCGGAAGCAATTAGCTCTGTCATCACGGCGTCACGCGCGCTAAACCATGCTGGCCACCTATTTTGAGGCGAGGGCCTGTCGGATGCGTGCGCTTGGGGCGGTTGCGGATCGCCAACGTCCATCATGACGTCGGTCCTGCCCGATGATCTCGGCAATGCCGCGCTTGCCAAGCCTCGCCCGGCCGCCGTCGCGGCGATGGGGGTGGCGGCGCTCGGCATCGTGTTCGGCGATATCGGCACCAGCCCGCTCTATACGCTGAAAACCGCTTTCGACTATCTGCACGGCGACGCCACGCCCGAGCGCGTCCTCGGCATCCTGTCGCTGGTGATCTGGACCTTGTTCCTGATCACCTCGATCAAATATGTCACGGTCGCGATGTCCATCGATAACGACGGCGAGGGCGGCATCCTTGCCTTGATGTCGCTCTTGGGCATCAAGCAACGGCGGCGTCCGCTGATCGTCGTGCTCGGTCTTCTCGGCGCCGCGCTGATCTATGGCGACGGCGCGATCACGCCGGCGATTTCAGTGCTGTCGGCGCTCGAAGGCCTCGATATCGCGGCGCCGGCGGTGCACCACTATGTGGTGCCGGCCGCCGTCGCCATCCTCGTGGCGCTGTTCGCGGTCCAACCCCTCGGGACCTCGCGCATCGGCACTGCCTTCGGGCCGATCATGCTGCTGTGGTTCGCAACCATCGGCGCGCTCGGTTTGTGGGGCATCGCCCAGCACCCTGCCGTGCTGCAGGCGATCAACCCGTATTACGGCGCACGCCTCATCGCCACCAACGGTTTCAGCGGCTTCCTGGTGCTGGGCGGCATCTTCCTCTGCGTGACCGGCGCCGAAGCGCTCTACGCCGATATGGGCCATTTCGGCAAAGGCCCCATCCGCATCGCCTGGTCGTGGATCGTATTCCCCTGCCTGGTGCTCAATTATGCCGGCCAATGCGCCATCGCGCTGCGCGGCGAGTCGATCGAAAACAACATCTTCTACCGCCTGTGCCCGGAGCCGCTGCTCATTCCGCTCGTGGTCCTGGCCACGGTGGCCACGATCATCGCCAGCCAATCGATCATCACCGGCGCGTTCTCCATGACCCGGCAGGCGATCCAGCTCGGCTGGCTGCCGCGGCTGCATATCACGCAGACCTCGGAAAAGGGTTACGGGCAGATCTATGTCGGCGTCGTCAATTGGCTGCTGATGGCCGTCACCATCATGCTCACAGTGCTATTCCACAGATCCGACGATCTCGCCGCGGCCTACGGGATTGCCGTGTCGCTGACCATGCTCATGACGTCCTTCCTGCTGTTCATCGCCATGCGCGAGATGTGGCAATGGCGGCTCGCGACCAGCATCGCTGTGGCCGGCCTGTTCGTCGTCGTCGATGCCGGATTTTTCGCGGCCAACTCGGTGAAGATCGCCGACGGCGGTTATGTGCCGCTCTTGCTTGCGGCAATCGTCTACGGGCTGATGCTGATCTGGCATCGCGGCTCGGCGGCCGTTGCGCACCGGCTCGAGCAGACGCCGCTATCGGTGGCGGAATTCCTCGCCGACCTGAAGGCGCGCGGCGTGCCGCGCGTGCCGGGCACCGCGGTCTTTCTCACCCGGACCGCGAGCGGCGTTCCGCCGGTGATGATCTGGCATCTGCGCCACAATCGCGCGCTGCACCAGCGCGTGGTGGTCTTACGCGTGCTGACCAAATCGCGGCCGCGGGTGGTTTGGCCCGAGAGCATGGCGGTGGTTCAGGAAGGTGAGAATTTCTGGCGCGTCACCGCGCATTTCGGCTTCATCCAGCGGCCCGATATTCCGCTGTTGCTGAAGGAAGCGCAGCAGCGCGGTTGCCAGGCCCCGCTCGACGACGTGGTCTATTATGTCGGCCACGAAAACATCCTGCACCGCCGCCACGGCGCGGCCTTGCCGCACTGGCAGGAAATGATCTTCGCGGCGATGGTCAGGAATTCTTCCCACGTCACCGACTATTTCCGCCTGCCGACCCAGCAGGTGGTGGAGATCGGCCGTCAGATTTCGATTTGACTTGCCCCGCAGTGACCGGCGCTGCCGCGCCGACCGTCCGCTATCGAGGCCGCTAAGGGCCAATAGCGGCCAACCGCTCTTCAAGGTATCGTCGGGCAGGTTTAGTTCGAGGCCTCAAGATGCACCAGCAAGCCGTTATCGGCCTAATCGGCGGCATGAGCTGGGAAAGCTCCGCGGAATACTACCGAATTATCAATCGCGAAGTTCGCAGCCGGCTGGGCGGAGTTCACTCGGCTCGCATTTTAATGTGGTCAGTCGATTTTGGCGAAATCGAGCGCCTTCAACATCACGGGGATTGGGACACGCTCACGGAAAAGATGAAAGACGCTGCGATCCGGTTGGAACGTGGCGGTGCAGACTTTGTCCTGATTTGCACCAATACCATGCACCGGATGGCCAATGCGGTTGCCGAGGCCATCAACATTCCACTGCTTCACATAGCGGATCCGACCGCACAGAAAATAAAAGCAGCGGGGATTAAAACAGTCGGCCTGCTCGGAACGGCCTTTACCATGGAACAGGACTTCTACAAAGGACGCTTGAGAGAGGTATTCGATCTAAATGTTTTAATTCCGCCGGCTACCGACAGGCGCCGCGCTCACGACATCATCTACAACGAATTGGTTGCCGGTGAAGTACTTCCCAAATCGCGAGCGGCATATCGCCAGATCATCGCAGGTCTGATCGCACAGGGCGCGCAGGCCATCATTCTTGGCTGCACGGAGATCATGCTTCTCGTCTCTCAAGAGGATAGCGCCGTGCCGCTGTTCGATACCACCACGATCCATGCCATCGCCGCCGTTGATCGCGCGTTGGCGTCATAGAACTAAAAGACGATTGTTTTAGACGTTCGGTTCGGGCCGGCTGCGCGTTAATGCGTCCGCGTCCTAACCGCGCAGCGCCACCATCTGGCCGCCGTCGGCGACGATGGTCGTGCCGGTGACGAAGCGGCCGGCGTCGGAGACGAGCAAGAGCAGCGGGCCGTCGAGATCGCGTTCTTCGCCGAAGCGGCCGATCGGAATCTCGCGCTTGAGCATGGCACCCTTCTCGCTCATCAGATAATCACGATTGAGCTCGGTGACGATCCAGCCCGGCGCGATGGCGTTGACGCGGATGCCCTTGAAAGCCAGCTCGAGCGCCAGCGCTTTTGTCATCTGGATCACGCCGGCCTTGGCGGTCGCATAGGCGATGACGCCTTTGGCGACGCCGAAGCCGAGCACGGAAGCGATATTGACGATGGCGCCGCCGCTGCCGGCCGCGAGCATCCGCCGCGCCGCTTCCTGGGCGCAATAGAACACGGCGTCCAGATTGGTCGAGAGGATGCGCCGCCACTCCTCTTCCGGCATGTCGACGGCGCGGCCGGCGTGCGCCACGCCGGCATTGTTGACCAGGATGGTGACGGTGCCGAAATTCTTCTCCGCGGTATCGAAGGCCGCCGCCATTGCCGCGCGGTCGCGCACGTCGGCCTCGACGGCAAGGGCGCGGCCGCCGGATTTTTCGATACGCGCTTTGAGGTCCGCGAGCCGGTCGGCGCGGCGCGCCACCAGCACCACCGCGGCACCGTTCTCGGCGAGGCATTCGGCAAAGCGCACGCCAAGGCCGCTCGAGGCGCCGGTCACCAATGCGACCTTGCCGTGTAGATCGAAAATTTCGCTTGCGGTCATGGTCGCTCCCGGCCCTGGCTGGTGACTGGCCCATTGCCAGGTTTGAGAATTGCGGGAATTAATGCGGTTATCAAGCTTGGCGATTGGCCGCTGCGGCGAATGCGAAAGTGAGTACGGAATGGGCTTTTTGGATATGCGGCAATGGATGGCGCAGCTCGAGCAGCATGGCGAGCTGCGGCGCATCAAGGCCGAAGTCGATTGGGACCGCGAGATCGGGGCGGTGACGCGCAGGGTGCTGGAGAAAAAAGGCCCGGCGGTGCTGTTCGAAAATATCAAAGGCTACGCCAACGGCCGCTGCACCAAACTGTTCGCCAGCGGGCTCGGATCGAGATCGCGCCTGGCGCTGGCGCTCGGCTTTCCGCACGACGCCACCAACCGCGACCTGGTCCAATACGTGATGAAGAAAAACCGCGAGACCATCGCGCCGGTGATCGTCGACAGCGGGCCGGTGAAGGAGGTCATCGTCCGCGGCAAGGATATCGACCAGACCGAATTTCCGGTGCCGAAATGGCACTACCTCGAAGGCGGCCGCTACATCCACACCTTCTCCTCGATCGTCACCAAGGATCCCGACACCAGCGTGACGAATGTCGGCATGTATCGCGGCATGATCGGGCACAAGGACACCGCGCCGTTCCTGCTGGTCAAAGGCGGCCAGCATTGGGGCGCGCATTTCGTCAAATGGGCCGCCCGCGGCAAGCCGATGCCGGTCGCCTGCGTGATCGGCTGGGACCCGATCATGTCGTTTCTCTCGGGCTCGCCGCTGCCGTCGGGCGTGTGCGAATACGACGTGATGGGCGGCTATCGCGGCGAGCCGGCGCAGCTGGTGCGCTGCGAGACCGTCGATCTCGAAGTACCGGCCAGCGCCGAGATCGTCATCGAAGGCACGATCAGCGATGATCCGTCCAGCTACGAGATGGAAGGCCCGTTCGGCGAATATACCGGCTACGTCTCCGACCTGCCGACGCCGCGGCCGACCATGAAGGTGACCTGCATCACCCACCGGCGCGACCCGATCTTCTGCGGCTCGCTGGAAGGGACGCTACCCGGCTCCTACAGCGAGAACAGCGTGATGTCGTCCGTGCAGCGCGCCGCTATCGCCTGGAATATTCTCAACGGCGCCGGCATTCCCGGCATCCTCGACGTCTACGCGCCGCCGATCACCAACGGCGTCAACATCCGCATCCAGATCAAGAAGCACTATCAGGGCCAGCCCAAGCAGATCGCGGCGGCGCTCTGGGGCAATGCCGCCGCGCAATATCGCTACAAGCACGTCATCGTGGTGGAGGAGGACATCGATCCGGCCGCCGACGAGCAGGTCGAATGGGCCTACGCGCATAGGGTCAATGCCGGCGAAGGCGGCGTCGTGATCTTTCCGGGGATTTTCGGCTCGCCGATCGACCCTTCGACGCCGCTCGAAGACCGCAACGTCGAACAGCTCGGCACCGGGCTGTGGAACCGCATGCTGATCGACGCCACGCGGTCGTGGAAACACCCGCGGCAGGCGCGCTGGAACAACGAGCGCTTTCCGCCGACGGTGAAGCCGCACGCGGACGATGCGGTGCGGGTCGATGCGCGCTGGAAGGACTACGGGCTGGACGACTTATAAAGTCAGTTGCGGCCTGCCGACCATTCCGGTCGCACCAGCGCCATCACCAATTCATCGCGATAGACGCCGCCAAAGAACGCGCTGCCGCGGGCAAGACCTTCAGCTTTGAAGCCGACGGCCTCATAGGCGCTACGTGCGCGGGCGTTGTCCGGAAAGACCCCGAGCCAAATCCGATGAGCATCGGTCTCGATGAAAATGAGATCGACGAGACTCGCCAGAAACATTTTGCCGTATCCTCGCCCGGGGCGCGAAACCGCGATCCGCTTGATGCATGCCACGCGCTCGGGCGAAGCCCAGTCGCGAACGATGGCGAAGCCGGCGTCCTGCGATTGAAGGCGCGCGATGAAGTAGGCGTGCCGATTGTCGGCGAGCGCCGCGCGATGCTGCGCCTCGTTCCACCGGCCGACAAGCGCCTCGTAGCCGTCCAGACGCTCGGTCGTCATGACGAAAGGAATGTCTCGCCCGGTTGCGCGAACGAGCTGTAACGAAGCTGCTTCCAAGACACCGCCTATGCGCAAAGGCGCCAGTATACAGGGATTACAGTCTCGGCGATCTGCAGCGAGACAAAGCCGTCTAAATCGTCGGCTGCTGCGCGGCGGCTACCGGGTCGGCGCCAGGCGGATACGGCCATGGCTCGACGTCATAGTCTTTGGGGAAGTTGACGGGTTTGTAGTCCGGCACCAGACGCATGCGATCGAGCACCGATTGGTGGATAAGTTGCCTCACGGTCACGTTCTCGATCATGCGAGGCTCGCCGCACGGGATATAAAAGCCATCGAGCTTCGTCCGGTCAGGCCACTCTTCATACTTCGTGCGTTTCGGAATCCATTCGAGCAGCCACCAAGCCCATGTCAGCGACTGATGCAATTGGCCGGTTGGATCCGGCGGCACATAGTGTTGCTTCGATCTCAAATAAGGCTTCCCGAACACCAAGTGGTCTTTCAACGCCAAATCAATCTTGAGGCCCTTCGGCACGGCCTCATCGATCAACCAAGCGAGCGGAAATTTCGACAACCCGCTTTCGATTTCCGGATAGCCGCCGCCCACGTCGGCGTGGACGCCAGCGAACCAAACCTGCTTGATGTCCTGTGCGACCTTTGGCGGCGGCACATTAAACGGATTGGCGATGAAATCCTGCGGCTGGTGCCAGCGATTGAGCCTAAACAACGTGCGGCGCTCGTCGATCGCCATGGCCTGGCGAACGATTTCAACGCTGGAATTCGTGGCGGTGTATGGCAATCTTTGCAGCGAGATGGGGTTGAGGCGGTCCCACCGCGGCACGATCAGCGAAGCGACCGTGTCCCAAACGCCGATGAATTTGACGGTGATCCGCCGTGCGCCGGTGATGCGGCTGAAATTCCAGGCGAGCTGGAAATTGCTCTGTTCGCCCGATTGCTTGTAGGAGGTCAGCGCATAATCGGAAATATTCACCTGATCGGGATGCAGCAGTCCGACCATATGGATGAAGGCGGCGAGCGCGCGCACCGTATAAGACCCGCGGCTGAAGCCGAATAGAAAGATGTTGTCGCCATCCTCATATTCCTCCGCAAGGAATTTGTATGCGTCGAGGATTTCATCGTCCAGGCCGTAACCCGTGGCCAATTCAAAAACGGCCTTCGTATTCTGCTTCAGCTTAGTCCACGCATCGTCGGTTCCGATCGTTCCGATGCCGGGCTGATAGTGGACGCGCTGCGTTGAGTCCCTGATGACGATCTGAAACAGCTTCAGCACGTTCGAGAGATTGCCCTCGACCTGGTTGCCCGTTCCGTCGCAACAGATAACGATGTTTTTGGCCATGAGCGCCAACCCCACCCGAACTGCAAGAGTACATCGTCGTTATACTCCTTTTTAGCGAATCTCGCATCCTTGCAAGCGCACTCACGACCCATAAAGCCGGTGCGGCAACCAGGTCGCCAGCGCCGGCAGAAACCACAGCGCCACCAGCATGGCGAGCTGGATCAGCACATAGGGAATGATGCCGAGATAGATGTGCCGCGTGGTCACCTCCGGCGGCGCGACGCCGCGCAGATAGAACAAGGTCGGGCCGAGCGGCGGGTGCATGTAGGAGGTCTGCAGGTTCACCGCCATCATGACACCGAGCCAGACCGGATCGACGCCCGGCATTTTCAGCAGCACCGGCGCCACGATCGGCACCACCACGAAGATGATCTCGAAGGCATCCATGACGAAGCCGAGCAGGAACAGCGCGGCCATGACCGCAAGCGTCGCGCCGGCGACGCCGCCCGGCAGGTTGGTGAGCGCGCGCTCCACCATGACGTCGCCGCCGAGGCCGCGGAACACAAGGCTGAACAAGGTCGCGCCGATCAGGATCAGGAAGATCATGCTGGTGATTTGCGTGGTGCGCACCATCACCGGCATGAGCAGGCCGGCGGCACCTGACCTAAAAGCCGCCAGCAGGATGGCGCCGACGGCACCCACCGATGCCGCTTCGGTCGGCGTCGCGATGCCGCCCAGGATGGAGCCGAGCACGGCGAGGATCAGCGCGATCGGCGCGATCAGAACCGCAATCAGCCGGCGCGCCAGCGCAAAGCCATGGGGCGCGGCCGGATCGGGCGCAATCGCCGGCGATTTTTGCGGAAAGAAGATCGCGATGCCGATCAGATAAAGCAGATACAGCAGCACCAGCACGAGGCCGGGGATGATGGCGCCGGCGAACAGGTCGGCGACCGAGACCGTTTGCGGCGCGAAATTGCCCTGGGCCAATTGCGCGGCCTGATAAGAGTTGCTGAGCTGATCGCCGAGCAGCACCAGCACGGTCGCCGGCGGAAAAATCTGCGCCAAGGTCGCGGTCGCCGCCACCGTGCCCGCCGCGAGCGCCTTGTCGTAGCCGTGGCGCAGCATGGTCGGCAGCACGATCAGTCCCATGGTCACCGCGGTGGCGCCGACGACGCCCTTGGCGGCGGCGAGCAGCACGCCGACGACGATCACCGAGAAACCCAGGCCCCCCGGCAGCGCGCCGAACAGCCGGCCCATGGTTTCCAATAAATCCTCGGCGATGCGCGAGCGCTCCAGCATCACGCCCATGAAGATGAACAGCGGGATGGCGAGCAGCACGTCGTTGCTCATGACGCCGAAGATGCGCGCCGGCAGCGCGCCGAGCAGCGCGAGATTCATCACGTCCGATGCCGCGCCCAGAATGGCGAAGCCGAGCGACACGCCGGCGAGCGTCAGCGCCACGGGATAGCCGACCAGCAGCAGCGCACAGACGGCCACCACCATCGCGACGGCGAGAAATTCGCTCATTGTGCGCGCGGCCCGGCCAGTACCAGCGCGGCACGGATCGCTTGCGCGATGCCTTGCAAGCCGATCAGAAGCGCAAACAGCGGAATGAGCGTCTTGAGCAGATAGACGAACGGCAAGCCGCTGGTCTCACGCGAGCCTTCAAGGATCGCCCAGGACCGCGCGACGTAAGGCATCGACAGCACCGCGACCGCGATCGCGAACGGAAACAGAAAGATGACGGCGCCGATGAGGTCGATGACGGCCCGCCGGCGCGGGCTCGCCTGCGCATAGAAGACGTCGACGCGCACGTGGCCGTCGACTTGCAGCGTCCAGGCGGCGGCGAGCATGAACAGGGCGGCGTGGGCGTACAGCACCAATTCCTGCAGGCGGATCGAGCCCATGCCGAGCGCATAGCGCATCACCACCACGGCGAACTCGGCCAGCACGATGTAGAGACAGCACCACGTCGCGGCGCGGCCGATGGCCGCAATGACGCGATCGATGCTGCCGGCAATGCGTTCGGCCGTATTTCTCATGGCTCCCCCGCATACTATAATGGGCGCCGCAAAGCGCAGGGAAGGAAAGCACGCCATGGCGCAAGATCATGACCACGATCATGACGACCATCACGAGCACGGCTCGGAGCTGTCCGAGATGCAGCTGCGCGTGCGCGCGCTCGAAACCGTGCTGGCCGAGAAAGGCTATATCGACCCGGCCGCGCTCGACGCCATCATCGAGGCCTACGAGACCAAGGTCGGCCCGCACAACGGCGCCAGGGTCGTCGCCAGGGCGTGGAACGATGCGGGCTTCAAGCGCGCGCTGCTCGAAGACGGCAGCAAGGCGGTGGCTTCGCTCGGCCTGTTGAACCGGGTCGGCGACCACCTCATCGCGGTCGAGAACACGCCGAAGCAGCACAACATGATCGTCTGCACATTGTGCTCCTGCTATCCGTGGGAAGTGCTCGGCCTGCCGCCGGTCTGGTACAAATCGGCGCCCTATCGTTCGCGGGCGGTGAACGATCCGCGCGGCGTGCTCGCCGATTTCGGCGTGACGTTGCCGGCCGGCACCGATCTGCGCGTCTGGGATTCCACCGCCGAGACGCGCTTCATCGTGCTGCCGATGCGGCCTCCCGGCACCGAAGGCTGGAGCGAAGAAAAACTCGCGTCGCTGGTGACGCGCGATTGCATGATCGGCACCGGCCTGCCGAAAAACCCGAAAGAGGTTGCGTGATGGACGGCATCCACGACATGGGCGGCATGCACGGTTTCGGCAAAGTCGAGCCGGAGCCGAACGAGCCGGTGTTTCACGCGCCGTGGGAGGGACGTTCCCTCGCGCTCAACCGCGCCATGGGCTACACCGGCATCTGGACCATCGACCAGACCCGCTTCGGCATCGAGAAGCTGCCGCCGGACGTTTATCTGACCAGCTCCTATTACCGGAAATGGGCGGTGCAGGCTGGAAAACCTCGTCGTCGAGCTCGGCCTCGCCGGCGCCGATGAGATCAAAGCCGGCCACGCGCTGCGTCCCGGCAAGACACTCAAACGCAAACTGACCGCCGCCGACGTGCCGAACACATTGTCGCGCGACTCGTTCAGCCGCCCGGCCAAAACCCCTGCCCGCTTCAAGGCCGGCGACCGCGTGCGCACCAAGAACATTCACCCGGAGACCCACACGCGCCTGCCGCGCTACGCGCGCGAAAAGGTCGGTGTCGTCGAGGCCATCCGCGGCTGCCATGTCTTTCCCGACACCGCGGCGCTCGGCAAGGGCGACGATCCGCAATGGCTCTACACCGTGCTGTTCGATGGCCGCGAATTGTGGGGCGAGAGCTCCGACCCCTCGCTCAAGGTCTCGATCGAAGCGTTCGAGCCGTATCTGGAGCCGGCATGAGCCCGTCATTCCGGCCGAGCGAAGCGAGAGCCGGAAATCCATAATCGCTGAACTCGCGGATGAGCAACCAATTCTTCGTGTACATCTTGGCGAGCCAAAAACATGGTACACTCTATATCGGCGTCACAAATGATCTTATTCGGCGCGTCCACCAACACAAACTGAAGGTCGTTCGAGGCTTCACGAAGCGATACAACATTCATAAACTCGTCTACTTCGAAATCTTCGACGACCCAATCGCGGCAATTACTCGTGAAAAGCAGTTGAAAAAATGGAACCGCGAATGGAAAATTCAGCTGATAGAACGCGAAAATCCTGAGTGGATTGATCTTTCGCACACCCTTTTCTGAGAGGACTGTGGTTATGGATCCGGCTCTCACTCGCTTCGCTCGCGCGGCCGGAATGACGAGTTGAGCATCCCCCGCAACGACGACGGGCCGGTGTTCCGCGAACCCTGGGAGGCGGAAGCATTCGCGCTGGCGCTGTCGCTCAACGAGCGCGGCCTGTTCAGCTGGAAGGAATGGGCGGCGGCGCTCGGCGACGAGATCAAGAAGGCGCAAGCCGCCGGCGATCCCGACACCGGCGAGACCTATTATCATCACTGGCTCGCCACGCTGGAGCGCATCGTCGCCGAAAAAGGCGTCACCGACGCGCGGCAACTCGCGCGCACGCGCCACGCCTGGGAGCACGCCTGCGAACGCACCCCACACGGCACGCCGATCGAGCTACGGCCGGGCGACTTCCACGACTGAGCTCTCTTCGACCAGCAATTTCACCAGAGTCGCCCGCCGGCATGGCGCGCGAGCGCGCAACCCCCTGCCCGGCCCAAAGCGAGATGAAATCCGGCACGCCTTGCTGACCGGCGGTTACGCATCGGCGCACACCCTTTTCTGAGAGGACTGTGGTTATGGATTCCGGCTCTCACTCGCTTCGCTCGCTCGGCCGGAATGACGAGTTGAGCATCCCCCGCAACGACGACGGACCGGTGTTCCGCGAACCCTGGGAGGCAGAAGCATTCGCGCTGGCGCTGTCGCTCAACGCGCGCGGCCTGTTCAGCTGGAAGGAATGGGCGGCGGCGCTCGGCGACGAGATCAAGAAAGCGCAGGCCGCCGGCGATCCCGACACCGGCGAGACCTATTATCATCACTGGCTCGCCACGCTGGAGCGCATCGTCGCCGAGAAAGGCGTCACTGACGCGCAACAACTCGCGCGCACGCGCCACGCCTGGGAGCACGCCTGCGAACGCACTCCACACGGCACGCCAATCGAGCTACGGCCGGGCGACTTCCACGACTGAGCTCTCTTCGACCAGCAGTTTCACCAATTCGCCCGCAGGCATGGCGCGCGAGCGCGCAACCCCCTGCCCGGCCCAAAGCGAGATGAAGCCCGGATCGCCTTTAAGTCCGGCGGCATTGCGCATCGGCCGCGTCAAATCGTTCTGCTGCCGGAACGGCAGAATGGCATGCTCATTCCCAGCCACCATGGCGATGAACGTATTGGTATGCCGCGCGCCGGCCGGCCGGAGAATGCGCGGGTGATGACGGTCGCGTCATTCTTGGCTTCGAGCAGCGCGCGCTTGTAGACGGCAGGCGCGCCCGATTCCGGGCAAGGCAAAAAGGCAGTGCCGAGTTGCACGGCGGCGGCGCCGAGCTTCATGGCGGCGGCGATGTCGCGCCCATCCATGAGGCCGCCGGATGCAATGACCGGCAGCGCAACATTTCCGCAAATGTCGCGCACCAGCGTGGCGACCGGGATCATCGAATCTTCGAACGGCGCGGCGAAACTGCCGCGATGGGCGCCAGCTTCCGCGCCTTGGGCGACGATCGAATCGACGCCGGCTTGCGCCAAGCGGCGCGCCTCTTCCACGGTGGTCGCCGTGCCGCTGACGGCGATGCCGCGCTTCTTGAGAGCCGCGATCTGTTCGGATGACGGCATGCCGAATGTGAAGCTGAAGGCCGGCGGGCGCTCCTCCAGCACGGCGGCGAACTGCTCATCGAACGGATTGCCCGGCACCGGCGGCAGCACCGGCGGCGGCAATCCCAACCGCGCATGCGCCTGCCGCATGATCTCGAGCATCGGCTGCGGATCGACTTTGCGGCCGCTCTCATAGCCGCCGGCAAACAAATTGATGTTGAACGGCCGCGCCGTGAGCTGGCGGATGCGGCGGATCGCGGCGACAATCTCTTCGGGTTTCGCATAGGCGCCGCCCCACGCGCCCAAACCGCCGGCATTCGACACCGCGGCGGCCAGCTCTGGCGTACCGCCGCTGCCGGCCATGGGCGCGAGCAGGATCGGATGCTCGATACCGAGGCGACTTAAGAATGCGTTCGCCGTCATCGTCGTAGCTCCGCCGTCCTTGCAAGATAAGATGTGGCCTTGCCGGCATAATGGAAAATTGCCACGCTGTGCCATCGTCATTGGCGAATGCCGGCTTCGACAGGCGCGAAAGTTGGGAGGAAGTGATGTCAGCTCAAACCGTAAAAATCCGCTCCAGCGAAGGCGGCGAGTTCGATTGCTATCTGGTCGTGCCGAAAGCCGATGCGGCCAAGTCTGACGGAACCAAGTCTGACGGAACCGAGTCTGACGGAACGATGCCGGCCATCGTGCTCGCGTCCGCGGTCCACGGCGTCGATGCCGACATCCGCGCCATCGCCGACGAATTCGCCGCCAACGGCGTCATCGCCGCGGCGCCCGACCTGTTCTGGCGCACGCTACCGGGGCCGTTGTCCCATGACGACGGCCGCTCCCAGCAACGCTCGCAGCCGCGGCTCGAGAAAATAAAGACCGGCGAGCGCGATCTCGTCGACATGCTCGCCTATCTGCGCACGCTGCCGCAGTTCAACGGCCAGGCCGCGGTGATGGGTTTCTGCTACGGCGGCCCCTATGCGATCATCGGGCCGAAGCGGCTCGGCTATGCCGCCGGCATTTCCTGCCACGGCACCCAGTTCCTCGATTACGTCCAGGAGCTCGACGGCGTGCGCGAGCCGGTCTGCATCATCTGGGGCGACCGCGACAGCCGGGCGCCGGCCGAGGTGCTCGACGCCTATCGCGATATCCCCTCGCGCATGAGAACGTCGAGGTGCACATCTTTCCGGGCGTGCTGCACGGCTACATGATGCGCGGCTCAGGGCAGGCGTTCGACGCCAAGACGCGCGAATTCTCCATGGCGCGCGCCAACGCCATCCTCGATGGGCTGCGCGGCGGGCGGGCGCCGTCAAAGCTGCGTCAGGCGTCGTAAAGCTTCTTGCCGAAACTTACGTCTTATCGTCGTCGCGGGTGGTAGCGATGTCCGCCGCGCGCGGATCGTCGGCGTGCAGTATCTTGAACTCGGCCTCCAGGGCTTCCGCCTTCTCGACCAGCTCGACGCTGATGATCACGAGTTCCTTGCTGGTGACCTTGTCGTTGCAATCGCGCGACATGCGGCTGCATCGCGTGGCCAGGTGGCGAAGATATTGAGCGACGGCAAGGGTCATAGGCCTCGTCCAAATCCTGATAAAGCCAATTTGGGGCTGTGAATTAAGCCGGAACGTGGCTCGAGGTTCCGGCGCAAGTCAGGGGCCTTAGGGGCCGCCCCCCGGCCGCGGAAGCAATTTACTGCTAAGTGTTGTCGATATTCATAAAAAAACGTTTTGCATCAAATAGTTACCAGGATAATGGATTTTTGACCCTGGCGCTTCAAGGCGACCCGGAAAGGCCCGCCGCCGCCAGGTCGCTGGCCAGCCGGTCGACGATCGCCGGCGCGTAGAAGAACTTCGCCAATGTGCCGCGGGTGTCGTCGCGCCATGCCGGATTGAGCGTCACCAGCCGGGCCAGCGCGCGTGCGGCACCGTCACCGTCACCCCTCGCCGCGGCGGCGAGCGCGCGTGAAATCAGCCCGAGCTGGAAGGAATCGTTGGTGATCTGGTCGGCGTGGAAAATCGCGCTGGTGATGTCGCCGCGCAGATATTCGCCGAGGAAGAGAAAAAACTCCTCGAACGGCGGCCGCACGGTGCCGTCGTTGCCGGCCTGGCGCAACGTGGCCAAGCCCTTGTCGATATCGCCGCTCGAGATCAGGCGCGCGCCATAGGAGCCCAGGAGGCGCATGTCGTATCGGTTGAGCGTGATCGCCTTGTTGGCGGCATCGAATGCCGCGGCAAGGTCGCGGCGGGCGAATTGAATGACGAACACCATCTCGTAGGCGCGCGAGGATTCCGGATTCAATTCGACGCCGCGCCGTGCCGCGGTGAGCCCGCGCTCGAGCGGCGGCGCGGCGCCGGGGCGCTTGTCGAAATCGTAGAGATATTCCCGCAAATCGACCGCCGCGAGGTAGCTGAAGCCGAGCGCGAAGCTCGGATCGCGCGTCGTGAGCTGTTCGAGGCAATCGCGCCCGTGCATCTGCTGGGCCGGATCGAACGAACTGAACGAATCGATGACCTCGACCAGGCAGCGGTAGCGCGGATCGCCCAAAGTGCCGCCCAGAACCTTGGCGCGCTGTCGGGTATAGATCACGCCGAACGGCTGCAACAATATGCCGGCCAATTCGCGCACGATCCGCTCTTCGGCGGCGGCCTTGTCGTCGCCGCCGAGCACGCGATCGAACACCCGCGACCAGACGATGCCGCCGTCCGAGACGTCGATCAGCCTGAACAACAGGCGCGCCGCGCCATCGTCGGCATATTCGACCGAGCCGGAAAATCGATAATCGGCGTTCGGATTGCGCGCCGGCGCGGCCTCATTGCCGGCCGCGGCTTGGTGGTCGGCGGATTCCAGCTGGACGTTGACCAGGTCGAAGTGGGTGAAGGCGTTGCTCAGCGTTTCCTGCAGCGAGCGGGCGGCAATGCTGCCCGGCCCCGGCGTGCCGCTGACCTCGAACGGCGGCATCAGCAGCACCGGCAGCCCATTGCCGGGCGGCAGCGCCGCGGCCGTGGGCTGCATTGCCCCGGACGGGACCGTCGCGGCGTCCGGCGCCGGCACGCGCCGTTGCGACAACGCGAACACGGCGGCGATCACGATCAGCGCCACGGCCGCCACCGCCAGCAAACGGATCGACCAGAACCGATCGAGCGTGGACGAATGCGCGGTCACGGCGAACAAAACGGGGCGCCGGCTGAACGTCGGCACGTAGCTGCCGCGCGGCAGGTCGATGCGGATGGCGTCGTTGGCGCCCAGCCCCGAATAGTAGCGATCGATGGTCCGCCGCAATCGTGTCGCCTCGACGCGCACGATCGGATCGAGCTGCGGATCGAATTTGGCGTCGCGGCGCAGCACGTCGACGCCGATCGTATAGGCTTTGATGCGGTCGCTCTTGCCTTGCAGCACCGCCTCGACGACGAAGCGCAGAAACGCGCCGAGCTGCGGCGAGCGATTGAAATCGTCGCTTGCCGTCATGCGTTCGAGCTGGGCCCGGACCTCGTCCGGGGCCGGCAGATTGCTGGTCGCTTCGTCCATCGTTCTGGGAATCCCCAGATGAACCCCGTCCGGGGTCATTGATTGGACAATCGTGCCGCAGTCGCAATTGTGGTCAGGGCGGAGCCTGTCTGTGTCGGCACAATACCACGTTCAAACCCCGTGGTATGCGGCGAAATGGCTGCCGGGGCAGCCGGCAATGCCATCGGCGCCGCCCGCGTCTTGTCGGCACACGGGAAAATTGCCACGCTGCCGGCCGCGACGGCCGCCCATGCAGGCGATCGCGCCGCAACGAAAAAAGAGGGGAGCCATGCTTTTGAGGACATTGAGCTTGATCGCCGTTCTGGCATCGGTCGCGACGGCGGGCCAGGCCAGCGAGATCCATCGCGTCGTCACCACGCTCGACGCCAACAACAAATCCACCACGCTGGCCGACAGCCAGGTGCCGCTCAACGTCAGCCCGTCCGGCAATGCCGGGGCCGCTCTGTGGCTGACGACCTCGGCGCCGGCCAACCTCTCGTTCGACCAAGACGCCGTCAAGCCGATCGGGATCAATCCGCCCGATAATGGCACCGTCATCCGCGTCGTCGAGATTCCGCCGCTCAAGCCCGGCGACGAGGCGAAAATGGCGCCCGATCTGATGATGAAGATCGTCGGCGATCACGCCCCGGCCCGCGGCGTGCCGGTGAGCCATCCGCTGATGCATCGCACCCGCACCGTCGATTACGCCATCATCATGTCGGGCGAGATCGACATGATGCTCGACGACAAGACCGTCCACGTCAAAGCCGGCGACGTCGTGGTCCAGCAGGCCACGAACCATGCGTGGCTCAATCACGGCACCGAGCCGTGCCGCATCATCTTCGTGCTGATGGATTCCAAAGAGCCGTAGTCTTCGTCATTGCGAGCGAAGCGAAGCAATCCAGCACTGCGGCGCCGAGCTGGATTGCTTCGTCGCGGAGCCTGTCATCGGGCCGGCCACTTCGGGCCGGACCCGTTGGCTCCTCGCAATGACGGCTCACAGCATCCCCAGCACGTGCGGCAGCCACAGCGAGATGGCGGGGATGTAGGTCACCATGGCGAGAAAGATCAGCATGGTGAGGAGCCACGGCAGCACCGCGATCGTCAGCTCGGTGATGCCCATCTTGGTGATGCCGGAAGCGACATAGAGGTTGAGCCCCACCGGCGGGTGGCATAGCCCGACCTCCATATTGACCGCCATCAGGATGCCGAGATGCACCGGATGCACGCCGAGCCGCGCCGCCATGGGAAACAGGATCGGCGCCATGATCAGCGTGATCGCCGCCGGATCCATGAAGTTGCCGGCGGCGAGCAGCACGATGTTGGTGACCAGGAGGAAGGCGACGATGCCAAAGCCTTGCGCGGTCATCCATTCGGCCATCGACTGCGGGATCTGCTCCGAGGTCAGCAGCCAGGAGAACACCGCCGCATTGGTGATGATGTAGAGGATCATCGCGCTCATGGCGGCGGCCTTGAGCAGCACCGCCGGCACTTCGGAGAATTTCAGGCCTTTGTAGACGAACACGGCGATGACGAAGGAATAGACCGCGGCGCAGGCGGCGGCTTCGGTGGGCGTGAACAGGCCGGAATAGATGCCGCCGAGCACAAGAAGGATCAGCATCAGGCCCCAGACGCTTTCGCGAAATGCCTGCCAGCACTCGCGCCAGCTCGAGCGCGCCATGCGCGGATAATCGTAGCGCCAGGCGCGATACCAGGTGGTCGCGCCGAGCATGAAGGCGAGGATCAGCCCGGGCACCAGAGCGGCGATGAACAGCTGGCCGATCGAGGCGGAATCGACCACCGCGCCGGTCGGTCCGCGCGGCTGCATGCCGCTGGTCGCCACCGCGAAGATGACGAGATTGATCGACGGCGGAAACAGGATGCCGAGCGCGCCGGAGGTGGCGATCACGCCGGCCGAAAAGCGCGGCGGATAGCCCTGCTCCATCAAGGCCGGCAGGATGATCGAGCCGATGCCGACCACGGTCGCCACCGACGAGCCGGAAATCGCCGCGAACAAGGCGCAGGCGACGACGCCGGCGAGCCCCAAGCCGCCGTACCAGTGCCCGATCATCGAGGTGGCAAAATCGATCATGCGGCGCGCCACCCCGCCGGCGGTGAGGAAATTGCCGGCCAGGATGAAGAACGGGATCGCCATGATCTCGAAGCGGTCGATGCTGGTGAAGAGTTTTAGCCCCACCATCTTCGGGTCGACGTCGGAGAGAATGAACAGATAGGTCAGCACCGAGAGCCCGAGCGCGATCGAGATCGGCATGCCGCAGGCCATCAAGGCGAGCAGCAGCGCGAACAAAAGCTCGGCGCGCACCGTGTGCGACAGCTCGATGACATGCAGCCGCGCCGCGAAGCAGATCAGGGCCAGCGCGATCGGGATGATGATGATCAGCGCCGCGGTGACGGCATCGCCGTACGAGCGCGGCGCCGCGGGCTTTGAGATTTGCGACACCACAGTCATCGCGCCGCCTCGCCGACCGGTGCCGTCTCGCCGAGCGGCACTGCCTTGTCGTGGGGCTCCTCGTATTCGATGCCGTGGCCCTGTTGCGGCACGTAACCGGTGCGCAGGAAACGCCACATCACCTGCAGGAAGCGGAAGCACATCAGATAGGAGCCGAGCGGAATGCACAGATAGATGATCCAGCTCGGCCATTCGAGTTCCGGCGAGATCTGGTCCGGGTCGAGCTCATAGACATAGAGCGCGCCAAGCGTGCCGATGACGCCGGTGAACAAGGCGCCGCACAACAGCGCAAACACGATCACCGGCATGCGCGTGGCCGGCGACAGTCGTTTGACGAAAACATCGACGCCGACATGGATGCCGGTGCGCACGCCGAGCGCGGCGCCGAATTTCGCCATCCACACGAACATGTAGGTGGACAGCTCGTTGGCCCAGGACAGATGGACGGCGACGAGCCCGGTATAGACCCAGTTCGCCGTATATTTGAGAAACGGCAGATTATGCACGCCGGCCCAGCGGGCGAGACTCGCGGAATTACTGGCGCCGTAGCGGTGGACGACGGCAACGAAGGTGATCGCCGTCGCCATGGCGATCAGCGAGACGATGATCACCTCTTCGAGCCGATTGAGGATACGGTCGAGCACGCCGAGCACTAGATGTCCCCCAGGAGCGAAAATCCCTTCCTGGCCAAGACTTGCCGGCCAAGGGAAGGGATCAAGCAGCTTTAGGACTGCGGCGGGACGAAACCCGAGGCTTTATAGACCCGGTCGATGAAATCCTTGCCGAAGCGGCTCTGCATTTCCTTGTGCACCGGCATCAGCTTGGCGATCCAGGCGGCCTTTTCAGTGTCGGTCTGCTCGTGGATCTGTATCTTGCCGGTGGCCTTGATCGTATCCATCGCGGTGACATTGTCCTTCGCCGCGGTGTCGTCGAAGAACTGCGTCGATTCCTTCACCGCGCGGTCGAGGCCCGAGCGCACGTCCGGCGGCAGCCCGTCCCAGAACTTCTTGTTGGTGATCAGCGAATAGGTGAGCCGGCCGTGGTGCGACACGGTGAGATATTTCTGCACGTCGTAGAACTTTTGCGTCCAGATATTGGACGGCACATTGTCCTCGCCGTCGGCGACGCCGGTCTGCAGTGCCTGATAGAGCTCGCCGAAGGCGATGATCTGCGGGATTGCGCCAAGCTCGCGCGCGACGGCGTCGAGCACCTTCGAGCCCTGGATGCGCATTTTCAAGCCCTTGAAATCGTCGGGCATGATCAACGGCACGTTGGCGGTATAGACGTGAGCGCCGTTGTCCCAATAGGCGAGCGGCTCGACGCCCTTGTCCTCGAGCTTCTTGTTGAGCTCGCCCATCATCGGGCTCGCCATCATCTGCCGCGCGTGGGTGTCGTCGGTCATCAGGAATGGCAGATCGAAAACGTCGAATTCCTTGACGCCGAGCGGGCCGAATTTGGAGATCGACGGCGCCAAAATCTGCACCGAGCCGAGCTGCAGGGCTTCGAGCTCCTCCTTGTCCTTGTAGAGCGAGGAATTCGGATAGACTTCGACGGTCACTTTGCCGTCGGTGTATTTCTCGGCGAGCTGCTTGAACAGCAAGGCCGCCTTGCCCTTGGGCGCGTCCGGCGTCACCACGTGGCTGAATTTGATGATGATCGGATCGGCAAGCGCCGGGCCCGCCAATGCCAGAACAAATGTGGCGGCGAGCGCAAAAGCAAAGCGTTTCATCGAGTTCCTCCCCAACGCGGCCGTTCCGGCCGCCAAAAATGTTGCCCATTCCTAGCGCGAATGGCGCGCGGGGCCAATGCACCCGCCATGTGCCGCGATGTTGGTTAGTGGCGGCAAAGTGTAGCAATTCGGCGACCCTTCCTGGCCGCGCTGGCGGCGAAAGCTGGGGGGCTGGCCACCACAAAATGCAATGTTATATTGTTACAATATGACCCACCACCACCATGCGGGCGAAGCCCATCCGGCGCCGGCCATTTCGCCGTCGCTGCTGCGGCTTTCCGCGCCCAAGCGCCTGGCGCTTGCGGGCGCATTGATCGCGCTGATCTGGGTCGCGGTGCTGTGGGCCACGCGATGACGTCGCCCGCCGTGACCGCGCTTGGATTCCGCGATCTCACGCTCGGCTATGACCGGCACCCGGCGGTGCATCATCTCAACGGCGTGGTGGAGCAAGGCTCGCTGACCGCTGTCGTCGGCCCGAATGGCGCCGGCAAGTCGACGCTGTTCAAGGCGGTCGTCGGCATGCTCAAGCCGCTCGCCGGCGGCATCGAGCGCAACGGTTCCTCCGCCCGCGACATCGCCTACCTGCCGCAAGCAGCCGAGATCGACCGCTCGTTTCCGATCAACGTCTACGACATGGTGGCAATGGGGCTGTGGCGGGCAAAAGGTCCGTTCGGCGGCATCGACCGCAAGGACCACGCCGCGATCGAGGCCGGCCTCGCCGCGGTTGGCCTGACCGGGTTCGAGCAGCGCGGCATCGGCACGCTGTCGGGCGGCCAAATGCAGCGTATGCTGTTCGCCCGCTTGCTGGTTCAAGACGCGCGCGTGATCGTGCTCGACGAGCCGTTCAGCGCCATCGACAGCAAGACGGTGGCCGACCTGATGCATCTGGTGCGGCAGTGGCATTGGGAGCGCCGCACCGTGCTGGCGGCCACCCACGACATCGAATTGGTGCGCGCCTACTTTCCGCAAGTTCTGCTGCTTGCCCGCGAGCCGGTGGCCTGGGGCGCAACCCGCGAGGTGCTGACGGCGGAGAATCTCGATCGAGCGCGCCGCATGTGCGAAGCGTTCGACGAGACCGCCGAGGCCTGCGCCAGCGAGGCCGCGTGAATTTATTGACCCTCGCCACGCTCTACGACACCCTGATCGCACCGTTTGCCGAACACGACTTCATGCGCCGGGCGCTGGCGGCAACGTTGGCGCTGTCGTTCAGCGCGGCGCCGGTCGGCGTGTTCTTGATGCTGCGCCGCATGAGCCTGATCGGCGACGCGCTGTCGCACGCGATTTTACCGGGCGTGGCCATCGGTTTTCTGCTCGCCGGCATGAGCGTCTTCGCCATGGCGGGCGGCGGCCTGATCGCCGGCTTTCTCATCACCATCGGCGCCGGCCTGATCGCGCGGGCGACGACGTTAAAGGAGGACGCCTCGCTCGCCGCGGTTTTTCTGATTTCATTGGCGCTCGGCGTCACCATCGTCTCGCTCAAGGGCAGCAACGAAGATTTGGTGCATTTCCTGTTCGGCTCGGTGCTTGCGATCCAAAACCCCGCGCTGCTGCTCATCGCGGCCATCGCCTCGGTGTCGCTCTTCGCGCTGGCGCTGATCTGGCGGCCGCTGGTGCTGGAATGCGTCGATCCCGGATTTTTGCGCTCGGTCAGCCGCTCCGGCGGCGCCGCCCATATCGCCTTTCTGGCGCTCACCGTGCTCAATCTGGTCGGCGGCTTTCTGGTGCTCGGCACGCTACTCGCTGTCGGCATCATGATGCTGCCGGCGTTCATTGCGCGCTTTTGGGCGCGCGACGTCACCGCCATGATCGTGGTCGCGATCGGCAGCGCCGCGCTGTCAGGCTATGCGGGGCTTGTCCTGTCCTACCAAGCCGGCCTGCCTGCGGGCCCCGCCATCATCCTGGTCGCGGGCCTGCTTTATGTGCTGTCCGTCGCGGCCGGGCCCGTAGGCGGCTTGGTCTGGCTGGTGCTGCCGCGGCGCCACCTTGAGGCTTGAAATCCGCTCATTCGTCATTCCGGGGCCGAGCGAAGCGAGGAACCCGAAATCCATAATCACCGTCGTTTCAGAAACGGCACCGCAATGACAGTCCTGCAATGTCTGTGATTATGGATTCCGGGTTCGCGCCGGAGCCTGCCATCGGGCCGGCCACTTCGGGCCGGACCCGTTGGGCGCGACCCGGAATGACGGCCCTCACTGCGGCTTGAGCAGTGCCACCAGCGGCGTCTTCTCGGCGACGTCGGTCGCGAGGTTGCGGGCAAAGCCCGCGGCGTCGGCAAAATAATCCGCCGGCTGGAACGTGTTCTTGACCACGCGCTGGGCGGCGTCGCTCTTGATGATGGCGATGCAGGCGGCTTCGAGCTTATGCGTGACGTCTGCCGGCATCCCGGCCGGGCCGAACAGGCCGCCAAAACTCAGCGGCGCGACGTCATAACCCTGCTCCTTGAATGTCGGCACGTCGGGCAGCGACGGATTGCGCGCGGCCGCGAACAGTCCGGGCATTGCCAGCCCGCTGCCGGCGGCGGCGGTGAGCGGCACGGCGGAGAAATCGAGCTGGCCGGAGCGGGTGTTCTGGATTTCCTCGGCCGGCCCCTTGAACGGCACGTCGTTGAACTCGACCTTGGCCAGCTCGGCCAACTGGATCATGGCGAGATGCGGGATGGTGGCGATGCCGGGAATGCCGACATTGAGCGCGCCCGGTTTCTGCTTCGCGGCCTCGATCAGATCCTTCGCGGTCTTCAGCGGCGAATTCGGCGGCACCACGATGACCTGATCGTTCTTAAACGTCTGGCAGATCGGCGTGAACGATTTCACCGTATAGCCGGCGTCCTTGTCGGTGAGCGGCTGCACGGTGACCGAATAGGTGGCGCCGTGCATCAGCATGTAGCCGTCGGGATTGGCGCGGGCGACGTCGGCGGTGCCGAGCACGCCATTGGCGCCCGGCTTATTGACGACGATCACCGGCTTGCCGAATTGCGCCGACATGCCGTCGGCCAGTACCCGGCCCAAAATGTCGGCGCTCGAACCGGGCGTCGCCGGCACGATGATCTGGACCACGCGCTCCGGGTAGTTTTGCGCCGCGGCGCCGGTCGCGGCCGCGGCCGCGATCGCCATACTCGCCGCGACGATCGCGCCCTGTCGCATCGTGTCCTCCCGGTCCGCTCGTTTTCGTGCGCAAAACGATAGCCCATGGGAGGCCCGGATCAAGGCGGTGGCCGAGGGTCAATCGTCGCGGGACGCGGGTTTTCGCGTTGATGCAAGCGGCCGCGGATACCTATATAGAACAGGCCAACGGAGGGCCTGATGACCGAGAAGATTCCCGTGACCGTGCTCACCGGCTATCTCGGCGCCGGCAAGACCACCTTGCTCAACCGCATCCTGTCCGAGCCGCATGGCAAGAAATACGCCGTCATCGTCAACGAATTCGGCGAGATCGGCATCGACAACGACCTCGTGGTCGGCGCCGACGAGGAAGTGTTCGAGATGAACAACGGCTGCATCTGCTGCACCGTGCGCGGCGATCTGGTGCGCATCCTCGACGGGCTGATGAAACGCAAAGGCAAGTTCGACGCCATCATCGTCGAGACCACCGGCCTCGCCGACCCGGCGCCGGTGGCGCAGACCTTCTTCATCGACGAGAACGTCGGGCGGCGCACCAAGCTCGACGCGGTAGTCACGGTCGCCGACGCCAAATGGCTCAACGATCGCCTCAAGGACGCGCCGGAGGCGAAGAACCAGATCGCGTTCGCCGACGTCATCCTGATCAACAAGACCGATCTGGTGACGCCCGATGAGCTGGCCGAGGTCGAGGCGCGTATCCGCGGCATCAACCCTTACGCCAAAGTGCACAAGACCGAGCGCGCCCAGATCGCGCTGAGCGAGGTGCTGGGGCGCAACGCCTTCGACCTCGACCGCATCCTCGACATCGAGCCGGAATTCCTCGAGGGCGACGGTCACGATCACGATCATCACCACGATCATGATCGCGGCCACGATCATCATCACGATCACGACCACGAGCACGCGCATTCGCACGGCGGGCTCAAGCACTATCACGACGAGGACATGCAATCGATTTCGCTGCGCAGCGACAAGCCGCTCAATGCGGACAAGTTCTTCCCGTGGGTGCAGGACCTGGTGCAGAAGGAAGGCCCGAACATTTTGCGCTGCAAAGGCATCCTCGCCTTCAAGGACGACGATGCGCGCTTCGTGCTCCAGGGCGTGCACATGATCCTCGACGGCGACCACCAGCGGCCGTGGAAGGACGGCGAGAAGCGCGACAGCCGCATGGTCTTCATCGGCCGCAATCTGCCGGGCAAGATGATCGCCGAGGATTCGGAGCTGGATCGCGTAACCTGCTCTAATCTTCTCCCTCCCCCTTGTGGGGAGGGAGGGGTGGGGTCGCGAGGTGGCTGAGAGCGTGGACGACAGCACAGTGATTGCTTCGACAACAATCCGTCACCTCCCGACCCCCACCTCTGCCCCTGCCCACAAGGGGGAGGGGTTCTGCAGCGTCTGCCGCGCGCTATGACCGACACCCGCAACGACACCGCCTCTGTCGTCGACCGCATCCATCCGGTTGCGGGGGCGGCCCGGTCATTGCCGCGCATTTTCTCGGCCGCATGGCGGTATTCGTGCTCGGCGAGGAAGCGATGGTGTTGGCTCCGCCGCGCGGCGAGCCCAAGAGCGTCGCGGTCCATGGCGGCGCGATATTGGCGACGGCCGTGGGCGACGCAGCGTCGTCTCGGGCGGCGACGACGGCAAGGTCGTGGAAACCGACGTCAGCGGCACGAGCCGCACCATTGCGGCGGACCCAAAGCATCGCTGGATCGATCATGTCGCGATCGGACCCGACGGCGCGGTGGCCTGGTCGGCGGGCAAATCGGCTTTTGTTCAGGCCAAGGAGCTGCGCAGCTTCGACGCGCCGTCCACCGTCGGCGGGCTGGCCTTCCTGCCAAAAGGCTTTCGCCTCGCCATCGCCCATTACAATGGCGCTACGCTGTGGTTTCCCAATGCGCCGAAGGCCGATCCGGAAAAGCTGGAATGGAAGGGCTCGCATCTTGGCCTGACGGTGCACCGGACGGCCGCTTCCTGGTCACCACCATGCAGGAGCCGATGCTGCATGGCTGGCGGCTCATCGATCGCCAGCACATGCGCATGTCGGGCTATGCCGCCCGCGTCACTTCGCTCGGCTGGACCACGGGCGGCCGTTGGCTTGCGACCTGGGCTGGACCCAGATCATCCTCTGGCCGTTCCAGACCAAGGA
This sequence comes from uncultured Alphaproteobacteria bacterium, assembly GCA_963831975.1. Classification (GTDB taxonomy): domain Bacteria; phylum Pseudomonadota; class Alphaproteobacteria; order Rhizobiales; family Xanthobacteraceae; genus BOG-931. Next base: position 40,895 of record CAWHSO010000017.1, read on the forward strand.
CGGCCCCATGGGCAAGCAGCCAAAATTACTAGCGCCGTCGGAGCATCGCGTCGCCGTGGTCGCCTGCCATCCCAAGCAGGATATCGTCGCCGCCGGCTACGCCGACGGCATTGTGCTGTTGGTGCGGGTCGAGGACGGCGCCGAGATTTTGGCGAAACGGCCTGGCGATGCGCCGATCACGGCGCTGGCGTGGAGCGCCGACGGCACGCTGCTCGCCTTCGGCACCGAGAGCGGCGAGGCTGGCATTCTTGACCTCGCCTGAGCCGGGTTCCGGTCGGAGGAACTGCGCCTTCCGCAAAACGTTATCTCTGCAGAACAAGCGATTTGCAGGGAGTGCGAATATGAGCATGATCGCGAAAGGTTCATGGGGCGCGTTGCTGATTGCGCTCGCCATGACGTCGGCCGTAGGGGCTCAAGCGCAGGCCCCCGACCCGAAAGGCTGCACGCCGCAAGAGCGCTCCAGCCAAGCCTTAAATCAGGATGCCGAAAAGAACGCCGGCGTGATTTCCCCGCCGGACGTCGATCCGGCGATGAAGGCACCGACGCCGAAGACCGGCGACACGTCCGTCATCCCGCCGCCGCAGCTGGCGACCCTAACGTGCAGCCGAAGTAACGCCCGTCATTGCGAGCGGAGCAAGCAATCCAGTGCTGAGGCGCCGCCTGGATTCTTCGTCGCTTCGCTCGTCGCGAAGACGACGACAAGTGCAAACAAAAAGTCCGGGCGGAGGCCCGGGGTTTGTTTTTCTTAAAGCGCGGCGCCGTCGTCAGATGACATATTGCCGCAGCGGCGGGTAGCCGATCAGTCTGACCGACGAGTAGGTCCGTCGTGTAGGTGCGGTGGCCTTGATCAAGACCTTGTCGTCGATGGCGAAGCGTTACTGGGAGGGGATGCTGCGCCCCTCGTAGAGAACATCGACTGAATCGGAGGTCGGGCCGGCGAGAATGCACTGGTGCTGTTTCGTTCGTCATCCTTCGTGGTGTGGATCGGGGAGCGGATCGACTCGCCGATGGTCTCGGCGAGACCATGGAATTTA
>CAWHSO010000018.1:0-1009470 GCA_963831975.1 uncultured Alphaproteobacteria bacterium
GGCCTAAGCCCCAATTGTAGTCGGCCCGCCGACAAGGCACACCGGTTCGGCAACAAACCGAACGAGCGTAACAATGCCCAAAACGCCGGACTACTTCGTCGGCAAGACGATCGTCATAACCGGCGCCGCCAGCGGCATCGGCCGCGCCACCTCGCTGATCTTCGCCCGCGAGCGCGCCAATGTGGTGTGCGCCGACCTCAACGCGGACGGCGCGCGCCGCACCGCGGAAGCAGGTCACCGGCGAGGCCGCAAGGCGCTGGCGCTGACCATCGACGTGACGCCGCGGGCGCAGGTCAACGATGCGGTCGCCCGGGCGATCGCGGCGTTCGGGCGCGTGGACTTCCTGTTCAACTCGGCCGGAGCGGCGATCCGCCGCGGCAAGTTCCTCGAGATCGACGACGCGCTGCTGGAACAGACGTTTGATCTGAATGTCAACGGGACGTTCTACGCGATGCAGGCGGTGCTGCCGCATATGCTGGAGAACAGCCATGGGGTGATCGTCAACATCGCCAGGATGTCGCACAAACGGGGCGGGCCGGGGGCATCGGTGCACTACGCCGCGGCGAAGGGCGCGGTGGTGACCATGACGCTGGGCGTGGCGCGCGAGTTCGCCGATCACGGCATCCGCGCGCCTGTCGATCTCGCCCGGGCCGATGAACACGCCGTTCCCGGGGGCGGCGGATACGTCGCCGGAGTTGGTGCAGAGGTTCATTGCCGACGTGCCGATGAAGCGGATCGGGGAGCCGGAAGAAATCGGCGAACTGGTGCTGTTCACGTGCTCGGATGCCTGTCCGTACATGACGGCGGACACGGTGTATGTGAACGGCGGCGGAGGGTGGCGCTGACTTTCCGCCGGACGACGCGACCGCGTCATCCGGGCCGAGGTCGTTGCGTCGCATCGCTACTTCTTCGGCGCGCGCCTTCGTCTTTTTCGCCGATTTTTTCTTCGTGCTTTTTTTGCGGCTTTCTTGGCCGCTTTCTAGCAGCCCTTTTTCTTCGCCGCTGCCTTCTTGGCCGCCATATCCACACCAACCATTTCTTTCCGGGCTTTTTCTTGCCGCTCGTCACTGCCAGCCTTACCGCCGCCGGCTCTTTCTCGCCGCGGCCGCAAAGGTCTTCGGATGGCCGACCTAGATCCGCTCGATGATCTCGCCATCGAACAGGATGTCGACCTCGTCATATTGGTGGCCCGAGGTCGGATGCTCGTAGGTGGCCTTGTGGTATTCGACGATCTGGCCGCCGAACTCGGCGGTCTTCACAATGGTGAGATCGAGCAGCAGGATGCGCGGATTGATGCCCTGCGGAATGCGCTCGGTGAAGCTTCGGCGAAAAATTCGTTGCCGGAGTTTGGACCTCGCCGTTGACCTCGATGTGGTAGTGACGACCGGCGAAGTCGGATAGCTCGTTCGCCGACCAGTTCGCATGTTCGGTGCGGTCATGAATTCCCCCCTTTGGTTGCGCACGATGAGGCAAAGTATAGGGGGTTGCGGCCAGCGGCCGCCAGGGGGTCGGCAGCGCCCGGTTCGTGCTTTTGCCCTAGCCTTCCCGTTCCTCCGCCAGAGTGACCATGTCGCGCGTGCGGGTGACGCCGCTCGGCCAGGCCTGGTCGAAGTCGGCGACCAGGCCCTTAAAGCCTCGCGATTTGATCGCCGCATCGAGCCGCGCCATGTCGGGGAACTGATAGACCGCGTAATGCACGCCGGCATCGGCCGCGCTCCAGAAGCGCCAGCATTTCTCCGCCTTGAACTCGGTCAGCGCCATCGGCAGGTGGTGGCGTCGAATACCAATGATCGAATTTTTGCCGCAGCGGTTCTTCGACCACCGAGCGCACCATGAAATAGGCTTTGGGCATCGTCGTCGCTCCCTCACTCGCCCCGGATGCCGGCGGCCTTGATGATCGGCCACCATTTCTCGATCTCGGCCTTGTGGAACGCGGCAAGCCCGGACGGGGTCTGCTGCACGCGAGGCGCGATATCGAGCCCGAGCTCGGCGAACCGCATGCGCACTTTCGGATCGGCGAGCGCCTCCACCATCGCATCGTTGAGTTTGGCGATGACGGCCCGCGGCGTCCCCTTGGGCGCGAACAGGCCGAACCATCCCGACATGTAGAGGCCGGGCACGCCGGCTTCGTCGGAGGTCGGGATGTCCGGGATCGCGCCGGAGCGTTGCGGCGACATGTTCGACGATCGCCTTGATGGCGCCGGCGCGGATCTGCGGCAGCGTCGACGGCGCCTTGCGCGACCAGAAGGTCGACCTGCCCGGAGATCAGATCGGTCATGGCCGGGCCGGCGCCGCGATAGGGAATGAACAGCACCTTGGTGTCGGTGAGCTTTTGCAGCAACAGTCCGCTCACCTGCGCCGCCGCGTTCTGGTTGACGAATTTGGCGTCGCCGGGATGCGCCTTCATCCAGGCGACCAGCGCTTTCAGGTCGTCCGCCGGCAGCGCCTTCTTGGCGACCAGAAGCTGCGGATTGTTCGAAATCAGCCCGATCGGCTCGAAATCGGTCTGCAGATCGTAGTTGAGATTGTAGATGATGCTGCCGACATGGGTGTCCCACTGGCCGATGTCGATGGTGTAGCCGTCGGGCGTGGCGCGCGCGAGCCGCCCGACGCCGATCGAGCCGCCGGCGCCGCCGACATTCTCGACGATCACCGGCTGGCCGAGGAAAGCCCCCATCTTGTCGGCGATGATGCGCCCGGCGACGTCGGTCGAGCCGCCCGGCGGGAACGGCACGATCAGCGTGATGGGGCGCGAGGGAAAAGTCTCCTGCGCGTGAACGGGTGCGCCGGCGGCCAAATAGCGCAAGCGCCAGCGCGATGGCAATGATGGATGTTCGCATGATCTGTTATGGCGCCGGCGATGCCAGCGGCTTGCCTTTCTCGACGATGTAGGTGCCGACCAATTTTGTACCGTTCGGACCGCTGCGTCCACCATGGACCGTGCCTTGCGGGATAGCGAAGCTGTCGCCCGCCTTATAGGTCTTTGGCGGCTGACCCTCGACCACCAAATTCACCTCGCCTTCGAGGATGTAATCCACCTCCGGGCCGGGATGGGTGTGACGGGCGACATCCATATTCGGCGGGATCTCGATCAGCGCCGTCACCGTTTCACGATCGCCGGCCGGCACGTCGAATTTTTGCAGCACGGTGCGCTTGAGACCCGCCGTCTGCGCGACGGCGGCGCCATCTGCTGCGCAACCGCGACGCCGCCGATGGCGAGCGCGGCAATGGCGATGATGATGGATTTCTTGAACATGACGTTTCCTCCCGTTTATTTATGCGGGGATCATACCCCGCGTCGGGCGGCTTTCAACTGGCAGTATCTATGCATGCTTGCGAAATACCTCGACGAAGCGGTCGACATCCGCCTCGTCGTTATAAACATGCGGGCTGATGCGCAGGCGGCCGAGGCGCGGGGCGACGAAAACGTTGTTGGCGGCGAGTTGCGCCACCAGGTCATGCGGCATGCCGCCCGGAAAACCCAGGCTCAAAATGTGCGGCGCCCGCACGCGCGCGTCCGGGATGTCCACGCCCGATCCGCGTAAACCCTCGGCGAGGCGTGCGGTCAGCATGGCGAGCCGCTCGACGATCGCGGGGCGGCCCCATTGCGCCATCATCTCCATGCCGATGGCCGCCATTTCCATGGAGATGAAATGATCGCGCTCGCCCATGTCGAAGCGCCGCGCGTCGCCGACATAGCTGCGTATCGGTGAAGTAGACATCCTGCTCGGCGCGCACGGCGCGCCGGCCGTAGCTCGTCTGCTCCAAGGGAACGCCGTGCTGGTGGCGCTTGGCGACGTAGAGGAACGCGCGGCCGTAAGGGCCGATAGCCACTTGTAGGTCGGGAACGCGACGAAATCGGGATCGAGTATTTCGACATCGACATCGAGCACGCCGACGCTGTGAGTAGCGTCGATCAGCAGCGCTCCGCCTTTCGCCCGCAGCGCCGGCGCGACGCGATGAAGATCGACCACACCGCCGTCGGACCAGTGCACCGAGGAGATCGAAGCGATCGCGATCGGCGCCGCGCCCGGCCGTTCGATCGCGGCCAGCACGCTTGCCGTCCAGTCGCCATCATCCGGCTGACGGATCGTTTCTACGGTGAAGCCGCCCTGCCCGGCACGCGTCAGCCATTCCAGCACCGCCGAGGAGTGATCGTCCTGCAACACCAGCACGCGGGAGCCGGCCGGCACGGCAAAGATCTTCGCGGCGGTGGACACGCCATAGCCGACCGACGAGATCAGCGCGACGTCTTCCGGCGCGGCGTTGATCAGCGCCGCCGCGGCTTTACGCACGCGGTCATATTGCTGCGCGGCGAATTCGTTGTCGATCAGCCACGGCCGGCCCTTGCGCGCCACCGCGTTGCGGCCGGCCTCGAGCGTCCTCAGCGGCAGCGGGCTATAGGATGCGGCATTGAGATAGCAGACATCGCGCGGAATATCGAACAACGCACGTTGCGATGCTAGCATCTGGCCTTACCCTTGGCGACACGCTGCTCATGGCGCAGGCTCGGTGACAATGCCGAGCCGCAGCCAGCCGGCGGGCAAAATCTGCGTGGCGCGGCCGCTCGCCGCATTCTGCTCGATGATGCCGGCGACATCCGCAGCCACGCCCATCTGCGTCAAATAAAGCCTGAATTGATCGCCGTAAAACGCCAGCAATCCTTTCTGGCGCTCCTCGGATACATTGGGCGCAAGCCGGTCGCGGACGTGCGACGGACCGATGATGACCTTGGCGTCGGCCGGAAGCGTGCGGTGTACGCCGCCCGCCAGGATCAGCACGCAAGCGAGATCGCATTCGACGGCTGAGATATCGATCGCCGCATCCAGCGATTTGCCGCTGCGCTTGAGCGCAATGCATGCGGCGTCTGTCGCGTCGGCGCATCCCGCGACAACCGTCTTGCCTGCGCTCACGTCGAGTCCATGGTCGCGAATGATCTTGCCCAACGCCATGGCAACTTTGAGATCGCCTTCGCCCCAGACGTTCAAGATGACGGGAATTTTGCGTTCACCGAGGCGCGCCGCGAACGCAAACAGCCGCTTGAATGTATCCCATTCGACGATGCCTTCGGCCGCGATCCATTCCGAGCAATCCGGTCCGCAGGTCCCGTCTCCATCGTGCGCCAGATAGAAAATCATGGCGTCGGCAGGGGAAATGACGCCGCCGACCGGCGGTCGCAGCCCGTCCTGAGCCCGCCCGGCAGGAGCGAGCAAAATAACCATGACCAAAATAGTCATGGCCATGAGCGTGCTGATGAGACCCGATCGTGACATGTCCACACCGGTAAACATTAAAGCACGTTCGCCTTGCGCCCGTCATGCCCGGCCTTGTGCCAGGCATCCACGTCTTATTTGGTGCAACTCCCAAGACGTGGATGGCCGGGACAAGCCCGGCCATGACGGCAACAAAAGCTCTGATTTCCTCTGCCCTTGGGGAGAGGTAAGGCCAAGCGCCATCGTTCTCGCGATGCGGCCGGCATCCGAGGTATGCGGCAAGCGGCACGAAATCGGCACGAAGCGTCTGCTTTCGAGCGATCGTTAAGCGAAGCCGGCGGTGGAGTCCGGCATTTGATCCCGATCCAAGCTCGCAAAGCCAAGAAAGAAGCTAAAGAAAGAAGGAAGGCGGAACGCCGACAGACGCGTAGTCCACGATCCGCGCTTCGGCGCGGCGCGCGCTGATCGCAGCGCGCTCGCCTGTCGGCGTTCCACCACGGCGCTTGCTGCAGCGAACGAACGCCACAGCTCAACTCCAGCCACGCGCTTCCTGTGACGGAACTAGGTAGGAACGGGCGTTACCCGCTCCCGGCCGTCACCAAGTGCAGCGACTAATCGCGGACCGGTCATAGTGCCGGCCGGGCGTGATTGCCGGAGCCGCCCGGGAGCGGCGGTGATGAGCCGCCGCCCGCAGGAGCCGCCCCGCTCCGTCGGCCGGCATCACCGGCTGACGTCCCTTAAAACGAGCGGGATTGTTGCGCAGCTATTCAAACTTGACGTTGTTGTCAAAAGATTTGTTGCGCGCGGAATTGCGCCGATAAATCGGAACGTTACGCGCACCCCTGCTGGACGCCGCCGCGCCCTGTGCGCGCTCACTGAGAAGATTTGCGGGAAAAGATTCGCAAAGCATGCTTGGGCGCTTTTTGCCGTGACGCTGTGCTGCTCGCAACGCCGCGCTCACGCCGGCGGCAGCACGGCCACCACATCGACCTCGTAAATCGCCTTCTCGTCGGTCAGCGCGCCGACCTGGATCATGGTCGAGGCCGGCATGCGCGCCGGATCGAAATATTTGAGCCGTATATCGCGCATCATGCGAAAGTGCGCCTGCAGGTCGATGAAATAATGGCAAAGTTTTACGACATGCTCGAAGCCGCCGCCGGCCGCGCCCAGCGCGCCCTTGATGTTGAGGAAGGCCTGCTCCGCCTGCGCCCGGAAATCGCCCGGCGCGCCGACGATCTTGTTGTCGATGTCGCGGCCCTGCTGGCCGGCGATATAGAGGATGCGCCCCGGCCCGGTCGCCTCGACCGCGTGATTGAAGCCCGGATTCTTGAAGCTGGTCGGCGGGTTGAGGAAGCGCAAATTTCCCGGCGCGTTACCCGGCGCCCCTTGCGCCAGCGCGTCGGCGGTTGCACCGCCGAGGGCGGCGACTACGGCGGCGCCAGTGACGAGACGGCGGCGGGAGAAGTCGTCGTTCGGTGGCACTATCGGTTCCAAGCCGAATTCTAATTGTCCCGACATTTCGTTACTACACCTTCAACCGTTTCCGCCTTCTCGCCCACGCACAGTACACACTCAACGCGTTCGCAAAACGAGCAAAGCTTGGACTGTTTTTGGCAATTCGGTAGGGGCAAATTTTTTTAAAGATTTCGACCCCAACCGTAATTTCATGATACGCGATTGCCTGTTCGCGAAGCAACCGCTTCATTTCGGATTTTCCGTTATGTCCATCCGCTGGACTAGCTTTTTGTATGCCGAACCTCGCTCGCAAATAAGATTCATCCGCGAGCATCCAATTCTCAATCATTCTGTCCGGACAACTAATGATTAGTTGTTCTAGGGGAATACCCTCGTCCGTCAGCGCCGCACGTAACGCTCCTTCCAAGGCCTCTGATGACAAATCTCGCGACTCCCGGTCTACGATAAGCATTACGGGAAAATATCGGCCCTTATACACCCTGAATAATGTTGCAGCGGCCTTTGCGAGCACAGGGACTGTTACGTCTTTGCCGTTTAAATGAGTCATCCGAACCGGCGCATTTGGACATAACGCCTGAACAATGTTCTTCTCAGTCAATCCATCTACGATAAACGCGAAGGTCATGTTTCGATCGCATCCGCAAGATAATAGTATCCCGCACCAAATCCGGAGTTTCTGATTTCTTCGCGAATATCCTGAGCATTTCTGGGTCTACTCGCAACTGTCCGCCCGTCATCCATGTGAACGACAATCAATTGCTCTGGATCGACACAATTCAAAATAGTTTCGCTGTGGGTGGTGATGACTGCGAACAAGTTGCGTCGGTCGAACTCAAACGTCCTTCGTACAATTTCTACGATCTGTCGTTGCATCAGAGGATGCAAATAATTCTCCGGCTCTTCAATCGCGAAAATCGACCGCGTCATTAATATGGCAGCCACTAGAGCAAACCACTTAGCTGTTCCATCGGAAACAAAGCTAAAAGGAAGCTTCAATCGGCCACCTTTATATTTCACCGTCACGAAAATCCGAAGCTTATTTTCGATCGTATCCGGCTCGACTGCGATGCTGAGAATCGAGTTATTTACGACTTTCGAGTACTCAAGAATTTTTTGTAGAATTTCCTGAGCCTCGCTGTCATCGTAATAATAGTCGTAATCCATTGATCTTGGTGAATTCTTTAGCATGAACATGGTCGCTGCAAGCCCACTGCCGTTGGACCCTATGTCGGGTTCGCTAGCTATATCTTCAGGCTGACGCACTACCGACGGAGAAATATTAAAAGACTTCGCACCAAGGAGATCTCGGCTGATTAGCCGCGAAGGTCGCACAAACCTGATGAGTGTTTGGTAGACACTGTATTTGGCGCTGTCCTCGAGGGCTTCCTTGATCCTTGCTTTAGCCCCGTTAAGGGTCTCTCCCTTTCTGCCACTAAATGGACTAGTCACGAGTTGCTGATTTAATTTGTGCCAAACGATCTCGATAGCGGCGCTTGGCTCATTTTTGTATATGAATTCGATATCGACATCCCAATCAGCCTCAGATTTATCTGCACCGTTGTCATCAGACCCACCGGTCGCAATTTTTATTCGCTGTTTTTCAAAGAAGATCGAACTGTTGTTGTTTGCTAGCAGAATTGCGGCTTCATACTCGTACCTCACATATTCTTCATTTGGCTTTCTTATGTCTTTGTAATTACCCGCACCGCCAAGTGTGAAGCTAATGCGGCGCTGCAGCCTGTGTGACGATTGGCGGCGAAAGATGTTGCCGGCACCACCGCTGCGGCTAACCGCGTCCAGTAAAGAGCCGCGAGATAGAAAAGAAAGGAACTCTAGAAAATTTATTATATTTGTTTTTCCAGAGCCGTTTGGCCCAACGATAACATTAAGGCCCGGTCGGAATTCGAGCTCAAATTTCTCTAAGGACTTAAAACCTGAAACGCTGATGGTCTTTAGCATGTTCTCGTTTCATCCTTAGTAAGGCAGACATATCATATCACACCGGCAAATTATCGTGCTTCCGCCCCGGCATCTCCACCGTCTTCCCGCGCAGCATCGCCAGCGCCCGCGCGATGCGCGGCCGCGTCGCCTGCGGCATGATCACGTCGTCGATATAGCCGCGCTCGGCGGCGATGAAGGGCGACAAAAAGCGCTCCTCGTATTCCTTGGTGCGGGCGGCGATTTTTTCGGCGTCGCCGATGTCGGCGCGGAAGATGATCTCGACCGCGCCCTTGGCGCCCATCACCGCGATCTGCGCGGTCGGCCAGGCGTAGTTGACGTCGCCGCCGATGTGCTTTGACGCCATCACGTCGTAGGCGCCGCCGAACGCTTTTCGCGTGATCACGGTGACCAGCGGCACCGTCGCCTGCGAATAGGCGAACAAAAGTTTCGCGCCGTGCTTGATCAGGCCGCCGTATTCCTGCGCGGTGCCGGGCAGAAATCCCGGCACGTCGACGAAGGTGACGATCGGGATGTTGAAGGCGTCGCAGAAGCGCACGAAGCGCGCCGCCTTGCGGCTGGCGTCGCTGTCGAGCACGCCGGCCAGCACCATCGGCTGGTTGGCGACGACACCCACGGTGCGGCCGGCGATGCGGCCCAATCCGATGACGATGTTGCGGGCGAAGGCTTCGGACAGTTCGAAGAAATCGCCCTCGTCCAGAACTTTGAGGATCAGCTCCTTGATGTCGTAGGGCTTGTTGGGATTGTCGGGGATGAGCGTATCCAGCGACGGGTCGGTGCGCTCGGTGTCGTCGAACGACGGCCATTCCGGGGCGCCCGCGGAAAAATTCGCCGGCAGGAAATCGAGCAGCCGGCGCATCTGCAGGAGGCACTCCACGTCGTTGTCGTAGGCGCCGTCGGCGATCGAGGATTTGGTGGCGTGCACGGACGCGCCGCCGAGCTCTTCGGCGGTGACGATCTCGTTGGTCACGGTTTTGACCACGTCGGGCCCGGTGACGAACATGTAGCTGGTGTCGCGCACCATGAAGATGAAATCGGTCATCGCCGGCGAATAGACGTCGCCGCCGGCGCACGGGCCCATGATCACCGAAATCTGCGGGATGACGCCCGAGGCGATGACGTTGCGCTTGAACACCTCGCCGTAGCCGCCGAGCGCCGCCACGCCTTCCTGGATGCGGGCGCCGCCGGCGTCGAACAGGCCGACGATCGGCGCGCGGGCGCGCATCGCCATGTCCTGGATTTTGATGATCTTCTGCGCATGCGTCTCCGACAGCGAGCCGCCGAACACGGTGAAATCCTTGGCGAAGGTGAAGACGGTGCGGCCGTTGACGGTGCCCCAGCCGGTGACGACGCCGTCGCCGGCGATGTGCGACTTCTCCATGCCGAAATCGGTGGAGCGGTGCTCGACGAACATGTCGAGCTCCTGGAACGAGTCGCGGTCCATGAGCAGCTCGACCCGCTCGCGCGCGGTGAGCTTGCCGCGCTTGTGCTGGGCGTCGATGCGCGCCTGCCCGCCGCCGGCGCGGGCGCTGTCGCGGCGCTCTTCGAGCCTGTCGATGATGTCTGCCATGGTCTCGCTCCGCGGCCCGGCCGCCGGATTTCCTTGCCGATTTCATAGCAAGACGCGCGCCAAGCGTCACGTTAGCCCCTCCCCCTTGTGGGGAGGGGTTGGGGTGGGGGTCGGGAGGTGACGCACGATCGGAGAGGATGCTTTTCGCGGCGTCCTCGCCGCGCATCACCTCCCGACCCCCACCCTGCCCTCCCCACAAGGGGGAGGGTTTAGGTTGGTGTCGCCGTCAGCGACTTCTTTTATGGCCGCGACGATGCCGGCGTAGCCGGTGCAGCGGCAGAGGTGGCCGCTCAGAACTTCGCGGATTTCGGCTTCCGACGGATGCGGATTGCGGGCGAGGAAATCGGTGAACGACATCAAAATGCCCGGCGTGCAGAAGCCGCATTGCAGCGCGTGATTGTTGCGGAACGCCTGCTGCAAGGCGTTGAGCGTGCCGTCGGCCGCGGCGAGCAATTCCACGGTGCGCACCTCGCGGCCTTCGGCCTGCACCGCGAGCGTCAGGCAGGAGCGCGTGGCGACGCCGTCGATCAGCACGGTGCAGGCGCCGCAGATGCCGTGCTCGCAGCCGACATGGGTGCCGGTGGCGCCGAGCCCGTGGCGGAGGAAATCGCTCAGCAGCATGCGCGGCTCGGCTTCGGCCGCGAGCTTGCGGCCGTTGAGCGTCAGCGCGATCCGCGGCCGTTCGCTCTTGTTCACGCGGCGCATTGTTGCGCCTCCGCGATCACATCGGGAGCGAGATTCTTGAACAGATCGCGCCGCATCGCCGCCGACGCGTGCAAATCTTCGTAGCCCTCCAGTTCCTGCGCCCACGCCGCGACCGCCCCGGCCGGATCGCTGAAAATCCGGCGCACCAGCGGCCGGCCGGCCATGCCGCCGACGCCGAGCCGCGCCGCGCCGCGATTGTCGACCACGGCCGCGATCGCGATGATGGCGAAGTCGCCGTGCCGCCGCGCCACTTCGCGGAAGGCGACGCCCTGCCCCGCCATGACCGGAAACCGCACGGCGGCGATCAGCTCGTCCGCCTCGCGCGCCGTCGTGAGCATATCCTTCTGAAACTCGTTGGCGCCAAGAACGCGCTCGCCGCGTTTTTTCGAGCGCAGCACGACCTCGCCGCCGAGCACGGCAAGCGCCAGCGGCAGTTCCGAGCTTGGATCGGCGTGCGCGATCGAGCCGCACACCGTGCCTTTGTTGCGGGTCTGAAAATGGCCGACGAACGGCAGCGCCGCCGCGAGCAGCGGCAGCTTTTCGCTGAAAGCTGCGGCCACGCCATCAGCTTGTTCTGCGTGACCGCCGCGCCGATCTCGATACGGTTGTCGGCCGAGATCGCGCGATCGACATCGAGCTGCGGCCACGATGCGCGAAATGTCGATCAGTCACGCCGGCATCGATCAGCCGCAGATTGAGCATCGGGACCAGCGACTGGCCGCCGGCGAGAATGCGCGCGTCGTCGCCATATTCGGCGAGCAGCGCCAACGCCTCCTCGACCGTGTCGGGCCGCACGTAATCGAATGGGCGCGGCTTCATTGTTTGCCGCCCGCCAGCATGGCGTGGATGCGCCGCGGCGTCGCCGGCAGCGCCACGTCCTCGACGCCGAGCGCATCGGCGATCGCATTGGCGATGCAGGCCGGCGTGCTCATGCAATTGCCTTCGGCAAGGCCCTTGGCGCCGAGCGGCGTGAACGGCGACGGCGAGGCATAATGCAAAATCTCGACGTCGGGGATTTCGCTCACGGTCGGCACCAGATAATCGGCGAAGGTGCCGCTGAGGAACGCGCCTTCGTCGTTGTAGGTGAACTCCTCGTAGAGCGCGGCGGCGATGCCTTGGGCGAAGGCGCCGCGGATCTGGCCTTCGGCGATGGTCGGATTGAGGATGCGGCCGGCATCGTGCATCGTCACGTAGCGGTCGACGCGGACATGATAGGTCTTTGGGTCGATCTCGACGCCGCACATGTCGAAGACGAAGCCGTAGGTCAGCGAGGTGTTGATGCGGTCGTCGCTCGGTCGGCGGCTCGAGCTCCGGCGGCGACCAGATTCCGGTCTCGCTCAGCGCCGGCGCCATGTTTTCGGGCAGCATCACCGGCGACCAGTGCGAGGTCGCGGCGACGCGGCCGAACGGCAGCGCGTTGTCGGGATTGCTGCGGCTGCGGATTTTGCCGCCGGCAAGCTCGACATCGTCGGGCAGCACGTTGAGCTGCTTGGCGGCGATGGCTTTGAGCTTGTCGCGCATCTGCGCCGCGGCGAGGTGCGCCGCCACCGCGGTGCCCGAGGCGAAGCGGCTCGAATAGGTGCCGGCCGCGATCGACCATTGATCCTTGGCGGTATCGATTTCCAAAACCACTTCGACGTCGTCGGACTTCAGCCCGAGCTCGCGCGCCACGATCTCTGCCAGCACGGTCTCGTGGCTTTGCCCCTGCACCGTGACATCGGCGGTGACCGACACCGCGCCGAGCGGATCGATATTGACCCGCGCCATCGACACCGCGCCGTTCTTCGGGCCGGCTTTTTCGCGCGCCTGCGCGGTCATCAAGGTCGAGAGATAGCCCATGTTCGACATCGCCGGCTCGACGATGGCGGCGAAGCCGATGCCGTATATGCGCCCTGCCGCGCGGGCTGCGTCGCGCCGGCGCTTGAGCTCGTCGAGCCGGCCGCCGCCGACCGCCTTCTCGACCGCGCGCGGGTAATCGCCGGAATCGTAAAGTGCGCCGGCCGCCGCATGGTAGGGAAATTTCTCCGCCGGAATGAGATTGCGCCGGATGACGTCGAGCGGATCGAGCTTCGAGCTCGACCGCGATGCGCTGCATCAGCCGCTCCAGCGCCAGATAAAGCTGCGGCCCGCCAAAGCCGCGGATGAGGCTCGACGGCATCTTGTTGGTGAGCACGACGCGGTTGATCACCTCGACATTGGCGATGTCGTAGGCGCCGGTCACCGCGCCGTGCATGCGGTAGAGCGGCCCCGGCATCGGCGCGCGCAGGAACGCGCCGTAATCTTCGAGCTGATCGAGTTTCAGCGCCGAGGATGCGGCCGTCCTTGGTGATCGCCGCTTCGATTTCGGTGACCCGGTTCGGCCCCGAGCTTGCGGCGACCAGATGCTCGATGCGGTCCTCGACCCATTTCACCGGCCGGCCGGTGATTTTTGCCGCGAGCGCGATCAGCACCACATAGGGAAACACCGAAAGTTTTATGCCAAAACTGCCGCCGGAATCCGGCGGGATGCGCAGCCGCAATTTCGGCCCGGCGACGCGCAGCGCGCGCGCCATCACCGGATGCATGGAGAACGGGCCCTGGAAATTCGCCAGCACATCGTAGCTGCGCTTGGCCGGATTGTGCTCGGCGACCACGACGTAACATTCGATCGGCGTGAACGACAGCCGCGGAAATTCCGTCGTCATGGCGATGCGGCGGTCGGCGCGCGCGAAAGCGGCTTCAGTGTCGCCGTAGGAAAATTTGCGCACCGAGACTTCGTTGGTCTCGGCCTGCGGATGAATGAGCAGCGCGGTCTTTTCGCACGCGGCGCGCGGATCGATGACCGCTTCGAGCGGCGCGTAATCGATCGTCACCAGCTCGGCGGCATCCTCGGCGATGTAACGGCTCTCGGCGACGACCAGCGCGACCGGCTCGCCGACATAGCGCACGCGCTCTATCGCCAACGCCCATTGCTGCACCGGCGTTTTCACCGCGGCGAGAAACGGCTCCGACAGTTTGCGAATATCTTCGCCGGTGATGACGGCCCAGACGCCGTCGTGCGCAAGCGCCGCGCTCGCGTCGATCGCAACGATGTCGGCGTGCGCGTGCGGCGAACGGATGACGTGGGCATGCAAGGTGCCGACCGGCACCGGCAGATCGTCGGCATAGCGGCCGCGGCCCGACAGCAGCGCCGGGTCCTCCTTGCGCAAGACTTGGTTTTGTGCTTGTCATCGCCACCCTGCGCCGTCATTGCGAGCGAAGCGAAGCAATCCAGTAGGCTTGCGCAAGGTCCTGGATTGCTTCGTCGCTCGCTCCTCGCAATGACGTCATAGCCGCTGGCTCGGCTCGATGCCGAACAGCGCCTGGCCGGCGCCTTCGAAATTGGACAGATGCGCCTGGCCCTGCGCCGTTACGGTATGCATGTCGCGAAAGCGCCGCTCGAACGGACTGCCGTTGAAGATCGCGTCGGCGCCGGCGGCGTGATAGGCGAAGTCGACGACGCGGCGCGCCTGGTCCATGGAGCCGGTGATGGCGACGCGCAGTTGCGCGCGCTGCTCGAGGCGTGTGCGCGCGGTTGGCGGTCGCCGCTTGCCAGAATTCATGCAGCATTCGTGCAGATAAGCGCGCCCTGACTGCAGCCGGCCCGTTGCCTTGGCGACGCGCGATTGGATCACCGCATTGTCGCGCAACAGAACCGGCGCGCCGTGGGTCGGCCGCCGGCTTTTTCTTTTCGGCAAGCTTCATGAAGGCGTCGAGGCAGGCGCGCGCGAGCCCGAGCGCCACGCCGGAAAAGCCCATGCCGTAAAGCGTCAGCAGCGGAATGTTGCCGAGCGGATCGTCGCCGCGGCGGTCGGCAGGCAGATCGCGCCAGTACGAATAGGCCTCCGGCACGAACAGCTCGGTCACCTCGTAGGCATTGCTGCCGGTGCCGCGCAGCCCGATCACGTGCCAGATGTCGTAGAACGTCGCCTTGTCCTTGCGGAACAGCATGGTGCGCATGCACCGGCCGGCCCTGCTTGTCGAGGCGCGGCTTGCCGTCGCGCCTCGAACACCGTCGCAATGGCCGCCGAGCCACGGGCAATGCTCGCTGCCGCTGGCAAAGCGCCAGCGCCCGTTGACGATATAGCCGCCGTCGACGACGACCGCCTTGGCGCCCGAGGGCGGGCCCCAGGCGACGGCGCCGTCGGGTCCGGCAAAAATCTCGCGCGCGACTTTGGGGTCGAGATACGCCGCCGTCTGCGTGCTCGCCACCTGCTGCGCCAGGCACCACGCGGTGAGGCGTCGGCGGTGGCGATGGTCTCGATCACCTGGTTGAAGGCGACGATATCGGCCGCGCCGCCGCCGAACGACGCCGGCAGCAGCATGCGGAACAGGCCGGCCTCGTGCAGCGCCGCGATGACTTCCGGCACGATGCGCCGCTCGGCCTCGATGCGGTCGCTCGCGGCCTCGATCATCGGCACCAGCGCGCGCGGCGCGCGCGACCCAATCGACCGGCGTGTTTCGATCATCCCGCGCAAGCACGGCGTTCCTCCGCTTGGCCTTGTCCCTGTCTACATCCGCAGCCGTTGCTTGTCAGCACGGCCGCGACGGTCGGCCGCTGGCGCGCGGTTGGCGGCTCCCATAACATGCGCCGCCGCAGAGCACCGCGGGAGGACGACGTTGCGAGGCATCAGGATTGCAATCACGGCGCTCGTCGCGATGCTCGCCGTCGCTGCCGCGAGCTTCGGCAGCGCCATGCGCAAGCCAATTTTCCCTCCCGCGTCGTCAAGCTGATCGTGCCCTACCCGCCCGGCGGCGGCACCGATCTGTTGGCGCGGGTGCTGGCCGACCAGCTCGGCCGCAAATGGGGGCAAGCGGTGATCGTCGAAAATGTCGGCGGCGCCGGCGGCAATATCGGCGCGGCGGAAGTTTTCCGCGCCGACCCCGACGGCTATACGCTTGCTGCTTGCCTCGCCCGGCCCGATCGCCACCAACGCCTACATGTATAAGGACATGTCCTACGATCCGGCGAAATGGGTGCCGATCGCGGTGCTGGCGACCTCGCCCTATGTGCTGGTGCTCAGCAACGGTTTTGACGCGCCGAACCTGCCGCTGTTGCTCACCCACGCCAAAGCCAATCCCGGCCGGCTGACCTCCGCGACGCCCGGCGTCGGCTCGGTCGGCCAGTTCGCGACGATCGAGCTGGAAATGCTCGCCGACATCAAACTGCTGCAGGTCCCCTACAAAGGCCTGAGCCCGGCGGTCGCCGACGTGCTGGCCGGCAATGTCAACATGATGTTCGACATGCTGGCGACGTCGCTGCCGCTCTACCGCGCGCAGAAGGAAAAGATCGTCGCCGTCGGCGGCACCGAGCGCGTCAAGGATTTGCCGGACGTGCCGACGCTTGCCGAAGCCGGCGTGCCGGGATATCGCGCGGTGACCTTCTTCGGCATCGTCGCGCCGCCGCAAACGCCCGATGCGCTCGCCGACAAGATCAATCGCGACGTTGTGGAATGTCTCAAGCAGCCTGAGTTCATCGAAAAGACCAAGGCGCTTGGGCATGGATTTGGCGCCCGGCAGCCGCGCCGACGCGGCGAAGTTTTTCGCCGACGAGCGCGCGCTGTGGGGCAAGGTGATCAAGCAAGCCGATATTCCGATGCAGTGAGCCGCACGACCGGAGAAGATCAATGGGACATCTCGCCGAGCGGGAAATGGACCAACCAAAACATCCTGTCCAATCACGACGAAAAAGGGCTCTACTACAAGCGTCCCTCCGTCTTCCGTCATCACATCGGCAACGCGCCGGACGCCGAATTTCCCGCCGAGCCCGACCGCTATCATCTCTACTGCGCCGTCGCCTGCCCGTGGGCGCATCGCACCACGCTGATGCGCACGTTGAAAAAACTCGAATCCATCGTGACGCTGACCAACACCTTTCAAGAGCCCGGCGGCCAGGGCTGGTCGTTCGGCGAAGCCGGCCACATCGTACCCGGGACCGATCGGCGCGTGCGCTGGCTGCATGAGCTTTACACGATCGCCGATCCGGCCTGCACGACGCGCGTCACCGTGCCGACGCTGTGGGATGCCAAGACCCGCCGCGTCGTCAACAACGAGTTCGTCCGAGATCATTCGCATTTTCAACACGGCATTTTCAGGCATTGCGCAGCCGACGCCCGACTACCATCCCGAGCCGCTGCGTTCCGAAATCGACGCAACGAATGCGCTGGTCCTCAAAGGCGTGAACGACGCCGTCAACGGTTGCGGCTACTCGATCACGCAGCAGGCTGCTTACGACGGCTCCGTCGCGCTTCTGTTCGAGACCCTGAGCGGCCTGGAAGAGCGGCTGGCGCGGCAGCGCTATCTGTGCGGCGAAGCCGAGACCGAGGCGGATTGGCGCCTGTTTCCGAGCCTCGTGCGTTTCGATCCCTGCTACTATGTCGGCTACAAATGCAACATCCGCCGCCTCGAAGAGTATCCAAACCTGTCGAACTACCTTCGCGACCTTTATCAGACGCCGGGGATCGCGGATGTGTGCGACATCGACGGCATGAAACGCGGCGTATTCAGCAAGGCCGGCCCGGTCGGCGCCAACGGCATCATCCCGGCCGGCCCTACGGTCGACTATCGGCGGCCACACGATCGCGCCCGCTTTGCTCGGGCCAATTGAGGCGAAGCAGGACATGATAATAAAGCGAATAAAGAGAACGTGATGGACGTGTCAGCAAAAGGCTCCGGCATCGGCCAGCCGGTACGGCGGCGCGAGGATTTGCGTCTGGTGCGCGGCAACGGCCGCTATACCGCCGACGAAAACCTGCCGGGCCAGGTCTATGCGGTCATGGTGCGCTCGCCGCATGCGCATGCGCGTATCCGTTCGATCGCGACCGCCGACGCCAAGGCCGCGCCCGGCGTGCTCGCGGTGCTGACCGGCGTCGACTTTGCCGCGGACGGCCTCAAACCGATCCCGCACAAGCCATGGTCGCCGCATCAGAAAGAGGCCCAGCTGCACCTCAAAGGCGACGAGCCGCCGTTCGAAGCGCCGCATTATCCATTGCCGACCGACAAGGCGCGTTTCGTCGGCGAAGCGGTGGCGATGGTCGTCGCCGAAACCGTGCACGCGGCGAAAGACGGCGCCGAGCGTGTCGATGATCGATTACGACGTCTTGCCGGCCGTTGTCGAAACCGTTGCCGCCGCGCGCCAGGATGCGCCGCGGGTGCACGACGGCGCGCAGTCGAACGTCTGCTTCGATGGCGAGCTTGGCGACGCGGCGGCGACCGACGCCGCCTTTGCCCGCGCCGCCCACGTGACCCGGTTCGAGACCTGGGTGCAGCGCATCACCGGCGTGCCGATGGAGCCGCGCGCGGCGCTCGCAGCCTTCGATGCCGAAAGCGGACGCTATACGGTCTATGCCGGCAATGGCGGCGCGGTGCGGCTGAAGAACGATCTCGCCACCATGCTCGACGTGCCGCCGGAAAAAGTCCGCGTGCTGATGCAGGACGTCGGCGGCAATTTCGGCACCCGCGGCATGATCTATGCCGAATTCGCGCTGGTCGCCTGGGCGGCGAAAAAGCTCGGCCGGCCGGTGAAATGGATCATCGAGCGCCACGAGTCGTTCCTGAGCGACTACCAGGCGCGCGACCTTGCCGTCGAAGCCGAGCTGGCGCTCGACGACAAGGGCAAGTTCCTGGCGATGCGCGGCTCCAATCTCGGCAATCTCGGCGCCCACACCACCAATTTCGCCATGGTGCAGAAGGGCGTGCAGATGATGTCGAGCATCTACCGGATGCCGGCCGCGTATTTCCGCGCCCGCGCCACCTTGAGCCACACCTCGCCGACGCGGCCTTATCGCAGCGCCGGCCGCCCGGAAGTGATCTTCGTCATGGAGCGGCTGATCGATCTCGCCGCGCGCGAATGCGGCTATGATCGCGTCACGTTGCGCCGGCGCAATCTCGTGACCGAAAAGGAACTGCCGTACAAAAATCCGTTCGGCGTCGAATACGACAACGGCGATTATATCGGCGGCATGGATCTGGCGCTGAAACTCGGCGACTGGGCTGGCTTCAAACGCCGCCGCGCCGAAGCGAAAAAGCGCGGCAAGTGCCGCGGCATCGGCGTCGGCAATTACGTCGATATCTCCACCGGCGTGCCGCGCGAGAAAGCCGAGATCACCGTTTCGCCCGAAAACTTCGTCGAACTGATCATCGGCGTCACCTCGCAAGGCCAGGGCCACGAGACGAGCTTTGCCCAACTGGTCGTCGAATGGCTCGGCGTGCCGATCGACAGCGTGCGCTTCGTCACCGGCGATACCGATCGCGTCACCGTCGGCGGCGGCGCCCATTCCGGCCGCGGCATGCGGCTTGGCTCGATCGTCATCAAGAAATCCACCGACGGCATCATCGAGAAAGCATTGCGTATCGCCGAGCATTTGCTCGAGACCGCGGCCGCCGATATCGAGTTCAAGGACGGCCGCTTCGCCGTGAAGGGCACCAACCACGCCGTCGGCCTGTTCGAGGTGGCGCGCGCCGCGCTGGAGCGCGCCGATTTGCCGGAGGATTTGCGCGGACCGTTATATGCCGCTTGCGACGAGACCGTCGCCGAGGCCAGCTACCCTTACGGCGCCCATGTCTGCGAAGTCGAAGTCGATCCTGATACCGGCTCGGTCAAGGTGATCACCTACGTCGCGGTCGACGACGTCGGCCGGGCCGTGAACCCGCTCATTATTCACGGCCAGGTCCACGGCGGCATCGCCCAGGGAATCGGGCAAGCGTTGCTGGAACATGCGCACTACGATCCGGAGAGCGGCCAGATGCTCGCCGGCTCGTTCATGGACTACGCCATGCCGCGCGCTTCCGACTTGCCGAACTACATCACCGAACTGAGCGAGGTCCCCTCCTCCACCCACCCGCTCGGCATCCGCCCCGCCGGCGAAGGCGGCACGGTGCCGGCGCTGGCCGTGGTCATCAATGCCGTCGTCGACGCGCTGTGGGATTTCGGCGTGCGCCACGTCGAAATGCCGGCGACGCCGCAGAAGGTGTGGCAGGCGATCCAGGACGCCAAGACGGCTGCCGCGCCCGCGCAGGCTCATTAAAAGGGGAGTAGCATGCAGCCATTAAGCCAAGAGACCAAGATTGAATGATCGACCGCATCGATGTCACCACGGGTGATGTCGGATGGCGCCAAGCCGCGCCATTGTTAAAAGCCGTCTGGGCGCCTGAGGTCGTGGCCACGCTTCCTTGGAGAGACGTGGTTTGGGCTGCTCCTGATCAACGCGTGCTCGCCTTCAATGCTGCCGGCGAGATCATCGGCCACGTTGCAATTAACGTGCGCGAAGCAACATTGGATGGCCGGGCCGTCAAGATCGGCGGCTTAGGAAGTGTTGCAACGAGGAATGACAGCCGACGGCGCGGCGTAGCGAGGGCAACAATGTCAACCGCCGTTCAGCAAATACAGCACGTGCACGATGTCGATTTTGGTCTGCTCTTCTGCGAACCGCGCCACGCGGCGCTTTATGAAAAGCTTGGCTGGCATTCATTCCAAGGCGATGTCTTCGTTCAACAAACGCAGGGACGCGTCCGTTTTGAAGTCACGGACCCCTACGTATTTGATTTCAAGATGGCGCCGCGTTCCGGTCTGCTCGACCTTTGCGGCTTGCCGTGGTGATTGGGATGCGGTCGGCGGATCGCCGCATGCGCGGCGTGCTGACCATCGCCGACGAGGTGATCGAGTGATCCTTTCACGATGCGTCATTTGACGATGACAGAGTGACGTGACAGGTCATGAACCGACGCGCCGATCATTGGCTGCCGTGACCGGTCTTCACTCAATACCTGCCGCGCCTAGCGGTGCCTGGGGTGGCGGTTAAGGGCCAAAAGGCGGCTCCTCGCCGACAATTTTATCTGTCGCATCCCCTAAAGGTCGGACGCGTTTCCTGGCACCTTTAGGGGCGAGGATACCAGCATGGATCACGAACGTCTGGTGCGTTTGGCAGGCGGCGGTGACGTAAGAGCCTTCGTGGAGCTTACGAAGCGGTTCCAGCACTTTGCCTTCGGCTCGGCGCTGGCGCTGCTCCATGACTTCCAGCTGGCCGAGGACGTGGTCCAGGAAAGCTTTCTGGCCGCGTGGTCCGCACTCCCAAGCCTTGCCGATCCAGCCGCATTTCCGGGCTGGCTGCGCGGCATTGTGCGCCACCATGCCTTCCGCGTTCTCCGGCGCCGCCGCCCGGAGACGCTGCCACTGTCGGACGCCGATCAGGTCCCCAACGAGGAAGCGGCGCCGGACGAACAGCTTGGGCATCGGCAACGGGCCGCAGCCGCCCTTGCGGCGATCGCTGCTCTGCCGACTTCGCTGCGCGAACCGGCAACGCTCTTCTTTGTGCACGAGTGCTCGCAACAGGACATCGCCACGTTCCTGAACCTGCCGGTGGCGACGGTGAATAACCGATTGCACGCCGCGCGCACGCAACTGAAAGAAAGGACGCTGACCATGATGACGCAAACGCTGCAAACTCACGGACTGCCCGACGATTTTGCCAACCGGATCGGCCGTCTCATCGAGGCGCGCGGCAGCGTGGTCGACGCGCTGTTCGATCCGGCCGCCATGCCCGACATCCTGGCAGAGCTTGCGGTGAGCGACGAAGCCAACCGGCGCGCTGTCAACGTGCAGGTGGTGCAACGCCGCGGCGCTGGCATCGTCCGCGGCATCGCGAATTCGCCGATCGACGCGCTTCCCCGCGGCAGCACCGTTCTGAACTCCGGACGCCACGCGCGCACACCCTTTGATGCCGCGCAATTCGAGCAAATGGTGCGGCTGCTCGTCGGCCCTACATCCGGCACCGCCGGACTGCCGAAATTTTTGGAAACTGGCATCAAAGTTATCGACGTGATGTGTCCGCTTGTCGCCGGCGGTACCTTGGCGATCGCTACTGACATCGGTGCGGGCGTCATGGTGTTGATGGAAGAACTGGTGCGCCGGCTGAGCGGCGGCTGCGATCCGCTGTCGATCTTTGTCATGATGCCGCCGCCGTCGCCCGAACGGCCAGACGCGCTTGAGCCCGAGCTCGGCTTTTCACACGCCGAGCAATTGCGGAAAGAGGGCTACAGCGAAGGCACGGTGGGCGCCGTGCAGACCTTTTTCCTCCGCGCCGAGGCAGAACCGTGGACAACACAGCGCCTAGCGGCGCTTGCACCGGCCGACGTTGTGATCCGGATGTCGCGCGAACGCGGCCAAGCCAAGGTCTACCCCACGGTTGACGTATTGGCTTCTCGTTCACGTTTGCTGGAAATGAAGGTGGCCGAGCATGTTGCGATCGCCGAACGGGTGCGCGAGGCTCTCGCGTCGCTGTGGGCGACGCCCAGCGAGGGCAAGTCCTGCGACGACAAGTCCTGCGACGACAAGGCCTGCGACGGCCATGTGCTCTTTGAACGCGCGCTCAAAGTGCAGAATTATTTCACCCAGCCGTTCTTCTGCGCCGAGCCGTACACCAATCGTTCAGGCGCATCGGTCAGCGCTGCAGAAGCGGTACGTACCTGTGCGGAAATCCTCGACGGCCGACATGACGACGTGCCGGTTGAGGCGTTCTATTTCAGCGGTGGCATGGCGGAAATTATGGGTAATACGGGACGAACCCTCACGTTCGGTCCCGTTACATTCTGATCCGGCCGGCAGCAGGTCGGTCGAGGGCCTAAAGCGCGTTCTACAACGCTTGCGCCACAACGGCGCCCGGCCGCGCTCTCGCCTGCAGGCGGGACACCGCCTCTGCCAGCGCAACGTCGGCTTGTGAACCGTCGCGCTCGCGCAGACTGACCCGGCCGTCCCTCATCTCGCGCCCGCCGACGATGGCCAATACCGGCACCGCCATTTCACGCGCCTCGACGATGCGCCGCGAAAGGGTGTCGGCGGCGTCATAGGCAACGGCCCAGATCCCGGCATCCTCGAACGCCGCCAACACATCCGCGCCGTATCCTTCCTGATCTTTCGAGATCGGCGCAACCGCGACCTGGTCCGGCGACAGCCAGAACGGAAGCACGCCGCCATGGTGCTCGAGCAGGATCGCGATCATGCGGCCGAGCGATCCGAAGACAGCGTGGTGGATCATCAGCGGCGTGGCGCGGCTGCCGTCGGGGGCGACGTATGACGCCTCGAGCCGCTGCGGCAGCACGCCGTCGAGCTGCACCGTGCCGCACTGCCAGGATCGTCCCAGCCGGTCGCGCAGCGCGAATTCCAGCTTCGGTCCGTAGAACGCGCCTTCGCCGGGATTGATTTGAGGTGCGAGGCCGCAACCCCGCGCGGCATCGCCGAGCTTCGCCTCCGACCAGTCCCAGGTCGCGTCGTCGCCGGCGCGCACCGCGGGCCGCGTGGCCAGCGCCACCTCGTAGTTGGGAAAGCCGAGGTCTCGGTAGACCTCGTCCAGGAGCGTGATGAAGCGTGCGACTTCGGCCTCCACGTCCTCTTCGCGGCAGAACACATGGGCGTCGTCTTGCTCGAAGGCGCGCGTCCGCATGATGCCGTGGAGCGAACCGGAAGGCTCATTGCGGTGGCAGGCGCCGAACTCGGCATAGCGGATCGGAAGCTCCCGCCACGAGCGCAGCCCCGTGTTGAAGATCTGCACGTGGCACGGACACGACATCGGTTTGAGTGCCATTGCCTGTTCGCCGTCTTCGACCCGGAACATGTGCTCGCCAAATTTGTCCCAGTGGCCGCTGCGGCCCAGAGCTCCTGGGGCAGCAGCTGTGGGGTGCGGACCTCGGCATAGCCGGCGCGGCGCATCTTGCGTCGGACATAGTCCTCCAGCACCCGGTAGACCGCGTAGCCGCGCGGATGCCAGAACACCATGCCTGGAGCGTCTTCCTGAAGGTGCCAGAGCTTGAGCTTCACACCGAGATTTCTGTGGTCGAGATCGTCCATGGCTTAAGTTCCTTGTGCGGGAATAAGCGCGGACGGAGACCATCAAAAACCAGAAAAGGCCCCGTCCGTCGCCGGCGGGGCCTTTTCTGGTTGAAGTGCGCTTGTCTCTAGCGCGCGCGACCAGGAGGCGATCCGCCGTGAGCGGTCGCCGTGGTGGTCGATGCGGCTGATCGAAGCTTCTTCATGGCCCTGTATATGGCGGCAAAGCGTTTGGGCGTCAAGATTTCTGCGTGGCGAATGTCGCAGTTGGGTCAATTTCTGCCGCGCCATCTCACGGAACGCGCGGCTGCTTTACCCCACAAAGCTGCCGCGCCGACCGTTCGTCATCGAGGCAGCTACGGGCCAAGAACGGCCTCCTGCACTGCGGAAAAGCGGCAAGACTTTTTCGCCTTCCGACCACCATGTAGTCGGTCACAGACCGGCCGATCGGGTCGTGATATCCTTCTCCATATTGCAGGGGCTTGATCGGGCAGATGACAATCGGCATCGGAAGACGGCAATTCATATCCGCGCTCGGTGGAATAGCGTTCGCCTGGCCGCTCGCGGCGCGCGGGCAGCAACCCGGCAAGCTCCCGACCATCGGGCTCCTGACCCCTGACGCTTCGAGTTGGAGTGGATGGACTGCCGCTTTTGCGGGGCGACTGAGTCAGCTCGGCTGGATCGAAGGTCGCACCGTCGCGATCGAACATCGCTGGTCGGAAGGCCGTCCCGAGCGCGTGGCCGAGTTTGCGGCCGAGTTCGTGCAGCAAAAGGTCGACGTCATTGTCACGTATGGAGGTGCGGTCGCTGCAGTAAAGCAGGCGACAGCTTCCATCCCCATCGTCTTTGCAATCGCGGGCGATCCGGTAGGCAGTGGCTTCGTCGCGAACCTTGCGCACCCGGGCGGCAACGTCACTGGAATGTCGCTTGAACAGAACGGCATTGCCGGTAAGCGCGTCGGACTCTTGCGTGATGTGGTCCCTAATCTCCGCCGGTTGGCAATCATGTTTAATGCCGACTATCCCTCAAGCGTGCGGGAAACGGGCGAGGTTCAGGCCGCGGCTCGCACGTTAGGCCTCGAAGTCGCGCCACACGAAATTCGGCGCGCGGAGGATATTGCGCCCGTCTTCGAGACTCTTAAGTCCCAAGCGGATGCACTTTACGTCGCGGAAGACACTCTCATTTTCGTCAACAGAACGCCAATCGTCACGCTTGCGCTCGGAGCGCGGCTGCCGACGATCTTCGGTAACCGCGATTTTGTCCAAGCCGGGGCTCTCATGTCTTACGGACCAAACTATCCGGCTCTGTTCCAGCGCACTGCCGATTTTGTCGACAAGATTTTGCGCGGAACGAAGCCCAGCGAGATCCCGGTCGAGCAGCCGACCAAATTCGATCTCATCATAAACCTGAAAACTGCTAAAGTCCTCGGCCTCACCGTTCCCGATAAAATACAGGCGCTCGCCGACGAGGTAATCGAATAATCCTTTCGCGGTGCGGCAATTGACGGTGGCGGAATGACGCTATGGGTCATCAACTGCCGCGCCATCTCACGGAACGCGCGGCTGCTTTTTCCCACAAAGCTGCCGCACCAGCGGTTCGCCGTCGAGCCAGTTACGGGCCAGGAGCGGTCACGCCCGACGCGGACGGCGCGTCAGACCTCAAGCTCTTTCGAGCTCATTGCCCGCGCCAGCGGCAATCCCGGCAGCGCCGTCTTACAATCCGGCAATGTTCCGAACCTCCTGTGTTTCGTCGCCGACCAACAAATGAGCCGGTGGTCGGCAAACGAAACGGAGGATGCCGTAAAACGAACAATCGTCGTCACTGCGGCACTACTGGCAAGTGCGCTGAGCGCGCATGCCGCTTCCGTCAAGAAACACCTGCGGGTCGTGAATGGAGCCCCGTGCCACAAGATCGTGGTAACGAAGGACAATGCTGTGAGTTACGCCTTGGGAATTGCCAGCGGCCAGATCCCCTTGCCGCAGATGGACGAACTCCGAAGATGTTACCCCCGTACCCGCGACAACGAGGGCTCGGACGAGGTGAACCGAAATTTGATTTTAGGCATACCTTAGACGGCGCGACCGTTTCGGGCCAGACTGAGAAGTCGGAACCATCTCCATGGCGAATTATTGCTCGTTGCGTACAAGCCGAATTGCCAGTTGGAAGTCCCGCGTATGGCGGTCCCGCCGTCCACTCATAAAGTCAAAGCAATAAAATAGGTTGGTCACGCCGACCGGATTGGTCGTCCAGTAATCGTCTTCGCCATCTTCGTCCTTGCGTATGTCCGGAAAGACTTTGATGTCGACCACAGGACTCCCGCAAGTCAAAACGACGATGCTCTGCAACTCAGGACCGGACGGCACGCGCCATTCCGGGCCAGCCTCCTTTGCCTTCTGTAACGCCTCATCAAGACCAACCTTGGTTATCTCTCCGACGCAACCATGCCTATCGTCGTCCCACGTCAGCCCAAGGCTGCATCGTTTCCAGATCAAGCCAGTTTGCAGGTCAACGGCTTCGCCGCCACGCAAAATGAAACGCGGCGATACGGGATTGGTCCATTCGCAGCCAGCCATCGCTTCCTTGGCTGCCACCAGGGACAGCGTCGCGGCCAACATCAACGCAATTTTCATCCAAAGCCTCAGATGCCTGGTTTTTGCACGGTACCTATTTCTTCGCGATACCGAGCACGGACGCGATATGGGCGACTTGCGCGTATTGCTCCTTGAGCGCCGCGGTGTACGCGTCGACATCCATGGGCGCGGCCGGCTGCCCCGTGAGCGCCAATCTTTCGCCGGTCGTCTTGTCGTCGAGCGCGGCGAGCACGTCCGCCGCGATCCGCCGGCGCAAGTCGAGCGGCATGCCGCGCGGTCCGAGCAGGCCCAGGACGGGACTGGCGAGCAAGGACGGGAATCCGGCTTCGACCACGGAGGGAATGTCCGGCGCGATGGGCGATCGCTCGCGATCGTTGATGGCAATGATCCTGATCTTGCCGGTCTGCGCATAGGTCCGCATCGCGGCGTAGGATTGCATGGACAACTGGATTCTGTTTTCGCCGAGATCGACCGGCGACTTGGTGATGTCGCGGTAAGGAACCTTGGCGATCGCGAGTCCGTTTTCCTTGACGAATGCCGTCGAATACGAATTCGGAAAATCCCGGCGCGACCGCATAGCTCGTCTCGTTCGGCTTGGCGCGCGCCAGCGCCACGAATTCGGCCAGCGTGGAGATGCCGAGACTCGTCGGCACGGCCACGGCGATCTGCACCTTGGCGACGCCTGCGATCGGCGCGAGGTCGGTCTCGGGATCGAAGGTCATGTCCTCGTGCATGTAGCGTTGCACGACGAACATGCTGCTGGGCCCGAAGAACAACGTATGGTCGTCCTTCGCCGACACGACGGTCTGCAGCGACAGCAAGCCGTCGCCTCCAGGCTTGCCGTCGATGATGACGGGCTGGCCCCATTTCTGCTGCAGCTTGTCGATGATCAGCCGCGCGGCCGTGTCCGCTCCGGAGCCCGGACCGAACGGCAGCACGAAGCGCACCGTATGCGTGGGCCACTGCTGGGCGAGGCTTGGAGTCGCGGCGATCGCGTTAATGGCCAGCGCGAGCGTGCCGACCATCGTGAGACGAAACCAACCTTGAGCATGACACCCTCCCTAAGACGTCCGGACCTGTGCCGGCGGCGCGAGCGGTCGACGCTGCCCGCGCGCTCCGCCGAGGTTTGGACATGGGAAACCGGATTGTCCAGTACGTCGCTATTTGGCCGCGCCGCCGAGGTGATCGAGGGTCAGCCGATGTCCGAAATAATGGCCGAATCGCACGCCGCGTCATTTAGACTTCGGCATGGAGCCTGGGCTTGCTATTGTGGCTGCCGGGGGTCGGGGAATTTCGCATGGTTGCCGGTGCCGGGCAGGATCGTGACGTCGACGGCAAGCCGAGAATTTTCATCTCTTATTCGCGCCGGGATATGGCCTTCGCGGATCGGCTCGAAGCCACGCTCAAGGCGCGCGGCTTTGTGCCACTGATCGACCGGGAAGAGATTTATGCGTTCGAGGATTGGTGGAAGCGCATCGAAGCGCTGATCGGTCAGGCCGACACAATCGTATTCGTCCTCTCGCCCGACGCGGTGAGCTCCAGGGTGGCCCTCAAGGAGGTCGAGT
Organism: uncultured Alphaproteobacteria bacterium; assembly: GCA_963831975.1. Lineage (GTDB taxonomy): Bacteria > Pseudomonadota > Alphaproteobacteria > Rhizobiales > Xanthobacteraceae > BOG-931. Next base: position 27,918 of record CAWHSO010000018.1, read on the forward strand.
ACGCGGCCTCGCTCAATAAGCGCTTTGCGCCGATCGTGTGCCGCCGCGTCGAAAGCTCCGCGCTGCCGGAGGCGCTGCGGCGCTTGAATTTCATTTATTTCGACAATCCCGAGCGCTTCGATGCGAGCGCCGATGCGCTTGCAAGCGCGTTGGAAACCGACATCAACTGGATCAGGCAGCATACCGAATATGGTCAGGCCGAACGGCGTTGGTCCTCGGCGGACCGGCCGAATGGATTATTGCTGCAGCCGCCGACCCTGGACTTGGCCGAATACTGGCTCGCCTCACGGCCAAGGAACGCGCCCGACCCGACGGAAGAAATTCGATCTTATGTGATGGCAAGCCGCGCGCACGCGCGCGCGTCACAGCGGCTTCGGCGGGCGGTGTTGGCGTCGATCATCACGCTCTTGGTCGGCGTCATCGTCGGCCTCATTGCGTGGATCAACCAGTCCTACATCGTGGCGCAATGGCGCTGGTGGACCGTCACGCGGCCCTATGCGAAAGCGTTCGTCTGGCCTCATGTGCTCGGTGCCGCGCAGGAGCAGGCGCTCAAGCCCGGAAGTGCGTTCAAGGAGTGCGCGCAGGACTGCCCGGACATGATCGTCGTTCCCGCCGGCTCGTTCACGATGGGGGGCGCGGGCAGCATCGAAAAGCCGCAGCACACCGTGACGATTGCAAGGGCTTTTGCGGTTGCGAAATATGCGCTGACCTTCGCCGACTGGGACGCCTGCGTCGCCGCCGCCGGCTGCAACGGTTATAGGCCGAACGACCTGCGTTGGGGACGCGGGCAGCAGCCGGTCATCAACGTCAACTGGGACGAGGCCCATGCTTACGTGGCTTGGCTCTCCGCGGTGACCGGCAGGACCTACCGGCTGCTTTCCGAGGCCGAGTACGAGTACGCCACGCGTGCCGGAACGACGACGACATATCCCTGGGGCGACGACATCGGGCAGAACAACGCCAACTGCAACGGCTGCGGCAGCCAATGGGATGGCCGGCAAACGGCGCCGGTCGGCTCTTTCGCTCCGAACGCGTTTGGTCTGTATGACATGGTCGGCAACGTCTTCGATTGGATCGAGGATTGCCGGCACACAAATTACAACGGCGCGCCCACGGACGGCTCGGCGTGGCTGGACGCCAACGACGGCGATTGCACCGATCATATCGTGCGCGGCGGTTCCTGGGCCAATCCTCCCAGCAGCGCTCGCTCCGCGACCCGCGGCTGGAACACCGCCGTCACGCGGGTCTTCGATGAAGGTTTTCGGGTGGCTCGCACGCTGACCGCCGGAGCCGGCGCGATCACGGACCCGCCGAGTGTGCGCTAAGCGCCTAACAAAAGCCGGCGTGGACGTGCTAGCTGCACGTCGAGGGGGCCCGACTGACCGTGCCATCTGACGATCTGCGCAGCCGCGATTTCCGCAAAATCCTGCTGATCAAGCTGTCGGCGGTCGGCGACGTGGTGCATACGTTTCCGGTCTTGAACAAGCTGCGGCGGCGTTATCCGGCGGCGCGATTGGATTGGCTGGTGACGCCGGGCATTGCCGAATTGCTGCAGCACAATCCGGCGATCAGCAATGTCATCGAATTCGCCCGCGACGAACGCTCGGCGCCGTGGCGCTTTGCGCCATTCGTCGCCGCGGCGCGGCTGGTCGCGCAACTGCGCGCCGTCGAATACGATCTGGTCATCGATCTGCAAGGCCAATTGCGCAGCGCCTTTTTTGCCTTCACCTCGGGCGCCCCGGTGCGCATCGGCTTCGACAAGCCGCGCGCCGATATCTGGAAAACGCTAGCGCGCAAAATCCCCGATGAAGCGCGCAAGCACGCCTGGCAGGGCGCGCGCGAAGGCAGCTGGCTGGCCTATACCGATTTCATTGCACTGCCGACGCTCGATATCCACCCGGTCGAGCGCTATCTCGGCATCGGCCCGATGCTCGGTCTCGACGACGGGCCTGCGGATTTCTCATTTCCCATCCCGCCGGAAGCGCGCGCCCGGATCGAAGCGCTCGCCGACTACTACGACATCGCCAAGGCAAAGCTCCTGGTGATGGCGCCCGGCACGAATTGGGAAACCAAAGAGTGGCGGCGCGAAGCGTTCGCCGAGGTGGCGCGGCATTTCATGCAGAACAAGTTTGCCGTGACGCTGATCGGCTCGGAGCGCGAGCGCGCGCTTTGCGATGACGTTGCGAAACTCGCCCCCGGCGCCATCAACCTCGCCGGCGAAACGACGCTCAGCGAGCTGGCGGCACTGATTTCCCGCGCGACCATCTGCGTGACCAACAATTCCGGGCCGATGCATCTGGCCGTGGCGCTCGGCCGCCCCGTCATCAGCATTTTCGGCCCGACCGATCCGGTCTGGGCCGGACCGTACCGGCGCGACGGCGCGGTGCTGCGCGCCGAGCTAGAGTGTTCGCCGTGCTATCTGCGTTTGCTCAGCCGCTGCCCGCATAACCACGACTGCATGAAGAATGTATCGGCGGCGACCGTTATCGAACGCGCCGAGAGCGTCCTCAGCGAACGAGCCAATAAGCCTGAAGTGCAGGCGCGCCGGCGCTAGGCGCCCGCTATGCAAATTTGGGATTGAGAAAGACATAGAGCGCAGCAATCTTGCCATCGCGAACGATCACGACATCCAGTCCGGTGTAGTCTGGGGCCGCACCTTTCGGGCCTGAGCCCCATGCCAGAATTCCCCCGTTATGCAGGGCTTGTGGCTCTCCATGGGGCTTATAAACGAAATGTGGATGTGTCGCGCGGAGGTCTCCGGCGAACTTGTCCAGAGCGTGGTGTCCAACAAAGATACCCGGCAGAGCGTACAGCACGCAGTCTTCAGTATAGAAGTCCTGAATTGCGGCGCGGCGGCGGGCCGCGTCACCTTCGCCAAAGACTTCCTGAAGGTTGCGGTGCAGAAGCTCAATAATTCGATCATCCATAGTTATCCCCTGAAAGCAGGCCGCAACCCGGACATCGCGCGATGTCTCCGACCTGCCAATCCCAGACGTTGAACCGATTATCTAGCTAGGAAGCACACGATTCTCAGTGACTCAAAGCGGCGTCGAGGTTCTTCAAGACCCCGAGCTGAGCAAAGATGACCGACCCTTCTGGATAGCAGTCGAAGCGTTTGATCTTGCCGTCTTCGAGTTCGAACACGTCGCAGCACGGGGCGTCCATTTGCTTACCCGTGGCAGGCAGCTCGCCAAAGGGAAGCTGCAGCGGGCCATCGTGGGTGCCCTGCAGCGCCAGTTGCACCACGACGACATTGCCGTCGACATAGATGCGACTTAGCTCGCGGTGCATGTTGGAAAACGCCGTGCCGTAGTTGCGGACCGGGTCGGCAAGGGCGCGACCACGGTAGGTCACCCCCACCGAATTGTCGAGGAACACCCCATCGGCCGTGAACAAGCTGATCCAGCCGTCCAGATCTTTCCGTTCAGCCACCGCATAGGCGTTACGAACAGCGGCTACATTATCGTTGCTCATGATTGTTCCTCTCGAGCGCGCAGATCATCTGTTGGATGCGAGAATAAATGGATGACCAACGGCACGCACAAGAGGGCACACGGGTGTTGCCGAGTAACCTCGATGACGCCGCCCGCCGCGCGCGCCCTCAATCCTGCTTCGCGCGGTTCCCCTCCCCCGCTTCGCGGCGGCTGATTTTCGGCTCGCGGCGTCGCGAGCCAGGCTTTCATGTAGCGGTAATAGCTGCCTTCGGCGTTGGCGACGGCGAGCAAAAATCCCTCGGCGCCGTCGAGAAAGCCCAGGCGCAGCACGTAGGCGCGCAGGAACGAGAAAATTCCATGACCGATGCCGGCGAGGAACGACACCTTGCGGCCTGACGCCACAAGCGCTTCGGCACTCGCGGTCGAATAGCGATCCATGCGCGACAGCGCGTCTTCGAGTCTCAGCACCGGATAATGAAGCAGCGGCTGGTCGAGCCGTTTGACCGGGCCGTCGCAGATCACGCGCTCATGGACGAGGGCATCGTCGAATTTTGCTTTGCCGCGGCGGAACAGGCGCAACACGTAATCGGGCGACCAGCCCGAATGCCGCATTTCCCGGCCGCAAAAGCTGGAACGGCGCGGCAACTCCCAGCCATCGGCGCTTGCGTCCGCAAGCGCCGCCTTGATCGCGCCGGCAAGCTCGGGCGTCGCCCGCTCGTCGGCATCGATCGATAGCACCCAAGTGCCGGTCGCGAGCGAGAGCGCATAATTCTTCTGCGGCCCAAACCCGCGCCATTCGTGAAACTCGACGCGGGCGCCCTTCGCTTTGGCAATGTCGACGGTGCCGTCGCTGCTGCCGCAATCGACCACGATCCGCTCGTCGCAGAACGCGACGCTGTCGAGGCAGGCGCCGATATTCGCCGCCTCGTTGCGGGTGATCACGATGGCGGAGAGTAGCGGCACGGCTGGCGCTCAGTGCCAGTACGGCGGATAGCCCGAACTCTTCTCGGTGGCGGCGAGGAGCCGCAGCATCGCCGGCCATTCGAGCACGCCGTAGGGCCGCCGCGCGCCGGGCTGATAAAGATGCGCAGTGTGCGCCAGCACGTTCTCGCCCGGCATGGTCAGCTCGGTGCGCGCCGCCATGGCGTCGACCTGGGAGCGGCACGACAGTTCGAGCTGATACATCGTATTGAAGGCCTGCTGGATGGTGGCGCCGCAGGTGAGCAGGCCGTGGTTGCGCATGACCAGCGCGTCATGCGGCCCGAGATCGTCGACGATGCGCTCGCGCTCGTCGGTGTCGATGGCCGGCCCCTCGTAGTCGTGGTAGCCGATGTGGCCGACGAAGCGGATCGAGGTCTGCGACAGCGGCAACAGCCCGCACTTCATCGCCGACACCGCCATGCCGGCGCGGGTGTGGGTGTGCAGCACGCAGGCGACGTCCGGCCGCGCCTTGTGGATGGCGCCGTGGATGACATAGCCGGAGACGTTGATGCCGTAGTCGGTATCCGGCTTGGCGATGATCTTGCCCTCGACGTCGATCTTGACCAGGCTCGACGCCGTGATCTCCTTGTAGAGCAGGCCATAGAGATTGATCAGAAGATGCTCGGTGCCGGGAATGCGCGCGGTGATATGGTTGTAGATCAGGTCGGCCATGCCGTATTGATCGACCAGCCGGTAGCAGGCGGCGAGATCGATCCTGGCCTGCCACTCTTGCTCCGACACGTCGTTGCGGATTGACTTGAAATCGGTCGAATAGTTCACGGCGCTTCACTCCTGTTATCCCCAGAATAGCTTCCAGGACCGGCCATGTCAGGCGGCAACAGATGTCAGCCAAGATCAGTGACGTTCTGCGCAACCACGTGAAGGAAAAGCTCGCCCGCGGCGAGGTCGTCGCCTCGATGACGGTGCGGCTCGTGCGCGGCATCGAGATCGCGCGCATCGCCAAGACCGCGGGTTTCGACAGCCTTTATGTCGACATGGAGCATTCGAGCTTTTCGCTGGAAACCATGGGCCAGATCTGCATGGCCGCGCTCGAAGTCGGCATCACGCCATTCGTGCGGGTGCCCGGCTTAGCCGACGTGCAGCGCATCCTCGACGCCGGCGCGCTCGGCATCATTGCGCCGCATGTCAGCTCCGCCGCCGAGGCGCGCGACTACGTCAAAGCGGCAAAATATCCGCCGCTCGGCGAGCGCTCCAATGCCGGCAACCTGCCCCATCTGCAATATCGTTCGTTCCCGGCCGCCGAAGCCTATGCGGCGGTCGATGCCGCCACCATGGTCATCGTGCAGTTCGAGAGCGCGGCTGCGATCGACAACGCCGACGAGATCATGGCCGTCGACGGCGTCGATATGGTGCTGATCGGCACCAACGATCTGTTGGCCGACTATGGGCTGCCCGGGCAATACGACCATCCGCGCGTGCACGAGGCCTATACCAAAGCGCTGGCCGCGTGCCGCAAGCACGGCAAGCATGTCGCCGTCGGCGGCTTTGCCACGCGCGCCGACCTGGCGGCCAAATACGTGCGCATGGGCGCGCGCTACGTCTCGACCGGCACCGATTTCGGCTTTCTGCTCGCCGCCTGCACGGCCAAGGCGAAGGAAGTGCAAGACGATGGCGCCACAATGACATGGCGCCACAATGACATGGCGTCGCAATGACGGCTGCGGCGAACTGGTATAAGGAACGCCGGACAGGATCGGGGAGACCATTGATGGCGAGATGTTCGCGCTGATTGCGATCGGCACGCTTTTCTTCGGGCTTGTGCTCGCGCTGCCGCTGTTCGCTGCAGCCTGCCGCCGCGGACGATTATCCGAGCCGGTCGATCCGGCTGATCATTCCGTTCCCGCCCGGCGGCAGCAACGACGTGGTCGGCCGCATCATCGCCAACCAGCTCGGCCAGAAACTCGGCAAGCAGGTCTTCGTCGACAACCGCAGCGGCGCCGGCGGCGTCGTCGGCACCGACCTTGCCGCCAAGGCCACGCCCGACGGCTACACGCTGCTGGTCGATTTCCATCGCGCACGCGGTCGATCCCTGGCTCTACAAGGAGCCGTTCGATCCGATGAAGGATTTCGTCCCGGTCGAGCATTATCGCCACCGGCACCAACGTGCTCACCGTCAATCCGAACGTGCCGGTGCATTCGGTCAAGGAGTTGCTCGATCTCGCCAAGGCAGAAGCCGGGCGTTCTGAACTATGCGTCCGCCGGGATCGGCAGCTTCCAGCATCTGAGCGGCGAATTGTTCAAGCTCATGGCCGACGTCAACATTCAGCACGTGCCCTACAAGGGCGGCGGCCCGGCGATGCTCGCCGTCATCGCCGGCGAAGACCAGGTCATGTTCTCCTCGATCGTGCAGACGGTGCCGAGCATCCAGTCCGGCCAGTTGCGGGCGCTCGCAACCGGCGGCGAGAAGCGCAGCCCGATCCTGCCCGACCTGCCGACCATCGCCGAGGCCGGCGTGCCCGGCTACGTGGCGGCCAATTGGTGGGGCATCGTCGCGCCGGCCGGCACGCCGCAGCCGATCGTCGACAAGCTGCACGACGCGATCGCCGAGCTCCTGAATTCGGCGGACGACCAAGAAATATCCTCGACAACGAAGGCGCGGCGCCCGTGCACATGAGCTCGGCCGAATTCGGCAAGTTCATCGAGGCGGAAATCGCCAAGTGGGGACCGGTGGTCAAAAAAGCCGGCATGAAGGCGGAGTAAGGCCTTCGCCCATGACCGGCCGCTTCACCTACCGCTCCGATCCCGTGCGCATCGTGTTCGGCGCCGGCGCCATCGCGGCGCTGCGCGCGGAAGCCGACTTCCACAAAATGTCGCGGCTGATGGTGCTGTGCTCGACATCGCGCGCCGATTTCGCCCGCCGCGTTACCGCCTCGATCGCCGATCGCTGCGTCGGCTTCTGCGACGCGTCGGCGCCCAACATGCCGCGCGAGGCGTTCGAGCGCATCGTCGACGACATCAAGCGGCACAAACGTCGACGGCTTCGTCGTCATCGGCGGCGGCTCGCCGATCGGGCTCGCCAAGGCCGCGGCGGCGACGACCAAGATCCCCTACATCGCCGTCGTCACCACCTATTCCGGCTCGGAGATGGCGGCGCGGTGGCGCATCGGCATTGCCGACGATCGCATCAGCGGCGACGGCCCGGCGGCGCTGCCCGCGACCGCGATCTACGATCCCGAACTGACGCTCGATCTGCCGCCGCGCATTTCGGCGGCCAGCGGCATGAACGCCATGGCGCATGCGGTGGAGAGCCTCTACGGCATCGACACCAATCCGGTCGTGCAGGCCATGGCCGAGGAAGCGGTCCGAAGACTCGGGGCGAGCCTGCCGCGCCTGGTGCAAAATCCGCGCGATCTCGCATGCCCGAACCGAAGTGCTCTACGGCGCCTGGCTCGCGGCGAATTTCCGCGCCGAGGTCGGGCTCGAACACGCCATCGCGCAACGCGTGCGGCAATGGTTCAATCTCGACCACGCCCACACCCACGCCGTCGCGACGCCCTATGCGATCGGCTTCAACACCGCCGCGGCGCCGGAAGCCATGGCGCGCATCAAGCGCGCGCTCGGCGTCGAGCGACGCGGCGCGCGGCCTTTACGATCTCAATGTGCGGCTTGGCCTGCCGACCGGACTCAAGGGTCTCGGCATGCGCGAGGAAGACATCGGCAAAGCCGTCGACGTGGTCGCCGCCGTCAAGATCTCGCATCCGCGGCCGGTCTCGAAAGCCGACCTCGCCGAAGTCATTCGCCAGGCGTTTTTCGGCGAGCCGCCGCGATTCTGAAAACGTATCCAACCATGACAGCCGCAACCGCCGGCTCCGGAATGAAATGGGTCGGCCGCGCCATCCGGCGGCTGGAAGACCCGGCGCTGGTCGCCGGCCGCGGCCGGTTCACCGGCGATCTCAGCGCCGCCCATTGGGTGCGCTTCATCCGCAGCCCCGTCGCCTCCGGCCGCATCGTCGGCATCACCGCCCCTGACGGCGCGCGCATTTATCGCGCCGCCGATCTCGACGGCGTGCGGCCGATCCGGCCGATGCTGCACAAGTTCAACTACCAGCCGATCGAGCAGCCGATTTTCGCGGCCGACGTCGTGCGCTTTGTCGGCGAGCCGATCGCCGCCGTCGTCGCGTCATCGCCCGCGGAGGCCGAAGACATCGCCGAAGCGGTGGAGGTCGAGATTGCCGACATTGCCGGCGGTCGTCGACGCGCAAGAGGCGCTAAAGCCCGGCGCGCCGCGCGTGCATGACAAGATTGCGTCCGAATGTCGTGGTCGAGGGGCGTTTTAAGACCGCGGATTTCGACGCGACGATCGCCAAGGCGCACCGGAGGGTCCGCGTCGATGTGCGCTCGCGCCGCCAGAATGCGACGCCGCTCGAAGCGCGCGCGGCGCATGCGGCGTTCGACCCGGCATCGGGCCGCGTGACGCTGACCTGCACCACGCAGATGCCGCATCTGACCCGCACGGCGATTGCCGACGTGTTGCAATTTCCGGAATCCGATCTGCGGGTCATTGCGCCCGACGTCGGCGGCGGTTTCGGCCAGAAGATGTCGCTGCCGAGCGAATACGTTTTTCTGGTTTGGCTGGCGCGAAAGCTGCGCGGCACCGTCGCCTGGAGCGAGGACCGGCGGGAAAACCTGATCGCCGCATTCCATAGCCGCGATCAGCATGTGCAGCTCGAAGGCGCCTTCGACGCAGCCGGCAAGCTGATCGCGCTGTCGGCCGATGTCGTCGCCAATACCGGCGCCTATTCGTGCTTTCCGACCACCTGCGGCGTCGAGCCGCTGATGGCCATGGCGGAATTGCCGGGGCCTTATGACGTTGCCGCCTATGCCTGCGTGGCGCGCGGCGTCGCCACCCACACCTGCACCATGGCGCCCTATCGCGGCGTGTCGCGCCCGGTCATCACCTTTGCCATCGAGCGGCTGATGGACAAGGCGGCCGCCGCGTTCGATCTCGGCCCCGACGAAATCCGCAGGCGCAATCTGATCAAGAAATTTCCGTACACGTCCGCCACCGGACTGGTGTTCGACGAGGGCAGCTATATCGAGACGCTGGACCAAGCGATCGCGCATGTGGACTTGAAAGCCTTCCGCGCGCGACAACGCGAGGCGCGCACGCGCGGCCGCTATCTCGGCATCGGTTTTGCGACCTTTTCCGAGCGCACCGGCTACGGCAGCCCGGCCTTCGCCGCGCGCGGCATGGAGATCACGCCGGGCTGGGAGACCGTCGAAATCACCATGGACCCTTCCGGCGCCGTCGAAGCGCGCATCGGCGCCAGTCCGCACGGACAAGGGCTGCGCACCACGCTTGCCCAAATCATCGCCGACCAAGTCGGCGTCGCGCCGGAGCGCGTGCGCATCGTGCATGGCGACACCGACCGCACGCCCTATGGCTGGGGCACGTTCGCCAGCCGCTCGCTGGTCATTGCCGGCGGCGCGTCGCTGTTGGCGGCGCAAAAGATCCGCAAAAAGCTTCTCATCATCGCCAGCCATGTGTTGGAGGCGGCGACCGACGACATCGTGCTGGAAAACGGCAGCGCCAAAGTTTCGGGAACCGATCGCACGGTGCCGATCGCGACACTGGCCCGCGCCGCCTATCATCAGACCCATCGCGTTCAAGGGCGAGATCAGCGCCGGGCTTGAGCGAAAGCGCCGATTACGATCCGCCCGGCACCTTCTCCAACGCCTGCCACGTCGCCATCGTCGAGGTCGATACCGAGACCGGGCGCGTCAAAATCGAAAAATTCCTCGCGGTGGAGGATGCCGGCCGCATCATCAATCCGATGATCGCCGACGGCCAGGTGCACGGCGGCATCGCGCAAGGCATCGGCAATGCGCTGTTCGAGGAGATCGTCTACGACGACAGCGGCAATTCGCAGACCGCGACGCTCGCCGACTACACGCCGCCGACCGCGTGCGAAATTCCGCCGATCGAATTGCACCACATCGAATCGCCGGCGGCATCGTCCATCACCGGCGCCAAGGGTTTGGGCGAAGGCGGCGCCATCGGCGCCCCGGCCGCAATCCTCAATGCCGTCAACGATGCGCTGGCGCCGTTTCGCGTTTCGATCGACGAGATCCCGGCAACGCCGCAGCGCATCCGGGCGGCGCTGCGGGCGGCAGGATCGGAGTCAGTGATCGAGTATCGTCCGATTACTGATCGTCACGCCTGACGCCGGTGCTCGCGCGCCGAAACGATCGCCAGCCACAGATAAACGCCGAGCAGCGTCATCTCGACCAGCGCGATAAAAATGCTGCCGCCGTAGACGTTGGGAAAAAAGACCTGGACCACGGCCATCGACACCACCGAGCTGAGCCACACCACCGCGCCCCAGGCCGCCGCGAGCCACAGCCCGACCGCGGCGACCAGATCGAGGACTGCGAAAAATACCGTCGCCGACCGCCACGCCACCGAATGCGCCAGGAAGCCGTCGTCCGGCGCCGCGCCGATGCCGCATACCTGCGCCCAGTGATAGAGCCCTTTGACCAGCGACACCGCCGCCATCAGGCGCAAAAACAGCACCAGATACTCCGTCCACGACCCGGCCACGCTCAAGCCCTTGCCGGCGCGGACCGGCTCGAGCATGTCGCTCGGCCGGGTCGGTCGCTTGTCCGATTGATCGCTCATCCAGGCAGGATCGATAGAGACGCCTTGGTAAGGCGTCAACGCTACCGGAAAATGGCCTGCCGTGGCCCAATTGTGGCTAGTGGCGGGGCGGGGGTGGACGGAGTAAAAGAAGGCGACGCCGGCATGGCTTGGCGTCCGCGGAGCGCATTCATGGCGATCAAATTCGGCCGACCGCTCGAAAGGAACCGTCTGGCGCCGGTCGAGGCCGAAAAGCCCGCGGAACGGCTGGATTTGGCAATACGCCCGCGCCGCAACCGCCGCGCCGAATGGACCCGGCGCCTGGTGCGCGAGAATGTGCTCACCACCGACGACCTGATCTGGCCGCTGTTCCTGGTGGATGGGAGCAAAGTCCGCGCGCCGGTCGAGTCGATGCCCGATGTCGAGCGCCTCTCGGTCGACGAAGCGGTGCGGGCGGCGGAACGGGCGGCGAAGCTGACGATCCCCTGCCTGGCGCTGTTTCCCTATACCGACCCGGCGCGGCGCGACGACGACGGCTCCGAAGCGCTCAATCCCGACAATCTGGTCTGCCGCGCCATCCGCGCCATCAAGAAAGAAGTGCCGGAGATCGGCGTGCTCTGCGACGTCGCGCTCGATCCCTATACCAGCCACGGCCATGACGGCCTGTTGCGCGACGGGGTCATCCTCAACGACGAGACCGTGGGCGTCCTGGTCCGCCAGGCGCTGGTCGAGGCCGAGGCCGGCTGCGACATCATCGCGCCGTCCGACATGATGGATGGCAGGGTCGGCGCCATCCGCTCAGGCCTCGACGCGGCGGGCTTCCACGACGTGCAGATCATGGTCGTACGCGGCCAAATATGCGTCCGCCTTCTACGGTCCGTTCCGCGACGCGGTCGGATCGAGCGTCACCCTGGTCGGCGACAAGCGCACGTATCAGATGGACCCGGCGAATACCGACGAAGCGTTGCGCGAAGTGGAGCTCGACATCGCCGAGGGCGCCGACATGGTCATGGTCAAGCCCGGCCTGCCCTATCTCGACATTTTGAGCAGGGTCAAAGCGACGTTCGGCATGCCGACCTTCGCCTACCAAGTCTCGGGCGAATATGCGATGATCATGGCCGCCGCGGGCAACGGCTGGCTCGACGGCGACAAGGCCATGACCGAAAGCCTTATCGCCTTCAAGCGGGCCGGCGCCGACGGCGTGCTGACCTACTTTGCCGCGCGCGTCGCGGAGAAATTGAAGAAAGGCGAAGTTTAGCTGAAAGCGGCCGCTGGGGGCGGCGATAGCGGGACGGGTGTCATGCGTGAATACGACGACGGCGGCAATATCCAGCACTATGCCCCGGTGTTGCGGCGGATCATCATTCTGGTCGCCGTGATCACGGCGGTCCCGGTGATGCTGTGGACCATCACCGCTTTCATGCACACCTACATCGCGCAGCCCACCATATCGGCACCCCGGCCGCTTGTGACCGTCGCGGCCGCGCCGGTGAGCCCTGCTGCAGACACAGCAACGGCCAATCCTTCAGCGCCGTCTCAGCCCGCGCCTGCGGTCACTGACGCCAGAGCAACGGATGACGCGAGGGGCGACCGGACACGCGACAGCGCCGGCAACAATGCCGCGCCGAATGTCCAAGTCGCCTCTACCGCCGCTATTTCACCGGCACCGTCCGCCGCGCCTGCGGCTCCGCCGGCTCCAGCCGCGGCTACGGTGCAGGCGGCGCCCGCATCCGCGCCGAGCGTTTTCCCGGACCCGCCATCTGTCGCGCCGCAGCAGCCAGCGGCGCCGGACTCGGAAAATGATGTCGCGGCCGACGCCTTGCCGCCGCCGGACCCGATCACCGGCCCGGTTCCTTTGCCGCGGCATCGTCCGAGCGTGCTCGCGCTCGCGGACACCGACATCCCGCTGCCGCGGGCCCGTCCGGGTGACGCGCCCGAGCCGCCGAGCGTTACGCCCGACGCGCCGCCGTCCGGCTACGATCCCGGCATCGGGCACTAGACGTACGACCAAGCACGATGAGCGAGGATTGCTGAACGTCCGCTTTGCCCCCAAAAGCGGACATTCAGTTGCGACGCAACATCGGTGCTTTGGGCCAATAGGCGACATTATGGTCGGAAGTCACACGCCTCCTTCTGTACACGCTGTGTTCTGCAGGTGAGCTTTGGCAATAAGGCAAAATCGCAATCGGACAAAATCGTTGACAGGCAACGTCTGATGGGCGATTTTTTATTATGAGTGCCGCGATGACAGATACCCTTTCCCTTCGGGACCAGATGAAGACTTTCCAGCAACGTGGGGAGGCTCTCGGTTGTGGGCGTTTTCTGCTTTACCAACTTTGCGCCGTTTATCAGCTGGAGGCCGCCGCGAAGCTAGGTGTTTATGCCAATTTGCGGTCAGGGCCTCCAGGATCTTCCGGGAGGCTTTTTGTTTGCCCGGATGATTCTTCTCCATGGTCCATTCTCGGCAAACGAAAGGCTCACTCCAATGGGGTTTCGCGACTAAGTCTAGAACGTCTCGATCGATATCTGGCGCTGCGTGACTTAACCGACCCGGATCAGGGTCGACACGCGATCAATATCCTGATGACAAACCTGACCTGGCCATCGAGCGATGGTCCGGACTTCCGGCCAACGTCGTCCGAAGACCTCCGGTTGTTCTGATCACCGATAACTACGACAGGCTGTTCTACGAACCTGACGCGATAGCACGTTCGGCGCGCTACTCGCATTACGTCGACGAGAAGCACATGCTGCGGACCCACACAACTGCGGCCATTCCGGCACTGCTGGCGGAAACCGAATGCGATCGGCTAATCGTGTGCCCCGGGCTGGTCTATCGCCGCGATGTTGTGGACCGCTTGCACGTTGGCGAACCGCACCAGACGGATTTCTGGATCGCGCGGCAAAGTCGGCTTCGCCGAACGGATCTTTTGGAGATGATCGCGGTGGTCGTCGAGACCTTGCTGCCTGGGCCGTGCCTATCGCTGCAACGAGACCATTCATCCCTACACGATGAATGGCCTAGAGGTGGAAGTGCAGATCGGTGAGCGGTGGGTTGAGGTCCTCGAATGCGGAGAAATCCACCCGTGGCTTCTGAACGAGAGTAATTTGCCAAGTCAGCAGTGGTCTGGGCTGGCTATGGGCATCGGCCTTGATCGTTTGGTGATGCTGATCAAGCAGATCGACGACATCCGCCTGTTGCGCAGCAGCGATCCGCGCATCGCTCGACAGATGCTGGCCCTGGATCGCTATGAGCCGGTCAGTAACCAGCCAGCAACTCACCGCGACATGTCAATTTGCGTCACTGATCCAGACATGGAGTTACTGGGCGACCGCATCAGAGACGTGCTCGGCGACCGGGGCGACTGGGTGGAGAATGTGGAACTCAAGCGCTTTCTGACTACCCACCACTACAGTGTCGATGTCACTCAAGGGCTCGTGCTTCTCTTCGGAAACGGCACTAAGGCCCTTCCATCATGGGATTCGAAGACGAGGCGGAACAATCTTTACCGCGGCCTTGCCGTCAGACGGACGACGGGTCCAAGCGGACACACGAACTCACCTCATCCATCGTCCCGCGAGGGACATCATTCCACCGCTGGGTGGAGCTCAAGTTTCCTGCTATCGCTTTTGATCCTGCACGACTTTCATGCTGCTACGGCATGTACCGGGTCCAGCGGAACTCGGTGCCGACAACCAAGATGCGGTGCATGACCACGGCCAACCGGCGTGCCAGCGCAACGATCGCCTTCTTCATCCCGCGATGCCTGGCGATCTTCATCGCCCAGGCCTTGAGCCAGGACCATCTTATCGAACGAACCAGCATGACCTGAGCCGCTTCGTAGAGCATGGCCGGCATCATCTCATCGCCGCACCGCGATAAGCTACCGGGGCGGTCGCTCTCGCCGGATTGATGCCGGGATGGCGTCAGTCCAAACACCGCCCCGACCGCTTGGAGTTCCGAAAGCGAGCTGGCACGTCGACGGTGGAGCGATAGGTCAGCGCCACCACGGGACCGACACCGGGAACGGTCATCAGACGCCGGCACACGACATCGTCCCGGACGATCGGCAAGCAAGCGGCGATGCAGGATGCCGATCTGCTCGCGAAGCACCCGCCGGACAATGAGCAGCGGTTCGACCAGAGACGGCCAAGTCGGGGAGGTTCTCGACCAGCTCCTTGATGCGGGCCTCGAACTTCGCCATCCCGACCATGCCGACCTTGAGACCGAAGTTACGCAAAGTACCGCGCAGGTCGTTCTCGATGGCGATAGCCTTCGACTGCAACAGCTTGCGATGGGTCAGCAACATCCGCAGTTTCTGACTGCGTAGCGTCTTCACATGCACCGGACGGTAAAGCCCCACCCGCATCATCTGCGCGATGCCGCGTGCATCGTTGCGGTCGGTCTTGTTGATCTGCGCCTTCAGCACAGCCCTCATGTGCCGCGTCTCGACACAGATCACCGGCAAACCCGCTTCGGCGAGAGCGCTGAAAAGCCATTGCGACAGCGGTCCGGCTTCCAGCCCAATCCGTTTGAAGCGACAGGCGGGGTTTGTCAGCACCGCCAGCAGAGCTTCCGGCTCGCTCGCTACCTTCACTTCGCGAACGATCCTGCCAGTGTCATCCACAATGCAGACGCTGGTCTCCTTGACCGATACGTCCAGTCCAGCAAAATGGTCCATGCTGCGCTTCTCCTTCTGATGCTTGAGGCCCGTAACCACGGTGACCTCGTTTCACCATCAGCCTGAAGCGCAGCACCCAAAATCTTCAGCTATCCACAAGATCGCCGGCCGTCTAATAAACAAAGCAGCATTCACTCCAGCACCGCGCCGCTGGCCAAGCGCATCGGCCGGTAGCCGTCGTCGGTCAGCGCGCGGAAAATTTCCTCGGCGTGGGTGCCGTCGCGCGTCTCCATGGTGACGTCGAGCTTGGCGCCCTTGGCCGGCACGTCGAGGAACAGGCGGTGATGATTGACGGCGAGGATATTGGCGCCGAGCCCGCCGAGGCGGCTTGCGATCTGGCCCAAAATTCCCGGCCGGTCGGGAATGGTCAGGCGGAACGATACGATGCGGTCCTCCCGTTCCAGTTCGCGCACCATGACGGACGCCAGGATGCGCGGATCGATATTGCCGCCGCACAGGATCAATCCGACCTTGCGGCCGGCGAAGCGCTCCGGCTCCGCCAGCATGGCGGCAAGGCCCGCGGCGCCGGCGCCTTCCGCCATGGCTTTTTGCAAGGTCAGGAACGCGTTGACCGCGCTCTCGATCAGCGGCTCATCGACCAGAATGATATCGCTCACCAATTCCCGCACGATCGGCAGCGTCAGCGCGCCGACATTCTTCACCGCGATGCCTTCCGCCAGCGTCGCGCCGCCGCACGGCAGGTTGCCGCCATGGATCGCGTTCCACATCGCCGGATAGAGCGCGCATTCGACGCCGACGATCTCGATCGACGGCTTTTTGGCGCGCGCCGCGATGGCGTTGCCGGCGATCAGGCCGCCGCCGCCGATCGGGATGACGAGCATGTCGAGATCGGGCGCGTCCTCCAGCATTTCCAGCGCGATGGTGCCTTGGCCGGCGATGATGTGCGGATCGTCGTAAGGATGCACCCAGACGAGATCATGCTCGGCGGCGATCGCCTCGGCCCGCGCCTGCGCTTCCGCAAGCGTCTCGCCGTCGAGCACGACAGTGGCGCCGAGCGCTTCGGTCGCTTTGATTTTCACGAACGGCGTCGTCTCCGGCATGACGATGGTCGCCGGTATGGCGAGGCGGCGGGCGTGATAGGCGACCGCCTGGGCATGGTTGCCGGCGGACATCGCGATGACGCCGCGGCGGCGCTCGTCGGCGCTAAGCGCGGCAAGCTTGACGCAGGCGCCGCGCTCCTTGAACGAGTTGGTGACCTGCAAATTCTCGTACTTGACGAAAATCTCGGCGCCGGTGAGCGCCGACAGCGGCGGCGACGGCAACAGCGGCGTGCGCAGCACGTGGCCGGCGATGGTGCGCCGGGCGGCTTCGATATCGGCAAGCGTTACCATCGCCGAAACAACCCCTTGCATTGGCGGGCGCGTTTCCCCATTTGGGGTGGCGTCCGTCGTTCCGCCAAGTGCGTTGGCGTCCAAAGATCGAGGGTTCATCATGACAAATTCTGGACCGTGCGCGGATCGGCGTCTCGCTCGACGTCAAGCCGCACGCCTACGATCCGGCCGCCAATCCGGAGCTGTTCGAGGGCGTGCTGTCGCGGCGCCTGGTGGCCTTTTTCATCGATGTCATCATCATCGCCGTTCCCGCTGATGGCGGCCGCGATATTCATCTTCCTGTTCGGCATCGTGACGCTGGGCCTCGGCTGGATGCTGTTCTGGCTGCTGTCGCCGGCGTCGGTGATCTGGGCGCTGGTCTATTACGGCGTGACCATGGGCAGCGCGGCGTCGGCCACCATCGGGATGCGCGCCATGGAGCTGGAAATCCGCACCTGGTACGGCGCGCCCGCCTATTTCCTGCTCGGCGCCGTGCATGCCGTCGTCTACTGGGTCAGTGTCAGCGTTTTGACGCCGTTCATCCTCCTGGTCGGCTTGTTCAACGCCCGCCGGCGCCTGCTGCACGACATGCTGGTCGGCACGGTGCTCATCAACAACCCGGCTCGGGCGGCTTCGTTGCGCGCGCGGCTGCGGCGCTAGAGCATGATCCCGAAAAGTGTCGGACGATCCGGTATTGGTCGGATAAGATCATGCTCCAATAAGGATTCCAGCCCATGAGCCAAATTGGGTCATGGGCCAGATTTCGCCTTTGACGTGCGCGCGCTGTCGGGCGATCCTAGGCGGCGGCCGGATTCGTAGCCGGCCGCGACGCAACGCCGAACCGCCCCGTGACCCAGCACTCGCGTGACACGCCGCAATTCTACCTGACCGCTCCGTCGCCGTGCCCCTATCTCGGCGGCAAGGAGGAGCGCAAGGTATTCACCCACCTGGTCGGCGAGCGCGCCGGCGAGCTCAACAACATCCTCACCCACGGCGGCTTCCGCCGCAGCCAATCGATCGCCTACCGGCCGGCTTGCGAGGGCTGCCGCGCCTGCGTTTCGGTGCGCGTCGTCGCCGACGATTTCCGCCCGACCCGCGGCATGCGCCGCATCGTCAAGCGCAACGACGACATCACCGGCGAGATGCGCGTCGCCGTGCCGACCTCCGAGCAATATTCGGTGTTCCGCGCCTATCTCGATTCCCGGCACCGCGACGGCGGCATGGCCGACATGACCGTGCTCGACTACGCCATGATGGTCGAGGACAGCCACATCGAGACCCGCATCATCGAATATCGCGGCGCGAGCCCACCGCCCTCGCCCGCAAGCGGAGGACGGCCGGGACAAGCGCGGCGATCTCCTTGCCGTGGCGCTGACCGACGTGCTCGGCGACGGCCTGTCCATGGTCTATTCGTTTTTCGAGCCCGACGAGGCGGCGCGCTCGCTCGGCACGCTGATGGTGCTCGACCACATCGCCCGCGCGCGGCAGCATGGGCTTGGCCTACGTCTATCTCGGCTATTGGGTGCGCGGCTCGCGCAAGATGGACTACAAGAGCCGCTTCCTGCCGCAGGAGCGCCTGACGCCGGACGGCTGGGCGCGGGTGGAATAATTTCCCGCTCGCTACGCCGTAGCCACGTCAACCCAATTTGATATTGGCGTCTTTGACGACGCGGCTCCACAGCGCCATCTGCGCGTCGATGTAGGCGCCGAATTCTTCCGGCGTGTTCTGCCGCGATTCGATGTTGAGATCGGCGAAGCGCGTGCTCACTTGCGGCGAAGCCAGCGCCTTGTTGAGGCCGGCATTGAGCTTTTGCACGATCGGCGCCGGCGTGCCGTGCGGCACGAACACGCCGTTCCAGTCATAGCCTTCGAATCCGGGCAGCGTGTCGGACATGGCCGGAATGTCCGGCAGGCTCGCAAGCCGCCCCTTGCCGGTCTGCGCGATCGCTTTCACCTTGCCGGACTTGACCAATCCGACCACCGCGGAACCGTTCGAGAAAACGAATTTCACCTGGCCCGCCATGACATCGGTGATCGCCAGCCCGCCGCCGCGATACGGGATGTGATTGATCTTGATGCCGGCGGTGCGCTTGAACAATTCGAGCAACAAATGTTGCAAGGTGCCGTTGCCGGACGACGCCATGTCGATGCCGTCGGGCGACGCCTTGGCATAGGCGATCACGTCGGCCACGGTGTTCACCGGCAGCGACGGCGTGCAGACCAAAATATTCGCCACCAGGCCGACCAGGAAAACCGGATCGAAATCCTTGCGGTAGTCGAACGGCAAATCCGGATAGAGCGAGCCGTTCACCGAGAACGCGGTGGCGTCGTGCAGGATGGTGTAGCCATCGGGATCGGCCTTGGCGACCATGGCCTCGGCGATGGTGCCGCCGGCGCCGCCGCGATTTTCGATGGCGAATGGCTGGCCGAGATCTTCGCCGAGTTTTGCGTAGATGATGCGCGCCGTGGTGTCGGCGCCGCCGGCCGGCGGATACGGCACCATGACCCGCACCGGCCGGGTCGGCCATGCGGACTGCGCGCTGCACCTGTCCGATAAGAGGCGCGGCCGCCATGGCCGCCAACACCGTGCGGCGTGTGAGAGCAGTCCCGGGCATGGCTCGCTCCGTGGGTTTCGACAGCAATCTAGCACCGGATCGAGGCCGAGAAAGACCGCTACGACTCGCTTGCGTCCTTGCCGTTTTCCTTGCCGCTGCCGTTCTCGACGCGGCGGCCGAATTTCAGGTTGGTGAGGAAACGTTCCGGCTTGACCCTGCCGGCGTCGGCGCGATTGCCGCGCCAGGCGGCGAGCTCCTTGATCGATAGATTGAAACTGCGGCCGGCGGAATCGATCCAGGTCAAGCCTTCGTCCGCCTTGAACGTCGTGATGTCGGACAGCCCGCCGTCCTTGTAGCGCTGCAGCCGCACGCCGCGGCCGCGGCCCATCTCCGGCACCTGGTCGAGCGCGAAGAACACCATCTTGCGGTTCTCGCCGATCGCGGCCACCAGCTCGCCCTCGACCGGCGCGATGGCGCGCGCTTCGTCGGGCGGTTTGACGTTGAGCACCTGCTTGCCCTTGCGGGTATTGCCGAGGCACTCGTCCTCGGGCACGACAAAGCCCCTGCCCGCTTTGCTCGCCACCACGAGCTTGCGGCCGCCCTGATAGCGGAACACCGCGACGACGTCGGCCTCCTGCTCGATCTCGATGAACAGCCGGACCGGCTCGCCGTGGCCGCGGCCGCCCGGCAGCTTCGCCGCTTCGATGGTGTAGCAGCGGCCGTTGGTGGCGAAGACCAGAAGCTTCGACGTGGTCTCGGCGAAGAACGCGAGCTTCAAGCCGTCGTCGGTCTTGAAGGCGAGGCTGGACAGATCGGCGACCTGGCCGCGCAACGCCCGGATCCAGCCCTTCTCCGAGACCACGACGGTGATCGGCTCGCGCTCGACCAAAGCCTCCTCGATCGCGGCCTCGTCATGCTCGGGCGCCTCGGCGAAGGTGGTGCGGCGCTTGCCGAGCGGCGTCTTCGGCCCGAACGTGGTGCGCACCTCGCGGATTTGCTCGGCGATCTTCTTCCACTGCGCCTTTTCCGAGCGCAGCAGCTCCTCGATGGATTTCTTCTCCGCGCGCAGGTCTTTGTCCTCCTGCGCGGATCTCCATCTCTTCGAGCCGGCGCAGATTGCGCAGCCGCATATTGAGGATGGCGTCGGCCTGGACCTCGGAGAGCTTGAACGTCTTCATCAACACCGGCTTCGGCTCATCCTCGTTGCGGATGATCTTGATGACCTTGTCGAGGTTGAGATAGGCGACCAGATAGCCGCCCAAGCACTTCGAGCCGATGCTCGATCTGCGCCAGCCGATGGCGCGAGCGGCGCAGCAGCACGTCGCGGCGGTGCGCGAGCCATTCGCTCAGCGCTTCGGCAAGGCCGACGACCTTCGGAATGCGGCCGTGCACCAGCACGTTCATGTTGAGCGGCACGCGGCTTTCAAGCTCGGTGAGCTTGAACAGGCTCTCCATCAGCAGCGCCGGATCGACCGCGCGCGAGCGCGGCTCGAACACGATGCGCACGTCTTCGGCCGATTCGTCGCGCATGTCGGCCAAGAGCGGCAGCTTCTTTTCGTTCATCAGCTCGGCGATGCGCTCGACGAGCCGCATCTTCTGCACCTGCCACGGAATTTCCGTGACCACGATCTGATAGGTGCCGCGGCCGGTATCCTCGGTTGTCCAGCGCGCGCGCACGCGGAACGAGCCGCGCCCGGTCGCATAGGCTTCCGCAATCGCCTCCGGCGGATCGACGACGATGCCGCCGGTCGGGAAATCCGGACCCGAGCACGTATTTGAGCAGCGTCTTGGTCCGCGCATTGGGCTGATCGATCAGATGCAGCGCGGCGTCGCACAGCTCGGCCATGTTGTGCGGCGGGATCGAGGTCGCCATGCCCACCGCAATGCCTTGCGAGCCGTTGGCCAGCAGATTGGGGATGGCCGCCGGCAGCACCACCGGCTCTTCCTCGCTGCCGTCGTAGGTCGGGCGGAAATCGACGGCGTCCTCGTCGATGCCGTCGATCAGAAGCCGCGCCACTTCGGTCAGCCGCGCCTCGGTGTAGCGCATGGCGGCGGGATTATCGCCGTCGACATTGCCGAAATTGCCCTGGCCGTCGACCAGCGGATAGCGCGAGGAAAAATCCTGCGCCAGCCGCACCAGCGCGTCATAGATCGCCTGGTCGCCGTGCGGATGGAAATTGCCCATCACGTCGCCGACGATTTTTGCCGACTTCTTGAACGTGGTGCCGGGATCAAGCCGCAGCCGCCGCATGCCGTAGAGGATGCGGCGATGCACGGGTTTGAGCCCGTCGCGCGCGTCGGGCAGCGCGCGGTGCATGATGGTGGACAGCGCGTAGGCGAGATAGCGCTCCTCGAGCGCCTCGCGCAGCGCGATTTCCTGCACGCCCTCGGGATCGGGGGGAATCACTTTCTTGTTCATGGAAGCCAAGCGCTAGCGCGGTTATGGCGCCCGAACAAGGGATGATTAAGTGCTTGAATCGGCGTATTTTTCGCCGCGTGACGAATCGTAGACGCGGTGCGGCGGAAGCGTTAGACACGCTTCACGCTCACAGCCGGCAGTGGGAGACAACCATGCGCGCAGTCATGACGGCGGCCTTTATCGCGGCAGCGATCGGTCTCGGCGCGACGTCACTATCGGCGGCGCCCGGCGGCATCGCCGCCATGCCCAATGCCACACCGCTGACGCAACCGGTGCAGGACAATTACCACGGCGGCTACACCACGGGCTGGGGGTGGGGCTACGGTTACAATTACATCCCGGCCTGCCCGACCAATTATCACTATTCCTGCTGGCCGGACCCGTACGGCTTCCGCCATTGCGGCTGCTTGCTGAACGCCCGCTGGTGGTGACCGGCGCGATTCAAGCAGAGCGGCCTGCGGCTGCGGCGAACGCGTGGGCGATGGCGGTGACGAACCGCGCCCGCGCCTCCGGCACGGCAAGACCGCGCGGCGCAAACGCGTGCCGATCGAGAAAAAAGCCGGTCATGGCAAATGCGTCGGCGACATCGGCGGCGGATGCCGGCGCGGCATCGTCACGCAGGAATGCCGGCAGCGCCAGGAGCTTGTCGCGGTAGTCTTCGCCCGCGGCGCGCGACACCGCGCGGCCCGAGCGCGGCGACACGTAGATCAGGTCGGCCGTCGTTCCGGTGGCGGCGCAACAGCTCAGATCGAGGCCAAAGCCAAGCTCGGCGAGAAAGTCGAGCTCGAACCGCGCGATCGAGGCCGCCGCGACCAGCGGATCGTCGAACCGATCGAGGATCGCATCGAGCGTGCCGTAGATCGCCGCATGCGGCTCGCGCTCGGCGAGCAGCCGGCACAGCGCCGCGAGATGGGTGACGCCGTGCACCGCGTGCGCCGCCGCGAGGTAGCCGGCGGCGCGCAGGTTGAGGCCCTCGACCGCATAATTGCCGAGATGCTCGTCGAGCCGCGCCCGCCACGTCGCGCGCAGCGAATTGCCCGGCTGCAAGACGCCGCGCAGCCGCGTGCCGCCGCCGCCGCGCACCAGGCCGAGATGCCGGCCGCGCTCCAGCGTCATCAATTCGAGAATGACGCTCGTCTCGCCATGGCGCTTGACGCCGAGCACGATGCCTTCATCGGTCCATTGCATGGCAGCTATTTAGCGCGCCCGCAGGCGATTTGTATCACTCCTTCGGAAATTCCAGGCCCATTTCGCGATAGCGCTCCGGATCGTCGCCCCAGCCTTCCCGCACTTTGACGAACAGGAACAGATGCACCGGCTGCTCGATCGCCGCGGCGATGTCCTTGCGCGCCGCGGCCCCGATCGCCTTGATCGCCTGGCCGCCCTTGCCGAGGACGATTTTGCGCTGGCTTTCGCGCTCGACATAGATGGTCTGCTCGATGCGCACGGCGCCGTCGCGGAGCTCCTTCCAGACTTCGGTCTCGACCGTCGACTGATAGGGCAATTCCTGATGCAGCCGCAGAAAAAGCTTTTCGCGGGTGATCTCGGCGGCAAGCTGGCGCATCGGCGCGTCCGAGATCTGGTCCTCCGGATAAAGCCACGGTCCGGCCGGCACATGCGCGGCGAAGAAGCTTTTGAGATCGGCGACGCCGTCGCCGGAGTGCGCCGAGATCATGAAGGTCGCGGCGAAGGCCATGCGTTCGTTGAGCGTTTGGGTAAGCGTCAACAGCGCGGGTTTTTCGACCAGATCGACCTTGTTGAGCACCAGCACCTTGGCGGAGCGGACATCGCCGAGCGTGCGCAGGATCGCCTCGTCGTCCTCGTGCAGGCCTTTGTGGGCGTCGATCAACAGCGCGACGATATCGGCGTCGTGGGTCGAGCCCCAGGCGGTCGCCACCATGGCGCGGTCGAGCCGCCGCCGCGGCGAAAAAATTCCCGGCGTATCGACGAAGATGAGCTGCGCCGCGCCCTCGATGGCGATGCCGCGCACCAGCGTGCGGGTGGTCTGCACTTTGGGCGTGACGATGGAGATTTTGGCGCCGACCAGCGCGTTGGCCAGGGTCGATTTGCCGACATTGGGCGCCCCGATCAGCGCCACGAAGCCGCAGCGGGTCGTTGGCTCCGCCGGCGCGGCGTGACCTCAGCCATTGCGCCGTTCGGGCTTGACGCGCTCGCGCGTCAGCATGGCGGCGGCGGCGGCCTGCTCGGCGGCGCGCTTGGAACGGCCGGAGCCTTCGGCAGGCGCGAAATTGGGCAGCTGCACGGCAACGCGGAATTCCGGACTGTGATCGGGACCGGTGCGCGCGACTTCGCGATAGACCGGCGTCGGCAGGCCGCGCGCTTGCGCCCATTCCTGCAACACCGTCTTGGGATCGCGCAGCGGCTGCGCCTTCGCCTGCATGCGAACCTGCCACAGCCGTTCGACCAAGCCTTCCGCCGCCGGATAGCCGCCGTCGAGATAGACCGCGCCGATCAGCGCCTCGCAGACGTCGGCGAGGATGGCCGGGCGCTTGCGGCCGCCGGCATTGGCCTCCGACGAGCCGAGCTTGATCGCGGCGCCGAGCTCGATGGTGACGGCGATCTCGGCGCAGGTCTCCTTGCGCACCAGATCGGCGAGCCGGCGCGACAGCTCGCCTTCGTCGGCTTTCGGGAAGGCGCGGAACAGCACGTCGGAAATCACCAGGCCGAGCACGTGATCGCCGAGGAATTCGAGCCGCTGATAGGAGCCGGCGCGGTTGCGCGAGCCCTTGAGCGCGGAAATGTGGGTGAGCGCGCAATCGAGCAGCGTGCCGTCCTTGAAGCGATAGCCGATGCGCTCCTCGAGCACGGTGCCGCGGCGGCGGCGGCGCGGTTCTTTCTGGCCGTCGGCGGGCGCGGCCTCGGCCACTTTGGCGGCGGCTTTGGCGGCGACGAGTTCTTCGGCGGGCGGTTCGCGGCGGCCCCCGCCCTTTGCTCCCCCGCTCACGGCAGAAGGAAGTGTGGGGGATGCTTTGCCGCGGCGGCTCATCTGACCAGCGTGAACATCCGGCCCCAGCGCACGTCCCAGGGCCAGCGCCAGACTTCCCACACGTGCGTGCCGTCCTTGATCGAGAAGAAAATGATCTGCGCCTTGCCGATGATGTTTTCGTACGGAACGTAGCCGACCGCGCTGAGCACCCGGCTGTCGGTCGAGTTGTCGCGGTTGTCGCCCATCATGAAATAATGGCCGGGCGGCACGTTGTAGACCGGCGTGTTGTCGTAGAAGCCGTTATCGGTGAGATCGAGCGTGGTGTAGATGACGCCGTTCGGCAGCGTCTCCCTGTAGCGCTTGACGCGCTGCACGACGCCGTCGTCGTCGGTGACGAAGTCTTCGATGCGCTCGCGCTTGACCGGCTCGCCGTTGATGTTGAGCACGCCGTCGATCATCTGAATCTTGTCGCCGGGCAGCCCGATGACGCGCTTGATGTAGTCGATGGAGTCGTCCTTCGGCAGCCGGAACACCACGACGTCGCCGCGCTTGAGCGTGCCGCCCATGAAGCGGCCGGAGAAAATCCGCGGCGAGAACGGAAACGAGTAGTGGGTATAGCCGTAGGAATATTTCGAGACGAACAGATAATCGCCGACCAGAAGCGTCGGAATCATCGAGCCGGACGGGATGTTGAAGGGCTGAAACAGAAAGGTGCGGATGACGAGCGCGATGATGAGGGCATTGAAGACCACGCGGATCGTCTCGGCGAGGCCACCCTCTTTCTTTTTGGTTCCGGTCTGCACGCTCATCGGCCTATCGTCCTGCGGTCCACGCGTCCCGCCCCGCGCCCCGCGATCTTGTAGCCTCTCAATACCCCAGGCGCAATTGCGCGCGGGGTTTCGCCGCGACGTCGCGCAATGCCGTTTTATCGAATGATTACATGAGCTTGCAACCTGCCAAACGGAACATGACGAATTTTTCATCGCTGCCATCGGCGACTCGCATTCGCAAAACGCCGTAAGTCGAACCGACGGCACGGCGCTCTTCAAACCGCCGTCACAGCGACCGCCGAGATGATGACGAAGGCCTGCGCCATCGGCCCCTCGTCGGTGATGGTGAGGTCGATGCGCGCCTCGTAGCCTTTGGGCGTGATCGCCTCGAGGCGCCGCTTGGCGCCGCCGGTGAGCTCCATGGTCGGCCGCCCCGACGGCAGATTGACGACGCCCATGTCGCGCCACCACACGCCGGCGCGGATGCCGGTGCCGAGCGCCTTGGCGCAGGCCTCCTTGGCGGCGAAGCGCTTGGCATAGGTCTCGACCCGGTTGCGGCGCCGTTCGGCGCGGGCGCGCTCGGTCGGCGTAAAGATGCGGTCGATGAAGCGGTCGCCGTGGCGCTCGATCACCTTGGCGATGCGGCGCACGTCGGAGATGTCGGAGCCGATGCCGAGGATCATCGCGCAGCTCCGCTGTGGCGCCGGCCGCGATCCATCGCCGCGCGCATCTTGCGCACCACCTCGCCGAGGCCGTCGAAAATCGCCTCGCCGATCAGGAAATGCCCGATATTGAGCTCGGCGATCTCGGGCAACGCCGCGATCGTTGCCGCGGTGACGAAATCGAGGCCGTGGCCGGCATGGACTTCAAGGCCCACGCCGTTGGCACGCTTGGCGCCGCGCACGATGCGCTCGAACTCGGCGGTGCCGGCCGCGGCGTCGCCCGCCGCCAAGGCATCGCACCAGGCGCCGGTGTGAATCTCGATGACCGGCGCGCCGATCGCGGCGGCGGCCTCGATCTGCGCCGGCTCGGCGGCGATGAACAGCGAAACGCGGATGCCGGCTTCGGCGAGCTTGCCGACGCTGCGCGCAGCGCCTCGCGCTGGCCGGCGGCGTCGAGCCCGCCTTCGGTGGTGCGCTCCGCCCGCCGCTCGGGAACGATGCAGGCGGCATGCGGGCGCACCTTGCAGGCGATGCCCACCATCTCCGGCGTCGCCGCCATTTCGAGATTGAGCGGCTTTGTAATGCGCTCCTTGAGGCGCGCGATGTCGTCGTCGACGATGTGGCGGCGATCTTCGCGCAGATGCGCGGTGATGCCGTCGGCGCCGGCCGCGATCGCGATCTCGGCGGCCTTCACCGGATCGGGATGCCGCCCGCCGCGCGCATTGCGCACGGTGGCGACGTGGTCGATGTTGACGCCGAGGCGAATGGGCGGGTTCGCAGCCATGAGGTTATGTCGCTCCTCGCGCCGAACCGGCTAGCCGTTCACGCGCTCGGCGTTGGCGACCACTTTCTTCGCCCGCAATTGCGAGATGATCGAAGTCAGGTGCTTGAGGTTATAGACTTCGAGATCGATGGTCAGCTCGGTGAAATCCGGCGACTGCCGCGTCATTTTGATGTTGTCGATATTGCCGTCGTGCTCGGCGATGACCTGGGCGATCTGCGCCAAGCGTGCCCGGCTCGTTGACCGATTGCACCGCAAGCCGCGCCGGAAAGCGCTGCGGCGCCTTGTCGTCGACGTCCCAGCGCACGTCGAGCCAGCGATCCGGCTCGTCCTCGAACTGCTTCAGCGCGTCCGAATGGATCGGATAGATGGTGATGCCCTCGCCCGGCGTCATGATGCCGACGATGCGGTCGCCCGGCACCGCGCCGCCGTTCGGCGCAAAGCGCACCGGCAGATCGGTGTTGATGCCGCGGATCGGCAGCGACGTGCCATCCTCGCCGCCGCCGGGCAGCTTGAACTTCACCGCCTTGGCCCATTTCAGGCCGAACCAGCCGCTCTCCGCCTTCGGCGCCAGCGGCGTGACGCGCTCGTCCTTGTAGTCGGGATACATGGCGCGCACGACGTCGGACGCCCGCATCTCGCTGCGGCCGACCGCCGAAATCACGTCGTCGATCGAGGCGCGCGCCAGCCGCGGCAGCGCGCCTTCGAGCTTCTCGTCGGAATATTCGATCTTGGCGCGCTGGCACAGCCGCTCGACGATGCGCCGGCCGAACGCCGAATATTGGCTGCGCACCGCCTCGCGGGTGGCGCGGCGGATGGCGGCGCGCGCCTTGCCGGTCACCACGATCGATTCCCAGGCGGCCGGCGGCGCGGTCTGCGCCTTCGAGGTCAGGATCTGCACCTCGTCGCCGTTTTGCAGCGGCGAAGACAGCGGCCCGATCTTGCCGTTGATCTTGGCGCCGATCGCCATATTGCCGACGTCGGTGTGCACCGCATAGGCGAAATCGATCGGCGTGGCGCCGCGCGGCAGCGCGATCAGCTTGCCCTTCGGCGTGAAGCAGAACACCTGGTCGTGGAACAGTTCGAGCTTGGTGTGCTCCAGAAATTCTTCCGGATTGGAGCCTTCGGCCAGAAGCTCGATGGTGCGGCGCAGCCAGGCATAGGCGTTCGACTCGCGCGACAGCATCTCGGTCGGCGAGCCGACGCCGTCCTTGTAGAGCGCGTGCGCGGCGATGCCGTATTCGGCGATCTGCTGCATGTCGCGGGTGCGGATCTGCAGCTCGACGCGCTGCTTGCCGGGCCCGATCACCGTGGTGTGGATCGAGCGGTAATCGTTCTGCTTGGGCGTCGAGATGTAATCCTTGAAGCGCCCCGGCACGACCGGCCAGGTAATATGGACGATGCCGAGCGCCTGGTAGCACTCGGCGACGTTGCCGACGACGACGCGGAAGCCGAAAATATCCGACAGCTGCTCGAAGCCGACCGCCTTGCGCTCCATCTTGCGCCAGATCGAATAGGCGCGCTTGCGCCGGCCGAAAACCTCGGCGCTGATGCCGCGGTCGCCGAGCTTTTTGGCGAGCTGCTGCTCGATCTCGCTGATCCAGCCGCTCGATCTTGCGGCGAGCGCTTCAAGCCGCTCGGTGATGACCTTGTAGGCGTCGGGATTGAGCTCGCGGAACGACAGATCCTCGAGCTCCTCGCGCATCTCATGCATGCCCATGCGGCCGGCAAGCGGCGCATAGATGTCGAGCGTCTCCTCCGCCGTGCGCCGGCGCGCTTCCGGCGGCCGGTGCGTCAAGGTGCGCATGTTGTGCAGCCGGTCGGCGAGCTTGATGAGCAGCACCCGCACGTCGTCGGCGATGGCGAGCAGGAGCTTGCGCAGATTCTCCGCTTGCTTGGCCTCCTTGGAGACGAGATCGAGCTTTTTCAGCTTGGTCAGGCCCTCGACCAGACGGCCGATGTCGTGGCCGAACACGCGGTCGATCTCGGCGCGGGTGGCGTCGGTATCCTCGATGGTGTCGTGCAGCAGCGCCGCCGCGATGGTGGCGTCGTCGAGCTTGAGGTCGGTGAGGATCGCGGCGACTTCCAGGGGGTGCGAAAAATACGGGTCGCCCGAATCGCGCTTCTGCTCGCCATGCGCCTGCATGGCGTAGACATAGGCGCGGTTGAGCAGGTCCTCGTTGGTCGCGGGGTTGTACTGCTTGACCCGGTCGATCAGCTCGTATTGCCGCATCATCCGCGGCTTGCGGGGTTTTGCCGAAACCTCCGCGCCGTTGGCCTTGGGCACCAGGTTCGGGCCGCGCGCCGCCGGCACCCGGGAACGGGGCTGGTTCTGCATCCGCGGCAGATCATCGGTCGGCGAGCGCGGCATTACGGTCCTTGGGCGATCGTCGGCTCCAAGAGTCGGCCGAAAGCTGATCACAAGGATATCATGGGGCTGCGCCGGCGCCACAAGACGTGGCCACGAACCGCAAAATCCTCAGGCCCGGCGACCAAAGTCGCCGCCCAAGGCCAAATTTTCGTTAACGGATGGCGACGGATAAGGCCTGCTGACGCAGGGACTTATTCCTCGTCGTCGCCGGCGTCGGGCTCGGGCACGCTTTCCGGCGGGGTGAGCCCCTCCAGGCCCTTGAGCAGCTCTTCCTCGGTCATCCGGTCGGTGGTGACGTCGGTGTCGTCGGCATCGACACCGGTTCCGGGGGCGCCGATCAGCGGCACCGCCTCGGGCTCCGGCTCGTCGACTTCGACGTATTTCTGCAGCGAATGGACGAGTTCCTCCTTGAGGTCCTCGGGCGAGACCGCCTCTTCGGCGATTTCGCGCAACGCCACGACCGGGTTCTTGTCGTTGTCGCGCTCGACGGTGATCTGGGTGCCGGACGAGATCATGCGCGCGCGGTGGCTGGCGAGCAGGACGAGATCGAACCGGTTTTCGACCTTGTCGATGCAATCTTCGACGGTCACACGGGCCATGTTTAACTCCTAAGAGGTTCCGGCGGGCTTCCCTGCAACCGGGCCTTGTGCATGAATATGGCGTTTACGTACAGTCACGGACCCCGAAGTTCAAGTGTGAAATTCGCGGCCATTTTTAACTTGGCTGCCGCGCAGCGCTCTGTTACGCCAAAATCCGGGAACTAAGTCGTGGCGTTCCGAATCATACTTTCGGACTTGCCGCGACGGCGTGCCGCAGTGATCTCGCCACGGTGCTTGCGCAACTAGGCGCCAGCATATTGGACTACCACCGTGCGATAACGCTTCGTCCGCCGAATGGTCCCGCTGGCGACAAACTAGATTTGATAAACGCCGGACACGTCGAACGCATTGCGGCTGATCCGGTTTCATCACGAGAGACGGTAGAGAGACATCATGTCAGCACAAGTCGAAAAAATCGCGCTCTTCATTGACGGCGCCAATCTTTACGCCACCGCCAAATCGCTCGGCTTCGATATCGACTACAAGAGGCTGCTGCGCGAGTTCCAGTCGCGCGGCTATCTGGTGCGCGCCTTCTATTACACCGCGGTGATCGAGGATCAGGAATATTCCTCGATCCGGCCGCTGATCGATTGGCTCGACTACAACGGCTACACCGTCGTCACCAAGGCGACCAAGGAGTTCGTCGACCAGACCGGCCGCCGCAAGGTCAAGGGCAACATGGACATCGAGCTCGCGGTCGACGCCATGGAGCTCGCGCCGCATATCGACCAGATGGTGCTGTTCTCCGGCGACGGCGACTTCCGCTCGCTGGTGGAAGCGGTGCAGCGCCGCGGCGTGCGCGTCATCGTGGTGTCGACGATCTCGACCCAGCCGCCGATGGTCGCCGACGAGCTGCGCCGCCAGGCCGACCAGTTCGTCGACATCGTGGAGCTGCAGTCCAAGGTCGGCCGCGATCCGTCGGAGCGGCCGATGCGGGAGCCCAGAGAGATGCGTGAGCCTCGGGAACCGCGCGAAGGCCGCGAGCCGCGCCACACCCCGCAATTCCTGCAGCGCAGCGCCGCCACCGCGCCGCGGGTCGACGTCGAAGCCGACGACGAGTTCGAAGACGACTAGCGTCGGAGCATGATCGTTTCCGAAAAATCGCCAAACACGTTTCGGAAATCATGCCCGCATCGCCAACGACTGAAGCGAAGGCGCGCCCGGCCGACATGCCGGGCCGCGATTGCCCGCGCTGTCCTCGCCTCGTCGCTTTTCGCAAAACCTGGCGTGAGCAGGAGCCGCAATGGTTCAACGCGCCGGTCGAAATCGTTCGGGCCGCGCGACGCGCGCCTCCTCATCGTCGGCCTGGCGCCCGGACTGCGCGGCGCCAACCGCACCGGCCGGCCGTTCACCGGCGATTATGCCGGCGATCTGCTCTACGCACGCTGCATCGAATTCGGCTTCGCCCGCGGCCACTATCAGGCCCGCCCCGATGACGGCCTCGAACTGATCGATTGCCGCATCACCAATGCGGTGCGCTGCGTGCCGCCGGAGAACAAGCCGACGCCGCAGGAGATCGCGACCTGCCGGCCTTTCCTCACTGCGACGATCGCGGAAATGCCGCGGCTGCGCGCCGTCATCGCGCTCGGCACGCATCGCCCACGAGACATTGATCGTGGCGCGGGATTTGCGCAGATCGCTCTACCCTTTCGCGCACGGCCGCGCGCACGCGATGGGCGAATTCAAATTATTCGATAGCTATCATTGCTCGCGCTACAACACGAACACCGGCGTGCTGACGCCGCAGATGTTCCACGAGGTGTTCGCGCTGGTGCGCGAACACCTCGATGCCGCTTAAGCCTTGGCAGTCTCAGGAAGGCTTCATCATTCCCGTTGAAGCAGCATAAGCTCGACCACCCCACTCGCGAGCCACTAACGATGTCTGGGTCCGTCTTGCACGACATTCCCGGAGGCGAGGCACTGTTCGACTGGTTTGGGCGCGTGCCGCGTTTCCACGATACAAATCTGCTGGAGATTACCTTCTCCGGCAAGGGATCGGGGCTGCTTCGCATCCACGCCTGGAACATGACGAACAAAGTGGATGCGCGGGGTTATTTTGTTCTCGATAAGCATGTCGTGATCACCCTCGCCCTGGAGGCCGTCAGCGCGATCAACTGCACCAACTTCGATATCGTGCCGGCTGTCATCTTCGACCTGGAGATCACCAGACTCGACCGGGGCTTCCGTCTCGAGTGGAGCGCGAGCTACGGGGTGAGCGGTTCTATCAGCGCCAAAGAGTTGCGGATCATCTTGGAGCCGGGCGAACTCTCACAGAGCTAGTTTCGAGACAGCCTCTTAGTGGAAGATCGAGGTTTCGTAGTTGCCGGAGCCCATTTCGCTGCGCGGGAAGATGCCGTGCTGCTCGATCCACTCGAAGGATTCGTCGAAGGTCTGCTTCGAATACGGCTCGAACACCAGCCGCTCGCCGGGGCCCCAGCGCCGCGTATCCATCTGGGCGTGGAAGCGCACCGGGAATTCCCTCTTGTAGTAGTGCGTGAACAGTTCCGGCCGCAGGTCGATGTCGCGTTGCGCCCGGCGCAGCGCCCGGAAAAATTTGCGCACGTCTTCCGGGTCCGGCGTGCCGGTGACCATCGACGCCATCATGAAGGTGGTGTCGATGATTTTGCGGAAGCCGAGCTGCTCGAGGAAATAATACGGCCCTGAGAACAGCGACGCCGCCGGCACCTTGCGGTCGATCAGAAGCTCCATGCGGCTGAACAGGAGCCCGTCGTTGAACGACAGGTTGATCTGGTCGGGCTTGAGATACTGCTCGAGGCCCTGAATGGTCGCGTAGTGGCTGCCGGACTGATAGCCGACCGAGATCGGCACGCCGGCGAGATCGGCCGGCGTCTTGACCGGCAGATTCCGGCGGCACGAACACGCCGCAGGGCGAAACCGAATAGGCGTCGGCATAGAGCTTGCCGTGGCCGTTCGAGGCGGCGACGTTCATGGTCCAATGGCAGGCGCCGCTGACATTGCAGGTGCGGCCGGCTTCGAGCGTCTGATAGGCGCCGACCTTGTTGCCGATGTGATGGCCGCTGCCCGAAGTCGAATCCATGGTCTCGCGGAACTCGTAGTCGAGACCTTCGGCGGCGAAATAGCCCTTCTCCTCGGCGACCCATTCGTGCAGCCGGAAATGCGGCGCGACGACGAATTTCGACATGGGGTTCCTCCTCGTTGCTCGATTCTGGTTGCGGCGAGCGCTTCATCCATACGCGGACAAAATCGCATTGATAATCGGGGCAGCGCGAAATAGATTGTCCACGATTGGTTGACAATCTCGGCGTTCCGATGGATCGCTTTGAAAACGCAAGGGTTTTTACGGCCGTCATCGAAGCCGGCGGGTTCACCGCGGCCGCCGAGCGGCTCGGCCTGTCGCGCGCGGCGACCAGCAAGCATGTGCTGCAGCTCGAGGAACGGCTCGGCGCGCGCCTCCTCGACCGCACCACGCGGCGCGTCAGCGCCACCGAAGCCGGGCGGCGGTTTTACGAACAATGCCGGCGCATTCTCGCCGAGCTCGACGAGGCCGAACGCGCGGCGAGCGAGCTGCACAACGAGCCGCGCGGCGAATTGCGCGTCATCGCGCCGACCAATTTCGGCCTCACCGAGATCGGGCACGGCGATCACCGACCTCGTCGTCGCCTACCCGCGACTGCGCATCAATCTGACGTTCAACGATCACGTCACCGATCCGATCGAGGCCGGCTACGACATCGCCATCAGCGTCGGCATGCCGCGCGGCACCTCGTCGAGCCTGATCGCGCGCAAGCTCAATACCGCGCGCCGGATTTTGTGCGCCGCGCCGGACTATCTGGCGCGGCGCGGCACGCCGCAAATGCCCGAAGATCTCACCCAGCACGATTGCCTTTGCTACAGCTATATCGCCGAGCCCGACGAGTGGCACTTCATCGGCGCGGACGGCGAACGCGTGGTGAAGGTGAGCGGGCCGATCGTCACCAGCCACCGCCAGGTGCTGAACACCGCCGCGGTGCGCGGCCTCGGCATCGCCTATGGCCCGATCATTTTCTTCCGCGACGATCTCGATGCCGGCCGCCTGCAACGGGTGTTGCCGGACTACCAGCTGCCCGAGGCGACGATCTACGCGGTCTATCCCGCGAGCCAGCAGCTGTCCGCCAAGGTCAAGGTCTTCAACGATTTCATGGCGCAGCATTTCGCCGCCAGCACGATCTTCCGCTGATACTCGTTAGCGACTGCGCAGCCAGGCAATGACCTCTTCGGCATTCTTGTCCGGCGGAAACACCGGATAGAACACTTTGACGATCATGCCGTCCTCGATGACCAGCGCCATGCGCGCGAGCAGCGTCATGCCCGACGTCATGAACATCGGCAGATGCAAGCTGGTCGCCAAGATTCAAATCGGCGTCGGACAGGATCGGGAACGGCAGATGCAGCCGATCCGCCGCCTCCCGCTGGTAGTCGGTGTCCTGCGTCGACAGGCCGAAAACCTGGGCGACGCCGAGCGCCTTGAGCTCGGCGAAATGATCGCGAAAGCCGCACGATTGCGGCGTGCAGCCGCGCGCGCCCGGGATTTGATCCCAGCCCGGCGGCGGATCGACGCCCGGCACGCCGGTGCGCGGATAGACGTAGACCACGGTGCGGCCCTTGAGCTTCGACAGGTTCACCGTGCCGCCGCCGGTCGCCGGCAGCGCGAGGTCGGGCAGCTTCATGCCGGTCAGATGCCGCGCCCGGCCGTCATCCTGCGGCGCCGGGATATCGGGCGGCAGGAAGTTCGGATCGTGCGTGCCGGGCGCTTCAGCCATTTCTTCTCTCCCGCGTACGACATGAACTCCATCAGCGAGCCGTCGGGATCGCGAAAATAGACGCTGGTGCCGGCGCCCTTGGCGCCGAAGCGCTGCATCGGACCGCTCTCGATGCGCACGCCGCAGCGGCCGAGATGGGCGATGGCGTCGGCGATCGGCCCGATCCATTCGAAGCACAGATCGCTGTTGCCGGGCGCGACCGGCAGCCGCGCCACTTCGGCGGGCTTTACGCCGGGCCCATGCACGTTGAGCTGCTTGTCGCCGAAGCGATAGGCATAGCCCGCCGGCCGCGCCACCAGCTCGGCGCCGAGCACCGTGGTGTAGAACGCGTTCGAGCGCTCCCAGTCGGTGACGTGGATGACGCAATGGTCGAGTTTGGTCGGCAGCATGTTCATCCCTTCTGCCGCAACAGCCGGCCGCGCTCGCGCTCCCACGAGCGCTTCTTCTCGGTCTCGCGCTTGTCGTAGAGCTTCTTGCCGCGCGCCAGCGCCAGCTCGACCTTGGCGCGGCCCTTTTCGTTGAAATAGAGCTTGAGCGGCACCAGCGTCATGCCCTCGCGCTCGACCGCGCCGATCAGCTTGTTGATCTGGCGCTTGTGCAGCAGCAATTTGCGCGGCCGCTTCGGCGCGTGATTGAAGCGGTTGGCCTGCAGATATTCCGGGATATTGGAATTGATCAGCCAGATCTCGCCGCCGCGGGCGTCGGCGTAGGATTCCCCGATGGTCGCCTTGCCCAGGCGCAGCGACTTCACCTCGGTGCCGGTCAGCGCGACGCCGGCCTCCATGGTCTCGTCGATGAAATAGTTGAAGCGCGCTTTGCGATTGTCGGCAACGACGCGGAGCTTCCGTTCAGGCTTCGCCGCCATGCCGCCGTCCCAGCGCTCAGCGGCTCTTGAGCAGGTCGCGGATCTCGGTCAGCAACTGCACTTCCTTGGAAGGCCCGGCCGGCGCCGGCGGCGGTTCCGCGCTCTTCAGCCGGTTGATGCCCTTGATGCACAGAAACAGCACCAAGGCGATGATCAGGAAGTTGATGACCAGGGTGAGGAAGTTGCCCCAAGCCAGCACCGCGCCCTGCTTTTTCGCGTCCGCCAGAGCCGTTGCCGTAACTTTCGACGACAGCGGCAGGAAATAATTGGAGAAATCGAGGCCGCCGGTCACCGCGCCGATGATCGGCATGATGATGTCGCCGACCAGCGAACTGACGATGGCGCCGAAGGCCGCGCCGATGATGACGCCGACGGCGAGATCGACGACATTGCCGCGCATCGCGAATTTCTTGAATTCTTCGAGCATCGATCCCTCCCGATTGTCGCGCAATGTCATCGCGCTTGACGGCGAGCGCAGCGCAAGAATTCGGTCTGCGGCGAGCGTCCGGCTCAGTTGATCAGGCCGGCATGCACCATGGCTTCGCGGACGGCGGTCTGCGCCTTGTCGGTCGACCGGCACCATCGGCAGCCGCACGGTCTCGGCGCACTTGCCCAGCAGCGAGAGCGCATATTTGACCGGCGCCGGGCTGGTCTCGACGAACAGGTTGATATGCAGCGGCGTCAGCTTGTCCTGCAGCTTCGAGCGCGCGCCGCATAATCGTCCTTGCAGGCAGCCGGCCTGGAATTCGGCGCACAGCCGCGGCGCCACGTTCGAGGTCACCGAGATGCAGCCATGGCCGCCATGGGCCATGAAGCCGAGCGCGGTGATGTCCTCGCCGGAGAGCTGATTGAAGTCCTCGCCCATCGCGCGCGCGCTGCTGCGACACGCGCGCCATGTTGGCGGTGGCATCCTTGACGCCGGCGATGTTCTTGAGCTCGTAAAGCCGCTTCATGGTGTCGACCGACATGTCGATCACCGAACGCGCCGGGATGTTGTAGATGATGATCGGAATGCCGATCGCGTCGTTGATCGCCTTGAAGTGCTGATAGAGGCCTTCCTGGGTCGGCTTGTTGTAATACGGCGTGACCACGAGCACGGCGTCGGCGCCGGCCTTCTCGGCGTGCTGGGCGAGATCGATCGCCTCCTTGGTCGAGTTCGAACCGGCGCCGGCCACGACCGGCACCCGGCCGCGCGCCTGGTCGACGCACCATTCGACGACGTTGTGGTGCTCCTCATGCGACAGCGTCGGGCTTTCGCCGGTGGTGCCGACCGGAACGAGGCCGTTGGTGCCCTCGGCGATCTGCCAATCGACCAGGTCGCGGAACGCTTTCTCGTCGACGGAACCGTTCTTGAACGGGGTGACGAGCGCGGTGAACGAGCCTCGGAAGCTGGTCTTGGCAGTCATGATACGGGTCCCTGGCGCGGCCCGGCGGCAAGCGGAACGCTTGCGGTAGCGGAGCCCACCGTAAGGCATAAATATCGGTTCGAGAGCGGGCTTGAAAGGCCTTTGAGCGGTACAATGCCGCGGTTTTGCCGCGAAATACGGCAATTGTCCGGCCGCCTTCAAAAAGCTTAGTAATTCCTCAATCTTACCGGCCGAAGAGATTCCTTAGAATCGCTGGCGGTGAGTGCCGCGGAGGATCGGTGCTGGTGACGCCTTATTCGGCTTTCGCTATTTGTCGGCGACCCTCCTGGTCGCGGCGGGGCGGAATTTGCGCCGCGCAGACCGCCAGGTCCCGCTGCCGCAGGCCAAGCCGGCGGCGATCACGCCGGCCCCGAAAGCCAAAGCGACCGAGCAGAAAGCCACCGAGCACAAAGGCGCCGACCACAAAGCCGCCGAGCATAAGGTCACCGAACACAAAGCAACCGAGCGCAAGGAGCAGGCTCATAAGGGCACGCCCGCGCCGCTGTCGCTTTCGCCCGGCACGCTTCGCGGCGCGCCACCGCGTCCGTCGCCCAATCCGGCCGGCCGCGCCAACGTCATGCCGCCAGCGCCTGCGATGCCGCCGCCGCTGTTACGATCGACGCCGGCCTTGGCCATGGCGACCAGCGCGGCGACCTCGCCGCTGGACCTCACCGCGGTCAAACAGGCCATGGATCTCGTCGGCAAAAGCCGCAGCGACGAAGCCGCCAATCTCGAAAGCACGATTTCCGATCCGCTGGCGCGCAAGCTCGTCGAATGGCTGGTGCTGCGCAGCGACGACACCACCGCCACTTTCTCGCGCTACGCCGCGTTCATCGCCGCCAATCCGAGCTGGCCGAGCATCGTCACGTTGCGCCGGCGCGCCGAGGCGGTGCTGTGGCAGGAGCGCAGCGACCCGACGACCGTGCTCGCCTTCTTCAGGACCGAACCGCCGCACACCGCCAAGGGCAAGTTCGCGCTGGCGCGCGCGCTGCTCGCCCAGGGCGACAGCGGCGGCGCCCATCAGGCGATCAGCGACGCCTGGCGCAGCGACGCCTTTTCCGGCGATCTCGAAGCCCAGGTCCGCGACATGTTCGCGGGCCTCATCACCGCCGACGACGACAAGGCGCGGATGGATGGCCGCCTCTACGCCGAGGACGACGACGCCGGCCTGCGCGCCGCGCATCATCTCGACGGCACGCAGCTTGCGATCGCCAAGGCGCGCGCCGCGGTCATCAACAAGGCCGGCAACGCCAAGGCGCTGCTCGAAGCGGTGCCGGCGGCGGCGCAGCACGATGCCGGTTATATTTTCAGCCGCGCGCAGTGGCTGCGCCGCAACGACAAGATCGCCGAGGCCGGCCGCTGGATGATCGGCGCGCCGCACGATCCCGCCGTGCTGGGCGATCTCGATCAGTGGTGGGTCGAGCGGCGGCTGTTGGCGCGCAAGCTGCTCGACCTCAACGAAGACAAGATGGCCTATGAGGTCGCCAACGGCGCCGCGCCGCCGCCGAACGAGAATTACCGCGCCGATCAGCAATTCACCGCCGGCTGGATCGCGTTGCGGTTCCTGCACGAGCCGGCCGCCGCGCTCACCCATTTCGCCCGCATCGCCGAAGGCGTCTCCAATCCGATCACGCTGGCGCGCGCGTTCTATTGGCAGGGCCGCGCCGCGGAGGCCGCCGGGCACGACCAGGACGCGCGCACCTATTACGACAGCGCGGCGCGTTTTCCGACCGCCTATTACGGCCAGCTGGCGCGGGCGCGGCTCGATCTCAACGAGGTGACGCTTGCGCCCGCTCGCCGGCGCCGTCGGCCGACCTTCATGGCCTCGAAGTCGCCCGCGTGTTCGAGATGCTCTATGCCGTCGACGCCCGCGACGTCGTCGCCGCGATGGCGGCCGACCTTGGCCGACAAGGCGAACGATCCGGCGGCGCTGACGACGCTTGCCGAGATCGCGAAACAGCACAACGATGCGCGCGCGACGCTGCTCATCGGCAAGACCGCGCTCGGCCGCGGCTTTCCGTTGGAGCAATACGCCTTCCCCGATTTCGGCGTGCCGGATTTCCAGCCGATCGGGCCGGACGTCGAGCGCTACGTGGTCTATTCGATCGTGCGGCAGGAAAGCGCCTTCAATCCCAAGGTCGTGTCCGGCGCCAATGCCTACGGCCTGATGCAGGTCACGCCGGCCGCCGCCCGCGATACGGCGAAACGATTCAATGTCACGTTCGATCAGCGCCGCCTGGCCAACGACATCACCTACAACGCCCAGCTCGGCTCCGCCGAGCTCGGCGACGACATCGAATTCTTCCGCGGCTCCTACATTCTGGCATTCGTCGCCTACAATGCCGGCCGCGGCCGGGCCAGGGACTGGATCGCGCAATACGGCGATCCGCGCGATCCAAAAGTCGATCCGATCGACTGGATCGAGCGCATTCCGATCTCGGAGACGCGCTATTACATCCAGCGCGTGCTGGAGAACATGCAGGTCTACCGCGCCCGCTTCGACAACGGCTCACGGCTGTCGATCGAGGCCGACATGCGCCGCGGCAGCTGACTGCGCATATCGTCGACGTTTCCGTAACGGCGCGCACTAGAGCGAAATCGCTTCATATTGAAGCGATTTCCGCTCTAGCATTTTGGCGGAGCATGATCTTTTCGGAAAACCGGTGTCCACTTTTCCGGATCATGCTCTAGCCTGTTCGTTTGGCGGCGGGCGGGATAAAATCGCGCGACGGCCGATGCATGCGATCTCTGAATGGCCCGAAGGATATGAGCGATGGACCAATCCGTTCAGATGAAACTGAAATTTCGCTGCCCTCCGGAATACGAGGGTCTGATACCGCAGCCAGTTCCCGCGGTCACCGGCCTGCCCGGATTGGTACAAGGCCATGCCGCAAAATTCGTTCAGCCCGATCGCGCGGCAGGACACCTTCACGCTGAAAAAATGTCCGCCGTTCATCGACGCGATGACCTACGGCTTTCTCATCCCGCTTACGGTCGATCTGAAGGTCCAGGACGGCGAATTCAGCTGGGACTTCGACGTGCCGGAGGGGTTTGTCAGCGAATATTCACGCTCGCCGATCGATTTCCACGACCCGAGCCAGGTCGCGGACACGCCGCTGTTCGATGACGACCGCTTCATCATCAAGTTCACCAATTTCTGGACCATCGAGGCGCCGCCGGGTTACTCGCTTCTGTTCACCCATCCGGTCAATCGCAGCGACCTGCCGTTCACGGCGCTGACCGGCTTGGTCGCTTGCGATACGTTTTTCGACACGCCGTTGCATTTTCCGGCCTATTGGCACGACGCCGACTTCAACGGCGTGCTGCCGAAGGGCACGCCGGTGGTCCAGTGCCTGCCGGTGAAGCGCGAAAGCTGGACCGGCGAATGCGCGGCCATGTCAGTCGACGAAGTCGCGCGCTTGAATGAAACCCAAGACCTGCTCAGGCGCGAGACCAACGTTTATCGCCGCCGCTACCGGCCGTCGCTGCGCTAGCGTTTCACGCCTTGAAAATATTGCGCGGCCCCGCTCGGCTTGAGCCAAAACCGGCCGCGGCCCGACTTCACCAGGGCTGAAAGCGCATTGCCGTAGTTCTGCGGGTCGCCGCGCGTTGCGGCGCGGAAGCACTCGTAACCGGCAGCGCGGTCGCCGAGCTCCAACAGGCAATAGCCGAGTTGCAGCCACATATCCGCGTCATTGGGCCGGCTCGCCAGGCACTGCCGGAAATATCCGGCCGCCGCCGCATTGTCGCCGAGCGCCTGATGGACCTTGGCCAGGCCGAACAGAGCCTCGGGCAAGCCCGCGGAATTGGCCAACGCGCGGCCGAACGCGGTCTTGGCCTCGGTATAATTTTTGTGCCGGAGCAGCACGTATCCGAGCTGGACCGAGAGCTGCGGCATCAGCGGCGCGACGTCGAGGCCGCGATTGAATGCTTCGACCGCCTCGTCATCGCGATTGAGAAACGACAGCAGGCAGCCGAGCTCGTAGAACGCCTGAGCATGCGGCGGCCGCCGTTTGATCGCGCGCTTGAGCCACGACAGCGCGTCCTCGATCCGGCCGGCCTGGCGCAGCACGATGCCGAGCATGGTTTCGATCTGCGGATCGTGATTGCCGCGCGCCGCCACCTCGAGCGGCGCAATGGCGTCGGCAATCCTGTTCTGCATCAACAACGCGTGGGCCAAAACCTGCAGCGCCATGACGTTGCGCCGATTGGTTTTGAGGACATCGGCGGCGATCCGCTCGGCGTCGGCCGGATGTCCGCTGTTGAGCGCAATCATGGCCCGCTGCAGCGCTTCATTGCCGCCGCTCGCACCGCCATGGGAAACCGGATGTCCCAGCTTGCTCGTCATCGCGCTCCTCAAGCCGCTGACCGATCATAACGTGCCGCGGCAGCCGCAGGAAATCCGCCCGGCAGCCGTCGGACAATTGCCGCGCCCGGTCCGGGCAACTAGATTGGCGCCTAGACCATGATCCAATTCAACTGAAATCGGATCATGGTCTAGTTCCTCGTTTGGAGCATGATCTTGTCCGAAAACCGGTTTCCACTTTTCGGGATCATGCTCTAAGGCCATTGCGACTGTCGTGGAGCGTACTTGATATGACTGGCGACGGACGCGATGGCAGGAGCATTTTTGTCACCGCGCAGGACGGTCTGCGCCTGCATGTGCAGGAATACGGCAGCCGCACCGCGCCCGGCGTTCCGGTCGTCTGCCTGCCGGGGCTGACCCGCACCGTGAGCGATTTCGACGCGCTGGCGCCGGCCTTGGCGAACGATATGGCGCTGCCGCGTCGCGTCATCGCCATCGATTCGCGCGGCCGCGGCCAATCCGACTACGACAGCAATCCGGACAATTACAATCTCGCGGTCGAACTCGCCGACGTGGCGACGGTTCTGACCGCGCTCGGCGTGCGGCCTGCGGTCTTCATCGGCAGTTCGCGCGGCGGGCTTTTGACCATGCTCATGGGCGTGGCGCATCCGACCGCGATCGCCGGCGTCGTGTTGCACGATATCGGCCCGGTGATCGAGCCGAAGGGGCTGGTGCGGCTGAAGAGCTACGTCGGCAAGCTGCCGCCGCCGCGCAGTTTTGCCGACGGCGCCGAGATCCTGCGCCGGCTGTTCGCCGCGCAATTTCCTTTGGTCACGACGGACGGGTGGCTCGCGGCCGCGCACCGCACCTGGCAGATGAAGGATAACGAGCTCGAGCCGACCTATGACGTCCGGCTGGCGCGGACGCTTGCCGATATCGACATCGAGCGGCCGCTGCCGCCGCTCTGGAACGAGTTCGACTCGCTTGTCCGCGTGCCCATGCTGGTCATCCGCGGCACCAATTCCGACATCCTGTCGGCCGCGACGGTCGAGGCCATGGCGGCGCGTCATCCCGGGATGCAGTCGATCGAGGTGCCGGACCAGGGCCATGTTCCAGCGCTCGAGGACGATCTCATCGCCACGGTGGCCCGGTTCGTCGCCGCCTGCGACAGCACGGCTTCGCGTCAGTAGATTTTGCGCAAAGAAAAATCCCCGGCGAGAGGTCCCGCCGGGGATCGTCGAATTCACACCTCGATCAAGCGATCAGGGCAGGAAGTCGCGGTGAGCGCGAACGCTGACCATCCAGTTGGTGGAGTTGGCTTCGTTCACAGTCGCGCCGCCGAAGGCGTAGGAGGCGAAGCCGGCCGGACCGACGACAGAGCCGGTTCCGGTCGTGGCGCTATGCAGGTCCTGGTACAGGACTTCCACGCCCAGGTAGAACGTCTTGGTGACGTCCCACTGAGTGCGGGCGCCGATGCCCCAGGTCGACCAGTTGTTGTTGCAGCCCGCGCCTTCAACAGCCAGCGTACCCGCAAGCGTGTTGCCGAAGCCCGCCGCCGAGCACAGATTGGCGTTGGCCGAGCCGGTACCCTTGCCATACGACACCGCGTAGTAGGCGCCGTACAGAGAGGTGTGCCAAGCCGGGGTCCAGTAATGCTCGTAGCCGGCGTTGAAGCCCCATGCGCTGGTCAGAATGGCAGCCGGTCTGGTTGCCGATCGCAATCGTGCCGGCATAGACGCAGTCGCTGAGCACGCCATAGGCTTCCTTACCTGACGTCAACCTTGCCCCAGTTCGAGTTCGGGGTGTTGAACAGATAGCGGAGCGCGCCCTGGGTGACGTTGACCTGAGTCTGGAACCAGTCGCCTTGGGTGATGAAGGGCGTATTGACCTTCAAGCCGAAGCCCGCGGCCCAGCCCCACTTGTCGCTGGGATGGCCGGCGATGCCGGCGCCG
This sequence comes from uncultured Alphaproteobacteria bacterium, assembly GCA_963831975.1. Lineage (GTDB taxonomy): Bacteria > Pseudomonadota > Alphaproteobacteria > Rhizobiales > Xanthobacteraceae > BOG-931. Next base: position 71,358 of record CAWHSO010000018.1, read on the forward strand.
GCCGTGCGGAGCCGACTGCAGCGCATTGGCGGCGCTGTAGTAGCTGGCATTGACCTCATGCAGAGCGCCCATGATCTGGGCACCGCCCCACGCCTGATCGACGCGCAAGTTGGCGACGATGTCCATCATCTGCTGGCCACCATAGGCGCCAGCGCCCGGGAACAACGAGCCGCAACCGCCAACCGCGGTGCCGCCGACGCCGGTATTGCCGGTCACAGTCGCTGCGCAGGGGAAGCCACCGGGAGTGATGGTGCCGCCGCCAGCGAGAGCTTGCGTGCCCGCAGGACCAGGCAGCGCGTTGGCGTCGATGATCTGCGTCGTACGGCGCGCTTCCGAAGAAATCGTGCCGGAGAAGCCACCACCGAACTGTGCCGTGTAGGCCCACACCCACCAGCCACCGTCACCGGTGTCCGAAGCGGGCAGATAGCCGCCGCGATACTGCATCGCCGGCACACTGTAGAAGTCGAAGAACGACTGTGACAGACCGGCCGTCATGCCCGCCCATTGGACGAAGGCGCGGTTGGCGCTGTCCACAAGGCTGGCCACTTGCAGGCCGACGTCGTTGGTGTTGAGGCCGACCGCGATGTAACCGCGGACGGTGCCGTATTCGGTCTGGTTCCGAACGTCAGCCGTGATGTAACCGCGGGCCCGCATCGCTTCGTTGCTGGTGCCGCGGTTGTTCACGTTGCCGTTGAACGGGCCCCAGGTCATGGAGCCGTTGCCGCCCCAGACGGCTTCGGCGCGGACCCAGCCGCCGACCTTAATGCACAGGTCGGTGCCGGGCATATAGTAGAATCCTGCCCCGTAGAGGCTGCAGACCTTCACGTACTCGACCGGCTTGGCCTTGACGGGAAGATCAGCTGCTTGCCCCGCAGTGACCGCAACCAAACCGGCCGCGGAACCGAGGAGGAGGCTTTTCACCATCTTCATTTGAACCTCCAATTGTTTGCCGTGGGAGGGTTCCGTCTCGCCGGGTGCACTCGCCCCCTGGAAGGTCCCCTTCAGTCCCCTTGCCCGTCCGGATTTTCTAACCCCGATCCTCCGGCTGGGACGACTTTGGGTTCCCCCCTCCGTCGCACCGCCACCTTAGCCAGCGAGTTCCGACATGCAATGAAGAACAGCCCGAATCACAGGCTCCGGCTGCTGTTTTCAGGAAGGTGTTGCGCAAAAAACACGCAATTGGTGCTGCCCCGCTGTGCGCTCGACGCTTCACGCGCAACCCGGCCCGTCCATAATTCTCGTTACGAAACAATTACTTGGAGAGGAGCCCCAAGGCCGCGATCGGCGCCCTCCCAAGAAGCCCACGATAATGCCCTTAGCCATGGCGCGCCGCTGCAATCAGCCCGAACGGCGCCAAAAGGAACGGCTTTTCGCGCTTTGTTGGGAGTCGCCAAGTGAGTCTGCGCTGCGGTTTCTCTCGCTGCGCCGACAATGAATCGAGGAATTCGCTGCAGCGTCGGGCCATCTGCGGCGCGAATCGCGTGCGCAGGAAATATTCGTGCGACGAGAAATTCCGGCCGAGGGAAAATTTCAACGGCGGCGCGTTCAATGCCGCCGCAACATCAGATGCCTTCGCCGGCGCTCGACGATTTCGTCACCGTCACATGGACGCGTTCGCGACGTTTGACGCTATTCGGCAAACTGATTTCCAATTCAAAAACATCGGCGCCGCTGTAGTCCGCCGCAGCACGATAAAACGCGACAAAAGCCGGCACTTCGATCGCCAGACATTGTTTGATATTCGTCGCCTTGAGCGTGCCGCGCCGGACAGTGACACTGCCGTGCGCCGGCGGCGTGGCAAGCCTGATCGCCGGCAGCGGCCCGGACGTGCAATCGGGACGAATGTCGGTGAAGACGCCGGCGCGCACGTCGCGGCCCGGCGCCGCCTTGAGCTGACGTTCGACGACGTCGTCTTGTGCGTAAGCCGCGAGCGTGCCGATGCATAAGAACATCGCCGCGGCGAACACGAGGCGGCATCAGTCTATCGGGCTGCGACATCGCAGAACCTTGGGAAATCTGCTACCGTCCGACGGCGTTTGACGTTGAAGGGCCGGAAGCATAGGTATTTCGGCAGTCCGGAGAGGTGGCCGAGTGGCTGAAGGCGGCGGTTTGCTAAACCGTTATACGGTCTAAAGCCGTATCATGGGTTCAGCACTCGCCATCCTCTCCGGATGCCGAAATACCTATGCTTCCGGCACTTCAACGTCAAACGGCACGGGCGAAGGCGCCGACCGGCCGGGAACCTGAATTGACCCACCTTGACCGGTTCGCTAGCACGATGGCCAGCATTCATTGAGCCGTCGATAAGACCGAGATCCGAAAACCATGAGCCGCAAGCAAGGGCGAGGTTTTGGACCGCCCGGCGCCAAGCCGGCATTCGGCATCGCCGCCAACGCGGCGAATTCGCCCGCGGCCTTGTTCAATGCCGCCGTTGCCCATCATCAGACCGGAGCGCTGATCGAAGCCGAGCGGCAGTACCGGCACATCCTTAACCTCGCGCCGAACCACGCCGACAGCCTGCACAATCTCGGTCTCATCGCGCTCCAACGCGGTGACGCAGCGGCCGCGGTGGAGCTGTTCGACAAAGCGATCAAGATCAACAACACGGTTGCCGAATATCACTACAACGTCGCATTGGCGTGGCGCGCGCTCAACCGCAACGATCACGTGGCAACGCATCTGGAGCGCGCCGTGGCGCTGCGCGCCGATCACGCGCTGGCCCATCTCAACCTGGGCAACGTGCGCCGCGAGCAGGGCCGGTTGGCCGACGCGGCCGCGTGTTACGAGCGCGCGATTGCGCTCAGTCCAAATCTGGCCGTGGCCCGCTTCAACCTTGCCAACGTTTTGTCGGATCAAGGCCGGCCGGACGCCGCGGTCGCTCAGTATGATCAGGTCCTGACGATCGATCCGAACCATGCCGAGACCCACGGCAATCTCGGCACAGCCCTCATCGCGCTCGGCCGTCCCGCCGAAGCCATTGCCCATTTCGAGCGGGCGGCCGCGCTCAAGCCCGATTTGTTCGAGGTTTTCGAAAATCTCGGCCAAGCCTATATGGCGACGGGCGACGTCAGGTCGGCGATCCTGGCCGCCGGCCGTGCGCTCGAGCTCAAGGAAACGGCGCCGGGCAAGACGTTCTTCGCCCAATGCCTGCGATACGGCAGGTTCACTGCCGACAATGGCCGGTTTCGGCAATTGTCGCTCCGCGCGCTGGCGGAAGGCTGGACGCACCCGCGCGAGCTGGTCGCGGTGTGCATCAGCCTGATCGCGCTCAACAGTACGATCGTTGAGTGCATCGCGCGCGCCAACCAGGCATGGCCCGCACGCCTTGCCGCGGCCGAGCTGTTCGGCGCATCGGGGCTCGATGCGCTCGTGCAAGACGAGCTGCTGCGCTGCCTTTTGGAATGCGCGCCGATCACCGAGGTCGGCTTCGAACGGCTCTTGGCAAACATACGTTCCATCATGCTGACGGCCGCCGAGGCAGGCGGCGCATGTGATGAAAGCTTGCTCGGCTTTTACTGCGCGGTGGCTCGGCAGTGTTACGAGAACGATTACGTCTATTCGCTGGCCGATGGCGAAGCCGAGCAAGCGCAGCGCTTGCGAACGTCGCTCGAACAGGCGCTGGCATCGGGACGGGAATGCCCGCCGCTGTGGCCGGCAGCGGTCGGCGCGTACTTTCCCCTGCACACGCTGGCCAATGCGCAGGCGCTGCTGCAGCGCTCCTGGCCGCAATCGCTAAGCGCGCTACTCGTCCAGCAGGTCGCGGAACCGGCGGAAGAACGCCGGCTCGCAAAGGCGATACCCGCTCTGACCGAGATCGACGGCGAGGTGTCGCGCTCGGTCCGCCAGCAATATGAGGAGAACCCCTACCCGCGCTGGGTCAGGGTGGCACTGCCGCAACAACACACGCTGCTTGCCGGCCGCCCACCGGGACAGATTCCCGATGTGCTCATAGCCGGCTGCGGTACCGGACTGTCCGCCATTACCTTTGCGCAACAGGCGCCCGACGCACGCATCCTCGCCATCGATCTGAGCCTCGCCAGCCTCGGCTATGCCAAGCGGATGGCCGGCTCGCTCGGCTTTCGCAATATCGAATTCGCCCAGGCCGACATCACCAAGGCCGCCGCGATCGGACGCAGCTTTGATTTCATCGACGTGTCCGGCGTGCTGCACCATCTTGGCGACCCATGGCAGGGCTGGCGCGCGCTGCTGTCGCTATTGCGGCCCGGCGGCGTCATGCAGGTCGGCCTCTACAGCAAATTGGCGCGCCAGAACGTCGTCGCCGCCCGCGCGCTGATCGCCGAGCGCGGTTACCGGCCGATCCCGGAAGATATCCGCCGCTGTCGCGAGGAGATTTTGGCGGCCGCCGAAGGCTCGCTATTGAAGTCGGCGAGCACGTTCAGCGATTTCTTCACCACCAACGAATGTCGCGACCTGATCTTTCACGTCCAGGAACATCAGATGACGTTGCCGCAGATCAAGGCGTTCCTGGCGGATAACGGCCTGCAATTCACCGGCTTCGTTCTGGATCCGGCGACCCAGCAGCAGTTCGCGGCGCGCTTTCCGGAAAGCTCGGCGATGCTTGACCTCGATCGCTGGCACGCGTTCGAGACGCAAGCGCCGGCGACCTTCGCCAAGATGTACCAGTTCTTCGTCCGCAAGCCGTAGAGCATGATCCCGAAAAAGCCTGTCACCGGACTTGATCCGGTGATGGATACCGGTTTTCGGAAAAGATCATGCTCCACTAAAATGCGCGCCACGCTGGCGTCAGGCCGCCATCGCGGGCGCCGGCGCCGACGCTGCGGCGTTGCCGCGCAGCCAATCGCGTGCGGCGCGCTGCGCCACGGCGATCTCGGCATCCGACATCTGATTGGCGATTTCGCGCCGCAGCCGGATCGCTTCGGCATTGCCCTTCACCGCCGCGAGATTGAACCACTTGTGCGCCGAGATCAGATCGATCGGCGCGTCGCGGCCGACCGAATACATCATGCCGAGCTCGAACAGCATGTCCCCGACGCAGGCCCCTCGCCGAGCGGTGCCATCGTACTGTCGAGAATTTCAAAACGAGCCATAACAATCCCCTGTCTACGCCTTGTTCCTGTCCGCTTTCGCGGGTTGGTTGGCCAGAACTCCCCTCAGCCAATTCGCCGATAATCCTCGGAAGATTTGAATGGTGGTTTAAGTAATGCGATGAATCGAATTCTGAACCGCGCCGCCTGGGCTTGCGTTATTTTCGGCAAGATGGCGTTAAGCAATGTGGCGCCGGCCGGCCGGAAGAATCGAGAAAACCCCGCCAACTAGGCAATTCGCGTCACCTCGACTATTGTCCCGGCCGCGCGACCCACAGGAATAGAGGCTCGTAATGAAAACGTTTCGTTTGGCATCTGCGCTTTGGCTCTCGACCATTGTGCTGTCGGCGATTGCGCTTGCCCCGAGCGGGCCGGCGCGCGCCGCCGATCCGCTCGGCACCTGGTATACGGCGGACAAGGACAGCCAGGTGCGCATCACCAATTGCGGCGGGGCGCTGTGCGGCGCGCTGGTCTGGCTCAAGGAGCCGAACGACCCAGCCACCGGCCGGCCGAAGACCGACAAGAACAATGCCGACGCCAGCAAGCAGAACCGGCCGCTCCTTGGCGTGCAGATCGTGCTCGCCATGAAGCCGAGCGGCACGCCCGACCAATGGAGCGGCAACGTCTACAATGCCTCCGACGGCAAGACCTATACCGGCTCGTTCACCATGACCGGCCCGAACACCGCCGAGCTCAAAGGCTGCGTGATGAGCGTGATCTGCAAGACGCAGACCTGGACGCGGGCGAATTGAAAATACTTGCCCTCCCCCCGCTTGCGGGGGAGACGGCAAGCGAAGCGATGCCAGAGGGGGGCAGTCTTCAACGCCTGAGCAAGCGTTACTGCCGCAAGCCCCCTCCCCTACCCTCCCCCGCAAGCGGGGGAGGAAAACCCATTGTCACCTTGCCCGCTGACTGAATAACACCGCGCGCACTTTCGGATCGTTGACGTCGACCGCCGACGCCGCCTCGACGCGGATGGCGAAGGCGCGCTTGACCGCCGGCCGGGCGCGGATGGTTTCGAACCAGCGCTTCAAGTGCGGAAACTGCTCGAGGTCCTGGCCCTGCCGCTCGGCAAGGCGGACCCAACCGACACAGGCGATATCGGCGATCGAATAGCGCCCGGCCAGGAATTCGCGCTTGGCAAGCCGCGTGTTCATGACGCCGTAGAGCCGGTTGACCTCGTCGGTGTAGCGCGCAAGCGCGTAGGGGATCTGCTCCGGCGCATAGCGGCGGAAGTGGACCGCCTGCCCTGCCATCGGGCCGAGACCGCCCATCTGCCAGAACAGCCACTCGTCGACCGCGACCCGCGCGCGCTCGTTAAGCGGATAAAACTTTCCGGTCTTGCGGCCGAGATATTGCAGGATGGCGCCGGACTCGAACACCGCGATCGGCCGCCCGCCCGGACCGCCCGGATCGACGATGGCAGGAATGCGGTTGTTCGGCGAGATGGCGAGAAAGCGCGGCGCGAACTGCTCGCCCTTGGAGATATCGACGGGGTGCACGGCGTAAGGCAGCGCGCACTCTTCGAGCATGATGGAGATTTTCCAGCCGTTCGGCGTCGGCCAGTAATAGAGCGCGATCGGCGCGTCGCGGCGCCGGGTGCTTGATTTCGTTCCTCGCTTAACGGCGCGCTTCATGCGATGCGATGCGTTGGCGCTATGGCTGCAAGAAAGCAATGACAATAAGAAAAACGGCGCCCTGGATTGCTCCACGGCGCCGTTGAAAGTTTGAGAGGACACCGCCAACAAACCGAGGGCGTCGGCGAGGCCTGAGGATCAAGCCATCGGCATTGTGCCAAGGTGAGGTTCGGATTTTTCCGCCCCCCGGCTTCGCTACCGCGCGATGCGCGCGCTCGCAAAGCTTAAACCCCCGTCACGCCGACGCCCTCCGTCGATCACTTGGCCGGCCCGTCTTGGGCTGATGTCGATCCGCCGTCGACGTTGGCCGGCCCGTGTGACGCGATCTTCGACTTAAGTGTCGTCGAAGACCGATAACGGTATAGGCTACTTCTTCTTCCGACGCTTCTTTGCCGGTTTCTTCGCCGCTGCTTTCTTTCTCTTCTTCGCCATTGCTGCCCTCCTAGCTTGAGTGGGTGGCGACTTAGTGCAGTGCCGTCGCAAATCGACGGACACTAAGACCGGATTACTACAGCCGGAGAAAAAGAACAGTCACTCCACTAGATTTTGTGTGTAACTCCACGGCTCGGCGTTCGCAGGTGATGCGCAATTGCTTCGCTGGCGCAACGCGGCGGTAAAAAAGTTTTCGCCCGCACGATTTTCTGCGCAAAACGCGATGCAATGCAGAAGTGCCGATGAATTAAGGGTTTTTGCGCTGTTATAATTTTTGCCGTGGCGCGAAAATGCGACGCGATCACGCTCTATTGCGGGAAACTTTTTCGTATACCGCAACGCCAGCGCAGCCAACTTCGCGACGCGAAAAAAATTTTGCACCGAATGCGTTTGTGGACGCGTTTACGGGCCTCACGCGGCGCAAAACGCGCGAATCAGTGCGCCAACTGATTCGCAACGGCGGCAGGTTTGCCGACCGCGCGGCGGCGCGCGCCGCAGATTTTGGTTCCGCTTCGACTTGCGAAGAGCGTGCGGCACGTTCGCGCGCACGCGCTGACGGCGGCGACACAGCACTCGGCTCAGATGCCGATTTTCTTCCTGAGCAGGTCGTTGACCGCCTGCGGATTGGCCTTGCCGCCCGACGCCTTCATGACCTGGCCGACGAACCAGCCGATCGCTTTCGGGTTCGATTTGGCGTCGGCGACCTTGTCGGCGTTCTTGGCGACGATGTCGTCGACGATCTTCTCGATCGCCGAGAGGTCGGTCACCTGCTTCAAGCCGCGCCGTTCGACGATTGTTCGCGGCTCGCCGCCCTCGCTCCAGACGATCTCGAATACATCCTTGGCGATCTTGCCGGAGATCGTTCCATCGGCGATGAGATCGAGGATCGAGCCGAGCTGCGCGGCGGAGAGCGGCGCTGCGGCAATATCCTTGCCTTCCTTGTTGAGGCGTCCGGTCAGCTCGTTGATCACCCAATTGGCCGCGAGCTTTGGATCGCGCCCCTTGTCGCCGCCTTTGACGACCGCTTCGAAATATTCCGCGGTGTCGCGCTCGGCCACCAGCACGTCGGCGTCGTAAGCGGACAGCGCATAATCTCGCACGAAGCGCGTCTTCTTCTCATCCGGCAATTCCGGCAGGCTATTGCGCAAATCTTCGACCAGCGAAGGGGCAAGCTCGAGCGGCAGCAAATCGGGATCGGGGAAGTAGCGGTAATCGTGCGCCTCTTCCTTGGTGCGCATCGACCGCGTCTCGCCCTTGTCCGGATCGAACAGCCGCGTCTCTTGCATCGATCGTGCCGCCATCCTCGATGATCTCGATCTGGCGGCGCGCCTCATACTCGACCGCCTGACCGATGAAGCGGATCGAGTTGACGTTCTTGATCTCGCAGCGCGTGTTGTATTTTTGTTCGCCGGGCTTGCGCACCGAGACGTTGACGTCGGCGCGCAGACTGCCCTTCTCCATGTCGCCGTCGCATGTACCCAGGTAACGCATAAGACTGCGCAGTTTCGTGATGAACGCCATGGCCTGGTCGGCCGAGCGCAGATCGGGTTTCGACACGATCTCCATCAGCGCCACGCCGGCGCGGTTGAGGTCGACCAGCGACATCGACGGATTCTGGTCGTGCAGCGACTTGCCGGCGTCCTGCTCCAGATGCAGCCGCTCGATGCCGACGCGCACGGTCTCGCCGTCGGGCATGTCGACCATGACTTCGCCCTCGCCGACGATCGGCGATTGGTACTGGCTGATCTGGTAACCCGGCGGCAGATCCGGATAAAAATAGTTTTTGCGGTCGAACACCGATCGCAGATTGATCTTGGCGTTGAGCCCAAGGCCGGTGCGCACCGCCTGGCGCACGCATTCCGCGTTGATCACCGGCAGCATGCCCGGCATCGCGGCATCGACCAGCGACACATGCGAGTTGGCTTCGCCGCCGAATTCCGTCGAGGCGCCGGAGAACAACTTGGCCTGCGAGGTCACCTGGGCATGCACCTCCAAGCCGATCACGACTTCCCAGTCGCCGGTCGCGCCCTTGATCAGCTTCGACTTCTTGGCCGGTGCATCCATCGCCAATTCGCGCCCTGTTGCTTTGCGCGCGGTTCCCGCCCGCGTGCTTTGCAATATATACTGACGAAAAGCCGTCAAGGGAGGACCCGATGAAACGCCTTCTCGCCGCCGCCATCGTGCTCTTGAGCCCGGTCGCCATCGCCCAGCAGGCGGCGCAACCGACGGCTCCGCTCATCCCCTACGACTCGGTGCCCAATTTCCTCAAGCTGCCGAGCGATCTCAATATGGGCGAGGCGGCCGGCGTCGCGGTCAATTCCAAGGGCCACATTTTCGTCTTCCACCGCGGCGGATCGAGCCACGGGCCGGCATTCGCCAACACCGCCGCCCAATTGTGGGAATTCGAGGCCGACGGCCGCTTCATCCGCGAGATCGGCAAGAACCTTTACGCCTGGTCGTTTGCGCACGCCGTGCGCATCGACAAGGACGACAATATCTGGGTGATCGACAAAGGCTCCGACATGATCGTCCGCTTCAACCCGGAGGGTCACGTCACCATGGTGATCGGGCGCAAGCCGGAAGCCTCCGACGCCGACACAAAACCCTATGAGCACGTCAATCCGCCGCTGCCGCCGCAGAACGGCCGCTTCCGGCAGCCGACCGACGTCACCTGGGATCCGGCGGGCGACATCTTCATCAGCGACGGCTACATCAATTCCCGCGTCGCCAAGCTCAACAAGGACGGCGATTGGGTCGCGTCCTGGGGCACGCCGGGCAAAGGCGACGGCCAGTTCAACACCGTCCACAATATCGCCGCCGACGCCAAGGGCACCATCTACGTCGCCGACCGCGGCAACCGCCGCATCCAGGTGTTCGACAGCGACGGCAAATTGCAACGCATCATGACCATCGACATTCCGCCGGAGCCGGATGCGCAGCCGGCGATCGGCAACAAGCCGGACCTCACCAACTATCTGCAGAACGGCGGCACCATGACGCCGGGCGCGCCGTGGACGCTGTGCATCACGCCGCCGCCGAACCAGGTGCTCTACGTCTCGGACGCTTTCCCCGGCCGCATCTATAAGCTCAGCCTCGACGGCAAGGTTTTGGGCATGCTCGGCCGCTCCGGCAAGCAGCTCAAGCAGTTCGGCTGGATCCACGCCATCGCCTGCCCGAACGAGAACACGCTCTATGTCGCCGAAATCCTCAATTGGCGGGTGCAGAAGCTCATCCTGCATCCGGAGCAACAGCGCGCCTCGGGCCACTGAGCGAGCGGCGCCGCGAGGTCGAAGACTTGTCGCGTTCGGATCAAGGCGCCATCGCGCGGCTCGCCGCATGGCTTGCCGGGTTACGCGCCGAGGATTTTTCGCAACGCGCCATCGCGCGGGCCAAGCTCTTGCTGCTCGATACGCTCGGCTGCGGTTTCGCCGCGCTCGATGATGACGGCGCGCGTGCGGTGCTGGCGACGCTCGCGGCGCTCGGCGAGCAACCGCAATGCACGGTGCTCGGCCACCCGCGCAGCATGAGCGCGCCGAGCGCGGTGCTCGCCAACGGCACGCTGATCCGCGTCCTCGATCTCAACGACTATGTGGTCGGCGCGCACCCGCAAAGCGGCGCCCGCGGCGGCCATCCGAGCGACAATATTCCGGTCGCGCTCGCCGCCGCCGAGCTCGCCGGCTCACCCGGACGCGATCTCCTCGCCGCCATCGTACTCGCCTACGAAATCTACGGCCGCGGCAAGGCGCTGATGGATGCGGACTCGGTGTGGGACGGCGTCACCATTTCCGGTGTGGTCGCGCCGGCCGTCGCCGGCTGGCTGATGCGGCTGCCGAGGGATAAGCTCGCTCACGGGATTGCACTGAGTGCAGCGCGCGCGCCGACACCGGTCGCGGTGCGCGAGGGCGGCATATCGGCCGCAAAGAACATCGCCAATGCGCTGATCGCCCAGAACGGCATGCAGGCGACGCTGCTTGCGGCCCAAGGCGTCACCGGCCCGCTCGATCTGTTCGAAGCCGAACGTGGGCTCAGGGCGGTGTTCCCGCGCGCGCCGGCGGGCGACATTTTCGACGCGCCATTGCCGGACGATGGCTTCATCATGCGCAGCGCGATAAAGGCCTATCCATGCTTTGCCGGCGGCCAGAGCGCGGTCGCGGCCGGCATCGCGTTGCATCGCCTCGTCGGCGGCAACGTCGATCAACTCAAAACCATCCGCGTCGCGCTCGCCGACCTGCCTGCCGTGCGCCGCTGGCTTGCCGATCCCGGTAGGATCGAACCGCAATCGCGCGAGGCCGCCGACCACAGCCTGCATTTCCTCATCGCTGTTGCGCTGCTCGATGGCGCATTCGGGCTGCGCCAATTCGACAACGCGCGCTGGACCGACGCAAAAGTACGCGCGACTGATGGCGCGCCTCGAAATCGCGACCGATGCCGCTCTGACCCGCCGCGCCGGCGAGAGCTATCCGTGCGCGCTCCACGCCGCCGGCCACGACGGCCGGCCTTACGACGTCGAAGTTTTGCAGCCGCCGGGATTTTCGCCGGAGGGCTTCGATAAACGAACAGTGTTGGACAAATTCGCCAGCATCACCGAGCGCCGTCTGGCGCCGGAAACCCGAAACAGCCTTGTCGATGCGGTCATGGCGCTCGATAAGGCGATATCCTGCAAGGACCTGATGCGGCTCCTGGCTACGGAACGGACGGTCCTATGAGAACACTCGCGACGCTCGCCTTGGCTGCCACGACTGCTGACCGCAGCGGCGGCGGCTCCGGCATCCGCGCAGGACTGGCCGACACGTTCCGTAAAGATCATCGTCGCCTTCTCGCCGGGCGGCAGCGCCGATCAGTTCGGCCGGCTGATCGCCGAGCAGCTGTCGGAAACGTTCGGCCAGCAATTTTATATCGAGTACCACCCCGGCTCGAGCGGCACCATCGGCGCCGCGCTCACCGCCCGCGCCACGCCCGACGGCTATACGCTGATGATCGGCGGCTCCGGGCCGCACATCACCAGCCCGGCGATCAATCCCAATGTCGGCTATGACCCGATCAAGGATTTTTCTCACATCGCCATGATCGGCGCCGACGGATTTGTGCTGATCGCCAATCCGACGCTCGGCATCGGCAACCTCGCCGACCTGGTCAAGGCTGCGCGCGGCAGGCAGACGCCGCTGACCTTCTCGTCGCCCGGACCGGGCTCGCTCGGCCAGCTGATGATGGAGCAGTTCAAACGCAAGGCAGGCATCGAGCTCGTGCATGTGCCGGCGCCCAATTCCGGCTTGATGGAGGTGCTTGGCAACCACATCGCGCTGTCGATGACCGGGCTTCTGACTTCGGGCGAGCAGATCAAGGCCGGCGGCGTCACCGCGGTTGCCGTGACCTCGACCGAGCGCAACCCGGTGTACAAGGACATTCCAACCTTCACCGAACAGGGCTATTCCGAGGTGCATGGCGACACTTGGTTCTGGCTGACGGGGCCGAAGAACCTGCCGCCGGAGATCGTCGAGAAGCTCAACCGGGAGGTCCGCCGCATCCTCAAGACCCCAAAGGTCCGCGATTACTTCCAGCGGCAGGCCGCCTTGGCGATGGACGTCGACGTCGCCGGCCTCAACAAATTCCTGGCCGAGGAAGTGGCCTATTGGGGCGCCTTGGCCAAAAGCGTCGGATTGTCGGTACAGTAGAGCGAACCAAGGAGCGTGAAACATGGACGCCATCACAGAGAAGAATAGTCTCGCCGCCGCGCTCGCCGAGCCGCGGGCGCGCATCGGCCTGATCATCCCTTCGGTCAACCGCATGACCGAGCCGCAATTCAACCACTACGCACCCGAGGGGCTTGGCATCCACGTCGCGCGCGGCCGCGTCGCGGGACAGCCGGGCAAGACGATCGCCGAACTGACCGACGAGATCGCCCACGCCGCCGGCACGCTGGCCGACGCGGCTCCCGATCTCATCGTCTTCCACTGCACCCATACCTCGATGAAGGAAGGCGCCGATGGCGAGGCGCGCATCATCAATCTCATTGAGAAGACCACCGGCATCGAGGCGCTGTCGACATCGAGCCTGGTGAACGACGCGCTGCGCGCGCTGGGGCTCAAAAAGCTCGTTGTGCTGAGCCCCTATATGTCGAACGCCAACATCATCACCTATCTGAGCGCCGCCGGCTTCACCGTGGTGAAGGATGTCGCGCTCAAATGCGCCACCGCCGCCGACTTCGAGGCGGTGACGCCGCAGCGCTGGCTCGAGCTGGCGCGCGAGAACGACACGCCCGAGGCCGACGGTATTTTCCTCAGCTGCACCAACACCACCCAGATCGAGGCGGTGACCGCAATCGAGGAGGCGCTGGGCAAGCCGGTGGTCAACAGCAACCAGGCGGTGCTGTGGGGCTGCCTCAAACGGCTCAAGGAAAAGCTTGGCGACGGCGAGCCGATGCCAAATCTCGGCCGGCTGATGAAGGATCTCGATGCGTGAGATGACGCATGATCCGCTCCCTGCGAGCGGCAGGGGTGGGTCGCGAGGTGAATCCGTGCGTCGACGCACTTGCCCAACCTCCCGACCTCCCGACCCCACTCTACCCCACAAGGGGGGAGGGAATCGCCCGCCGCTGTGCATTGCGGCCGCTTTCCGTTAGCGGCTACATCTCTGTCGCGACTGCCCAAGACGTCGAAGCCGCCAATTATCCCAACCGGCCGATCCACATCATCGTGCCGTTCCCGCCCGGCGGCCCGACCGACATTCTCTCGCGCATCATCGCCAAGGAGATGACGGCGTCGTGGGGCCAGACCGTGGTGATCGAAAATCGCCCGGGCGCCGACACCACCATCGGCGCCGAAGTGGTGGCGAAGGCCGATCCCGACGGCTACACGCTGCTCGCCGCCATGGACTCGACCATGGTGCTCAATCCGCTGGTGAAGAAGGAATTGCCTTACGATCCGGCCCGGGATTTCGAGCCGATCTCGCTCGGCGCCAAAAATATCTCGGTGCTGGAAGTGCGCGGCGACTCCGCCTTTCACAGCGTGCAGGATCTGCTCGACGCGCTCAGAGCGCGGCCCGGGAAACTGAATTTCGGCACCGGCACCACCAACGGCCGGCTCGCCGCGCTGTTGTTCGCAAAACTCACCGGCACGACCTTCGCCATCATTCCGTACAAGGGCAGCGCCGAGACCGTGGAAGGGCTGCTCACCGGCAGCGTCGATTTCGGCGTCGACGGCATGGCGTCGAGCTATCCGCTGATCAAGGACGGCAAATTCCGCGCGCTGGCGAAATTGAGCGATCGGCCGTTGAGCCAGCTGCCCGATCTGCCACCGCTCGCCGAAGCTGCGGGTGTGCCGGAGCTCGGCGACATCTCGACCTGGATCGCCTTCTACGCACCGGCCGGCACGTCGAGCGAAATCACCGGCAAGCTGTCGCATTTCATCGCCACCATCTACGCCGACCCCGCCGTCGCCAAGCGGCTGCAAGACGCCGGCATCATCGCGGTGTCGAGCACACCCGGCGAGCTCAAGGCGTTCGTGCGCAGCGAGACGGAGCGTTGGGGCAAGGTCATCCACGACAACGCTAATTATATTTTTGAGTGACCTTCTGCCTCCCCCTCGTGGGGAGAGTAGGGGTGGGGATGTCATTGTGACTCACAAGCGTCAACGCATGCGCCCTACCTCCCGACCCCCCACCCCACCCTCCCCCACAAGGGGGGAGGGATTAGCGCTTTTCATCGCCCGCGCTTTAACCGCCGCTCTGCTAATCGCCAGCGCGCTGTCTTCGGCATCGGCGCAGGACGCGCGCGACGCGAAAAATTATCCGAGCCACACCATCCGGATGATCGTGCCGTTTCCGCCCGGCGGCCCGGCCGACACCATCGCGCGCATCCTCGGGCAGAAGATGTCCGAGCACTGGGGCCAGCCGGTGGTGATCGAGAACCGCGCCGGCGGCAACACCGCGATCGGCGCCGAGTTGGTGGCGAAGTCGGCGCCCGACGGCTACACGCTGCTGGTCGCCATGGACGTCACCATGGTGATGAATCCCCTGGTGATGACCAACCTGCCCTACGATCCGCAGAAGGATTTCGCGCCGGTCACGCTTGCTGACCAAGAACATTTCGCTCGTCACCACGCGCAGCGACGGGCCGCAGACGATGGCCGAGCTGATCGCCAAGGCCAAAGCCAATCCCGGCAAGCTCAACGTCGGCGCCGGCACGATCACCTCGCGGCTGGGTGCGCTCGCCTTTGCGCAAGCTGCCGGCATCGACGTCACCCTGGTTCCTTACAAGGGCAGTTCGGATATCACCCAAGGGCTGCTGACCGGCGCCGTCGATTTTGCGCTGGACAGTGTCTCCAACAGCCTGCCGCTGATCGAGGCCGGAAAATTCCGCGCGCTGGCGAAATACTCGAACCGCCCGCTGCCGCTGTTGCCGGACGTGCCAAGTCTCTCCGTCGCCGCGAGCCTTCCCGACATTGCCGAAAGCTCGACCTGGATCGGTGTCGTCGCGCCGGCCGGCACGCCGAAGCCGGTCATCGACAAGGTCCGGGACGAGATCGCCGCCATCTATGCCGATCCGGCGATGGCGGCGCGGCTGGAAAAGGCCGGGCTGAACGCCGAGTCGAGCACGCCGGAAGAGCTTGATGCTTTTATCCGCAGCGAGAGCGCGCGCTGGGGCAAGCTGATCAAGAGCGGTATCGCGGATAAGATTTTGAATTGAAAATTTTTCCCCTCCCCCTTGTGGGGAGGGGTAGGGGTGGGGGTCGCGAGGCCACGCGCCACCGTCGACGCTCTCACGACACCTCCCGCCCCCCACCCCGCCCTCCCCACAAGGGGGAGGGAGAGGAAGTCTCAATACGCCGCCGCCAAAAGTTCACGGACATCGCTCGCCGACGCCGGCCGCGGCACGGTGATCGACGCGGCGGCAATCTCGCCGGCGACGAAATCGGACTTTGCCGAATCGAAGCCGACATCGCGCAGCCGTTGCGGAATCGGAAATTTCTTCAGCATGGCGGCGACCGCCGCCGCCGGATCGTCGCTGCCAAGAGCGTCCTGCAAGCGCGCTTTGGCTTCGGGCGCCGCTTCGAGATTAAAGCGCATGACGTGCGGCAGCAGGATCGCGTGAGTCTCGGCGTGCGGCAGGCCGAGGCCGCCGAGCACATGGGCCAGTTTGTGGTGCAGCGCGGTGCCGGCGCTGAGCACCGTTCCTGCGAGCCAAGCGCCGATAAGGCACTCGCCGCGCGCCACGACATTGGCGCCGTCGGCGACCACTGCCGGGAGGTTTTGCGCGAACCGCCGCATCGCTTCGGTGGCGAGCCCGACCGTTACCGGGGTGCGGCTGTCGACCCACAGCGCCTCGACGCAATGGGCGATGGCGTTCATGCCGCTTGCGGCGCTGACCGCGGCCGGCAGGCCGAGGGTGAGATCGGGATCATAGATGATGGTGCGCGGCACGACCTTGACGTCGCGGCCGGTGATTTTGCGCTCGCCGTCGGTCAGGCCGAAAATCGGCGTTCCTTCCGAGCCGGAATAGGTCGTCGGCAAGGCGAGGATCGGCAAGCCGGTCTCGAGCGCGATCGCCTTGGCGAGCCCGATGGCGGAACCGCCGCCCACCGCAATCAAACCGTCGGCGTTGCTGTCCCGCGCCGCTTTCAGCCCGGCTTCGGCGACCGCCTTCGGCACATGCATCACCGCCTGCGCATGCAAACCGACGGCGCGGGCGCCGAGAAGGTCGCTGACTTTCTGGCCAAGCCGCGCGCCGCTGCCCGGCGTCGCGACGACCAGCGCGCGTTCGATTTTCAGCCGTGCCGCCTCATCGGCGACGCGCGCCAACGCACCGGAAGCAAAGACGACGCGTTGCGGCGGAACGTCGTGAGTGAAGGCAGCCGCCTTCACTTCCCCTCGCGCCAGATGCCGAGCGCTTTTTGCGCCGGGCGGTCGGAGATCGAGAACAGCACCGACTCCTCGGGCGCCTGGTGGTGGTAGCGCTTCCACGGCGGCACCACGAAGACGTCGTTCGGGACGCCATTCGAGCACCTTGCCGTCGACCGTGGTGGTGCCCTCGCCTTCGACGCAGACGAAGATGGTGCCGTCGGTGGCGCGGTACGGCTCGCCCTTGAAGCCCTTGGGCAACATGGCGAGCCAGGCGCCCATGGTCGGCAGCACCGGACCGCCGGTGACCGGGTTGGCGTAGTGCACGCGGGCGCCATGGCGCTTGTCGATCTCGCCTGACTGCATCATGCGCTCGACGATCGGCCGGGTGCGCGCATAGGTGTAGTTGATGACCGGGGTGTAGGTCTTGTCCCAGGTGCCTTCGGGCAGCACGCCAGAGCCGTAGAGGCTCAGCGAATCGCCGTCCTTGCGCGTGGTCTCCTGGGTCGGCTCGTCGAAGCTCTCGGCGAACGAGGCTTCGAAGAAATTGACCGCCGGGAAATCGAGCACGTCGAGCCACAGCATCGGCTTCTTCGAGGTGTTGCCGTGGTCGTGCGGCGCCCAGTTGGCGGTGATGACGAAATCGCCGGGCGCCATGTAGGACTTCTCGCCCTCGACCGCGGTATAGGCGCCCTCACCGTCGAGCACGAAGCGGATGGCGGAGGCGACGTGGCGATGGGCCGGCGCGACCTCGCCCGGCAGGATCATCTGGATGCCGGCGAACAGCGTGTTGGTGGCCTTGGATTCGCCGTGCATGGCCGGGTTTTCCAGGATCAGCACGCGGCGCTTGGCCTCCTCGGCGGTGATCAGGCCGCCGGATTCCATGACCAGCGATTTGACGTCGTCATAGTGCCAGACATGCGGCTGGCAGCGCGTCACCGGCTCCTTGGTGACCACCGAGTTCATTACCTTCCACAGCGGCGCCATGTCGTGCTTGGCGATGCGCTCGTAATAGGCTTCCCGGACCGCCTCGATATTGTGCTTGGGGCCGGGTTTGCCGTTGGTCGATTTTTTCGCGGTCGCGACCGCCATGGCGTCCTCCATAAGGCTCGAAAGCCTGTTGCTGCGCCGGAATATAGTCAAAGCCGGGGCTAGCGGAAATAGCACGTAATCGTAGGCCTAGCGGGCCTGCCATGCGGCCGATGGCGGCCTATTGCTTAATTATTGGTGGCGCCGCCGTCGACCGCGATGGTCTGGCCGGTGACGAAATCGCTGTCGGCGGAGGCGAGGAACACCAGCGCCCCGAGCAGATCCTCCGGGTATTCGTCGCGCTTGAGCGCGCGGCGCGCCAGCGACGGCGCCTGCGAATGCGCGAGATGGCCCGGGTTCTCGTTGATCACGCTGTCGCTGAGCGTAAATCCCGGCGCCAGGTTGTTGACGCAGATATTGTGCTCGCCGAGCTCGCGCGACACCGAGCGGGTGAACGCGGTCACCGCGCCCTTCGAGGTCACGTAATGGGCGAAATTGGGAATGCCGCGAGCGACCGTGCCGGAGCTGATATTGATGATCTTGCCGTACTTTTGCGCGATCATGTGCGGCGCGACGTGCTTGGTCATCAGGAAGACGCCGCGGATATTGATCGACATGACTTTATCCCACAGCGCGACGTCGATCTCGGTGACCTTCTGCTCCTGAAGCGGCGCGAACAAAGCGGCGTTATTGACCAGGATGTCGATCTTGCCGAAGCGCTCCATGGTCTTGGCCACCAGCGCCTTCACCGCGCCCTCATCGCTGACGTCGGCGACCGCGCTCGCCACCGAATTGGCGCCGTGTTTTCCCGCGATCTCTTCGGCCAGATCCTTGCCGTCGGCAATGTCGGCGATCATCAGGCGCGAGCCTTCGGCGGCGAGCCTGTGCGCATAGTGCCGGCCGATGCCCTTGGCGCCGCCGGTGAGCAGCGCGACGCGGCCGTCGAGGCGGGCCATGGCTATTTCTTTCCGTTCAGCCGGCGGATGAATTTCTCAAAGCCGGCGAGCTGCTGCTTGACGATGTCGACGGTCGGCTGATCGGTGAGTTCCAGCGTCTTCTCGTCGAATTTCTTGGCGGCGAACGTCACCAGAATTTCCGGCTTGCCGAACAGGAAGGCGTCGATCGAAAGTCAGGCTCTGCCGCAGATGGTACTGCATGCGCGCGCCGCCGAGCACGCCGCCGGCGCAGGACTGGATCGCCACCGGCTTTTCCTTGAACGGCACGTCCTTCATCCGCGAGACCCAATCGATGGCGTTCTTCAATCCGCCCGGGATGCTCCAGTTGTATTCCGGCGAGACGATGATGACGCCGTCGGCGGCACGGATCGCGGCGGCCCAGGTTTCGGCGTCGGCGGGAAAGCCGGTGCCGGCCTGAATGTCGTGATTGTAGATCGGCATCTTGTCCCAGGCCGGCGCCGGCGTGATCGCCATGCCCTCGGGCGCCAGCGACGGCAGGGTGCGCGCCAGCGAGGCGTTATACGAGCCCTTGCGCAGGCTGCCGCAGATCGTGATGACGTTGAGAGTATTGTCGGCCATGTCGGTCCTACTCGTTTCGGTTCTATCCGTTGCAATGAATCCAAAGTGTAGTTGGCCGGATTTGCGCTCACAAGCACGGGCAATCGCCGCCGTGCGAGCGGCGCGAACGCTATCTCAGCGCGAAGCGGCAATGATGCTCAGTTGTTCAGGATCGGCGATATCCTTTGCCGAGCTCGGGCCCGGCAGCGATCTGCACGAACGCGTAGATGTCGGCGATGTCCTTGTCCGACAGCACGGCGTCGGAATAGGCCGGCATGTCGTTGGCCGGATTGCGCAATCTGGCCCTTGAAACCATCGAACGGCAGCGCGGTGTGGGCGAGGATCGGCGCCGGGCCGTTATAGGCGCCGCCCTGCCCCGAGCGGCCGTGGCAGGTGAAGCAGCCGTCGGCGAGGAAGATGCGCTTGCCGTTGGCGGCATTGCCTTGCGGGGCGTCCTGCGCCGCCGCGACCGAGGCCGCGCCGACGCCGAGAGCGGCGACGGCAAAGGCCGTCACCGCGATACGCTTGAACGTTTTCATCACAACTCTCCTCAGCGCGGATCGGTTACGACGTCGACCACGGCCGGCTCGCCGGTCTTCACGACGGCGATGGCGCGCGCTGAGCGCCGGCGCCAGATCTTTCGGATCGGTGATCGGCCCCTCGCCATGGGCGCCCATGCCGCGCGCGACGGTGGCGTAATCGATATTCGGATCCTTGATCGTGGTGCCGATATCCATCTTGTCGACGCCGCGGCCGTGCCGCGCCGCCATGGCGACGAGATACATGTATTCCTGATGGTAGGCGCGGTTGTTGTGCACGATGTAGAGGATCGGGATTTGGTGATGCGCCGCCGTCCACAACGCGCCCGGATTGAACATGAAGTCGCCGTCGCCGCCGAACGCCAAGGTGAAACGGCCGTGCTTCTTGTTGGCGAGCGCCGCGCCGAGCGACGCCGGCAGATTGTAGCCGACGCCGGAGCCGCCGGAGACGCCGTTCCATTGGTACGGCTTCTTGAAGTCCCACAGCCGGTGCATCCAGCTAAGCCGGATCGCGGTGCCGACCACCGACCAGTCTTCGTCCTTGATCTGATTATAGACCTCGGCGCACATCCGCGCCGTGGTGATCGGGCTCGCATCCCAGCCGATGGTCGCATCGGTCTTGGAGCGCTCGACCATGGCGAGGTGCGCCGCGGCGAGTTTCTTGCCGCGCTCGGCATAGGCCGCCTTGCGGCCGTCGTCGATCAGGCGCTTGGCCGCTTCGGTCAGCGCCGGCAGCGACGCCTCGCCGTCGCCGGCGATGTCGAGATCGACGTCCTGCCAGCGGCCGAAATCCTGATAGTTGGATTTCAGATAAAGATCGCGCACGCCGAGCGTGACGATCTTGGTGCCGGATTTGTAGGCCGGCCGCGAGTTGCGCACGATGCGGTCGCTGAAATGGGTCAGCGTGCCCCACAGGTCGTTCATCTCGATGGCGAGAATGACGTCGGCCTGGCCGATCATGGCGCGGCGGAAGCTCTGGTTGAGCGGATGCCGCGACGGGAAATTCATGCGGCCGGCATTGTCGATGACGGCGCATTGCAAAGTTTCGGCAAGCTCGACCAGGTTCGCCATGCCGGCCGGCGTGCGCGCCATGCGGTCGCAGACGATGACCGGGTTTTGCGCCTCGACCAGCATCTTGGCCGCTTCCGCAATCGCCGCGGGGTCGCCTTGCGGCGGGGTCACCGGCACGAATTTGGGAATGCGCAGGACTTCCGCATCGGGGATCGGGTTCTCCTGCAGCTCGGCATCGAGCGAGAGGAACACCGGCCCCATCGGCGGCGTCGTCGCGATCTTGTAGGCGCGCACCGCCGACTCGGCGAAATGCTGCAGCGAGGCCGGCTGATCGTCCCACTTGGTGAATTCGCGGACGATTTGTCCGATATCGACGCCGGCATGGACCCACTCGGCGCCGGGCGCGCGCTTGTCGGCCTCCATGATATTGCCGCCGACGACGAGGACCGGCACGCGGTCGCACCAGGCATTGTACATCGCCATGGTGGCGTGCTGCAGGCCGACGACGCCGTGGCACGCCATGGCCATCGGCTTGCCTTCGATCTTGGCGTAGCCCTGCGCCATGTGGACGGCGATGTCCTCGTGCACGCAGGTGATGATCTCGGGCTTGTTGTTGCCGTGATTGATGATCGCCTCGTGCAGGCCGCGGTAGCTCGAGGCGCAATTGATCGCCATGTATTCGATGCCGAGCGAATTGAGCACGTCGGTCATGAAATCGCCGCCGCTGGTCGACTGGTTCACCGGATCGTTCCCCGGCGGCATGGTCTCGGCTGCGACCTGGCGCGGGCCGGGCAGCGCGGCCTTCAACTGCTCCGCGGGTACAGCCGGCATCGCATTGGCGGCAATCGGCGGCGTGACTGCGGCGGCGGCGCCGACGAGGCCGGCGCCTTTGAGGAAATTGCGGCGGCTGGCGTCAGACGGCTGACGGCGTTTCGACATGGCGTCCTCCCGGGGATGGCTTGTTAAGCCAAGAGAAAATCGGTGGATTTTGCTTGCGCCGATTCTCGCCTTAGCGGCAGCAAGCGTCAAGCAGGCTCGCGCAAGGGGCAGCTATGTGCTCGGCGAGCTTAAGAGCGCCGGCGCGACGATGTCCTTCCAGCTCTTCGGCGGCGTTTTGAGCTCGCCGTGGCGGCCCATGAAATCGGCAAAAGCCTGCACGCCGTAAACGGCGCTGCCGAACTCGTCCTTGATCTCGCGAAGCACCGCTTCGATGAGGGGGTCGCTGAGCGACATCGACGGCTCATGGGTCAGGTAGATTTGCGCGGCGCGGCGCGGATCGCTGCGAATGATGCGCGCGGCGTCCTCCATCGCCTTGTCGATCGCGTCGGGCATTTGCGGATGCGCCTCGATATAGCCGCGGGTCGCGCCCATGATCAAAAACGACGCCTTGCCGTTGATCACATCGGCCGAGCCGAGCACGCGGTGAACTTTTGCGTCGCGCAACGCCAGCTGCGTGTACGGCGGCGACGCGAAATAAGCCGTCACCACGCCCGAACCATCCACCAGCGCGGTGACGGCTTCGGACGGCGGCATGGCCACGACCTGATCGTGCAATTTGTCGTAAGCCTTGAAAGTCTTCTCCGATTGCATTTCCAACAGGTACATCTGCGGCGCGGTCAATGACGGCATGGCGATGCGATCGGTCGGCTGAAAGTCGGCGATGGTCGCGACGTTGGGTCGATTGCTCACCAGCATCAGCGGCATGGTGGTGATGCCGGATACCGCAAGGATTTGCGCCGGCGTGTCCTTGGCCTTTTCCCAGGCGGCGAGGAGCGGCGCGGTGCCGTACGGCGCCACGTCGATGGCGCCCGAGGCGATCGCATCCTGCATCGGACCGGCGCCGACAAAGCGTTGATAGCTCGCCTTGACGTCGAGATGCAGCTCCTTGGCGCGCTTCTCGACGAGTTTCAGATCCTGGCAGATATAAACCGGCAGAAATGCCAGACCAAAGCCGATGCCGATCTTGACCTGCTCTTGCGCGCGCGCCTGCGCCACGGATGCGCAGAGCACAGCAGACACCGCAAGCCCAAGCACAAATCTGCGCAAAGCGTTCACTCGTCCCGGAAGGCGGCAACTATAGTTCACCCTCCCCTGCAGGGGGAGGGTTAGACTGCGTCAGCGAGAAAATATTCCCTGAGCCGCTCGCGCGCGGCAAGCGCTTTGCCGAGATCGAAACCGTTGACGATGGCCAGGCGGAAACCACCGGGCGGCATGGCGTGCAGTTCCGGCGCGCGGTCTTCATGGAAGCTGATCTGCACGCTGGAGATGCCTGGCGTGCGCTTGATCGCGTCAACGAAGGCCTGCGGCGGGTGCCGGTAGCGCCGCCCGTTCGGTCCGAACAACACGACGCTGTAACCCTCGCTGCGGTCGTCGTCATAAAAATCCCAGTCGCGGTTCTCATAGAGCCCGACCAGCGCATCGACCCAGCCTGGGCCGTAGAGATCGGGCCATTGGTCGGCGAAGCGCAGATGCGCCTCGATGATCGTGCCGCCGATGGTTTCGAGATTGAGCATGCCGGTATAGCCGGCGAGATTTTTTTGCGCCCAGGCGCCACAACGGGTCTCGATGTCGGCGTCCGGCTCGGCATGCACGGTCCAGTAATCGAACGTGCCCTCGCCTGCCGGCTTGCCGGTGGCATGGCGCCACCAGCGCGGCTCGCCGTCGACCACCGCCAAATCGGAAGAGACGTGACGGCCGTCGAGCAGCGGCATCCAGAAATGCCCCGGCGCGTAATGCCGCTCGTAGTCGGCGGCGGTTTGCAGCACGCGGCTGCCGACGCCCATGCCCTTGAGATTGACGATCGGCTTGGAGAAAACCGGGAATCGCGGCGGCTCCACGCCATGCGGGCAGGCCTCAAGGCCTTGGCTCAGTGCCACCGCGAGCTTGTCGTAGACCCAGCGATGCGCCGGATACCACTGCCAGGCATCGCAGTCCTCGGTCGGGATATTGGCGGCCGTTTTGACGTGGTCGAAATACTGAAAACGCCAGGGATCAACTTCGCAGATCGGCATGGCCGCTCAGCCGTCCTGACGCGTCCCGTCGCAAGAGAGCGCGTGCACGGCGAACAGGCCATCGCTCCATGCCTGGAGCGGCGACCAGCCGCTGCCGCGGGCCAGCGCCTGAAATGAGTCGATGGTATATTTGTAGCTGTTCTCGGTGTGGATGGTCTCGCCGGCGCGGAAATCGACGGTCGTGCCGTTGAGCCGCACCTTCTGCCGCCGCGTCGAGGCGAGGTGCATCTCGATCCTGTTGTGCGCGCTGTTGTAGAAGGCGTGATGCTCGAAGGCGCCGAGATTGAAATCGGCGCCGAGCTCGCGGTTGATGCGCGCCAGCAGGTTGAGATTGAATTTCGCCGTGACACCCTCGGCGTCGTTGTAGGCGTCGTAGAGAATTTTCGCATCCTTGACCAGATCGACGCCGATCACGAACACCGCGCCCTCGCCCAGCATGCCGCCGGCATGGCGCAGGAATTTGCACGCTTCGTGCGGCTCAAAATTGCCGATGGTGGAGCCCGGAAAGAAGCCGACCCGCGGCAGGGCTGCGATCGCCGGCGGCAAGGTGAACGCTTTGGTGAAATCTTCGACCAGCGGATAGACCCCGAGATGCGGGAAATCCCGGCGCAGCTGCGCGGCGTCCTGTTGCAAAAAGTCGCCGGAAATGTCGACCGGCACATAGGCCTCAACCGTCGCCGCCGAGCCGAGCAGGATGCGCGCCTTGCGGCTCGAGCCGCCGCCGAATTCGATCAGCGCGCAGTTTTGCGGAAACAGCGAGGCGATCGCCGGCGCGTTGTCCTGGAGAATGCCGATCTCGCTGCGGGTCGGATAGTATTCCGGCAGCCGGGTGATGCGATCGAACAGCGCCGAGCCGGCGAGATCGTAGAAATATTTCGGCGGCAGGCTTTTCGGCTTCGCCGAAAGACCGGCGACGACGTCGGCTGCGAACGGATCGTTCGTCGCAGCCGGTCCCGCGCGGCGCGCGGTCTGGACAGCTCGTCTCATGGGTTTGCTCAGTGTTCGTATTCCGCCAGGCGCAGTCCGCTGAATTGCCAGCGTGCCGACGGATAAAAAAAGTTGCGATAGCTCGCGCGCGAATGCCCGGCGGGTGTCGCCAGCGACGAGCCGCGCAGCACCATCTGGTTGACCATGAACTTGCCGTTGTATTCGCCAATCGCGCCGGGTGGCGCCTTGTAGCCGGGATATGGGGTGTAAGCGCCGCGTGTCCACTGCCAGACGATGCCGAACGCGTCGTTGAGCACGCCGCTTTTGGCGGCGACTTCCCATTCGCCCTCGGTCGGCAGATCCTTGCCGGACCAGCGCGCAAAGGCATCGGCCTCGTAATAGCTGACGTGGCACACCGGCGTCGCCGCATCGACCCGGCGCAGGCCGCCAAGCGTCATGGCATGCCAGGCGCCGTCGATCTTGCGCCAATAGCCGGGCGCCTCCCAGCGCTGCGCCTCGACCGTGGCCCAGCCGTCCGAGAGCCACAAGGTCGGCGTCGCGTAACCGCCGTCGGCCATGAATTCGAGCCACTCGCCATTGGTGACGAGCGACGGCGCCAGCCGCACCGGCCGCAACACGACCTGATGCGCCGGCTGTTCGTTGTCGAAACAAAACCCGCCGTTGCCGTGACCGATCATATGGATGCCGGCGATCGACGCGCCCGCGGCCGGCCCTTCGCTCGCCGCTTGCGGCCATTGCCAATCCGGATCGTAGGCCGGATGGGTTTCGTTGAATGAAAACGCGTGCAGGATGTCGGTGAGCAACAATTCCTGGTGCTGCTGCTCGTGATTGAGGCCGATCTCGATGATGGGGACCAGTGTGTCGAAATCTTCCGCGGAGCGGATGAGCGCGGCTACCGCGGCATCGACGTGAGCGCGGTATTCGGCAACTTCGGCGGCGTTGGGCCGGGTGATGAGCCCGCGCTGCGGACGCGCCTGCCGCGGCCCGGCTGCGACGTAATAAGAGTTGAACAGAAAAGCGAAGCGCTCATCGAACGGTGCGTAGTCCGGTGCGAACGGCCGCAGCAGAAATTGCTCGAAGAACCACGTCGTGTGCGCCCGATGCCATTTGGTCGGGCTTGCGTCCGGCATCGACTGGATGACCTGGTCCTCGGCAGAGAGCAGCGCGGCGCGCCGCTCGGTCTCGCCGCGCACCGCCTGAAAGGCGTTCAGCCAAACATGGCGCGGATCGTCGTCGGCCGGGCGCGCGGCAGCATCATTCGCCGGATCGGCTATCCGAACACGCTTGGAAACGGCGGCACGTGGCATTGCAAGGGTCCGCAAAGGGCGGGGATTAATGACAAATTCGCAAAGGCTGGGAAGATAATCGGCCCCCGGTTCGTTGGTTCCATACATGATCCATTCGCCGCAGACTACAAGGCCTTCAGCGGACGCTAACAAGGATGTGATCGTGACATTACAACCTTGCGACGGGCGTGCCAAAGTTGCCGTAAGTATGCCTGCCGACATATGGTTTTGTCCCCGACTCAGGCGCCGGCCACGGGAGGACGCGCACCATGAAAAGACGCATTGCCAAAAAGCGCGCCAAGCCGATGCTGCCGCGCGAGCGCTCGGACTTTTCGGCGATCGTCGACCGGCCGCCGCTGAAACTGCCCGGCCGCAGCCGGCTGGTGTTCTGGACCATCGTCAATCTCGAAGTCTGGGACATCGGCAAGCCGATGGCGCGCCAGGTGCTGGCGCCGCCCACCGGGCAGACGCTCATTCCCGATGTGCCGAACTGGAGCTGGCACGAATACGGCATGCGGGTCGGCGTGTGGCGCTTCTTCGACCTGTTCAAGCGGCTGAAAATCACCCCGACGCTCGCGATCAATGCGCGGGTTTGCGAGGATTACGCGCGCGTGGCGCAGCAAGCGAAGAACGACGCTTGGGAATTCATGGGCCATTCCTATCAACAGGGCCCGATCCACGTCGAACCCGACCAGAAAAAGATGATCGCGCGCTCGCTCGACGTGCTCGAGCGCTTTTGCGGCCATCGGCCGGTCGGCTGGCTTGGGCCGGGGCTCACGCAAACCCTGGAGACGCCGGATTTGCTGACGCAGGCCGGCATCAAATATATCGGCGACTGGGTCTACGACGACGAGCCGACGACGATTCGCACCACCCATGGCCCGCTGGTGACGCTGCCCTATACCATGGAGCTCAACGACATCCCGATGATGGCGGTGCAGCACCACGAAAGCGATTATCTTTTCAAGCGCACCATCGATCAGTTCGACCGGCTCTACGCCGAGGGCGAGAAGCGCGCCAAGATTCTGGCGCTGGCGATTCATCCGTATCTCAGCGGTCAGCCGCATCGCATCAAATATCTCGAAGCGATCTACGATTACGCGCGCCGCTTCGACGGCGTCGAATACTGGACCGGGGAGGAGATTTTGCAGTGGTATTTGCAAGCAAAAGCGCAATAGCGGGCGCAGCGCTCCTGCTCGCGGCTACGCTGGTCAGCGGCGCGGCGAACGCCGCCGCGCCGTGCCGCACCGGCGGGCCTTACGAGGCGTGGCTCGCCGCGTTCGAGCGCGAGGCGATTGCGAACGGCGTGTCGCAGCGCACGGTCGCCGAGGTCGCGCCTTACCTCACCTACGACCAGCGCATCGTCAATATCGACAGCGGCCAGCGCGTGTTCACGCAGACGTTTTTGGAATTCTCCGACCGCATGGCCGCGGCCTATCGCATTCAAACCGGCGCGGCGAAGATCAAGACTTACGCGCCGGTATTCGCGCGGATCGAGCAGCAATACGGCGTGCCGGCGCCGGTCATCGTCGCGTTCTGGGCGCTGGAAAGCGATTTCGGCGCCAATATGGGCAAGGAGAAAACGCTCAGCGCGCTCGCTTCGCTGGCTTACGATTGCCGGCGCGCCGACCGGTTTCGCGCCCAGCTGCTCGACGCGCTGCGGCTGATCGAGCGCGGCGATCTGCAGCCCGAAGACATGATCGGCTCGTGGGCCGGCGAGCTCGGCCAGACCCAGATGATGCCGTCGGAATATTTCCAATATGCCGTCGATTACGACGGCGACGGCAAGCGCAATCTGTTGCGCAGCGCGCCCGACGTGCTCGGCTCGACGGCGAATTATCTGGTCGGGCTCGGCTGGAAGCGCGGCGAGCCGTGGATGACGGAAGTGCGCGTGCCGGCGAATCTGCCGTGGGATCAGGCCGACCTCGCGATCCAATTGCCGCGTTCGAAATGGGCCTCATACGGCGTCACGCTCGCTGACGGCCGCGCGCTGCCGGCCGACGCCCTGCCCGCTTCGCTGCTGCTTGCCGATGGGACGGCTTGGACCTGCCTTTCTCGTCTACCAGAACTTTCAGATTTATCTGCAGTGGAACAACTCGCTGGTCTATTCGACCACGGCGGCCTATCTCGCCACCCGCATCGCCGGCGCACCGGCGCTGCATCGCGGCTCGCCGCCGCCGGCGCTCGCCTTCGCCGACATGAAGGAGATGCAAACCATGCTGGCGCGCGCCGGTTACGACGTCGGCAAAATCGACGGCTTCGCCGGCCTGAAAACCCGGCAGGCGGTCAAGGAGATGCAAAAGAAATACGGCCTGCCCGCGGATTCCTATCCGACGGCGGAATTGCTCGCGCGCATGCGCGGCCGGGCGTTAGAAGCGTTCGCATGCGTGCGGCATTCGCTCTCGCCGTTCTTTGTGCATTGGCCGCGCCGGCCTCCGCGCAGAAGATCACCATCGCGGTGGTGCCGAGCGTGCCAGGCGGCGCGACCTATGTGGCGCTCGACAAGGGCTATTTCCGCGACGCCGGCCTCGACGTCGACATCGAGCGCATCGATTCGCTCGGCAAGGCGGTGGCGTTTCTCGCCACCAATCAGGTGCAGGTGGCGCAAGGCGGCATCAATGCCGGCTTCTACAATTCCGTGGCGCAAGGCCTGCCGGTGGCGCTGGCGCTGGAAAGCGGCTCGTCGCCGACCTATCACCAGATCATCGTGCGCACGGATCTGAAGGACCAGATCAAGACGCCCGCCGATCTGAAAGGCCGCGCCGTCGGCTTGAGCTCCGCCGGATCGAGCTCGATGTACGAAGTCGCCTCGGTGCTCGCTTCCGCCAAGCTCACACTGAAGGACATCGAGGCAAAAAACCTGTCGTTCGCGCAGATGGCGACGGCGATGGCGAACGGCGCGCTCGATGCGGCGATGGAAGTCGCGCCGTTCACCGAGCGCATGATCGAGCAGAACATCGGCGTGCCGTGGATCGATCCCGACGACTATATCCACCCGCTGCCCATGACCAGCGTCGGCTACATCGTCAATACCGATTGGGCGCAGCAAAATCGCGATACCGCGAGAAAACTTTTCATCGCGCTGGCGCGCGCCGGCCGCGACTATTGCCAAGCCTATCATCACGGCCCGAACCGCGCCGAGATCATCGATATCTTTCTCAAATACCGCATCGGCACCGACCGCGACCTGCTCGACCGCATGGCCTGGCAGTCGCGCAACCCGAACGGCGAATTCAATGTCGCCAGCATCGTCGACATGCAGGCGTTCTTCCAGCGCGAAGGCGTGATCGACAAAACCTCGCCGGCGGATAAGCTGGTCGATCCGAGCTATGCCGCGGACGTTGCCAAGGAGCTCGGGCCGTTCGACCTCATCAACAAGGCAAGCACGCTCAAGGGCTGCCGCTAGCGAGACAAAAAATGTCCAGAAACAGTTCGTCGCGTGGTGACCGGTCACGATGTCGATGGCCGTTCGACGTTCCTCATCGATGGCCCTACCCCGCACGTCTTCAGCCGCAGCAAAGGCAGCGCCATCGTGCACGAGCTGTGGGAGACGACGCGCACGCCCGCCGACAATCGCGGCAATAGCGACGCCATCGCGCGCGGCCATCGCCTGCCACCGCCGAAGGGCGGTTCGGTGTTCCGCGTCATCGAATATCCGCCGGATAGCGAGCGGCTTGCCGCCATCGCCCACGAGGAAAAGCTGCCCGACGACGGCTCCGGCCGCGCGGCGGCAACCGACCGCAACAGTCCGCGCCATCCCGGCTTCCACAAGACCGCGACGATCGATTACGCCATCGTGCTGTCCGGCGAGATTTTTGCCATGATGGACGATGGTGAAGTGCTGCTGCAGGCCGGCGACGTGCTGATTCAGCGCGGCACCAATCACGCCTGGAGCAATCGCACTAATGAGACGGCCGTTGTCGCTTTCGTGCTGATCGACGCCGAGCCGGTTTAACGCCGCCCGTTCAGCTCCGGCACGTCGTAATCTTCCCAGCCCGGCACGTCGGCGACGTCATAGAACTTTTCGCCGAACGGCCGCGTGGCGTCGATGCCGATCGAGGATGAGATGCGCATGGTGCGGTCGCGGGTCAGATCGACCGAGGGATCGGAAGGCCCCGCCGGCACATTGTCGATGACGATGACGTCGCGCGCCGGCTGGACGCGGAAGGCGAGCGCCCATTCGACTTCGGTCGACGAATGCACGTCGATGTCGGGATCGACGATCACGGTCCATTTCGGCCGGATATTGCTCGACATCGCGTTGAGGATCACCTGCCGCGCCTCGCCGGCAAAGCGCGGCTCCATCGAGATCACCACATAGAACGACACGCCGGCCGAGGCGCGCACCGAGACCTGCTTGATGGTCGGAAACTGCCGCTTGAGCGCGCGCAGGAACGAGGCCTCGAACGGGATTTGCTTGAGGATGTGGTTCTCGGTCACCGGCTTGCCGGTGAGCAGGCCCTGGAAGATCGGCTTGCGTCGGTGCGTGATCGCGGTGATGCGCGCCACCGGCTTCTGCGACGGCCGCGTGTAATAGCCGGTATATTCGCCGAGCGGGCCTTCGAGCACGGTGGTGTTGAGATCGACCTCGAACTCGATCACGACTTCCGAGGTCGCCGGCACTTTCACGTCGCAGGTCTTGCACTGCGTCAGCTCGACCGGCGCGCCGCGCAAGCCGCCGGCCAGCGCCCAGTCGTCGGTGGTGTCGGGCACCTGCACCTGGCAGGTATAGGCGATGATCGGATCGACGCCGATGATCAGCGCCGCCTTCGGCACGATGCCGAGCTTTTTGCACTTCGCCAGATTCTTGCCGAAGCGATGGAACGGCTGCGCCGAGAACGAGAACGTGTCCTTGCCGAGAATGAGAAAGCGGTAATGCCCGACGTCCGGCACGCCGGTCTCCGGATCCTCGGAGACGACGATGCCCGGCGTGATATACGGCCCGCCGTCCTTGGGGCTGTATTGCGGCACCGGGAAATTGCGGATGTCGATGGCCTCGCCTTCGATGATCTCCTCGTGGCATGGCGCGCCGTTGGCGGCAAACGTCGGCGGGATCGGGTTGTCGAGGCCGTGCAGCACTTTGTCGAAGATCGTGTCCTCGTCGGCCTCGAAGGCGAGCAGCGCCTTCTCACGCGTCGAATAGATGCCGGCGACCAGCGGATAATCGGTGCCGTTGTTGTTGAACATGATGGCCGGGCCGTTGCGGACATAAGCCTGCTTCATCGCCTTGCCGACGTCGTTCAAGGCGACCGGCCGGTTGATGTCGATCAACTCGCCATGCTGGCGCAGCACATCGAGGAATTGGCGGAAGTCGGCAAACGGCATTTTGTTATCCTCGTCATTCCGGGGCGCGGGCAAAGCCCGCGAACCCGGAATCCATAACCACGAAACGGGAGATTGTCGAAGGCGGCGCCCATCGAGCGCGACGGTGATTATGGATTCCGGGTTCCTCGCTTCGCTCGGCCCCGGAATGACAGCATCACATCACGTCGCCCATCACCACTTCGCCCTCGCTCGGCGGGCGTTCGTAGAATTCCGGATTCATCCGGCTCGGCAGGCCTTCGCGCTTGAGGATCGCCTCGAATTCCCGGCGGATCGCCGGATCCTCCTGGTGATACGGAATGGCGCTGCCGCCTTTGCCCAGATCGATGGCGCCGTAATCCATCAGCTGCTCGCCGGGCACGCCCGGTTTGCGCGCGCGCTGATTGTTCGGGCCGTGCCAGGCGGTGATGCGCAAGCCCTCTTTGCCGATGCCGAAATGCTGGTGGTACCAGTCGCCGCTCATGGGCGCGGCGGAGACGAGGCCGACCGGCTCGTAATCCTGGCGCAGGATTTTGTCGGCCTTGCCGTTCTGCCACGGCGTGGTGCCGAGCACTTCCGGCCACGTGTAGGTGTAGCCCTTGCCTTTGACGCAGACGAGCACGGCGGCGGAGGCGTGCTTGTGCGCCTTGGAATAGCGGCCGGTCTCGTGCTGGCCGATCCACAGATAGAAGCGGTTCTTGGCCATCGCCGGCTCGACCCGCCGGTAGCCGGGCGAGCGGCGGTTATCGAGCGGCAGATCGCAATTGACGATGTCGGGAATGAGATTGGTGCGCCGCATGGCGAGCCCGCGGATCGGATCGGGCTCGACATCGTCGTTCGGCTTGAAGAAATCCTCGGCGCCGGAGAAGCGTTCGCTGAACGTGTACGGGCAATTGAAGATGAAATCATTGTTGTCGAGCACGTTCATCACGTTCGGCGCCGTGGTGCCGCACAGCAGCAAAGCCGGCGAGCTCGCCGCATTGATGATGCGGTGATAGGCGTTGAGCGGAATGGTGAACAGCGAGCCCTTCTGCCATTCGAAGACGTGGCGCTTGCTCTGGCCCTCCTGCCACACTTCGGTGGTGCCGCGGCCTTCGACCACCAGCACGACTTTTTCGTAGAGATGCCGCTCGACATTGAGCGCGCCGGCGCCGGGCACTTCGACCACGTAGAGGCCCCACAGTCCTTCGGTGCCGAACAGCTGGATGAACGAGCCGCGGCCGCCGAGCCGCGGCCACGACACCAGCGGCAGATCCTGCACCCGGCGCACGCCGATGCCGCGATAGCAGGGCACGCCCTCGGCCTCCATGAAGCGGTCATAGGGCAGCGGCTGGCGCTTGAATTTTCCGAAGCCGGCGTTCTCGCCCGCTTGGGGCTCGTGCCAATGGGCGCCATCGGGGGTGTCGTGCATGAAAACTTCTCCGGCTTCGACGCTTGCTTGACCGCGCCAGCTCGTCGCCCCGCATGCTGGATGATATTATGTGCGAACCGACGCGAGCCGCCAAACCACTGCAATGACGCCCATTTGACCAGTGCGCATGGCGCGCCCGTGGACGGCGGCAGGCCTCTTGGTTGTAGACGGTGGCGGCGGCCGAGCGGGGCGACGCCTGTCTCGGGACACCAATCCTGATGCTTTTGCGCGGGTTTTGCATTCAGCGCTTGACCGAACCGGTCAAAGCGGCGGAAGATGCTGAAAAGACTACAGTTTTTCATTATTCCAAAGTAAAACAAGTGACCCTGGCCGCGCCTCTCTTGGATTGGACCTGCTTGACCGAATGTAACATTATAACGTCACATTCGCGCGGCAGCGTGCCGGTTTGGCGGATGTCGGGGCGCGACGCAGCAGAGCGGATCGTTTGAAATGCAAAAAACTCCTCGCGCAAAGCGATTTCGTCACGTTGCCGCGTTCGCTGTTCTCGGCAGCGCGCTCCTGATCGCCAATCCGTTGGCCCAATCGGCGCGCGCGCAAAACGCCGCTCCCCCTGCCACCAGCCACGCAGCCGGCTGCTCCGCCTGCTGCGGCTGCGCCGACCCCGTCATCGGCCGTACCGGCCGCGCCGAATTCCCCTGCGCCGGCCGCTGAGGCGCCATCGGCTCCGGCGACTGCAGCGGCGCCTGCGCCGACCGATCAACCCGTCGGCCAAACCTCCGTCAGCCGCACGCAACAACTGCCGCAAGACCTGTCGCCGTGGGGCATGTTCCAGGATGCCGATCGTCTGGTGAAGGGAGTCCTGATCGGCCTCGCCTTCGCTTCGCTCGTGACCTGGACGGTCTATATCGCCAAGACGTTCGAACTGCGCACCGCGCGCCGCGAGGTGCGCGACGGGCTTCGCATCCTCGCCAAAGCCGCGACGCTCGCCCAGGCCAATGAGCAATTGCGCAACGGCACGACGCCGGTGGCGCAACTCATGCAGGCCGCCGCGCAGGAAATCCGCCTCTCCGCCAATGCCCGCGGCGACGGCTTGAAGGAACGCATCGCCTGGCAGCTCGAGCGCCTCGAAATGGCGACCAGCCGAAAAATCTCCCGCGGCACCGGCGTGCTCGCCACCGTCGGCTCGACCGCGCCGTTCGTCGGCCTGTTCGGCACGGTGTGGGGCATCATGAACAGCTTCATCGGCATTTCCAACGCGCACACCACCAATCTCGCGGTGGTGGCGCCGGGCATCGCGCAAGCTTTGCTCGCGACCGCACTCGGTCTGGCCGCCGCCATTCCTGCGGTCATGATCTACAACGTGCTGGCGCGGCAGACGGCGCATTATCGCGCGCTGCTCGGTGACGCCTCCGCGCTGATCATGGGGCTGGTCAGCCGCGACCTCGACCGCGCCAAGCTGCCGCTCGCTCAAGCCGCCGAGTAACCGCCGTGGCCATCCGTCTCGATCACGGCTCCGACGAACTGACCGAGGTGCATGACATCAACGTCGTGCCGTTCATCGACGTGATGCTGGTGCTGTTGATCATCTTCATGGTGGCGGCGCCGCTTGCCACCGTCGACGTGCCGGTCGACCTGCCGTCGTCGAACACGCAGCCGCAGCAGCGGCCCGACAAGCCGATCTATCTCACCATCAAGGCCGACCTGACGCTCGCCATCGGCGACGATGCGGTGACGCCCGGCGCGCTGGCGGCGACGCTCGATGCGCTCAGCGGCGGCAACAAGGAGGACCGCATCTTCCTGCGCGCCGACCGCGCCGTGCACTATGGCGACGTGATGCAGGTGATGAACGATCTGCGCTCGGCCGGCTACCTCAAGATCGCGCTGGTCGCGCTCGAAACGCGGGACGCGAAATGACCGCGCGCGCGCTCACCTGGTTCGAGGACGACGATCCGCGCGACCTTGTGCGCTGGGCGGTCGCGGCGGCCGTCGTTGTCTGCGTCTATGCCGCGCTGATCGGCGGTTATCTGTTGTGGCAGCCGCAGTCGGACGACGATTTGGGGGATGAGGCTTCGGCCATTGCCATCGAGCTGACCCCGGCGGAAACCGAGCAGCAGGAACAGGCCAAGGTCGACGCCCCGCAGCCGCCGCAGGACACGACGCCTGAGGTCACGCTGCCTGAGGAAAAGCCGCCTGAGAAGGTCGCAGCCGACCAATCCGTCGGAGCGCACCACGGCGCGCGTCGAGGCCGCCGCACCGCACATCGATCCGTCGTGGACGACGCTGATGGTCAAGCAGCTGCAACGCTTCAAGAGCTATCCGAGCGGGGCGCGGGCGCGCAACGAAGAAGGCGTTGTGATATTGGCCTTCACCCTCGACCGCAGCGGCCACGTGGTGTCGTGGCAAATCGTGACCAGCTCCGGCTATCCCGATCTCGACGCCGAGGTGGGCACCATGGTCGCGCGCGCGCAGCCGCTGCCGGCGTTCCCGGCGAGCATGACGCAAGCGCAAGAGGATTTCACCGTTCCGATCCGCTTCTCGCTGCGCTGAAGGCTCCGGCGCGCGGACATGCCCCCTCCCCGGCGCTCTGCGGCGGATTAGTATCCGGCCCATCCAATCCCGGAGGAACCATGCGTACCAAACAGTGCCTGACGCTTGCCGACGTGAAGAAGATGATCGACCGCCTGCGAGGCCGAAGCCGCCAAGAACAAATGGGCGGTGGCGATCTCGGTCGTCGACGACGGCGGCTTCCTGTTGGGCTTTCAGCGCATGGACGGCGCGCCGGCGATCTCGGCCGAAGTGTCCATGGGCAAGGCCAAAACCTCGGCCATGACCAAGCGGCCGAGCAAATTCTTCGAGGACCGCATCAAGGAGCGCCCGGCCTTCGCCGGCTTTCCCGCCGGCATTCTGATCCAGGGCGGCATGCCGGTGATGCACCAGAACGAATGCGTCGGCGCCATCGGCGTCTCCGGCGTGCAATCGCACGAGGACGAGCAGATCGCGCAAGCCGGAGCGAGCGCGCTCGCTTAAAGCGCGCTCGTTAAGGCGATAGAGCTTACTCCGCCGGCACGCCCGCGAGTTCGCCGGGCCGGATGACCGTGCGTTCGAAATTGAGCCAGAACGTGCTCACGGCCGACACCAGCGCGAGGCCGGCAAGGAGATAGAGCCCGGAGGCAAAGCTTCCGGTATAGGTCTTGATCCAGCCGACGGCGCTCGGGCCGAAGAAGCCGCCGAGATTGCCGATGCCGTTGATCCAGGCGATGCCGGACGCCGCCGCACTGCCGGTCAGGATCATCGACGGCAAGGTCCAGAACGGCCCCTTGGTGCCGTAGAGTCCGATGGTGGCAATGGTCATGCCGACCACGGCCCAGACCGTGCCGATCGTCATGCCGGCGATGACGAGACCGACCGCGGCGACGACGCAAGCCACGCACAAATTCCAGCGCCGCTCGCCCATGCGGTCGGAGACCCAGCCCCAAGCCACCATGCTCAACGCGCCGAACGCGTATGGGATCATGCTGACCCAGCCGACCTGCATATTGGTCAGCCCGAGCTGCTTGACCATTTGCGGCAGGAACAACAGGAGCCCGAGGCTCGCCGTGACGATGCCGAAATAGTTCAAAGTCAGGATCAGAACTTTGGGCTCCCAGAACGATTGCCAAAGGCTGATTTTGCGCTTGGCTTCGATCAGCTTGCGCTCATCCTCGAGCGTGTCGATGAGCCAGCTGCGCTCCTGTTCCGTGAGCCAATGGGCCTGCTGCGGCCGGTCGGTGACGAAGCATCAGGAAGAAAATGCCGACGAGGATTGTCGGGATCGCTTCGGCGATGAACATCCATTTCCAGCCGGCAATGCCCCACACGCCATTGAGCTCGAGCAGCGCCGTCGACATCGGCGCACCGGCCGCAACCGCCAGCGGCAGCGCCACGGTGAAACCCGCCATGATGCGGCCGCGGTGCCATTCCGGGAACCAGTAGGTGAAGAACAGGATCATGCCGGGGAACAAGCCGGCCTCGGCGAGGCCGAGCAGAAAGCGCATGGTCAGGAAGCTCCACGGCCCGACGACGAACGCCGTGGCGCCGGAGAGCAGGCCCCAGCTGATCATGATGCGTGCGATCCAGATCCGGGCGCCGACCTTTTCCAGAATGAGGTTGCTCGGCACTTCGAACAGGAAATAGCCCCAGAAGAAGGCGCCGGCCGCCATGCCGTAAGTCGCGGCATCGAGGCCCAGATCCTTGTTCATGGTCAGCGCGGCGAAGCCGACATTGATGCGGTCGAGGTAGCAGAGGAAATAGGTGAGGATGGCGAGTGGCAGGAGCCGCCAATAGACTTTGCTTGCCGTCGATTTCTCGACCGTATCGGGCATGGTTGCCTCCCAGGACATGTTGCGGCTCTTTTCGGCCTTTGCCCCAGCATAGACAGCGCAAGGCCACAAGCAACAGGCGAAAACCCGTATCGCTGCGCCATTTGCCCACAGCCAGGCAATTCAGCATGATGTTGCAACGGCATGAGAAGTGAAAATGTTCGGCTGGCGTAAACGCATCGGTTATATCGGCCCGACCGTGATGGAGGTCGTGCCGTACGAATTCTACAAGTTCGCGCCCGACGGCGTTGGTCTGGTCGGCGTCACCTGCAATATCGACGACTGGAGCGCGGAATATTTCGACCAGGCGCTGGCGCAAGTGACGACGGCCGCGGCCTATCTCGGCTCGCGCGCCGTCGATTTCATCATTCACGGCGGCGGCCCGTTGATCGTGGCGCGCGGCAAGGGATTCGAGGAAATCATCGTCACCGACATCGAGAAGGCTTCAGGCGTGCGCGCGACCACGGGCATCCGTGCCGCCATGGAGGCGCTGCGCCATTTCGGCGCGCGGCGCGTGGTGATGGCGTCGCCCTATCCGGAGCGCCACGACCGCGCCATGGCGGACTATTTGGGCGCCCATGGCTTCGCGATTGTCCGCGCCGAAGGCCTGGACGTTCCGTTCAAGCGGCTGCAAGCCGTACCGCCGGCCGATATAAAGGTCTTTGTCGAAAGCGTCGTCCGCCGCGCGCCGGCTTGCGATGCCGTCTACCTGCCCTGCCCGCAATGGCAGGCGGCGCAGACCGTCGATGCGCTGGAGCGCGATCTCGGCATTCCGGCGATCTCTTATTCCCACGCGAGCTTTTTCGCCGCCTTCAAGGCGCTCGGCATCAAGGGGCCGATCAAGGGTCACGGCCGGCTGCTGGCTTCGCTGGCGGATGCCGCAGCATGACGCGCGCGGCCCGTCTCGGCGTATCCCCGTTTTGCTTTTTGCTGCTGTTCCTGACAGCGGCGCGCGCCGAAACGGTTGCGGACTTTTATCGCGGCAAGACCATCGAGCTTGCGATCGCCGGCGCGCCTGCGGGCGGCTACGACGTTGCCGCGCGCACGCTGGCCAACTCACTACAGCCGGCACATCCCCGGAAATCCCACCGTCATCGTCAAGAACATGCCGGGCGCAGCCGGCCTCGTCGTCACTAATTATCTCTACAATGTCGCCAAGCGCGACGGCACCGTGATCGGCATGCCGACCAGCAACGTGCCGATCGAGCCGCGCCTAAAGCTGCTGTCGCCTGACGGCAGCAACGTCAAATTCGACCTGGCGAATTTTTCCTGGATCGGCACGCCGCTGCAGGAGCCGCAAGTGACGTGGGTCTGGCACACCGCGCCGGCCGCGAGCGTCGATGACTTGAAAACAAACACGATCCTGATGGGCGCCACCACCGCGTCCGCCGACAACGCGATCCTGCCGATGCTGGTCGACGAATTGATCGGCACCAAGATGAAGGTGCTGACCGGCTATCAGGGCCAGAACGAGATCAATCTCGCCGCCGAGCGCGGCGAGGTGCAGGGCAACAATACCGGACTGTCCAATCTCACCGTCAACAAGGCGGATTGGCTGCGTGACGGCAAGGTGCGCATCCTGTTGCAATTCGGCAATGAGCGGCTGCCGCAATTGCCGAACGTGCCGACCGCGATCGAACTGGCTTCGTCGGACGCCGACAAGGCGATGCTGCGGTTCTACGGCCTCAAATTCACCATGGCGCGGCCGTTGCTCATTCCGCCGCAAGTGCCGGCGGAGCGCATTGCCGCGTTGCAGGCGGCGTTCGAAGCGACGATGACAGGATCCCGCACTACATCGAGGAAGCCCGGCGCATCGGCCTCGACACCAATTGGCTCGGCGCCAAGGCGCTTGCGGAGCGCGTCGGCGACATTGCCGCAACGCCGCAAGCGGTGGTTGACCACCTGCACGAGCTGCTCGCCCGCGGCGGCGTCAAATAGTTGGCGCCGTCATGGCAGCCACACGGACAGGTTGGCACTCCCCTGCCAAAACCTGTTGTATGATGGGTGACGATTTTCTCTTGGGAGGATAGCACCGTGCTTGCGCCCGCCGCCGCATCCATGCAGTCGCGCATCGCCATGTACAATGACAATGCGCTCAAGATCGGGCTGTTCGGCGCCAACTGCTCGTCCGGCCGCTCCGCGACCACGGTGCCGGAGCGCTGGTCGGCGAGCTGGGAAGATTGCCTGGCGCTGGCGAAACTCGCCGACGCGGCGGGGCTCGATTTCATGCTGCCGATCGCGCGTTGGAAAGGCTACGGCGGCGAGACCGATTTCCACGGCGCTTCGCTCGAGACCATCACCTGGGCGGTCGGGCTGTTGTGCGCGACCAAGAAAATGACGGTGTTCGGCACCGTGCACGCGCCGCTGTTTCATCCGCTGATCGCGGCGAAGGAATTCGTCACCGCCGATCACATCGGGCAAGGTCGGGTCGGCGTCAACATCGTCTGCGGCTGGAACGAAGGCGAGTTCGACATGTTCGGCGTGCAAGCAGCGCGAGCACGACACGCGCTACGCCTACGCCCAGGAATGGGTCGACGTGGTCAAAGCAGGCCTGGACGCGGGAGGACACATTCGATTTCGACGGCGAATTTCTGCATCTCAAAGCGGCGCGCGCCTGGCCAAAGCCGTTCGGCGGCACGCGGCCGCTGATGATGAATGCCGGCTCGTCCGGGGTCGGCCAGGCTTTTGCCGTGCGCAATTGCGACGCCTTCTTCGTCGCCACCCAAGGCTCGCGCAAATCGCTCGCCGGCAATGCCGCCAAAGTCGCCGAGGTGCGCGCCGAGGCGCAAAGCTATAACCGCGAGATCGAAGTCTTCACCGTCGGCCAGGTGATCTGCCGCCCGACGCAAAAGCAAGCCGACGACTATTATCAGCACGCCATCATCGACAATGCCGATTGGGGCGCCATCGACGGCATGCTGGCCAACAAGAGCATCACGCCGCAGACCATTCCGCCGGAAGAATATGACGCCAAACGGCGCTATTTCGCCTCGCACGCCGTCGGCGGCTACCCGTTCGTCGGCACGCCCGACAAGGTCGCCGAGGAATTGGCCACCATCAGCCAGGCCGGCGTGCGCGGCATCGGGCTGTCGTTCGTCAATTTTCTCGACGAGGTGCCGTATTTCTGCGACGAGGTGCTGCCGCGGCTTGAGCGCGCCGGCGTGCGGATGAAGCAATAAAAAATCAAAACTCCTCGAGCAAACGCCCAAGCCCGAAAATCTTGTCGGTGATGCCGTTGGCGCGCAGCGCGTGCCAATAGGTTGCCGTGTTGATGGCGATCACCGGTTTGCCCAGCCACCGCTCGGCTTCGGCGGCAAGCCGCACCATGCTGAGATTGGTGCCGACCTGGATGATCGCATCGGTGTCACGGCCGTTGCCGTTGAGCTCGATCAGCTTGTCGCGCAACACCTCCGGCGGAACCTCGGCAATACCGGTCCAGCTCTTGCACTGCAGACAGATATCGCGAACCACTTCGAAACCGGAACTCGGTGAAATAGCGCCGCACCTCGGCATTGGCGACGGGATAGTACGGCGACAGGAACGCGATGCGCTTGACGCCGCCGTAAGCCTTCAGCGCCGCGGTCGAGGAATGCGAGCCGACGCTGATGCGCACGCCGGCTTCCTTCTCGACCGTGGCCACGAAGGCATCGGCGCCCGCGGCGCCGCCGTTGAATGTGACCGACGACATGCCCATGACCAGATAATCCGGCTCACACGTCATGACACTGCGCACCGCGTCCAAGACATTGCCGCCGATGACCTGGATGCCGGCCATGAAGCTTTCGTTGCTGACCGCCTTGGCGTTCGGCGTAAAAATGCGGCTGTAGTGATTGGTGACCCCGGGTGGCCGCATCATCTCGAAATCGGGCTGCACGATGGTATTGGTGGACGGCCCGATCACGCCGAACTTGCGCCTGTAGCCGAGAACGTCTCGCATTGCCGAACAACTCCGCCGAAACGCATACCGGCCAAGCATAACGGAAGTCCCGCCGGCGCTCGACCGTATGGACAGTGGGCAAGGCGTGCCGCAGGATGACGGCGTGGGCAAGGTGCATATGGCGCCACCCACCAGGGAGGAAATCATGAGCCAGTGGAGACGCCGACGGGGCGCGCCATCGCTCGATGACGTCGCCGGCAACGGCCTGATCAATCGTCGCGCATTGTTGGGGAGTGGATTTGCCATCGCGGGCGCCGTGGGCGCTGCCGGAACCGTGACCGGCGCCGCCGCCGAGCCCCTCATCGACGCGCCGTGGAGCCTCGAATTCGGCCAGATCACGCCGCCGGTGCAGACGCCGTCGCCGTTCGAAAAGGACGTCACGCGGGCGCTCAGCAATCCCAACGGGGAATTTCGCAACTCGCACGCGCGCACGCCGCACCAACTGATCAGCGGCACCGTCACGCCGAATGGGCTGCACTTCTCGATCAATCATTGCGGCATTCCGAACATCGACCCGGCGCAGCACAAGCTCGTCATCCACGGCATGGTGCGCCAGCCGCTGGAATTCACGCTGGAGAGCTGTCGCGCTATCCGCTGGTCACCCGCATGGCGTTCGTCGAATGCGCCGGCAATTCGGCGCCGATGTTCTCCAAGGTGCCGCTGCAGACCACAGTGCAGTTGCTGCACGGGCTGGTGCTCCAATTCGGAATGGACCGGCGTGCCGCTGTCGGTGCTGCTCGACGAAGCCGGCATCGATCCGAACGCGAAATGGCTGATCGCCGAAGGCGCCGACGCGCAGCTGCTGGACCGCAGCGTGCCGGTCAAGAAAGCCTATGACGACGCGATGATCGCGATCTACCAGAACGGCGAGCATCTGATGCCCGGCAACGGCTACCCGATGCGGCTGTTGCTGCCCGGTTACCAGGGCAACATGAACGTCAAATTCGTCCACCGCATCAAAGCGGTCGATCAGCCGGCCTATAGCTACTTCGAGACCAAGAATTATTCGCAGATCCTGCCCGGCGGCAAAACCTGGCGCTTCCACTTCGTGATGGAGGTCAAGAGCTTCATCACCCATCCCTCGTTCGGCTTGAGCCTGAAGGAGCCGGGTCTCTACGCCATCTCCGGCGTCGCCTATTCGGGCACCGGACGCATCTCGAAAGTGCTGGTCTCGGCCGACGGCGGCAAGAGCTGGGGCGAAGCCGCGCTGCAAGGCCCGATCCACGAAAAGGCCTTCACGCGCTTCGTCATGCCGTGGCGCTGGGACGGCCAGCCGGCGACGCTGCTCAGCCGCGCTTACGACGACGGCGGCAATGTCCAGCCGTTGCGCGCCGAATTCGTGGCGCAACGGGGTGAAGCCGTGAATCCGGTCACGACGCCGCTCGCCTTCCCCAATCAGCATTACAACAGCACGACCAGCTGGGCCGTCGACAGCAAAGGGGAGATCAAACATGTCTACGCGTAAACTGATCGCCGCTGCTGCCCTTGCGCTCGCCTTCGGCGCCGGCGCGGCGCTGGCGCAATCGTCCCGGGTCTCGGCAAGCCGCTCACGGAAGCCGACATCAAGCAATGGGACATCGCCGTCCTGCCCGACGGCACCAATCTGCCGCCCGGCAGCGGCACGCCGGCAAAAGGCGCAAAAATATTCGCCGAGAAATGCTCGGCCTGCCACGGCGACGCGGCCAAGGGCGGCGTCGCGCCGTTCTACCCGTCGCTGGTCGGCGGCCAACCGCTCACCAACGGCATCGATACGGTGAAGACGATCGCCAACTATTATGCCTATCCGACGACCATCTTCGACTACACGCGCCGCGCCATGCCCTACAACATGCCGCGCTCGCTGACCGACGACGAGGTGTATGCGCTCACCGCCTATATCCTGGCGCTGAACAATTTCATCGGCCAGGACGACGTGATGGACGCCAATACGCTGCCCAAGGTGAAGATGCCGAACCGCGACAACTTCATCATGCCGTACCCGGACCGGCTGTAGAAATCCACGGGCGCAAGAAAGCCGCACGAGCGGGCATCCGGTCGTGCGGCAATCGACCTCGGTGCGGGCCGGCGCTGGTCTGAACGATCATGCGCGACGAGTTTGCTTGATGCGAAGGCGGCGGGCAGCGGACCACACCCATGACAGCCTACATCCAAGGTCGCAACGTCAACCTGACCTTCCGGCCGCCGAACCGCGGCCCGGTGCGCGCCTTGCAGAATTTCGACATCGACGTCGAGGATGGCGAATTCCTGTCGATCGTCGGGCCGTCGGGCTGCGGCAAGAGCACGTTCCTCAATATTTTGCTCGGCCTGATCAAGCCGGATTCCGGCGACGTTCTGATCCACGGCAAGAGGATCAGCGGGCCTGGCACCGATCGCGCCATGGTGTTCCAGGAATTCGGCCTGCTGCCGTGGCGCACCGCGCAGAACAATATCGAGCTCGGGCTCGAACTGAAGAAAGTGCCGGCCGAAAAGCGCCATGCCGTTGCCGGCCGGCTGATCGATCTGGTCGGGCTCTCCGGTTTCGAGAGCCATTATCCGCATGAGCTCTCCGGCGGCATGAAGCAGCGCGTCGGGCTGGCGCGTGCGCTGGCGACCGATCCGGAAGTTCTGCTGATGGACGAGCCGTTCGCGGCGCTCGACGCCCAGACCCGCGACCTGATGCAGGCCGAATTGCTGCGGGTGTGGCGCGAGGCGCGCAAGACCGTGCTGTTCGTCACCCATCAGATCGACGAGGCGATTTACCTCTCCGACCGGGTCATGGTCATGAGCAAGCGGCCGGGCCGCGCCAAGAGGATTTTCGCCATTCCCCTGCCCCGCCCGCGCGAATACGAGATGCGGGTGACGCCGCAATTCAACGAGCTCAAGCTGGAAATCTGGAATACGCTCAAGGACGAGATCACGGTGTAGCAATGGCAGAGGACGTCGCACCGCGCCAGAATTTCGCCGAGCGTTACCGCAAGCCGTTGCTCGGCGCGCTTGCCGTGGCAATATTCTTCGCCGCCTGGCAGGCGATCTTCCTGGTCGTGCCGTTCAATCCGCTGTTCATCTCCAAGCCGAGCCTGATCTTTGAGGGTTATGCCGATCTGATCGAAAGCGGCGACCTTGCTCACGACCTCGCCGTCAGCGCCGTGCCGTTCGTCTATGGCTTCGGTGCCGCCGTCATCGTCGGCGTGCCGCTCGGCATCGTCATGGGCTGGCGGGTGCGCGTCGGCTACGCGCTCGATCCGCTGATGACGGTGTTTTATGCAAGCCCCTTGGTCGCGCTGTCGCCGCTGGTCGTGATCTTTTTCGGCGTCGGCGTCGGCGGCAAAGCGGTGATCATCTTCTTCCTCTCGGTGTTTCCGTTCATCTTCAATGCCTGTGCCGGCGTGCGCGCGGTCGATCCGCTGCTGATCAACGTGGTGCGCTCGCTCGGCGGCGGCGAATG
Organism: uncultured Alphaproteobacteria bacterium; assembly: GCA_963831975.1. GTDB lineage: Bacteria > Pseudomonadota > Alphaproteobacteria > Rhizobiales > Xanthobacteraceae > BOG-931. The sequence goes on from CAWHSO010000018.1 coordinate 116,057, forward strand.
GGACCTTTATCGCAAGGTGATCTTCCCCAGCGTGCTGCCCTATATCGTCGCCGCCAGCCGCATCGCCGTCGGCCGCGCCTTGATCGGCGTGCTGGTCGGCGAGTTTTTCGCCGCCTCCGAAGGCATCGGCTATGCCATCTCGCGGTTCGGCGACATTTTCTCGCTCGACCGCATGTTCGCCTGCATCCTTACCGTGATGGTCATCGCCGTGGTGCTGACCGAAGGCATCCGCTGGGCGGAGCGCGCCGCCTTTCCGTGGCGCAACGGGCGCTAAGCCATGACCGAAATCCAAGCCGACGATCTCATTATTACCTCAGCCTCCCCTGCCGACAATGACGCACCGCGCAAGAGCGTGTGGCAGCGCTTCGAGCCGACCATCCTCGGCACCGGCACGATCGTGTTGCTGCTGCTGGTCTGGCAGTTCCTGCCGGATTTCGTGCCGATGAAAGCCGGCACAAAACTGTTCTTCACGGTGCCGAGCCATATTGCCGGCACGCTATGGACCATGTTCGCCACCGGTTCGATCTGGAAACCACTCGGCGTCAGTGCCTCGGCCTTCGCCATCGGACTGGCGATGGCCATCGTCGCCGGCCTGCCGCTCGGCGTCTTGCTCGGCCGTTCGGCGACGCTCAATGCCATGGTCGATCCGTTCATCACCGCCTTCAACGCCACGCCGCGGCTCGTTTTCCTGCCGCTGTTGATGCTGTGGTTCGGCATCGGCATCTGGTCGAAGGTCGCCGTGGTGTTCCTCGGCGCGCTGTTCCCGCTTCTGATCAACACCTATGAGGGCGTGCGCAACGCCGACAGGCTTTTGATCAACGTGGTGCGCTCATTCGGCGCCGGCGAATGGGATATCGCGCGCCTCGTGGTGGTGCCGAATTCGCTGCCTTTCATCATCGTCGGCTTGCGGCTCGCCATCGGCCGCGCCGTGCTCGGCGTCGTGGTGTCCGAGTTCTTCGGCTCGCAGGATGGCCTTGGCGTGGTCATGGTGCGCGCCGCGAGCGAGTTCAAGGTCGACATCGTGTTCGCCGGCCTGATCGTGTTTGCGGCGCTGTCGTTGATCATGACCGGTCTGGTCAAACTGATCGAGGACCGCCTGACGCGCTGGCGGCCGCAGCACAGCAACGCCGGTTGATCAGCCTAAACTCGAGACTTTTCTTTATGCCGTAATCGCGGCGCCGGGCTGTTCCAACGGCGCGCTGGCAGGGGTCGCGTTATTCTCCAGCTCATCGAGCCGCTGCTCGATCTGGCCGATGACGTGCCGGGAGAACGGCCCGAGATGCAGATAAAGCGCCGTCAGCAGGACGATAATCCGGGCCCATTGCGGGTTCGTCGATGCGCAATCAATGATCGCGCGCCTGAAAATGTCTTGTGCGCCCGGCAGCCTGGATACGACCCGATGGACGACCTCCAGCCCGCCGAGCTTGCTCCTGGATTCGTTGGCGCGCTTTTGGCGATTGGGGTTGGAGTTGCCAAGCAGGCGCGACAAGCGTTGCAGGCGCTTGGCGTAGGTAGCGGGCTCGTAGACTTTTTCCAGGACTTGCTTGTAGTCGGACAGGATTTCGCTGCGCGGCCGCAGCGTGTCGAAATTCAAGCCTTGGGTGCATTGATCCATGCCGACGACGCCATCCCCCAAAAGCTCCGCGTGCAGGCGGCCCTCGCTGGCGAGCCGGCGCGTCAGTTGGGTGTTCGGCAACGCGTAAAGCAGACCGACCATGCAGACCGGAATAGCGGCCTCTTCGATGAGCTCGATGATGCCGTCGGCGACCGATCCGCGCTCGCTATCAAAGCCGATGATGAAACCCGCCGTTACGTAAAGCCCGGCTGCGTAAATCTTATGGACGCTCTGGGCTATGTTACGCCGCGTATTCTGCTTTTTCCGCATCGCGATCAGCGTCGAGGTATCCGGGCTCTCGATGCCGACGAAGACACCGATGAAGTTGGCCACGTTCAAAAGCCGGAGCAGCTCGCCATCGTCGGCCAGATTGAGCGACGCCTCGGTGGTGAACTCGAACGGATAGTCGTGCTGTTCGAGCCAGGTCTTCAGCTCGGGCAAGAACGCCTTGACCGCCTTCTTGTTGCCGATGAGGTTATCGTCGACGAAGTCGACGTGACCGCGATAGCCGAGACGATAAAGCGTCTCCAGCTCGTGGAGCATCTGGGCGTTGGTCTTGGCGCGGGGCACCCGTCCGTAAAGCTCGATGATGTCGCAGAACTCGCAGGTGAACGGGCAGCCGCGCGAGAATTGCACGCCGACGTAAAGATAGTTCTCGACCTTCAGGAGATCGAATCGCGGAACCGGGGTCTTGGTGACGTCGATGGTGAACTTTTCGGCCTCGAAGACGCCGTCGCGGGCGCCTGCCTCCCAGGCCTCGATGAACTTGTCGATAACGCCCTCGGCTTCGCCAAGCACCTGAAAATTTGCTTTGCTGAAAAGGGCGGGAACCGAGGTCACGCCTGGCCCGCCGACGACAACAGGCTTACCCCGCGCCCGGCACAGATCGATGATTGCGATGGTGTCGAAATATTGCGGCAGCATGCCGCCGGTCATGACCATATCGGCCCAGTCGAGATCGCCATCGGCCAGCGTCTCGGCGTTGCGGTCGACCAGCCGGATGTTCCAATGCGGCGGCAGCAGCGCCGCGACAGTGATGAGACCGAGAGGCGTCGTCGGGTATTTCGCGTTGAAGAGCTCGCAGGCCGCCGCGAAGTTCCAAAATGTTTCCGCGCTGAAACGGGGGTAGATCATCAGCACGTTGCACGGAGACGTTGACGGCATTGGCCCTCGCGGCACGGTCCAAGCCATGCCCATTGCCCGACAGATTGACGGCAAACGCCCGCACTGCCGCGGTTTATGCCCGCTTTATCGGGCTTTTGCCGGATCGCGATCGACGGCGCACCATAGTGACCTTCGGCGCCACTTGGAAGCGACTTGTAACGCAGACGGAGGCATCCCGATGTCAGGAACCCGCTAGGTCCTGCGCATCGGCTCGGTGACCTCGTCGGTCATGACATTGAAACCGGCCAGCGTGCACGGGCCGAAAGAGGTCACGATCGCAACGTCGGTGGCATCGCGTCCGCGTGCCATCAAGATGCGGCCGATGCGCGGCGTGTTGTGGCGGGCATCGAACGTGTACCAGCGGCCGCCGAGATAGGCTTCGAACCAGGCGCTGAAATCCATCGGTGCCGGATCGGGCGGCACGCCGATGTCTCCGAGATAGCCGGTGCAGTAACGCGCCGGAATGTTCATGCAGCGGCATAGCGTGACCGCAAGATGAGCAAAGTCCCGGCACACGCCCCATCCCTCGGTATGGGCATCCCACGCCGTTTTGGCCGGACTGGCGTGCTCATAGCTGAATTTGATGCGATCGTGGACATAGTCGCAAATCGTCTGAACCAGAGGCCATCCTCTGCGCGTATTTCCGAATTTGGACCATGCGAAATCGATGAAGCGGTCGGTCTCGCAATATCGGCTGCCGAGGAGAAAGACGAGCGTATCTACCGGCAGGTCCGCCAGCGCATGCTGCTCCGCGTTCGGTTCCACCGCGTCCGGCTTGCCTTCGTCGCGCACCATGAAGTCCGCGGCCATGCTCACGCGGCCCGCAGGCGCATGGATGACATGGCAGAAATTGCCGAAAACGTCGTGGTAGGTGTTGGCGGTGATGGGTGGGTCGAGCTGCACGCGATCCCAGGTCAGCAGGTCCGCAATCCTGGATGGATGAACGCTCAACTGCAGGATCATGGGCGTCGGCTGCGGGCAATCGTAGGAAATCCGGTAACCCGCATAAATCTTCATCGCCGTCCTCGTGGGTCCATTGCCGGCCAAACCCTGTCGTTTGCTAAGAACGAGGCGGCGAAAAAGTTTCGCCGCGGATCATGATCACGCGGCAATACCATGCATTTTTCGCGCCATGATCGACTGGCCGCGATGTCCGGATGGGTTCAAATCGGGTGGAAAATGACGACGCCAAGGGCACAACTACGCGTGGCGCCGCGGCAACGAATGTAGACCTTCAATTACCCTTCGCCGGCGCCTCGATATTGGTCGGCACGTAGCCCATTTCCTTGAGCGTCGGGTCGAGCAGATCGCGGGCCAAAAAGCCTTCGGGATCGGGCAGCGGCTTGTCCTCCGGCCACTGCCGCGCCGCGATCATGGTCAGCCGGCGCGATTCGAAGATTTCGCGGAACAGATCTTTCGGCACCTCGGCGCCGAACGTGTTGTGCAGCTGATCCCAGATCAGGCCGGCTTCCTCGTCGGTCTTGATGCTGCCGACGTGATGCCGCAGCACCGCGATGGAACCTTCCTTGTTGGTGCGGAAATACATCACCGCCTTGGCGATCGCGCGAACGATCTTCTTCACCGTCTCCGGATTCTTCTGCACGAAATCGGCCGAGCACCAGATGGTGCCGCCGGCGCGCGGAATATAGTCGCCGGTGCGCAACAGCACTTTCAGCCCGGCCTGCTCGGCGACGGCAGCGTGCGGGATCGACAGCGAGGCGCCCTGGATATCGTCGTTGGACATGGCGGCGATGCGCTCGGGCTCGCCCTGGAAGGAAATGACCTTGTAGTCCTTACCGACGTCCATGTGGAAGAACCGGTGCAGCACCGCTTGCGCCTCGTCGTAATCGGCGCCGCCCTGGCGGCCATAGCCGAGCACCTTGCCCTTGAGGTCCTCCGGCTTGTTGATCTCCTGGCGCGACGTAATGGTCCACTGCGATTTGAGCGATTCGCCGACGATGTACATGATCTTGGCGCCGCTCAGCGCCGCTTGCGCGCCGCCCGACGGGATCGGCGCGCAGTCGAGATTGCCGGAAATGACGCCGGTGACCTGCGACCGCGGATCGAGCTCGAGGAGACTGCCGTCGAGGCCTTCGGCTTTGAAGAAGCCCTGGTCGAGCGCGACGTAAGTCGGAACGTGGAAGCCGTCGCCGCCGATCACCTTGCCGATGGTGACTTTGGTCTGCTGCGCGTGCGCGCTCACGGCAAGCGGAATGGCCAGCGCCAGTGTCGCGGCAGACACGAGCAACACCCGAAGCATTGGCATGATTCATTTCTCCCTGGCAGAACGCACGAACGGCAGCCGCAATACTACGCCTTCGCCGTGTCGATGGAACGGGTGCTATTGATCGGGCGCGGCGATCTGCCACGCGCCACACGCCAGGCCAATTCCCAGGCGACGGCGGACGGTGTAGGCTTTGGTTGCGGCGACGTCTGCATTGGTGGCCAGTGGGGAGGAACCAAATGCAATCGGACAATCGAAGTCGCTTCTTCGCCGTGCTCTTCGCCGCTTTCGCATTGGCGCTAGCCGGCGCCGATGCGTGGTCGCAGAGCAGTCGAACGATAAAAATCATCTTGCCGTTTGCGCCCGGCGGCCCGGCCTACAATGCGATCCGCATTCTCGGCCAGCAGATCGCCAGCACCGGCGGCCCGACCGTTGTCGCCGAACCGCACCCCGGCGCCGGCACCGCGATCGGAACCGAATTGGTCGCCGGCGCCCTGCCCGACGGCAATACGCTCGGCGTCATCTCGAATTCGTTCGTGTTGCTGCCGCAAACCCGCAAGGTGAATTACGATCCGCTGATGGATTTCGCGCCGATCTGCGATCTCGTCGACTTCCCGCCGCTGATCGTCGTCAACAGCGAATCGCCTTATCGCACGCTGGCCGATCTCATCGACGCGGCGCACGCGCAGCCCGGCATGCTCACGCTCGCCAGCATCGGACCGGCGACCGTGTCGCACCTCACGGTCGAGATGCTGAAACTTCGCGCCAAGGCCGACATCATCTTCGTGCCCTATCCCGGCTATTCGCCGGCAATCGAGGCGCTGTTGGGTTCGCATGTGACGGCGGTGCTCGCCGACTATTCGAGCCTGGTGGAGCATCTCAAAGCCGGAAAATTGCGGGCGCTCGCCACCACCATGCCGAAACGGATCGATCAGCTGCCGGACGTCCCGACCGTCGCCGAATCCGGCTATGAGAATTTTGTCGCCGAGTTTTTCGTCGGCTTGGTGGCTCCCGCCAAGACGCCGAAGGAAACGCTTTCCCAGTTCGCCGATTTGTTCACCGCCGCAATGCAGCCGCCGGAAATCAAGGCGAAGCTGGCGACGCTCGGGCTATTTCCGAGCGGAATCTGCGGCGCCGATTACGGCACGGTGCTGCGCAAGGATTATGACGAGTACGGCCGCATCATCCGCGAAGCCAACATAAAAATGGAATGATCGTCGACATGCCCGCCCCCGATGGCAAGACCGTGCTCGCCGGGCTCCTTCGTGCCGCAGGCCTCGGTGACGCCGCGTTGAACGACGTCAGCCTCACCGGCAGCGAGCCGGTGCTGCCCTCCTCCTTCGCGACCGGGACCGCCGCGCAGGCAACGGTCGCCGCTTCCGCGCTGGCGGCCGCGGAATTGTGGCGGCTGCGCAGCGGCAAGCGTCAACACGTCAGCGTCGACATGCGTCATGCGGCCATCGAATTCCGCAGCGAGCGTTATCTGCAGATCGACGGCGCACCGTACGAGGAATATCACGACGACATCGCCGGGCTTTATCGCTGCGGCGACGGCCGCTGGGTGCGGCTGCACACCAACCTGCCGCATCATTGCAGCGGCCTCCTGGCGCTGCTGAAATGCCCGCACGATAAACCGGCCGTGCAGCGCGCGCTCGACGGCTGGCAGGGCGAGGCGCTGGAGACCGCCGCCGCCGAGGCGGGCCTTGTCGTCACCGCGTGCCGATCGTTCGACGAGTGGGATCGCCATCCGCAAGGCCGCGCGGTCCAAAACCTGCCGCTGTTCACCATCGAGCGGATCGGCGACGCGCCGGCGGCACCGCTTGCCGCGGCCGAGCGGCCGCTGAGCGGCATCAAGGTGGTCGATTTGACCCGCATCATTGCCGGGCCGGTCTGCGGACGCACGCTGGCCGCCCATGGCGCCGACGTCATGCTGGTCACAGCGTCGCATCTGCCGTCGCTGTTCCCGCTGGTCGTCGATACCGGCCGCGGCAAATTGTCGGCCTCGCTCGATTTGCGCCAAGCCGGCGCGCGTGAGGCGTTGGCGGCGCTGGTGCGGGACGCCGATATTTTCGTGCAGGGCTATCGGCCCGGCGCCATCGCCGGGCATGGCTTTGGCCCGCAGGACGTTGCGCGGCTGCGGCCTGGCATCATTTACGTTTCGCTTTGCGCCTACAGCCACGAAGGCCCGTGGGCGAAGCGGCGCGGTTTTGATTCGCTGGTGCAAACCGCGAGCGGTTCAACGCCGCGGAGGCCGAAGCGTTCGGCGCAAAGCGAGCCGAAGGCCCTGCCCGCCCAGGAGCTCGACCACGCCACCGGCTATCTGCTGGCATTCGCCGCCATGGCGGCGCTGGCGCGCCGCGCCGAGCAAGGCGGCTCATGGCATGTGCGCTGCTCGCTGGCGCAGACCGTGTCATTGGTTCCGGCATCTCGGCCGCATCGACGGCATGACCTGTCCCGATCCGAAATTCGATCAGGTCCGCGACTACCTCGAGGACACCGCATCCGGGTTCGGCCGGCTTACCGCGGTCCGCCACTCGGCCGTCATGTCGGAAACGCCGCCGCGCTGGGCGCGGCCGAGCGTTCCGCTCGGCACCCATCCGCCGGCCTGGCCGCAATAATCTTCAGACCCGATAGGGTTTCAGATTGCGCTCGATGCGCGGCAGCACCGGCGTCTCGCCATATGCGAATTTTCTGCCGGTGATCTGCTCGTACATCTGGATGTAGCGGCGCGACAGTTCGGCCACGAGCTCGGCCGGCGCCTCCGGCAATGTCGCGTCGGCGTAAGGGTCGGAGTGGTCCTTGAACCACAGCCGCAAAAATTCCTTGTCGAAATATTGCGGCTCCTCGCCAGCGGCAATACGCGTCTCATAGGACTCGCGCTGCCAGTAGCGCGACGAATCCGGCGTATGGATTTCGTCGATCAGTACTAGCGCGCCGTTTTCGTCGGTGCCGAATTCGTATTTGGTATCGACCAGGATGAGGCCGTTGCGCGCCGCAAGCTCCTGGCCGCGCGCAAATAGTGCGAGCGCCGTCTCCCGGATGCGCTCGAACATCGGCTTGCTGACGAAACCCTCGGCAATCATCTGTTCGGGCGTCAGCGTCCGGTCATGGGCCGCCTCTTTGGTCGTCGGATCGAAAATGGGTTGCGGCAACTGCTGGTTCTTGCGCATGCCGCCGGGCAGCGCGACGCCGCCGAAATTGCGCTCGCCTTTGCCGTAGCGCGTCCAGATCGCGGTGTCGGTGACGCCGGTCAGGTAGCCGCGCACGACCGCTTCGACCGGCACCATCGTGCACTTCTTCGCCACCGTCACATTTGGATCCGGCACCGCCAGCACGTGGTTCGGCACGATGTCCTTGGTCGCTTCGAACCAATGCGCGCTCACCTGGTTGAGCACCTGCCCTTTCCACGGCACGTGGGCGATGATGCGGTCGAACGAGGAATGGCGGTCGGTCGTGATCAGGACGAGCTTGTCGCCCTGGTCGTAGATGTCGCGCACCTTCCCCGAAATCTTCGGCCCGAGGAAGGCGAAATTGGTATCTTTGAGGATATCCATGACGCCGGCTGGCGCGTCCCCACTCATTGCGCCGCCTTCAGTCCCAAAACCTTGGCGATGCCGGCGAGCCGGTCGCGCTGCTCTTCGACGGCTTGGCCGAATTCGGCCGGGCCGCGAATGTCCATGATCGTGCCGATATCGCCGAGCCGCTTGGCGATGACCGGATCGGCGGCGACGGCGCGAACATCGGCGGCGATGGCCTCGCGCGTTGCCGCCGACATGCCGCGCGGGCCGAAGATGCCGCCGATGCTTTCGAACGACAGCGCCGGATAACCGGCCTCGTTTGCCGTCGGGATATCCGGCGCGGTCGGCGCGCGTCGCGTGCTGCTCACGGCCAAAACCTTGATCTTGCCCGCCTGCATCAGCGGCTGCACCACCGCAAGCGAGGTCCCCAGCACCTGGATGCGCTGTTCGGCAAGATCGTTCGGCGCCTGCATGATGTCGCGATAGGGTACCCTGACGATCTGCAGGTCCATGTTCTTGATCCAGCCGAACAGCAGAAAGTCCGAGAGACCGGTGGCGGCGGCGGCATTGAGCTTGCCGGGCTGCGCTTTCGCCAGCGCCACCAGCTGATCGACCGTATCGATATTCATCGATGCCGGCACCGAGATCGCGAGCACGACGGCGGAGACGCTGACGATCGGCAGCAGGTCGCGTTTGGCGTCGTAAGGCAGCGTGTCGTGATCGTAGGGCGCCACCGTCAAGATGCCGGCTGGCCCGAACCACAGCGTATGGTCGTCGGCGGCGTTGACAAAGGCCTGGACCGACACGACGCCGTCGCCGCCCGGGCGATTCTCGACCACCACCGGCTTGCCCCAGCGCGCCGACAAGCGATCGGCGAACAGCCGGGCGGTGATGTCGCTGGCGCTGGCGGCGCCGAATGGCATGATGAATTTGACGGTGCGGGTCGGATAAGCCTGTTGCGCTATCGCACCGTCGGCGAAATGCAGGCAGGCGGCGACCGCCAAGCCGGCCAGCGCCATAAATCGTCGCATCGCCATCCTCCCCGAGAGACCATTACTGCACACAATAGCAGCAGCACACGTTTTTCGCGCAAGCTCTTTCGCGACATATCCCAACCCGCTACGCACGGCACGAGAGTTGCAACGACCGTGACCTGCGCTTTTGAGTCCACATCGCGAGTTGCTGCGACAACGTCAATGCTTTTCGCCGACACGACCGCCCTGCTACCGTTGAAGACCACCATCGATCACGTGCAAGCCGCAACTCTGCACGCGCAAAAATCGAGTGAAATGACAATGAGACTTCCGCGACGTCGTTTTCTGCGTCTGGCGGCAAGCGGCGCCATCCTTCCGGCGATCTCCGGACTTGCAAACGCACAAGCTTTTCCGACGCGCCCAGTCACGATGATCGTGCCGTTCGCGGCGGGCGGTCCCGCCGACGTGTTTGCCCGCATCATCGCCGAGCGCATGCAAAGGTCGCTCGGCCAGTCGGTCGTCATCGAAAACGTCGCCGGCGCCGCGGGCAGCATCGGTGCGGGCCGCGTCGCGCGCGCGACACCGGACGGCTATACGCTGCTCATCGGCCCGGGATTGAGCACCAATGTCATCAACCCGGCGATCTACAAATTGGATTACGACACGGTGACGGACTTCGCGCCGGTCGGCTTGCTGTGCTTCGTGCCCAATTTGCTGGTGTCCAGGACGGATATTCCGGCGTCCGACCTCAAAGGCCTGGTGGCGTGGCTCAAAGCCAATCCGGACAAAGCGCTGCAAGGCACGTCCGGCGTCGGCAGCCTTGGCCACCTCGCCGGCATTATTTTTCAAAAAGCGACCGGCACGAGTTACCAGTTCATCCCGTACCGCGGGCTCGGACCGGCGCTGCAGGATCTGGTGGCCGGCCGCGTCGACCTGATGATCGATGTGCCGATCAACCCGCTACCTTATGTCCGCGACGGCAAGCTCAAAGCCTATGCGATCCTCGGCGAACAGCGCGTGACGATTGCGCCGGAGGTGCCGACCGCGGACGAGGCGGGCGTGCCCGGCGTTCATTTGCAGAATTGGTATTCGATCTACGCGCCCAAAGGCACGCCGAAGGACGTCGTTGCCAAGCTCAATGCTGCCGCCGTCGAGACATTAGCCGACCAGGCACTGCGCGGCCGTTTGGCCGACCTCGGCTTCGTCCTTCCCTCGCGCGAGCAACAAAGCCCCGAAGCGCTCGCGGCGCTGCAGCAGGCGGAGACCGCCAAGTGGGCGCCGATCATCAAGGCAGCCGACATCAAGCCCGGGTGATCGCCGCAGTTTCGCCGGACGCACTCAGGCGTGGAGCGGCGGAAATCCGAACAATTCGGCCGGATTGTCGACGAAGATAGATTTACGGGTTTTTTCGTCGGGCACCCAGTCCAGCATCATGTCGAGCAGAGCGACGTCGTTCGGCATCGGCTTGAAATATTGCGGATGCGGCCAGTCGGAGCCCCAAAGCAGCCGCGTCGGCGCATGCTCCACGAGCTTGCGCACCAGCGGGTCGGTGTCGGAGAACGGAAACGTCTCCTGGTTCGAGATGCGCGGCGACAGTTTCACCCAGCACCGGCCGGTGTCGAGGCAGCGCAGCATGAACTTGAAACCGGCCCCGTCCACGCCCTTGGCCGGATTGACGCCGCCCATATGCTCGATGACGAAGTTTCCGGGCGAAGCCAGGATTTGCGCGTTCCAGTCGTCCTTCTCGTCCAGCTTGACGAGGTAGTGCATGGACCAGCCGTGCTCATGGGTGCGGGCGACCAGGCGTTGGTCGATGGTTTTCGCGAGCCGGTTGGTGATGCGGTAGCCGACGGCACCGGCCTTGGTGAGGATGTCGAGCTCGCCCTCGGTGATGCCCGGCCACGGTATCACCACCGCACGCAGGCGGTCGGGAAAGCGGCATTGGCCGTGGAGCGCGATCTCGTAATTGTTTTCATACATCATCGACTGCACGTGCAGGCCGCGCGTGAGACCCAGCGCGTCCTGCATCTTCAGCCAATCCTCGATCGGCGTATCCTCGAATTCGAGATGGCTGAAGACGTGGCTGGGCTTCAACGGAAACTGCTGCTGCGGACCGATGAAATGGAAATGCGTATCGCACGCCCCCGGCGGCAGTTTCAGCTTTGGCTTGGCATAGGTGCGGTCGATCTTTGGCGAAAACGGACGCGTTGCAGTATCGGCCACGTAAGACACCTCGAGGTTGGATCGACGACGTTGCCTGGCCGCGCGTGCGGCTCTCAGGCATCGAGCTCTTTGAAGTAACGATAGATGCCCCATTGGCTAAACGGAATGCGCCGCTTCGACGCCAGATAGGCTTTAATGCGCGGACGCTTGGCGATCCGATCATGCAGCGCGATCAACCCCGGCACTTTCTTCTCGAAGCGCTTCATGCGTTTGGGAAAGGCATAGCGCAGGCCCTCGACGATCTCGAACATCGACAGATCGACGTAGCTCGTGCGGCGGCCGACCATGTAGGTGCCGCCGTTGTTGTTCAGCACGCGCTCGAAATAGCCCAAAAATTTCGGCACCCGGTAGCGCCAGAAATCTTGCGTACGCCGCCGCGCCGCCGGCCGCTGCTCCTCGAAATAGAGCCAGCCGGATACCGGATGGTGGGCGTCGTGGATATGGGTGACGAGGTCGGCGATGGTGAGCTGCAATTGATGCGCCCACAGTTTTCCCGCCTCGTCACGCGGCGCCAGATCGAGCCGCGAGCCGAGATAGAGCAGAATATTCGCAGTCTGCGCGATGACGATCTTGCCGGCCTTGAGAAACGGCGGCGCATAAGGCGGCCGCGCGCTGCGCTTGTCCTCGAGCAGCTTCATCATCGCCGGCACGCCGCGCCGGCCCGGCCGGCGCGCGATGTCGACATAGTCGGCGCCGGCCTCTTCGAGCGCGAGGCGGACAAATTCACCGCGGCCCTGGATGCTCGGCCAGTAATAAAGCTCGTAGCGCATGAGATGCTCGCGTCTGATAAGTAGGCCACTCCCAACCGCTTTGGAAGAGCGGACCGAAGCCGGCAAAACCGACAATGCTGCTTCTGTCTAGGAAATTGGCCTTACTTTCTTCTCCAATCTTTCATCAGTGCGTTTTCGAATAAAGTCTAGGTCAGATTTAAATCGGCACTGCATTTCTTTATGTAAAATAACAAGCGCATCGATCTGGTACTTAGTGATGAATGTGCTGCCCACTTTTAAGCCTTCTGAGTTTGAAATCGCCGCTGTCGCAACGCGATCCAAAAGGACGCTCACTTCGGCCAGCCTCGCGTTTAATGTGTTCGCATTGCTTCGAACGGTAATATCCCAAAACCCGCAAGCTTCGTTAAACGTTATCAGTTCGGGCTGTCTTGCAAATGCCTTTCGCGCTGCCGGCGTTGAAATAATGCGGCCGATTGCGGCCGAAGCTTGCCTATCTAACTCAGCCCGGAGAAAGTGGGATTGCGACTTATTTCTCGTCTCCGCTCGCTGATACAATTTATCGCCGTCATCAAGTCCCGCAGAAGTTAATTGATACTGTTTCTCACCGACTTTGCGAAGCCAGCCCTTTCCTCTCATTCCTTTAGTGCCCATAATATTCGTTAGGACACGATTGGAATCGGGAAACTGATTTGAGTAGCCGGATAATCCGAATGTATCCGGGAAGAGTTTCCAGGCCGCGACTACAAGATCTTCGGCGGTAAAGGTCGCGGAGCGCTTTCGCGCATCAAGCGCGGCAATTAACAATTTATCTGGAACAGTGAGACGTTCAGACGTCACTCAGCTTCTCCAATCTCCCCGCCGTCGAGATATCCACTCAATGAAGTTCGACCGCCCTTTGCTGCATCGCAGTCGCCTCTTCCTCCCATCGCCGGAACATCGTTTCAAATGTAAGCTGCTCTCCGTGTGTGAAGTCGTATGTTAGCAGGATTTTCACCATCACTTCGATATAGCGTTCGAGCAAATAAACGCGCCATTCACGGCTTTTTGCCCCACTTCCCTTTGCTGTGTCGATATAGCGGCGAGCCAGAGGGCTTGCCATATTGATCCACCATATATTCGCATCGACATCCTGCGCTCGCTGTAAAGACTGGCGGGTCGGCACTTGAAAACTGCGGAGGTGCCTCACCTAGTGGATCCGTGTCTATTTCGGATAACAGTATCCGGGGAAATCCGCTACCTTGGCTACCTTTTTCTTTAGGATCTAAAACTTTGATTTTCGTAGGAGCAACCGCCTCAACTTGGTTGTCTGCTGCCGTGACCAAAGTCTCGCCTGGAATTAGCCCGAATACCATGCCACTTGAGATCACGGAAACTACGGATCTATCGTTTTCCGTCCAGATCAGGTAAATTCCGTCATGAGTGTTTCCGTCTTTTGTAGTTGCTTTGGCCTGGACCGGATATCGACTAGCTGCATGAAGTTCGATTTCCTTCGGCGAGAGCCTCAATCTTCTGTATATCTACTGCCTCTAGAGGAATTGCATTCGAAACAACACCGCTATCGGTGCAAACGACTGTAATTGTCGTCTTGCCAGGTTTGTGTGTCGTAATGCTATTGATATCGCTATCGACGGTCGCCACCGCCCAGTCAGACGATTCCCAACGATGCGGGACCGGACGCACCCGGCCTCCTAATTTATCAAAGAATTCAATCGAGGGTCTAAACGACACTCCTTGTCCAGCGAGAGCATGCCTGAGAACTATCACCACTTGCGCGACCTCGCCGCGAGGAAGTTTCTGATAGTATCGGTCCTTTCCCGTGCCCCCACCGGTACTGTCACCAGTGCCCCCAAACTCCTGCTGCAAAAATGAATTTTTCCACTTGTTCAAAATCTCGTTTTGTCGACTCAGTTCTTGTTGTTCCTCCTTACTGGCATTCATTTCATCTAGTTTAACGAACTCAGCGGAATATCTGTCGATTTGTTCCGTGAGCCACTCTCTCAGGGCGCGTGTCAGAGGTGCAATACTGTGATTTCGACGATCATTCTGTTTGTAATCAGCCAAAGCATCGAGAAATAAGTCTCCATAAATCTTTGTGTGATACGTCGCGCGACTAAGAGAGGGCACCTCCCAATACCCCGTCGATCGCCGTGCAGAAGTCCAGCCGTTGATAGTGTGCCGTGCTTTTAGGCTATAGCGCATGCTCGCGCTTGATGTTCGAAGTTCAAGGACACTTTTCTCTTCCACGGCGCCAGTAACCACCTCCTCGCCAGTATCGGGATCAACAAGCTGTGGGGGAATCTGAATTATGCGAGGCTTCTCTGCCCCGGGAATAGGTAGAATCTCATCAAGCCTAAGCGGGTTGGCTCCTGCCACTTGATGGCCGTTCTGGTATACGATGATTTGATTTCGCTGGACAGGGCGGACCATCTGAGGATGGCCACGCAGACTTTCGACCCAGCGAGTTCGCAGGAATGCGACTACGCTGTAAGCTTTTTGCACCAACACCAACAACGATTGTGAACGACTTTCGCTTATCAAAGAGCTTCCTGGCGGCTTCCGGAAGATCGCCTAACTTCAACCCAAACGGCTTGATAACATTTGCCAGCTCGGCCTGTGGATCGCCAACGCTCACTCCTCGTCCCTTTTCACGTGATGGGAAATATCCTGGTGTCGCACTGCCACCCTTGAATCCATAGCGGCTCGCGCGGCCGGCCGAACAAGTATGAATATAAGAATACTGATCAAACAGCTGCGTCATGTAGCACTTGCCGCCGTTTCCGTGGCCGCCCTCAACGCCTTCCTCCTCGCCCGCGGCAGTTGGGTCAGCCCAATGTCTGAATTTGTTTTCAATATCGAGGGTGCTCATGCCCCCAAAATCCAGACAGCCTACTAGGGCCGGCCCTCCAGACTTGCCATCTTGCAGAAGCACTAGAACGAAGGCCTCCGCTGGCGGGATATCAAGTCGAGCATAGACATCCGAACCATTCTTGATCCATTCCGGTAGTCCGTCTTCATGAGAGCGGAAGGGCGCGCAAAGGTGTCGAATCGCGCCCTCTGCATGGACCCTTACCTCGGCGTCCGGGGTAAATGAGATATCGCTGCCCATCCGCCATTACTCCAATTGAAACAAGCTCTTACCTTGCAGTAGAGTCACTCTCAAATCGCTGTTTCGACGCCTTCAATTCGGCATGGAGCGCTCGAAATATTTTCTCAATATCCTGCTCAGTGAAAGAATAATTCGAACGATTGGACAGATTGCCAATCAGGCGGATAGCATTAACCGCCTTGTTGACGCGTTTATTGGCCAAACGTACAAATTTATCTCGGTCGTTCTCTGCCATATCTCACATCCATACCGTACATTAATAAAATGTACGGTATGGATGTCAAGCAGAAAATTGTAATAGTTGAGAAGTTGGGTGCGCCTAAGGACCGTGATCAGCTTGAGATTTAGCGCCTGCGGCTAAGGTATTATGCTGTTTTCCGGAATTTAATTTCATCGCAAGTATCAACGATACCGGCTGTTGAAAACCGGGAAATCGAGGATGAAGCGTAATCCCAATTCGCTTCGCAAGACAGCCACCGGCGATTCAAACGCTCCGACGTCGCTCCAGTGGTATTGCTGCCGGCAAACGGGTCGAGGACTAAATCGCTCTCTTCCGTCAAAAAGCGGACGAAAAATTCAGCCAACTCTGACGGCATACGGGCTGGATGTAATGGGATGTCTCTCTTGCGACAAAACAATTGGTATTGATCATGCGAACGCGTATTCGTACCCTTTAAAAGAGTTCCAAGGGATTCCGCATCGTCTCCGTCGAATACGTTCGGAGGAATTGCTCCCGTGTTATTCGTGGCAAAGCTCTTCTTCCCTATGTTATGTTGAGATGGTCGCGGCCCAGCATTGTATTTTCCTGTTTTGATCAATCTTTTCATGCTCTCACTGTACTCACGTAGCACGCGTCGATTGTCGGCCTTTGGTCGATCGATCGGTGACATCCACCAAATTCGTGTGAATGCGTCTTTGACTCGAATTCGCTCAACATTCACCCACTGAATTGGCGACGGCAGGCGTGCCGGATTGTACCAAACGAACTCCTGACAGAGATTGAGCCCGCCCGCCTTAAGGAAAGACAATAAGGCACGGAGTACGAGTGTAGACATCACCGGCCTGCCAGGTTCCCACGCGTTTCCGATCTCGATTACGATAGATCCGTCGGTAGCCACCAAATCACGGAGAAGCGGAGCGAATTGCGCAAACCATTCGATGTACGGCTCACCTTGAAGATTGCCGTACTTTTTCTTTGTATTCAGAGGAAACGGAGGAGACGTAAAAACAAGTTGAAATTTTGCCTTTGAGACGACGAAATCGCCCACTACTCAATATTTCTAACGAGTCGCCACAATAGGCTGCGCCTAATTTTGTTTTATAGATCGGCTTGATGTTCGAGCTATTAGATTTTCGGTCTGTCTCAATCAAGACGTCAAACATGCCTCTGTCCGCAGCTCCGCCGCCATGCGTTTCTTTGCTCCTTTTGAGTTCAATCTCTCCTTGGGTCTTCATGTCTTTCCACCACGGATTGCCTTCTTGAGCACTAGGATTTCTCCTGAGCTATATAGACGATACCCATTGATAGGATGTCGATGTGCCTTAAGTTTGCCGGCCCGATCCCAGTTGCGCAACGTTGCAGGAGTAACGCCGAGTTCGATTGCCGCTTGACTGATTGTCAGTAGACGGTCCTTGCCCTGACCTAGTACCTTAGCTCCAACCATATAAAACCTTATAAAACATTGTCAAGGTCCGAACAACAGCCATTGCTTGTACGTTCAGAGCGAATCGCTCAGCGCGCCAAAGTTTATCGGAGAATACAGGAAGATTACTCGTTGACCGCCGCTTTGTACTGCTCGTCGGTGACCGGCTCCAACCATTCGACATGCTTGCCGTCGAGCGCTTCCTGCATGGCCACATGCATCATGACCGTGGTCGGCCCGGCGCCGTGCCAATGCTTTTCGCCCGGCGGAATCCAGACCACGTCGCCGGCGCGGATCTCGCGCACCTTGCCGCCCCAGGTCTGCACCCGCCCGCAGCCGGACATGACACAAAGCGTCTGGCCGAGCGGATGGGTGTGCCAATGGGTGCGGGCGCCCGGCTCGAAGCGCACCAGGCCGGAACGGATGCGCGCCGGCGCCGGCGCCTCGATGACCGGGTCTTGCCAAACCACGCCGGTGAAAGAGTCCGCAGGCCCGCGGCGCGACGGCCGGGAGCCGCAGGGATGAATGTCCATGGTCGTTGTCCTCCAATGGCGACCCGCCCTCTCTGTTGCGAAAGAACGGCCGGCGGGTCGCGATGCAGTAAGATAATGGAAATTTCGGCGCGATACCCTTGCTATCGCCGCATTGGTGCCGCGCCGGCGCCCTCGCGGTGGCCGGCCAGGCGCGGTATCATCGCGGGGGCGGTGCGAGGGATCATGGCGGACGATGTCAAGAAACATGTCATGGGGCACGCTGGCGGGGCCTGCGCCATTGCGGCACAGCCATGCTGCGGCTGCTGCCGCTCCTCGGCTTTGCCCTGATGCTCGGCGCCTGCACCAAATGCGACGTGCCGACCTGGCAGCACAGCAGCACCGGTGACGCGCCGGTCGCATGTCACGACGCGCCGGCGCCGCAATAGGACCGCCGGCCAAGCCGAAAATTACTTGCTGACGACCCGGCGATCGTCCGGCGGCGACATCGTCCGCGGCTGGGCCGGCGCCTCGACGTCGGGAAGAAATTCGTGGCGCGAGCGCAGGTAGGGGTCGGCCAGTTGCCGCGGCGACAGGCCGGCAAAGGCCGGCGCATTGCGACCGCTCCACCACGTCCAGATCAGCCGGCACAGCAGCAGCGATCAGCGCAAGCTGAAAGACCAGGCCGAGGACCGACGCCACGCTGCCAAGCTCGCCCACCAAGCCGTGACCGAACAACAGACCGAGCACGCCTGAGCCGAGGAAGCCCGCGGCAAAACCGCCGAGCAGTCCCGGGCGGTTGAACAGACCGCCGAGCGAGCCGCCCGGATAAGGCGGCTGATGCCGCCGTCACGTGGTCGTTCGCGGCCATCACGGCAAACGCCGGCGCGGCGACAGGCGGCGCCAGCAAAGTACCGCTGGCGCTACTCGCCGAAGCTCGAGTCCGCCTTCAAGACGCGCGTCGGCCTCCTCCGCCCACAACAGCAGAGCAACGGCCAGCGCGGCAAATGCCGCAAGCGATCGCAACCACTGCATGGCGCACTCTCGGTCTCTTCCAATACGCGTACGCGTATTGCAACTGGTACGCGAGGGCGAGACGTTCAGACCTGTCGCAAAGCGTCGCACGCGAACGTGTCGCACTGCAATGCATCGTTGCGTGCGGTTTTCGCATCATGCGTGCGGCACAGAGCAGGTCCGCGATCTGCGTCTGCAGAACAAAATGCTAGTCGAGCGGCTCGACGCGCAAGATTTCCGCGCCGTGATTGTTGCCGGCCCAGAATGTCACCGGATTGGTCGAATTGTCGACGAAGACGCGGCGAATGTTGGTCGGCCGCGGCAAGAGATATTCGACCGAGTGCCCGCTCTGCGGATCGAACCGCAGCACGCGGTCGCTCGCCATGCCGCCGCTCCATAACTCGCCGTTCTTGTCCATAAAGACATCGTACGGATAGGTGTGCGGCGTCGGCACGTCCCATTCCTTGAACGACTCGGTCTTGGTGTCGAACATCGCCGAGCTTGTTGGCGGCGAATTCGGTGAACCAGAGCCGGCCCTGATCGTCGAGCATGGTCCGGCGCGGCCGCGATTTCGGCGTCGGCGTCGGATAGATCGTCGCCTCGCCGGTCTTGGCGTCGATGCGGCCGATATTCTCGTCGCCGAAATCCATGAAGTAGAGATTGTTCTCGCGCGTCCGCCGCCATGCCATAGGGCGCATGCTGGTGGCCCTTGGGCAGGAACTTGAACGGATCGATCAATTCGTATTGCCCGGTCTTCAGATCGAGCCGCAGGATCGACTGCTTGGCGACTTCGTTGGTCCACACCTTGCCGTCGACGCTCGAGGCGCGCGGCATCACCATCGACTGCTGCGCGGCGTCGTTGTCGAGAGCGGCCTGGACCGGAAACATCTGAAACGTCTTCGTCGTCATGTCGAACTTGGCGAGCGCCGGTCTGGAACATCATGGCGAGCCACAGATTGCCGTCGCCATCCGGCTTCGAGGTCGAGCGCGCCGGTCGGCGAGCCGGGTTTTTGCACCGGTATGGCGTATTCCCGGTGCGCGCCGGTCTTTGGGATCGAGCTCGCCGAGAAAATTCTCGACGAAATTCGAATACCAGACATGGCCCTGCGCATCGGTGCGCACGTCGTGCGGCGCAATGGTCTTGCGCGGCAGATCGTATTCGGTGATGACCACGTGGGTGGCGCGGCCCTTGGGCCGCGGCAAGGTTTGCAGCTCGTAGGGCCAGGTCGGCGCCGGCTGCTCAGATTGACCGTCGCCAGATAGGCGGCGAGCTTGCGCACCAGATCGTCGTGCACCTCGCGCTCGGCGAGCCGCGACTGCACCCGCGCCTGCGTCGTGTTGTTGGCGTATTGCGCCATGCGCTTGAGCACGGGAAAGAACGCTTCGGCATCGTAGGTCGAGCGCACGATGCGCTCGAAGCGTATGGCAGCTCATGCATTCGATCAGCGGCCGCTTCTGCTTCCGGCGTGCCGGGCATGCTCATGAACCATTCGGTGTTGGTCAGTTGCGCCGCGAGGTCGGCGGTCTTGCGCAGCTTGATGGCGACGTCGGTCGGCTGCGGCGCCGAGATCGACCGCTTGCGGGCCATCGAGCTCATAGCCGATGGCGCGAATGCGCAGCGCGTAATGTCCGGGCGCGAGACGTCCATCGGGGAAGCGGAAACGGCCGTGCTCGTCGCTGACGACGGTGACGGTGATGGGCGAGCCGGCCGCTCTGCGCGCTGACCAGCACGCCTTCCATCGCGCCTTCCTCGGCGGATGTCACCGAGCCGGTCAGGGTCTGCGCACGGCCGGCGCTTGCTTGGCAGCAGGCGAGCGCGACCACCGCCGCGGCAAATAAAAGGTGCTTCACTTGCGTTCTGAGGTAGCACTCGACCTCGACCGGATCCTTGGTGTCGCTGGGGTCGCGCGGCCGGCGCTGCACGTTGGCCTGGACGTAGCCGTCCTTGGCGCAGGTGATGGCGACGTCGTCGGGATTGATGTCCTTGCCGAAGCCGGGAATTTTGTAGACGCCCATGATGTCGGTGCGCGTCACCAGCGCGCCGCGGTCCTTCAGCGCCGCGGTGACCTTGGCGTCGGCAATGCCCGGCCCATCGACCTCGCGCACAAAGCCGAAATAGGACGGGCCGTCGTCCCCCGAATTGGCATCGTCCTCGCCGAAGCCGACGCCGCCGGCGCGCGACAAGGTTGGAACGGCTCCAATGAACGCAGCGACAAGGACGACGCGCAGCCACGACGATCGAGCGTCATGCGGACCTTCCCGGGCGAGTGTTCCAGCGGGCGCCGAAACTTCGGCGCGCGCAAAGCGATGCAATTTATCGCGTCAGGTCACCGCTGAGAAGATGCGCGTGCGCTGGACATGGGTTCCCGGCGCGCTAGACTTTGCCGCATAAAAGCGACGGTGCGATAGGGAGCGAGCACGATGGCCGGACTTATATCCACCAACACGTTCTGGACGCTATGGCTGTTCGTGCACCTGATCCTGGCCGTCGGCCTCCTCGGCGCGCTCACCCATCAGGCCATGGCGGTCGCGCTGCCGGTTCGCCAACCGGCCGGCGGCATCGTGACGCGCTTTCGCGCGGTGCCCGCCGCCGGCTACGCCACGGCGGTTTGCGTGCTGTGGGTGCTGACCTTCATCGTCGGCTCTTACATCTACACCAAGTATCGGGTCTACATCCGTATTCCGCTCGAAGCGGGACACTACTACAAAACCGGCGGCTTCTTCGATTTCAAGGAGCATGTCGCCACGCATCGGCCTCACGCTGCTGCCGGCCTATTGGTATTTTTGGAAGAACGCCCAGAACTCGGAATACGACAATGCGCGCAAGGGCGTCACCCTCGTGCTCGCCGTGATGTGCTGGTTTCTCTTCATCGTCGGCCATGTACTGAACAACACCCGCGGATTTGCCTCATGAGCACGGCCACCGCGACAAGCTCCAGAACTGCGCAGCCATCGTCGCTGGCTGCATCGCGCAAATTCAAGACTTTCGCCACGACGTTCTCGATTACGGGCCCGGTGGTCTACTGCGTGATCCAGTATTTCAACTGGCCGCTGTTCACCTTCCACCCGGCGACCGATCGCCTGGTCTGGGGCTATGAGGCGGCGCGCCCCGGCGAAGGGCCGAACATGCTGTGGTACGGCTGGACCGTAACGACCATTCTTATCGCCGCCGGTTTAGGCATCATCGCCATGATGCTGCCCGAGCGCATCAGCCGGAAAAATCCCGCTGGCGCTGGTCTGGATATTCCCGATCCTGGCAATTCCTTACGTGATCTACTCGCTGATGCCGTGGTGGACGCATCCGTGACGCGCGACGGCGATCACGCCGCCAGCGTCTCTTTCACCGCGGCGACAAGCTGCTTGAGCGTGAAGGGCTTGGCCAGGAACGCGAATTGGCCGTCGGCCGGCAGATGCTTCTGGAAAGCGTCCTCGGCATAGCCGGAGACGAAGATGATTTTCAGATTGGGATCGCGGCTGCGCAATTCGCGCAGCAAGGTCGGTCCGTCCATCTCCGGCATGACCACGTCGGACACCACGAGATCGACCCGGCCGTCGGATTTCTCCAGCACATCGATCGCCTCGACGCCGTTGCCGGCTTCGAGCACGGTATAGCCGCGCGACGTCAGGCCGCGCGCGTTGAGCGCGCGCAACCCTTCCTCGTCCTCGACCAGAAGGATCGTGCCTTCGCCGGTGAGGTCGGCGTTGGCCGGCGCGCTTGACCTCATGCGGCCGCGGCGAGCACACCGATGAGCGAAGACACCTCGGCCTCGGCGGCACGATCCAGCGCCGCGTCTTGCGCGCTCGCCACATGCCGCGGCAGGAAAATGCGGAACGTCGTGCCTTTGCCCTCGACCGAATCGACGTAAACGAAGCCGCCGGTCTGCTTGATGATGCCGTAGACCGTGGAGAGGCCGAGGCCGGTGCCCTTGCCGACCTCCTTGGTCGAAAAGAACGGCTCGAAAATCTTGTCGACGATCGCCGCCGGAATGCCGGTGCCGGTATCGGTGACCTCGACCAGCACGTAGTCGGCGGCCGGCATGCCCTTGGCGTGGAAGCGCTCGCAGTCCTTGGCGGTGACATTGGCGGTGCGCACGTTCGAGCCGGCCGCCGTCGGGCATGGCGTCGCGCGCATTGACCGCCAGATTCACGATCACCTGCTCGAACTGCGAAATGTCGACCCGCACCGGCCACAGATCGCGGCCGTGCACCACGCTCGAGCGTGACTTTCTCGCCGATCAGCCGCCGCAGCAGCATGTTGAGATCGGACAGCACCTCGCCGAGATCGAGCACCTGCGGGCGCATCGTCTGCTTGCGCGAGAATGCCAGCAGATGCCGCACCAGGCTCGCCGCCCGGTTGGCGTTCTGCTTGATCTGCATGATGTCCTGGAACGACGGATCGGTCGGCTTGTGCGCGTTGAGCAGGAAATCGGTCGCCATCATGATGGCGGACAGCACGTTGTTGAAGTCGTGGGCGATGCCGCCGGCGAGCTGGCCGACCAGCTCCATCTTCTGCTGCTGCGTGACCTTGGTCTCGAGCTCGCGCTGCGCCGTGGTCTCGAGCGCATAGACGATGGCCGCTTCCTGGTCGCGCTCGGCCTCCTCGACCGCGGTGACATAGAAGCGGCCGAAGCGCTCGCCCGGCCCGGCCAGCATCGCATCGACCGGCGCGATGTCGGCCTTGCCGGCCGCCGCGGCGCGGATGGCGGCTTCGAGCGCCGGCCGGTCGCGCTCGGCGACGATGGCGCGGATCGAGCGGTCCTCGCCCTCGCCGCTGCGCGCGCCGTGGAACAGCCGCGCGAACAGCGGATTGGTGCGGATGACGCCGCCCTGCTTGTCGATGGTCGCGATCGCCATCGGCGTGTGGTGGAAAAACCGCATGAAGCGGATTTCGGCGGCGCGCTGCGGATCGGTGCCGTCGTCGCTGCGCGCGATTGAGCACCAGCGTGCGCGACGCGCCGGGCGCGCCGTCGGCGCCGAACGCGAGCTTGTGAAACAGCCGCACCGGCAGCGTGCGGCCGTTGCGGGTGCGCAGGTCGAGGTCGAGCACCTCGGTCTTGACCTCGCCGGGCGCCGCCTCGCAGCGTCGTCAATAGCGCGGCGCCGTCGCCCGCAGATCAGGTCGGCGAGCTTGAGGCCGCCGGAGCCGACCTGGGCCAGATCCTGGTCGAGCCAGTTGGCCAGCGTCGCGTTGAGATAGACGATGTCGCCCTTGGCATCGACCGAGAAAAAGCCGGCCGGCGCGTGATCGAGATAGTCGATGGCGTGCTGCAGCTCCTGAAACGCATTTTCCTGCCGCTCGCGCTCGCGCGTCACGTCGGTGAGCGACCAGACCGTCAGGCGCGCCGTCGCGCCGGCCGTCGCCGAGCGGGCGGATCTTGAAGCGCAGCCAGCGCGGCGGCCGGCCCTTGATGCCGGCGACGCGCACCTCTTCCTGCGGGCGCTTGCCTTCGCGGGCCGCCTTGAGCAGCCGGTAGATCGCTTCGGAGGCGTCCGCGTCGCCGATGAACACGCGCTCGACCGGCCGCATGTCGTTCAGCGTCCGACGCCTCGATGAGGTCGAGATAGGCGGCATTGGCATAGACCACGCGGCCGTCGGCATCGGTGACGACGATGCCGTCGAAGGCGCCGTCGACCACCGACTTGATCAGCGGGCTGAC
Source organism: uncultured Alphaproteobacteria bacterium (assembly GCA_963831975.1). Classification (GTDB taxonomy): domain Bacteria; phylum Pseudomonadota; class Alphaproteobacteria; order Rhizobiales; family Xanthobacteraceae; genus BOG-931. Next base: position 140,396 of record CAWHSO010000018.1, read on the forward strand.
GGCCGCCGTCGCGGAGAGCCGCAGGATGCCGCAGGCGAGCGCGAACAGCGAGAACACGCCGACGGTGGCCAGCACCGCGAGGAACGCCAGGATATAGGGCTCGGCATTGCTGCGGCCGAGCACGACGATGCCGGTCGCGGCCGCGACCAGCATGCCGGCGACCAGCAGCACCAGCATGACGCTGCCGCCGCGCTCGGTCGCCGCGCTGCGGTCGATCGCCTTGCGCGCGAGGTTGGCCTCGATCGGCTCCTCGCCCCGGCTGACCGTGTCCTGTGCCGTCATCCGCCGCCTCGCAATTCCGGCCCGCTTTCAGTGCCAAGCCCTGCTGAATCGCGCAAGAGGATTTGCACCATGCCGCCCAATTAGTCGCTTCGCTGCCGCTCTTACCGCGCCACCAGCCGCCGCAGCCGCATCAGGTAGCCGATGATTTCGGCAACGGCGCGGTAATGCTCCTGCGGAATTTCCTGGTCGATTTCCACCGTGCCGTGCAGCGCGCGGGCCAGCGGCGGGTTCTCGACCACCGGGATGCCGTGGGCTTCGGCCACTTCGCGGATTTTGCGGGCGATCAGGTCGGCGCCCTTGGCGACGCAGATCGGCGCATTCATGCCGCGCTCGTATTGCAGCGCGACGGCAAAGTGGGTCGGGTTGGTGATGACCACGGACGCCTTCGGCACCGCCGCCATCATGCGCTTGCGCATGCGCGCGCCTGGCGCAACTGCCGGATCTTGCCCTTGATCATCGGATCGCCTTCGGTCTGGCGGAACTCCTCCTTCATCTCGCGCACCGACATTTTCTGCCGCTCGTACCATTGGCGGTACTGGAACAGGTAGTCGGCCGCCGCGACGACGGCGAGGATCGCGACCACCGTGCCGAGCATCTGCATGGTGAGCGATTTGGTGAACGGCAGGATCACCGCCGGATCGGCGCTGACGAGGCCGGCAAGGCGGTGACGCTGCGGCCACAGCAGCGCCGCGATCACCGCGCCGAAGATCGTCGAGCTTGGCAAGGCCCTTGGCGAAATTGGCGAGCGCCTGCAGCGAGAACAACCGCTCGAAGCCGGCCGCCGGCGAGATTTTCGACAGATGCGGGATCAGCGGCTCGACCGAGAACACGATGCGGTGCTGGATCGCGTTGCCGAGCAGCGCCGCAAGCGTCAGAAGCAGAAACGGAATGCCGAGCGCTGTGAGCACATCGATGGCGAGTTTCCTCGCCAGATTGGCGAGCGCCGGGTCCATCGGCCGGAATCTGATAGGAATTGGCCAAAAGGCCGCGGAAGGTCATTTCCAGCGTCTGCGCCATCGGCGCCGCGAACACCATCAGCACCAGCGCGCCGCCGGCAATCATGAACCAGGTGTTGACCTCGGTACTACTTGCACCACGTCGCCGCGCTTGATGGCGTCATCAAGCCGCTTCGCCGTCGGGTCTTCCGATGCGTTCGGTATCGTCGCGTTCGTCGGCCATCGGCGTGCCTTAAGCGTGCGGGGCGAGTTCGTGCAGCACGCCGCCGACGTAATCGAGGAAAACGCCCATCATGGTGCCGAGCACGAGCAGCAGGAACAAAAGCCCGATCAGGATCGACAGCGGCAGCGCGACGAAGAACACCTGCATCTGCGGCATCAGCCGCGACAGCACGCCGAGCCCGATATTGAACAGAAGCCCGAAGGCGAGGAACGGCGCGGAAAGCTGGATGCCGATGCGAAACGCGCCGGAGACGATCTTGGTGACCAGCGCCGCGACGTCGCCGACGGCCGGCACCTCGCCCGGCTCGAACAGGTCGTAGCTGTCGTTGAGCGCGGCGATGACCAGGTAGTGCATGTCGGTGGCGAAGAACAGCGTGATGCCGAGCATGGTGAGGAAATTGCCGATGATCACGCCCTGCTCGCCCTGGGTCGGGTCGATGGTGGTGACGAAGCCGAGGCCGAGTTGCTGGGCGATCACCGAGCCCGCCACTTCGAGCGCGGAAATGGTCAGCCGCGCCGTGAGGCCAAGCACCGCGCCGATCATGATTTCCTCGACCAGCAGCACGATCGTGGGACCGAGCGCGCCGGTGTCGATGTGATAGGCGGTGCGATGCAGCGGCAGCAGGACGGCGGCGAGCACGAGCGCGATGGTGAGCCGAAGCCGCGGCGAAATGTTCTGCTCGCCGAGACCGGGCAGCAGCATCACCATGGTTCCGGTGCGGGCAAACACCAGCAGGAAGGCCGCCCCGAGCGCCGGAAGGAAGGACACGTCGATGTGCACGGCCCAAGCCCCGCTCAGCCGCTGATGATGTGCGCGGCGAGCCGTCAGGAAGTTGCTGTGCAACGCGTCGGCCATGAACGGCAGCGCGACCAGCATCGCGATGAAAGATCGCCAGGATTTTCGGCACGAAGACCAGGGTCGTTTCCTGGATTTGCGTGAGCGCCTGCAACAGCGAAATGGCGACGCCGACGATCAGCCCGACCAGCATCAGCGGCGCAGCGACGAGCAACAGCGTCTCGATCGCGTCGCGCGCCACGTCCATCACTTCCGGTCCGGTCATATTCTCCCCTGACCTAAACTTTCTGATGTTATCGGCGCGGCGATTCTCAGATCGGCATCTTCAAAATGTCCTCGTAGGCGGCGATCACCTTGTCGCGCACCGAAACCAGCGTCTGCACCGCGGTTTCGGTTTCGGCGACCGCGGTGACGACGTCGACCATGTTGGATTTGCCGGTCGCCACGGCCTGGGCCTGGGCGTCGGACTTTTGCGCGGCGTCGGAAACGGCGTTGATCACGTCCTTCAGCACGGCGCTGAAGTTCGGCGCCGACGATTCCGGCGTAGCGGCGCTGCGGCCGAGGCTTGCGGTCTGTTCGCCCAGGCGCGCGAGCGCGGCATAGGCATTGGCGGCGGCGAGCGGTCGGTGTCGGCATGGCTTACCTAGCTCTTTGAGGATGTCGATGGTGCGCTGGAGCATGCGGCGCGTGGCGGTGATGATGTTGAGGTTGGCCTCGTAGGAACGCTGCGCGTCGCGCAGGTCGGTCATCTCGACCAGCGTGTTCACGTTCGGATATTTGACGTCGCCGTTGGCGTCGGCGGCCGGATTGCCGGGCTCGTGCTTGACGGTGAAATCGGAAGGATCGGATTCGACGTGGCCGAGCTTGACCACTTGGGCACCGAGCGAGCGGTCGAGCTCGGACGAAAAGGTCACGATCTTGCGCCGATACGGATCGCCGCCCGGCGTTTGCGCAGTCGAATCGGCATTGGCGATGTTCTCGCGAGATGATCTCCATGCGGCCGATCTGGGCATGCAGGCCGGACGCGGCGATGGCGAGCGATTTGATGAAATCCATGATGCGTCTCGCTCCGCTTACGCCGTTCGCCGCACTTGCCGATGGCGAGCTTGATGCAGCGCGAGGCTGCGCGTATAGAGCGAGGTCACCGCCTCGAAATCCATCTGGTTCGACGCCACTTTCATCATCTCGTCTTCGTGGGTCACCGAATTGCCGCGCGGGCGGATCTCGTAGCGGCCGCTGCTGTCGGCAGCGAACGCGGAGTCGCCGCTGCCTTGTGCCGTGATGTGGAGCGGGTTGGTGCGATCGAGCGAAAGCGACGCGACCTGAATCTCATGCGCGAAATCCGGCGGCGTCAGGTCCTTGGCGTGGTAGTTCGGCGTATCGGCATTGGCGACGTTTTCCGCCAGCACGCGCTGGCGCTCCTGGTGCCATTCCATGCGCTCGCGCAGCATCGAAAGGATCGGAATATCGGTGATCGGCATCGCCGGCGGCCCTTGGTTTTACCGGGTAGACTTTGGTTTTACTGGGCAGACTTTGCCGGCCGTATGGTTAATGCCCGGTTAAAGCCGGGTTCCAAGGCGGTTTTGCCATTAATTCGCCGTTTACCATGAGAATGCTTGCCCAGTCGGCTTTGGGGACGAAATCGGCTATTGGTATTAAGAGTTTCTTAGTATTCGCGGCGGCAAATGTTACCCGCGCTGTTAACCATTGGCGATGCCAATGGGCCGCCGTAGCGAAACGGGGAGACCAGCGAATGTTGGATAGTGTGTTCGGCACGGAGATGCCGCTCGCCGTGAAGTTTCTTCCTGGCATTCCTCGCTCGTGCTCGGCTTGATCGGCGCTGGCCGCTGTGGTTGGTGCACCGCTTCGGCGCTGGCCGGCTCGGTGGCGCAGGCACGCGCGGCCGCCAGCCGCGGCTCGGCGTCATCGATCATGCCAGCGTCGACGCACGCCGCCGCCTGATCCTGGTGCGGCGCGACAATGTCGAGCACCTTCTGATGATCGGCGGACCGACCGACGTGGTCGTCGAAGCCAATATCGTGCGCGCGGTCGCAGCGCCGCGCGACGTCGCGGTCGCGCGTCCCGCCGCCGTGGAGCCGCTGCCGCGCGCCATTCCGCTGCCGGATAACGGCAACGGCTCATGGCCGCTGCAGCCTGACGCGATCACACCGCCGCCGCCGGCGCGTCCAGCCCCGAAGATCGAGCCGACAACCGAGGAAGCGCCGGCTTGGCCGCTGCAGCCGCAGGCCGATACGCCGCCGGCGCGGCCGCAACGCGATACTTTGGCGGCGCTGGCCGACGAGCTTTCGGCGCGTCCGACGCCACCGCCGGCGCGCGTTCGCACGCCGACTCCCGCGCGCGCGCCGCTTGAAGCGCGCGCCGAGCCGCGCATTGAGCCGCGTCCCGAACCACGCGCCCCCGCGGTGCAGCCGGCACCGACGCCGACGCCTGCGGACACCGCGGCGGCGGATCAAAGCCTGGCCGAGATGGCGCATCGCCTCGAAGCGGCGTTGCGCAAGCCCAATGCTCCGGCCGAAGCGCGCGCACCGGCGCCGCAACCGCGCCAGCGCAACCACGCAAGAACCCCGCCGAGATCGCGACAAGAGCCGCGCCAAGCGCAACCCGCCGAGCAGGCCGCGGCGCCCGAACCTGCGCCGCCGTCGCCGCCTCAACCGCGCGCCGTCCGGCCGGCGGTCGAGCCGAAGCCGGCACGCAGCGCACCCGACGGCAAAACCGACCCCAGAGCACCACGCTCTACGACAGTCTCGAACAGGAGATGGCAAGTTTGTTGGGTCGCCCGACAAACAAGACCTGAATGGATGCAACACGTGGCCGCCGCGTCCGGTTCAAAACGGTGGCGGCCTCAGTAGCGGCACTTATTGTATCGGCGACGCCGCTCGCCGCGCAGGACATCAGCATCAATTTCGGTCAGGGCGCCGCCGGCGGCGGCCTGAACGAGCGCATCATTCAATTGATCGCGCTGTTGACGGTGCTGTCGCTGGCGCCGTCGATCCTGGTGATGATGACCTCGTTCACCCGGATCGTCGTGGTGCTGTCGCTGTTGCGCACCGCGCTCGGCACCGCGACGGCGCCGCCCAATTCGGTCGTCATTTCGCTGGCGTTGTTCCTCACCGCCTTCGTGATGGGGCCGGTGCTCACCCGGGCCTACGACGTCGGCGTCAAGCCGCTGATCGCCAACGAGATCACCGTCAACGAGGCGTTCGACCGCGCCAGCGGGCCGTTGCGCGGCTTCATGGAGAAGAATGTCCGCGACAAGGACCTGCAATTGTTCATGGACATGTCGGGCGAAGCGCGGCCGAAAGGCCCCGACGACGTGTCCATGCGCGTCCTCGTCCCCGCCTTCATGATCTCCGAGCTCAAACGCGCCTTCGAGATCGGCTTCCTGCTGTTCCTGCCGTTCCTGATCATCGATCTGGTGGTCGCCTCGGTGCTGATGTCGATGGGCATGATGATGCTGCCGCCGGTCGTGGTGTCGCTGCCGTTCAAGCTGATCTTCTTCGTCCTGGTCGACGGCTGGACGCTGGTGGCGGGTCGCTGATCAGAGCTACGGGACTGATCAGAGCATACCGGCGACGACTGGCATCAGAGCAGGACGCCTGCACATCCATCGCCGATTACTGGCTGCTGATGCCGCTATCCCCACACCGCCCGCGCCGTCTCGACGACCCGTCTCAAGCTTGCGCTTCTGATCGTCGGCGCTGAGCAGATTGCCGACCACGTCGGAGGCAAAGCCGCATTGCGGCGAGATGGCGAGCTGATCGAGCGGGATGAATTTGCTCGCCTCGTCGATCCGCCGCTTGAGCGCATCGACGCGTTTCCAGCTCCGCCACTTTGGTGCTGACCAGGCCGAGCACCACCACCCTGCCCTTCGGCACGAAACGCAGCGGCTCGAAGCTGCCGGCGCGCGGCGTGTCGTATTCGAGCAGAAAACGGTCGTGCGGCAGCTCGTTGAACAGCCGCTCGGCGATGGCGTCGTAGGTGCCTTCGCGATGCCACATGCTGCGCTGGTTGCCGCGGCACAGATGGATGCCGAAGGTCACGCCGGGATAATTGGCGATCACCGCGGCCTCGGCCTTGAGCGAGCGCGCGAAGTTCGCCATCGGATCTTCGCCGCGCGCGCGCATCTGCGCCATGGTGGCGTCGTCGACGTAAGCGGTGAAACCCGGCGCGTCGATGTGGACGTAGCGGCAGCCGGCCTCGACCAGGCTCGCCACGATCTGCCGCTCGATCGCGACGACGTCGGCCAGAAACTCGTCCATGTCGCGATAGACCGCGGTCGAGTTTTCGTATTCGAAGCGCTGCGCGATGCGGTCCGGCCCGATCAGCGAGACTTTTGCCGGTTTCTTCGCCACCGTGCTGACGAAGCGGTATTCCTCGAGCGGAATGTTGTGCGCAAGCTTCAGCCGCGCCTTGGCCGGACGGCGATGCGACACCGCCGTGCCGGCATGATGCATCTGCGGGATGTCCCAGCGCTGTCCCGGCGCCGCGCCCTCGACGCGCTGCTCGTAGACCTTCAGCGTCGAGCGGTTGGCGTCATAGCCTTCGACCGAAGCGCCAAAACTGTCCTGGAAATTCAGCCGCCGCATTTCGCCGTCGGTGACCACGTCGAGCCCCGCCGTCCTCCTGCAACCGCACCGCCTCGCGCACCGCCTCGTCCTCGATCGCGTGCAGCGCCGCTCCGTGATCTTGCCGTCATCGAACGCAACGCGCGCCTCCTTGACCACCTCCGGCCGCAGCAGGCTGCCGACCACGTCGGTGCGGATTTTGGCGAGCGCTGGCGCTTCTTGAATTCCGATCATGCCTTTTCACCACTTTACGTTCGAAATCGTTGCGAGAACCTGTTGCATGAGGAGCCGAAACGCGCAAATATCAACTACGATTGGCAGCCGTCCGGCAAATCTTGGCTTTATATGGTCTACGTCCCCGGGGTAACGTACGATATATTCGTCAGTTATCCGCGGGAAAATAACGTCGTGGACCCGCGCGGCGTCCGGTGGGTCAGTGACTTCTGTAACCACCTCCAGGCCGTCCTGAACCAGCGGATTTCCAGCGTCGACAAGCCCGAAATCTTCTTCGACGAAAGAAACTACGAAAGCGGCCAGGAGCTCGAATCGCTATTACAAAAGGCGCGCGAATCGGCGGTGATTCTTGCCATCGTATCGCCGGCATTCGTGGCTCGCGGCAAATTCACGCTCAAGGAACTTAGCGCGTATTGCGATGCGCATGCGAAAGACGAACGGGTCGTCATCACGGTTTATTATCTTTCCATAGAAAACGAATATCGCACTCCCGAGTTGCAGGCTCCGCACCGGCGAGAGTTCTTCCGAAAGAACGAAAGCGGTGTGGAAATCCCGCTGGCTTCGGGCGACGACGATTACATGTCGCGCATTCACACGGTCGCGCAACAAATAAAAAATCGCCTGGATGAGTTGCGCGACAAGCGCGGCCAAGTCGTGCAGGACATCAAGCAGGGCCCGATCCTGGGCAAGACGGTTCTGCTCACGCAAGTGACCGACGATCTGCTCGATACCGCCGAAGAGGTGCGAGGTTATATCGAGAAGCTCGGTGCGACTGTTTTGCCGCAAGCCGAATATCCGGTTTGGGGCCCGGAATTCGTCGACAGCTTCAAGTCGAACTTGAAAGACGCGGATCTGGTGGTTCAACTCCTCAGCCGGGTTCGATCGCAAAAGCGCGACGGCGAGGGTTTTAGCTGCGCCCAGTTCCAATACAGCACGGCGAGGGACTGGGGGAAGGAATTGATGTTGTGGCGGGATCCGTCCGACATCTCGAAAGTGCAGCATTACGACAAAGGCATTCTCGAATCGGCGTCCGCCATGGGCCTCGAGGAATTCAAGGCGTCGATCTGGAAAAAGCTGGAGATAATGAGTCGATCGAAATCCATCCCTGCGGAATCCGGCGGCGCCGCGAAAAGCGACCCATTTATCTATATCGCCACCGACGAGGGCGATCTGGCGCGGGCCTTTGAACTCAAAAAAGTTATCGAACAACATGGTGCCGCGAGAATCATGGAGGAAAACGACAAGCTGAACGATTTCAAGCAACAAGTTCCCGATGCCGAAGCGGTCATATTTTTGTACGGCAATGCGCCCCGCGAATTCATCGATAGCTGGCTGGACACGTACCGCAAACTCAAAAGTACCGAGCAGCCCAGGAAGACGGCTCGCATGGAGGCGGTATATTTTGCCCCGCCTCCGAAGACCGTCGAACGCCAGCTTCGCAACGGCTGGAGCGGGCTGCGCGAGTTTGGTTCGCAGGAGAATTTCACCACCGAAGCCATGCAAGAGCTTCTTTCCGCGCTGAGGCGTAGCGTTGAGCGATAAGGCGCCTTATCCGGGATTACGCTCGTTCACGCGCGAGGAGATTTCGCTTTTCTTTGGCCGCGACGATTGCGTCGAGGCCATGATCGCCCGCCTTGCGACGTCGCATTTTCTAGCCGTGATCGGCGCCTCCGGCACCGGCAAGTCCTCGCTGGTCCAGGCAGGCCTTCTTTCGGGCCTGGACATGGGGCTCCTGCCGAAGGTTGGCGCGCGGTGGCGCGTGGTGAATTTTCGCCCCGGCGGCTCGCCGCTGCGTAACCTTGCCCAGTGTTTGCTGTCCGCCGAGCGTTCCGACAAGGTAGCCGATCCGGTCCAGATCAATGTGCTGCGCGCCAGGCTCAAGCGCGAGCCGTTGTCGCTGCTCGACTGGTTTCGCCGCGGCCGCGTGCCGGACGGCACCAATGTGCTCCTGCTCGTCGACCAATTCGAAGAGCTCTTCAGATACGAAAGCTACGAAGGCCGCGAAGAGGCGGAGGCTTTTGTGGCGCGCTTGCTCGAAACCAAGAATTTGCGCGATTTGCAGGGCGAGTCGCACCTCAGCGTTCCGATTTACGTCGCAATCACGATGCGCTCCGAGTACCTGGGCGCTTGCTCCCTGATCGACGGGCTCGCCGAGGCGATCAACGACGGCATGTTCCTGACGCCGCGAATGACGCGGGAACAGTGCCGCATGGCCATCACCGGCCCCGCCGCGGTCTGCGGGGTCAAGATCGACGATATCCTCGTCAACCAGGTTCTCAACGACCTTTCCGGTTATGCGCCTTGGGACGGCTCCGACTATGAGGGCCAACTCGACCGCATTGCACGGCGCGCGGACCAGCTTCCGCTCCTGCAATACACGCTCAACCGGATGTGGGCGCGATCCAAAGAGTTGGATAGCGGCGGCGACATTGCTCTCGACCTTGTCGGCTATGAAGCCATCGGCGGAGTTGGCGGTGCCATCAACGACCACGCCGAAGAGATCGTAAAAAAGCTCGGAGATTCTTATCTCCCGCTCATCGAGCGGGTGTTTCGCGCGCTCACGGCTGGAACGAAAGCCACGGAAGCGGTCAGGCGGTGGCAGCAATTCGGCAAGCTCGTAGAGCTCTGCAATGGCGACGAGGCGTCGGTTCGAACCATTGTCGACGCCTTTCGCGCGCCGAATTGCAATTTTCTTGTCCCGGACGTCAGCAAGCCGCTCGAGCCCGATACGATCGTCGACATCACCCACGAAAGCCTCATTCGCCAATGGACCAGACTGCGGGAATGGCTGGCCGAAGAGGCGCCGGCGGCCGATACCTATCGCGATATCGAAACACGCGCGAAGCTTTGGGCAAAGAAGCAGGAAGGGCTGCTGACCATGCCCTATCTGGCGGTCATAACCGCTTGGCGCGACAAGCTGCAGCCCAATAAGGCCTGGGCCGATCGTTACGGCAATTCATTCGAATTAGCGATGGACTACCTCGCCGCGAGCGAGGCGGCGGAAGAAAAGCGCCTCAAAGCGAAAAAGGCGGTCGACCGGCGCCGATTCCGGCGGCTGGCAATTTGGGCCACTGTAATGACCGTACTGCTAGCTGTCGGAGTGGCCAGTCCCACTTTGATCGCCGAATTGAAATACGCACTAAACCAAGCTGTGCAGAATATTGCTGCGACGGTAAAGCCGCCCTCCTCGGCTCCGGCAAAAACCGGTCAAATCACGCCTAACGATGACATTCTAAAAAACATCATCCTCGCCTCTCACGACGAGCCGCTAAACTTTGCCGGAGTGCGAATGGATTCTGCGTTCGAAGAGGGCTTTCTCAAACCGATCGACTTGCAAACGCTCAATTACTTTATCCGTCAAGGATATCCGCGCGAGATGCTGTTTTGGCTGTTTACGGATTCCTTTCAGCTTTCCCTTCCGGGCTCCCCTAGTCTTGGCTACAGATATAGTCCGCCGGACGACTATGGTTGCTCTCGATTGGATCCAAAACATCGGTGCTATATCGATTGGATTCACAACGCGGCCTTTACCGGCCTGACCGTGGAGGAAAAAACAGGAATCGGTCTCAACGCCAAAGCCGTCGTTTTTGCACGATTTTGCTTCGATCCGATTCAATCTCAGCAGGCGGCAGCGACTGTTGCGCCGGCGCTGGTGCAGGCGAGCAACAAGGATTTGGACTTACAGCCCAGTATACTTTTCAAGTCCCCACTCACTTGTGGATCGGATAGCTGGGACCCAACAGGAGCAGCCGGCACGCCGCAGCCGGCTACCCTCCCTCTCACGTTCGGCCAGAGTGGCAACCCAATCAGCTTTACGATAGCGCCACGTTCGGCAAATGGTGTTTTCGGATTTCTTGGAACGCTCGTGAAGCTCCAGGCACAACATATTTCTCCGTCGCAATATGCCTATATTCCGAGCGATCGAAAATACGCAGCAGATCCGCCGGTCTTGGAGACCGTGCACGAGAACCCAAACTTGTTCACGGTCGTCACGCTGACGGGGACTCAAAATCCTCAAGCGCAGTGCTTCGTGAGCACTGACGTGAACGGCATTACTTATTGCGTGCCGGTTCAAGCTACGACCACCAAGCGCATTTTCAGCATATTAGCTCAGTTGATCGGCATTCAAACGACGCATTGAACCTGAGGGCGTGGCGGCGGCGCCCAAGACCCCGCACCAACCCCTGCACGCAACAAATCTAGCTGACCTTGCGTATTTCGCTGGGCGACGCGGCGCGGCGCGATGCAAGACGCTGGCGTACGTGATTGATGTGGATTTTGAGGTCGAAAAACAGATCGGAGTGCCGTATCGGCACTCCCAAATCGTCGGCTGACCGGTCGATACTCTCCAGGTCGGATTGAAGTGCCTCGAGCTGTGCTGCGGTCAGGTCTGTCTGCATATTTGTCTCGATGATCCTGAGCCGATGGTACAAAGAGCGCATGCGATCGCGAACGAACCAGCCGGTCAGCTTGGGCACAATATTTGAAAACGGCACCAGAAGCACGGCGCATGACAGTATCACCGCGATTATTTTCTTGATGAGGCTGACCGTCCAATAGGACAGATATTTGTTAAAATAGGACGGCCCGTTTTTGTAGAACTCACGCGCACCGTCGGCAACGGCGAATTCCGGATCGGTTTGGGTTGGGAATTCGCCGGCGCGCTGGAAAATTCCCGCTCCGCCATGCACCTCCACCAGGGTCTTCGCCAACAAATCGATGATCTCCGGATGAAGGTCTTCGCGCACCACCACGGCGTTGGTGGTACCAATGAGATTGACGTCACTCGCCGGAATATTGTGCTCAAGATCGATCACGCCTTGCGGCAGCACCAGCCGGACAAGATAGGGGAAAATCCGGGTGAGCGCGTCGGCCTGAGAAACGCTCATCAACCGCACATCGGGGTCGTGCAACAGGGTTTGAACCGTCGCGGAATCCGGCGCCAGCGCCGTGAATATGGCGTCGAGCCTGCCATCATTGAGCGCCTCGACCGCGGCCGACCCGGTGAGCGGCACGAACGTCGCGCTTTCGGAATTGACGCCGGCTGCGCCGAGGACGCGCTGGGTGACGACGCCTTCCGAGCCTACCCCGATGCGTTTGCCCTTGAGTTGAACGAGGTCGTCCAAAGTCTCCGCGCCACGATAAAATAGCCAAAAGACCTGATCGTTGACGCGCCCCAATGACAGCAGGCCCGGCGCTTGCTGGCTATTCGAGGCTCCGCCCACCACAAAGCCGACCTGAACGCCGGACCTCGGGTCCTCAAGAAGCCTTATATTTTCAGATGTGCCGTCGGTGATGCGGATGTTGAGCGTGACGTGGGCGCGGGCGAGCTTTTCCCGATATTGCTGGGCAAAGAACTCATAGGCGCCGCCTTTGGGTCCCGTTGCGATCGTAATGGTCGAGGGCGGCGCGGGGTTGAAATACGCCAAGCCGAGCCATACAGCGCCGGCAAAACATATGATCGCGACGAGCGCTCTGAGCAGCGTTGGATGCCAATAGATACTGTTGAATAGTCGTTGCATGTCAGCTCGCGTCGAAGCCGGCTTCGCTTTGTTACGAAACGATAGCACACCGCGATGCAGGGGGAGACCGTCGCGCGCAAGCGCGGCGGGATAGCTTTTGCCAATTCCAACCCTCGCCAAACTGAAGGCGGGGTTCGGCCTAAAAGGCATTTCGGCTCATCTTAAATTCAGATAACGCCGCCACTTCACCGCAACGCCGTCCGTCCGGCAGCACGCGCCGGCGGAACGATGGACGGCATCGGCGGAACGACGGGTGCGGGCGCGCCGGCTTGCGGGGCGTCCGGCGGCGCCGGTGGCCCGGCATTCGGCGGCGAGGCGCTGGCGTCGGGGTAGTGCGCCTGCATGTCGCGCAGGAAACCGTCCAGCGTGTCGCCCGCGGCGGCGGCATGCGCAATGGCCGCGAATTCCGTGCCACTAGTGCCGAGCGGGGCGGAGACCACTTCGAAGGCGTGGGCGTCCGGCGTGCCGGCCATTTTCGCCGCGTATTTCTCGCGGAAGCGGCCGAGCCCGAGCGTGTCCTCGCCCAGCGCGTAGCCGAGCTCGGCACGCAAAATGTCGGAGCGCTCGATGTCGTTGAGCGGCTGCCAATCCTTCCAGCGCTCGCCGTACAACAGCTCGATCTGCTCGGCTGCTTCGCGCCAGCGCCGCCCCGCCCAATAAATGTCGGAGCGCAGCCGGGTGACTTCGCGGCCGTCGAGATTGCCGATCACTTCCAGCGCCAGGTCGTGCCGGCCCATGTCGGACAGCGCGCGCGCTTCGAGCAGCAGGCGCTGGTTGCGCACGTCGTTGGAGAGATCGGCGGTGCGGGTCGCGCGCAGCGTCGCCAGCGCGCGATCGGCTTTGCGGTTCATCAGATAGATCACCGCGAGCCGCGTCGCCACTTGCGCGCGCGCGGCGCCCTGCAAGCGGTTGTCGACCTGGTACTGCAACAGCTCGGCGGCCTGGTCGAGCAGATCGACCGCGACCAGACGGTCGGCAAGGCGGCGGATCATCTCGTCGCCGCGGCGGCCGATCGGGGTGAGCTCGCGGAAATCGTAGAACAGCGCCAGGGCATCGATCGCCGGCAGCGTGTCGCCCTTGCCGGAAAGGAACAGCGTATCGAAAGTCCGCGCCGCCTCCTGCTGGATGCGCCGCGTCATGTCGGAATTGGGATGCGCGGCGAGCGCGCTGCGCATGACATAGAACGAGTCGCGATAGCGGCCGTCGGCGGTGTAGAGCCGCGCCAGCATTTGCAGCGCCTCGATCTCGGTCTCGTCGCCGCGCCAGATGGTGGTCAGCGTTTCGAGCTGCGAAATGACGTCGTCGCGCTTGAGATCGCCGAGCGAATAGCGCAGCAAGGTCTCGCGCAATTGCCCCTGCGCCGCCGCGCGCCGGTCCCACGAATTCGGCTGCCGTCTGATAGGCGGCGAGCGCGTCCTCGTTGCGGCCCATGCCTTCGGCGAGCCGCCCCATCAGCACCGCCATTGCCGGCTCGAGCTCGTGCGGCACGCCGATGGTCTGGAAATCGTTGAGCTGGCTCGAAGCGGTGGAGAAATCGCCGACTTCGATGGCCGAGCGCATCTCCTCCTTGAGCGCGACGCGCTGCAATTCGACCGGCAGCGTCGCCACCGCGGCATCGGCGCTCTTGAAGCCGTCGCGCGCCTGCGCCCATTTGCCCTGCTTGGCATAGGCGAGCGCCCGCCACAGCGGCGCATCGTGCTGATCGCCGATCGACGGATCGGCGAGATCTTTGAGCGCGTCGTCGGGACGATTCATCATGATCTCGGTCACCGCGCGCAGCACGGCCGCGGTGCCCTGCTCCGAGGCCGCCCGCTCGTCGGCGAGCGCGACGTCGAGCACGCCCTTGGCCTCAGGAAACATGTCGCGGGCGACATAAAAGCGCGCGAGATCGAGCCGCGGCGCCAGGCGCTTGTTGTCGGGCGCAGAGGCCGCGGCCGCGACCAGCTTCGATTGCCGCTCGGTGTATGACGCCTGCTGATCGAAGCCCCACAGTTGCGAATCGAACATTACCGGCCGCAAGCCAGAGCCGCGCAGCAAGGCCTGCGACGACGACGACAGCGCCAAACCCATGGGACGGCTGACGATGATCTTATCCGGCGCCAGCTCGACCTTGACGTCGTCGGCGATCGGCTCGACCACCACGCCTTCGGCAGAGGCGAGCGCGCGGAACTCGACGAAATCGCGCTCATTGATGAAGCCGCGCGCCGGCGGGAACGCGGTGACGACCGTCAGCGTGTCGCCGGCGTCGGGATCGTCGAGCCGGTGCACCAGATGCGGCGCGTCGAACGGGATGGTGACGCTCGAACGGTTGGGGCCGATCAGGTTGCGGGTGATGGAGAGCGCGCGCGTGGTGTCGATGGCGGAATCGCCGATCTGCACCGTCCATGCCGGCCCGTCGATATCGACGGTGGCCAGCCGCGGATGATCGAGCTTGATGCGGATGACATCGGCGTCGGGCGCGTGGGTGAATTCGGCGCCGCGAATGGTGCCGTTGGCTTCGCCGTCGAGCGCGCCGAGGTCGATGTCGGCAGCGGAATCGAACACGATCCAGAGCGTGTCGGCGCGGTTGAAGACCGCGGCCGCCGTCGGCGTCGCGAACGGAAACGACAGTTTCAGGTTGGCGCCCTGGCGGGTGAGTTCGACGGCGACCTTGCCGCTGGTATCGGCGGCGCGCGGGCGCGGCGGCGGTGCGTCGTTGGCCGGAGCTTTGTCAGGCACTGCCGCCGCATCGCGTTGCGGCGCCGGCGGTGCTGACGGCGGCGCGGGGGGCGCGGCGTTTGCCGCGTCGGCTGAAGGCGCTGGCTGCGGCGGCGTTGCCGGCGCCACGATCTGTGCTTCCACTTTCGGCTTCGCCGCCGGTGTATCGGCCGGCGATGGAGCCGGCGCCGCTTGCGCCGCGGCGGGCGGCGGCGTCGGCTGCGCTGCCGGTTGTTCCGGCGCGGCGATTGTTGCCGGTGGCGCGACCTCGGGTTTTTCCGTCGTTGCCGCTGCCTGCGCCTCCGTTCGGGGCTCGGCAGCGTCGTTCGCCGCCGCGGGCGGGACCGTTGCGGGCGCGGTGGTCTCGGGCGCCGCGCTTTGCTGCGGTGTAGCCGGCGGCGCGGGCGCCGCGCCCTGCTCGTCCGGCTTGTTGTCGGCGCCGACGACATCGAGCACATAGCTGCCATCGTCGCGGAAGGACCGGACGTCGACATTGGCGAGGAAATTGAACCGCACCAATGCGCTGTCGTCGCGCATTTCGGTATCGATGCCGGCGATCGCGCGCGGCAGCGAGGCCACGACATCGGCAAGGTCGAATTTTATCGGCGCGTCGAACGTCAGCGTCAGCCGCTCCTTGACGCGATCGTTGGCCACCGAAGTATTGGCCGGTATGGCGAAGATATAACGGGTGAAGGTCGGCTGCGTCGCCACATGCACGCGCACCGGCTCGGCAGTCGCGCGCTGCTGCGCAACGGCCTGGCGCTCTTTGCGTTCAAGACGATCCGCCTCGCGGGCGCGGCGCGCCAGATCGGCAATGACCTCCTGCGGCAGGCTGGGCGGCTGCCCGCTCCATGACGCCGGGAGGAGATCGATGAAAAATTTCTCGGCGGCCGACGTGGCATTGACCTTGACCTGCTGCGCCAGCCCCACGCGAATGCCCTTGCCGTCGGGATCGCGCCGCGCCACGCCGACATAATCGGGAATCTGCGACGCGAGGCGCTCGACCGAGACATCGATCGGGCGCGCGAAGGTGATGATCAGCACATTGTTGGCGAGACGCACGCTGGCGTCGTCGAATTCGCTCATGTCGAAGATGAGGCGGGCATAGCCGTCGTTGACGGTGGCCGCGAGCGTGGCCTTGACCGGACCGTCGTCGGCTGAGCCCGGCGCGGCAAAACCCGCGATGCAAAAGAGCGCGGCGGCAGCCAGCCCGCGATGGCGCAGATAGGATGCCAAACGATGGCCGGTTTTCCCGACGGTGCGACCGCGCGCCATGACTGAACTCGACCTACGCCACCGCTACATTAAAGAAGGAGCACGCCGTCGCGGCCAGAGCGCGGTTCCCCCGACGCCGGCCTCTGGTTAATTTAGGCTGAAGCGTTTAACGTCGGCTTAACGGCTTTTTCAATGATTCCAGAAGGTTATGGTCGAGGATCGCGATGTTGAGCGCCTATCCTAAGGATCGCGCCAAGGGCAGCGCCTTGGCGAGCCATGGTTGGGTCGACCTCCTCGACCCGACCGACGCCGAACGTGCAGCTTTCGAGACCGCCTTCGGACTGCGCGTGCCGAGCAACGAGGCGCTTGGCGAAATCGAAGCCACCAGCCGGCTGCAGGTCGAGAACGGCGCGCTCTATATGACGGCGCCGCTGATCTTCGCCTCGGGCAACGAGCCGTGGCTGCCTTCCCCGGCCGGCTTCGTGCTGTCGAAGCAAGTGCTGATGACCTTGCGCTTTGCCCAATCGGCGACCTTCGACGCGGTGGCCAGGGAATGCGGCGCCCAAGAAAAACTCGAGCCGGCGGCCGCTTTCGTCAACGTGCTCGAAGCGCTGGTCGATCATCTGGCGGATCTTTTGGAAGCCGCCGGCCGCGATCTCGACGACGCCTCCCACATCATCTTCCGCCAGGACAATGCCCTGAAG
Organism: uncultured Alphaproteobacteria bacterium; assembly: GCA_963831975.1. Lineage (GTDB taxonomy): Bacteria > Pseudomonadota > Alphaproteobacteria > Rhizobiales > Xanthobacteraceae > BOG-931. The sequence goes on from CAWHSO010000018.1 coordinate 157,610, forward strand.
CTGTCCAAGGAAACCGCGATGTTGCGCCAGCTCATGCTGCGCACCGGCCGCACCAGCGAGCGCATGGCGCGCATCCATTACACCCTGGTTTGCCTCGACCGCATGGCGAAATTCACCGTGGATCGCGCCCGCGATTGGCTGGCGCAGGACCACGCGGCGCGGCTGCAATCGGTGAGCTCGGACATCGCCTCGCTGGTGCAGTTCTCCGAAGGCCTGGTGAGCCGCGTCCAGCTTCTGCAGGACGCCGCGACCGGCATCATCAATATCGACCAGAACGACGTGATGAAGGTGTTGACCATCGCTTCGGTGGTGGGAATTCCGCCGGTGCTGGTGGTCGGCATCTACGGCATGAATTTCAAGAACATGCCGGAGCTGGATTGGCCGTGGGGCTACCAATACGCGCTCGCCCTGATCCTGGTCACGGCGCTGTTGCCGCTGCTCTGGTTCAAGTGGAAGGACTGGATTTGAATCATCCTGCCCGTCATTGCGAGCGAAGCGAAGCAATCCAGCGCGGCGCATGAGAGCTGGATTGCTTCGTCGCTCCGCTCCTCGCAATGACGAGGCTCGCGCCATTACTCCGCCGCCGCAACTGACGCCGCCCCCTGCTCTTCATCATAGAGCCGGCTGAGGATGCGGCGCGCCGCGATCGTGCCGGCGTCGGCATTGATGTCGACCTGCGGCGGGTTCGCGATCATGTTCAAGTTGCGCTGCTGCGCCGAGAACACGCTGACGTCTTCCAGGAACGCGGTCTTGATCTGCTCGAAGATTTGTTCGGTGGTCTCGGCATTCTTGACGTCGAAATCGTGGGCCTGGCCCCAGAAATAATGCGACGTGGTTTCGGTCTCCGGCGTAATGGCGTTGAGATTGCGCATGCCGATGCCGCCGACGCGCTTGCCGTCCGGCGCGCCGGTGCCGGTCGGCGTGGCGCCGACGTCGAGCCGCAAGAAGGCCGGCGGCACGAAGTCGATGATCTGCCAGCGGTCGACATGGCCGGTGAAGCCGCCGACTTTCTTGAACGTCGGCGGCGGCTCCTGGTCGATGATCCAGCGCGTGACCACGACGTTGTTCGGCGCGCGCGTGACCTGCACCTTGGCGTGCTCGGCCAGCGCCAGGTTGCCGATGGTGGTGTCGTGGACGAAGGCCAGATGGGTGAGATCGAGCAGGTTGTCGACCACGAGCTGCCAGTTCGCCTCGACGTGCAGATACGAGCTCTTGGCGCCCCAATGATCGGGATCGTCGAGCCAATGGAAATCGGTGATCGCCGCCGGATCGGCCAGCGCCGGATCGCCCATCCAGATCCAAATCCAGTGATAGCGCTCGGCGACCGGATAGGTTTTGACCTTGGCGCCGCGCGGAATCTGCTCCTGGCCGGGAATGCGGGTGCAGCGGCCGTCGGTGCCGAAGCGCAGCCCGTGATAGTGGCACTGCAATTCGTCGCCGACGAGCTTGCCCATGGACAGCGGCAGATGGCGGTGCGCGCAGCGATCCTCCATCGCCACCGGCGTGCCCGCTTCGGTGCGGAAGAACACGATGGGCTCGCCCAGGATGGTGCGAGCAAGCGGCTTGCGGCCGATCTCGGCATCGGTCGCGGCGACGTACCAGTAATTGCGCAGGAACATGGCGGTTCTCCCTGCTGCCGATATTACCCTCCCGCGCGCCCGCGCGGGAGGGGCAATGCACGCACGAGACGCTCTCCCTTCCCGCAAGTGCCCTCCTTCGTCACCACCGGGTTCGACCCCTCACTTCGTCACCACGGGCAGAAGGCGCGAAGCGCCGTCTTGGCGTCAAATGACCCGGTGGTCCATGCTGACCGGCCGAGTGCAATTGGGACCAACAAGTGCCCTGCGAAGCCCCATGGATCGCCGGGTCATAGGCGAGCGAAGCGACGCCGTTCTTCGAACGGCTATGCCCGGCGATGACGAGCTTTTTCGTTGTCGCGATGCCCCTTCGCATCCGAGCTTTGCCACGCCAAGAAAAGCCAAGCCAAGAAAGCATTCCAAGAAGCCTCCTCCCTTAAAAGAAGGGAGGCGGAGCGCCGAGAAGCGCACCAACCAGGAGCCGCATCGACAAGCGATGCGGCGCGCGCCCTCTCTCCTGTCTTCCCACTGCGGGAGGACCGAGGCCCAGGACTTCATAGAGCCTTGGACCTCAAAAAATGGAGCGGGCGCGCTCGCCTTTCGGCGCCCCACCGCGGCATCCGAGGTTTTTGGCCTCGGCTCGGCTCAGGCCGCGCTTCCTGGAACCACCGGATGCAAACGGGAGGACCCTCTCCGGCACCAGTGCAGCGAGCACCTCGCAGTCCGACACGCGCCGGACGGGACGATGCCCAAGCCGCCCGTGAGCGCAGTGTATGGCCGCGCTCGACGAGAACCGCTCCCGCTCCGCCTTAAGGAGTACCCTCGCGAAAGGCGATGTTCCCGGACTTGACAGACGCCCCCTGATCTGGCACACTTATTTCAGTGGCAGGCAGAGGGGTTTATTCCCATGGCTAGGAAACAATACAAGGCCGTACATCAACTGACTTCGGCCCAATTCGACAAGATGTTTCCAATCGGGGACGAGGATGCCTGCAAAGCCTATTTGAAGGCCCGCCGTTGGCCCGATGGCGTCCATTGTCCCCGCTGCGGCAATCCCAAGGTCTATGACCTGAAATCGCGCAAGTGGCATTGGCAGTGCGAACAATGCGCCCCTGACGGCTATCGGTTCTCGATTATTGCCGGGACCGTATTTGAGAACACAAACAAGCCGCTTCGCGACTGGTTCAAGGTTGCTCACCTTATGCTGACCAGCAAAAAGGGAATGAGCGCGCGGCAGCTCTACCGTTACATGGGCTTTGGTTCGCTCAAAACCGCTTGGTACATGGCACACCGTATTCGCACGGCGTTGATCGAGGCGGACATGGACAAGCTAGGCGGCATCGTTGAGGTGGACGAAACTTGGGTTGGCGGAAAGGATCAAAACAAACATTTCAATAAGCGAAGCGGCGGTCGCGGCGGCTCTGGCTCTGGCAAAACGCCAATTATCGGCGCGGTGACCCGCAAGGGCAACGCAGTGGCTCGCGTTCTGGATCACGTCACCCGCTTCAATGCAGAGACGTTCGTTCGGGAAATGGTTTCCAACAAGGTCAGTCTGCTCGCAACCGATGAAAACCCTGTCTATGACAATCTCACCGAATACCCGCACCAAACCGTGCATCACGCAGCGCATCGCTATGTGATCGGCGCGGTCCACACCAACACGATTGAAGGTTTCTGGTCGATCTTCAAACGCGGCGTGGTCGGCACGTTCCACAAGGTCAGCGCCAAGTATTTGCCGCTATACGTCGCGGAATTTCAGTTCCGGTATAACAACCGCTTCAATGCCGACATTTTCGGCTCGGCTATTAGCGGCTGTTAGAAAGCCTACAAAATGGCTGGCGGACCAAAAGGCCAAACCGAGGAAGCCCACAAGGGGCAACCACCAAAACAGACGCGTAAGCCGGTTATTGTCCGCATATTCCGTGCCCTTGTAAGACAAAAAAATAAAGCCCGCCGTCGCCGCCAGCCAGAGCAAACTCTGCACCAAATCAATGAAGGGATAATGGCGCGATGGACTCGGCGCGTCGGCTGGTTCACTGGCGCGTTGGTCGTTGTGAGCGTTGTTACCGCCTGGATTTTCAAAGGTCAGTTGAATGTTATGCAAGTACAGTTTGACGAAATTAAAAAACAGTCCAATGCTATCGAACGTCAATCGTTCGCCGGTCGCGCCTATCTGTTCCCCCGCTATGTTTTTTATCTCCCAAGCATGGAACCTCAAACGGCCGAAGGGGCTACGGATGTCGAACCGGGGGACGCCCAATGGCTCCGAAAAACCATGACCTATTGCATAGACAACCTCGGGCAGACCCCCGGAATTATCACGGCCGTCGAGGCTCATTTGTATCTGCCAAGTAGGCGAGACCTTTTCCTGCGGGACGACTTCGATCTTGAAGCGCCACAAAAGATGCAAATGCGCGAAACCTATATGACGTCTACCGTATATCCCGATGGCTGGTTCGACGCCGCCCACGGTTTCAGAGAGCGGGTTACCGTTCCGGGTAATGCAAGATATTGCAATTTTAAAACAACCTTCGTTTATCGCGGGCGCAGCCCCGACGACGCTCCAAGCGGAGTTCACGAGGCGATTTTTTATATCTACATCACCTACAAGGATATCTTCGGGGCAATAGACCGCCATACGTGGTACGAGGTTCGATTGGGCGGCGCGGGCAGCACTCCCGGCAGCCAAAAGTATAATCACTGGGATTAGCAGCCGATTCCAAGCCATTTGTCGCCAATGTAGCGACTGGTTTGCCGTTTTGCTAGTGGGAACGCTGTCCCAAAATCCGCAGGTTCCGTGACGATTCTTCGTTTAGGATCAATGCTTTGAAATCATTGCACTTTTATCGTCTGTCTAGTTCGGGAACATCGCCCTCGCGAAAGGCGTCCTTCGCGAGCGGGATGTTGCGGTATGTAACTGCGTTGGGGACACAAGTCAAGACGTGTCCCTTTATCGGAGACGAAAAATCCCCTCGGTAACGGACATCGCCCGGGTTTTATGAATACACAGCCTAATTAAGACGCCGCAACCCATTTCCGATAGGCGGCAACGTCATATCTCGCGGCCTCAAGCAGACCACACATCGCATCGATCATCTCGTCTCTCACGCTCTTTTCGGAGGCAAGATATTCGTCGACATCGAACAACTTGCTCACTTTGATCAGGGCCTTCGTCGCCATGTCGCATTCGTCAACCTTAGTCGGGTGTTCCGACGCCAATTGGCCCGGGTCAGGAATTGGCTCATGTGTAGGGTCAAAACGAATTGCTATGGAGATCATGTCCTCGACTGCGGCCCCCGCATAAACGCGATAGCCGTAGACGCTCTTTACTTCCAACTTCGAAGGCGGCCTTTGCCCGGTAGCAAATCCAAGAAGCCACTTGCAAATGCCTACCAAAAAGACGGATTGGACCCCGGCATCGGTCTTTTCGGCGCTTTGTAAAGACGACACATCGTTTATGCCGAACGCCTTGCCCGACTTGTCCAAAAATGGCCGGCAACTCGTGAGATTCTTTCTGTACAACTTCGAAAGACGCTTTAGCGTATCGGCGTGAACGTGCTTCTTGCCAACCCTAGTCGTGAGCAAAAGCAACCAGGGAGTCTTTTTCCTAGCCTGCAGCGCCAAAAGCTTAGCTACAGCGTTGTAGTAAGTCTCCGGGATTGTCTCCGGTTGCTGCGCACCAAAGCCGTCGCACAAATCCAAATTGACCACATCGTAAGGAGCAAGTTCCAAGGTCTTCTGCCACGCGATCGAATTCTCGTTGACGAGTTGCCTCAGGTCATCCGGAACGATATCCGACTGAGCATCGAAGGAAGCAGACTTCCTGATTTCATCAAACGAAATGTTGAGCTCCGCCTGCTCATCGCTCTCAGGATCGGCGGCTTTATTAAACCCTAGGAAACGCAGTTTAAGGTCGCGCGGCTCGCATATGGCAGCGCCGAAACATCTCAGGTCCAAAAGATCGACGCCTGGAAGTCCAAAATAGGTCAGCGTGTCCGTCGAATGCCCCTCCTTGAGCAACTCTCCGATCTGGTAGCACCACTGCTCATGGCGGACGAATTGCTTTCTGGGCCGGTGCCACGCCAAGAAAGCCTTCTTGCTTGGTACAGGCGCAATATACTGCTCAACAGCTACGATACCACTTGCCAATTCGTCAGAATCGTCTGTGGCGTTAGGACTCTGGTCACTCATTCATCTTGCTCGTCCAGAATTTTGTAGATCGCCAAAAGGAGCGCCTCCTGCTCTTTCTTTGTAAGCCGGTCGATCAAATCAAAAGAGGCGAGAACCTGAGCAATTGCCTTTAACTTCTCTTCGATTATGGAATTGCGCGCTTTCTCCTTGGCGGTCCTGGCGGGCTTGCTCGGACTGGTGACCGACGATCTACGGAAAACATACGTATCCGTTCGGCGCGCGCCGGTTTTGTCGTTATCGACGATCTCTACCGACGGCGGCGACGAAGCGTCATCATCGCTTTGTTGACTCCAGACTTGACGCGCAATCTGCTGAATAGCTTCGACCCGTTCGTCCTTGACCTCTCCACGAATTTGTAATCGCAGCGTACTCGCGGCCTTCTTTTGCGCCGTAGCTAGCTGTCTCAACGCTTCGTGAAGCCACCTTGTTATGTAGACGGCATGAGGATGCGCATTGTTAAACGACTCTCGATCAATGTTGAGCGCGCTATCCAAGCCCTCGCTAACAAAAATCTCACACGTAATCTGCCTCAGACGCGTTTGCTCCGAGACCTGATAGCGCATGAATGTTGAATCAAACAACGTTCCGCTCGCCCCGTGAATCCGAATTAAAGACCCTTGATGTTCGGTCGGCGCGATTTTTGCAGACCAAAACAGATATGCCTCGAACTCCAGCGGCCCGCCGCTCAGCTCGGCCGGGATCTTCGCGAATGTTTCCCGGCATTTTCCGACGAAAACGAGAGGGTGCTTCAGCGCGTGAGATGTAGTGGGTAGATTTCGAAATTTGATCGGGCGCGAGAGCTTTAGATCGTCCACGAGCACATCGAACTTTCCCACGGCCTCCTTTGGGTCCGACAGGTTGCAGACGGCACGAATGGTAGTTGACCCCTTCGCGTTGATGGGCCGCGCGGCGCCTTTGCGTCTATTCGAAAGTTCGAACGACTCAGTCCAGCCGACCGCCGGCATATCGAACAAATGCCCGTCCACATATGGCAGAGGGACACTGAGCGCCAACTGCCAAACCATTCGCAGATAATAATCAAATATCCTCTCAAGCTTAGGATTTGGATTTGCCTCGTCTATTTGTTCCCAAACGCAATTCACCAGCTTCTTAAACGCTTGATCCGGATTGTCACCTTTTTCCCAAGGCAACGAGGTAAATTTTGTGCCCGTCTTCCTCAATAATTCGCCGGAACTGTCGACGCGGCCGACATGAAAAGGCGGCGGCTCGATCTCTTGTCGCTCGTCGCCTGGCGCTGTTTCTTCGTTCTGTTCGATCGCCGCCCAAATATCGCGGCTTCGTAGGGTATCTCGCGCCTGAGGTCTGATGTTCGTAAGAACGATTGTCGTACCGTGGCTATTTTTGTCCGTAGCGTGCTCCCTCCAAATGCTGACTTTTCCCGACTCGTATCGTTGCTCACCCTTAGACGGCGCGATCGATGGGTCTGAAAATTGTCGCAGCGCGACCGTCGCAATGGTGCGATGATTGTCCCCCTTGGTCTTGGTAATGATTTGGAAGGAGTGAGTGAGTTGAGAAACAGAAAATAGGCCGATACCGATCTTTCCAATCAATCGGCGGCCTTTCGGGCTGTGCAAGGAATCTCGACTGAGGTGATACCAAGTTCCTCACCGCGTTCGTTTCGTTTCGCGCTGCCACCTATATTGAAGAGAAGATGAGCCAAAATCTTAGGCGACATTCCGGCGCCGTCATCTTCGATAGAAATGCGCGCAAATCTTGGCACATCCGTCTTGATGATTACGCGGGACGCATCGGCGTCGTAAGCATTTGAAATCAACTCCCGGAGCGCAGACGCCGGCTGCCTGTAGATGCCATCGGTTACACGCGCAATTACCTGCGCATTGGTCTGTAGAATGGTTTGAACAACATGATCCCGATCCTCGCTTGCGAGAATTCTTGTCGACAAGCGCCGCTTCGTCGGGTGTTGTTTGTTGAACGATTTCCGGAGGCATCGATGGTTTAGGCCGACAGTGAGCGCTTTATTGCGTTGGCAACACTTTTCGCCAACGGCGGAGGCACGGCGTTGGAAATCTGATCCACCTGTTCGGACAGATTCCCTTCGAGGACAAAGTCCTTGGAAAAACCCTGGAGAAGCATTGCCTCTAATATGCTGAGCCGCCTCCGCCCGTTGGGATGCACGTAGATTTCGCGATGCCCGAATGCGATCGTCGGGCTCGGTTTTGCCCACCGCAGCTTTTTGAAACTTCGCGCGTTGTACACGACATCTTTCGATTTAAACCGCTTCGACCGAGGATTTATCGTCCAATGGTTCGGGTGATGAGGGATGTCATCCTCGGTGAGATTGGGCGCAAAGAACTTAGGCGACGGCATTTTGCCTATCGCGTCGCGGACAGACGAAAGTCCCTTTCTCTTTCTGGGTTTGACAGATGCGTTCGGGGCGCCGTCTCGAAGTGCTGCCAACACTATTCGTCGCCTGGTCTGCGGAACTCCGAAATCGAGTGCACAAAGTTCCCGCTCGGTGATTTCCAAGTCGAGTTTTCGTAGTCCGTTGACGAGATTGGCGTAGGCTACCGCATGTTTCTTGTCGCGCATACCTAGAACGTTCTCGAAGACAACAAACTCAACGTGATAGAACTTTTGAAGCGCCTTGACGATCCTCACGTACAGCGTCGGGAGGTCGTTTCGGGGATCGTCTGCCGTGGCCCGCGTATTGGCACGGGAGAAACCTTGACAAGGCGGCCCGCCGATCAGCCCTATCCGCGCCCCTTCGGGAAGGCATTCCCGAATGATCTTGAGCACCCCCGCGGGCCGCAGCCTCCGGAGATCGCTGGCGATGGCGTTGGAGTTTGGAAAATTTCTTCGGTGCGTTTTGATGGCCGCTTGCGAGACATCAAACGCCGCGATGATTTCGAATCCGGCAGACAAGAACCCGTGGTCGAGGCCGCCGGCACCGGAGAACAGACTGATCACCTTGGGTAGCCGCTTACGAACTTTGCGTCTCGCCCGTTGTACTACCGAGGCGCGTGGCCGGCCATTGGATTTTTTTCTCATAGGCGCGACGGCATGAGGTCCCGGCGTTGAAGGCGTATACTGGTGCTGCACGAACGGGAGACGCCCCCAGGAAGGCGACGAGCAGATCGTACAAGGCCGGCTTGATCGCAGCAATTCAAAAAAAAGGCCTCGAACCGTAGGACGGTCAATGGCTTAGAGAACTAGAGGAACGAATCGAGGCAGTTAAAAGTATAACTGTAGGACCGCGCCAATGGATTCGATATCGCGCGAACGGCGAGCCGCGAATATGGCGGCCATTCGGTCGACAAACACCAAGCCCGAAATCGGGGTTCGCCGTTTTCTTTGGCAAAATGGACTGCGTTACCGGCTGCACGCGAAAGGACTACCCGGCCGGCCAGACATCGTTTTTCCCTCCCGCCGCTTGGTGGTCTTCGTCCACGGTTGTTTCTGGCACGGCTGCCGAAAATGCATCGACGGGAAGCGGAGAGTTAAGTCGAACTCCGTCTATTGGACCGAAAAAGTATCTCTGAACCGCCGCCGCGACCGCCGTAACGCGAACGCGCTCCGCAAACTCGGATGGCAAATCCTAACGATTTGGGAATGCGAGGCCGGTAGGCCGCCCTCTCTTGTCGCTTTGGTGAACTCCATCAAGGCGCGTCCTGCTCGCCGAGCCCGCAGTGAGCGCAGGGTGGGCAAAGCGAAGCGTGCCGACGTGTCGCGATGACGGCGCCGAGCGTGAACGACGACTGCGAGTCAGCCCGTAGGATGGGGAGAACCAAGTGAAACCCATCGCCCTGTTGCGGCGGCATTTCAGAAAGGTGATGGGTTTCGCTTCGCCTCAAGCGTCTAAGGAAACCTTCGGCGGCAACGAAGCGTCGAAGTCAGGCGCCCCCTCCACCACCCTGCTTCGCAGGGTGGTCCCCCTCCCCCGCTTCCGCCTTCGCGCGTTGCGCTTCGGCGGACAAGTCGCGGGGGCGGATGAAGAATTACTGCGTCGGCTGGCCTTGGATTTTCGGCAGGTCGTTCGGGCCGTTGCCCGGCTTCACTTCCTGCGCCTGGCTGGCGAGCTCGACGGTCAGGCGCTGCGGCCGTGTCGGGCGACATCTGCGCCAAGATATCCGCCATCTTGCGCGGCTCGATCTTGGAGGCGACTTCGAGCAGCACGTCGATGTCGAGGCGGTCGAAAATTTTCGCCGCATCGCGCGGCTTCATGTTCTCGTACATGGTGACGAGGCCCTTGAAGCGCGCGGCCTGGGCGTCGTCCTTCTGCTGCGTCGCGACGGTGATGCGGGCTTCGGTTTCCTTGAGCTCGGCGAGCTGGCCTTCCATGCGTTTCTCGGCGGCCTTGATCAGGCTTTCGCGGATGTCGAGTTCGCGCGCGCGCGTGTCGAGCTCCTGGCGGCGCTCCTGCAGCCGTTCGAGGATGGCGCGCTCGGCGCCGGAGGGCTGGCCCGGCTCGGTGGGAATGACGGTGCCCGGCGGCTTGGTTCCGTCGGGCGGCTTCTTGCCGGCGTCGCGCCTTGGCCTGTTTGTCCTTGTCGGCGGTCTCGGCCGGCACCGAGCCGGTGATGTCGAGGTTCGCCTTATCGGCCGGCAGCGACGCCACGACCGGCGCCGTGGTCGCGCCGCTGCCGTCGGGGAAGTTGAACATCTGCGGCGCCCACGACAGCATCGACGACGATGGCTGCGGCACATCCGCGGTGGTGCGAACGACCGACGTGCTCTCGATCTTCGGCGCGTTATCGCCGGCAATGAGCGAGCCGCCGTCGAGCAGCAGATCGGCCGCCTTCAACGCCAACAGGCAGGCGCAGGCAATGACTGCGATCGGAATGAGACGCAGATCGCGGATATAGCTCATCATGCCGCGAGGCCGTGCACCTTGGTGCGCAATCGCTCGGCGAAGGCCTGCGCCGCGACCGCGACCGCCTTGGCGTCGTTGTTCGGCGCGGCCGGCTCTTGCGGCGGCCGGCCGGCGATCACGATCTGCGACAGGCGATGCAGCACGTCCTTGCCGGCGGCGAGCCGGCGATCGAGATCGCCGGTCATGGCCTCGGCGCGGTTGAGGCGCTCGCCCAGACCGATGTCGCATTCGTGCACGGTGACCTTGAGGCCGGCGATGGCGCGCTCGGCGATTTCGGTCGCGGTGATCAGCTCGGAGATGGTGGCGCGCAGCGAATGCTCGTCGGCCTTGAGCAGCTTGAGGCGCCGGTTGAGCAACATGCAATAACCGATCGTCAGCATGAGCAAGATTGCGACCAGGCCTTCGATCATGATTCCAATGCCGTTGCTCACTGTGCCTCCATGGGGTTGCCGGTGCCGCCCGCCATTTCGAACATGGCGAAGGTCGTGCTCGGTTTGCGTAAATGCTTGGCGACGCGCACGGCGACCCGGTCGCCGACCCGGCCCATGCGGCCTTCGGTCAGCGTGACGTCGCCGCAGCGCACGATGACCATGCGCGTCGGATTTCATTTCCAGCATCAGCGTGTCGCCGACATCGAGCTTCATGATCTGCTTGAGCGGCAGCTGCGCCTCGTAGAGCACGGCGTCGACGGCGATTTGCGCCTGGCCGATTTCGGTCGCGAGATGGCCTTCCCAGGTCGGATCGCGGCCGAATTTCTCGCCCATGAACATCTGCAACAGCACGTCGCGGATCGGTTCGATGGTGGCGTAGGGCAACAGCAGCTCGATGGTGCCGCCGCGGTCTTCCATGTCGATGCGCAGCCGCACCAGGATCGCCGCATTGGCCGGCCGCGAGATCGCGGCAAAGCGCGGATTGGTCTCCAGCCGGTCGATGTTGAACTTCACCGGCGACAGCGGCCGGAACGCGAGCTCGGCGTCGGCCAGCACCACCTCGATCATGCGCTTGATCAGGTTGGTCTCGATCGTGGTGTAGGGCCGGCCTTCGATGCGGATCGCGGTCTGGCCGCGGCGGCCGCCGAGCAGCACGTCGATGATCGAATAGATCAGGTTCGAGTTGACCGTGAGCAGGCCGGAATTGTCCCACTCCTCGGCCTTGAACACGCCGAGGATGGCGGGCAGCGGGATGGAGTTGAGATAATCGCCGAACCGCACCGAGGTGATGCGGTCGAGCGACACTTCGACGTTGTCGGAGGTGAAATTGCGCAGGCTCGTCGTCATCAGCCGGACCAGCCGGTCGAAGACGATTTCCAGCATCGGCAGGCGCTCGTAGGAGACCATCGCCGAGTCGATGATGGCGCGGATGCCGGAATTGTCGTTGAGATTGACGTCGGCCAGGCTGAAGCCGAGCAGCGAGTCGATTTCTTCTTGCGTGAGGATGCGTTCGGCGCCGCCCTTGGCGGCCTGGATGAACTGGCCGTCGTCGACCATGGTGGCCCAATGCGCCGCCATGGCCTCGGCGTCGCCCTCGGGCTGCTCGGCCGCGGGCGCGGCGTCTGCCGCCGCCGCCTGCTGCTCGGCGTCGAGCGCTACGCCCCACTCGGCGGCGAGCGCGTCCTGGTCGATCTGGTCTTTCGCTGCCATCGCTTTACGGTCGCTCTTTGCGCGTGAGGGTTCTTGCGCCCCTCACTGCACCACGATTTCCTTGAACAGCACGGCGTTGATCCGGTTCGGCGCGATCGAGGCATTGACGCGCCGCGTCAGCTCCTCCTTGAGCCGATAGAGTCCGGCCGAGCCGTCGAGATCGGTCGGCCGCAATTCGCGCAAGTAAGTCTGGAACGTGTCGAGCAGCCGCGGCATGATCGGCTGGATCTGCGCCGAGCACCGCCTCGTCGGGCAATTCGAGCGCGATCTTCACCTTGAGATATTGGGTGCGATCGCCGCCGCTCGACGACAGGTTCACCAGCACGTCGGGCATGTCGATGAAGACCGGCGGCTTGACCGTGGTGGCGGCGGCCGCCGGCGTTGGCGTGGTGGCCGAAGAAGAAATAGCCGCCGCCGCCCAGCGCGCCGAGACCGACGACGCCGCCGACCACCATGATAATGAGCTTGAGCGAGAAGCCGTCGCTTCGGCGCGGCGGCGTCTTTCGCCGTCCTCGCCTTCGGCTTCTGTCCTTGTCGGCTTCGGCCGGCGTTTCGTTCTTCGTTGCCATCACCGCTCCAGCTTGCGTGAGGGCGCACGCAGTCGGCAGGACAAACGCAGAACAAACGCCGCGGGCGCGACTCTGCGCCAACGGATGTGGCGCCGTCACAAGCCAAGCTAGGCAGGAATGGTTAACGGATACTTGCCGCGGCCGGCGCGGCAGGAATTATTTGCCGGGTTGTGTCGCCGCGATGGCGCTTTCTGCCCGCTCGCGCGCCGCGCCGATCCGAGTCTAAGACATTGATAAATATGATTTTCCTCTATTGGCACGGCTTCTGCAATTCACCCTCTGCCGCGGCTTGGGAGAGCGGGCGGCGCGCACGATGAAGATGCTCGGGAGACGGCATCTTCCTCGCTTCAAGGGGAGAGTACCCGATGGAGAATGCCCTTCTCGTCGGCCTGTCGCGGCAGATGGCGCTCAGTCACGAGCTCGACGTCGTCGCCAACAACATCGCCAATATCGACACCACCGGCTTCAAGGCCGACAAGGCGGCGTTCAGCGAATATCTGATGCCGCGCGCCGCGCGACCAGCAATTCCCCGGCAGCGACCGGCGCGTCAGCTTCGTGCAGGACCGCGCCACCTGGATCGATTTCGGCCCGGGCGCCATCGAGCGCACCGGCAATCCGCTCAACGTCGCGCATCGACGGCAAGGGCTATCTGGTGGTGCAGACGCCGCGCGGCCAGCGCTACACCCGCAACGGCGCGCTCTCGACCAACGCCACCGGCCAGCTCGTCACCAGCGACGGCTATCCGGTGCTCGGCGACGGCGGCCCGATCACCTTCCAGACCGGCGATCACGACATCAGCATCAGCCCGAACGGCATCATCACCGTGCGCGAGGGCGCGAGCACCGCGGACTCGCAGCGCGGCAAGCTGCAAATCGTCAGCTTCGATCAGCCGCAGCGCCTGCAGAAGGACGGCGGCTCGACCTTCGTGGCGCCGAACGGCGTCAATGCCGGTCCGGCGCCGCCCGACACCCGCGTCATGCAAGGCGCGACTCGAGAAATCGAACGTCAACGCCGTCGCCGAGATGGCGCGCATGATCGAGATCACCCGCAGCTACACCGACATCGCCGCCATCCTGCAACAGCAGGGCGACCAGCGCCGCAACGCGCTGCAGCAGCTGTCGCAGCCGCCGACCAGTTAGCTCCGTCCGCGAGGCTTTGAGGAGAACGTACCATGCGTGCGCTTGATACCGCAGCGACCGGAATGGCGGCCATGGACCTCCAGGTCCAGGTCATCGCCGGCAACATCGCCAACATGAGCACCACCGGCTTCAAGAGCCAGCGCGCGGAGTTTCAGGATCTGATCTACGAGCACGTGCAGCGCATCGGCGCGCAAGCCTCCGACCAGGGCAACATCCTGCCGGTCGGCATCGAGCTTGGCTCCGGCGTAAAGACCGTCGGCACGCCGCGGCTGATGACCCAAGGCACGCTGTCGCAGACCGGCAATACGCTCGACGTCGCGATCCAGGGCGACGGCTGGTTCAAGATCCTGATGCCCGACGGCACCTTCAGCTATACCCGCGACGGCTCGTTCCAGATGGATGCTCAGGGCCGCATCGTCACCGCGGACGGCAACGTCGTTCAGCCGACCATCACCGTGCCGCCGAACTCGACCGGCCTCACCATCAACAAGCAGGGCCAGGTCTCGGTGACGCCGCCCGGCAGCACGACCTCGACCATCCTCGGCCAGTTCACGCTCACGACCTTCACCAACGACGCCGGCCTGCAGGCGAACGGCAGACAATCTGTTCACCGCGACGCCGGCGTCCGGCACGCCGCAGGATGGCCTGCCGGCGACCAACGGCTCCGGCACCCTGCTGCAGGGCAGCCTCGAACAATCCAACGTCGAGGCCGTGACCGAAATCTCCAACCTGATCGCCGCGCAGCGCGCCTACGAGATGAATTCCAAGGTCATCACCGCGGCCGACGAGATGCTGCAGACGACCTCGCAATTGATGCGCTGAGAAAGGTCCTGGTCATGATCCGCGCCCGCATCCGCACTTTCGGTCTGTCCTGCTCGCGCTCGCGGCGCCGCTCGCCGATCCCGCCGCGGCGCAGAGCGGACCGCCGGCGCTGCGCGCCAACGTCACCGTCACCGGCGACGTCGTGCGCATCGGCGACCTGATCGACAATGCCGGCGCGGTGGCCGACGTGCCGATCTTCCGCTCGCCCGATCTCGGCACCCGCGGCGCGGTGGCGACCGACCGCATCGTCGAGGCGATCCGGCCGCATCAGCTCATCGACATCGACACCCGCGGCCTGACCGAAGTCATCGTCACGCGCGCGAGCCGCGCCATCACCGCGCAGGAGATTTCGGCGCGCGTCGTCGCAGGCGCTGTCCGGCCAATTCGGCCTCGGCGAGGCGCGCAACATCACCGTCAATTTCGATCGCGACGTGCGCAACGCTGCAGGTCGAGCCCGACGCGACCGGCGAGTTGCAGGTGCTCGGCCTCACCTACGATCCGCGCATCGGCGCGCTTCGACGTGACGTTCGATCTGCCGTCGAGCGCGGCGCTGCACCGGCAGCCGGCGCGCTACACCGGCACCGCGATCGAGACGGTCCCCGCCGTGACGGTCGCAGCGCCCGGTGGAACACGGCGAGGTGCTCAAAGCATCCGATCTCGCCGTCCTGCGGCGGCCGAAGACGCGAAGGCGGCGCCCTCACCGACATGAGCGCCGTGCGTCGGCCTTGCGGCACGGCACCAGCTGCGCCCGGCCAGCCGCTGCACGCCGCCGATCTGATGAAGCCCGAGATCGTGCGCGCAACGACACCGTGACCATCGTCTATCAGGCGCCGGGACTGATGCTGACGCTTGCGCGGCCAGGCGCAGGAAGCCGGCGCGCTCGGCGATACGATCGGCGTGCTCAACATCGAACTCCAAACGCACCGTGCAGGGCGTCATTTCCGCGCCCGGCCGCGTCACTGTCGGCGCCGCGACCACCCGCGTCGTCGATAACGCGCCGACAGTCTCGCGTCCGAGCCGAACGAAGGATCCGAGTGAGTAGAGCTCGAGTGAAAGGTAGTCCGATGTCGAAACGCGTTGTGCTGTCTGCGTTGCGCGCTGCTCTCGACCGTGGCGGTGTTCAACGCGAGCTGCTCGTCGATCGACCGCATCAAGGCGATCGGCGAGCAGCCGCCGCTGTCGGCGATGGACAATCCGACGACCAAGCCCGGCTACAAGCCGGTGCAGATGCCGATGCCGACGCCGCAGCCGGCGACCTACAATCCGAATTCGCTGTGGCGCAACGGCTCGCGCGCGTTCTTCAAGGATCAGCGCGCCCATCAGGTCGGCGACATCTTGACCGTCAAGGTCAACATCAACGACACCGCGCAGTTCGAGAACGAGACCCAGCGCAGCCGCAGCACCACGGAAGATTCCGCGATCACCAATTTCATCGGCGCCAACACCATCACCAATCCGGCCAAGGCGGTGCTGCCGGGCGCGCTGTTGACCACCAACGGCAACTCCTCGACCGACGGCAAGGGCACCATCAACCGGCAGGAATCGTTGCTGACCAACGTTGCCGCGGTGGTGACGCAAATGCTGCCGAACGGCAACCTGGTGATCGAGGGCAAGCAGGAGATCCGGGTGAACTTCGAAATCCGCGAACTGATCGTCGCCGGCGTCGTGCGTCCGGAGGACATCGACAGCGACAACACCATCGATCTGCCGAAGATCGCCGAGGCGCGCGTCGCCTATGGCGGCCGCGGCCAGATCACCGACTTCCAGCAACCGCCTTACGGCCAGCAGGTGATGGACGTGATTTTGCCGTTCTGATCAGCTGAATCGCGGGCTCCCCGCGGCTTAGGTCGAGCTAGCGCGACCAAAGCCGCGTTACGGCGCGGCCTCCGGCAGCTCCCCGCCGGAGGCCGCGAGTTTTTTACGTCATTGCGACGAGCCAACGGGTCCGGCCGAGTGGCCGGCCCGATGACAGGCTCCGCGACAGCAACCGACGGTGCCGCTCACGTTGCTTCGTTCGCTCTCAATGACAGCATCAGGCCGACAGTTGACGCCGGGAAAAGTCCGCGCGCGTCAATTCGCGCCGCAGCGCTTCGATCACGCTGGCCCAATCGCCGAATGCTCGGCTGACGAAACAACCGCGCGGTCGGATACCACGGGCTGTCGTCGCGCTCGCGCAGCCAGCGGAAGTCGGCGCCGAACGGCAGCAACAGCAAAAGCGGTTTGCCCATGGCGCCGGCGAGATGCGCGACCGCCGTATCCGCCGCGATCACCGCGTCGAGCAGCGAGACCGCGGCGGCGGTATCGGCGAAATCGCGCAACCGATCGCCGACGTGAACGATGGCCGATTGTTTCTGCAGGAGGCCGGCATCTTCGTCACGCACTTCGTGCTGCAGGCTGACGAAGGTCACGTCCGGCGTTCGCAGCAACGGCAGCAATGTTTCGAGACGCAGCGAACGATTGAGATCGTTGTCGTGCGATCGCTCGCCGGACCACACCAGGCCGATGAGCGGGCGGCGGCGCGGCAGGCGCTCGCGCCACGGCGCGACGTCTTGATCCGCCGGCGCGACGTAAGGGATTTGTGCCGGGATCGTCGCCAGCTCCGTGGCAAAGGCCAGCGGCAGGCTCAGCAGCGGGCAATGACAATCGAAACGCGGCAAAGGTTTGCCACGCGCAATCACCGCGGCGACGCCCGGCAGCGGCGACAACAGCCGCGCCAGCTCAGGCTGCACTTCGAGAATGACATTGGCGCCGCGGCCGGCCAAGAGCGGCGCGTAGCGCACGAACTGCAGCGTGTCGCCAAAACCCTGCTCGGCGTGCAGCAGAATGGTCTTGCCGTCGAGCGATTCACTCGCCGAGCCAAAGCGGCGCGGCAAAGCTGCGCCGGTGCGACGCCAGAAAGCCAACGCCCCAGCGCGCTTCGTAACCGCGCCAGCCGGAAAAATCGCCCAGCGTCAATCGCGCGACGCCCTCGACAAATCTGCGCCTGGGCGAAATCCGGCCGGCTGACCAGCGCGCGGCGCGCGCTCATCACCGCCTCGTGCGGGCGGTCGAGCCGGCGCAGCGCAACGGCGCGGTTGGTGAGGAGCTGCGCGTTGTCGGGCGCAATCGTCAGCGCCTGGTCGTAGCTCGAAAGCGCGTCCGCCGGCACGATTGAGCTTGATCAGCGCATTGCCGCGATTGCCGAGCGCATCGAGATGATCGGGAGCGGCGGCGAGCACGCGCTCGAAATTGTCCAGCGCCTCGCGCGGCCGGCCGAGCTCGAGCAGCGCCACGCCGCGCCGGTTGAGAAGCTCGGTGTCGTCCGGCGCGAGGCGAAGACCTTCGTCGTAGCTCTTGAGCGCCCGCTCGAACTGCTTGAGCGCGTGAAAGACCAGGCCGAGGCTCGAAAACCCATCGGCGCGGTCGAGATCGGCCTTCAGCGCCGCCTGGATCAGCGCCAGCGCTGTATCCAAGCGTCCGCGCTGGTAATTGATGAGGCCGAGACCATGCAGCGCGTCGAAATTATCGGGATCAACATGCAGCACCGCGGTGTAAAGCCGCTCCGCCTTGTCGAACTCGCCTTGTTCGTGGGCGCGCAACGCGCGCCGCAGCATGCGCGAAAGATTTGGCTGCGAGCATTGCGTCGGCCCATTCCGCATCCGGCACCGCCCCCATGCGTCAGGGATGAGTTCGGTTTCTTCGGTCCTGCGACTTGGACCTGCACGCACCCGTTACTGCCGCAGACGGCGTGAGCCTGCTGGACGTGGGCCGCATCGGCGGTTGCGGCGCCGATCACCGACGGCATGGCGAGCGGCATAGCGTCGACACGTTTGCCGAGCGTTCCGCTCGATAACAATGTCACCGCAACAAGACCGGTCAGAAGGATCTCGCGCATGCATATCTCCTCGAGATTGAGACGATAAATCGATTAGCGGGTGAGACCGCACGCCTTTAGACGCGCGGTCACCCGCTCCACGGTCGTTAACGACCGGTAAGCAAGATGGTGAACAAAGGGTTAAACGCGGCTCCGGCCTGACAAGATCGCGGAAGAACTACTCGGCTAATCGTCGCGATAGACGCGCTCGCGGCGCTCGTGGCGTTCCTGCGCCTCGATCGACAGCGTCGCGATCGGGCGCGCCTCGAGCCGCTTGATCGAGATCGGCTCGCCGGTCTCTTCGCAGTAGCCGTAGGTGCCGTCTTCGATGCGCGCCAGCGCCGCGTCGATCTTGGAGATCAGCTTGCGCTGCCGGTCGCGGGCGCGCAGCTCGATGGCGCGGTCGGTCTCCGAAGAGGCGCGGTCGGCGAGGTCGGGGTGATTCTGGCTCTCGTCCTGGAGATGCTGCAGCGTCTCCTTGGCCTCCTTGAGGATGTCCTCGCGCCAGTCGAGCAGCTTCAGCCGGAAATACTCCCGCTGGCGCTCGTTCATGAAAGGCTCTTTGTCGGTGGGCCGGTAAAGCCGCTCCATCGGCAGCACGCTCTTGCCGTTCCTGCCGTTCTTGTCGTCGGCTTTGCCGTTTTTGCTTTTGACCAACTGCATGTCCCTCACTCCGCACACACGACTGGTGCGAGGTCCTCCCCGCGAGGCTGGCCTATATATCGAGGGTCGATGACAGAGACAATAAGGATGATGAGCACCCGGGATGGCGCCGTCGTGGCGGCGCCCGGCGCGCGGCACACCGCCCTGCCCTGTCCTTATTTACTCAATGATTTCAATAGTTTAAGTTCAGCTCATGCCGGCTTTGGCGAGCTCGACCTCGACCCGCAGGTCGATCTCGGCCAGCACGGGATCGAGCTTTTCGTCGCCGGAGCCGTCCTTGAGATCGGCGGCCACGGATTTCAGCCGCAACAGCGTGCCCTGATCGAGCGTCCCCGCCAGCAGGCCGAGCTTGAGCTCGTCGAGGGCGTCGAGCGCGCGGCGGCCGTGCTTGACCGCGCGGCGGCGCCGTTCCGCCGGCTCCTCGATACCCTGCAGCGCGATCAGCGCGTCGATGCCGCCGAGCGTGCGCAACGCCACCGCCGCGCTTTGCGCCTGCGGCGGCTCGGTGTCCGACAGGGCGAAGGTGCCGCTCGGCGCTGCGCCGCGCCGGGGGTGGTGCGGTCGCGAGGCCGTGCCGTTGGGTCCATAGACGCGCATACTAAGAAGGTGTCCCGTTATGGTTAATGGCCGGTAAAAAGCCCGGCAAAACTTGCCGAAACCGGCAAGGGCTGCTCGCCGCGCCGCGCCGGCGCGCCGCGCCCTTCAACAAAATATCATTTTATTTCAATGGCTTACCGCTACGCCGCCGCGTGGCACGCAACTGGCATTGGTGTTGGCGTCCGACCTCTTGGGGAGCAGGAGATGAAAAGGACGCTTAGAGCCGCGCTCGCCGCGTTGGCTGTCCTCGGCTGTGCCGTTTCGACGGCGGCAGCGACGTCGCGCATCAAGGATCTCGCCAATATCGAGGGGATCCGGCAGAACCAACTGCTCGGCTATGGCCTCGTCGTCGGCCTCAACGGCACCGGCGACACGCTCAACAATACGCCGTTCACCAAGCAATCCCTGCAGGCCATGCTGGAGCGCCTCGGCGTCAATATCCGCGGCCAGCAGATCCGCACCGGCAACGTCGCCGCCGTCATGGTCACGGCCAACCTGCCGCCGTTCGCCACCCAAGGCACCCGCATCGACGTCACCGCCTCGGCGATGGGCGATGCCAAGAGCCTGCAGGGCGGCACGCTTCTGGTCACGCCGCTCTTCGGCGCCGACGGCAACGTCTATGCCGTCGCGCAGGGCTCGCTCGCCATCGGCGGCTTCCAGGCCGAGGGCCAGGCCGCCAAGATCACGCGCGGCGTGCCGACCGTCGGCCGGCTGCCGAACGGCGCCATCATCGAGCGCGAGATCGATTTCTCGCTCGCCTCGCTCGGCACGTTGCGGCTCGCGTTGCGCAACGCCGACTTCACCACCGCCAAGCGCATCGCGGTCGCGATCAACGATTATATCGGCGCGCCGGTCGCCGAGCCGCTCGACCCTTCGACCGTGCAGCTCACGCTGCCGAAGAAATTTCCGCAAAACGTCGTCGCGATGCTGACCGAGATCGAGCAGTTGCAGGTCGAGCCCGACAATGCCGGCGAAGATCGTCATCGACGAGCGCTCCGGCGTCATCGTCATCGGCCGCGACGTGCGCGTCTCGACGGTCGCGGTGGCGCAGGGCAACCTCACCGTCACGATCTCGGAAACGCCGCAGGTCAGCCAGCCGGCGCCGTTCTCGCGCGGCCGCACCGTCGTGGTGCCGCGCACCCAGCGTCGGCGTGCAGGAGGAAGGCAAGCAGCTCGCGCTGGTCAAGGAAGGCGTGTCGCTGCAGCAGATCGTCGACGGGCTCAATGCGCTCGGCATCGGGCCGCGCGACCTCATCGTGATCCTGCAGGCGATCAAGGCCGCCGGCGCCATCCAGGCCGACATCGAGGTGATGTGATGAGCGGCGCAGCCACAGCTCGGCGCTTCGCTGTCCTCGCTCGGCAGCGCGCAAAACTCGCAAGTCGCCGCCATGCTCAAGATCAAGGGCAAGGCGAAGAGCGCGGCGAGCGAATTCGAAGCGATGTTCCTCAACTCGATGTTCCAGCAGATGTTCACCGGCGTCGACGGCGACGGCCCGTTCGGCGGCAGCGGCGCGTTGAAGGTGTGGCGCTCGTTCCTGACCGATCAATACGCCAAGATGTTCGCCAAGGCCGGCGGCATCGGCATCGCCAAGCACGTCTATGACGAATTGCTCAAGCTGCAAGGAGTGAACGCATCATGAGCCCGATCACGACGACGGCCGAAGCGGAACGGGCGATCGACGACTTGAGCGCGCTGATCGAAAAGCTCTCCGGCCTGATGGAACAGGAAACCGCGCTGGTCCATGCCGGCAAGGTGTCGGTTGCCGTCGGCCTCGGTCAAACCAAGTCGGAACTGGCGCGCCAGCTCTATCTCGTCCGGCGAGCGGCTGAAGGCGAACGCGAAATTTTTGCTGCAATCGGCGCCGGCGCGCTGCGCGGCGCTGGCGCGCGTGCAGGACGCGTTCCGCGCCGTGCTGCAAAAGAATCTGATCGTGCTGGCGACGACGCATGCGGTGTCGGAAGGCATCATGCGCCGGCTGTCGGGCGACCTCGCGCGCAAAAGCGCGCCGCAGGTCTATGGCGCGTCGGGACGGGCGACGGCGCCAAATCCCAAACACGGCCGACCGCTCGCGGTCAGCCGAAACTCTGAGCTCGTCATTGCGAGCGACAGCGAAGCCATTCCGAGTCACCTGGTGCCTGCGACTGCATCGCCCTTCGAGCGGCCGGGCTGCAGCGATTGCCCGCGCAACGCACGGCGGCGACGTCGGCAAGCTCCTGGCGCAGCTCGCGATCGGCGCGTTCCAATCGCCGGTCACCGGCTGCCGGAACAGCCGCATGCGTCGGATACCACGGGCTGTCGGTGCGATCGAGCAGCCAGCGGAAATCCGGCGAGAACGGCACCAGCATCGCCACCGCCTTGCCCATGGCGCCGGCAAGATGCGCCACCGAGGTATCGACGGTGATCAGGAGATCGAGCATCGCCACGACCGCGGCGGTGTCGGCAAAATCCGTGAATTCCTGGCCGAGCTGGACGACGCCGTGCTCGCGCAAGATCGCCGCCTGCGCCTCGCTGACTTCTTTTTGCACGCTGACGAAATCGAGACCCGGCACCGAAAACAGCGGGCCAAGGCGCTCGAGCGGCATCGAGCGATTGCGGTCGTTCAAGTGCATGCTGGTGCCGGCCCAGCAGATGCCGACGCGCAGCCGGCCGCTGTCCGGCATCCTGCCGCGCCATTTCGCAAGCCGCTCTTGGTAGGGCCGGATGTAGGGAATGTTGGCCGGGATGGTGGCGAGCTCGGTTTCGAACGCCAGCGGCAGGCTGAGCAGCGGGCAATACAGATCGAAATCCGGCAGCGCATCGCCATCGCTGAACACTTGCGCGACGCCCGGCACGGTCGGCGCGATCGCTTTGAGCGGCGGCTGCACGCCGAGGAGCACCCTGGCGCCGAGCGCGGCGATCAGCGGCACATAGCGCACGAAATGGATGGTGTCGCCCAGACCCTGCTCGGCGCGAAGAAAAATGGTCTTGCCGTGCAAGTCCTTCTCGCCGCGCCACATCGGCTGCGGATAGCTGGGCCGCTCCGAGACGAAGTGCTTCTTCTTCCAGCGGTATTCGTATTGCTTCCAGCCGTCGCGGAAATCGCCCAGGGCACAGCCTGGCGAGCGCCGCATTGAAATTGGCTTCGGCGTTCTCCGGTTCGAGCGTGAGCGCCGCGTTGTAGCATTCCAGCGCTTCGTCCATCCGCGCCAGTTTGAGGAACGCATTGCCGCGATTGACATGGGCGGCGAAGACATGCGGCGCGATGCGCAGCGCTCGCTTCGTGGGCGGCGAGCGCCTCGTCGAAGCGGTCCAGTTCGGCGAGCGCCACGCCGCGATCGGTGAGCGCCTCCGCATGATCGGGATCGATCGCCAGCGCCCGGTCGTAGCTGCCGAGCGCTTCGGCGAAGCGCTTGTCCTTGATGCAGGCATTGCCGCGGTTGATCAGGGCGGCGATGTTTTCAGGATCGGCGCGCGAGCGCGCCGTCGAAGCTCGCCAGCGCCTCGTCGAAGCGGTCGAGCTCCAAAAGCGCGGTGCCGCGATTGATCCGGATGTCGACGCGATCCGGCGCCACGCGCCAGCGCCGCATCATAGCTCGCCAGCGCCTCCTCGAAACGGCGCAGCTTTGCCAGCACGACGCCGCGGGTATTGAGCGCGTCGATATGCGCCGGATTGCCGGTCAGAACCGCGTCGCACGGCGCCAGCGCCTCTTCGAACGAGCCAAGTTCGAAGAGCGCATTGGCGCGGTTGTGCAGCGCGCCGATATCGTTCGGATCGATGGCCAGCGCCGCGTCGAATTTTGCCAGCGCTTCGCGGTGCTGCCCGAGCGCGACCAGCGCCAGACCGAGATTATTGAGCGCATCGGCGCGGTGCGGCTCGAGCGCGAGCGCCGCCGCGTAGCTCGCGCACGCCTCCTCGGTGCCGCCCGAGCGCGCGCAGCGCATTGCCGCGATTATAGTAGCGCGTCGGCATAATCGGGCTTTGTGGCGAGCGCGCGGTCGCAGCTTTGCAGGGCCTCGTCGAACCGTTCGAGCTTCACCAGCACCACGCTGCGATTGTTCAGCGCTTCGGCGTTGTCCGGCGCGATCTCGAGCGCCGCGTCATAGGCCGCCAAGCGCCTCGTCGGGCCGCTCGAGCGCGACGAGCGCATTGCCGCGCCGGTTGAGCGCCGCGACGTGCCGGGGCCGCAGCGCCAGAACCTTGTCGTAATCGGCGAGCGCCTCCTGATGGCGTCGCAGCGCGGTCAGCGTATTGCCGCGATTGTAGAGCGCATCGACATAGTCCGGCGCGAGCGCCAGCGCACGATCATAGCTCGCCAGGGCCTCGGCGTGACGGCCGAGATCCTTGAGCGCATTGCCGCGATTGTAATGCGTCGCGGCGTCGTCGCCGCGCATCGCCAGCACTTTGTCGAAGCTCGCCAGCGCCTCTTCATGGCGCTTGAGCGCGTCGAGGATCACGCCGTAATTCGACAGCACGTCCGGCCGATCCCGGCTGCGCCTTGCAGCGCCGCGGCGACCAGGCGCAAGGCTTCCGCCGAGCGGCCTTGCTGGTGGTGGAGCACGCCGCGCGAGATGCAGCGCGTCGAAATGCTGCGGGTCGGCGGCGAGAACGGCGCCGTAGAGCGCGCTCGGCCTCGTCGAGCCGGCCCTGCTCGGTGCAGCGTCAGCGCCTGCTTGGATGCGTACGCGCCGCATCCGAGCGCTGCGGTGGCGTGCTTGGCCATGGCTCTCAGTCAGGCTGGCTTTAAGTCAGGCGGACCCTCGACATCGATCAGGCAAGGTCGGCCAAGATGGTTAACCGAAGCGTGAATTTCGCCCGCATGGATACGCCGGTATTAACCGCGACGCGTCATCAATGGGTCGGGGGCTTCGTTGCAGTGCGGCACGATTCGATGAGCAGCGTCGGCAGCGTCTCGTTCTGGCAGCAGGATCAGAATTACTGGTCCAGGGCGCAGCAAGGCACCCAGTCGCAGGCGCTCAGCTCGGCCGTCATCAGCCAGATGTTCGGCGCATCGACCACGCTGGCCACCGGCCTGGCGAGCATCGCCAACCAGACTGCTTTGGACCGCGTCAATACCGCGCTGACGGCGGCGGTGCAAAGTGCGCTCAATCCCTCATCGACCAGTTCGACGACGTCGTCGAGCGCCTCGACCGCATCGTCCTCCACGTCCAGCGCTTCAACCCCTGCCGTCGCTTTCGCCGCGCCAGCAAGCGGCACCGGCACGGTGCCGCTGACGTCGGGCACGTCGCTGCTCGGCCTCGGGTTTTTGCCCGGCGGCAATTTCACCGTCAGCGACGGCACTTACACGACGACCTATCAGTCGACCGGAACCGACACGGTCGGCAATCTGATCGGCGCCCTCAATGCCAACGCCCCGGGCAACGCGCAGATAACGGCGTACCTCAACGGCAGCGGCAACCTGGTGATCACCAGCAAGAATTTAACCGACACGGTCAGCGTCAGCGGCGACTATGCGTCGGCGCTGGGTTTCGGTAGCAGCAACTCCACGTTTACGCCGACCGCGCCCTCCGCCTCCTCCTAGCAGCCCCGCCAGCACTTCCGGCTCTTCGACTTCATCGAGCACTGGCTCCTCATCGAGCGGATCGTCGTCGGGCGCCAGTTCGACCGGCAGCGCGGCCAGTCCGGCGTCGGGCATTCCAAAAAATTCGTCCTTTGCCTTGCAAACCGGCGGCACGGCCGAGCTTCTGCTCGCCAGCAGCGGCTCAGCCGGCAGTATCCTCAATTTGTTGGCCTGAGAGTGGCCTTTAGGCGCCGGCGAACTGCGACGACAAATCGCCGTTGAATGTCATCGGGCCGACGTGGCCGAGCTTGCTGTTGAGATCGGCCCAGATCTCACCGCCCATGTCGGTCCAGCGCTTGCAGAAAGCGAAGTCCTCGCTCAGATAAGTGCCGTCTTCGGCGATCATGCATTCGAACAGCGCAAAGCGTTTGCCGCTCGCGGTCGCGGCATCGATCGAGTGATCGCGCTTGTATTGCAAAAGCGGATATTGCGCGCACATTTTTTCCAGCGCCTCCCTCCGGATCATGAGGAAGCCGGTGCCGGCATAGCGCACCTTGACGAAGCCCGACTTGGCAACGACCGCGTCGGGATCCTCAACCTCAAATACATATTGCAATGATGCCGCCGCAGGATTGGGCCGCCCGTTGTCAAAAGTCTTTTTGACTTTATCCCAGTCGATCCGCTTGATCGGGTAGACCGCCGCGCACATCGCGGCGCCGCACTGTATGAGGCGCAGAACCTGCTCCGGCTCGAAACCGATATCGGCGTCGATGAACAACAGATGGGTGGCGCTCGGGTCGTCGAGGAATTGTGAGATCAGGCTGGCGCGGGCGCGCGTGATCAGCGCATCGCCGTCCTTGAAGATCAACTTGAGGTTGACCTCGCCATAGGCCCGCAAAAGCGTCTGCAGCTTGAACAGCGATGCGGCGTAGAGGACGGAAATCTGGCCGCCGAAGCAGGGCGTGGCGACCACGAGATTGACCGCCGCGGGCGCCATCGTGTTCGCGTTCGAGGAGCCCGCTTGCGCGGCGTCGGATCTGGCGCCGGGCGCTGCGGCACTCCCCGGCAACGCCCCGCGTGTAGGGCGGTGTTCGGCGACGATCGGCGCGGTTCTCATTCTGGCAAAGGCGGGCATGGCGGATCACTTTCAGTCGGGGTCGGCGCAGCCGTTGCGGCAGCAGCTTGGAACGGCCGCGCGAGGCACGCTGAAAGGCGTTCGTTCCATGGCGAGTCGCGCGACTTTCCAATCATGGTTAAGCAATTACCAAGAGAAAATAGTTAACGGCGGTTTAAGCGTACGCGTGAAATCCACCAAACGGATCGAAACGCTTGTGGAACGGGCGTGGCGAGCATTTGGCGCGGCGTGCCAGCCGCCGGGGCGCCGCAATGCACAAAACCCCCGAGACTACGCGGATTTACACGTCTTTAAGTCGATTGAGGCAATCCTCCGGCAGCCGATCGTGTCGATCGGAACGAGCACTCGCCAGTACGGCACGTACAGCAAGTGCAAGCCAGTACGGCCTGTAACCAGAAGGGTACGCTACCATGTCCAATATCACTTTGAGCGCGGGCATTCGGCAGAACTTGCTGTCGCTGCAGAATACCTCCGCGGAACTGACCACGACCCAGGAGCACCTGGCGACTGGTAAGAAGGTCAACACCGCCTTCGACAATCCGACCAGCTATTTCACCTCGCAATCGCTGACCAACCGCGCCAGCGACTTGAGTTCCTTGCTCGATTCGATCGGCCAAGCCCAGCAGACGCTCGATGCGGCCAATAACGGCCTCACCGGCCTGACCAGCCTGCTCGAGCAGGCGCTGTCGACCGCCGAACAGGCGCAGCAGACCACGCCGACCGCGGCGGCGGCGACGACCGGTTCGGTCGCGCTGACCACCGTGAACGCCGGCGGCAACCTGCTGATCAATGTCGGCTCAAACTCCTACACGGTCTCGATCACGGCGAGCGAAGCGTTGTCCTCGATCGAAGCGCAGATCAACGCCGTCTCCGGCCTCGGCTCAAGCGGCGCGGTGACCGCGAGCGACGACGGCAGCGGCCACCTGGTGCTGACCGGCAACACCAACACCACCGCGTTCACCGTCTCGGCGAATGCTGAGTCTCTGGCGCTCGGCGTCACCACCAGCGCCACGGCCAACAACGCCGTTGCGCCGGTCTCAGCTACCCGCACGACGCTGCAGGGCAACTACAACGCGCTGTTGACGCAGATCGACCAGCTCGCCGGTGACTCGTCCTACAACGGCGTCAACCTGCTCGGCGGCGATAATCTGCAGGTGAATTTCAACGAGACCGGCACCAGCTCGCTGACCATTAGCGGCGTGAACTTCAACTCCAAGGGCCTCGGCCTGTCGGCGATCTCCGGCACCGGGTTCCTCGACAACAACAACATCACCACCTCGGAGACCGCGATCAATTCCGCGATCACCACGGTGCGTGCGCAGACCGAGACGTTCGGCACGAACTCCTCGACGATCTCGACCCGTCAGACGTTCGAGCAGAACATGATCAATACGCTGCAGACCGGCGCCAGCAATCTCGTGCTGGCCGACCAGAACCAGGAAAGCGCCAACCTGCTGACCGAGCAAACGCAGCAGCAATTGGAAATCTCGGCGCTGTCGATCGCCAACCAGGCGAACCAGTCGGTCCTCAAGCTGTTCCCGTAATACCTTCTGGAGCAGGCCTACGAAGCGGCGGGGCGAAAGCCCCGCCGTTTTTCTTTTGGCGAGCGGCAAATGGCGAATGACGAAACGGGGGCCTTAGCCCGGCCTTAACCGGCATTCGCAACACTGGATCGGCATCGCAAGGATTCGAACGTGGCCCTGAAGCTCGAGCTCAAGCCCGGCGAACGCGTCATCCTCGGCGACTGCGTCGTCACCAATGACGATCAGCGCACGCGGCTGACCATCGAGGGCACGGTTCCGATCCTGCGCGAGAAGGACATCATGGCGCTCAGCCGCGCCGACACGCTGGCCAAGCGCATCTACTTCGCCGTGCAGCTGATGTACACGTCGAAGCATCCGCAGGATCATCACGCGCTCTATTTCCGCTTCGTGCGCAAGATCGTCAAAGCGGCGCCGAGCACGCTGCCCTATATCGACAGCATCAATAATCAAATCTTAACAGGCGAGCTGTACAAAGCCTTAAAGGAAACGCGCAAGCTCATCGCCTACGAAAAGGAACTGCTCGACCATGCATTACGCCAGCAACGCCTACGCGAAGGCCGCCAAGGAGACGCTCACTCCGCGTGAGCTGGAAGCAAGCCTGCTGCTCAAGGCGGCAGCGAAGTTGCAGGCGGTGCGCGATTCCTGGCGTGACACACCGGCCGGATTGAACGAGGCACTCCTGTACAATCGCAAGCTCTGGACCGTGTTCATCGACGCCGTGACGCGCGACGACAACAAATTGCCGGCGCAGGTCCGTCAGAACCTGGCCAACATCGGCGTATTCGTCATGGGCGAGACGTTCTCGCTGATGACCAAGCCGAAGCAGGAAAACGTCGAGTCGCTGATCCGGGTCAATCGCGGCATCGCCGCCGGGCTGCGCGGCAAGGCGTAACAGAACAGCCGAATTGCCAATGACAGCGGCGGGCAGCATTGCTGCTCGCCGTTTTGCTATGCACCGCGGGCTATTCGACTAACCGCTCGACGGCGCCAGATAATTCACCAGGCTCAATTGCGCGAGCCGCGCCGTGACCGACAGCGACGCCGACAGGCTGTTTTGCAGCGTCAGGATCTGCTCGCCGATCTGATTCTGGTTCACGCCGTCGATGTTCTGCATCATGCCGGTCAGCGTGGTCTGGGTCTGCGTGTTGAGATTCGTGGCATTGCTCATGCTGGTCTGGGCGTTGACCAGATCGGACTCGATGTCGCTGATCTGCTGCGTGCCGGGCTGACCGTCGAGGTTCGCCGCCACCTTCTGGCTGAGCGCGTCATAGTTCGTTTGCGCGTTCGGATCGCTGGCCGAATAGGTCGTGGCCGCGAGCACCGCGACGTTGGCGACGAGCGAGGTGATGGCTTGCTCGTTGGCGCGCATGCCATAGGCGATGGTCGTGGTCGGGCCGACCTGAGCCAGTCGCGGTCTGCAGCGCCGGCGTACTTCCGGATTCGCCGGTGTACCAGAACACGGTATTGGCGGGGGTGCCGGCCACGAGGGAGGTCGAAGAGGCCGGCGTGCCGCTGACCCGCAGCGGCGGGTTCGAATTGAAAAAGTCGTTGGCCGCGGCGATCGCGGAGGCCGCCGGCAAGGCGGTCTGCGCCAGGCTCGCTATCGCGCCCGACAGCGCGGTTTGCAGATTGCCCGCGGTGGCGGTGGCGTTGGCGCCGATGGTGAACTGGTTCGCGCCCGGCGGCGAATCCGTGGTCGCTTGCAGGGTGATGGTCTGGCTCGAGCCGTCGGGCAGCGTCAGGCCGAACGCAATCGTATCGCCGGCGTTCGGATTTGCGCCGAGATTGACCGCGACCGACGGCGGCGAGCTCGACGTGACGGTTGCGCCGGTCAAGTTCGAAGTGATGCTTGCGACCTTGAAGCCGAACGGCGAGGTCGCGGAATCGTCGGCGAGCGACACGCTCGAGCCCGATCCGCCGACCACCAGCCGGCCGGAGCCGGTGCCGAGATCGGCCTGTTGGCGTTCGTTGATCACCTGGATGAGGCCGGCCTGGGCGCCATTGCCATTGAGGACTGCATCGCTGCTCGCGACCGATGGCTGTCGTCGTGGCGCTGCCCGAGAAAATGTAATTGTTGCCGACTTGCGTGTTGAGCAGCGAGAGGATTTCGCCGAGTTGCGATGCCGCGGCGGCCTGGGTCGTGGTCTGGCCGTTGCCGTTGAGCGCGAACGTGCCTTGCTGACCGACCGCCTGGATCACGGACGTGCGGCTGCCGTCGAGCTGGCTCAGCACTGACTGCGCGACCGTCAACGTGGTGCCGGCCGTGGTGGCGGTGTTGCTGTAGGCGGTGATCGCCGAAAGCTGCTGGTTCAGCGACAACGCGAGGCCGGCCTGCGAGCCGAGACCGGAATAGGTCTGCGCCGCCTGCCCGCTGCCGAGCTCCGCGGTCAGCGTGTCGAGCTGCTTGTTCATATTGTTCACGGCCTGGATATTGGCAGCCGTGATCGAGCCGGGGCCGGTAATGCTCATTACTGCACCGTCTGAAGCAACGTCGTCATCATCTGCTGGACCGTCGACATCACCCGCGCATTGGCGCCATAGGCGTTTTGCAGCGCGATAAGGTTCGACAATTCAGTGTCGACGCTGACGCCGGATTGACTGTTGAAGCGCTGCTGCAAGGCACTGACCACGGTGTCCTGGCCCTGCTGCAAATTGGTTGCCGCGTTCGCCGCCTGGCTTTGCTGGCTCATCATCGCGCTCATGTAGTCGGAGAGCGTGCCGCTGAACGGCTGCTGCGTGCTGCCGATCCCGGTGGTCGGCGCATAGGTCAGCGTGGCGCTGCTCAACTGGCTGAGCAAAAAGTTCGGCCGCGTCGGATCGCCCGAAGTGGTATTGGCCGCGTAGGCGACGAGGCTTGCCGGCGCGGCGGCGATTGCCGCGTTCACAGTGATGCGGCCGGCCAGTCCCGTGGTCTGGGACCCGGCCGACGTGAGCGCGCCGGTGATCGGTGTCGTGCCGTCGAGGAACAGCGGCAATTGCGGGCTGCCGCTGGTCAGCGATGTCACGGTTGAAGTCGCCGACAGCGCATTGACGACGTTGGTGGTGCTGCTGGCGTTGACGGCCTGCAACACGGTGCCGGACGGATTGGAGAACTGCAGGTTGGTGCCGAACGCGGCGTTGAGCTGCGTCACCACCGCGGCCATGCCGCCTGAAAAATTGACGCCGATGATCTGGTTGTTCGGATTGGACGGCGAGGTCTGCAACGGCAGCGAGCCGCCCGGGCCCAGCGCTACGAGCGTGATCGTATGCGCAACATTGCCGCTATCGGTATAGCCGAGCTGCACCGAATTGCCGGCCGACAAGCCGCCGACGTCGACGCCAAATCCGGTCTGGCTGCCGGAGACCACCGGCGTGCCGGCGGTCGTCTGGTTCGACAGCGCCTGCGACATCTGGTTGGCCATCTCGTCGAGCTGGTTCTGCGCCTGCGGCAGGATGGTGTCGCGCATCTGCAGATAGGCGCCGATCTCACCCGACTGGATCGCGCCTGAGGCGATCAGGTCGCTTTGGCTGCCCGACGGCGACGTCAGCGTGATGGTGCCGGCGCCGTCCTGGCTCGGATTGGCGCTCCACAGCGAGGTCGCCGACAGCGTGCCGACGTTGTTGAAGCTCAGTTGCGAAGCCTGCGTGCCGCTGACCAGCTGCTGGCCGGTCGAGGTGAACAGCGCATATTGATTGTTTGCGCTTTTCTGCACGCGGACGTTCATCAGCTGCGACAGTTGCGCGACGTCCTGGTCGCGCTGGTCCTCGAGCGTCGCGGTCGCGGCATCGGGCTGCGCCGATTCCAGTTGCTGGTTGATATTTGCGATCTGCTGGAGCGCGGTGTTGGCGGTCTGCACGTCGCCGGAGATTCCCGCTTCGGCCTGGCTGCGCAATTGCTGGATGCCGGTCGTCATCCCGTTGAGATTTTGCGCCAGCTCCTGCGCCGCACCGACGACCGCGGCCTGGCTGGAATACGAGCTCGGGTTGGTGGCGAGCGCCTGCAGGGCGCCGGTGAAATTATTGTAGACCGCGTCGAACGACGATGACGATCCCGGCGTGCCGTAGATCTGCTGCAGCTGCTGATAAAGCTGCGCCGCGGTGTCGGCATAGGAGCCGCCGGAGCTTTCGGTCCACAGCTGGCTTTGCAACAGCGCGTTGAGATTGCGGTTGATGCCGCTCGAATCGACGCTGGTGCCGGAAATGCCGCCGCTTGCGACTTCGACCGGCGTGACGGTCTCTTCGACATAGCCGGGCGTATTGGCGTTCGCCACGTTCCCGGCAATGACCGAAAGGCCCTGCTGGGTGACCTGGACGCCGGCTAGCGCAACAGACAGCGCTTGGGAAAGGCTCATGGCTCTAGCCGTCCGCGCAAAAAATTACGGTGTTGCCGGCGAGGAGCCCCTGCTCCTCACGGGATGACATCACTGGATGACCTGGAGCAGGCTCTGGATCATCTGATTGGCCGTGGTCATGACGCGGGCGTTGGCCGAATAGGCCTGCTGCGCCACGATCAACTGGCTGAACTGGGTGGCGATGTCGACGTTCGAGGCCTCGAGCGAGCTGCCGACGACGCTGCCTGTGCCCGAGTAGTTCGGGTTGCCCGATTCAGGCGTGGCCGCGAAAGCCTCGCCGTTGAGCGGCTGCAGCGCATCCTGGCCGTTGAACGTCGCCAGCGTGACGTTAGCCAGAGCGACAGTTTGGCCGTTCGAGAATGAGCCGACGATCTGGCCCTGAGCGACCGAAAGCGACTGCATCGAACCGGCACCGAAACCGTTCTGGGTCAGGCTGGTGACCTGCACACTGCCGGTCGTGGATGCGAATTGCGTCAGGTTGGCGCCATAGTTCAGCGTCACATTGCCGACCGTGTCGCCGTTCACGGCCAGACCCGTCAAACGTCAGGCTGCTCGCCGTGGGCGAAGTCAATTGGCCGCTTGAATTGAACGTAAAGGGCGTGCCGACGTTTTGCCACGCGACCTGGGTCGCCGGTTGCGTTCGTGTTCGTTTGATAGAACAGTTGCCACGAATTGTTTCCACCGGAGCTGGCTGTTTCGGCCCAACGGAGCTGGACGTTGACCGGATTGCCCAAGGAATCGTAGGCGGTGATGGAACCGCCGTCGAGCGATTGA
Source organism: uncultured Alphaproteobacteria bacterium (assembly GCA_963831975.1). Classification (GTDB taxonomy): domain Bacteria; phylum Pseudomonadota; class Alphaproteobacteria; order Rhizobiales; family Xanthobacteraceae; genus BOG-931. The sequence goes on from CAWHSO010000018.1 coordinate 190,796, forward strand.
TTCGTGAATGTGGTAGTGTCCTGACCCTCCACCGTTCCGGTCCCAGCGGCGGTGGGGATCGGCGTGTGTAGCTGCCAGGAGTGAGCAAACCGGTCGGCGGGGCGCTGGGCAGGTTTGCCGCATAATTGATGCTCGTCGTCGCCTGCGCCGGGAGGAAATCGTTGTTGAATTGCAAAACCTGGGGCGAGCTGGCGGTTGGAGCTCCGGTTGCCGGATCGACCGGAATGCCCATCAGATAGTACCCGGCGCCGTTGACCAGATAGCCGTTGCTGTCCATCTGGAAATCGCCGCGGCGCGTATAATCATTGACGCCGCTGAATTGCGGCGTGGTGCCTGAGTTTCCCGTTGACTGAGTCACCACGAAATAGCCTTGACCGTTGATCGCCATGTCGGTCGGGACGGTTTCGTTCTGGATCGTGCCTTGCACCCCGTTGCTGGCGACCGAGGTGGCGTACACGCCGCCCGATGTCTGCTCGCCCAGAGCGGCTTGCGAGACCAGCGCATCGAAGGCGGTGTCCGTCTCCTTGTAGCCGACGGTCTGGGAGTTCGCGATGTTGCCGGAAATGTTTTGCAGCGCGAACGACTGTGCCTGCAGACCGGACACCGCGGTGGTCAATGCATCGAAGATACCCATGACATTACCTCTCCAACTCGATCCTCAACGTCACGAACTGGGGCCGCGACGGATGGCCCAACGCCGTGCACCTCCCAGCAATCCCCGTGCCATGGTATTTACCTCAATATATCAATGGCTTATCGAGGCAGTTTGGCTTGACAATAGGGCTGGACATGCCGACTTGCCGGCAGAAATTGCCGGGTGGCGCAGGCTTTCGCGTTATCCAGCGCTTCGTATTGTGAGAATGGTTGGAGCGCGCTTTGCTACCGACCTGCGGCGCCTTATCGTGCCATTCGGCCTGACGTCATCGACAGCGCCGGGCGACCGCTGGGCCGCCCGGCGCACGTCTTCATTCGTCGCTATTTGTACCCGATAAACGGCGGTGCCGTGTTGGCGCTGCCGTTGCCGTCGATATTATTGTCGCCGTAGCTCGCCACCGCTCCGGTGGACATAACAGCCCATGCCGTAGCATTTCCAGTAATGGCTGATCGAGTGACCCGAACCGTGGCAGTACTCCCGTTCGCTATCAATCCGGTGCTGTTGTTGGCGATTGTGGAATTCTGGGCCATGACGCTCGCCGGCGTTCCACCGCTCGTAATGGCGATGATGCCTGCGGCTCCGTTATTTGCGCTCACGCTGTTGCTGAACGTTATGTTGACGGTCTGGGTAGGGGCACCAAGAATTAGCCCATCATTTGCGTTGTTTTCGAGCCGGACGTGATCGAGAACGCCGGTCATCGTCCCCGGACCGCCCCCAAGAGAGATTCCATTAAAGCCATTATCTGAAACTAGCGTGTCCGACACAAAAAGGTTGCTCAAGCCAGTCGGATAGAAGTTGACGCCATTATCCGAGAAATTTCGGATCACGCTATCGCGAACGTTCAAACTGCCGCCGGAGTTGAATTGAATGCCGTTGGTGCCTACGATGCCAAGGCCATCGAGCACCACGCCACTTATATTGATCTTGTCGGTCGCACCCGCCGAATTGATGGTGATTGCCGCTCCGGTGTTTGCCGACATCCCAGCCCACCCATGGCCCTGGACGTTGACCGGACCGGTGATGGTCAGCGAGCCATAATTACCCGGATCGAGCACGTCAACTTCGCCATTGGCAGCTACCGCGTTATAGGCGGCCTGGAGATTCCTGCAGGGCAAAGTAATGGTGCATGGATTGAAATCATTGCCTGCTGCCGAGACGAAGGTGCGGCCCGCCTGGGCCTGTGCCGGCGCGGCCGGCAACGTGACGGCGAGCGCGAGCGCCGCCGCGACGATGATGGTCTTTGTCATTGATATCCCCTGAAGTTGCAAGCGCGCGGATTGCACGCACAAGCAATCTACTCCAAGGCTCGCCAGATTGTATATTTTGTTAAGACAATCTTAGAGAGTTGGCGGTTGTTCGAGAAGAGCCAATTCACCGACGTTTCATCCACAATAACCGTCAGCCGTTCGTGAACGTTCATTGGCGGCTTTCGACGTAAGTCAACTAAATCAGGCGTTTCCACCGACCATCACAAAGGTGTATTTGGAACAAGTTCGGCGTGTCCAATTCGACCAACTCGCGAGAACAGAACGGACCCTCATGCGCTTTGAAGGCACCAGCGCCTACGTCGCCACCGACGATCTGAAAATTGCCGTTAATGCCGCGATCGCGCTGGAGCGGCCGTTGCTGGTCAAAGGCGAGCCGGGCACCGGCAAGACCGTGCTGGCGATCGAGATCGCCAAGGCGCTCTCCGCCCCGCTGCTCGAGTGGCACATCAAATCGACCACCAAGGCGCTGCAAGGGCTTTACGAATACGACGCGGTGACGCGGCTGCGTGACAGCCAGCTGGGCGACGCCCGCGTCAAAGACATCCGCAACTACATCAAGCGCGGCAAATTGTGGGACGCCTTCGTCGCCGACGAGCGGCCGGTGCTGTTGATCGACGAGATCGACAAAGCCGACATCGAATTCCCCAACGATCTGTTGCAAGAGCTCGATCGCATGGAATTCTTCGTCTACGAGACCGGCGAAACCATCCAGGCCCGGCGCCGGCCGATCGTGATCATCACCTCGAACAATGAAAAGGAATTGCCGGACGCGTTTTTGCGCCGCTGCTTCTTCCACTACATCCGCTTCCCCGATCCCGACACCATGCGGGCCATTATCGAGGTGCATTTTCCCGGCGTAAAACATCGCCTGGTCGCCGAAGCGCTGAAACTGTTCTACGAGATCCGCGACGTGCCGGGCATGAAGAAGAAGCCTTCGACCTCGGAACTGCTCGACTGGTTAAAACTCCTGATGGTCGAGGATATCTCACCAGAAACGCTACGCGAGCGCGATCCGAAGAAACTCATTCCGCCGCTGCACGGCGCGCTGATCAAGAACGAGCAGGATGTGCACCTGTTCGAACGGCTGGCGTTTATGGCGCGGCGCGAAGGACGGTAAGGCACCAGCTAGCAACGCCCCCGGACCTCGATGGGCTTGCATTCCGAGTTGACATTGGACAAGCCTATATGCAACTATTAATTGTGTAAATTAATATTTTCTCGCGGCCGCGACATGAGTTTGGCAAGAAGACAGGCTGCAGCTGCGTTGCGGCAGAAAATAGAGGCGGACGACTACGCCCTTCTTGTACTGAAGAATCTTCACGATTCCCTGAAATGGATATTCACGATTCTCATGGGTGGCTCTGCAATTCTCGCAGGGCAGTCGCTGATTATTTGGGCCGATAGTGCGTATTCGAAATATTTGGGGATTCCCGTCACCAACGTAATGAACCGCATTAGCGACAATGTGCCGTCCAATTTAAAGTCGTGGCTGACATTTCTCTTATTTTTGATTTATTCGCTGACTCTGTTCCGATTTTACTGGGGGTGGATCAGGTACTGTGACGTCAAATATATCGAAGTGCCGAGCCTTATCGCTTCCTTTCGCGAGAAATTCTTCGACCAAGGCATTCCAGGAGACTACGAAGAAGCATTTGAGAGATCTAGCGAATATTCTCGACTGCAACGTGTTTTTCTAAATTCAATCCCAGTATTTTTTCAAACGACGATCATATACATCATTGCCGGTTCGCTCAACAGCATAGAGGTTTTTGTTCGCACCTACATTATTCTGATGGTGTTTAATAGCGCATACCTTGCCATCAATTATCGGCTGGAGGCCTATCATTGGGATGCCTTGATGCAAGCGTTTGGCCACGACGTTGCTCGCGCAATCACGCCCCGAGAACATATTAAAATTTGGATCGTCAATAACTTCTTATGCGCCGTGATCATGCTGGCGCTGTTGGAGGACATGCCTTTACACTCATCCCTAACATCGTCGGCAGCTTTCGTTTTTATTTTTGTCATGCTCGCGAATTGCGCCATCGACCTTCGCTGCACGCAAGATATGTATTCGCGCCGGGTGAAAATTCTGCGGGAAGTTGTCGGCGAATTTTGATAATTCCGAATTTGGGCAGTGCAATTGAGCAGGCGCGAGGCGCACGCACTCCCAACCCTCAATATTTAATGACGCTTTGCCGCGCAGTCGTCTGGGCTCGCTGGCTCCGGGGCTGTCCAGGATTACTCTCACGCTCCATTCAGGCTACATTGCTTGGAACTGCGGGAGAACCTGCGATGACTAAACTCACACGCCGCACGGTGCTCGGCGGCCTTACCGCCGTCGCGACCACCAACGCCCGCGCCGAGGCTGACTGGCCGACGCGCACCATCACCATCATTCACGGCTTTCCGGCGGGTGGGCCGTCCGACATCATTGCCCGCCTCATTGCCGACGGCCTGTCACGCTCGCTCGGCCAAGCGGTGATCGTCGAGCCGCGGCCCGGCGCGTCCGGCACGGCGGCGGCGGCGCAGGTCGCGCGCGCGGCACCCGACGGCTATACGCTGAGCGTCATCCCGTCGGGACATGCCAGCGCCGCGGCGACCTTCGCAAACCTGCCGTATCGTTCGGTCGACGACTTCACCATGATCACGCTCGCCTCCGAATATCCCTATGTCCTGGCGACCAATGTCGACTCCGGCATCAAGAGCGTCGCCGAGCTGATCAGCACCGCACGCAAACGGCCAAATCCCATGCTCTATGGCACGCCGGGCGTCGGCTCCGGACCGCATCTTGCCATCGAGCTGTTCGCCATCGAGACCAAGATCAAGGTGCTGCACGTGCCCTATCGCGGCAGCGCGCCCGCCGTCATGGAGCTGGTTGGCGGCCGGCTCGATTTCATGATGGATCCGCCGGCGACCATGATGGAATTCATCCGCAACGGCAAATTGCGCGCGCTCGCGGTGTCGAGCGCCAAGGAATATTTCGCGCTGCCGTCGGCGCCGACCATTGCCGAAAGCGGCGTGCCGGGTTTTGACGTCAGCGCCTGGCAGGGCTTGGTGGCGCCGGCCGGCCTGCCCGAGCCGATCGTCAGCCGGCTCAACGCCGAGGTGGTGCGCATCCTCAAAGATCCGGCAACGATCGAGCGCATGCACACGTTCGGCAACGAACCGGCGCCGACGACGCCGGCCGAATTCAAGAAGCGGCTCGTCGACGACATCGCCAAATGGACGGCGGTGGCCGAGCAGATTCACTTCGAGAAAATTTAGCTAACGCCTTCGCTGCGCTCGCGCCGCTTGCGGCGCCTTGACCGATGCCGCCCTGCCGCGGGACGCCCCTGCGACTCGGGTTTCGCTTCAGTGGCCACGACTGGCTCGGGCTCGGCATAGCGCTGCGTTTCTTCTGCTACAGCGTATTGGGCCGCTTCGGCTTGCGCGGCAGCTTCCTGCGCACGCGCTGCCTCCTGCGCCAAAAGTTCGGCTTCGCGCGCTTGCCGGTGCGCGATCTCGCGGGCGTGCGCACGGCGCTCGGCAACGCGATCGTGGAACCGTTTGATCCAGGAGCGCATCTGAATGGCGACGCGGCCGGCGACGCCTCCCGCCCACACCAGTTCGAACGGCGTGAATTGCCGCCAGGTCTGATCGCCCTCGACGATGGCGCGGGCGATCAGATTGCCGGCCATGGCGGTGGTGTTGAGCCCATGGCCGCCGAAGCCGGAGGCGAGCCAGACGCCGGCGCCGAGCTCGCCGATCTGCGGCATGCGGTGCACGGTGTTGCCGAGCGTACCGCCCCAGGCGTAATCGACGGCGACCTCGCCGAGCTGCGGATAGGTCTTTTTGATGTCGGCTTGGAGCGCGCGCACGTAGCGGCGCGGATTGCGCGCCCAGGTCGTCGAGCGGCCCGACAGCATCAAGCGGTCGCCGCCGACGATGCGGTAATGATTGTCGGAGAGATCGGTGTCGCTGATGCCGCCGCGATAGCCGACCACCGCGCCGAGTTTTTCGCCGAGCGGCGCCGTGGTGATCACATAGGTGGTGATCGGCAACAGCGTGGCGCCGATCTGCGGCATCAGGCCGCCGATCTGCACATTGCCGGCGAGCACCACGTGGTTGGCGCGCAGCCGCGCGCCTGGCGTGACGATGCGCTTGCGCACCCCGGCCGGATCGATCGACAGCGCCGGCGTGCCTTCGAAAATGCGCGCGCCGTCGCGTTCCGCCGCCGCGGCGAGCGCGAGCGCGTAATTGAGCGGATGGATGGCGATCGCGCGCAGATAATTGATGGCGTGATAGTAACGCTGGCTGTGCAGCACGGCGCGCACGCGCTCGGTCGGCCAGCCCTCGATCTCGCAGCCGAGGTCGTTGAGCAGCCGCACCAGGCGCAAAAACTCGTCGCCATTGTCGACCTTGGAAACATAGAGCCAGCCGGGCTGCGGATCGATGCCGGTGGCGCCCTCGTCCCGGACGGCGTTGCGGACGTAATCGAGCCCGGCCTGGGACAGCGCCCACAGCGACTTGGTGCGCTCGAAGCCGATGCGGCCGATCAGCTTTTCGGCATCGGCGGCAAAGCCCGGCAGCACGAAGCCGGTATTGCGGCCGGACGCGCTCGCCGCCAGCCGGCCCGCCTCCAACAGCACGACCGACCAGCCGGACCGCGCCAATTCGCGCGCCGTCGTCAGCCCGGCAAGCCCGCCGCCGATCACGCAGACATCGACGTCGAGGTCGACGTGCGAGCGCCGGCCGCCGCGGCGCGTCCACCATGGTCGCGGCGTACCAGCTTTGGCCATAGGCTGTGGTATCGGTTTCGCTCATCGCAAAGGCTGTTCCGGTCGGCCGGCTCCAAGGGCGGCCACGCTAAACTCCCTGCGCTCGAGAAAGCGACATTGCCGCCATGCGCCGTCTGATGCTGCTGCGCCATGCCAAAACCGAGCGCGCCGAGCCCGGCCAGCGCGACCGCGACCGCAAACTGACCAAGCGCGGCCGCGACGACGCGCCCGTCATCGGCGCCTATATGGCCCGCCATGGCCTCACACCCGACTTGGCGCTGGTGTCGCCGGCCAAGCGCACCCAGGAAACCTGGGCGCTGATCGCGCCGGCCTTTGCCAAGGCGCCGCGGCTGGTCAACGAAGAACGCATTTACAACGCCACGACCGAGGCCTTGTTCGAGATCATCAGCGAGACGCGCGGCGCGCACAGCCTGCTCGTGGTCGGCCACAATCCGGGCCTGCACGACGTCGCGATGCAGTTGATCGCTTCGGGCGACGTCGACGCGCGCGAACGGGTGACGGAGAAATTGCCGACCTCGGGCCTTGTCGTCATCGATCTTGCCGTTCGACGACTGGTCGCGCCTGCATCCGCATGCCGGGCGCCTGGAGCGCTTCGTCACGCCGCGGCTGATCGCCGCCGCGACGGATTAAAAGTCTGACAAGGGGCAAGAAAAAGGGGCAAGACATGTACAGACGCATCCTGGTGCCGATCGATCTTGCCGACGTCGAGCTGGCCAAGCCCGCCATCGCCACGGCTGTGATGATGGCGAAGGAAGTCGAACGGCTCGATTCGCCTGGTCAACGTCTTGCCGATGACGCCGGTGATGCTCGCCGAATACGTGCCGCCCGACTTCGAGGCGCAGCAGCGCGCTTCGGCAGAGGAAGCGATCGCCATCGTCGCCAAGGAGACCGGACTGGCGCCGGACAAGATCTCGACCATCGTGCTGCACGGCAATGTCGACCGCGAAATCCTCGATGAAGCCAAGCGGATGCACGCCGACCTGATCGTCATGAGCTCGCACCGCACCGGCCTGCGCACTTATTTTCTCGGCTCCAATGCCGGCCACGTGGTGCGCTACGCCGCCTGCTCGGTGCTGGTGGTGCGGCAGCAGACGGATTAAGACGTGGACTCCCAAACGCGCGGAATGTAGCGGGTCACAGCTTCAGTTCGGCTGAATGCCCGCGTCCGTCACCATCTTTTGCCAGGAGATGAGCTGCGCCTTGATGTAGTCGCCCAACTCTTCGGACGTCGAGGAAAATCCTTCGAAGCCCACGTTCTTGAATTTCGCCTGGACGTCGGGGCTGTCGATGATCTTGCGCAAAACACCGTTGAGCTTGGTCACGACCTCGGGCGGCGTGCCGGACGGCGCGACCAGGCCCGCCCATGCGTCGAGGTTGAAGCCTTTCACGCCGGACTCATCAAGCGTCGGCAGTGCCGGGAACAGCGAGCTGCGCTTGATGCGCGAAATCGCCAGCGCTCGCAGCGCGCCGGATTGGACGTGTGGCATGGCGGTGGTGAAATCGGCGAACATCATGGAGACGCGTCCGGCGATGATGTCTTCGAGCGCCGGCGGCGTGCTCTTGTAAGGCACTTGCAAGACATCGATCCCGGCCCAGTGGGCGAGCGTGTCGCCGCCGACGATGCCGGCGGTATTGCCGCTGGCGAACGATCAGCTTGCCGGGATTGGCCTTGGCATAGGCGACCAGGTCCTTGACCGAATGGATCGGCAAATTCGGATCGACCACCAGCATCAGCGTGAAGCTGCCGACCCGCGTGATCGGCGCAAAATCCTTCACCGCGTCGTAGTCCACGTCCTTGTGAAGGAACGGGTCGGCGGACAGCGGCGAGTTGGTCGCCATCAGCAGATTGTAGCCGTCGGCCGGCTGATGATGGACGTAGAGCGCTGCCAGCGCGCCGTCGGCGCCGGGCCGATCCTCGACGACGACCGGCTGCCGGAGCGCCTGGCCGAGCGGATCGGCGATGATGCGGCAGAGCGTGTCGCTGGCGCTGCCGGGGCCGAACGGATTGACGAGGGTGATCGGCCGCGATGGAAAATCGTCGGCGTATAGTCTTGAGCCCGCCAGCACGGCGACGATCGCGGCCACGGCGACAAGAAGCAACTTTTTCATGCGTCATCCCTCCCAGATTGCCGCAAGTTGTTTTTGGTCGGCGGGTCGGTCTTGCTGCGCCGCACGCCTCAGGCCTACGCAATTACAATAGCAGATTGTGCGGCCGCTGCAGGTGCGTCATTCCGCCGTGACGGCTTCGTCGGGGAAGCGCTCGCCGGTCTCGCCGGTCAGCCGTTGAATGCCGCGCAGCGCCGGGAACAGCCGGAACCAGGTCAGCGCGATCAAAACCACGCCGACCCCGCCGATCAGCGCCGAAGGCACGGCGCCGATCCAGGCCGCGAGCGCGCCGGCGCGGAATTCGCCGAGCGTGCCCGAGGAGCCTGAGAACATCGAATTCACCGACATGACCCGGCCGAGCATGTCGTGGGGCGTGCGCGTCTGCACCAGCGACTGGCGGATCACCACGCTGATGGCGTCGGCCGCGCCGTAAACAATGAGGGCTGCGAACGACAGCGCAATCGAAGTCGACAGCGCAAAAACGGTCGAGGCGATCCCGAATATGCAGACCGTGCCCAGCATCAGAAGCACCGGCGCGGCGCTCGATGGCGTGACGCGCCAGAAACACCGACATGCTCAGCGCGCCGACCGCCGGCGCCGAGCGCAACAGGCCGAGCCCCCACGGACCGGTGCCGAGAATATCGCGGGCATAGATCGGCAACAGCGCGGTGACGCCGCCCAAGAGCACGGCGAACAGGTCGAGCGAGATGGCGCCGAGCAGGATTGGGTTGTCGCGGATATAGGCGAAGCCGGCAAACAGCGTCTTGACGCTGACAGGCTTTCTTTGCTCGGCGCGGTGCTTGCCCTGAACCAAGCTGATGAGGATGCAAGCGGTGACGAAAACCGCCGTGCACAGCCCGTAGACCACCGCGGGCCCGAGCACATAGAGAAAGCCGCCGAGCGCCGGGCCGCAGATGATCGCCGTCTGCTGCGCCGTCGCCGACGCCGCAATGGCGCGCGGCAAGAGCGGGCGCGGCACGATGCCGGGCACGATCGCGTGGAGGGTCGGCGCCTCGAAGGCGCGCGCGGTTCCGGTGATCAAGATCAGGGTCAGGATCGAGCCGCGGTCAAGCCAGCCCTGCAAGGTGCCGAGCGCGAACAAGGCGGCGCAGATCGCCTTGATCACCTGGCAGGTGCCGGCAATGGCGCGGCGGTCGAAATGATCGGCGGTCTGGCCGATCACCAGCGCCAGCACGACGACTGGAAAGAATTGCATCAAGCCGACCAGGCCGAGGTCGAGCGGATCGTGGGTCAGATCGTAGAGCTGCCAGCCGACCGCGACCGCTTGCATCTGGTAGGCGCCGCTGGTCGAGGTGCGGGCGCACCAGAACAGCACGAACGAGCGATGGCGCAGCAGCGAGGGCTGCCGTGCAAGCGAATCCATGGGTCTGCTTAACGTCGCGGGACGCGAATGGCGAGTGGTTGGACGTCAGCCCGCCAGCGCCGCCAGAATCCGCGCCCAGCTGCGGATGCCTTTGTGGAAGCATTTCAGGTCGAATTTCTCGTTGGGCGAATGGACCCGGTCGTCGTCGAGGGCGAAGCCGACCATCAAGGTGTCCATGCCGAGCACGGTCTTGAAGTCGCCGACGATGGGGATCGAGCCGCCGGCGCCGACGGTCACCGCCTTCTTGCCCCACTCCTCGGCGAGCGCCGTGCGCGCCTTGCCCAAAGCCGGATTATCGAACGCCACCTCGAACGCCGGATTGCAGCCGAAATTGCCGAATTCGACCGAACAATCGGCCGGCACGCGGGCGCGGACAAAATCGCGGAAGGCGTTGCGGATCTTTTCCGGGTCCTGGGCGCCGACCAGGCGGAACGAAACCTTGGCGCTGGCCTTGCCGGGGATCACGGTCTTGGCCCCCTCCCCGGTATAGCCGCCGATGATGCCGTTGACCTCGGCCGTCGGCCGCGTCGAGATTTGCTCGAGCAGGATGCGGCCCTTTTCGCCGGCCGGGATTTTCAGCCCGATCGGGCCGAGGAATTTTTCCGCAGTGAGGCCAAGGCCTTCGAGATCGGCCTTGATGTCGGGCGGCAGGTCGTGGACGCCGTCATAAAAGCCCGGAATGGTGATGCCGCCGTCGGCATTGTGCATGGCCGAAAGAATGTCGGCGAGCACATGGATCGGATTGCGCGCCGCGCCGCCGAACAGGCCGGAATGCAGGTCGCGGTCGGCGCAGGTCGAGCCGGATCTCCTCGTAGACCAGGCCGCGCAGCGAGGTGGTGATCGACGGCGTTTGCGCGTCCCACATGCCGGTGTCGCACACCAGCGCCAGGTCGCGCCGCAACTCGGCGGCATTGTCGCGCACGAAACCGAACAAATTCTTCGAGCCGCACTCCTCCTCGCCCTCGATCATCATGGTGATATCCAGCGGCAGCTGGCCGGTGACCGCCTTGAAGGCGCGGCAGGCCTCGATGAAGGTCATGGCCTGGCCTTTGTCGTCGCAGGCGCCGCGCGCGACGATGATTTTGCGCCCGCCGTCGAGCGTCTCGATGCGCGGCTCGAACGGCGGCGTCTGCCACAAATCGAGCGGGTCGACCGGCTGAACGTCATAATGGCCGTAGAACAGCACCCGCGGCGCGCCGCCGTTGGCTTTGCCGTTGCCGCTTTTGCCGATGACGACCGGATGGCCCGCCGTCGGCCGCACGCTGGTCTCGAAGCCGAGCCCGCGCAGATCGGCCGCGACATGTTCGGCTGCGGTGCGGCAGTGCGGCGCATAGGCCGGATCGGTCGAGACCGATTGAATGCGCAGGAGCGCGAACAGCCGATCGAGACTGTCATCCAGATCGCGGTCGATGCGGTCGAGAACCTTGGGCAGAGCTTCGGATGCCGTCATGGGGTCACCTTCTCTCGTTCGTGCTGTGATATTTAGAGCGCGGGCTTTGTCATTTCCACGTCGCCCGCGCATTCTTTTATGGCCGCGCCGGAACAGCGTTGCATCTTTGCAACGCCCCGCCACCCTTCGACATGTGCAGCGCGTCAAATGGCCTCCTACGGGTGGTGCATACTTGTCACGCCCCGAGGAATGTACATTATTGAACCGAAACCTGCCGAAAGTGCGGGGATGGCGTTGGGGTAACAGACGAACTCGTCGGCCGGCTGGTCGCCGATCTCGGAGTAGATCGCGCTAGCCGCCGAAAAGGCGGTGGGGATCAATTTCGACTTCCTGGTCATGGAAGGACCAACAAACAAAGTGCGCCCGCTCTTGGCCAGGCTCGGTGGAGCCGAAGCCTTGCTGCGGCAAGCCGCCAGCGACAATGCCGGCGGTTTCGGCATGAGCGGAGTGATGGGCGCGGGCATGCGCACGATGGGGGCGGGGCAGAGCATCGGGGCAGATACAAAGCGTCAGCCGCGAAGTCCTCGCCGGTGCCCGCGGGCAAGTTGGCGCGGAAGTGGTCGACAAGGCCGTTGTTGCGTTCGCTGGCCTTTCGCAGTTGATGTAACGGCGCGCCGAGGGGGAGGCATCGATGGCGTATCCTATCACCGACATTCGGGGCATCGGGCCGGACACGGCCGCGATCCTCAAGTCGGAGGGGATTCGCACCACCATCGGGCTTCTGCGCTCGGCCAAGACGCCGAAACAGCGGCTGAAGATTGCCGAAATGACCCGCACCAATTCCGAGCGCATTCTCGGCTGGGTCACCGCCGCCGACCGCATGCGGGTCAAAGGGCGTCGGCTGGGAATATTCCGAGCTGTTGCGCGCCGTCGGGGTCAAAACCGTCAACGAACTCAAATTCCGCAATCCGCAGCACCTGGTCGACAAAATGCGCGAAGCCAACAAGCGCAACCTGGTGCGGCTATTGCCGAAGAAGCAGACGGTGGAGCGCTGGATCGAGAGCGCCAAGAAGCTGCCGACCATCATCCGTTATTGATCGGCCCTGCCGTCCCTGCCCTTGGTGCTGCCCGTCCGTGGCTTGACTCGCTTTTCGCGACCGCGCAAAGCCACGACCATGCGATATGCCGCAAGACGGCGCCAAGGACGGCTCAGCGATGGCCCAGGAAACGGCCGTAAGTTGCAATTCTCGCAAGCCTGCAGTCGACCGATTTGGCGCGCTGCAGCCAATGTGTTACGCGATCTTCTTGCGAAAAAGCGCCCGCTGGTCATGGGCGTCCTCAATGTGACGCCGGACTCGTTTTCCGACGGCGGCCGCTTTCTCGATCCGGCCGCCGCCATTGCCCAGGCGCAAGCGCCTGGCCGCCGAAGGCGCCGACATTCTCGATATCGGCGCGGAATCGACGCGGCCCTATGGCGATGCGGTTGCGGTGCCGCTCGAGGAGGAGCGCAGCGCGCCTTTCCCGCATCCTGCCGGCCGTGGTCGGGCTCGGCGTTCCGGTCTCGATCGACACGATGAAGGCCGCCGTGGCGGCCTGGGCGCTCGAGGCCGGCGCCGCGATCGTCAACGACGTGTGGGGGCTGCAGCGCGACCCCGACATGGCGCGCGTCGTCGCCGAGCACGATGCGCCCGTCATCATCATGCACAATCGCGATGCCGCCGATCCAGCCATCGACATTGTCGCCGACGTCACCGAGTTCTTCTCGCGCTCGCTCGAAATCGCCGCGCGCGCCGGCATCCCGCGCGAGCGCATCGTGCTCGATCCCGGCATCGGCTTCGGCAAGACGCCGGAGCAGAGCCTGATCTGCATCGCCCGGCTCGACGCCTGGCGCGGCTTCGGCCTGCCGCTCCTGGTCGGCGCTTCGCGCAAGCGCTTCATCCATTCCGTCGTGCCGTCGGAGCCCGACGGAGCGGCTCGGCGGCTCGCTCGCCGCGCATCTTGCTGGCCGTCGAGAACGGCGCCGCCATCATCCGCGTCCACGACGTCGCGCCGACCGTGCAGGCGCTCGCCGTCGCCGCGGCGATCAGGCGGGCGCGATGAGCGACGCGGTCTTCGTCAGCGGGCTGGCGCTGCACGCCTATCACGGCGTGATGCAGCACGAGGCCAAGGTCGGGCAGACCTTCAAGCTCGATCTGACGCTCGATATCGATCTCGCCGAAGCCTCGCGCAGCGACAAGCTCAAGCACACCGTCTCCTACGACATGGTGGTGAAGACGGCGAGCGAAGCGTTCTGCGCGCGCCGCTACCGGCTGGTCGAGGCCGCCGCCGGCGCCGTCGCCGAGGCGGTGCTTGAGCGCTTCCCGCAGGTTCGCGCGCATTCGCGTCACCGTGCACAAGCCGCACGCCCCGATCGCCGCGACCTTCGACGACGTCGGCGTCGCCATCGAGCGCGCGCGGCAAGAGCGCAACCAAGATCGCAACCAAGAGCGCGGCAGGGGCTGAAACTTTGGCTGAGGCGTTCATCGCGCTCGGCGGCAATGTCGGCGACGTGCGCGCCACCTTCGATCGGGCGATTGCGATGCTGTGCGACGGCGCCGCCGTGCGGCTTCTGGCGCGCTCGTCGGATTACCGGACGCCGCCCTGGGGCGTCACCGACCAGCCGCCGTTCATCAACGCCGTCATTGCGGTCGCGACGACGCTTGCGCCGCACGCGCTGCTGGCCCGCGCCAAGCCTGCGAACGCGCGCTCGGCCGCGACCGCGCCAGCGAACACCACTGGGGACCGCGTCCCATCGACCTCGACATCCTGGCTTATGACGATGTTGTCCTCAACGACGCCGCCCTGACGCTGCCCCACCCGCATCTGTTCGAGCGCGCCTTCGTTCTCGTGCCGCTCGCCGAAATCGCGCCCGACCGCATCATCGCCGGCATCCGGGTCCGCGACGCGCTCAAGCGCGTGGATGCGGCTGGCATCGAGAGGCTGCCAGGGCACTAGGGCGCGGCACGCCAATTGCACGGCTTCACAGGTTGGCCGGCGGTGCCCGGCATGGCATTTTGCAACGATGACGGAGCCAGCAAAACCCGACCCCGCGATTTCCCCCCGGCAACGGAAGAAGCCTGGCGCAGGCTGGTCGATGCCGTGCTCAAGGGCGCGCCGTTCGAGCGGCTCGAAAGCCGGACCTATGACGGCCTGACCATCGAGCCGCTTTATGCCGCGCGACGCCAGCCGCAACGGCGATCGCCGGGCGCGCACCCGGCGCGGCCTGGACAGTCATGCAGCGCGTCGATCATCCCGACCCGGCGGCCGCCAACGCGCAGGCGCTCGACGATCTGCAAAACGGCGCCACCGGTTTGGTGCTGGTCTTCGCCGGCTCGGTGAGCGCCAACGGCTTCGGCCTCGATCCGTCGCCGGCAACGCTTGCCCGCGCGCTCGACGGCGTCGATCTCACCGCCGTGGCGATCGATCTCAATCTTTCGCCGGCGACGCGGCACGTCGTCCGCGATTTCGCCGCGCTGGTCAAAAGCCGCGGCATCGCACCCATCAAAGGTCGATCTGCGCGCCAGCATCAATCCGGTTGGCGGCTTTGCCGCTTCCGGCCGCGGGCCGCGAACTTGGCAAGAGCTGGCGCCATCCTTTGCCGCGATGGTCGGCGAACTTGCCGGCTCGCGGCTTCCGCGGCCCGTTCGCCGTTGCCGACGGGCGCATCATTCACAATGCGGGCGGCTCCGAAGCCCAGGAACTTGCCTTTGCGCTGGCCAGCGCGGTCGCCTATCTGCGCGCGCTGGAAGCGGCCGGCATGGCGCTCGCCGCCGCGCGCGAGGCGATCTATTTCCGGCTGTCGGCCGATGCCGATCAGTTCTTGACCATGGCGAAATTTCGCGCCGCGCGAAAACTGTGGGCGCGCGTCGAGCAAGCCTGCGCTCTCACGCCGAAGCCGGTCATGATCGCGGCCGAGACCGCCTGGCGCATGATGACGAAGCGCGACCCGTACGTGAACATGTTGCGCACGACCATCGCGGTCGCCGCCGCGGGCTTGGGCGGCGCCGATAGCCATCACGGTGCTGCCGCACACCGCGCCGCTCGGTCTGCCCGACCCATTCGCCCGCCGCGTCGCGCGCAACACTCAGCTTGTGCTGCTGGAAGAATCGAACCTCGCCCGCGTCGCCGATCCGGCCGCCGGCTCCGGCGCACTGGAAGCCATGACGCACGCGCTCTGCACCGCGGCGTGGTCGGCCTTCCGCGAGATCGAGCAGGCCGGCGGCGTGTGGGCGGCGCTGGAAACCGGCCTCATTCAACGGCATGCCGCGGCGGTGCGCGCCGAGCGCGAAAGCGCGATCGCCCGCCGCACCGACATTCTCACCGGCACCAACGAATATCCGGACATCAATGAGGTTTTGCCCGCGGTTCTCGACGTGGCGCCGGCGGCGCTGCCGAAAGACGATATGGCAATCACCGCCGCGGCGCTGCCGCGCATCCGCCTCGCCGAACCGTTCGAACAGCTGCGCGACGCGTCGGACAAAATCCTGGCCGCGACCGGCGCGCGGCCGAAAGTTTTCCTGGCCACGCTCGGCAAGGCCGCCGACTTCAACGCCCGCGCCAACTTCGCCAAGAACTTTTTCGAGGCCGGCGGCATCGAAGCGGTGAGCAGCGAAGACGGCCCCTCCCCGCTCGCCGCGGCCTTCAAGGCATCGGGCGCCGCGCTCGCCTGCCTGTGCGGATCGGACAAGACCTATGAGAGCGAGGCCGAAGCCGCCGCCGCCGCGCTCAAGGCGGCAGGCGCGCGGCACATCTATCTTGCCGGACAGCCGGGCAAGACCGAAACCACTTATCGCAATGCCGGCGTGCAACCTTCATCCACGCCGGTTGCGATGCGCTGGCGACGCTGCGGGCGGCGTATCAGATTTTGGCCGGCTGAGACTCGTCGTTGCCCGCCAGCTCTGCCTCGAACTTTTGCGGCCGGTTGACGATCGCGACCAGCGCGTAGCTGATGATCAGCAACAAAAACCACGAGCCGAGCTTGCCCAGCGACACCGCCGACCAGCCCGCCATCTGGTGCGGGTAGAGCCAAGTTTTGGTCAAGGTGCCGAGGTTCTCGGCGATCCAGATGAACAGCGCCACCAGGAACAGGCCGAGCAACAGCGGCATGCGGCGGTAGTGGTGGTGGATGCGGTAATAGATCCAGGTGCGGCCGAACAACAGCGCCGCCGCCGCGAACAGAAAAATCCGCAGATCGATCGTGTAATGGTGCGCGAAGAAATTGGCATAGATCGCCAGTCCCAAGAAGATCGACCGACCACAGCGGCGGATGGTGGGTGAAGCGGAAATCGAACAGCCGCCAGGCGCGTGCGATATAGCTGCCGATCGAGGCATACATGAAGCCGGAGAACAGCGGAACGCCGGCGACGTGGAAGATGCTCGGCTCCGGATAGATCCAGGAGCCGACGTCGGTCTTGAACACTTCCATGATGGTGCCGACCACGTGATAAATGAGAATGACCTTGGCCTCGTCGAGCGTTTCGAGCTTGAACGCCAGCATGGCGGCCTGGATGGCGAGCGCCATCAGGAACATGAAATCGTAGCGCGCCAGCACCGCGCCGCGCGGGTACCACAATGACGTGCCGACGATCAGCGCCACCATGGCGCCGCCGAACAAACAGGCCCAGGCCTGCTTCACGCCGAAGCGGATGAACTCGTAGGTGAAAGCGGTGGCCGGCCGTTGCGCCGCCCAGCGCTCAAGCCGCGCATCCGCGGCAATGAAGTGCGCCAGCGGCGCCCATTGGGCCGCGGCGCTGGTGGTTTGGCGGATGGGTTTGGGATCGTGCAAGCGGCGGGACCGGGCGGCGGCGCGGGATTGCGCCCAGCATGATGATAACCATGGCTGCAGTGCGGCCGGACAACAGCTATCCAGTCGCAATTTGTTGCAGTGCGTGATAGATTTAATCGGATACCGCCGGGCGACCAAAGGATCAGATGGACCGATGAGCCAGATCCCGGATTTCAGTCAGATGGCTTTCGCCGATGCGCCGGCCGCGAGCACTGCGCCAGCTGCCCCCTGGCTCACGCCAGAAGGTATTTCGGTAAAGAGCAGCTACCAGGCCTCCGATCTCGCCGGTATTCCCGACCTCGATGGCTATCCCGGCATCGCGCCATTCCTGCGCGGCCCCTACCCGACCATGTACGTCACCCAGCCGTGGACCATCCGGCAATATGCCGGCTTCTCCACGGCGGAGGATTCCAACGCCTTCTACCGCCGCAATCTCGCCGGCGGCCAAAAAGGTCTCTCGATCGCCTTCGATCTCGCCACCCATCGCGGCTATGACAGCGATCACCCGCGCGTCTCGGGCGACGTCGGCATGGCGGGCGTGGCGATCGATTCGATCTACGACATGCGCACGCTGTTCGCCGGCATCCCGCTCGACCAGATGTCGGTGTCGATGACCATGAACGGCGCCGTGCTGCCGGTGCTGGCGCTCTACATCGTGGCGGCGGAAGAACAAGGCGTGCCGCCGGAAAAACTCGCCGGCACCATCCAGAACGATATTCTCAAAGAGTTCATGGTGCGCAACACCTATATCTATCCGCCAAAACCGTCGCTGCGCATCATCTCCGATATTTTCTCCTACACCTCGGCGCATATGCCGAAGTTCAACTCGATCTCGATCTCCGGCTATCACATGCAGGAAGCCGGCGCGACCGCCGATCTCGAGCTCGCCTATACCTTCGCCGACGGCGTCGAATATGTGCGCGCTGGGCTGGCCGCGAACCTCGCCATCGATCGCTTCGCGCCGCGGCTGTCGTTCTTCTTCGGCATCGGCATGAATTATTTCATGGAAGTGGCGAAGCTTCGCGCCGCGCGCCTGCTCTGGGCCAAGCTGATGAAGCCGTTCAACCCGCAGGACGAGCGCTCGCTGTCGCTGCGCACCCATTGCCAGACCTCCGGCTGGTCGCTCGCCGCGCAGGACGTGTTCAACAACGTGGCGCGCACGGCCATCGAGGCCATGGCGGCGATTCACGGCGGCACCCAGTCGCTGCACACCAATGCGCTCGACGAGGCGCTGGCGCTGCCGACGGATTTTTCCGCCCGCATCGCCCGCAACACGCAAATCGTGCTGCAGCGGGAAAGCGGCACCACGCGGGTGATCGATCCGTGGGGCGGCTCGTTCTATGTCGAGCGGCTGACCCACGATCTCGTCACGCAGGCGCTGGGCCATATCGAGGAAGTCGAGGCGCTCGGCGGCATGACGCGGGCGATCGAAGCCGGCCTGCCGAAGCTGCGCATCGAGGAAGCCGCCGCGCGCACACAGGCGCGCATCGATGCCGGCGCGCAGGCGGTGATCGGCGTCAACAAATACCGGCCCGAGAGCGAGGCGCAAATCGACGTTCTCAAGATCGACAACGGCGCGGTGCGGCAATTGCAGGTCGACAAGCTCACCCGACTCAAGCGCGAGCGCGATCCGAAGGCGGTCGCCGAGGCGCTGGCGACGCTGACGCGCAACGCCGCGGGCGGCAACGGCAATCTTTTGGCGCTCGCCATCGACGCGGCGCGCGCCAAGGCCACGGTCGGCGAGATTTCATTGGCGCTCGAAGAGGTGTTCGGTCGCCATCAGGCGGAGATCAAGGCCATCTCCGGCGTCTACAGGCGGGAGGTCGGCATGACGGATGCCGTCGAACGGGTGCAGAAACTCGTCAGCCAATTCGAGGACGACGAAGGCCGCCGCCCGCGCATCCTGGTCGCCAAGATCGGCCAGGACGGCCACGACCGCGGCCAGAAGGTGATCGCCACCGCCTTCGCCGATCTCGGCTTCGACGTCGATATCGGCGCGCTGTTCGCAACGCCGGCCGAAGCCGCGCGCCAGGCGGTCGAGAACGACGTGCACATCCTCGGCGTCTCCTCGCTCGCCGCCGCGCATCTGACGCTTGGTGCCGGAGCTGAAAGCCGAGCTGACCAACAAGGCCGCGGCGATATCATGATCGTGGTCGGCGGCGTCGTGCCGCCGCAGGACTACGAGGCGCTCAAGAAAGCCGGCGCCGAAGCGATCTTCCCGCCCGGCACCGTGATCGCCGAGGCCGCCGAGGATTTGTTGAAGTCGCTCAACAGGCGGCTCGGGCACTCCAAGGCGGCGGCGGAGTAAGACCGAGTTCACATTCTGTGATATACTCGACGCATGACCCGCGACGAGATCATCGCCAAGCTGAAGGAGACCGCCCCGGCGCTGCGCGCCGAGGGCGTGACGCGGCTTGCCATTTTCGGCTTCACGCTGCCCGCGGCGATGTCCCGCGAGGACAGCGATCTCGATGTGCTGATCGACGTCCAGATGATGCCAAGTTCACGTGGGCTCCGCATGGTCGGTGCTCCAACGACATGATCAAGGAAGCTACTCGCATCGAGCCGTCAAGCGCTGAAATGCTGTCAGATCGATCGAGCCGAGGCCGTGCAAGCGCATTGCTGACGATGTGAAGGCTGAGGTATTCTAGACATTGCCTCCGACGCTGGCCTGATCGATTGGTGCAATTCTCAGGGCCATCGACCGATTCAAGCATGCTGGCAAAGAAGACGCTTGAGATTTCACCTCGATTTTCCACTGCTAACTCTGCGGTTGAACGCTCTCTTGAGATCATTGCGAACGCGATCTCGCCGACTACCTAAAGACCTATCAAAGCGCAGCAGAAATCATTCGACGGGCACTCAGCCGATGAAATTCTCGTTACATCTGCTCGTCCGCGTCTTGCATCGCGGCGCATCCACGTCTATTTTCACCGCATAACAAGGCGTGGATGGCCGGGACAAGCCCGGCCATGACGACGAATTCGAGCCTTCATCACCCCGCGAACGTCCCCCAATTCTTCGCCAAATTCTCCGCCCCGCGCAGCGACAGCGCGAAGATGGTGTAGGTCGGGTTCGGCGCGCCGCTTGTCGGGAAAGATGCCCGGCCCGGCGATCCAGAGATTGGGAATCTCGTGGGTGGTGCCGTAGCTGTCGGTCACCGAGTTGCCCGCGTTGTGGCCCATGATGGTGCCGCCCATGAGATGGATGGTCGGCATCGCGCCCTTGTTCGGCCAGACGTCCTTGGCGCCGGTCGCCTTGGCGATTTCCAAACCCTTGTCGAAATTGGCGTTGAACAAGGCCACCGCGTCGTCGTTGAAGCCGTGGGTGATCTTGCCGAGCGGCATGCCGAACTCGTCCTTGTCGGTCGCCAGCTCCACGCGATTGTCGAGCACCGGCATTTCCTCGGCGAAGGCGCTGATGCGGGTATAGCCGCGCGCGGCGCGCTTCATGAACGCGGCCAATTCGGCGCCGAACAGATCGACGCGCGCATTGGCGACGCCGCCGAGCGCGCTATAGCGCTGCGCCGAGCCGGCAACGATGAAGGTCGAGCCGAACGCGCCTTTGTCCTTGTGCGCGTTCTTGTCGTAGAGATCGTAGGAGAAATATTGCGCGGCGATCGTTCCCATATAGGGCTGCAGATCCTCGTCGAACATCGCCGAGGTGGCGGAAGCGAAGTGCGCCGTCAGATATTTGCCTAAAAACCCGCTTGAATTGGCGAGCCCGTTCGGATGCTTGTCGGTCGCCGAGTTGAGCATGAGGCGCGGATTCTGCGCCGACCACGCGGCGAGCACGACGACGCTCGCCTCCTGCACCTGCTTTTCCTTCTTGGCGTCAAAATATTCGACGCCGGTGACGCGCTTGCCGTCCGCCGCGGTGAGGACGCGCGTCACCGTTGAGTGCGCGCGCACCTCCGCGCCGGCCTTTCGCGCATCGCCGAGATAGGTGACGAGCGGGTTCGCCAGCGCGCCGATCGGACAGCCGACATGACACCAGCCGTCATAGATGCAGGCCGGCCGGCCTTTGTATTCCGTCGAGTTGATGCCGACCGCGGCGGGCGTGAGCCGCATGCCGACCGCCTCGAAACCTTTCTTCCAGACGTCGCCGCCGGGAAACGTCTTCATCGGCGGCATCGGATAGGGCTTTCCCGCCGGCCGCCAGATTTCCTCGGCCTTGGCATCGCCGGAGACGCCGACGTCGTCGGCGACCTTGTCCCAGTACGGCGCGATGTCGGCATAATCGATCGGCCAGTCGAGGCCCTTGCCGTAAGTGGTTTTGACCTTGAAGTCGTTCGGCATCAGGCGGGGGAAATTGGCGAAGTAGTGCAGCGCCGCGCCGCCGACACCCCAGCCGGCTTGGTAGACATAGCCATAAGGGTTCTTGCCTTCGAGCAGGAACGGCGGCCCGGCCGGCTTGACCCGGCGGCCCCAGAAATCCGAGCTGATCAGATCGCCGAGCTGCCAGTCCGGTCCCGATTTCAAGCAGCACGACCTTCTTGCCGGCTTTCGCCAGCACCGCGGCATAGACCGAGCCGGAAGCGCCGGCGCCGACAATGACGACATCGACTTTTTCGTTGGCCGAATCTTGAGTAGCCATGATGCGCTCCTCACCAGCTCTGCGTCGGGGCGATATGGGGCTGATAGGGCACGCCGAGATGGGCGTAGCCATCCATGGTGCCGTAGACGACGTCGACCGCGTCGGTGCGCAGCAGGAAATAGACAAAGGGCGCGCCCGGCCCCTTCCAGCCGTCGAGCTTGTTCTGGCGCATGAGATCGATGAAGTCGTGCTGCTCGGCCGCCGTCAGGGCGGTGAAGGCTTTGCTGAACTTGGCCTGGCTCGCGCCCTCGATGGCGCCGAGCGCGGCGCGATAGAAATTCGCGTAAGGCGGCCGCACATTCATGATGCGCGCTTCGAGCAGCGCCTGCTCGGCCGGAATCGAAAGCTGCTGATCGACGAAATTGACGACACCGGCGTCCTTGGCGCCGGGAACGAGCGCCTCGCCCATGGCGCCCAGCGTGGCCGCCTGTTCGGGGGTGAGCGTGCGCAGCGGAACGTTCTGCGCCTGCGCCTGCCGCGGCGTCAGCATGACTTCGGCGCCGCCGACCGAAAACGCGAGCGCGCCGATGGCCGCGCCCTTCATGAAGGCGCGCCGTTGAATCTCGTCCATGATTTTTCCTCCCGCCACTTCACCGAAAGCAAGTTTTGCCGGCGTTATGGCCGCCGTTTGGAACCGATCAAAATTGAACGCTTAAATGGGCGCTTAATCAAGCCGGCCGCGCCGGCGCGGCGTCATCCGGCGTCACGCCGCGTCACTGCGGCTGCTCTTCGGCGGCGTGCGCTTCTTGCGGACCGGCTGCTTGAGGAACTGGCGCGGCACTTGCCACCGGCGCGCTGCGTGGCCGCGGCGGCGGCGGCCGCAAACGCGGCCCGGCGTTGAGAAATTCGCGAAACACCTTGTTGGCCTTGAGCGCGTCGCGGCCGGCGTCAATCAGCATGTCGACCTGATCGGGCGGCAGTTTCAGCCGCGTCTCGACGGCGTTGAGCGCCGCCGAGCGATCCGGGCCCAATTGATCGAACGAAATGCGGCCGACAAAGAATTTCACGTCCTTGCAATTCCAACCCGGCGGCGCGCCGAGGCGGCTGCGCTCGGCTTCGGAGAGGCGGCAACGCCAATTCACCAGATTGTTGCGCCACTGGTCCATGGTGGTGTCGAACGAGGTGTAGCTGCCGATGGCGCTCGAGGTCATGGCGGTATCGGACGTGGCATTGATGAGATCGACGCCGGCCGGCCCGGCGACGGTCTGCGCCCAGCTCCCGGACGGACCGCGGCCGGAATCGACGACGAGGAAAAGCAGGCGCCGCAGCTTGACCGCCTCGCGCGGCGCCAGCGGACCATAGGGCGCGTTCGCGGCCAACAGCGAAATGGTGAAGCCGGCAAGCCCGTAATTGTCGACAATGCCGCCGTCGAGGAGTTTGACGTATTTGATGTCGCCGGTGCGGTAACGCTCCAGCGCATCGGCATAGGCGCGGATCAGGGGCGCGGCGGTGTCGTCGTTGCGCACGCGCTCGACCCAGGGCGGCAGTGCCGCCGGGCAGCCGCCCGGATAGTTCTGGATGACGACCGGCGCGAACACCACCGGCACGGCTGCGGACGCGGCCACGGCCATCGAGAGCGGATAATTCGCCAGATCGCTGCACAGCGCGCGGAACGTGACATCGGCAAAAATGAAAGCCGTGCGATTGTAGATGTCGGCGGCGTTGATCCAGACCTCGGGCGAGCCGCCCCTGGTCATGTCCTTGAACGTCGCGCCACCGAACAGATGGGCGTCGAGCCAGCGCGGGAAACCGGTGGAGTCGTTGATGCCGCCGCTCAGCCCCTTGGCGAGGTTGAGGAAGCTTAAATCGGTCTGCAGCGCTTCCTCGCCATTGGCGAGCAAAAAACGCTGCTTGAAGTCGGTCATCGCCGCCCGCTTCTTGAGGCCGTAATAGGCGGCCAGCACCGAGCCGCCGGAAACGCCGGAGACGAAGTCGAGCTGGTCCAGGAGCGACATGGCGCGGCCGCCATACTCGACGCGCGTTTCGTCAAAGCCTTGCAGCACGCCGTAGGAAAATGCCGCGGCCCGCGTGCCGCCGCCCGAGAACGTCACCGCGACGACGGTGTCGTCGAGCGTCGGCTTGGCATCGACGCCGAGCTCGGCGGCCTGCATTTGCGGCGCGCCGGTGAGCTGGGTGTTGATCGGATCGTTATGGATGGCTTGGGCACAGCCGACGATTTGCGTGCAGCCGACCACGAGGGCGGCAAAAGCACCAATACGCCCCGCGCGAAGCCGACGCTGGAACTCACACCCGACCATTAATGAAAGGTTATCGACGTCCCCCTCCTGCCCCGTCAAGGAAAGCGAAGGGCAAGCGAAAAGTAAGACTTCTTTAAGGTTAATCGTTGTCGGGGCGCGCCGGTGCCGCTCTACCGGCTCGGCGCGCGCGGCAGCGGCCGGTTACCGTCGCCAATATCGGGGCCGGGTTCCACGCCAACCCGGTGCACTTTTGCGCACCGTTGAGTCGCCAAGTCGTTTCAATGACTTACCGCCCATCTTTCAGTCGTGGATGACGGAAGTACCGGTTTTCTCAGGCCCTCTCACTCAGAATCAGCGAGAAAGCCCCGTCGTTGCGTGACAGGACGGTGACGGCGCCATTTTCGAAGCAGAAACCACGTGGCGCGAAATGCCCGATCGAGGCGGCTCGCCAAGGCTCTAAAAATTGCGCCGCGTTGGCGTTGCGCACACCCAAATCGCCGCCGCGACTGCTGCGCCATTTGAGATTCCCCACGAATCTCCGATACTTGCGCATCCCCTCCCGATTCGTCCCCGCTATCCCCATATGTGGTGGGTTCATTTACTTATTGATACTATCTCTTGACGGGCGCGACCGGCTTGGCCTAGCCTCCAATTGTTCGGCGCGCGGGTATCGGAGTCCGCCGGGCTCTCCAAAAAGGGGTTTGGGACGGGCACCGCGCTGCACGCCAGCGCGAGGCATAAGTCTCTTTGCCTCTGGCGGGACCCGGACGCGGCGAAAGAAGACCCGGTGACAGGCCGGGCCAAGTAGACCGACAAGTACGACCGAGTTGGGGTGTCGAACTAAAGCGACTGGGGTGAGACCGATGCGGCGCAAGATCGCTGCCGCGTCGCGGGAAACCGTCGGCGGGCCTATATCAAGCGGAGTAGTCCGCAGGGCCTCCGATATGAGAAACTGAGACTTGAAAGGGGCAGAAAATGCGGATCGAGCGGCGCTACACCAAAGAGGGACAGTCCCCGTACGCGGACATCGCCTTCCGTCTGACCACGAGCGAGATCCGCAACCCGGACGGCTCCGTCGTATTCCACGCCGAGAACGTGGAAGTGCCGGAGCAATGGTCGCAGGTCGCCTCCGACGTGTTGGCGCAGAAATATTTCCGCAAAGCCGGCGTGCCCGCGCGCCTGAAAAAGGTCGAGGAAGAGACCGTCCCGTCCTGGCTGTGGCGCAGCGTCGCCGACGAAGACGCGCTGCAAGGCGCTGCCCGAGAAGGAACGCTTCATCGGCGAGCAATCGTCCAAGCAGGTTTTCGACCGGCTCGCCGGCACCTGGACCTATTGGGGTTTTAAGGGCGGCTATTTTTCCTCCGAGGCCGACGCGCAAGCCTTCTTCGACGAGCACCGCTACATGCTGGCGATGCAGATGGTGGCGCCGAACTCGCCGCAATGGTTCAACACCGGCCTGCATTGGGCCTATGGCATCGACGGCCCGAGCCAGGGCCACTACTACGTCGATTTCAAAACCGGCAAGCTGGTGCAATCGGCTACCGCCTACGAGCATCCGCAGCCGCACGCCTGCTTCATCCAGTCGATCGCCGACGACCTCGTCAACGAGGGCGGCATCATGGACCTTTGGGTGCGGGAAGCGCGCCTGTTCAAATACGGCTCCGGCACCGGCTCGAATTTCTCAAAACTGCGCGGTGAAGGCGAACGGCTGTCGGGCGGCGGCAAGTCGTCGGGCCTGATGAGCTTTCTGAAGATCGGCGACCGCGCCGCCGGCGCCATCAAGTCGGGCGGCACCACGCGCCGCGCCGCCAAGATGGTGATCCTCGATGCCGACCATCCCGATATCGAGCAGTTCATCGACTGGAAGGTGATCGAGGAGCAGAAGGTCGCCAACCTCGTCACCGGCTCCAAGATCAACCAGCGCCACCTGCGCGCGATCCTGAAAGCTTGCGTGAACTGCGAAGGCTCCGGCGACGATTGCTTCGATCCGGAGAAGAACCCGGTGCTGCGCCGCGAGATCAAGGCGGCGCGCAAGAACCACGTGCCGGACAATTACATCCGCCGCGTCATCCAGTTCGCCAAGCAGGGCTATACCGACATCCATTTCCCGATCTACGACACCGATTGGGATTCGGACGCCTATCTCACGGTCTCCGGCCAGAATTCCAACAACACCGTGCGCGTCACCGACGAGTTCTTGAAAGCGGTCGAAGCCGATCGCGACTGGGATTTGTTCTGGCGCACCAAGGGCGGAAAAATCGCCAAGACGATCAAGGCGCGCGATCTGTGGGAGAAGATCGGCCACGCCGCCTGGGCCAGCGCCGATCCCGGCCTGCAATTCCATACCACGCATCAACGACTGGCACACCTGCGCCGCGTCGGGGCCGATCATCGCGTCGAATCCGTGCTCGGAATACATGTTCCTCGACGACACCGCGTGCAATCTGGCGTCGCTGAACCTGCTCGCCTTCCACACCCAGGCGCTGCCCGCCGCCGCCACCGGCGAAAAGCTCAAGAGCGAGCTTTACGACGTCGAAGGCTACGAGCATGCGGTGCGGCTGTGGACCATCGTGCTGGAAATCTCGGTGCTGATGGCGCAGTTCCCGTCGCGCGAGATCGCGCAGCGCTCCTACGATTTCCGCACGCTCGGCCTCGGCTACGCCAACGTCGGCGGCCTGCTGATGTCGTCGGGCATTCCCTACGACTTCGAAGCCGGCCGCGCCATTTGCGGTTCGCTGTCGGCGATCATGACCGGCATCTCCTACGCCACCTCGGCCGAAATGGCGGCCGAGCTCGGCCCGTTCCCGCGGTTTTCGGAAAATCGCGAGCACATGCTGCGCGTGATGCGCAACCATCGCCGCGCCGCTTACGGCGAGCGCACCGGCTATGAGCAGATGTCGACGCCGCCGGTGCCGCTCGACCACAAGGCCAATCCCGATCAAAAGCTCGCCGAACATGCCAAGAAGGCCTGGGATCGCGCGCTCAAGCTCGGCGAGGCGCACGGCTACCGCAATGCGCAGGCCAGCGTGGTGGCGCCGACCGGCACCATCGGCCTGGTGATGGATTGCGACACCACCGGCATCGAGCCCGACTTCGCGCTGGTGAAGTTCAAGAAGCTCGCCGGCGGCGGCTACTTCAAGATCATCAACCGCGCCGTGCCGGAAGCGCTTGCGCGTGCTCGGCTATCGCGACAGCGAGATCGCCGAGATCGTGGCCTATGCGGTCGGCCACGGCTCGCTCGGCCAGGCGCCCGCGATCAATAACACCACCTTGAAGGCCAAAGGCTTCACCGACGAAGCGATCGAGAAGGTGGCAAAGGCTTTGCCGACCGCCTTCGACATCAAGTTCGCCTTCAACAAGTGGACGCTCGGGCGCCGAATTCCTGCGTGACCAACTCGGCGTCGACGCCGAAGACCTCGCGGCGCCGAGCTTCGACCTGCTCGCGCATATGGGCTACACCAAGCGCGAGATCGAGGCGGCCAACATCCACGTCTGCGGCGCCATGACGGTCGAGGGCGCGCCGCACCTGAAGCCCGAGCATTACGCCGTGTTCGACTGCGCCAATCCGTGCGGCCGCACCGGCAAGCGCTATCTCTCGGTCGACAGCCATATCCGCATGCTGGCGGCGGCGCAGCCGTTCATCTCCGGCGCCATCTCCAAGACCATCAACATGCCGAACGAGGCGACGGTCGAGGACTGCAAGGCCGCTTACATTCTCTCCTGGAAGCTCGGCCTGAAAGCCAACGCGCTCTATCGCGACGGCTCAAAGCTGTCGCAGCCGCTGCAAAGCCAGCTCATCGCCGACGAGGAAGAGGACGACGACGTCATCGAGGCGTTCATCGACAAGCCGGCGGCGTCGCGCGCCGCCGGCGCTGTCGGAAAAGATCGTCGAGAAAGTCGTCGAGCGCATCGTGGTGATGCGCGAGCGCGAGCGCATGCCCGACCGGCGCAAGGGCTATACGCAAAAGGCCGTGGTCGGCGGCCACAAGGTCTATCTGCGCACCGGCGAATACGACGACGGCCGGCTCGGCGAGATCTTCATCGACATGCACAAGGAGGGCGCGGCGCTGCGCTCGCTCCTCAACAACTTCGCCATCGCGGTGTCGCTCGGCCTGCAATACGGCGTGCCGCTCGACGAATATGTCGATGCCTTCACCTTCACCCGCTTCGAGCCGTCCGGCCCGGTGCAGGGCAACGACTCGATCAAGTTCGCCACCTCGATCCTGGACTACGTGTTCCGCGAGCTCGCGGTCTCCTACATGGAGCGCTTCGACCTCGCCCACGTCGATCCGACCGACGAAGGCTTTGACGCGCTCGGCAAAGGCGTCGAAGAAGGCCGCCCGGCCACCGAAGGCCGCTACGTCTCCAAGGGCCTCACCCGCTCGCGCACCGACCGCCTGAAAGTGATGCAAGGCGGCGCGGACCTGACTTCATCCTCCCCTGCAGGGGGAGGATCGGCCGGCGAAGCCGGCCGAGGTGGGGCAGTCTCCAACGTGACGTCGCTGTCCTCCGCAAGCCCGCGCGGCGAAATCTCCGGCTCGACCGCGCTGAAAGCCGAGCCCGAGCAAAAACTCTCGCCGACGCAAGCGCTCGAGCAAATGCAATGGACCGAAGACCGACGCCAAAGCCGTCGCCGCCGAACGCCGCGCCGAGGCCAAGGCCAAGGGCTATGAGGGCGAGATGTGCTCGGAGTGCTTGAATTTCACGCTGGTGCGGAATGGCACGTGTTTGAAGTGCGATACGTGCGGCGGCACGACGGGGTGTAGTTGACTTCGGAGTTCCCGTCCCCCAAATCCAGCGTGGATTCGGGGGTCGATTCTTCGATTTTCCGTGAAAATTTTACCCATGATTGTCAATCGTCAGAACGCGCGTAGTCAGGTAGTAGCGGAAGCGAAATGTTTACCGCAGTCAGATTTCAAAACTTCAAGTCACTCAGGGACTTTGCAATCCACCTGAAGGACATGAATGTTTTAGTTGGCCCGAATAATGCGGGAAAATCGACAATTCTCGACGCATTTCGAATAATGATGGTTGCGCATAGCTTTGCTTCAAGGCGCAACCCCTCCCCGCTCCAAGTCAATGAGCAAGCAGTCGTTGGCTACGATATTCCAGTTCCTCAAATTCCCATCTCACTTGCCAATATCCATTTTGACTACGAGACGAACAGAGAAACCTCCATCACCTTCTCGCTGAACAACGGCAACAAGCTCAAATTGACGTTCTACGATAACTCTCGGTGCATCCTAACCATTGATGCGCGACAACGGACAGCAAATACGAGCCAATTCAAACGGCATTTTCCAATATCGATCTATTCGATTCCTACACTCGGATCCCTTGAAGAAGAGGAAGAGCTTCTTTCAGATGAATACGTCCGCCAATCAATTGGCACACGACGAGCGCACCGAATGTTTAGGAACATCTGGTACAGGTGGTCGGACGAATTTCCCCTCTTTCAAGACCTAGTTGAGAGAACTTGGGAGGGCATGACGATTTCCGGCCCGAACTGAACAGGACATACCCCCCTCGCCTGACCATGTTTTGTACCGAAGGCCGGGTGGATCGGGAACTCTGTTGGGCGGGCTTTGGTTTTCAAGTTTGGTTGCAACTTTTAACACATATAACGAACTCTGCAGCCGCAAATGTACTGATAGTAGACGAGCCTGAAATTTATCTTCATCCAGATTTACAGCATCGTCTGTTTCATCTTCTAAAGGCTACAAACAAACAGATAATTTGGGCGACTCACTCTGCGGAGATGGTGAACGAGGCAGAACATGACGATGTGATCATCGTCAATAAAGCAAAAAGGTTCGCAACCCGAGTCGCATATAGAGGGATTGCAAGAGGCGCTCTTTAGCATAGGGTCTGCACAAAATATTCATCTCGCGCGCCTATCGCGCGGCAAAATATTGTTTTTGGAAGGCGACGATTATCGCCTACTTCGACGTTTCGCGGCGCGGTTGGGTTTCGTTGATCTTGCAGAAAATTGAACATTACGGCGGTTCCGATCGGTGGCTTTAGCCAACGTCAACGGATTGAGGACGCCGCATGGACATTTGAAGAAGTTACTCAAGTCTGAGATTGCGATTGCCGCGATTTTGGACCGTGACTACCGCTGCACGGAAGAGATAGACGAGCTTACTCGCGATGCCCGCGGTTCCGTGCCGCACTTTCATGTTCTAGAGAGAAAGGAACTGGAAAATTATTTACTTGTTCCGAGCGCGATTGCACGGGCAATTAGCGATCGCCTTTCGGACCGGAAAGGGCCTGCTGTTAAAATCTCGACCGAAAATGTCGAAGAGATGATTGATGAAATCACCGCCGAAATGAAATCGGCCGTGTTAAGTCAAGCTATCTCAAACCGAATGCGTTACTTTGCGAACCGAACTTCAAAAGATCCGGCGACCGTCGCAAGCGAAGCAATCGCCAAACTGGACGAGAATTGGGCCGATCGCAGTCGCCGAATGACAGTCGTCCCCGGGAAGCAACTCCTGGCTACGCTCAACAGTCGGCTTCAAAAAAACCTAGGTATTTCCATAACCGCCACCCAAATTATTCGCAACCTGGCACCGGGAGCGATTGCAAACGATCTTCGAGAGACTCTCCACGATATAAATCAATTCGCAAAATAGGCAGCCCTGACGAGATGGGCTCCGCTCCATCCGGGCCACCAACCCAGCCCCCAGAAACCATCACGCCCGCTGCCTGTCATTATCGATCGGCAGCACCTGGCCGCTGATCGACTTGGCCGCGTCGGAGGCGAGGAACACCGCGAGCGCCGCGATGTCTTTCGGGTCGATCATCGCCTTGATCGACTGCGCGGCCATCGCCGTCGGCGCGCACCTCCGTCGACCGACTTGCCGCTGATCTGGGCGCGGCCGGCGAAGACGCGCTCGATGCGGTCGCCCTCGACCGCGCCGGGCGCGATCGCGTTGGCGCGGATGCCGCACTCGCCGAGCTCGATCGCCAGCGTCTTGGTGAAGCCGATCACGGCCCATTTGGTGGCGGCGTAGGGGCTGCGGTTGGCAAAGCCATAGCGGCCGGCGACCGACGACATGTTGATGATGACGCCGGCTTTGGAAAGCTTCAGATGCGGGATCGCAAGCCTGGTGACGTCGAACATGGCGGTGAGATTGACCGCGACCACCTTGTCCCAGTCGTCCGGCGGATAATCGACGACCGGCAGCGTCATTCCCGAAATGCCGGCATTGTTGATCAGCACGTCGAGCCCGCCGAGTTTTTCGACCGCGTCCGGCACCATGCGCTCGATGTCGGCGCGGCGCGACATGTCGTAAGGCCGCGCGATCAAGCCGGGGATGTCCTTCGCAATCGCATCGAGCGCCTTGGCGTCGATGTCGCAGACGAACACGCTTGAGCCGGTCGCGGCAAACGCGCGCGCGAATTCGCGGCCGATGCCGGCGGCGCCGGCGGTGATCAAAACCCGTTGCGGCATTATCGCTCCCTCGCGTGTTTCATCTCGGCTTTACACTTGCACGAAAGCAAGCGCAGCAAGCGTAGCCCGGATGGAGCACAGCGTAATCCGGGAACGGCTCAGAAGTCCGTGAGGGCGGCCCCGGATTTCGCTTCGCTCCATCCGGGCTACAATTGAACTACGATCCGAAACAGCTACTCCGCCGCCGCCATTTCCGTGCGCGGCGTCACCATCGTGACGATGGCGTCGGCGCTGTCGTCGATAAATTCGGGATCGCGCCGGAGCTGTTCGAAACTGCGGGGCGCTGGAATAGCGTCGCTGTCCGCCTTCATCAGCGCGAAATGCGACGCCAGCGCTTCGGTAGCATTGGCAATCGCCTCCTCGAACGTATCGCCGGCGGCGATGCAGCCGGGCACGTCGGGAAAGCTCACGCCGTAGCTTGTGCCTTCGTCCTTGTGCACCAGTGCGATGTATCCTGCCATGGCACTCACCGCGGTTCCTTCAATCCAGCCTGACGATAGATCGAGCGCAATGTCTTCGGATGCAAGTCCCGGCGCGGATGTGGAATCGTCACCTTGCCCGGCTTCACTGGATGCTTGAAGTGGTGGTGGCTGCCGTTCGCACCGATGAAACGCCACCCGTCGGCCTCAAGCTCCCGGATGATATCACGCGAATCCCTGCCCACCGAAGACCTCAATTGCGGGCGAAAGATATAGCCAAAGCTCTGAAATGGACGGAATTGGCGCGTTGTGGCGCTTTGGTCTAGTCTCTGTCGCCAATCTCACGGAGCCACCAAATGCGAGCCGTTCCGCGCCGCGAGGCTTTGCTCGCACTTGCCGCCATCGCCGCTCTCCCAGTCACCCCAACCCGAGCCCAACCCGTCATGACCACGCCCTCCGGACTGAAAATCATCGACACCCAACCCGGCACCGGCGCCTCGCCGAAAACCGGCCAGACCTGCGTCATGCATTACACCGGCTGGCTTTATGAGGACGGCACCAAAGGCAAGAAATTCGACTCCTCGGTCGATCGCAACGAGCCGTTCGCGTTCAAGATCGGCGTCGGCCAGGTCATTCGCGGCTGGGATGAAGGCGTCTCGACCATGAAGGTCGGCGGCAAGCGCACGCTGATCATTCCGCCCGATCTCGGCTACGGCGCCCGCGGCGCCGGCGGCGCCATTCCGCCAAACGCCACGCTGATCTTCGACGTCGAGCTCATCGGCATCAAATAACGCGCAGTACGCAGCAACCTGCGACGCTTACTCACCCGCCCTCCTCCGCCGGCGGCGGGATGCGCATCTCGTGGAAGCCGCGCGCGTGCATGGCATAGACCTCGCGCACCAGGATGTGGGTCGCCACTTCGTTCTCGGTGCGGCCGAGCTTTCCGAGCGTTGCCAGGAGAGCGAGATAATTGAAGGTCTCGATCGGCAGCGTCAGGCTGAGCGCCCTCGCCTCCGAGCGGTTTTCGGGTCGCGCCATGGTGGAAACGCCTCAGGTTAAAACAGGGTTATAATATCGTTAAAACCCTTGGCAGGCGAATCGAATCGTGCAAGTTTGATTCCCGGCGAGGGTTTTCGCTCAACAAGCTTAAAGCGGTTCCGGTCCATCTTGAGGGTCCGGGGCCGGGCAAAAAACAGCGGGCTGGCAATCCCTTAGGTGCGGATGCGGCTCGGTGATCGCGGCGCCATGGGCTGAGCCTTGGGGCGAAGTCGTAAGGCGAAGTTCTGGGGCTAACTTGGCCGCCGCGCACCGAATTTGCGCTTTTGGGGGTTGTTACCGTCTCGCGGTGCCGGTTGCGCGCGGCTCTCACCCTGTCGGCGGCCCAGAACCGGCCGCGGCAACCGCGAGGCCGTTTGATGAGCATCGAACCATGAGCATCGAGACTTGGACTGCGGAGCGCATCGAGCAGCTCCGAAACTTCGTCGTCAGCGGCCTGACCTGCAGTCAGATCGCCGCCGAGATCGGCGTCACCCGCAACGCCGTGATCGGCAAAATCCATCGCCTCGGCCTGTCGCCGGCGCGGCCCGCGGGTGCACCGGCGCGTTCAAGCCCTCCACGCGCCCGGTCCCCGCGGTTTGCGCCGCAAAGCCGGCTCTTTCGCTTGATTGACGCGCAGTCGCCTTGCATCGCCGCCGACGCAGGCGCCGAACCGGCGCCGATCGACAGCGCGCAGCGCTGCTCGCTGCTCGAGATCGCGCAGGACAAGTGCCACTGGCCGATCGGCGATCCGCACGCCGCGGATTTTGCCTTTTGCGGCAACGCAGCGATCGCCGGATTCTCATACTGCGCGGGCCACGCCCGCATGGCCTATCGCGTACCGGCGCGGCGGCGTGCCTAGCAATCGATCGCACCGCGGCGACGCCAACGTCGCGGTGCACTGCACCAATCCGCCGGAAATCCGCCTTTTGCAGGCTGGCGGCCGCGCATTCTCCCGCCGGATTTTTCTTGCTGGCCGTTTGAACCTCGGCGCCGGACAACTGTCTTACCGATGAAGGCGGACACACCTCGTTGCAGAGGAGATCGACATGACCCGGCGCGATCAGGAGCTTTTGGACCGGCAGCTTCGCGGACTTCACATCCAGCCACGCCACGACGGCACGATGATACTGGCAATCGCCGCGATCTTTCTGGCCGGCATCTTCCTCGGCAACTTGCGCTCCGCGGCCGGCGAAACGGCGCACTTCAGCACCATCGAAACGGCGCTCTCCGCTGCGGACGCAGCAAATCCGACATCGACGGTATTGCGGTAACGCGCCGGCGCGCAGGATAGCCCCTGCGAGACGGCACGACCTCGGGACGGGCTTCGCTGCGCCCGTCCCCCGGCCTCGAAGTCTTCAGCGCGTCGAAAAAATCAGCACTTGCCGGCGTGCTTCTCGCTGACGCCCGCTTTCATGCGCTCGCAGTTGTTGGGGTAGGTGACGCCGTCGCAACCGCAAACCGGAAAATAGAGTACGCCTTTGTGAAGAATACAAACGCCCGGCTTTACGGCGCACTTGCCTGAGATATCGGGTGAGAAACAAGCGCCGGTCGGCTTTTGACAAAATTCGTTGGCGCCGCACCATGGACCGAAAAATCCCCCGCATTTATCGCCGACCTTGGCGCCGGCGCTGCTCGATAGACCCATCGCAAGAGCGAATGTGAGCACAGCGCAGATTCCCAAAAACTTCCGCATCGGTTCCTCCCCTTCATGCTTTGCTTTTCGCATTTTCAACCTGTCGGCCTCTGCGCGCCCGCCGATATGCCGTCCGCGCGTCAGCCCCAGGTGCAATCGATGATTTCACGCCTGTTACGGGAAAACAATATGCCGAACACGGCGCGCAGGATGGGTTTTGCCGAGCCTTGTCATCGGGCTGGCCCTGCGGGGCCGGACCCGTTGGCTCTAGGCGTGCTGCGGCGATTTTATTCTTACATTTTATTCTTACTTGGGGCCCGGGCAAAGCAACGCCGTAGAGCTCCATGTGATGTTGTTGAGGATGGGCCCTTGCTGGCAAAAGTCGAACCCGCCAGCAATCGTGCCGGTCAGGTGCACAACGGTCCCTTGAGGCGGCGGCGGATTGGCGGCGTTGATCTGGTAGGTTTTGCCGCTCCTGATACTCGTGATGATCAGACAGAGTTCGACGCCTGGGCTGACGCAACCGAGGATCTTGACTGTCCCGCCCGGCGACGCTTGTTGCGCGTGCGCGGCGTTTGTCAGCGTCACGCCGGCCAGTGCGGCGACGGCGAAAAGCGAGCCTCGATTCCTCATCGTCTTCCCCCTGAAATAAAACCGTCGCGAAACATCGCACAACTTAAGCGCTATCGCAACGGCGCTGCCCGCACGCATTAGCGCAAAGGATTCGGGAGGGAACGCATTGCCGGCCAGCGCGTTCTCTATCGGTATTGTAGCGACGAAGAGATTTTCAAATGGATCCGCAAGACCAGGAACTGTTGGGCAAGCAATTGCGCAACCTCCATGTCCCGCCGCGCCGCGACGGTGTCGTGATGGCAACGATTATCGCCGTGTTTCTCGGCGGCATGATCATCGGCGGGATTTTGGCGAAGCCCCCCGAGCCGACGCGGACCGCGGCCACGCAAATCGCGTCGGTTGAAAACGCCGCGCCTGCGAGCGCGCAGCAATAGCCGTCAATGGATCGGTTGCGCCGGCGCCGTTATCGGCACGGTCCGTCGTGGTCCTTTTGCGCCTTGGCGCGCTCGCGCCGGCAATCGCTGCTGTAGGTTTGCCCACCGCAGGCGCAAACCGTCCGGAACGACAAGCCGCAGGAATGCGGCACACGCACGCAGCGGCCCTCAGCGTCGGCCCGCTTGCAGGCGCCCGGTTCGAGCTCGCACCACAAACCGGAATCGCAGCCGAGACCGGCGGCCCCGGCGCAGGTCCCGCCAATGCCCACCGCGCGCGCCGCATCGGTGCGCCCGATCAGCGCGATGAAGATCAGCGCCAAGAAGATCAGCGCCATGACGACGGCAAGAAGCTTCGGCAGGACAGCAAAAGAGACGGCAAAAGATCTGGGCAGCAAAGATCTGGGCAGCATGGTCCCCTCCTGGGCGTTGCGCCCGTTATCCGCGACTGCGGCCTACGGCCCTTCGCGCGCCAGCACGCTGCCCACGATACCGCACAGCATGGTCGCCGTCATGATGGCGAGCCAGGTCAGCCACAACAGCGGATTCCTGAAGATCGGGTCGGAGACCCCGCCGGGCGGCCACGGCGCGCGCCAGATCGACATGCTCAGGGCGAACGCCGTGATGCCGCAAAACAGCGCCGCGACATAAAAGAGTTTCAACAACCCCATCACCCGGCCGCCGAGCGGCGCCGGCGCGAAGGCAACGAATTTTGCTTCGAGCCGGTGCAGGCGCTCGAGCGTGAGGCGGCGCAACACCAGCACCACCGCCACCGCCACCGCCACGATGCCGATCGCGGCGACGGTGAGGACTGCCAACCAGAACGTGGAGTTGGTGAGCGCGCTCATCGCCGGGCCAGGTGAAAACCGTAGCCCGAAGTTTGGCTCAACTTTTCGCCGCGCTCAACTCACGCAACCGGCGTCTCGGCGCGGCGGAGCCGCAACACATGTTCAGTCGTGCCAATCAGACGAGCCGTGCCAGTCGCTGTTCCCGTGATCTTGGTTCCAACGATCGCCGTCCGGATGATTTTGGCCGAAGAAATCGAACAGGCCGCCGCCCCAATGGCCGCGGTCGTCGCTTGCCGCTTGATCCGGGCCGGGAAGGATGATGACGCGCCGCGGCGGCGGAGCCACGGCCGCGGCCTGCCCGTCACCGGGCTGATCCGCGCTGTCCGGCGACCGCTGCGGCCGCCGCGCCAACTGCGATTGCGAATTCCTGGTCTCGTTGCGCGCCTTGCCCATCGGCGCGTTGCCCGCCGGCAATTCGTCGGCGGTCCGTTCGGTGGATTGGCCAGGCGGCGACGCGATGATGCGTTTTTTCGCCGGCGCAGCATTCGGCGAAATTTGATTTCGGCAGCGAATCGCGCGAGGTCACAGCACTACTATTCGCCACAGATGGATCGCGCCCGGCACCGTCGTTCTGGTTCAGGGCGGTCCGATCGTTCGCGGGCGGCGAAGCTTGCTGCGGCGCCGGCGTTTCGGTCTCGGCGTTATGATTGGCGCGCGCCGAGAGCGCGTCAGGCCAGACTGTGCGAGGCCCCTCCACCGGAGGAACGCTTTGGCTCTGCGCCACAGGCCCGGTCTGCGGCGGCGGCGTGGCGGCTTGCACCGGCGCAGGCGCAGGCGGCGCGGCGATTCCGCCGCCGCCCCGCGCATCGCTTTGGATTTCGTGATTCGGCGGCGGTGTCACCGCCACGACAACGCCGAGCACGCTGACGCCGCCGACGACGGTGCCGATCAGCGCCGCGGCACCGGTCGTCATGATGGTGCGGAGATTGGAGCCGGAACCAAAATTGCTTGCCGGTGACTTGGTGAGCGACATTGCCGACCTTTCCGTGGTCAAGCCCGCCCCATGCAAATCGTCGAACCAACGCGTTGCATCGCCACGGCGTTCCATTGCAATCGATGCAGCGTGTCTTGCCGATCCCGCGGTTCCGCGCGTCAGCGAATTCAGCCGCGCTTGCGCCGCCATAGCGCGTCGAGGCTCAGCGGCCCGGCGCCGGCAAAGGCGAGATAGAGAAAGATGAAGCAATAAAGGATCGCACCGTCGCCGCTATTGAGGATCGGAAAGAAGCCGCGGGGTGCGTGGCTGTGAAAATAGGCAACCGCCATCTCGCCCGACATGATGAAGGCCGCCGGCCGCGTCAACAGCCCGAGCGTGACCAAGATGCCGCCGATGAACTCGATACAACCGGCAAACCAATACAGCGTCAGCATGGGCGGCGTCGGGAGCGGCGATGGGAAGCCGAACAGCCGGGACATACCGTGTTCGAGGAACAATAGGCCCACCATGATGCGCAGGATGCTGAGCACGTAGGGCTCGAGCGAAGCGAGCATCGCGGCCAAGCCCGCGGGCGGGCGGGCAGCGGAGGACTGGGCGGCGGAGGACAGTGGAACTCTGGCGGTGACTTGATCCATGGCGATTCAACCTCATCGCCGCCCCGGGCTAGGATGTAACGCGCCGGGCCGCGTTTCGCACATCACAAAATCCTGATGCGCATGGGCGAAATAAGCCGCAATCCGCCACAGGATCGATCGGAAAAATCAAACGCCGACTCACGCCACGCGGTGATAATCTGCCGAGCAACAGACCATAGGGGGCGAGCGTGACCCGCGACAATATTCTTTACCTGATCATCGGCGCACTGGTGATCGTCACCGCCGTGCTCAGCTATCTGCTTTATCAGGATCGCAAGCAACCCGAAGGCATGCGCATCGATCTCGGCCCGAACGGCTTGTCGATCGAGAAGAAATAGCGCTGCAAGCTCGTCGGATTTAATCGGTTACGCCGACATACGCCCTGCGGCATCGCTGCACGCAACGCATGGGTGCCGATCGCGTTGATAGACAGCGACCTGTCGGGCTGCCCCACGATGGAGGGAGCCATGGATCAAATCCACAGCAATCAAGCCAAAGATTCCGGGCATCGGGTCACGCGCCGATTGCATCCGCGTGTCTATGCGCTGATGATCGGGCTTGCGCTCTGGCTCGTGCTGTCGGTCTGGCTGTTTGCCGGCGGCGGCGTTGTCGATTATCTGCTCGTCATCGTCAGCGGCTTCATTGCCATCGCCGTTGCGCTGCCGCTTATTCTGTCACGCGTGGGACACATCGATGACGCCAAGGATGACGACGCGTTACAATCGTTCCGCGACTGGTCGGCGGCGGATTTCGACACCTGGCAGGGCCGGCTCAGCGGCGCCCAGGCGGCGACGCAAATCCTGTTGCCGATTGCCGCCGTTGCGATCGGGATGACGGTATTCGGTGTCGCGCTGCATGTCGCCGAGCATGCCGGCCCGCTCGCGCCGACGGCGGCCTATTCTTCCGGCTCGGTGGTGAAAAACAGCGGATAGCCTTTGCTCTTGCCGAGCTCGGTGGCTTCCTTGGCCTTGGTCTCGGCGACGTCGCGGGCATAGACCGCGATCACGCAGGCGCCGCGGCGGTGCGCCGTCATCATCACGCGATAGGCCTGATCCGCGTTCATGCGGAAAACCGCTTTGAGCACCTGCACGACGAATTCGCGCGGCGTGTAGTCGTCGTTGAGCAGGATGACTTTGTAGAGCGGCGGCCGCTGTGTTTTCGGCCGCACCTTGGTGCGCGGCTTTTCGACGGTTTTGGTCACCGCAAGACCCTCTGCGCCAATCCGGTGGCAGACGCCTCAAGCATAAATCAACTCGCAGGCCTATCCCAGCGCGTCGCGGCACCGTATGGCGCGCACCGCGGAACCGCTCCGGCATCGGTAGCGCCGGCCGCGCTGCTGTGCGAACATCATCGGCCTAGCGTTCATTGCGAGGGTCGCCATGCACATACTCTGGATCGTCATCATCGGTTTCGTCGCCGGCATCATCGCGCGCATGTTGGCGCCGGGGCCGAACAACCCGGCGGGCTTCATTCTCACCACGGTGCTCGGCATCGCCGGCGCCTTCATCGCAACCTTCATCGGCCAGGCGATCGGCTGGTACGGCTCGGATCAGGGTGCGGGCCTGATCGCCTCGGTGGTCGGGGCGCTGGTGGTGCTGTTCATCTGGCACCGGCTGGTGTCGGCCCACAAGATTTCCGACCCCGGCGCCCGGCGCTATCTGTAGCCGGCGGCGCCAAGCGCGCCGGCAGGCGCGGCTTTAGCGCCCGATCGATCCGGTGCGCAGCGGGCGCCGCGTGATGCGGCGCTCGACCACGACGGCGCGCGGCGAGCCGGCTCGTCCGGCGATGGTGAAACGGCTGACGTCCTTGCGCTGGCCCAGGCGCAACACGGCGCTCCGCGCCTCGTCGGCGGAGACCTCCATCAGCGATGCCACGATCTCGATCTGCTCGCTGAGCTCATCGGTAAGGCCCTGCGCCGCCTGCACCGCCTCTTCGACCGTTGGCGGGTCGCGCCGCACCCGGCGCCGGCCATCCTTCGTGTCCCATATGTCGCTCATCTGCCACCCGTTTGTTATTACGTTGTCCTGGCTTACGACCTTGGCATACAAGACGTATTATCAGCCATTTGCCGCATTGCAACAAGAAAATTGTGCAGTGCACTCACAAGGATTTCAACTGCCGTGATTATGCCTAGAAACGGCTGCGGCCGGTGTGCCAAACGGCACACCGGCCACCAACGCCGTTAACGGTAATTTGCCTGCCGCGATCTAACGCGCCGGCATTTCGCTGAACAGCACGCCGCCTTTGGCTTTCGAGTTCTTCGCGGTCTCGATCAACGACACGGTAACGCTCTCGGGCGTGGTCGCGGCGTTCTTCACCACGGCGGCGGTGATGTCTTTCACCAGGCCGCGCTTCTGCTCGAGCGAGCGGCCTTCCAAAATATAAACGACGACTTCGGGCATGAACTATCCTCCTTGGTTGCGCGACGAACTCGCTGATCCGCAGTGTTCGGGAGCGGCCCGCACGGTCTTGCCTCGCTATCGGGCCGCATTATCTGCAAGTTCCTGGACCTGCACAACACGGAGCTGACCATGAAGCGTTTTGCATTTGCCGTTGGCCTCCTGGCGCTGGGCTCTGCCGCTGCAACGCCGGCGCGCGCCGATTATGCGGTCGTGCGATTTGAAACCGGCTATTGCCAGATCTGGTGGGACGCAGGCGACGTGCCGTGGGGCGTCAACTGGACCAAGCTCGCCATCACGCCCGACTGGGCGTCGGCTTATTCCGCCCTGTACGCCGCGATCGCCGCCAGGACCTGCAACTAAAGGCTGTAACTCGCTGGCCGCGGCCGTGGCTCAGACCAAGGGCACCTACGCCATGGGTCACAAATGGTGCAAGGGCTGGGACAAGTAGGCTAACCGCTCGCCGGTCTTTTGATTGCCGTCCGCCGAACAACCGGCGGGCGGCTTTTATTTGTTTGTTTGCTCAGCACCGCGCTGTCACGCGGGTGATTAGCTTTGCGATGTCGCGCTTAGTTCGCGCTGAACAGCCTGCGCAGCACGGGCCCGAGGCCGTGCTCCTCCGGCTTCTTCTTCGGGGCGGCGGCGACGGCCGGCTGCGGGCCGCGTTGCGGCTGCTGGACGGTCTGGCCGGTCGCGGCAGGCTTTTTGATCGCGTCCTTCTGCGGCGCCAAGGAAACAGGCGAAACGGCCGCGTCATTGGCCGCCGCGGGCGGCGAAGCTTCGGTCACCGGCGGACTCTCCGACAGCGCGGCAACGCTCGCCGGCGCCGCTGAAGTCGAGACCGTGCGCGAATCGCTCGGCGCCGGCGCCGGCACCTGCGCCGCCGCAGGCAGCGGCGCAATCGGCTGC
Source organism: uncultured Alphaproteobacteria bacterium (assembly GCA_963831975.1). Classification (GTDB taxonomy): domain Bacteria; phylum Pseudomonadota; class Alphaproteobacteria; order Rhizobiales; family Xanthobacteraceae; genus BOG-931. The sequence continues at coordinate 232,273 of CAWHSO010000018.1, forward strand.
GCGCTGACTGTCACCGGTTGCCGCGTTGCTTGCGGATTGGCTGGTGCGCTCGGTTGAACGCTGACTTGCACTTTCGCGGACGGTGCCGGCGCAGAAGGCGCGGCGGTGGCGACGGGCGCCATGACGGGCGCCGGCGTCGCCGCGGCAACCGGCGCCACGGTGGCGGGCGCGGCCGCTTCGGCAGGCTGCACCAGCGAATGCACAACGACCAAGGTCTTGCCGGCATCGGTTATCGAGCCGGGCGCCGAGCGCTCGGCGAGCGACAACACCACGGCGGCGCCGGCGGTCGCGCCGATCGCCGTGGCCACGACCACAACTCGCGCCGTGCGCATGAAATTGGGTGCGGGGGCGAGATAGCCCCATTCGGGATGAAAATTCCCGGCGAACCGCATCGCAACCTCCAAGGTAAGGCAACAAGCCAACGTAAGTTGAGCCTACGCGATACCCACAACTGCCGATTACTACGCCCGATCATGGCCAAAACGCGTCACTGCGGAGCGCGTTCCGCCACTTGAGTGACTCCGATTAGCATGATCCGCCCCTGCCGCAAGACACTGTAAACGCGAAATTTATGACCTGTTGCCATTAGGCATCAATTCAAGCGCAACTTGCCGACAATACCCCCGCATTTTACCGCGCCGCAGCGCCCGTTGTGCATAAGTCCGGCCGCATAAGTCTTGCGGCAAAAGCCGCTGGATGCGGGAGCCTCGGCCTGGCGCCGCGGCCCCCGCAAGGCCCAAGACTTGACCCGTCACTCTGACCCGCTCGCCGATCGGCAAGCCTATCGCGACAGCAAGCGTTCGAGCATCCTCTCCAGCATCCGCTCGTCGCCGCCGCTTGCCGCGGCCGGCACATTGGCCGCAACGGGCTCGCCACGAATTGCGGCCGGCATTTGCAGCACGGTGGCGTGCTGGCCTGCGCGCAGACGCGTCACCAGGACGATTTTACCGTCGGGGAATTCCAGCGCGTCATGATGGACGCAAGGTTGCTCCACATTGACTTGCCGGAAACGCGCCAGACGCTGGCCGATCTTGCGGCCCGGCAGAATGCCCAGCGCCGGCTCGCATTCGACGTCGTGCTCGAAGGCAAGCTCGGTGCCCGGACGCAAGCAGACCGCGACGTTGGGATAATCGACCGCGGCGAAGCCGCCGGTCGGCGTGTTGACGAATTTGGTGGCGATCAGCTTGTCGCCGACCTTGGCGGGTCGGCTGGCGACATGATGCAGACTATAGTCGCACATCGAAGGCTCCTCTTCGCTGTGAACAGCCGGGATGGTTGTCCTTCTCGAAGCGGAGTCGAACAGGTTTTGGTGGCGATCGTTTGTCGCCGCCGCCGATTCCCACACAATGTCGAGGCGCGCCACACATCATGTGCGAGCGTAAGCTGGCAATAAGCTGGCAAAGTCTTCGTGCCAACCGCAGCCAACAAGGGCTTCAGCCATGACCGTCTCGATGTACAAGATTTCCGTGCCGATCTTCGTTCAGTTTCTCACCGCGCTTTCCGTCGTGCTCGACAAGGCGGCCGCCCATTGCGAGGCCAAAAAGATCGATCCGTCGGCGCTGCTCGACGCGCGGCTGTTTCCCGACATGTTTCCGCTCGTGCGCCAGGTGCGCGCGGCGACCGATCACGCCGTCAACGCCACCGCGCGTCTTGCCGGCGCCGAACCGCTCGCCCTCCCCAATACCGAAGCGAGCTTTGCCGAGCTCGGCGGGCGGCTCGCCAAGGCGATCGACTTCGTCAAAGGTTTCAGGCCCGAAGAGATCGACGGCAGCGAAGACAAGCCGATCAAGATCACATTTCCGAGCGGAGCGACGCGCGACTTCACCGGGCAGTCACTGCTGTTGGGAAATTCGCTGCCGAATTTTTATTTCCACTGCACCACGGCCTACGACATCCTGCGCCATTGCGGCGTCGAAGTCGGCAAGCGCGATTTCATGGGAACGCCGGTCAAGCTATAGCGCCGGCGCAGCCGGCACGCGCGGCGTCACAGCGAGGTGGAGAACATCCGTCCGGCGGAGCTCGAGGTCGTACCCGAGCCGCCGACCGATCGAGCGATCCACGACGGGATGCTGCCGATCGCGGACACCGCATGCAGCGTGGCGCCGACCACGTGGTCCTTGATCTCGATCGTCCTGGTCAGCAGCGACTTCGACTCGGGCGCGGGATCGGCCGCGGGCGCGGCGCTCGCCGGCTGATCGGTCTGCGCGATCAAGAGCGGCGCGTGCGGCGGCAGGACCGGAGCGGTCGCCACCTTGGTCCGCGCCGGGACCGGCTTGGCGGCAACCGCGGTCGCGGCCGGACGCGGCGCCGGAATGGGGGCTGCGGCCGGCGCTTGCGGCTCCGCCGCGGCCAAGCGGGCGTCGGCGACCGCGGCATCTTCCGCGGCATGGCGGTTCTTCTCGGCCGCCATCTGGGTCTTGAGATAGTCGATGATCACCGCGTGCTCGTCGCGGACGAGCTGCATCATTTCCGCCGACGCCGGCACCACCTGCTCGGTCGCCGGATGCGACGCTGACGCATGGTTGAGCTGGTACTGGGCGATGATGAAGCCGCCGAGCACGCTGACGAAAGTCGCGGGCAGCACGTCGACGACGAGCTTGCCGACGAAGCGCTTGAGCAAGGGCGCTTCGTGCCGCGGCGCCAAGCTTTTCGGCGCCAAATTGGTCGGAGCCAAGTTCTGCGGTGCTACGTACTTCACAAGTCCGGTCGGCTGGGTCGCTTGGTGCTGCATGATCCCCGTCCCTTTGCGACCACCCGTTTTTCAAACGGCCGGTTGAATTTCAAACATCCGTTCTGGGCGGCCGCAGGCCCAGAAAAAGGAATTTTTGCGGCATTCCCCGGTTTTTTTCGGCCGCCGGCGGGCTCAAACCCGCCGGCCGAGCCCCCCGGTGGCCCAACTGCTGACCAGTTGGGCGAGCCATTCCACTGCCGCTTCGTCGAGCACCAGACCCAGCGGCGGATCGGCTAACTGCTCGCGATTGCGAAGGAAAACGCTGCACTGGCCGACCAGCCAGACTGCGGCAGCCACCAAAGTCCGCTGATCCGCCTCGGGCTGGAACCGGCGCACAAGTTCCACGGCGAGGCCCATGAAGGGCGTCGCCTCCTCGCTGAGCAATTTGCGGAACACCGCGGTCGGCCGCACCGTCTCCCAATTGAGGATGCGCATGTGCCGGCTGTACTCGTCGCGCCCCAACAGCGGGCGGAGCTGGCGGCGGATGAACTCGGCCAAAGCCGCCTCGCGCGACATCGCCTTCATCTCGTCGGCATGTTCGAGCTGCTGCTCGGTGAGCGCCCGGAACGCGGCGCGCAAAACCTCGCGATAAAGCCCGTCCTTGCCGTCGAAATGGTAGTTGATGGCGGCCTGGTTGACCCTGGCCTTGGCGACGATGGCGCGAATCGAGGTGGCATCGTAACCGCGCTCGGCGAACAGCCGTTCCGCCGCCTTCATGATCCGCTCGCGGGTGATATCGGACGGCCGCGTCATGATTGCGCCACTTTTCAAACTCTCGTTTGAATTCCAATTAGCCGCTCGGCGGCCGGAATGCAAATGCCGCCCGCGGTGTTCATAGCGGGCGTGCGGCGCCGCCTATACGTCGCGCTGCCGTCATACTATTCTTGCAGGCATAAAAGCCGTTCCAACAGAAGCGGGAGGATCCCCCAAATGAACATCCAAAAACTGCCGTCCGACATCATCGGGCTGTCCAAGGTCATGCCGCCGTTGTCGCGGCGCGGTTTTATGTCGAGTTCCGCCGCTGCGGCCGCGGGTTACACGCTCGCCGCCGGCCCGGTGCGCGCCGACGCCATCCAGACCGACACCACTGGACTGAAAGCCGGCATGGCCGATGTCGCGGTCACCGGCGGCAACATGCCGGTTTATTTCGCGCGTCCCGCCAACGTGCAGAATCCGCCCGGTCATTCTCGTCTGCATGGAAATCTTCGGCCTGCACGAATGGGTCAAGGACATCACGCGCCGGGTCGGCCATCTTGGCGCCTTCGCCATCGCGCCGAATTATTATTTCCGCGCCGAAACCGGCGGCGTCGACCTGACCAAGATCGACGAGATGCCAAAACTGTTCCCGATCGTCAACGCCAAGACCGATACCGAACTGTTTGCCGATCTCGACGCCACCGTGGCGTGGGCGAAGTCGCAGGGCGGCGACACCAGCCGGCTCGGCATCATGGGATTCTGCCGCGGCGGCCGTAACGTCTGGCACTATTCGACGCACAATCCCAACCTGAAGGCCGGCGTCGCATTCTACGGCAGCCTGGTCGACAAGAACGACGCCGCGCCGAAGAGCTCGATCGACATCGCGGCTGAGGTGAAGGAGCCCGTGCTCGGCCTCTACGGCGAAGCCGACACCGGCATCACGCCGGATCAGGTCAAGCAGATGGAAGATGCGCTCAAGGCCGCCGGCAAGACCGCGGAGTTCCATGAATATCCCGGCGCGCCGCACGGTTTTGTCGCCGATTACCGGCCGAGCTACCGCAAGGACGCGGCCGAGGACGCGTGGGCGAAGATGACCGCGTGGTTCAAGAAATACGGCGTGCTGAGCTAGAGCGAAATCGCTTCCGATTGAAGCGATTTGCGCTCCAGCATTTTGATGGAGCATGATCTTTTCGGAAAACCGGGTTCCACTTTTCCGGATCATGCTCTAGCAACTCCTCGTTGCGACAAGACGCGGCGCTTGCGAGCGCCGCGTTTTTCATGTCCGATCCGCCGATGCCGGCCTTCATCTGCAATACCTGCGGCACGCAGTTCACGCCCTCCGACAAGGAGCCGGCGCGCTGCCCGATCTGCGATGAAGAGCGCCAGTTCGTGCCGCCGTCGGGACAAGTCTGGACCACCCACGAGGCGCTGGCGCGGCGCTATACCAATACCTTCCGTCAGCACGAGCCGGGCCTGATCGGCATCGGCACGGTGCCGGCCTTTGCCATCGGCCAGCGCGCGCTGTTACTGCGCACCGCCAAAGGCAATGTGCTGTGGGACTGCATCTCGCTGCTCGATGACGCCACCAAGGAAATCGTCAAAGGCCTCGGCGGGCTTTTCGGCATCGCCATTTCGCACCCGCATTACTATGCGTCGATGGTCGAATGGGCGCAGGCCTTCGATGCGCCGATCCATCTTCATGCCGCCGACCGCCAATGGGTGATGCGGCCCGATCCGGCGATCAAATTCTGGGACGACGATACGCTCACCGTTGCCGACGGCGTCACGCTGATTCGCGCCGGCGGCCATTTCGCCGGCGGCACGGTGCTGCATTGGGCGCAAGGCGGCGACGGCCGGGGCGCGTTGCTCTCCGGTGACATCGTGCAGGTGATCCCCGACCGGAAATTCGTCACCTTCATGCGCAGCTACCCGAACATGATCCCGCTGTCGGCGCCGGCGGTCGAGCGCATCGGCGCGCTGCTTGAGCCTTACAAGTACGACGTCATCCACGGCGCCTGGTTCGACCGCACCATTCCGCGCGGCGGCAAGGACGTCGTTAAGCGCTCGATCGCGCGCTACGTCGCCGCGGTCCGCGGCGACGGCTGTGCGGAATTGCAATAAAAGGAAAATCAATGGCTCGCATCGACGACGTCAAACGAGAAGATCTTTCGCCGCGCCAGCAAAAGCTCCACGACGACTTTCTGAAGTCGCGGCCGCGCAACACGCTGACCGGGCCGTTCTCGGTGCTGATCCACACCCCCGACATCGCCGAGCCGGCCGACCATCTGGTCAATTATTACCGCAGCAATCCGAAACTCGGCCGCCGCCTCATCGAATTGATCATCCTGATGCTGTGCCGCAGCGCCACCGTGCAATATGCCTGGTCGGTGCATGAGCCGCACGCGCTCAAGGAAGGAATTTCGCAGGACGTCATCGACGCCATTCGCGCCAGGAAGCGGCCGGACTTCAAGCGCGACGACGAGCGGCTGATCTACGATTTCGTCACCGAGCTCCTCGCCGACAAGACCGTCAGCGCGGCGACCTTCGAGCGCACCAAAGCGGCGTTCGGCCTCGACGGCGTCATCGAAGCCGTCACCTGCTCCGGCCTCTACGGCATGATCGGGCTGGTGCTCAACGTCTTCGATATTCCGCCGCAGCCCGGCAAGCCGCTGAGCTGAAGCATCATCTGAAAAACATGTTCCCGAACTCGATCCGGGAATGGACGCCGGTGTTGCGAAAAGGTTTTCGCGCGACCAAAATAGCGAAACAAAGACGCGAAGCCAGCACAGACAAAAAGAGTCCCCAGCCTTCCGGCCGGGGACTCCGTGTCAGCCGGAGGGGTCAAACGACGACCCCGCCGCTCTTGCGCATAATCTCAATCTGTTATCGAAACCTGACGATGACAGGGTTTCCCTGACGAACGCACGGGCAATCCCTGCCAGAATGTTGGCAATTGCGCCCATCAGGTTCCAAAAGATAATCATCCCTTAAACGCACCGCAGGTACTTTGGAGCCGCTTGCGCCCCGACGAATTTTGGCGGGGCGAGGAACAATCATGGCGCGGCGCAAAGAAGCTCACGGTGGCGGCCACGGCTGGTTCGTCACCTTCGCCGATCTCATGGGCCTGCTCGTGAGTTTCTTCGTCATGCTGGTCGCCTTCTCCAATCAGGACGCCAAGCAGATGCAGGCCGTGGCCGGCTCGATGCGCGACGCGTTCGGGGTGCAGAGCGAGGTTCGCAATTCCGGCCTCGTCGAAAACGAGGGATTGCTCACGCGTGCCAAACTGCGGAACGCGGCACACATCCGGCCCGAGGATGCATCCATCACGCCGACGACGGATGAGCATGGTTCCAGCTTCGAGAACGACCGGGCCTTCGCTCTTGCAGCGGCATCGCTGCGCCAGGCGTTGCAGGGCATGCCGGAACTGACGGAAGCCTCCAAACACATCATGATCGAAGAGAACCAGGAAGGGCTCAACATCGACATCGTCGACCAGGATGGCAGTTCGATGTTTCCGGAAGGGTCCAGGGAGCCGTACGAGCGCATGCGGAAGCTTATTCAAAAAATCGCCGAACCGCTCAAGGCGACGCCGTATCGGATTTCCATCACCGGCCACACCGCCGCTCCGCGCACGCCGCCGCGACCGGACTATGGGCCGTGGAACCTTTCGATCGATCGGGCCAATACCGTGCGCCAAATCTTGGAGGAAGAGGGCTATCCCTCCGCCAACATCTACAAGGTCGCCGGCAAAGCCGATACCGACCCGCTTTTCCCGGAGGACCGGTCGCTGCCGCCGAATCGCCGCGTCACCATTACCCTGATCCGTGAAGCACCGCCGGTGCCGGCGGACTTGCAGCCTTGAGCGCCTCGCCGATCATGCTGCAGTCCGGTTCAGCCCTGACGCGACGGCGCTGGTGCGCCGCTCAACTGACCATGCCGCAGACGTAGAGAACGAGGCCTGCGAGCAGGAAAAGGTACTGCGGCAGCAGCGCCGTTTTCAGCCGCGCGCCGCGCCGGCCGAACAGCATGAAGCGCGCTTCGACCTCGAAGTTCGATTGACCCGGCCGCCGTGCCTCCTGCACCAGCGGAATGAGTGCAAGCGTCGCAACGCCGAAGACCACCGACAACGTCAGGCAGACCATCGAGGCGAGGCGGAAGTTGTCGTTGGAAAATTCCACGCCCGACGCCACCCAGGCCAACAGCGCGATGGTCGCGAGCAGGACGTAGCTCGAGGCGCTGTTGACGAACTCCAGCGCCTTTTCCAGCGCCTTGGCCTGGGCGTCGCTCGGTGGTCCGTTCATGGCGTTGCTCCCGGATAATTGATTGAGCCTAGCAAATGCTTCGTCATGTTCCAGGCTGAAAACGCGCTAGAATGCCGCGAGGAAGCAGACCATGATCACCGATCGCCGACATCTTTTCGCGCTCTTTGCCGGCGCCATGGCAACGCCTCGGCTTGCGCAAGCCGCCTCCACAACCGATGCCGCCATGAGCCCCATCACCGCCTATGCGTTTTCTTTCTCCGGCCTGCAAGGCGATCCGATCCGGCTGTCGGATTTCGCCGGCAAGCCGCTCATCGTCGTCAACACCGCCTCGCTGTGCGGTTACACGCCGCAATATGCCGGGCTGGAGCAATTGTTCATGCGCTTTCATGAGCGCGGGCTGATGATGGTCGGCGTGCCGTCGAACGATTTCGGCGGCCAGGAGCCGGGCGGCGTCGCCGAGATCACCGAAACCGCCAACAAGGAATACGGCGTCACCTTCCCGCTTGCCGCCAAGGCCGAGGTCGTCGGCCCGAACGCGCATCCGTTCTACAAATGGGCGGCGAGCGAGCGGCCGTTGGAGACGCCGAAGTGGAATTTCCACAAATATCTGGTCGGCCGCGACGGCCACATCGCCGCCGTCTTCCCCACCGCGGTCGAGCCGATGGAAGCACGCGTGGTCGACGCGGTGGCGAAAGAGCTTGGCCGCGAGTAGTGAGCCGTCATTCCGGGGCCGAGCGAAGCGAGGAACCCGGAATCCATAACCACGATTGGTGAGGATCGCTCTGGACAGGGCCGAGCCCATCCTGAATGTGCAGCGATTATGGATTCCGGGCTCGCGGGCTTTCGCCCGCGCCCCGGAATGACGAGTTGTCAGCTTCCCTTCAACGAACCGATCAGCGGAAAGAACACGTCCTGCCAGGTCGCCGGCGCGGTCTTGAGCTCGCCGGTCTTGGCCATGAAAGCCGCGAGCTTCATCAGCCCGGTCGGCGCCACCGAATAGACGATGGAGCCGTCGGTGAGCATGCCGACCACGTCGTCGCGCGGCAGCCGCGAGGCTTCCGCCTTGAGATAGGCGTCGGCCGCTGGCAGCGGCTCGTGCGCAAGGTAGGTGATGCCATCCTCGACCGCGGCAATCAGGACCTTGGCAACGGTTGGATTGGCATCGACGAAACTTTTCGGCGAACCGAGCGCGACGCCGGTCATCTCCTCGCCCAAAATGTCCTTCGAGGTGGTGACGGTGTGGATCTTGTCGCTCTTCTTGAGCACCGAGATGAACGGGGCGGTCGCCACATAGCCGGCAATGACGCGGCCGGAGAGCAGCGCCGCCGTCGCATCCGGATGCGGCATGGTGACAAGCAATTTGTCGAGGCGGCGGTAATCGCCGAACGTCTGCTCCGCCGCCATCCGCATCACCACGGCTTGCGGCGAGGTGGTGGCCGGCACCGCGATCTGATCGTTGTCGCCAAAATCGGCGATGGTCTTGATCTCCGGCTTGTTGGTCATCAACACGAAGGAATTCGCGCCCAGGGCCGCAAGCCCGGCGACGTTCTGATGCCCCTTGGTCTTTTCCCAGGCGATCAGCAGCCCGGGCGTGCCGAAGGCGCCGACGTCGATATTGCCGGACAGCACGGCGTCGGTGATGGCCGGCGAGCCGGAGAAGCGTTGCACGGTGACCTTGAGATCCGGCAACCCCGCCTTCTTCGCCTCGATGGCAAAGAAGCCCTGCGCGTCGGCCACGACCACCGGCAGATAGATCAAGCCGTATTGGATGCCGATGCGGACTTCATTGACCTCGGCGCGCGCCGGCGCGGCCGCAAGCACCGCGCAGGCGGCGAAGAGCGCGCCGGATAGCGCACGCAGGTGTCTGGTTTTCGGCATCAACAAAACCCCTCAGGTCGCGTGGGCGTGTGATTCTTCCAATATGGCGCTGCCGCGCGGCGTCAGCCGGACCGGGCGCCCGGCCTCGTTGTCGATGCGCACCAACCCGTCGATGATGGCGTCCTCCCACACCGACAGCCGCGGACAGGTGCTGTGCCACGCCTCCATGGTCGCCGCGTATGTGCGCGGACGGTCCGCCACCCAGGCGAGAAATTGCAGCATGATCAGGCTTGCGGGTTCGGACATGGTCGACTCCTCGTCCAAGGAGTATAGGGCGAAAGGCGGTGCGTGAAAATCGCCGCCCGCGGCGGTTGTGGAACCGGAATAGCCAGCGCGGCGTTATCGGCCGCGTTGGAGTACCCGGCGCCGCGTCATGACTTGATACACCAAGAGTGCTAGTAATCGTTGCTCGCATCGGCGGGGCGCGGGAGATTTTTCTCGCATAGCATTTCACGCGGAGGATTCCATGAACGTTCTTATCGGCGCATTGATCACCTTTGTCGTCGTCATCCTCATCCTTTATCTGGTCAACATGCTGCCGATCGACGGCCGCGCCAAGCAGATCGTGCGCGTGGTTGTCATCATCCTCGGCATAATCTCGCTGTTGAAATATCTCGCGGTGTTCTAGGCGCGGTGCCGCCGCTTTGCGCCGCATCGAAGGCTACGTCATCGTTTCGGCCGACGGCATGATCGCTGACGCGCTCGGCGTTATGCCGGCTTCGATCCGCAACGACGCCGACCAGGCATTCTTCCAATCCGGTCTCGATAAGGCCGCCGTCATCGTGCACGGCCGGCATTCCTACGAAGGCGGCCCGCGCGCGGCGCGCAGAAAACGGCTGGTCGTTTCGCGGCAAGTCGCGGCGACCGCGCCCGATCCGGCGTATCCCAATGCGCTCTTTTGGAATCCGACCGGCGCAACGCTGGAAGAGGCCATCGAACAGCTCGGCGCCGGCGACGGTGTCGTCGCCATCATCGGCGGCACCGAAGTGTTCAGCATGTTCCTGCCGCTCTACGGCAGCTTTCACCTGTCGCGCGCCGCCAACGCCAAAATCCCCGGCGGCCGCCCAGTGTTCAACGAAGTCGGGCCGACTGCGACGCCCGAAGACGTGCTGATGCGCCACGGTCTCAAACCCGGCCCGCGACGCGATCTCGACGCCGCGGCGGGCGTGAGCCTGGTGACGTGGGAGCGCTGACTAGCCCTCCCCCACCCGGGCCGCGCTGCGCCGATCATTTCTAATGGGGGGCACACGCGGACGCCGGTACCGGTTCCAGCGAGGAATGGTGTTGCGTGATCAACCACGACTCTGGGCCTGTCCGGTGAAAGATAAAGGTATAACGGGCCCGCAGCTGCGCGCCTTCACCGCCGTTGAGTTTGAAGGTGTAGAGCCCGGAACCAAAGGGCTCGTTGCAGTCGCCGCCGACGGTCGGCGCGCCGATCTCTGTGACGACCGGCTTGTCCTCGAGGAAATTGTCAAAATAACCCTTGATCTGAGTACGGCCGATCATGGGCCCGTTCGCACAGGTCGGCAGCAGGACTGCGCTGGCTTGGTATTTGTCGACGATCAGGTTCGGATTGTCGTCTTTCCACGATCGTTGCAGCGTGTCGGCCCAATTTCGCAACAGTACATTCACGACATGATTGACGTTACACGCGCGTCCGGTCGTTTTCGACCATCCCGCGGACGGCCAAGCCAGAACGGCAAGGACGTATCACGGCGGCGGGTGTGTATCTACGCACCATTCGCGCCGTCGTCCGTTTTGTCGGGCTCGTCAACTGCGTATTCGAGTTTTGTCCACGGTCATGAGCCATTGCTTCCAGTCTTTTACCGTCGGATTTCTTTCCTTGAATGCATTGTCGATTTTCAGGCGCGGATCGAATTCTATCAATTCACGATATTTGGCAAATGCCTCATCATCGGGCGTATCCGTTTTAACTTTGCTCATATCGCCGTCATTGAGCGTCGACCGAGGGCTGACCTTCACGGCGATGGCGCGTGACAGCAACGGGCTCGGAAAGATTGTCCGAATATCCCGTCAGAATTCCATAGTGTATATGACCTCTAATGCTATCGAGGGCCGGAAAAAACAAAAATCTCATTCGATGATCTTTATTTTTGTCGCTGTAGGATGCCGCGATGTAGTACATTTTTCCAAACTTGAAAATTGTCCCATGAAATATGTCGGTTTTTTTTGGTTCCTCTTTGTCTTCCATCAGAGTTTCAACAGGGATTTCCTTCAATTGATGCGCTATTTGCGTGTACATCTTGACCTCAAGCTGCGACGAATTGTTGTTTACTTGCTGTATGGTGAGCAACTCTCTCGCGATCAGCTCGTAACCGGAAAATGAGTATCTATAAAGCTCGTACTTTCCGCATATGTACCTTATCTCGGCCTCGGCCATCTTCTCGAAATCGGATTCGAGCTTCACCGCGATCATGTCGCGTTTTTCTGCAAGACGCTGTTGAATTTCCGAGCAAAAATCCTCAAGCGAAGACTTGAAGAAGTCGCAAATCAATGCGTTCAGCCCAAGACCGAGCTTACGGTCAAAGTATTTTATGATACCCGTTATTACAGGTCTATTTATTATCTGATCAGGCTTGAGCAGTTTTTCTGCTGTTTTTTTGTGTGCATGCGTTTCCGCAAAGACTACATCGAGGCCGATCTTTGCAAGATTGCTGAGATACAGCAACTTTTGCGGCAATTCGACTGCTGTTGGTGCCCGGGTCCTTGTTTTCTTACTTGTCCCTGGCTTGTGAATTCTTTGCATCTCCGCCATCAGCGCTTCGCAACTTTGTGCAAATTAGAGCAAAAACCGATATATTTCGCGAAGGTGGCATAAAATACAGCGCTCGCCAAGTGCGAGTGTCACGGACGTTGCCGAATATTTGAAAGATCAAATCGCGTACGAAGACGGCAGGTCGTCTTTCGTTCTCTTAGCCAACCCACGGGTCGCGCAGCCTCAAAATTCCCACGCAAGGGTATAGAAAGCGACATGGCGAGCCTCCTTCGCTCGCCACCGTGAATCAGACCCAGACCGAACCGGGAATCCGCAACAAGTCGGGATTTCATACAATCGGCATGAATTACCGACTTCTCAGCAACCTCTCACGGACCTGACGCGAGAGAGAGCGGCGAACAGGTCGCCGCTGCGGCTTTTGAACACCTTCACGGGACGGCCTCGAACCATTCACTTCGGCAGATCTCCTTTCATCCTCTTTCGTCGGTTCGAGAGCCGGACGCGCCAGCGGGATATAGGGGTTATAAAATTGCTCATGACCTTTCGGGTCGCGAATGACGATACTGTCGCCGGCTAAAACGACACTTATGAGGACGTCGAAAACTTGCAGCGCCACTTTAATGACATCGGCATTGCTCTGAAGACGGCTGAGGCTCCTAATCGAGTCGAGCTTGGCGGCGGCCTTTGCTGAAAACACAAAATTCTTCGGCACCGCGCCGGCAGATCGGCCAGATGCACGGCGCTTGGAAGCGGTCAGTCCCGGATAGCTGAATGGAATGTGTGGCGAGAAAGGCCACTCGCGGTTCTTCTTATCTCTAACCACGATGCCACATCTCGCCTCCGTGACACCAAGCAGCTCATCATATGCAGCGAGACTGGCGCGGACAGCATCGGCGCCATTATCCAGATGACTTCTGGACATGATGGAGTGGAGTCGCGCGGCGGCCTCGGCCGGAAAATAAAAGGTCGTTCGCTTGCTCATTGCCCGGTCCTAAGTCCTGCACGGGGCTTTTCTACAGACCCATTTGAACGCATGCTGCCGACATCCGGGTAACATATGCAAAAACATGCGTCAATATTTTTCGGCATTTTTAGGCATCTTTCAAGGCTCAGGCTTAATATGCAGCTTTATGTCTATATCCATTTTCAAATGAATTTGCGTGTTTTTCGGGCGCGGCTTACCACTTGATACGTTCAAAATCCAAGCTTGAATGTTCAAATCACGGGGAAGTGACGCCTATGTCCGAGAATCATGAGAAAGACGCGAAAGTTGGCGCCAACAAAATCGAGGGGCAGACCGCGACGACCGAGATGGAGGCCGAGACGGCGCGTGAAGACGAGGACGACACGACGGAGGATGACCCGTTTGCCGGAATCAGGGAGCGGCGCCGCGTTTCGGTCGACATCGCCATCGGTACCGGCACCGGCTACGTGGCGGCCCTCGGCTCGATTATCACGTGGGAGAAATGGGGCGTAATCGCCGACTGGTTCAATGCAAGCGTAATGCCGCTCGCAGCGCGGTTTGCCCAGGCCGCGGCGGCGCTATTTCTCTAAAACGCGGGGGCTCAAAGGCTTCTCAGCTTCAACGGTTGGCTCTCGCGAGCGCAACCACAACCGCAGCAAACTTCCAAATGTCGTCCGTCATCGGAGATGATAAAATGCACTTATATTCAGAAGCTCTGCACTTCGGAGATTGGCGGTCTCATCTACGGCGTCCATTTCAATCGGCCTGGCTCCGGACCGCCAAACTAGGGCAGCAACCACAAGAGGCGGCTGACGAACAGCCGGGCTGGTTCTGGAGAACGGCCCAGGGAAAGGCTTTTCTGGATTCTACGAACATGCGAACCAGTCCCGATCTCGATGACCCCATGATCGGAGATCAACGCGAAGAGGACTGATCCGGCAAAGAGGCTGCACCAACATCTTGTGGCCGGTCTGGCGTCCGGCGCGCGCTCGGCCGCACCGGCCTGTCATCGGATCAAACTTTGCGAGGCAACGGGTCTTCGCAATCCGTACCGCGGCGGTTGGACCCTACCCGGCGATTTGACGGTCCTCGCGGTCGGTTCGCATCGATCGGTCCGCGCTTCCGTTCAACACAAAGGCGGAGGCGGGGACCCAGTAGCTCACTTCTGAATCTGAATAAGCTCCTTGAGCTGGTCCGGCGTCAGCGGGGCTGCGAGGAATTTCTGCGTCACGGCGTCGGCCATGAGGTCGTCGATGCCCTTGACCTCCCCGGTCTGCAGCGCCTCTTTGGGGATCAGCTTGAGCACCCGCTGCACGATGGAGTCCGGCAGGCCGGAATATTCGCCGTAGACCTTGAGCGCATCGGGACTCGAATACATCCAGTCGACCGTCTCGTTATAGGCCTGCATGAAACGCACGATGGCGTCCTTGCGGTTCTGCAAGGTGATCGCGCCGGTGAGATTGACGCGCACGGCGCGGCTGCGCAGCGCCGTGACGTCGTTGCCGGTGGCGATGATGCGGGCTTTGCCGGCCTCGACCAGGTCGAGCCCGAATGGGGCCGCGCCGAAGCCGACATCGACCTGCTTGGTCATGGTTTGCGTGATGGTCGAAGCGATGTTGCCGGTCGCCGTCGGCTTTGCGGTCAGGTGATATTGCGCGATCAGCGCCAAGAGCGAGCCATGGCTCGACGAGCCGACCGCCGAATAGGCCACCGTCTTGTCGTTGAAATCCTGGACGGTCTTGATCGGCGAATCCGCCGGCACGTACCAATAGAGATCCGGGGCGCCGGTCATTTCGCTGGAGATGATGCGGATCGGCGCGCCCTTGCCGAAGGTGCCGATCGCCGCCGACACGCCCGAGGCCACCGCGACGTCGATCGAGCCGCCGATCATGGCCTGGATCGATTCCGGCCCGGCCGTCGTATAGAGGATGTCGAGATTGAGCCCATGCTTCTTGAAGAAGCCGCCGCGCTGGCCGAGCTCGGCAATGCCGGCGTCCCAGGCGCCTTTCTGCGGGATGGCGACCTTGAGCGTATCCTCGGCCGCGGCGTTGCGGATCGCGCCCGCCAGCGCGAAGATAGACAGGACGGCAATAGCAAGTCTTCGCATGATTTCCTCCACGGCGATGACGGGTCCGAAATTGCTTATTATCTTGATGGTATGACTTTACGCCCACCGCAAGCGAGTTCAAGTTCGCGAACAGCGCGCCTTGACGCGCTCGACTACGAGATTGCGCAGGAGCAAGCCGCAGCGCTCGGCCGCATGGGACGCGCGCTCGAAGCGGCGCTCGCCGCCTTGGCCGCATACGACCGCAGCCACGGCGCGAAGGACGCGGCGCGCGAAAACCTCGTCCGGGACGCCAGCGACGCATTGTGGTGCTTCATGGTGCAGCGCGAGGCGATCGGCTTGCGCGATCCGCGGCCGGTCATCCGCGACTATCGCGTTCCCGCCGAGGTGCACAACCGCATGGGCGCCTTCGGCCGGCGATAGCGTTTCGGTTGCGGCAAGCCTGGGCGCGTGCGGTATGGGAATGCGGCAAAGGCGCATTTTATCTTTTCATTAACCGTAACGGCGCCCCCTTATGCCGCCGCGGAGAACGGTTTGTTCACCGCTCCCGCGGCATTCTCAACGGTAATTCAATGGCGTGGCGGCGTAGCGCATGAACGGTACCTTGTCCCTGCTTGACGAGCTCGAAACCACGCTGGCCTCCGGCACGAGTTCGCGCGGGATCGAGATCCTGACCAGCGTCACCGATCTCTTCATCAACGGTGCTCAGCGCTTTTCCGAGGACCAGATCGGCGTGTTCGACGACGTCATGGCGCGGCTGATGGTCAGGATCGAGGCCAAGGCCCGCGCCAAGCTCGCCCAGCGCCTGGCGTCCATCGCCAACGCGCCGTCGAACGTCATCCATCTGCTTGCTTCCGACGACGACATCGAAGTCGCGCGCCCGGTGCTGACCCGGTCGGAACGGCTCGGCGAGCACACCCTGGTCGCCACCGCCAACAGCAAGAGCCAGCAGCACCTCTACGCCATCACCCAACGCGACGCGCTCAGCGAAGCGGTGACCGACATCCTGGTCGAACGCGGCGACCGCGACGTGGTGCATGCGGTGGTGAAGAACCGCGGCGCCCGCTTCTCCGATGCCGGCTTCCGCGTCCTGGTCACGCGCTCGAACGGCGACGACGCGCTGGCGAGCGAAGTCGGCATGCGCAGCGACATCCCGCGGCCGCATTTCCTGATGCTGCTCGAAAAGGCCTCGAGCGCGGTGCGCGCCCGCCTCGCCGCCGAGAACCCGCAAGCCTCGACGACCATCGACGGCGTCATGGCCGAAGTGGTCGGCGGCATCCGCGACGAGATCCGCAACGCCTCGCCGGCCTTCGCCGCGGCGGAGGCCGAGGTGGCGCGGCAGAACCGCATCCGCCGCATCGGCGAGGCCGAGATCTACCAATATGCCCGCGACCGCAAGTTCGAGGAAACCGCGATCGCGCTGGCGCTCCTGTGCGACACGCCGATCGACGTGGTCGAGCGGGCGCTGCTCGATCCGGGCGCCGAAATCGTGCTGATCCTGGCCAAGGTCGCGGGCCTGTCGTCGACCACGACCAAGGCGGTGCTGCTGTTGCGCGCCGCCGATCGCGGCATGTCGACCGAAGACCTCGAACAGGCGCTGATGAGCTTCAACCGCCTGCAGCCGGAAACCGCCAAGCGCGTGCTCGGCTTCTTCCGCACCCGCGCCAAAAAGCCCGAGGCGCCGGTGATCCCGCAAGCCGTCGCCGTCAACGGTTAGAACGCGGCTGCGCCCGGCTCAGTAGCTGCAATAATTCGGCGCGATCTGCACCCAGGCGCCGTTCGGATATTGGTAATAGCAGCCGCCGTGCCACCAATAGTAGCCGCCGGAGCGCCGCTGCGCTTCGCTGGCGATGATGGCACCGGTCGCAGCCCCGATCGCGGCCCCGGCAAAGGCGCCGCCCGCACCGCGGCCCGCCGCGCCGCCGATAATGCCGCCCAGCGCGCCGCCGACGATCGCGCCGGCCAGCGGATCCTGCGCCGCCGCCTGCTGCGCCGGCAGCAACGCCGACACCATCAACAGCATCCCAGCTCCCAAACTGCGCATCATAGCGTTCTCCCTTCCCTCTTCCGCCGTCGCCCGGCGGCGGCCGGCTTATACCTGCTTCGGCCGCCCCGTGTCGCCATCACTTATGAGTATCCGCAGGCCAAAATGTGACCCGCTCATGGTGCGCCGCACCGCCGGATACCTTCAGCCGGCGAGCCCCGGCATCAGGCGCAGCGCGGTTTCGCGATTGATCGAGGCGCGCTCGGCATCGGTGAACTGGATAGGCGGCAAGCCCGTTCGCCGCCTCGATGGCTTCGCGATAGGGATAGTCCGAGCCGAACAGCAGCTGCGACACCGGCACGAGCTTCAACAGCGCCGCGAACTGGCCGGGCTCATTGCCCTGGGCGATCTCGTAGAAATATTTCCGCACGATCGGCTCCGGCCCATCGGGCATGCGCGGATCTTTCCTGACCACCTGCTCGCGAATGAACCGGCCGATCAGGAACGGCAGCGTACCGCCGGAGTGCGACCAGATGAAGCGGATGTCGGGGCAGCGGAATGCGGTGCCGGCCTTGCCGAAGATCAGGCTGGCGATGGTCCGCGTGGTGTCGGTGGCGAATTCGATCGAACTCGGCCCGACGCCATCGGCCAAATGGGTGCAACAGGCCGGATTGACCGGATGGGTATAGACCATGGCGTTACGCCGATGGAGCTCCTCGAACACCGGCACGAAGGCCTCGTCGCCGAGATATTTTTCGCCGTAGCTCGTGTACAGGCCGATGCCATCGGCTTTGAGCACGTCGAGGGCATATTCGATCTCGCGCAGCGAGCCTTCGGTATCGGGCAGCGGAATGGCCGCGAACAGTCCGAAGCGGCCGGGATTGTCCTTGCGCAGCTGCGCCCCATACTCGTTGCAGGCGCGCGCCAGCGCTCGACCCTCCTCGACATCGCCGAACCACACGCCGGGCGGCGGCAGCGACAGCACCGCAGTCGTCACGCCGGCCTTCTCCATGTCGGCCAGAGACGACTGCAGCGTCCACTTGGGCGCCTGACCGCCGTGCTTCGCCATCGCCTCGCCCTGCACCGGCGGAACGTAGTGGTGATGGACGTCGATGCGCGTCTTCTCCGGCGCCGCTTGAGCTGCGGCCGGCGCCGCCGACGCGCCGAGACCGAGCGCGGCGAGGCCGCCGGCAAGAAAATTCCGCCGCGCCGGGTTCGCCGGAAGCGCCGTCGGCCGACAACAGGCACATAGGCGGAAAGCGCTGTGCTGCAGCGGTTTTTGCGCGCTCGAATGCGGTTGCGCAAAGCTCGTGTTCATCCCTCATCATCCGTTTTTGGTTCTGACTTTACCGCGAGCGAGCTTAGCGAGCGTCGCGGCGGCCGCAAGTCGGCGCGAGCGCTTCTCCAACGCGCGCCGCGGCGTCAGCAGCGCGTCGGCACGCGCCGCGGACTGTGGAACGTGACGAAGCATTAAAGGTTTTCTTGCAGAATCTTCTTGACTCCCCGCTGATTGCATTTAAGTGGGGAAATTGCCGCTGTTGGTTGGTTCACGTGGACTGATCGGGCGGCATTCGCATTCCGCGGCGCCGGCTCGCCGGCATCTCGGGTTCATGTCTCTGGTTGGAGAGGAAGCATGGCACAGAATGCCCTCTTGCGATCGGTGAAGGGCTTGGGGATTCCAGGTACCGCCCGAACGGAAGCAAGAAAGACCAAGCTCAAAGTCGCGCCGCCGCCGGCGGACGAGCGCTACGATCATTTCGCGGTCCGCAATGGCGTGCGTTGCGCCGGCGCGCACCTGATCGTCGACCTGCACGGCGCCAAGCGGCTCGACGACATCGACCACATCGAGGCGACCTTGCGGCGCTGCGTCGACGCCGCCAAGGCGACGCTCTTGCACATCCACCTGCACCACTTCCAGCCGAGCGGCGTCTCCGGCGTGGCGGTGCTGGCGGAGAGCCACATCTCCATCCACACCTGGCCGGAAGTCGGCTATGCCGCGCTCGACGTGTTCATGTGCGGCTCGGCCAATCCCGACGCCTGCGTCCCCGTGCTGCGCGAGGCCTTCTCGGCCGAGCGCGTCGGCGTCAACGAACTGCTGCGCGGCCAAGACGCTTAGGGACCAAGACGCCTAACCCGCGCTTAAAGCGCGGACGCAAATCTGCGACGATCAAGCGGCCGGGCCGGGTCCCGGCCGTTTCCATATGGGCCCGATCTCACTTTAAGGCTTGCTCACATTAAGACTTGCTCACATTAAGGCTTGGGAGGCGTCATGGCCGAGAAACGCTGGATACCGGAGACGCTGTTCGACGAGTTGGGCTTCCGCATGACCTTCGAGGTCGACAAGGTGCTGTACGAGCTGCACACCGAGCACCAGCACCTGATCCTGTTCGAGCAGAAGTATTTCGGCAAGACGCTGATGCTCGACGGCGCCACCCAGATCTCAAAGCGCGACGAGTTCATCTACCAGGAGATGATGTCGCATGTGCCGCTGTTCGCCCACGGCAACGCCCAGGACGTGCTGATCATCGGCGGCGGCGATTGCGGCATTGCCGAGGAGGTGCTCAAGCACAAGACGGTGAAGCGCCTCACCCAGGTCGAGATCGACGCCAAGGTGGTCGAGTTCGCCAAGGAGCATTTCCCCGAATTCACCGGGCCGGTGTTCGCCGACAAGCGCTTCGAAAGCGTCATCGACGACGGCGCCAAATTTGTCGCCAAGACCGACCGGCGCTTCGACGTCATTATCGTGGGATTCGACCGACCCGCAGGGGCCGGGCAAAATCCTGTTCGGCGAAAAGTTTTACCGCGGCTGCCGGCGCTGCATGAAAAAGGGCGGCGTACTGGTGACGCAAAACGGCGTGCCGTTCTTCCAGAAGACCGAGCTGGCCTCGACCATGTCGAAATTCCGCAAACTGTTCGCCGACGCCACCTGCTATGTCGCCGCCATCCCGGTCTATGTCGGCGGCCACATGGCGATCGGCTTTGCCACCGACAACAAGGCGCTGCGCGTCACGCCGGCCAAGACCATCGCGGCGCGCTACCGCAAGGCCGGCGGCTTTACGACAAAATACTGGACCCCCGAGCACCACGTCGCCGCCTTCGCCCAGCCGCGCTTCATCGCCGACCTGGTGGCCAAGGCAAAACCGCGGCGCTGAGCGGGCCGATCTGGCGCTAAAGCAAACGTGACTGGCAGACCCGACGGGGAGCTTTTAGGCTCCCGTGGTTGGCGCGCGCGCTACTCCACGGGAGACATGCGTCATGACGGCGGTCGCAACTCGCATCAGGACTTTTGCTCCGCAATTGCTAGTGGATGACCTTGATCGGGCGATCAAGTTTTATACCGACGTTCTCGGCTTCTCATTTGGCCCGCCGTGGCGCGGTTTTTATGCCATTGGCGGACGGGACGGCTTTGAGGTTCACCTCAAATGCGCGCCCAAAACGGTCGCCGATCGCGCCCATCGGCAGCAGCAGGAGCATTTGGATATTTATGCCGGCGTCGTCGGCGTGGATGCGTTGTATGAGACGTGCAAAGCTAAAGGCGCGACGATAACAAAGCCGCTCGCCAGCACTGCCTGGGGAACGCGCGATTTCTATATTATGGACCCGGAAGGCTACATCCTCGCCTTCGGCGAGAGCGAAAATGCCAATTGAGACCGATCGACGGAGGAAACCATGAGCTTTTTCCCCGGCAAGGACCCGAGCCTCGGCGATGCGCCATCGAGCGACGCCATCGAGCAGGTGATCGTGCCGCGCACGGTCGACCTCGGCGGCTTCCAGGTGCATCGCGCGCTGCCGTCGGGGCGATCGCGCATGGTCGGGCCGTTCATCTTCTTCGACCATTTCGGGCCGGCGGTGTTCAAGGCCGGCGACGGCGTCGACGTGCGGCCGCACCCGCATATCGGGCTTGCCACCGTCACCTACCTGTTCGACGGCGAGATCGTGCATCGCGACAGCCTCGGCACCGCGATGCCGATCCGGCCCGGCGCGGTCAACTGGATGACCGCCGGGCGCGGCATCGTGCATTCCGAGCGCACCGCCGCCGACCACCGCGACGGCGGCGAGCCGCTGCACGGCTTGCAGCTATGGGTGGCGCTGCCGATGCAGGACGAGGAAACGGCGCCGGCCTTCGCCCACACCGCCACCGCCGACATCCCCGCGCTCAGCGAGAATGGCATGACGCTGCGCGTGGTCGCCGGCACGCTGCATGGTCTGTGCTCGCCGGTCGTGACCTCGTGGGACACCCTGTTCGCCGAGGCCCGCCTCAACGCCGGCGCCACGCTGCCGCTCGACGCCGCCCACGAAGAGCGCGCGGTCTATGTGCTCGGCGGCGAGATCGAGATCGGCGGCGACCGCCACGGGCCGGAACGCCTATTGGTGCTCAAGCCGGGCGACAGAATCGCGATCCGGGCAGCGAGCGATGCCCACTTTGTCGTGGTCGGCGGCGCTGCCATGGACGGGCCGCGCCACATCTGGTGGAATTTCGTCTCCTCGCGCAAGGAGCGGATCGAAGCCGCCAAGGCCGACTGGAAAGCCGGCCGCTTCGATATCGTGCCGGGCGACACGACGGAATTCATTCCGCTGCCGGATGCCTAACCGTCATTGCGAGCGAAGCGAAGCAATCCAGGGCTGAGGCGCCGCCTGGATTGCTTCGTCGCTTCGCTCCTCGCAATGACGGTGGGCTCTAGAGCCCGATCGCCATAGAGGAGAGAGGTTCGATGATGGTTCGTGTCACCTTCCTGCCGATGGGCGCGATCTGTGCCGCGTTGACCGTCGCTGCGCCCGCGCTTGCTCAATCGGACTTGGCGCGCGCCTATCGCATCATCGCCGCCAAAACCTTCGTCGATCTCACCCACAGTTTTGGGCCGGAAACCCCGGTCTGGTCGGGTTTTGGCCAAGCCAAATTCTCGCCCGCCGCCGATCCGAAGACGCACGAGCCCTACACCATCGCCAAGGACGGCTTCCGCACGACCTATTACGAGATGGTCGGGCAATACGGCACCCACGTGGATCCGCCGGCGCACTTCGCCACGGACGGCATCACCATGGACCGGATTCCGCTCAAGCAGATGATCCTGCCGCTGGTGGTGCTCGACGATACGCCGTATCTCGGCAAGGATCCCAACCACGCCTTCTCGGTTGCCGATCTCAAAGCGTGGGAGCGCATGCACGGCCGCGTACCCAAGGGCGCCTTCGCGGCGCTGCGCACCGACATGTACAAGGACTGGGACTCAAATCCCGAGCGCTTCAAGCGCAGCCCGTTCCCGGCCTGGGCCTTCGAGACCATCAAATATCTCTACGAACAGCGCGGCGTGACCGCGACCGGCCACGAAGCCATGGACACCGACACCACCGACAAGATGGATTCGGAGACCTACATCCTGCAGCACGGCCATTATCAGATCGAGGTCATGGCCAATCTGGACAAAGTGCCGGCGACCGGCGCAGTCATCGTGGTGACCTGGCCGAAGGTGGAAAAGGGCTTGGGCTTTCCGGCGCGGGCGTTCGCGATTTTGCCTTAAGGGTCGCTACGCCGCTGCGTGGCGCTGCGAGCGGATCCAGGCGCCGATTTCGCGCTCGGCTTCGGCTCGGGCAAAGCCGTAGCGCTCCTGCAGCCGCGCGGCGAGCTCGTCGCGGCGGCCGTTGATGCGGGTGACGTCTTCGTCGGTGAGCTTGGCCCAGTTGTGCCGCAGCTTGTTTTTGAAGTGCAGCCAATTGCCCTCAATCTCATCCCAGGTCATTGCTGTCTCCGTGCGATCGGTGGAAGCGCGGCGCCCGCCGCCGCGCCCGTGGCTGCGCGCGATGTCAACGGCGCGATGCGGCCTGAGTTCGACCACAACGCGGTCTTTCCAAGACGAATGTTGGCGTTGCTCTGACCGGCTTGGATTGTCAATTCAGAAAGGCGCTATTCCCGGCGTTGCAAATTTCTTACCGTCGGCGTGGTTGCGATCCGCTAAATTACCGCACAGAAACCTCGAGCCCGGTGTAGACTGTCTGGAATCGTTCTCAAATTTTTCAGGCCATTACGCGGGCACCATGAACAAAATTTCATC
Source organism: uncultured Alphaproteobacteria bacterium (assembly GCA_963831975.1). Taxonomy (GTDB): domain Bacteria; phylum Pseudomonadota; class Alphaproteobacteria; order Rhizobiales; family Xanthobacteraceae; genus BOG-931. The sequence continues at coordinate 255,637 of CAWHSO010000018.1, forward strand.
CGGGCGCGCATGTCATGCGTCACATTTGCTTTCTCTCGGGCTTGCTCTCGCAAGCTTCTCCCTTCTGACCGGCTGCATTTCGTCCGACGGGCCGATCCTAACCGACGGACAGCCGCTCCTCGGCAACGAACCGCACTTGCTATTTTACGTTTTACGCGATGGAACCGTGCGCGAGCCGAGCGCGAAAACGTTCCGCTGGCAGGACGGTCGCTACGTCCCCATCGGCCGCGGCGCCAAGGATATCGGTCCGTTCACGCTTCATGCCATCGAGGGCTCAGACCTCATCGTGCAAACGCTGAGCGCCGGCAAGCCGGTGGAATATGGCATTGCGCGCAAGCTCGCCGATGGCGTTTATCTGGTGGCCGTGGTCGACGAGAGCGATGCCGACGAAGCGACGCAGAATAAATTCTGCGAGAAGCCGCCCGGCACCGCCTGCCGCGTGACGAGCCGCGAGGCGGTTCTGGCCTTCGCGCGCGCGAGTGCCGCCAAGCCGCATGCGGGCACCGGGCTCGCTTTGCTGATGGGACACTGACTTGACGCGCCGCGCCTGCCCGCCGATGAGACAGCATGGCTTCGCCCTCCCCCGCCGCTGACGTCGAGCGCCTGGCGCAAGGCATTCGCGCCGGCGACCGCACCGTGCTGTCGCGCGCCATCACGCTGATCGAGAGCAAGCGCGCCGATCATCGCAGCACCGCCGCGGCGCTGACGCAAACACTCCTCGGAGCGACCGGCAAGGCGGTGCGCGTCGGCATCACCGGCTCGCCCGGGGTCGGCAAATCGACCACCATCGACGCGCTCGGCGCGATGTTGACGCGGCAAGGCCACAAGGTCGCGGTGCTGGCGGTCGACCCGTCATCGCGGCGCACCGGCGGCTCGATCCTCGCCGACAAGACCCGCATGGCGCGGCTGGCGACCGATCCCAACGCCTTCATCCGCCCCTCGCCTGCCTCCGGCACGCTGGGCGGCGTCGCCGCCAAGACGCGCGAGACCATGCTGCTGTGCGAGGCTGCCGGCTACGACGTGGTGCTGGTCGAGACGGTGGGCGTCGGGCAATCGGAAATCGCGGTCGCCGACATGACCGACTTTTTCCTGGTGCTGGTGCTGCCCGGCGGCGGCGACGAGCTGCAGGGGCTGAAGAAGGGCGTCGTCGAGCTTGCCGACATGATCGCCATCAACAAGGCCGACGGCGACAACCTGCCGCGCGCCAAGCTGACAGCGGCCGAATACGGCGCCGCGCTGCATATTCTAAGCCCGGCTTCCGCGAACTGGTCGCCGCCGGTCGTCACCTATTCGGCGCTCAAGGGCGACGGCATCGCGGCGCTATGGACCCACATCCTCGATCATCGGCAAAAGCTCACCGCATCGGGCGAGCTCGCGGCACGCCGCGGCGAGCAGCAGGTCAAATGGATGTGGGCGATGCTGGAGGAACGGTTGTTCGCGCCGCTGCGCTCCGACCGCGCGCTCAAAGCGGCCCTGCCAAAACTCGAAGCCGAGGTCGCGGCCGGGCGGCTGGCGCCAGCCACGGCGGTCGAGAAGATCGCCGAATTGCTCGGGCTTTGATGCGCGTCCTCATCACCGGCTTCGGCCCATTCCCCGGCGCGCCGTTCAATCCGAGCGCGGCACTGGCCAAAGCGCTGGCGCGCAGGCGGCGGCCGGCCTTGGCCGGGATCGAACGCGTCGTGCACGTGTTCGCGACCACTTACGCATCGGTCGATCGCGATCTGCCGAAACTCTTCGCGCAAAAACCAAAAACCGACATCGTGCTGATGTTCGGCGTCGCCGGACGGCGGCGCCAGCTTTGCATCGAGACGCGGGCGCGCAACGCCGTCTCGCTGCTGTTTCCCGATGCCAGCGGGCGCAAGCCGCGTCACGGCGTCATAAAACTTCGCGGGCCGGCGACACTCATGGGCAATGCGCCATTCGCGCGCCTTGCCGGCGCCGCGGGGACAAGGGCGCGGCTGTCGCGCGATGCCGGCCGCTATCTGTGCAACTACGTTTACTGGCGGGCCTTGGAACGGGCGCGTGGCACCCAGCCGCTGGTGCAATTCGTTCATATCCCGACGGTCAGCACGAAGGCGCGGCCGCGGCGCCGCTCGAGCAGGCCGCCGACGCTCGCCCAGCTTCTGAAACCCGCCGAAGCGCTGCTCATCGCGCTTATCGCCGCAAGCCGCCGTTAACCGTTAACGCGAGAACGTCGCGTGTGCCGCACTGAAACGGTTTAGTGGCACACCACGTGATAGGCATTGCGTCTCGCCTAACGGGATATCCGATGAGCCTCGACCGCCGCCGCCTGTTTGCCGCCCTCGCCGGCGCCGCCACGGCGAGCGCCGCGGCACCGGCGCTGGCGCGCGATGTCGCGGCGCGGGCCGCGATCGACGCCACCACGCTCGGACTGCGGCCGAACGCGCCGGACGATCAATCGAAGGCGCTGCAGCGCGCCATCGACCAGGCGGCCGCCGCAGGCACCGTCCTGCATCTGCCGGCCGGCTTCTATCGCGCCGGCGCGCTGAATTTGCCAAACCACGCGGCCATCGCCGGTGTCGCCGGGATGACGCGCATCGTCATGGCCGGCGGCCCCTCGATGCTGTCGGCCATCGGCAGCGACAACCTCGCGCTTAGCGGGCTGGTCCTCGACGGCGCCAGCATCCCGCTGCCCGAGCGGCGCGGGCTCGTGCATCTGGCGCAAGGCCGCGCGCTGCGCATCGCCGACTGCGAGATCGTCGGCGCCGGACGCAACGGCATTGCGCTGGAAGCCATGGACGGCGAAGTGACCGGCACCGCGATCAGCGCCGCCGACGCCGCCATTATCTCGATCGACGCACAGGGCTTACGGATCGCCGGCAATACCGTGCGTAGCGCCGGCAATGGCGGCATTCTGGTCTGGCGCTCGAGCGCCGGCGACGACGGCACGCTCGTGGTCGACAACCGCATCGAGAATGTCGCCAACAAATCCGGCGGCTCCGGACAGTACGGCAATGCCATCAACGTATTCCGCGCCAACAACGTCATGGTGCGCGGCAACCGCATCCGCAATGCGGCGTTCTCCGCCGTGCGCGGCAACGCCGCCTCCAATCTGCAAATCCTCGGCAATAGCTGCAGCGCCATCGGCGAAGTCGCGCTCTATGCCGAATTCGGCTTCGAAGGCGCGATGATCGCCAACAACATCGTCGACGGCGCCGCGGTCGGCGTCTCGGTGACCAATTTCAACGAAGGCGGCCGGCTCGCCGTGGTGCAAGGCAACCTGATCCGCAATCTCTTGCCGCACCGGCCCGCCGGCACCGATCCGAACGACGGCGCCGGCATCGGCATCGGCGTCGAAGCCGACACCGCGGTCAGCGGCAATGTCATTGAGAACGCGCCTTACATCGGCATCGCCGTCGGCTGGGGCCAATATCTGCGCGACGTCACCATCAACGCCAATGTGGTGCGCGGCGCCGACTACGGCATCGCGGTATCGGTGGCGCCCGGCGCCGGCGCCGCCGTGATCGCCGACAATATGATCTCCGGCGCCCGCCTCGGCGCCATCATCGGCATGGAATGGAAAAAGCCGGTGACCGGAGACCTCGCAAAGGACGGCGCCGAGCGCTACGCGCAGTTGTCGGTCGTCGGCAACCGGGTGCGGTAAGACATCTCCGTCATCGCGAGCCAAGGGGTCCGGCCCGAAGCGGCCGGCCCGGCGGCGACAAGCGCGGCGCGGCCATCACGCCACGTCGGGTGCTCTGACCGCGCCGGAAGGAAAAAACTGGCCGATTTCCTTGGCGGGCCGCGCGCGGCTGAACAGATAGCCCTGCATCTCGGTGCAGCCGATCGACTGAACGGTGTCCATTTGCTGTTGCGTTTCGACACCTTCCGCGGTCGATATCATATTGAGGCACTTCGCCAAGCCCGCCACGGCGTTGACGATCGCCAGCGGTTCGGAGCCGTTCGACATGTCCTGGATGAACGACTGATCGATCTTGATCTTGTCGAACGGGAAGCTGCGAAGATAGCTGAGCGACGAGTATCCGGTGCCGAAATCGTCGAGCGCGATCTGCGCACCCAATTTTCGCAGTTCATGCAGCCGGGCCAAAGTCGCGAATGTGTTCTGCAGAAGAACCGTTTCGGTGATTTCCAGCTGCAGCCGCCGCGCATCCAAACCGGAATCGGTCAGGGCTTTCATGACGACGTTGACCAGATTGCGATTGGTCAACTGGGTGGGCGACAGGTTGACCGCGACTTTGACATGGTCCGGCCAGTTGACCGTCTCCTCGCAGGCGGTCTTGAGCACCCATTCGCCGAGCGGGATGATAAGGCCCGTCTCCTCCGCGACCGGAATGAAGTCGGCCGGCGAGATCATGCCGCGCGTCGGGTGCTTCCAGCGCAGCAGCGCCTCGAAGGCGGTGATTTCATTGGTCTGAAGATTCACCAGCGGCTGATAATAGAGCTCGAATTCCTTATGGACGAGCGCCTTTCGCAGATCCATTTCAAGATCGCGCCGCGCCTTCATGCGCGCATCCATCTCCAGCTCGAAGAACCGATATGTGCCGCGGCCGTCGGCTTTGGCGCCGTACAACGCCATATCCGCGTTCTTCAACAGCTCGTCCGGCTCCGTTCCGTCGATCGGCGAAATCGAGATGCCGATACTGATGTCGGTGACGATTTGATGGCCTTCGATCTGGTACGGCTTGACGATCGATTCGCGGATGCGGCGCGAAAGCGTGGCGGCATCGTTGGCTTTCTGCATCTGGGTCATGATGATCGCGAACTCGTCGCCGCCCAAACGCGCAATCGTGTCGGGCTCCCGGGTGCAGCCGCGCAAACGGTCGGCAACGAGCTTCAACAGCTCATCGCCGATCGGGTGGCCCAACGTATCGTTGACGCCTTTGAATTGGTCGAGATCCAGGCACAGCACCGCCAGGCACTCGCCCCTTTTGACGCGTTTGAGCTCGTGCTCCAGCCGTTCGCGCAGCAACACGCGATTTGGCAGGTCGGTCAATGCATCGTGCCGCGCCATGTGGCCGACGCGCTCTTCGGCGCGCTGCCGCTCCGTTATGTCTTCATGGGTGGCCAGCCATCCGCCGCCGTTTATCGGCTTGGAGACCAGCGCAACGACGCGGCCGTCACTCAATTTCGTCGTGTTGCTGAAAGTCTTTCCCTCGGCGATGCATTCCACGAGGCTGGCGACGTAGTCCGCGGGGTCGCCGGAAAACGTCCCGGCCTGGGCGCGGCTATTGAGAAGATCAAGAAGCGTGCACCCGGGCTTCACGTTCTCTTGCGACAGCCCATACATCTCGATGTAGCGCTGATTGCAGACGACAAGCCGCAATTCCGAATCGAACAACAGCACGCCTTGCGACATGTTATTTAAAACAGTATGCAACAACTGTTCGTCATTTCGCGAAATTTTGGGAAATGACAGAACGTTGGCAACCGAAAACCGGTTTTTCTTCACGTCCATATTTGATCCTCCAGCCCGAAGGAATTTGGCGAGCGCGGCGGACGATAGAAAGGATATGTGATGGAGTCTCCAATTGATCGCTGTCGGCTTTAATCAAACATGAATTGATCGCCGCGCTTTGGACGCACATTTGGCCGCGCGATTTTATGACGTTCGACCAAGCTGTTGACAACAACACCGTCGCGGCGCGGCGCAGCCCGCAAATGGCCGGCACCCTTCGCCTGGGATTCGCGCGGTCGACGCAGCGCCGAATGATTGCTAGCAATTCGCTAATCCGAACCGGTCATTTCAATTCGGTTCCTCCGGACCGCCGCAACGCTCCATCAAAGATTTGCGGCGAGTTTATTGCGCCGTGTTTCCCGAGGTTCTCAATGCTGAACGACAGGCGCGAAGCCGAACGACATATTGTGAATCGGCCAGCTAAATTGCTGGAGAGCCCGGCTATGCGTGAATGCACGATCAGAGACATCTCGGGTACGGGCGTGAAGCTGGTCGTCCCCGGAGGATTAGATTCGAATCAATTCACGCTGTTTGACGGGGAGTCTGTCGAGCATCGATGCCTGGTCATTTGGCGGTTAGGAGACTTGGTCGGCGCCAGGTTCGAAAAGTAGCGGCGCCACCACCCGCACCGCGCCGATCTCAAAACCATTCCAGTTGCGCAGCGTCGGACGCGCAAAGCGCATGAGCGCAGCGCGCTCGATATCGCCGAGCGGCAGAAACCGCGCGATGACCGCCGCCATCACCGCCTGCGCCGCACGGCCGGCGCCGTCGTCGCATTTGACGGCGATGCCGAGCCCCTGCTTCCGGCAGCGCGCCGCAATAGACGCCTTCGGCGCCGGTTTTCACGAACACCCGTGCGCCGAACAGCTGCATGATCTCGGTGCAGAAGCGCCCGGTGCCGGCGACGTACCATGGTTTTTGCGCACAAGCCGCGCGCAATCGCGCGGCGGCGCGGGCGCGTTCGGGCGCAAGACCGCGGCCGGTGCCGAATTTGGCGAAGGCGTGCGCGAGATTTTGCAGCGGGATCGCCCAGGTCGGCACCGAGCAGCCGTCGATGGCGCAACGGTCGTCGCCGAGCGCCGCGCCGGTCAGGTTTTCCAGCACCGCCCTCACCTCGCGCTGCACCGGATGCTGCGGCCGCCAATAATCGGCATGATCGATGCCTTTGGCGCAGGCGACGCAGAGAAAGCCCGAGTGCTTGCCCGAGCAATTGTTGTGCAGCGCCGACGGCTCGCCGGTGCGCGCCAGCGCGGCGACCGCGGACTGCGCCATCGGCCAATGGGCGCCGCAGCGCAACGCCGTAGCGTCGAGCCCCGCCTTTGCCAGCATGCGGGTGACACCCGCGACATGCCCCGGCTCGCCGCTGTGGGAGGCACAGGCCAGCGCCAGCTCTTCGTCGCCGAAGCCGTAAGCCTCCGCGGCACCGGTTTCGACCAGGGGCAAAGCTTGCAGCGCCTTGACCGCGGACCGCGGGAAAATCGGCGTCGCCACATCGCCTAAGGCCAATACCGTCCCGCCATCGGCATCGGCCACCGCGACGGCGCCGCGATGCCGGCTCTCCACCAGCTGACTGCGCAAAACTTCGACCAGAATCGGGTTATTCATGTTCGATGCGAAAGCGGCACGGCCACGCTGCGGCCCCACATTCCTGTAGCATGCCGGGCGCCATGGGTCGGCTGACCATCGTCGTTCCGGTGCTCAACGAGGCGCCGATCATCGTTGCCGCACTGGCGGCGCTGGCGCCGTTGCGCGACCGCGGCGCCGAGATCATCGTCGCCGACGGCGGCAGCCGCGACGGCACCGTGCGTCTCGCCGCACCGCTCGCCGACCGCGTCATCACCGTGCCGCGCGGCCGTGGCGCGCCGATGAATGCCGGCGCCGCGCTGGGCACGGGCGATGCGCTGCTCTTCCTGCACGCCGATACGGCGCTGCCCGACGACGGCGATCGCCTGATCGCCGTGGCGCTTGCCCACCGTGCCTGGGGCCGCTTCGATCTGCGCATCGCCGGCAGCCATCCGTTCCTTGCCGTCGTCGCCCGCATGATCAATTGGCGCTCGCGCCTGACCGGCATCGCCACCGGCGACCAGGCGATGTTCGTCAGCCGCGAAGCGTTCCAAAAGGTCGGCGGCTTTCCCGATCTGCCGCTGATGGAGGACATCGCCATGTCGCGGCGGCTCAAGCGCCTGTGCCGGCCGTTCTGCATCGCCACGCCGGCCGTCACCTCGGGCCGGCGCTGGGAGCAAAACGGCGTGATCCGCACCATCCTGCTGATGTGGCGGCTGCGGCTTTCCTACTATCTCGGCGTCGAGCCGGCGCTGCTCGCCGAGCTCTACGACGCGCCGCGTTCACCCGCGTAGAGCCGTGCCAGGCCAAAGCTTGGGCGCCGTACGCGCATATTGCGGCGGACGCGTCACCTCGGCGCCGAGCACCTGCGCGGCGTGCCAGCCCCAATGCGGATCGTCGAGGAAGGCCCGCGCCATCGCCACCATGTCGGCCTTGCCCGAGGCAACGATGTCCTCGGCCTGCTTGGCGCCCGCAATCATGCCGACCACGCGGGTCGCAATCCCGGTCTCGCGGCGCACCCGTTCGGCGATCGGCACATTGAAGCCCGGATCGGTCGGCCAGCGGCTGTCGGGCGTGATGTTGCCCGACGAAATATCGATGTAGTCGAGGCCGGCATCCTTCAGCGCCTTGGCCATGGCCACCGCATCGTCGCCGTTCAAGCCGTTGTCCAGCCATTCGGTGCCGGTGATGCGGGCGCCGAGCGGCACCGTGCGGGGCACCGCGGCGCGCACCGAGCGCACCACTTCGAGGGGAAAGCGCATGCGGCCCTCGAACGAGCCGCCATAGGCGTCGTTGCGCTTGTTCGACAGCGGCGAGACGAAGCTGTGCAGGAGATAGCCGTGGGCGAAGTGCAGCTCGATGGCGTCGAAGCCGATGCGCAGCGAGCGCTTGGCGGCGTCGGTGAACGCCGCAGTGACGCGCGCCATGTCGTCCTCGGTCATGGCGGCGGGCGTATGCCAGCCCGGCCCGAACGGCAGCGCCGACGGCCCGATGGTCGGCCAGGCATCCTCCTCAGCCGTCAGCGCCTTGGCGCCTTCCCACGGCCGCGCCGAGGATGCCTTGCGGCCGGCGTGCGCCAGTTGGATGGCGATCTTCGCCGTGCCGATGTGATGGCAGTGGTAGACGATGCGCTCCAGCGCCGCCTCGCAGGCGTCGGAATAGAGCCCGAGACAGCCATGAGTGATGCGGCCGCGACGCTCGACGTGGGTTGCCTCGATCACCAGCATGCCGGCGCCGGAATTCGCCAGCATGCCAAGGTGCGTCATGTGCCAATCGTTGCCGACGCCGTCGTCGGCGCTGTACTGGCACATCGGCGCGACGACGATGCGGTTGGGGACATCGAGACCGGCAAGCCGGATGGGCGAAAACAAAGCACTCGTCATGGTTCACCGCTTATTGGCTGATCGCATATTGCGGGGGTGAAACGGAAAGCTTGGCGCGGTTGAATGGACTGCAGGCTGCACATTTTACGCGCAGGTCCAGTCTGTGGATAACACGCCGTGGGGATGGCTTGAACACGCGGCCTTGAGCGATGCCCCAGCACGGGACGGTAAGTCAAGCGGTGCGAATGGATGTTTGGACGACGCGAGGGAGCGTGAAAAGTCAGCTAGTGACCGGCCTATTCCGCCGGCACTTCCTCGTCCACCAGGATGCCCGCGAGCCTCGCCCACTGATCGCGCAGCAGCGCCGCCTTGCGTATTTCGGCGTTGAGCCGCTCCGGGGTGAAATAGTGCTTCCAGCGGCCGCTATCAACGAGTTCGATGAAATGAGCCTGCCGACGCTCCGCCAAGGCGAGCCATTTGCGCGCGATACTGTCGTACGGACCTGTTTGCCGTTCCGACATGGAGAAGCCAGAAGCGCCCGTGAAATCGGCGCTTCCGCATACTCATCGGCGTGTTTGATTCGAGCAATCAAATTACTTTGTTTGTTTGATGGCCGGACTTATTGACAACGCGCTTTGTGGATAATTGCGTGCAAATGTTGATTCGGCGCGACGCTCGCCGGCGCTTACGGCTTGACCGCGACGATGCCCTCGATCTCGACCGATATCTGGTTCGGCAGCATGACGTTGCCGACCGCCGAGCGGGCATGGCGGCCGGCGTCGCCGAACACTTCGACGAACAGGTCGGAGCAGCCGTTGATGACCTTCGGCAAGTCGTTGAAGTCGGGCACGGCGTTGACCATGCCGAGAAGCTTGACGATGTAGTCGACCCGGTCGAGCGAGCCCAAGGCGTCGCGCGTGGCGGCGAGGAGGCCTAAGCCCACCAGCCGGGCGCGGCGGTAGCCCTCCTCGATGCTGATGTCCTTGCCGAGCTTGCCGGTCAGCTGTTTGCCGCTCTCGTCGCGCGGCCCTTGACCGGCCAGATACAGGATATTGCCGGCGAGCCGGTACGGCAGGTAATTGGCGACCGGCGTGCCCAACGATGGCAGGACGATGCCGAGTTCTTTCAGACGCGCTTCCGCACTCATATGATTCTCCTGGATGTGTCGAAATCCCCAAGACTATGATCCAATTCAATTGAATCGGATCATAGTCTCGGATTTTTGTTCGAGCATGATCTTATCCGAAAACCGGCTTCCACCCTCGGATCAAGTCCGAGGACAGGCTTTTTCGGGGTCATGCTCTGGCGTTCACAGCTGCACGCGCAGGAAAGCGGCCAGCTCGCCGATGATGCCGCGGCGGAACATCAGCACGCAGACGACGAAGATCACGCCCTGAATCACCAGCACCCATTGGCCGAACGGCGCCAGGTAATTCTGCATGGCAATGACGGCGAAGGCGCCGACCACCGGTCCAAACACCGTGCCGAGACCGCCCAAGAGCGTCATCAGCAGCACGTCGCCGGACATGGTCCAGTGCACGTCGGTGAGCGAAGCGAGTTGGAACACCAGCGCCTTGAGCGAACCGGCGAGCCCGGCCAGGGTCGCCGACAACACGAAGACGACGAGCTTGTAACGGTCGGTGTTGTAGCCGAGCGAGATGGTGCGCTGCTCGTTCTCGCGGATCGCCTTTAAAACTTCGCCGAACGGCGAATTGATGATGCGGTAGATCAACAGGAACGCGGCCAGCACGACGATGAGGACGAAGACATACATCGTCATTTCGTTGGACAGATCGAAATATCCGAACAAGCGGCCGCGCGGCACCGCCTGGATGCCGTCCTCGCCGCCGGTGAACGGCGCGCGCAACGCGAAGAAATACATCATCTGCGCCAGCGCCAGCGTGATCATGGCGAAATAGATGCCCTGGCGGCGGATGGCGACGCCGCCGGCGATGACGCCGAGCACCGCCGCAGTGGCGGTGCCGATCAGGATCGCCACTTCGGGCTGAAAATGCCAGGTCTTGGCGGCATAGGCGGTGAGATAGCTCGCCCAGCCGAAATAGAGCGCGTGGCCGAACGACACCAGGCCGACATAGCCGATCAACAGGTTGAAGGCGCAGGCGAACAGCGCGAAGCACAACGCCTGCATGAGAAACACCGGATAGGCGACGAACGGCAGCACCGCGAACAGCGCCACCATGATGGCGAAGCCGACGACAAAGCTCGCATTCGTCTCGCGGCGACGCTGCAGGAGGAGCGGATCGACGACGCGCTCCATCATGCGGTCCGCCCGAACATTCCGGCCGGCCGCACCAAGAGCACGATGACCATGATGACGAAGATCACCGTGTTGGAGGCTTCCGGAAAGAACACCTTGGTCAAACCCTCGACGATGCCGAGCACGAAGCCGGTGACGATCGCGCCCATGATCGAGCCCATGCCGCCGATCACCACCACCGCGAACACGACGATGATCAGGTCGGAGCCCATCTGCGGCGAGACGTTATAGATCGGCGCCGCCATGACGCCGGCCAGCGCGGCGAGCCCGACGCCGAAGCCGTAGGTCAGCGTCACCATGCGCGGCACATTGATGCCGAAGGCGCGCACCAAAGTCGGATTTTCCGTCGCCGCGCGCAGATACGAGCCGAGCCGCGTGCGCTCGATGGCGAACCAGGTCAAAAGGCAAATCGTCAGCGAGAAGCCGATCACCCAGGCGCGATAGTTCGGCAAGAACATAAAGCCGAGATTGCGGCCGCCCTGCAACGCCTCGGGCACCTGATAGGGCTGGCCGGACGAGCCGTAATAATTGCGGAACAGGCCCTCGATGATCAGCGCCAGGCCGAAGGTGAGGATCAGGCCGTAAAGATGATCGAGCTTGCGCACATGCTGCAGAAACAGCCGCTCGATGAGAATGCCGAATACGCCGACGACGATCGGCACGATGAGGAGCGCCGCCCAGTAATTGATGCCGAGATATTGCAGCAAGAGATAGGCGATGAACGCGCCCATCATGTACTGCGCGCCGTGGGCGAAATTGATGATGTTGAGCATGCCGAAGATGACGGCAAGCCCCAGGCTCAACAGCGCGTAGAACGAGCCGTTGATCAGGCCGAGCAGCAATTGCCCGAACAGCGCCTGCGACGGAATGCCGAAGATTTCGAACATGCAGACGCTCTCACTCGCTCCTTACAGCCCCTCCCCCTTGTGGGGAGGGGTTGGGGTGGGGGTCGGGAGGTAGCGCATGAACGTCGACGCTCGCGCGTCACCTCCCGACCCCCACCCTGCCCTCCCCACAGGGGGGAGGGAAAAGTTTAGTTCGTCACCATCGGGCAGTTGTCGTCCTTCATGGGCCGGAAGGCTTCTTCCGCCGGGATGGTGGCGCGCAGCTTGTAGTCGTCGCCGGGATATTTCAATTCTTCCGGCTTCTTCACCTCGAACAGATAGGCCGGATGGATCTTGCGGCCGTCGGCGCGGATATAGCCCTTGCCGAACAGCGGATCGTCGGTCGGCAGGTCTTTCATCTTGGCGACCACGGCCTTGCCGTCGGTGGCGCTTTTCAGCGCTGCGACCGCCTTGAGGTAATGCAGGGTCGCGGCATAAACGCCGGCCACCGTCATGGCGGGGAATTTACCCGGCCGCTCGACTTGCCAGCGCTTGGTCCAGGCGCGGTTGGCGTCCGTCATGTCCCAGTACCAGGTCTCGGTTAGGACCAAGCCCTGTGCGACCTTCAAGCCGAGCGCTTGGACGTCGGTGATGAACACCAACAGACCGGCGAATTGCTGCCCGCCTGCGGTGATGCCGAACTCGGCGCCCTGCTTGATGGCGTTGTCGGTGTCGCCGCCGGCATTGGCCAGGCCGATGATTTTTGCTTTCGAGGCCTGCGCCTGAAGGAGAAATGACGAGAAGTCCTGGGTATTGAGCGGATGGGCGACGGCGCCGAGCACCCGGCCGCCGTTGGCCAGCACCACCGCGGTGGCATCGCGTTCGAGCGCATGACCGAAGGCGTAATCCGAGGTGAGAAAGAACCAGGTGTCACCGCCGGTCTTGACCAGAGCGCCGGCGGTACCGTGGGCCAGCATCCAGGTGTCGTAGGTCCAATGCACGGTGTTGGGCGAGCATTTCGGCCCGGTGAGATCGGAGATCGCGGCGCCGGACACCAGGAATACCTTGTTCTTCTCGCGCACGACTTCGTTGACTGCGAGAGCGACGCTCGACGTCGGCACGTCGACGATGGCGTCGACGTGATCGACGTCGAACCATTGCCGCGCGATGGTGGCACCGACGTCCGGCTTGTTGAGGTGGTCGGCGCTGATGATCTCGACCTTCATGCCGTGAGCGGCGGGGTTGAAATCCTCCACCGCCATCTTGGCGGCGATGACGGAGCCCTGCCCGCCGATGTCGGCGTAGAGGCTCGACATGTCGTTGAGCACGCCGATCTTGACGGTGAGGTCCTCGGCTTGCGCCGCGCTCGTGAGCGAAGCGGCAGCCGCCAAGGCCAATATAGCAATCAGTCTCATGACAAGCCTCCCTGACTGCGGGCTCGAAGCCCACATTTCTTGTAGCTTCTATAGCAAACTCCAAGATCGCCGTGCAGCGGCTGCGTCTTGGCCTGTTCTATTCCCCTCCCCCTTGTGGGGAGGGGTAGGGGTGGGGGTCGGGAGGTCACGCACAACCGTCGACGCGCTCACGTCACCTCCCGACCCCCCACCCTGCCCTCCCCCAACAAGCTTGCACTCGGGCGCGCGCAAGCGCGGCCCGGGTGGGGAGAGTGAAGCATCAATTGGTCACCATCGGGCAGTTGCCGTCCTTGAGCGGCCGGAAGGCTTCCTCGGCCGGGATGGTGGCGCGCAGCTTGTAAAGGTCGCCCGGATATTTCGACTCTTCCGGCGACTTGACCTCGAACAAATAGGCCGGGTGGATCTTGCGGCCGTCGGCGCGGATATAGCCTTTGCCGAACAGCGGATCGTCGGTCGGGATTTCCTTCATCTTGGCGACCACGGCCTTGCCGTCGGCGGTGCTTTTCAGAGCTGCGACGGCTTTCAGGTAATGCAAGGTCGCGGCGTAGCTGCCGGCCTGGTTCATGTTGGGGAATTTGCCCGGCCGCTCGGCCTGCCAGCGTTTGGCCCAGGCGCGGGTGCCGTCATTCATATCCCAATAGAAGGTTTCGGTCAGAACCAGACCCTGCGCGACCTTCAAGCCGAGCGCCTCCACGTCGGCGACATAGAACAATAGCGCGGCAAAATGCTGTCCGCCCGAGACGATGCCGAACTCGGCGCCTTGTTTGATGGCGTTGATGGTGTCGCCGCCGGCATTGGCGAGCCCGATGATTTTTGCCTTCGAGGCTTGGGCCTGCAGCAGGAACGATGAGAAGTCCTGATTGCTCAGGGGATGGGCGACTTCGCCCAACACCTGGCCGCCGTTGGCTTTCACCACCGCGGCGGTGTCGCGCTCGAGCGCATGGCCGAACGCATAATCGGCGGTGAGGAAGAACCAGGTGTCGCCGCCGGATTTCACCAGCGCCTTGCCGGTCGAGTTGGCGAGCATCCAGGTGTCATAGGTCCAATGCACGGTATTGGGCGAGCATTTCGTCCCGGTCAGATCGGAGATCGCGGCGCCGGAAACAAGAAACACCTTGTTCTTCTCGCGCACGACTTCGTTGACGGCGAGCGCGACACTCGACGTCGGCACATCGACGATGGCGTCGACGTGATCGACGTCGAACCATTGCCGCGCGATGCCGGAGCCGATGTCGGGCTTGTTCTGATGGTCGGCGCTGATGATCTCGACCTTCATATTGTGAGCGGCAGGATCGAAGTCATGCACCGCCATTTTGGCGGCGGCGAGCGAGCCCAACCCGGTATCGTCGGTGTAGAGACCGGAAAAATCGGTGAGCACGCCGATCTTGACGGAAATGTCCTCGGCCTGCGCCGCCGCGCCGAACAGCGCGGCGAAAGCGAATGCCAAACCGGCCAACAGTCGCATTGCCAACCTCCCTGGATCCGGGCCTTTTGGCCCTTCGTTGATTTCAAACGCCGAGATAGTCGTGCAGCTTCTCCATATTGTTCGCCAGCTGCGCGTTCGAGAAGTGGTCCACGATACGCCCATGTTCCATCACGTAATAGCGGTCGGCAACGGTCGCGGCGAAGCGGAAATTCTGCTCGACCAGCAGGATGGTGAAGCCTTGGGCCTTGAGCGTGCCGATGGTGCGGCCGATCTGCTGGATGATGACGGGGGCAAGTCCCTCGGTCGGTTCGTCGAGCAGCAGGAGCCGCGCGCCGGTGCGCAGGATGCGGCCGATCGCCAGCATCTGCTGCTCGCCGCCGGACAGTTTGGTGCCCTGGCTTTTGAGCCGTTCGCGCACGTTGGGAAACAGCGCAAAAATGCGGTCGAGATCGAGGCCGCCGGGCCGCACCTGCGGCGGCAGCAACAAATTTTCCTTGACGTCGAGGCTGGAAAAGATCCCCCGCTCCTCCGGGCAGAAGGCGATGCCGGCGCGGGCGATCACGTTGGAGGCAAGTGCCGTCAACTCGCGGCCCTCGAAGCGCACCGAGCCGGTGCGGTTCTCGACGATGCCCATGATCGCCTTCAGCGTCGTGGTCTTGCCGACGCCGTTGCGGCCGAGCAGCGTCACCACTTCGCCGGCCTGCACGTCGAAGGTCACGCCATGGAGCACGTGGGACTCGCCATACCACGCTTCGAGATTGTCGACGGCAAGGAGCGGACGCGGCCCAGGCTTTGTCTCAGCCATGGCCGGTCCCGAGATAGGCTTCGCGCACCGCCGGATCCTCCGACACCGTCTTGTAGTCGCCCTCGGCCAGCACGTGGCCGCGGGTGAGCACGGTGATGCAGTCGCATAGATTGGCGACGACGCTGAGATTGTGCTCGACCATCAGCACGGTGCGCTTATCGGTCAGCGAGCGGATCAGCGCCGAGATGCGGGCGATGTCGTCGTGGCCCATGCCCGCCATCGGTTCGTCGAGCAGCAGCATTTGCGGCTCGAGCGCCAGCGTGGTTGCGATTTCCAGAAGGCGCTTCCTGCCATAGGGCAATTCGACCGCCAGCAAATCCACATAAGGCGCGAGCCCGACGTCGGCGATCAGCGCCATAGCCTCACCGTCGAGCGCATGCAGGACGCGCTTCGAGCGCCAGAAATCGAACGAGCCGCCGCGCCGGCGCTGCAGCGCGATGCGCACGTTTTCAAGCACGGTGAGATGGGGAAACACCGCGGAAATCTGAAACGAGCGAACCAGCCCGAGGCGGGCCACCTCGGCGGGCTTAAGCGCTGTGATGTCGCGGCCGTCGAAAGTGATGCGGCCGCGGGTCGGGCTCAAGAATTTGCTCAGGAGGTTGAAGCAGGTGGTCTTGCCGGCGCCGTTCGGGCCGATCAATGCGTGAATGGTGCCGCGCGCGACGCGCAGATTGATGGCGCGCACCGCGACGAACCCGGCAAATTCCTTGGTCAGGTCCTCGGTTTCGAGGACGATCTCGCTACGCACCACATTCCCCCACGCCGCCATTGTCGACGTGTTACGGCAGGCCGTAAAGGGAAACCCCGCTGCCGCGACGCTTTTCCCGGCGTGGCGGATGTGTCGCGTCGGACCGATAGCGGCGCGCAAGCCCAAAAATAAGGACCCGCCCGGGGGGACGACCGGGCGGGTCTAAGAGATCGGCGCCAGCGTCGGGGGAGAAGCGCGCCGATGGCGACTTCAAAATCCGTCACCACACATTGGTCGCTGCGACCGCGGCAGAGGTTCACATGGCCGGACCTATTTCATTGTCGGGGTTAATTGAGTCCAGGTATTATATTACCATCAAACAACCGCAAAACAGCAAGCCGCCATATCTTTCAGAATAAAGACATTATGAAATCAGTTCGTTAGCCGACGTGGGGCCGGAACTTAGTCGCCGTCGCCCGGGGTTGCGGATTCGACGACCCGCTCCTGGCGCATGCGCGAGACGATGCGGCTGAGTTCCTCTTTCGCCAAGGTCTTCATGGCGATCCGCACCCGATAGAACCCGCCGGGCTTTGGCCCATCGACCAGGGTGGCCTGGTATTCCTCGAGAAAGCGGGTGATCTCGCCGGCGCTCGCCTCGCGGGCGAAACGCACCATGGCGAAGGTGCCGTGGCCGGACGCCGTGGCGTTGACGCCCGCGGTTTCGAACGAGACTTGCGGCTTGGTCGCCATGCTCACCAAAAAGAACGCCTGCAAGGCGATCGCCGCCACGGCGAAGGATGCGGCAACGGCGAGCGTGCGCGGCGAGAACCCGGCAATGAAAGCGGAGAACTGCGCGGCGACGGCGCGCGCCGAGCTGCGCTTGCGCGCGGCGATGGTCTCGGCGTCGATGGCGGCCATCAGCCGGTCCATGCAACGCGCCGAAGGCACGCCAAGGGACTCGTTGAAAGAAATCGTCTCGGCGAGCTCTTCACGCACCAGATCGGCATGGTGGGCGAGGGCTGGATCGTAACGCAGCGCATCCTCGACGCGCTGGCGGTCGCGCCGGCGCAACGTGCCCGCGGCATACCACGGCAGCAGGGTCTCGATCTCTGTGGGTTCCATGCTCATGCGCAAACCTCGCTTATCATGGCCAACCTCGATCAATTCCCGCCATCCTGCACAACTCTCCCAGCTTCTTGCGCGCGTAGAACATGCGCGTCTTTACCGTGTTCTCCGGAATGCCGACGATCTGCGCCACCTCTTCGACCGATTTCTCGTGGTAGTAGACCAAATCAATTACTTCCCGGTGTTCCCGCGTCAGCGCGCCGAGGCACTGTCGCAACTTCTCGCCCTTGTCGAGCTTCTCGATAGAAATCGCTGGATTGTCTGAAGGTTCCTCGATCGCTTCCATCGTTTCTTCGTCGAGTCCTTCTTCGCGCCGCTTGCGTAACATCGAAAGCGCCTTGAAGCGGGCGATGGCGATGAGCCAAGTCGAAACGGCGCTTCTGCCTTCAAATCGACTGGCCTGACGCCAGACGTCCAGGAACACTTCGCTGATCACATCCTCCGCAGCCATCTCTTCACGCAGCAGGCGAAGGACAAAACGATAAATCCGCACATGATGCCGGGCGAACAGCACCTGCATCGCAAGCCGGTCTCCGCGGGCGATACGGCCTATCAGCACTTCGTCTGCCGGTGCCTGCATCGCCCTGAGATCAGCTCATGGATTGGTCGCGGACCGGTGCCGAAGGGTTCAAATGCCCGTGAAGAAATTACCGGAACATTACATGGTTGTGCGCAAAGTCAGAAAGTCTTTTATGTTCAGCCCCTTAGACCGAAAAGGCCGGCGGCTTCCGTGGCCGCAGGCCGACGCGGTGCCTTAATGACCTGGAATAGCTGCCCGGCGCAAGGCTCGGATTGTCGCTAGGTCTCGGCCGCGCGGCATGGTCGATTCCAGCGGTTTCTCCTGCACCAGGATCATGGCCAATTGCGCGATCGTCAGCGTGATCGCGGCCGCAAAGAACACCTCGGTAAAGGTTGCGACCGAAGTTCCCGCCAGGACGCGCTGGCCCAATGTGTCGCCCGACGCGCCCATGGGGACAGCCTGCGAGCACGATGGCACCGAACACCGCGACCAGGATCGTGCTCATCAGCGTGCGCACGAAATTCATGGTGCCGATCGCCGCGCCCAGATGATGGATCGACACGGTGTTCTGCAGCACGACCTGGGTCAGCGGCGCGGTCGGGCCGAAGCCGACGCCAATCAGGAACAGGATGATCTCGAATTGCAGCGTGGTCATGGTCGCGGCCGACGAGCGCCAGCGCCAGCACCGCGCCGATGCCGACGAACAGGAATAGCATCGGCAGAAGCTTGTAGTGCTTGACCCGGCCGACGAGCTGGCTGGAGAGGCCGGCGCTGGCGTTGAGCGTGACCATCAGGATCATCAGGCTCAATCCCGACGACGTCGCCGACCAGCCGAGCACGCTTTGCAGATACATCGGCAAAAAAATGTTCAGCGCCAGGATCGAGCCCCAGCCGAACGAGTGCGCCATCATGGCAAGCCGCGCGGTCGGATCGGACAGGATGGCGAGCGGAATGAGCGGCTCCGTCGTGGTGAGCTGGCGGACGACGAAGCCGCCGCCGAGCACCAGCGCACATCCGACCAGCGCCAGAACCGGCGAGGAGAACCACGGATAGCGCACGCCGCCGAGATTGAGCGCCAGCATGAACGACGAGCTTGCCGCCATCACCAGCACCGCGCCGACGAAGTCGAGCTTGTGCGGCCGGTCATGGCGCGGCAGCCGGCGCAGCATCGTCAGGGTCAGGATCACCGCGCCGACGCAGAGCGGAAAATTCCACAAAAAGATCACCCACCAATAAAGGTGATCGCAGATCCAGCCGCCGAGCGCCGGCCCGCAGCCGCCCGCGGTGGTGAACGCGATCGAGAAATAGGCGTAATATTTGGCGCGATCTTTTGGCGCGGCGACGTCGCCGAGGATCATTTGCGAGATCGCGGTCAGGCCGCCGCCGCCGCAGCCTTGCACGACGCGGCCGCCGATCAGCATCAGCATGCTGGTCGACGACGCCGCCAACAGCGAGCCCGCCATATAGACGCCGAGCGCGATCAAGAGCGCGGCGCGGCGGCCGTGGATATCGGCGAATTTGCCATAGAGCGGGGTCAGCGCCGTCGAGGCGATCAGGAACGACGTGATCAGCCACGGCAGATTGTGCACGTCGCCGAGCGCCCGGCCGATGGTCGGCAACGAGGTCGCCAGGATCGACTGGTCGATCGAGCCGAGAAACACCGGCAGCATCATGCTGACGACGATGAGCCGCTTTTCTCGATGGCGTCAGCGGCTCAGCCGCAGCCCGACTGATGTCGGGCTCGCTGACTTTGGCGTCCATGAACGTTCAATCGCTGCGACCACGGCGGCGCAGCGCCTCCCGGCGGAACGGCTTTGTCGACGTGAATACCGGCAAAATCCGCCGCTGTCATTTGCGGCGTGGCGCATGGCTGGCCTGCCGGCCGTTCGGCCGACTTGCACCCGGCCTGCCGTCATCGCGCGCTTTCACGCATCGCTGCCCGGAGTGCGCGCGCGCGTCTCGGCTCCACGACCGGCGAAGGTCATTCGGCTAGACCTGTCCCTGTCGGCCCGCGCCGAAGCCGGCGACACATTGGATGATTGCGATCGTCATGAGGCTCACCATCGGCATCGTCCAGCCGGTGGTGAGGTCGCGGAGCCATCCGAAGCCGACCGGTCCGATCGCCGCGACGAGATAGGCGGTCGCTTGTGACATCGTTGAAAGGGAGGCGGTCTGTCGATGATCACGCGTGCGCATTCCGATCAGCGCGAAAGCCAGAATGAAGGTGATGCCGAACGAGACGCCGCAGACGACAAGCCATAGACCAGCGAGGCGTGGCACGACCAGCAGACCCAGGATGGACAGGGCAGTGACGAGGGAGGCCAGCACGGCCAGGGCGCGTTGGTCACGTCCTCGCCGCATGAGCACGGGCGCAACGACCCCGGCGCCGAACGCCATCACCTGGTAAAGCGTCAGCAACCAGCCGGCCTCGGCTGCCGACTCGCCGTGATCGGCGAGGAACAGGGGCATCCAACCGATAGTGACGTAGTAGATAAGGAATTGAAGGCCCATAAAGACCGTGACCTGCCACGCCAAAGCAGAGCGCCAGACAGGCTTCGCAGCCGCTCCACAGCCCGGCCGATACGCCGCGACAGGTGAGCTCGACTTTCGCGTTTCCGGCAACCAGCACGCCAGAGCGAGTGCAGCGAACACCGCCCAGATGGCGAGTGAAGATTGCCAGCCGCCGGCAAGATGAGCGGAGAGCGGGACCGCCAAGCCCGTCGCGACCGCCCCCGTCAAGCTCATCACCATGACGTAGGCGGTGGTCATGTTTGCCACTTGATGTGGAAAGTCTCGCTTGATGACGCTCGGCACCAGCACGTTCGCGACGCCGATGCCGCTGGCGAAGATCACGGTGCCGCTGAACAAGGCGGTGATCGAACCCTCCGATCGCAAGGCGATTCCCGCGACTGCCAGCGCCAGGCAGCCCGCGAGCGTTCTTTCGATGCCGAACACGTCTCCCAGGCGGGCCAACGGTGAGAAGCCGGCGAAGATCAGCAAAGGCAGTGTGGCGAGTAGTCCCGCCGCCGCGCCGGAGAGGCCGAGGCTTGATCGGATCGCTTCAAGCAGCGGTCCGACACTGGTCAGCGCCGGACGAAGATTCGCTACCAGAAGGAAAAAGGCGAGGATGCTGTAGCTGACCGCGAAAGATCGCGGCGCGGCTTCGGTTGTCATAGCCTTGGTGGTCATAAGCAATCTCCAGGCAACGGGGATATCTCCTTGCGTTCTGGACGAGCCAGGCCCGCCAAATGTGACATGGGCGAGAGCCGATGATCGACCAACGTGGAGAACGCCCGAACATGAGCAATGACATGCGTCGAGACGCGTCAAATGGTCGTGCCTGCATCCGACAAAAATGGTTTCAAGGGCCGATCCTCAAAAAAATCTTGGACCTATGTCACGTTTCGTCGATCCGTCTCGTCATGTCTCCAGGAATGGCCCGGAAAAGGAGATGATCATGACACCCAGACTGAACCCGTTTGCAGCGGCGCCCGCTCTGATGCAATCGTGGCTCGATTTCAGCAAGGGCATCCTCCAGTGTGGCCTGGAAGACAGCTTGATGGAACTCGTGGAAATCCGCGCATCGCAAATCAACGGCTGCGCCGCTTGCCTTTACATGCACACGGCCGCTGCCCGAAAACGTGGGGAAACGGAGGAGCGTCTTTATCTGCTCGATGCCTGGCGCGAATCGCCGCTCTACAGCGAGCGCGAGCGCGCCGCGCTTGGTTGGACCGAGGCTTTAACGCGAGTGTCCGAAACCAATGCCCCCGACGATGCTTATCACGCAGTGCAAGTACAGTTCACCGCGGAGGAACAAGTGGCGCTTACCCTGCTCATCGTCACAATCAACGGATGGAACCGCATCCAAGTCGGCTTCCGCGGGACCCATCCAGTCGAAAAGCGTGCGGCGGCATGACGGCGGGAACTTCTGGTCAAGACGCCGCTGCCGTTTTCGATCCGCTGCGTCCAAGATTGACCCGCATCGCCTATCGGATGCTGGGCTCGGTCGCGGACGCGGAGGATGCCGTGCAGGACGCGTTTCTCCGATGGCTTGATACCGATCGTGACGCGGTGCGCGAGCCGGAGGCCTATCTCCGCCGCGTCGTGACGCGTCTGTGCCTCGACCATTTGAAATCGGCGCGGCACCAACGCGAGACCTATATCGGGCCATGGCTTCCGGAACCCGTCGTCGAGGCGGAGGAGGACGAGATCGATGACGTCACGCTGCCGCTGATGATGGCTCTCGAGCGCCTGTCGCCGCTGGAGCGCGTCGCTTTTCTTCTGCACGACGTGTTCGGCGTCAGCTTCGAGGAGATCGCCGAGACGATCGATCGTGAACCGGGGACCTGTCGTCAGCTTGCCAGTCGTGCTCGAACCCATGTCCGTGCCGCGCGCCCCCGTTTTGATGTACCCAAGGAACGCAGCTTGCAGATCGCCGCAGCATTCTTCGCGGCATCGCGCAGCGGCGATATGCAACAGTTGCGGTCGCTGCTGGCGGCGGATGTGACCGCTTACGCGGATGGCGGCGGTAAGGCGCGGGCCGCGATACAACCGATCGTCGGGCGCGACGACGTCCTGCAGATCCATGCTGCGCTGGCGCCGATCTTTGCCGCGAACATGTCGCGCCTGGTGCGCTACGGCTTCATCAATGGCTTGCCGGGTTTCGTCACGGTTGAACAGGACGACACGCTGCAAACCACCGCGTTGCAGATTGAAGATGGCAAGATTGTCGCTATTTACGTCATGCGTAATCCGGATAAGTTGCGACACCTTGAGGGCCGATCCGTTCATTGAACGGTCGGCCTCGGCCAGAATGTCCGCGCAGCGGTCAAACTGCGACCTCGAAGCGCTCTAGCCGCCTGTCCGCTGTTGAAGAAAGCGGACAAGCAGATTTTCCGTGCCACCGCTGCGCTTACGACGCATACGACCTGGTCGTCAGCGAACTTTCAGTTTCAGCAGCACATCGGCCGTGCCGTGGCAAAACTTTGCCATGTCGGCCGGCGCCATCCAGATCTTGTCGAGGAACTGACGGCCCATCATGTGGGTCGAGTACGGATAATCGATCGAGAACATGACGCGGTCGATGCCGAAGGTCATCAGCGCCGCATAGAAGCGGCGGCTCGTTGAAGATACCGCTGGTGGTGATCCAGACCTGGTCGAGGATGGTCTGCGGCACCGAGCGCTTGAGATGCTCGATGTCGGCGGAAAACACCTGACTGGCGCGGTCGAGCATCATCGGCAGCATTTCGCCCATGTGACCGATGATCAGCTTGAGCTTTGGATGCTTGTCGAGGCTACCCGCGACCACCATGCGCAGCACGTGCACGGCGACTTCGGAATGCCAGCCCCAGCCGGCGGTTTCCAGCACGCGGCCGGCGCCTTCGGGCAGGCCGGAGAAATAAGCTTCGCGGACGGCAGCCGGCGGAATGTGCGGATGGATGTAGATCGGCACGTCGAGTTCTGCCGCCGCCGCAAGGATGCCGTCGTAACTCGGATCGTCGAGGAATTTTCCTTCGGTCGTGCCGTTGACCATGGCGCCGACGAAGCCAAGCTCCTTCACGGTGCGCGCCAATTCCTTGGCCGCGGCATCGGGGCTTTGCATCGGCAACGAGGCAAAGCCGGCAAAGCGAGCGGGATATTTGGCGCAAGGCCGCGCCGAGATGATCGTTGATCTCGCGCGCCATCGCCACGCCATCGGGGCCCGGCACCAGATCCGGCCCGGGGCCGCTGTTCGACAGCACTTCGACGGTGATGCCGGCCTCATCCATCGACTGCAGCCGCTGCTCGCCGAGATCGGGCAACAGCGCCAGCGGATTGGGCACGTCCTTGCGCAGCGCCCTCGCCTTGTAGCCGCGGCGCGCAATGACCGCTTTATCGACGCGGGCGGATGCCGCGGGGAGCGAAAAGTGTTCTTCGAGTATGACGGTACGCATGGGCGCTTCTCTCCTTGTGCGGAGGGCGGTTGTTGCATCGTTTGCCATTGCCAGCAAGCGGGTAGATTGCAGATCGCGGTCTGCTATGATGCAGGCCGACTGCCGACGCGCTGCGCGCGCGTCACAAGCCTCCGGAATGCGCTTCCGGAAACGGTCGCACCGACAAACCTTAGTCCGCCCGCCCGCGCGGCTCCGCCGCGCTGCGGCACATTCATTGAAGGACCGCCATGAAACTTTCCGCGCGCAATCAGCTCAAAGGCAAGATCGTGGACGTGAAGAAGGGCGCGACGACATCCCATGTCCGGCTCGAAATCGCGCCCGGCAAAATCATCACCTCGTCGATCACCAACGAAGCGGTCGACGAACTCGGCTTGAAAGCGGGCGGCAGCGGCGACCGCCATCATCAAGGCGTCAAGCGTGATGATCGCGGTCGATTAGGAAACGATCGTGAAAACAGCATTCGTCGTCATTGCCGCCTGTGCGATGGCCGCGCCGGCGTTCGCGCAGGAACCGGTCGGCTGCGACAAATTCAAATGGCCGCTCGACAAGGAGCGCGCCACCCTCAACGGCACCGATCTGCCGAAGGTCGTCTCGGGCGATCGCGTGACGTTTCCGATTCCCTTTGCCACGATCGTCGCGCTGGTGCCGTTCGCCGACGCCAAGCTGCCGACGCCGCCCGAGCGCGCGCCGAAATCGCCGGATACGTTTGCGGGCTTTTTCCAGACGCCGGCGCCCAAGCAAGCCGGCAGCTACAAAATCACCTTGTCGGCGGAAGGCTGGATCGACGTCGCGCAGTCGGGCAACACGGTGAAATCCAGCGCGTTTAGCGGCGCGCTGGGCTGCGAAGGCGTCCGCAAGAGCGTAAAGTTCGATCTCGCCGCAGCGCCGTTCACCGTCGAGCTCTCTGGCGTCAAGGCGGATTTCGATCAAGCTTGCGATCAGCGGCGACTGAGGCGCAGTTCTCGGCCACTGCGACCCGCTCGGGTCTATCTGCCGTGGAATTTTCCGGCACGCCGCATGCAGGAAACGCCGTTCCCGGCAGCAGCAGTCGCCACATCGCTTCAGATCCGCATCGGGCCTGCAGGGTCGTCCAGCCATGATGCGAATATGGCGCAGCCACGCCGGTGACGCCAGAGGCGCGATACAATCTACTGCACCAACGTATTGGCGACCTTGAAGCTCGCCTGCGTCTTCGCCTTGATGTCGTCGAGCGTCACGTCGGGCGCGAGCTCGATCAGGGTCAGCCCGCCGCCGGTCCTGTCGACGGTGAAGACGCCGAGATCGGTGATCACCATGTCGACGACGCCGGCGCCGGTGAGCGGCAGGTTGCAGCGGTGCAGAAGTTTGGATTCGCCCTTGGCCGAATGCTCCATGACCACGACGACCTTCTTGACGCCGCCGACCAGGTCCATGGCGCCGCCCATGCCCTTCACCAATTTGCCGGGGATCATCCAGTTGGCGATGTCGCCGTTCTCCGCCACCTGCATGGCGCCGAGGATGGCGATGATCGATATGGCCGCCGCGGATCATGGCGAAGGAGTCCGCCGAGTTGAAATAGCTCGTGGTCGGCAGCTCGGTGACGGTCTGCTTGCCGGCATTGATGAGATCGGCGTCTTCCTCGCCCTCGAACGGGAACGGGCCGGTGCCGAGCATGCCGTTCTCCGATTGCAGCTGCACGCTCATGCCGTCGGGATGTAGTTCGACACCAGCGTCGGAATGCCGATGCCGAGATTGACGTAAAAGCCGTCGCGCAACTCCTTGGCGGCGCGCGCCGCCATCTGATCGCGGGTCCAAGGCATGGTTACGTTCCTCTCCAGCAGCGCTCGCCTTTGCGCACGGTGCGCTGCTCGATGTGCTTGGTCGCATTGGGCACATGGATCATGCGCTGCACGTAAATGCCCGGCGTGACGATGTGGTCGGGATTGATGTTGCCCGGCTCCACCAGATTCTCGACCTCGGCGACGGTCACCTTGCCGGCCGTCGCCATCGGCGGATTAAAATTGCGCGCGGTCTTGCGGTAGACGAGGTTGCCCTCGGTATCGCCCAGATAGGCGTGAACGATCGACAGGTCGGCGACGAGGCCGCGCTCCATGACGTAGCGCTCGCCGTCGAACTCGCGCACGTCCTTGCCTTCGGCGATCTGGGTGCCGACGCCGGTCTTGGTGAAGAACGCCGGAATGCCGGCGCCGCCGGCGCGGATGCGCTCGGCCAGCGTGCCCTGCGGATTGAACTCGATCTCCAGCTCGCCGGCGAGATACTGCTGCATGAAGGTCTTGTTCTCCCCCACATAGGAGGAGATCATTTTCTTGATCTGGCGGCTGTCGAGCAGGATGCCCAAACCCATGCCGTCGATTCCGGCATTATTGGAAACGACGGTCAGGTTCTTCACCCCGGAATCGCGGATCGCAAGGATCAAGGATTCCGGGATGCCGCACAGGCCGAAACCGCCGGCCATGATGGTCATGCCATCCTTGAGCAACCCGGCCAACGCGGACTTGCGCGTCCGCATAGACCTTGTTCATGACCGCTCCATTTCTCCCGGCAGATGAATCTACGCAATAGCCGGGCCGGCGGAAAGGTCAACTGGCTAGGCGCGGACGCCAAGTCGCAGCCTACTTGGTCGCCGGATTCGGCAGTCGAGTGACTGATCGCATCCGGCAGGCTGTCGCGCGGATAGTAGTTCCAGCCCACGAAGAGCGAGCGGCGAACAGCACGCCGGCAATGATCGCGCCGACGAAGTGGTTCCTGAAAGGAAATGAGGCTGCCGAGCAACGCGGCGACGAACGCGAAGGCCGCCATCAGCGCCGACATAGACCAGTTCACCGTGCGAAAGATCGATAGGCATCGTATGCTCCCAATTGCCGCCCGCTTCGAATATGGGCCGCAGTCTAGCCCCAGCCCATTAGCTGAGCGCGATGGCTCGCGCGACACCTTGGCGGGACTGTCGCACAAGAAGATATAAGGCTCGTTCGCGTCGATCCGTCGCATGACCGGCCCGCGTGACACGGCTTCAATGTCTCCCGCATGACCAATCTGCTGATTCTGCTGACGCTAGCCGGAACCGATCCGCAACCAATACCGCGATCGCCTCAAGGCGAACATTTCCCGCAACTTAACGTCATGCTGGTCGATCATCATTCCAAGGTCGGGCCCCATATCGGCGTCGGCCGACGTGCTTGCTGACCTTCGCGCCGATGCTCTCCGACAAGGTGCTGGAGCCGGCACCAAGCTGAAATGGGTGCAGGCGCTCGGCACCGGCGTCGACAATCTCATCGACCGGCCGGTGCTGCGCAAGGACGTGATCGTCACCAACATCCACGGCATCCACGGCCCGCCGGTCTCGGAAGCCGCCATCGGCGGCGATGCTGGCGCTGGCGCGCAATATGCCGCGCGCGGTGCGGCGCAGGACGAGCATCAATGGCCGCGCTTTCCGGCGCAGCTTCTGCACAACAAGACCGTCGGCGATTTTCGGCATCGGCGTCATCGCCGAGGCGCTGGCGCCGAAATGCAAGGCGTTCGGCATGCGAACGTCATCGGCGTAAGTTCGGCGCCGCGCGCGGTGGCCGGCTTCGACCGCATGCATGCGAGCCGCGAGCTTGCCAATGTGGCCGGCGAATTCGACTTCTTCGTGCTGCTCACGCCGCTGACCGAAAAAACCCGCAACAGCGTCGATGCCAAAGTGTTCGCCGCGATGAAGCCGACGAGCTTTCTCATCAATCTCGCCCGCGGCGGCGTGGTCGACGAGGCGGCGCTGGTCGAGGCGCTTAAGACCGGACGCATCGCCGGCGCGGCGCTCGACGTGTTCAACGAGGAGCCGCTGCCGGCCGATCATCCGTTCTGGGCGATGGAGAATGTCATCATCACCACGCATCAGGGCGGCTTCTGCGACGTCTATATCGATCACGCGTTGCCGACCGTCGAAGCCAACATGCGGTGCTTCCTTAACGGCGACATCGGCGGCATGATCAACGTCGTGCCGCATTAACGTCATTCCGGGGCGCGGCCGAAGGCCGCGAACCCGGAATCCATAACCACAGACCGGGAGTATGGATTCCGGTTCCTCGCGGAGCTTGTCATCGGGCTGGCCACTTCCGGACCGTGGCTCGGCCCCGGAATGACGCACTAGGAGAAAAATGATGGAACAGCTTTCCGAACGCCTGCAGACGCCGATCTCGACGGCGGAGCTGGAACGCCGCTGGGCCGCGGTGCGCGCCGCCATGGAGCGCGACAAGATCGACGTGCTGTTGATGCAGAACAACAGCGACCAGATGGGCGGCTACGTCAAATATTTCACCGACCTGCCGGCGACCAACGGCTATCCGCTCACCGTGGTGTTTCCGCGCGACGATCTGATGACCCTGGTGAGCCAGGGCCCGTTCGGCGGCGTCAACGAGCTCAACGGCAAGAGCGACGGCATGCGCCGCGGCGTCAAGCAGATGGTTCACGACGCCGAGCTATTCGTCCTGCTATTACACCGCGCCCTACGATCCCGAGCTCGCCGCCAAGGCGCTGGCGCCCTACGCCGGCGGCACCATCGGCCTCGTCGGCACCTATCAGATGTCGTTCGCGATGGTCGACTACATGCAGAAGGGGCGCTTCTCCAACACCAAATTCGTCGACGCCTCCGACCTCGTCGACCGCATCAAGGTGATCAAGAGCGCCGAGGAGCAGGAGCTGGTGCGGCGCGCCGCCGCCATGCAGGACGGCGCCATGCGCGCCGCCTTCGCCGCGGTCGAGCCCGGCATGCGCGACCGCGACATCGCCGCCATCGCGCAATGCTACAGCCAGCGCCACGGCAGCGAGCACGGCATCTATCTGTGCGCCTCGATGCCGCCCGGCAAGCCGGCGCAGTTTCGCGCAGCGCCATTATCAGAACCGCGTCATCCAGGAAGGCGACGCCGTGGCGCTTCTGGTCGAGGATGCCGGGCCCGGCGGCATGTACACCGAGCTCGGCCGCACCTGCGTGGTCGGCAAAGCGTCGCAGGAGATGAAGGACGAGTACGCGTTCGCGCTCGAAGCGCGCAAATTCAATCTCGGCCTGCTCAAGCCCGGCGCGCCGTGCAAGGACGTCTTCGCCGCCTACAACGAGTTCATGCGCAAGAACGGCCGGCCGGAGGAGAAGCGGCTGCATTGCCACGGCCAGGGCTACGATCTGGTCGAGCGTCCGCTGATCCGCAACGACGAGCCGATGAACATCGAAAAGGACATGAACATCGTCGTGCATCCGACCTATATCCGCGGCGGCATGCTGTCGTGGTTCTGCGACAATTGGCTGATCGGGCCGAACGGCCCGGGCGAACGGCTGCACCACTTCCCCGAAGAGATCACCGAACTCGGCTGAACGATCCGCGCATAAGCAATCGCGGATACTGCGGCGAACGGACCGGATTGACCGGACCGCTGCGGCGATGCAGCACTGTGGCGCGGAGGAAATCACCCATGAAAATGAAATTATTCGCCGCCTTCGCCGCGGCGATCTGTTGCGTTCACCGTGCCGGCACAAGCGCAGACGATTTCCCGAGCCGCTCGATGACCATGATCATCCCGTTCGCCGCCGGCGGGCCGACCGACGTGCTCGGCCGCATGGTCGCCGGCCGCATGAGCGAAATGCTGCGACCAGAACGTCATGGTCGAGAATATCAACGGCGCCGGCGGCAAGACCGGCTCGCTGCGCGTCGCCAACGCCACGCCCGACGGCTATGAATTCGTGCTCGCCACCGTCGGCACCCATGCGCAAGGCCAGACGCTCTACCAGCACCCGCTCTACAACGCGGTGACCGATTTCACGCCGGTGATCCTGATCGCCAATGTTCCGCTGGTGCTGGTGGCGCGCAAGGATCTGCCGGTCAACAATTTCAAGGAGTTCGTCGCCTACGCCAAGGAGAACCAGGCGAAGATGCAATTCGGCTCGGCCGGCACCGGCTCGGCGACGCATCTCGGCTGCGTGCTGATGAATTACTGCTCAGGGTCAACGTCACCCACGTGCCCTATCGCGGCACCGGGCCGGCGATGCAGGACCTGCAAGGCGGCCGCATCGATTATCTGTGCGACGTGATGACCACGGCCAAGCCGCCGATCGACAGCGGCGCGGTCAAAGGGCTCGCGATGCTCGACACCAAGCGTTCGCCGGCGCTGCCCGAACGTGCCGACCGCGGTCGAGCAAGGCACGCCTGATCTGATCGCCTATACGTGGAACGCGATCTTCCTGCCGAAGAATGCGCCGGCGCCGATCGTCAAGAAACTGCACGACGCCGACGCTCGAGGCGATGCATACGCCGGCGGTGCGCGACCGGCTCACCGGGCTCGGCGCGGAAATCGCCACCGACGAGCAGGCGACGCCGCAATATCTCGGCGACCTCGTCAAAAGCGAGATCGCCAAATGGGCGGTGCCGATCAAGGCGAGCGGCGTCAGCGTGGAATAATCGTCACGGGGTGCATCGATTTCGGGTTTACCCGGTATCGACACTTGAGTGCCGAGTCAGCAATAGCGGACTGGAGGCGGGGCCGAACCCGAAACCTACCTACACTTCGGGTACATCGATCATTCGTAAACGGGTTTGGCAACGATGCAAGCGTCATTAATATCGGCATTCCAGATAAATCCCTAATCTTCAAAATTGATCGTGCAGCTACACCGATAGCGACCGTGCGAGGGTGGTCGGATTATCGCCTCTGGGGAAGAGTTGCAGTTACATCAACTTGCAGCGACATACTTGCGGGCGGCGGAAATCCGGTCGCAGTAATGATTTCACTGGTTCTGCCCGGCAGTTGGGATCAAAAAGCAGCTACCCAGATTGTTATAGGATGCGAAGAGGAGTGCAACCGTTGGGATGTCGCTTTTGTTGGCGGCGACACTAAAGAAGGCCGATGCGAGCAGGTTGTGGGCGCAGCAGTTGGATTGGTTGAAAATAATCGTATTCTTTCCCGCAAAGCTTCTGAAGTGGGCGACAACATTGTGATCGCGGGAGCGCTAGGTGGTTACATTGGCTCTTACCTCTTTCTCAGTTCAGCTGACACCACCATTTCAGAGGACGCGCGGCAACAGTATCTCTCCTATGTTGTCTATCCTACAGCTCGTTGGATCGAGGCCAGACAGATAAATCGACTTGGAGGACCGAAGGTTGCAATGGACACGAGCGATGGCTTATACGACGCGTTGCAAAGCATTTCATTTGGCACGCTTGGGATAGAAATTGAGCTGGCAAGTCTGCCATTTCATGAAGTTGCCATAGCCGCGCAAAGCGGTTCAACGTACCGCTCCTAAATTTTGCTTTCGGCGCCGGTGATTGGAACATTGTTTACGCAATGAACGACAAATCTTTTGCGCGATTGAGGCCAGCAGTAGAAGAAGCGGGCAACATTACTCGAATTGGCGGTATTACTAGTGAAAAGAAAATCATGGCAATTGATCAGGCCGGGAAGCGATTTATACTTCGTGGCGTAATGAATGAACACTTTCGCACTCGAATGGAAGACGGCAACGATTTCATTGAACAGATCAAATCGCAGGTGCATTATATCCCCTGCCCTAGACTATCTATCAGGCCGCAGGTCACAAATCCGTCGCGTATAAATCCACTGACGCCGCATACCGCCACCGGACGACTGTGATTCGGCGTTCTGGAATGAGGCGGCAGAGAGGTTAACTGCGCCGCTTTTCGTCGCTGCTTTGCGCGAAAAATTCCTCAATCGCGTCACCTTCAGGTCACGCCGCCTGTGCGGTATGGCCGCGAGGGGTTAGCGATGGAGGACGGACATGCTGAGCATTCGCATCGTCACGGCGGGCGCGGTATTGGCCTTTGCCGTCAGCGCCGCGGCCGCGCAAGACAACAATTCTCCCGGGCAGCCGGCTTCGCTGCTGAAGTTGTTGATGCATGCGAGCGACGCAAAGACCGCGCCGCAGGCCAGGCTCGAAGCCAAACGCGTCTCGACGAAGCCGACGAGAACGGCGAAGCATTTCCACCACCACGCAACGCGCATTGCGGCCGAGACGGAAAGCCCGGCATCAACCAGCGAGCCGGCGCCGACAGCGGAGCAGACGCCAACCCGGCGCCGACGTCGTGGTCGGCGCAGGCCGCCATCGACGCAGCGCCGCCGAGCATATGGCCCGCGGGCAATGCGCCGACATTTGCCGGCGTCCTCGACGCCGAGCCGCAAGTCGCTTCGACCGAGCCGAGCTTGAGCAGCGATCAGAACGCGGCACCGTCGAACGCCGTCGCCGACCCACAGCCTGATCCAGCCGTCGCCGCCGCCCTTGAGGACGACAGCAACGACAGCCGCGACGCCTGGTTCGAAGAGATACTGGCGACGCTCAGCGGCGCGCTGGCGGCCGGTGCTGTCGCCTGGTTCCTGTTCGGCGCCGCGCCGCGGCGAAGGTACGGATAACGGCGCAGCCTAGCGCTCCCCGCGCGCCGGCCGGCTGCGACGAGGTGCCGTTGGTCGCGCCTTCGCTTGTTTGCTAATCTCCGCTCACGCGCTGAATAAGTCCGAAAAGACGTCGGCGGCCCGCAAGACCGTCAAGATCGTCGCCCGCATCACAACGGATGCGCCGGACCAGCGAGCGGAGGAAGCCATGGTCGGGAGCTTTACGCGCGGCCGCTTGGTTGCCGCACTCGCTTTCCTCTTTGCAACAGTCGACATTGCGTCGGCCGCGTCAGTAACGCTCACGGTCGGCAAGGCGGCGCCGAACGCCGACCCGATCATCCCGGTCAATGTCGGCGACAAGCTCGGCATCTTCAAGAAACACGGGCTCGACCTGAAGATCATCGATTTCACCGGCGGCAGCAAAATGGCCACCGCCATGGCGGCCAACAGCATCGACATCGGCGACGGCGCCGGCACGGAGATGGCGCTCGTGGCCAAGGGCGTGCCGATGATCGCCATCTGCGAAACCGCGGGGCCCATTCCGTTCATCGGCATCGGCGTGCCGTAGGATTCGCCGATCCACACGATCGATCAACTCAAAGGCAAGAAGATCGGCTATTCAAGCGCCGGCTCGCTGACCGATTGGCTGACCAAGGAGCTTGAACGCAAGCAGGGCTGGGGGCCGCAGGGCGTCACCGGCGTTGCGATCGGCAACGGCGCCGGCAGCATCATCGCCGCGTTCCGCGAGCATCTCATCGATGCCGACGTCGCCGTGACCTCGCTGTTCCTCGCCATGGAGGAGAACAAGACCGGCCGCCTGCTGTTTCCGGTCATCGAAATACGAGGGCAACCTCGCCTCCGGCACGCTCTATGCGTCAAACAACCTGATCGAGACCAATCCCGACGCGGTGCGGCGTTTGTTGCCGCCTGGATCGAGACCGTCGACTATATCCGCGCGCACAAGGCCGAAACCGTGAAGATCGAGAGCGGCATCACCGGATTTCCCGAAAGCGTGATGGCGAAGGATTACGACCTGACCATCGGCATGTTCACCAAGGCCTGCGAGTTCGACGCGGAATCGCTGGCGACGCTCAAGCGCTCGTTCGTCGATCTGAAGCTTCTGCGAAGTCCGCCGGACATGTCGAAGCTCTACACCGAGGAGTTTCTGCCGAAGTGACCGTGTCTATGACACCGAGCGGACGCGGGGCGACTCGCCCTTCGCCTTGAGCGACTTGAACAGCTCGAACGCGTCCTTCGGCTTCATGTTCTTGTGCACGACGGCGGCGACCGCGGCGATCATCGCCTTGCGGCGCGTCGGACTGGAAAATGTTGCGGCCCATGTCGACGCCGGAGGCGCCCTGCTGCACGGCGTTGTAGGCCATGGTCAGCGCCTCGAGCTCGGGGAGTTTTTTCCCGCCGGCCATCACGATCGGCACCGGGCATGAGGCGGTGACGGTCTCGAAGTCTTCGTCGACGTAATAGGTCTTGACGTATTGCGCGCCGAGCTCGGCGATGATGCGGCAGGCGAGGCGGAAATATTTGGCGTCGCGCACCATGGCCTTGCCGACCGCGGTGATGCCCATGACCGGAATGCCGGCGCGCAAGCCGGCATCGACGAGCTTCGTCATATTGTGCACCGAGCGCGTCTCGTGCTCGCCGCCGATGAACACCTGGATGCCGACGCCGGCGGCGTTCAGTCGCACCGCATCGTCCATATCCATGGCGATCTGCTCGTCGGAAAGTTCTTCGCGCAGGATGCTCGGGCCGCCGCTGGCGCGCAGCACCATCGGCTTGCCGCACTCCGCCGGAATGAGCGAACGCAAAATGCCGCGCGTGCAGAACAGCGCATCGCAGGACGGCAACAGCGGCACGATGGAGAGGTCGATGCGCTCGAGCCCGGTGGTCGGGCCCTGGAAATAGCCGTGGTCGACGGCGAGCATCACGGTGCGGCCCGAAGTCGGGTCGAACACCCGCGCCATGCGGTTCTTCATGCCCCAATCGAGCTGATGGGAGCCTTTGAGAAAAAAGCCCGGCGTCTGCTGCGGCTGATCGAGCGAGTAGCGTTCACCTTCCTTATCGGCTTCCGGCATGATGCGCAGTCCTGCGCGCTGTCTGGCTGCGTCATGACGCGGTCTGCGCTATGACCGTCGGCATCAGTGTCGCCCAGCCTGACGCCGGTTCGGCCCCCGCCGATTGGGGCAGGCTGCAATAGCCGCGATTGCCGGCAACATGTCCGGCTGGCATTCCTCGACGTGCGTAACGCATTCCCATGTGACGTCGCCGTCATATTCGATGACCGCGCACCATGGCTGGCCGCCAGTGCGGCCGGCTGAGCGCTGCTGCGAAGCCGTAAACACGGCGCAGCCAACTCGCCGTTGCAGAAGCCATCGGAAGTTGACTCCATCCCGAGTTAGGGCCTGAAACGAAAAACATGGCGACGGGTCTTTCCTGTCGCGAGCAGGCTGGACCGACGGCTCTTCGCCTGGCCGTGCAAGCAGATTGCTGGCATACCATGCTAGCCACTTGCAATGTTCCTGTTTTGTTCTATAGTCTGAGCCAAGAACATACAGAGAACATCCAAGCGGCTCTGCACAGCCATGACACAGCCGGTCTACCGCCATCTCTGCCGTGGCGCGCAATCGCGCCGCCGTGATGGAGGAATTGCGCCGTCTGCTGCCCGGGATGGCGGAGGCTGCGCAAAACCCTGCCCTTCGGCCTTGCCGCCCTTGATTCCTACCTGCCGGAGGCGGCCTCGCCTGCGGCGCCCTGCATGAAATCGTGCCCGAACCGCAGCTGCAATCCCGGCCGCCTTCGGGTTCATCGCGGCGATTCTGGCCCGCATCGCTTTTCCACGCCTTCTCCCAGGGAAGGCGGTTGTCGCAAGCGGCAATGCGCGTGGCTCCCTCTTCTTCGTCATGCCGGCCTATGGGCTTTCGCCGAATACGGCCGGCTGCATGGCCATGGGCTGCACGCACTCGGCCTCGATCCGGCGCGCCTGATCCTGGTCGAGACGGCGCACCGCAAAGAGACCTTGTGGGCGATCGAGGAGGCGCTGCACTCGGCGCGCCGGCCGCCGTCGCCGGCGTCATCGACAAGCTCGATCTGAAAACCAGCCAAAGGCTGCATCTCGCCGCCACCGATCGGGCCTGCCGCTCTTGCTGCTGCGGCCGGCGCAAAAGCTGGAAGCGAGCGCGGCGGCGACGCGCTGGCGCGTCGGCACCGCCGAGGCCGCGCGCGACCGCTTCGGCCTCATCACGCGCCCCCGATGGCATCTGCAACTTGAACGCTGTCGCAACGGACGGCCGGGCGAATGGGTGGTGGAGTACGATCATGTCGCGCATCGTTTCAGTTTGGCTGCCGCGCTGGCCGATCCTGCGCGTGCTCGCGGCGCAAGCGAAAAATCCATCGCAGAGCAAGCCAGTTGATGCCTGACCGGCCGTTCGTCCTTGTCGTTGCCGGCAACCGGCGGCCCGCGCATCGCCGCCTTGAACGAGGCGGCGGAAGCCGCAGGCCTTGCGACTCGGCGAGCCTTTGGCCGACGCGCGGGCGAAAGCGGGATTTTTGCAGGTGCGCGCCGTCGATGCCGCCGCCGACGATGCCGCGCTGCGCCGGCTTGCGTTGTGGGCGACGCGCTATACGCCGACCGCCTCGCCGTGGGGCGAGGAGAACGGCGCCGACGGTTTTTTCCTCGACATCGAAGGCGCGGCGCATCTGTTCGGCGGCGAGGAAAGACTCATCGCCGATCTTTCCGCGCGGCTGCGAAAAAATTTCGGCCTGCCGGCGCGGCTTGCCGTCGCCGCCACGCCCGGCGCGGCCTGGGCGCTGTCGCGCTTTCACGCCGCGCCCGCGTGCGTTCTGCCCTCGGGCCAGGAAGCCGAGGCGCTTGCGCCCTTCCCATCGAAGCGTTGCGGCTTGCGCCGGAAACCCGCACGACGCTGCGCCGGCTCGGCTTCAAAACCGTCGGCGCGCTTCTGGACAAACCGCGCGCGCCGTTCGCCGCGCGTTTTCCCGCCGAACTTCTTCGCCGTCTCGACCAGGCGCTCGGCCGCGTCGACGAGCCGCTCGTGCCCGTCGTGCGCGCCGCCGGTCTATCACTCGTCTGCGTTATCTGCTCGAGCCGATCTTCACCCAGGAGGCGGTCGTTGCCTCGCCAGCCGCCTCATGCAGACGCTCGTGCACGTGCTGATGCGCGACGATGTCGGCGCGCGCGCGTTGCGACTTTCCTCTATCGCGTCGATGGCGCGGTCGAGACGCATCGATATCGGGCTGACGCTGCCGACGCGCAGCGTCGCCCATGTGGCGCGGCTTATCGAACTGAAGCTCGATGCGCTGGCGGCGACGCGACGATGCCGGCTTCGGCTTCGAGGCGGTCGGCCTTGCCGTCACCCGCGCCGAACCGATGCCGGCGCGGCAGACGGAGCTTCACCTCCGTCCGCGAACGACAGGGCAGATGCGCGACCGGACGGAGCGTTGCGCGGCCTTGATCGATGCGCTGCGCCAGCGTCTCGGCCCGCAGAGCGTGCGGCGGTTCGAACCGGTGGCCAGTCATCTTCCCGAACGCGCCGAAGTGCTGCCGCCGGTCGACGGCGAGGCGCCCGGCGTGGCCCGGCGCCGGAACAAACAACCGCGCCCGCTCCTGCTGTTGCCCCATGCCGAGCCGGCCGAGGAGTCACCGCGCTCGTCCCCGACGGTCCGCCGCGGCGTTTTTGCTGGCGCGGCGTGACCTACGAGGTCACCGGCGCGCAGGGCCCGGAACGCATCGCCGCCGAATGGTGGCGGCGCCCCTCCCTACCCTCCCGCGCAAGCGGGAGACGGCGAAATGGAGGGAGCCGACGCGCGACTATTACCTCGTCGAGGATTCCGCCGGCCACGCTTCTGGCTTTACCGCGAAGGACTTTACGGGCGCGAGACGGCGCAGGCGCGCTGGTTCGTGCACGGGCTGTTTGCGTGAGTGAGGCACGATGAGCGCTTACGCCGAACTGGCCGTCACCACCAATTTTTCCTTCCTGCGCGGCGCTTCGCATCCGCAGGAGATGGTCGCGACCGCCGATGAGCTCGGGCTTGCCGCCATCGGCATCGCCGACCGCAACATCTTTTGCCGGCGTGGTGCGCGCCTATGACGAAGCGCAAAAACAGAAACATCAAACTCCTCGTCGGCACGCGGCTCGTCACCGTCGACGGTTTCGAGGTGCTGGCCTATCCGACGGACCGCGAAGCTTACGGCCGGCTCTGCCGCTTCTCACCGCCGGCAATCTCAAGGCCAAGAAAGGCGAATGTCATCTGACCTTCGAAGAGATTCTCTGCTGCGAGCGAAGGGCAGATTTTCATCGCCTTGCCGCCGCTGCAATGAGACTCGTTCGCGAGCGGAGACGCTTTCACCGCGCGCCTCTCCGCTTTGGCCCGCGCCGCGCCGGGCCGCACGTTCCTCGCCGGCGTGCATTATCATCGCGGCGACGAGCCGCGCCGGCTCGGCTTGTTGGCCGAACTCGGCGAGCGGCTCGGCGCGCCGCTCGTCGCCGTCAACGATGTCCTCTATCACGCGCCGGAGCGCCGGCCGCTCGCCGACGTCGTCACCTGCGTCCGCGAGAAATGCACCATCGCCGAGGCGGGCTTGCGGCTCGCCGTCAATGCCGAGCGGCATCTCAAAGCCGCCGGCGGAAATGGCGCGGCTGTTCAAAAATTTTCCCGACGCCATCGCCCGCACCGTCGAGATCGCCAAAGCCTGCCCTTCTCGCTCGGCCAACTGAAATACGAATATCCCGACGAGCCGGTGCCGCCAGGCAAGACCGCGCAGCAGCATCTCGAGGATCTGACCTGGGCCGGCGCCGCGGAGCGTTATCCCAAGGATCAATTTCCGAACGGCATTCCGGACGAAGTGCAAAAGCGGCTGAACGAGGAGCTGGCGCTGATCGCCAAGCTCGACTACGCCCGCTATTTCCTCACCGTCCACGACGTCGTCGCCTATGCGCGCAAAGTAAAAAAAATTCTCTGCCAGGGCCGCGGCTCGGCGGCGAACAGCGCGGTGTGCTTTTGCCTCGGCATCACCGAGGTCAATCCGAACGAGAGCAAGCTTCTGTTCGCCCGCTTCATTTCGGAGAACCGCAACGAGCCGCCCGATATCGACGTCGATTTCGAGCACGAGCGGCGCGAGGAGGTGATCCAATACATTTACGAGCGCTACGGCCGCCATCGCGCCGCGATCTGCGCAACCGTCGTGCATTACCGCTCGCGCCGCGCCATCCGCGAAGTCGGCAAGGTTTTGGGACTGACCGAGGACATCACCGCCGCGCTCGCCAAAACCGTATGGGGCTACTGGCGACGAATTGCCCGACGATCACATCCGCCAGGCCGGCCTCGATCCCGCAAATCCGGCGATCCGGCAGGCCGTCGCGCTCGCCGACGAACTGATCGGCTTTCCGCGCCACCTCTCGCAGCACGTCGGCGGCTTCGTGCTCACCCGCGGGCCGCTCGACGAGACGGTGCCGATCGGCAATGCCGCCATGGACGAGCGCACCTTCATCGAATGGGACAAGGACGACATCGACACGCTCGGCCTGATGAAGGTCGACGTGCTCGCGCTCGGCATGCTGAGCTGCCTGCGCCGCGGGCTCGATCTTCTGAAAAAGCATTACGGCAAGGATTATTCGCTGGCGACGCTGCCGCAAGACGGACGGACGATGCGCCGGCGGTCTACGACATGCTGTCGCGCGCCGATTCGATCGGCGTGTTCCAGGTCGAGAGCCGCGCGCAGATGTCGATGCTGCCGCGACTGAAGCCGCAATGCTTCTACGATCTCGTCATCGAAGTCGCGATCGTGCGGCCGGGGCCGATCCAGGGCGACATGGTGCATCCCTATCTGCGCCGGCGCGACGAGCATCGATCAAGGAACATTATCCGTCGCCCGATCCCGCGCAGGGCCCGCCGACGAACTGAAAAACGTCCTCAAACGAACGCTCGGCGTGCCGCTGTTCCAGGAGCAGGCGATGCAGATCGCCATCGACGCGGCGAAATTCACGCCCGACGAAGCCGACGGGCTGCGCCGCGCCATGGCGACCTTCCGCCACAACGGCACGGTTCATCTGTTCCGCGACAAGTTCATCGACGGCATGGTGCGCGCGCGGCTATGACCGCGATTTCGCCGAACATTGCTTCGAGCCAGATCGAAGGCTTTGGCGAATACGGCTTTCCCGGAAAGCCACGCCGCGAGCTTCGCGCTCCTGGTCTACGCCTCGGCCTGGATCAAATGCCGCTATCCGGACGTGTTCTGCGCCGCCATCCTCAACAGCCAGCCGATGGGTTTTTATCAGCCGGCGCAGCTCGTGCGCGATGCGCGCGCGCACGGCGTCGAAATCCGCGCCGCCGACGTCAATTTCAGCGACTGGGATTGCACGCTGGAACAGCCCCCTCCCTACCCTCCCCGCAAGCGGAGGACGGAGCAAGGAGGGGCCACGCCGTGCGCCTCGGCTTCCGCCTCATTCACGGGCTTGCCGAAGAGGAACTGAAAAAACTCATCGCCGCGCGCGGCAACGGTTTTTCCTCGATCGAGCGGCTCGCGGCCATCGCCGGCGTGTCGCGCTTCACCATCGAGCGGCTGGCCGAGGCCGATGCGTTCCGCTCGCTGGGGCTCGACCGCCGCGCCGCATTGTGGGCGGCGCGCCGGCTCGACGTGATCGGCATCAGCACGGCGCGCCGCACCGCCGCCACCTGCCTCCCCCGCAAGCGGAGGAGTCAGGCAGCTGCCGCTCGCTGCGCGCCGCATCTGAGCGACGAGCTTTTCCCGGAAGCAGGCCGTCGCGCTGCCGGCCATGCCGCTCTGCGAGCACGTGGTGGAGGATTACGTGGCGACCGGCCTGTCGCTGAAAGAGCATCCCGTGCGCTTTTTCCGCGACCGCCTCGACGCGCTCGGCGCGCATCCGCAACGCGGCGCTGCGCGGCGATGAACTTGCGGCCAGGACCAGACGGTCACCGTCGCCGGCCTCGTTCTGGTGCGGCAGCGGCCGGGCACCTCCAAAGGCGTCGTGTTCATGACGCTGGAGGACGAGACCGACATCGCCAACATCATCGTCTGGCCGAAAGTTTTCGAAAAAAACCGCCGCACCGTGATGACGGCGCGTTTCCTCGCCGTGCGCGGCCGCCTGCAACGCGCCGGCCTCGTCATCCATGTGGTCGCGGAAAGTTTTGTCGATCTTTCCGCGGAGCTGCCGTGGCTGCGCGAGGGCGGCGACCTGTTCGCGCCGAAATTTTCCGGCGGCCCGCTGCCGGACGACGACGGCGCTGCCGCTCAGGAGCCGCGACTTTCATTGAAGTGGCTTTTCGACACTCAACGCCTGCCGTCGCGACACTGCCATACACGACTTGCCATACAGCTCGCCGCTCCGGCCGCCGCAGTTCCCGGCAGGCTGGATCCGCCGCGCCGTCTGAAAACCAGCGGCAAACTTAGACCGGCGGTCGTTTATGACAAGAACGCCACAACCGTGGGTGAACTACAGCGTTATTCAGTGGGGAGTTGCGCCTGTTGCCGCTGCCCTATATCGTCTAGCGCCTGAGAATGCAGGGTCTCCACGCGTTGATGAGCGCGGTGGGGGTGACGACGGAGACCCGCGACACCGCGTCACTGCGGAACCTGTCGGCATCTGCGGTAGTTCCTCGACTCGAAGAAATCGGGCGACGGACTAAAACGGCCCCGAGACGGCCGGGAGGAAATTGTGCGGCCTTCCACCAGCCTTCTCCGCGACCTCGTGCGCAAGCGCGACTTTTACGCTGGCGGCTTGATGATCTTGCTCGGCCTGGGCATCGCGCTCAAGGGCTCGACCTATCGCGCCGGCACGCTCGATGCACATGGGGCCCGGCTTCCTGCCGACGGCGCTCGGCATCCTTCTCGTCCTGCTCGGCATTGCCATCGCCGCCGGCGCGCTGGCGCCGGCCGAACCGGGCCACGCCGAGGACCAGAGCATCCTGCCGGCAAATCCGCAATGGTGGGCCTGGTTCTGCATCCTCATGAGCCCGGTCTGCTTCATCTTCTTCGGACGTTACTTCGGCATGGCCCCGGGGACATTCGCCTGCGTCTTCATCGCCGCGCTCGGTGACAAAACCGCGACGTGGAAGGGCACGTTCATCCTCGCGACCGTCGTCACCATCTTCGGCGTCGGCCTGTTCTCGTATTTCCTGCAGGTTCCAATGCCGATCTTCACCTGGAGGGGCGGCCTGTGATCACGACCGCACTGACGGACCTCTGGTACGGCTTCGGCGTCGCGCTCGAGCCGCACAATCTGATGTTCTGCTTCATCGGCGTGCTGGTCGGCAACATGGTCGGCGTGCTGCCGGGCATGGGCCCGCTCGCCACCATCTCGATCCTGTTGCCGCTGACCTTCGGCATGAAGCCGGTCGCCGCCATCCTGATGCT
Organism: uncultured Alphaproteobacteria bacterium; assembly: GCA_963831975.1. Taxonomy (GTDB): domain Bacteria; phylum Pseudomonadota; class Alphaproteobacteria; order Rhizobiales; family Xanthobacteraceae; genus BOG-931. The sequence continues at coordinate 297,241 of CAWHSO010000018.1, forward strand.
GGGCGGCGTCATGTACGGCGCGCAGTACGGCGGCGCGATCTGCTCGATCCTGCTCAATTTGCCGTGCCATCCGCCGCATGCGGTGACCTGCCTCGACGGCTTCCCGATGACCAAGCAGGGCCGCGGCGGCGTCGCGCTCGGGCTCACGGTGATCGCCTCGTTCGTCGGCGCCTCCTGGGGCATCACCGAAATGATCTTCCTGTCGCCGCTCCTGGTGAGGGCGGCGCTGCAATTCGGCCCGGCCGAAGTCTGCTCGCTGATGCTGCTCGGCTTGCTGGCCGGCTCGACGCTGGCGCGCGGCTCGCCGATCAAGGGCGTCGCCATGACGGTGCTGGGGCTGTTTCTCGGCTCGGTCGGCACCGACCTCGAAACCGGCTCGGAGCGCTACACCTTCGGCATGACCGAACTCGACGACGGCATCGAACTGATCGCGCTGGCGCTCGGCCTGTTCGGCATCGCCGAGTTCATGAACAGCGTCAATCAGGTCGCGCCGATCAACACCAAATACACCAACGTCACGCTTCAAGGACATGCGGCCGACCAAGGCCGACATGAAACGGGCGTTCTTCCCGATGTGGCGCGGCACCATCATCGGCAGCCTGTGCGCGCTCATTCCCGGCACCGGCCCGACCATCGCCTCCTTCGTCGCCTATGCGACGGAAAAGAAGATCTCGAAACATCCGGAAAAATTCGGCACCGGCCTGATCGAAGGCGTGGTCTGCCCGGAGGCCGCGACCCACTCCTCGGTGCAGGGCGATTTCATCCCGACCATGAGCCTCGGCATTCCCGGCGACGCCGTGATGGCGCTCCTGCTCGGCGCGCTGATGATCCAGGGCATCGTGCCCGGACCGCAGCTGATCTCGCAGCATCCCGATATCTTCTGGGGCCTGGTCGCCAGCTTCTGGATCGGCAACATCATGCTGGTGCTGCTCAACGTGCCGCTGATCGGCATCTGGGTGAAGATGCTGGCGATCCCGTACAAGTTCCTCTATCCGAGCGCGATGTTCTTCGTCTGCATCGGCGTCTACGCCGCCAACAACGACTTCTTCCAGGTCGGCGAAGTCGTGGTCATCGGCCTGTTCGGCTATATCCTGCTGCGCCTCGGCTTCCATCCCGCGCCGATCCTGCTCGGCTTCGTGCTCGGCCCGCGCTTCGAGGAGAATTTCCGCCGCGCCATGCTGATCTCGCGCGGCGATATTCCGGTGTTCGTCGAGCGGCCGATCAGCGCCGTCTTCATCGCGCTGTGCGTGATCCTGATCGGCACGCCAGATCTACGTCCGGCTGCGCGGCGCCAAGAGCCGACCTCGAACCCGCCGACGAGAACACGCCGGCTGGACGACCGGCCGACGTCGCCGGCGGAATTGGCGCCGCAGCGAATCGCCGGTCACGCCCGGCGGAATAACACGCCGTTCCGCCGTCAAGCGTGCATCGGCCGCAGGCCGCGTCCGAGCACGCGCGCCGAGCCGATCGGAAAACAACCGCGCATCCGCCGGCCGCTCGCCGTCGAGCACGCGCGCCTCGTCGAACAACAGATGCGCCGCGTCCTCCTTGAACGCGCGCTCGCCGTCGCCGAGCGCGGCCAGCGCGACGACGATGTCGTGACGCGGATTGACTTCGAGGATCGGCTTCGACGCCGAGTTCAGCCGCCCGGCGCCGGCGAGAATTCTCTCCAGCGCCCGGTCGGGCCCGGTATCCGGCGCGACCAGGCAGACCGCGCTGTCGGTGAGCCGCTCCGAAGCGCGCACCTCCGCCACCGCGTCGCCGAGCGTCGACTTCACGAAGGCGAGGAAATCCTTCACCGCATCCGCGACATCGGCCGGCGGCGTCGGCCTCGGCGTCGGTGCGCGGGATGAGCGCCAGATCGGCCGCGCCTTGCGTCACCGACTTGAACGGCTTGCCGTCGAACGCGACGCCCGGCATGACCCAGAAGCTGTCGACCGGATCGGGCAGCAGCAGAACCTCGATGCCGCGCGCGCGGAAACCTTCGAGATGCGGCGAGGATTCAAGGCGCGCCAGATCGTCGCCGGCGAGATAATAGATCGCGGTCTGATTGGTCTTGAGCGCGCCGACATAGTCCTTCAGGCTGCGCCACGCCGTCGGCCGAAGCCGTGGTCTTGAAGCGCGCCAGCGCCAGCAGCGCATCGCGGCGCTCGAAATCCTCGTAGATGCCTTCCTTCAGCACGGCGCCGAAGGTCTCCCAGATCTTGGCGTAGGCCTCCGGCTCCTTGTCGGCGAGCCGCTCCAGCTCGGAGAGCACGCGGCTGGTCGCGCCCTTTCTGATCGCGGCAAGCAGCGGGCTTTCCTGGATTTTCTCGCGCGAGACGTTGAGCGGCAGATCGGCGCTGTCGACCAGGCCGCGAACGAAGCGCAGATAGCGCGGCAGGATATCGGCATCGTCGGTGATGAAGACGCGCTTGACGTAGAGCTTGATGCGGCCCTTGCGGTCGGGATCGAACAGGTCGAACGGCCGCGAGCCGGGAACGAACAAGCAGCGTCGTGTAATCCTGCCGGCCCTCGGCGCGGAAATGGATGGTGAGCGCCGGCTCGTCGAACTGGCCGGCGATGCTGCGATAGAAATCGGTGTAGTCGGCGGCGGTGATCTCGGACTTCGGCTTGGCCCACAGCGCCGCGCCGTCGGTGATCTCGGCCGGCTCGGCGCCGGGCTTCTCGACGATCGCGATCGGCACCGGCACATGGCCCGATTGCGCCTTGACCAGCCGCTCGATCGTGAACCGCTCGGCATAGGATTTGGCGTCTTCCATCAGATGAAGGACGACGCGGGTGCCGCGCGCGCGGCGCGTCGGCGGGCGCCGCGGGCGACATGGCGAAAGTGCCCTTGCCGTCCGACGACCACAGCCAGGCCGCATCGGTTCCGGCGCGGCGCGAGATCACATCGACCCGCTCGGCCACCATGAAGGCCGAATAGAAGCCGACGCCGAACCGGCCGATCAGCGCGGTCTCCTCGTCGGCTCTGCTTTGCCTCGATGCGGTCGAGGAACGCCTTGGTGCCCGAGCGCGCGATGGTGCCGAGCGCCTCGACCATCTCGTCGCGGCTCATGCCGATGCCGTTGTCTTCGACGGTCAGGCGTCGTTTGTCGGCATCGATCGAAAGCGTGATGCGCGGCTTGACGTCGTCGCCGAGCAGCGCCGGCTCGGCGATGGCCTCGTAGCGCAGCCGCTCGCAGGCGTCGGCGGCATTGGCGATCAGCTCGCGCAAAAATACCGATTTGTCGGAATAGACCGAGTGCACCATCAGGTGCAGAAGCTTGGCGACGTCGGCCTCGAACGGCGCGGCTTTCCGATCGGTTTCTCCTCGGCAACGGTCATGACGGCTCCCCAGGCAGCGTTTATTGGCTCCGGAGATGGAGAGGAAATGGCCGCGCGATTTCAAGATGCGTAGCGATGCGGACGGCTCAGACCGGCACCCTGCACCGTCGCCCGCAAGCCGCCGAGCGGGCTGTCGCCGAGCGTGATGTCGCCGCCATGGGAGCGGGCGATGTCGCGGGCGATGGCCAGGCCAAGTCCGGTGCCGCCTTCGTCCTGGTTGCGCGCGTCGTCGAGCCGCAGGAACGGCTTGAACACGTCCTCGCGCAAGGGCTGCGGGATGCCCGGCCCGTCGTCGTCCACCGTCACCGTGAGCCAGCGATGGTCGCGGTGGCCGGTGATCGCGACGGTCGAGGCAAAGCGCGCGGCGTTGGAGACGAGATTGGCGAGACAGCGCTTGAACGCCGCCGGCCGCACCGTGACCTCCGGCTGGCCGTGGAAGGCGACGCTGGCGCGATGGCCGTGGCGCTCGGTGTCGAGCCTGAGCTCCTCGAGCAGCGCCGCGATGTCGGTCGGCGCCGACTGCTCGCCGGTATCGCCGCGCGCAAACGCCAGATAGGCCTCGAGCATGGCCGCCATCTCGTCGACGTCCTTCTTGATCGCCTCGACCTCGGGGCTGTCGCCGAGCAAGGCGAGTTCGAGCTTGAAGCGCGTGAGCACCGTGCGCAGATCGTGCGACACGCCGGCCAGCATGGTGGTGCGCTGCTCGATGGCGCGCTCGATGCGGATTTTCATTTCCAGGAACGCCGCCGCCGCGCGGCGCACCTCGCGCGCGCCGCGCGGCCGGAAATTCGGCGCCTCGCGGCCCTTGCCGAACGCTTCGGCGGCGTCGGCCAGCCGCACGATCGGCCGGATCTGGTTGCGCAGGAACAGGATGGCGACGGTGAGCACGACGAGCGAGGTCGCCACCATCCACATCAGGAAGATCCAGCGAATTGGGATCGTAGGCGTCGGCGCGCGGCGCGAACACGCGCATGATGGTGTCGTCGAGCTTGATGCGGATTTCCACGATCGAGGAGCGGCCGACGGTGTCGATCCAGAACGGCAGGCCGATCTGCTTGCGGATTTCGTCGGACAGCGCCTGCGTCGAGCTGCGAGAAGAACGGCTTCGGGCCCGGCGGCGGCAGATCCGTCACCGGCAGGAAATCGACCACCAGGCCGAGCCGGTCCTGGGCGATGCGGCGCAGCTGCGCGCGGTCGGCGCCCTGCGGATAGGTCTTGTAGACGTCGATAAGGGTGGCGATCTCCTGCGTCACCGCCGACGACAGATAGTAGGTGACCACGCTCCACTGCCGCTCCATGAACATGAACGCGACCACCGATTGCAGCACCACCATGCGGCATGATGATGATCAGCAGCGCGCGGGCATAAAGGCCGTGTCGGCATCACCGAGCTTGAGCCAGCGGGTGAAGCGGTCCCACGGCCCGGTGATGTAGCCCGCGGCGCCGGCGACGCGCGTTGGCGGCGCGTCGACCACGTGCCCGGCCGCGATGCGCAGACGTCCGATGCCATCGTCGAAACTGGTCATGGCCGCTCAAAGCGCCGCGACCAGCCGATAGCCGACGCCGCGCACGGTCTGCACGATCAGCGGATTGGCCGGGTCGCGCTCGATCTTGCGGCGCAGCCGGTTGACCTGCACGTCCACGGTGCGCTCGCTGACGGCGTCGCCGTTGCCGGCGAGCGCCTGGCGCGGCACGGTCTCGCCGACGCTCGTGGTCAAGCACGCGCAGCATGTCGCGCTCGCGGTCGGTGAGGCGGATCGCCTCCTCGCCGCGGCGCAGCTCGCCGCTCGCGAGATGGAACACGAACGGGCCGAAGCGCACCGATTCCGCCGGCGCCGCGCACCGGCGGCCGCGCGCGCTTGAGAATATTGGCGACGCGCAGCGACAGCTCGCGCGGCTCGAACGGTTTTGCCAGATAATCGTCGGCGCCGATTTCGAGCCCCATGATGCGGCTCTCCTTCTCGTCGCGCGCCGTCAGCATCAGGATCGGCACCGCCGATCCGGTGCGGATGGCGCGGGCGAAATCAAAGCCGTTCTCGCCCGGCATCATGACGTCGAGGATGAGGAGATCGAATTTCAGGCCCATCGAGCTTGGCGCGCGCCTCCGCCGCGGTCTCGGCGGTCGAGACGCGATAGCCTTCGCCGACCAGAAAACGCAACAGCAGCGCGCGGATGCGGCGATCGTCGTCGACGACGAGCAGGTGCGGCGCGTCGTCGGAGGGGATCGCTGGAGCCAGCGCCGGCGCCGTCATGAGCCGCCGTCCCGGCCGCGCGGCCGCGCCCGGTCGGCATGGGCGATCAGGCGCAGCACGTGGTCGCGGTCGTCGGCGTCGATCATGCCGGCGAGAAAGCGCCGCGCCGCCTCGCGCGCGCCGGGGCCGAGCTCGGCCAGCACGCGCGCGATGCGCTCGGTCTGCAGGCCGGCAAGCTGCATCGCCAGCGCCTCGCCCGCCGCGCTGACATAAAGCAGCCGCTGGCGGCGATCGTTGGCGCCCTCGCGCTGCACGACATAGCCCTCGTCGATGAGCTGCTTGAGCACGCGGCCGAGCGACTGCTTGGTGATCTTGAGGACATCGAGCAGGTCGGCAACCTTCATGCCGGGATTGCGGTTGACGAAATGCAGCACGCGATGGTGGGCGCGGCCGAAGCCGAGCTTGGCCAGCACCTCGTCGGGATCGCCGACGAAATCGCGATAGGCAAAGAACAGAAGCTCGATGAGGTCCCAGCACGGTTCTTGCGCCGCCGGCGCCGCCTCGACCGGTCCGGCGGCGGCGGAGCGCGATTTCCTGGCCGTGGTGATGCTGATGTCAGCCATTTATGTCAGTACTATTGACATATTTCGGTTTGGTTGTTAACGCCAATGAGCTGCGACTATCGCGACAGCATCGTGACCGCGCCGTTCCGGCTGAACATTGCGCCGGGCCGCAAAGGGCGCTCCTATAGAGCGGCTGACGACCATACCGGGAGTCCCGCCCCGAAGCAAAAGCCGGCCGCGCACATGCCGCGGCGAGTTTCGGGCGGGATGAGACATCAAGGGAGGCAATGCCATGGCAGTGCCCTTCGACCAACGCTCCGACCTCATCTGGTTCGACGGCAAGCTCATCCCCACCGCCGACTGCAAGATCAGCGTGCTCACCCACGGCCTGCATTATGCGAGCTGCGTGTTCGAGGGCGAACGCGCCTATGGCGGCGTAGATTTTCGAGGGCACCAAGCATTCCGAGCGGCTGAAACACTCGGCCGAAATCCTCGACTTCGAAATCCCCTATTCGGTGGCGGAGATCGACGCCGCCAAGCGGCTCGTGCTCGAAAAGAACAATCAGAAGGACGCCTATGTGCGGCCGATCGCCTGGCGCGGCTCGGAGCAGCTCGGCGTCTCGGCGCAGAACAACAAGATCCACCTCGCCATCGCCACCTGGGAATGGCCGAGCTATTTCGACCCGGCGCAGCGGCTCAAGGGCATCCGGCTCGATCTCGCCGAATACCGGCGGCCCGATCCGAAGACCGCGCCCTGCCTCGCCAAGGCGGCCGGCCTCTACATGATCTGCACCATCTCCAAGCATCGCGCCGAAAAGCGCGGCTATGCCGACGCCATGATGCTCGACTGGCAGGGCCGCGTCGCCGAATGCACCGGCGCCAACATCTTCTTCATCAAGGACGGCAAGATCCACACGCCGATCGCCGACTGCTTCCTCGCCGGCATCACGCGCGCCACCGCGATCGCGATCTGGCGCACCGGCACGGCATCGAGGTGATCGAGCGCCGCATCATGCCCGAGGAGCTTTCCGGCTTCTCCGAGTGCTTCATCACCGGCACCGCCGCCGAGGTCACCGCGGTGTCGGAAATCGCCGACTGGAAATTCACCCCCGGCCGCATCACCCACAACTTGATGCGCGACTACACCGCCGAGGTGCAGCCCAAGGGCAAGGCCGCGGCGGCGTGAGCCGACGGCGACGCGTCGGACCAAATTTTTCCTCAAAATCGCGAGCCACCCCGGATCCAATGGGGGCGTACTGACAAAGTAATTACACCGCCGAGGCGCAAGGCCGCGGCGGTGTAATCGAGGCGTCGTCGAACCGGCTTCACATCCGCGGGCCCGACGGGCGCGCGAGGCAAAGACCAATCAGCCCATTACGCCGGGCAGGTGCTCAGACCGGAGCAAAAGGAAATCGTGTAGGCGCCGGCCTTTTCGATCCCACGCCCGCCGCGGTCTCCAGCGTTTCGTCGGAGACCTGGAAGCTGAGGAGCTCGTCTTCATTGCCTTCAAATCCAATCGTCTTGTCACTCATGACGTCGATCCTTTCTTTCGCCAGCGACGCTGGCACGATGTTGGTGTGAGTTCCCGTGGCATACGTTCGCAGTGAACCATGCTGCGCACAATAAAACCAGCCAGTCCGTGACCGATATCACATGGCCGCCGCCCGGGAGCACGGCCGAAACATCACCGAAGCGCCATTTCGTGCTGGCCGTCACATGCAGCGCGGCGCCGTAGATTCATCATATGGAGAGGTTCTCCGCTCGCGCGGAGGGCCGACGAGCCCTATCGGCTTCGCGCGCGGCGTCACTTCGCCGCTTCGCGCTGCGGTGGCGCCGACCAGCGCTCGGCCGCGGCATCGTCGGTGGCCTTGGCGTCGACCCAGATCTTGTCGCCGAGGTCTTGTCGCTTGAGGTCTTGCCGGAGACCTTTTCGACCTGTTTCCAGAACGGCGCGCGGGTTTTCAGGTAATCCATCAGGAACGAGGCGGCGGCGAACGCCGCCTCGCGATGGCTCGATGCGGTCACCACCAGCACGATGACCTCGCCCGGCGCGATCCGGCCGTAGCGGTGGATCACGGTGACGCCCAGGAGCGGCCAGCGCGCGCGCGCCTCCTCGACGTGGCGGCCGATCTCGGCTTCCGCCATGTCGGGATAATGCTCCAGCGTCAGCGCCGCGATTGGCTCGCCGTTCTCGTCGGCGCGGCACAGGCCGGTGAAGGTCACCACGGCGCCGATATCGGTGCGCCCGCGCGTCAGCAGCGCCGCTTCGGCCGCGGCGTCGAAGGCTTCACGTTGCAGGCGGATGGTCGTGGTCATGACGACGCCGTATCACCCGCCGGTCATCGGCGGGAAGAAGGCGATCTCGTGGGCGCCTTCGATCCGCGTGTCGGCGCGCACGTGGTTGCGATCGATCGCGGCGCGGATCACTTTCGGATTTTCGAAAGCGTAGGCGTAACCCTCGCCGCGTTGCGTGAGCCAGGCAACCAGCTCGCCGACGGTGGCGACGCCGGCGGGCGGATCGATCTCTTCCTCCGCCAAGCCGACGCGCTCGCGCACCCAGGCGAAATACAGAAGCTTCACGCATCCTCCCGGGTGAGGTGGTGCACCCCGGCCTGCAGATAATCCCAACCCGTGTAGAGCGTCAGTATGGCCGAGAGCCACAGCAGCGTGATGCCGATCCGGGTGACCACCGGCACGATGGCGTCGCCGGCCTCGCCGCAGATCAGAAAGCCGACGGCGATGAGCTGCAGCGTGGTCTTCCATTTGGCGAGCCGCGTCACCGGCACGCTCACGCGCAGCTCGGCGAGATATTCGCGAAGCCCCGAGACCAGCACCTCGCGGCAGAGAATGACGACCGCGGCCAACAGCGCCCAGCCGTGGATGGTGGTTTCCGCCGCCAGCATCAACAGGCATGACGCCACCAGAAGCTTGTCGGCGATCGGATCGAGCATGCGGCCGAGCGAGGATTGCTGGCCCCAGATGCGGGCGAAATAGCCGTCAAAAAAGTCGGTGACGCCGGCGGCGATGAAGATCACCAGCGCCACCCAACGCAGCCACAGCCCGCCGTCGAGAATGCTCTGCCAATACATGCAGCCGACCACGACCGGCACGGCGGCGATCCGGCGCATAGGTCAGGATGTTGGGCAGCGCGCTGGCGTGCGCGCGTGTCGGCGCCGGCGTGGTGGTCGTCGTCGAATTCATGGCCGCACCATAGCGCCGCCCCATGACGACCGCGAGACCCAAGGCACGCATGCCAGCGCGTCGCCACGCGACACCCCTAACGGAACCTTATCTCTCTGCATGGCCGCCGTCCGATGTTTTAAGCCGCCCCCTCGTGAAAAAATTCGTATATCCGCCGCGCCGTTTCGGCACTGATGCCTTCGACCTGCATCAGGTCGGTGACCGAGGCGCGCTCGATGGCTTTGAGCGTGCCGAAGTGGTGCAGCAGCGCGCGCTTGCGCGTCGGCCCGATGCCGGCGATCTCCTGCAGGCCGGCCTCGCGCATATCGCGCGCCCGGCGCGTCCGGTGCGAGCCGACGGCAAAACGATGGGCTTCATCGCGCAGCCGCTCGACGAAATAGAGCACCGGGTCGCGCGGCGGCAGCTTGAACGAGTCGCGGCCCGGGAGGAAGAAGGTTTCGCGGCCGGCGTCGCGGTCCGGCCCCTTGGCGATGGCGGCCAGGGGGACCTCGGCGCCCAGCCCGGCGAGCACCTCGCGGGCGGCGTTGAGCTGGCCCAGGCCGCCGTCGATCAGCACCAGGTCCGGCCACGGCGATTCGTCGCCCTCCTCCACCGGCAGCGCGATCGGCAGCGTCAGCGCCAGCCGCCGGATCGACCGGCGGGATCGGCTGCGGCGGCGCTTCGTTCATCAGCCGCTTGAAGCGGCGCTCCAAAACTTCGCGCATCATGGCGAAATCGTCGCCCGGCGTGAGCTCGGTCGAGCGGATGTTGAATTTGCGGTAGTCCTTTTTGCGAAAGCCCTCCGGGCCGGCGACGATCATGGCGCCGACCGCGTTGGTGCCCTGGATGTGGCTGTTGTCGTAGACCTCGATGCGGCGCGGCGGGCGCGGCAGGCCGAAAGTTTCGGCCAGTTGGTTGAGCAATTTCTGCTGCGACGAGGTTTCCGCAAGCTTGCGGCCGAGCGCCTCGCGCGCATTGGCGAGCGCGTGCGCCATCAAGTCCTTCTTCTCGCCGCGCTGCGGCAGCGAGATTTCAACCTTGTGGCCGCTCTTGGTGGCGAGCGCTTCGGCGAGCAGCGCCTGGTCCTCGATGCCGTGCGAGATCAGGATCAGGCGCGGCGGCGGCTTGTCGTCGTAAAACTGCGCCAGGAACGCCGAAAGCACTTCGCCCGGCCCGAGCGATTTGTCGGCTTTGGGAAAATAGGCGCGGTTGCCCCAGTTCTGCCCGGTGCGGAAGAAGAACACTTCGACGCAGGTGAAGCCGCCCTGCTGATGCACGGCAAAGACGTCGGCCTCCTCGACGGTGCGCGGATTGATGCCCTGCTGCGACTGGATCGCCGACAGCGCCGCCAGACGGTCGCGGTAGATCGCGGCATGCTCGAAGTCGAGCGCGGTCGAGGCTTTTTCCATGGCCCCGGCAAGCTGGTCCTTGACCGACTTGCTGCGGCCGGACAGGAACGCGTTGGCTTCGCGCACCAGCGCCGCATAATCGCGATAGTCGATCTCCTTGGTGCACGGCGCCGAGCAGCGCTTGATCTGATAGCAAGCAGGCACGGCCGGGTGCGGCTTTCGAAGAACGGATCGCTGCACGAGCGCAGCAAAAACGCGCGCTGCAGCGCATTGACGGTGCGGTTGACCGCCCACACCGAGGCGAACGGGCCGTAATACTGGCCCGGCCGCGAGCGCGCGCCGCGATGCTTGAGGATTTGCGGCGCCCAGTGATCGGAAGTGATCAGGATATAGGGAAACGATTTGTCGTCGCGCAGCGTGACATTGAAGCGCGGGCGCAGCCGCTTGATCAGGTTGGCTTCGAGCAGCAGCGCCTCGGTCTCGGTGCGGGTGACGACGAATTCCAGCGTCCGGGTCTGCGCGATCATGCGCTCGATGCGGGTATCGAGGCCGGTCGGCCGGGCATAGGCGCCGATGCGTTTCTTGATGTTCTTGGCCTTGCCGACATAGAGCACGTCGCCGCGGCCATCGATCATGCGATAGACGCCGGGCCGCGACGGCGCATGCTTGATGGCGTCGATGATGGCGTCGCGGCCGGCGGCGAGCGAACCCGCCGCCGCCTCGTCGAGGCGGATGGCCGGCTCCTCGGCTTCCGGCAGCGACGGCTCGTCGTCCTCTTCGACGAGATCGGGCTCCGGCGCGATGTCTTTCTTCGGGTCGTTCATGGTTGTCGGCAAAGCCAGGTCACGCGGCGAATATAGACTTTCTTAACGATGTCATCTTGGAACTACTTAGCGCTTCATCACCGCTTAACTGAAACATCGCGATAAATTCTATAGGCCGGGTACACGGTCTTGGCGCCTTCTCTTGGCGCCTTACCTCGAGCCTCAATATGGGCATTCGCGGCCCGCCGTGCGCTGGCGGTTTGGTCCGCCCATGCTTTCGCGGAGGTCACCAATGAGAAACAATACTTGGCGTAGTTTTCCTGGTCGCAACGGCGGCCATGGCCGGCCCGGCGCTCGCCGCCGACCTGCCGGCCGCAAGCTACTACACCGCCCCCGCGCCGCTTTCCGGCTTCAGCTGGATCGGCCCCTATCTCGGCGCCAATGTCGGCTACGAATGGGGCCACGTGAGCAACAATCCGACCAACCCGTCCGGCATCGCCGGCGGTATCGAGGCCGGCTACAATTGGCAATTCGGCCAATTCGTCACCGGCGTCGAAGCCGACATCCAGGCCTCGGCGGCGAGCGATACGTTCGCGCCATGGCAGTTTACCAATCCGTGGTTCGGCACCATGCGCGGCCGCGCCGGCGTCGCCATCGGCAATGTGCTGCTGTTCGGCACCGCGGGCCTCGCCTATGGCAGCCTGACCGTGGACAGCCCCGGCAACCTGTCGCAGACCAGGAGCTCGCTGGGCTGGGCGGCTGGCCTCGGCGGCGAAGTCGGCCTCGCGCCGCACTGGTCGGCCAAGGCCGAATGGCTCTACCTCGATTTCTCCGACCGGTCTTTCTCGGTCACCGGCAACACCAATGGGCTGACCGCCAACCTGCTGCGCTTGGGCGTGAATTATCATTTCTAGCCCGGCGAACCTCGATCATGCCGGCAATGGAGTTCCATTGCCGGAGGTAGCGGGTTCCACGCCTCAAGTAGGTTCCGACGCACCGCAAAAGTTCCCGCTGCACAATTTTTGCCGCGATTAACGCTTCTTTTACCATTATGCCGCCGGCGTTAAGACATTGTTTTCCGTAATCGTGGCTCTACTCACTCATTTCTTGCCATATTGTCGTCCAGATAGACAAATCCACTGTGTCTTTCCTGCACTAGACGTAAAAGCGCCCATGAATACTATGCGGCCACCTGCTTTCAATGGAGGCCTGTAATGAAGCGTTTGTTTTTCGCCCTCGCCAGCATGGCGGCACTGATGGGCACGGCGGCGGCAGCCGATCTTCCGCCGCGTCCGGCACCGGCGCCCTATTACAAGGCTCCGGTTGCCGTTCCGGTCTATAACTGGACCGGCTTCTACATCGGCATCAACGGCGGCGGCGGCTTCGGCCGTTCGCAGTGGGATTCGACCGGCAACTTCAACATCTCCGGCGGCCTGGTCGGCGGCACGGTCGGCTACAATTATCAGTTCGGCCAAGGCGTCGTCGGCGTCGAAGGCGACATCGACTGGGCCGACATCAACGGCACCACCAACTCCGCCTGCCCGTTCGGCTGCAAGACCAGCGACCATTGGCTGTCGACTGTGCGCGGCCGGCTCGGCTACGCGGCCGACCGCTTCATGCCGTTCATCAGCGGCGGCGCCGCGTTCGGCGACATCCGCGCCTCGACGCCCGGTTTCGCCGGCGCCAACACCACCAATGCCGGCTGGACGATCGGCGGCGGTCTCGAGTTCGCGCTCGCCCAGAACTGGACGGCCAAGGCCGAGTATCTCTACGTCGACCTCGGCAAGTTCAACTGCGGCATCGCCTGCGGTGCCCTCGTGACCGACAACGTGTCGTTCACCACCAACATCGTGCGCGCCGGCGTGAACTACCACTTCTAATCGCTGCGGCGCCTACGTGATGCAATAAACCCCGGGGTGAAAGCCCCGGGGTTTTTGTTTGAAGTTTCACCAGCACGCCATTGCACTCAAGCCGGCACCACGGGGACCTTGTCCTTGCGCAGCTTGGCGATGAATTGCGCATCGGTGTGCAGATGCGCGGTGACCAGTTCCGGCGGCGTCAGCGCCAGCCACTGGTCGAACGACACGTCGGCGTAATAGTCGCTCTTGAAGATTTCCAGAAACTTCAACGTCGTGGTGCCGGTGTTCTCGATGTAGTGCCCCATGGCAAAGGGCACGAAGCCGACGTCGTTCTCGAAGAAATCGAAGGTGCGCGCCTCGCCCGACGACGCGAACACGCCCATGCGCGCTTGCCCCGCAATATAGTATTGCCATTCGTCGGTGTTCGGATGCCAATGCATTTCGCGCATGCCGCCCGGCTCGACCTCGACCAACGCCGCGGCGATGGTCTTGGACACCGGGAACACCTTGGTGTCGGTGATCCGCACCGTGCCGCTTTTGGTCTTGATCGGCGTCTGCGCCAGCATGCGATGGCTGAAACTCTGCGGCACCGGCGTCGCGCCCGCGATCTTGTCGCCTTCGAGCGGGCCCGGAAGCGGCGCCGGGAAGATGTAAAGCTGGCTCGGGTCGGGCACGTTGGCGAAGACCGAAGCCTCCATGCCGAAATTCTTGGCCAGCACCTCCGGCGGCGTGTGCTTGATAAAATCGCTGAGCAGGAAGGTGTTGTCCTCGTCGAAATCGCCGTCGTCGAACACCAGGAGAAACTCGCAGCCGTCCGGCCCGAGGCCTTGGATCGAATGCGGGATGCCCGGCGGGAAATACCACAAATCGCCGACGCCGACGTCGTCGACGAAGTTGCGCCCCTCCGCATCGATCGCGGTGATGCGCGCGGTGCCGTAGAGCATGTAGGACCATTCGGCCGCCTTGTGCCAATGCAGCTCGCGCACGCCGCCGGAATTGAGCCGCATGTTCACGCCGGCGATGTTCTTGGAAATGCCGAGCTCGCGCACCGTCACCTGCCGGGTCCAGCCGCCCGACTCCAGGCGCATGTGCGAGTCATCGAACGAAAAGCGCAAATTCGGCAGCGTGCCGTGGTCGGTCGCCGGCGGCGAGAGGATGTCCGGGTTCTGGCTCGCCCGGACCGGATTCTTCGGACCCGGATTGGTGCCGCCCTTGCCGGGGCGGGTCGGTTGCGGCATCGGTGGCGTGGTCTGCGCCTGCGCCAGCGTTGCCGCCGAGAGCGCGCCGCCGGCCGCCGTCACCGCCAGCATGTCGCGACGCGAAATGGAACTCGAGATTTTACTCATCATCATCTCCTTGCATTGTCGGACAATTCACCAAGAGGCATGAACGGGAGTTGATGATTGTATGCTGCTTTTATCTGGTCCTGCCGCGATTTCGATCAAAACCGCGCGATCTCGACGACCGCCGATCCTGCGGGTCGCGCTGGCGGTTCAGCGAATGAAGTTCAGTTTCGTTGTGATACGCGGCACGCCACCACGTCCGAGCCCTGCTATACTCGGCCGGCAGTTCCTCTGCCGGGTACACCCATGAGACGGCGCGAATTCATCACACTGCTCGGTGGCGCTGCCGCCGCGTGGCCGCGCGTCGCGCGGGCGCAGCAGGCGGCCACGCCGGTGATCGGTTTTCTCAGCGGCGCCTCGGCCGCGACCTTCGGACGCTTTGCCGATGCCTTCAGAGCAGGCCTGAGCGACACCGGCTATGTCGAAGGCCGCAACGTCGTTGTCGAATATCGGTGGGCCGACGAACATTATGAACAGCTGCCGGCGATGGCCAAGGAACTGGTCGGCCGGCAAGTGGCGGCGATTGTCGCAACCGGCGGCGATCCGTCCTGGCGCGCCGCCAAGGCGGCCACCGACAGCATCCCGATCATCTTCACCACGGGCAGCGATCCGGTGGCAAGCGGCCTGGTCGCCAGTTTGAGCCGGCCGGGCGGCAACGCCACCGGCGCGCGGGTTTTTGTCGGCATGCTGCTGCCGAAACAAATCGAGTTATTGGGCGAGCTTGTTCCCAGCGCCCGCGTGATCGGCTTGCTGGTCAATCCGCGCAATTCGAATGTCCAAGAGGCCATAGCAGTCGCGGAATCGGCGGCGCAGGCACTCGGGCGTCAAATCAAGGTGCTCGATGCCACGACGCCAAGCGAAATCGATACGGCCTTTGCGAGCCTCGGCAAAGAACCCATCGCCGGGCTGGTGATTCATTCCGACCCGCTGTTTACCGGCCACATCGAACAGCTCGTGGCGCTGGTCGCGCGCGAACGTCTTCCCGCGGTCTTTTACCAGCGCGAATTTGCCACCGACGGTGCACTGGCAAGCTATGGCGAGAGCTTGGCCGGCGATTACCGGCAGGTGGGCATTTACACCGGCCGCATTCTCAAGGGCGAGCGGCCTTCCGACCTTCCGGTCCTGCAGCCGACCAAGGTCGAATTCGTCCTCAATCTCAAGGCAGCCAAGTCGCTCGGCCTGTCGATCTCGCTGCCGCTTCTCGGCCGCGCCGACGAGGTGATCGAATAAATTTCCGGATGTCGCTTGATCGTCGCGCCCCGGAAACTACTCGGCCTTGATATTGGCGGCGCGGATCACCTTGCCCCATTTCTCGGTCTGCTCGACGACGAGCTTGTCGAGTTCGGCCGGCGAGGCGACAAATGCGGTAGCGCCGAAGTCGGCGAGCCGCGCCTTGATTTTTGCATCCGCGAGCCCGGCATTGATCTCGGTGCTGAGCTTGTCGACGATCTCGCGGGGCGTTGGTTTCGGCACCGCGATCGCGGCCCAGGCGCTGGCCTCGAAACCCGGCAGGACATCGGCCACCGTCGGCAGGTCGGGCAGCGCCGGCGAACGCTCGGCCGTCGTCACCGCGAGCGCGCGCAGCCGGCCGGCGCGGATATGCTCGATGGACGGCGGCATGTTGTCGAACGCGACTTGCACCTGGCCGCCAAGGAGATCGACCACCAAGGGCGCCGAGCCGCGATAGGGCACGTGCACCATGTCGGTGCCGGTGGTCATCTTGAACATTTCGCCGGCGATGTGGGAAATGCTGCCGGTGCCGAACGAGCCGATGGCGAGCTTGCCGGGATTGGCCTTGGCATAGGCGATCAGCTCCGGCACCGATGTCACCGGCACCGCCGGATTGACCTCGAGCACCAGCGGCGTGCGCAAAATGCCGCCGACCATGGCAAAATCGCGGATGAAATTGAAATTGAGATTTGGGTAGAGCGCCGGGTTGATGGTGTTGGTGCCGACCGCGACCAGAAGCGTATAGCCGTCGGGCGCGGCGCGGGCGACCGCCTCGGTCGCGATATTGGCGGCGGCGCCGGGCCGGCTCTCGATCACGAACGGCTGGCCGAGCCGGTCCGACAGCCATTGCCCGATCAGGCGCGCGGCAATGTCGGTGGCGCCGCCCGGCGGAAAGCCGATGATCATGCGCACCGGCCGCGCCGGATAAGTTTCGGCGCGCGCCAAACGCGGCAGCGCCGCAGCAAATACGGCGGCCTGCAAAAAATATCGACGAGCAAGTTTCATGACGAAACGAAACGCTTAAGCGACGCCGAGGCCACGTCAGGACAACCGATACAGCGCCCTGGCATTGTCGCGCAAAATGCCGGCGCGTTGCGCTTCGGTCATCTTGAAGCTCAAGGCCTGCCGCGGATCGTCATAGTCCCAATGCGGATAGTCGCTGGAGAACATCAGCCGGTCCCAGCCGATCCAGTCGAGCACGTCTTGGAGATGCGCGGGCTCTTCCGGCTCCTCCATCGGCTGGGTGCAGAACCAGAAATGCTGGCGCAAATATTCCGACGGCGGGCGCTTGAGATGCGGCGTCTCCTTGCGCATGCGCCGCCACTCCCGGTCCATGCGCCAGCCGAGCGCCGGCGCCCAGGAGAAGCCGGATTCGATCAGCGCCACTTTCAGGTTCGGGAAGCGCTCGAACACGCCTTCGGTGATCAGGCTGACGACATTGCCGGAAATGCTGGTGCCGAAGGTGTAATGCTCCTGCATGTAATAGGTGCCCCAGCCGGTGCCGCTGGAGGGATGGCCGCCCGGCGCGCCGGCCGGATGCAGGCCGAGCACGAGATTGTTGCGCGCGATGGCCTCGTAGATCGGCCAGTATTTGCGCCGGCCGAGCGGCTCGCTCGAACGCGGCGAGATGATCACCTGGCGGAACGCCTCGTTCTCCGCGGCGCGGGCGTCGATCTCGCGCACGGCGAATTCCGGATATTCCTGCGGCACCACGATGCCGGCTTTCAGGCGGCGATCCTTCTCGACCCAATCGTGGATCTGCCAATCGTTGACCGCATGCGACAGCGCTGCGCCGAATTCGAGATTGCGCTCCTCCATGCCGCCGCGCGACAGGCACACCATCATGCCGGTGTCGCAGCCGTTGAGATCGAGATGCTGGCGCTGCATCAGTTCGAGATCGCAGCCGGGCGGGCCGCCGTTCGACGGATAGGCGTCGGCGCGCATGCCGCTCGCCATCATGCGCGGAAACGACAGTTGCCCGCTCAAGCCCTGGCAGAGATGGCCGCCAAACGTTTCGCTGTGCTCGCGCCAGCGCGCCTCGAGGTAAGGATAAAGGTCCTTCGGCGTGCGCTGCACCGGATGGATGTCGCAATCGACGAAACCTAGCCGCTGCGCGGCCTTGGTCTCGCTCTCAGGCACCGGCTTGTTCATCGCGCCATCTCCTCGCGCATCGGAGCTCGTTGGCCCGCGTCGGCCGCCGCGCGCAAGCGCGGATAAGTCGCCAGCGGATTGTCGACCAGAATCTTGCGCAGCATCGCTATCAGATAACCCCTCCGGCAACGCGTCCTCGCCGTCGAACTGCCAATGCGGATAATCGGTCGAGAACACGATCAATTCGTCGGAGCGCACGTGATCGATAATGCGATTGAGCACGTCGCCGTTCGGCACGTCGAGCGGCTGCAAGGTAAAACGCACGTGATCGCGCACGATCTCGGCCGGCGCCCGATCGATCCACGGCACCTCGGTGCGCACGCCGCGCCAGCTGCGGTTGGTGCGCCACAACAGCGTCGGCAGCCAGGCGAAGCCGGATTCCATCAGCACCAATTTGGTGCCGGGAAATTTTTGCAACACGCCTTCGGCCAAAAAACTCACCAGCGTGTCCTCGAAGGCGGCGGCCTGGAGCACGCTGTCCTCGAGATGATAGGACGGCCAGCCGGAACCGGTCGGCGCGTGGCGGAACGTGGAGCCGGCGTGAATGCCGATCGGCAGGCCGTGCTTTTCCGCGGCGCGATAGATCGGCCAAAAACTGCGATGGCCGAGCGGCCGGTCGCCCATCACCAACAGCAGCACCTGCACGAAGCGCGGATCGGGCGCGCAGCGCTCGATCTCGGCGACGGCAAGCTCGACGTCTTGGGTTGGCACCAGGATCGACGCGCGCAGCCGCGGCTCGCGATCGAGCCATTCTTGCGCGATCCAGCTGTTCACCGCCTTGCACAACGCCGCCGCCATGTCGGCGTTGTAGAGCGCCACCGCGCCGTGCAGCACATTGGCGATCGCAAAGCGCGTGCCGAACGCGTCGAGCGCGTCGCGGCGCAAGGCCGCGAGATCGGCCCCCGGCACGCCCTTTGCCGGCCGCCAATCCGCCCGCGCCGATTGCGGCAGGTTTTGCGCATAGCTGGCGAGCACGAACGGCGAGTGGTCGATATAGCGCTCGGTCAAATGCTCGCGCCAGAAATCGTCGAGATACGGCATCAGCGCCGCGACGTCGGGCACGGCGGGATGCAGGTCGCAATCGATTGCGCCGGCGAAGGGAAGCTTCATCGCATGCCTTTTGGGCCGGGGCCTGACGAACGCCCGGCATTATACGCCTTGGCTCGCCTTCGCGCCAATCAGCGCGGCTTGTTCGGGGCAATGCGCACCGTGCGCCCGTCGATGGTCAAGGCGAAGCGCGACAGGAAGCTCATGCCCAACAGGCCGTCGACGCCATCGCCATAGGTCGCGGCACTATCGGCCTCGACCACGACCGGCACGCTTTGCGCCTTGAGCGAGCGTAACTGGACGGTGTCGGCGCGGCCGCGTCGCCCTTCGGCGATTCCGTTGGCGGTATGAAGATGCACCGAACTGCCGGGCTCGATCTCGACCTTGGCCTTCTTGGCAAAACTATCTTTCAGCGAAACGTAGGCCGCGCCGGTATCGAGGATGAAGATGGCGGGCACGTTGTTGACGACAACCGGCACCTTGACGACGCCGCCGGGGCGCGCCGCCGGAAATCGTTCCTCGCTGCCGCTTGTCGCCGCGGCGCAGCCGCCTTTGGCGGCGTAGTCGGACAGCATCGCCTGCACCCGGCTGCTGTCGTGGCGCGCCGGATCGATCGCCACCCACTGCTCGAGCGGCAGCATGGCGTCGCAAAACTGGCCGAGCTTCTCGTAGTCGAGCGCCATCCGGTAATAGCCGATGCTGCTGATGCGGTCCTTGTTGCCGAACAGCTCGATCGCGGTGACGTAATCGTCGATCGCGCCCTTGAACGATTTGTTGCCGTCGCGGGCGACCGCGCGCAGGAAGTAACCTTCGTCGGCATGGGGCTCGAGCCGGATCAGATCCGCGGCGATGGTTTCGGCGGTCGTATAGTCGGACAATTTCAGCAGCGTGTTGACGGCGCCGCGCAGCGCCGGCGCATAGCCGCCGCACTGCGAGGAGAAGTTGACTTCCGCAACCGCCGACTCGCGCCGATAGCCGGCGGTGCTCAGCGCTTCGCCGAGATGCACAATCGCGTCCTGGTCGCACTTCTCGCGGGTCAGCTGTTCGAGCGGCCCACGCACCGACTCGATCGCGGTAACGGTCCCCGGCAGGTCGATATTGAGCCGCGCCAGCGTCGCCGGCAACGTCGCTCGCCGCGGGCGATTGGGCGGAACACGGCACAGCGAGGAAAACGTGCAGTCCCGCCGCGGCGACCGCGGCCCATAGCCTCCCACCCATAGCCCTGCCCCCCAAAGCTGCGGCAAGCGAATGTTACCTACTGTAACGGAGAAGGCGCCGCGAGGGAAGTGGGCGTCGAGAGCACCCGACCCTAGACCAGATCCGATCAAATTGAATCGGATCATGGTCTAGTTTTTCGTTGGAGCATGATCTTTTCGGAAAACCGGCGTCCACCTCGGATCAAGTCCGAGGGCAGGCTTTTCCGGATCATGCTCTAAAGGGAAATTTCTATCGAACAGACGAGACCGCCGGGGTCGAAATCCAACCGCGCCGGCCCGAGCTGATTTTGCAGGGCGCGCTCGATGAGAAGCGAGCCAAAGCCTTTCTGCTTGGGTGGTTTCACCACCGGCCCGCCGCTCTCTTTCCAGCACAGCCGGAAGCGTTTCGGCGCCTCGTCTCCCGATGTGTCCCACACCACGCGCACCCGGCCGGTTTCATTCGACAACGCGCCATACTTTACGGCGTTTGTTGCGAGCTCATGCAAGGCCATGACCAGCAGCGACGACTTCTGCGCATCGAGAAAGATTCCGTCGGGTCCGTCGATAACAAAGCGTTCGCGGTGCTTGTCGCGAAAGGCGTTCAGCGCCTTGCCGACCAGGTCGATCAGCGCCGCTTGGTGCCAATTGTCATCCCGCAACAGATCGTGCGCGCCGGCAAGCGCATGCAGTCGGGCAACGAAGGCATCGCGTTCGGCGGGCGCGTCGTGCAAAGTCTGGGTCGCAATGGCCTGAACGGTCGCCAGCATATTCTTGATGCGATGCTGGATTTCGTTGATGAGCAGCTTCTGCCGCTCTTGCGCGCGCCGGCGCTCGGTGATGTCGCGGGCGATCTTCGAGGCACCGATGATTTTGCCTTCCGCGTCCTTGAGCGGCGATATGGTCAGCGAAATATCCAGCAAGCTGCCATCCTTGCAGCGGCGAACGGTTTCATAGTGATCGACGTGCTCGCCGCGCCGAATTCGGCGAAGAATCTCGCGTTCCTCGTCCCGCCGGTCCTCGGGAATGAGAAGTGTGATCAGCCTGCCGATCGCCTCCTCGGCCGTATATCCGAACAGCCGTTGCGCGCCCCGGTTCCAGCTGGTGATGACGTCGTCGATATCCTTGGTGAGGATTGCGTCGTCGGAAAACTCGACGACCGCGGCGAGCCGCCGCGCGGATTCTTCCGTCCGCTTGCGGTCGGTGATATCGACCACCATGTTGACCGCGCCGATGAGCTCGCCCGCTGCATCGTAGAGCGGCGTCGGGTAGGGAATCACCGGCACCCGAATGCCGTCGGGACGCTCCGCCAGCGCTTCCATGCCTCTGATGGGACGGCTCTCCCGAACCGCCATCGCCATCGGGCACTCATTATGCGGCAGCGGCCTGCCATCCGGCCAATAGAGCTTCCAGAAGCCGCACCACTCGCTCAAGCCGAGTTGGGGACGATACCCCCACAGCGCGGCGGCGGCTTCGTTGTAATAGGTGATACGGCCGGAGGCATCGGTGATGTAGACGGCGGCAGGCAGGAGGTCGAGCACCTGCCGAAAATAGCCATCGCCGCGTAACGAGGCCTCGCCCGCCTTCCGCAGGAAGTCTGACCGTTCAAGCGATTTGCGTCCAATCGGATCACGCCAGGTGCGTCTCTCATGGCCGCGACCTTCGAACTCCCCACCACAACCCACAAAAATTTAGCCCTCGCCCCGGTCTCGTCAATCCGCGAGTCAGTACGGAACCGGACAGAACACAGTCATTCTTTGTCGCAGCTCGGGCGCCATGTCTTTTGACATGAAGAAGATCTGCAATGTTGCGACGCAGCAGAAGCAAGTCGACGCCGGGCAGCCTTGATCGCTCTCAACCAATGAGCCGCCGATATTCCTTTTCGGGCACCCCGTAGGAACTGCCCGCAAGCTTCTCAATGCCATTCCGGTTGAGGACGACGATTTGATTGCGGCCGGTGTCGATCAACTTCAGCTGCTTGAGACTGTGCAGCGCCTCGGTGACGCCGGGCCGCCGTACGCCCAGCATCAGCGCCAGAAATTCGTGGGTGAGCGGCAGCATCTTGTCACCGGTGCGGTCCTGGGCCATCAAAATCCACCGCGCCAGACGCCGATCGATTTGGGCGCGTGCGTTGGCGATGGCGGTGTGGGTCGTCTGTACCATGAAGGTCTGAACGTATTTCAGCAGCAAGGCGCGCAATGAATTGCTTGTCCGCATCGCCTTGCGCAATTCATCGGCTTTGATCCACTGCGCCTCGCCGGCCACCTGGATATATGTGGAATGCGGTGATTGGTCGCCGCCCAACACCACGGCCGTCCCGGTCATTCCCTCAGGCCCGACCAATCCGACTTCGACCTGCGTCTCGTCGGCCTGAACGGCAACGATCGAGGCGATACCGGCCTCCATGAAATAGACGGCGTCGATCCGCCGGTTCGGCCGTTCGATCTCGTGTCTCACCGCGACCGCGAGAAAATTCAAGTGCGGTTGCAGCAATGCCAAATCTGTTGGCGACAACGCGGCTAACAGTCGATTGCGCGGCCGCGACGGTTGACGTGACGATGACGAAGGACGTGACGATGACGAAGGACGTGACGATGACGAAGGACGTGACGAAGGCCAAAGACGTGATGAGGAGGTCGGAGGCATGGCTCTTGTTCCCAAAAGGGGCAAGAGCACATCAGGGTCTCTCAACCGCCGGCGCCCGGTAGGCCGCTGCTGGCGGTAAGTGATAGGTATGTAATTTGATGGCCAATAGCCTATTGAAATCTCGCCGTGAAAGAAAGAAGCAAAGTACGGAACCGTACGGTGACTGGGCCGTTGAGGCCAATTAGGCGTCTGACGAAAATTCGACCGCCTTCAAGACCGTAAAACGAAACGTATCGATCAAAGCCAGGCCTCACGGCCTGGCCAGGGAGGCTTTGTCCGTGTCCGCATTAGCCGCCAACAATGCCGATGCCGTCGTCGTCCTCGTGGTCGAGGACGAAATCTTCGTGCGCTTCGATGTCGCCGGCTGTCTCGCAGGATGCGGGCTATGACGTCGTCGAGGCCGCGACCGGCGAGGAGGCCATCGCGCTGTGTAATTCGGATAGGTCGATCGACATGGTGATCACCGACATCAATCTCGGCGGCTCCGCCAGCGGCTGGGACGTTGCCGAATGCTGCCGCACGGCGCGGCCGGACGTGCCGGTGGTTTATACATCGGGAAAAACGATCGAGCCCGAGCGCTGTGTTGCGGGCAGCATCTTCATGTCGAAACCGTACCGCCACAGTGACATCCTGGACGTATGCCAGCGCCTGGCGCGATGAAGCTTGTACGGTGAGGCTTGCACGATGGGGCTTGGCAACCGCAAGGTCCCGAGCCTTGCGGCATGACGGAGATGCCGTCCGGCGCCGCCGCCCTTACGCGTCCAGTATCCTTCGAACCGTCGTCGCCAGCTGCTCGCTGGTCAGCGGCTTTTGCAGGAGCTCGACGCCGGGGTCGAGGCGGCCCTGATGCACGATGGCGTTGCGCGAATAGCCGGTCATGTACACCACCCGCAAGGACGCTTGGCGCGCCCGCGCGGCTTCCGCGAGCTTGCGCCCGTTCTGTCCCGGCATGACGACATCGGTCAGCAAGAAGACTGATGGTCTTGTGCCGGTCGATGAGCGCCAGCGCCTCCTCGGCCCCCGCCGCCTCGAGCACGTCATAGCCGAGCCCACGCAGCGTCTCGACCACATAAGCGCGCACGTCGGCATCGTCCTCGACCACAAGAATGCACTCGCCGGCGCGGCCGCGACGCGGTTCGCTCTTTTTTTCGAGCGCCGGCGAAGCCTGTCCGACGAAGCGCGGCAGATACATTTTGATCGTGGTGCCGTCGCCGACCTCGCTGTAGATTTTGACGTGGCCGCCCGACTGTTTGACGAAGCCGTAGACCTGACTGAGCCCAAGTCCGGTGCCCTGCCCGGCTTGCTTGGTGGTGAAGAACGGCTCGAAGGCGCGCTCGATGATGTGCTTGGTCATTCCCGCGCCGGTGTCGGTGACCGAAACCTGCACATATTGGCCGGGCCGGACGTCGGGATACTGCCGGCAATAGACGTCGTCGAGATAGGCGTTGCTGGTTTCGATCGTCAATTTGCCGCCGTCGGGCATCGCATCGCGGGCGTTGACGGCGAGATTGAGGACCGCGGCTTCGAGCTCGGCCGGATCGGCTTCGACCGGCCAGATCCCGCCGGTGCCGACGATTTCGAGCGACACGTCCTCGCCGAGCGCGCGGTGGAGAAAATCGGAAAGCCCGTTGAGCAGCCGGTTGACGTCGATCGTGGTCGGATTGAGCGGCTGCTGCCGGGAGAACGCCAACAGCCGTTTGGTCAAGGTCGCCGCGCGCTCGGCGCCGTGCATCGCATTGCCGATGCGTTTGGCGAGCTTCAAGTGCACCGCGTCGGTCCAGGATTCGAGCTGGCGCTGCGCCGTCTCCAGATTGCCGATGATGATGGTGAGGAGATTATTGAAATCATGGGCGACGCCGCCGGTCAGGTGGCCGATGGCATCGAGCTTCTGCGATTGCCGCAGCGAATCCTCCACCGCGAGCCGCTGGTCCTGTTCGGCATAAAGCCGCCGCGTCCGCCGCAACACCGCGAGCAATGTCAGGAACAGAAACAGCGTCGCCGGTATGCCGAATATCAAATGCATGGCCATGCCGCCCATCCACTCGTTGCGGATCTGGACGGTGTCGATGCCGGCGATCACGTAAATGGGGAATCCGGGCAATCGCCGAAAACCGACGCGGCGTTCGACGTTATCGTTTTCGCCGACCGACGTGTAAAAACCGCCCGCCGGACTGGCGGCCATGCTGCGACGAAATCCGCTGTGCTCGCCGAGCTGCACATCCCTTGCGATCGGCGGGTAGCGCGTCAACATGGCGCCGTCGGCGCGCACCAGCGCGAATTGCAGACCCTCGCCGCTCAAGAGGTGGGAATAAAATCGACTGAAGTCGCCCGGCAGCAATGACATCTCGATGACGCCTATGAATTTGCCATTGGCGTCATGGCGCGCCCGGTTGAAGGTAAAGTAGGACTGGCCGCCGGAGACCGATTGGTGAATGCCGCCGATATACACGCCCGCGGGACCGTCGCGGGGCATGGCGAAGTAGTCGAGCGCGGCAAAATCCTCGGCATAGGGCGCCGGATAGTCGCGGGTGATCACTTGCGGATGGCCGGTCGGGCCGAAAATCCAGATCGATTGCACTTCCGGCAGCGCGCCCTGGATCTGGCGCAGCCGCAGGTGCAGCCGTTCCTCGTTGCTGCGGATGTCGGCTTCCGTAAGACCGGCCAGCATGTTCTCGATGGTGTCGACCGCCAGATTCATCGATTGGAACACTTTGAGTGCCTGCTCCTGCAGCACGTCGAGCGAGCGTTCGATTCTTTCGTCGGCCAATGCGTATGTGGCGCGATGGCTCAAGGCGCTGGCGAATGCGAAAAACATCACCGGCAAAAGCAGCGCGGCCGCGGCCAGCACTTGCAGCAGGCGAATGGTGGTGGCACGCGCCTGGGCGTCTCTGGGAGTTTCTGCTGAGCACGCTCTCAGGCGCGGCGGATTCGGCCATGATCGATGTTATTGCGCCGCTGACAGGGAGTGCCAATAGCCGATTTTCAGTCGCAACCGGAGGGGGAGCATAACCGATCCGCCCCGACGTGTCTTTTGACGTAATTTGAGGCGGTTCCAGTTCAGGCTGTGTTCATCGGCGAGGGCATATTTGTTCCTCATTGCTGGCCGGACGGCAGCAACGGGGAAGGCTGTCGCTCCCGCCCTTTTTCGATACGGCGATTGGAGCATCCCCATGGCGATTTACCGCCTGTTGCAACATTCGGCATTCACGCCCGAGGCCATCGCCCCGATCGTTGCCGCGTATGAGGATTGCCTGCGCATTTTGAAACTGACGAACCGGACCGATCCCGCTCACTGAAATCATCGCCAAGGCCATCTTCGAGATCGCGCAAACCGGCGTCCGCGATCCGGTTCAACTGCGCAACCTCGCGCTCGAGCACATAGGAACGCCGCCGGCCAAATAGGCCGCACGTTTACCCGCCCGAGCCTTGCGCCGCATTCGCCGGCGCCGGCCCCGGACGGTCGATTGGCAACGGCTATGCAGCGGCTTCCGCGCACGCTGGCGCAATGATATCATGTTTGCGCAACCAGAGATTATCTGGTCGTTTCAAAATTCAACAGGGGGGTTACGCATGTCACGATTCAAGATCGGCATTGCCGCGCTCGGCGCTCACGATCGGAATTCTCGCGGCGACTTCCGTCTGGTGCGTGGGAGCGCGGCCCAGTCGACGTCCTGGCCGTGCTGCCGGACGTCACACAAAACGTGCAAAGCAGCGTCGAAGGGCTCACGGTCGGGCCTGACGGCAACATCTACGTTCCGACGTTCGGTTTCAACACCCAAGGCTCTCTCACCGGGAACGCCGTGCTGTTCGTCATCAGCCCGAGCGGCAATATCGTCAGGAAGCTCACCATTCAGGGATCGAGCCCGCATATGCTCGGGCTCGCTTTCAATCCGGCGTTCGGCAATCTCCTGGTGCTCGATTTCGGCGCCGGAAAGGTGCTCGACGTCAATCCCGTATACCGGCGAGTCCACGGTGAAAGCCGGACCGATCGCCAATTCCGGCCTTAATGCGCTGACCTTCGACCGCGCCGGCAACGCCTACATATCGGACTCGTTCAACGGCGTCGATCTGGAAGCTGCACCCATAGCGGCGGTGCTGACGTCATGGGCGAGCGGCCATCTGCTCGGCCCGGGCACCGGATTGACGCCGCCGTTCGGCGCCAACGGTGTCGAGTTCAACAACGAGCAGACGATGCTGTACGTTGCCAATACCGCGTTTCACCAGATCATCCAGATTCCGGTGAACCCGACGGCACGCGCCGGCACGCCATCGATCCTCATCACCGGCATCAATGCGCCGGACGGCATCGCCATCGACAGCAACGACAACATCTGGATTTGCGCCAATCAGGAAGACGAAATCGTCGTCATCGACAAGACCGGCAAAGTGATCGCCAAGCTTGGCGATTTCCGCGGCATCGACCAGAACGGCATCGCGCAGGGCCTGCTGTTCCCGGCGAGCCTCGCCTTCAGCCAGGACAAGCAAACCCTCTATGTCTCGAACCTGACGCTGTATCTGCCCTATGCCGGCGCCGATCTGGCGATCGAACTCGGCCTATACGCTGCAAGTCAAAGGCTACACGGTGTCGAAGATGCCGGCGCTGATCCCGCCGTTCCCCGATCGCTTCCATTAGCGGACGCAAGAAGCGATTTCCGCGCTAACGACGAACGGGGCCGCCTCACGGCGGCCCCTGGTCGTCAAAGTCTGGCGTCGTCTTGATCTAGACATGACGGTTTTGAAAACCATGCCGAGCAGCCTTTAAAATGGGCTTACCCGCAAAGAGAGGATCGTTGCCATGAATGACGCCACCGACGACCGCGATCTCGACCAGGCCGACACGCAAATCCTAACCCCCGAACTCCCGACGAAGCCCTCGAGGCTGCCGCCGCTCCCTCAGGCGGCACGATACCCACGGGCTCCGTCAACATCATCCCGCCGAATTGCTGCTGACGCAAGTGCGGCTGCGCCAAGGAGGCAACGCATGAAAATCGAGAATGCGGTTCCCCATATCGGCGCGCTGGTGACCGGCCTCGACGTCAAGCGCATGACCAACAGCGAATGGCAGACGCTGTATCAGACTTGGCTCGACCGCCACGTGCTGATCGTGCGCGGCCAGGAGCTGTCGAAGGCCGATTTTCTCGCCTATAGCCGCAGGTTCGGGCGGCTCAAGCCGCACATGATCATGCGCACGCGCGATCCCGACAATCCCGAGATCACGCTGATGGGCGTCACCAGCATGGCCAAGGATACCAAGGACGAAAGCTCATTCTCGATCGCGGGCAGGCCTGGCACACCGACAGTCCATGGGACACCGAGATCTGCAAGGGCACGCAGCTCTACGGCATCGAGATTCCGAGCTACGGCGGCGACACGCTGTTTGCCTCCATGCATGCGGCTTACGACGCGCTGCCGGAACGCTTGAAAGAACGCATCGCGCCGCTCAAAGTCGCGTTCCGCTACGGCGGGCGCGAGCGCAAATGGTTCGATCTGCTCGAACCCGCGGATCAGGCGCGGCCGCCGGCGGTGCACGACATGGTGCGCGTTCACGGCGAGACCGGGCGAAAATCGCTCTACGTCAATCCGACCCATGCCATCGGCATCATCGGCATGGCCGACGCCGAAGCCGATCGCCTCCTCGCGGAGCTCTATTGGTACATGCTGCAGCCCAACGCCGAGTACCGGCACAAGTGGCAGAAGGGCGATATCGTCATCTGGGACAACCGCTGCACCGTGCATTCGGCCGCCGGAGGCTATTCGGCGGACGAGCAACGCATCCATTGGCGCACCACGATCATGCAGTGAGCGCGACCCCACGCTGGCCGCGATGGCGGAGCCGGACCGGAATAAGATAAGCTGCCCGTGATGCTGGGGAATCCGGGTATGGCCGAGCGTGCAGTCGCACATGGTCAACGCCGCGGCTCCGCCGCCGGCGCTCTCGTGCGGCGGTGGCTGATCGGCGCCGGGCTCGCTGTGATAGTCGGCGTGGCTTATTTCCTCGCCGGGCGGCTCGGAGTCGGCCTCATTCTGAAGCCGGAAGGCGTGGCCGTGTTCTGGCCCGCGGCCGGCATTTCGTCCGGCGTTTTGATCGCTCTCGGGCGCCGGGCGCGGTGGCCGGTGGCGGCGGGCGTGATCGCCGCCACCGTCGTGGTCCACTTGCTCATCGCCGATCCGCTGTGGGCCGGCATTGCGTTAGGCTTTTGCAACGCCGCGGAAGCCCTGATCACGGCCGCGCTGATCGAGTACTATTTCGGCGCGGATTTCAGCCTCGATCGGTTGCGTCAGGTGATTGGCCTCTTGGCCGCGGCAATCGTCGGTACCGCGGTTTCCGGCATCGGCGGCGCCGTGACGTACCGGCTGTATTCCGGCCCGTCGGCGGCAATGCTGACCAGTTGGCAGCATTGGTTCGCCTCCGATGCCGTCGGCATCATCATTGTCGCGCCGCTGGTGATCGGGATCGCCGCCGCGCTGCGGCACCCGCCGCCGCGCAGCGAACTCATCGAAGGCGCGGCCGCGCTTACGGCGCTCGCGGTGGCGACCGGCGTCATTATTTTCCTGCCGCCGGAATTCTGGGTGACGGTGCTGCCGATCGCCGCGCTGTTTCCGATCCTGTTGTGGGTGACGGCGCGTTGCCGGCCGGTCTATGCCGCGGGGGCCGCGTTCCTGGTTTGCATCACATTTGTCGCCACCGCGGTCTTCGGTCTCGGACATTTTGGCGACGCCAGAATTTTGTTCGCGGACCGCATCCTGCAAGCCCAGTCGGCAATCCTGTTCGTGGCACTCGGCGCGTTCGTTCTTGCCGCGCTGTTTGCCGAGGGCAGCGACAGCGAGGCGCGGCTGACGCGCTCGAACATGATGCTGGAGCGCGAACGCGACAACAAACTGATGAATGCGCAGGCGCTTACGGCTGCGATTGCCCATGAAGTGCGGCAGCCGCTGGCGGCGATCGCGACCAATGCCAGCGCGGCGCGGAAGTTTCTGCGCCGGCAGCCGCCCGATCTTGCCGAGGTCGAGGCGGCGTTGGGCAGGATCATCGGCGAAAGCCATCGTACCAGCGAGGTTTTCGACAGCATCCGCGCCCTGTTTCGCAGGGCCGACGAGCAACGGCAGCCGATCGACGTCAACGAGATCATTCGCGCCGTGCTGCAGTCATCGGCCGCGGAGTTGAAGGATCGTGGCGTCGCGGTTCGTACCGAGCTGATGGCCGAACTGCCGCATATCCTCGGTCACACCGGCCAATTGCAGGAAGTCGTCCTCAACTTGACCCATAACGCGCTCGAAGCCATGGCCACGACGACGGATAGAAGCAAGCTGTTGCAGGTGCGGAGCGCGCTTCACGGCCGCGACGCCATTGCGGTGGAAGTCGAAGACACTGGGCCCGGGATCGATGCCAAGCAGCTCGAGGGCATATTCGGCGCCTTCGTCACGACGAAGTCGGACGGCATGGGCTTGGGGCTCGCCATTTGCCGCATGATCGTCGAGCAGCATGGCGGGCAACTGACCGCATCGTCGGACGGCGCCAAGCGGTTCGCTGTTCCAATTCGTTCTGCCGATCGCTGCGCCCTAAATAGGCAAATGTGACGCACCCGCGGCGGGCGGCTGCATTTTCGCCAAAATAGCCGCGCTCTTAGCCCGCTGACTGACCCTGGCCAATTCGGTATGTTGCGGTCCGGCCTGTTTGCTTCATGCCGAACGCGGCCCGAGGACGCTCCGGAGGGGAGGCTTCATTGTTTCTGACACGGCGGTTAGCGGCGACGGCCCTGTTGCCGATCGCAGGCGCATTTTTCCTCGGCTCGGCAACGGACTTAAGGGCGCAAAATTCGGCCGGCAGCTGCGACGAGGTCGCGGTCTTGTCGACGCCGATGGCGCCGTGGAAGGGCGCGCCGTTGCGCGTCATCTTCGCCGCCGAGAAGCCGCTCGACGGCGAGCTTTCCCTGATCGGGCCCGACGGCAGGGTTTTGGCCAAATCGCGCGACCGCCAAGGCGGGCCGCCCTATTTCTGGTTCGCCGAAGTCGCCGCGCCCGCCGTCGGGACATGGCACGCGGCGCTCGCCGCGTCAGGCTGCGGCACCATCACCCGCGACATCGCCGTGCGCGATGCACCTGCACCGCCGCCGGGCGCGACGCCGGGCGCGGTGTGGCCGGTGCGCGCGTCATGGAACCGCGCCACGGAAAACTTGTATTCGGCGTGGATCCAGAAACTGTTCGACGCGCCGCTCGACGCCGAGCCGTCGTGGCCGACATTGCGCGCCGTGCTGCGCGATCGATCGCGCAATATGCTGTTCAATTATCTGGGTGCCGGCGAAGACGAAGTGTCGGCGCCGATCAGCCCCGACTGCGCCGATCTGGTTTATTTTTTGCGCGCCTATTTCGCCTTCAAGATGGGACTGCCGTTCGGCTATTCCAATTGCTCGCGCGGCGGCGGCGGCCATGCGCCGAAATGTTACACGTGGCTGACCAATCTCAATCCCCCCGAGGCGGCGCAGCGGCCGGGACTGGCGGCGGGTTTCGGCGCCTATTTGCCGGTGGTCGCCGACGCCGTGCAGTCCGGCGCCGTGCGGGTGCTGGCGACCGACGACAACACCGATTTCTATACCGTGCCGCTGAGCCAAGAGGCGCTGCGCCCGGGCACCGTCTACGCCGATCCGTACGGCCACGTCCTGATGCTGGTGCGGCGCGTGCCGGAGTCCGGCGGCGCGGCCGGCGTTTTCCTCGCGGTCGACGGCGAGCCTGACGGCACGGTGGCGCGCAAGCGTTTCTGGCGCGGCAGTTTCCTGTTTGCCCACGAACCCTTGCTCGGCAGCCCGGGTTTCAAGCGCTTCCGGCCGATCATGCGCGACACCGGCGGCAGCTTGCGGCGGCTGACCAATGCCGAAATCGCCAAAAATCCGCAGTACGGCGATTTCTCGCTGGAGCAATCGCAGCTCGGCGTCGAGGATTTTTACGATCACATGGACGACGTGATGTCGCCCGAGCCGCTCGATCCGGTGCGCGCGATGAAGGGGGCGATCAACTCGCTCGAAGAGCAGGTCAAGACGCGCGTCGGCTCGATCGAGAACGGGCGAAAGTACCAGAACAGCGGCAAAGGCGAAGCGACCATGCCGAACGGGCCGGCGATTTTCGCGACCAACGGCGCGTGGGAGGATTTCGCGACGCCGGCGCGCGACTTTCGTCTCTTGATCGCGATCGACGTCGTGCGCGGCTACCCGGATAAAGTCGCGCGGCAGCCCGAGCGCTACGCCATGCCGCGAAGCGAGAGCGTGGCGCAGGTGAAGGCCGAATTGCAGAGCGTGCTGGCGTCGGAGCTTGCGGCGCGCAAATTCACCTATACGCGCAGCGATGGCTCGGCGTGGACTCTCTCGCTGCAGGACGTGATCGACCGCGCGGCCGATCTCGAGATGGCTTATAACCTGAACGACTGCGTCGAGTTGCGCTGGGGCGCGCCGGACAAGAGCGACGAGGCATCGACCTGCAAGCGGCATGCACCGGCACCGCAACGCGCCAAGATGACGGAGTACCGCACGTGGTTCCGCGAGCGGCATTGGCCGCACGCTTGATAGCCGCTGCCTGCCGCCCGGGGCATCGCACCGTTGGCTTCGTCATCGCACTGGCCATGCTTGCGGGCGGAACCCCTCTTCTCGCGCAGGATGACCCGTTTCGCGCGGCGCTCGACAGCCTGGTCGCTGCTTACCCGAACGCGCTCGCCGGCCATGACGCCAAAGTGCTGCGTTGGCGCGATGGAACGGAAATGGCGGTGTCCGACGGTGTCGACAACAAGACGCCCGCGGAGCTCCTGCACCACGCCTCCATCGTCGATCAGTTTCGCATCCCCTATCCGCGCGGCCCGCTGGAAAAGCCACCGGCCACCGATGTCGATCCGGGCCGCTTCCGCAACGCCGCCTTCTTCGCGAA
Organism: uncultured Alphaproteobacteria bacterium; assembly: GCA_963831975.1. Taxonomy (GTDB): domain Bacteria; phylum Pseudomonadota; class Alphaproteobacteria; order Rhizobiales; family Xanthobacteraceae; genus BOG-931. The sequence goes on from CAWHSO010000018.1 coordinate 329,994, forward strand.
AATGTACGGCGACTGCCAGAAGGGCGAGGTAGCGCCGCACCTTGTTTCGTTGCCTTGGCTGCCCAAAACCTGGATGTCCAAGAGCTGGGGCCAATCGATCCGCATCAGTTCCGTAAACAACGTCGATCAGCATTTGCGCGCGGTGTCGGCCGAGATCGACGCGCTGCCCGACGCCATCAAACGCGCCGCTTATCCGATCGCCGGCACGTATAACTGCCGGGCCGTGGCCGATACCGGCGAGCCGAGCCCGCACAGCTACGGCATCGCCATCGATCTCAACACCGCCGTCTCGGACTATTGGTACTGGCAGCCCCATGGCGGCCCGATCGTTTACCGCAACCGCATGCCCGCGGAGATCGTCGCGATCTTCGAAAAGCACGGCTTCATTTGGGGCGGCAAATGGTTTCACTTCGACACCATGCACTTCGAATTTCGACCCGAGCTGCTCGCCGCGCCGTAAGCGCGGCCCGCCAGCCGTCTTTTCCCCAAGAGTTAGCTTGATTTGGGACCGTACGGACGGCTCGCGCTTGAAATCTCATTTCTCCTGCTATAGATAGCAATATCAATCGCTGGGCTATAATAACTGATGTTCTAAACATGATTACGGCCGCACAGCTTCGCGCCGCGCGGGCCATGCTCGGCATGGACCAGCGCAAGCTCGCCGAATTGTCCGGCCTATCGCTGCCGACCATCCAGCGCATGGAGGCAAGCGACGGCGTCATCAGGGGCAATGTCAATTCGTTGATGAAGCTCGTGGCGGCGCTCGACGCCGGCGGCATCGAACTGATCGCCGACAATGCCACAAGCTCGGGCGGCGGCCGCGGCGTGCGGCTCAAGAGACCGCCGCCATGACGCTGTCGGTGGCGCTGGCATGCATCGCGGTGTTGCTGGCGGTTGCGCCCTTTGCCGTGGTCGTCGGACGGCAGCAAATTGCGACGCCGCTGATCTACGGCCTGTGCGCCGGCGTCGCGCTGATTTCGCTGTTCGTCGCCGTCAAGCATCTGCTCGGCGCCGCGCCGACCGAGAGCGTGACGCTGCCGCTCGGCATCCCATGGCTCGGCGCGCATTTTCGCATCGATCCGCTGTCGGCCTTCTTCCTCGCCGTCGTCGATCTCGGCGCCGTCACCGCGAGCATTTTTGCCCTCGGCTACGGCAGCCACGAGGCGGCGCCGTTGCGCGTCCTGCCGTTCTATCCGGCATTCCTGGCCGCGATGTCGCTCGTCACGCTGGCCGACGACGCGTTTACGTTTCTGGTGTCGTGGGAATTCATGTCGCTCTCCTCATGGGCGCTGGTCATGGCGCATCACCGCGTGCCGGAGAACGTGCGCGCTGGCTACATCTATCTGGTGATGGCGAGCTTCGGCACGCTGGCGCTCTTGCTCGCGTTCGGCCTCCTCGCCGGGCCCGACGGCCACTATGCCTTCGCGCAAATCCGAGCCGCTCACCCGACGGCGGGGCTGGCGGCGCTGGCGCTGATCCTGGCGCTGATCGGCTCGGGCTCGAAAGCGGGCCTCGTGCCGCTGCATGTCTGGCTGCCGCTCGCCCATCCGGCGGCGCCAAGCCACGTCTCGGCGCTGATGAGCGGCGTGATGACCAAGGTCGCCGTCTACGGTTTCGTGCGCATCGTGTTCGACCTCGCCGGCGAACCGGCATGGTGGTGGAGCATGGTCGTGCTGGCGCTCGGCGGCTTAACCGCGGTGATGGGCGTGCTCTATGCGCTGATGCAGCACGACCTCAAGCGGCTGCTCGCCTATCACACGGTGGAAAACATCGGCATTATTTTCATCGGCCTCGGGCTGGCGCTGGCGTTCAAGACCTACGGCATGGCGTCGGCTGCGGCGCTGGCGCTGACGGCGGGCTTGCTGCACGTCTTCAATCATTCGGTCTTCAAGAGCCTGTTGTTTTTCGGCTCCGGCGCCGTGCTCACGGCAACCGGCGAGCGCGACATGGAGCACCTCGGCGGCCTGATCCATCCCATGCCGCAGACTGCCTTTGTGTTTCTCGTCGGCTGTACCGCGATTTCCGCTTTGCCGCCGCTCAACGGCTTCGTGTCCGAGTGGCTCACGTTCCAGGCGATCCTGCTGAGTCCGCAATTGCCGGCATGGGGGTTGAAGTTGCTGGTCCCCGCGGTCGGCGCGCTGCTGGCGCTCTCGGCAGCGCTTGCCGCCGCCTGCTTCGTCAAGGCGTTCGGCATGACGTTTCTTGGCCGCCCGCGCACGCCCGCGGCTTTGCGCGCGACGGAGACCGATCAATTCTCGCTCGCGGCGATGTATGTCCTGGCCGCGCTCTGCCTCGTTGCCGGCGTGCTGCCTGGATTGTTCATCGATGCGCTTGCCCCCTTGACCGATTTGCTTGTCGGCGCCCGCATGCCGTCGCAAATCGGCACGCAGTGGCTGTCGATCGTGCCGATTGCGGCAAGCCGCAGTTCCTATGACGGGCTGCTGGTGTTCTTGTTCATGGTCATATCGGGCACGCTCGCGGCTTTCGCGATCCATCGGCTGGCATCGGATCGGCTGCGCCGCGCTCCGGCCTGGGATTGCGGCTATCCGGATGCGAGCCCGGCAACCCAATACACCGCGGGCAGCTTTGCCCAACCGATCCGCCGCGTCTTCGGCACCGTCGTATTTCGCGCCAGCGAGCAGGTTGAAATGCCGGCACCCGGCAGCATGCAGCCGGCGCGCCTTGTCGTCGGCCTGCGCGATCTGATCTGGGACACGCTGTATGCGCCGATCGCAGTCGCCGTCGGCTTTGCTGCGGATCGCCTCAACCACCTTCAATTTCTCACCATCCGCCAGTTTCTCTCGCTGGTGTTCGCGGCGCTCATCATCCTTCTCCTGGTGCTTGCCATATGGCCCTGATCGTCGATCTTGCAGTTCAGGGCGGCCAGATGCTGCTGGTGCTGGCGGTGGCGCCGCTGCTCACCGGCTTTATCCGCAAGGTGAAGGCGCGGCTGCTGCGCCGGCAGGGGCCGCCGCTGATCCAGCCCTATCGCGATCTCATCCAGCTGATGCGCAAGGACGTCGTGCTGGCGGACAGCGCCTCGTGGCTGTTTCGCGTGGCGCCCTATCTGATCTTCGCCGCCACCTGGGTCGCCGCCTCCCTGGTGCCGACGTTCCGCACCGGATTGTTGTTTTCGTGGTCGGCCGACCTCATCGCCATCATCGCGCTGCTCGGCAGCGCGCGATTTTTCTGGCGCTGGCAGGTCTGGACGTCGGCACGAGTTTTGGCGGCATCGGCTCGAGCCGCGAGGTGATGATCGCCTCGCTGGCGGAGCCGGCCATGATCATGATCGTGTTCACATTGGCCCTGATCGCCGGCTCGACCCAGCTCTCCACCATGGCCGCATTCATGGCGTCGCCCGCGGTGGGGTTGCGCGTGTCGCTGGCGCTGGCGCTGTTGGCGCTGATCATGGTGGCCATCGCCGAGAACGGCCGCATCCCGGTCGACAATCCGGCGACCCACCTCGAGCTCACCATGGTGCACGAGGCCATGGTGCTGGAATATTCCGGCCGGCACCTGGCGCTGATCGAATTGTCGGCGTCGCTCAAGCTCGTCGTCTACGTCTCGCTGATCGCCTGCCTGTTCGCGCCTTGGGGGCTCACCGGCGCCGCAGCCGGAATGGCCGCGCTCGCCATCGGCGTCACGGCCTATATCGGCAAGCTCGCCGCCGGCGGTTTCCTGCTCGCCGTGTTCGAGACGTCGATTGCCAAGATGCGGGTGTTCCGTGTGCCGGAATTCCTCGGCGCGGCCCTGATGCTCGGGCTCCTTGCGACGCTGTTGCGCTTCGTGTCGGGGAGCTTCTGATGAGCAGCCTCGACTTCGACGTCGCCCATCTGCTCGCCGGCCTCGCTGGTGCTGCTCAGTTTCCTGCAGCTCTACCAGGACCGGCTCTACGCCTTGCTCAACGTGTTCGCGCTGCATGCGCTGGTGCTGGCGGCTTCGGTGGCGTGGCAGGCCTTCATCCAGGACGCGCCGCACCTTTATGTCACCGCGGCGCTGGCGCTGGTGTTCAAGGCCATCGTCATCCCGGTCGTGCTGCACCGGATCATCGTCAAGCTCGGCATCCATCGCCAGATCGAGAATGTGGTCGGCGTCGGCCCGGCGATGCTCGCCGGCATGGGCCTGGTCGCGCTGTCCATGGTGGTCATGCTGCGCGTGACCCAGGACGCCGATCCGTTGGCGCGCGAAGACCTGGCATTCGCGCTCTCGGTGATCCTGCTCGGCCTCTTGATGATGGTGACGCGGCGCAACGCGGTGAGCCAGGTCGTCGGCTTCATGTCGCTCGAAAACGGTCTGGTGCTGGCGGCGACCGGGGCCAAGGGCATGCCGTTGGTGGTGGAGATCAGCGTCGCCTTCTCCATCCTGATCGCCTTCATCGTCATCGGCATTTTCCTGTTCCGCATCCGCGAGCGCTTCGACACGGTCGACCTCCAGGCGCTCGACCGGTTCCGTGGAGAGCGCCGATGAGGTCGGATGCGCTCGCCGCGGTGCTGTTGATCCCCGCCTTCGCAGCGGCGCTGCTCGCGGTCATGCCCGGCTACCGGATCACCGCGCGGCTCAATGTCGTGGCGACGCTTGCGACGTTTATAGCGGCGGTATCGCTGTTCTTCGCCCGGCCGCAGCCCGGCGCCTATCTCCTGGTCGACGATCTCAACAGCACATTCATCGTGCTCACCACGTTCGTCGGTTTCACCACCAGCGTGTTCAGCGCGAGCTACATCGGTCACGAGCTCGAGACCGGACGGCTGACGCCGACCTATCTGCGGTTCTACCACGCGATGTATCAGGTGCTGATGTTCGCCATGAACCTCGCGCTGGTCGCCAACAATATCGGGGTGATGTGGGTGGCGATCGAGCTTGCGACGCTCACCACCGTGCTCATGGTCGGCATCTACCGCACCCACGAGGCGCTGGAAGCGGCCTGGAAATATTTCATCCTCGGCAGCGTCGGCATCGCGCTCGCTCTGTTCGGCACCATCCTGGTCTACATGGCGGCACGGCCGGTGGTCGGCGAAGGCCTTGACGCCATGGTCTGGACCACGCTGATCACGCGCGCGCAAGCCTTCGACCCGGCGCTGCTCAATGTCGCTTTCGTGTTTCTGCTGCTCGGCTACGGCACCAAGGTCGGCCTGGCGCCGCTCCACGCCTGGCTGCCGGATGCCCATGCCGAGGGCCCGACCCCGATATCGGCGGTGTTGTCGGGCCTCTTGCTCAACGTCGCGCTCTACGCGCTGTTGCGATTCAAGATGCTGCTGGCAGTCAACCCGGCGGCGCTCGCGCCCGGACCGCTGATGGTGACGCTTGGACTGATCTCGCTGGTGTTCGCAGCCTTCATGCTGTACCGGCGCCGCGACATCAAGCGCATGTTTGCCTATTCGTCGATCGAGCACATGGGCATCATCACATTTGCGTTCGGCATGGGCGGGCCGCTCGCCAATTTTGCCGCGCTGTTGCACATGACCATGCATTCGCTGACCAAGTCCGCGATCTTCTTCGCCGTCGGTCACGTCGCGCAGGTCAAGGGCACCCAACGCATCGCCGACATGGGCGGGCTGACCGAGACCAATCCGGTGCTCGGCTGGGGCCTGATCCTCGGCGTCGTCGCCATTGCCGGCATGCCGCCGCTCGGCATTTTCATGAGCGAATTCCTCGTGGTGAGCTCTACCTTCGCGCGTTCGCCGGGGCTCGCGGTCATCCTCGTGTTCGGCATCCTGGTCGGCGTCGCCGCGCTGTTCCTGCGGCTCAACACCATCGCTTTCGGCGAGCCGCGCGGCGCGAGCGCCAAAGCCAAGGCGTCGTACGTGCCGATGTTCGTGCATCTCGCTCTGGTGTTCGTGGCCGGCATCTATATGCCGCCGGCGCTCGTCGCCTGGTTCGAAAACGTCGCCAAGCTGCTTGGGTTAGAAACGATGCCGGCACTGACCGACATCGTCGCCCAAGGCCGCAAGGTCGATTGCCATCGGCCGTGGCCACGCGTCGATCGTAGAGGCGAACGCCTGGCGCGCCGTTACCGGCGAGCTTGCGGGGGGCCGCGCCACGCTGCTCGGGCTGTGGGCGGAAACCGACGCGGTGCACATGGCGCCGTCGCCGAGACGCCGGTGCGCGCCATCACCGTCGTCAGCATCGATTGCCCGGACGGCGTATTTCCTTCGGTCGGTGCCCTGCATCCGCCCGCCATCCGGCTCGAACGCGCGATCCATAGCCTCTATGGCCTGCAGCCGGCCGGCGCTGCGGACACCCGCCCCTGGCTCGATCTCGGCTTCTGGGGCGTGCGGCAGCCGCTGCGCGATCCCACGCCGTCGCCGGTCGGGCAGTCCGCTTACGCGTTCCTGCCGGCCGAAGGCGAAAGTCTGCACCAAATACCGGTCGGCCCGGTGCATGCCGGAATCATCGAGCCGGGACACTTCCGCTTCACGGCAAGCGGCGAGACCGTGGTGCGGCTCGAAGAGCGCCTCGGCTACGTGCACAAAGGTATCGAGTTGCTTCTGGCCGGCGCGACGCTTGAAAAGGCGGCGCGGCTTGCCGGCCGCACCTCCGGCGACAGCACCGTTGCCTATGCGCTGGCTTTCGCTCACGCGGTCGAGGCGGCACTCGATATCGCCGTCCCGCCGCGCGCCCGTTATCTGCGGGCGCTGATGGCCGAGCTCGAACGGCTGGCCAACCACGTCGGCGACATCGGCGCGATTTGCAACGATGCTTCCTTTTCTCTCATGCACGCGCATTGCGGCATCCTGCGCGAACGCGTGCTGCGCTCGGCCGACGCCTGTTTCGGCCACCGCCTGATGATGGACCGGATCGTCCCCGGCGGGGTTGTGGCCGATCTCAAGCCGGACGGTGTCGTCCACTTGCAAGATGCGTTGCGGGAATTCGCCTGCGCTGGCCGCGTTTGATCGAGCTCTACGACAACACCACGTCGCTGCAGGACCGCACCGTCGCGACCGGCATCGTCAGCGCCGATCTGGTGCGGCAATTCGGTGCCGGCGGCTATGTGGGACGCGCCAGCGGCCGCAACTTCGATGTCCGCAAGGCGCTTGCCTACCCGCCCTACGATCAACTCGATTTCGCCGTGCCGGTGCTCAACGAAGGCGACGTCAATGCGCGCGTCTGGCTGCGCATCCGCGAGGTGGAGCAAAGCCTCGCGCTGATCGATCAGATTTTGCAGCGCCTGCCCGCAGGACCGATCGCAGTCCCGATCGCCACCGCGGTCGCCGCCACGGCAGGCAACAGATCGGAAGGGCTCGGGCTCGCCGAGGGATTCCGCGGCGACGTGCTGGTCTGGGTACGGCTCGATGGCGACAGGGTCGCGCGCTGCCATCTGCGCGACCCGTCATGGTTCCAATGGCCGCTGCTCGAGGCTGCCATCGAAGGCAACATCGTCGCCGATTTCCCGCTCTGCAACAAATCGTTCAACTGTTCGTATTCAGGACACGACCTTAGGCTGCATGCGCCGAACGCTGTTCGAAGGCCTCACGCGCAGCCCGCTGACCGAAGCGCCGCCGCACGCCGACGACGCGGCGCTTGCGGAACTGGCGGCGCAGCGTCGATCGCGCGGCGCGGCGGCGTCTCGGCCGCAGTCTGGCGATCCGCGAGGTCGATGCCGGCTCGTGCAACGGCTGCGAGCTGGAAATCCATGCGCTCAATAATGCGTTCTACGACCTCGAGCGTTTCGGCTTACGCTTCGTCGCGTCGCCGCGACACGCCGATGTGCTCATGGTGACCGGTCCGGTCACCAAAAATATGCGCGAGGCGCTGGAGCGCACTTACGCGGCGACACCGGATCCAAAATGGGTGGTTGCGGTCGGCGACTGTGCCGTGGACGGCGGCATCTTTGCCGGCAGCTACGCCGTCGTCGGCGGCGTCGGCAACGTCGTGCCGGTCGATCTGCATATCCGCGGCTGTCCGCCGCGACCCCTGCAATTGCTCACGGGGCTGCTCGCCTTGCTGCAATAGCTGGCGGGCGGCTGCCCAACTCCGCCGGCCTCTCACCCGTTCTTCAATGCGGAGGCTTCTTCCACCATCTTGATGATTTCCGCGCGCCGCTTGGAATCGTCGATTTGTAGAAATGCCGTCACCAGCTTCAGGCCTTCCGCCGGAGACGGCGCATCTTTGGCTTTGGCGCGCGTCTGACGAAAAGACGACAGCATGACAAGCTTGGCATCGGTCATGGTGGGCCGCTCCAATCGCGACATGGCCGGAAACGGATGCAAGAACGAGCGCGCGAACAAAGTCGGCCGACGGCAGGCGGTTGTAAAGACGCGCTGCGATATGGCCCCCTCTTGAAATCAGATGGTGGAACTTTAAGCGACGCCGCCGCGCGCGATGGGACGTTGTTACGTCTGATTTTAGCGACGTTGCACCGGCCGCCGGCCCGCGCTTTTGCTTACGGCGATGCGTGGCCGACGCGGGAGCTTTTGAGAAGTTTATTGAAACGCGCGGCTTGCGCTTGCAGAAATTCGCCGAGCTGATTCGGGTTCATGTGCGCGATCTCGACGCCCTGCTTGGCGAAGGTATCGCGAACCTCCGGCACGGCCAAAGCTTTGGCGATCTCCTGGTCGAGGCGCGCGACGATGGGCTCAGGCGTGCCACCCGTGACCATCACGCAAATCCAGCCGTCGATCTGCAGCTCCGCGAGGCCCGCTTCCGCCGCAGTCGGAATGTCGGGCGCCAGCGGGGAGCGCTGCGACGATGTCACCGCCAGGGCCTTGAGCGCGCCGCTTCGCACTTGCGGCAACAGCACCGCTATGGCGGCGACCGCAAGATCGACGCGGCCGGCGATCAGGTCCGGCAGCGCCTCGCCGATACCGTTGTAGGCCACGAAGTTGAGATCGACGCCGCCGAACTGCGCCAGCATTTCCGCGGCGAGGTGGTTGGGCGTGCCGATCGGCGAAATCGCGATGCTGACGGATTTCGGTCTTTGCTTTGCCAGAGCGATGACGTCGGTGATGCTGTTGGCGGGAAAAGACGGCGACGCCACCAGCAGCAATTTCGACGTCACCAGCATCGACACCGGCGCCAGGTCGCGCTCGTAGTCGAAGCCGGGATTCGGCAACAGCGTCGGATTGACGGCCTGGTTCGAGCCGGTGACGAGAAGCGTATGCCCATCGGGCTCCGCCCGCGCCACGAGAGCGGCGGCGACATTGCCGCCGGCGCCGGGCCGGTCTTCCACCACGACCGGCACGCCAATGGACGCGGCGAGATGGTCCGACAGCGTCCGTGGCACGAGATCGATCAAGCCGCCGGGCGCGGCGATGACTTCGATGCGAACGGGTTTTGTCCCCGGCCAGTCCGGCGTGCCGGACTGCGCCCGCGCGGCGCAGATGAGGCCGCCGAGCAACACCAGCGCGAAACCCCAGGCGATGGCGCATCGCCGTTGCGCCGGTGCAGTCGCGGCAGGACGAGTGGTTCCCATCACGTTCCGGTCGTCCGCTTTGTCGATGCACGGCAAGAGTGTATAGTGTGCCCCGGCTTGGTAAGCTTCGGCAAGTCGGGCAAATTCGTCAATCGCGCGCGCCGCGACGGCGCATCGCGCGGGCAGCAACGGACGGCCATGGACCTGCGCCAGCTTCGCTACTTCGTTGGAATCGTCCAGGCCGGCAGCCTGTCGCGCGCCGCCGATCAATTGCACGTCGCGCAGTCCGCGATCAGCCATCATCTCGCCAGCCTGGAATCCGAGGTCGGCCGGCAACTGGTCACGCGCGGCCCGAAGGGCATCCTGCTGACCGAATCCGGCGGCGTGTTGTACCGGCACGCCGAGGCAATCCTGCGGCATGTCGAATTTGCCAAACACGATGCGCTCAGTGCGCAAAACGTACCGTCAGGACGCGTGTCCATCGGATTTCCGGTCGCGCTGGCATCCATCCTGGCAACCGAACTGTTCGTGCGGATGCGCAGCACCTATCCGCAGATCCTGCTGCATCTCGCCGACGGCAACAGCGCGGTGCTGCGCGAGCGGCTGGACAATGGCCGTCTCGACCTCGCCTTGCTGCTCACCGGGAAACCCGAGCGCGGTCTTGCGGTCGAGCCGCTGGTGTACGAGGAGCTGTTCTATGCGACGGCCGACCAGGACAATTCGCCGATCCGCATCGCGGACGCGGCACGGCGTCCGCTCTTGGTGCCCGGCCCCGGCAGCGGCGTCCAGCGCGACGCCCGCGAGGCGTTCGAGAAACACGGGCTGCCGCTCGAGCCGATCGGCGAATGCGATTCGTTGAATACGATGCGCGAGCTGGTCGCATCCGGCATCGGCAACTCGATCATGACATGGTCCGCGCTGCATAGCGGCGATCAGCGACTGGCGGTCAATTACCGCCGCTTCGCCGACGCCAAGATGGTCCGCCCGGTGTCGCTTTGCTTTTCCGAAGTGGGTCTGCGCAGTCCCGCCATCGAGACGGTGGCGCTGACGCTCAAATCGCTGGTCCGCGAACTGGTCGAAAGCGGCGCCTGGCAGGGCGTCACGCTGATCGCTCCTGACGCGGCGCCGTCCGGTTCGCCGGCCCGCAACGGTGACTCAAAACCGGACATTGCCGGGCGGCCGCGCCGCTTCAAACCGGCCGCCTATCGAAAAATGAAAAATGGCAACGGCCATCGCAAGGGCCGCGATTGATTGAGCGAGCGCGAGCGCCGCCGGCTATCAGCCCGCCGGCTTGGTCGCCGCAAATGCCGGCACGCGCGCGGCGAATTGATCGAGCCAGGCGACGAGGCGGGGGTGATCGCCGCGCCAGGTGCCGTTGAAGCGGAAATCGCGATAGCCGAGCATGCAGGCGAGCGTGATCTGCCCGACGTTGGGCAGGATTGGGCGTCGCATCGAGCGGCGGCGGCGCGGCTTCCAGCGCCGCGAGCGCGCGCGCCACCTTGCCGGCCTGATGCTCGAGCCATTTCGGCTCGTGGGCCTCGGCCTTGCGCCAGCGCGTCTCGTAGATGGTGAGGATCGAGGCATCGAGGATGCCGTCGCACAGCGCTTGCAAACGCAGCGCCGCTAGCCGCGCCTTGGCGTCGCGCGGCACGATCTTGCCGCCGCCTGCGCGGTCGTCGAGATAATCGAGGATGACGCGCGAGTTGTAGTACGCGGTGCCGTCCTCGGCGATCACCACCGGAATCTTGCCGAGCGGATTTTGCTTGCGCAGACTGTCGCTGGCGTCGCTGGTATCGGCGGCCTCGATCTTCACGTCGTTGTCGAGGCCGAGGAGTGAAATCGCGATCCGGACCTTGCGGCCGAACGGAGAAGCCGGCGCAGAGCGTAGAATCATCATTGCGGCACCTTTGGCGTTACTGATTTTGTTTGCGGGAGTGCATTCTTGCGGCAGTGCATTGCAGGACGCAACGCAACGGTTCAGCGTTCGGCCGGGCGGCCGCACGGTATTTCGCTACGCGTCGCGCTCCCACACGCCGCGGCAACGTCGCCTTATCCGGTGACGACGAGATTGACCGCTTTCGGGCCCTTGCCCTTCTTGTCGGGCTCGACATCGAAGCTGATGCGCTGGCCCTCGACCAGCGATTTCAGCCCCGCACGTTCAACAGCGGTGATGTGCACGAACACATCGCGGCCGCCGTCGTCGGGCTTGATGAAGCCGTAGCCGCGTTCACCGTTGAAGAACTTGACCGTACCACCCATTGCCATCGAGCAACTCCTCCCCGTGGATGCTTCGCCGTCGGCCCCCACGGCACGACGGCTAGGCTGGACATCCACACGGGCAAAGAGAGCGTAAGCCGCGGACGGCCTCAATCACTCCGCCGGCCCCCCACAGGAGGCGGAACGTCTAAGCCCAGCCGCACAAAACTAGACCAATTCTCGATTGTGTAAAAGTGGGCAGCTACCTGCGGCGGCTACTGGGGCAGCTACTTGGCAGCTACTTGGCAGCTATTTGGCGGTGGCCAGCCAGTCGATCCGGCAGGCGGCGCCGGTGGCGAACGCCTCGCCCAGCGCCGGCAGCAGGACTTTCAGGTCGGCATCAAGCTTGAACGGCGGATTGACGACGATCAGGCCGGATCCGACCAGGCCGGCATCGGCGCGCGGCGGTCCCAGCGTTATCTCGCAGCGCAACACGCTCGGCATCGCGAGCTTGCGCAGCCGCCGCGCCAAGGCGTCGGGCGCGTCGCGCTCCTTGATCGGATACCACAGCAGATAGATGCCGGTCGGCCATTTGCGGTGCGCCGCCGCCAAGGCGCTGGCCAGCCGGGTGAAATCGGCCGCGTCCTCGAACGGCGGATCGACCAGGACGACACCGCGGCGCTCCTTCGGCGGCACATAGGCGCCGAGCGCGGTCCAGCCGTCGATCGCCAGCGCCTTGGCGCGCCGGTCGCGCAGCGCGGCTTTGAGCGACGCCGCCGCGCGCGGTTCGAGCTCGCAGGCGACGAGCCGGTCCTGCGGCCGGATGAGGGCAAGCGCGACGAGCGGCGAGCCCGGATAGACCCGAAGCCGGCCGCCGGGATTGAGGTTTCGGACGACGTCGAGATAAGGCGCGAGCAGCGCTCGCACCTCGTCCGGCAACGGCCGATCCAAAAGTCTGGCGATACCGCTCTTGCCACTCGCCGCCGCGGGTCGCTTCGCGCGCTGCGCAGATCGTAACGGCCGGCGCCGGCATGGGTGTCGATCACCCGCAACGCCGCCGGCTTGGCTTTCAGATAAGACAGGATGCGCGCCAGCACCGCGTGCTTGTGCACGTCGGCGAAATTGCCGGCATGGAAGGCGTGCTGATAGTTCAATGTTTAACGCTCAGCGCTCAGCCGCCGCGCACCGGCGGCATCACGATTTGATCGCGCCGGCAGGCGCGCTTGACCACGCCCGGGCAGTCGCGGAATTGCAGATCTTTCGACAAGCAGATGCGGATGTCGGTCAATCGCCGATTGTCGCAGTCCACCGCGATGCCGCCCGGCTTGAGACCGGAATTGGCCTTGACGAAGGCGTCGCGCACCGCGTCCGGCGCGACATTGAGCGGGTCTTTCAGATCGACATAATCGGGCGGGATTTTCACCGCGGCGCGCGCCTTGCGGATGGTGTCGAAATAAGCTTGCGCCGACAGCCCCGAGCAGGTGCCGTGCTTGTCCCACTCATTGTAGATCAGATGCGGCGCCGGCATCAGATCGAGCATGGATTCCATGATGCGGTGATAAAGCCGCGGCGACGGCTGCTCGCAATATTCCGGAAAACCCTTTTCATATTGCGGCCACAGCCCGTGCACGACGAACGAATAAGGCCGCGCCCCGCATTGCGCGCCGCCGGAGCGGCCGCTGTCGTGGGCCGCGGCGCAGAACGACGGCGACCACGACAGCGAGAGCACATAGAAGTCGAATTTTCCCGGCTCGTTCTGTCGCGCATCCTGCGCCATAGCCGGGAGCGCAGCGGCGGCCAGCAAGCTTGCGGCAAAGGCCAAGCCGGCGACGAACCTGATCATGAAAATCCTCGCCATCGTGGAGACCGAACCATAGCAAGCGACCCGAACGGAGCAAGAACAAAGTATGGAGGAACCGCGTATCGACGGTAAGGGGTTCTGCACCTACTTAACAGTTCACGCTTGAGCCGCGGCCTGGGGCTGCCAGGATCGCCGGTAATTGCCGCCGAACCGCCAGCGACTTTACGGCCGGCCTTGTCCGGGTCCGTCACAGTGATGAGGGCGCTACGATGGCCATCTACTGCCTGTTCCGCAACAAGCCGTTCGAGCCGGAAGCGCTCACCGCGTCTGACCGGCGCCTATGCCGACGTCTGCCGTGCGCTCGGCTTGCGCGACGGCGATCGCCCCGAAACCGACGCCGTCGCCAAGAAGGTGATCGAGTTCGCCCAGCGCGGCGTCAGCGACCGCGTGCGATTTGCGCGAGCGCGTGCTCCAAGAGCTTGGCTAGTTCAGGAGCTTGGCTAGTTTAGGGCTTGGCTAGTTTTTAAGGCTTGGCCGAGCGGCAGTTCGGATTGTAGGCGTCATTGCGGTCGAGCCCGTCGACGCAGAAATTGACGCCCCAACCCAGGCCGATCAAATCGGTGTCTTCGGCAATCGAGTAAAACAGCGGGTGCCGCGCGCCGTCGTTGATCACCGCCGTGCCGCTGCAAAAGCGCCGCGGGATCGACTGCGCCGCCCACGGCAGCCAGGCGGTCTCGTGGATGTTCTCGACGCCGACGATGCGCAGCTCGGAGTTCCAGAAGCGGTATTCCTTGGTGTGGAAATTGGCGATGATGCGGTCGAGCGCGCCCGGGTAAGTCGCAGGCCGGCACGTCGCGGTCGTAGCGCGGCCCGGACAGCCAGAAATTCTTCTCCAGCCAGCTCGCCGCCCGCGGCTGCGAGACGCTGGTGACGCAGAGCGCAAAGCCAAGCGCGACAGCCGCAATCCGGCCGAAACTGACCATCTCCCACACTCCCGCAAAGCCCTTTTACCGTGCCGCGCCGCCGCCTGCCGGTCAAGACCGCAAAGCCTCGCGCGCGGCGTTTGACCGGCCGGCGTGGCAAGACGGCCACGGCAAATCTTGCGGCGCTATGCTACCAACGGGCGTCAGTTGATTCGTGGCGGGGTGTGAGGCGTATTCGGCCGCGTCCCGGCTCTCACTGCATTCCCCTTTGTGGTCGGTCTCCCCTCCCCGCCGCAAAAGCCGGCGGCTGCGAGGCGGTGCGTAAAGGCGTTCGCCGGCGAGCGGGGGCTTGCCGGCGATGATCGGCAATGCGGCTCGCGATGAAGCATCGACGAGGTCGGGCTTGGGGGAGACTAGATATGGGCGAGGTGCATCGGCTTTTGGCCCCGGAACCGGCGTTCGGTTTGCAGGCGGCGGGGCGCCTGATGATCAAGATCTTTCCGCCGTGGGTGCAGGACCTGGCGCTGCTGGTCGAAAGCGTCGAGCCGGTCCGCCCGCCCGGCGCGGCGGCCGATTGGCAGCCCGGCGCCGTGGTGCGGCTGCCGTTCTCCAAGAAGATTTGCAGCGACGGCGAGGCGGTGTGCAGCCAGGCGCTGATGGCGCTTGCCGATACCGCCATGGTGATCGCCTGCTCGGCGGCCTGGAACGGCTACCGGCCGATGAGCACCATCGACCAGACCACGCATTTCCTGCGGCCGGTGAATTACGACATCGTCGCCGACGCCCGCGTGGTGCGCATCGGCCGCAACACCAGCTTCGGCCGGGTCATGCTGCTCGCCGCCCACGACAAGCGGCCGGTCGGCATGGTGGCCAGCGCCTATTCGATGCAGTGAAACCGCGGCGGCGCGGCGCCGCTTCCAATTATTCGCATCAGCCTCTAAGCTTGCCGCGCTTGCAAAGGCGGGAGGCTTGGTGCGATGCGTCGGAAATCCTTGATCGTTGGCGCGCTCGTCGCGGCGTTGAGCATCGG
Source organism: uncultured Alphaproteobacteria bacterium (assembly GCA_963831975.1). Taxonomy (GTDB): domain Bacteria; phylum Pseudomonadota; class Alphaproteobacteria; order Rhizobiales; family Xanthobacteraceae; genus BOG-931. The sequence goes on from CAWHSO010000018.1 coordinate 345,293, forward strand.
CGCGACCGGCGCCGTGCTGGCAAGTTCACCGGCCCCGGCCCCTGGATCACCGGCAACGACACCGGCGGCATCATCCACTACTCGCCGGACCTCGAAGGCGTCTATGCGCAGATGGCGCAGGATTATTGCGCGCGCTGGCAGCGGCTGTCGCACAGGTCACCAGCGTGCATCGCGTCTACGGCGATTACATCAGCTTCGTCTGCATCGATAAGCCGTGGATGATCCACTAGCGCCGTCGTTAGCGCCAATCGCCGATGACCGCCTGAACGATCGTCAGCGCCGCCACCGCGGCCGTATCGGCGCGCAGGATGCGCGGGCCAAGCGCAATGCGCACCACGTTCGGCAATTTGAGCAACGCTGCGCGCTCGTCTTCGGCAAAGCCGCCTTCGGGCCCGACCAGCACCGCGAGCGGCGCCGTGCCGCGGCAGCGCCGACAGCGCGGCGAGCGGATCGGCGACTTCGGCGTCCTCGTCGCAGAACACGATGGCGCGCGAGGCCTCGCGGGCGGCGAGCAGGCGGAAAAACTCGGCCGGCTCGGCGATCTCCGGAAGACAAAGAATGCCGCATTGCTCGGCGGCCTCGATGGCGTTGGCGCGCATGCGCTCGAGATTGACCCGCGCCACCTGGCCGTGGCGGGTGAGCACCGGCTGTAACCGCGCAGGCGCCCATCTCGACCGCCTTCTGCACCATGTAGTCGAGCCGCGCGGATTTGAGCGGCGCGAACAGATAATGCAGGTCCGCCGCCGCGGTCTGTGCGCGGGTTTGGGCGCCGACGACCAGCGCGGCCGCGCGTTTCTGCGCGTTCAAGCGTCGCGCTCCACTCGCCGTCGCGGCCGTTGAAGACCAGGACCCCGGCGCCGGATTTGCAGCCGCAGCACCGTGGTCAGATAATGGGCCTGGGCGCGGTCGAGCGGAAGCACGACGCCGGCCGCGAGCGGCGCCTCGACGATAAAGCCGGGGACTGCGAAAATCGTAAGCCGGCATGGCGCAAATCAAGCTATACTGTCCAAGGCAAATACGCGGGCTTTAACTTAGACTTGGCTTTAGCTTAGACCCGGCTAGCTTAGACCGGCTTTAGCTTAAACCTGCCGCATGAGCATCAGCGTCGCACCCGGCAGCCTGCCCCCTTGTCGCCGAATTCATCAGGCTTCTACCGGCGCAGCGGGTGTTAGGGTATCCGGTACAGGTTTGGGGAACCGCGAAGGATCGCTATGAATCGGAGCCTGGTGGTGGCGATGGGGCTGGCCTTGGCGCCGGCGCGACGGCAGCGCAGACCGCGCTGGCGCAGTCGCCGTTCCCGCCGCCGCCACAACAATCCACGTTCCCGCCGCCGCCGCAGCAATCGCAGTTCCCGGCGCCCTCGCAGCAGTCGGTATTTCCGTCGGGTCCGGCGCAGGGAGGTCCTTCGATGATGGGAGGGCCGCCGCCGCAGGCATCGCCCATATGCGCGAATTTTCCGCGACTGCGCGACGAGGCCAAGACGAAAGCGGATGCGATCTCGGCCATCGGCAAACGCCACGGCGATCGCAAGGAAATGTGCGCTGCGGTGCAAAACTTCACCGCCGCCGAGGACAAAGTGGTGAAATTCCTCGAGGACAACAAGGCAAGCTGCGGGGTGCCGGAACAGGCGGTCGCCCAGGCCAAGGCCATGCACGCCAAGACCATGAAATTCCGCGACACGGTCTGCGCCGAAGGGCCGAAGCCGAAGACGCCGACATTGAGCGACGCCATCGGCACGCCGTCGCTCGATACCGGCACCAATACCAGGACCGGCCGCGGCACGCTCGACACGCTGACCGGTAATCCGCTGGCCAAATGAGCGGTGCGGGCGGGTTCCGTCGCCGACGCGACCGGCAATTGGGTCGATACGCTGGCGCCGGCTTGGCTGAGACCCTATCTGCGGCTCGCCCGCCTCGACCGGCCGATCGGCTCCTGGCTGTTGCTGTTGCCGTGCTGGTGGTCGGCGGCGCTCGCCGCGGTCGCGGCCCACGCGCGGGCGCCGAACATCCTGCATCTCGTGCTGTTCTTCATCGGCGCCTTTGCCATGCGCGGCGCCGGCTGCACCTGGAACGACATCGTCGATCGCGATCTCGACGGCGGCGTCGAGCGCACCCGCTCGCGGCCGATCCCGTCCGGCCAGGTCAGCGTCGCGCAGGCGGCTTTGTTCCTCGTCCTGCAAGCGCTTATCGGCTTTGCCGTATTGATTACGTTCAACGGCTTCACCATCGCGCTCGGCATCGCCTCGCTCGCCATCGTCGTCGGTCTATCCGTTCATGAAGCGGATCACCTATTGGCCGCAAATCGTGCTCGGGCTCGCGTTTTCCTGGGGCGCGCTGATGGGCTGGGCCGGCGCCTTCGGCCGGCTCGATCTGGCGCCGCTGTCTGCTCTACGCCGGCTCGATCTCCTGGGTGATCGGCTACGACACCATCTACGCCCACCAGGATCGCGAGGACGATGCGCTGATCGGCATCAAATCGACCGCGCTGTTGTTCGGCGCGCGCACCAAGCCGATGCTGGCGCTGTTCTACGGCCTCGCCGTCGTCCTCATCGGCGCTGCCGGTTTCTTCGCCGGCGCGGGCCTGGTCTTCGCGCTCGGGCTCGTCGCCTTCGCCGCCCACCTCGCCTGGCAGATCGTCCGCCTCGACATCGCCGATCCCGACAACTGCCTCGCGGTGTTCAAATCCGACCGCGACGCCGGCTTGATCCTGTTCGCCGGCCTGGTGCTCGACGCCGCGCTGCGCCGCGTCTTGAGCTGACCGCGCGCATATCCTGGCGACGCGCCGGCGATCGGGCTTGCCGGAGACGCGGACGATACGCAGGATACTGGTAGCCGAGCCACATCGGGCGCGACAGAATCCGAAACTGCGCGGCTAAGAACGGCCGCACGCCGACCCGATAAAACCAAATTCATCGTTAGGGAGCGACTCGATGAAATCATCTTATCTTCTCGGCATGACCGCGCTGGCTCTGGTGCTGGCGATCCCGGCAGGCGCAGCGCGCCGACCAGACGCCGGCGGCGTTGACCGGCGTGGTCAGTTCGGCACGCCGAAGGCGCCATGGAAGGCGTCGTCGTCACCGCCCACAAGGACGGCTCCATCGTCTCGACCAGCGTCACCACCGACGCGCAGGGCCGCTACGCCTTCCCGGAAAACCGCCTCGAGCCGGGCCATTACAATCTCGCCATCCGCGCCGTCGGTTACGACATCGGCGCGCCGGCCGCAGCCGACGTCGTCGCCGAGAAGACGGCGAATGCCGACATCAAGCTCGACAAGACCAAAAACCTCGCCAGCCAGCTCACCAATGCCGAATGGATGATGAGCATCCCCGGCACCGAAGACCAGAAGGCGATGCTGCTCAACTGCACGAGCTGCCACACGCTCGAACGCGTGGTGCGCTCGACCCACGATGCCGACGAGTGGACGCAGGTGGTCAGCCGCATGATGGGCTATGGCGCGGTGAGCCAGCCGATCAAGCCGCAGCCGATGCTGGACCGTTCGCGCGCGGGCACGCCCGAGCAATACCGCAAGATGGCCGAGTATCTCGCCACCATCAACTTGAGCGCGGTCGACAAGTGGCAATATGATCTCAAGACGCTGCCGCGCCCGACCGGCCGCGACACCCGCGCCATCGTCACCGAATACGACATGGGGCGCAAGACCACCGAGCCGCACGACATCCTGGTCGATAAGGACGGCAACGTCTGGTATTCGGATTTCGGCGAGATGTTCATCGGCAAGTTCGATCCGAAGACGCTCAAGCTCACCGAATATCCGATCAAGAAGTTCAAGGACAACGCGCCGACCGGCCTTCTCGAGCATCGAGTTCGACACCACCGGCAAGATCTGGTTCGACACCATGTACCAGGGCTCGCTCGGCGCGCTCGATCCGAAGACCGGCGAGATCAAATATTATCCGCTCGACGCCAAGTGGAACGACGACAAGGTGCAGCTCAACTTCACCGGCCTGCACCACGAAGTCGACAACAAGGTGTGGACCAAGAGCGTCGGCACCCAGGAGATCTTCCGCGTCGATCTGAAAACCGGCGACTGGGAGAAATTCCGCCCGCTCGACCAGCTGCCCGGCGTACAGCACGCCGGCATCTATCAGGTGATGGCGGACTCCCAGAACAATCTGTGGATGGCCGAATTCACCGAAGGCCATCTCGGCAAGATCGACGCCAAGACCGGCGCCGGTGACCTGGTACGCCACGCCGACGGCGCACGCCCGCGCCCGCCGCATGGAAATCGACGACCAGGACCGCGTGCTGGTGACCGAATATCGCACCAGCAAGGCGGCGCTGTTCGATCCCAAGACCGAACAGTTCACCGAATACTCGTTCCCGCAATACACCTTCCCCTATCGCGCCAATTTCGACAAGAACGGCGAGATCTGGGCTTCGACCATGAGCACGGACCGCGTGGTGCGGCTCGATCCGAAGACCAACACCACCGTGCAATATCTGATGCCGTCCGACACCAACATGCGCACGGTGTACGTCGACAACACGACGAGCCCGGTGACGTTCTGGGTCGGCAGCAACCACGACCACCGGATCGTGAAGGTTGAGCCGTTGGATTAGACGGCGGTTACATGATTTGAGGCGTCATGGCCGGGGTTTTCCCCGGCCATTTCGTTTTTCAGGACGTAGCCCGGGTTGAACGAAGTGAAATCCGGGGAGCAGCCTCGATTGGCGGACGATCGTTCCCGGATTTCGCTGCGCTCAATCCGGGCTACGCTTGCGACACGCGATTTAATAAACTACCGGTTTGGGCACTGACAGATGTGACAATTGCTCCGATGTATAAAGTGGCAATGTTCACTCTCGGTGTGTCGTTCATGCTTGGCGGCATCGTGAGCACGCTTTTGATGCTCTACTATTTTTTCTCGATGCTAGAATGTGTCAAGCCAGAGAAGCGGAGACTTCTCAAGTTCCTTGGACCTTTCATGTTTCTGTTCCCTCAATTGTGGGACGATAGGGGCAATAGGGCTCGAAAATTCACAATATTGTTCGCTTTGGTATTTGGAGTCTGTTTTGGAGCGGTAGCCCTGATCATGCATCTTCCAAAATGACATCTGCCCGCCACCACGGTTAGCGAACGTAGGGCAGGCAAAGCGGAGCGTGCCCACGCGCTCGTACGGCGTGGGCTTCGCTTCGTTCAGCCCACCCTACAAACTTGGCGCGTCGATTATCCGGAATAGCGTCGTAGCCCGGATGGAGCGCAGCGAAATCCGGGGCGGGCTGCTGGATCGCCGAATCCCGCATTACGCTGCGCTCCATCCGGGCTACAATCACGCCCCATGGACGCCAGCGACCGCACAACCGCCATGGCCCAATGGATGTGGGACGCCCGCGCCCGCCGCCTGCCCTATCGCAACCTGCCGGCTGAGCTGAAACCCGCGTCGCTGCGCGAGGCCTATGCGGCGCAGGAAGCCTATTACCGGCTGGCGGAGCCGGTCTATGGCGCGGTCTGCGGCGCCAAGATCGCCACCACCACCAAGGTGATGCAGGAGCTGATGGGCATCGACCATCCGTGCGGCGGCGCTATCTTCGCGCGCACCATCCACTACTCGCCGGCGCATCTGCACGTGGCAAATTTCGTCAACGTCCGCATCGAAAGCGAGATCGCGCTGATGCTCGGCGCCGATCTGCCGCCAGGCGGCGCGCCGTGGCGGCGCGACAAGGTGGCGCCGGCGATCTCCGCCGCGATGGCCGCCTTCGAGCTGATCGAAGACCGCAATGCCGACTACACCAAGACCGAAGCCGCTTCGCTGATCGTCGAGAATTGCTGGAACGGCGGCATCGTCATCGGCGCGGCCAGAGCCGTATCCCCCGCGTCGCTCAACGGCATCGCCGGCCAACTCACGATCGGCGGCAAGCCGGCCGGCAAAGGTTTTGCCGAGGACCCGTGCGCGACGCTGGCGTGGCTCGCCAATCATCTCGCCGAACGCGGCCGCGGCCTCAAAGCCGGCATGGTGGTGATCACCGGCAGCGTCATCCCGACGATGTCGATCAAGCCCGGCGAGCATGCGGTGTTCACGGTCGCGGGATTGGGCGAAGTCGAGGTGGTTGCGGTGTAAGCAATGTAGCCCAGATGAGCGAAGCGATATCCTGAGTCTATCTCTCCAGCCATCACCTCGCATGTCGCTTCGCTCATGCGGGCCACAAGCTCACCTCAACTCATCATCGGGAATGTCGGCAAGCTTGGCCAAATGACGAAGCAGACCGGTCTTGAGCGGGCGGTTGCCGTGAATGGGGACTGACAGGCGAACGACGCTCCCGGCCTTGCCGTAGATGTGGTGGCTGCCGCTGATGCGCAGCAATTGCCAGCCGCGCCGCTCGATCATCCGCGCAAGTTCGCGGCCGGCGATCGCCCTCATAGGGCGATTTCGACAATGCGTTCCTTGCCGCCGGGCTTGGGTGCCGCAACGTCCACTGCGAGGCAACCTTCGATCGCCTCGTGCACATTGCGCATCAATTCGTCCATGGTCTCGCCCTGGGTGGCGCAGCCCGGAATAGCGGGCACCTCGGCCCAAAAGCCGCCTTCCTCCGCCTCGTGCACCACGACCTTGATCTTCATGTCCATGCTCCTGTCGGCAAAATACGCTTGGGACTGCGGAATTCAAGTGCACCATGGCTTGACCCGCTTAATGCATCTGAACTCCGCGCGATCTGTTGCGGCCGTTTCCGGCCGCACTCATAAAAAAGATTCGCGCGCCACGCTGAAGATCCTGCCATGCAACGACTTTTTGCATTTCGTCCAATGCGCCTTGTTGCGCGATTTGACTGCCGGTCCGTGCCGCGACGCGACGTCATTGCGCTCGCCGCACCTTCGCGCGCTGCGAAAACCCGCGTGAATACGCGGGTTTTGCCCTGACTTTGCCGGGCTGAAACGCCTCGTCACGTTTATATTGACACGCGTCCCCATTTATGGGACGAGGATCGCATCCTGCTCTCTCGAAGGACGCCTTCCGGAGGCAAGCCGAAAGGTGGAGCGGGTGCGGTGCCCGCGGGTGGTTTTGCACGCTGCTCCCGGGCGGCTTGGGTATCAGTCCCCCGGCATTACGACCGGGGCGGGAGGTGCTTCCCTGGACTGGGACAGGCGAAGACGGGTAACGCCCGTACAGACCGCGTCCCAGGAAGCCTGGCCTGAAGCCGAGCCTTTGGGATGGAATAATTCCCTTAGGTGAGAGCCGTGGTGGAACGCCGACAGGCGAGCGCGCCCTGCAGGGTGCGTGCCGCGTCGCAAGATGCGGCGGTGGTGACCAGCGTTTGCCGGCGTTCCGCCTCCCTTCTTCTTTTGGGAAGGAAGAGATTACGAATAGTGAGAAGGAAACGGGGAAGAGCAAATAGAACGAAGCGAATAGAGAAATCCTTCGATCACTTGCAAATTGAATTCGCGAACTCGGGCCTGACGCACCGCGATCACGACTCTCTATTTCACCTCTCCCCAGAGGGGAGAGGTCGAGCGAACGAAGTGAGCGAGGGTGAGGGGGTTCGGAAGCTGGGGATTTTTCTCGTGCGTCCGAGCCCCCTCACCCCACCCTCTCCCCTCTGGGGAGAGGGAGTGCACGATCGTTGCGAGGATAATTTCGCCCGTCCTCCCCCGCTATCGCGGGGGCGGATGCGCGCTTTAATTTCTTGCGATGATCTCGCGTTCGCCGCGATGCACGATCGGCGTTGCCGGCAGCTTGCCGGGGCGGCGGCGCAACAACCGAGAAGGCCGGCGCTTGGCGATGGCGCTGCGGCGGCGGCGGCGCCAGGTCGGGGCTTCGACGCGCAGCGCGCCCAGCCGCGCGAACGGTTCGCGCAAGCTGCCGTCGCCTTCGGCGACGAGCAGCGGCAGGCCGAGCACCCTGCCCCAGCTTTGCCATTCGGCGACGATGTCGTCACGTTCGGAGGAAGCAAACAGCGGCAGCGACAAAGCCGGGTCGCGGTGCTCGAGCATGACGGTGATGGCGGTCGGCGCTTTGCCGGTTTCGCCGCTCAAGCGGATGGCGACGCCGCGGTAGGCCGCGACCGGCATGTTCAAGGCCATGCGGATGCCGCGCACCGAGCGGCGCACCACCACGCGCTCGCGATGCAGGTCGACGACGCGAAGCCGCTCGTCGGCCGCATCGTCGGCGGCGGTAAAACGCACGGGCAAGGAGAAGGGGTCGAGCCGCGAGGGGTTTGCCCCGCCGCGGCCCGACCCGGCAGCGAACCTGCCGGCTTCCATTTGACGCCTCGAAACTCGAACTCCCCCCGGACTGTTGCCGCCCGGTTGCCGTGACAATGCCAGAGTGCGGTCGCAATCGGCTTAAGGATCCTGGTTAAAAGGTCGTGTTGCGCGCGCGAACGGCCCGCATGATTGACGAGACGTTGCTGGAGCGCGGCAAATTGCTTGAATGCTGCATTCCTACCCCGTCATTGCGAGGAGCGTAGCGACGAAGCAATCCAGGGCGGCTTGGCAGAACTGGATTGCTTCGCGGAGCTTGTCATCGGGCCGGCCACTTCGGGCCGGCCCCGTTGGCTCGCAATGACGGGCCGGCTTGAATCCCACGCCCCGCAGCCACATCTTGGCCTTGTTATTATTTTCACCACCGCATAAACCAAACGCCAACCAATGCCATCGCTCCTCGACCAAACTGCCCTCGCCGATGTCGCCGAACGGCTGGTCGCCGCCGCCAAGCGCGCCGGCGCCGATCAGGCCGACGCGGTCGCCGTGCGCGGCGTGTCGCTGTCGGTCGAGGTGCGCGACGGCGCGGTGGAGGAATCGCAGCGCTCCGAAGGCGACGACTTGGGCCTGCGCGTCCTCGTCGGGAGGAAGCAGGCGGTGGTCTCGACCAACGATCTCAACGGCGGCGGTTTTGCCGGCGCTCGCCGAGCGCGCGGTCGCCATGGCGCGCGCCGCGCCCGACGACCGCTTCGCCGGGCTTGCCGATCCGGCGCTCTTGGCGCGCGACCTCCCGGCGCTCGATCTGCTCGATCCCGACATGCCCGACGTCGGCGTGCTGGAAGAGCGCGCGCGCGAAGCGGAGGCCGCGGCCATGGCGGTCGCGGGCGTCAGCAAATCGGGCGGCGCCTCGGCTTCGGCCGGCATCGGCGGCATGGTGCTGGTGACGAGCCACGGCTTCCACGGCGCGACCATGAGCTCGCAGCACGGCATCTCGATGTCGGCGATCGCCGGCAACGGCACCGGCATGGAGACCGATTACGATTACACCTCGACGCTGCACGCCGCCGATCTGCGAAAGCGCCACGACAATCGGCCGCAATGCCGGCGAGCGCGCGGTCAAGCGGCTCAATCCGCGCAAGGTCACGACGCGCCGCGTGCCGGTGGTGTTCGACACGCGCATCGCCGGCTCCCTGATCGGCCACCTCGCCAACGCCGCCAATGGCGCCTCGATCGCGCGCAAGACGAGTTTCCTGCGCGAAAAGCGCGGCGAGCAGATTTTTGCGTCCGGCATCGACATCATCGACGATCCGTTGCGCAAGCGCGGGCTACGCTCGCGGCCGTTCGACGCCGAGGGCGTCGCCGCCAGCGCCCGCAAAGTGGTCGAAGGCGGCGTGCTGAAAATCTGGTTCCTCGACAGCGCGACCGGGCGCGAGCTCGATCTGCAAACCACCGGTCACGCCCATCGCGGCGTGTCGTCGCCGCCCTCGCCCGGGCCGAGCAACCTGCATCTCGCCCCGGGCGCAAAAAGCCCGCACGCGCTGATCGCCGACATCGCGGACGGCTTCTATATCACCGAGCCTGATCGGCCAGGGCGTCAATCTGGTGACCGGCGACTATAGCCGCGGCGCCTCCGGCTTTTGGATCGAGAACGGTGAGCTCACTTATCCGGTGAGCGAAGTCACCATCGCCGGCCATCTGACCGAAATATTCAAGAGCCTGACGCCGGCGAACGACCTTATCTTCCGCTATGGCACCAATGCGCCGACCGTGCGCGTGGAGGGCCTGACTGTTGCCGGCCAGTGAGGTCGTCGACCTGCAGCACCAGGCCGCGCGCCTTGCGGAGGCGCGTCCGCGAAGCCGGCGTGCTGGCGCTGGCGATGTTCAAGACGCCGTTGAAGAACTGGACCAAGGGCGAAGCCTTGTCGCCGGTGTCCGACGCCGATATCGCGGTCGACGTGTTGTTGCGCGAGCGGCTGACCAGCAACGAGCCGTCCATCGGCTGGCTGTCGGAGGAAAGCGTCGACGATCCGGCGCGCCTCGACGCGCGCCATGTCTGGATCGTCGATCCGATCGACGGCACGCGCGCCTATATCGCCGGCTTGCCGGATTGGGCGGTCTCCGCCGCGCTGGTCGAGAACGGCCGGCCGGTCGCGGCGTGCCTTTATGCGCCGGTCAGCGACGAATTCTTCGTGGCGGTCGCTGGCCTTGGCGCGACCCGCAACGGCGTTGCGATCGCGGCCACCCCCGGCGCGCAAATCGAAGCAGCGCGCATCGCCGGCCCGCGAAAATTTCTCGACCAGTTGCAAACCATCGCGCCGCCGTTTGCCGTCATGCCGCGCACGCGCTCGCTGGCGCTGCGCTTGGCCCGGGTCGCCGAGGGAACATATGAGGCGGCCATCGCCGGCGGCAACAGCCATGACTGGGACCTTGCGGCCGCCGACCTTTTGGTGCACGAAGCGGGCGGCGCATTGACGTCTTTCGCAGGCGGCGCTGTGACCTATAATCGTCCCGTGCCGCGGCACGGGATGCTCGTCGCGGCCGGCCGGGACAGGCACGCGGCGCTGATCGAGCTTTTCAGGGATGAACGCCTCGCAGCACTCTAACGCGCGGACATGCGGAACGATCACCATGTCGGACATCCCCAAGCAACTTCTTCACCTGGTGTTCGGCGGCGAACTGCAAAGCGTCGCCGGCATCGAATTCAAGGATCTCGACAAGCTCGACATCGTCGGCGTCTATCCGAACTATGCCAGCGCCTACGCGGCCTGGAAGGCGAAGGCGCAGGGCTCGCGTCGACAATGCGCAGATGCGCTATTTCATCGTGCATATGCACCGCCTGCTCGAGCCCGACAGCAACGCGCCGCACTGAGACAACGCATGCAGTTTTGGCGGCGTATCGGCCGGCAGCAATGGGCAAAGACCGCGCTCGGCGTGGTCGCCGCCGAATATGTGCGTTTCGTCGGCAAGACCACGCGGCTCACGGTGGAGCCGCCCGACGCCTGGGACCGCGCCGAAGCGGACATGCCGATCATCACCGCGTTCTGGCATGGCCAGCACCTGCTCGCCACCAACGCGAGCAAACCGTCGTACAAAGTGAAAATGCTGGTGTCGCGCCATCACGACGGCGAGGTCAACGCCATTGCCGCCGAGCGGCTCGGCGTCGGCACCATCCGCGGCTCGGGCAATCATGCCGGCGGCTTCGTGCACAAAGGCGGCGCCGCCGCGTTCCAGGCCATGCTCGATGCGCTCGCCGAAGGCTATTCGGTCGCGCTCTCCGCCGACGTGCCGAAAGTGTCGCGAATAGCCGGCCTCGGCATCATCAAGCTCGCGCAAATTTCCGGCCGGCCGATCCATGCCCTCGCCATCGCCACGCACTGGCGCATCGTGCTCGACAATTGGGACCACTCCACCATCAATCTGCCGTTCAGCCGCGGCGCCGGCGTCGTTCCCGAGCCGTTGCGGGTCGCCGCCGATGCCGATGACGCTGGCCTTGAAGCCGCGCGGCAGGAGCTCGAGAACCGCCTTAACGCCGCCACGCGCCGCGCCTATGAGATTGTCGATCAGCCGCAACTCCGCTAGCACTCTCTGGGAGGCTTTAGCGTGCCCGATCGTCTGCCGCTGGTGCTGCGCCTCTATCAGTTCGCGTCGTTCGCCGCGGCGCCGGTGGCGCCGCGGCTATTGGCGCGGCGGCTCGAGCGCGGCAAGGAGCATCCGACGCGGCTCGCCGAGCGCCGCGGGCAGGCGTCGCAGCCGCGCCCGGACGGTCCGCTGATCTGGGTGCACGCGGCAAGCGTCGGCGAGATGCTGGCGGTGCTGCCGCTGATCGAACGCATCCGCGCCCAGGGTTTTGCCGTCCTGGTCACGTCGGGCACGGTGACGTCGGCGGCGCTGGCCGAGCACCGCTTGCCGCCGGGCGTGCTGCATCAGTTCATCCCGCTCGACGCGCCGCGCTATGTCGGCCGCTTTCTCGATCATTGGCGGCCGGACCTGGCGCTGTTCGTCGAATCCGATCTGTGGCCGAATCTGATCGTGGAGTCCGGGCGTCGCAAGATCCCGATGATCGTGGTCAATGGCCGGCTCTCGCAGCGCTCGTTTCGCCGCTGGCAGATGGTGCCGGGCGTGATCGCGGCGCTGTTGTCGCGCTTCGATCTCTGCCTCGCCCAATCGGCCGCCGACGCGCAGCGCTACGGCGCGTTGGGCGCGCCGCGTGTGACCTCGACCGGCAATCTCAAGCTCGACGCGCCGGCGCCGCCGGTCGACGAAACAACGTTGCGGCAGTTGAAACTGACCGTCGGCATGCGCCCGGTCGTCGCCGCCGCCTCGACCCATGACGGCGAGGAGACCGCAATCATCACCGCGCACCGGCGGCTGCGCGCCAAACATGCCGCCCTTCTGACCATCATCGCGCCACGCCATCCGGCGCGCGGCGGGACAATCGCCGACATCGCCAAGGTCGCCGGATTATCGGTCGGCCTGCGCTCGCGCGGTGAAGCGCCGAAGCCTGGGATCGACGTCTATATCGCCGACACGCTCGGCGAACTCGGCCTGATCTACCGGCTCGCGCCCATCGTGTTCATGGGCGGCTCGCTGGTCGAGCACGGCGGGCAAAATCCGATCGAGGCGATCCGGCTCGGCGCCGCCGTGGTGCACGGTCCGCATGTGTGGAATTTCGCGGAAATCTACGCCGCCCTCGACGAGGCGAACGGCGCAAAGCCCGTCGCCGACGAAGAGGCGCTCACCGTGCAGCTCGACGCCTGGCTCGCCAATCCGGCGGCGCGCACGGCGATCGCCGAAGCCGGCGCCAAAACCGTGCGACAGCTCGGCGGCGCGCTCGACCGCACGCTCGCCGCGCTCGATCCTTATCTGATACAGCTGCGTCTGGAGCAGCGAGCGTCGTGATGCGCGAGCCCGCCTTCTGGTGGCGCAAAGGCGGCGGCGGCCTGCTCGCTCCCCTGGCCGCCGTTTACGGCGCGGTGGCGTGGGGGCGCATTCAAGCGCAAGGCAAGCCTGCCGGCGTGCCGGTGATCTGCCTCGGCAATCTCACGGCCGGCGGCGCCGGCAAGACGCCGGCGGCGCTGGCGGTGGCGCATCTTCTGCTGGCGGGGCGCGAGCGGCCGTTTTTTCTCAGCCGCGGCTATGGCGGCAAACTCGCCGGACCGGTGCGCGTCGATCCGTCGTTTCATCACGCAGCCGATGTCGGCGACGAGCCGCTGATGCTGGCGCGCCTGGCGCCGACCATCGTCGCCCGCGACCGCGTCGCCGGCGCCCGCGTCGCTCGCTCCGCCGGCGCCAGCGTCATCGTCATGGACGACGGATTTCAGAACCCGTCGCTGATCAAGGACCTCGCCATCCTCCTGGTCGACGGCCGCCGCGGCATCGGCAACGGCCGCATCATTCCGGCAGGCCCGCTGCGGGCGCCGCTCGAAATCCAGATCGCGCGCGCGCAAGCGCTCGTCGTCGTCGGCCCGCCGGACGGCGCCGCCAAGATTTTGGACACCGCGCGACGCTACCGCGTCACCGTGTTCCACGGCCGGCTCGAGCCCGACCGCAACAACCTCGCCGCGCTCGGCAAGCGCAAAGTGCTGGCCTTTGCCGGCATCGGCAATCCGGACAAGTTTTTTGCCACGCTGACCGAAGCGGGCATCGCGGTCGCCGAGCGGTCGAGCTTTCCCGACCATCATCGCTATACGGCGGGCGACGCGCAGACGCTGATCGCGCGCGCGCAAGCGCAAAACCTCGTGCTCATCACCACGGAAAAAGACCACGTCCGCCTCGCCGGCGATCCGGCGCTGGCGGCGCTGGCGGCGCATGCAAGCGTCTTGCCGGTGCGGCTTGTCATCGACGAGCAGGACGCGTTTCGTCAACTGGTGCTGAGCGCCGCGAAGCGGGCTTAGCGCCAGTGAGGCGCATGGCGTCGTCAAATGCCCAGATAGGCCGCTTGCACTTGCTTGTTGTTTGCCAGATCGGCGCTGGTGCCGCGCATGATCATCTTGCCGCTCTCGAGCACGTAAGCGCGTTGCACCAAGGTCAGCGCGCGGGCGACATTCTGCTCGACCAACAGGATGGCCGTGCCCATGGCGTGGATCTCCTGGATCTTCTGGAATGTGATATCGGTCATGACGGGAGCGAGACCTAACGACGGCTCGTCGAGCATCAACAGACGCGGCTTCAACATCAAGCCGCGGCCGACGGCGAGCATCTGCTGTTCACCGCCGCTCATCGTTCCAGCAAGCTGCCTGCGGCGCTCGGCCAGCACGGGAAAAATGCTGAACACAAGGTCCAGCGTGTGGCCGCGGTCAGCCTTGGCGCGCGGCACATAGGCCCCGATCTCGAGGTTTTCCTGCACGGTCATTTCGGGGAACACCTGACGGCCTTCCGGGACGTGGGCGATGCCGAGCTCTGCGACCTTGTATGGCGGCAATGCCGCGATGTTCGTCCCCAAAAACGTGATGGTGCCCGCGGTCAGCCGCATCAGGCCCGAGATCGCGCGCAGCGTGGTGCTCTTGCCGGCGCCGTTCGCTCCCAACAGGCCGACGGCTTCGCCCTCGCCGACGTCGATGCTGATGTCGCCGATCGCCGGGACGGAGCCGTAACTGGCGCTCACTGCGGATAGCGCTAACACGCTGCCTCTCCCGGCGTCGCTACATGCACGTAGCCCGACCCCAGATAAGCGCGAACCACCTCTTCGTTCGCGACCACCTCTTTGGGGCTGCCTTCGGCAATCTTCTGCCCGTGATCGAGCACCACGATGTGCCGCGCCACGGCCATGATCGCGCGCATCACGTGCTCGACGATGATGATGGTCAGCCCGCGCTGCGAAAGTTTTCCGACGAGCGCGACGGCTTGATCGATCTCGGCCGGATTGAGCCCGGCCATGACCTCATCGAGCAGCAGCAGCCGCGGCTCGGTTGCCAGCGCGCGCGCCATTTCGAGCCGCCGCTGGTCGATCGTGGTCAGGTCGCGCGCCGGCGTGTGTTCCTTGGCCGACAGGCCGACGAATTCGATCGCCTCGCGGGCTTTGGCGCGGGCGACATCGAGTTTCTTGTCGCGCAGGAACGCGCCGGTCATCACGTTGGCCAGCACCGTCATCCCGCCAAACGGCCGCGCCACCTGAAATGTCCGCGCCAAGCCATGCCCGCAAATGTCGTATGGCCGCAGTCCCACGATCTCGCGGCCGAACGCCGACACCGAACCCGAATCCGGCCGATGAAAGCCGGTGATCAGATTGAAGCTCGTCGTCTTGCCGGCGCCGTTCGGCCCGATCAGCGCAACGGTCTCGTTTTCGGCCACCGAAAAGCTCAAGTCCTGCACGGCGCGCAAGCCGCCGAACCGCTTGCTGAGATGACGGACGACGAGCGCTTCAGCCATCGATCGCAGCCTCTGCCGCGCGCGGATCGCGGCGAACGATGCGTCCGTAGGCATCCGTAAAAACGCCGAGCAGCCCGGACGGCCGCCATAAGATCACGGCGATGAGGATGAGACTGTAGACGGTCAACTGCATCCCGCCGAGCGAGCTGCCGAGCCAGCTTTGCAGCAGCGCAGACGTCGCTTCCAGCAGCACGGTGCCGATCACCGGACCCCACAGCGTTCCGATGCCGCCGACGATCGACACCAGCGCCGCTTCAACCGAGATGTTGAAACTGAATGCGGTCGCCGGATCGATGAAGTAGATGTACTGAACGTAGAAGGTTCCCGCGAGCGCCGTGAGAAATGCGCTGACCAGATAGATGTCGCGCTTGACCCGCAGCGCGTTCACGCCGATCGCTTCGGCGGCGTCCTCATCCTCGCCGATGGCGACCAGGTAATATCCCACCCACGATCGCTCGATCCGGTAGGTGATCGCAAGGCCCGACCGCCAGCAAGCCGAGCGCGATGTAGTAATACGCGGCCTTGGCGTCGAACTGCATCATCAGCGGCGCGTTGCCAAGATTAGGGATCGTCGTGCCCTCGGCGCCCCAGGCGAAATCGCGAAATTTCAGAAACAGCAGCATCAAGACTTGGGCGGTGGCAATGGTGGCGATGGCAAAATACGGCCCGCGCAAGCGGAAGCACAGCGCGCCGATCGGCAGGCTCGCCAGCATCGCCACGACGCCGCCGGCGAACATCCCGATCCAGGGCGAGATGCCGAACCGAATCTGCAATATCGTCGAGGTGTAGGCGCCGAGCCCGAAATAGGCGGCATGACCCAAGGAGAGCTGCTTGGCATAGCCGCCCATCAGGTTCCAGGCGACGCCGATGAATGCGAACAGCAGGACCCTGATGAAAATGTCGATCGCGAACCGGCTCGTCACCACCAAGGGCAGCGCCAGCATGACCGCCGCGAGGAGAGCCAGCCAAAGCACGCCCGGATGACGGAGCCCGCGCATCATCGCGCAGCTCCGCCGGCCAGGCCGCTTGGTCTGAACGCGAGCGTCAGCAGCAGCATCAGGAAGACCACGATCAACCCTGAATCGGCGCCGACGAATTGAATGCCGAGCGACTCGGCGACGCCCATCATCAGGCTGGCGATCAGCGCGCCTTTGACATTGCCCAGCGTGCCTAGGACGACGGCAACGAACGCCATCAGCACGAAGACCTGGCCGGCCATTGGCGAAGCCGGATAGAACGGCATGAGCAGCGAGCCGGCGGCGCCGGCCAGCGCCAGCGATACCCCGACCGCGACGGCAGAACACGCGATTGGTATTGATGCCCATCAGCATCGCCACTTCGGGCTTCTGCGCGGCGGCGCGCATGGCCTTGCCCATATCCGTCGAGTGCAGGAAGACCCACAGCGCGCCGCTGAGCGCCATCGCCAAGCACGAAGGCGATGAGCTTTGCCACCGGGATATAGAGCGGGCCGAGATAAAGCGCCGCGTCGGAATACGGCGTTTGCACGGTGCGATAGTTCGCGGTGAACAACAGCAATGCGAGGTTCATCAGCAGCAACGACAGCGCAAAGGTGAGGAAGATCTGCGGCATGTCGCCAAGCCCCAGAACGCGGCGGATCAGGAAATGCTGCAACAGCACGCCGATCAGGAACAGCACCGGCATGGATACCGCGAGCGACAGCAGAGGATCGATGCCGTAGCGCGTGGCGAGAAAGAAGCTGATATACATGCCGATCATCACGAACTCGCCTTGGGCGAAGTTCACGATTTTCACGACGCCGAAGATCAGCGTCACGCCGATGCTCACCAGCGCATAGATGCCGCCTATGAGCAGGCCGTTCACGACGGCCTGTGCCAGTGTCTCCAGCATCGGACCCTTGTGAGGTTTTAGGTTTTCATCAGCGGGGCGCGCGCATCGTCTTTCGGGAACACGCTCGCCAGATCGCCGTTCTGCCATTGCACGCCGACCGGATGGGCGTAAATGTTCTTGCCGTCCGGACCGAACTTCACCCGGCCGCCCGGACCCATCGCGGCATAGCCCGACGACACGTCGAGCGCTGCGAGCGCGTCGCGCACTTTCTCCGGATCGGTCGACGCCGCCCGCTCGAGCGCATCGGCGAGCATGAAGGTCTGCGCGACGAGGCCGCCGGCATACTCGAAAAGAAATTCGCCATACTGCTTCTTGTAGACGGCGTTCACCTTCTCGGCGTCAGGACTGCAATCGTGATTCCAGTGCGCGACGCCCTGCAAGCCCTCCGCGAGCGCCCCCACGCTCTTGTAAAAATCGGGAATGACGAACCCGCCGGAGCCGCCATTGAGCGCAATCTTGAGGCCGACCTGCTTGATCGTGCGCACGATCAGAATGAGATCGTTCAGGTAGGACACCGAGAACAGCGCATCGGCGCCGGACGCCTTGACCTTGTTGATGAGCGGACCGGCATCGGCGAAGCCCGCCGAGTACGGCTCGAACATCACGATCTCGACGCCCTCGCCCGGCGCCTTTTCCCGCAGGCCGTTCGAGGTCGAGGTGCCGAACGCGGTGTTCTCGAAAATCACCGCCACTTTCGGCTTGTCGCTCACCAGCTTCGACATTTGCAGTTGCGCCTGAGCGAACTGCGAAGCGCGCGCGAACGGCGTGAAAGTATAGTGGCGGTCCTTGTTGAGCTGGTCGGAGCTCGATCCGGTGATGAGCGGCACTTTTGCGCGCTCGGCCACCTCGCTCGCGATCAGCGTGAGCGCGCTGGCAAAGCAGCCGTGAATCGCCGCAAGCTTATAGCCGTTGATCAAACGGTCGGTCTCGGTGCGCGTGACGGTGGTGTCGCTTTGCACATCCGAGACGATCAGGTTGAGCTTGGCGCCGCCGAGCGATTTGATGCCGCCGGCATCGTTGACCATCTGCACCGCGAGCTTGGCGGCATTGACGCAGCCCTGGCCGATCTGGGCCATGCTTCCGGTGACCGGGTAGAGGCCGCCGATATTGACGGGCTCCGCCGCCCGCAGGCGCAGCGGAAATGCGCCGAATGCGGTGGCGGCGAGCGCGCCGCCCGCGGTCTTGATGAGGAAGTCTCTGCGGCGCTGCCGCCGTTGCGATGTCCGACCCCGGCCGTTTTTCATCGTCACCTCCCATGGCGTTACAGCGCGCGCGCTCGCGGCGCGAGCCCTGACAAAAGCTTTTCGCCAAGCGACTTTCGCGCTTGTTCTGCCCCCTTGCGACCGGGAGCCGACAAATTGTATACAAAATTATATGTAAGATTGCAAACAGCAAGCGTTTGCCTTATTCAATCGCCCCGGCCGCGGCAGGCGCGACGGCACCGATCGGACCGAAGAGGGATTTTCTGGGTTTCCCCATGACCGTGCACAGGACGCTCCGAAAAAAGCCGGCACCGCGCGGCGCAACCGCGCCGGCGAAACGGCGCTTGCGTAAAGGAGCGGCAAAACGCGGCGCGCGGGGACCGGCCATTGCCGAGCTCATCGCGACGCGGCTCGAAGAAGAGATCGTGTTGGGCCGGCGCCATCCGCGTGAGCGGCTCATCGAGCAGGACCTTTGCCAGCAATTCAACACGCACCGTGCCGACGTTCGGCTGGCTTTTTTCGAGCTCGAGAAAAAGGGCATCATTGAGCGCATCCCAAATCGCGGCGCGATGGTGCGCGATCTCTCACCGCAAGAGGTCACGGAGATCTACGCGGTCCGCGAAGAATTGGAGGTCATGGCGGTTCGAATTCTGCCATTTCCCGTCGCGCGCGGCGACATCGACAAGCTCGATGAAATCCAGCGCAAGTACAGCGCGGCAATCGACAGCGGTGATTTGCTCAACGTCTTCTACGGCAACCTGCATTTTCACCGCACATTGTATGAGTTGTGCGGCAATACGTGTCTCATCGAGACGATCGAGCAGCTCGCGCAAAAGGTCTACGGCATACAGATCCTATGCCAATGCCTATCCCGGATGCGCTCGATCGGGCGCGCCGCGACCACGTCGGCATGATCGCTGCGTTGCGGACTTCAAATCGCGACGCATTGATTGCGCTGACGCGGCGCCATCTGGAACCGTCGCCGCAGGCCTATATTCGGGCATATCAACGTCGCTTTGGCGATGTCAGGCCGACGGCGTCCCAGTCTTAGGCAAGGTTTTCAAAATTCCTGCCGTGCGCCACTGTGAAATCAGCCAGCGCGGGCGAAAAATCGTGCGCCCGTCGTGATACGGTGCCGGCGATTTCGGCCCGCGTTACTTTCGTGCGTAGCCCTGCCGCTGCGCCACGGCTTCGGGCGTGGCATAGGCTTCCTGCAGATCGACGCTCCAGTAGCGCAATTCCTCGAGCGGAATGGCGACGCCGGTCACCGCGCAGCGCACGAAGGCGCCGGGCCGCACCACGCGGAAATCGCCGTCGAGATATTTGACGTCGGCCTCGCCGGGCATCGGGGCCGGACGATCGGTACGATTGAGCAAATGCGCCTCCGCCTGCTTCCCTAAAGGGTCCGCTGCCCCAAAGTGACAGCTTTCCCAAAGCGACTGTTTCCTCAAAGTTTAGGCCGTTTCCTTAAAGTTTAGGCCGGCTTCCGACTCGCGCCGACGGCCCGCAGCCCGCGCAACATAATCATTCCGCCGCCGCGGCGAAACCCTCTAACTTTTGATCGCGCAGGCGCTGCGCCCACGGCGCGCTCCATGATACGGTGCCGCCCGACGACGCCGGCCAAGGCCGCGAATTCGCATTGGCAGATATGGACTTTCGGAAATTTATCCTCGCGCTTGCCGGCACAGCCTTCGGCGCCGCCGTGGCCCTTGCCGCAGTTCCGGAGCACGTCGACATCCCCGCCGACAATGTGGCCTTGCACGGCACGCTATACCGGCCCGAGGGCGACGGACCGTTCCCGGCCGTGGTGGCGATGCACGATTGCGGCGGGCTGATCCATCGTCCGGCGATGCAGGCGCAGCTTTACAACGAATGGGCCAATCTGCTGGTCGGCAAGGGCTTTGTCGTGCTGTTTCCGGATTCGTTCGGCTCGCGCGGGCTCGGCTCGCAATGCCGCGAGGCCAATCGCAAGGTCCATGCCCGGCGCGAGCGCGTCGCCGACGCCAATGCGGCGCGCCGCTGGCTGCAAACCCAGAGCTACGTCAAGGCCGATCATATTTCGCTGCTCGGCTGGTCGAACGGCGCCGTGGCGGCGCTGTGGTCGGTGCGCCCGACCACCATGCCGCATGACGGCGGCGCCGATTTCCGCTCGGCGGTCGCGCTCTATCCGAGCTGCCGCCGCTTGCGCGAGACCGCGTGGAGCGCACGCGTGCCGACCCTCATTCTGATCGGAGGCGCCGACGATTGGACGCCGGCTTCGATCTGCCAGCAGATGGTCGCCGGCGCCCACGGCCGCAGCGCCCGCGCCGAGATCATCGTCTATCCCGGCGCCTATCACGAATTCGACCGCGCCAATGCGCCGATCCGGCTGCGCACCGGGCTGGTCAACACCGCCGATCCGTCCGGCAAGGCGCACGGCGGCACCAATCCGGCGGCACGCAACGACGCGCTCAAGCGCGTGCCGGCATGGCTGGAGAAATAGCGCACGCCGTCGGCAGATCTGGCTTATCTGATCAAACAACTCTATTCTGCTTCTGATAATAAAATTCGAGTTCAAGGCTGGAGAGCGCCGTGCGGTCAGTCCTGATAGTCATCATTTTCAGTTTTACGCTTGGGGCGATCCCCGCATTCGCGCAAATCGACTGCGGGACTTTTTGCATAAGCTACTGCGCGAAAAGAGAGCCGGGAGCGGGATACGACAACGGCAATTGCCAGATCGGTTGCAACCACGGTTGCTACTGGTATCTCTCCGAACACCGGGGCCAGTTGCCAAACCCGGCCGCAGCCAAACGCCGCAAGCCGGCGGCGTCCTACAGATAACCGGTGCCGACTTCGGCGGCGAAACGCGCCGGCTCGCCTTCCCAGACGATGCGGGCGTGTTCGAGCACATAGACGCGGTCGGCGTGCGGCAGCGCGAAGGTGACGTTCTGCTCGCCGAGCAGCACGGTGATCGGCGTGGTCTGCCGCAAGCGCTCCAAGGCCTTGGACAATTGCTCGAGGATGACCGGCGCCAAGCCCAAGCGTCGGCTCGTCGAGGATCAAAAGTTTCGGTTTCATCATCAGCGCGCGCGCGATGGTCAGCATCTGCTGCTCGCCGCCGGATAACGTGCCCGCCGCCTGCTTCTGACGATCGCGCAGGATCGGGAACAGATCGAACAGCCAGGCGATTTGCTCGGCACACTCGGCCGCCGACAGATGCTGGCCGCCGAGGTCGAGATTTTCGCGCACCGACATGTCGACGAACAGCTCGCGGCCTTCGGGGCATTGCACGATGCCCTTGCGCGCGATGGTCGCCGCGGTCAGTCCGCGCAATGAAGCGCCCTCGCGGCGGATGTCGCCCGCATAGGGCAAAAAGCCGGAAATGGTGTTGAACAGCGTGGTCTTGCCGGCGCCGTTCAAGCCGACCACGGAAACGAATTCGCCGGCATGGACGTGGATCGAGACGTCGTCGAGCGCCTGCGCCTTGCCGTAATGCACGCTGACGTTCTTGACCTCGAGGAACGGCGTCGTGGCGTCGCGGAACGAGGATTCCGGGCGCGCCGCGGTCTCGATGCTGCCGCCGAGATAGACGCGGCGCACGGTCTCGTTGCGCATCACCTCGTCGGCGCTGCCTTCGGCGATGCGCTCGCCGACATACATGGCGAGCACGCGGTCGACCAGGCGGGCCACGCTTTTGACATTATGATCGACCAGCAGCACGGCGCGGCCGTCGTCGCGCAATTCGCAAATCAGATCGGAGAACGCCGCGGTTTCCTTCGACGTCAGCCCGGCAAACGGCTCGTCGATCAACAGCACTTGCGGATCGCGCGCGATCGCCTTGGCGATCTCGATCTTGCGCAGGTCGGCGAACGGCAAGGTCGCCGGCCGCCGGTCGAGCACCGCGCTCAAACCCACGCGCGCGGCGATGGCGCGGGCTTTGGTGTCGGTTTCCGGATCGGCCAGGAGCCGGGTGAGCTTGTCGGGCAGCAAGCGCCAGCTTGATGTTCTCCAGCACGGTCTGGCGATGCAGCGGTCGCGAATGCTGGAACACGATGCCGGCGCCCATGCGCGCGATGCGGTGCGACGGCCAGCCGGCGACTTCGGTGCCGTTGATGCGCACCGAGCCGGCGTCGGGCCGCTCGATGCCCATGATGAGCTTCATCACCGTCGATTTGCCGGAGCCGTTCGGGCCGATCAGGCCCAGGATTTTTCCGGCTTCGATGCCGAACGTCATGTCCTTGACGGCGACCAGGCCGCCGAAGCGTTTGGTCAGCCCGGTCACTTCGAGATGGCGCGGCCATGCTCACGAGGTCTCTTTGCTGCGCGTGAGCAGGCCGAAAAAGCCATTCGGGAAGAGCAGCACGACCACAAGCGCCATGGCGAAGACGACGAAATTCGAAAGATCGCCGATCGGGCGCAGCGCTTCGCTCATGGCGATGATGAAAACGGCGCCGAGCACGCCGCCGAGAATGGTGCGCCGGCCGCCGAGCACGGCGGCGATGATGATCTGCACGCCGACGGTGATATCGATCAGGGTGCCGACCGAGGCCGAGCCGAGATAGAACACCATGAGCGCGCCGGCGAGGCCGGAGAAGAAGGCGCTGATGACGAAGGCGGTGAGCTTGTGCTTGGTGACGTTGAAGCCGAGCGCGCCGGCCTGCACCGCGTCCTGGCCGCTGGCCTGCAGAATGAGACCGACCGGCGAGCGCGACAAGGCGAACAGGATGGCGCCGCTCACCGCCATGAACCACAGCGCGATCTCATAATTCTTGGCATCGCTGATGGTGATGACGTCGGGCACGGTGAGCCCGATCTCGCCGCCGGTGAGGCTCGCGTCGACCACGACGAAGTTCTGCAGCATCAGCACGGCGACCAGCGTGGTGAGCCCGAAATAAGGCCCGCGCACCCGCAATGCCGGCAGCGCCAGTACGACACCGCCCGCGACCGCCGCAAGCGCGCCGGCGGCAACGCAGAGCCAGATCGGCGGCTGGTAGAGATTGTCGAGAATGCCCGCCGTATAGGCGCCGGTGCCGATCAGAAATGTCGGGCCGAAATTGACTTCGCCGGCGAAGCCGAACAGCAGGTCCCAGGCCATGGCGAACACGCCGAAATAATAGGCGATGGTGAGCAGGCCGAGGATGTAGCCGGAAACGCCGAGCGGCAGGAACGCGGCGAGCGCGACCACGGCAAGGCCGATGAGGAGAACGCGCGTGGTCGAAAGGCTGCGCATCTAGCGGCGCCCCAATAGCCCGCGCGGGCTGACATACATCACCACGATGAGCAGAAGCAGCGCCGGAATGGTGCGATAGGCCGGCGAGATCAGATAGGCGGTCAGCGTTTCCAGATAGCCGACCACATAGGCCGCGATCAACGCGCCGGAGACGCTGCCCAGCCCGCCGAGCACGACGATGGAGAATGCACTCGCGGTGAGCGGCCCGACGCTATAGGACGACACGCCGAGAAACATGCCGAGCAGAACGCCGGCGACGCCGACCAGCACGCCGTAGATCGCCCACACCGCGATGTAGACTTGCGACAGCTCGATGCCGAGCAAGGTCACGCCGCGCGGATTCATCGACGCCGCCAGCACCGCCTTGCCGGCGCGGGTGCGGTTGACCAGGAGCCAAAGGATGCCGATCACCAGCCAGCATACGACTGCGGTGAAAATCTCATTCGACGGCGTGCGCACGCCGACGATCCGCACCACGCCTTCGACGATTGGCGCCACGGTTTTCGCATTGTTGGTGTAGAAATAGGCGATCAGCTCCTGGAGCATGATGCCCCACAACAGCGTCGCGGTGAGGATGAAGATTTCCTTTTCCTCCTCGCGGATTTTGCGCGACTGCTGCAGCGGCCGCACGATGAGGAAATAGGTGATCATCGAAGCGACGAAGCCGACCGCGATGCCGATCATGGCGCCCGCATAGGGCCCGACATGCAAATCGTTGCCGGCGGCCCAGGCGGCGACTACGGCCGCCACCATCAGCGCGCCATGCGACAGATTGAGCACGCCGGAGACGCCGAAAATCAGCGCAAAGCCCGTGGCGCCGAGCGCATAGAGCGAACTGATCGCAAAACCGTCGATCAGGATTTGCCAGAACAGCATCGGTTGGACCTAAAAAACACCCTCCCCTGCAGGGGGAGGGTTGGCCGCGAAGCGGCCGGGTGGGGAAGTTCAGCGGATTCCGCAGTACGGCCCACCCGTCGCGCTTCGCGCGACAGCCCCCCCTGCAGGGGAGGCTGGATCATTGCTCCGTCAATTCGCCGAGCCGACTTTGACGAACTTCGGGAATTTGAGCTTGCCGTTGGCGACATTGGCCGGCCACAGATTGGTCTGCTTGCCGTCCTGCCATTGCAGCATCAAGCCGGTGATGGTGTCGGGACCGACCTTGAGCGCGTGCGGATTGGGCGAGTCCTTGCCCTTGAACTGCACGCGGCCGATGGTGCCGACATAGTCGGTCTTCTCCAGCGCATCGACCAGCTTGTCGGGATCGGTCGAGCCGGCGCGCTTGAACGCGTCGGCGAGATAATAGACCTCGTCATAGGCGGTATAGCCGCAATAGGACGGGAAGTTGCCGTACTTGGCCTTGAACGCCTTGACGAACGGCAAGGTCTTCGGCGTCACCGCGACGTCGGGCCCGGACACGGCTTGATACAACACGCCTTCGACCGCGCCGTTGGTGTCGTTCCAGAAACTCGAATTGGTCGCCTGCGAGGAAATGCCGAACATCGGGATCGGCACCTCTTGCTGCTTCCACTGCACCGTCGGCTGCACGCCGACATGGGAAATGCCGGTGATCATCACGTCGGGCTTCTCGCCTTCGATCTTGTTGAAGATCGGCGTGAAGTCGGTGGTGTCCGGCGAGACGCGGATATGATCGAGCACCTTCAGGCCGATGTCGGGCAGGCATTTGACGTATTCGGCGTCGAGCGGTGTCGTCCAGGCCGCGTCCTCGCTCATCACCACGGCGGTCTTCATGTGCAACTGGCCGACCAGAAGATCTTTGGCCGCGGCGCAGACCGAGTCGGACAAGCTGGTCGAGGTCAGATAGCCGTGGAACGTGTATTTGAGATTGTCGTAATCCTTGGCGATGTTTTGCGTGATCACGTCGGACGCGGCGCCCGGCGTCACCATCACGGTCTTCAAGCGGCCGGTCCACGGCTCGAGCGCCAGCACGACCTCGCTGATATAGCTCGCGATCACCGCGTTGACATGATCTTCGTTGGCGGCGCGCTGGAAGGCGCGCACCGATTCCGCGGCGGAGGAATGATTGTCGTAGGAGACGATCTCGATCTTCTTGCCGTTGACGCCGCCCGCGGCGTTGATTTCGTCCGCGGCAAGCTGCGCGGCCTGCGGGATCGACGAGCCGGCGACCGCTTGGGCTTCCGCAATGACGCCGATCTTGATGGTGTCTTCCGCATAGCCGGGTGTCGCCAGAACCAGCGCCAAGCAGGTCGCGCTGGCCGCGAATACGGCACGTTTATCGAGCATTCTCATCATCTTTCCTCCCATGGATTATTGCTGGTCGTTCGCCCCGGACGACGGCTTGGGCGGCAGTCTAGCCCATCGCCTTAGGCCGGCAAGCGTGATTTTGTCGCGTAAATCTCATGCTTTAGGCGAATGCTCCGGCGAGGGCACCGCGCCTTCATCGGAACTCCTAGTCGCCCCGCATCAATGTCCGTTATGCTGGCGCGGAAGCGCGGAAGCGAAAACCAAACGACACAAGGGCAACATGAGACAGCTCACCATCGGCGACGTCACCATCACCAGCATCATCGAACGCGACGGGCCGTGGCGGAAGCCGGAAGACATGTTCCCGGCCTACGATGCCGAAGTTGGCAAGCGCCATCTCGCGGCGCTCGACAAGGAAGTATTCGACCCGGTGTCCGGCAAGATGGTCATCACCTATCAGACCTATGTGGTGCGCACGCCCAAGCACACCATCCTGATCGACACCTGCACCGGCGAGGACAAGGGTTATCCGCCGCCGATGGATTTCCCGAAAGAGCCCTGGCTCGACGGCTTCCACGCAGCCGGCCTGCGCTTCGAGGACATCGATTACGTGTTCTGCACCCATCTGCACATCGACCATACCGGCTGGAACACGATGCTGCGCAACGGCCGCTGGGTGCCGACGTTTCCGAAGGCGAAATACATCTTCCACAAAGGCGAATATGCCGCGTGGGAGGACGAAGCCAAACGCGGCGGCAATCGGCCCGGCGGCGGCGGCAATGTGTGGCCGTTCAATTGCGAGCCGGTGGTCGCGGCCGGGCAGGCGCTTTTGGTCGACGACGATTATGCGCTCGACGACACGCTGTGGCTCACGCCGACGCCCGGCCACTCGCCCTGCCATTGCTGCGTCAATATCCGCTCGCGCGGCCAGCATGCGATCGTCGTCGGCGACCTGATGCATCACGCCTTGCAATGCCGCGAGCCGGACTGGTCGACGGTGTTCGACTGGGATCCCAAGCAGGCGGCGCTTTCGCGGCGCAAATTCCTCAGCGACACCGCCGGCACCGGCAGATTCGTGCTGCCGATCCATTTTCCGCATCCGACCACCGGCCTGATCGAGGCCGACGGCGCGCGGTTTCATTACAAGTTCGTGCGTTAATTTATATCGGCGTTGAAAGTCACGACCGAGCAGCCCTGTCCTCGCGGCGATTGCATGCAGATTTTGACGGCGTAGCTGTCCGATCCGCGATAGCCTTGGCTCGATCTGTACTGGAATGCCGAGCCGTCGATGGCGAGGCTGCCATGGCTGGGCCTTTGGACGATGGCGAGCTGACCAAATGAATTTCCTGCCACCGGGTGGTTTCGCAACGTGTGGAAACAGGTATCGCCGCTCGACAGGCGTTCGCTCGCGGTGACGGTGTCGCCGCGCGTAAAGAAACGGAAAGGCGTGGTCACGCAACTGGCAAAGACCGGCGTCGTCGTCGCCAGCGTTGCGATCAATATTGCCAGGCTTCCCCTCACCTGCATGGCGGGCTCCATCGATTTTAAATGCTACATATTTTAGCGCTACGACATGTAACATACATTGGTAGCCCCTGACAAGTGTCTTTCCGGACGGCCGCTGCCCGCTCCATGGCGCACCAAGCCCGGCGTGCCACACGCGGCCGTTTTCACGCTATTCTCCGGCAGGGAGAAAAACGCGCCATGGCACAAAGGCAGGATTGCGAACGCTTCGATTACATCGTCGTCGGCGCCGGCTCGGCCGGCTGCGTGCTGGCCAACCGGCTGACCGCGTCGGGCCGCCATCGCGTGCTGCTGCTGGAAGCCGGCGGCCATGACCGCCATTTCTGGATCCACGTTCCGCTCGGCTTCGGCAAGCTGTTCAACGATGCCAAGGTCAATTGGCTTTACAAATCCGAACCGGAGCCCGAGCTCAACAATCGGCAGATCATCCAGCCGCGCGGCAAGGTGTTGGGCGGATCGAGCTCGATCAACGGGCTGCTTACATCCGCGGCCAGCACGAGGATTACGATCACTGGCGGCAACTCGGCAATACCGGCTGGGCCTTCGAAGACGTGCTGCCCTATTTCCGCCGCGCCGAGGATCAGGAGCGCGGCGCCGACGATCTGCACGGCAGCCGGCGGTCCGCTTGCGGTCTCCAATGTGTGCGAGCCGCATCCGTTGTGCGAGGCCTTCCTCGAAGCCGCGGAGCAAACCGGCATTCCGCGCAACGACGATTTCAACGGGCCGAAACAGGAAGGCGCCGGCTACTTCCAGCTCACGGCGAAAAACGGCCGCCGCTGGTCGACGGCCGCCGGCTATCTGAAACAGGCGCGCAAGCGGCCCAATCTCAAGGTCGAGCTCAACGCGCTGGCGACGCGGATTCTGTTCGAGGGACGCCGCGCCGTCGGCATCGAATACCGCCAAGGCGCGGCGACGCGCACCGCTTACGCCGACGGCGAGGTCATCCTCTCCGGCGGCGCGTTCAATTCGCCGCAGCTCTTGCAACTCTCCGGCGTCGGGACCTGCGGATCTGCTGCGCAGCCACGGCATCGCGGTGATCGCCGACATGCCCGGCGTCGGCGCCGACCTCCAGGACCATCTTCAGGTGCGCATGCAGTTTCGCTGCACCGCGCCGATCACCGCCAACGACGTGATCAACAACTGGCGTCACCGCTACGGCGCCGGCATCCGCTATTTCCTGTCGCGCAAGGGGCTGTTGAGCGTCGGCGCCGGCTATGCCGGGGCGTTCTTCCGCACCCGGCCCGATCTGGCGACGCCGGACGTGCAGATTCACTTTCTCATCTTCTCCACCGAGACCGCGGGCGCCGCGGTGCATCCGTTCTCCGGCTTCATGGCCTCGATTTGCCAGTTGCGGCCGGACAGCCGCGGCACCGTGCGCATCAAATCCGATAATCCCGCCGACGCGCCGGCGATCCAGCCGCGCTATCTGTCGGCGCGCGCCGATTGCGACACCGTGGTCGCCGGCTTGCAGGTGCTGCGCAAGGTCATGAGCCAGCCGGTGATGCGCAAGCTGATCGCCGAGGAACACGCGCCCGGGCCGCAATGCCAAAGCGACGCCGATCTCCTGGCCTACGCCCGCGCCACCGGCACCACGGTCTATCACCCGACCTCGACCTGCCGCATGGGGCCGGATCGCAGCTGCAGTCGTCGACGAGCGGCTGCACGTGCGCGGCTTCGAGCATCTGCGCGTGGTCGACGCGTCGATCATGCCGACCGTGGTCTCCGGCAACACCAATGCGGCGGCGGTCATGATCGGCGAAAAGGGCTCGGACATGATCCTGCAGGACGCGGCGGCGACCGCGCCGATGGCGCTGTCGGCATAAAAACTCAGCCGGCCGCTTGCAGGCGGTCGACCTCGGCGGCGCCGGCTTTGATGCGCGGAATAAGCTCGCGGCCGAAATCGACGGTGTCGTTCATGGGATCGAAACCGCGGATCAGCACCGAGCCGACGCCGAGCTTGTAATATTCCAGGATCGCGGTCGCGACCTGTTCGGCGGTGCCAACGAGGCACGACGTATTGCCGAGCGCGCCGGTGGCGCGTGCGATCGGCATCCACAGCCGCTCGTCGTGGACGTCGCGTTCGAGCGCAAAACTCATCAGCCGCCGCCCGGCATTGTCCACCGGTCCCGACATCGCCTCCTGCCGGCTCCAGCCTTTGGTGCCGGACACCCCGGCCAAAATCCTGTTCGCCTTGTCCCAGGCGGCGCCTTCGCTCGCGGCGATGATCGGGCGCACCGAGACATTGAAGCCCGGCGTGCGGCCGAACACGGCCGCGCGGGCGCGAAACTCCCGCATGCGCTCACGCGTCGATGTGAGCGGCTCGGCGTAGATCGCATAGACGTCGCACAGCCGCGCGCCCATTTCGAGCGCGCCGTCCGACGCGCCGCCGAAGAAGATGGGCGGATGCGGTTTTTGCAACGGCCGCACGTCGGAATGCGCGCCTTTGACCTTGTAGAAGTCGCCCGCGAAATCGAACGGCCGCTCGTTCGCCCAGGCAAGCTTCATCAGTTCGAGATATTCGGCGGCGCGGCGATAGCGCTCGGCCTTCGGCGTGAAATCGCCGTCGCCCTCCTGCTCGTCGTCGGTCTTGCCGGTGATGACGTGCAGGACGAGGCGGCCTTGGGTGAGATGGTCGAAGGTCGCGATCTTGCGCGCCATCAAGGTCGGCGCCACGAAGCCGGGCCGGTGCGCGATGAGATAACCGAGCCGTTCGGTGCGCGACGCCGCGTGCAAGGCGACCAGAAAGCCCTCGGCGGAGGACGACGAGTAGCCGACCAGCACCAGATCGAAGCCGGACGCTTCGTGGGCGCGGGCGGCTTGTGTCACGTAATCGGGCGACAGACCACCCTCGATGACATGCAAGGTGGCGTCGCTCCGCGGCGGCGTGACGCCGATCATGCCGATGATTTTGATGGGCATTGCGCGCTCGCGGTTACTGAAGAGCCGAACGCCATAGTAGCATTTTTTCGGATTTAGGCCGAGCGCAGACGCGCGGTTTCGGCCACATCGATCTCGCCGCGCGCATCGATGACGACACCGTAATCGCGCTGCGCCTCCTCGGCCGTGATCAAACCGTTGAGCACATCGTCGCGCACGCTTTGCGGGTCGCGCGTGCGCGGATCGCCGAAGCCGCCGCCGCCGGGCAGATGCAACTGGATGGCATCGCGCGGCGGCACGGTCTGCCGGCCCTTTGGCCGGATCGGGCGGCCCGAGCGCAGCGCCACCGTGCCGGCGGCGCCGGACTTGCCGCCATCGCGGCCGCGCGCCGGGTTTTTCACGCGCTCGAAGTTGCACAGGAGCGCCACCGGATTGGCGCCGGCGCCGCCGACCTCGATCACCTGGCCGAGACCGCCGCGGCGCTTACCGGCGCCGCCGGAGCTTTCGCGAAATTCGCGGCGATAGAACACCACCGGCGCCACGCTCTCGGTCGCTTCTACAGGAATCGTGCGCACGCCGGACGGAAACGCGGTTGCGCTCAAGCCGTCCTTCTCCGGCCGCGCGCCGGCGCCGCCACAGTGGAAGATCACGGTGGAGAATTCCGGCAGCGTGTTCGCATCAGTGCCGTCTTCGACTTCATCGACCAGCGAGCCGCCGCCAAAAATTTGCGGATTCCACAGTGCCGACGCGCCCTCCGCCGGCACGCCGCCGGGAATGACGTTTTGCAAACAACCGAACACCACGTCGGGCAGCATCTGGCCGACGGTATGCCGCGCCGCCACCGGCCAAGGCCGCTTGACGTTGAGCAAACAACCTTCCGGCGCGCTGACCGTGATCGGCTCGAGCGAGCCGGCATTGTTCGGCACCTCGGGCGCCACCAGGCATTTGACGCCGAACGCGGTATAGGCGAGGCAATAATTATAGACGACGTTGATGCCGTAGGCCGATGCCGAAGACGTGCCTTCGAAGTCGACGTGAATGCCGTCATCGCCGATGGTCAACGCCGCGTTCAACAGCAGCGGCTTCTCGTAGCCGTCGATGGTCATGCTGTTGCGATAAGTCCCCTTTGGCAGCGCGCGGATGCGCGCCAAGGTCGCGTCGCGCGAGGCTTCGAGGATGGTGTCGCCGAGCCGGTCGAGATTGGCGATGCCGAACTCCTGCATCATCTCCAGGAGGCGGCGGCTGCCTTCGTCGTTGCAGGCCGCGCAGGCATAGATGTCGCCCTCGACCTGCAGCGGCTCGCGCACATTGGCGCGCACCAGGCGCAGCAAATCCTCGTTCATGCGGCCCTCGCGGGCGAGCTTCATGATCGGAATGGCGACGCCTTCCTCGAACACCTGCCTGCCGTCCGGCCCCATGCCCAGCCCGCCGATATCGACCACATGGATGGTGTTGGCGAACAAACCGACCGCTTCGCCGCGATAAAAGCTCGGCGTCACCACGGTGATGTCGTGCAGATGGCCCGCGGTCAGCCACGGATCGTTGGTGATGTAGTGATCGCCGGGCTTCATGGTCGTCGATCGGATAGACGTCGAGGAAATGCTTGACGCCGTTGGCCATGGAATTGACGTGGCCCGGCGTGCCGGTGACGGCCTGGGCCAGCATGCGGCCCTGGCGATCGAACACGCCGGCCGAAAGATCGCCGGCCTCGCGCACCGAGGTCGAGAACGCGGTGCGGATCATGGTCTGCGCCTGTTCCTCGACCACCGCGATCAGGCGGTTCCACATGATCTGGGTATGGATTTGCGCCAGCGCGGCGTTGGGGCGTGCGATCATGGTTCAGTTCTCGCGGCGGGTGAGCTCAATATAGCCGAAGCGGTCGATGCGTGCGTCGAACAGCGGGCTCACCACCGTGGACGTATCGTCCTCGGCAATCACCGCCGGGCCGCGGATGCGCGCACCCGGCGCGAGATCCGGCCGCCAATAGATCGGCACATCCAAAAACTCGCCGCTCGCCGGATCGAACACTTGGCGGCGCGTGTGCGGCTTTGGCTCTGTCGATTTTGTTTCGACCGCGACCGCCAGTTCGCCTTCGGCGGGTGCGCTGATCGCAACCACCCAGCTCAAAATCTCGATCTCGACACCGGGAATATGCCGGCTATAGAGCCGGCTGTAGGCGTCCTCGAACAGCTTGCGCATCGTCGGGCGATCGGCAGCTGTAAAATCTCGCACCGGAAGCTCGACGGTGATCTCGTGGCCCTGACCGCGATAGCGCATCAGCGCCGAGCGGCGTTCGGTGAGCACGGCTTCCGGCGCGCCGCGGCGCACGATCGCTTCGGCTTCGGTGCGCATGTCGGCGAGCAGGCGATTGGCCGCCGCGGCATCGAAGGTTTCGAGCCGCATCAGCCGGCCGCGCACGACCTCGTAAGCCACCGGCGCGCGCAACAAGCCGACCGCCGAGCCGACGCCGGCATTGGCCGGGATCAGCACGCGAGCGATGCCGAGCTTTTCGGCGATGCGCGCGGCGTGCAGCGGCGCGGCGCCGCCGAACGCGATCAAGGTGCGCGGGCGCAAATCCTTGCCGCTCTCGATGCCGTGCACGCGGGCCGCGTTCGCCATGTTCTCGTCGACCACCTCGCTGATGCCGAGCGCGGCGTGCTCGACCACGAGATCGAGCTTTTTGCCGATCCGCGCAGCGATGGCGTCCTTGGCGCGGCCGCATCGAGCGCCATCTTGCCGCCGGAAAACGTTTGCGGATCGATGCGGCCGAGCGCCACGTCGGCATCGGTCACGGTCGGTTCGCTGCCGCCGCGGCCGTAGCACACCGGGCCGGGCTCGGAGCCGGCGCTTGCCGGGCCGACCACGATGCGGCCGAGCCCGTCGACGCTGGCGATCGAGCCGCCGCCGGCGCCGATCTCGACCATCTCGATGACCGGAATGCGCAGCGGCAAGCCGCTGCCCTTGGCGAAACGGTAGATGCGCGCCACCTCGAACAGCCGCGCGGTTTGCGGCTGCGCCTTGTCGATGAAGCAGATTTTCGCCGTGGTGCCGCCCATGTCGAACGACACGACCTGGTCGAGGCCGTGCTGGCGCGCGATGCAGGCGGCAAAGATCGCGCCGCCGGCCGGCCCGGATTCGACCAGCCGCACCGGAAAGCGGATGGCGGTCTCGGCGGTGGTGATGCCGCCGCCCGAGGTCATCAGCAGCATCGGGCAACGGAAGCCGGCGCGCGTCAGCTCGCGCTCGAGCTTGCCGATGTAACTGCCCATCAGCGGCTGCAGATAGGCGTTGGCGCAGGCCGTCGAGAAACGCTCGTATTCACGCATTTCCGGCGAGACGTCCGACGACAGCGTCACGGCGAGATTCGGCAGCCGCCGCGCGATCGCCGCGCCGACCCGGCGCTCGTGCTCGGGATTGGTGAAGCTGTGCAACAGCCCAACCGCCACGGCCTCGACCTGTTGCGCAACAAGTGTCTCAATCGCGCGAGCAACGCTGTCGTCGTCGAGCGGCACCAGCACGGCGCCTTGGGCATCGACGCGTTCGCGCACCGGCAGGCGTAATCTGCGGGGAACGAGCGGCGGCGGCAGATCGATATTGAGGTCGTACTGCTCGAAGCGGTTCTCGTGACGGATCTCGACCACATCGCGAAAGCCTTCGGTGGTGAGTAGCGCGGTCTTGGCGCCCTTCCTCTCGATCAGCGCATTGGTGGCAAGCGTGGTGCCGTGGATGATCAGGCGCACGTCGCCGGGCGCGATGCCGGCCTCGGCGATCACCGAATGCAGGATCGCCAACACGCCGTCTTCCGGCGCGCGCGGCGTGGTCAAACCCTTCGCGGTGTAGCGCTTGATCGCCGACTTCGAGCGCGACGTCGGTGAAGGTGCCGCCGATGTCGACACCGAGCTTGACGTCTTGCACGTTACGCCGCGAGATTGCCGAAGCGGGCGAGATTGGCTTTCTGCTTGTCGTTGCGCGGCGGCAGCTTGAACAGCCGCGCCGCGGTGCCGCCGAGGATATTGTGCTTGGCTTTTTCCGACACGAACGGCAGGTCCCACACCGTCGACGGCAGGTCGAAATCCCAGTGCGGATAATCGGAGGCGTACATCAGTTGCGTCTCCGCATTGATCATGCGGAAGGTGCATTCCAGCGCCAGCATGTCGACGCGCTCCATCGGCTGCGAGGCGTAATACATGTCGCGCATGTAGTCGGACGGCTTCTTCTTCAGCAGCGGAAATTCGGACGCGCGCAGCATGAATTCATGGTCGAGCCGCTGCATCAGGAACGGCACCCAGGCGAGCCCGCCCTCGATCCAGATCACCGGCAGTTTGGGAAAGCGCTCGCCGAGCCCGTTGGTGATCCAATTGGTCATGTGCAGAATGTTGAAGAACGGGAAGCCGAGCGCGTGCACCGAGGCGAACCGGTTGAGCCCCTTGAACACCGGCTCGCCGATATTGATGGCCGAGTGGAAGGCGAGCGCCAGCCCGCGCTCCTCGATGGCGCGGAACACCTTCATGTTGGAGTTGTGATGGATCGGCAAGGTGCGCGCCGAGGTCACCATGAATCCGGTGATGTGCTTGCAGTCGCCGAATTTCTCGACCTGGCGCAAGCGCCTCGTCGGGCTCGGAGATCGGCAATGACAGCATCGAGTAAAGCCGCCCGTCGCCTTCCGGCAGCACGTTCTCGGTGAGCCAGCGGTTGTAGGAGAAGCACAACTCGATCTCCATTTCGGTCGACGGATGCAGTCCCACCGCAAGCAGCAAGGTCGGGAACAGGCAGGAATAGTCGACGCTCATGGCGTCCATCCAGCGCTGGCCGAATTCGACGTCGCGCAGCTTGCCGGCTGCGGTCTTTTCCGACGAGCGCAGCGGATAGCGGGTGATGCGGCCGCCCATGTCCTGGAAGCTGACCTGGCTCGGCGTGAGCGCCTGCCGCCCCTTGGCGCGGCCGGCCAGCACCAGGTGGCGCAGCACGTCGTTCTCGATGAAGGGCAGGAACTCGTCGAAGCACTCGTTCTCGTAATGATGGGAATCGACGTCGGCGATCAACATGTCGTCGAGATTGCGCTCATGCGCCTGCTTGCGGGCGTGGGCCAGGAGCCGGCTGGTATTGAGCTCCTCGATCGGCACGCGGCGGCCGCGATCGGCAAGAAGATCCATCGTTGACCTCCGGCGAGCGAATCCGAAGGCTTTGCGCAAAAACCAAGCGCCGCACCGACTGTGGTCGGCGCGGCGCCAGATTGACGCGTTTTCATCGAAAAAGCCACAGCGCGGCTGTGTCGAATTCGTCGTGCTAGCTCCGCGTCAGGAGCGCGGCATCACTAGCCGCAATGCAGGTGGCCGTAGCGCCCGACCCAGCAATGACGATGACGGTAGTAGTACACTTGCGTAAGGCCGCTGCCGTCCTTGGTGACGCCGGACGGCAGTGGAGCAATCGGCGCAGCTTGTGAAGTCCCGGAAACGGCCGCGAAGAGCAAACCCGCAACCGTCATCGCAAACATAGTCCGTAGCATTGTGTGTTCTCCTTGGACGCGAATCGTGTTCGCCGAGCACATAACACCGAGCATGATGGCGGTTCCAGGACGCTGGAATGAACGAACTGACAGGATTGTGCAATCAACCGAGACCAAACAACGCCATCGCGTTGGTGCGGCCGATCTTGATCCGGTCGGCCTCGGCAATCTCGGCAGTATCGAACCACGCGCAGCCTTGCATGTGATCCTCGAACGGATAATCGACCGCGAACAATACGCGGTCGGCGCCGACGGTCAGCATCGCGGCAATGAGCGACGGCGTGCAGAAGTGGCCGCTCGTCGTGATGTGAAAATTATTGCGGAAATAGTCGCCCATGGTGCGCTTGGCCGGGCGGTTCGGCACTTTGCTCAGGCGATGATCGAGCCGCCACAGATCGTACGGAATGCGCTCGCCGAGATGGCCGAGCACGATTTGCAGCTTGGGATATTCATCGAACAGACCAGCAACCCATCAGGCGGAGCGCATGGATCGCGGTCTCGTCGGCAAAACCCCACGGCGAGCCGACCAGCCACGGATGGCCCTCGTAAGCCTGGCGGCGGCTCGGCAATTGGTCGCGCGGATGCAGGTAGAACGGCACGCCGAGCCGCTCCACCTCGGCCCAGAACGGCCGGTATTGCGGCAGGTCGTAATAGACCGCGGTGTCGGCCGAGCCGGCTTGCGAAAAGCCGTTCACCAGCACGCCCTTGAATTTCAGCTCGCGCACGCAGCGCTTAAGCTCGTCGGCGGCGGCTTGCGGGTCCTGCATCGGCAGCGCGCCCAAAGCCGGCGAAACGGTCCGGGCGCTTGGCGACCGCTTCCGCCAAGCGCGTCGTTCGCCTTGCGCGCGATCTCGATCGCCTTGGCGAGATCGGGAATGCCCTGGATGGCGTTGGAGTTGAGCGAGATGACCTCGATTTCGATGCCGGTCTTGTCCATCTCGGCAAGCCGCGCGTCGTGGATGTCGAGGAGCTTCGCCGAGAGCCCCGCCCAGTAAGGGCCGGGATATCGCCCTTCGCTGCCGGTCGTCTCGGCGATGCGGAAATGCTCCTCGACTGCGATCTTGCCCTGCATGGCTTCCCCGTCCGATCGATCTCGCAACGACGCGGCAGCCTGCGATAAGATGACGGCAAAGTCACCCGGGGATCATTCGCACATGGTCACGACGCAGACGATCGCGCTGGCGCAGCGACGGCAGCCGCACATTCGACGCCTATCTGGCGCGGCCGGAACACGGCAATGCGCCGAGCATCGTGATCTTCACCGAGATGTTCGGCATCGGACAACACAATCGCGACATGGCGGAAGATTATGCGCGGCGCGGCTTCAACGCGCTGATACCGAATCTGTTCTGGCGCTCCGCTTATCCGGGCGAGCTCGCCTTCGAAGGCCCGGACCGCGACGCCGCCTGGGCGCGGCTCGCCGCCTTCGACGTCGATGCCGCCGGCCGCGATATCGGCACCGCGGTGCAATGGCTGCGCGCGCAGCCGTTTTCGAACGGCAAAGTTTTTGCGCTGGGCTTCTGCGCCGGCGGCCGCATGGCCTTCGTCGCCGCGGCGCGGGCCGGCGTCGATGCCGCGGTGTCGTTCTACGGCATGGGCATCGCCAAGCATGACGCCGAATTCGCCCAGGTGAACTGCCCGGTGCAACTGCACTATGGGCTGAAGGACCCGCACATTCCGCGGCCGGAGATCGACGCGGTGAC
Organism: uncultured Alphaproteobacteria bacterium; assembly: GCA_963831975.1. Lineage (GTDB taxonomy): Bacteria > Pseudomonadota > Alphaproteobacteria > Rhizobiales > Xanthobacteraceae > BOG-931. The sequence goes on from CAWHSO010000018.1 coordinate 382,931, forward strand.
GCGAGCGGCGGCGCAGCGGCCCAATATCGAGATCTTTCTCTACGCCGAGGCCGGCCACTCCTTCTTCAATCCGATCCGGCCCGGCTTACCACGCCGCGTCCGCCAAGCTTGCGGGCGAGCGCCTCGACGCGCTGATCGAACGCATTTTTGCCGCGGCACCCGCCTGAAGCTTGCCTTAGAACAGATCGCCCTGCCCTGCACCGCCGCCGCGCTTTGCCCGCGGCTTTGTCGGTTCATCCGGCGTATCGGCAGACGACGCGCCGTCGACGCGCGCGCCGACGCGGCCATCGGAGAACTCGATTTCGAATGGGCATGCCGGCGACGGCAGCCGCAACGCTATGCAACGGCTGGCCGGCGGCGTCGCGGACGAGCGCAAAGCCGCGCGCGAGCACGCCGCGATAGGAGAACGCCGCGAGCAATTGCCCGTCGCGCTCGCAGCGGGCGAGCCGCGTTGCGATCAGCGTACGCACGGCGCGCTCGGCGCGTTGCGCGAACGTGACGACGCGCTCGCGCTGGCGCGCGATCCGCGTGCGATAGGTCTCGATATTCGCCGCCACGCTGGCGCGCAGCCGGTGCGCGATGCCGGTATAGCGCTCGCGGCGGCGCTCGACATTGGTGCGCAGCAAGTTGCGGGCTCAAGCGGCCGCCGATGCGCGAGAAGCCCACGCGGTGGATTTGCGCATTGGCGCGCAGCGCCCGCGCCAGCGCGGCCGCGGCGTGATCGAGCCGCTGCCGCGGCAGCGCCAAAACTTCGTCGGCGTCGGGCAGCGCGCGAGCCGCCGAGCGCAATTCGGTGCGGCGCGCCTCCTGATTGCGCCGCCAACAGCCGAGCGCGCGCCGCGCCAGCGAATCGATATCGACCAGAAGGTCGGCGCGCACCGGCACCGCCATCTCGGCCGCCGCGGTCGGCGTCGGCGCGCGCCGGTCGGCGGCAAAATCGATCAAGCGTCACGTCGGTCTCGTGGCCGACCGCGGAGATCAGCGGGATCATGCTGGCGGCGGCCGCGCGCACCACGATCTCCTCGTTGAACGACCACAAATCCTCCAGCGAGCCGCCGCCGCGGGCGACGATCAGAAGATCGGGCCGCCGCAGCGCGCCGCTGCTCCGGCGAGCGCATTGAAGCCTTCGATCGCGGCGGCGACCTCGGCGGCGGAGCCTTCGCCCTGCACCTTCACCGGCCAAACCAGCACGTGGCGCGGAAAGCGGTCGGCAAGCCGGTGCAAAATATCGCGGATGACGGCGCCGGTCGGCGAGGTGATGACGCCGATCACCGTCGGCAGATACGGCAAGAGCTGCTTGCGCGCCTCGTCGAACAGGCCTTCGGCGATGAATTTCTTGCTTGCGCTCCTCGAGCAGCGCCATCAGCGCGCCGAGCCCGGCCGGCTCCAGCGTCTCGACGATGATCTGATATTGCGAGCGGCCGGGATAGGTGGTGAGCCGGCCGGTGATCACCACTTCGAGGCCGGCTTCGAGCTTGAAGCTTGATGCGCGGCGCGGTGCCGCGCCAGATCACGCCGGCGATGCAGGCGCGCTCGTCCTTGAGATCGAAATAGACGTGGCCGTTGCCGTGGTAGCTCACTTTGCCGAGCTCGCCGCGCACCCGCACATAGCCGTAAGCGTCCTCGATGGTGCGCTTGAGCGCCGTCGACAGTTCGGAGACGGTCAGTTCCGGCAGATTGAGCCGCGGTTCGTCCAAAGCCATTGTCCCTTGATGCCGTGCCTCGTCGATTGATCGGCCGATCATTGCCTGTCGACGTTGCTCGAGCGTCGGACATTCGCGTTTTTCGAACGGCTGATCGAACGGCGCGTCATTGGTCTTGTCGATCACCGTCGGCTTGAGCATGAGCTCCCGCGGGACGTCCTCTTTGCGGAGGCTGCGCACCGCCATTTCGACGGCGAGGCAGCCTTGCGCGAAGGTATCGTAGTCGCCGCTGCCGACGATGTCGCCGGATTTGATCAGATCCATCACCTCGCGGCTGGCATTGATGCCGACGACCAGGGCTTTGCGGTTGGCGGCTTTGAGCGCGTCGACCGCGCCCATCGCCATCGGATCGTTGCCGGCAAGAATGCCGTCGACATGCGCGATATCTGCTCAAGAAGCCGGCCGCCACTTGTCTTGCCCTCGCGCGCGCTGATAATTGGCCGACTTGCCGTCGAGGAGTTTTACGTCGGGAAATTCCTTGATGACGTCGCGAAAGCCTTGGCCGCGGCCTTGCGCGGTGAAATTGGTGTCCGGCCCGTCGAGGATCACGACATTGCCGTTGCCGTTCATGCGCTTTGAGCAGGTAACGGCCGGTCTCGCGCGCCAGCGAGACGTCGTTGGTGCCGACATAGCCGACGATGCGTGGCATTGACGAGCGGCTCGTTGGCGTTGACCAGCGGAATTTGCGCGGCATTGATCTTTTTCACCGCGCTGTCGGCTTCGGTGAACTTGACCGGCACGAAGACGATGGCGTCCGGCTTGTCCTTGATGGCGTCGTCGACCAGCTTGTTCTGCTCGGCCACGCTGTCCGCCGTCGACGGCACATAGTTCACCACCTGCACGCCGAGATTCTTGGCCGCGACCGCGGCGCCGGCGCGCAGCGCGGCAAAGATCGGGCTGCCCTGGTTCTTGGTGAAAACCGCGATGGTCTCGGCCCGCGCGCGCGATGGTCCGCCGGCGCAGAGCGCCAGCAGCAATGCCACACCGACGGCCGGACGATTCATCGCGCTCTCCTGATGTCCCGACCGGAGCGAAATGTGGATGGCCGGGCGCGGTCCATGGGCTTTTGCTTCCGACCCAATTAGTGTTGTGCGTCGCGGGCGTGGGTCAAGGCCCCGATAGCCTGCCGTTGCGCTAATTCCTAGCAAAGATATGCGTTCCGACCCATGAATATCCTGCTGTTGGGCTCCGGCGGGCGCGAGCACGCGCTGGCCTGGAAAATGGCGGCAAGCCCGCTCGCGGACCGGCTGATCTGCGCCCCGGGCAATGCCGGCATCGCGCGGGAGGCCGAATGCGTTGACGCTCGACGTCGCCGATCATGGCGCGGTGATCGCGTTTTGCCGGGCTCGCCGCATCGATCTGGTCGTGGTCGGGCCGGAGGCGCCGCTGTGCGCCGGCATCGTCGATGACCTGGAAGCCGCCGGCATCAAGGCGTTCGGGCCGACGCGGGCCGCGGCGCGGCTCGAAGGCTCCAAGGGCTTCACCAAGGATTTGTGCCGGGAGAACGGCATTCCGACCGCGGCCTATGAGCGCTTCCGCGCAGCCGACCCGGCCAAAACCTATTTGCGCACGCGCGGCGCGCCGATCGTGGTCAAGGCCGACGGCCTTGCCGCCGGCAAGGGCGTGGTGGTGGCGCAAACCGTGGCCGAGGCCGAAGCCGCCATCGACATGATGTTCGGCGGCGGCTTGGGCGAAGCCGGCGGCGAGGTCGTCATCGAAGAATTCCTCGACCGGCGAGGAGGCGTCCTTCTTCGCGCTGTGCGACGGCGCGACCGCGATCGCGCTGACCACGGCGCAGGACCACAAGCGCGCCTTCGACGGCGATCAAGGACCGAACACCGGCGGCATGGGCGCCTATTCGCCGGCGCCGAATATCGATGCCGCCATGAGCGCGCGCGTGATGGCCGAAATCATCACGCCGACATTGCGGGCGATGCAGGCTATGGGCGCGCCGTATAAAGGCGTGCTCTACGCCGGCCTGATGATCACCGCCGACGGGCCGAAGCTGATCGAATACAACGCCCGCTTCGGCGATCCGGAAACCCAAGTGCTGATGCTGCGCCTGATGTCGGACCTCGTGCCGGCGCTGCTTGGCGAGCCGCGACGGCCAGCTGAAATCCTTCGACCTGCGCTGGTATCCGGACCCCGCGCTCACCGTGGTGATGGCCGCCAAGGGCTATCCGGGGGATTACGCGCGCGGCTCCGTCATCGAGGGCCTCGACGATGCCGCCAAGGTCGAGGGCGTGGAAATCTTCCACGCCGGCACCAAGGCCGACGGCAACCGCATCCTCGCCAATGGCGGCCGCGTGCTCGACGTCTCGGCGATCGGCAAGACGGTGCGCGAGGCGCAGGCCCGCGCCTACGAGGCGATCTCCCGCATCCGCTGGCCCGAAGGATTCTATCGCCACGACATCGGCTGGCGCGCGGTCGAACGCGAGTCGCAATAATGCCCGACTTCGCCGACCTCTATCCCGGTTACGCCGCGCGCTGGATCGACACCTCGATCGGAAAAATCTTCGCCCGCGTCGGCGGCAGCGGGCCGCCGCTGCTTTTGCTGCACGGCCATCCGCAGAGCAACGTGATGTGGCATCGCGTGGCGCCGGAGCTGGCGTCGCATTTCACCCTCGTGATCGCCGACCTGCCCGGCTACGGCTGGTCCGCGGTGCCGGAAGCGGACGCCGAGCACGCGCCCTATAGCAAGCGCGCCATGGCCGCCGTCATGGTCGAAGCGATGGAGACGCTCGGCTTCGTCCGCTTTCGTCTCGCCGGCCATGATCGCGGCGGGCGGGTCGGTTATCGGCTTGCGCTCGACCATCCCGGCCGGCTCGAGCAACTCGCCGTGCTCGACATCATCACCACCTGGGACATGTGGCACCGCTTCGACGCGCGGCTCGCCTCGCGCGCCTGGCATTGGACCTTCCTGGCGCTGCCGGCGCCGTTTCCCGAGACCCTGATCGGCCACGATCCGGCGTTCTTCTTCGATTCCCGGGCGCGCGCCGGCGCCAAGGCAAAGGACATCTCGGTGCTTCGATCCGCGCGCGCTTGCGCACTACCATGCCGCCTACCAGGACCCGTTGCGCATCCACGCCATGTGCGAGGACTACCGCGCCGGCCGCACCACCGACCTCGCCGACGACGAAGCCGACCGCGCCGCCGGCCACAAGATCGGCTGCCCGGTGCTGGCGCTGTGGGGCACCGGCGGGTTGCCCGCCAATGCCGGCATCGATCCGCTCGCGACCTGGCGCGACTGGGCGCCGGACCTGCGCGGCTTCGCTATCGAAAGCGGCCACTACGTGCCCGAGGAGAACCCGGCCGCCACCGCGCAGGCATTGCTGGAATTCTTCAGCGCGGGCTAGAATCCCGCACCATGACGACGATCGACCGCCAGAGCGCCTTTTCCGGCACCCGCGAGGTCGCCGAGCGGCTGCGTTTCGACGTGGCGCGGCTCGAAGACTATTTGCGCGCTCATGTCGCCGGATTCTCCGGCCCCATCGTGGTCAGCCAGTTCAAGGGCGGCCAATCGAACCCGACTTATCTCGTGGAAACGCCGCTGCGGCGCTACGTGCTGCGGCGAAAACCGCCGGGCAAGCTCTTGCCCTCCGCGCACGCGGTCGACCGCGAGCACCGCATCATCAGCGCGCTCTCCGCCCAAGGCTTTCCGGTCGCCGAGCCGGTGCTCTATTGCGCCGATGACACGGTCGCCGGCACGCCATTCTTCGTCATGGCTTATGTCGAAGGCCGCGTGTTCTGGGAGCCGCAGATGCCGGCGTCCAATCCGGCCGAGCGCGCGGCCGTTTACGACGCCATGAACTCAACCATCGCGCGGCTTCATTCATTCGATCCGGCCGCGATCGGCCTGTCGGACTACGGCCGCGGCGAGAATTACGTGTCGCGCCAGGTCGAGCGCTGGTCGAAGCAGTACCGCGCGTCCGAGACCCAATCGATCGAGGACATGGAGCGCCTGATCGCCTGGCTGCCGGCGCATCTGCCGCCAAGCCAACCGCCGCGCGTGGTGCACGGCGACTACCGGCTCGACAATATCATCCTTAAGCCCGACGCGCCGCAGATCGCCGCCGTGCTCGATTGGGAGCTCTCCACGCTCGGCGATCCGCTGGCGGATTTTTCTTATCATCTAATGCAATGGCACATGCCGCCGTCGGATGCCGGCACCGGCTCGCTCGTGGACCAGGACATCGCCGCGCTCGGCATTCCTTCGCTCGAAGCTTATGTCGAGGCGTACGTGAAACGCACCGGCCTCGATCCGCGGCCGCATTTGCCGGTCTACTTCGCCTATAATTTCTTCCGCCTCGCCGCGATCCTGCAAGGCATCGCCGGCCGCGTGCGCGACGGCACCGCGACCAGCGCCTTCGCCGCGGCCAAGGCCGATTTGGTGGGCCCGCTCGCCGCCAAAGCCTGGGAGTTCGCGCAGGCTGCCGGCGCATGAAGACGTTCGCGCTGGCGCTCGGCGGCGGCGGCGCGCGTGGGCTCGCGCATATCCCGCTGATCGAAGCGCTGGACGATTTGGGTGTCAAACCCACAGCCATCGCCGGCACCTCGATCGGCGCGCTGGTCGGTGCCGCCTACGCCGCGGGGATGCGCGGCAAGGATATCCGCCGTCACGTCATCACGCTGGCGCATAACCGCGGCGAGATCACGCGCCGGCTCATCGCCGCGCGCGCCGGCACGCTGGCCGACCTGTTCGCCGGCGCGTTCGGCCAGGCAACGCAACTCGACGCCGAGAAATTCTGCGCACAGTTTTTGCCCGAGGCCGTGCCGCAGGATTTCTCCGCGCTTAAGATCCCGCTCACGGTGATGGCGACCGATCTGCATCGGCGCCAGGAAGCGGCCTTCACATCCGGCCCGCTGCATCCGGCGCTGGCGAGTTCGATCGCCATTCCCGGCCTGTTCCGTCCGGTGGCGATCGGCGGCTGCATTCTGGTCGACGGCGGCGCCACCAATCCGCTGCCGTTCGATCAAGTGCGCGAGCGCGCCGACGTCACCGTCGCCGTCGATGTCTTCGGCGCGCCGGACGCGGGACGAAACGACATTCCGAGCGCGTGGGAAAGCATGTTCACGACGCTGCAGATCATGGGGTCGACCATCGTCGCGGCCAAACACAAGCACGCCCCCGCCGATCTCGTGATCCGGCCCAATGTCACGATCTTCCGTACGCTGGATTTTTATCAGGCGAGCGCCATTTTGCGCACCGCCGACGCGGTGAAGGCCGAAGTGAAGGAGAAGCTCGGCGCGCTGCTTGCGGCTTAGCGGCGTTCCCGGAAAAAATCCTTCAGCAGCGCGCCGGCTTCGGCTTCCGCCAATCCGCCATAGACCTCCGGCCGATGATGGCAGGTCGGCGACGCGAAGAACTTCACGCCATTGTCCACTGCGCCGCCCTTGGGATCGGCGGCACCGTAATAAAGCCGGCGGATACGGGCGAAAGCGACCGCGCCGGCGCACATGGCGCAGGGCTCCAGCGTGACATAGAGGTCGCAGTCGTCGAGCCGTTCGGAGCCGAGCAAGGCCGCGGCCGCCCGGATCGCGATGATCTCGGCATGAGCCGTCGGATCGCGGTCGGCCAAGGTCCGATTACCGGCGCGGGCGACGACGGCGCCGTCGCGCACGATAACGCAGCCGACCGGCACCTCGCCCCGCGCGCCGGCGGCGCGGGCTTCGTCCAGTGCCATGTCCATGAAGGAAGTCATGGTCCCCCGCGAGCCGCTCTGCTATCAGCCGTTCTCAACGAGCAGGACTATGAACGGCAACACCGAACAGCACAAACCCGGCGAGCGCATCGCCAAGGTGATCGCCCGCGCCGGCTTGGCATCGCGGCGCGAGGCGGAAGCTTGGATCGCCGCCGGCCGCGTGGCGGTCAATGATGCCGTAATCACTTCGCCGGCCTGCAACGTCACCGCGCAGGACCGCGTCACTGTCGATGGCGCGCCGTTGCCGGAGCGCGAGCGCACGCGGCTGTTCCTCTATCACAAGCCGCGCGGCCTGATGACGACCCACGCCGACCCACAGGGCCGGCCGACCATTTTTGAGCATCTGCCGGAAAACCTGCCGCGCCTGATCAGCGTCGGCCGGCTCGACTTCAATACCGAGGGGCTGTTGCTCCTCACCAATGACGGCGCGCTCGCCCGCGTGCTCGAACTGCCGGCGACCGGCTGGCTGCGCCGCTACAGGGTGCGCGCCCACGGCAAGGTGAACCAGGCGCAACTCGACCAGTTGCGCGCGGGGCTCACCCTCTCCGGCATCCACTACGGCGCCATCGAAGCCACGATCGAGCGCGTGCAGGGCGCCAACCTCTGGCTCACCTTTGCGATTCGCGAGGGCAAGAACCGCGAGGTGCGCAATGTGCTCGGCCATCTCGGCCTCGACGTGACGCGGCTCATCCGCGTCTCGTTCGGCCCGTTCCAGCTCGCCGAGCTCAAGGCGGGCGCAGGTCGAGGAAATCCGCACCCGGACTTTGCGCGAACAGCTCGGCGCGCAGCTGGTCGCGAAATCGGGCGTCGATTTCTCGATGCCGCTCGTCCCGCGCCCGCCGGCGCCGGACAAGGACACGCGGCGCGAGACCGCGCCGCGCAAACCCCCGAAGTCATTCCTGGCGCGTGCACGAAGAGGAACGCCCGGGCAAGAAACTGCAGCGCAAATTCCACGGCGCGCGCCGCAATGATGAAACGCCACGGCAGCGTCCGGCGGACGAAATGCGCGCCGAGGTGCTGACGGATCGCAAGGGCCGCCCAGTGCCGGTCGAGCGCCACGGCCAACCGCCGCCGCGCGAGCTGCCGGAAAAGCAGCCGGAAAAGCGCGGCAAGCACGGCCGCCGCCGCTCCTCACCTGACCGCGCATCCGGCCCGCGGCGTAGTCATCCCAAAGGCCGCCGCTGATGCGCGTGGTCGGCGGCAGCCTGCGCGGGCGCACGCTCGCCGCGCCGAAATCGCCAACGATCCGTCCGACCGCCGACCGGCTGCGCGAAGCGGTGTTCAACATCCTGGTGCATGCCTACGACAATCCGATCGAAGGCGCACGCGTGCTCGACCTGTTCGCCGGCACCGGCGCGCTCGGCATCGAAGCGCTGTCGCGCGGCGCCGCGTTCACGCTGTTCGTCGACGACGGCGCCGAAGCACGCGCGCTGCTTGCGCGAGAATGTCGCAACGCTTGGCCTCGGCGGCACGTCCCGCATCTTTCGCCGCGACGCCACCAAGCTCGGTCCGGCGCATCCGGTAGAGCCGTTCTCGCTCGCCTTCCTCGATCCGCCCTACGGCAAGGGTCTCGCCGAACAGGCGCTCGCCTCGGCGCGCGCCGGAGGATGGTTCGTGCCGGATGCGCTGATCGTCGTCGAGGAGGCAAAGAAATCCGCGTTCGCGGCGCCGGAGGGTTTTGCCGAGATCGAGCGCCGCGCCTATGACGATACCGAGTTTGTCATGCTGCGGCTTGCTATTCCGGCGTGATACCCGCTGCCTTCATGGCATCGCCCCAGGTTTTGATCTCGCTTGTAACGAAGCTTTGCAGATATTGCGGGGTGCGGTGCTCCGGCGGCGGCAATGCCGCGCCGAGCTCGCGCACGCGTTGCTCCACCGCAGGTGTCGCCATCGCCTTGAGCACCGCCGCATTGAGCTTGGTGACGATGACGGAAGGCGTCGCCTTGGGCAAAAAGATCGCGTTCCAGCTGTTGGCCGCAAAGCCTTTCAGCCCCTGCTCGTCGGCGGTGGCGATGTCGGGGAATGCCGGTGAGCGCTCGCTGCCAATCACCGCCGGCGCCTGCACCGCGTGACTTTGCAATTGCGCCATCGCAGTCGTGATGGTCGGGCACATGTAATCGATGCGGCCGGCGAGCAGATCTTGCATCGCCGGCGCGAGCCCGCGGTAAGGCACGTGAGTGATCTCGACGCCGATGCGGACATTGAACAGAGCGCAGGCGAGATGCGAGCCGGTTCCAGTGCCGGGCGAGCCATATTGCATCTTGGCTTGGTTGGCCTTGGCGTAGGCGATGAAGTCCGGCAGCGAGCTCGCCGGGATGCCGGGCCGCGTGGTCAAGATGAGCGGCTGCTGGGCGACCAAGGCAACGGCTGCGAAATCGGTCGCGGCATCGTAAGGCGGCTCCTTGTGGATGAGCTGCACTTGGGCATTGGGCGACTTCGCCGCCAAGCAGCAGCTGATAGCCGTCGGGATCGGCGCGCGAAATCCGCGCCGCGCCGGTCAAGCTGCCGGCGCCCGGCACGTTCTCGACGATGACCTGTTGGCCCAAAATGTCGGAAAGCGCCGCGGCGTAAACGCGGCCCATGCGTGTCGTACACGCCGCCCGGCGCGAACGGCACCACCATGGTCACCGGCCGCGTCGGCCATTCCTGCGCGCGGGCCTGCACGCTCAACAAAACAAACAACATCACAACAGCCAACGGCCGACGACAAGACATCCAATACTCCGCGGATTGCGGCTAACGCCGCCCGAACAGGCGCTCGATGTCGGTGAGTTTTAGTTCCACATAAGTCGGGCGGCCGTGATTGCACTGGCCGGAATTCGGCGTCGCCTCCATCTCGCGCAACAGCGCGTTCATCTCTTCGGGCTTGAGGCGGCGGCCGGCGCGCACCGAGCCGTGGCACGCCATGGAGGACGCGACCTGCATCAGACGGCGCTCCAGCGGCAAGGTCTCGTCCCATTCGCTGATATGTTCGGCGAGATCGCGCACCAGGCCCGCGCCGTCGATCTCGCCGAGGAGCGACGGCGTCTCGCGCAGCGCCACCGCGCCGGGACCGAAGGCATCGAGCACGACACCGTAGCGCGCGAGTTCCTCGGCGCGCGCGACGAGGCGCTCGACGTCGGCCTCGTCGAGCTCGACGATTTCCGGGATGAGCAGAATCTGCCGCGCCACACCCGCTTTGTCGATCGCCGCCTTAAGCTTTTCGTAGACGATGCGCTCGTGCGCCGCGTGCTGATCGACGATGACCAGGCCGTCGCGGGTCTGCGCCACGATATAGGTCTCGTGCACCTGGGCGCGCGCCGCACCGAGCGGCTGGTCGATCAATTCGGCAGCCGGCTCCGTCGCCTCGACGCGCAGGTCCGCGGTCGGCGTGCCGACATCGAACGCGGCTTGCGCGGCTTCCGCAAAGCTGCCGCCGCGCGACGGCATGTAAGACCGCCGCGCATCGTTCGGCCGTGCCGGCGAACGGCGCCAGTCCCAACTGCGGATCGGCACGGCGGCAGGCCGGAACGCGGCGATGGTCGCCGAGCCACCGGTCGTCGCCGCGCGCGTACCCTCGCGGGCGAGCGCTGATTTGAGCGCCGATACGATCAGCGCGCGAACCAGACCCGCATTGCGGAAGCGCACCTCGGCCTTGGCCGGATGCACGTTGACGTCGACCTCGCGCGCATCGAGCGCGACGAACAGCGCCAGCACCGGATGCCGGTCGCGCGGCAGATAATCGGCGTAGGCGCCGCGCACCGCGCCGATGAGAAGCTTGTCGCGCACCGGCCGGCCGTTGACGAAAAGATATTGGCCGAGCGCGTTGGCCCGCGTCAGCGTCGGCAGCGCGGCAAAGCCGTCGATGACGACACCCTCGCGTTCGGCGGCGATCTCGACCGCGTTGGCGCGGAAGTCGGCGCCGAGAATGTCGCCGAGCCGCGTCAGCCGCCCGGTGGCGCCGGGCAGTGCCGCGGCAAAGGTCACCGGCGCGCGTTCCTCGCCGGCCAGCGTGAAGGCGACATCGGGCCGGCTCATGGCGAGGCGGCGCACCACTTCGCGCACGGCTTCGGCCTCGGTGCGGTCGAGCTTGAGGAATTTCAGCCGCGCCGGCGTGGCGTAGAACAGATCGCGCACTTCGACGCGGGTGCCTTCGCTGAGCGCCGCGGGCTTGATGGCGGATTTGGCGCCGGCATCGACCTCGATCGCCCAGGCATGGGGCTCGCTTGCGTGCCGCGTCGCGATCGACAATCGCGCCACGGAACCGATCGAGGGCAGCGCCTCGCCGCGAAAGCCCAGCGTGCGGATCGAAACCAGATCGTCGTCGGCAAGCTTCGATGTGGCATGGCGCTCGATGGCGAGCGCAAGATCGGCCCGGCTCATGCCCTCGCCGTCGTCGGTGACGCGGATCAGGCGGCGGCCGCCGCCGTCGGTGAGCACGTCGATGTGGCGCGCGCCGGCGTCGAGCGCGTTCTCGACCAGTTCCTTGACCACGCTCGCCGGACGCTCGACCACCTCGCCGGCGGCGATGCGGTTGACGATGGCTTCGGAAAGCTGGCGAACGGGCATAGGCGACTTGCTCTGCGGTCAACGTAACCTGGATCGAGGGGCGGCCAAGGACAACCCTATTGTCCGGCGACGACGCCGTCCCGGCCTTGCCGCCGGCGCCAGAACGGGCGTTCCGGCCAGCGCCGCTCGATCCCATACCAAGCCGCGAGATGAGCGACATAGGTCTCGCGAACCGGCTCCAACTCGGCGGCATAAGCACGCAGCGCCTCGCCGTCGCCGGTGAGGTGGCGGTTCGCAGCCTCGGCGGCGGCGAGCCCGGTATAGAGGGCGTTGAACAGTCCCTGCGAAGCCAACGGATCGAACGACAAAGCGGCATCGCCAATCGCGATCCAGTCGGGCCCCGCTGCGGAACTGAGCTTCGCGCTGTGCGCGGCGCAAAATCCGGCCCGGGTGCAGTTCCGCGCTCCGCCTTCAAGGAGCGGGCCGATCATCGGTAGTTCTTTGGCGCGCTCGGCGATCGCAGCGGACGAATATCCCGTGCGTGCGGTCGGCAGATCAGCATCGGTGTGGAAGGCGAGCACGCCCGCCCCATCCGGCAAAGGTGCCGCATACCACCACCCGTCGGGCTCCGCCTCGATGTGAATGACACCGGCCGGCATACCGGCGGATTCGTAACGTGCCCAACCGCAAATAAGACGATCCGCAATCTGCCGCTCGCCGCCGAAATTCGCGAGCAATCGCGAGCCGCGGCCGCCGGCGTCGATCAGCAATCGGGATCGTATGTCGACGCGTGTGCCGTCGTGGTCGATCGCCAGCCGCCAGCCGCCGGCGTCTCGCGCGATGGTCTCGGGCCGCGCCGGCGCCAATAGCTGCGCCCCGCGCGCTACGGCGACCGCGCGCAGTCGCCGCTCGAAGCGCGCCCGATCGATATGCCATCCCGGTCCGAGCGGGTCGTGCAGCGTGTCGCGTTCGACCGGTTCGGCCGAAACCCAGGCGCCGCGATACGCATGGCAGGGCATGTGGCCGTCGGCCAGGAAATCCTGCCACAACCCCATGTCCGAAAGCAGCCGGCGCGCGGCGCCCGGTAGCGATTTACCAATCCGCCATCGCGGCACCGCGACGCGATCGACCAGCAGCACCCGCCGGAACGGGGCGAGATTGAGAGCCGCCACGGCGCCGGCCGGCCCAGCGCCGACAATGACGACGTCGACGTCCAGCACGGTTATTTGCAGCATGGCTATTTGAGCTGCGCCGGCAGACCACGCGGAAAGCGGCGGTATTTGTCGATGCCGGAAATGTCGACCCGCCGCGCGGCGGCCGGCGCGCCGTCCACCGGCAACGCCAGGGTTTTGGTGCGCTGCTCGGCTGACAAGCTCTCGACCGCCGGTGCCGGCGTCACGCCCTCAATCGGCGTGTGCCGATCCTCGACTTCCAGCTCTGCCGGAAACGCCTTGGTATCGGCGGGTCCGCGCCGCATTTCGACGACGCCGAGATGATCGAAATGCGCAATCATATTGTTGATCTGATCGATATAGTTGCCGTGGCCGAGCGGGTCGATCCATTTTGCGCGTTGGGCGAAAGCCGCCCGGCGTTGCGCCATCGGCCGATTTTGTCGCCGACGATGTCGTAATTTTCCTTCGTCAGCACTTCGTTCGGCACCCGGGCCGGCCAGAATGCCGGCACATAGGGATCATATTCGGCCATGTAGCCGGATAGACAACTGGCGGTATCGGTCTGCCACGGTACCGCCATCCAGCGGGTCACGCTGCCGGGCAATTGGCCGTAGAGCGGTCCATTGGCGACCGTCACATTGTCGCTGGTCAAAACCGGTCCCAGATCAGGCTCGACCGACCCATCCGGCGCATGGAGAAAGCGAAACGGCGCCATGTACATGGTCTTGGCACGGACCGGCCAAGTCATCTCGCAGCCAGGATGAAACGCGTCCGCCAGACAAAATTCCAAAGCGGCCTTGGTCAGCGCGTCGCCCTGAGCGGCGATAGGGATTTTATCGATATCGGCGGGCGGCGCCTGGGACGGATCGTAGTCCGCTTCGAAAACGCCGGTTGCCCATTGGTCGAGCATCGCCAGCTGGCAATCGGACAAAGCCGAATATTGTCGTGGCGTAGGCGCGGGCGGCAGGTTCATCGCATCGCCGTAGAGCCAAGGCCAAGGCTTGGGCGACCATGAATCGACGTCGAAGCGCCGGAATTGAATGGCGATCGTATGCCGGAATTCCTGGCCGGCCGGATCCGGGTCGGCCAATCGCGCGATGGCTTCGGGGCTCGAGACGTCAAACGCCCCCTTCCAGCCCCAACCAGCGGCGAAACCGGCATTGACCCACTGCAAACCGTTCAGGCGCTGAAATATCGGCAGGATGTCGTGGGTGAAGGACGGCCGCGTCGGCGCTGCCAGCATGCCAGCCTTGATCGCGACGTCCCGCATCAGGTCCCACATGGTCCGGACCGATTTACGCTGCGGTGCATAGTTCGGCGGCGCGACGATCACCCAGGCCGGTATCACCTCGAGTTCGGTACCGTTCAGTTTCACTTTTGCCGTAACCGGCCCATCCGCTACGTCATCGTGCCAGCCGTCATTATTGGCGAAGGTTACGGCCCGACTGCCATCGTTGGATTGCGAACTGCCGCGGCCCCCGAGGACGATCAAACGCGCGGCGGCGTCGGTGAATATCTCGCCAAGATAAACTTTTTTATCCAGGAAGGCGCCGTCGTCGAACTTTTGCGGTCCGCCGTTACGGCCGCTCACCGATTTCGCCGACGGTGCGATCGACAGCTTGCTGCGGTCGGCGATGGCGGCATTGCGCAACGTCGTCGGCGGCGCCGAGGCCGCTTCTGGAATGTCCAGTGCCAACTGGAAGCCGTACCAAGCAGCCTTGGTATTCGCCAATTGCACCGACCAGACGATCTCGGCGTCGCTGTTGTCGCCGGACAATTCCCGAATGATCTGGCCTTTGGCATTCACGCCGTAGATGCGGAAACGTGCAGCCTGGCGTTTCAACGCACCTGTCGCATCCCGATACGATCCGATCGGCAGCGGCGGCGGCTCCAGCGTTTCCGGGCCAATGAAATATTCGGCTTCGCTGTTGCCGACCCGCGCCACGCCGATCGAAGGATAAATCACCGCTTTGACAACGCCTTCATCCGGAAGGTCAGTCATGGTGCGCCCCTAGACTTATTCGCAAGCTCGCAGTGGGCACATACTCCAGCGAGAATTTCAATATGGATTTGCGGATATGTAGAATGTTATTCGCAAGATTTGAGCGGCGCTTTTCCGTTTCGCCAAGCCCGTTCTTAATCGAACGCCGGCTTGGCGCGGCGCAAGTGCTTGATACCGGCGCGGCGTTTCTTGCCTTCGATGCGGCGCTCGCGCGACGCTTTGGTCGGCCTGGTCGGCCGCCGCTTGATCGGCGCAACGGCGGCCTGGCGGATCAGTTGAATGAGGCGGTCCAGCGCATCCTGCCGATTGCGCCCTTGGGTGCGGTGGCTTTGCGCGATGATGACCAGCACGCCGTCGCGGGTCAGTCGCGAGCCGGCGAGCCGCTGCAATCGCGCGCTCACGTCGTCCGGCAGCGACGGCGAGTGCCGCACGTCGAAGCGAAGCTGCACCGCGGTCGAGAGCTTGTTGACGTTCTGCCCGCCCGGCCCCGACGAGCGCACGAAGCTTTCTTCGATTTCGCGCTCGTCAATGGAGATGCGGTCGGTGACGCGGATCATGGCGCAGCTTCTTAGCCCTCCCCCCTTGTGGGGGAGGGTTGGGTGGTGGGTCGGGAGGTTTTACGCGAACGTAGACGCTCGTGAGCGATCGTCAACGATGAAACAAAACCTCTCGACCCCCACCCCTGCCCCTCCCCACGAGGGGGAGGGAAGGAAGTTAATTCGCCGTCGGTGCGGTCGAGGCGACGCCCGCGGGCTTGCCGACCACGGTGACCAGGAGGCCGCCGTTGAGCAGACGCTTGGCGACGCGCTGGGCGTCGTCCAGCGTCACGCTTTCGATCATCGCCGGCCGCCGCGCGATGTAATCGATGCCGAGATCGTCGCGCTGCAACTGCACCAAGAGCGAAGCGATCTTGCTCGACGTGTCGAGATTGAGCGCGAACGAAGAGTTGAGATAGGCCTTGGCTTTGGCGAGCTCGTCGGCGGTCGGGCCGTCTTCGCCGAGGCGGCGGATTTCCTTTTGGACCAGGTCGAGGGTTTCGCCGCTGCGATCCGCGCGCGTCGCGGTCGAGCCGAGGAACAGCGCGGTGTGGTCGTACCACAACAGGCTGTCGGAAATCCCATAGGCCAGTCCGCGCTTCTCGCGCACCTCTTGGTAAAGCCGCGAGGAAAACGAGCCGCCGCCGAGAATGTGGTTGACGATATAGGCGGCCATGAAATCGGGATCCTTGCGGCCGATCCCGGCGCCACCGAATTCGATGACCGCCTGGGGCACGTCGAGGTTGATGACGGTGCGGCGGTCGAGACCTTGCGGCACGGCGTTGGCGACCGGCGTGAGATCCGCTTTCGCCGGCAGCGTGCCGAACACGCGATCGAGCATGGTCTTGACGGTTGCGGCATCGATGTCGCCGACCACGGCGATCTTGAGGTTGTCGCGCGCCAGCACGCGGTGCGCATAGGTTTTCACATCGGCGACGGTGATGTTCGGCATCGATTCCAAGGTGCCGTTCGCCGGGCGGCTATAGGGATGGCCGGCAAAGGCGATTTCCCACCAGCGCTGGTTGGCGATATCGCTCGGGCTCGTCGTGGCGCGGCGCAGCGCCGAGAGAATTTGCGCGCGATTGAGCTCGACGTCGTTGGCATCGAAGCGCGCCGCGGTCAGCGACAGCCGCAGATCCTCGAACGCCTCGTCGCGATTTTCCGACAGCGTGCGCAGCGAGCCGCGCAGCGCGTCGCGGTCGGCGCTGAAATTCAGCTCGATCGCCTTGCGTTCGAGCCGTTCATGGAAGGTCTTGGAATCGAACTCACCGACGCCGTCGTTGAGCGTCGAGGCGGCGAGATAGGCGGTCCCCGCCTTGCCCGCCGGGTCCTGCGCGGCGCCGCCGGAGAAGGCGAAGTCGATGGCGATCAGCGGCACGGCCGGCTCGTGCACCAGCCAGGCCTCGATGCCGCTCGCACTCACAACCCGCTCGATGGTGGTGGCGGAGGCCGGTGCCGCGGACGTGACCGCCGTCAGCAACGGTATCGCGATCGCGACCGCGGCGCGATGGACGGGTTTCGACAAGGCGCGCACGATTGCGTTCACGAATGCTTCTCCTCGGGCTTAAGGTCTTGGGGCTTGAGGCTTTGGACGAGATAGCCGGTCACCGACCGGCGGCGGTCGAGCCATTGCCGCGCTACCGCCTGCACGGCTTCGGGTGTGACGGCGCGGATATGGTCGGGCCAGGCCTGGACCATGGCGACGGTCTCGCCGCAGGCGATCGCCGCGCCGTACCAGCGCGCCAAGGTCGCCTGATTGTCCTGGGCATAGACCGCTTCGGCGATCAGCCGGTTCTTGGCGCTGTCGAGCTCGTCCGCGGTGACGCCATGCTCGATGACGTCGGCCAGCACGGCATCGATGCCGGCTTCGACCTGGCTCAAGGTCACGCCCGGCTTCGGCACGCCGTAGACGCCGATCTTGGCGTAGTCGAGCGCGGTGCTCGCATAGGAGGCGCCGGCATTGAGCGCGATGCCCTTGTCGACGACGAGCGTGCGATAGAGCCGGCTATTGGAGCCCGAGCCGAGCACACCGGTGAGCACGTCGAGCGCTTCGCTCTCGCCCGGCTTGGCCGTGGTCTCCGAAGGCACCAGATAGTTGCGCGTGACGCTCGGCTGCTCGACGCGGGAATCGGCCAGCGTGACGGTGCGCGGCGCTTCCTGCACCGGCTCCATGGGATGCTGGCGCGGATTATTCTCGGCGCGCGCGGCGACCTTGCCGTAGGTCGCCTCGGCGTCGGCCTTGACCTCTTCGGCGGTGACGTCGCCGGCGACGATCACCACCGCGTTGTTCGGCGTATAGAAGCGCCGGTAGAACGCCAGCGCGTCGTCGCGGCTGAGCTTTTCGATTTCGTGGCGCCAGCCGATCGCCGGCCGGCCGTAGGGGTGATTGAGATAGAGCGCCGCATCCATCTGCTCGCCGAGCCGGCCTACCGGGTTGTTGGCGACCCGCATGTTCTGCTCTTCGAGCACGACGTTGAGCTCGGGCTTCACCACCTCGTCGGTCAGGACCAGACCGGTGATGCGGTCGGCTTCGAGCGCCATCATCTCCTTGAGGTGCTCGCGCGGCACGCGCTGGAAGAAGCCGGTATAGTCGGAGGTGGTGAAGGCGTTCTCCTGGCCACCGATTTCGGCGACGTCCTGCGAGAACGTGTCGCCGGGATTCTTCTCGGTGCCCTTGAACATCAGATGTTCGAGGAAGTGCGCCAGGCCGGATTTGCCCGGCGTCTCGTCGGCGGCGCCGACCTTGTACCAGATCATGTGGGTGACGACCGGCGCGCGATGATCGGGGATCACGACGACTTCAAGGCCGTTGCCGAGGGTGAAATCGGTGACCGTTGGCGCAGCTTGCGCGCCTGCGCCGCCAGCAAGAACGCCGGCGAGCGCCAAGGTGAGCATCGGCAGTTTTGACAAGAGCATAACCTCCGCGGGTTAGTTCGAGAGCGCGCCCCGCAAGATATCCCGCGTTGCGTGGCTGCTACGCTTTCCGATTCAGTCGGAATCCACTTCGAGCCGAAGATCGCCCCGTGCCCGATCGATCGTCATTAGCGGAGCAAGATCTGTTCCTGCTTCGGAACACTTGCTTCGGAAGGCCTGCCACCATGCTCGGACCAAGTCCGCGGACAAGCATTTCCGGATCATGCTCTAGCGCGACGGCTCCACCCGCTCGCCGAGCGTCTTGACCTTGTAGTTCGCCGGCGTTTCGCCGACGCCATAGGGCTGATCCGGCGACGGCGTGAGATAGCCGGGCGGCGGATCGGTGAGCGTTCCCCGCGACGGCTCGCCGGTGAAGGTCGTGAATTCGGTCTTCTTGGCGAATATGCCGCTGAACAGGCTCTTTTTGACTCCTTGGTCGCGCGGGTCGGCCATCTGCGAATTCGCGCTTGCACTGCTGTCGAACGGCGTATTGACCTTCGGGGCGCCTGCCGGATCGAGCTCGTTCGGCCGCAGCGGCCGGCTGGAATCGGCGACGTAGTCCGGATGCGGCGCGACTTTCTTTTCCTGAGCCTTGGCTTTGGCGCGCCGGATCATGTCCTGATCCTTCGGCCAATTCGGCGCTGGCGGCGCGGCCGCAGCTTCCGGCGGCGGCAGATCGCGGGTCGGCGGCACGACCAGCGGCGAGCGCTCGTTATAGTCGATGCCGGCGTAGCTGCCGTTCGGGTCGCGCAAGCCGAACGTTTCCATGATCTTGCCCATCACCGAGGGGCTGTTGTCGTCGTCGTCGCCGGCGCGGGCGGCGGAATTGGTGCACAGGAAAAGACCGGCCAAGCCGATGCCGAGCGCGGCGTGCACCAGCATGGCGCGGCCAACCTTGCGGTCCCGAATTCGGATCTGCGGCATAACCCTCACCCCGAGAAGCCGGAGCGCTTGCTCCGGAAGGCAGTCTAAAAGACCACGCCGACCCCGTTAGGCTTTGTTTTAAATACGGGATCAGGGCGCTTTTGCGGCACTGCCACCCCACACCGATTTATACAATAGGCCCACAACCCCCGCAACAATCGCCACATCGGCCAAGTTAAAGACATACCACCGAAGGCTAAAGGCGGCGGTTTCCAGGTGCAAAAGCACGAAATCCGCAACTCCGGGCCAATGCAGCCGGTCGATGGCATTGCCCAGCGCCCCGCCGATGATCAGCCCGAGCGCTGCGGCGGTGAGTCGCGACGAGGCCCGTGACAGCCATGCCCAAAGAAACGCCACTGCCGCCACTTTGAAGGCCAGCAGCGCCCATTGGCCGACCGGCCCCTGCTGGGGGAACAGGCCGTAGCTGATGCCGGTGTTCCAGGTCAGGACGAGGTCGGCAAACGGCGTCACCGGCACGGCGCCGCGACCGCCGAGATCGAAGACGTCAACAAGCCAAAATTTTGCGGCCTGGTCG
The DNA here is from genome assembly GCA_963831975.1 of uncultured Alphaproteobacteria bacterium. GTDB lineage: Bacteria > Pseudomonadota > Alphaproteobacteria > Rhizobiales > Xanthobacteraceae > BOG-931. The sequence continues at coordinate 402,906 of CAWHSO010000018.1, forward strand.
AGCGCGCAGGAGAGCGCCGCTACGATCAGCCCGAAGGCGCTCAGCGACCCCCAAACGTAGCCGCGGTCCGCGTCGCCTCGTGCTGCGTCCGCCACGAGGCCCCCTACTCCGCCGCCTTGCGCATGTCTTCCCACTCACGCAAAGCTTGGGCGTCGCGCGGCGTGACATCGGGATATTGCGGATCGTCGCCGACCGCGGGCGAGATTTTCCACGAGCGGGCGCATTTCTTCCCCTCGGCGCGGCGCGGCTCCACCGCAACGCCGCGCACGTCGTCGAGCCGGAACGCCGTTGCCGGTCCCTCGCCCTCGACCAGGGTCGCCGCCGAGGTGATGCACAGTTCGGCGAGATCGGCGCCGACCGCGACGCCGAACAGGTCGGTATCGGCGACATAGACGATGGGCGCCGCTTCAAGCGAGGAGCCGATGCGCTTGGCCGCGCGTTCAAGCTCGAGCGCGCCGGTGACGACGCGGCGGAGGTTGCGCAGCTTGCGCCATTTCTCGGCCAGAACGTCGTCGCGCCAGGATTGCGGCACAGACATAAAGTCTTCCAGATGCACCGACTGCGCCGCCGGATCGCGCGCCAGCCAGGCTTCCTCGGCGGTAAAGCAGAGCATCGGCGCCAGCCAGGTCACCGTGGCGCGGAACAGATGATCGAGGACGGTGAGGCAGGCCTTGCGCGTGATCGACGTATAGGGATCGCAATACAGCGCATCCTTGCGGACATCGAAATAGAACGCCGACAGATCGGAGGTCATGAAACCGTTGAGCGCGGCAAAGATGCGCTTGTAATCGAACTCGGCGTAAGCCGCGCGGATCGCCGGATCGAGCTCGGCGAGGCGATGCAGCATCAGGCGCTCGAGCTCCGGCATCTTTTCGTAGGCGATTTTATCGGCGGCCTCGAAATGCGCGAGATTGCCCAGCATCCAGCGCAAGCGTGTTGCGTAGCTTGCGGTAGGTCTCGACGGTGGTTTTGAGGATTTCCGGGCCGATGCGCAGATCGTCGGCATAGTCGGCGGCGCACACCCACATGCGCAGAATGTCGGCGCCGGAATGCTTGATCACGTCCTGCGGCGCGGTGACGTTGCCGAGCGACTTCGACATTTTGTAGCCGCTCTCGTCGAGCACGAAGCCGTGGGTCAGCACGACATCGAACGGCGCGCGGCCGCGGGTGCCGCAGCTTTCCAACAACGACGACTGGAACCAGCCGCGATGCTGGTCGGAGCCTTCGAGATACATCACCGTCTCCGGCCCGCCGTCGGCCTTGCGCTTGATATGGGCGAGCGCCGGAAAAACTTTCGGGTCTTCGAGCACGAAAGCATGCGTCGAGCCGGAATCGAACCAGACGTCGAGGATATCGTCGACCTTCCGCCAGTCCTCGTTGGCGCGCGAGCCGAGGAACCGCTCGCGGGCGCCTTGCGCATACCAGGCGTCGGCGCCTTCCTTCTCGAACGCGTCGGCGATACGCGCATTAACTCGCTTCGTCGTGGAGGATTTCGGCCGAGCCATCGCCCTTCTCACGCACGAACACCGTGATCGGCACGCCCCAGGCGCGCTGGCGCGAGATCACCCAGTCGGGCCGGCTCTCGATCATGCCGTTGATGCGGTTCTCGCCCTGCGCCGGCACCCAGCGCGTGACTTTGATGGCTTCGAGCGCGCGATGGCGCAGTGTGTCACCGTCTGCCGCAATGTCTTTGTCCATCGCGATGAACCACTGCGGCGTGTTGCGGAAGATGATCGGCTTTTTCGAGCGCCAGGAATGTGGATATTGGTGCTTGAGCCGGCTGCGCGCGATCAGCATGCCGTTGTCGGTCAAGATTTTGATCACCGCGTCGTTGGCGTCGCCCTTCTCGCCCTTGTCGGTGAGCACGCGTTTGCCGGTAAAGCCCGGCGCTTGATCGGTGAAACGGCCGTCGGCGTCGACGGTGTAGGGAATATTCGTGTTGATGCCGCGCGCCGCGAGCTTCGCCGCGTTCGCGGTCCAGACGTCGAAGTCTTCGCGACCGTGGCCCGGGCGCGGTGTGCACGAAGCCGGTGCCGGCGTCGTCGGTGACGTGATCGCCGAGGAGCAATGGTACAAGAAAACCATATGCCTTATCGAAGCCAGCAAGCGGATGGCGGCACTCAATTGACAACAACTGTCGAGTCGACATTGGACGAAGGCGCTTGTAAGCCAAAACTCGCGCCTGTCTCATCACCTCAATTGCAAGCTTATCAGCGAGAACGAAGAGATCACCTTTCTTCGCCCAATTTGCCTCGGGAGCGTCTGTAACCTCGTAAAGACCGTATTCGACTGCATGCGAGAAACTGATCGCTCGATTTCCAGGAATCGTCCACGGCGTAGTCGTCCAAATAACAATGCTCGCGCGCTCCAGCTCTGAATCAAGTTCCGTCCGTCTGCGAGTTGAAGGCTCGCCGGGACCCCGAAAGATGCTTTCGTCCTGAGTTACGCTTACGGCGTAATCGATCGGAAACTTCACCCACACCTGATCGGAGACATAATCCTCATACTCGACCTCGGCCTCGGCCAGCGCGGTCTTCTCCACCACCGACCACATCACCGGCTTCGAGCCGCGATAGAGCGTGCCGTTCGCCGCGAACTTCATCAGTTCGCGCGCGATCTGCGCCTCGGCGGCAAAATCCATCGTCGTGTAGGGATGCGCCCAGTCGCCGACCACGCCGAGGCGCTCGAACTCCTCGCGCTGCACCTTGATCCAATGCTCGGCGAATTGCCGGCACTCTTTGCGGAAAGCCACCAAAGCCGCCGCGTCGGAAAAGTCCGGCTTCGGCTTGCCCTTGGCGCGGTAGTTCTCCTCCTCGATCTTCCATTCGATCGGCAGGCCGTGGCAGTCCCAGCCCGGCACGTAATTGGAATCGAAGCCGAGCATCTGCTGGCTCCGCGTCACCACGTCCTTGAGGATCTTGTTGAGCGCATGCCCGATATGGATGTTGCCGTTGGCGTAAGGCGGGCCGTCGTGAAGGATGAAGCGCGGCCGGCCCTTGCCAGCAGCGCGCAGCCGCCCGTAAAGGCCAATGCTATTCCAGCGCTCAAGGATCGCCGGCTCCTTCTGCGGCAGCCCGGCGCGCATCGGAAAGTCGGTCTTAGGCAGAAACAGCGTTTCCGAGTAATCGCGCGCTTTGGCCGGCGTGTCGGTCATGGGGCGCCTTCTAACAAGCCGATCGCGCTGCGGAAAGGCGCAAAAGCACCGGTCAGGGAACCGGCTGCTCCGATCTAACGTTACCTCCATGAGCCATTGGGCGGGCCGGTACAGGGGCGACGGAGGGTTTTGTGGACTATATCCGCGCCAAGCGCGAAGTCCGTCACGCGCTGGTCATCAGCGACCCGACGCCGGTGGAAAACGTCACCAATGTCTGGCTGTCGGCCGGCCAGGCGGCAAATATCGGCATTTTCCTGATCATATTCGGCGCCTTCCTTTATATCGGCCGCGCCATCCTGCTGCCGATCCTGGCCGCCTCCATCGTCGCCTTGACGCTCGCGCCGCTGGTGAAGGGCGCCAAGCGGCGCGGCATTCCGCCGTGGCTCTCCAGTCTGGTCATTGTCGCCCTTGGGCTGGGCGCACTGGGCCTGGCCGCGACCATGCTCGCCGGCCCGGTCAGCGAATGGATCGGGCGCGCGCCCGAGATCGGCGCCACCATCAAGGACAGACTAGCAGTGCTCGAGCGGCCGATTGCCGCGCTGCACGAATTGCAGACCACGCTGTTCGGTACCAATAACGGCGCCGTCGATGTCAATACGCCGACATCGAGCTTCGTGCTGCCGGTGGTCGCCTTCGTCACGCCGGCGGCCGGCGAGTTCTTGCTGTTCTTCGGCACGCTATTGTTCTTCCTGGTCGGCCAGATGGAGCTGCGCACCTCGCTGGTTTCGCTGTTCGGCAACCGCGATACCAAGCTGCGCTTCCTGAAAATCATGCGCGACATCGAGCGCAACCTGGCCGGCTATCTGACCGTGGTGACGATCATCAACGCGGCGCTCGGAGCGATCGTCGCCGTCGGCACCTGGCTGATCGGCTATCCCAATCCGGTGATCTTCGGCATCCTGGCGGCCTTGCTGAACTACGTGCCCTATGTCGGGCCGGGCATCATGGTGATCGTGCTGTTCGGCGTCGGCCTGGTGAGCTTTCCTTCCATCGCTCACGCCGCCATCGCGCCGATCGGTTTCATTGTTCTCACCACCATGGAAGGCCATTTGGTCACGCCGACCATCGTCGGCCGCCGCCTCACCCTCAACCCGCTCTTGGTGCTGCTGGCGTTGGCGTTCTGGACCTGGATGTGGGGCCCGTTCGGCGCCTTCCTCGCCGTCCCGCTGTCGATCGTCGGCCTGGTCGTGTTCAACCATTTGTTTCCGACCGAAGAGGTCAATTTGCCCGATTAACGACAGCTATCAGTTCATCGATTGAGATCAATGGAACTCCTTGGAACCCGGATGATTATGTACTTAACTGGCTCAACCTAACGCACGGAGAATTCGCATGAATACCGCCGCAACGGCATCGCAGAACGTTCGCGATGCGGCCAATGACGCGCGCGAAGGCTTGCGCGACGTCAAGAAGGCAGCGAACGAGGCTTCCGGCGACATCCAAGCCGATCTGCAGGCGCTGCGCGACGATTTCGCCCGGCTCGCCGAGCAGGTCAGCGAAATCCTCGGCACCAAGGGCAGCGCCGCCTGGCAGAAGGCGCGCTCCAGCGTCGATGACATGGTCGCCGGCGCGCAGGACACCGGCCGCGAAGCGGTCGACGCCATGCGCGAAGTCTCCGACAATTTTGTCGAGGCCATCGATGATTCGATCAAGACGCGTCCCTATACGACGCTGGCGATCGTGGCCGCTCTGGGATTCTTGTTCGGCGCGACATGGCGGCGTTAAGAATTGGCGCCGCTGAGGCCGTGCTGAAGCCAAGGCATTGAGTGAGCCGGGACTGCCATGTTCAAAAGTCTGATGCACGACATGATGCTCGCGGTTCAAACGCGAACCGGGATCACCACGTCTTTCGTCGTTTGGCTGACCGTCGTCGCGCTGGCGGCGTTGACCGCCTCCGTGTTTTTGTGCGTGGCCGCCTATGACTGGCTGGCGCTGCAGATAGGCAGCGTCTACGCCGCCCTGGTGATGGCGGCAATTTTTGTGGTGATCGCCATCATCGGCCTCATCGTCTGCCTGTTGGCGCGACGGCGGGCGCGCGCGCGCGCTATACTGGAACGCGCCGCCCGCGCACACGCGCCGTCGTGGCTGCTCGATCCGAAAATTCTCGCCACCGCCGTCCAGGTCGGCCGTTCGCTCGGCTGGCAGCGCGTCATCCCGCTGGCGCTGGTCGGCTTCATGGTGGCGCAATGGGCCCGCGAGCGCCGCGCGCACGCCCAAGAGCCCGCCGAATAGTTAGCTGCGAGGCTCAAGCCCGCCTCATTCCTCGCCAGCAAAGTGCATCGATCGGCCATGGCCGGACCGCCGCCGATGTCCCGGCGCCCGCTCAAGCATTCATCGGCACTCCTGCAGCAGAATCGGACATAGGAAAATCTTCGGATGTGAGCAATTTTATACAGTATAAATCTTTCCGAAAACTTGGAACGTAAAGACAATCCTTCGGGTTGTTACAGACGAACAATCAGATTTATTGGAGATTTCAATGAAGAATACCATAAGACATACTTTGCTGGCGACGGTTGCCGCCACCGCGCTCATCGCCGGGGCCGGTTTGGCCTCTGCGCAGGGCACCGGCGAAACCCGTGAAGCGCCGGGCGCAACCACACAACAGCCGAAAGCCCCCGGCGGCAAGATGGATCAGCAACCAAACAGTGCGCCGCAGAAGTCACCGGCGCCCAATGCACAGGCGCCCATGAAGCCGGCGCCGACCGCACAGGCGCCCGCAAAGGAAATCCCGGCGCCAACCGCGCAGGCGCCCATGAAGGAGAAGCCGGCTGAGACCGCCCAGGCACCAGCCGCTACCAAGCCCCAGGCCGCCGAACACGGCGGTAGCGCGCAAACTTCGGAGCCGCCGAACTCTCGCATGGCTCCGGGCACGGCAAGAGACGAGACCAAGTCCGGCCCGCCGGCCGCGCTGTCGAGCGAACAGCACGCGAAGATTCGCGACACGTTGCGGGTTGAAAAGTCCGAGCGCCTGGCAAAAGTGCCTTTCTCGACCAAGGTCGGCGAAGCTATTCCAGGAACAGTGCATCTTTACGTCTTGCCTGTTTCGATTATGGAATATGCCCCGCAATATCGCGGCTATGAATACATTCTGGTCGGCGATGAGATCCTCATCGTGGATCCCAGCACGCTCCGAATCGTAGCGGTGATTGACGCTTAAATCGCTGCCGACGTCATCTTTGCCGAACAATGAGGGCGGCCCGCGCCGCCCTCATTGCATATCAGCCGCAGGCGCGAATGCGTCGATAGCTCTCTGACGAAACTGGAGGATCGGCGATATGGCGCGGATGATTCTCAAACGCTTCAGCGCCTAAGCTGCGGTTGATCGCGCAGAACGACATTCAACAATGAGCTGTGGACTTCGATGTTGCCGTTGTAATCGATCAAGCCCAGTTTTCGGAATTTGTTCATGAAGAAACTCACGCGGGACCGGGTCGTGCCGACCATTTCCGCAAGCGTCTCCTGGCTGACTTTTGCTATGATCGGCTCCGGCCTGCCTTCCTTGCCGAAATTTGCCAGCAGCAGAAGAGTCCGCGCCAGGCGTTTCTCGCTCGAATTGAAAAGTTGATCGACCAGGTCTTCCTCGACACGACTGTTGCGCGCCAAGAGATGCGAGATAAACAACTCGGCGAACGCCGGCTCTTCGTGGATCACGCGCGTGATGTCTGTCTTTGAAATTCGCACGATCACGCATTCTGTCAGAGCGGCGACGGTTGCCAGACGCTGCGGCTGTCCGGTCAAGCACCCTTCCCCAAAGAAATCGCCGGCTCCCAGAAGTGCGACCACGGCTTCCTTGCCCTGCTCGGAGACGACGGTCGTCTTGATCTTGCCGCTTTGAATGTAGAAAACGGCATCCGAAGGATCACCCTGCCTGAATATTATTTTATCCTTCCGATATTCGGAGATGGCTCGTCCGCCGTTTACTTTCGAGAGAAACACTTTGGGATCGAACGGGGGCTTTACCTTGCGTTTCATTGCAGGCCCTCCTTTTCGCACGGGTATCCTCTGGGGTGACTGTGAAGGCGTCGCCAAAGGAGTGGCGCACAAACCCGACCGTCAGATCGGAATCGCGCACGAGTAGGCCTTCACCGATCGCCGCTGCGATATCCAGCCTTCTGATGACGACTTCACCCTCGATGGCAGGACATACCATCCTGCTGCAGAGGCCACTTTCGCCGCCCGCCTTGCCTGCGAATTTTGATTTTAGCTCAGACTAGGATGTCCTGTCGGTAATGTACATTACCGCAATGGCGGAGCGCTGAATTCATCAGCCGTATGTTTTTGGCAGGTGAAAACCGAGGCGCGACCGGACCAACTGGTAGCATTCGCAGGATGCCTTGGTGAGGCCCTGCCGATCGAGGATCGTGACTTGCCGCCGGCCGCGTTCAATCAAACCGGCACGTTCCAGCTCCTGGGCGGCATTGCTGATGCTTGGCCTGTGGACACCCAGCATTTCGGCCAGCAGGTCCTGAGTGATGGGGAGCGCGTCGCCGTCACTGCGGTCACGCATCATGAGCAGCCAACGCGCCAGCCGCTGCTTGAGGCTGTGCGCACCGTTGCACGCGACCGACACCATGACCTGTTCGAGAAAGGCCTGGACGTAAGCGTTCATGACACTTCGGAAGGACGGCATTGATTGCATGGCCTGCATAAACGCCACGCGCGACATCTTTGCGGCGCTCCCCGGGATTTGGACGAGAAGCTGCACCGAGGAGCGCTTGGCGCCCAAGATGGCTTGAACGCCGCTGCAGCCCTCCCGTCCGATCGTCGCCATCTCAATGACACTGCCGTCGGCATAAACCGCCACCACGGAGACGACACCGCTATCGGGGAAGAAGACATGGTCGAGCGCGCTGTCGGCGTCCATCAGGACCTGCGCGCGCTCGCAGCGAATCTGCTCAAGCTCCGGCATAAGCCGCTTGAGATTGCGGGCGGGCAGCGCGAGCAACAGCCGATTGTGGAGCCAATTTGATGAAGTGTTCACACTTTGCAACCACCCTCGGCTCGCATTAGTTCCAGGCGAAAGCCATTTCGTCCGGCCGCCTAACCAGAGGGAACGGATGCGTTCCGTTAATTCAGCCGGGCTGTTGTGATCGACTAAAGGATTTTCGTTGTTGTAACGCCGCTTGCGTCCAGGTTCGCGCTAGATCAAGCAGATCCTGCTTGTCCTCGTCGGTCTTAGCGTAGCAGGCCGAAAGCAGCGCCTCTTTGGCGTATTGCCAGAACTGATCCGTCTCGGACATGGGCATCCTCCCGCGTCCCGGCATCCCAATACTGGAATGCGCTCCTCGGCAGTTGTTGGCTGTTCAAAATTGCTCACCTGGATCGCTCGGCTCACATCTCCCCACAGCAAAATAGGCCGCTGAGAAATTCAAAAGGGACCACTGGGAGCAAAAAAGGCCGACGCCCCTCAAGTATCGGACAGCGCCTTAGTTTGAAATTTTAATGTGTGGAGTGGTCAATTTTATACTGCCCCGCCTTCATGACCGACACACCATCCAGTCAAGTCAGTAATAAAATGTACGGAGGCTCCTATGTCGCTTCAGGGTGAACATCAAAAACCGCATGACTTTCCCGTGTCCGTAATCTGCTGGCGCTGTGGCGCGCCAATGAAGATCAAAACAATTGCGCCGGCAATGCTGTCCCCGTCGCTTGACGAGATTGTTTATAGGTGTCCCGCCTGCCACATCGAACGAAAGAAAACCGTTATGCGGGCCGACCAGGGTGAAGCCGCGCCCTGACTAAATCGGCGGAAATTTATCGCCGGCGCGCGCCAGCGCTTCGTGCGCGATGCGGCTGTCATCCTGCATCTGCGCAATAAGCGCAGCCGCCGAATCGAACATCCGCTCCTCGCGGATCCAGTCGATGAAGGCGACATCGATGGTTTGGCCGTAGAGGTCGCCGGCAAAATCGAACAGAAAAACCTCGAGCAGCACGGCGCCGGTGTCGAACATCGGCCGCCGGCCGAAGCTCGCAACGCCGTCGTAGCGCCGCCCCCCGGCGGCGACGCGCACCGCATAGATGCCGTGGCGCAGCCCGCAAGCCGCGTCGAGCATGAGATTGGCGGTGGGAAAGCCGAGCTCGCGGCCGCGCTTGTCGCCGTGGATCACCGGACCCGACACGAACCACGGATAGCCGAGAAACTCGGCCGCCTGGCCGAGCCGGCCGGCAGCGAGCGCGTCGCGAATGGGGCCGGACGACACCGGACGCCCCTGGTCCTCGAACCGCGGCACCACGTCGACGGCGAAGCCATACCTCTTGCCCTGGGCTTTGAGGAAATCCGGCGAGCCGGCGCGATTGCATGCCGAAGTGGAAGTTGAAGCCGATCACGGCGCCGGAGACGGCAAAGCGCTCGACCAGGATGCGGTCGACGAATTCTTGCGCCGAAAGGCCGGCCAGCGCCGCGTCGAAGGTGAGCACGATCGCGCCGTCGAGCCCGGTCGAGGCCAGAAGCCGCAATTTGGCGGCCTCGTCGGTCAGCCGGAACAACGGCTCGCCGGGATTGAAGAAGGCGCGCGGATGCGGCTCGAAGGTCAGCGCCGCCGCCGGCCGGCGCAGCGCCCGGGCCTGGTCCAGCGCCGCGCCGATCACGGCGCGATGGCCGCGATGCACGCCATCGAAATTGCCGATGGCGACGACGGCGCCACGCAAGGCGTCATCGGGCGCGCTGTCGCGCACGACGGGGAAGTTTTTCGTCGGCATCGGGCTTCTAATGGTTAAGAAAGTCTATTCCGGCCTAGGTGCCGTGCCGGCCACGCCGGAGTCAAGCAGCACCGCCGGCGGCCTTCATGGCGACCCGTTTTCGCCCATATCGGCGGCGATTAACCCGATATTCAAACACGATAGGTAGCTTTGCCGGCCATCCGGCAGGGACGTTTCTTCGGACGTTTCTCGGGCTCGTCTCGGGCTCGTTTTTGGGGACTGCCCTGCCTTGCTGTGATGTGCCGACCCCGGTCGGGTCCCGCGCTTGCACGCCAAGATTGTGCGCCAGGAGCAGAGCGATGGCTCTCGATCCGTCAATGCCGGTGCTGGTGGTCGACGACTACAGCACCATGGTTCGCATCATCCGCAATCTGTTGGGCCAGCTCGGCTTCGCCGACGTCGACGACGCCCGCGACGGCGAGAGCGCGCTCGCCAAGATGCATTCGCGGCGCTACGGCCTGGTGATCTCCGATTGGAACATGGAGCCGATGACCGGCTACGACCTGCTGCGCCAGGTGCGCGCCGATCCGGGCTTGGGCGAAATCCCGTTCATCATGGTGACGGCCGAATCCAAGACCGAGAACGTCATCGCGGCGAAGAAGGCCGGCGTGAACAATTACATCGTCAAGCCGTTCAACGCCCAGACGCTCAAGGCCAAGATCGAGGCGGTGTTCGCCGAAAAGGCCGAGCCCGCTTCGGCCAATAAGCTGGCGGACGTCCTCACCACTTCAATCCGCGCGTCACGGCGATCGGCGAAACGCCGCCGGCGGCGAAGATGCCGTTGAGCGCCTCGATCTCCGGCGTGTCGCGACCGCCATATTCTTCGGCATGAATCCCCGACGTCACGAACAGGCTGTCGATGCCGAGCGCGGCTGCGCCTTTGAGATCCGTGCGCACCGAATCGCCGATCGCCAGCACGCGCTCGAGCGGTACCGCGGCGCCGCCGCGCGCGGCCGCGGCGGCGGCAAGCGCGGTCTGATAGATCGGCGGGTGCGGCTTGCCGCAATAGAGCACGTCGCCGCCGAGCGCCGCATAAGCGTCGGCGAGTGCGCCGGCGCAATAGACCAGCGTGTCGCCGCGCTCGACCATGATGTCGGGATTGGCGCAGACCATGAACAGCGACCGCGCCCGCATCGCAGCCAGCATGTCGCGGTAGGTTTCCGGCGTCTCGACGGTGTCGTCGAACAGCCCTGAGCACACCACGTAGTCGGCGGTGTCGAGCGGCGTGAACGCGACGTCGAGGCCGGCGAAGATCGGCACATCGCGCTCCGGCCCGAGATGAAACACACGCTGGCCGCGGCGGCTCTCGACGATGCCGCGGGTGGTATCGCCCGAGCTCGTGATCGCGTCATAGGCCTGCCGCGGCACCGCAAGCCGGTCGAGAATGCGCGCCACCGAATCGCCGGGCCGCGGCGCGTTGGTGATCAGGATCGCGGTGCCGCCGCGCGCGCGAAAGCGCAGCAACGCGTCGCAGGCCGGCGCAAAGGCCGCCACGCCGTTATGGATGACGCCCCAGACGTCGCACAGCAGCACGTCGTAGTTTTGCGCCAGCGGCTCAAAATGTTCGATGAAGTCGGGCAAAATGATTCGCCGCGAATTGTTTCGGTGGCTTGAGCGCTTCAAGGGAGCGCGCCAGCTGATTAGATCATTCGCGCGCGATCATCAATCGCTGATCTCCGCGGCGCGGGCATGGGCGGCGAGCAGCGCCGGCAGCCGCGCCGGATCGCCGCGCGCCATGCCGCATTCGGTGCCGATGCCGTCGACGCGGGCGTGGCGGCGCGCCGCGGCGAGCCGCGCATTGTCGCCCTCGGCGTCGTTGTGGTGGATGAGGCCGAGATAGAGCGCGGTCCCTGGGCGCAGCTTGAGCTTCTCGAGCGGCGCGAAATAGGCGTCGTCGGTGCGGCCCTTCGGCACCGGCAGGTGGAAGAACTCGATGCCCCGCTTCACCCGCGCCACGATGGCGTTGACGATCTCGACCATGATGCCGGCATCTTTCGGCTGCACCATGTGCTCGTCGGCCGGGCTGCCGTAGCAGAGGTGATAGCCGAGCTCGATCTTGCTCGGCACCGCGTCGCCGATCTGGCCGAGCACGTCGATGGTCTCTTTGCGGAAATCGACCGGGCCCGGCTCGTAATAGCCCTCCCAGGCCAGCACCTCCTGGCAGACGTCCCACTGCATGGCGATGCGGTCGTTGGGCAGCGCCGCGGCGATGGCATGGACCTCGCCGACGAAATGCTGGCGTCAGCGCCGGCAGCAATTTCGGCCGGTCGGCCGGCACCATGTTGTTGTAGGTCGGCGCGATCGGCGTCGGGATGCTGATCTGGAATTTGACGCCTGCCGGAATGACGCCGGCCTTTTGCAGCCGGTCGAACACGCCGAACGACTGGATCGCCATTTCGGCATAGCCGGTCTTGAAATCCTTGCGGTCGGGCGTCATGCCGGGCTTGATGCGCAGCCGCGGGATTTCGCGAATAACCTTGCCGTCCCACTGCACGAACTTGAACGGCGGCACATCGCTCGCCAATTCGATCGCCGGATTTTCCGCGAGCACGTCTTGCAGGAAGCGGATCCAGGTCTTGCGGATGCCGGTCTCGCCGTCGGGCAGGCGCGCGACATGGCCGCCGACCGCGCCCGCGAGCGTGCGGAACACGGTCTCGGAATCGGGCAACGGAATGCTGCCGACGAAATGCACGACTGGAGATTTGGTTGGCTCGGCATTCATGGTCGCTGTCCTGCCGGGCGTGCCGTTTCTTTGGCGAAATCATAGCTGTGCGCGGCGGCGATGTAACCCCGCGAGTTGATCGCAATGCACCATGGCATGTATGGAATTTGACCCTTTCCCCAAAAACCCAAGGTCCGTGCAATGCCGACAAGCTTCCGCCAGATCATCGACAAGGCCGTCAAGGACAAGCGGTTCCTGGTCGTGCCCGGCGCCCATGATGCGCTCAGCGCCCGGCTGATCCAGCAGATCGGCTTCGAGACCTATTTCATCGGCGGCTTTCCCGCCGTCGGCGCCCGTTACGGCGTGCCCGATGTGGGCTTAAAGGGCTTTGGCGAAATCTCCGCCGCCGTGCGCGACATCATGGCGGCCTGCGACCTGCCGGTGTTCGTCGACGGCGACGACGGCTATGGCGACGTCAAGAACGTGGTGCACACGGTGCAGACCTACGAGCGCATGGGGGTCAGCGCCATCCTGATCGAGGACCAGCAATGGCCGAAGCGCTGCGGCCACATGGTCGGCAAGAAGGTCGTGCCCATCGAGCTTGCCGAAGCCAAGATCAGGGCGGCCGCGTCCGAGCGCATCAATCCGGAAACCTGGATCCTCGGCCGCACCGACGCGCGCGCGGTCTATGACCTCGACGAAGCCATGCGCCGCGCCGAGCGCTATATCCGCGCCGGCGCCGACGGCATTTTCATCGAGGCGCCGCGCAGCGTTGCGGAACTGGAGCGCATCGGCAAAGCCTTCGACGTGCCGCAAATCTGCAATCCGCTGATGGGCGGCCACACGCCGATCCTGTCGATGGAAGAGCTCGGCCAACTGGGCTTCAATTGCGCCGTGCTCGGCCTCGACACCGTCATGCACGCCGCCAAGGCGATCGAGGCGGTGCTCGTCGACATGAAGTCGGGCAAATTCGCCCACCGCAACGACGGCATGGATTTCGAGGACTACAAGAAGCTCGTCGGCTACGACAAATGGGAAAGCATCGACGAGCGCTTTGCGCCGAAGCAGTGACGCGAAATCCGGACTACGATCCGACGCGATTGAATTGGATCGCAGCCTAAGCGCGAATTACTTCTTTTTCTTTCTCGTTCCGGCTTGCTTCGGCGTTGACCTCCTTGCCGGCGTTCCGACCGTCTTGCGGCTGGCGGATTTGCGACCCGCACGCCGTTGACGGCGGCGCGCCAGGTGCTGCGTCCACGCCGCCGTGCGCGCTTGAATGTAGTCGCCGATAGCCGCGCTCGACGACAGATCGGGCGGCACGTGACGGTCGTAACTGCCTTGGTCGTTACGCAAAGGCAGTTCCGAAACTTTCTTGGCATGAAGTTTTTCGATGACGGAAGGCTCGGCCTGATCGGGATGCGGCGGGCTCGAAACGGGTATTGCGACCCCTTGCAACGGATCGTCCTGCCGCGCTGTCGCCAGCGTGAGGACATCGCCGAGATCCGCCGCGGCCTTGTCGCGTGCCGTAAGCGGCGGAAGTCCCCACCGCAGCTCGAGCGTCTTCAGTAGCGACGTATGGTCGATGACCCCGCGCTTGGCGCGAAATACGGTGCCGGCCGCGATCCGCGGCGATATCAAGAGCGCCGGAACGCGAACCCCGAAGCGCGTGAAGTCGAAACCGAACTCGCCGACCGAATTGTCCGGCGGCACCGCCCCCGACGGCGGCGCGACGTGATCGTAGTTCCCGCCGTGCTCGTCGTAGTTGATGACGAGCAGCGTCTCGTGCCAATTGGGGCTGTTGCGCACCGTGTAATAGACGTCGTGGATCAGCTGCTCGCCCAGCGCCACGTCGTAGTTCGGGTGCTGACTGTTGCCGCCGGCGCCGAAACTGGGCTCGAGAAAGCTGTAGGCGGGCAACGTCCCCGCCGCGGCTCTTGCCTGAAAGTCGCGAAAATGGCCGAAGTGGCTTTCGTCGGCGTGCATCGTGTCGGTGTAATCCAGCCGGGTCAGCGCGTCCCGATTGTAGCCATAAATCCCCCAATCGATCTTTTTATCGGACAGCCGCCCATAAATGCTGGGGCAGGTGAAAACCTTCACATGATTGTCGAGATGCCCTTGCGACGTCGCCGCGCCGGCAAAGGCGCGATTCGGAATCGTCTGCGTCGGCGCTGACGAGAACCAGTGATCGCAAACGGCAAAACCTCTCGCCAGTGCGGACATGATCGGCAGCATGTCGGGACTGTACATCCCCATGATTTCCGAAGGATCGGTGTCGGGGAGAGAGTCCTGGAAGTGTTTGGCTTGATCGGAAGCAATCGCCGCCTTGAAGTTGATGACGAAGCCCTTGTTCGTGGGCACCGCACCGGGTGCCGGATCGTCGGTCGAAAACAGCTGGTAATTCGTATTGTAGAAGCCTTCTCCCGGATCGGCGCCCGGCATCAGGTATGGATGCGGCGCATTGCTGTCGATCTTGTAGACTTTCACCGGCCTGCCGGCGTCGTCGAGATTGAACTCGTTGCCGGTCAAGCCTTCGAACGGCTGATTGGTCGGGGATTTATTGTTGCTTGCCTCGTAGAGAAATCCGAGCATCTGGTCGAAGGATCTGTTCTCGAGCATGAGATGAACAATGCATTTGATCGCCGATAATTGATTAGCCATGGTACCCACCCCTGCCGAGACACGCGATGAGCGCCCGCCCATCGCACCGGACCTGCTATAGCGGGCACAACGACCGGTCGCAACACGATCGATTACGGCATCTCCGCGCGATATGCACCGAAGCACCGATGTCGTCATCACCGGGCTTGACCCGGTGATCCATCTTTGCGCGCAATGAAAAGCTGGACTGCCGGGTCATAGGCGAGCGAAGCGACGCCGTTCTTCGAACGGCTATGCCCGGCAATGACGCAAGAAAAATCAGACCAGCGCCGGCTCGCGCTTGGCGTCCTTCGCTTGCAACCGGATCGCGCAAATTCAGAATCCGCCGCGCATTGTCGTAGAACAGTTTCTGCTTGTCGGCATCCGACAGCGCGATGCTCGTCGATCAGCTTGAGGCACGGCGCCGGATCCCAGCACGGATAGTCGGTGCCGTACATGACGTGATCGATGCCGTAATAGTCGATGGCGAATTTGATGCCGGCGGAGTGCGGCGACACGGTGTCGGTGTACATGCGCTTCATGTAGTCCTGCACCGGCCGCGGCAATTTCGCGGCTTTGGAATTCTTGTCCATGCGGCCGGCCTGATAGGGCAGCGAGCCGCCGGTATGCGACATCACGATTTTCAGCTTCGGATGCCGCTCCATCATGCCGGAGAGGATCAGGCGCATGGCGGCGACGGACACCTCGATGACCCGGCCGAGGCTCAAGTGCAGCGCGCCGTCATAGCCGTCGAGCATGTCCTGGAAGATGACGTCGGTCGGATGCAGGAACAGCGGCAGGCCGAGCTTTTCGACATGGGCGTAGAACGGCTCGAGCCGCTCGGCATCGATGCGCGCATCGGCGCCGACGCTGCCGGGCAGATTGACGCCCATCAGGCCCAGGCGGTTGACCGCGTCGTCGACCACTTCGATGGCGACGCGGGTATCCTGCAGCGGCACCGCGGCGCTGGCCCACAGCCGGCCGGGATATTTCTTCTGCGCGCCGGCCATCTCCTCGTTCCACATGAGCGGCATAGTCGCGGCCTTCGGCGAGCGGCATGTCGGAGAACGATACCGAGAACGGACCGATCGAGCAGACCACGTCGACCTGGTGGCCGAGGCTCGCCATGTATTCGAACTGCTTGTCGAGATCGAACCACTCGGCCCAGGAGTTGAGATGGCAGCCGCTGCCGTGCGCGGCGAAAATAGCTGTAGCCGCCCTTGTCGTTGACCTCGGCCCTCGGGAAATCCTTGCGCTTGCACAGCTTGTCGAAAATCGATCGGGGCCACCAATGGAAATGCGAGTCGATGATGTGCACGGGGCGCTCCTGCGGAACGGCTTGAAGAATACGGTGATTTTAGTGACCGGGACGGTCGGGGTCAACGCAACGTGCGGCCCTGCCGCATGGCAACGCAGAAGGATTTCTGCAATGATTTTGCTGCCGTCCGGCCGCAAAACCGGCCGCAGTGGGAGGAAACGATGAGGCGAATGTTCCGTGCAGCCCTGACATGCGCCGCCGCGCTATTGCTCGCGGCCAGCTTCGCGCCGGCGCAGGCCGCCGAAAAACTTCGCGTCGCCAAGGTGGTGCCGTTTGCCTGGTCGTTCACGCCGCTCGACATCGGCATCGCGGCCGGCATCTTTGCCAAGCACGGCCTCGATATCGAGGAATCGGCGTCGGCCGGCGACGCCAAGCTGCAGCAGCTTCTCGCCTCGGGCTCGATCGATATCGGCATCGGCTCCGGCCCCGGCATGGCCTTCATCGCCAAGGGCGTGCCGGCGAAGGCCGTTGCCGCCATGTTCGGCGCGCCGCAAAACATGGCGGTGATGGTCGGCTACGACAGCGACATCAAGTCGGTGGCGGATCTCAAGGGCAAGAAACTCGGCTGCACCACGGTCGGCTCGCTGACCGACTGGATCGGCGCGCGCATCAATCAAAAGGAAGGCTGGGGCGCCGACGGCATCACCGTGGTGCCGATCGGCGGCATGCCGCCGGCCCGCGCCGCGATCAAGACCCACCAGATCGACGGCTATATCGGGGCGCTGGAAACCGGCTACGCGCTCGAGGAAGCCAAGGAATGGCGCGTCATCACCGCGGCGACGCCGTTCGTCGATCAATTCATCACCCACGTGATCTTCGCCACCAACGAAGAGATCGAAAAGCATCCGGATCAGGTGAAGGCTTTTCTCGACGGCTGGTTCGAAACCATCGCCTATATGAAGACGCACAAGGAGGAGTCGGTGGAGATTTCCGCAAAAGTTCTGGGTCTCAGCGAGGCCGTGATCGGCCGCGTCTATGACGAGCAGATCGGCGCCTTCAATACCGACGGCACTTTCGATCCGAAGGCGGTCGCGGTGCTCAAGAAATCCTACATCGAGATGGGACTGCTCAAGGACACGCCCGACGACAAGGACATGTTCACGACGCAGTTCGTGCCGGTGAAGGTCGGTCAGCAATAACCTGAATTGTCATTGCGAGCCAACGGGTCCGGCCCGAAGTGGCCGGCCCGATGACAGGCTCCGCGAAGCAATCCAGACGGCGCCTCAGCGTTGGATTGCTTCGTCGCGGCGTTCCTCGCAATGACGGCGCAACTGCGAATTACGGCCGCCCGCTGCCGGTGCGCGCGAGCTGCGCCAAACCGCCGCCGCGCGCCGCGGCAGCATCGCGCTTGGCCTGATCGGCGGCATCGGTCTTGCCGCATCGGCGCCCTGCAAGGCTTCGGCGCGCACCGGGCGCGGCGGCGAGAACAGGAATCCCTGGCCGAAGCGGACGTCGTAGTCGAGAAGATCGACCACCGCGCCTTCGGCCTCGATCCGCTCGGCGATGAGGTCGATGCCGAAACGGCCGACCAGGTCGGACAGGTCGGCCGGGTGGATGTCGGTCGAGGCGGCGCCGATGCGGTTGAGCAACAGCGCCGCCGGCGCCTTGATGAAGCGGAAGCCGCGCTCGTTGAGTTCGCGCGGCTCGACCCGCAGGTCGGTGAGATTATCCATGGAGAAGCGGAAGCCGCGTTCGGCGAGCGCGGCCAGGCTCTCGTGCTCGATCGGCCCCATGGCGCGCACCGCTCCTTGGGTGAATTCGAACACCAGCGCCGGCGCGATGGCGCGGTTGGCCTCGACGAATTCCAAAAACCGCGGGAAGCCTGAATCGGTCAGCGTCGCCGACGACAGATTGCAGAACAGGCCGATGTCGCGGTTCTTCAAGTAGCAGCCGCCGCACCACCTGCACGCAGCGCAGCACCGAAAGATTATCGAGTTTTGGCATCAGCCCGCCGGCTTCGGCGAATTTGATGAAATCGCCGGCCGCGACCAGATCGCCGTTGTCGGCCTTCAGCCGCGACAGCGCCTCGTAATAGCGCACCTTGCGCTGCGGCAAGGTCACGATGGGTTGCAGGTAGAGATCGATCTTGCTGCCATCGATGGCGCTGTTGATCGCGGCAACGATGCCGTTCTGATCCAAGCCGTTGAAGGCGGCGATCGTGCCGGCGATCGGCGCGGCCGGCGCCGCGGCCGGATCGGGCATCGGTACCGCGGCCGTCGCGTTAGCGGCCATACCGGATGCAGCGGGCGCGGCGGGCGCGATGCGCTCCTTGCCGCTCAAGCCCGCCAGCGCCGCTTCGTGCGCCGCCACCGAGTCGGCGAGATGCTTGACCAGGGTCGACAGTTCCTCGATCTCGGCGGCGAGCGGCTGCGCTGACGCCAGCGCCTTATCGAGCACGGAATCGACCTTGGTCTCCACGGTGCCGAGCTGGCGGCCGAACTCGGCGAGCTGGCGCGCCAGGTCGGCGGAACTGCGCGAGATCGAGGCGATCTGGTCGCTCACTTCGGCGCGGTCGCGCGAGCGGGCGGCAACCGCGTTATAGACCGCAAGCGCGGTCAGGACGCCGAGCCCGACCAGAAACGATTCGGCGCCGGTCAGGCCGAAGCGCAGATAGACCACAAAGCCGATCGAGCCGGCGATGAGCACCATGCAGACAGCGATGAAGATGGCGCTGATACGCACCATGCCGAACCCCACTATGCCTCGCGCCGAGCGGTGCAGCCCCGGGGCGCACACGCTAGCCCCGCCCGGATGATTCGCATTCGGGCAGTAGCAGTGTCCACAAGCGCCGCGACGCCGCAAGTCCGCCCGCCGCCATGGCTAAGCTTTTGCTGTGCTTTTATAACGGCAGGCAAGATGCGAAGCGGCGGCGGACGCCGCCTTTGGAACCCGCGCGAAAGCTCATGTCGGCGATGCCGCAAATGCCGCAAACGACGCCTGCGCCCCGGCGGGCGTTCGGGACAGGCTTCATCGACTGGATCGAGGATGCGCCGCGGGCGGCGTTCGCAGCCTTCCTGGCTTTGCATTTCGTGGTCTGGATCGCGCTGCCGGCCTTGCTCTACGCCAACCTGCCGCTCGACCTGATCGAGGCGCTGACCTATGGCCGGGAATGGCAGCTCGGCTACGACAAGCTGCCGCCGCTGCCGTGGTGGCTGGTCGAGATCATGCACCGGGCGTTCGGCGCCGACGCCGCCTATTACGCGCTGGCGCAAGCGGCGGTGGTCATAGCCTTTATCGCGGTGTGGGCGACGGCGCGGCCGCTCATTGGAGCGACCGGCGCGCTCGTTGCCGTGCTGATCATCGACGGCATGCATTACTTCCAATACACCGCGGTGAAGTTCAATCACGACGTCATCCAGCTGCCGTTCTGGGCGCTGGCCGGCTACGCCTTCCATGCCGCGCTCAAGCGCGGCCGCCTCGCGCCATTGGCTGCTGCTCGGCTTCGCCTTCGGCAGCGCGCTGTGGGCGAAATATTTCGTCGTCGTCTTGGCGGCGCCTTACGCGCTGTTCCTCGTTTTCGATCGCGACGCGCGCCGCGCTTTGGCGACGCCCGGGCCATGGCTCGCACTGATCGTCGCGCTGGTCATTGCCGCGCCCCATGTCGTCTGGCTGTTCCAGACCGATTTTCTGCCGCTGGCCTATGCCGAGCACCGCGCCTCGGATGTGCGCGGCTGGTACGACCATATCCTGCATCCGGCAGCGTTCGTCGGCAGCCAGATTTTCTTCCTGCTGCCGTCGTTTTTCATTGCCGCGCCGCTGCTGTGGCCGGCTCCCCTCCCCCTTGTGGGGAGGGGCTGGGGGTGGGGGTCGGGAGGCGCAGTCGCAAGCGTCGACGAGCGCGCGTCACCTCCCGACCCCCCACCCTACCCTCCCCCGACAAGCATGCACTCGGGCGCGCGCGAGCGCGGCCCGGGTGGGGGGAGGGAATTTGCTGCCGACGCCTTCGATCGCCGCATCGTGACCTTGCTCGCCTTCGGCCCCGGCCTCGCCATGATCGCGCTGATTGCCGTCGAGCGGCCGCGGCACATTTGCCATGTGGGGCTATCCGCTGTGGCTTTTTGTCGGGCTTTGGATCGTGCTGATCTTGCGCGCGACGCTCGACCGCGCGCGCCTCGCCCACGCGGTCGCGCACTGGGGCGTGGTGTTCGCCATCTTCGCCATCGTCTTCCTCGCCAATTACTCGGTGCTGCCGCTCCTCGATCACCGCTATCGCGCGGTGTTTTATCCGGGCAACACGCTGGCGGCGACGCTGACGCAGCGCTTTCACGACTCGACCGGAACGAAACTGCGTTACGTCGTCGGCTCGATGTGGGACGGCGGCAATCTCGCGCACTATTCGCCGGACCAGCCCGAAGTTCTGATCGACGGCCTGCCGCGCCGCGCGCCGTGGATCGATCTCGCCGATCTGCGCAAGGATGGCGCCATGGTGGTGTGGAGCGGCGGCGACACCGCGCATCTGCCGGCGCAGTTCGCAGCCATCGCCGGCAATGCCGAAGTCGGCGCGCCGTTCGACCTGCCGATGCGCCGCGGCGGCGGCCTCCTGCATGTCGGCTGGGCGATCTTGAAGCCGCAGTAAAGGATCAGTCGGCCGGGCCGGCCGCAACCTGGGTCAGCCTGGGCGATCGTTCGAGCGGCGGCGGATTTTCGCCCAAGACCACGCGCAGCATTTCCTCGGACGGCCGGCGCTGATCGGTGACGATCTGTGGGCAGCGGCGGCACATCGCCGGACCCTCTTGCCGGAACCAGCGGCATTGCGGCCGGATCGCGCAGTGCGGCAGCTTGTCGGTGACCTCGGACAGAATTTCGACGCTGCGCACCGCAAGCTGACAGGCCTGGTTGCTGAAATGCGGGCATGCACATTCGCGGCAGCTCGAAGCGAAGCGAAACACTTCGGTCGGCGGCACCGGCCCCGCCAGCTCCAGAAGCTCGGGCGTGACTTCGAGCGCGACTTCGGTCGGCGTCACCCGCGGCGCCTCCGGCGTACCGCCGACGACGCCGATCAGCATCGACGCGCCCGGATGACCGCGCGCGCTCGGACACAGAAGCTCGGCCGGGGTGTCACCCGTCGGCGCGTTGCGTCGCGGCATCGGAACGTCAGCCGCCGATTTTGGTCTCGGTAACGGCGCCGACGGTGACATTGCCCTCGCGATCGGCCTTGAGTTCGGCTTGGAATATATGGGCCGGTATCCCGCAGATGATGTGCGGGAGAACGAATTCTTCTTTGGGCTGTTGCGGGCGATTGGACAGCGCGATCGCGACGCCCTGCGCCGCCGCCCGTGCGATTTGGCTTGCCTGGAGTTTGGTAACGGCCATGTTCACAACTCCTTCAATAAAATCCACGCAGCTGGATTGTAATTTTCGTGAGATAAAATTTCAAGTTGTCAAATCGCATACGACATCAAGGGGTTGCCGAGCGACAGCACTTATCGGCCGGATTTATTCCGGTCGGCTACATCACCGCTTTGATCACGCGGGCTACTTTGTCGAAGATCTCGCCGATCTGCGCTTCGCTGACGATCAGCGGCGGCGTGAGCGCCAAGGTCTCGCCGGTGATGCGGATCATGATGCCTTCGTCGTGGAAGCCGCGCTCCATGGCTTCGTAGGCGCGCTTGCCGAAGGCGTCGGGGCGCGAGGCGAGATCGATGCCGGCGGTGAGCCCAACGGTGCGGATATCGAGCACGCCAGGCACGCCCTTGAGCGTCATCGCGGCGTCGGCAAAGCCCGGCTCCAGCGCCTTCGCCCGCTCGAACAGTTTCTCGTCGCGATAAAGATCGAGCGTCGCCAGGCCCGCGGCACAGGCCAGCGGATGCGCCGAATAAGTGTAGCCGTGGAACAGCTCGGCGACATGCTCGGGGCCGCGCATGAAGGCGTCGTAGATTCCTTCGCGCGCAATGACGCCGCCCATGGGCACGGCGCCGGACGTGACGCCCTTGGCGAAGGTGATCATGTCGGGCGTCACGCCGTAACGCTCGGCGGCGAATGCGTGGCCGAGCCGGCCGAAGCCGGTGATCACCTCGTCGAAGATCAGCAAGATGCCGTGGCGGTCGCAGATCGCGCGCAGCCGTTCCAGATAACCCTTGGGCGGCGGCAGCACGCCGGTCGAGCCGGCCATCGGCTCGACGATGACGGCGGCGATGGTCGAAGCGTCATGCAGCGCGACGATGCGTTCGAGATCGTCGGCCAGATGCGCGCCCCAGTCCGGCTCGCCCTTGGTGAAAGCCTGGTGCTCGCGATTGTAAGTCGCCGGCAGATGATCGACGCCGGCCAACAGCGTGCCGAAATGCTTGCGGTTAGCGACGATGCCGCCAACCGAAATGCCGCCGAAGCCGACGCCGTGATAGCCGCGCTCGCGGCCGATCAGCCGGGTGCGCGAGGCTTGCCCGCGCACATTATGATAGGCGAGCGCGATCTTGAGCGCGGTGTCGACCGCCTCCGAGCCGGAACTGCAGAAGAACACGCGGTCGAGATCGCCGGGCGCCAGCGCCGCGATCCGGCTCGCCAGTTCGAAGGATTTCGGGTGCGCAAACTGGAACGCCGGCGCGTAATCGAGCTCCGCGGCTTGTCGCTGGATGGCGGCGACGATCGGGTCGCGGTTATGGCCGGCATTGGTGCACCACAGCCCCGCGGTGCCGTCGAGCACGGCGCGGTTTTCGGGGGTGTAATAGTGCATGTCCTTGGCGCGCGCGATCAGCCGCGGCGCGCGCTTGAACGCCCGGTTCGGCGTGAACGGAACCCAAAAGGCTTCGAGATCGTTGGGCACGGCCGCGCTGCGGCGATTGGGTTCGGCCACCGGAATGCCTCCTGGCACCATCCATGCCCGGCTTCATGCCGGGCATCCACGTCTTTGCAGCAACATGGAAGACGTGGCTGGCCGGGACAAGCCCGGCCATGACGAAATCGAGTACATTGCGGCCGCGAGTCGCGGCTGCTAACACCCGCCCAGAGCACTTCAGAAATGTCCGACAAATCCGAAAAATCCAACAAGCTCAAAGCGCGCCTGCCGCGCGGGCTCGCCGACCGCGGGCCGGCCGAGATCGCCGCCACGCGCGAGATGATCGAAAAAATCCGCGCGGTCTACGAGCTTTACGGCTTCGAGCCGGTGGAGACCCCGGCGATCGAATACACCGACGCGCTCGGCAAATTCCTGCCCGACCAGGACCGGCCGAACGAAGGCGTGTTCTCGTTCCTCGACGACGACGAGCAATGGCTGTCGCTGCGCTACGATCTGACCGCGCCGCTGGCGCGCTACGTTGCGGAGAATTTCGACACGCTGCCGAAGCCGTATCGCTCGTATCGCTTCGGCTGGGTGTTTCGCAACGAGAAGCCGGGGCCGGGACGCTTTCGGCAGTTCATGCAGTTCGATGCCGACACGGTGGGTAGCGGCGTCGCCCGCGGCCGATGCCGAGATGTGCATGATGGCGGCGGATACGATGGAGGCGCTGGGAATTCCGCGCGGCTCTTATGTGGTGAAGGTGAATAATCGGAAGGTGCTGGATGGGGTCTTGGAAGCTATCGGCCTGGAGGGCGACGCGAATGCTGGACAGGCGACTAACAGTGCTCCGTGCAATCGATAAGTACGACCGGCTTGGTGCGGACGGCGTACGCCAACTCTCGGAGCCGGTCGAAAGGATGAGAGCGGCGACTTCACAAAAGGCGCCGGCCTGTCTCCCGACCAAGCTCGATGGATCATGCTGTACGTCAACAGCATGAATGACACTCTAAATTCAGCCGACGTGACAACTACTCGGAGGAAAGCCGTCGTAGCTCGACCAACCTCATTGGGAGAATTGCTACCGGAAAAGGATGGAAAGATTTTTTACAAGAGCAACCTGTCGACCCTTAAGAGTTGGAAGCAAATTTTCGGACTAACTCGCTCTCAGATCGTGGGATCGCAGAACTATATGATATTTTCAACGCATGCAGAGCGGCGGAATCTGGATACGACCGCGTTCGAATTGATCCCTCCGTCGTCCGCGGCCTCGAATATTACACCGGCCCGGTCTTCGAAGTTGAGCTGACCTTCTCGACCGACAGCGCAGACGGCTCGCCGCGCTTCGGCTCGGTCGGCGGCGGCGGGCGTTATGACGGACTGGTCTCGCGCTTTCGCGGCGAGCCGGTGCCGGCGACGGGATTTTCCATCGGCGTGTCGCGCCTGCTGGCGGCGCTCCAGCATCTCGGCAAGGTCGAGACCAAGGCCGAGGCCGGCCCGGTGGTCGTCACCGTGTTCGACAAGGACCGCATCGCCGATTACCAGCAGATGGTCGCTTCCCTGCGCAACGCCGGCATCCGCGCCGAGCTTTATCTCGGCTCCGGCAAATTCGGCCCGCAGATGAAATATGCCGACCGGCGCAACGCGCCATGCGTCGTCATCCAGGGCTCCGACGAGAAGGCCAAGGGCGAAGTCACTATCAAGGATCTGATCGTCGGCGCCGAGCTCGCCAAGCTGGAAAAGGGCCGCGAGGAGCATCTGCAGAAGCAGGCCGAGGCGCAGCGCGCCGTGCCGGAGGCGCAATTGGTCGAAGCCGTCCGCGCCGTGCTGGCGCGCCATAAGCTCGGGCCGCGCTGACCCCGCCGCCTTCCGCTACCGTTGCGCGGTTACCACAGGGTTCCGGAATAAATCACAGCGTTCCGGGTTCATGGGTGATAGGTGCAACTTCTTCGTGATAAAGTAGCAGTTGTCCCGATATCTGCCGGGACGAGGTTGGGACCGTGCGCAAGCATTTCGCCAGGCGGCCGTTGCAGCGGCGCATTGTTGCGCTGGCGGCGGCTTATGCGATTGCGCTGGCGAGCCTGATCGCGAGCTTCGGCGCGGCGAGCACCGCCGCCGCTGCGGCAGCCGCTCCGAATGGCATCATCTGCCATACGCTTGTCGCCGGCGACCAGACGCCCTCGTCCGGCGACACCAACAGCAAACATTGCGCCGATAATTGCTGCATCGGCTGCCTGATGCTCATCGCGGCAATGCCGCCACCGCCGGCAAAAATTATCGGCGCGCCGTTATCGGCCAGCCAAACCGTCACCGCGCCGGAGAACATCGTTCTCGGCGGCGGTCTGCAGACCAAAGATCATCGTTCGCGAGCGCCTCCCCTGGCAGCGTGAAGCCCAGCGGCCCGACCCGCGTCGGCCGCAGCGTTTCCTTGATGCCAATGGAGAGCCTTCATGTCTGTAAATCACAGATGCGCGCGCGCCTTCGCGCTGGCGCTGCTGTTCGCCGCGCTGCCCTTCACCGATGCGTTCGCCCATTGCTTCGTCGGCGCGCGCTTTTTTCCCGCCACGCTCGCCGTCGATGATCCATGCGTGGCGGACGAGCTGTCGCTGCCGACCATCTCCTGGTCGCGAACCGCCGACGTGCCGCCGGCCACCGAATGGGACGTCTCGGCGGAAGTCTCCAAACGCATCACCGAGGACTTCGGCATTTCGATCGGCGACGTCTGGTCGCATATCCGCGGCCCCGGCGGCCCGACCATGGCGGGGTTCGGCAACCTCGAAACCACGGCGCAGTATCAGCTGCTCAAGGACAATTCGCACGAATTGGCGATGCTGCTCGGCCTGATCGTCGATTGGGGCGGCACCGGCGCCAGCAATTCCGGCATCGCCACGCCCTATAGCGTGCTCACGCCGACCTATTATTTCGGCAAAGGGTTCGGCGACTTGCCCGACAGCGCCGGCTGGCTGCGCGCCTTCGCCGTCACCGGGCAAATCGGCTACAGATTCCGAGCCGCTCGTTCGACCTGGTACAGCAGGCGCTCATTCCGCAGGTGCTGGATCTGGGGCGGCTCGATCCAATACAGCATGCCGTATCTGAAATCGGAGATTCAGGATCTGCAACTGCCCGATTTCATCAATCACCTGATCCCGATCGTCGAGTTCCAGATGTCGACGCCGGTGGCCAACAATTTCGGCAACAGCTTCGTCACCACCGGCACCGTCAATCCGGGCGTGATCTGGGTCGGCAGCTATTTCCAGGTCGGGCTCGAGGCGCAGGTGCCGGTCAATGCCCAGAGCGGGCACGGCATCGGCGTGCTCGGGCAATTGCATCTTTATCTCGACGACATGTTCCCGAAGACCATCGGCCAGCCGCTCATCGGCACGTCGGCCCCACCGCAACAGCTCAAATTCTGAGGTATCGCCATGCGAAAATTTCTCACCGTTGCACCGCTGCTCTTCATCGCACTCGCACCCGTCGCGGCGCGAGCGCACGCCTTCCTCGATCACGCAAGCCCGCTCGTCGGCAGCACCGTGCCGGCGGCGCCGCATGAGGTCGTGCTGACGTTCACGCAAAACCTGGAAGCCGGCCTTCAGCACCGCCCAGGTCACTGACTCGAGCGGCGCCAGGGTCGACCAGGGCAAGGCGCAAGTCAGCGGCAGCACCATGACGGTCGGACTGAAATCGCTCGGGCCCGGCAGCTACAAGGTGCACTGGCACGCGCTCTCGGTCGACACCCACACCACCGAAGGAGCCTTCACCTTCACTGTCGGCGGACGCTAGCTTGGCCGATCCGCTGATCTACGCGCGCGCCATTCACTTCGCCGCGACGATGCTGGTGGCGGGCGTTGTTTTGTTTGCGGTCTTCGTTGCCGCGCCGGCGTGGCGCGGCGCCGCCGGCAACGGCGCTGTCGCTAGCAGGGTTCGGGCGCGGCTTGCCGTCATCGCCTGGATCGGCCTTGCGCTGGCGGCGATCTCGGGCGCGGCCTGGCTGGTTCTGACCGCGGCGGGGATGAGCGGCCTGCCGGCAGCACAAGTGTTCGGCGACGGCGTGCTGTGGACCGTGCTGTCGCAAACGACTTTCGGACGCGACTGGCTCGTCCGTTTCGTCGTGGCCTGCGCGCTGGCCGCGACCTTGCCGTCGCTGCTGTCGCCGCGAAACCATAAAACACGTTGGATCGAGATCGCAGGCGTGGTTTTGGCCGCGGCGTTTGCCGGCGCCTTGGCCTGGTCCGGTCACGCCGCGGGCGGATTGGGCAACGAGGCCATCGTCCATCCGGCCGCCGACGTGCTGCATCTCATCGCCGCCGCGGCCTGGGTCGGAGCGCTGTTGCCGCTCATCGATGCTTTTTGCCGCCGCCGGCGCGGACGATCGCTTCGCTCGCGATGGCGCGAACGGCGACGACGCGATTTTCCATCCTCGGCATCGTCAGCGTCGGCACCCTGCTCGTGACCGGGATCGTCAATACCTATTATCTCGCCGGCAGCGTGCCGCGCTGCTGCACACGGATTACGGCCGGCTGCTTCTCGATCAAGATCGCGCTGTTCCTGGCGATGGTGGCGATCGCCGCCGTCAACCGGTTCCGGTTGACGCCGCAGCTTCTGCAACAAGCCAGCATCACGGCAAGCCGCGCCGCCTTGCGGCAACTGCGCCGCAACGCCGCGATCGAGGCCTTGGCCGGCGCCATAGTCATCGCGATCGTCGCCGCGCTCGGCACCATGCCGCCCGCGATCCACGCCGCCCATCAGCACCCGACCTATGGGGCCGTCCCCGCCGATGCCACTTTCGTGCACATCCATATGGTGGAGGGCATGGCGGACGTGACCATCAGGCCCGGGCGCACCGGACGCGCGCGCGCAACAATCCGGCTTTGGAACGAAGATTTCGAGGCACTTGACGCCCGGCAGGTGAGCTTGACGCTGACGGCGCCCGCGGCGGCCGGCAACCCGACCCCGCGCCCTGCCCGGCAAGGCCGCGACGGCGCCTGGCAAGTCGATGGCATCGAGCTTTCCGAGCCGGGCAACTGGACAGTCAGCGTCGACGTCGTGCTCGACGGCAACAAACACCTGACGCTCACTGCGCCGATCGTGATCGAGCCTTAGAGCATGATCCCGAAAAGCCCGTCACCGGACTTGGTCCGGTGACGGGCTTTTCGGAAAAGATCATGCTTCACCAAAATCCAGTCAGAACTCGGTCTGCGCGCGGACGCCCAGCACCGATACCGGCCCGCGATCGCGGTTGTAGGCCGGATTGACGACAAACTGATAATCGAACGTCACGTGCCAAGCATAGACCGGCAGCTGATAATAGGTCTCGATGATCTGTTCCAAGCCCGGATGCGGCAGCATGCCGTCGCCGACCAGGATGCCCAGGCCGCCGGCATTGAGGAATGCCTCGTGCTCTTTGGTGATGCCGTTGACGATGGCCGCCACCGCAAACGTGTCGTCGGGGCGGTGCCACTGCGTGCCCTTCAGCGCCAAGCCGGCGGCCACGGTGCGATCGATGTCGGTGTAGGAATCCGGCTCGATATCACCGCTGGCAAAGCCGGCGCGCGCGAATAGCCCGAGATCGGCGGTGATTTCCTGTTCGAGATTGACGCCTAAGCCGGTGCGGCTGCGATATTGCCGCACCGCGGCGATGTCGGCCGGTCCGCCGGTGACCTGGGCCAGGGCAATGGCGTCGTCATAGGTGCCGAGGCGGGCGCGGGTGAGAAAGCCGGTGAACGCGATCTTGCCGGGATGGCTCCACAGATCATAGCGGCGCTCGATCTCGCCGAGCCATTGGAACTGGCTGAAATGCGGATCCAAATCCTCGCTGTTCGGCACGGTGGTCAGGTCGAACACGCCGGCCCGCAGCGTCCATGGGCCCTCGTACCATTCGGCGGCGGCGCCGTAGCTATAGCCCCAGGCATCGGCGGCATAATCGAACGTGCCGGTGTCGATCAGCGCCCAATTCATGAAATCCTTGCGCGGGTTCTGCGCGTATTTGTTCTGATCGAACACGTCGGACACCGAATATTTGCCGACCGTGATGACCAGGCGATCGGCGGTGTTCGAGCCGGCGAACTGATTCTGGTCGGCCTCGACCTTCTGGCTGTCGCCGCCGAGATCGATGGTCTGCCGCACGAAGGCGCGCTGCACGCGCGCATAGGGCACCGAGGCGCCGACCTTGAACGAAGCGCCGCTCGGATAGCCGGCAATGCCTTCGGTGTTGCCGATGCCAAAGCCCTGATCGATCTCCGGATCGACCCAGAGTTCGGCGCCCTGCCATAACTTGGCGCCGATGAAATACATGGCGTCCCAGCTCTCGCGGCCCTGGTTCGGGTCGAGGCTGTGCGGGCCCAGATAAGGCGAGCGGAACGGCGGCGCGTATTGCTCGATGAAAGTGGTCTGGCCTTTGAAGGAAAACCAATCGAGGTCGAGCGCCGACGGGCCCTTGGTGAAAATACCGGGATCGATGCCGTCGTGGCCGAGCTGATAATCGAGGCCGACACGGACCGACTGCACCGCGAGGCCGGATGTGAACTGCTGGGCGCCGCCGGGAAACGTCACGCTGCGCGAGGCGTAGTCGGTGTAGAGATATTCAAGTCGCGCTGCCCAGTTCGGCGTCAGCCCAAGCTCGACGCCGACGCCGGCAGCACCGCCGAGGCGCGGCACCATGAATAGATTTTCCGTTGTGCCCGGCACCGCCGTGCCGCCGACCGGCGTGCCGGCGATCTGCGTGCGGGTGAATTGATCATAAGTCCAGGCCAAGCCGCCGGTGGCATAGAACAGCCAATTACCTGTCCCATGAACAAGATTTGGAGCGTAGCCGATGCGGCCGCGCAACGTGCCGGACATTTCCACCTGCTCGGCGTAGCTCGCCGTGCCGGTCCCTGGCGACGAGAACGTCGCCATGCCGCCGAGCGTGTTGGGAAACGCTATGTCGGCCTCGACGCCGAGCAAAAGCCGCGACGGCAACAGATAATTGTAGCCGCCCTGGAAACCGGCAAAATAACTGCCGGTGCCCTTGAACATGTCGTAGCCGTTGAACAGATCGAGCGAGCCGTTCAGCGCCGGTGCCGCAGCGCCGGTCGCGGTGGCCGACCAGCGCGCCGAGCCCGCGGCATAACCGAAATGCGCGCCGGCATAGAATCCCGACCAGTCATAGGGCTTGTCTTGCGCCGGTTGCGGCGGCGCCTTCACCGGCAGCGCAGAGTCGGCAGCGTACGCGCCCTGCCCCAGCGCCGTCAGCACCATTCCGGCAACGAACAGCCCCCGCATGACGGCCCCAACGCCTGCCGGGACGTCCCCCGACGCCGGCGCATTAAGTTTGCACTCTGCTGCGGCCGTGTCGATCAAAACGATGAGTTGTCCAGACGGTTCCCAAAAGTTCCGCGATCAGAACTGCGCGTGCATGCGCGCCGCGACCACCGACGCCGGGCCGCGATCGCTGTTGTAGGCCGGGTTGACGATGAACTGGTAATCCAGCGTCAGCTTGAAGAACGAAACCGGCAATTGGTAATAGGCCTCGATGATCTGTTCCGGCGCCGGATGCGGCAGCATGCCGTCGCCGACCAGGATGCCAAGGCCACCGGCGTTCAGATAGGCCTGGTGCACGCCGGTGATGCCGTTGATCACGCCGGCCAAGCCCACCGTGTCGTCGGGCCGGCCCCAGGATTTTCCAGCAAGCGAAAGACCCGCCGCGGCGGTGCGATCGATGTCGCTGAATTCGTACGGCTCGATATTGCCGTTGGCGAAGCCGGCGCGCGCGAACAGACCGAGGTCCGCGGTGATCTGCTGCTCGAGATTGAAGCTCAAGCCGGCGCGACTCGTGTATTGGCGCACTGCCGAGGTTTGCGGCACCCCGCCGGTCGCCGCCGCGAGCGCGATGGCATCGCTGAAGCTGCCCATGCGGCCGCGACTCAAAAATCCGGTGACTGCGACCTTGCCCGGCTGGCCCCATAGATCATAGCGGCGCTCGATTTCGCCGACCCATTGGAACTGCGCGAAATGCGGGTCGAGCTCGACGTCGTTAGGCACCACCGACAGATCGAATATGCCGCCGCGCACGGTCCAGTCGCCCTGGTACCACTCGGCGGCGGCGCCGTAGGTAAAACCCCAGGCGTCGGCGGCGTAATCGAAGGTGCCGGTGTCGATCAGCGCCCAATTCATGAAATCGTTGCGCGGATCGTGAGCATATTTGTTGGTGTCGAACACGTCGGTGACGCCGAACTTGCCGACGGTGAGCACCAGCCGGTTCGCCGTTTGCGAGCCGCTGAATTGGTTCGCCGCGCCGTCCACTTTTTGCGTATCGCCGCCGAGCTCGATGGTCTGGCGGATGAAATATTGGGGAATTCGCGCATAGGGCACCGCGGCGCCGACCTTATAGGCCTCGCCGCTCGGAAAACCGGCGACACCGAGCGTCGAGCTCAAACCAAAGCCCTGATCGATCTCCGTATTGACCCAAAGCTCGGCGCCCTGCCACAGCCGCATGCCAAGAAACGCGGTGGCGTCCCAGGTCTCGCGGCCCTGGTTGGGCGCGAGGCTGTTCTGGCCGGAATAGGGATTGCGGAACGGGAAGACGTATTGATTGAGATACGTCGTCTGGCCGTGGATGGCGAAATTGTCGAACTCCGGCGTCGGCGGCGCGATGCCGGCGCTGGCCGAGCCCACCGTATTGCCGTTGAGCTTGTAGTTGAGGCCGAAGCGCAGTTCGCTGACGTTGAGGTCGGAATTGAAACGCTGCGCGCCGGCCGGGAACGTAACGCTGCGGTTGCCGTAATCGGTGAACAGATATTCGATCCGCGCCGTCCAGTTCGACGGCAAAGCGAGCTCGACGCCGGCGCCGGCGACGCCGCCCACGCGCGGCACCACGAATAAATTCTCCGTCTGGCCCGGCACCGCCGTGCCGCCGGCCGGTGTGCCGGCAATCTGCGTGCGGGTGAACTGGTCGTAGCTCCAAGCGAAGCCGCCGGTGGCGTAGAGCAGCCAATGCGGGGTGCCAAGATTTGGCGCGTAGCCGATCCTGCCGCGCAGCGTGCCGGAAAACTCGACCGTCTCCGCATAACTCGCCGTGCCGGACGTGGCCGAGGACAAGGTCGATGTGCCGGTAATGGTGCTGGGAAACGAGACGTCGGCTTCGACGCCGAACAACCAGCGTGACGGCAGCATATAATTGTAGCCGGCCTGGAAACCCTCGAAGTAGCTGCCCATGCCGTTGAAGCCATTGAAGGCGTTGAACAGGTCGAGCGAGCCGCTCTGCGGCGGGCCCGCCGCTCCCGTCGGCATTGCCGACCAGTGGGACGAACCGGCGGCATAGCCGATATGGCCGCCGACATAGACGCCGGTCCAATCATAGGCCGTCGTCGCCGGGGGCGGCGCTTTGACCGGCATGTCGCCGGCCGCCGCGCTGCCCGCAAGCGCCATCAACCCCAAGAGCCCCAAGGGCCATATGACAACACGCAATCCCCTCATCGCCCCGCGCCTTCAACGCCTCACGCTCTCTTCGGCAGCCATTGCTGCCATTTCGATCACGACACCACCGTGACAACGGCCTGCTCGCCGTCGTCCCGCCCACGTCACCGCGACTGTCATCCCTGAATATTATTCAGTCCATCCCGAACATTGTTGCATCCCACATGAAG
Organism: uncultured Alphaproteobacteria bacterium; assembly: GCA_963831975.1. GTDB lineage: Bacteria > Pseudomonadota > Alphaproteobacteria > Rhizobiales > Xanthobacteraceae > BOG-931. The sequence goes on from CAWHSO010000018.1 coordinate 435,711, forward strand.
CCATGACTGTAGTTTATAACCTTGGCTACACTTTGCAATATGAACTACGGCCGGTGGCAGCGCTCCCGGCTCTCTGGCCCGCAGTCGACAGTGCGGCTGCCGCCCTATACCATACCCCCTACCCTATAAACGGAGCATACCGCCGTGTCGCACACCAAAATCGAGAAGGTCAAGCTGCTCAACCGGGTCCGCCGCGTGCGCGGCCAGATCGAAGCGGTCGAGCGCGCGCTCGAAGGCGAGAAGGGCTGCGCCACGGTGCTGCATCTGATCGTCGCGGCGCGCGGCGCCATGAACAGCCTGATGACGGAAGTGATCGAGGACCATATCCGCCTCCACGTCGTCGATCCGGCGAAAGACGCCGACCGCTCGCGGGGCGCCGAGGAACTGATCGAGGCCGTGCAGGCCTATCTGAAGTGAAGGCGGCGAGCGTCATGTCCACAGTCAGCCACAGCCACGTTTTTCTGGGCGAAGGCCACGACAAGAACGAGCGCCGCACCTGGGCGGTGATTGCGCTTTGCGCCGTCATGATGGTGGCCGAGATCGTCGGCGGCCTGTTGTTCGGCTCGATCGCGCTGGTGGCCGACGGCCTGCACATGTCGACCCATGCCAGCGCGCTCCTGCTCGCGGCGCTTGCCTACCGTTATGCGCGGCGCCACGCCGACGACCCGCGCTTCTCCTTCGGCACCGGCAAGCTCGGCGATCTCGCCGGCTTCTCCAGCGCCATCGTGCTGGCGATGATCGCGATCCTCATCGGTTACGAGGCGGTCTCGCGCCTGTTTGCACCGGTGCCGATCAGCTTCAACGAGGCGATCCCGATCGCCGTGCTGGGATTGATCGTCAATATCGCCAGCGTGCTCCTGCTCAGCGGCGGCGGCCACGAACACGGCCACTCACATGGTCACTCCCATGACCACGCGGATGCCGGACACGACCATGATGAGGCCCGCGACCTGCAAACCAGCATCGGCCCAGTGACCCTTGAAATATTCGAGGACGGCGTACCAGCGCGCTTTCGGCTCACGCCCGGGGGCAAACCCTTGTGTGCGGATGACGTCACCATCGAAACAGTGCGTGGCGACGGCACGCGCCAGGTCTTCGTCATGACGGACCGATATGGCTATCTCGAAGCCATGGGCGAAATCCCGGAACCGCACGCTTTCACGGCCCGCGTGTTGCTCAAGCGCGGCGGCGAGGTCCACACGGTTGAGTTTACAGAGCACGAGCATGCGCACGGCACGGCGCATCGCGACAATAACATGCGCGCCGCTATCATCCACGTGCTGGCTGACGCGGTCGTCTCGGTGCTGGTGATCGTCGGCCTCCTGCTCGGGCGCACCTTCGGCTGGCTCTTTATGGATCCAGTGGCGGGAATTTGCGGTGCTCTCGTGATCGCGTCATGGTCATACGGGCTCATTCGCGATACCGGCGCGATCCTGCTCGATATGAATCCCGACCGCGGCATGGCGGAAAGGGTGCGGGCGACCATCGAGCGCGATGGCGATCGGCTCGAAGACCTGCATCTGTGGCGCCTCGGTCCAGGACATCTCGGCGCGATCCTCTCGGTCTCAACCGCCAAGCAAAGGGGCCCGGATTATTATCGACGGCTACTCGACCGTTTCCGCTCCTTGTCGCACGTCACCGTCGAGATCGAAACGCGATGACTTGGAAGGGCCCAACGACATGACAATTGCCAGCACAGACAATCGAGTTGGCCTTATAAGAGAGGCGCTTTTGTTTGAATGGATCACCATTGCATGGATGGTGATCGAAGCTATCGTCGCAATCGGCTCTGGCATCGCGGCGCACAGCATTACCTTGACGGCTTTTGGTCTCGACAGCGTTGTAGAATTGATATCGGCGGTCGTACTGATTTGGCGCCTAGGCGTTGAGCTGAAGCATGGCAAACAGTTCTCCGAGACAGCCGAACGGCGTGCCAGCAAGATCGGCGGAGGCCTTCTGTTTGCATTGGCGGCTTACGTCGTGCTCAGTGCAGCATGGAGCATAGGGCATGGACATGGACAGGATTTCTCCATGCCTGGCCTCGCAGTGACCGTTGCTGCCATTCCAATCATGTATTTTCTCGCCAAGCGGAAAATCTCGCTTGCGGAAAGAATCGGCAGCCGGGCTCTCAGGGCCGACGCCGTCGAATTGATTACCTGTGGCTGGCTATCCTGTGTGGTCGTGGTTGGCCTGACGGCTCAATACCTGGTCGGGGCATGGTGGATTGATGCGGTGACCTCGCTCGGGATCGTCTGGTTTGTCGTCAAGGAAGGACGAGAGGCTTGGCAAGGGGAGGCGTGCTGTGACGACTGCCACTAACGGCCCCGCCGGCTGCCCTACCAAGCAACGGGCAACCGATAGTTCACGCCCGCGCGCACCAGATTGTCTTGCAGCCGGCCAGTGACGCCAACGAACGGCGGGCCGACTTGCGCCACATTGATGTTGCCGGTGTCGACATAAAGGTATTCGACACGGGCGCTGAGATTTTCGGTGACGGCAGCCTCGAGGCCGCCGCCGGCCGTCCAGCCGCCGTGGGTGTTGGTCGTACTGGACGAGCCGATGGCACCGACATTCACGGTGGAAATGAGCTCGGTGGCCGCGCCGCCCGCGGTTGCGTAGAGCAGGAACCGGTCGAACGCATATCCGACCCGGCCGCGCAACGTTCCGATCCACGGAATTTGCGCCGTGCCCGACACCGCTCCGCCGGCGACCGTTACCGATTTGGTCCCCATGTAGCCGGCAAAATCGGCTTCAAAGCCCAGCACGATGGCGCCGGTTTGGTAATTGGCCCCGATCTGGACACCGCCAAGACCGCCCGGCACGTTGGCGCTGCCCGATCCGACGCCGCCGGAGGCCGTCTCAGTGACCTTTGCATTCGCATAGCCGGCGTTGAGACCGATGTAGAGGCCGGACCAACTGTACGGGACCGGCGCGGCGACAGGCGGCGGCGATAAGTCGGCAGCCCGCGCCGGCGCGGTGACAGCCAGAAGGCCGACGACTGCCGAGACTATGCGCGCGCGCCGTCCAATCAAAATTTCATTCGCCTTGGCTTTGATCGTCGTCATGGTCATCCCCTCAAGCAACATTCACGCGACTCGATTGTCTGTGTTCCCGCCTCAGATTTTCTTTGAAATGCCGAAGTAGTAGCCGCGACGCGGGCCGTATTGCGACGCGAATACGCCGATGCCGGAGCCGTTTCGGATCTGGTAGATGGTGTCAAACAGATTGACGACGTCGAAGCGCAGCGTCAGCGGCTTACCGTCCGGCATGGCGAATTCGTGCGAGAGGCTGGTGTTGAACTGCGCATAGGGCGGTTCGGTGCCGATATTGGCGTCGCCGGTGCGCAACCCCGAGCCGTAGATCATGTCGGCCGAGACCGTTGTCCCGCACAACGAGTCCCACCAACTTTCGCCCGGGCCCGACGGCCGGCCGCAAAAGTGATAAGCGGCGCCGGCGGAGCCGGTCACGATCTGGGTGTGGTCGGTATAGATCCAATGCGACTGGACATACTGCAGTTCGGTCTGGCCGCCGAGATCGGCCAGCGCATTCGCGGGATTGTTGTCGAACAGATATTGGTTCGACACCGGGTTGATGGCGCGCTCTTCGCCGACGGCGAGATTGGCATAGGCCTGGAAATTGCCGGCGTGGTATTTGGCGGAAAACTCGATGCCTTCGACGTAACCCTTTTCGTAATTGAAGGCGCTGAGCACCAGCGCCTGGCCGAACTGGCCATTGTCGATCAGGTCCTTTGCGATCTTGTAATAGGCGTCGAGGCCGAGATCGAGCGTCGGGCAGTCTTTGTCGCCGGCGCTATAGCATTTGAACGGTATCTTCTGATCGACGCCGGCGTCGAAATAATGCGAGCGCTCCGGCAGCACCGGATTATTTTCGCCGCTGACCGCTCCGGTGGTGCCGTTGAACAGGGCGATATTGACCGGCGCCGCCTCGACCAGCACCGGCGGCGTGAAATAACGAGCGTAGCTGGCATGGAACGTCGTGTACTGGAACGGCTTGTAGGTGAAGCTCAACCGCGGGCTCAGCTGATTGGCGTCGGTAAATTGCCACATCTGGTCGAAGCGCAGGCCGGCATTCATGGTCAACTGGTTGGTGAGCTTCCACTCGTCCTGGGCATAGACGCCGGCGAGCCAGCCGAGCTTGGCAACGTCGTCGGCGATCGTTACGGGCGCCATTGGGGGATCGCTGCCGTCGCACGCCATGCAAGGCTGGACGGTCGATGAATTATCGACCCAGGCCTGTTCGGCGCTGACGGTAAATCCGGCGCGAAGCGTATGCGCCGCGTTGATCACATACGAGCCGTCGCCCTGGATGCCGTTGGTGTAGGATTGCCGGCTGACGTCCGAGGCGATGCCGTTGAGCAACAGGTCGCCGACCGGGTCAGGCACGAAGTGCAACTGGTTGTAACGGGTGAAATAGGACAATTGCCCATCGAAGCCGTTCGCCGATCGTTGCAGCGCCAGCACGCCGTATTCGGTCTGCTCGAATTGGTTCTCATTAAGCAGCGCTGAATTGAAAGTGGAGACTCCGAACACGGGCGGGCTAATCGCCGCATTCAGGGGCGCGCCGGGAGTGTTGGGAATTTGGAAATTGTTGACCGCGGTTCCGGCGATCAGGCTTACCCGCGTCCAGGGGTCGACGAATGCCGACATATAGGCAAAGCCTTTTTCCTGCGACGAGAAATCGTGGATGGCGTTGAGCGTCGGCAGCGGGTTTTCGATGCCTTCGGTGGTCTGCAGGTAACGGCCGCTGAAGAAATATTGCACGCCCGGGAAACACCAGTTCGCCGACGACGACGGCGACGCCTTGCCGACGGTCGTGGCCGCGGTCGTGGCGGGACACTGGCTGCCGAAGGTGCCGCCATAGTCGAAGCTCGGTTCGATGGTGCCTCGGCTGCCGCCGTAGAGGCTCACAGTGCCGGAATTGTTGAACGCGTCGGCACGGGTGGTGATGTCGACGAGGCCGACCGTGCGCATGCCGAACTCTGCCGGCAGCGCGCCGGTGACGAGCGACATGCTGCCGATCAGGTCGGTATCGAAAATGCTGCCGAAGCCGGTGACGCCGTCGGGCAGCATGACGCCGTTGATGCGGAATTGCACATTGGCGTGATCGTTGCGGACATGCAGAAGACCGCTCGCCGCCGAATCCTGCGACACGCCGGGCGCCTGCAGCAGCACCTTTTCGACCGTCGTGTTGGTGCCTTGCGGCAGCGCCTCGATGGTGTCGTGGCTGATCGTGTCGGTCGTGGTGCCGATGGTGGTGTAGAGGTTGCTGCGGCTCTGGTCGAAGGCATTACTCTTCGCCATCGCCTGTTCGGCCGGTGTCAGCGGCGCTACCACCGGCGCGGTCGCGGCCTGACTAGCCGGCGCCGGGTGCGGTTTCGGTTTCGCTCTGGTGCTTGTGACCTCGACCTCGGGAAGCTTGGTCTGCGCGATGGCCGCGTCGCCAAAGCCGATCAAGACGAGCAGCGCGGAACTGCCGAGCAAATACGTGCGACGAACTGAGCGAACAGACATGACACTTCGACCCCAATTGCTGCATGGATTGGCCAAACGCCTCAGCGGTTGTGCTGTCGCGGCAAATCAAGAACGAGAAAGCGCTGCCGCGTTAAACTCTGCGGCCATCGCCGGCGCTGACAGGAACAAAAAAGCGCAGCGATGCCGAAGCCAGCACCAACCGGCGGTCAGGCTGCGGGCGGCGCGCGGGATTGGAAAGCCGCGCGGCGCGGCGCGATGAAAATAACCGCGACGCGGTCGAACTGCTCGATCGCGTGCGAGGCAGATGGCAGCAGCAATAACGGCGCCGCGGCGGCGAACGAATTGCCGAGCAACGAGATGGTGGCGCAGATGGCGCAGTAATCGTCGCCGTGCTTGGCCGGATGATTGGCCGGGAGCGGCTGGCTGCCGTCCGGCACCGCGGCCGCCATCGCCGCAGCCGGACGTGCGGAGCCGTAAATATCGTCGCGATGGATGTGGCCAAACGCGAGAACAAACTGCACTGCCAGCGCGAACAGCGCCAGCCGGCTGCAGAAAGTCTTGTTCGCCCTGAACCACCGCATCACGCGAACTCAGGTTTGATTACGCATTCCCGGCGATGCCGTTCAGTCTATGACGCCGCTGCCGGTGCGCAACGCCATAACAACTTTCCGCAAGCCGGGCCGGAGCGATTGACGCGCGCTGTGGCATTGATGCGACAGTCGCGAGGGGGCAAACGCATCCGTTGCGCCGGACCAATGTCCCGGCACCAACACGACGCCAGCCCGCCGCAACGCCGATCTCCCCTTCCCGATCTGCCTAGCAATCGTAATGTTATAACATAACAAAACGCAAGAGCTTTTTGCTGCATGGGGCAACAATCCTTGGGACAGCAAAACGTGCGGCCATGCGGCGACCATCAGCCCGACCGCGGGCCATCCAAATCTAAAAAGTCTTCGCCAAGGTCAGCCGCACCGCGAGCGGCTCCATCGGATGCAGCGCATAGTCCATCACGCCGTTCTGGCAAACCGCGGCCGGTACCGTCGGCGCGCCGCTTGCCGGAAAGCACAGGGCGAACAAGCTGTCGTTCTTGAGCAGCGAGCCGTAGGCATATTCGGCCTGGGCCGATCTTGTGTTGAACAGATTGAGGCCGTCGAGCTGGATGCGCCAGCCGTCGGCGAAGCGATAGCCGATCCGGCCGTTGAAGACGCTGAGCGGCGCCGCCTGGAACGCGCCATCCTCGGTGAGCGGCCGCGAACTGATATAGCGCCAGCGCAGCGCGCCGAACCAGCCGGTGTCCTCGCCGAGCGTGATGCCGGCCGACGCCACCATCCACGGCGCGTTGAAAACGAAATTGCCCGGCGCATTGCCGATCTGCGCCTGCGGGAAACCGGCGAGCGATTGATATATCTGCTCCTGCGCCGCATCGAAGCCGAGAAAGCGGGCGCGGGTGAGCGCGAGATCGGCGTCGAGATGCGCCCAGGACACCGGCCGGTAATCGTTGGTGAACTCGATGCCGGTGCGCTGGCTCGGCCGGCCCGGCGTGGTGTCGCCGGTATCGCCGTCGAAGAACAGCTCCGAGGCCTGATCGAGAACGAACAGGCTCACCGAGCTGTCGAGGCCGGCAATGGCGCGGGTGCGGACGCCGACCTCGGCGCCGCGCGAGCGCACCAATAATGGCACCGCAGTTTGCGCTTGTGTCGGATCGCTCGGCGCTTCGGTCGCCGTCACGCCGCGCGCGTCATTGCTGTGATAGCCCATGCCGGCGCCGAGGAAGAATTCGGTTTTGTCGAACGGCCCGAACACGACGCGCAATTTGGGACTGCCGATCGCGACTTTGTCGTTGCCCGAATTCGCCTGTTGCAGGATCGAATCCACCGACGCCGCATAATAATCGCCGCGCCAGCCGGCAGTGGTTTTGAGCCAATCGGTCCAGTGCACCGTGTTCTCGACATAGACGCCGGCATTGCCCTCACTGACATGGTCGACAAGCATGTTCGACAGGAACTGGCGCTGCACCGTGTTGGTCAGCGCCAGCGTGATGTCGTCGTAGCGCGACTGCACGCCGAACACGGTTTCGGTCGGCAGGCCCAACAGCGAGCCCTGGATGGTGCGCGAGACGCCGCCGCCGCCGTAAGTGCGATCGTCGTGCTGATGAAACTGGTCGCCGTTGACCGGATCGGTCAGGAACCAGGTGAAGTTGTTGTAGAGGTCGAGCCCGTATTTCACCACATAGCCATTGGCCTTCCACTGTCCGCCGTCGTCGGTTTGCGCCAGCCGCGCCGACAGCGAGAAGCGGTTGGTGTTGCCGCCGTCGGTCGGGTCGAGCTCGCCATCGAGACCGATCAGACCCGACGCGATGGCGCGCAGCGGAATCTGGTCGGTGGAATTCCAGGTGTTCGAATAGGCCATGGCGGTCGCCGAAAAACCGTCGGTCGCGGTGCCTTGGCTGTAGCGCAACAAGCCGGAGAGCTTGCGCATGTCGTCCGGCGTGTCCCAGGGCCCGTTGTAGGTGTTCACCTCGCCGGCATAGAGCAGCGTGCCGCCGCCGAGCCTGGTCGCGCCCATGCCGAAATAGCGCAGATAGTCGAAGCTACCGACGGTGGCCTCGGCGATGGTCTTGTCGACGCTGTCGCGCAGATTGATGAACAGCGAACCGGCGGTGGCGAAATCGCCGACGTCGGCGAAGTAAGGTCCCTTGCGGATGTTCAGGCTGGCGACGGTTTCCGGCATCAGCCAATTGAGGTCGGCGTAGCCCTGGCCGTGGGCGTGGGACGGCAGATTGATCGGCATGTCGTCGACGAAGATCGCCAGATCCGTGCCGTGATCGAGATTATAGCCGCGCAGGTAATATTGATTGGCCTTGCCGCCGTCGGCGTGCATGACCACGGCGAGGCCGGGCACGGCTTCGAGAATCTCGCCGGGCCGCGCCACCGGGCGGGCGTTGAGATCCTGCCCGGTCACCGTCATCTGGCTCGCCATGGTGGGCGGCACAGCGGCGCCGCCGGCGACGTTGGGCGCGCCGGTGACGTAGGACGGCGCGGGCGAAGCCGGCGCATTCGCCGCCGTGGCCGAAGCGGCGGCCGGCTTCGTGGGCGCGGTATGCGGCTTGTTATGTTTGGCGGTAACCCGGATCGCGGGCAGCTGTGCGCCGTGCGACGGCTTGTCCGGTGGGCGGCATCGGCGGCGTCTGCGCTCGGGCGTTCACGCACAAAAGCGACAGCACCACCGCCATCGACGCCAGGAAAAACGACACCATCGCAGCCCCTGAGCCGGACCCACGGCTCACCCACCAATCGTCCGCACCATGGGACCGCGAGTAAGATGTTGTCAATAAAAGTGCATACTGGCGGCGCGCAACCAGCTGGCCGCGTTGCGTGCAAACGCTAAGTGGCGCGCTGCGGCACGCCACCTGTGACCTGCAGCATCCCGGCGCCTTGGCCCCGCCGTCGGCTGTTGTCATTCATCGTAAATATTTGATTTTATTCCGATAACGTCGCCGTTTTGGCACGCCGAAAGACGCCGGCGCGGGCGCGGAAAGCGCCGCCAGCATTAACGGCGCGGGCCGATCTTCGTCGAATTGTAGGGTTTGCCGTGCTAAAGGGCCGCGCAACAAAGCAGGGATTGCGCGGGCGGCTGGGACAAACCAACCGCCGCTGAAGAGCGACATGTCGAGCACCTCGAGCAACGGACCGGACGCGCGGGCGCAGGCGCTCGTCGCCTCCTATGTGCGCGCCGGCTACGCGCAGACCGAGCCGCCGGTGCTGCAGCCTGCGGAGCCGTTCCTCGACCTGTCCGGCGAGGACATCCGCCGCCGCATGTTCCTCACCAGCGACCCGGAGGGGCGCGAATTGTGCCTGCGGCCCGATCTCACCATCCCGGTGTCGCGCGACTATCTCGCGTCGCCCGAGGCCGGCAAGGCTGCGGGCTTTTGCTATCTCGGCGCCGTGTTCCGCCACCGCGAAGGCGCGGCGGCGGAATTCGTGCAAGCCGGCATCGAATCCTTCGGCCGCACCGACAAGGCGGCGGCCGATGCCGAGATGCTGGCGCTCGGGCTGGAAGCGACGACGCACTATGGCTTGAGCGCGCCGGAAATCCGCATGGGCGACGTCGGATTGTTTTCCGCCTTCGTCGCCGCGCTCGATCTGGCGCCGGTGTGGAAGCGCCGCCTGGTCAAGGATTTCAATCGCAAGACCTCGCTGGCGCACGATCTCGATCAGATCACGCTCAGTTCGGCCAACGGCGCGCCGGAATATCAAGGCGTGCTCGCCGCGCTGTCCAATTCCGATCCGAAGGCCGCGCATCACCTGGTGACGGATCTTTTGTCGATCGCCGGCATCGCCGCGGTCGGCGGCCGTTCCGTCGCCGAGATCGCCGACCGTTTTCTCGAACAGGCGGCGCTGAACGCGCCGACGCGACTGCCGCGCGAAACCCGCGCCTTGATCGAGCGCTTCCTCGCGGTGCGCGGCGATCCCGACGAAGCGGCGGCCGAACTGCGCACGCTCTCAAGCGACGCCAAAATCGCGCTCGGCCCCGCGCTCGATCTGTTCGAGACCCGCGCCGGATTTCTCGCCGCGCGCGGCGTCGACGTGCGCGCCATCAAATTCTCGACCGGCTTCGGCCGCGGTTTCGACTATTACACCGGCTTCGTGTTCGAGCTGCACGACCCACGCGGCAAAAGCGCGCTCGTCGCCGGCGGCCGCTATGACGGGCTATTGTCGCGGCTCGGCGCCCGCGCGCCGATCCCGGCGGTCGGTTTTGCCGCTTCGATCGAAGAGCTGACGGCATGCGGAGGCGCAGTCATGACCGCGCCCCTCATTCTCGCCGTGCCGTCAAAAGGCCGGCTGCAACAGAACGCCGAAAGCTTTTTCGCCCGCGCCGGGCCTCGAACTGGTCAAGCCGCGCGGTGCCCGCGACTATCGCGGCGCCATCTCGGGCTTCGACGGCGTCGAAGTGGCTTATCTGTCGGCAGCCGAGATCACCCAGCAACTCGGCCAAGGCGCCGTGCATCTCGGCGTCACCGGCGAGGATCTGGTGCGCGAGATGATCCCGCAGTCGGACCAGCGCATCGTCATGGTGACGGGGCTCGGCTTCGGTTTCGCCAATGTGGTCGTCGCCGTGCCGCAAGCTTGGATCGACGTGCGCAACATGGCCGATCTCGACGATGTTGCAACGGCATTCCGGCTGCGCAACGAGCGCAAGATGCGGCTTGCCACCAAATACGCCAACTTGACCCGCAGCTTTTTCGCCGAGCACGGCGTCGTCGACTATCGCATCGTCGAATCGACCGGCGCCACCGAAGGCGCGCCGGCTGCCGGCACCGCAGAAATGATCGTCGACATCACCACGACCGGCGCCACGCTGGCCGCCAACGGGCTCAAAGTGATCGACGACGGCGTGATCCTGCGCTCGCAGGCCAACCTTGTTGCGGCACGCGCGGCGGCGTGGAGCGCGGCACAGCGCGATACCGCCCGTCTCCTGCTCGACCGCATCGCCGCGCAAAAGCGCGCCGCCTCGTTTCGCGAAGTGCGCTCGCGCTTTGCCGGCTTGAACGACACGCTGCTCGCCACGGCGCGGGAAAAATTCGGCGTCGCCGCTCCATTCGGCGGCCCGACCTCCTCGGGCATGCTGACCTTGCACTGCCCGCCCGAATACGTGCACGCGCTGGCAAGTTTTTTGCGCGAGCACGGCGCCGAGGCGGTTTCCGTCGGCGCCCTCGATTACGTCTATACCCGCGACAATCCGCTCTACGCCAAGCTCGCCGCCGAGCTCGACAGGCCGGCCCAGCCATAGCGTCGCCGCGCAATCGTTGTTACATAACGAAAAGCAACGGAGTAACGGCCATGGCTGATGAGCAAATGGCGGATGAACAAAGCGACGACGAAGAGCGGCCGTGCCTGCATTGCCTGATCGTCGAAGTGGTCGACAGTTTCTTTGCCGAATATCCGGTGTCGGCCGATGTGCCGGACGCCATCGATACCGACGAGGTCATCACGGCGCTGGCAAAAACGGTGGCGGAACTGACCTGCGGCCAGGATGCGGCGACGCGTCAAAATATCATCGACCAGCTCACCCGCGGCGTCATGGAATATGACGCCGAATACCGGCAGCAGGATCAATTGGGCCAGGCCGGCTCGCACGCCCGGCATTAGACCACTGCCGATAAAGAGCGATCTGAATGGGCAAAGAGCGTCTTGCTGCGTTCAGCGATGGCGTCATCGCCATCATCATCACCATCATGGTCTTGGAGCTGAAGGTTCCGCACGGCGCCGATTGGGCGGCGCTGCGCGCATTGGCGCCTAACATGGTCAGCTATGTGCTGAGCTTCGTCTATCTCGCCATCTACTGGAACAACCATCACCATCTGTTGCACACCGTGACGCGAGTCGACGGGTTGATCCTGTGGGCCAACTCGCATCTGTTGTTCTGGCTGTCGCTGATCCCAGCGGCGACCAGCTGGATGGGCGAGAATTTTCTGGCGCCGCTGCCGACCGCGGTCTATGGCGCGATCCTGCTGATGCCGGCCATCGCCTATTACCTGTTGGAGAGGGCGATCCTTCATAAGCAGGGCAAACAATCCGTGCTGGCGAGCGCGCTCGGCAGCGATTTCAAAGGCAAGTTATCACCGCTGCTCTATGCCGCGGCCGTTGCGCTTGCCTTCGTCGATGCCTGGCTGTCGATTGCGATCTATGTGCTGGTCGCGGTGATGTGGCTCATTCCCGACCGGCGGATCGAAAAGGTGCTGGGCGAGGACTAAAGGAGACATTCCGAAATGCAAGGTCGAAGTATCGTGCGCCGCGCCGTTGCGGCAGCCGCGGTGATGCTCGTTTTCGCCACCGGCCAGGCCGGCGCACAGACTTACCCTTCGGCCAATAAGATCACCCTGATCGTCGCCTTTGCGCCCGGCGGCATCGCCGACACGCTGGCGCGGTTGATTGGCCAAGGCTTGAGCGAGCGTTTGCACCAGGCCGTGGTGGTCGAGAACCGCGGCGGCGCCGGCGGCAACATCGCCGCTGCCGCGGTCGCGCGTGCCGATCCTGACGGCTATACGCTCCTTGCCACCACCACGGCGTTCGCCATCAACGAGACGCTGTTCACCAACAAGGAATTTTCAACGAACGACTTCAAGACCCTCGCCATCGCCGCCATCAGCCCGGAAGCCCTGGTGACGAGCGGCACCAATCCGGCGAACAATCTCACCGAGTTTCTCAAAAGTATGGACGGCAAGACCATCAATTTCGCCGTGCCCGGCGTCGGCACCGGTTCGCATATCGAGGCGGAATATTTCTTCAAATTTTTGGCCAAAACTCCGGCGCAGATGATTCCGTTCCAGGGCGGCGCGCCGGCGATCAACGCCACTATCGGCAACCAGGTCGATCTGATGGCGACTACGCTTGGCGGCGGCGCCGCGGCGCAGATCGAGGGCGGCAAGCTTAAAGGTCTCGGCATCGCCGCCGACAAACGCGCTTCCGTCACACCCAATGTGCCGACTTACGCCGAACAAGGTTTCCCGGGCTTTACGGCTGCGTCCTGGGTCGGCTTCTTCGCGCCGGCCAAGACCGATCCGCAAATCCTTGCCACGCTCAACGGCGCCATCAACGCCATCGTGCAAACGCCCGAGGTGCAGAAAAAATTGACCGACATGGGTTTTGACCCGATCACCGGCCCACCGGCGCAAGCCGATGCCATGTTCAAGGCCGAAGTGGAGAAGTGGGGCAATATGGTCAAGGCGCTCAATCTCTCGATCAAATAGTTTCCCGTCATTGCCAGCGAAGCGAAGCAATCCAGCGCTGAAGCGCCGCCTGGATTGCTTCGTCGCTACGCTCCTCGCAATGACGGCGTTGGGCCCCTGGAACTTTCCCCCTGTGGATGCGTTGAATTTGCCTAAAGCCGTAAGCTTTAGGACGGAGGAACAGCTATGCCGGCACTATTCGGCTTCATTCTTGGGGTGTTCGTGACGATTGCGGGCGCTTATCTTTACAATTCGTCAAGCGGCCGCGCCGCCAATGGCTTGTCACCGACCGCGACTGCGCCGATGGTCAACTGGAACGTCGTCACCGACGACTGGCATTCGTTCGCGGCCAGTGTGCAGAACACGGCGAACGATCTGGAAACCAGGTTCAAACGGCACACTGGCTGAGCGCGATTATTCCTCGCGAGCAACATCAACAGCCATTCGAGTTTGGCTGCCGAGGGGCGCGCAGGCAGCCCATCTGGGTTTCGCCGTCGGTTGGTTCGCCGACGATGGTCTTGACACGCCTCATTGACTGCTGTTCTATCAACAACTGGCAGTTGAGTTAAATTATCAACGTAAACTTTGCAGGTGCAGCGCGGCCAGCGATGCTAACGAGCTTGTTGCCCGTGGTTTCGCAGCAAATGGGGATCATTTCGTATTGATGCACATCTGATTTTACGGTGCCAACGGCGATCTTGGGGGAAGCCGTCATGTGGGATACGCATGCTAGCAAGTTTGTCCTTGTTGCCGGGACGTTGATTTCAGGCGGGTGTCAGAATGTCGGCCCGATCGCGATCGATCAAGGGCGCGACCGCTATAACAACATCATCCAGACGACGTCGAAAGAGCAAACGCTGTCGAACGTCGTTCGCGTCTACAATCATGAACCGACCGCGTTCATGGACGTGACCGAGGTGGACGCGACGACATCGTTCACCGGCACAGTCGCCGGCGGGATCGCCAATATCGGCGCCAGGGCTGGCACGTCGGGCGGCACGCTCGCCGGTCAGACCGGCAGCGTCGCAGGCGGCGTGACATATTCCGAGTCGCCTCTCATCCGTTATCAGCCTCTGCTCGGCCAGCCTCTGGTCGCACAATTGGCCACACCGGTGGGTCCCGATGCGCTGGCGTCGTTATATGATTCATCCTGGGGCGTTATGCCGTTATTGGACCTTGCAACGTCTTTCCTGACGCTTGACCAGGACGAGTTTTATGCGGCGCTGAACATTATTGCCGAGCTCGACTCTGGACAGGGCTGTGGAATTAGTGGCCGAAAAATCCGACGTGACCAAGGCGAAAGATTCGACTGCGACCGGGACCCTAAAGCAAAACAAGGGGGGAAACATTACGCTGGAAGTGACCAACAAGGCCAGTGGCACCGGTGCGAATGATGCTTTGGTCATCTACTTTTTACCTTTCCATCCGCACGCTACACGCCGCGATCTCCCTGAAAAGAGGCGGGAGATCGCATTGTGGTTGAAACTCCTTTGGCTATACCGCGGAACGCAGCGGGTATTCAAAGCTCAGGAAGGCGTAAAGTGCCCATCAAATATACTCGACCTTGTCGACCTTGAGGAGGCACGAAAATGCATGCCAACTTCCATTGAGTTGCGAACTATGCCGGTGAAGCCTGAAAATGTGACGGATGGCCTGACCAGCGGTGCGCCAACAATGAGAACCTATTCCGCTCTCGGGATTCTCAAGAATGCGACTGAACAGCCTTGGCCCAAAATCGGATTCGTCAGTCCCGACGTCTATGGCACTATCCGCTCTTATCCATGGAACGACTTTCACAAGGACACGGATTTGAATTTTTACACGTTGCTACCGCACGACGAGTATGAGGGCGACGAAAAGCTGGCGTCCAGCACATCCGACCAAATGGAGGACGCGAAAATAACCAGGAAAGTAAGCGATTGGCTCTGGAGCAATCGAAACCCGTACATCTACGAGCCAAAACCCGCAAAGAGCGCCGAGGATGAGTACGTCAGGGCGAACAACAGACTGGGCCATCTCAGGCGCTACATCCTTATTGTCAAAGCTGACCATGCACCCGCGGATGCCTATGCCGCGCATTTCTATCATGGCGAATGGTACTATATCGCCCGCGATGACCACATATCGCAGAAAAACTTCAATCTGATATCCTTATTCCTGACCATGATGGCGGCGCCTTCGGCCACGCCGCCGTTATCTCCGACCATAAGTGTCGGCGGGATGTGAACGGCGCTGCGGCACACCGCCTGATCTGCGCCAGCTGATCAGGCGGCCGGCGTCTCGCCGCGCAGAACCTGCGCGAACAGCGGCATGTCGATATTGCCGCCCGTTAGTATGAGGCCCGCGCGCTTGCCGGCGTAGCGGGCCTTTTCCTTTAACAACGCCGCAAGCGGCGTCGCACCGGCGCCCTCGGCCAGATTGTGCGTCGTGGTGTAATAGATACGGATCGCTTCGGCGATCTCATCCTCGCTGACGGTGACGACGCGCGCTGCGCCGGTCTTGATGATGGCAAACGCGTCGGCCTGCGGGTCGCGGCATGCCACCCCATCGGCAAAAGTTTGCGCCGAGTTCGCCGGCACCGGCCGCCCGGCGGCGAACGACAAGGCGAAGGCCGGCGCACGTTCAGCGACGACGCCGACAATCTCGGTCTCGAGCCCGAGCAGGTCGCGCACCGTGATCAGGCCGCAAATCCCCGAACCCATGCCGATCGGCACATAGACCACGTCGAGATCGGCAAAGCTTTGCAACAGCTCGAGCGCGTAGGTGGCGACACCCTTGACCAGATCGCGGTGGAACGACGGCACGTAGTGATAGCCGCGCTCATTCTGGATTTGCGCCGCGACCGTGCGGCTTTCGTCAAAGTCCCTGCCACCGGTCACCAGCTCGCAGCCGAAGGCCTGCATCGCCGCGTTCTTCTCGCGCGAATTGCCTTCGGGCACGACGATCACCGCCGGCACGCCGTTGCGCGCGGCGGCGAGCGCGATCGACTGGCCGTGATTGCCGCGCGTGGCGGTGACGAGTCCCTTGGGCTTGCGATCGGAGCGGCACAACGCATCCACATAGACGAGCCCGCCGCGAGCCTTGAACGACCCGGTCGGCGTGTGGTTCTCATGCTTGACGACGACCGTGGCGCCGACCCGCTCGGCGAGCAACGGCCAGGCATAAGCCGGCGTCGGCGGCACATAGGTGCGAACGGTCGCGGTGGCGGCGGCAAGCTCGTCGAGCGTAAACAGCGGCATCGATCTCAATTCCGCGGCCGGAAGACGACAAAGTGCGACAGCGAGAAGTTGACCAGAAAACTCGCCAGAATTGCGACCGCCTTGGCGAGCCAAACCGGCAACAGCAGAATTTCCGCGGCGAACAGCAGCGTTGCCGTGTTGACCAGCAATCCGGCGACGCCGGAGGCCACGAAAGTCAAATAAGCGCTCAAGCGCAATTGCCGTCCCAACTCGGCGGCAAAGGTGATCGCCGAGTTCATCACATAGGAGCCGGTGACGGCGATGCTCCACGAGATCAGGTTGGCGACGACCAAGGTCGTGGCCGTAGCGTTGCTGCATTGGCAGAAATCGTTGAGCGAGCCGATTGCCGCCAGTCCCGCCACCGATCCGCTGAGCACCGCGCGCGCCAGCAGGAACACGCCATAGTCGACCAGCGTATTGACGACGCCGACCATGGCAAAGCTAAACGCCTTGACGCTGACGCCGCGGTCGCGCCAGGCGTGCAACAGCCAGTCGCGAGTCGAATCGAAGCGGGAGGCGCGGGTCATTGCCGTCACCGCATATCACGTTCAAGGCGTTCCGGCAGCCCGGCCCGCGACCTTGTGGCCGCGACAGCCTGGGACGATTAAGCTATAGATAGGTCTTTGAAGAATCGAAGAGATGAGCCCCGGGACCGAGCAAAAAAACGTCTTGCGCACGCGCGAGGGCAGCGCCGCCCCGTCCGGCGCCGCCGCGGGCTTGTCGATCGTGGTGCCGGCCTACAACGAAGCCGCCTCGCTCGAGCGCATGCATGCGCGCCTGGTCGAGGTGGCGCAAAAGCTCGCGGCGAGCCGCTCGCTCGCCTGCGAGGTCATCTATGTCGACGACGGCAGCGCCGACGACACGCTCGGCATCGCGCGCGGCTTGCCGGCGAATGCGCTCGACGTCCAGGTGGTGTCGCTGTCGCGCAATTTCGGCAAGGAAGCGGCGCTGCTCGCCGGTCTCGATCACGCCCGCCTCGGCGCCGTGCTGTTCATCGACGGCGACGGCCAGCATCCGCCGGAGCTGATCGAGACCTTGGTCGGCCATTGGCTCGATGACGATTACGACGTGGTCTATACCGCCAAGGCGCACCGCGACGAAGAATCGTTTGTGCGGCGCGTCGCAATCAAGGCGTTCTACGCGCTGCTCAATTCCGACGGCACCGTCAAAATCCCGGCGAACGCCGGCGACTTCCGCCTATTGTCGCCGCGCGCCGCCGAGGCGCTGCGCCAGATGCCGGAGCGCAACCGCTTCTTCAAAGGGCTGGCAAGCTGGATCGGATTTCGCCAAAAGCGCATCGACTACGAGCCGGAGCAGCGCGCGCAAGGCCGCAGCCACTGGAGGCTGCGCTCGCTGATTGGCCTGTCGCTCAACGGCTTGACGGCGTTTTCGGTGGCGCCGTTGCGGATGGCGATGGTCTTCGGCTTGCTGCTCGCGCTGATCGCTTTGATCTATGGCGGCAAGATCATCTACGAGACGGTGGTCTACGGCGTCAGCGTTCCCGGTTATCCGTCGGTGTTCGTCGGCGTCATGGTGCTCGGCGCCGTGCAGCTCATCATGCTCGGCGTCGTCGGCGAATATATCGGCAAGATCCTCTACGAGATCAAAGGCCGCCCGGTCTATTTCGTCGCCGAGCATGACGTGAAACTGCGCGAAGAAGCGGCGCAACCGAAATCCGACGCCCGCACCGCCGCCGAATGAACGAGCGGCACATTATTCTCTGTGCCGACGATTACGGCATCTCGCCCGCGGTGAGCGCCGCGATCCGCGATCTGATCGCGCACGGACGCATCAACGCCACCTCGGTGATGGTGGCGGCGCCAAAATTCGATCGCGACACGGCGGCAAAACTCCGCGACGTTGCCGCGAAACGCGCTTCAGTCGGCTTGCATGTGACCCTGACGGGGCCATTCGCGCCGCTCTCGCCAGACTTTGAGCCGCTCCATGATGGCGCATTCCTGTCGCTCGCGACGACGTTGCGCCGTGCGCATTTGCGTTCGTTACGACCAAAATTTCTGACCGCCGAGATTTCGCGACAGTTCGAGGCGTTCGCTGCCGCCTTCGGCCGGCCGCCGGATTTCGTCGATGGTCACCACCACGTGCATTTGTTTCCGCAAATTCGCGACGCCGTGCTGCGCGCGACCAAGGATTTGGCGCCCGGCGCCTGGGTGCGGCAATGCGGGCAACTCTCGGCGCGCCGGCGCCTCACCGATCACAAGGCGTTGTTGCTCGACGGCCTGAGCCGCCGCTTTCGCCGGCTCGCCGCCGATCACGGGCTGCGGACCAATCCGGCCTTTGCCGGCACCTATGCGTTTCGCTCGGACGCGGCTTACGCCCGGCTGTTTGCAACCTTCCTCGATCGCCTGCCGGACGGCGGCGTCATCATGTGCCATCCGGGAAAAGTCGATGCCGAGCTGAAACGGCTCGACCACGTGACCGAGTCACGCGAGCACGAATACGCTTTCTTCGGCAGCGACGCGTTTGCGCACCTGCTCGCCGAGCGCGGCGTCACGCTGTAACCGGCGTCGCCCGAGCGTTGCCGCACCCGTGAGGGTCGTATACCGTCTCATTGCAACTCCGCTCGCATTGCACCGGCCACGATCCAAACGGATGACAGTCATGCCAGCAACCAAAATCATGCTGATACGCCACGCCGAAAAGCCGGACGATAAAGACGGCGGCGTCGACCAGAAAGGCAATCCCGACAAGCACGACCTGATCGTGCGCGGCTGGGTGCGTGCCGGAGCGTTGGTTCAGTTCTTTGCCAATCCGCGCGACCCGAATTCGCCGATCAAGAGGCCGGCGACGATTTTCGCCACCGAGCCCTCATCGCAAACCGCCAGCAAACGCCCGCTGCACACGGTGACGCCGCTGGCGAAATTCCTCGGCATCGCTATCAACAGCGCCATCACCGAGGGTTCGGAACAAGAGCTGGTCAATACCGCGGTCGCCAGCACCGGCGTGGTGCTGATCGCCTGGCACCATGAAGAGATCCCGGCGATCGCCAATCTGATCCTGCAAAATCAGAGCGCGCCGCAGAAGTGGCCCGGCGAGCGCTTCGACATGGTGTGGATTTTCACCCGAGCGGCAGCCAACACCCCTTGGGCTTTTTCGCAAGCGCCGCAGCTCCTGCTGTCCGGCGATTCGCCGAACGTGATCAAGTAGACCGGATTTTTCCTAACGCGGACTGTGGCGCTGCCGATAAATGCCAAACGCGATGAGCGTCACAGCAACCAGAACAATGCCTGCCTCCATACCCCAATAGGCCAAAGGTTCGTGCTGGCGCGTAACGACGGTTTTTCTACCACCGAGATCGACATTAAATCGATCCTGCGCGGGTAAGATGGCAGCGATCAATAAAAAGACCACTCCCCAGATGGTTAGCGCGCGTCCGCGTTTTATTAAGCTCCAATATCGTTTGGAACCGAACATCGCCAAAATTGCCGTCGCCACATCACCACGACCGCTTACATCACCACGACTTTGGTGCCGACCTGGACACGGTTGTAGAGGTCGATGACGTCGGCATTGCGCAGGCGGATACAGCCCGACGATACGTTGCTGCCGATGGTCCAGGGCTCGTTGGAGCCATGGATGCGATAGACCGTCGAGCCGAGATACATGGCGCGCGCGCCGAGCGGATTTTCCGGGCCGCCGGCCATGTAGCGCGGCAGATCGGGCCGGCGCTGAATCATGTCGGGCGGCGGCCGCCAATCCGGCCATTCTTTCTTGGCCGAGATCGTCTTGACGCCTTCCCAGGTGAAGCCGGGGCGGCCGACGCCGATGCCGTAGCGCATCGCCTTGCCGTTGTCCTGCACCAGGAACAGGAAATGGTGCGGGGTATCGATGACGACGGTGCCGGGCTTTTCCTCGCTTCTATAGTCGACGAGCTGGCGGTCGTATTTCGGATCGACCGGCGGATGCGCCATGTCGCCTTGGCTCGACGGCACGAAAGTCGCCGGGTCGTTGCTCGATAGCTGCGTCAGCGCCGCCTGCTGCGCTTGGTCGTCGGGCTGCCCCGGCTGGTAGCCGCGCGAATAGGATTCGGGCAGCGGCTGGAACGGGCGCTGGATCATCGGCTCGCGCGCCGCGCCGCCGAACAGAAACTCGATGAAGCCGCCGCCGAGATTGGACTGCGTCTTGGCGGAACGCTGCTGCGGTTGCGGCTGCGGCTGCGGCTCCGCGGCGCCGTTCTGATCCGGCGGCGGCGCCGCATAAGCATCCGGATTGATTTGCAGGGGGCCGGCCCAAGCCGCTCCGCAGCCGATCGGGACGGAAAGCGCGCTCAGAACGAGCGCGGACACGAAAGCACGCCGCATTGCTGTACTCTGTACTGTTACGCCGTTGCACACCGGGCGCAGCACGTTAGCCACATCGCCACGCCACGCCCGTGCGATGAGTTGAGACCCAAACCTCGACTGTTTGGTAAATTTTGACGCGCCACGACCGGCCGCGGCGGTCTTCGTACATTGTTCATCAAGTTAGAGTTTATTTTGAATGAATGGCGCACCCGCATGGTTAACGAAGCGTGCGCGGCGGCGACGACAAGCCGTGAACGCGGTATTAAGCCGATAGCCCGTAATCTTTCAGTGGAATTTGGCCAGTGAGCTAATGCCCGAGCCGCGCAAGATCTTCCGCATCGAAGAGAGGGCTGCATCGCGGCTCGGTGAGCAGTCGAGCGACGCGCAAGCGCCGCTGCGCCACGCCGAGCTGATGCAGGAGATCGCCGCGCTGCGCGCCACGCTGGCGGCGATGGCCCAGCCGCCCTCGGACGGCTCCGGCGCGCCGCGCAACGGCGCCACTGCACGCCTCACCTCGGAACTCAACCTGATCGCGGGCGCGATCGGCGGCGAGATCGCACGCTCCGGCGCCGCCGGGCCGGACCCGGCCATGCCGCCGATGACGCGCATCGCCCACGAGCTCGAAGAAGTGGTCAACACCACCGAACAGCGCGACGCAAAAAGTTCTGGCGGCGGCCGAAGAGATCGATCAGGTGGCGAACAACCTCGCCATCGCGCTCACCGGCACGTTCGAGCACGGCCTCGCCAAGGACATCCAGGAGCTCGTGATCAAGATCTTCGAGGCCTGCAATTTCCAGGACCTCGCCGGCCAACGCATCGCCAAAGTCCTGGCGACGCTCAATTTCGTCGAGGACCACGTCACCCGCGTGCTCGAAGAGATCAAGAACCCTTCGGCGGCACGGCGCGACGGCACGCAATATTTGCACGGTCCACGGCTCGAGACCGACAGCGGCCATGTCTCGCAGGCCGAGATCGACGAAATGTTCAGCGGCAACAACTAGTTTTTTGTATTTTCTATATTTTTTGTATTTTTTGTGCCGGCCTGATCGCCGCAAAGCAGGCGAGCGCGACGACGGCGAAGGCCGCAACCAGCATAAGCCCTGCGCCGTCCGACGCCCGCTCGGCGACATAAGCGAGCACCACCGGCGCCACCGCTTGCACCACCAGAAACGGGCCGCCGATGCGCCCGACCAGAAGCCCGTAGCCGCCGGCGCCGAACAGCGACAACGGCACGGTGCCGCGCGCAATGGTCATGAGCCCGTTCGCCATGCCGTACATGACGGCAAAGGCTGCGGCGACGAGCTGCGGAAAACGGCGTAAGCGCGATCAGCGCAAAGGCCGCGACCAGAAGGCCGAGCGAGAAACGCGCGATCCACAACGGATGCAGATTGCGCGCGAAAGTGAGCTCGCAGATGCGCGCCAAGACTTGCGCCGGGCCGAACAGCATGCCGATCGCGACCACGGTGTCCGGCGCGAGCCCGAAACGCTTGAAGATCGCGAGCAGATGCGCGGAGAGCGCCGAGGGCACGAAGGCGTAAGCGGCAAAGGCCGTGGCGACCAGCGCGAAGACGAGCCCATACGCCCCATGCACGGGGGCCGGCGTGGCATGCTCAGGTCTTGCCGCGGCGGAGACCTGGATCGGCGCGCGCTGGCGCGGCAGCGCGAAGGCGTGCAACGGCGCGGCGACGACGGCGAGGAGTGCTGCGTAGACCAGATAGGTGCCGCGCCAGCCGACTTTGTCGATGAGGAATTGGGTCGCCGGCCAGCCCACGGTCGAGGCAAAGCCGCCGGCCAGCGTCAGCGTGGTGATCGGCGCGCGCGCGCCTGAGCCAAAGATCCGGCCGAGCGTGGCGAAGGCCGGATCGTAGAGCGAGGCCGCCATGGCGACGCCCAACACCATCCACATCGCGAAATAGGCCGCCGCGCTTTGCGCGACAACGAGGCCGGCGAGCCCGAGCGCGCCGATCAGCGAGCCGCACGGCATGACCACATGGCCGCCATAGCGGTCGATCGCCGCGCCGACATGACGCGACACCAGGCCGCCGACCAACAGGCCGACGGAGAAACCGCCCATGGCGAAGGCTTTCGACCAGCCATGATCGGCCGCGATCAGCGGCACCGTGAGCACCGGCGGATAGAAGATCGCTCCCCACGACAGGATTTCCGTCACGCCGAGCACGGTGACGGCACGCCAAGGGCCGACGATGAAGTCGCGGGGGCTAGGCATGTCTATTCCCCTCCCCACAAGGGGGAGGGAGAAGATTTACCGCTGCGGCGCCGGCTGCATCGGCGGCCGGCCGGCGGCGCGCGGACGCGCTGCCTTCGGCGGCACAGCGCACGTAGACGCCGGTGCCGTAACGGCCGGCGACTTCCGGATCCATCCAGCGCAGCACCATGGTGCGGCCGTCGAACGAGACGATCTCGCGGTCTTGCGGACCGCCGGCATCGCCGGGCGGGCCGATATAGTTCTTGCCGTTCTGGCTGCCCTTGAGCTGCAATTCCTGCAGATCGGCGCTGTCGGCGAGATACATCATGACGCCGCCACCCGGTCCGCGCGTGATCGGCACCGGCTGACCGCATTGGGCACGCGCCGCGGCGGTGGTGCGGGCGAGGTCGGCATCGTTGTGATAGGCGCCATAGCCCCAGCGGCCGACCAGCTCCTCGGGCCGGTACTGCGACGGAATAGCGGGCTGCGCCACGGGCGGCGGCGCCGTCGCTTCGACCGGCGGCGAACTGGTGGTGCAAGCCGAGAGTGCCAGCACGGATAATGCGGCCACGCTTGCCAGCAG
This sequence comes from uncultured Alphaproteobacteria bacterium, assembly GCA_963831975.1. Lineage (GTDB taxonomy): Bacteria > Pseudomonadota > Alphaproteobacteria > Rhizobiales > Xanthobacteraceae > BOG-931. The sequence continues at coordinate 459,261 of CAWHSO010000018.1, forward strand.
CCGGAGATCGCGGAGCGATGCGCCCATGAAAGGTCTCCTCAAAGCTCTGCTCGAGCAGGAACGAAAAGCCGTGCCGGCCCCCACGAATGCCCCTGTTCTACCTCTGGGTCCTTTCGACTTTGTTTCAAATTATTCCCTCTGGGGTCAGCGGATATGGTCATTAAGGCCCGGATTTGGCGGCTTGCGGGCCCGGCCGGTTTCTCGCGCCGTTGCGGCCGGCGGGCGCCGCACGTGCCGACTTGCCGCGCGACCGCGCCGGTTTGCGTGGGTCCTTCAGCGGCGGCGATTTGTGAATGCTCAAGGCCCGCATCTGCTCGGGGTCATGGAAGAAATCGCTGTCGGCGCGCAAGCCCACGGCATGGATGCCGGCGATGGCGCAGATGTCGTCCATCTCGTTGGCGTCACCGGTGACGCCGATGGCGCCCATCACCTCGCCCGCCTCATCGCGAATGAGCTGGCCGCCGCCTTCGAGGAACAACGGATAATCGGCGAGATTGTCGATTGATTGCATGAACAGCGGCTTCTCGTTCGCCTTCTGCAATACGAGCTTCGACGGCCGCCCCAGCGCCAGCGAGGCGTAGGCTTTGCCGTAACAAACCTCGAAACGCAGCATCGAGGCGCCGTCCTGTTTCTGGAACGCCTTCACCCGGGCGCCGGCATCGAGCACGATGGCGCTCATCGGCCGGCAGCGTGCCTTCTTCGCCGCGGCAAAAGTCTCGGCAATGATGGTGTTGGCCTGGTCGAGGCTGAGCGCGCGCATTTTGCCGTTTTTCCTCCCACCCGGCCGGCGATCCTGTCACCCAGAATAGACTTTATGACGGCGCAAGCCATCCGCCACAACGCGCCGACCTCGTAAAGCATGGCGCGATGGGCGTGCTTGACAGCGTGCGGGGCAGCCCCTATTTCCGCTGCAGCTTATTGGCACTCGGCCAATAAGACTGCTAATACACTGCAAAACAACAACTTTCTGTCCAACGCCAATGCCGCTTCAAGGGCGGCGACGAGGGTGAACAATGGCGAAGCTCAAGTTCCGGCCGCTCCATGACCGGGTGGTCGTCAAGCGTATCGACGCCGAGGCCAAGACCAAGGGCGGCATCATCATTCCCGACACCGTCAAGGAAAAGCCGCAAGAGGGCGAAGTCGTCGCCGTCGGCCCCGGCGGCCGCGACGAGGCCGGCAAGCTCACCCCGATGGGCGTCAAGGCCGGCGACCGCGTGCTGTTCGGCAAATGGTCGGGCACCGAGGTCAAGCTCGACGGCGACGAGCTCCTGATCATGAAGGAGTCCGACATCATGGGCGTGATCGCCTGAAACTTCATTCCGTCACCCCGAGCTGACCGCGCAAGGCGCGGCCCTCGAACGGCGATGGTCGAAAGCAATAGCGAGGAGAGAGAACGAAAATGGCTGCCAAAGACGTAAAATTCTCCGGCGACGCGCGCGAGCGCATGTTGCGCGGCGTCGAGACCTGGCCAATGCGGTGAAAGTCACGCTCGGCCCCAAGGGCCGCAACGTCGTGCTCGACAAGAGCTTCGGCGCGCCCCGCATCACCAAGGACGGCGTCACCGTCGCCAAGGAGATCGAGCTCGAAGACAAGTTCGAGAACATGGGCGCGCAGATGGTGCGCGAAGTGGCGCAGAAGACCAACGACCTCGCCGGCGACGGCACCACGACCGCGACCGTGCTCGCGGCGTCGATCGTCAAGGAAGGCGCAAAATCGGTCGCCGCCGGCATGAACCCGATGGACCTCAAGCGCGGCATCGATATCGCAGTCGCCGCGGTGGTCGAGGACATCAAGAAGCGCTCGAAGAAGGTCGCATCCTCGGCGGAAGTCGCCCAGGTCGGCACCATCTCGTCGAACGGCGATGCGAACGTCGGCAAGATGATCGCCGAAGCGATGCAGAAGGTCGGCAACGAAGGCGTCATCACGGTCGAGGAAGCCAAGGCGCTCGACACCGAAGTCGAGATCGTCGAGGGCATGCAGTTCGACCGCGGCTATCTCTCGCCCTACTTCATCACCAATGCCGAGAAGATGGTGGCCGAGCTCGAAGACGCTTACGTGCTGCTGCACGAGAAGAAGCTCTCCGGCCTGCAGGCGATGCTGCCGGTGCTCGAAGCCGTGGTGCAGTCGGGCAAGCCGCTGCTCATCATTGCCGAGGACATCGAGGGCGAGGCGCTGGCCACGCTGGTGGTCAACAAGCTGCGCGGCGGCCTCAAAGTCGCGGCCGTGAAGGCGCCGGGCTTCGGCGATCGCCGCAAGGCCATGCTGGAAGACATCGCCATCCTCACCGGCGGCCAGCTCATTGCCGAGGACCTCGGCATCAAGCTCGAGAGCGTGACGACGGCGATGCTCGGCCGCGCCAAGAAGATCGTGATCGAGAAGGAAAAGACCACGATCGTCGACGGCGCCGGCAAGAAGAAGGACATCGAGGCCCGCGTCAACCAGATCAAGGCGCAGATCGAGGAGACCACCTCCGACTACGACCGCGAGAAGCTGCAGGAGCGGCTGGCCAAGCTCGCCGGCGGCGTCGCGGTGATCCGCGTCGGCGGCGCCACCGAGATCGAGGTCAAGGAGAAGAAGGACCGCGTCGAGGATGCGCTCAACGCCACCCGCGCCGCGGTCGAGGAAGGCATCGTGCCGGGCGGCGGCGTGGCGCTGTTGCGCGCCAAGAAGTCGGTCGGCAAGCTCACCAACGACAATGCCGACGTGCAAGCCGGCATCAACATCGTGCTCAAGGCGCTGGAGGCGCCGCTGCGCCAGATCGCCGAGAATTCCGGCGTCGAGGGCTCGATCGTGGTCAACAAGATCATGGAGAACAAGTCCGAGACCTACGGCTTCGACGCGCAGACCGAGGAATACGTCGACATGCTCGACAAGGGCATCGTCGATCCGGCCAAGGTGGTGCGCGCCGCGCTGCAAGACGCAGCCTCGGTCGCCGGCCTCCTGGTGACGACCGAAGCCATGGTCGCCGAACTGCCGAAGGAACAGCCGGCCATGCCGGCGATGCCGGGCGGCGGCGGCGGCATGGGCGGGATGGGCTTCTGATCGTATCCGAAATCCGAAAGGACGAAGGGCGCGGCGAAAGCCGCGCCCTTTTTTGCTGTCGTATCGTCCGGCTCAGTGCTGATCGCCACGATCGTCGCTGTCGAAGGGAGAAAAAGACCACTACTGCGGTCGTCGGATCGAGAATCAGTTTGCACGGCTCGTCCCGGTCGCGCCGATCGAAATCGAACGTCTGGTCGAGCTTTCCCTCAGCGAAAGCGGCTGCGAGGGGGCGATGCGGTTCTTGGTATGGCCGATGCCGAAAACCTCAGAAAACGGCGGAAAGCGTGGCCGGGCTGTCGATGTGCACGGTCGAGCCGCGGACGTTCGACCACACCGCCGTGACAACAGAAGGATTCTGGCTGTTCACCAGAAAGGGAACGCAGAGCGTGGTCGGAATGCGCCCCGTGCTGGGCGGGTTCTGTTCGTTGTAGGTGAAGGTGGCGGTCGCCGGCTGCAGCGTGCCGTTGACCTGGATACCGAAATTGCCGCCGGGCAAATTGTTGCCGGTGGCGTAAGGGTTGGGCACGTTGAGAATCAACAAAACCGTGTCGCCGGTTGCGCCCGGAATCTTGACCGAAAGGCCCGGGATCGCCGTCCACGCGCTGTTGTTAGTGCTCTGACTGCCGCTGCTCTGTGCGGAAATGATCATGAATCCTCCTTTTGAAATTGCACGGCGTCCTCGCGAGCCGCACGAATTCTCCAACATACAACCCTTTTGCGACAATATGAAATATCACACCTACAGTCGCAGATTGGATCGGTGGCGTCTTTGCTCCTGGCCGTCTTATGGCCCCAATCGACTGAACCGCGTTGCATTCCGTGGTGAATGAACGGATTACATTGCTGCGCAATGTTGCGCGTCGACGGTAACTGCGCATTCACGCTGGCCGCAACAGCAGCTTTATTCTCAGATTTTCGTAATACCGGCCGCGCAGGCTGGCGATGCTTGACGATGGTCTTTCAGTGAAGGGACCAAAACCATGCAAGACCGCCGCAAAGTGGCGCGGCACCGGATGCTGCGCGAAGGCAAGATCCTGCTCAACAGCCACCGCTCCGTCATCGATTGCGTGGTGCGCAATCTGTCCGAAGCCGGCGCCTGCCTTCAGGTCGCAAGCGTGATCGGCATTCCGCCGACATTCGATCTGCAGATCGACCGTGAAACGACCAGCCGGCCGTGCCGTGCGATCTGGCACGGGCAAAATCGCATCGGCGTTGAATTTCGGTTCTGACAAACGGCTGGTGCCGGATCGGACGAAAATCGGCGCACGCTCGCGCCGTGCGTCAATTGGTCAGCACGCGAAAGCGCAGTGTGGTGGGGCCGATCAGTTCGATGACATCGCCGTCGCGGCGCCAATTGGTCACCTGCGACAGCGCCGCCAATAGCGTCTCGTCGCCGCTTTGGCGTTCCGGCGTGCATTGCGCCGGCTCCGCCGGCTCGGCGACGATGGTGATGGAAGTCTCGCCGACGGTCGCCGACGCATGCGCGCTTGAGCACCACAGGTCGATCGCCGCGGTGCCGTCGTCCTGGATCTCGATCATCGGGATGCGCTTTGAGCCATAGAGCGGCTCGACGTCGAGCATCAATTCGGTGCCGAACGGAAACGGGCTGTCGGCGGCGCGGGCGAGCCCGGGCGGGCCGAGCAGCACCGCGGCAACGAGGACGCAAAACCGGCAGAGCATCGTCACTCCGATCGGGCAGGACCGCGAATGGCGAATAGCGAATTGCGCTTGGATTGGCTAGAGGCAGATTGCGAAAGACGAATGGCGAATGGAAGGTCTGCCCCCATTCGCCACTCGCCATTTCACCACGCGCGCGCCGGCAGCGCGCTCAAGCCTTCGGCAACACCGCGATGCCGGGGAAGAACAGGTAACAGGCCACCCCGATCAGCACGAGATAGACGAGGAGCACGAGGGTCCAGCCGAAATTGTGGCGGATCACCTCGCCTTCGTTGCGCACGAACTCGCTGGTCGACACGCCGACGCTCGCGGTTTGCGGCGCAATCGGTTTGCCGATCTCGGCACCGACCGAGTTCAAGACCGGCAACAGCATCAGCGGGAAGCCGAGCAATTGCCCGACCAGCGCCTGGAATTTGCCGAACATGGCGTTGGTCGAGGTGTTGCTGCCCGATAGCGCGACGCCGATGAAGCCCAGGATCGGCGCCACGACGATGAAGTATGGCCCGAGCGCGGAGAACGCTTTGGCGAGCGATCCGGCCATGCCCGAGAAGTTGAAGACATAGGCCAGGCCGAAGATGAAGACGCCGACCAGGCAGGCGCCCCACATCTGCGACCAGGTTTTCTTGAAGATTTCGGCGAGCTGCGCGCCGCTGACGCGCAGCAGCAAGGCGACGATGATCCAGGACGCCAGGATCGCGCTGCCGCCGACGAACGGCGTCCAGTTGAAGATCGCCGAAATCTTTGCCCCGGGCGCGATCGAGGACGCGGCGTCGACCTGATAATGCAGCATGACGATACCGGGCAGCTTCGACCACGGCCCGGTCCAGGCGACGACGACGACGACGAGGACGATGATCGGCAGCCAGCCCTGGAACACCTCGCCGGCCGACAGGCCGTGCCTTTCGGCCTGGGTTTCCTGCGCCGCCGTGACCGGGACGCCGCCATAGCCGAGCGTTTGCGCCGGCTGCCAGACCTTGAGCAGGATGAGGAGGCAGGCGAAGCAGACGATGGCGCCGATGACGTCGGGCAGATACGGCCCGAGATAAATAGAAGTCGGCAATTGGCCGGCGATGTAGCCGAGCGAGCCGACCACGGCGAGCGGCCAGCCGCCCTTCATGCCTTGCTTGCCGCTGACCAGGTAGAGCAGGATCCACGGCGGCAACAGCGCGAGGATGGCGACGATCTTGCCGACCGAGCCGGCAAGCGCCAGAAGCGGCATGCCGGTCACTGCGGCGAGCGCAATGATCGGAGCGCCGAGCGCGCCGTACGACACCGGCGCATTGTTGGCAATCGCGGCGACCCGGATCGCGTCGAGCGCCGGAATGCCGAGCGTGATCAGGATCGGCGCGACGAAGGCCCACGGGTAGCCGAAGCCGACCAACCCTTCGAGCAAGGCGCCGAACGCCCAGGCGAACAGGATGGTCTGCACCCGCACGTCGCGCGTGCCCTGCTGGATCAGCCAGCGCCGCAGCTTGTCGAAGGCGCCGGTCGCGACCAGCGTGTTGAACAGCATCACTCCCCAAAACGTGATCCAGTCGACGTTCCAAATGCCGGTGGCGGAGCCGTAAAGATAGGCGCGCAGCCCATCGTCGAACGGCATCTTCCAAACCCAGAGTCCGAGCAGGAACGTGACGATCGAACCGATCAGCACCGCAAGCCACGCCGACATGCGCAAGCCCGCGAGCAGAAACAAGAGCAGCGCGACCGGAACTAGCGCGACCAGCCAGGTCACGAACAGGTTTCCAGTCGGATCGAGAATTTGCGTGAACATGAACCGTCCCTCCCAGCTAGGACCAGCAACCGGCTTTTGTCGTTTCCCCGTTCGTTGGCCGAACGTGCGGCGCGTCAGAATGCGCCTGCAAGCGCGCGGAAAGCAAGATTGGCTGAAGTCCCGCGACAATGCATCAGGCGGTTTCCGCGGCGTTTGCTATCGCCTGATCGGCAACGTATATCGCGCGCCGAACAGCTTTATGATATTGCAACGCACCAACACGGCTTTAGCTGTTGCAGCGCATGAAACCGCGCCGGTCCGCGTCGATTGTTCCGCATTGCACCGCGCCCCTCTCTTCCACCTCGGAGGTTTTTCGTGAAAAGTTTCGCCTCGTCACTGGCCACGATCTGGCGGCTGGCCTCTCCTTATTATCGCTCCGAGGACCGCTGGGCGGGCCGGCTCCTGCTCGGCACGGTCGTCGCCATCGAGCTGTCGCTCGTCGCCATCCAGGTGATCCTGAACCAATGGTACAATCGCTTCTACAATACGCTGCAGGATCGCAATTTCAGCGCCTTCGCCAGCGCCATCCTGTTTTTCTGCGTGCTCGCCGGAATCTATACCGTCCTTCAGGTCTACCAGAACTATCTGAACCAGTGGCTGCAAATCCGCTGGCGGCGCTGGATGACGCAGACCTATCTGCAGCAATGGCTCAATACCGCCAACCATTATCGCATGCAGCTTCTCGGCGATGCCGCCGACAACCCGGATCAACGCATCGCCGAAGACATCAAGATGTTCATCGATTCTGGAGCCGATTCCGGATTCTTCCGATCGGCCTGCGGCTGCTTAACGCCGTGGTGACGCTCTGCTCGTTCGTCGTCATCCTGTGGAATTTGTCGGAGGAGGCGCCGCTCGCGCTGTTCGGCGTGACGATCCACGGCTATCTGGTGTGGGCGGCTGTATTGTACGCGATTGTCGGCACCACGCTCACCCATCTGATCGGTTGGCCGTTGATCTCGCTGAATTTCCGCCAACAGCGCTTTGAAGCGGATTTTCGTTTCAATCTGGTGCGCACGCGGGAAAATTCCGAACAGATTGCCTCGCTGCATGGCGAAGCCGCCGAGCGCGAGCGTCACCTCGGCCGCTTCGGGCTCGTGGTCGACAACTGGATTGCCATCATGAAGCGGACGAAAAAGCTCACATTCTTCACCGCGAGCTATTCGCAAGCCTCGATCATCTTTCCCTATGTGATGGTGAGCCCGACTTATTTTTCCGGCGCCATGCAGCTCGGCGGCCTGATGCAGACGGCGTCCGCCTTCAACAACGTGCAAAATGCGCTGTCCTATTTCGTCACCATATACCGGCAGATCGCCGAATTTCAGGCGGTGGTGACGCGGCTGTCGGGGTTCGAGCGCGCGATCGAAGCCGGCCGCGCTGCGGCGCTCACGCCGCCGGTCATCGAAGTCGTGGCGCGCGAAGCAAGTCCCGCAATCGCGATCGACCATCTCAGCGTCCGCCTGCCCCATGGCGAACCGCTCCTCAATGCCGAGCACCTCGCGCTCAATGCCGGCGATCGCGTTCTGGTCAGCGGTCCGTCGGGCGCCGGCAAATCGACGCTGTTCCGCGCCATTGCCGGCATCTGGCCGTTCGGATCGGGCAAGGTCAGCGTGCCGATGGAGGCCAAGGTCATGCTGGTGCCGCAGCGGCCGTATTTCCCGCTGACGACACTCGCCGGGGCGATCACCTATCCGGCCAAGGCGGGCACCTTCGACGAGGCGCGGCTTGTGGACGCGCTCACCGCAGTGGGGCTATCGCGATTGGCGCCGCGGCTTGCCGAGGAGGCGCACTGGAATCGCATGCTGTCGGTCGGCGAGCAGCAGCGGCTTGCGATCGCGCGCGCGTTGCTCTACGCGCCGGACTACTTGCTGCTCGACGAGGCGACGGCGGCGCTCGACGAGCCCGCCGAGGCGATGCTGTATCGCCTGCTGCAAGAGCGGCTGCCGGGCACCGCCATCATTTCGATCGGCCATCGTTCGACGCTCGGCGCCTTCCATCGCCGCCGCTTCGCCTTCGTGGGTGAGCAGAACCACTACGATGTGCGCGACGTGCCGCTGGTCTCGGCGGCCGAATAATCGCAGCGGACATGAAAAAAGAAACGGCCGGTGGCGTTTCCGCCACCGGCCGCGTCAGTTTGCGAGCTCAGCCGCTTACTTCAAGTTGGAAGCGAAGTCGACCGAGGCTGAGAGTTTGGCGACGAAGGCCGCGCTGCACCAGTTGCTGCCGAGGCCGTTCGGGTTCTGCGCCGTGACATTGGCCGGCGAGAACGTCGCGTTCTGCGCGCTGGTAAACACGTTGCACTGCGCCTTATTCAGATTGGTATCGTAGTAGCGCAGATCGAGCGTGAGCACCTTGTAGGTGAAGCCGACGCCCAGGTCCCAGTTGGTGTAGCTGGTGTACTTCACGCCACCCGGGGCGGCCGGCACGCCATAAAACGCGTCGCTGGTGCCGAGATCCCAGTAACCGAGGTCACCGGAGACGTACATGCCGAGGCCGCTCTGAAACCAGGCGCTCGGAGCGGTGAAGGTGACGTTGCCGACCGTATAAAAGCCCCAAGCGCCGGTGTTGACGACTGACGGCGAGTACCATTCCTGGAGGTTGGCCGACCATTGATCGTTAAAGGTGTAGGTCCCCTTGCCATAGACTTCCCAGAAGCTGGCGTTCTGCTTGGCGACGTTGCCGCCGAGCGGCTGGATGCCTAGACCCGGCACCGAGCCAACCACACCAGCGGGGGTGACCACCGCCGGGCCACCGCCGAGCGTGGTGCAAAGCGCCGGCGCGTTGAAGCACTGGCCGCCCGGGTAGTAGTAGTACCAAGCGCCGATATCGAGGGCGAGCTTGTCGAAGGTCGGGCGGATACCGCCGTAGAAGTCGACTTCCGCCGCCGCGTTATTCGGGAAGTTGATGCTCTCGCCCGAGATGCCGCCGTAGCTTTGCCAGTTGGAATTCCAGTTGTAGCGCAACTCAAAGCCGGCCTGTGTCGACGGCTTGTGGTTGGACTGGCTGATGCCGCGGAAGTTGTAGTCGTTCATCAAAGCGGCAGTGACCACGACGTCCCACGGAGAGGGCGGCGGAGCCGCCGCGGGGGGAGCCTTCACGGCCATATCGGCTGCCATAACGGACGAGGACGCCAATCCCGCCGCTAGCACTAATGAGTAAGCTACCTTTTTCATTGTAAGCCCCTATTTGTCCCCTGTACCGGACGACGATGTCCCCGAAGGCCGGTTACAGCACCATTTTTGTCAAAGCGAACTCGCAACTGACAGGATCGGAGTTTTCAATGCGGAGGCCGCTCAGCCAAGTCTAAAACGACAGCAACTGCCGCCTTTTTATGCGTTTTTGGCCCGATTTCGCATTAAGTTAATGAGTGTGGCGCGAACGCTACACTTTCGGGGCTAGCAACGCCCTTGCCGTCGGTATTTTCACTGCGGCGAAGGCTGGAATCCTCACCGCCGCCGGCCTCGTCTGCCCCGTTGTGGATAACCCCACGCGCCTTGGGCCTTGATCGGACGGCCGCGGCGCTTAGTTTTCCATGATCAGCGTGTCGGAAACGGTTGCGGCACAGGAGATTCGGTCATGAAGGCAGTTGTCGACGGCCAAGTTGTTGCCCAGAGCAACGATGTCATCGATTGCAAGGGCTATCAGTACTTTCCGCATGGCGCCGTGCGCCTGGATTGGCTGGAAAAGACCGAGAAAACCCCAGACGACCTCAAGTGCCCCCACGGCGTGCAGTTCTACGACGTCGTCGTCGCCGGCAAGCGGCACGCGCGCGCCGCCTGGTCCTATGAAGCGCCGCGGCCGGAGATGAGCGCGGTCGGCGGCCGATTCGGCTTCTGGCAGGACGTCGAGGTCGTGTAGCCGGAAATCCCGGCTCCTCAGGCAGCCGCCTTCTTGCGATTGGCCTCGAGCCGGGCGTCGACCAACGCCACCTGGGCGTCGATCGCCGGAAGGCTCAAGCCCTTCTGCCTGGCAATGAGCTGAACCAGCTTGTCGGCGCGCTCGATATTCGGCGCGCCGTTCTGCAGCGCCCGCGCCGCCGACGCCGGACGCGTCAATGACTGCGCGGCCGCGGCATATTTCTCGAACGGCACGAGATCTTCCGGCTTGGCGCCGAGCTTGACGCAAAGATCGAAGACGAAATTGTAGACCGAGCGCGAGGTTTCGAGGTCGCTCCACACCGCCTCTTGGGCGGTGCGCATGCCGTCCTTGGTGACGCAGCGATAATTGCCCGCGAGCAGCATCGACCATTTGGCGAGCGGCACGAAGATCGAATCGTAGACCTTGAGTTTTACCGGCAATTCGATCTTGTTGCCGTCGCCGGGGTCATACCGGATCGCCTCGATCTCGTCCTGCAGCTGGCGCAGGATGGCGGTCGATTTTTCGTCGTCGAACCGCGCGCATTTGAAGTTGGTCGGTAGCGTCACCATCAGCACGTTGACCTTCTCGTCCGGCGGGCGGATCGCCTGCGGGTCGGGGCTATTGAGCGTGATGGTTTTCGGATCGAACGAATCCCAGACGGTCGGATCGGTATAGGCCGGCTTGAGCGCATCGTAGTCCAGTCCGGGGATGCGCCTGACGTAGGGCAGCGGCGGCATGTTCATGATCGACATGCACGGCACGCGCGATTTGGCGACCGCGTCGAGAAGCTCGCGCACGCCAGCCGAGCGGTATTGCGGCTCCTGCATGCACAAGCCGACCAGATCGTAGTCCTTGGGATTGACGCCCGTGGCCGGGCCGGCGGTCACGGCGCCGGGAAGTTTTCGCGAATTCGAGCTCGACGGGATCCTTGCGGCCGCGCACCGGCAAGCGCACGCGAAAGCCCTCGGCGTTGATCAGGTCGGCCTCCGCCGGCAGGCAGACCAGATGCAGCTTATGGCCGCCGAACAGAAGCTTCGAGGCAAGCAGCGAGCCATAGGACGCGCCCATCAGCAGGATGTTGTAGGTCGGCATAACGCACCTCCCGGAAAGCGAAACGGCCGGTCATCGCCGGTCCCGGACCGGCGCCAACGCGCCGGCCATCCTCGTATGCCGCCAATGCTATTGGCCTCGCCAAGCCGGCGCAATGCAAACCGGCGGCTCGTAATAGCCGTCTGGAACGCAGTTAGATGCCGCTGCCGTCAGCGCCACCCTTGTCGGAGCTTCCCGTCGGCAGGGCCGCGGCCGCCTCGGGCGCCGGCGACGGCGGAAGAGGCTGCGGATTCAAAGGTGCCTTTTTGGCCTTGGCCGCCGCCGCTGGCGGAAGAGGTTGGGGGTTTATGGCCGCCTTTTTGCGCTTTGGCGCGGGCTTTTTCTTCTTCTTTTTCGGCGCCGGCTTCTTGGCGTATTTCACGACTTTCTTCTTTTTGCGTGCCGGAGCCGCCTTTTTCTTCTTGCCCGGTTTCTTCTTCGACTTTGCTTTCTTCGCCATGATCGACCTCCCGATCGTTGGATATGAAATCAGCTCGCCCGGAGCGCGGGTGGACGTGCCCCCCCGGTGGCCCAATCGATCAACTCGACCGTGTGGACGGCTGGAAGTTTGGTGCCCGCTGCGAACTGCGTGATGCAGCCGATATTGCCGGCCGCGATCACATCAGGTCGCAATCTCTCGATAGTCCCGACTTTGCGCTCGCGCAACCTTCTTGCAAAGTCGGGCTGCAAAATATTGTAGGTGCCGGCCGAGCCGCAGCACAGATGACCGTCCGGCACGTCCAACACCTTGAAGCCGAGCTTGCCGAGCAGTTCCTTCGGCTGCCGGTTGACGCGCTGGCCGTGCTGCAACGAGCACGCGGAATGATACGCCACGGTAAGTTGCGGCGTGCCTTGCGCGGGCTCGAGCGGCAGCGTGGCGAGATATTCCGCAACGTCCTTGGCAAGGCCTGAAATGCAGGCGGCGCGCTCGGCATAGGCCGGATCGGTCCGCAGCATGAAGCCGTAATCCTTCACCGTCGTGCCGCAGCCCGAGGTGTTGATGACGATCGCATCGAGGCCTTCGAGCGCGGTCCAGGCGTCGATATTGGCGCGCGCCTGCGCCAGCGCCTCGCCGTCGCGGCCCATATGGTGGACCAGCGAGCCGCAACAGCCGGCACCCTTGGCCAGCACGACCTCGATGCCGTGCCGCGTCAGCACGGCGATGGTGGCGGCGTTGATTTGTGGCGCCATCACGTCGTTGACGCAGCCGGCGAGCAAGGCGACGCGGCCCATGCGCGCCCCCACGGCGGGAAACGTCTGCGGGCCGAGCGGACGCTGCGGCCCCCGCCAAGGCGCCAGGCGGAGCATGGCGGCGAGCCGCTTAAGCCCGATCGCCGCGAGCAGCGGTGCCAACGGCTTTGCGGGGAGCGCCGCAAGGAGTGCCAGCCGGAAACGCCCCGGGTAGGGCAGCAGCCAGGCCAGCACCGCGCGCAGCAGACGCTCGGACGGCGGGCGCTCATAGGTGTTTTCGATATGGACGCGGGCGTGGTCGACCAGATGCATGTAGTGCACCCCGGACGGACAGGTGGTCATGCAGGCGAGGCAGGACAGGCAGCGATCGATGTGCACGACGACGTCCGCCGTCGCCGGCCGGTCATGCTCCAGCATCTCCTTGATCAGGTAGATGCGCCCGCGCGGCGAATCGAGCTCGTTGCCGTCGAGCACATAGGTTGGACAGGTGGCGGTGCAGAAGCCACAATGCACGCAGGCGCGCAGGATTTTTTCCGATGCGGCAGTGTCCGGATCGGCGAGCTGCGCCAGGGTGAAATTGGTCTGCATGGCTACACGCCCGCCCACATGCGCCCGGCATTGAGCACGCCTTGCGGATCGAAACCTGCCCGCACCCGCGCAGTCAGCGCGGCAAGCGCCGGCTCTTCCGGCGTGAAAACTTCGACCGCGGCGCGCACGGCGGCCGGCGCCCGGATCAGTGTGGCATGGCCGCCGGCAGTCGCGACGGCACCGCGCACCAACGGCGCGTGGGCGTCGTTCGAGGCCGGCAACGCGGCCCAGATCAACCCGCCGGCCCAGTCGTAAAAAACCTCGGCGCCCGCTTTTTCCGCGAGCGCCCGGCCGACGTCGGGACCGTGGGTCGGCGCCGTCGAGATACGCCAGAGGTCGCGTGTGCCCGTTGGGCCCGCCGCCCCGAACGGCCTTACGTCGCGCACCGCGCGCCACAGCGCGCGTGACGCTGCCTCATCGAGCGAACCGAGCGTACCGAACGGCGCCAAGAGCTTCTCCAGCACGGTCTTGCGCTCCACGACCGAAGGCGCGACGCCTTCGAGCCGGAATGCGGTCACAGCGGTTTTGGCGGCAGCGACCTCGGCAATGCGCGCTGCGGCCACGGTCGGCAGGTGCGCCGCCGCCGAAACGTCGGCGAACGAGCCGGTGGCCGCCGCCATGGCTTTCCGTGCCGCGGCGTCGTCGAGGTTTTGCACCAGCACCGTCGCTTCGGTCTCGGCCCGTGGCAGCGTCTTGATGGTCACGTCGGTCATGGCCGCAAGCGTGCCCCACGAGCCGGCGATGAGCTTGCAGAGGTCGTAGCCGGTGACGTTCTTGACCACGCGGCCGCCGGACTTGAAGGTTTCGCCGCGGCCGGACACCGCCGTGAAGCCGAGGAAATGATCGCGCGCCGCGCCGGCCTTGATGCGGCGCGGGCCGGACAGGTTCGCCGCCAGCACGCCGCCGATGGTGGCGGCGCCGGCCGCCGTGCCCAAGAGCGGCCCATAATCCATCGGCTCGAAGGCGAGCTCTTGTTTGCTGTTCGCCACCAGCGCTTCGATCTCGGCGAGCGGCGTGCCGGCTCGCGCGGAGAGCACCAGCTCTTCGGGCTCGTAGAGCGTGACGCCGGTGAGCGCGGACAGATCGAGGGTGGCGTCCCATTGCGCGGCACGGCCGATGGCGCGCTTGGTGCCGTGACCGACGACTTCGAGCGTTTTGCCGTCGGCGAGCGCCGAACGGATCGCCTGCTCGACCTCGGCGGCATCGCGCGGTTTGAGAGGATCGGCCATGGCGTGATCATTCCGCCGCGTCGGCGACGCGGTTGGAACCGGCGAAGGCCGGCATGATCTCCCCGGCGAAACGGCGCAGCTGCGCGCTGCCGCCGGCGACGGTGAGCAGGACATAGGCCACGCCGGCTTTCTGCAAAGCTTCGAGGCTCGCGCAGATTTCATCCGGCGTGCCGTAGAGCGCATTTTCCTCGGTGCCGCCGGCCTTGTCGGCATAGGCAAGCACATGCGAGCCGCCTTTGCCCTCGGGCTTGCGCGAGACATCGACGGTGCGCTGGGTATAGACGGCCTGGCGTGCCAGCGCGGCTTGCCTGTCGGCCTCGTCGTTGGCGACATAAAGCTGGCGCGCCACCGCTACCTGCATCGGATCGAAGCCAAATCCTTGCGCCTTGCGCTCGGCTTTGTAGAAGCCGATGCGCTCGGCGATTTGTGCGGCGCTGGCATATTGATCGAGGATCAGGTTGAAGCCGCGCGCGGCGGCACGGCGGATCGACTGTTCGCTGCCCGCTGCCACCCACAACGGCGGATACGGTTCCTGCGCCGGCGGCGGCTCGACGACGATGTCCTCGAAATGCCAGAAGCGGCCGTGGTGCGAGAAGCGCTGGCGCGTCGTCCACGCCCGCGTCATCACCGTGACGGCCTCCTCGAAGCGCGCCTCGGCTTCTTCCGGCGCGATCGCAAAACCCTTGAACTCGCTGTGCCGGTAGCCCTTGCCGATGCCGAAATCAAAACGGCCGCCGGAGATCAAATCGAGCGTCGCCGCCTGCTCGGCGAGCAGCACCGGGTTGTGCCAGGGCAGCACGATCACCGCTGAGCCGAGCCGCAGCGTCGTGGTGCGCATGGCGGCCGCCATCAAGAGCATCAAGGTCGCCGACACCTGGTTCCAGCCGGTGAAATGATGCTCGACCAGAAAGCTCGATTGAAACCCGAGCGCCTCGGCCTCGACGTTGAAATCGAGATAGTCGCGAAAGCCCTGGCCGGTCTCTGGCGGAAGATCGTTGCTGTTGGCTTGCGCCGAACCGAACAGGCCGAATTTCATGACACCTGCTTTTTGGCCAAGTTACTGCCGTGAACGCCGCTTGCGGTTCCGGGGTGCTGGTGAGCCGGCTGGTCTCCGTCCACCGCAGCGCGGCGCGCTAAAAAGTCCGCAATCAGATCTGCCGCCTCCGCCGGTCGCCTTTGCAGGACGAAGTGCGGCGCGGCGATCGCCGCGACTTCAAGATCGGGACGGAGCCGTTGCAACGCGTCCACGGTTGATGGCGCAAGCAGACGGTCTTGCGTCCCGCTCACATACAGCATTGGCAGGGTGACGGCGAGGAAATCGTCCGCCGCATCAACCGCGAGCGCCTCCCGAAGCCGCATCGCCAGAACGCCCGGCTTGACCTGGCACCATGCGGCGAGCGCGTCCAACACGAGCTCGCCCGGGGCATCAGAACCCGCAACGAATTGCCGAACCATCCATGCCGGAGGCGGGATATGGAAGAGATAGTTTCCAACAAGCGACTTCAGCCATGTCGGCGCAAAACGGACTGGGTTGTGAATAAACGTAGCGACGAGGACGAGCGCAACGAGACCTCTCGGTTTTTTGGCGGCGATCCGAATTGCGATCGGCCCCGAAAACGACTCGGCGACGATCGCGAATGCCCGATCGCCGGGAAGCAAACTGCGCACGCGGGTTTCCAAATCGGAATAACTTTCCGGCACATCGGATGGATAGGCAATGACCGATGGCATCAGTTGCGACGGCAGCGCGTCGGCAAAGTCGCGGGAAAGCCGCCCCGTTCCGTCAAATCCAGGCAGCACAACGGTGTCGAGCGGAGTTGGCATCGAAGCCACTTTCTGGTGCCGATCAAAACCGCGGGATATCGGGAAACGCCACTCGCCCGGCATGCACGTGCATGCGGCCGAGCTCGGCGCAGCGGTGCAGGGTCGGGAATACTTTGCCGGGATTGAGCAGGCTCTTGTCGTCGAAGGCGCATTTGACGCGCTGCTGCTGCTTGAGATCGATTTCCGAAAACATCACCGGCATCAGATCGCGCTTCTCGACGCCGACGCCGTGCTCGCCGGTGAGCACGCCGCCGACCTCGACGCACAGCCGCAAGATGTCGGCGCCGAATTGCTCGGCGCGCTCGAGCTCGCCGGGATTGTTGGCGTCGTAGAGGATCAGCGGATGCAGATTGCCGTCGCCGGCATGGAACACATTGGCGACGCGAAGCGCGTATTTCACCGACATCTCCTGCATGCGCTGCAGCACCAGCGGCAGCTTGGCGCGCGGAATGGTGCCGTCCATGCACAGATAATCCGGCGAGATGCGGCCGACCGCCGGGAATGCCGCCTTGCGGCCGGCCCAGAACAGCAAGCGCTCCTCTTCGGAGTTGGAGACGCGGCAGGTCACCGCGCGGCAGGCATTGGCGATGTCCTGCACGCGCTCGAGCAGATGATCGACCTCGGCGCGCGGGCCGTCGAGCTCGACGATCAACAACGCCTCGACGTCGAGCGGATAGCCGGCGTGGACGAATTCCTCGACCGCATGGATCGCCGGCCGGTCCATCATCTCCATGCCGCCCGGGATGATGCCGGCACCGATGATGCGCGCGACGCATTCGCCGCCGTCCTCGGATTTGTTAAAGCCGATCAGCGCCGCACGCGCGCTCTGCGGTTTCTTCAGGATGCGCACGGTGATTTCGGTGACGACGCCGAGCAGCCCCTCGGAGCCGGTGACGATGCCGAGGAGATCGTAGCCGCCGGCATCCAGATGCTTGCCGCCGAGCCGCAACACCTCGCCGGTCATCAGGACCAGTTCGCAGCCGAGCAGGTTGTTGGTGGTCATGCCGTATTTGAGGCAATGCACGCCGCCGGAATTCTCCGCCACATTGCCGCCGATGGTGCAGGCGATCTGCGACGACGGATCGGGCGCGTAATAGAAGCCGGCCTGCTCGACCGCCTGCGACACCGCGAGATTGGTGACGCCGGGCTCGACCACGGCGACGCGATTGTCGAAGTCGATCTCGCGGATGCGCTTGAACTTGGCCATGCCGAGCAGCACGCCGTCGCCGAGCGGCAGCGCGCCGCCCGACAGCGAGGTCCCGGCCCCGCGCGGCACCACCTTGATGCCTTCGCGGTGGCAGTAGGCGAGCACGGCCGAGACCTGCGCCGTGGTCTCCGGCAGCACCACCACCATGGGCAGCTGGCGATAGGCGGTGAGCCCGTCGCTCTCGTAGGGCCGCATCGCCTCGTTCCGAGGCGATCACGCCTTCGCCCGGCACGATGCGCTTGAGGGCTGCGACGATCTCGGCGCGCCGCTTAAGCACCGCGTCATCGAACAGCGGCATCAAAACCGGCATCGAACCACTCCGGCGTTTCTCCGTTGTCATTATAGCCAGAAAAGGCCGGCCGTACCGCGTAACAGCGCCTCAGGGACCCAAAGGTCCTAAGGGCAAAGTGCGCGGCAGGGCGGCTATTTTGGCCGTTGACACACGGCGCTCCGGCCGCTTGAACGGCTGCGGCGCGAATTTTGGGCCGCATGGGGCGCGACCGGCACCACAGGCGAAAGGGAGAACTGATAATGAGGACGTTGATTGTAGCGGCCGCGTTGATTGCTGCATCGGCCTATACGGCATCGGCGCAGGACGTCGCCAAGGGCGAGATTTCGTTCCACAAATGCCTGCCCTGCCATTCCATCGGCGACGACGCGCAGAACAAGATCGGCCCGGAGCTCAACGGCCTCGACGGCCGGCATTCCGGCAGCGTCGCCGATTTCTCCTATTCCGACGCCAACAAGAATTCCGGCATCGTCTGGAACGAGGCGGAATTCAAGGAATACATCAAGGACCCCCGCGCCAAGGTGCCCGGCACCAAGATGATCTTCGCCGGCATCAAGAACGAGCAGGAGATCAACGACCTGTGGGCCTATGTCAGCCAGTTCAACGCCGACGGCAGCATCAAGAAGTAGCCGGCGAGTGCCACGGCTTGACTGGCGCAAGCGATCGGCGCGACATGACATAAAGGCATCCGCCGCCGTAACCGAGGAGACGCCGCCATGATCAAGGACATCGTCGTCAATCTCAGCATCGGCGAGGACGGCGGCCCCGCCGGCGACTATGCGGTCTCGGTGGCCGACACCTTCGGCGCCCACATGGCCGGCATCGCCTTCGTCTTCGATCCGATCGTGCCGATATCGGGGACCGGCTACATTCCGGCCGAAGTGATCGAGACCCAGCTCGCCGACAACCAGGCCGCGGCGAAGGCCGCCATCGATCGCTTCGCCGCGACGGCGTCGCGCGCCGGCGTCTCCGCCGAGCCGTTCACGCTCAGCGCCAGCGCCGCCGGCGCCGGCGACCAGTTCGGCCGCATCGCGCGGCGCTTCGATCTCGCCATCGTCGGCCAGGCCGAGCCCGAAACCAGTGCGGTCGAAGAGCTGATCGCCGAAAGCACGCTGTTCCAATCCGGCCGGCCGATGATCGTGGTGCCCTATATCCAGAAAGCGCCGCTCAAGCTCGATCGCGTCATGGTGTGCTGGGACGGCGGCCGCCAGGCGGCGCGCGCCATCGCCGACGCCATGCCGATCCTGGAAAAGGCCGGCAAGGTCGAAATCGTCATCGTCGCCAACGAGCGCGGCAAAGAGGACGAGATCGAAGGCGCCGACATGGGCCAGCACCTGGCGCGTCACGGGCTCAAGGTCGACGTCAAGCGCATCAGCAGCGGCAATATCGACGTCGCCGACGCGCTGCTCTCCCACGTCGCCGACAGCGGCACGGATTTCATCGTCATGGGCGGCTACGGGCATTCCCGCCTGCGCGAATTCGTGCTCGGCGGCGTGACCCACTCGATCCTGCGCTCGATGACGGTGCCGGCGCTGCTGGCGCACTGAACCAGGGATCGGTAATCAGAAGAATGACGCGACTGATCACTGACTACTGATCGCCGATCACTGTCTGCACCACCAGCCCCCGCGCGCGCGCATCGGCGACGCCGAGCGCGCGCAACGCAACCAGCGCCAGCGACTGCACCACCGCGCGCTCGCGGCCCGTTGCGTCCGGCGCCAGCGGTCCGATCAATCCCTCGATGAGAAGCCCGACCAGCGCCGCCGCGCTCAAGCGCCGCGTCCTGCTCCGGCAGATGCGCGGCGGCTGCCGCGATGAGGTTTCCGAATTCAGCGGCCAGCGCTTTGCGAAAAGCAAGCCGCGCGGCGTCGAGCTCGGCGTCGACCGGCTCCGCGATCGCCGCATAGGCGAGGCGGCGATGGCGCAGCGCCCGCGCCGCAAACGTCATGATCGCCGCCGCGAGCGCCGACAGCGGGCCGGGCGCGACATCGGCGGCACGGCGCAGCGCGCCGATTTCGCGCTCGGAGATTTCCGCAAGCAGCGCCGCGACCAGATCGGTCTTGCCGGGGAAATAGCGATAGACCGTGCCGGCGGCGATGCCGGCGCGCCGCGCTACGGCTGCGATCTGCACCGCCGCCATGCCGCCTTCGCTCGCCGCGTCCCGCGCCGCGGCAATGATCGCGGCATGGCGGGCGGCGAGCCGGCGCGCGACGTTTTCGGTGCGGCGATAGGGCATCGGTTCTTCGCAAGATGGAATCGGCAACCATTGCCGCAAAAAGTGAACCACGATTTAAGATCGCGGGCAACGCTGGCCATGCCGTCGCAGCGCGCGCTTTGCCCTTTGGGGCGGCCTGTTCCTCTGGCATACGAAGACATCTGCGTTTGCCGGGAGGAAAACATGATCGGAAGATGCACCGTTGCCGCAGTCGTGACGCTTGAGCTTGGCGGCCGCGGTGTCCGCCGAGCGCGCAGACCTATCCGGATCGTCCGATCACCATGATCGTGCCGCTCGCGGTCCGGCGGCTCGACCGACACGCTCGGCCGCATCATGGCGAAGGGCATGAGCCAGACGCTCGGCCAGACCGTCGTCGTGGAAAACGTCAGCGGCGCCGCCGGCACCATCGGCGTCACCCGCGCCGAGCGCTCGGCGCCCGACGGCTACACGGTGCTGTGGGGCATGTGGGGCACCAACGTCGCCAACGGCGCCATCTATAATCTCGGCTTCGATTATCTCACCGATTTCGAGCCGGTGGCGCTCGCCGTGACGCAGCCGTTCCTGATCGACGCCCGCAAAACCATGCCGGCGAACAATCTGAAGGAATTGGTCGCATGGATCAAAGCCAATCCCGACAAGGTGACCATGGGCACGTCCGGCGTCGGCTCGCCGAGCCACGTCGCCGGCGTGCTGATGGAGAACATGATCGGCGTGAAATGGCAGATGGTGTCGTATCGCAGCGCCGGCCTCGCCACCCAGGACCTGCTTGCCGGCATCACCGATATCCAGCTCGACACGCCGGCGGTGTCGCTGCCGCATGTGAAGTCCGGGGACCTCAAAGCCTACGCCGTCACCGCCAAGGAGCGCATCGCGGTCGCGCCCGACATTCCGACCACCGACGAAGCCGGCCTGCCCGGCTATTATTTCTCGTTCTGGCACGCGATGTGGGCGCCCAAGGGCACGCCGAAGCCGATCATCGCCAAGCTCAACGCCGCCGTGGTCGCCGCCTTGGCCGATCCCGATACCGCCAGAAGCTCCTCGATCTGGCGCAGGACATCTATCCGCGCGAGCAGCAAACCCCCGAAGCGCTGCACGCCTTCCAGAAAGCCGAGATCGAGAAATGGTGGCCGATCATCAAGGCCGCCGGCATCAAGGCGGAATGAAACCTAGCGCTTCTTTTCCGCCAGCGATCTGGCGCGAATTTTTGCGATCGTCGTCGTCGGCGTGATGGCTTCGCCGTCGATGGCGAGGCGGATGATGGCGGGCTTGCCGCAGCCTTGCGCCTGCTTGAAGGCGTCGGGGAAATCCTCGGTGCGCTCGACCGAGACGCCGAAGCCGCCGAAGGCCCGCGCGTAAGCCGGAAAATCCGGATTGCGCAAATCGGTCGCCGAGACGCGGCCGGGATATTCGCGCTCCTGATGCATGCGGATGGTGCCGTACATGCCGTTGTCGGCGATGATGGTGACGAACGGCGCGCCATATTGCACGGCGGTGGCGAATTCCTGGCCGTTCATCAGAAAATCGCCGTCGCCGGCGAGGCACACCACCGGCCGGTCGGGATGCAGCCGCTTCATCGCCACCGCCGCCGGCACGCCGTAGCCCATGGAGCCCGAGATCGGCGCCACATGCTGGCCGAAACGGCGGAAGCGGAAGAAGCGGTGAATCCACGTCGAATAATTGCCGGCGCCGTTGCACAGGATGGCGTTGGGCGGCAGATATTCGCGCAGCCACACCATGACGGCGCCGAAATTGACGCCGCCCGGCTGCTCGGTCGGCTTTTCGGTCCATTCCAGATAATCGGCATGCGCGGCCTCGGACCCGCCGCCCGACGCCGCTTTCAGATCGAGATTATCGAGCGCCGCGGCGAACGCGGTCGGCGTCGCATGGATTGCCAAGTGCGGACTGTAGACGCGGCCGAGTTCTTCGGCGCCCGGATGCACATGAACGAACGGCATCTGCGGCCGCGGAATGTCGAACAGCGTATAGCTCTGCGACGGCAATTCGCCGAGCCGGCCGCCGACCATGATGACCAGATCGGCCGCCTTGATGCGCTCGAGCAGTTTTGGATTGGGACCGATGCCGAGGTCGCCAGCGTAGCAGGGATGCAGCGCATCGAACAAATGGGCGCGGCGGAACGTGGTGCACACCGGCAGCGCATATTTCTGCGCAAAGCGGCCGATGCCGTCGCTGGCCGCTTGCGACCAGCGGCTGCCGCCGAGCAGCATGATCGGCGCGCGGGCGCCGGCCAGCATCTGCGCGAACTTCGCCATCTCGGTATCGCCGGGCGAAGTCTCGATCAGCGCGAACGGCGGCGCGTCGGGCACGGCGACACGCTCGACCAGCATGTCCTCGGGGATGCCGACCACGACCGGCCCCGGCCGGCCGTTCGCCGCGGTGTGGAAGGCGCGCGACACGATCTCCGGCACGCGCGCCGGATCGTCGATCTCGGTCGCCCATTTGGTCATCGAGCCGAAATAGGCGCGGTAGTCGACCTCTTGAAAGGCCTCGCGCTCGCGCATCTCGCGCGCCACCTGGCCGACGAACATGACGAGCGGCGATGAATCCTGCTGCGCGATGTGGATGCCGGGCGAAGCGTTGGTGGCGCCGGGCCCGCGGGTGACGAAGCAGACGCCCGGCTGGCCGGTCACCTTGCCGATGCGCTTCCGCCATCATGCAGGCGCCACCCTCCTGGCGGCAGACCGTGACGGCGAGGTCGGCGTCGTGGAATGCATCGAGCACCGCAAGATAGCTCTCGCCCGGCACGCAGAAGACGTGGCGCACGCCGTGAATGCGCAATTGATCGACCAGAACCTCGGCGGCGGTGCGCATATTGTCCTTGGCGCGCATGGGCGTCTCCTTGGCACGGTTCTTCCCCCGGCCCTTGTCCGGGCGGGTTTCGGGCGTGCTCTCCTTACGATCCATAGCGCATGGCCGGGACCGCCGGGAACCGGCTTTGCGCCCGTGACATAGCCGGTGACATAGCGGTGACTGGCACAATTGCTCGATTGACGAAACAGCCCCTTCGCCACATAAAGGCGCGAGCGCGCCGCCTTCCGGGCCCGGCGCGGCACAAAAGGCTTTCCCTAAAAGGACGTGACCATGGCGAGCAGTGCATCGGCGGCGAGCGGTATCGAACACCCGGAAAACCCGTCACGCCGCGACTTCCTCTATATCGCCACCGCCGCCATGGGCGCGGTCGGCGCCGCCGCGGCTTTGGTGCCGCTGATCGACCAGATGAATCCCGACGCCTCGACGCTGGCGGCCGGCGGGCCGGTCGATCTCGACGTCTCAAAGATCGAGGAAGGCGCCCAGGTCGTCATCTACTGGCGGCAGCGGCCGATTTTCGTGTTCCATCGCGGCAAGCAGACGCTCGACGCGCTGCAAAGCGCCCAGGACGTGGCGCTCTTGGCCGATCCGGATTCCAAGCAGGTGCAGCAGGCGCCCTACGCCACCAACTGGCACCGCTCGATCAAGCCGGAATACAGCGTGCTGATCGGCATCTGCACCCATCTCGGCTGCATCCCGCTGTTCTACCCGACGCCGAGCGCGACGGCCCCGGTGCCGAGCTGGCCGGGCGGCTATTTCTGCCCCTGCCACGGCTCCAAATACGACGCCGCCGGCCGGGTGTTTTCCGGGGTGCCGGCGCCGTACAATCTGCCGGTGCCGCCCTATCACTTCGTCAACGACACCACGATCCGGGTCGGCGAGAACCCGACCAACTCGGCGTGGAATTTCGATTCGATCCGCCAGCTCTGATCGCTCCGCGCGCAACTTGAGCCCGCACGATAATTACTCCGCCTTGATGCCGGCGGCGCGAACGACCTTGCCCCATTTTTCGGTTTCGTCGGCGATGAATTTTGCGAAGTCGGCCGACGACATCGGCATCGGCTCGCCGCCCATGTCGGCGAGCCGTTCCTTGAACTTGGCATCGACGAGGCCGGCGTTGATCTCACCGTTGAGCTTGCCGACGATGTCCGCGGGCGTATTTCTCGGTGCGCCGATGCCGAACCATGCGGTCGCCTCGTAGCCCGGCACGAATTCGCCCACGGTCGGCACGTCCGGAAGCGCCGCAGAGCGGGTCGCCGAGGTGACAGCCAGCGCGCGCAACTTGCCCGCCCTGATATAGCCGATCGTCGAGAGCGTAGGCTCGAACATGACCTGCACTTGTCCGCCCATGAGATCGACCAGCGCGGGCCCGCCGCCGCGATAACCGACGCGGACCAGGTCGACGCCGGTCATGAATTTGAACAGCTCGCCGGCAACATGGGGCACGGTGCCATTGCCGGCCGAAGCCATGTTGATCTTGCCCGGGTTGGCCTTGGCATAGGCGATGAACTCGGGGACCGTGTTCGCCGGCACCGCCGGATTGACCACCATGACTTCGGGCACGCGCAAAATGCCGGCGACCGGAGTGATATCGCGGATGAAATTGAAATTGAGGTTGTCGTAAAGCGTTGCGTTGATGGCCGCCGGCGCCGGGACCAGGAGAAGCGTATAGCCGTCCGCAGGCGCCCGCACCACGAGTTCGGTGGCCACATTGCCGCCCGCGCCCGGCCGGTTCTCGACGACAAATTGCTGACCGAGCCGCTCGGACAGCCACTGGGCTATCAGGCGTGCCGAAATGTCGTTCGGGCCGCCGGCGGCAAAGCCGACGATGATGTGCACCGGACGCGCCGGATAGGTTTCCGCCCACGCCAGGCGCGCGGCCGCCGGCAAGGCGATGGCAGTGGCGGAAAGACGCAGAAATTCGCGACGGGGAAGTTTCATGGCATCGCCCCCAATGCGTTTGAGTGCTTCCCGACGGCTATTGTCGCGCTTGGCAGAAAAGAATCAAGCCAACAGGGCGATCAGCGCGCGCATGTCCGGCTGCGTGTCGAGCGCCTGGACGAAGTCGCCGCGCCCGTTCGGCGCGCTCGCGACCGATGACCGGCGCCGCATTGGCCATGAATTTTGCTTCGATCGCGGCGTCGCTCATCGGGTTGTCGGCGGTGCCGCTGGCATGCGCGATATGGATGTCGTGGCGTCTGCCGCCGGCAGTGATCGCCGCATAGGCCTCGTCCTTGCGCAGCGTGTCGTCGGCTACCGCTTTCACTTTGCGGCGCAGCGCCGCCACTGCCGGATCTGCGGCCTTGGCATCGGAATATTGCGCGACGCCGGCGGCGCCGTCGATCAAGGCCACCGCCGCCGAATGCACTGTCGAGAATTTCGACTGCAAGCCGGTCGACGGTTCGACCACGCCGGTGATCGACAGCACCAGCGGGTGAACGCGCAGAGCGATTTCGCTCACCGCGGCGGGATCGATGGCCTCGCGATTGCGCAGCGCGATCACCGCATCGATCAGCGGATGCAGCACCACGCCGCAGGCATAGGGCTTGTGGCCGTTGGTTTCGATCATCCAGCTTTCACCGAGCCCGGCAGTCAGTTGGTCCGGCGCGGCGACGTCGCTGTAGATGCGAGCAGAAGCCCTGCTTGCCCTCGATGATCTCCTGCGTCGAATCGAATCCGCGCTCCGCCAGCAGCGCCGCCAGCACGCCGTTCGCCGCCGCCTTGCCGGCGTGAAACGATTTGCCCATGGTGCCGCGGTTTTGCTGCATGCCGGCGGCCTGGGTCGCGGCGATGCCCAGCGTGTAGGTGAGCCGTTGCCGGTCGAGCTTGAGCAGTTTTCCGCAAGCCGCGCCGGCCGCGATGGTGCCGAGCGTGCCGGTCAGATGCCAGCCGCCCTTGTGATGGCCCGGCGCGGTGCGGCCGGAGCGCACGCCGGCCTCAAAACCCGTCGCATAGGCCAGCATGAAGTCGGCGCCGCTCACCGGCGCGCGCTCGGCGAGCGCGAACAAAGCGGCGAGCACCGGCGAGCTGGTGTGCAGCACGACGCCGCCCATATGGGTATCGTCGTAATCGAGCACGTGTCCCATCTGGCCGTTGGCCAGCGGCGCATCGGTGAGGCCGAGCCGCAATTTGCGGCCGAAGACCGTGGCCTGCGGACGGCCGGAAATCTCCTGCAATACCGCGAGCAGCGTGGTGATGGTCTTGTGGCCGCTGCCGGCCAGCGCGCAGCCGATCCAATCGAGCACGCCGCGGCGCGCCTCGTGCTTCGCGGCGGCGCTGAGATCGCCGAACTGCGCCGCCGCCAAATGGCCGCACAGCGTCTTGGTCAGCGTTTCCGCTTCGATGTTGAGGTTCTGGTCCATCGGCTTATTGCGGCTCGATGCCGGCGTCGTGGATGGCTTTGGTCCAGCGCGCGACGTCCGATTTGATCCGGGCACTCGCCTCCTCCGGCGTGCCGCCGATCGGCTCATAGCTCAGCTCGCGCATTTGCGCGACCAGGTCGGGCGCTTGCAGCACGCCGTTGGTTTCGCCGTTGAGCTTGGCGATCACGTCCTTCGGCGTGCCGGCCGGCGCGGCCAGGCCATACCAGCCGACGACTTCGAAGCCCGGCAGCGTTTCCGCCATGGTCGGCAGCTCGGGCGCCAGCGCCGAGCGCTTCGGCCGAGGTCACCGCCAGCGCGCGGATTTTGCCGGCCTGGGCGAGCGGCAACAGCGCGGTCGCGGGACCGAACATCATCGGAATCTGGCCGCCGGCGAGATCGGTCGCCGCGGGCGCGGCGCCCTTGTAAGGCACGTGGACGATGTCGACGCCGGTCGCGTGCTTGAACAGCTCGCCGGCCAGATGCAGCGTCGAGCCGACCCCGGCCGAGCCATAGGACAGCTTGCCGGGATTGGCCTTGGCATAGGCGATCAATTCGGCGACGGATTTCACCGGCAGATCGTTGTTCACCGCCAGCACGTAAAAACCCGCGACCGCGGTGATGATGCCGTCGAAATCCTTGACCGGATCGAACGGCAGCGTGCGGTAAAGCCCGGGCATGTAGGTCATGCCGCTGTGATCGAGCAGCAGCGTGTAGCCGTCCGGCTGGCGATTTCGCGACTTCGTCCATGCCGATGCTGCCGCCGGCGCCGCCGCGGTCATAGATCACGATCGGCTTGCCGAGGCGCTCGCCGAGCGGATTGGCAATCAGCCGCGCGATCGGATCGACCGCCCCGCCCGGCGCGAACGGCACGATCAGCCGGATCGGGTGCGACGGATAGTCGTCGGCAAAAGCGCTGCCGGCGCCGAGGATGAAGAGCGCAGCAAGGAAAATAAGCCGTCGCATATCGCCTCTTTGGCCTTAAGGGCGCGGGCGTGCTTTCGCGCCCCGCCTCGCCCATAATAGCGCAGGTTCCAAGTTCGGTGAGGTCATTGGCGAGGTACGGTAAGTCATGGGCGAATTTGCCATCGGACAATCGGTGTTGCGGCGCGAGGACCCTCGCCTGTTGCGCGGGCTCGGCCGCTATTTCGACGATTTAAAACTCGCCGATCAGCTTTATGCGGCCGTCGTGCGCTCGCCGCATGCGCATGCCGACATCCGCGGCATCGACACGGGCGCGGCGCGCACAAATGCCCGGCGTCCATGCCGTGCTCACCGGCGCGGATTATGCCGCGGACGCGCTCGGCCCGCTGCCCTCGATGGCGCCGTACAAGAAACGCGACGGCAGCCCGATGTATCTGCCGCCGCGGCCGGCGATCGCCATCGATCGCGTCATGCATGTCGGCTATCCGGTCGCGGTGGTGGTCGCCGACACGCTCGATCTCGCCCGCGACGCCGCCGAGGCGGTCGCGGTCGATTACGCGCCGCGGCCGGCCGTGGTGTCCGCGCGCGCGGCTTTCGAACAAGGCGCGCCGCAGCTCTACGGCGACTGCCCGAACAACGAGGCCTATTTCTATCAGGCCGGCGACAAGGCCAAGACCGATGCGGCGTTTGCGAGCGCCGCGCATGTGGTCGAGCAGCGCCTCGTCATCAACCGGGTCACCGCCAATCCGATCGAGCCGCGCGGCGTCACCGGCATCTATGACGCCGGCACCGGGCGCTACACGCTGCATTGCGGTTTCCAGCGGCCCTGGCTGTTCCGCAACGACATCGCCCGCACCACGCTGAAAATTCCCGAAGCCGAGCTGCGGCTGGTCACCGGCGACATCGGCGGCTCCTACGGGCTGCGCGGCTCGGTCTATCCGGAAATCATCTTGATGCTATGGGCGGCGCGCAAGGTCGGCCGGCCGGTGAAATGGACCCAGACCCGCAACGAGGCCCATGTCAGCGACGACGACGCGCGCGATAATATCGTCGACGCTGCGCTTGCGCTCGACAAGGACGGCAAATTCCTCGGCGTGCGCATCCGCAGTTTTGGCAATCTCGGCGCCTTCGTGTCGTTCCGCGGCGCCATGCCGCCGGTGGTCAATATCGGCACCGTGGTCGGCACCTACATTAACGCCGGCGCTGCATGTGGCGGTGTCCGGCATGCTGACCAACACCCATTGCACCTCGCCCTATCGCGGCGCCGGCCGGCCCGAGGCGTCGTACATGATCGAGCGGCTGATCGACATCGCCGCCGACCAAATGAACATCGATCCGGCGGAGCTGCGGCGGCGCAACACCATTCCGCCGCAAGCCATGCCCTACAAGACGCCGCTGGTCTTCACGTATGACAGCGGGCATTTCGAGGAGAACCTCGACCGCACCATGAAGCTCGCCGACTGGCAGCGGTTTTGAGGCGCGGAAGAAAGAGGCGGCACGGCGCGGCATGCTGCGCGGCATCGGCATTTCCAACACCATCGAGCAGGCCGCCGATCCGACCATCGAGACCGCGGAGATCCGCTTCGATCCGCTCGGCGGGCTCACGCTGGTGACCGGCTCGATCTCCCACGGCCAGGGCCATGCCACGATCCAGACCCAGATCCTGGTCGACCGGCTCGGCGTCGATCCGGAGCGCGTGAAATTCATCCAGGGCGACACCGACGCGGTCGCCTTCGGCATGGGCACCGGCGGCTCGCGCTCGACCACCATGAGCGGCGGCGCCATCGCCATGGTGAGCGAAAAGATCGTCGCCAAGGGCACAAAGCTTGCCGCGCACTTGATGGAAGCCGCCGAAGGCGACGTGGAATTCAAGGACGGCCGCTTCACCATTGCCGGCACCGATCGCTCCACCGGCATCCACGACGTGGCCAAGGCCGCGTTCCAGCTGGAAAAGCTGCCGGCCGGCATGGAGCCCGGCCTGTACGAGACCGCGACCTATCGCGCGCGCACCGGAAATTTTCCCAACGGCTGCCACGTCTGCGAGGTCGAGATCGATCCCGAGACCGGCGTCACGCAAATGGTCGGCTATTGGGTGGTCGACGACGTCGGCACCGTCATCAATCCGATGCTGGTCAAGGGCCAGATCATGGGCGGCATCGCGCAGGGCATGGGCCAGGTGCTGATGGAGGACAAAGCCTATGACGACGCCGGCCAGGTGCTCTCCGGCTCGTTCATGGACTACGCCATGCCGCGGGCGGATGATTTTTGCAGCGTGGTGATCGAGGACAATCCGGTGCCGACGCCGACCAATCCGCTCGGCGTCAAGGGCGCCGGCGAAGCCGGCACCGTCGGCTCGCTGTCCGCCGGCGTCAACGCCATCGTCGATGCGCTGTCGGTGCTGGGCATCCGGCACATCGACACGCCGTGCACGCCGTATCGGGTGTGGCAGGCGATCGAGGATGCGAGGACGCGCGCCGCACCTCGAACCGCGTCGCGGCAACTCCTAATATCGCATGGCCTTCGATCCTCGCTCGCTTCGCCGTCGCCACGGCCGGGTTCTGCGCCTTCGTCAATCTGTATTCGCCTCAGGCGCTGCTGCCGCAGCTCGCCAGCGAATTCCATGTCAGCGCCGGCGAAATCTCCGCGCTGATGACCGCCGGCACCGGCGCCATCGCGCTCACCGCGCCGTTCACCGGCGTGCTCGCCGATATCGTCGGGCAGGAAGCGCCTGATCACCGCCGCCATGTTTTTGATCGTGGTGCCGACCGTGATCATGACCTTCGCCACGACCGTGCCCGAGATGGTGTTCTGGCGCTTCATCCAAGGCCTGCTGGTGCCGCCGATCTTCACCGTCGCGGTCGCCTATATCGGCGACGAGTGGCCGGCGTCCGACGTCGCCCGCGTTGCCGGCCTCTACATGGTGGGATCGAGCGTCGGCGGTTTTTCCGGCCGCTTCATCCCGGGCATTTTGACCGATTTGATCGGCTGGCGTGCCGCCTTCGACGTGGTGGCGCTGCTCACGCTCGTCGCGGCGATCATCGTGGCGCTGACGCTGACCCGCGAGCGGCATTTTGTGCCCTCGGGCGGCCCCCTCGCCTCGGCGCGCTACATGGTGCGGCATATCCGCGATCCGCGGCTGATCGCGACTTTTGCCATCGGCTTTGGCGTGCTGTTCAATTTCGTCGCCACCTTCACCTATATCGGCTTCCACCTGGCGGCGCCGCCCTACTCGTTTTCGGCAACGCTGATCGGCGGCCTGTTCGTCACCTATCTGGCCTCGAGCGTCGTGGTGCCGTGGGTCGGCCGCGGCATCGCGCTGTTCGGCCGCCGCCGCCTGGTGCTCGGCATCATCGCCGCCTGGATCGTCGGCGCGTTGCTGATGCTGCTGCCGCCTGTCACACTGATCCTGATCGGGCTGACGCTGTGCGCCGTCTGCGGCATGCTGTGCCAGACCGTGGCGACCGGCTACGTTACGATGACCGCCAAGGAGGGCCGCTCGTCGGCGGTCGGGCTCTATGCATCGATCTATTATATCGGCGGCAGCGCCGGCGCCTTTCTCGGCGGCATCGCCTGGAGTTTTGCCGGCTGGCCCGGCTGCGTGGCGACCATCGCCGCCATGCTGGTGATCATCGCCGCCATCGTCGCGGCGGCGTGGGAGTGATACGGGTTATAAAAAAGGGAAACGCCATGGTGTCGGAGAGTCAAGTTTTCGTTCCTGCGGTCGATCGATACGCCGACCGTCTGCAACCTGATCGAGATCGTTAAGCCCGAGAGCCGCGGCTCGGGCTATACGGTGAC
The DNA here is from genome assembly GCA_963831975.1 of uncultured Alphaproteobacteria bacterium. Taxonomy (GTDB): domain Bacteria; phylum Pseudomonadota; class Alphaproteobacteria; order Rhizobiales; family Xanthobacteraceae; genus BOG-931. Next base: position 490,145 of record CAWHSO010000018.1, read on the forward strand.
GCATCTGCACTGCCCGTTTCCCGACCTGCCGCCCATGGTCGGCTTCGCCAAGACGGTGACGATCCGCTCGCGCAACGCGGTGAGCGGGCCGAGCTATATGGCAAAGCGCATGGACTATCTCGATTACGTGGCGGCGGAGCCGCGGCCGAGCGTGGTGATGATCGAGGACAAGGACCAACCGGCCGGCTACGGCGCGTTCTGGGGCGAAGTGCAGACCAATGTGCACAAGGCGCTGGGCTGCCTCGGCACGGTGACCAACGGCTCGATCCGCGACATCGCGCAAGTGGCCGAAGGCTTTCAGATGCTCGCCGGCTCGATCACGCCGTCGCACGCCTATGTGCATGTGGTCGAGTTCGGCATCCCGGTCACCATCCACGGCATGGAAGTGATGAGCGGCGACCTCATCCACGCCGACCGCCACGGCGCCGTCGTCGTGCCCGTGGACAAGATCGACGCCATGAAGACGGCGCTCGACGGCCTCATGAAGCAGGAGGCCCGCATCATCACCGCCGCCCGCGCGCCGGGCGTCACGGTCGAGACCATCAAGGCCGCGTTCCGCGGCTGAGCGAATGGGCTCGGAAAGTGCTTTTCCTTGCCCTATAATCGGCGATGCAAATCCGATCGGCGTCGCGATGGAGGGCGCGGCGCATCGTGTCGCTGCAAAGGCCAACATGCCCTCGGTGCAAGGGATAAATCCAATGAAGGATTCGAAATTGCTGCTCGGGCTCTTCTTAACGATCGCTTTTGTTTTGTGTGTCGCCGGACCAACCTTGGCTGACGGCACGCCGAACGGATCTTCAGCACTATCGACGCGGAATGCTACACCGCTGACGCGGATAGCAGCCTGCCTGCCCCTTGGTTCTTCATGCGACAAAGGCAGCGATTGTTGTTCCGCGAACTGCGCGCCACAGCATCATAAATGTGCACGATAGGCAGCTCCATTCCGGCGTGACGGCGAGCGTTGCAAAGTAGCAAGCCCGCATGCGCTCCGTTGGCGCATGCGGGCTTTATTTGCTACGCTCGCTAAGAAACCAATCCAAAACCAGGGGAGGACCCATGCCACGCATCGCCATCATCGACCGCGCCGCCATGAATGCCGAACAAGCGCGCGTCTACGACGCCGCCAAAGCCGGGAGCGGCATCGTCGGCGGCCCGTATTATGCCTATATCCGCTTGCCGAAATTGTTCGAGGCGGCGCAGACCATGCGCGAGTCGCTGTCAGGCGGGCCGCTGTCGCCGCGCGAGCAGCAAGTCATCAATCTCACCGTCGCCCGGTACTGGGGCGCGCGCTATCCGTGGTTCGCGCAAGCGCGCCGCTCGCTCGCCGTCGGCGTCCCGCAAGCCGTCATCGATGCGATCAATGCCCGCAAGCCGCCCGAGATGCCGGACGTGCGCGAGCGCGCCTGCCACATCGTGGCGAGAGAACTCCTCGCCAACAAGAACCTGAGCGACGCCACTTATGCGGCGGCGGAAAAAGATTTAGGCATCGAGAGCTTGGTCGCGGCGGTGGCGACGACCGGCAGTTTCTCGATGACATGCATGACGGCGAACACGTTCGGCATCGAGCCGCCGGCCGATAATCCGACGCCGCTCGCGCCATAGCGGGTCACCGCTCCACTACGCTGTCGCGCTCGGATGCCAGTGCGGCCGTAGCCGGCCGACAGCACCGCAAGGATGGCCGGCGGCGTGAGCACATCGACCGTGGCGCCGCGCGGCCGCGGTTTTTCGGCGTCGTAGCCCTGCGGCGTCCAACGCAGGATGCGATCGCCGCGGACCGCGAAAGCTTCCCCGTCCGAGCGCGACGAAGGCGCCGTCGGGCAACGCATCGACGTTGCGCCGGTGCAGGCGCTTGGCACGTCCCCGCAGGCGTTCGCTGTGCAGCACCTCGTCCATTTCGAAGGCGTAAGGCCGCCGGCGCAGCCGGCGCGCCGCGCGCCAGTGCTCGGCAAATGCTTCGGCGTCCTTGCGGCGGCACTCGAAGCAAGGCCGATGCCCGGCCGCGAGCGCGGTCGGCTCGTCGAGAAAAAACAGCTCGGTGTAGAAGCGGCCCCAGACGTCGCGTTGGCGACCCTTGAAGTCGAGGACGCAGCATATCCATTGCCGCGACGCCCAACGCCGCGCCGTCAGCGTCTTGGCGTCGGTGTGGAAACGCCCGCCGCGGTTGCCGAAGCAACGTGCCGCGCGCCGGCACGGCAAGCAGCTCGCCGAATGGGGTGACGCGATTTTGCAGCGGCATGGCCAAGCTCGTCCGATTTCCCGACCTTACCCCGTCTAGCCGGCGCGTGGCGGGGCGCCACCCGATTCCCGAAATGGTCCCACTTACGAGCGGCCGCGGGAACCGGTAAGGTTTTTCCATAGTGCGGAGGAAAGCATGGGCAAGAAAATAGCATTTGTCGGCGCCGGCGCGGTCGGCGGCTATACCGGCGCGCATATGGTGCAGGCCGGCGAGGACGTCACCTTCATCGATCCGTGGCCGGAGCATGTCGAGCACATGCGCAAGCACGGCCTGCGCGTCACCCACGCCATGACGGAGCCGGAATTCACCGTGCCGGTGCGCGCGCTGCACGTCACCGACGCGCAACAGCTCGCCAAGGAAAAGCCGGTCGACATCGCCTTCGTCTGCATGAAGTCCTACGACACCGCCTGGGCCGCCATGCTGATCCGGCAATATCTGGCGCCGGACGGCTATGTGGTGTCGCTGCAGAATTGCATGAACGAGGAAACCATCGCCGGCGTCGTCGGCTGGGGCAAGACGCTCGGCTGCATCGCCTCGCAGCATCACCGTCAACCTGCCGGAGCCCGGCCACATCCATCGCGGCGCCGCCAAGCACGGCGCGGCGCACACCGTGTTCCGCGCCGGCGAAGTGCACGGCCGCATCACGCAGCGCGCCGAGGAAGTCTGCCGCCTGGTCGCCTATTCCGACAGCGCCAAAGTCACCAACAATCTGTGGGGCGAGCGCTGGTCGAAACTGGTCGCCAACGCCATGGCCAACGGTCTTTCCGCCTGCACCGGGCTGGGCGGCGGCGCCATGCTGAAAGACGATGCGATCCGCCGCTTCTCCACGCGGCTCGGCAGCGAAGCAATCCGCGTCGGCCAAGCCCACGGCTATCAGCTCGAGGAAATCCTGCACCTGGAGCCCGACACCATCGCCCGCGCCGGCGAAGGCGACGCGGAGGCCGACGCGCGTTTGCGACGCGCAGCGTTTCAAAGACTCCGGCCGCACGGCGGCCGGCCAAAAGCCGTCGATGGGCCAGGACATGGAGAAAGGCCGCCGCACCGAGATCGAATTCTTGAACGGCCTCGTGGTGCGCGAGGGCGAGAAGGTCGGCCTGCCCTGCCGCGCCAATGCGGTGCTGGTGGATATCGTCAAGAAAGTCGAGAAGGGCGAGCTGAAGGCCGATCCGCGGCACATCACGGAGCTGCGGTTGAATTGAGTGTGTCCCATGAAACTTCCCCGTAGGACGCTTCCTACACCTCGCCGCCGGCGCCGCCGCATTGCCGGCGCTCCCGCGCGTCGCCCGCGCGCGAAACCTACCCATCCCGCCCAGTCCAGATGATCGTCGGCTTCCCGGCCGGCAGCGCGCCCGACATCATCGCGCGGCTGGCCGCGCAATGGCTTTCGGAAAAGCTCGGCCAGAATTTTATCATCGAGAACCGGCCGGGCGCCGGCAGCAATATCGGCACCGAGCTCGTGGTCCAAGGCCAGCCCGGACGGCTACACGATCATCTGCGACGTGCTCACCAACGTACTCAACACCGCGCTCTATCAGCATCTCAGTTTCGATTTCATGCGCGACATCGCCCCGGTCGCGCCGGTGGCCAATGCGCCTTATGTCATCCTGGTGACGAATTCGTTGCCGGCCAAGACCGTTCCGGAATTCATCGCCTATGCCAAGGCCAATCCGGGCAAGATCAACATGGCGTCGGGCGGCATCGGCACCTCGTCGCATATTTTCGGCGTGCTGTTCATGACCATGGCCGGCATCGACATGGTGCACGTGCCCTATCGCACCAATTACATGTCCGACCTGATCGGCGGCCAGGTGCAGGCGGTGATCAATCCGATCCCGCAATCCATGGAATTCGTCAAATGCGGCAAGGTGCGCGCGCTCGCGGTGACCACCAAGACGCGGCTCGACGCGCTGCCGGATCTGCCGACTGCGGCCGAATTCGTGCCGGGCTACGAGGCGCTCGGCTGGTACGGCATCGGCGCGCCGAAGAGAGACGCCCGCCGACATCGTCCGCAAACTCAACGGCGCGCTCAATGCGGCGCTCGCCGAACCCGCGGCCAAGGCGCGGCTCGCCGATTTGGGCGTCGAGCCGATGCGGATGGCGCCGCAAGCAATTCGCACAATTCATCACCGACGAAGACAAGAAATGGGGCAAGGTGATCCGCGACGCCGGCATCAAGCTCGATTGACCGGCGCAGGCGAACCAGCCGTCGGATCATGCGCCACATCATTTGGGCGCTGCCGCCGTGTCATCGACCGTTCGGAAAATCGATTGCCGCCGCTTTCTTTCGCGCCGACAACCAACCTCGCGAAGACACTGCTGTATTCGGGAACGGCGCGCTCGAAATCCGCGATCAGAGCGCGATTGCGCTGGTCGGCCTCTTGATCCGCGCCCCACGGAGCGATTTCCTGCGTGACCGTGAGATAAATTTTGCCGCCGACGCCGATCGGTCCGACACTGAGGACTTTGTATTCATCGCCGCCGAATTTCCAAAGGAACGGCGGCTGCCCTTGGAGTTCAGGCGGCAACTGCAGCTTCAGAGCGTCCTTTTGTATTTCAGGGTAGATACCGAGCTGAAAATTCGGGCCGCGATAGGCCAGTTGGCTCGCCGTTTGGTAAAGAATTGCCGCGTTGAAGTTACGGTTCGATTGCTGCTCGCTCCGTGCGAGGTCCCACATTTCATGGGTTGTCTTGCCGACGATACTTGAAGCCGTCAGATGAAAATAATCGACACGCCAATTCTGCTCAGACGAAAGCCACAACGTGAAAGTCCAGCCGTTATTCTTGGTTTGAGCGTTAGCGAGGACGTGAGCCTGCTCAGCGGCAGGTCCTACGGCAACCGACACCCAGCCTCCCGGGCTTGCCTGACTTCCACAAATGGTGCGCGCGGATGACGCGTTGGTGATGACATCGAGAAGATAAGTTTGCACCACTTGCACGTTGCTAAAAGGTGCCAGCGGCCGAATAGTCCCCGCAACCAAAGCCGCGACTTTATCTCGCGGCAACGCTTGCTTCGCCCCAGGACTTAACGCCGTGTAGACCGCTTCGATATTGGAGTTGCCAAGGGCTTGAACAAAGCTTAGACTCACTTGCTCCAGAGCTGCCCGTTTGTCTTCGCGAATTTCATTGTCGGCCGCGCAAATTCCGATCGTCGGCCATACACGTACGGGCCAGCCGGCAATTACATCTGCCAGGACCAGTACGATAATCGCCGCTATGCTCAGACGGACAAACCCGACGCGCCGGAGTGCGAGAGGAGCCGTGCGGTATTAGCCCGAACGCGAGGCATGCTGAACTCAAAACGCCCCATCTGCCACCTCATCGGCGTATGACGGGTTTGTTGAAGCGTGACCTGATCTGCGTTGACCGGGCCCGCCACAACCGGCAACATCCGCCACCTAAGAAGCATTCATTGCTCAGTCCAGGGAGGAAAACAACAATGCGTCGAATTTCGACTTTGCTGGCGGCTGGTCTGTGCGCCGGCGCACTCGGTCTGCACACCCCCGCGCAGGCGGCGGCCGACATGTCGCTCACCCGTCTCGATTGCGGCACGCCGCAGGCGCCGACGGCGGTCAACGAGCGCTTTTCGGACACTTATTCTTACGGCGATCTGAAAATTCAGTTCGTCTACAGCTGCTATCTGATCAAGCACGGCGACCAATACCTGTTGTGGGATACCGGTCATGCCATGACCGCTCCCAAGGTGGCGCCGAAGGTGAGCATCGTCGACCAGATCGCTCAGCTCAACGTCAAGCCCGAGCAGATCACTTTCGTCGGCATCAGCCATTATCACGCCGACCACACCGGCCAGGTCGCGTCGTTTCCGAAAGCCACCTTGCTGATCGGCAAGGGCGACTGGGATGCGATCACCGCGCCAAAACCGGCCGCCGGCGTGAATTTCGCGCCGTTCGAAGGTTGGATCAAAGGCGAGAACAAGGTCGAGCCCCAGCCGGTCGACAAAGACGTGTTCGGCGACGGCAGCGTCATCATGCTCTATACGCCGGGGCACACGCCGGGCCACCACAGCCTCCTGGTCAAGCTGCCGCAAACCGGCAATGTGCTGATCTAGCGGCGATGCCGTGCACTTCCGCGAAAACTATGACAACGACGGCGTGCCGGCGTTCAACTTCGATCGCGCCGAGACGCTGGCCTCGATCGGCCGCATGAAGAAGATCGTGGAAAATTTCAAGGCGACGCTCGATCATCCAGCACGATGCGCGCGACATCGACAAATTGCCGGCGTTCCCGGCCGCGGCGAAATAATCGCCGGCGTAGGCTGACGACTTGGAGGGCGCTGCGGCGCCCTCTTCGATTCAGAGCATGATCCCGAAAAGTGGACACCGGTTTTCGGACAAGATCATGCTCCACCAAAATGCTAGAGTGCCGGTCGATTAATATGAAGCGATTGGCACTCTAGCGCGCCGGAGTTCTGCAAAGAATCCGGTACACGTGCCGGCCTTCGACGACGATTTCGTCGCGCTGATTGATCAAGCGGACTTTGATCGCAAGCTTGCCCCATTCCATGCCCGGCTTGTGCTCGGTGCCTTCGACCTCGAACTGCGGCCGCAGCGTGTCGTCCTTGAACACCGGCTTGCGGAACGACGCCTGCTGTTCCAGGAACGCGATCATCGACGCTTCAAGCCGTTCGGCCAGCGGCGCGGCGCCGAGCGCGGTGAGCGCCATCAGGTGCAGGCCGTGGACGATCGGCCGGCCGAACCGCGTGGTCTTGGCGTATTCATCGTCATAGTGCAGCGGATGGGCGTCGCCGGTGAGCGCGGCGAAGCCAAGAACGTCCGCCTCGGTGATCGTTCGCGGCGGGCTTGAGAATATTTGGCCCTTGCTGAAATCTTCGAGAAAGAGCTGCGTGGTTTCGTCCGCCATTGCACGCTCCCGTTTTGCCGGCGCCGGTTTTCACCCAAGCCCGTAACACCCTTACACTTGCCCGCTTCCGGTGTGCTAGCTTTGGCGGCGACGATGTTTTGTCTTTAAGCCCGCGGGGGCGGCATGAGACGGCGGCCTAAAGGCGGCGAAAAATCCAAGACGCGACAGCGCAAGGCGGCAGCGCCAAAGCGCCGCAACGGACCGGCAGCGCGCCGTCGCGGCTCGGCGAGCGCCCGCCAGAAAGCCGAGATCGCACGCCTCTCCCGCGAGCTCGACGAGGCATCGCAGCAGCAGGCCGCCACCGCGGAAGTACTGCAAATCATCAGCGGCTCGCCCGGCGATCTGCAGCCGGCATTCGGCAAGATGCTGGCGCATGCCGCCCGCATCTGCGACGCCAAATACGGCAACGTATTCCGGCTCGACGGCGACACGCTGCATCTCGTGGCGTCGCACAACACGCCGGCCGCTTTGATCGAGGCCCGCCGGCGGGTCCGTCTCAATCCAAAGCTGCCGTTCGGCCGCATGGTCGCGACCAAAGCGGCGGTCCAAGTCGCCGACATCATGGCGGAAGAAGCCTATACCGTGCAGCGCGATCCGCGCCTCGTCGCGCCGGTCGAAATCGGCGGCGCGCGCACGGTGCTGGTGGTGCCGCTGTTGAAGGAAGGCGAAGTGATCGGCGCGTTCAGCCTGTACCGCCAGGAGGTCCGCCCCTTTTCCGACAAGCAGATCGAGCTGTTGTCGAGCTTTGCCGCCCAGGCCGCGATCGCGGTGGAAAATACCCGGCTGCTCAACGAGCTGCGCCAGCGCACCGACGAGCTCGGCCGCTCGATCGCCGAATTGCAGCGCGAGCGCAACAACAAGCTCATGAACATGGAAGCGATGGCGGCGTCGATCGGTCACGAGGTGCGCCAGCCGCTGGCCGGCATCGCCTCGAACGGCGGCGCGGCGCTGCGCTTTCTCGGCCACGCGCCGCCCAATCTTGCAGAAGCGCGGGCGGCGCTGAACCGGATGATCACCGACGCCCATCGCGCCAGCCAGGTCTTTGACAATATTCGCGCCTTGTTCGGCAAGGCCAACCAGGTGCGCGAGCCGATCGATGTGAATGAGCTCGCGCTTGGCGTGCTGCAAGCTTTGGGCGAGGAGTTGAAGGATCACGCACATCACGACGCAGGCCGAGCTGACGGCGCGAATTGCCGTCAGGTCTTAGGCCACAGAGGCCAATTGCAGGAGGTTTTCATCAATCTGGTCCGCAATGCCATCGAGGCCATGGACGCGCTCAAGGACGGCCGCCGCCTCCTGCAGGTGAGGTCCGCGCGCAATGGCGACAGCGCGGTTGTCGTCACGGTGGAGGATTGCGGGCCGGGAATCGATCCCGGGCGGCTGCCGAACATCTTCGAAGCATTCATTACGACAAAACCCGACGGCATGGGGCTCGGACTGGCCATCTGCCGCATGATTGTCGAGCGCCATGACGGCAAGCTTGCGGTCGCGCCGGCGCAGCCGAGCGGCTCGGTTTTTTCGGTGATTTTGCCCGGCGCCGCGCGCTAACTCTTCAATCCGGCGGCGCGGGCGACTTCGGACCAGCGGGTGTATTCGCTGCGGATGAAGGCTGCCGAACTCGTCCGGGCTGGCGTCGAGCGGCTCGTAGCTCTCTTTGGCCAGGAGCTCGACTGCCGCCGGCGCGTGCATCGCCTTGTTGGCGGCGGCGGCGAGCGTGTCGATCACCGGCTTTGGCGTCCCGGCCGGCGCAAGGAGCCCAAGCCACAGGCTAGTGTCGAAATCAGGCACCCCGGCTTCCGCCATGGTCGGCACGTCGGGCAGCACCGCGGAACGCTTGTTCGAGCAGACCGCGAGCGCAATGAGCTGTTTCGCCTCGATCTGGCCGAGCGCCGACGAGGCGATGTTGAAAGTCAGGTTGATGCGGCCGGCGACCGAGATCCGGTGATCACCTGCGGGCTGCCGGGATACGGCACGTGGGTCATCTTGACGCCGGTGCGCTGCGCAAACATTTCCGCGCACAGATGCGGCAGGCTGCCGTTGCCGACCGAGCCGAACAGCAACTGGCCGGGCTTCGCCTTGGCGAGCGCGATCAGCTCGGCAACGCTTTTGACCTTCAGCTCCGGATTGACGGCGAGCACGAAGGTGCCCTTGGCGAGCGGCGCGACCGGCGCAAAATCCTTGCGCATGTCGAAGCTCACGTCGGGATTGACGATCTGATAGGTCAGCGTCGACAGCGCCGGGATGAACAACGTGTAGCCGTCAGCGGCCGAGCGCACGACGTATTGGGCGGCGATGCTCGATCCGGCGCCCGGCTTGTTCTCGACCACGAATTGCTGGCCGAGCACCGGCTCGGCATTCTTGGCGAAGATGCGGCCGATGACGTCGGACGCCGCGCCGGGCGTGAAACCGATGATCAAGTGCATCGGCCGCGCCGGATAGCTTTGTGCCGCCGCGACGGCGGGGGACGAGAGGCAGCGCCGCGGCGCCCGCGGTCAGTTGCAGAAATTGTCTGCGGCGTAGAGTCATTTTGCTTGTTCTCCCATGGGATGTCGCGTCACCGGATCAATCATTCCGGCTTGATGCCGGCCGCCTTGACGACGGGCCACCACTTTTCGATTTCCGCCTTCTGATAGGCCGCGAGCGCCGCCGGCGTCTGCTGCTCGGGCGGCGGAATTTCAAAACCCTGGGCTTCGAGCTTCTGCCGGACGCTCGGATCGGCCAAGGTTTTCACCGCCGCGGCGTTGAGCTTGTCGATGATGTCCTTCGGCGTGCCGCGCGGCGCGAATATCGCCGCCCACAGCGCGAAATAGAAGCCGCGCAATCCCGCCTCGTCCATGGTCGGGATTTCGGGCGCGATCTTGATGCGCTCGTGGGTCGTCAAGCCTAGTGCTTTCACATTGCCGGCACGCACCTGCGGCTGGGCGGCGGCAATGGTGATGAACACAGCGTCGATATGGCCAGCGATGACGTCTTGCATCGCCGGTGCGGCGCCGCGATAGGCGATCAGATTGAATTGCGTGCCGGTGTCCCGCCGCAGCAAGCGGCCGAGCAGGTCGGGCGGACTGCCGGCGCCGGCAGTGCCGAACGACGCCTTGTCGGGGTTGGCCTTCAGCCAGGCGATGAACTCCTTCAGGTTGGTCGCCGGATTGTCCTTTTTCGCCAGCAGCACCATCGGCGCCGCCGGCAACAGCACGACCGGCTCGAAATCCGTCACCACGTCGTAATCGAGCTTGTAGATGGCGGCGTTGGTGACCGAGGTATTCCAGTTGGCGCAGACCAGCGTGTAGCCGTCGGGTACGGCGTGGGCGACGCGGCCGGAGCCGATGGTGCCGTCGGCGCCGCTGGCATTATCGATGACGATGGTCTGGCCCAGCGAAGCCTGCATGCCTTCGGCCATGACGCGGCCGAGGATATCGCTCAGCGCGCCCGGGCGCGAACGGCACCACCATGGTGATGCGCCGCGACGGATAGCTGTCCGCGACAGAAAGACGCGGCAGCGCCGGCAGCGCGAGCGCGCCGGCGGCGAGATGCAGGAATCCTCTGCGGCGAAGGCGCAATGGCGTTCTTCCCTGGCGATTCGCGCTTTTTGCGCGTTACGGCGTGACGTGCACGCGGTCGCCCTTCGGAGTGAAGTGTAGCGCCAAGCTTTTTGCTTCGTTCGCCGAGATTAGCGAGCGTTTCGGCCTCGTCGTCAAGGCGGCAGAAGAACGTCTCCTCGACGTCGTTGTTGCGCACCAGACGGAAATTGCAGTCCGTCACCGCGCCGCGCTCGTAGGTCAATTCCACCAGGAGACCGATCCAGCCCGCGTGCCGCCGCCCGAGATGGCCGGTCGAGAAGGTGAGATTGCACAGGCCGTAGAAGATCGGCTTGCCCTTATACATCGCGACCGGCAACGGATAATGCGGTCCGTGACCGACGACGATGTCGGCGCCGGCATCGATCGCCGCGTGGGCGATGTCGGTCATGTATTGCAGCGGCTCGCGGCCAAGCCCCCAGTGACAGGAGGCGACGACGATGTCGACCTGCGGCCGCAACGCCGCGACGTCGGCGCGGAATTCATCGAGATAGTGCTTGTCCGCCCAGGTCACGATCACCGGCGGCACGCCGGGCCGGTTCGGTGGCGGCACGCCCGGCGCAACGCGGCTCGTTGGCACGTGATAAGCGGTATGGCCGAGAATGACCGCGATGCCGGGCAAGTCGGCATGGGCCTCATGATCGGTCGGCCAATAGACCGAGCTGCGTTGCACGACACCGACGCGCAAGCCGTTGCGGGCGACGATCACCGGCGCGCGCGCCGCGGCGAGATTGGGCCCGGCGCCGGTATGGGGAATGCCGAGCTGATCGAGGCGAGCGATCGAGGCCGCGATATTGTCGGCGCCGTAATTGACGTTGTTGGCGATGCCGACGGCATGGATGCCGGACAGCCGCAGCGCCTCGCCGCCGACCTGCGGATCGGCGAAAAAACCTTCGGTTGAGTGCGAGCGCCGCGGCGGCAGATGCAGGCAGCATTCCAGATTGCCGAACACCACGTCGGCGTCGTGCAGCGCCGCGGCAACATGCCGAAACGGGACGGTGGCATCGGCGACGTTCATGAGATTGACGTCGCCGGTCAAAATCAACCTGCCGGTCATGGACGATGCCTCGCGGGATTATTTTTTACAGGGCGACGACTGCAGGGCGCATAGCGTCGCCGGACTGATCGTCTGTTGCAGTTGCTTCTCGTAGGCCATGGCCTCGGCATGGAGCGCCGCCGACAGCGCCGCGGCTTCGACATGGGCACCCGCCGCCGCGATGGTGCGCGCCAGCTCATTGGTGAACGCGCTGCCGCCGCCGTCCTGGACGACGACGAATTGCGTCGTCGACAGCGGGATGATGGTGGTGTCGAAGCGGGCGCTGCTCGGCAGCATCGGCTGCCCACCGACCGTCGTCTTCGACACGTCGGCCGGCGCCGGCGCGCCGCTGCCGCCGCCGTCGGTGCCCTCGGGATATGTCACCATCCAGCGTTGTGAGGAGACGTCGTAAAAATATTTGGTCTGCGGGATTGGCGCCGCGTGGCCGTTGGGTTCGTCGGTGATGGTGCTCTGCGGCGAATTGACGACGTAGAGCGATACGTCGCCCGGGGAGCCAACCTGCAAGGTTTCGACCACGACGCCACCGGGAAAACTCGCGTCGTCGTTGGCCGCCGTCACCGTTATGCGCAACGCGCTCGGGTACCAAAAGGAGAAGCGATACTTTGCATCAACATACCGGCGCATCGGGTGATGGACCGTCGGAGCAAGCTCTACATCCGCGGCGCGCAGAACCGCGGGCGCAGCGACGGCGGTCGCGACGACGATGAAAGCAATAAAGCGGCCGATGACGGTCATGGCAACAGTATCGCCGGAATCCGAGCTTCTTGAAACAGGTCATTGGCCGGTTCGAGCTGCTTCCTAGCTCACTGTCGCGCGCCACGCGCCGACGGCCGGCACCGGCAATCCCAAATTCTCCCGCAATGTGACGCCGGCAAAATCCTTGCGGAATAGCCCGCGCCGTTGCAGCTCCGGCACGACGAAACGCACGAAGTCCTCGTAGGCGCCGGGCACGTGGGTGGCGGAGAGGACGAAGCCGTCGCAGGCCGGCGCCGCGAACCATTGCTCGAGCCGGTCGGCAACGTCCTTCGGGCCGCCGACGATGGCATTGTGCACGCGGCCGCGGCCGCTGATGCGGATGAAGTCGCGCACCGTCGGATTTTTGCTGCCGCTCGCGGCCAGCACCCGATCGCGGATGCCTTGCAGGCCGGACATTTCCGCGAGCTCGTCGGCGCTGAACGGCTCATCCATGCCTTTGCGCGCAAAATCGAAATTGAGCGCTTCCGAGAGCAGCGATAGCGCGTCGATTTCGAGCGGCAGCTTTTCGATCTCCGCCCACTTGTCCTCGGCTTCCGCCTTGGTGGCCGCAGCCACCGTGTTGACGAGGTGGGTGATCTTGACGTCGTCGGGGTTGCGGCCGAAGCGCGCCACGTCGGCCTTGAACCCGGCATAGTCGCGCTGGCCGACTTCGATGCTCGGATAGACCACGAAGATCACCTCGCCCCAGCGCGCGCCGAACGCTTTGCCGCGGCCGCTCGAACCGGCCTGGATGATGACCGGGTGGCCCTGCGCCGAGCGCGGCACCGTGAACGGCCCGCGCGAGCGGAAGTAGCGTCCCTCATAATCGAGGCGGTGAACTTTTTCGGGTTTTGCGAACAAGCCAGTCGCCTTGTCCTGGACGATGGCGTCGTCTTCCCAGGCGTCCCAATGGCCGAGCACGATCTCCATGAACTCGTCGGCGCGGTCGTAGCGCAAATCGTGGGCGACCGCCTCGTCGCGGCCCATGTTCTGCGCTTCGCCGTCGTTGAGCGACGTCACGACGTTCCAGGCAGCGCGGCCGTGGGTCATCAGATCGAGGGTGGCGAACACACGCGCCACATGAAACGGCTCGTAATAGCTGGTGGAATAGGTGGCGCCGAGGCCGAGACGCTCCGTCGCCATGCCCATCACGGTGAGCACGGTGACGGCGTCGAGCTTCACGCAGCGAATGCCATGTTCGACAGTATGCGCGTGATTGCGGCCATACATGTCCGGCATCGACAGCCGGTCGTCGAAGAAGCCAAGATGAAATTTTCCTTCCTCCAGCACGCGGCCGATGTGTTGGTAAAAATCCGGCGACCAAGAATCGGTGCGCGACTGCGGATGGCGCCAGGAGCTGGCGAGGTTCGTGCAGTTCTGCGCCTGCAGGAAGCCGACCATGATCATCTGGCGCATCGGCGAGGTCCGTCGCTCACGACGCCCGAGCGGCTGGGCTCTTCCTCCCCCCTGCAAGGGGGAGGATAGATGGGGGTCCGCGGCCTCGACGGATGTGCAGACGTGAAAAAAACGCGCAGCCGGTGAGGCCGGTGCGACGCCCTTTATACCAGTTGTCGGCTCGCGACCCCCACCCTGCCCTCCCCCTTTCAGGGGGAGGAACAACGGCGAGGCCCCGCCTCACCGCGTATCGATGGAAACCCGCTTGACGGGCTGGGTCGGCGCCGGCTGCACAAAGCCGCCGGCGCCGGTCGCTTGCGCCAGCGCGTCGCGGTCGAGCGCTTCGTCGTGCTTGTAGACGTCGTCGCGGAATTCCACGGTGCCGTCGCGGGTCACCCAGCCGGTGAGATAGACCCAGGCGACCGGCATTTTGTGCGGCAGATTGACGATCTTGGTCTGGCCGGCGGCGATGCCGGCGTCGATGGCGGCACGGTTCCAGCCCGGCACGTCTTCGAGAATCCAGGCGGCGAGGTCGCGGACATTGTCGACGCGGGTGCAGCCGTGGGAATCGAAGCGGTAGTCGTCGGCGAACAGCTTTCGCGTGTCGGTGTCGTGCATGTAGACCGAATACGGGTTCGGCATGTCGATTTTCAGATTGCCGAGCGCGTTCCAGGCGCCGGCGTCCTGCCGGACGGTGAAATTGGGCGAACGGTCGGACGCCCAGTCGACCGACGACGGGCTGATCTCCTGATCGCCGCCGCCGAGGAGCCGCATATGCATGCGGCTCAGATAGCTCGGATCCCGGCGCATATGGGCCATGATCTCGTTCTTGGTGATCGACAACGGCACCGTCCAGGTCGGGTTGAGATCGACCGCGGTGATGGACGCGGTCAAGGTCGGCGACGGCTTGTCGATCTTGCCGACGATGACGCGATAACGGCGCTCGACCTTGCCGTTGGCGATGGCCTCGACGAAGGCGGCCGGAATATTCACCACGACGTAGCGCTCGGCGAAGATGAAATCCATGCCGAGGAGCCGTTCCAGCGAAGCTTCGAGCTGCTTGATGCGGGCGCCGACCGGCACGTTGAGCGCTTTCAGGGTTTGCGCGCCGACCGCGCCGGTGGCGTCGATCCCATGGCGCAATTGGAAATGCTTGACGCCCTCGGCCACGGCCGCGTCATAAGCCTCGCCGGCTTCCTGATCGGCGGGCATGTCGTCGGAGATGACAAGACGCTGGCGCAATAGGGCGACGTAAGGGCCGCTCGTACCCGGCTCGAGTTTGGCGTCGGCCGGCAGCATCGGCCAGCCGCCGCGCACCTGGATGTCGGAATAGAACAGCAGCGCTTCCTTGATGCGCTGGAAGGTGCCCTCGTCGAACACTGGGTCCGACGACAGCGCGAGCGCTGCGGCCGAGCGCAATTCCGGCGTCGTCGCGGGCTTGACGGCGGCCTGCGGCGGCTTCGCCGCGACCGGCGGTTTGGCGGCAACTAATGGCTTGGGTGGAGTGGCAACGCCCTGCGCCAACGCCAAGCTGGACGCGGCAGCCAGCATGACGCCGGCAATCAAAGTGGTCCGCATGAACGGCCCTCCCCTCTCAGTCCGTCGCGCGATTGCGGATTACGGTTCAACCCTGCGGCTGCGGCTCCAGCGGGCCGGGCTCGGGGCGCGGCCGGTTGCGGCCGGCGCCGGCGGTCGGCACGGTGGTGTTGCGCGGCGTCGTCGGCTCGATCACCAATTCGCGGACCGGCCGCTTGCCCACGAGCAGATCCTTGATCTCATCGCCGGTCAGCGTCTCGAATTCGAGCAGCCCCTTGGCGAGCGTCTCGAGGTCGGCGCGCTTGTCGGTGAGGATCTGCTGCGCCTCGGTATAGCCGGCTTCGACCAGGCGGCGGATCTCGGCGTCGATCTTCTGCACCGTGGCTTCGGAGATGCTCTGCTGGCGCGACACCGAATAGCCGAGGAAGACTTCTTCCTGGTTCTCACCATACGCAACAGTACCGAGCGCGTCGGACAGGCCCCAGCGCGTCACCATCATGCGCGCGAGCTTGGTCGCCTGCTCGATGTCGGACGCCGCGCCCGAAGTCACGCGCTCGCGGCCGAACACCAGTTCTTCCGCGACACGGCCGCCCATCATGATGGCGAGCCGCGACGTCATCTGTTCGAGGCTCATCGACAGCTTGTCGCGCTCCGGCAATTGCATGACCATGCCGAGCGCGCGGCCGCGCGGGATGATGGTCGCCTTGTGCACCGGATCGGTCGCCTTGACGTTGAGCGCGACGATGGCGTGGCCGCCCTCGTGATAGGCGGTGAGCAGCTTTTCTTCGTCGGTCATGACCAGCGACTTGCGCTCGGCGCCCATCATCACCTTGTCTTTGGCGTCCTCGAATTCGGCCTGGGTCACCATGCGCTTGTTGCGCCGCGCCGCCATCAGCGCCGCCTCGTTGATGAGATTGGCGAGGTCGGCGCCGGAGAAGCCGGGCGTACCACGGGCGATGGTCTTGAGGTTCACATCCGGCGCCAGCGGCACCTTGCGCACGTGAACTTTCAAGATCTGCTCGCGGCCGACCACGTCCGGATTCGGCACCACCACCTGGCGGTCGAAGCGGCCGGGCCGCAGCAGCGCCGGATCGAGCACGTCGGGCCGGTTGGTCGCGGCGATCAGGATGATGCCTTCGTTGGCCTCGAAGCCGTCCATCTCGACCAGCAATTGATTGAGCGTCTGCTCGCGCTCGTCATTGCCGCCGCCGAGGCCGGCGCCGCGATGGCGGCCCACCGCGTCGATCTCGTCGATGAAGATGATGCAGGGCGCGTTCTTCTTGGCCTGCTCGAACATGTCGCGCACGCGCGAAGCACCGACGCCGACGAACATCTCGACGAAGTCGGAGCCGGAAATGGTGAAGAACGGCACATTGGCTTCGCCGGCGACCGCGCGCGCGATCAAGGTCTTGCCGGTGCCGGGCGGGCCGACCAAGAGCACGCCGCGCGGAATCTTGCCGCCGAGCCGCTGGAATTTTCCGGGATCGCGCAAGAATTCGACGATCTCCTGCAAATCCTGCTTGGCCTCGTCGACGCCGGCGACGTCCTCGAAGGTGACGCGGCCGTGCGCCTCGGTGAGAAGCTTGGCCCGCGACTTGCCGAAGCCGAGCGCCTTGCCGCCGGCGCCTTGCATCTGCCGCGACAGGAAGATCCACACGCCGATCAGCGCCACGAACGGCAGCCATGAGATCAGAAGCCAGACGAACCACGGCACGTTCTCGGTCTGCGGCCGCGCCGAGATCGCGACGCCCTTGTTGTAAAGGCGCTGGATCAGGGTCGGGTCGCTCGGCGCATAGGTCTGGAAACTGCGGCCGTCGCTGAAGGTGCCGTGAATTTCCGGACCCTGGATCAGCACTTCTTTGACGCGGCCGGAATCGACGTCGGTGAGCAGATCGGAGAACGAGATGTCTTGCGATGCCGGGCGCTGGCCGGGACTCTGAAACAACGTGAACAACGCCAGCAATAAGAGGACGATGATCACCCAAAGGGCGAAATTGCGCAGATTGGCGTTCATCTTCAGTCCTTGACCCGCGAATCCGCGGCGCCGGAGCATACTACGTGCCAGCAAATCGTGGCGGCTTCACGTCCCCGATACCCCCGGCAATGTAGGGTTCGATCTGCCCCCTGCCAAGAACCCGAGAATGGCCAATCGACTGATTATAGGCCTATTTCGTAAAGCGGCTCTTGCCTTGACCGCGCATGGCTAACCTGCGCCGCGCGGGTGCGCGTTCGACCGTCAGATGGTCACGGTCAAGCGTAATCAGCGCTCCCGCAAGGGTCCGGCGCAGGCGCGAGCGCGCCTGGCGCAACGCCTCGTAAAGGCTTTCGAGCTTGGCGAGCTCGACCGACCCCTCGTCCCCGCTATGGGCAACCGCTTCGCCGAGCAGCCGTAAGCCCACTTCAGCGGGCAGGCTCGCGAACGGCGCGGCCGCAAACACGATCGGTCCATGCGGCGGCCACGGCAGCGGCACGAGCGCGGAACGGGCGGCCTGCACGGCGACCTGGATGGTCAATTCGGCGCGCCGCAGCCTGGCCGCGAGCCGCGCCAAGCCGCGCGCGTCGAGACCCTCGCGCGCCAGCGCCGGCATCAGGCTACGCAGCCGCGCGCGGGTAAAACGCGGATCGTGATTGCTCGGGTCTTCCGCATAGCCGATGCGCTCAGCCTTCAAGGTCGCGACGAGCCGCGCCTTGGGAAGATGCAAGAGCGGGCGCACCAGAAAAATCTCGCGCACGCCATTGAGCGGCAGCGGCGCCGCGTGGGCCATGCCGGTGAGCCCGAACAGCCCGCTGCCGCGGGCGAGGCGGAACAGCACGGTCTCGGCCTGATCGTCCAGCGTGTGCGCGGTGAGGATATGGGCAAATCGCGCGCGCATGGCGACTTGGGCGAGCAACGCATAGCGCGCGTAGCGCGCGGCCTCCTGCAGGCCGGTTCGTGGCTTTCTGCCGCGCCAATGCAATGTGCGATGAGGAACGCCGAGCCGGCGCGCCAAGCGCTTCACCATGGCGGCTTCGCGCGCCGCTTGCGGCCGCAAGCCATGATCGATGGTGACGGCGACGAGTTTCGGGGCGCGCTTGAGCCGCTTCGCCCAGCGCGCCGCCAGCACCAAGAGCGCTGTGGAATCCGGGCCGCCCGACACCGCGAGCACCAGACCGGGCAAATCTTCGAGACCACGAAACAGCGCGTTCGCTTCGCCGTCGGCAACGCTTCCGTCAGCAGCGGGCACGCTTTTGTTCCCGGTCGACGCCTTGCTTCACGCTCACCGAGGCGCGCGGATATTTGCGCAGCACCTCGCCGAGCGAAGCGCAGGCCGCTTCCTTTTCGCCGAGCGCCGCAAGCGACATGCCGAGCCGTAACAGCGCATCGGGTGCCCGCGCGGTGGTGTCATACTTCGTCGACACCGCGAGGAAGGCTTCCGCGGCATCGCGATAGCGCTGGCTCTGAAACAAGGCTTCGCCCATCCAGTATTGCGCCTCGGGCGCCAGGCGATCGCTCGGATATTGGCGCAGGAAATTCGCGAACTCATCCGCGGCAGGACCATAGTCCTTGTGCTGCAAATAGCCGTAAGCGAGATCGAATTCGTCCTTGGGCGAATTGCCCGGCGGCAAGGTCGCCTGCATGGCGCCGGTGCCGCTCGGATTGATCGGTGGTGGTGGCGGCAATGCCCCGCCCGGCGCGGCGCCACCGGCGGCGGCGGCGGTGGCGCGGAGACGCTGGACAGATCGAGCGGCGCACCGGGCTGGCGCGGACCGGCGGGCGGCACTTCGGCAACCGGCGGCGGCGGTTCGGTCGCTGCCGTGCTGCTGCCGAGCGGCCGTGGCGCGCCGGGTGCAGCCGGACTGAGCGCCGGATTGAACGCGTCGCCGCGACCGCCCCGTCCTGACGGCGGAGGCGGCGGCTCCGGTTCGACAGGCGCGGCGGCGGCGCTGCGGCGATGACCGGCGCGGGCGGAGGCGCGGCAGGCGGCGGCGAAAATTGTGCCGTCGGGCGCGGCGGCGACTGCGGTTGCGGCGACGCGGACGGCCGGGCGCCGGTCTGGCTCGCATCCTGGAGCGCGCGGAGCTGCTGCTCGAGCTGCTGATTGCGGTATTGCAGCTGCTCCACCGTGCCGGTGAGCTCGCGCAGCGCCGCTTCGAGGCGGTCGATGCGGGTCAACAAGTCGGCTTGGGACATTTGCGCGCGAGCGGCGCCGCCCCACAGCGCACCCAAAAGTGCGACCACGACGAGGGAGATGGAGCGGATCATCACCGGCAACTTTTCCGCTGGATTGGCGCCGCCTAACATAATGCAACGTGCGACCAAATTGTGACTGCCTGCCACATTCCGCCTGATCATTCCGCGGGCTGGATGCGCGGATGCTTGCGCGCGGCGAGCCATTCCTCGAAGCGTTGGATCACCACGAACAGCGACGGCACGAACAGGACGGCGAGGCAGGTCGAGGCGATCATGCCGGAGAACACCGTGATGCCGATGGATTTGCGGGCGCTGGCCCCCGCCCCGCTCGCGACCACCAGCGGCGCGACGCCGAGGATGAAGGCAAACGACGTCATCAGGATCGGCCGGAACCGGGCGCGGGCGGCATCGACCGCCGCGTCGATGATCGACCTGTTGTCGCGCACGCGATGCTCGCGCGCCACCTCGACGATCAGGATGGCGTTCTTCGCCGAGAGCGCGATCAACAGGATCAGGCCGATCTGGGTGTAGAGATTGTTGTCGATGCGCAGCCCCTTGAGCACCAGCACCGGCCCGACCAAAGCGAGCGGCACCGAGAGGATGATCGAGAGCGGCGCGTACCAGCTTTCATACTGGCCGGCCAGCACCAGATAAACCAAGCAGCAGCGCCATGGCGAAGACGAAATACATCTGGTTGCCGACGATCTTCTCCTGGTACGACATCGCGGTCCATTCGGTGCCGGCGCCGGGCGGCAAGGTTTTCGCCGCATTCTCCTCCATCAGCCGGATCGCCTCGCCGGACGAAAAACCCGTGGCCGGCAGGCCGATGATGCTCGACGACGGATAAAGATTGTAGAGTGAGATCAGCGGCGCGCCGACCGCCGGCGTGATCGCGGCCACCGTGCCGAGCGGCACCATGTTGCCCTGCTGGTTGCGCACCGACAGGTTCTCGATATCGCGCGGCCGCAAGCGAAACGCGGCGTCGGCCTGGGCATAGACCTGGAAGACGCGGCCGAATTTGTTGAACTGCACCACATAGGTCGAGCCCAGATAGGTCGCGAGCGTTGCAAAGACCTGATCGACCGAAACATGCAGCGTCTGCGCCTTGACTCGATCGACCTCGACACGCAATTGCGGCGCCGCGGCGCGGAACGAGGTCGAGACGCGCTGCAGCGCGCTTTGCGACTGCGCGTTGGCGACCATCGTATTGGTGATGCTCTCAAGCTTGGTGAAATCGGTGCTGCCGTCGCGCAATTCCACCTGGAGCGTGAAGCCGCCGGCGTTGCCGATGCCCTGGATCGGCGGCGGCGGCAGCGTGATCACCCGCGCATCGATTGTCGCGAGCGCCGCCGACAGGCGCGGGAACAGGGTGCGCAGATCGTCGCGCTCGCTCCAATCCTTGAGCACCACATAGGCGACGCCGGCATTGGCCAAGGTCGCATTGTTGTCGAGGGCGGAGACGCCGGAGATGGCGATCACGTTGGCGACGCTCGAATCCTTCTGCGCGATCGCCGAGACCTGTTCGAGCACCTTTTGCGTGCGGTCAAGCGCTGCGCCGTCGGGCAATTGCACGGCGACGAGGAGATAGCCCTGGTCCTCGAGCGGCAGAAAGCCGGTCGGCACCCGGGACAAGCCGAAAAAGGCCAAGCCAATGATGACGAAGGCGACGATGGTCATCACGCCGGCATGGGACGCCATGCGGCCGATCAGGCCGGCATAGTGGTGTTCCATGCGGCCATAGACGGCATTGAAGCCGCGATAAAATGCGTTGCGCCGCTCCGGCGGCACCGGCGGCCGCAGCCACAGCGCCGACTGGGTCGGCTTGAGCGTCACCGCATTGATGCCACTCAACAGCGCGGTCGCCGCGATCACCAGCGCGAATTGCGCGTACATGCGGCCGGTGAGCCCGGGCAGGAACGCCGCCGGCAGGAACACCGACATCAGCACCAGCGTGATGCCGATGATCGGTCCCAACAGCTCGTCCATGGCGCGGATCGCCGCGTCATGGCCGCTCATGCCCTTTTCGATATTGTGCGCCGCGCCCTCGACGACGACGATGGCGTCGTCGACCACGATGCCGATCGACAGCACGATGGCGAACAGGGTCGAAAAATTCACGGTGAAGCCGAGCGCGTACATGGCGGCAAAGGCGCCGATGATGGTCACCGGCACGGTGGTGGCCGGGATCAGCATGGCGCGCCAGTCCTGCAGGAACACCATGATGACGATCAGCACCAGGACGCCGGCTTCGATCAGCGTCTTGTAGACTTCGTGGATCGACGCATTGACGAAGATCGTGGTGTCGAACGGGATAGCGTAGACCAGGCCCTGCGGGAAATCGCGCGCCAGGGTTTCCATCTTGGCCTTGACCGCGTGCTCGACGTCGAGCGCGTTGGCGCCGGGAGATTGATAGATGCCGATGCCCGCGGCCTGCTTGCCGTCGAGGTTGAAATACTGGCCGTAGGTCTGGGCACCGAGCTCGACCCGGCCGACGTCGCTGACCCGCGTGACCTGGCCGTTGTCGCCGGTCTTGACGATGACGTTGGCGAACTCTTTGACGTCGGTGAGGCGGCCGGACAGATCGATGGTGTATTGGAAATTGACGCCCGGCGGCGTCGGCGGCGTGCCGATCTGGCCGGCGGTGACTTCTTGGCTCTGCTGCTGCAGCGCCACCACCACGTCCTGGGCGTTGAGGTTGCGCGCTTTGAGCTTCTCCGGATCGAGCCAGATGCGCATGGAATACTGGCCGGCGCCGAACACATTGACGTTGCCGACGCCCGGCAAGCGCGACAACTCGTCCTTGAGTTTGATGGTGGCGTAATTGGCCAGATAAAGGCTGTCGTAGCGGCCGTCCGGCGCGGTGAGCGTGACGAACAGCAGGATCGCGGTCGAGCGCTTCTGCACCGTGACGCCCTGGGCCTGAACCGGGGTCGGCAGCTGCGACAGCGCGCTCGCCACCCGGTTCTGCACCAGGATCTGCGCATTATCGAGATCGGTGCCGATCTTGAACGTGACGGTGAGCGTGTAGCTGCCGTCGCTGGCGCTGGTCGATTGCATGTAGATCATGTCCTCGACGCCGTTGACCTGCTGCTCGATCGGCAGCGCCACGGTGTCGAGCAAGGTCAGCGCGCTGGCGCCGGGATAACGCGTCGTCACCTGCACGGTCGGCGGCACCACGTCGGGATATTGCGCCACCGGCAACGCGTAGAGCGCGACCGCGCCGATCAGAATCATCAGGATGGCGAGCACGTTCGCCAGCACCGGACGCTCGATGAAGAATTTGGAGATCATTGCTGAGTCTCCACGCCTTTTGGTTTGAGCATGATCTTTTCCGAAAACCGGTTTCCACTTTTCGGGATCATGCTCTAGTTCTTCGCCGCCGGCGGGCTCAGCTCGGCATCGACCTTCTGGCCCGGGATCGCGCGCATGATGCCGCCGATGACGACGCGGTCGTCCTTGGTCAGGCCTTTGTCGATGACGCGCAGATCGCCGACCAGCTGGCCGGTGTCGACCTGGCGTTGCTCGACGACATTGTCCTTGTTGACGACCAGCACGTAGCGGCCGCCCTGGTCGCTGCCGATCGCGACATCGGGCACGAGCAGCGCCGGGATCGGCTTCGACGGCACGCGCACGCGCACGAAATATCCCGGCACCAGCGCCCGATCAGGATTCGGCAGGATGGCGCGCGCGGCCTGGGTGCCGGTCGACGGATCGACAAACGGCGCGACATAGTCGAGCTTGCCGACGTGCGGAAAGTCGGTCTCGTTTTGCAGGGCGACCTCGACAGGATCGCCGATGAGGTCGGCAGTGGTGCGGCCCGAGCGCGCGAGATTGGCGCGCACTTGCAATGCGTCGCTCTCGCTCGCGGTGAAATTCACCCAGATCGGATCAAGCTGCACGATGGTGGCGAGCACGGTCGGTGAAGAGGCGCCGACCAGCTGGCCGATCGACACCTGGCGGGCGGAGACGAAACCGTCGAATGGCGCGGTGACGTCGGTATAGCTGAGATTGATCTCGGCCTGCCGCTCGTTGGCCTGCGCCGATTGCAGGTCGGCTTGCGATGAATTGCGCTGCGCCAGCGCCTTGTCGTAATTGGCTTGCGTCGAGACCTGCTTCTGAATCAGGTCGGCCTGGCGCTGATACTCGGCTTGCGCCTGCGTCAGCGTCGCTTGCGCGCTGGTGACGGCCGCCTTGGCGGCATCCACTTTGAGCCGGTAAGGTTCGGGCTCGATGGTGAACAGCGACGTGCCTTTTTTGACGAATTGGCCGTCGGTATAGCTGATGGCCTGGACAAAACCCTGCACGCGGGCGACGAGATCGACCGAATTGACCGCAGCCGCGTTTCCGGTGGCGTCGAAATAGCGCGTGACGTCTTGGGCGACGGGCAAGGCAACGGTGACCTTCGGCGGCGGCGGCGCGGCGTATTGGTTGTTCTGGCCGCAGCCGGCGAGCAAAGCAGTCAGTGCCAGCGTCGTGATCGCGCGCGCACGATGGATCATGGCAAAAGTGCCCTTGCGGATGCGGATGGTCGCTACGCAGCGATCTTAAGCGAATTGCGGGACAATAGGACGGTTAGTTTAGTGCCACCAGATAGATGAAATTGCGGCGGCAAGGCAGCCAGTTTCGCGGCGGCCGCTAATCCTGCTTGCCGGGGACAGCCGTGTCCATCCCATTTGTCCCGTCCCGTGTCCATGCGACCAGCAATTGCCAGGCGATGGACAGCACGATCGGGCCGACGAACAAGCCGATCAGACCGTGCGCCAGCGCACCGCCGATGACGCCGATCAATATCACCGGCATCGGCGTCGAAAGCCCGCGCGCCATGACCAGCGGGCGCAGCACGTTATCCAACACCATTATCGGCACGGTATAGATGGTGAATATCACCGCCGCCGTTTTTGCCAGCACAAACCAGCTCCAAATGATCACCGGCACCAGAATGACCCACGGGCCGACTTGAATGATCCCAAACAGCAGAACCAAAAAGCTGAGCAGGCCGGCGGCGGGAACGCCGGCCACCAGCAAGCCGATACCGGCGAGCAACGCCTGCAGGGCCGAAATTCCGATGATGCCGCGCGACACGTTGCGGATCGTCGCGCCGGTCAGTTCGACAAACTCTTCGGCGCGGTCCGTCGAAATATGGCGCACGGCGTTCTTGACCGAGAGCACCAGCGCCGGCCCGGGCACGAACAGAAATCCCGAAACGAAGATGCCGATGATGAACTTGAACAGATCCAAGCCGGCAGTGCCGGCGATGGCCAGCACGCTCGAGCCGATCACTTTGAGCTGATCCGCCCACTCGCCGAGCAGCGCCTTGATGTTGGTCGAGGCGAGGTACCAGATTTGGTAGATCTCGCCGCCGACGAACGGCCAGGTCTGGACCGACTCGTAGGGCGGCGGAATGGTCAGGCTGCCGTCCGCGAGCCGCGCGTAAAGCGTTCGCAGATTGTCGCCCAGGCTGACGCCGAGCCAGGTGACCGGGCCGAAGATCAGGATAAGGCTGAAAATCGTGATCGCCGCCGCGGCCAGCCCGCGATAGCCGCCGAGCTTTTCGGCCAGCCAGTCGAACACCGGATAAAGCGCGACCGCGAAGATGACGCTCCAGACGATGATCGACAGGAACGGTTGCAGCAACAGCCACGACCAGTAGGCCAAGAGCGCCAGACAGCCGATGCGAATGGCGGCAACAACGGATGTCTTATCCGCTCTGTCGGCGGCAGCGACTTTATCGGCGTCTTCCGGCCCGGGTGCTGTCATCGCGGTGATAGCCGTAGACCGTTCAATACTTGCCGGCAACGAAATGGCGATCCTTGATGGACGTCACGTCGTCGTAACGATGCTTGTTGGAACGCTTGGGAAGCTTGACCGCTTCCCGTTTGACTTTCTTATATGGCAAGAGCGACAGAATGTGTGAAATGCAGTTGAGCCGGGCGCGGCGCTTGTCGTCGGAGCGCACGATGTGCCACGGCGCGTGCTTGCTGTCGGTCGCCGCGAGCATGAGGTCGCGCGCCTTCGAATAATCGTACCAGCGCCGGTATGATTCCAGATCCATCGGGCTCAGCTTCCATTGGCGCATCGGATCGCTGATCCGCTTCAAGAAGCGCTTTTCCTGTTCCTCCTGACCGACCTCGAGCCATATCTTGATCAAGATGATGCCGCTCTCGATGATGTATTGCTCCATTTGCGGACACAGTTTCAGGAAGCGCTTGTGCTGCGCCTCGGTGGCGAAGCCCATGACATATTCGACGCCGGCGCGATTGTACCAGCTGCGATCGAAGATGATGATTTCGCCGCCGGCCGGAAAGCGCTCCATGTAGCGTTGCATGTACATCTGGCTCTTTTCGCGATCCGACGGCGCCGGCAGCACCGTGACACGAAACACGCGGGGGCTGACCCGCTCGGTCAGCGCCTTGATGGTGCCGCCCTTGCCGGCGGCGTCGCGGCCTTCGAACACGACGATGACGCGCGCGCCGCTTGCCTTCACCCATTCCTGCAGATGGCACAGCTCGGCCTGAAGCTTGCGCAGCTCCTTTTCGTAAGCCTTGCGCTTCATTTTCTCGCCTTGGCCATTCGCGGCGGTCTTGGGTTTCGCGGTCTTGTGTTTCTTCGCCATGTCAAAACTCCGCGTTAGACGCCGCTCCGCTCCGGCGTCGCTTTTTCCTTTGGCCGCGACGAGGGCCGCAGCCGCTCGCGGATCGCCTGGAAGAAGACGTAAAGCGGAGGAATAGCGAATATGCCGATGAAGGAGGCGAGGATCATGCCGCCGAACACCGGCGTGCCGACGTCGCGCCGCGCCAGTTGCGAGGCGCCGGTGGCGACCACCAGCGGCAGGAGGCCGAGGATGAAGGCAAACGACGTCATCATCACCGGCCGGAAGCGCAGCCGCGCGCCTTCGGTCGCGGCTTCGAGCAGAGGAACGCCCTTCTCGCGCTGCTCCTTGGCGAATTCGACGATCAGAATGCCGTTCTTGGCGGCAAGGCCGATCAGCACGACCATGCCGATCTGCGCGTAGAGATCGAGCGTCAGCCCGCCGATCAGCATGGCCGCGAACGATCCCAAGACGCCGACCGACACCGACAGCAGCACCGGCACCGGAATGGTCCAGCTTTCGTACAGCCCGACCAGGAACAGGTAGGCGAACAGCACGGCGAAGCCGAGGATGATCGCGGTCTTGCCCTCGGCGCGCTTTTCCTGGAACGCGGTGTCGGTCCACTCGCCGGCATAGCCCTGCGGCAGCGTTTTCGCGGCGACCGCTTCCATCGCATTCAAGCGCCTGGCCGGACGAAACGCCGGGCGCCGGCGAGCCCTGCACGGTCACGGCGCGCAGATTGTTGTAGCGGATCAAGGCCGGCGGACCGACGACGAGGCGAACCTCGGCGAGGCTGCGCAGCGGGATCATCTTGCCGTCGTTGTTGCGCACATTGATGCGGTAGATGTCGTTGATGTTCGAGCGGTCGGCGGCCTCGGCCTGCACCTGGACCTGCCAGGTGCGGCCGAACAAATTAAAGTTGTTGACGAAGTAGCCGCCGAGCGACGCCTGCAGCGCCTGAAACACCGCGCTCAAAGGCACGCCGATGATCTGCGCCTTGTCGCGATCGATATCGAGATAGATCGACGGATTGGTCGCCGAGAACGTGCTGAACACCCGGCTGAGCTGCGGGTCCTGATTTGCCGCGACCGTCAATCCGCGTAGCGCCTGCGCCATGCGCCTTGGGATCGCCGCCGCGCAGATCCTCCAGCACATAGGCGAAGCCGCCGCCGGTGCCGAGACCGAGGATCGGCGGCGGCGCCAGCGGCACCACCTGTGCCGCCCTGGATCTGGCGGAATTTTTCGTTGAGCCGCGCGATCAAGGCGTTGACGCCGAGCGACTTGTCCTTGCGTTCCTCGAACGGCTTGAGCGTGACCACCATGAAGCCGGCATTGGCCTGCGAATAGTTGTCGATGAAGTTCAAGCCGATCACGGAGGTGACGTCTTCGACGGCATGTTCGTCCTTGAGGATCGCCTCGGCGCGCTCGATGACATCGGTGGTGCGCGCCACCGAGGCGCCGCCGGGCAATTGCACGACGACGAACAGCGCGCCCTGATCGTCCTCGGGCAAAAATCCGGTCGGCGTGAATCTTGGCAAGCCCGACGATGCCGACCGTGGCGACCGCCACCATGGCAAGCCCGATGATCGAGAAGCGCACGATGCGCGCGACCGCGGCACCATAACCGTCGCGGACCCGGTCGATCGAGCGCATCACGTAGCCCATGACGCCGCGGCGCGGCCCGTGATGCGGCCGCAGCAACACGCCGCACAGCGCCGGCGAGAGCGTCAGCGCATTGATCGCCGACAAGAACATCGACACCGCAACCGTAACCGCGAATTGCCGGAACAATTCGCCGGAGATTCCGGGAATGAACGCCACCGGCACGAACACCGACAGCAGCACCAGCGTGATGGCGATGATCGGCGCGGTGATCTCGGCCATGGCGCGCTTGGTCGCTTCGCCGGGCGTCAGCTCCGGATGCTCCTCCATCACCCGTTCGACGTTTTCCACCACCACGATGGCGTCGTCGACGACGATGCCGATCGCCAGCACGATGGCGAGCAGCGACACGGTGTTGGCCGAATAGCCGACGGCCAAGAGCGCGATGAACGTGCCGATCAGGCTGACCGGCACCGCAAGCGTCGGAATCAGGGTGGCGCGCACGCTGCCGAGGAAAAGGAAGACCACGATGACGACGAGGATGAAGGCCTCGATCAGCGTCTTCTGCACCTCGTGGATGGTGTCGGTGACGAAGACCGTGGGGTCGTAGGTGATCTTCCAGGCCAGATCGTCGGGAAACCGCTTCTCCGCTTCGGCGATGCGATCCTTCACCGCCTTCAAGGTGTTGATCGCATTGGCGCCGGGCGACTGATAGATCGCGATCGCCGCCGCCGGGCCGCCGTTGAGCCGGGTGTCGCGATCGAGATTGGCGGCGCCGAGCTCAAGCCGCGCGACGTCGCCGAGGCGCAGCACCGAGCCGTCGGGATTGGTCCGGATCACGATATTGTCGAATTCCTCCACCGAGGCGAGGCGGCCCTTGGTCTGGATATTGAGCTGCAATTGCTGATCGTCGGAGATCGGCCGGGCGCCGATGCGGCCGACCGCGGCCTGGACGTTCTGCGACTGGATCGCGTTGATGATGTCGCCGGTGGTCAGGTTGAGCCCGGTCAGCCGATCGGTGCGCACCCAGGCGCGCATGGCGTAATCCTGCGGGCCCCATATGGTCGCGTCGCCGACGCCGGGCGTGCTTTTGATCCGATCGAGCAAGTTGATGGTGACGTAATTGGAGAGGAACAGCGGATCGTGCGTGTGCTTGGGCGAATAGACCGCGATGACGCCGAGCAGCGCCGAGGATTTCTTCTTGACCGTGACGCCCTGGCGCTGGACGTCGGGCGGCAGCTGCGCCAGCGCGACCTGGACCCGGTTGTTGACGTTGACGGTGTTGATGTCGGGATCGGTGCCGAGCTCGAACGAGGCGGTCAGCGTATAGCTGCCGTCATCGCCGCTCGTGCTCTTCATGTAGATCATCTTGTCGACGCCGACGACTTGCGCCTCGATGACCTGGGCGACGGTCGCTTCCACGACGGCGGAGTTGGCGCCGGGATAAATCGTCGTGACCGAGACCTGCGGCGGCACGATATCCGGATATTGCGCGAGCGGGATGGCGTAGAGCGCGAGCAGGCCGGCGATCGTCGTGACGATGGCGATGACGATCGCGAGCCGCGGACGATCGACGAAGATGGACGGACAGCATCGGACTTAAGCTCCGGTTCAGGACGGCCGCCGCGGGCGTGGCTTGAACCGGCTGCCCGGGACGAATGCTCTGCAGTCCTTCGACGATGACCTGCTCGCCGCCTTCAAGCCCTGGTCGACGACGACGTTGGCACCGCTTTCGCCGCCGGTCTTGATCCGCTTGACGACCGCCTTGCCGTCCTCGACCACGAAGACATAGACGCCTTCCTGATCGGCGATCAGCGCCGCCTGCGGGACCACCACCTTGTCCTGCGGCGCGCCGGCTTCGACGGCGACGCTGACCAATTGGCCGTCGATCAAGACGCCGTCCGGATTCGGCATGCGTGGCGCGCGCCAGCACCGTATCGGTCGAGCGATCGACCGATACGTCGACGAAATTGACCGTGCCTTCTTGCTTGTAGGTCGAGCCGTCGGCAAAGCGGATCTTGATCTTGATGCCGGCGATATCGCTTCACGCGTCCGCTCAGCTGCGCCTGCAAGCAGTTCGCGCTGGCTGACCGGGAAGCTGACGTACATCGGATCCTGGCTGACGATCAGCGTCAGGACGCCGCTATCGGGCCCGACGACATTGCCGGCGGTGACATTGGTCTTGCTGACTTTGCCCGCGATCGGCGAGGCGATGTCGGTATAGCCGAGATTGATATTGGCGGTGTCGAGATTGGCCTGGTCGGCCAGGATCTGGCCCTGCGCCTGCTGATCGGCGGCCAGCGCCTGGTCGCGCGCCACCGCGGTGCCGGCGCTTTTCTCCAGCAGGTCCTGGGCGCGCTGCAGTTGGATCGCGGTCAGCGTCTTTGCCGCCTTGCTGCGCTCCAACGCGCCCTTGGCCGCATCGACGGCGGCCTGAAACAGGCCTTTTTCGATCTGGTAGAGCTGGTCGCCTTTCTTGACGATATCGCCCTCCTTGAACAGCACTTGCTCCAGGTAACCTTGCACTCTTGCGCGAATGTCGACACGGCCGGTGGCTTCGACGCGACCGACAAAATCGCGGATGTTCGAGATCGACTGCCGCTCGGCATAGACCGTGCCGACCGGGACCGCGCCCGGCTGGGCCTGCTGTGCGGCGGCCGGAACGGCGGCTGC
Organism: uncultured Alphaproteobacteria bacterium; assembly: GCA_963831975.1. Taxonomy (GTDB): domain Bacteria; phylum Pseudomonadota; class Alphaproteobacteria; order Rhizobiales; family Xanthobacteraceae; genus BOG-931. Next base: position 520,592 of record CAWHSO010000018.1, read on the forward strand.
GACGTTGAGCGCCAGCACCGCGACGGCAAAGACGCGCCAGCGCGAATTTTTCCGCACCGCAAAGCCGCGATCGCTCATGCGCTTACGCAAAGTTCGAAGATCGCCGAACAGCATGGAACGCTCCTATGGCTTGCCCCGCCATCGTTCTGAGCCTGGCAGCGTCGTTGCATCATCCCGCATTGCGTGTAGCGCTACAATAGCCTAGCCTTTCGTATTGGCGGCGGCGCCCAAAATGCATCATTCGCTGTTTAAATAATTGCGACAGATCAAGGAAAGCCGGCGTCGGTTTGACTACTGATACGGTATCGCGAATGCGACAGTTCGCCCGATGAGGAGCACGGCGATGGCCGAGACAAAGCAAGCAAAGGGCGGCAACCCGCTGGACGCATTGCCGACGGCCAAGGACCTGATGAAGCAGATTGCCTTGCGGGAGGCAGAAAAAGCGTCCGCGGCCCTAAAAGCCCAGAATGCCGAGGAAGCCGAAAAGCAGGCTTTGATGGAAAAATTCGCAAAGCCGTCCGGCGTTTCCGACGAGGAGCGCATGAAACGCGCGGCGGCGATCATCCAACGCGCCGCCAATAACGGCCTGACCGAGGTTTTCATTACGCGCTTTCCCAATCAGCTTTGCACCGATCGCGGCCGCGCCATCAATCAGCAGGAAGCCGGCTGGGAAAGCACGCTCACCGGATTGCCCAAAGAGCTCTATGAATTCTGGCAGAAGCACCTCAAGCCGCGCGGCTATAAATCTGAGATTCCAGATCGTCGACTTTCCCCGCGGCATGCCGGGCGATGTCGGCGTGACGTTGAGCTGGCAATGACGGCGAGGCTACTGCAATAGCGCAGAGAATTGCCGCTAGACGACGAGAAGAAGCCCAAGGCGAGAAGAAAGCCGACGCGGACGCGTCGAATGTGTAAGCAGTACGGGAGGCGTACATGGTTTTGTCGACCATCCGGTGGCTAGCACTGGCAGCAATCATCCTCGCACCGACCTGCGCGATGGCGCAAACCTCCGCCTCGCCGACGGCCACATCCAGTACGCAACTGCTAAAACCCGCCGAGCTCGATCAGCTGGTCGCGCCGATCGCGCTCTATCCCGATCCTCTGCTCGCCCAAGTGCTGATGGCGTCAGCCTATCCGCTCGACATCGTGCAAGCCGAGCGTTGGCTTGAAGCGAACAAGAATCTCAAGGGCGACGCGTTGAAGGCGGCGGTCGACAAGCAATCGTGGGATGACAGCATCAAGTCGCTCGTGGCGACGCCAGACGTGCTGCAGTTGATGAGCGGCAAGCTCGACTGGACGCAAAAGCTCGGCGATGCGGTTGTCGCCCAGCAGGCCGACGTGATGGACGCCATTCAGCGCCTGCGCACCAAGGCGCAAGCGAACAACAAGCTGCAATCGACCAAGGAACAGAAAGTCACGGTCCAGCAAGTCCAGAACAGGCAGGTCATCGCCATCGAGCCGACCGACCCCGACATGGTCTATGTTCCCTATTACGACCCGGGCGTCGTCTATGGCGATTGGCCGTATCCGGATTATCCGCCGGATTACTGGCCCGCGCCCGGCTATATCGGCGCCGGCATCATCGCCGCCGGAATTGGCTTCGGCGCCGGCTACGCGCTCGGGCGCTGGCACGGCGGAAATTACTGGGGCGGCGGGGTCAACTGGAACAACAACAATATCAATGTCCGGCCCGGCGGCGGCGGCGCTGGCACGGCCTGGCGGCCACGCGTCGACCATCGCCAAGGCGCTGGCAATCGCGGCAATCGCGCGCAACAGCTGAATTTCCGCGGCAGCGGCGGTCAGCAGGTGATCAAGCCGGGCGGCGCCGGCAACCGCGGCAACGCCGGTCAAAATCGTCCGGCCAACCGTCCCAGTGCCGGCGCCGGTAACCGGCCAAACGCCGGCACGCGTCCGTCAGGCGGCGGTCAGCGCCATCAGGCTGCGCAGCGCGCGAACCGCGGCGGCGGCGTCAATCGTGGCGCCGTCAATCGTGGAGGCGCCGGCGGCGCCCGCGTTTCGCATCACGTCGGTGGCGGCGGCGGCGCTGCCATGCGGGCGCGAGGCGGTGGCGGCGGCGGCATGCACGCCGGCGGTGGCATGCGTGGTGGCGGCGGCGGCATGCGTGGCGGCGGGGGCGGCATGCGCGGCGGCGGCGGACGCCGGTCCGACATCATGCTCAAGCACGACATCACCCTGCTCGGCCACCTCGACAACGGCCTCGGCTTTTATCGCTTCAGCTACAACGGCAGCGACAAGGCCTATGTCGGCGTCATGGCCCAGGAGGTACAGCAGGTCATGCCGGAGGCGGTCGCGCGCGGCCGCGACGGCTATCTGCGTGTGTACTACGACAAGCTCGGCGTGCCGTTCGAAAGCTACGCGCACTGGGTCGAATCGGGCGCGCAAGTTCCTCACGGGGTGCGCTTGCAACGCTGACCTGCGGGAACCGACCGCGCGACGACGTGCGAAGTACCTCAGCGGATCGGTCGGATCCGCCGGGTGCTGTCGTGTTGCGCATTGGCTTCAAAAATATCAGACGCAAGCGCGAGTGCGCCCGGGCCGCGCGAGCGCGGCCAAGCTGGGGGCGGCGGCAATCCAAGACCCGGCGTGCAGGAACCAGCACCAAATCATCGCGGCCGCTGGCTCAACGAGATCAACCGGATCAGATTCCACCTCGCTGTGGCGTAGCAGGACCTAGTAGTGAGGGCAGGTCACGCCCGCCGCGCAGCGCCGTACAGCGCGTCGATCATGTCTCCGATTGACGCCAGCTACGCTTCCCGGTGTTAAAGGCCTTCCCACTTCCGCGAATGCCCGGTCCTGAGACACGGACACGCTGTTGTTTACTGACCAATTCACCGAGATCGGGGAGATAGAAAGCAACGCAGCACCGATGACGGTGGCTCCTATTAGTAAAAGTTTACGCATTGTCATTCTCCCGGTTAGACACATGCGAACTAGACTACGTTGCCGATTTTCCAGCAAGTGGCACCGTCCTTCGGTTTCGTTCACTACGACGATAGGCGAAGCGGTGGCCGGAGCACGCCACGACCCGCCAAATCATCGGCCAGCAAAACTCTGTCGTGTCGAGTAATTGGGCGTCTTACGGACGCGATGCCCGCTCTTCGTCGGGCGCGAGCGACGCCCGCAGGACGTGGTAGATCACCGCCGTCGACCAGCCGAACAGCAGCACGCCGTTCATCGCCGTCAGCGGACCAAACAGCCGCCAGCGCGCCACCGGAGTGATGTCGCCATAGCCGAGCGTCGTGTAATTGACGAAGGCAAAATACAGATTCTCCGTGCCTTGCGGAGTTGCCCCCAAGAGCGAATAAGCCACCGCCCAGATCGCGACCTCGAGCAGATGCGCAGCCATCAACATCGAAACGGCCGCAATCATTATTCCCACCAGCCGCAGCGTCGGGTGTCGCCCCACATTGGCATGGATCACGTCCTTCGAGCGGATGATCACCATCATCGTCGCCGCGTGGACCGCGATGTTGCCGAGGCTGACGGCGCCCCGATGATCAGTTGTCGCAGCATTGGCTCAACCTGTCCGAAGACTGCCGGTGCCGAGCCGCACGGCCCGTGCCGGTTCGTATCGGTCGGACGACCTGCCGTTGTCAAACCGTCCGCCAGAGTCCATCGTGGAGGGCGCGCATCTTCTGAGGGCACGGACATGCCGGATCGCAATGAGCTGGCCGCGATGGATGCCGGGGTTGCTGACGCTGCGCCATTCAGGCCGGCTGGCTGCCTCATGACATCGTCGCCGGAGCGGTGTTGGCAACAATGTTCGTGCCCGTCGGCATCGCCTATGCGGTCGCTTCGGGCCTGCCGGGCATTTACGGTCTCTATGCGACCATCGTGCCGCTGCTCGCTTATGCGCTGTTCGGCCCGAGCCGCATCATGGTGCTGGGGCCGGACTCCTCGCTGGCCGCCGTCATATTGGGCGTCGTCTATCCATTGTCGCGGCGGCGACCCCGCTCGCGCCGTGGCGCTCGCCGGCACGATGGCGGTCGTGTCGGGGGCGGTCCGTATTTGTCGGCCGGCCCGCCAGATTTCGTTTCATAACCGAGCTGCTTCAAAGCCGATGCGCTACGGCTACATGAACGGAATTGCGCTGACGGTGCTGATCAGCCAGTTGCCCAAATTGTTCGGCTTCTCGATCGATGGCGACGGACCGTTGCAAGAGCTCTGGGCCGTCGGCGGCGCGATCGTGGGCGGGAGAGCAAACTGGACGACGCTTGCGATCGGCGCCGGCGGCATTGGCGCTGTTCCTGTTGCTCAGGAGCGATAAGCCGTGCCGGGGATACTCGTTGCCGTCGTCGGCGCGACGGCAGTCGTCGGTTTATTGGGCCTCGCCGCGCGCACCCATGTTGCGGTCTTGGGTCAGTTGCCCCAGGGCCTGCCCGGCATTCGCGGTGCCGTGGATCGCCTATGCCGATATCGTGCCGGTCCTGCTCGGAGGCGCCGCCGTCGCCTGGTGTCCTTCGCCGACACCAGCTCTGTCGCGCGCCTATGCGCACGGACGGCGACCCAGGTCGATCCAAAGCAGGAGATGGTGGGGCTCGGTGCCGCCAATCTGGCCGCCGGTTTCTTTCAAGGCTTTCCGATCGGCGGCATCGTCGCGGACCCCGGTTGCGAAGCGGCGGGTGCGCGAACGCAGCTGGCCGGCGTCGTCGGCGCCGTCGCCGTTGCCTGCTGCTGTTGCTGGCGCCGAACCTGCTCCGGAGCCTGCCCGCCGCCGCGTTGGCCGCGGTCTCATTGCGTCCGCCATCGGCTAGATCGAAATCGCCGATCTGTTCGCATCTTCCGCATCCCGCAGTGGGAATTCTGGCTGTCCGTGGTCTGTTTCGTCGGCGTCGCCGTTTTCGGCGCCATCCCCGGCATCGGTCTTGCGATCGTCATGCGATGATCGAGTTCCTGTGGGACGCTTGGCGGCCGTATTCCGCGGTGCTGGGCCGCGCCGGGCGTCGCGGGCTTCCACGACCTCGCCCGCTATCCCGACGCCCGGCAAATCCCCGGCCTTGGTGCTTTTTCGCTGGGATGCGCCGTTGTTCTTCGCCAATGCCGAGCTGTTCAAGCAGCGTGTTCTGGATACGGTGGCAAAATCGGTTGCTCCCGTTCGCTGGCTGGTCGTGGCGGCAGAGCCGATCACCAGCGTGGACGTCACAGCCGCCGCCGCGCTCGCCGAATTGGACGACACCTTGCGGGAGGCGGGCATCGAACTGTGCTTCGCCGAACTCAAAGACCCGGTGAAGGACAAGCTCAAGCGTTTTGGACTGTTTGCACGGATCGGCGAAAGTTTCTTTTTTCCGACCATCGAAGCTGCGGCCGACAGCTACCTGCAAAGCCACGCGGTGGATTGGACGGATCGGCCGGACTGACGTCCGCCGCAAAACCTAGGCCGGGGGTATAGGCGATGAACTGGCTTCTGCTGTTTGTTCCTGATCACGATCGGCTTGGAAGTCCTGTCTCCCGAGCGTTATCTGCTTATTTTTGCGGCCTCCTGCCTCGCCATCCTGCCGTTGGCCGGATGGATAGGGCGGGCCACGGAGCAGCTCGCGGAGCGCCTCGGCGAAGGTGTCGGCGGGCTCCTCAAGCGACGTTCGGCAATGCCGCCGAGCTCATCATTGCGCTGGCCGCATTGCGCGCCGGCCTCTACGACGTGGTGAAAGCGTCGATCGCCGGCTCCATCATCGGCAATATCCTGCTGGTGCTGGGCGCTGCCATGCTGTGCGGAGGATTGCGCCGTCCCGGAGCAGCACTTCAATCCGGCAGGCGCGCGGTCCCAGGCGACGATGCTGACGCTCGCGGCGATCGCATTGATACTTCCGGCGGCCTTTCAAGCCGCGGCGCATACGACCGCGGCGGGACTTGGCCGATTGAGCGTCGCGATCGCCGTCGTGCTCCTCTTCGCCTATCTGTTGAACCTGTTGTTCGCCCTGGTCACCCATGCCGCGCTGTTCAAGGGCTCTCATATCGCCGAGGAGCGGGAGCAACATCCATCCGTGGCGCGCGCCGTAGCGGTGCTTGCCGCTGCCACGGCGGCCATCGCCTGGATGAGCGAGATCATGGTGGGGGCGATCGAACCGACGGCGCATGAGCTCGGTCTCAGCAACGTCTTCGTCGGCGTCTTCGTGGTTGCCATCATGGGAAATGCGGCCGAGCACGCCACCGCGGTCAGGGCGGCCATCAACGACCGCATGGACCTTTCACTCTCGATTGCCATCGGCTCGAGCGTGCAGGTGGCGCTGTTCGTGGCGCCGATCCTGGTGCTGGTCAGTCTTTTCGTCGGCCCGGCGCCGATGGACCTGGCGTTCCCGGCCGGCCTGGTTCTCGCCGTCCTACTCGCCGTGCTGATCACGGGTCAGGTTGCCGGCGATGGCCGCTCCGATTGGCTCAAAGGCGCGCAGCTCCTGACCGTTTACCTGGTGCTCGCGCTCACTTATTACTTTTTGCCGGGCAGTCCAGACCATGATCTTATCCGAAAACCGGTTCCCACTTTTCGGGATCATGCTCTAACCGTCAGCGCGCCGCTTAAGAGCTCTGATCGAGCACCGTCACCGCGCGGCGGTTCTGCGACCAGCAGGAAATATCGTCGCACACCGCGACCGGCCGCTCCTTGCCGTAGGAGATGGTGCGCATGCGCGCCGCCGCGATGCCGCGCGTGGTCAGATATTCGCGCACGGTTTGCGCCCGGCGCGCGCCGAGCGCGATGTTGTATTCGCGGGTGCCGCGCTCGTCGGCGTGGCCCTCGATGGTGAAGGCGTAGCGGTTATAGTTGTTGAGCCACTGCGCCTGCTTGTCGAGCGTGGCGCGCGCCTGCTCGGTGAGCTCCGAGGAATCGGTCTCGAAGAACACGCGGTCGCCGACATTGACGACGAAATCCTGCTGGCTGCCGGGGGCCGCGGACGAGCTGGTCTGGTCGACCTGCTGCTTGGCGCAGCCGGCGATCAAAAGCCCGGCCAGGATGACGGCCGCGAATTTGGCGCAGCGGACGATGCTCACGACGTTCATTCCGGTGCCTCCATTGCTTCCGTATGCATTGCCACCGGGTCTAGCAGCGCCTTCGTTAAACGAACGTTCCGTCAACCTTGATGCGGCCTTACAAAGAAGCCTCGACCCCGAGCAACCGGCTGAAAGCTTTTGCAATGGTTAATGAGGCCTCAATGCGGCAGGCGTATGATGGCGTGCCGGGGCTTACGACAAAAGCGGCGACCAGGCGGGATCGGAAGCGAAGCTAGGCGTCGGAACCCGTTGCTGATTCCGCCCCGCCGTATCGATTGTGAACAACGACGGCCCGGGACTGCCGACCGTGTCGCTGAAATACATGATCACGCGCCCGTTGGGGGCAAAGGTCGGCCCTTCGTTGTGGAACCCCTCGGTCAGGATGCGCTCGCCGGAGCCGTCCGGCTTCATCACGCCGATGGCAAACGTTGACGCCGACTGCTTGGTGAAGGCGATGTAGTCGCCGCGCGGCGACCACACCGGCGTCGAGTAGCTGCCGTCGCCGAAGCTGATGCGCTGCGCGGCGCCGCCGGCCGACGGCATGACGTAAATCTGCGGATGGCCGCCGCGGTCGGATTCGAAGCAGATTTGCGCGCCGTCGGGCGCGTAGGACGGCGCGGTGTCGATGGCCGGCGTGTTGGTCAGCCGCGTCGTCGCCTTCGAGCGCAGATCCATGATGAAGAGATTGGCGTTGGAGCCTTCCTGCAGGCTCATGATCACGCTCTGGCCGTCCGGCGAGAACCGCGGCGCAAAGCTCATGCCGGGAAAATTGCCGACGACTTCGCGCTGGCCGGTTTCGATGTTGAGCAGATAGACGCGCGGATCGCCCTGGCCGTAGGCCATGTAGGTGATCTCTTGCGTCGACGGCGAAAACCGCGGCGTGAGCACCAGGTCGTCGCCGCGGGTCAGGTAGCGCACATTGGCGCCGTCCTGGTCCATGATGGCGAGCCGCTTGATGCGGTGTTCCTTCGGCCCGGTCTCGTCGACGAAGACGACGCGGGTGTCGAAATAGCCCTTCTCGCCGGTGAGGCGTTCGTAGATCGCGTCCGAGATGATGTGGGCGATGCGGCGCCAATTGTCGGGCGTGGAGAAATATTGCTGGCCGGCAAGCTGCTGGCCGGCGAGCACGTCCCACAGCCGGAATTCGGCCTTCAGCCGGCCGTCGCTCTGGCGGGTGATGCGGCCGGTGACCAGCGCTTGGGCGTTGATGGTGCGCCAATTGGGAAAGTTCGGCACGTTGTCGACGCTGGCGAGTTTCTCGAGAAACGCGGCGGGGTCGATCGGCAGGAACAGGCCGGAGCCTTTGAGGTTCGCGGTGATGATCTGGGTGACGCCGGCCGCGGTGTCGTTGTCGCTGTCGGCGCCGCCGAAGAATGTCGGGATGGCGATCGGCAGCGGCTGAAAATTGCCTTCGGTGATGTCGAGCCGGACCACGGCGGCGGCATGGCGCGCCGACAGCGCCAAGCCGCCGGCGGCGGCGCCGAGCGCCAGCGCGCGCCGGCGTGTCACGGAGAGATCAGGTATCTGCCAAATCGTCATGATGGTGAATTCTTGCGCCTCAGCCGCCGAGCAATATGCGGGGATCGAATTTCATCTCAATGTCCTTCCACTGATCGTAATGCTCGGGCTTGAGCATGGTGAACGGCTGACACAGCAGCAGCGCACGCTTGGCGCTTTCGGCGAGCGCCGGTCCGAGCGGCGATGCCGTGCCTTCGACCAGTATCGGTTCTCGCGACATCGAGCCGTCGGTCTTGAACTGCACGCGCAGCACGACATAGATTTTCGTCGCCTCGGTGATGCCGGACGGCGGGCTCCAGCATTTGGAAATGCGCGACTGCAGCGCGCCCATCTCGTCTTGCGACAATTGCGCCGCCGTGCCGTCGGAGTTACCGAGATCGGCTTGATTGTGAGGCGAATCCGCCGACGCTATCTGGCGCTGCGGGTCGCGCTTGTCGAGCAGCGCCGCGACCTGGTCGGGGTTGAATTGGGGCGCGTCGCGCGGCGGCGTGTCGGGATTGGCCTTGTCGTCCGGCTTCGGCTGCTTGGCGGCGTCCTTCTTGAGCAGGTCGGCGATCTTATCGGGCTTGTAGTCGGGCGGCTTGGCCTTGGCGGGTTTGTCCGCGGGCTTGGGATCGGGCTTCGGGTCGGGCTTGGTCTGCTTCGCCGCGGTGTCGGTTTTGATCTCCGGCTTGTTGTCGACGACCTTGGGGGCGATCTGATCGGCAGGCTTGGGCGTATCGACCTTGTCGGCCAGCGGCTTGATGTCGTCGACCTTCAGCTTGGGCGCGTCTTTGATGCCCTTGCTGAGCTCGGTGAAATCCTTCACCGAAATCGTATCGACGGCCATGGTCGGGGTCGCGGGCGCCTCCAGCGGCTGGGCCGCGAACGCGACAAGGCACAATCCCAGCACGACCAAGTGCACGATCGCCGATATGGTGAGGCTTGCCCTCATGGCCGTGCTTCTACGCTCATTGCCCGAATTCCGTCACCAGCTCGACGCGAGCAAATCCGGCGCTGTTCAAGCGTCCCAACAGACCCATGATCATACCGTAATTGAGCGCCTTATCGGCACGGAAATAGATCGGCGTGGCAGCACCGTCGCGGGCCGCGGTGACGGCCTGCAATTTCTGCAGCAATTCGTCGGCCGTGACCTTGGCGTCTTGGAGAAAGATCTGGCCCTGGCCGTCGATGGCGACGGTGATCGGGTCGGTGTTCTGGGGCAGCGATTTCGCCTGGCTCTGCGGCAGGTTGATCGGCACGCCGACCGTAAGCAGCGGCGCCGACACCATGAAGACGATGAGCAGCACCAGCATGACGTCGACGAACGGCGTCACGTTGATCTCGCTCATGACCGGACGCCGGCGGCGGCCGCTCCTGCCGCTCGACGCGGCCTCGATCACCCCTCCCGCCATGGTCCCCTCACCCGCGCTCGTCGATCTGCCGCGACAGGATCGCGGTGAACTCGTCGGCGAACCCCTCCAGCCGCTGGGCCTGCTTGTTCACCTCGGAGGTGAACTTATTATAGAAAATAGTCGCCGGAATGGCGGCAACGAGGCCAATTGCCGTCGCAAACAGCGCCTCCGCGATGCCCGGCGCAACCACCGACAGCGAGGTGTTCTGCGAGGCCGCGATCGACTGGAAGCTGGTCATGATGCCGGCCACGGTGCCGAATAGGCCGATGAAGGGGCCGGCCGAGCCGACCGTTGCCAGCACCAGGAGGCGCCGCTCCATGTGCTCGATCTCGCGGGCGGTGGCGACGGCCATCACCTTTTCGATGCGCATCTGCAGGCCGGCGAAGGAGCGGGCATGGCCTTCGAAGCTGCGCTTCCATTCGCGCATGGCGGCGACGAACAGCACGCCGGTCGAGTGCTCGGGCTTGGCCGAGAGGGATTTATAAAGCTCTTCAAGGGATTGGCCGGACCAGAACGCCTGCTCGAAATGGTCGCCGGCCTTGCGAATGCGGGCAAACAGCATGGTCTTGTCGATGGCGATGGCCCAGACCCAGACCGAGCACACCAGAAGCCCGACCATGACCGACTCGACGATCCAGTGCGCGTGCCAGAACAGGTGGAACAGCGACAGGTTCGACGACGTCAACGGTGCGACCGACTGCGCGATGTCGCCAGGATTCATGGGGCGTCCCTTTCAGCGGTCCGGCCGGCGAACGATCAAGACCCCGGCCATGACCGGCATAGCGCACTGGCGCCGGGACCAAAGGGCATAAAGGCAGCCGCTTCGCGCGCACCGACCAACAGCCGAAATTTCGCTAGGACCCGCGCCGGACCCGCCACCGGCCAGACCGAATTCATCGCGAAACTTGTCCAAACTAGGGCGCCACACCGGTCGTTCGGCCCTAACGAAGCCCGACTATGCTTAATGGGGGGTTAAAGGGGAGGAGATTGCGGGGCAGCGCTTGCCCATAAACGCCGCCGGCAGGCCGGCCGACCCCGCCACGGACCGTGCGGCGGCAAACCATTGACGGGCAAACACCCGCCGCGTTTTACTCGACGACCGACATCTTTCTCGTTGATCATCATGACGCTAACGGATGTTGCGCCTGCGCCCAGCCCGGTACCGTTGGCGCCGGCGACCGAGACCGGCACGCTCGGCATCTATCAGCTCAAGCGCCTGTGGTCGCGCGCCATGGCCGCGCGGGCAGGCCGCACCTGGCCGGCGACGCTGCACGACCGCCATCTCGACCATCTCGTCATCCACGCCAGCGGGCTCGGCCTCGAACAGACCGGACACTTTCTCGGCCGGCAGGCGCCGAGTTTCGAAGAGTTCGAGCGCTGGATCGTCGCCACCACCGGCGGCGTCGCGCCGCAGCAGATCGCCCGCATCAATGCGGCGGTCGCGGGCGACGTCATCCCGCAAGAAACCGCGCGCCGGCTCGCCGCGGTGGCGGCGAGCGCGCCGGTGTTGGACTCTTCCGATCTCGCCTCGTGGCAGGAGCACGGCTATGTGGTGCTCCACGACGCCGTGACCCCCGCGACACGCGAGGCCGCGGCGCTGGCGCTGTGGCGGCATCTTGATGCCGACCCGGACGACCCGGAGACGTGGTATCGCCCGAACGATCACGGCATCATGGTGCAATATTTCCAGCACCCGGCATTCGCGGCGGTGCGCAGTTCGCCGCGCATCCATAAAGCCTTCGCCCAGCTCTGGGGCACGGCGGATCTGTGGGTGACCACCGATCGCGTCGGCTTCAATGCGCCGGAGCGGGAGGGTTTCATGTTTCCCGGCCCGCGTCTGCACTGGGATGTCAGCGTCAAGACGCCGATCCCGCTCGGCACCGGCAGCATCCTTTATCTCACCGATACGCCGCCCGAGCAGGGCGCCTTCACCGTGGTGCCGGGATTCCAGCGTTGGGGCGAAGCCTGGTTGCAAGCCCTGCCGCGCGGCGCCGACCCGCGGCGGCAGGATCTCTACGCCTTGGGCCCCCGCGCCATCGGCGGCCGCGCCGGCGACCTCGTCATCTGGCATCAGGCGCTGCCCCACGGCGCCAGTCCCAACCGCGGCACCCGGCCGCGCATGGTGCAATACGTCAACATGTTCCCGACGCGGGTCGAGGAACATGAGGAGTGGATTTAGTCGCGTCCGCGTCGATTGAGTTGATGAGCGACAAGCAAATGCGCCACGGGGTTCATGTCTTCGATGGGCAAGAATCAAAGTTGACCGTAACCGCTGATCCGATCGGCGGCGTCGGCGCGGCGGTATCAATGTCCAGGATAACGGCCAAGACATCCTTGGTGCCTGCATCCGCGGCGGCCGTCGTCATGCTCCGCGGGGCGACCATTGGACTGATCGAGGTCACGTGCGCGCGGATCCTGGCATTGAGGAATGCCTCGGCAACGACCGTCGCGTTTTGCGAAGCGCAAATACGCGACGCATCGCGCACTTCGACCTCGGCACGAACGCGCAACCGACCATCTTGGATCAGATGCAGGAGCGGCTGCGGCACGGCCAAACTGAGATACTGACCCTTATTGGCAAGGACATCGACCACGGTGCCGTCCACCGGGGCGGGGACGGTACACTGATCCAACCGCGCACGGGTCGCATCAAGGTCTGCCGCCGCGGCATCGCGCAGCGCTTTGGCGCGGCGGATATCTTCCTCGCGCGAGCCGGCACGAAGCAGAGAGAGTTGCGCGCGCGCTTCCGCGAGCTGAGCGGCCGAAATCCTCGCATCGCGTTGGACTTCGAGAATGTGAGCGGTGGTGACGGTGACGCCCTCTTTGAGTTCCTCGGTTCGATCGAGCGTCTTTTGGGCTTCATCGGCACGCGCTTGTGAATATCCGACAATCGCCTCGCCCACGGCGATCTCGTCGGGACGCGAGCCATTGCGGGCGCGGTCGAATGCCGCCTGCGCCGCCTCCAACTGAGCGCCGCGCGTGCGAACATCCGCCTCGGTCGGCCGGCAATCAAGTTTGATCAAGGTCTCCCCCGCCCTGACACGGCTTCCCTCACGCACCAAAACCTCGTCGACGATACCCGCGGCGGCAACTCCAATCGACAAGGTGGGACCCGCGCCTTCGACGCGCCCGGGAGCGCTAAAATTGGAGTTTTGGGCCAACGCTGTCGCGGCAAAAGCGAAGCTCGCGATCAAAACAGCCGCGCCCATCGCCATCGTTCGGCGAATATGCGTCACACGCTTCCTCTCCCGCAACACGCCCGCAAGCGCGTGCCGGGGATTCTGCAATCGCCTTCGTCGTAAACTTTCAGCGGCCATGACGTCACACCGGTCGCCTGCGCGTGTCGGCCCAAATGAAATACAAAGAGCTGGCCCCACGGGCGGTCGGATGAGGATCTTATTCACGCTGCCACGACGCATTCGTCAGCACGCACCTAATGTGCTTCCCGATCCGAATACGCTGACAATCGGCGGCGCCTGTTCGTCCGCCGAGTCGTCACCCGTAGGCGGCGTAGTCGTGTCACCCAGCCCGCCCACGCCGCTTACGGCCGACGCGCCGCCCCCAGAGCACGGCAGACCCGTGAGCTGATTTGATCCCGTCGACTCGCCGCTTAGCAATCCCGATGGAAGCGCCGGTGAGACCGCGAGTTCCGGTCCTTCGGGCACCGTGACGGATTGGGCGAGCGCTACGGTGGCGGTTGCGGCCAGAGCCAGGACGGTCAGGCCGATCAATTCCATGCGCTTTACAGCCATGGACGATCTCCTAGTCTGTCGCCCCGCAACTCTGAGCCCAAATCCTAGCGATTTTCTGGACCGTCTGGAAGCCCGGATTCAATCAGTCTCACCGTTGGGTCGTCGGATGTCACGCCCGGCGGCGCGGCGCACTCAGCGGCAGCCGGTCGAACAAAGTCGGACCGTTCGGCTGCGCGCCTTCGATGGTGAGAAGCCGCAGTTTCGTGACCACACCGCCCGGCGCCGAGAAGCCGCCGGTCTTGCCGCCGGCAGCCAGCACGCGATGACAGGGCACGATGATGGGAATCGGATTTTGTCCGAGCGCCTGTCCGACGTCGCGCGCCAAAGCACGATCGCCCAGGCGCTCGGCGATCTCGCCGTATGACAGCGTCGCGCCAGGCGGAATGGTGCGGGCGATATCGTAGACGCGGCGGTTGAAGTCGGCCATGTCCTCGGTATCGAGCGTCACGTGGGTGAGATCGCGCGGCTCTCCGCCGAGCAGCGCGACAATGTCATCGATGGCGCGCAACACGACGTCCGGCGGCACGGCTTCGCGCGCTCCAGGAAAGCGCCGGAGAATCCGATTGCGGGTCGCATGTTCGTTGCGCTCGGGCAGCTGCACGCCGGCGACGCCGCGCTCGCTCCAAACGATGCCGCAGTGGCCGATCGCCGTTTCGAACAGGGCAAAGCCAAAATCTTTCATAACAAGATCTTTCATGACAGGTTCGCTCATGATCAGACAAATATAGTGCGCCGCGCGGTTCCAGCCACCCGATTTGTGCGTGCAGGACGAATTCAGCTCTGCGCCGCGTCCTGGTCGGCCTTCATGGCGATGCGCAGCGGTTTCGGGATCGGCCGCGCCCGGCCGCCGGAGATGAAGGCGACCCGCACATGGGCCTCGATCAAAAGCTCGTCGCCGCGCATGACCCGCTGGCGCACCATGGCGGAGGCGCCCTTCACGTCGTGCGGCTCGGTCACCACTTCGAGCACGTCGTCCATGCGCGCGGGTTTGAGGAAATCGATATTCATCGAGCGCACCACGAAAGCAAAGCCCGGCGCCTCCTTGGCGGTCTCCTCGAACAGCGCGCGGTGATCGGCGCCGATCATGCGCAGATAATTGGTGCGCCCGCGCTCCATGAAGCGCAGATAGCTGGCGTGATAGACGATGCCGGTGAAATCGGTGTCCTCGTAATAGACGCGCACGGTGAGCACGTGGCGGCCGTCGCGAATTTCGCCGTCGAGAGGGACGCTCTTCATCGGCCTATCTCCACGGCACCCGCCCCGCCATGGCATGCTCCCAGTTCCGGCCGTCGAACTCTTTGACGTCGAGCGCCGCGGGATCGACGCCGTCGAGGCAGCGCACATTGACGTCGATCTTGTCGGGGTCGGAGCGCGGCACGTAGAACGGATGGATGCCGCAGGTGGCGCAGAACGTGTGCTGCGCCGCGCCGGTATTGAACCGGTAGGTCGTCAGCGCATCCTTGCCGCTGATCAGCTCGAATTTTTCCGGCGGCACGATGAGATGCAGAAAGCCTTTCTTGGCGCACATCGAGCAATTGCAATAGGTGACGCGCGACAGGTCCGCCGTGACGCGGAACCGCACCCGGCCGCAATGGCAGCCGCCTTCGTAAGCTCGCATTACGGTTAGCTCAGTCGTCATAACCGGACTTTATCACTTTGATCGCCAGGAGCGGTACCTGCGCATTGACACGACAACTTTCAGACAGCATTTTTCCGGTCATAAATCTTGGGAGGACAACGTGAAATATCTGATTCTCGCGGGATTGATCCTGGCAACCATGATATCCGAAACGGCGATTCCGACGGCTGCAAACGCCGCGCGGGTGTGCCCCCATGGCGGCTATTGTCCGCCCGGCACTTGCGCGCAATTCAATAGCGGCCGAACCCGCGGCGGCGGCAGCTACGCCTGCAACGTCAAGAATTGCAGCGCGGCAAACTGCATGCACTAGTTCGCGCTGCCGCATCAGTCGTCGTCGGACGTGAACAACCCGAACTGCGCCGGGTCGCGCACCGGCTCCGGCAGACCGAGATGCCGGAAGCCGTGGCCGGTGACGAGCCGGCCGCGCGGCGTGCGCTGCAGCAAGCCCGCACTGGATCAGATAGGGCTCGATGATGTCCTCGATGGCGTCGCGCGGCTCCGACAGCGCGGCGGCGAGCGTTTCGACGCCGACCGGGCCGCCGCCGTAGTTCATCACGATGGTCGTGAGATAGCGCCGGTCCATGGCGTCGAGGCCGGCGGCATCGACTTCAAGCGCGGCGAGCGCCTTGTCGGCGACGGCGCGGTCGATGGCGGTGGCGCCGGCGACGGAGGCGAAATCGCGCACCCGGCGCAACAGCCGTCCGGCGATGCGCGGCGTGCCGCGGGCGCGGCGCGCGATCTCGTTCGAGCCGTCGGCGGTGACGCCGATGCCGAGCACGCGAGCGCCGCGATTGACGATCAGCTCGAGCTCGGCCTCGGAGTAGAAATTCAGCCGCACCGGAATGCCGAAGCGGTCGCGCAGCGGATTGGTGAGAAGGCCGGCGCGCGTGGTGGCGCCGATCAGCGTGAATTTCGCGAGATCGATCTTCACCGAGCGCGCCGCCGGCCCCTCGCCGATGATGAGGTCGAGCTGAAAATCCTCCATGGCCGGATAGAGGATTTCCTCGACCGCCGGATTGAGCCGGTGAATCTCGTCGATGAACAGCACGTCGCGCTCTTCGAGATTGGTGAGCAGCGCCGCGAGATCGCCGGCCTTGGCGATCACCGGCCCCGAGGTGGCGCGGAAATTGACGCCAAGCTCGCGCGCCACGATCTGCGCCAGCGTCGTCTTGCCGAGCCCGGGCGGGCCGACGAACAGCACGTGGTCGAGCGCTTCTTTGCGCCCGCGCGCCGCGGCGATGAAGATGCCGAGATTCTTGCGCGCCTGCTCCTGGCCGATGAACTCGGCAAGCCGCTGCGGCCGCAGCGAGCTTTCCGCGGCGTCTTCCTCGCGGCGCTCGGGCGCCACCAGTTTGCGTTCCGGGCTCAAGCTCACCGTTCCGGCCCCCGGCTGTATTTGTTCGGCAGCAATTCGCCGATCGGCACCACCGCCGCCGCGCGGCCGTTCGGCACGATCACGCGCGCCTTGCGATCATAATCGAAAATCAGCTCGCGGCACGCCCCGCACGGCGACACCACCGCGATGGTCTGGTCCTTGTCGCCGGGCGGCGGATGGCGCACCGCGACGATCATGTCGATGCCGTCGTCGCCGAGATCGACGAAGGCGCGGCCGAGCGCCACCGCCTCGGCGCAGACCGCCATGCGGCCGAGATAGGCGTCGAGATTGACGCCGGTGAAGATTTTTCCCGAGCGCGTGCGCAGCGCCGCGCCGACCTCCTGCCAGTCGTCGCGGTAGCGCAGCTTGATCGCCGCGGTGGCGGCCGCGATCAATTCCTTGTCGGCTTTGCTCAGTTTCGCCGGCCGTTTCACTTCGCCAGTTCCTTCAAGCCGAGCCGGATCAGCGTGCGCACCTCCGCGCCCTCGCCGGCGCTGCGCGCGGCGGCGGCGATGGCGGCGGCGGCCTGCGGCTGCGCGTAGCCGAGATTGACCAGCGCCGAGACCGCGTCGGCAAACGGCTGCGGCGCGCGCTTCTCGTCGAGCGCGCCGGACAGCCGCACCAGCGCCGGATCGATCTGGGTATAGGCCGGCGCCTTGTCCTTGAGCTCGGTGACGATGCGCTCGGCGACTTTCGGTCCGACGCCCGGCGTGCGCGCCACCATCGCCTTGTCGCGCAGCGCGATGGCGGAGGCGAGATCGGCGGGCTTGAGCGTGCCGAGCACGGCGAGCGCCACCTTGGTGCCGACGCCTTGCACGGTCTGCAACAGCTTGAACCATTCGCGCTCGATGTCGGTCGTAGAAACCGAACAGGCGGATCTGATCCTCGCGCACATGGGTCTCGATCGACAGCGTCACCGCCTCGCCGGCGCGCGGCAATTCCTGCAAGGTGCGCGCCGAGCAATGCACCAGATAGCCGACGCCGTTGACGTCGAGGATGACGGAATCCTCGCCGTAGCTGTCGATGATGCCCTTGAGCTTGCCGATCATCGTGCAACAACCTTTGGCGCCGCCACCTTTGACGCCGCCGCCACCTGAGCACCACGCTCTGCCGGTGGTGCGCGTGCGTCACCGCGATGGCGAGCGCATCGGCGGCGTCGTCGGAGGCCGGATCGGCCTTCGGCAGCAGCACGCCGATCATCATGCGCACCTGCGCCTTGTCGCCATGGCCGGCGCCGACGATGCTTTTCTTCACCACGTTCGGCGCGTATTCGGCGACCGGCACGCCGGCTTTGGCCGGCACCACCATGGCAATGCCGCGCGCCTGGCCGAGTTTCAGCGTCGCCTTGGCGTCCTTGTTGACGAAAGTCGCCTCGACCGCCGCCTCGTCGGGGCGGAACTCGTCGAGGATGCGCATGAGCCCGTCGTGGATGGCGAGCAGCCGCACCGCCAGTGCCGTCCCGGTCGTTGCTGGTCACCGAGCCGCAGCCGATGAAGCCGAGCCGATTGCCGGCAATCTCGACGACGCCCCAACCGGTGCGGCGGAGCCCGGGATCGATGCCGAGGATGCGAATCGGGCGCGTCATCTATGCTTCCGTGATAGCGCCGGGGCGGCTCTGAGCCTAGCGCGCAGGCTGCGCGGTGTTCCCGACAATCAAGCCGTGCCATAGGGACTAGTCGACGCTGCCAGAAACGAACCGCGCGCCGTGACCATCCCCGAATATGCGCTCTTTGCGGCCGCGGTCGCCGACCATCGCTTCTGGGTCGCGCTGGCGATTGCCGTCCTGGCCGGCATGGTGCGCGGCTTTTCCGGCTTCGGCTCGGCGCAGATCTACATTCCGCTGATCGCCGCGGTGTATAGCCCGCGGGTCGCGGCGGTGACGCTGCTCATCATCGACACGCTCGGCGCCGCGCCGTTCACGGTGCGGGCGTTTGCCTATTGCACCTGGCGCGAAGTGTTGCCGATGTACGATCGCCGCCGCGATTGCGGTGCCGTTCGGCACGCTGGCGCTGTTGGTGATCGATCCGATCGTGCTGCGCTGGTTCATCGCGATTCTGGTGTTGTCGCTGGTGGCAATCCTGATGTCGGGCTGGCGCTATCACGGCCGGCCGAGCCTGCCGACCACCATCGGCGTCGGCCTGTTCTCCGGCTTCGGCGCCGGCGCGGTGCAGATCGCGGGGCCGCCGGTGCTGATCTATTGGCTGGGCACGACCAACAACGTCATCACGGTGCGCGCCAATTTCCTGGTCTATTTCCTGTTGCTGGGTCTGACCTCCTGCGCCGTCTATTTCTGGCAGGGCATATTCACGCCGGAATTGCTGGCGCTGTCGTTACTGCTCGCGATTCCGTTTTTTGTCGCGACCGCCATCGGCGCCAGATATTTCCACGGCGCGTCGGATGTGCTGTACCGCCGCATCGCCTATGCCATCATCGCGCTGGCGGCGCTGGTCAGCCTGCCGCTGTTCGATGGATTTTTGCGCTAAAGGTGCCGCACCATGCCGGGACCACAACACAAAAAACGCCGCGCCGTCATCATCGGCGGCTCGATGTCGGGCCTGTTCAGCGCAGCGTTCCTGCGGCGGATCGGCTGGGACGTCGACGTGTACGAGCGTTCGCCGGTCGAGCTCGTCGGCCGCGGCGCCGGCATTACCACCCATCCGGAACTGCTCGACGCGCTGCAACGCAGCGGTGCCGGAACCCACAACCTCGGCATCGAAGTACAAAAACGGTTCGCCATCGACCGGCAAGGCCGCATCACTGCGGAACGGCCGCTGCGCCAAATCCTCACCTCGTGGGATCGTCTGCAGAGGCTGCTGCGCGCCACCGTCGATCCCGCGCATTATCATCTCGGCCGGGCGTTCGAGCGGGTCGAGCAGGACGGCAGCGGTGTTCGCGTTCACTTCAACGGCGGCCGCATCGAGCACGCCGATATTCTGGTCGGCGGCGACGGCGTGCGCTCCACGGTTCGCGCGGAGCTCGCGCCGGAATTGCAGCCGATCTATGCCGGCTACTACATCTGGCGCGGCGCGCCGAATGAGTCCGATCTGGCGCCGCGGACATTGCGGGACATCTTCCCCTACTTCGTCTTCTATCTGCCGCCGCGGCAGGAGGTCATCACCTACCCGATCGCCGGCTTCAACGACGACCTGCGCCCCGGCCACCGCCGCTACAATTTCATCTGGTACCGCGCCGCCGATGCCGCGCGATTGCGCGAGATGAACGTCGATGCAAACGGCGTGCAGCACGCGTTCTCGGTGCCGCCGCCGCTCATTCGCCAGGAACTGATCGAGCAGATGTACGCCGACGCGCGCGAGATCATGCCGCCGGTGCTGCTCGATTGCGTGTTGACGATGAAGCAGCCGTTCATCACGCCGATCTACGATTTCACCGCGCCGCGGATCGTCTTCGGCCGCGTCGCCATGGTCGGCGACGCCGCCGCCAACGCGCGCCCGCATATGGGTTTTGGCGTCGCCAAGGCGGGCGGCGACGCCGAGGCGCTGGCCAATGCGTTGCGCGACCACGACGACATCGACACCGCGCTTAAAGCCTACAACGCGCTGCGCCAGCCGATCGGCAACACCATCGTGATGCACAGCCGCAAGCTCGGCACCCATATGGGCGTCGATTTGCAGACCGAGGAAGATCGCCGCATGCACGAACTGTTGCAGAGCGACGGCGCGATGCTGGATTGGATTGCCGTGCCCAATTTCCTCGACGCCTACAAATGAGCAAAGCGCCGCCTCACGCGCTCATCTTGGCGACCAGCGCGTCGGACACTTCGAAATTGGCGTAAACATTCTGCACGTCGTCGTGCTCGTTGAGCGCGTCGATGAGCTTCAAAACCTTCTCGCCCTGCTCGTCATCGACCGCAACCGTATTCTGCGGCCGCCACACCAGCGCCGATTTGCGCGGCTCGCCGAATTTGGCTTCCAGCGCCTTGTTGACCGAGCCGAATTTGTCTGGCGCCGCGTAAATCTCATGGCCGGTCTCGCTCGACACCACGTCGTCGGCGCCGGCTTCCAGCGCCGCCTCGAACATCGCTTCGCCACTCGCCACCTTGGCGTCGTATTCGATGACGCCGACATGATCGAACATGAACGAGACCGCGCCGGTCTCGGCCAAGTTGCCGCCGCTCTTGGTGAAGGTGGCGCGCACCTCGCCCGGCGGTGCGGTTGCGGTTGTCGGTCAAGCACTTCGACGATCACGGCGACGCCGCCTGGCCCATAGCCCTCGTAGCGGATTTCCTCGTAGCTCTCGGCGTCGCCGCCCATGGCCTTCTTGATGGCGCGCTCGATGGTATCCTTGGTCATGTTCTCGGCGCGCGCGGCGATGATGGCGGCGCGCAGCCGCGCGTTCATCGCCGGATCGGGCGTGCCGAGCTTGGCCGAGACGGTGATTTCGCGGGCGAGCTTGCCGAACAATTTCGACTTCGCCGCATCCTGCCGCCCCTTGCGGTGCATGATGTTCTTGAACTGTGAATGGCCGGCCATCGTTCATTCCTTACGTCTATCGCGACACCTGATATTTCCGCAGCTAACGGAGCGCAATACCGTCCGGCACGCCCGCGGCCGCATAGGCCGAGCCGATCGCCCGCACCCGGTCGGCATGATTAAGGTCGGCCGCGTTGAGTTGATAATAGACTGTTGCCTCGTTGGTGCCGCGGCCGCGAAAATGCTGGTTGAGAAAGCCGAATACCTGCCGGTCGGCGGTGCCGTGGGTCGGGTCGGTCGGCAACGGCCGGGTCCACCACGGGATGGCCTGATGGCATTCGAGCTTGTCGAACATCAGGCAGTTCGGATCGACCCAGCCGCCGAATTGCTGCGCGAACACGCCGCGCCCGGGGCCGACCGACTCCCACTGATCGACACAGATGGTGCGCCTCGTATCGGGATGCACGAACCAGCGCAGCGCGTAAGCCCAGTGGTGATCTTTGATTGCCGCGAGCATCGTGCCCAAATGATTGTCGGCCCACCAGTTGTCGTCGTCGAGATAGGCGACATAGCGGCTGTTGGCGAGATAGGTCAAAACGCAGCGCAGCACGCCGCCGTCATAGGCCGGGTGCAGGCCGCCGTGCCGCACCGACGTCGAATAGCCGGGATCAATGACATTGACGCAGCAATGGGCGGGACGCTCGGCGCAGATCGCCTCGATCAGGGCAACGTCGCCGTCCGGCCGGTCGATGCCGATCAGGATCTGTATCCGTCGCGCCGGCGCCTGCCTGAACACCGACTGCAGCGCCTCTTTCATGGTCGGGCGGATGATGGTCGGCATGATCACGGCAACGTCGACCGGCCGCTGCAGATCGAAATCCGCTGCCGCGTAGGTTTTGAAATAGGACGGTGTCATGGTTTGAGGAGATAGAGCGGACTGCGCCGGAAACTCAAGACCAGAAAGCGGGGCTGGCCTGTTCCAGGCAGCCGCCAAGCCGCACCGCGCCGACGCGCGTCGCCAGGCCGGTCGCCGGGTCGGTCTCGACGGCGACGGCGCACAGCGTCGCCGCGCCGGTCGCCGGCTCGAACCGCGCCGACGAAATGCGCTGCAGGAAGCGCTGCATCGGCTCGTCCTTCGCCATACCGATCACCGAATCATAGTCGCCGGTCATGCCGACATCGCTCATGAACGCGGTGCCGCCGGGCAGCACGCGCAGATCGGCGGTCGGCACATGGGTGTGGGTGCCGACCACGAGGCTCGCGCGGCCGTCGCAGAAATGGCCGAACGCCTGCTTCTCGCTGGTCGCCTCGGCATGGATGTCGACGATGATGGCGTCGGCGGCCTTGCCCAGCGGGCACGCCATCAGCTCGCGGTCGACGGCGGCGAACGGATCGTCGAGCGGGTCCATGAAGATGCGGCCCATGGCATTGACCACCAGCACGCGCGCGCCGTTCTTGGCCTCGATCATCGCCGCGCCGCGGCCCGGCGTGCCGGCGGGATAATTGATCGGCCGGATCAGCTTCGGCGCGCGCTCGATGAAAACCAGCGCCTCCTTCTGATCCCAGGCATGATTGCCGAGCGTGATGGCATCGGCGCCGGCCTCGATCAATTCGCGATAGATCGCTTCCGTGATGCCGAAACCGCCGGCTGCGTTCTCGCCATTGACCACGACCAGATCGAGCTTCCATTTCTCGACCAGGCCGGGCAAGCGCTCATTAGACGACGGTTCGCCCGCTGCGGCCGACGACATCGCCGACGAAGAGAATGCGCATACTATTCCCTCCCCCGCTTGCGGGGGAGGGTCAGGGAGGGGGTAAGTCTTTCGATCACGCTCAACCTACCGCAAATCGATCACCTCGCGCTCGGTTAGCACGAGATCGAGGCGCTCGTCGCGCGGTGTCGTCGGAATTTTTGGAACTTCCTGGGCGGCAAAGGCAATGCCGACGGCGGTGACCGGCTTCAACCCCGCAGCCGATGGATGGTCATGTCGTAGTAACCGGCGCCATAGCCGAGGCGATAACCGGCCCGATCGAACGCCAGCAACGGCACCAGCAGAATATCGGGATCGACTTCCGGCGCGTCGGGCTTCGGCTCACGAATCCCCCACTGCCCGCGATCAAGCGGTGCGCCAAATTCCCAAGCCCGCATGATCAACGGCTTGCCGCGCCCCGCGATCGCAGGCAGCGCCAGCCGCGCGCCTGCCTCGGCGAGCTTCTGCAGCAGCGGCAGCGGATTGATCTCGCTCTTGAGCGGCATGAAGCCGGAGATGATCGTGCCCGGCGTAATCGCGAGCGGAAATTTTCGCGCGGCAATCGCTTCGGCGGCCGCTTTGCGCGCGTCTGCCGGCAATGCATCGCGAAGCGCCTGCGCTAAGGCACGTAGCGCAGTCTTAAGTTCTTCAACCGGCGTTTCAGCCATGAACACCCACATTACGGGAATTTTAGAAAACAGCGACTTTTGCTTGTGCTGCCATGTATCGTTTGCGAGAATTATATGCTCACTCAAGGTTCTGTGGCATGGCCGAAGCAACTGAACAGCGCGACTTCTTTATCAGCTTCAACGGCGCCGATCTTGCCTATGCCGAGGCAATCGATGCTGCGCTAAAAAAGGCAGGCTTTGCCACCTACTTTCACCACGTTGATCTCCTGCCCGGCGGCAATATCCCGAAATGGATGGACGACGCTTTGATGAATTCGGGTCAGATGCTGGCCTTGTATTCACCAGAATACGTTGCTGATGAAGCTGTCTACTCTGAGTCCGAACGCTACGCGCGCTTCTGGCAGGATTCGCGCGGTGCGAAGTTCAAAATAATCCCAATTGTACTAAGGGACGTCAAATTCACACCCCTTATGGGAGTTTACAAACGCATCAGCGCCAGGGACATGACGCCCGCACAGGCTGCGCTCGCAGTGGTTTTCGCACTGAAGAAGCCGGATGAAGTCCAACAGCGCGAAATATTACATAGGGTTGAGCCGCTACCGAAGATTTTTAACGTCCTCTATCGGCATAATCCGAATTTCACCGGCCGGTTCGACGCAATGGAGTCGCTGCAAAAATCGTTACGCGAGGGCAATGCCGCAATTACTGCGGTGGCCGGAATGGGCGGCGTTGGCAAGACCACGCTGGCCGCCGAGTATTGCCACCGTTTTGGTGGACGCTACGGCGGCGTCTGGTGGGTACGCGCTGAACAGGAGTCGGTGATGCTCGCAGATCTCGTAGCGCTCGGGCATAGGCTCAGCCTTACTACGAGCGGCAACATCGAGGCCGATGCTCGCGCCGCGCTAGAAAACATCGCCGCTCGGGCGAGCCATGGCTAATGATATACGACAATGCGCCAAACGCCGATGTAGTCAGTAAGTGGCTGCCCGTTGGCGCCGTACGCTGTCTCATCACCTCACGCTTTACGGGGTTCGACGGTATCGCGGCTGTCGCCCGACTAGGTCAATGGTCAGACGAAGTGACCGCGGACTATCTGCTCGTCCGGACTGCGCGTGAAGACAAGGCCGGCGCATTGCGGCTTGCTCATTTTCTTGGGCGGACTCCCACTCGCGGCAGAGCAGGCAGCGGTGTTTCTCAAAGATCGCCGAGGCATCAGCTTCGACGAATACGCCAAGGAAATCGCGCGACTTATCAAGGAAGGAAAGCCGACAGGTGCTAAAGGCGATTATCCCGACACTGTCTACGCCGCCTTCGTCAAATCTCTCGAAACACTGGATGAGATGAAGGGCGGCAGGACTGCACTGGCGCTTCTCTCTCTTTGCGCGTTTCTCTCGCCCGATGGAGTCGACATCGCCCTGTTGTTGACCGACAAGGGCGGCAATTTCTTGCCTTCCAATTTTGCGCTTGCACTCACAGACAAATTTGCACGTGAGGATGCATTGGCGGCACTGGCATCCTTATCTCTCCTGCGCCAAGAGGGGGCCCCTACGGGTCCTACACTCATCTTCCACCGCCTCCTGTTGGAGGTGACGCGCGACTGGATGGGCGCTGACGCTCGAGCAGAGTGGGGCGACGCGGCCGTACAAATTGTGGACTACATATTTCCTGGTTCAGACCATCCCGCGACCAACACATCTGTTTGGACGTTATGCGCCCGTCTAACGCCCCACGTGGCCGCACTGGAGGAATGTGCCGCGAACTAGTGTAGCGAGCAAAAGCTTGGGACGTCTGCTCAATCAGGCCAGCATTTATCTAAACGCTCGTGGTGATCGCGTTGGGTCCCTGGCGATGGGTGAAATGGCGCTAACTGTGGTACGTCAAACGGAAGACGAAGATCCTTTGAACCTTGCGGCCGGCCTATCCAACTTGGCGTTGCGCTACATCAATCTCGATCGGCTGGATGATGCCGAGGAAAAATCACGAGAGGTGCTAAAAATCTACGAACCACTTCTTGCTCCGGATGATCCGAGACTTGCCGTCTCGCTGTCGAATTTAGCGCAATTGTACCGAATGAGGGAAGAATTTGCCAAAGCCGAACCGCTTGCCCTTCGCGCGACAAAGATCATGGAGCACGCTTATGGTCGAGAGTTTGGCCAATATAGCACAATGCTATCTAACCTAGCTCTTCTTTACGGGGTCTGGGCAAAAAAAACCGGCGACGAGACACACCGATGCAAGAGGAGAAATACAAAGCAGAGGAGTTATTGATTTGCTGTGCCGCAAGAGGTCCGCGCCACCCTGAAACTGCTATCAGCCACATTAACCTCGCGATAATGAAGGCCGGTTGAGGGCGATTACTGAAGCGCAGCGAGCAGTAGCGATAATGCTGTCACTTGATCTCATGCGGCATCCAAACACACAGCTTATGTCCAACGGGCTCGTTAACGCTTGGCGACAAAACGGCGAGCCTGACCAAGCCACACAACTCTTGAGGGGCGATATTTCAGCCCTTTTGCCGGTGATCGCGCAAATCGAGGCAGAGCATCTAGCCTGGGTCGCCGAGGACCCGAAAAACCGCCACTTCGGCCCGCCATCGCCGTTCGCCAAAAAATAAGTGCGGAGCCGCGCCGGCCGTAAGAGGCTGATCCCGGGAACCTACATAAGTAGGTGGGCGCCATATGACCGAACCCAGGAGCTCGGCCAGGGACAGCTCCCTGTGGGATCGTAAGGCCCCGGAAGTGTGCTCCTACGCACCAGGCAGCCCCGCCCTGACAATGTAGTGCGTTGCGAGGGGCAAAGCCACTTATCTCGGCCGCGCCGCTCGCGGCTCCTTCTCCCCTTGCGGGAGAGGGCGGGGTGAGGGGGCGTGGCGCTTGGCTCAGAATAGCGGCAACGGCCCTCACCCGCCGCGCTCCACGCGGCGACCTCTCCCGCAAGGGGAGAGGTGAAAGATCAACCCAGCGCGACGCCGTTACGGTCGCACGATTGCGGGCCTTCGATTGGCTCACTACTCTATTTCCAGGGGCTACGACCGGAGGACAATCGATGCGCAAACCTTCGCCCCTGGTTCCTCTCGAAAAACCCGCCTCGACCTCTTTGCTGGATCGCCGCGCATTCCTGATCGGCGCCGGCGTCGCCGGGGTGGCGTGCGGCGCGGCGATCGACGCGGCCTATACGCAAATCGCCACGGCAGCCGGACTATTCGCTGCGCATTGCGCCGCTCAAGCTCGAGCTCGCTCCCGGCAAGGTGATCGAGACCTTCGGCTACAACGGCACGGTTCCGGGTCCGGTCTTGCGCCTCCGCGAAGGCCGCCAGGTCAGCATCGACATCCATAACGACACCGACATCGACGACATCATTCATTGGCACGGGCTTTACGTGCCGGCGGCTGCAGACGGTGCGATGGAAGAGGGCTCGCCGATGGTCGGCGCCTGGCGGCACCGCGCGCTACACGTTCGTGCCGAAACCCACCGGCACGCGGTGGTACCACAGCCACGACATGGCCGGAAAAGACCTGACGCGAAGCCTGTATTCGGGAATGTACGGATTTTTGATCGTCGAGCCGGCCGGCGATCCCGGCCGCTACGACCGGGAGGTCCTGCTCGCGGCCCATCACTGGGAAGGCTCGTGGGTCAGCATGCAGGATATCCGCAAAGGTCCGCCGCCCGACAACGGCCTCGAGGTGCTGTACGCGTCGGCGTCCTTCAACGACAAGATGCTCGGCCACGGCGAACCGGTCCGCGTGCGGCAGGGCGAGCGCGTGCTGTTTCGGCTGCTCAATGCCAGCCCGACCGAGAACATCACGCTGGCGCTGCCAGGCCATCGCTTCACCGTGATCGCGCTCGACGGAAATCCGGTGCCCTCGCAGCAAAGCGTCGACACGCTGTTTCTCGCGCCCGCGGAACGGGCCGACGTGATCGTGGAGATGAACCGGCCGGGCGTTTGGATCCTTGGCGGCATCAAGGACGACGACCGCAAGATGGGGCTGGGCGTCGTCGTCGAATACGCAGGCGAGCGCGGCGAGCCGCAATGGTCGGCGCCGCCGAATTCGCCATGGGACTACACCATCTTCGGCGACGACAGGCCGGTGCCGTCACCGGACGAACGTCTCGAACTGGTCTTCGAAAAAGTGCCGGGCGGCCATGGCGGCTATAACCGCTGGACCATCAACGGAAAATCCTGGCCGGCCACCAATCCGCTGTTCACCACGGAGGTCGGCAAGCGCTATCGCCTGGCGCTGAGCAACAAGAGCGGCGACAACCACCCGGTCCACCTGCACCGCCACTCATTCGAGATCACCAAAGTGGGCGACAAGGCGACTGCGGGCGTGATGAAAGATACGTCAACATGACGCGCTACAGCACCGTCGAGATCGATTTCGTCGCCGACGATCCGGGCCCCGCATTGCTGCATTGTCATCACCAGGATCACCAGGACGAAGGCTTTATGGGGCTGGTGACCTATAGGTGATTGTCGTCGGGCGGCGCGACCCATGACGATCACCCCAGCGCGACGCCGTTGCCGCCGCCGGACTGGTTGAGCTTCTTGGTGATGATCTCGATGCGCTCGGCGGCGGCGGTGAGCGCCGCGGCCACCGCGCCCTGCACGGTCTTGGCCTGATCGGCGGCGGTCGCGCGCGCTTCCGCCAAGGCCGCGACTTCGTCTTCGAGCCGCTTGATGCGTTGCGCGTTCTCGGACAGCACGTCGGCTATCGTGAGCGCCGCCATCACGGTGAGCCTGGTGTCGCCGATCTCGCCGAATTTTGTGCGCAAGCCCTCGATCCGGGTATCGAGGTCGCGGGCGAGCTCCATGAGGTGGCCTTCCTGGCCGTCCTCGCAGGCCATGCGGAATTGTCGCCCGTTGATGGTGACGCTGACCTGGGACATTCCCCTTCCCCCCAAACGCAAACTCGGTTCGGCCCGCTGCCCGCGGCCGCGCTCAGCCGGCGGGCCCCAGCACGCCGCGGATGGTTTCGATCGCGCGATCGATGCGCTGCCCACCTCGCGATTGGCGGTCTCGAGCGCGCGGCTGCGCGCCGCGGCCTCATCGAGCTCGCCGGCCAGCCGCGCGCGGTCGGTGTCGAGCGCGTGGACCTGATTGGCGAGCGCCTCGACGCCGCGGTCGGCCTCGCGCCGGCGCTCCGCCGCCTCGTCGAGCGCCTCGAGCGCCAAGCGTCAGACGGCGGCTTGCAGCTTCGATCGAATCGGTGTCGCTCATGCGCCCATCCGGCTGTCGCACTGAGCGCAAAAATTGTGCGACGGCAACGATTTACGAAAGGAAGCTTACGTCGCATCGAGCTAGAGCGTCAACGCCTAACGTGCCGTTCTCAGCCGTGCCTGTGCATGACGCGGCCGCGCGCCAGCCGCGCAATTAACTCATCGGCCTCCCATGTTATCTGTGCCCAGCCTTTCAATAAAAGCGGCCGCTTCGCTCCTGTGCCGCGCTTGGCCAGTCCCATGACGATGCCGGAACGTTCGCTTGCGGCGAGCACCGCGGAGCCTTCACGCTTTCCCTCAAGTAGCTTGAGCCCGACCGCGCGCGCCGATCACGACCGCATGGCCAATGCCATCCGCGCGCTGGCGATGGATGCGGTCGAGAAGGCCAAATCCGGCCATCCCGGCCTGCCCATGGGCGCGGCCGATATCGCCACCGTCTTGTTCACGCGCTTTCTCAAATTCGACCCGGCCGATCCGGCCTGGCCCGACCGCGACCGCTTCGTGCTCTCGGCCGGCCACGGCTCGATGCTGCTCTATGCGCTCTTGTATCTCCTCGGCTACGAGGCGATGACCATCGACGAGATCAAGCGCTTCCGCCAGCTCGGCTCGCTCACGCCCGGACACCCGGAGCACGGCCACACGCCCGGCGTCGAAACCACCACCGGGCCGCTCGGCCAGGGCTTGGCCAATGCGGTCGGCATGGCGATCGCGGAGCGGCACCTCGCCGCGGTGTTCGGCGGCGAACATCGTCGATCACACCACTTACGTGCTCGCTTCCGACGGCGACCTGATGGAAGGCATCAGCCAGGAAGCCATCGCGCTCGCCGGGCATCTGCAAGCTGAACAAGCTGATCGTGCTGTTACGACGACAACGGCATTTCGATCGACGGGCCGACGTCGCTGTCCGACAACGTCGACCAGGTGAAACGTTTCGAGTCGGCGGGCTGGGCGGCGACGCCGCATCGACGGCCACGATCCCGCGGCGATCGCGGCGGCGATTGAAGCGGCAAAAAAATCCGACGCGGCCATCGATGATCGCCTGCCGCACCACCATCGGCTTCGGCGCGCCGACCAAGGCCGGCACGGCTGCCGCCCACGGCTCGGCGCTCGGCGCCGACGAGATCAAGGGCGCGCGCGAAAAGCTCGGCTGGACTTCGCCGGCCTTCGAAATTCCGACCGCAATCCTCGAGGCGTGGCGCGCAGCCGGCGCGCGCGGCAAGCCTGGCGCGGCTGGCCTGGAAGGAGCGGCTCGCCTCAAGCGTTCCGCTGCACCACGCCGAGTTCGAACGCCGCCTGCGCGGCGAGCTCTCCGCGCTCTTTCCCGGCGCGGTGCGCGCGGTGAAGGAAAAGCTCGCGCCGCGCCGAAGGAAATCGCGACGCGCTGCGGCGTCCGAGCTGGCGCTGGAATCGCTGACCGCGGCGCTGCCGGAAATGATCGGCGGCTCGGCCGACCTCACCGGCTCGAACAATACCCGCACCAAGGCGATGAAAGTGCTCAGCGCCGCGGACTATGCCGGCCGCTTCATCCATTACGGCGTGCGCGAGCACGGCATGGCGGCGGCCATGAACGGCATGGCGCTGCACGGCGGCATCATCCCCTATTCCGGCACGTTTTTGGTGTTCTCCGATTATTGCCGGCCGGCGATCCGCCTCGCCGCGCTGATGGGCCAGCGCGTCATCCATGTGATGACGCACGACTTCGATCGGGCTCGGCGAAGACGGGCCGACCCATCAGCCGGTCGAGCATCTCGCCGCGCTGCGCGCCATCCCGAATCTTAAAGTCTTTCGGCCGTGCGACGTGGTCGAGACGGTCGAGTGCTGGCAGCTGGCGCTGGAATCAAAACCGGCCCGAGCGTGCTGGCGCTGACGCGGCAAAACGTGCCGCAGCTGCGGCAAGGCTTTGACGAGCACAATCGCTGCGCGGCCGGCGCCTACGAGCTGATCGCGGCCGACGACGATTCCGCCGTCGTCTCGCTGTTCGCCACCGGCTCGGAAGTCGCCATCGCGGCCGAGGCGAAAAAACTCCTCGCCGCGCGCAAAATCTCGGCGCGCGTCGTCTCGGTGCCGTGCTTCGAGCTTTTCCTCGCCGCGCCGGCGGCCAAGCGCGCCGCGGTCGTCGGCCAGGCCAGAGTCAATGTCGCGGTGGAAGCCGGCATCCGCCAGGGCTGGGACGCCATCATCGGCTCCGACGGCGTATTCGTCGGCATGACCGGCTTCGGCGCCAGCGGCGCCGTACAAGGAGCTTTACCAACACTTCGGCATCACCGCGGAAAAGGTGGTGCAAGCCGCGTGCAGCAACAATTGAGCTGAACATTGCCAAGCCCTGGCCGGGTGCAATCCGGTTGCGGGCTTCGCGTTGCGGCGTTTAATGGCAGGCGGATTGCGTACTTCTCCGGCGACGCAATGGGCGACCTATGCCGCGGTGCATTGAATGCAGCGCTGGTTTCTCAGCTATCACTCGCCGGATCAGGCGCTGGCGAAACGGCTGAAGGCCGCCATCGAGCGCAAGGATTCCACGACGCGCGGTCTTCTTCGCTCCGACGCAATCTGCGCGCCGGCGGCTCGTGGTCGGCGCAGCTCGCCCAGGAGATCGCCGACGCGACGGCTTTCATCCTGCTGGTCGGCGAAGCGGGCATCGGCAAATGGCAGGTGCCGGAATACGACGAGGCGCTCGACAGATGGGTGAAGGCGCCGGCCGAATTTCCGCTCGACTGTGGTGTTGCTCGAAGGCCAGACGGCGCCGGGCCTGCCGTTCCTGCGGCGCCTGCACTGGATCGTCAGCCCCGACCCGGCGTCGGAGAAGGCTGTCGCGCCGGCTGTTCGAAGCGGCCTCCGGCGACGGCGCGCATCCCGGCGAATTGTGGCGTTACACCGTCGCCTTATCGCGGCCTCGAAGCGATGGAGGAGAAGGACAGCGACTATTTCTTCGGCCGCAACGCGAAACCATCGAGGTACTTTCCGCGCTGGCCGGCGCGCCCGACCGGCTACCGATCCTGATCGGCAATTCGGGCGTGGGCAAATCCTCGCTGGCGCAGGCCGGCGTCCTGGCGGCGCTCAAGCGCCAGGCGTGGCCGCGACGAGGCCGCGGCGCCGAACGCGTGGCCGCGCGGCGTTCCACGAGAGCCGCCAATGGTGCTTTCTGTCGCTCAAGCCGGGCACCGAGCCGCTCAAGGCGCTGATCGAATCGTTTCCTCGATACCTGGCAGTTCGCGCGCGACCGACTCCGAACGGGTGAAGCAGCAGCATGGCTGGATCGATCTGCTGCGGGAACGGCAAGGCGACGTTGTCGCGATCTGATCGACGCCACCGAGCGCCGCCGCGAGGAACTGGATCAATCGGAGCCGCCGGGCTTTTTCCTCTACGTCGACCAGGGCGAAGAGCTTTACGTGCGCGCCGACGAAGCTGCAGCGCCGGCGTTTCTCCGAACTGATCGCGGCAGGCGCTGCCGCGATCCGCGGCTGCGCACGATGATGAGCATGCGCTCCGATTTCCTCGGCCATTTGCAAAGCGACGAGGCGCTGTTCAAGGGCGCGCCAGCAGATCGACGTGCCGCCGCTGCGCGAGGCGGAGCTGCGCGAGATCGTCAGCCGCCCGGCGCAGCTTCTCGCCGCGCGTTTCGAGACCGAAGGGCTCATCGACATCATCACCCGGCGCACGGCCGAGGATTCGATCAAGGACGTCGGCGCGCTGCCGCTGCTCTCCTACACGCTCGACGACATGTGGGCGCAGATGGTGCGCGCAAGGCGACGGTATGCTGCGGCTGCCGGCGCAATCGTTCGAGCTTGGCGGCGTGCTGGTCGAGCGCGCCGACAAGTTTCTGGCGGACGCATCCCGGCGCCGAGGATGCGCTGCGGCGCATCTTGACGCTTCCGGCTCGCCGACAGTGCGCGAGGACGGCGAGCCGACGCGGCGCCGCGCCGCGCGCGCCGAGTTCTCCGACGAGGAATGGCGGCTGGTTTCGCGATCTCGCCGATTATCCCAACCGGCTCCTGGTCACCGTCGGCACCGCGACGGCGGGCGAGACCTACGCGGAGGTCGCGCACGAGGCGATCTTCCGGCGCTGGGACAAGCTGCGCGAATGGATCGCCGCGGAGCGCGAGTTTCTGATCTGGCGCAGCGGGCTGGAAGCCGCGCGGCGCGCCTGGCAGGCGAGCACCGGCAGCGTTCGAAGCGCGATGCGCTGCTGATGGGCATTGCGCTCGACGCAGGCGCGGACGCTGGCTGGCCAAGCGCGCAGCCGATCTGCCCGGCCGCCGACCGCGATTTCATCATGCAAAGCCGCGAAGACGGCGCGAGCCGGCGCTCGCTGCGGGTCCGGGTGCTCGTCGGCGGGCTGGCGCTGGCGAGTCGTCGATCCTCGGTCTGTCGGCTGGTCGAACAGTCGTTCGTCGCGGCAGAATGGCTGGTGCTATACGATCGTGAAGCCCGTTCATCGCAAGCGCACGATCAAGCCTTACGTGCTGACCGCCGCAGCCGAGCAGGCGCTCAAGCCGGGCGACTGCGTTTCGCGAATGCGCCGAAGCGGCAGGACTGTTGCCCGGAGATGGTGGTCGTGCCGGCAGGCTCGTTCATGATGGGATCGCCGCACTCCGAACCAGGAGCGCAATGCGAACGAATGGACCGCAGCACAATGTCGCGATCGCAGAGCCCTTTGCCGTGTCAAAATATGAAGTGACATTCGCCGATTGGGACATCTGCGTCGACATATGGCGATTGCGACTGTCAGATCGACGACAGCGGGATGGGGACGCGGCCGGCAGCCGGTCATCAACGTCACCTGGAACGATGCGGAGCAGCTACGTACGAATGGCTTTCCAGGATGACCGGGAAAACCCTATCGGTTGCTCTCCGAAGCCGAATACGAATATGCCGCGCGCGCCGGAACGCACGACGGCATATCCTTGGGGCGATGAGATCGGCAAGGACAACGCCGACTGCGACGGCTGCGGCAGCCCGTGGGACGACGAGCAGACGGCGCCGGTCGGCTCATTCACGCCCAATGCCGTTCGGGCTCTACGACATGGTCGGCAACGTCTGGCGAGTGGGTCGAGGATTGCTGTGCACGACAATTACGACGGCGCGCCGGCCGACGGATCGGCGTGGATGCAGGCGGCGACTGCAGCACGCCGCGTGGATCCGCGGCGGCTCCTGGTGTTAGCCCGCTCGGCGGCCTCCGCTCCGCTGCACGGAATTTATTGCCGCAATACATGGGTCAACATCGGGGGCATCTGGATCGCCCACACGCTGCACCGCTGATCCCGCTTGGCCCGCGATCGCGATCGGCCGGCTGAACAGATTTCAACAGCAATTCGGACACCAACCGGTGAAATCGGCTTGTGTCGCCGAATGACCCCGTTAAATAGATTTGCAGAAAAAGGCTGGATACGCCGCGCAAAACCGGGGCATGAGGCAGCCCTAGCCGGGAGCGAAATATGTCGGTTCGCGTTGCCATCAACGGCTTCGGCCGCATCGGCCGCAATATTTTGCGCGCCATCGTCGAGGCCGACCGCCACGATATCGAAGTCATCGCCGTCAACGATCTGGCGCCGGTCGAGACCAACGCGCACCTGCTTGCGCTACGATTCGGTGCACGGCCGATTCCCCGGCGAGGTGACGGTCAAGGGCGACACCATCAGCGTCGGCAACGGCGCCATCAAGGTGCACCGCCGATACGCGATCCGGCGCAACTGCCGTGGAAAGAGCTCGGCATCGACATCGCGCTCGAATGCACCGGCATCTTCACCTCGAAGGACAAGGCCTCGGCGCACCTGACCGCCGGCGCCAAGCGCGTGCTGGTCTCGGCGCCGGCCGACGGCGTCGATCTCACCGTGGTCTACGGCGTCAATCACGACAAGCTCACCAAGGCGCACACCGTCGTCTCCAACGCCTCGTGCACCACCAATTGCCTGGCGCCGGTCGCCAAGGTGCTCAACGACGCCGTCGGCATCGACAAGGGCTTCATGACCACGGTGCACTCCTACACCAACGACCAGCCGTCGCTCGATCAGGTGCACAAGGATCTCTACCGGGCGCGCGCCGCGGCGCTCAACATGATCCCGACCTCGACCGGCGCCGCCAAGGCGGTCGGCCTGGTGCTGCCGGAGCTCGCCGGGCGGCTCGACGGCGTCGCCATCCGCGTGCCGACGCCGAACGTCTCGGTGGTGGACTTCAAGTTCGTCGCCAAGCGCGCCACCTCGAAGGACGAGATCAACGCCGCGGTCAAGCGCGCCGCCGAGCAGCAGCTCAAGGGCATCCTCGGCTATACCGACGCGCCCAACGTCTCCAGCGACTTCAACCACGACCCGCATTCGTCGGTTTTCCACATGGACCAGACCAAGGTGATGGACGGCACGCTGGTGCGCGTGATGTCGTGGTATGACAACGAGTGGGGCTTCTCCAATCGCATGGTCGACACCGCGGTCGCGATGGGCAAGCTCGCCTGAACGCTCGATTGCGCAAGCTTTGCACCGCGCGTCATGAAGCCTTCCGCAGCCTCGACGATGCCGACGTCAAAGGCAAACGCGTGCTTGTGCGCGTCGACCTCAACGTGCCGATGCAGGACGGCAAGGTTGCCGACTCGACCCGCATCGAGGAAATCGCCCCGACCATCACCGAGCTCGCCGACAAGGGCGGCAAGGTCATCCTGCTGTCGCATCTCAACCGGCCGAAGGGGCCCGATCCGAAGGATTCGCTGCGGCCCGTCGCCGCCGAAGTCGCGCGCATCGTCAAGCGGCCGGTGGCGTTCGCCGAAGACTGCGTCGGCCCGAAAGCGGAAGCCGCCATCGCCGCGATGAAGAACGGCGACATTCTTTGTCTGGAAAACACCCGCTTCCATCCCGAGGAAGAAAAAAACGACAAGGCGTTCGCCAGAAAGCTCGCGGCGCTGGGCGACATGTTCGTCGACGACGCGTTTTCGGCCGCGCACCGCGAGCACGCCTCGAACACCGCGATCGTGACGGCCTCGAACTTGCCCGCCTATCCGGGCCGCGCCATGAAGGCCGAGCTCGATGCGCTGGAAAAAGCGTTCGAGACGCCGGAGCATCCGGTGGCGGCGATCGTCGGCGGCGCCAAGATTTCGACCAAGCTCGATCTGCTCGGCCATCTGCTTGCTCGAAGGTCGAGACGCTGATCATCGGCGGCGGCATGGCCAATACGTTCCTCGCGGCGCAGGGCAAAGCCGATCGGCAAGTCGCTGTGCGAGAACGATCTCGATCCCGAACGCCGCGCGACATCCTGGCCAAGGCCAAGTCGCTCCATCGCGAGATCGTGCTGCCGGTCGATGCGGTGGTGGCGCAAAAACTCGCCGCGCACGTGCCCTCCCGCGTCGTCGCGGTCGACGACGTCGGCGCAGCCGACATGATCCTGGACATCGGCCCGCGCAGCATCGAGCACGTCATCTCGGTGCTGGCCCGCTCCAAGACGCTGGTCTGGAACGGCCCGTTCGGCGCCTTCGAGCTCGAACCGTTCGACAACGGCACGATCGAGGTGGCCGAGGCGGTGGCGGAACTCACGGCGGCCGGCAAGCTTGTCAGTTTTGCAGGCGGCGGCGACACCGTGGCGGCGCTCAATGTGGCCGGCGTCATGGGCCGCCTGACCCATGTCTCGACCGCCGGCGGCGCCTTCCTGGAATCGCTGGAAGGCAAGACGCTGCCGGGCGTTAAGGTGCTCATGGTTCCGGGACTTCCCGGCCGAGACGCGCGGATAGAGTAAGAGTGCGGCACGAATCGCCGGCATCGCCGGCGCCGAATGCTTCGCAGGAGGGCGCGATGAATCTCAGCGAATTGAACAAGGTCGCGGCAGGCGATGGTCGCCCCCGGCCGCGGCATCCTGGCCGCCGACGAATCCACCGGCACCATCAAGAAGCGCTTCGACGCGCTCGGCGTGGAATCGACCGCCGACAGCCGGCGCGACTACCGCGAAATGCTGTTCCGCACCACCGAGGCGATGTCGAAATATATTTCCGGCGTCATCCTCTATGACGAGACCATCCGCCAGAACGCCAAGGACGGCACGCCGCTGGTCAAGCTGATCGAAAAAGCCGGCGCGCTGCCCGGCATCAAGGTCGACAAGGGCACAAAGCCGCTGCCGTAACTGCCCGGGCGAGGTGGTCACCGAAGGGCTCGACGGCTTGCGCGAGCGGCTCGCCGAATATCGCGGGCTCGGCGCCAAATTCGCCAAATGGCGCGCGGTGATCGACATCGGCGAGGTCCACGGCATGCCGAGCTACACCTGCGTCAACGCCAATGCGCATGCGCTCGCCCGCTATGCCGCGCTGTGCCAGGACGAAGGCATCGTGCCGATCGTCGAGCCCGAAGTGCTGATGGACGGCGACCACGACATCGACCGCTGCGCCGAGGTCACCACCTGGGTGCTCAAGGAAACGTTCCAGGAGCTGTTCTTCAACCGCGTCGCGCTCGAAGGCATGGTGCTCAAGCCGAACATGGTGGTGCCCGGCAAGAAGTCGCGGCAAGCGCGCTCGGTCGAAGAAGTCGCGGAGAAGACGCTGCGCGTGCTCAAGGAATGCGTGCCGGCCGCGGTGCCCGGCATCGCGTTCCTGTCCGGCGGCCAATCCGACGAAGAGGCGACCGCGCATCTCGACGCCATGAACAAGATGGGCGCCGCTGCCGTGGCGCGTCTCGTTCTCCTACGGCCGCGCGCTGCAGCCGCGCCGCAGAAGACGTGGTCGGGCAAGTCCGAAAACGTCGCGGCGGCGCAACGCGCCTTCAGCCACCGCGCCATGATGAACAGCCTCGCCACGCTCGGCCAATGGAAAGCCGATCTCGAACGCAAAGCGGCTGTGACCATGCGACGGCGCATGGCACGCACAGCGCCGCGCGCCCACCGCGGCTTTATCTCGTCACCCCCGCTCGACGATACCGCCGGCGTTTCTGTCGCGCGAGCTCGAAGCGGCACTCGCCGCCGCCGATATCGCCGCCGTCCTGCTGCGCCTCGCCGACGCCGACGAGCGCGCGCTGATCAACCGCGCCAAGGCGGTGGCGCGCGTCGTGCAGCGCCGCGACATCGCGCTCCTGCTCGACGGCCGCGCCCGAAATCGTCGGCGCGGGCCGGCGCCGACGGCGCGCATCTCACCGGCATCGAGGCTTTCACCGCCGCGCTGCGCTATGCTCAAGCCCGACCGCATCGCCGGCGCCGGCGGCTTGCGCAGCCGTCATGATGCCATGCTCGCGGCGAAGACTGGCGCCGACTACGTGATGTTCGGCGAAGCCCGATCGCCGCGGGCATGGGCACGCCGCCGTTCGGCGCCGGTGGAGGAACGGCGTGAATGGTGGGCGGAACTCCTCGAAATGCCGTGCATCGGCTATGCCGCAAGCGCCGACGAGGTCGGCCGCTGGCGCAGACCGGCGCCGATTTCGTCGCGCTCGGTGAATGGATATGGACGCGAGCAAGGCGGAGCGCGCAGCGGTGGCGGCGGCGAGCCGAAATTCTCGCCGCGCCGGTCGCCATGATCGCATTGGCGATCGGCTTGCGCAGCGCTCGCGCTCGCGGCGACGCTTGCGCTCGCGGCATTCGGCCTGCCGCGGCGTCGCCATTGCCTCGCCGGCGCAGCAAAGTCCGCCGCGCCGGCCGCGCCAAAGCCGCACCGGCAAAGCCGAAGCCGCGCCGCCGCGGCGCCCGGCAAGCCGCGCCGCCGCACCGGCCGCGGCACGGCCGCGACCCGACCTCGCCTTCGGCGCGTTCCAGCGCGGCTACTACTCACCGCGTTCGCGCTGGCGACCAAGCGCGTCGACGACAAGGCGATCCGAAATCGATGACGCTTCTGGGCGAGCTTTACGCCAACGGCCTCGGCGTTCCGCAGGACGATAAGAAGGCCGCCGAATGGTACAAGCTCGCCGCCGACCGCGGCGACGCCGACGCGATGTTCGCGCTGGCGATGTTCCGCCTCGACGGCCGCGCCGGCCCGCGCGACCGCGAGCGAGCGCCAAATGGCTCGCCGCCGCGGCCAAGCTCGGCCAGCCGATCGCCGCTTACGATCTGGCGCTGCTCTATATCGAGGGCCAACTGTTCCCGCAGGATTTCAACCGCGCCGCCGAACTGCTGCGCGTCGCCGCGGAGGCCGGCAATCCGGAAGCGCAATATGCGCTCGGCACGTTCTACAAGGACGGCCGCGGCGTGCCGAAGGACATGCACGAGGCGGTGCAGCTGTTCGGCGCTCGCCGCGCTCGCCGACAACACCGACGCCGAAGTCGAATACGCCATCGCGCTCTATAACGGCGACGGCGTCGACCGCAACCAGAAGCTCGCCGCGGCGCTGTTCCGCAAAGCGGCGCTGCAGGGCACGCCGATCGCGCAAGACCGCCTCGCCCACATCCTCGCCTCCGGCCTCGGCGCGCCGGCCGATCCGGTCGAGGCCGCCAAGTGGCACCTGATCTCCAAAGCGCGCGGCGAGACCGATCTCGCGCTCGACGATTTCGTCGCCAAGCTCGACCCCGACACCCGCGCGGCGGGCGAAGCTGAGGCGAAGAAGTGGATTGATGCGTTGAGGAAGCCGCCGGCGTAAAAATCCTCCCCCGCTTGCGGGGGAGGAGCGAGCGAAGCGATGCGCGGGGGGGTTAGACGCCGCTTGCCAAGGGGTGATGCCGCAGGCCCCCTCCCTACCCTCCCCCGCAAGCGGGGAGGAATTGCGCATCGCACTCCTCATCGCACGTCGATTAAGGAGCGCGGCAAGCTCGTCGAAGCAGCAGGCGATTACCCGGATGGAGCGCAGCGAGATCTGAGACGGCATCTATGCCCGCGGCATGGCGGATACGCTGCGCTCCATCCGGGGCAACGCTTGCTGCACAGCGGCATCCTGCAAGATCGCGATCATGCGATCGATCACCACTTCAACCCTCGAGCCGGGAGGAAAGTCGACTTTTTTCTCGGCGTCTGGCACCCAATATCCGTCGGGATGGTCTAGATAGCCGCCGATTTGGTAATTGCCGTCCATCTCTCTGATGCTCCAAATCGATGCGTTGCGGGCGAAAGCCGACCACCTCTTCACGCCGGCATATTTTAGCAGAACAGGCGGCGGCCAATTGTCCTTGGGTGGCGTTGGGACGATAGCGTTCTTCCTGGCGATTACGTCCAAGAATGCGCGGCGCAGACTATCGGTATCTGCCGGTGACGTAACAGCGACTGGTACGACACCCAGCTGGGCGCCGCGAAGGCTACGCCGCGCACAAGAGCGTCGCGCAGGCAAGAAGCGAGATACCATGTATCCGCCTGCAAGGGCGCGAGGACATTTCACCGGAGCGCGATTGCAATCAACGCTCTTGATCGCGCAGCCTCAATGGCAGCGCCTTGTACTTCGGTCATAGCCCCCTTCGGAACTACCAAATTCAGCATCCGATCACTGATGTCAGGCGATTTAACTGTTGTCGTGAGCAAACTACCGCCTTCGAAGTCGCCAAAGCCATCTAATGCCGTTAGCGCCGTAAAACTGGCGCGCCGCTTCTTGGTAAGTACCGGCATTGAGGTCGATAGATTTGATGCTGGCCGCCGACAAGTCGGTGAATTGTCGATAGTTCGAAAAGGCACGAGGAGCAGATCGTCACGGAGCAGTTGATCGAAGCATTGTCCTCGCCTGGCCCAGCCATTGGTCCACGCCTCCGAGGCCTGCTCCCCGCGCGGCATCGCCAGCGACGACCGACGGCAGGCGCGCCTGCCAGAAGTCCGCGCCACTCGCCCAATCTCGGGTTCGTGCGTACGCGCCAGGATCAGCGCGGGTAAAGACATCGAGTTGCTGATCGAGAAGTAGCTGTCGATCTACTTTCGTGGTGCCAGGCCTGAGCAGAACGGTCAGAGCGCTGTAGAGCGCTCGCCCCGCTGCCCGGGTAGCCGACGTTGTAAAAATAGCGTTTGATCCAGCACTATCGCGTGCTCGCCTTCCGGTTTTTCGTTGGCGATCCATTCGAAGATAGTCGGCGAACTCGTCGATGCGCTGCGGTCCGGGCCGCAACTTGACCCAATCGTCGCCGGCGTTTGCCGAGGCATCGGAGCGCTGGGGCGGTAGTACATGATTTTGCGATGGTCGTGTTCCGAAAATGCCGCCGCCGGCGCCGCCCGTTGGCGCAAACCAACCGGGATTCGGCGGCGTATCGGCTCGCGGATGCAGCGCCGGATTCCAATCGACCGACTGGATGAAAACATCAGCCGCTTTCATGGCGTCGCGCGCGGCCTGATCGGGTAGATCGGGGATGCGCAGATGCACCGCGGCGATCCGCGCCAGGGCTTGATCGTTCGCGTTCAGGGCAGCGGCCACGGTCGCGAGCCCGGGCATGAGCCGGTCGACGACAACATTTGACCGATAGGCGCAGCCCAACAGCTGTTCGATTTCACTCCGCTCGCGCACGACAAAGCGGCCGTCGCGGCGCTCGATCAAAGCGGTTCGGCCAAGCATCAAGCCCTGCTCGGTGCAGGTGAGGCCGAGATTGTCATCGCCGCTGTTTTCACTGAGACGCCAAATCTTGGGAATCATTTTCGTCCTATTATTGGAGATTTATAGGCTAATGATCCTATTTTGTCAACTTATAAAGAGACGACACTTGACATTCGTCTCTATTTAAGTTACATGGCGAAAATCCCGCTCACCAAGGACGCCTTCCGGAGGCATGCCGAAGGGTGGAGCGGGTGCGGTGCCCGCGGGTGGTTTTGCACGTCTGCTCTCGGGCGGCTTGGGCATCATGTCTCCCGGCATTATGACCGGGGTGGGAGGTGCTTCCCTGGACTGGGACAGGCGAAGGCGGGTAACGCCCGTTCAGACCGCGTCCCAGGAAGCCTGGCCTGAAGCCGAGCCTTTGGGATGGAATAATTCCCTTAGGTGAGAGCCGTGGTGGAACGCCGTCAGGCGAGCGCGCTCCAAAAGGGCGCGCGCCGCATCGCAAGATGCGGCGGTGGTGACCAGCGTTTGCCGGCGTTCCGCCTCCCTTCTTCTTTTTGAGGGAAGACAAAAGCAAGTGGCGAGTGGTGGATAGCGAAGCGGACTTTGCCAATTCGCACCTCGCCCTGGATAAAACTCCGACGCGGATCGCGTTGTGAGAACGGGATCGCGCGCACCATCCGCCCCCGCGATAGCGGGGGAGGGGGACCACTGGAGCTCGCGTAGCGAGCGAACCGTGGTGGAGGGGGCGCTGGACTCCAAGCTTCGTTTTCGTTGCAGAAGATTTCTGCAGAAACGAGCGAATATGTCCGGATATCATCAAGACTCTTGCGGCGCGTCGAGTCCTGCGCCCCCTCCACCACCCTGCTTCGCAGGGCGGTCCCCCTCCCCCGCTATCGCGGGGGCGGATGAAGAGCTTGCGCCAAACCCCCGCGACAGGTACGGGACCGCCATGCTGCATTCCGCCGTGCTCAACGTCATGATCAAGGCCGCGCGCCGCGCCGGGCGAAGCCTCAAGCGCGATCTCGGCGAGATCGAGCATTTGCAGGTGTCGCTCAAGGGGCCGCGCAATTTCGTCACCGCCGCGGACCGCCGCGCCGAGCAGATCGTCTACGAGGAACTCGCCAAGGCGCGGCCGGCTTACGGCTTTCTCGGCGAGGAAGGCGGCGCGCGCGCCGGCACCGACACGAGTCACAGGTGGATCGTCGATCCGCTCGACGGCACCACCAATTTCCTGCACGGCATCCCGCATTTCGCGGTCTCGATCGCGCTCGAGCGCGACGGTGCCATCGTCGCCGGGCTGACCTACAATCCGGCCAACGAGGAGCTGTTCATCGCCGAGCGCGGCAAGGGCGCGTTCCTCAACGACCAGCGCATCCGGGTCGCGGCGCGCGAGCGGCTGGCCGACGCGGTGGTCGCCTGCGGCATGCCGCATTACGGCCGCGGCGATCTGGCGCTGGCGCGCCATGAGATCGCCGCCGCCCAACAGAACTTCGCCGGGTTGCGCCGCTACGGCGCGGCGACGCTCGATCTCGCCTGGATCGCCGCCGGCCGGCTCGATGCCTATTGGGAGCGCGATCTGTCGCCGTGGGATCTCGCCGCCGGAATAATCTTGGTGCGCGAAGCCGGCGGCTTCGTCAGCGATTGCGACGGCAAAGATGCCGTCCTGACCAAGGGGCAGGTCGCCGCCGGCAACGACACCATGCACCGCGAACTGCTGCGCCTGCTCAAGGCGGCAGGCAAGGAGGCCAGTCAGGAGACAAGCAAGGAGGCCGTTGCGCCATAGGTGCCATCAACCCGCCGCAAAACCTGCGCCAAGTTGCCGGCTGCGGCCGATAGTCAAGGGTGACGAACATGCGTTCTCCTGTCATACGCGCTG
Organism: uncultured Alphaproteobacteria bacterium; assembly: GCA_963831975.1. GTDB lineage: Bacteria > Pseudomonadota > Alphaproteobacteria > Rhizobiales > Xanthobacteraceae > BOG-931. The sequence continues at coordinate 563,557 of CAWHSO010000018.1, forward strand.
TGCCATTATTGGGCGGCGATTCCGCGCGCTGAACCGGACCGATGGCGAACGACCTCACCAAGCTTTCGTCACCCCGCATCTTCCTGATCCGGATGCTGGTGTTCCTGATCCTGTGCGGCCTGATCGCGTTCGTGCTGCAGCGCCAGATCCTCAACGCCTTCCTCGCCAATCCGTGGCTCAACGGCCTGATCATCGCCGTGCTGTTGATCGGCATCATCCTGTCGTTCCACCACGTCATCCGGCTGTTTCCCGAAGTGGCCTGGGTCAACGGCTACCGCAGCGCCGATCCGAAACTCGCCGCCAGGCGGGAACCCAAGATGCTGGCGCCGATGGCGGCGATGCTCGGCGGCGAGCGGGTCGATCGCGTCGCCATCTCGGCGCAGACCATGCGCGCCTTTCTCAACTCGCTGGCGACGCGGCTCGACGAGGCGCGCGACATTTCGCGCTATCTCACCGGGCTCCTGGTCTTCCTCGGCCTGCTCGGCACGTTCTGGGGCCTGATCGAGACCGTCGGTTCCGTCGGCACCATCATCAACGGCCTGAAAATCGGCGGCGACGCCGATACGGTGTTCGATGCGCTCAAGGAAGGTCTCGCCGCGCCGCTCGGCGGCATGGGCATTTCATTCTCGTCGTCGCTGTTCGGGCTCGCCGGCTCGCTGGTCCTCGGCTTTCTCGATCTGCAGACCAGCCAGGCGCAAAACCGCTTCTACACCAATCTCGAAGACTGGCTCGCCACCACGGTGCAGGACCTCGGCGTCGGCACCACGAGCGGCGGCGCGGCGCTGCCGCGCCGGCATCCTCGACGCCTTCGAGCGGCTGCGCCATTCGATCGAGGACGGCGGCGGCAACAAGGCGACCACGGTCGCCATGGCCAATCTCGCCGAGGCGATCCAAGGGCTCGTGCAGCATATGCGCAGCGAGCAGCAGATGATCCGCGATTGGGCGGGCGAGCAGGCCAAGCTCAACCGCGATCTGCGCCGCTTCATGGAGCAGGTGGCGCGGGAACCGGTCGAGAGATAACCGGCAAGAAAATATTCAGGAGGCCCCATGGCGCTCTCCCGCAGCCGTCGCGACAGCGGCATGAATTACTGGCCGGGTTTCGTCGACGCCTTGTCGACCTTGATCCTGTCGGTCATCTTTTTGCTCACCGTTTTCATGGTGGCGCAATTCTTCCTGTCGCAGGAAGTCGCCGGCAAGGACACCGCGCTGGCGCGGCTCAATGCGCAGATCTCGCGGCTGAGCCAGCTGTTGTCGCTGGAGCAGACCGGCAAAGCCAATCTCGAAGACCAGGTGGCGCAGCTGCGCGCCTCGCTGTCGGCCGCCGAAGGCGAGCGCGACCGGCTGCGCGGCGCCGCCGGCACGAGTCCAAATCCCGCGCCGGGACCGAGCGAAGGCGACAACGCCAAGATCGACCTGGAGAAGGATGCGACCGCGCGCGCCGTGGCGCAGATCGAGAACCTCAATCAGCAGATCAGCGCGCTGCGCAAACAGATCGGCGCGCTCGAAGATGCGCTCGGCGCTTCCGAGAAGAAGGACAAGGACTCGCAACTGCGCCTCGCCGACCTCGGCCAGCGGCTGAACGTGGCGCTGGCGCAGCGCGTGCAGGAATTGTCGCGCTACCGCTCGGATTTCTTCGGCAAGCTGCGCGACATCCTCGGCAACCGGCCGGACATCCGCGTCGTCGGCGACCGCTTCGTGTTCCAGTCGGAAGTGTTCTTCGACAGTGGCCAGGCGGCGCTGCGGCCGGAAGGCCGCGCCGAGCTCGACCAGCTCGCCGGCGCGCTGCTCGATCTGGAAAAGCAAATTCCGTCCGAGATCAACTGGGTGCTGCGCGTCGACGGCCACACCGACACCAGGCAGCTCAGCGCGACCTCGCCGTTCAAGTCGAACTGGGACCTGTCGGCGGCGCGCGCCATCTCGGTGGTGCAATATCTGATCAGCAAAGGCGTGTCGCCGCAGCGCCTGGTCGCCGCCGGCTTCGGCGAGTTCCAGCCGATCGATCCCGGCAGCAGCGACGAAGCCTTCAGCCACAACCGCCGCATCGAGCTGAAATTGACGGAGCGGTGAGGATGCCGGCGGCGACGCTGCGCCGTTACCAGCCGCGCGACGAGGACGCCTCCGTCGCGCTGTGGCTGCGGACCTGGCAAGCCGCTTATCCGGAGCTTGATTTCGCCGAGCGGCTCGACTGGTGGCGCGAGCGCTGGCGCAACGAGCTGTTGCCGGTCGCCGAAGTCGTGATCGCGGAAACCGACGGCACGATGATCGGCTTCGTCACCGTCGATCCGCGCACGTTTTATCTCGACCAGATCGTGGTGGCGCCGGAATATTGGCGCTCCGGCGTCGGCGCGACGCTGATCGCCGAAGCCAAGCGCATGTCGCCGGCCGGCCTCGATCTCGACGTCAACATCGACAATGCCCGCGCTATCGGCTTTTACCGCCGGCTCGGATTTCTCATCACCGGCGCCGGCGAAAATCCGATCTCCGGCAAGCCGGTGCATCGCATGAGCTGGCGGCCGTGAAATCAGACGCCCTGGAACTGCAGCTTCGCCAGCCGCGCATAGAGGCCGCCGTGCGCGACCAGCGTCTGGTGCGTGCCCTCCTCGACGATGCGGCCGGCGTCGAGCACCAGGATGCGGTCGCAGGACTGCACCGTCGCCAGCCGATGGGCGATGACCAGCGTGGTGCGCGTGCGCATCAGGTCGGCAAGCGCCGCGGCGATCTGGGTCTCGCTTTCGGCGTCGAGCGACGAGGTCGCCTCGTCGAGCAGGAGCAGCGGCGCGTCGCGCAAAATGGCGCGCGCAATGGCGATGCGCTGGCGCTGGCCGCCCGACAGCGTGACGCCGCGCTCGCCGACCGGCGTATCGAACCTTTGCGGCAGCGCCGCGATGAAGGCCGCCGCATGCGCGAGCTCCGCGGCGCGCGCGACGTCGGCATCGCTCGCCTCGCGGCCGGCCGAAGCGGATATTGTCGCGCACCGAGGTGGCGAACATCACGCTGTCCTGCGGCACCAGCGCGATGCGCGCGCGCAAATCCGCCGGATCGAGATCGGCAAGGCGCACGCCATCGAGCGCAACGCGGCCGGCGGTCGGATCGTAGAAGCGCAGCAAGAGATGAAAGATCGTGCTCTTGCCGGCGCCCGACGGCCCGACGATCGCGACCTTCTCGCCCTGGCGCACCGTGAAACGACACACCGTCGAGCGCCAAGACATTGGGCCGCGTCGGATAGGAGAATTTCACGTCTTCGAACGCGACCTCGCCGCGCGGCGGCGACGGCAGCGCGGCCGGATGCGGCGGCGGCGCGATCGCGGGCTTGATGGCGAGAATTTCGAACAGCCGCTCCGCCGCGCCCGAGGCCTGCGCCATCTCGCCGCCGGTTTCCGACAGCGAGCCGAGCGCGCTCGCGGCAAGCACGGCATAGAGAATGAATTGGCTGAGCCGGCCCGGCGTCATATGTGCCGGCCAGCACATCCTGCGCGCCGATCCACAGCACGACGACGACGCTCGTGGAAACCAGAAAGATCGCGAACGCGGTGAGGATCGAGCGAGCGCGAATCGAATGGCGCGCGGCGTCGAACGCGCGCTCGACCGCGGCGCGGAAGCGCGCGATGCCGAGCCGCTCGTTGGTGAAGGCCTGCAGCACGCGCACCGCGCCGATCAGTTCGGCGGCATAGGCCGACGCATCGGCGAGCGTATCCTGGGCGGAGCGCGAGCGGCGGCGCACCGCGCGGCCGAAGGCGTAGAGCGGCAACACGATGATCGGAATGGCGCCGAGCACGAAGGCCGACAGCCGCGGGCTCGTCACCACCATCATGGCGCTGGCGCCGACGAACAGCACGAAATTGCGCAAGGCGACCGAGACCGAAGAGCCGACCGCGGCCTTGATCTGCGTGGTGTCGGCGGTGAGCCGCGAGATCACCTCGCCGGTCTTGGCCTCGTCGAAAAAGTCGGCGGAGAGCGAGGTGAGGTGCGCGAACACGTCGCCGCGCAAATCGGCGACGATGCGCTCGCCGAGCGTGGTGACGAGGAAGTAGCGCAACGCGCTCGCCAGCGCCAGCAGCGCCGCGACGCCGATCATGACCAGAAAGTAGCTGTCGATCAGCTCGACGCCGCGCGCCGGTGAAGCCGAAATCGATCATGCGCCGCACCGCGACCGGCACGATCAGCGTGGTCAGCGCCGCCACGACCAGCGCGCCGAGCGCGGCGAGCGCGCGGCCGCGGTAGCGCTTGACGTAGGGCAAGAGCGAAGCGAGCGGCCGCAGATTGGTCTTGCGCTTGTCCGGCGCATCGGGCTGGCGCGCCGAGACCGCCTGCTCGGCTGCCGTCGCGGATGCCGACGGCGTCGGCCGCGGCAGCGTCGCAGCATCGTTATCGGTCGTGAAATTCATGCGCCGCAATGCCTTTTTGGCGGCTCGGCCGCCGCTTTGGGCCGGACAATGCCGCTTGCGGGCTGCCCTGGCAACGTGCGCTTAAGGACGCAGCGTCCGCTTGTCTCGCCGGGCCCGTCGCGGTATAGAGCGGCCAAATTCCTCAACACAGATAGACCCGACGCGGTACCAACACCATGAAACCCGACACCCATCCCGGCTACCACACCGTCAAAGTGATCATGACCGACGGCACCGAATTCACCACCCGGACCACCTGGGGCAAGCCGGGCGATACGCTGCATCTCGACATCGACCCGAAGTCGCATCCGGCCTGGACCGGCGGCCAGCAGCACCTGATCGACCGCGGCGGCCGCGTGTCGCGCTTCCAGAAGAAGTTTTCCGGCTTCCTCAAGACGTAAAGCCCGCCGCGGCGGCACCAGGGCGATAGCGGGCGGGGCCGATGTCAGTTTTCAAAGTCGGCAAGGCCACCGTCACCCGCATCGAGGAAACCTATCTGCCGATCTATCCGGTGGCGGATATTTTCCCGGCGGTGACCGAGGCGCAACTCGCCGAGCACGCGCATTGGCTCGGCGCCCCATCACTACGATCCGGCCTCGCGCAAGATCAAGCTGAGCGTGCACAGCTGGCTGCTGCAGCTCGACGGCCGCAAGATTTTGATCGACGGCTGCTGCGGCAACCAGAAATCGCGGCCGCTTGCGGCCGGCGTGGAACATGCTCGACACGCCCTGGCTCGACCGCCTCGCCGCGGCCGGCGCGCGGCCCGACGAGATCGATCTGGTGATGTGCACGCACCTGCATCACGACCATGTCGGCTGGAACACCCAGCTCAAGGACGGCAAGTGGGTGCCGAGATTTCCCAACGCGCGCTACGTGTTCTCAAAACTCGATTTCGATTATTTTCAGAAACTCGACAACGATCCCGCGACCGCGCCGACGGAATTCGGCTCATTTCGCGAATGTGTCGTGCCGGTGGTCGAAGCCGGGCGCGCCGATCTCGTGACCGGGCCGCATCGCCTCGACGAATTCATCGACATTCAGCCCGCCGGCGGCCATTCGCCGGGACATTTCGTTTTCAACCTGAACGTCGGCGGCAATCGCGCGACGCTCATTGGCGACGTCTTTCATCACTTGCTGCAGGTCTATTATCCGGACTGGAATTTCCCGAAGAACTCGAATGTCGAGGAAGCCCGCGTGAGCCGCCGCCGCGTCTTGGACGATTGCGCGTCGACCGGCGCGCTGGTTTTCCCGGGCCATGTCGGCTTCCCGTTCGCCGGCCATATCGAGAAGGACGGATCTGGCTACAAACCGCGCTTCTGATTGCTCAGCGACGCGCGGCCACTTTGGCGAGCCGCTCGGTTGCGGAATTGCCGACGACGATGTCGTCGACCGCAAGCTTGCCGCGGTCGCGCGCCAAGGCGCGGTAGAATTCGCCCTTCGACACCGGCGGCACTTCGGCCACGTTCGTCCAGGTGTCGCCTTCATCGGTGCTCTCGAAGACTTCGCCGTCGGTGTCGACGGCAAACAACGCCGAGCCGCCCGGCCACGCTTCGATGGTGAGCGCGCTGAACAGGGCGCGCTGGCCGTTCGGCAGACCGCCGAGAAGTCTCTGCCAAGTGTTGCCGCCATCGCGGCTGCGCGCGATCTTGCCGCGCGCCTTGCCGATCGCGTACCACTGCGACGGCCAGCCGACGCCGGCGGTCAGGAACACCGTGTCCGGCGCGTCGGGATGCACGACGATGGCGTCGGGATAATCGGCATAGGGCGGCATCGGATTTTGCGCCAGGTCTTGCCGTCGTCGTCGCTCGACATCACGCCGACGATGCCGTTGGCGACAATGAGGCGATGCGGGCGATCGGGATGCACCAGCACCCGATGGATATCGCATTCGACCGGATCGGGATCGACGACAAGCTCGGTGAAGCTTTCGCCAAAATCCTTCGACACCAGCAAAGCGCCGATCTCGATGCCGACCAGCAAGCGGTCGCCGTCGAACACGATATCCTTGACGTGGCCGATGCGCGGCGGCGGCGGGAAGCACCATTTGGCGACACTGGGCGCGTTGCGCAGCGCCGGCAGTTCGCGCCAGGTCTGGCCGCGGTTCTCGCTGATATAAAGATGCGCCGGCAGCGAGCCGACGCAGACCACGTCGCGGCCCTTGAGCTTGCCGGCGCGCGCCGACCACAGGTCCATGTGGTCGAGGCCATCGAGGATCCAGGTCCAGGTCAAGCCGCCGTCGTCGCTGCGCGGCGGCGCCAAAACCGTGGGTCGCGGCAAACAAGGTGCCGTCCTCGGACGCGGTGACGGCGCTGACGGAACAGCCGCCGAGCGCGCGGTGCTTGATTTTCCAGCCCTGAGCGGCCGCGCTCGAGCAGAACGACGCCGTCGACGGTGCCGATCACCATCGTATCCGAGGCCGCCCGGCTGCGATGCGCGTTCGTTCCGCCGTTGGAGAGCAGGATCATCGGTCCATTCCTTGCAACGCGCTCATTACCTTTACGACGACTATTGCGGATCAATTCTAGCGCAGTCTAGGTTACGCCGCACATCGCTTTAAGGACCTGAAGGAGCACCAATGCCACGCATGAAGGGCGCCGAGCTGATCACCGACTATCTGATCGCCAACGACATTCCTTATGTGTTCGGCATTTGCGGCCACGGCAATGTCGGCATGCTCGATCCGCTCTACGAGGCGCGCGACCGCATCAAGCTCATCTCGCCGCGCCACGAGCAGGTCGCGGCCCATATGGCGGACGCCTATTTCCGGGTGCGCCACCAGCCGGTGGCGACCTGACCTCGTGCGGGCCGGGCTCGGCCAATATCGTCATGCCGCTGGCCTGCGCGCTGACCGATTCCTCGGCCGTGTTCGCCATCACCGCCAATGTGCCGACCTCGCAGTTCAACCGCAGCCCGTTCCAGGAGATCAACCGGCATTTTCAGGCCGATTTCGTCAACGTGCTGCGCCCGGTGGTCAAGCGCAGTTTCCAGCCGACCCGCGTCGACATGCTGCCGCTGGCGCTGCGCCAGGCCATGACCACGATGCTGTCCGGCCGGCCGGGCCCGGTGAATATCGACGTGCCGTTCAACGTCTTTCAGGAGGAAGACGACGTCGAGATGCCGCCGCCGGCGCCGCCGTTCAACACGCAACGAAGCGGCGCCTCGCCCGACGACATCGCGCGCGCGCTCGACATGATCCTTGCCGCGCAGCGGCCGGTGCTCTTCATCGGCCACGGCGTCACGCTGTCGGAAGCCAGCCGCGAACTCACCGAATTCGCCAAAAAGCTCGGCATCCCGGTGATCTCGTCGCCCAACGGCATGGGCTGCATCGACATGACCGATCCGCTGTCGCTCGGCTTCATCGGCCGGAACGGCGCGTTTCCGGCCAACGAAGCCGGCCGCCGCTCCGACGTCGTCATCGCCATCGGCGGGCGCTTCGACGACCGCTCGGCGTCGTCATGGATGCCCGGCTATTCGTGGAATTTTCCGCACACAAAGCTCATCCATGTCGACGTCGATCCGGCCGAGCTCGGCCGCAATTATCCGCCGGACCTCGGCATCCTCGCCGACGCGCGCACCTTCCTGCGCCAGCTTCTTGCCGAGCTCGAGCGCCGCGGCGCCAAACCGAGCACACAAGGAATGGCTCGCCGACATCGCCAAATGGCGCGCCGAGTGGGAAACATTCGTTCGGCCGAATTTCGAGATCCACGCCTCGCCGATGCGGCCGGAGCGCGTGGTCGCCGATTGCCAGGCGGTGCTGCCGCCGGACGGCATCATCTGCTGCGACGTCGGCGTCAGCCACAATTGGTACATGCAGTTCTGGAACGCGCGACAGCCGCAGACCATGCTCAATTCCTGGGGCTTTTCCGGCATGGGCTTCGGCGCGTCCGGCGCGCTCGGCGCCAAACTCGCGGCGCCGGATCGGCCGGTGGTCGCGGTCACCGGCGACGGCTGCTTCACCATGGTGCCGCACGTGCTGTGCACCGCGGTCGAATACGACATTCCGGTGGTGTGGGTGATCTGGAACAATTTCGGCTGGGTCTCGATCCGCGACATCCAGCTCGGCATGTTCGGCGGCCGCGAATACGGCACCATGTTCCACCAGGGCGCCAACAAGAAACCGTTCAATCCGGATTTCGCCGCCTGGGCGAGAGCCGCCGGCGTCGAGGCGCTCACCGTGACCAAATCGGAGGATTTCCGCGGCGCGCTCGAACACGCCATCAAGGCGAACAAGCCGTTCCTGCTCGACGTGCATGTCGACGCCGAAGTGCGGCCGCCGTCGACGGGCGCCTGGGAATTGCCGCCGACGCCCTACAAGGAGCCGGTGTTCGGCCAGCGTTTCATTCCCGATGCGGCGCCGGTGAAGTGAGGCTTTACAGCCCGTCCTGCTCGAACGCGGCCTTCAACAGCCCCATCTGCCGCTCGACCGGGTTGCCGACGGCCATCTTCATCGGCTGCGGCGCGTGCATGGTGGCGTCGAGCCGGCGCACTTCGGCCTGCAGCTTGACCGAGCGGCCGATCAGCTCCTGGAGCTTCTCCGGCAACAGCGCGATCGATTTCGCGTCGCCCGGGTCGCAGGCCGCAAGCCGCACCTTGCTCTTTTCCTTGCTGGCCTGGGCGAGCGTCATCTCGCCTTCCTTGACCGCGCGGTGCAGCAACAGCCAGGAGGCGAGCTGCATCAGCCGCGTGGTCAGCCGCATGCTCTCGGTGGCGTAAACCAAAGCCGGCGCTGCGTTCGAGTTTCTTGGATTCCGCCCGGCCTGCGCCGTCGAGATAGCTCGCCGTCTCCTCGACCAGCGCCATCCCGTCGCGAAACAGGGTGGCGAACACTTGCGAATTGGCCAGCCGCTCACTGAAGGAGACCGCATTGGCCTCGATCGAACGCTTCTCGGACATTGGTACGCCTCACACCGGCGGGCAGCATCGCTCGCGACGGCCTTCGAGTCCAGCGGGGTTGCCGCAAAGCTTTCGACATAGTTGCTGCGTTGCCACGCCGAATGCCCTGATAGCGCAAAAGCATAAAAAAAGAGCCGCCGTTGCCGGCGGCTCAAGGTGATAACAGGGAGGCGTCAAACAGAGTGGACAGGAGCCACTCGATGTCCAGAAGATGGACAATAGCTGTAATGAACGAGAAAGCTTAACGAAAGGTTAAGGAATCGCAGAAACTTGCCGAATCTTTCTACAGCTTAATATGAGATGTGCGGCCGGCGTCATTAACCAAATCTGTTTGGCTTGAAATACGCGGCTCACGGCCGTTAACCAAGTTTCGAAAGCTTATTTTTTGAAGAACATATCCGCCGCCGATTTGGACGCGTTCTTGCGCTTCATCTCCGCTTCAAGGCGCGCGATCTCTTCCTTGAGCAGCGCAACGCGCTCGGCGAGTTCGCCCACCGAGAGCAACGCCAGTTCCTGCCCGATGTCGTGGGTGATCTTCTTCTTCGGCAGATCGTCCGGATCGATCGCAGGCATTGTTGCCGCTCCTTGTCAGCGCAAATGTTAAAGCCGCCGTCCGCGCTTGTCACACGCGCCGACACCTCATACAGGCGGCAAAAGACCCGGCACGATCGGCCTGACCCTTTGAAAGTAAACGGCAATATCCTTGCCCTGGACCGTGGCAAGGGCTACTAAGGCCCTATGGCGCAGGGGTTTTGGCTCGTTTTGGTGCCCGGGAAGCCAGCAGCCGCGAATTCGGCGCAAAGCCGGTTCGCTATTGTTTCGGGGGACATGTGACCGTCGTGGCGCGATCGGCGCCGGCTGCCGGCCTCGGAGGGCTGTTCTTGGCATTTTTGCGCGCCACGAGGTTCCGCGCCTGCGGTTCCCTTGTCGCTTTGGCGATCATCACCGTTGCCGGGATTTCCGCCGCGCGCGCGGTCGAGGCCGTCAACGTGCGCACCGATGCGGCGGCCATCGATCTCACCGACGCCGTCGACTTGCAGCACACCGAAGGCGATCGCATCCAGGTTTCGACCGCGCCCGGCGCCGACGCCATCGTGCGGCGCATCGAGGTGCGCGCCCGCGAAGCCGGCAAGAACTGGGCGGTGTTCGCGCTCGCCAATAACGGCGACGAGCAGATCGACCGCCTGATCGTGGCGCCGCATTACCGCATGGTCGGCTCCGGATTGATCTGGCCCGACCTCGGCCGCTCGCGCATCGTCTACATCACGCCGTCCTCGGGCGATCCGCCCGAACCGCAGGACAGCGCCGATGCCGACGTATTCCGCGTCACGCTCGATCCCGGCACCGTGATCACTTTCGTCGCCGAGTTGCGCACGCCCAACGTGCCGCAGCTCTATCTGTGGGAACCCGACGCCTACAAAGACAAGGTCAATTCGCTGACGCTCTACCAGGGCATCGTCATCGGCATTGCCGGATTGCTGGCGCTGTTCCTCACCATTCTGTTCGTCGTCAAAGGCAGCGTGATGTTTCCGGCCGCGGCCGCGCTCGGCTGGGCGGTGCTGGTCTATATCGGCATCGACTTCGGGTTCTGGAACAAGGTGTTCGACATGTCGGCCGGCGCCGAGCGCATCTGGCGCGCGTCGGGCGAAGCGATCCTGGCGGCGACGCTGCTGGTGTTCCTGTTCGCCTATCTCAACCTCAACCGCTGGCACGTGCGCTACGCCCATATCACCGTCGGCTGGCTCGCCTTCCTCGGCGCGCTGGTCGGCATCGCGCTGTTCTCGCCCGATATCGCGTCCGGCATCGCGCGCATCTCGCTGTTTCTGGTCGCCGTGTTCGGCTTCATCCTGGTGGTCTATCTCTCCACCCACGGCTACGACCGCGCGGTGATGCTGATCCCGACCTGGCTCCTGCTGGTCGTCTGGGTGCTCGGCGCCGCGCTGACCGTCCTGGGCTTTGTCACCAACGATATCGTCGGCCCGGCGCTGCTCGGCGGCCTCGTTCTCATCGTCATGCTGATCGGCTTTACGGTGATGCAGCACGCCTTCGCCGGCGGCATCACCCAAGGCATCGTCTCCGACGTCGAGCGCCGCGCGCTGGCGCTCACCGGCGCCGGCGACATGATCTGGGATTGGGACGTCGCCGCCGACAAGGTTTTCACCAGCCCCGAGACCGAAACCGCCCTCGGCCTGAAAGTGGGCACGCTGGAAGGCTCGGCGGCGAAGTGGCTCGACGTGCTGCATCCGCTCGACCGCGACCGCTTCCGCGCCACGCTGGACAACGTGCTCGAACAGCGGCGCGGCCGGGTCACCCAGGATTTCCGGCTGCGCACCGCCGACGGCCATTATCTGTGGTTCGCGTTGCGGGCGCGGCCGGTGGTCGGCTCCGACGGCGAAGTGATCCGGCTGGTCGGCACGCTGACCGACGTCACCGAATCCAAAACCGCCGAGGAGCGGCTCCTGCACGATGCCGTGCACGACAATCTCACCGGCCTGCCGAACCGCGAATTGTTCCTCGACCGGCTCGACGCCGTGCTCGGCTTCGCCAAGACCGACAGCGCGCTTAAAGCCGACCGTGATGGTGATCGACCTCGACCGCTTCAAGCAGGTCAACGACTCGGTCGGCATGGCGGTCGGCGACTCGATCCTGCTGACCTTGGCGCGCCGGCTCAGCCGGGTCATCAAGCCGCAGGACACGCTGGCGCGGCTCTCCGGCGATCAGTTCGCGCCTGATTTTGTTGTCGGAGACCGGCGCCGAAAAGGTCACCGCGGTCGCGCAAACCATCCGCCGCACCTTGCGCGCGCCGATCACTTTCAACGACCGCGAGATTTTCGTCACCGGCTCGATCGGCATGACGCTCGGCGACACCGAGCCGCAGCGCGGCGAAGAGGTCCTCAAGGACGCCGAGCTTGCGATGTATCACGCCAAGCGCGGCGGCGGCGACCGCATCGAAGTGTTCAAGCCGGCGATGCGCGCGCGCAAGACCGACCGGCTGACCTTGGAATCCGATCTGCGCCGCGCCATCGAGCGGGAAGAGATTGCCATCCTCTACCAGCCGATCGTGCGGCTCGACGACCGCTCCGTCGCCGGCTTCGAGGCGCTGGCGCGCTGGAACCATCCGAAACTCGGGCGGATGTCGCCCGCCGAATTCATCACCATCGCGGAAGAGACCGGGCTGATCGTCGAGCTCGGCCTGTTCGTGCTGGAGCGCGCCGCGCAAGCAGCTCAGCACCTGGCAGCGCACCTTGCGCCAGCGCAATCCGCTGTTTGTCAGCGTCAACGTCTCGTCGCGCCAATTGCTGCGCCATGACCTGATCCAGGATTTGCGCTCGGTGCTGACGCGCTCGGTGGTGGCGCGCGGCACGCTCAAGCTCGAGCTCACCGAATCCGTGGTGATGGAAAATCCGGAGCATGCCGCGCAGATGCTGCAGCGGATCCGCGAGCTCGGCGCCGGCCTCGCGCTCGACGATTTCGGCACCGGCTATTCCTCGCTGTCCTACCTGCAGCGCTTTCCGTTCGACACCATCAAGATCGACCAGTCGTTCGTGCGCACCACGTCAAAGGGCACGCGCCCGGTGATCCTGCGCTCGATCGTGTCGCTGGCGCACGATCTCGGCATGGACGTGGTGGCGGAAGGCGCCGAGACCGATTCCGACGCCGTCGAGCTGTCGCAGCTCGGCTGCGAATACGCGCAAGGTTTTGTGTTCGGCGCGCCGATGACGGCGGAGAAGGCGCGCGAGCTGTTGCAGCCGGATAAAAATATGGAGTTGCGCGCGATAGCCTGACGTCCGCTCGCCTCTACGCGTGCCCGGCTTCGCTCGACAGCATGCCGAGATCGATGCCGATCTTCTTCAGCGCCTTGTCGTATTTGCCGCCGATGTCGGGACCGAAGACCAGCTCCGGATCGGCCGTGCAATGCAGCCAGCCGTTGCCCTGGATCTCGTTCTCGAGCTGGCCCGGCGCCCAGCCGGCATAGCCGAGCGCGAGGATGGCGCTCGACGGGCCGTCGCCGCGCGCGATCGCCTTGAGGATGTCGATGGTGGCGGTGAGGCAGATGCCCTCGGCGATCGGCAAGCGTCGAGTTCTCGATGAAGAAGTCGGCGGAGTGCAGCACGAAGCCGCGCTCGGTCTCGACCGGCCCGCCGCGCATCACCTTCACGCCGCCGGCCCGCGTCGGCAATTGGATGCGGTCGGCCGCCGGAATGACGTCGAGCTTCACCAACAGATCGGAGAAACTGATGTTCGGCGCCGGATGATTGACGACGATGCCCATGGCGCCTTCGGAGGAATGCGCGCAGACATAGATCAGCGAGCGCGCGAAGCGCTCGTCCAGCATCGCCGGCATGGCGATCAGCATCTGGCCGTCCAGATAACCGCGCCCGCGCTTTGCCGAAGTCCCACGTGGCAATTTCATGCTCGAAAGGTTAGCCGATCAATCCGCATTTGCAAACGAACGGCGCGGTCAAAAGTTCATGAATACCCTCCATGCCTTACTGCAGGCGCAATGGCGGCGTTGCGGCGGTACCATGGCAATTTGCCGATAGTCACAATCATGTCAGTGGCATGCGCGCGCGTTTCGCCCTAGACAGCGGCCATGCTTGCCGCCCCGCGATTAACGATTGTGACCATGGCGCTGGCCGCGCTTGCCGGCCCGGCAGCGGCCCGCGCGCAGGATGCTTCGCCATGGGACAAGCAGCCGCATGCGCAGGCGCGACTCATCGCCGGTTCGGTGATGAAGTCCGCCGACGCGACTTATCTGCACGCCGGCGTGGAAATCCGGCTCGATGCCGGCTGGAAGACCTATTGGCGGGAGCCCGGCGATTCGGGCGTGCCGCCGACTTTCGATTTTTCCGGCTCCGAAAACGTCAAATCGGTCGCCGTCGAGTGGCCGGCGCCGGAGCGCTTTCCCGACGGCGCCGGCGGCAATTCCATCGGCTATGTCGGCCGGGTCGTGCTGCCGCTGCGCATTGTGCCAAAGGACGCGGCCAAACATTCGGCGGTGCATTTGAAGCTCAACTATGCCGTCTGCGGCAATCTGTGCGTGCCGGCGGAAGCGACGCTCGAACTGGCGCTGTCCGGCGACGGCGCCGAAGAGACGGCGCTGGAAAAGGAAGAGCTGCACGTGCCGCGCCGCGTCGCCCCCGGCGCCGGCAAAGGGTTCGGCGTGATTTCGGCCCATCGCGAGCCGGGCGGCGAGCACGAGCGTGTCGTCGTCGAGGTCGCCGCACCCACGGATGCGCCGCTCGATCTCTTTGTCGAAGGTCCGACGCCCGATTGGTCGCTGCCGCTGCCCGAGCCGAGCGGGACCGACGGCGCGTTGCGGCGCTTCACCTTCGATCTCGATGGGCTGCCGCCCGGCGCCAGCGCCAAGGACGTCACCTTGACCTTCACCGCGGTCTCCGGCGACGACGCCATCGAGGTTCCGATCCATCTCGACTAATTCGCTCGGGCCGCGCTAATTTGGGCATCCGAGCAACGTCTTTTCCATAACCCCCAAGACGAACCCCAAAGAGGATTGAGATCATGGCTATCAAAGTCGGCGACCGCGTACCCAACGGCTCCTTCACGGTGATGAGCGGCGAAGGCCCGAAGCCGATAACCACGGACGAATTGTTCAAGGGCAAGAAAGTGGTGCTGTTCGCGGTGCCGGGCGCGTTCACGCCGACCTGCCACAAGAACCACCTGCCGGGCTTCGTCAAGAATGCGGCCGCGATCAAGGCCAAGGGCGTCAACACCATCGCGGTGACCGGCGTCAACGACGTGTTCGTGATGGACGCCTGGAAGAAGGCCTCCGGCGGCGACGCCATCGAGTTTCTCGCCGACGGCAGCGGCAATTGGGCCAAGGCGCTCGGCCTGACCGCGGACCTGACCGAGCGCGGGCTCGGCGTGCGCTCGCAGCGCTATGCCATGGTGGTCGACGACGGCGTGGTGAAGACGCTCAATGTCGAGGACGCGCCCGGCAAGGCCGAAATTTCCGGCGCCGATAATCTGCTGAAGTCGATCTGATTTTTTCCTCCCCCTGAAAGGGGGAGGAGCGAGCGAAGCTCGCAGGTGGGGGTCCGCGGCCGTGAGGCTTGCGCAAGCGTTGCCGCCGCGGACCCCCACCCTGCCCTCCCCCTTTGAGGGGAGGGTTTTTAGTTTGCGACTCTTCCAGCCGCCCGGATTTCCGCGATCGCGTCGCGCGCCAGCACGTCGGCGCGCTCGTTCATGGCGTGGCCGGCGTGGCCTTTGACCCAGTGCCAGCGCACCTGATGCGGTTTGAGCGCCGCGTCGAGGCGCTGCCAGAGATCGATGTTCTTCACCGGCTTCTTGTCGGCGGTGCGCCAGCCATTCTGCTTCCACTTGGCGATGTAGGTCATGATGCCGTTACGTAAATATTGACTGTCGGTGTGCAGATCGACTCGGCACGGTTTTTTCAGCGCTTCGAGCGCGGAGATCGCGGCCATCAGCTCCATGCGATTGTTGGTGGTGTTGGCTTCGCCGCCTTTGAGCTCTTTCTCGTGATCGCCGAACGTCAGGATCGCGCCCCAGCCGCCCGGGCCGGGATTGCCGGAGCAGGCGCCGTCGGTGTGGATGACGACGTGCGGCAGCGCGGCGTTCACGGCACGCTCACCCCGTAGTCGCGCGGGCTTTTGACTTTCTGGTGAAAGCGGAGCTTGCGCGCATATTCGCGCGGGTCCTTCGGCCGCACCATGGCGCCCGGCGGCACGTCGAGCCAGTCGACCAGCCGGGTGAGCAAAAAACGCACCGAGGCGCCGCGCGCCAACAGCGGCAGCTTCTCCCATTCCTCCGCCGAAAACGGCCGCGTCTTGGTGTAGCTCGCCAACAGCGCGCGGCCTTTGGTGACGTTGTAGGAATGATCGTTCTCAAAGCACCAGGCGTTGAGGCAGATGGCGACGTCGTAGGCGAGCGTGTCGGTGCAGGCGAAGTAAAAATCGATCAGCCCGGACAGCCGGTCGCCGAGGAAAAACACATTGTCGGGAAACAGATCGGCGTGGATGACGCCTTGCGGCAGGCCGTGCGGCCAGTCGCGTTCGAGCACGTCGAGCTCGGCCGAGACCAGCGCTTCGATATTGCGCTCCACCTTGTGGGCACGCTCGCGGCAGCCGTCGTAGAGCGCCCGCCAGCCGGCGACCGACAGCGCGTTGTCGCGGTGCATGGCAAAATCGCTGCCGGCGAGATGCAGCCGCGCCAGCGTCTCGCCCAACGCCGCGCAGTGCGCCGCGCTCGGCCGGCGGATCCACAAGCCGTCGAGAAAGGTGACCATCGCCGCCGGCCGGCCGGCGAGCTTGCCCAGCGTCTTGCCGGTTTTGGTCTTCACCGGCTGCGGGCAGGTGATGCCGCGGCTCGCCAGATGCTCCATCAGGCCTAGGAAGAACGGCAGGTCGCGCTCGGCGACGCGGCGCTCGTAGAGCGTCAGGATGAAATTGCCGGTGCTGGTATGGACCAGAAAGTTCGAGTTCTCCACGCCTTCGGCGATGCCCTTATAGGACAATAGCTCGCCGACGTCGTAGCCGGCGAGGAAGCGGGCGAGGTCTTCCGCCGCGACATCGGTGTAAACCGCCATAAAGAATCTCCAGACCTCGCGGCTAGCGCGCAGTCCACACCGCCGTCAAGATGAATTAAACGTCCTCAAGAGCTTTTGCCGGCGAGGAAATCGGAAAACCGCGCATAAAGATCGGCTGTTTCCGGGCCGCCATCGCGATAAATCACCGGCGCCAGCGTGCGGCCTTCGGAGTGAGCAAGGCGAAACGCCATGTAGCGGTACTGCTCCGGATATTGCGCGGTGTTCGCTGCCGCAAACAGGTCGTCGAAGGCCGCCGACGGCTCGACCGGATCGAGCCGGTCGCGCTCATAGATCGCGGCGCGCTCGGCAATGAGCCAGCCGCCGGCATGGCGCTCCAGCCGGTCGAGGAAGCGCGAGCACGAGGTGAGATCGACATCGATGCCGTTGAATTTTTGCCGCACCCGGATGACGACGCTGGTCTCGGCTGTGGCGCGATCGCCGTTGAGTTTTATGGTCGGCGGAAACAGATGATGGCGCGACCAGGTGTGGCCGGCGTTGAACGCGGCGCGGCAGCGCTCGACGAATTGCTCGAACGGCCCGCGGAACCAGGACACGGAAATGTGCCCGTCCGGCGTGAACGTCGCGCGCAAATCTTTCCATTTGCCCTGGTCGCGGGCGACGCCCCAGGCCTGGATCAATTCCGCGCAGGCGATCTTGTCGGCGAGGATTGTGGTGGTGTCGGCCAAGTGCTGTCTCCTTCATTCCTCACGAACGATAGAACGATCCCGGTACTTGCACCAGCATGTCATCATCCGCGAAGGCGGATGATCCAGTATTCACAAATCCATGTTGCTAAACCGCGCGCTCGGTGATTACT
This sequence comes from uncultured Alphaproteobacteria bacterium, assembly GCA_963831975.1. Classification (GTDB taxonomy): domain Bacteria; phylum Pseudomonadota; class Alphaproteobacteria; order Rhizobiales; family Xanthobacteraceae; genus BOG-931. The sequence goes on from CAWHSO010000018.1 coordinate 581,219, forward strand.
GGGTGCCCCGCCTTCGCGGGGCATGACACAGGACTAACGATGAAAGCGATCGTCATCCACGAATACGGCCCGCCCGACGTTCTGCGCTACCAGGACCTTCCCGACCCGGTCCCGCGCCAGGGCGAGATCCGCATCAAGGTGCATGCGGCGACCGTCAATCGCGTGCTCGACGTCAGCCTGCGCGCCGGCCGCGAGCAGTATCGCGGCCCGGTGCTGCCGCTCATTCCCGGCGTCGATTGCGCCGGCATCGTCGATGCCGTCGGCCCGCAGGTCAGCCGCTGGCACGTCGGCGACCGCGTCTCCGCCGCCGGCATCATGCCGCTGCAAATCTGCGCCGAGGACGGCCGTGGCTATGACGGGCCGCAAGGCATGATGGGCATCAAGCGGCCGGGCGGCTTTGCCGAGCTCGTCGCCGTGCCGGCCTGCGCCGGCGTCGCCATTCCGCAAAATCTCGACTTTCATCGCGCCGCCGTGGTCATGCGCCACGTGCCGACGGCTGGAATCTGCTCATGCACGTCGCCGAGCTCAAATACGGCGAGACCGTGCTGATCATGGGCGCCGGCGGCAATCTGGGCTCGATCGGCATCCAGATCGCCAAGAACGTGATCGGCGCCCACGTGATCGCCGCGGCCGGCTCCGAAGAGCGCGCGACGCTCGGCAAAAAACTCGGCGCCGACCACGCCATCAATTACACGACGCACGACATCTACGACGAAGTGATGAAGATCACCGGCGGCAAAGGCGTCGACGTGCTCTACGACAACATCGCCAATCCCAAGGTGCTGCCGACAGCGTTCCGCGCCATCGGCATGGACGGCCGCCTCGTCACCGCGGGGGCGCATGCCGGGCCGAACGTGTCGATCGATTTCTCGCACCTCTATCACAAGCGCATCACGATAAAGGGCCGGCCCGGCTACACGCCGTCCGATCTGCCGCACTGCCTTGAAGCCGCGGCGGCGGGAAAAGTCGTGCCGCAGATCGAGCGCGTATTGCCGCTGTCGCGCGCCGCCGACGCCCACCGCATGGTCGAGGAACACGAGGGCCAGGGCAAGATCGTGCTCGATCCGACGCTTGGGTAATTTTTTAAAAAGCTGAATTTTTGTTTCAGGCGTCGTCGACCGGCTCGGTGGCGCGCACCGATGGCCGCGCCGCGAATGTGGCGTGCCAGTCGGCGATGCGGGGATGAGCTTTTCGCCAATCCTCGTCGGCATAACGAAAATCCAGATAGCTGAGCGCGCAGCCGATGGCGATATGGCCGATGCCGAACGGCGCGGCGGCGAGCGCCGCCGCTTCCTGGTCCAGGCTATTGAGCACCGCCGCCTTGCGCGCGGCGGCGCTCGCTTTGTGCGCGTCGGAAGGGCTTGCGCGCATGCGCTCATCCCGCAGCAGCACCAGCATGTCCAAAAATCCGTCGCCGAGCGCCTGCCGGCGCAGCGCCACCAGCCGCGCCTTGGGCTCGATCGGATGAAGTTTTGGCGCGCCGTCGAGCGAGTCGAGATATTCGCAAATCACCGGCAAATCGTAGATCACCGTGCCGTCGTCGAGCACCAGCGTCGGAATCTTCGACAAAGGATTGTCCTGCATCAGCGCGGCATGGGGCTTGGTCGTGGCCGCGACCGTGCGCACGCAGGTGATGCGGCCGGCAAGGCCAAGCTCATGGACCACCACCATGACCTTGCGGACGAACGGCGAGCGTGGCGACCAGTGCAATTTCATCGGCGATCCCGGCGTTGACATTCGCAGCTCTTGCATTCTGTATCATCGCCGACCAACGATCCATACTGCCTGTCCCCACACCCCGGATATCCGCCATGGACTACGACCCGCGCAGCGAGCCGCACAATCTCGCCCACGACCCGACCACCTCGCTGGTGGTGCCGCGGCCGATCGGCTGGATCACCACCATCAGCCCGGCCGGCGTGGTCAATCTGGCGCCGTACAGCTATTTCAATCTATGCGCCAGCCAGCCGCCCTTCGTCATGTTCGCCTCGAACACGCGCAAGCACAGCCAGAACTATGCCCAGAGCGGCGGCGAGTTCGTGTTCAATCTCGCGACCTATGAGCTGCGCAACGAAATGAACATCTCCGGCGGCGATTATCCCGAAGGCGTCAGCGAGCCGGAGCTGGCCAAGCTCGCCATGGCGCCGTCGCGCTTGGTCAAGCCGCCGCGGGTCGCCAAATCGCCGATCGCGCTGGAATGCGTCTATTCGCAGACGGTGTCGCTCAAGAGCGGCAGCGGCAAGCCGCACAAATACGAAGTGGTGATCGGCGAAGTGGTCAACGTCCATGTCGACGACGCGGTGATCGTCAACGGCATGATCGACATGTCGCGCATCCGCGCCATCGCGCGGCTCGGCTATCGTGGCGATTACACGGTGGTCGACAATATTTTCGAGATGCCGCGGGTTTAGGGCGCGACGGCCGTGGCGGCGCACATGACCGCACGGGCGGCGCTTGTTTGCCTCGGGCTTTTTTGCCTCGGGCTTTTCTTCGCGCCATCCATGGTCAATGGTCAACCCGCGGTGCTCACGGCATCGCAGTCGGATGCGCTCCACGCCTATGCTGATGCGCTCAGTCGCTTCAAATCGATCCTCGAGCAGCGACGCGCGCAGATAAACGCCCATCAACCGCTGCCGAATTTGCCCGGACAGGCGCTCTATCTTGCCCGCGTCGCCACGATGAGCACCTACAAGGATCTCACCGATGCGCGTCCCGGCAAGATCGGAAGGCCCAATAAATTTGCCATACCGCCGGCTTATTTCGACGCCGACAATGAGCCTCTCATCGACGAATACGTGGCATTGTTCAACATCATGCAGGCGCCGCCTGCAAACGCGCAAAACTCCGATACGCCGTTTGAGGACGTCGTCGACCTGGGCACCGTTATTGCGCGGGCCAAGGGCCTTGATGCAGCAAATTCCGCGATAGCGGGCCGTATCAGCTTGGGCCTGTTCTTCGCCGAGACCAACGGCAACCAAAACATCGGCAATGCACGCTCGAACACATACAAGGGAAGCTTCCAAACCGGCCCGTCCGAGGATCGAAGCGGCCAAACAAAATGGCAGGCCGTCAGAAAATCGATCATGGCTCTCGATCCCAAACTCTTCGCGCGCGACGCCGAGGAAGAGGCCCGCGCCGGCAATCTCGATCATCGCTTCAATCATTGGACCGCGGTCAGAGACGGTCTCATGAACGCCCACGCCGAGCTTTTCCCGCGCATCCCGAGCATCGCCAAAGCGATGCCAAATCCGATCGATCAAATGAAGGTTTTCGAGCTTATTCAAATCATTCCCGGCCCGACCAAATCGGCGCTCGCTTCGGGGCGCTTTACGTCCTACGAAGTTTCCGATCCGACGGTCATGGGGTATTTGCGCAACAACAGCATCCTTGCCTTCGGACGGGCGGACCGGGCGAAAACATCCGCGACATTTGGCGAAATTCTCGGTGCGATGTGGTTGTTCAATGATAAGTTTGAACGGGCGCTCACGCTCTTTAACGAGATCGTCGCCCGGCAAAAATCCGGGGGGCGCCAACCATGACACTCCCAACCATGATTCGCGCGGTCCTCTTTCATGGCGTTCGGCTTCGCGGGTCCTTGTTGGCGCTGCCGGCTATCGCGATCTGGCTTGTCGCCGCGCCGGCTCAAGCCCTGGCGGCCGAGCCGTGGCCGACACGACCGGTGACGGTGCTGTGCCCGTTTGCCGCGGGGACGAGCACCGACACCTGATGCGCCTGATCAATGCCTCGCTGAGCCAGCGCTTCGGCCAGAATTTCATCGTCGAGAACCGCCCCGGCGCAACCGGCAATATCGCCGCAGGCGTGGTGGCGCGAGCCGAGCCTGACGGCTACACGCTCTTCATCGGCACGGTGGGGCCGATCGTCAACAACAAGTTCATGTACAAGAACCTCGATTTCGACCCCGATCGCGCCTTTGCGCCGATCGCATTGCTCGCCTCGTCACCGCTCATCATCGTCGGCAGCCCTAAATTGCCGGTCAAGACTCTGAACGAGCTTGTCGCCTATGGCAAAGCCCATCGCGGCCCGCTCAATGCCGGAACGGTCGGCGTCGGGTCGCAGGCGCACATTACAGTCGAGCTTCTCAACAAGGCCGCCGGCATTGCCATCGGACACGTGCCCTATCGCATCACGTCGCAGGCGCTGCCCGATCTGGCGTCGGGCGACTTGCAGCTTTCGGTCCAATACGTTCCGACTTTCGTGCCGAACGTGCAATCGGGCATGCTCACCGGCCTCGCCGTCACCAGCCCCAAACGCATGGCCGAGTTGCCGGATGTGCCGACCGTTGCGGAGCAAGGCTATCCCGGTTTCGAAGCCAACGGCTGGACCGCGTTGTTCGCACCGGCAGGGACGCCGGCTGACATCGTCAGCAAGGTCAACCAGGGCGTGAACGAATATCTGCGCGAGCGACGCCGGCAGAGAGCAGCTCGCCAAAATCTGGATGACGCCGCTCGGCGGCACGCCGCAAGAGCTCGCCGATTACATCACAAAAGAGAATGCCAAGTGGGGACCGATCATCCGCGACGCCAACATCGTCTTGCAATAGCCAGTTCTTAAGTACCATGACCGAACGACTGCCGAAAAATACCTGCGACACCCATTTGCACATCTTTGGCGACGCCGCCGCTTATCCGGCCGCCAATCGCAACGCGCTCTATGCACCGCCGCAAGATTGCACCTTCGCGGCGGTGAAGGTTTTGCATGACGCCATGGGCGTCGAGCGCGCGGTCTTCGTGCAGCCGACGATTTACGGCACCGACCACCGGCTGATGTACGATGTTCTCAAAAGTGCTTCGCAGCGGAATTATCGTGGCGTCGCCATCGTCGACGACAGCGTCAGCGACGCGGAGCTGGACCGATTGAACAGCGTCGGCGTGCGCGGCGCACGGTTCAATTTCGGCGGCCGGTTCAAACTGGCGCCAAGCCTCGCGGAATTCCGCCGTGGCCTCGACCGCGTCCGCGAGCTTGGCTGGTTCGTCAAGGTGTTCGGCTTCGAAGATGACTTTCTGGCCGTCGCCGACGAACTGCGCAGAATCGACTTTCCCGCCATCATCGACCACATGGGCGGCCCCGATTATCGGCGCGGCACCGGCCAACCGGCGGTCCGCCTCATTCTCGATCTCCTCAAGAGCGGCAATTGGTGGATCGGGCTGTCGAATGGCGACCTGCGGTCGCACACCGGCTATCCGTGGGACGACGCGGTCGAATTCGGCCGGCTGTTCTATGAGGCCGCGCCGGACCGCTGCCTTTGGGGCACCGACTGGCCGCACGTCCATCGCTTCATGCGGCCCGACAAGGACGGACACTCGGACTACGGTCTCGACCACGAGATGGCGCGCGTCGCGTTGCTGGAACGTTATCTGCCCGATCGCACGGCGCGCGACCGCGTCCTGGTCGACAACCCGGCGCGCTTCTTCGGTTTTGCTTAAAGCACGCGCCTTAGCGCAGCTCGTTGAGCTCCGACAGCATCGTCACCGCCTGCTCCGGCCCTTTGACGATGCGGCAGCCGGCGGCGGCGAGCGCCTTGAGCTTTGCGTCGGCGCCTTCGCGGGCGCTGCCGATCAGCGCGCCGGCATGGCCCATCTGCTTTTCCGCGGGCGCGTGGCGGCCGACCACCATGGCGTAGACCGGCTTGGGAAAGCCGCGCGCGGCGTCGCGCGAAGGCATATTCCTTGTCGCCGCCGATCTCGCCGCAGAACAGGACGGCCGCGGTCGCTTCGTCGGTGGCGAGCGCCTGCAAATATTCGTGCGGATTGCGCCCGATCACCGTATCGCCGCCGACATGGGCGACGATGCGCTGGCCGATGCCGGCGAGCGTGAGCTGCCGCGCCATCGCCAAGGCCAATGTGCCGCTGCGGATGATCAGCGCCAGCCGCCCCGGCATGCAAAAGCTCGGCGCGATGGAGCCGAGCAGCCCGCGGCCCGGCACATAGATGCCGAGCGTGTTCGGCCCGATCAGCCAGCTTCCCGCCGCGCGGGCAAGCATTCGCCGCTGCGAGCGCGTCGTGCACCGGCACATATTCGGCCACCGCCATGATGGTCTCGATGCGCGCCTGCGCGCATTCGGCGACCGCGTCGCGCACGCCTTCGGCCGGCGTGTAGATCAAGGCGATGTTCGGCTTTTGCGGGAGCATCGGCGATGCGATCGTAGAGCGGCAGGCCATCCATATCGGTGCCGCCGCGGCCCAGCGCTATGCCGCCGACCAGCGGCGTGCCGGCCTCGATCATGCCGGCGACCTGATTGCGCGCATAACGCCCGGTCGGGCTCACCACCGCGACACGCCATGGCTCGTCGGCGAGGAACGGCAGGCGCGCAAACGCCCGACATGGGCTAAGCTCCGGGAGAGCGATGCGCCGGACGGCGCCAGAAGAGAACGGCCATTATGCGACTAGCCGAGTACGACGGGAAAGCCTTGCTGCGCCGCCACGGCGTCGCCGTGCCGCGCGGCGTGCTGGTTCATGCCGGCGAAAGCCCGCCCGATGCGGTCGCCGATTGGCCGGGTTTTGTGCTCAAGGCGCAGCTTCTCGAAGGCGGCCGCGGCAAGCGCGGCCTGGTGCGGGTGTTCGACAAGCTTGACGGTTTTCGCGACGCCCGCCGGCTGATCCTGCCGGCGCTCGAAGACGCCAATATCCCGCTCTTGCTCGAGGAAGCGGTGCCGATCGCCCGCGAAATTTTCATCGCGGTGCGTATCGACGGCAGCGCGCAGCGGCTGGAACTGTTGGTTGCGCCCGAAGGCGGCGAGAATGTCGAGGCAACGGCCAAGCTCGCGCGCATTCCGATCGAGCCCGGCGCGCCGACGACGCCGGAGCAGATCTTCGCCGCGCTCGGCAAGACTGTTTCCGGCCGATCTTGCCGCGCGCCTGGCGCGTTACGCCGCGCGGCTGCCGGATATCGCGCGCCAGGAGGACTTGGAATTGCTGGAGATCAATCCGCTGGCGCTGACCAAGGACGGCAGGCTGATCGCCTGCGACGCCAAGATCGTCCGCGACGCGGCCGCCGATTTCCGCCACGACCCGGAAGAGTTCGCGATCAGCCGGACGCTGGCCGAGCACGCCATGACCAAACTCGAGCGCGAAGCGCAAGCGCTCGGCTTCCAGCTGGTCGAGACCGACGGCGACGTGGTGCTCGTCACCTCCGGCGCCGGTCTCGGCATGATGATGATGGATTTGATCGGCGACCACGGCATGCGCGCGGCAAGCTTCATGGACAATCTGCGCGGCGCGCCCGACGAGACCATGACCGAGCGGCTCAAGATCGCCCGCGCGCTCGCCGCGCGGCCCAACATCAAGGCGATCATCTTCCAGACCACGCTCGCCTCGCGCTCGCTCGCCGAGCGCATCGAGGCGCTGATCACATGGCTTGCCGCCGAGCCGCTGCCAAAGCCGCTGTTCGTCGGCATCGCCGCCGGCCACGCCGCTGCCCGCAAAATGACCGCGGAGCAGGCGGTCGAGAAGCTGCGCGCGCTCGGCGTTTCGGCCTTCACCGATCCGGTCGCGCTGGTGAAAGCGGCGGCAAAAGCGGTCGGATAATCCTGCGGGCAGCTTAGCCGGCCGGAATAAGGGCCGCGTAGAACCGGCGCAAAGCGGCGACAAATTCTTGCAACGCGGTCGGCCGCGGGCCGGCGACGAGGTCAAAACGGTAATCGCAGCCTTCCCCGGTACAGGCATAAAAGCGCGAGCCGCGCAGCTTGTCGGCGTATTCCAGGTGCTCCTGGCCGCAATCGGGGCAAATCAAGAGGATGCGGCTGCGCGCCGCCGACATCAGTTGCCGAATGTTGGAAATGTCCCCCATGACGATCGCCTCGGCGCGCAATTATTTTTGACGCGAATCATAGGGATTGTAGCAGACGGCCGGCGGCGATCCTGCGGACGGCGCGGCTCAGCGGGGTAATTATCCTCACTATTATTGCAGGTGATTACGATTGGCGCCAAAATGGCGCCGCGCTCAGCGCTTGTCGCCGCCAAAGCGCGACATGCCGGCGCGCCAGGTGTCGCGGGCGATGTTTTCTTCCATGGCGTGCAGTTCGAGCGCCAGCGCACCGCGCGAATCGAGCTCGACACCCTGATCGATGCAGCTTTTGGCCTGGCGCAGCGCCGCCTGCGGCGCGGCGGCGATCGTCTTGGCGATCTCGGCGATGACGCCGTCGAGCGCGGCGGCATCGACGATGCGCGTCACCAGGCCGGCCGCGCGGGCCTCCTCGGCCGTAAGCTTGCGGCCGGTGAACATCATGTCCTTGGCGAGCTGCTTGCCGAGGATGCGCGGCAGCCGCTGGGTGGCGCCGACCGTCCCCCATAGCGCCTCGGGCGTGGCGAAGGTCGCCTGCGGGGTGGCGATGACAAAATCGCAAGCATGCGGCGATGTCGCAGCCCGAGCCGACCGCCGGCCCCTGCACCACCGCGATCACCGGCATCGGCAGGCTTTCGATCGCCCCATAGGCGGCGTAAGCGGCGAGCCGGCGGGCGCGAACTTCGTCCGGCGCCATGCCCTTGCGCTCCTTGAGGTCGGCGCCGGCGCAGAACACCGGGCCGTTGCCGCGGATCAGCACCAGCCGCACCTCGGCATCGTCGCGCGCCGCCGCCGTGGCCGCGACAATGTCGTCGCACATGGCGCGGTTCAGCGCATTGCGGCCCTCGGGGCGATCGAGCGTCAAGGTGGCGACGCCGCCATCGACGGCGTAGCGCACGGTGGTGAGGTTCATGACTTGTCCTTGCGGAAGCGCGCGCATGCGTCGGTTCATCTCGCGGCCGGCTTCGAGCGCCTCCTCGAACGGCAGCTCGGCGACGCGGTAGAACAGCGATTTGGTCGCCGCCATGGCTTGCGGCGCCACGGCCGCCATGGCGCGGGCGGATTGCAAGGCCTCGTGCATCAGCATCTGCGGCGCAACGACGCGATTGACCAGGCCGAGTTCCGCGGCGCGCGACGCATCGATCGGCTCGCCGGTGGCGACGAGCTCGAAGGCTGCCTTGCGGCCGGCCTGACGCACCAAATTCGCCATCACCACCGAAGCGACGATGCCGTGTTTGACTTCCGGGTAGCCGAGCTTTGCGGTCGTCGACATGATGGCAATGTCGCCGGCGAGCGCGAGGCCGGCGCCGCCGCCCATCGCCGCGCCGTTGATCGCGGTGACCACCGGCTTGGTGAGCTGCGAAAAGACGCCGTGCAGTTTCGCCGTAATATCGGCGCGGCGCTCGACCAGGGCCAGCGTTCGCCGACGACAGTGCGGCGAATTCGGACAAATCCGCACCGGCGCAGAAGGCCGGGCCGGCGCCGGTCAGCACGATCGCGCGCACGTCCGCAGCGCTGTCGGCTTCTCGCAATGCGTCGAACAGCGCCTCGCTCAGCGCCAGAGTTCAGCGCATTGCGCTTTTCCGGCCGGTTCATGGTGAGGATGCGCACCGCGCCGTCGTCATCGATCAGCAAATCAGCCATCGCATTCACCGCCACGATCAATCAATCGAGCTTCACGCCGGTCTTGAGCACCACCGGCCCCCACTTGGCCTGCTCGGCCAGCATGAAGGCGGCGATATTGTTGCGGCGTCGACGGCGCCGGCATGGCGTTGAAGGTCGTCGTATTGTTTTTTCAGGTCGTCGCTGTCGAGCGCGGCGACGGCGGCGCGGTGCAGGCGCTCGAGCACATCGGCCGGCACGCCGGCCGGCGCGACCAGGCCATACCAATTGTCGGAATTGACCCGCGGATAGCCCAATTCCGCCGTCGTCGGCACGTCGGGCAGCACCGGCGTGCGCGCCGCCGAGGTCAGCGCCAGCGCCTTGAGCGCGCCGGACTTGATCTGCGGCAACAGGAACGGCACGTCGGCCACCAGCATCTGAACCTGGCCGCCGAGCAGGTCCGTCATCGCCGGCGCGATGCCCCGATAGGGCACGTGCACGATGTCGATCTTGGCCTCTTCCTTGAGCAATTCCGCGCCGAGATGGGTGATGGTGCCGGCGCCGGCCGAGCCGAAATTGACTTTTCCCGGATGCTCGCGCGCATAGGCGATGAAGGCCGGCAGCGTGTCGATGCCGAGCGACGGCGGCACGACAATGGCTTCCGGCACGCGCAGTACCGTCGTGATCAGCGCCAAATCCTTCTGCCAGTCGAACGGCATCTTGGCGACCATGAAGGGAATGGCGGAGATCGAGGAGGCGCCGTTGAAGCACAGCGTATAGCCGTCGGGCGGGCTCTTGGCGGCGAAGTCGACCCCGGTCATGCCGCCGGCGCCGGCATGGACCTCGATGAAGACCTGCTGGCCGAGATCGGCGCCCATATTGTTGGCAAAAACGCGGGCGAACAGGTCGGCCGCGCCGCCGGCCGCGAAGGTGACGACCAGCTTCACCGGCCGGGCCGGGAACGTTTCCGCGCCGGCCGCCGCTGCCCACAACAGCGCGAGACCGAATGCCGCAATGAGCCCGCGTCTCATGGTGCGTCTCCCAGGCGTTTCTTGGCCTGTTCCGCCCCGTCGACGGAACAATCGGCAGCGGCGCCGGGCAGCAAGAGCTTGTCCGGCATCCCGCCACGCGGCAGTATGATTGCTCGGCTGAGGTACCAGCAAGGGGCAAACGGCCCGCCGGCTTTGCCGGGGGCATGTGGGGCGTGTGCATGAAGACCATTCTCGTACCCACCGAACACAATGCGGCGATGGCGTCCGCGCTCGATACGGCGCTATTGCTGGCGCAAAAGTTCGGCTCCTGCATCGAGGGCTTTCCGCTGCGCCCGGCGGTCGCCGATCTCGTCGCCATGGATCCCGACAGCGGGCTCACCATGGTGGCGGTCAAGGAGAACGACGCCGAGATGGTGCGCCAGGCGGAAGATCTGTTCCGCGCCTTCATGACGCAGCATCAAGTGCCGCTGAACGCCGGCACGGCGCAGCCGACGCCATCGTTCTCGTGGCTCGATTCCGCGCCGAGCGGCCACGACTTCGTCGGCAGCTACGGCCGCGTGTTCGACGCCATCGTGCTGGCGCGGCCGGGCGACGAATGGCAGAGCCCGTCCATGGTGACGCTGGAATCCGCTCTGTTCGAGAGCGGCCGGCCGGTGCTGATCGCGCCGCCGACCTCGCCGCGCTCGCTCGCCACCAATGTGCTGATCGCCTGGAATTGCAGCACCGAGCAGGCGCGCACCATGGCCGACGCCATGCCGCTTTTGCGCCTCGCCGAGCGCATCACCATCTGCACCGTGGAGGGCGCGACCGTCGCCGGGCCGAGCGGCGAGCAGATGGCGCGCTCGCTGAAACTCAACGGCATCACTGCCGAGCCGATCACGCTGAAGCCGCCGGCAAGCGCAACGCCGGCGAGACGCTGCTCGCCAAGGCCGGCGAACTCGGCTGCGACCTCATCATCAAGGGCGCCTATACGCAAAGCCGCCTGCGCCAGATGATTTTCGGCGGCACCACGCGGCACATCCTCGCCAATGCCAAGCTGCCCGTGCTGATGGCGCATTGAGCGCGCGCCTTAAGTACCGCCAACCTGCATGCCCCCAATGAGTGAAACGCTGATCTTTCCGCAATTGGCGTCGCTCTATGAGACGCTGGCGCCGATATCCGAAGCGCTGCTGCGGGTCGTCGTCGGCTTGTGGATGGTGCCGCACGGCCTGCGCATGAGTTTTGGATTTTTTCCCACAACCGGACTGCCGCAGCGCAGCGTGCGCATGCTCGCGGTCGATCTCGACAAATGGGGCTATCGGCCCGGCTGGTTCTGGGCGCCGTTGATCTCGGCGACCGAGCTGATCGCCGGCCCGATGCTCGCGCTCGGCCTGTTCACCCGCTTGGCCTGCGTGCCGCTGGTGCTGTTCCTGATCGTGACCAATTTCGAGCGCTGGCGGGTCGGCCGCTATTTCTGGAACAAGCTCGGCATGGAATATACGCTGATGTGGCTCGTCGCGACGTTCTATTTCCTGATCCACGGCGGCGGCCTTTATTCGCTCGATCATCTGATCGGCCGGGAATTTTGAGGAGACTTGCGTGCCCTTCATCGACGCCAATGGCGTGAGCCTGCACTACGCGCTTGCCGGACAGCAGGGCCTTCGGTCGTGCTGCTGCACGAACTCGGCGGCACGATGAATTCGTGGAACAAGGTGGCGCCACGGCTTGCCGCACGCTATCGCGTGCTGCGCTACGACCAGCGCGGCTCCGGGCTTTCGGAAAAAGTGCGGCCAGGAATTCTCCAACGACGTGCTGGTCGAGGATTTCGAGGCGCTCGCCAAGGGCACTCGGCCTCGATCCGCCTTATCATTTCGTGACCGTCGCTGCCGCCGCGACCCAGGCCCTGCGCTTTCTGGAAAAGCATCCCGACCAGGTCGGATCGCTCATGCTGTGCAACCCGGCGCCGGGCGTCGATCCGAGCCGCGCCGCGGCGCTCGACGAGCGCGCGGCCTTCGCCATGCGCGAGGGCATGCGCGCTTCGCTGCCGACGACGCTCGATATCTCGTATCCCGAAACTCTCGGCGAGCCGGCCGAATACGAGGCCTATCGCGGCCGCTATCTGGGCAACGATCCGGTGGGCTTCGGTTCGGCTTCCGCGCGCTGGCGCGCACCAACATGCTGCACATGCTGCCGCAGATCCGCTGCCCCGCCATGGTCGTCGCCGGCCGCCACGACACCGTGCGCCCGCATGCCGGCAGCGGCCGAGCTGGCGAAAAAGATTCCCGGCGCGCGTTTCGAGCTGATCGAGGCCGGCCACTTCATGCCGACGCAGGGGCCGGAGCCGCTCGATCGCGCTGCTCGAAGATTTTCTGCCGAAGTGAAAGCAATCCAAGTGAACACCATGAAAATCAAAGCCAACGGCATCGACATCAATTATCAGATCGACGGCCCCGACGGCGCGCCGTGGATCGTTTTCTCCAATTCGCTCGCGACCTCGACCGCGATGTGGGACGAGCAGGCCGCGGCGCTGAAGAATTCATTCCGCGTGCTGCGCTACGACCAGCGCGGCCATGGCGGCACCGACGCGCCGGCCGGCCGCTATGCGTTCGATACGCTGCTTGCCGATGCGCTCGGTTTGATGGACGCGCTGTCGATCAAGAAGGCGCATTTCGCCGGCCTGTCGATGGGCGGCGCCACCGCGCTCGGCCTCGCCGAGCGCCATCCCGACCGCTTCGATCGCATCATCGTCTGCAACTCGCCCTGCCAGTCGACGCCGCAGATCAGCCAGCAATGGGAAGAGCGCATCGCGGTCGCGCAGAAACAGGGCATCGAGGCTTTGGTCGAGCCGACGGTGGCGCGCTGGTTCCCGGCCGAGACCGTGGCAAAAAACCCGCCGCACCTCGACAAGGTGCGCGCCATGTTCCGCGCGACGCCGGTCAACGGCTTCATCGGCTGCGCCGCGGCGCTCGCCGACCACGACTACGCCTCCGCCATCGCCACGGTGAAATGGCCGGTGCTGTTCCTGGTGCGGCGAGAAGGACGCGCCCGGCGCCGCGCCATGCGCAAGCTTCACGAGAAGCTCGGCGGCTCGCGTTACGTCGAGCTGCCCGGCGCCGGGCATATCTCCAACATGGACCGGCCGGCGGAATTCACCAAGGCGATCCGCGAATTCATCGCGGCCGCCTGATCGTCTGCCCCGTCATTGCGCTGGGTCAAATCGGCGAGCCGCGTCCGGCTATGACTTTTCGGCGGGGTATGCCTCGTGCCGCGCGGTTCTCCCGCCTTTGCAAACCTTTGGCCAAGCCACTATACCTCCGCAAAGGCTTGGCCCTTCGCCCGCAAGGCTCAGGCCGCATTGCCAAAGGGACGCGAGCGCCCCGCTATTTGAGGAGAAAACGTCATGGCCACGGTGACAATGAAGGCCCCTGCCCCGGGCGGGCTTTCCAACAAAGCGCGCGAATTGATGGAGGCCATCAACACCGAGGCCGGCAAGCATAACGTCTGGGTCCGCACCCAAGCCAATGCGCCGGCGCAAAAGCCGTGGTTCAGCGAGACCGCGGCGAAGGCTCGGGCCAGCTCGCCACCGGCCGCGTCGCCGTCAACCAGATGAAGACCGCGCCGCTATATGTGGAAGTGGAACGAATATTCACGGCTACCTCAAGCAGATTTCCGAAATCGCCAGCAAGGCCGACGTCTCGCCGATCGAATTCGCCGACCGGCAGAGCATCCTGCTGCTCAATCCCGGACTGAACGGCCGCCTGCAGGTCACCAACACCATCCGCTGCGCCATCTCGATCTACAATCCCGGCGACGTCGCGCCGGTGCACCTGCATTCGCCCAATGCCAGCCGCACCATCCTGTCCAACAAAGGCGGCTACACCGTCGTCGAGGGCGAGCGCGTCACCGCCAACCGCGGCGACCTGATCCTGACCCCGAACGGCACCTGGCACGACCACGGCAACGATTCCGACGAGCCCTGCGTCTGGATCGACACGCTCGACTGGCCGCTGATGGAATTCCTCGACGCCGCCTGGGTCGATCACAACATGCCGGGCGCGCAGGGCAACACCAACGTCCAGGCGATCTCGGTGACCGAGGGTTATTCGCGCAACCTCTACGGCCACGGCGGCATCAAGCCGGCCTTCGTCAGTCACCAGCGCGGCGTCGGCCACGCGCCCGCGCCGCTGTTCCATTTCCGCGGCGCCGACGTGCTGGAGATGCTGCACAGCCTGCGCAAGGAAAAGGGCGACCCGCACGAAGGCATCAAGGTCGACTTCGTCAATCCGGTGACCGGCGAGCCGGTGTTCAAGACGCTCAACTACTCGGCGCAGCTGTTGCGCCCCGGCGAAGAAACCGAGCTCAAGCGCGAGACCGCCGGCACCTACTATGTGTGCATCGAAGGCTCGGGCGTCACCGAAGTCGGCGGCAAGCGCTTCGAATGGGGCCACAACGACCTGTTCGTGGTGCCGAACTTCCTGTGGCGGCGCCACATCAATACCGGCAAGACCGATGCGGTGATCTATTCGGTGTCGGACGCGGCGCTGATGCAGAACATCGGCCAGTATTACGCCCAAGGCCGCGACAAGCACGGCAAGGTCACCGAGCTGACGCTGCAATAACCGACGTCCCTCGGCTCAAAATACAATCGGAGCGCGGCATCCCGCGCTCCGATTTTTTTAATTCGCCGATCGTCGCGGCAAGCAGCTTGTTACTGCGGCTTGCCGGCGTTGTGCTTGCACTCGGACCGGAACTTTTTGCGCTCCTTGCCGTGCAAGCCCTTGGCGTTGGCCTGATCGGAACAGGATTTGGAGATCGCCTTCTTGTCGTCCGGCGACATTTTTGCCGGAGCCGGGGCTGGAGCCGGAGCTTGCGCGAAAGCAGCTCCGATACCGATCATGAGTGCCAAACAGCGCGCTGACTGCTATTCGCATCATCAATACTCTCATAGGTGTCCGGTTTCTTAGGCCGCGCCCTTGAGGCGCTTGTTGCATTCGCTGTAATAGCCGCCGCCCTTCTGGATCCACTTCAGGCCGCCGTTGCCGTTGCTGGCCTTGTTGGCCTTGTACTGATCGAGGCAGGTTTCCATGCGGGCCTTGCCGGCGGAATTCCTTCGAATATTTGGAATTGACCGCGCTCGGGAACATGGCGTTTCCGACCGCGACCGGCGCGGCAGCCGGTGCGGGCGCCGGCGCGGGCGCCGCGGCGGGCGCAGATGCCGTGGTGGGCGGCGCGCGCCGGAGCCGCCGCGTCGGAGCCGCATTGCGCCTTGCGGAAGTCGTTCCATTTCATGCCGTTGAGCGTGCCGGCGTCTTTGGCGGCTTTATATTTGGCGCTGCACTCGGTCATCGTCAGCGCCTGGGCCGAAGTGCCTTGCATGGCGATGGCGGCGAGCACCGCGCCCGCGCAGATGGCGGCGTAACGTATTGTCATGACTGTGTTCCTCCGTTGTGGGGCTAGTTTGAAGGATTTGACCGTTCCGACGGCCGGCTAAAGCGACCGCGACAATTCCTGTTCCGTCGGCAACCGCCCGTCAGGCGTCAGCTGGTTGACGGCCTCCGGCAAATACTGACTTAGACCCGCTAGCAAATCTTGGCGCGACAATCCAGTGTGCGCGATGAGCGTGTTGATCTGATCGCCGCCCAGCGCCTTGGCCAGATCGTCGGACGAGATCGCCTTGTTCGGCGCGTTGTCGACCCAGCTCTTGGCGACGTCGCCATGTCCGCTCTGCTGAAATTGCTTGAGCAGATCGTTGAGGCCGCCCGCTGAGAATGCTGCCCGGCGGCTCCGCCGGCCAGCAAGCCGCCCAAGCCGGTTCTTGAGAATGTCGCCGAGGCCGCCGCCGGGGCCGGCACTTTGGCTGGAGCCCGGAGCGGCCGGGGCCGGCGGCCGCAGGCGTGGCACTCGGCTGGCTCGTGAAACTTTTCACCGCTTTGTAGGCGAGCAGGCCCGAGCACCGCCATGGTCAGCGGCGACATGCCGCCGCCGCTGCCCGTAGAAGGACCACGCGGGCCGTGCGGCCCATTCTGCATACCGTTGAGAACATCGATCAGACCCATAACTCGCCTCCCTTATGACGGAGCGCCGCAGCGCCGATCGAATTGCAGGTTGCCGCAAAGTGCCACGCAAATATGGTCAAATTACTCGTGTCAAGCATTTGCGCGATTCGACTAAGGGCGAATGACAGCGCGCCGGCGCCGGCGCTTTCACTCTCTTCGTGCGCGTGGTCGTGCGGCTTGCCGATTTTGTCGCCGCAGCCGGCGCGGGTCGCCCAATATTCCCAGGCACGCCAGGTTTCCGGCATGTTCGGCTTGTAGCCCGCGGCGCGCGCGGCGATCTCGCCCTTGGACAGCGGCTTCGGCTTGCCGCCCATGCGCATGGCGTTCATCTGCACCCGCGCGTTGCGCGGCAGATAGACCGAAAGCCGCACCACCTCGATGATCGAGCGCGCCGCCGAGGCAAAGCCGTGGCCGCGCATCAGCGCGACGCTGCCGCCGCCCATGCATTTCGCCAGGTCGCGGCCCTGCGCCATGTTTCGCACCAGGAGATCGGTGTCGCCGAATTTCTTGCGGATGTCCCACACCGGCACCTTGCCGCCGATAAAACTGCCGGAATGGATCACCGGCTCGAGCGGCTTTGAGACGATGCCGAACGGCAGCGTGTCCTCGGCATGCGCATGCACCACCGCCACAATGTCGGGCCGCGCCTCGAAGATCGCCGCGTGAATGAAGCGCTCCAGATAAGGCTGGCGCTTGTCGCTGACCGGCTCGCCCATCTGGTCGAACTCGATCAGATCGTGGTGCTCGACCAGTTCCGGCGCCAGCGAGCGCGACATGAAGAAGCGCTTCGGATTGTCGGGATGGCGCACGCTGATATGGCCGTAGGCATCGACCACGTCTTCGTTGGAGAGAATGCGATTGGCGACGACGAGGTCGCGCAGCAGATCGTCGAGTTGGCTCATGATGGTTCTTTCCGAGTGATAAATCAGCCGTAGGTGGGCACGAACAGGTCGTCGACTTTCACGCCCCGGTCCGTCAGCCCGAGTGTCTGCTGATAGGTGATGAGGGCTTCGATGGTACGGCGGTTCGGCTCCACGCCATAGGGCCACGGATCGCCGTTGAACACGTCCCAGATGTCGTCGATCTCGCGCATCAGGAACGGCGTCATGTAGCGCACGGCGCGTAGATTGAATAATTTCCGCAGCGCGATTTTCTTCGATTTCACGAACGCGTCGTATAGGCTCGTCGCTACGAACGGGTACTGCTCGTAAATGCTCTTCTTGATGGCGACGGTGTGCATGATCGGATAGATACCCTTGCGCTTGTAGAGGTCCTTGTCGACATCGACGAAATTCGGAAACAGTCGCACGATATTCGGGTCGGTTCTGATTTCTTCCGGCAGGCTCGTGCCCAAAGTGGCGTCGATCTCGCCGGCGGCCAGCAACTGGCCCAGCGTCTTGTGGGTCTTGTTGTTCTCGATCGACATCCTCTTCAGAAGCGGCAGCACCGTCGGGCTGCCGTGCGACCCCGCCTCGTTCATGGCGCCTTGCACCCAGCGAACCTTGGTGAGATCGACGCCGAATTCATGATGCAGGATACCGTTGATGAAGATCGCCGCCGTCATCGTATAGAGCGGCACGCCGATACGCTTGCCCTCTAGATCCTTGGGCGTCTTGATGCCGGACTTCTTGTTGATGGCGATGTAGCCCATGCGGAAGGCGATCGACGGAAACACTGGGATGGCGACAAACGGGCATTCCTTGCGCGTGAAGCGCTGACTGAATTCGGAAAGCGAATATTCCGAAACGTCGAATTCCTCGCCGCCCGACATGCGGTCGAAAATCGGCCGCGGCTGATCGATGGCGATGAAATTGAGATCGATGCCGTCGGGCGTGACCTCGCCCGTGTAGAGCGGCTGCATCCGATCGTAGAGCCCGCACGCGAACGAAAGTTGCAGCTTGGCCATTGGGCTTGCCGTCCTCCCTCTTGCGATTGCGGCTTACGGTTAGCACGCCGCTCCCGGTGCAGGAAGCCGGCGCAGCGCCGCAAATATGTTATTTTTGCCTGCCAGAGGCTCACTTATGACAACTGTGAATTTCGCCCAGCGCAGCATGCAGCCGGAGCTGATGGATTCGGAAACCGTCGATTTCGCCGAATTCCACCAGTGCCTGCGCCAGCTCACCATCGTCAACGTCTGCACGCTGGCCTATCGGCCGACCTTGCGTTGGCTCGGGCGGACGGTGCGCTACACGATGCCGCAAGATACCGTCTCCGTGCTCGATGTCGGCTCCGGCGGCGGCGACATGTTGCGCAAAATCCGGAAGTTCTTGCAGCGGCGCGATCTCGAGGCCGAGCTCACCGGCGTCGATCTCAATCCCTGGTCGAAGCAGTCGGCGGAAGCGGATACACCGCAAGAGATGAACATTCGCTACGAGACCTCGAATATTTTCTCGTTCGATCCAGCGCGGCAGGCCGATTTCATCATCAGCTGCAATTTCACCCACCATTTGACCGATGCCGAACTGGTCCGGTTCATCAAGTGGATGGACAGCCATGCCGTACGCGGCTGGTTCATCAACGACCTGCATCGCCACCCGCTGCCGTATTATTTCGTCAAGACGGTGTTCCACCTCTTGCCGTTGAGCCGGATGATGAAGAGCGACGGGCCGATATCGATTTCGCGCGCCTTCGTCGCCGCCGATTGGCGGCGCTTGCTGGCGGAAGCCGGCATCCCGCGCACGCGTACCTCGATCAAATGGTTCTTTCCGTTCCGCTATGTGGTGGCGTGCCGCAAAGCGTAACGGCCGGCCCGCCGCGTCATACGCGAAGCCGCGTCCTGTTCACCACGAACCTGGCGATCCCCGGCACAGCCCACGGCGCCACGCGGGCGACCGCTGAAGTCACCCGTTGCGCCGTGGCATTGACGAAGGCGACATTGGCGACCTTCGCCCAGGCGATCTGAGGTTTTAGCTTGGCGATGGTTTTGGCCTGGAATTCGCCGGCCGATTTGCCGCTGAGAACGGCGTGCGCCGCTTCTATTCCCGTGTGCAACGCGATCGACGTGCCGTCGCCCGTATAGGACGGAATGACCACAAGCTGATCGCCCAGCGGATAGACAGCGTCGGAAATCACGTCGCGGCGCAGAAAGCCGTAGGGAATGGCGGCAACCGCGACCGGCTTATCCCACAGCGGTGTCGCGCCGCCGAACAGCGTTGCGAAAAAATCCGAGCGCTGCGCGAGAAAGGCCGCATGAGCGTCCCATGCGACGGCCGCCTCGCCTTCGATGTGCCGATCGACGACCCAGCAGATCGTCGCGATGCCGCCTTCGACAAGACAGACGCCGGCATAACCGCCCGGGAACATCGCCAGCTGGACCAGATCCTCAAGCATCGCGGCAACGGGCGGCGTTACGCGAAGCTGCATCTTGAAGGCAACGGTCGGCGCCTGCGGCCGCGGCAGGCCGCGCAGATTATGCTTGCCGGTGGCGAGCGCAACGTGGCTCGTAGGCAATCGTTGCGTCGCCGTGTGCACGACGGCTGAATTTTTCTCGTACTCCAATTTGGTCACGGTCGCCCCGCGGATCACTTGCGCGCCGGCGCGCGCCGCGGCTTCGAGCAGCGCCTGATCGAGCAGGAAGCGCGACAGGCCGGCGCCGCGAAACGGCAGCTGCAGCCGTTCATTCCGCCCGCCGAATTCAAGGCCGAGCCGGCCGGCCGGCCGCGCACCAAGCTGCCATACATCGAACCCGAGCCGGGCCAGCAGCGCTTGCGCTTCGGCGCTCAAGAATTCGCCGCAGACCTTGTGATGGGCGCCGGTGGTCTTTTCCAGAACGATGACGGGGCGGCCTTGGCGCGCGAGCGTGATGGCAAAGGCCGAGCCGGCAAGGCCGCCGCCGACCACAACCGCTTCGCTCATCGCGAAACCTGTTCGTTCTAATGCAGCTCTTTGCGCAGAATTTTGCCGATATTACTCTTCGGCAAGGCGTCGCGGAACTCGATAATGTGCGGCACCTTGTAGTTCGCCAAGCGCTCGTGGAGAAATTGGCTCAACTGCGCCTCGGTCAGCGCCGGGTCGCTCCTGACGACAAAGAGTTTCACCGCCTGGCCGGTGCGCTCGTCCGGCACGCCGATCACCGCCGCCTCGACCACGTCGGGATGCTGCATGGCGATGTCTTCCACTTCGCTGGGAAACACCTTGAAGCCGGAGACGATGACCATGTCCTTCTTGCGATCGAGCAGCTTCAGATAACCTTCGGCATCGAGCGTGCCGATGTCGCCGGTGCGCAGCCAGCCGTCGGCGGTGAGAACGTCCTTGGTCTCCTTGGGGCGCCGCCAATAGCCCTTCATCACCTGCGGACCACGCACCCAGACTTCGCCGTGATCGCCCGGGGCGAGGATCGCGCCGTGGTCGTCGCGAATGCTCACCTCGGTCGATGGCACCGGCAGCCCGACGGTGCCGAGCTTCGGGTTCACCACAGTGTTGATGCACACCACCGGCGACGCCTCGGTCAGGCCGTAGCCTTCGACCAGATCGGTGCCGGTGATCTCGCGCCAGCGGTGCGCCACCTCGCTCTGAATTGCCGCGCCGCCGCCGAGAGGAAGCCGCATCGCGCTGAAATCCAACGCAGCGAAGTCGGGCCGGTGCACCAGCGCATTGTACAGCGTGTTGACGCCGGACATCACCGCGATGTGGGAATCGCGCATGGTGCGGATGAGCCGGTCGAGATTGCGCGGATCGATGACGAGCACGTTCAAGCCGCCGACGACCGCGATGGACAGCAGGTTCGCCGTCAGCGAGAAGATGTGATAGAGCGGCAGCGGCGTCAGCGTGGTTTCGTTCTCATATTTGGCGCGGGCTCCGGTCCACGCCAGGCATTGCAGCGCGTTGGCGATCAGATTGCGGTGCGTCAGCATCGCGCCTTTCGGCACCCCGGTCGTGCCGCCGGTATATTGCAACAGCGCCACGTCCGTCGCCTGGGTGTCCGCATCGGCGTAATGCTCGCCCGGCGCGCGGCTGCAGGCATCCTGCAGCATCGTGAACGAGTCGAAACGCCACGCCGGCACGGCGTGCTGGATATAGGAGTTGGCGAAATTGAACGCCCAGCGCTTGAGCACCGGCACGAAATCGCCCAGCCGCGCCACCACGACGTGGCGAATGTCGGTGTCGGCGATGACCTGCTCGAGCTTGTGAGCGAAATTCTCCATGATGACGATGGTCGTGGCGCCGCAATCCTTGAGCTGCTCCTTGAGCTCGCGCGGCGTGTAGAGCGGATTGACGTTGACCGCGATCAATCCGGCCCGCAGCGTGCCGAGGAGCGCGACCGGATAGGCCAGCATGTTCGGCAGCATGATCGCGACGCGGTCGCCGGCGCCGCAGTTCAATTCTTCGCGCAGGAACGCCGCAAAGCCGCGGCTGTCGCGGTCCCACTCGCCATAGGTCATACGCGCCCGCAAGCTTTCGAAGGCTGGCCGCGCGGCGTGAAGCCGGCACGATTCCAGCAGCATGCCGTGCAGCGACCGATAGCTGTCCGGGTCGATGGTTGTGGGCGTGCCCGCCGGGTAGGACTTGAGCCAGATCGGGTCCACCGTGCCGGCCGGGGCCAGGGGCGGAGCGCTCTCCGCTGGAAGCGTCATGAGTTCACTACTTTGCGGCCACACATCGGCTACGGGGCGGTTGCCCGCTTCAGTCAAGGATTCTTCCATCGAAGCACCGGCAATGCAAACGTTGGCATTCCAGTAAACGCCCGGCGCATTAAAAAACTGAGAACTGGTCGCATTCCCATTCCGGCGGGGGCGAGCGATAATGTGCGGGACACCAGAGGGAGATGAGGATGCTGCACCACAACAATTCGGCCGGCGCGTTCACCAAGACCATGTTCGGAGCGCTGATCTTGGCTTGCGCCGCGGCGCCCTTGCCGGCGGTCGCCGAAGACATCCTGGTCACCCAGTACAAGGCCGATCCGTCCGGCGCGCCCTACGGCGTTGCGATCGACAAGGGCTTCTTCAAGGCCGCCGGCGTCGATATCACCGGCGTCATTTCCGGCGAGGGCGGCGGCTCGTCGGTGCGCGCCGTGCTGGCCAGCGACTTGGGCTACGGCGAGACCTCACCCGCCGGCATCATCGCCGCCATCAATGAGGGCCAGGACATCAAGATCGTCGATATCGGCTCGCGGTCGATGGCGAGCAATGTCATCATCGTGATGCCGAACTCGCCGATCAAGACCATGGCGGATCTGAAAGGCAAGAAGTTCGCCATCTCCAATCCGAAATCCTTGGGCGAGATGACGGCGGTGCTGGCGGCGGAAGATGCCGGCATGAACCCCAACGACATCCAGCGCGTCGCGCTCGGCAATCTGTCCGGCGCGCTCACGGCGCTGGAAAACAACGTCGTCGAGGCGACCAGCATTCCGGGCATTTTGTTCCTGGCGCGCGGCGGCGAGAGCAAATACCGCGTCATCGTCGGGCCGAAGGATTTGCCGCTGTTGCCGCCCGCGGTCGGCATCGCCACCGGCGACCTGATCAAGAAAAATCCGCAGAAACTGCGCGCGATCCTGGCCGGCCGGCGCGAAGCGGTGAAATATCTCTATAGCCACACCGCGGAAGCGAGCAAGATTCTCGAGCCGATCTACGCGCCGCTGCCGCCGAAGGACGTCGATACGCTGATGCAGATGCTGGTCGATGCGAAATTCTACAGCGAGGGCCAGATCGAAATGCCGCTCCTGGTCAACACCGTGCGGGCGATGAAATATGTCGGCATGATCGACAAGGATCCCGATCTCTCCAAGATGATCGACGCCTCGTTCCTGCCGCAGCGATCTGCAGCAAGTGAAATGAACGCCGTCGCGCGCGATATCCACGCGCAGCTTGCAGCCGTAACGCGCGTCTTTCCCGGCGCCGGCAATCAGCCGCCGGTCAACGCGCTCGGGCCCGATCGATTTGGACCTGCGCAAAGGCGAGTTCTTCGCCGTGGTCGGGCCGTCGGGCTGCGGCAAGTCGACGTTCCTCGAAGTGCTCGCCGGCCTGCAAAGGCCGACCGCGGGCACGGTGACGTTCGAAGGCAAGCCGGTCAGCGGCGAAGTCGCCGAAGGCATCGGCGTCGTCTTTCAGGAGGACGCCAGCTTTCCCTGGCTGACGGTATGGGACAACGCCGCGTTCGGGCTGCGCCGCAGCGGCGTCGCCGAGGCCGAGGTGCGCCGCCGCGTCGACGATGCGCTGGCCTTCATGGGGCTCAAGGACTTCGCCCGCGCCTATCCGTCGCAATTGTCCGGCGGCATGCGCCAGCGCGTCTGCATCTCGCGCACGCTGGTGCTGCAGCCGCGCCTGATCCTGCTCGACGAGCCGTTCGGTGCGCTCGACGCGCAGACGCGGCTCCTGATGGGCGACGAAGTGTTGCGGCTGTGGCGCTCGACCGGCGCGACGGTGCTGCTCATCACCCACGCGCTCGACGAAGCGGCGATGCTGGCCGACCGGGTCGGCGCCATGTCGGCGCGCCCCGGCCGCTTCATCGAGATCATCGACACCGGCTGGCCGCGCGAGCGCGACAGCAAGATCGTCGCCGAGCCGGCGTTCGGCGAGATCACCGGCCGGCTGTGGGATCGCTTGCGCGGCGAATCGCTCAAAGCGCTCGGCCATGCGGGCATGACGACAACGGCCGCGGGATGACACGCGTCGGCCTGATCCGGCTTGCGGTGATCGTGGCGATGATCGGCGCGCTCGAGCTCGCCTGCCAAACGGGCTTGATCAGGCACCAAACCATCATTCCGCCGTCCGAGATGGCGACGTCGCTCTACGCGCTGCTCGCCTCGGGCGCCATCAACGCCGACATCGAGCGCACCTTGGGCATCATCGTCATCGTGATCGCGGTCTCGATCGTGCTCGGTTTCGCGCTCGGTCTCGTCATTCACGCGCTGCCGCGGCTGCGCGAGGCGCTCGATCCGCTGTTCGCCACCTATTACGCCGTGCCGATCTTCATCTTCTATCCGGTGCTGATCGCGATCTTCGGGCTCTCGCCGATCCCGATCGTGCTGATCGGCGTCGCCACCGCCGTCGTCGCCATGATCATCGCCACGCTCAACGGCCTCGACCGCGTGCCGCGCGTGCTCACCAAGGTGGCGCGCGTGCATCGCCTGGATGCCGGTGACGACCGCCATGACGTTGCAGCTTCCCGCCGCCGCGCCGTATCTCTTCACCGGCGTCAAGCTTTCGGTCTCTTACGGCTTCATCGCCGTCATCGCCGCCGAGTTCATTCTGTCGCCCGCCGGGCTCGGCCGCGACATCGCCGACGCTTATTCCGATTTCAACAACCGGCGCATGTATGCGCTGATCCTGTTCCTGCTGATCATCGCCACCGTCGTCAACGCGGTTTTGCATGTGCTCGACATGCGCTGGGCGGAGCGGCGCAGCGGAGGCCGGACGTGACCGCGACCCGCCGCGCCACCGATACGCTGATCATCGCCGCCGTCGTGCTCGTGGTGTGGAAGATTTTGCACGAGATCGCCGGCTCGACGGCGCTGCCGGCGCCGCTGGCGACCATGTCGTATCTCGTGCACTTGGTGCCGACCGCGCGGTTTGCCGAGAACGCCGCGGCGACGCTGCAGGCGTTCAGCCTGGCGCTCCTGCTCGCCTACGGCATCGGGCTGGCCATCGGCGTGTGGATGGGCGCGCACCGGCTCTCCGGCGCGGTCGGCGAGCCGATCCTGGTGGTGATCTATTCGCTGCCGAAGATCACGCTCTATCCGGTGGTGCTGCTGATCTTCGGGCTCGGCATTTCGGGCAAGGTGGCGTTCGGCGCCATGCACGGCATCCTGCCGGTGGCGCTGCTGACCATGGGCGCGATCCGCGCCATCCCGCAGGTTTATCTGCGCTCGGCGCGCACGCTGCATTTATCGCCATGGCAGACCATCACGACCGTGCTGCTGCCGGCCGCATTGCCGGAAGTGTTCACGGGGCTGCGCATCGGCTTCACCGTGACGCTGCTCGGCGTGCTGTTGGGCGAGATGTTCGCTTCAAAGCTCGGCCTCGGCTCCATGATCATGAACGACATGTCGCTCGCGCAAAGCGAGGACATGGTGACGGTCGCGATCATCCTGTTCGTCTTCGCCGCGATCGCCAACGCGCTGCTGTTGTGGATCGAGCATCGGCTGCACCGGAAAGTGTAAGCGCCGCTACTTTGCAGCCACGTATCTCTCCAGCGTCATCGGATTGCCCTTGTGCGCCGGCTCGCGCGGCTCGACGCCGGCGAAGCGGCTCGCTTCGGCGAACCACATGGCGCGCGCCGGCAGCTGCCAGCGGCGCTGGCCGGCGACGGAGGCGTCCCAGCGCACCGGCTCGTCCTCGATGTCCATGCACTGATAGTGGGTGTTGAACAATTCGATGCGGTGGCCGTCGGGGTCGCGCATATAGACGAACAGCGCCAGCCCTGGCCCATGCCGCCCCGGGCCGAATTCGATGTTTTCGGCAAAACCCAAATTCGAGGCGAGATCGCAGACATAGAAGAAGTGATACGATTCGCCGATGCTGAACGCGGCGTGATGCAGCCGCGGCCCGGCGCCGGGCGCGAACACGATGTCGTGCGGATTGCCTTTGCGTTGCAGGAACACGAACAGCGGATCGTCGCTGCCGTCCGGCGCAATATATTCGGAAAGCCGGAAGCCCAGGCCCATGTAGAACTCCAGCTCGCGCTGCACGTCCGGCACCAGCACCTGGAAGTGATCGATGCGGTGCGGCGCGGCGCCGTGGTGATGCTCGAAGCTCGCGAGCAGCCGCGGCTTGGTGCGCCATGGTGGCGCAGAATTCGAGCGGCAGCGCCGAGCGGATCGCTGACATGCAGCGTCCGGCCCTGGTACGGCCGCTCGACCCATTGCGCCGGCAGGCCGGCCTTCTCGAAATAGGATTTCGCCTTTTCCAGATCCTCCTCGGTGAAGCAGCGCATGCCGACGCGCTCGGCTTGCGGCGCGCTTGCGCGCTTGAGCACCAGCGAGTGATGGCACACCTCGGCGACGCCGCGCAGATAGATCGTGTCCTTGTCCTCGTCGCTGACGATCAGGCCGATCAGGTCGACATAGAAGGCGCGGCTCTTCGCCAGATCTTTCACGTGCAGCACCGAATGGCTGGCGCGCGTGATGTTGAAAGGCGGATTGTAGTTGGGTTTGGGGATGGCCACGGTGGACTCCGGATCGGAAGGAACAGACCGCGTCAGCTTGACACGTTCGGGACCGGCATTCATACCCGTTTTTCAGCCGATTGAGATAGTTGGAGACAGAACATGGCGAGCGCAGGCGCGGCCTCGGGACAACGCCAGAAATACCGCGGCTTGCGCGGCTGGCTCGACACGGTGGAAAAGCTCGGCGAGCTCGAGCGCGTGTCCGGCGCCCATTGGGACGTCGAGATGGGCGCCGTCACCCATATGCTGACGGAAAAAAGCCGCGGCCAGGCGCCGGCGATCCTGTTCGACGACGTGCCCGGCTATCCCAAGGGCTATCGCACGCTCTACGGGCAACTTTCCTCGATCAAGCGCATCGCGCTGACGCTCGGCCTGCCGCTCGATTACGAGCGCAAGGTCGACATCGTGCAGCGCTATCACGCGCGCATGCAGGATCTAAAGCCGCTGCCGCCGCGCTTCGTCAATGACGGGCCGATCTTCGAGAACGTCATCGAGGGCGACGCCATCGACGTGTTGAAATTCCCGGTGCCGCGCCATCACGAGGCCGGACAAGGCGCGCTTCATCGGCACCGCCTGCTGCGTGATGACCAAGGACCCCGACGCCGGCTGGTTCAATCTCGGCGCCTATCGCAGCCAGGTCTATGACGGCAAGACCGTCGGCTGCCAGATCACCGAGGGCAAGCACGGCCGCATCCACCGCGACAAATATTTCGCCCGCGGCGAGCCGATGAAGGTGGTGATCCTGTGCGGCCAGGACCCGCTGCTGTTCATGCTGTCGTCGAGCCCGCTGCCGGAAGTGAGCGAACTCGACATCGCCGGCGGCCTGCGCGGCGAGCCGATCGACGTGGTGCGCGGACCCTTACACCGGCTTCCCGATCCCGGCCGATTGCGAGATCGCCATCGAAGGCGAGACGGTGCCCGGCCAGACCAGGCCCGAAGGCCCGTTCGGCGAATGGATGGGCTATTACTCCGACGACACCCAGGACCGGCCCTACGTCAACGTCAAAACCATCCTGCACCGCAACGATCCGATCCTGACCTGCGCGCCGCAGCACAAGCCGGTCGACGAGACCGGGCTCCTCAAGGGCATCGCCGGCGCCGCGCAAATCTGGCGCGCGCTCGATGCCTGCGGCGTGCCCGACGTGCTCGGCGTGTGGAACCACGAAGCCGGCCCGGCGACGCGCTTCACCGCGATCCAGATGCGCCAGCGCTATCCCGGCCACGCCCGCCAGGCGCTGCACGTCGCCTGCGCCTGCCAGGGCGGCGCCTATGCGGGCAAATGGACGGTCGTGGTCGACGACGACATCGATGCCGGCGATCTCGACCAGGTGCTGTGGGCGATGTGCACGCGGTTCGATCCCAACGTCGATATCGATCTGGTGCAAAAGGCGTGGGCGTCGAAGCGCGATCCGCTTTTCCTGCCCGGCAATTTCAACAACCGCATCCTGATCGACGCCTGCATCCCCTACGACATGAAGCTCAAGGGCACGTTCCCGCCGGTGGTCGACGTCAGCGCCAATCTGCGCACCAAGCTGCGGGCGAAGTTTCCGAAACTGTTTCATTGAAATCGTAGGGTGGGTAGCAGCAAAGCCGTTCGCGGCTAACCCATCCTACGTCTTCTGCGCGAACAGTTGCTTGCCCATGGTGTTGAAGCGCGCCTTCTGATTGTCGCTCAGCGAATTGTAGAAATCGTGCAGCGGCGGGCGGATCGTATCGACCGCCTGCAACATGGCTTGCAGGTGCTTGCCGGCCGCGGCGAGCCGCGCCGGCGGCGTGCTCGGGGTTTCGCTCGGACAAGCCGCCTTGATGATGTCGGCGCCGTTTGCGGCGGCCGACTTCAAGGCGTCGAGCTTGGCGCGTTGCGCATCGTTCGGCTGCACCGCCTGGTCGATCTGCTCGGTCGGCCATGCCATGACGGAGGCATCGCAGTCGGATTTCGGGGTCGTCGCATTGGCCGCCGATGCGCTTGCCGCCGCGGCCTTATCCGTCGCCGGCTTGATGCTGTTGAAGCGCGCCTTCTGCTCGTCGCTGAGCGAGTCATAGAATTTGCTCAGCGGCTCGCTCACGAGGCTGACGGCCTGCACCAATCCCTGCAGCCGCTCCTGCATGGTGTCGAGGCGGCCGGTCGGGGTGAACGACACCGTGGTCGGGCAATGGGATTTGATCACGTCGCTGGCTTTGACGACGGCATTGCCGAGGTCGTCGAGCAGCGCGCTTTGCTGCGGGTTCGGTTGCACCGCGTCGCTGATCTGATTGATCGGCCATCCGGTGACCTCGGCGGCTTCGTCGCTGCAGCTCTGCGCCATGCTCTGGGTGAGCGCGGCCATCCGCGCCGGCGCGCCCGGTCCCTGGACATAGTCGTCGTAGAGGTACGGCGAGAAGATGCCTTCGTAGATGTCGCCATAGCCATAGACCCAGAACGGATCGACATCGTAATAGTCGTCGGGCCACAGCGCGTAATAGAAGAAATCGCCGTAGGCATAGGGCCAGAACAGCGGGCCGATCCAACCGAGATGGTTGTGCCAATGCCAGCCATGGTTCCAGAACGGATGGAAGGCGCCGGCGGCCGCGAATTGCCGGTTAGCGGCAAACGATCTGCGGCCGGCGAACGCCGCGTTGGCGTGAGCCAAGTGTGCTCCGGCTAGGCCGGTGCGAACAGCCGCCGGGTTGGCAACGTGATTGAGTCCGTGCGCGCCTTGCCCGTGGATCGCGGATTGGAATGCCGATCGGCCCGGATGACCGATATGCGAGGTCGCCGTACGCGAACTCAAGCGCCCAGCATTGATCCTGCCGCCGTTAAAATGTGGAGCCGCGTGGGCGGTGAAATGCGCGCCACCCATACGCATCGCGCCACCGCCGAAATGGACGGCGCCGCCACCCATGCGCATAGCGCCACCGCCACCGCCGAAGTGAGCGCCACCGCCGCCACCACCGAAGTGACCGCCCCCACCACCGCCGCCGACATGTCCACCGCCTCCGCCGCCGACATGTCCACCGCCTCCGCCGCCGCCGAAACCGCCGCCGCCTCTGGCATCAGCGACAGTCGCCAAACAAAGGGAAAGGCCTATTGCGGCCGCGCTTGTTGCTATTTTCCACATGATACGACGTCCTCGTCGGGGCCAATGCGCAAACTAACCCCCAGATCGACCGGGCCGTTCCCGCGGACCCGAAACTGGCGATGCTGCAATGCACACGTCACCGCAGTGCACCTCACGCCCCATTCGAGATGTGGATAAGTTGGCAGGCGCGCCAGACCTCCACGGCTTAATTTTTTTCACGTGTGGCAGGAAACAACCGCCGCGCCTGCGGCATCGCAGCGCGCGGCCCGGGCCAATCCCGCCTTCAAGTCTTTTGCCGAAGAAAGTCTTATGCCGAAGATCTCGGCGCCGCGCCGTCCAGACGGGGCATGGCACGGCCTGTCCATCTCTCCTGCATGCGCTGCATCACAACATAGAATGAGGGAACGAACACGATGACGAGGCAGGTCGAGGCAATCATGCCGCTGAAGACGGGCAATCCGATCGACCGCCGCGCGCCGGCGCCCGCGCCGGTCGCGACGACGAGCGGGAAGACGCCCAGAATGAAGGCGAAAGAGGTCATGAGAATGGGCCGGAACCTGAGCCGGGCTCCCTCCACCGCCGCAGCGACGATCTCCATCCCCTCCGCTCGCCTTTGGCGCGCATATTCCACGACCAAAATCGCGTTCTTGCTGCCGAGCGCGATCAGGAGGATGAGGCCGATCTGCGTATAGAGATTATTGGCGTCGCCGAGAGCGGTCAGCGCAGCGACTGTCCCGAGAAGGGCGAGCGGCACGCCGAGGATCACGGCGAGCGGCAGGATCCAGCTCTCATACTGGCCCGCCAGCACGAAATAGACGAGCAGGAGCGCAAGCCCGAAAACGAAATACATCTGCGAGCCGACCGCCTTCTCCTGATAGGACATGGCCGTCCATTCGTACCCTGTTCCGGGCGGCAGTTCGTGCTGGCCGATCTGGTCCATGATGTCGAGCGCCTCTCCCGAACTGAACCCAGGGGCTGCGTTGCCGACGACCGTTGCCGACGGATAGAGATTGTAGAGGCTGATCAGCAGCGGACCTTGGACCTCCTTGATGTCGACGACCGTTCCGATCGGCGTCATGGTTCCATTGCCCGCCTTGACCTTGAGGTTGCGGATGTCGTCGGCACTCGCCCGGTACTCGGGCAGCGCTTGCGTGTAGAGCTGGAAGACGTGTCCGAACTTGTTGAACTGGGCGGCATAGTTCGATCCGACATAGGTCGACAGGGCGGAAAAGACATTGCCGACCGTGATGCCGAGCGTCTCGGCCTTGGTGCGGTCGACAGTGACGCTGAGCTGGGGGGCGCCGGCCCGGAATGTCGTGTTTAGCCTTTGCAATGCCGATTGCGCATTGCCCGCCCTGACGACGGCGTCGGCCAGGCTCTGCAACAGCGCGTAATCGAAATCGCCGTTCCTGATCTCGACCTGCATCGTGAAGCCACCGACGTTGCCGATGCCCTGGATCGGGGGCGGGGCGAGCGCGAACACGATGGCTTGCGTTACGGCATGCAGGGAGCGATTCAGATTTTGGTTGATCGAGTGGAGATCCTGTCCCTTCTGCTTGAGGCGCACGTTCCAGTCATTGAGGACCACGAAGGCAACGCCCGCGTTGGCGAGGCTGGCAAAGTTGTCCAATATGGAAATGCCGCTGACAGTGACCACATTGTCGACGCCGGGCACTTTTTTGGCGATTGCCGAGATTTGCTGCATGACGGCGTCGGTACGTTCCTTCGAGGCGCCGTCGGGCAGTTGTGCGCTGACGATCAGATAGCCTTGATCTTCGTCCGGCAGGAACGCGGTCGGCACGCGCGCCAGCCCCCAGATCGCAACGACGACAAGAACAGAGCGCAATGATCACCATGAGCGGCGCTGCGGCGCGTCATCGCGTCGACGAGTCGAACGTAGGCGCGCTCGGCGGCGCCAAAGGCGGCGTTGAAGCCGCGATAGAAAAAGTTGCGCCGCTCGAGCGGGACCGGCGGCCGCAGCCATAGCGCGCTTTGCGTAGGCTTCAAGGTTACGGCGTTGATCGCACTGATGAAGGCGGTGGCGGCGATGACAAGCGCGAATTGCCGGTAGAGTTGTCCGGTCAGCCCCGGCAAGAAGGCGGCCGGAATAAACACCGACATGAGCACCAGCGTGATGCCGATGACCGGACCAATCAAATCGTCCATCGCCCTGCCGGCTGCCTCGCGGCCGGGGATGCCCTGTTCGACATAGCGCGAGACGCCCTCGACGATGACGATCGCGTCGTCAACGACGATGCCGATCGCCAAGACGATCGCGAATAGCGTCGCAAGATTGACGCTAAATCCAAGCGCCGCCATCGCGGCGAATGCGCCGATGAGCGTCACCGGAACGGTTGTCGCCGGGACAAGCATCGCCCGCCAATCCTGCAGGAAAACGAGAATGACGATCAGCACCAGAACCGCGGCCTCGATCAGGGTCTTGTAAACCTCGCGGATCGCGGATCGCACGAATTTCGTGGTGTCGTAGGGCGTCACATAGCTGACGCCCGCAGGGAAGCTCTTGGCGAGCTCGTCCATCTTCGCCTTGACCGCGTCGGCGACCGCAATAGCGTTGGCGTCCGGCAGCAGCGAGATGCCGATCCCGGCTGCCGGCCGGCCGTCGAGATTGAAGGATTGGCTGTAGCTTTGGGCGCCGAGCTCGACGCGGCCGATATCGCGGATTCTGGTGATTTGGCCGCCATTTGTGTCAGCGGCCTTGACGACGATGTTCTCGAATTCGGCAACATCGTCCAGGCGGCCTTTGATATCGAGCGAATATTGGAAATCCTGGCCCTTCGGCGCAGGCGGCGCGCCGACTTGGCCGGCGGTGACTTGTTGGCTCTGCTCCTCGATCGCGTTGATCACGTCCTGCGGCGTCAGGCCCCGCGTTTGCAGCAGATCCGGGTTCATCCAAATCCGCATGGCGTATTGACCGGCGCCGAAGATCGTCACGGCGCCGACGCCCTTGAGGCGAGCCAGTTCGTTCTGCACGCTGATGACGGCGTAGTTCGACAGATACAGGCTGTCGAAGCGGCTCTCAGGCGAAACCAACGCGATGAATTCGAGAAGCGAACTCGACCTTTTACCGTCGTAACGCCCTGGGCTTGCACGGCCGGGGGCAACGATGCAAGGGCGGCGGATACTTGGTTCTGAACCAGGATCTGCGCTTTGTCGGGGTCGGTGCCGATCGCGAAGGTTACGGTCAAGGTGTAGGTGCCGTCGCTCGCGCTCGTCGACTGCATGTAGAGCATGTCCTCGACGCCATTGACCTGCTGCTCGATCGGCAGGGCGACGGTGTCAACCAGCGTCTTGGCGGTCGCGCCCGGGTACCGCGTCGAGACCTGTATGGTCGGCGGGACCACATTGGGATATTCGGCGGTCGGCAATTGAAGGAGCGCGACCAGGCCGATCAAAACGAACACCAATGCCAGCACGTTGGCCAGCACCGGTCGATCGATAAAAAATCGTGAGATCATGCCGGTCCCTCGTGGCGTTCATTTCGGCGTCGGGTCGGGAGCCGCTCGTCTTGGCGTCGTCTGATGGACCGGCTTGGGCCGAATTCAGCTCGGATCGTTGCGGCTCGACCTTGGCGCCGGGAAAGGCCTGCTGAACGCCTTCGGTCACGACCCAATCACCTGGATCGAGACCGGAATCGATGATCACGAGCTGCCCCTGCCTTTGTCCGGTTTTGACGATTTTGCGCTGAACGACATTGTCCGCGCCGACCACCAGCACGTAGCTCCCTTCTTGGCTCGTCCCGATCGCGTCATTTCGCGTCAGCAGCGCCTTGTCGAGATGCCCGATCGGTCCCTGGACGCGCACGAAAAGGCCCGGCAGCAGCGCATTATCCTTATTATCGAATATCGCGCGCACGGTGACCGTGCCAGTCGAGGGGTCGACTTGCGGCGAGACGTAGTCGAGATGTCCTTTGTGCGGATAGCCCTCCTCATCCTGGAGACCGATCTCGACCGGGATGCTCGAAAGGTACGTCAGGTCCGCGCGTACTGACCGGAAGTCCGGCCTTGGCGTTGCTTCTGCGGATCGCCAAGAATTGCGGCTCGCTCAGCGTGAAATAGACGTAGATCGGGTCGGTCTGCACGATGGTTGCGAGCGTGGTCGGTCCGGACGCGCCGACGAGATTGCCGATATCGACTTGATGATTGGTAACGATGCCATCGAACGGGGCGAGAACCCTGGTAAAGCCAAGGTTGATATTCGCGGTTTCGAGATTAGCCTGATCAATTCCAACAGTAGCCTTGTCCTGCTGGACGACGAAGGCCTGATCTTCGGCTTGTTGCGACGCGATTGAGTTCTCCTTTTGGAGCGTTTGGTAGCGGGTGAGATCGACCTGCGCTTCTCCAAGCACGGCCTGGTCGTGCGCCAGTTGCGCTTTGACCTGATCGACTTGCGCCTGAAAGGTATCGCGCTCGATGCCGAAGAGCTGCGTTCCCTTCGTGACTGCGGCGCCATCCTTATAATCGATCGATTCCAGGTAGCCCTGGACGCGCGCAACCAGATTGGCCGTTCTGTACGCCGCGGTGTTGCCGGTCAGGTAAACATACAGGGTCACCGGCTTCTGTAGGGGTTGCGCCACCACGACTTTCGGAGGCGGCGGAGCAACGAACTGGTTTCTGGAGCCGCAGCCCGTGAGAGCAAGCGCGGCAATCGCCGCCAGAACAGCCAAGCCAGGGCGTCGGCTTTCCAGCTCTGACGTTCGTCCCTGTTGCAGTTTCATGCCCAATTCACCTTTCGAATGACGCCGCTATCGTCTCCTAATTCGACATTCCCCAGATGATATGCCCGCTCGGTGTCAGGATGCCTCCCACCCGTCACATTGACAATGCGGATTATGGGCAAGCCCGCGTTCGCGAGATCATCTCGCGCAGGTGAGGCGGATTACCAGAATAAGGCCCGCAGACCTTAGCTTTTTCTGCCGTCAAAGTGCAGATCTCGCGTAAAGTACAGGTCTCCCGTCGTTTTGCTTTCGAACACAATACGGTCAGGCGCGTCACGCAGGCACGGGTGGCGGCGACCGCCGCAGTTCCGCGATCAGCCGGACTCTCCGCGGCGCGCACTGTCGCGCGAATATCACACGTCGCGGAGATCGGAGCGGGGGCCTGTTAACGCAGCAGGTTGCGGCGTTGATATTCACCCATGCGTCGGGCATGGTTAACGTGAGCGCTTGGGTCGGGATCGCAGAGCACAGCCCGCTGGCACGCGTCAGCGAGCGTGGGCATCGTTCCCGGACTGGCCGCGGTCGTGTTCGGGGGTTTACAGCGACGGGTTTTCGGCAGTGTACGCGTTGGCCCATGCTGTGTGGCGTCAGGGAGGCTGGGTCCGGCGCGTCGTTGCGTTACGCGGACAAGCTTCTGCATCGGCATTGCTCCTCGCGCTCTTGCTGCCTGGCTGCACCGTAGGCCCCGATTATTCGCGCGAGCCGGCGCCGGTTCCGACGACGTTCAAGGAACTCAAAGGCTGGAAGCGCGCCACTCCCAACGACGACGCCGACCGCGGCAATTGGTGGGCGCCCTATAGAGATTCCCGGCTCGATACGCTGCTGCGCGAAGTCGAAATCTCCAATCAGACGGTGGCGGCCGCCGCCGCGGCCTACGAGCAATCGCGCGCCATCATCCGCGAAGCGCAAGCGGCGCTGTTTCCGACGGCGACTGGCGGCTACAGCGTCACCCGTACGCGAACCGGAGCACTCGCCGGCACCACCGGCGGCAGCGCCGTCGGCTTCGGCCTCGGCACGCGATACACGACGCAATATTCCGCGCCGATCAACGGCAGCTGGGACCTCGACGTCTGGGGCAAGGTCCGGCGCACCATCGAAGCCGACGCGTCGTTGGCGCAGGCCAGCGCCGCCGACCTCGACAACGCCAAACTTGTCGGCGCAGGCCCAGCTGGCAACCGCCTATTTCAACCTGCTCGCCGCCGATTCACTGCGCGATCTCCTGCACCGCTCCGCCGCGCAGTTCCGCGAAACCTACGAGATCACGCTCAACAAATACAAAGCCGGCTACGGGCCCAGCGCCACGACGGGGACAACCAGCGCCGATGTGGCGCTGGCCCAATCGCAAGTCCTGGCCATCGAAGCCCAGGAACTGAGCGTCGGCGTGCAGCGGGCGCAATTCGAGCATGCCATCGCGGTTCTGATCGGCAGGCCGCCTGCCGAGTTGACGATCGGACCGCGCTTGCTGGGCTCTAAAATTCCAAACATCCCGGTTGCGGTTCCCTCGGCGACTGCTCGAACGGCGTCCCGATATCGCGGCCGCCGAGCGCACCATGCAGAACAACAACGCCCTGATCGGCGTCGCCGAAGCGGCCTATTTCCCGGACGTGTCGCTGTCGGCCATGGTCCAGTTCATCGGTCCCATTCCGCTGCCGTTTAGCGCCGCGCGCTCGATCCAGCAGATCGGCGCCAGCGCAACGCAAACGCTGTTCGATGGCGGGCTTATCGGCGCTCAGGTCGATGCGGCGCGGGCCGCCTACTGGGAAACCGTCGCCGATTATCGGCAGACCGTGCTCACCGCGTTTCAGCAGGTCGAGGACGAGCTTGGCGGCGATCCGCATCTATACCAAACAGCTCGCCGTGGAAGAGCAGGCGGTCAAGAACGCGCGCGAGGCGGTGCGCGTCTTCACCAATCAATACCGTGGCGGGATCGTCGACCTCACCACCGTGGTGACGGCGGAGACAAACTTGCTCAGCGTGGAGGAAACCGAGCTCGCCGTCCGGCAAAATCTGTTTCTCGCCAGCGTCAGCCTGATCGAGGCGCTCGGCGGCGGCTGGGACACGACGTTATTGCCGACGCAAGTGCAATTGATGAAAGGCTTCTCGCTGTTGCCAAAACTCGAATCGACGCCGCCCGCGATCGGAGCGGCGCCCGCCGATACCACGCTGCGCAACCCGCAAAGCGCGCCGCAAGTCACGCAGTGACGGCCGCGCCGCGCGAAATCGCATGGCTTGAGCCCGAGCACCCGGCTCGCTTCACCCAAACGCTTGATTCAACGGCCGAATCCCGGAACAGCGTGGTCTCGGAGCGCGAAAATCGAAGCACCGCGTCTCGGACCGCCCTGCCCCGCCGCCGGCTGAACCATCGGGCGCATTAGCGAATTTTCATTAGGGCCGGATGTTGGCGCCCATTACTATGCGGAAAATGCCGGGATATTGAACGCCAAGATGGACGAGCGGACACGCACAAGCGACGACGAACTGGCGCCCAATCTTCGCCGGACGACGCCCGAACCAGGCGTCATCAGCCGGCCCTGATTCGAAACTGCGCATCGGTCTCGGCCTCGCCATTGCCGATCGGCCTCGTCATCGCGGCTTATGTGATCGTCCACACCGCCCGCGCGCCGCAACCGGCCAATCCGCGCGCTGCCGCGGGCGGGCTGCAGTCGGTCGGCGCGGCAACGATTGCGCCGGGCAATATCCGCGTCATGGTCAACGCGCTCGGCACCGTGACCCCGATCGCCACCGTCACCGTGCAAACCCAGATCAGCGGCCAATTGACCGACGTCGGATTCACCGAAGGGCAATTGGTCAACAAGGGCGACTTCCTGGCGCAAGATCGACGCGCGCCCCTATGAAATCGCCAAGGCCCAAGCCGAAGGCCAGCTCGCGCACGATCAAGGGCTGCTGGCGCAAGCGCAAACCGACCTCAAGCGCTATCAGGGGCTGGTGGCGCAGAATTCGATCGCGCGCCAGCAGGCCGACGATCAGGAATATCTGGTCGAGCAATACCAGGGCACGGTGAAGCTCGATCAGGCGCAGGTCGACGCGCAGGCGCTCAATATCGCCTATTGCCACATCGTCTCGCCGGTGACCGGCCGCATCGGGTTGCGCCTGGTCGATCCGGGCAATTACGTGCAGACGTCGAGTTCGAGCAGCATCGCCGTCGTCACCCAGTTGCAGCCGATCACGGTGATCTTCACGGTTCCCGAGGACGATCTTCCCGACATCATGCCGCAATACAACGCCGGCACCGCGCTCCAAGTCACGGCTTTCGATCGCGCCAATGTCAAACAGCTGGCGATCGGCAAAGTGTCGGCCGTCGATAGCCAGATCGATACCACCACGGGCACCGTGAAGCTCCGCGCCCAGTTCGACAACTCCGACGGCGCGCTGTTTCCGAACCAGTTCGTCAATGCGCAGCTCCTGGTCAGGACTTTGACAAACGTCGTCACGGTGCCGACCGTCGCGATCCAGCGCGGCTCACCGAACGGCCAGCAGGGCTCCTACGTCTACGTGGTCAACTCCGACAACACCGTCATCGGTGCGGCCGATCACCATCGGTCCGACCGACGGCAGCATGACCGCGATCAATACCGGGCTTGCGGCCGGCGATCATGTGGTGGTCGACGGCGCCGACCGGTTGCGCGAAGGCTTCACGTCAATGTTTCCACGCTCGACGGCAAGCCGCCGGGCAGCCGCCGGGGCGCCGGCCGCCGGACCTCAAGGACGCCGCGGCGGACAAAATCCGAACGGCGAGCGTTCGCAGAACCGGCGCAACAACAGCCAATAGCGAGCGCCGGCGGCGGGCAGCGCGCGGGCGCGACGATAAAACGGTGCGATGAACGTCTCCGAACCCTTCATTCTGCGTCCGGTCGGCACCTCGCTCCTGATGGCGGCGATCATGCTCTCGGGCATGGTGGCCTATACGTTCCTGCCGCTGTCGACCTTGCCTGAGGTCGACTATCCGACCATCCAGGTGCAGACGCTCTATCCCGGCGCCAGTCCGGAAGTGATGACGTCTTCGGTCACGGCGCCGCTGGAGCGGCAGTTCGGCCAGATGCCGGGACTGAACCAGATGACGTCGGCGAGCTCCGCCGGCGCCTCGGTGATCACGCTGCAATTCAGCCTCGATCTGAGCCTCGACATCGCCGAGCAGGAAGTCCAGGCCGCGATCAACGCCTCGGGCAATCTGTTGCCGGCCGACCTGCCGGCGCCGCCGATCTACGCCAAGGTCAATCCCGCCGATGCGCCGATCCTGACCCTCGCGGTCACCTCGAAAACCATGGCGCTGACCGATCTGGAGGATTTGAGCGAGACGCGGCTCGCCCAGAAAATCTCGCAACTGACCGGCGTCGGCCTCGTCAGCGTCAGCGGCGGGCAACGGCCGGCGGTGCGGCTACAGGTCAATCCGCAGGCGCTGGCGGCCTATGGCCTCAACATCGACGACATTCGCACCTCGATCGGCAACCAGAACGTCAATACGCCGAAGGGCAATTTCGACGGCCCG
Source organism: uncultured Alphaproteobacteria bacterium (assembly GCA_963831975.1). Classification (GTDB taxonomy): domain Bacteria; phylum Pseudomonadota; class Alphaproteobacteria; order Rhizobiales; family Xanthobacteraceae; genus BOG-931. Next base: position 620,051 of record CAWHSO010000018.1, read on the forward strand.
GCGCAGGCCTCGACCATCAACGCCAACGACCAGCTCAGCAGCGCCGATCAATACCGCAATCTGATCGTCGCCTACCGCAACGGCGGACCGGTGCGGCTTTCCGACGTCGCCACCATCGTCAACGGTCCGGAGAACACCAAGCTCGGCGCCTGGGCCAATACCACGCCGGCGATCATCCTCAGCGTGCAGCGCCAGCCGGGCGCCAACATCATCCAGGTCGTCGATCGCATCCAGAGCCTCTTGCCGCAGAAGCTCGCCGGGCTTCCCGCCGCCGTCGAAGTCACCGTGATGAGCGACCGCACCGTGACGATCCGCGCCTCGGTCTCCGACGTGGAATTCGAGCTGGGGCTCGCCGTGGTCCTGGTCGTGATCGTGATTTTCGTATTCCTGCGCACGCTTCCGGGCACCATCATTCCGAGCCTGTCGGTGCCGCTGTCGTTCGTCGGCACCTTCGGCATCATGTATCTGCTCGGCTTCAGCCTCGACAATCTGTCGCTGATGGCGCTGACCATCGCCACCGGCTTCGTCGTCGACGATGCCATCGTGATGATCGAGAACATCGCCCGCTTCGTCGAAGGCGGCATGGATCCGCTCGAAGCGGCGCTGCGCGGCTCCGAGCAGATCGGCTTCACCATCATTTCGCTGACGATCTCGCTGATCGCGGTGCTGATCCCTTTGTTGTTCATGGGCGCGGTGGTCGGCCGCCTGTTCCACGAATTCGCCATCACGCTTGCGGTCACGATCATCATCTCCGCCGTCGTCTCGCTGACGCTCGTCCCGATGATGTGCGCCAAGCTGATCCGCCACCGGCCGGAGTCCGAGCGCAGCTATTTCGACGTCACCGCCGAGCGGGCTTTCAATGCGGTGATTGCCCAATACGGCCGCGCGCTGAATTGGGTGCTGGACCGGCAGCCGCTGACGTTACTGGTCGCGGTGCTGACGCTGGGGCTCACCGTCGTTCTCTATGTGCTGATCCCGAAGGGTTTCTTCCCGGTGCAGGACACCGGAATGATCCAGGCCATAACGCAGGCCTCGCAGAGCATCTCCTACGAGGCGATGGCCGACCTGCAGGGCAAGCTCGCCGACGAGATCCTGAAAGATCCCGACGTCGAGAATTTGACATCGTTCATCGGCGTCGACGGCATCAATCAGACGCTCAACGCCGGCCGCTTCCTGATCACGCTCAAGCCGCACGACGAACAGGAACCTCAACGCCAGCGCGATCATCCGGCGGATTCAGAGCGAGGTCTCCGGCGTCGTCGGCATCACGCTTTACATGCAGCCGGCGCAGGATTTGACCATCGATTCCACGATCAACCGCGCGCCGTATAATTTCGTGCTCGAGGACGCCAACGCCGCGGAATTCAACACCTGGGTGCCGAAACTGGTGGCGCAGCTGAGCCAGCTGCCGCAAATCACCGACGTCGCCAGCGACCTGCAGCAACAAGGCCTGGCGGTCAATCTGGTCATCGACCGCGCCACCGCGAGCCGCTTCGGCATCACGCCGGCGACCGTCGACAACGCGCTGTACGATGCGTTCGGGCAGCGCATCGTCTCGACCATCTATACCCAGTCGAACCAGCGCCGCGTCATCCTCGAGCTCGACCCGGCGCTGCAGAAATCGCTGACCGGGCTGTCGTCGATCTATCTGCCGTCGTCGTCGTCTTCGACCAACGGGCAGGTGCCGCTTTCGGCCTTCACCCACATCGAGCTGCAAACCGGCCCGCTGGTGATCACCCATTTCGGCCAATTCCCCGCGACGACGGTGTCATTCAATACCGCGCCCGGCGTTTCGCTCGGCACCGCCATCACGGCCATCGAGCAGCAGGAAGCCAAGGCCGGTCTGCCGGACAGCTTCATCACCGCGTTCCAGGGCACCGCGGCGGCCTTCCAGTCGTCACTGAGCAACGAGGTTTTCCTGATCATCGCCGCCGTGGTGGCGATGTACATCGTGCTGGGCGTGCTCTACGAGAGCTTCGTCCATCCGATCACCATTCTTTCGACCTTGCCCTCGGCCGGCGTCGGCGCGCTCTTGTCGTTGATGCTGCTCGGCTACGACCTCAACGTCATCGCCATCATCGGCATCATCCTCCTGATCGGCATCGTCAAGAAAAACGCCATCATGATGATCGACTTCGCGCTCGAGGCGGAGCGCGTCGAAGGGCAAGCGCCGCGTGACGCGATCTATCAGGCCTGCCTCTTACGGTTCCGGCCGATCATGATGACCACCATGGCGGCGATCCTCGGCGCGTTGCCGCTGATGCTCGGCGCCGGCACCGGCTCCGAACTGCGCCAGCCGCTCGGCTTGGCCATCGTCGGCGGCCTGATCTTCAGCCAGGTGCTGACCTTGTTCACCACGCCGGTGATCTATCTCTACTTCGACCGGCTGGCGATGCGTTTCAGCGGACGCGGCACCGCCAACCGGCGCGACCGCGGCGGGCCGGACGCATGAATATTTCCGCGCCATTCATCTCGCGGCCGGTGGCGACGACGCTGCTGACCTTGGGCATTGCCTTGTCGGGGGCGCTGGCGTTCTTGAAATTGCCGGTGGCGCCGCTGCCGCAGGTCGATTTTCCGACCATCTCGGTCAGCGCGCAGCTGCCCGGAGCGAGCCCCGAGACGGTGGCGACCAGCGTCGCGAGCCCGCTGGAACGCCATCTCGGCCAGATCGCCGACGTCACCGAGATGACCTCGCAAAGCGGCATCGGCCAGGCCCGGATCACGCTGCAATTCGAGCTCAACCGCGACATCGATGGCGCCGCGCGCGACGTGCAGGCCGCCATCGTCGCCGCGCGTGCCGACCTGCCGGCGAACCTGAAAAGCAATCCGACCTACCGCAAGGTCAACCCGGCCGATGCGCCGATCCTCATCCTGGCGATGACCTCGAAAACGCTCAGCCAGGGCCAGATGTACGACGCCGCCAGCAACGTGTTCCAGCAACGGCTGTCGCAGATCTCGGGCGTCGGCCAGGTCATTATCGGCGGCTCGGCGCTTCCGGCGGTGCGCGTCGAGCTCAATCCGAAGGCGCTGTTCAAATACGGCATCGGGCTCGAAGACGTGCGCGCGGCACTGGCCTCGGCAAACGCCAACAGCCCGAAGGGCACGATCGACGACGGCGACCAGCGCTATCAGGTCTATACCAACGATCAGTCCACCAAAGCCGCCGATTACGCGCCGCTGGTGATCGCCTACCGCAACGGCGCCGCCGTGCAATTGTCGGACCTCGCGACCGTCTCCGATTCCGTCGAGGACGTGCGCAATCTCGGCCTGTCCAACGGCCAGCCTTCGGTGTTGATCATCGTCTTCCGCCAGCCCGGCGCCAACATCATCGACACCATCGACAGCGTGAAGGCGTCGTTGCCGAGTCTGCAGGCCGCCATGCCGGCCGACGTCAACGTGACCGTCGCCATCGATCGCAGCACCACCATCCGCAACTCGTTGCGCGACACGGAACTGACGCTGGTGATCGCGATTACGCTGGTGACGTTGGTCGTCTACGTTTTCCTGCGCAATTTCCGCGCCACGCTGATTCCGGGAATCGCCGTGCCGATTTCCATCCTCGGCACGTTCGGCGGCATGTATCTGTTGGGCTATAGCCTCGACATCTTATCCTTGATGGCGCTCACCATCGCCACCGGTTTCGTGGTCGACGACGCCATCGTCGTGCTCGAGAACATCTCGCGCCACCTCGAAGAGGGCATGCCGCGGGTGCAGGCGGCGCTGCGCGGGGCGCAGGAGGTGGGCTTCACCGTGCTGTCGATCAGCCTGTCGCTGATCGCGGTATTCATTCCGATCCTGCTGATGGGCGGCATTCTCGGCCGGCTGTTCCGCGAATTCACCATCACGCTGTCGATCGCCATCCTGATCTCGCTGGCGATCTCGCTCACCACCACGCCGATGATGTGCGCGCTGTGGCTCAAACCGCGCGAGGTGGACGACGGCCCGCGGCCACGCACCTTGTTTGACCGCGTGCATGGTGGCTATGAGCACTCCTTGGCCTGGGCGTTGCGCCACGGCGGACTGGTGATGCTGATCCTGTTCGGCGCGGTCTGCCTCAACATCGTGCTGTTCACCATCGTGCCCAAGGGTCTGTTTCCGACCCAGGACACCGGCCGCCTGGTCGGCTCGCTGCAGGCCGATCAAAGCGTGTCGTTCCAGGCGATGACGCAGAAGCTGCGGCAGATGATCGACATCGTGCAGAGCGATCCGGCCGTGGAGCACGTCGTCGGATTTACCGGGGTCGGCTCCGGCGGCGGCGGCGGCCAGATCAATACCGGTTCGGTGTTCGTGGCCTTAAAGCCGATCACGCAACGGCCGTCGGTCGATGAGGTCATCGCGCGGCTGCGGCCGCAGCTTGCCAAGGTCCCCGGCGGCCGCCTGTTCCTGGTCGCGGTCCAGGATATCCGCGCCGGCGGCCGGCAGAGCAACTCGACGTATCAATACACATTGCAAACCGACAACACCGACGACCTGTTCACCTGGACGCCGAAGCTGGTCACGGCGCTGGAGCACAGCGCGGTGCTCGCCGACGTCAATTCCGATCAGCAGCAAAAAGGCCTGGAAACCGATCTGGTCATCGATCGCGACACCGCTTCGCGGCTGGGCATCACCGCGTCGCAAATCGACAGCACGCTTTACGACGCCTTCGGCCAGCGTCAGGTGTCGGTGATCTACAGCGCGATCAATCAGTACCACGTGGTCATGGAAGTCGATCCGCGTTACACGCAATATCCGGCTTCGCTCGATGATATTTATATTGCGGCCTCGGGCGCCGGCGCCGCGGGCACGGCGCTGTCGAACTCTCCGGCCGGAACGGTGACGGCCGCGGCCGCGACCCAGGCGGCCTCCGCCGCGTCAGCGAGCGCGACTGCCGCCGCCAATGCCAACAACAATTCGGCGCGCAATGCCGCCATCAACGCGCTCGCCAATGCCGGCAGGAGCAGCACGTCGTCGGGCGCCGCGGTTTCGACCGCCAAGGAGACGATGATCCCGCTCGCCGCAGTTGCGCATTATCAGCCGGGCAACACGCCGCTCTCGGTCAATCACCAGGGCTTGTTCGTCGCCTCCACCATTTCGTTCAATCTGCAGGAGGGCGCGTCGCTCGGCGAAGCGGCGGCGGAGATCAACGAAGCCGTCAATCAAATCCATATGCCGGCTTCGATCCATGGCAGCCTCGCCGGCACCGCGCAGGTGTTCACGCAATCGCTGAGCAACGAGCCGGTCCTGATCGCCGCCGCCATTGCCGCGGTCTACATCCTGCTCGGCGTGCTCTACGAGAGCTACATTCACCCGATCACGATCCTCTCGACGTTGCCGTCGGCCGGCGTCGGCGCGCTGTTGGCGCTGATGCTGTTCCACACGCAATTCGACATTATCGGCACCATCGGCGTCATCCTGCTCGTCGGCATCGTCAAGAAAAACGCCATCATGATGATCGACTTCGCCATTCACGAGAAGCGGGTGAACAACCTCGGCGCGCGCGACGCGATCTTCCAGGCCTGCCTGTTGCGCTTCCGCCCGATCATGATGACCACCATGGCGGCGATCCTCGGCGCGGTGCCGCTGGCGCTGAGCTTCGGCAATGGCGGCGAGATCCGCCGGCCGCTCGGCATCTCGATCATGGGCGGGCTGGTCATTAGCCAATTGCTAACGCTCTACACCACGCCAGTGCTCTATCTCTACATGGACCGGCTCGGCCAATGGTCGCTGCGGCAACGGCAGCGGCTATTGCCAGGGTTGTACGGCGCGGCACCGGCCGAATAAGCCGCAGCACGGTTTCGCTTGTTGCCCTAGGCAATGCGAACGAAAAATGCTACCGCTGACGCGTCGAGCACTATTTGCAATCTAGTGGAGGTCTCTACGATGGCGCAAAAGAAGCAATCTACGAAGCAAAAGCGTCTGAAGAAGGCCCTCCCGGTATTGGGAATCGCCGGGGTGTCCTTTTCGCTGATTGGAGGAGCGTCCGCATCAACGAGCGCACCTGCAGCAGATCTACCGTCCCAGAATACCTCTCCGCGTCAAGAAATCTTCCTCGGTGAGGAAGAGCTCTCCGACGTCAGCCTTGCCACATTCTATGTCTTCGACAAAGAAGGCATCGCGAAGTCACAGGCAGGCCAGCAATTGGCCTGGTGGCGCTGCGGCGGTTGCGGCAGATGCGGCGGATGCGCTTGGCGTGGCTGCGGCGGCTGCGGCGGTTGCGGCGGTTGCTGCTGGTCCATCGGACGTTGCCGCGCCTGCTGAGGCGGAACACGTTCCGACCACGTCAAAAGACATGAATTGTTATGGCCGGGTCATGCTTGACCCGGCCCATTCTGCTTTGGTTATGGCCCAGGCTGCAGCAGTGGCCAACAACGTCGACAAGCACCGGCGTGCGAGTTAGACCACGGCGGTTCCACAATTCGAGAGTATCTGCCTCGCTATGGCGACCCACACTGGCGGCAATAAGCATAGCGGCGTGCATGCCGGCGTGGCGGCAGGCGATCAACCTCACAGCACGACGCGGTTCAACGACAAAGACGTTCCGCAATTCGCGCCGAATTACTCGGTCTATGTGCTGCCGCCCGATGCGGTGTGCTTTTATTCCGAAGACCGCAAATTCTTTCTGCACGGCGAGCTGTTTTGCATCGTCGCTGACGCTATCGCTGCGGGAAAAAGCTTTGGCCAGATCGTCCGCGAGCTGACCAAAAAATTTCCGGCCGACGTGGTCGACCAGGCCATCAAGCGGCTGATCGACCGCCGTTACATCGTGCCGAAACGGCAAACTGCCGTCGACGCCGCCGCCGGCTATTGGGCGACGCTGGGCATCCCACTGGAGATGGCGGCAAAAAATCTGCAGACGTGCAAGGTGCGCGTTCAATCGATCGACGCCAAGGGTGCCAAGCAACTTGGCTCAGCGTTGCGCAAGCTCGGCGTTCGCGTCGTCGATCGCTCCGCCGACCTCACGGTCGTCCTGGTCGACGATTATCTCGAAGGGCGACTCGAGCAACTGAACCGGCAACACCTGTCCGGCCGCACGCCGTGGCTGCTGGTTCAGCCATCCGGAGTTTTTCCCCTGGTCGGGCCGGTATTCAGCCCCGGCAAAGGTCCGTGCTGGACCTGTCTCGCCGAGCGGATGAAAAGGAACCGCGAGGTCAGGGCGATGCTCGACCGGCGGGAAGCGCGTCGCGTCGCGGTGTCGCCGCTCGCCAAGGACTCGCTCGGCTCATAGCGGCATCGAGCTTGCGGCCGTCGAGATCGCCAAGGCGATCGCCAGCGATTTCCGCACCCCGCTGAACGATCATCTGATCAGCCTCGATTTATCTGGCCCGACCATCGTCAAACACTACGTGCCGCGCCGGCCGCAGTGTCCGTCCTGCGGGCCTAAGAAATTGCGCGATCCGCGCCGTGAGCCGGTGCCGCTCGTGCTGACCGCCGGCTCAAAGCCGGTCATGACCAGCGGCGGCTACCGCGGCCGTTTCGTCGCGGGCAACGGTGGCGAAATACCGCAAGCACGTGAGCCCGCTCACCGGCGTGGTGTCGAAGCTCGAACGGGTCGAAGTCGACCTGCCACTCAACACCAACTACTACGCCTCGCATAATTTTTCCGGGCCCGCCAAATCGATCCACGAGCTGCGCTCGGGACGCAGCGGCGGCAGCTTCGGCAAGGGCAGCACCGCCGAGCAAGGCGAAGCCAGCGCGCTGATGGAGGCGATCGAGCGCTATTCGGGAATCTTCCAGGGCGACGAGGTCAGGGTGGCGCGGCGGTTTACCGACTTCGCGCCCGGCGAGGCCATTTGGCCGAACGACGTCCTGCTGTTCAGCGAGGAGCAGTACCGGCGCGCGCAAATGGGACCGAGCGAAGAGGACGTGACGCCGACACCGCCGCCGTTCGATCCTGCGGCCAAGATCGAATGGACGCCGGTGTGGTCGCTGCGCGACCAGCGCTTCAAATATCTGCCGACCGGGATGCTGTATTTTTTCCACAGCGACGCATCCGACAGCCATATGCACGCCGATTCCAACGGCTGCGCCGCCGGCAACACGCTCGAGGAGGCGATCGTCCAGGGATTCCTCGAGCTGGTGGAGCGGGATTCGTACGCCATCTGGTGGTACAACCGCTCGCAGCGGACGGAACTGGACTTAGACCAGTTCGGCGATTCTTACGTTCGCGATCTGAAAAACCAGCTTGCCGAAACCGGACGCCGGCTGTGGGTGCTCGACATCACGAGCGATCTTGGCATTCCGAGCTATGTGGCGATGTCGTATTCGACACAAAACGGGGAGGAGTTCGTCGAATACGGCTCCGGCTCGCACTTCGATCCGCGTATCGCGCTATTGCGCAGTTTGACCGAGGTCAACCAATTCCTGTCGCTCGGCCTGATGGGGCTTCGCGATGCGGGGCAATCAAGCAATGACAGCGCCGGCCCGTTTCGCCTCAAGGAGCATCCCTATTTGATCCCGGACGGCAAACCGGCGATCCGGCCGCACGTCGATATGAAGTTCGGCAGCCTCGACACGCGCGAGCAGGCGCTTGCCTGCGTGGATATCGCCAAGCGCGCCGGCCTCGATTTCCTGGTGCTCGATCAGACGCGGCCCGACATCGAGACGCCGGTGGCCCGCGTCATCGTTCCGGGCTTGCGGCATTTCTATCGCCGCTTCGGGCCCGGCCGGCTTTACGACGTGCCGGTCAAGCTCGGATTGCGCGATACGCCGATCCCGGAAAGCGAGCTCAATCCGCTTCATCCTCACACCTGAGGCCGTCCCGTCGTGCGCGCTCCGCGAAGAAAGAGTGGGCGACGCGCGGCGGCAACGCTTTCCGTTCGCCTCCTGAGCCACGTCACGCTGCAGGCGCGGGCGGGCGGCGACATCGCCGCGCTGTTCGACGATGTTTCGCTGGGCCTGGGAAAGTTCAGCGCGGCAGCGGCGGAGCGCGCGAAGGATTTGCGCGTCGGCCTGCCATTGAGCGCGTTTGCACCCGGAAGCCGCGAAACCGATAAAGAAGTCCTTGTCCTCGTCCGGCGATTGGCGGGGCGCGGACTCATCGAGTACCGCCTCGGGCGCGCGCGAGGCGAGGATCTGGTCGTCATCGAGCCTCAGCTGCCGGATTATTGGCCGCAGCTGCCGCAACTCGGCAATGCCGACACGCTGGTGCTGTCACGGTTCGCCTACATGCGGCGGCGCGCCAACGAGATGGTTCTGGAATCGCCGCGCGCCGGCGCCTTGTTCAAAATCTGCGATCCGAGGATCGCGGCTGCTTTGGCGTTGCTGGTCACGCCGCAACAGATCAAACAATTCCGCCGGCAAAAGGATTTTTCGGGGCTTGAGCTTCTCGCCCTCCTCGTCGACTGCCAAATCCTTTTCAAGATCGACGGCGACGGCGATGGGCTGCGGCCGGCCGAGGGCGACGACGCCCTCGTATTGTGGGACTTCCACGATCTTGTGTTCCACGCGCGCAGCACCGAGGGCCGCCACGCCAATCCGCTGGGCGGTGCTTATCCCTATGCGGACGCCATCGCTCCGCTGCCGGCCGTGCGCGCGTCTTGGCCTGGAAAGAAGATCGATCTGCGCGAAGTCTCAGCCGTACCTGTGGAGGTATCATCGCCAGCCGCGAAGCTTCTACGCGAACGTCATTCAACACGCGATTTCGACAACCAGCGGCCGGTCACGCTTGCCGAGCTGGCGCGATTTCTCGACAGCACCGCCCGTGTCCTGTCGGAATTCAAGGCGCCGCTTGACCAGGGCGGCGGCGGTCCGGAGCTCACTTACACGGCGCGGCCCTATCCTTCGGGCGGCGCCAGCTACGAGCTCGAGCTCTATCTCGCCGTCGACACATGCGAAGGGCTGCCGCGCGGCTTCTATCATTACGATGCCGGCGCCCACGCGCTGGTGCCGATCGAGACCCGCCGCCATCAGCTCGACGCGCTGCTCAAGGGCGCCGAATTCGCCATGGGCGTGTCCGCCGCGCCGCAAATCCTGATCACCATTGCGGCGCGCTTCGGCCGGGTATCATGGAAATACAGTTCCATCGCCTATGCGCTCATTCTCAAAGACGTCGGCGCCTTGATGCAAACGTTTTACGTCATGGCCACCGATATGGGTCTCGGCGGCTGCGCGATCGGCACCACCAATATCGAATTGTTCGCGAAAATGACGGGACTGCAGTTTCACGTGGAGGGCCCGGTCGGTCAATTCGCGCTCGGGCGCGGCGCGAAACCGGAAGCGCCCCGTTGACAATCTGATGGACTACCCGTTCGGCCCCGCCTTCCTGGGTACAAACAAACGCGTGGCGGCAGGATCGTCTGCTGCGGCACGCCCGAAATAGCCGATCGCCTCGGGGCGGCCTGCCCGCAGCGCGAACATGGCGCCCTGAGGATCCGTGCAGCGGACGATCCGGTTGCCGCCTCGCGCTTCGAGTGGTCCCTCGAGAATTCTTGCCGCCGCCGGCCTTGACGCGTTTCGCCGCCGCGTCGATGTCGCCGACATTGAAGTAATAAAGCCAGAACGGCATCGGCACCGTCGGCGGCTTGGTGGACATGCCGCCGATGGTCTGGCCTCCAGCAGAGAATAGTGAGATAGGTGCCAATCCCGCCGAAGTCGGCGTCAACTTTCTGCCAGCCGAAAAGCTCGCCGTAAAACGCGAACGCCTTCTCCCAATCGACGGCGGACAGTTCATGCCAGCCGACATGGCCCGGCGCGCTCGGCGCGGTGGCTTGCTCTTGGCCGGAGTTCAGCCCCTTGACCAAGCGCCAGTGTCGCCGCTTGCGGATCGGCGACGATCGAAAATCGGCTGATCTCGGGAACATCTGTCGGCGGGACGTACACGGTGCCGCCCAGATGCCTTAGTCTGTCGGTCGCGGCATCGACATCGTCGACGCCGACATAGCCCATCCAGCGCGGCTGCGCGCCCATTTTGCGCGCCTCGGCCGACAGACCCGTCAGTCCGGCGACCGAATCCTCTCCGGCGGTGAACAGCGTATAAGCCGCGCCAGGCATCGACGCGTCACGGCTGCCCCAGCCGACAACCGCGGCATAGAAGGCCTTAGCAGCCTCAACGTCCGTCGTCGTCAACTCGTACCAGACGAAACAGCCATGCGGACTGACCATGTCTGCTTCCGATCCGGACGCTTTAAGCCTCGGCCCGCTCAGCGGAGATAAAGCGGCTTGCGCGCATAGCAACACGGCGCCGGCCTCTCGAGCAGCGGCGTACCGATCGTCGCCCAGGCGTGCGGCGGCGGCTCGCTGATCGTTGCGCGCAAACGATGAATTTCGGCGCGCGCCGCGGTGATCAGCGGCCCCTTGACGCCCTCATCGACGTCGGGATCGGCCTCGAGACGGGCGATCAGCTTGAATTGCGCATAAATCGCGTCGCGCGTGCACCAATAGGCGGTATCGCTGCAGCCCCAAAAGTCCCCTGCCCGCGCCGGCGCAGCGGCGAACGCAAAAGCCAGAACGACGCCAAGCCAAACTTGCCGCACCATGGTTATACTCGCGCTCCGACTTCGCTATAATACGGAAGAATTTCACCGATCGCACAATAAAACAAGTCAGGGATGAACGCACATGAACGGCGCCGAAGTCATTGCCGAAATTCTTAAAGTGCGAAGGCACCGAATTTCTCTCCTGCTATCCGCGCAATCAGGTGATCGAGCCGTGCGCGGCGATCGACATCCGCCCGATCCTGTGCCGGCAGGAGCGCGTCGGCGTCGGCATCGCCGACGGCTATTCGCGCATCAAGCGCGGCAAGAAGAACGGCGTGTTCGCCGCCCAGGCCGGGCCCGGCATCGAGAACGCCTTCCCGGGCATCGCCCAGGCCTATGCCGAGAACGTGCCGCTGCTGATCATTTCCGGCGGCATGCCGCTGGCCAAGCAATATGTGCGCCCGGCGTTCCGCGCCGCCGCCGTCTATGGGCCGGTGACCAAATGGTCGGCGCTGGCGCACAACGTGCAGGAACTGCCCGACCTGATGCGGCGCGCCTATCAGGCGATGCGCACCGGCAAAGCCGGCCCGGTGCTGATCGAAGTGCCGGACGAAGTAGCCGAGGCGCAATTCAAGGGCGAGCTGGATTACCGACCGGTGCCGGTGCAGCGCACGGCGCCGGACCCGGATGCCATCAAGAAAGCCGTCGAGATGCTGCTCGCGGCCAAAAACCCGATCCTGTGGGCCGGCCAAGGCGTGCACTATGCCGAAGCCGGCGACAAGCTCGCGGCGCTGGCGGAATTGCTGCCGGCGCCGGTGGTCGCCACCAATCCGGGCAAGAGCGCGATCCCCGACAGCCATCCGCTGGCGCTCGGCGGCGCGACGCGCTCGCGCTCAAAAGTGTTCGCCGATTTCATGAAGAAGTCCGACGTCGTCATGGCGATCGGCTCGAGCCTCACCATCACCAATTTCGGGCCGGCGGTGCCGGCGGGCAAGACCATCATCCATTCCACCAACGACGCCGGCGACATCAACAAGGAATATCGCGCCGATCTCGCCGTGGTCGGCGACGCCGGGCTCGTCATCGATGCGCTGATCGCCGAAGTCGCCAAGCAAAAAGGGCCGGGCGGCGGCAATGCGCTCAATTCGCTCAAGGAAGAAGTCGCCGCCGGCAAGAAGGCCTGGCTCGACGAATGGGCGAAATTCCTCAATTCCGACGAGATGCCGCTCAACCAATACCGCGTCATCCGCGACATGATGCGCACGCTCGACCGCGACAACGTCATCATGACCCACGATTCCGGCAGCCCGCGCGAGCAGATGATCCCGTTCTGGGAAACGACCGTCGCCGGCTCCTATATGGGCTGGGGCAAGTCGACCCAACTCGGCTACGGGCTCGGCATCACCATGGGCGCAAAGCTCGCCGCGCCGAAGAAGCATTGCATCAACGTGATGGGCGACGCCTCGTTCGGCATGACCGGCATGGACATCGAGACCGCCGCGCGCAACCGCATCGCCATACTCACGGTCGTGTTCAACAACGGCGTGATGGGCGCCGAGCGCGATGTGCTGAAAATCTCCGACGAGAAATACGGCGCCATGACGGTCGGCGGCAATTACAAGAAAGTCGCCGAGGGGCTCAACGTCGCGGCAACGCGCGTGGAAAAGCCCGGCGACATCGTCGGCGCCATCAAGGACGCGGTCGCCGTCACCGAGAAAGGCGCGCCGTTCCTGCTCGAATTCGTGGTCAAGGAAGGCCGCGATTTTTCGCGCTACGCCTGAGACGACACTGCAATCGAAATTAGGAGGACCAACGTGGCGGACATCAAGATCTTCAATCCCGACGGGCTGGCCAAGCCGCCCGGCACTTATTCGCATATTGCGCAGGCGCGGACGCAGCAGGTCGTCTTCATCGCCGGCCAAGTGCCGAGCGACGCGTCCGGCAAGACCGTCGGCAAGGGCGACATCGAGGCGCAATCCGTGCAAGTCTACGCCAATATCCTCACCGCGCTGCGCGCGGTCGGCGCCGACTGGAACAACGTCGTACAGTTCACCAGCTATTTGACGCGCGCCGAGGACGCCGCTGCGTTCCGCGCCTGGCGCAGCCGGGAATTTCCGAAGATGTTTCCCGGCGGCTCGCCGCCGAATACGCTGCTGATCATCAGCCGGCTGGCGGACCCGGACTATTTGCTCGAAGTGCAGACGGTGGCGGCGCTGTAACCTATTTTAGCCGGCTGTCAGCTCGCGCGACGTCACGTCTTCCAACAACGTGCGCAACGCCTTGGCGCGCTTTGCGCCATAGGCGCGCTCGAACTGCGCCTGCGCCTTGGTCCAGCCTTTCTGCGCGGCCGCAAAGCGCTCCTGCCCGGCGCGCGTCAGCCGCAGCTCCTTGCTGCGCCGGTCGGATTGTCCCGGACCCACGGCGATCAGGCCGTCGCGCTGCAGCGGCAGAATATTCCGCCCCAAGGTGGTGCGATCCATCACCAGCTCGGCGGCCAGCGCATTGATCGTCATCGCGCCTCTGCGCTGCAGCCTTGCAAGAATCGAATACTGGGTGGCGCGCAGCCCGAGCGGGCTGATGAATTGGTCGTAGAATTGCGTGACATGGCGGGTCGCCTGGCGCAGCGCCAGGCAATTGCAAGCCGCTGGATTGGTCGACGCTGGTTGCATGGCCGCTCTGGTATCTCGTCTTATCGCTTGATATAGGCGTATATACTCCTATATGCTGTGCCGTTCAATACGGCGGATTGCCCATTCGGTTCAGCGGGAGTGCCGGAATGTCGTCGTTGGATCTCGCCTCCCCGACTCAGCCGGCCGCGGCGGCGGCCGCCATTCCGGAAAAGCCAAGTACGACCCGCGCACCCGCGCGCTGATCGAAGGGCCGATCGCCGCGACGCTGATCCGGCTCGCCGCGCCGAACGTGCTGGTGATGCTGGCGCAAACCTCGGTCGGCCTGGTCGAAACCTATTTCATCGGCAAGCTCGGCACCGATCCGCTGGCCGGCGTGGCGCTGGTGTTTCCGCTGCTCATGCTGATGCAGATGATGTCGGCCGGCGCCATGGGCGGCGGCATTTCGTCGGCGATCGCGCGCGCGCTCGGCGCCGGACGCCGCGCCGATGCCGACGCGCTGGCATTCCATGCGCTGGTCATCGCGCTCCTGTTCGGGCTCACCTTCACGGTTGCGCTCCTGCTCGGCGGGCGATGGCTTTACACCGCGATGGGCGGCAGCGGCGCGTCGCTCGATGCGGCGCTGACCTATTCCGGCGTCGTCTTCTCCGGCGCCATCCTGGTCTGGCTGTTCAACTCGCTCGCCAATGTCATTCGCGGCACCGGCAATATGGCGGTGCCGGCGCTGGTCACGGTCATCGGCGTCGTCGTGCTGATCCCGCTGTCGCCGTGCCTGATCTTCGGCTTCGGGCCGTTGCCGCGGCTCGGCGTCGCCGGCGGCGCGGTTGCGGTGCTGATCTATTACGCGGTCGGCAGCGTGGCGCTCGCGGCCTATCTGCGCTCCGGGCGCAGCATCGTGCGGCTTTCGCCTTTTCGGCGTCCGCCTGCGCTGGCCGCTGTTTCGCCGACATTTTGCGCGTCGGCGCGGTCGCAGCACTGATCACGGTGCAGACCAATCTCACCATCGCCATCGCAACCGGGCTCGTCGGCGCGTTCGGTCCGGCGGCCATCGCCGGCTACGGCACCGGCTCGCGCCTCGAATATCTGCTGATCCCGCTGGTGTTCGGTCTCGGCGGCCCGCTGGTCGCCATGGTCGGCACCAATATCGGCGCCGGCCGCCGCGATCGCGCCTTGCGCGTGGCCTGGATCGGCGCGGCCATCGCCGCCGCGCTCTGCGAGTTCATCGGGCTAAGCGCTGCCGCGTTTCCGGTCGCCTGGCTGTCGCTGTTCGACACCGCCCCGGCAATGCTCGATGCCGGCTCGCGCTATCTGCATGTGGTCGGCCCGGCCTATGGCCTGTTCGGGCTCGGCATGGCGCTCTACTTTGCCTCGCAAGGCGCCGGCCGCTTGCTGTGGCCGTTCCTCGCCAACATGGCGCGCTTGATCATCGCGGCAGCGCGGCGGCTATCTAGCGCTGCGCTGGACCGGCGATCTCACGGCAGTTTTTATTGCGCTGTCGGTTGCGCTTGCTACGTTCGGCCTGATCAACGCCGCGGCGGTGGCCGGCGGCGCGTGGTTCACGCGGGAGCAGGTCGCACGATGAAGCAGCAATATCTGGAAGATTACGCCGCGGGGCAAGTTTATCTGTCCGGCCGCAAGCGCGTCAGCAAGGAAGAGATGATCGCCTTCGCCAAAGAATTCGATCCGCAATTCTACCATCTCGACGAAGTCGCGGCGCTGCAATCGCCGTTCAAGGGACTGGCGGCCAGCGGCTGGCACACCGCCGCGATCACCATGCGGCTTCTGGTCGACGGCGAGTTCAGGCCGGCCGGCGGCATTCTCGGCGTCGGCTTCGACCAGATTGAGCTGGTCGCTCCCGGTGCGGCCCGGCGACGAGCTTCGCGTCAAGAGCGAGGTGCTCGAAGTGCGGCCATCGAAATCAAAACCCGATCGCGGCATGATCCGGGTGAAGAACACGACGCTCAATCAGAACGACGAAGTGGTGCAAATGTTCACCGCCAACCTTTTGGTGCCGCGCCGTGCGCCGGCTGCGTGAATGACGCTCCGCCGCATTGTCGCAAGCTGAAAAAACCGGCAAGGTACGGCACACCGCGACGCAAGAAGCGCGGACAATTCGGGAGGAACGGCCATGGCCTTGTCGCGACTGACGCAATTCATCGGCGCGCTATGTTGCGTCCTCGTTCTCGGGGCGCCATCGGCCAAGGCCGCCGAGACCATCTCGACCGGAATGATCGGCGCCGCCAATGCGGTCGGCTGGCCCTGGTATATCGGCATCCAGAAAGGCTTCTTCGCCGACGCCGGCATTACGCTCGACGTCATCTATGTGCCGACCGCGTCCGGCCTGGTGCAGCAGCTGTCCGCAGGCTCGCTCGACATCGTCGCCGATGTCGGCGTGGTCGAGCCGATCCACGCCGTGGAAAAAGGCGCGCCGGTCGGCCTCCTGCGCATCGTCGGCCAGGTGTCGGCTTACGAGATGATGGCCAAGCCGACCATCGCCGCGGTGAAGGATCTCAAGGGCAAGACCATCTGCATCGGCGGCCTGGTCGACATCAACCGCGTCTATCTCGAGCGCATCATGCAGGCCAACGGACTGAAAGACGGCGACTACGACATCACCGTGGTCGGCAATACCGCCGGCCGCTTCGCCGCGCTGAAATCCGGCGCCGCCGACGCCACCCTGCTGGCGCCGCCGGTCAGCTTCTTCGCCGAGGATTCCGGCTTCCACAGCGTCGGCATGATCATGGATTATGCGCCCGACCTGCCGTTTTCCGGCACCGACGTCTCGCTCGCCTATGCGGCGGCGCACCGCGATACGCTGGTCAAGCTGCTCGCGGTCATCGACAAGAGCGTCGCCTGGTTCGACGATCCGGCCAACCGCGACGGAGGCGGTCGATATTCTGGTCAAGGAGATGAAGTCGGCGCGCGAGCCGGTCGAGCGCAGCTACGACTATCTTGCGCAAGATCAATTATTTTGCGCCGACCAATGCAATCTCGCGCGCGCGCATGCAGAATCTGATCAATGCCATGAAAGGGCTCGGCGACATCAAGACCGACATCACGCCCGATAAGATCGTGGTGCCCGGCCTCACCCGCCTCGTCGACTGATTTGGCTATTTAACGCAAGGGAACCATCATGTTCGGTAAGCTCAATCATCTCGCCATCACCAGCGACCACTACACCTTGCTCGGCATGTTCTATCGCGCCATGTTCGGGCTGAAGGCGTCGGGCGACACCGCGCGCGAGATCGGCGCCATTTCGGTCGGCGACGGCTATGTCGGCATGACGCTCATTCCGCGGCGCGGCGGCCGCAAGGCCGGCCTCGACCATTTCGGCATCGAGGTGGAAGACCTGGAAAAGGTCCGCAGCAAGGTCGCGAAAAAATATCCCGACATCGAGATCGTGAAGCGGCCCGGCAACCGGCCGTTCGCCAGCTACAGCGCCCACGATCCGGCCGGCAATTATTTCGACCTCTCGCAGCCCGGCCACGAGAACCGCGCCGAGGTCTATGCCAAAGATGATTGGAATAAGGGCGAGTGGAAGCAGGAAACCACCTTCAGCCATTTCGCCATCCGCGCCCGCGAGGCGGAGCGGCTCGCCGATTTCTACACCGACCTGTTCGAGCTCGAGGCGCGCAACCTGCCGTCCGAGGAAGGCGGCTATCATCTGACCGACGGCCGCATGACCATGGCGATCGTGCCGTGGAAGATTTCCTCGTTCAACGGCGCCGGCATCGAGCAGCCGGGCATGGATCACATCGGCTTTCGCGTGCCCGATATCAAAGCCTTCGAAGCCAATCGCGACATGGTTGCGAAGACCAATATCCAGCTGGCGCCGAAGCCGATCCCGTTCGATGCCGAAGGCGCCGCGCGGCTGGCGCTGTTGCAGAAATGCCCGCACGGCGCTGTTCAGCTGGCCGACCCTGACGGCACGCTGATCGACGTGGCGCAGGATCATCCTAAACGGACGCTGAAGGACTGCCATGCGTATCCTGGTCGTCGGCGCCGGCGCGATCGGCGGTTATTTTGGCGGCAGGCTGTTGCAGGCCGGCCGCGACGTGACGTTCCTGGTGCGGCCGCGGCGCCAGGCGCAGCTCGCCAAAACCGGCCTCGTCATCCGCAGCCGCTTCGGCGATGCGACAATGCCGGCACCGCCGACCGTGACAGCCGATGCGCTGCGCGCGCCGTTCGATCTGATCCTGCTGAGCTGCAAGTCTTATGACCTGAAGTCCGCCGGCGAATTCGTTCGCGCCGGCCGTCGGGCCAAACACCGCGATCCTGCCGCTGCTCAACGGCATGGCCCATATGGATTACCTCGGCGAACGTTTCGGCGCCGGCGCCGTGCTCGGCGGACAATGCGTGATTTCCGTTACCCTCGATGGCGACGGCCACATCCTGCATCTCAACGACACCCACGGCCTGTCATTCGGCGAACAGAACGGCGAAACCTCGCCGCGCGCCGAAGCGATCGCATCGACCTTCTCGGGCGCCAATTTCGAGTCACGCCTGAGCAAAACCATCCTGCAGGAGATGTGGGAGAAGTGGGTTCTCATCGCCACGATGGCCGGCAGCAATTGCCTGATGCGGGCCGCCGTCGGCGATATCGTCGCCGCCGGCGCAGCAAATCTGTCGCTGACGCTGCTCGATGAATGCGCAGGCATTGCCACGGCGCAAGGCTTTGCGCCGAGTGCTGCGGCAATGACGCGAAACCGGGGCATGTTGACCATGCCGGGCTCGACGTTCGCGGCCTCGATGCTGCGCGACATCGAGCGCGGCGCGCCGACCGAGGCCGACCATATCCTCGGCGATCTGATCCGGCGCGGCGGCGGCGGGCCGAGCGACTTTCCGTTGCTGCGCATCGCCTATGCGCATTTGCGGGCTTACGAGGCGCGGCGAAAGCGCGAGAATAGCGGAGCATCGCCGGCCTGAGGCCGCAAGAAAACGACATGGAAGCCTGATAGGCTCAACCTTGTAGCGCTGTAATCACGGAGCAATTTATTTCCGTTCGGAGGGGTGCGTCATGATCCTCGGTCTGTCAGTCCACACATTCACTGTCATCCATGTCCTGATCAGCCTGGTCGGGATCGTTGCCGGCGTCATCGTCGCGTTCGCCATGGTGCAGGGCAAAAGCGTGCCCGGCTGGACCGCGCTCGCGCTTTTGGCCTTGATCCTCACCAGCGTCACCGGATTTTTCTTTCACAACACGACGTTTACGCCGGCGCAGGGCGTCGGCATCATATCGCTGGTGGTGCTGGCGGTCGCCGTCATCGCCCTTTATTTCCTGCACCTGACCGGCATCTGGCGATGGATCTATGTCATCGCCGCCATGGTGGCGATCTATCTCAATGTCTTCGTCGGCGTCATTCAGGCGTTCGAGAAAATCGGTTTCCTGGAGGCGCTGGCGCCGCACCAAGACGGAGCCGCCGTTCATCGTCGCCCAGGTCATCGTGCTGGCGATCTTCGTCGTGCTCGGTTTCGGGGCGCTGCGAAAGTTCCATCCGCGTGCCGCATGACTTAGGTAACCGAAACGCGCTTGCCGGCCGCTCGATCCGCGGCGATCATCGACACATCCATGAGGCGTGAACCATGACCAAGATCACCTATCAAATCGTCGAGCACGACGGCGGCTGGGCCTACAAGGTCGACGGTGTCTTCTCCGAGGCCTTCCCGTCCCACGACCTCGCCCGCAAAGCCGCGGAGCGCGCCGCCCGCGAACAGCACGTGCCGGGAGAAACCCGGACCATCTCGTGGGAAGACGCCAACGGCCGCTGGCACGAGGAGCTGTCGGCCGGCACCGACCGGCCGGAGACCGACGTCGAGGGCTGACGCAGAAGACTGCGTAGCGGTAAGAGGAGGCACAGATGTCCCAGACGGTTGCGGACATTCTCGTCGGCACGCTCCAGCAGCTCGGGGTCAAGCATATCTTCGGACTGATCGGCGACTCGCTCAATCCGCTTGCCGACGCGGTCCGCCGCAGCAACATCGAATGGGTCGGCGTCCGCCACGAAGAAGGCGCGGCGCTTGCCGCCTCCGGCCAAGCCAAGCTTACCGGCCAGCTCGGGGTCTGCGCCGGCACCACGGGACCCGGCAGCACGCATCTTGTCGCCGGTCTCTATGAAGCGAGCCGCGACCACGCGCCTGTTCTCGCGCTGTCGGGCGACATGGCGCGCAAGATGCATGGCACCGACTTTATCCAGACGACCGAGCCGGATCTGCTGTTTCGCGACGTCTCGCTTTACACCGAAACCGTATCCTCGCCGTCGCAGGCGCCGGCCGTCATTCACCAGGCGATCGCCGCCGCCTATGCGGGGCGTGGCGTCGCCCACCTGACACTGCCGCAGGATGTCATCGCCGCAAAGGTCGACGGCGCGGTCTCCAGCATCTCGACGTTGAAGCCGAGGTCCGAGTTCGCAGCGAACGAAGCGGACATCGCCGACATCGCCCGCCGGGTGGACGCGGCCGACAGCGTCGTCATCATGTGCGGGGTCGGATGCCACGGCGCCGCGGACGAGCTGCGCGCGCTTGCGGATCGCCTCAAGGCGCCGCTGATCCATTCGGTCAAGGGCAAGGACATCATGCCCTACGACGACCCGCATTGGATGGGCGGCATCGGCATGATCGGCACCAAGGCCGTCTACAATGCCGTCATGCACTGCGAGCTGCTGCTGATGCTCGGCACCGACTATCCGTATGCGGAATTCCTGCCGCACAAAGGCGCCGTCATCCAGATCGACGAAAGGGCGCAAGTGCTCGGGCGGCGGGCGCCGACCGCGCTCGGCGTGCTCGGCTCGGTGCGGCCGACGCTCAAGCTGTTGCTCGGCCGGGTCGCGGCCAAAAGCGATACAAAATTCCTGGACCGGGTGACCAACGAGCGCCGCAAGTGGGACGAGATGCTGGACAAGCAAGCCGATCCGGCACGCAGCAAGGATGTCATCCATCCGCAGGCCGTCGCGCGGGCGGTCAGCGACCTCGCCAAGCGCGATGCGGTTTTCGTTTTCGATACCGGGCTCAACACGCTGTGGTCGGCCAATTGGATACGCCAGAGCGGATCGCAGCGGATCATCGGCTCCTTCAACAATGCCGCGGTCGGAACGGCGCTCGGTCAGGCCAACGGCATCCAGGCGCTGGATCGGTCGCGGCAGGTCATTGCCCTTTGCGGCGATGGCGGCTTCAACATGCTGATGTGCGAGTTCCTCACCGCCGTGCACCACAAGCTGCCGGTGAAGGCGGTCGTGTACAACAATTCGGCTTTCGGGCTGATCACATTGGAGGCGGAGTCCATAGGCCTGCCGCCGTTCAAGCAAGGCATCGAATTCCCCAATCCGGACTTCGCAGCGTTTGCCCGAGCTTGCGGCGGCCACGGATTCAAGGCCACGAAGCCCGGCGAGCTGAAAGGAGCGATCAGCGAAGCGTTCGCGGCCGACGGCCCGGCGATCGTCGATGCGGTCGTGGCAGCGAACGAGCTGCCCAACCTTCCGCATATCGAATTGGAAACCGTGGGACACTTTGCCGTGGCAAAGATCAAGGAAGCGCTGCTCGCAGTCACTGGGGCGTGACGGCACGGCCATTGCCACGCTATGGAATTTCGCCGTTCGAGAGTATCGTCTCCGTCGGCTGGGAAACGGGGCCGATGAACGATCACTCTTTGCAGACGGTCCGCACCGCGCTCAGCGGCTATGAGCTCCTCAACGATCCGCTGCTCAACAAGGGCACGGCCTTCACCGAAGCCGAGCGCGACGCGTTCGAGTTGCACGGCCTGTTGCCGCCACACGTCGCCACGCTCGACTACCAGGTCCAACGCCGGCTCGACGCTTTCCGCAAGCTCGGCAGCGATATCCAGAAATACGTCTTCCTGCGCGGCTTGCAGGATACCAACGAGACGTTGTTCTACGCGCTGCTGACCCGCAACATCGAAGAGATGATGCCGATCGTCTATACGCCGACGGTCGGGCTGGGCTGCCAGCAATTCTCGAGCATTTTCCGCAAACCCCGCGGCCTGTTTCTCAGCTACCCGCACCAGGACGACATCCGCCGCATCCTCGGCAATCCGCGCTTCGACGGTGTCGAGGCCATCGTCGTCAGCGACGGCGAGCGCATCCTCGGCCTCGGCGACCAGGGCGCCGGCGGCATGGGCATTCCGATCGGCAAGCTCTCGCTCTACACCGCCTGCGCCGGACTGCATCCGGCGACGACGCTGCCGATCATCCTCGACGTCGGCACCGACAGCCGCGAGCATCTGGACGATCCGCAATATATCGGCTGGCAGCACGAACGCGATGCGCGGCGAGGCCTATGATGCGTTCATCGCCACCTTCGTCGCTGCCGTGCGCGAGCGCTGGCCGCACGTGCTGCTGCATTGGGAAGATTTCGCCATCGGCAACGCCAACCGGCTGCTGGCGCGCTATCGCGACAGTCTTTGCACCTTCAACGACGACATCCAGGGCACCGCCGCGATCGCCGTCGGCACGCTGTTGAGCGCGATCAATGTCACCGGCACGCCGCTCACCGAGCAGCGCGTCGCGGTGCTTGGCGCCGGCTCCGCCGGCACCGGCATTTGCGCGCTGCTGTTGCGGGCGATGGTCGATGCCGGTGTTGCGGAGGCCGAAGCGCGCAGCCGCTTCTATCTGGTCGACCGCGACGGCTTGCTGGTCGAGGGCATGACGGGCCTGCAGCCGTTTCAAACGCCCTTCGTGCAGAAGCGCGCCGCGCTGTCGTCGCTGGACCTTGGCATCGCCGGACCGGATCGGCCTTGGCGACGTGGTTGCCAATGCGCGGCCGACCGTGCTCATCGGCACGTCGGGCCAGCCCCATGCCTTCCACGAGGCGGTGGTGCGCGCCATGGCCGATCGCGTCCGCCGGCCGGTGATCTTTCCGCTGTCGAACCCGACCGACCGGGCCGAAGCGACGCCGCAGGATCTCATGGAATGGACCGAAGGCCACGCCGTGATCGGCACCGGCAGTCCGTTCCCGCCGGTCGAGCGCGACGGCCACACCTTCCGCGTCGACCAGACCAACAATGCCTACGTCTATCCGGGCATCGGGCTCGGCGCCATCGCCGCCAAGGCGCGCCGCATCTCCGACGGCATGTTCCTCGCCGCCGCGCGCACCATTGCCGAAATGTCTCCGGCCAAGCACGACCCGCAAGCGAACCTCTTGCCGCCGCTGGTCGGTCGCGCGAGCTCTCGTTCCACGTGGCGATGGCCGTCGCCAAGCAAGCGCAGGCCGACGGGCTTGCGGATATCGTTTCGGACGAAGCGCTCACCGCCGCGGTCAAGGCCAAGATGTGGGAGCCGGTCTATGCCGACTATGTGCGGATCGTGAATTAGCCTGCACGAGCGGCTGCAATTTCGTCACCGCATTTGACCACTGCCAATAAAACTCTGGTGCGTGTCTTGTGGGACACACATCGAACGCGGACGTATTGTGCGTGCCGATGCAATTCTTGCGATGTCGATAGGATTGGCAAACAAGAAGAATTTCTCGCGCATCGTTCCCGATTAGAAGACATACAAACAAGAATTCGGCAGCAGTTTTGAATTGTTATAATTATCTTCGACTGTGCGAATACGTTTTCGCCTTGTCAGCCTATTCTTGGCCCCGCTACAACTAATTGAAATATCTGTACTTTTTCATGGTTCTAAAGTGGGAATGGGGGCGTTGGTGTCAGGGGCCAAGAAGAAACTCAAGCCGCGGCTGCGTGCGTTTCGCAATGAAGCGGCGGTGTCGGCGCTGGCGATAGCAATCGGGCTTGGCGCGGTCCTGAAAATCCACGCCCAAGAAATCAAGCAAGCGATCCAGCAGGCGGCGGCGACGCCCTCCACCACGGTCCCCGAGATCGTCGTCAGCGCGCCGAAGCAGAAACCGAAGGTCACCCGGACGAAACGCGCCGCCGCCGCCGGCGCGGCGACGGCCAGCGCGCAACCCGCGCCGGCAAATCCGCAACCGGACTCACCGGCGGCACCGGCGTGCCGCTGCAGACAGTGACGACGGTCAGCAAGACCGGCACGCCGCTCGGCGACCTGCCGGTCAGCGTCACCATCGTGCCACGCGCGCTGGTCGCCGAGCAGGGCGGCACCAGCTTGAACGACGCCGTTCGTAACGTCTCCGGCGTCAATATCGGCGGCTCGTCGAGCTATGGCTTCTTCGACCGCTACACCATCCGCGGCATGGATGCCCGCATTTACAGCGACGGCTTTCCCGACGGCGATCAATCCAACGGATTTCCGCACTCCGTCAACGGCGTCAATTACATCGAGGTCCTGAAAGGTCCGGGCTCGGCACTGTTCGGCAGCGGCCCGCCCGGCGGCACCGTCAACATCGTGCATTTCACGCCATCGGCGACGCCGGGCTACGGCATCGGCACGCAAGTGGGCTCGCTTCGGCAGCTGGACGACCAGTGTCTACGCTACCGGGCCGACGACCGTTCCCGGGCTGAACTATCGCGTCGACGGCCTGTTGCAGCACTCCGACGGTTTCCGCGATCTCAAGAGCGCGAACTACGAAGTCCGCCCGGTGCTGCAATGGAACAAGGACAATCACGTCACGACATTCGCGCTCGACTACCGCAACATCGAGCGCACGCCCGACAGCTACGGCATCGTCTATCTCAACGGCCCGCCGATCGGCGCGGTGCCCAACACCGCGCAATATTCGACGCCGTTCAGCTACGGCAACCAGAACCTCGCCCGTGGCACGCTCACCGATGCCTGGTGGATCGCCGACTATCTCACGATCAACAACCGCGTGTCGTACACCTATCGCGATGTCCACGATTCTGCGAAATTCCGGCGGCACCGTCAGCGGCATCATGCTCACCGGCCGGCAATTGCGCGAGCAGACCGATCTCGACAACGATCTCACCTACCAATTCGAGCCGGTATGGAAATTCCGCACCGGCACGGTGTTCCACACGCTGCTGACCGGCGCGGAGGTCGAATGGCAGAGCATCGACGATCAACGCGCGACTGCCGACTTGCCGAATATCACCAATATTTTCGCACCGGTAATTCCGGAAACCTCGACCGCCGGCCTTGCCTTCCTGCGCGATGCCAAACACAGCGGCATGGTCGACGACCTGCGCGCGCTTTACCTCGGCGCCTATGCCAGCGATCAGATCGACGTCACCGAGCAATGGAAGGTACGGTTTGGCGTGCGCCAGGATCATTGGTTCGAGCAGTTGACGCCGCTGGCCTTTCGTGCCAGGCCGTGTCGCCGCGGACGGTACTCCGATCGAGCCCGGCATGGTCCAGACCCGCATCGATCAGCCGGTGAGCTGGAGCGCCGGCACGCTGTACAAGATTCTGCCGGGCGTCGCCCCGTTTGTCGGCGTGGCAAGAAGCTATCTGACCAATTTCAACTCGGAAGCGACATCACAGGGGCTGGTCGCGCCGGAATCCGGGCCTCGAATACGAAGCCGGCATGAAATTCTCGACGCCCGACAACAGGATCGTCCTGACGGCGGCCGCTTTCGATATCCAGCGCACCAACGTCTTCACCGAGAACACCGCGACCATCCCGATCACGGTCGCGTTCAACGCCCAGAAAAGCTACGGCTTCGACGCCGACCTGCAAATGCAGATCACGCCGCAATGGACAGGTTCTCGCCAACATGATCTCGCAGACCGCCAAGCTGACGGCAGTGCCGCTGACGCCGATCCAGGTCGGCAACTGGCCGGTCGGCGTGCCGGCGCATATCGTCAATGTGTGGACGACCTACGACTTCGCCATCGCCGGCATCAATGGCTTCCGGGTCGGCGCCGGCCTCTCCTACAACAGCAAGACCTTCGGCAGCACCGCCAATACCGGCTTGGATTCCGAGCTCGACGGTCATGGAAGCCATGCTCGGCTACTATGCCAAGAACTGGGATGCGCAGATCGGCGTGAAGAACATCACCAACGTGACGTATTTCACCACCGCCCAAAGCGCCGGCGGTTATGTCGGGCAACCGCGAACCTTCTACGCCAAGGCGGCTTGGCACTACTGAGGGGTGAGCTAAGCGACGCGAACCTGAGCCAGGAAGCGCTCGACCTCGGCGCGCAGCTTGCCGGAGCGCGCCGCGAGCTCGCCGCCGGCATTGAGCACGGCGCTCGCCACCTCATCGGTCTTGGCCGCGGCATCGGACACCCGGACGACGCTCATGGAGACGTCGCGGGTGCGCTCGGCGGCGGCATTGGCGCTGCGGGCGATTTCCTTGCTGACCGCATCCTGCTGCTGCACCGCGACCGAAATGTCGCTGGCATTTTCATCAAGTTGGGCGATGGTTCCGGCGATCGCCTTCATGGCTTGCACCACCTGCGACGTCGTCACCTCGATCGACGAGATTTGCCGGGTGATGTCGCCGGTCGCCTTTTCGGTCTGCCCGGCGAGGCTCTTGACCTCTTGCGCCACGACGGCGAAGCCACGGCCCGCGTCACCGGCGCGCGCCGCCTCGATGGTGGCATTGAGCGCCAACAAATTGGTCTGCGCGGCGACGTCGCGAATGAGATTGCTGACATTGTTGATCTGGCCGACCGAGGCGACCAGCTGTTCCACCGTGACGATGATCGCCTTGGTTTCGTCGGAAGCCTGGCGGGCGATGTGCGCCGAGCGCGCGGCCTGGTTCGAGATCTGCTCGACCGACTGGGCGATTTCCTCGGCCGCCATGGCGACGTTGCTGACATTCGTGGTCGCTTCCTCGGACGCGGTCGCGGCGGCGGAGGCCTGCGTCTTATTGTGGTCGGCGGCGTCGGCCATGATGTGCGCGCAGCCGTCCATGGATTTCGAGGCGCCGTCGAGCGCCTGGATGACGTCGTTGACGGCGCGCTCGAAATTCGCCGTCGCCGCTTCGACCCGTTGCCGGCGCAGCTCGGAATCCTCGGCGCGGTCGGCCTCGCGCTGCCGCGCGACGCTGACTTCGGCGATGGCCTGACGGAACACCAGCAGCGCTTTCGCCATGCCGGCGATCTCATCCTGGCCGCCGACCGGGACCGCAACATCGGACTCGCCGTCGGCGATGCGGCGCATCGCGCCGCTCAACAGCGTCAACCGGCCGACGATGCTGCGCCCGACATAGAGCCAGGCGATCAGGCCGGCCGCCGCCAGCGCGGCGATGCTCAATATGATGAGAAGAATGCGGCCGACGCGCATTTGCGAAATGGCGCGGCCCGACAGCGCTTGCGCAAATTTGCCCTGCCGCTCGATCGAGCCCTCGACCGCCTGGCGCAACCGCGCCGCCTCCGCCGTTGCCGCGGCATAGACCTGCCTGGCATCCTGCTCGCGGTTGAGCTCGTTGGTGCGCTGGGTGACGATGCCGTTATTGCCGGCGACCGCCGCGAGCTTTTGATAGAGCGCCGCGATTTTCGTGGTCTGCTCGGTCTGCGGCAGCGCTTTCAAATTGCCTTCGATATTGCGCTGCGCCGACGCTATGGGGTCGCGCATCGGCGCCAGGTTGGCGACGTCCGTCATCAACGAGGATTCGATCAACAGCCCGGACAAGAGGATTGATGCCGGACTGGACTTCCAGAAGCCGGCGCAGCGCCTCGATCGATTGATTCAAGGCGGTGTTGCCGCCCGCGGTCTGATTGCGCGTCATCAGATCGAAATTGGCGTCGTCGATGGCCGGCGTGATCGCCTCGAGAATATCTTCGTGGACTTTGCGGACCGAAAGCGCCAGCGCGCGGCGCTGCGCCGAAATCTTGATGCGCTCGGTGACCGCCTGGTTGAGCGCGTCGAGCCGCTCGACCATGGCGGCGCGCGCCACTTCGATCTCGTCGTTCTGGCCGGCATCGAGCTGGCGCAGCCGGGCGATCCGGTCGCTGAGCATCTGCGATTGCGCGGCGATATCGCCGGCGATCTCGTCGCGGCGGTTGTCGTCCGACGCCGTCATCAGGCGCGGCGCCGAGGCGATCAGCGTGCTCGCCTCCTCGGCGAGGCGGAGCGATTCCACGGTCGCCGGCATGCTGCGCGAGACGATCTCCGTCATCGTCGCGCTGATATTTGCCGACGCGTAAAGCGCGAACAGCGAGCCGACCACGGTCATGCCGGCGGCAAGGCCGAACGCCAGATAGAGACGCGAGCGGATCGTATTGAGCCCGGACAATGCGTCGAGCCAGCCGCGAACGCGATCGGCGTTGGATTTGAGGCCGCGTTCAGCCACCAAAGACCTCGCAGCCGGGATGCGGGACGGACATGTCGGTCACTTCACTGTCCCGCCATCTTGGCGAGCCGCGTCACCGGCTTGAACGTCCCGTCGGCTTGCAGGATGGTGAAGAACACCTGATCGGAGCCCTGGTTCTTGGCCGGCCCGTAAGTGAGCGTGAGGCCGCCCATGTTGAACGGCGCCGCACCGATGGCGTCGAGCAGTCCTTCGCGGGTCGGCTCGCCCTTGATGCGCTTGAGCGCGTCGACCACGAGGCGGCCGACCACATAGCCTTCGAGCGAGACGAAGCCGGGCTTGGCCGTCGCGTCGGCTGCCGTGAGCGCATGTTGATACGAGGCCACCACCGGCAACGAGTCGTCCCACGGCGATGGCACGACCTGGCTGACGATCACGCCGGCGCCGTCCTTGCCGAGCTCTTTCGCCAGCGAATCCGATCCGACGAATGAGATGGCGACGAACACGGCGTTGAGCTGCACCTGGTGCGCGACCTTGATGAATTCCGCGACCGGCTTGTATGGCGCGACCGTCACCACCGCTTCGGGCTCCGCCTTCATGATATCGAGCAGCGCCGACTTCACCGCAACCGTGTTGCGCTTGAACGAGCCGGATGCGACGAGCGTCATGTTGCGCTTCGCCATCGCCCGCTGCACGCCTTCGAGTCCGGTCAGGCCGAAGGCGTCGTCCTGGTAGAGGATGGCGATCTTCGAGATGCCCAGATCCTTGGTCAGGTGCTCGATCCAGGCTTCGGTCTCCTCGAAATAGGAGCTGCGCACGTTGACGACGTAACGGTTATACGGATTGCGCAGGAAATCGGCGCCGGTGAACGGGCCGATGAACGGCACTTTCGCCGCGGTGGCGATCGGCTGGCTTGCCTTCGACGTCGGCGTGCCGACCGCGCCGATGAGCGCGAAGACCTTGTCTTCGTCGAGAATGGCCTTGGTCGCTTCGACGGTCTTTTCCGGCTCGTAGCCGTCGTCGCGGGATTTGAGCGCGAGCGTGCGGCCGGAAATGCCGCCGCCGCGATTGGCGTCCTCGAACGCCGCCAGGATTCCCTGGCGCATGCCCTGGCCCAGATCCTGCGCCGGCCCGGTGAGAGCCGCGACTTGGCCGAACACGATGGCGGCGTCGGTGACGCCGTCTTCGGCGAGCGCAACGCCGCCGGCCATGCTGGCAAGAACAACGAATGCAATGCACAGTTGATTGCTGTTCATCGGCTTTCCCTCAAAGCGCGCGCACGTCGCCGCGTCGCCTTCTCGGCGTTGCTATTTGTTCGGACAGAATACTGCCGCCCACATTTTGGGCGTGTCGTGGTTAACGAAGCATTAAGGACTGCGTGAACACATCAACAAATCGCGCGTCGCGATTCTGTTTTGTCGCGTATCCATGCGCAACAGCCGAGCGCGCATGGAAGCGTAGAATCTAAAATATCGAATCACTCATTGGGGGCAACCATGAGAACGCTGTTATTGGGTGTCGTCGCGTCTGTTGCTTTGCTTGCTGGACCGGCGCTTGCCGCCGACCTTCCGGTGAAGGCGCCACCGCCTATTGCGCATGTCGCGCCGTCGTGGACCGGATTCTATGTCGGCCTCAACGCCGGCGGCAGCTTTGGTTCGGATACGGCAACGCAGAATGCCACTTTCACCTCGCCGGCTCTTGGTGCGAACCAACTCCTGAGCAACACCACGCAGCAGGCCCCGAAGGGCTGGCTCGCGGGCGGGCAGCTTGGCTACAATTGGCAAGTGTCGTCGTCCTACGTCCTCGGCCTCGAGGCCGATTGGCAATGGACTTCGCAGAAGGCGACCTCAACCGGTTGCACGCCACCTGCCGGTATTGCCTTCTTCGGCGCCGGTGCGAATGGTTTCGGCTGGTGTTCGACATCCCAGGAAAAGCTGACGAGCCTTGGCACGGCACGCGCGCGCGCAGGCACGCTCGTCAGCGATACATTGTGGTATGTGACCGGTGGCTTCGCCTGGGCAACCGTCAAGGATAACTACGCATTCAATGGCTTCGCCAACCCGGTGATTTTTCCCGGCGCGCTGCAACCCGGACCGTTTCTGCCGAGCGGCGCGAGCTTTTCCGCCACCCGGACGGGATGGACTGTGGGTGCCGGTGCAGAGACCAGGCTTGGCGGTGGCTGGTCGGCGAAGCTTGAATACCTCTTCGTCGATCTGGGGACGCTGACGCAAACATACGGGATCGCCATCAACCCGGCGTTTGGCGCCGCGTTCACGACCGGAGTAGCGTCGGTGACGAGCTCGTTGCACATAACCGACAACATCGTCCGCGCCGGCCTGAACTATAAATTCTTCTGATCGCGACCTCGCGGCCACAAAGGGCCGCGAGAGATACAGCGTCGTTCGATCTTGGCCCGGGACGGAAGTCCCGGGCTTTTTTGTCCGCGGCAAACGGACCCGGTTCAGGCCGATGCTGCGCGCGCTACTGACTGCTGAACAGGTTCTGCGGGATGCCCGCAGCGGAGAAGACATAGTCGCGCGAGGCCGTGAGCTGCGCACGCAGACTATCCAAATCGACGTCGAGCAACTGCCCCTTCCACTTGCGCACTTTGCCGGCGACGATCACCGTCTCGACATTGGTGCGGTCCATCAAGGATACGACAGCGCCCGGCACCTGATTGAGCGGCGCCACGTTGAGCCTTGTGGCGTCGAGGATGATGATGTCGGCCTCCTTGCCCGGCGTCAGCGAGCCGACCTTGCTGTCCAGCCGCAGCGCTTTCGCGCCATTCATGGTGGCAAAGCGCAGCACGTCCCGCGTTGTCAGCGGAGCCGGCAGACTGGCCGGCGGCTTCGGCCACGCGACGCTTGCTGCTGACGGCGGCAGCCCCCAATTATTCGATGCGGCCAGTTCGAGGGTGTCCGGCGGCGTATTCTGATCGAGGATCATCTGGTTCACCAGCGCGCGCTGCAGATTCATGCAGGCGCGCATCTGGGTGAAGAAGTCCGCCGTCAATGTGCATTCCACGTCCACGGAGAGCGACGGCTCCATGGCGAGACTCTGCGCCTTGAGGATCGGCGGCATGCCGTGCCGCATGTTCATCTCGATCGGGAAGGCGATCGAAACCTGCGCGCCTTTGTCCTTCACCGCCTGCCAGCCCATATCCGACATGCCGGTCATGTGGATGAACAGGTTGTCCGGTCCGATGCCGATGTGGCCATTGCCGCCGGTTCCGGCGGCGAGCAAGTCCAAAATCGGGCGGATGCCGAACGGCGAAAGGATATGCGCCGCGATCTGCAGGCCGAGCTGCCGCCCGATGGTCCAGGACTTGTCGGTGGTCGCGTTGCCCAGATAGACCTCGCCGCCCATGATCATGTGGACGAGGCCGTTGCGCGACAGGTTGCCCGGCGAGAACCACTGCTTGAGGATGCGCGGCGCGTCTTGCGGATATTGATTGCCGGGAACGCCGGCGCCGAAATTGCCGGCGCTCTCGAAATATCCGAAGGCGGCGCGACGCCCGGTATCGATCAGCGCCTGAATGGCCGCGTCCGAGTGCGCCGGCGTGTGACTGATCTGCGAGACGTCGTGCACCGTGGTGACGCCGTCGTCGAGCTGGCTGAGCCCGCCGAACAGCTCATTGATGTAGACGTCCTGCGGCCGGTACACCGGGGCGAATTTGTTCAGGATGAACTCGTAGTACGTCGTGCTGCCGCTCGGCGTGCCGGAGCCGTCGTTGATAAGGACGCCGTCGGCGAGATAGCTGCGCAGCGCGGTTTCGAACTGGTGGTGGTGCGTATCGATGAAGCCGGGCATCACGATGCGCCCGGTGGCATCGATCACGTCGGCGGTGCCGGCCGCTATATGCGGCCCGACGGCGAGGATCGTATTGCCCTCGACCAGGACGTCGGCCTGGGCGAAGTCGCCCACATTCGGATAGTCCATCGACATCACCGAGCCGCCGCGAATGACGTAGCGCCGGTACGGCTTGCCGCTGTCCTGAGGTGGATCGCCGCCGCCTTGGAAGTCCGCCGAGGCGGGACGCGGTGCGAAGAGATTAAGACCTGCCGCGGCAACGCCGGTTGCCGCAGCGCCTTTGAGAAAATTGCGCCGCGAGCCGAAATGGTTTCGCAGCATTCCTTGATGGCAAAGTTTGCACATGCTTGCGTCTCCCCACTTGAGCCATTCGGAATGATGGCTCTGCAAGCATCCTGACGATGATCGATATAGTTGTATACTTTTATCGACAACTTTACGGCGGCATCGCGAAAATATGGCACGCGCAGCGCGTAGGCACGCTCCCATCAAAACATCCCATCGTCAGCGCGTCTGATTTGTTGGGACTAAGCCCTGCATTCCGCGACGCGCGATGGCGTTAAGCCGACGCCAAACTGTCGCGCCGCGCGCGATCCAGCAGCATGGCGCGAATGGCGGCAAACACAGCGTCGAAGGCCGGCCGGCGATAGGCCCATTTCTCGTCCGGGGCCGAGCGGCGCCATGACCATGGTGGCGTTGCCTTCGAAGACCAAGATGTCGCCTGCCGCGTTCACCGCGAAATCGATGCCGCCGTAATCGAGATCGAGCGCCGCATTGATCCGCTCGAGCGCCGCCATGCCGCGCGGCCCGATGAAGCCCGCCATGTCGTCGAGGAAGGCGCGATCGTGCACGCGGTTCGCCGCCGACTCCGCCATGTCGGCGCGGAAATAATGGACCTTCCAGTCGCGCGAAATCGCCAGATGCAGCGGATAGAGCTTTCGGTCGACGATCATGACGCGGATCTTGCGAAACATCCCCTCGCCGTCGCGCGCATCGAGTTGCTCGATCAGCCAGACGTCGTCGCCGGGCAGTTCGTTGGCCGCCGCGGCGAGGGTCTCCGGGCTTTCGACGCGCGTGAAATAGCGGCCGGTATGGAAACCCGGCACGCGCAGCAGAAGCGGAAAAGCAAAACCATGGGCGGCGACCACGGCAGCCGCATCGGGACCGGCGAGCGCGCGCCGCGGCACCGTCGCCATGCGCGGCGTGATGACATTGGGCAGAGCGCGCAGCCGTTCGGCATTCGACGCGCGCCCGGTTTTGCCAACCGCAAGCGGATGATTGATCACCGGCCGGCTGGTATGGCGCAGCACCGCGCCCGCAGCCTCGAGACCTTCGGCGCAAATATCGGCATCGCCGATGCTGTTGAAGACCACGTCATGGGCGGGCAATGCGACTTTGGCGTCGTAATATTCGCTCACCAGAACGCTGGTCTGGAAAACATGTTCATCGAGCAGCGAAGCGGTCGGCGTGTTGCCGCCGGCAGCCGAGACCAGAAGCAGGACCCGGATCGGCGGCCGCTCGCCGCGATAAGGCAGCGTGGTCAGGAAATGGTTCTTAAAACCCTTGTCGCGATGCGCCCGCGCGCCCGCCGCGTCGCCGATCTCGGCCAACAGATTGCCCATGCCGCGGTGGGCATGGATGTGATCGGGATCGGCGCGCAACGCGGCTTCGAAATGCGCGCGCGCCGCGTCGTGCTCGTCGAGCAGGAACAACAGCGTCGCCAGATTGACCCGGCCCATCGGATTGTCGGGATGGTGGCGCACCGCTTCGCCGAACAGCGAGCGCGCCGCGTCCTTGTATCCGGCGTTGAGGACGAGATTGCCGAAATCGTTCAACACGCCGAAATCGGTCGGCCGGCGCCGCAATAGCTCGAGATAATCCGCTTTGGCCGCCTCGTAGGCGCCCTGCTCGCGATGCAGCCCGGCACGCTCGAAACGGGCCGCAAAGGCATCGGGATCGCGCGCCAGCACGCGATCGAGCTTTTCGATGCGCGACTTCGGCAAGTTTTTCGGACGATCGCTCACGGCCGCTCTGCTTCCTGCATCGCGAATCAGTGGCCGAAGATATCACGCGGCCGGCGCAGGCCGCGGAATAGCCGCAGGGGCGGTGGCGATCAGGGCAAAGGTGGACAATAATGGCTGGAACGCGCGGCCTGCCGCCGCGCTAATGAAGGGGAGACGCTGCGATGGACCTCGGCGATGACCGGGAAAAAGGCGATCGTCACCGGCGCCAGCGAAGGCATCGGCAAGGCGATCACGTTGGCTTTTGCGCGCGAGGGCGTGGACGTCGCCATTTGCGCCCGCCGCAAGGAGCCGCTCGAAGCGACCGCGGCCGAAATCGCCAAAGCAACCGGCCGCAAGATTTTTGCCATTCCGGCCGATCTCACCAAACCCGCCGACGCCGAAAACTTCATCAAAAAGGCCCACGCCGCGCTGGGGCGGATCGACATCCTGGTCAACAATGCCGGCTCGTCGCCCGGCGGCGTGCTCGAGCATTTGACCGAGGAGGATTGGGCGCAATCGCTGCAGCTCAAATTCATGGGCTATGTGCGCTGCATGAAGCACGTGCTGCCGATCATGCGGCAGCAGAAGAAGGGCCGCGTCGTCAATCTGATCGGCAATGACGGCGTGAAGGTCTCTTACTGGGAGATCGCACCCGGTGCCGCGAACGCGGCAGGACAGAATTTGACGCTGTCGCTCGCCAGCCAATACGGCAAGGACAATATCAGCTTCGTCGCCGTCAATCCCGGCCCGGTGCGCACCGAGCGCTGGGCCGGCCTGGTCAAGGCGATGGCGCGCGACATGAATTTGCCTTTCGAGGAAGCCGACAAGGCGGCGCCGTCGAGCATTCCGCTCGGCCGCATCGCCGAATGCGAAGAGGTCGCCAATCTCGTCACTTATCTTGCGTCGGATCTCGCCTTCTTCATCAACGGCACCATGATCGAGATCGACGGCGGCCAGGACAAAGTGCTGATGGACCGGCTGCGCGATCGCTAAGCGCCGGCCACGACGTCATGGTCGACAGGCCCGAAGAGCTTGCCGGGATTCTCCCGGAAGTGGCATGACTTTGCCGCCGATCCCCCGCCGGCTGCCGCTTTAACAGGCTGAATGAGCTTGTGAATCTCGATGGCTGGCGGGCCGCGGAACCCTCATTGCCGTTGAAAAAGGCGCCGTTTCAAGTAATGTCGCCGTGATGGGCACGTGGGCGTTTTGAGGGAAATTCCATGACGGAACTCTGGAACACGAATTGTGATCCGCCATCTCAGCGGATCCAAGGTCAACCAGATCGACCAGTTCGATCTTGCCGGCTTGCAGGAAATCACACTCGGCCGCGATCCGAAATCCACCGTCGCCTACGACCTGCAACGCGACGATGCCGTCAGTCGCCGCCACGCGGTGATCCGCATCAAGAACGACAAAGAGCTTTACTTCCGCCTCGCCGACCTCAATTCCAGCAACGGCACCATGCTCAACGGCGAGCGCATCGGCGGCGAGGTCGAGCTCCTGCCCGACGATGTCGTCGAGCTCGGCACCGGCGGGCCGCGTTTCACCTTCGACGTGCAGCCGCGCCCGGCATCGCTGCCGTCGCGCACGCGCGCCATGGGCGCCATGGGCGCGGTCGACGCCGCCGCGACCCGCATCGTCGCCGCGACCCAGGCGGAGGCCGCGACGGCGGAACGCAGCATGGTTCCCGAAACTCAGGAGCGCAGCACGGCGGCGACCGCGACGACATCCTCGACGCCGGGGCGGACGCCGGTCGGCAAAGCCACCATCCTGCGCATGCTGTCCGACGAGCGGCGCAGCAGCCGGCAAGTCTGGATCGCCGCGCTCGCCGCGGTGCTGGTGCTGGCGATCATCGGCGGCGGCGCGATCTGGTGGCACGGCCAGAGCGTCGCCAGCCAGTTGCAGCAACAAGTCGCGGCGCAAGCGGCACGCGCCGAGGCAATCAGGAGCGAGGCCGCCGACGCGCTGGCGAAATCCATCGGGCTAAAGCCCGCCGACATCAAGCGGCTCGGCGAATCCACCGTCTATATCCACAATCAGTGGCAGCTCTACGACCGCGGCAGCGGACGGCAGATCTTCCAGAAAATGGTCAAGGTCGGCGATGACATCCTGCCCGCCATTGTCCGGCTGGAGGACGGCAGGCTGGTGCGCTGGCTGACGCTCGACAGCGACCGGACCAGCTTCTACAGGCCGGTCGGCACCGATCACACCGGATCGGGCTTCGTCATCAACGAGCAGGGTTTCATCCTCACCAACAAGCACGTCGCCTCCAGCTGGGGCTCGGTGTACGAGGACTTTCTCACCAACAGTTGGAACCGCGGCTCGGTCTACACCATCCGGAGCGACCGGCACGAGACCATGAAGCAACGTCGACGGCGTCCGCAATCTGATCCAGTGGATTCCGGAGAACGGCGGCTATCTGTTCGAGGCCGCGCGCGCCAATCCGATCAGCAACGACGAGCGCGAATTCTACGGCCGCAACGACGTGCTGACGGTGCAGTTCCCGGGCACCCGCGACGAGATCAACGCCACTTTGCTTGCGCGCCTCGGGCGAAGCCGACGTCGCCGAGATCAAGGTCAACTCGACGCAATCGCTGAGCAAGCTCGAGCTGCGCCGAGGACAATACCGTTCAGATCGGCCAGAAGATCATCCTGCTCGGCTATCCGGGCGTATCCCAGGAAACCTATGGCGTGCAGCAATCGACCGAGGGCGGGCGGGTGCGCGACAAGGTCGTCTACATCCCCGAGCCGACCGTGACCGAAGGCGTCGTCGCCAAGCTGCCGACCAAGACCGATCACCAAGATCAAAACAACGGCATGACCATGATCGGCTCGACCGGCGACACCTATCAGCTCGACATTTTCGCCGGGCCCGGCCACAGCGGCGGACCGGTGATCAATTCCACCGGCAAGGTGATCGCGATCATGTCGATGCGGCGCACCAGTGCCGAGCACGTGTCGTTTGCGGTGCCGGTCTCCTACGTGCGCGAGCTGCTGCAACCGCAGCGCAACGCGTCGCCATAGCGGGAGGCCGATCTGCCGGCGTTTGCGTTCTGCTCAGGCCAGTCGGCAACGATAAAAACACGCGCAACCGAGTTCCAACATGGTTCAAGCCCCGGCCGGCATGGAAATCATCGGCGCCATGCGCACCGATACCGGATTGGTGCGCAGCCACAACGAAGACGCGGTGGCATGGGTGACGCCGCACGATGACGACGCCGCCCTCAATCGCGGCAGCCTCGCCCTGGTCGCCGACGGCATGGGCGGCCACGCCGCCGGCGAAGTGGCGAGCGCGCTCGCCGCCGACGTGGTCCGCCGCCTCTATTACGATCTCGACGGCGCGATCCCGCAGGTGCTGTCCGCCGCGTTTACCGCCGCCAACCGCGCCATCATCGAATATGCGCAGGAGCATCCGCAATGCCGCGGCATGGGCACGACCTGCACCGTGCTCGCCTTCCGCGATCAGCCAGGCCTGGCTCGCCCATATCGGCGACAGCCGCGCCTATCTGTTGCGCGATCGCCGCCTGACCCAGCTCAGCGAGGACCAGACCCTGGTCGCCAAGCTGGTCAGCGAAGGCACGCTCACCCAAGAGGAGGCCGACCACAGCCCGATGCACAATGTCATCCTGCAGGCGCTCGGCACCACCGCCAAGATCAAGCCGATGATCGGCGCCAAGGGCCTGCCGCTGCAATCGGGCGACGTGTTGATCCTGTGTTCCGACGGCGTCAGCAACATGGTCGCCGAACGATAAGATCGCCGAAGTCGCCGCGCCGCCTGCCGCCGCAGGAAGCTTGCGACGCCTTGATCGAAGCGGCGCTGGCCGCCGGCGGCCACGACAACGCTTCGCTCGGCGTCTTTCAGCGTCACCGACGGCGCTGCGCGAAAGCCGCGGCGGAGCCGACCACGCGGCGCATCACGCTGCCGATCGGCGGCAGCGGCGACGCAATCTCCAGCGCGAGTCCGCTGCCGCAATGACGCAAACGGTCGGCCAATACGAGATTCGCGATCTGCTCGGCGAGGGCGGCATCGGGCAGGTTCACGCCGCGTTCGACACCGTGCTGCAGCGTGAAGTGGCGATGAAGTCGCTGCGTCCCGAACTGCTCAGCGACGCCAATTTCGTCGACCGCTTCCGCGCCGAGGCGACGAGCCTCGCCAGGCTCAATCACCCCAACATCACCACGCTCTACTCGCTCATCCCGGACGGCAAGAATCTCTACATGGTGATGGAGCTGGTGCGCGGCCACACGCTCGACGACATATTGGCCAAGCGCAACGCGCCGCTCGACGTGCGCGAAAGCCTCGCCATCATTGCCCAGGCCGCCGACGGGCTGGCTTACGCGCACAGCATGGGCGTGATCCACCGCGACATCAAACCGTCGAACCTGATGGTGGCGGAAAACGGCGTGCTCAAGATCATGGACTTCGGCATCGCCCGCGTCCGCGGCAGCCAGCGGCTCACCCGCAGCGGCAGCATCGTCGGCACGCTCGCCTACATGGCGCCCGAGCAATTGCGCGGCGAGGAAGGCGACGAGGCTTGCGATCTCTACAGCCTCGCCATCGTGCTCTACGAGATGCTCACCGGCACGCCGCCGTTTTCCGCCAACAGCGAATACGATCTGATGCAGGCGCAGATCAATCAGAAGCCCGACCGCCTGATCTCGCGCGTTCCCGGACTCGATGCGAAGGTCGAGTCGGCGATCATGAAGGCGCTGTCGAAGAAGCCCGGCCAGCGCTTTGCCGTCGACGCGGGCGTTCAGCGATGCGCTCGGCGCCTCTTCGCTGCGCATGGATGCGCCGAAAATCCTGCACAACGACACGCGGCTGATCGAGACCCCGTCGAACCCGATCCAGATCGCGCCGCCGCGCCACTCGGCCTTCGACAGGCTGCCGAACATTCCCGGGACTGGCGCCGGAACTGCGTGCCGCGGTCTATGGCGGCGGCGCGGCCGCCGTGGTGGCGCTCGCCGTCATCGCTGTCCTGTTCTTGCATTCGCCATCGCCGCCGCCGCCACCCTCGATCGCGGTCAATCCGCCCGGTGGCGATGCAAACGCCTTCAGTGCCGCCTGCCGTCAATCCGCAAACAGCCGAAAGTTCCGCCCGCGCCAGCACCGAGCCCGGCGAATCCGGCCGAGGCGGCGGCGCTCGGCAGGCCCGCTGGCCTCACCGTCGCCGCGGCCAATCGCGGCGATCCGGCCGCGCAGAACCAGCTCGGCGTCAAATATGCGCAAGGCGAGGACGGGCTGCCGCGCGACGACGTCAAAGCGGTCGAGTGGTATCGCAAGGCCGCGAACCAGGGACTGCCCAAGGCGCAAACCAATCTCGGCGACATGTATTTCTTCGGCCGCGGCGGGCTTGTCGCAAAGCTATCTCGACGCGCTGTCGTGGTATCTCAAAGCCGCGCAGCAGGACTGGCCGGATGCGCAATACCGGCTCGGCTACATGTACGAGAAGGGCCATTGGCACCGACAAGGACGTGGCCAAAGCCGTGCAGCTTTATCGCAGCGCCGCCGAGCACGGCTATGCCGAGGCGCAGAATTTGATGGGCATCCTCTACGCCACCGGCAGCCGACGGCGTCACCCAAGACGACAAGCAGGCGCTCGACTGGTATCAGAAAGCGGCCGATCAGGGCTTCGCCAAGGCGCAGAAGAATCTCGGCGACATGTATTTCTTCGGCCACGGCGTCGACAAGGATTATGCCCAGGCGCTGGCGTGGTACGGCAAAGCCGCCGACCAGCAATTCGCCGACGCCCAATTCCGGCTCGGCTTCATGTATGAAAAAGGATTAGGCGTCGAGCAAAGCAACCAGAACGCCATCGACCAATATACCAAGGCCGTCCGCAACGGCAACGTCGAAGCGCAACGCGCGCTCGACCGGCTCGCCGCCGTCAAACAATAAATCTTCGATGAGATGTCCAAGAGTGACGGCGAGAAGGCCGGCTGGCGTCGTCGTCTGACTCGGGCGCCGCGCTGCGTCGGCCGCGTCGAGGTGTCGGGTGTCGGTGCGATGATGGCGGCGGACCGGATAACTGTTGCCGCCCGCTGTTGGCGACGTTGTTGTTCGGCGTCTCCAGCTGGGTGGCGTCCTTTTCCTTGGTCTTGTCCACCGGAGCGGGGGCGGAGTCGTCGTTCTGATGACTCGTGACGTGGCGGCTCGTGCCGGAGCCTCGATTGCGATAATACCCGCCGCCGCCATAGCAGCAGCCCTGCTGCTGGATGGCGCCGCGGATGATGCCTTCGATATTGAACTGGGCCGAGGCTTGCGTCGGCTGCAGCAGCACAAGGCCCGATGCAAATGCAAAGCCCATAGCCGTCCACATCGAGGATTTGCCGATCCCGTGCATTGCCGTCTCCCGCTCCGAACCGACCGTGCTTTCTTTCCCGTTAGGCTGCGGATATTGCCCGATGAATCGGCTTTTAGCAATCAATCGGCCGGGGCGCCGATGCGTCAGGCAAGGCATTGACAGCAAAAGAAAACAGCCGGAATCTGCGACCTGAGGGTTGGGCGTCGCACAGCTTAAATTTTGGCAATCGGCCTAGGGCGCAGCTTAAATTTTGGCAATCAGCCTGGGCAAACGCCGGGCGCGATCTCAATTCTCAAGCCGGCGCCAATTCTTGATGTCTTGCCGTCATGGCCGGTAACGACGTCTGTTCATGTCTCGCCGCGTCCGGCGTCGGGCCATGCTATAGGCTTGGCGGGCACGCGCGCGGCGGCCGCGACGGGAGAGTTCAGAGGTCAGGATGCTTGATACCCGGCAGGACCGGCTCTGATGCCCAAGATCGCCATTTCCTACCGCCGCGCGGATTCCGAGGCGATGACCGGCCGGATTTTCGACCGGCTGATCGCCCATTACGGCAAGGAAGCGATCTTCCGGGATATCGACGATATTCCGCCGGGCATCGATTTTCGCGTCCATATCAACCAGACCCTGCTCAAGACCCATATTCTCCTGGCCATCGTCGGGCCGCAGTGGCTCGGCATGGCGTCCGACGGCGGCGCCGACCGCATCCAGGAAGAATCCGATCCGGTCCGTGTCGAAGTCGAAACGGCGCTGCGCCGCCGCGTGCCGCTCATTCCGGTGCTGATCGGCGCGACGCGAGATGCCGGGCTCCGACCAGTTGCCGCCGAGCTTGAAAGACTTTGCGTTCCGCAATGCCGTGAAGGTCGATACCGGCCAGGACTTCGACTACCACATGGATCGTCTGATCCGCTCCATGGATGCGATCCTCGAGCAGGCGCCGAAGTCGCCGCCGAGCCGCG
The DNA here is from genome assembly GCA_963831975.1 of uncultured Alphaproteobacteria bacterium. Lineage (GTDB taxonomy): Bacteria > Pseudomonadota > Alphaproteobacteria > Rhizobiales > Xanthobacteraceae > BOG-931. The sequence goes on from CAWHSO010000018.1 coordinate 661,238, forward strand.
AAACCAAAACTCCGACGGCGCCGACCACTCCGCCGAAGCCGAGCACGGCCGAGCGCAGGCAGCGGCCGCTGCTGCCGCCGCCGAAGCGCCGCGCAAGAAGGACACCGGCAGCCGCGCCGCGGCGCCGCCGCCGCGGCCGAGGGCTGCGAAAGCGTGAGAGCGTCGCGGCGCCGGTTTCGTTCATGCTCGACCCCGGCGGCGACCGGCGACTGGCGCGACATGGCATGGCCGGCAAACCCGCAGGGACGCATGCTGCGGCTCGGGATCGCCGGCGCGGTCGCGGTCGTGGCGCTGGTCGCGCTGGTGTTCGGCTTGTCGGGCGGCTCGGGCAATCTGGGCCAGCGCCTGCTCACGCTATCGGGACATACCGGCGTCGGTGACCTCGGTCGCCTTCTCGCCCAGCGGCGCAAACGCTGGTCTCGGGAAGCTTCGACAAATCGATCAAGCTCTGGGATTCCGGCAGCGGGCAATTGTTGCGCACGCTCACCGGCGATTCCGACGCGGTGCTGTCGGTCGCGTTCACGCCGAACGGCAAGCGCATCATCTCCGGCAGCTTCGATCGCGCCATCGTGGTCTGGGACGCCGATACCGGCCAAACGATCCGCACGTTGCGCGCCGACCAGACCTATTCGTGGGAAGTGCCGCCCGCGGTATGGTCGATCGCGATATCGCCCGACGGCGCGCGCGTCGTCTCCGGCAGCGCCGATTCCACCGTCAAGATCTGGAACGACGACACCGGCGAGCTATTGCGCATCCTGCGCGGCCATAGCGACGTGGTCACGGCCGTGGCGTTCTATCCGAACGGCAAGGCGATCGTATCCGCGAGCAAGGACGGCACGGTGCGGGTTTGGGACGCAGCGTCCTGGCGTCTTTTGGGAACGCTCACCGACCACACGGGCCCGCTGCTGTCGGTCGCGGTGTCGCCCGACGGCAAGCGGATCGCCGCCGGCGGGCAGCGGCAATGAGGTCGTTCGTCTGGAACGCGGCGACCGGCCAGCTCATCCGCAAGCTCGCGACGGAGTCCGACGCGGTGGGTTCGGTGGCGTTCTCCAGCGACGGCAAGCGCATTTTCGCCGGCGGCAGCAACGGCGCCATCCTCGCCTGGGATGCCGACGGCGGACAGTTGCTGCGCACGCTCACCGGACATAAAGGCGCCGTCCGGGCGCTGGCATTCTCACCCGACGGCGGCCGCCTTGCCTCCGGCAGCGAAGACAAGACGGTCGGCGTCTGGTCGGCGAACTAGAGCATGATCCCGAAAAGTGGATACCGGTTTTCGGAAAAGATCATGCTCCACTAAAATGCTTTACGGCGCGGGCACAATCTTGTCGCCGTGAACGACATCGTGGATGGCGCCCAGTTTCTTGATGACCGCCGGCGACAGAATGAACGGATAAACGTCGGGCTGGCCCATGGTGCGGTTGAGCGCGTTGAGCGCATTACTGAGCGGAATCCAGGTATCGACCAGGGTCGCCACGTCGGGCGCGCGATAAGGCTGGAAATCGACTTCGGCTTCCAACTCGCCCTCCTTCGCCAGCGGCGGGTTGACGTGCATGCCGAAGGCGCGCGCCATTTCCAGCGCGTCGACGATGTGCAGGTAATGCGACCAGGTTTCGGCAAAATCCTCCCACGGATGCGCCGTCGCATAAGCGCTGACGAAATTATCCCGCCAGTTCGCCGGCGCGCCCGCGGCGTAGTAGTTTTGCAACGCCTGACCGTAATCCAGCCGCTCGTCGCCGAAGATCGCGCGAAAATCATCCAGCTGGCCGCCGTCGCGGACCAGGACGTCCCAATAATAATGTCCGACCTCGTGGCGAAAGTGGCCCAACAGCGTGCGATAGGGCTCGTGCATCGAGGTGCGGCGATTTTCGCGCTCGGCGTCGTCGGCCTCTTCGAGCGCCACCGTGATCAAGCCGTTGTCGTGCCCGGTCATGACGTTTTCCGCGCCCGGCATTGTCCGGACTTGCGAGAAAATCGAAAGTCAGGTGCTCGCGGTTGGCTTCGTCCTGATCGGCGCGGCCGTCGAGCGGCAGTTTGAGCTTGAGCAGCGTGTAGAACAGATTGTGTTTGGCGATCTCGATCTTGCGCCACGCTACGAGATTAGCTTTCGATCGAGGTATCGGGAACCGTGCGGTTATGCCGGCAAGCGACACAATATGTATCGGCGCTGTTGGCATCGATCAGCCAATTGCAGACGCCGAACTCGGCATTGGCGCAGAAACGATAGAGTTTGCCCTTGCTGGCGCGCGCGCGCCACGCGTCGCCCTCGGGCTCGAGCGCGGATAATATTTCGGCGCCGGGAATATAGCCCAGACGGCGGCCGCATTTCTCGCATTTGGTGTTGTCGAAATAGAGCAATTGCCCACAGAATTGGCATCTGAAAAGTTTCATGTCGTCGCCCCGGCCGACGAGTCGCGTACATGATTTTATACGCGATTCCGACGCTGAGATAATAATGAAAAGCCACGAAAAAAGTCCCCCGGCCGAAACCGGGGGACCTTTAGATCGAAATAAAAGACGCAGTTAGCGCTGGCCGCCCTGCTGGCCGGGCTTCTGCTGGCCGCCCTGCTGTCCGCCTTGACGGCCCGGCTCCTGCTGCTGCTGACCGGGCTTCTGTTGGGGATTCTGCTGGCCGCCCTGTTGGCCGCCTTGACCGCCTTGGCCGCCCTGCTGCCCGCCTTGATTTGGATTGTTCGACATTGGAAACGTCTCCTGATCGCGGGATGACCCCGCAAAATTCCAACGAATTATAGGTATGTTGGTTCCGGGATGCGGCCGGAACTTGTCCGCTATTTGAAACTAATGTTTCACGAGCACCAATGAGATCTCGGGAATATAAGTAATGATCATCAAGGCGATGAAATTGACCACCAGGAACGGCAACACGCCGAGATAAATGCGGCTGAGCGGCGCATTGAAGATCGCCTGCGACGAGAACAGATTAAGTCCGAACGGCGGCGTGTACATGCCGAGACTGAGATTGACCGCCACGATGATGCCAAAGTGAATCGGGTTGACGCCGACGCCGCGCACGATCGGCAGCAACAGCGGCGTCAGGATGAGGATCGCCGCCGGCGGCTCGAGGAAGCTGCCGGCCAAGAGCAAGCCGACATTGAGAATGAGCAGCAGCTCCCAACGCGGCATGTCCATGGCGCTGATCGACGCGACGATCTGTTGCGGGATGCCGCTGGTCGTCAACAGCCACGAATAGATGCCGGCCGACGTCACGATCAGCAGGATCTGCGAGATCAGAAACGCCGACGCCATCAGGATGCGCCACAAGCCGGCGAGATCGACCTCGCGATAGACGAACATCGTGACGAGCAGCGAATAGACCACCGCGACGCCGGCCGCCTCGGTCGGCGTGAAAACGCCGCCATAGATGCCGCCGAAGATCACCGCAAGCGAGCCGACCGCCCAGCTCGCGTCCTTGCTGGTCTTCCAGATCGTCGCCCAATTCGCGCGCGGGCCGAGCGGCACGCCCTTCCACCTGGCATAGCCCATGACATAGGCGGCATCGATGACGCCGATCAGAAGGCTCGGCAGGATGCCCGCCGTGAACAACAGCACCGCCGACTGCTCCGCCGAAATGGCGTAAAGGATCATGGCGATCGACGGCGGAATGACCACCGCAATCGCGCCCGAGGAGGCGATCAGCCCGACGGCAAAGCGCTCGTTGTAGCCGCCCTCCTTGAGCGAGGGATAGATCATGCGGCCCATCGCCACCACGGTGCCGACCGCGGTATGCGACATCGCGCCGAACAGTTCGGACGCCGCCACCGTCGTCACCGCGAGCGAGCCGCGCATGCCGCCGACGATGGCCATCACCATGGCGATGACGCGCCGCGCGATGCCGCCTTGCGCCATGATCTCGCCGGCGAGCACGAAGAACGGCACGGCGAGCAGCGGAAAATTATCGAGGCTGCCGAACATGTAGGTCTGGATCGCCTCGGTCGGCACGTCGGCGACGGTCAGCGACCGCGACGATCGAGGTCACCAGCAGGATCAGGAAAATCGGAAAACCGATGATCAGGAGGATGATCGGCAGCGCCGAAGTAGACGAAATAGGCCATCGTCGCTGCCTGCTCAATGCTGCGCGGCGTCGGCGCCGCGGCGCGCGATTCGGCCGCTGCATCAGCCGCACCGCGACCAGCAGCGCCATCAAGGTGTAGCCGATCGGGATCATCGCCTGCGGGATGACGAGCGGAAAGTTCGCCGCCTGGCTGCGCTCGTCGAACGCCGCGAGCTGGGTGATGACCGGCCAGGCGAAACGCGGTGACCGCCGCCGCGGCCGCGATCATCACCAGCTCGGACAGCAGCGCGAGAAAATCGCGCACTTTCGCCGGCAACATGCCGACGATCGACGTCCATGCGGATTTGCCGGCCCTCCCAGGCGACCGCGCAGCAGCCGGTGAACACGCAGCCGACCATGAGGAAGAGCATGATCTCTTCCGCCCATGGGATCGATACGCTGAAGAAGTAGCGGCCGATGATGTTGACGAAATTGATCGCCACGCTGGCGAGCAGGCAAATTCCCGATACCGTGCGGGTGACCAGCAGCAGCCAGCGCACGCCTTTGACCAAACCGTCCATCATGGTCGGATCTGCCCGATCGCAGTCTGTTTCAGATCACTGACTCGGCGCCTGCCGTGTCCGCTTGGCCGCGTCGGTGACGATCTCATAGGCCTCGTGCAGCGGCCGGCTTGGTCTTGGAGACGTCGTCGCCGACGCTCGACGAGCATCTTCATCATCGCCGCCTGCTCCTCGCGCGGCAGGCTGATGAGCTCGCCGCCGGCGTCGGTCCAGGCCTTGCGCTGCTCTTGATACATTTTCAGCGCCACGGGTTCGATCGACTTCGACACCGCGGCGCCGTCGCGGTCGACGATCTCCTGCAAATCCTTGGGCAGCGAGTCGTACCATTTCTGGCTGACTTCGAGGATGAGGAAGATCGCCGGCTGGTTGGTCTCGGTGACGTATTTGGCCGCGTCGCCGAAGTGCAAATGGACGAAGGGCCCGATGCCGGCGATGGCGCCGTCGATGGCGCCTTGCTGCAGCGCCGGCAGCACGTCGCCCAAGCGTCATCGCCACCGGCGTCGCGCCGAGCCGATCGAATGCCACGGTCTGGAACTGCGAAGCGAAGATGCGGATCTTCTTGCCCTTGAAATCGGCGAGATGGCGGATCGGCGTCTTCGAAATGACGCAGGACGGCTGCGCCATGAACAGTCCGACGCCGTGCAGCCCCTTGTTGGCGCCGAGCCCCAGCATCAGCTTGCGCACCGCCGGATCGGCGGCGACGCGCTGGCCGTGCTCGAGCGAATCGACCAGGCCCGGCGCCGCCATCACCTCGAAGCGCTCGTCGACGCCGACGAAGAATTCCGGCGGCACGATCCGCGACCTGGATGGCGCCGAACTGCGTGCCTTCGATCTGCCGCGGGATCGAGCCGAGCTGGCTCGCCGGATAGACCTCGGCTTTGATGCGCCCGCCGGAATCCTTCTCGACCAATGGCGGCGAAATCCTTGGCGGACTTGATGCGGCGCGTCGTTGATGGTCGGCAGCGTGACCTTCATCACGTAGGTCTTGTCTTGCGCCTGCGCGGTCGCCGAGCATCAGCGCGAGCGACAAGACCGATGCGGCTGCGGCTCCCACCGCACGCGCACAAATTGCACGATTCCCAGATTGCATGTTCTACTCCCTCTGACCCGGCCTAGGCTGAAACAGACCTATCGCAATACCGCAGGCTTCTTCCCCTAAAGAACGCCCGGATGGCATTGATACTGCGCCGATGGCGGATTTTTTTCTTTGTGGCGGACTGCCGCGCCCGATCCCCCAAGACCGGGTTTTCCACCTCTTTGCGTCCGGCCGCGACGTTAGATGATCGCCCTCCCCGCGACAACGGGATTCTGACTTATCGCAAACGCTGAGCCGCTTCGGTGACGACTTTATAGGCGGCGCTGAGCTCCGGCTTGGCGTTCGACACCTCGTCGCCGACGCCTGCAACGATTTTGAGCAGGCTCGACTGCTCGTCGGCCGGCAGGCTGATCAATTCGCCGCCGCTCGTCCAGCCAGGCCTTGCGGGCGGCGTCGTTGATCGCGATCGCCTGCGGATTGATCGCGACCGACTCGACAGCTGCGTCCTTGTCGAGGATTTGCTGCAGGTCGGCGGGCAACGAGTCGTACCATTTCTTGCTGAGCTCGACGATGCCGAAGATCGCCGGCTGGCCGATCTCGGTGACGTATTTCGCCGCGGTCTCGAAATGCATCGGGCCGAAAATGGTGATTCCGGAAATGGCGCCGTCGATCGAATTGTCGTGCAGCGCCGGCAGCACTTCGGCCAACGTCATCGGCTTCGCAATCGCGCCAAGCCGCGCCAGCGCCACGCTTTCGAATTGCGAGGCGAAAATGCGGACCTTCTTGCCCTTGAAGTCGGCCAGATGCCGGATCGGCGCTTTGGCGATGACCGAGGACGGCGTCGACATCAACAACGCGGCGCCGTGCAGCCCTTTGTCGGCGCCGAGCCCAAGCATCAGCTGACGCACCGCCGGATCGGCGGCAACGCGCTGGCCCTGCGCCATGGAGGTGACCAGGCCGGGCGCCGCCAAGACCTCGAAACGCTCATCGATGCCGACCAGAAACTCCGGCGCGACCACCTGGCATTGGATGGCGCCGAATTGCACGCCTTCGGCCTGGCGCTGGATCGAGCCCAGTTGGCTCGCCGGATAGATTTCGGCCTTGATGCGGCCGGCCGGAATCCTTCTCGACCGCGGCGGCGAAGTTTTTGACGTATTGATGCAGAACGTCGTCCAGCGTCGCCAGCGCAATTTTCATGACGATGGGCTTGTCGTCGGCGGCGCGCGCGCCCGGCATCATGACCGGCGACACGCTCAACGCGGCGGCGATGGCGGCGGCAATGACAGCCGATGCCCGTGTCGCATTCCCACGTCCCATGAGCACCATATCGACCCTCACATCGAGTCCAACGTGCTATCGGCGCTTGCAACTTTCCTCGGCGCCCGAGAGCCGGCGCCGGTCTATCCATCTTAGACCTAACGCGTCTGCTTCGCGGCCTCGGTCACCACCTTGAAAGCCTCGTACAATTGCGGCTTGGTCTTGGCCACATCCTCGCCGACGCCCGCCAGCGTCTTCATCATCGCCGCCTGCTCGTCGGCCGGAAAGCTGATCAGCTCGCCGCCATTGCCGGTCCACGATTTGCGGGCGTTGTCGTAGAGCGTCGCCGTCATCGGGCTCAGCGCGGCCGCCGCGGCCGCGGCGTCGCGATCGACGATCTCCTGCAAATCCTTGGGCAGCGCCTCGTACCAGCGCTTGCTGGTCTCGACGATCAGGAAAATCGCCGGCTGGCCGATCTCGGTGACGTATTTCGCCGCGTCCTGGAAGTGCATGGCGTTGTAGACGGTGATGCCGGAGATCGAGCCGTCGATGGCGCCCTGCTGCAGCGCCGGCAGGATGTCGCCGGTCGAGAGCGCGACCGGCGAGGCGCCGAGCCGGCCGAATGCTTCGAGCTGCAGCTTCGAGGCCGTGACGCGGATTTTCTTGCCGCTCATGTCGGCGAGATGGCGGATCGGCGCCCTGGAAATCAACGACGACGGCAGCGCCATGACGATCGCAATGCCGTGCAGCCCCTTGTCGGCGCCGAGACCGAGCATCAGCTTGTTGAAGTCGGCTTGCGCCGACAGCCGCTGGCCATGGGCGAGCGAATCGACGAGCCCCGGCGTCGCCGGCAGTTCGAAGCGCTCGTCGACGCCGACGAAGAATTCCGGCGGAATGATCGCGCATTCGATCGAGCCGAATTGCAGGCCCTCGATCTCGCGCGCCATCGGTCCGAGTTTTGAGGCGGAATAAAGCTCGATCTTGATGCGGCCGCCGGAATCCTTTTCGACCATCGGCCCGAACAGTTTTACGAAGTTCTCCGGCGTGTCGTTGACGGTCGGCGTGCCGATCTTCATCACATAAGTCTTGTCCTGCGCGGCGGCGCCACGAGCGCCAAGCGCCATGGCCAGCGACAAGCTCAATGCCGCAGCGACGATGCCGCGCGCGGTTGATCCAAGCACAGTGAATGTCATGTCGTCCCCCGATCCCGTCCGATACCGCGACGCCCCCGACGCCCCGACGCTGCGTCGGCAATCTACTTCTTCACCCGCTGCGCCGCTTCGGCCACGATCTGATAGGCCGCGCTGAGCGTGGGCTTGGTCTTCGACACGTCCGCGGCGACGCTGGCCATGGTTTTAAGCATCGACGCCTGCTCGTCGGGCGGCAGGTCGATCAATTCGCCGCCGCTCGCCACCCAGCCTTTGTCGGCGCGCGCATCGATCTCCACGGTCTGCGGATCGACTTCGGCCATGGCCTCGACGGCGGCCTTGTCGATGACCTGTTGCAAATCCGCAGGCAGCCCGTCGTACCATTTCTTGCTGACAGCGGCGAGGCCGAAGATGACCGGCTGGCCGATATTGGTGACGTATTTTGCCGCGTCCTGATAATGCATGGCGTTGTAGATGACGGTGCCGGCGATAGCGCCATCGATGGCGCCCTGCTGCAGCGCCGGCAACACGTCGCCCAATGTCATCGCCACCGGCGTGAGGCCGAGGCGGCCGAAGGCTTCGCTTTGGAATTGCGAGGCGAAGACCCGGATCTTCTTGCCCTTGAAGTCGGCGAGATGGCGGATCGCGGCTTTGGCGATGATGGATGACGGTTGCGAGACGAACAGGCCGACGCCATGCAGGCCCTTGTCGGCGCCCAGCCCGAGCAGCAGTTTGCGTACTTCGGGATCCGCGGTGAGGCGCTGCGCCTGGGCCAGCGTGTCGACCAGGCCGGGCGCCGCCATCACCTCATAGCGCTCATCGATGCCGGAATAGAATTCCGGCGGCGTGACCACGCATTGAATGGCGCCGAACTGCGTGCCTTCGATCTGCCGCGGGATCGAACCCAGTTGGCTCGCCGGATAGATTTCCGTCTTGATCCGGCCGCCGGAATCCTTCTCGATCAGAGCGGCATAATCCTTGGCGAACTGGTGCAGCGCTTCGTTGAGCGCGGCGAGCGAAATCTTCATCACGATCGGCGGCTTGTCCTGCGCGCGTGCCGCGCCGGGCGCCAGCGCGCAAGCCGCGGCGAAGACGGCGGCGGCGGCTGTGCGCAGCAAGGATTTATGGGTTGTGAAACGCATGTCGTTCTCCCCTGGCCAAGGCCTTTTTGTTGTCGCTTTGGCGGCTCTGTCGGCGCGGACGTTAAAGGATCGCCGCGTGGCGGACAACGGCCATTCGCGCGCTGCGGCGAAGCGACCTAGCGTGGTTGTCCGGCGCGGCGCGCAGCTTGGCCGCGAGCTGTTCGCGCGTGAACGTTGCAATGGAACTTTTGCCCGCAGTGCGAATTTTATAGCTATCGAACTGCAAGAAATTCCCTGTCCGAAGACCATTAGCCCGAGGCATTTTCATCATGCAGGTGAGCTGTTTCGAATGCGCGTTGCGTGCCTGTGGCCTGTTCAAGCCGATCACCCCGAACGAGCTCGGCGCGATCAACGACATCAAGCGCGACCACGTCGCACTGCCGGCGGGCGCCGAGATCATTCGCGCCGGCGACGACTGCCCGGAAATCTATACGCTGTATTCCGGCTGGGCGTTTCGCTTCAAAATGCTGCCCGACGGCCGCCGCCAGATCTTGAATTTCCTCCTGCCCGGCGATCTCGTCGGCCTGCAGGCCGCCATGTTCGACGCCGCGCAGCACGGCATCGAAGCGCTGACCGAAGTGCAGCTCTGCCTGTTGCCGCGGCGCAAGGTCTGGGCGCTGTTCGGCGAGATGCCGGGGCTCGCTTTCGACGTCGCCTGGCTCGGCTCGCGCGAGGAGAGCCACGTCGACGAGAATTTGACCAGCGCCGGCCGGCGCACCGCGACGGAACGCACCGCGGCGCTGATCGTGATGCTCTACAAGCGCGCCAAGGCGTTGGGGCTCGTGGTCGAGGAAACGTTCCTGTTTCCGCTGACGCAACAGCACATCGCCGACGCGCTCGGGCTGTCGCTGGTGCACACCAACAAGACGCTGGCGCGGTTGCGCAAAATGGGCATGTTCGCGCGCATGAACGGCTCGCTGACCTTGACCAATCCGCGCGTGCTGGAAAAGATCGGGCAATATTTCGACGAAGAAATTCCGCAGCGGCCCTTGATCTAAGCCGCGGCGCAAAAGCTCGCGATGGCCCTCCCCGGCTAACCGATCTGCGACAAGATAATCAGCACCAAAGTCACGGTCGCCGCGCCGCCGATGCGGGTGGCGATCTGGGCAAACGGCATCAGCTGCATCCGATTGCCCGCGGTGAGGATGGCGACGTCGCCGGTGCCGCCCTGCCCGCTGTGGCAGGCGGTGACGATGGCGGTGTCGATCGGATACATCTTCAGCCAGCCGCCGACAAAAAATCCCGTGGTGATGATCGACACCACGGTCGAGACGATGGTGATCAGATAGGGCACGGTGAAGGCGGCCACCAGCTTGTCCCAGGGCGTCAGCGATACGCCGATGGCGAACAGCAGCGGATAGGTCACCGCGGTGGAGAAGAACTTGTAGACATGAAAGGCGCCGAGCTGCAGCGACGGCGAGACCGCGCGCGCGAGTTTTAACAGCACCGCGATGACCAGCATCGCCACCGGCGCCGGAAAGCCGAACAGCCGCTGCGACAGCGCGCCGATCAGATAAAGCGTCACCGCGGTGACGACCGCGGCGGCGATGGTCGTCACGTCGACATAGGTCTCGTCATGGTCTTCCTCGAATTCGAGCTCGTCGTGCTCGCCAGGCTGCAGGCGTCCTTCGCCGGTGAGATGCGGGTATTTCTTGCCGACAAAGTTGAGCGTGCCCGCCAGCAGGATCGCGGTCAGGCTGCCGAGCATCACCGGCGGCAGCACCTGGGCGAACAGATCGCCTTGCGCCTGGTGCAGGATCGACGCATAGCCGATGGAGAGCGGGATCGCGCCCTCGCCGACGCCGCCGGCCATGATCGGCACGACGACGAAGAAGAATGTGTGGTAGGCGCCGAGCCCCAAGAGCGTGCCGATGATCGTGCCGACGATGCCGCCGACCACCGACGCGCAGGCCAGCGGAATGAAGATCTTGAGAAAGCCCTTGATGAGAACGCCGCGGTCCATGCCCAAAATGCTGCCGACGATGATGCAGGCAATGAACAGATAGAGGAAATTCGAGTCCTTGGTGAACTGCGTGACCGAATTGAGGATCGAGGCCGGCAACAGATGATGGAAGGCAAGGTACGACGGAATGAAGGTGGCAAAGATCGCCGCCGCGCCGACATTGCGGATGATCGGGATGCGCTTGCCCAATTCGGCGCAGGCAAAGCCGCCCATCGACAACAGCACGATCGCCATCAGAATATCCGACGGCACCGTGCCGGTGGCGGCGAAGCCGCCGATCACGCCGATGAGGATGACAAAAACCGGCAGCGGAATGATGCCGATCTTGAAATCGACGATGGCCCACCAGCCCTTCGGCCAAAACCCCTCGGCGCCGCTCGGCTCAGCCTGCGCCACGCTACCGATTTCCTGCGCCACCGGATGCCCTCCCCGTTTTTGCTCCTCGTGCGGCAACTGTAATGCATGTCGGCGGCGGGAGATACCGCGCAGTCTTCACGTCCCCGCGATAGCGGGGGAGGGGGACCGCCAAAGGCGGCGCTTCGGCCGCCGTACTTGACGTAACAGCAACGCCGACGCGAGAGCGTCGGCTACGGCGCAATGCCCGGCGGGCGACGGCAAGTGCAAAGGTCAAGCGGCCCCTCCACCACGGTCGCACGCTACGCGAGCTCCAGTGATCCCCCTCCCCCGCTGCGGGGGAGGCGTGAAAATGGAAATTCGTTCTCGCGACGCAATCCGCGTCCGGCCGCCTCGGCTTGCGGCCTCGTTCATTCGCAGTATGCTGGTTGAATTGGCATTGAAAGCGCGGGCGACGGAGCTTACGGCGATCCTGAATGGGTGCGTCATGAATCCCCAACAGACCGATGAAGAAATCCTGACTTATGAAGTTTCCGACGAGGCATTGGAGGCCGCCGCCGCGATGGCAGGCGAGGCGGTAACTCTGATACAAGGCTCTTATTGCTTCACGTGTGGGCAAGAGGAGCAGCGGAAACCGTACTCCCGGAGCTGATGGCCGTACGCTCGGCTGTTCCACCTCACATCCGGGCTACGTTTTATCGCGGCGCGTGCTCCGGCTTGAAAACCTCCGGCTTGCGCCGGAAAAAATCCGGCAGCGCGAGCCGCACCAGCACCATCAAAATCACCCCAACCACAATCGCCCCGACGCCGAACACCAGGGGCGCGCCGATGCCGTAGATCGTGGTCTTGTCCTGGCTTGGGTCGCTGTAATTGATGCAGGCGGCGATCAGCAGCGCCAGCATGATGAGGGCGCCGAGCGCCGGCAGCAGGCCGTAGAACAAAAAGTTCTTCACGCCCTTCAAATGCTCGTGCCGGTAATAGACCACGCAGGCGACGCCGGTGAGGCCGTAATAGAAGGCGATGCCGATGGCGGTCGCGGTGACGGAATCCGTGAGCACGTTGTTGTCGGAGATGCACACCAGGCCGAGATACCAGGCGATCGAGACCGCGCCCATGACCAGGGTGGCAAAACTCGGCGTCAGGTAGCGCGGGTGGATGGCACCGAATGCTTTCGGCAGCGCGCCCATGCGCGCCATGGAGATCGCGGTGCGCGCGCCCGGCAGGATCGTGGTCTGGGTGCAGGCCGCCGCCGAGGTCAGCACCGCGAAGATCAACAGCTTGCCGATGCCGGAGCCGAGCACGTCGGTCGCCAGCGGGGCGAGGAAGTCGTCGCCGTTGAAAGTCGCGAGCCCGGGCTCGGCGAAGGCCACCGCGGCGACGGCGACGATCACATAGAGGCCGACCAGCAGGACGGTCGCGAGGATGGCGGCGCGCGCCGGCGCGCTGTGCGGGTTCTCGGTCTCTTCGTTCACCGTGGCGCCGGTATCCCAGCCCCAATAGATGAACACCGCGACCAGCATGGCTTCGGTGAAATCGCTCGCGTTGTCGACGGTGAACGGATTGAACCAGTCGAGCGCGACGCGCGTGCCGTCGGCGTGGCCGGAATAGACTTTCGTCAACGCGACCGCGGCGAACACCATGAGGATGACGACCTCGGCGGCGAGCAGGACTTTTTGCGTGTGCGCGGAGAGCTCGATGCCGAGATAGCAGATCGCGGTCATCGCCACGATAAAGGCGACGCCGATCGCGGTCACCCAAAACACCGACGGCTGATCGAAGCCGAACAGGTGACACGAATAGGTGCCGGCGATCTGGGCGAGGCCCGGCATGACCAGAATGTCGGTGGCGAGAATGACCCAGCCGCCCATCCAGCCGCTATACGGCCCGATGGCGCGCGTCGCCCAGGAGAACGTGGTGCCGCAATCGGGATCGGCGTGGTTGAGATGATAATAGGCCACCGCGATGAACAGCATCGGCACGAAAGCCAGGATCAGGATCGCCGGCACGCCAAATTTCGCCGCCGCGACCAGCGCCGGCAGCGCCGCGGCGAGCGAATACGCGGGCGCGGTCGAGGCGACGCCGATCACGACGTTCGACGCGAACGATATGGCGCCTTTTTTCAAGCCGGGCGCGACTGCGCTCGGCGCATTGCCCGCAAGCGTAACGTTGTCCGTCATCCTTCCCGCCCCGTCCCTACCCGCGCGCTAATCTGAACATGTCCCAAGGCTTGAGAAAGCGGCCTTGATCGCTTGGACAGCACTCTGTTCGCGTTGATGATCTTGTCAAGGATCGTAGACCGCCCATTAGCGCGTTTACGCGCGTCTTCGACGCGCTATGGGCGGCGGCGCTTCGCGCCGTCCTTGACAAGATCATCAACGCGAACAACCAGCATCCAAGCGATCAAGGCCGCAACTCCGATCAGGGAAGAATGTCGCATTGCACCGCCACGCCCTTGGCAAGCCCCGCCGGCCCACTATAGTCGCCGCACTAAGAGCCGTGTGGGCGGCCAAGCATGAGGGTGGGGAATAATGTCAGGGAAGCTTTCTGCCGTTGCGGCCGCAGCCGCACTCGCAAGTCTCGCGCTGCCATGCCTCGCGCCGACCGCGCCGGCAGCGGCCGCCGATTTTGTCATGAAAATGGGCTGCGCCACCATGAACGAGGGGCAGCATCAGTTCCTCAAATTCTACAAGGAAGAAGTCGAGAAGGCGTCCGGCGGCCGCATCGAGGTGCAGGTCTATCCGGCGAGCCAGCTCGGCCCGATCCCGCGCGAGATCGAAGGCGTGCAGCTCGGCAACATCCAGGGCTATGCCGGCCCGGTCGATTTCTTCGTCGGCATCGATCCGCGCTTCGGCGTGTTCTCGGCGCCGATGTTGTTTTCCAGCGACGTCAACGCGGCGGCCACCATCCACGATCCGGCGATCGAAAAAGCGATGCTCGATCTGGTGACGCCGAAGCGCATGGTCGGCATCGCCACGTTGGGGCTCGGCGCCTCCGATTACGGCGCCAAGAAAGCGATCCTGACGCTGGCCGATTTCAACGGCAAGAAACTGCGCATCAACGGCACCGAGCTCGAGCGGCAGAAGATGGCAAAGCTCGGCGCCACCGGCGTCGGCATGCCGCTGTCCGAAGTCGTGCCGGCGCTCGACCAGGGCACCATCGACGGCACCATTTCGGGGCTTTCGGTGTTCGTCGCGTTCAAGATGAACGATCTGCTCAAGACCATCACGGTCACCAACGATACCTTCATCAACTCGATCGTCGTCGTCAGCAAGGCGTGGCTCGATACCTTGCCGTCGGACCTGCAAAAGATCGTCGTCGATTCCGGCGCGCCGGTTCAGGAGACGACGCAGGCCTGGGAGTTCGACTTCAACAAGCAGTTGGAGCAGCAATGGACCGCGCTCGGCGGCACCGTGCACAACCTCTCCGGCGATGACCTCGCCAAGATGAAGACGCTGCTTGGCCCGGTCGCCGACGACGCCACCAAGGACCAGCCGGCGGTGCACGACATGCTGCAAATGGTGCGCGCGGCCGCGGCGAAGAACTAAAACGCCCGTGCGTGACATCCTGCGGCGGAGCGCGCACACGCTGATGACAGTGCTGCGCGTGGCCGCAGGCGCCATGCTGGTGGCAAGCGTCGCGATCAATTTCGCCAACATCATCGGCCGCTATTTCCTCTCGGTCTCGATCCCGTGGGCCGAGGAGATGATGCTGTTCCTGATGATCGGCGCGGTGTTCCTCGGCATCGGGCCGGTCGGCTGGCTCGGCCGCCATATCCGCATGGACGTCATCGTCTCGCTGCTGCCGCCGCGGGCGCGAAAAATCTTCGAGGTTTTTTCCGACCTGGTCACCATCGCGACTTGCGTCATGCTGGCGATCTTTGCCTGGCCGGTGATGACCATGCTGGCCGAGCTCGATCAAAGAAGCGAGACGGCGAATTTTCCGATGGTCATTCCCCAGGCCGTGGTGCCGCTCGGGCTTCTTCTGATGGCGTTGCTCGTCGGCGTGCGGCTCTTCGTGCACGGCGTGCGCCACGACGACGTGATCTCGAGCCGCGAAGTCGAGCGCTGAGATGTCGGCGGCGTTCGTCTATTTCATTCTGCCGGCCATCCTGCTGATCTTAGGCCTGCCGATCTTCGTGGTGCTGATCCTGACCTCGACCGCGGCGATCGTCTTCGTCGCGCACGTGCCGGCGCAGGCGATCCAGACCTACATGTTCGGCAGCCTCGATAATTTTCCGCTGCTGGCGGTGCCGTTCTTCGTGCTCGCCGGCGAAATCATGGGCCGCGGCGGCATCGCCAACCGCGTCGTCACCTGGGTGGTCTCCATCGTCGGCGGCGTGCGCGGCTCGCTCGCGGTGACCACAGTGGCG
The DNA here is from genome assembly GCA_963831975.1 of uncultured Alphaproteobacteria bacterium. Classification (GTDB taxonomy): domain Bacteria; phylum Pseudomonadota; class Alphaproteobacteria; order Rhizobiales; family Xanthobacteraceae; genus BOG-931. Next base: position 677,097 of record CAWHSO010000018.1, read on the forward strand.
TCGTCGGAGCTGTTCGGCGCCATGGCGCACACCACCGTCGGCACCGTGGTCGCCATCGGGCGGCTATTGTTTCCGTCGCTGACCAAGCACGGCTACAGCGAACGCTTCGCCGTGGCGCTGATCACCTCGTCGGGCGCGGTCGCGGTGATCATTCCGCCGTCGATCTCGATGATCCTCTATGCCATGACGGCGCAGGTCTCAGCGATAAAACTGTTCACCGCCGGCATTTTGCCGAGCCTTCTGATCGGCGTGGTCGACGCGATCTATGTGCTGATCTACGCGCGCATAAAAATGGTGCCGCTGTCGTCGCCGGCGCGCTGGAAGAATATTTGGGCCGCGACCAAGGAGGCGAGCTGGGCGATCGGCACCATCGTGGTGATCTTCGGCGGCATCTATGGCGGCGTGTTCACGCCGACCGAAGCCGCCGGCGTCGCCGTGGTCTATTCGCTGTTTGTCGCCATGGTGATCTATCGCGAGATCGATCTCGCCGGGTTGTGGCAAGTGATCGTCAGCTCGATCTATCTGATCGCGCAAATTTTGATTATCGTCACCGGCGCCGGCGTCTATTCCTGGCTGATGACCACGAGCGGCATCCCGCAAAAGCTCATCGGCGCCATCACCGCGATGCAGCTGCCGCACTGGCAGACGCTGCTGTTCGTCAATGCCGGCCTCCTCGTCGCCGGCAGCTTCCTCGAGCCGCCGGCCGCGATCCTGATCCTCACGCCGCTCTTGCTTCCCGTCGTCGAAGCCGCCGGCATCAACGCGTTGCACTTCGGCATCATCATGGCGGTGAACCTGAGCATCGGGCTTTATCTGCCGCCGTTCGGGCTCAACCTGTTCGCCGCGCGCGCCATCTTCAACGTGCCGATGGCCATGATCTACCGCGGCGTGCTGCCGTTCGTGGTGGTGAATTTTTTGGCGCTGCTTGGTGATCACCTACGTGCCGGCGATCTCGATGGTGCTGATCGGCGGAGCGCGCTAGCCCGTATCCCTAAAGCCTGCGAATTGGGCGGCTGTCACGCCTGAGCCGCGCGCACATCGTCCGCGAAGCTGACGATGCGCTCGCGAATGGCCTTGGTCTGGGCCGCGAGCTCGACAGCCGAGTGCCGCAGCCCAACTGTCGCGTGGGCGGTTTGATCGGCCATGGCCTCGATGTCACCGATGGAAGCGGCGACATTGCCGACGCCCATAGCGGCCGCGTCGACATTGTGGGCGATCTCTCGCGTCGCCGACGCCTGTTGCTCGATCGCGCCAGCGATTTGCGCGGACAGCAGGTCCAATTCGCGAACCATGGTCAAGATCGCCTCGATGGCCGCCGCCGAGCGTTCCGTCGTGCTTTGAATTCCCGCCGTCTTCCTGGCGATATCCTCGGTCGCCCTTGCGGTCTCCGCCGCGAGAGCCTTCACCTCCTGGGCCACGATCGCGAATCCCTTGCCGGCCGCTCCGGCGCGCGCCGCTTCGATGGTCGCATTCAGCGCGAGAAGGTTGGTCTGGGCCGCGATGCGGTTGATGAGGCCCGTCATGTCGCCGATTTCGCTGGCCGCGGTCGTCAGCTCGGCAATTGTTTGATGCGCGGTATCGGCGCGGCTGACCGTGTCGCTGGCGAGACGCGAGGATTGCGTGACGGTCGCGCTGATCTCGGAAATGGTCTTGGCCAATTCCTTGCCAGCCTCAGTGACGGTCGCGACCTTGGCCGTCGTCTCCCCCGAAGCAGACGAAGCCGTCGCAACCTGAGTCTTGGCGCGTTCGGCGGTGGCGCCGAGCGAATCCGCGCTTTGCCCGAGCTCAAAGGCCGCGTCGTTGAGAACATTGATCGAATTCGCCATCTCGGCTTTGAAGATCTCCAGAAGCTTGCCCATCACGTCCGCGCGTCTGTTGGTCGCGACGAGGTCGTCATGGCGCTGGCCGCCGATCCGTTCGAGCTCGGCGGCTGCCTCCTCGGCGCGTTGCCGCGCCGCCGCCGCCGTCGCGAAAGCCTCCCGGATCGTGTGGCCGATGAACATCAACATCGCCACCTCGATCACGACAACGACGGCATGAACGCTGACCCGCCACGGGTTGTTGCCGCCGGGATAGATGGCATCGGGCAAAATGAAGTTGAGGCTCAGGTGATGCAGGCTCACCAGGCCGGCGGCCAGCGCCAGCACGCGCCAGTCGCAGAAGCCCGACAGCATCGCCAGAACCGCGAAGTAGTAGAAGTGCATCTCGACCTGCCACGGATGCCCGCTGAATGCGAGCACCAACAGCGAGGTCTGGCCAACCAACGTAATGGCAATGCCGAAGGCTATCGTCGTGATCGACCGTGCGGCGTAAGTCAGCACAATGGGGATGACTGCGAGTGCCGCGCAAGCAATCGAATTGGCGACGACATCGCGTCCCAGCACAGCGCAGATCACTGCCAGCACCGGCACGTGCACGATGCCGAGAGCCGTCAATACCTTTGCGAGGGTCAATTGGAACGATCGCAGATCGCTCATAGCGCATCAGCCTTTTTCAGAAACGCGGCGGGCAGACAGCCCGCAAGAACTTGTGGGTCGACCGCAAGGAGCGCCGAACCGGCGAGCACGTTTTCGACGTAGTCGGGCCGCTCCGGCATGACGATGGCAATAAAGTCAAATCCGCCAAAGCGCACAAATCGCGCGCCGGCGCTGACCGCGCGAACCATGGTCTGATCGGCCGGCGTCCATGGCGCATAGATAACCGCGACGCCGGCGCTGGGGTCGGCCGGCCGCAAGCCTATGCGCAAAATTACGGCGAAGCTTCCGACGACCAAGATTGCGATCAGCCACAGATCGAGCCAACGGAATGCAGACGACGCCGGCAAACGACGAAGCGCGACTTTCATATGCAGGTCGATTCTGGAGCCGTCCCGATTGAACGATGCGGAGTATTACCAATAAATTCTTAACGATCTTTCTCACGCATACTTCAGATTGCGCTTGCGCGAAACTGTACGGCCAGCGCGAAATTTCGGCGGTGCCGACCGGCGCCGGGATTCAAAAAACCGGCTGCCATCCTCGGATCAAGTCCGCGGACAGGCTTTTCTGCAATCATGCTCTAGCGCGCGTCTTGAATTGCGCCGCCATGAAGTCGACGAAGGCGCGCACCTTCGGCGACAGATGCCGGGTCTGCGGATAAACCAGCCAGATCGGCTGGGCTGCCGGTTTGAATTTGTCCAGGACGGCAACCAATTGCCCGCGCGCGATCAGCGCGTCGATGAAGAAGTCCTGCAGCTGCGCCAGGCCGTAGCCGGCACGCGCGGCGTCGCACACCGCGGCGCCGTCGCTCAAACTCATATTGCCCTTGGGCGTGAGCACCGTTTCGCCGCCGCCTGGCGCGCCACTTCGGGCAAAGCGCCATTCCCGGGCGAGGCGCGTTTCGCGGAACGTGAAGGCCAAGCAATTGTGTCCGGCCAAGTCTTGCGGCCGCTTCGGCTGGCCGTATTTGGCGAAATAGCGTGGCGCACCGACCACGCTGAGTTGCGCGCCGCCGAGCCGGCGGGCGATCAGGCTGGAGTCCTGCAGGACGCCGAAGCGGATGCTGACGTCGATGCTTTCCTCGATGTGATCGACGAGGCGGTCGTTGAAGGTGACGCGCAGCGCGATGTCGGGATAGCGCGCTTGGAAGGCGCCGAGCAGCGGCACCACTTTGATGCGACCGAACGAGACCGGCACGTCGATGCGTAGATTGCCCGACGGCTTGAGCTGCGCGTTCTTGAGCACCAGCTCGGCCTCCTCGATCTCGGCCAGCGCCTGACGGCAGCGCTCGAAGAAGGCAGCGCCGTGCTCGGTCAGGCTGACCTTGCGCGTGGTGCGGGCCAGAAGCGGCGTGCCGATCTGGTCCTCGAGCCGGCTGATGGCATTGCTGACGCCGGACTGGGTAATGCCGAGGTCGGCGGCAGCGCGCACGAAGCTCAAGCGCTCCGCCACCTTCACGAAAATCGCCAATGTGCGCAGATCCTGCATCGCCTCACCTATCACTCCCAGTGATAAATAACATTACCATATCGCGGATTATTCGGAAACGCCCGAAACGTTAAATCTCCGGAAAGCGCATGATGCGCGCAAAGGAGGACACCAATGACCATGACCTCGATGACGCGTTCGGCACCGGCGGCTGCGGGCCGCGGCGCGGCGCGCGGTTCCGGCACCGACCCGGCATTCCTGATCGCCGCCGCGCTGTTCCTGGCGGTGGTGATCGCGGAAGCGGTGTTCATCGCCTTGGCGGCGCCGAGCATCCCCGACATCGGCTCGCTTTACATCACCGTGACCTGACGGCGGCACGGCCGACGGAACCGACAATGAGCAGGAGAGATCCATGAGCATCGTGCAAATAGCCCATAGCTTGCGCTGGCAAGACTGGCACTGGCATGGCATCCACTGGCGCAGCTCGCACCGGCATCAGCGCAGCGATCGCGGCTGGATCGCTTTGGTCGAAATGTGGTGGCGCCGGATGGAGGACAGGCGAACACTCGCGACCATGGACGAGCAGTCGCTCCACGACATCGGCATCACACGATGCGACGCCATGAATGAGGCGAGCAAGCCGTTCTGGCGCGCGTGAAGCGTTCCGGCGTTATTGCCAATCAGTTGCTGGCGGTGATGTTGGGCCGCACTTGCAGCTTCTCGATCACCGGGATCAAGGCGTCAAGAAACAGGTCGGCGCCCTTGACGTAGCCCGCCGGCGTGAAATGCACATGGTCCGGCGTCATCAGCGGCGGGGACGCTGCGACCAGCTGGTGCGCGGCGCACTGGTTGGGATTGATGGTCGCCCAGTTCCAATAAACAAAACCGTGGCGCTCGGCGATCTTGCGTTCGACGTCGCGCACCAGATCGAGATGCGCGATGGTGTGCCACTCGCAATCCGCCGGCTCCGTGTACAAGGCGCCGTCGCTCGGCGGCGCCGGATGACAGGCGGCGTCGGCCGGGCCTTTGCCCAGGCAGTGCGGCGGCCGCTCGGCGCCGTCGGGCGGCCCGACCAGCACGATCTGCGCGTTCGGCAACGCCGCCCGGATCCGCGCGATCGCCTTCTCGTAGTTGCGCTCGTAGCGCGCCGCGTCGAGATTGGGCTTCGACGCTTCGTTGGTGCCGAACACCAGCACGACGATTTGCGGATCGAGGCGGCGCAAGCCGTCCGCCATCAGCTTCTCGTCGAACTTGTTGACGAGGTCGATGGTGGCGCCGGGATAGCCGATATTGTTGTACGAGACGCCCGACTGCTTCTGGTAGATGCCGATGCTGGCGATGCTGACGACACCGTCGCCGCGCGTGCGGATCTCGATCTGGCGGACGCGGTCGCTCGTCGCGCCGTCCGGCCGCAGCCGCAACACCACCGGCTCGACCGTAGCGCCGCCGAGATCGGCGCTGCTCTTGACCGCGCCGTCGAGGCTGATGTCGATCGAGCCGCCGCCCGGCTGGCGCAGCGCTTCGATCTCGATCTGAGTCGAACGGCACCGGCGTATCGGACGCAAACGTCAGCGCTTCGCCGGACGCGGTCGCCACCGCGTTGAAGCCGGACAGCCAGAACTCGGCGATGTTGTCGGAGCGCTGGATCGCATGATAGGTCCAGCCGGACGACGCCGTGATTTTCATGGCGCCGGAGCGCACGCCGATATGCGGCTTGCCGGCGTCGAGATAGCCGACGCCGCCGTTGCCGTAACGCGCTTGCAGCTTCTGCCGCAGCTCGGCGGTGAAATAATCCGCCGCCGTGTGGCTGTCGCCGATTTGCAAAATGACGAGGCCGCGTTGGCCTTGGGATTGTTGGCTTTGGGATTTCGGGGTGGAATTTCCGGGCCCGCTGGTGCTCGACTTCACCGGGCCCGTGCTGGTCTCCACGACAGGCTGCGGCGTCATTGCCGCAGGCGCCGCAGCGCCGCCGTCGGCGGCCGGCGGCGGCACGTTGGCAACGCGCGCCTGCGGGGCAGGCTCGGCCGTTGCCGGAATGCGCGCATCGTCGCGGCTGCCCTGCGGCGGATGGGTCGTTTCCGGCGCGACCTGCTCGACCACCGTGATCAAGCCGCGCGGCCGCGGCACCGCCGGCGAGCGCAATACCGAGATCAGCACGCCGGCGACCAGGACGACGCAAGCGCCGCCCACCAGCACGGCGGCGAACGACAAGCGGTCCCGTTGCGTACGAGCCATCGATCCGATCCAAAAAAATTACGGCCCAAAATTCGCGGCCGTTTTCTCACGCGATCACAATATTACGCGCGGCTGCAACGCTCCGCGTTACGCTAATTTTGACTCCGGGTCCACACCAGCGGGTCCGACGGCGCACCGGGAACATGGATTTCCATGACCAGCCGATGGTCGACGCGGGCCTGCGCCGGCCGCGGCGCGAGCGATGCCGTCGTGAGATCGGCGTCCGCCGGTTTCGCAGCGTCGTTCGGCTTTTGCGGCGCGCTGGCGACAGCCGTGTTCGGCGTGCCGCCGGCGCCGTCGATCATGGCCCACATATAGCGGTAGCCCTTCGCGGTGAGATGCACGCCGTCGGGCTCTTGGAATTTTCCCGAGCAGATGACGGCGTCGCGCGTGCCGATATATTTGACGGAAGCCTTGTTGACGGAAGCCTTGGCGAGATGGTTGCGCAATATTTGGTCCAGCTCGCTCGCCTGTTTGTCCCAGGCTTTACGCACGCAATGCGGCCCGACCCAGACCACGGTGAGCTGGCGTTGCGCGGCGGCGTCCAGAATATCGTCGATGCTCTTGTCGATATTTTTCAGGCTGCCCTCGGCATCGTTGGTGCCGAGGAAGATGTACGCCGTCGAGCCGGGCGGCGTCCGCGCGATCTGCGCCAGCGCCTTGGGGCCGCGGATGTGGATGCCGATCTGGGCGAGATTGTTGAAGCCCATGGTGGTGGCCAAGCCGTCGCCGATGCTGTCGCCGAGCACATAAGTGCCGCTGGCCAACGACCACGTCGCCGGCGGCAGCGCCGCCAGCGCAATCAGTCCGCCCAACACCCACTTCGAACGCAACATTCGTCCCGCTTCCACTCCGACCCCGCCGCTAATCTCTTGATCAATATGGTCAAAGAACGATTAAACCACGGTCATTTTTCGTATTTTCCAGCCAGAGTTAGCCGCAAAATAAGGCCTAATCGGGCTCCGCGCCGGAAATCGCGATGAAAATGTCCCTCGCCCGCTGGTACACCGCCGCAACGCCGGCCCGCTGCGACAGGTTCCGCAAAACCTCGGCGCCGCGCAAGGCGGTGTCCTCGACCGGATTGCCGTTCATGTCGGCGAGCCAGTTCTCGATACTCTGCGGGATGGTGACCGCGAGCAGCGCCAGCGTCGCATAGATGACGATCGCCGCGGTGCGCAGCACGCCCGCGGGGTGCGACGGCTCAAGCTCGGTTGGGTCGACGTGCTTCATCGGCAAGAATCCTCAGAACTGGAAGTAGATGAAGGGTGCGATGCCGGCCGGCGCCGCGACGGAGATCAGATAGATGACGACGAACGGCACCAGCACCTTCACCACCAGCGACGCTTCGTCGTAGCGCTTTTCCAGCGTTTCGAACCAGCGCGGCGGCAAGATGTGCGACAGCGCGCCCAGCGCGAAGATGAAGGCGACGAACGGCGTCATGCTGGTGGACCAGCTCCGCCCACTAAACATGGTCGCGAAATAGCCGAGCCACGCGTCGGTCGAAGGCGCGCGGAAGAATACCCAGGCGAGGCAGACGAATTGCGTCGTCACCAGCCAGCCGAGTGCCGTGGCAAATTTTCCGCGCTTGGCGTCCGCATGATCGCCGGTGATGCCGAGCATGCGCTCGATAATCAGCGCGGAGCCGTGCAGGCAGCCCCAGATCAAAAACGCCCAGCTGGCGCCGTGCCATAGCCCGCCGAGCGCCATGGTGATCATGATGTTGCGATAGGTCGCCAACGTGCCGAACTTGCTGCCGCCGAGCGGGATATAAAGATAATCGCGCAGCCAGCTCGACAGCGACATGTGCCAGCGCCGCCAGAAATCCTGTACCGAGGTCGCCCGGTACGGATAATTGAAGTTTTGCGGAAACTCGTAGCCGAGCAAGTTCGCAATGCCGATTGCGATGTCGGTATAGGCGCTGAAGTCGCAATAGATCACCAGCGCAAAAGCATACATGCCGAAAATCAGGTCGAGGCTCGAACTGGCCGTCGGGATCGCGGAACACGCCGTCGACGAAGCCGGTCGACAGGTAATTGGCGATGATCACCTTCTTGAACAGCCCGCCGAGGATGAGGAACACGCTTTGGCCGAGCCTGATATTCGCCGGGTCGCGCGGGCCAATCGTCTGCGCCAGGAATTTGTTGGCGCGCACGATCGGGCCGGCGATCAGATGCGGGAAGAAGCCGATGTAAAACATAATGTCGATCAGCGACGTGGTCGGCTTGATCACGCGCCGGTAGACGTCGATGATGTAGGACAGCGCGTGGAAGGTGAGGAAGGAGATGGCGATCGGCAGCGCCACTTCGATGAAGCCGATGTCGACCTTCACGCCGATTGCGTTGAAGGCGTTCATCAGCGAGGCGGCAAAAAAATTATAATATTTGAAATAGCCGAGCAGGCCGAGATTGGCGGCGATCGCGAGCCACAGCACGGTCAGGCGCTGGGCGCGGTATTTGAAACGGTCGATCAGCAGCGCCGCGCCGTAATTGAACACCGAGCTGACCAGCAGCAGCAGCGTGAACTCCGGCCGCCAGGCCGCGTAGAAATAATAGCTCGCCGCCACCAGGAAGAGCTTCTTCCAGGTGTTGCGTGCGTTGAGGAGCCAGGTGACCGGAAAGACGACGGCGAAGAAGACCGCAAATTCGATGGTGGGAAACAGCATCTGCTTCTGCGGTACGCCGTGAGTCGCGGTGGATCAGGACGATACCACTATGGCTCGTCCTTCGACTGTTTGGTCAGGCATTGATCGAGATTTTTCCCTGCTTCGCCGAGCGCTTCGACGATCTTGGGGAACAAGTAGCCGGCGGCCAGGTCTTCGCCCGCGACGGTGAAGTGCTGGCCGTCCGGGGTGCGGATCTGCACCAGCCGGCCGCTCTTGTCCGGGCCGTAGGAGGCAAACGTCTCGGGACCCGCGGCGTGCAGCCGCCACGGCTCGATATAGTGCAGGTTGGGATCGCCGAGCGCGGCGATGGCTTCGGCGAACAAGGCGTTCTTGCCGTCGATGTCGGTGTTGTCGATCGTCTCGCGCATCGCCGGCATGCCGACCATGAGCACGACCGCCTTGGTGGCGACGGCGGCTTTGAGGAACTCGTCGAGCTCGTGGCGGTATTTGTCGGTCCAGTCCGGCGCGCCCCAGGCGGTGCGGGCGCCGCTGCCGTCGACGATGAATTGCCGGTCGTTGAGCCCGATCGAGACGACCGACAGGGTCGGCCTGAAGGCGTCGTCGATGCGCCGGATCTCGCGCGGCCAGTAGACCCGGTCGCCGCGAGTGAGGCCGGTGCCGTTACGGGCGAAGCGGCCGAGCTCGACGGTGTTTTTCAGGCACGGATTGGCATCGATGATGCGGCCGATGCCGGACCAGTAATTGTCGACGATGGAATCGCCGGCGAAGGCGATTTTGATCTTGCCGGATGCCTCGCCTCCCGCCGCGGCGGCAGCCCGGCACGGCGTCGCGGCAAGCGGCAGTATCAGGCTTTGAACCAGGCAGGCGGCGGCCAGCGCCAATGCCGCGCCAAGCGCGCGGCGCGGCCGGTCGCCCATGCCGATTCCCGATCCCGCTGCGGACCGAAATACCATCGGACAGCCCCTCTTACGCCGTACGGCCCACATACACTTGGCCGCCGTCGCCTCAGCCCCCGGCCGGCATCAGCGCGATCAATTCGGTAGCGAAACCAGGTCGCGCTGGTCAAGCGATTTGCTATTTAAGCGTTAGTGCGGGCAAAAGCCTGTTGGATTTGCCCTTTTTGTGCGACCTCTTAGGACGAATCCGGACCAAGGCTGCATGAATCAATCCACAGCAAATCGCGCGTCTGCCGGGCCTGGTGTCAGGGGTGACGGCGACCGCGATCGTCATCGCCGACATGGTCGGCATCGGCGTCTTTACCAGCCTCGGATTTCAGGTCGGCGACATCACGTCCGGCTTTGCGCTGCTGCTGTTGTGGATCGTCGGCGGCGCGGTGGCGCTGTGCGGCGCGCTCTGTTACGCCGAATTGGCCACCATGCTGCCGCGCTCGAGCGGCGAATACAATTTCCTGCGCCGCATCTATCATCCCGCCTTCGGCTTCGTCGCCGGCTGGCTGTCGGCGACCGTCGGCTTCGCCGCGCCGATCGCGCTCGCCGCCATGGCGTTCGGGGTTTATTTCAAGGCCATTGCGCCGAGCGCGCCGCCGCTCCTGATGGGGCTCGGCCTGACCTGGGCGCTGGCGCTGGTGCATCTGTGCGGCGTGCAATTCGCCGGCGCCTTCCATAACGCCTGGACGATATTCAAGCTTGCCCTCATCGTCATCTTCATCGCCGCCGGCTTTGCCTTCGGCGATGCGCAGCCGATCTCCTTTGCACCCCAGTCCGGCGCCCTGACCGCGGTCATGAGCGCGCCGTTCGCCATCAGCCTGGTCTTCGTGATGTATTCCTATTCCGGCTGGAACGCCGCCACCTATATCGCCGGCGAAGTGCAAAACCCGGCGCGCAATCTGCCGCGCGCGCTGCTCATCGGCACGGCCGTCGTCATCGTGCTCTATGTCGGGCTCAACGCCGTCATGCTGGCGACGACGCCGCTGTGCGGAACTCGGCGGCCAGCTCGACGTCGCCATGGTGGCGGGCCGGCACATTTTCGGCCCGCTCGGCGCGCGTTTCGTCGGCGGGCTGATCAGCCTCGGCCTGGTGTCTTCCATCAGCGCCATGATGTGGATCGGGCCGCGGGTGACCATGACCATGGGCGAGGACATGCCGGTGCTGCGCCTGTTCGCGCCGCAAGTCGAAGACCGGCGTGCCGGCGACCGCAATCGCCTTTCAGCTCCTGGTCGCGGACCTCCTGCTGCTTGACCCAGAGCTTCGAGGCGGTGCTCGATTTCATCCAGTTCAGCCTGACGTTCTGCTCGTTTTTCACGGTGTTGGGCGTGATCAAGATGCGCATCACCCACCCGGAACTGGTGCGGCCATACCGCGCCTGGGGTTACCCGATCACGCCTTTGGTTTTCCTCTCTTTGACCTTGTTCATGATGTACTATCTTGTCGTGAATCGGCCGCTGCAATCGCTCGGCGGCCTGGGGCTGATGGCGGCGGGGCTTGTGATCTACTATGCGTCCAGACTGATCTCGAATGTGCCGCCGTCCGATTCCGCAAAGACAATCCCCCTCAAGGCCGATGCTCTCGACCGTGCCTAGGCTGTTCGCCGCCGCGCTGTTCGCCGTTGTCGCTGGCGCTGCGCTGGTCGCGCCGGCGCGCAGCGCCGAGACCGCGACGCCCGACGATACCGCGCGCTTCCTCGCCGGCCTGCCGCCGGCGCCGGATTCCCCGCTCGCGGCGCTGGCCAAAGACCCGGAATGGGCGCAGCACGCGCGACTTCTTCGATTCGATCTTCACCCGCGAGGACGCCAACACGCTGGCGAAGGTGCGCGCCTTCGCCAAGGAGCACCTGCCGCAGCACAGCGACACCATGCTGTACATGTTCAGCGGCCCGGATTTCCTCTACGCCACCTCGTTTTTCCCGTCGGCCTCGACCTATGTGCTCAGCGGCCTCGAGCCGGTCGGCGACGTGCCGCAATTGACCAGTCTTCCGCGCGGCTCCGTCGATGCTAGCCTGCGCAATATCGAGGGCTCGCTGGCCACGATCCTCAACCTGAGCTTCTTCATCACCAAGAACATGAAGACGCAGCTGACCGCGGGCCCGGTCTACGGCACGCTGCCGATCCTTTATGTTTTCCTGGCCCGCACCGGCAAGACCGTCCACGAGGTGAGCCTGGTCAACGTCGACGCCCAAGGCAATGTCGTTGCGGCGGAGGAACCCGGCACCAAGGCGCGGGCGGCGGCGCAGAGCGCCGCCAAGGGCGTGAAGATCGTTTTCTCCGACGGCAACGGGCCGCGGCAGACGCTGTATTATTTCAGCACCGATCTGTCCGACGGCGGCGTGAAAACGTCCGGCTTTTTGCAGTTCTGCGCCAAGCTCGGTGTCGCCGACAGCTTCCTCAAAAGCGCGTCCTATCTGCTGCACAGCGGCAGCTTTGCCCGGGTGCGTCGTTTCCTGATCGACCGCAGTGCCACCATTCTCCAGGACGACAGCGGCATTCCGCTCGCCTTTTTCGACGCGAAACAATGGCGCTTGCAGCCGTTCGGCCATTATCTGCACCCGCTGGGCATCTTCCCCAACGCTTATCAGCCGGGCATGGCGGAGCTGTTCCGCAACGCAGCCCCGCTCGACTTCGGCATCGGCTATCTGTGGCGCAAGAACGAGTCGAACCTCTTGCTGGCGACACGGACAGCACCGGGGCCGAGCGAGGCCGAAATTAACCAGCTGTTAACCACGGGGTCGGACAGTGCGTCCGCCACGGGTGAATCACCGAAACCACACCGAAAACGGTCCCAAACCGCGGCAAACCCGCCGCCGCGGCCCGACGGATTGCGCGGATTCTTCGGTTCCTTCGGGGTCGACGACCGGCCGGCCCGGCCAAGACCGCCCAAATAGGGACAAAGTCCTCCCTGAAGCTCGGGCTGTCGTCGGGGTGGGGATACCTTGGCTGAACGGGGTCTAAGTCTACAAACGCAGGCATTCCGCCGGCCGGTGAACGGTTCTGGCGGCGGATGCACGTTGCGCGCCATTTTCCCCTCGATGCCGAGGTGCGGCGCCGCGTCGAGCCGGTCAAACCGCGCAAGGCTCCGCCGCGCCGCGTCCCCGTCACTCGCAAACCGGTCTCGCGCGCCAGCGCATTGCGGACGCTGCTCGAGCAGAATCTGTTTCTGATTTCATCGCTGCTGCTGGTGGGCGCCGTCACCGGCTGGGGCCTTGCGCTCTACAGCGAATTCCGCGCCTCCGGCCTGATCGGGCCAAGCTCGAACTACGCGGAGACCGGCGCGCTTCGATTCGTCCATCGCCAAAAGCGATCCGTTCGCCATGTCGACCTACGCGCCGAGCGCGCCAGCACCGGGCGGCGAAACGTCGGTCGCCAAAAGCGACCTCGTCATGTCGACCTATGCGCCGAGCGCGCCACTACCGCGGCCGGCTGCCGTCGCCCCTGCAGTCCGTAAGTCGGCCGCAAGCGTCATCGCGCGGGATTGGAGTTATTTCGAACCCAAGCGAACCGCCGATGTGCCGCGCGAGCCGGCAACACCGGCGAGGTCGCGCGTCGCCGCCGCCCCAGCCGCCGCGCCCGCCCCCGCCCCGGTGCGCACCGCTTCCATCGACCCGGTCCACACTGGTTCCATTGAAAAGCCTGCGCCGCAGATGGTGCTCGCGTCGGCGCCCAATCCGGTGCCGGCGGTACCGCACGTGCCGCTCGGCAACATCGAGGCGAAGACCAGCCTCGTCGACTTCGAGACCGCGCCGTTCCCCTATCGCGGCATGGTGCCCGGCGCGAACCGGCCGTTCCTCGATGCCGGCAAGCCGGACGAGCGCGGCCACGTCAATTTCCGCGGCCGCATGTTCCTGGAATCGAAAACTTTTGGCGACGACAGGGTGCTGCTGCACATTCCGCAAAATTTCGATCCCAACCGCCCCGCCGTCATGGTGGTGTTCTTCCACGGCCATGGCGCGACGCTGGAACGCGACGTGCGCGACCGCCAGCGCCTGCCGGACCAGATTTCCGCCGCCGGCCTCAACGCCGTGCTGGTGGCGCCGCAATTCGCCTTCGATGCCGCCGATTCCAGCGCCGGAAAGTTCTGGGAGCCCGACGGCTTCAAGCGCTTCCTCGACGAGACGGCAAAGAAGCTCGCCACGCTCTACGGCGATCAGCGCAGCGCCGCGGCGTTCGCCAATATGCCGATCGTGATCGTCGCCTATAGCGGCGGTTTTGGCCCGACGCTCTCGGTGTTGGCGCGCGGCGGCGCGCAGGAACGCATCCGCGGCCTGGTGCTGCTCGACGCGCTCTATGCCGGCATCGACCAGTTCGCCGATTGGATCGCCGACCACCGCTCGACCTTCTTCGTCAGCTCCTACACGCCGCATACCGCCCATCACAACGCCGATCTGGAGCACGAGCTCAACGAACGCGCGGTGCCGTACGGCTCCGAGCTGCGCCGCAATCATCTGCAAGGCATGGTGACGTTCCTGCCCGCCGGCGACGTGTCGCACCGCGATTTCGTCACCCATGCCTGGACCGACAATCCGGTCGAGGACATCCTGCTGCGCATGAACGACGTCGTGCCGAAGACCGATACGGCGGCCGTTACGGCCAAGCGCAACTGAGCCTTGGCTACGCCCCGCGCGGCTGAATAAACGACCGGCGGCGCCGATGGCCAAAGGCAAAAGCGACTTTCCGGTTGCAAATATCCGGCGCTATCTCGAGCCGGGCCCGATCGTGCTGGTGTCGTCGGCCTGGCGCGGCAAGAACCAACATCATGACCATGGGCTGGCACACGGTGCTGGAATTCGTGCCGTCGCTCATCGGCTGCGTGATCTCGTCCGGCAACCACAGCTTTGATCTCATCCGCCGCAGCCGCGAATGCGTGATCAATGTGCCGACCACGGCGCTGACCAATAAAGTCGTCGGCATCGGCAATTGCTCCGGCGCCTCGGTCGACAAGTTCAAAAAATTCCGCTTGACCGCCGAACCCGCCCAGGAGGTCGGCGCGCCGCTCATTGCCGAATGCCACGCCAATTTGGAATGCAAGCTCAAGGACGACCGCCTGGTCGATCAATATAACTTCTTCATCTTCGAAGTCGTCAAAGCCCACGTGGCGCGCCGGCCGAAATATCCGCAGACCCTGCACTATACCGGCGACGGCGTGTTCATGGTGTCCGGCAAGATCATCAGCCGGAAGAGTCTGTTCCGGCCCGGGATGCTGTAGCGCCGACTGTCGGCATCGGCATCGATGCAATTTTATCGAATTGCCGACGTCAATTTTAGATAATTTCGGCGACATTGTTCCGGCGATGCGCGATTTCTGGAGCAATTGGGTCGAGGCCGTGCGCTTTAGCTGCGAGGCGCAGAACGTCATTTCGACGCGGCTGATGCTGTTTGCCTCAGGCGCGCCGAATGCGGCCGATGAAGCGAGCCGCATGATCGCGGAAAAAGTCGCAGCCTTCGCCGAGGCCGGCATCGCCGCCGAGCGCGCGCTGTGCCGGCGGGCTTGGCCTCTTCGCCGCCGCCGAACAAGCCTACGCGCCGCTCAAGCGCTGCGTGCATGCCAACAACGACCGCCTGCACGGCGTGCGGTACTAAATTTTCCCGGCCCTTCGGTGATCCGCCGGCTCGCGCCGGGCGTAGCCCGTCCGGACAGCAGTTGCTCAACTGCCGGGAGTGGATCGATGAGCTATGTCATCGCCTATGTGGCCGTGTTGATCGTGTTCGGAGCGATCGACGCGGTGTGGCTGACCACCATGGGGGCGCTGCTGTATCGGCCGGCGCTCGGCGACATTTTGGTGCAAAGCCTGCGCGTCGCGCCGGCGATCGCGTTTTATCTGATGTTTCCGATCGGCATCGTGGTCTTCGCCGTGCTGCCGGGGCTGCGGGCGCAATCGCCGCTCGACCGCGGCGACGCTGGCGTTGCTGTTCGGGGCGCTCGCTTACGCGACCTACGATCTGACCAACTACGCGACGTTGCGCAATTGGACCTTGCAAATCACCGTGCTCGATATCGGCTACGGCGCGCTCGCCTCCAGCATCGCCGCCACGGCGGCCTATTTCGCGGTCCGCCTGATCGCGCGCTGAGCTTTTCGTCAGCGCGCCGGCGTCAGCCGGTAGTGGCTGACGCCCCATTCCTCGCCGGCTGGCGTGGCCGAACAGCCCCATCGTCGCCAGGAAGAACAGCCGCCAGCGCCGCTGCCACAGCTTTGCGTCGCGGCCATAGACGCGCTTGAGGACGTCGAACACCGCATCGGCGTTGCGGTCGAAATTGTCCAGCCAATGTTGCGCGGTGCGCTGATAGTGGCGGCCGTTCCACCGCCATTCGGCGTCCACCGCAAAACAATCGGGAAACTGCCGGATCAGGTCGCGGCTCGGCATGATGCCGCCGGTGAAATAATGCTGCGCGATCCAGTCTTCCTTGTCGTCGGCGGCGAAGCGGTACGAGGCGTGCCGGTTGGCGAAGACGTGCATGAACATGCGGCCGTCGGGTTCCAGGCAATCGCGCATGCGCTGCAGCAGCGGCCGCCAATTGGCCATGTGCTCGAACATCTCCACCGACACCACGCGGTCGAAGCGGCCTTGCGGCTGGAACGCGTTCATGTCGGCGGTGACGACGTTGAGATTGGCAAGGCCTTCGGCCTTGGCCTGGCCGGCGATGAATTCGCGCTGCGAATGCGAGTTGGACACCGACGGTGATCCGCGCCGCCGGATAGTGCCGCGCCATCCACAGCGACAGCGAGCCCCAGCCGCAGCCGAGTTCGAGAATGCGCTGGCCGTCGGCAAGCGCGGCGTGTTCGGCGCTCGACCTGCAGCGCGCGTTCTTCCGCGGCGGCAAGCGTGTCGATGCCGTCGTCGTAAAGGCAGGACGAATATTTGCGCTGCGGCCCGAGCACGAGAGCGAAGAACTCCGCCGGGATCTCGTAGTGCTGGGCATTGGCCTCGGCGGTGTTGAGCGCGATCGGAAACGGCGCCATGTCGCGGGCAAAGCGCCGGTCGGCGTCGCTTCGGCGCGCGACAAGCTGCCGCTGCGTCCGCCCGACCAAGCAACTTGATCGCCGCCCGCGTCACCGCGTCGGGCAGCGGCACGCTTTCGCCGAAGCCGGTCATCGTCTGCACGAAGCTCATGGCATGCTCCCTCAGATGGTCCGCGGCGGCGCCGGGAAGAACGCATTGGTGCGCGCCTGGTAGGCGCGGAATGCGTCGTGCCGGCGCTCCAGCATGTGCGCCTCCAGCGGCGGAATGCCGGAGACGTGCACCAAGCAGCCAATACATGCAGGCCGGCCCGGCAAGCGCGGCCCAGCCCCACGGGTAGGCGCCGCCAAGATCGATGGCGAGCAGCGGATAGGCGAGCCAGCCGAACCATTCGAAGAAATAATTCGGATGCCGCGACCAGCCCCACAGGCCGACATCGCAGATCCGGTTGCGGTTGGCCGGATCGGCGCGGAAGCGCCGCAACTGCGCATCCGCCAACCGCCTCGCCGGCGATGCCGACGATCAGGACCAGCGACGCCGAGCGCATCCTGCAGCGCGCAAACCCGGCCACGGATTCCACGCCGCAAGCACCATCGACAGCGCCAGCGGAATGCTGACCAGCGCCTGCTTCTGCGCCAGCAAGAACATCTGCCGCGATGCGTCGGCGCCCCAATCCGCGATCAGCTTGCCGTAGCGCGGATCGTCCGTGATGCCGATGCGTGCGCCGCGCGATGTGCAGGCCGAGGCGGAGCGACCACACCGCGACCAGGACCGCCACCAGCACCTGCCGGGTCGTCAGCGCGCCGGTCGCGAGCGATGGCGTGAGCGCGCCGGCGCAGCCGACGGCGCCGAGCCCAAAAGTCCAGGTCGTGTCGATCCAGCCGGAATTGCGCGTGCTGCGCCAGGCGAGCCAGGCGCCGGTCATGATCGCCGCGAGGCTGACGCTGACGGCAACGATGATCGTCAGGAATATCGAGCGCGGTCATGGCGCCGGCCTGCGCGCGAGCGCGACGACTTGCAGCGTCTTGGCGATGAAGGCATCGACGTCGCGCAGCACCGGAGCCAGGAACCGGATGATGGGCGCGAACGCGGCGATGATGATGTAGTGCCCGACGCGCGGATAGATCACGGTCGTCGCCGTCGTTGCCCGCGGCGCGCAGCTTTTCCGCAAGCCGCGTGGAATTGCCGGCGTCGACCACGTCGTCTTTGCCGCCGGTCAACAGCAGCGCCGGCGGCGCGCCGGGCGTGACATGGGAGATCGGCTGCGTCTCCGGCCGGTCGGCGCCGCCGAAAATGATCTTCAGCGTTTCGTCCTTGCAGCGGCAGGAAATCGTACGGGCCGGAGATGCCGATCAGGCCGGCGATATCGCGGCCGGGCACGAGCCCGACCTTTTGCAGCCACGTGGCGTCGAGCGCCAGCATGGCCGCGATATGGGCGCCGGCCGAATGGCCCATCAGGAAGAGCTTTTGCGGATCGCCGCCAAAACGCGTGGCGTTGTCCTTCGCCCAGCGCACGGCCCGCGCGCCGTCGTCGAGGAAATCCGGATAGCGCGCCTGCGGATAGATGCGATAGTCCGGCAGCACGGCGACATAGCCGCGCCGCGCCAGCGCCTTGGCCACAAGCGGTAGGTCCGCTTGCTGCCGCTGCGCCAGCCGCCGCCATAGAAGAAGACGACGACCGGCGCTGCCGTGGCGGATTTCGGGCCGGCAGACGTCGAGCGTATGCCGCGGCGCCCTTGGCGTAAGGCAACGGAGCGCCGTCGAGACGCGATGCGGCGCGGCAGGATGCGCCGGCTGCGGCTTTCGATCGAACGCGGTGCAGTCGATCGGCCGCGATCGTCATGGCCGCTCCCGATCAGATGCGCACGAACGGCTGAATGAGCCGGCCGAGCCAGCCTTGCAGCTCGATATGGCCTTGCAGCGCCACCAGACAAATGCAGCGGCACGCCGCGTCCACCACCGGATCGTGCTCGACGCTCTCGTCGGCTTCGTCGAAGTCGCCGGCGCCCGTAGCGGCCGAGATCGTGGCTGAACGCGCCTTCGAACACGCAGGTCCATTCCGTGCCGGTGTGCCGGTGGCGCGGCAATTTCGTTCCGGGCGCGGCCTTCAGCATAAAGACGCGCACGCCCTCGTCCGACGCGACATCGACCGGCCGCCATTGCACGCCGCGCCCGATCCAGCGCCACGGCCCCAGCGCATAGTGCGACAGCGGCGCCGGCAGATCGCCCGCGGCGCCCGCGCCGCGGATCGCCGGCGCGACCATGTCGAGCGGCCCGAGCGCCGCCATGGCGCGCTGCAAGGCGCCGGCCGACATGCGCGGCCGGCTCGACGTCGCTCGAGCAAGGCGCCGCCGACCTCTTCGAAGGCATGCACGGCGCCGCGGCATTGCGCGCAAAGCGACAGATGCGGCGGCGACCACGATGCCGCGCGCCTCGTCGAGGGTGCCGGACGCGAAAGCCGCCAAAGTGGCGTCGCTTGGATGATGCATGATGGTCATGGCAGGTCACCGAGCAGATTGCGCAAGCGCGCCATGGCAAGCGCGGACGCGCGATTTGACCGTGCCCAGCGGCAGATCGAGCAGCGCTGCGATATCGCCATGGGCGCGGCCTTCGAAGAACGAAAGCTGCAACGACGCGGACTTGTTCCTGCGGCAGCTCCTCGAGCGCCGCGCGCACGCGCTGCGTCGCGTTCCGCGGCGTTGAGCGCGCTGTCGGGACGTTCCGGCTCCTCGGGCTCGACCATTTCGTACGGCGCGTAAAGTTTCGCCCGGTTGTCGCCGCGCAGCCGGTCGATGCGCAGATTGCGCGCGATCGTGAAAATCCAGGCCGAGGCGCTGGCGCGATGCCGGATCGAAATAAGCCGCCTTGCGCCACACCGTGAGCAGCGTCTCCTGCGCCAAATCTTCGGCCGCATCGGCCGCCGCGCCCGAGCCGCATCAGCATCGCCTTGATCCGCGGCGCGTAGAACTCGAACAGCGCGGCAAACGCCGCGCGGTCCTGCTCTCGCCGCGATCGCCCTGATCCAGTCCGCCGCATTGGTTGCCGGCCGTGGCCTCGCCCGTCACGCAGCATGGCGGCTCCGCGCTGGACCGATCCGGCGATAGGCCAGAGGAAATCGCGGCCAAAGTGCTGCGCTTTCCACATGCATGCCCGCGGATACGACCGGCAGCGCCGCTTTGGATCAGTCGCCGGCAATCCAATTGCGGCCATGCCCGGTGATCCAACGCCCCCGGCCAAGCGTAACCGCGGCGTGCGGTGAGGTGAGGACACAACGGGCGTGGCCGGCGGACCCGGCCGAGGGGCGAACGATGCACGGCAATCTTGTCAATCCGAAAAAACATAGCGGTCATCGGCACCGGCATTTCCGGCATGTCAGCGGCCTGGCTGCTCAGTCAAAAGCACAAGGTGACGGTCTATGAATGCGACCGTCGCGTCGGCGGCCATTCTAACACCGTTATGGTTGCCGGCGCGAAAGGCGCCATCGCCGGTCGATACCGGCTTCATCGTCTACAACGAAGCGACCTATCCCAACCTCACCGCGCTGTTCGACCACCTCGACGTGCCGACGCAACTGTCCGACATGTCGTTTGCGGTGTCGCTCGCCGACGGCGACCTGGAATATTCCGGCACCAATCTTGCCGGGCTTTTTGCCGAAAAGCGCAATCTGTTCCGGCCGCGCTTCTGGTCGATGCTGCGCGACCTGCAACGGTTCTATCGCGAGGCGCCGCGCGACCTCGCGCTGCTCGAGGAGTTCCACACCACGCTCGGCGACTATCTGGATGCCGGCGCCTATGGCGCGGCGTTCCGGCGCGATCATTTGCTGCCGATGGCGGCGGCGATCTGGTCGGCGCCGGCGAGCGACGATCCTCAATTATCCGGCCGCGTCCTTCATCCGCTTCCAGGACAGCCACGGCCTGCTGCGCCTGCGCAACCGGCCGCCGTGGCGCACCGTGCTCGGCGGCAGCCGCGCCTATGTCGAGCGCCTGACGCGAGCTTACGCCGACCGCATCCGTCTTGCGGCCGGCGTCACCGCCGTGCACCGCAGCGAGGACTTCGTCAAGATCCGCGATCGCCACGGCAATGTCGAAACCTTCGACGACGTCGTCATCGCCGCCCACGCCGACCAGGCCTTGGCGATGCTCGACGAGCCGACGCCGCAGGAGCGCCGGCTCCTCGGCGCCTTCCGTTACAGCCGCAATGACGGCGGTGCTGCACTCCGATCCACCGCTGATGCCGCGGCGGCGCGCGGTGTGGTCGAGCTGGAATCACATCGGCGGACGGCGAGCGGCGAAGACGATTGCCCGACGGTGACCTATTGGATGAACTCGCTGCAGAGCATCCCGCACGACACGCCGCTTGTTCGTCACGCTCAATCCGCAGCGCGAGCCGCGCAACGCCTTGGCACCGCGAGATCTACGAGCATCCGCTGTTCGATTCGGCGGCGATCACGGCGCAACGGCAGCTGTGGTCGCTGCAGGGCCGCCGCAACACCTGGTTTTGCGGCGCCTATTTCGGCGCCGGCTTCCATGAAGACGGCCTGCAGGCCGGCCTCGCCGTCGCCGAGGCACTTGGCGGGGTGCGGCGGCCGTGGCGCGTCGCCAACGAATCCGGCCGCATCGCGCTCGACCGCAGCCGCACCGGACCGCCGCCGCGCGGGAGCTCGCCGCATGAGGCTTCGCTCCACATTATACGTCGGCGTCGTGACCCACCGCCGCCTGCGGCCGCGGCCGCATCGGCTGCGCTATCGCGTGTTCTGGATGCTGCTCGACCTCGACGAGATCGAGCAGCTGCCGCGCCATCTGCGCCTGTTCTCGCACAACCGCTTCAATGCCGTGAGCTTCTTCGATACCGATCACGGCGATGGCAGCGGCCGGCCGCTGCGCGCGCAAGTTGAAGAGCACTTGAAGTCCGCCGGCATCGAGCCGGACGGCGGCGCGATCCGGCTGTTCTGCATGCCGCGGATTTTCGGCTATGGCTTCAATCCGCTTGAGCGTCTATTTCTGTTATCAACGCGACGGCTCGCTTGCGGCCATTCTCTACGAAGTCCACAATACTTTCCGCGAGCGACACGCCTATTTGATTCCCGTCGATCGCGACCGCTGGGGCAGTCATCGATCAGCATTGCCGCAAAGGCTTCTATGTCTCGCCGTTCATGGACATGGACATGAGCTATACGTTCCGTGTTGCGGTGCCGGACCAGCGCGTCATGGTCGCGATCCGCGCCGCCGATCACGAGGGCCTGCTGCTGGCCGCGGCGCTGACCGGCGAGCGGATGGCGCTGACCGATGCCGCGCTGCTGCGCGCGCTGCGCGACCCATCCGCTGCTCACCTTGAAGGTTATCGGCGCGATTCACTGGCATGCACTGCGGCTGTTGCTCAAAGGGCTGAAACTGCGGCCGCGGCCCCGGCCGCCCGCGGCGCCGGTGACCGTCGTGAGTGCCGAAGGCTAGCCGCCGTGACGTCCGCCGGCCCCTCGTTTTCAAAACAACGGTGCGACGCCAAGGTGTCGGGCCGCCGGGGAATTCTCTGCCGCCTCATCGATCGCGCCATCCCGGCAATGCCGGCCGGGCGATTGCACCTCACGCTGCCGAACGGCGACATCATCGAGCGCCACGGCACTCTTCCGGGGCCGGACGCGATCATGATTGCGCATCGCTGGCGCGGCTTGCGCCGCATGCTGCTCGACGGCGATCACGGCTTTGCCGACGGTTATCTCGACGGCGACTGGTCGACGCCCGAGCTCGGACAGTTGCTCGAATTCTGCATGCAGAACGAATCCGCTCTGACCGCGACGGCGGCGGTCGGCCGGCTCGGCCTTCTGCGCAATCGGCTGGTGCACTGGCTGCGCCATAACACGCCGGCGCGGCAGCCGGCGCAACATCGCCGCGCACTACGATCTCGGCAACGATTTCTTCCGCGCCTGGCTCGACGAGGCGATGAATTATTCGTCGGCGCTTTACGTCAACTGCGACACGCTGGAACGGGCGCAATCGGCCAAGCTCGACCGCGCCGCGGCGCTGCTCGAGCTCAACGGCGGCGAACGGGTGCTGGAGATCGGCTGCGGCTGGGGCGCGCTCGCCGAGCGGCTCATCCGGCACTATGGCTCGAGCGTCTTCGGCATCACGCTGTCGACCGAGCAGCTCGCTTATGCGCAGACCCGGCTCGCCGGCGACGTCGAACGCGGCCGCGCCGAATTGCGCCTGCAGGATTATCGCGACGTCGCCGGGCAGTTCGACCGTATCGCCTCGATCGAGATGATCGAGGCGGTCGGCGAGCGCTATTGGCCGAATTATTTCGGCAAGATCCGCGATTGTCTCGCCAACGGCGGTGTCGCGCTGCTGCAGGCCATCACCATCGACGAGCGCCGCTTTGCCGCCTACCGCAAATGTCCGGATTTCATCCAGCGCTATATTTTCCCGGGCGGCGTGCTGCCGACCTTCTCCATCATCGAGCGCGAGGCGGCGCGCGCCGGCCTCAAGCTCGTGCACCACGAATCATTCGGCGACAGCTATGTGCGGACCTTGCGCGAATGGCGCGGCCGCTTCCTGCGCGCCTGGCCGAAGCTCGAGCCGCTCGGCTTCAACGACCGCTTCCGCCGCATGTGGGAATATTACCTCGCCTATTGCGAAGTCGGCTTTCGCTCCGGCTCGATCGACGTCGGATTTTTCAAGCTGACGGGGTGACGCCCGATCGCGGTGTGAAGGCCCCCTACTCCGCCACGCGTTTCTCTTAACGCTTGCGCCCCTGGGCACCGGTACCCAAATTCGGATTTGATTCTGAAATCTGCGGCAAAATGGCCTATCTTGCGCAGCCAAGCCGAGTGAGCACGTCTGCACAGGCTGCTCGTTCCGGCGAGCGCAGGTTCGATAATCAGGAAGGCGCCAACAGGTTGGACAATCACAATAAATCGAGCGCGCCGTTGCCATTCAAATGTTCGGCCGTTGTCTCGGATGTCGACGGCACTCTGGTGACCGATGACAAAAATCTGACTGCGCTCGCCCGAGCCGCCGTGGCGGAACTGCGCGCGAGCGGTATAATTTTTTCGATGATCAGCAGCCGTCCACCCCGCGGCTTGCACATGCTGCTTGAGCCGCTCGAGATCACAACGCCGGTAGGCGGATTTAATGGCGGCGTCATAGCGACGCCGGATCTCGCGGTGGTCAGTGAACATCTGCTGTCGCCTCAGATCGCTCGGCGCGCGGTCGACAGACTTGGTGCACGCGGAATACAGGTCTGGGTTTTCAGCGGGCAGGACTGGCTGGTACGCGACCCCGACGGGCCTTATGTCGCGTTGGAGGAACGCACGGTAGGGTTCCGGCCGACGATCGTCGAGGATTTCGGCTCCGCCCTTGAGGCTGCCGCCAAGATCGTCGGTGTCAGCAAGAATTTCGATGTTCTCGAACAGTGCGAGCAGAATGTGCGGACCGCGCTCGACGACAGCGCTTGCGTCGCCCGTTCGCAGCCCTACTACCTCGACATCACCCATCCTCTGGCCAACAAAGGCGAGGCGCTATCGGAGATTGCGCAGCTGTTGGGTGTTCCGTTGGCGGAAATCGCCGTCATTGGCGACGGCGGCAATGATGTCGCGATGTTCGAGCGAGGCGGTCTCAGTATCGCCATGGGCAATGCTAATCCGGAGGTGCAGCGAAAAGCGGATTTCGTAACCGATAGCAATAGCGAAGATGGTTTCGCTCGCGCGATCGAGCGGTTCATCCTTGGTGGTGGCTGTTCCCGGGCGCGTGTTAGAGTGGCGAAGGCAGGAGATCGTGCATGATAGAGGCCGCTCGCCCCGCAGCGAAAATCTCGCTTGTCCTGGCCGACGTCGACGGCACTCTCGTCACCGCGGAGAAAGTGCTGACGCCGCGCGCGGGCGCAGCCGTGAAGGCGCTCCACACGGCGGGCATCGCCTTTGCGATCACCAGCGGCCGTCCGCCGCGCGGCATGGCGATGTTGATCGATCCGCTAGAGCTGCGGACGCCGGTTGCCGGATTCAACGGCGGGATTTTCGTCAAGCCCGACATGACCATCATGGAAGAACACGTGCTGGCCGCCGATGCCGCAAGGCGCGCGCTGGAGGTCATCCTCCAGAACGGCATGGATGTGTGGGTCTATAGCGGCAAGGACTGGCTTGTTCGTGACCCCCATGCGCCCCATGTCGCGCGCGAGCAATGGACCGTCAAGTTCGCCCCGACCGTCGTGGAGAATTTCGAAGCGGTGCTCGGCAGCGCCGTCAAGATCGTGGGCGTAAGCGACGATTACGATCTGGTCGCGCGTTGCGAAAAGAATGCCCAGGACGCGCTCGGCGCCAAAGCGTCGGCGGCCCGTTCGCAGCCCTATTATCTCGACGTCACCCACCCAGACGCCAACAAAGGAACCGTGGTCACGACGCTGGCAAAACTGCTCTCCATTCCGGCCGGCGAGATCGCCACGATCGGCGATATGCCGAACGACGTGCTGATGTTTCGCAACAGCGGGCTGAGCATCGCGATGGGCAATGCCAGCCCGGAGGTGCAGGCTCAGGCTCATCGCGTGACCGATTCCTACGACGATGAAGGTTTCGCCAAGGCGATCGAACGGTTCATCTTGCCCCACACCAGCTCGGCCCAACGGGACCAATGAGCAGAGCTGACACGATAGATTATTGATTAAACAGTTATGTTTTCGCCCGCCGCCGGATAGTCGTAACCCGCCATCAGCTTGTCCACGATCGCGGTGAACGACGCCCAGTCGGTCTCGCGGTAGGAATGATTGCGGATGATGAACGGCGCGCCGGCGTAGAATTTTTCGTATTGCTGATGGCGGCCGGCGAATTCCGAGCCGACCATCTCCCAGGCGAGCTTGAACAGCTTCATGCGCGTGACCGCGTCGCATTGCGGCGTCTGCCAGAACGTCTGGAATTGCTTCGCCAGCTCGGCGTCCTGCATCACCGAAATGTCGGCCGGCATCTGGAACACGCCGCCGCCGCACAATTCGCGCAGATCGTCGATGAAGCGTGAGTAGTTCTGGGTGCACCAATCGAGCGCGCCGTACATCATGCGGCGGTTAAAACAGACGTAGCCTTCCGGCCCGCCCGGCCAGGTTTCGAAGGCGTTGATCTGGCCGTTGACCATGCCGGCGATCATCGCTTCCTGGGCGGAGATGCGGCCGAGCGTTTCCTTGACCGCCGGCACCTGGTCGGCGCCGGTCGCGTTGGCGATCCGCGCGCACAAACCGACAATCAGGCGCATCTTCGACCAGTAGCGCACGTTCGATTGATGATTGCCGAAGCAATGGCTCGGCGTCTTGATGTAGATCTCGCGTGCCAGGATGGCATCGTCGTGCACGAAGACCTTCTCCCACGGCACCTTGACCTCGTCGCACAACAGCATGCTGTCGCTTTCGTCGTAGCGATAGGACAACGGCGAATCGAACTCCGAGGTGCAGCCGGTCTCCATCGGCTTGCGCGACCACAGCCGCAAACCCGGCGCGTTGCAGGGAATGGCGCAGGTGATCGATTCCTTCTTCTGCTCCGGCGCCAGCGGAATGACATTGCCGATCCAGATGTCGTTTGAGAACACCGCGCCGGTGGCGAGCATTTTCATGCCGGAGATGACGACGCCGTCATCCGCCTCGCGCACCACGCGCAACGTCGGCACCGGCAGATTCTGCTTGAGATAAAAATTCGGATCGCGCGCGGCCTGCGGCGGCAGCACCGCATAGGCAACGTAAAGATCGTTGTCGCGGGCGTGCTTGTAGTAGCGCAGCACGTTGTCGGGATGGGCGTTCGGCGCGGGCAGCGCGCCGAGATTCATCGCCATGCCAGTGATGAAGGAGGCGACGTGGTCCGGCGAGCGGCCGAACAGGCCGTAGGTAAAATCGGCAATGCGGCGGTGGCCGATCATGCGCCGCTGCAAGTCCTCGCGCGAGCGCGCCCGCAAGAAATAGATGGAATGGCGGCCGCCATCCTCCTCGTAGGTCATCTCGGCGCGAAGCGCCGGATCGGCCTTCATGTCGTAGAGCGCCGCCACCGTTTGCGCGGCGTTGCGGAACGCCGGGTGCGTGGTGACGTCGTCGACCTTTTCGTTGCCGATATAGACCACGCGGCCGTCGCGCAGCGATTCGAGATGCTCTTTGCCGCTGCGCAGCATGGCCGTTGTCTCCGTGTAAGATTAGGCCAATCCAGCGCGCAGCGGACGCGGCTGTCAATAAGCCGAGAGGGCTAGTCTCATCTGCCACGGCGCAGTGTATTCACTGCCCTGCATAGTCCTGACTTAGGACGGAATATGCGCTTTCGCTCATGCGTCTGACGTCGACTTTGCCGTACTTTACATACGCAGGCATAAGGCCGAGCACGGTATTTGATTTTATCGAATGCCAGTTTCCGACATCTTGAGCAATGTCCAAATCATCTTCGGACTGCGGCTTTACGACAACTATCCAACAATGTTGCCCTCTATAATCGGGATAGCACGACTTGCCTAAATCAATCAGTCGAGGCAGGTGCTCGAAGGTGCTGCGTTTCATGTCCAAGTCGTACAGCTTAGCCACAAGCGCGTGCTTCGCATCGTCATCCCCATAGCCGTAACGCGTCCCGGCAATAACACCGATGACGATGGGCATGAGCAAGGCCCAAAGTGCGCAGGCAAAAAATAACGCATCCCGCCGTTTCCCGAAAACCGCAACGGCCAAACGTATCAACAGATACAGCCCAAACAACGGCATGAAGAGGATTGCGGCCACCACGAGCGCTTCGCGCGGTTTATCGCCAATAATGACCATGGACGGTTTTGGAGCCGTTGCGATCATGACGAATATCGCAGCGACGATTGCGCATGTAATCAGGTTCACCGGACTGGAAATCGCAACGCGAAGAACTTTTAAAAAGACCCGAATCTCTCTCTTGACACGCATCGATGTCGCCGACCTTTCCCCTGCCTGCTTCGCTCCGGGCGGCCCCGTCACGCCCGCCTTAAACCTCAATGAAGGTATTTCTTCGTCAGCCTTGATTGCCGACTCCTGGCCCTTGCCGGAAGCCCCAGGCGATGGCTTTCGGGGCGAAATGGACATCGACCAACGTTGGTCCATCGTGACCGCCGGCATTGATTGAGATCAACTTGGCAGGTAGTCATTTCGGCCTGACAACGGCGACACCGAGCGAGATTTGACCCGCAATGGCAAAAGACTTCACGCCCTCATCCGGGAAGATTGCGATACCGCCGCCGGCGCACCCTGACAGACGACAACAGCCGCTGCCCTGGCACCGACCGAAGCCGCCCGACGAGGACCCCGATGCGCCTTCGAGAACAAAAGCCATTCTCGCGAGTGCGAGCTATGTCCTGGCCGAGCAGGATCTGGCTTTCCTGACGCGCGACGAGGCGCGCGGCGTGCGCCTCCAGCTCGAGTACCTCAAGCCGGAGACCTTGCTTACGGAGCATGCCATTCGCGATACCGTCGTGGTGTATGGCAGCACGCGCATCGCGGAACCCGCCGCGGCGCGACGAAGCGTGGGGGCGCTGCGCCAAGCCCTCGAAACCGATCCCCGCAACACAATCCTGACCCGCAAGCTCGCCGTGGCCGAGCGGATTCTGGCAAAGAGCCACTACTACGAGATCGCGCGCGAGTTCGGACGGTTGGTCGGCAGCAACACCTGCGATATCGACGGGTCACGATCCAAGCTGGTGATCATGACCGGTGGCGGCCCGGGGATCATGGAAGCCGCCAACCGTGGCAGCTTCGAGGTCGGCGCAAAATCCGTCGGTCTCAATATCGATCTGCCGCACGAGCAATATCCCAATCCCTATATCACACCAGACCTGTGTTTTCGCTTTCGCTACTTTGCTCTGCGCAAGATGCATTTTCTGCTGCGCGCCAAGGCGCTGGTCGCCTTCCCGGGTGGTTTTGGCACGCTGGACGAGCTGTTCGAAGTCTTGACCCTGGTGCAGACGCGCAAGATCAGGCCGGTTCCGATCGTGCTGGTGGGCGAAGAATATTGGCGTCGCGCCGTCGACTTCGGGTTTCTGGCCGACGAAGGTGTCATCGACGCCGAGGATCGCGAGCTATTCTGGTTCGCCGAAACGGCGAATGAGATTTGGAGCAGCATTCTGGATTGGTACGACGCATGCGATCCCCCGCCGGGGCTCGGCGATTGATCGCCGCCGTCGTTACGCTATCCCGGCTTTCGCAGGAGAAATCGTTTGAAGCTGTCGTTTCATGGAGCTGATCGCGACGTTACCGGGTCATGCCATCTCGTCGAATGCGCCGGCCGGCGCTTTTTGATCGATTGCGGGCTCTATCAGGGTAGCCGCGAGATCGCAGAGGAAAATGCCGGCGACTTCGGTTTCGATCCCGCCGGCGTCGATTTTGTGCTGCTGACGCACGCCCACCTCGATCATTGCGGGCGGCTGCCACTGCTGACCAAGCGCGGGTTTCGCGGCGAAATCATCGCGACCATGGCCACCCGCGAGCTCGCCCGGCTGGTCATGCTCGATGCCGCTCACTTGCAGGACGAGGCGCATTCAAACTCGCATCGGCCGCAACACGGCGCGGGTAACAAGGCTGGCGTGGGTAACAAGCCTCCGGAGCCTTTGTATACGGTGGCCGATGCGCTCAAGAGTCTGGAGTCGTTCAAGCGCAGTGCCCAGTATGGCGAACCGATCGATCTCGCCCCAGGCGCGCGTGCGACTTTTGTCGATGCCGGACATATTCTTGGCTCGGCCAGCATCCTTCTTGAACTGACCGAAGCCGGCCGCACGGTGCGGCTGATGTTTTCAGGTGACCTCGGCAACGCCGGGGCCCCCTTGCTGGTGACGCCGGCACCGCCGCCGCGCGCGGATGTGGTCGTGATCGAGACGACATACGGCGATCGACTCCACAAGCCGATGGACGCCTCGATCCACGAGCTGTACGGGGCGATTTCCGACACGCTGGGGCGCGGCGGCAATGTCATCATCCCGACCTTTGCCTTGGAGCGGGCGCAGGATCTTCTCTTCATGCTCAGCCAGGGGATCGAAAAAGACCAATTGACGCCGTCAATGCAGGTCTTCCTCGATTCGCCCATGGCGATTACGGCGACCGAGATCTTTGCTCGCTACCCCGAATACTTGCGGCCCGAGGCCGCTCGGCTGTTCCGGAAGGACCGCGACCCGCTGGCGCTGCCCGGTCTGCACTTCAGCCGGGACAGGGTGGAATCGGTGGCGCTGAACACTATCCGCGGCGGGGCGATCATCATGGCCGGGTCCGGGATGGCCACGGGAGGACGGGTGCAACACCACCTCAAACATAATATTTCGCGGCAAGAGTGCAGCGTGATTTTCGTCGGCTTCGCCGCCAAGGGAACGCTGGCGCGGCAGATCATCGATGGCCAAAATCCGGTGCAGATTCTTGGCGACTATATTCCGGTAAGAGCCAGGATCTACACGATCAACGGCTTCTCGGCCCACGCCGATCAGGCCGAGCTCTTGAAATGGCACGGGCATACGGGCGCGGCGCGCACGTTCCTCACCCACGGGGAGGAGGACGCCATGCAGGCGTTCGCGGCGCGACTTGGCAAAACGCAGGTCGAAATGCCGACGCTTAATCAGAGCTTCGATATATAGCCGGGCCATCACGCTTTACGCTGGATCAAGCAGTCCCCTCAGCCAGCGCTCCATTTCGCAGTAATAATGCGGAACGCATGCCGTTCCGGCGCGTTGGTGCAGACCTTCACCCCTCAATTTAGAGATACACATGATTCGACAGATC
Source organism: uncultured Alphaproteobacteria bacterium (assembly GCA_963831975.1). Lineage (GTDB taxonomy): Bacteria > Pseudomonadota > Alphaproteobacteria > Rhizobiales > Xanthobacteraceae > BOG-931. The sequence continues at coordinate 707,485 of CAWHSO010000018.1, forward strand.
ATATTCGTCGGCGCCCTGGCGCTCGCAATGCCGGCTGGCGCGCACGCTCAGGGCGTACCGGATGGCGCTGCTCACGGCGCTCGCGTCGGTGAGCACGATGCTGGTCCGGTGGGAGCGATTGTCGGCGGCGTCGTTGGCGGCATCATAGGCGGCGTGGATGGTGTATTGGGTATCGACGATCGTCCTCGCTTCCATCGCTATGTTGCTGATCGCCATTACCCTTCCTACGAATATCCCGGTGAACTTCGCGTTGGTGCCGTGCTTCCAGATGGAGGCGTCACCTATTATGAAGTTCCGCCTGAATATTCGAGGGCTCAAGAGTACCGGTACACGATAATCAACGGGCACACGGTGCTGGTGGACCCGCGTACTCGCACAATTGTTCAGATCGTCGATTAGCAAACGCAGGGTGGGAGGGGAAAAGGCGCCGTGCTCATGCCTTCATGCGCCGAAACGTTCGGATAGTTGATTCGCGTTACCGCGGCGGCCGGCGAGCGCGAGCGTGTAGAAAAACGCTCCGCCTTCGATCTTGAGCCGCCGATAGCGGGACAGCAGAGCTTACGCGTTGGTGGGCACGGCGCTGCGCGCCTTTGCCTACCCTAGGCTCGCTATTTATTTCAGCGTTCGTCGAAATGTCCTTGACGACCGTCTATATTTCGACTATCGTTGAAATATGGAAACGATAGACGCCGTTACGGCCCTGGCCGCATTAGCGCAGGAAAACCGGCTGGAAGTCTTCCGCTTGCTGGTCCAAGCCGGACCTGACGGCATGGCGGCCGGTCACGTCGCCGAAAAGCTCGGCCTCGCACCCAACACCCTCACATTCCATTTCGACCGGCTGCGCACGGCCGGGCTTGTCACGGTGCGCCGCGACGGCCGCTCAATGATCTACGCCGCACGCTTTGCGACGATGAACGGCCTCGTTGCCTTCCTTACTGAGAACTGTTGCCAAGGCTCGCTTGCCGGATGCGGCCCGGCCGTTGTTTGCAAACCCAAGGGAGTCCGCCATGAAGCGGTTTCACGTCCACGTCGCCGTTGAAGATCTAACGCAATCCATCGGCTTCTATTCGGCGCTGTTCGCCGCGGCGCCTTCGGTCATCAAGACCGATTACGCCAAGTGGATGCTGGACGATCCGCGCGTCAATTTCGCCATCTCGACACGGGGGCGGCAACCCGGCCTCGATCATCTCGGCATTCAAGCCGAAAGCGGCGACGAGCTGAATGAGATTTACGCCCGGCTGCACCAGGCGGGCGGCGCCATCGTCGAGCAAGGCCAAACAGCTTGCTGCTACGCCAAGTCGGAAAAGTCGTGGATTGACGACCCGGCCGGCATCTCATGGGAGACGTTTCACACGACGGGCGAAAGCACCGACTACGGCGACGGCAGTGGCGAGCGCCTCGCGCGTGTCGCCAATGAGAAATCGTGTTGCGCCCCGGCTCCGCAACCTGCCGCCGCCGCGTGCGGCTGTCCGGCCGCCTGAGGCGCGCCGTGGCCGATCAGCCATTCAACGTGCTGTTTCTTTGCACCGGGAATTCGGCACGCTCGATCATGGCTGAAGCCATCTTGAACAAGGTCGGCGCGGGAAAATTCCGCGCCTACAGCGCCGGAAGCCAGCCCAAGGGCCACGTGCATCCGGAAACCCTCCGGCTGTTGCAAAGCCTCGACTATGACACGTCGGCCTTTCGCTCAAAGTCGTGGCATGAATTCACCAAGCCCGGCGCGCCGCAGTTCGATTTCGTGTTCACCGTTTGCGATAACGCGGCGGCCGAAGCCTGCCCGGTGTGGGTGGGCCAGCCGATGACAGCGCATTGGGGCGTGCCCGATCCGGCAGAGGCGACGGGCAGCGAAGCCGAAATCGCGCTCGCCTTCAAAGACGCATACCGGATGCTCAATCGGCGTATCGGGATTTTCACCTCGCTTCCGCTGCGTTCGCTCGATCGACTGACCTTGCAAAACAAGCTCAAAGACATCGGCCGCGCGTGATGCGACGATACATAGCCGAGTGCTTGGGCACGGCTTTCCTGCTCGCGGGCGTCGTTGGCTCAGGCATCATGGCCGCGAAGCTTGCCGGCGGTAACGGCGCGCTCGCCCTGCTCTGCAACACGCTTCCGACCGGGGCCATTCTCACCGTTCTCATTCTCACCTTCGGCCCGGTGTCGGGTGCCCATTTCAATCCGGCCGTCAGTCTTGCCATGGCGTTGCGCCGACAATTGCCGGCGCGCGTCGCGGCCATGTATATCGCCGCACAAATTGTCGGCGGCATCGTTGGCGTGCTGGTCGCACACGCCATGTTTGAGCTCCCGCTGTGGCAGGTATCGGCGACGGTACGGGCGGGATATGGCCAATGGCTTGCGGAATTCGTCGCCACGTTTGGACTAATCCTGACGATCTTCGGCTGTGCGGCGCGAACGCCTGCGGCCGTTCCCTATGCGGTCGGCCTCTACATTACGGCGGCCTATTGGTTCACCGCTTCCACATCGTTTGCCAATCCGGCCGTGACAATCGCCCGCGCGCTTTCGGACACGTATGCGGGCATCGCACCCGCAGGCGTGATGGCGTTCATCGCGGCTCAGCTATCAGGCACCGCAGCCGCAGTCGCTCTCGCGCGTTGGTTATGGCGGTAACATGTCTGGTTGGGATCGGAAGCGGCTAGCGAGCGTGCGATCACCCGAGCAATTCTCCCGGGATGAATTCCTCACTCAGGCGTCTGCCACGACCGCTTCACCGGGTTGGGAGCGTTCGGAGTCCAGACGGACTATGGTATAACACTTCGTTCTTCGTACCTTGACGATTATTGTCACCCTGAACTTAACTTTGCAGTCCTCATCGGCCACCGCATCGTCCTTATTATCGCCATCGGGATGCTTGTTATCCTTAAACAAGAACGTTCCTTTCGAATATTCTACAACGATATCCTCGGTAAGCGACTGAGGAAGATCATCAGGGCTACTACAACCTTCGTGTGAAGTATTATAGATGATCTGCTCCGGAATTGTTACGATCCAATCCTTTAACAGCTGCTCAGTTTTCAAATGTTCAAGGTGGGAATGGAAGAAGCCTTGTCCCTTAATGTCGAAATTCACGCTACTGTCCGCCGGGACGGGTTTCGCAGTGCCCTCAAAAGAGACCCTTACACAGTCTTTGTCGCTCTTATGTTTATCGATAATTGGATCAACAAGCTGTTTCGTCATTTCCGCAAGCAACTTATTGATGATCTGCGCGCGAGCCTTATCGACGTTGTGTTGGTCAACGGCCATATTGGACCTCCTCCGTAACTGTATATCCAGACACTGATCTGATGTTCCTTTTACAACTACCGGGGCCTCTCCTCCGCTCCGGGTTGTTCGGTTCGAGAACTTCCACCTACTTTTATTGGAGGTAATGCGCCTGGTTCACACTTGTAAATTCTAAAATGGAACGATACGGGGCCAGCCTGGACCTTGATCGTCGCCTTTCCCAAAGAAGAGATCGGGACCTCAAATTGTTCTTCTACTTTATCAATTATTCCTTGGATAACGGTTGCTGATTTGCAAGCACTATCCGGGCCTGGATAGTCGAGCCGTAGATCGAACACCCCATCTCCCAAATAGGTCTTTGTCTTGAGGAAATCGGGCTCGAAAATTCGTCCGAGGAAACTGATGTTTCCCTCGATTTTGCAAAGTCCTTCAACGAACCCAGACAGACAACGGGTGTCGATTCCGGCGATTTGTTTGCCGCCAAGTTCTTTCAGCACAGTTCCGGTAAGAAAACTTTCGATTGCCTGCCCGAGCAGTTCTTTTGGGTCCGGCACGGCGTTCTCCTGCAGAAACGGATCAATCGACACACCGGCCCCAACCGATCATGGACCAAATCGCGCGCACACGCCGGCATTCACGGCACTCTGCTGCTGCCAAGTGTAGTTAGATGGTGGCGATGCGAAGGTGTGTTAAGCAAGTCTGGCCCAGATTGGGCGCGAGCGAAATCCGGGACTGCCTTATCCAAGTGTCAATACTTTGCGCAGCATAACATCCCGCGCGCGCGGCTGTGAAGTTAGACTATTGCAACAACTGATTGTGCCCTTGTCAAGAGTGCTGGATTGAAAAGGAAACTCCTCCATGCCCACTTCTGGCCCTTCGCGACGGGGCGACATTTTGAGGACCCGCCGTCGCTTTAGGGGCATAGCAAAGGGTGGGCAAAGGCGCGCAGCGCCGTGTCCCACCCTGCGTGGTCCATCCAGGGTTACGACGTAACCTTTTAAGAGACGCAATCTTGACATCCGTCCCCATTCCAGTTACACCGTAATCCTCGCTCCGTTGAAGGACATGGCGCGGAGGCACATCGCGTCATGGGAGCGAGGGCGGTGCCCGCGGGTGGCTTTGCAGGCTGCTCCCGGGCGGCTTGGGCATCATGTCTCCCGGCATTAGGACCGGGGTGGGAGGTGCTTCCCTGGACTGGGACAGGCGAAGGCGGGTAACGCCCGTTCAGACCACGTCCCAGGAAGCCTGGCCTGAAGCTGAGCCTTTGGGATGGAATAATTCCCTTAGGTGAGAGCCGCGGTGGAACGCCGTCAAGCGTGCGCGCTCCAAAAGGGCGCGCGCCGCATCGCAAGATGCGGCGGTTGTTACCCAGCGTTTGCCGGCGTTCCGCTTCCTTCTTTTATTTCTTGAAGTTTTGATCTGGACGAAGCCGGAATAACGGACGATGAAAGACAGGCCCCACCCCTGCCCTCTCCTTGGACCGGACCGGTTTCGCGCTTGACGTGACCACATTTTGCAAGCGCGCGATCCGTTCTCTATCGCGCGCCGAAAAAACTCGGGCGCCAAGACGCGCCGCGAGAACGGAGGCGCTTGCCATGAAAGTCCGTGGAAGCTGGCGCAAGGAACTCCTCCCTCTCCCCAGAGGGGAGAGGGATGGGGTGAGGGGGTTCGGAAGATTCAGAATTAAACTCCGCCGTCCGAACCCCCTCATCCTGTCCTTCTCCCCCATCAGCGCGTTTACGCGCGTCTTCGACGCGCTATGGGGGAGAAGGGACGCAGCGTGGCGGCCGCGACAAGGGATTGTCATGCCGATGCCGCACCTGATGCAGCACTTGAGCCCGCGATACCGAACGCCGCTCCCTCGGGCTCCCATTCGATTGGCGCATACAAACGAAAAACGGGGACGGGCAACGCCCGTCCCCGTGGGTCAGTCCGCCGGCGCCGAATGGAGACGCACAGCGCCGGCGGGGTCGACCTTACGCGTCGTCACTCACTCTTCGCCGAACTCACGCATCGCCGAGCGGCAGCGCCACGAAATGCGTGGCGTCGCCCTGCTTCACGCGCATCAGCACCTGATGCTTGCCTTGGGCCTTGGCGTCGACCAGCGCCTTGCGCACATCGCCGGCATTGGCGACGGCTTTGCCGCCGACATCGAGGATGACGGTGCCGGTCTGAAAGCCCTGCTCGGCGGCGGGGCCGTCCGGATCGACCGCCGTGACCACGACGCCCTGGCCGCCGGCGCCGGACACTTCGCTGGCCGGAGCCACCGACAGGCCGAGATGCGGCACGCCGCTGGTCGGCTCGGCTGCTGCCGGTATCGGCTTTGGCCTGCTGCTGGTCCGGCATTTCGCCGAGCGTCAGCGAGATGGTCTTGGCCTGGCCGCTACGGATCAGATCGAGCTTGACCGTCGCGTCCGGCGCCATCGTGCCGATGGTGCGGGCGAGATCGCGGGCGTCCTTCACCGGCGTGCCGTTGACGGCGGTGATGACGTCGCCGGACAGCGATGCCGGCCTTGGCCGCCGGGCTGCCGGCTTGCGGCTCGTCGACCATGGCGCCTTCGGCCTTCTTCATGCCGAGCGAGTCGGCGATGCTGGCGGTCACCGGCTGGATCTGCACGCCGAGCCAGCCGCGGGTGACGTGGCCGCTCGATCTTGAGCTGCGCCACCACCGTCTTCACCGTATCGGCCGGAATATCGAAGCCGATGCCGACCGAACCGCCGGACGGCGAGTAGATCGCGGTGTTGACGCCGATCACGTTGCCCTCGACGTCGAACGCCGGTCCGCCGGAATTGCCTTTGTTGATCGGCGCGTCGATCTGCACATAGTCGTCATAGGGTCCGGCGCCGATGTCGCGGCCGCGCGCCGAAACGATGCCCGCGGTGACGGTGCCGCCCAGCCCGAACGGATTGCCGACCGCGACCACCCAGTCGCCGACTTGCGGCGCGTGCTCGGCGAATTTCACGAACGGGAAGTCGCTCTTGCCGTCGACCTTGATCAGCGCGAGATCGGTCTTCTGATCGGTGCCGACCACCTTGGCGGTATAGATCGTGCCGTCGTCGGTCGTGACCTGCACCGACTTGGCATGATCGACCACGTGGTTGTTGGTCACCGCATAGCCGTCGGCGGTGATGAAGAAGCCGGAGCCTTCGCCGGTGATGGTCTGATGGCCTTGCGGGCTCTGGCCGCGTTGGCCTTGGCGGCCCTGATGGCCGAATTGATCGCCGAACTGCTGGAAGAACTTGTCGAGCGGCGAGCCCGGCACGGACGGAATCGGCGTCCTCGTCGTCGTTGCCCTGTTGCTGCATCGACGCCGGCTCGGCGGAAGCGGGAATCTTCACCCGCACCGAGATGACGGCGGGTTTCACCTTGGCGACGATATCGGCGAAGCCGGACGGATGCTGCATAGTCGAATCGGCAGCGCTCGCGGCCGCCGTCCACGCCGGCAGATTGGCGTAACCGCCCGGACCAGCGAGCAAGAGCGCCGCGCCGACACCGGCGACCGAGGCCAACAGCACGAGGCGCCGGGCCGTAAGGAATTTACGATTGTTCGGAAGCATCTTGGTTCTCCATCAAGGAAGGAGAGCGGCCCAGCCGCCCTTCTCCGATACACATGGGGGCCGCGGCGTTACGCCAACCTGACTGGCGTATTAATTCTTCGACAGATTAATTCCGTGAAATGGATCGGCTGCCGTCGGCCGCCGGACCGCCGCGGCATTGACGCTGCGACAATCGCGCCGCAAAGGGTAAAATCCCCATGCTTGACAATATGCGGCGGACATTGCTCGTTGCGCGGCCATAGCGGAGGAAACGGGATGCGAGGCAGTGCCGCTCACGGTCCGGCGCTTTTTGTCGCAGCGGTCCTTGCCGTCGCGCTGTTCGCCGGCGCCGCATCGGCGCAGGCACCGGCAACGCCCGGCCAGGTGCTGGCGTTCGATCGCAGCAAGGGCAATTGCCTGACCTGTCATGATATCAAAGGCGGCGACGCGCCCGGCAATGTCGGGCCGCCGCTCGCCGACATGAAAAACCGGTTTCCCGACCGCAAGGAATTGGCGGCAATCGTGTTCGACGAGACCAGGCGCAACCCGCAGACCGTGATGCCGCCGTTCGGGCGCAATCTGATTTTGACCGACGGGGAAATCGAAGCGATCGTCGATTTTCTCTACACGCGATAAGTGAGCCGGAGAAAGCTGTGAGAATTTATCGCGCCATAGCCCGTGTTGTCGTGACGATCATGATCGCGGCGCTCGTCGTTGCCGGCGCGCGGCCCGCCGCCGCGGCCGACACCATCGATCCGGATGCCGACTTCAAGGCGTTCCGCGACTATTTCACCAAGCTATTTCCCAACGTGCCGTTGAACGATTTCGTCAACGGGCCCTATTCGATGGACGCCGACTTGCGCAAACAATGGGAGGCGATCGACGATTTTCCGCCTTACGATTTCGCCATCGACCGCGGCAAGCAGATGTTCGCGACGCCGTTCAAGAACGGCAAGACCTACGGCGATTGCTTTCCCGACAAGGGCATCGGCATCCGCCAGAATTATCCGTATTTCGACGACAAGACCGGCGAGGTGATCACGCTCGAGCTGGCGCTCAATCGTTGCCGGGAGGCCAACGGCGAGGAGCCTTATTCCTACGTCAAGGACGAGATGGCGTCGCTGACCGCCTATATGGCCTTCACCTCGCGCGGAAAACCGTTCGACATCAAGATCCCGAACGATCCGCGCGCGCTCGCGGCCTACCAGAAGGGCGAGGAATATTTTTATGCGCGGCGCGGCCAGCTCAATTTCTCCTGCGCCTCCTGCCACGTGCAAAATCCCGGCAATCATATCCGCACCGAAGTGCTGGCGCCGGCGCTCGGCATCGTCGCGGCGATGCCGATCTACCGCTCGGAATGGAGCGGCATGGGCACCATGAGCCGCCGCCTCGTCACCTGCAACAGCCAGGTCCGCGGCGTGCCGCTCAAGCCGCAGGACGAGCTTTATCGCGACGTCGAATATTATCTGTCCTACATGAGCAACGGCCTGCCGGTCTCCGGGCCGGGCACGCGGCCATAACGGGAGCGGGCACCATGGGCATGCGGATATTTGTTGCAGTGACGTGTTGGTTGTTTTGCGCTGGTGCGGCGCAGGCGGCGAGCACCGAGGCCGATTTCAAGACCGCGCTCGCCGCCGCCGAAGCCGCCGAGCAGGACGCCGGCGCGCTGAAAAACCAATGGATCCCGACCGAGCAAGCCTTGGCTGCGGCCAAGAAAGCCGCAGCCGCCGGCGACTTCGATACCGCCGTCGTTCAAGCCAAGGAGGCCGAAGCCTTGGCCAAGGCGTCGATCGCCCAGGCCAAGGAGCAGCAGACCGCCTGGAAGGCGGGAGTAATTCGTTAGCCGTCATTCCGGGGCCGAGCGCAGCGAGAAACCCGGAATCCATAACCAACATCGTACGAATAATGTCTTGGACTTTCGGAACGTCGCATCCTGTGATTATGGATTCCGGGTTCGCGGACTTCGTCCGCGCCCCGGAATGACGAGTTAGGAGATTACACTTGGACCGCCGGAATTTCCTGCGCTGGCTTGGCGTCGCGGCCGCATCGGGCGTTACGCCGCGCGTCGCGCTGGCGGCCGACGACGATCTCTACGACGTCGGCCGCTTCGGCAATGTCCGCATCCTGCATCTGACCGACACCCACGCCCAGCTGCAGCCGGTGTATTTCCGCGAGCCGAGCGTCAATATCGGCGTCGGCGATATGCGCGGAAAGCCGCCGCATATCGTCGGCGGCGCCTTCCTCGAATATTTCAACATCGTGCCGGGCGGCCGCAGTCGCGCACGCCTTCACCTTCCTCGATTATCAGGACGCCGCGCACCGCTACGGCCGCATGGGCGGCTTTGCGCATCTGAAAACCCTGATCGACCGGCTGCGCGCGGACGCCGGCGCGGGCAATTCGCTCCTGCTCGACGGCGGCGACATGTGGCAGGGCACCGGTCAGGCCTATGCGATGCAAGGCGCCGACATGATCGAGGCCGCCAATCTGCTCGGCGTCGATGCCATGACCGGGCATTGGGAGTTCACCTATGGCGAAGCAATGCTGCGCGAAAAATCTCGCGGCGTTCAAAGGCGAGTTTCTCGCGCAAAATGTTTTCCTGACCGAGGACGCCGCGTTCAACGATGCGCGCGGCGTTCGATCCCGCGTCCGGCCGGGTCTTCAAGCCGGCGAGCATCAAAGAGGTTGGCGGCATGCGCGTCGCCGTCATCGGCCAGGCTTTCCCTTATGTGCCGATCGCGCATCCCAAGCGCTTCACGCCCGATTGGACCTTCGGCATCCGCGAGCAGGAGCTGCAAAAACTGGTCGATGATTTACGCGGCGCGCAGCACGCCGATGTCGGTGCTGCTGCTGTCGCATAACGGCATGGACGTCGACCTCAAGCTCGCCAGCCGCTGTCACCGGCATCGACGTCATTCTCGGCGGCCATACCCATGACGCCGTGCCGCGCCCGATTCTGGTCGCCAATGCCGGCGGCAAGACCTTGGTCACCAACGCCGGGTCGAACGGAAAATTTCTCGCCGTGCTCGACCTCGACGTCGGCAAGGGCGCGCTGAAGGACGTCCGCTACACGTCTCTTCCGGTCTTCGCCGATCTGCTCAAGCCCGACGCGCGATATGCAGGCGCTGATCGAGCGGCTGCGCGCGAACCTTACGCGGCGCATTTTCGGAACAGCTCGCGACCTGCGATCAATTGCTGTACCGGCGCGGCAATTTCACCGGTCCGATGGATCAGGTGATCTGCGACGCGCTGCGCCAGGCGCTGGACGCGCAGATCGCGCTGTCGCCCGGCTTTCGCTGGGGCACGACGGTGCTTGCCGGGCCAGCCGATCACGCGTGGAGGACTTGCTGGCGGAAACGGCGATCACCTATCCCGAGACCTACGTGCAGGACATGACCGGCGCGCAGATCAAGGCCATCATGGAAGACGTCGCCGACAACCTGTTCAATCCCGATCCCTACCTGCAGCAGGGCGGCGACATGGTGCGGGTCGGCGGCATGGACTACGCCTGCGCGCCGAACGAAGCCGCCGGACAACGCATTTCGGACATGACGCTCGACGACGGCACGCCGATCGAGGCCGGACAAGACCTATCGCGTCGCCGGCTGGGCCTCGGTCAATCCGCAACACGGCGAGCCGGTGTCGACCGGTGCTGTCGAACAATATCTTGAAGCGCCAACAAGAACGCTGACGATCAAGCGCCCCAACCGCGTCACGCTCAAGGGCGTGGCCAACAATCCCGGCATCATCGGTGGAGGTTAGTGATGAGTTCGATCGTTCGTTCCATTTTGCTTGCGGCGGTCGTTGCGTTCCTGGCCGCAAGCGGCGCCCAGGCCGAGGCCGGCAAGCCGCATCGCGTCGTCATCCAGGTCGATCAGAACGATGCCGAGGTGATGAATCTCGCGCTCAACAACGCCAAGAACGTGCTCGAGATGTATCGCGCCAAGAACGAGGACGCCGTCGTCGAGATCGTCGCCTACGGCCCCGGCCTGCACATGCTGCGCGACGACACCTCGCCGGTGAAGGACCGCATCAAGCAACTCGCCGAGTTGAGCTTCCCGTCGACGTTGACGTTTTCCGCCTGCAATAACACCAAGCAGGGCATGGAAAAGCGCGAGGGCCATCCCATCACCATCATTCCGCAGGCGACCCTCGTGCCGGCCGGCGTCGTGCGGATCATGGAGCTCGAGGAGCAGGGTTATAGCTACGTCAAACCTTAGCCGCGCGCATTCACGACCCGGCGGCGGCGAGCGCGCCGCGCACCAGCGCGGCATAAAACCACTCCGTCATGCTCTTCGGCCGCGCCAAGCCAAGGCGATCGAGGCAATCCGTGCTGTCGGCGCGCGCGCCGAGGCCGCGCATGAACAAGACCGCAAGTTGCGCGGGCGACGCGGACTTCAAGATTTGCAGCGCCGGGATGAGGCGCTGCTCGATCGCGGTGAAATCGGTGCCGAATGGAAATAGCGGCAGCAGGCCGGCATCGGCCGCGGGTTTGAGCGCGCGCTCGATCGCGTCGGGCGTGTTGTCGCGCGCCGATTTCGGCAGCTCGAACGCGCGCTCGATCTTGCCGGCATCCTTGGCCTGGCGCAGCAATTCGTCCTGAAAGCGCGAATCGGTGATCGCCAGCATCGCGGCGATCACCTCGCGGTCGCTTTTGCCGCGGATGTCGGCGATGCCGTATTCGGTGATGATCATGTCGCGCAGGTGGCGCGGGATGGTGGTGTGGCCGTAGCGCCAGCGGATATTGGAGCGCGTCCTTGCCCTTCGCCGTGCGCGTCGCGCGCAGCATGATCGCCGAGCGCGCGTCGTCCAGCGCAAAGCTCTGGGCGATGAAATTATATTGCCCGCCGACGCCGCTGACGATGCGGCCGTCGTCGAGGCCGTCGGAGATCACGTCGCCGAGCGCGGTCGCCATCATGGCGTCGTTGAGGAAGCGCGCGTTGGTTCGCGCCCGGCGCTTGGCTGTCCTCGTCGTGGTAGAGCTCGTTGACGTAAGGAGATCGAGGTCATGCCGAATTTCTTGCACGATCTCGCGCGGCATCTCGCGCAACGCTCGATAGAAGCCGCGCGAGCCGATGAAGAAGCCGGCATGCAGCACGATGCCGTCGACCTCGCGCTTGAGGATGCCGGCGCGGAACAGATCGAGCATGCCTTCGACGAACAATTCGCTGCAGCCGTAGAGGCCGACGTCGAATTGTTCGGTGTGCACCGCGGCGTCGCGCGCCGGGTCGTAGCCGAGCCGCGACAGCAGCTTGCGGAATTCGTCGTTGTCGCGTTGGCGCAGCACCAGCGCCTGCGCCACGGCCTCGCCCAGCGAGCCGATGCCGATCTGCAGCGTGCCGCCGTCGGGCACGATGCTCGCCGCATGCAGGCCCGCGGCATAGTCGGCGAGCGCCACCGGCTCGCGCGGCGGCGCGAACAGCGGAAAATCGGTCGCGGCGTCGAGCATGAGATCGAATTCGTTCTCGCCGATCGCCGCGTCGCCGGGCATGAACGGCAATTCCGAATTGGTCTGGCCGGCGAACAGAAAATCGACGCGGCCGTCGCGGCGCAGCGCCAACAGATCGAGCGTCAGGTCGGGATTGCAGCTCAGGCTGTAGGGATGCGGCGCTTCCTCGGCGCGATGCGCCACCAATTGCGCCACCACGTTGACGCCGCGGTCGAGCACGTAGCGCAGCGCATGGGTGTAGTTCGCGCGAGATGTAATGCTGCTGCGCGTAGGGCGAGCCGAGCCACTGGCCGGCCTCGAAGAAAAATTCGTTGATCTCGATATTCGGCGGCACCTGGTTGTTGTGGATCGCCGCCGCGTAAGTCGAGCGGCGGATAGCCGGCGAACAGGCGCTGCGCGATCGGATCGAGGAAACGGCGCTCCAGCTCGCTCTTGGCGCGCGGCGGCTTCGAGCGTCAGCGCGGTGAAGATGGTCAGCCGGATCGAGCGGTCGGCGACCGCCTTGGCGTAGAGCGCGTTGGCGATGTGATTGGCCTTGCCGAGACCGAGCGGCAAAGCGAGCACGATGGTCTTGCCGACCTTCTCGACGATCGCGTCGGCAAGCCGCGCCGGATCGTCAAAGCGCGCCGGCCCCGCGCCGGAATGGATCATTGCAGAGTGTCCCAGCCCGGATCGGGCTGGAAGCGCGGCCCGTATTTTTCCGCGAGGCGCTTGAGCGTGTCGCGCACGTCGGCGATGCCGCGCGTGCGCGCATAGTGCATCGGCCCGCCGCGGAACGGCGCAAAGCCGGTGGCGAAAATCATCGCGCCGTCGACGATCTTTTCGTCGGCGACGATGCCTTCGCGCAGGCAGGTGACGCAGACGTCGAGCATCGGCAGGATCAGCCGGTCGATGCGTGTCCGGCGGCGGCGCGCCGGCATCGTCCTTGGCTTTGACCGCGTGGCCGTCCTTCCAGTCGTAGAGGCCCTTGCCGGTCTTCTTGCCGAGCTCGCCCTTGGCGACCTTGTCTTTCAGCCATTGCGGCGGCTCGGGCATGTCGCGGTTGATGCTGCCGCGCAGCATCTCGGCGACGTGCAGGCAGATGTCGAGCCCGACCTCGTCGGCCAATTCGATCGGCCCCATCGGCATGCCGAAATCTTCCGCCGCCTTGTCGATGGTTTCCTTCTTCATGCCGGCGTCGAGCATCACCAGCGCTTCGAGCAGATACGGCGTCAGCGCGCGGTTGACCAAAAAGCCCGGCGCGCTTTTCACCGGCGCCGGCAGCCGGTCGATGCGGCCGAGGAAGGCGCGCGCGTCGGCGAGCACCTCGTCGGCGACCTGGTCGTGGCTGACCACCTCGACGAGCTGCATGCGCGACACCGGATTGAAGAAATGGATGCCGACCAGCCGCTCCGGCCGCGGCAGGCCCTCGCGCAATTGCTCGAGCGGGATGCTCGACGTGTTGGTGGCGAGGATCGCGTCCGGCTTCATCTTCGGCTCGATGCCGGCAAAGATCTTTCGCTTGAGGTCGAGCATTTCCGGCACCGCCTCGATGATCAGGTCGGCGGTGGCGACGCCGTCGCCCTTGAGATCGGGGATCAGGCGGTCGAGCGAATCGCGCACCTTGCGGCGGTTGTCGCGGCCGATGATGGCGTAGAGCTCGCTCGGCGCGCTTGATCGCGCCGGCGATCGGCTCCGGCTTGGTGTCGCCGAGGCTGACGACAAAGCCGTGCCAGGCGCACCACGCGGCGATGTCGCCGCCCATGGCGCCGGCGCCGATGACGTGAACGCGGCGGACCGTTCCATTTGCCGTCGGCGAGTTTTTTCAGGTTTTCGCGCAGATAGAACACGCGGACCAGATTTTGCGCGGTCTCGGTGACGAGAAGCTTGGCGAAGGAGGAAATCTCCGCCTTCTGCATGGCTTCCCGGTCGCCGCCGTGGGCGGCCCACAGATCGATCAGGGCGTAAGGCGCCGGATAATACCGCTTCGGCGCTTTCTTCGCGGTCTCGCTGCGCATGCGCGAGGCGAGCAAGCCGCGCACCGGCTCCATGTTCATCAGCCGGCCGAGCAGATTCTGCTTGGCCGCGATCATCTCGCCGCTGACGGCGGATTTCACCGCGGCGCGCACGTGGCGCTCCTGCGTCACCGCATCGACCAGATGCAGCGCCCGCGCCCGCCGCGCGCGCTCGGTCTTGCCGGTCAGCATCATGGTCATCGCCTGCACCGGATTGATCAGCCGCGGCAGCCGCACCGTGCCGCCGAGGCCGGGATGCAGGCCGAGCAACACTTCGGGGAAGCCGAAGCTCGCGTCGTCGATGGCGATGCGGTAATCGCAGGCCAGCGCCACTTCGAGGCCGCCGCCGAGGCAATAGCCGTGGATCACCGCGACCGTCGGCAGCGGCAGCCGGTCGAGCCGATCGAGCACCGCATGGCCGCGCGTCAGCATCGCCTCGATCTGCGCCGGATCGGTGACGCCGCGAAACTGCGCGATGTCGGCGCCGGCGATGAAGCCGCCGCGCTTGGCCGAGCGGATCACCAGCCCGCGCGGACGGTCGCGCTCGAGCTTTTCCAGCACCGCGTTGAGCTCGGTGAGCACGTCTTCCGACAGCGTGTTGGCGCTGGAATCTTTCTTGTCGAACAGCAGCCAGGCGATGCCGTCTTCGTCGGTGCGCAGCCGCCAGTTCGCCCAGGGGCTTGGCTCCTGCGGCGTCTCGTCGATCGCGAACGGGCCGAGCTCGAGGTTGCGCTTGCCGAGAATGGCGAGCGTCGGTTTTGGCGCGGGTGAGGTTTTCATGCGCCGTCCCTCACATCGCTTCGATCAGCATGGCGCCGCCCTGCCCGCCGCCGATGCATTCGGTGGCGATGCCGCGCTTATAGCCGAGCCGCTTCATGGCGTTGACCAGATGCAGCACGATGCGATTGCCGCTGGCGCCGACCGGATGGCCGACGCCGATGGCGCCGCCGTCGACATTGAGCCGGTCGCGCGCGATCTTTCCGGCGGCGCCGGGAAGCCCGAGCGCGTCGCGGCAGAATTCGGCGTCGTCCCAGGCGGCGAGGCAGCCGAGCACCTGCGCGGCGAAGGCTTCGTTCAGCTCCCACAGCTCGATGTCGCCGAGCCCAAGCTGATGGCGTTTGAGGATCGCGGTCGAGCAATAGACCGGGCCCAGCCCCATGACGGACGGATCGAGCGCCGACCATTCGCTGTCGACGATGACGGCCTTCGGCGTGAGCTTGTGCGCCTTCACCGCGTCTTCCGAGGCGAGAATGACCCACGACGCGCCGTCGGTGATTTGCGACGAGTTGCCCGGCGTGACCTTGCCCCACGGCCGCTCGAACGCGGGTTTGAGCTTGGCGAGCGTATCGGCCGTGCTGTCGGGCCGCACGCCGTCGTCGTGATCGAACAAGGTGCCGTCGCGCGCGAAGGCCGGCTCGATCTCGCCTGCGAAGTAGCCGTTCTTCTGCGCCGCCGCGAGGCGCTGCTGGCTCTCGGCGGCATATTCGTCGGCCTGCCGCCGCGTGATGTGAAACAGATGCCCGACCAGTTCGGCGGTCTGGCCCATATTGAGCTCGGTGATCGGATCGGTGAGCCCGCGTTCAAGGCCGATCACCGGCGTGAAGAACGACGGACGGAAGCCGAGGAACGCGGCCAGTTTCGCGCCGATGCCGCGGGCGGCAAACAGCCGCGCATACCAGTCGACCGCGCGTTGGCTGAACACCAGCGGCGCATGGCTGAGCGATTCCGCGCCGCCCGCCAGCACCAGATCCGACACGCCTTCGCGGATGTAGCGGTACGCGGTGTCGATCGACTGCATGCCGGAGCCGCAATTGATCTGCACGGTGAACGCCGTCATCGCTTCGCCCATGCCGAGCCGCAGCGCGGCGACCCGCGCCGGATTCATCTCGTCGGCGATGACATTGACGCAGCCGAGGATCACCTGATCGAAGGCGTCCGGCGCGAATGGCTGGCGCAGCAACAGCGGCCGGCCGCATTGCACGGCGAGATCGACCGGCGTGAACGGTCCCGGCTTGCCGCGCGCCTTGATGAACGGCGTGCGGCTGCCGTCGATGATGTAGACCGGGCGGTGCCCTACTCCGCCGCTTCCGACGTCGTTCCGGGCGGCGGTGGCAGGGCTGGGACTTCCTCCGGCGCCGGCAATTCCACCGGCGGCAGGTCCGAGGCCGATGGGGGCGTCGGGGGTGTCGGCTGAGATGTCGCTTGAGATGGCAGATCTCCTTTATGGAATGCGCCCCGGGACGTCAGTTCTTCCGGCGCAAAATCATCGACCGCAATGGCCGCGGCGACGGCGTCGGCGGCGGCTTTGAGCTGTGCCGCCTCGTCGGCGG
Source organism: uncultured Alphaproteobacteria bacterium (assembly GCA_963831975.1). Taxonomy (GTDB): domain Bacteria; phylum Pseudomonadota; class Alphaproteobacteria; order Rhizobiales; family Xanthobacteraceae; genus BOG-931. The sequence continues at coordinate 724,030 of CAWHSO010000018.1, forward strand.
TGATGGTGCGCTGCTTCACCGCCTGATCGATATCGCGGACGCGCGCGGCGTGCATGCGGTCGCGGATCGGCTGCACCGCGACCGTCATGGCGAAGGCGCGCTCAAGCAGCGCAACGCCGTTCTCGGTTCGAGTCTCGGCCGGATGGAACAGGTCGACCGTGAGCCGATCGCGCGCCGCGCTCGGCGTGGTGATGAGGTCGGCGCATTTGTCGGTGACCCGATCGGACGGGCCGCGGCGGCGCGGGCCGAGCGGCTGGATCAGAAAGCGCAGCAGCCACGCCACCGGCCGCACCGGGAAGTTGGCGATGAGCTCGTCGAAGCGCGTCTCGATGGTGGCGAGGCTCGCCTCCATGCAGTATTGCAGCAGCGGAAAATCGTCCTGCTGGCGGCCTTCGTCGTTCCAGCGCTTGAGCGCCGCGCTCGAGAGATAAAGCTCGGAAAGAATGTCGCCGAACCGCGCCGAGATCATCTCCTTGCGCTTCAAGGCGCCGCCGAGCGTGAGCAGCGACAGATCGACGGCGAGCGCAAAGGCCGCGGCATGGCGGCTGAGCTGGCGGTAGAATTTTGTTGCCGCGCCGGCATCGGCCGCCGGCGCGAACAAGCCGCCGGTCCAGGCGCGGCCGAAGGCGCGCATGGTATTGGCGAGGCTGTGGCCGACATGGGCCCAGAACACCTTGTCGAAGGCATCGAGGCCGCGCTCGCGGTCGGCGTCTTCGAGCGCCTGCATTTCCTTGAGCAGATAAGGATGGCAGCGGATCGCGCCTTGGCCGAACTGGATCAGCGCGCGGGTGACGATATTGGCGCCTTCCACCGTGATGGCGATCGGCACGCCGCGATAAAGGCTGCCGAGATAATTCAACGGCCCTTCGATGATGGCCTTGCCGCCGTGCACGTCCATGGCGTCGCTGACCGCGACGCGCATGCGCTCGGTGGCCTGCGCCTTCATGATGGCGGTGACCACGGCCGGATGATGGCCGTCATCGAGCGCCGCGCAGGTCATGCGCCGCGCGGCGTCGAGCAGATAGGCGGTGGCGGCGATGCGGCCGAGCCGTTCCTGGATCGCCTCGAATTTTGCGATCGGCACGTGGAACTGCTCGCGGATGCGCGCATAGGCGCCGGTGACGTCGGCGGAAAACGCCGCGCCCGCCGCCGACAACGACGGCAGCGAAATGCCGCGGCCGGCGGCCAGCGCGCTCATCAGCATTTTCCAGCCCTTGCCGACCTGATCGACGCCGCCGATGACATTGTCGATCGGGATGAAGACGTCATGGCCCCAGTTCGGGCCATTCTGGAAAACCTGCATGGCCGGCAGATGACGCCGCCCGATGCTGACGCCGGGCAGATTGGTCGGCACCAGCGCCAGCGTGATGCCGATGTCGTCGCGGGTGCCGATCAGGTGATCGGGATCGTGAAGCTTGAAGGCGAGCCCCAGCACGGTCGCGATCGGGCCGAGCGTGATGTAGCGCTTGTGCCAATTGAGCCGGATGCCGACGGTCTCGCGGCCCTCGAACGTGCCGCGGCAGACCACGCCGGAATCGATCATCGAGGCGGCGTCGGAGCCGGCTTCCGGGCTGGTCAGGCCGAAGCAGGGAATTTCCTCGCCGCGGGCGAGCCGCGGCAGCCAGTAATCCTGCTGCGCCTTGGTGCCGAATTGCAGCAGCAATTCGCCCGGGCCGAGCGAGTTCGGCACCATGGCGGTGACGGCGGCGCAGATCGAGCACGACGACAATTTGCGGATGACTTCCGAATGGGCGTAGGCCGAGAAGCCGAGCCCGCCATATTGCTTCGGAATGATCATGGCGAAGAATTTGCGCGATTTCAGAAAGTCCCAGACCTCCGGCGGCAGGTCGTGCCATTGCCAATTGATCTTCCAGTCGTCGAGCATGCCGCAGAGCTCTTCGACGGGGCCTGAGAGGAATTGCTGCTCCTCTGCCGACAACTTCGCCGGCGCGAAGGCCAAAAGCTTCCGCCAATCGGGATTGCCGGTGAACAATTCGGCGTCCCACCACACGTCGCCGGCCTCGATGGCTTCGCGCTCGGTGTCGGACAGGCGCGGCAGCGCATGCTGCGCCAGGCGAAAGATCGGCTTGGTGAGGAAGTCCCGCCGGAACGATGACTGCGACATCGGCTGTCCCCGGGCTTGTGCCGGCGGCCGCTAAGGCGCCGCCGTTTCGATGATTCGCTGCAAGACTATAGGTTCCGCGCGGCGAAATGTTACAATTTCGCGTGGGTGACGGCCCTCGCTGGGCATAGAACGGGCAAGGCCGGCTGACAGGCCAAATACCTTTGCCCGCAGGTAGGATTGCGGCTCATGTTCGACAAGATCGAGGCGTATCTCAGCGCCAAAATCCTCAAATATCTGGCGCGGCCCACCGGCCGTTACGCGCCGTTTTATGCGCCCGACCCCGACGTCGTCCGCGACGCGCTGCAGCCCGGCGACATTCTTCTGGTCGAGGGCAACACCCGGCTTGCCGCCACCATCAAATATCTGACCCAGAGCACCTGGTCGCATGCCGCGCTTTATGTCGGCGAGCGGCCGGGCGACGTCTCACCGCACGGCGAGCCGAACGTGCTTTTGGAGGCGGAAGCCGAAACCGGCGTCGTCACCGTGCCGCTGTCGAAATATGTCGGCTCCCACACCCGGATTTGCCGCGCCGTGGGCCTCGACGACGCGAACCGGCAAAAGGTCATCGACTACGCGCTCAAGCGCCTCGGCACGCAGTACGATTCGCAACGCATCGTCGATCTCGCGCGCTATCTGTTCCCCTACCCTCCGGTGCCGGTGTGGTTTCGCCGCCGCATGCTGTCGATCGGTTGCGGCGATCCGACACGCGCGATCTGCTCGACGCTGATCGCGCAAGCCTATGCCTCGATCCACTATCCGATCCTGCCCGAGCGCGCCTCGATCAACGGCAAGACCTACGGCATCGCGCCCTATGTGCAGGAGCGAGATGGACCACATCCGCACCTACGGCCTCTACACGCCGCGCGATTTCGACGTGTCGCCGTTTTTCGCCATCATCAAACCCACGCTTGCCGCCGGCTTCGACTATCGCACCGTGCAATGGGGACCGCCCGAGGTTTCCGCCGCAGATTTGCAGCACGCCGCGATCGTGCCTCTGCTGCCGACCTGAACCTCACCTGCAAGGGGAGGGTGACAGCAATCTGAAGTTCCCTCAGAATTGATTGTATTGCTCGATCACCGCGCCAAAATCCGGAAATCGCAGAATCAAAGTGAGGGCCAGCAACAATCCAAGAAGACAGAATGCGACGACCATGGGCAGATCGGGGTTGGAAAATATCGCGAGGAACTTCGGCCATTGGCCCGATGCCTCGCTGACATCGCGGCTCTTGGATTCTTCCATCGGTTGAAGCTTACGAATGACGGGCGACTGACTTATCTTCGTACTCCTTTTTCGTGCTTTTGCTGTGGCGACTGACATTTTCACCGCTGTTGCATAGACTGCTGTTGCATAGGTTGTGTCGGTCGAGGGTTCGAAACGATTTAAGTGTAGACACCGGCTGATGCAATATGTGTGCCGCGCGTCACAGCGGCCGCAGCCCGGATTGAGCGCAAGCGTAATCCCGGAATCGCGTTTGAAATTGCCCGATCGCTGCCGGGCTGGCTGCGTTCGATCCGAGCTATTGCGCCGCGATCGGCTGCGGGTGGCCGTCGGGATCGACGCGCACGTAAGTGAACAGCCCTTCCGTCACCTTGATCGCCGTCGTGCCGGTGCCGCGCAACGCCCAACTCTCGATCTTGATGGTGATCGAGGTGGTGCCGATCTTCGCGACGGAACCGTAGCAGGAGACCTGGTCGCCGACGCAGACCGGGCGATGAAACGCCATCGCGGTGATGGCGACAGTTACAACGCGGCCGCCGGCGCGGCGCACCGCGACCGACGCGCCGGCGAGGTCCATCTGGCAGAGCAGCCAGCCGCCGAAAATATCGCCGTGCGGATTGGTGTCGGCCGGCATGGCGATGGTGCGGATCGCCGGCTCGGTGCCGGGCGGGACTTCAATGGCAGCGGACGGCGCGGCGGTCGGATCGGGCATGGGACTTAATCGGCCTTGATGGCCGCGAATTTGACCACCTTAGCCCATTTGTCGATTTCGTCGGCGACGAATTTGCTGAATTGCGCCGTGTTCATCGGCGTCGACTCGACGCCCAAGGCGACAAGGCGCGATTTGAACGTCGCATCGCCGCCCGCGGCGACGATCGCCGCAGCCAGTTTCGCGACGACGTCGGCGGGCGTGCCCGCCGGCGCGGTGATGCCGTACCAGCCGACCGCCTCGTAGCCCGGCACGAATTCGCTGATCGCCGGCACATCCGGCAGCGCATCCGAACGCGTCGCCGTGGTGACGGCAATGCCGCGCAGCCTGCCGTCCCGGATGAACTCGATCACCTGCGCCATCGGCGCGACCGCAAGCGGAATCTGGCCGCCGATCAGATCGGTGGTGTAATTGCCCTTATACGGCAGATGCACGAGGTCGACGCCGGTCAGCATCTTGAACAATTCGGCGGACACGTGCGGCCCGGAGCCGACGCCTTGGGTGGCAAAGTTGACCTTGCCCGGATTGGCCTTGGCATAGGCGATCAGTTCGGGGATCGTCTTGGGCGGGAATCCCGGATAGGCGGCGAAGACGAAGGGCGTGCGACCGATGCCGGCGACCGGCACCAGGTCGCGGCCGAAATTGAAATTGAGGTTGGTGTAGAACGTGGCGTTGACCGCATTGGTCGACACCGTCGTGAGCAAGGTGTAGCCGTCCGGCGCCGCGTGCGCGACGATTTCGGCGCCGATATTGCTCGACGCGCCCGGCCGGTTGTCGACGATGAATTGCTGGCCCAGTCGATTCCGACAGCGCTTGCGCGATCAGGCGCGCGATGATGTCGGGCCCGGCGCCGGCGGGATAGCCGGCGACGATGTGCACCGGCCGCGTCGGATAATCGAGCGCGCGCGGCGCTACGCGGCAGCGCCGCGACCGCGGCGGCGCCGACGGCCAGGTGCAAAAATTCTCGGCGTGGCAGTTTCTTCATGTACTCCTCCCATCGAACGGCGGCGGCCGGTCCCCGGTCAATCATTCGGTCTTGATACCGGCGAACTCGATCACCTTGGCATATTTGGCGATTTCCGTCGGCGACATATTTCTTGAACTCCGCAACCGACATCGTGACCGGTTCCACGCCCAGGTTCAGCAACTTGGCCTTCAGGCCGGGATCGTTGACGCCGGCACTGATCGCCGCGTTCAATTTCTCGACGATCTCGTCCGGCGTGCCCGTGGTCGCGCAAATGCCGTACCAACCGGCCGCCGCATAGCCCGGCACGAATTCGGCGATGGCCGGAATGTCCGGCGCGGCGGCCGAACGCGTCGGCGTGGTCAGTCCGATGGCGATGAGCTTGCCGCCTCTGACGTCCTCGATGATTTGCGCGATCGGCCCGAACGCGATCGGAATTTGTCCGCCGAGCAGATCGGTCATGTAGCTGCCCTTGTACGGCACCTGCACCATGTCGGTGCCGGTCATCATCTTGAACAATTCGCAGGCGACATGCGGCCCGGTGCCGACGCCGGCCGACGCGATGTTGATCTTGCCGGGATTGGCCTTGGCATAGGCGATCAGCTCGGGCACCGATTTGACCGGGAATTGCGGATTGACCACGATGACGAAAGGCGTGCGGCCGATGGCGGCGACCGGCGTGAGGTCGCGCGCGAAATCGAAATTCAGATGCTGATAAAGCGTGGCGTTGATGGCATTGGCCGAGACGGTCTGCAGCAGCGTATAGCCGTCCGGCGTCGCGTGAGCGACGACTTCGGTGCCGATATTGCTGGCCGCGCCCGGGCGGTTGTCGACGATGAATTGCTGGCCGAGCCGCTCCGACAGCGCCTGGCCGATGAGGCGCGCGATGATGTCGGGCGACAGGCCCGGCGGATAGCCGACGACGATGTGCACCGGCCGCGTCGGATAATCGAGCGCCGACGCGCTGCGCGGCGCGAGCGTCAGCGCGGCGGCGCCTGCGGCCAGCTGCAGAACTTTTCGGCGTTCCATGTGCTTCTCCCTTGGTCAATCCGCCTTGATGCCGGCGAATTTTATCACCTTGGCCCATTTCTCGGTTTCGGCCGCGATGAAAGCTCGATAGTCGGCCGGCGACATCGATAGCGGAACGCTGCCGAGGTCGGCAAGCCGCGCCTGGATCGCCGGGTCGGCGAGCGCGGCATTCACCTCGGTGTTGAGCTTGTCGACGATGTCCGCCGGCGTGTTGGCCGGCGCGCCGATGCCGTCCACGGCGGACGCCTCGTAGCCCGGCAGGAATTCGCTCACGGTGGGCACGTCGGGCAGCGCCGGCGAGCGCGCCGGGCCGGTTACCGCGAGCGCGCGCAGCCGGTCGGCGCGGATATAGCCGAGCGACGACGCAATCGGGCTGAAGCTGAGCTGCACTTGTCCGGCCAACAGATCGTTGAGCACCAAAGCCGCGCCGCGATACGGCACGTGAACGAGATCGACGCCGGTCATGAACTTGAAAAGCTCGCCGGCGACGTGCTGGATGGTGCCGATGCCGCCCGTGCCGTAATTGATCTTGCCGGGATTTTGTTTGGCGTAGGCGATGAACGCGGGCACCGTTTTCGCCGGCACTGCGGGGTTGACCTCCATGACCAAAGGAAAGCGGTCGATGGTTCCTACCGGCGCGATGTCGCGGATGAAATTGAAACCGAGGTTATTGTAGATCGTCGCGTTGGTGGTGTTCGCCGTCGTGGTCCACAGCAGTGTATAGCCGTCGGGCGCCGCGCGGGCGACTTCTTCGGTCGCGATGTTGGTCGCCGCGCCCGGTCTGTTGTCGACCACGAACGGCTGGCCGAGCCGCTGCGACAGCCACTGGCACAACAACCGCGCAAAAATGTCGACCGAGCCGCCGGCGGCAAAGCCATCGACCAGCCGCACCGGCCGCGTCGGATAATCGAGCGCACGCGCGCGACGCGTTGCTATCGGCACAGCAGCCGCGCCCGCGGCCAAATACAGGAATTTTCGCCGCGGAAATTTCATTCGGCTTTGATGTCGGCGAATTTGTTGACCTTGGCCCACTTCTCGGTCTCGTCGGCGATGAATTTGCCGAACGCGGCCGCCGTCATTGCCGTCGGCACGCCGCCGAGATCGGCGATCTTGGTTTTGAACGCGGGATCTGCGAGATCGGCGCCGACCGCCTTGTTGAGGTTTTGGACGATGTCCGGCGACGTGCCTTTCGGCGCGCCGATGCCGTGCCAGCCGCTGGCGTCGTAGCCCGGCAGGAATTCGGCCACGGTCGGCACGTCCGGCAATACCGCAATCCGTGTCGTGGAGCCGACCGCCAATGGCCGCAGCTGGCCGGATCGGACATAGCCGATCGACGCCGGGATCGGCGAGAACATCACCTGCACCTGACCGCCGATCAGATCGGAATAAGGATTGCCGGTATAGGGCACATGAACCAGATCGACGCCGGCCATCATCTTGAACAGCTCGCCGGCGACGTGCGGCCCCGAGCCGATGCCGTTCGACGCCATGTTGATCTTGCCCGGATTGGCTTTGGCATAGGCGATGAACTCGGGCAGCGTCTTGGCCGGCAGCGACGGCGTGACCTCGAGCACATAAGGCACCAGATCGATCAAGGCGACCGGCGCGATATCGGTAGAGAAATTGAAACTGAGGTGCTGATAGAGCGTGGTGTTGACCGCGTTGGTCGAGGTCGCGAGCAGAAGCGTATAGCCGTCGGCCGGCGCGCGCGTGACCGCTTCGGCGGCGATGTTGGTGCCGGCGCCCGGCCGGTTCTCGACCACGACCGGCTGGCCGAGTTGCTCCGATAATTTTTGCGCGATCAGGCGGGCGATGATGTCGGAAGCGCTGCCGGCGGCAAATCCGACGAGGAGATGCACCGCGCCGCGCCGGATAGGCTTGCGCCAGCGCGAGCCGCGATGCGGCGGGGAGCGCGGCAGCGCTCGTTGCCAGCGACAGCAAAGTCCGGCGCGACAGTGTCATGGTCATTCCGCCTTGATGTGGCCGGCGCGGATCACGTCCGCCCATTTTTCCGTTTCGTCGGCGACCAGCTTGCTGAAAGCGGCCGGCGACAGCCGAAGCGGCGCGTCGCCGAATTCGGCGATCCGCCGCGTGATCGCCGGATCGTCAAGCGCGCGACTGAGCGTCGCGCCGAGCGTGTCGATGATCGCGGCCGGAGTGCCGCGGGGCGCGGCAAGCCCGACATAGATGCTGGCTTCGAAGCCCGGCAGGAATTCGGCCATGGCCGGAACATCGGGCAGCACCGCCGCGCGCGTCGGGCTGGTCACCGCCAAGGCGCGCAGTTTGCCTGCCCGCACCTGTTCGATCGTCGACGGGAAGGTGCCGAAATAGGCCTGGACCTGGCCGCCGAGCAGATCGACCACGGCCGGCCCGCCGCCGCGATACGGCACATGCACCATGTCGACCCCGGTCTTGGTGCGGAACAGCTCCCAGAACATGTGCGGCGCGCTGCCGACACCGGCCGAGGCCATGGTGACCTTGCCTGGATTATTCTTGGCATAAGCGATCAGTTCGGGAACCGATTGCACAGGCAGCGACGGGTTGACGACGAGCAGGCCCGAGCCGCGCGACATCGTGGCGATGGCGGAAAAATCGCGAACGATATTGAAATTGAGGTTCTGATAGAGCGTCTCATTCCAGGCGTCGGCCGAAGTGGTCTGCAACAGCGTGTAACCGTCGGGCGCGGATTTCGCCACCGCTTCCGCGGCAAGGGTGGCGCCGGCACCCGGGCGATTCTCGACGATGAATTGCTGGCCAAGCTGCTGCGACAGCCATTGCGCCATCAGCCGCGCATAGGTGTCGCTGATGCCGCCCGGCGGGTAACCGGAAATAATCCGCACCGGCCGGTCGGGATAGGTTTGCGCCGCGGCGACAGCGGACAGCGCCGGAAGCGCCATGGCGCCCGCGGTCAGTTGCAAAAATTCGCGGCGGGGAAGTTTCACGTCATCCCTCCAATAAAAGACGGCGGATCACTCGGCCTTGATATTGGCGAACTTGTTCACCTTGGCCCACTTCTCGGTTTCGTCGGCAATGAATTTGCCGAAATCGGCGGGCGAGCCGGCAAATACGCCGCAGCCGAGATCGTCGAGGCGCTTGCGCATCCCGGCATCGGCCAGCGCGGCGTTGACCTCTTTGTTGAGTTTCGCGACGACGTCCGGCGGCGTTCCGGCGGGCGCGGCGACCCCGTACCAGCCGCTCGCTTCGTAGCCCGGCAGAAATTCGGCGATCGCCGGAACGTCCGGCAAGAGGTCCTGGCGCTTGGCGCTGGTCACGCCGAGCGCGCGCACCCGGCCGTCCCTGATATAGCCGAGCGACGCCGGCATGACGCCGAACATGACCTGCATCTGGCCGCTGAGCAGATCGGGCATCGCCGCCAACTCGCCGCGATAGGCGACATGGGTGAGATCGACGCCGGCCATCATCTTGAACAATTCGCCGGCGACGTGAAGCGGCGTGCCGGTGCCGCCGGACGCCATGTTGATCTTGCCCGGATTGGCCTTGGCGTAAGCGATGAATTCCGGAATCGTCTTGGCCGGCACCGCCGGGTTCACTTCCATCACCAGAGGAATGAGCGAAATGCTCGCCACCGGCGCGGCGTCGTGCATGAAATTGAAATGCAGGTCGTTGTAGATCGAGGGGTTGATCGCGTTGGACGACATGGCGAGAAGCAGCGTGTAGCCATCGGGCGTCGCCTTGAGCGCGAATTCGGTTGCGATATTGCCGCTGGCGCCTGCCCGGTTATCGACGACCACCGGCTGGCCGAGCCGCTCCGACAGCCATTGCGCCATCAGCCGCCCGACGATGTCGGGCGAGCCGCCGGGCGGAGTTTGCACGACCAGATGGATCGGCCGCGACGGGTAATCGTCAGCCTTGGCGATACGCGCCAGTGCCGGGCTCGCGGCGAGGCCCGTCGCCAGCGTGAGAAAATTCCGGCGTGAACGCTTCATGACGACCAACCTTTCACCGGCTACTGACCCAGCTCACTCGGCCTTGATCCCGGCGGCGCGGATCACCTTGCCCCATCGCTCGGTCTCCCTGACGATGATTTTGCCGTATTCGGCCGGCGTCAGCGGCGCCGTCAGGCTGCCGAGCTCGGCGAACTGGGCTTTGACCCTCGGATCGTTCAGGCCGGCATTGATGGCAGCGTTGAGCTTGTCGATGATCTCAGGCGGCGTCGCTTTCGGCGCGCCGATGCCGTTCCACAGATTGGCTTCGTATCCCGGCACGAATTCGCCGATCGCCGGAATGTCGGGAAAGATCTCCGAGCGTTGCGCGGTGGTGACGCCGAGCGCGCGTAGCTTGCCGGTCTTGATGAATTCGGTCGCGCCCGACAGGGTGTTGAAATCGCATTGCACCTGGCCGGCGATCAGATCGGTCAGCGCTTGCGGCTCGCCGCGATAGGCCACATGCACCGTCTCGATGCCGGTCATGATCTTGAACATCTCGCCGGAGACGTGGGTGACGGTGCCGTTGCCGGCCGACGCAACCGTGACGCCGGGATGCGCTTTAGCATAGGCGATGAATTCGGGGACGGTCTTGGCCGGAAATGCCGGATTGACCAGCATGACGAAGGCGCCGCGGCTCACGCTCGCAACCGGCGCGATGTCGCGGATGAAATCGAAGTTGAGATGCTCATAGAGCGCGCCGTTGGTGAACGACGCCGTCGACACCATCAGGATGGTGTAGCCGTCGGGTGGCGCGTTCACCACCGCTTCGGTGGCGATATTGGTGCCGGCACCGGGCCGGTTGTCGATGACCACGGTCTGGCCGAACCGCTCCGACATGGCTTGGCCGATCAGGCGCGCGGTGATGTCCAGCCCACTGCCGCCGGCGAAGCCGACGACGAAGTGGATCGGCCGCACCGGATAATCCAGCGCGGCGGCGAAGTCCGGCAGCGCCGGCAGCGCAGCAGCGGTGCCGGCGAGTTGCAGAAAACGGCGGCGTGCCAATGTCATGGGAGCGCTCGCGGGCCGTTACGGCAGTTCGGAAATCAGCTTCATCGCTTCGGCCTCGGGCCAGGCCCGCACCGTGCGCGTGCGCACATTGCCCGCGGCGGCAAGCGTCATGGCGAATTTGGCGATGTTGTCGCCGTCGGTTGCTTCGACGATGGCGAGCAGATCGGAATCTCCGGTGGTCAGATAAATCGCCTTGATGTCGACGCCCATTCTCTTGCCGAGCTCGCGTATGGCCTGGGCGCGCTTCGGCGTCTCCTTGACCGAGCGGATGCCTTGTTCGGTCCAGTTCAGCGACAAGATGAATGTCGGCACGAAATCCTCCCTGTTGTCGCTCGCAGTTGCCGATGTAGCCGCGCCAGCACGCTACACCGCGGCATGGGACCTAGGAAGGGCCGAACGGTCGCACCATTTTGGCATTGTTACATTATTTCACCGCGCCCAGTGCGTGGCGTGCGTTGCTCGCCGGCGCGAAAATGCTCTAGCATGAGCGCGGGCGATCGAGAGTCGGAAAGCACATGGCGTCGCATCAGGCGCACGAGCATGGTCACCGTCATCATCATGACCACCATCACGGCCATCACCACCATGGCCACAGCCATGCGCCGGCCACGTTCGGGTCCGCTTTCGCCATTGCCACGGTTCTCAATATAGCTCTGGTCGCAATTCAAGCGACTTACGGCGTGCTGGCGCATTCCATGGCGCTGCTTGCCGACGCCGGCCACAATGCCGGCGACGTGCTGGCGCTGGTCTTGGCCTGGGCCAGCCATGCCATCTCGCAAAAACATCCGACCGAGCGTTACACCTACGGCTTCCGCTCGACGTCGATTATCGCCGCGCTGATCAACGCCACGATCCTTCTGGTCGTAACCGGCGCCATCGCCTGGGCGGCGATCGAGCGCCTGTTCGCGCCGGCGCCGGTTGCCGGCGTGACGGTGATGGTGGTGGCGGCGCTCGCTATTCTCATCAACGGCGCCGCCGCCGCGGTCCTGTCGCGCGGCAATACCGGCGACCTCAACGTCTATGGCGCGTTCCTGCATCTCGTCGCCGACGCCGCCGTCTCCGCGGGTGTCGTCGTCGCCGGCCTGATCATCCTCCTGACCGGATGGCTCTGGGTCGATCCGGTCGCGAGCCTGGTGATTTCCGGCGTGATCGTGTGGAGCACGTGGGGGCTATTGCGCGACGCCGCGAAAATGTCATTGCAAGGCGTGCCGCCGCAGATCGATCCCGGCGCCGTTCGCGTCTATCTGCAGTCGCTGCCCGCGGTCGCCGAGGTGCACGACCTGCACATCTGGCCGATGAGCACCACCGAGACGGCGTTGACCTGCCATCTGGTCATGCCGGACGGCGATCCGCAGTCCGATTTTCTCGACGTGGTCTATATCGGCTTGCAGCAACGCTTCGGCATCGGCCACCCGACCATCCAGATCGAGCGCGGCGACCGGCCGTGCAAGCTGTCGCCGGCGCACATTGTCTGATGGCCGAGGCGCCGCGAAAAAGCCCGCGCCGAACGCCGGCACGGGCTTTCCTCATCTTTGAACCGCGTTGTTACGCCGGCAGAATGGCGACGATCTCCAACGTGTTCGGATCGATGATCAAGAGCTGATCGCCGACCAAGACATACTCGAAGCCGCGGTATTCCGGAACGATCGTCACGACCTCGGGCGGCAGCACCGCGACGTGAACGGTCCTGGGAACGGCCACGCCGACGCGAATGTTGAAGTTCACATTGTCGGCGCGCGCCACGTTGCGATCGCGGACCACGACGTCCTTGATCTTGGTGCGCTGGTCTTGCGTCAGCTGGACATTGGCGCCGCCGGAAGCCCGGCCCGGAGCACCGTTTTGCTGGCCGACGCGGTCTTGGTTGCCGTTTGCACCGGCCCGGTCGTTGTCTTTGGCCTTGTCGGTGGCCTTGTCATTGTCTTGGGCGCCACGCTGCGGCGTCGCATTGCCGGGGTGTTCTTCTTGCGAGAAGCCCTTGCCTTCCTGCCGATCAGGCGCCGCCTGCGGAGGCTGATTTTGCGCGCTGCCGCCTGGCTTCATCTGTCCGCCCGGCTGCTCGGGCTTCATCTGGGCGCCCGGCTGCTGATGGCCCATGGCGCCGCCCGGTGCCATCTGATGCTGCTGGCCGCCCGGCGGTTGCGTCGTGGCTTTGGCGGGCGGGGCTTCCGTGCCGGCATTTTGCGCCACGGCCAATGACGTGCATCCGATCAGCGCCGTCATCGCAACCGTAGCCAATAACTTGTTCCTCATGATGTTCCTCTTGGTGTCGTCCCTCTCCGAGTCCCTGAACATTGAAGTTCGCATGCCGCTCGGGCTCGTTATGTGCTTTGGAGTAACCTTGCCCGCGCGTGTCAGTTCCGCCGCGCGACGCATACTTCTCTGCGCGCCAGATTGACGCACGACATTTCACGAACATTTCGTCTCGCGACCGCCTCGCCGCGAAACGAATCTGTTCCGGCCATGGAACCTAAATGGCGCCGCGGTGTTTCTGGTCCGGGTGCATTCCCGCGGGGCCGTGCCATGTCACAATTGGGAATTGACTTGTCCAAGATCGTAACCGGCGTCCTCCCGGCATTGCCGCTCCAGGAGCCGTTGCCGGATGTCGCCGATGCCGCGCGCCTGAACCAATTCCTCAACGCGCTGCCGGCCGCCATTTACCTGACCGATGCCGACGGCCGGATCACCTATTTCAATGAGGCGGCTGCCGCCATGTGGGGCCGCCGCCCGAAACTCAACACCGATCTGTGGTGCGGCTCGTGGCGGCTGTTCTGGCCCGACGGCACGCCGATGCCGCACGATGCCTGCCCCATGGCGATCACCTTGAAGCAGCGCCGCGCGGTGCGCGGCGGCCAGGCCATCGCCGAGCGGCCCGACGGCAGCCGCGTGCCCTTCATGGCGTTTCCCACCCCGTTGCACGATGCCTCCGGCGCCTTCGTCGGCGCCGTCAACATGCTGATCGACATGGGCGAGCAGCAGCGCGCCGAGCAGGTGTCGCATCGTCTCGCCGCGATCGTCGAAACGTCCGACGACGCCATCATCAGCAAGGACCTCAACGGCGTGATCGCCACCTGGAACAAGGGCGCCGAGCGGCTGTTCGGCTATCTCGAGCAGGAGGCCATCGGCAAGCCGATCACGATGTTGATTCCCGAACAGCATCGCGACGAAGAGACCCGGATCCTGGAACGCATCCGCAGCGGCGAACGCATCGATCATTTCGAGACCGTGCGCCGGCGCAAGGATGGCGGCATGGTCTCGATCTCGCTCACGGTGTCGCCGATCACCGACGGCGCTGGGCCGCATCGTCGGCGCCTCGAAGATCGCCCGCGACATTACCGAGCAGAAGCGCCGCGAGGAGCAGATCAACCTGCTCGCCCGCGAGGCCGACCATCGCACCAAGAACCTGTTGGCGCTGGCGCAAGCCACCGTGCATCTCACCAACGGCGAGACGGCGGCCGAGCTCAAAAGCGCGATCGAAGGCCGGCTGCGCGCCTTGGCCAACGCCCATACGCTATTGGCGCAATCGCGCTGGGCCGGCGCCGACCTGCGCAACCTGGCGCTGGAAGAATTGTCGCCCTACTGCGCGAAAGACGATGGCGAAGACGGCTCGCGCGCGCGGATCGAAGGCCCGAGCCTGATGTTGGAGCAGCAGCCGGCGCAAGCCATCGCGCTCGCGCTGCACGAACTGACCACCAACGCCGTCAAATACGGCGCGCTGTCGATTCCGTCAGGACGGATCGCGGTGAGCTGGCGGCTGCAATCGATCAACCGGCTGGCCGTGCGCTGGGTCGAGACCGACGGCCCGGCGGTGATGCCGCCGACGCGCAAGGGTTTCGGCACGCGGGTGATGACGCGCATCTGCGAGCAGCTCAACGGCGAGCTCAAATTCGATTGGCGCGCCGACGGCCTGGTCTGCGACATCGTCATCGATATCTGAGCGAAATCCAGACGGCCGCTATGGCCGTAATTGCCGGCTGGCGAGGCGTGCGCCGTCGACCAGCGCCTTGAACTTTGCCCATACGATCGACGGATGCACTTCGTTCGATCCGGCGAACGAGGCGAAACCGCAATCCGCTCCGGCGATCACGCGCTCGCGGCCCGACGATCGATGCGAACCGGGCGATACGCTGCGCCACCAATTCGGGATGCTCCACCAGCACGGTCGACTGCGTGATCACGCCGGGAATGAGCACCTTGTCGTCCGGTATTTTTATCCGCCGCCAGTCTTCCCATTCGTGCTCGTGGCGCGGATTCGCCGCCTCGAACGAATAGGCGCCCGCGCGGACCTGAAGGATGATGTCGACAATGTCCTTGAGCTGCATGTCGTGGATGCGCGGGCCCATATTGATGCTGTAGCAGGTGTGGAATTGAATCCGGTCCTCGGGGATTCCGGACAGCGCCGCGTTGAGCGCCTCGACGCGCAACTCGGCCCATTTGCGGCAGGCGGCGATGTCGAGGTCCGGCCGCGTGATGTAGTAGGTCACCAGGAACGGATCGTCGATCTGCAACAAAAACCCGGCATCGACGATCGCCCGGTATTCTTCGCGCATCGCTTCGGCGATGGCGAAGACGTACGCCTCCGGCGTCGGATAATATTCGTTCGGTGTCGTCGCCTCGACATTGGACGGCGCGATGGCCGGCACGAAAGCCTCAGCCGCGCCGGCCCCCTTCAGCGCCGCTTTGAGCGTGTCGAGATCGGCCTTGAGCGCGGCATGGCCTTTGTAGGCGACGGGGCCTGAGCAAACCATCAGTGCGCGGCGGCGCCGGGCGCTGACCTGCTCGGCAATCGTGGACTGATAATATTCGGGGAAGTCGCGCGTCTCGCGCGTATTGGCAAACGGGCTCGGCCGAAAACCTTCGCGCTTTTCCAGGCCGCTCAAGCGCGACGCCGCGTAGGTGATGAAGCTCGGCTTGGCCATTTCGCCGTCGCTGACGACGTCGAGGCCGGCGTCGACCTGCTGCCGCACGCAATCGCGCACCGCGTTACGCACCCGTTCGGCGTAGACCTGCTCGTCGATCGGCGTTGCCGTCCATGCGCGCCAGCATCAGCTCGAACAGATCGTCCGGCCGCGGCAGGCTGCCGACATGCGTGGTCAGGATGCGTTCGGTGCTGAGTTTCATTTTTTTTGCAATTCCGGCTGCAGGCGCCGCGACTATGGCATTGTCCGACAGGCTGCAGCAATCAACGCGGCCGTGCGCCTGCCGCATGCGGCCCATCCGGCGGCGCAAGCTTGTGCGACCCCGAAGGGTCCGGGATACTCGTCGCCGGCCGGCCGCTTCGGCACCGGCAAACAAAAGTGATCGCGATGAGGAAACTGCTGCAAGGCGCCGCGTTGATGGCGTGCATCCTGGCCGCATGTGGGGCGGCGGCCCACGCGCAAGCCGATTTTCCGTCGCGGCCGATCAAGATGTATGTGCCGTTTCCGCCGGGCGGCGGCATCGACGTCACGGCGCGGATCGCCGCCGAAAAGCTTTCGGAGATTCTCGGCCAGCAGATCGCCATCATCAATCAGGGCGGCGGCGGCGGCGCCATCGCGACCGACGCCGTGGTGCGGGCCGATCCCGACGGCTATACGCTGCTCTACCACTCCGTCACCGGCATCACCCATGCCGCTGTCACCCAAAACCTGTCCTACGACTGGCTGCACGATCTGGCGCCGGTGTCGCTGATCGCCCGTTTTGCGCCGGTGATGATCGTCACGCCGACTTTGCCGGTCAAGACCATGGCGGATTTCATCGCGCTGTTGAAAGCCAATCCCGGCAAATACAGCTATGGCTCCTCGGGGACCGGCACGGCGGTGCATCTCGCCACCGAGCTGTTCAAAGAGAAAGCCCAAGTCGACATCGTCCATGTGCCGTATCGCGGCACAGTCGCCGTGCTGCCGGACCTGATATCCGGCCGCGTGGTCATGATGATCGACGGCGTGCCTGCCGAAACCAAGAACATCCAGAACGGCGTCGTGCGGGCGCTTGCGGTGACGACCGCCACCCGCTCGCCGTCGATCCCCGACGTGCCGACCATGCGCGAAGTCGGCCTGGACTACGAGGTGCCGTTCTGGACCGGACTTTATGCGCCGATCCGCACGCCGCAGGCGATCATCGACAAGCTCGCGGCCGCGGCCCATCAAGCCATGCACGATGCCGGCGTCGTCAAACGGCTCGCCGACATCGGCACCGAAGCGGTCGGATCGCCGCCCGCCGAGCTCGACGCGGCCACCCGCGAGCAGTTCGCGCTTTATCGGGCGATCGTGCGGGACAATCCGGCGCTGTTGAGCGGGCAGTAGCGGCGCTCACGCCGTCTTCTGCACCTTCAGGCCGAGCTCGGCGATGGTCTCTTCGCGCATGATGAATTTCTGGATTTTGCCGGTCACCGTCATCGGAAACGCATCGACGAATTTGACATAGCGCGGCACTTTATAGTGCGCGATCTGGTCGCGGCAGAACGCTTTGATCTCCTCATCGTTGGCGGTCACACCGGGCCGCAGCTTGACCCAGGCGCAGATCTCCTCGCCGTAGCGGTCGTCCGGCACGCCGATCACCTGCACGTCCTGGATTTTCGGATGCCGGTACAGAAATTCCTCGATCTCGCGCGGATAGACGTTCTCGCCGCCGCGGATCACCATGTCCTTGATGCGGCCGACGATGTTGCAATAGCCCTCGGCGTCGATGGTGGCGAGGTCGCCGGTGTGCATCCAGCGCGCCGCGTCGATCGCCTCGCGGCTGCGTTCCTCGTCGCCCCAATAGCCGAGCATCACCGAATAGCCGCGGGTCAACAGTTCGCCCGGCGTGCCGGGCGGCACGATGCGGCCGTTCAGAGTCGACGATCTTCACTTCGAGATGCGGCTGGATGCGGCCGACGGTGGAGACGCGGCGCTCCAGCGGATCTTCGGTCGAGCTTTGGAAGCTGACCGGGATGGTCTCGGTCATGCCGTAGGCGATGGTGATCTCGGAGAGGTGCATCTTGGCGACGGCGCGCTTCATCACCTCGATCGGGCACGGCGAGCCGGCCATGATGCCGGTGCGCAGCGAGGTCAGATCGAAGCGTTCGAATTCCGGATGATCGAGCTTGCGCGATGAACATGGTCGGCACGCCGTGCAGCGCGGTGCAGCGTTCCTCGGCGACGGTCTCCAGCGTCACCAGCGGATCGAAACCTTCGCCGGGAAACACCATGCAGGCGCCGTGGGTCACCGCGGCGAGATTGCCCAACACCATGCCGAAGCAGTGATAGAGCGGCACCGGAATGCAGAGCCGGTCCTCCGGCGTCAGCCGCATCGCCTCGCCGATGAAATAGCCGTTGTTGAGGATGTTGTGGTGCGACAGCGTCGCGCCCTTGGGAAATCCGGTCGTGCCCGAGGTGAACTGGATGTTGATCGGCTCGTCGAATTGCAGGATGCGGCGCGAGTTCGGCGATGCGCTTTGCTTCCGCTTCGCCGCCGCGCGCAAGAATCTCGGAAAAGTTGAACGTGCCGGGATGCCAGCTGTCGCCGAGCAGAACGACCGAGCGCAGCGCCGGCAGCCGCGCCGATTCGAGTTTGCCGGGCGTGGCATGGCCGAGCTCGGGCGCCAGCTCGCGCAGCATGCCGACATAGTCCGAGGTCTTGAAGCGCTCGGCGAGAATCAGCGCCTTGCAGCCGACTTTGTTGAGCGCGTATTCCAGCTCGGTGATGCGATAGGCCGGATTGATGTTGACCAGGATCAGCCCGGCCTTGGCGGTGGCGAATTGGGTCAGCACCCATTCGCTGTTGTTGGGCGACCAGATGCCGATGCGGTCGCCGGGCTCAAGCCCAAGCGTCAGCAAGCCCGGCGGCGAGCTTGTCGACCTCGTTGCGCAATTCGCCGTAGCTGAGCCGCACCTTCTGGTGCCGCACGACCAGCGCCGGCCGCGCCGCATGTTTGTCGCAGACCGCGTCGAAGAACTGCCCGATGGTCTCGCCGATCAGCGGCACTTCGCTCGCGCCGTGGACGTAGCTTTGCTTGAGCGCCGCCATGGCGTTTCCTCCGGTTTTGTCGAGCAGTAGCCCGGATGGAGCGTCAGCGAAATCCGGGGTCGGCGTTCAACCGCCGATCGTTCCCGGATTGCGCTGCCGCTCCATCCGGGCTACGTGCCCCGCAACCCCGCCTGCTTGAGCAGCGGATAGGTCACATCGCGAAACTCGCGCATGCCTTCGATGTAGCGCGGCCACGACAGCAGCACGCCGTCGAAGCCGGCTTGCGACAGCCGCGCCAGGCCGTCGACGATCTGCTCCTTGGTGCCGATCAGCGGAAAACCGCCCCAGCCCGAGATCATCATCTCGGCCATGGCCTTGCGGCGCGCTTCCGGATAATCGCGCTGATTGATCTCGGCGCCCATCGTGTCGATGACGTTGCGGGCGGCGACCCAGTCGCCCTTCTCGTGGACATAATAATCGTAGAAGGCGCGCGCCTCCGCCTCGGTCTCGGCCTGGATCACGGTGGCGTTGGTCCACACTTTCACCTCGCGGCCATAGTCCTCGCGCGCCAGGCGATGATAGGCCTCGACATGGGCGATGTGGGTCGCGATGTCGTGGGTGCGGATATTGGTGAAGACCAGATCGCAATGCTTGCAGGCGAAATGCCGGCCGCGCTCCGACGAGCCGGCATTCATGATCGCCGGATACGGATGCTGGATCGGTTTTGGCTCAAGGTAGCCGCCCTTGATCTTGTAGAAGCGGCCTTCGTGATCGAAGCGCTCGTCCTCGGTCCACAGCCGCTTGACGATGGCGAGCCATTCCTCGGCGCAGGCGTAGCGGTCCTCGTGATTGAGCAGCGAGACGCCGAACATTTCCATTTCGGGATAATTCCAGCCGTTGACCACATTGAGCGTGTAGCGGCCCTGGGAAATGTGATCGATGACGGTCGATTGCTTGGCGGCGATGATCGGATGATTGAGCGCGACATGCGAGGTCGAGATCACGCCGGCGGCTTGCGTCGCGCCGGCGATGCCGGCCGCCCAGGTATAGGTCTCGAAACCCGGACCTTGCGGGTCGGTCGCGCCGCCAAAGCCGCGCCAGCGCGCCACCGGCACCAGCGCCTCGAAATCCATGTCGTCGGCAAGCTTGGCCAGCGTCACCGTGTTGGGCCAGGTGATCTCGAGCCGGCCGTCGAGATCGGACATGACGCAGCCGGAATCGAGATTGGTCTGGAACGTGCCGAGCTTGAGCTTGCGGCCGCCGAAGGCCGGATTGGTGTCGCGCCGGTCTTTTTGCTGCGCCCTCATGCCGGGCAAATCCTGAAGGTCACAGCGCGATTAAGTCAAGAAGGCGGCTTCGCCATCGCCGGAACCCTCCGGCACGTCCAACGTTATCGACCCAACACCAATAAAGTGTGGAGATGACGATGGACTGGAACCGCGTTGAAGGAAACTGGAAGCAGACCAAAGGCAAGGTCAAGGAGAAGTGGGGTCAGCTCACCGACGACGATTTGACCACGATCAACGGCAAGCGCGACCAGCTCGAAGGCAAGATCCAGGAGCGCTATGGCTTGGCCAAAGACATGGTGCGCAAGGACGTCGACGACTGGCTGAAGGCGCAAGATAAAGCCGCTTAGTTTGCGTGCAGTGCTCGCGATGAGCGCGACAGCGGGGACGGGCCAGTGGCTCGTCCCCGCGCCGTTAGGGAACTCGCGCCGCGGCCCATTCGTTGTCCTCAAAAGCAACAACAGAACGTAGGAGAATGTCCATGAGCTCTCCTCAGGACCGCACGGTATTCGGGCAACGGCATCTGCAAGGCGAGCAGCGCAGCGTCGTGTCGACCGAGCAAGCGCGCCAGGGCGTGACCGGACATAATGTGCGCTACGTGCTCGGCGTCGGGATTGCGGCGGTGATCGTTGCTTTTGCCGCGCTTTACCTCATCTATTTTGCTTAAAAGCCTTCCTTGACCGATCGCCGTTGCGGCGGATGCCCATCCCGAATGGGTTCGATCGGGATGGCCCGCGCGCTCGGCATGTCGTAAAATGAGGGCAAGCCTTTGGCAGAAGCATAAAGGCAGGGAGGGAATAGATGCTTGCAGCCCTTACACTCGGTTTCATGCTGGCAATCTGGGTGGTCGTCATCTGGGGCGCCGCCTACTTCAACCAGAACGTCAATTAAGCCGCGCCGCGGCCGTCGCGGCAGGCGGGTATGATGTTCCTCCCGCGGCATTACTCCGCCTTCCGCCGCTGCAGCGCGCCGTCATTCCATATTGCGGTTGTTAACCTTTAAAGCTCATGCCGCCGGAACCGCCGTGCCAGTGAAAAGGAAAAAAAACCGAACCAAGCGGAACCTGACAGCCGGACCCGCGTTCCGTGCTGTGGGGGAAACTGTAATGCGTGGTCAGCGCTCTAAGGCGGCCGCCATCCCGTCCGGCATCGACGTATTTATCGATCTCGACCAGGCTGCGTTGGATGCGATTCCGACGGGCCTTTGCGTGTGCACGGTCGAAGCCGCGCTCATTCGTTACAACAGTCGCGCCGTCGAGCTGTGGGGCCGGGCGCCGCGGATCGGCGATGCCAACGAGCAACATGGCTCCGGCTTCCGGCGCTACCAGGCCGACGGCGCCCCCCTGCCCTTTGCCGACACGCCGGTCGCCAGCGTGCTGCGCTCCGGCCAGCCGGTCGTCGGCGCCGAAGTCATCATCGAACAACCCGACGGGTCGCGCGTGCCGGTGCTGATGAACGTCGCGCCGCTCAAGAGCAGATCGGGCCGCGTTCAAGGCGCGGTGTGCAGCTTTCAGGCCTTGACCGAACGCAAGCGCATCGAGGAAGCGTTGCGCGCCAGCGAAGCCGAGCTGCAATCGGTGATCAACCGCACCCCCTTCATGCTGGTGCGCTGCAGCCGCGATCTGCATTATCGTTTCGTCAGCCAGGCCTACGCGAATCTGGTCGGCGTTCGGCGCGAACAGATCATCGGCAAGACCATCGTCGAAGCGATCGGCGCCAAGGGCTTCAACACACTGCGGCCGCACATCGAAAGCGTGTTGCGCGGCGAAGCGTTGGAATTCGATTGCGAAATCGATTTTCCGGAAGTGGGACCGCGCCGCCTGCATATCGCCTATCGTCCCGAAACCGACGCGGCGGGCAAGGTCGACGGCTGGATCGCGTCGCTGCTCGACATCACCGAGCAGAGCCGCGCCGTGCAGGCGCGCGAGCAGCTTGCCAGCATCGTGGAATCGTCCGGCGACGCGATCGTGAGCAAAGACCTCGACGGCATCATCGTCAGCTGGAACACTGCCGCCGAGAGCCTGTTCGGCTATAAGGCGGAAGAAGTCATCGGCAAGTCGATCACGATCCTCATTCCGGCCGAATTGCAAAAAGAAGAGCCGAAGATTCTCGCCAGCATTCGTCGCGGCGAGAGTCTCGATCATTATGAGACCATCCGTCAGCGCAAGGACGGCAGCCAGTTTCCCGTTTCGCTGAGCGTGTCGCCGATCAAGGACGCGCACGGCACCATCGTCGGCGCCTCGAAGATCGCCCGCGACATCACCGCGCGCAAGCGGGCCGAGCAAGAGCGCGACCGCATCGAAGGCGAGTTGCGCAAGCTCAGCGAAAAGCTCGAGCAAGAAGTCGAACGGCGAACGCTCGAGCGCGACCGCATCTGGAACGTCTCGGAAGATCTGCTCGGGGTGTCGAATTTCGAGGGCTACTTTCTGAGCATGAATCCGGCCTGGAGCCGGCTCCTCGGCTGGAGCGAGGATGAGATCAAGGCGATGCATGTCGGCGAACTGCGCCATCCCGACGACACCGCCCATTCCGAGGCGGGCCGCAAGGAGCTCGCGCAAGGCGTGCCGACCGTGCGGATGGAGAACCGGTTCCGCCACAAGGACGGCTCCTGGCGCTGGCTGCAGTGGACCATGACGGAGGATAACGGGCTGATCTACGTCGCCGGCCGGCACGTCACCGCGGAAAAAGAATCCGCAGCCGCGCTGCAGCACGCGCAGCGGCAGGCCGCCCATTTGCAGAAGATGGAAGCGATCGGGCAACTGACCGGCGGCGTCGCCCACGATTTCAACAATCTTTTGATGATCGTCAGCGGCCATGCGCAAAGCCTGAAAAAGCGCCTGAGCGAGGCGCGCGACGTTCGCGCCGTTCAGGCCATCGAAATGGCGGCGACCCGCGGCGAAAATTTGACCCGTCAATTGCTGGCGTTCTCGCGCACATTGCCGCTCAACCCGACGGTGATCAGCCTCGCCGATACGGTTGCGGCCATTCGCGACGTTCTGGCCGGCACGATGCACGTCAATATCGAGTTCTTGATCGATGTCCCCGGCACGGCGTGGCCGGTCTGCGTCGATAAATCCGAGCTCGAGCTGGCGCTGGTCAATCTCGCGGTCAATGCGCGCGATGCCATGCCCGACGGCGGCCGCATAGCGATTGCGGCGGAAAACGTTTCGTTGCGCGCGCACGAGGCGCCGAACGGCGCGGCCGGCGACTATGTCGCGCTCAGCGTCGCCGATACCGGCTGCGGCATTCCGCCCGATCTGTTGCCGCGCGTGGTCGAGCCGTTCTTCACGACCAAGGGGCCGGACAAGGGCACCGGCCTCGGCCTGTCCCAGGTTTACGGCCTGGCACATCGCTCCGGCGGCACGGTGCAGATCGCGAGCGAGGTCGACCACGGCACCAAAGTCACGATCTATCTGCCGCGCAGCGAAGCGCCCATTGCCGCGCCGTCGCCGGAAGATACGACGCGCTATATGGCGGCCGACCCGCGGACCATCCTGGTGGTGGAAGACAACACGGACGTGAAAGACGTCGCGGTCGCGCTGTTGGAACAGCTCGGTTATCTGACCATCGCCGTGGAATCGGCGTCCGAAGCCCTCGATGTGCTGGCCTCGGGGCGTGCCGTCAATCTGGTCTTCACCGACGTCGCGCTGCCCGGCCAGCTCGACGGGCTAGCGCTGGCGCGCAAGGTCACCGATCGCTACGGCGCCATTCCGATCGTGCTGACCACCGGCTATACGCGAGCTTTTGACAGCGATCCGGAATTTCCGGTGTTGCGAAAGCCCTATCAGATTGCCGCCCTCGGCCGGCTGATCCACCAGGCGCTTTATCCGCAGAGCGCCGGCACAGCTCATTAGAGCTGGGGCGCGGACGCCTTCCCTATTCCGCCGCGGTCGCCATCGCCACACGCGGCCAGGACGGACTGGGCACCGGCTGCCACCATTTCGCGACGCCGAGCTCTTTGGTGATGACGTTCGCGGCGTTGTAGCCCGGGCTACCGGTGACTGCGCCGCCGGTGTGGCTGCTGGCGCCGCAGAGGTAGAGTCCCTTCATCGGCGTGGTGTAGCGGCCGAGGTCCGGCGTCGGCCGATTGCCGCCGAGCTGCGACGGCATGTAGGCGCCGACGTGGTGGCTACCCCTGACCATGTTGATGCAATGCCGCTCGATGTCGAGCGGCGAGAACACCGCCTTGGCGACCACGTTCTTCGCGGTGAGGTTGGGCGCGAACTCGCGCCACTGCGACAGTATCCGATCGGCGACTTCGTCCTTGCGCCTGTCCCAGTTCTGCGGATCGCCATCGAGATCGTACGGCGCCCACGGCCACCAGAACGCGACGTGCTTGCCGGCCGGCGCGATCGAGGGATCGAATTTCGACGAGCAGGTACCGTTGCCGGCGAAATAGGTCGGCAGCTTCTGCTGATGGATCTCGTCGAAGATACGATCGATACCTTCGGTAGTGTCGACGCCGAAAATCATATTCCAGGCGCGCGCGACATCCGGGTCCCAGGCTTCAGCCTTCTCGTAACGCGGCGCCTCGTTCAGCGCGAGGTGCAAGGTCACGAGGCTGTGCGAGCACCATTTGAATCTCCTGATGCCCTCGACCACGTTCGCCGGAAAATTCTGCTCGCCGGCCAACCTGATGGTCTGCGGCGCGTCGATGGCACTGGCGACGAACCTGGCCGAATAGGTGTCGCCGTTCTGCAGGCGGACGCCCGTCACGCCTTTTGAATCCGAGGTGATGGCGCTGACATGGGCGTTGCGGACGAGCGTCGCGCCGTTGTCTTCGAGGAGCCGCTCGAGCGCCAGCGCAACCGAGCCGGCGCCGCCGACCGGCAGTCCGAGCTTGGTCAGGCGGCTGAGCAGCCGCGGAAAGAACGCACCGACCCCGGGCACGTTCTCGATCGCGATCGCGTGCAGGATGCAGTTGAAGAACATGCGAACATATTCGCTCTCGAAATTGCGCTCGACCGCCTGATGCAGCGTCAACGGCATGTAGGAGAGCAGATCATCCCACTGCGGGCCGCTGAGCCTTTTGCCGAGCTCGGCCGGAGGCAGCGGCACCGAGTACATGAACTCCGTCATTACCGGACCCATTTCGGTGACGAAGCGCTGGCAGAGCTCTTTGTAACGCTTGGCGTCGTTTTGCGAGAAACGCGCGATGGATTTGGCAGTGCTCTCGACGCTGCGGTGGATGGTCAGCGCCTTGCCGTCCCGGAACACCTGGGCGTGCTGCACCTCGGGATAGATGTAGGCGAGTCCGTATTTGTGCAGCTCGAGATCGGACAGAACCGGCCCCTCGCCGATGAAATGATAGGAGGAGTGCGAGTTGTGCTTAAAACCCGGCGCGACGAATTCGCTGGTGTGGCAGCCGCCGCCCATCGCATCGTTGCGCTCAATGACGGCGATCTTCAGACCGGCTTTGGCCAGATATGACGCGCAGATCAGCCCGTTGTGTCCGCCGCCTACGATGATGCCATCGTATTCCATCGCCGCCTCCCTCGACCACTGTGGCGGACGGTCTTGACCACGCCGTCTCGCGGAAAAATCATGTCACAGCTTGCGTCGCACGACAACGACGCGCAGGTGAGCAATTGCCCTAGGCGGCCATCACGCGAATTTTTGGCGGGCCGACTTCGGTGGCACCGATCACGCGCGTGGCGGGATAACCCGCGGCGATGATCGTTTGCGCGATGGCGTCGGCGCGTTCGGGCGCGCAAGACACCAACAGCCCGCCGGATGTTTGCGGATCGGTCAGCAGATGGCGTTGCCATTCCGGCAAGTTTTTGGGCAGCGTCACGTCATCGCCGTAGCTCGCCCAATTGCGCAGCGAAGCGCCGGTGACGGCGCCCTGTTGCGCGAAATTGGCCGCCTCCGACAACAGCGGCAGATCGTCGGCGCGAATGACCAGCGTGAGCCCGGAGCAGCGCGCCATTTCGAGACCATGTCCCAAGAGTCCGAAGCCGGTGACGTCGGTGATGGCGTGCACGGCGGCATCCTTCGCCAAATCCGCGCCGACCCGGTTGAGCAGCGTCGTGGTCGCGATCATCTCCGCATAGCCCGAAGGCGACAGCACGCCCTTCTTGATCGCCGCCGAATAAATGCCGACACCGAGCGGTTTTGTGAGGATGATGGCGTCGCCCGGCTCGGCGTCGGATTTGCGGCGCACGTCTTCGGTCTTGCAGATGCCGATGACGGCGAGGCCGTAGATCGGCTCGGGCGAGTCGATGGAGTGTCCGCCAGCGACCGGAATGCCGGCAGCGGCGCAAACCGCGGAGCCGCCTTTGAGGATTTCGCGCACGGTCTCCGGCGCGATCTTGTCGACCGGGATGCCGAGAATCGCCAGCGCCATGATCGGCTTGCCGCCCATGGCATAGACGTCGGAGATGGCGTTGGTCGCGGCGATGCGGCCGAAATCGTAAGGGTCGTCGACCACCGGCATGAAGAAATCTGTGGTCGCGATCACGCAGGTACCGTCGTCGAGTTGCCACACCGCGGCGTCGTCGGGCGTCTCGGTGCCGACCAGCAATTGCCGGTACGGCGCCACGAGCGGCTGATCGGCCAAAAGCTGTTGCAGCACCGACGGCGCCAGCTTGCAGCCGCAGCCGCCGCCATGCGCGAGGCTGGTCAATCGCACCATTGGGACATTCATGATGTTGCTTTCCTGTAAACCGGCTGCAGCTTCATCGGCGCTTCACGATCTTGAAAATGTAGAGGTCGCCGTCGCGCGCCTGTGTGCGCAGCGTATGCCCGGTCTGAGTGGTGAATGCTGGCACGTCGATCATCGTCAAAGGATCGGTGCATTCGAGCACCAAGGTGCCGCCGACCGGAATAGTGCGCAGCGCCTTCTTGGCGCGCAGCACCGGTTGCGGGCAGCGCAGGCCGCGCAGGTCGAGCACGGTTTCGTCGCTGCCGCGGTCCGCGGCACTCACCTGATGTCGAAGCCCGGTCACGCCGCGGTCAGTTCCTTCGACCTGATGATATATTTGAAGTTATCCGCATCGAGGCAATCGAGCCGCGTAGTGCCGGTCTCGCCCTGCGGATACATCAGGAACGCGACCTTCGGCCCGTTCGAACCGGGCAGCGCGACGTCGTGGGCGAAATTATAGGCGAGCCAATTGCCCTCCCAGGCGCCGAACAAGGTTTTGCGCGCGGCGGCGACCTTCGGGTCGTCGATCGGCGAGATTGGCCGGCGGTTCTTCGAGCACGACCTTGCGCACATCGGCGGGATCGGTCGCCACCCAGCCGTAGCCGGTAAGGAACACCTCGGCGCGGCAATGCTGCGCCTTGGTGATGATTTCGGAACCGGTGCCGAGCGCCTTGTAGCCGAACTTCGAAGGCGCCACGCGGATTCCATAGACGTCGCGCGCCGGGATGCCGGCGGCGCGAACGAGGCCGACGAACAGCGCATTGAGATCGGCGCACTTGCCGCCGAGATTGCCGGTCTTGAGCATCGCGGCGATGTCGCCGATGCCGCAGCCGCGCACCTTGGCGTCGCGGAAGGTGTTTTCGACGATCCATTCGTAGATGGCGTGGACTTTCTCGACCTCGGTCTTTTTGCCGGCGGTAATCTTGTCCGACGTCTGCTTGACGATACCGTCGACCGGAATGAGCTCGGTGCCCGCGGTGTTGAATTTGCGTTCGGCCGAAGCGAGATCGATCGCGGGCCTGCCGGGCCTGGTCAGATCGACGGCGCGGTCTTGCGTCGCAATTTTGCTGGTGACCTCGACTGCGGGCGCCTCTTCGCTTGCCGCCCAGGTGACGTGTAACATCTCGGCACCGTAATGGGGATCGCGCGCCAGCACCGCGTTGCCGTTGGTCGTCCACTGGCTATCGCCCGATCTGATCCAATCTTTCTGATGGACCGACGGCAGCGGGATCCAGGCCTGGGTGATGCCGGCGGGTTTTGCGATCTCAAGCCGCGTCGTGATCTGGAAATTGCGCCAGGTGCCGGGCGTCGGATCAAAATTCACGTCGGCGCGGGCCAGCGTCGGCCATTGCGCGGCGAACAGTCAGCGCCGCGCCGGCTTGCAAAAATTCGCGTCTGTGCATGGTCGTCCTCCCAAGCTATCGATTGCTGGCATCTTTGATTGACGTAGAGCCGCGCGCGTCCTGCGCGGACGTACTGGTGAGCTTCCGGGATCGAGACTGTCCCAGGCGTAATCGGTTTCGACGACGAGTTTTGGCTGCAAGCTCGCGTCGAGCACGAAAGTGGTAGGCAGCGTCGTGACGTTCCACGCTTTGGCGACGGCGCGGTCGCGATCGAGCAGAACGGGAAAATCGACCGGTGTGGTTTCAAAGAAACGCTGCACGCTCCGGTCGGCGTCGGCCACCGCGATCGCCAGCACCTTCACGCTGCCATCGGCGCGTGCCGCGAGACGATTAAGCGCCGGCAATTCCTCGCGGCAGGGCTCGCACCAGGTGGCGAAGAAATGCACCAGCACGACATGGCCGCGCGCGGTTTCCAGCCGATATCCGCGCCCGCAGTATTCGGCAGGGAAAAGACCGGCTGGGCGCCCGCGGTCCAGCGCTGCAATTCGGCGGCCTCGGCACGCAGCAGCAACATCGCAAAATAAAAAACAGCCCCCGCGCCGCAGAGCGCAGCGACTGCTTTGACGCGTAATTTGCCCCGAGCCTCGGGAGCCAAGCGAACCTTCACGACGCAGCCATAGTGTGCCGGACAAAGCATGCCGATCAATACAAACGCCGTCGCTTCGGTCGCGCCGTTGGATAATTTTGTCGTGAACTTTGCCGCAGCACCGTGCCGTCGCCTGGACCTGTGCCGGAAAGCTCAACGCTTTCAATCCTCGCACCTTTATGTTGCGCTGCACAAAAACCAGCGAAGGAACCGAGCTTGTTTGACACTGTTATTGTTCAAAAATACGCTTAACACGCTTGTTCGGCGTAACCTTTTTAGAAACGCTCAATCGGCCGATTGGGCGTGAACAAGGGTGCCCCCGTGCGGGGCAAACGTCTGAGGAGACGACCTTGAACATGGAGCTCTCGCGGCGCCGCTTTCTGGTCGGCGCCAGCGCGGGTCTTGCCGGTACGACCATCGGGGCGCTTGGATTTGGAGGCGTCGAGGCCGCTTATGCCGCGGCAATACGGCCCTTCAAGCTCATCGGCACCACCGAGACCCGCAACACCTGCACCTATTGTTCCGTCGCTTGCGGCATCATCATGTATTCCAAGGGCAACCTTGCGAAGGGTGAGCAAGCCGACATCATCCACATCGAAGGCGACGTGGACCACCCGACCAATCGCGGCACGCTGTGTCCGAAGGGCGCGGCGCTGCTCGACATCGTCCACGCCGAGACGCGCCTGAAATATCCGATGGTGCGCAAGCCCGGCTCCGACAAGTTCGAGCGCGTCACCTGGGATTACGCGCTCGATCGCATCGCGCGGCTGATGAAGGACGATCGCGACAAGAACTTCATCGCCAAGAATGCCGACGGCACCACGGTGAACCGCTGGATCTCCACCGGTTTCCTCGCCGCCTCGGCAACCACCAACGAAACGGCCTGGGCGACCTACAAAGTCGTGCGCAGCGCCGGGATGCTCGTATTCGACAACCAAGCGCGGGTCTGACACGGCCCCACGGTGTCCAGTTTGGGCCCAACGTTTGGTCGCGGAGCGATGACGAATTCGTGGACCGATATCAAGAACACGGATCTCGTCGTTATCATGGGTGGCAACGCCGCTGAGGCGCACCCGTGCGGATTTAAATGGGTCACGGAGGCGAAAGCCAATCGTGGCGCCAAGCTGATCGTCGTCGATCCGCGCTATACGCGCTCGGCGTCGGTGGCCGACTACTACGCGCCGATCCGCCAGGGAACCGACATCGCGTTCCTCAACGGTCTGATCAACTACTGCATCCAGAACGACAAGGTGCAGTGGGAGTACACCAAGAACTTCACCAACGCGACCTATCTGGTGAAGGAAGGCTTCGACTATCAGGACGGCCTGTTCACCGGCTACGACGAAACCAAGCGCGATTACGACCGTTCGACCTGGGATTACCAGATCGGGCCGGACGGCTACGTCCTGACCGACGACACGCTGCAAGACCCGCACTGCGTCTGGAATCTGCTCAAAAAAACCATTGCGCCCTACACGCCCGAAATGGTCGAGCGCATCTGCGGCACGCCGAAGGATAAGTTCCTCAAAGTCGCGGCGATGATCGCCGAGACGTCGGCCAAAGATAAGTTCATGACGTCGATGTACGCGCTCGGCTGGACGCAGCACTCCAAGGGCTCGCAGAACATCCGCACCATGGCGATGCTTCAGCTCATCCTGGGCAATATCGGCTGTCGTGGCGGCGGCATGAACGCGTTGCGCGGCCACTCCAACATCCAGGGCCTGACCGACATCGGCCTGATGTCGCATCTGATCCCCGGCTATCTGAACATGCCGGTCGACAGGGAGGACAGTTTCGACAAATACATGTCGACAAGAGGCTTCAAGCCCTTGCGGCCGAATTCGACCAGCTACTGGCAGAACTACAAGAAGTTCTTCGTCAGCTTCCTGAAGTCGATGTGGGGCGACGCGGCCACGGCCGATAATAACTGGGCCTATGACTGGCTGCCGAAGCTCGACGTGCCGATGCCTACGACATCCTTCGCGCCTTCGAACTGATGTTCCAGGGCAAGATGAACGGGTATTTCTGCCAGGGCTTCAATCCGCTGTTGGCGTTCCCGAACCGGAAAAAGCTCACGGTGGCGCTGGCGAAGCTGAAGTGGCTCGTCATCATGGATCCGCTCGACACCGAGACCGGGCGGTTCTGGGAGAACCACGGCGAATTCAACGACGTGGATACGGCGTCGATCCAGACCGAGGTCATCCAGCTGCCGGCGACCTGCTTTGCCGAAGACACCGGTTCGCTGGTCAATTCCGGACGCTGGCTGCAATGGCACTGGGCCGGCGGCACGCCGCCGGGCGAGGCCAAGAGCGACGTCTGGATCATGGCCCAGCTCGGCCAGCGCCTCAAAGCGTTGTACCAGAAGGAAGGCGGCGCGTTCCCCGACCCGATCGTCAACCTGTCATGGAACTACAAGGATCCGGGCGATCCGACGCCGGAAGAACTGGCGCGCGAAATGAATGGCTCGGCGCTCGAAGACGTGCCCGATCCGAACGACGCGACCAAGACGATCCTGCAGAAAGGCAAGCAGCTCGTCAGCTTCGCCGCGCTGCGCGACGACGGCACGACGGCTTGCGGCTGCTGGATCTTTTCCGGCTAGCTTCAACGAGGCGGGCAACAACATGGCCCGCCGCGACAACAGCGACCCCGCCGACCTCGGCACGTTCGCAAATGGGCTTGGTCGTGGCCGCTCAACCGCCGCATCATCTACAATCGGGCGTCGGCGGATTTGTCCGGTAAGCCGTGGGATCCAAGTCGCAAGCTCATGGAATGGGACGGCGCGAAGTGGGTCAGCGACGACGTGCCCGACATCGCGCCCACTGCGAAGCCCGAGCTGGTCGGCCCGTTCATCATGCAGGCGGAAGGCGTTGGACGCCTGTTCGCCCGGGCCACCATGATCGAAGGGCCGTTCCCAGTGCACTACGAGCCGTTCGAATCGCCGATTGCCAACCCGATCAATCCCAAGATCAGGGGCAATCCGATGGCTCGCGTATTCAAGGGCGACATGGAGCAGTTTGGCGACGCCAAGGAGTTCCCCTACGCGGCGACCTCCTACCGGCTCACCGAGCACTTCCACTACTGGACCAAGCACAGCCAGATCAATGCTTCGCTGCAGCCGGAATTCTTCGTCGAGATCGGCGAAGAGTTGGCCAAGGAAAAGAGCATTGCCAACGGCAGCTGGGTCCGCGTCTGGTCGAAACGCGGCTCGGTGAAAGCCAAGGCGTATGTGACCAAGCGCATCAGGCCGATGATCTGCGACGGCAAGACCGTCCATGTCGTCGGCATCCCGCTGCATTGGGGTTTTATGGGCCGCGCCCGTAAAGGTTTCGGCCCGAATTCGCTGACGCCCTATGTCGGCGACGCCAATGCCCAGACGCCTGAGTTCAAGGCGTTCCTGGTCGACATCGAGTCCATCGCGTCCGGACCGGTGGCGTAGGGAGAAAGCCATGGCATTCGAATTCGAGCTTCCCAACCCGAATACGGTGAACCCGACGACAAATCTGAGCGACGCCGATCTGGTGCGCCGCTCGGCCTCTTCCGTGCCGGCGCCCGCACGTCAGCTCACGCCGGTGGCCAAGCTGATCGACGTGTCGAAATGCATCGGCTGCAAGGCCTGCCAGGCGGCGTGCCTGGAATGGAACGACAAGCGCGCCGACATCGGCACCTTTGCCGGCTCCTACGACAATCCGGCCGACCTGACGCCGGAAATGTTCACGCTGATGCGGTTCACCGAATGGGTGAACCCGGACACGCAAAATCTCGAATGGCTGATCCGCAAGGACGGCTGCATGCATTGCGAGGACCCGGGGTGCCTGAAGGCCTGCCCGGCGCCCGGCGCCATCGTGCAGTACTCCAACGGCATCGTCGACTTCGTGCACGAGAACTGCATCGGCTGCGGCTATTGCGTGCGCGGCTGCCCGTTCAACATTCCGCGCATCTCCAAGGTCGACAACAAGGCCTACAAGTGCACGCTGTGCTCCGATCGCATCGCCGTCGGCCAAGGTCCGGCTTGCGCCAAGGCCTGCCCGACGCACGCGATCACCTTCGGCACCAAGGAGGAGATGAATAAGCACGCCGCCGACCGCATCAAGGATCTGAAGTCCCGCGGCTTTGCCAACGCGGGCCTCTACGATCCGCCGGGCGTCAGCGGCACTCACGTGATGTATGTACTGCATCACGCCGACAAGCCGGAAATCTACGCCAACCTTCCCAACAATCCGCGCATCAGCCCGATCGTGGAATTGTGGAAGGGCACCGCGACCAAATATCTTGGACTGGCCGCGATGGGTCTCATGGTCGCAATCGGCTTCGTCCATCATATCGTCGAGGGCCCCAACACGGTCAAGCCCGAGGATGAGGAAGCCGCCAAGCGGCTGGCAGGGAGCGGTCGGCCATGACGGCGTATGATGTCGAGCCGGGCGACAGCGTCCATCCGGGCGACCCGGTCACCGTCGACCGCTATACCGGCGGCGCGCGCATCAATCACTGGATCACGGCGACGTGCCTGGTGCTGCTGGCGCTGTCGGGGCTGGCGCTGTTCTCGCCGTGGCTGTTCTTCCTCACCGACCTGTTCGGCGGCGGACAGTGGACGCGGGCCATCCATCCGTGGATCGGCGTGGTGCTGTTCTTCAGCTTCTCCGGCCTGTTCATCCGGTTCTGGCGGGCCAACCTGTGGAAGACCGAGGACGGCACTTGGCTGGCGCGCCTGCGCGACGTGATCAGCGGGCACGAGGAGCGGCTGCCGGAAGTCGGCAAATACAATGCCGGCCAGAAGGCGGTGTTCTGGCTGATGTCGATCCTGATCATCGTGCTGATCTCAAGCGGCCTGGTGATGTGGGACCAGTATTTCTACGGCTACACCAATATCGAGCAGAAGCGCATCGCCGTGCTGGTCCATTCCATGGCGGCGGTCATCATCATCTGCGTCTGGATCGTGCACGTTTATGCGGCGATCTGGGTGCGCGGCACCATCGGCGCCATGACCCGCGGCCAGGTCACCGGCGGCTGGGCGTGGCGGCACCATCGCAAGTGGCTTCGCGAGCTGGTTGGTGGTAAAGTCGCTAAATGAACGGCCGGCGCCCGCCGCGAGAAAGCGGGCGCTGTTTACCGGTCGGTCACGTGGCCCGTGCGGTTCGTGAGGTAGCAAATGAGTAAGGCCGGCGTCCCTCGGCACGATCCGATCCCGATCGGGGACATCGCGGCGCCGCCGTTCGTGCGGCTGCCTGATCCGCTCACATTGTTTGCCGCACGCTCATTGCGCTTTCGCACGCTGGCCGAAGGCCATCAGCTCGGGCCTTATCTGCTTTTCCTCGCCGCCATCAGCGAATGCCAGCATCGCATCCAAAAGGACCTGCCGGAGCCCGATCTGCCGGCCGATGACGCGCGCGCACGGGCGCGCGAGCACGCCATGCCGCCGCTCGACCGCACTCGCTTCACCGCCGACGCCGCGCTCGATGCGACGCTGGATCGGCTCTTGGCGTTGGCCGCCACCATCGACATGCCGGACAATGCCCGCGAGGCGATCGAGCGCGCCCGCGGCGCCGATGCCGCCGCGCGCGACGACATGGTGCGCGCGGTGCTGGCGGATGCCATTCCGGTCGAAACGCTGGCCGATCACGTTTATGTCGCAGCCGCGCTGCAGGTGCATTTCGCCCGCCTTGCGGCGCGGCTCGATCCGGCCGCGCTAGTGCCGATCGGCGACGGCGTCTGCCCGGCCTGCGGCGGCGCGCCGGTGGCGTCCGCGATCGTCGGCTGGAAGGGCGCCCACGGCACGCGGTTCTGCACCTGCTCGCTGTGCGCGACGCAATGGCACGTGGTGCGCATCAAATGCGTGCTCTGCGAATTCGACCAAGGGCATCGCCTATCAGGAGCTCGACGGCGGACCGGACACGGTCAAGGCGGAGACCTGCGAAAACTGCCACGGCTACGTGAAGATTCTGCACCAGCACAAAAATCCGCAGCTCGAACCCGTCGCCGACGACGTCGCAACGCTCGGGCTCGACATCCTGCTGCGCGAGAACGGCTACCGGCGCGGCGCCGTCAATCCGTTCCTGCTCGGTTATTGAGGCGCGCGAATGGGCAAAATCCGAATCCGCCGCGCTGCGCAAGCTGCCCTCGGTCGACGAGGTATTGCGCACGGCCGTGGCGGCGGACGCCGCCTCCCGGTTCGGCCGCTCCGCGGTCGTCGCCGCCGTGCGCGAGACGCTCGCCGCGGCGCGCGCCAATGGCGCGCGCGCCTGGCGGCTCGGACCACGTCGCGGCGGCGGCGCTGACGCGGCTCGAAATCGCGCAGCAGCCGAATCTCCGGCCGGTGTTCAACCTCACCGGCACTGTGCTGCACACCAATCTCGGCCGCGCGCTGTGGGCGGAAGCCGCGATCGAGGCGGCGCAAGTGGCGATGCGCAACGCGGTGGCGCTCGAATTCGATCTCGGCGCCGGCCATCGCGGCGACCGCGACGATCTGATCCGCGATCTGCTGTGCGAACTGACCGGCGCCGAGGACGCCACCGTGGTCAACAACAACGCCGCCGCGGTCCTGCTCGTGCTCAACACGCTCGCCAAGGGCCGCGAGGCGATCGTCTCGCGCGGCGAACTGATCGAGATCGGCGGCGCCTTCCGCATGCCCGAGATCATGAGCCGCGCCGGCGCCAAGTTGGTCGAGGTCGGCACCACCAACCGCACCCACAAGAAGGACTATGTCGGCGCGCTCGGGCCGAAGACCGGGCTCATCCTAAAGGTTCACACCTCGAACTATCGCATCGAGGGCTTTACCAAGGAGGTTTCCGCGCGCGATCTTGCGGCGCTGGCCCGCGAGCGCAAGGTGCCGCTGGTCAACGACCTCGGCTCCGGCACGCTGATCGATCTCGCGCGCTACGGGCTGGCGCACGAGCCGACGGTCAGGGAAGCCGTCGCCGCCGGCGCCGATCTCGTCACCTTCTCCGGCGACAAGCTTTTGGGCGGCCCGCAGGCCGGCTTCATCGTCGGCCGCAAGGACTTGATCGCGCGCATCAAGAATAATCCGATGAAGCGGGCGCTGCGCATCGACAAGATCCGCCTCGCCGCGCTCGAAGCGACGCTGCGGCTTTATCGCGATCCGGATCGTGTCGCGGAGCGCCTGCCGACGCTGCGTTTGCTGGCGCGGCCTAAAAAAGAGATCGAGGCCGCGGCGCGGCGGCTGTTGCCGGTCATCGCCGCGAAAATCGGCGACGGCTTCGACGTCGCGGTTGCGCCCTGCGCCAGCCAGATCGGCTCCGGCGCGCTGCCGATGGAAACGGTGCCGAGCGCCGGCCTCGCAATCCGACCGCGCGCCGCCAAGCGCAGCGGCCGGATCGTTGCCGCGCTGTCGATGGCATTTCGCCGGCTGCCGGTCCCGGTGGTCGGCCGCATCGACGATCAAGCACTTGATCCTCGACCTGCGCTGCCTGGAGGACGAGGAAGCCTTCGTCGCCAATCTCGCCACGCTCGCAATCGCGGAGGGTGTCGATGCGATGGCTTGACGCTCTGGCGAAAAAAGCGCGGCCGGACGACGACGCCAGCGTCGCCGACCGCATGGCGGAAGCCTACGAGGCGTCGAGCCGCGGCGACTACGCGCGCGCACTCGAAATCTGGGGCCCGCTGGCGCACGCCGGCGTGGCGCGGGCGCAAAACAATGTCGGCGCCTGCTTCACCGAAGGCCTCGGCGTCGAACGCGACCCCAAGCTCGCATTGCAATGGCTGTCGCTGGCGGCGGCCGCGGGCGATGCGCGTCGGCCAGCGCAATTGCGCGGCGCTTTATTTCAAGGGCGAAGGCGTCGAGCAGGATTATGCGCGCGCGCTGGAGCTTTATCGCGCCGCCGCCGAACAGGACGACGGCCCCGCTCAGGACATGCTGAGCTGGATGCTGCTCGAAGGCGAAGTCGCCGCGCCCGATTACGTCGCCGCGCGGCGTTTTGCCGAACTTGCCGCCGCCCACGGCATCGCCGCCTCGATGACGCGGCTCGGCATGATTTTCCACAACGCGCTCGGCGTCGAGCGCGACCCGGCGAAGGCCGTCGATTGGTGGCGGCGCGGCGCCGAACGCGGCGACGCCGACGGCCAAGCCATGCTCGGTGCGGCGTTCCATCTCGGCTCCGGCGTCAAGCGCGATCCGGTCGAAGCCTTGGTTTGGCTGTTGCGCGCTCGCGCCGGCGGCAGCCCGCTGGCGGGACAGTTCTTTCAAGCCGTGCGCTCGGCGCTCACGCCCGCGCAAATCGCCGAAGCCGAGTGCCGCGCCGCCGCGCCCTTGCCGGAGCCCGCCTCATGATCGTCGGAACCGCCGGCCACATCGATCACGGCAAGACCTCGCTGGTGCGCGCGCTGACCGGCGTCGATACCGATCGGCTCAAGGAAGAAAAAGCGCGCGGCATTTCCATCGATCTCGGCTTCGCCTATCTGCCGGCGCCGGACGGCGCCGTGCTCGGCTTCGTCGACGTGCCGGGCCATGAGAAATTCGTCCACAACATGCTGGCCGGCGCCACCGGCATCGATTTCGTGCTGCTGGTGATCGCCGCCGACGACGGCGTCATGCCGCAGACCCGCGAGCATCTCGCCATCGTCGATCTGCTCGGCATCAAACGCGGCGTCGTCGCGCTCACCAAGATCGATCTGGCCGCACCGCAGCAGCAGGCGAAGGTCCTGGCCGACATCGGGCAGCTCCTGCAAGGCACCAGCCTGGAAGGCGCCGAGATCGTCGCGGTCTCGACCGCGACCAATGACGGCATCGACGCCTTGCGCGAAAAGCTGTTCGACGCGGCGCACACCATCCGGGCGCGCGCGACGGCGGAGCGTTTCCGACTCGCGGTCGATCGATCTTTCACTTTGGCCGGCGCCGGCACCGTGGTGACCGGCACCGTGCTGTCGGGCGCCGTCGCTACGGGAGACCACGTGACGATCAGCCCATCGGGTCTCGTCGCGCGGGTGCGCTCGCTGCACGCGCAGAACCGGCCGACCGAGCACGGCGTCGCCGGACAGCGCTGCGCGCTCAATCTTGCCGGCGACGGCATCAGCAAGGACGCCATCGCCCGCGGCCAGGTCGTGCTCGATCCCGATCTGCATGCGCCGACCGACCGCATCGACGCGACCCTGCGGCTGCTCGCGACCGAGCAGAAACCGGTGACGCAGTGGATGCCGGCGCGGCTGCATCATGCCGCGACCGAAATCGGCGCCCGCATCGTGCTGCTTGGCGACGCAGCCGTTGCGCCCGGCGGTGAAGCGCTGGTGCAGCTCGTGCTCGAACGACCGATCGCGGCGGCGGCAGGCGACCGCTTCGTGCTACGCGACACCACGGCGCAACGCACCATCGGCGGCGGCAAATTTCTGGATTTGCGTGCGCCGTCGCGCAAGCGGCGCACGCCGGAGCGGCTGGCGCAATTGCAGGCGCATATGATCGAAGATCCCGCGCGCGCGCTCGCCGCCTTGCTCGAAACCGCGCCGCACTATGCCGATCTCACCGCATTCGCGCGCGACTGCGCGCTCAGCGAGGCGCAGACGCAAGCCATTTGCGAACAACTCGGCGTCATCAAGACGACCGCCGCCGGGCGCGCCTTCGTGCTGTCAGCGCCGGTCTGGCTGCAATTCAAGCGCGGCCTGTTGGCGGCGCTGCAAAGTTTTCATGCCGGCAATCCCGACCTGCCCGGCATCGGCCTCGAGCGGCTGCGCCTGCAGCTGCAACCGCGCCTGCCGGCGCCGGCATTTCTCTCAGTTCTTCAAGGACTTATGCGGAACAAGGAGATCGCGCTCGACGGCGCCTGGGTGCGGCTATCCGGCCACGAAGTCCGGCTCACGCCGGCCGACGAAAAAATCTGGCAAAAGATCGCGCCGCTCCTTGGCGGCGCCGAGCGGTTCCGGCCGCCGCGCGTGCGCGACATTGCGACATTGCTGACCCAGCGCGAGGCCGACATCCGGCGCCTGCTCAAGCTGCTTGGCCGCATGGGCAAGGCCGACGAGGTCGCGCACGATCATTTCTTCCTGCGCGAGACCGTGGCCGAGATGGTCGGCATCGTCGTCGATCTCGGCGCCACGTCGCCGAACGCCCAGTTCACCGCGGCGCAGTTCCGCGACCGGGTCGATAACGGCCGCAAGGTCGCGATCCAGATTCTGGAATTCTTCGACCGCCACGGCGTCACCTTGCGCCGCGGCGATCTGCGCCGCATCAACAAGCATCGGCTCGACCTGTTCCGCCGCGCGGCGGACATGGCGGGCCTTGATACATCGGATTCAGGAAGAGACTCGTCCCCGGTGGGGCGTCCGGACTTCAAATCCGGGAGGGGCCGCGAGCCGGTCCTTGGTGGGTTCGAACTCCCTCTCTCTTCCGCCACGCTAAAGCAAACGGAGACGTCCGTTGTCGACTGCCGAACCCGAAACGCCGGCGACCGATTTCGACCGCTGGCTGGCGGACGAATTCGCGGCGACCGGCGCGTTCACCGCGCTGGTGGTCCTGGTCTCGATCACCGAGACCAAGGTGCTGCCCCTGTGCTCGACCTATCTCAACGTCATCGGCACCGAGACCGACTGGAGCGAGATCGTTATCCTGTTCGCCGGCTCGGGACAGCAATGGGACGGCGCGTCGTTTTTCCCGGTGACGGCGCCCGACGGCGGCCCGCTCGATAATCCGACGGCGCGGTCGCGGCTGCACGAACTGGAAACCCGCCTCGACGCCAATCCGCTGGTGCTCAACGAAGGCAATTTCTTCGACAAATGGGGACGGCGGCTGAAGGTCGAGGAGACCGAGTTGCAATGAGCGCGCGCCGCCTGCTCATCGTCCTGATGAACACCGACCCGCGCAACCCGAAGGAGCTCGGCGCGCCATTCTATTACGCCGCGGTCGCCGCCGCGATGGATCACCCGGTCGATGTGCTGTGCACCGCGACCGCCGGCAAATTGATGCTTAAAGGTGTCGCTGAAGCGATCACACATCAAGCCGGGCGATCCGATGACGGTCTACGACTGGATCAAGGAAGCCCACGGCCAGGGCGCCAAATTCTGGGCCTGCCCCGCCAATCTCGAATTGTTCGGCAAGTCCGAGGCCGACCTCATTCCGGAATGCAACGGCGTGATGGGCGCCGCCGCCATGATCCAGGACGTCATGGGCGACGATTGCCGCGTGCTGACCTTTTGAGGCGTCCGTTGGCCCGCGTCCAGGATCACGAGTTTCCCGAGCATCTCCTCTACGACGTCGAGAACCAGATCTGGTATGCGCCGCTGCGGCGACGGCACGCTGCGCACGGGCTTTACGACCTGGGCCGCGGCACTGATGGGCGAAGTCCTGGTCTTCACGCCGAAGCGGCTCGGCCACGCCTTCGAGAAGGACCGCTGGTTCGCCATGGTCGAGGGCGGCAAATGGGTCGGCGCGGCGCGCGCCGGATTCGACGGCACCGTGGTGGCGCACAACGAAGATCTGGTCGCCAAGCCGGAGCTTTTAACCAGCGACGCATTCGGCGACGGCTGGATGCTGATCGTCCGGCCGGCAGGCGACGACTGGCGGGCCGGTCTTGTCACCGGCGCCGCCGTCGGTCCGACAATCGAAAGTTGGATCGCCGGGGGCTCGTACAAGGATCGGACCGCCTGAACCGGCGACGAAAAGACCGTTTCCGGTCTGCTTTTTGTCTGCAATGATGCTGTGGGGCCGGTCCCACCCGTTCGCGAGAGTGGGCTGGCAAGCAAGATGGCAAGTGACAAGGGAGGAACCGACCATGACGCCAAAAGCGGGGGCACCGCAGGCAAAGCACAGCGGAAAAGTCGACCGGGCGCGCCGCAAGCTGATCAGGCTGATCGCGGCGGGCGGCGCCGGCGCCATCGCCTCACCGTGGATGTTTCAATCCTCGCGCGCCGCGGGGAAGACCATCAAGATCGGCATGATCACGCCGGAGACCGGGCCGATCGCCGCGTTCGGCGAGCCGTCGAAATGGGTGGCCGAGGGGGTGAGCAAGGCTTTGGGCGACGGCATCATGGTCGCCGGCGACAAGCATCCGGTGCAAATCCTCAACCGCGACAGCCAGTCGAATCCGAACCGCGCCTCGGAAGTGGCGGCGCAGCTCATCAATAACGACAAGGTCGACATCATGATCGCCTCGTCGACGTCGGACACCACCAATCCGGTGGCCGACCAATGCGAGCTTGCCGGCGTGCCTTGCGTCACCTCGGACGATCCGTGGCAGGCTTGGTTCTTCGGCCGCAAGGGCGACCCGAAGAAGGGGTTCGACTGGACCTACCACTTCTTCTGGGGTTTCGACATGGTCGCCAACATGTTCGCCGACATGTGGCTGACCCTGCCGACCAACAAGACCGTCGGCGTCATGCTGACCAACGATCCCGATGGCGTGGCGGCGAGCGATCCGGTGCACGGCTTGCCGGCCACTATCAAGAGCCACGGTTTTGACGTGCACTATCTCGGCCTTTATCCGCCGCTGTCCGACGATTTTTCCTCGCAGATCGCCGAATTGAAGAAGGCGAATTGCGACATCGCCTGCGGCATTTTCAATCCGCCGCAATTTGCGATCTTCTGGACCCAGTGCGCACAGCAGGGCTACCGGCCGAAAATCGTCACGCCGCCGAAGGCGCTCTTGTTCCCCACCGCCGTCGAGGCGCTGGGCGATCGCGGCGCCGGCATGTCGACGGAGGTGTGGTGGTCGCACCATCACCCATTCAAGTCGGGGCTCACCGGCGAGACGGCGCAGCAATATTGCGACGCCTACGAGAAGGCGAGTGGCAAGCAATGGACCCAGCCGCTCGGCTTCAAGCACGCCAATCTCGAAGTCGCGATCGATGTGCTCAAGCGCGCGAAGAAGCTCGAAGCCAGCGCCATCCGCGACGCCATTGCGGCGACCGATTACCAGTCGATCGTCGGCCCGATCACCTGGAAAGGCGGCCCGACCAATCCGGTGCCAAACGTGTGCATCACCCCGCTGGTCGGCGGGCAGTGGGTCAAGGGCACCAAGTTTAAGTACGACCTGAACGTGGTCTTCAACAAGACCGCGCCGAACATCCCGCTCGACAGCCCGTTCGTGCCGATTCAATATTCCTGACGGGGATACGGATCAGCGAAGTGATGCCGCCGCGCCGACGCGCGGCGGTCGTCAGCAAAGTCGTTCATGACAGTGCTTCTGGAACTTGAGGGTGTGTCAAAATCCTACGGCGCGCTCAAAGCCGTGGACACCGTGAGCCTTGCGCGTCGCAGCCGGCGAGGCGCTCGCCGTAATCGGCCCCAATGGCGCCGGCAAGACCACCTTGTTCAATCTGATCACCGGCGACGTGGCGCCGAGCAAGGGCCGCATCGTGTTCGGCGGCGCCGACATGACGGCCATGGCGCCGCACGCGCGCTCGCGGCTTGGCATCGGCCGCTCGTATCAAATCCCACACCCGTTCGCGAATATGAGCGTGTTCGAGAACTTGCTGGTGGGAGCGATCTATGGCGGCGGCACGAGCGAGCGTGACAGCTATCCGCGCTGCTGCGACGTGCTGCGGGTGACCGGTCTTTACGACAAAGCCAATGTGCCGGCACGCACGCTGACGCTGCTCCAACGCAAACGCCTGGAACTGGCGCGGGCGCTGGCGATCCAGCCGAAGCTCCTGCTGCTCGACGAGATCGCGGGCGGGCTCACCGAATTCGAATGCGGCGAACTGGTCAAGACCATCAAGGCCATTCACGCCAACGGCACCACGATCGTCTGGATCGAGCATATCGTCCACGCGCTGGTGTCAGTCGCAAGCCGGCTGATCGTCATGAACTTCGGGCAAGTTTTGGCGCAAGGTGACCCGCGCGAGGTGATGGCCGAGCCCAAAGTGCGCGAAGTTTATATGGGCATGCCGGTGTCATGAGCCTGCTCGCGACCAATAATCTCTCGGCGTTCTACGGCGACTTCCAGGCGCTTTTCGATATCAACGTGAATGTCGAACAGGGCGAGACCGTCGCCATCATCGGCGCCAACGGCGCCGGCAAGACCACGTTTTTGCGCGCGGTGGCCGGCGCACTGCCGACCAAGCCCGAGATGGTGATGTTCGACGGTCAGCCGATCGGCCACAAGACGCCCCACGAGGTTGTGCGGCTCGGCGTCGCCATGGTGCCGGAAGGCCGCCGGCTGTTTCCGAGCCTTTCGGTCGAGGAAAACCTTCTGCTCGGCGGCCGCAGCGAGCGCAAAGGGCCGTGGAATTTGCGGCGCGTCTATGAGCTGTTTCCGCGCTTGCGTGACTTACGCCATCTGCCGGCGCCCGCTTTGTCCGGCGGCCAGCAGCAGATGGTGGCGGTGGGCCGCGCCTTGATGGCCAATCCGCGGCTGCTGTTGTGCGATGAGCTGTCGCTGGGCTTGGCGCCGGTCATTATCCGCGACATCTACCAATGCCTCGGCGCCATCACCGCCGAAGGCACCACGGTTGTATTGGTGGAGCAGGACATCAATCGCGCGCTCGACGCCTCGGTGCGCTTCTATTGCTTTCAGGAGGGCCGCCTGGCGCTCAGCGCGCCGACCAAGAATTTCGATCGCTCAGCGATCACGGCCGCGTATTTCGGTTTGTAGGGCAGCCGCGATGGAATGGCTCAACATTCTCATTCAAGGCAGCCTGCTCGGCGGCATCTACGCGCTGTTCGCCATCGGGCTGTCGATGTCGTTCGGCATCATGCGGCTGGTCAACATCGCCCACGGCGATTTCATCGTGCTGTCGGCCTATGTGGCGCTGGTGGTCACCCAGGGCACCGGACTCGATCCGATCTCAAGCCTCGTCATCGTCGTGCCGGTGATGTTCGTCGTCGGCTATGCCGTCCAGCGCGGTTTGCTCAACCACACGCTCAGCGGCGGGCTATTGCCGCCGCTCCTCGTCACCTTCGGCATTTCGGTGATCATCCAAAACGGCCTGCTGCAGGGCTTTGGCGCCTATACGCAGCGGCTGCACGAA
The DNA here is from genome assembly GCA_963831975.1 of uncultured Alphaproteobacteria bacterium. Lineage (GTDB taxonomy): Bacteria > Pseudomonadota > Alphaproteobacteria > Rhizobiales > Xanthobacteraceae > BOG-931. The sequence goes on from CAWHSO010000018.1 coordinate 767,778, forward strand.
GGCGCCATCGAAACCGCGAGCGTACAGATTCCCGGCGGCATCTCGATCGGCGTTTATCCCCTGGTGGTGTTCGCCGTGGCGGTGTTCGCCATCGCCAGCCTCCAGCTTTTGTTCTACCGCACCGGCCTCGGCCGCGCCTTCCGCGCCGTATCCGACGATGCCGATACCGCGGAGCTCATGGGCATCGACAATCGCAAGCTCTATGCGCTGGCGCTGGGCATTGCGATGATCTTCACCGCAATAGCCGGCGTGCTGTTTGCCATCCGCACGATTTTTGATCCAGCGGCGGGACCGATCCGGCTCATTCTCGCCTTCGAGGCCGTCATCATCGGCGGGCTGGGCAATATGTGGGGCACGCTGATCGGCGGCGTGGTGCTCGGCGTCGCGCAGGCGGTCGGCGCGGCGCTGTCGCCGACCTGGCAAATCCTGGCCGGCCACATCGCCTTTCTCGTCATCCTGATCGTCCGCCCGAGCGGGCTGTTTCCGCGCACCAAGGACTTGTGATGGAAGCCGAGCGCGTCGAGCGTGCCACGAAAGCCAGTCGCGCCTTCGCCGTGGTCGCGGCTCCGGCGCTCCTTGCGCTGGTGGCCTTGCCGTGGTGGGGCGATTCCGGCTGGATGCGGCTCATTGCCGAGATGGCCTATTACCTGGCGCTTGCGCAGTTGTGGAATCTGCTCGCTGGTTATGCCGGCCTCGTCTCGGTCGGCCAGCAGGCCTATGTCGGACTCGGCGGCTATGCATTGTTCTACCTGACCGGCGCGCAGAACATGAACGTCTATCTGGCGCTCGCGATTGCCGGGCCGTTCGCGGGCCTGATCGCGATCCCGGTTTCGTTCGCGGTGTTCCGCCTGCGCGGCGCCTATTTCGCCGTCGGCACCTGGGTCATGTCCGAAGTCTTTGCGCTCTCGGCAAGCCTCATCGCGGTGCTCGGCGGCGGCTCCGGCCTGTCGCTGACGCCGGCGATCTTGCGGCAGATCTCGCCCGACCGCGGTAGCCGCGATGCCATCCTCTATCTGATGTCGCTTGCGATCTCGGTCGTGGTCTGCGCCATCGTCTATCTCTTGCTGCGCTCGCGCCACGGCCTGGCGCTGACCGCGATCCGCGATTCCGAGCCGGCGTCGGCGAGCCTCGGCGTCAACACCTTCCGCACCAAATTCATCATCTATGTCGCCACCGCCGCCTGCACCGGCCTGATCGGCGGTTTGATCTTCCTGCAGAAGCTGCGCATCTCGCCGGAGGCGGGCTTTAGCATCAACGACTGGACCGTGGTGGTGATCTTCATGGTTGTCATCGGCGGCATCGGCACAATCGAGGGGCCGTTCATCGGCATGCTGGTCTACATTACGCTCCGCGAGCTATTGGCCGACTACGGCACCTACTATCTGATCCTGATGGGCATGATCGCCATTGCGGTGATGCTCAAAGCGCCATCAGGGATTTGGGGTTGGGTGGTGCAGCGCTACGACGTGCAGCTTTTCCCGGTCGGCCGGCGCCTGGTGCTGGCGCCGCCGCAATCTTCCGAGCGATAGGAGCCGCGAATGCCGCCCTCCCCGCCGCAAAGCGCAACCAAAGAGGAGATCATGGATCGCGTCGACGCCATGGCGCCACGCTTTGCCGAGCGCGCCGCGGCGGCGGAGGAAGCGCGGCGGATTCCTGAAGAGTCGGTCAAGGATATGCTCGACGCCGGCTTCGCCCGCATCCTGGTGCCGAAGAGCGTGGGCGGCTATGGACTGGGCTTCGACACCTGGTTCGAAGTGACGCGCGAACTGTGCAAGGTCGATGCCTCGCACGGCTGGTGCGCGAGCCTGATCATCCACCACAATCATTTGATCGCGCAGTATCCGCAGGCCGCGCAGCAGACGCTCTGGGCCAACGGCCTCGATGTGCCGGTCGCAGCCTCGTTCGCTCCGGCGACGATGGCCGTGCCGGTCGACGGCGGCTATCGCGTCTCGGGAAAGGGCTCGCCGTTCGCCAGCGGCGTCGATCATTGCACCTGGGTCATGCTCGGCGGCATGGCGCAGGACGGCGACAAACCGGAGTGGAAATTCTTCCTGGTCGCGCCCGGCGACTACACCATACGCGACACCTGGTTCACCGCCGGCATGCGCGGCACCGGCAGCAAGACCATCGTCACCGACAACGCCTTCGTGCCGAGCGGGCTGGTGCTGCGTTTGGCGGAATTGCGTGACGCCAAGACGCCCGGCGGCGCCATGCACAAGAACGTCATCTTCCACACGCCGTTTTTCTATTACGCGCCGATCTCGTTCGCGACGCCGATGCTGGGCGCGGCGCAGGGCGCCTACGAGCATTTCCGCGACTGGACCAAGACGCGCCAGGCGCAAGACGGCTCATCAGTGGCCGAGAAAACCTCGGTCCAGGTGCGCATGGCGCGCGCCGCTGCCGATCTCGATGCCGCCGATCTGCTGCTGCGGCGCGCCGTGAACGTCACCGACGCGCCGCAAGACTATTCGCCAAATCATCTCGCCCGCTCGGTACGTGATTTCGCCCGGGTATCCGAGTTGACGGTTTCGGTGATCGACACGCTGATCGCCTTGAGCGGCACGGCGAGCTTCAACACCTCGCACCCGCTGCAACGCGCCTGGCGCGACATCCACTTCATGTCGATGCACATCGCCGTCAATACCGAGATGAATTTTTCGCACTACGGCCGCATGGAGCTCGGTCTCGGGCGCGACGCCAGCCGGCCGTATTTCTAACCTGTCATGCCCGCGAAAGCGGGCATCCAGTAATCACTATCGGCGCGGCGAGTGCACTGCCGCACCGGTGATTACTGGATCATCCGCCTTCGCGGATGATGACACTCACCGCAACCCCGCCTGCTGCACCAGCGGATAGACCTTGTCCTTGAACCAGCGCTGGTCCTCGATATAGCGCGGCCAGTTCAACAGCGTGCCGTCGAGGCCCATTTTCGACATGCGTATCAACCCATCGACGATCTGCTCCGGCGTGCCGATCAGCGGATAGCCGCCCCAGCCGGCGATGAAATGCTTCTTCATCTCGGCGAGCACCGGCGGCGGCAGCGTCTTGGCATTGGCGATCATGGTCTCGACCAGATTTGAGACTGCCTCCCAATCGCCTTTCGCGTTCACATAGTCTTCGAAATAGTCCTGCGCTTCCTTCTCGGTCTCGCCCTGCACCACATAGGCGTAACTCCAGACCTGGATGTCGCGGCCGTATTCCTTGCGGGCAAGCTCGCGATAAGAGTCGACCTTGGCCTTGCAGTCGTCGAAATCGTGCGAGCCGAACACCACATAGACCATGTCGCAATACTTTGCCGCAAAATGCTGACCCTTCTCCGAGCCACCGGCATTCATCACCGGCGGAAACGGCTTTTGGATCGGCTTCGGCTCGAGATACCCCTTCTTGATCGTATAGAAGCGGCCTTCGAAATCGAACGGCTCCTGCCGCGTCCACAGCTCTTTCAGGATATGCAGCCATTCGGCGGCGCAATCATAGCGATCGTTGTGCTCCATCAGCGGCGAGCCGAACATTTCGATCTCGGGCCGGTTCCAGCCGGTGACGATATTGAGCGCGAAGCGGCCGCCGGTGACGTGGTCGATGGTCGCCGCCTGCTTCGCCGCCATCACCGGGTGGATGGTCGGCACGTGCGAGGTGGCGAAGATGCCGGAATAATGCGTCGAGGCGCCGATCGCCGAGGCCCAGGAAAAGCACTCGAAGCCCGGGCCGTTGAAATTGGTGACCCCGCCGAATCCGTGCCAGCGCCCGATCGGCACCAGCGCCTCGAACTCCATGGCCTCGGAGATTTTCGCCAGTTCCAGGGTGTTCGGCCAGTTGATCTCGAGCACGCCGTCGATGGTCGAAATGGCGCAGCCGCGGTCGAGATTGGTGCCAAAGGTGCCGAGCTTGAGCTTCCTATCGTTGAAGACCGGATTGGTACTACGGCGCTCCATTGGCATTCCTCCCGCGCGTGTGCGGAAAGCTTACGAATGCAAGCACGCTGTGGCAATCGGTGCGCGATCGTGCAAAATATCGCGGTGCAATGCTGGAGCCGGCTATGTCGATTTTCGCCGTGAACTATCTGTGCCGCGAGGTTTTGCGCGACCACGCCTTCCGCGCCGCCATGAAGGCCGATCCGGCCAAGGCGCTGGCGCCGCTGGAACTCACCGACGAAGAGCGCCGCCTGCTGCTGGCCGGCGACGTCGGGCAGCTCTACCGCATGGGTGCCAACGGCTTTCTCATGAACTATCTGGCCCGCTTCGAGGTCTGCGGGTTGAACGCCGAGATCTACAACCAGCGCATGCGCGCGGTGAAGGTCGACGAAATCGGCCAGCCGGTGGCGTGAGGCGGCAACAAGCAATAGGAGCGCAACCCATGGCCCAGATCGTCGCCGGTTTCGGCGTGCCGCACACCCCGATCTTCCCGCATTTCGTCAAGCGCGACGGGCCCGATTGCGAGATCGCAAAGCTGTTCGGCGCGCAGAAGGAAGCAGCTTGCCGCGACGCGGCCCGATCTGATCGTGATGTTCGACACCGATCATCTCAACACCTTCTTCCTCGATGCGCTGCCGATCTTCGCCATCGGCATCGACAAGAATTTCAAGGCGCCGAACGACGAGCCGCGCGACGTGCCGAATTACGTCGTGCCGTCGCTGCCGGCGCTGGCTGCGCATATCCGGGCTGCGGCCGTCGCCGCGGGCTACGACGTCGCCATGACGCAGCATTTTTCGGTCGATCATTCGGTCACCGTACCGCTGCATTTTTTGACGCCGGACATGAAGATCCCGGTCATTCCGTTCTTCATCAGCGGCCACGTGCCGCCGTTGCCGCCGGCGCAGCGCTGCTATGCGCTCGGCCAGGCGGTGGCGCGCGCCATCGAAGCCTGGCCGGCGCCGCTGCGCGTCGTCGTCATGGGCAGCGGCAGCTTTTCGCTCGAAGTCGGCGGCCCGCGCATGGCGGCGAGCCGCTCCGACGGCGTGCCCGATCCGGATTGGGCGGCGCGCGTGATCAAACTGCTTGAAGAGCAGAAGATCGACCAACTGATTGCCGAGTTCGACGCAGCATCGCATGCTGAAAGCCGGCAATGTCGGCGGCGAGCTATTGAACTGGATCGCCATGCTCGGCGCCATCGGCAACCGCAAGCCGACCTATGTGGCGCCGCAGATGCAGAACGGCCACGCCTATGGCGTGTGGCGATGGAATTGACGGCCGGTGATCAGAACATCGGATAGGCCGGATTGAGGCCTAGGCCGAATTCCATCCGCCCGAAATTCTCCGCCGGCACGTCCCAGTTCATCACCACATGCGAGGAGATGGCGTGCGCGTCGCGCCAGCAGCGCTGGATCGGATTGTCGTCCATCAAGCCGCTGGAGCCGGAGATCTTGACCAGATCGTCCATGGCCTCGCGCAGCTTGCGCACGGCGAAGGTGAAGTCGCGCCGCAATAGCGTGCGCGTCTCCAGCGACATGCCGGAATAATCCTGCCGCGCCAGCTTGAACGCGCGCCGCGCCAACAGCTCCGCGGCGTCGATCTCGGCGGCGATCTCGGCGACGCGCATCTGCACCGGCACGTGCTGGGCGATATTGAGCGCGGTGTAGGTCAGGTAGCGCTTGCGCGTCCATTGCACGAAATCGGCATAGCCGCCGCGCGCGAGACCGAGCACCGGGGCGAGCAGCGCATAGCTGTGCACCGCGATGAACGGCGTGTTGAAAATCGGATTGGTGTTGACCTTCGATCCCGGCGAACAGGCGTCGCGCAGGTTCGAGAACGATACGCTGCGGTGCTCGGGCACGAAGACGTTGTCGAGCACCGAGGTGTTCGAGCCGCTGGCCCGCAGGCCGGCGCAATACCAGGTGTCGTCCTGCTTCACCTCCGACACCGGCACCAGATAAAGCCGCATGTCGGGGTGGTCTTCGCCTTCGCGCTGCACCAGGCCGCCGATCATGATCCAGTGCGAGTGCCGCAAGCCGGAGCACCACGACCAGCGGCCGTCGAGCCGGTAGCCGCCCGGCGCCGGCGCAACCTTGCCGGTCGGCGCCGCCGAGGTGGCGATGCAGGCGGCCTTGTTGCGGCTCCAGACGTCGTGCTGTGCCTCCTCCGGGAACAGCGCCAGGATGCAGGCGTGATCGGCGAGATAATTCAGGCACCATGCCGATGAGCCGCAGGTCGACTTGCCGAGCTCGACCGCGATATCGAACGCCACTTCGTGGTCGTGCTCGTAGCCGCCCCAGCGCTTCGGTTGCAGGGTGTGGATGAGGCCCAAATCGATGAATTCGTCGACCGACGCTTGCGGGATATTGCGGTCGCGCTCGGCCCGCACCGCGCGTTCGCGCAATGTTGGCGCCAACGCGCGCGCCCGCGCGACCAGCTCCTCGGCGGTCGGAATAGCACCCGGCGCGGCGGCCGGACGCAGCTCGGCGACGCTCATGGCATTTCCTCCTGCTTTTGACGAAAGAGTGCGCCGGGAGCCAAGCCGGATCAAGCCTTGCGCACGGAAACGGCGGCGCTATCGTGTCGGCCACGGCGGTTGCAAAGCGGAAGGAAAGTGCGATGCGTCTTGGGATATTCATGATGCCGGTGCACCCACCGACGCGCTCGTTCACCGACACGCTGGCCGAGGACGCGGAGAAGTCGCTCTACGCCGATGAGCTCGGCTTCGACGAATTGTGGGTCGGCGAGCATTTTTCCGCGACCACCGAGCCAATCCCCTCGCCGCTGATGTTCATGGCGGCGCTGGCGCCGCGCGCCAAGAACTTGAGCTTCGGCACCGCGGTGATTTGTTTGCCGAACCACGATCCGGTGAAAGTCGCGGCCGAAGTGGCGCAATTCGATCACATGACCCGCGGCCGCTTCATGCTCGGCGTCGGACCGGGCGGGCTATTGTCCGACTTCGAGCTGTTCGACAATGCCGATCGCGGCGTGCGCACGCGCAAGTTCGTCGAATCCATCAAGATCGATCCAGCAGATCTGGGCGCAGGATCCGCCCTACGATTTTCCGGGCGAATTCCGCAGCGTGAGCCTGAAAGAGGCGATCATCCCCAAGCTCGGCATCGGCTATATGCCAAAGCCGTTCCAGAAACCGGGCCCGCCGATCTCGACCTCGCTGTCGAGCCGCGATTCGCCGACCGCGCGCATCGCCGCGAAACAAGGCTGGGGCATCATCTCCGGCAACAATGTGCCCTCAAGCGCGATCGCGTCCCATTGGCAGACCTATTCGAAAGCGTGCTTGGAAACGGGAGTCCCGCCGAAGGGCGAGAATTGGCGCGTGGCGCGCAGCATCATGGTGGCGCCGAGCGACGCCGAGGCCCACGATCGCATCCACAGCGAGCAAGGCTCCAACCGCTATTTCTACACCTACATGCGCGAAGTGCTCTCCCGGGTCGGCATCCTCTCCGTGCTCAAGCCCGATCCGAACATGTCGGACGACGAGGCCACCGTCGAAGCCATCACCGAAGGCTGCATGATCTACGGATCGGCGAAAACCTTTCTCGACAAGCTCGTCGCCTTCCGCGACTCGGTCGGCCCGTTCGGCACCTTGCTGATGACGGGCCTCGACTGGAGCGGCCCGAACCGCGCCTGGGAGCGAGATTCGATGCGGCTATTGGCGCAAGAGGTGATGCCGAAATTCCGCCAGCACGTGATGGCGCAGGCGGCGGAGTGACGCACCGGCCCGCCGCTGTTGCACGCGTGCATCCCGATAAATTTTGATCGGCGATTTGCGCTCGGTGCACTTTATGCGCGAGTGCTTCTTCTCGCTTTGCTTCGCTGGGAATTGTGCAGGGCCTTGACAACATCATAGGGTTGTCATGTGATTACTCACCGCCTGATTGTCATCAATGCTGAACACTCCATGAGTTAGCCCCGCCGCAGCGCCTGACGCGTGACAACGCGCGTCGGTCGAACCGGCGACCGCCTCATATCGACCAGGGGACGGCAAATGAGCCCACCGGAATCTTCTTGGGATACCTCGCTGGCGGGACAATGGACGTATCGGAGCTATCTGAATGACCCATCGGTGCTGGTCAACGCCGATCCCGATCCCGCCGTGCAGGCGCTCAGCCCGATCTATGGTAGCGACAACGTCGCCAACGCCACCGCGGCGCTCAAGGCGCTCAATCTCATTTTCGGCGAGGGCATCATCACCTTCGATCCGCCGGCAGGGAACATGCTGACCGGCAACCTGGACATGGGCGGCGGTCTTGTCCTTGATCTCAAGGGCACGATGCAGAGCACCGCATCAGAAGACATCAGCATCGTCGTGATCGGTACCGGCCGCGCCGGCACCAAGACCGACGGCTGGGAATACGACTACAAGGCAACGACTGCGCCCAAATGGCCGAATGGCGTCAATCAAGTGCCCACGCTCGTCGGCACCGTCATCAGGGCCAAGCCGCACAACGGCGAGCCAGCGGGCGTTGTCGCTTCCTTCATCGCGATCAAACATTGACGCAAAATCAAACACTGACGCAAAACTGACGCACCACTCCGGAGAATGACCTATGGGATACCGTACGGACAAAATTCTGGCACGATCGCGCACTGCCGCCGTGGCGGGCGCCGTGACCGCAACCGTCGCTCTGGCGGCTTCATTGGCTTTCGGCGCCCCGCCGGTAACGCCGCCCTATCTCGCTAACTTTCCGAATTTCGCGCCGATCCCGACGCCGCAATTACCCGGCGACGTCGACATCACGCTCAAGACCAAGCTGGAGAACGCCGGCCTATTCCCGCAGGTGCAGCGCGAGTTCGATCTCAATGCCTGGCAGATGTTCCTCGCGGTCAACTGGCCGACCAACAACCAAAATCGGCCCGCGTTGCGGATTACAGACACGAGCTTCGGCGCGCCGCGCTGGACGCTGTGGCACAACAGCAGCACGATTTTCCAGGTCAACGGCGCGCCGCCCCAGCAAGCTTGCGGCCAATCGCCCGCCACCGGCTTCCTTGCCTTGAGCCGCGATTTGAGCAGACCGGTCAGCAAGGGACTGACGCCATTCACTCTGCAAGCCAATGAAGCCGCAAATCCGCGTGCGACACGCTTTCTGGGCGTGATCTCGGCAGTCGGCGAACTGAATGTTGCCAATATTGGCGACGACATCCAACAGGCCTTCACCGGACCGCTGGTCGATCAGTACGGCAATTTCGTCTACTACGAGATAATGATCGATCCCAATGAAGTGAAATATCTGTGCGGTAACAAACTCTACAATATCAACGGCCAAATCGACTTCTCGAAAGCCGGCGGCAAGGTGGACATGCCTACCGGGCATCCGGACCAGGACTTCGAGCGGCTCGTTCGAGCTCAAGCTGGCATGGCGAATCATGAAGCCCTGCGATCCTACAAAGCCGAAGGACCCTTGCGATGACATGAGTCGATTCTTTGTCGAGGACGCCTATATCAAGGACCAGGGGCCCGACGGAGCGGAATTGCAACGCAAGGTGAAAGTCGGTTTGGTGGGAATGCATATTGCCCATAAGAGCGAGACTTCGCCGCAATGGATTTGGGCGACATTCGAACAAGTCGACAATCTCAATGTCGATCAGGTCGCGCATCCCAAACTGCACGCCTCGTTCAACGATCCGAACTGTCCGATTTGCGTGACCGACGTCCAACCCCAGCAAAACGCGCAGAAAGTCTATCCGCGTATTCCGGTGCAGGTTTCGCGCACGATCCCTATTCCGGCCGACAAAGTGGCACTCAATGCCCAGGTCGCGGCCGCGTTCGCGAGGAATGGTTCGGTTTGGCAGTACTATCAATTGATCGACACGCAATGGCCGACCGGTCCGAAAACGCCGCCGGCAAACCCGACAGGCGGACTGCCTGACTCAGTCACCAACAAGCCGGGCGGAAATCCGACGCCGGTCTTCCTGACCAACATCACCATGGAGACCTATTTCCAGAGCGGCAATCAGCCGGCCTGTCACCAGGAGGAAGGCCAAGGCGAAGTGGCGGGTTGCCCAAAGACTTATGCGACGCTCACGCCGGGAACCGCCATCCCGGCTTACACGCCGGATCCCGTGCTCTGGAATGAGCAGCGCAATAACGGCACCACGCCGGTCAAGCCGGGCCTGTCGACACAGATCCTCGCGACCGAAAGCTGTATGGGATGCCACTCTTCAGCCGGAATTTACACGAGTTACACCGGCCCCGGCCCGAATGGCAACACGCAATCCGGCCCGCTGACCGCCGACTTTTCCTGGCTGATGGCGCAGAAGGCGCAGTGGGCGTCACAATGATCGGCATGGCGTAACGCGTATCGTCGACAAATCCGCGCCGGCCGCATCAACGCGGCCGGCGCCGCTAGCCGAACCACTGCGGATGCTGGCTCACGGCGGTGACCGCGACAAGAAACAACAGCCCGCAGATGATGCCGACCTGGCACGCGAGATAGGCGTTGTCCGTCATTGATCGACCCCTCAATCGCTCCATGAGGCGTCCCGGCCATCGGCATTTTGCCGGGCCAAAAGTATAAATTTGGTGACCGGCGCGAGGTTTTTTGGCCTCTACTTCGGCGCTTCGCCGGTATAGCGCAGCACGAACAGTCCCCATTTGTCGTCGTTCATGAAGATGTTGCCGCGGGCGTCGACGGCGAGCTCCTCGCTCCAGTTGATGTCCGAGGCGTGCGCGCCGGCTTGCGCCGGCATGTTGGCCCGCTCCGGCGGCATGAAATAACCGACCTCCTTCGGCAGGCGCGGATCGCTGATGTCGAAGATGCGAAGCCCGGCGTTGAACCAGGCGACGTCGATGAGCTTGCCGGGCTGCTCGATCGCCGGATTGTGGATTTCCTGGCTGGTATTGTGCGGGCCGAAGCGGCCGCCCTTGTCGCAGAAATCCTTGTAGGGTGCGTCCGCGGGCGGCACCGGCGTTGGAAAGATCGAAATCAGCCGCGGATGTGCCGGGTTGGCATTGTCGATCAAGCCGGCGAAGTTCAGGCCGTCATCCTGGCATTTTTCCTTCTGCGCTTCCGAGCTGACATAGAGCAGGTTGCGATCCCACAGCGGCAGCACGGTATGGACCGACTGCATGCCGACGCTGGCGAACGGCGACGTGATATGCAGCTTGCCAATGAGTTTCGGATCAGCCGGATCGGTCAGGTCGAGATTGACCACGTCCGGCGTATAGCCCAGCGACGCCATTTTGCCGTCGGGGCTGACATTGACCGGCCCGTGAAAGCCTTCCGGGTAAGGCGACGCCGGCTCGCCGTCCTTCTGACCGGGCTGCCACCATTTGCCGACTTCCTTCGGGTTGGCCGGATCGCTGACGTCGAGGATCACCAGAATGTGGGCCTTGAACCCCGGATAGCTGGTCGAGAGGTAGGCGTATTTGCCACCCGGATAGGAATTGCGGTGCGCTCCGGTTGCGCCGCCCATCCACGAGCCGACCTGCTTGGGGTTTTCCGGATCGGAAATGTCCCACAACAGCACCGCCGGCAACGGGTTCTTCTGCGGGGCGAAGCTGTTGAGCGAGGTGATCATCAGATTGTCGTGCAGCGTCACTTGCGCCGTGAGGATGCTCTTGTCATCGGTGACGTAGGGGATGAATTTCACATAGCGCGGATTGGCCGGGTCGGTGACGTCGACGATGCTCCAGCCCTGATTGAAGGAATGGCCCGCGTAGAGATACCACTTGTCGTCCGCGGTATGCTTGATGGCGATCTTGAAGGCGCCGTAACGCCCGCCCAGCGCCGAAAATCCGATCTGCTTTACGTTCTGGGCCTGCGCGCCCGGCGGAAACGGATCGGCCAGCGCGCTCTGCGGCGCGAGCAACGTCAAGGAGCCCAGTACGCCAAGGCTCAAAACCGCGAACGCTCTCAGTGTATGACGCACGAATTCCTCCCGTCATTCTAGACTATGATCCAATTCAATTGAATCGGATCATAGTCTAGATTTTTTGATTTGAGCATGATCTTGTCAGAAAATCGGGTTCCACTTTTCGGGATCATGCTCTAACGATCGAATTTTTGCAGCATGGCGTCACGAAAGAACTTTGGCAATTCGGCGAGATCGCCGTCACCGTAATCGCCATCGACCGCCGCCGACAGCGACGCCAGCGTGCCGGCCGCCAACGGCATCGGCACGCCGGTGAGCGCGCCGGTCGCGACCGCCGACATGATGTCTTTGCGCAGCGTACGAATGTCGAGCGTCATGTCGCCCTTGTTGCCCTTGAGTACCTCGGCCTTGCTCTTGAGCCAGCCGCATGCTGTGGCGCTCTCCTGCAGCACGTCGACCATTTGCTCGAGCGCGAGGCCTTGCTGCAAGCCGAGCGCGAGCAATTCCGCCACCGCCTGGATATAGGCGCCGAGGCCGAGATTGGCGGCAAGCTTCATCGCGTAGCCGCTGCCGTTTGGGCCCATATGGACGACGCGCCGGGTCAGCTTTTCCAGCACCGGCTTCGCGCGCTCGAGATCCTCAGGTTTGCCGCCGACCATGGCGAACAGCGTCCCGGCCTGCACTTGTGGGATGGTGCCGAGCACCGGCGCCTCGATCAGCCGCGCGCCGCGCGCTTCGACCGGCGGCATGAGCTCGCGGCCGGTCATCGGCTGCAGCGTGCTCATCTCGATGAACAGCTTGCCCGTGACGTCGCCTTCGAGGAAACCGGCAGGGCCGGTGAAAATCTTTCGCACGCCATGGTCTTCGGTGACGCTGGAAATGACGATGTCGGAGACCGCGGCAACGCCGCGGGCATTGGCGGCGATATGCATACCGTCTGCGGCCAGTGCCTCATTCGCTTTGGCGCTCTGGTCCCAGCCCGTCACGTCAAAGCCCTGCTGGCGCAGGCGGCGGGATATTGCCGCGCCCATGCGGCCGAGGCCGACAATGCCAAGTCTCATCAAGTCCTCCCCGCGTTGCACATTTGACGCACAATAACCGGCGTCAAGCTATAGCGGATGCGCGGGTCTTCGGGGCCGCGGTTAGCTCCGCAGCGCATGGCTGCGCATGTGCTTGATCAAGAGATCGGTTTGCGGCGAGGAATCGTTGTGGCGATAGACGAAGGCGATGGCCGATTTCGGCACCGAGCTTGTCGCGATCTCACGGTAGACGACGTTCGGTATGTTGATCCTGGTCATGGTTTGCGCGATGACGCCGATGCCGTAGCCCATGGCGACGTAGGTCAGAATGGTCGTGAAATCATCGTCGCGCTTGACCACCCGACCGGCAATGTGAATGCTGATCGAATCTCTTCCCAATCTTTGTGTTGTTGTTGCTTGGTCACAAAATCCGACGAAAGCCATTCCAGCATATATGGGCGCGTGTCTAAATCTCAGAATTCAGCCGCCGATTGCGCCGGTTGATCGCACGCCCTGGCGATATGCTTGCAAGGTGTGGCACGCGCGCGCCGGCGCCATCCGGCGCGGCGGCGTTTGCCGGCCCGTTGAAATGCGCGACGCTCCTGCAAGTGGAATTGCCGAATGATGGCGATCAAAACTCCCAACCCGACCGACAAATATGTCGGCGCGCGCATACGGATGCGCCGCCTGATGCTCGGCATGTCGCAGACCGGCTTGGCGCAAGGCCTCGACCTCACCTTCCAGCAGATCCAGAAATACGAAAAGGGAATCAACCGGGTCGGCGCCAGCCGGTTGCAGCAGATCGCCCACATTCTCAAGGTGCCGGTGGAGTTTTTCTTTGAAGGCGGCCCCGGGGTCCCGGGCGCGAAACCGGACCTCCCCGACGCGCCGTCGCTCACCCATGTCTCGGAATTCCTGGCGACGCCCGACGGGCTGACGCTGATCGCCGGCTTCGTAAAAATCCGCTCGGCAAAGCTCCGCCGCTCCATCGTCGAGCTGGTCAGCTACCTGGCGCAGAGCCAGGACAAATAGTCGCCGCTCGACCTTGGGTTGACCGGCGGCGGCCGCAAAGAACCGCCGCCCAGGGCAGTGCGTATTCCCATCCGCGGCTTGGTTATATCTGAGAACAGCGGCTTTTTTGTCGTAAGCCGCCATTTGTCGTGTCCCGGCGGCGGACCTAAGATCAGCCGTGGGGACCCGAAGCAACCTATTTCAACCCTGGACATGCGGACGATAATCCTTGTCTTGTGGGTTGGGTCGGGGATTTAATTCTTGCCGGGGTTGGACGGAGGGACGTCGGTCGCGATGTGGGAACTGTGAACGCAGGGTTTAGGCCTGCGTCGATCGGCATTTGCGCCGGCTATGTTGGGGCTGTTGGGGATGAAAATTCTGGTCGTCGACGATCACGCCTTGATTCGTGATGCGATGCAGGGCGTGCTGAAGAAGCTGCAGCGCGGCGTCAGTGGTGTTGGAAGCGGCCGACAGCCAGCAGGCGTTTGCCATCATTGCCGGCAACCCCGATATCAACCTGATATTGCTGGACCTGACGTTGCCGGATCGCGACGGACTTTCGGTGCTCGTCGAATTGCGTGACCGCTACCCGACCATCTCGGTCGTCGTGTTGTCGGCACTGCAAGATCGCGCCAATGTGCAAAAGGTGCTCGATCTCGGCGCCGCCGGCTTCATTCCGAAATCGGCGCGACGCGAAGTCATGCTGAGTGCGCTGCAGCTGGTTTTCGCCGGCAGCGTCTACATTCCGCCGGAAATTCTGGCGCCGGAGGGATTTGCCGAGGCGGCGCCGAGCCAGCAGTTTGAAAACCGCCCGAGTGAAAACCGCCAGATCGTCTCGCCCGCCGATCTCAAGCTGTCGGAACGCCAGCAGGACGTTCTCGCGCTGATGATGCAAGGCAACAGCAACAAGGTCATCTGCCGGACGCTCAATCTCGCCGAGCCGACGGTCAAAAATCACGTCACCGCGATCTTGCGGGCACTAAAAGTGTCCAACCGCACGGCGGCTGTGATCGCCGTTAAAGACCTGGGCTGGAAGCTGCCGACGACGCCAACGACACCAAAAGAATGAAGCCCTCGTTCAAGGCAAGGTAGCGTCCGGCCTCGACTCTTCCGCATCGGGCAGCTTGCGCACGACCGCTCGCGGCACGGGCTTGACTGCCTGATGGAACATGGCGCGCAACGCCATCGGATCGACCGGCTTGTGCAGCAGGTAGAAACCTTTGACTTTCGCTTCATGCAGCGTTGCCGGATCGGTATCGCCGCTGATAAGAAACGCGGGAATTGGCGCCGACAATTCGCCGCGCAACCATTCGATGGTGGCAATGCCGGTGCGGCCATTGGCCAAGTGATAATCCGAGATGATCAAGTCCGGCAGGTCGTCCTGCTCGGTCACCGCCTTGAGCGCCTTGCTGTCGCTATCCGCGGTGACGACTCGGCAACCCCACTTGCGGAAGATCCCGCTCATGCCCTCGAGCACCAGCGGATCGTCGTCGATCACCAGGACGAGCTTGTCATGCGACAGGCTCGGCTGGGCGCGCGGGACAATGGACGCCTCGATGGCCCGCTTGTTGGCCGGAGCGAGCGGGACAGTGACGGCAAAGACGGAGCCCTTGCCCACGGTCGACTTGACCTCGATCGGGTGACCGAGCAGGCGGCAGAGGCGGTCGACGATGGCAAGCCCGAGGCCGAGACCGGCACGCCGGTCGCGATCCGGTTCGCCCAGACGATAGAACTCGCCGAAAATCTTGTCGTGCTGATCAGCGGCGATGCCGATGCCAGAGTCCCACACCTCGATGCGCAGTTGATCGCCGCGTTTACGGCAGCCGACAAGCACGCCGCCGCTGCGTGTATAACGCAGCGCATTCTGAACCAGGTTGAAAACAATCTGCTGCAGCAATATGAAATCGCTGCGCACCCAGGCATCGCTGGGCATTGCCCGGAACGAGAGCTTTTTCTCCCGCGCCGCGCCAGCAAAGGTGGTCTCGGCGTGCGCCAACAATTGCGCGACCGGGAACACCGTGATGCTGACGGTGGTCGCACCGGCATCGAGCTTGGAGATGTCGAGCAGCGCGCTGAACAGCTCGTTCATCGCGGAGAGCGCATCCTCGATGCGGCTTACGATCTGACTGCGCTCGCTGGCACGCAGCTTGCCGTGCAGTTGCGCGACAAAGAGGCCCAAGGCATGGAGCGGCTGACGCAAGTCATGGCTGGCCGCAGCGACAAAGCGCGACTTGGCCTGATTGGCGGCTTCGAGTTGGCGGGTGCGTTCTTCGACCTTGCTTTCCAACCCGGCATAAGATTCCTGCAGCCGGGCGGCCATGGCGTTGAATTGATCGCCCAGCGCTTCGAGTTCGTCGCCAGTATCGATTGAAATACGCTGCCCGAGATCGCCGCTCCCGATGCGCACGGCGCCATCGCGCAGAGCACGGATTGGCACGACCATGCGGCGGGCCAGCAACAGTCCGGCGAAAACGGCGAGCACAAGCGCCACCAAAATCACAATGCCGGAACGAAAGGCGGAATTGTATAGCGGAGCGTAGGCCTCATCGATGGGTAGCTCGGCAAAGACCAGCCATCCGGGCGGCGTTACTTTGGCATAAGCGCTCAAGACAGTCCTACCAGCAATATCGATACCCTGTAGGGGCTGATCTGCAGAGCCGTTCGATTCTACCGCGCGGGCCGCTTGCACCTGCGCGAGGCCAGACATGTCGGTCTTTCGCAGCACTTGGCTGATATCAGGATGCGCGATAAGACGCGCCGCTTGATCAACGACGTAAGCCTGACCATGCTTACCGACCTGAATTTGCGATACGACATCCCAAATGAACGTGAGATTCACTTGCCCAACGATAACACCGTATTCCGGTCGAACACCGGCCATGGCAATCGTCATATACGGTTGCGATTCATCGATGAAATAAACCGGCCCATAGTAGACTTTGTTGGCCATGGCCTGAATGAATGCAGCCTCTTGCGAATGATCAGCATGGCTCGCGATGACATCCGGCGCCTCCCTGGACATACGAAACTGCTCGCTTCCCGTCGCATCCAGTTGTACGATTTCGGTCAGTGCCGGCACTTGGCGCATCAGCCGAACCGCATCAAACTGCCATTCATCTAATGTACTATCGCTTAAGGACAGTTGGGTTTCCCACGCCAATCCCGCCGTGATCTCGTTGAGAAACTGCCCGATCTTATCCGCTGCAGATTTTGCCTGCTCGCGTTGAACGCGGAATAGGAGATTTTGCTGTTCGTGGTAGGAGAACCAGATATCGGACACGCCATTGATCGCCAAAGCGAGGCTGACGATAGCGACGAACATCGCAGCATATTTTCGAAACAGGCCGCCACGCGCTGGCGGGGGCCTCGCCTCCAGCTTGCCTGCGATCCGATTATCTGTTCATCGGTCGAAATAGGTTTGATCCCGGACTTATTCGGGCCGGTGGCGCCTCCGTTTGGCGAGGAATCAAGCATTTCAATCGGTGCGTGTGCTCAGGATGCTCGCGTTGCCCACATCATATCAGTCCGGTGCTGAGGAGGAAGGAGCCCGAGCGGGGCAAAATGCGACAGAATGCTGCTTTGTCGCTGCTCTGGTAAGTGTAATTCTTGCCAATACTGGGAAATTGCCTTGTAACGAAACTATCATACGGACCGCTAACCGTTAGGCCCCTCTACATGACTAGCGTGATGGATCCTGACCGGCGGGCGTTCGTTGCCTTCCTCAGCACTGCGCTGACAATGTGCTCAGTTCCTGCAAGTGCGCAGCAGGGCACCCATTTACGCACAGTCGGCGTCCTCATGGGGCTCGCGAACGATGCGGAAACGCAGGCACGCACCAAAGTTATCGAGCAAGGTCTCGCGAAGAAGGGCTGGATCGTCGGTCAGAACCTCCGCATCGAATATCGATTTGCTGCGGGTGATATCGAGCGCATGCTTAGTTTGTCGAAAGAATTGGTCGCTCTTCACCCAGACGCAATAATCGGTCACAGCACGCCCGTTGTAGCGGCGCTTCTCAAAACTACTCAAACAATTCCGATTGTGTTCGTCGCTGTGGGCGATCCTGTCGGTAGTGGCTTCGTCGTAAGCATCGCGCGGCCGGGAGGCAACGTCACCGGATTTTCAGTTCTGCAGCCAACAGTTACCGGCAAATATCTCTCGATACTGAGAGAACTAAAACCGCAGATCGCCCGCGTCGCCATAATGTACAATCCCGAATCTGTTTCGGTCGGAGGAGCATCTTATATGCCCGCCTTCATGGGGTCGGCGAAAGAATTTAATGTCACTCCGATAGAAATCCAGGTCCACAGTACGGACGAAATCGAAACGGGCATAGCCAGCCTGGGAACCGCGCCTGGTAGTGCACTCATTGTATTACCCGACAACTTCAACACGGTTCACCGTCAAACCATCATCTCGTTGGCAGCTCAGTGGCGCATCCCAACTATCTATGCATATCGTTATTTTGCCGATGAAGGCGGCTTACTATCTTATGGCGTTGACGTGTTGGATTTATTCAGACGCGCCCCCGATTACGTGGATCGTATCCTCCACGGTGCGAATCCTGCAGACCTTCCCGTGCAGGCACCCAGGAAATTCGAACTTGTGATCAATTTAAAGACGGCCCGTACGCTCGGCTTAGTCGTGCCGCGAATTCTTCTCGCGGGCGCCGATGCCTTGATAGAATAAAGCGTCTTTCAGCTTTTGAAGTTGTGAATAAAACTTTTTCGGTCTGAACTCGTCAGAACCTGAATAGCTCGCGGCGCAAGTCTCGCTGCTTTGCCGTATTTGGGCATCACCTGTTCTAGCTCAACCTTTAGGCTGCAATACAGACGCGTCGACCAACACGGCGCGGAACGTCTCAGCGTTCACTGGCTTGTGCAGGAGCCTATATCCATTGGCGCCGTTGTCGCCCTGCGGGGAAGTCGCATCGCCGCTGATAAGAAGGGCAGGAATCTCGAAAGCATCGCGCAACATTTCGATGGCATCTACCCCGGTTGGACCCTGCGGAAGTCGATAGTCACAAACGATCAAATCGGGCCGTTGGCCGATTTCAGTCAGCATCGTCATCGCTTCAATATAGGACTCTGCCGCGACCACTCGGCAACCCCACGAGCGCAACAGGCTCCCAGTTGCCTCAAGGACAAGAGGATCGTCTTCGATCACGACAACAAGCTTGCTGGCGCGAGGCGTTTTCATGTGGCGGCCCGGCAACATTTACACAATCAATGTTCTACTTCGCGTTGAAAATAAAGCGGTCGGAAGTCGCGAGCAGCACGTACTTTCGTCCCGCAGTCAGCGGCGCAAGTCCCGAGACTTCAGCGCAGTGGAAAAAGCGTCTGTTTATTGCGAACGCTTGGGGGTCTCCTACGCTCGGAAACG
Source organism: uncultured Alphaproteobacteria bacterium (assembly GCA_963831975.1). GTDB lineage: Bacteria > Pseudomonadota > Alphaproteobacteria > Rhizobiales > Xanthobacteraceae > BOG-931. The sequence goes on from CAWHSO010000018.1 coordinate 786,928, forward strand.
CAGTCAAACACAAGGGGCTGCCAGCAAAGGAGATATCTATGACTACGATCAAACTGGGGGACAAAGCGGTCCGTGATACCGCGGCCGTGGATCAGGGCAATGTTCGCCTCGGTGACTTGGCGCCTATTTTTGTGCGCCCTATCCAGGCAGGCGACAAAGCGATCCGTGACAGTGCGACCGTCGACCAGGGCAAAGTGAAGCTTGGGGACATGGCTCCTGCTTTTCGCGCCGGCGACAAGGTGATCCGTGACGCTGCGACTGCGAACCAAAGCAAAGTGAAGCTCGGGGACATGGCTCCTGCTTTCCGCGCCGGCGACAAGGTGATCCGTGACGCCGCTACTGCGAACCAAGGCAAAGTGGAGCTGGGGGACATGGCTCCTGCTTTCCGCGCCGGCGACAAAGTGATCCGTGACGCCGCGACAGCAAACCAGGGCAAAGTACGCCTTGGAGATATGGCTCCTGTTTTCGCTCCGAAACGGTAACGGATTCTCGTACATGGGAACGTTCCCCGCCTTCGGTCGGCTTACGTTCCAAATGATTGTTTGTCCGCGGGAATGCACGGCAGCTCCCGCGGCCAAGCTAATTAGTACCGAAGCCATATCGTCCAAAAGAACCCCGCATCGGAGGGTTTGACGCCATGCACGCTCCTAGCTCACCGAACCCCACTCGCCCAGTTCTTCCAACTGGTCCCCGACGGCCTACCGCCGCGCCGCGCCGACAAGTCGGTCGGCGGCGTCATTCCGGCGCGGGCTTTGCGCTATTGCGAGGCGATCACCAGCGCTTCGGCGTTCGGCTGGTATGTGTTTTTGCCGATGAACTTCAAGGTGGTCTGGGACGGCCACGACATGCTGTGGACCTATCCGGGCGTGGATGAATGGCTGCCTCTGACGCGGGACGCGGTGCAATATCCGGGGTTTCGCGAGCACTTCGATCGGCACGCGCCGGCCGACGTGCGCGGCTTCTCGCCGCCGTTTCTTTCGCCGTCGATCCAGCCGGGACAGCTGCAAATCTGGACCGGCTGCGTCGCCAAGACCGCGCCGGGCTGGAGCCTGCTGGTTCGCGGCGTGGCGAACCTGTCGAAGAGCCCGTCCTATCAGATGCTGGAAGGCATCATCGAAACCGACACCTGGTTCGGTCCGCTGTTCGACAACGTCCGCCTGCTCAAGACCGACGTCCCCATCGAGTTCCGGGCCGACGTTCCCTTCCTGCAGGTGCAGCCGGTTCGCAAGGAGTTTTATGCCGACAAATTCCTGCAGAATTTCGCGGTGAAGAATTTGGATGAGCTGTCGCCTGAGAACTGGGAGGCATTTCATCGCACCGTGGTCGTGCCCAATACCACGCCCGAGCGCAAGCACGGGCAATATGCCGTCGCGGTGCGCAAGCAAGCCGCTCACGCGGCGCGCCTGGAGCCGGTCTCCGAATAACCGGACGGGCCGCGGCGCAGGCGACCCAGTACTTTAGTACTTAGCGGCGGTCGCCGGCGCCGGTACTTTTGTACGTATTTGGCCGACCCCATGCCCGTGATAAAACTGCCGAATAGGCGGGACTTGGTATGGAATACAATCGGCCGTGGGGATTATCTCTCCGAAAAATAGGCAAACTATTCCAAATCCGAACTAAATCGCTCGCCCAACCGCCTGACTTGCGGGACTCAAAGCTGAAATAGCGGCGGGCAAGCCGATGATCTCGAGTGCCGCTGAACCTTATACCTGGATCTGGGTCGATGCGCCTTACCTGCGCGAGCAGGCGCAACGTTGTACGCGACTCGCGCGGGACTGCCCGCACTTGCCGACCGCGCATGAGCTCGAAGCGATAGGCGTCGAATTGATGCAGAAGGCTGCCGAGCTGGATCACCTGCAGGAGGATCGGGACGCCGAGCGGCGGGAATGAAAGCACATCGGCAAGCCGGCGAAGAGGTCAATCGTTTAGCTGCTCGGGCCTGATCTTGGGGACGCACTGTACATTGCGACTGTACACTTGGGAGTATCAGGATGTTTGACTGCGAAAAAGAAAGCAAAACCCTCAGCCCGCGTGAGCGCGAGCTGGTGGTCGCGTACCTGTCCTATGCGCTCGAGGACGTCCGCGCGCTCAGCCCGATGGGATCGCATTTCCTGCAAATGACGATCGCGTCAATCGCCGAGGAAACGCAGCCTGGACACGCCGGTCCAGCCGCTGCAATCGACGGTTTCGCATTGAAAGGCTAAAGTGCGCGGCGGCGTGCCGCCGGCGCCGGCCGCGAATTAATTTTTTCGCGACTTCATCAATTCGACCAGATCGACCAGCGAGTGTCGCGTGCGCCGTTCCGAAATCTCTGAAAACGCCTGAACCAGGCGCAGCGACAGCGGATCGGCCAGCAGACTGAACGGCGACGTGTCGTCGCCCTTCGCCAGCGTCGCTTTGCCGCCCTCAAACAGCGTAAGAACCGAAACGCCGAGGATCACGCTGATTTCGAAAAGCCGGCCGCTGCCGACGCGGTTCGTGCCTTTCTCGTACTTTTGTATCTGCTGAAAGGTTATGCCAAGCTCGTTGGCCAAGTCGGTCTGGGACATGCCCTTGGCCAGCCGATGCACGCGCACATTGCGTCCAACGACCTTGTCCAAACTTTGCGGGCCTCTGCTCTTCATCGAATCGATCCAATCCAAAAAGTTGTGTGTCTTACGGCTGTCTTATACATGGCCGAACAAGGGCATACCAGCCACTCAAGGCGCCGCGGTGGATAGCGCCAAGTTGTTACGAGTATGGTTACCTAAGGTTGATCTGGGGAACCGCCAGTAATTTACAGTAAAATGGGGCATTTAGCGCCTCTTGCGTCAGGCCTAGCCCGACAAAGCCGGGTTTTGCCGCGATGCAAAATGGGCGGCGTCGGCGGCACTGGCTCGGCCGCGCCATTCCGTTCACTCCGCAGGCGTCGCGGCCATGATCTCACCCGGGCCGGTCAGCGCCGGCGCCAGCGCCGGATAACGGCTCAGGGCGTATAGGAATACCGCAACGATGCCATAGGCGACCGCGACCGTCGGCGTCACCGCGATGCCGACCGCCTCGCCGTGCATGAAGCCGAAGAATGTCAGCACCGCGCCGGCAAGCGCGAAGGCCGCGGCATTGACGAATTTCTTGTCGATGATGAAGGCGCCGATGGCCGCGAGCACGAGGCCGGTCAAGATGGCGCCGCCACCGAGCGTTCGCAGACCGGGATAGAGCACGCCGACATTGGCGAGCTTGTCGAAGCCGAGCGCCGACGGCGCTGGTGCCGGCCACGGCGAGCGCGCCGTCCATCAGCGTCTTGGCCCAGGCCGCCACATGCGGCGTCAGCGCCGAGCACGATGGCGGGCGCGTGGCCCTTCGGCGTGGTCTGGAAGGCCTGCGCGCCGATCAACATGCCGATGTAGAGCAGGATCGGCGAGATCGCGACGACCGGCACGATGGCCAGCATCAAGCGAGATGATGCCGAACCAGGACAGGATGATCACCATGACGCCGACCGCGGCCGAATAGCCGATGCGGCCGCCCATGCCTTTCCAGCCCGGATGGCCGATATAGACCGCGTTGATGTACGGGTTGCCCATCAGGCAGCCGATCAGGCTGACGATGCCGTCGGCGGTCAGCACGCGGGTCGTCGGATAGGGATCGCCGCCGGCTTCCGCGCTCTCGACATTGTCCATCGCCTCGACCAGGTCGTAGATGCCGAACGGCATCGCGGTGACGAGGATCACGCCGAGATACTGAAAGCCAGAGAAGACGTGATTGACGGCGGGGATCGGCACGTTGAAGCCGAAATTCGCGAAAGCGTCGCCGACGCCTTTGACGCTCAAGCCGCCGTAATTGAGGCCGACGAGATTCGATCCCCAGGCGATGATCATGCCGACGGCGATGGCGACGAGGCCCGCGGGGATGCCTTTCGGATATTTGAAGCCGCCGAGCCAGTTCACCATGATGATGCCAAAGCAGGTCAGCCCGATCACCGGCGTCATGGTACATTTCCAACGCCGGGCGCATCGAGATGAACGTGATCGACACGCCGGCCAGCGTTCCGAGCAGCGCGGCGCGCGGCGTGATCTTGCGAATGATCGGCGCGATGAAGCCGCCGATCATCAGAATGAAGCTCTGGAAGAAGACCCACACCAGTCCCGCCTCCCAGCCCTGGATCGGATCGTTGGTCTTGCAGCGCGATCGGCAGCATGATCACGAACGTGACGATGAACATGTGCGGCACGCTGATGCCCGAAGGCAGCGCGCAGACGTCGTTGCGCCCGGTCCGCTTCGCCAGCCGGTAGGCCAGATAGGCGTAGTAGAAGCGTCGACAGGCACATCATCAGGCCCATCGCCGGCAGGATGCGGCCGAAGACGAGCGAGTCCGGCATCTTCAGCACGAACCGCAACAGGCCGGTGAGCACCAACATGTTGACGAGAATATTGGTGCCGAAACCGAAAAAGGCATTCCAGTCGCCGGGCGCCCATAGCGACTGGGCGGAAACCGGCCGTCGATGTCGCTGTCGTCATCGCACGCTCCCCTAGCTGGCGTGCTCTGGTCGGAAATGGCGTCGCGCCGTTGATTGGCTGAACCGGCGAGCGCATGCGAGCAGCGGCCTCGATCCGGCGACCGAACCGAAAATGCCGCCCTGCGCCTTGATCATGGCGAGGCCGGCGTCGTGGAATTCCGGGAAATAGGAGGCGCAGCAGTCGGCCAGCACGATGCAGCGGAAGCCGCGATCGTTGGCTTCGCGCACCGTGGTGTTGACGCAAACCTCGGTGGTGACGCCGGCGACGAACAAAGTGTCGATGCCGCGATTGCGCAGCATCAGTTCGAGATCGGTCTGATAGAACGCGCCCTTGCCCGGTTTATCGATCACCGGCTCGTCTTTGAGCGGATAAAGCTCGGGAATGATGTCGTGGCCGGGCTCGCCGCGAACGAGGATGCGGCCCATCGGACCGCGGGCGCCGATGCGGTTTTTAGGATCGCCGCGCTCGACCTTGTGCGGCGGCGCATCGGACAAATCCGGCCGATGGCCTTCGCGGGTATGAATGACCAAAAGGCCGAGCTGCCGCGCGGCCGCAAGCACCGCCTGGCACGGCGCGACCGCGGCTTGCAATCGCGTGACGTCATTGCCGAGCGCGGCGCCGAACCCGCCCGGCTCGAGGAAATCGCGCTGCATGTCGATGATGACGAGCGCCGCGCCGTCGAGATCGACGGTCAGCGGTGCAGGCTCGGCTTCGAAGGTCACGCGCGGCATCCCGATCTCCTGCCTCGCACTGACTGGAAATCGTGCAAGATCGGGGCCAGCGAAGTTCAGCCGGCAGCGCGGCGGCAAAGCCGCGCCAACTGCCTAATAAATGTGCGGCTTCTGCCCAGGACGCTCACGAGGCGGTCAGTTGCTGCCGCAACGCCTGCACAAGTACGCCGGATTCAAAGACTTAAGCCTGCGGCAACGGCACTGCGGGCGTATGGCACGCGGCTTGCGGAACTCGAGAGCCAGCACACGCCAGTCCTGGGAGAGCTTCAATGAAGCGCCGCGAATTCCTCAAATCGATGACCGCGCTCACCGCCGCCAGCGCCGTTTCCGCGCCGGCGGTCTGGTCGCCGGCCAAGGCGCAATCGCGCCAGGAGACGCTGCTCATCGTCTCCGAAAGCGGACCGAACAATCTCGACATCCACGGCGTCGGCACCAACGTGCCGGGCTACGAAGTGTCGTGGAATTGCTACGACCGGCTGATCAGCCACGAGATGAAGACGCTGCCGAACGGCACGCCGTATTACGACAAGTCCAAATTCAAGCCCGAGCTCGCCGAGGACATGAACGATCGGCGACATGTCGGTCGACCTTCAAGCTGCGCAAGGACGCCGTGTTCCAGGACGGCACGCCGGTCACCGCCAAGGACGTCAAATGGTCGTTCGACCGCGCCGTCACCGTCGGCGGCTTTCCGACGTTCCAGATGAGCGCCGGCTCGCTGACCAAGCCCGAGCAATTCGTCGTCGTCGACGACCACACCTTCCGCGTCGATTTCATGAAGAAGGACCGGCTGACCGTTCCCGATCTCGCCGTCATCGTGCCCTGCGTCATGAATTCCGAACTGGTGAAGTCGAAGGCGACCGAGCAGGATCCCTGGGGCCTCGAATACACCAAGCTCAATACCGTCGGCAGCGGCGCCTATAAGGTGACGAACTGGACCGCCGGCTCCCAGGTCGTGCTGGAGCGCAACGACAACTGGAAAGGCGGCCCGCTGCCGAAGATCAGGCGCATCATCTGGCGCATGGTGCCCGACGCCGGCAACCGGCGCGCCTTGCTCGAGCGCGGCGACGCCGATGTGTCCTACGATCTGCCGAACAAGGATTTCTCCGAGCTGAAAACCGACGGCAAGCTCGCCATCATCTCGACGCCGTATTCGAACGGCATCCAGTATATCGGCATGAACGTGCAGCACCCGCCGTTCAACGACGTGAAGGTGCGGCACGCCATGGCTTACGCCATTCCCTATCAGAAGATCATGGACGCGGTGCTGTACGGGCTCGCCAAGCCGATGTTCGGCGCGCCGGCCGACGCGCCGACCGAGGTCGCCTGGCCGCAGCCGCACAAGTTCAACACCGATCTCGACAAGGCGAAAAAGCTTCTCGCCGAGGCCGGCGTCAGCAACATCAACGTGCCGATCTCGTTCGATCTCGGCTTTGCCGGCGTCAATGAGCCGATCGCCGTGCTGGTGCAGGAGAGCCTGGCGCAGATCGGCATCACCACCACGATCAACAAGGTGCCGGGCGCGAACTGGCGCACCGAGCTCACCAAGAAGACGATGCCGCTGTTCGACAAACGTGTTCTCGGGCTGGCTCGATTATCCCGAATACTTTTTCTACTGGTGCTACCACTCGGGCAAATCGATCTTCAACACCATGGACTATCAGTCGCCGGCAGATGGATGCGTTCATCGACGGCGCCCGCGCCGCGGCCGCGACCGGCGACAAGGAGACTTACGACAAGGACGTGAAGGGCTTTGTCGATCTCGCCTTCACCGACATGCCGCGCATTCCGCTGTACCAGCCCTACGTCAACGTCGCGATGCAGAAGAACATCACCGGCTACGAATACTGGTTCCACCGCCGGCTCGATTACCGCGCGTTCGCGAAGGGGTGAGCGCCGTGATGCACATCTGCCCTCCCCCGCTTGCGGCGAGGGTTGGGAGTCACGCCTTCGCTCGCGTAGGCTCGAACTGGCCGCTCGGTCGCGCCGTCTCCGCCGCAAGCGGAAGATGCAACATGCTGACGATGATCCTCAAGCGCGCGGCGATGGCGATCCCGAGCCTGATCGGCGTGGTGATCGTGACCTTCCTGCTCACCCGCGCGCTGCCGGGCGATCCGGCGGCCTATTTCGCCGGCCCGGCCGCGACGCCGCAGGCCATCCAGGAAGTCCGCGTCAAACTCGGCCTCGACAAGCCGCTGATCGAGCAATTCGGCCGCTATGTCGTCGATCTCGGCCACGGCAATCTCGGCAATTCGCTGACCACCGGGCAGCCGGTCGCTGACCGAATTGCGCACGCGGCTGCCGGCGTCGGCGGAACTGACCTTGCTCGGCCTCATCGTCTCCATCGTCATCGCGGTGCCGCTCGGCATTTTGGCGGCGACGCGGCCGAATTCGCTGATCGATCACGCCTGCCGCGTCGTCGCGACGCTCGGCGTGTCGCTGCCGGTGTTCTTCACCGGCCTGATCCTGGTCTACGTCTTCTACTATCTGCTCGGCTGGGCGCCGGCGCCGCTCGGGCGGCTCGACGTGTTCTTCGACGCGCCGCCGCAGGTCACCGGCTTTTATCTCATCGACAGCCTGATCGCGCGGCAGCCCGAAACCTTTGTCGCCAGCCTCAAGCAGCTCATCCTGCCGGCGCTCACGCTCGCCATTTTCTCGCTGGCGCCGATCGCGCGCATGACGCGGGCCTCGATGCTCGCGGTGCTGTCGTCGGATTTCGTGCGCACCGCGCGCGCCAGCGGCCTGTCGCCGTTCACCGTGATCGTCACTTATGCGTTCCGCAACGCCATGCTGCCGGTCATCACCACGCTCGGCATGGTGTTCTCGTTCCTGCTCGGCGCCAACGTGCTGGTCGAGAAAGTGTTCGCCTGGCCGGGCATCGGCTCCTATGCCGTCGAGGCGCTGCTCGCCTCCGACTTCGCGCCGGTGCAGGGTTTCGTGCTGACCATGGCGGTGATGTATGTCGCGCTCAATCTGATGATCGACGTGCTCTACGGCCTGATCGATCCGCGCGTGAGGCTTGAAGCATGACCGACATCGCAGCAACGCCTCGGCGCGACGCCGCCTTGACCGCACTGTTCCGCCACGCGCGTTACGTGCTCGCGGAGAACCCGGTCACCGGCTTTGCCTTCGCGCTGTTCGTGCTGATCGTGCTCGCCGCGGTGCTCGGCCCGAACATCGTGCCGTACAATCCGCTGGCGAGCGACACCGCCCAGGCGCTCAAGCCGCCGAGCGCGCATCATTGGTTCGGCACCGACCAGCTCGGCCGCGACGTGTTCAGCCGCGTCATCGTCGCGACGCGGCTCGATTTCTTCATTGCGGTCGCTTCCGTCGCGCTGGTGTTCCTGATGGGCGGCCTCGCCGGCGTCGCCGCCGGATTCTTCGGCGGCTGGACCGACCGCATCGTCGGCCGCATCGCCGACACCATCATGGCGTTCCCGCTGTTCGTGCTCGCCATGGGCATCGTCGCCGCGCTCGGCAACACGGTGCAGAACATCGTGCTGGCCACCGCGATCGTGAATTTTCCGCTTTATGCGCGCATCGCCCGCGCCGAGGCCAATGTGCGGCGCGAGGCCGGCTTCGTCGAGGCGGCGCGGCTTTCCGGCAATTCCGACTGGCGCATCCTGGCCTTCCAGATCCTGCCGAATGTGTTCCCGATCCTGGTCGTGCAGATGTCGCTGACCATGGGCTACGCCATCCTCAACGCCGCCGGCCTGTCGTTCATCGGGCTCGGCGTGCGGCCGCCGACGCCGGAATGGGGCATCATGGTCGCCGAGGGCGCGGCCTTCATGGTGTCGGGCGAATGGTGGAACGCGTTCTTCCCCGGCTTGGCGCTGATGGTCGCGGTGTTCTGCTTCAACCTGCTCGGCGACGGCTTGCGCGACATGGTCGATCCCAGGAGAAGGACATGAGACGCACATGACGACGGCCGCGCCCGCGCTTGCGCGTCGAAGGCCTCAGCGTCGAATTCCGCACCCGCTCCGGCATCGTGCGCGCGCTCGATAATGTGAGCTTTGCCGTCGACAAGGGCGAGACCATCGCGCTGGTCGGCGAATCCGGATCGGGCAAATCGGTCACCGCCTATGCGGTGATGGGCATTCTCGATCCCGCCGGCAAAGTCACCGCCGGCCGCGCCATGCTCGGCGGGCTCGATCTGCTCTCGGCAAAGCCCAGCCAGCTTGCCGACGTGCGCGGCCGCGAGATCGCGATGATCTTTCAGAACCCGCGCACCGCGCTCAATCCGATCCGCACCGGTCGGCCGCCAGATCGCCGACGTGCTGATCCGCCACGGCAATGTGCCGCGCCGCGACGCGCCGGCGCCAGGCGATCGAGATGCTGCGCGCCGTCGGCATCACCGATCCGGCGCGCCGCGCCAAGGCCTATCCGTTCGAAATGTCGGGCGGCATGTGCCAGCGCGTCATGATCGCGATCGCGCTGGCGGCAAAGCCTTCGCTCCTGATCGCCGACGAGCCGACGACCGGCCTCGACGTGACCACGCAAGCCGTCATCATGGATCTGGTCAACGATCTCGCCAAGGAGATGGGCATGGCGACGATCTTCATCACCCACGATCTGGCGCTCGCCGGCCAGCGCTCCGCGCGCATCGTCGTCATGCATGCCGGCCACGTGGTCGAGAACGCGCCGACCGAAGAACTGTTCACGCATCCGCGGCATCCCTATACGGCGGAGCTGATCGCGGCGACGCCGGATTCGGCGGCAAGCCTCGATGAGCTTGCCTCCATTCCCGGCTCGCTGCCCGATCTGCGCCGCACCGACCTGCCGCCCTGCCGCTATTCCGAGCGCTGCCCGCGCAAGATCGATGCCTGCGCGCAGCCGTTGCCGCGATCGACTTCGGCTGCCGGCCATATGGTCGCCTGCTGGAATCCGCTGCCCGAGCGCATCGCGGACGCGCCAACCGAGAGCGCAGCATGACCATCCTGCTCGACGTCGCCGACGTATCGAAATTGTTCCCGGTCGGCGGCGGACCGGGGCCGCTGGCGCGCTTCAAGCGGCGCTTTTCCGGCGGCCCGGAGAAACTTCCCAAAGTGTACGCCGTCGACGATGTCAGCTTCACCATCAACAAGGGCGAGACGGTCGGTCTCGTCGGCGAGTCCGGTTGCGGCAAGTCGACCTTGGTGCGGGCGCTGACGCGCCTGATCGACGTCAGCGACGGCAGCATAAAACTCGGCACCCGCGAATTGTCGTTGAAGCCGTCGCGCGTCTTCGCCCGCGATCGCGACCGCGCCCGCATCCAGATGGTGTTCCAGGACGCCGGCGAAAGCGTCAATCCGCGCTTCACCGCCTTCGACGCCATCGCCGATCCGCTGCGCCGTCTGCGCAAGATGCGCGGCAAGGCGCTGACCGAGCGCGTCGAGACCGTGGCGTCGCAATGCGGCCTGCCGCTGCCGTTCCTGTCGCGTTATCCGCATCAGCTGTCCGGCGGCCAGCGCGCCCGTGTCGGCATCGCCCGCGCCATCGCGGTCGAGCCCGAGCTTCTGGTGCTCGACGAGCCGACCGCGGCGCTCGACGTTTCCGTTCAGGTGGTCATCCTGCAGCTCTTGCAGCGGCTCAAGAAAGAGTTCGGCATGAGCTATCTGTTCGTGTCGCACGATCTTTCCGTGGTGCGGCTTTTGTGCGACCGGGTGCTGGTGATGTATCTCGGCAAGATCGTCGAGTCCGGTCCGGCCGCGGAGGTCTTCGAGCATCCGCTGCATCCCTATACCCAGGCGCTGGTTGCCGCCGTGCCGCGTTTGCATGAGAATGGCGGCGGGCGGTTGCGGCTGACCGGCGAGCCGCGCAGCCCGATCGATCCCGATCCGAATGTTTGCCGCTTCTATGGCCGTTGCCCGCTCGAGCGCCGATATGTGCAAGACCACGATGCCAAAACTGCGCCGCTTCGGCCCCCGGCAGGTCGCGTGCCATTTCGCCGAGGAGTTCTTGCTGGTGCCGAAGGCATGAAACGCAAAGCCGGCCGCAAGCCGAAATCCGCGCGCGCCAAGCGACGCCCAAGTCTCGCGCAGCGCCGCGCATCCGCCAAGACGAAGACCGAGACATGCCATCGACGCATTGGTCGCGGCAAGCGCGCAGGCGCTCGGTCTTGACGCTCGATCCGGCCTGGCACAAAAGCATCGCCTTCAATCTGCGTTTGATCCTGCGCCACGCGGCGCTGGTCGACGAATTTGCGCTGCCGGACGATGCCGAGCCCGCACCGGTCTTCCATGCTTGAGACCGCGGCCGGCGATTTTGCCTGGGACTCGGCGGCCTCTATCGCCGCCGCCGTCGCCGCCGGCCGCGTCAGCGCGACGCATATCGTCGAAGCGACGCTGGCGCGTATCCGCGAGCGCGACCCGCTGCTCAATTCCTTCACCGCCGTCACCGAGCAGCGCGCGCTCGCCCGCGCGCAGGCGCTCGATGAGGCACGGGCGAGAGGCGAGCGGCTTCCTCCGCTGGCCGGCGTGCCGTTCGCGGTCAAGAACCTGTTCGACGTTGCCGGCCTGCCGACGCTCGCCGGCTCCAAGATCAACCGCGATCTGCCGCCGGCCCCGCGCGATGCGGCGCTGATCGAGCGGCTGGAGGCGGCCGGCGCCATCCTCGTCGGCGCGCTCAACATGGGCGAATACGCCTACGATTTCACCGGCGAGAACATCCACGACGGCCCCTCGCGCAATCCGCACGATCTCGACCGCATGACCGGCGGTTCCTCCGGCGGCTCGGGCGCCGCGGTCGGCGGCGGCCTGGTGCCGCTGGCGCTCGGCTCCGACACCAACGGTTCGATCCGGGTGCCGTCGTCGCTGTGCGGCATTTTCGGGCTCAAGCCGACCTACGGGCGGCTCACGCGCGCGCGGACATTTCCGTTCGTGGCGAGCCTCGATCATTTGGGGCCGTTCGCGCGCACGACGCGCGATCTCGCGCTGGCTTACGACGCCATGCAGGGTTTTGATGCCGACGATCCCGGCCTGCGCCGATCGCGCGGCCGAGCCGGTCGCGCCGCACTTGGACAAAGGCATCGACGGCCTGCGTGTCGCGGTCGCCGGCGGCTACTTCAAGGGCAAGACCGCGGAGGCGGTCGCGGCCGTCGATCGCGTCGCCGCAGCGCTCGGCGCCAACCGCGACATCGAAATCCCGCAAGCCGAACGCGCCCGCTCGGCGGCTTTCATCATCACCGCAAGCGAGGGCGCGAGCTTGCATCTCGACCGCCTGCGCACGCGCGCGAAGGACTACGATCCCGCCGTGCGCGACCGGCTGATCGCGGGCGCCATGACGCCGGCTTCGCTGGTGGTCAAGGCGCAGAAATTCCGCCGCTGGTATCGCGAGGAGGTTTTGAAGCTGTTCGCCGAGGTCGATGCCATCCTGGCGCCGGCGACGCCGTGCACGGCGCCGCTGATCGGCCAGCAGACCTTTATGCTCGGCGACGTCGAATTGCCGGTGCGGGCCAATCTCGGCCTCTACACCCAGCCGATCTCCTTCATCGGCCTGCCGGTCGTCGCCGTGCCGGTGCCGCTTGCGCCGTTGCCGATCGCGGTGCAGATCATCGCGGCGCCGTGGCGCGAGGACGTGGCGTTGCGCATCGCCCACGCGCTCGAAGCCCAAGGCGTCGTCGCGGCACCGCGGCCGGCGCTCTGAGGAAAAAATTCAAGGAGAGATTTATGGAGATCGACCTGCCGGAGGTCGTCGCCGAAGTCGACGGCTGAATTCGAGCGTTACGAAAAGGCCCTGGTGTCGAACGATGTCGCCGCGCTGGATGCGATATTCCGCAACGATCCGCGCACCATCCGCTACGGCGGCGGCGAGAATCTTTACGGCTACGCCGAGATCGCGGCATTCCGCGCCGCGCGCTCGCCGGCCGGCCTTGCGCGCACGCTGTCGAAGACCGTCATCAGCACCTACGGCCGCGATCACGCCGTCGCGTCGACGCTCTACCACCGCCCGACCATGCCGGGCAAAGTCGGCCGCCAGATGCAGACCTGGGTGCGCTTCCCTGAAGGCTGGCGCGTCGTCGCCGCCCATGTCAGCGTGATCGACGAAGCGAAATGATTATTTGCCGCGCATCAGCGCACCGAGCGGCAAGTTGGTCGCGGCATGATATTGGCGCCCGATCGCGGCCAGCGCCGCGTCTGCGCCGGCCGGCGCCAACAGCGTGATGCCGAACGGCGCGCCGTCGTCGCGCATCGACGACGGCACCGCAAGCCCGCACAGATCGAGCAGGTTGACGAAATTGGTGTAAGTGCCGAGCCGGCTGTTGAGCTGGATCGGATCGGCGAGCACCTGTTCGACCGTATAGATGGTCGGCGCCGTCGGCAGCACCAGCGCGTCGATGGTGCGGAAGGTGTGCTCGGCCACGCGGCGCAGCTCTTCGAGCTGGTAGAAGGCGGCGAAGGTGTCGGCGGCCGTGCGATGCGCGCCGGCGAGAATGATCTGACGCGTCACCGGATGCAGCGATTCCGGCGATGACGCGATCAACGCCTTGGCGACAAGATAACGCTCGGCCACCCACGGCCCGTCGTAGAGCAGCCGCGCCGCCGCATAGAACGGCTCGATGTCGATCTCGACGATTTTGGCGCCGAGGCTGGTCAGCCGCGCCAACGCCTCGTCGTAAGCCTTGGCCGATAGCGTGTCGCCGAAGAACAGACGTTGGCCCGGCAGCGGCACGCCGAGTTTCACGCCATCCGGCATCGGGCCGGCGGCGCCGACCGGCCGCGGACGCGAATAAGGATCGGCAGCGTCCGGACCCGCGATCACGTTCAGCATCGCCATCGCATCGTCGACGGTGAGCGCGAAGACCGATACGCAATCCAGCGTGCGGCAGGCCGGCACGACGCCGGCACACGACACCATGCCGCGGCTCGGCTTGAGCCCGACGATGTTGCTGAACGCCGCCGGCACCCGGCCCGATCCGGCGGTATCGGTGCCGAGCGCGAGCGGCGCAAAACCGGCGGCGACCGCGAGCGCCGAGCCGGTGCTCGATCCGCCGGGAATGAGCTTGTCGTCGAACAGGTTGCGGGCGATGCCGTAAGGCGTGCGCACGCCGACGAGACCGGTCGCGAACTGATCGAGATTGGTCTTGCCGAGAATGAGCGCGCCGGCCTGGCGAAGTTTCGCGACGGACGTGGCGTCCTTGCCCGGACGATAGCCGAACGCCGGGCACGCCGCCGTGGTCGGCAAGCCCTTCACGTCGATATTGTCCTTCACCGCGACCGGGATGCCGTAGAGCGGCAGCGCCATGTCGCCGTCGTGCGCCAGCGCTTTCGCTTCGGCGGCGACGTCGGCTTCTTCTCGCAACGCGATGAAGATCGCGGGATCGCCGTGGCGGCGGATGCGGGCAAAGCTGCGCGCGACAATGTCCTCGGGCTTGAGCGCGCCGCGGCGATAGGCGTCGAGGATTTCGGCGACCGTTTCCGTCATGGCATTATCGATCGGGACGGCTGCCCACCACGCTTCACCTCTAAGCCACGGAATTATATGAAGTTTTCGCACAGGAAGGATAGGTCCGACCGAGACCGCCAGGATTGACGGCGCAAGTCTATCGCGAACCTGCCGGCGTCCCAAATTTCCCGCCAACTGGACATTTCGCAGCCCGGTTGCCATGTCCGCTGATGATCCGCCGATGCGCGCCGCCGCCGTTGAGGAGCTGCAGATGAGCGAATTCCGCATAGAAACCGACGCCCTCGGCGAGGTTCGTGTCCCCGCCGACAAGCTTTGGGGCGCGCAAACCCAGCGTGCGCTCGAGCATTTCAGCATCGGCCAGGATTTGACGCCGCGCGACATGATCACCGCCTATGCCGTCCTGAAAAAGGCGGCGGCGGACGCCAACCATTCTGGCAAGCGGCTTCCCGACAAAATCCATGCTTTGATCGTTCAGGCCTGCGACGAAATTCTGGCGGGCAAGTATCACGATATGTTTCCGCTGCATGTTTGGACGACCGGCAGCGGCACGCAATTCAACATGAACGTGAACGAGGTGATCTCCAATCGCTGCTGCGAGCTTGCCGGCACGCCGCTCGGCAGCAAGACGCCGGTTCACCCCAACGATCACGTCAACATGTCGCAATCCTCCAACGACACGTTTCCCTCGGCGATGTATATCGCCGCCGCCGTCGCGGTGAAGCAGCGTCTGATGCCGGCGATCAAGGCGCTGCACGATGCGATTGCCGCCAAAGCTGCCGCGTGGAACGACATCATCAAGATCGGCCGCACTCATATGCAGGACGCGACGCCGCTGACGCTCGGCCAGGAATGGTCGGGTTATGCGGGCATGCTCGCCGACGATCTCGAACGCATCGAGGGCGCGCTCCCCGGCCTCTATCGCCTCGCGCTCGGTGGCACCGCCGTCGGTACCGGGATCAACGCCGCGCCGGGCTTTGCCGAAACCGTCGCCGCGAACGTCGCCAAGCTGACCGGCCTGCCGTTCGTCAGCGCGCCGAACAAATTCACCGTGCAGGGCGCCCATGATGCGCTGGTGCAGCTGTCCGGCACGCTGCGGACGCTTGCTGTCTCGCTCTACAAGATCGCCAACGACATCCGGCTGATGTCATGCGGCCCGCGCGCCGGATTTGCCGAGCTACTGATCCCCGAGAACGAGCCGGGCTCGTCCATCATGCCCGGCAAGGTTAATCCGACCCAATGCGAAGCGCTGACCATGATCGCCGTTCAGGTGATGGGTAACGACGTCGCCGTCGGCTTCGGCGGCGCCGGCGGTTATCTGGAAATGAACGTCTACAAGCCGCTGATGATCTACAATGTCATGCACTCGATCACGATCATGACCGACGGTTCGACGAATTTCCGCAAATTCCTCGTCGAGGGCACCGAGCCGAACCGCAAGAAGATCAAGGAAGACGTCGAGCGCTCGCTGATGCTGGTGACCGCATTGGTGCCGGTGATCGGCTACGACAAGGCGTCGGAGATCGCGCATTACGCCAAGGATCACGACCTCACGCTCAAAGCCGCCGCGCTGAAGCTCGGTTTCGTCACCGAGGCCGACTTCGACCGCATCGTCGACCCGGCCAAGATGGTCAAACCCTATGTCGCCACCGGCCAGTAGCAGCCCGCGCCGCGGTTGCGCAAAGCCGACGACCGTCGAATTGCGGCGAACGTTTCAATTTTTCCGTGGTGCCGGCACCGCCGGCCAATTCGCATAGGTCAATTACGTACGTGCGCTCTCGTCGTCCGATGAAAACCGAACTCCAATTGCATTTTGCCTGCTCCAAACAACGCGGCATGAATACTGGGGATGCCCGTGGCGCGACAGCCATAGGCTGAAGACATCGGGTATGTCATCGATCTCTTCTAGCGCCAGCTTCGCACCACTGACGGATATGTCGACCAGTGTGCAGTTTCGCAACGGCAGACCGCCACCAACGTTGATCCAGGCCGCCCGCTCAACCTTGTTGCGATTGTCCTGGCGCATGCGAAAAGTCATGATGAGCCCCATCGCTATTCAACGAAATGTCACGGCTTTGTCAGTGCCATCAACCGTCACCGCCGGACCGTAAGCCAAGTTAGCGATGGGAATGTTGCGAAGACGCCAATCGACACGCAGCATTTCGACCTAAATTTGAACTTCCATTCGATTACAATGCTGCCTATCGCTCGGCGCTTTCAGGTGCCGCGCGCATCAAGCGTGCTTCCAGACTCCAAGGCCGAACAGAGTGCAATCCCCGGAGTCACATGAAACCCCTTTTTTTTCGCGACCCTGAACACCGGCGTGCTCGCGCAACATCTGCTCGCGCCGTGACTGCCCGCCCGTGTCCCTTCTTGCGTTGTGAGTTTGGTTCAAGATACTCATAGCATTGCGAGACCGTGAACTTAGCGCAGCCACGCTTGGCAATGACGAATGTCATGGGAGATTTCAATGATAAAACATTTGATGCTATTGGCGATTGTCGCAAGCCTGACGGCCATTTCATCTTCGTCCCGCGCCTACCAACTCTCGATCAGCCAATATGGACGCGTGACTGCGACGCTGCCCTGGGCGGTTGCCATGGAAAAGGGATACTTCGACGAAGCCGGCGTGAAGATCGATGAAGTGATCGCAGGCGCCGGCGGCGGCACGACGCTGCGCAATGTCCTTGCCAGCGATCTTCCTTACGGCGAGGTGGCAACCTCCGCGGCGATTGCTGCGGGACGGGCCGGCCTCGATATCGTCATTGTCAATACGTCCAGCAGTCATATCGGTGAAATTTCCCTTGTCGCCGATCCGAAGTCCGACATCCATAAAGTCACCGACCTCGCCGGAAAGCGAGCCGGCTATACGGCTCCGAAGTCGACGAGCGACGTCCTGCTGCATCTGGCCTTGAAGGAAACGCAGATGACGGACAAGGTCGAAGCCGTGGCTACAGGTGGCTTTGGTCCGGGCCTCACCGCTCTGACGACGGGCGCCATTCAGGCGGCACCCCTGATCGATCCGATCCTGACGCTGGAGCCGGAAAAATTCCGAACAATCCTGCCGTTTGCCGATCTCATCCCGAGGATGACCTGGCTCGTGGGCATCACCACCCGGGAGTTTGCCGCGAAAAATCCGGAGTTGCTGCGGAAATTGATCGCTATTCATCGTCGGGGAGCGGATTACATCTACCAGAATCGGGATGACGCCATGCGCATTTATGCAAAAGTCTGGCAGCAGGCCCCCCAACAGGTCGCGACCTATTTTCCCAAATATTTCGGCTATGAAGGCGAGTGGACCCGCGGCGAGTTCGAGAAATCGGGACTCGAGAAAATGTCGGAAGGTTTGCAGCTTGTCGGCGAAGTCGACCAACCCGTCGACTGGAATGCAATGATCGACCAGGAATTCCTGCCGAAAGATTTGCAAACGCCGCTGTGAACAATCGCGATACTGTCGTTCCCAATGGCTTTGCTCTTTAAACGCCAATACGGAGAAGAAGAATAATATCGCATCTCACCAAAGTCGGCGTGACCCGCACCGCCGTGGTTGTCGGAGCGTTTGCCGCGCTCGAAATCCTCTGCCGAACCGCGGCCATACCTCGTGCGACCATGCTTCCGCCGACCGAGATCGCTGTCGCGCTGTGGCAAATACTGATAAGCGGCAAAGCGAATAGCGACATCGCGTTTACCGTCGTCAATACGTTGGCGGCGACCGCTCTTTCGGTTGTCCTCGGCTTCTGGCTTGGCGCCGCGCTGCATGCGCTGCCGAGAGCGCGGCGGGCATTCGAGCCATTGTTGTCCGCTTATTACGCCGTACCGGTATTCATTTTCTACCCGGTGCTGATCGTTGCCTTCGGCGTCGGACGATCCGCCCTGATCGCCATGGGCGCGATGTTCGGCATCGTTGCGATGATCGTCAATACCATGATCGGCCTCGATCGGGTGCCGCGGGTCATCGCCAAGACAGCGACTGTCATGCGACTGAACCCGATTCGCCGGCTCTTGCTGCTGCGATTGCCGGCGGCGGCGCCGCATCTCGTCACCGGCATCAAACTTGCCGTCGCCTATTCGGTCATCGGCATCGTCGCCGGTGAATTCATCCTGGCGACGGCGGGAATTGGGAAACGGATCGCTTTCGGCTATCAGGATTTCGACAACCGAACGATGTACGGAATGTTGCTGCTGCTCTTGATTCTGGTCATGGCCGTCAACGGCGTGTTGTCGCACTGGGAGAAGCGGCTTCACCACCGCTTCGGGCAGCAATGAAGCCGCAAAATTACGACGGACTGCTTCTGGCCATGGGCTTTCTCGTATTCTGGGAAATTCTCTATTTGCTGGTCGGAGCGGACGTCGTGTCCTCCCCGGCCGACACGCTTTCGCGCGCCGTTACGCTGCTTAAGGGGCGAAATTTCTGGAACGATGCGGCGAGCACCGGCATCGCGTTCGGCTATGCATGCATCATCGGCATTACCGGCGGAATGCTGCTCGGTCTTACGCTGGGTCTCAGCCGCTTCGCAGGCGACGTCGCGGATCCGATACTCGGTACCGTATATTCGATTCCCAAGATCACGCTTTATCCGATCATTCTGTTGATCTTCGGTCTCAGCCTCACGGCGAAAATTGCGTTCGGCGTGATCCATGGGATATTCCCGGTGGCCATATTCACGATGAATGCGGTTCGCAACGTCGCGCCGGTGCATCGCAGGACCGCGAAAGCGTTGCGACTATCGCCGTTTACAACGATCGTTACTGTTTTGGCCCCCGCCGCAATACCGGAAATTCTCTCCGGAATCCGCATCGGCATTGCTGTGACACTGCTCGGCATATTGATCGCGGAACTTTTCGCATCGTCGTCGGGTATCGGGTTTGCGCTGATACGGGCGACTGAGATTCATAATGTCGTCGATATTTTCGCGTTGACCTTGCTGCTGTTTCTGTTTGCCGTCGCGATCAACACGCTTTTGCACGTCACCGAGCGGCGGGTGCGTCACGATGCATAACCTGAATGGCCGATATCAATGAAATCGAGCCAAGACCGAATTTTGACGACGCATGTTGGCAGCCTGCCGCGGGGCGACGCGGTATTGCACCTGCTGGAAGACCGTGAGAGCCGCCGGGCATACGACACCGCGCAGTTCGATCATGAGGTTCGACAGGCTGTGCTGGACATCGTCAAGCGTCAGGTCGATATCGGCATCGACGTCGTCAGCGACGGCGAGACCAGCAAGATCAGTTACGCCACCTATGTGCACGATCGTCTGACCGGCTTTTCGGATGAAGGAAGCACGGAAGGCTCGAAGCCGCACGCCGATCTGGCGCCGTTTCCCGATCTCCGCCGCAAGATGGCGCAGCTTTCGGGGGCGAGACGCTTCAAGCGCGTGGCCTGCGTTGGTCCGATCATCGTCGGCAATCGAGAGGCGCTTGCGCACGACCTCGCCAATATGCGCGCCGCCGTCGATACGGCGCGGCCGGCCGAGGCATTTTTGACTGCGGCGTCTCCCGGGGTGGTCGCGAGCTTTCTGCCGAACGAGTATTATCGCAGCCACGAAGACTATGTCGCGGCCATCGCCGGCGCGATGCGGGAAGAATACGCCGCCATTGTCGCGGCCGGTTTCGTACTCCAAATCGATTGCCCCGATCTTGCGATGTCGCGGCACACGGCCTTTCAGGACCTTTCCGAATCCGAATTTTTACAGCGCGCCGCCTTCCACGCCGAAGCATTGAACCACGCGCTCGGCGATATTCCTCCCAGCATGGTCCGCATTCATGTGTGTTGGGGCAACTACGAAGGCCCGCACACCCACGACATCGCGTTCACCAAGATCATCAGGATCGTTCTTGGCATAAAGGCGCAAGGCATCGCCCTCGAGGCCGCAAACCCACGTCACGCCCACGAATGGGCCGTTTGGCGCGATTTTGCGCTTCCCGACGACAAGCTCCTGCTTCCGGGGGTGATCGATACATCGACCAACTATGTCGAACATCCTTCCCTCGTCGCCGAGCGCATCGTGCGCTTTGCGCAGATCGTCGGTCGGGAAAGGGTGATCGCGAGCACCGACTGCGGCTTCGGCACCGCGGCGGGCTACGGCAAGCTCGATCCGGAGATCGTCTTCTTAAAACTTGGCACCCTCGTTGCTGGCGCCGCACAAGCCAGCAAACAATTGTGGCGCTAGCGGGCCCACAATTTCCTGCTCGCGATGCGGGCGCCTTCGACCAGCGACCGCAGCTTGGCCCATGCAACATCGGGATGCACTTCGTCACCGGCCCCCGATGTGCCAAAACCGCAATCGGTGCCGGCGATCACGCGCCCGCGTCCGACCACCTCGGCGAACCGAACAATGCGTTGCGCCACCAGTTCCGGGTGCTCGACCAGATGAATGCAATGTGAGACGACGCCAGGAATCAAAACTTTTTCGTCCGGCAGTCGCACGTCGCGCCACAGTTCCCACTCGTGCTCGTGCCGTGGATTGGCGGCTTCGATAGCGTAGGCACCGGCGCGAATCTGCAACATCAAGTCGACGAAATGCTTTAGTTCGAAGTCAAATATGCGCGGCGCGATATTGACGCTGTAGCAGGTATGAAAGCGAACGCGGTCCTCGGGAATTCCGCGCAGGGCGTGATTGACGGTCTCCACGCGCAACGCCATGAATTTTCGGCAATCTTCGATGGACGCGTCCGGCGTGCGATTGTAGTGCGTCGCCATCCGCGGATCATCGATCTGCAGCACAAATCCGGCATCGACAATGGCTTTGTACTCGACGTGCATGGCGTCGGCCAATGCGGTGAGATACTCCTCCGCCGAACCGTAATAGTGATTGTCGTAATAGAGCTCCAAGTTCGACGGCGATATTGCGGTGACAAAAACCTCCTCGGCTTTCACGCCCTTGAGTGCGGCTTTGAGGTTGTCGATATCGGCGCGTAGTTCGTTCTGGCCGACATAAGCGATCGGGCCGCTGCAGATCCACGCTTTGGGGCGCACGGTGCGCTTTGCGACAATGGCCGACGACCTTCCCGCCAGCATCGTTTTCATATCTTCATAGGCGGCGGGAAAGGCGAGTAAATCGCGGGTCGCGCCGCGGAAGCTTACCGGACTGTCAATTTCCTCCAGACCTGAGAGCCGCCCGCGCGCGTAGGCCATCCAGCTTACTTTGCTGTGCTCGCCGTCATTGATCACATCGAGGCCGGTATCGGCCTGGCGCTGCACGATTTCGGCGATGGCCCGGCTGATGCGGCCATTGAGCGCGCGCTCGTCGAAGTTTTTGCCGAGTTCCTTGGCGTTGAGAGCTTCGACGAGGTCCGATGGGCGCGGCAAGCTGCCGGTGTGCGTCGTGAGAATTCGATGATCACTTCGTTTCATGAGAATTTCCTTTACCAAAGACAAGCGCGAAACGCGAGGCGGGCGAAAGAACCGAAGCAACAGTCCCTAAGGACCGTGCTCGGCAGGCCGCCGGCCTCGACGACAGGCGATATGGTTCATAGGCGCGGCAAGGGCGTGGTATGTTCAAGCGGCCGCCCAATGCGATTGGTTCAGCGGGAGAGAATTGCCATGCGGATGCTTCGGCTGTTGCTCATACCGGTTGTCGCAATCGCGCTAAGCGTTCCAATAAGCGCCGACGCGCAGCAGGCCAAGGTCACCATCGGCAAGGTGATTGGCGGCGACGGCTTCCACCTGCCGTCCTATGTCGCGCTGGAAAAAGGCCTCTTCGAAGCTGAGGGCCTCGATGCGCGTCTCATCGAATTGGATCCGAAAACACAGGTCACCGCCGTTCTCTCCGGTAATCTGGACTGTGCGCCGATCCCTTCGGGCGGCGCGCAGGCCGCGCTGAGCGGCGCCAAGATCACTTACATCGTCGGTCAGTCGCTGAAGTCGCAGTGGACGATCGTCACGCGCAAGGACATCAACAGTCCGGACGACCTCAAGGGCCGAACATTTGGATATGGACAGCCTGGCAGCTCGGACCATGATGAGTTGGAGGCGGTGTTGCACCGCTTCTTTCACATGGACGCCGGCAAGGATTACAAAGTCATCGCGTTCCGCGAGCCGGAGGACGATCTGTGCTCCGATTTGTCCAGAAGAATCCCGAGACGGTGAAGAAGATTATCCGCGCCATCGCCAGGGCGGTGATGTATTTCCGCGACAACAAGCAAGGTTCGATCGCGGCATTACGACACCACATCGGCAGCATCAAATCCGATGAGGAAGCCGGCCTGATCTGGGACGAGGTGCACAACACGTTCGGCGCCGAGCTGCCACCGGACTTGTTCCGTGAGATCTTCGAGTCGCGTCGCCTGACGATGATCGCCGCGCGGCAATGGCCGCAGGACAAGCCGCTGCCTGATCCCGAGCAGTTCTTGGCGCGCAATCTGCTCGATCCGACGCTCAAGGACATGGGCTACGTGCCGGCCAATATCGAGGCGCCGAACGTCGGCAAGTAATGAATGCCCGAGGATCTCCTGCGTCCATGCAGCCGAAGGCCGGCACGTTGACAGCCAAATGACGCATCCATAGGCTCTTTTGACGAAAAAAATATTGTCGTTGCAAAATCAACGAAACGGCGTCTCGGCGGTCGCCAGCGTACCGGCGATGCCGAAGGGAGGGTCGCCATGCTCGCGCAAAAGCTCAAGACTGTGGCCAGGTCGGCTGCTGCGGCACTTGGTCTGTCGCTGGGTTTTATAGTCCTGTCGGGTGGGCACGCGCCCGCAGCGGAGGACTGGAACTTTTACATGCATCAGTCGGCGCCGAATTTCGCGACATCGCGCGGCGCCAAATTGTTCACCGAAGAGATCGAGAAGACGACCAACGGCGAACTCAAGGTTCGGCTGCATTTGGCGGGCACGCTGCAGATCAACGCCAGCAACATCACCCAGGCCGTGGGCGGCAATGTCGTGCAGGTCGGCGACGACCTGTTCAATTCGGGAAATATTCCGGTCGCCGGCATTCCGCGACTGCCGATGCTCATTCAATCCTACGCAGATTTCGCCAAAGCAGACGCGGTGCTCAAGCCGTACATCGAAAAGGCGTACCTTGAGAAAGGCTCGACCCTTCTCGCCTCGTATACCTATCCGTTACAGTTCATCTGGGGCCGCAAGAAACTCGAATCGCTCGACGACATCAAAGGCATGAAGCTTCGCGTCGCGCAGCCGGAACAGGGCGAATTCGTGCGCAGCTTCGGCGGCACCTCGATCACCATGAGCGCGCCGGAAGTCCCCTCGGCGCTCGACCGCGGCGTGGTCGACGGTATTTTCACCGCCGGCGTCGGCGCAGTGTTGTGGAAGGACCTGCTCAAATACGGCTATGTCCTGATCATCAACGTCAACAATTCCTACTTCATCGCCAATACCGAGGCTTACAACAAGCTTTCGCCCGACCTGCAGGGCAAGCTGCGCAAGGTTGCCGAAGACACGGCGCGCTGGGACCAGGAGACGATGCAGAAGGAAGAAGCGGAATCGGTTCAAGTCCTCACCGCTGCCGGATACACCTTCACCACGGCGACAGCGGAGGAGAATGCGCGCGCGGTTGCGGCCATGAAGCCATATTGGGACGAATGGGCGAAGTCGCGCGGCGCCGACGTCATCGAAGCGCTGGCAAAGGTGCGGACCGCGCTTGGACGATAAATCCCAGCAATCATAATGGCACAGATCGAGCAGGGCCGCGCGCCATGGCGGCCTGTCGGCGCGAAGGCTCAAGGAAAGCATTGTCGAACGGGCCTGCAAGCTCGCATGCGTCGCGGCATTGATCGTCATGCTGGTCGTGATCGGCGTCGATATACTGACGCGGTCACTCTTCAATTTTTCCTTCGAGATTTCCGATGAGCTTGGCGGCTACATGCTGGTGGTGATCACCTTCGTCAGCCTGCCGGTATGCCAGATCAGCGGCAGCTTTCACCACGTCGAGCTGGTCCAGTCTCGCCTCTCGCCGTTCGCCCGCGCGGTGTCCCACGTCATCTTCGATGTTCTCTCGCTCGCTTTCTGCGCGCTGCTGCTGTGGCAATTAACGCGATTCGAGATCTCCTCGTTCCGCTTCGACGATCGCGCTCCGACTTATCTGGCGACGCCGCTGTGGATACCGCAAATCGCGATGATGCTTGGCGCGGCTGCGCTGTGCTTTTCCATGGTGCGCACGCTCGCGTCCGACGTTGGCCGCTTGCGCGCGTTCAGCAAGACGACGGAGGGCGCCGGTGAGCCCTGACATTCAGATCGTCGTCACGTTCGCCTTTTTCCTTGTTCTGCTCGGGTGCGGCATGGCGGTTCCTTTCGCCATCGCGGTTCCGGCAATGTTTTATCTGCTGTTGCAGGGCGGCCTGCCGAGTCTCAACAGTCTGGGGCTGGTGAGTTGGGGAAGCATGAACAGCTTCGTGCTGACCTGCGTGCCGCTGTTCATGCTGATGGCGGAAATTCTTCGCGTCAGCGGCTTGAGCAGCCGCATTTACACCGGCCTCGCCAAGCTCGTGGCAAAACTTCCCGGCGGATTGCTGCAGACCAACATCGCGGGCTGTGCGATCTTCGCCTCGGTGAGCGGGTCGAGCATCGCGACCGCGGCTTCGATCGGCGGCGTGGCGCTGCCGCAACTCATCGGCCGCAATTACGACCGGCGATTGGCCGCGGGATCGCTGGCGGCCGGAGGCACGCTCGGCATTTTGCTGCCGCCGAGTTTCGGCATGATCGTCTACGGCACTTTTACGGAAACCTCGGTGCCGAAACTGTTCATGGCCGGGCTTGTGCCTGGCCTCATGATGACCGCGGCCTTCATGGCCTATATCGGAGCCCACGCTTTGATTGTGCCTGCCGTCGCGCCACGCGAATCCGGACCGCGCTCGCTGCACGAACTCATGGTCGCGTTGGCCGATGTCTTGCCGTTCGCCATTCTGATCGGCGGCACGCTCGGCGGCATCTATGCCGGCCTCGTCACCACGACCGAGGGCGCGACTATCGGCTGCAGCCTGGCGATCGTTCTCGGCGCCGTGTTCGGCAATCTCACGCCGCGCGGATTGATCGACGCGATGTACGGCACGATCAAATTCTCCGGAAATATCCTCTTCATCATATTTTCGGCTTATGTGTTCTCCTATGCGATCAGCTTTGCGGGCGTCGGCGAAAAGGTGACGGCATTCGTCCTTGGCCTGCATCTCACGCGGCTGGAATTTTTCCTGGCGCTGTTCATACTCTACACCGTGCTCGGCTGCCTGATCGAGAGCCTGGGCATGATCGTGATCACGGTGCCGCTGATCTTTCCGATCCTGCCGAGTTACGGCATCGACCCGCTGCTATTCGGCGTCGTTCTTGTGCTCTTCGTCGAGCTTGGGCAAATCTCGCCGCCGATCGGAATCAATCTGTTCGTCATACAAAGCATCTGGGACGGCAAATTGAGCGAAGTGATCCTCGGCACCATCCCGTTCCATTTGACGATGTTCGTGGTGCTGGCGCTGGTGATAGTGTGGCCCGATCTCGCCCTTTGGCTGCCTTATCATGTGTCGAGATGAGAAGACCGAGCCGATGCAGCGCAGCACCGCGAGAATTTTGACGACCCATACCGGCAGCCTGCCGCGGCCGCGCGAGTTGACGCGGCTCTACGCCTTGCGCGCGCGCGGCGACACGGTCGATGCGGCCGAAATCGATCGCGCCGGGCGCGAAGCGGTGCGGGCGATCGTGCGCAAGCAGCACGACGCCGGCATCGACGTCGGCAATAACGGCGAGCAGCAGCGCGATTCCTTCTTTCTCTATCTCAAGGAGCGGCTATCGGGACTTGGCGGCAGCTGGGAGCGGCCGTCGCGCGCCGATGTCGACCGTTATCCGGACTTCAAGCGCATGTGGATCGAGCAGCACGCCGCCAGGACCCAAGTCTCGGCGCTTGCCGGCTTGCCGAAGGCGGTCGGCGAGGTGCGCTATCTCGACGAACGCGCCATTGACGACGAATGCCGCCATTTCAATGCGGTCCTGGCGGACAATCCAGGCGTCTTTGTCGAACCGTTCATGAGCGCGCCATCGCCCGGCATCCTCGCCACAGCAGTGCGCAACGAACATTACGATACTTTCGGAAACTATCTCGCGGCGCTCGGCCGCGCGCTTGCGGTCGAGTACGAAGCGATCGTCAAGAGCGGGTTGCTGTTGCAGATCGATGCGCCCGATCTCGCGCTCGAACGCCACATCACCTACAAAGACAAGCCAGTCGCGGTATTCGTGGCATTTGTCGAGCAAGTCGTCGCGACCATCAATCATGCGCTGCGCAATGTTCCGCGCGACCGCGTCCGTCTGCACGTGTGCTGGGGCAACTCCGAATCGCCGCATGATTGCGACGTGCCGCTCGAAGACATTTTGCCGGCACTGCAGCAAGCCAATGTCGGCGGTTTCGTGTTGCCCTTCGCCAACCCGCGGCACGCCCACGAATTTCGCTGCTTTGCAAAGCATCCGCTCAAAGACGATCAGATCTTGGCGGCGGGCGTCATCGACAGCCTGACGAATTTCGTCGAGCACCCGGAGGTGGTAGCCGACCGCATTGAGCGCATCGCCGCAGTGGTCGGTGATCCGTCGCGGGTGCTGGCGGGGACCGATTGCGGTTTCGATACCTCGGCCGGCTGGGGCCGCGTTGCCGAGGACGTGGTCTGGGCCAAGCTTTCAAGCCTGCGCGACGGCGCGCGGCTTGCTTCGGATCGGCTGTTTTCGCACAGGCCGTAGGCGAGGTTGAGTGGTTGTCGTGTGACGGCAAAATTAATTCCTCGCGTGCTCAAGAGTGGAGTACCACAAATGCCCCTGCCGCTATTTCCCACCTCGCTCGTCGGCTCGTACGCTCAACCGGAGTGGTTGATCGATCGTAAGAAGCTCGCAGGCCGCTTCCCGCCCCGCGTGCGTGCCAAGGAGCTGTGGCGGGTCGCGCCCGAATTGCTTGACGAGGCGCAGGACGACGCGACCAGGATCGCCATCCTCGATCAGGAGCGCGCCGGCCTCGACATCATCACTGACGGTGAGATGCGACGCGAGAGTTATTCAAATCGCTTCGCCACCGCGCTCGAAGGCGTCGATATCGACAATCCCGGCACTGCGCTCGACCGCTCCGGGCACCCCAATCCGGTACCGCGCATCGTCGGCAAGGTACGGCGCAAGCACCCCGTCGAGGTCGAGGACGTGAAATTCCTGCGCGCCAATACCGACGGCGTCGTCAAGATGACGGTGCCCGGTCCTTTCACCATGTCGCAGCAGGCGCAGAATGATTTCTACAAGGATGAAGGCGAGATGGCGCTGGACTACGCCGCCGCGGTCAACGCCGAGATCAAGGATTTGTTCGCCGCCGGCGCCGATATCGTGCAGATCGACGAGCCCTATATGCAGGCGCGTCCCGAGAAGGCGCGCCAGTTCGGCCTCGAGGCCTTCAACGCTGCGCTCGCCGGCGTGACCGGCACGACGGCGGTCCATATCTGCTTTGGCTATGCGGCCGTGATTCACGTGCGGCCATCGGGCTATTCATTCCTGCCGGAGTTCGCCAACTCGCCCGTCAAGCAAGTGTCGATAGAGACGGCTCAGTCAGGCCTGGATTGCGCGGTGCTGGAAAAGCTATCCGGCAAGACCATCATCCTCGGTACTCTGGACCTATCGGACATGGGCGTCGAGACACCGCAGACCGTCGCTGCCCGCATCCGCCGCGCACTGCCTTATGTGCCAGCCGAGCGAATTGTCGTCGCGCCTGACTGCGGCCTTAAATATTTGCCGCGCGCCGTTGCCTTCGGAAAAATGCGTGCCATGGTCGCAGGTGCGGCTATCGTGCGGCAGGAACACACAGCTTAATCGGTTGGCTGAAGCCGAACCGGTGCGCCCTCCGCCGAGGAGGGGGCAACCGCCCACGGTACCCGTCGCATTGTGACGGCATGTCGTGTTCGCCTTGACAGCGAATGGGACCATTGTCACGCTCCATGGGAACTTTAGGCAATGCAAGGTCGGCGAAACGACCGGCATTGAAGTATCCCCGGGAGGAAGCACATGAAGCGAATGAACATATCGTCGCTGTTCGCAGGTGCGTTCGCGCTCTCGATCAGCGGCATCGTATGCGCTAACGCGCAGCAGCCTAATCCAGCCACGACGACAGAAACACCGGCGCCGACAGCCCCCGCTGCAACGCCCTCTGCTCCGGCTCCGGCGCCCGCCGCCGTGCCAACACCGCCGCCTGCGACCGTCATGCAAGCGCCGGCGCCGGCAGCGACCGTGACCCAGGCGATGCTCAACGGCGCCGCGAACGACAGCAAAAATTTTCTCGCCACCAACGGCGACTACAAACAGCAGCGCTTCTATCCGGCCAAGGAGATCAATCGCTCCAACGTCAAGGGACTGCACGTTGCCTGGATTTTCCAGACCGATGTCCGCGAGTCGCTGGAGACCTCGCCGCTCGTCGTCAATGGGGTGATGTACGTCACCACGTCCTTCGATCATGTCTACGCGCTCAATGCGCAGACCGGCGAGATGTACTGGCACTACAAGCACAATATGGGGCCGATCACGACCTATTGCTGCGGTCCCAATAATCGTGGCGTCGCGGTCTATCAGGACAAGGTCTATGTCGCGACCCTCGACGCCATGCTGGTGGCACTCGACGCCAAGACCGGCAACGTCGTATGGAAACAGCAGATCGCCGATCCGACGCTCGGCTACAGCGAGACGATGGCGCCGACCGCGGTCGACGGCAAAATTCTGATCGGCACCAACGGCGGCGAATACGGCATTCGCGGCTTTGTCAAAGCCTTCGACGCCAACACCGGCAATTTGCTTTGGACCTTCGATACCATTCCGCAAAACTCGGTCGGCGTCTGGGCAACCAAGGACGCCACCGGCCGCGACATGCGTCGCGACATCCAGGCCGAGAAGGACCAACTCGCCAAGACCGGCGATCCGTACAAGACGCTCGGCGGCGGCGTGTGGCAGAATCCGTCGATCGATCTCGCCGCCAAGCGCATCTATTTCGTGGTCGGCAATCCGTCGCCCGACCTCGATGGCGCGCAACGGCCCGGCGACAATCTCTATACCGACTCGCTGGTGTCGGTCGATCTCGATACAGGCAAGCTCGCGTGCTACTTCCAATACATCGCCCACGATGTGTGGGATCTCGACGCGGTGAGCCCGACGGTCCTGGTCGACGTCAAAGGCAAGAACGGCAATACCGTTCCCGGCATCCTTCACGCCGGCAAAACCGGCTACGTCTATGTCAACGACCGCAAGGATTGCAGCCTGATCCGCTTCTCCGACCCCATGGTGTCGCAGAAGGATCGGTGGACCTTGCCGTCGGCCACTCCGGCGCTCGATCCCAAGGCGGCGCGCATGTTCCCCGGCGCCAACGGCGGCGTCGAATGGTCGCCCATCGCCACCAATCCCGATCTTAATCTCGCTTACGCGATCAACCTCGAACAGGAAATGACCTACACCGTCGATAGCTCGCCCTATCCCCTTGGCAAGCTGTGGCTCGGCGGCGCGTTCACCAATGTCCCCGGCGGCATACAGAGCGGCAATGTGACCGCGGTCGACTACAACACCGGCAAGATCAAATGGCAGGTGAAGACGCCGCAGCCGATGATCGGCGGCATTTTGGCCACGGCCGGCGGCGTGGTGTTCGCCGGAGAGGCCAATGGCTGGTTCAAGGCCTATGACGCGAGCAGCGGTAGCATCTTGTGGAAGTTCCAAGCCGGTGCCGGCGTCAATGCGCCGCCGTCCTCCTACACGGTGGACGGCAAGCAATATGTCGTCGTCGGCGCGGGCGGCAATGTGCAGATCGACGCCAAGCGCGGCAACAGCATCATCGCGTTTACGCTCAACTAGTGCATGATCCGGAAAAGTGGATACCGGTTTTCCGAAAAGATCATGCACCATCAAAATGCTAGAGCGCACTCGCTTCAATTTGAAGCGAGTGCGCTCTAGCGCACGCCCTGCCGACTTGCCAAGATTGCGGACGGAACCCGATAAGGTTCCGTCCGTTTCTTTCTTTTAGCGGATGGTTCGAATGATGCGCGCATTGATGGCTTTTGCTCTTGCGATCGCTTTTTTTCCGATGACGGCCCGGGCGCAAACCATCGAGCAGAAAGCGCAAGCTTGCAGCGCCTGTCATGGCGAAAACGGCGTGCCGCAACAGAAAGATCACCCGGTCATCTGGGGCCAGCAACTCGGCTATTTGTTCATCGAATTGCGCGATTTCAAAGTCGGCGCGCGCAAGAACGACCTGATGTCGCCGATCGCGCAAAGTCTCGACCCGTCCGACCTGATGCCGCTGGCGCAATATTTCTCACAGAAGCCGTGGCCCAATCTGGCGCAGCCG
This sequence comes from uncultured Alphaproteobacteria bacterium, assembly GCA_963831975.1. GTDB lineage: Bacteria > Pseudomonadota > Alphaproteobacteria > Rhizobiales > Xanthobacteraceae > BOG-931. The sequence continues at coordinate 817,819 of CAWHSO010000018.1, forward strand.
CCGGCGACCGGTGACGTCGCCGCACAGGCTCAGCGCGCCAACGCCTCGATTGTCTGCACCAGCTGCCATCAGGAAGGTTTCAAGGGCGACAGCGTGCAGCCACGCCTCGCCGGCCAGAACCACGACTACCTGGCCAAGACGATGAGCGATTTTCGCACCGGCGCGCGCGCCAACAATCCGAGCATGACCGACCTCATGAAGGCGATATCGGACTCCGATATTGCGGCGCTGGCGACCTATATCGCCGGATTGCAGCTGTAGCGGCGCTTTACTTCGCCGAAAGCTTGTCGCGCACGTCGGCGTTCTTCGCAAGATCGAGCGCAGTCTTGCCCTGCTTGTCTTTTCGTGCGCGGTCGGCGCCGCGGGCCAGCAGCAGCTCGACGATATCGCCGTAACCCAGCTCGGCGGCGATCATCAAAGCGGTGCGCCCGCGATCGTCGGCATCGTCAAGGGCGGCGCCATGCGCGAGCAGGAGGTCGATGACGTGCCCGCTGGCCGTGGCGCCAACACCCTCGTCATGGCCTGCCGCCCACATCAGCGCGGTGAGCTCGCCCCCGTAACGCGTCCGGGCATCGATCCCGGCATCGAGCAGGCGGCGCACAATGTTATCGAAGCCTCGCGCGGCCGCGTACGTCATCGCCGCCTTGCCGGTCGTATCGCGGACATTCGGATCGGCGCCATGGGCCATGAGCTCCTCGACGATCCGATCGTTGCCGGCGAATGCCGCCGCGATGAGCGGCGTGAGGCCGGAGCGGCCGGTGAGGTTGGGATCGGCGCCCTTTGCCAACAACAACGTGACGGTCGACGGCTTCTGGTTCTCGGCGGCGGCGAACAGGGCGGTGCCGCCGTCAACATTGCGGGCGTTGATCGGCGCGCCGTTGGCCAGAAACAGCACGACCAGTTTGAGGCGGCCCTCGCGCGCGGCGTGGGTCAGCGGCATGGCGCCGCGCGCATCGCGCGCTTCGACCGAGGCCCCCTCGCCTATCAGTTTGCGCGCCAGATCCTCACAGCCGCTGTCGGCCGCAGCAAACAGCGCGGCATTGGTCTGCACCGAGACCGCCTCGGCCTTGACCAAATCGTAGTTGCGCTGGATGTCGAGGCAGGAATCTTCGGCACGCGCCTGCGCGCTCACGCAACAGGCGAACAGCAGTGCCAGCGAGGCGGCTTTGCGGTATCCGGCCATGTAGCGGATAATACTCCATCGTTTGGGAACCTTAAATCATGAACCGTCGACATTTCATCGAAGGCTTCATGGGCCTATTCGGTGTTCCGCTCAGCGGCGCGGCGCCGGGTTTGGCACAGCGTGCAAAAACCAAGGCAATCCGCGTCAATATCGACACACGGAGAAAGCAGGGCCGGATACCGGACGATTTCACCGGCCTCGGCTATGAAATTTCGTCGGTCGCGATACCGGGCCTGCTTAGCGACAAGAATCACGCATATGTGCGACTTGTTCGCGGACTGGGAACCAATGGTGTCATCCGCGTCGGTGGCATCACGTCGGACAGCGCCTCCTTTGCGCCCGATGCCGTCGCCTCCTCCGCCGCGAAATCGACCGTGATCAACGCCGCCAACCTGCGCGAGTTGGATGGTTTTCTTGATGCCACCGGCTGGCGGCTGATCTGGGGGCTGAACCTGGGCAGCGGCGATATGGAAAATGCCGCGAAAGAAGCCGTCGCGGTTGCAGCCGCCGTCAAAGATAAGCTTCTTGCCTTCGAGGTCGGCAATGAACCGGACGGTTTTGCCGGCGATGCGTTCAATGCTCATCGCCCGAAGAATTACGCCTACGACGACTATTTGAAGGAGTATCGCGCCTATAAGGCCGTCATCCGCAGCGAGCTGCCCGACGCACCTTTTGCCGGTCCGGACGCGTCCTGGGCAACCGGCTGGGTATCGCGGTTCGCCGCCGACGAAGGCAGCGACTTGAAGCTCCTGACCAAACACTACTATCGGGCCGGCGCCAATAATCCGTACCTCGACAGGCTTATCGATTCGAGCCAGCGGGCAGAGTACGAAGCGCGCGCAAAGAACAATAAAATCGAGCTTTTGACCCGTGAGGACACAAGCCTTCGCGGCATGTTGCAAGAGCTGTCGACAGCGGCGTCCGCCTCGCATGTTCCGTTCCGCATCTGCGAAGCGAATTCATTTTACGGCGGCGGCCAACCTGGCGCGAGCGATGCCTTTGTGTCGGCGCTTTGGGTACTCGATTTCATGTGGGCCCTGGCGTCCGGCGGCGCTGCCGGCGTGAATATGGAAACCGGCGTCAATCATCTCGATTTTGTCAGTTATTATTCCGCAATCCGCAACGACGCCGATGGCACAGCCTCGATCGGTCCGGAATACTACGGCATGCTGGCTTTTGCGCAGGCGAACAGAGGTAGCCGCATTGCACTGGATTACGATACCGGCGGCGTGAACCTTACTGCCTACGCGGTCCTTGGCGATCACGGAGATCTCATGTTGACCTTGATCAACAAGGACCAGAATACCGATGCGGATGTCACGATTGCCGCCGATCTGGTCTTCCAAAATGCCTCCGCATTGCGGCTGAAGGGGCTCGCGTTGGACAGTGCGGCTAACGTCACGCTCGGGGGCAGCGAGGTTGCTTCGGACGGCAGCTGGAAGCCGATGGCAGTCGAAGCCCTGCACGCCGTTCGCGGCATTTGCGAAATCAACGTGCCTGCCGCAAGCGCCGCCATCGTGAAGTGGAACGCTTAACGTACGGAGCCAATTGCACCGGCGTCTAAGTAGCAGCGCCGCCAGTGATCGCCAGGAATGCCTGCTCGATCGTGGCCGCGCCGGCACTTTTGATAAATTGCGCCGGCGTTGTATCCGCCAACACCTTGCCGCGATGCAGCACGATGACCCGGTCGGCGTCGGCCACCTCGTCGCATAAATGCGTCGCCCACAGCACCGCGACCGAACGTTCCGCCCGCATGGTCAGGATCAGCTTGAGCAGATCGCCACGGCTTGCCGGGTCGAGACCGACCGTGGCCTCATCCATGAGCAATACGCGCGGCTCGTGCAACAGCGCGCGGGCAAGCTCGACCCGCCGGCGATTGCCGCCGCTCAATTGAATGGTTTTGTCGTGCGCCCGCTCTGCAAGACCCAGCCGCGCCAGTTCCGCTTCGATGCGCGCCTTCGCGACGGCGCGCGGAATGCCGTGCAGGCCGGCGTGGAACAAGAGATTGCCGGTCACCGTCAGTTCGAGATCGAGGGTGGGCTGCTGGAAGACGATGCCGAGCTTCGCCAAGGCCGGCACAGGGTCACGCAACATGTCGTGCCCCATGACCTCGATGCGGCCGGAATCCGGCACGAACAGGCCGGATAGGAGCTGGAACAGCGTCGTCTTGCCGGCGCCGTTCGGGCCGAGCAGCGCAATAAATTCGCCGGCCGAAGCCTTGAAACTGACCCCATCAACGGCGCGAATCGCCCCATAGGTCTTGACGACATTATCCAAGAGCAGCGCCGGCGCGCCCTCGCCCGTTGCCATTTATTCTTCCACCCTTGCCTTGCCCGTTCTCCTTATTAAGACATAGGGTCAGAGAGAAGCAATGAATGGTCGTCCAATGCTCAGACTAGCTGCGGCGCTTGCCTTGGTTCTCGCATTCACCCCGGCCGAGGCCAAGGATACCGGCCTGATCTACGTCAGCAACGAGAAAAGCAATAACATCCTCGTCATCGATCCCAAAACCTACAAAATCGTCAACGACATTGCGGTGTCGCGCCGGCCGCGCGACATGCATTTCAACGCCGACCACAGCAAGCTCTACGTCGCCTGCGGCGACGACGACGTGATCGATGTGATCGATGTCGCAACGTCCAAGGTCGTCGGCAAGCTGGTGACCGGATCGAGTCCCGGAAACGTTCGCCATGGATGAAACGCGGCGGCGCATCTACGTCTCCGACGAAGAATCGTCCACGCTCGCGATCATCAACATGGACCGCAACATCATCGAGAAGGAGGTACCGACCGGCGCCGAGCCGGAAGGGGTGCTGGTCAGCGAGGACGGCAAGGCGGTTTACGTGACCTCCGAGGTCGGCGATCTCGTCCACTCAATCGACGCCGACGGCGGTTACGTGACGCAAGACGTGGTGGTCGGCACGCGGCCGCGCCGTTTCGCCGCGACGCCCGGACGGCAAGGAGCTTTGGGTGTCGACCGAAATGGCGGGCGAGGTCTACATCATCGACCGGCAGAAATTCGTCGTCACCGGCAAGATCGATTTCCTGCCGCCCGGCATGCGCAAATCGGACGTCACGCCGGTGGGTCTGGTCATGACGAAAGACGGCAAGACCGCCTATGTCACGCTCGGGCATGCGGCGCATGTCGCGGTGGTCGACGTGCCGACGCGAAGCCGTCCAGGGCTATATCCTGGTCGGCAAGCGGTCATGGGGCATCACGCTGTCGCGTGACGAAAAAACCCTCTACGTCGCCAACGGCCTGGGCGACGACATCACGATCATCGATACGGCAAGCCGCAAGGCGGTCATTTCGATCCCGGTCGGCCGCGTGCCGTGGGGTATTGTCGTCGATGATTAGGGCACCGATGGGCTCATCGACGCGATGGGCGGCCAAGCTCGGCCCGCTTCTCATTCTCGCCTGGATCGCCGCGGCGGCGGCCCAGGATGCACCGGCGCCAACCCAGGCGACGGCGCCGCAGCAGCACGTCAAAATCGCTTTCGTCGCAAGTCGACGGCGATCCGCGCTACGCGCCGATCCGTGCCAGCGACCGGATCATCCTCAAGGCGCCCGAGCATCCGTTCGCGGGCGCGGAGGTCGGCGTCGACGAAGCGGCGCCGCTGGTCAGGCTCCTGAACACCGACTTCACGCTCGATCGCATCGCCGTCAAATCGCCGGCGGACGTGGCGCCGGCGGTGCTGCAAGCGGCGGACGCCGGCACGCACTTCTTCCTGATCGACGCGCCGGCGGACGCCTATCGGCCGCTTGCGGCGGCCGTGCGCGGCCGCGACCTGCTGCTGTTCAACGTATCGGAGCCGGACGATGCGCTGCGCCGCGACCTGTGCGCGGCCGAGTTCGTTCACGTCTATCCGAGCCGCGCCCAGCTCATGGACGGCCTGGTGCAATACGTCGTGTCGCGCAAATGGACGCAACCTCCTGGAATTCCAAGGCCCCTCGCCCGACGATGCGGCGATGACGGCGGCGTTCGAGCATTCGGCGCAGAAATTCGGCGCCCACATCGTCGCGCAGCGCAAATTCAAGCCCGGCACCGATCCGCGCGACCGCGAGCAGAACGATCCCGCCCTGCTGAGCGCGATCAATCGCGATTTCGACGTGGTCTTCGTCGCCGACGGCGATTTCGATTTCGCCCGCACGGTGCCTTACCACCTGGTGCGGCCGCGCCCGGTCATCGGCAGCATCGATCTCGAGCCGGTGGCGTGGCATTGGACCTGGGACCATAACGGCGCGCCGCAGGTCAATTCGCGCTTCGAAAAACGCTCCGGCGGCCGCCGCATGGAAGGCGCCGACTGGGCCGCATGGGTCGCGGTGAAGATGATCGTGCAATCGGTGCTGCACACGCGCTCCGCCGATTTTTCGAAGCAGCGCGCCTTCATCCTCGGCGACGGCAGCTTCGACGGCGACAAGGGCCTTGCCGTGAGCGTGCGCGCCTTGGGATCATCAAGTTCGCCAGGCGGTGCTGCTCGCGGCGCCCTATGAGGTTGTCGCCAGCGCGCCGATCGAGGGCTTTCTGCACCAGACCAACGAACTGGATACGCTCGGCGACGACCAGCCGGAATCGACGTGTCATCTCAACCGGTAGCCGAAGGCGCCCATTCGCCCATGCACTTCGTCCACGTCATGCGCGCGCTGCGCGCCGTCACCATGCGGGAGCTGCTCAAATTCGTGCAGCAGCGCGGCCGGCTGCTTTCGGCGCTGGTGCGGCCGCTGATGTGGCTCGCCGTGTTTGCCGCCGGCTTCTACAACGTGTTCGGCGTCTCGATCATCCCGCCGTACAAGACCTACATCACCTACCAGGTCTACATCGTGCCCGGCCTGCTCGGCATCATCCTGCTGTTCCACGGCATGCAGTCCTCGCTGTCGATGGTCTACGACCGCGAGATGGGCGTGATGCGGCTCCTGCTCACGGCGCCGCTGCCGCGCTGGGTGCTGCTGGCGTGCAAGCTCGCCGCCGGCACGGCGCTTTCGGTCATCACCTGCTACGTGTTTCTCGCGGTCTGCATTCCGTTCGACGTGACGTTTGAACCGATGGCCTGGCTCGAGGTGCTGCCGGCGCTGATCATCTCCGGGCTGATGCTCGGCGCGCTGTGGCTGTTCCTTTCGGTCTATATCAGGCAGGTGGAGAATTTCGCCGGCGCCATGAATTTCGTGATGTTTCCGATGTTTTTCTTTTCCTCGGCGCTCTATCCGCTGTGGAAGTTGCGCGAGGGCGGCTCGGAATTGATCTATTACGTCTCGCTGGCCAATCCCTTCACCTATGCGGTGGAGCTCATTCGCTTCGCCCTTTACGGCATGTTCGAGCCGCTCTCGGCGCTGGTCGTTTCAGGCACGACGGTGCTGTTCTTCCTGCTCGCCGTGCTCGGCTATAATCCGCAGCGCGGCATGATACGCCGCGCCGTCCAGGCGCAGCCGGCCTAGACCGGCGCCGCAGTGGCTTTTCGCGCCAGCTCATTGCGGATCACAGCCACCTCGTCCGCCGATACGCGCGCTGCGTGGATTTTAAATCGGCACGTCGGCTACCACGCGGGCAGGGTTGCCGGAGAGCAAAAACACGCGATCGGCCAGCCCGATCACCTCGTCGACGTCGTGGCTGACGAGAAGTGTCGTCACCGGCCTGCGCGCGACGAGCTCCGCAAGCTCGGCGCGCAAGCGCGCCGCCAGCTCCGCATCGAGGGAGACGAAGGGTTCGTCGAGCACCAGCAGTTCGGGCTCGACCGCAAACGCGCGCGCCAGCGCCGTCCTGCGCGCGAGGCCGAGCGAGAGCTCACCGGGATAATGGCGCCGGTGTTCGGACAGCCCGAGCGTACCGAACAGCCCGTCCAATGCGGCGTCGCTCGCTTGCGGCGCGGCGAGGCGCACGTTCTCCTCGACGGTGCGCCACGGCAACAGCCGCGGTTCTTGGAATACGACGCCGAGCCTGCCGTGCGCCGGCAGCCGCACGGTGCCTTCGAAGTCCGAATCGAGCCCGGCAATGATGCGAAGCAGCGTGGTCTTGCCGCAGCCGGACGGACCGACCAGCGCCGCGATCTCTCCGCTCGCCACGGCGATCGAGAGCGCGCCGAGCACCTGGAGATCGCCGCCCGAGGCTTTGCGATAGGATTTACGCTTGATGTGAACTTCAAGCCGTTCTTGGTCGCCAGCGCGAGACATGTCGTTCAAACGGCTGCACCAGGAATGTTTCGATAGCGAGCATGACGGCGACGAACGCCAAAGCATAGGCCAGGATTCGCGTGACGTCGAACAATTGGAAGGCAACGCCGATCTCAAAGCCCACGCCGTTCGGCCGGCCCAGCAATTCGACGATCAGCACGATCTTCCAAACCAGCGACAGGCCGGACCGTGAAGCCGCGGCGAGATAGGGCGACAGCTGCGGCAAGACGACGTGGCGCAGCCGCTTCCACCGGCTCATGCGAAATACCGCCGCCATCTCGTCAAGATTGCGGTCCAGCGCGCGCGCCCCTTCACGCACCGTAACGGTGGCGAGCGGCAGCTTGTTGAGAACGACGGCTGCAAGCGCCGCCGTTTCCGTCAGGCCCGCCCATATATAGGCCAATACAATGATGACCAGCGCCGGCAAATTAAGCAGCAGCACCAGCCATGGATCGCCGATCCGATCCGCCAGCCGAATGCGGCCCATGGCAAGTCCGAACACCGTGCCTAACGCCATGGCGATCGAGAAGGCCGCGGCAACACGTGCCAGCGTAACGCCGAGATTAAAGGCAAGCGCGCCGGAGCGCGCCTCGGCGACGATGGCGAGACCGACCGCTTGCGGGCTTGGCAACAGCCGCGGGCCTGCGAACTGCGAGCAGGTAAACCAGACCGCGAGCAGGAGAGCGATCGAAGCCAGCCGAAGCGCCAAATTCATTCGCTCGGCCCTGCCGTGTAAAAGGTGCCCGGATCAAGCTCGCGCGCCGGGCCGACCAGATCGGCGCCGCCGATCTCAGCCAGCACATTGTACAGCGTTCTCGCGTCGGCAACTTCCGCACCGAGCGGACCGCCGCGGAATGCCTTCAAGATAGCGCCGCCGATAGACGTCGAGGCGCGCCCGCCCCGCTTGCCGCGATCCGCGGCGCGAGCCGTTGCCACTCTTCAGGCGATTGCGCCAGGATATCCTTGGCCTGGCGCGTGGCGGCGAAGAAGCGGTCCAGCAGTGAGCGGTTGCGCTGTGCCCAGTTGCGTTGAACACGTAGCCGACCATGGCCACGGGCCCTGCCGCGCCCAGGCTTCTTCACTACATCGTCCATGGCCACGGCGCGTCTCATGCCGTCTGTCTCAAGCTCGGCGCAGAAATTCCAGAACGTCAACGTAGCATCGGATTCGCCTTGCAGGGCTTTTTGCTGAAGCAGCGGCGGTGCGCCATACACGATGTCCGCTTGCGTTTTGAGATCGATATTCGATCTGCGCGCCAGCGCTCGGAGCAGCAACCAGCTTTTATCGAGCGGTCCACCGGCAATCGCGAGCTTTTTTCCCTTCAGATCGGCAATCCCCCCGATCGGTGAATTGGCCGGCACCATGACGGCGCCAAGCGCGCTCGAATAGGGATAGAAGACCACGTCGTCGCCGAGCGCGCGTTCCCGCGTGACCCATAGCCAATCCGACAGCATCAGATCGACGGACCCGCTTTCGAGCGCGACCTTGCCCGCCTCGGTACTGGCAAGCTCGGTGGTTTCGATATCGATGCCGGCCTGCCGATCGAGGCCGTGAGCTTTCAGGATTTCCAGCTCCCAGGCGAGCGTGCCGGTCTTTTGCGCGACGATGCGAATGCGATCTGCCGCGACCGCGCTCGATACGGCAAACGTCGCCGCGGCAACGATCGCCATGCGCAGGCACAGAAGTACACCGAGGCACCGTACGCCATTCATCTGCACGCTCTGGTTCACCCTTCGGCAAATGTCGGCGCCATGGGCCGCGGCCCAACTCGATACATCGATCCTCCCTTTGTGGCTGGCCTGCGATACGAGGGCCGGCCACGGTGACACAGTTCAGCACGCCGGAAAAGCCTTGAGCGGGACGCAACGGCTGCGATGCCCTTGGAGCGCGCGACGAAACTGCCTATCATGCTGCTCTCGGCAAACAGCCAGAACAAAATAAATCGGGAGGAGACGAATGACGCGCATAACGCTTTTGTCTGCATTGTTGACGACGGTCCTCACCGCGGTTCCGATCGCCGCGCTCGCCCAGACCGCAGACGATCTGAAGAACGACGAGAAAACACCGGGCAATGTGCTGGTCTACGGCATGGGCTATTCCGGCAATCGCTACAGCCCCCTCACCAAGATCACCAAGGACAACGTCGGCAAGCTGGTTCCGGTATGGTCGTATTCGCTTGCGGATCTGCAGGGCGGGGAAGGCTTTCCGATCATCGACAACGGCGTCGTCTACGTGACGACCCACGATTCGACCGCCGCCGTCGACGCCATCACCGGCAAGCAGATCTGGCGCGTCAAGCACGAATATCCGCCGGACACGCTGCGCGTGGTCTGCTGCGGCATCGTCAATCGTGGCGCGGCGATTTACCAGGGCATGATCATCCGCGCGCTGATGGACGATCGTATCGTCGCGCTCGACGCCAAGACCGGCAAGCAGGTCTGGGAGGCGAAATCCCCCGATCCCGCCGTGCCGGCGAACGGCTACGCGATGACCGGTGCGCCGCTGATCGTCAAGGGCGTCGTGATTGTCGGCGTCGCCGGCGCCGAGTTCAGCAATCGCGGCTTTATCGAAGGCTACGATGCTGCGACCGGCAAACATTTGTGGCGGACTTACACGATCCCGGCCAAGGGCGAACCCGGCTCCGAGACCTGGCCCGGCGATTCCGAATTGACCGGCGGCGGCTCAAGCTGGGTAACGGGCACCTACGACCCCGATCTCGATCTGGTGTTCTGGGGCGTCGGCAATCCCGCGCCGTGGAATCCGCGCGCGCGCGCTCGGCGACAATCTCTACACCGACTCGATCTGGGCGATGCGTCCGGAGACCGGCGAGCGCGTCTGGTACTACCAGGCCACGCCGAGCGATCCGTTCGACTACGACGCGGTGCAGACGCCGATCAACGCCACCATCAAAGTCGACGGCAAGCCGACCAAGGTGGTGATGCAGGCCAACCGCAACGGCTTCCTCTACGTGGTCGACGCCAAGACCGGCAAGCTTCTCGCCGCCAACACCTTCGGCAAGGTGAATTGGGCGAGCGGGGTCGACATGGAAACGGGCCGGCCCGTCGTGACCGACGTTTTCAAGGGGGCGCTCGCCGGCGAGAACGGTCACCGTTTGGCCTTCGGTATCCGGCGTCTTACCAACTGGCAGCACATGTCGTTCAGCCCGAAGACCGGCTTGCTTTACATCAACACGTTAAACGTCGGCATGACCTATCAGGCACCGGAGCCGCCGAAGCTCACGCCCGGCACGCCCTCCGGCGTTCCGACCGTCAAGCGCACCGTGGTCACCGACGACCCGAACGTGCGCGGTTATCTCAAAGCGGTCGATCCCATGACCGGCAAATCGAAATGGGAAACCCCGTACCGTAGCCCGAACTACTCCTCCACCATGGTGACGGCGAGCAACCTGGTCTTCACCGGCGTGATGACGGGCGAATTCCAGGCGCTCGACGCCGATACCGGCAAGATCCTGTGGAGCTTCCAGACGCCCTCCGGCATCGTCGGCCAGCCGGTGACCTGGGAGAAAGACGGCAAGCAATACGTCACCGTCATGAGCGGCATCGGCGGCGTCTATGCGCAGCGCGGCGGCGATCCCAATCTCGTGAACCTGCCGACCGGCGTGACGTTGTGGACGTTTGCGCTGTTCGACAAATAACGCCGATACACTGCCCTCAAGAACTAAGAGGCCGCCAGTCGCGGCCTCTTTCACATCTCAATGCGTGAGCGCCCATGATCGGCAAGAAGCTTTCTTCAATCGCCGTCGTGCTTCTCGCGGTCGGCTGGAGCGCATCCTACGCCATCGCCGAGGACGCCGCGCCTGATCAGGACAAAATCGCCGCCGGAGAAACCGTCTACAATACGCGCTGCGCCGTCTGCCATGGCGACGAACTGGTCAATAGCGGCCAGACTTTCGACTTGCGCCGGCTGAAGGCGGACGAACGCCCGCGCTTCGACAACTCGGTCCGCAACGGTAAAAACCAAATGCCGCCGTGGAAAGGCGTGCTAAGCGACGATGAAATCGATCAGCTCTGGCATTACATCCGCGCCCATGCCTTCCAAAAGTAACGGCCTATGAGGCCGTCGCCAGAAGCCGGACCGCGGAACGGATCAGCTCGGCGAGACTGCGGACATCGAGCTTCTGGCGGAGTTGCGAGCAAACGTTGACGACGGTCTTGTAGCTGACGTTAAGCTCCTCGGCGATGCGGCCGTACGGCTTGCCTTCCGCCAACAAAGCCAGCGTTTGCAGCTCCCGCGGCGTCAGCTCCGCAAGCGGGTTCTGGCGCGCAGGCGTGTGCACCAGGGCCACCTGCATGGCGAGATCTCCATGCAAATACGGCGTGCCGGCTCGGACCTTCTCGAAGGCCTTCATCAATTCGGCGGGCGAAGTGTCCTTGAGCACATAGCCGGTGGCGCCGGCTTCGAGCGCGCGCGCCACGATGATGGGATCGCTGTGCATGCTGAAGACCAGAATGCGCGTCGACGGATCATGCGCATTGATGCGGCGGATCAACGGCAGGCCGCCGAGCCCGCTGCCCTGCATGGCGAGGTCGACGATCACCACATTGGGATGATGACGGCGGTAGAGCTTGTAGCCGGAAGCTGCATCCCGCGCCTCGAGTACGTCGGTGACGCCAGCGTCCTCCAGCATGCGCCGGCAGCCCTGCAGCACGATCGGATGGTCGTCAATGACGAGGACGCTGGTCATAGGTCCACACCGCTCGATGTCCCGGCCTCCGCCATACCTTCGGCGACAGGGATCGTGATCCGCACGCTGGTGCCGCGGCCGGGCTCGCTTTCGACACTATAACGGCCGCCGAGACCTTCGACACGCTCCTTCATGCCGCGGGTGCCGAAGCCCGCCGGCACCGGTTGGCTCATGCCGCGCCCGTCATCGACCACGGTCAGCGCCAAAGACGCCGCATTGTCCAAGTGGTCGAGTTTCACGGTGACATGCTTCGCCTCGGCATGGCGTATGGCATTGGTCAGGCTTTCTTGAATGCAGCGATAGATCGTCAGGTCGATCGAATCGCCATAACCGCGCGGCAGATCGCCGGCCGCGATGGAAAATGTAATTTGCGGATGCTCCCGCGCGCGCTCGTTAACGAGCTGGCCGAGCATGTCCTTGAGCGGAACATGACCAAGCGCCATCGGTCGAAGGCGGTCGAGCATGCTGCGGTTGATGGCTTGCAGATGCTCGATGACGGCCAGGATATCGCGCAAGCGTTCCGCGATGCTCGCCCTGGCCTGATCGGGCAGGTTTTGCGCCACGCTCGCGATCGACGATGCGTTGGCTTTGAGCCCAAAGAGACATGGTCCGACTTCATCGTGCAATTCGAGCGCGGTGCGCCGCCGCTCGTCGTCCTGAGCCGTGATCAGCCTGCGATTGAGCCGCAAGTTTTCGCCGCGCAGGGTCTCGAGCGCAAGCGCAAGCGTGTTGAAATGCTCAGCGATGGCAGACAGTTCGCGCGCCTGCGGTTGCGACAGCCGCACGCTATAGGTCTGATGCTCCAGGTCGGAAAGGCCGTTCGCGAGCACGGTAAGCGGATCGAGAACGCGCCCGAACAGAACATAGAGAAGGCCGATCATGACGATGTTGAGCACGACGGCCACCGCTCCGATCGCGACGGCGTTATCCCAGACCTCGGCGATCTCATCGGCAGGCTCGCCGATAATCTCGACATGCCCGATCCGCAGGCCGTCGACGGTCACGGCGACATCGCGGGTCTCGACCGGCGGCGCGACCAGGGCGGCAAACCAATGCGGGGCGGCCTCGCGCTCAGCGGCGGCGCGGCCGGGCGGCGTCACTGCGATCGGAGAGCCCGCGGCGTCGCTGACCACGAACCGCACATGGCGCATCGACTGCAATTGCGCCGGCAGCGACGCCAGAAATTGCTCGGCCGGAAGCTCCTGGCGGGCGAGATGGACGGCGTCTTCGACCAGCAAGTCGGCAAGGCGCATCGAAGCGGCCATCTCGACACGCGTTTGCATGCGCGCGCGCAAGATGACAACGCTGCCGGCAACGAGCACGGCAATGACATCGATGAGCACGAATGCAAGCAAGAGCTGGGCGCGAACCGAGCGCTCATACCAGAGCGCGCGGCACCAGCGCTTCAGCAAAGTCGGCGCTTGCGGCGGCCCCGCAAACGCGGCCGCGGACTCTACGCTGATCGGTGCCTCCCTTTGGGCTCTGTGTTATGCCGCAGATGTTAGCCGAACATAGGCCGCCACGTCACGTCCGAGCGGCCCCCCTGCCGAATTGGCATTACGGAACGGGCGCGTTTTCGATTAGCATGGGTCTGACAAGCAAGGTCCCGAATTGGGACTCATGGGGAGGATTAAATGCTCGCAAAGAGCGCGATTGGTATCGGCGTCATAGTCGCCACGTTCGTCGGGCTGGCGGGGGTCGCAAACACCCAGACCCTCATCGAGCAGAGCGCCGAGGTGCGCATGCAGCTCGACCTCGCGGTCTCCAGCCAGGCTCTCAAGGCGCTCCTGCCCGACGGCTGGGAGCCGTTCGTGGCGACCGCCGGCCCAGCCAAGGATTGCAATGTGCGCCTAATCTTCGTCGATCGCGTCGACATCAACGGCCCGGACGGCGCGCCGGCCGGCACCGAGCAGATGGTCTATTTCGCCTCGCCGATCAAGAAGACCGGCAGCAACGAGATGGCCGGCCAGATGGTGATCGACGGCATCACCTCCAATCCGAAAGCCGCGCCCGGTCCGTTCAACGTCTATCAGGGCGCCGCCGCCTATCGGGTCGAACGCTCAACCCACGCTGCCGCCGGCGGCCCCATCGAGAACGAAGACACCTGGGATTTCACCGGCGCCGACGGCGAACATTTATCGCTGCATCTGACCTACGAGCGCGGCGTTGCCAGAAAACTCAGCGCCGAGACCAAATTCTTCTCCGCCGCCGATCCGAACTCCTACCAGATCTGGAAGGTCGATCAGGGTCTCGACATCATGCGCAACGCCACCGTGCCGGTGAAGGATCACGTCAAGACGTTCGAATTCAAGGCGTCGGGCGGCCGCGTTGCCAAACTATTCGACGGCAGCGAGCGCGTCGTCAGCGTCGATGCGCTGCATTGGTACAATCGTGCCGTCTCTTCGCCATAGCTGCTGTTTTCAGTTCGCCAAAAGACAAATCGAGGAGGAAGCCATGACCGACCGCGCCCGCGCCCCTGCCCATTCCATCCGTTACCTCCTGCTGGCTGGCGCGATGCTTGTGGGCCCGCCGGCATGGGCCGCCGAGGTCACGCCCGATCGGCTGGTCAATGCCGACAAGGAGCCGCAGAACTGGCTGATGAACCATCGCACCTATGACGCCCAGCGCTACTCGCCGCTCGACACGCATCAACAAGGACAACGTCAAGAATCTCAAGCTCGCCTATGCGGTCGCGATCGGCGGCACGTCGGCGAACGAGAACCTGCGAAGCGACGCCGCTGGCCGAGGACGGCTTCCTCTACGTCGTCGACCAGTGGGGCGTGCTCTACAAGATCGACGGCCGCTCCGGCGACGTCGGCCGCATCGTCTGGCGCATGGACCCGCAGCAGGAGAAGGCGCCGCTTGCCAATCGCGGCGCCGCGCTGTGGGGCAATTTCGTCATCACCGTCGCGAACTATCCGGCGCGCGTGATCGCCACCGACAAGGAGACCGGCAAGGTCGTCTGGGAGACCAATCTCACGACGGTCAGGCCGACCTGCAGCTCACGGCGGCCCCGCTTGCGGTCAAGGACAAGATCGTCGTCGGCGCCGCCGGCGGCGATCGCGGCGTGCGCGACTTCATCGTCGGCGCTCGATGCCGCGACCGGCAAGCTCGTCTGGCGCAACTACGTGATCCCGGCGCCCGGCGAGCCCGGCAGCGAGACCTGGAAGGACAAGAACAACGCCTGGCAGACCGGCGGCGGCGCCATGTGGGTCACCGGCTCCTACGATCGCCGCCACCAACCAGGTGATCTGGGGCACCGGCAATCCGGTGCCGATGTTCGATCCGTATTACCGGCCGGGCGACAATCTCTACACCGACAGCCTGATCTCGTGGAACCCCGACACCGGCAAGATGAACTGGTATCACCAGTATCATGCCCGGCGACATGTGGGACTACGACGAGGCCGGCACGCACATCCTGATCGACGGCACAGGTCGACGGGCAGCCGCGCAAGCTGGTCACCCATTCGGCCCGCAACGGCTTCCTCTACACGTTCGAGCGCGCCAACGGCCAGACCCTGCTGGCAAAACCCTATCTCGACAAGATCAACTGGACCAAGGGCATCGACCAGAAGACCGGCAAGCCGGTCGACTACGATCCCGAAGCAGGACATCCAGGTCTATTCGGGCCGGCAGAACCAGACGCTCGCCGAACCGCACCAAGAAACTGTGCCCGTCCATGGCCGGCGGCAACAATTACTGGCCGTCGTCCTACAGCCCGAAGACCAAGCTGCTCTACATCCCGTCGCTGTCGTCCTGCAACGAGGTCACGCTCGACCCGCAGCCTGTCGAACAAGGCGGGCGACTGGAAGGGCGCGCGCTTCCAAGCAGCATCGAGCGCAACGAGTCCGACATCATCGTCGCCGATCCGATGACCGGCGAGATCAAGAAGCAAGCTGCACATCCCCTATCCGAACAACAGCGGCGCGCTGACGACCGCGGGCGGCATCGTCTTCACCGGCTTCACCGACGGCACCTTCGCGGCCTACGACGACACCACGCTCGAGCAGCTGTGGAAGATCAATGTCGGCACCGGCTTCAACGCGCCGCCGATGACCTTCGAGGTCGGCGGCAAGCAATATGTCGCCATCCTGTCCGGCTTGAGCCAGCATCGCCAGCGGCCGGCACGACTTCACGCCCGGAACTGCGCGAGCAGCGCAACCAGACCATGCTGTTCGTGTTCGGGCTCTAAGCGCCGTCGGCGAAGATGGATTTGTTTCGCGTTGCCTTGCTGGTTGCCGCCGGTGCTCTGTTAGCGAGCGCCGCGCGCGCCGACGACGTCGCCGCCTTTCTCGCAGGCCAAAGCAGAAGTTGCGTCAAATGCGCGCTGGTCGCAGCGGCGCTGAAACAGAAGGATTTGGCCGGCGACGACCTTACCGGTGCCGATCTGTCCCGCGCGGTGATGCACCGCGCCAAGCTCGGCGGCGCGAAATTCGACGGCGCCAACCTGACCGACGCCAACCTCAACAAGACCGACTTGAAGACGGCTTCGCTGGTCGGGCGCCAAGGCCGAGAAAGCCATGTTCTACGGATCGGATTTGAGCGCCGCGGACCTGTCCGGGGCCGATCTCGTCAATGCCAAGATGCAGACGGCGTTTCTGGTGCGCGCCAAGCTCGACCGTGCCAGGATTTCCGACGCCATGCTCAACGCGGTCCGGCTCGATGACGCCTCGCTGCAGGGCGCCGACCTGAGCAAGACCAATCTGGTCGAGGCGTCGTTGCGCCGCGCCAATCTCGAAGGCGCCAATTTCGACAATGCCGGCCTGGTGAATGCGGTGCTGCGCGATGCCAATCTCAAAGGCGCCAGGCTGACCGAGACCGACCTTTACGGCGCCGACCTTTCCGGCGCCGATCTGACCGGCGCCGATCTTTCGGGCGCACGCTTGACCGGCGCCATTCTCACCGGCGCCGATCTTGACGGCGCCAAGCTCACCGGCACCCTGATGCCGGACGGCAGCGTGCACGAATAGCGAGAACGGCCGCGGCTGAAGTCTGCTATCATCCATTCCGCCGAGCCGCCCGGCTTGAATATCGACAGGGAGAAAAATCGTGGCAACGATGCTCAAATATGGCTCGCTGGCGTTCACGCTTGCATCGCTTGCGGTGGCGACTGCGCCAGCGCGCGCCGCCGACGTCACCTACGAGCGCCTGCTCAATCCCGAGCCGCAGAACTGGCTGATGAACCATCACGACTACGGCGCGCATCGCTATTCGCCGCTCGACATCATCAACAAATCGAACGTGAAGAACCTCAAGCTCGCCTTCGCGGTCGCGCTCGGCGGCACCTCGGGCAACGAAAATCTCGAGGCCACGCCGCTGGTCGAAGACGGCTTCATGTACATGCCCGACGCCTGGGGCGTGGTCTACAAGATCGACGTGCGCTCCGGCACGTCGGCCGCATCGTCTGGAAGATGGATCCCGGGCCAGGAGAAAATCGACCGCAACCGCGGCGTCGCGCTGTGGGGCAATCTCGTCATCTCGGTCACCGGCCGCGACGGCCGCGTCATCGCCACCGACAAGGAAACCGGCAAGATCGTCTGGGACAAGAAACTCGCTCGACCAGCCCGACCTCGACGCTCAATGCGGCGCCGCTGGCGCTCAAGGACGCGATCATCGTCGGCGCCTCCGGCGGCGACCAGGGCGTGCGCGACTGGCTCGTGGCGCTCGATCCGAAGACCGGCGAAGTGAAGTGGCGGACCTATCCGGTGCCGGCGCCCGGCGAGCCCGGCAGCGAGACCTGGAAGGACAAGCACAATGCCTGGCAGACCGGCGGCGGCGCCTTCTACGTCACCGGCTCCTACGATCCCGGCGACCAATCTCACCTATTGGGGCTCCGGCAATCCGTCGCCGAAATACGATTCATCCTATCGGCCCGGCGACAATCTCTACACCGACAGCGCGCTCGCCATCGACGCCGCGACCGGCAAGATCGTCGTGGTACCACCAATACACGCCGAACGACACGATGGACTACGACGAGACCGGCACCCACATCGTCATCGACGCCAAGGTCGACGGCGAGGACCGCAAGCTCCTCGCCCATGCGGGCCGCAACGGCTTCTACTACATGCTTCGATCGCCTCAACGGCCAGTTCCTCAAGGCGACCCAATACGTCGCCGAGGTGACCTGGACCAAGGGCATCGATCCCAAGACCGGCAAGCCGGTCGAATACGATCCGGCCAAGGATATGCAGACCTATGCCGCAGCCGGTCGGCAAGATCGTGGCCGGCGAACAGAGCACCGGCGTGTGTCCCGCGGTGCCGGGCGGCAGCAATTTCTGGCCGGCCGCCTACAGCGAAAAAACCAAGCTGCTCTACATTCCCGAGATCGAAGGCTGCTCGTGGATCAGCCGCGACCAGACCCGCCATGTGCGCGGCAAATTCGACGGCGGCAACTTCGGCTACGACTCGCGCCTGACCAGCGGCCTCGTCGTCGTCGATCCGGCGACCGGCGAGGTCAAGCAGCGCAAGGCGATGCCCTACGCCAACACGTCCGGCGCGCTGGCGACCGCCGGCGGCATCGTCGTGACGGCGCTGATCGACGGCACCGTGATGGCGCTCGACGACCAGACGCTCGAGGAGCTGTGGAGCATCAATGTCGGCACCGGCATCAACGCGCCGCCGATGACCTATGCGGTGAACGGCAAGCAATACATCGCGATCGCCACCGGCCTGACCGCCAATCAGATGGGCCGGGTCGCGACCACGCCGGAACTGAAGAGCCTCGGCAAGAACGCGACCATGATCTTCGTGTTCGGGCTATAGCTCCGGTTGGATCGCAGTCGTGCCACTGCCATTGGGAGGACATCGAAATGAACAATAGAAATCTTGCCGCGCCGCTCTGCTCGCCTGTTGCGGCGGCGTTTTGCTTGGCACCGCGGCGGCGCGAGCGGCCGACGTGACGTTCGAGCGGCTGCAGCATCCCGAGCCGCAGAACTGGCTGATGAACCATCGCGATTACGGCTCGCACCGCTTTTCGCCGCTCGCCGTCATCAACAAGTCGAACGTGAAGAACCTCAAGCTCGCCTTCGCGATCCCGCTCGGCGGCACCTCGGGCAACGAATACACCGAGGCGACGCCGCTGGTCGAAGACGGCTTCATGTACATCACCGACGTCTGGAGCGTCGTCTACAAGATCGACGTGCGCTCGGGCACCGCCGGACAAATCGTCTGGAAGATGGATCCCGGGCGTGCAAAAGCCCGACCGCAACCGCGGCGTCGCGCTGTGGGGCAATCTCGTCATCTCGGTCGCCGGCCTCGACGGCCGGGTGATCGCGACCGACAAGGAGACCGGCAAGATCGTCTGGGACAAGAACCTGCACGATCAGCCCGACATGGAGATCACCGCGGCGCCGCTCGCGCTCAAGGATACCGTGATCATCGGCGGCTCCGGCGGCGACAACGGCGTGCGCTGCTGGCTCGCGGCGCTCGATGCCAAGACCGGCGAGCAGAAATGGAAGACGTTCGCGGTGCCGGCGCCGGGCGAGCCCGGCAGCGAGACCTGGAAAGACGATCACAACGCCTGGCAAACCGGCGGCGGCGCGTTCTACGTCACCGGCTCCTACGATCCGGCCACCAACGTCACCTATTGGGGCTCCGGCAATCCGGCGCCGCGCTACAATTCGGCGTACCGGCCGGGTGACAACCTGTTCACCGACAGCACCATCGCGTTCGATGCCGCGACCGGCAAGATGAAGTGGCATTTCCAATACACGCCGAACGACATCCACGATTATGACGCCAGCGGCTCGCAGATCATCATCGACGGCAAGTCGACGGCGAGGACGAAGATCCTCTCGCTCGCCAACCGCAACGGCTTCGAATACTTGTTCGACAGCCGCAACGGCACATTCCTCAAGGCCACCCAATATGCCGAGAAAGTCGATTGGACCAAGGGCATCGATCCCGAGACCGGCAAGCCGGTCGACTACGATCCGAACAAGGGCGTGCAAATCTACAACAACGACTGGAAGGGCGGCACCGACAAGATGGTGAACTCCTGCCCCGACGTGCACGGCGGCACCAATTTCTGGCCGCCGTCGTACAGCGAGAAGACGCATCTCATCTATATCGGCGGCGACGAAGGCTGCGCCGACATCATTCCCGACCGCGCCGCGCACGTGCCCGGGAAATTCGGCGGCGGCGGCTATGTCAACAATGCGCGCATTACCGGCAGCCTCGTCGGTGGTCGATCCCGCGACCGGCACGGTGAAGCTGCGCAAGGACCTGCCCTACGGCGACCTCAGCGGCGTCTTGAGCACGGCGGGGGGTATCGTGGTCACCGCGCTGCTCGACGGCACCATCATCGCCTACGACGACCAAACGCTCGACGAGCTCTGGAAGATCAATGTCGGAACCGGCTTCGACGCGCCGCCGATGACCTATTCGGTCGACGGCAAGCAATATATCGCCATCGCGTCGGGCCTCGGCCCGGTGGCGAAGGCGAAGCTTGCCCGCTCGCCCGAGCGCAAGTTCCAGAGCAACGCCACGATGCTCTACGTGTTCGGGCTTTGATCGCTCATTTCACCAGCGTCAGTTCGAAATGCACCGTGCTTTCGAACTGCCCCTTGGTTTCTTTGCTCGACTGCGGGTCGAATTGGTATTGGCCCTTCTTGCGGAAATACCGCGTCTGCATGACCGCGAGCGACGGGCCGCCGAGGGTCTTATTGCAATCCTGCTTGATGAAGGTCCGGCCGACCGGCTCTTCGCCTTCGGCAGGCGGCAGGTCGGTGCAATCCCAGCCGTCACGGCCGAAGCGGGCGTTGAGGAAATTGCGCAGCGTATAGGCCTCGTCGCGCGAACGCGTGGTGTCGCGCGGATCGCTGACGATGCGCAGTCCCGCCAACGTGCCGGCCTCGTCGAACAGTGCCGACAGCACCACCGGAAAATCATAGACCTTGGTGCCGGAATAGCGCTCGATCTCGGTCGGCAGGTCGTTCGCCTTGGCCCAGTATTCGAGCTCGTCGTCGTAGCGGAAATAGACCTCGTGCAGCCCGCTCGGCTCCGGACGGCAGCGGCGGAAATCGCCCCAGCCGGACAGCGGCTGCGATGGCGGCCCGCCGTTGGTGCCGCAAGCATATTCGCCGAAACCGCTCGGCAGCGCCGCGGCCGGCGTGCCGAGCTTGAGGTCCCACACCTCGGCGCGGCTGGGAAGCGGCTGACCGGGCGTTTGCGCGCTTGCCGCGGCGACGACGGCGATGCCTGCCATGCTCGTCAGAAGCAACCGCATCACATTGCCCGTCCGCGTCACGGCTGGTCCCACCCTCCGACGATCTCGGCCGCAATGATATAGGGAGTTCGCCGTTGGCTAAACCGGGCGCCGGCAGAAAGCGATATGCATCCGATGCGCGACGAACCGACCCATGCTGCGCAACGCCGCCGCACGCTGCGGCGCAATCGCCTATGCCTCGCCGCCGCGCTTTTGACGACGCTGTTCGTGCGTTTGGCCGGCGCCGACGATTTCGCCTTCGGCCGCCGCATCTTTCAGGACAAGGCGCAATGCGTGTTCTGCCACGGCTGGGCCGGAGACGGCGCGGGCGCGCCGCAATCGAGTGGCGGCGCCGCCAATCTGCGCGAGACCAGCCTCACCCGCGAGCAACTGATCGAGGTGATCAGCTGCGGCAGGCCCGGCGAAGCAATGCCGCGTTTCGACGATCAGGCCTATGCGGAAAAGCGCTGCTATGGCGGCGTGACCGAGGCCGCGCTCGGCCAAGATCTGCCGCCGCTGCCGCCGGGATCGCTGCTGCAGCGCCGGGAAATCGAGGCGCTGGTCGACTTCCTGCAGGCCAAGATCATCAACCGCGGCCCGATCACGCGCGAGGAGTGTCTCGAAGCCTTTGGCGAGCGCGCGGCGCGCAGTTGCGCGCAATATCCGGAGCATCCCTGACCGCCGCCCGCCGCGAAGGGTCAAGGCTTGCGATAGTCCGGATCGAAAAGCTCGAACCGCGTCCAGCTGTCGAACGCGCCTTGGGTATATTCATGGGTTTCCGGATCGACGTCATGCTGCCCGGGTTTGCGCAGAAAATGCGTTTCCACGGTCAGAGCCCGCTCCGGCATCGTCTTGTCGCAGCGCTGCTTGATGAATACGCCGCCGACCGCGGACTCGCCTTCGGCCGGGGGAAAATCCGCGCAATTCCATCCATCAGCGCCATAGCGATTGATCACGGCGACGCCGAGCAGATGCGCCATGCGGCGCTCGGCCGGCGTTGCGCGCGGATCGCTCACCATGCGAATGCCGCGCAATATCCCGCCGTCGTCGAACAAAGCCGAGAGAACGACGGGATGACCGGCGACCCGCGTGCCGGTCTGCCGCCCCGCGTAGGCGGGCTCGCCGAGCGCCTTGGCGACGTATTCGTCCTCGTCGTCGAAGCGCGCGGCGACTTCGCGCAACCCGCTCGCTTCCGGCCGGCATTTTTTGAAGTCCGACCAGGCGTCGAGCTCCTGACGCGGCGGCCCGCCATCGCTGCCGCAGGCGAGTTGACCCCAGCCGTCCAGTGTCATCGCCTGGGCGGCAAGCCCAAGTTTTAGGCCATGAATTTCGCCCGGATCGGGCTGTGTCTGTGCGCCGGCTCCGCCCGCTACGGCGAGCACTGCAACGACAAAAGCAAACGCCGCCCTGCCCGTCAGGCTCATTGCTTCATCGGTTCGCATTGGTGCGTATCCGTTCCCCAGAACTCGACGCAGTCCTCGTAGGTCGACGGGCCGCGCCCGATAGCCTTCGCGAACAGATATTTCACCACCGCATCGATCTCATCGGAATTGAGAAACGCGTTGGGCTCCGGCGGCACGTCGTTGCCGAGCTCCGCGCGGGTGATGCCGTAGCAGCGCTTGTCGGTATAGGCGAACTGGTCGTGAAACGGCATGCCGGTGCCGGGACGGCCGCATTTGACGGTTTCGGCGACCTGCGCAGGCGTCAGCTTTGTCTGGCGCAGCGACAAGGCGTTGCCGCCGTAGCCTTGGTCGCCGGACGCATCCCACTTGTGGCAGAACTGGCAGGTCGCCTTGGTCTTGAAGATATCCTTGCCATGCTCGATCGTCCGCGCGGCTTCGGCGCTTTGCGCCTCCTGCGCATGCGCGGAGCCGATCATGACCGGCGAAAGCGCCGCGATCAGCGCCAATGCAATGCGCAGGCGACCAAGCGGGCGGACACTTGTGCTTTGGAGCGAGCGCCGGCACGACCACGAGTCGCGCCGGCGCCGGCCGTTATTGCCTTC
Source organism: uncultured Alphaproteobacteria bacterium (assembly GCA_963831975.1). Classification (GTDB taxonomy): domain Bacteria; phylum Pseudomonadota; class Alphaproteobacteria; order Rhizobiales; family Xanthobacteraceae; genus BOG-931. The sequence goes on from CAWHSO010000018.1 coordinate 841,089, forward strand.
GATCAAAGTGCAAACACGAACAGCATGGACGTCGTCGAGGAGTATTTCAGCGACGGATCGTTTTGCATGACGAACGGCGACTGCCGCGAGCCGGCCAGAACGGCGATGTACTGCTTGCCGTTCACCGAATAGCTGATCGCCGGCGCATTGATGCCGGTGCCGACGCTAAAGCTCCAAGCCTGTTGCAGGGTTTTGGCGTCATAGGCGGTGAAGGTTCCGTCCGGCTGGCCGAGGAAGACGAGATTGCCGGCGGTGGCCAGCGCTCCGGCATAGTTCGGGAAGTCGAGCCGCACGGCCGCCTTGATATCGCCGGTGGTCGGATCGATGGCCTTGAGGCTGCCGTAGAGGCGGCCGGTCATCTTGAACGAGCCGCCGCTGAAGCGCTCGCGCGGCTTTAGCGTTCCGCCCTGATCGGCAAAATCCTTCTGCGCGACCGTCTCGATGCCATCGCAGCCTTCGATCGACGGGATGTAGAGCAGGTTGAGCGTCGGATTGTAGGCCGTCGGCTCCCAGTTCTTGGCGCCGAAATGGGATGGACAGATGGTCGCCAGCGGCTCGCCGCGCATGCCGTGCGTGCCCGGCGTATAGACCTGAACGCCGCTCTTGGGATCGTAATTGGCCGGCAAGCCGGTCTCCGGGTCGAGGCCCGTCGTCCAGTTCAGCTTGTCGACGTATTGCTTGCCGCCGATGAACGCTCCGTTGGTGCGGTCCAGCGCGTAGAAAAATCCGTTGCGCGCGGCGTGGACGACGAGCTTGCGGTCCTTGCCGTTGACCTTGGCGTCGATGATCGGGTGCTCGGAAATCTCGTCGAAATCGAACGGGTCGTTCGGCGTATACTGGAACCCCCACTTGATCTTGCCGTTGGTCGGGTTGAGCGCAAGCACGCTCGCCGCCCATTTGTTGTCGCCCGGCCGATACTGCGGATCCCAATCGGCGCCGGCATTGCCGATGCCCTGGTAGATGGTGTCGCTCTCCGGATCATAGGTCGCGGTTTCCCATACCGGCGCGCCGCCGTGCTTCCAGCGCTCCTGGCCGTCCTTCCAGGTCTCGTTGCCGGGCTCGCCCGCGCCCGGGATGGTGTAGGTCCGCCAGGCCTGCTGGCCGGTATTGAGATCGGTCGCGTCGATGAAACCGCGGATGCCGAACTCGCCGCCGGCCGGACCGACGATCGCCAGGTCACGCACCACCAGCGGCGCCATGGTGATGGTCTCGCCCAGCGCCGGATCGGCGATCTTGCGCTCCCAGACCTTCTCGCCGGTCGCCTTGTTGATGGCGAACATCCGCCCGTCGAGCGCGATCGATATCACCTTGTCCTTCCACAGCGCGACGCCGCGATTGTTGACGCCGCAGCAGGCGACGTCGCCGGCCCAGGCGCGGTCGATGCCCGGGTCGAACTTCCATTTGATCGCGCCCTTGGTGCCGCCCGAAACGTCGATCGCGTAGACGCTGCCCCAGCCGTCGGTGACGTACATCATGCCGTCGTCGACGATCGGGGTGCCCTCAAGGTTGCCGAAGGCGTAGCGGCCGCCGCTCTGCAAGCCGCCGAGCGCGACGGCGAAGACGAGCTTCAGGTTCTTGACCGTATCGGTGTTGATCTCGCTGAGCGGCGAGAACCGATAGCCTTGATAATTGCCGTAATAGAGCAGCCAGTTCTGCGGCTCCTTGTTGGCATTGAGCGCGCGCTCGAACGTCATGTCGGCGGCGTGGACCGGCGTGAGCGCACTGGCCATGAGCAGCGGACCGATCAACGCGATTGCCGGCGAGAGAATCCTCATCGCACTTCCTCCCCGTTTTGATTTTTTAAAGTGACGTCAGCTGGGGATGATAATGCGCCCAGTCCCGGACCGCGACAAGCGACGCACGCGCAGACCACCGCTGCCTTTCGGCAGGGCCGCGTTCTTGGGCTTGGGCCCACTTCGGTGCGCAAAAGCAGGCCCTAAAACGTGCCGCGCAACCCCGCATAGGCGGCCAGCGGCATGCCGGGAACGAAGGTGCGGGGATCCGTCAGGTTCAAGTAGGGAAAAGAATCGGTCTCGAAGAATGTGCCGTAAACGTAATAATGCTGGTTGAATAAATTGCGCACCAGGCCGTACAGCTCGACGTTTTTCGAAAGCTGATAGGAGGAATGCAGGTTCACCGTCCAATAGGCCGGCAGCTTCGGATTCTGGTTCGCTTCGTCGCCGACGAGCCATTGATTGCCGATGACGTTGAGGTCGGCGCCGAATTTCCATGGATCGGTGATCTGGTAATCGGCGCCGGCCTTGAAGCGATAGCTCGGTATCCCGGTCAGGTGGTCGCCGGGGACGACAAAAATATTGCCGTTGGCGTCGGCGAATGGATTGTTCGGCGACGACAAAGTCAGCGCGTTGCGAAACGTGGCATCGACGGTGGTAAAATTGGCATAGGCGGTCCAGCGATCCTGCTTGTACGAGACATCGGCTTCAATACCCTGGCGCAACGTATTGCCGCCATTCTGAAAAAACTCGTGGCCGGGAATCGGACTGGCGACGGCGAGAATGTCATTGACGTTGAGCGCGTGGTAGGCGCCGACGCTCCAATTGAACAGTCCTTTTGCAAGATCGAAGTGCCCGCGCACGCCGCCTTCGAACGTGTGCGACACCACCTGATTGAGATTGGGATCGCCGACGAGCGAGTTATCGATCAAGCACGGCCGCATCGGATCGGCGCAGCCGAGCTCAAGCGGCGTTGGCGCCCGGTTCGCTTCCGCATAACTGCCGAAGACGGTGATGTTCGGCGTGACCTTGTAGGTTGCCCCAAAAGTAGGATTGAAGCGGCTATAAACATGGCTGCCGTTGAGGCCTGGATCGTTGCCGATTTCGTCCGTCAACCCGATCTGGGCGATGTTGAAACGGCCACCGGCCGTGACCGCAAGGCGCTGACTCACGTTGAAAGTATCGGTCGCGTAGAAGCCGGTATACAGCGTGTTGGCGCCGAGCCGCACCGGCGCGACGTCGCCCGACGGCTGATCGATATAAAGGCCGCTGCCGGCGACGACCGGAAACTGGTCCGCATTGATGGTGCCAAGTTCACTGGTGGTGGTGAATTGGACGAGCCCGCGGTCGAGGCTCATGCCGAGCACAAAGTTGTTGTCGTGCCCGAAGATTTTTTCGGACGAAGCGCCCTGCACCGTGCCGCCAAAACTGTTGGTGGACGTCCAAGTCCGGTCGATTTCGCCCAAAACGCTGGTGCCGAAAATGCCGGCGGCCGAAACGGTCTGTCCACCGGTCGTCATGAGCGGCGACGAACTGCCGTCAAGATTGGGAAAGCACAGCAATGATGACGGCGCCGCACAGGGCGTCGCATCGGTACCGTTGCCGTCGACATGGCTTTGCCAAAAGCCGCGATAGTAGAGATTGGCCTGGAAGGTGAGCGTATCGGTCGGCTTCCAGCTGCCGCTGCCGGTCAGAAAAGCCAGTCTGTTCTCGGTCGTCTGCGGGATCGTATAGACGCTCGACCAATTCTGGCTGAGCATCTGAATCGGCGTCGCGGCGGCGGCGCCGAAAGTGTTATCGGCACCGGTGAAGGTCAGGTGAAACTCGGTCTGATCGCCGCGGGTGCCGAGGTCGGCGTAAACGCGGCGCAGGCGCGAAGGCGAATCCTGGCGCCAGCCCGCATCATCGATGGCGTCGGCGGTAATATAACCGGACGAGTTGCCGTTTTGGCCGCCGGCCTGCACGGAGGTGCCGATCCGGCCATACGAGCCGCCGTTTACCTCGCCCTGGACGCCCTGATAGGTGAAGCCGTTTTTCATCTCGAGCGACAGCGCGCCGCCCAGCGCATTGAGCCCATAGACGGGATTGCTGGGAACCAGCGTCAACCGGTTGATCGCCTTATCGGGGATAAAATCCCAATTGACGATGTCGCCGAACACCTCATTGATGCGCACCCCGTTCTGATAGACGGCGAGCCCCTGCGGCGTGCCGAGGACCGGCGAGGACACGAAGCCGCGATAATTGATGTCGAGCTGGAATTGATTGCCGGTCTGGTCGCCGAGCGCGACGCCAGGCAGTCCCCGCGCCATGGCTTGGAGCAGGTCCGGCGTGATGGCATGGTCGAAATCCGGCGCCGCGAGGGTCTGGACGTTGGCTGGAACTTTGTCGCGATCGATCGCACCGGCTTCGCCGGCCGGCGCGGACGGCGCCGCAGGATTTGCCGGCGAAACCTGCGCCTGAGCCGAAGAGCGGGAAGCGGGCGCGGCAGCGGGCCGAACCGGCGGTAGCGGCGTGGTCCCGATCACCTGAATCTCAGGAAGAGTAGTCGGGCTCTGCTGTGCAAAGACCGGCTGCGGGGCCAACAGCACGACAATGCCAAATCCCCTCAGAAGGAGACATGGCAACATCGGCCGAAATACCGACGCGCTTACACCGCGATCGAGAGCCGCAACTCCACACATCCCCAAGTCGCCCGACTGACCGGGCCGATGCTGCCACTATTCGGTACGAGGTGTCAGGGAAGATTTTGCCAAACATCCGGGAAGATTTGGCAATCGGTGAACCGGCTGTCCGGAACCCAGGTCAGGCCGGAAGCGCATTGCCGCCTTATTTTCCGTCTTGATCATCCTTCCCGCCACGAACCGTCCGTCAGATAGCGATCGACTGTAACAGCGGCGCTCGCACCATCGCCGGCCGCGCTGACCGCCCGATAGGGCGATTGGCATCTGACAGTTCCGGCCGCACAAACGCCGGTCAGTTCGCTGCGCATCCAGCCATCGGTCGATATTCGCCCAGCCCGGTCCAGGCTCAAGCGGTCTCGAAGCACGGCGGTGTTCGGTTGCAAGCCGACATAGGCAAAGACTGCAGCGACCTCCAAATCGGCAATAGCGCCTTCACGCGATTGGCGCGTGCGCAGGCCCGTCACTTTGGCCTCGCCAAGGATCTCGGTTACGGAGGTATTGAAGCGAATGTCGATTTTTTGGTGCGCGGTCACGCGATCGCGGTAACAGGCTTGGCCCGTCAATGACATCGCCGCGCTGGAGAATAAAGACCTTCGAAGCGAACGCGGCGAGCGTCAACGCCTCCTGCATTGCCGAATTGCCGCCCCCGACCGCGGCGACAATCCGATCGCGAAAGAGCGGCGCGTCACAGCTTGCGCAGTGACTGACGCCGTTGCCAGTCAGGCGCTCCTCCCCAGGGACGTCAAGCTTTTTCAGCGACGATCCCGTCGCAACAATGACGGCGCGCGCCAGGAGATCGCCCTCCCCGGTCGTCACGCGCCATTGGCCATCTTGCGGATCGAGGCGCTCCAGGCCTGTCATCATGAACTCGGCGCCGGCTGCGGCGGCCTGTTCCTGCAGCATCGGACACAGGTCGTAACCTGGAACGCCGTCGGGGAAACCGGGATAGCCTTCGATCTTTTCGATGCTGATGAGCTGGCCGCCGGGGACGTCTCCGGTAAGAACGAGCGTCTTTCTCCCGAGGCGTGCCGCCGTCACGGCGGCGGTCATGCCGGCGATGCCGCCGCCCGCTATCATCACTTCGAATTCCGTGTCCACTGTCCTCACTCCGAATCGGCGCCGTCAGCGGCCCGCCAGCGCGCGACAAAACCGCGATGCTCCGGAATCCGCTCAACGCCAGGCATCGACCGAGACGGTCGTGACGTAATTGGCGCCGAAGATTTTCCAGGCGCCCTGGGTCTCGCCGCCGACCACGACGACGTTGATATCGCCCGGTTCGTACATTTGCACGATGTCGTCGGGCGCGGCCTTGAGCTTCGCGGCATAAGGCTCGACGCCCGCGGCGGCGCGCGGCCGCACCAGCGTCTGCATCCACTGATCGTCCCAGTAGTCGCGCGCCGGCAGGCGGGCGTTCTCGGCGCACCAATCGATCAGATCCTGCTTCGAATTGATGCCGCGGGATTGGAACAGCCGCGCCACGATCGGATCGAGCACCACGAGCGGCGGCAGATAGGCTGTCGCTGCGAGGCAGCGCCGGAACTTTGCCTCCCAGGTGTCGCGCGGGCCAAATCCTTCCTGGACATAGCGCAGGCCGACGAACACGCTCACGGTGCTGTCGGTCGGCTTGAACCCCTTTTGCACATGGAGCGGCTGCCATGGGCTGCGCTCCTCGTTCTCGGCAAAGGCGAGGCTATAGGCGAGCGGATTGCCGAGCGCGCCCATATAGGTTTCGCCCGGCACCGATCCGCCCTGGCCGTTCTGCGACAACAGGCTGTAGGCCCGGCCGATCGTCGTATTGGCGTGGCTGTAGGGGCCGAGCGCGCCGATGCCGCAATTCATGCCGATCTCGTGGCGGACCGGGCCGTTGACCACGCTGAGACAGGTCATCGAGGTGGTGCTGCCTTGCCGCGACGTGGTGTTCGACGCGGCGAGCGCCAGGATGACGGGGAAATATTCCGGCCGCGCGCCGGCCATCACCGCATTGACCGCGACTTTTTCGACCGTGTACTCCCAGGTCTCGCGAAAATTGCCGGCGCGCATGCGGCCGACCACCTTGTCGGGCGGCTGGCTCGTCGCCTTGAGCATCGCCGCGACGCGTTCCTCGGTCGGCAGCACGATGGGCAGGAAATCGGTCCAGCGATTGTCGAGAAACAGCTGGCGAAGATTGTCTTCGGTGTCCGGCGCAACCAGCCGCGGCGTCGTGCGCTCGAACGTCGCGCCGGTGAGATCGGCGTCATCGAGCGGGCGGGTCAATCCGTCGATCACCTCCTGCATGAAGGGCCGGCCGGAAATCTGGTCGCTGCCTTCGATATAGGCGCGCAGTTCCGGTGGGGTGCGGCCGACGACCGGCTGCGGCACAAAAGCCTGCCGCAATGTCGGAATGCCGCGCAGCCGCGCGGTCGACTTGGCGACGCGGGCGAACACATGGGTGTGGACCGCGACGCTCGGCACGCCGTCGCCTTCCAACAGCGATGTCAACCCGACGACCGTCGGGCTACAGGAGCTTCAAAGCCCGACACCGAGAATGGCGGCATTGCCGTCGGCTGCGATCTTCTTGCGCATGTCCAAGTCATCGACCCAGCTCTCGCGCGGCGTGATGACTTGGGTGTTGACGGCCGGCAGATGCTTGGCGAACCACTGCCGCAGCTGCTCCATGAACGCCGCGGAATTGTCGAACAGGCAATCGACCAGATAGACGATCTTGCCGTCGAGGCCGGCAGGACGCGGCGCCAGACGCTTGCCGGTGACCTTCGGCGGATAACCGCGCGGATCGTGAACGCTCAGGAGCTCGGCCATGCGTTCCTCATCTTGCTCGGCGACAATCGAAGGGAGCTAGGCCAACCTAGATCAGGGCCCCCTCGCCGTTCAAGATCGGGGCTGGTGTCCGAATGGCGCATGGCGGCTTGGCCGCTATCGCGCTTGACCTTATACTTGCTTCGAAATTGCCTTCGCGAAGGCCGCAAGGAGCATCGACAATGAACAGGATCGTCGCGCCCACGGAAGGTCAGCCGATCGAGGCGCTGGCGCCCGCCGCCAAGACTTTCACGGTGTTAAGTCCAATCGGCACGCCGCCGAAGATCACCAGGAAGACGGCCGCGCCGCGGCTCGAAAGCCTCGACGGCAAGACGATCTATCTGGTCGATTGCCGGTTCGACGATTCGATCGAGCTGCTCAAGCAAGTCGCGGCGTGGTTCGCCGCGCATATGCCGAACGTCAAGACGCGGATCGTGTCATTGTCGGCGACCTACCAGAAGGACGATCCGAAAACCTGGAACGAGATCAAGGCGAACGGCGACGCCGCCATCATCGGCGTCGGCCATTGCAGCAATTGCGCGCCCGCCGTCACCACGCACGCGATCACGCTCGAGACCAAATACGGCGTGCCGACCGTCGCGCTTGCACACCGACAAGTTCGACAAGGTGGTGGCGTCGGTCGCCAGGATGGCCGGGCTGCCCGAGGCGCCGCGTTCGTTCGTGCCGCAGCCGGTCATGGGCAAGACGGCGGCCGAGCTCGCCGCTTACGTCAACGGCAACGACCCGATCACCGGCCGGCCGGTGATGCAGGAGGTGGTCCAGGCGCTGACCGCGGCGCTGGACGGCGTTCATGCCGGCCATTGAGGTCCCGGTTGCCGGGCTGATCGGCCCGGAGACCGAGGACAACCTGCAACAGCAGTTCCTCGACAACAATTGGACCGACAAACTGCCGATCGTGCTGCCGACGCGCGAGCGCGTCGACGCGATGCTCAAGGCAACGAGCCACCCGCCGGACGAAATCGTCGGCCACCTGCAGCCCGTCGAATTCCGCGCCGCCTGGGAATATACGGTCGAGCAGGTCGCCGTGAACGCGGTGATGGCCGGCGCGCGGCCGGAATATTTTCCGGTGATCCTCGCGCTCGCCGCCTCCGAGCTCTCGGCGCGCTCGTCGAGCTCGAGTTCCTCGGCGATGATGGTCGTCGTCAACGGCCCGATCCGCCACGAGATCGGCATGAATTGCGGCGTCGGCGCCATGGGTCCGTACAATCACGCCAACGCAACCATCGGCCGCGCCTATGGCCTACTGTCGCAGAATCTCCAGGGCGGCTCGGTGCCGGGCGAGACCTATATGGGCTCGCAGGGCAACAGCTACGGCTACAACAACATCACGTTTGCGGAGAACGAGGAGAAAAGCCCCTGGGAGCCGCTGCACGTGCAAAAGGGGTTCAAGCCGACCGACTCCACCGTGAGCATTTTCTTCGGCTGCCGCTCGACGACGTTTTGCCTGGGCCTTCGCGAAAAATATTGGCGCGAGCACGTCCGCGACATGCTGGCGGGCATCGACGGGCAATCGATGCCTTGCCTCCTGCTCGATCCGATAACGGCGCGCCAATTCATCGACCGCGGCGGCTTCGACACCAAGCAAAAACTCATCCGCTTCATCCACGAGACCGGCGAAATGCCGGCCGGGCGTTATTGGGATCTGCAGCTGGTGCAGAATTACGTCTATCCGTGGGCGACATTCGGCCAGGAGCCGATGGCGACGTGGCTCAAAGCCAAGCCCGACGAGCCGATCCGCATATTTCCGGAAAACGAGATCAACGTGGTCGTGGTCGGCGGCGAAGCCAACGGCTATTGGCGCATCATGGGCGCCAAATATCGCAAGACCGTCTCCATCGACGCGTGGCGCTGAGGCCGATCTGATTATTTATTCCAGGAGATGCTTGGCGCGGCGCAGTCACGTCCGGCGGCGCGGCGAGAATGCGCTCGACCGTTTTCTGCATGTCGATGCCGCGGATCGGGTCGACGTCGAAATTCAGCGTCTTGGCCTCGGCGAGAAATTCCGGATCCTTCATGGTTTCATCGAACGCGGCACGCAACGCCGCAACCCGCTCCGGCGGAACGTCGGGCGTCGTGGCGAGCGGCCGGCCAAGCGCGCCGCCTGACAATACCAGATCGATCAGGCGGCGGTCGTCGGGATTGCTGGCGAGGTCGGCGGCCACAGGCGCGTCAAGGTCGGCCGGGCGCGGACCCGATTGCAGGATGATCGAAATCTTGTGCTCGCTGAGCCACGCCGGCTTGGTCGCCTTCCAGCTCGACCAGGTATTGTTGCGCGCCTCGACCTCGCCGCGTTCCATGGCCAGGTTGATCTCGGTGCCGCCGTTATAGCCGGTCACCAGCTTGAAGCGGCTGCCGAACAGCTCATTCAACAGTGCGGGAAACGTATAGGTGATCGAGCCTCGTGCCGTCGCGCCGGTAACAATGTCCTTCTGGCGCGCGCCGTCGAACGTGGTGATGCCGGCCGTGTGCCAGACCGCGACGGTCTCGTCGGTCGGCGCAATGGCGCCGAGCCAGTTGAATTTGCCGGCATCGAATTGCACGCCCGCCATGCCGACCGCTTGCAGCGACGGCAGCCCTTCCGAAATCATGCCGATATAGGTGCCGTCGTGGGGCGCCAACGTCGCCAAATAATTCATCGATTTCAGGCCGCTCGCGCCGGTCATGTTCTGCGGCACCAGCGACGGATGGCCGGGAATATAGCGGCCGATATATCTGGCCACGAGCCGCGCGATCGTATCGTATTCGCCGCCGGCACCGACGCCGATAAGCACCGAGATCGTCTTGCCGCGATAGAAGTCGGCGACCGGATCGGCGGGCGCCGGCGTTGGCGCGCTACAGACGGCGGCGAGGGCCGCAACAAGCAAGCCGCACCGGCGCAACCCATTTGGCACGGGCCGGCGTGCGCGCGACATGATCATGCCCATGAAACGTTTTGTATACCGTCGCCAAGAGCGATGACAGTACTGTAGTATTGCAACCGAGGACCTTTTGCCTCGAGTTCAGGGAACGAGTATGCGCACCATTACTCTGGAAGAGCATTTTGCGACCCCGGAATTTTTCGATGGACCCGCGCGTTTTGTCAAAGACCGCGCGGAAAAGATGGGCGGCCGCTACGCCCAGGTTATGGACAGGCTTTGTGACCTCGGCACCAAACGGTTGGGCGAAATGGATGCGGCCGGCATCGATATGCAGGTCTTGTCGCTGTCGGCGCCCGGTGTGGAACAGATGGACCCGGCGGATGCCATTGCGATGGCACGCGACACCAACGATTACCTCGCCGACGCGGTGAAGAAGCACCCGACGCGCTTTGCCGGCTTGGCGGCGGTGCCGACCGGCGCGCCAAACCAAGCCGTTGCAGAATTGGAACGCCGCGTTCGCCGCGAAGGCTTCAAAGGTCTCGTCATCAATGGTCACAATCGCGGGCGATATCTTGATGATCAATTTTACTGGCCCATTTTGGAATGCGCCGACGCTCTCAATGTTCCCATCTATCTGCATCCAACCCCGCCGCCGCAGCCGGTAATCGACATCTCATACGGCGGCTTTGCGCCGATGGTAACCGATATGCTCGCTGGTGGCGCCTGGGGGTGGCATATCGAAACCGCGGTTCATATGATTCGAATCATATGTGGCGGCGTGTTCGACCGTTTTCCGAAATTGCAATTCGTGATCGGTCACATGGGTGAGGGTCTGCCCTTCTTCTTCCAGCGGCTGGACATCATTCCCATGGCGGTAACGAAACTGAAACGGCCGATCCTGTCCTATCTGAAAGAAAATGTTCACTACACCTTCTCGGGGATGAATTTTCCACCGACCTTTCTCGATCTGCTGCTCGAACTCGGTGGCGTCGACCGGATCATGTTCTCGGCCGACTATCCCTATCAATCGATGCCGTGGGCGCGCGCATTCCTGGAGCAAATTCCCGTCAGTGCCGCGGACAAGGAGCGCATCGCGCACGGCAACGCAGAGCGGCTTTTTCGGCTCTGACGACTTGGCGGGGAAAGTCTCTGAAACAGATTGGGGAAGACGCATGAGACTATTGTGGGCGTTGCTTCTCGTTCTGGCGGCTTCGGCAAACGCGCTGGCGCAAGATTATCCGACGCGAAACGTCATCTTCGTTGTGCCAACGGGCGCCGGCGCCGCCACCGATCTGTTGGCGCGAATTCTCGCGCCTCAGCTTGGCGATCGATTAGGCAAGCCTTTTGTGGTGGAAGATCGGCCCGGCGCCGGCACTATGACAGCGTCGAATGCGGTCGCGAAGGCTACTCCCGACGGTTACACCATTCTGATGGGAACAAGCACGCCGCTCGCGATCAACGCCACATTGTACAAGCATCTTCCGTACGATCCGGTGAAAGATTTCATACCGCTGGCGTTGATTGCAACGATCCCATTCGTCCTGGTGGTCAACAACGATCTGCCAGTGCGGTCCGTGCGCGAGCTTATCGCATACGCAAAGGCGCACCCCGGCGAACTGTCCTTCGGTTCGACGGGCCCTGGGACGCCGTTCCACCTGAATGCCGAGCTGTTCAGCGCCATGACCGGCATCCAGATGGTGCACGTGCCCTACAAGGCGGTGGTGGATGCTCAGGTCGATCTGATGGGAGGCCGGATACAAGTGATGTTCACGGACTTTACGTCCTCGGTGCCGCTTATCGAGGCCGGCAAAATGCGGCCGCTCGGCGTTACGACGAAGACGCGCGCCGCAGCTATGCCTGACCTCGCGCCGATCGCGGATCTTGGCGTGCCGGGCTTCAATGCCGCGGCCTGGCAGATGGTGGTTGCACCAAGTGCGACACCAAGGCCTATCGTCGACAAATTGCATGCCGAACTCGAAGCCATCATGGCGCTGCCGGAAACGCGGAACGCCATCACGCGCATTGGTCTTGTTCCGGCGGACAGCAGTTCTATCGAGGAATTGCAGGCGTTCGTCCGCTCGGAAATCGTCCGCTGGGGCGAGATCGTCAAACGCTCGGGCGCAACGGTCGATTGAGCCGCTTTGCCGCCTTAACGCGACAAAAAAGTCGGGACTATATGATTAGTATGGACACGGAAGTTCTCATCGTCGGCGCCGGCCCAGTCGGGCTGACGCTCAGCATCGATCTCGGCGAGCGCGGCATCCATTGCATCCTGATCGAGAAAAACGATGCGCCGCTCGGCTACCCGAAAATGGAGCGCTGCAATCCGCGGACGATGGAGATTTTCCGTCGCCTCGGTCTCGCCGATGCCGTGCGCGCAGCGGGATATCCGCCGGACTGGCCGATGGACACTTATCTCGTGTTCGATCTCATGCGGCCGCCGTTGCTCAAGATGGCCCATCCGACGGTGGCACAATCCAAGGCGCGGCGGGATGCCACCACAGACGGGTCGATGCCGCTCGAACCCTATCAAATCATTTCACAGTACACCCTTGAGCCGTTGCTCAAATCAGTGGCGGAGCGGCTTCCAAATCTGGCAGTGAGATTTGGCCATGAACTGCTGTCCTATGCGGAAGAGCCGGGCGGCGTGGCGGCACACGTCAGAAAAACAAGCGGCGAGACCATCACGATCCGTGCCCGATACCTGGTCGGTTGCGATGGCGGGTCGAGCGTGGTCCGCAAGCAACTCGGTTTCAAAATGGAAGGCGAGCCGCACCTCCTGGAGATGCGCCAAGCGCTGTTCCACTGCCCTGAGCTTTACGACAAGGTGCGCGCGCCGCGTGCCCGGCATTATCATCGTATTGACGATCATTGGACTTTGATGATCGTCCAGGACTCACGCAAGCACTTCACGCTTCATGCGGTTGTCGAGAAAGACGAGAACATGGCGGCGCTGTTCGAGGCAATCGTCGGCACGCCCGTGAAATACGAGATGGTGCATTGCGCAAAATGGGTGCAGCGGCTGCTGCTGGCGGAGCATTATCAGCAAGGCGGCGTCTTCATCGCCGGCGACGCGGCCCATCTTGTCATTCCGACCGGCGGTCTCGGCATGAATACCGGCGTCGGGGATGCAATCGACATCTCCTGGAAGCTTGCCGCGACATTGCGAGGATGGGGTGGAGCGAAACTGCTGCAGTCCTATGAAGCCGAGCGGCGTCCGATCGGCGCAATCAATGTCAAGGCCTCCGGAGGCGGCACAGCCGGCCGGATGAAATGGCGCGCCGCCTATCGTCCGAACATTGAGGACGACACTCCGAGCGGCAGGGCTGCGTTGGCCGAACTGCTGACGATTGCGAGGGAGGAGGCACCAAAATCATTCCGCGTCATCGGCGCCGAGCTCGGCTATCGCTATGCCGGCTCTCCCGTGATTTGCGACGAGCCCGGCGGGCCGGCGCCGAACATCGAAGAATATGTGCCGACAAGCTGGCCAGGGATGCGTTTGCCGCATGTCTGGCTCGTGCCAGGCGAGACCTCGGTGCACGATCGGATTGCCGACGGATTTACGCTTTTGCGGCTCGGTCAGAACAGAGAAGATGCCTCGGGTTTGCGCAAATCCTTCAGCGCGAACGGTGCGCCTTTATCCGTGCTCGATATCGATAGCGAAGCGGTGCGCCAGGTCTATGGCTTCGATTATCTTCTGGTCAGGCCGGATTTGCATGTGGTTTGGCGCGGCGACGCGTTGCCGAAGGACCCGGACAAAGTTGCGCGCATTGTGACTGGGCATTAGAGCAAAAACGGCGCGTGGGGATCGTTGTCGGAGACGTCTCGTCAGTTCGCAACCGAATTCGAATTTGCCAACGCCCCGGAAATCATGGTGTCCGGATAGATCTCTTTGAGCCGCGGGTAGACTTCACGCGCGAACATGCGGATGCCATGCACGGTATCGTCGTGCTCGAGAAAGCCGGCCTGTCCCATGATCAGCAGGTGGCCGTAGCCGCCGACATGATCCCAATGCTTTTTGATCTGCAGAAAGACCTGATCGGGCGTTCCGGCGAACATCGTGCCAGCTTCGATAGCGCCCTCGACCGTGGCCTGCTTGGTGCCGAAGGCGCTGACCACGTTGTGTGCGCCACGCGCCAATTGCACGTTCATCGCCACCGGCACATAGCCGGGCGGATTTGAAAAGTGCGGCGGCACCTTGTTGGCGGTGATGTACCACAACAATTTTTCCGCGCCGGCCCGCGCCTTCGCCTCGGTCTCGCCGACATAGATCAGCGCCGCATAGGCCAGCCGATCGATCGGCACGTCCTGGCCGCGGCCGGCCTCGCGCCAGCCGCGACGATAGCCTTCGTAGATGCGCTTGGTGGTGTCGAAGCCGGTGAGAAACGTCGCCTGAATGTAACCGTGCGCGCCCACCTGTGCGGCGCCGCCCGTGCTGGTCGTACTGACCCAGATCGGCGGATGCGGCTGCTGGATCGGGCGCGGCCAGATATTGATCGCGCGGTGATGGAAGAAGCGGCCTTCGTGGCTGAACGGGCCGTCGTGATGGGTCCAGCATTTGACGATGAGATCGAGCGCCTCCCAATGACGCTCGTTCATCCGCACCGGATTGCTGTTCGCCGGCAAAATCTCATAGGGCACGCCACGCACGAATCCGGCCTCCAGGCGGCCGTGGGAGAGCACGTCGACCATCGCCATCTCTTCGGCGACGCGAACCGGCTGCCGCCGGTTGGCGATCGGATTGCCGAGGATCAGGAGACGCGCCTTCTTGCTCAGGCGGGCGAGCGCCGCCAGCATCAGCGGCGCGGCAGGATCGACGCAGGTCGCGGTCTGATGATGCTCGTTGAGCATGATCTCCACGCCTTCGTCCTCGGCGATCAGCCATTCGTCGATGTAGCGGTCGTACAGCGCCGCGCCCTTGGCGGGATCGTAGATGCGATTGGGCAGCGACACCCGGATCGACGGATAGCTGTCCACCGGCGGCAAGTAGGGATAGGCGGTTTCGCTGAAGTGCCACGCGCGCATGCTACTCTCCAAGAAAATTTAGGACGGCGGCGGTAAAGGCCGCGGGCTGCTCCAGCTGCGGCACGTGTCCGGCGGCCTTGATCGTCATCGTGCGCGCATTCGGCAGCAGGCGGGCGTAAGCCTCGAGATAGGATTGCGACACCAGCCCGTCGCTTTCGCCGCGGATGAAGAGGGCTGGAACCGCGACGCGATGTAAACGCCGCTTGAGCTTCGGGTTGTGCATCCACGGCTCCCAGGTCAACAGCGCCAGCGTCTCGCGCGCGCGGAACATGGCGGCGAGCTCGTCGTCGGACATTTTCGCGGTGTCGCGCTTCATCCGCTCGGGGTCGTGAAAGGTCAGCTTCAGCGCATCCGCCTCCGGCATGGCGAAGATGTCGGGAATATCGAGCTTGTCGGGCGGTCCGACCTTGATGCCCACCGGCCCGCACAGGACGATCCGGCGAAAACGCTCGGGCGATTTGGTGGCCATTTCGGCGGCGATCCAGCCCCCGATCGAGCAGCCGACGAGGTCGATGCCGTCGAGTTTCAGGATATCCATCAGTTCGAGATAAAGATGGGCAATGTCGTCGATACTGTCGAGCCAGTCCGGCAGGCTCGACTTGCCAAAACCTGGATGCGTCGGCGCGACGAAGCGGCGCTTCTCGGACAGCGGCGCCACGAACGGCTGTTGCGGAGCAAAACCGCCGCCGCCGTGCAGAAACAGAATGGGACGCGCCGCCTCTTGACCGGTATCGAGCAATTCAAGCTCGACGCCTGCGACTGTCAGCTTTGTCGATTGCACGCGAATGCCTCCCGTGGCGATGCCCTCTGCAAACCCGTGAGGGGCGGGATCGCCTCATGGCGCAAGCGTTGCACATCGACACGGCGAAAGGAACGCCGCTGCCGGAATAGCTGCATCGCGCCAAAACCTTACACGCTCAGATAATTGCGCAGCACGAAATCGTTGCCTTCAAGCTCCGCCGCGCTGCCGGTAAAGCAGATTTCGCCCTTGTTCATGACGTGGTGGCGGTCGCCGACCGCGAAGGCGGTCCGCAAGCTCTGCTCGACCAAGAGGATGGCGAGCCCCTCCTTCTTGAGCCGTGCCAGCACTTCGATGATCTGCTGCACGATCATCGGCGCCAGCCCCTCGGAGGGCTCATCGAGCAGGAGCATTGCCGGATTGAGCATCAAGGCGCGCGCAATCGAGAGCATCTGCTGCTCGCCGCCGGAAAGCTGAAAACCGAGATTGCGTTCGCGCGCGTGCAAGACGGGGAAAAGATCGAAAATGCGCTGCAACGTCCAAAAGCCCTTCCGGCCCGCTCGCGCGAAAACAGTCAGGTTCTCCCGCACCGTCAGACTTGGAAAGATGCCGCGCTCCTGCGGCACGAAGCCGAAGCCGAGTCGAGCTATCGCATAAGGCGGCAGCCCGGCGATGTCGCGATTCCTGTAGCGGATACGGCCGGGCCGCGGCTGTAAGTACCCCATGACGGTGAGGATCGTCGTGGTCTTGCCGGCACCGTTGCGGCCGAGCAGGCAGACGATCTCGCCCTCGCACACGGACAGCGAGACGCCGTGAAGGATATGGCTGTCGCCGTAGTACGCGTTGATGTTCTCAAGCTCGAGCATCAGTGCGCCAATCCGAGATAGACCTCGCGCACGCGCGTGTTAGCTTGGATTTCTCCCGGCGTACCGGTGGCCAGCACCTTGCCGTAGTAGAGAACGGTAATGCGGTCGGCGACCGAGAACACCACTTTCATGTCGTGCTCGATCATCAGGATCGACAGCGTCCGGGGCAGCGTACCGATCAGGCCGATCATGCGCTCGGTTTCGCTTGGCGACATGCCCGACGTCGGCTCGTCCAGCAACAGCAGGTCCGGCTCGCAGGCGAGCGCTACGGCGATTTCCAGCTGCCGCTGCTCGCCGTAGGACAGGCTGCGCACGAGGCGCGTGCCGTCGCCATCAAGATGAACACGGGCCATCAAATCCCCGGCGCGTTCGGAAAGGGCCTCATCGCGGCCGACCGGCGTGAAGACGTCGAGCGGATTGCCGCGACGGATCGCCAGTGCCAGCCGGATATTCTCCATCACGCTGAGATTCTGGAAAAGATTATTGCGTTGAAACGTGCGCGCCACGCCCATGCGGCTGATCCGGTAGGGTGCCGACCCGGTGATATCGCGGTCCTTGAGCAGGATGCGGCCCGAGCTCGGCTGCAACTGACCGCCGATCTGGTTGACGAGACTGGTCTTGCCGGCGCCGTTGGGCCCGATGATCACGTGTCGCTCGCCCCGCGCGACGGTGAGGTCGACATTGTCGGTGACGACCAAGCTGCCGAACGATTTGTTGAGACGTTCGAGGCAAAGCACATTCATGGCCGCACCCGCCGCCACTGCAGTCCCTGCAACGTGCCCCACAGGCCGCCGGGGAAGAACATCACGCAGCAGATGAATGTGACGCCGATGATGGCGAGCCAATGCTCGCTGTACGAGCTGACCACGTTCTTCATCAAAAGGACGATTGCCGCGCCGATGGCAGGGCCGATCAACGTGCCGGCGCCGCCGAGCATGGTCATGATCAGGATGTCGCCGGACGCGGTCCAATACATCGCGTCTGCGGAGATGAAGCCGTTGAAGATGGCATAAAGGCCGCCGGCAAGGCCCGCGATCGCGCCGGCGATGGTGAAGGAGATGAGCTTGTAGGCGCGTGTCGGATAGCCGATCGCCGCCATGCGCTGCTCGTTTTCACGGATGCCGACGAAGGCGTGACCGAGCGGCGCGTTGAGCAAGCGCCGCAGGCCCCAGTAGGCGAGGGCAAAGAAGCTCAGCGCCATGAAATACATCACCAGCGAGTTGGACAGGTCGAAACCGAAGAAACTCGGCTTCTCGGCGATCGCTATGCCATCCGAGCCCCCGGTGACGTCGCGCCATTTCAGCGCCACCGAAAACACCAGTTGCGAGAAGGCAAGCGTGAGCATCAAAAACGGGATGCCGGCCGATGCGCACACAAAAGAAGCCGATCAGTGCCGCGCCGCAGCCGGCGATGGCGATGCTAGCGGCAAGGCCGAGCCACGCATTGATGCCGAATTGCACGCCGAGGACGGCAACCGAATAAGCGCCCAATCCGAAGAAGGCGGCGTGCCCGAGCGACATCAGCCCGGTGAAGCCAAGCAAGAGATCGAGGCTCATGGCGAAGATCGCGAAGATGTAGATCTCCGACAGCAGCGCGCGGGGATAATCGGTCATCAGAAACGGTAGCGCCAGCAAAGCCAGCAGCACCAGAAGTTCGGCGGTGCGTGTCTGCACCGTGCTTGGCCGGCTCGTCGTGGCGATGGCAGGAGCGATCGCGACGTTGGAATATTTGATGCCGAACAGCCCCTGGGGCCGGATCAAAAGCACTGCCGTCATGGCGAGATAAATCAAAAACAATGCGATGCTCTGGAAGTAGGCCTTGCCGAATGTATCGGCGACGCCGATCAAAAGGCTGCCGACGAACGCGCCGCGCAAGCTGCCCATGCCGCCGATGACGATGACGATGAAGGCCGGGATGAGGATTTCCGAATCCATTCCGGGATAAAGGCCGAGCACCGGGGCGGCCGCGATCCCGCCGAGCGCGGCAAGCGCCACGCCGAAACCGAAGATTCCCGTGAACAGCGCCGGGATGTTGGCGCCGAGGCCGGCGGCCATGACCGCGTTGTCGACACCGGCACGCACCATGGCGCCGATCCGGCTGCGGTCCAGAACCAGCCACAGCAGGAGCGCGATTGCGAACCCGAAGCCGATCAGGCACAGCCGATATGCGGAAAAGACCCCGAGTCCGATCTGCACCGTGCCCTGCAATACCGGCGGTACCGGCAGGCGCAGCACCGTGCGGCCCCAGAGTGTCTGCACGAGATCCAGGAACACAAAGGTGAAGCCGAACGTCAGCAGCACCTGATCGAGATGGCCGCGGGGGTAAAGCGGCCGCAAGAACAGGAGCTCCATCAGAACGCCGAGCACGATCACGGGAATCGGCGCCAGGATGAGTGCCAGCCAGAAGCTGCCGGTGATCTTGAAGATCGACAGCCCGAAGAACGCGCCCAGCATGAAAAACGAGCCGTGCGCCAGGCTGACGACGTTCATCAGGCCGAAGATGAGCGAAAGGCCGGCCGCGATCAGAAACAGCAGGACGCCGTACACCAGCCCGTTCAGAAGCTGGGCAACGAACACCTCCATGCTTCCCTCGGCGGCGGTTCAGCGTGACACGGTCTAGGCTGTCAGTCGAGCTTCTTGCCCGGGTCCTGGACGTCCTTGGCGGTGGAGAGAATTTTGGTCGATATCCCGTCGCCGCTCTCGATGACCTGGCAGATATAGATGTTCTGGATCGGATTGTGCGTCGCCGGATCCATGCGGAATGGGCCGCGCGGCGCGTTGAACTTGACCTTGGTCATCGCCTCGGCAAGCTTGTCCTTGTTGGACGCATCGCCGTCGGCCATCTTCAGCGCCTCGCCGATCGTCTTGGCCGCGACATAGCCGTAGTCCGCGAACAAGTCCGGCGAGATTTTGTATTTGGCACGGAAATTCGCCGCGAATTCCTTGCTCTCCGGGTTGTCGACGGTGTCGACATAAGTGAGCGCCGAAATCACCCCGACGGCGGCCTTGCCGAGCGCACTCACCGTTTGCGAGTCGATGATGGTGAAGCCGGTCAGCGGCATTTTCTCCTTCAGGCCGAATTCGGAATATTGCTGGATGAAGCGCACCGCGTCGGCGCCCGGCATGAAATCGTAAGTCACCGGCGGATTGATCGACTTGATATCGGTCAGATACGGGCTGTAATCCGTGGTGTTGAGCGGCGGCCAGATTTCCTTGAGCACCTTCCCTCCCCTGGCGAGATAGGGCCGCTTGAACTGCGCCATCACATCGCGGCCCCCGGCATAGTCGGACGCCGTCGTGACGATCTCTTTGCCGAGGTTGTCGTAGACGTAGTTCGCCATCGGGGTGGAGAGCTGAAACGTCGAGATCGAAGTGCGGAAGAGATAGGGATAGCGGTCCCAGGTGATGGCGTCGGTGCCGGCGCCGGACACCACATAGAATGCCTTTTGCTGCTTCATGTAATTGAGCACCGCCAGCGCGACGTTGCTCGCCTGAATGCCCATCACCAGATCGACGTTGTCGCTCTCGACGAGCTTCTTTGCCTTTTGCAGGCCGACTTGCGGATTGAACTGATCATCTTCCTTGATGATCTCGATCTTGCGGCCGGCGACGGTCCAATTGATGCTGTCGAAGTAAAGGTTCATGCCGTTGAGATTGTTTTCGCCGGCATAGGCAAGTCCGCCCGTATAGGAATTGATATTGCCGATCCGGATCGGCGCATTCGCTTGCGCCAGCACACGGGGTGCCGCCAAGGCCGCAGCCAGCGCGGCGCCTGCGCCGGCCGAATTCCTCATGAATATTCGCCGTGACAACCGGTTGGCTGGCGCGTTCTGCTTTTTCATGGCGGCTCTCCCTCGGCCGCTGCGTCTGGGTCAGCGACCGCCGCCATACTAGGCGGTACCGGACGGGGGTCGCTAGAGGCGTTTCGGCTCAGTTGACCGTTCCGGTACGCAGACCGATGATCGAAAAGGCGAAACCGCAAAGTTGCATTGGCGAACGAAGACAAGCGCTCAAGGCGCAGTTCGAGTGGGTGGGACCGGCATGAACTTGGAATTCGGTGTTTTCGATCATCTCGACCGCAATGATCTGCCGTTGCGCGAGTTTTACGAAGAGCGGCTGAAGGTCATCGAGGCGTTCGATCGTTCCGGCTTTTACGCCTATCACGTCGCCGAGCACCACTTCACGCCGCTGGGCATGGCGCCTTCGCCCAGTGTGTTCCTCTCCGCGATCGGGCAGCGGACAACGCGGCTGCGCTTCGGCACCTTCGTCTATGCGCTGCCGGTTCACCACCCATTACGGGTGCTGGAGGAGATCTGCATGCTCGATCATATGAGCGGCGGCCGGCTGGAAATCGGCTTCGGGCGCGGCTCCGTGCCATTCGAGATTTCCTATTACGGGCAAAATGCCGAAGAACGGCAGCAGATTTATGCCGAACGCCTCGAGCTCATTCTCAAGGCGTTTACGGTCGGCACATTGAGCTGGAACGGACGCTACGACCAGTTCGAAAACGTCCCCATGGAGCTCGCGCCATTACAGAAGCCACATCCGCCCCTGTGGTACGGCGCGCATTCGCCCGACAGCGCCGAACGCGCCGCCCGCAAGGGTTTGAATATGGTCACGAACGACATGCCCGCCAATGCGCGTGCGATCGTCGCCCGATACAAAGAAGTTTGGCGCGAGGCGCAAGGCGCGGCGACGCCGCCCAAAATGGGCCTGGTGCGGTTCATCGTGGTTGCCGATAGCGATGCGAAAGCAATGGCAATCGCGCGCCGCGCTTATCTGCGGTGGCGATCGAGCTTTACCTACCTGTCGGAAATGAACGGCACCATGCCGGACTCGCCGTTGCGCAGGGACAGCTTCGACACCCTCATCGGTCAGGGGCAAGCAATCGCCGGTTCGCCCGAAACGGTGCGTGCGTTTCTTGCGGCGCAGATCGAGGACAGCGACGCAAATTACATCGTCGGGCAATTTTGTTTCGGCGATCTAAAACTTGACGAAATGTTGCGTTCGGTCGAGTTATTCGCGGCTCAAGTCGTACCGGCGCTACAAATCGCGTTCAAGAATTAAGAAACCGCGCCGATCGAGCCAATCTCAGCGCATGCCAACCGAGTCTCTGCGCGCAGCAGCCTCGCGACCGCAGGCGCAGATTATGGAAGGCTGTTCGCGGAAGGCGGCCCCTTGAACGACGCGACGCGACGCGCAGCGGCGCTTGGGCAAGGCGTATTTGGCGGTGAAGGCGGATAGCCGCAGCGGGCTTCCAGCGGACGAAAGCCGGTGCGCCGCCATTCACAATCGAAAAACGCAATGTATAGTTGCACATATCTTTTGGTTGTGGCAAGCTTTTGCTAACTTCAGGCAGTCGCCTTGATGGTTCGATCCAATACGACCGCGCTGTTGTGGGACAAGCCGGCCGACCGTTCTCGAATTCAAATTCGCCGCAGGGGCACATCCAAAGCCCAACCGAATTTGGACGAGCATGAAATGTGTGAATGGCCGATCGGGGGCGCGTCGAAGTCGCAGCAACATTTGTCAATTTACCAACTGCGGGGCAACCGGCATGACCAAGGTGATCAAGCAAATCAGAATATTGCCGCCAATCGTGATTGCACGATTCGGTTCGTCGCCTACGCCAATGGAAAACTACGATCTGCAGCTACCACTCGACGACAAGGGAAAACCGACGACCGACTTTCGCGAAATCGTCCCCGCCCAAACACTCGTCATCGATCCCGATGATGGCTCCGTCGTCGAATCTTTTATCCCCTCCGAAATACGTTTTCGCGATGCGGAGGGCCGGATCAAGCCCGTGAGTCCCTTCCTCGAAGTATGGGTCCAATTCGAGGAGAGCGACGATCTGGTCCCCCTTACCGCCGATCACCTCGCCGAGCTGGGAGTGACCCCTTCCGCGATACAGTGGCGCGCGCGAGCGGCAAACCGGAAGCCGTTTCGTCGTACCGGCGATCCGCGGGATATAGTTGGGGCAACGACGGAGGTGTTCTCGGACCATACAGTCCATCCGCTCGTCGGTTTTGCGCCGAACTTCAAGCCGGGGAAATCCATCACGCTCGGAAAAGTACAATATGTCCGTCCAACGAAGGAATTTTCCGAGATCCGTGTCCGCTTCACACCCGGCAAGGGACTTGTCTTCGGTCCACACACCAACGATCCGCTGACCTCCGACGATGTCTACGCCGGCCAGACATCGGACGGCGTCGGCTTCGGTGGTCTGCCACTGGGTCAATGGGATCGTTATTACATCGGCAACCCTGGCGCGCCGCCGGTCACCGCCCCGGGCGACATCTTCCAGGGCGTGGACATCGGCACCACCGGCGATTCGAAACTGAGCAGCGGATATTTCGACGATACGTGCGACGGCATCATCGAGGTGTCGTTGGAAGTCGGCGGGAAGACATTCGAGGCTTATGGTCGGTTCGCATCGGCGGTGCCGGATTTTGCTCCGGACAGCCTGCCGGTCCGCTCCATTCTCGATGACATCGAGCAGATGGCACTCGGCCCCGACGTCGCGCCTCCGGCCAACGACGCGGAACGCGCTTCGGTGAAGGCCGATGTCGAGGATATCATCCGACGCGCCTTGGATACCGTCCGGCATATCAACACCATGGTCATGAATGGTGACGAGCCGGTCGCCGATGTGCAAAGAAACCGGAACAATATGCCCGGCCAGGAAGGAGACTACGGCCGGACGTTCGAGGCAATCTTTTCTAAAACACTGGCGGAGTACCTGGGCGCCGTCCAGTTCCACGTCGGCCGCCTGCAGGCGGCCATGGACAGCGAATTGAAAACCGCGTTCGACGGAGGTCTGGCACACATGCGCAAACCCGAGGAGGTGGCGGACCTGACGGATACCGCGCGTCATAAGATGCCGGCCATGATGCGTGGCAATGAAGGGAGCGAACTCGTGCTGACTCGGCGGCAAATTGCAAAGCTTGCGCTGGCTGATTCCCAACAGGCGCCAGCGGTTGCGTTGACGCTAGCTGAGCCGAAGAAACCGACGCGGCTCAGCACAGCGCGGGTGCGTCGCCCATCGCGAACCCGACCGCGGAGCACATATTAATTTAGTGGGAAGGTCGAGCGATCGCTTACCCAGAAACCGCTCCGCCTACCCAAGATGAACCGTCCAATTGCGAACTTAACGGGTGCCGCGTTCCCATCGGAGGTACTGAAATGACCGCGATCAAGGCGAAGAACGTTACCGCCCAACTCCATTATCGGGCCGCCGGCAACGCGCCGGGAACTCACCCGGAGACCGCGGTCGGAAATTTCTTTCCGGGGCTCGAGTTCAATTTTCAGAACGTGTGGAAGCGCATATTCATCGGCATCGATCTGGTCGAATACGGCGGACAAATCCTCGCCGTCCACCGCGACGAATTTGCGGCTGATGGCGGCCAGATCCCCGACGGCTTTGATTTCGACGGCCTTGTCAACGCGTTCATTGAGAGCATCGATGGCATTCCCCTGTACCGCGACGTTATATTGCCGCCCGACGCGAACAATCCCCCCGACCCAGACAATTCGTCTCAGATTTATCTCGAATGGAGCAACGCGCTTGCCAAGCTCCACGCGACGAAAGGCGGTACCGACCAGACCGCCGAGTGCTATTTCACAAAGGCCGCACAGGCGACCGTCGACACCCGAACCGGGCCACTTCACTTGAAGGTGCGCCGCTTGATTGAGCCGGATACCGCGCTGATCAGCCGAACGACCAGTCTGCCCGGAGAAATCACCGAAAGTCTCTGCTCGCCATGGCAGACCGACTATATTGGATGCGCATGCTATTACTGGGCATCGAACCGGCCCGATTACGTCAATATCGAACAGGTTTCGATCGAAAACGCGGACAAAAGCACGCGTACTGAAACCACGGGGAATAATTGGCTCAACCTTAGCCGCGTCACGAATAACGCCGGCCGTCCCCGCTACACTCTGCAAGAGGAAAACCTGCTGCAACATGCCGATATCATGCAGGGCTGGGAGCACAAGCTTCAATTCGTCATCAAGGGCCGCGATGCTCCTGATGGCTCGACGTCGACCAACAAGTCGAAGTGAGATCAATTCATGCCGTCACGCATTGACGCAGTCAAAATCGACACAACCGAGGCTCTAAAGGGCGGCCGCACCTGGTCGAAAACAGGTTTTTTGTTCCATGTCGACGGCGAGCCAAACCTTTTCCTCGCTAACGGATCGCGCGTTTATGGCGTCGACGCCCAGTTTGCCGATCGCTACAGCGCGCTCATCAAACGCAGCGACGAAGGGGCCATTGCAGACCTGCTCGCAGAAAGCGGCCTCGAGGATCTGGTCTATGTGACGGACGATGTCCCCGAGCCCTTTCCAATCCACGCCATATCGATCGCGGTAGCTCAGAAATGCAATCTGGGATGCGTCTACTGTTATGCCAAGGGAGGCGCATTCGGCAATGAGCCGAAAAACATGCCGGCCGAGATCGCGCTCAAGGCGGTCGAAAATCTGGTGCTGGGCGTCGAACCGGGTGAGAAGGTCAACATTGCGTTCCTGGGCGGCGAGCCCCTCGTGAACCGGCCTATACTGCGTGCGGCGACCGAGCACGCGTTGGCGCTTGGAGCGGCGCGGGGAGTCAAAGTCAATTTCTCAATCACCACCAACGGCACGTTGCTCACTGCCGATGACGCCGCATTCTTCGAGCAACACGGCTTTGCCGTTACCATCAGCCTGGATGGTATAGGCGACACCCATGACCGGCAGCGCCCGTACCGGAACGGCCGTGGCAGCTTCGATACTATCCTGCGCCGCGTCGAGCCATTGCTGCAAAAACAGAAACGCATGCAGGTGTCAGCCAGGGTCACTGTCACGCCGGACAATCTTTGCCTGCGTCAAACACTCGATCACTTCATTGGGCTTGGCTTTTTCAGCGTCGGCTTCTCGCCCATGCTGAGTTCACCGACCGGACAAGGCGAGATGGAGGGCCGTGAACTCGACGTCATGCTTGAACAGATGATCGATTGCGGCCGCGCTTTCGAGGCGCATCTGGTGGCTGGCCACAGATATCCGTTTCTAAACATGCTGACCGCGCTCAAGGAGATCCATAAGGGAACCCACCGCCCTTACCCTTGTGGTGCGGGGGCGGGTTATGTCGGCGTTTCGGCTGAAGGCGGCTATTTCGCCTGTCATCGCTTTGTCGACGAAGCGAAAGGCGCCATGGGAACAATTGAAACCGGCGTCGACGCAGCGATGCAGTCGAAATGGCTGACCCAGCGTCATGTCCATGCCCAGGAACCGTGCGCGTCGTGCTGGGCGCGATATTTGTGCGGCGGCGGATGCCATCATGAGGTGATTCATCGCGGCAGACCCGCATGCGACTACATTCGCGGGTGGCTCGCCTACTGCCTCGCGTCCTATGTCAGGCTCTCTGCTGCATGTCCGCATTTCTTCACGAGCGGCGACGCGCCGGCGAGCTCACCGCTGGCCGAACTCGGCCGACAACTGGAAAAGGCCGCGGTCGGGACGTTGCCAGCCGTTCGATAAGTCACGAGAATGGCCGAGCGATCCGAAACCTGTGACGTGTTCATCGTCGGGGGCGGCCCGGCGGGGGCCGCAATCGCGCTCCGCTTGGTGAGTTACGGGTTCAATGTTTGCATTGCGGAACAGCAGCCGTTTCCGCGTCGGCACATTGGCGAGTCTCTTCCACCGACGATCCTTACGGTGATCGATCAATTGAACCTCCGTGATCGCATCGAGGCTGCCGGCTTCCTTCGACCGTACGGCGCCATCGTCAAATGGGGCGCTGGGGCTCCGGCCTATCGCCCGATGTTCGATACCGCCGGCTTGCAGGTTGATCGCGGCGCGTTCGATTCCATCCTCCTTGAGGGTGCGCGCGCGGCCGGAGCCCGGCTATTCCAGCCGGCTACCGTCGGTGAGATCGCGCGCCGCCCCGCGGGTGGCTGGGTCGCTACGGTCCAGTCCGGGCCATATCGCCTGCACATCGCATGTCGACTAATTGTCATTGCGGGCGGGCGGCGGGCGCCGTTGCCAGCGCGCCGGCAACGTGTTTCCAAGCCGACCCTTGCACTTCATGGCTATCTGCGGAATTCCTCGTTGTTGACGCCGGAAAGTCGAATCGAAGCCAACGATGAAGGTTGGCTTTGGGCGGCTCCGCTCCCCGATCGAACCGTCAGCGTCGCAGTGTTTCTCGACCCCGGCAATCGCCGGCTGAGCGGCAGACGGGGCGATCTGGCATCTCCATTCAGAGAGCTGTTGCGCAAGTCGCTGCTGCTTCGCAACTGTGCGCAAGACGAGCTCGTTGCGCCGGTCCAGGCCTGCGACGCCTCGAGGTCATTGGCATCGCCCGCCGTGGGCGACGATTTTATCCGCGTAGGAGACGCCTCGTTTTCTATCGATCCGTTGTCCTCGCAGGGGGTTCTGCACGCCGTCGTGTCGGGCATACAGGGCGCCGCCGTCGTCAATACCTTGTTGCGCCGGCCTTCGGATGGTGAAGCGGCAAAGGCATTTTGCATGGCGCGGCAACGGGAGGCCATCGACCGCGATCGCGTGATTGGATCAGCGCACTATTGCACGCAGGCCGCAGTGACGCCGACGCGATTTTGGATCGCACGCTCCGAGCGCCCGGATACCAGCGAGGCCGCGCCGCTGCGCGAAAGCCCCGGTGAGCTGACCGAGGAAACAGCGCTGCAGCTCGCACGCGATATCTCCCTTCAACCTTGGCCGGTGCTGGCCGACGACTTCATCAAGTGCGAGATGGCGTTATGCCATTCCGACCTCGATCGTCCGATGGCCTTCATTCGCAATGTTCCAATCAGCAAGCTGCTCGGCGCCGTGCACCCCGGCGCGACGTCGAAAGACGTGCTGCGGCAGTGGCGGTTGCATCTTCCCGAGCAAGACGCTTATGCGCTTCTGAATTTCTTGTGGGCCAGAACGATCGTCAAACCGGCCGGGCCGCCGCCAAACTAAGCCCTGAATTTCCAATCAAAAAAACCGACCTATAATGTTTGGCTTCTTGGGTATCTCTCACCAATATCGTCGCGGCATAAGCATCAACTCAATCGGGTGAATAATCGCCAAGAGGTGCCGTGACCCGCGCCAGATACGCTGCATGCTCTGGATCCAATAATGGCGTCAGCGCGTCCCGAACAGCCATTTGATAGGTGTTAATCCAATCTCGCTCGGCCTCGGTCAGCATCGCCATTTCAATAAAACGACGCTCATAGGGAACAAGCGTAAGCGTCTCGAACTCTAACACCTTCAGCTCGGCATATTCCGGTTGAGGCCTCGCTTCCCTTACTGCCACCAGATTTTCAATACGGATACCGAAAGCATTGGGTTTGTAGTAGCCGGGCTCCACCGAAACTATCATACCCGGAGCCAAAGCTGCTTCCGTGGCACGCTTGGAGATTCCCTGCGGGCCCTCGTGCACTGACAAGTAGCTGCCGACGCCGTGGCCTGTGCCATGATCGAAATCTGCGCCGGTGGTCCAAAGGAATTGCCGCGCAAAAGAATCGAGCTGCGCGCCGGTAGTTCCGGCTGGGAAGCGAGCGACGCTGACGGCGACGTGGCCCTTGAGAACCTGCGTGTAGCGCCGCTTCATTTCGGCTGTTGGCGTTCCGGTCACCAGAACGCGCGTCACATCGGTGGTGCCGTCCAAATACTGCGCTCCACTATCGACCAAATAAATCTCGTTCGGGCGCAGCGACCGCGCGGCGGCCTTCTCCAGCCGGTAATGCGCGTGTGCGGCGTTGCCGGCCGCGGCCGAGATGGTGGGAAAGCTGAGGCTGCGAAAATACTCACCCGATCGGCGAAACTCGGCAAGCTTCTCTGCCGCCGTCCATTCCGTCTCGTTTCCAGGCGCGGTTTCGGCGAACCATCGGAGGAAACGCACCATGGCAGCGCCATCTCGGCGATGGGCCTCGCGCGCGCCGGCAAGTTGTACGGAGTTCTTACACGCCTTTGCCGCGGTGCAGGGATCCTGCCCAAGATCCACCGTGGCGCCGCCGGCTCTCAGTGCATCATCCAAATACACGCTCGCGGTCGCATTATCGAGGCGCACGCCCTTGCCCTTCAACGTCGTCAATGCCTCTGCAAGGGCAGATGGCTCCGCAATTGTTACAGCGCCCTGAGATTCGGCCTTGATTTCCGTGCGAACGGCGTCACTCAATTTCGCCGCATCCAGAAACAAAGTCGCCGTGCCGTCCGATCGCAGGATCGCATAGCCCATGGCAACGGGCGTCATGTCCAGGTCCTGGCCACGCACGTTGAATAGCCAGGCGAGATTATCCAAAGCCGATATTACCAAGGCGTCAGCCTGAGTCTCTTGCAAGGCGGCAGCAATGCGCATGCGTTTAGCCGTGGACGTCTCGCCGGCAAACTTGAGCGGATATGTGGTCACCGCTCCCCTCGGCGCAGCCGGCCGATCGCGCCAAATCAGTTCGACAAGATTCGGTTCGATCGGCACCATTGTGATGCCAATCCTGTCCAGCGGTTTGACGAGACGTTGAATTTCGGCGGGCCGGTGCAGCCGCGGATCGAAGCCGATGCGGCCGCCGCGCGCCAAATTATCCCTGGCCCAGCCATCCAAGGAATCGTGAATGAGGTGACGCAGCTCCCAGAACTCCGCCAGCGTTTGCTTTTGGGCCTGCAACGTGTAGCGGCCGTCGACAAACAAAGCGGCGCGCTCGCGGCCGACCATGGCCATGCCGGCGGTGCCGTTGAAGCCGCTGATCCAGGCCAGGCGCTCGTCCGCCGGCGTGACATATTCGTTCTGATGCTCGTCGACGCGGGGCACCAGATAGGCCGCCAAATCGCGTTCGGCCATGGCAGCGCGCAGCATCGCCAGACGGCTCTCTTGGTCCTTAGGTTTCATGTCCCGCCTGCCACTTGAGCGCCGATGCCGGCGATCGGAGATCAATTTTTTCGGTACCACAATCACATGGTCTGCGCAGCACCTCCATTGCACACCGCCGGCCGTTGGTAAACGGCATCACGGCCGCGGTGCTGCGCGCGCCATGCACTTGGCGATGCAATGCGCTCCACCGTGCCGCATGGCGATGGGATGGCAATTGGGCAGCATCCGCACCTCGTATCCGTTGCGCTCCCAGACGGCCCGGTTTGCCGCATCGGTCTTGGCGTATCTTCTCCATCGGCCATGGCCGTAACTGGGCATCCAGACGATCGGCGGGTCGCGTTGCACGATCGCATTATTGGAAGTCGCGAAATACCAGACGCGTTGCCTAAGGCGATGATTGTCGGCGTAAGCGAGCGGCAGCGGATTGCGCTCCACCGAAAAACCGCGTCGCGAAAGCTGCAGCGCGATGTCGTCGAAGGCCCCCACCATAGCATCGGGCCAACCGGCGTTCCCGACCATCGTGGCGGCCATTCGCGGATCGCCGACGAGCAGCTTGAAGCGGCCGTCGTCGGTCCTGCCGACCAGGCTGATGAACATGTCGATGTGGAACAGCGGCTGCCGCGTTCCGGCGACGTTGCCGAAATAAAGTCTTTCCGTCCATTTCTCGCCGCGGTCTCTCATGGCGCGTGTTGTTTGGTGATGAACCGGCACGCGGGCGGTGACGATATGGGCGGTTCGGCCGCGATCGAGGCGCAAACGCAATGCCCGTCTGACCGCCGCGTTTTCCGTCTCGCCGTCACGGCAAGCGATCCACCCCTGGCGCAGCGACCAGCATAAATCGTCGGCGCCGATCAGAAGAAAATCGTCGCCGACGAGAATATTGCCGCCCTGAAAAAACAGCGGCGAACCGCGCAGCGAAAAGCAGCCCGAACGCGCCAGGACTTCCGCCACCTTGCCGTCCCCCGATCGGGGAAATTGCGGCGGAACGATGCCGTAACCGTGCCGTCCGGCCTGGTCCTCGCCGACCAGGAACATATCGTCGGCCCAGACGGTAAAACGCAGATCGTCCGGACAATCGATCAGTCTTGCCTTGTCTCGAAGGCCGTTGCGAACCAACCATTGCGCGAGCAAATCGGTCGCGGAAGCGTGCGTGAGAATGGTGAAGCGCATGCGTCCGGTGGCCGTCCGCATGATTGCTTTCACGATACTAAGGTAGCAGTCAATGAACCGTCTTTCGGACGGACCATAACGCGCGCGCTCGTGAATCCAGGACGGAAAGCTGAAAAAGATGTTCTCGATTGCTCCATCGATTGTCGAGAGCAGCCGCGGAGTCCCGGGACGAGATTTTGGTACGCTGCTTGTCCCGCACCAACTCATCTGGTGACCGCCCCCTCCGTTCGTCATCTTACCGAGAGGGCGCGGCCGGAGCCATCCCGGACAACGGATTGCAATCGTACTTCGCTAACGGCGCGGCGTGCTGGATCTCGACGATTCGCGAGTTTGGGGTTGTCGCTGCGGCGCCTGCGCGCTTTACTTCAGTTGGCGGACGGCGAGCCACCGCGAGTGTCCGCGGAAGGAGTTTTGCCATGATCCGCAGTCTGCTATTCGCGCCCGCCAATCGCCACGATTTAATCGCCAAGTTTCCACGCGCCGGCGCCGATCGCTACGTGATCGACCTGGAAGACGGAACGCCGGCGGCCGAGAGGGAGAAAGCCCGCGCCGAACTGGCGTCGGCGGTGGCAAACCTTCGGACGCAGAACATCAAGGGCGAAGTCTATGTGCGGCTCAACGAACCCGGCGCGCAATGCTATGTCGATGACATCGAGGCCGCCATCGCTACCGAGATCGACGGCGTAGTGGTGCCGAAATTTGAAATGCCGCAGCAGATTACGCCCGTCGTCCGCGTGGTCGAAAGGTGCGAGGGCGCGCGGCGCCGGCCGATTTCGATCATGGCCGGGATCAAGTCGATCAAGGGTGTCGTGCAGGTGGAAGCGCTTGCGGCCGCCCACCCGCTGCTCACCAGCCTGTATTTCGGCGCCGAAGACTTCATCGCCGATATGGGCGGTGGCCGCTCGCCCGAAGGCACCGAGGTGCTGTTCGCGCGCTCCAGGACCGTGCTGGCGGCAAAGCTTGCGCAGATCGTCTCGATCGACCAGATCGTGACCGATTTTCGCGACGACGAACAATGTCGTCGCGACGCAATGCTTGGGCGCAATCTCGGCTATGACGGCAAAATGTGCCTGACGCCCCGGCAAGTCCTGATCTGCAACGAGATCTTTGCGGCCTCGGCGGCGGAAGTCGAGCACGCCAAGCGGTTGATCGCGGCCTACGAAGAGGCCGAGGCTAAAGGTTTGGGCACCTTCGATTTCGGCGGCAAGTTCGTCGATACCCCCATTCTCAAGAAGGCACGCTACGTGCTCTTTTTGGCCGAACGCTACGGGAAGTGATGGACTTGCGCGTCGGCGACG
Organism: uncultured Alphaproteobacteria bacterium; assembly: GCA_963831975.1. GTDB lineage: Bacteria > Pseudomonadota > Alphaproteobacteria > Rhizobiales > Xanthobacteraceae > BOG-931. The sequence continues at coordinate 873,122 of CAWHSO010000018.1, forward strand.
ACTTGGATCTCGCGGCCGCGGCCCAGACGGCCGCCCCGTCGTAAGCCTTCGGATCCACCGCGATCAGACGCAATTCGCTGACAAAGCGGCGATCCTCGGCGTCGCATAACCACAGGCCGTCGGGCGCGGGATACATTTCGGTGATGGTCATGCTCTCGGCTTGTCGGGCAAAGGATTGAAAAAGATCGATCGAAATATCGGACGTGAAATCGACATAGACCGGCTTGACTTCGTTCGGCGTGCGGACAAAGACCCGGTCGGGCAAGCCTTGTTGGTGCCGCCAGGCGATGATCTCGGCGCGCGCCGCCGTGCCGTAGGGTGCCTGGCTGCGCGGGCTGGCGCAACGCCAGAACGCGCGCTGGACCATGAGCGGGCCTATGAACCGGCGGCAACCGGCGTCGCTGTCGTCCAGCAACGAAAACGCCACCGCAGCCTTGAGCTTGATTCGCCGCTCGAACAACGCAATGAGATCGAATTCCAGGTTGTTGCCGACGTGCACCGCAGCAAGACGGCCGGCGCGTTTTACCACGTCAAAATCGGCGGCGCGCAACACCTGATCGCGCGGACGATCCGAAACGTAAGCTCCGCCGATGTCGAGGTGCCAGTGGTCGCGCGCGAGCCTCGCATCCAGTGTGGAGCGCGCGAAATCCTCGTGCGGGATCGGGCTGACCAGTCGGTCGGGGAAATCAAGCCGCCACTCGTCGGCAAGCGCCTCGCGCACCGGACACAGTGACAGCGACGACAGCGTCGTAAACGGCGTAACGCCCGGATGCAATTCCGCAAGCACCGGCACGCCCCTTCCCTGCAGAAAAGCCCGGCAGTCGGGCGCTGACCACATCAAATCGGGAGCGTGATGGCGGGCGCCGGGCCAGCCTGGGCACGGTGCCCGAAAATGTTCGGCAACAACAGCGGCGGCCGCCGCCACGCTCATGTGCAGCGCTCCATCGGAGAATTCGGCTCGCTGCCAGGCTGCACTCCAAGGTTTGCGCATGCGCTTGAGAGCGGCGGCCACTGCGGACGGCACTTCGGGCGCGAACAATGGCTCGGTCAGGTGCCAGAAGACCTGCAAGGGTATACGCTTGCGCTTTTGCCGCGTGAAAATATCCAACAGAGATTTCGCCAGCGCGACCGCGATTTGAAACGAGTACCAGCGCGCCATGTCCAGCGTGACGCCCAGAGCGGGAGCGACTTGGGCGATCGCCGCGCGGCTCAAATCAAAGGCGATGTCGCGGCGACACTCTTCATAGACAAGCCCGCGTCCGGCATAGATTTGGCCCGGATTACGCGACGCGGCCCGGCCGGTCAGGCGCTCGAACGCGGCTTCCAGTTGCGCCAGCGCCGCAGCGAGCGCACCTTCGTCGCCCGCGGCCCGCGCCACGGCCGAGCGTAACGCCTCCAGGGCCGCCAGGTCTTCGCAATCGCCGATCGCCCGCCAGGGCGCGCCGGGATCGTGCGAAACCGATGTCGGAAATTCCCAGCGCAGCAATCCCTCCGCAGCGAGCTTGGCGAGTACCGCCGGCTCCATCGTGCGGCCTGCCAGTTCCGCCACGGGTTGCGCCAGGACGGCTCGCGCCGGCCGGCCGTCCGCCTGCTTCATCAACGCGATCTCGGCCTCCGACAGCGGCAGTTCGCGCGTCGGACCGCGAACGGCCGTGTCCAGGAGCCGCAGGTGGCCCGGCAGGTAGACCGCCGCATTGCGCCGACGTGCTTCGCTCTGCGCGGCCGCGAGCGTCCGGATCGCCCAAGGCTCGAAAAAGGTCGACCGCTCGGCGATCAGCGAAGCGCCGGGTTCGAACAGACCGGCACCCCCGGCCGTTCCCCAGCCGACCGGTCCGAAAAAACCGATTGTGTCGTTCTTGGCGCAATAGCGCTGCAGATATTTTGCGACCAGACGCCGGCTCCGGCGCAGCTTGGTATTGTCGATGTCTGCATCCGCCTGCAGCAGGCGGTCTATGGCGCGCCCGACAACCGCGCGGTTCTGCCAGGTCACCGCTTCCCGGAAAGCCGGATTGGCGGCAACGCTGCGCAGCGCCTCGGCCGGCGATCGGCTGCGGAACGTCTCGTCCAGCAGCGAAAATGGAAAGCCCGCGGCGCGGACTTGCACATGCGGCCACAGCGTCCAATCGCGGCCCAGGGCCGGACGCGCGCGGCTCATACCGCAAAGGCCGTGGAGTAGCCGTAGCCGGCGGGGAAATCGGTCATCACGTGGCCCTCGGCGTCCGGCGCGTGGCGAATGCCGGCGCCACCGAAGACGCCGTCAAAAATGAATGCGGAAGTTTCAACGCGGCTGGGAACCCACTCGAGATGGCGCTCGTCGACGAAGGCCGGCACGTCCGCGCGCGGCAGTGAAACGTAGCGCTGCGCCACATAGGCTTGATCGGCTACGGCGTCGGCAACAATACGGCGCCAGCGCTGCGCATTCCTGTCAACGCCGGGATGGGTGTCCTTGCCGTCGAAAGCGCGTTTGATGACCCAATCCTTGCGGCGTTCGACATAGCGCGCCGGCCGCCGCCCGAACGGAAACTCCGTCGCCGCGATATCGAAGCGGAAGCCGTCGTTCATGCGCTGCGAGCAGCCGAGCGTGCCGAGCAGCGGCAGCGCGCCCTTGTCCATCAACAGGCCGGCCAACGGCTTGAGGATCCAAACGTCGCCAAAACGTGCCCTACTCAATTGCCTGAGGATGGTGCGCTCCCTGGCGGTCTTTGGTTCGTCCATGAATGTCGTGCCGACCGTAACGAACATAATCAGGTCGATGCGCGCGCCGTCGGCGACGAAATGCGGAATGCCCTTGCGGTCGAGCGCGATGTCGTTGTGCGTGACGAAGCGCGCCCGCAAACCGGCACGCTGAAAAGCCGAGCGCGCAAACCGCATCTGTTCCATCACGCGCTCGGTAAACTGTTGAACCGCGTGCCACTCTTCGGCGTGGCTCAACAAGGCGACGCGCGGCCGCTTGGTTGCCCCGGCAAATCGCCGGGCGGTTTCGACATATCGCATAAAAGGGCGCGGGTGCAGCCGATCCACGTCCCAGCCGAGACGCTTGATCACCGGGTGTTGGCGCCAATAATCGGCGACCATTTCAGTATAGCTGCCGCTTATGATGATGCCGTTGCCGTAATTTATCTCCGACAATACGAAACGATCCTCGAACAGGAAGCCGTCCGGCCGGAAATAGGCCATGCAGGCGGGATTCTCCGCCCCGGCGGCCACGTCGATATGTTTCTCGAAATCGGAACAAAACGGCAGCACGCTGGCGATAGCCCCCGGCACCGCGGCCCGCGTCATCATCGCGGCCCGCAATCGCGTCATCGCAGAAAAAAAAGCGGCGGCGACGAAATGCAGACGGGCCGCCGGTACCAGGAACGGTCGTACCGTCCAGCCCGCCCCCTTCAGAGTCGTTATGCCATTGCTGGCCCAGCGCTCGTGGAACTCTTGCGTATAGTCCCTTACTGCGCTGACGTTGCGTTTCAGCAGCCGGTCAAATTCGTCGACGCGTTCCCAATCTTGGGGAAATAATGTCGACGCTTTATTCAATCGCCCGGCCGCTCTGGAATTTTCGCTTCGCCTCCGCCGCGCTGACGGACTTGTCGAAGACACCGACAAAATCCGGAAAATTGTTCTTCGACGCGAGGGTGGGAAACGAGTTGTCGTCGAGCACAAGCGGCGTCATCGAACGCGACTTGATCCGGGAGTAGTTCGCGACCGAAGCCCAGCCCACGATCGGCGAGAAGGTGACATCGCCGTTCTTATCTTTCATAAATCCAGCCTTCAGTCCCAGATCGTCGGCGCAGACCGCGCCGATGTGCGGGTGGTTCTGCTTCGCTACCGGTTTACGCTTCTTCATAGTCTCCTCCTGTGTCATCAGTGTGTGTAACAACGACTTCCACGACTAGCGGCCAAACAGGGCATCCATTTGCCTGTTGCCGATCTGCACCACATCGTCTTCGTTCGTCAATTTGAAGAAGACAATGGATAGCCGATCTCTGTTCGAAAGCACAACTCGATGGGGCGTCGACACGTATTGCATGTCGGTAGCGTGCGCGAGCAGATCGCCGATGTTCACGATGAACTCATCGACAGACCTGAAATGCGGCTCGATCCATTCGCCCGAGCGGGTGCGCACCTCGATACCGGGCGAATTATGGGTCAGCAGCGTGATCAGGCTGCTGTCCCTGTGCGCTCCCATGCCTTGATCGTTGCTGAAAGCGGCGGCGCGCGCCGGGTAATAATGACAACGTAGCAAATCGTTCGATTTATCCATGCGGGTCGCGAAGAAATCGGCCTGCAAGCCGAGCGGAATAGTCAGCAAACGCATCACCGTTGCCGCCACATCATCTGTGGCTTGGTAATAACGCTTGATCGCGCGACGCAGGTCGCGTCCTCTGGCGTCATCGTTGAAGGGCAGCACGACGGCGTCGTCGAGGATCATGCGTCCGGCACTGAGCTTCTCGACATAATCGCTGGAACGGCCCTTTTCGCCCATATAGGCGAAAGCATTCTCCTCCAGCAGCCCGCTGAAACCGTAAGGCGTATAAGGATCGCTCGGCATCGTCTTGCCGGCAGCCAGCCGGCAAGCATTCTTCTCCGCGTTGGGCCGCGAAAAAAAGTCTTGCAATGCCGCGTAGGCCGTCTCGAACAGCGATCGCTCGATGCCATGACCGTGGACGACAAAGAAGCCGACCTCGCGACAGGCACGATCGATTTGCTGAGCCACGGCTTTGCGATCGGCTTCCCGGCCGGAACGGGCGGGTCCGAGGTCGATGGAAGGTATTTGCTCCATTCGATAGGTTCCCTTTGTCGCCGGCGTCATTGCGACGTGGCGGATTGAGCGATGAAGGCGCCGACGCGCGCGATCGCGGCGCGGCCTTCGTTCAGTTGCGGAAAGAACAGGTGCCAGACATGGACCATGTCTGGCCATTCCTCGAAAGTAACGTCGATGCCGGCCCGGCGGGCACGCCGCGCCAGCATCTCGGCCTCGGAGAAAAGGACCTCACGCTCACCGACCTGGATCAGTAAACGCGGCAACCCGCGCAGATCGGCGTGGATCGGCGAGATCAAAGGGTTACGCAAATCGGCGCCGTTCGCATAGATGCCGGCGAGGAAGCCCACCAATCCACGATCGATCATCGGATCAAGCTGCTGGCGAGTGGTGAAGCTCTCGCCGGTCGCCTCGAGATCGACCCACGGCGAAAGACAGACCGCGGCGCCGGGCAGCTCTGCGCCGCGCTCGCGCAAGGCGAGCAAGGTGGCCATGACCAGGCCGCCGCCTGCCAAATCGCCGACGATGGCGATGTCGGCCGCGGCATAGCCGGCGTCACGCAGCCAGCCATACGCCGCGCAGGCATCCTCCAACGCGGCCGGGAATGGATGCTCCGGCGCCAGGCGGTAGTCGAGCTGATAAGTTTTGCCCCGCGTCGCGCGCGCCAGCTCCGCGGCCATCCCGGCATGGCTTCGCAGCGATCCGTAGACATAACCGCCGCCGTGCAGAAACAGGATGGCGCGAGCTTCCTCGTAGCCGGGCGGAATCGAGAATCTGCCCGCGGCATCCGGCAAGCGCGACCTGTTCGGCCACTATGTCGCTTGCAACCGGTGGCGCCATCCGGTCCATGAGCAGCCGTGCTTCGGCAATATCGTCGGGCCAGGGATTCGCCGCGATCTCGGCCAGCACCGCTTCGATTTCGGGATGCGCGACACTGTCGACCGGCTCGATCGTCACGGTCATGCCCGGCTCCGGCCATTGATATGTTGCGGCTGACCTTTGTCGTACAGATCCAGCATCAGCCGCGCCTTGGCTACGAACGGCGGCGCGATGACTTCTCCGTCCATCAGTTGGAAGCCTACTGTCGCGTTTTCATACGTATCAATGGTGGTTCGATAGCGCGCGGCCATCTCCGGCGAGACCGCGAACACCTTGTTGACGATGGTGACTTGGCGCGGATGGATGGCCGCCTTCCCGGTAAAGCCATAGGATTTCGCCGCCACGCACTGGTCTTCGAATGTTTTCATGTTCTCGATTTCGAACGAATTCGTGTCGATCGCCAGGATCTTGTGCTTCGCCGCGGCGACGCACAGTCTTGCCCGCGCATAGTCGACATAGGCTCCGTTCGGGCTGTACATCGCCGCCACCAGATCGGCTTGGCCGAAACATACGGCATCGCTGGCCCCGGCGATCGCATCGGCGTCCTCGACCGCATCGATCGTCTCGATGAAACTGACGATCTTCGGCTGGAACGGCAGGTCGCGGAATAAGTCGCGATAGATCGCGACTTCGCTGTGATGATTCACCTTCGGAACGAAAACGGCCGAAATGGCGGGAGTGCGGCGCTCGAACACGCTCTTGAGCATGTCGAGATCCCGCAGCCCGTCGAATGTACGGATGGTATTGATGCGTATGCCGATCTCGATGCCAAGCTCGACGATCACGGACAAGTCGGCGCCAGCCACCTTGGCGCGAGCCTGAGCCTTGGCGTGAGTATGGGTCGAGTCTTCCAGATCGAGAACGACGGCGTCGGCTTCGATCTTGTGACGGTTCGCGATCAGTAAATCGAGACGAGCTGCAGGAACGTATAGATAGCTGACATGCATGGCACGCAACCTTTCGCTCACGTTTGAAGCGCACGGTTTTTCCCGCTTCGAGCCGGACCAAGGGACATGATGATCACGCTTCCGACCGACACGAAACGCGCTCCTCAATCAGGCGTGAAGTCATCTTTGCCTTCCGCGCCTCATCGACACAGACTGCCCATGCCAGCGCGGCATTGCCGATAGTTACATTGACGATTTTCGAACACGCGCTGGCACGCACCAATATGCCGTTGGTGCGGTCGCCATAGATGTAGAGTCCGAAGACCATGTTGTGGGGCTCCGGTTCGAAGTTTTCGTCGCCGGGGAAGCAAATTGGGTCGAGCGCCATAAACTTCTGAGCGATCCAGGCCCGGCAACCCTCTTCAGCCAGCAAGGCCCGCAACCCCGCCGCGGTCGTTTCAGCGCCGATGCAGATGCCGCCGCCGCCAAACGAGTCCCTCTTCTTGAAAATGTACTCGTTCTTTTGGGCGACGACCTCGGCAAGATCGGCTGGCGCCAACGCGCGAGTATAAGGAACATAGCGCGAGATAAGCGCACGCTCGCTCGGACTTAGGGCAACTTGAATGTCGCTGTCGTGCATCAGCGCAAACCATGCCTTGTCCATCCGTATGTCGGTCTCGTAGGTGCCGATCACATGCGCTCCCGCGCCGAGCAGCCGATCGAGGAACGCTCCATCATCGTCCATCTCGGACATCATGAAACCGCGGTGCACGAGCGTACGTGCGGCTTCATGCGGGGCAAGCCAAGCCGGATCAAAGTTTCGCTCGTCGGTCACATAAATCGGAACCGAGCGGGCTTCCCGTGCCAGGTAGTCTTTCATGCGGTCAAACGACAGGTAACCTTTTCCCGGCGAACCGCCCCCGACACTCCAGTCCAAAATAACGATCCGTACCGCACCGAGCTCGGCGGCCCACCGCGCCAGCAGAGCTGCAAGGTCGGCAAGCGGCGCCGCCGCACCGGCGCTGCGCCGGATATCGAGCCCGATCTCCCGAAAGTAGGCATCGCAGAAATCGAAAATTTCGGCGCCGGCAACGCAGGAATTGATATTAAGCTCGCAGAAATAGTAACGGTCCCGGCCGGCAAGAATATCGATGCGGCCGATCAGATGTCTTGGATTTTGCAGCTCGTCCCAATTGACGAATCGCCGCATCGATTCGGGAACGTCAAAAATGTCCAGGAAGCCCGACCGTCCGTACCGCTCGACGAGATGGCGGACGATTTTGGTCTGAATGTCGATCAGCGCCAAGGCCGCCCCGGCGAGCTCGGCCGCCTCATCCACGTCGAACAGGAAATTGACGGGCAATAGCCTAAGCAGATGCCCGCCATCGGCCAATATCTGCGCCGACTGCTTGCGCAGTGCGGTGCGGGCTTCGGCGCGACGGATAATCAGCGCCTCGATGAACGGCCCGTTGCTGTCAGCAAACGACATCGACACCTTCGACTCCTACCGCGCGCGCCGAACGGCGTTCTTGTTGCTTCGTCCGGCATCGTGCCGATATTTCCCTCGTCCTCTCGCTCCGCTCGGTGCACGACCTCGATCATTTTGCATGAGCAGCCGCCCGCATCACCGGAGAGGGAACCTTGTTTACCGGGACAAGGCGGTCGAACGGCTCCGCTGCCGGCTGATAGTAGTCGAGCGACAAATTTTCGCCGGCGTAGTCGGAGGCCGGCTTCATGGGCAGGCCATAAAATGCGAACCAGTCTTCGTAGTGCGGCTCTTCCGAGAACTGATACTCGATATGCCGGATCGGCCGTTTCGAAGGCGCGTCCGCGACGAGCTTGTATGGCTGGGTCGCGCCATGAGCGATGCCGAAATTGATTTCATTGAGCAACATGATGCCGACGATGTCATTATCGATGTCGACATCCAAAGCGAACGAGTAATCGCTCTTGAGAACGCTATAAACATTCTCCTTGAGCACAATGTTGTAGTTGTTCGGAATGTTATCGACGAGATCACGCGGCTGGACGTTGTGATCGCGGCAATATTGCCGCACGTCGCAGATGAGCGGATGGCCGCCGCCGATATTATCGTTCGGCCCGTAGATATTGGCGATGAAAGGCGTCGCCGCGTCGAAGTGAATGCACTTCGACGTCATGAAAGCGCGCGATTGCACGCTGCCGTCATGGGAAAAGTTTTGATTGAGATTGAAGCCGTCGACGTCCATCGTGCCGAGCGACATGGCGTGAGGCACCACGCTGTAGCGCTGCAGATCGATCAGCGCCATGGCACTGTGGAACAACGACTTCAATACCCCATAGGCAATCTCGCGATTTTCGCGGATGTCGAAGCCGTGGCGGGCGAGGACGTTGTTCGTGCCGTAACACACGCAATAGCCCGGGCCGGTGCTGAGAAGCGCGGCGACCTTGCGCGGCAACTCGCCCGACTGCGCAACTTGCGCTCCGCCGAGGTCGATGTCGTACTCGTTCACATCCACAAACGCCTGCGTGGCTTGCGCGATATCCAACCGATTCATGTGAATTCTCTCGTTTTGTACCGAACGGCTTTGGCTCTAACCGGCATGGGAACATCTTCGGCTGCTTCAACGTCGAGAACGATCTTGCCAAAGTGTTGACTGTCCTCCATGCGCCGATGGGCGCGCCGAACGTCGGCGAACGGAAAGATGGAGTCGACTACCGGCTCGAGTGTTCCGTCGACGACGCGCGGCAGCCAAGTATCCCGAAACCGCTGCGTGATCTGGCGCTTCTCGACGATCGGCAATGGACGCATTATCGTGGCTTTGATCTGCAGCCGCTTGAGCATGATCTCGTCCAGATCGAACTCGCATCGCGTGCCGCTCATGACGCCGACCTGAACGAGGCAGCCGCATTCTTTCAGCACCGCCAGATTGCGGTTGAAATAGTCAGCGCCGACGATGTCGACCACCAAAGCGACACCGGCGCCGTCGGTCCAGTCGAGGATCGAGCGCACGAAATCCCGCTCGGCGTAATTGATGGCGAGCTCGGCGCCGATCGCGCGCGCCCGCTCGGCCTTGGCCGCGGAACCGACGGTGCAGCCGACGCGCCCGCCTGCAGCCTTTGCCAGTTGGATGCAAGCGCTGCCAATGCCGCTGCCACCGCCGTGAATAAGCACCGGCTGGCCCGGGGAAAGCCGGCCAAGCTGAAACAGCGCGGTATCCGCGGTAAAATAGGCTTCCGGCAACGCCGCGGCGGCGGCATAGGACAGGCCGGGAGGAATGCCAATCGCCATGCCGCCATCGAGCCGACAGTATTCCGCATAAGCACCGCCGCCGACCAGACCGAATACCGCGGCGCCGGGAATAAAATCGGTCTCGGCCCCGGCGGCAACGACATCGCCGGCGACCTCCACTCCCAGAATGTCGGATTCCCCGGGAGGCGCGGGGAATATCCCGTCGCGCTGCAACAAGTCGGCACGATTGAGCGCCGCGGCCCGCACGCGAACGAGAACTTCGCATGGTGCCGGCTTCGGGGTCTCGACCGTCCGTATTGCCATTGCGTCGGCACCGCCCGGCGGGGCGACAACTACGGCACGCATATTGGGCTCATAAGGGGTAGGCATGTATCTTGCGGACTCCATCCGCGGATCGCGGCGGGCTGGTGCCGAGCGTTTCGTGCACGGCGTCCGCAAACGATCGAATATCCTGTTCCGTGTTGTCGGCCCGCAGCATGATCCGCAAGCCGGCGTGGCCCCTTCGCACGATCGGAAAGAAGACAGCGGACGTATAGAATCCGCGTTCCAAGATGGCGGCTGACGCGGCCACGGCTTTGTCCTCGTCGCCGATCGCTATGACCTTTAACGGAAAGCCATTGCCGCTCTGTTCGGTTTCAATCAAAGAATCGAACAGCGCCATATTGGCTTGGAGAGCCTCTTGCAGGCGTATCAGCTCCGGCGAGTTGTGAATTCCGATGGACGCCACGCCGGCACCAATTCCAGGAACGTTAAGGCCTTGCGACCATGCCAGCGGACCGCCAAAGCGCGTCAGTATTGGCTCGTGGTTTTTTGGTCCGAACATGATGATGCCGCCGCTCGTGCCGAAACCCTTGCCGAGAGAGGCGATGATAATGGTGAGCGGATTGAGCTCGGGCACCAATGAACGGGCATGACCCCGGCCCTTGACGCCGCATACGGACAAGGCGTGGGAATCGTCGATGAAGAGGAAGAGCCCGTAGCGATCCTGCAGATAGAAAAGCTCCTTCAGCGGCGCGGCGCCGCCCATGGAATAAACGCCGTCGCAGACATAGGCGACATTGTGATTTTCCCGACAAACGTCCTCGAGGAACGTCATATCGTTGTGCGGCGCGGTGAGCACCGTCGTCTCGTCGCCGCAAATCGGCTTCATGTAATCCATGGAGAAGTGGCAGAACTTGTCGAACACCATGACCGGCGGCTTGCCGTCGACGCTCAGGTGACCGGATGCGATAAGAGGAAGGACTCCGGCCGTGGCGGCGCTGCTCGTTACCGCCGAGATCGTTCGCGCACCCATGAGCGTGGATAGCGCGTCTTCGAATTCCTCAAGCAGATTGAGCCGCAGACGAATGCGCGAAATCGGCAGATCCATTGCGCCCTGACTGCGGATCGCATCGATCGCGCCTTGCAGGATCACAGGATGGCTTGAAAGCCCCAGATAAGAGCAAGAGCACAGATTGACGAAGTGATGGCCGTCCGACCGGCGAAGAATATTGGCCGTCTCGTAATCAACACGGATGTCGATAAGGTTATTGTTGAACGCGGTTTGCCAAGCGTGATTGCCGTAGGCAATGGCAGTTCCATTATTGCGAAAACGGTTGATCAGCTCACTCGACGACATGGCCGAACGCCCCACGATCGATCGGCAAAAACCCAATACTATCGTAAATTGTATCCATGCTCCCGCAAAAGTCCAGAGTTCTAGAGATGTCGCGTCGAGCTTGGGACGGATGAACGGCGGTAAAAAGACTGCCAAGCCATTGGCCTGCAACATGATTGCCGGTCTGACGTGCAGGCCAATAACAGTGCCGCGTGGCGGTAAGTCGGCGCGAATTTCTGTGGTTGTCGGACCGGAAGGAATGCTTCAGCGCGGCGGGCGGCGAGACTGGCAGCCATGTCAGCGAGAAAAGCTCGGTGGATACGAAATCAGCGCTGGCATTTCACCGTCATCAACGCCCGCCGAGCTTCGCGGCCTTAAATACTCTCATCGCTTTTCGAGCTGAAATTCCTCGGCTCGGTTCGTACACTTGACCAGACCCTTCCTAGTCTCATCCCGACTTGCCTGTTGCTCGGATCAAGCCTCGCTTCGGCCCGATCACCAATATCGAGGCGGTCTCATGCGAAGTCGGACCGAGGCTTCTCGCCAAGTAGCTCACTTGGAAAGAGTGCCGCGTTTTTGCATTCGTTTGCAATCGCGAGTACCGCTGGCGTTCGCAAACTTGCCGAAAACCATGTTTTCGACCTGCAGCCAATAAGAGGCGACAATTGCAGGGGCTTCTGGCCTTACCCGGCTGGTAACGCGCATCTCGGGACCAAACCCAGCCAGCGTGGCCGTGAGACTAATCATCATATAGTGAAACACGATCGGCTCGATTGCGGGGAGATCGCCGTCCCTCTGCGCGGCTCTGATTTGCGGCAGCAGGCGATCAATCAAAGGGGCCAGGACGGTTTTGGCGACCCATCTTAGTCGCGGATTGTCGTACATAGCCTCCTGGCGCATAAAGCGGTGAAATTCCGGAAATGCGGCGGTGTAATAAAAGACCGCCCGGTATTCTGCTCGCAGATGATCGATTGGCGCGGCGTCCGCGAGGTCGGGTCCGGATTTGTCCCACTTCTCCCGTATTTGCTCAAAAGCGTATTCGGCTGTCGCGCGCCATAACGCATCCTTGGTCGGGTAGTGGTAGGTGATGAGGGGGTGCTGAAGGCCCGTTCGTTCTGCGATAGAGCGGATGCTTGCGGCCTCGAAGCCCTTATCTGCAAACTCCGACAACGCGGCCTTCAAGATCGATAGTCGTGTCGCGCGTGAACGTCTCTGCTCGGCACGCTTTCTTGGGCGCGAAGTGCCCCCTACTCTGCGGCTTTTCCTGGATACTCGCGCCATACACTTTGGTTATCACAGCGCATGGTATCTCGCCCAGCGCTCAGGTCATTTACCTTCGAACGTCATTGCCGGTGGTTCGATATCGGCGTCGAAAGCTTTGGCAGTATTGGCAAAGCCGCGCTGCGCATCGGCGCCGTTGTATAGCTCCATCGTCACGTCGAGCATGACCAGGTCGGCCGCGGCGACGCCGCCGCTCGACCAGGCTTTAAGAAGCGTGCGCGTTGCCGCGTAAGAGCGCGTGGGACCGCTGCCGAGGTGGCTGGCAAGCGCGTCGGCGGCTTCCTCGAGTTTGTTTTCATCGACCACGTGGGTCGCTATCCCAAGAGCGCCTGCCTCGACACCGGAAATCGGTTCTCCCAGCATGGCAAAGCGGGACGCACGGGCACGGCCCACGCGTTCAGCCAGCCGCTGCAACGCTCCGGCGATCGGCAGCATCGCGGTCGTGACTTCGACGCAGCGGAAGACCGCGGATTTTGCCGCAACCAAGAAATCGCATGCCAGCGCCAGCTCAAACCCACCGCCGAAGGCCACCCCTCGCACGACCGCCATGGTCGGAACACGTAAGGTTTCGATGGCGCGATAGGATGCGTTCACCTCGGCGACGAAGGTGCGAAACCAATTGACGTCCTTGCCCGGCCACTCCCTGACTTCGCCGCCAAAGCTGAAGTTCGGCCCCTCGGCGCGAATAACCAGGACTCGAATAGCGCTCTCGCTGGCGCTATGCACCGCTTCCCGCAGCGCTTTCGAAAAGCGAAGATCGAGCCGATTGAACGGCGGGTTGGCGAGGACGATGCTGCCGATCGTGCCTTTTTGTTCGAACCTGATCGTATCCATATAAGTCCTCCTCTCACTCTTGCTTCGTCTGCCGCAAACGGCCTCGCATCGCAGTGCGGGCGCAACTCAATCTCGGTCAGGGATGATCGGCAACAGCAGATAAGATGGCCTTTCCGCGTCCCGATAGACGCGGTGGGTCACCGTCCGGCTGCTGCACACATGATAGGGGATGTATTCGACGCCGGTCATCGCACCCGTCCCGGTCGGCACATCCATTGATGTGATTTCGAGACAGATCCGGTGGCCGGCTTTGAACCGATTGGCCGTACCCAGAATTTGAATTCTGTACTCGACGACTTCGCCGGGGACGACTGGAGCCACGGCCGCACGCGTGAGCTTGTGGAACGGTTCCCAAGGTTTGGACCGTTTCTCGTCCACCGCGCGATAGGATGCCTTGAGCCAGCCGCGTGTCAGTTCCCGCTCCGGCAGGTTTTGCGGCACGGCACGCTCGCCTTCTCGCGCCGTTCGCACCGAGACGTCCGGCCCCACGTCCTTGAGCACGACAATCCAATTGGTGTCGCTCTGATCGATTGCCGCGTACAGCGTAAGCGCAATCGGTCCGACGACATCGACGTCCTGCGGCAGCGGGTCGGTCATGTACCGTAACCGCTCGACCTTCACTGTTCGCGTGAGCGGCATTTGGGTGAAGACGTCAGGCTCCCGAACGGCGGCCCCGGCCTCCGATCCGGGCGGAGCTTCCGTTGTAAGCCCCTCCCATTGCGACAAATAGAATTTCGTCCAGTCGATCTCCGGCAGCGGCCAGTCGCTTGCCGTGCGCCACGCATTGGCGCCCATGAGCCAATAGCGGACCGGCGGTTCGTCCAGGATGCCGGTGTCCTTACCTTTAAGCCAATAGTCGTACCAACGGATGATCTCGTCGTGATACTGGTGAAAAGGGCGCTCCAGGTGCGCCGGCCCTGTGAAGATCAGCTTTTTCGGCTGTTCGATATTTTGAAAATAGTGCTGTGCGCCGAGCCAATGGAGTTTGTAGGTGTAGGCATATGCGCCTGAGCCGGTATAAAATGGGATTTTGATTTTCTTGAATGCCTCTTCGGATCGCTCGACCACTCCATCCGCTTCCCACGGGCTTGTCAGCAAGTGGTACATCAGAAAGGTGCGCTGCCCCTTCTGAGTCAGGATGTTGTAAAGATTGATGTACTGCTTGAAATCCAGGTTGCGCATCGCCTCCCGCCAAAGGTCCTCTTGCTCGGGCGGAAGCTCTGTAGGCCGGTCTCGCAACTCATGAACGGTGCTGAAGACATCCAGCAGATAAGGGAAGGTATGCAGCACGCCTCCGGGAACGAAATCGCGAAAGCCGAACATCCCTCCATAGGCACTGCAGGCGTCGTAAGGAAAGATCGCCTTCAGAGCCGGATGCCCCTGGGCGGCGGCGCGCCATTGCTCGCCAGCGTATCCTGAGATGCCGACCATTCCGACATTGCCGTCACACCAGGGTTGGCGCGTGATCCATTCGATTATGTCGTAGTGATCTGTGTCCTCGTGACCGTACACACCCTCGGATTTCGCCGAGCCGCGCGGCTGTGCAATGACATGCACATATCCGTTGGCAATAAAGTGCCGGGTGTTGCCGGCCTCGATCGGACCAAACCAAAGCGGCGCATGTGCCGGTTGCGGAGGCAGCACATCGGCGATATCGGGGCCCTGAATATCTTTGTTATGCAGCGAACACGCATAGAGCACCGGATATCTTCCTGTTGCATCAGGGCGATACACGTCCAACACAAGGCGCGTTCCATCGTGCATTACAACGGAAATATCGCGCTCCTCGATCATCGCTTCGCATTCCCTCGCTCGAACAATTCGAAAGCGACCGCCTCGAGTTGGACGCCCTGGCATTTTTACTTTACGAATGTAAAGTATAATATGAACGCAAGTCTGGCGCAAGCCACCAGCAAGAATCCTTGCGTCTTGACCTGTGCGCGCCTGCCTCGCCGGCCGCTTCGGCATTGTCGACGAGATGGGCGTCATTCCAAGAGGAGGAGGTGCGCGGGACCGCCGCGGACACGCTGCGCCGGCTCTATTAGGATACAGCCTTGTCCTGGCGCGATCCGGTGCTCCACGAGGGACTAGACTGGCTGGCTGACGACGCAGTCCACGACGAACCAGCCTCTGGGCGGAATTCCCTGATAACAGGGAAAAATGCAGGGAAATTTGCCGATTGCTGCTTCCCGAGGGCCCGGCGTGGCGCGAAAACAGCCCTAAAAGTGGACTTCTGCAGGTCGGAGAGCCTGTGGGGCGGCCGGATGTGCCGACGCCCGCGGCACATATCTGCGCCGGTCCACCGACAAGCAGGAGTATTCAACGGAAAACCAAGGCCTCGTGAATGGCGCTTACGCCGCCACGCACGGGATGGTGACCGTCCGCACGTATTCAGACGAAGCCAGGAGCGGCCTGGTCATTGACCGCAGAGAAGTGTTTGGGCCGTGTTGAGAGACGATTGGCGCATCTATATTCCCCGCCCGAAAATGAAACTCTGGTGTTTCTAAGCTGAAATAATTTTCGATTCATAGCCGCGCATCCCTATTTTGCGGATTATATTTCTTGTATCCACGATCAGTCGACAATGCTCCAACAGCAGCTGCCAATCTATTGCATCATGATCGGTCACAATCAGCACTGCGTCGAATCTCGCTATGGTCTCCGTATCGAGAATAATCGATTTCTTGCCTCTTAGTTCCGGATGGCCCCGGGCATCTGAAATCGTAGGTACCAAGGGATCGTAATATTCCACCGAGGCTCCTTGAGCGATCAACTCCTCGATAATTCTCAAGGCGGGACTTTCCCTTACGTCATCGACATTTTTCTTATAGGCAATCCCAACGACCAATATGCACGCTCGCGAAAGGCCTATTCCGTTTCGCTTATCAATTGCCTCCCGCACGCGGGCGACTACGTAATTCGGCATCGCCGAATTGATCTCGTCGGCAACTTCTATCAACTTGGTATTGATTCCACGTTCGCGCGCTTTCCAGGTGAGATATAATGGGTCGATTGGTATGCAATGGCCTCCCAATCCAGGTCCCGGATAAAATGGCATGAAGCCGAAAGGTTTAGTTTTTGCTGCATCAATGACTTCGAAGATATCGATTCCCATCTTCGCGTAAATGATCTTCAACTCGTTTGCCAGCGCGATATTTACCGCGCGAAACACGTTTTCTGTAATTTTTACCGCTTCAGCCGCGCCAGTCGACGACACTGGCACGACCTCGTTCACAAACGCCGAATAGAGTTCGATCGTCACTTTGAGCGCATCTTCTCCTTCTCCGCCGACAATTTTGGGAATTGTCGGTGTCGAGTACTCCTGATTGCCCGGATCTTCTCGCTCAGGCGAATACCCCACAAGAAAGTCGATGCCACTTACGAGGCCATTTCGCTCTAAGATTGGGCTCACCAATTCGTGTGTCGTTCCCGGATAAGTAGTCGATTCTAACACTATCAGTTGCCCAGGGCGCAACGCTCGCGAGATTGCCTCCGTTGCTCGAATTAGGATTGAAAGGTCTGGCTCACGGTGTATCGCCAAAGGGGTTGGCACACAGACAACCACGGCGTCCGGCTCGCCTAGCCGAGAATGATCGGTCGTCGCCTCAAATCTGTTCGTCAATATTGCACTGGAGATCTTGTTATCGCTTATGTGCTTTAGCGGACTTTTCCCCTCGTTCAACTCGCGAACGCGCTTGTCATCTACATCAAAACCGATCACGCGGAAGCGTTGATTGGTCATCGCCAACATCAGGGGCAGACCAACATAGCCCAAGCCAACAATCCCAATGACCGCGTCGCGGCTTATGATTTTTCCGGTCAACACATCTGCTGCGGACCTCACGCATTTGATCATGGAATCCATGCTTATCGAGCCTCCAACGCGGCATGCCTGGTACTGCCCGCAGTCCTGAGTTTCTCTGCAAGCTCCCCATAATCATCGATCAGTAGATCCGCGCCCAATGAAGGCGGCGGAGTAATGCTGTAGCCGAAACTGACGCACACGGAGAAACTCCCGCATTGCGTGCGGCTTGCACGTCGATCGAACTGTCGCCGACGAACGCGGTACGTTCCATCGTGCCGCCCACTGCCGACATCGCATGAAGCAAAGGCTTTGGGTCGGGCTTGAGAGGCAGCCCCGCATCAGCAGTGACAATGCAACGGAAGTAAGATGAAAGACCCAAGCGGCGAAGGATCGCGAAAGCCAAGGGCTGCACCTTGTTCGTGCAGAGGGCAAGGCGCATTTCCGCGTCGATGAGCCGACGCAACGTGTTGTGCACGCCAGGGTATGGGCGCGCATACCGCACCGGCATTCGGAGATATTCGGCAAGGTAGGATTTATGTATTTCTTGAATAAGCTGGCGATCCGGATTCTTGCCTGCTTTGGTCAGCGCAATCTCGACCAGGGCCGTGCCGCCGGGCCCGATCCCGGCCTGGACTTCATGCCGCTCCAGAATAGGCAATCCTACCCGCGACAGCGCACTGTTCAATACAGCGGCAACGTCGTCGGCCGTATCGACGAGGGTTCCATCCAGATCGAAGATGACAGTGTCGATCGGCAGACCCTTGGAGACGGATGCGCCCATTTTTTTCGCCGCTTATTAGGTGCATTCAATCATCGAGAATTTTTCTTAGCAGTTCGAGCGGTGCGGTCGTTTCGCCGTCGATGAAGCAAAGCGGCTGTCCAGCCGAAGCCAGCCATTCAAAGAGCGCCCGATGGGCCGATCCAGGAGCGCCCAGTACGACCGGATGCGCGCCACGCTCGCGAATTTCCATCAACGTCTCAAATCTTACCCCGCCGCCGGATTGAATGCGCACGGCTACATGCTGCGACAGCAGATTGCCGCCGCTGCGGCCCAACGTGAATATGGCGGGAACGTCGGGTCGGTTTCGCTTCTCGTGGACTGTCAATCGAATGCGATGCCCGTGAAGCGGTTCTGCGGCCTCCACACCGTCGGCGTGGTGAAGCGCGATGTATTTTCGGGTGCACTCCCATGCAAACGCGCGCATGAAATCGACCGCATTCTGGATAACGTCCTCCCCGTCGCCAAGACGCTCCTGCCAATATGCCTGATAGCGGGGATTCAATATGCAGGTTATGGCGGCTTGAATCAGAGTGCAACGCATATCTGCCGGGTGTTGATCGAGCCACCGACAGAGTTCGGCTGGCAAGTGCATTGACTTTAGCGCACTCGAACTCGGCGTTCCCGTCAGCTGCGGAAAACACGTTGGCCCAATCGACATTGAGGAGCACTGTGCCGAATTCCGACGCTATCATTTCGGCCGTAATCTTCTCCAGCGCCTCGCCGTAGCGCTCCGTCCAACGCGCCGTGTCTCGAAAATCCGCCGACACATAGTCGCAGAACGTCATCACTCCGCGCCCGCACAATAGATTTGCAATCTCTTGGCGCTGCGCGTCGTACTTCGCGGCGAGTACCGGATCTGTGTACAGCGCTTGGGCAAATCGACGGCCCCCGCTGAGCACGGTCAGGTCCACATCGCGTTCCAGGACCGACCAAATCGCCGTCACAATCATGCCGAGGCGCGCAATCGCATAGAGTTCCGCTAGATCGGCCAATGAGCCGGCCGTCTTGAGGCCGCCAGCGTTCCTCTTGGGCTGGCCCCAGGCGATCAGCAGCTCGATCCTCCCATCATCGACCGAAGCTTTGACGAACTTCTCCTGCAATGCCCGTGTGTGCAGCCAACCGGAATTCTTGCTGACTTCCGGATGCCGAAAGATCTCACTGGCCAGCGCGGCGCGCTTCCACATGGTTTGGTCAAAATGTTCGTACAGGCATCCTGTCGGAAGAGCCTCGAGGGTGCCCATTGCATGTTTGCGCAGCGTCGTTGCTTTGCGCGCAATCGCTTCGGACCAATGCCGCACGAGCGCCGGCATATCGGACAGAGAAATCTCGATCGGTGAGCCCAATTCCGACCCGTCGAAAAGACGCGTCTCAGCCTTTTGCAGCAGAGTTGCAAGTCTACTCTCGCTGAGGATCGCCTGCCCGCGGACCAGTGTATCCGTTTCAGCCTCGCTCATGGCTAGTCCCTTCGATAGAGGGCATGGTGAAGGGCGCGATCTGTCACGATGTTTCTGTCATTGACGTACGCAATGGGTTGCTGCGCCTCTTGCAATTGGCACAGGGCCGAGTAGCGATGCGTGTCCGCCACGCCGTTCGGCACCATGACAAGCACCGGCGTCTCATTCTCTGCCTCGCGCTCTAGGCGATAGCGCAGAGTAACCCTGGCACCGTCAGGCGCGACCGCGATCCCTCCCGTACAGTGTTGCGCTGTCATGCTCGCGTCGCGGCGCGATGCAGACAGGAAGTGCAGCTCGCCTTGCTTTCCGTGAATGGTTAGTTTGATAGCGTTGGGACGTATTTCCCTCAGTACATTGAGATCGCGGTCGGTAAGTGAAATCGAAACGTAGCGAATTGCCGCCTGCCACGCCTCCATTCTGAGAATTGCGAGCAGTTCGCGGAAGTCGGCTGACGTGAAATACCCGATGCTAGGAAGGTATTCCGCCGGGAAGGTCAGCTCACGAAGATTTTTCCGGGAGCGAACTGACGAAATAAACATATAAGCGCTGAAAATCGTCCGCAAAATATCGCGGCGAGGTCGCTGTCGCGGTTGCCTTGTTCGAATTCGAGCGCCCGATAGTTTACAGAGGTCGCTATAGACCAAAATGTATATGCGATCTGACGACCGATGTCGTTTGCCTCGGCTATTCGCGCGAGCGAACCGGCAGTATCCTCGACGTCGAAGAGCGGCGTGTACGTGTCGTACAGCGTGCTGCAATAGTTGGCGTACACAGCCGGACGCGTCCCGGCGATATCGCCGCGGAGATGACGGCCAATCCAGCCCTCGTAATCACATAGATCAACGACGTGGTGACCCGCCAGAACCGATACCCAATACGACAGTGATCTTTGATAGGCGGTAATGATCGCATCAGGCGTGCGGCAGGCGCGGTTATACTTCAATCCATCGGCCAAGAAGTTCAGGCGGCAACCTGTCGGACAAAGGGTATTGGCTGCCTGGACCGCTTCGATGCAACGCGCCAGCGAGACAATCTCGGCAAGGTCCGGAAGCGGGCCTCGATTCTTGATCGGAGAAAACGGCTTACGTGAGAAAATGGGAAACAGGAGTTCCAAGGCTTCGCCCTTGTGAATTATTGCCTTGATCTGGTCGCGCAACATCGGCCGCGGTAGATGGGCTTCATGGGCATTGTACAAATGACTATCGTAAAACGCCTCAGCCACGTACTCGGCGACGCCGACCTTTTTGACATCATAGAGCGCCGCATGCCTGCGTGCGCGCACGATAGCAGCGTTGACCCGCACCGTTACCCCATCGCTGATCTTGGCCAGCAAAACGGGGATAAACCTATTCATGAAATAATCAGCATCGATGTAGGCGCACCGTGCAAGAAACTCCGCTTCACCGTACAGCGCCAGGCGCTTCTGCCGTGCCAAACGGATCAGACGATGGCCATCTGAGATCTGTGTCCGCCTTTGCTCCGCACTGAGCGGCGGCGCACTGGACCGATTCGATAGGGCTTGTGAAGTTGAAAGCGGCATCGGACGCATTAACCCCGGCAAAGTGCGCGTACGCACTTGTAATCATGGATCGTTATTCGACTTTTTTTATATCTACTCGTATACGGTTCATGCACCAGTCGGAAAAAAATACCGGGCGGAGACCGCGGCCGAGACGCTGACGACCACGCGGTGGCAGCCTGACGCACGGACGCTGACCTTCCCGCGCCATTACAAATGACGTTGGCATCGCATAGTGAATGCCAACCTCATGATGACTAAGAGATGAGATCGGGTCGACAGGATCGGCCTGAGAACCGAACCGCGTAACAATCATTTCATCGGAGGGACCGTTGAGTTGGGCGGCGCCAAGAGAAGAGGTCCTAACAATGAGCGAAAATAGCTCTTTATTGCATTTAATCCTTTGGCTCATTTTCTTCCCCATTTTGACCTAGGGCAATTTATTGAACCCGCGGCGTCTAAGGCTTAGGTAAGATCAAGCATGGTTTCAGGACGCAGTGGCGATAGCATGCTGTAAAGTAGAAATAATTATGGCAACTACCTTAGATATATAATAGAATGCATATGAATTACGTCTTTGTAGCCTTTTTGCGAAATCTGCGGATAAGAGCACCCCAGCGCCAAAACCACATTTCGAGTGTTCACCCTTGTGCAACGGCTTGCAGTTGCGGCGAGTTCCGAGGATGGCCTTGAAATGTATGCGGCATAGGACATTTATCAAACTGCCAAACAAAAGCCTTGGGAGCATGGTTGAAATTACGGTCGTATCAGGCTCGCAAACCGTCGCCGGTATGAACAATTGCGACGGCGCTGACAGTTTACCTGGCTGCAATCTCGAGTCGGACCGGCTGTGTGATTTGGCCGAAAAGCTGCCACACCCCTAGTGTAAGATTCAGGAACCATGACTGTACGGATCTTGGCAGGTGACGTAAGAAAGCGACTTGGCGAGGTGAGCCACGTAGATGTTGTCATCACGGATCCAGTTTGGCCAAACTGCCCGGCGGAATTATTGCCAGGCTGGGAATGCCCAGGCGCGCTACTGCGAGAGGCGCTTGAACTGGTCCCGGCGTCAGTACGAGCGGTCGTGATCGTGCTGCGTAACGACAGCGATCCTCGGTTTCTGCTAGCGGTGCCCCAGCACTGGCCATTCGTCTGCGTTCAGGCGATGTCCTATGCGGTACCAAGGAATCTTGGTCGTGTATTTGGCGGCGCCGAGCTTGCTTACTGCTTTGGCGCACCCATACCATCGCGTTCAGGCCGGCGAGTTATCCCAATGTGGGGACCTGAGGCTCCGCATGTGGAGGAACCTTCGCATGACCACCCCTGCCCTCGTGCAATGGTCCACATGCAGTGGTTAGTCGACTGGTGGTCGGAACCAGGAGAAACCGTGCTCGATCCATTTTGCGGCAGCGGCACAATTCCCATCGCTGCCGACCGGATGTCGCGCCATGGAATTGGTATCGAGGTCGACCCCCACTACGCAGCGGCGGCCATCAAACGGGTCGAACAAGACGTGCTCGACAGAGGTCTCCACGACAGCGCCTCGTCGCGAACGCCTGCCTGAAGATTTTGGGCGAGCGCCGGCTCTGGCTGCTCGACCGGATCCATGACGGCGATTTCACCTCGTGCGGGGCCGGTGGCCGCGTTCGCCGCGCGCGACCTTAAGGTTCGATTGTCGCTCGGTCTGGAAGTGTTCACGCCGGGGACGTCGATAACCGTCAATGCAGAGGGAGTTTACGACCACCCACTCCAGGCGGCCGAGCGATCGGCGAACCTGCTTTTGCTTCTCGAAGAACGCCACGAACTGAACATCGTCGTGAGCAATGACGATGCCGTGAAGCAGCCTGTTCGGCTTCAACTTAAGGAGCTCTGAATTATGCTGCAGCCTTTCGTGGCTCTTCATCTTCGAGACCGGGGCCACCCCATCACGCCTGTGAATTAGCGTGGTACTCGCTGATAGAAGCCTCGTCCCGCTCTATTTGCGAGACTTACCGCTTCCGGCGGTAGATTGGCAACTGCGTGCAAAGGCGGGCCCGAAAAGGGGAGGCTTCAATGATGGGGCGAGTGCCGCCAGGTCAAATACGCTACCGCGTCCTTGACTGTGCCGGCTTCGCCCCACCAACTTCATGCATCTGGCGGCAGGGCGCGCGGAAACTCGCCCACATATTTGAAGAAACGCGACAGATAGCGATCCGAGGCGACCAGCACACCCTTTCGGAAGCGAATGGTGTTGAAGATAGGAGTGTCTTCTTCGGCTAGCTTGTCGATGAAATCACGAAGCCCGCTCAGGCACTTGTGAACCGCCGGTTCGCCGCCCAGAGCCGCCGCGTTGGCACGACGCATGCCGACGCCATAATACGCCATGGATTTGCCGTGGCTGACTGGAGCGCCGCTGAACATCATGAAGATTTCATTGCCGGCATGGCGGCCGCGCAGAGTGAAGGTATTGGTTCCCGTTATGCGGCCGTGTCGAATGAAGAAACCTGGCACTTCGTCCTGATACTGAAATTCCATCCCATATTTGCTCGCATTGATCATATCGGGATCAGCTGCGGGCAGCTTGTGCAACGAGCGCAGATGCTGGAAGTCGACCGCATTCGCTGTAGCGATCCAGAAGTCGACCGGCCGTGTGCCGCGACGATGGGCCTCAAAGATAAGTTCCCCCTCTTCCGCGCCCGGCATGCGTGGCACATCGAATAAAGGAGTTTCTCCATTGAAAGCCCAGATCAAACCCCACGCCTCTGCCGATGGATAGGTGAAGACCCGTGCCCCTGGCGGGATTTTATCGCCGGTCGGGATGTGCACGCATCGACCATCGGAGGCATACCGCCAATGATGGAACGCGCATCGAATCTGACCATCAACAACCTGGCCAATTGATAGGTCGGCCCCTAAATGGGCGCAATACGCGCTTTGCACCAGAGCCTTCCCTTGCGCGTCGCGGTAAAGTACGACCCGTGTGCCTAGAAAATCCCGGCCAACCACGGTTCCCGGGTTGACTTCGCTTGAAAGTCCGACTGGAAACCAGGACTGGTGAAAACCCACGCTATCAGGAGCACTCTGCTCCTGATGTGAGACCGCTGCGAGCATCGTCATGTTTGCCTCCTTGCGTAAGCAACTGCCCCAGCTCCCTTCAGCCTATAGTGGCCAGCCTCTGTGGCTCATTACGAATTCTGCAGACGCTTCAGATGGCCGCCTTTTCCGCCGACGCGCTCAGAGCGCTTCCGCACTAGCCGGCTCGGTAATGGCATGGGCCTAACTTTAAATTTATCCTATGCCTATCTCTGAGGGTACGCCCGATCGCGAATGAGTTAAGCCCCATTTTGGAAGCCCAATCACCGCCGAGACGCCGACCTCCTCAAATTTTGCGATAGCCGGTTAATAACCAGCCGCGGACATGACGATCAGCGGGGCACGGTTCGACCACTTCTCAGCAAAGGCGAATAGCGCGTCGGTTTCATTCGCATTCGAACTTAGAAAGATAGCATCCGCACCAGCTTCACAATACGCCTCGGAGCGAAACAGAGCGTCGCTAATCGATGCGCTGCCTAGCCCGGCCACAACACAGAAATCGCGATCGGCCTGGCCATCCTTCGCCGCCTTGATCCTGCCGCAAAACTCTTCACACGCACAATTGATTGCTCTTCTCGGACTGTCGAGTTCGCGCTGCAAATAGGACGTATCCTCAATGCAGAGTCCCGCTATCTCCAGTCGGCATAGTTTTCTCGCCAGACAGCGTACGTGATCGAGTTCGCCATTTTCGTATTGTCATCCAACACTATTGGAATGCGCGTAATCATGGCCATCAGTCCTGCCTCATCGAGCACCCGCGGAGATGTCGCCTCATCAAGGCATGTCGACCCGAGAGCACCCGAAATTCCTCGGTATGATGTCCAAATCCCCTTGAACCCGATGTCCTCGAGGATCTTGGCGGACAAAGAATTGTGCGCTTCCACCAGACAGGCAGGCGAAGTCGACTTTAATTGCGCTCGCACTGCCGCCGATTTTCCCATCAGGCGCCACTTTTGGCCTAGGGCATTTTATAGCTTTGCATTATGGCATATTGGGCTAAACTTGCAAAACCCAGTCTGGCCTGGCCGCTTGGCGCTCGCCCATTGCACCGGTGCTGAACTGATAGGGACCGCTAAGGATGGTCTGCTGTCATGCAATTGCTTGACCAACTTGCAGCAACGACGCGATCAAAAGAGCGGCATCTGCTGTCTCGACCAGACCGAACAAGCATATCCAGGGCAGTCACTCGCGATCAAGCGGCCGACGAGAGCTCGGTCTCGACCCGACGACAATTCAATCGTGGCCTGCCAAGCGAGTGCGTCGACACAACCATCGAGTCATGGTTCCTCGGGCGAAAAGTTTGGCGAGCTGCGCCGGCAATTCTTGCACATCTCGCGCTCATTGGTGCCTGGTACGCGCTTGTCAGCTACGGCCACATACCTTCGTTTGTTCTGCCCTCACCTGTCACTACGCTGGCTACGCTTGCCGGCAAAAACTACGATTGGCTCGGCAACACATTGGCGACAACCGCCGAGATCTTGGGAGGTTACCTACTCGCCATATTTGCCGGCGTGACCCTGGCAATTGCTTTTTGCTGGTGGAAAGCGGTGGAGCGTACAGTCCTGCCTTTACTTGTCAGTCTCAATATGATTCCCAAGGTCGCGCTTGGCCCGCTATTCATTGTCTGGCTGTCGTACGGCATTTGGCCGAATGCGATTATCGCTTTCTCGATCAGTTTTTTTCCAATTCTTCTCAATACGACGCGCGGACTTCGAGAGGTCGAACCTGAACTGCTCGATCTTGCTCGTTCGTTGCGCAGTTCAAAATGGCAAACCTTCACGAAGATTCAATTGCCGGGTGCGTTGCCTTACATATTTTCCGGAATGAAGATCAGCGCGATCCTGGCGGTAGCCGGTGCGCTCGTCGGTGAGTTTCTGGGTTCTTCTCGTGGCCTTGGTTATCTGATGTTGCAGGTCCAAGTTAATCTCGACACCGCGGGAATGTTCATGGCTGTCATCCTCATCACTCTCATCGGCGTGATTCTGTACGGAATCGTAATCGGACTCGAGCGGCTGGCCATCGCGCCGGATGCTCGCGTGGAATGAGTTTTCCCATGGTTGAGCCGTTTATTCGCGTTCATAACTTGCGAAAGACGTATGGAAAGGGTCGCGATAAATTCACCGCAATTTCCAACGTGAGCTTTGATGTAGCGCCCGGCGAACTTGTTGCGCTGGTCGGACCATCCGGGTGCGGGAAGACCACGCTCCTCAAGGTTTTGGCCGGACTGCAAGAATACGACGCCGGTGAAGTGCACATAGGCTCTTCCACCGATCGTTTCGATCCGTCTCGGGATATCGGGATGGTATTTCAGCAGGCGCTTCTGCTCAAATGGCGTCGCGTACTGCCAAACGTACTGCTGCCCGCGGAAATCCTGCATCTACCAGGCGTTCAAAGCAAAGCGCGAGCCCGTGAGCTTTTAGAGACGGTCGGCCTCGGTGGCTTCGAGAACAAATATCCTCACGAGCTTTCTGGCGGCATGCAGCAGCGCGCCGCGATCGCACGCGCGCTTATCCACGATCCGAAGCTTATTCTGATGGATGAACCGTTCGGGGCTTTGGACGCATTGACGCGGGAGAAAATAAATCTCGAGCTTCTAAAGATCTGGCGGAGGAGCGGTAAAACTATCGTATTCGTCACCCACGGGATTGCCGAAGCCGTGTTCCTCGGCACGCGCATTGTGGTGCTGACCGCCGCGCCGGCGCGCATCGCCGACAACATAGAGATCGAACTGCCGGAGCCGCGGACGCTCGAAGTGAAGGCCAGCGAGGTCTTCGGCAAATATACTGGAAGGATCTACCGTTGCTTGGGAATGTGATAGCTAAAACCACAGCCAAGCTGGTTGGCCGTCTTTGGCGCAGTGCGCGGTCGCCGGTGGCTGCGTGGTCTTTCGTGCTTGCGACGTAGGTTCATCATGTGGCTCGATACTTTCCTCCGTCAATGCAGTGGCCCGCCCTCAATGGCGTCCATCGCCCGGCTGCATCGTAAGTCGTGCGCCAGGAACGTCCAGTTGAACCTCGCGCGGGGAAAACCATCGCCCGAGCAGCTTGATCTTATGGCACCCATGCTCGCCTGGTCGGCGGTACACGATCATCATGCGAGCGACGAGACCGACTGCCGAAATTACTCTGACAATGCAGGCCTTCCAGAGTTGAGGGCGCTATTCGCGCCGATCATGGGAGTCACAACGGCCCAAGTGGTCGCCGGCGGCAACTCAAGCCTCGCACTCATGCACGATTTCCTGGCGTTCGCGACGCTTAATGGAGTACCTGGCAGCGATACGCCTTGGAGCCGCGTCGAACGCCCGTCCATTCTTTGTCCGGTTCCCGGCTACGATCGCCATTTTTTTGTCGCTGCAGCGCTGGGGATCCAGATGATCCCGGTACCGACGGTCGATGACGGACCAGACATGGATTGCGTCGAAGCCTTGGCTCGCAAATCGGCATCGATCAAAGCCATGTGGTGCATGCCCCGGTACAGCAATCCGACTGGGGTGATTTACTCCGCGCAGTCCGTGCGGCGGTTGGCGGCCCTCAAAGCGGCGGCGGCCGATTTCCGTCTGCTTTGGGACGACGCCTATGCCCTCCACGATTTGACGAACGAGCCGGCCGTAATACCAAATATCATCGATGCCTGCCGCGAGGCTGGCCATACCGATCGGGCAGTCGTCTTCACTTCAACCTCCAAGATAACTCTCGCTGGCGCGGGTGTCGCTTTTCTAGCCTCATCACCGACGAACATTGCGTGGTGGCTGGCTCGCGCCGTGATCCGCAGTATCGGCCCGGACAAGCTGAATCAACTGCGCCACCTGAGATTCTTGCAGAATGAGGCTGGCGTGCGATCACTCATGGCGAAGCACCGTCAAATTTTAGCGCCAAAATTCGCGGCGGTCGACGAAGTGTTTTCAAAGGTGCTCCGATTGCAACCACAGATTCGCTGGACCAAGCCGCGGGGCGGCTATTTCATCGCATTAACTGTCGCGCCCGGCACGGCCCGCCGAACGATTGAATTGGCTGCTCAGGCAGGGGTTATCCTCACGCCGGCCGGAGCATGTTTTCCTTACGGAGTCGATCCTGACGACCGCGTGATCCGTATCGCTCCAACGTTTCCCTCGGTTGATGAGGTACGGGAGGCTGCCGCCGTTGTCGCCGTCAGCGCACTGCTTGCGGCTGCAGAAATACATGGCGGGGCCGATGCGGCGTCGACCGCCGTATGAGTTTGTACCAGACCAGCTTGAAGAGGTGACGATAATGCAGAGCGTATCACGTAATCTCCTCATCCTCGCGATTGGGCAAGCACTGAGCAGCACGGTCGTCTCCCTCCTCACCTCTGTCTCAAGCCTCTCCGGGGCGCTGTTGGCTCCATCAAGCTCGCTGAGCACGTTGCCGGTGACCGCCACGGTATTGGGTACCTTATCGATGATCTATCCTGCATCCTTCATCATGCAGAAGCTCGGTCGGCGCGGCGGGTTCGTGTTCAAGTCAGTGGTAGGATTGGTCGGCGGCCTTATTTGCGTTGTTGCGCTTCAAACAGCGATTTTCGCGTTGCTGATACTGGGAACATTGTTATTGGGGATTTTCAGCGCCTTCAGCCAATATTATCGCTTTGCGGCGATCGATGCCGCTCCGGAGCCTGCGAAGCGCACTTCGGCAGTCGCGATGGTGACCGGTGCAGGCGTGGTCGGCGGTATCGCGGGCCCCTTTCTCGGCGGCCACTTCGCGGATCTGTTACCGCACGCTCGTTTTGCCGGTGCCTTTATCGCACTGTGTCTCGTCTGCCTTCTGCTCGCCGCGTCTCAATCCATGCTTTCGGCCGATCTCGGCCGCGAGGCCACAGCCGAAACGACGGCCCGGCAATTAGTGCCCAAGTTTCGGCCGCGACCGGAATTTCTGATCGCAAGCGCCATTTGCGCTATCGGATTCGCGGTCATGACCCTGATGATGAATGCGGCTCCGCTATCGATGCAGATTTGTGGGATCGATCTCGACCGTTCGTCCGTTGTGCTCCAAGTGCATTTCGCCCTGATGTATTTGCCCTCGCTGTTCAATGCATCCCTTGTTGCGCGGATCGGGCTCCCGGGACTGGTCGCGACTGGGGTGATCGCCAATCTTGCCGGCTGTCTCCTCGGCTTAATTACGGGGCCTTATTTTGGCTTCTATGTGATCGAGCTGGGTCTCTTTGGCATAGGCTGGAATTTCATGTTCAATGGCGGAACGCTCATGTTAGCAAGCACCTATGGACCGTCGGAGAAAACAAAAGCGCAGGGCATAAACTCGCTTCTGGTCTATGGAGCGAATGTCGTCGCATCACTACTGGCCGGCGTTTTGATGGCGCACTACGATTGGTCAATCATCAGCCTCTTCTGCACGCCGCTGTTGGCAGCATCCGTGTTTTGCCTTTTCTGGTACTACCGCTCCGACCTTCGGATAAAACACGAAAGCTGACGCGGGGCGCTCTTGCTACAAAAGAACTGCAGCGCGGCGGCGCCGGCCTTCTCGACTATGATGAGATGCGGCTTGCTGCCGATCCAGCCGTTCGGTCGATCGGATCGATCGGCGCGGGCGGGGTGCCACCGGCCTCAATCGCTTCACCCGCGCGCAAACATAGGTCTTCCCGAAAGCGGCCGGCGACCACCTGCACGCCTACCGGACTAGAGCCTACGAGCCCTGTCGCGACGGTTAGGCTTGGCAAGCCAATCAGCGGCAGCGCCCTCTGCAGAAGCTGCGCTTGCCACACGCGCTGGAAAGCCTCTGCACCCTGAAGATCGAGTCCATCTGGAAACGGCAGCTCTGCTGACACGGGCAGCAGTAGCACCGGGTACTTCTCGAGGAACAAACTCCACTCGCGCGTCAGCGCGGCACGGCGGACAAGGGACCGGCTCACCGCGTCAGCTGGAAGCGATTGGGTTTTTGCGCGGAATGCATCGATGACGGCAACCGCGCCAGGATCGCCCTCGCGCACCACGGCATCGGCAAGCGTCTCAAAGCCGTCGGCAAGCCAGAGGCGCTCCTGCAACTCGGCCGCCTCGTGCAGCGAGGGCGTGTCGACAATCTCTTCGACATACCACCCGGAATCGGACAGTCGCCGCGCAGCATCCTTCAGTGCCGATTCGACATCGCCGACAATCGGCAAGCCGCCGGGGCGAAGGCACAATGCGGCGCGACGTGGCGCCACAGGCCATTCGAGCGGCGCCGGCGTCCACCAAGGGTCGCGTGGGTCGCGCGCCGACATGGCAAAAAGACCCGCATGAAGATCGCCGATGGTGCGGCCGATCGGACCGGACACGGCCATGAGCTGCGCGCCGATGCTGCGTTCGGGAGAGGATGCGTTGTAGGCTGGAACGCGGCCAAGGCTTGGTCGAAGTCCGTGGACGCCGCAGGCATAGGCAGGATAGCGGATCGAGCCGGCGATATCTGTGCCGTGGGCAAGGTGACCAATCCCAGTTGCCACTGCCGCCGCAGCGCCGCCGGATGAACCGCCCGGCGTGAGTGATGGATCACGCGGATTACGCGTGCTGCCGTGAAGCAGGTTGCTGGTAAACCAGCGCAGCGCAAAAGCTGGCGCATTGCTACGGCCGAGGATTACTGCACCAGCGCGCAACAGATTATCGACGACCGGGCTGTTGGCTTGCGCTATCAGGTTTTTCTGCAGCTTTGTCCCGTTGCTAGTAGCAAACCCTGCCTGATCGACGTTGATCTTGATGGTAACCGGCACGCCGACCAGCGAGCCTGGAGATTCCCCGCGGGCAAGCATAAGGTCGATTGCGTCGGCTCGTTCCCGCACTAACTCGGGGCGGCACACGACGATGGCATTAATCTTCGGGTTGATCGCATCGAGCCTTTGCAGTGCGGCTTCCGCCGCCTCTCTTGCGGATGCCTTGCGGGCGCGCACGAGAGCAGCAAGCTCAATTGCGGGGAGCTGCCAAAGTTCGGTCATGGTATTACCGATCCGGAAAGACCACAATCCAAGATATCATGAGGCCTTTTGTTTGGAATGTTCGTGCTGGCGTCAGCGGGAGACTGCCGAGCTGGCTACCGCCTTCATGACGTCTCGGAACCTAGTGGCTGCGACTGGTCGATGAGATTTCGATGACCGGCTCAAGCGTCCTCCATTCGGGTTGGACGATAGATGCAAAACCGGAACATCCCAACGAGCCGATATTAACTCTGCCATTGCGAATCTTCAGCCGCACTGCCCCATGGCTATGCTCATACAGGTCGGGGTGTGCAGTTAGAAACGCCGCTTGCTCAATTTCAGGCAGACCGGCCATGCCGTTGACATAGTGGTGACCGTTTCGCTCGACATGCTGCAGTCCTATCAGATTGGCCAGCGCGAAATCCTGCTGCACAGCAAGTTCCGCCTGCGTCGTCAAGTCCTCGCCAGTCATGAAATAGCGGTTACCGCCGCTTTCCGCATTCCACATCTTGCAACGGGCGGCATTGAAAATCGACTTGTACAGGCCTTTGCAGCACTTACTCGAGACACCGACGTAACCGAGTGCCTTTGCCAGCGGGAACGCGCCGAGGTCATCATCGGATTCATCGATGATGACCGGCCTGATGCACGCGAGCGGCCCCACCTTGCAGTCGCGCGCAGCGGCCCGGTTTATCGGTTGCTCGATAAAGCGAATGCTCGATGCAAAGCGCTCAAGCTCCGGCTTCGCCCAAATCAGGCGCCACAGCTCGATAAGAGCTCCAACGTCGTTGTACTGTTCGTTTCCATCAAGCGAGACGAAATAGGGCTCGGTTATGCCATCGAGCACAGCGGCAATCTCAACGAGCCGCTGCAAGTCGGCGGCAAGATCGCCGGCGACTTTGACCTTGAAATATCCGTGCCCATAGGACGCGACGACGTCTGCCAACAACTCCGGCAAACCGTCCGAAATCCGCCCGGAGCGGCCTCCGATGACGTCCAGCAAGCCGATGGTGTGTCGCACAGCCATCGACGCTGCAGGCTCCAATTCTGCTAGAAATCGGTCTGTATCGAAGCCGGCAAGATCCTTGAGGGCCAATGGCAGCAGGGCGACATCGATTCCAACCAGGTTGCGGCGGATCAGCTCGTAAAATGATCGGTCTGCTATCCGGCCGAGCGCATCGAGAATGGCCCGGTCTATCTGCGCGGGTCCAAAATTGGCAATGAGTGGGTTCAAGCCGTGCGCGGCGCCCGCGGCAATCTGGTCAACATGATGCGCAACGAAATGCGCAAAAGCCGAACGCGGCATGGAGTCGTGCGTATAGGCATCGGCGGCAAGTAACAGCGACAACCGAAGCTGGTCGAAGTTATCTTCGTTCGACAGCTCCGGGTTCTTGTCGAACCATTTTGGTGCGAGCAGTTCCGCAGCACATCCCCACTCCGTTCTGGCGTCCTGCAGCTCAATGCGCACGCGCACGAAGCATTGGGGTGCCTCGCGTAGCGTGACGAGGCCAAAGCGAAACGGCATGCGCAGATGCACAGGGCGCACATAGGCCTGCACCTCTCGGACGAAAAATTGGGGCGCGGTCATCGCGGCGACACTCCGTCGAACCGGCATTCCAGCAATGCTCCACCACGACCTATCCAACAGAAAGCACATCCCGGACATCAATGCACTTTATTGCCGTTTTATGTCATTGCCTCGCCGACCTACCCTGCCTCATTGGCGACCGGATATTTTCACGATGTTCCATGATTCCTCCGTGAAAAGAGCCAGATCATTCAGGCTCAATTATATCGCTACGCCGCGAGACGGCATCTACAGCACGAGCGCGATATTTAAGTGTTTGACAACTTAGCGCCTCAATACCACATTCATATTGCGGGGCATTCGATGCAGTATCCACGGCGACCTTCGTGGCCGTGTGCTATCTCGAGACCGCGCAAGTCAAAGCGATGATCATCCCCAACATTGCCGTCCAGGGGAGAACTCAATGAGTAACGCTGCTCAAGCTCGGATAATTCGGCTTCTCGGCCGTCGCGCCGCTGAGCGCGGCATTACAGTAAACGACAATAGCAGTTGCTGTATCAGGAGGGGGGAAATACATAAGTTCATTGTGACCGACGAGGCAGACATCAGGCCTGGACGCCGTATAGATCACACTGAAGACATCGGCTTCGCAGAATTCATGACTCCGGCGGTGATTGAGGCAGGAGATAACATGTATATAGGGAGTCGAATATTAGGAAAAATAGCGGGATTTGACGCTTGGAATTACCCAAATCATTACGACATCTTGATCAAAGCTCCTTCTCAACTCACTGCGGACGATCTCAAACACCGCATCGGAGATGTTATTTCCATAGCACCTGACACGACAATAAAAACCGATCCAACCTCGAGCATTCTCCCCTCAATCATAATCGGCTTCGGTCATGCAGGCAGCATGCACGCACGCTGCATAGAGAAAGCGCGCGACCGGTTCGCCGGATGCCAGGACGCCGCTGTGCCATCGTATGTAATTGATCCGGCGCTAGAAGGAGATCTACCACGCTCCCAACGACTGGAATGGCGGAACATTTGGAGCCTAAGCGAATTGCCTGCCGAAGTTCGTAAAGAGGCTGTTGCGCATATATGTACCCCCCCAGCCATTCGCATTGGCGTGATCGAGGATGCATTGGCGGCCGGTATCAATCGCTTCATCGTTGAGAAACCCCTGGCTTCCACACCGGATGTGATTTCCCAACTCGCTGCGCTTCTCGGATCATATGGGGCGGATTTGCTCGTGGTCGCGAATTGGACCTCGAGCAATCTCACCTGCGAAATACAGAGCTTCATCAGCCAGCATGAAAGCGATGTCATATCTATCCAAATTCGCCAGCAAAAATGCCGAATTTCCAAAAGCAAGACCAACCAGGGCCACGTATCAGCATTTGAGGTGGAAATGCCGCATATGATGTCGCTCGCCCAATTGTTGGCGGGGCCGGATCTGGTCGTCCGACAGGCGCGGGCATGGGATATGATAGTCGAGGGACGCACCATTCCCGAGATGGGCGGCGCGGAACTTACGCTTGATGAACCAAGCGGCGTCGTCATTCAGATCTGTTCTGACCATCTCGCACCGGCACTCGAACGCTCGGTGCGCATCGAATTCCGAGACGGAGCTCGCCTCGAAGGCTATTACCCCTGCAGCAGCTTGGATCACTATTCGCAGCTCAAATCTTATGGCAACAACGGCCAATTGATCGCGCATAAATACATCGAGGATGATACTCTCACCCAGTTCTTCGTCGAAGCGTATGCTTATTTTATTGGTCAAGGAGCAAAGCCCCGCAGCGATTTCGAGTTCGGCGCCAGAGTTTGCGCGCTACTGCATGAGGCACGCCGTCTCAGTGTCCGGCATTCTCACGCAAAGTAGAACTTTAAAGCAGAGTTGATCGAGCGACCGAAATCGGCAAGCCACGATACTCCGCGGTGAACCGCCATCCATAGCGCCACCGGATGGTGGATCGGGGCGGGACGATCTTCACTAAAGTGCCACGTGGGCAACTGCCGTCGCGAATTACTCGGTGAACGGCACTTGCTTCATCTTGACGGACGTTGCCAGGAACTCGTTGGTATAAGCTTGCCTTACGTCAAATGGCTTTTCCAATCCAATATAGTCGTTGACCAGGCTATAGGTGTTTTCCATTCTTTTTGCATCGAACCAACCCAATCCTTCAGTTTGCGAGGTTCTATCGCTCATCAGCTGTTCGACCTCATGCCAATTAGCCATTTGGCCGTCAAACTGCAGGCCGGAGTTGGCGTCAACGAGAGCTTCGATGCATGGCGCGTGATCCTTACACAGGCAGAGAATGTCTTCTGGGTCACCTGCACAAATGCGGCAACAGTGTCGCGGTGCGCCTTCAGAAATGCGCCGTTGACCACGATCGAGTTGCCATAAGGATTCACTCCGGCGTCCTTCCACGCTAAATATCCCATGTCATCTCCCAACTGGGATTTGTATGTATGGTGCTCGTTGTAAAATTCAGTTACGGCATCGACCGAGCCAGATTTGAGTGCTGCGAGTTTCGCGCCAGGTCCGATATTGACCCAGGTGACTGCGCCGGGATCGATGCCGTTCGCCTTGGCAAGTGCCGGCCACAGAGATCGGGCGGCATCTCCAGGCGGATTGCCGATCCTTTTGCCCGCGAAATCATTGAGGGATTTGATGTTGGAACTTTTCAGCCAATAAAAGCCGCCCGGATAATTTGCGTATACATTCATAATCGCAGTCTCGTCTGCGCCTTTGCCGATCGCCACCAGAACGGTGGTCATGTCGGCTAGGCCAAAGGTATCGATGCCGGCGCCTGCAGCCTGTGCGGCAACCATGGAGCCCTTACCCTGGAGCAGCTTGAGATCTATACCGGCTTGGCTATACCAACCCATCTTTTGGGCCCAGTAGTACGGCGCATGATCTCCGCCGGCGATCCAATTCAGAATAAAACTCGTCGGCTCACCGGCCTGCGCCGCCCCTGCAAACCACAGGACGCAAACCACACCAATGGAGAATTTTATGGCCATGTGACGCTCCCCACAAAATAAAAACCTGCTGCGAGTTCACATCGGTAGCCAAATGCTCAAACAATATTTCGGCGACAAAGAGGCGTTCGGATATACCGTTGGCGGATATCACGTTTTGCAGATGACAGTTCCGCCGGGGCGGGAATACGCCCAAAACAACAACGGACGCGATCACGCCGATTTACTCGAATGCATAGCCTCATGGCGGAAGGATCGATGATATCGGCCGGCCACTCGAGCCGCTCCGCATCTTATGCCGTCAGGCTCCGTTGGCCTATCGTCGCACACCCTCGAAAGGCCTCTGCAAATTCGGCCACGTCGGATATTGTGATACGCCCAATCGATAATCTGATGCCGGATCGCGCGTCAATTGTGAATGCGGCGCCGCTTCGAACGGCCCAGCCCTCTGTCCAAAGTATTTGAGTGACCCGCTGGGGATCCGGGACTTGGACCCAGAGGTTGATACCGACACCTCCGGAGATCGGGTAGCCGCACGATTCTAGAGCAGCTTTCATCGCTGTCCTGCGCTCCGCATATGAGCGAGCGGCACGTTTCAACGTAGTCTTGGTTCCAGGGTCGAGCATCAGTTTCAACACTGCACTTTGCAATACGTGACTGACCCACCGCGC
The DNA here is from genome assembly GCA_963831975.1 of uncultured Alphaproteobacteria bacterium. Classification (GTDB taxonomy): domain Bacteria; phylum Pseudomonadota; class Alphaproteobacteria; order Rhizobiales; family Xanthobacteraceae; genus BOG-931. The sequence goes on from CAWHSO010000018.1 coordinate 909,321, forward strand.
CCCTAAGCGCTGTCGCGCTTCGAGCCGTTTAAGCAAATTTTGCTCTCCAAACACGACCGCGAGCCTCAAATCTGGACCAAAATATTTAGAAACAGAACACAGTGCCACCCAGTTTGGATCCTTCGGATCCCGCATTGGCGCAAGCGCTGTCGTTGCCAGCGGACTGAAATGATCATCCTCGATGGCAAGGACGTCCGGGTATTTTCTCAGCACGTATCGAATTCTTTGAGCCCGTTCCAGGGTCATACTGGCACCGGTAGGATTCTGAGCAATAGGTGTGATCAATACCGCCTCGACACCCGCTCGCAAGCAACGTTCAAGGCTATCGGGCATCATGCCACAACTATCCAATTGAATTGGAACAGGCTGTATGCCTAGTGCTCGAAATCAACTCCAAAGCGCTTGCAAATCCCGGATCTTCAACTCCAATTCGATCCCCCGGCCTGAGACAAAGCGTAATTATTCGCTCAAGCCCATCCATTGTGCCGCCCGCGATCATTACCTGTTCGGACGAAATCCCCTGACGGCGAAAGAACGAGGGAGCACTCTGCACCAGCGCGGGTAGATCGGCATATTCGCCATATAACCCCGCTCGTTCTGTCACCGATGTAAGGATTTTGCGGAGATGAGGGAGAAGGTGCGGATCAGGATTGCCATCTGCCAAATTTCTCATTCCGGCAGGAATAGCGGACAAGCTTGGCAGCATAGTTGTTGCCGCCGAAGTAACTATTGTTCCACGGCGGCCTTTCGGCCGCACATACCCGTCAGCAGCTAATCGCTTATATGCCTCTCCAACGGTATTTCGATTTACGTGCAACTGTGTTGCGAGATCTCGAATGGCGGGAAGAACCGTTCCTGCCGGCAAACGACCATCACGAATTGCTTGACGCATCGACTGATGAATGTCGCGCGCAGTCGATCCGTTAATAAAGGAGTGGGACATCGCAACCGATCCGAACGATGCTAATATGCTTGGAAGCGCAATTGGTCAAGTGCGCTCCAATATTGCACTAAACTCCGTCTGGCTTTGACTTTGTTTTCACTGGGGCGCGGATACTGAGTTTTCACTGGGGCGCGGATACTGACTAGCGAACGATTTACTGGCGCTGCTGGCTACGGCCAACGCTTGGTTTCTGACAATGGCTGCGCAACAAACTATGTTCGAAGATCAAGTCGCGGCTGAAGAACCCGGGTGGACTCCGCGGCTACCGAGCCTAGAGGATGCCCGGACGCGAACAACGGCTACAGTTTCTCATCAGGAGATTTTAGCCCGCCCGATTTTCTCGCGATCACGTGCGCCGTTTGTCCCTCCGGCGCCGCCTGCACCTAAGCCCGCACCGCCAGCGGTGGCTTTTACCGATCCAGGGTTTGTCCTTGGTGGTGCCATGGTCAATGGAGCGATCAAAAAGGCTTACCTATTCCAGAAGGCCGACAAAAGTGGTGCTTGGGTCGGCGAGGGCGACGATTTTATCGGTTGGAGGGTTCAATCGATCACTACCGATGCGGCGAAGCTGCAAGAAGAGACACACGTCATCGAGGTGTTGCTCTACCCGGAAAGATGAAGCAATGGACCATTCGGCAAGAGTGCTGGGCGCAGCGGATAACTACCAATTATGCGTTCGTGACGAAGCGACTATACAATTGCCAACAGACGACGTGTGATTGTCCTGACAATTAGACACGTTCCATAGTTGGCGAGGGAGGATCGCGAGATGAAGCTTGGCGCCAGCGATCTTTATCGTGCATAAGGACGCTTGCATCACCTGATCCGACCGCGAGAGGCTTTGCGAGTACGGTTTGGCCGCAACGACTGGCGGCGAGAGGACGTCTTTGCGATTGCTTTGCGAGCGCGGGACCCGAAATTCGCCGTTTGCTTCGGCGGCCTAAACGCGTTGGCGTCAAAAAAAGCCAACCCCGGTAGCCGTTAGAGTGGCGCCGCGTGAGAAGCGCGCAGACAATGCACGATGCCGTGGACGCGACGGAGAGCGTCTAGCGGATCCCGTCTGGCGCAAACCCAACGCTAATAGCACCGGCCGCCATCACGAAGAGCGATCGTCCGGGCCAAAATCCCGCTGGACACTCTTACTCTTCCGTCCGGTTCGGCACCTCTCGGCAGAGCCATGCTCAAAGATCGTGCGGCAAACTCGACGAAATCGACCACGCTGTCAGCGCCTACGACACCGGAGCGAGCCATCGCGCGGCGCATAAATCAATTCCGGCTCGAAACGTCTGGATTATCTTCGTGATTTAACCTAAAGTTGCACATCGTGAACGAATATCAATGTTGTTCCGGTCCATAGCTCGCAACGCCTTCCAGCACACCCTAGCTGAATACTCTCCCGCGCAGGCTTGGTTACGCTAGCAGGAGGGAGTCGCCGGTAACGTCTCGCGGAATGTGTTCACTGGACAGGGTCGGCGGGGGCGCATCCACTCTCGGCTGGGAGATCATTGGTGCCGTGGAGGAACCCTGATTACGCCTCTAACATCCAGATATTACTATGAGATTTCAAAGGTGGAAATGCTGCGTCTACTCACTGCTATGCTCAGACAGTTGAAGAATGGTGGGACATCATGGCGAACGGTGCTTACCGTAGCGGCGCATGATGGCACGGACGACGGTTGATAAATGAAGTTGATGCCGTGAGCCAAGACTTAGCTTCTACTATGTCGGCTGGCACTCGTACATCTCTGGTCGTTTCATATATGGCCCCCTGGCATTCGAATCGGGAGATGCCTGAACAAATGAGCGAATTGGCAATCAGACACTGGCTTCTCGGGCTGATTGGCGCCTTCTACGCGTCGGGCAAGGCAGCCGAGGCCTACGCCATTGCACGCTTTGCCACCGACAAGGGCTTCTGGTCTCATTACGATCAGCGTCCATTGCACTTTATCCCGGGCCTCGTCTCCCAGCCTATCCACGAGGCCTCGGCCTTTGCAGTTGCCCGCTATTTCGACCAACGTGGTCCTATCATCCGCGACGAAGTCCTGACGGCTGTCGGTGAAAATGGTCATGGCCTGCTGCCCGTGGAAGAGCCGCTTGTGGATCGCGGCGACTGGAGCGTCCTTCCATTTTATGAGGACGGAGTCCGGAACGGAGACACTTGCGCGCGCTTTCCGCGCACCGCGAAGGTAATCGACGAAGCTCCGACCGACCTGAGCAGAGCAGGAGTTGTGGCGCTCTCTCGCCTGTCGCCGGGCACCCACATCCTTCCGCATTGTGGTCTTACCAATGCGAGGTTGCGGCTGCACTATCCCTTGAGCGTGGACGGTGGAGCGCGGATGCGGGTCGGCGACACTACGTTTAGCTGGGAACTCGGGCGCAGCGTCGTCTTCGACGACAGCTTCGAGCATGAGGTCTGGCACGACGGAGCGAGGCCGCGCCTCGTATTGATCGCTGACTTCTTTCACCCCGGGCTTAGCGCGGCCGACGCGGATCGCCTGTCCGCAGGCTTCAATGCCGACACAAATTTAAAAATTGACAGGTTCCTTCGAGGGGCTGGGCTGAGAACGCTTTCGATCAGTAAAGCGGGGCATTTCGGCGTTGAGTTCGAAGCCGAGCAGGACAAAAGGATTCGCCGCCTGATGGCTGCGATAGGGGCTGGCATAGTTCGGATCGCAGAAGACGGGCAAATCGCAGCAGACCCTCCCGAGATTTGAGCCGGGTTGCCTTGCCTACGCCAGGCCAGACTACGGGGCGGCCGGCGCCCAGCCCCGCGGTATAGGCACCGAAGTCGGCCAGAGCGCCCGTTGCCGGGTGTCATTGGCGATCATCGAGAACTCGTGAAACTGTTTCAGGAAGCCCGAATGCTCGCTATCCCAATAAATGCGGGCAATATGTCGTTCAATGTTCTTCAGTAGAATGAGTTCGTGGTTTAGCCAACCCGGATGCCAGATCGCAAAGAGCAAAACGAAGCGATCGGTCTCCGCGTTGTTCCAGCATTCATGTTCAAAGCTGTCGTCGAAAATCAGAGCCCTCCCCTCTTCCCAGCGTCGCAGTTCTGACGCACACCGCATCTGCGCCGCTTCGGGCGTTGTGATCCCGACGTGGACGATAAGGCGGGCGTTCCACGGCCCGCAATGGGGCAAAATGTGGCCGCCGGACATTAGTCGAGAAATTACAGCGACTTCGCAGAATGCCTCACTGGCCCGGAGCATCGCTACCGTCGCTGGGCATAGGCTGGCCTGGGGAGCCAGGCGCCCCGCAGGCAAAAGAAGGTTGAGCGTGGACCAATGCTCGGCGTCCGTGAAATTGCTCCCCGCCTGCCGATAAACTGAGAACGGGCCATAATCACAGGCTGTGCGAAGCTCGCACCGGAGCTGACTCCATACTGCCTCGATCTCGCACGCCATCTTACAGTCATAGGCGTCATGAAAAGGACGCGCTTCAAGCCCCTCGAATAGCACCTTGCACGAACGCCCCGGCAAGCGCGCAGGCGAGCGATCCAACACTCCATCCACGATCCGATCAACTGGATCAGCGAAAAACTCACGGGCCAACAGTGCTTCGCCAACGATGGCCGACGCTATGCCTGTCTCTCCGACCAGTTCGATTAAGGCCATCATCCACCTCGCTTTGCGCCACCATCCTCGGCATGGTCCCGAAATCGAGCGCCGATGGCTGCTTTTATCACTTAAGGGCTTTCTCGGGAGTATAGGCCTGACGCGGCGTCGCCTAGCGATCTTGCCCCCGTGCTCTCAACCTGCCGATAGGTTCCTGGTGGTGTGAACGACAGGCGTCGGTCAACAGGCGGAGTTCACTCGCGCGCTCTTTTGAGCGGCACAGTGCGATGCTGGTCGGGATCGCCCGCGACGGTGGTGCGGCGCATATCCCTGACCTTTGTGTCGTCGAACGGAACGACTCGATGCATCGTCGTGCGATTATCCCACATCAGGAGGTCGTATTGGCGCCAGACGTGGCGGTAGATCAAGCTGGCGCAGACGGCCCTCTCGGTGAGCTCGCTGATGAACGGCCGAGACTCGTGCATTGGCCAACCGGCAATGGCGCCAATATGCGACGACAGATACAGAGATTTTCTTCCGGTGACCGGGTGAGCCCGCACCAGCGGTTGTTGGACCGGATTGAAGGCGGTCCTTTCGGCCTTGCTCACCTCAGTCAAACCCAGCGCCTCACGGGAGTAAATCCAGGAATGTTCACAGAGCAGGTGTTCGACGAGAGTTTTCGTCTGGATGTCCAGTTCGTCGTAGGCCGCCCTCATATCGGCGAATTCGGTATAACCGCCTTGTGCCACGGTGACGCGACCGGACAAGATAGAGTATTTCGGAGGTACTGTCCGAAACGAGCTGTCTGAATGCCAAAGCTGGTTGCCTAGAATGAAAATGCGCCGAAGATCGTCACGAGCGAGCGGTTTGTTATTTTCGTCGAGATTTGAGACATCCTCTATGGAGCTACTAAGGCATCGCTCGCCCTGGGCGATAACGTTTTCGACATTGGGCTGCTCCAGTGGACCGAAATTCGAGCTGAATTCTATTTGTTGATCGTCGGTTATGTTCTGTCCATGGAACACGAGTACGGCGAATCGGTCCATCCCGGCCTCTATCGCTCGGACCTCGTCCGGCGTCAGAGAGCGAGTCAGATCCACGCCCGAGACTCTGCCTGCGAAGTCGGAAAGTATGGGGGAGATTGTCATAGTCATGGCGCGCGTCCCCAAGCCAGGCGTTTTACTGCCCGCGCCCGGGGACGTCGTCCAAGGCCTACCGCGGGACGCTCGCCCCCCAACACTATTCGTGCTCGCGTCATTTGATTCTAAAGATACTTCGGAGACCGAGACCGAAAAGGAAGATGAGAATTATACTGCATACATACTGGACAATCCCAATGTATCCGAAGTTAACGGCGAACTCGTTTAAGACCCCGCCATTGAAGCAAGAAATTATTTGCTCGGCGTCGAACGTCTTGCTCAATCCCACCCCGGGAATTGAATTACTCAACGACAGGAACATTGATAGCCAAAATCTATCTGGGTAAGTGCAGCTTTGGGGTAAAAACGCGCGATAGAGGAAGGCGAAGCAGAGAACGGAGGCGACCCACAGCAGCAGCGGGCGCGTTGCCGAACAACCGAAATCGGATAGTGCGTCATACGCAGTGGCCAGCCACCAACGCGCACAGCCGGCTCTCCAGGGCCGTGGGCTACAAAAGGCGCTGCAGTAGGCCCGCTGCTCTGCACGAAAGAACCGATTTTCAAGCTCATGGTTATGCGCCTGAATCGCAAGTCGTTTCAACTCGCGGTAACGCGCAGCCGTGTTAACGTCACAATGTCGAAAAACAGTAAGCCAGAAGCTTGCCGCTTCTACATCAGGGCCAAGAGTCATGTTATCGAGACGTGGCGCTGAAGAAAACTGCGCTTCAGTAAAATCCGGAATAGCGTCGAACTTGGTTCCAGACAGGCTAAGTGTTCGTCTTACCGCTACAGCGCGAAATTCAATCTCTCTTTTTAAACGAGCGTCTGAGATAAAATGAGCATCGGAGAAATCTGTTAATCCATTAAAATCCGACTGCACAAACGATGTGCGCCCTTTGAATTCCGCTCGCTGAAACCAAGCTTCGTTATCAAAGATTGCTCCATAGAAGGTCGATAGACCAGAAAATTTGGCTCTCCGGAAGACGGCGGCCATCTTGAAGCGTGACTTTTTGAAGAACGTATCGTCTTTGAATGTCGCTCCGTAAAACGACGCGACCCATTTGAATGTAGCGTGGTTAAAGGAGACCGGCATCATGAAAACAGCTTCGTTAAACGAAACTGGCCCATCAAAACATGCGCCGGTGAATCGAACCGGACCAGGAAATTTAAACACGTTAAAGCGGTACGCGACCGCCTCTTCCTCGAACCGCGCGACGAGAGGGCTTATCTGTCTCTCATTTTCGCCGCCGCCTTCACTGGAGCGAGAATTACCGCCGCAAGCAATCTCGGCCGCTGACCTCAATGCGCTTTCCCCGGAAGAAAACCTAAAGCTTGAAAAATCCACGGTAGATCGATCGATCCATGCTCTCATCATCTCACTATGCTTTGACCTCCATTCGGCCATCATCCCCTCCCACCCTTCTCGAGTGGACGTGCTCTCGCTTGGACATGGCAACAGCTTCTCTCCGCAGGATTTCAGTTCGTCCAATTCGGCGACAACGTCTTTGCACCAGGCATTCCAAACTTCCGCCGCCTCGTTTCGAGCGGCAACATCGCCGCGACCGCTGGCCAACGCCGCTCGTCGCTTTTCGTTACTCCTCGCGTATAGTTTAACGGATTCATCAAGTGTCATTGCACTCCATTCCTTATTTGCAGCATGCGTCACGGCTCATCACAAGACCACATTAGGTTGAGCACATTTAAGATCATGCGGCCGACGGTAGTTTTACTCGTGCGCGACCTTAGATCGATAGGCGACGCCTTGCGGCTTGTTGTACAAATTCAGGAACGGCAAAAGTGGCACGCAGAGCAGCGTGGCAAAGGCGGATATGATGACCAGTGGCGCGAACCGATGATCGACCAGGTGATCATACACATAGCTTCCAGCTTATGTCCGAGGCACGAACGGCGAGGTTTTCGATGGTCGCAAGAATTGCGAAAGTGAAGCCCTCCGGACCTGCCGGGCAGAAATCTGCAACGAGCGATGCCAATGCGACCACCGTGATGGCGCCAACAAAACCACCTTGGAAATTGAGCAAGCCCGCACTGTAAGGTCCGGCGAGAAACAGGTAAGCAAGCGTCGATAGAATACCCATGACGATCGTCAATTGCAGCATCTTCAGCGTGCGCAGCCGAGCGAATACCAGGCGATAGGCCAACGCACCACACACCGCGCCCGCGGATCCGATAGATTGCAACGTGCCGATGAATTGCTGCGAGAAGTGCAAGTCGTTTGTCATGTGAAAATAGATCGGCAATCCGATGCTCGGACTGAACATGTATAGAAAGAGAAAGATCGCCAGAACCGGCAATCTGTTCTGCACGACTCCTCTGGAGATTGTAGACATAATCCCTGCCGCTGGCAGGCCCGGAGGTCGCCTCGTCTCCGGCGTTATCAAGATAGAGGACGTCATCGCGAGCGCGGTAAAGGCGGTCAGCACGGCCGCCGACGCGCCAACAGCCGCCGCCGGCGCGAGCCACTGCGTCAGGTAGCCTCCCGTCAGCGCAGCGGCGATCAGCGTAAGATTCAAGGCGAGCCATTGATAATTCACAAGAACATTAGAAGCTTGCAATCTTTGACCATTTTCAACCAGCAGCGCGCCGCAGACGCTGCTGCAAACAGCCATTGCCGTCGTCAGGAGCATGAGGTCCGACAGCAAGAGGATCGACCCTGGCCGGGTCATGAGTGCGATCAATGCTCCGAGAGCCACCGGGGTCGCGCCGACGAGATAGGCCTGACGGCGTGACCGGTTGATCGGCACGACGTCGGAGATCAGTCCGAACAACGGCTTGAGCAGCCAGGGAACGGCAATCAATGACTGGTACAGGCTGATCGCCGTCGCGCTTAGGTGCAGCTGGTCCTTCGCGTAGCGGAGCACCGGCAGTTGTAGTAACCCCGACGGTCCGTTCGCCGCTTCCGTTGCGAACATGATGACTAAAAAGGCGATGACCCGCCCGGTCGCAGGGCCATCGGAAGCTGTCGCCGCCTCTCGGCCGACGATGCGAAGGCTCATTGCGCGTCAGCCTCATCCGGGAGCGGCTCAAAATCGGACAGCGCCGAGATCACCTCAGTCAACGCGTTCTTCTCCTCACCGGTCAAATCCGGATGCCAAATGTCGAGAAGCAGGACGGCGCGTTCCGAAGGCGTGTCGTTGCGCGCTTCGTGAACGAATGTATCGTCGAACACCACCGCACGGCCCCTCTGCCACACGTGCACGATGCCTCCCACGTTCAGCGAGCAGGGGCCTGGAATCAAAAGCGGCAGATGCACCACGAGACGGATATTCGAGACGCCACGGTGCGGCTTGATACAGCCATGTGGCGCGATGAACGAGAATAGAGTTTCCGGGGAGAAATTTGGGATGTGGCACAGGGGAAGCCGCGCAAGGACTTCGGAGGTCGCAGGGCATTCGCTGTGGTTCTGGTCGTAGCGCCGGCCGTATCGGAAGAAAAAATAGGCCTCCCAATCCGGCATCAGCCTCTTATAGACACTCCGATCCTCGTCATAGAATAGTTCGACATTTCTCTTGCGCTCCATGACGGCAAGCAATTCTTGCTGAATCGCGCAGGTATTCTGCTCCAAGATCCCGGTCCAGGCAAACTCGGCGGGATCGTAAAAGGGTTGGACGCGGATGCCGGGGAAGAAGAGGAAAACGGGCCGTTGCCGATCGTCCGGGTAGTGCGGCTCCTGCTTCCTGAGATGGGCAGTGAGCGCGGCCTCGACGCGCTTCAGGTTCGCGGTACCGTATTGCTCCCGAAACCGATCCAATATCCCTTCAACGAGGATTCGGCGATCGTGCTCTACCCGCTCGGCGGCGTTTCGCCAAAGGCTCGCCCATCGTTCGGCGCTAGCGTCGTCGCCCGTGGGCAGGGCGCCCTGCTGGACAAGCGAGAGGGCTTTCGCATAGCAGCCGCGGGCGACGGCTGAATGGCCGAGCTCTTGCTTTGCAAGGCCACGTAGCAGCCAGGCCTGCGCGTCATTCGGATGCGTGCGCGTATGCGCTGCCAGGAGTCGCTCGGCTTCATCCGGCCGGCCGGATTCCAACTGAGAGAAGGCGACAATCAAGCTCGCTCCGGGAGCTTGCTGTATTTCGCAGTTCGTAGGATTCTCATTCATGGTCGCGGGCTTCTGCCGTGGTGTGTGTGGTCGTGAAAACCGGCGCCAATGTGCGAGCCCGCTTCCGCCCGACGGCAATTCGTAACCGCCGGCCGTGTCTGCCCACTCACCGCAGATATCGGCCTCACCATCGTGGCACGCATAGCTCAAATCCTGGCACTTGCAGACATCGGATCTGGCAATAGGGGCAGCCCAATCTCATCGGGTCCAGCGCGCAACCGCAACAGAAAGTGGACGACACTGCCCAGTCCCAGACCCAGATCTGCAGTTGGGATGTTTGGATCCTCGACGGTCCAAGTGGCCCCGGATCCCTCATTGCGGGCCAGCGCCGCGATCGGGACCGTAAGCGCGCGCGCTCGGGAAAACCACTGAGGGTCGCGCGTCACGCGGTAGGCATCTAGATAGATCTCCCCCAGCCCGCACAATCCGTGGCAGTAGCTCAGGTTGCCGTAGCGGATATTGGGCGTATGCGTGGCAAGCGCACGCAGAGCGATCTCCAGCAATGGCTTGTCGGCAGTCAATTCGAACGCACGCAAATAGGCCAAAGCGACCCCCGGCGCGCCGTGACACCACCACATGGATGGCTCGCTGTTGGTTGCGGAGTATGGCCACTGTAGCGACCCATTGCCCCCTTCGAAGCTCAAATGTGTGAGCCACTTCAACCCGCGCCGCAGAGCTGGCTCAGCTCGCGATGAGCCGATCCTCAGGCAGTATTCGGCAAGAAAATAGACAATACCGGCGCAGCCATGAGCGAAACCCGTGAGCTTCGCTCCCGCCAGCGCTGGGGCATCATCAGGCATGGCCCAGGAACCGTCCTCATGTTGCGAGTGCAGTACGTATTCCAGACAGGCTTCGGCGCGATGGGGAGCGGCTGTCAGCGCTGCAAGACCCTGACCTGCTGCGCCGTGACAAAGATCGGCCCAATCGAGCACCCCCGGAAGTCGGCTGGATATGGCGCAATTTATGGCCGGATGCCCTTGGACGAGACCGGCGGAAACCGATTTATGGAGCGCCAGCGCAACACCTGCTTCGCCAAAATGCAGCCCCGGCAAATCGGCGTCGGCTGTCGTGCTGCCGTCGAGCAGCCATCCGGCGGCACGTTGCGCATCTTCCTGGACCCGTCCGTCTGAGCTCCAGCCGTGCCGGGCGAGCTCAGCAAGGGTGTACAAAATACCGGAAACTCCACAATGCGCGCTGCGCAACACTTCTAGATCATCGCGATCCGTACCCTGATCGCCGGCGTGAAGCGGCAGCGAAAGCCAAATCCCGGACGGATCGCGAGGCGCCTGCTCAATCAGCCCCTCCACGGCCTTGGCAAGCAGGTCCTGGAGAGCGTCATTCTCAAGGAGGCGGCCATTCGACACGCGGGGTGTTGCGCCTGTTGTGGTCTCCAGGGCGGACAGTGCCACGCGAACCGCGCGACGCAACTGATCAAGCGTGTCACGCCGGTCACGACCGCTCCCCAAGCCATACCCGATTGCAGTTGCCAGCGCTTCGAGCTCCTCCGGGACTCCGGTCAAGGCAAGGATTTCTTCGACCCTGCGATCGGCATCGGGGTAGAGTGTTCGGCGCGGGTCGATGCCGGTTAGAATTAAGAGGGCAACACAGCACAAAGAATAGACGTCATCAGAAAAATCTGGCGGATCGGCAGCGGAACGTTCAGGCGGAACGAAGCCCGCGGTCCCAAGTCCAACGGTCGGTATCGGATCGCCGACACGATGCGCCATCTCGAAATCGAACAAATATGTCTCGCCGGATGGACCGCTCCTGACATTCGTGTTGTTGATGTCGCGATGGACGAAGCCCTCCGCGTGGATCGCATCAACAATTTCGATCAATCTGTTCAGGTGATTGAGCAGCTGACGCCGGCTGGATAATTCGACCTCCGACCATGGCCGGCGCTTTAGCAGGCCGGCCGCCGTCTCCTCGATGCTCTTGCTCGCCAAGTAATCGATCGCGAGATAACCGTTACCGTCGACTTCGAAGTATTCCTGCGCTCGCGGTAATCCATCGACCGCCGAGAGTCGCTTCAAAATCTCAAACTCGCGCTTCAACCGCCAGCGGACGTCCCGCCCATAGCGGTCCGACATGCAATGCGGACGGCCTTGTTTCAGGACGCAAGCCTTCACGCTTGCGGGGTCCTTTAAAAAAATTGCCAGAAACAACGCGCCCTTCGGCGCCTCGTGCAGCACATTGACGATCCGATAGCCCGGTCCGAACAATCCTTGACGAGGCGCAGCAGCACGCCGGCGCCATGGCTGCGCAAGTTCCTCGAACGGGCACTCCACGCCTTCTGGTGTCCGATACGGTATCATGTAGCTGTCGTCGCGCAGTGAGCCGTCCGGCAGCGCGACCTGCCGATGCACTTTTCCAAGTCGATCGCGCTTCAAAGCAGGCAGAAAGGCCCCGAAGCGGCTGTAAATGACGTCACCGAGACGCATGTCCGTTGGAACGGCGGGCCCTTGAAATCCCTTTGTAAGCCGGCACACCTCCTCGGCGACGGCGCGAGCACGATCTGGCGCCGGGTAAATGGTGATGAATTTACCGACTTGTGTCGCTCCCAGTTGACCGGCATTGAGCGCTTCCAGAACGTCGCAATCCCTTGCGACTTTGAATGACATTCCGCTGCCCTTAAGCCAGGGTCCAACTGTGTTAAGCAGCCGCTCTGCCTCAGCTGGCGTGACGGATATATGGAGTTTCCAGCCTTGCGGCGCTGGCGGCGTGCGCACGGCCAGCCAATATTTTAATCGCCGATACTCGATACCAAGCTGCTCAAGGACAGCTTCATAATCGCCGATCACGTCGAGTCCTGAACGCGCACTGCGCGCACAATTCCAGCGCGCAGTGCGCAGGTCATAAATCTGCCAGATGGATTACGTGATGAACGACGAGATGCCGCAGCTCGTGCGATAGCAGTGGTCGTTGGAAGGCGAGGCAAGTAAATCTTTGACGGCTGCATCAGGAGACATGCCGTCAATGGCGCTCAGCACCTTTGTTTCAATTGCAGAGAAACCTTCAAGGACAGAGTCCGGGTGATTTACAAGACGGTCAAAGAAGGCCGGATCGGATTTCGCACGCGCCACATAATTTTCAATAGCTGCTTCCATAACACCCCTCCATATCAACGCCCCCTTAGCTGGTATTCCAAATCCATGCTACCTATAGTATGACTCCGAGAAAAGATCAAGCGATCTGCGCCGGCATCGTGAATTAAATCAGCGGAGTTGTCATGAGCCCCCATGTCACGCAAGACGCCCTTTCAAGCAGCGAGGGCGGCCGGCCGCGGACAATGCATCACGGTGAGCGAGCAGCATATGCGGCGACTGCAGCGCACGCCCAAGCGCTCGCCGATACTGGACGAGAAGACGAAGCTTACCTGGTCTGCAAAGAGATCGCTGCGGCGCATCCTCAAAGTGGCTCCGCCCACCACAATTGCGCCGTTATGGCGGAGCGCTGCGGAGATTTTCCAGCAGCCGTCGAATTGGCGCGGCAAGCCATGGCGCTTGGAACGAACGGCTCCGAGACTTTGGCTTTGCTGGCGCGCGCACTTCAGGGCGCAGGCGAATATCGGGACGCCACGTTGGCCTATTGCCAGGCGATCCGTTGCAATCCGCTCGACGGCGCGGTGCATCGCGACCTGGCACAATTGATCTGGATGCGCACGGAGGATATCGATGCCGCAACGGCTCAGCTTAGGCAAACACTCCGCGATTACCCTGATTCGCCGCAACTGGTCGCCCAACTCGCGAAGGCTTTGAGTTTTGGCAAGAGAGACCAAGAAGCCTACCTGTTGCTGGTCGATACCATCGCCCGCGCCTCCATCGCCGATCCCGTATTGCATATTTCCGCGTCTGTCGTAGCGCGGGCCCTGGGGAGACCTCGCGAGGCGCTTGACCACGCGCAGGCCGCTGTAAGCACAGCCTCGGGCAACCCGGCGGCTGTGCTTGCGTTCTGCGACGCGCACCTGATGCTGGGCAATTATTCCCAAGTGGCGCCAATTCTTGAACGCCTACATTTGCGGCTCCCGAACGCGCAGCAGGTAACCGCACGTCTAGCCACGACATGGCGGCTCCTGAACGATCCACGGTATCGCAAACTGTACAACTACGCGAACCTGATTCGGATCTATGAACTACCCGTTCCGGACGGTTGGCTCGACTTGCCAACGTTTCTCACGGATTTAGCAGAAGCGCTGCAGCGCTCACATACGATGCGCGCGCATCCTTTCGATCAGTCCGTAAGGAACGGGACGCAGACCTATTCCAATCTGCACCGCTCCCGGACACCCGAGATTCACGCGTTTTTTGCCGCAGCGACGGCGTGCGTGGGACAATACGTAGAAATGCTCAAGGCCATACCATCCCCCCTGGCCAGCCGGAATACAGGCAGGTTTCGCATTCTTGATTCTTGGTCGGTAGCGCAGCGCAGCGGCGGCTCTCATCTCAATCACGTGCATCAGAACGGTTGGCTGTCTTCCGTTTTCTATGTCAAGCTGCCGCCGGCGATCTTCGCTGAAGGTCAGCAAGGTTGGCTCAATTTCGGGGCGCCGGGCTTCGACACGCGTCCCGTCTTGGAACCGGACCATGTGATTCAGCCGGCGGCTGGGCGCCTTGTGTTGTTCCCATCATATTGTTGGCACGGGACCAACCCCTTCGTCGGAGAAGGGACGCGGCTGACACTCGCGTTCGATGTTGTACCGATAGAGTAGTATGGACCGTGAGCGCTCTAGCCCTGCTCGGCGGATGCCGGGCTATCGAAGACAGGCCCGATCATCTCTTTAGCTGGCCTCTCATAGGGCAGGAGGACGTAAAGTCCTGTCTGGATGTCCTGAACGCGCAAGACGAAGAACGCGCAAGGCTTATCGCAGCCTTCGAGGACGAGTTTGCCGCTTGGATTGGCACGAACTTTGTCGTGGCAGAGAGCTCCGGCACGAATGCCATCCTCGCGGCCCTTTTTGCATGCGGCGTCGGTTGCGGCGACGAAGTGATAGTGCCGCCCTGCACATATTGGGCGAGTGTCACCCCGATCATGACTTTGCGCGCTACGCCCATATTTGCCGATGTCGACCCTTTCAGCATGACCATCTCGCCCGCCGACCTCGAGACAAAGATCACGCCACGTACCAGAGCGATCGTAGTTACCCATCTTCTCGGTTATCCCTGCGAAATGGATATTATCATGCTGGCGGCTCGCGCTCGCGGCATTCTGGTCATCGAGGACGCCTCGCATGGGCTGGGCGGAATGTACCGAGGCCGCAAGCAGGGAACGATCGCTGATATCGGAGTCTTTTCGCTGAACCGCAAAGGTCTTGCCGTGGGCGAAGGCGGACTGGTGGTGACGTCCGATCGCGCGCTGCGTGACCGCGTGATCGCTTGGGGCCATGGCGAACGCTTCCACCCGCAAAGCGTGGACGATGCCAGCCTATCTCGCTTTTCCCCGCTTCCCCTTGGGGGAGTGACCTCTCGTCTGCATCCGTTCAGCGCCGCGCTCGGGCGGGTGCAACTTCGCCATTTCGACGAACGTGTTGCGGAGATCGATAGAGCGATGAACTGCTTCTGGGACCTGCTGGAGGGGACGCCAGGGATCGTTGCGCATCGCCCGCCATCCGGATCCGGTAGCACAATGGGTGCATGGTACAATCCCCATGGCCATTACGTTCCTGAGGCGTTGTCCGGGCTGCCTCTGCATTGCTTCATCGAGGCGGTTTGCGCCGAAGGGGTAGACAGTTGGACATGGAATGGCATCAGCCAGCCACTTCATCTTCAAAACCTTTATCAAGAAGCGGATATTTATCGCGAAGGGGCCCCAACCGCGATCGTGCACGCGGACCGCGACGTCAGGCTGAGGCCCGGCGATCTCCCTTGCGCGGAGTCGCTGCAAGCCTTTGCCGTGCCCGCATTCCGACGCTACGATATATACGCGATTGAAGCCTTCGCCAACGCATTCGACAAAGTTTGCCGCCACCACCACGAACTTCTATGACGGTGCACGGGTGGCCGCACTGCCAACGAGGTAGGGCCATACGCGAGCGACGTTTCGCCAACTCTCCTATTTTGGTCCGCGCGGTCGGTCTGGGTTGCAATAGCCTGGGCTCGGTGATCGACACTACACAGTCCGAAGCCGTCATACGTACAGCGCTGGATGAAGGAATAAACTTCTTCGACACTGCCGATATCTATGGCGACGGACGATCTGAAGAAGTTCTCGGCAAAGCCTTGACTGGTCGGCGCGGCGAGGCCGTCATCGCCACCAAATTCGGCATGCCTCGGGAAGACATGCCTGGCAGCGGCGGCGCTTCCCGGCGTTTCATCCTCAATGCTGTGGATGCGAGCCTGCACAGGCTAAGGACGGACTACATCGATTTATACCAGCTACATCAGCCCGATCCGCACATTCCCATCGACGAGACGGCAGGTGTATTGGCGGACCTTGTCCGGCAGGGCAAGATCCGGTTCATTGGCGTTTGCAACGTCTCGGCGGAAGTGCTGGGTGTCCATATAGATGCTTTGAACCGCCTGCGACGGGGAGCGTTCGTAAGTGTTCAAGTCCAATACTCACTGCTGCGGCGGAGCGCCGAACGCGAGTTGCTCCCATGGTGCGAGACGCATGGCCTCGGTCTTCTGCCATATTTTCCGCTCGCGTCGGGTCTTCTGACAGGCAAATACCGGTTTGGCCGGCGCCCGCCAGAAGGTAGTCGTATTGCGCGGTGGGGCGCAGCCGGAGAACGAATTCTCAACAGTGCCGAAATGAAGTTTATCGAGCAACTCGGGGCTTGGGCAAGCCAAAGGCAAAGATCGATCTTGGAACTTGCGATCGGATGGCTGCTTCGGTGCGACACGGTGCCGTGTGTCATTGCGGGCGCGACCTCGCCAGCCCAGGTGCGGGCCAACTGCGCCGCGGCGGATTGGGTGCTCACGGAGGGCGAATGTCTCGAGCTTCGCGCGCTCCTCGAAGAGCACGAACGTGCCGCCCCCGCATCTACCAGCTAATTCCCTCCGTGCCGGAAAACCGTTTGTGATCTCGGTTCTCGTTGGCCTTGCGCAGTCTGAGCGGAGGAAATGCGGGGTGCTGGCTATTCTCCAGAGGTGCCTAGCACAACCGAGACCCTCACGGGCTGGCGCCATAATGGACCGCCCCAATTTGGTGGATCGGGAAAATTATTCCTCGTCCTGCGCCCCACTCCTTCCTGTTAAAAAGAAAACGGCTTTGAGCCAACATCGGCCGTTACGAGCGATATCAGCGTAATGATCTGAATGCGCTTGGAACGTCAACCGTTCCCTCAAATACTACAGTTCTCATGGCGCGAATTTGTTCGACCGACGCCGTTCTCATCCGACGCAAACCGAGTCTCTGCCGGCCAGGAACGGATATTGAAAATTGGCGACCGGAGACTCGCCTGCAAAATTGAGCGCTGGTGACCTAAAATTCGAGAAATTGAGCTGCAGAGACCGCATTAGATCCCGCTAACTGCCGGCAACGTCGAGTGATTTCCCTTGGACGGCACACACCCCCCAGAGACTAGACTGGCTGGCTGGGGCGCCAGGATTCGAACCTGGGAATGGCGGAATCAAAATCCGCTGCCTTACCACTTGGCTACGCCCCAATACCGTCGGATTGGCGCCGGCCGCCTGGGCCGGCAGCCGCAACATAGCGGGGGGGCCTGCGCCAAGCAATGTTCGGGCCGGCCACGCCGCTATCCTCGCCCGCCAAGCGCCATATAATAATGTCCGATAATAATGTCCGGCTTGGCCGCCGGCGCGTTGCGCGACCTGGCCGGCATTGTGCATTGAGGGCGATACCATGTCCGATTCTATCGTCGTGACCGACGACGGCGCCGTTCGCATCATCCGAATGAATCGCCCGGAAAAGAAGAACGCGCTGACGCAACCGATGTATGCGGCGATGACCCGCGCCATGCGCGAGGCGGAGGCGAGCGAGACGATCCGCTGCCTCGTGCTCGCAGGCGGCCAAGGCGCCTTTTGCGCCGGCGCCGATATCGGTGAGTTTCTCGAATCAGCGCAAAGCGGCGCCTTGCGGCCGCATACGCTGGAATTTCTCAAGGCGCTGGCGCACAACCAAAAACCGTTGGTCGCCGCGGTCGGCGGGCTTGCCGTCGGCATCGGCACCACCCTGCTGTTCCACTGCGATCACGTCGTCGCCTCGGTCGATGCCACCTTCACCACGCCGTTCTTGAAACTGGCGCTGATCCCGGAAGCGGCGTCGAGCCTGCTGGCGCCGATGCGCATGGGTTATGCGCGCGCGTTCGAGATGCTGGTGATGGGGCATCCGCTTTCGGCCGAGCAGGCGCGAGAAGCCGGCATCGTCAACAAAGTGGTCGATGCTGCCGAGCTCGACGCCGTTGCGTTGCAGGCAGCGCGGGAGATCGCAGCCCTGCCGGCCGGCGCCGTCGCAGTGTCGCGCCGGCTGCTGCGCGGCCATCTTGACGCTGTGGTCCGGCAGATCGATACCGAAGTGATGCATTTCAAGGACCGTCTGCAGTCGGACGAAGCGCGCGCGGCATTTTCCGCTTTCCTGTCGCGCAAGAAGTGAGGCGGCGATGTCGCTTGCCGGCAAAACCCTGTTCATCACCGGCGCCTCACGCGGCATTGGCCTTGCTATCGCGCTGCGCGCCGCGCGCGACGGCGCCAATATCGCCATCGCGGCCAAAACCGCCGAGCCGCATCCGAAGCTTGCCGGCACAATCTATACCGCGGCCGAGGAGATCGAGCGCGCCGGTGGCAAGGCGCTGCCGCTGGTGGTCGATGTGCGCGACGAAGGCGTTGTGCGAGACGCGCTCGACCAGACGGCGCAAAAATTCGGCGGTATCGACATCGTGGTCAATAATGCCAGCGCCATTCAGCTCACGCCCGTGGTCGATACCGACATGAAGCGGTTCGACCTCATGCACCAGATCAATGCGCGCGGCACCTTCGTCGTTTCGAAATGGGCCATCCCCCATCTGGCGAAGGCGGCCAATCCGCACATCCTCATGATCTCGCCGCCGCTCGACATGAAGGAGAAATGGTTCGCGCCGCACACCGCTTACAGCATGGCGAAGTTCGGCATGAGCCTGGTCGTGCTGGGCCTCGCCGGCGAGTTGCGCAGCCAAGGCATCGCGGTCAACGCCTTGTGGCCGCGCACCATCATCGCCACTGCCGCGATCAAGAACCTGCTTGGCGGCGACGCGCGGATGCGCCAGGCGCGCAAGCCGGACATCATGGCGGACGCGGCTCATGCGGTTTTTTCCAGCCCGTCGCGTGAGCTGACCGGGCGCTTTCTGATAGACGACAATTTTCTCGCCGAGCGCGGCGTCACCGACTTCGACCGCTATCGCGTCGACCCGAAAGAGCCTCTGGCGCAAGACTTCTTTTTGCCGGACGACATTGCGCCGCCGCCAGGTGTGCAAACCGTTGAAACCTATGGAGACCGCCGGTGACCTATCGGGCCCCGCTCGCCGACATCGGCTTCGCGCTCAAGCACGGCGCTGCGTTTTCATCCGCGCTCGACGAAGGGCTGTTTGGCGATCTCACCATGGATGTGGTCGAGGCGGTGCTGGCCGAAGCCGCCCGCCTCGCCGGCGAGGTCATCGCGCCGCTCAACCGGATCGGCGACACGTTCGGCACGCCGTTCAAGGACGGTGTCGTCACCACCGCGCCTGGCTGGAAGGAAGCCTACACCACCTGGCGCAACGGCGGCTGGAACGGGCTGGCGGCGCCGGTGGAATGGGGCGGCCAGGCGTTGCCGCAGTCGCTCAACATCGCCTGCATCGAAATGTGGAATGCCGCCGCCATGGCGTTTGCCGTCGGCCCGCTGTTGACCATCGCGGCGATCGATGCGCTCCACGCCCACGGCAGCGAAGAGCTCAAGCGCATTTACCTGGAGAAAATGGTGACCGGCGAATGGACCGGCACCATGCAGCTTACCGAGCCGCAGGCCGGCTCCGACGTCGGCGCGTTGCGCACCCGCGCTGAGCGCGGCGCCGACGGCAGCTACCGCATCAAAGGGCAAAAGATATTCATCACCTATGGCGAGCACGACCTCACCGAAAACATCATTCACTTCGTGCTGGCGCGCCTGCCCGATGCGCCGCCGGGCACGCGGGGTATTTCGCTGTTCCTGGTGCCGAAATTTCTGCCCAATGCCGACGGCTCGCCGGGCAAGCGCAATGACGTGCGCGCTCATTCGGTCGAGCACAAGCTCGGCATCCACGGTTCGCCGACCTGCACCATGATTCTCGGCGACGAAGGCGGCGCCGTTGGCTTTTTGATCGGCGAAGAGAATGCCGGCATGGCCTGCATGTTCACCATGATGAACCGCGCGCGGCTGGCGATCGGCGTACAAGGCGTCGGAATCGCCGAAGCGGCCACCCAGCAGGCGCTGGCTTATGCCCGCGAGCGCAAGCAGGGCCGCACGCCAGGAATGAAGGCGACGGAATCCGCAGCCCTGATCGCCTATCCCGACGTCAAGCGCATGCTGCTCACCATGCGCGCACTCACGGGCGCCGCGCGCGCCATCTGCTATTCGACCGCGATGGCGCTCGACCGTTCCGAGCGCTCGGCCGATGAGGCGGCGCGAAAAGCCGCGCACGACCGCCTGTCGTTGCTCACGCCGGTCGCCAAGGCGTTCTCGACCGATATCGCCAACGAGGTCACCTCGCTCGGCATCCAGGTGCACGGCGGCATGGGATTTATCGAGGAGACCGGAGCGGCGCAGCTATTTCGCGATGCGCGGATCGCCGCCATCTACGAAGGCACCAACGGCATCCAGGCCATCGACCTGGTGACGCGCAAACTACCGCTCAGCGGCGGCGACGCCGTCGCGGCGCATCTCAAGGATTTGCGCGGCATCGTCGATGCCGTGAGCGCCAGCAACGATCCGGCGTTCGGCTGGACGTCGACGCGGCTTAGCGAAGCGCTCGACAGCCTCACCCGCGCGACGCAATGGTTCCAAGGCCAAAACGGCAAGGACGCCGATGCGGCGCTGGCCGGCGCCAGCCCCTACCTGCGGCTGTTCGGTATCACCACCGGTGGCTGTTACCTGGCGCGGCAGGCGCTGGCCGCGATCAGGCTCGGCGAAACGGCGCAACCCCGCCTGGCGCTGGCGCGGTTTTTTGCCGAGAACTTTGCCGTTCAAGCCGGCGGGCTCGAACGCACCGTGGTCGAAGGCGCGCCCGGCTTGATCGGTGCCGATGCGGCGCTGGCGTAAGCGTGCCGACACATGATGGGTTTCGCTGGCGCTCAACCCATCCTACATTTGTCCGATGTCCACGCTCCTGATCAGCCACCCCGCTTGCCTTGAACATTTGACCCCGGCCGGCCACCCCGAGCGACCCGACCGGCTGCGCGCCATCGAACAGGCGCTGGAAGCGGAAAAGTTCCAGCAGCTCGCCCGCGAGCAGGCGCCGATGGCGGCCATTGAGACCATCGCGCTGTGCCACCCGATGGACTACATCGTCGAACTGCGCGAGGCCTCGCCCAAGGAAGGCATGGTGCGGCTCGACGCCGATACCTCGATGTCGCCCGGCACATACGAAGCGGCGTTGCGCGCAGTGGGCGGCGCCGTTCTTGCCGTCGACGAGGTGCTGGCCAAGAAGACCAAAAACGCTTTCGTCGCCACGCGGCCGCCCGGCCACCACGCCGAGACCGCGCGGCCGATGGGCTTTTGCCTGTTCGACAACGCCGCCATCGCCGCGCGCTACGCGCAAAAGCATCACGGCATTGCGCGCGCCGCGATCATCGATTTCGACGTGCATCACGGCAACGGCTCGCAGGAGATTTTCTGGGGCGACAAATCGGTGATGTATTGCTCGACCCACCAGATGCCGCTGTTTCCCGGCACCGGCGCCGTCATCGAGTCCGGCGAGCACAATACCGTGGTCAACGCGCCGCTGCGCCCCGGCGACGGCGGCGAGGCATTCCGCACCGCTTTGGAAACGAGAATTTTGCCGCGGCTGCGCGATTTCCGGCCGGAGCTCGTCATCATCTCCGCCGGCTTCGACGCCCACATGCGCGACCCGCTCGCCAACATCAATCTCACCGAGGACGATTTCGTCTGGGCCACGCAAAAGATCATGGATGTCGCCGATCAATGCGCGGGGGGCCGTATCGTCTCGCTGCTTGAGGGCGGCTATGACCTCCGCGCGCTCGGCAGCTCAGTGGCGGCCCACGTCACGACGCTGATGCAGGGGTAGCGACGCCGCTGCCGCAAACACGCTAAGATCGGAACATTGCGACTCGGAGAGCCGGAATGGCGCAGAAAGCCAACAGCGATATTGCACAATTGCCGTTCGAGCGCGCGATCGAGGAATTGGAATCGATCGTCAAGCGGCTCGAAGAAGGCAAGGTGCCGCTCGAGGAATCGGTCGCCATCTACGAGCGTGGCGAGGCGCTCAAACGCCGTTGCGAGGATTTGCTGCGCCAGGCCGAGGCGCGCGTTGAGAAGATCACCCTCGATGCGCAAGGCAAGCCGACTGGCACCGAGCCGCTCGACGTCGAATAATTTTAGGGCCGGCGCCACCCTCGTCTTCGGGAATCCCCACCTTTCGCGAAAAGCCACCTGGAAAATCGCTTGACAATCTAGAACAAATAGTGAACATTAGACGGTTCGAACAAGGGCTGAAGACAATGGATTCGGACAACAAAAGCGCATGGCTGCGCAAGCTCGACGAGGAATGCCCCTATCAGGTGGTGCTGCCGCGGCGGCAGCTGGCCGATGACAGCGAAATCCTCAACTTCCTCATCGAATACGTCGAGAAATTCGACATGTATGTCGAGGACGATTACGCCGCCTTTGTGCGCTACTGCTTCGCCGACCCGCTGGACGCGGAAATCTTCCGCTCGCGGTTCGAACCGAAGGCGGAGCGCTTTAAGCTCGCGGGGTGAGCGCTATTTCGCCGGCAGCTTCTGCCGCACCTTGCCGATGTCGGCCCAGGGGTCGTGCTTGAACTGCTTTTTCAGGTTGAGCACGGTGAATTCGGCGGCGCTCTTGGTGCGGCCGAGTTCTTCCCACGATAGCGGTGCCGAGACCGCGGCGCCGGGGCGGGCGCGGGTCGAATAAGGCGCCACCGAGGTCGCCTCGCGCGTGTTGCGCAGATAGTCGATGAAGATTTTGCCTTTGCGCAGCGCCTTGGTCATTTTGCCGACGTAGCGCTGCGGGCTGTCGGCGGCCATGCCGAGCGCGATTTTTTGGCTGAAATTCTTCGTCGTGTCCCAATCGGTGCCGGCTACCGGCACCACCACATGGATACCCTTGCCACCTGATAGCTTGGCAAAGCTTTCGAGCTTCACCGCCTCGAGCCGTTCGCGCACCTCGCGCGCTGCGGCGACGATCTCCTTCCAGCTCACATCGTCGCCCGGATCGAGATCGAACACGATGCGGTCACACAGACTCCAGTTTTTCCAGCCGCGAGCCGCGGGTGTGGATTTCCAGCGTGCCGGACTGCACCAGCGTTACCACGTCGTCGAGCTTTTCCACCGCGATGACGTCGTGCTCCTTGGCGTCGACGGCGTGGCGGAGCGGTGAGTCCTTCACATTGTCTGCGATATGTTTTTGGAAAAAACATTGGCCTTTGGTGCCGCCCGGACACCGCACCAAAGCCAGCGGCCGGTCGACCACATGCGGCGCCATCCAGTCCCAGACGCTGACGTAATATTCGGCCAAGTCTTCCTTGGTGACGCCGACATCGACCCAATAGACGCGGTCGGGATGGGTCAGGTGGACGTTGCCGACATCGGCCCGGCTGCGCGCGCTTGCCTTGGCGCGCGCCGCCACGGGCTTCGCCGGCTGCGTCTTTGCCGGCGATTTGGCCGGCGATTTGTTGCGTGATTTGGTCTTTGCCGACTTCCGCACCGCCTGCCGCTGCGCCATCGCCGCTACCGGCACTTCGCGCACGACCTCGCGCGACGGTTTGTCCTCGCGCAGGCCCTTGAATGACGCCTGCCGCAGTACGTTACCATGGGTGACGCCGCGGTACTCCGCCTCGATGACGAGTTGCGGCTTCACCCAGATGACGTCCTTGCGGCGCTCGTCCTGCG
The DNA here is from genome assembly GCA_963831975.1 of uncultured Alphaproteobacteria bacterium. Taxonomy (GTDB): domain Bacteria; phylum Pseudomonadota; class Alphaproteobacteria; order Rhizobiales; family Xanthobacteraceae; genus BOG-931. The sequence continues at coordinate 933,110 of CAWHSO010000018.1, forward strand.
GCAGCGTGAGCGGCGGCTTGTCGATCTTCAAGGATTTGAGCCGCTGCCACAGCTCCCGCGCGGTCTTGCGGGTGTAGCCGGTGCCGACCCGTCCGGCGTAACGCAGTTCGCCATTGTCGTGCACGGCGACAGTGAGCGCGCCCACCGCATGCGGATCGGCTGACGCGGGGCTATAGCCGGCGACGACGAATTCCTGGGCGTTATGGCATTTGCTCTTGATGAAATTCTCCGACCGGCCGGAGCGATAAGGCGCATCTTTACGCTTCGATACGATACCTTCGAGCTCCAAGCCGCAGGCGTGCTTGAGGATCACCGCGCCGTCTTCGACAAAATGCTCGGCGTAGCGGATGCGGCCGGTTTTGCCCCTGCCCTTGAAGAGCCGCTCCAGCGCCGCCTTGCGCGCCACCAGGGGCTCGCCGGTCAGATCGCGGCCGTCGAGATACAGAAGATCGAACACCTCATAGACCAGGCGATCGCCGCGGCCGTCCTTCAAATCGGTTTGCAAGAGCGAGAAGCTCGAAATGCCCTTGTCGTTTTCGACGACCAGTTCGCCGTCGAGCAGCGCGGTTTCGGCGGGCAGTGCGGCAACCGCAGCCGCGATCGGCTTGAAGCGATGCGTCCAATCCAGGTTTTTGCGCGTCAGCAAGCGCACCTTGCCGTGATCGAGCCGGGCCTGGATGCGATAGCCGTCGTATTTGATCTCGTGCAGCCATTCGGCGCCACGCGGCGCGTTGCTGTGCAGGGTGGCAAGGCTGGGCGGAATGAAGTCGGGCAGACGGTCATGCGAAGCCCGTGAGCTCTTTTTCTGCGCACCCGTTTTTACAGCAGCTTTGGCGCGCACCCGCGGTTTTGCCACAGGCTTGCCGGCCGGCGCTTTCGGCTTCGCCGGCGCCTTCCCGGCGCCGCGATTGCTGTGCCAGACCCGCTTCCTGCCTTTGCCTTCGGCAATCTCGTCTATCGAGCGGCCGGTCGCGACCGACAGCGGCTCTTCTTCAAGGATATCCTTGCCGCGCGGCCCGCGCGCCGCCTCGTCCTTGCTCTTGATCAGCAGCCAATTGTCGCGGCGCTCCTTCGGCCGCGCGCGAAGCCGCACCAGATGCCAGCGGCCATGCAATTTCTCGCCGTCGAGATCGAAGGTCAGGTGCCCCTTGGCAAGCCCCTTGTGCGGATCGCCCTCTGGCGTCCATTGGCCGCGATCCCAGATCATCACGGTGCCGCCGCCATATTCGCCCTGCGGGATGGTACCCTCGAAGCTGTTGTATTCGATCGGATGATCCTCGACATGGACGGCGAGACGCTTTTCACCCGGATCGAGGCTCGGCCCGCGGGTGACCGCCCAGCTTTTCATCACGCCGTCGAGCTCGAGCCGCAGATCGTAATGCAGCCGCCGCGCCGCGTGCTTTTGAATCACATAACGGTTGCCGCTGCCTTTTTCCTTGCGGCCGCGCGGCTCCGGCGTGACGCCGAATTTTCGCTTCTTGCGGTAGACTTCGAGCGCCACGTTCAACTTGCGCGTTTGAGACGTTTGGTCTTGGCGGCGCCGCGTTTGCGTGCCGCCGTGCTGGAGCGGGCGGAGCGCGACTTACCGCGCTGTTCGGAGCCACCGCCACTGCGCTCCGAACGGACCGAACGGCGCAGCGCATCCATCAGATTGATGACATTGCTCGGCCGCTCCGGAACGGCCGGCACCGGCTTGCCTGCCTTCTTCGCCTTGATCAGCGCCTTGAGCGCATCCTCATAGCGGTCGGAAAACTTCGACGGATCGAAGTGCCCGCGCTTGGTCTTGAGAATGTGCTCGGCAAGCTCGATCATGTCCTTCGGCACCTTCACGGTCTCGATGTCGGAGAAATACTCCTTTTCGTCGCGGACCTCGTCGGCGTAGCGCAGCGCCGTGGCTTTGATGCCCTTTTCCAGCGGCTCGAGCATGAGCACGTGTTCGTGATTATGCAGCACGACGCGGGCGAGCCCGACCAGGGCAGTGGCCCGCATGGCATCCCGGATCACGGCGAAGGCTTCGACCCCGACCTCGTCGTCAGGGAAAAGGTAATACGGCGTATCGAGGTAGATTTCGTCGATTTCCTTGCGCGGCACGAAGGAGTCGATATCGATGGTGTGGGTGCTTTCCAGCGCCACTTCGTCGAGTTCCTCGGGTTCCAGCAGCACATACGAGCCGTCGGCCACCTTGTAACCCTTGACCCGGTCCTCCTCGGGAACATCTTCCCCGGTTTCGGCGTCAATCTGCCGGTAGCGTACACGGTTACCGGTCTCGCGATTAATGATGTTGAAGCGGACCCTTTCCCTCGACGAGGTGGCCTGAACCAGGCCGATGCTGCAGGAGACCAACGAAAGCTTGAGGAAACCCTTCCAATTCGCCCGCGGTGCCATGGTAAAACTCCCAACGCTACCCAACATATAAGGGCCTATAATGCCTGGGAGTTCCGCGGCCGGGAACCGGCAAATTGCCCTTTCCTGCCGCAATGGTGTAAAGACAGGCAAATCAGTGTGTGCGTGCGGATGGGCGCGCATGAGACCCCAATAAACGCCGTTAGGCGATAAACCGTTTGTCGGTAATCGTTTGTCGGTCCTTTAAGGAGCATAGCGTGACTGTTGCCTCCAAGACCCCTTTGCTCGACCGCATCAAGACCCCGAACGACCTCAGGCAACTCGAGCCGGGCCAGCTTCGCCAGGTGGCGGACGAGTTGCGTCAGGAGACGATCGACGCTGTCGCCGTGACCGGCGGCCATCTCGGCGCCGGCTTGGGCGTGATCGAGCTGACGGTTGCCCTGCACTACGTCTTCGATACGCCCCAGGATCGCCTGATTTGGGACGTCGGCCACCAGGCCTATCCGCACAAGATCCTGACCAATCGCCGCGACCGCATCCGCACCTTGCGGGCGGGCGGCGGATTGTCCGGGTTCACCAAACGCGCCGAAAGCGAATACGACCCGTTCGGCGCGGCACACTCCTCGACCTCGATTTCCGCCGGTCTCGGCATGGCGGTCGCCCGCGATCTGCAAGGCAAGCAGAATAACGTCGTTGCCGTCATCGGCGACGGCGCCATGTCGGCCGGCATGGCGTATGAAGCCATGAACAATGCCGGCGCGATGGATTCCCGCCTCATCGTCGTCCTCAACGACAACGACATGTCGATCGCGCCGCCGGTCGGCGCGCTGTCGGCCTATCTCGCCCGCCGGGTATCCGGGAAGGCCTATCATCGGGTGCGCAAGATCATCCGCCAGGTCGCCAAGCGCATGCCGACGAAAATGCTGGAACAGCGCGCGCTGGCGATGGAGGAATACGCCCGCGGCCTGGTCACCGGCGGCACGCTGTTCGACGAGCTCGGCTTCTTCTATGTCGGGCCGATCGACGGCCACAATATCGACCACCTGCTGCCGGTCCTCAAAAACGTGCGCGACATGAAGAACGGGCCGATCCTGGTTCACGTCGTGACGCAAAAGGGCAAGGGCTATGCGCCGGCGGAAAAATCCGCCGACAAATATCACGGCGTCGTCAAATTCGACGTCGCCACCGGCGCCCAGGTCAAGTCCAAGCCGGCCGCGCCGGCTTATCAGAAAGTATTCGGCGAAAGCCTGATCAAGGAAGCCCGCAAGGACGACAAGATCGTCGCCATCACCGCGGCGATGCCGTCGGGCACCGGCATCGATCTGTTCCAGAAAGAGTTTCCCAACCGCACCTTCGACGTCGGCATTGCCGAGCAGCACGGCGTGACGTTTGCCGCCGGTTTGGCGACCGAAGGCTACAAGCCGTTCGCCACCATCTATTCGACGTTCCTGCAGCGCGCCTACGACCAGGTGGTGCACGACGTCGCCATCCAGCGCCTGCCGGTGCGCTTCGCCATGGACCGCGCCGGCCTGGTCGGCGCCGACGGCCCGACCCATGCCGGCGCCTTCGATGTCGCCTATCTCGGCTGCCTGCCCGGCTTCGTGCTGATGGCGGCCGCCGACGAAGCGGAATTCGTGCATATGGTCGCCACCGCCGTCGCTATCGACGACCGCCCGTCAGCGCTGCGCTATCCGCGCGGCGAAGGCCGCGGCGTGCCGATGCCGGACGAAGGCATACCGCTCGAAATCGGCAAAGGCCGCATCCTGCGCGAAGGCACCAAGGTGGCGCTGTTGTCCTACGGCGCCCGCCTCGGCGAATGCCTCAAGGCGGCCGACGAGCTGGCCGCTTTCGGCCTTTCGACCACGGTCGCCGATGCACGCTTCGCCAAGCCGCTCGACGTCGACATGCTGCTGCGGCTGGCGCGCGAGCACGAAGTGCTGGTGACCATCGAGGAAGGCTCCATCGGCGGCTTCGGCTCCTTCGCGCTGCAGACGCTTGCCGAGCACGGCGTGCTCGACCGCGGCCTCAAAATCCGCTCGATGGTGCTGCCCGATTTCTTCATCGACCAGGACTCGCCCAACGCCATGTACGCCAAGGCCGGCCTCGATGCCAAAGGCATCGTCGCCAAGGCGTTCGAAGCGCTCGGCCAGAACATGCGCGGCGAGACGGTGAAGCTCGTCCGGTCCTGATCGCCGGCGACGCTTTCGGATTTGCAGAGCGTTCGATGCCCGGCGCAATGCCGGGCATCTCGTTTATAATCACCCATCATGACCGCCCGAGAACGCGCAGATCGCCTGTTGGTCGCGCGCGGCCTGTTCGAAAGCCGCGCCCGCGCCCAGGCCGCGATTGCCGCGGGCCTGGTGACCGCCGACGGCGTGCCGGTGCGCAAGGCGTCGGAGGCAATTTCGTCCGCCGCGGTCATCGCCGCCGAGCCCGAGCATCCCTACGTGTCGCGCGGCGGCGTCAAGCTTGCAGCCGCGCTCGATCATTTTCATCTCGACGTGACGGGGCGTATCTGCCTCGATGTCGGCGCCTCGACCGGCGGCTTCGCCGAAGTTCTGGTTTTGCGCGGCGCGCGGCGCGTCTACGCGATCGACGTCGGCCGCGATCAGCTGCATCCGCGCCTGCGCGGCCGCGGCGATATCGTCTCGATGGAGGAAACCGACATCCGCAGCCTCGATCCGGCGCGCCTTGCCGAACAGCCGGATTTCGCCACGGTGGATGTCAGCTTCATCTCGCTCAAGCTCGTCGTGCCGGCTGTCGGCAATATCCTCAAAGCCCGGGCAACGCTGGTTGCGCTGATCAAGCCGCAATTCGAGGCCGGCCGCCGCGACGTCAAGAAAGGCATCGTGCGCGATCCGGCCGTCCACGCCGCGGTCTGCAACGACATTGGCGCCTTTCTGACCGCGCTCGGCTGGCGCGTCGGCGGTGTGGTGCCGTCGGCGATCTCCGGCGGCGACGGCAACCGCGAATTTTTCATCGAGGCCGAGCGTGGTTGAGCGCCTCGTGATCGACCGGATCGGCCATCGCGGCGACGGTGTCGTCGAGGGCGGCGCGGAGCCGATTTTCGTGTTCGGCGCGCTCCCGGCGAGACGGTCGAGGTCGAGAGCATCCCAGGCCATCCCGACCGGCGGCAGCTGCTTCGCGTCGACAAGCCGAGCGCCGAGCGCATCGCGCCGATCTGCCCGCATTTCGGCATCTGCGGCGGCTGCGCCGTGCAGCATTGGCAAACCGAATTTTATCGCGCGTGGAAGCGCGACCTCGTCGTGACGGCGCTGCGCCAGGCCGGCATCGACGGCGCCAGTCGACGACCTGATCGATGCCCACGGCGACGGCCGCCGCCGCGCCGTATTCCACGCCAGGCGCGGCGGCCGCGACATTCTCGAGGTCGGCTTTTCCGCCGCGCGCGCCCATCACGTGATCGCGATCGACCGCTGCCCGGTCTTGGCCCAAAAGCCTCGACGGCGCGTTGCAAGCCGCATGGGCGATTGCCGAAGTGCTCGTGCCTGCCAAAAAGCCGCTGGACATCCAGGTCACCGCGACCGATACCGGCCTCGACGTCGACGTGCGCGGCTCCGGCGCGCTGTCGGCTTCGCTGACAGGCGCGTTGGCGCGCGTCGCCGCCACTCACAGCCTGGCGCGCCTGACCCGCCACGGCGAGCTCGTCGCGCAGCAGCGCGCGCCGACGCTGCGGATCGGCAAGGCGACGGTGGCGCTGCCGCCCGCCGCATTCCTGCAGGCCACCGCGGCGGGCGAGGCGGCGCTCGCGCAACTGCGCGCTTGCCTATTGCGCCGGCGCCAAATCGGTCGCCGACCTGTTCTCCGGCATCGGGCCGTTCGCGCTGCGGCTCGCCGAAAGCGCACGCGTCGTCGCGGTCGACGCCGACGAGGCGGCGCTTGCCGCGCTCAAGCGCGCGGCGGCAACTGTGACCGGTCTCAAGCCGATCGAAATCGCGCGGCGCGATCTGTTCAAGAATCCGTTCGTGAACGAGGACCTCGACGAAATCGACGCCGTGCTGTTCGACCCGCCGCGCCAGGGCGCGCAAGCGCAGTCAAGCGCGCTCGCGGCGAGCGATATTCCGGTCATCGTCGCGGTGTCGTGCAATCCGGCGACTTTCGCCCGCGACATTCGCATTCTGATCGACGGCGGCTATCGGCTCACGGCGGTGACGCCGGTCGATCAGTTTCGCTATTCCGCCCACGTCGAGATCGTCGCGCGGCTGGAGAAGTAGTTATTTCTTCGGCTTGAGATCGTCCGCCAAAAAGCTCGTATCGACGATCTTCGACCAATCCACGTCGCCGGACAGCGCGCCGACCAGTTTTTGCGCCCGGATCATGCGGTCCATGCCGGCGAAATCGAAATTGCCGGCGCTCCAATAGGGCACGCCGGATTTGCTGGGGGCGACCAGGTTGTTGATCGTGCTCTTGGCGACTTCGACGTCGAGATTATAGGCCTTGGCGACGATGTCGGCGGCCTCGTCGGGATGCGCCGACATGAATTCGACCGCCTTGCGCCGCCCGCGCAGGACGGCGCGGATGAAGTCGCCCTTGGTGGCGGCCGCCTCGCCGGTGGTCACGCCGATGACATTGCACAGCGGCGGCAGCACGTCGCTCGCCGACACCAGCACGCGGAACTGGGATTTGTTCTTCGACCAGACCGGATCGGCGATCGCCGAGGCGTCGATCAGGCCGAGATTGAGCGCCACGACCGCCTCGCCGAAACCGCCGGTCTTGACCAATTCGGCGTCGTCGGGTTTCAGCCCAGCCGCTTCGAGGAGCAGAATGTCCAGGGCCTGGCTGGTCGAGCGCGGATTGGTGTAACCGATTTTCTTACCCTTGAGGTCGGCGACGGTCTTGATCGGCGAATCCGGCTTTACCGCCCAGACGAACTCCGCGACGGTGAGCACGTTGTCGCTGACGATTTTCAAGTCGGCGCCCTGCTGGATCGCCGCCACGGTGCCGGCGAGATCGATCTCGCCGAACGACAGATGCCCGGTCATCAGATTGCGCACCGTCGTGCCGCCGCCGGCGGACGACAGGATGCCGCTGACGTCGGCGCCTTCCGCCTTGAAGAAGCCCTTCTCCATCGCGATGGCGTAGGGCATGCCATTAGCAGCAACGCCGAAATTGCTGACGACGATCTGCTCGGCGGCCATGGCGCGCAGCGGCAGCAATACCGCCAGAGCGAGCGCCGCGATGGCGCCCGGCTTGATGAACGAAAACATGCGTCCTCCCGTATTCCCTTGAATTTTTGTGGGCGGCTGCCCGCTGCCGTGCGTGTCGTTAAGGCGGATATAGTCTACGACACGCGTCGATGGAGTCTATGGTCGATGACGATGAGCAGCGTACTGACCGAAGCGGCGAACAGCACGATCAGCAACGTGACCGCCATGATCAGTTGCACGTTCTGCAGCCCGATCGCGGTCATCAGCAGATAGCCGAGCCCGCGTTGCGATCCGAACATTTCGCCCAACAACGTGCCGATCAGGGTCAGCGAGAAGCCTAAGCGAATGCCGGTGAAGATTTCCGGCAACGCCGCCGGCAGCAGCATCGAGCCGACCAGTTCTTGCGGTGGAAGCCGCAGCACGCGCGCGGTCTTGAGCAGGATCGGATTGAGATTGCGCACCGCGCCCATGGTGAAGATCGCAACCGGCACGATGCCGTGAATGGTGCCGAACGCGATCTTGGCCGGCAGGCCGAGCCCGAATGCCAAGCAGGATGATCGGGTAAAGCGTGATTTTTGGAATGGAATAGAAAGCGACCAGCACCGGCTCGAACACTTCGCTCGAAAAGCGATGCACGCCCAAGAGGAAACCGATGATAAGGCCGAGCAGCACCGCAAGCAGAAGCGCGAAGAAAAAGGCGCGCGAAGTTTCCTCGACGTGTCCCCAGAACGCCGCGGTCGTCAGCAGGTGGGCGAGATAGCGGAAGGTCTCGACCGGCGCGGTCATGGCCTGGCTGCCGGCGAATTCGAACAGGAACTGCCACGCGGCGAATAGCACCGCGATCAGGATCAAACTGTTGACTGCGGCGGGCCAGGATTTCGCGGTCATGACCGGCCGCGCCTTTGCATCAGGATCTGCTCCCAATGCGACAGCACCGCATTGATCGCGATCGAGACCGCGAGGATCAACAGGATCAGCGGATACATGATCTTGTTGTCGAAATTGTTATAGGCGAAGCTGATCTCGTAGCCGATGCCGGTGCGCGACATAATGAACTCGGCGCCGATCACGCCGATGAAGGCGTAAGCCAACGCGAGCTTGATGCCGGTGAGCAGATAAGGCGCCGCCGACGGCAAGGTGATCTTGAGCGCGGTGGCGACCGGCCCCAGCCGATAGACCCGCGCCGTCTTCAGGTGCACGCGCGACACCCGGTCGAGGCCGTTGAGCGTATTCACGATCACGGCCACCACCGCCAGCATGAAGCCGATCAAAATCTGCGGGGCGTCGCCGAGGCCGAACAGGATGATGAAGAGCGGATAGAACGCGTAGACCGGGATGGCGTAATAGGTGGCGAACAGCGGCTCCAGAACTTGCCGGATGGCGCGCCGGCCGTGCAGCGCGACACCGCAGACGATGCCGGCGACCACGGCCGCGGCGCAGGCGATGGCGACATTCGCGAAGGTTTTCAGCATCGCGTGGTTCATCGAACCCGAGGCCATGAGCACGACGAAATCGCGCACCATGGCGCTTGGCGGCTGCATGGTCAGGCGGTCGATCACGCCGATCCGGCACAACAGTTCGAGCAACAGGATTCCGCCAACGACAAACGCGAAGCGATAGCGCGCGGCGCGGCTCATATGCCGAGGAACCGTGATTTGACGTCGTGGTCTTCCCACAACTCGCCCGGCCGGCCGGAATAGACCACCCTGCCCTTGGAGATCACGTGCACGAAATCGACCAGCTTGAGCGCCAGCGCGGCATTTTGCTCGACCAGCAGAATGGACAGCCCCTCCTGCTTGAGCTTGGCGATCGCCTCCCACAGGCCCTGAATGATGATCGGCGCCAGCCCTTCCGACGGCTCATCCATGATCAGGCAGTCGGGATTGGTCATCAGTCCGCGGCCGATGGCGAGCATCTGCTGCTCGCCGCCGGACAGCGTCTTGGCGCGCTGGCTTCGCCGCTCGCGCAGCCGCGGGAACAGCGCATAGACCCGTTGCAGGGTCCAGCCGTGGCGCTCGGGGCTATGCTCCGCCACCAACAAATTGTCCTCGACGCTGAGCGTGGGAAACACCCGGCGGCCCTGCGGCACCAGCCCAACGCCGCTGCGCACGATGGCGAACGACGAATTGCCGGTGATGTCGGCACCCTTGAAAAAGATCTTGCCGCGGCGCGGCGGCGTGAAGCCGACGATGGAATTGACGATGGTGGTCTTGCCGACGCCGTTCCTGCCGAGCAGGCCGAGAATCTGGCCCTGCTCGAGCTTGAGCGACAGGCCCTGCAACACATAGGCGTCGCCGTAATAGGTATGGATGTCCTGGACGTCGAGGATCGTCATGCGGTCCCCAGATAGATTTCCTGCACCTTGGCGCTGGAGCGGATGCGCTCGGCGGAGCCGCTTTCCAGCACCTCGCCGAAATGCAGCACCGAGATTTCGTCGGCAACGTCGAACACGATATCCATGTCGTGCTCGATCAGCAGGATCGCCATTTTGCGATCGAGACCTTGCAGGAACCTCGCCATCTCCGCCAACTCACCCGATGACAGGCCGGCGGCCGGCTCGTCGAGCAGCAGAATGTCCGGATCGCTGGCGAGCCCGAGCACGATCTCCAATTGGCGCTGTTCGCCATGGGACAGATAGCGCACCTCGGTGTCCTTGCGGTCGAGGAACGCGGCGCGCGCCAACAATTCGTGCGCCTTGTCGTAGACGTCGCGGTAGGACGACAGGAAGCGCCACATCACATATTTCGAGGCGCGCCGGCCCTTGATCGCCAGCAGCACGTTGTCGAGCACCGAGAGCTTTGGAAACAGACTTGTCACCTGGAACGTGCGCGCCATGCCGAGCGCGGTGCGCCGATGGCTCGGCCAGCGCGTCACGTCCTGGCCGAACAGCAGCACCCGGCCCGATGACGCCGGCAGAATGCCGGTGATCAGATTGAACAGCGTGGTCTTGCCGGCGCCGTTCGGGCCGATGATGGCCTTGCGGTCGCCGGCCATGATTTTCAGCGACACGCCGCGCACGGCGCGCAAGCCGCCGAAGGCCTTCGACAGGTCCTTCAGTCGAGCACCGGCGCGGCGTCGATAACGCTCATTCGCAATATTTGCAGGGCGGGAAGTCGCGGCTATAGACCGGCTGCTTGAGGAACGCGTCCTTGCCGTAGGTCCAGAACTGGCTGACGGCAGGATAGGTCTTGATCACCACGTTCCACAGCTCATCCTTGTCGTAGCCGAACATCTTCGTCTTCTCGACCTTCTTGATGTAGATGTCCTGGACCGGATTGCGCATGTCGTCGAAGCTGACCGGCCCGCGCGGCGCATCGACCTTGAGCGTCAGCATTTTCGCGATGAAGGCTTCCGGCCCGGGCCACGCGCCCTTGGTCTGTTTCATCACCAAGTCGATCATCATCGCCGTGGTGTAGTTGCTCTCCGAGAAATACGACGGCACCTTGCCGAATTTGGCGCGGTAGGCTTTGACGAAGGCTTCGTTTCTCGGCGTCTGCAGGCCGGCGCTATATTGCAGCGCCGAGACGTCGCCGATCACTTCGTCGCCCATGAACGGCAGCACCAACTTCGTCGTAGCTGGTGCCGCCGCCGATGATCGGCTTGGTCCAGCCGGACGCGCGCAATTGCTTGGGGAACTGCAGCGGCATCGGCCCGACCATCAGCGAGAACACCGCGTCGGCATCGGCCTTGAAGGTCGGGATATAGGGCCCAAAATCCTTGGTGCCGAGCGGCGGCCAGATCTTCTGGATGATCTTGCCGCCGCAATCCTCGAACGCCTTCTGAAAGCCGCCGACCGCTTCATAGCCGAACGCATAGTCGGCGCCGACGGTGATGATCTTCTTGTAACCCTGGTCGCAGGCCCATTGGCCGAGCGGATGATGCGGTTGCGATGACGTCCAGCTGGTGCGGATGAAATAAGGATAATTGCCGAGCTGGCGCTGGGTGAGATCGTCGGCCGCAGGCACCGAAGCGATATAGACGGTCTTCTCGGCGGTCGACACCGGCGCCAGCGCATAGCCCTCCGGCGCCAGCACGCCGCCGACCAGCAGTTGCACGTGATCTTCAAGGATGAGCTTCTTCGCCTTGGTCACCGCGGTGTCAGGCTTGCCCTGGCTGTCCTCGATGATGAGGTTGACCTTGGCGCCGGCGAAGTTGCTGCCGACTTCGTCGAGATACATCTTGAAGCCGTTGGTCATGTCGGCGCCGACCTGGGCGAACGGGCCGGTCATCGGCGCGATCAGCCCGATGCGCAATTCTTCTTGAGCGGCCGCGGGCGCAAGTCCCGCCGCAAATGCGAGACAGGCACCGATCAGCATCGCGCCGGCTCGCCTTGCCAACTTCCTCGTCATGGTTTCACTCCCTTAGGTTGGATCACTCTATTCTCACTGCGGCGCTGCCGCCGACTTCACCTGTGCGGTGCGCCATTGGCGAATGCGCTCCGGAATGCTCATCAAGCCGCCGGGCAGATAAAGGATGACCAGCACATAGACGCCGCCGAGCACGTATTGCCACCAATGCACCAGCGTACTGAGATATTCGCGGATGAACAGCACGACGCTGGCGCCGATAATGCCGCCGACCAATGTGCCGGCGCCGCCCAGCACCGCCATCAACAGTGCATCGACCGACGTGGTCAGCACCACGTTCTCGGGGCTGACGATACCGGCGGTATGCGCCCACAGCACGCCGGAGAGCCCGCCGAAGGCGCCAGCGATGATGAAGGCGATATATTTGTGCAGCCAGGTATTGTAGCCGAGGATTTTCATGCGCGGCTCGCGCTCGCGAATGCCGACCAGGCTGCGGCCGAACGGCGAGCGCACGATCGTGTACAGGACCAACAGCGAAACCGCGAAGAAGCCGAACACCACGTAGAAGAAGGTCACCGGATTGGCGAGATCGATGCCGAATTTGGGGCGGTGCTCGAGATTGATGCCGTTGTCGCCGCCGGTCAGCGAATTCCAGCGATAGGCCAGCCCCCACACGCACTGCCCGAGCGCCAGCGTGATCATCAAAAAATAAACGCCGGTGGCCCGCGTCGCGAGCAGCCCGAACAGCGCGGCAAGAGCCGCGGCGCCGAGCATGCCGAACACGATCACCAGCCAGAAATCGTAACCAAGCCCGACCTGGTAGCGCGTCGCCAGGATTGCGGTCAGATAGGCGCCGACGCCCAGATATGCGGCCTGACCGAGCGACGCGAGGCCGGTGAAGCCGAGTAGGAGGTCGAGGCTCATCACCAGGATCGAGAAGGCGAGCGCTCGCGTCGCCAAAAGAATAATGAACGACGTGGTATGCGGAACGATCAGCGCGACCGCGACGAGCGCCATGATCACGATCAGGATTTTTATGCGGTCACGCGCCATGTCATTCCCGTCCGAACAGCCCGGTCGGCTTCACCGCCAGGATCAGGGCCATCGGCGCATAGAGCGTGAAGTAGGAGATTTCGGGAAACAGCGCCTTGCCGAAATTGTCGGCGAGCCCGACGATCAGGGCGCCGATCGCGGCGCCGCCGAGGCTGCCCATGCCGCCGATGATCACCACCGCGAAGGCGATCGGCAGCATTTCGAAATCGAGGCCGGGATAGACGCCGAGAAAGGCGCCGCCGATGACGCCGCCGAGCGCCGCCAGGAAAGCGCCGAGCGCGAAAATCAGCATCGAGATGTAAGAGGTGTCGATGCCGACGCCGCGCGCCATTTGCGCATCGTCGACGGTGGCGCGGATGGTGGCGCCGAGCCGGGTTTTTTCCATGACCAGCCACAGCGTAAGCCCGATGAACAACGCAACCGCAATCATGAAGATGCGGTAGAGCGGCAGGTGCAGGCCGCCGACGACGATTGTCTGGGTCAACACAGCCGGCGGATTGATGTCGAACGGATTGCCGGTCCAGATATCAAGCGCGGCCTGCTGGAACAGGAAGGCGAAGCCGACCGTCAGCAGTACCTGCCGCAGCGGATCGAAACCCAATGGCCGCAAGAACACCCGCTCCATCACCAGGCCGATCAGCGCGACGGTGACGGCAGCGACCGGTATCGCCAACAACCAGGAGCCGGTGGTCCAGATCACCGACAAGGCGACATAGCCGCCGAGCAGGAAATACGAGCCATGCGACAGGTTGACGATGCGCATGACGCCGAAAATCAGCGACAACCCGCTCCCCACCAGGAACAACAGCGCGCCGTAGGAAATGCCGTTGAAGGCCTGTATCAGCCAAAACCGCGCATCCACGGCCTCTGTCCCCTTCCCCGGCGTCCCTTGGCTTTGAGCTTAGCCCAGGTCGGCGGCGATTGGATAGGCAAGGTATCGCGCGAGATTTTGGCACCCACGACCGAGCACGGCCTCGCTCACGACACAGCAGCGCCGCGGCTGTCCCACACCGTGTTCCCGGCCGCCGATTTTGTTACTATTGCGGGAGCGAGACCAAGGAGAGCGAACGATGGCCGAGAAGAAGGTGCCGTATCAGGTCAACGGCAGGCAGTTCGAGGGCGTCATCGTCTACGATGACGGCGTGAAGGCAAAACGCCCGCTGATCTTCATGCAGCCGGACTGGAAAGGCGTTTGCGCCGACACGATCGGGCAGGCCCGCACCGTCGCCGGCAAGGACTATGTGGTGCTGATGGCCGACATGTTCGGCTCGGGCTACGGCCAAAAACCCAAGACCGTGGACGATCTGCGGGCGGGCATGCTCGCGGTGCACAAGGATTTGCCGTTCACGATCGCCTGCGGCAGCGCGGCCTATGATGCGCTGCTCGGCGAAGCCAACAAGCTCGGCCTGGTCGACACCGCGAAAAAAGTCGCGATCGGCTATTGCGCCGGCGGCGGCTATGTCCTCGAACAGGCCCGCGCCGGCGCCGATTTCAAGGCGGTCGTCGTGTTCCACGTCACCAATCCCAATCCGGTCGTGGCCGGCACGCCCTGCAACATCAAGGGCCGCGTGCTGGCGATCCACGGCTCGGCCGATCCGGTGACGCCGAAGCCGATGATGGACGCGTTCGAGGAAGAAATGACCAATGCCAAGATCGATTGGCAGGTGATGATGTTCGGCGGCGCCGTGCATTCGTTCTGTGACCCCACCGTCCACGCCGGCGCGTTGCGCTACGACGAAAAACTCTGCCGCAAGTCCTACATGCTGATGCGCGACTTCTTCACCGAGACGCCGTGATGGCGGCTTCCGACGAGGGCAGCCGAAAGGAAGTCGCCAAATATGAGGCGCTCGCCGAGACCGCCTACAACGAAATGTACGATGCCCGCTCGCCGGCAGCCTGCTACAGCGATCTCAAGGACTATTTCGCCATGGCGATTGGCGCGGCCGAGCGGGCCGGATTGCACGACGACGCCAAACGGCTGAACGCGCGGCTCGATCACTGCAAGAACGTCTACCGCAGCCAGTTTTCCGGTTTCTGATCGCCGGCGCGTTCGCGCGTCAATTGCCCCAGCGTTCGCGCCACTTCTGCTCGCCGATGGTGCAGGAGATGCGTGGCGCATTCGCGGCCGCCGGCACGGCCCGCGGCACAGGCGAAAGGCCGGCGACTTCCTGCACCAGTTTGGTGCGGATCGCTTCGGTGAATTTCTCGCGCTCCTTGATCGGGATCACGAATGCACCGGGCCCGCCGATCACGCAATCCTCGTAATAGATGTCGAGGTCCTCGATATCCATGGTCATCAGATTGGGCTTCTTGAGCATGATCGGCAGGCCGTTGATCGTGGTGCCTTTGGCCAGCACGTCGTCGCGGACCAGCGTCACCGGCGGACCGTTATTGTTGGCGCCGTCGCCCGACACGTCGATGACCTTGCGCAGGCCCTGATAGCCGCTCGCCGCGAACAGCGATTGACCGAACTTCAGCCCGCCCGAGATCGACGTACGCGACGCCCGCCGGTATGGCGCGGCGGCCAGCTCCGCGGCGACCGCGTCGGCCGTTTCCGGCCCGTCGATCAGCCGCCACGGCAGCAGGATTTTCTGGTCGCCGACATTGGCCCATTCGAAATAGGTGATGGCGACGCGGCCGTTGGCGCCGAGTTTCAGCGCCTGCATGAATTCGCGCGACATCAGCGCTTGCACGTAGCCTTCGCGTTGCAGCGCCTGCTCGTCCGGGTCCATGGAATAAGACACGTCGACGGCGAGCACGAGCTCGGTATCGACCGCCATGGCCGGGCTTTGCGCGAATTTCGGCGCGGTGACCGGAGCCGCGTCGCTACTGAAAGCAAGGGCTGCGGCGAAGATCGCTGCGAATGTCATGAAAACAATGGCTGCGAGTCCGCGCATCTCGCTCATGACCCTACGCGCTACATGACGTAAAGACGATCCGGCAAAGCGTTCGGCGAGCCGTCGGGCGGCGCGTGCGCTGCGAGCACGGCGCCGCAGCGCTCGACCGCGGCGATAAAGCCCGCGGCGATGCGGCCGTCGCGCATATGACCGGTCAAAGCATCGATCGCGGCCTGCCACTCGGCCTCGTGCACCTTCTGCGCAATGCCGTCGTCGGCGACGATGCGCGCGTAGCGCTCCGCCAGCGACACGAAGATCAATACGCCGCAGCAATTCTTGGTATTGGCGATCCGGCGCACGACGAACTGCTCAAGCGCGGCCCGGTGCGCCTGCGCGCGCTGCAGCGGGCGTGGAACGAGCGCCATGCGCAATGGCAGCCACGAGAATACCAAGCCAGCGGCAAGAAACACCGCAATCTGCCACAGATAGATTTTCTGCACGCTCCAGTGCGTAAAATAGATCAGCGGCCACGGCACGAGCAGCGCCAGTACGGTCGACCATAAGATCGGCACATAGGCATAGTCGGACGATGCATGAGACAATACGCAAACGATCTGTCCGCAGGTTCGCGCTTCCGCCGCGTGAATGGCGGCCGAGATCGCCTCATGATCTTCCTGGCTGAATTGCATCACCAACTCCCCGAGGCTCCGCCGCCGCCCGACGAACCGCCGCCGCCGGAGAACCGCCCCCCGGAAAATCCGCCGCCGCCACCGCCGCTCCAACCCGAGCCGGAGCCCCAGCTCGAGCCGACATAAGGCACAAAGACGAGCTGTCCGTTGCGTCGCACATAGTCTCCAGATGGGCTGCCTCGGGTCGGGCCGACCATGAATCTGAAAACGAGGATGAAGAAAAAGAAAAACAGGATCGGGAACAGCGCATTGAAAACCTGCGCCGGGCTATCTTCACGGACATCGACTTTCGGTTGCCAATCGGTGGTGTCGCCGTTGAGCACGCTGATGATGCCGTCGACGCCGCGCTCGATGCCGCCGGAATAATCGTTGGCCTTGAAGCGCGGAACAATCGCGCTCGAAATGATGACCGACGACAAAGCGTCGGTCAGCGTGCCTTCGAGGCCGTAGCCGACCTCGATGCGGACCTTGTGCTCAGCCGGCGCCACGAGGAGGAGCACGCCATTGTTCTTCTGCGCCTGCCCGAGCTTCCAGGTGCGGAACAACTGGTTCGCATAGGTCTCGATATCGCTGCCCTGGAGCGATTTCACCGTGGCGACGACGAGCTGGATGCCGGACTTGTCTTCCAGGTCCTGCAGCTTCGCCTCGACGGCGCTGCGGCTGTCCGCCGACATGACACCCGCCTGATCGACCACGCGACCGGTGAGCTGCGGAAAATCGAGCGCGAAGGCCGCACCGGCGAGAAGGCAAAGCGCGAGCAAGAAATACGCCGTCATTCCGGGGCGCGCGGAGCGCAAACCCGGAATCCATAGCCACGAACCTCGCAGTTTCATCGCGGCAGTATCCACGCCGATTGACCCGTGACTATGGATTCCGGATAGCCGCTTCGCGGCTTCCGGAATGACGACCATCAGAATTTTACCTGCGGCGGCGTTTGCGCGCCCTCATTCGCGGCGAATTCCGCCATCGGCTTATTGGCGGAGAATGCCGTCTTCGCCCACAGCACGGTCGGAAACGTGCGCAGCGCCGTGTTGTAGGCGCGCACCGCATCAATGTAGTCGCGTCGCGCAACCGCGATGCGGTTCTCGGTGCCTTCGAGCTGCGACTGCAGCGCCAGGAAGTTGGCGTTGGACTTCAGGTCCGGATAGTTCTCCGTCACCGCCAGGAGGCGGCCGAGCACCCCGGTCAACTGGTTCTGCGCATCCTGGAACGCCTTGAGCTTGTCGGGATCGGTCAGGTCCGAGGCGTCGAGCTTGATCTGGGTCGCCTTGGCGCGCGCCTCGACCACGGCGGTCAGCACGTTCTTTTCCTGGGCGGCATAGCCCTGCACTGTCGCCACCAGATTGGGAATGAGGTCGGAGCGGCGCTGATATTGGTTCTGCACGTCCGCCCAGCGCGCCTTGGCCTGCTCCTCGAGCGTCGGGATGGTGTTGTAGCCGCAGGCCGACAGCAATATCCCGAGAGCGACCACGGCGGAGAACAATGCGAATTCGAGAAACCATGCTTGTCACTTCGCCCTCCATTGCTTGATTGCTCGTGGCAGCGATGCCGCGGCGATCATGATCCGTCGATCGGCTCAATCCCTGCGATCTCGATGCCGAAGCCGGACAGCCCGACATAGGTCATGCGGCGCGACGAGGTCAGCAGCCTGATGGAATTGACGCCCAGGTCCTTGAGGATCTGTGCGCCGAGCCCAATCTCACGCCACTGCCGGGTGCGCGCCTCCTCGGATGCGGTGTCGTTGGATTTCGGTATCGACACGACTGGCACGCCGGCGGTGCCGTCGCGCAGCAGCACCAGCACGCCCCTGCCCTCGGCCTTGAAACGGGCCAGCGTGCGGTGGATCGGCTTGGCGCCGCCGAACACGTCGGAAATGATGTTGGCGCGATGTAGCCGGGTCAGCACGTTCTTGCCGTCGCCGATGCGGCCGTGGACGAAGGCCATGTGATAGACCGCATCGAACGGCGTGAGAAAGGCGTAGCCGGTCAGCGTGCCGATTTCGGATTCGACGGGAAACTCGCCGGCGCGCTCGATCAGCTTGTCGCGGGTCTGGCGGTAGGCGATCAATTCCGAGATTGAGATGCGCTGCAGCTTGTGCTTCTCGGCAAAGGCGGCAAGCTCTGGGCCGCGCATCACCGTGCCGTCATCGTTCATCAGTTCGGAAAGCACGCCGACCGGCGCCAAGCCGGCAAGCCGACACAGGTCGACACAGGCCTCGGTATGGCCGGAGCGCATCAGCACGCCGCCTTCCTTCGCCACCAGCGGAAAGACGTGGCCGGGCCGCACGAAATCCGCAGCGCCGCTATTGCCGTTGGCCAGCGCGCGCACGGTGTTGGAGCGCTCTTCCGCGGAGATGCCGGTGGAGAGACCGTGGCGGACGTCGACCGAGACAGTGAACGCGGTGCCGAGCGGCGCGTCGTTGAGCGCCACCATCGGGTCGAGATGCAGGCGGCGGGCCTCCTCGGGCGCCAGCGGCGCGCAGACGATGCCGGACGTGTTGCGGATGATGAAGGCCATCTTTTCCGGCGTGCACAGGCTCGCGGCGACGAACAGGTCGCCTTCGTTCTCACGGTCGTCGTCGTCGGCGACGATGAGGATTTCGCCGCGCGCAAAGGCGGCGACGGCGGCCTGGATCCGTTGATGCGCGTCGTCCATGTCGCCCCTGATGCCCTTGCGCCAGCGTCTTCAGCGCGCCGGCGGCGCAAATGGCCACGCCGGACTGTCGCCGACCTGGCCGCGCTGACGTAGATAATGATCCGCGATCACGCACGCCACCATGGCCTCGCCGATCGGCACGGCGCGGATGCCGACGCATGGATCGTGGCGGCCTTTGGTCGAGATTTCGGTCTCGCGGCCGTAACGGTCGACAGTACGGCGCGGGGTGAGAATCGAGGATGTCGGCTTGACGGCAAAGCGCGCCACCACCGGTTGCCCGGTGGAAATGCCGCCGAGGATGCCGCCCGCATGATTGGATAGGAAGATCGGCTTGCCGTCGTTGCCCATGCGCATTTCGTCGCCGTTCTCTTCGCCGGAAAGCTCGGCCGCGCCGAAGCCCGCGCCGATCTCGACGCCCTTGACCGCGTTGATGCCCATCAGCGCCGCGGCCAGATCGCCGTCGAGCTTGCCGTAGATCGGCGCGCCCAGCCCCGCCGGCACGCCGTCGGCAACGATTTCGATCACCGCGCCGATGGACGAACCGGCCTTGCGCACGCCGTCGAGATAGTCCGCATAGAACGCGGCCCGTTCCGCATCGGGACAGAAGAACGCGTTGCGCTCGACTTCGGCCCAGTCCCACTTGGCGCGATCGATGCGGTGCGGCCCCATCTGCACCAGCGCGCCGCGCACCTGCATCTCGGGCACGATTTTCCGCGCGATGGCGCCCGCCGCGACCCGCGTCGCCGTCTCGCGCGCCGATTGCCGGCCGCCGCCGCGATAATCGCGCAGGCCGTATTTGACATCGTAAGTGTAGTCGGCGTGACCGGGCCGATACTTGTCCTTGATATCGGAATAATCCTTCGAGCGCTGATCGACATTGTCGATGACGAGCGCGATCGGCGTTCCGGTCGTCACCTGTTGGCCGCTCGCTTCATCGACGAATACGCCGGACATGATTTTCACCGCGTCCGGCTCCTGGCGCTGGGTGGTGAAACGCGATTGGCCGGGCCGGCGCTTATCGAGATAGGGCTGGATGTCGGCCTCGGTCAGCGCAATGCCCGGCGGGCAGCCGTCGACCACGCAGCCGATTGCGGGCCCGTGGCTCTCGCCGAAGGTCGTCACCCGGAACATATGGCCGAACGTATTGAACGACATAGGATGCGACTTCGTGCGCCAATGACGCGGATCGACGCTGAATGGCTTGGAACATAGCGTGCCGGATTTGGTAGCCCGCGCCTATCATCGGGTCAAATGCGTTCGCGCCCGCTGCATGGCGCGCGCCATCGCGCCGTTTTTTGCGTCGCGGCATGCGCAACTGCGGAAAAATCTGCATTAATCTTTTGCTGACGCGAAGGCGTGCCGATCGAGTGAGCAAGTTTTCGCGCCGCTTATCGCCAACCGTTCATTTCGCATTCATCTCGCTGAACGCTGGTTAATGGCAACCTGAACGTCCATTAAGCCACGGAAAAATATAGGTTTTTTGCGATTTTCCTATTGCGGGAAAAACCATCCTGTGGCACCCTCTTTGGTGGCAAGGGGGGCGATGGCCCAGGGGACCGAGACACCGCTGAATTGCTAGAACTCAACCTGCCGCCGGATCAACACAAACACCAAGGAATCAAGTCATGGCGACGAAGAAGAAAAAGGCCAAGAAGAAGACGAAGTAAATGACGCGAGCGCGGCCTCGTATTGGGGCAGCGCCGTCATCTTCGGTTTTCGCGAGGCGCCCACGCGGTGCTTCGAGGAACGGCTGGACCCAAGTCCGGCCGTTTCCATTTTTTGGGGCGAAGGATCATTTTTGCGGGCAGAGATTTGCGGCCGGGCGGAAGTCCGGCCGCTTTCGTTTATCTAGCTGTAACGAGCCAATGTGCCACCGTCGAACACGTACACGACGCCCTGCAGAATGTCGGCATGCGTTGCCTCCTCTTCCGGCAAGATGTGGAAGTTTGCCATCAGCGCGCGCGCGATGCCGCCGTGCGCTGCCATAACGGTATCGCGCGTCACCGTCGCGTACCAGGCGGCGACACGCTCCGCGACTTCGCGGTAGGACTCGCCGCCGGGTGGCAGAAAATCCCACTTTTCACGCTCCCGCCGTTGCAACACGCCCGGATCGCGCGCTTGGATTTCAGGCAGCGTAAAACCCTCCCACGCGCCGTAGGAGATTTCCGCAAGCCTGTCGTCGATCGCACAGGCGCTTGGATCGAGGCCCAACTCTGAACGCAGAAGCTCCATCGTTTCCCGGGCGCGCAACAACGGGCTCGATACGTAAGCGTAATCGGCCGGCTGATGCCGGTCGCGCTCGAACAAATCGCGCAATATCCCGGCGTATTCCCTGGCCTGCGTTTGGCCGCGGGCGTTCAGGCTCGTCTCGGACCGGCCCTGCAGGCGCTGCGCGACATTGAAGTCGGTTTCGCCGTGGCGGATGAAATAAAGGACCGGCATGATCGATCGGCCCTGCGCCTGAGCCTTACTCCTTGCCGACGTCGATATCCGGCGCGTCGGGATGCTTCATGCCGACCACGTGATAGCCGGCGTCGACGTGGTGGACTTCGCCGGTGACGCCGCGCGACATGTCGGACAGAAGATAGGCGCCCGCCTCGCCGACCTCCTCGATGGTGACATTGCGGCGCAGCGGCGCGTTGTACTCGTTCCATTTCAGAATGTAGCGGAAGTCGCCGATGCCCGAAGCGGCGAGCGTCTTGATCGGCCCCGACGAGATGGCGTTGACGCGGATGTTCTTCACGCCGAGATCGGCGGCGAGATAACGCACCGACGCCTCCAGCGCGGATTTGGCGACGCCCATCACGTTGTAATGGGGCAGCCACTTCTCCGAGCCGTAATAGGTCAGCGTCAGCATGGCGCCGCCATTCGGCATCATCTTCTCGGCGCGCTGCGCGATCGCGGTGAACGAATAGCAGCTGATCAGCATGGTCTTGGTGAAATTGTCGGCCGTGGTGTCGACGTAGCGGCCGTCGAGCTGATCCTTGTCGGAGAACGCGATGGCATGCACCAGGAAATCGATGGCGCCCCAGGCCGCTTGCAGCTTGGCGAAGGCCGCATCGATGGTGGCCGGCTCGGTCACGTCGCAATCGCCGACCACGATGCCGCCGACCTCCTGGGCCAGCGGCTCGACGCGCTTCCTCAGCGCCTCGCCCTGATAGGTAAAGGCCAGCTCCGCGCCATGGCCCCGGCAGGCCTTGGCGATGCCCCAGCCGAGCGAGCGGTGGTTGGCGACCCCCATGACCAGGCCGCGCTTACCGCGCATGAGGCCCGAGACGTCCGGCATTTCCTGACCTCAGTTGCGGCTTCCCCCACCCGCCCTGCTATGGCATAGGCCCGTGGGCGCCAGCAAGCGCGCGTCCGGCTCAAGCCGCATTGGCGCGGGCGGAATACAGCGCAGGCATTGGGGTTGGTTTGATTGCAGTTTCCGGCGTCGGGCACGGAGCCAGTTTTTGAGTGAATTTCGGCAGCGGGTCGAGGCGGCGATTCCGGCGCTGCGGCGCTACGCGCGGGCGCTGACCCGCGACAGCGAGACCGCGGACGATATCGTCCAGGACACGCTGGTGCGGGCGTTGCGTTCCGAGCACCTGTTTCACGATGGAGACGTGCGGGCATGGCTTTACACGATCCTGACCAATCTCAATCGCAACCGGCTGCGGTCGTTGTCGCGGCGGCCGACCTTGACGCCGCTCAAGGACAGCGACGCGCCGATGACCGGTCCGGACACCGGCAGCCGCGATATCGCGCGGGCACTCGACGACCTCGCCGAGGATCAACGCGCGGCGCTGCTTCTCGTCGTGCTTGAGGGGCTCACCTATCGCGAGGTTGCCGAGGTGCAAGGCGTACCGATCGGAACAGTGATGTCGCGGCTCGCCCGCGCCCGTATGCAGATCAAGGCCTATCTCGACGGCGAGCGCCCGGCGCTGCGCCGCGTGAAATAAGAGAGCGAACGATGACTGACAGAGATCAGACGATCAGCGAAGACGAACTGCACGCCTATGTCGACGGCGAATTGCCGGCCGATCGTCGCGGTGCGGTCGAGGCCTGGCTTGCGGCCCATGCCGATGACGCGGCCCGCGTCGCCGCCTGGCGCGCCCAGGCCGAGCTGCATTCGCAAGCGCTACGGCGGGGTCGCCAGCGAAGTGCCGCCAAAGCGGCTCCAGGTCGAGCGGCTGACGCGCGTCCGCCGCAGCTGGATGGCGGCTGCCGTTGCCGCCGTGTTCGTTGCCTTCATCGCCGGCGGCGCCGCCGGCTGGTTCGCGCGCGGCGCCGAAGCCGCCTCGCCGTCCGACCTCGATCGCTTCACCGCCGACGCGCTCGAAGCCTATCGGCTCTATGTGGTCGAAGTCCGCCATCCGGTCGAAGTGCCGGGCGATCAGCGCCCTCACCTCGTCGAGTGGCTGTCGAAGCGGCTCGGCTCGCCGTTGCGCGCGCCCGAGCTCGAGCGCATGGGATTGAAACTCGTCGGTGGCCGGCTGTTGCCGGGCCCGAACGGGGCGACGGCATTCTTCATGTATGAAGGCTCCTCAGGCGAGCGCTTCACGCTCTATTGCGGCCGCACCAGCGACCGCGAAATGGCACTGCGCTACACCACGGGCACCCAGAACGCCGCCTATTACTGGGTCGATCAAAACGTCGCTTATGTGCTCAGCGGTCCGGCGGAACGCGACAAGCTCCATGACATCGCGCAAGCCGCCTACGATCAGATCGACACGCGGACACCGCCGCAGCAGGGCGGGTAAGCCCCCGCCCTACATATCCTTGCGCGGATCGTAGGGCCTGTCGCCCTGCCACTTCTTCATCAGCTCGTCGAGCTCGGCATCGCGCTTCTCCGGCAGCACGATGCGGATGGTGGCAAGCAAATCGCCGCGGCCTGCTTTGGCCGGAAAGCCTTTGCCCTTGAGGCGGAAGGTGCGTCCGCTCGAGGTCCACGCCGGCACCGTGATCTCGACCGGCTTGTCGAGCGTCGGCACCCGCACCTTGGCGCCCAGCGCCGCCTCATAGAGTGTGATCGGCAGATCGAGCCGCACGTCGGCGCCGTCCAGCGTGAAGACTGGATGCGGCGCGAGCGTCACGGTGATGAGCAGATCGCCGGGACCGGCCTGCCCGGCCATGCCTTGGCCTTTGAGCCGGATGTGCTGGCCGTTCATGATGCCGATCGGAATCTTGACGTCCACGTCCTTGCCGTTCGGCAAGTGCAGCCGCTGGGTGGAGCCGTTGGCCGCATCCGTCAGCGCAACCGACATTTCGGCCTGAACGTCGGCGCCGACACCGAAATCCTCCGGCTCGAAGTTGGCGCGAGCACCGCGGGCGGCGCCGCCACCAAAGGCTTCCCGCAAAATATCCTCGAAGCCGCCGCCGAACCCGCCGCCGCCACCACCGCCGGCTCTGGCGCCGCCGCGCCCGCGCCGGGTGGCGCGGGTGAAACCTTCCGGACCAAAACTGAAGCTTTCGAAATTGCCGTCGCCGCCGAAGCCGGCACCCGGATTGGCACCGCCGCCGCCAAAACCCTGAAAACGGGGCTTGCCCTCGGCATCGATCTCGCCGCGATCGAACGCCTTGCGCTTGTCCTCGTCCTCGAGGATCTCGTGTGCGGCGTTCAGCTCGGCAAAGCGCGTCGCCGCCTTGGGATCGTTCTTGTTGGCGTCGGGATGCAGCTTCTTTGCCAGGCGCCGGTAAGCGCTCTTGATGTCGGTCGCGCTCGCCTTGCGATCGATGCCCAAGATCTCATAGGGATCACGCATCCCCAAGCAGACTCCGCTGGTTTTCCGGGCCGGCCCCGCCGCCCACCGATTGTCTAATGTGGGATGAAAGCGGCCGTCTCGCAATGCGACGCCGAATCGGCGCGGCTTACGGGCGATGATAACCCCGTCAGGAGCGCTTGAGGGGTTTGAGGCTTTTGACTTCCCAATTGCCCTCACTGGTGCGGCAGGCCGCGCCTTGCAGCCAATCCTCCGAGCCGCCGTGAGCGTAGCTTGCCAGGAAATCGCGGCACGACACGCCGCCTTCGCTATAGGAGGTGGCGAGCGGGGTGATGTTGCCGCCGGCCCCGGTATTGGGATTCTGCCAAGGCACGCTCGCGTCCTTACCGTTGCGTGCCAGCACGTCGGAAGCGGCCGCGCGCGCATAGGCGAGGTCGGCCTCTGAGGACGGCGCGGCATCGGCGATGCGGCCGGCGGCCTCACCCGGCCGGCTGATGGACCCGGTCTGGTCGCCGTCGCCGTCGTCCTTGGAGAGCAGCGAATGCAGTTGGTAGGTGCAGCCGCCGGTGGCGAGCCCACAGAGCACGACGGCACCGGCAAAACGCAACCGCCAACATAGGCGCAACGCCCCGGCTCCACTATATTGAGACCGGCGGCTCGCTTGCCGATCGCCCCACGCGAGCACCTGGGTACCCCACGGAATGTCCGATACGGCGCCGATAGAACACCCGACATGGTTAACAGGCGGTGACTTCACCGAAGCCGACGAGCCGGTGCGGCTGTTTGCGGCCTGGTTTGCCGAGGCCAAGCGCGCCGAGCCGGTCAATCCCGACGCCATGGCGCTGGCCACCGTCGACCCTGACGGACTGCCCAATGCGCGGATGGTTTTGATGAAAGGCTTCGATGCGCGCGGCTTCGTGTTCTACACCAACGTCGATAGCACCAAAGGCCATGAGCTCTCCGCCGCGCCGAAAGCGGCCCTGACGTTTTATTGGAAGACGCTGCAGCGCCAGGTGCGCGCCCGTGGCAGCATCGAGCCGGTGTCCAAGGACGAAGCCGATGCCTATTTCGCCACCCGCTCGCGCATGGCGCAGATCGGCGCCTGGGCCAGTAAGCAGTCGTCGGCGCTGGAAAGCCGCATGGCGTTCGAAAAGGCGATCGCGCTCAACACCGCAAAATTTGCCATCGGCACGGTGCCACGGCCGCCGTTCTGGTCGGGATACCGCGTCATGCCGACCGAGATCGAGTTCTGGCAGGAGCGGCCGTTCCGCCTGCACGACCGCATTGCGTTTACGCGCGCGGATTTGAACGCGCCATGGACCAAGACGCGGCTCTATCCATGATACCCAAACGTCATTGCGAGGAGCGAAGCGACGAAGCAATCCGGCAACCTCGCCGCAAGACTAGATTGCTTCGCTTCGCTCGCAATGACGACTAGGATGGCGACCATGACCACGAGCAACCAGCCGCGCCGCACGCTGCTCCTGACTGGGGCAAGCCGCGGTATCGGCCATGCCACCGTGAAGCGTTTCTCCGCGGCGGGCTGGCGCGTCATCACCTGCTCGCGGCATCCGTTTCCGGAAAACTGTCCGTGGGAAGCCGGACCCGAGGATCACATTCAGGTCGACCTGGCCGATCCCGAAAACACCGCGGCGGCGATCGCGGAAACCAAGCGTCGCCTCAATGGCGAGTTGCACGCGCTGGTCAATAATGCCGCGATCTCGCCCAAGGCGGCCGGCGGCAAGCGGCTCGGCTCGCTCGAAACCTCGCGCGACGACTGGCATCATATCTTTCAGGTGAATTTTTTCGCGCCGATCATGCTGGCGCGCGGCCTGCTCGACGAGCTCTCGGCCGCCAAGGGCTCCGTCGTCAATGTCACGTCCATCGCCGGCTCGCGCGTACATCCCTTTGCCGGCACGGCCTATTCGACGTCGAAAGCTGCGCTGGCCGCGCTGACACGCGAAATGGCCGCCGATTTCGGCGCGTTCGGCGTCCGCGTCAACGCCATCGCTCCCGGCGAGATCGACACCGCCATGCTGTCGCCGGGCACGGAGAAGATCGTCGAGAACATTCCGATGCATCGTCTCGGCACGCCTGACGAAGTGGCGAAGATCATCTATGTGCTGTGCTCGGAGATGGCGTCCTACGTCAATGGCGCCGAGATCCACATCAACGGCGGCCAGCACGTGTGACGTGCTGGGGGCCGGCCGCGACAATAATCAAATCACCGCGCTGTCGAGGATACGATCGCTGGCGCCAATACGCGCCGAAGCATTCATCGCCAGCTCCGTCCGCGCCGCGGCGAGATCGGCCGGCGTGCGGATCGATTGCTCGTCCAGCATCCATTGATACGAGAACGAATAGACGAAGGCGCTTCGCGCGTAGCGCGTTTGCGAATAGCGCATCAGGCGCGCCTCGACCGGACCGTCGCCGGCGAGCATTTCGCGCGCCAGCACCCAGCCGTCCTCCGCCGCCATGGCCGCGCCTTGGGTGAGATGCGGCGGCGAGGTGTGCGCGGCATCGCCGCCGATGACGACGCGGCCGCAAAACCACGGCCACGGCACCAGGATCGGCTCGATCGGGCTGAACACGATGTCGGAATTCGCATCGAGCGAGGCTGCGACTTCGGCGACGTAGCTGCCGTATTGCGCCAAGCGCGCCTTGAACAAATCGGCAAAATCTTCGCGCTTGAAAACGGCGTCTGCCGCTTCGGGGCGGATGTGGAAGACGTACATGAGATCATCGCCGAGCGGCATGGCGCCGGTCTTGCTGCCGACGCCTTGCAAAAATTCCATGCCGCGCACGTATTGCGGCCGCGGCACTTGCACGCGCCAGGCGCCGTAACCCGACGGCCGCGGCACGAAGGCCGTTCCGAACAAATGCTGCCGCGTCGTCGAGCGGATGCCGTCGAAGCCGGCGAGAAGATCGAAGGAATCGGTGCGGCCATCCGAAAACGTCACCGTTACGCGGTCTTTTTCGTCCCGGATTTCGTCAACCGTAATTCCGGTGTGAACTTCGACGCCGGCACGCTCGGCAGCCGCGAGCAGGATTTCGTGCAGGCGCAAGCGCGACAGCGCACAGAAGGCCGGCACCTTCTCGTCACCAAGCAGGAATTTGTGCTCGACGATCAGTGCCCGGTGGGGATCGAAAATGGACATCCGATCATAGGCAAAACCCGACGCCAGGATTTCGGGCAATAGGCCGAGCGCGTCGTAGACCCGCAGCGCGTTCGCCGGCTGGCCCAAGCCCACGCCCGGCACATCGAAGGCCGGCCGGCGCTCGATGAGCACGACCTCGACGCCGCGCCGCGCGAAAGCAGCGGCCGCCGTCAAGCCGCCGACGCCGCCTCCGACCACCAGCACTCGGCGAATATCGTTCATGGGGTCGCGCGGTTTGACAGATAAACCGACAGTAGCGAGTATCAAAATTCTCCGCAAAGGACGCAGCCGGCCATGCACATCAAAATCCGCCGCACTTTCGTCGTGGTCGAGGACCATCGCGAGGCAGCCGGGCGCGTATCCAACCTGCCGTTGCGCAAAGTCGCCGCCGTCGCGGTGGTGGAGAATCCCTATGCCGGCCGTTACGTTGAAGATCTCGCACCGATGATCGAAGGCAGCGTCGCGCTCGGCAAGGAATTGGGCGCGCTGGCGCTGTCGGCGATGGGCGGCCACGACGTGCAGAGTTACGGCAAGGGCGGCGTCGTCGGGCTTAACGGCGAGCAGGAACACGCCAACGCGCTTCTGACCACGGCATTCGCCAATCCGATCCGCGATCTGCTCGGCGGCGGCGATGCGTGGATTTCATCGTTCACCAAAAAAGCCGCCCCGGGCGCGACAATCGATATTCCGATGAACCACAAGGACGACGTCTATGTCCGTTCCCATTACGACGGCATGACGCTGGTGCTGCCGGATGCGCCGATGCCAGACGAAGTTGCCGTGATCTTTTGTTTGGCGAACCGCGGCCGGCTCAATGCCCGCGTCGGCGGCCTCACCCACGAAGACGTCGCCGCGCGCAAAGCCGCGAAGCAGACATCATGAAGGTAGCGATCTTCAATATCGCGAAAATTCTCTCCGGCGATATCAGGGCACCCATCGCGGCCGGCGACACCATCGTCCTCGACGACGGCAAGATCGTTTCGGTCGGCACCGGCGGCGACGCCGCCGATTGCGAGGTGGCGATCGATGCCGGCGGCATGATGGCCATACCGGGCCTGATCGATTCCCACGTTCACATCACGTTCGGCGATTACACCCCGCGGCAGAAGACCGTCGGCTTTCTCGAAAGCTATATCCACGGCGGCGTGACCACCTGCATCAGCGCGTCCGAGGTGCACGTGCCCGGCCGGCCGCGCGATCCCGCCGGCGTCAAAGCGCTGGCGATCGCGGCACGAAAATCGTTCGAGCATTACCGTCCGGGCGGCATGCGCGTTCATGCCGGGTCGGTCATCCTCGAGCCGGGTCTGACCGAGGCCGATTTCGCCGAGCTTGCCGGCCACGGCGTATGGCTGGCCAAAGCCGGCTTCGGCGCCTTCGCCACGCCTTACGACTACGCGCCCTATGTGGCGATGGCGAAGCGCCACGGCTTGATAACGATGGTGCATACCGGCGGCTCGTCGATCCCGGGCTCGACGGGAATTTGGGCCGATCATGTGCTCAAAATGCAGCCGGACGTGTCGTATCACGTCAACGGCGGTCCGATCGCCATGCCGGACGCCGATTTCCCGCGTCTGGTCAATGAGAGCGATCTGGCGATGCAGGTCTGCACCGCGGGCAATCTGCGCACCACGTTGCTGGTGGCGAAGTTGCTGAGAGAAGCCGGCCAAGAACGGCGGCTGCTCATTGCCACCGACACGCCAACCGGGAGCGGCGTGATGCCGCTCGGCATGCTCTACACCATGAGCCATCTCGCCTCGCTTGCCGACGTCGCTCCGGAGATTGCGGTGGCGATGGCGACCGGCAACAACGCCAAGGTTTTTCGGCTCAATAGCGGCGTCATCGCCGCCGGCCGCGACGCCGATGTGGTCCTGGTCGACGCCTGCCTCGGCGGCTCGCAGAACGACGCGCTATCGGCGTTGAAGAACGGCGACATCATGGGCGTCGGCGCGGTGATCACTGCCGGCGTGCCGCGCTTCGTGGGGCGAAGCCGCAATACACCGGAAACGACCCGGCGCGCCAAGCTGGCGCATTCGCGTGTGCCGCAAAATTTCTCCGGCGAAGCCTAAGGCGCCGCTTGGCGTTTGCCCCAGGGCACCCATGCCCATATCCGCTCGTGGCCGTAGTAGATCAGGATTTTGGTCAGGACCTCCGTCAGGGCCACCGACCCGGCAAGTTTTGTGCTGCCGCTGATCACGAACGTCACGACGAAGGTGTCGACGCTGCCGGTCGCACGCCAACTCACGGCTTTCACGAGCGAGCGCGCATGGGTCTCGGTCCAGCGCGTGAGCTTGCCGCCTACGGCACCCGCCCGGTTCGGCAGCCATGTCGCGAGCCGCGACCGGCTTGGCAACGGGGCGACCTGTTCGACGCAACCCATCGCCACCGTATCGAAGGTTTCAGGGTCGATGAGAATAAAGCTCCCGGTGTCCCGGCAGTCTTCGTAGCGGTCCAGCGCGATCGGACGATCAAAAGTCAACGTGCAGTTTCCCACCTCGTTTGGTCCGATCGCGTCGGCCTCGACGGCGCGCCGCGCATCGAGATCGATAATGCTCAGTCCTCCTTCGACGCCGGCCGTGGCGGTGCTGGTCGCGAGCTTGAACAGATAATTCTGGCCGCGCTCGAGCGGCTGGTCTTTCATCCAGAAGATGCGTGCGTGAACCCGTTCCGTCACCGCGGGCACCCGCTCGGCTTCGGCGACGATATCGCCGCGGGATACATCCAGCGGGTCGGTAAAAGTCAAAGTCACGGAGCGCCCGGCCGTGGCACGGATAAGATCGCCATCGAAGGTGGCGATCCGCGCGATGCGCGTGACGTGGCCTGCCGGAAAAATCTTGACCGGCATGCCGACACGCACTTCGCCGCTCGTGATCAAGCCGCTATAGCCGCGGAAATCCGGATCGGGGCGGTTGACCCATTGGATCGGCATGCGGAACGGATCGAGGTTTGCGGTCCGCGCCGGCTCCACGGTTTCGAGATAGTCGAGCAGCGACGGCCCGCGATACCACGGCAGGTGTCCGGACCGGCTCGTGACGTTATCGCCGCTTTTTGCCGCGACCGGAATGCACGCGACGTCGACAAAGCCGAGGTCGGTTGCCAATTCACGGAAGGCTGTTTCGACCGCGTCGAATGCGTCGCGCGACCAGCCGACGCGATCCATCTTGTTGACAGCGAGCACGACATGCCGAATGCCGAGCATCGACAGGATTGCGAGGTGGCGCTTGGTCTGGCGCGTCAGGCCTTCCTCAACCGCAGACCAGCACAAGCGCGAGGTCGGCGACGGAAGCACCGGTCGCCATGTTGGCGGTGTATTCCTCGTGCCCGGGCGCATCGATGACGATGAACTTCCGGTGCGCCGTCGAGAAGAAGCGATAGGCAACGTCGATGGTGATGTTGCGCTCGCGCTCGGCCGCCAGTCCGTCCAGCAGCAGCGAGAAATCGAGCTCGTCGCCTTGGGTGCCGAACTTGCGGGAATCCGCCACAAGCGCGTCGAGCTGGTCGTCAAAGACGTGCTTGGAATCATAAAGCAGGCGGCCGATCAGCGTCGACTTGCCGTGGTCGACCGAGCCGCAAGCGATAAAGCGCAGCAAGCTCTTGTGCTCCTGCTGTTGCAAGAGCGCGGCGAATGCCGTTTCCGCCGGCTGCGCATGCACGTTCATCAGAAATATCCTTCCTGCTTTTTCCGCTCCATCGACGTCGCGCCGTCGTGGTCGATGACGCGGCCGCGCCGTTCGGAATGCCGGCTTTCCAGCGTCTCCTGGATGATTTCGGCAACCGTGCGCGCCGTACTTTCGATGGCGCCGGTCAGCGGATAGCAGCCAAGCGTGCGAAACCGCACCATCCGGATTTGCGGGCGTTCGCCGGGCTTTAGCGGCAGCCGCTCATCGTCGACCATGATCAGCGTGCCGTCACGTTCGACCACCGGACGCGGCGCCGCAAAATAGAGCGGCACCACCGCAATGCGCTCGCGATGGATGTAGAGCCAGACGTCGAGCTCGGTCCAGTTCGACAGCGGAAACACGCGGATGCTTTCGCCCGGGCGCTTGCGCCCGTTATAGATGCGCCACGGCTCGGGCCGCTGCCGTTTCGGATCCCAGGCGTGTTGCGCGTTGCGCAACGAGAACACGCGTTCCTTGGCGCGCGACTTTTCCTCGTCGCGCCGCGCTCCGCCCAACGCGGCGTCGAAGCGGTGGTGATCCAGCGCCTGGCGGAGCGCCTGGGTTTTCATCACGTCGGTGTGCAGGCCGGAGCCGCTCGCGATCGGGTCGATGCCGCGCGCGAGCCCCTCGCGGTTGACGTGGACGATCAAGTCGAGCCCAAGATCTTTCGCGCGCGCGTCGCGGAACGCGATCATCTCGCGGAATTTCCACGTGGTATCGACATGCAGCAGCGGCAACGGCGGTTTCGCCGGATGGAACGCCTTGCGCACGAGATGAAGCAGGACCGACGAGTCCTTGCCGATGGAATACAGCAAGACCGGATTTTCGGACTCGGCGACCGCTTCGCGGATGATGTGGATGCTCTCGGCCTCGAGCTGATCGAGATGGCTCGGTGCCGCGACGTCGCAGACACCCATGTCGGGGCGAACAGGGAGGTCGTCGCGGTCGATGGTGGCGGAAACGGCGTCCATGGTCTGTCCGTTACGGGATTCTGGAGGACTATTTTTGCGGCGCGTTGGCGCCCGTCGCACGCGCGTCGTGGGCGACATGCAGGCCGCATTCCTTGTTCTGCGATTGCTCCCACCACCAGCGCCCGGCGCGCTCCGGCTCACCCGGCATGACGGCGCGGGTGCAAGGCGCGCAACCGATCGACAGAAAGCCGCGCTCATGCAGTGCATTACATGGCACGTCGTGGGCGCGCACGAATTCGCGCGTGCGTTCGCGCGTCCAATCGAACAGCGGATTGACTTTGATCAGACGGCGCTCTTCGTCGAACAAAGCAGGCAACAGCTGACCGCGTCCGGCGGACTGGTCGGCGCGCAAGCCGGTGATCCAGGCGGCGCCGCCGTCGAGCGCCCGTGCCAACGGCGCGACCTTGCGAACCGCGCAACAGTCGAGGCGCGCTTCGACGGAGGAACGAAATCCATCGATGCCTTGTCTGGCGATCATTGCTTCGACGGCGCGGTGTTCGGGTGTGAAGGCAAGGACGCGGACGCCATAGCGCCGCTCGGTCCGTGCCCAGACATCGTACGTTTCCGGGAAAAGCCTGCCGGTATCGAGCGTCGCGACGTCGATCGCCAGCGCCTGCGCGAAGATCGCATGCGCAATGGCCTGATCCTCCAGTCCGAAGCTCGTGGTGAACACCATGCGGCCGGGGATTTGGGCGCGGATCGCCGTCAGACGCTCAAACAGATCGAGAGCGGGAAAGCGTTCCACAAATCCGTCGGCGACGGTTGTGAAAATTTCGCGACTCTCGGTCTGCGCAGCATGGGCGCTTCGATTGGCGCCGCCGCGGAGCTGATTTGCCCGCGCCGTGCCGGAATGTGCAACATCGCTTGAATGCGCAACTTTATGCATCGAAATCATCACCACCCGCGGAGACCAGATTGCGTCAGTTAGAATGAAATTTTGGAACTGCCAAGATGAAGCGCGAAAAAAGAAACATAAAACTACGATACCGGTGGGCGGCAGATTTCCGTTTCAGCTTCGTCCCGCTTACTAGCACGCGCCACGCTCAACCGGGCAGAAAATCCAGCACCGCGGTCTCGGCGAGCGCGGCATGCGGGAGGCTGTGGCGTTCGGGGCGGGCGCGCCGTTCGGCGGTTTGCATTGCTTGCGAATGTTGCGCGAAAGATCGCGGTAGCGATGGCGCCCGACAACAACGCCAAGGTCTATCAGCTCAATAGTGGCGTGCTCGCCACCGGCCGCGACTTCGACGTGGTCCTTGTCGATGGCTGTCTCGGCGGCCCGCAGAACAACGCGCTGTCGGCCCTGAGCAAGGGCGACGTCATAGATGTCGGCGCGATGATCACGGCCGGCGTGCCGCGCTCCGCAGGCCACAGCCGCAGCAATCCGGAAACCATCCGGCGCGCCAAGGTGGCTCACTCCCGCGTCCCGCAATATTTTTCCGGCGAGGCGTGAAGTTTCACATCGCCTGAAAAAAATCATGACCGCGCAAGACGAAAATTATAACCACTTGCATTTGTAAATATCAAGTGCTTCAATCATTGATGGCAGTGTGAGGGTAGCGCGCAGTTTTGTTGTTGCTATGCCTTCCGCCGCAGCGCGGAGACATCCATGGCGAACTCGTCTATTCGCAGCGACAAGATTTGCGATCTACTGCCTGACGCTAACGGTGTTGATTGCAGGCAACGCGGCGTTCGGCCAGACGTTCAGCCCGAACATTCCGAACGATGTCTCGAGTTCCGGGAAGCTCGGCGATAAATACCTTCGACACATTCAGTTGGGAGAGCTTTGTTGCTCTCAATTGGCCATCGCTTGCGACCAATCGCGGCCAACCAGATACGGCGAAGAAGTTCGGCGATATGAGTTCGCCGCCGGTTTGGCTTACCTACAAGGCAGATTGGGAAACGGTGCAACAAAGTCCCAATCCGCAATGGAGCAGCTTCGACCTTTCACCCGGGATGACGTCGCCTTGCACCGGCGTCACCGAGAAAGATTTGGTACTCGCCTCCTTTAATCATTGGGAGAACATGAACATGGCGGGCGTGAATGGCTCGCTCAGTTCACCTTTGGTGGATCAACTCGGCAACTATGTGACCTACCAGACCAAGGTCAATCAGATCGAATTCGACGCAATTTTCCAAAATCAACTGTACCTGCAGCAAAATTTGCAGTCATTCAATACAAATGCCAAACCCGTCACCTTCCCGTTGAATGCAATTGAACTCAAGGCGGCTTGGCGCATCATGGATAATGTTCCCGCTGCGCAACAGCTTCGATATTTCACGACCAAAGCCTACCTGATGGATATCAACGGCAATTGCGCACAGCACACCGTCGGTCTTATCGGGCTGCACATCGTGCAAAAGACTCTGCATCAGCCACAATGGATCTGGTCGACCTTCGAGCAGATTGACAACGTCCCCTCCATCGACAACCAACCGCCGCCTCCAACCGGCATACCATATTCTTTGAACAAGCCTGCCGCCCCCCAACAATTGGCAGCCACGCAGCCAATAGTTGGAGTGCCAGGTGGATTTCCGCCGCGTGTGCCGCCGTCTTCGAACCCGCAACCGATGCAAGACCTCCGCCAGCAACATATCCATCCGGCGACACTGGCAACAAACAAACTTTGGATGAGTGCGATTGCACAGCAAGCGCCCCAATCGCCCTGGCAATATTATCAACTGGTGATGACCCAGTGGCCGACCAATCCAAGCGATGTGCCTGATTTCGGCGTTCCTTTCCCGAGTTCGCAACTTGGGCCCGATCTGCCGAACAACCAATTCTCGAACACCGCGAATGTTTCGATGGAAATGTTCGAGCAGGCCACCGATAAGCAGCTAACCTGCATGGACTGTCATGGGCCTACGTCTGTTCCCAAAGACGGAATCATGACCGACTTTGTCTGGTTCCTTAACGTCCAGGCAGTGCCAAGCGCAACGGCCGCAAAGATGTTCCTACCCCGGATACGTGCGCGGGAGGTTGTTCTGCCAGACGGGTTGCACGGTACGATCGACCGGTAGGATCATGCCGGACAAATAAGTCGGTTTGCGAAACAGCGAAAGGAAAAATCATGCCCAATCTGCCCCCACCCCCGCCCCCAGCCGGATTGCCGTTCAACCCTATTCAAAACTACGATCAACTCGTAAAGGACCTCGATTGGATGGTGAATCAGCGGGGTGTTAATCCAGCGGTCGCGCCACACGGTGTCTTTTGGGATGCTATGACTTATCAGCAATTCACTACCCTTCCTGTCCCCGGTGTTCTTCCGGCAACACGAATTTGCATTCCCGGCGATGCTGCCAATTCTGCAATCGTCCAGGTTCTGCTCGGCCCGTACAAGGCGTTTCCGCAAATGCCCTATAGGGGTCCGTACTTTTGGCAGGCTTGGATCGATGTGATTGCAAATTGGATTAACAGCGGCTGCCCGAACAAAACGGCTGGCGTGTAAGCTGTCGGAACCGAACGTCTCTAGTCAACCATACAAGAAATCCAGCACCGCGGTCTCGGCGAGCACTGCTTGCGGAATACTGTGACGCGCGGAGCGGGCGCGCTCTTCGGCGGTCTGCGTCGCTTGCAGATAAGCGCCGAGGTGGCGCGCGCGCTCGATGATCTTGCGCCCCTGCGGCAGGCGCTGCGACTCGAAGGCGCGCAGCGCGGCGTCGACGTCGTCGCCGTCGAGCGCCTGCGCCAGCGCCGCCGCATCGTCGGCCGCCTTGGAGACGCCGGCGGCGACATGGGGCCGCGCCACAAAGGCTGCGTCGCCGAGAATAGCAACCCGGCCGAAGGCGAGCCGCGGGCTTTCCAGATCGTAGATCGGTTGCAAAATCGGCTCGTCGATCAGGCGGACGATGGCGCGGAATTGCGGCGCCAGCAATCGCTCGGCCGCAGCCCGCATGGCCGCGATCGGATCGCGGCGGATGAGCGGCGGCGGGATCGAGATCGAATGAGTGACGCCTTTGTCGTCGGTGAGGAGCCACGGCAGTTCTTTCGCCTCGTCCGCCGGACGGTACCACACCACATTGTAGCGGCGCTGGCCGAGGCGCAGTTCGTTGTCGGGGCCGGCGACCGGATAGCCGAGACATTGCTCGCCGGGCGGCAGGCAGAACGTCATCAGCTCGAACAGCTCGCGATGGATCGCCGGCGGGATCGCGCTTTCCGGCAACAGCGCGCGCCACGCCACATAGCCGGCATAGAGCGGCGCGACATCGGGCAGGCATTGCTGCCGCACCGTCGAACGCAGGCCGTCGGCGCCGACCAGCACGTCGGCTTCCACCGTGCGGCCGTCGCTCAACCGCGCGCGCACGCTTGTGGCGGTTTGCTCGAAGCCGACCAATCCGAGGCCGCGATGATAGCGTTCCAGCGGGAACGCATCGCGCAGCACCCGGTAGACACGCTCCCAGGCGGTCAGCACCTGCGGGCAGGCGATGGTGGCGGTCGTGCGGCCGTCGCGGTCGAGGATTTTGCGCGTGGTCATCGCCACGCCGAGATCGCGGGTATCGAGCCCGAGCGCGTCGAGGCGCGCGATCAATTCGGCCTGCGCCACGATGCCGGCGCCGCGGCCGGAAAGCTCGCTGCCGACCCGCTCGAAAATATCGACGTCCCAGCCGCGCCGATGCAGCATGATGCCGACCAGAAGCCCGCTCATCGAGCCGCCGATGACCAGCGCGCGGCGTTGCCTCGCCATCCCGGTAATCCCGCTTTTTCCTTAGCCTATTTCCCAAGCCGCAAAGGTTTTCTATATTGTGACAACATTCCCCGGAGGAACGCTATGGCCCTGACAATGCTGGATAAGAAGACGGACCACGCCGACACCTCGGCCTGGCCGCCGGCGATCGCTGCCGAGTTCGAGCGCGAGAAGGCCAACAATAACGCCTGCGTCGGCTCCACGCTGCTTTCGGAGAACGAAAAGGTCCGGGTCTGGATCATCCGGCTGGCGCCTGGCGAGCGGATCGGCTTCCACCGCCATGTGCTCGACTATTTCTGGACCGCGGTCTCGGGCGGCCGCGGCCGCCAGCACATCCATGACGGCACCACCGTCGAATACACCTATCAGCCGGGCGAAACCCGCCACGAGACCTATGGTCTGGGCGAGTACAAGGTCCACGACCTGGAAAATCTCGGCGACAAGGAGATGGTCTTCATGACCATCGAGTTCCTCAACAGCGCCAATAAGCCGCTCGCCGTGCCCGACAAGGTCCGCGCTGCGGCTTAAGCACGCTTGCGCGAAATGCCCTCTCGCGGGAGGCGGGAGAGGTTGTTATAGCCAAGTGGGGGGACGTCCCGCGCGTGCATGCGGGGCTGTGTGGCTGGGTAATGATCTTTTCCTTCGATCTGCTCATCAATGCCGTCGTTTCCGGCATCCTGATCGGCGGCTTCTACGCCGCCGTCACGTCGGGCGTATCGCTGTCGTTCGGCATTCTCGACATCGTCAACATCGCGCATCCCGCCTTCATCATTCTCGGCTCCTACGTCGCCTATATCGTCAACGCGACGCTGGGTATCGATCCGATCCTCACGGCGATCGTCATGACGCCGGCGTTCTTCGTGCTCGGCGCCGGCATCTACCAGATCTATTACGTGTCGTTCGAAAAACGCGGCCAGGAATCACTGCGCGGGCTGGCCTTCTTCTTCGGCCTGCTTTTCATCACTGAAGTCTCTCTCGTTCTCTATTTCGGCGTCGATTACCGCTATGTCGAAGCGCCCTATATCGGGCCGACCTGGCATCTGGGCGTGGTCGGCATGCCGCTGCGCATGCTGGTGCCATGCGTGGTGTCGCTGTTGCTGATCGCCGTGCTGCAACTCGTGCTCACCCGCACCTTCATCGGTCGCGCCATCATGGCGGTGGCGCAGGACCAGCTGGCGTTGCGGCTGATGGCGATCGACCCGATCCGCATCAAACGCATCGCGTTTGGCATTTCGATCGCGACGGCGTCGCTCGCCGGCGCGTTTCTCATCATCATCCAACCGGTCGAGCCTTCTGTCGGGCGCGAATATATCGGCCGCGTCTTTGCCATCTGCGTGCTCGGCGGCATGGGCAGCCTGCCGGGCGCCGTCATTGCCGCGATGCTGATCGGCATCGTCGAAAGCCTGACCTCGACCTTCTACGGCCCGTCCTGGGCGCCCGCGGTGTCGTTCGGCTTCCTGCTGCTGACGCTGGCGGTCCGCCCTGCCGGCCTGTTGGGACGCTGACCGTGCGCACCCCGCTCTTCCTCGTCATCTGCCTCGCGGTCGCCGCGCTGGTCTTCGCCGGCGCCGTCGCGGTCGGCAACGACTACGTGTTCTTCGCCGGCTACGTGATCCTGCAATACGTCGTGCTCTCGACCGCCTGGAACATCCTCGGCGGCTATTGCGGCTACGTCAATTTCGGCTCCGCCGCGTTCTTCGCACTCGGCGCCTATTCGACGGTGGCGATCTACAAGCTGATCGGCGCCAACGACCTGCCGCATATCGTTCCGATGCCGGTGCTGATGCTGATCGGCGGCGTGGTGTCGGGGGTCGTCGGCTTCGGCATGGGCTATCTGACCTTGCGGCTGCGCGGCGCGTTCTTCGCCATCGCCACGCTGGCGCTCGCCGTGGTGTTGCAAACACTGATCGTCAATTGGGATTTCGTCGGCGGCTCGCGCGGCGCCTATATTTTGCGCCCTGAGGAAGTGCCGCTGATCGGCTCCTATATCAAATATCTGTTCCTGGTCATGCTGCTCTTGGCAGTAGCGGCGCTCGTCATTGCGCGGCTGATCGAGCGCTCGCGGCTCGGTTACGGCTTTGCCACCATCCGCGACGACGAATTGGCGGCGGAAGCCTCCGGCGTGCCGACGCTGAAATTGAAGCTGATCGCAACCACGATCTCCGGCGCGCTGATGGGCATGGCCGGCGCGCCGTTCCCCTACTACATCGGCTATCTGCAACCGTCGTCGACGTTCGGTCTGGACTATGCCGTCAACTCGATCGCCATGCCGCTGATCGGCGGCACCACGAGCTGGGTCGGTCCGCTGATCGGCACGATTTTGCTCGGCTCGCTGCAGCAGATCGCCACGGTGACGATTTCATCGGCCGTCAACCTGCTGCTGGTCGGCGTCATCCTCGTCGCCTTCGTCATCGTCGCGCCCAATGGCATCATCGGGCTCGTCCACACCTATTGGCAGCGCAAGCCGGACGATTTCGTCGGCCGCCGCCGCGTCGAGACCGATGCGCCAGGGTCCGTGCCATGACTGGGCAATGAGAGACCAACCTGCTTGAAGTCGACAATCTCGGCAAACGCTTCGGCGGCTTCGTCGCGCTGGAGAACATCGCGCTCTTCGGTCCCGGCCGGCGAGCGCCTCGGCCTCATCGGCCCGAACGGCTCGGGCAAGTCGACGCTGGTCAATTGCATCTGCGGCACGCTGCAGAACGAGCAGGGTTCCGTGCGCTTCGACGGCCATCCAGTCGACGGCCTCGCCGCCCATCAACGCACGCGCATGGGATTGGCCCGCAGCTTTCAGCTGCCGCGGCCGTTCGTCAGCCTCAATCTGCTCGACAATATCCGCATTCCGTTGCTCTACGCGGTGGCGTCGCGCGGCACCCGCAGTTCCGCAAGCGACGTCGAGGCGCGATGCACCGACCTGTTGCGCGAAGTCGGGCTGGACAATAAGGCACGGCAGCTGCCGCGCGACCTGACCCAGGTCGAGATGCGCAAGCTCGAACTGGCGCGCGCCATGGCGGCGGAGCCGAAACTTTTGATCGCCGACGAGTCGATGGCGGGTCTGACCCATTCGGAGGTCGAGGAAATATTGGCGCTGCTGGTGCGCTTGAATGAAAAGGGCGTCACCATCATCCTCATCGAGCACATCATGCGCGCGGTGATGAGCTTTTCGCGGCGCCTCGTCGTGCTGGTCTCCGGAAAGAAGATCGCCGACGGCCCGCCCGACGAGGTGATGCGCAACCCGGAAGTGGAGAAGGCCTACCTTGGCTAGCAGCCTCACCATCTCCGGCATTCACGCCGCCTATGGCGCGGTGCGCGTAATCGATGACGTCACGTTCAAGGTCGGCGGCGGCGAGACCGTGGTGCTGCTCGGCACCAACGGCAACGGCAAGTCGACGCTGATGAAATGCATCATGGGCATGGTACGGCCGAGCGCCGGCAGCATCGTCGCGGAGATCGACGGCATCCATCACGATCTGGTCGGCCGCACCACCGAAGAAATCGTCGATCTCGGCATTGCGCTGGTGCCGGAGGGGCGCCGGCTGTTTCCGAAATTGACGGTCGAGGAGAACCTGCTGCTCGGTGCGTACCGTAGTGCGGCGCGCCGCGAGCTCGTGCGCAACATGGCGGTCTGCTACGAGACCTTTCCCCGCCTCGCCGAGCGCCGCGGCCAGCTTGCCGGCAGTCTCTCGGGCGGCGAGCAGCAGATGGTGGCGCTCGGCCGCGCGCTGATGCTGGCGCCGAAAATCCTGCTGGTCGACGAACCGTCGGTCGGCCTCGCCCCGATCCTGGTGGCCCGCACCATCGACGCGATCAATGAGATGAAACAGCGCTACCAGCTCACCGTGCTGATGGCCGAGCAGAATTTCACCCAGGCCATCCGCATCGCCGACCGCGGCTATGTCATCGTCCACGGCAAGATCGCCTTCGAGGGCCGCTCGATGGACGAGCTCAACAACAACGATTTGATCAAGAAGTTTTATCTGGGGCTGTGAGCGACAAAATCGCCCGTTGAGCCAGAACGGTTATGCGGGCATAAATACCATTTGAGATGGCAGCTCGCGAAAGGCCCGCCATGTTGAACCGCATCCTGCCCGTCATTGCGTTGTCGGTCGCGATTGCCTTCGCTCTGCAGGCCTCGGCGCAGGCGCCGGCCTTTATCCCGCCGACCGCGACATCGTCGCCCGACGTTCCGAGATACGACGATAAGAACCTGCTTTTCCCGGACGGTTTCAGGAGCTGGATGTTTGTCGGCTCGAACCGCGGATTGCTCTACAAGGGAGATGCGGAGGCCGGCCCGATTACCTTCCACAATATCTATATCAACCCCGAGGCCTACGCTTATTTCCAGGACACCGGACAATTCCCGGATCCGACCATGCTGGTGATGGATATATACAACTCCGCCGAAAGAGAGCCGCAAGGCATCATCACCCGCGGCAGTTACGACGGGCCGTGGGACGGCAACTTCGTGGCGGTTAAGGATTCGAACCGCCCGCCGGGCCCGAACGGCGAGAAGTCGACCTGGGCCTATTATATCTTCTCCAAGGACAAGACCGATCCGACCAAGCCGCAGGCATCCGCACCCGCAGAGCCCGATAAGGATTGCTACGCCTGTCACAAAGAGCACGGAATGATCGATAACGTCTGGGTGCAGCTCTATCCGATGTTGCGCTCGCTGGTGAAGGCGACGGCCAAGTGACGGCAAGCGACCAGGTGACGGCAACGACCAGGTGACGGCAACGCGCCTCACTTGACCGGAAAATCGAAGTAAGTATCAGGAAACGGCTCGCCGCGCAGCGTGAAGTGCCACCATTCGCGCTCGTAAGGCCGAAAGCCGTTGTGCCGCATAGCAAATGCCAGCTCGCCGCGGTTGACCATGACGTCGTGGCTCATGCCGGGCGCATTGGGCCATGATTTCGTGCTGAAAAAATCGAACGGCGTTCCCATGTCGAGCTCACGCCCGTCCGCATGCGCCAATGTCAAATCGATGGTCGAGCCGCGCGAATGGCCGGACTGCGACGCAATATAGCCGTCGCGAAACAGCGTCCGCTTGTCGACGTCGGGATAAAACTCCGCCTTGCCCGCGGTGTCCTTGAGGTCGCGCGCCCAGCGCACGAAATTCGCAACCGCGCGCGTCGGGCGGTAGCAGTCGAACACCTTGATGACGAGGCCGTAGGCTGCGACGTCCTTCGCGACCCCGGCAAGGGCATTGGCGGCGGGCTTGGTGAGCAGGCAGCGCGGCGCTTCGTAGCCGTCGATCGGCCGGCCGACGAAGTTGTGCGCACCGGCATAGCGCATCTCGACGATCAGCCCCGGCACGACGGCGGCCGCGTCGACGAAAGACGCAGGACGCTCCTGTGCCAACGCGGTTTGCGGACCGAATGCGGTGAACAGCGCGAGAAAAAGCTTCAGCATGGTTCAATGCGGGCAGGCATTCACTTCGACGGTGACATGCGACAGCCCGTCGAGGCCGTCGAGCCGCTGTTTATAGACCGCGGGCGCCGGCGGCACGCCGGAGACGACGGACGCGATCACCGCGGCATGGCCCGGGCCGAGCTGCCAGACATGCAGATCGGCCACCCGGTCGCCGTCGATTTCCATGCGCTGGCGGATGCGTTGGGCGAGTTGCGGATCGGGCACCGTATCGAGCAGCACCCGGCCAGCGGAGCGGACCAGGCCGAACGCCCAACTCGCGATCACCACCGTGCCGACCAGCCCGACCAGCGGATCCATGAACGCCCAGCCGAACAGCCACGCCAGCCGCTCACCGAGAAAAGCGTGGCCGTGGCTCCATGGGGCGATGGAACGCGAATGCATGGTGCAATCCTACTGCGGACACTCCGAGACCCACTGCCCTTCGAGCGTATTCTGCGAATCGACCATCGTCATGCCCCCCATCTGCGCCTTGGTCCGTATCGTCCCCGAATAGTGGTGCGGGCTGTCGAAGGTGAACTCGCCGGTGAGTTCCATGTCGAGCTGGCCTTTGCAGGTGAGCCGCCAAGTCAGCTTTTCACCGGCGAGATTGTGTTCGACCGGCGTGCAGACCGAATTCACCGTGGTCGGTACCGGCGTAAATGTCGTGGCCAGATCGCGCGTCTGATCGGCCGTCAGACATTTCGAGCTTTCGTGCGGCGGCCCGATTACGCCGCCGGTTTCGGTCCGGGTGATGACTTTCCAGAGGCCGGAGTCGATGCCATCGGCCTTCGCGGCCATGGCGGCCGTGATCGCCACGGCAAGCACGGCGGCACGGAGCGGAAAACGGTAATTCACGGCCGTTCGACCCTCATGATGCTGACGGGCACAAACCTACGCCCAAAACCTGCGCCGATCTTAACCCCTCAGTAACCATATACCCGGCACATTTTGCCTGGGAGGCGTAACCCTTTCCACCGCACTCTTCGAGGCCAGCTTTGGACGCGAGCGCGGCTCCATTCATTCGTGCCGGTGGCCCGCCAGCCGCTGCGCACAGCTTTGAGCCGCGCGACCGACGGAATCGATCGACCGGCATGACCGACGCAACATCGGCTGAGCGCGGGGAGACGGCGCTGTCGCGCCTCGTCGACCTCGGCACCATGCTCAGGAGGAGCGACATCGGGCTTGCCGTCGGCATGATGGCGATCCTGGTCGTCCTCATCCTGCCGCTGCCGCCGCTGTTGCTCGACTTCTCGCTCGCCATCTCGATCACGTTCTCGGTGCTGATCCTGATGACGTCGCTGTTCATCCAGGCGCCGCTCGAGTTCTCCGCCTTCCCGACGGTACTGTTGATCGCGACCATGTTGCGGCTGGCGCTCAACCTCGCCTCGACCCGGCTCATTCTCGCCCACGGCCACGAGGGCACGGCTGCCGCCGGCCATGTCATCGAGGCGTTCGGCGGCTTCGTGATGGGCGGCAATTTCGTCATCGGCATCATCGTTTTCACGATCCTCGCGATCGTGAATTTCGTCGTCATCACCAAGGGCTCGGGCCGCATCGCCGAAGTCGCCGCCCGCTTCCACCTGGATGCCATGCCCGGCAAGCAGATGGCGATCGATGCCGACCTGTCCGCCGGCCTGATCGACGAGAAGGAAGCGCGGCGGCGCCGCAAGAACCTGGAAGACGAATCCGGCTTTTTCGGCGCCATGGACGGCGCCTCGAAATTCGTCCGCGGCGACGCCATTGCCGGCCTCTTGGTGGTTTTGATCAATGTCATCGGCGGCATGATCATCGGCATCCTGCAGCAAAATTTAAGCTTCGCCGACGCCGCGCACGCCTACACGCTCTTGACCGTCGGCGACGGCCTGGTCACCCAGGTGCCGGCGTTGATCGTATCGACCGCCGCCGGCCTCCTGGTGTCGAAGGCCGGCGTCGCCGGCGCCGCCGACAAGGCGCTGCTCAGCCAGCTCTCCAGCTATCCCAAGGCGCTCGGCATGTCGGCCGCCGTCATGC
Organism: uncultured Alphaproteobacteria bacterium; assembly: GCA_963831975.1. Classification (GTDB taxonomy): domain Bacteria; phylum Pseudomonadota; class Alphaproteobacteria; order Rhizobiales; family Xanthobacteraceae; genus BOG-931. The sequence goes on from CAWHSO010000018.1 coordinate 977,750, forward strand.
TGGTGATGTCGCTTCTGCCCGGCATCCCGATGATCCCGTTCCTGATGCTCGGCGGCGGCGCGGGCGCTCTTGCCTACACGATCAACCGCCGCAACAAGCAGGCGATCGCCGCCGAGACCAAGAAAACCGAGACCGCGCAGGCCGCAGCGCCTGCGGAAGAGCCAATGTCGGCGGCGCTCAAGATGGACGACCTCAAGATCGAGCTCGGCTACGCGCTATTGCCGCTGGTGAACGCGCCCGACGGTTCCGACCGCCTGACCGAGCAGATCAAGGCGCTGCGCCGGTCGCTGGCGATCGAGATGGGCTTCGTCATGCCGGCGGTGCGTATCCTCGACAACGTTCAGCTCGACGCCAACGGCTATGTCATCAAGATCAAGGAGGTCGAGGCCGGCACCGGCAAGGTGTGGCACGGCCAGTACATGGTCATGGACCCGGCCGGCAATCAGGTGACGCTGCCCGGCGTGCACACCACCGAGCCCACCTTCGGCCTGCCGGCGACCTGGATCGATGCAGCGCTCAAGGAGGAAGCTTCCGTCAAAGGCTACACCGTGGTCGACGCGGCCACCGTGCTCGCCACCCATCTCACCGAGCTGATCAAGGCCAACATGTCGGAGCTGTTGTCCTACGGCGAGGTGCAGAAACTGATCAAGGAATTGCCGAAGGAGCAGAGCGAGCTGATCAAGGATATCGTGCCGTCGCTGATCACCATTTCGGGCATCCAGCGCGTGCTGCAAATCCTGCTCGCCGAGCGGGTCTCGATCCGGGATCTGGCGACCATCCTCGAAGGCATCGCCGATGGGCTCGGCACGACGCGCAATCCGGCGATGCTGGCCGAGCATGTCCGCGCCCGCCTCGCCCGCCAGCTCTGCGCCCAGCACACCACCGGCGCCGGCCATCTGCCGATCATCGCGCTCACCGCCAAATGGGAGCAGGCGTTCGCCGAATCGATCGTCGGCCAGGGCGACGACCGCAGCCTCGCCATGCAGCCGTCACGGCTCACCGAGTTCATCAACCTGGTGCGGGAAAAATTCGAGCAGGCGGCGCGCGACGGCGAGGCGCCGGTGCTCGTCACCTCGCCCGGCATCCGGCCGTTCGTGCGCGGCATCGTCGAGCGCTTCCGCGCCCAGACCAGCGTCATGGCGCAGTCGGAAATTCACCCGCGGGCGCGGCTCAAGACGGTTGCGAGTATTTAGAGATGATCCCGAAAAGTGGGAACCGGTTTTCGGAAAAGATCATGCTCAAACCAAAAAGCTAGACTATGATCCAATTCAATCGAATTGGATCATAGTCTAGGCCGCGACCGACAGGCCTTTGACGTGATGTTTCTCGATCAGGCGCGCCACCAGGCCTGAGCGCTTGGCCTCCTCGACGAATTCACTCAGGAACGCGGCGCCGGCGGTATTCGGCTTTGCCGTGCCGATGGCTTGCTGCACCGTCATGAAGTTGCCCGGAAGAATTTTGCTGCCCGGCACCTTGTCGACGTCGGTCAGAAGCTGCGGCCTCAGCGCCGCATAAGCTTCAAGCCCCTCGGCGATGAATTGGTTGAGAGGACCGTCCGCGCTGTCCGACCGCAGCACCGTGGCGTGCTTGATGTTGCGTTCCAGCCAGAGATCGTAAGCCGCGCCGCGCCGCACCGTGATCCGCACCCCGGCGCGGTCGACGTCGGCGATGGTTTGCAGGGCTGAGCCCTTCGGCACCAGGTAGGTCGCCTCGATCTCGCAATAGGCCGCCGTGAAGGTGATCTTTTCCGCCCGCTGCGGCTCGGCGCCGATGAGCCCGATATCCCAGGCATTGGTGCCGGCGGCGTCGGCGAGCTGGGAGGGCCGCTCGTATTTCACATAGGCGACCGGAACGTTCAGGCGCTTGGCGATCTCGGCGGCCATGTCGGGCGAAACCCCTTGCGGGTCCCCGGACTCGCTTCTGCCGGTGACCAAAAGGAAATTGCCCATATTGATTGCGGCGCGAAGAACCCCCGTTGGGGCCAGTTCCGACACGATCTGACGCACGTTCCAAACCTCCTGCAGGCCGCTTTTGGCGGCATTGACCAGGGCCGGCCGGCCCACCCCTCCTGCGCGAAGCGGAACCGGGAGCCCATTCAACCGTTATCACGGGTCTTCACCGTTCGGTGAAGAGGCGTTTTGCACCCGAATTTAGTACCCAGTTGCTTTGCGAGTGAACCTTTTGGCCCGGCTGCCGCGACTAATAGGCAGAACACTGGGAGGCAGTAATGAACCATTCGATGTACAGCGCCGACCGCGGGACCCACGTGAAGATCGTGGTCCTTGGCCTTATCTGCGCGACGATGGTCGCAGTCGTCGGCATTTTCGCCCATGCCACCAGCAATATCGATCTCAGCACCTCGGCCCTGGTCAAAGCCGGCCAGCCGACGACGCTCAGCAGCGGTCAGACCCCGACGATCCGCTAATCCCCGAATTCCCCGAACTTCAGTCCCCCACTTAGCCCGGCCTTGTGCCGGGCTTTTTGTTTTTAGCGCCGGTCGCTTGGGGATTTATGTCCGCGGCGCCGGCGCCGCCGTCGGCACGGATTCGACGATCTTGCCGGTGAACAGCACCGGCCCGGTCGGCACGCCACTCGGCGAGCCGCCCGAGGGCTCGAGCGACACCGCGTAGCTCGCCGTCCGCAGCGTCGCGACGTCGAAATTGCCGGGGATCGGCCGCTGGGTGAACTCGTCATTGCCGACGACCCCGAGCGACCGCGGGGTGGGAGACTGGCTCGAGATCAGCCACAGCTCGTAGCTGCGGCCGGCTTCGGGCGTGGCCGAGACCCGGCGCACGATCAGGGTGCGGCTCTGTGGGTCGACCGTGAGCAGGAAGGCCGGCGCGGTCGGCTCCTGCTGCAGCACGGCGACGAGCCGCGCGCCGAGCTGCCCCGGGGCCTGGCGCTTGCGCGACCACTTGCGAGCGCGGCCCGAACGGCACCAGGCCGGGCGCGAACTGGGCGAGCCCGATATAGAGCGCCAGCAGGCGGCGATCGCCCCCATGACCACGGTCATGCGGCGCCAACGGCTGACCCTGCGCGCCAACTGCACGACATTGGCGCTACGCTCGACTCTGGGCTCTATCTCCGGCGGGATCACGGGCGGCGCTGCCACACGCTCGGTGCGCTCCTCCGAAGGCTCGGCAAGGGTTTTGGCGAGCGAGGCGGCAATCGAATCCGACACCGCGTCCGGAAGCTGCCCGACCGGCGGCGGGATCGGGATCAAGTCCGTGCCCGGCTCGTCCGTCATGATCAGCGGCGGCGATTCTGCGGGCGGTGGTACCGGCGGCGTTTCCATCGCCGGCTCGGGCGCGGCCAAATTGGGCGTGGCCAAATTCGGCGTGACCACATCGGACACGGCCGGCGGCGCCTCGCTCGACGGCGCGACGACCGGGAGCTCCGCTTTGATCTTGTCCCAAAGCTCCGGCGGCGGCTCGACCGCCTCGACCATGACGTTGAGCTCGCCGAGCCGGCGCTCCCACATCCGCACCGACGCGGCAAAGCCGGGATCGAGCGTGAGCAAGGCTTCCGCATGCTCGCGTTCGTCGGCGGAGAGCGTGCCGAGCACGTATTCGGCGGCTAGCGCGTCCTGGGCGTCGTCGTACATCACGGCCGTGGTCCCATTGTCTTTCCGAAAGATCAGAGTCCCATACACTCGCGAATTTCGAGCAGGCTGCGACGCAACCATGTCTTGATCGTGTTCACCGGAATATCGAGCTTGGTCGAGAGCTGTTCCCGGCTCCAGCCGCTGTAATAGGCGAGCAGCACGATGCGCTGCTTTTCCGGATCGAGCTTGCCCAGGCAGGACAGCAGCCGCTTGAGCTCCTCGGTCATCTCGCGGCGCGCCAGCGGCGCCGGCGTCTCGGCCGGGACGTTCTGCGCCTCCGGCTCTTCTTCGATGGAGATCTCGCCGCGCTTGCGCACGATGTCGATGGCGCGGTTGCGCGCCATGGCCACCATCCAGGTGATCGGGCTCGCCAGCGTCGGGTCGAACTTGTCCGCCATTTTCCAGACCTTGAGATAAGTCTCCTGCATGACCTCCTCGGCCAATTCGGGCTTTCCCAAGATACGTAACAGCACCCCGTAGAGTTTCGCCCGCGTCGCGCCGTAAAGCCGTTCGAACGCGGCCGTGTCGCCCTTGGCGACGGCTCCAACAAGCCAGACGAGCTCCGCCTGCATCAACATAACGCCCCTGGCCCCGGAAGCCTCACCCAAGCACTCTTGCCCCGGGGTGATTATCGCCGCGGAGCCGGGCACTCGTCGAGAGCGAAACTGGAGGCTTTTCGTCATTCCGGGCGCCGCGAAAGCGGCGAACCCGGAATCCATAGCCACCGGCCGTGCAGGGTTTGCACCGGCGGTGATTATGGATTCCGGCTCTTCGCTTCGCTCAGACCAGGAATGACGATGGAGAATTACGCCGGGGCGACGCCGCGCACGCGCATCAGCGCGATATCGTCGAGCTCGGCCTGTTCGGCGGCATTCTCGGCCTCGCGCTCGCGGATCTGGTCGCGCTCGTCGAGCAACTCGACCTTCTTGAGTTCCTCAAAAGCTTCCGCCAGCGCGAGCTTCGCGTCCTCGAGCTGGGTGCGCAATTCGTCGGACGAGCGCTTGAGATTCTCGCGCCGGCCGATCGCCGCCTTGGCATAGGTCGGATAGGCAAAGTGGCCCGGATCGTGGATGCCGGCGCGATCCTGCTCGACCTTGATCTCGCGCTCGAGATCGGCGGCCATGCGCTCGAACTCGGCGATCATGGTCTCGATCTGCGCGACCTTGCGCCGTTTCTCGTCGACCTGAAACTTCTTCAGGCGAATAAGCGTCTCACGGGACTTCATCGACTACTACTCCCCCGAAGCCACATCACTTGGCGCCGCAAAAACCCCGCGCGGCGCCCCAAATCTTGCGGATTGTGGCGCGATATCGTTAGCGTTCCGTTTCCGAACCCGCCAAAATCTCCTGCAAACGGCGATATCCATCGGCCAGGCTGGTCGCTTCTTCCTTACCCTGGGCCAAAAAGTCCTCCAGCGGCTTGTGCAGGCGGATGGCCTCGTCGACCTCGGGGCTGGTCCCGGCCCGGTAGGCGCCGAGCCGGATCAGCTCCTCCATATCGGTATAGGTCGCCATGACCTGGCGCGCCCGCATCAGCGCCGGCAGATAGGCCTGGTCGGCCGCCCGCGGCATGGTGCGCGACACCGATTTGAGCACGTTGATGGCCGGATAGCGGCCGCGCTCGGCGATGGCGCGTTCCATGACGATATGGCCGTCGAGGATACCGCGCACGGCGTCGGCGATCGGCTCGTTGTAGTCGTCGCCGTCGACCAGCACGGTGAAGATGCCGGTGATGGTGCCCTGCTCGGTGCCGGGGCCGGCTCGCTCCAGGAGCCGCGGCAATTCGGTGAAGACCGTCGGCGTATAGCCTTTGGCGGTCGGCGGCTCGCCCGCCGACAGTCCGATCTCGCGCTGCGCCATGGCAAAGCGCGTCACCGAATCCATCAGCACCAGCACGTCCTTGCCCTCGTCGCGGAAATATTCGGCGATGGCGAGCGTCTCATGCGCCGCCTGCCGGCGCATCAAGGCCGGCTCGTCGGAGGTCGACACCACCACCACCGAGCGCGCCAGGCCGGCGTCGCCGAGGTCATCCTGCAAGAATTCCTGCACCTCGCGGCCGCGTTCGCCGATCAGGCCGATCACCGTGACGTCGGCCTCCACGTTGCGCGCCAGCATCGACAGCAGCACCGATTTGCCGACGCCGGAGCCGGAGAAAATGCCCATGCGCTGGCCGCGGCAGCAGGTCAGGAAGGTGTTGAGCGCGCGCACGCCGAGATCGAGCGGCGAGCCGACCCGGCGGCGCGCATGCGCCAGCGGCGGCGTATTTCGGAAGGCATAAGGCGACGGCCCGAGCAGCAACGGCCCCTTGCCGTCGATCGGCTCGCCGAGCGCGTTGACCACCCGGCCGAGCCAGCCGGCCGACGGCCGCACCGCGCCGGCAACCGAAGTAACCAGCGCCCGGCAGCCCCGCCGCACGCCTTCGAGCGGCGCGAACGGCATCAGCAGCGCATTGTTGCCGGAGAAGCCGACCACCTCGCAGGGAATGTTCTTGGCCACCGTCTCGATCACCACCCGGGCGCCGACCGACATGGCGTGCAGCGGCCCCGAGACTTCGACCATCAGGCCGCGCACGCCGACCACGCGGCCATAGATTTCGATGCCGTCGAGCTCGTTGATCTGTTCGGCCAGCGCCTTCATGGGCGACCACCCCGCGATCTTAAGATCGCAATAATGGTTACCCGGGAGGCCGCCATCTTAACGGTGTATTTACCCGGGCCGTTAATCATCCAGTTATCGTCCTTGGGAACAAGGCGCCTCACCGGCCAGGATGGAGGGTGAGTCGTTAGAGTCGGTTAGCGCCGATTCTTAATTTGCCACATGAGCGACTCTACGGGTGAAAAAACCACTGCCATGCAACATCTTACGGCGATTTGTCGGAATTTGCCCAGAGAATGCTTGCGTCGAGGAATCAGGTTTTGTTAACCATGACGTCGTTAGTGTGTCGAATCAGTTTGTCCCAAGGCGTTTTCCAGGGGCCGCCGCTGCGGCGTGCCGACCTAAGCCCTCGCGGCGACGAAGGGGACTGGCATGCGCGTTTTACTGATTGAAGACGATAGCGCTACCGCGCAATCGATCGAGTTGATGCTCAAATCCGAGAGCTTCAACGTCTACACGACCGATCTCGGCGAGGAAGGGATCGATCTTGGCAAGATCTACGACTACGACATCATCCTCCTCGACTTGAACCTTCCGGACATGTCCGGCTTCGAAGTGTTGCGCTCGTTGCGCGTTTCGAAGGTCAAGACGCCGATCCTGATCCTCTCAGGGTTAGCCGGCATCGAGGACAAGGTCAGGGGTCTCGGCTTCGGTGCCGACGACTACATGACCAAGCCGTTCCACAAGGACGAACTGGTCGCCCGCATCCACGCCATCGTGCGGCGCTCAAAAGGCCACGCCCAGTCGGTCATCCAGACCGGCGATCTCGTGGTCAATCTCGACACCAAGACCGTCGAGGTCAGCGCCGCGCGGGTGCATCTGACCGGCAAGGAGTACCAGATGCTGGAGCTCCTGAGCCTGCGCAAGGGCACGACGCTGACCAAGGAGATGTTCCTCAATCATCTCTACGGCGGCATGGACGAACCCGAGCTGAAGATCATCGACGTCTTCATCTGCAAGCTGCGCAAAAAGCTCGCCAACGCCTCGAGTGGCAAGAACTACATCGAGACGGTCTGGGGCCGCGGCTACGTGCTGCGCGAGCCGACCGAAGAAGAGGCGAAGATACCCGCCTGAAGATTGAGTGAGACCGGGACAATGAAAACCCCGCCGCGAGGCGGGGTTTTTATTTGTGACACTCCCAGATGACCTAGCGTCCGCCGTTGACCGCGACGAGGCGCGGGCCGGGCTTGGCGGCAACCTGCGCCGGTCGGCAGCGGCCGGCGCGCGTTCGGCGCGTAGAGGCCGCGGTTGTCGGGCACGACCTTGAAGCTGTCGACGAGGCCGACCACGGTCTCCGCCGCGCCGAGCACGAGAAAGCCGTCGCTGGTCATGGCGCGTGCCATGCGGTTGAGTACGTCGACCTTGGTCTGCTGGTCGAAATAGATCAGCACGTTGCGGCAGAAGATCACGTCGAACAGGCCGAGCTGGGCAAAGTCGGACAAGAGATTGAACTGCCGGTATTTGACCATGGCGCGCAGGTCCGGCGCGATCTGCCACAATTCGCCGACTTGCGCGAAATGCTTGATCAGGAGCTGGATCGGCAGCCCGCGTTGCACTTCGAACTGGCTGTAGATCCCAAGCCGAGCCTTCTCCAGCACCTCGCCGGAGAGATCGGTCGACAGGATTTCGATACGCCAGCCGGCGATCTCGCGCTCCATGGCCTTGAGACACATGGCGAGCGAATACGGCTCCTGGCCGGTGGAAGCGGCGGCGCACCAGATGCGGATCGAGCGCGACGTTGCGGCGCGCCGCGATCAGCGCCGGCATGATGGTGGAACGGAAATGCTCGAACGGCACCTTGTCGCGGAAGAAGAACGATTCGTTGGTCATCATCGCTTCGACGACCGCGGTCATCAGCGCGTTGTCATGGCCGAGGCGAAGCGCGCGCACCAGATCGCCGAGGCCGGTCAGGCCGGCCTTGCGCGCGACCGGCAACAGCCTGCTCTCGACCAGATACTGCTTGTCGGCCGACAGCACGAGGCCGGAGCGTTCCTTGAGGCAGCGGCGCAGATAATCGTAATCAAGTGGTGTCACGCGCGAGCCCCCGCAAATAGCCGAAGTATCCTTGGTGCAATCTCGTTGAGCGGCAGCACCGCCGAACATAATCCGGCCTGCGCCACCGAGCGGGGCATGCCCCAGACGACGCTGGTCGCTTCGTCCTGGGCGATGACGCTGCCGCCGGCGGCCGCGATATCGGCGGCGCCGTGGGTGCCGTCGGTGCCCATGCCGGTGAGAACGAGCGCCAGCGCGCTCGAGCCCCACACCGCCGCCGCCGAGGAGAACAGCGGATCGACCGCCGGTTTGCAGAAATTGATCGGCGGGTCGTCGCCGAGCGCGATCTTGACGCCGTCGCGGTCGCGGACGACGCGCATATGCCGGCCGCCCGGCGCCACGTAGACACCGCCGGCCAGAACCGGCTCGCCATGTTCGGCTTCGTGAGCGCCGCGGCCGCCGACCCGCGACAGATGCTCGGCCAGCACCGTGGTGAAGGTCGGCGGCATGTGCTGCGTGATCAAAACCGGCGCGCGGTCGATCGCGGCCGGAAGCTTTTCGATCAGCGCCGTGAGCGCCTGCGGCCCGCCGGTCGAAGAGCCGATCAGCAAGGCGCGTGGCATGATCGGCGAGAACGGCCGTAACGTCAGCGCCGGCGCCTCGTGTTTGCCCGGCAAGCTGTCGCGCGACGGCAGCGGCACCAGGGTATGACGCGGCAGGCGGGCCTCGGCGGGCGCCGCGACCGGCATGGGTTGGCGCAGCAACAGGCGACGGCGGCGGCCGAGGTTGCGGATTTTGTCGATCAGCTCGCGGCGGTAATCGGCGGAGGTGGTGGCCTCGCGCGTGGTCGCGGGCTTGGGGATATAGTCGGCCGCGCCGAGCGACAGCGCGCGCAAGCTGACCTCGGCGCCGCGGCGCGTGATCGCCGACGCCATGATCACCATCAGGTCGCGCTTCTTCTTCAGCAGCAGCGGCAGCGCCGAAATGCCGTCGAGCTCGGGCATCTCGATGTCGAGCACGACGACGTCGGCATCGCTGCCTTCGATCCGGTCGACGGCTTCACGCCCGGTGCGCAGCGCCGCGGCGACCGTCATGTCCGGTTCGCCGTCGACCCAACGCGCCACCAGGCTGCGCGCGACGACCGAATCGTCCACGACCATGACGCGGATCGGTTTGTCGGCGGCAACCGCACGGTCGACGGCGGCGAAGGCGATACTCATGGACTCTGACTTTGCACGCTGACTTTACTCGGACTTCCAACGCGACGACGGCGAGGGCCGACCTCAGATCAGCCCGACTTCCTCGAACTTGGCCTGGACGATGTCCTTGTCGAACGGCTTCATGATGTATTCGTTGGCGCCGGCATGGAGCGCACGCGCGATGTGAGCGACGTCGTTCTCCGTGGTGCAGAACACCACTTTCGGCCCGTCGCCGCCGGGCAGCCGGCGCAACACCCGCAGGAAGTCATAGCCGTCCATTTTCGGCATGTTCCAGTCGAGCAAGATGGCATCAGGCAATTGCCGCTTGCAGGTTTCGATGGCTTCCTCGCCGTTCTCGGCTTCCACGATCTGGAAATCGAGCCCTTCGAGGATTCGTCGCGCCACTTTGCGGATGACGCTCGAGTTGTCGACAACCAAACAGGTCTTCATAACATCCTCACTCCACGCTTCGCGGGCACACCCGCTTTGATTTCACTCGCACCAAAACGCATTCGTCGTCATCGCCAGTCCTCACGCCGCCGCGGCTTCGGGGCTGAGATCGAGCACCCGGTCGATGTCGAGAACGACAAGCAGATGCCCGTCGAGCCGGTACACGCCCGCGGACACGCGGCCGAGATTGCGGTCGAGATTGATCGGGTTCGGCTCGCGCTCCTCGTCGGGCAGCTTGAGCACTTCGCCGACCGTGTCGACCAGAAGGCCGAACGATTCGCCTCGCGACTCGATGCCGATCGCCATCGGTACTTGTCCCGTATCGCGCGCGGCCAAGCCGAGCCGGCTGCGCAGCTCGATGGCGGTGACGATGCGTCCGCGCAGATTGAGCACGCCCGCGATCTCCGGGCCGGCGAGCGGCACGCGCGTGATGCTCGACAGCTTGAAGACGTCCTGCACGCATTCGATCGGCAGGCCGAACATCTGATCGGCCGTGATGAAGGTGACGTAGTCGCTGAGCTGAGTGTCATTCATGGCTGTCATGCCGCCCGGTCAAGGTCGGCGCTCTGCTCCTTGATCGCCGCGACCAGACCGGCGCGGTCGAACTTGGCGACGAAATCGTGGAACCCGACGGCGCGGCCGCGTTCGACCGTTTCGGCGGACACCATCGTGGCGAGCGCGATGATGGGGACCGCCGCAGCCGACGGCATGGCGCGCACCGCTTCGGCGAGCGCAAAACCGTCCATCTCCGGCATGTCGATGTCGGTGACGATGAGGTCGAAACGCGCGTCGGACTTGAGCGCCGCGAGCGCATCGACAGCCGACGCCGCCGCGACCACCCGATAGCCGGCGGCCTTGATCAGCGGCGCCAACAGGTCGCGGAAGAACGCGGAATTGTCGACCAGGAGCACGCTGCGCGCCCGCCGCGCCGCCGACGGATCGCGGCGGCGGAACCAGTCTTCGAACGCCTGCGGCAGGAAATGGCCGACGTCGATGATCTCGGTGGTCGCGCCCTTGATCACGGCGTAGCCGAGCAGGCCCGGGCGATCGCTCGACACTTCGATGTCGAGCCGCTCTTCGACGATGTCGATGATCTCGTCGGCAACCAGGCCCATGGAGCGGCCTTGATCGGAGAACACCAGGATCGGCTGCGCGCCTTCTTTCTTGAGGCTGGTTTCAGAAGTCGATCCGCAACAGCGGCATGAGCTGATCGCGGTATTGCACCAGATGGCGGCCGTCGGAGATTTCGATCTTGCGGCAATCGATCTCCTCGAGCCGCGTCACCAGCGACAACGGCACCGCCTTCGGCTGCTGCGAGCCGGCGCGGAACACCAACAGCGAGACGGTATCTTCGTCGGCCTCTTCTTCGCGGCCCTGCAGTTCGGATTTTTCCGCGCGAGCCGCCGCCACCGCGGCGCGGCCGAGCGCCTGCGACACCCCGTTCGGATCGATGATCATGATGACGGAGCCGTCGCCCAAAATGGTGGTGCCGGAGAATACCGGGATGTGGCGCAGCTTCGACGACATCGGCTTGATGACGATTTCCTCGGTGTGGAAGACGCCGTCGACGACGATGCCGAACACCTGGCTGCCGACCTGCGTCACCACGACAAAGCCGTTCTGGTTGTCGCAGGCGCCGAGGCGGAAGACCTCCTTCAAACGCACCAGCGGCAAAAGCTTGTTGCGCAGCCGTAGCACCGGCGCGTCCTTGATATGCTCGATGCGGTGCTCGCCGTTATTGCCGGCGCGCACCAGCTCGAGCACCGCGAGCTGCGGAATGGCGAAGCGCTCGCCGCCGGCTTCGACGATGAGCGCGGACACGATCGCCAGCGTCAACGGGATTTTGATGGTGAACGTGGTGCCGGCGCCGCTGACGGACTTCAAGTCCACGGTGCCGCCGATCTGCTCGATATTGTTGCGCACGACGTCCATGCCGACGCCGCGGCCGGAAACGCTCGTCACCTTCGCCGCGGTGGTGAAGCCGGGGGCGAAGATGAAATTGCAGATTTCCGCGTCCGACTTGGCGGCGAGCTGGGCCTCGCTGGCGAGGCCTTTCTCGACGGCCTTGGCCTTGATGCCGGCAAGATCGAGGCCGCGGCCGTCGTCGGCAATCTCGATGATGATATGGCCGCCCTCGTGCCAGGCGGACAACCGGATCGTTCCCTTCAACGGCTTGCCGGCGGCGATCCGCTCGGCCGGCGATTCGATGCCGTGATCGGCGCAATTGCGCACCAGGTGGGTGAGCGGGTCCTTGACCAGATCGAGCACCTGGCGGTCGAGCTCGGTATCGGCGCCGCGCATCGTAAGCTCGATGTCCTTGTCGAGCTCGGCGCACAGGTCGCGCACCACGCGCGGCAATTTCTGCCACGCATTGCCGATCGGCTGCATGCGCGTCTTCATCACGCCTTCCTGCAGCTCGGCGGTGACGTTGGAGAGCCGCTGCAGCGGCACCTTGAAATCGGAATCCTCGTGGCGGCGGACGATCTCGAGGAGCTGGTTGCGGGTCAGCACCAGCTCCGAGACGGTGGTCATCAGATGATCGAGCGTGTCGACATTGACGCGGATCGAATGATTGGCGAGCCGGTCGGCGCGCTCCTCTTCGGGTCGCTCGGCCGTTGCATTCTCTTGTTTTTCGGGTTTCGCGATCGGCTCGGGCTTGTCGGGTTCGATTGCGACGGGTGCCGGCGCCGGCGGTGGCGGCAGTGCCGCCTCCCCCCGCACCATGCGGCCGAGCTGATCGATGAGGTCGCCGTCGCCGCCTTCCGGTTCCTGCTCGCTCTTCTCGATCGCATCGAGAATCGATTTGATCCGGTCGATGGTGGAGAGAATGAGCGTGACGGCTTCCGCGGTGACCGGCATGCCGTCGCGGAATTTACCCATCAGCGTCTCGGCGGCATGCGTCAGCGTTTCCAGCCGCGGCAGCGCGAGAAAGCCGCAGGTGCCTTTGATGGTGTGAACCAGGCGAAAAATGTTGCCGAGAATGGCGCCGTTGTTCGGTTCCTGCTCGAAGCGGACGAGTTCGGCGTCGACCAGATTGAGACTCTCGTTGGTCTCGGTCAGGAATTCACGCAACAGGTCGTCCATACAGGCGCCCTCGACACTGCGGAGGTTTGCCGGCTGGCACCCGCCCCGCTCGCATACTCATAAAGAAGCGCGCAAGGCGCGCACCCTCGCCGCCAGGCACGCCGCGCCTGATCGAACCCCCTCAGTCTGTTGGCAAACGGTTTAATTTCAGTTGCGGCGGGCGCCGAAAGGCGCTCCGGAAGTCGCAAAATATACCCGGCACACTTCTAGCTTGCGGTTATCACCACGGTCTCGCGTTCGGCCACAGCCGACACCGTAAGCCCGCAATCCCGCGCCAAAATGCCCGTATAGAGCGGCTGAATGGCATGGGCATCGACCGGATGGCCCGGACTGCCCACCAGGAGTCCGGCCGTAGCCTCGGCCAAGCGGGCATTGAGCCCCGATGCCGTGAGGCGGAAACCTTTGCCGCCCTCGGCCGGGTCGACCGTGATCGAGCCGCCACGCGGAATGGTGCCGACCGCGACCAGCAGCATGTTCAACAAAAGCTTAACGCGGTTCTTCGGCAGCAATTCGCGGGGCAGGTTCCACACGATCGTGGTCTTGTCGTCGCCGAAGAGCCCGCGCGCCACCTTTTCGGCGTCTCCCAGATCAATCTGGGCGCCGGCCGAACCCGCCGCGCCAAAAGCGAGCCGGCAGAATTGCAGCTTGGCCGAGGCCTGTTGCGCGCTCTTCTTGATCAGGTCGAGGGCGAAAACCTTGGTTTCCTCGTCCTTGTCCTCATCCATGACTTCGAGGCCGTTGACGATGGCGCCGACCGGGCTGATCAGGTCATGGCAGACGCGAGAGCATAACAGCGCGGCAAGATCGAGGGCGCCGATCGCAATGGGACTGGAAGGTGCGGACATAAGCGGCCCCGCTTCAGGAGATTTAGGGCAGTGCCTGTCACAGCGTAGCCGATTCGGCAATCGTGCCCCGCCAATCCAGCCGTGCTAGAGCGACATTCCTGCTTTTACCTTGTTCTGGTTGGGAACCCTGGGGACCGTCCGTGCCAACCCTTGATGCCGCCGCATGCGCCGATCTTATGGACGCGTTGACCAGGATCACCGCCCATGCGGCGGAGGCGATCCTGGATTTCGGCATCAGCGCAGGCGTGCGCAGCAAGGCCGACGGCTCGCCGGTGACCGCGGCCGACGAAGCCGCCGAAGCCATCATCTGCGATGGCCTTGAACGGCTGGCTCCGGCGGTGCCGGTGATTTCGGAAGAGCGCGCCGCGCGCGAAAAGCCGAAGCCGATAGCGGGCGGCAGCTACTTTCTGGTCGACCCGCTCGACGGCACGCGGGAATTCATCGCCGGCCGCGACGAATATACGATCAACATTGCACTCATGACCGACGGGGTGCCGGTGCTCGGCATCATCTGTGCGCCGGCGTTTGGAATCTCCTGGCGCGGGGTCGTCGGCCGCGGCGCCGACCGCATTCTCGCCGCCGATACCGACGTGCCTACCCCAATCCACACCCGGCCGCGGCCTGAAAGCGAAGCCGTCGTCATGGTCAGCCGCTCGCATCTCGAAGCGCGCACCAAAAGCTATGTCGACGGTTTGCCGGGGGCGGAACTCGTCCAAAGCGGCTCCTCGATAAAATTCTGCCGGCTGGCCGAAGGCGCAGCCGACCTTTATCCGCGGCTAGCGCCGACCCACGACTGGGATATCGCGGCCGGCCACGCCATTCTCAAAGCTGCCGGCGGCAGCATGACCGCGCCGGACGGCACGCCGCTGGTCTATGGCAGCAATGATCTATTGATCCCGGCGTTCCTCGCCTGGGGCGATCCCGCAAGCGCCGTATCGATCAAGGACTGAGCGCGCGCTTGACGTCGGGCCATTTGCGTTCCGCCTCGGCGCTCAAGCGGTCGGCATCGGTGACGAACTTTTCCAGCCGGGCGCGATCGTAGAACAGGTAGAGCCGGTCACCGGTGATGAGCCACACATTCGGATTGCCGGCGACCGCCACGCCGCGGGTGACGCCGATCGGGTCGTAGCCGCCGAATTTCGGCATGTAGATATCCGGCTGCGCCGCGAAGGCGTCGCGATTGCCGACATTGCGGAAGCGCCAGATCGCGCCGCCATAGCGCAATTCGAAATTGGCGCTCCCCGCCATCGGCTTGCCGTCGGTGAAGAAGGTGACCGGGTCATAGCCGCCGATCGCCAAGCCGGTATGCCAGTCCAACACCAGCTGTTCGGTGGTGGCGGCAATGGAGGCCGGCGGACTGGCCAAAAGCGTCATCAGGACGCCCGCCGAGGCCGCAAAACCGGCGCACAATCGCTTCCGTTTCTGCCGTGCTGCGGTCATAGTTATGGCGAATGGTGGAATGATTCGAATAGGTCTCACCGAGAGTTAAACGAAAGCGTGTGAGCAAGGGGTTAAGGGGACACGCCATGAATTCGCCATTGCGGCTCACCGTCGCTGCCCTGCTCTTTGGTTCGCTTTTGGCCGGATTGGGCGTGGCGCCTTGCGCCGCCCAGACTGCGCCGGCAGAGCCGCCGACCGGCGCGGTCCCGCCTGGCCCGCCGCAACAGCAACCGCCGCGGGACGACAGCCAATTCCAGCCGGAAGAAATCGTCGATGCTGGGCATCGCTTCTTCGGCGGCGTCTCGCGGGGGCTGGCCATGGTGGTCGAGAAAGCCGTGAGTCAGTGGGGCTTGCCCAACGGCTACGTGCTCGGCGAGGAAGCCGGCGGCGCCTTCGTCGGCGGCCTGCGCTACGGCGACGGCACGCTCTACACCAAGAATGCCGGCGATGTGCGGGTGTTCTGGCAGGGGCCCACGCTTGGCTTCGATGCCGGCGCCGACGGCGCGCGCACCATGATGCTGGTTTATAACCTGCCGCGGACCGGGGCGATCTTCGACCGCTTCGGCGGGCTGGACGGCTCGGCCTATTTCATCGGCGGCTTCGGCATGACCGCGCTCACCGCCAATAATATCGTGCTGGTCCCGATCCGCTCCGGCGTGGGGCTCCGCCTCGGCGCCAATCTCGGCTACCTCAAATTCACGTCACGCCCGACCTGGAACCCCTTCTAACGTCCGGCGGCGGTTAATTCCGACGCCAGCTTCCGCAAAGCCACCCGATCGCACCGGGGGCCGCGCCTTCGGGTGACAGAAACGCGACAGCACGAGACTCTTTGCAGCAAACTTTGCAGCTAACAATGGCGCGGCGGCGAAAGTCGGTTTAGGTTAACGGCTGGTGAATGTGGTGCGGTGCGTATCCGCATGGCAGGGTGCTGCGATGCGGACGGAGGCGTAGTCTCATGATCGAACCGGTCATGTATTTCGGCATCGGTTTCCTGGTTGCGGCGTTGCTCGGACTGCTGTTCGTCCCGCTCGTTCATAACCGTGCCGTGCGCCTGACCATGCGCCGCCTCGAAGCGGCGACGCCGCTGTCGATCGCCGAGATCCGCGCCGACAAGGACCAGTTGCGCGCCGAATTCGCCATGTCGACCCGCCGCCTCGAAATGAGCGTGGCGCAGATGAAGACCAAGACGACGTCGCAGCTTGCCGAGCTCGGCAAGAAGGCCGACGCCATCAATCAGCTCAAGAAGGAGCTCGGCGAGAAGACCGCCACGATCTTCGCGCTCGAGGCCCGCGACAAGACCCAGCGCGAGCAGCTGCGCACCACCGAAGAGGAATTCCAGATCAAAAACGGCGCGCTGCGCGAGGTCGAGCGCACGCTCGCCGACAAGGAGGCCGAGCTGGTCAAGCTGGTCGCCGAGCTGGGCGAGCATTCGATCACGTCGGACAGCCAGAGAGTCGAGCTCGCCGCTTTGCGCACCCAAGTCGAGGCGATGAAGGTCAGCGTCACCGACTACGAACGCACAGTGAAGGACATCGAGCTGCGCCGTAATCGCGAGCGCAGCGAATCCGAAGCGACGGGAGCGGAATTGGCGGCGGCCCGCGAAAAGCTCGGCAGCCTGGGCGAGCGCACGACCGATCTCGAGCGGCAGCTCCTGCTGCAGACCACCGAAGCCGAGGTCCTGCACAAGCGGGTGCAGGAGCTTGAATCAAAGCTCGGCGACCAGGGCCGCGCGCTCGCCGAACGCGATTATCAGATCGAAAAGCTGCGCAACGACGCCGAGGCCGCGCGCCAGACCGAGACCGACCTGCGCAGCGAATTGGCCTCCGTCGGCGGCCGCAGCTCCATCGCCTCGGACAAGTTCCGCTCCGATATCAAGCAGCTCGAAGCCCAGCTCGCGCTCGCGGTCGAGGAGCGCAATAAGCTGCAGCGCGAGCTTGCCACCATGAAGCGCGACGCGGAATCGACCTGGGCGTCCGAGCGCGTCGAGAATGCGCTGTTGCGCGAGCGCATCAACGACGTCGCCGCCGAAGTCGCCCGCCTCACCGCGGCGCTCGAAGGCCCGGGCTCGACGATCGTCTCGATGCTCGCCGTCGACGCGCCCGCCTTGGGCCAAGGCGGCGTCCAGGCCACCGCACCTGTCGTCGACATCAACGGCAAGCCGCGCGAGACGCCCGCCGGCGGCATGGATTCGCCGCAGGAAAACAAGACGACGCTGGCCGACCGCATCCGCGCGCTGCAGTCGAGCGCCTCGCGGGTGGCGTCGTCGAACTAGCCTTCGCTTGACACCCTGCCGAGCCGCTCCCTATTAAGTCCGGCTTGATTGTTTGGCCCGGGCGCTTAGCTCAGCGGGAGAGCGTTCCCTTCACACGGGAGAGGTCGTAGGTTCAATCCCTACAGCGCCCACCAGCTTCGCTCGCGACGAGTGGGGCTGCCGCGCCGAGCCCGACGGCGAAGGCAGCATGGCTGCCGCGAGCTACGGCTCGGCGGGCTGATCTCACCGGACCGCTGTGTCATTGCCGTTGTGGCGCGTCTCGCTTGCCCATTAATGACCGCTTAATCACCGCTGAAACGGCCCCTGCCGATACCCGTGGGATTCGAATTCCATTTTAAGTTTTTCTTCTTGGCCCGCGCTTAATGTCCGAAAACCAACTCCGTTTGCGGCGCGCTTTGGCAATCGGACCGCACTTCACTCGCGGCGTCCGCCGCCTTGGAATGGTTCTCGAGCGCTGCGTATGGCGAACCCCGAATCGTCCGATCAAATCCACGGATTCGCCGTCCGACGACGACAGCCGGGTAGCGGCGGCCTCGCTCGCTTCTATTGCGGACGAACCGTCGCAATTGCAGCGGCTCCTCGCCGAATCAAAGGCAAGCGAGCAAGAGGCGCGGCGGGCGCTAAGCGTTCTCGCATCCATCATCAAGCACCTGCCGGTGGGCGTAACGGTGCAGGCCGAAGACGGCAAGCCGCTATTTGCCAACGACATGGCTGCCGAAATCTCCGCCTCGGCGCCGGAACTGGCGCCAACCGGCGCGACGCCAAACAGCGGCGAAGGCGCGGCGACGCGAATAGGCCGCCTACCGTGACCATGACGGAGGATCGGGTCGCCGGCGCTGGCGGCGAACGCACGCTTTTGAAGTATTGCCGGCCGGCACGGATTCACGACCGCGCCGTGCTGGTGACGGCCGCGATCGATCACACCGAGCGCAAGCAAGCCGAGATCGAGCTGTCGCGGCGCGCCTATTTCGACGACCTGACCGGATTACCGAACCGCACTTTGATTCAGGAGCACGTCGAGCAACTGCTGACCAGCGCGGAAACGTCGCCGCGGTTTGCCTTGGCGTTTCTCGACATCGACAATTTCAAGCACATCAACGACTACTATACCCACGCGATCGGCGACGCGCTTTTGGTGAAAGTAGCGCAACGGATCGCCACGAATGTCCGCCCGTCCGATATTCTCAGTCGCATCAGCGGCGACGAGTTCCTCCTGGTCGTGCATCCTCTTGCCCGCGACGAGGATCTTGCCGAGCTCATCGACAGCCTGCTGCAGCAACTCAAGGAGCCGTTCCTGATCGAAGGGTTCGAAATATTCACCTCGGCATCGATCGGGCTCAGCGTCTATCCCGATCACGGCCGCAATTACGAGATGCTGCGCCGCGCCGCCGATACCGCCATGTATCGAATCAAGGAGGGCGCCAAGGGCGGCGCCGCATTGTTCGATTCCGACATGGGGCGGGCGATGACCAAGAGAATGGCGCAGGAACAACGGCTGCGGCTGGCCGTGCGCGACGGCCGCTTCTGCTGCGCGTTCCAGCCGAAGGTCGATATCCGCAGCCAAGAAGTGGTCGGCGTCGAAGCGCTGATTCGCCTGCGCGACGAAAACGGCGAAATCCACGCTCCCGGCGACTTCATCGGGCTGGCAACCGAACTCGGCCTGATCGACGATCTGGCCCATTTGGCGCTCGATCAGATCGTCCGCTCGATGGATCTGATCGACGAAGCGTTCGGCCCGCACGCCACCGTCAGCATCAACATCGCGGCAAAGCAGGCCTGCAATATCCAATTCATGCGCGACTTTTGCGACGAACTCGACGCCACGAGCTATGCCGACCGCTTCATCGTCGAAGTCACCGAAGACGCGTTTGTGGCGAAAAGCCTGTTTCAGTCGCAGGTCCTGCCGATGCTGCGCGAGATCGGCACCCGCGTCTCCATCGACGATTTCGGCACCGGCTATTCGTCGTTGGCGGCGCTGGCCGACATCACCGCCGACGAGCTCAAGATCGACCGGTCGTTCATTACCGATATCCATAAGCGCTCGCGCAGCCAGAGCATTTTGAAGGCGATCGAGGCGCTCAGCGAGCCGCTCGGCATGACGGTCATCGCCGAAGGCGTCGAGACATTGGAAGAGGTCGCCTTCCTGCAAGCCGCCACGCGCATCCGGTTTGCGCAAGGCTACTATTTTTCCCGGCCGATTTTCATGGAAGACCTGACGAAGACACGGCATGGCGGTTCCGGCAATTCCCGCTCCCATGCCACGCAGCGTGAGCAGTCGCCGTTGCGCGTTCGGCGCTAGTTCCGCGTTCGCGCGCGCCATGCGGGGGCCTTCCATCGCGGCGGGCGGACTTGACTAATTCTTGATTAAGAGGCGCGGCGCCGGGTTTCGCGGCGCTAATTCGGCCAGCCGCGGCGCTTCCGAGCATGATTTCCGCGGCTTGGTAACCGCATTGTCCTTGCCGCATTAACGGAAATTCCAGCCCGCTATGCCATGATGTAATGAAGCTGAACCGACGTTCGCGGGATTTTTCCGGTCGGCGTGGCAAGGCGACCGCGCCGATCCATGTTTAGCAACCAATAAGGTGACAACCGATGCCGCAGGTCGCTCTCCTGGGCCAAGTCAATTCGGTCCGCGGCTGTCACGCCAGCGTCGGGCTCACCGGCGCCTCTGCCAACGGCCCCGAGGAAACGCGGGCGACCGTCGGCAAATTCCTCGGCGTGTGCGCCAACAAATCGCTGCTCATCGGCCTCATCACTGACGTCTCCTTGCAGCCGGGCCCGACGCCGCAGGACCAGCATGTCGCGACGGCGCAACTGGAGCTCATCGGGGAAATCTCCGATTACGATTCAGCATCGGCGCGATTTCAGCGCGGCGTCACGACTTATCCCGCGATCGGCGATATGGTGACTTTCATCGGCGCGCGCGAACTGCGTCTGATCTTCCACTCGAGCAGTTCGCGCATGATCGAGATCGGGCATCTGCAGCTCGACGCCGCCATAGCCGCCCGCCTCGACGTCGATGAAATGGTGAGCAAGCATTTCGCCGTGCTCGGCACGACCGGCGTCGGCAAATCGAGCGCGGTTGCGCTGCTTTTGCAGCAGATCATCGAGACGCGCCCCGATCTGCGGTTTTTCGTTCTCGACGTCCACAATGAATACAGCCGCTGCTTCGGCGACCGCGCCCAAGTCCTCAATCCGAGCAATCTCAAGCTGCCGTTCTGGCTGTTCAATTTCGATGAAATCGTCGACGTGTTCTTCGGCGGCCGGCCGAGCCTCGATGAAGAGATCGATTTTCTTTCCGAGGTCATTCCGCTGGCGAAATCGCTGTACGCCCAGCAGTTCTCCGCCCAGGGCCGGCTGAGCACAAAGAGCGGCGAGGTCGGCGCCCGCTATACCCTCGACATCCCGGTGCCCTACCGCATTGCCGATCTCATCGCGCTGCTCGATTCGCGGATGGGCAAGCTCGAGAACCGCTCCTCGCGGATGATCTATCACAAGCTGATAACCCGGATCGAAAGCGTTTGCGGCGATCCGCGCTACGCCTTCATGTTCGAGAACGCCAATGTCGGCGGCGACACCATGGCGGAAATCCTGGCGACGCTGTTCCGGCTGCCGCCGAACGGCAAGCCGATGACGATCATGCAGCTGGCAGGATTTCCGTCCGAGGTGGTCGACGCCGTGGTCTCCGTCACCTGCCGCATGGCGTTCGATCTCGGTCTGTGGAGCGACGGCACCAACCCGGTGCTGCTGGTGTGCGAGGAAGCGCATCGCTACATGGCGGCCGACCACAATATCGGCTTCGCGCCGACCCGGCGCGCCATTTCGCGGATCGCCAAAGAGGGGCGCAAATACGGCGTCTTTCTCGGCCTGGTCACGCAGCGGCCCGCCGAGCTCGACCCGACGATCCTGTCGCAATGCAGCACGCTGTTTGCCATGCGCATGACCAACGAGCGCGATCAATCGCTGCTGCGCTCGGCGGTCGCGGATACGGCGGCCAATCTGCTGGCGTTCCTGCCGTCGCTCGGCACCGGCGAAGCCCTGGCCTTCGGCGAAGGCGTGGCGCTGCCGACGCGGCTCAAATTCAAGCAATTGCCCGACAACCTGTTGCCGAAGAGCGAGACGGTGAATCTGGGCGAAGTCTCGCCGGCAAGCAGCAAAGCTCCGCACTCGCTGGCGTCGGTCGTCGAGCGCTGGCGCGGCCGCATCGGCGAGCAACCGAGCCTGCAAAGAGCCGGCCGGCGAGACGGCATCGCCGACGCTCGCGCCAGCGGAGCCGCAGCCGGCAGCGGCGCTCGATCCGAACCGCTTCAGGCTGCTCAAACGGCCGTTGGATCAGCAGGTCTTGAACGCCGGCTGGGACAAGACCATCGAGCCGACGCGGCGCTGAAGCAGGCTCGATCTTTAACGTCTGCGCGCTTTGATGGCGCGTAAGAGGCCTACTTCTTGCCCTTGGACTTTTTCGCTGAGACCTTCTTGGCCTTTTTATTCGGCAGTGAAGCTGCCTTCGGGTTTCCTACTACACTTCCGCCTTTGTTCTTTGCCATGTTGAGCCCCTGTTTTGATGACAAACAAGCGTTACCGATTCTTGAACTAACGGCAACCCCTGCACCACGCCGAGAAAGCCGCCCGATTCTCTATCGTGCAGCGGATCAAGGAAAATCCGCCGCCAGTTCCTTCGCCCCCGGCTTTTTCACCTCAGTATCCATCACCGCATCCGTCGCCGCGAGCAGCTTTGCGACGACGTTGTTCCTCTGCGCCACCGGATTGTCGGCGTAGCCGCGCGGCTGGAAGAAATTGGCCGTCGGCACCTTGTCGCGCCAGTCCTGCGGCATCGTCACCATGTCGAAGCCGGTGCCGTCGCCGGTCAGGTTCATCATTTCCAGCTCGGCGGCGCTCAATGTTCCGGCAAATCCCTTGCGCCGGGCGAACACGATGGAGTTGAGAAGCTTTTGGGTTTGCAGCAACGGGCCGAAATCGAGATCGAGATTGAGCGCATGGATGGCGAGGCCCTTTTGCGTTCCGGCCAGCGCTTCATGCTCGTTCCAGTCGTCGGGCACGCTTTTGCTGAACGCGATCATTTTGCGCACGATCGCGAGCTTTCTCTCCAATGCTTTTTTCTCGTCGTCCGGCAATTGCCGCGCCGTTGCCGCAAGCGCGGCGACGAAACGCTCGCCGGTTTCGGCGAGGATCTCGACGCTGTTGGTCGCCAACAACTGGTTGTAGCCGAGCGCCGTGGTGATGGCGCGGCCGTTCTTGTGGTATTCGAGGCCGGCTTGAATGTCGTAAGTGCCGTTGCCGGTCGCCTCGAAACTGTAGATGCGCACGACCTGGTCTTTGCTCAGGCCCGCCGCCGCCGCAGCCGCGACGTAAGCGCGTTTGAACTCGCCGTCGTTGCGCGGCAGGCGCGGCGTGAATTTGAACTCGGCCATTGCGGCGGCGAGGAAATCGGCCACCACCGGGACATAAGGCGGCGGTTGCGCCGGCTCGGGGGGCTTCGAGGGATCGCGCGGCTTCGGCGGGCCGGAATAGACCGGCGGCTGGTCGAGCACGTAATCGTCGATCGACAATGCCGCGCCGCGGGCGCGCTTGCCGCTGCGCAAGCGCCGCTTCTCGGCAATCGAAGCCCAATAGGTTTTGGCCGTGGCCTGGTAGGTTTCCCGCGCCTGCAAATAGGCCTCAAGCTCTTGCCGATATTTGGCCATGGCCGTGGCGAGATCAGGCGGCTTGGCCGCCGGCGTGAGGTTCTGGGCCGCGGCGTATGGCGCATGAAGGCCTGCGGACCAGACAAACGCCAAGGCAATCAGCAAAAATCCGCGGCGGCGATATGTGGAAGCGTTTCCCATTCAAGCCGAGACCGCGCTGCGATTGTGTTGCGCCACATTCAGCGCAACATGATTCTCACCTCGGCAATGTAGCGCCAAACCGCGCGCCAGATGCAACGAGGGCGGCACAACGGCCGCCCTCGCCTTCCGGTCTGCGTCTCGTCGTGAACTACTTGTTGATCGTGCTCGCCGCCGCCGTGCAGGTCGCCTCGTCCTGCGAGCCGGTGCCGCCGGAGCAGCCGATGGCGCCAATGATCTTGCCGCCCTCGACCAGCGGAATGCCGCCGCGCGAGGCGATGACGTCGTCGAGCGTCAGGATGTAGTTGAAGCCGAACTTTTGCACCGCGTCCTCGAACGCGCGCGTCGGCCGGCGATAGCGCGCCGCGACGCGCGCCTTGTGCTGGGAGATCGGCACCGAGGCGAGCTGGGCGCCGTCCATGCGGCCGAAGGCGACGAGATCGCCGTTGGGATCGACCACCGCGACGTTCATCGCCCAGCCGCGCTTGGTGGCCTCGTCGACCGCCGCCTTAACCAGCGCTTGTGCGCGGTCCATCGAGATCGGCGTGCCAAAGGGAATATTGAACGGCATCTTGTCGGGAATGGCATTCAGGTCGGGCGGCGCAGGCGGGGCAGCCGGCGCGGGCTGCTGCTGCGCCATGGCTTGACCTGCGGCAAACAAACCGGCCGCCAGCGCCAATACAGTCAAAGTACGCGACTTCATTTGGGTCTCCTCCCTCATCGGCGGCGTCTTTTCGGCCGCTGTCGCGATCTTAGACGAAAAAAAGCGACCCGTGTCAGCGAAGTTCGGGCCCTCGCACGCTACGCTTTTCGCGGCTCTTCTCGGCGCTGAGGTCGCGGCGGCGGCAGCAAAAATAATCTATCAACCATGCGGGCAAAGAAACGAACGCGCTGCGCCGCGCGACTGGCTTCGACATCGTTGTCGTTTCTGCGCGCCGCCTCGCCGGCTTTTGCTCCGCAGGCGGAGCCGAGATGTTGACGGCGGGGACCGATGCCGGCGCGCGGTATCCCCGCAAGCCATTGATGTGACGTGTAAAAGATGGAGGACCGCAGCCAAAGCCGCGCTGGAAAAAGCGAACGGCCCGGTCCCGAGGGAGCAGGACCTAGGCCGTTCTGATGCCGGAAGGCGCCCCATCGTACGCCCCACCCCGACACTGCCTCGATGATGCCGAACCGAGGTTGACCGATCGTTGACGGGGTTTGGGGCGGGCGCCGCAGCGAACGCCGGTTATTTCAGCGACGTCGAGACGGTCGAGAACGTCGTATTCAGGTTGGTGCCGAGCGCCGCGACCACGGCGATGATGGCGACCGCGATGCCTGCTGCCAACAGGCCGTATTCGATGGCGGCCGCCCCTTGCTCATTGGCAAGGAAATTCCGAAGCAATGTGCGCACGACTTGGTCCTTTCCCTAAAGTTTAGTCGCCCCTCGTGCAAAAAGTCATGCTCGAGTGCGCGTGTACGACGCGCGCGGGTAAATCTAGGGCTGCGGCCGAACGGAACCGTTACGCGGTTTGCGAAGATTCTCCGCAATAAAAACCGTAAAAATCGGCGCGAAGGCCGAGTGCCGCTGCCGTCAATGCGCCGCCGATGCGCGCGAAAGGCCCTTTTCCGCGAGCTCGTCGAGATAATCCCGCCAATATTTTTCGCGATTTTGACCGAGTTCGAAAAGATACTCCCAACTAAAGATTCCGGTCGAGTGCATGTCGTCGAACGTCAGCCGCACCGCGTAATTGCCGACCGGATGCACTTCGAGGATCTGCACCGCTTCCTTGCCGCCGACGGTGCGCCGCTCGCTCGGCGAATGGCCCTGGACCTCGGCGCTCGGGCTGCGCACGCGCAAATATTCGGCGGCGAGATCGAAACTCTCGCCGCTGTCGAAGGCGACGGTGAGAGCCTTGCGATCCTTGTGCAGCCGCAATTCCGTCGGCCAGGGGCTTGATCATGGCGCCGACTAACCATGACCGTCAATCGAGCGTGATGTGGCTGTCCTCGATGACCTTTTTCCATTTCTCATATTCGTACTTGGTGAAGGCCGCGCTGTCGGCAAGCGACATGCCGCGCGGCGTCAGGCCGAACTTGGCGAAAGCCGGCTTTGAGGTCGCGGATCCTGCAACGCCTTGGCGATGGCGGCGTTGAGCTTTGCCAGCACGGCCGGCGGCGTTCCGCCGGTGCCGTAAAGGCCGAGCCAGAGATCGACGTCATATCCGGGCAGCCCGGCCTCGGCGACCGTCGGCAGATCGGGATAGACCGCAGAGCGTTCGTGCCGGTGGTCGCGAGCGCAATGACGCGGCCGTCGTCGGTGAACGGCAGCGCGCCGGCGATGCTGGAGAACGACATCTGCACTTTGTTGCTCATCATGTCGGTATAGGAGCGCGCCGATGCCCTTATAGGGCACATGCACGGCGTCGATGCCGGTGCGCGATTTCCACATTTCGGCGGCGAGATGCGGCGTGGTGCCGACGCCGGCGCTGGCATAGTTGAGCTTGCCCGGATTGGCTTTGCCGTAAGCGACGAGCTCGGCATAGGTCTTGATGCCGAGCTGCGGCGCGACCACCAGAACTTCCGGCGACGAGCTGGCGATCGAGAGCGGCACGATGTCCTTGAAGATGTCGTAGGGCATCGATTTCTGCAGGATCGGGTTGATGACGACCGCGGGATCCATCACCGCCATGTTGTAGCCGTCGGGCGCCGAATGGGCGACGTAGTCGACGCCGACAATGCCGCCGGCGCCGGGCTTGTTCTCCGCCACGACGGTCTGGCCCAAGCGCCTCGCCGATTTTCTGCGCCAGCACGCGGCCGGCAAAATCGGTAATGCCGCCCGGCCCATAGGGAATGATCAGGTGCACGGGCCGGTCGGGGAAATTCTGCGCATAGCGCCGGCAGGCTTGCGGCAAGCGCGAGCATCGACCAGACGAGGACGCGTGCTATCGGGCGGTTCATTCGGTTCTCCATTGTCGAAAGCTACTTTGCGCCGGCTGCAGCGGCAGGTCAAAAGCCTACCGTGTCGCACCCTGCGCGATCAGTTCGACGAGTTTTGGCGGCGTGACCGGCATCTGCGCAATGCGCACGTTGAACGGCGACAGCGCATCCTCGATGGCCGAGATGATCGCCGCGGCGGCCGGAATGACGCCGACCTCGCCGACGCCTTTGACGCCGAGCGGATTATGCGGCGACGGCGATTCCTTGTAGAGCGTCTCGAACGCCGGCACTTCGGTCGCCGTCGGCAGGAGATAATCGGCGAATGTGGTGGTGACCGGCTGGCCGGCATCGTCGTAGCCCATCCATTCGAACATGGCATTGCCGATGCCATGGGCAATGCCGCCGTGGACCTGGCCCTCGACGATCTGCGGATTGACCCTGCGGCCGGAGTCCTGGATCGCGACATAGCGCAGGATGGTGACGCCGCCGGTCTCGATATCGACCTCGACCTCGACGACGTGGCAGGCGTTCGAGTAGGCGAGCTGATCGACGCGGAAAGTCGCTTCCGCCGCGAGCCCGGGATCGATGCCTTTCGGAAACGCATAGCCCGGCGCGCCTTTGAGCACGCGCGCCAATTCGCCGAGTTTCACCGCAAGCTGCGGCGCGCCGACGACGCGCACTTCGCCGTCGACGATTTCGAGGTCCTCTTCCGCCGCTTCGAGCATGTGGCTCGCGAGCTTGCGCGCCTTGGCGGCGACGGCCTGCGACGCGATCAGCACCGACGAGCCCGCG
Organism: uncultured Alphaproteobacteria bacterium; assembly: GCA_963831975.1. GTDB lineage: Bacteria > Pseudomonadota > Alphaproteobacteria > Rhizobiales > Xanthobacteraceae > BOG-931. The sequence goes on from CAWHSO010000018.1 coordinate 1,004,841, forward strand.
GTGACCGTTTGCCGGCTGGCGAAGCCGCCGAGGCCGAGCGGCGCGGCCGACGTATCGCCGGAAACGACCGTGACCTCGTCCGCGCGCACGCCGAACGCTTCGGCGCAGATTTGCGCCAGCGCCGTGGCGAGCCCCTGCCCCATCGCCGCCGCGCCGGTCGAAACCGTGATGCGTCCGGTCGGCGAAATTTTCACGCCGCCGAATTCGAACGGACCGCGGCCGGTGCCTTTGATGCCGTGCGCCAGCCCGATGCCGATGTAGCGGCCTTGCGCGCGCGCTGCGGCTTGGCGGCGCGGAAAATCGTCCCACGCCGTGGCGCGCAGAATATCCGCCTGGCAGCCGGGATAATCGCCGCTGTCGTATTGCACCTGCTCGCCGGAGCGCGCTTTGAGCGGCTTGAGATACGGCATCTTCTCCGCCGGGATCAGATTGCGGCGGCGCAATTCGGCGCGCTCGATGCCCATCGCGCGCGCGAGGCTGTCCATCAGCCGCTCCATGGCGAAGGCCGCTTGCGGATAGCCGGCGCCGCGCACCGAAGAGACCGGCGCCTTGTTGGTGTGGGTCGCGACCACGTCCATCGCCAGCGCCGGCACCATATAGGGGCCGCTCAAGCGTGGTCGCGGAATTGTACGGGATGTTGACGTCTTGCAAGCGCGTAAGCGCCGATGTCGTGGATCAGCCGGCCGCGGATGCCGCGGATGCGACCATCGGCGTCGGCTGCGATCTCGATCGACCAATACTGATCGCGCTCTTGCGCCGCATTGGTGAAATGCTCGCGGCGGTCCTCGATCCATTTGACCGAGCGGCGCAGCAAGGTCGCGGCGGCGACCGTGGCGACGTCTTCGGGATAGACGCACAGTTTTGGGCCAAACCCGCCGCCGACGTCGGGCGTGGCGACGCGCAGCCGGCTTTCGTCGAGATCGATGTAGTCGGCCAGCGCGTTCTTCAGATCGTGGGCCTTTTGCGTCGAGGCCCACACTTGCGTTTCGCGGTCGGAGATTTGCACCAAAATGCCGCGGCCTTCCATGGAATGCGCGGCGCCGCGGTGGACCCAAAGGTCCTCGTGCACGACATGGGCGGCCTTGGCGAACGCCGCGTCGCTGTCGCCGTAAGCGACCTTGTAGGCGATGACCCGGTTCGTCGTCAGCTCGCGGCGCACCGGCGGCGCACGCTCGACCCGGCAATCGATCGCCGCCGGCAGCACGTCGTAATCGACCGCGACAAGGGCTGTGGCATCCTCGGCGATATAGCGGTCGCTCGCGACGACGATGGCGACCGGCTCGCCGACAAACGACACCTCGCCGTCGGCCAAAGCGAACGGCCAGCTCTGGTCGAGCTTTGTGCCGGAATTCGAAACGCGCACCATGCGCCGCTGCCGCAGCACCGGGGCGAGATCGTCGAGCGCCAGCACGGCGACGACGCCCGGCATTGCGCGTGCCACGCTCGGCATCGATGCCGCGGATCAGCGCGTGCGGATGCGGGCTGCGCACGAAGGCCGCGTGCAGCACGCCGGGCGCGGGAATGTCATCGACGAAACGCGCGCCGCCGGTCAGCAGCGAAAAATCTTCGAGCCGCGGGACGCGCGCTCCGATCTGCTCGCTCACTGGCCCTCGCTCGAGATCGCCTTGGTGGCGCGGGCGATGACGTCCTTCGGCGTTTGATAGACCTCCGCCAGCATCGCATCGATTGCCGTCGCGCTGACCGGGCGCACGTCGAAGCTGAGCTTCTGCGCTTCGGCGAGGAAGTCGGCGTCTTTCATGGTGGCATCGAACGCCGATATCAGCGCCGCCTTGCGGTCGGCGGGAATGTCGGGCGGCGCCGCGAACGGCCGCGCCATGGCCTGGCTCACCAGCAGCAATTTGATGATTTGCAGCTGCTCGGGCGTCTTGGTCAGCTCGGTGGCGAGCGGCACCGCGGAAATCTCCGGCTCCTTCTTCAACGCCGCCTGGACGATGATGTTGACCGAATGGCTGGTCAGCCATTCCGGATGGCGCGACTTGATGGTGCTCCACGAAATACCGCACAGGCCGTCGATCTCGCCGCGCTCCATCGCCAGCACGGTATCGTTGGTGCCGGGATAGCCGGAGACCAGCTGCGCCTTGGCGCCGAACACGTTCTTGTACAGCAGCGTCCAGATGTCCGGGTCGGCGCCGGCGCCCTCGCCGCCGAATTTCGACGGTTTGGTCAAAAAGTCGTCCCAGGTCTTGATCGGCGACGTATTCCAGGTGACGCAGATGGTGTTATCGTCGGTGACGCTGCCGAGCCAGGTGAACTTGCGGCTGTCGAATTCGGCTTTGTCGACCAGCGGCGAAATTCCCATGCTGCGCGAAAAAGTGCCGAATACGGAGCCGTCTTTCGCGGCGACGGAATAGATGAAATTCGCCGAGCGCAGGCTGCCGGCGCCGGTCATCTGCTCCGGCACGATCGCGGGATTGCCGGGAATGTGCTTGCCGAAATAGCGACCGAGCAGGCGCGCATAGGCGTCGTAGCCGCCGCCGACGCTATAGCCGATGACCAGCGTGACGTTGCGGCCTTTGTAGAAATCTTCGACGCCGGCGGCGCAGGCCAAGCCGCCGAGAACGACGAGCGCCAAGGCGCCGCCGATCGTTTTGCTATGGGCCATGGTCCCTCGCTGATGACGCCGAATGATACCTAATCTTTTCGGCCGCTGAACAGAGCGCGCACCTGTTGCCAGATGACGCGGGCGAGCAGCGTCAAGCCGGAGATCGGCTTGGCGGCCGGCAGCGGCGGCATTTCTTGTAGCGGCGGCGGTGCCGGCGGCGGCGGACGCGGGGCGCTCGCCGGCATTGGCGCGGCACGCAGCGGCGCGGCTATTCGTTCCGGCACGATCGGCGGCGACGGCACATCGGGTGTTGCAGCCGCGGGCTGCCGCTCGAGCTGCGCGCGCAGATTGGCGGCGAATTGGCCGATGATTTGCGCCGCGGTCGCCTGGATCATGCCGACGCCGCGGCCGTATTGCGCCACAGCGCCGGACAGCATCAGGTCGGTATGGATGAAAACGCGCGAGCCGATATCGGCGGGCTCGATGCGGAACGTCGCCGTGGCATTGGCCGAGCCGCGGCCTTTGTCGTCGCTGCCTTGCGCCTTCACCCGCGCGCTGTGATTGGCGTCGTCGACATCTTCGAACTGCACGCGGCCGGCAAACGCCAGAGCCACCGGGCCGAGCCGCACCGCAATCTTGCCGCGAAAATTTTGCGCATCGATCACTTCGGTCAGCGCCGCGCCGGGCATGCAGGGCGCAATGCGCCGGATGTCCATCAGCACCGCCCAGGCTTGCGCCGGTGACAACGGAACGTCGAACGAATTGTCGAATTCCATACGCTCGCTCTAATCTACGCGTGCCTGCAGCCGATCATCTCCGGCGCGCCGATTTTTTGCCAAACCCATCGCGCGCAGGCGAACAGCCGATCGTCGTCGTAGCGCTGCCCGACCAATTGGATACCGACCGGAAGATTGTTCGGCCCGCGATGGGTCGGCAGCGTCATGCTCGGCGTGTGCAGCGCGGTCCAGATCGCCTGCATGGTGCCGTCACCGGTCGAAGCAAGACCCTTCGGCGCCTCGCCTTGCACGCACGGCGCCAGCAGCACGTCGAAGTCTTCGAAGACGCGCGGCAGCAGCGCACGGCATTGCATCGATGCTTGCGCCAGCCGGCGATGTAATCCTGCCGCGAGGTTTTCTGGCCTTGCTCGATATAGCGCCTCATCTGCGGCGACAGCGCGTCGCGATGATGGTCCCATTCGTAGGCCATGCAAGCGGCGCGTTCGTGGAAATTGATGGTCTCGCGCGCGACCATGCGCAGGCCAGTGAACGGATCTGGAAGTTTTATTTCGCGCACTGTGGCGCCGGCCTTGGCGAGCGCCGCTGCGGCGCCTTCCACCGCGGCCTTGGTTTCCGGCTGCGCGCTATCCCACATCTCGGTGCGGCACAAGCCGATCCGCGGCGCGGAATTCATCGTGCGCGGCGGCTGCGGCGGCTGCATGCGCAGCACGGCGGTGAGCAGCTCGATGTCGTCGAGCGAGCGGGCGAGCCAGCCGATGGTGTCGATGCTTTCCGCCGCCGGCTTCACGCCGGCTTTGTTGAAGCTGTTATAGGTCGGCTTGAAGCCGAAGATGCCGCAATAAGATGACGGCCGCAGCACCGAGCCGCCGGTCTGGGTGCCGAGCGCGGCGGGCACCATGTCGTCGGCGACCGCCGCCGCCGAGCCGCTCGACGAGCCGCCCGGCGTGTGCGCGGGATTGTGCGGATTGGTGGTTTCCGGCGGCGCCATGCCGGCGAACTCGCAAGTCGCGGTCTTGCCCAGCATCACCGCGCCGGCGCGGCGCAACAGCGCCACGCAAGCAGCATCCGATGGCGGCCGATGGCCCTTGTAGATCGGCGAGCCGAATTCGGTCGGCATGTCGAACGTATCGATGATGTCCTTGACGCCGATCGGCACGCCATGCAGCGGGCCGCGGTTTTGCGAGCGATCGAGCGCGCGCGCCTGGGCGAGCGCCAATTCCGGATCGAAATTGACCCATGCTTTGACGACACCGTCGCGCGCAGCGATCCGCGCCACGCAATCGCGCGTCACCGCTTCGCACGTGGCCTCGCCGCGCGCGATCTTTTGCAC
>CAWHSO010000019.1:2500-257460 GCA_963831975.1 uncultured Alphaproteobacteria bacterium
CATACGTCGAAGTATCGAGGGCGCGAACGAGGCCCGGCCTGTAAGCGGCGATGTAGCCAGGAAACTGGAGCGATTGCGGAAAGGCATCTTGCCCTGCGAAGGGGATGTATTTTTGTTCCAGCAACGTATCTTGGTTCAGTGTGAAGATCGCGTCGAACCTCGCGAGAAAATTGACAACACCGAGCTTCGGATCGGCGCGCGGTAGCTCGAAGGAAGTTTGGGCGAAGGCCAACGTCATGCTAGCGAACAGTTTTTGGACAGCCGACGTCAGGTTTCGCAAGTCCTGCTCGCGCTGCGCAGTCCATTCAGCGGCGAATTCGCGTTGAAGCTTGGCTAGGATGTCTTCGAATCCCAGGTGAGCCTGGTGGCCGCGCCACAAAAGGCTGCGGAGGTCGTCGTCGCCTTCGGTCACTGACAGCAAAAATTCAAAGGCCTCGGACGCGAGATAGCCGCCCCAGTTATAGCTGAAGCCTGCACCCGTAAGGAGGAAATGGGGCTGCATGAGAATGACCGAGAATTACAGTGACACGATCTCCATCCGCCGTATTACAGGGCTATGTGCCTTCTTCTGCTGAACTCAATGGTGGCAGACGAACTTCGCTGTATCGCCAGCGCGATAGGTCACCTTTCGCCTGGAGTTTGCCGGCATCAACGAGAGCGCGAATACGGGTTGGATCACATCGAATTTTGCCCCGTCATCTGTGCGCTCTGAAACCTTAGCGATGATTCTGGCGACCTTCAGCCATCGCTCGTTCGCAGCCGAAAGAATCAAAGCGTCCAAAGTATTACTCACAGCGTGTGGCCTTGCCATTGTTCCACAAATGTCGGATGCCCGGGTCAAGCCGGCGCCCGAAGAGTTCCGCGAGCCCGCCATTTGCGCTAACATTGCCCTAAACTGCAGCCGAGAGGAACACGTCCCATGCCCACCAACCGCGTCTACAACATCGCCGTGATCCCCGGCGACGGCATCGGCAAGGAGGTCGTGCCGGAGGGCGTGCGGGTGCTCGAAGCCGCGGCCAAGAAATTCGGCTTCGAACTGCGCCAGGATCATTTCGATTTCGCCTCGTACGACTATTACGCCAAGCACGAGCGCATGATGCCGGAGGACTGGAAGGACAAGATCGGCCGGCACGACGCGATCTTCTTCGGCGCGGTCGGCTGGCCGGCGAAAATTCCCGACCACATTTCGCTGTGGGGCTCGCTGATCCAGTTCCGCCGCGAGTTCGATCAATACGTCAATCTGCGCCCGGTGCGGCTGATGCCCGGCGTGCCGTCGCCGCTCGCCAACAGAAAACCCGGCGACATCGATTTCTGGGTGGTGCGCGAGAACACCGAGGGCGAATATTCCGCGATCGGCGGCCGCATCTTTCCCGGCACCGAGCGCGAAGTGGTGATGCAGGAGACCGTGTTCACCCGCATCGGCGTCGACCGCGTGCTGAAATTTTCTTTCGAGCTGGCGCGCAAGACGCCGAAGAAGCATCTCACCTCGGCGACCAAGTCGAACGGCATCGCCATCACCATGCCGTACTGGGACGAGCGCGTCGAAGCGATGGCGAAGAATTATCCCGACATCAAATGGGACAAGTACCACATCGATATTCTCTCGGCGCTGTTCGTGCTCAAGCCCGACAAGTTCAATGTGGTGGTGGCGTCGAACCTGTTCGGCGACATTCTCTCCGACCTCGGCCCGGCCTGCACCGGCACCATCGGCATCGCGCCGTCCGGCAATATCAATCCGGAGCGCAAATTCCCTTCCGTGTTCGAGCCGGTGCACGGCTCGGCGCCGGATATCGCCGGGCAAAACATCGCCAATCCGATCGGCCAGATCTGGTCGGGCGCGATGATGCTCGAGCATCTCGGCGAGACCGAAGCCGCCGCCGCCATCGTCAAGGCGATCGAGAAAGTGCTGGCCGAGCCGAAGCTGCGCACCCGCGATCTCGGCGGTCCGGCCGATACGGTGGCCTGCGGCAAGGCGGTGGCCGACGCGCTCGCTTGAGTATTCCGGCGGCAGGGTGACGTTGACCCGTGGGGGTCGATCATGGAGTTGCAAGAATTCGTTGAATTCCACCGCCCCGCGCTCGAGCGCGATGAGGCGAGATACAATCTTATCCTGGGGCTGCTCGGCCGGATGCTCGAAACGGAGCAATCCAATGTGCGGCTGTGGACGATCGGGGCGCCGGGCGAATGCGCCATGCAGACGCCGGGATATCCGCTGATCCTCGGTCAGCTCACCGCGGCGCAATGCCAGGCCTTCGCCGAAGAGACGCTCAACCTCGATTATCCGGGCGTGGTCGGTCTCGATCCAATCGTGCCTTTGTTTGTCGAGCGGGCAAACGAACTTGGCGTGAAATTTAAGGAAACGATCCCCCAAACCATTCAGGCGCTACAATGCAGACCGATCTACCCCAATGTTAGCGGTACGGCGCGGCTGGTCGGGCACGGTGACGTCGCGTTATTTTCGGAGTGGCTGCTTGCCTTCTTTCGAGAAGTGGTGCCCCACGAACCAGTGCCGTCGCGCGACCGCCTCGAAAGTACCGCCACCTCGGGCAACTACCAATTCTGGGTCGTCGACGGCGAGCCGGTCGCGATGGCCGGTATCGTGCGGCGCAGCCGCCATGCCGCCGCGATCGCCGGCGTGTATACGTCACCGGCGCTGCGCAACCGCGGCTATGGCGGCGCGGCGACGGCCGCGGCAGCTGAAGCGGTTTTTGCCGAAGGCCGGACGGCGGCCTGTCTCTATACCGACCTGCGCAATCCGGCCTCGAACCGTTGCTATGCCAAGATCGGTTTCAAGCCGGTGTGTCGTGCCTGGCACTACCTCAGGGCCTGATTGCCGATTTCTGGTGCCTGATCAGGATCTAGCTCTGTCCCGTCAGCCACACCGCGTCGGCTGAAAGCTCCGGCCAGCCGATGGCGCGGCTTGCCCGTTGTGCGGCATCGGCCGGTTTGAGCTTTGTGTCCCAGCGCGCCGCGGTGATGCGCCGGCCGGAAAAACTGCCGGCTTCGTCGGAAACCAGCCAAGCCGTCGGCGGGCCCATGATGTCCGGGCGCAGCATCTTGTCGCGCGGCCAGCCGGAGGCATCGTCGATCAGCGGCGTATCGGTCGGTCCGCCCGGCACCAGCACGTTGACGGTGATGCCTGAGCCGTCGAGCTCCTTGGCCCAGACCGCCGACATGGATTCCAGCGCCGCCTTGGCCGCGCCATAGGGCAGGACGCGCAGCATGGTGACATAGCTCGTGGTGTTGTTGACGATGCGGCCGAAACCGCGCCGCGTCATGTCGGGAAGCGCCGCGCGCACCAGCATCAGCGGCGCCCGTACGAAGATCGCCATGAAGCCGTCCCAGATTTCGGGCGTCAGCTCGGCGATGTCGGGAGCGCGCGCCTCGGCGTCCGGCCGCACGCTGCTCATGCCGATGCCGGCGTTGTTGATCACGGCGTCGATGGCGCCGAACCGCGTGCGCGCCGCGGCAACGGCGCTGTCACATCCCGCCGCCGTGGCGAGATCGGCAACGATCGGATGCAGACGGTCCTTGGCGGCACCGTGCCGCGCCGCGAGGCGTGTCAGCGCGGCGGCATCGCGGTCGACGGCGGCGACCGAGTGCCCGGCGGCGAGCAGCGCTTGCGTCATGACCTGGCCGATGCCGCCGGAGGCTCCGGTCAGCAGCACCACGCGGGGGTTTTGCGACGATGGCATCGGTCACCTTCTTCACGCCGCCACGGCGTCGGGATCGCGCATCGGCACCAGATCGCGCAGCTTCGGCGCCACGTGATCCATGAACAGCCGCAACGAGCGGAATACTTTTTCGCGGGTCGCCCATTTCTTGCCGGTCACGATCAACAGCGTGCCGAAGCCGCCGGCGGCCTCATAGAAGTCGCGCAGCTGCTTTCGCCACCGTGTCCGGATCGCCGAGATAATAAACGCCGGCCTCGGCGAGCTGGTCGAAGGTTACCTCGTCGCCCTTGAGCCCGATGTCGTAGTTCGACTTGATGAGCCGGATCAGGCCGCGCTTCATCTGATAGCCGAGCTCGTAATTGATGTCGGCGCGCAGATCGTCCATGGCCTCACGGCGCGAATCGGCGAGATAGACGTAGCGCGCCACGGTGACCTCGTTGAGCGGCGTCTTGCGGCCCGCGGCCTTGGCGGCGCGCGCATAGCGATTGGCCTTGTCGCGGATCGAGCCGGCCGGCTCGAGTTGCGCGCGCAACAGCGCGTAGCCGCGGGCGCCGGCGATATCGATCATCGCCTCGGTGTCGGTCGCCGTCGCCATCGGCATGTGCGGCGGATGAAGCGGCTGCGGCGTGGCGACGATGCTCTTGCCCTTCCAATATTGGCCGTCCCAATCGAACGGCTCCTGCGCCGTCCAGCATTTGAGGATCAGATCGAGGGATTCGCGCAAGCGGCCGTGGCGGTCGTCATGGGAAAGCCCGCGCTCGCCGGCGAACAGCGGGTTGGGAAAGCCCGAGCCGAAGCCGAAGATGAAACGGTTGCCGCCGACCACATGATCGGTCACCGCCGCCTGGATCGCGGTATCGACCGGATGGGCGAGATGGATGAGTTTCACGGCCGCGCCCATGCGGATGCGCTTGGTCAGCGCCGCCGCCTTGCACATCAACAGCTCCGGCACCGGCAGGGTGTCGACCTTGCCGATATAGACCGGCTCGCCGTGATGCTCGCTGATATAGGCGTCGCGAAAGCCAAGCTGGTCGGCCAGCACGATCTCGGCGAGGTCTTCTTCGTAGGTCTGGGACGCGGTGGTGTGGGGGCGAAAGCCGTTCGAGAAAATTCCGAATTCCATTTCCAATCCTCAATGAAGGGCGGCAACTTACGATCCTGGCCGCGGCTTGACAACGCTTGGCCCCAGCCCGCGTTTTTCGGCTATGGTCGGCCGCCAAATCGGGAAAGACCGCATGTCCGGCCTGCGCATCTACGGCATCGCCCGCACCCGTGCCTATCGGGCGTTGTGGATGGCGATGGAGCTTGGGCTCGATTTCGAGCATCTGCCGATCGAGATCGGCGATGCCGGCGCGCGGTCGCCGGAATTTCTGGCCATCAATCCCAACGGCCGGCTGCCGGTCATCGTCGACGATAATTTCGTGCTGTTCGAGTCGCTGGCGATCACGCTCTATCTCGCCAAGAAGCATTCCGCCGGAAAACTCTATCCCGGCACGCTGGAAGGCGAGGCGAGGGCGTGGCAGTGGAGCTTCTGGGCGATCGCCGAGGTCGATCGCGGCGTCAACATCTGGTCGCTGCACGCCGTCGCGCCTGCCGCCCAACGAGCGCGATGCCGCCCTGCGCGACGAGGCACTGAAGGTCATCGCGGCGCCGTTTGCGGTGCTCGATGCGGCCTTGGCCAAGACGCCGTATTTGCTCGGCAACGATTTTACGGTGGCCGATCTCAATGTCGCGGCCGTTATCAGCCGCGCCATCGATATGGATCTGTCCGCGACGCCGAACTTGAAGGCCTGGCTCACGCGCTGCCTCGATCGGCCGGCGGCGCAGGCGGCGCTCGCGCTGAAAACCAAAGCCGATAACGAGACGCCGCCGGAAGTGACCCGGCGCATTGCCCGGATCAATCGCCTGTGAGCCAAAAACTCGGGCCCTTCAACCTCGGTCAGTCCATGAACGAGGCCTTGGCGCTGCACCGGCAGGGCCGGCTGCGCGACGCCGAGAAGATTTATACGCGCGTCCTCAAAGCCGCGCCGGACCACTTCGACGCGCTCAATCTGCTCGGCACCATCAAGGCGCAGCTCGGCAGGGTCGGCGAGGCGCATCGCCTGCTCAGCGCCGCGGTCAAGCTCAATCCGCGCGCGCCGCAGGGGTGGGCCAATCTCGGCCAGGTGCTCCACCAGCTCAAGCAAGACCAGGACGCGCTCGCCTGCTTCGACAAGGCGCTGGCGCTTCAACCCGACGACATCGGCATCCTCACCAATCGCGCCAACGCGCTGTTGAGTCTGGGCCGCACCGAGGAAGCGCTCGCCGCGTTCCGCCAGATTTTGGCGCGGGTGCCGCAACACCCGGAGGCGCGGCTCAATAGCGGCATTGCGCACGCCGCGCTCGGCGCGCTCGACGAGGCCGTCGCGGAATTCGACCACGCGCTGACCTTGGTGCCGGGCCATCCCGCCGCGCATTTCAACCGCGGCGTCGCGCTCTACGATCTCGGCCGCTACGCCGACGCGGTCGCGGCGCACGACAGCGCGCTCAAGGCGGCGCCCGATCATGCCGGCGCATTGCTCAATCGCGGCCGCGCGCTGGCCGCGCTCAACCGCTTCGACGATGCGATTGCCAGCTACGGCAAGGCGCACGCGCTGCGCAAGGACGACGCCGACGTCCATTTCATGGAATCGCTGGCGCTGCTCACGCTGGGCGATTATCGCCGCGGTTTTGAGAAATACGAATGGCGCTGGCGCCGCGGCGGCATGCCCGAGCAGAAAAGCCGCGGCCGGCCGCTGTGGCGCGGCGATTATTCGCTGGCGCGGAAAACCGTGCTGTTGCATGCCGAACAGGGTCTTGGCGACACCATCCAGTTCGCGCGCTACGTGCCGCTCCTGGCCGCGAGCGGCGCCAAGGTGGTGCTCGAAGTGCAGCCGGAATTGACGACGCTGATGGCGCGGCTCGAGGGCGCCGCGACCGTCATCGCGCGCGGAGCGGCGCCGCCGCCATTCGACGTGCATTGTCCGCTGGGCTCTTTGCCGCTGGCGTTCAAGACCGAGCCGGCGACGGTACCGGCGGATATTCCTTATTTGTCGGCCGACGACGCGCATCTGGCAAAATGGTCGGCGCGGATCGGCGCGCTCGCGCGGCCGCGGATCGCGTTCGCCTGGGCCGGCAATCCAAGCCATCTCAACGATCGCAATCGCTCGATCGCTTTTGCCAAGCTTGCGCCCTTGTTGTCCATTCCAGCGCAGTTCGTGAGCATCCAGCACGATGTTCGGGCCGAAGATTCGGTTGCGCTCGCCGGCGAAAACCGCGTGACCAATGTCGGCGCCGAGCTTGAGAATTTCGCCGATACCGCGGCCGTGATCGCGCTCTGCGACCTCGTGATCTCGGTCGATACCGCGGTCGCCCACCTCGCCGGCGCCATGGGCCGGCCGCTGTGGATGCTGCTGCCGTTCGCGCCCGATTGGCGGTGGACGCTCGATGGCGAGACCAGCCCCTGGTATCCGACCGCGCGCTTGTTCCGGCAGACCGCGATCGGCGATTGGGACGGCGTGATCGAAAGGCTCGGCGTCGAGCTCAAGCGCTTCGTATCGTCGTAGCGACCTACAGCGCCGGCGCGTCGTCGGTGACCAGACGCAGATGCGGCGCCAGGCGGTCGGCCAGGCTGCGATAGACGGCAAGATAATCCTGCGCCATGCGCCGCGCGGTGAAGTGCTTCTCGAAATGGCCGCGGATTTTCGCGCGCGATAAATGATCCAGCCGATCGACGGCGCCGATGGCGCCATTGATATCCTCGACGATGAAGCCGGTGAGGCCGTCGTCGATCACTTCCGGCACCGAGCCGCGATTGAACGCGATAACCGGCGTGCCGCAGGCCATGGCTTCGATCATCACCAGGCCGAACGGCTCCGGCCAGTCGATCGGCACCAACAGCACGGTGGCGCCGCTCAGGAACTCCGATTTGTCCTTGTCGGTGATTTCGCCGATATATTCGACGTTGCTGCTCGACTTGATCATCGGCCGGATTTGTTCGTCGTAATAATCCTGGTCGGCGCGGTCGACCTTGGCGGCGATCTTGAGCGGCATGCCGCAATGCTGGGCGATGCGGATGGCGCGATCGATGCCCTTTTCCGGCGCGATGCGGCCGAGGAAGGCGAAATAGCTCGGCTTGACCGGCTTCGGCGTCAGAAGCCGCTCGGGCAGGCCGTGATGCACCGTGCGCACCCAGTTTGCCTGCGGCAGCGGCCGGCGCTGCGAATTGGAGATCGAGACCACCGGCACCGTGTTGAAGGTGTCGAATACCGGCTGGTGCTCGGGCAAATCGAGCCGGCCGTGCAGCGTGGTCACGAACGGCGTCGCTTGGCGAGCGAACAGCGAGAACGGATAATAGTCGAGATGGAAATGCAGGACGTCGAAATCGCTCGCGCGCTGATGGACGCGCTCCAGCATCATCATGTGCAACGCGTTGGGATCGCGCACCGCGCCGTCGAGCCGCAACGCCCGCGGCCACATCGCTTCGAGCTTGGCCGACGTCTGCGAATCGCCGCTGGCGAACAGCGTGACCTCGTGGCCGAGCGCGATCAATTCCTCGGTCAGCCAGGACACGACCCTTTCGGTTCCACCATAAAGCTTGGGCGGAACCGCCTCCGTCAAGGGGGCGATTTGCGCAATATGCATCGTTTTTAACCTTTCCTAGTCCCGGTATGGATTTCCCCGTCGCCCAGCGATGTCGCGACCATTCACAACAACGAACCAGGGCCGAAATATTTCAAATCCGGCGTGGAACTTATTTTTCGCAAACCATGGAACTTTTTCGCGTCTGCAACGTCGTCTCAAATGTGCGTAATTGGCGGTCGATCGCCACGGCTGCGGCAGCATGCCAACACAGAATGGACGCGAGTTCGACATGGTTCGTCCATGCGACGCGTCACAAAACTTTTTTGTGCGGCAGCGCCGTCCGTTTGCGAGTTCCGGCGTTGTGACCCTGTGAGGCTTAAGGGGAGGGGCGGCAGCACTGCGAGCGGAGTTTTGACACGCATGACCGACCTTTGCGATTACGCCGCCCGTCCCCTCGCCTTCGTCTTTCGCTATGTCCGGCTGCGGCCGCTGTCGCACGTGGTCATCCTTGCCGCGGTGCTCGCCGCCGTGACGTGCTCGGTCGGCACGCAATACGGCGTCAAGTTCATGGTCGACGTGCTGTCCAATCACGATGCCGCCGGCGTGTGGACGGCATTCCTTGTGCTCGGCGCGCTGATCGCCGCGGATAATCTGTTATGGCGCGTGGCGAGCTGGATTGCCAACTTCGCCTTCGTCGGGGTCACCGGCGACCTGCGGCGCGACCTGTTCCGCCATCTGATGGGCCATTCGCCGGCCTATTTCGCCGACCGCCTGCCCGGCACGCTGACCAGCCGCGTCACCGCCACGTCGAACGCGATGTTCACCGCCGAGAACATGTTCATGTGGAACGTGCTGCCGCCGTGCGCGGCGACGGTCGCGGCAATCGCGCTGGTTTGCACCATCAGCCTGACGATGGCGCTCGGCCTTGCGGTTGTCGCCGGCATCATGGTCTGCCTGATGTTCCGTCTCGCCGCGGCCGGCCGGCCGCTGCATCACGACTTTGCCGATAAAGCAGCCACCGTCGATGGCGAGATGGCCGACGTCGTTGGCAATATGCCCCTGGTGCGGGCGTTTTCGGGCTTCGCCCGCGAGCATCGGCGCTTCGATGCGACCGTCGACCGCGAGATGGATGCGCGGCGCAAAAGCCTGCTCTATCTGGAAAAGCTTCGCATCTTCCATGCCGTCGTCACGGTCGTGCTGACGCTCTGCCTGGTCGCTTGGGCGGTCGTGCTGTGGCAGCAAGGCGCGGCGACGACCGGCGATGTCGTGCTCGCTTGCACGCTGGCTTTATCGGTGTTGAGCGCGACCCGCGACCTCGCGGTGGCGCTGGTCGATATCACCCAACACATCGCGCGGCTGTCCGAGGCGCTTGCAACCATTCTCGTGCCGCACGAGCTGCGCGATCATCCCGCCGCCGAGCCTTTGGTGCGGCGCGGCGCCAGCGTGAAGTTCGAGCACGTCGATTTCCGTTACAGCGATAGCCAGCGTATTTTCACCGATCTCAACCTCCACTTCCGGCCGGGCGAGCGCATCGGCTTGGTCGGCCATTCCGGCGGTGGCAAATCGACCATGTTCGCGCTGCTGCAGCGTTTCTACGATCCGCAAGGCGGACGCATCCTGCTCGACGGCCAAAATATCGCGCGCGTGACGCAAGACAGCCTGCGCGAAGCCATCGGTGTCGTGCCCCAGGACATCTCGCTGTTCCACCGCTCGGTCATGGACAATATCCGCTACGGCAAGCCGGAAGCCTCCGACGACGAGGTGATGGAAGCCGCGATCACGGCGCGGTGCGATTTTATCGAAGGCCTGCCGTCCGGCAGCCGCACCATCGTCGGCGACCGCGGCGTAAAACTGTCCGGCGGCCAGCGCCAGCGCATCGCCATCGCGCGCGCCTTCCTCAAGGATGCGCCGCTGCTTCTGCTCGACGAGGCCACCTCGGCGCTCGACAGCGAATCCGAGGAAATCATCCGTGATGCGCTCGGCCGGCTGATGCGCGGGCGCACCGTCGTTGCCATCGCGCACCGGCTGTCCACGGTGCGCAATTTCGACCGCATCGTCGTGCTGCAGCTCGGCGAAGTCGTCCAGGACGGCGCGCCCGACTTGCTGATGCGCCGGGAAGGACTTTATCGCCAACTGGTGCAGCGCGAGATGGATCGGCTGGCCAAACAGGCGGCCTAAATCAAAGATTGTGTTTTTCGATTTTCTATAACAATACTTGCGGCATCGGAACGAATTGAACGATGCTGGAGGCCGGCATGCGCGTGTTGAGCTCGTGGACCTGTTCGATTTTCGGACTCTGCAGCGGTATCATCATCGCGTTCGCGCTGCCGACCGGCGCGCGGGCCGGAACCGTTACCGCCTGCACCGCCATCGATCTGTGCTACTGCGTCGACACGGAGGTGCGAAGCCAGATCGACGCCAATGTCGCGCGCGTCCGGCAGCTGATCGCGGAGCAAAGAAAGCAGGATAAAGCGATCGGCTATATGAGCATTCCGCTGTCGACCGCGGGCGGCAGCTATTTCGGCGTCAATACCGACGTCGCCGCCCAAACCAAAGACAATCTGGAAAAGCGCTTCGGAGCGAATTCCGCTTGGATCCTCAATCCGGGGGCGGAAGGCAACCTGCCGCCGGCGGCCAACGGCGCCGACTATATGTTCATGTGGACCACGATACTCGAAGGCGCCAAGGGGCTCGGCGAGGATTTTGATTTCTTCTATTTTGTCGGGCCGTCGGCGTTCCGCAGATTTTTCGGGCTCGACGGCAACGGCGACATGGAAAAAATCGACGCCTATTTCGAGCGGCGGTTGGCGAGCGACCCGAACTTGAAAAAAGCCGTCGATGAGAAAAAGGTCAGCAAACGGACGTTCCGCGATTATTACGCGCTGCGTGCCTCGGTCGCGTTCAGCTACGGCTCGCACGACGAGTGGAATATCGCGCGAATCATCAACGAGCGGCGGCGCGGCGCCGACGATTTCGGCATCGCCGATCAGCTTTCGATCCTGTTTGACGGACGGGCCGCTGCGCCCGGCGCCGCCGAGGCTCCGATCGCAAGCGGCGACGTTGGCCGCTGCGTCAACTGATCTCGCCCGATCCAACGAAGCGCCGGGAAGGACTTTATCGCCATTTGGTGCAGCGCGAGGTGGAGCAACCGCTAGGCTCGGGTTCCTCTCCCGCAGAGCTTAGTCCTTGATGGCTGGGCATCGGCCCCTTCCAAAGAAAACCGAAATCGACCGAAGACAACCCCATGGGGGCTGCAAAGGAGTTCGTCTTGATGAATCCGGATGATAACGCGTAATTTTGCGAATAGTAGCGAGCCTGCTTATTGCGATTTCTGGTTGCGAAGCCATACTCGGAGGAGGAGGTGTCGCATGAACACAATCGAACCTCAGGTCGGGCCAACGCACCGTCCATCGGGAATCAAAGCCTGGGTGCAAGAAAAAATCTGGATGCTGATCGGTGCAGCGCTTTTTGCTGTCGCCGGCGTAGCGCTCGATCGAATGTCAGATGAGATGAACGCTTGGATACGTTCCATATTTGTTGGCGGAATTGGAGGTACATATGTGCTTCAGACATTTGCATATCCGGAACACGAAGTGAATCTCAAGTTGGATACGAATATCGTTGAATTGAAGGACGGTGGAAGGACCGTGTTTGGTTCTATGAAGCAGCAAAGTACGGGCTATGAATACAGACTTTTCGGCTATCACCGCGTGAAATACTTAGCAATGTCATACGGCGGCAGGGGGCCGTTGGGCTCAGGAACGCTGGCGCTGCAAACGGAAATTGCCAGCGGTGAGAGCCCGGTATTTTGGGGATGGAGAAGCTCGGTCGAATGCGTTGGCTCAGAATCGTACTTTGTTCAGTGCCCTGCTCTTATGTTTTTACAGGGGACGCAAAATCCCGTGGAACCATATCCACACTTCTTGGAAGCCGGTCAGTGCAGAAAGGTGACAAACGGCAGGCCTCCCGAACTTTGTGAGGACCTCAAGGCACGACCGTGAAAGCATTTCGCCAAGCATAGGCTGTATCGTCAATTGGCATAGCGCGAGATGAATCTTCTCGCCAAACTCGTAGCGTAGAGTATTTCTATCTTGTTATCCTCAGCCGCTCGCCCCCGCGCCGGCGGGAACCCGGGTGACGAATTCCCGCCGGCGCGATGATGAGCAAAATCCAGCAAAAATTTGTTTCACCCCGCGGCCCGCGCCGGGCGATTTCATTCGCCCAAACCATCGCCGGCCGACCAAGACTTACTTATTTTTACTTGTTGCATTGACTATTCAGGGTGTTATGGCGAAATCAATCATCCGATCTTGTTTGATCGGGTCGCGGGATTTGACGGAGTAGCTTGCGCCGCGAAAAAACGCTAAAGCGCCATGAACCCTCGAGTGCAGCGTCTTCGTGGACTCCCTAACCATGGAGATGGACCAATGACGCTGGGATTCTGCGTCGCGATCGGTTGACGCTGTCGCCGGTCACATCGTTCATCCGAAAATCTCCCAAAGCAACGCCGGCGGCAAAAGCCGGCGATGAGGACGGTCATGTCCAACGCTTATGTCACCGATTTCCGCGCACCGGCTGCGGCCGGGTCTACCGCTCTGCTCAACGAAGACTGGCTCGCCGTCATCCTCGGCCTTTTCATTTTCGTCTTGGGGCTGGCCGCGCTGGTCCACGTCGATCTGATCGGCTGGGTGGTCTCGACGTCGGTGTGGAGCAATTTGGGCCAGGCGCTCGGCCCGGCGTCGAAAGGCTACGCCGCGCTCGGCGGCATCGGCGCGCTGCTTGCGACTTATGTCGCTCTCACCTTGGTGCTGACCGCGGGCGCCGCCGCGCTCAAAAGCGACGTCAAGCGCTTTGCGCTGGCGTTTACCGCGGTGTTCTGGATCGCCTATGCGAGCTGGATCGTCGGCAACTACGCGCACTTCGCCGCGGTGACGCCGGCCGAGCAGCAGAAATTCGGCATCTCCTGGTCGCTGAAGCTGACCAATGAGGGCGCCTATATCTTCGCGCTGATCTCCGGTCTGATCATCGCCAATTTCCTGCCGCGCTTTGCGGCCGCGATCAAGGACGCGGTGCGGCCGGAGCTCTACATTAAGGTCGCCATCGTCATTCTCGGCGGCTTCTTCGCCGTGACCGCGGCCGGCAAGCTGAGCCTTGCCAGCTCGTTAATTCTGCGCGGCGTCGCGGCCATCGTCGAAGCCTATCTGATCTACTGGGCGGTGGTGTATTTCATCGCCCGCAAGTGGTTCGGCTTTTCGCGCGAATGGGCGGCGCCGCTGGCCTCGGGCATCTCGATCTGCGGCGTCTCGGCGGCGATCGCCACCGGCGGCGCCATCAGGTCGCGGCCTATCGTGCCGGTGCTGGTGTCCTCGCTGGTCGTGGTGTTCGCCGTCACCGAGGTGCTGATCCTGCCGTTCGTGGCGCAGACTTGGCTCGCCCACGAGCCGCTGGTCGCCGGCGCCTGGATGGGCCTGGCGGTGAAGACCGACGGCGCCGCGGTCGCGGCCGGCGGCATCACCGAGTTTTTGATCCTCGCCAAGAACGCCGCTGAAGGCGTGCACTATCAGCCCGGCTGGATTCTCGGCACCGCCGCGACCATCAAAGTGTTCATCGACATCTTCATCGGCATCTGGGCCTTCGTGCTCGGCTATATCTGGACCAACCACATCAACGTCACGCCGGCGTCCAACAAAGCCAAGGCACGGGAAATCTGGCAGCGCTTTCCCAAATTCATCATCGGCTTCGTGGTGACGTTCATCGTCGGGCTTTATCTCGCGCTCGGCACGCCGGCGGATATCGCCAAGAACGTCCCCGCCGCGATCGGCGAGGCCAACACGTTCCGCGTCATCTTCTTCATCCTGACGTTCTTCTCGATCGGCGTGCTCTCGAACTTCCGCGCGCTGTGGCAGGAGGGTTTCGGCAAGCTCGCCGCGGTGTACGTCGTCAGCCTGTTCGGCTTCGTGGTCTGGGTCGGCCTGTTGATCTCGTGGATCTTCTTCCACGGCATCACACCGCCGCTCGCCAGCTGAAAATCCCGCAATCAAAAATGTACGACTATCAGGAGCTCATCATGTCGCAATACAGCCAATCCGACCTGCGCGAAGAACTGCGCACCGCCGCCGTCGAGCCGCTCTTGCCGGTCGAGAAAAAGCTGATCGCCTGGAGCCTGAGCCTGGGGCTCACGCTCCTCGTCGTACTGGCGGCGATCAATCACTTCTTTCCGGTGACGCTGTAGGCGCCGGATCAACAATCCCGTATCAGCGCATCTGACAGACGGCTCCGAACGGCTATATAGACTTAAGTAACCGAATACCCGCGCGACACCGCCGTTTCAGTCGACGCCGGATCGATTTGCCCGCCGTCGAAAAAGCCAGCGATTTGATCGCTGCTATCGCCGCCGGCTATAGTTCGACGCTTGTCATTGAGGAATTTGAAAATGAGCCATTCGTCGTGGCTGCCAAGACTGAAATTTACGCTTGCTCGGAGAGCATAGTACCGCAGAAAATCAAATCGGATGTTTTCCCAGTCCTCCCGCAGCTTCTGCTGTTGGGCGGCACCGGCGCTATTAGCCTGTGTTTGCGCCCAGCTAACGCCCGCGACACTGAAATGATCGCGGAAATCGGGATCCATTGCAAATTTGCGCGAAAAATACTCCTGTATTCCCGCCGTCAAGGTAACTCCGTCAGTTCCGAAAAACTCCTGAACGTCGCGCGGGCCGATAAAGTAAAAGGCGTCGAAGAATTGCCCGGTATTGGCATAGGCCTTGGTGACCGTACGGGGGCCAACATGCTCGTCATTCGTGACCAGTACCGTGGTCCACATACGCATGTAATCGCCGCCATTCGGGGCACTCAATGACTGCAACTGCGCCAGATCGATGCCGAGATCCTTCGCGTGACGATTTATCAAGCCGGTGCCCGCCTTTGATTCAAGTTGATACTGCGCGGGGTTGAGAATCCAAAAGGCCTCGCCCCAGCGGTCGAGCAGGCGTCGTTCGACGTGTTTGGCGACGTCCACGTTGGTACCGGAGTAGCTACCGCCGCGGGTGCTGATGGGACAGCTGAGATAGACCACCAGCTTATCCTCCGCCTTGGCGCGGGTAATATCGGACTGAATCAGTTCGATCTGGCGTTTAAAAATTTCGTACCAAGGCCCGGTATGCCAACGATAGCGCATTGGGAACCCGGGCACCGCCTCGGTTGCCTCGGAGAGGGCCTTCGCTTCTTGCTCCGTGAACTGCCGAAGTTGCGCGGGGGTGCTATCAGCCATGTGCGTACTCTCCGAGGCGTGAGTTGAGGACAGAGCACTTCCGTGACGGCCGGCAGCGATCTTCGGCGTGACCGGCCGAGCGATCACTACGAGATCGGCTTGGCGTTACCGTATTCATCGACCCAGAAGCTTTCCAGCTCCGGCAAATGAAGCCGCTTGCGGCCCTTGCGTACCAGGTCGATCGCGTCGGCGATGAGAGGCTTGGCCGCCGCATTTTCCTTCAACCGGGCGGGAAAATTGAGCACCCCGCCATGCTCCGGCGCCGCTAGGCCACGCACCAGCGAGCGTTTGATAATACGAAGTTGCCGGGTGTTTTCTCCTTCCGGAACCGTGTGCGACGGATCGACTGCGACCGCCGACCCGTTGCTACGCGTCGACACCTGGTCGAGCTCGGGGATCAATACCCAAAGCTGTTGCGCCTGAAAACTGTCGATCGAGCCGGCAAAATTCGCCGCGACGCCGCGATAATGACAATAATCGACGAAGAATTGCAGATCCGGAAGGGGCAGAATGCCTTTGAGATCCATGCCGCTCGTCGACAGCACGCTGTTGATGTCGACCATCTTCGGGCCTGCATCTTGACCCGTCGAAGCGGTGTCGATCAGACAGATGTTCGACACCTTGGACAAGATCGACGTATCGATCATGATGGCGTTGGCGCCGGAGTCCGCGGTTACGTCGACCATCGCCTTAATCACTGATTGGTTGGTTCTCGTTGTGTTGGCAGCAATGTCGGGAAAATATTTCCGATGTTCGAACAGCTCGTTGAGGCGGATGAGCGTGGAGGTGGTGCCCGCCGGCAAAACGCCATTGCTGATGAGCGACTGCAGCGACACCTGGGAGCTGTCGGTAAATAGGAGTTTGCCCGTTTTCAAGTCGCGCAGTGTACTGACCGAATACGGAACTATGTCGAATGCCTCGGGATCGTCCTTGGTGCTGGGATTGAACTCGCGAATCTCAACGAGACCCTTGCGAACGGCGTCCAATTTCTTGCGTGCATTCCAAAGATCGAGATTCTGCGCAAACAGAACCGACATGACTTCGCAATGGCTGAGGTGCTCGGTACGCCGCAGCGTTGCCACGACCTCGGTGAGCACCTCGCCGATTTTATCGACTTCCATCCCGTCAACCCCGACTTTCACGAGGTTGACCGGGTGGACGCGATTGCCCATCGAGGTCGCGACGCCGATCGCCGCCTGGGCGGCCTTACCCGCGATCTCATAGGGGGATTTTTCGATCGCTTGCCCGGTCTGCGAACGACGGAAAAGCAGCTGGTCTTCACCGATATTGGTACTGAGCTGGACTTCCAGATCGCGCTTAAAATCGAGCACGGCGTCGCTCACATCCATAATCTTGCGCGGACTGATGTTGCCCAACGCTGTCTTGGGATCCTCGCTGTCGATGATCCGGCCGCCGCCGAGGACAGCCTCGCGCGCTTCTTGCGCGCTATATACGCTGACGAGAAGCTTGCGATTGAAATTTCGATATTGTCCGCCCACGACATGTCTCCCCATGTACTTCGCTACATCCGGTATGAAGTCGCGCTCTCTCGGTCAGGAAAATGCCAGGGCGCGGCCCGCTTGACGAACCGCAATATTCAGGCGCCCCATCCACTGCTGCCGAGCAGGCTGTTGTTACGGACTTTGATGCTTTCGGGGACAACGCTGTTGTAGACCCCAACAAAATCGATCTCGTCCTTATCCTTGTCGACTTCGTCCATGACCCGCAGAACGGTGAACCAGTTGTTGAGGAGTCCGTTGAAGTGGCAAATGCACCAGCTCATCTCAACCAACATGCCCCGGACGTAGGCCTGGACGAATTTCTGCGACTTGGCGTACCGGGCAAGTGGGCCGTTCGCGATTTGTATTTCCGCTATCTTCGTTGCCTCGATGGTCAGCGCCGCGAATTGCTCATCGGTGACCGAATGGGCGTCGCGATGAATAGCAACGGCGAAGCGCATGGCGTGCAGTTGAAACGGCGTATACAGCGGTCCACCGCTTGGATCGTTTTGGTTCTCGAAGTCGGGCTTGCCATTCGCATCGACGAGATGAAGCATCATCGCCTCTGCGAGTTGCTTGCGAGTGGCTTCATCCTTGGCCGGCAATTGCGCCGCAAGCGTGTTAAATCCGATCACGGCATGATGCGTTATCGAGTAACGGCTTCGATTGAGCAGACCGACGATATTGATGATCAGCTCTTTGGTTACCCTGTCGACGAAGCCGGCCTGCGGAAAGAGGACATTACCACTCGGATCGTCCGGGCTCGGCCAATCGGCAAATAGAGTCGACATCGAAGATGAAAGAGTTGGCGTAGTCGACTTCCGTCATGGCAAGACGCGGCAGCCAGGCCATGGTCTTGATCAGATTGTTTGGGATTCCCCACGTATAAATGCTCTTGTCGTATTCGGCGCGCACGTAGGGCCCGACATTCGGCTTCTGCAACGGCGGGATGCGCGGTCCGGTCTTTGGTATAGTGAGATTGGTCATTATTCCCCCCTCGGTGTCATTTGTAGACGCATCTATGGCCCGCTACATCGGCCACACAATTGCGTCGATGAACCAGTTCGGACGAAGTCCGACGAGATATTGGTCGACCGAAAAGCCGCCGACAAACATCATCGCAACGCCAATAAAGGCCGACAGTTTGATCAGGAGCGACGAAGTGCCGTAAGCCACCATAATGCGGGCCACCAAAACAGCTGTATCGTCCGAAAAATGAAACACGCCCCACCTCTTTACGCGTAAGCTATAATGGACAATGGTTGTGATGTATGCAATACTCTATTAAAGCTTGTTTCTCGGCGTGGTAGAGTACCGGGTCCAATGATGTGCCAGAGTTGGGGCAGTTGTCGGTTTCGATTTCGCGTAGGCCGTTGAGGCGGCGAAGCTTGTGGGAGATTTCAATTCTCTGCCCTCTTGGTTGCGAGCCGTCGGCTTCTGAAAATGCCCACATATCGTGCCCGGCGCGGCCGCCGCCCAGACGGGTTGTAATAATGTTACCGCACAACTACGCTTGGCTTGGCGTTTTTCGCTGCGGCTTGCGCCACTAATGTCAACGGAACAATTACCGAGGAAGCTGCTCGACGACGTCGACCGCGGATTCACGGTACCAAAACCCTTTGACCTCAATCTCGTGACCATCCTCGCCAGGAGACTTTAATGTTCGAGAAGGGAACAGCCGTCGGTTTAATCCAGCCTTACTTCCTCTCGCAAATCGAGCAAGCGATCGACAAGAACAAGCCGATCGACAAGCAGACCAGCCAGGGCGCGATCAACGCGCAAGCCGCGAAGACGGCCGACTTGATGGCCGAATATATTGGCGGCGCCAAACACCGCCTTGACATCGCGATTTACGATTTTCGGCTGCCCGATGGCAGC
Source organism: uncultured Alphaproteobacteria bacterium (assembly GCA_963831975.1). GTDB lineage: Bacteria > Pseudomonadota > Alphaproteobacteria > Rhizobiales > Xanthobacteraceae > BOG-931. The sequence goes on from CAWHSO010000019.1 coordinate 21,420, forward strand.
ATTCATGACACCGTCGTCAATGCGATCAATGGAGCGGCGCGAAACGGTATCGCGGTTCGGATCGCCTATGACAAAGATCAGGATTTGAAGACGCCCGGCACCGTCGACTATTTCATCGGCGCGGGCTCCGACCCGGCGCCGGACGGCACCGATAAATTCATGGAGGACAAGAAGAGGTTTAATGCCAACGTCGCTCGCAAGGGAATTTCGACGGTTGGCGTCGATCCGCAGCACCACATCATGCATCAAAAATACATTTTGCGTGACGCGCGAACGCCGCAAGCATCCGTTTGGATGGGCTCGACAAATTTCACGCTCGACGCCTGGGCAGCACAGGAGAACAACATCCTGGTCCTCGACGAGGTGCCCGACCTTGTCGAGATGTACGAGAATGATTTCGGCGAGATGTGGACGTCGGGCAAGATCGGCACGACCGGCGTCAATGATTCGGGACACTTTACGCTATCGGGTCGGACTGAAATCGATGTCGCCTTCGCGCCTGGAGAAGGGTCGGAAGTCGAAGGGCGTATCGCAGACGCTATCGCCGGCGCTTCCAACCGGCTCTACATCGCGTCAATGGTCATATCATCCGGCAAAATTCTCCGCGCCATTTCGCATGGGATGACCGATGTTCAGAAATTCGGCGGTATCTATGATGGCGGTTCGATGGCCGGGGTCGTGAGCGCTTGGGAGAGAGGAAAAGCAAGTCACAAAGCAAAAAAGGGAACCAAGGCAAACCTTGACAGTTTTTCCAGCGCTGAGAAGCTAGATATGTGGGAAAAGCTGGAGCCGCATTTGGAAGCAAAGCATTCTATCAAATATGATGACAAACTTCCGCATAATTTCATGCATGACAAGGTTGCTGTCGCTGACAACATCGTCGTCACGGGCAGCTTCAATTTCTCCAATAATGCAATGAAGAACGCTGAAAATATCTTGGTGATCAAGAATCGAGATCTCGCCGATCAATATGCGTCCTATATTGAGGGAATTCTCAAGCGTTACGCGTCAAAAGCATGACGAGGGAGTGGCACCGTCTGTGCCCCTGACTTCCCGTTGCGTATCAAGTTTGCATTGCCATCTTCCTGGTTCCTGGCCGAGCTTGCGGTCTCTGCCAGGCTGCAACCCAATCGTTTGTTCCCGACGATGTTTTAGACCCGGTGTCGCGCGGCGCAATCACGTCAGCGCATCTGACAAATGATCCCAGCCTCGTTGCTCACGCCGCCCGCCATCGTCAACAACACGACTTGCGGCGGCGGCCCCGCGCTGTAGCGCCCCTGATAGGACGCCTGCGGCGCCGCGCCGTGAAACAGCACGTTGCCGGTGCCTGGATGGACCGACATGGTGCCGCGAAACCCTTTCGTCGTGGTGTAAATGTTGCCGGGGCCGACCGTGAAATCCAGGTCGGCTATCGCGCCGCTTGCGCCGCTGCACTGATAACGGCCCGGCGCCGGAATGCTCTGCGCCAAGGCAACGCCGTCGCCGGCAACGAGCCGCAATGACGCAGCGAGGGTGGCGGCAACGCCGATGCAGGCTTGCTTCATTCGCAGCATAGCTGTCCTCTATTCGCTTCGCTTTTCCGAAAATACACCAGCCCGCGGCGCGTTCGAGTGGCCAAATCGAACGTCGCGCGGCGGCAGACGTGGTTCACGCAGCCGACGATTTGCAGTTGAATCTTTCCAAGCGATCTATACTCTCAGCCATTCGGCCAAGACGGATGACCGAGCCGTCGCGATATTCCTCAAGGGGGCTTGGGAGCGCGACCAATGCGTGTGTACGAGGCGATCGTCAAGGCGTTGGAAAGCGTGGGCGTCGATGCCGCCTTTGGCGGCGCCGGCGAAAACGCTGCCGGCGCTATGATTGCGCTCAAGCATTCCACCAAGATCAGGCCGGTGATCGTGCGCCATGAACAGGCCGCCTCGTTCATGGCCTGCGGCTACGCGATTTATTCCGGCAAATTGGGTGTGTGCTTTGCGACCGCCGGGCCCGGCGGGTTCAACCTGTTCTCCGGGCTCGCGGTGGCGATGTCGGATTCCTATCCGGTGTTGGCGATCACCGGATTTTCACGTGTGGTTTGGAAGGGCAAAGGGGCCTTGAACGAGACGTCCGGAGTAAGCCGCACGCCCGACTCGCAAGCCATGTTCGCCGCCACCACCAAGCGTTCTTTTTTCCTCGACGACATTTCGAAGACCTGCGACGTCGTCGAAGAGGCGGTCAATCTCGCCTTCGAAGGCCGCCCCGGGCCGGTCCACATCCACGTGCCCGAGGATTTGACGCTCGAAGGCCAATCGGTCGACAATTATCGCGACATCAAGCTCGTCGTGAAGCCGCTGCTGCCGGACCCGAAAGAGATCGCCGCCGCCGCCGGCGCCGTCGCGCAGGCGCTCAATCAGAAGAAATCGGTCATCGCGCTGATCGGCTTCGGCGCGGTGCGCAGCGGCGCCGGCCCCGAATTGCAAGGCCTCGTCGAGCGCTTCCAGATTCCGTTCGCCACCACGCTCGACGGCAAGGGCATCATCGATGAGGACCATCCGCTCGGGCTCGGCGTCTTTTGCGACAGCGGCCACGCCGCGGCCGGCAAGGCTTTTGTCGCAGCCGACCTCGTGATCGCCGTCGGCAATTGCTTTGCCCAGCACGCCACCTTCAATTTCCGCGACGATCTGCTGACGGGAAAGACGCTTATCCACATCAACATCTCGGCGCAGGAGATCAACAAGGTCTATCGCGCCGACCACGGCGTCGTCGCCGACGCCAAGCCCGCGGTCGCGGCGCTGACCGCGGCGCTGTCGCCGCTCGTCACCTCGGTTGCGCCTGCGACCGTAACCAAGGACCGGCACATCACGGCGCCGCTCATCAATCTCGAGCCGAACCACGTTCACCCGGGCCAGCTCACGCAATCGCTGTCGAAGATGCTGCCCGACGACGCCATCGTGCTGGCCGACGCCGGCGCCCATCTCGCCTGGCTCGGCTATTTCCTGCAGCTCAAGCGCGGCCAGCATTACCGCAAGCCGGGCAGTTTTGGGCCGATGGCCTGGGCGGTGAACGGCGCGCTCGGCACCAAGATGGCGTTCCCCGACCGGCCGGTCATCGTCGGCTGCGGCGACGGCTGTTATCTGTTGTCTGGCTTCGAGCTGATGACGGCCGTCAGATACAATCTTCCCGTCATCTGGATCATCTTCCATGACGGCGAGTACAAGCTCATCAAGCTTTATCAGATCGAGGCGTTCCACGAGACCGGCTTGGTCGACTTCGACAATCCGGATTACGTCGCCTATGCCAAGGCCTGCGGCGCGCAAGGTTTCAGGGTCAACAGCCTGAGCGAGTTCGAAGCGGCGTTCCGCGCCGCGCTGGCGTCGGGCAAGCCGACGCTGATCGACGCATCCATTACGCGTCTTGCCATTCCGCATTACAGCACGAACCCCGCCGGGCTCCTGGCGGCGATCGAAGAAGCCGTCGAGAAAAAGCTAGAGGGTGGTTGAGGCTTCGGACGGATGCCCACCCGGGCGATCGCGCGCCCGAGCGATAACGATTTACGAGGCCGGTGTCGTTGCGTGCCGGAGCAAAGGGAGTAGCCATGTCCGACAATTGCGCCGGCTTCGACGAGATGAGCAAGTATCCGCTGTTCGAAGCGCTGCACAAACGCCGATCGCGGCGCATCGGCTTGGGCCTCAAGTCGGTCCCGGCGGGAAGCAATACTTATACGTCGAAAGCCGCGCCGCAGCCGCTGAGCGAGCTGGAAGAAGCCATTCTGATCTCCGCGACCGGCCTGACCGGCCTCACTTTGCCCGACCGGCCGTTCGAATCGCCCACCGGCGAAAAAATCCTCGGCACGCCCAACCTGAATTTCCCCGGCCGCGCCGCCGGCAGCACGGACAACTGCCAGGCCACGTCGTTTTTCCTGCTCAACGACAGCGGCACTTATTTTCTCAAGCGCCTCGACGGCGTCGATCCTACCGTGCCGGTCACGCCGGATCTCCTGGTACAGCGCGCCAGGCAATCCAAAGTGCAGCTTTTCAACAAGCGGCTCGATTTCCCGCGCGAGTTTCCCTACTACCTCGATTCCAACCGCTTCCTGTCCAACGTGCCCGGCTCCACGGTGCTGTTCCCGGTGGTGGATATGACGCGGCAATACATCAACGCGCTGATGTATCTGCTCACCGAGCCGGACGGCTTCCGACCGGCCATCCGCGACGACCGCAATTTCTATCTGCCGGCCGGCGTCGGCAAATGGATCCGCAACGGATTTTTGAACAAGAATATTCCGCTGCCGCTCGGCGTGGCCGGCACCATGCGGACCCAGGTCGAAGCCGACTTGCTGTTGCAGAACCTGATCCTGACGCTCCAAGCCATGGGGCTCGGCGGCTGGATTCACGCCTCCGTCGCGCCCACCAAGATCTTGCCCGCGCTCGGCTTTAAATATGTCACGCCGCGTTACCGCTTGCTCGATTTCTTCCGCTGGGGCACGTTTCGCACCAAAGATGTGCGCGACAATCCGATCGGCCTGCCGCCCTATATCGAATGCATGTGCCCGCCCTATTACCCGTCCATGGCGGACGCGGTACAGGCGGTGGTCGACGACAAGTATCGCGCCGGCGGGCCGTACGGCGACGACGCCTATTTCCGCCGGATTTTCCAGGGCGACCGCGGCGACAAATATCTCAAGGAAGTGCCGCATTACAGCGACGACGTCATCGCCTGCACCAAGGACATTTGCACCTACATTTACAAGCAGCACGGCCGCTTCCCCGCCCATTGCGACGCGATCTACGCGCCGGGCGTCTGGCTGCAGGCGCACCATCTCGACCTGAACTATTACGACACGCTGTTCAACAACGGCTACACCGAGACGCAACGCGACCATCAACGGCTCTGGCACGCTTCTTAAAGCGCCGGGCGGTACAGGGAAGGATCGACCATGATACCTACATTCGTGGAAACGCCGATCGTGCGGCGGGCGCGATACATTTTCGTCGCCGTATTGTTCCTCGTGCTGATGGTGCTGGTCCATGGCGGCGCCGAATTGCGGGCCTGGCTCGACAGCCGCGGGCCCGCGGCGGCGGCCCATACCGCGGCCTATTATCGGGTGATCTTCTCGATCTGGGCGACGATCTTTTTGCTCACGCCGGCGCTGTGCTTCCATATCTTCTCGCGCTCTACCGCTGCCAATACCTATTGGCGCGCGCTCTGGACCGCCGCCTTTCTGGCGTTCCTGGTCCATATCTATTGGGCGGTGTGGGGCGTCTGCGGCGGCGATTTGCACGTCGTCCTCAATAGCAAGGTGGCGACGCCGGCATTCCCGGAATGTTTGATCGAGCACCCCCGGCCCGACTTCTTCCTGGCGGCATGGTGGGGTCTTGACGTCGTGCTGGCGTGGCTCGTCACCGACAACATCAAATGGCTGCGCGGCGAACGCGGCGCCGTGCACATATTGGCTTTCACCATGTTCTTCGGCGCCTTCGTGCTGGCGGCGAAGTCCGGCATCGTCGCGCATCTGCTCGGCATCCTGATGGCGATCCTGGTGCTCGGCGCTTTGGTGATCCGCCTGATCGTGCAGGAGAACGACCCGAAATCGCTGATCGCGATCCTCTATGTCGGCTTCTTTCAGGTCCTCAATCTGTTCGTGCCCTGGCACAAGCTGCCGACGCTGATCGCGGTCACCAATCTCGGCGCGCTGCGCGAGGTGCTGCGCGCAAAGAACCTGCACAACACCTCCGACATCGCCGTGACCAACCAAGCCGGGCTACGCGGCACCGTGCCGTACGACCCGCGTTATCTGTGCGAGCGCGAAGAGGACGGGCAGTACAACGACCTGACAAAGCCGACCATGGGCAATGCCGCCCTGAGCCCGAACGATCCGCTCAACAACACCGAATTTACGCTGAGCAATCCGGGCGCGCGCTTCGGCCGCAACATTCCGCTGAGCGAAGTCGATCCGACCCGCGACGGCGATATTCTCGACCCGAGCCCGCGGCTGGTGAGCGAGCGGCTCTTGGCGCGGCAGAAAAAGAGTGACGGCGGCGACGATTTCAAGCCGGCGGCCATTCTCAATCTGTTGGCGGCGGCCTGGATTCAATTCCAGACCCACGACTGGTTCAATCACGGCAATCCGCGCCCGATCGACGACGATCCGATCGACGTGCCGATTCCATCCGGCGACAGCTGGCCGACCGGCAAGATGCTGGTGCGCCGCACGCGGCCCGATCCGACGCGCAAGCCCAACGATGACGCCGGGCCGACCACCTACGCCAACGCCGAGACCCATTGGTGGGACGCCTCGCAAATCTACGGTGACAGCCCGCAAGCCGGCGCCAAATATCGCACCTGGCAGGACGGCAAACTCAATGTCGATCCGAAGACCCGAATGATTCCGGTCGACGCGGCCGGCGTCGAAATCACCGGACTGACGCAGAACTGGTGGCTGGGCTTGAGCGTGCTGCACAACCTGTTCACGCTCGAGCACAACGCCATCTGCGACCGCCTCATCCAGACCTACCCGGAATGGCGGGACGATCCGCAAAAAACGCCGCAGGAGAAGGATGCGCAGATTTTCCGCGTTGCGCGCATGATCAACAATTCGCTGATGGCCAAGATCCACACCGTCGATTGGACGCCGGCGATCCTGCCCAACCCGGCGCTGCAGATCGGCATGAACGCCAACTGGTGGGGGCTCGCCGGCGAGTCCGTCAAAAAATATCTCGGCCGCATCAGCACCTCCGAAGCGATCAGCGGCATTACCGGCTCGGCGACCAATCAGACCGGCGCCGACTATTGCCTGACCGAGGAGTTCGTCTCGGTCTATCGCCTGCATCCGCTATTGCCGAACGACATCCCGGTTCGCCATTTCCAGGGCGACCGGCCCGGCCGCACGCTGAAATTCGACGCCGACAATCTCAACGATCCCGATCTCATCGTCGGCCCGAACGCCATGAAAAACGCGCTGGGCGATGCGTCGTTTCTCGATATCGTCTACACTTTCGGCGTGCAAAATCCCGGCGCCGTGACCTTGCAGAACTTCCCGAACTGGATGCGGCGGATGCGCCGGCGCAACGGCGCCAATCTCGAGGAGCTGATCGACCTTGCGGCCATCGACATCCTGCGCGACCGCGAGCGCGGCGTGCCGCGCTACAACCGCTTCCGGAAATTATTCCACAAGCCGCCGGTGCGCTCGTTCGAAGCGATGACCAGCGATCCGGAATTGGCGAAGACGCTGCGCGAGGTCTACGGCCATCCCGACAAGGTGGATCTGATGGTCGGCATGTATGCCGAGGAGCCGCCCGAGCTGTTCGGCTTCAGCGATACCGCCTTCCGCGTCTTCATCCTGATGGCGTCGCGCCGGCTCAAGAGCGACCGCTTCTACACCGACGACTATACGCCCGCGGTCTATACCCAGGCCGGCATCGACTGGATCGACAACAACAACATGACCACCGTGCTGTTGCGGCACTTCCCCGAGCTGACGCCGATCCTGCAGCGCACGGCCAATGCGTTCGCGCCGTGGACGGTGTCGTGATGGCCGTAAGCGGAGCCCGGCATTGCGCCGACTGATGGAGCGGGTCACCGCGCCGTCGCGCAGCTGCGCTTGGCGGCGTATGACGCGCGGGCGGCTTTGCCGCGTCAGGACAAGTACCGGCTGGCAAAAGTCTGCGGCAGCTCGGTATCGAAGCTGACCTGCAAATTGACCCGTACGCCGGTCATGTTCTCGACGGAGTGAACGACGCGTGCATTCATGAGGTACCAGGTGTCGAACGGCCCTTTGACGCTTTCGATCAACCTCAGATGCGGTCCGCGCTCGACCGCGAGCATGCGCTCCCGCCGCAACGGCTGCTCGCGCTCCTGCCAGAAGCACAGCGTCGTGTCGGAGCCTCCGGAATTGATGTTGTAAAGCAGCACGAAGTCGCGCGTGGTATCGGTGTGCGGCAGTTGCGGCTCGTTGAAGCACATGACGCCGGAATTGGAAGCCTGAAATTCCGGCGTTATGTTGTCGCGAATCCACGCGGTGAATTCATCGTCGAAGTGTTGCCGCACGTTCTTGTTCGATGCCATCGGCTGAATCCAGTCGTACCGCTGCTTCTTCCAATCCGATCGCTGCTTGATACCGAGATGTTTGGAATCGTCCGGCGAGAATTCCTCGTTGGCCGGACGCAAGGAATGATCGATTTTAGCGATCAACGCGAGCGGCGGCTTGGGCAGGTTTGGAATGATTTTGAAATTCCAGTCAGGCATGGCTACCTCCGTACCGATATGACCGCCGCATCTTCTTCAACAGCGTCAGCGCCAGTATGGCGGTCAAAACATCGAGCGCCGCGATGGCGAAAAACACCGGCGTCCAGGAGCCGGCGCTTTCGCGCCACAACGCCGCCACCGGGCCGCCGAAGATCGATCCAATGCCGACCGAGACATAGAGACAGCCGTAATTCACGCTGGCATTGCGTTCGCCGAACGTGTCGGTGCACATGGCCGTAAAGATCGAGAACAACTCGCCCCACGCTAGAAACACCAGCCCGGAAAGAATGACGAACTGCACGGGATTGCTCATCTGGGTGAGCCACAAGAGCATGAACAAGGCCTCGAGGCCGAAGGCCAGTCCGAGCGTATTCTCCCGGCCCATCACGTCGGACAGCGATCCGAACAGGATGCGGCTCAATCCGTTCGTGCACCGGTCCAGCATCAGGGCCAGCGGCACGGTCGACATCCCCATGAACAGTATTTTGCCGTCGACGCCGTACTCCTTGGCGATGACCGCGATATTGGACGTCACCATCATTCCGCATGTCGTGGTCATCGCCATCATGGCGAACATCAGCCAGAACACCGGCTCCCGCAGCATCTCGGCCGTCGACGCGCCATGTTGCGCGCCGATGCGTTGGGCCGATGTGGCGGCGATCATTCTGGGATCTTTGAGGCCGCAAACGACAATAAAACCCACGGCCGCAAACAGCAGGCCGAAGCGGAACAGCGTGGTTTCGACGCCGGCCGCAGCCACGGCGTTCGACGCGAAATATGTCGTGACCAAGGGCCCCACCGCGTAGCCCGACATCAGGATGCCGGTGGCCAGTCCGCGTTTGTCGACGAAGCGCTTCTGAATGAGGCCGGTGCAGCCGATATAGGCGATTCCGGCGCCCAATCCGCCGAGCACGCCGTAAACCAGATATAGCGCGAGCACCGAATTGACGAAGCTCGCCAGTACCCAGCTGCCGCTGCAGATCAGCACGCCCGCGGCAATGATCCACTTGGTGCGATAGCGATCGTGCAATTGGCCGGCAAATGGCGTCACAAATGTCATACAGACGACGACTACGGAGAACACAATCTGCAATTCGCTCAGCCGCACAGCATATTTTTTCAGCAAAGGCACGACGAAGAGCGGCCACAAATACTGCGGCGCGCTGATGATGAAGAATACCAGCACGCACAGCGCCAGCTGGATCCAGCGGTCGCTCAATAGGCCGGAAGCGGCGTTATACAGCTGGGCAGACTCCCCCGCCGATCGCTCGCGGAGCCGCAGAGCAATTTGCATGGCGCAACACTCCTGACTTTCGCGGATTATATCACGCGCGCGACATGGCTCACAGTTGGCTCACAGTTTGCAAAAAATTTCGAATGCGCGGATTTGGCGAAGCTTTTTCGCGTGCATGGCCGGCATGCATGACGTGCAGTGAAAAATGCGTCGGCGCGTCGCTCTGGAACTCGGCGACGGCGGAGAAGACGATACCGAATCCGCCTTTGGTCGTCGCAGGCGCGCTACGTCGCGGGCACGCTCCATGTGCCGGCTTCCGCGCCGCGCCAGCCCGGCGATCAGTAGACGATCCAAGGCTTTCGCATGGTCCAGTCTTGTTTCCAGCCGGTCAAATGTCCGCGCCGAAATTGCAGCACAATGGCGGTGTCGGCCGGAAACGTGCCGGAAATGTCCGCGAGCCGGCGCGCGACGTAGACTTCCGAACCGTGCGGTCCGGAATAATAAGCCAGCGGCACGCCGAGCGCCGCGGCGGCGTCCTCTGCCGTCATGCCGAAGGCGAGCGGCCACGCATTGGAATCGTAAGGTCCGCAATGGACGGCCCAACACAGCCACGCCAAGGCGGTGATGCACCCCGTCACGGATCGGTTGATCGATCGCATGGCCTCATCCTCGGTCCGTTTCGGCAAAATGCGCAAGCATTGCGTTATCGGCGTGCGCCAGGGCCTGACTAACAGGACCTGACTAATATGGATGCAAAAAGCGGTAACCCTTGGCTTTCATGCAGCGCTTGACCGACGGCGTGCCGAAAACCGCGCTGGCGTGAGCTTCGGCGTTGCACTGCGCCAGATCGCGGGCAAATTTGCCGGTGGGAACCGCCTCGATGCCGACGACGTCGGGAACGCAAGAAGAGAGCATAAAAATCACGCCCAGCGCCAAAGCCGCCGCATTGACACTGCGCATGACGACCCTCGCGAAGGCGGCGTCATCGGCCAGCCGGATGGCGCGTGCAATTGCGTTCATTGCGGCACCGCATCTGCTTGCTGTTGCGGTGGCGACCAGCCGCCGCCGAGCGCTTGAAACAGCGCGACGTAAGCCAGGAGCCGGGAAAGCTGGACTTGCGCCAGGGTGTCATCGGCCAGGAACAGGGTCTCTTCGACCTGCAACAGATTGACCAGATTGACGGTACCCAGCCGGCAGCTGTTGCTGGGAAAGATCCAGTGCAGTCTGCGAAGCACGCACGACCGCGCGCTGGTATTGCTCCTGCAGTGTCGTCTCCTGGACCGCGATCAAGGCCTGCTCGACATTGGCAAAAGCCGACAGCACGGCCTTGCGATAGGCCTGCAGCGCTTGTTCGCGCAAACCCAGTTGCAGCTCGAGCTGGCCTTCCAGCAGAAAGCCGTCGAACACCGGCTGCGTGAGGCCCGCAGCAGCGGCGTAGAACCAGGCGCCGGGTCCAAACAGGGCATGCAGCGCCTTGCTTTCGAATCCGGCCGCGCCGGTCAATTCGATCGTCGGGAAAAATGCCGCGCGGGCGGATTGGACGCTGTAGTTGGCGGCGGCGAACTGCGCCTCGGCCTGGCGCAGGTCCGGCCGCTGATTGAGAAGTTCCGACGGCAAGCCGGGCGTCACCCGCGGAATCGTCAGTCGCGCCATCGAGCCGCCGCGGGTGTTGAAGCGCTCCGGCATCCGGCCGATCAGGACCGCAAGCGCGGCGAGTTGCTGCCTGACCGTCTGCTCGAGCGGTGGAATCAAGGCGCGCTCGTTTTCGACCAGGGCTTCCTGCTGCGCCACGCTGATGGCGGAAGCCGTGCCGCCTTTGAGCTGCTGTCGGATGACATCGAGAATGTCGCTGGCGGCTTTGAGGTTGCGGCGGGCAATGCGCAAGCGATCCTGCGCGCCGAGGATCTGAAAATAGCTGGTCGCGATGGCGCTGACGGCGGTCAGCGCCACGACCTGCCGGTTATAGCGGCTGGCGACTGCGGTTTCCTCGGCGGCGGCCAGGGCGGTTTGGTTTTTACCCCAAAAATCCACGATGTAGCTGGCGCTCAGCGACGTGGCGTAAAGCGTGGGCGCGGTTCCACTGGTTTGGCCGAAGGGCTTGGCTACGGTCGCGCTGCCATTGAGATCGATTGAAGGCAGCAGCGGCGCGCCGGCGATGCGCGCCTGCGCGTCCGCCTGCTTGATCTGGGCAATCGCGATGGCGATGTCGAAATTGGCAACTTGGCCCTGTTCGACCACGGCGGTGAGCTCGCGCGAACCGAAACCGCGCCACCAATCGAGTGCGGGCAGGGCGGCTTCGGGGGCACCCTGGCCGGCGCGATAGGCGCCGGGCGTGTCGAGGGCAAGGTCGGGCTTCTCATGGTCGAGGCAGCCCTGCAGGGTCTGCGCCAGACAGAGCACGCCGACCACTTCGGCAAATCGCGGCATCGCCGCCCAAAATCGACAAATCGACCCGCGATTCAGGTGACGCGTTCCTGCACTCAAGGAACTGCGACGCATACGAACACTTCCCCTCCGAACTGCCGTACCGAACACGCGCCCCAAGTCCGCCTTAAGTCCATTCAGTCCGCCCCAAGCCCAATCGAGGACTTTGCGGTCAATTCGGGCGGCGGACAATAGCCTTTCGGTCGGGTCCGCCGGTGCAATGCCGCTCCGGCGGCCGACGCCGTCGGCAAGACCGCGCCGCGTCCGGGCCTGCGATTTTTGAAAAAAGCGCGTCGGCGACGCCGCGGACGGCGCGCGCATTTCGGCGCCCGAAACCGCCATCACGCAGAAAATACAAACAAAAAAGCTGCACCGGCTTCGTCGCGCCGTCGGTTGCCAATGGATGAGCGCGGTGTGAATCTTGCGACGATGGCTGCGGTCTCAGATCGCAAATTGCACTGCGGGTGTTTGACCGCGGGCGGAATGCCTCGCGCGTAATCAAGGGAAATCCCATGTTCAGCATCAGCACAATACTCGTCGGGCTTGCCGGTTATTTCGCATTGTTCTTCGGCATCGGCTGGTTTCTCAGGAATTGGGGAACGACGAAGCAGAAATATCTGCTGGCCGACAGACGGGCAGGGCTGGTCGAATGCACCTTGTTGGTCGCCGGATGCTGGACGGCGGGACTCACCATGATCGTCCCGCCCCAGCAGGCGTACCTGAATGGCTGGGTGTCATGGACCTGGTTCACCTATCCGCAGCTTCTCGGCATGCTGATATTTTCATGGTTCAGCACGGTCATTTACGAGAAGATCCGCTCCGGTTACACGATAAGTTCCTATATCAACGAACGCTATGGGAACCAGGTCAGCATTCTCTACCAGCTCGTTTTCTGTTTTTCCGGGCTCGGCCTCATTTTGACGACGTTCACGGCGGTCCTGAAGTTCCTGGCGTTTATCCACGCCGATCATCCGGCGCTGATCACCGCCATCATCGTGGTCTGCACGGTCGTCTACAGCTGGAAGGGCGGCATAAAGACCAGTCTGGTGACGGGCAGCATCCAGACCGTACTCACCGCGGTCCTGCTGATCGCCTTGTGCGTCTGGGGAATCGGCGACCAAGGCTGGGCTTCGTTCAGTCGGAGCCTGACCGGCACGAACCACATCTCGAATTTCTTCGACTGGAACCTGCTCACCACTTTCGCCCTGACGTCGGCATTGACCTTGATCACCGGGCCGTTGATGAGTCCCAGTCACCATCAGAAGAGCTTCGCGCTCGACAGCGAGAATTCCTGGAAAGCGTGGACACGTGGCGGCTGGTTTTACTGCATCCTGATCCAGCTGCCGGTCGGAATCCTGGGCACGCTCGCTCTCGGCTACGGCGCCAAGAGCGCCGACAGCAGCGTCGTGCATTGGGTCTATTTGCAACAGGCGCTCGGCGTAGGCGCCATGGCGATGATGGCCGTCGTCATCCTCAATACCGCCTGCACCATCCTGGACAGCCACGGCAATGCAGCGGCGAGCATCGTGGCCCACGACTGGACCCGGAATGACCAGCACAGCACACTGGTTTCGCGGGTTACGCTGGCGGTCCTCGGCCTGATTGCCTGGGTCGTGAGCACCTATAATTTCGACATCACATATATCTTCTTCACTTACTCCACGGTCAGGGTGAACTTGTTCATCATCACCATGCTGTCGGTGGCGACCGATAAGCTGAACAAGCAGGGAATATTGTATTCGAACATCATCCTGATACCCGTCACGTTGGGAATGGGACTGCATGGCTTGTGGTACAAGGCGCCGGAATGGAATCTCTATGCCGCGATCATCGCGATGTTCGGTACGCCTAGCCTCGCCTATCTCATCTCGCAGGTGACCAGGGCCAGCACTGCCGGCGCCGACCAGCGGTTCCCGGGCAACGTTCAGCAAGGCGGCGGCGTGGGCGGCCTTGGCTAGGCGGCTTGCCCATGGCGGGCGTGTGCGATCCGCACGGCCGTCCGTTCAAGACCCGATCGAAATCGAGAGCGGCAATCGAAAGATTTGACGAGCGATGAGCATTCCCATCATAGATCTCGACCGGTTCCTCCACGGCGGAGCTTCAGCGCGGGCGGACACCGCTGAAACGCTTGACGCGACGTTGCGCAGCAACGGCTTCTTTTTGGTTCAAGGCCACGGCATCCCAGGCGAGCTGATGGAAGACTTGCGGCGCGTATCGCGCCAGTTCTTCGCCCGTCCGCTGCATGAAAAAATGAAGGTCGCGCAGCCGCGCTCCGGAATCATGCGCGGTTACGTGCCCATGGGCCGCGAGAGCCTGTCTTATAGCCTCGATCGGGCGGCGCCGCCCGATTTGAACGAATTGTTCATGATCGGGCAGCCCTTTGCCCGGGCAGCGGATCGGTCATTCGCTCCCAACCTGTGGCCGGAATTTTCTCCCGCGATGAAGGAAATCTGGACGGAGTGCTATTGCCGGATGGAAAATCTGGCGACGAGCCTCATGAGAATGCTCGCAGTGGCGCTGCATCTTCCGGAGGGCTTCTTCGACGCGAAGTTTGCGGCCCATACCAGCCGCCTGCGGGCGCGGTTCTATCCGGCGCAAAGCGAACCGCCGCAGCCGGGCCAGTTCCGTGCCGGCGCGCACACCGATTACGGCAGCCTCGCCATCCTTGCCGCCGAAGATGGTCCGGGCGGCTTGCAGGTTCGGGAGCAGTCGGGACAGTGGATCGACGTTCCCGTCATCGACGGTTGTTTCATCGTCAATATCGGAGATTTGGTGGCCCGCTGGACCAACGAGCGGTGGCCAGCCGCGCTGCATCGCGTCGTCAACCCGCCGCGGCACGCCGCCAACGAGATCGGCCGCCTCTCGCATATCTATTTTCAGAGCCCAGGCGACGACACCGTCATTGAATGTCTGGACGTCTGCTGCGGTGCCGAACAGCCGCCGAAATATTCGCCGGTTCGGGCCGGTGAATACCTATTCAAGAAATTCAAGAAGGTCGATCAAATCGGCCAGCAATAGTGCCTTGCGCCGGCGAAGAGGCGTCGGATCACCCGAACCCGCCGAGGGCCTGCCCCGGTTTGCACGCGCCTTTGGTTCGGCCATGGTGAAGCGGAACCGAAGCCGGCAAATGCCCGGCAAAACCGGCCGGGCCGGAGTGTCAAAATAGCTGTAAAATCCGCATTTTGGCGCTAACATGATGGGTGGCGGCGCCGATTGGCAGGATTTAAGGGTCTGCGCTCTGGGCGCGACCCTCTTTGCCTCGAAGCCTTTCGCATGAGTGCATTCGGAGCGGACAGGCCGTGTTGCGGATAGGTCTCCTCCTGGTCGGGGTGTGCGCGCTCGCGGCCATCGCTGCGATCAAGCCCGACGTGCTGCCGTCGGGTCTGCGATCGATCGTGCAACGCGCGCCGGCCAAGCAGACGGCGACCTCTTCGCCGAGTGCCGCTGCGCCAGTCCGCGTCGCGGTAGCTCGTGTCCGCGCCGAAGACGTGCCGATCTACCTCTCCGGCATTGGTACGGTTCAAGCCTACAATACGATCAACGTCACGACCAGAGTTGACGGCGCGATCACCCAAATCCTGTTTCAGGAAGGCCAGGACGTAAAGGCCGGCGATGCATTGGCAATCATCGATCCGCGTCCGTATCAGGCGCAGCTCGATCAGCAGATAGCGACGCTGCAGAAGGATCAGGCCCTGCTCGATGAAGCGATCGTGGATTTCAAGCGCTACGAGGAACTGGCAAAAACGTCGGCGGTGACGCGACAGCAATACGAAGACCAACAATATCTGGTGCAGCAAGAGCGCGCTCAAGTGAAGCTCGACGAGGCGCAAGTGTCATACGCCCAGACCCAAGTCGACTACACCACGATCCGCTCGCCCGTCGACGGCCGTACCGGTATCAGGCAGGTGGACGCAGGCAACAACGTGTACGCCGCGCTCAACAATACCATCGTGGTGGTGACCCAGTTGCGGCCGATCTCCGTGATCTTCTCGCTGTCGTCGGCTGCGGTTGCCGAGGCCCGTATGACGCTGGGCCAAACCCACGTTCCGGTCGTTGCCTACGCCGCCGATTTCAAGACCGAGCTCGACCGCGGCACCATCGACCTGGTCGACAATCTGGTCGACCAGACGACCGGCATGATCAAGCTCAAGGCGAGCTTCCCGAATGACGGCTTGCACCTGTGGCCGGGCGACTTCGTCAACGGCAAGCTCATCGTCGATGTTCACCATCAAGGGCTGACCGTGCCGTCTGCCGCGCTCCGCCACGGACCAAACGGCGATTTCGTCTGGATCGTGCGCGACGACAACACGACGCACATACAAAACGTACGGGTGCGCCAGTCGGCGGACGGCCGAGCGCTCATCGAGCAAAACTTGCGCCCCGGCCAGCGGGTGGTAACCGAGGGGCATTTCCTGCTGGAGAACGGCCGGCGGGTCGAGATCATCGGATCCGGTCAGCCGGCGAGCCCGCAGGCCGAGCCGCGGTCCGAAGCGGACGCCGAGTAGCCGTGTCCACGCCCTTCATCCTGCGACCGATCGCGACGACGCTATTGTTCGTCGCGGCGACGGTCCTGGGCATCGTCGGCTACAGCCTTCTCTCGGTCGCGCCGTTGCCGACGGTCGACTTCCCGACCATCCAGGTCACGACGTCGTTCCCGGGCGCCTCGCCGCAGGTGATCGAAACCTCGATCACGGCGCCGCTCGAGCATTATTTCGGCCAGATCGCCGGCCTCACGTCGATGGATTCGACGAGTTCCGCCGGCACCAGCCAGATCACGCTGCAATTTGCGTTGTCGCGCAGGATCGACGCCGCGGCGCAGGACGTGCAGGCGGCCATCAATGCGGCATCGGGCTGGATACCCATCAGCTTGCTGCCGGCGCCACCGACCTATCGGCAGGTCAACCCGGCCGACACGCCGGTTCTCATTCTCGCGCTCAGGTCCGACGTGCTGCCGCTGCACGAGGTGAACGACTATGCCCAGACGGTGCTGGTGCAAAAGCTGTCGCAAATATCGGGCGTCGGCCAGGTCACCGTTGAAGGCGGGCAAACGCGGGCGGTCCGCCTGCAAATCGATCCGACCCAGGTGGCCGGCATGGGCTTGTCGCTCGAGGATGTGCGGCTTGCCATCGCGGCAACCTCGGTCGACACGCCGAAGGGCGAGCTCGACGGGCCGCGGCAAAGTTTCGAAATCGGCGCCAATGATCAGTTGCTCACGGCCGAAGCCTACAACGATGCGGTGCTGGCCTATCGCAATGGGGCGCCCGTGCTGCTGCGCCATGTCGGACGCGCGATCGAGGGAGCCGAGAATTCCGAGCTCGCCGCATGGTACGACGGCGCTCCGGCCGTGCTGCTCGACATCCAGCGCCAGCCTGGGGCCAACGCCATCGCCGTCGTCGACAGCGTCAGGGCGCTGTTGCCCAGGCTGCGCACCAGCGTTCCGCCGGCTTTGAAGATCGCGGTCGTCACCGACCGAACCACCACGATCCGAGCCTCGATCGCCGACGTGCAATTCACGCTGCTGCTGACCGTCGGACTCGTGGTCCTCGTCATATTCGTGTTCCTGCGGAAGCTCTGGGCGACCGTGATCCCCAGCATTGCGCTTCCGGTGTCGCTCATCGCCACCTTTGCCATCATGGCGTTTCTGGGCTTCAGCCTGGATAATTTGTCGCTGATGGCGCTGACCATCGCGGCCGGCTTCGTGGTCGACGACGCGATCGTGATGATCGAAAACATCACCCGTTACATCGAAGCGGGCGAGCCGCCGATCGCGGCGGCGATAAAAGGCGCGCGGCAGATCGGCTTCACGGTCATCTCTTTGACCGCCTCGCTGGTCGCAGTCTTCATTCCCTTGCTTCTCATGCAAGGGGTGGTCGGAAGACTGTTCCGCGAGTTCGCCATCACCTTGTCGCTTGCGGTGATCGTTTCCTGCGTCGTGTCCTTGACGCTTACGCCGATGATGTGCGGCCACCTGCTGAAGCCGCAAACTGCGGAGGCGCGGCCGAACGCCCTGTTCCGTTGGAGCGAACGCGCCTTCGATCTGTTGCTCGACGGCTATGTCGTCGGGCTCGATTGGGTGCTTCGCCACCGCGCGTTCACTTTGCTGCTGGCGTTTGCCACGATGGTGATGACCGGTTGGCTCTATATCGTCGTGCCCAAGGGCTTCCTGCCGCAGCAGGACACCGGGCTGTTGGTCGGAACCACCGATGCGCCGCAGGACATATCCTTTGCCGAAATGTCGGCGCGGCAGCGCGCGCTGGCCGACATCATCGGCGAGGATCCGGATGTGGCCTCGGTCGCCAGTTTCGTCGGCGCCGGCATCGTCAATCCGACGCTCAATACCGGCCGGCTCTATATCGACATCGGCTCTCCGGACCGGCGAGCGCCGGCCGACGTCGTGATGGCGCGTCTCTACCGGCGGGTCGAGGCGGTGTCGGGAATCACCCTGCATATCCGGCCGGCTCAGGATATCGCCATCGAGTTGCGCGCGACCCGCACGCAGTACCAGCATGTCGTACAGGCGCTCGATGACAACGAGGTCCGCCTTTGGACCGCCCGGCTGGTCGCCGAGCTGCAGCAGATGCCCGAGTTCGCCGACGTGGCGAGCGATCAGCAGGATCAGGGGCTGCAAATGATGATCACCGTCGACCGCGCCGCCGCTGCGAGATTCGGTGTCACCATGAGCGCGGTCGACCAGATTCTCTACGACGCCTTCGGTCAACGCCAGATCACCACCGTCTACACGCCGCTGAGCCAATATCACGTCATTCTCGAAGTGGACCCGGCCTTCCGCGGCGATCCGTCGGTTCTCAATAATATTTACGTCGGCGGCCAAGATGCCTCGAACAACAGCAACGCCAGCGGCATCGGCAGCGACTTTCACCAAGCCGCCACGGCGGTTCCGCTGTCGGCCTTTGCGCGCATCGAAAAGCGCACCGCGCCGCTCGCGATCACGCACCAGGGTCTGTTCCCCGCCATCACCATCTCGTTCAATCTGGCCGACGGCGTGTCGCTTGGCAGCGCGGTGGACGCGCTGCATCGCGCCGAGGCGCGGATCGGGCTGCCCGATACCGTCAAGACCAATCTGGCCGGCGCCGCCGCGGAATTCGTCGCCTCGCTGCAGAACGAGACGCTGCTCATCGTCGCCGCCATCGTGACCGTCTACATCGTGCTCGGCGTGCTCTATGAGAGCTTCGTCCATCCGATCACCATCCTGTCGACTTTGCCCTCGGCCGGCGTCGGCGCGCTGCTGGCGCTGATGGTTGCCGGCGAGCCGCTCGACGTGATTTCGCTCATCGGCATCATCCTTTTGATCGGCATCGTGAAGAAGAATGCGATCATGATGGTGGACTTTGCTCTCGCCGCCGAGCGGGAACGAGCGCAACCGCCGGCATCGGCCATCCGTGAGGCCTGCATCCTGCGCTTCCGGCCGATCATGATGACGACCATGGCGGCATTGCTCGGCGCAATACCGTTGGCGGTCGGCACCGGGACCGGCTCGGAGCTGCGCCGTCCCCTCGGCATTGCCATCGTCGGCGGGCTGGTGCTGTCGCAAACCCTGACCCTCTACACCACGCCGGTCATCTATCTCGCCTTCGATTGGCTTCGACGCCGGTGGCAGCGCTGGCGCCAGGCGAGCGGCATGCCGAGGCTTGCCGCCCTGCAGCCGGACGGGGACGCGATGTGAACCTCTCTCGACCGTTCGTGCGACGACCGGTGGGCACGCTCCTGCTGGCGCTTGGCATTCTGCTGCTCGGCGCCGTCTCTTATTCCAAGCTGCCGATTGCCTCGTTGCCTTCGGTCGAGCGCCCGACAATCGCGGTTTACGCCATCCTGCCGGGAGCAAGCGCTGACACGATCGCATCGTCGCTGGCGCAGCCGCTCGAAACCCAACTGGGAATCATACCCGGCATCGTCGAGATGGTTTCGTTCAGCGCGACCGGCGGCACGTCGATCGTCATTCAGTTCGATCTCACCAAGGATATCGATGCGGCTGCCGGCGAAGTGCAGGCGGCGATCAATGCGGCGGCGCCGAATTTACCCAAGGACCTGCCGAATCCGCCGTACTACGTCAAAGCCAATCCCGGCGGCTTCTCGGTCATCGCGCTGGCGCTGAATTCCGACGTGTTGCCCGCGGGCGAGGTTTACGATTTTGCCGACAGCGTGGTGGTGCAGAAGCTTTCGGAATTGCCCGGAGTCGCTCAAATCAAAATCTCCGGCGCCGACCGGAGCGGGATAAGAATTCGGCTTTCGCCGCGGCTCCTGGCGAATATGCACGTGTCCCTGGAGCAGGTTCGCGCCGCCGTTCTCACGGCGACTGTGAATCTGCCCAAAGGGTCGATCAATATCGACGGCCGATCCTACGCCATCGACGTCAACGATCAGGCAAAAAAGGCCGAGGATTACCGCAACATCGTGGTTGGCTACCGCAACAACGCTCCGGTCTATCTCAGCGACGTGGCCACGATCAGCGACAGCGTCATCAACGACGAGCTGGACGGCTGGTTTGGCGATCAGCGCTCCGTGCTGGCCTATGTGTTCAAGCAACCCGACGCCAATGTGGTCGACATCGTCGACTCGGTTAAGGCGCTGCTGCCGGAGCTCAGCCACTGGCTGCCGCCCGCCGTCAAGGTCCATCTGTTGTTCGACAGGACGCTTCTGATCAGGGCCTCGATCGCCGACGTTCAGCACACGCTGGCGGTGGCGATCGTCCTCGTGGTGCTGGTCATCGCCTTGTTCCTCAAACGCCTGTGGGCGACCCTCATCCCCGGTTTCACGATCCCCGTGGTGCTCGGCGCCACCATGGTGGTCATGGCCGTCGCCGGCTATAGCCTCGATAACCTGTCGTTGATGGCGCTCACGATTTCCATCGGCTTCATTGTCGATGACGCGGTGATCGTCGTCGAAAACATCGCGCGGCTCGTCGATGAGGGAAATGACGCGATCGGAGCCTCGTTGCAAGGCATCCGGCAGATGGGCTTCACGATAATCTCCATCACCGGGACGCTGCTCGGCGCGCTGTTGCCCATTCTGTTCATGCCCGATGTGGTCGGACGCTATTTCAGCGAATTCGGCGTCACCTTGGCGGCCGCGATCGTTGCCTCGGCGATGATCTCTTTGACGCTGACACCGATGCTGTGCAGCCGGCTGTTCCGGCCGGGCAGGGCGGCCAACGGGCAATCCCGCCGGGATAACCGTTCTGCCGCCGTCGCCCTCTATGTGCGAAGCCTCGACTGGGCGCTGTTACATCCCAACCTCGTCATCGCGATGTTGGTGTTGTCGGCGTTGGGCACGCCGGCGCTCTACTTGACGCTGCACAAGGGCTTCATGCCGACACAGGATACCGGGATTCTCGGTATCCGCACCGTTACGACCTCCAATGTCTCATTCGACGCCATGGAGCGGCTGCAGCGCACGGTCAGCAGGACCATCCTCAAAGATCCCGTGATCGAGGGGCTGGCGTCCTACATCGGCACCAACGATGGCTCGCCGCTCAACAACGGTTTCATGACGGTCAGCCTCAAGCCGCTGCAGGAGCGCAAGTTGTCGATCGATCAGGTCATCACGCGTTTGCGTGATGAGCTCGCCGGCGTTCCGGGGGTTCGGACCTTCTTCAAACCGTGGCAGGATCTGCAGCTGGGCGCGGAAAATTCGGCGTCGCGTTACCAATACACCCTGACGGGGAGCGATCCTGACGATTTGTGGCGCTGGAGCGAGGTCATGCGGCGCCAGATGCTCGCGATGCCGGAATTGACCGACATCATCACCACCGCGGAAGTGGCGGGGCTGGAAGCCGGGCTGACCGTCGACCGCCTGCGCGCTTCGGCCTTCGGGGTCACGCAGGCTGCGATCAACAACACCCTTTATGACGCCTTCGGACAGCGGCAGATCGCGACCATTTACCTGCCGTTCAGCTACTCACGGGTGGTGTTGGATGTCGATCCGGCGTTCCAGGCCAATCCGGCGGTGTTGCGGAACATGTTCGTATTGGGCGCCGTCACTCCCGCCGCGAACAGTCGCTCCTTGATTTTGGGTCACGCCTCGGCGAGCTCCGCCAATCCGCAAGTCGGGGTATTGGGTGCGGCCGTTCCGGCCGCGGTCAAACGCCAGCCTAGCGTATCGGTAATTCCAAACGTTCAATCGCCGCTGCCGGGCAGCAGTGTCAATGCCCAAGTGCCGCTCGCCGCCTTCACGCGTCCGGTACGCACGCACGCCCATATGTGGCTCCGCCACAGCGAGCAGTTCCCGTCGATCACGCTGTCGTTCGACCTGCGTCCCGGCGTTTCGATCGGCGAGGCAATCACGAAGATCCGTGCCGCGGCGGCGAATGCCCATCTCCCGGACGATGTCAAAGCCGAGTTTCGCGGCGAAGCTGCGGAGGCGAGCAAATCTTGGATGAAGCAGGCGCTGCTGTTCCTTGCCGCCGTGTTCACGATCTACGTCGTTCTGGGCATGCTGTACGAAAGCTACGTGCACGCCTTCACGATCCTTTCGACGCTACCTTCCGCAACCTTCGGTGCGTTGCTGGCGCTGGTGCTGACGCGGACCGAATTCACTTTGGTGACCGCGATTGCCTGCATCCTGGTCGTCGGCATGGTGATGAAGAACGCCATCATGATGGTGGACTTTGCACTTGCCGCGCGGCGCCAAGAGACGCTATCGGCCAGAGCGTCGATCAGGCGGGCGGCGCGGCTTCGCGTCCGTCCGATCGTCATGACCACCCTCGTGACCGTGCTCAGTGCGATTCCGATCGCCGTCGGCACCGGTCCGGGCCACGAACTGCGCCAGCCGCTGGGGATCGCCACGCTGGGCGGGTTGCTGGTTTCGCAAGTGCTGACGCTCTACACCACGCCCGTGATCTTTCTGCTGGTCGAGCGACTCGGAGCCAGGCGCAAGCGGCCCGTGATGGGCGGAAACCACGATGGTTTCGCCCCTGCAATCCCCTCCTAAATCTTGCTGCTCGATGCGGCTTGACCTGACTGAAGCGCGCCGCATTACGCGGCTGCCCTTCATAGGCCGCCGCCGTGCGCATTGCGCGTGATGAAGCCGCCCCAAGCGCGCCGAGGGGGACTGCAATGACCGGCATCTCGGATGCCGCCGGCGAGCTTCAACGCAGGCTCACTACGCTGAAGATGCGATCCGCGACCGGGAGGCGGAGCGCCTTAGTTCCATTGGCGTGACATCCACCGCATCCGACGCTTCGTTGCTCTCACGCGATGTCCAATGGCCGGAGCCGTTCTGCGACTGCAGCTTCCGGTCAAGTTCCGTCAATTCCTGGATGGTTTTGAAGGCCACCACGATCTTCTGCGCCAGCTCCGGATCGTCGAGCACGGGCTTGCTGGTCATCATATCGCGCACCCGCTTGAACTCGACCTTTGACAGTCCGCGCGCCAAGATTCCGACGGCTTCGGTGACGATGTCCGCAACATCGCGTTTCAGGGGCATGACCTGCGCGTTCAACTCCGCGGGTCGGAATTCGGCGCAGGCATCGTTGTGCTTGGGATCCCACTTGGCCTCGCGCAGCGCCTTCAACTCTCTGCGAACCGACTGAAAGGTAATCTGCTCGCCCGCCCCAACGCGTTTGAGAACCGAAGTGATGAATTCCTCGGGCGTGCTGGGCGCGGACAGGAGGTAGAGCAGTGTCGGCGGCAGTGTCGCCACGCCGGCGCCCTTTTGCGAGACCCACTGCGCCACCTGCATGTAGGCCTGTGCGGTACGTGCGGGCAGACCGACTTCGGATTCGACCCAACGTAGGAAAGCGCCGTGTGAGAGATAATGCTTGGCGCCGATGAGATCCTTGCCTATTTCCACAATGGATTTGCTGGCAGATCGGCGAATCCGTTCCACCTGGCCCTTTAAGTATTTGGCGACAGATGGCGAAACGCCATTATAGTCGAAGCACACGGTAGTGTTCTGCTGATTTGCCGATTCGACGGTCGCATAGTTAGAAACGGACATTGCCATTCTCCCTGTCTAACGCACACTCATCGGAACTCGCGAGCTTCACACTTGCAGATAAGCCATTGCCGGGACGTTCGTTGCCTTCGGACGACGATTTCTTCCTGTTCTCATGAGGAAGGCTCCTTGTGAGCTCTTCGTACGGCGTCTCAGGTGGGCGCCATAACGAAGCTCAAACTCAAGACGCAAGGCGTCGTCCAAATGCGGGATATTTTCGAAACCGTGATATTTCGTGCGTGGTTTCGATAAAAAATAGTGATCTTGAGTCACCGGCCTGATTGTCGTTATCGCCTTGGTGCGCAATTTGTTGCGGCACCGATCCGCGGCGATCAGGAAAGCCAACGGCCAAAGATCAAGGTCGGTGTGGCTGCGGATCGGACGTGCGGTCTCGAGGCGCTTCGAGCGCCAGTTCCAGATCGAGCGCCGGCATCGCCCATCACCGACACGGCGGGCATTTTCCTGCGTGCGGCGCGCGATAAACCCGCGCTGATTGCGGCCAAACTTACGAGGGTCGCGCTGGGCTCGTTCCAGAAGAGATGCAGCTGCGGCCGGACTTTCGGACCTGGTGCGCGGCGCCGCTTGCATACATCTCAAATCCGCCCTACAAAGGGAAAAGCAACCTAAGATTGTTTTGCGCCGACGGCGATACGCAATCATGGTTTTCACCAGCACGAGCCTGATAAACACCCTTTAGGAAGGACGATGCCCAGAACACCCCGTCGGATTCAAAGCTACCGACTTCGATCAGCGGGATGAATGGGCATACTCCGCCGCACGCCGACGACTTCAATGTTCAAGTCGGCGTTGGTCACACGCGCCGCACGCGCAAACCTATCCTGTTGTTCGTGCGTCGATACGTAGCATCCAACAACGCATCATAGGCTTGCAAGGGCGAAATTGCCAGCTGCTTCTGCTGCGAAAACGCGGCGCCGGCAACGCATCCGACGGCGTCGGGCGCTAGTCGTTTGATCTCAAATTTGATCGGCGAGGAAAAGATATAGCCCGCTTTTGCTGTCGACCGTAGAGCGTTTGATGCTCCTCATGTCGTAGACGCATGTGCCGAATGCTAAGCCGCATAGGCGGATTGGGGTCCCGTTGGGGCGCGAGGCATTGGCCGTGGGGTCGCAATACAACACCGCCTAAGGCGGCGCCTGGTCCATGCCGGCGCGATTTCGCGATCCGGCCGCCGGTGTCGTCCTGGCGCCATCTTTCTTCATTCGCGATCGCGTACTCATGGGCGCCTCATCGAGGGTGTAAACGCGCAACCGATGCGTATTTGCTCTCGTAGCCCAATCGGCCGCGAAACATGTTTCATTCATCCTGCGGCCATAACTGCACTGAAAGCAAACGTCCTGAAAGAGACGTTACCTAGGACGCCACGATGTTTTGTGCTGCCGGTCGGACGCCGCGTAGAGCACCTCAACGTCGCGGGCGCCGTCGCTCCGACGCGCCGATGAACCCAATTCGAATTCGGACAAATGTCTGTTCGTCTTGAGCTGAGAGAATGGCAACCCAAGAAAACGCAACCGTTGCGCATTTGAAGCGATGGATTTTGGCCTCGAAGGCTGTTTGAGCTCGGGCCGGCGCTCGGCGGCGGGAGCCCCGTCGTCAGAACGATTTGGTTCGACGGGAGCACAAATGAAGAATGCGATGCTAATCCTGGTCGACTTTTCGATTGTTACATCGCTATTGCAAAGATGACTGTTCTTTCCGTGTGACACCAAAGAGGCTGTCACCCTGGCCGCCTCTTGCGGTTGTGTTTGGCGGACACCGAAATATCATGCGGCGTTCGTGGCTCCTGTTAATGGCTCCTGTTCGTGGCTTCTGGAGGTCGCGCGATGAATACGATGTTCTCCGTGCGGGACATTCCAGAGTCGGAGACGATCTTCTCGTTCATGAGAAAGAACACCAGCTACGGCCGCGCCTGCGGCGTGGTTCACATGAGGCTGCATGAAACGCCCAAGATCGAGCTCGAGCTTGTCGACGTCGATGTCGAGCGGCTTAAGCAATCCGTGCTCGACATCGTGGGCGAGTACGGCTTTTCCGGATGGCGCCACAAAGACGGCGAGAGCAAAACCTATGGCGGCTTCTCGCTGACCTACAACCCGAACCATCAGGACGGGCTCGACCCCCACGTCAGCTCGATCGGAACGCCGAAGAATATGCGCTCGGAATTCTTCTGGAACGCAACGGGCAGGCACGAGGCCCTGAAGCACTCCTATTTCGACAGCTATGGTTTTCGGATGAGAACGCCGGCGTCGAAGAGCGGTTATCTCGGTCAATTCATCGACAGCTTCACGCGGCCATTGGTCCGAAGCCGGGTTGGAATCATCCCCGGCGAGAACGTCGACGTCACCGACAAGACCTACCAGGAGAAGGAAGGTTGGCATCGCGACGAGCCCGTATTTGAAAACTTGCGCATCAACATTCCCCTCCAGACCGACGAAAATTTCGTTTTTCAGATGGAGGGTGAGGAGCCCTATCATCTGGATGTCGGGAAGGCTTACACCTGGGATACCAACAAGCCGCACCGCGTGTTCGCGCGCGGGGCCACGAAGACGATGCGTATCCACCTGGTGCTCGGCTTTTCGCCGTGGTTCGACTATGACACCGAGAACGATACGTGGGCGCCCAATAGTTATTTCGGCAAGCTTCATCCGTTCGACATGGTCGCGGAAGGCATTCTCAGCCCGCATCTGCGCCTGCCGCGGCGCCAACTCCTCTAAGGCAAACGCCGATCGGTGATGATCGACGAGTCCGGATTCGAATCCTCAGGACGGAATTGGTCGACAGGCACCGAGACGAGAGTGTCGTTGGCTGCGTGCAGTCGGCGTTTTCTTTTGCGAACGTGGCGGAGCGATAAAAAGCAAAAGAACAAACAAAAAATTAAATCGCGGATTGGCGTGCGGCGCTTGCTTTAAAGTGAGACCGTCATATCGTTTTCAACTCGTGACTAAGTGATGAGTCCGCTCATCCAAACTTCAACTCTGACTGTCACAAACCAGAATCGAGGAAAATCATGACCGAACCGAAAAAAGTGCGTTGGATTCTCGCACATGAGCCCATCGAACTGTTCCTGCGCGCGGCCACAAGATTTACCGAAGAGGTGAATGCTCGTGCGGCTGGAGAGCTCGACATCGAAGTGATGACGCTCAGCGAGTATTCCGCCAAGTACAACGGCGGCAAGAAGGTGACCAAGCACGACCTGCTCGATCTGATGGAATCCGGCGCCATCGAAATGAGCCAGATGTACACGACGTGGCTCGGCGAACGGTACAGCAAGGACATGCACGTGCTCGATCTACCGTTCCTGTTCCGCGACCACGAACACGCTGCGCGCGTGCTCGACGGCGAGATCGGCCGTTGCCTGCTCGACGGCCTGACCGAGCACAACTCCAATGTCAAAGGGCTGGTCTTCACCTATAGCGGCGGCTTCCGCATGATTCCGGCGAAGACGGCCATCAGCTCGATGCAGGACTTCGTCGGCCTGAAGGTGCGCAGCAACCGCAGCCCGGTCGCCGTCGATACCTTCAAGGCGGTCGGCGCCGATCCGGTCGTCATGGAGATCGAGGACATCACCGGCGCGGTTCGGGAGGGAAAAATCGCGGGTGGCGAGAGCACGTATCCGCGGTTCTACGCTCTCAACCAGAACGAGGTCTGCGAGGTCATCAACGATACCGCTCACAGCCTGTTCCTCACCTCGATCATCGTCAGCTCGAAGTTCTGGGACAGCCTCAGCAATTCGCTGAAGCAGATCGTCTCCG
The DNA here is from genome assembly GCA_963831975.1 of uncultured Alphaproteobacteria bacterium. Classification (GTDB taxonomy): domain Bacteria; phylum Pseudomonadota; class Alphaproteobacteria; order Rhizobiales; family Xanthobacteraceae; genus BOG-931. The sequence continues at coordinate 49,020 of CAWHSO010000019.1, forward strand.
CCTCCGCGCTCAACGCCGCCCGCTTCGAGCGCAAGGAATCGGTCGACGATATCGCGCTCGTCCAGCAGCGTTGCGCCAACGAAGGCATCAAGATCGTGACGTTGCCCGACGAGGAAGTCCGCAAATTCAAGGACGCAGTCCAGCCGATCTATGCGAAGTATCAACCGACCTTCGGCGGGCTGGTCGAGAAAATCGTTAACGCCTGAAAATCCACGAGAGCTTTCGAGCAAGGGCTGGGCGCGGCTGCCGCGCCCAGCCTCAATCAAAGGTAAAGATCTGGCCGGCTGCTGAAAAACTCTGCTCCGTTCGGGCGTTTGATTCGGAACCGAAGGCGCGAGCGGTTTGGCACGCGCGGCCGTCCGATCCGTCAGACGCGTGACTTGCGCAGGTGCCTGCCGGCTCTCGTGAGCGCTCCGCCCGCGTGGCATTGGCATCGAACGCAACGGCATTGAGCGCAGGGGGCATTGAGTCAGGGGGCGTTGAGCGCACGGGACAAAGCCTCAAATGAAGAGGCAACGCGGCCATCAACGCGCAGCGACACTTAAGCTGGTGGCAGGGAGACTACGCCTGTCGCAGGAAGACTATGGGCCAGCCGGTCAATTCGGCTCGCCGGGAGAGCGCGCTTCAAGGTGTCCGGCTCCCTGCCAAGTGGCAAGATCGATGTCCGCCACGCAACGGACGGGGACGTAGTCGAGAACGAGGTCGCCGGCAACATGGATCGAGCCAGCCGCGCTGTCGATGGCGGCCCGGGCAAGCCGAGACGTGTTTTCGTCGATCTTAACGCCAAGCTCTGTCCCGCCTCGCGTGGCGGTGAACTTCACATGTAAGTAGCCGCGTTCGAGGCACGCTTTCAGGGCCTCTGGTGTCTTCTCGGGTCGGATGACGAGCTCCACCGGATGTGATCCCGTGGAAAGATGCTTCACGAGTTCATTCATGGCTTCCACCCTGGCCATCCCTGATGACGCAGATCATATAGCACCTTCTGCCAGGATGTCAGCCAAACCGTCTCATTCGAATTGGCAGCCTGGCATCCACAGAAGTTATTGCTTCTGAGCCGGCGTGAGAGCGATGGGACTTGCGGGTCAGCTTCGATGTCGAAATACCTGAGCCGCGCCGCTACCTGCATTCATGGCGGAGCGGGCCGCGATGTTTCGTGCCGTTGATGACAATGACCGCGGCGGCGGTGCAAAATTCGACCATGGAGCGGACTGCGAGAGTTCTGGGCGTCTCGCTGCATTATCGGGAGGCGGGGGTCGGCAAGATCGTGTTGTTGCTCCATGGCTTGGGCGGGGACGGATCGCGATGGCAGCCGACCATTTCGGCGCTTGCGAACCAGTATCGCGTGATCGCGCCAGATCAGGTCGGATTTGGTCGCTCCGACAAGCCTGCGATGAACTACGACGTCGGCGTGCTGTCTGAGTTTCTGGTCGCGTTTCTTGACGCAACCGGTATATCCAGGGCGAGCTTGGTGGGGAACTCGATAGGGGCGGCGGTCGCGGCCTATACGGCCGTGCATTTTCCGCAGCGTGTCGAACGCCTCGTGCTTGTGGGTGGAGCGGGATACCGGCGAGGTCCCCGGGCGACGCCGTCGGATCCGCATCTGCGGCAAATTCAAAGATGCACCAGCCTCGATGACACGCGCGAAAACATTCGCCTCATGGTCTACAACAAAGCGCTCGTTACGGACCGCCTGGTTGCCGAGAACTTCGCATCGCGCGCGCCATCGGCCTTGGTTGTCGAGAAGATTCAGAACGCAATAGAGCACCGTGTCGGCGGAATTACCGACGAAGAAATGCGCAGCATCAAGGTTCCGACGTTGATTGTCTGGGGGAAAGAAGACGAACTCGCCGGCCCGCCGAGCGGGACGGCCGAACGCCTGCGCAGGGATATAGCGGGCTCGGAACTAGCCGTCATTGCCGAGACAGGACACATGCCGCAATTCGAGCGGCCCGAGGAATTCAATCGGCTGCTGCGCGAATTCCTGAACCGCAGTGACTGCGGTCTTGTTTCGCCAGGCTGAGCCGACCGTAAGCGAGCGTAAATCGGCAAGCGGATAGGACGTAACCAGGAGCGGGATCGATGAAAGAGCCGTCTGGTGGTCAACGACGCATCTCCCGGCGCGCGACCATCGGTACTCTTATCGGAGCAGCGGCGACGCCGGCGATGGCGGAGGAATGTCGATTTGGAGTGCCGCCGCATGAGCGGGGCGCCCGCGTATGGATGCGATTCGGACCAGGTCGAACTCGACGGCGCCTACGAGCAGACCCCTTACGCTCCCTGCTTTACGCAGATCATCAAGCGGTGGGCCAGCAACAGCGACGCCGTGCGGGCGCGCATCGGTCTCCCTCGACGCCTGTCATATGGCCCAACACCTATCGAATCGCTCGACCTCTACCTCACAAAGCGGGCGCACGCCCCAATCTTCATATTCATTCACGGCGGCGGATGGCTCCGTCGCAGCGCCAAGAACTACGCGTTCCCCGCCGAGCTGTTCGTCGATGCCGGCGCGCACTACGTCGTGCTCGATTTCATCGCCATCGAGGATGCGCATGATCTGCGGATCATCGCCGACCAGGTCCGTCGCGCGATCGCGTGGGTTCATGCCAACGCGGCGACCTTCGATGGCGATGCCGATCGAATATTCATCGGTGGGCATTCTTCGGGTGGACATCTATGTGCCGTTGCCCTTGCGACCGATTGGCAGAGCTTCGGACTAGCCTCGAGCCCCGTGAAAGGCGGGATCTGCATGAGCGGCATGTACGAGATGAAGCCGATAAGGCTGGCGCACTCCATGTCCTACGTAAACCTGACTGACGCCATGGAGGAGGCGCTTAGCCCGCAGCGTCATGTCGATCTCCTGTGCGCTCCCATGATCGTTTCGTACGGGACGTTCGAGCCGCCGGAGTTTCAGCAAGAGGCCCGGAGTTTTGCGGCGGCCGCGCGCGCCGCCGGCAAGCCGGTCGAGCTCATCGAGGCGATCAACTACAACCACTTTGAGATGGGGGAAAGCCTCGCCAATCCATATGGCCCGAATGGCCGTGCTGCGCTCGCAATGATGGAGCTGGCATTGCGTTAAAGCGCGGCAAGATCGCGCCGTTGAAGTTTATATATCGCTATGGCATCTATCGTTCATGGGGTGGTGATCCATGGAACAGATGTTTTGCATACAGGACATCCCGCAAAGCGAGACCGTATTCTCGTTCAGCCGCAAAAACATTGAAGCCAAAACACCGCGCACATATCGGTCGTTTCGCAGACTTTCGCTCGGCGCGCCGGCGCTCCACCGGCTGACCTCCCAGGCCGCGTCATGAGCGACGCCGAAATAGCACGTCCGCAAGAACTGCTGCATGGCCCATTCGGGCGGCCGCTCGAATTCCAGCTGTCGCACAAGAACCACTTCCAGTTCGGTTACAATGGGCGCTGGTTCGTCGAGCGCAGCACCCCCGAGGACGAGTGGTGTGTTGCCTATGGCCGATGCGAGCGCCCCGTTTTGGATTGGCGGGCGGAATGTATTGCGACGGCCCGTCTGATACGGGAGTCTACGAGCCATGATCTTTGGGTTCTGTTTTCGGGTGGGATCGACAGCGAGGTCGTGTTGCAATCGTTTTTATTCGCCGGCATCCGCGTGCGGGCCGCCATCACATGCTTCAAGAATGATCTCAATCGGCACGACGTGCGCTACGCGGTGAAATTCTGCGAAACTCATCAAATCCCATATCGCCTCCTTAACATCGACGTCGAAAAGTTCTTCGTTTCCGGCGAATGCCTCGACTTTGCCGGTCGGACGAAGTGCGTCCAGCCACAACTGCTGCACACGATGTGGGCCATGGACCAAGTGGACGGCTATCCGATCCTCGGAAGCGGCGAGTGTTATTTGGTGAAGAGGCTGGCACAGACCGAGGGACCGATTGCGCCCGGCGCCGATCTCGATGGCTGGGACATGTTTGAAAAAGAGCGGATCGCGGCGTGGTATCGCCACCTCATTGCGCGGGGCCGCGAAGGCTGCGCCGGCTTCTTTCAATACACGCCGGAGATCATGCTGGCCTTTCTGCTCGATCCTACGATGTCGAATCTGTGCGGGAACCGGCTTGACGGGGAAACTGATACGATGGGCATCAAACCGGCCGTGTATCGAAAGTACTTCCTGTTGGAGCCGCGCAAGAAGTATCATGGCTTCGAGAACGTGTTGCACCTTGATGAGGAACTGCGGCCGGAACTTGAGCGTCGCTACGGCGCGTACAACGGCATCGTCAAGACGCCATACCTCGACCTCGTTGACAGGTTAAAGCATGAGCAATCCGGCAGCCTTCATTGACGAGCACATCGAAGAATTCGGCATTCTCGGCATTAACAATGTTGTGCCGGATGAGAATGGTAACGGCGAAGCTCTGCCCCCGTGCTCGTACGAGTTCACCAAAGGCAATCACTTCCGTTTCGGGTTCGGGGCGGGCGAATTCAATCGACGCAGATCACAAACCGACAAATATTGGGTCGAGATCGGCAGACCATCGCGGCCGCATAAGGGATTTGTCGCGGAGATGGCGCGCGCCATCTCCGAAATTTACGAAATGTACGGCCCGTTCACGGTGTCCAATTCGGGAACGGAACTGTCGCGCGCGTTCGTCGCCGTGGCAAAAGACCTGGGCATGCGCTTTGAGGAGATAACGATAGCAATCAAGGGCTTTCCGGCGCCGCCGCCCGATGAAGGCGTGACCAACCACTATCATGAAATAACATGGGATGAATTTTCCAAGTTCGCGGCGGAGTTTTGCAGTATCGCGGGTTGCTCTCAGCCATGGGTCGCCCTCCAGGCCTATCATGGCGTTCGATCCGAGCGGGCGCACGTGTATCCGCTCATTGCCTTCTTTCTCCACAATCACAACTGGGACAACGGCCAGCACATCGTTGGACCGCCGAACTGGTCGTATATCGAGCAGAGAATCCTTCACCGCGATCAACCGCTGGCTGCTCGCTACGAGACGAAAAGGTGTCGTTCAGATTCTGGGCTGGTCACCTGAATTGATGGCGGCAAGACTGGATTCCAAGGTCGTTCGAGATCGGGTGCGCGAGGTATCGAGCGCGCCGCCTTCGGCGCTGTTCGCCGACTTGCGGGCCAAGCTGGACGCGATACCGAGCCTGCTATTGGACGCCTATCCGGATTTGCGCATGACAACGAGCAGCTTGGCCGACAGCAAAGATCCGGAGCTCGCCAGCAAGGTGCAAGCCCTGAGAAGGCGCCTGCGCAACGCCAATCCTGGACGCAACGCGGCACATGCGTATCCGTTGCATCGTTTGCTGGAGGACCTTGGCGTGCGCTACAATTTCTACTTCGGTCAAACCCAAGAGACGTACGGACATGTCGGCGTCCAGTAAGCTGCAGATCAAGATCATTCCATTCTCCGAATGGCGGCGCGAGATATCGCCGTTGTGGCTGATGGAGGGTTCGTACCGGCTTATTCCTCAGGTCATAGACGGATACGGCCAGATGCAATACGTCGGCCGCGAGGCGTTCCGCCGCGTTATTCTTTTTCCAATTTGCGCCGAGTATGAAGGCGAAAGGATCGGATGGACGTCAATCTACAACATTTCAGATGAAGCACTCCGGGTCCGAGGAATATATGTCCTTCCCGAGTTTCGCTCGAACGGCGTCGGCCGAGCCATGGTGGAGTTCGCCATGGGTTTGTGGCCGGCACCTTGGAGGAGATGCTTCATGTACGCGCGCGCGTCCAATATCGAGCGCTATAAGCGCTGGGGATTTGCCATTTCGTCTGACCACGAGCTTAGATCGTTCGAGGACGGTGAGGCGGTAAACGAGCCTGGAATCCTGCTTATGCAGAAGGAGCTGGCTCGGCAAAGCTCAACCCGGCAGGTTGACGAGCCCGCCATGGCGGCTGCCGTCGGTTGAGGATCAGGTCCGTTCTCGAGCGCCAGCTACGTTCGCAGCCGGACGGATGCGCAATTCTGGTCGAGCTGGTCGCGATGCCGCCGGCCCGGCAAAAATCGGGCACATCATGCGCCGGATTGTATCGGCAACGAGGCGACGCACCGGCGATCAAGACGCCGGCGACAGCGGGGAGGGTCCAGGGGCCATCGATCGGCCATCCGACACCGCGCGACCGCGCGGCACCGAGCAAAGAAAGGTGGGCGTTGCGCCGGCGGCGGTCCCGGTCCGCCGCGAAACCGCGCTCGGACCGAAATGGAACACCGCGCAAGCAATCGCCGGTGTGACGCTGACCTTGCTGTTCTTCATCTCCTTTCAGGCGATGGTACGGGTCACATTCTCGGGCCGGCGCGCGTCGCGTCGCGGACGGTTAAACCTCGCCGTCCGCGCTCGTCCCTATGTCGGGCTTGTCGGAGGCTATCTTGCGCTGTTCGCCGCGTCATATGGATGGAATGCGAGCACCGCGTGGGTCGATGCCGCATTCTTTGCATTGTGTGCTTGGCTTGCCATGCGCGTCGTGGCCGTGGCCGCAAGAGGCACTGCCGAAGGCGCGAGCCGGATCATTATCCCGGCGTCGGTTCAACGATGGCTGACGGCGCGGCTCAAGAACACGCGCGATCTGCACTATGCCAATCTGCTGGTCGTTAATTCGCTGGTGATCTTGCCGGCGCTTATAGGGGTCTTGGTGCCGCCATTGCGGTCGATGTTTATCGTCGTGATCTATCTGCTCGTCGTGTTCTTCATGGGCCTCTTGCAGGAGTCGTTGATCCATTCCGACGTTCATAACCATTTCTTCAGATTCAAGCACCTGAAGGATGCCAAGAGCCGCGCCATCTTCAGGTCGATCAACGTCTATCTGAAATGCGTGATTCCCTTCATATCGGGCCGATTTCCATTGCATTATACGGTCGAGCACGGAATGATTCATCACGTAGAAAATAATGGCGTCGACGACGTCCAAAGCACGGTTTGGTACGACAGGAAAAGCTTCATCGATTACAGCCGGTTTGCCTTGCGGCAGGCGCTTCAGGTGACGACGGCTTATGAATGGTATCGATACCTCGCCAAGCGACGGATGAAGAAAGCCGTCGTGATTCTCGCGAAAGGTCAGATTCTGAGATATGGCGCGATTGCCATCGTCGGCCTTTACAATCTTCCGGCCGCCATACTGCTTATTGTCCACCCGCTGTTGGTCGCCGTCCCACGCGCGACCTCGATTATGCTGTGGCATGGATTGGTTGACGTAAGCGATCCGGATAATCCGTACACGAATTCGATCAACATAGCGGCCGGCCCCGGCGGGATACACGCGTGGCACGTGGAACATCACGTCCAGCCGAGCGATCATTGGTCCGAAATGCGAGACAACGCGGAGCGCGATCGACAGAAGTATGCACTTGCGGGAACGATCACGTTCGCCCCGCACCCGCAACTTCGGGAGCTGTTTCTCAAGGCGATGTGGACACGCCGGTTCGATCTGTTGGCCACCATGTGCGTTCCCAATTGCCCGGCGCAACGCAATCGGGCGATTCTGGCGCGAACGCTTGCGGAGCGCTCGGAACCGCTGATCGCGGCCGCGCATGGCCGCCGCTACTTGCAGTTCGAACGCTGGCTCAACGATGCCGCCAGCAAGTATCTGCTGCGGGCACGATTTCCGGTCGAAAGCCGCGGAGCCGCCTACGACGTACTTCCGGGGTTGGGCGCCAATTATGTCGAGGGATGACGAATTTCCCGCAATGCCGAGTCGACAAGTCAAGCCAATTTAATTTCCGACCGGCATTACGATAATCGCGCTGCGGTCTTGCGCGCCGCGCGTCTTTCCTTTCGCGTGAACAAGCCTATGCTTGATAAGCTAAGCGACGCGCCGTTTCCGAAATATCGTGAGAGACGTGCTGTCGCGGAAGGCAGGACCACGCGGGCACAGCCATTCAACAGCTACCAAGCCCGAGGCGGTACGTCACAATGTCAAGATGGCTGAAATACACGCCGCAGCTCGACGAATTTTATCCGGAGGATCGAAGCCGCCCGTGCTACGGGTTCTACTCCCCTGCCGTCGATCGCGTGATCCTCGTGGATTCGAGAGACCTGTTCCTTTCGCTGCAAAGCGCAATTCTGTTCTCGTCCAAATTGCTGCTGCTGGTCGTGCCCTTTGATCCCGCCGGACACCCGATCGATAATTCATCGTGTTATTTCTGGACCCCCCACTATCGCATTCCGCAGTCGGCTTACCATCTGCCCCAGATATTTCCTCTCATCGGCGGTATGAAGAAGCTCGTCTACAGCGGTCCTTCTCCACACACGCCGCAGGATGAGATCATTCAGGCGCAGGAGCACCTGGCCTTCGTCGTGCAGGCCTCGCACGCGCTTTACCTCTGCGAGGCCGTCCACAACATCAACGACGCCGCGCCGTACTACAAATTCTTTCCGGAGTTTCAGCCCGCAGAGACCGCCGATCGCCAGTGCTTTCGCCAGGTCGAAAATATTCTGTACAGCTTCGGTTCGATCGAAGAAGCAATGCGACAGATCGACCAAACTCTCGCGGCAGACCTGCTCCGACCTGCGCGCCAGCGATATTACGCCCGGTTCAATTCGCTGCTCTATGGCCGCCCAGAGCCGCCCTTCAAATGACCGCATTCCACCTGACCATCATCTGGGTGCGGCCCGACCATTATCTTTGGTCGCAAGTCTATCCGACGTTGCCGGAAAGAGGACGGCAATGGATGGATTTGGCCCGCCGCTTCCATCCCAATACGCTGACGGCAAGACGGGGGGTGTGGAAGACGCCGTGGCCGATGACCGTTCATCCGCAGCTCGAGATGCCGACATATGACCCGAAATTCAGCAAGTCGTTTGCGGAAGTATCGGACCAAAGAGCAACGGAGGTGCGGGATATCATACGTCAGGGCAAAAAGGTGGCGCTCTACTACTCGGGCGGCATAGATAGCACGGTCTGCGCCACCGCATTGCTGAAGATGCTTACGCCTGAAGAGCTGAAGCAGGTCGCGTTCTGTTGCAGCATAAACTCGGCAACCGAAAACCCGATTTTCTTCGATCGATACATTCGAGGAAAAATGACCATCTTTGACTCGAGCAAAAATCAATATAACGACGTCATCGACAAGGGCTATATGCCGATTACGGCCGATGCAGGCGACGACATATTCGGAACGGAGCAGGCCACTCAATTCTATTTCAGCTACGCAAGACTGGTCGATAGGCTATCGGGTGCGGCGCGCACCAAACTGGCGCTGCTGCGGGACAGCCCCAAGCTGATGGAGCTGCCTTATCGGCAATTCGTCGATCTTCTGATTCCGTTTTTCAGTCCGGCGGATATCGACGCCAATCACAGTCGTCAGGTCGGCGAGTGGTTCTACAACAAGTTGACGGCCAACATAGCCACCTCGGGTATCCCGCTTTACAGCCTTCATGATCTGTTTTGGTGGCTCATATTCAATCTTCGCTTCACTCACTGCTCGCTCCGCGGGCCGTTGCTTTACTTTCGCGGCGACGACGTAAGAAGCGCGATCGAAAAATATATCATCAACTGGTTCAACACGCCGGAGTACCAGCGTTGGAGCATGGTGAATAACAACAACGGACAGAAGATTCGCAAGCCGGCGTCCACCCATTACAAATGGGCGGCGCGCAGCTACATCCACGAGTTCGACCGCAATGACTGGTATTTTCGCTATAAGATCAAATCGGTTTCACTCAACCAGCTGATCAGGAACAAACGAGACTCGACGGCAGATCTCTTTGCCCTGGATGCGAATTATCGAAGGTATTGGGTGCACGAGCCTGGCGTGCAGGGCCTCATCGAGGACGGCTTACATAGCTTCGCAGAATAGAGCGAATGAATAGAATGAAAAGAGAGATCGTGTCTCCGTGGAGGGAATGGACTACGGCCGGGCTGGCGGGAGACAAGACACGATTCAATCGCATCGGTCCTGGAACGACGGATCAACCGGCGCGGTTGTGGCGCGCCATCCTTTTGATCGGATTGGTCAGCGCGTTGATGAACCTCTTGATGTTGGTCAGCGTGATCTTCGTCGTGGGCGTATTTCGAGAGGTGATCCCCAAGCACGATATAAATCGGCTGCTCGCGTTGCTCGCCATAGTTATTCTCGCATACGTTTTTTACGCTTTACTGCGACTCGGCCACGCCAGAGTTCTGCGCAAACTCGCTGATGCGATCGAACAAGGCTATGAACGCGCCGCGTTTCGCGCCGCCGCAAAGTCTCCCATGGCGAACACTTCAGGAGGACAAGACGCGCCGGTGCGCGATCTCGGTCGCATTCGGGTATTTATCTTGGAGGGGGCGCTTGCAGGCTTATTCGATCTGCCGTGGACGTTTGTCTTTGTCGGCATGTTGAGCATTTTCCACGTCTTGCTCGCCGCCGTATCTCTGGCTTTTGCTTTGGCTACCGCAGCTCTGATCGCCGTGGCGGATCACCTGTCCGGCCGGGTTCGCGAGTTCGAACCAGAGGCCGTCCCCTTACCTGCGGGCCATTTTGGCCGACGATGGTGTCGTACGAGCATTTGGCCTCGCGGCTCAATTCGAAGAACGTTGGATCAGGGGCCGCGAGCGCAATCGGCGTGCGCATCGGAGTTCGCAATGGCTGTCGGATCTGCTCAGGTCGCTGGCACGCGCCGCGAGAATGCTGAACCCGATCATCGTGCTGGCGCTGGCAGTGTATTTGGCTCTTCGGCACCTCGCCGATTTTGGAATCGTGATTGCGACCGGGATCTTGGTGCGAAGAATTTCGGAGCCGATCGATACGGTTGCCAGGAGCTGGTCCAACATCGTCGCAGCACGGGGGGCTTGGTTTCGGCTGAAGCAATGCCAGGAATCCGCCGACCGTAACCCGGTCGGGAGAATTGCTCCGCTGCCTGCCAGCGGCACGATCGTGGTTGCTCGGCTGAGCGGTGGGCCCCCGGGCCGGGACAAGGCGGTTTTTCGTCCAGTCTCATTCGAACTCAGCCCCGGAGAAAGCCTCGGAATTGTCGGCCCGTCGGGATGCGGAAAATCCGCACTGGCGAACGTCGTGGCGGGCACGTGGGTGCGCAGATCTGGAAGGATGCTTATCGGGGGTCTCGACCGTTTCGAGTTGAGCGACGAAGAGGCTGCTCGGGTGATCGGCTACGCGCCACAACACGGTCGTTTTTTTGATGGGTCGATCGCAGACAACATTTCCAGCTTCGCGGCGCAGCGGGACGAACGGCGTCTGTCGAATGTGATCAAGCTCGCAGGACTGGAGCAGTCCATCGCCGGCATGGCTGCCGGCCTGGATACGCAAATAGATAGTCTGAGAATCAATCTGCCGGGCGGCATTCGTCAGCGACTTGTCCTCGCACGTGCCATCTATCGGGATCCCTGCGTGCTCGTTCTCGATGATCCGACGAGTAGCCTGGACCAGGACGGCAAGCGTTGCCTGTTCGAAATCCTTAAGGCCCACAAGGAGCGCGGTGGCGTCGCTTTGATTTGCACGAATGAAGTGCCGCTGCTGCAGGGTTGCGACCGCGTGCTTTTCCTCGAACTCGGGCAAGATCCCAGGCTGGGAACGCGAGAGGAGCTTCTGCAGCAAGAAGATGCGGCCGTGACCAACGTCCACGAACGCGCAACAGAAGTCATTTCCCAGACTTTATCGGGAGCGAACTGACGGGGGATTGGCTACGTGCCGTTCTGATGCGGCCTCGCGGGAGGGCGCCGCCGTGGCGTGACATCCAGATGTCGGCCGGCACGGACGGTGCGCCGGCAAACTCGTCGTCTGAGCTAGGGATTTGGCGCGCCGTCATATGCGTCCGCGTTCGCGACGACAAAGAACGCGGTGGCGATCTGCCGCGCCAGATTAGGGTCTTCGAGAACGGGCTTGGCCGTCATGATGTCGCGCACGCGCGTGAAGTCCTGCGGTGAAAGTCGGTGCGCCAGGATCGCGACGACTTCCGCCAATATTGTGTCATCGGCAACCGCGACGGCGGCAACGCCAGATGTGTCATCGTGGCGCGACAAGGCGGGTACCAACCGTGGTTTCGGGCTCTGCCGGTCATGCGCGGTGTCCCTCAGGTCCCTCAGCTTGTCGCGAAGAGCCCGGATTGAAATGCGCTCGCCGGCATTCACCCGCCTGACGATGTCGCTGACGAAGGCCTCCGGGGTGTTCGAGGCTGACAGCAGATAGAGAAGTGATGGGGGAAAATGCGCAACCGTTGCGCCTTTCTGCGATGCCCACCTTGCAACCCGCATGTAAGCCTGCGCAGTCCGGGCCGGAATGCCAACCTCGCTCTCCACCCAGGCAACGAACGCGCCGTGGGTCAGGTAGTTTTTGGCTCCGGCGAGATCCTTTCCGATATTGATGACGGAAGAGGCCACGTGCCGGTAAATCCGTTCTGCTTGCCCGCGTAGGAAATTGGCAACGGAAGACGGCAGTTCGCCGTAATCGAACTGCGAAGGAACGATGGTCTGTTCGGCGGGTGGCAGGGGCACGACATCGTTACCGGACATGGATTGTCCTTCCGTTGCTTGTCGGCCCCGCCTCTGCCCGATCAATATCAAGGAAAATAATGGCCGCCATGACGCTCGTCAAAACAAGTTTCGTATAAAAAATGGTACGGCGATTTCGTGCCGATGATGTCGGGCGGCCACGTGGACGGCGGGCGACGACGAGGCGTCGGTCGTCCCGCGTAGAGCGGCGCGACGAACGCGGTGCGCCTGCGTGCCATGCGACGGCGGTGGGGCAATCCCATGCCGGCTTCGCTGGTACCGATAGCTGATTGAGGACAAAATGGGCCGCTTTCGGTGGCGCGGCACGTGACGCCCAACTCGTGCAATCTCATGATGCGACCCATGGCCGGAGCCTGCGATGACAACGCGATGATGCCCAACGACAGCGGGGCGCAGGGGGATAATCTTGCAGGCTTGCTGCGACTGAGGGCTCGGCAGGATCCCGACCGCGTGGCGTATCGGTTTGGGACAGACGATGTCTCGCCTCACGCCGCGCTGACTTACGGGCAGCTTGATCAGTGCGCGAGACAAATCGCTGACGCCGTTCGACGATCGCAACCGGCGGGCTCGCATGCACTGCTTCTCTATGCGAGGAGCCGGGATTTTGTGGAAGCGTTTTTCGGCTGCCTTTACGCCGGACTTGTCGCGGTTCCAGCGGCTGTGCCTCGCCGGGCGAATGCCGTCGAACGCCTGGAGGTCATTGCCGCCGACGCGGAGACCAAGCTCATTCTTTCGTCGAGCGATACGTGGAACGGCCCGACTGCGGCCGGCGCTGACAAATTCCGCGCTCAGCGCGGTCCCAACCGTCGTGACGGACCGTTTGTCTGCGACACCGGAGCAAAGTTGGCTCGAACCGGCGCTGACGAGCGGCTCTCCCGCGCTCCTCCAGTATACGTCGGGCTCCACCGGAAACCCCAAAGGGGTCATGGTCACACACGGCAATATTCTCGACAACGCCGGACATTTGGTGGCCCGATCGAACCTCGATGTGACCAGTATCGGCGTGAGCTGGCTGCCGCTGTTCCATGACATGGGTCTGATGGGGAGCGTCATCGCGCCGCTCTTTGCCAAGTTCCCGGTGACTTTGCTGTCGCCCGCCGCGTTTCTGAGCCAGCCCATGATCTGGCTGCAGGCGATGACCCGCCACCGTGCGACGGTAAGCGTAGCGCCGAACTTCGGATACGAACTCTGCCTGGCGAAAGTGCAGCCGGAACACCTCGCCGAACTCGACCTTTCCGCTTGGGACGTTGCTTTTTGCGGCGGAGAGCCAATTCGCCCCGATACGTTGCAGCGATTTGCCGAGACGTTCGCGGCATGTGGCTTTCGCCGAAGCTCGTTCTTCCCATGCTACGGGCTCGCCGAGGCGACGCTCATCGTTGCCGGCGGGCCCAAGAGCATCCCGACAACCGCGTTGCAAGTCGATGACACTGCGCTGCGGACAGGGGTGGCCGCGCAATCGCAAGACGGCAAGCCGACGCGAAATCTCATGAGCTGCGGCCGTCCGGTCCCGGAAGATGCCGTCGTTGTCGTCGACCCGGCCACCCGCGCCGTGTGCGCCGACAGGCATGTTGGTGAGATTTGGGTCCACAGCCGAAGCGTCGGCTGCGGGTACTGGAAGCACCCCGACGAAACCCGGAGAGTCTTCGGCGCGCGGCTTGCCGATGCGGATCAGCGGCGTTTTTTGCGCACCGGCGATCTGGGGTTCCTCGACCGGGGCTGCCTCTATATCGCCGGACGCATCAAGGATCTCATCATCATTCGCGGGCTCAATCATCACCCGCAAAACATCGAGCTCACCGCCGAAAAGAGTCACCAGGCCCTTCAGTCGCATTCCGGAGCGGCGTTTTCGATCGATGATGGCGGAGAAGAACGCCTGGTGATCGTGCAGGAGATCGCGCGGTCGTGGCGAGGAGGCACTGCGGGCATCGTCGATGCAATCCGCAGCAATGTCGCGCGGGAGCATGGTCTCGCCACTCATGCAATTGCTCTGGTGAAGCAGGGCACGATATTGCGGACGACCAGCGGCAAAATTCAGCGCAATCAAGTTCGTGCGGCGTTTGAAACCGGCCGCTTGGCAGCGGTCGCGACGTGGGTTGCCGGCAAAGATCCGGCGGGCGGTATCGATATCGAGGAGAGTCGCAACGATTTGCCGAGATGTCATCCCATGCGGCGGCCAATGGAGATGACGAGCGGATCGCGCGTGCGCAATCAGTCATTGTCCGCGAGCTTGCTCGCCTGCTCGAGGCGCCCGAAGCGGCCGTGCGGCTCCATGCACCGCTGAGTTCGTTTGCGCTGGACTCGCTCAGAATCTTCCAGCTGCAGGCAGCGATCGCGGCGGCGCTGAATGTACGCGTCGATATTTTCCATTTTTTCGAAGATCACAGCATCGCCGAATTGGCGGCCATCGCCGCCGAGCGCTCCCAAGACTGTGCGATGCCGCAGCTGACGCCGAGACCGCGGGACGCGGCAGCGCTCCCGCTCTCGTTCGTCCAGGAACGGCTGTGGTTCCTGGACCAGCTCCAGCCTGGCGAGGCGGCATACAACAATGCCGCTGTCGTGAGGCTTGCCGGAGACCTTAACGTCGGCGCCCTCGAATCAAGCCTTGGCGAGGTGATTGCGCGCCACGAAAGCCTGCGAACACGGTTCGTCTCCCGTAACGGCAGCTCCTTCCAGGAGGTCGACGACGCGGCCGGCTTCCGGCTGGATCTCGTGGACTTGTCCGGCCTGTCGGAGAGTGAGCGCCGCGCCGAGCTCGGCCGCTGGCGAGCGAGGGAGACGGCCACATACTTTGTCCTTTCAGCCGGGCGGCTGTTCCGCGCGCGGCTGCTCAGGCTCGCTACGCATGAACATGTGTTGCTGCTGACAATGCACCACATCATCTCCGATGCGTGGTCACTGAAAATTCTGGTCCGAGAGCTCAGCGAATTGTACGGCACGTTCGCCGCCGGGCGACGATCGCAACTGTCTCCACTCGCCGTGCAATATGCCGACTATGCCTTATGGCAGCGCCGGTGGCTGCTCGGCAGCGCTCTCGAACGGGAGCTGTCCTATCTGGAAGAAGCAATTGTCCGGAGCGCCGGCTGTGCTCGAGCTGCCGGCGGACCGCATCCGTCCGGCCGTGCAGAAGTTCACCGCGGCCGTCTGCGAAATGGTTCTGTCACGGCAGCTGACAAACGCGCTCGTTCGCTTTGCGCGAGCCGAGGGAGCTACGCCTTTCATGGCGTTGCTGGCAACGTTCCAGGCTCTCCTCGCTCGCTGGAGCGGGCAGGAAGACGTCGTGGTCGGCACGCCCGTGGCCGGCCGCTCCCATCCTCTCATCGAGCCGCTGATTGGTTTTTTCGTAAACATTCTGGCGCTCCGCACCGATCTCGGTGGCGATCCGTCGTTTCGCGAGCTGTTGCAGCGCGCCAAGAAAGTAGCGGTGGCGGGCTATGCTTGCCAGGACGCGCCGTTCGAAAAAGTGATTGAGCTCGTCAGTCCTGACCGGACGCTGAGCCACGGCCCGGTATTTCAGGTTGCCATCAACATGCTCGAAGCCGATGAGCAGGTGGTGGAAGCTGCCGGCGTGAGAATGGAAATAACGTCGCAAACAACGTTTTCTTCGAAATTCGACATGACGCTTTATGTCCGCGACGCGCAAAAGCGCGTGGTTCTGCAGCTCGTCTATAACGCGGCCCTGTTCGGGCGGGAGCGGATGTCGGAGTTCCTGACTCAATTCGCCGATTTGCTTGCACAGGCGCTCAAAAGCCCAGACCAGAAACTTTCGAATTTTTCTTTCGTGACGCGGAATGCCAAAAGGCTCTTGCCTGATCCCCGGCGTCCGTTGAGCAGCCACTGGTATGGGGCGGTGCATCAGATATTTTCGCGACAAGCCGTGCGGCAACCCGACGCGATTGCCATCGTCGAAGGCGCCGCCAGTTGGAGCTATCGCGAGGTCGATGACATCAGCAGCCGTATCGGCGCCTACCTGCGTGCCAACGGGGTCGGACGCGGCGACACGGTTGCGATTCTGGGCCACCGCAGCGCGCCGCTGGTATGGGCGATTCTCGCCGCATTGAAGGCTGGCGCAGCGTTCACGATTTTGGATCCGGCATATCCGGCCGCGCGCCTGATCGCCTATATCGGAGCCGTACGTCCGCGAGCATGGCTGGAAGTTGCGGCAAGCCGCGAGCCGTTCGCACCGGTCCTGGAATTCATGCGCGATCTCGGATGTTGCCGCGTGGAATTGCGAAGAGCCGCGCTGGTGTCGCCCCGTGACTTCATTGCCACTCCATCGACGCGTGATGCCGATGCTGTGGGCGGGCCTGACGATCCGGCCGTCATTACCTTCACCTCGGGATCGACGGGCAAGCCGAAGGCAATCGTCGGTAGGCACGGTCCGCTGTCGCACTTCATCCCGTGGCAAAAAAGGAGATTTGGCTTCGGCCGCCTTGATCGCTTCAGCATGATGTCGGGTATTTCTCACGATCCGATCCAACGCGACATCTTCACCCCGCTATGTCTCGGCGCCGCCATCTGCATTCCGTGTGGGGATGAGGCCAATATACCTGCAGCAATGGCGACGTGGATGTGCCGCTCCGGCGTAACGGTGGCCCACCTCACTCCAGGCTTCGCCCAATTGATCAGCAGCGCCGGGATGACCGGCGGCAATGCACCGGCACCGATCGCATCCTTGCGCTACGCCTTTGTGGTCGGCGATGTCTTGACGAAACGCGACATCGCGGCGCTGCGTGCCGTTGCGCCATCCGTGACCTGCGTCAATTACTATGGTTCGACCGAAACACAGCGCTCGGTCGGATACTACGTGGTCCCTCAGGACTATGGCGATGCGACCGGCGGCGAGGACGATCGCGGCAAAGAGATCCTGCCGCTGGGAAAAGGCATCAACGACGTTCAGCTGCTGGTACTAAATCGCCGGCAGCATTTGGCTGGCGTGGGGGAACTGGGCGAGATTTACATGCGCAGTCATCACATGGCTGCGGGATATCTGGGAGACGACGTCCTCACGGCGGAGCGGTTCCTCGCCAATCCGCACACCGAAACGCCGGGAGATCGGCTGTACCGGACGGGCGATCTGGGACGCTACCTGCCGGACGGCAATGTCGAGTTTGCCGGCCGCGTGGACCGGCAAGTGAAAAATCGGGGCCATCGTATCGAGTTGGGAGAGATCGAAGCGGTCCTGCTGTCGATGCCCTATATTCGCGATGCGGTGGTGATCGTCAGGCAAGACACCGGGCAGCAAAAAATCCTGGCGGCGTATCTGGTCCTGGCCACAGATGCCGTGCCGCCCGTTTTCAAGAATCTGCGAGAGCAATTGCTGCGCATCCTGCCGGACTACATGGTGCCGTCAGCTTTCATCACGCTGGAGTCGTTGCCGCTGACGCCGAATGGAAAGATCGACTATGACAGACTGCCTCGTCCCGAGCGTCCGCTTTCAGGCGCGCCGGCGCGGCTTGCCAACGACACCGAACGGGTGCTGGCGGGGATCTGGGCGGAGCTCATGAACCTTCAACAGGTCGGGCGGCACGACAATTTCTTCGAATTGGGCGGACACTCGCTGCTCGCCAGCCAGGTGATGTCGCGTGTCAGGCAGCTCCTCGGTTGTGAGCTCCCCGTCCGCACTCTGTTCGAAGCCCCGACCTTGAGTGAACTCTCTGCGAGAATCGAGGCCAAGCAAAAGGAGACGACTTCGCGGAGGATGATGCGAACCGCTGCGCAATGAACGACGACGCGACGCAAATGCGGCCAGCACACCGGCCAGAGGAGCGCCGGAATATTCGCAAGGATTGGCAAGATCGCGCGCCGGCGGCGCAGATTGGCCGAACGAAGCCGCATGCAGGGAATGCCATGGATTCGGGACTGTCGGCCGCCGTGCAAGCAGATGAGCAGGTTCTGCACCTACGACGGGCCGGGGGTGGAAGGCATTCATGTCTGATGATCCACGGCTTCGGCGAAGGAAGCTACGTCTGGGACCGGGTGCTGCCCGCGATAGCGTCGCGTTACGACGCTATCGCGCCCGATTTGCGCGGCCACGGTGACTCCGCATGGGATGCAGAGGCCCGATACGATGTCCAGACGCATATCGAGGACGTCGTTCACGTCATTCGTGCGCTCGACCTGCGCCGACTGGTTCTGGTCGGTCACTCGATGGGCGGTGAGATCGCCGTTCACGTTGCAGCGCAGTGTGCAGACCGGATCGCCGGCCTCGTCATTGTCGATTTCGGCCCGAGCCTCAACCCGGAAGGGATCGCAATGGTACGAGCGGAAATCGAAGCGGCAAATCGCGTCTATTCGTCCGTCGAAGAGTACGCTTCCTGGCTTTCCAAAAGGCGTCCACTCATTGCGAAGGACGTTCTGCTCTCTCTGGCCCAATGCGCCTTGCGAGCGCACCCGGGTGAGGGCTTTCGTTTAAAGGTCGATCCGGCGATCACGCGATCCCAGTGTCGTCAATCCAATGCCGCATCCGACGCCGGCTTGTGGTCGTTGCTCTCGCGCATGGAATGGCCCGTTCTCGTCGTCCGGGGAGCGGGTTCCGCGGTGCTGTCCCGCAATGTGGCGGAGCGGATGATCGAAATAATGCCCGACGCACGCCTGGAAACAGTGCCGGCTGCCGGACACGGGGTCATACTGGATAATCCGAAAGGCTTCGAAGCCGCCATCCGACCATTTCTAATGCCTGATGGATGCTTATGAGCCGCAAATCATTTCAAGTCGGAACCGCGTTGATCAAGCCATCAAAGCGGAGCATCTGGGATTTGTATGCTGAATTGGCCGGCGATGTTATGATCTCCGGCATTGCAGTCGAGGAGCTATGGCTGCAACGAAACGTGTCGCGGCGCGTTTGCAGCGTCGGATGTGTTTTGTTTTCGGGTCGCGACAGCAGCGAGACATGACGATGGCGCCTTTTTCCTCGGTGACCTTGCCTGCGGCCCCCGTTTCGGCGGCGTAATCGTGCCGTGGTGCCGCTTGGGCCAATATCGATGAGCACACATCTCTTCCGAAACGATACCGGTCTCGTGCCGGCGCATTTAGCGGAACATGGCCCCTAGGCCGGAGCGTCGCGCGTGTACGCCGAGGAATTCGATGTCCCAGAGCTTTCCGAAATCAGGCGCGAGTTGGCATGAACTGAAGCGCCGCATGCTCGATATGTCCCGTCACGACGTCGATTGGCGCGGCGGAAGAGCGGCGCTGCACGTCTATTATGCGGGTGAGGACGTGCTAGCCGTAGCGCGCGACGCCTACGCCATGTTCATGTCCGAGAATGCACTGGCGCCGGCTGCGTTTCCCAGCGTCGCGACGATGGAGCGCGATATCGCCGACGCGGCTCTCGACCTGTTGCATGCTCCCGACGGTGCGGTCGGTTACGTGACATCAGGAGGAACCGAGAGCATTCTTCTTGCGATGAAGGCAGCGCGCGACTGGAGCCGGAACGGGCGCAGAAGCGACGGGAGCCCACCCGAGGTCGTGTTGCCGCGCAGCGCCCATCCCGCGTTCGACAAAGCCGCGCAATATCTGGATATCAAGCCGATACGCGTGCCAACGGCTGCGAACTACCGCGCCGACAGCGCGCTGATGGCATCCGCCATCACCGAGAATACGATCATGTTGGTCGCCTCGGCTCCGGCATTGCCATATGGCCTGATGGACCCGATCGTCGACATCGCCCAAGTCGCGCTCGAGCACGACGTTTGGCTGCACGTCGACGCATGTGTCGGCGGATTTATCGCGCCATTTGCCATGAAGCTCGGCTATTCGGTGCCTCTCTTCGACTTCACGGTAGATGGTGTCAGGTCTATTTCGGCCGACCTTCACAAATACGGCTATGCCGCCAAAGGGGCTTCGGTGGTCCTTTATTCGGACGCCGATTTTGCCAAGTATCAAGCCACGGAATTCGTCGACTGGCCGAAAGGCAAATACTACACGCCGACGTTGGCCGGAACTCGCTCCGGCGGGGTCATCGCCGCAGCCTGGGCCGTTTTGCATTACCTCGGCGAGGACGGATATCTCGCGTTGACATCGCGCGTCATGCGGACGTGGCGGAGGTATATCGATGAAATCCGGGCAATACCGGAGCTTTATGTGATCGGCTCCCCCGATCTGGCAATCGTGTCGTTCGGCTCGAACGTCGTCGATATATTTGCGGTCTCGCAAGAGTTGTCGCGGAGGCAGTGGTATGTCAGCCGCATCACCGAACCGAAGGGCATTCACCAGATGGTCAACCCAGCCCATGAGGCGATCGTCGACGAGTATCTCCACGACGTGACGGCAGCAATTGCACAAGTGCGCTCGTCGGCGGCGCGGATCGATTGTCTCGAAGTGACGACTTACTAGGTTGGAGCAGGAGCATGCTCGAACGTCGCGAGGTCGTGCTGCGCTCGGAATCGGCAGGCGAGAGAACGACCCAGGCGCAGCCCCGACGATACGGCGGAGAAGGCACCGGAAGCGCGGCATTTGGCGCCGTAAGGCCGGCCGCCGAATCGGACGGCCATCCCCTGTCGCTGGCGCAGGAAAGACTGTGGCTGCTCGATCAGCTCGAGCCGGGAAGCGTGCTCTATACGATCTTCAGCGGGCTGAAGTTGGTCGGGCCTCTGAATAAGCCGGCGTTCCAGTCGAGCCTGTCCGAAGTCGTGCGGCGTCACGAGGTGCTGCGCACAAAATTCGTCGCTCGCGATGGCGAGCCCAGGCAGGTCATATCCGACTCGGTTCACCTTGAGCTCGAGATTGTCGATCTCCAGGGGCTGCCCGAAAGCGAGCGCGAGGCGAAAGCGGGCGAGATTGCCGCGCAGGAGCGGACGCGGCCGTTCGATCTCTCGCGTGGCGAGTTATTTCGCGTGAAGCTGTTACAGCTCGCGGCGGAACTGCACTTCGTCATCGTGACGATGCCTCACATCATTTCCGACGGTTGGTCGCTGCACGTGCTTTTCCGTGAAGTGGCGTCGTTGTACGACGCGGTTGTGGAATCCAGGACGTCACCGCTTCTACCATTGGAGACGCAGTACAGAGATTACGCAGCGTGGCAGCGCGACTGGCTCAAGAGCGAGCAAGCGCAACGGTGCCTCGACTATTGGCGAGAGCGTCTTGCGGGTGCGCCGCCGCTCACGAGCTTCCCGCTCGACCACGAGCGGCCTCCGATGCGCAGCTTCCGCGGCGGCGGGCTCGAATCCGAAATCGCATCTGACGTTGTCGCCAAGCTGCGGCAGCTTTGTCTCGGAGAGCGGGCGACGGTGTTCATGGGCCTGCTGGCCACCTTCGCCGTTATTCTTCATCGCTACTGCCGGCGGACCGATATCGTCATCGGATCGCCGGTTGCAAACAGGGATCGGCTGGAGATCGAGCGTCTGATTGGTTTCTTTTCGAACACCCTGCCGCTGCGAACGGATCTGTCCGGTGCGCCGACTTTTCGCGAGTTGCTGCGCAGGGTACGTGATCGGACGATGGACGATCTGGGCAATCAGAATATTCCGTTCGAGACGCTTATCGAGGTCTTGCTGCCTGAACGTAACGTCGGCCACTCGCCATTCTTTCAAGCTATGCTGGTGATGCAGCCGCCATTTGTCGATCTGCGCATGTCGGGGCTGGAACTGACACAGCTGCCGCGTATCGTTTACGAAGGGGCAAAGTTCGATCTCAGTTTGGCGCTCGTCAATTCCGGCGGGAGGTTTGTCGCTTGTTGGGAATGCAATCTCGATCTCTTCAAATCAGCAAGCCTGGCCGGGATGGCGGCGAATTTCGGCAAGATCCTTGGCGAGTTCGCCAACGATCCCGACATTCGGATATCGGATGTAGGGCTTCTTGGCGCGGAAGAACGCCATCGCCTGGTGGTGGAATGGAACGGCGTTGCGGCGGACTATCCGCGCGCAGAATGCCTGCATGACCTGTTTGCCGTGCAGGCGACACGAACGCCCGAAGCGGTGGCGATCGTTTGCGAGGACGCGTGCGTCACCTACGGCGAGCTTGATCGGCGCGCCAACCGGCTGGCGAACCACCTGAGAGGCTCGAAGTCGGACCCGAGGTGGTGGTGGGGCTGTGCGTCGAGCGCTCGCCCGAGATGGCGGTTGGACTGCTCGGGATCCTCAAAGCGGGCGGGGCTTATCTGGCGCTCGATCCGAGCTACCCGCAGGGACGGCTCGCCTACATGGTGACGGACGCGCAAGCGCCGATCGTGGTAACGCAAGCGCGCTTGGCGACCGTATTGACCGGGCCGCCGATACGGATCGTCTGCCTCAATTCAGAATGGGCGCAAATCGCCCAACGGCCGGCAAGCGCACCGCAGAGCCGGGTTGGTCCCGACAATATTGCCTATGTTCTCTACACGTCGGGTTCGACGGGACGGCCCAAAGGCGTGCTGGGCCTTCATCGCGAACTCGTCAGCCGACTGCACTGGGATGGCGGCAGGGGGGCTGACGAGGTTTACGCGCATAAGACCACGTTGAACTTCATCGACGCGATCTGGGAATTGTTCATGCCTCTGATCCGCGGCGGGCGGACCGTGTTGGTGCGCGAGGCGGCAGCCCAGGATCCTGCGTCGGTGATCGAGATGCTGTCGCGGCACGAGACGACGCGGCTGGTTGTTGTGCCGTCGCTGTTGCGCATGTTGCTGCAGAGCGGACGCGAGCTTGGCGCCGCATGGCCGTCATTGGGCTACGTGGCGAGCAGCGGCGAACCGCTTCCGGTGGACATGGCGGAACAATGCTCACGATCGCTGCCTGGCGTGAAGCTCCTCAATATTTATGGAGCTTCGGAGTTCTGGGATGCGAGCTGGTACGACAGCAGTTCGGGTTCCGGCTTGCATGGAGTGCCGCTAGGGCGGCCGCTGGCCAACATGCGGCTCTACGTGCTGGACGAGCGGCTCGAACTCGTGCCGACCGGAGTGTGTGGCGAGCTCTATGTGGGAGGCGCCGGGCTGGCACGCGGCTATGTCGGACGTCAGGGCCTGACAGCGGAGCGCTTTCTGCCGAGCCCATTTGAGCCGGGGCATCGGCTGTACCGGACCGGAGACCTGGCGCGGTGGCGGGCGGACGGCGAGCTGGAGTTTCTCGGCCGTGTCGATCATCAGGTGAAAATCCGCGGTTACCGCATCGAGCCGGGAGAGATCGAGGCGGTGCTGCGTCGCCACGACGGCGTCAAGGATGTGACGGTGGTGATGCGGGACGAGACGGGCGAGACGCAGCTGGTGGCCTATGTGGTGGCCCATGATCCGGCACGGCGGCCGGATGCGGGCACGTTGCGGGCGCACGTCAGGCATAGCCTGCCTGATTACATGATGCCGGCGGCTTTCGTTGCGCTCGAGGCGCTGCCGCTGACACCCAACGGCAAGGTCGACCGCAACCGGTTGCCGGCGCCGGAGGGCCGTCCGCAAATCGCCGAGTATATGGCGCCGCGCACCTCCACCGAGGAAGCCTTGGCGGCGATCTGGGCCGAGGTGCTCAAGCTCGACAAGGTCGGCGTCAACGACAACTTCTTCGACCTCGGTGGCCATTCGCTGTTGCTGCTACGACTGCACCAGCAACTCAAAGCCGCGCTCCGTCGTGATTTCCCCTTGATGGCGCTGTTTCGCCATCCAACCGTTCGCAGCTTCGAGGCGTTTCTCGGAGCGGACTTGCCTTCAGGCAAATCGGCGGATGACACTCATGACAAGAACCGGATCGATATCGGCCGGGATCGTGGACAAAAGCGCCGGCGGCTCATAGCCGGCCGCGGCACGGAGCAGCGAGCCAACGTGGAAGCGTCGTAGAACTGGTTCCGGATGAACTCGATGAACAAACAAACAAGCCATCAATGCGACGATATCGGAGTGGCGATTATTGGTATGGCCGGCCGCTTCCCCGGCGCTTCGTCCGTTGCCGAGTTCTGGAGCAACATTCGCGCCGGCAAGGAATCAATCTCATTTTTGTCTGACGAAGAGCTTCGCCAATCAGGCATCAGTGATGAGATCTTGTCTCGGCCGGACTTCGTGAAGGCTGGAGCATTTTTGCAAGGCGTTGACCTGTTCGATGCTGAATTCTTCAATTATTCCCCGCTCGAAGCAGAATGTATGGATCCTCAACACAGGATATTCCTCGAATGTGCGGTCGAGGCCCTCGAGGATGCCGGTTGTGATCCTCAGCGGTATTCCGGCTCGATTGGCGTCTTTGCCGGTGCCGCCGTCAGCACGTATCAGCTGAAGATTGCTGCAAGTCAGGGTCTGACCGGTGCATCAAATCCGCTGCGGGCCATACTCGTGCAGGGTACCGACAAGGACTATTTGGCCACCCGCGTCTCATACAAACTCAATCTAAGCGGACCGAGTTTCACCATTCAGACCGCCTGCTCGACGTCTTTGGTAGCGGTCCATGTGGCGTGCCAGAGCCTGTTGACCAACGAGTGCGATCTTGCGCTGGCCGGGGGCGTATCGGTGACCCAAGGCCCACGGAAAACCGGGTACTTTTTCGTCGAAGGCGGCATTGCGTCGCCCGATGGACACTGTCGGCCGTTTGATGCGGATGCGAACGGGACCGTGTTCGGCGACGGAGCAGGCATTGTCGTGCTCAAGCGCCTGGACGAAGCACTCAAAGCCAATGACCGCATTTATGCGGTGGTCCGGGGATCCGCAGTCAACAACGACGGCTCCGCAAAGATCGGGTACACGGCCCCGAGCGTCGACGGCCAAGCGGGCGTCGTATCCGAAGCGCTATCGGTGGCCGGAATCTCCGCCGACACCATCCAGTACATAGAAGCGCACGGCACGGGCACGAGCCTCGGGGATCCGACGGAAATCAGCGCCCTCGAACAAGTCTTTCGGGAGCCATCGCGGGCGCGCTGTTCGTGCGCCATTGGTTCGATCAAATCCAATATCGGACATCTCAATACAGCTGCCGGCGTTGTCGGATTGATGAAAACGGCACTGGCGCTCCATAGATGCCGCTTGCCTCCAAGCATCAATTTTTCCCGACCCAATCCGCAAATCGATTTCGACGATTCTCCATTTTACGTGAACCGCGAGGAGGCCGTGTGGCCGCGAGGCGAGAGTCCGAGGCGCGCCGGTGTCAGCTCCTTCGGGATCGGCGGCACGAACGCTCACGTCGTCCTGGAGGAGGCCGTTGCACAACCGCCTTCCGGACCGGCTCGCAAGCATAAGCTGCTGCTGCTATCGGCTAAGACAAGATCGGCACTGGAAGCGGGCACGACAAATCTGCTCGAGTATTTGCGCCGCCATCCTGATTTGGACCTTGCAGATGTGTGTTTCACATTGAGCACGGGTCGGACGTTTTACCCTCATCGCCGAGCCATTCTGTGTCGAGATAGCAGGGACTTGGTCGAGACTGCAGATATCGTCCGGCCCGATACCGTCGTAACCGGCGAAGTGGACGCCTTCCATCGTCCCGTCGTCTTCATGTTTCCAGGCCAAGGCTCGCAGTACATCAACATGGGCCGGGAACTCTACGAGCAATATCATCCCTTCCGATTTCACTTTGATGCGTGCGCGGAGATAGCGAAGCCGCATCTCGGCCGCGATCTGCGCGAGATCGTCTTCGCGCCGCAGTCCGACGCGAATGCCGACGGCACGCTTCGCCGAACGGAATTCGCACAACCCGCAATATTCAGCGTCAGCTATGCAATGGCCAAGCTGTGGGAGCATTGGGGCGTCAGGCCGTCGGCGATGATCGGCCACAGCATCGGCGAGTTCGTGGCCGCCTGCGTGGCCGACGTGTTTTCTCTGGAGAAGGCACTTGCTCTGGTGGTGACTCGAGGAAAGCTGATGCAGAGCCAACCGCCGGGCAGCATGCTCGCGGTGCCGCTCGCGTCGGCGGAGCTGGAAACGTTTATCGGGCCTGCGGTTTCGGTCGCCGCCGAAAATGGGCCCGCGTTGTCGGTCCTCTCCGGACCGAACGAGGCAATAGACGAAATCGAGCTTAAGCTTCTGGCGCGTCATATTCCCGGTCGTCGATTGCGAACGTCTCATGCTTTTCATTCGTGCATGATGGACCCGATCGTCGAGCCGTTTCTCGAGGCGGTTGCGGCGTCGGCGCCAAAGCCGCCGCAGACTCCCCTACATCTCCAACGTCACGGGCACGTGGATCAAGTCGGCTGAGGCGACAAGTCCTGCCTATTGGGCGCAGCACCTGATTGCGCCGGTGAAATTTTGGACTGGATGCACCACTCTGGCCGAGCGCGAGGGCGGGATATTCGTCGAGGTGGGGCCGGGATCGGCGCTTACCGATATGCTGCAGGGAGCCGTCAAGGATAATCAAAAGGTTTCCGTTTTCAGTTCAATTCGGCGGCCGAACCACACGACGGACGAGAACCAACAGATCGCGCAGGCCGTTGCGCAGCTGTGGACTGCGGGCGTTTCCATCGAATGGCCTTCGTTCTTCTCGGCGGAGAAGCGCAACCGTGTGCCGCTGCCGCATTATCCTTTCGAACGGCGCCGTTATTGGTTCGATGCGCGCGAGGCGGCCCACGGCGATGCCCGGCCGCCCGCGGTAACGGCCGAACATCTTTTCCATGTTCCTCATTGGGCCTGCATCGGCGCACGAGGCGAGGTGCCTTCGGCAAACCGAGATTCGGAGAACACATGTCTGATCTTCACTGACGAACACACCGTCGGGCCGCGGCTGGTGGCGGCTTTGCGCGACAGGGGCTACGCCCCCATCGTGGTCGAGCGCGGGCCCGAGTTCGCAGCGTTCGAAGCGCGCTATCGGCTTTCGCCCGACTGCCCCGATCATTTCCGGCAGCTCGTGAAGGACCTGGCAAAGCGAGGAAGTCTGCCCCGATGGGTCCTGTACTTGTGGCCGTTGATGACGCCCGTCGACCGTCCTGCGGCGGATCGAGCACGGGAAACTCTCGCGTTGTCGTTCTTCGGACCAACGAACCTCGGCCAGGCGATTGGCGAGCGGGAATCTCCACTCCGATATCGATCCTGTTCGTGACCGATGGCGCTCACCAGGTCATCGGGGGCGATCAGCGGCAGCCGCTCGATGCCGCCATCTTTGGCCCCACGCGAGTGATCTCCCGGGAATACAAGAATCTGTTTTGCCGCCACGTCGACATCGATACGTCCGACCTGTCTCGATCGGGCCTTGACCGGCTGACGGACGATCTCATGTTCGAGGTGTTTTCGAGAACCGCACATGTGGCGACGGCCTACCGTCGTGGCCGCCGATGGCAACACGCGTGCGCCTCGATACGGCTTGATGCGAATCGACCTCACTCGGCTCCGTTCCGCCAAGACGGCGTCTATATGATTACGGGCGGCTTGGGCGACTTAGGTTTGGAAACCGCTAAAGTTCTTTTCGAGAGATGGCAGGCGAAGCTTGTTTTGCTGGGCCGCACTCCATTGCCCGAGCGCAGTCAATGGCGGCAGCTGCGGGATGTGCGCGGCGACGACGATCCGGTCGTCCGTCGCATCCTCGGCGTCGAACAGCTCGAAGCGCGCGGCGCCGAGGTCATGGTCGTCGAGGCTGACGTTGCTGACTTGGCGCAGATGAAATCCGCGGTATCGCGGGCCCGGGCTCGTTTCGGCGCCGTCAACGGCGTCGTGCACGCGGCCGGTGTCGCCGGCGCCGATCTCATCGGCATGGCGACCAGGGAGACGTTGCAGGATGTCCTGGCGCCGAAGGTGACGGGCATCTTGGTTATCGACGAGGTCTTTTCGGATCAGCCACTCGAAATCCTGATCTTGTTCTCGTCAGTGACTTCGTTGACCGGCGGGTTTGGGCAGGTCGCGTACGCCGCCGGCAACGCTGTCCTGGATGCTTATGCCGAGCGCGGCGAGTTACCAGGCGCACGGCGCACGATCTCGATAAATTGGGACGCTTGGCGTGAAATAGGCATGGCCGTCAGACCGGAATTGCCCCAGGCCTTTCGCAAGGACCACGAGGCTTGGTTGCGGGGAGGGCTTCCCACCGGAGAAGCACTCGAAGCCTTTGAGCGCGTGGCGGCCAGCGCGTTTCCGCAAGTCGTTGTAAGCAAGCGAAGTATGGCCGACGCCTTTGCGCCGCGCGACATTGACGTCGCCGAACCGGCTGCGCGGGCGGGCAGGCCGTCGCCTGCTCTCCAGCCGCCAAACCGCAACTGCATCCGAGGCCGGCTCTCCGCCAGGAATATGTTGCCCCCAGCACGGCCGCAGAGCACGTGATCGCGGAAATCTGGCAGGAGTCTCTTCGCATCGACCAGGTCGGCGTCCATGACGACTTTTTCGAACTGGGAGGGCATTCCTTGCTGGCGCTGCAGATGTTGCCTCATCTGTACGCCAAGTTTCAGGTGCAGTTGTCGCCACGAGACATTTGGGCATGTCCTACCGTAGCTGGCGTAGCATTGCTGATCGAAGAGAAGCTCATTTCGGAGCTGGAAAATGGCGCCGCCGAGGTGGCCGAAGCGCCGCATGCGGCTTGAGCAGGGAGGATAGTATCGTGACCGACGACGACGAAGATACGCGAACTTACCAGGTCGTGATCAATCACGAGGAGCAATATTCGATTTGGTTCGCCGACAAGGAAATTCCACCGGGATGGCGGCCTGTCGGCAAGGACGGACCGAAGACGGAATGTCTCGCCTACATCGAAGAAGTATGGACCGATATGCGTCCGTTGAGCTTGAGAAAGAGCATGCAGGAGCGGGGACTTTCCTAACTCCGCCCGCCACTGCCGACACTGCTGAGTGCCGGGCGCGCTCGATAGCCGCACCCGGTCGAACTGTAGAGAGGAATAGCGGACAGGAGCGACGCAATCATGATCGGTGGTATGAGCGGGTTCGTCAGCCCTCGATACGATTTTAACTACGGCGTGCAGCCGACGAAGGCTTACATCGTCGCCTCTTCATATCGGTGCGGGAGCACGCATCTCTGCCATCGCCTGTGGGAAACCGGATTGATGGGCGCGCCCTGGGAGTACTTCAATTACGAAAACGACATGCGTGCCATGTCGTTTAGGCTCGGTGCCAATGGTGTCGCCGATTATCTCGCGAAATTGGTGGCATGCCGAACGTCGCGAAATGGCGTATTTGGCGCCAAAGCGCACTTTCACCATTTCGAGGCAGCCCTGAAGGGTTTTCCCGGGATGCTGAATGCCGTTCCTTCAGTGCGATTCATCTACATTCGACGCCGCGATAGGATTGCACAGGCCGTTTCGATGGCCAAATCGATCCAGACCAATGCCTGGATGTCATTAAGTCGGCCAAGGCGTGTTCCCCTTTTCTACAGCGCGGATTTCATCGGCGCGTGCGTCGAGGAGATCAATCATCAGACGGAAAGCTGGGCGCGGTGGTTTGCGGCCAAAGGTATCACGCCGTTTCACGTCGAATACGAGGATCTGGTCACTGACAGCGAAAGCGTCATTCGCAATATTCTTACGGTGATGGACGTGGTCTCGGACATACCGGACAATGTCGTTCTGCCGAAGGTCGAACGTCAGGCGAATGAAACCAACGCGGAGTGGACACGCCGATATCTGGCCGATGTTCGGATGGATGATATGGCGCAGCCGCGGCCCAAGCTGAAAAATTTGGCGACGGCGTCCCTGTACAAGGATGGCGGCTGACATCGTCGGTCACTGCTGAGCGATAAAAGGCGACTGCGGAAGAAGACCGGAATGAACTGATCGCGACGATAACGGCAGAGTGAGGTCATGAAGGTGGTCTCGCACGAGCACCTGGGTCTTGATTGGCGGCGGAATGCGCTCTCGCCGGCGCAGCGCGCAATTCTGGATGTGCGGCTCAAAGGCGAGGGTGCAATCGCCGAAGTTGCCGTAACCAAGAAACGGGCCTCCGGAAAATTTATTCCATTGACTCCCAATCAGCATCGATTGTGGCTGCATCAGCAGCTTACTGTCGAGAGTGCGTCGTATCACCTCGGTCTCGGCGTCCGCATCCGTGGCGAGGTGAGAAGCGAGTTGCTCGAGCTGTGTCTAAATCGCTTGATCGAACGTCACGATGCATTGCGCATGACGTTCCGGGTTGTTTCGGGTGAGCCGGTTCAGATCGTGTCGGAGCCATTCGTCACCTCATTGCCCGTCGTAGACCTTTCTTCGCTGCCGGATGGCGAGCGCGAAGAGGCCGTTGCGCAAGAAGCCTCAAGCATACGATCTCAAGCCTTTGATCTGGAAGTGGGGCCGCTTTTCAGGGTGCGGCTTTTCAAATGTGGGCCGAGCGAATTTGTGTTTCTGATGGTTACTCATCACATCGTATCGGACGGCTGGTCCCAAGGAATCGTTATGCGCGATTTGGCGGCTATGTATTCCGCCGAGATAGGCAGAAGTGAACTGCGGTTGCCAAAGCTTGAAATGCAGTTCTCGAATTATGCATGGGAGCATAATGAGAAACACCATAATGAATTGCGTGACGAGAGGACGGCGGCTTGGTGGAAAGACACAAGAAGCGGAGTCGTACGTTTACCTTTTGACAAGCCGCAACCAGGGACAACTCGGTCGCGCACCATCGTCAGATCCCGTAAGTTGGTGCCGGCCCTACTGCTCGGTCTTGGCGATCTCGCGAAACGAAATGGGACGACCGTATACGTCATTCTTCTCGCGGCGTTTGGGGTGTTCCTGAGGAGATACACCGGTCAGACGGAATTTCTGATACTGTCGCCGACGGCAAATCGGGATCGCGCAGAGACGGCCAATATTGTCGGATTTCTGGCCAACACGCTCTGGTTAAGAGTAGAGGTGCCGGCTGATCGGACGTTTACCGACTACGTCAAAGATGTTCATCGGGCGCTGATCCGGGCCTACGAATTCCAAGATATTTCACCTCCGCTGGCAGTTCTTGGAACGCCGCATGAGGGTCAAGCTGACATCGGCGCCGACGCCATGCAGCTTGGATTTTTCTTCGACAATTCGCCGACGCCCGGATTGAACACCGCGGGGTTCACGATCAACCGGCAGACCTTCGCAAAGGCCGAAGCGAAATTCGCCCTCGCGCTCAACGTTCAAACCAATCTTGCGGTTCCCTCCATCGGGTTTGAATTTCGTCCTGAACTCTTTGCGGCCGCCACCGTCGAAGGAATGCTCTCGAATTTCTGGCATTTGCTGCAAGGGATTGTCTGCGATGCGGATCGGCGGCTGTCGGCCTTGCCGTTGCTCGACGAGGCGGAGCGGCATCGGCTGCTGGTGGAATGGAACGACACGGCGGCCGGCTATCCATCCGAGGAGTGCCTGCACGATCTGTTTGCCGCGCAGGCCGTGCGCACGCCGGATACGGTGGCGGTCATCGATGAGGCGGCGCACGTCAGCTATGGGGAGCTTGATCGGCGCTCGAACCAGCTGGCGCATCATTTGCGCAACCTCGGCGTCGGCCCCGAGGTGATCGTCGGGCTGTGCGTCGAGCGCTCGCCCGAGATGGTGATTGGGCTGCTTGGGATTCTCAAGGCCGGCGGCGCCTATCTGCCGCTTGATCCGAGCTATCCGCCGGAGCGTCTCGGCTACATGGTGGCGGATGCAGCTGCGCCGATCCTGGTGACGCAAGCGAGCCTGATGGGGCAACTGCCGCGGTGTGACGCGCGGCTGGTGTGTGTCGATGCCGACTGGGAGGAGATTGCACGGCAGCGGCAGGAGATGCCGGCAAGCGGTGCCTGTGCCGAGAATCTCGCCTATGTGATTTACACCTCTGGTTCGACCGGTAAGCCCAAGGGGGTGCTGGGCCTTCATCGCGGCCCCGTCAACCGACTGCACTGGGATGACGGCAGCGGGGCCGACGAGGTTTACGCGCATAAGACCACGTTGAACTTCATCGACGCGATCTGGGAATTGTTCATGCCTCTGATCCGCGGCGGGCGGACCGTGTTGGTGCGGGAGGCGGCAGCCCGGGATCCGGCGTCCATGATCGAGATGCTGTCGCGACACGGGACGACGCGGCTGGTTGTCGTGCCGTCGCTGTTGCGCGCATTGCTGCAGAGCGGGCGCGAGCTTGGCGCCGCATGGCCGTCATTGAGCTACGTGTCGAGCGGCGGCGAACCGCTTCCGGTGGGCGTGGCGGAACAATGCTTACGATCACTGCCTGGCGTGAAGCTCCTCAATTTCTACGGAACTTCGGAGTTCTGGGATGCGAGCTGGTACGACTGCAGTTCGGGTTTCGGTTTGCACGGCGTGCCCTTAGGGCGGCCGCTGGGGAACATGCGGCTTTATGTTCTTGACGAATGGCTCGAGGTTTTGCCGCTTGGCGCGCGTGGCGAGCTTTATGTCGGCGGGGTCGGACTGGCGCGCGGTTATCTCAAGCGTGCGGCATTGACGGCGGAGCGGTTTGTGCCGAGCCCGTTTGGCAGTGGCGAGCGGCTGTACCGGACCGGCGATTTGGCGCGCTGGCGCGGGGACGGGGAACTGGAATTCCTCGGGCGCGTGGATCATCAGGTGAAGCTGCGCGGCTATCGGATCGAGTTGGGAGAGATCGAGGCCGTTCTGCGCAGCCATGACGGGGTCAAGGATGCCGTTGTGGTGGCGCGGGAGGACGAGCCCGGCGCGCAGCGGCTGGTGGCCTATGTGGTGGGATGCGCAGCGGCGCAGCCGCCGCCCGAGCCGAGCGTTTTGCGGGCGCACGTCAAAGCGAGCCTGCCCGACTACATGGTGCCGTCGGCGTTTGTGGCTGTTGCCGAGTTGCCGCTGACGCCGAACGGCAAGATCGATCGCAAGGCGCTGCCGGCTCCGGCCGGCGGCGAAGGCATCGTGCAGGCGGCCTATGAGGCAGCGCGCAGTCCCACCGAGGAGGTGCTGGCCGGGATTTGGTGCGAGGTGCTCAAGCTCGATCGGGTCGGGGTGCACGACAACTTCTTCGAGCTTGGCGGCCACTCGCTGTTGGCGACGCGGGTAACGGCGCGTCTGCGCGAGGCGTTCGGTATCGAACTGGCGCTGCGCGCGGTGTTCGAGGCGCCGACACTGCAGCGGCTGGCGGCGCATGTTGAAGCGCTGCGGCGCCAAGCCGCCGGCACGCCCTTGCCGCCGCTCCAAGCACGCCCGCGCCCGCACCACCCGCCGCTGTCATTCGAACAGGAGCGGTTGTGGTTGCTGGAGCGATTGGAGACGTTGGCAGCGTCCTACAACATTCCCGTGGCGGTGCGGTTGCAAGGGCGATTGGACGTCGCGGCGCTGGAGCAAAGTCTGGCCGAAGTGGTACGGCGGCACGAGGCTCTGCGCACGCGGTTTGCCGTCATGGATGCCAGCCCGGTGCAGATGGTCGACCCGCCGACGCCGTTCCGCCTTGACGTTGCGGATCTGACGGAGCTTGCCGCGACGGAAAGGGAAGCGGCGGCGCGGCGGCGGACGGCCGAGATTGTATGCGAACCGTTTGATCTTGAGCGGGGTCCGTTGTTGCGTGCGGTGCTGCTGCGGCTTTCGGATCAGGAGCATGTGGCGGTCGTGGTTGTGCACCACATCGTGTCGGACGGCTGGTCGATGGGGATCCTGATCCGGGAGGTCGTAACGCTTTATGCGGCGTATGTGGCGGGGCTGCCGTCGCCGCTGGCCGATCTATCGGTGCAATACGCCGACTATGCGATCTGGCAGCGTGAATGGCTGCGCGGCGAGGTTCTGGCGCGGCAGATTGCCTACTGGCGGGAGCGCTTGGCGGGAGCGCCTGCGGCGTTTGATTTGCCGAGCGACCGGTTACGTCCTGCGGTGCAGAGTTTCCGGGGCGCGGTGCACCGATTTGCCGTGCCGGGGGAGGTGACGCGAGCGCTTGGCGCGCTGGCGCGCGGCGAGGGAGCGACATTGTTCATGGTCTTGCTGGCGGCGTTCCAGGTGGTGTTGAGCCGGTGGAGCGGGCAGCAGGACATTGTAATTGGCACGCCCATTGCGGGCCGCACGCATCGGCAGGCGGAGAACCTGATCGGGTTGTTCGTGAACATGCTGGCGCTGCGGACGGATGTGTCTGGCGACCCGAGCTTCCGCGCGCTGGTGCGGCGGGTGAAGGAGGTTGCGCTTGCAGCCTATGCGCACCAGGATTTTCCTTTCGAGAAGCTGGTGGAGGAGCTTCGGCCGGTGCGCGACCTGTCGCGGCAGCCGATCTTCCAGGTGTTGTTCGCGCTGCAGAACGTGCCCCGGGAGGAACTGCGCGTATCGGATTTGGTCTTGCGACCGATCGGGGTCGACCAGGTCACGGCGAAGCTCGATCTGTCGCTTTATCTGCATGAGACGCCCGAGGGACTGCGCGGGGATCTGGAATACGCCACCGATTTGTTTGAAAGCACGACCATTGCACGGGTTGCCGGTTACTTCGTGACGCTGTTGGAAGGGATTGTCTGCGATGCGGATCGGCGGCTATCGGCGTTGCCGCTGCTCGGCGACGCCGAGCGGCATCGGTTGGTGGTGGAATGGAACGACACGGCGGCGGAGTATCCGAGCGAGCGGTGTCTGCATGATCTGTTTGCCGCGCAAGTGGCGCGCACCGCGGATGCGGTGGCGGTGACGTACGAGGATCGCTGCCTCAGCTATGGGGAGCTCGATCGACGATCCAACCAGCTGGCGCATCATTTGCGCAGCCTCGGCGTCGGCCCCGAGGTGATCGTCGGGCTGTGCGTCGAGCGCTCGCCCGACATGGTGATTGGGCTGCTCGGGATTCTCAAGGCGGGCGGCGCCTATCTGCCGCTCGATCCGAGCTACCCGCCGGAGCGTCTCGGCTACATGCTGGCGGATGCAGCCGCGCCGATCCTGGTGACGCAAGCGAGCCTGATGGAGCAACTGCCGCGGTGTGACGCGCGGCTGGTGCGCGTCGATGCCGACTGGGAGGAGATTGCACGGCAGCGGCGGGAGACGCCGGCGAGCGGGGCCTGTGCCGAGAACCTCGCCTATGTGATTTACACCTCTGGTTCGACAGGCAAGCCCAAGGGGGCGATGATCCGGCATTGCGCGGTTGTCAATCTGCTGTTCGCGCTGCGACAGCGGCTCGGCTTTACGGCGGAAGATGTTGTGTTGGCGGTGACCCGCTTCTCTTTCGACATGTCGGTTCCGGAATTTTACCTGCCGCTGTTGTTGGGCGGGTCGGTGGCGCTGCAGAGCCGGCAGGTTGCGGGAAGCGGCATGCGGCTGAACGTTGCGATCCGCGATGCGGGCGCCACGGTGATGCAAGCCACGCCGACATCGTGGTCGATGCTGCTGGACGCCGGCTGGCGTGCGACCGATGGGCTGCGCGTGTGGTGCGGCGGCGAGGCGTTTCCGGCGCATTTGGCGGCGGCGCTCAATGTGGCGGGAGCGGAGATTTGGAACCTGTATGGGCCGACCGAGACAACGGTTTGGTCGAGTGCCAGCCGCCTGGTGCCGGAATGCGGGGTGTCGCTTGGCCGGCCGCTGTGGAACATGCGGCTTTATGTTCTTGACGAATGGCTCGAGGTTTTACCGCTTGGCGCGCGTGGCGAGCTTTATGTCGGCGGGGTCGGACTGGCGCGCGGTTATCTCAAGCGTGCGGCATTGACGGCGGAGCGGTTTGTGCCGAGCCCGTTTGGCAGTGGCGGGCGGCTGTACCGGACCGGTGATTTAGCGCGCTGGCGCGCGGACGGGGAACTGGAATTCCTCGGGCGCGTGGATCATCAGGTGAAGCTGCGCGGCTATCGGATCGAGTTGGGAGAGATCGAGGCTGCGTTCTGCGCAGCCATGACGGGGTCAAGGATGCCGTTGTGGTGGCGCGGGAGGACGAGCCCGGCGCGCAGCGGCTGGTGGCCTATGTGGTGGGATGCGCAGCGGCGCAGCCGCCGCCCGAGCCGAGCGTTTTGCGGGCGCACGTCAAAGCGAGCCTGCCCGACTACATGGTGCCGTCGGCGTTTGTGGCTGTTGCCGAGCTGCCGCTGACGCCGAACGGCAAGATCGATCGCAAGGCGCTGCCGGCGCCGGCCGGCGGCGAAGGCATCGTGCAGGCGGCCTATGAGGCAGCGCGCAGTCCCACCGAGGAGGTGCTGGCCGGGATTTGGTGCGAGGTGCTCAAGCTCGATCGGGTCGGGGTGCACGACAACTTCTTCGAGCTTGGCGGCCACTCGCTGTTGGCGACGCGGGTAACGGCGCGCCTGCGCGAGGCGTTCGGTATCGAACTGGCGCTGCGCGCGGTGTTCGAGGCGCCGACACTGCAGCGGCTGGCGGCGCATGTTGAAGCGCTGCGGCGCCAAGCCGCCGGCACGCCCTTGCCGCCGCTCCAAGCACGCCCGCGCCCGCACCACCCGCCGCTGTCATTCGAACAGGAGCGGTTGTGGTTGCTCGATCGCCTGTTTCCCGAGAGCATGGCTCAAAACCTGCCTCTTGCGGTGAGGGTACACGGTCCGTTCGACGTCACGGCATTGGAGCGGTCGCTGGAGCAAATCGCGCAGCGTCACAGCGTGCTCAGGAGTCGTTTCCCTGCGGTCGATGGCCGGCCGCAACAGATCGTATCGCAATCCGCGTCCATTGCCGTCACGCGCATCGATCTGACGGATCTCGCTCCCGCAGATCGACGTGCGGAGTTGAACGCCCGACTGATTGAGCAGCACCGTCGCCGTTTCGACTTGGAGCGGGATCCACCGATGCGCATCTGCGTGTTTGAGCTCGGCAGCTCGGATCACGTTCTCTCGGCTACAATTCACCATATCGCGGCCGATGGGGAGTCGTTGGGAATCTTCGTCCGGGAACTGGAGCATCTCTATCGCGCATTCAGCCGGTCCGAAGAGCCGTCGTTGCCGGAGCTGCCCATCCAATATGCCGATTTCGCCGCATGGCAGCGGACCACGTTCCCCATGGAGCCGATACAGGCGCAGTTGCGCTATTGGACCGACACGCTGCGGGGAGCGCCTCCCTCGATCGCATTGCCGATTGATCGGATGCGGCCGGCGCGCATGACATTTGCGGCGGCCGCACGATCTACACTTGTGCCGAAAGAGCTTGCCGGGAGTTTTGTTTCGGTCGCGCACGGCCGCAGGGCGACTCTGTTCATGATACTTTTGGCCGCGCTGAAATTGGTCTTGTGCCGTTGGACCGGCCAGAAAGATCTGGTCGTCGGCACCGTCATGGGCAGCCGCCGTCACGTGGCGACGGAAGACTTGATCGGCTGTTTCATGAACTTCCTGCCATTGCGCTCGATCTTGAGTGAGCCCGATACCTTCTCGGCAATTCTGGAACGATGCCGTGACATGATCTTGCAAGCCTATTCGAACCTGGATTGTCCTTTCGTAAAGATCATCGAGGCCGTCAATCCGCCGCGGCGCCTGAACCAGACGCCGCTCTACAACGTCGGCCTTCTTTTGCAAAACTATCCGAAGCAACTGACGACCGGAGACGGCAGCCTATCCCGAATATTCCTCCCCAACGGAACCGCACAGCTCGACCTCCGATTTATTGCTACCGAAATCGACAACGGGATTTTGATCGAATGCGAATACGGCACCGAATTGTTCGAGGCCGCTACCATCGTCAATCTCTTGGATTTCTATGTCGGCGTTCTCGAACTCGTCAGCAACGCTCCTGACATCCATCTCGCCGACGTTCCCTTGTCGCCTGTTCTGGCAGCGCAGGTCGTAATGTCGGGTGAAGGCTTCGGGTCCACGGCATCAGACAAAGCGGACAACGCCATTCTGGAATTGCTGACCGGGATCGAGAGTCTGTCCGAAGCAGAGGCCGAGATCGGGGCCGCGACTGCATTGGGATTGCGCGATGAGCACGCCGGCTGACGGCCCGCAGGCTGGATTCGCGTTGCAGCAGACACCGCCAGGCCTGCTGCATCAGCCGTTTCTCGTGCGCGCGGCGAATGAGCCTTCGCGACCGGCCGTCATCACCGAACGTGGCGTCATGACATATGGCGAGCTTGAAAGACGCTCGGCAGCATTGGCCCGATGGTTGCAGGCGCAGGGAGCGCGTCCCGGCGTCGTCATTGCCGTCATGATGGAGAAGGGCTGGGAACAGATCGCTGCGGTCCTGGGAATACTGCGCTCGGGCGCAGCTTATTTGCCGATCGATCCGACGCTTCCCGAGCAAAGATGGAAATATTTGATCTCGCAGTGCCAGATCAGGCTGGCACTGATTCAATCGTGGGTCGACCGCGAACTGAAATGGACCACCGAGGTGAAGCGTTGGTGCGTCGATCTCCCCGCACCGGAGCAAGACGACCTGCAATGCGAGTCCGTGCGTCCGGACTGCACCGATATCGCCTACATCATCTACACGTCGGGCTCGACAGGTGTGCCGAAAGGCGTGGCCATCGATCACCGAGCTGCAGCCGCCACCATCTTGGAGATCAACCGCCGCTTTTCGATCGCGGAAACCGATCGCATTCTTGCCCTGTCCTCGCTCAGCTTTGACCTATCTGTTTATGACATATTCGGCGCACTGGCGGCCGGCGCCGCAATCGTCGTGCCGCCCGCGACGACCGCTCCGGAGCCGCACCGCTGGCTGACGATGGCGGCAGAGGCTGGGGTTACGGTCTGGAATTCGGTGCCAGCGCTCATGGACATGGCGCTGACGCACCTCGATCACGCTGGTGGGCGGAAGCCCGACAGCTTGCGTCTTGCGCTCTTGAGCGGGGATTGGATTCCGCTGTCACTTCCCGATCGGATCAAGTGCCGTTTCCCGGACGCGACGGTGGTCAGTCTTGGGGGCGCCACCGAGGCGTCGATTTGGTCGATCGCCTACGTCGTTGACCGGATCGAATCGGAATGGATCAGCATTCCTTACGGCAAGGCCCTGAGCAATCAAAGCGTTCACGTGCTCGACGCGCATATGCGCCCTTGCTCGGCGGGAGAGCGTGGCGAACTTTATATCGGCGGATGCGGGGTCGCGATTGGCTACTGGTCCGAACCGGGCAGGACGGCCGAGAGATTCGCTCCCCATCCGCATACCGGAGAACGCATCTATCGCACCGGAGACTACGGGCGATTGATGACCTGCGGCGACATCGAGCTGCTCGGCCGATGCGACAATCAGGTCAAGCTGAGAGGTTATCGGATCGAGCTTGGTGAGATCGAGGCAACGCTGGCCGTCCATCCGGCGGTCCGTCATGCCGTTGCTGTCGCTGCGGGAGACAAGCCGGAAAATCTGCGGCTTGTCGCCTATGTCGATCTGGTGCGTGGCGGCGAGGTCGGCAGTGAAGACCTGCTTCGACACGTAGCGCGGAACCTGCCGAGTTATATGGTGCCTTCGGCGATCCATGTGCTCCCTGCCATGCCGTTGACCCGAAACGGCAAGATCGACCGGGGCGGCTTGGCCGTGTTCGAAGACACGACCGCATGCGAGCTCGAAGCGCTCATGGATGATCTTGACCGTGTCTCCGACGATCAGATGATTGGAGGCGGCGCTTGAACCAGCTGTCCGAA
This sequence comes from uncultured Alphaproteobacteria bacterium, assembly GCA_963831975.1. Lineage (GTDB taxonomy): Bacteria > Pseudomonadota > Alphaproteobacteria > Rhizobiales > Xanthobacteraceae > BOG-931. Next base: position 88,686 of record CAWHSO010000019.1, read on the forward strand.
CGCATTGCCGCGCTGTCTCCGGCGAAACGCGAGTTGCTTCTGCAAAAGTTGCGGCAGCGCCGGGAGGCTGAAATCGGCAACCGACGCCGCCGTCACGGCGTCAACCCGGAACGGCCAAATCTACGAGCCTCCACGTACCGAGGTTGAGCAAATTCTATGCGGCCTCTGGGAGAAACTCCTCGGCACCGCGGCGGTCGGCATAAACGACGACTTTTTCAAGATCGGAGGGCATTCCCTGTTGGCGGCCCAGCTCGCCGCGCGGCTTCCAGAAGCCATCGGCGTGGAACTGCCGGTCGAACAAATATTCCGAACGCCGACGGTGGCGGCTCTGGCGCTGTGGGTCGAGGCCGGACAGCAGGCAGGAATGCAGAATTCCCTCGATCGCACCGGTCCTCCGGGATGGTCCCCTTCCACTGTCCTATTCGCAAGAGCGCATCTGGTTCATCCACTGAACCCACGCAGCACGGCGTACCATGTGCCGCGGGCTATCGGAATCGAGGGCAATTTGGATGCAGACGTGCTCGACCGAGCATTCACCGAGATCGTGCGACGGCACGAAATTCTGCGTACGACCTTCCCCGCGGTTGACGGCAGACCGGTCCAGGTCATTCTCGCACCGTATGCTTTCCATATTCCGGCCGTCGATCTGAGCCACGTCGCTCCACAGGAACGCCCTCGCGCCGTTAGGGAGTACTGGCACACCAAAGGTCAGCATCCTTTTGATCTTGAGAATGGGCCGCTTCTGCGGGTCGATTTACTGCGGTTCGACGAACGGGAGCACTATTTGGTCATCGTCGAGCATCATTTGATTCATGACGGGTGGGCGCATCAGGTGCTGCTCGGCGAGCTTATGATCCTCTACAAGGCATTTTCCCAGGGGCATCCCTCGCCATTGCCCGCGCTTCCAATTCAATTTGCCGATTTTGCAAGCTGGCAGCGCCAATGGCTGGAAGGCCCGACTGGCGACGCTCAATTGAGCTACTGGAAGCAGCAGCTCGCCGGTGAGCCGCCGGTTCTCAGACTGCCCCTGGATAACCCGCGCCCCGCCGTCCAGGCGACGGCCGGCGACCAGGAGTTTGTCACCATTCCGGGGGCCCTTGCCGAACAGCTGCGAACCTTGGCTCAACGCGAGGGAGTAACCTTCTTCATGGTGCTCTTCGCCGCTCTTGTCATTCTATTGGGCCGGTATGCGCAATCGACCGATGTGTGGGTGGGCTCGGGATTTGCAAATCGGCGCCGCAAGGAGTCGAGTCATTGCTCGGCATGGTGGTGAACACTGTCGTGCTCCGTGCCGATCTGTCGGGCGATCCGACCGTCCGTGAATTCCTGGCTCGTGTGCGCGACGTCTGCCTCGCGGCCTACGCTCACCAGGACGTGCCTTTCGAAAAGGTGGTCCAGGCACTCGGCCCGAAACGATCGCTCAGCTACTCGCCATTGTTTCAGGCCATGTTCAGCTTTCACGATGCGCCGGCGCCGCGCTTTCAGATTCCGGGCCTGAAGCTGAATGAGGGCGGCCTCAGGGCGACGTCGGCGAAGTTCGATCTCAACATCGTGGCATTCCCCTGGGCCGAGCAAAGGGTGGGGTCGGATGCGAGCGACACGTCGAAAAGCATTGCCGTAAGTTGGGAATACGCCAAGGACTTGTTCGAGCGGACGACCATCCTGCGGATGTCGCGGCATTACCAGGCGATCTTGGAAGAGATGGTCGCCGATCCGGGTCGAAGGATATCTGCACTGCCGCCGCCAACGGATGCGGAGATCAAGCAGCTGTTGGCGAATGGGACTGGTGTCGGTGCAGATTGTCGGTCGTATCGTTGTCTGCACGATGTGTTCGACGCCTGTGCCGAAAGAACGCCGGACGCCGTCGCCGTCGTATTCGAGGATCGGTGGTTGAGCTACGGCGAGTTGGCACGGCGCTCGAACGCTTTGGCGAATTATCTGCGCACGCTGGGACTCGGCCCGGAGATCGTCGTCGGGCTGTGCCTCGAGCGGTCCTTGGAGTTGATCGTCGGCCTGCTCGGAATTTTGAAAGCCGGCGGCGCCTACCTGCCCCTCGATCCCGCCGATCCTCCGGGGCGGCTGGATCACACGCTGTCGGACGCCAACGCAAGCATGGTGCTAACGCAGTCGTCGCTGGTCGACCGGCTTCCCACCGACCGCTTGCGGACCGTGGCGCTGGACAGCGCGTGGGACACGATCTGCCGGCAGCCGGCATCCAGACCCATCACGGAGACATGCCCGCAGAACCTCGCCTATGTGATCTATACCTCCGGCTCGACCGGCAGACCCAAAGGGGTCACGGTAACTCATGCCTGTGTGGCGCGACTGCTGGACGCGACGGTTGCGCCATTCGCGCCTTCGCGCGCGGATATCTGGACGCTGTTCCACTCCGTTGCCTTCGATTTTTCGGTTTGGGAGCTATGGGGTGCGCTCGCACATGGTGGGCGGCTGGTGATCGTGCCTTACTGGGTCAGCCGAGCACCGGACAAATTCTGCGACTTACTGTCGTATGAAGGCGTCACCGTTCTCAATCAGACGCCATCGGCATTCGCCCAATTGATGCGGGTGGACGAGGAGTCGCGGCCGGAGCTCGCGTTGCGGCTGGTCATTTTCGGCGGAGAGGCATTGAACGTCGGCGAACTCCGGCCGTGGCTTTCGCGACATGGCGACTCGCGGCCGCAACTCGTGAATATGTACGGCATCACCGAAACCTGTGTGCACGTGACGCATCGGACGATCCGGCTCGACGACGCCAACGGCGTGGCGAGGTTCGCAATCGGGCGGCAACTATCGGATTTGTCCGCGTATGTGCTGGACCAGGGTATGCGGCTGGTTCCGACCGGGGTTGCCGGAGAGCTGTATGTCGGCGGCGCAGGACTTGCGCGCGGCTATTTGGGGCGTGCCGGCCTGACGGCCGAGCGTTTTGTCCCCAATCCGTTCGGCGACGGCGATCGACTGTATCGGAGCGGCGATTTGGCGCGATGGCGTGCGGACGGGGAACTCGAATTCCTCGGGCGCCTGGATCACCAGGTGAAGATCAGGGGCTATCGGATCGACTCGGCGAGGTGGAGACGGCGCTACGCCAGCGTGCCGGCGTCAAGGATGCCGCGGTCGTGGTGCGGGAAGAGCGGGGCGAGAAGCGGCTTGTGGCCTATGTGGAGGGACACGGTGCTGCGCTGCCGGAGGCCGGTGCGTTGCGGGCGCACCTCAAGCAGAACCTGCCCGATTATATGGTGCCCGCCGTCTTCGTGGCGTTGGACGCGCTGCCGCTGACGCTGAGCGGCAAGGTCGATCGCAACGCGCTGCCGGCGCCGGAGGAAATCGTCGGAGATTGCCGGCGGCGTGGCGCCGCGCACGCCGGCCGAGGAATTGCTGGCCGGTATCTGGGCCGAGGTGCTCAAGGTCGAGAAGGTCGGTGTCAATGACAATTTCTTCGAGCTTGGCGGACATTCCATATTGATGATGCACGTGCTCCATCGTGCGAAACGCGAGATCGATCCGACGCTGAACATCGTCGATCTGTTCAAGTATCCGACCATCAACGAATTGGCGGGCCACATCAGCAGACAGGACGTGGACGGCTTGGACTTTGGTGAAATGGACGATCGTGCGAGGCTTGGCCGCTTGGCGAGACTCATCGGGCATCCCGCGTGACGAGCTGATACCAGAACACGCACTGAGGCGGTATCGATGGCGGACGCTTTTCAGGACGACGGATCGATTGCCGTCATCGGACTGGCGGGACGCTTTCCCGGAGCTCGCGACGTTGACGAGTTTTGGGACAATCTGAAAGCGGGACGAGAGGCGGTCTCGTTTCCAACGGACGCAGAGCTCACGGCGACAGGCGTTGCCGGCGAATTGCTGGCCCGTGCGAATTACGTCAAGGCGACGCTGAAACTGGAGGGAACGGACCTCTTCGACGCGGAGTTTTTTACCTACAGTCCAAAACAGGCCGAAAGCATCGATCCGCAACATCGCGTGTTTTTGGAGTGTGCGTGGGCATCTCTGGAAAACGCCGGATATGACGTCGAAGCCTTTCGCAGGCCGATCGGCGTATTCGCGGGATGCGGCGTCAATTCATATCTGTTGAGCGCTCCTCGTCGGCTGGCTGGATCAAGGAATGCGGCCGATCGTTTTCAAACGCGCATAGATTCCGACAAAGATTTTTTGACGACCCGCGTCTCATACAAATTGAATTTGACCGGGCCAAGCATTGTCGTTCAGGCCGGCTGCTCGACCTCTTTGGTGGCGGTTCACCTGGCGTGCCAAAGCCTGCTCAATTACGAATGCGACATGGCTCTCGCCGGTGGCGTGTCCCTGCAAATTCCCCATGGCCAAGGCTACCTGTATCAGGAAGGCGGGACCGCATCGCCGGATGGTCATTGTCGAGCCTTCGACGCGAATGCCAAAGGAACGGTTTTTGGCAGTGGCGTTGCCATTGTCGTCTTGCGGCGCCTCGCCGAGGCCTTGGCGGGAGGAGACAGCATTCATGCGGTCATCAGAGGGTCGGCCGTCAACAACGACGGTTCCCATAAGGTCGGCTATACCGCGCCCGGACTGCACGGCCAGTCGCGGGTCATCGCTGCGGCCCTGTCGGCAGCCGGCGTGCAGCCGCGCGACATCGGCTTTGTCGAAGCGCACGGAACAGGTACCGTGCTGGGCGATGCGGTCGAGCTGGGCGCGTTGACCCAAGTGTACCGGGCGCGCGCCAACGACCGGAAATTCTGTGCGCTCGGTTCGCTGAAAACAAACGTCGGTCACCTCGATGCCGCGGCCGGCGTAGCGGGCCTCATAAAAAGCATTTTGTGCCTGAAGCACAAAACACTGGTTCCCAGCCTGAATTTCCAAACTCCAAACGAGATACTCGCCGCGCCTGATAGCCCTTTCTACGTCAACACCGAAACGCGCGCCTGGGCGTGCGAGAAGGGCCGGCGGCGCGCAGGCGTCAGCTCCTTCGGGATTGGCGGGACCAACGCCCATGTCATCATCGAGGAGGCTCCGGATCGGCATTGCGCGCCCGAACTGAAAGAAGAAGATCAGATTTTTCCCATATCCGCGCGGAGTGCCGGCGCGCTCGCGGCTGCGCAACGTAACTTGGCGGCGTCTTTAAGAAGCGAGACCGTCCACAGGCTGGAGGATATCGCCTTTACCCTTCAGGTCGGTCGAAAGCGGTTCAAACACCGCGGCGTTGCCGTCGCTCGCGGTCGCGAGCAGCTGATCGAGGCATTTGAGCAGGGTCGGACGTTGACTCAGTTCACGAACAGTGAGTCCGACAATCCAGGCTCCATTGTGTTCATGTTTCCCGGTCAAGGCTCCCCATACCCCGGCATGGCATCGGCGATGTATCGGTCGGACCGGCGCTTTAGGGAAGAAATAAATCGCTGTGCCGAGCTGATGGCGCGTCGTTCGGGCGTCGACATCCTGCAATGGGCCTGTGGCGAGCCGTCCGCCCGGATGCAAGATGAGGACGACATCATTGTCAGCCAGCTCGCATTGTTTGTCGTGGAATATTGCGTTGCGGACCTGTGGATCAATTGGGGCATTTCTCCCGATGCCGTCGTTGGCCACAGCGTCGGCGAGTACGCCGCGGCTTGTGTGGCGGGAATTTTTTCGCTCGAGGATGCCATAGAGCTGATGACGTTGCGCGCCCGCGCGATGGCGCTCATGCCGCCAGGGGCCATGATGGCGATTCGCTTGGCCGAGGACGAGGTCCGTGAGCTGATCGATCCGGCTCTTTCACTCGCCGCCGTGAACGGGCCTGCGCAATGCGTTGTCTCGGGCTCCGTCGACAAGATCGAAGAGCTGGGCGCTGGCTTGGCGCTGCGCGGCATCGAGTGCCGTCGACTTGCGATATCGCGCGCCTATCATTCATCGATGGCGGCTCCGGTAGCTCAGGCCGTGTTGCAGGCGGCGTCGCGCATGACTCTCAATGCACCGAAGTTGCCATACGTCTCATCGGTCACAGGCCGCCGGGTGTCGGCGGACGAGGTCGCGAGCCCCGCTTATTGGGGCGCTCACGTACAAAACACGGTACGGTTCGCGTCCGCTCTGCGGCAAGTCACCGAGAGCGAGAAACGGATTCTTATCGAAGTCGGTCCTGGAAAATCGTTGCTCAGGATGGCGCGCCAGCAAACAGGAAACGCGAAGTCATTGAGGGTGTTCGCGTCGCTTGCTGACGGTGTCACAAACGACCGGGCGCGTCTGCTTCATACACTTGGAGAGCTATGGCTAAGCGGCGCGGCTGTGAACTGGCTTCGCTTCCACGCCGGACGACCGCGTCGTCGCGTGCCGTTGCCGACCTACCCGTTCGAAGGGCGGCGATACTGGATCGCACCTGTCGGCAACACCGCAAGCCAGGAGACGTCCGCGGCGGCCGAACGCCTGCCGCTCGAACATTGGTTCTACGTTCCATCGTGGAGGACGTCATTGGGGCCGGGCGCGGCCGCTCTCGATTGTTCGGCCGGTTCCCGAATGTGTTGGCTGGTATTCGTGGACGACACGGGCTTCGGCGAGAAACTGGTAAGTCGTCTCAAGGCGATCGGTCACGATGCTACCGCCGTCGTCATTGGCGAGGCCTATGCCGAAATAGACAGTGATCGCATCGCCATCGATCCATGCGCGCCTGTCGATTATCGCCGGCTGTTGTCAGTGCTCGAGCGTCGCGGCAAGCGGTTACAAAACGTAGTTCACTGCTGGAGCTTGTCCAAACAGCGGTCGCCGGATTCGGTTCGGTGCTTTGACGAAGCCCAGGACCGTGGCTACTTGAGCGTGCTGTATTTCGTGAAGGCCGCGGCAGAATTAGACGGCAGCAAGACATGTTCTATTCGAATCGTGACGGATCGGTTGTTCGCCGTGTCGGGCGAAGAAAATGTTTGCGCTGAAAAAGCGCCGCTTGCGGCGCTTTGCAAGATCGTGCCGCAGGAATTCGCCAATTTCCAATGCGCCGTGATCGATATAGGCGCCGACGGCAAAAGCAGGCCGGGCGGCGGACCGGACCGGGCGGATTGGGTCATTGCCGAGACGATGCAGGAGCCGGACGAGGCGGCCATCGCCTATCGCGGACGTTGTCGTGTGGTCCAGGAATTCGAACCTGTGAGAATTGGTGCGGCGGGCCGCGCATTACGCGATCTTCGACGCGGCGGGGTCTATCTCATTGCCGGAGGTCTGGGGAGGATAGGGCTCGGGTTAGCTGATTGTTTGGCTAAAGACTATCAAGCGCGGCTTTTGCTGATGAGCCGTAAGTTCTTTCCCGAGCCGAGTGCGTGGGGCGCATGGTTGGCGGAACACGAGCCGGCGGAGCCGATCTCCGTTCAAATTCGCAGGCTTCAGGCGATAGAGGCGGCCGGCGGCAGCGTTCTGGTCCTTAAAGCGGACGTAAGCGACGAATCCGAGGTGCGTCGCGCCCTCGGTGAAGGCGAAGGTCGGTTTGGTGCGGTGAACGGCGTGTTCCACCTCGCCGTGGAAACCTTCCATCCATCAATTCGTCGTCCGTTGTCAGCGCTTGAGCGGAATGATTTCGCCATCCAAGTGCGGCCGAAAGTCTACGGATTCTATGTGCTGGACAAGATCTTGCGGGCGAGAGCGCTGGACTTCGGCGTGCTGTTTTCTTCCAACGCATCGATCCTGGGGGGAGCAGGGTTCGGCGCATACGCCGCCGCCAACGCGTTCTTGGATCATGTTGTCGCTGACCAGAAGCATGCGAGGAAATTCGACTGGCTGACCATCAACTGGGATGGTTGGCTCGCGTCTGATGTAGCCATCAGCGAACACGACCGGTCTCGCGGGCATATTGACCCCTACGCGATGACTGCTTCCGAAGCTGTCGAGGCGCTTCGGCGAATAATCCTTTCTTCGACGGTGCGTCAGGTCGTCGTTTCGGCAACGAAGTTCGAAAGGAGATTTGACACTTGGGTGCGGCGGCGCGGCGCCAGAGCGCTGTCGCGGCCGGAAAACGACGCGCCGGCGGACGGTGCGCGAAAGAACCGCGCCGACCATATTCCGCCGCGAACAGATCTGGAGCGCGCCATTGCGAACATTTGGGAAGAGGTCCTGGGCTGCCATGGGATCGGTGTTGATGACAGCTTTCTCGATCTCGGAGGCGACTCCCTGATCGGCCTAAGAGTTCTCGTGCGAATTCAAGAGCTCTTTCACGTCGAGATCCCGTTGCGAGTCATCATCGGCAGTGGCCAGACGCCTGCCACACTGGCGGTCGACATCGTCGCCCGATTGGCGGCGCAACACGACACCCATATTGTCGCTGAACAGATCGAGTCCGTAGAGGCGATGTGAAGCGGGTTGCCGTTGCCGGATAGCCCGCGACCGATAGCAAAGGTCACCGCGAATGCTGAGCATCTCCGACCGCATCGCGTCGTTATCTCCCGAGCAGCTGCAACGGCTTGCCGATCGATTGCGAGCGGCCCCGCAAGCCGTCGACGAGACGAAAATCACGCGACGGCCAAGCCAACTCGGCGCGCGCTGCCCGCTGTCATATTCGCAAGAGCGGCTTTGGCTGCTGGATCGACTGGAGGCCCTGGGGTCGGCTTATAACGTCCCTCTGGCGGTGCGGCTGGAAGGCCAATTGGATATTTCCGCATTGGAGCGCTGCTTCGGCGAGTTGATAAGGCGGCACGAGAGTTCTACGAACGCGGTTTGCGGCGGTCGATGGCAATCCCCTGCAGGTCATAGAGCCGGCCAAGCCGTTTCATCTCGAAGTGGAAGAGCTGTCCGAGATCGCTAATGAGGAGCGTCCGGCAATCGCGCGCCGTCGCGCCGGCGAGATTGCGAGAGGGCGATTTGATTTGGAACGAGGACCATTGATCCGGACGGTATTATTGCGGCTATCGGCGGAAGATCATGTCCTGGTGGTGGTCATGCACCACATCGTGTCGGATGGCTGGTCGATCGGAGTATTGGTCCGTGAACTCGGAGCGCTTTATCGAGCGTTTGTGGCGGGTCAGCCGTCGCCGCTGTCGGACATTCCGGTTCAATATGGGGACTATGCGATCTGGCAACGCATGCGCCTGCAAGGCGAATGTCTCGACGGCCAGCTCAGATATTGGCAGCAACGGCTCAAGGGCGCGCCGGCGGCGCTCGATCTCCCGACGGATCGGCCGCGTCCTGCAGCGCAGACCTTTCGCGGAGCGTTCCAGCCGCTGGCTCTGTCGCAGAAGCTGAGCCGCGAGCTTTCAAGACTTGCATCGGCCGAGGGGGCGACCCTCTTCATGGTCGTGCTTGCTGCGTTCCAACTGTTGCTGTCGCGATGGAGTGGAGAGCAGGACATCGTCGTGGGTACCGCGACTGCGGGACGCACGCATCGGCAAATCGAAGGCTCGATCGGCTTCTTCTTGAATACATTGGCGTTGCGCACGGATTTATCGGGAAATCCCACGTTTCGTGAGCTCTTGGCGCGGGTCAGGGAGGTGACGCTTGGCGCTTACGCCCACCAGGAGCTGCCGTTTGAGAGGCTCGTGCAAGAGCTCCAGCCGGTGCGCGATCGGTCGCGTCAGCCTGTTTTTCAAGTGTTGCTCACGATGCAGAACGTGCCGTGGCAGCGGTTGGATCTACCCGGGCTGACGCTGAGCCGGCTGCGATCCGAAGCTCAGACGGCGAAATTCGATCTGTCGCTTTACATTGAGGAAATGCCGCGCGGACTGCGCGGAATCATCGAATACGCGGCAGACCTGTTCGAAGCCTCGACGGTCGGACGGCTCGTCACTCACTTCTGCAGATTGTTGGAGGCAGTTGTCGCAGATCCCGACGGCCGGATCGCGGACTGCCCTTGATGAGTACGGCCGAGCGCGATCGCCTCGTCCGCGATTGGAATGACAGCCGGGCTGAGTATCCGGCCGACAAGTGCGTTCACGAGCTGTTTAGCGATCAGGCCGGGCGCACGCCGGCAGCCGTTGCGCTTATCTGCAACGGCCGGCAGTTGACCTTTGCTCTTCTCGATCGGTTGGCCAACCAGCTGGCGCATCGCCTTCATCTGTTGGGCGTCGGCCCCGATACCGTCGTGGCGCTATGCGTCGAGCGCTCATTTGAGATGATCGTGGGGATGCTCGGAATTTTGAAAGCGGGTGGTGCCTATCTTCCGCTGGATCCCGACTATCCTCGCGAACGGCTCGCTTACATGCTGGCCGACGCTCGAGTCTCGATCGCAGTGATACAGGCGAGCCTCGAGCAAATCTTGCCCGCGCACGGGGTGCAGCTTGTCCGGCTTGAAGTCGATGCGCCGGTGTTGATCGAACCGCTGGCGGATGCGCCGGCAAGCCAAACGAAACCCGATAATCTCGCGTACGTGATCTACACGTCGGGCTCCACCGGCAGACCCAAAGGAGTGGCCGGGACGCACCGAGGACTGGTCAATCGGATCTTCGCCGAAGGGCGGGTCGCAGCCTTCATGCGCGACGATATCTGTTGTCAGAAGACGTCAATCGGCTTCGTGGACTCGATCTTTGAAATTTTCGGGCCATTGTGCAACGGATTGCCGCTTGTCATTGCTGCCGCAGTTGCTCTGAAGAACCCTGACGAACTGACGGCGGTGATCGAGGATGCGCGCATTACGCGCCTGATCACAGTACCTTCATTGGCATCGGCGCTCCTCGATCGACCGCTCGCCGGCAAGCGCCTCACCACCATTCGTACCTGGACGCTGAGCGGAGAAATGCTCAGCGCGGAACTGCTTTGCAAATTATCGTCAGCTCTCCCACACGGCCGCTTCATCAACCTTTATGGTTCGTCGGAAGTCGCTGCGGATGCAACGTATCACTTGGCCGACGGCCTATCGCGCCACGCTGTTCCGATCGGCCGGCCGCTAGCGAACACGCGGATTTATATTCTGGAGCAAAATTTACAGCCTGTACCGATCGGGGTTACGGGGGAGCTTTATGTGGGCGGAGTTGGACTGGGGCGCGGTTATCTCAAGCGTGCGGCACTGACGGCGGATCGGTTTGTGCCGAGCCCGTTTGGTGTTGGCGAGCGGCTGTACCGGACCGGGGATCTGGCGCGCTGGCGGGCGGACGGGACGCTGGAGTTCCTGGGTCGGCTCGATCACCAGGTGAAGCTGCGCGGCTATCCGGATCGAGCTGGGCGAGATCGAGGCGGTGCTGCGCAGCCATGGCGGCGGTGGCGGACGCCGTGGTGGTGGCGCGGCGGGACGACGCGGGCGACCAGCGGCTGGTGGCCTATGTGGTGGGGCAAGCGGCGGATGCGGATGCGGACGTGGCGGCGCTGCGGGCGCATCTTAGGCAAAGCCTGCCCGACTACATGGTGCCGTCGGCGTTCGTGGCGCTCGACGCGCTGCCGCTGCACGCCGAACGGCAAGGTGGACCGCAAGGCGCTGCCGGCGCCGGCGCCGCAGCAGCGCGCCGCGATGGCCGCCTATGTGGCGCCGCGCACGCCGGGGGAGGAGGTGCTGGCGGCGATCTGGTGCGAGCTGCTGGCGCTCGAGCGGGTCGGCGTCGACGACAACTTCTTCGAGCTCGGCGGCCACTCGCTGCTGGCGATGCGGGTCACCGCGCGGCTGCGCGAGGCGTTCGGGATCGAGCTGCCGCTGCGCGCCGTGTTCGAGGCGCCGACGATGGCCGAGCTTGCGGCGCAAGTTGAAGAGTTGCGGCGGGCGGGGTCGGGCACGGCGCTGCCGCCGTTGCGGGCGAGCGTGCGTCCGGCCGAGCTGTCGCTTTCGTTTGCGCAGGAGCGGCTGTGGTTGCTGGAGCAGCTCGAGGGATCGGGAACGGCCTACAACATCCCTGTTGTGGTTGCGACTGCACGGCGGCCTGGACATGGCGGCGCTGGAGCAAAGCCTGGCCGCGGTGGTGCGGCGGCACGAGGTGCTGCGCACGCGGTTTGCGCGTGTGGACGGGGCGCCGGTGCAGGTGATCGATCCGGCGGTGCAGTTGCGGCTTGCGGTTGAGGATTTGTCCGGGGTTGCGGCGCGGCGGCGTCCGGCGGCGGTGCGGCGGCGGCTCGCCGCGATTGTGGGAACGCCATTCGACCTTGAGCGCGGTCCGCTGCTGCGTGCGGCGGTGCTGCGGCTTCGGCGCAGGAGCATATGCTGATCGTGGTGGTGCACCACATCGTGTCGGACGGCTGGTCGCTGGGCATACTGCTGCGGGAGCTTGGGACGCTGTACGGGGCGTTGGTCGCGGGGCGGCCGTCGCCGCTGCCGGAGCTGGCGATCCAATATGCGGATTATGCGCTGTGGCAGCGCGAGTGGCTGTCGGGAGCGGCGCTGGCGGGCAGGTCGCGTACTGGAAGGAGCGGCTGGCGGGCGCGCCGTCGGCGCTCGAGCTGCCGACGGACCGGCCGCGCCCTGCGGTGCGCAGCTCCGTGGCGGGGTGCGGCGGTTTGCGTTGCCGGCATCTGACGACGCGCGCTTGGCGAGCTTGCGCGCGGCGCGAGCGGGCGACGCTGTTCATGGTGTTGCTGGCGGCGTTCGAGGTGGTGCTGGCGCGCTGGAGCGGGCAGCAGGACATGGTGGTGGGGACGCCGATCGCGGGGCGGACGCAGCGGCAGAGCGAGGGGCTGATCGGCTTCTTCGTCAACACGCTGGCGCTGCGCACGGAGCTGAGCGGGGATCCGACGTTCCGCGCGTTGCTGGCGCGGGTGCGGGAGGCGTCGCTCGGCGGCGTACGCGCACCAGGAGCTGCCGTTCGAGCAGCTGGTGGAGGAGCTTCAGCCGGTGCGCGACCTGTCGCGGCAGCCGCTGTTCCAGGTGATGCTTGGTCTGCAGAACGCGCCGCGGCAGCGGCTCGAGCTGCCGGGTCTGGCGTTGCGGCAGATGGCGGCCGAGCATCGTGACGGCGAAGTTCGACCTGTCGCTGCACATGGTGGAGACTCAGCGAGGTCTGCGCGGGCGCGGTGGAATATGCCGCGGACCTGTTCGATGGCGGCACGATCGAGCGTCTAGCTCGGCCACCTCACGCACCTTGCTGGAAGGGATTGCGGCCGATGCGGATCTGCGGCTGTCGGCTTTGCCGTTGCTGGGCGAGGCCGAGCGGCATCGGCTTTTGGTGGAATGGAACGCCACCGCGGCCGGCTATCCATCGCACGAGTGCCTGCACGATCTGTTCGCGGCGCAGGCGGCGCGCACGCCGGATGCGGTGGCGGTCGTCGCCGAGGAAGCGCAGCTCGAGCTACGGCGAGCTCGATCGCGCGCTCGAACCAGCTGGCGCATCATCTGCGCAGCCTCGGCGTCGGCCCCGAGGTGCTCGTCGGGCTGTGCGTCGAGCGCTCGCTCGACATGGTGGTGGGGCTGCTCGGCATCCTCAAGGCGGGCGGCGCCTACCTGCCGCTCGACCCGAGCTACCCGCCGGACCGGCTCGCCTACATGCTGGCCGATGCCGCTGCGCCGATGCTGGTGACGCAGACGGGCTTGTGCGAGCAGCGGCCTGCGCACGATGCGCGGCTGGTGCTGCTCGAGCCGACTGGGCGGAGATTGCCGGTGGCCCACGACGGCTGCGGCGAGCGGCACGCAGGCCGACAACCTGGCCTACGTGATCTACACGTCGGGCTCCACCGGCCAGCCGAAGGGCGCCATGATCCGGCACCGCGGCGTGGTCAATCGTCTGGCCTGGATGGATGCTGCCTATCGGTTGCAGGCGCGCGACCGGGTGCTGCAGAAGACGCCGTTCGGCTTCGACGTGTCGGTATGGGAGTTGTTCTGGCCGCTGATCAGAGGTGCGGGCCTGGTGATGGCGCGTCCGGGAGGACAGCGCGACAGCGCGTATCTGGTGCAGGCGATTGCCGCGCACGGGATCACGATCGTGCACTTCGTGCCGTCGATGCTGCGGGAGTTTTTGCAGACCGCGGTGCTCGAGCCATGCGCGTCGTTGCGCGAGGTGATCTGCAGCGGCGAGGCGCTCACTGCGGATCTTGTGGCGTCCTTTGCGGCGCGGCTGCCGGGCCGGCTGCATAACCTCTACGGGCCGACCGAGGCGTCGGTGGATGTGAGCTTCTGGCGCTGCGATCCGGCGGCGCCGACGGTGGCCATCGGCGGGCCGATCTGGAACACGCAGGTTTATGTATTGGACGGCGGGCTTTTGCCTGTGCCGATTGGGGTTACGGGGGAGCTGTATATAGGCGGGGTTGGACTGGGGCGCGGGCTATCTCAAGCGTGCGGCACTGACGGCGGAGCGGTTCGTGCCGAGCCCGTTTGGCGCTGTGGCGAGCGGCTGTACCGGACCGGGGATCTGGCGCGCTGGCGGGCGGACGGGACGCTGGAGTTCCTGGGTCGGCTCGATCATCAGGTGAAGCTGCGCGGCTATCGGATCGAGCTGGGCGAGATCGAGGCTGTGCTGCGCAGCGATGCCGACGTGCGCAGGACGCCGTGGTGGTGGCGCGGCAGGACGACGCGGGCGACCAGCGGCTGGTGGCCTATGTGGTGGGGCAAGCGGCGGCGACGGCGGATGCGGACGTGGCGGCGCTGCGGGCGCATCTTAGGCAAAACCTGCCCGACTATATGGTGCCGTCGGCGTTCGTGGCGCTCGACGCGCTGCCGCTGACGCCGAGCGGCAAGCTCGACCGCAAGGCGCTGCCGGCGCCGGCGCCGCAGCAGCGCGCCGCGATGGCCGCCTATGTGGCGCCGCGCACGCCGGGCGAGGAGGTGCTGGCGGGGATCTGGTGCGAGGTGCTGGCGCTCGAGCGGGTCGGCGTCGACGACAACTTCTTCGAGCTCGGCGGCCACTCGCTGCTGGCGATGCGGGTCATCGCGCGGCTGCGCGAGGCGTTCGCGATCGAGCTGCCGCTGCGCGCCGTGTTCGAGGCGCCGACGGTGGCCGAGCTTGCGGCGCAAGTTGAAGAGTTGCGGCGGGCGGCGTCGGGCACGGCGCTGCCGCCGTTGCGGGCGAGCGTGCGTCCGGCCGAGCTGTCGCTTTCGTTCGCGCAGGAGCGGCTGTGGTTCCTGGAGCAGCTCGAGGGATCGGGAACGGCCTACAACATCCCTGTTGTGGTTGCGGCTGCACGGCGGCCTGGAGATTGCGGCGCTGGAGCAGAGCCTGGCCGCGGTGGTGCGGCGGCACGAGGTTCTGCGCACGCGGTTTGCGCGTGTGGATGGGGCGCCGGTGCAGGTGATCGATCCGGCGGTGCAGTTGCGGCTTGCGGTTGAGGATCTGTCCGGGGTTGCGGCGCGGCGGCGTCCGGCGGCGGTGCGGCGGCGGCTCGCCGCGATTGTGGGAACGCCATTCGACCTTGAGCGCGGTCCGCTGCTGCGTGCGGCGGTGCTGCGGCTATCGGCGCAGGAGCAATTGCTGCTCGTGGTGGTGCACCACATCGTGTCGGATGGCTGGTCGCTGGGCATTCTGCTGCGGGAGCTTGGCGACGCTGTACGGGGCGTTGGTGGCGGGGCGGCCGTCGCCGCTGCCGGAGCTTGCCGATGCAATACGCGGATTATGCGCTGTGGCAGCGCGAGTGGCTGTCGGGCGAGGTGCTGGCGCGGCAGCTCGGCTAGTGGAAGGAGCAGCTGGCGGGCGCGCCGTCGGCGCTCGAGCTGCCGATGCGACCGGCCGCGCCCTGCGGTGCGCACTTCCGTGGCGGGGTGCGGCGGTTTGCGTTGTCGGCATTGACGACGCGCACAGCTTGGCGAGCTTGCGCGCGGCGGAGCGCGCGACGCTGTTCATGGTGTTGCTGGCGGCGTTCCAGGTGGTGCTGTCCCGCTGGAGCGGGCAGCAGGACATGGTGGTGGGGACGCCGATCGCGGGCCGGACGCAGCGGCAGAGCGAGGAGCCTGATCGGCTTCTTCGTCAACACGCTGGCGCTGCGCACGGAGCTGAGCGGGGATCCGACGTTCCGCGCCTTGCTGGCGCGGGTGCGGAGGTGTCGCTCGGGGCCTATGCGCACCAGGAGCTGCCGTTCGAGCAGCTGGTGGAGGAGCTTCAGCCCGGCGCGCGACCTGTCGCGGCAGCCGCTGTTCCAGGTGCTGTTGGTTCTGCAGAACGCGCCGCGGCAGCGGCTCGAGCTGCCGGGTCTGGCGTTGCGGCAGATGGCGGCCGAGCAGCGGGACGGCGAAGTTCGACCTGTCGCTGCACATGGTGGAGACGTCGAGCGGGCTGCGGGGCGCGGTGGAATACGCCGCGGACCTGTTCGACGCGGCGACGATCGAGCGTTGAGTCGGCCACCTCACCACCTGCTGGAAGGGATTGCGGCCGATGCGGATTTGCGGCTGTCGGCTTTGCCGTTGCTGGGCGAGGCCGAGCGGCATCGGCTTTTGCGTGGAATGGAACGCCACCGCGCGCCGGCTATCCATCGCAAGAGTGCCTGCACGATCTGTTCGCCGCGCAGGCGGAGCGCACGCCGGATGCGGTGGCGGTCGATCGCCGAGGAAGCGCAGCTGACCTACGGCGAGCTTGATCGGCGCTCGAACCAGCTGGCGCATCATTTGCGCAGCCTCGGCGTCGGCCCCGAGGTGATGGTCGGGCTGTGCGTCGAGCGCTCGCCCGACATGGTGGTGGGACTGCTCGGCATCCTCAAGGCGGGCGGCGCCTACCTGCCGCTCGACCCGAGCTACCCGCCGGACCGGCTCGCCTACATGCTGGCCGATGCCGCTGCGCCGATTCTGCGTGACGCAGACGGGCTTGACGGAGCAGCGGCCTGCGCACGATGCGCGGCTGGTGCTGCTCGATGCCGACTGGGCGGAGATCGCACGGCGGCCCGACGACGGCTGCGGCGAGCGGCACGCCGGCCGACAACCTGGCCTACGTGATCTACACGTCGGGCTCGACCGGCCGGCCGAAGGGCGTCATGATCCCGCACCGCGGCGTGGTCAATCGGCTGGCCTGGATGGACGCCGCCTATCGGTCTGCAGGCGCGCGACCGGGTGCTGCAGAAGACGCCGTTCGGCTTCGACGTGTCGGTATGGGAGTTGTTCTGGCCGCTGATCAGCGGTGCGGGGCTGGTGATGGCGCGTCCGGGAGGACAGCGCGACAGCGCGTATCTGGTGCAGGCGATTGCCGCGCACGGGATCACGATCGCTGCACTTCGTGCCGTCGATGCTGCGGCGAGCTTCTGCAGACCGCGGCGCTCGAGCCATGCGCGTCGTTGCGCGAGGTGATCTGCAGCGGCGAGGCGCTCACTGCGGATCTTGTCGGCGTCCTTCGCGGCGCGGCTGCCGGGCCGGCTGCATAACCTCTACGGGCCGACCGAGGCGTCGGTGGATGTGAGCGTTCTGGCGCTGCGATCCGGCGGCGCCGACGGTGCCGATCGGCCGGCCGATCTGCGAACACGCAGCTTTATGTACTGGACGGCGGGCTTTCAGCCTGTGCCGATCGGGGTTACGGGGGAGCTTTATATAGGCGGAGTTGGACTGGGGCGCGGGTATCTCAAGCGTGCGGCACTGACGGCGGATCGGTTTGTGCCGAGCCCGTTTGGTGTTGGCGAGCGGCTGTACCGGACCGGGGATTTGGCGCGCTGGCGGGCGGACGGGACGCTGGAGTTCCTGGGTCGGCTCGATCATCAGGTGAAGCTGCGCGGCTATCGGATCGAGCTGGGCGAGATCGAGGCTGTTCTGCGCAGCGATGCCGACGTCAAGGACGCCGTTGTGGTGGCGCGGCAGGACGACGCGGGCGACCAGCGGCTGGTGGCCTATGTGGTGGGGCAAGCGGCGGCGACGGCGGATGCGGACGTGGCGGCGCTGCGGGCGCATCTTAGGCAAAACCTGCCCGACTATATGGTGCCGTCGGCGTTCGTGGCGCTCGATCGGCTGCCGTTGACGCCGAGCGGCAAGCTCGACCGCAAGGCGCTGCCGGCGCCGGCGCCGCAGCAGCGCGCCGCGATGGCCGCCTATGTGGCGCCGCGCACGCCGGGCGAGGAGGTGCTGGCGGGGATCTGGTGCGAGCTGCTGGCGCTCGAGCGGGTCGGCGTCGACGACAACTTCTTCGAGCTCGGCGGCCACTCGCTGTTGGCGATGCGGGTCACCGCGCGGCTGCGCGAGGCGTTCGCGATCGAGCTGCCGCTGCGCGCCGTGTTCGAGGCGCCGACGGTGGCCGAGCTTGCGGCGCAAGTTGAAGAGTTGCGGCGGGCGGGGTCGGGCACGGCGCTGCCGCCGTTGCGGGCGAGCGTGCGTCCGGCCGAGCTTTCGCTTTCGTTTGCCCAGGAACGGCTGTGGCTGCTGGAGCAGCTCGAGGGATTGGGAACGGCCTACAACATCCCTGTTGTGGTTGGGCTGCACGGCGGCCTGGAGATTGCGGCGCTGGAGCAAAGCCTGGCCGCGGTGGTGCGGCGGCACGAGGTTCTGCGCACGCGGTTTGCGCGTGTGGATGGGGCGCCGGTGCAGGTGATCGATCCGGCGGTGCAGTTGCGGCTTGCGGTTGAGGATTTGTCCGGGGTTGCGGCGCGGCGGCGTCCGGCGGCGGTGCGGCGGCGGCTCGCCGCGATTGTGGGAACGCCATTTGACCTTGAGCGCGGTCCGCTGCTGCGTGCGGCGGTGCTGCGGCTATCGGCGCAGGAGCATATTGCGATCGTGGTGGTGCACCACATCGTGTCGGATGGCTGGTCGCTGGGCATTCTGCTGCGGGAGCTTGGGACGCTGTATGGGGCGTTGGTGGCGGGGCGGCCGTCGCCGCTGCCGGAGCTTGCGATCCAATATGCGGATTATGCGCTGTGGCAGCGCGAGTGGCTGTCGGGAGCGGCGCTGGCGGGTCAGGTCGGCTACTGGAAGGAGCGGTTGGCGGGAGCGCCGTCGGCGCTTGATCTGCCGTGCGACCGGCCGCGCCCTGCGGTGCGCAGCTTCCGTGGCGGGGTGCGGCGGTTTGCGTTGTCGGCATTGACGACGCGCAAGCTTGGCGAGCTTGCGCGGGCGGAGCGGGCGACGCTGTTCATGGTTTTGCTGGCGGCGTTCCAGGTGGTGCTGTCGCGCTGGAGCGGGCAGCAGGACATTGTGGTGGGGACGCCGATAGCCGGGCGGACGCAGCGGCAGAGCGAGGAGTCTGATCGGGTTCTTCGTCAACATGCTGGCGCTGCGCACGGACCTGAGCGGGGATCCGACGTTCCGCGCCTTGCTGGGGCGGGTGAAGGAGGTGTCGCTCGGGGCCTATGCGCACCAGGAGCTGCCGTTCGAGAAGCTGGTGGAGGAGCTTCAGCCGGTGCGCGACCTGTCGCGGCAGCCGCTGTTCCAGGTGCTGTTTGGTTTGCAGAACGCGCCGCGGCAGCGGCTCGAGCTGCCCGGTCTGACGTTGCGGCAGATGGCGGCCGAGCATGTGACGGCGAAGTTCGACCTGTCGCTGCACATGGTGGAGACTCAAGCCGGAGCTGCGGGGCGCGGTGGAATATGCCGCGGACCTGTTCGATGGCGGCACGATCGATCGTTTAGTCGGCCACCTCACCACCTTGCTGGAAGGGATTGCGGCCGATGCGGATTTGCGGCTGTCGGCTTTGCCGTTGCTGGGCGAGGCCGAGCGGCATCGGCTTTTGGTGGAATGGAACGCCACCGCGGCCGGCTATCCATCGCAAGAGTGCCTGCACGATCTGTTTGCCGCGCAGGCGGAGCGCACGCCGGATGCGGTGGCGGTCATCGCCGAGGAAGCGCAGCTCAGCTACGGCGAGCTTGATCGGCGCTCGAACCAGCTGGCGCATCATTTGCGCAGCCTCGGCGTCGGCCCCGAGGTGATCGTCGGGCTGTGCGTCGAGCGCTCGCCCGACATGGTGGTGGGACTGCTCGGCATCCTCAAGGCGGGCGGCGCCTACCTGCCGCTCGACCCGAGCTACCCGCCGGACCGGCTCGCCTACATGCTGGCCGATGCCGCTGCGCCGATTCTGGTGACGCAGACGGGCTTGATGGAGCAGCGGCCTGCGCACGATGCGCGGCTGGTGCTGCTCGATGCCGACTGGGCGGAGATTGCACGGTGGCCCACGACGGCTGCGGCGAGCGGCACGCAGGCCGACAACCTGATCTACGTGATCTACACGTCGGGCTCCACCGGCCAGCCGAAAGGCGCCATGATCCGGCACCGCGGCGTGGTCAATCGTCTGGCCTGGATGGATGCTGCCTATCGGTTGCAGGCGCGCGACCGGGTGCTGCAGAAGACGCCGTTCGGCTTCGACGTGTCGGTATGGGAGTTGTTCTGGCCGCTGATCAGAGGTGCGGGCCTGGTGATGGCGCGTCCGGGAGGACAGCGCGACAGCGCGTATCTGGTGCAGGCGATTGCCGCGCACGGGATCACGATCGTGCACTTCGTGCCGTCGATGCTGCGGGAGTTTTTGCAGACCGCGGCGCTCGAGCCATGCGCGTCGTTGCGCGAGGTGATCTGCAGCGGCGAGGCGCTCACTGCGGATCTTGTGGCGTCCTTTGCGGCGCGGCTGCCGGGCCGGCTGCATAACCTCTATGGGCCGACCGAGGCGTCGGTGGATGTGAGCTTCTGGCGCTGCGATCCGGCGGCGCCGACGGTGGCCATCGGCGGGCCGATCTGGAACACGCAGCTTTATGTATTGGACGGCGGGCTTTTGCCTGTGCCGATTGGGGTTACGGGGGAGCTTTATATAGGCGGAGTTGGACTGGGGCGCGGTTATCTCAAGCGCGGGGCACTGACGGCGGATCGGTTTGTGCCGAGCCCGTTTGGTGTTGGCGAGCGGCTGTACCGGACCGGGGATTTGGCGCGCTGGCGGGCGGACGGGACGCTGGAGTTCCTGGGTCGGCTTGATCATCAGGTGAAGCTGCGCGGCTATCGGATCGAGCTGGGCGAGATCGAAGCTGTTCTGCGCAGCGATGCCGACGTCAAGGACGCCGTTGTGGTGGCGCGGCAGGACGACGCGGGCGACCAGCGGCTGGTGGCCTATGTGGTGGGGCAAGCGGCGGCGACGGCGGATGCGGACGTGGCGGCGCTGCGGGCGCATCTTAGGCAAAACCTGCCCGACTATATGGTGCCGTCGGCGTTTGTGGCGCTCGATCGGCTGCCGTTGACGCCGAGCGGCAAGCTCGACCGCAAGGCGCTGCCGGCGTCGGCGCCGCAGCAGCGCGCCGCGATGGCCGCCTATGTGGCGCCGCGCACGCCGGGCGAGGAGGTGCTGGCGGGGATCTGGTGCGAGCTGCTGGCGCTCGAGCGGGTCGGCGTCGACGACAACTTCTTCGAGCTCGGCGGCCACTCGCTGTTGGCGATGCGGGTCACCGCGCGGCTGCGCGAGGCGTTCGCGATCGAGCTGCCGCTGCGCGCCGTGTTCGAGGCGCCGACGGTGGCCGAGCTGAGCAAATCCATCGAAGAAAAGCGTCGGCAGCCTGCGGAGCTTTCACGGGCTCCGTTGACTGAGGAGAGACAGGCAAAGCCTTGGTTCTTGGTGAACTAACGCCTATTCGCATGTCGGGAACGCGCGGCGATGCGCAAACGGCGGTCGAGACGCCGCAAGCGCCCCACGTTCCACCGACGTCAAAGCAAAACACAAATCGCTAAGTGTAGTCGCCGCCGGTGCCGCTGCCGTTTGTGAGGGGCGCGACCCGAGGCGTGTCCAGCCGCGAGAACTCAAAGGTCGGTTTTCCGCGCTGTAGGCGCTTGGTGTTGGCCCGCGCCACCAGTTCATGAAAATTCAATCGCAAGATCGAGTTGACCACGAAGAGGTCATCCTCCTTAACAACCACATCGCCGACTTGCCGAAGAAAGCGAATGACTTCCGCGTCCGCCGTGGCGGGCGGCGCTTGGCGCTCTGTCCTGCTCGCCGGGTCGGCGGCTCGCGATCTGCGCACCATTCCGATCCGCAACGCGTGAGCCTGGCGCTTGGTCAATCCAAATTGCTCCGCCAGCTCGGCATTGGTGGCGCCTCGGGCCATGGCTTTGAAAAACTCCATCTGTGAAGATCGGTCCAATTGTCGCCGTTGCGAAGCAGGCGACGCTTGCACCGCTTCATCAAAGGATGGCGGCGCGTCGGCGAAACTCGCCGCGCCCTGATCGTCGTTGCCATTTTCGACGGCGCATTCGCCTTCACCGCGCGAGATGGCGGTGCCGGCGCCCGCCGACAGATTCGGGACACCGGCCGGCGAGGCGGCTCTTGCGGTTATGAACGCCTCCATTCGTTCCGCCAACGCCAAGGCCTCGCGCACTTCCAATTGGTCGGCCACAAGCAATAAGAAATATAACCGTCTTTGCTCGTCCGGCTTAAGTCCTTCGAACAACGGCTCCTTGCATATGATTTGTTCCATGTTAATCACGCGCTCATTTGAGTGTCCGCAGCAATCGACAGCCTCTGGCTCTGGCGAGGAGCGCACCGCGGCCGGTCACGACATCAACGACCGGACCGTGACCGATCGGAAATCAGGAAACGCCTGCTGCTCATTGAGGTGGCACCATACCCTAGCACGCCTCTGCGTCCGATGCACTGCAGCGTCAGGGTCGCCCGCCGCGAACCAGCCGGGGTATGGGCACGCGCCGTGGTTTTGAACAGAACCAATTCATATCGGCATTCGACTTCAACCGTCCGTGACGTATGCGGGTCGCTCGCGGAGAGCATGGCACCGCGAACGCCTTCGTTGTGCTAAACTTGCTTTGTCGCGCGCAGCCTGACTTGTCGCAACGGCAATCAAAAGAACTCATGTCCGGACGTGCGTGATACGTGCCGGAAGGCGTATTCGATGTATATGGGTACGGTTCATGGACTTGGCCGCGAAGCCGCCCCCGCAGGACAGCTTTACGCAAAGCTCACCGGCAGGTCCTATCGCGGCTGGGACGACCCAAACGAGTTCACCGCATTTATGCACGATGTCGTCGTATGCACGACAGCGCGGCTGTCGGCGCGGCTTATGCATCGCATGTACGTGGGAGGTGATTGCCGTGGCGTGCCCGGCTTGCTCTTTGCATCCTCCCCGGCCGAACTCGAGAAGGTTTGTCGTTGTCAGGCCGAAAAGCTCTCTCGGCCGTCTACGCAGGCGTCAACGCGGGTTTTCTTGTATTCGACGCTTGATCTCGATCGGATTGACCGGGGCGCAGACCTAATCATAGGCGGCAATCAGTCATCCACGGGGGTGCTTTCGGCATTGTCTGCCGGTGCAGCGGTGCTGACCATAACCGGCCATAGCGATGGAATCGACCTTAGTCTCTCATCGCGACAGTTCGGGTGTCCCTTTTTGGCTTCGCCGCCAAGATCAGGGCAGCTGCTTCCATATTGTCAGATTGTCCGACGATGCACGCGCTTTCCGTCTTGGCCGACGATCGCCGAAGCGCAGCGGGCTGGCTGGATCGTTCCCCTGGCCGCGATACGAGCCAATATCGGCGTCATATTCAGTTGCAATGTCGTAAGGGTGTCCGATGGGATTATCGACGCCGATTGCGGACTTGCCGAAATGCTGCTTCGGCAGGCCGACTTCGGCGTTATAGTGACGACTTGGCGCAGGGAACGCGTTAGCGCGGATGGCGCGGCCGCGAACGGACTTATCAACGCCCTGTGTTCCGGCACGATGACCGGAGTCGCCGTTCGCAGGTTTAACACTTCACCGTTGGCTGCCAAGCTCGGCATGAACCTCTGCGTCGTTGGCGATCCATGCTTTCGGCTGCAGTCCTCGACGGCGTTCGACGTGCTTCCGGAAATCCGATTAACGCCGCCCACAACGCGTCCGCCAGAGCCACGGCAGTCTCGAAACAACCCGGACATCACGCTATTGCGGGATGCGATCCGTCACGCGATCCATACCCGGTCGAATCTTGATGCCGCCGATGCGGCCAAGGGACATGCGCTGGTCGAGGCGCTGGAGCAGCACGAGGATATATCAACTGGTCGGGGTTCGTCGGAGTGGCAATCAGGACTCGCCAGGTTGGATGCCGCGTTGCTCGATTTTCTAAACGACGCAACAGAGCTTGATGGCTTTTTCGAGCGCTTTGGCCTCGACGTAGGAAATAGTGAGGATGACCGATGCCCATCCTGCCTTGCGCCGGCTCGCAGCCTTTGGTTGACGTTCCCAAAACGCGGCGCCAATCCCCGTCGGATCGTCAGATGCGCGTGTTGCGCCGACAGCATCGACGTGCCGTCCGATTGGCGGTTTGCGCTGAACCTGAGCCGGCTCAACGATCGTATCGTTGCTGTTTCCGGAATCCCGGACGGCGCGCTGGCGCGCCTTTGCATCGCTGCTCTGGTGCATACAAGAGCGCCGATGAGCACAAGCGCCTATGAGGCATCCGTTTCGGCGACGCCGCAGGCTGGGGAGGTTTCGTTTCAACTGCCCGAGGCACTGCCGGAGGTTCCTCTGATTTGTCGAATTCTGGCGGTCCACCAACTGAAAATCGGCTCGATTGCTTTCAAACTTCGGGCTCGAGCAGATGGATCTCTGATTTCTGTTTTGGCTGAACGACAAGCGGTGGAACAAGATTGAGCGTCAACTTTCCGAACGAAATGGACGGCCAAGGTGAGTTGGCGATAGTGGACTATGCGTCTCGTTTCATGTTAGTGACCCGTTATCTCGATCAGCGTTGGCGGTACCGCAAGTGAGTAGCTCCGCGACACAAACGCTTTCCCGTGAGCGCTTGATTCAAGATATTTGCGATTTGGATTGGCAGCGTCTCACGCGCCAAGATCTCATTGACGTTGCCTGGATTTATTACTTTTTTTCGGTTCAGTTCCGAGAGAACCTCGAAATCGCCCGCGGTTTGTATCCTCATGACGATAAATTACGTGAGCTTGATCGAGGCGAGCGAAATACCGATAATCTTTCGCCTTGGATCGGCGTCGCGGCTATTGGCGAGCGGATGAATCATGATGAATTCATGAGGAGAACGCTCCAATTGACGGCGATCGATGCGGATCGTCGTCTGAGACTTGAAGCGGTTGGGGCGTCCTATTTGGCAAAGGTGCGTGCGACCGATGACATGACCAGGATTTTCAGCTTGGCGAGCTACGAAGACGGAGGTCTTGAGCTTGTCTTTAAGTCTATTTTGAATGCACCGGATTGGAGCGATCCATTACTTCAGGCATTCAGGCATTTTTTGACGCAACACATTAAACTCGACACCGATTCTGAACATGGGCACGGCGGGCTCTGCCGGCACCTCGGGCCGGACGACACAGTTGCTTCCTTGTGGCTGGAATTTCGGGAAAGCCTTGTGGCTGCCGCTCCCCGGCTCGCCCATGGCCGTCAAAAGCAACCCATTTCATATCAGAGCGCAATCGCTTCTGATTGAATTGAGATGAACCACAGCGATACGGCTGGACGATGCGTCACCCATGCGAGGACGCGGCCCGGTCAGCCCCATGACCCGACCTGGAACGAGATGCCTCACGGACGAGCAATGCGGTGCGCAATAAATTGGCGATGGCCGCCGCGGTATCACCGTGCATCATCGTAAAGTGGTCGCCGGGTACGACGGCATGCCGGACCACCTCCGCCATTCCTTCCCAGCCAAGCAACGCGTCCGCACGCTCCGGTTCGGCAGCCGCGATCACGGTCATCGGACCGCAGAAGTGGCGAGGCCGGTAGTGCCACATTGCCTCGACATGCACGCGAAAAACGCTCCACAGCAACGCGATCTCGTGCGACGCACGGGCCGACGACGTGCCGCGCGCGATCATCTCGGCCACACAGCCAGCGAGCGCTCCGTCGGCGTCGAACGCCGAGGTCTTCGTGCCGGACTCGAAAGGAAATCCGAGGCTGCGTCGAAACAAACGAAATTTCTCCGCCTCTGTCCGCGGCGTCTGATTGGATGCTGATGCGGGATTGTCCGCATCCATGACAAACAAGTGATTCACCTGGTGGCCACGCTGAACCAGGCGGCGTGCCATGTCGAAAGCTATCACGCCGCCCAACGACCACCCTCCTAGCCAATAAGGTCCGACCGGCTGCTCGGTGATCAACGTTTTCACATAGCACTCCGCCATATCCTCGACGCTGGTGAGCGGCTCGGCTCCGCCGTCAATCCCCGTAGCCTCGTAGGCCAACACCGGAATGGGAGCCAGGGCCTGCGCCAGATCTAAATAGCATGTCACTTCGCCGCCGCCCGGATGAACGAGATGAAGTGGCGGAGAATCTCCAGGCGGCACCGGCCTCAGCACGACCGGCGCCGAGTGATGCCGCATGACTGCAACCGTTCGCATGACGGCGGCTGTTGACGTAGAGCCCGGCTCCTCCAATGCCTCCGAGGGTGCTGCCGTAGCGTCGTTGTAAGCCGCCACTTGGGCGGGATTGGAGGTCGCGGCAGCCACGACATCCTCTTGATTTCAATTTCAGCGGCGAGGGCATTCGGCAGGTCGCCGTTGCGGTGGCGGGATCCGCGACGGCGCGAGCCGCGTCACCAACCGCGCCGATGAGCCAGTCCAGGTCTTCGTCGGTATGTGCCGTGGATAGGAAGCAAGTGCGCCCTTCCCACACATACACCCCTCGGTAAATGAGGTGTCGAAAGAATTCCGCGTAACCCGGCGGAGCATCAAAGCCGAATAACGATGTGAAATTGGTAACCCGGATAGGCGCGCCCGTCGCCTCGATAGCAGCGGCCAGCCGCGGGACGAGCGCGTCGGTCCGTCCGGCTAGGTTGGCTTGGAGGGAAGGGCCGGCGCGTTCCAATTCGGCGAGGACAGCCGAGGCGGCGGCCATGCTGAGCGGATTCTTGGCGAAGGTGGAGGCAAAGAAAACTTGCTCACAGGCGGGAAAGCTTGTGTCCCCATAGGCCCAGAAGCCGCCGTCAACACCGTCGAGATAGGTCGCGCGTCCCGCTACGGCACCGATCGGAACGCCGCCGCCCAATATTTTCCCGTAGATGGCGAGATCGGGCTTCACCCCGAAGTAACCCGCTGCCCCTGCTGGGTGGAAACGGAAACCTCCGAGCACCTCGTCGAAAACGAGAGCGGCGCCGATACGGTCGCAAAGCGCGCGCAACGCGCGCAAGAACTCGCCGGGACGCGACTCCGGAAATCGGCTTGGAATCGGTTCGACCAATACAGCGGCGATCCGCTCAGCCTCCGGCAAGGCAGACTGGAGCGAGTCAATGTCGCCGAACGGCAGCACCCGCACCGACAGCCCCGCTTGGGGGATAATTCCGATCGAGAGCGGCTGCGCGCGGGATCCGTCTGCCTGAAGCAGTGTGCCGTCCCAGAAACCATGATAGCTGCGGTCGAATACAACGAGAACGTCGCGCCGCGTGGCTGCGCGAGCCAAGCGGACGGCGAGCATCACGGCTTCCGTGCCGCTGTTGCAAAAGGCCACCCGCTCGGTTCCGGTGAGGGCAGTGAGGCGCCGGGCCGTATCAGCCGCCAGCTCAGCCTGTGGTCCCAGATGGAGGCCCCGCGCCAGCGCATCGCGAAGTGCAGCTACAATCGGCGGATGAGCGTGACCAAACAGCTGAACTCCGAAGCCCATGGCAATATCGACGTATGTATTGCCATCGATATCCTCGAAGCGGCCGCCGAAGGCCCGCCGCGATACGATCGGATATTGGGTTTCTTTCAAGGCGGGAGTGAAACTGGCGGATACGCGCCGATCGGCGAGCACCTCGCGGCACGCGACGGCTCTCTGGAATGAGCCCCTTGTACGTTCACGATAGGCGCTGACGAATGCGCCCGGCAGTGGCTTGAGTCTCGTGTATTTCCTGCCTCTTGGGAGGTGCAATATCGTGTTGCTCAGCCACCGGCAATGCTGTGCGCGCTGCAGGCCGAGGCATATCGGCGACGTGCGCCGCGATGGTGGCCACGGTCCCCAAGTCGGTAAAAAAACGTCGTGTCGGCACGTGAGCGCCAAAGCGTTCCTTGAGGCGGAGCGTGAGGCTGGAGAGAATAAGAGAATCTGCACCGAGCTCCATAAGGCGCGCATCCCTGGCGATCAAAGCCGAAGGAAGTCCGAGTGCCTTTGCAACAAGGCCGTGGACCTCCTGTTCGACGGCGCTATTGCCGACAAGGGCAGATGATCGGTCCTCGTTGGCTGCAGAATCAGCAGGCAACGCGGCGGATTCAACGGCCGGCGCAGACCGAGCGCTGACGCCGGTCGCAACGTCGAAAGCATAAGGCGGGACCTCGACCCGGCGCGCCCCGGGGTGAAGGGCTGACCACGTAATCGGCACTCCGGCGAGAAACAGGTCGCCAATGATGCGGGCAAAAGAGAGCGAAAAGCTCTCCGCCGTGCCGTTGCGTCCTAGCCAGCGCGCGCTCGACCGACTGGACATCGAGCGCGGTCCGAGGCGGCTGGTCGCGCCGTCGGGACCAATGTCGACGATAATGTCGGCGTGCTCAACAATCCGGACAGCCGCCTCGGTGAATCTGACGGGCTCACGGATGTGCCGACTCCAGTAAGTCGGCGTCAGTGCTGCGGCAGGTTCGATACGGCCACTCACGGCCGAGATGAATGAGACACCGTTCGCTTCGGCCGACGGCGTCAAATGGGCGATGGCGCGGTGAAACTCGGCGAGGATCGGCTCTGTCGCATGGGAGTGGAAGGCACGGTTGACCGGGACTGGCGCGTGGCCCAATCCAGCTTGCTCGGCAAGATTTGCGGCCTGTGCGATCGCCTCGGGGCTACCCGACACGACGACCTCGTCGGGCGCATTGAGGACTGCGATATCGGGCGCTGCCGCAAGGCGCGCCAGCACCGCTTCGACCGTTTTCGGATCGGCACGGATGGCTAGCATCGCGCCGGCCGGCATGGCTTGCATTTGACGCGCGCGCGCAGCCACCAATGTGATGCCGTCATCGAGACTGAGAGCACCGACCGCGACAGCGGCGGCAATTTCGCCGAGACTGTGCCCGGTCACCGCCAAGGGACGCACGCCGGCGTCTTCATAAAGAGCAGCAAGCGCAATCTGCAGCGCCATCAGCGCCGGTTGCATGACCAGAGGTTCGATCTGATCAGATGCGGCTTCGCCGGCAGCCTCGACCGGTATTGGGATGGATAATCCGAGCGCGTTGAAACCCGCACGACAGCGGTCATAGGCGGCGCGGAATGCAGGATAGATGCGATATAAGTCAGCGCCGCTCCCCGGTCGGTAGCCACCCTGACCCGAAAACGAGAACGCAACGCGCGGCGCGCCGTTCGGTGTCCGCTGCACGGTATCCCGAGGCACTGGGCGCTGTGCAATTTCGCGCAGCCTGCCGATAAGCTCGGCGGCGTTGCGGCCGACCGCGACCGCGCGAATCGGCTTTTGCAAGCGCCCAACAGCAACGCTGTGGCACAGGTCTTTCGGCGATGCCTTGGCATGTTCGAATGCGCCGGCGTAACGGACCGCGGTGCGCGCAAGCGCCGCCGTCGAATATGCCTGGACGGGCACTATCAATGTGCCGGTGGTGGGCTCGACCGACAGGCCAGTCGTCGTGGTTGGCTCGGCACGCAGTACGACGTGCGCCAACGTGCCGCCAATGCCAAAGGCGCTTACTCCGGCGGCACGCGCCTCCGCCGACCGCGCAGGCCAATCTACACAGCTCTCGCGGCACCTCGAAGCCAAGAAAATCCAAATCGATGAGCCGATTTGTCGGATGGGCATGCAGGCTTGGCGGGATGCGACGATTCTCGAGCGCGAGCACCACCTTGATCAAGCTGGCGATGCCCGCCGCCGGCTCGAGGTGACCGATATTGGATTTCACCGACCCCAACTGACGCCGTCGTTCGGACGAAAATACTTTCGCCAAGCCTTCAATTTCGATTGGGTCGCCGAGCGCCGTGCCGGTTCCATGGCCTTCGATGTAGTCGATTTTGGACGCGTCGATCCGAAAGTCGGCGAGTGCCGAACGGATGACGGCTGCCTGCGCCGCGGCCACCGGTGTGGCGAGACCAGGGCTGCGACCTTGATGCAGGACTGCGGTGCCCGCAACCAGAGCGCGGACACGGCGGCCGGCAGCGCGAGCTTTGGCCGGTCGCTCAAGCACCAGGACGCCGCATCCTTCTCCGGGCACCATGCCATCGGCGCCTTCGCCGAAGGGACGGCAGCGCCCACTCGGCGATATAGCCTGCATCGCAATCGCACCCTCATAGTAACGCCCCGATAATCCGATGCGCACGCCGCCAACTATTGCGAGATCGCATTCATTGTCCCGCAAGCTCCGCACGGCTTGATGCAGAGCAACCAGCGCCGAGGAACACAGTGTATCGACGGCCTGGCTTGGCCCCGTGAGATCGAATGCGTGCGAGATACGATTTGCCAGCAGCGCAACGCCACGGCCGATGAGCGAATGGGCGGTGAGGGGCCCGCGGTCGGGAGTTGGAAACGGATTTGCGCTGGCGCCGACGAACACTCCCGCGCGAGCTCCGCGAATGCCATCGGCGACACCGGCGTCCTCAAGCGCCTGCAGCGTGGTTTCCAGCAAAATTGTCTGCTGCGGCTCAAGCATGCGAGCTTCAGCCGGCAAGATGCCGAATGGCGTCCCGTCAAATCCGTCGATATGCGACAGAAACCCTCCCGTGCAGCGCTCGAAAATCGGCGCAGCCAGATCCGCGGCACGCCGCTCGACGGGCACCGGACCGATACAATCGCGGCCTGACACTAGCGCATCCCAAAACGCGTTGGTGTCGTCGGAGCCTGGAAACCGGCACGCCATACCTATGATCGCGACATCATCGTCGATCGGCGTTGCTGTCGCTGCGGGCCCGGGACCGGTCGCCCGTGCGACTGAGGAATGGGCGACGCCGTTCGGTCCAGTGGACGCGCGCAATTCGCTGCATCGAGCCAGGAGCCGGTCCAGCGTGCCGTAATTGAAGAAGACCGTCGGAGAGAGATTGACTTCGGCTGCATCGGCGACGATTCGCGCCAGCGGCCGTGCACCGATCGAAATCCAAGCCAAGTTCGACGAATGAGGCACCGCCGTGCAGGCGCGCGACATCGGCGCCCAAATGCTCGGCGATGCGGCTTTCGACCAAAAGGCGCCAATCCGATGCGCCCGACACTGCTGAAATCGCCACGGGCTCAGGACTTGTCGCCCGTGCGACCGAGGCGTGCGCAACGCCGTTCGGGCCATTGGCTGCGCGCAGTTCGCGGCATCGAGTTCAGGAGCCGCTCCAGCGTGCCGTAATTGAAGAAGACGGTCGGGGAGAGATTGACTTCGGCTGCATCGCCGGCGGCTCGCGCCAGCGACCGTGCACCGATCGAATCCAGGCCAAGTTCGACGAACGAGGCACCGCCGCGCAGGCGCGCGACATCGGCGCCCAGATGCTCGGCGATGCGGCTTTCGACCAAAACATGCCAATCCGATGCGGCTGCCGGCGGACGCTCAACAGCGTTGCGCCGGCCGGTTTCCGGCAGCGCAGAGCGTGTCGACGACGGCGGCACGGTCACGAGGACTTCGGCTACAGCGGCAGCCAGCGCGGGTTCGATGCATCCAAGGGCGGTCCCGACTTCTAATGTGTCCCCAGTATCGAGGACAGCCGTGCCCATACCCGTAGACTGCCATCCCGGCCAGACCAGCGTCGTATACGGCTTACCGGTCGCGCGGCGCGCCGTCATGAAAGCCGCGAGCGCACGGTTCGCTGCCGCATACGGACCATAGCCGGCCGGCGCGCGATATGCCGCCCAAGAGCCAAATCCTGCCAAGAATTGCGGCTCGAAATGTTCCAACGCCTCGTCGAGAGCAAGCGCAACGTCGAGTTTCGGGGTGAGCGCGGCGTCGAAATCGTCCCGCGTTACGTCAGCAATGCGCGTGCGTACGAAGCTGCCGGCGAGGTGAAACGCGCCGTCAATTCCGCCGATCGTGCGATGGACCTCATCGACCAATCGGGAGACCTCGCCGGGTGCTGTGATATCGCCAAACCAGGTACCGTCGGCGCGATCAGCTGGACTGGGGCCCGCGGGAGCCCGTCGCGCAAGCACAAAAACTCGAGCATCGTAACGGTTCGCGAGCCAGCCGATCAAACGCTCGGCAACGCCTCCGGTGCCCCCGGTTATCAGATAGCGCCCGCCGCGGATAAGCGAGGCACCCCGGCCTTCGACCTCAAGAGCGCGCGTCGCGGGAATAAATCGTCGCCCCGAGCGTAGGGCGACGGCCTTGCGTCCGTCCTCAGCCAGGATTTCGTTGATCAGGCAGGTACGCTGGCTCGTGCAGTCGATGTCAATCGACCGCGTAGCCATTTGGGGGTATTCGCGCGCGAGCGCTTCGATCAAGCCCCAAGAGGCGGCCTGGAGCGGGTTGAGAGCGCGGTCGACGCCCGTGACCGCTTGTGCCGTATTCGTAATGAGGACGCATTCGCGCGGCGCAAATCGCCTTACCGCATCAACCAGCGCGATGGGGTGAGATGGCTCGACCACGATGAGCCGCGTGCAGGGCGTAGTCGCGTTTTCCGCCCGAGCAGCAGGATGCCCTGAGGCCGTGAACCGATCGACAAGATCGGCGACGCCGGCCGCCGCCCCAGTCATGAGAATTGGCTCGTTCGAACTGCCAATTTGAGCAAGCTGACGGGGTGCGACGAATGTAGACGAGGAGGAGTCGAAAGCGTCGGCCGTTGGTGTCCAGATCGGTTCCAGAAGGCCGGAGGAGTTGGCCGCCTGTGCCGGACGAGCAGCCCGCGGCGCGGCATGCTGGGGAGCTGCCAAAGACTCGGCTGGCGCGGTTGCGCCGTCGAGAGCCCAGCAGCGGATCCGCCGCAGCGGCGTCGGCAGAGCCACGCGTTGAAATTGACCGAGGGGAAAGAGGACGCTCCAGTCGACCGTTTCACCCTCGACAAAGCGCACCGCTGCGGCTTCGGCGGAGTCGCCGTTCGATATTCGCGAGCCGATGTCGCCGCCGACCGCTGGTCCAACCAGAATGGAACGACGCCGCAATGCGACGAAATCGCTCGCTGGGTCCGTATTCGCGAGAAGCGCAAGACGATCGCCCAGTTGCTCGGCGTCGCGCGCCATAATTGCGCACCGCAGCTGAAGTGGATCGCCTTGCCGTGCGGCGGTTGCGCATAAGTTGCGGATACCGGTCACATCGGCGCTTTCGACGAAAGGCAGCAGCGCCTGCGCCAAGGCGACCAGCCGCCTGGCATTCTGTGCCGACAGCACGAGTAAGAAAGGGCTGTCCGCGGCGGTCGTGTCCGAAGCTATCGGTCGCTCCGCCTCGGCTATGATCGCGTGAGCATAGAACTCCGCCAAACCCGATCGAGTTGACGCCGCCTATCCGCCGTCGCGAACCGGGCTGCCAAGGCTGCGGCTCATCGACAACGGCGAGAGCCGATGTTTTGGCAAGATGCGCATTGGGTGTACCGAAGCCGCGAATTGGCGCTGTCCGGCCATAGCGCAAGGCGCTCAACATGGCTGCCACGCCGACCAGTCCGGCTGCTGAACCGAGATGGCCGAATACGCTCTTGGCCGCGGTAACTCGGCATGGCGGCAGGGTTGGCGCGCGCGCTCCAAACACGTCCGCAAGCGCCCGCCATTCGATCGGGTCGCCCAGCGGCGTTCCCGTGCCATGCGTCTCGACAACGTCGATATCATCGGGCCGTAGCCGAGCGGCATTAAGTGCGGCGCATATCACGCTTGCCTGTGCGGACACGCTCGGAGCCGCGACGCCGATACTCTCGCCGCCATCGTGGCTCACTGCGGTGCCGCGTATTACGGCGTGGATCGGGTCACCCTCTCTCATTGCGATGGCAAGTGGCTTGAGGACCAATACGACGCCCCCCTCGCCAACACCAAAGCCGTCAGCTTCCGCACCGAAGCTCAGGGAGCGGCCACGTGGCGACAGCATTCCGGCGGCCCGCCAGTCCGCCATATTCTCCGGCGAGATCATCAAAGCCACGCCACCAACTAAAGCGGCTTCGATGTCCCCCGCTACGATGGCTCGCCAAGCCATGTCGAGAGCCACAAGTCCGCTCGAGCAAGCGGTGTCGAGACATAGGCTTGGCCCTGTTAGCCCGAACTCCCGGGACAGGCGGTTCGCCAGCATGCTGAGCGCATTGCCGGTTGATTTGTGGCCATCAACAATGCCGGCCCTTGCGAGGATCGTGGCATAGTCCAGGAAGGAGGCACCGACATAGACGCCGGTCTTGCGTGGTAATCCGCCACGCTTCGCCCGGCCGGAATCGGCAATGGCCTCCGCGCTTAGCTCCAGCAGCAAGCGCAGCTGCGGATCGGCAAGATCGGCTTCGCGCTTCGTCATGCCGAATGCTTCAGGATCGAAGCCGGCAATATCGTCGAGTGCGGCGAGCCACTGCATCGCTCCGCCCTCGGGCTCCTCAGCGGTCGCGTAGCTCAACGGCGACCAACGCTGTGGCGGCACCTTTTTCACCACATCGGCCCGAGTCTCGAGTGCGGTCCACAATGCATTCGGATCGTTTGCGCCAGGCAAGCGGCATGAAAATCCCACAATCGCCACTTCATGAATGTCATCCCCGTCGGCGCCGCGGCGGGCCTGTGGCGCATTCGCCGGTAATGTATCGGTTGCCGCTGCGTAGCTGTCGCTGGTCCATCGTCCGTCATACCAAGCTGCGATGTCCCGAACGGTTGAAGCCTCAAAGAAAGTCATGATCTCGGGCGCTCGGCCAAACCGCTCGCGGAGCCGAGCCTGCAACTGCAGCAGCAGCATGGAATGCCCGCCGCGATCAAAAAAGGCGTCGTCAGGAGTGAAATCACCATGGCGGAGCACATCGCGCCAAACTTCCGCAACGGCCTGCTCGGTCCGGGACGTCGACGTCCGCACGCGGTGTGCCGGGCGAACCGCGGGAGGCTCCAATTTGGACCTGTCGAGTTTGCCGTTTGCGTTCAGCGGCAAGTTCGATCGGATTTCGTAGACGCTTGGCAGCTTCAGTCGAGGCAGCAGTGCCGCGACGTGGGCACGCAATGCGTCGGCGTCGGGTGGGCTCGTTGGATCGCGCGGAACGACATAGGCGACGAGAACGGGATCGGCCTCGGGCGGAGCCACGAGTTTGACCGCGGCCAGACGCACTGCCTTGTGAAGCAAAATTTGCGCCTCAATCTCCTCGACCTCTATGCGCACGCCGCGGAGCTTGATTTGACCGTCCTTGCGTCCATGGAACCATAACAGGCCATCACGTGTCCGCACCGCCAGGTCGCCGGTTCGGTACACGCGCTCACCAGGGACGTGCGGGTCCGACACGAAGCGCTCTCCGGTCAAGTCGGAGCGGCCGAAATAGCCGAGTGCGAGTTGGCGACCGCCGAGCCCGAGCTCGCCCATGACGCCGAACGGGGCGACGCCGCCGCATTCGTCAAGCACATAGGCGCGTGTGTTGGCGATCGGCGTTCCGATCGATGGCGGGCCCGACCCATTGCGCGGGACCTCAAACGCGGTAGCGTAAACTGTCGCCTCGGTTGGTCCGTAGACGTTCAACACGCGCTCGATGGATGGAATAGCGTAGAGGTCGTCGACGAGGGCGCGTGACACCTGCTCGCCGGCCAGGATAACCGCGGTCGTCGTCGGCGGTACGCCACCGGCGCGGACGATTTCCAAGAACGCGCTTGGCGCACCGGTAACGAGCAGGGTGACCGGCAGCCGCGCACTGCGATCGACAAGCTGCAGCAGGTTTTCGATCAAGACAATTCCACCACCGTTACCAAGCGGCGCGAACAGCTCAAAAATAGAAGAATCGAATGCTATAGAACTAGCGCAAAGAACGCCGCGCAACTCGGCCGGCGTGAATGTCTCGCCCGCCCAACACACCAAGTTGTGCAGGCTCCGATGGCCAACCAACACGCCCTTCGGCACCCCGCTCGAGCCTGACGTAAAGATGACGTACGCGGCTGATGTCTGGGAAGGCCGGGCGAGCCCGTCGAGAGCAATCTCGGCTGCGGCATCGCGCCCGACCGACCTCTCCGCTTCATCAATCAGGATAATTTTCGCGCTTGAGGTTACCTCGCGCGCGTTCGCTTCGTTCAGGCGGTCGCAAATAAGCGCGGCCAACTTGGTATGTTCGATTATTTGGGAGAGGTACGCCCTTGGATGTTCGGGATCGAGCGGTACGTAAACCGCCCCAATTCGCAATATCGCCAACAGCGCGCCCGGAAGGCGCACGTCACGATCCATCAGGACCCCGACGCGATCACCCGCGGCCACGCCGGCCGCAAGCAAGCGCGCGGCAGTCCTGCGCATATCCTGATTCACTTCGCCGTAATTGCGTGTGTGGCCGCGAGCATGAATGGCGACAGCCGAAGGGTCTCGTTTGGTGGCGCGTTCAAACAAGTCGACGATGGTCTCGCCTTCCGCGCGCGGCTGGCTGTTTGCGTTCGGATCGAATAGGAGGGCCGCGCGTGTCGGAGGCCGCAATACATCGACTGTGCCGACTGAATCGCTAGAGCCAGAGGCGAATGCCGCCATAACGAGGACGAAGGCATCGAGCAAGTCGCCAATAATCTCGCGGCTATATCTCGCGCGGCGATAGGTTGCGCGCAAATCGAACCCGTCAAGGGGTGTGACCTGGATGAAGATCTCATACTCCGACGCCCCTCGCAGTTCGTCCTCAAATACCAGGGTCGCTTCGGCGTCGCCGAGCCGGCCATCCATCGTGCCAAACGTGCTTTGAAGTATGAAAAGCATCGAGAACAGAGGTGACGCTTCGGTGTCCCGAAGAGGGGCAAGCCGCTCGACAATGCGTTGGAATGGAACACAGGCGTGGAGCAAGCCTTGTCGCACCCGGTCCGCAACATGCGCCACATGTTCACGGACACCGGTCGCGGGATCGACGGCAACGCGCCAAGCTACCGGTTCGGCGAAGCAGCCAATTGCAAATTCGTCCTCCGGGATTTGGCGCCCCGCCGTCATCGACCCCAGTGCAATATTATTTTGTCCGGTAAATCGATGCAGCGCCGCCATCAGACAGGCGAGCATGGCCTCGTAGGTCGTGACGGCTGCTGCCGCGGCCGCTCGCTCGAACTCCCTGCGCCAAGCGGCGTTGAGCGGGCGGACGAAGACTCCACCTTCGCGGTCTGTATTCATTCGGCTGCCGTCTGCACCACTGATGTCGGGACGAAGGCAGACGGGCCGCGGCGCATTCCGGAGCGTTTCCAGCCAGTACTGCAGCGCCTTGGCCTGGTCTGATTCCGGCGCCGCGGGTACGGTCGATCGCCCCGCCGGCATCAACTCGGGGACGCTTCCCAGCAGCAGCGCCGAATAGCTGGCGTAGAGGTCACGAAAGAAGATGCCGAAGCTGGCGGCATCGCTGATCGCGTGGTGAATGGCAACGTGCAAATAGCTCCGTTCCGATCCGCGGCGGATGAGAATTGCCCGCCATATCGGGGCTTCTTCCAGATCGAAGGGGTGGCTGAAGGCCTCGGCAAGCACGGCTTTCAGTTGGCTCTCACCGTCTGTGTCCTCATTGGCGTCGGGATTCGAACCCTGGATGCGATCCCGCAAGTCCAGGACCTGGAACGGCGTGGCGAGCTCGGCCAGTGACGTGTGATGCACCATCAAGCCGGCGTCGGTCGCCACGAAGCGGGTGCGCAGCGATTCATGCCGCGCCATCACAAGTCGAAGCGCCTTGCGCAGCACGTCGGCGTCGACATCGCCGCGAATGTCGAGACCGAACGACGTATGGTGAGCGCGACCTGCAGTGCCGGCGCGCCAGGCCCACCACATCCGCTCCTCGGCCGGCGACGCCGCTCGCTCGCTCGGTCGCAGCGCACTCTCCAGCGGACCGAGCGCGCCAGAGTCTCTCATGGTGGAAATTTTTCGCCGGCGCGGCGCGCAGCCGCGTTCGTTCATTTCCGCCTTGATCCATCGTACTCGTGGACACGACCTGATCTCCCATTGTCTGAGCTATCGGCATGTCGCTCGGGCTCAGACAATATCAGTGTTTCGAGATCCCGCGTGGGACTCCCGGCGTTCGATGTGCCATTCGCCTTGGCGGCGACGAGATCAGCGACAAGCGCGGCCAGCCGATCTCGCTTGAAAAAAAGTACCGGCGAGATCGGTATGCCCAACTCGTCCGAAAGTTTTCGCGCCGCAGTCGCAGCCTTGATGGAGTCAAGGCCGAGCTCAAAAAATGAGCCCGTCTCCAGCTTCTCCAATGTTCTGGGGGTCGTGGTACCGAGGACGTCGACCAGGACGGCCATTGTCATTGCGCGCACTGACGGCGCGGTGGCTAAATCTCGTGCCGTCGTTGAGACGGCCGATGCCCTCGGAGAAGATTCCCTGCAGGTGGGCGCTGATGTCGGCGCGGTGCGTGCCAAGGCTACCAAAGAAAGCGTGCCGCATTGGCCGACGGCTACGGTCAGGGCCGTCGGCCCGTCCACTGGCCACGGCGTCGATTTGCGGCCAAGGTTAGCTTCGCCGACTTGCCCGTGAGAGCCGGGACGGTCGCCCGCGGTCGTTCACATGCCGGAATGGTGCCGTGATAGGCCATCAACGCGACCTTTTGCAGCGCGGCCATGCCCGACGCCGCCTGCAGATGGCCGATGAGCCCTTTGACCGCGCCGATCAGCGTTGGATCGTTTCGCAGCAACCCCTCGGCAAGCGCAAGCACTTCAAGTTCGTCGCCAATCCGAGAGCCGACAGCGTTGGCCTCCACGTAACCAATCCGGTTTGGCGCAATATCAGCGCACAATCGCCGGACGATATCGGCGAAAGGCTCGAAGCTCATGGCGAAGCCGGCGGACCGATTGCCGACATGACCGGCGGCTGCGCCGACTATCGAGCCGTATCCAGCGCTCGCAGACGTGCAAAGCACGATTGCACCACCACCCGCGCCCGGCACATAACCATCAGCAAGGCTGTCGAAGGGCCGGCCACGGCCGTTCGATGACGTCGCACCGGATCGGGCCAGCGCTCTAATCTCGCGAGCAGTAGATGCGGATCGCACCGCCACGACGATCGCCGTGCGGCACAGGCCCGCCCGAAGCGCGGCGCAGGCATGGGCGATCGCGACCAGGGCAGATGCGCAATCGGCGTCGACGTCGAGTATAGGACCTCTCAGGTCGAGCTGCCGCGCAATCACAGGCGCGATCAACTGACCGATGCGTCCGTCCATTCGCAGACGCGCGCGCGCTACATAAAGCGCAGTTTGCGAGTGGTCACGATCGGCAATGCGATCGGCGGCATCAGCCAGCGCCTCGTGCACGAGCGTTGCGGCGAGCGATGTCTCGATCTCGTCGAGTGCCTCTCCGTCCGGGGTTACGCGCTCATAGGGCTCCTGTTGCAGGCTGGCATTGCGAGTCAACAAATCCCAATAAGCGGCTGGCCCGACGCCGCCGCGGTAATGACACGCCATGCCAACAATAACGGGCGCTCCCTTCATCATCGGTGTCATGCGCCTATGCCCGTCGGTATAATCATTCTGTAGCGGACAGTGTCTTGGCAACGTCCTCGATGGTCTCGGCCTTCAGTATGAGGCCAAGCGGAATCGCACGACCGAGCCGCCGCTCGAGGTTCATGAGGACTTTGGCGGCGCCTTCAGAGGAGCCACCCAGGCTGGTGAAGCTCGTTCGCCGCCCGATCGGCGCAATTTTCAGGACTTCCGACCAAACCTCCGCCACGGTCGCTTCCAGCGCGTCTCGCGGCGGCTCGTCGCGCGAAGCGTCCGCTACATTCGTTGTAAGGTCGCGGGCGAACATTTCGCTGAGCGCGCGGCGTTGCAGCTTTCCCGTGGGGCCGCGCGGCAAACTATCAACAATGATGATTGTCTTCGGCAGCTTAAATGGTGCCAAGCGTCGAGCGGCATGTCTGACCAGGTCGGCGGGGGTGGGAACGGGGTCACGAGCAATCACCGCAAGCCCTATTTCCTCGCCCAATGCTGCATCGGGAACGGCAAATGCCGCCACCTCGGTTACACCAGGGTGATCGCTTATTGCTTCCTCGATTTCAACTGGTGAAATCTTCTCGCCGGCGCGAATGATAATTTCCTTGGCTCGGCCGACCAGGAATAAATGGGCATCCTCATCCAAGCGGCCGAGGTCGCCGGTTCTGAAGAAGCCGTCGACGAATGCTGCCTGTGTCGCCGGCACATTGTTCTCGTAGCCGGGAAAGCAATTGGGGCCGCTGACGCACACTTCACCTACGACACCAACCGGAGCGTCGCGGCCGTCTGCGGTAAGGATGCGGATGCGCGGCCCGCCCGAGCGCCCGACGCTGCCAGCCTTGCGCTTGGCCGGCGGCAATTCTTGGCACGCGATCTGCTCGATCTCGGTCATGCCGTACATTTCTATAACGGGCACGCCGTAAAAACGCTCCAGTGCCGCTCGCGTTCGCGTCGGCAGCGGCGCTGACGACGCCCGCACGAAACGCAATCCATGAAGACCGGTCCGTCCCTCGATTTGGGCCCGGGCGAGTATCGCATTGTGCATCGCCGGCACGGCGCTCAGCCAAGTCGGTCGCGAATGCGCCAGCCATTCGAATACGCGCGTAGGATCAAATACGCCGGCAAAGCTGACTGACGCGCCAGACACCAGGCTCGTTAGGAACACGGTCAAGATGCCGTGGACGTGGAATAAGGGCATGATCGACAACGTCCTGTCATCGTCGGTCAGCCCCAAACGCCGCGCGATGTTCTCGGCCGATATTATGATGCGATCCTCCAGCAGCGGGACAATCTTTGGTCGGCTTGTGGTGCCGGAAGTATGCAGGACGAATGCGGTGCCTTCGCGCTGACGCAGTGTGGCGGATCGTGCCGACGGAAACGCGTCGACAATGTGGGCGATCCCAGCTGGCGCTTCCCTGACAGCATCATACCGTGCGACGGGAAGCCCCAGCTGTATTGCCGCCGCCATGGCCGGAGCGGGCGCCGATACGTGAAGAAGCACGAGATCGACGCCCAGATCTTGGTATTCGAACGCGAATTCGGATTCGGTGAACTGTGGGTTCAACGGCGCGGCGGTCGCGGTTGAGGCAACTGCGAGCAGCACAAGCGCGGTTTCGGCGGTGTCAGGGCCTACGATAGCTACACGACGGTCATCGAGCCCCCCTGGAACGGCGGCGCGAAAATTCGCCACAGCAGTCCTTAGATCGCGGCCGTCGAGATCACGTCGTCCCGGAGCAAAAATCACGGGAGTGTTCGCCGGAATGCTGGCGAGGATGTCAAGGATCGTGCTCATGGCACCCCTTTCATTTCCCAGGTCTTTTCATGGCAAACGTTCAGGTACAGGTCATCGATCCAATCGATCGCAACTCCATGAACCTCACCTCTTTTAGAGCCGTCTGCAGCATTGCATCAATCGGTACTTCTTGTTCCGATGGGTTTGTCCGTGCGACCTTGCTTGTTATAAAGCTATCGCGGGGTGCTCACGAGGCTTCGTCAGTTGGTGGTTCGGCGGCGGGTCGCTGAGCTGCGAATAGCATCCCCGCGACATGGCAGGAAGAAGTTCGGGGCCGGGCAGGGATCAACAGTCTCGACGGACGTTGGGGATGGATGTCGAAGCCATCGGCGGCGTTGAACAACGAGATGCCGACTTCGATCGCGGTGGCCCGGCAATTGAGGCGGTCAGCGCGCCGCGACCCTGAGGTTAGGTGCCCGGGGTCGCCGCGAATGGCCGGGATTGTGCGGCATGATCGAGGCTACGCGAGGCTCGCGACAAGTCCGGGCGGAGCCATCACATGTGGAGGGCGCCTTATATAATGTACGTATCTCTGTAGGCGTGTCCTCATGCCATACAGAATGTATGCTTATTTATTCTCTCGCACTAAGGCTGGTATACTGCAGCGCTTCATGACACCACCCGATACCGCGTTCAGACGAAACGCGCGGGGGCGGCGGTCGAGCTGCTCGGCGAGGGGGGGCGGCACGGCTGAAGCGCCCAACAACAGGGTGCACGCCGACGGATCATTGCAGGTCGTTTGCCCGCCGCGCTCCTGTCCATTTGCGCGCTGGGCGAGGGGTTCGATCATTATCAGGGGCCGCCCGCATGGAGCATCGAAGCGCAGCGAAACCGCACGAGGACAACGCCATTGGACATGGGGACACTGCAGAAAGTCATGAGGACACTGCAGAAAATCTGCACCGGCGCAAATGCGCGAGTGTTGCGTGTTTGCAGCCGTCTATGCGATCCCATGATCGCGAGATCGAAATATCCACTCAGCACGATGCGGCCGGGATGCGACAATCAGGCTTTATTCTTCACGGCAATGCCGATCAATCCCTTGGCATCAAAGCGGACCGGGTCAGGCGCCAATGGCTCAGCGTGATAGATGATGAACGCGTGCCCGGGATTCGCCTGCATGAAGGCGCGGAAACCCCAATTCGAGTCGATATCGTCGGCCACCATGACGCCACCTGGCCTTAATGAGGACCAAGCCCGCTTCAATTCGAAATTGGTATTATATTCGGTATGTGCACTGTCATGGATGAAGAGGTCGACCGATCCGAGATCGGCCAGCAATCGAGGCAGGTGCCGACGACTGGACCCCTTGAGATACGACCAGCGATTTTGCAGTTTCGCCGGAACCGCCATTCCAATCTGGTCATGCAGCTCGGGGTTCAATGGCGGCGGCAGGTCGATGCTGTAAAGGCTTCCGGCTCCGTTCCGTTCCAATGCTTCAAGGATGATTCGCGACGTGAAGCCGCGCGCGACGCCTGTTTCCACGACATGGCCAGGCTTTAGGTGACGCACCAGGCACCAAACGGCCCGCGTCAATCCCGGCTCGCCGTCACCCCATCCGGCAAAAGCGCCTCGCCCAATGCTGACCTGTTTCGTCCTGAAAGATTCCAGTACGTCCGCCCATAAGGGCCAAAACTCCGAAGCGGCGTCACAGGGCCAGGTAGCGCCCAAGCTTTCATGTAATCGGCGCTCCCAATCGGCCGTCACGGCGTAAGGACACTGCTGAAATCGCGGCTGTCCTAATTCAGATATCTCTGCAACACACGAGCAAAGATCGATCCCCGCTTCGACCAGATCCGTTCTGGCCAGTCGCCACAAACGCTTTCCTCTCCGTAAGACGCCGCCGGCCATGTTTTCAATCACGGTGCGCGCAAACGTTGCTGGTTACGCCGTCTGGTCATTTGCAAAATTACCGTACCGAGAGATCTGACATCCGTATCTCGCCGGCAAAAATTATGTCGCTTTGGGGCAGCTTTCGCAATGTCGGCCGTTCTGCTTCCATGTTGCGCCGTTTGAATTCGCCAAGCTGTTTCCTCGAGCCTGCGGAACGGACTTTCGAAGGACCTAAGCATGAGAAAGTTTGCCGCATATCTGGGACAGGGCGTTCATCTCCGGTACTTCGACGTGAATCCTCATTTCAACGGGATTGGCGAAATTCTCTTGGCGGAGGAAAAGCTGGACGAAGTTACCCTCGCCAGAGCCGTGGACAGCGTTGTCCGTCGTCACGATTCCTTGCGAGTCGGATTTCACGATGGACCAAGGCGGGTACTTCCAGGAAATCCGTCCGGAAACACCGACGACAATTTTCGAATTTATCGAGGTCGCCAAGAACTGCAGCGAAAACC
The DNA here is from genome assembly GCA_963831975.1 of uncultured Alphaproteobacteria bacterium. GTDB lineage: Bacteria > Pseudomonadota > Alphaproteobacteria > Rhizobiales > Xanthobacteraceae > BOG-931. The sequence goes on from CAWHSO010000019.1 coordinate 131,848, forward strand.
CGGCAGAATTTTTGGCGAACAAAGCCGAAGAAATACTGACCTGGTTCGATATTTTTCAAAGCCGTTTGCTCAAGGTTGTCTTGGTACGTTTTGAGGCGCTTGAACAAGATCGCCTCATTGTTCTGGCCAATCATCTCATCTGCGATGGATATTCGTTTCACTTTCTCTGGCGGAATATTTGCTCGGAATATCGCGCCTTGCAGGCCGGACGCGGGACGGCTTTTGAGCAGCCTGCGACGACACTCGCCGAATTCACTTCATGGCTGGAAGGGTACTGCCTCCGCCCGGGCTTTAGCGACTGCCTGAAGCGCTGGGCTCGGATGAATGCTGCCGGCACCATCGGCATACCCAGGCAAGGTTCAACGTCATCCGCCACCGACGTCCACGCAAACAGCAAAGTGCTGTCGTGCTGCATTGACAAGATTCGTACGGCGCGATTGGAGGCGAAAATTCAGGGCGCGCACCATTCATTCCTTCATCATGCGGTTATGGCGGCATTTCTCAGTGTCTTTGCCGCTCGATATGGCACGGGGATGCTGCCGCTCGGAATTTGGACAAGCGGACACTTTCTTCGGGCAGTGGAAGATGCCGTACCGGAGTTCATCGGCTTTTGCGCATTTCCGGTTTTCGTTTGCCTCGACCTTTTCACGGCTGAGTTTTCTTCACTCTTGGCCTTGGTCGACTCCACGATCGACGAGATAACAACAGGCGGCGCCGCGTTCGGCCTGGCAATGTTTCATGAAGGCCGGCCTGACGCCTGGCTCGCGCCGCTGCGGGAAATAGCGTTGCCGCAGATATCCTTCAATTATTTCGCCGGTCTGGAACTCGGTCGCTATGGGATCAAGACCAGGTTGGCGCCGGAAAAAATCTCTCGCGTGAAATATCCGGGGAATAAGCGATTCCGAGAGATTTCCATAGACTATAACATTGCCGACGGTGCGCTTTGCATCCAGGTCGAATTCAGTCGCTTGCTGCATTCGTCGGAAGAGATGCGTGCTATTCTTGACGGCGTCGAGAGCCTCTTGCATCAGATCTCTTTCGCCGAGAAATTGCCGTAGCCCCGGCTCGGATCGGCACGCAGGGCAAAACTCCAACCCAAGGAAACGTGAAACGGTGTCCGTTCGTCCAGCTGAAAGTGACAGACCGATGAGAAGCCGCGCGGCGACGCGGAAATTTCTGACCATGGAGCAGTTGGAGCAATTCAGCTCCGAGGGCTACTGCGCGCCGGTGAGCGTCTTCTCCGGGGCGGAGGTCGCCGATCTTGGCCGAAATCTGGACCGCCTCTTGGGACTGCTCGAACCGGGAGAAGTTTCGTATTCCATCTGTTGTTGGGAACAATCGAATGATTGGCTGTACAGCCTGATCAATGAGCCACGAATTCTGGATTGCGTGGAGGACGTCTTAGGGCCGGATATCTATCAATGGAGCTCAAACATGATGTGCAAGACGCCCCACGAGGGGCGGCATGTGCCTTGGCATCAGGATGGGTATGATTGGCCCTTGCGCCCCCACGACCTTGTAACGGTATGGGTTGCCTTTGGCGACGCCGACGATGAAAACGGCTGCCTTAGGGTCATGCCCGGTTCGCATCGTCACGGCCTGCAGCGGCATATCGAGGGCCCGGCGCCTCTTCGAAACGGGACTCCCGCCATCTTTCCGTTCTACTTGGATCCCGCCGCTATCGACGAGAAGAAGGCAGTGTCCGTGCCGCTCAAATCAGGCCAGATCTCCATACACCATGCGTTGACTTGGCACTATTCGGAAGCCAATAGCTCCGATCGGCGACGCAACGCGTTTACGATCTGCTATGCCGCAACGCGCGTGAAGTGTGTCAATCCGGTCAAGACGACGAATGGTGATTGGACGGATTTTACCGGCTATTTGTGCCGGGGCGTGGACGGCTATCGGCACTTCCGCCATCTCGACGCCCCAAAAGCTTTTGGGCGCAATCCACGCAATCAATATCGGTAGGTGCCGACGCGCCGGCCCGCATTGAGGTGAAGGCCGGACGGGGCCGTTCTTCGCCGCCGAAATAGGCTCAAATTTATCTCCCCGGTTCCGTCTCGCTGCCGCCTGAATTTCCGGCTCCATCCGCGCAGCAAGGCCGGGATTCGCGACGGGGCATGATGAGGTTTTGTTGCAGCCTTATCGGCCGGCGGCTCTTCAGCGCACATTTTTGATTGAAGTCAACTCAATACGCCGCCGTTCGCGAAGCATCCGGATGTCCCCACGGTTCGTGTGGCGGGCAAACGCATGAGACATGTTGACCAAACCGATGGTTGAAATGAAAGTTGGTGAGCGTTGCCGATCTGTTGGCTGCGCTTCGTGCGATTTTCTCTGTTCGAACTGGCTGGTACTTTGGTGCGTTCCTGGGACGAGGTATTGGACTTCATGTCGAGCAGCACGGCGCGAAACCATCAACTCCCACCTTTTCGGAAGCGAGGCTTTGTTGGCGGCGTTGTCATTCGCTCTTGCTGAACACGAAGCCAGTGCCGCAAGCGTTGCAACAAGAGCACGGAATTAGTGGCAGGCGCATGATCAATGTTCTTTTGCTGGGCGAGCGGCTCGCCTATCGCAGCTTCAACGGCGCCAATAAGGCGCTGCCCGTTCTGGCGTCCAGCCTGGTCAATGCAGGTTTCAGCAACGTCGGGCAGATGGATCTCGAGCAGCCGGGCGTCGAGATGGCAGACGTCTGCCGGGCAGCCGCAACCGCCGACTTGATTATTGTCGCCGGCGCCATGACGCCGCAATGGGGTGAATTGGATCAAACGCTTACCAGGTTGCACCGTCATCTGCGGTCAATCGGCCATGCGCCGCCGGTCATTGTCGGCGGTTACGCTGCGAAGTCGGCGGAGGACGTATTGCGCGTGCAACCGGCGATCACCGCATTGTTCGACGGCGAGGGCGAAGAGGCCGTCGTGCAAATTGCCGAAGCGGTAGCCGCCGGGAACTTCCGAGACTCCAGGGGCTCCATCCGCGGTCTGTGCTATTTGGACGATAACGGGATGTATCGCCATTCAACTGCACCGCGCGTGCGCGACATCAGCAGCGTCGAGCAAAATTACGGCTTGGTACACAATCCCGCACGCCACAACATGGAGATCTTTGCGCAGCCAGGTAAGCCGCTAAAGACAGCACAGCTTTATACTCAACGGGGCTGCCCGTGGGTCTGCGGGTTCTGCAACAAGAGTACGGAGAGCAGCCAGGTGGCGCGCTTGTCGGAAGAGAGCTTCCGCGCTCAGTTGAGCAAGTTGCGCAAGCAAGGGTACAGTTCCGTTTACCTCGACGTCGACACGTTCACCGTCAACATAGAAGCACTCGGCGTGAGGCCGCGATCCTTCACGAGGAGGGCTTCATATGGGGCTCGAATACGCGCATCGACCGCATCGACCTCGCGCTGATGCGGGAGTTTGTGCAGTGCGGCTGCGTTTACATGTTTTGTGGCGTCGAACACATCGATGAAGGTGTCTGTATCGCTGTGCAAAAATTCAATGGTTCTCTGCAACGCCAGTGGGAACAGGCCCGCGCTTATCGCGAAAAGATACGCCGCGTTTACCGCGAGATGGCGTTGGCGGGATTGCCCAGCAGCTTCTTCGTGATCTTGGGTTTACCGAAGGCAGTGCTCTCTTCGACGGGTACTCGCGTCGCAGCTTTTCGGCCGACGACCTTTGAGGAAGACGTCGACTGCGTGCGCTACGGAATTCTGGAATGCGACCCGGACTACTTCAATTTCAACCTGCTGCAATTCATGCCGGGTACCGTGGCGGCGGATTTACCGGGCAAATCCGCTTACACATGCGTTCGGCCCTCGGGCACGGCGCCAATCACCGCCGGGTACTTTCTGCCGCGCCTGCGCTCAACCAACAGATATCGGCTGCAGGATAACCACGGCGTTTTCCGACTGTGTGAGTCGATCGGCCCAAATCAACCTACGACAACCGCCGTCGATCCCGAGCGCGTGTACAGAACTTTCGGCGCGGCGGTAGAGTTCATCAACCGAAAGTGCAGGCGCGGCGGCAAGCTCACGCGGTTGTTTCTCGACGAGGAGATTCGCAATTCCGGCCTTGTCTCGACTGACCGTGATGGCTGCTACCGATTGGCGAGCTTGCGCGACTTCGAGTCCTTGGCCAGTTTCTCAATGACTCCTGTTCCGGTTTCGTGAATGACAGCAGCGGCAATCGCGATAGAACGACAACAACGTGTCTTGAGTTCGATCAACGCCATCTCGAATATGCTCGATCGTAATGCGGTGGAAATCCGGTGGTTAACGCTCGAGCCGATTGAGCGTGACCATTGGCAAAAGCTTGAGCGGATGCTCGACGCTGATGAGCGCGGGCGTGCGGACCGGTTTTACTTTGAGCGCGACCGCAACGCCTACCTCGCATCCCACGCACTCTTACGCGGGATGCTGTCAACGCTCGTTCCCCGGCATCCGCGCACGTGGCGTTTTGTCAGCAACGCCCACGGCAAACCCGAACTGATTGCGGAAGCACACAGACCCGAATTCCAATTCAATATTTCTCATACACGCGGCCTCGTGGCCGTCGCCATGACGATTGGCAACGACGTCGGGCTCGACGTCGAAAGGCTTGATGCCGATCGTATGAGCATGGACTTGGCATCGCGGTTTTTCGCTGCTGCAGAGGTGGACTATCTGCGTCGGCTCCGGGCGGGGCGACAGCAGGAGGCGATGTTCGCATTATGGACTTTGAAGGAAGCCTACATCAAAGCCGTGGGACTCGGGCTGTCAGTCCCGCTCAATTCCTTTTCTTTCTCGCTGGAGCCGCTCCAAATCAGCTTTTCGTCGCGGCAATCGGATCGTCCAGAGAATTGGCTGTTTCGGCGTTTCTCGCCTTCGCCCGCGCATGTCATGGCGTTGGCGCTTCGGCGCCCCGCGCTCCATCGAGTGCGCATCAATGCGGAACCGGCCCCGCTCGACGCGCTGCTTACGCAACCGGATCGGGCGGATAGGCTGGCTGACGCTCTGGACGGATAGGGGGGCCATTCTTGCGCTGGACGTGGCGGCGCCCGATGACGATGGGCGCCAATTCAGGACATGGCCCCGCGGCTCGCCGACCGCCCTGCTTGAAATATGCCGCGCGCAACCTATCCTATGTAAATGGAGGAAGAAGCCCAAGCGCGAGGCGTCGAGTGGATTGTCCGACCCCTGGAGGGCCAGAAAATTGTCAAGCGCTGCCCCGGTTGCGAGACGAAGAGAAACTTTGTTTCCAGCGGGGCCTTTCAAGTCAACGCACAGAAGAAAACCATAGACGTCTGGCACATTTATAAGTGCGAACGCTGCGACTACACCTGGAACATCGAGGTGATTGCGCGCACGAACCGGAGGAAAATTAATCCGGAGCTGTACAATTCCTATCTGCAGAATGACGAGGATGAAGCTCGCCGCAAAGCATTCGACTATGGCTTGCTTGCTCGCAATCGAGCTGAACTTGCCGGCCCTCCGGATTTCACGGTCGACGGCCCCGGGCTAGATGAGTTGGCCGGGGTTGGCCGGGCGCGCATTCATCTCACGTTCGAATTTTTGCTGCCGATCCGACTTGAAAGAGTGCTTGCCAAAAAGCTCGCCCTGTCACGCCGGCAGCTCGCCGATCTTATCGTATCTGGGCATCTGACCGGCCTTGCCGTTGATGATCTGCCAAGGCGCGTCAAGAACAATATCGCGTTCGAGATAGACGTACAGCAGGCGCGTGCGCTGCTCGAGAAGCACGACACTGTGCAGGAGGCCGAAGTCGAGGCATTCAACCGTCGGCAGGCGACGGGCATCGAGGACCTGCAATAAACGCGTCCACTTTCGAGAGTTCTCAGGTTGTCCTGGATCGCCGTGCGGGGAATCGGCGCCGCACGCTGATCTTCTAATCGTTCTGGTTCACAGCCTGACGACCGAATGAAAGAACCGCTTCGATCAGGTCGTCCACTTCGTCGCGGCAGGTACGGTGGTTGACCAAGGCCGCTCGGATCGCGAGCCGGCCGCCGATTGTCGTCGTAGACGGCGCGACGATCCCCGACTCCTGAAGATCAGCGACTATTCGAGCATTGATGGAATCGGGTTGAGCGCTGCGATAGCCGAAGCAGACGATGTTGAGCTCGACCGGCGCCAACAGCTCGAGTTCGTTCGAGCCTCGGATACGACGCGGCGAGATAGCGCGCCAGTGCGCAGCTGCGCTGAGATGTCCGCGCCGATTGCGTTCGTGCCATAGACCTTGAGGGTGAACCAGGTCTTCAGCGCGCGAAAGCCGCGCGACAAGATCGGGACCGAAATCGCACGGCCATGAGCGAGCCGGCGGCGAGACCGCGCGTTGTCGCGCCGCATCAGGTACGCGCAGGTGCGAAGCAAACGCCTGCCGCGATGCCGTTGCCGTCGCGAACCAGGATGAAGCCAGCGTCATAGGGTACCTGGGCCCACTTGTGGAAGTCGAAGGCCAGCGAATCGGCTCGCTCGATGCCTGTTGAGTCGCGGCGCAAGTTCCGGCGCCAGCATGGCCAGCGCGCCGTAAGCGCCGTCGACGTGGAACCATAGCTTCTCGCGCGCGCGCAAGCGTCGGCTATGCCGTCGAGGTCGTCGATGGCGCCGGTGTCTACTGTTCCCGCGGTGCCGACGACCAGAAACGGGGTGAAGCCTTGCGTCGCGATCGGCGCGCGATGGCCTGCTCCAGCGCCGCCAGATCGATTCGGTGCCGGCTGTCCACGGTTGGGATCAGCGCGCAGCGCATCGCTGCCCAGGCCGGCGAAATCCAAGCGCCTCGACGGATGCAGCCATGCACGGCGGTCGAGGCATAGGCGGTCAGCTTCTGAGCCGCTGGCTGCGACGCCCTGCGCGGCGCACGTCGGGGCCCAGCGCGCATCCCGGGCGATCAGTACCGCCGAGCAAGTTGGCCATCGACGTGCCGGTGACGAAAAGGCCGCTGGCAGCTGCGGGAAAGTGGAACAGCTGCGCATCCATTGGGTCACCTGGTGTTCGACCTCGAGCGGAATCTGGTCGCGGCCGCCGAGCATTGGCGTTCAGCCCGCGCGGCCAGCATTTCCGCCAGCATGCCCGACCGCGGTTCCGCCGCCCTGTACCCAGCCCATAAAACCCGGGTGGGCATTGCGCGCCGCGAAGGGCAGAATCGAGGCTCATGAACTCTGCGTGAACCTGCGCCAGTGGCGTGGGCGTCGGTGGGAAGGGCTTGCCGAAATCGCGCGCGAACTTCGTCCGGGAATCACTTGCCAAACGGGCAATTCGCGCATGTTTTCCATGTACCCGAGCATGTCGTCGAGCATCCGGTGCGCTTGCTCGCGAAAGCCGGTCCAATCCTCCGGGTCGAGGGTGCGGTCAAACCGGGATGCGCCATCGGCGTTCGCAGTGGCGACCGGCGTCCTGATATCGGCAGTGCCGTACGATGTTCCCATACCGCCATTTCCGGCCCGTCGTGCCCGTAGCGATGACTGGTCTGGTTGATGAGGCATCTTCACTGCGTGGAATAATGACGACCGATGGTCAAGTAGTGCGGTCGCGAGGCCCGGAGGCTGACGCTATCCCGTTGTCATAGTCGGCAGGTAAATGTTAGCGGCCGAATGCTCACATCTCCGGTTCGGGTATCAGGGGTTTACCTGTCGTCCGCGGACTATTTTTTCCACGCTGCAAGAACCGTTGAGCCCAATGGGCAGCTTCTTCCTTGCAGGCTCACACGGCGCATCACGCGATCCTGAAAACCATAGTCGTTCACCGCGTAATGTTGGGTGGCGTAGTTATCCCAAACAACAACGTCGCCGACCGACCAGCGCCAGCGCACCATGTTCTCGAGGCGTATCGTACGGTTCTGCAAGATTTCAAAAAGCCGATCCAACTCCGCCTGCGGCCATCCGACAAAACGCGACAGGAAACAACCCAACAATAACGTTCGCTCGCCCGTCAATGGGTGCGGTCGAACCACTGGATGTTGGGTTTCATAGAGATTGGATGTAAATACCGCCCTATGCCGCTGCATTTCCCGGTCGGTCGTCTTTGGACGATGGGCGGTATAATCCAAATACGATTTGTAGTCGTAGTCATTGGTGTGGAGCGCCCACGGCTGATCGACGAGGGCGCGCAGATCCGGCTGCAGGTCTCCGTAGGCGGCGACGGTGTTCGCCCAACATGTGTCGCCCCCGATCGCAGGTATGATCACGGCGCGCAGGATTGATACGATCGGATAAGCCCCAACATAGCTCATATCGGTGTGCCAACGATCGTCCCGTCCGTGGTTGGCACCGTCAAATTCTATGACGCCCTTCGTGCCGGAGCGAATTGGCAAGTTTGGGTGCGGCAGGATTTTTCCGAGGCGTTTGGCAAATTCTTCCTGCAATGCATCGTCGACGTGGGTCTGTTGACGGAAAAAGATGACCTTATAGCGAGCCAATGCGGCTTGTATGCCGTCGACCACGTCTGCGGAGAGGTCGCCGGAAATTCTGACGTTACGAATTTCGGCGCCGATCCGTCCGGCGAGCGGACAGATTTTCAGCTCTGCCGAAGCAGGAATATCATCACTCCTCGCGTGATTTTCAATCGACATTGTCATGAGCGCACATAAGATGCTTTGAACGTCATGTCGGCATCAACTCAACCATATTTAATCGTCCTGAGGAAGTTCAAGGTTTCTCTGATGAGAGCAAGAATGCCTACCGACGATGACGCCGGAAGCCCGCCGAGGGCTTGAGGCGAACGTTCTTGATCGCAGTGACGCGGAAACCAATTTGGTAGGCTGCACTCCGGAATGCCGAAGGAAGAAGGAATAAAGAACTCGAAATCGCGAGCAAAAGCGATCCTAGCGGGCCATCTGCAAGGGAAATAGTCAATGCAACGCCGTAATATGAATTACGATTTGGCAATCGAGGCGGTGCGGACCCTTAACCGGGACCGCAAGTGCACTTTCTTCATGCCAAGTAGATTTATGTCAGCTGAGGCTGCGCTTGTGGGGGCATCAATCGATGAGCTTCTGGCCGGAATTTTGGCGCCACACGGAGATTGGCGCCTTTTCTTCGCCAACTCGCACGATGAAGCGCTTCAAGGAGCGTTGAAACTGGTGCGCCATTTTGCTGCTCTGAACGGACTTGGCAGTCGCGAAATATGGATTTTTGGCGCTCCGGAAAGCCTGATTTTCAATGATGGCTTGAATGTGGTTCCCAGTGCATTACCGGGTTTCAGAGTCATCGGCCTAAGCGCAATTCGCCAATGGCTGACGGGTGCACGATTGCCTCCCGCCGGGGTCGTTTTGACAAGCCATGCCGCGCGCCTGCTCAGCACGGAGCCCGGCCTCGCGGACGCGGTTCGAAATATGCCTGGGCTGCTGGTCAGTGACTGGGACGACGCCCCCTCCGATGTGAATTTCAAGGCAGTTCACGGCGCGGCCAAACTTGTGCCCGACGTCGTTTTATTCGGTGAGTCGCTCACTCGCGGTGCCGTACCGTTCGGGGCTTTTGCGATGTCACCGAGAGCGTACGAACCGTGGAGCCGGTTTGCGACAGGCTTTACACATTCTTCCACGTTTGGCGGCAACCGGCTGGCGCTCAGATTGGTGCTCCACGAACTGTTGAGCGCAGAGCAATGGACCCAAAAGCTCGCGCTGTATTCGAACGACAAGTCTCTGCGCGAGGATCATTACGCGCGATACGTCAATCCTTCTGTGCAGGGTCTCTACCAATTAATCGACTGCGACATTCCGGACGAGGCCGCGGGCAGCACATTGAAGTTCCCCGCGCAATTTTGCACGGCCGAAAACTGCTTGGACGCGGTTACTGGAGCAGGCGCCGCGGTGCGCGGCCATTGTCCACCGGATATTGAATCCGCCGTGCTGGATGTCTTCGATCCAAAAGCCGACTACTGGCAGCTCCTGGAACTCGAGCTGCAGCGCGCCACCGGGATGGAAAGCGCGTTCCCGGCGGTCTCGGGGGCATCCGCCGCCGAAACTGCAATTCTGCTGGCGTTGAGCGCGACCGGCCGCAGGCGCGTCGTGACATTTACCAAGAATTTTTCCGGACGGACGCTTTTGGCGCTTGCGCTGAGCGCGATCGACGAGATACAGGCGCCGTTTCGTCCGCTGTATCCCGACGTGGTTTACATCGATCCATCGCAGCCCGATGCGGCGGCAAAATTTTCGACGGCGGTGGCAAACGATACGGCGGTCGTGTGGTTCGAATATGTCCGCGGCGCCGACGGCCTCGTGCTTGCACCGTCATTGTGTCAGGCCATACGCGACGGCCGACGACGACATGGCTATCTCGTCGGCATTGACGAAGTCCTGGCCGGGTTATTTCGAACCGGTCGTGTTACGAGCGCCTCGGTCGCCTTTCCTGATCCTGATCTAATCATTCTGTCCAAATCCCTGAGCGACGGTACGTTTCCAATCGGAGTGACTCTGGCAGCAAGAACCGTTGTGGACGCGGCCCAGCGGCGCGCTCCGCGGTTGGTCGACGCCCTGAAACAGCGATGCCGCAATCAGCTGGGCGCCGCTATTGCCGTCAATTGCCTCCGCAACCTGCTCGACCCCGCCGTATCGGCAAACGTCGAGCTCGCGGCGCGCGGCTGAGTGAATGTCTATCGCGCATAGTTGCGTCGAGCACTTGGCTAGCCCGCTTCCATCAAGCGGGGCTGCTTATCATGCTGGAATATGATTCTTCTCATCCGCTTTTGCAGACCGGCCACAGCGAGACTCAACGAGATGGCCGTCATTGTGACGTTTGCCGATCGCATGACAAAGTGCGGATTGCTTCCCTATATGGATCAATTCACGCCGCCGTTGACGATAACGCGGCGAGAGATCGACGAAATGATCTTGGCCCTTGAGACGGCTTTTCTGTGCAATCCGGAAGCGATCGTTGACGAGGTTCTTCGCAAAAGAGCGAAGCTCGCCGCAATCAACGCTGCTGACGCCGCTCACCCAACGTCCGCGTCGGCTGCCAAATCCGGCGCAAATTTCGCAACCCCGCAGCCGATCATCCAACGCGGCGCTCTCGATCACGCGACCGGCTGATCGCCAATGAGCATCTTAAAGAGCCGGCGCCACGGGCGGACGCGTACCGTCGCCAACTCGCCGAATTGGGTCGGTCTGCCGGCAATCCAATCCGCTTGTTGGTCGCGATAATGCGGCGACAATGGATTGCCGGATTGCCCGGCCGGGGCCTGCAGCCATGCGGCCTCGCCTGGACGAACCACCAGCCGCGTCACGGCTCCATATTCCACGCTCTTTGCCCGCACCGTGAAAGGATTGCCGGGCTGGCGTATGGGCGGCATATCGAGCAGCGGCGATAACTCGGGCCATAAGGCGGACAGCGGATGACGCGCCCGACTTGGAGCGAGGTCCTTCCACCGCACTCTCACGAGAGACCGCCTGCGCGTCCAGCCCAACAGACGTCGCCGGCACTGCCGGGCGGTTTCCACGATGTAGGCCTCCCAGTCCGGAAACTTGTCGGCGAACGGAAAAATTTTCTCATCGCGGCGCATCAGAATGGCGCGTAAAGGCGGTTCGAAGTTCGGCCAATGGTACTCGAATTCAGGTTCCGCTTCCTGACAGGGACTGCACCAGACGGCCAACAAGGCGCGCGCGATGTTGATGCGCAAATGCGCCAGCAGCGCCGTGCCACCGACGCCTTTTTCTCCATCATAAAGATTTGACAGGGCGAGCAGGATGTCCGCGGCCCATTTTGGCTGCTCGTTCCGCGCGCAAATCAAATCAACCAGGAGATTGCGGTAGAAATCAAAGAAGCCGGGATCGACGTCGAGCTGCAGATCGATTGCATCGGAGCGGTCGAAGCTGCGCGCCGCGCTGAGCCGAGCGGCGATGCGGTGAGCGCGAAAGCCGGTTGTGAAGCTGCGCCCCAGGTCGTGTGGGAAATCGGCGCCGACCGTCCGGTTGTTTGCGGTCGCAATGAATTTGCATGCCGGATTGAGGACGGTCGGTGTTTCCGCGCTGCTGACGAATTGAATTGGCGCATCGGGCAACAACTCGCCCTCCAATGCGCAATGATGGTACTGGCCGCTGCGATCGGGAAAGCGCCCTGAGATCGTCCACCCTATATTGCCGTCGCGATCGCAGACAGTGACATTTAACGGAGGCCCGCCGCTCTGCCGCGCCTGCTCCAGCGCTTCCACAGCCAACTCTTTCTCCTCGATCAAACACAAACCGAAATCAAGCGAGCGCGGGTCCAACGCGGCCCAGCGATACGCCGCAGCGCGCCCGAGCAGCGGATCCGGGGCTATCGGTCCCCAGCAAGTATCGCGCAGCTCGACGTCCACCGCATCGTGATCGCGGACCAGGATGTGCTCACAGCGGCGCACGAAGCGGCGCGGACCGGACGAGGTGAAATAGCTTTCCGCGTCCTGCTCGGCCGTGCGGACCATCACCAGATCCAGATTGTCACCGTTAAAATTCGTGATGCCCCAGGCAATTCGATCACTCGATCCGGAGACGAAGCCGGGAAGTCCAGGCACCAGGAATCCGTGTATGCGTCCGATTCCGTAATCGTAGCCGGCGGCGTAGGCCAGGTTCGGCACGCGCAAAGGAAGATGCAGGTCGTTCGCGCATAGTGTTCGGCCCGCCGCGGCCAATTCGGTCTGGATCACCCAGGCGTTCGAGCCGACCGGCGACTGATCGACGCTGGCGACCTTGCCGCGAGGCGGCAGCGCAAATGTCCGACCTGCAATGGCCTTGGCCAGAGCCTCGATCGGAATGTCGCCCAGCGGCCGTTGCACGCGGTCGCCTCCGACCAACGGCCTCGGAAAAGGGTCTTCGTCGGAACAAAAAAACCGCGCCAGCTCCGGCGGCAACGTCTTCTCCATGACGGTCAGCGTCCGCTTCGCCTTGACCTCGGCGCTCAGTTGATCGAATAGCCCGAGCTGCACGAGCAGGCTGTCGCGTGGCATCCAGGGCTCAGGCGCGCAATGAAGAAGCTCGTATTCGAATCCCGGCGATTGCGCCGACTTGAGCCAGCCGTTTACGCCCTCGCTCAATGCTTCGAGCAGCTCCCGTTGGCAAGCCGGCAAAAGTTCTATGGCGGCGGCGGCCACGCGCTCGAAACCGAACACCCGCGCCCGACGATCACTGGCCACGGCGCGCTCGCCCAATAGCTCGGCCAATCGCCCTGCCGGGCCGCGGCGCAACATGTCCATCTGGAACATGCGATCGCGGGCGACGGCATATCCGAGCAGGCGGACGGCCTGAAGGCGGGATCGCGCGCGGATCATCGGGCGGCCCGCCGCGTCGTAATCGATCCGCTCGGAGGCCCCAAATTCGTCGACCCTGATACTCGGCTGGGCGTGTGGCAATGCGCGTCGCATTGCGGCGACGGCGCTCAAAGCTCGTCCCGGCCGGTTCCAGCGGACGGCGGCAAGGGCGCGGCACAGGCGCCACAGCGCGCCAAATCTTTCGCGCATCCGCGCCAAAGATACGGCCGACGTTCGCCATGATCGCAATCGCCACTGCCCCATCGTCGGTCTCGGCGCTTCCTCGGCTGCAATAATCGGACGGTTGCGGTAAGGACGCGCCGGTCGATCAGAGGGCAGCCGCGCGGCGCGTCGGGGAATTTCCGCAGCCATTATCGCACGGAGTAGCAGTTCCTATACCCGCGACGCGAAAGCGGTTGGGCAAAAGTTGGTAAATTCTAAAGATATAATAGAATTGGAGCTGCGAGACCGTGACGACATTCTTGCGTGGTTAGACGTTATACGGTCAAAAGTATCTGAGGATATTGAGATTGCTAGGATCATGAGATTTTCCCCGTGGGGGCACGCTGAACTGATATTCACTATGACCTGAGCAGATGGGCTTGTTGCGCGGAACCCAAATAATTTGTTTTATAGGTGACGAAACAGCTCGAAACCGCCACAGTCCATCTTCTCAGCCAATTGGTCTCGCGCTTTCCTAAATCACTCGATCGAATAATCGACTTACTCGACTTACCAGGTTCGGATCGTATCGGAGTCTGATCAAATAATCTTTCATCAGATGCTCTTTTGGATTATCTATCGGCACTTTAAATTCCTCGCCGATAAAATTTGAGCCAAAGATTCCGACGTCGATGCTCGCTAGGCTTACTTCATCATCTGCCTGCCGTCTGTTATTTAGTCTCTCGAGATGTTTGTAGATGGCCCGCTTATCAACCATCCAAATTGAGTGATCGTCGTCGCTCTCGCGAGTTGGGGGGCGACGTCTCTTTATATCTGGCGCGGCCTTAACCCACATCTCTGCAACAATTTTTACGATACAGCCACCTTCCTCACAGCGAACATAATCGCAATGCGAGTGTGGGTCTTTGGGCGTATGGCATGGGGGCAATTTGTTTTTGTCAGCCAGTTCCGCTGGTGGACTGAAAACGATAATTTTTTGGAATGTGCCTGTATAGGACTGAAGTATCTCAATCTCATCTGCAATGCGTTCCTGCCAAGATTCCTTAAAACTAACATAGAATTCCGGGAAGTGAGCGTCTGCTGCAATTCGAGATCTGGAGAACGACGAGAGATCAAACACACTTTGGTACCGAACGTTGCGCGTCAACAAATTCCACAAGGCTTCGAAACGAACCCGGCGCATATAAAAGCTACGTCGCTTTAGTTGGTCGCAAAGTTCATCAAATTTACTTCGATATATATAAGAACACACCTCTTGTATGCCCCGCTCGTTAATTTCAGCGTAGTGGGCGCCGGATGCGGTTATCCTCTCGTGATGTTCGTTGAAAAGATGGACGATGGTATCTAATAGTCTGCCCTCTTTGCCATTCTGCCTCTTGATCTCCCTTACTTGGTTAGTAAGGTGCCTTAGGAGTTTCTCGTGCAAGTCGCTGAGCGAGGTGAAGTGTTCCACCAAAGCACTTTTTGAAATGTTTCTCCAAAATCGATTGAGTGCAGCCTGCTGATCTGTGTTTATCTTTTGCGGGTCGATAGGCCTTTGTGATAAATATAGGAGAGTCGGCTTTCTCATCGCCACAAATTTCTCGATTTCCTCTACTGTTCCTGAACTCCGCCTCTCCAGTTTCTGCGCCCAATCTGGTCCAAAACATGCCGACCAGTATGTCTGAGTGCTCCACTAGCTGCTTATTTAGTGCATCTTGAGGTCTGACACCCGCTTCAGGCCGCCCATGTGTCTCCCACTTGACCGGCAAAAGAACAGTTGACTCTGCATCTGAATGTTGCGCGTTCCAATCATTGATTGCGTCAACGGCGACAAGCCTCTCCTCTGAAAGGTCAGATGGAGATGCGACCAAAACTCGGAAAGTATGAGCTGCGTAAGACATCAATCTACGGCGCTCAGTTCCGAATGTCTAAAGCTGAAGTCTTTACACATGCAAATTGTTGGTGATGAGGTCGAGCAGCCTTGGAATGAAAGCATCTGCCTGCGCTCCCGGCCACGTAATTGGGATTAGCATCGCTCTCCGAACCGTATTTCTTTTGCAGTTTAGTGAGTACGGACGACTGTAGACTTGCTGGCATTCCAACTGTCTTTGCTTGACACCAATTATTGTCGAGCGGTCCATGCTTGTAATTCGATGAATTCTTCCAAATCTCGACAATGGACGTTTGATGAACGTTTTCGAAGATGGTTTCCGGAGCTCGCGAGCCGGGACATGTCTGCACTTGGCCGTTCAATCTAAGAAAAAGTCCGTTAGCAACTTGATTGCAGGCCGCCGTGCCCATATAGGCGGAAATACCATCGCGCTCTATTCGCTCCAAGCTCAAGATACCCTCTTCAATCGCCCTCGAATAAACGGAAACATACATATTCTCCAAGCGCTCGTGCGCCGGGTCTTTTCTTTGATCGTACCTCATCAGTCCGACTGCCTTCGGACCCAACTCCATAGTTGGCGCTATGACTAGCGGGATGTTTCGCCGGGCCGCCCAGACATACATTTCCGTTACTTCATCGATCTGATCGAGACGAATCGGTGCGGCAATTAGGGATAATCTCTGGTTTTTCGGAAATCCCGCCTCACAAAGAGCAACTAGCGCGCGATTTCTCTTTTCGGTGTATCTTTCAACTCCGCGACGAACAAACACACCATCGTTGATTTGATAGTTACCATTCAGCCTGAAAGAGCCAATCATTCGGTCCTGTCGGTGCGGATCAAAGGAATTAAATCCGAGTAAAATCCGAACACAGCCGTAGTCTGCAACTCTTGCCACTAGATCTGATGCTGAGGTGATACCGAAAGTGCCATAGACTTGTCGGGCAAGATCATCGTCGCCGAGTTCCGCTCCTTTGGTGAATATGCTTATGGGCAAGCCCCGCTTTTCCGCAGCATCAAGAATATCAAACAAATCCGGATTCTGAAAAAGCTCGCCGGGTCCGAGGAACTTTATACTCCTAAGCCCGATACGCCGCGCATCGTCGATGACTGTAAAGACCTCCTGCCAGGTCATCAACCGCTTCGCATCCAGATATGTTCGGTCCTCGGAAAAGCACCCCGGACATTTCAATCCGCACGGATATCGTCCAGCCAAGCTGATCGTTCCGTTTCCAACACGGTGCACAATGGAGTTATTTAAAAATTCCACATCCATAGTACCGATCTGGCGTAATACTTCCCCGTCAATGGTCACCAAGGGTCGATGCACAGTCTCGGGGCGCAGGTACCAATCGAGTGGCGCTAATTGAAATTCGGGTGGAAATTCGGCGGAATAGATCGGTGGAATCATCGAGTCGTAATGCGCTAGTAAATCGGTATAGCCATTGGAGGCGTCCCCGATCGCATAGATATCGGTTTCATTTTCTCTCGTCATTGCCCGGCCTGTGAATTATGCCAGTCAAAATAGGAAAACCTATTCGTTTCGGCTTTCCAGATCGAATATTCGATGGCGGTGTTGTCACCGTTCTCATCAAACTTATAATTATTGTAATCACCCCTGAGAGTTGGGTGCTCTTTCTTCAAGATCGCGATATTGTCCAATATGTTTTCTCTGGAAATTGTTCGAAGGCGCGCATCCGTGTTATCCAAGATTTTTTGGAGCAGACGCTGTACGAGGTACACCGAATCCACCCCATACGGGCAAAATGAAAGTTCGAATTCGGCTAGGCTCTCGTTACAGTAATGGCCATTGTTAGTAGCCTTTCCCATTTGGAAACTCACATAAAGGTTCTTTGGGATGTGACTTAATTTTCTTAAGAAATTGCGCTCCACAACGCCGTCTGTCATTAGGATCAAAGGAAATGAGTCGCTGATATTTAGCATCTCAAGAAATGTGATCGCATTTTCCGTACTGCCTGCAAAAAAAATCGCATTAACCTGAAGGCTTTTGAATACGTCGGGCAATATACCGCCCGTTCTACCCGCGCCGATAGTTGCGTCATAGACCACGACGGGACCGCTTCGCCTGCTGAGAAAGAGCTCCCTCATGTCTGCAGTGAATTTTGTTGCCAAGTAATCGCTGTAGACTGGGTTTGCCGCGTCTCGAATAACGGCAACTCGTTTGACATCAAGCCTGGAAAACATGAAATCACTTGCTGTCTTTGCCTGCTGCGTATCGTTCGGGGGCATGCGGATAACATTCTTGTATTGCGGAGACGTCAGGTTTGGATTGGTCGGGACCGGCATAATCACCGGGACGCCGTTTCGCGCATAGAGGCCAATTGTTTCAGCCATGATGCTGCTTTCTAGATGACCAACTACGGCTACGGCATTCTCGTGGATGGCACGTTGTGCGAGGGATAGGGCCAAGGGTCCATTACCCTTGTCATCTTCTAGGTGAGCGTAGACTCCAGGCGGAAAGGGGAGCGCGCGACGCGCCTCATTCACACCTTGCAACAGGTCATCACCAGGCTGGCCGGCCCCCCCGTTCGAGCCCTGGTCGAAAATAAACCAGACGTACTTTTCCGATTGCGGGGGGTCTTTGTAGAATCGGATTGCGCCGAAGGTGAATGTGCCTATAGCCGCCAGCGCACCAATGATCCAAAAGATCCAACGATTTTCATTTGCAAGCGTCTTCGCCCGCGTTGTTCGCGAAGGCTTG
Organism: uncultured Alphaproteobacteria bacterium; assembly: GCA_963831975.1. Lineage (GTDB taxonomy): Bacteria > Pseudomonadota > Alphaproteobacteria > Rhizobiales > Xanthobacteraceae > BOG-931. The sequence goes on from CAWHSO010000019.1 coordinate 149,822, forward strand.
GGAACCTCCGGCAATCCGGCGCCGCGCGAAGCTGGTTCGACCATCGAAAACTCGTCAACCCTTCGGCCTCACGCCGAGTCGAGGCGATGCTATAGTATGCATCTTGTGGTAGAGTGCAACCTGAATTGAGCCTATTACCGATGAATCATCCTTGATCCAAAACAGAACTCGTCCGCTCATCGCACCAATTCGATCTGGCTGATCAGCACGGCCTGAAACCCGGCAAAGTTCGGGCCCGGATTGTTCTCCCCACCCAGCACAAAGGGGACCGGTGCGTTCAGCCGACAATCCGAGACAATCTGCACGCCCGAAATCAGTTGGCTTCCCGGCGCTTGAAGATCGAAGGGCTTGGCGGCTACCGAACCGAACGATCTGATAATGGGTTCCGAAACCACGGCAATCGGCCGATGCTCGTGGTTCAGCGCGAGCGCATACCAAGCAGGATGGCTCACGCCGCTTGCGGTGGCCGCGAAAATTCCGGCGCGCACCAATCGCACAGAGATCGCCGCCTTCTCGAAATTCAGAGTGTAGCTCATCGGCGCGGTCACCGGATCCGCCGACTCGGACAGGAAGTTGTCGCTCGTTGTCGGCAAGACCGCTTGACGATCGTAGAGACCGCGATTGTTCCAAATCGACACTTGCGCCTGGCTTGGAATGAGTTGAGCGATCGAGACGCCAAAGCGCCCCAAATAGGACGCCGCAGCCACCCTGTAATTCGGCCCGGGAATATCGGCTCCCGCGAAATCGAGCGTCGTGGTGCGACGCTTTTCGTCGTAGCGATCGTAGAGCGATTTCAGTCCCCAAGCGCCGGCCGCCATGCCGCCCGCGATCGCCGGGAGCCCGAAGGCGAGGAGCGCGCGGCGGGATGTCTGGCGCCGGGCGGACGCCCGAACGAACTCCGCGATATGGGCGTCCGCGCCCACTCGCGGGAAACGGGCGACCAAATCCTTGGCTTCCGTGAGGGGCAGGCCTGCAGGCAGCAAGCGGGCGGTGGGCCGGCCCTCGCCGAGCCACAACCCCGCCGCCGCCCCGACGCGGGCGCGCCGCTGCAGGTCTTCCCATTGTCTGGCGATTTCGTCCTTGGCGCGGGGCCAAGCGTTGAGCAGCGCTTCGTGCGCGATCCTTATATTGGCCTTGACGCCCTCGCCGTCGGCCACCAGCAGCCGCGCGTCGGGCTCCAACAAGGCCTTGACCAGCGCGGCGGAGGGCGTTCCCGGCGTGAAGGTCGACGCCGGCGCGGCGAGTGCAGTCGACTCAGCCGTTGGCCCCATGCCGACGGTGACCAAAGCCATCAGCACGCTGGGAAAGGCCGCTTGGACAGGCGGCGGCAAGGCCAGAAAGACCTCCTCGGCGCGGCGGCCGATAGCGCCTTCGAACCCATCCATCGCGGCGTAAGCGGCGAGCGTAAGCACGCCCTTGTCCGGATCGCGGCGGCGCCAAAGTTGATCGAGCGCGAAGGAGAGCAGCGGCAGCGCGCCGGGATCGGCGGTTGCAGCCTTCAGAATCACGTCGTCGAGGCCCTCGCCAGTCGCCGCGTCGACCTCGAAGCGCAGGCCCGCCGCCTGCGCCGGACGGCGGATGATCTGCCCCAATTCGGCGATCGTCGGCGGCGCCAGCAGATAGCGACCGCCATCGGAGAGGGCGGCGAGCTCCGTCAGGCTTTCCAGTCGATCGAAAAAGTCCGAGCGAAACGTCGCGACGACCCAAACCCGCCCCGAGCGCGCCAGGGCGTCGAGCGCGGCGACGAATATTTTTCGATTCTCCTCGGTGGCGCGTTCGAGCGTGAACAGCTCCTCGAGTTGATCCACGACCAGGACCAAACGCGCCTCGCCAGCCGAGGTCAATCTTCCCTGCGCCGCCTGGGCGAGCCCTTGCTCGACCGCGAAGCTCACCTGTGCGGGATTGGCGCGCAACTGGCCGACCAGACGTTCCGAGGTGTATTGCAGCCCCGTGAGTTCCGGCAGAGCCCTCAGCACGGCGTCGGCCAAGGCTGCAACTGGGCCTTTCTCGCCGCTGGACGGTTGAAAGCTCGCGTGCCTCACCAGCGCCACGCGGCCAATCATGCCCGGCAGCATGATATCGGGAAGCAGCCCGGCTTTGACGAGGCTCGATTTTCCCGAACCGGAAGCGCCCAGCACGAGCAGGAACGCCTTACCGGCGCGCGCCTGCGCCGCCAGCATTTCGCGTGCTTCGTTGCGGGCTCGCGTTCTCCCGAAAAAGATCGCGGCTTGCCCGGTCTCGAACGCTTCCAAACCCCGCCAAGGCGCCTGCGCCCACGTGATCGCTCCGATCTCGGTTCCGGCGCCGAGGTCCTGGTCCAACCGACGGCGGAGCAAGGCCCGCAGATGGTCCTCCAGCTGTTCCTCGAATTGCGCCGTCGCCGAGAAAGCATGGCTCGCGGCCGTGAACGAGGCGCCGTCCGCGCTCTTCAGCCACCGATTGAGAAAGTCGGTCACCCGCTTCTTTTGGTCGAGGCGCTCCAAAACAACGGCGGCATCGGAGAGGTCCGCCATCGGCGCCGCTCGCTTCTGGTAGAGCAAAAGCGCAGGCAGGCCGCGCGCGCGATAGCTCGCCAGCGCGTCCTCGAACTCCCATTCCGTGCCCGTCACGGCTTTGCCGCTCAGCGCGCCGGTGAATTCTTCCACCGGCAAGGTTACGCCCAACCGAGACCAGAGCACGACGACGCAGATATCGGTCGTGCGCGGCGGCGGAATGTTGCGGTAGTCTTGAAAGTGGTGGCCCGCCACCAGCGGCTCTCGCTCCCACAACACCGCTTCCACATCGCAGTGATGGTGCAGTTCCCGCGCGAGCTTCGTGATCACCCGCTCCGCGATCAAGCGTTCGGGGCGGACATCCGAGGGCGATGACACGAATATGCGATATTTCGGCCGATCCATCCCACAACCCCCAGGCGCCGAGCTTCAGTTGTCGCGCCACAAGTCGGCGGGAATTCACCTCGCTGCGCCGCTTCCGAGCCACCCACTTTCGGCAGGGGAGAGGAGGTGGACCCTCCATCTAAACAATTGATTATAAAGAAAACTTTGGTTGCGGGGGTAGGATTTGAACCTACGACCTTCAGGTTATGAGCCTGACGAGCTACCGGGCTGCTCCACCCCGCGTCAAAGGATCGATTTTGTGACGGTGATGTAGCAAGCGCCCTTCGATAAGGGAAGTGCGCGGGGCCCGATATTTCGCCATACTGGCCCTCGAAAGCCCCTTTAAACCGTCATGCACGCCCCCATAGACGCGGATATGGCCGACAAACCTGCCTTGCAGCCCCGTGCGGCGATCGGACCCGCCGTGCGCGGCATCGCCGGCCATATTCTGTTGGGTGCCCGCTCCGCGTTGCTCGATCCGGAGCGCTCGAGCCAGGATGCGGTGCACGATTTCCGCCGCGCCATGAAGGAATGGCGCGCCTTGATGCGGCTTTTGGCGCCGTTCATCGCCGACGCGCCGCGTTGGCGCCACGACGCGCGCGACCATGCCCGCTCGCTGTCGCATGCCCGCGATAGCGCGGCGGCGCTCAATGCCTTCGATGACCTTCTCGACAAGGGCATGGTGCTGTCGGAACGCACCGCCGCCACCATCCGCGGCCGCATCGAGGCGCTGCGCGGCAGCGAGGAAGAGGCCGGGCTGACGCCGGCGCTGCGCGACGCCATCGTCGCCTGGCTTGATGCCGCGGCGGCGGCGATCGAACAGTGGCCGCTCGATCCGTTCGACTTCTCCTCGATCGCCGGACAATTGACCATCAGCTATCGCAGCGCGCGCAAGCGCATTCCCGGTGACTGGTCGCTGGCGAGCGCCGAGGATCTGCACGAATTGCGCCAGCGCGTCGTCGACCTGCGCTACCAGATGGAATTGATCGAGCCGCTGTGGCCGCGCTTCGGCCGCATGTGGACCGACGAAGCCGAGCGGTTGCGCGACCGGCTCGGCCGCTGCCAGGACCTCGAAGTGCTCAAGCGGCTCACCGGACCGCACCAGCCGCTGGCGCATTGGCGCTCGCGCCTCACCCCGGCTTGCACCGAGCGCTCGACCGAGCTCGCGCAACGCGCCGCTCGCATCGCGATGCGGCTGTTCGCGGAGAAACCGAAGTCGTTCCGCCACCGGATGGAAATGCTGTGGGAGCACGCGCGCTAGAGCCTTTACGCATGTCTCCGTCGCGCTGTGCTGATGCGCCGTGGGCCGCGATCACTCACCAGACCCGCGACGCTGGACGATTATTGGTGCAGGGATTGTCTGCTCGCCGTACCGGCTGACGATGATCACGTCGATTTCGGCGTCGCCCTGTTTGATCGCATAATTGTAGCCGACGAGCAGGCGCGACAGCACACGGCCGGGCGGCCCCGCATAGGTGCCGTTGACCACGTCATTGAGCGCGATCGACGAACGGTAGCGAATATTGAAGCTTTCGAGCGCCGACAGCACGTCCGCGATCGTCGTTTGCTGCACCTCGACATGAAGCGCCGCCACATCGCCTTCGATGCGCAATGAGTGGCCGCTGCGGTCAGCCGTCAAATGCTGCGGCGCGGCACGATCGAGACTTTCTTGTGCGTATAGACCTTGCATCCCGAACCCCCCGCCAACGAGAATCGTCAGAGAAGCGACCATCCGTTTGAGAAGCAGGTTCATTCCCTACTCGCCCGTATTCGGCATGCGCATGACAACGATAGCTCCAACTGATCGAACCACAAAGCCAAAATCCGCGACAGCGATTATGCGCCATAAAGAACGCGACTGCGCGTTTGCGTGACGCGAGCCATCCCAATTTCGCAATCGAGATATGTGCCGCGCTAATGGAAAAATTATAGTTCTGCGTTTGCGCGCGAATGATCGGTTTCGTTCTGGGAACCGTGTCTCGCACGAAATTTTTCGAAATGTCCGCTCACAACGCGGCCTTGAACACGGCGCAATCGCGACACAAACTCGCGAATAAAATCCTGCGCGTCAGTCTTACTGACCGATTTAATTAAACGCGCGCGTTCCGGAAAACCGGAACGAAATCCGTTCGGGCGCATTTGTTCCCGTGAAGCGGCAAAAGGGGGGTGTGTCACAACAGCGCTACGAATAGTCGTCAAGCTGCGAACCGCGGATTTGTCCACGGCCTAAGTGCGGCGTGGCGATTGCTACCACGCTCGAAGTTCACGTGTCCACGGGCGACCCTTCGCGTCGCCCGGGCCAGGAAACTTTTGGCGTGAAACGGGGAGTGGCTTGGGCTCGCCATGGGCCAAGCAACAAGTTCAGCAAAATAGGCAAGTTCTGCAAAATAGGGAGGTGTCGTTATGTCAGTTGCTCGTCAGAGAACCGTACGAACCTTGAGCTGCGTCGCCTACGTCGCTGTCGCGGGCGCCCTACTCGGCCTGCCGGGTTCGGCAGCCGCCGACGAAGTTTTCGTCCTGAAGACTACCGTGACTATACCCGGAAGTTCGGCTACGACGCCATTTGTCTCAGGTGACATCAGTTGGGTCGACTCGTCTCTCGGTGCGTACTTTTTTGCCGATCGGTCCCTCAATGGGATCGATGTGATCAACACCAGCACCAAGGCGATCACTCAGCTGGACCACGGGGGCTTTGTCGGCTTCACCGGAAATAACAATACGTCGGGACCCAATGGTGTGCTGACCGTTGACCACCACGCCCGTGGCGACGGCGATCACGACGGCGACGATCATCACAGAACCGAGGTCTGGGCCGGAGATGGCAACAGCACCGTCAAGGTCATTGATTATAAGACCGGACAGGTCCTGCATACGATCTCGACCGGCGGAATGATGCGAGCGGACGAGTTGTGTTACGATCCGGCCGAGCATCTGATCCAGATCGCCAATGATGCCGATTCCCCTCCGTTCATCAGCTTCATTCCGACCGAAGGACCGAATGCCTATACGGTCGTCAAGCAGATCAAATTCGACGGCCTTGCCGGCGACGGCCCCAACGCAACGAACGGAATCGAACAGTGTCAGTGGAATCCGCGAGAAGGGCGGATCTATTTGAACATCCCGGAGGTGAATGGCTCCGGCAGTGACACCGCCGATGGCAATGTCGTTGTGATCGATCCGCGCAGCCTTAAAATCGTGCGGATTATCGACATTCCCATCGCTGATTGCGCCGGGCCGCAAGGCATGGCGCTCGGTCCGGCGCCGCAGATACTGCTCGGTTGCAATGCGCCGTCGATTCCCAGCGGAGTACGGAATTCGGTGGTCATTCACGAGGATACGGGCAAAGTCATCAGTGTGCTGGCCGCTTTGGGAGGAGCCGACGAAGTCTGGTTCAATCCAGGCGACGGCCATTACTTCCTCGGAGACAGTGCAGCGACGCCCAACCGGATCATCGGCGTGGTGGATTCTCTCACCGACCACCCCGATCAGTCCATTATCATCGCGCCTGGCACCCCTGCCACCAATAAGGGCGCGCACTCGGTTGCTGCGGATCCGGTTCGGAACGAGGCCTATGTGCCAATTCCAAACAATTCGGGCAGCACGATTTGTCCGGCCCCGACTGTCGGCTGCATCGCCGTATTCGGACCGAGCGGACATGACGATCCGCCGGTTTTTGCCGGCCGGTAACTTTTGCTGTGTTGTGACTTCGCGCGACGACGCCGCGGCTGATAAGGCCGCGGCGTTCGCTTTTGTTTGCATCATCGCTAGCTGGCGGCGACGCGCGTCGAGAGGCCGAGATAAATCTCCCGCACCTGCTCGTTCTTTTCCAGATCGGCCGCGGGGCCTTCGAGCGCGATGCGTCCGGTCTGCAGCACATAGGCATAGTCGGCAATACCCAGCGCCAGCGGGATCGACTGCTCGGCCAGCAATAATGTGAGGCCCTGCCGGTGCAGCTCGGCCAAGGTGTCGTACAGCGACTCGACCACGGTCGGCGCCAGACCGAGGCTCGGCTCGTCGAGCATGAGCAGCCGGGGCTCGCTCATCAGCGCGCGGCCGAGCGCGAGCATCTGCCGCTCGCCGCCGGACAGCGTGCCGGCGAGTTGCTTGCGCCGCTCGGCCAAGCGCGGGAACAGCGCATAGACGCGCTCGAACAACGCCGCGGTGCGTGAGCGGTCGGCGAGCGCGGTTGAGCCGAGCCGCAAATTTTGTTCGACGGTTTGCGCCACGAACAGCCGCCAGCCTTCCGGCGACAGCGCCAAACCTTTGCTGACGATGGCGTAGGCCGGCTCTCCCGAAATCGTCTCGCCACGCCATTCGACCTTGCCGCGCGCCGGCAGCACCACGCCGGCGATGGCGTTGAGCGTCGTGGTCTTGCCGGCGCCGTTGGAGCCGAGCAGTGCCACCACCTTGCCGGCCGGCACTTTGAGCGAAATGTCGGCGACGCCGACCAGATCGCCGTAGCGCACTTCGAGATGCTCGACGTTGAGGTCAGCTGGCTCAGTCACTTTTTTGGTCCTGCTGCCGCCGGTACGCGCGGCCGAGATAGGCCTCGATGACGGCGTCCTGCCTGACCACGGATTCCGGCGTGCCGCTGGCGATGACATGGCCTTGGTTGAAGACCAGGACGCGCTTGGTCAGCGTCATGATCACTTCCATGATGTGCTCGACGATGACGATGGTGATGCCCATGTCGTGGATGCGCCGCACCAGCGCGATCGCCGCCTGCAATTCGGTCGGCGTCAAGCCGGCAAGCGACTCGTCGAGCAGCAAAAGGCGCGGCTCGGTGGCGAGCACGCGGGCGATTTCGAGGCGCTTGCGTCCCGGCGTGCCGAGCGAGCGCGCCCGCTGATCACCGCGCAGCCCGGTCAGCTCGACGATGCGGCGGGCGTGATCGCGGGCATCGTTGCGATGCGGATGCCGCAAGAACGCGCCGACCATCACGTTCTCCAGCACCGTCATGTCTTCGAACGTGATCGGCACCTGGAAGGTGCGACCGATGCCGGCGCGGGCATGAACGGCCGGCCCGGCACGGGTCATGTCCTCGCCGTTGAAGACGACGCGGCCGGTGGTCGGCACAGTCTCGCCGGCGAGGCAATTGAAGAAGGTCGATTTACCGGCGCCGTTCGGGCCGATCAGGCCGATGATCTCGTGCTCGTCCACGGCGAGATCGGCGCCCGACACCGCAAGGAAGCTGCCGAACGCCTTTGAGACATTTTTCGCCTCAAGCAGCATAGGCGCGCCTCCAGCGTTCCGGCACGACGCGATACCACAACTCGAACAGGCCGCCGGGCTCGAAGCGCGCGATCAGGACGATGATGCCGCCGTAGAGGATATAAGTGAGGCCTGAGCCACCGCCGCCGAACCAGGTATTGGTCGCGATCTGCAACGGGATCAGGATCAGCGCGCCGAGCAACGGGCCGAACAGCACGCCGGCGCCGCCCAGCGCCGCGACGATCACCATTTGCACCGAGACCAGGATGCCGAAGCCGGAATCCGGGTCGATGAAGCCGGTCTTAGCGGCATAGAGCGAGCCGGCAACCGAGGTGAAGGCGGCGCTGAGCGCGAGCGCCTGCATCTTCGTCCGCCGCACCGGCACGCCGAGCGAGCGCGCGGCGCGTTCGCTCGACTTGATGGCGCGCAGATAGAAGCCGAAGCGGCGGCGCTCGATGAAGGCCGTGGTCGCGAGCACGATGCCGAGCACGGCGAGGAAGATGTAATAGTACGGCAACTCGCCGCGGAACGTCAGGTCCCACCAGCCGCGCGCCGTGGCCGGGCCCTGCAGGCCGACGGCGGCGCCGACGAAATCCCAGGTGCCGACGAAAATCCGGATCAGCTCGGCGACCGCAATGGTCGCCATGCTGAAATAGTGGCCGCTGAGGCGAAACGTCGGCAGGCCGATGAGAACGGCGAGCGCGATCGAGAGCACGATGCCGGCCGGAATGCCGGCGATCGGCGACCAGCCGAACAGCGAGTAGAACAACAGCGGCATATAGGCGCCGAGCCCGAAGAACATGCTGTGGCCGACCGACACTTGGCCGGCATAGCCGCCGACGATGTTCCACGCCGACGCCGAAATCGCGGCGAGCAGAAACGCAACGCCGATGTCGCGATAGAATGCGCTGGAGAAAACGATCGGGAACAGCAGCAACGCGGCGCCAAGCAAAACGACACGCCCCCGCGGGGAAAGAATATTTTTCACGCTTTCCCCATGAGACCTTGCGGCCGCAGCCACAATAGCGCGACGAACAGGCCGTAGACGACGATGTCCTTATAGATGGCGCCGAGCCAGAACGCGGAAGCCGCCTGGATCAAGCCGATGATCAGGCCGGCATAGAGCGAGCCGAGCACGCTGCCGAAACCGCCGAGCGCCACCACGACGAAGGCGATCAGCCCAAAAGTTTCGCCGACCGAGGGCGACCACGGATAAGAGGTCGCCATCAAGGCGCCGGCGATGCCGGCCGCGCCCGCGGAGAGGCCCCAGGCCAGCGCCTGCATGCGATCGGGCCGTATCCCCATCAGCATCGCCGCGGTGCGGTCTTCTGCGACGGCGAGCAGCTTGCTGCCGACCGTGGTGCGGGTGAGCAGAAGATGCAACGCGATGGTCAGCGTGATGGCGACGAGGCCGGCGACGAGTTGCGCAATCGGCAAATAGATGCCGGCGAGATTGACGGTGCCGGACAGCGCGTTCGTCGGCAGCGACACGAAGTTCGCCGAAAAAATCCAGAACGCGGTGTAGCGCAGCAAGAGCGCCAGGCCGAACGTGGACAGGATCTGCGCCAGCATCGGGCCGCGGGTGACGTGGCGGATGAGCGAGAAATAGATCACGACGCCAAGCGCTGCGAGCGCAACCGCGGCCGCAATGCCGAAGACCGCCGGCCCGCCGCCGATCCAGACCACGGCCATAAGCGCCACATACATGCCGAGCATGACGAATTCGCCATGGGCGAAATTGATGAAATTCATCATGCCCCAGATCAGGGTGAGGCCTGAGGAAAACAGCGCGTAAATGGCCCCCAACAGGAGGCCACCCACGATCACTTGCACCGCGACCATTGATTACTGCGCCCAGTGACTATTGCGCCCAGCCCAGCCAAAACTTCGACCGCCGCAGTCTGGCATTAGGGGCCGTTTCGGGCCAGACCAATTCGCGCCGATGCGGGTAAAATGCCGGCAGCGCAAAACGGGAGGAGAGCTTGACCCCATTCTACGACGTCACGATTCTCATGGTGCGGCCGGGCACCCATCCCCAGGCGCTCGCCATCCTCGGCAAGGGCCTGAGCAACGATCCCGACCTGTTGGCGTGCTGGTATTCGGACATCGGCGCCGTCAATCAGATCCTGATCATCCGCAAAGCAGCGGACGCCGGCGCAACCGTCGGCGCCCGGTTCGCCGCGCTCGATGCGCCCAATCCGTTCGGCGTCGCCGAATACATCGCCGCCATGGCGATGGACATTTATGTGCCGTTCGACTTCATCGCGCCGCTGCGGCCAGGCGAATTTGGCCCGTGCTACGAAGTCCGCAGTTATGTGCTCAAGCCGGACGGCCTGGCGCCCACCATCGCGGCGTGGCGCAAAGCGGTACCGGGCCGCATGAAAATTTCGCCGGTGCTCGCCGCCATGACGTCGGTGACCGGCGCGGTGACACGCTTCATGCACATCTGGCCGTACCGGAGCTTCGACGAGCGCGCCCGCCTGCGCGACAAAGCGGTGGCCGACGGGGTCTGGCCGCCGCCCGGCGGGCCGGGCCATCTGGTGTCCCAACAGGTCGACATCTATCTGCCGGCATCGTTCTCGCCGATGAAGTAATCGGGCTATGATGGGTTCAGCCTTGAGGAGGCGGACATGGCGCGCTTACTGGCTTTCATCTCGATCATTGCGGCGCTGACGGTACAAGTCGCAAGCGCCGACGAAGTGCGTCACACGACGTTTGCCGTCGCCGTGCAGGGAACGTGGGCCCCGAGCGCAGAGCTTTGCAAAGCGCAAGACAAATCGAACATCGTGATATCGGAGACCAAGTACACCGATGGCGACGGCACCTGCGGTGTGGATTCGGTCGTTGAGCGAGCCGGCGTGCCCGGCCCGATTTACGCCGCCCGCGCGTTATGCGCGGACCCCGCGCAACCGGGTAAAGACCGCGCCATGAATTTCATCATCCGGCCCGAGGACAACGATAAAATATCGATCGGCAAAAGCTTCGACGACCTGAAGATTTATCAGCGCTGCCCGGCCCGGTAGTCGCTGTATCTCAAATCGTTCGCGTCGCGGCCGACTTGCCAGGACCAACCATCCAATTGCATGGATTGCCCCATTATGATTTAATCCGCCGAAATCTGCTGATTTTGCAGGCAACGGCTTTGGAGGCAACGACCATGGCCATCACCGTCTGTCCGGTCACGCCGCATTTTGCCGCCGAGATTGGCGACGTCGATTTGTCGGGGCCGATCGCGCCGCCCGACCTGCAAGCGATCAAAGACGCGTTCGCCAAATACGCGGTGCTGATTTTCCCCGACCAGCAGCTGTCGCAGGATCAACATCTCGATTTTGCCCAGCACTTTGGGCCGCTCGAGACCACGATCGCGTTGCACCGCAAGGACACGAAGCTGCGCGTGCGCAAGGAATTCGCCGACGTTTCTAACCTCGATCCCGAAAACCAAGTGTGGGGTAAGGACTCGCGGCAGCGCATGTTCCAGTTGGGCAACCGGCTGTGGCACACCAACTCTTCGTTCAAGCGGCTGCCGGCGCTGGCGTCGCTGCTCTATGCGCGTTCGATTCCGACGGTCGGGGGCCACACCGAATTTGCCGACGAGCGGGCGGCCTATGACGCTCTGTCCGAAGAGATGAAGCGCCGTCTCGACAGCCTCGTGGCGGAGCACTCGATCTTCAATTCGCGGGCGCGGCTCGGCTTCACCAATTTCAGCGATGAGGAGCGGCAGGGATTGCCGCCGGTGCCGCAGGTGCTGGTGCGCACGTTACCGGAATCCGGTCGCAAGTCGCTCTATCTGGCGTCGCACGCCGGGCGGATCTTCGGCATGCCCGAAGCCGACGGCCGCGCGCTGATCGAGGAGCTCGTTGCGCATGCCACGCAACGGCAATTCATCTACACCCACCGCTGGCGCGTGCACGATCTCGTCATCTGGGACAATCGCTGCACCATGCACCGCGGCACCGAATTCGACGACCTGCGCTGGAAGCGCGATATGCAGCGCGCCACGGTCTGCGACGTGGCCAATTCCTGCGAGCAGGAAGGCGTCAAGATCGAAGCGGCCTAACCTTACGAGTTCAGTCGTCTCTTCCGGCCGCGTCTCCGGCATCAGCGACCACAGCACCGTCAAGCCGACTAGCGCGATCGCGGCCAGGCCGGCGAACGCCGAGCCGAAGCCGAAGCGGTCGGTCATGTAGCCGGCAAAGGTGGCGCTGAGCGAAGCGCCGACGCCGGTCGCGGTGCCGAGGATGCCCAGGCCGAGATTGAAATGGCCGGTGCCGCGGGTGAGATCGGCGACCACCAGCGGCACCATGACGGCGAACACGGAAGCGGTGACGCCGTCGAGCAGTTGCACGACGACGAGCAGCAGCGGATTGCTCACCGAGGCAAACAGCAGGCCGCGGATCGCCAAGGCGGCGAAGCCGATCAGCAGCAACGGCCGCCGCCCCCAAAGCTGGGCGCGGGTGCCGACCGATGGCGACAGCACCGCGACCACCACCTGCGGCACGACGATGCAGGCCGCAATCAACACCGTCGCCCATTGGGCCGAGCGCATGGTCACGACGCTGCCCATCAAGGGCAGCATGGCGCCATTGGCCAGATGGAACAGCAGCAGGCAGCCGGCGAAGATGAGGAGCGGGCGATTGCGGATGAGTTCGGCGACTTTGGTGTGCGGCTTGTCGGTGCGCCGGCGCGGCACCGCGCCGTGGGCGCGTTCGGGATCGATCTCGCTCGGCGTGATGGTGCGCAGCGCCAGGAGTGCCGGCCCGAGCAACAGCACGGTGACGATGAACACCGCGCGCGCCGACAGCAGATAGCCGCAGGCGCCCATCACCGCCGCCGCCAAGCCGTTGCCGACCGAGGCGAAGCGGGCATTGCGGCCGAGCCGCGCGCCGATCGCGGCATGGCCGACCAGGCCGAGGCTGATCGCGGCCATCGCCGGACCGAGCACGCAGCTTGCCAGCGCATGCAAGATCGCTCCCGTCAGCACGACCGGGAAGATCGGGAGCGCCGCATAGGTCAAGGCGGCGACGCAGATGGTGACGATGGCGATGCCGGCGACGAAGCGCTCGGAGCGGGCGGCATCGACGATGGCGCCGCCCGGCATCTGGCCGAGGAGCGAGATGATGCCTGCCGCCGATTGCACGAGGCCGATATCGAACTGCGTCCAGCGTTGCCCGGTAAGGTAGACCGACACGAACGGGCCGAAACCGGTCTGCACGTCGGCGACGAAGAAGATGAACCAATCGAGCCCGCGCAGGCTGCGCGGCGACGGCCGCGACGGCGGCTCGCTACCTTCAGATGCCGGTGGCGGCGGCAAGGCTTCGCCGGCGAGCGCGTCGTGCTGATCCACTCGGTCGCGAATGGCGCGTGATGGCTTCGCCGGCAGAATACGTCTCCCGCAAATGTTGAAAATTATTGGAACGGCAGCGGCTCGAGCTTGCCGAGCGCGCTTAAGACCACGACGGGCTTGCCATCCTCATAGGCGGGTGCGGCGTTCACCTGGTCGCGGTTTAATTCCAAACTGATCGGCGGCTCGGGCTTGGCCGGGGCGGGAAAATGCAGGGCGGCCCAATCTACCGCGATCTTGCGGCTGCCGACACCGAGGAAACCACCAAAGTCGATGATCGCGGCGCGCACCTGGCCGCTGCGATCCACCAGCACGTCGACGATCCGGCCCATGTTCTCGTCGGCCGAACTGCGCACTTCGCGGCCAAGAATGCCCTCGACCTCATGATTGGGGAGGATAGTGGCGACCGCGGGCGGCGCCGGCTGGTCGGTCTTGGCCGGGGCCGGTGGGGCAGGTCCATTTTCAGAGAACGCCACGCTGACGATGGCGGTCAGCGCCAACAATGCAGCTGCCGCCATGACGGCCGGATGTTCGCCGCGCATGCTGCCTCCGAGGTGGTTGGGAGCCCACACACTTAAACCTTCGCGGTGCGGCAGGTTCCACGGCTCGGCGCGGCAGGCAGGCTTGCGGCAAAAGTTCCCAATGATTCAGGAGGAAAACACGATCGAAACCCGGATATCGCCGCTGATGCGGGGCGTATCGAGCGATACCGTATCTTTGTGCCGCCGCACCCGCAGGTCGACGCTCGATGAGCCGAGCCGCAAATCGCGCAGGATCACCTCGTCGAGGAATGCCGGCAGGCGCGGATTGCACAGCCGGATCTCGCCCTTGAACGGGTCGAATTGCAGGCCGAGCGAGGCTTCCAACAGCGTGAACGGCGTGGCGCTGGCCCAGGCCTGCGGCGAGCAGGCGACCGGATAGAGCGTCGGCCCTTGGCCGTGGTGGCGCTGGAAGCCGCAGAACAGTTCCGGCAGCCGGCGGTGATCCATATAGGTGCCGGCGTCGAACAGGCCCTCGAACAGCGTCTGGACTGCGTGCTTGTGTTCATAGCGCGCCAGCCCCAAGGCGATCAGCGCGTTGTCGTGCGGCCAGATCGAGCCGTCGTGATACGACATCGGATTATAGCGGGCTTCGCCGCGCGCCACGGTGCGGATGCCCCAGCCGGAAAAGAAGTCGGTTTGTAAAAGGCCCTTGGCGACCTGGGCGGCGTGGTCGGCGTCGGCAATGCCGGTGAACAAAACTTGCCCGGCATTCGATGTGCGCACCCGGCACGGATTTTTCGCGCCGTCGAGCGCCAGCGCATAGGTCGCGATCTCCGGGCACCAGAACGCGCTTTCGAAACGCGCCGCAAGACGAATAGCTTCGGCGTCGAGCTGGCGCGCGGTGGCATAGTTTCCCAGCCGCCGCGCGCAATGCGCCGCCATGCGCTTGGCGGCGTAGACATAGCCTTGCACTTCGGCGAGCGCGATCGGGCCTTCCGCCAGCCGGCCGTCGGCGTGGAACACCGCGTCGTGGGAATCCTTCCAGCCTTGATTGACCAGGCCTTGCTCGTTGGCGCGGGCGTATTCGATGAAGCCGTCGCCGTCCGGATCGCCGGGGCCGTCGATCCAGCCGAGCGCCGCCTCGATCGCCGGCCAGAGCTCGGCGACGGTTTGAATATCGCCGGTGCGCTCGGCATAAAGTCCGGCGAGCAGGACGAATAGCGGCGTCGAATCGACGCTGCCGTAATAAAGCCCGAACGGCACTTCGTGCAGCGCCGCCATTTCGCCGCCGCGCATCTCGTGCAGGATTTTTCCGGGCTCGGAATCAGCCACCGGATCGGTGGTCGTGGCCTGATAGGCCGCGAGCCGGCGCAGCACGCCGCGCGCCACGTCCGGGCTCCACCACAGCATCTGCAGCGCGGTGATGAGACCGTCGCGTCCGAACGTGGTCGAGAACCAGGGGATGCCGGCGTAAGGATAGCGGCCTTGCGGCGTGTCGGTCATCAGCATGGCGAGATCGGCGGCCGACCGGCACAGCATTTCGTTGAAACGCTCGTTGGATGTCTCGACCGAGGTCTGCTGCCGGGTCGCCTCGCGCAATTCGCGGCGTGCGGCAATGAAGGCGGGGAGAAACGGCCGTGGGCGCGTGTCGGGGCCATCGCAGCTCACCGCCAGGAACAACGGCCGCGTTTCGCCAGGCTCGAGATGCAGCTCGTAGACGGCGGCGCTGGTGGTCAGCCGGCTCGGCGGCGGATCGAAGGTCAGGGCGGTGCGCCGCACCTTGTTGTCGAGGCCGCGATAGATCAACAGCGCCTGGTCGGTGCCGCGCAGATTGGCCGCCGCCGTGCCGCGGCGCTCGCGATGCGAGCCGCGAACCTCGAACAGGTCGGCAAAGTCGTTCTCGAACAGCGTCGAGAGCTGCAAGTCGACCGCACGATCGCCGTAATTGCGCACGCCGAGCCGTTGATAGGCGGTGCCGCGCCACAAGAAGATCGTGCGCAGGATATGCACGGTGTCCTTCTCCAGCACGATGTGCTGGTCGGCCATGAGGTCCGGATTGGTCAGGTCGACGGAAAAGGCGGAATTGTCGTCGCGCAGGTTGGAGCCCAGCAGCAGCGGGTGCGTGGCATTGACCAGCAATTCCAGCCGCGACAGATAGCGGGTGTCGAGATGGAACAGGCCGGCCGAGCCGCCGCCGGTCGCAGTGATGTCGCCGCGGTTGTCGAGCACGATGAATGTGTCGCCGTATTTGAGAACGCGCGACGGCCGGGCCGCCGCCTGCTGGGTGGCGGCGATGTAGAACGGCGTCTCCGCCGGCTCCTCCACGGCAACCAACTGCGCGGCGGTTTTGGGTGGCATTGCGTCTCGCTAAAGCTTGTCAGTCTTCTCGATCCGGTCGACGCTGACGCAATGATGGGGATTTCAGACCGGTGCTTGGATGCGGCACACTGACGCCAGCACGCGCAGATCAGGTTTCTTGTGCCACGTTTACGGTTTTACGCCGTTGCGGATGACATAGACAACCCGCATCGCCACGGGATCGATCACCACGACATCGTTCTCCACCATGGCGTATTTGAGGAGGGCGGCCGACGGATTATCCGCCGTCGCTTGATCCGGCAGGTCGACGAGCTCGGTCGTGGGCGGCACCGCGGCGCCGACGGCGACCGGAACCTGGTCGGTGCGCGGTTTCGCCCGCTGCCGGATGACGATGTTGTAGATCGCGCTCCTCTGCCCGGCGGTGAGCGCCAGGTTTTGCCTCACGGTTCCATTGGGCTGGACCGCCTCGTCGGGCACGGCAGACTGTGCGAGTGCGGGGACTACGCCGAAAAGCAGTCCAAGCAGGGCCGGCACCGAACATTTGAGGATGTTGCGCATGCGAGAAGCTCCTCGGCGAGCCAACGCACGACCGGCGAATTAGGTCCTTCGCTTATGTTGCAACCAAGGGACGCCAAGCCGGCATGGTCGGCGTCTTGATCCGGATATCCACAGGTCCGGCGGCGCCGTCGGCCGAGGCAGCGAAAAAACGTCCGGCGCACGTCATGGGCGTGCGCTGATTTGACCCGACAAAACGGCTCCTCTGAAGTTCCGGTTTCTTGGAAAAGCCTTCTCTGTGGCGGGTTTGTCACATGCGGGGGGATTCGTACCACAATGGTTAACGAATGATTGAAATCGCTCAAAAGTAAGGCATCCTATGTGCGGGGTAACGAGATAAGCCGCAAATGGCAGCTCGTCGGACTTGGGGGGCAAATCATGAAATCCAAATTGATGGCCGGGACCGCAACCGCAGCGCTCAGCTTGGCGTTGTGTTCCCATTCAGCCTCGGCGGCGACGCTCGACGATGTCATGCAGCGGCTCGACAGGCTCGAGAAGGAAAACTCCGCAGCTGAAGCAGGAAGTCAATCAGCTGCGCACCAAGAAGGGCGCCCGCGGCTGCGCCCGTAGCGGCGGCGCCGGCACCGGCTCCCACGGCCGCGGAGTTCAAGGGCAACCCCGTCTTACACGGCGCCGTGGCGGCGACCCCCGCGCCAAAGCCGTTCCTCTCGGTCGGCGGCCAGCCGATCATCACCAAGGCGCCCGGCGGCTGGTGGGTCGACAACACCACCGTGACCCTTTATGGCCACGTCGACGTCTCGGGCGATCTCTTCAATGTGTCGGTGTTCGACCAGGGCACCAAGTTCGGTATTGCCAGCAACAGTTCCTATTTCGGCATCCGCGCCCGGCACGATCTTGCCCCGTACGGTTACGGCGGCTATGCGTTCCTGGCGCAGTTCGAATCGCAAGTCGACGTCGCGTCGTCCCCGACCGAGAAGGCCGCATTCGGAACCCGCGACAGCTTCGTCGGCATCGAGGGGCCGTATGGCACGATCAAGGCCGGCAAGGCCGATACGCCTTACAAGAAATCGACAGCGTCGTTCGATCCGTTCGCCAGCACCATCGCCGACTACAATTCGATCATCGGCAATACCGGCGGCGACAACCGCGCCGAGTTCGATTGGCGCATGAATCATGCGGTCTGGTACAAATCGCCGATCTGGAAAGGCTTCCAGTTCAGCGGCATGGTCTCACCCGGGCAGAACTACGCGCCTGACAACAGCGATTACTCCTATGGCGACCTGTTCGACTGTAACGGCGCCGGCGCCCGCGGCAGCGGCAGCAACTTCCCGAATTCCAGCGGCGCCGTTCCCGGCAATATCGGCGGCAATGGCTGTACCGATGGCTCTTTCGGCAACGCCTATAGCGCGGCGGCCACCTACAAGAACGGCCCGCTGACCTTGATCGCCGCCGCCGAGCTTCATGAGGGCGTCAACCGCCACGGCGATGACGGGCTCGAGCCCGGCCCCCTCATGGCTCCGGTATTCCTGGCGGACGGCAGCCAAGTCATGACCGGGGTCGCCAACGAATGGGCGGCAAAGGTCGGTGCCGGCTACAAGATCGACGACGCGCTCGGCCCGTTGCAGCTTTATGCCATGTACGAGTGGATCCGGCGCGAAGTCCCGGCCGCGTTCGAGCCCTTCAACGAGCGCTCCAAGGATGACTTCTACGCCAGCGCGACCCAAAAAGTCGGCGACCATTGGCAATTCAGCGCATCATACACCCACGCCGGCAACACCCCCGGCAATCCGGCCATGTTGAGCGTCAACAACGCACTCTTGGCGCCGGCGGCGACACTGCAAGCCAACCTGTTCAGCGAAGTTGCCAATCAGTATTCCGCCGGCATTCGCTACTGGTTCACCAACTGGGCGAGCGTGTATCTCGTCGGCACCTACCTCCAGCAGGGCATGGGCGCGCATTACTGCCTCGGCGCCAGCGGTCACGGCTATCAGGTCTGCAGCCGCGATCAGTTCAACGACACAATCGGCGGCGCGACGCTCAAGGCGGTCTCGACCGGCCTGACCTTGGACTTCTGATCGTCGGGGACGGCGACAGCGAATATCCCTTCCGGCGCGGCTTTAGCCGCGGCGGGAGGGATTTTTCACTTTCGCATTACTGCCACGCGCCGGATGGCTCCCGCCAAAGCTTGCGGCGCGCGGGTCTGACCGTGGCTGGAGCGCCGTCGCCCGTAAAGGGATTGGGATACATGTTCCTGGAATCGCACAACTGGCAACCGTTCGGCCCCCAGCGTGCGGTGGCGGCGAAGCCGCATGCCGGCAGCGCCATGCGCGCGGCGACGGCGGGCGGCACCGGCTGTTGGCCGTCCTCACAGTAGAACGCATAGCTGAGTTCGCTGCCTGACAGCGTCAGCAAACTCGCGAGCAGCAACGAAGCGGGCCTCATGGCCGGCCTCCACCGGTTGCGGTTGGCGTGATATTAGTCCGGCAGCCGGTGGCGGCAATCCTCGATGCGAGGCGGGATTTCACTTTGTCGATACCGGGCAGGACAACGGCTAGAACAGCGGCCAAAATAGCGGCCAAAACAGCGGCCAAAACAGCGGCAATGTCTGTCGGCGGCAAGGACCCGTGAGAGCGGACCAACGGCAAGAGATCGCCCGGCAATTCGCCGCAGCCCTCGATCATCACAAGGCGGGGCGGCTGGCCGAGGCCGAGCGGCTCTACCGCCAAGTCTGCGCCGCCGATCCGAGTCATGCCGGCAGTTTCCACCGCCTCGGCGTCGTCGCCCATCAGCTCGGCCGGCCGGATGCCGTCGAACTGCTCAAGCGCGCGGTGACGCTCCAGCCGGATATCGCCGAGGTGCATAACGATCTCGGCAACGTGCTCGGCGTCCAGGGCAAATTCGTGCAAGCCGCAGCCTGTTTCGAGCGCGCCGCGGTGCTCAAGCCGGATTTCGCCGACGCCCATTACAATCGCGGCCTGGCGCTCGGCAATCTCGGCCGCTTCGGCGAGGCGGCCGGATGTTTCCAGCGCGCGCTCGCGCTCAATCCGCAATCGGCCTTGGCGCATGTCCATCTCGGCCATGCGCTGCGGGCGCAGGGTAGGCGCGAGGACGCCGTGGTGCACTATCGGCGCGCCGCGGCGCTGATGCCGAACTCGGCAGGAGCCCACAACAATCTCGCCAACGCGCTGATGGAGCTCGGCCAGACCGACGCGGCGCTTGCGCATTTCGACCAGGCGATTGCGCTGGCGCCGGATTTCGCGCCGGCTCATTACAATCGCGGCATTGCGCTGCGCGGCCAAAGCCGGTTCGCCGACGCGGCCGCAAGTTTTGAACGGGCCGCTGCGATCAAGCCGGACTTCCTGCAGACCAAGCTCGCCGCCTGCGTCGCGCGCTTGCCGATTCTTTATGAGGATGAGCCGGAGATCGCGGCGCGGCGCGCCGATTACGCGGCCTGCCTGCACGCGCTGCACGACGAGGTCGAGCGCAGCGCGGCGCCCGGCGACCTCGCCGACGCGGTCGGTGCGCACCAGCCGTTCTATCTGGCCTATCAGGGCTTAAACGACCGCGATCTTCAGGCGACCTACGGCGCCATGGTCTGCCGCATCATGGCGGCGCGCTATGGGCCGGCGAAGCTGCCGGCGCCGCCCGAGCCCGGCGAGCCTGTCCGGGTGGCGATCGTCAGTGGCTTCTTCCGGCAACATTCGAACTGGAAGATCCCGATCAAGGGCTGGCTCAGCCAGCTCGACCGCCGCCGGTTCCGGCTGTTCGGCTATTACACGGCGGACGAAGGCGATGCCGAAACTGAAACGGCCGCCGCATTGTGCGAGCGTTTCGTTAAAGGCCCGCTGGCGCTCGACGCCTGGCGACAGGCGATCCTCGCCGACGCGCCGCACGTGATCATTTATCCCGAAGTCGGCATGGACCGGGTGTCGGCGCAATTGGCGGCGCAGCGCCTCGCTCCGGTGCAGTGCAATGCCTGGGGCCATCCCGACACCAGCGGGGTTCCGACGCTCGACCATTATCTCTCGAGCGACCTGATGGAGCCGCCCGACGGCGCGCGGCACTACACCGAGCGGCTGGTGCGGCTGCCCAATCTGTCGATCTATTACGATCCACCTGATGCGGCGCCGGCCGCGGCCGATCGGGCGGCGCTCGGTTTGCGTCCCGATGCCACCGTGTTCTGGTGCGCCCAGTCGCTGCCCAAGTATCTGCCGCAATACGATCAGGTTTTTCCGCGTATCGCGCGGGAGGCCGGCGATTGCCAATTCACCTTCATCCAGTTCCCCGGCGGCGCGCAAATCACCGCGCAGTTTCGGAAGCGGCTGGAGCGCGCCTTCGCGGCGTTCGGCCTGGATGCCGCCGAGCATTGCGTTTTCCTGCCGCGGCTTGCGCCGCAAAAGTTCGTCGCCGCCATCGGTGCCTGCGACGCCGTGCTCGACAGCATCGGCTGGTCGGGCTGCAACTCGGTGCTCGAGAGCCTCGTCCATGACCTGCCCATCGTCACCATGACCGGGCCGTTGATGCGCGGCCGTCATGCCACCGCGATCCTGACGATGATGGACGTGCCGGACACCATCACCGCGAGCATCGACGGCTATGTGGCGGCAGCGGTGCGGATCGCGCGCGATGCCGACTGGCGGTCTGTGCTGCGCAGCAAGATCGCGCGCAACAAACATCGACTGTATCGGGACGGCACCTGCATCGCCGCGCTGGAAGATTTTTTGGCGGCGCAGGCGCGCGGTCCGGCGCCGAGTTGACAGGCCAATTGCTGCGGCGTGGAATGCGCGGGGCGTTTTTTTTAGGAAAGTGGCCGGAGCCTGCGCATGATCGATATGCATCCACCGCCCGCCTATATCCAGATCGCGCAGAAACCGACGCCTGGCGCGGGCCAACCGTTGCAGCTTGTGCCGAGCCAGCCGCCGCAACCGTCGTCGGCTCCGCCCGCGTCATCCGCGCCTCCCGCGCCGGATCAGAACCAGCCACCGCCGCCGGGCGACAGTCAGCCCGAGCGGATCGAAGTGACGCCGCTCGACGTCGGCCGCTATCTGCCGCCCACCGCGACGTATGCGACCGTTATCGTGACGGTGGTGCCGCCGACCGGAACGGTGGAGATCTACACGCCGGGTTCCGAAGACTCGCCGGTCATTTTCAGGGGACCGAAGACGGCCGGCGAAATCCGCCTCAACGGGCCGACCGCGTATGTCCGCCTGAAGAATGGCGCGACCAGTTATGAGGTCGAGTATCTCAGCTGGCGCGAGCCGTAGCGCCAGCTCGAACCATGCCGGCGCCAGCCGATCAGCTTTTACAACAGGCGCTCGCCGCGCACCGCCGCGGCGCTGTGGCCGAGGCGGCATCGCTCTATCGCCGCGTCCTTGAAGTCGCGCCGACAAATAATGTTGCCTGCACCAATCTGGCGGCCATCGCGGCAGCGGCCGGCGACTTCAACGAGGCCGAGACGATGTTCCGGCGCGCGGTCGAGCTCAGCCCCGATGCCGCCGAAGCGCATTACAATCTGGGCTTCATCCTCCAGGAACAGGGCAAGCTCGACGCGGCGATCGAGGTCTACCGGCGCGCGCTCGTGCTGCGTCCTGACATGCCGCAGGCTTACACCAATCTCGGCGTCGCGCTGCAGCATCAAGGTAAGCTCGACGAAGCCGTCGCCGCATTCCGGCAGGCCATTGCCTGCAACCCGAAACATGCCGACGCCTATTTCAATCTCGGCGCCGTGTTGCGCCTGCAAAACCATGTCGACGAAGCTGCTGCCGCTTACCGGCGTGTCATCGCGCTCGATCCGAATCATGCGGCCGCGCGCAACAATCTGGCGCTGATCTTGAGCGAGGCGGGCGAGCTTCCTGCCGCCGATGTTTTGCAGCGGCAGGCCGTCGGGCTGTGGCCCGATTACGCCGAAGGCCACAACAATCTCGGCGCCTTGCTGCTCGACCAGGGCCGCCCGCAGGAGGCGCTCGATGCCTTGCAGCAGGCCCTGAAACTCAAGCCCGATTATCCCGAAGCCTACCTGAACATGGGCAATGCGCTGCGCGAACTGGACAGCCTGGCGGAGGCGATCGCCGCGTACCGGCGCGCACGCGATTTGCGGCCATCTTATGCCGAGGCGCTCGCCCAGCTCGTCTATCATCGCGCCCGCGCCTGCGATTGGATCGACGCCGGAGCGGAGGAGGAGACATTATTGTCGGCCGTGCGGCAGAACGCGGCGCGCATCCCGCCGTTCATGCTGATGGCGACGGCTGCGAGCGGCGCCGATCAATTGCTTTGCGCACGCAAATGGGTCGAGCATTTCACCGTCCCTGCACAACAGGTCTTTCAACATGACGCGGCGCCGCGGGCCGGCCGCTTGCGCATCGGTTATTTATCGTCGGACTTCCATGCGCACGCGACCGCTTATCTGATTGCCGAACTGATCGAGCGCCACGACCGCGACCGCTTCGAGATTCACGGCTACTCCTACGGCCCCGATCCCGGCGGCGCCATGCGCGCGCGGCTGGTCTCGGCTTTCGACCGGTTCACCGACGTCGATGCGCTGTCGCATCGCGACGCCGCCGCGCGCATCCGGGCCGACGACATCGACATCCTGGTCGATCTAAAAGGCCACACCCATCGGGCGCGGCCGAAAATCCTTGCGTTTCATCCGGCGCCCGTGCAGGTCAACTATCTCGGCTTTCCGGGCACCATGGGCGCGCCGTTCATCGATTACATCGTCGCCGACGAATTCATCGTGCCGCACGACCGGCAGATGCTGTTCGCCGAGAAGCTTGCTTATCTGCCCGATTGCTATCAGCCCAACGACATGCGGCGCGACATCCCTGCCGCGCCGAGCCGCGCCGCATGTGGCCTGCCGGCGCAAGGGTTAGTGTTCTGCGCCTTCAACAATAGTTTCAAGATCACACCGGCATTCTTCGCCATCTGGATGCGGCTTCTGCAACAGGTGCCGGGCAGCGTGCTGTGGCTTCTGGAATCCAATGCCCTGGTGCGCCGCAATCTCGGTGCCGCTGCCGCGGCGGCGGGCGTCGATCCGGCCCGCTTGGTGTTCGCGCCGATCTGGCCGCATCGCGACCATCTGGCGCGGCACCGCCATGCCGATCTCTTTCTCGACACCTTGCCTTGTAATGCGCACACCACGGCAAGCGATGCGCTATGGGCCGGCCTGCCGGTTCTCACTCGCGCCGGCGAGACATTTGCGGGCCGCGTCGCCGGGAGCATCGTGCGTGCCGCTGGGCTGCCCGAACTGGTCGCGAGTTCGCAGCGCGACTATGAGGCGCTCGCGCTTAAGCTGGCGCACGAGCCGGCGCGGCTCGCCGACATTCGCTCCCGCCTCGGCGCCGGCCGCGAAAACCTGCCGCTGTTCGACATGGCCAAGCGCACCCGCGACCTCGAAGCGCTCTACGCGCGCATGGTTGAAATCTGGCGCTCCGGCCGGCCGGCGGCGCCGATCACGCTGTAATGGATACTACGTCCACGGCCGTTCGCCGCGTCCGATCCGATCATGCATCTCGTGCTGGAATGCCGGCGGTCCGAACGCATACCAGTCTTCACCCATCTGGTAGATCAACAGCCGCTTGCGCGCCGCGCAGAACGATTTCAGCCAGTCCAGCGCCTTGGTCTTCGGCCGCTCGCCGACCGCGACCGCGACGTCCACCGGATGGTCCTGCCAGCGGAAATTCGCCGGCAACAGGATCATGCCGGCCTTGTCGGGCCGCATCCATTCCGGCAGCGGGCTGGTGCGCGCGAGCCAGCCGCAAATGAAGTCGCCGCAGGGGTCTTTGGGCCTTCGCTCATAGATCGTGCAGCTATGCCCGGTGCGGAACGGGCACGGCTTGCCGCGGTCGATCCGATGCCCATACACCTCGATCTTGAGCCAGCCGTCGCAGCATGCGGTGCAGGACCCACATTGCCGATCGGGGGCGCCGGGCTCGGCGCGGCCGGTGCTCGAAGCCGCTTCGGACATCAACTCTCTCTATTCTCTTTGCGCGGCAGCAAAAATTAAGCGGTTTGCCGGAAACCGGAGCCAATTGCTGCGGCGCACAGGGAGGAACAATTTTCTCCGGGTCGTCCCGCTCCCGGTCGATAAGTCGCAAGTCCGGTCCGCATGCTCAGGTTGCGTTGATCCATCCGGGGATTAGAATAGGTCTAACACGGCGGCCACAATGGGCCGCTCAAGTAACACAAAGACTGTCCTCTCGCGGGGCGGCAGGACACATGGGGAGGACGAAGTGACCACCACCACGACAGGTGCGCCCGCGGTCGCGACTGAAGGGACGCGTTGGGGCCAGCTCATCGCCTGCATCATCTGCATGGTGCTGATCGCCAACCTGCAATACGGTTGGACGCTGTTCGTCAATCCGATCAACAAAGCGCACGGCTGGTCGCTGGCATCGATCCAGTTGGCTTTCAGCATTTTCATTGCGCTGGAGACGTGGCTGACGCCGATCCAGGGCTGGATCGTCGACACTCTCGGCGCGCGGCGCGGACCGAAGCTGATGGTCGCGTTCGGCGGCATCATGGTCGCGCTGGGTTGGGTCATCAATGCCTACGCGCAATCCCTCGAGATGCTGTATCTCGGCGCAGTCGTCGGCGGCAGCGGAGGCGGCGCGGTATACGCGACTTGCGTGGGCCAAGCGGTCAAGTGGTTTCCCGACCGGCGCGGCCTTGCCGTCGGCCTGACCGCCGCAGGGTATGGCGCCGGCTCCGCGCTCTCCGTCATTCCAATTCGCGCGGTGATCGATTCGGCCGGCTATGAAGCGGCCTTTTTCTGGTTTGGGCTGGTCCAGGGCGGCGTCGTTTTTGTTCTGGCGTGGCTATTGCGGGGACCCGATCCCGGCGAGACTGCCGGAGCCGCGGCGCCGAAAGTCGCACAGACCTCAAGCAACTACTCACCCGCGCAGGTGCTGTGCAGTCCGGTTTTTTGGCTTCTCTACATCATGTTCGTGATGGTCTCGGCGAGCGGGCTCATGGCGACGGCGCAGATCGCCCCCATCGCCAAGGATTTCAACGTCGGCGATGTGGTGATCTTGTTTGGTGCCTCGACGCTGAGTGTGGCGCTGATCGTCGATAATATCTGCAACGGTGGCGCGCGCCCGCTGTTCGGCTGGATTTCCGACCAGATCGGCCGTGAATACACGATGGCGATCGCCTTTGGTCTGGGCGGAATAGCTTACTGGCTGCTCGGGGCTTTCGGTTTTGCCCCGTGGGCGTTCGTGGTCTTCGCCGCCCTGATCTTCCTGACCTGGGGCGAAATCTTCAGTCTGTTCCCGTCGACCTGCACGGACACCTTTGGCACCAAGTTCGCAACCGTCAATCTCAGTCTGCTCTACACCGCCAAAGGCACATCGGCGTTCTTGGTGCCTGTCGCCAATCTCATCAAATCATCGACCGGTTCTTGGCACATGGTATTCGCGGTGACCGCGATCATGAACTTTGTGGTCGTGGGTCTGGCGCTCTTCGTGCTCAAGCCGCTGCGGGCGCGGGCGATGGCCAAAGGCTGAAAAGCCGCGCTGGACGTTCAATGAACCGGGCGGGATCGCCCGATTGGATACCAGGGGTGTTGGCCCAATCGGCCCACCCGTTGGGGCGGCACTTATAAGGTATCGATAATGCGGACCGGATCAGACCCGGCGGACCTTTGACGACGCTGGCCTAACTGGAATATTGTATGCCACCGATGAGTTCGAGTTTCCCCATATTGCGGCGTGCCGAGGTTACCCCGAGTGCGGCGGAGCTGCCGGCGCCGCGGCTTGCCGTCGATCCGCTCGCGAGCCCGGCCAGTTTCAAGCGGCAGGCTTACACGGCGCTCAAGAACGCCATCGCTTCCATGGACGTCTATCGCAGCCGCGCCGAGATCAGGCTCGACGAGCGCCGCCTGGCGCACGAATTCGGCATCAGCCGGACGCCGGTGCGCGAGGCCATGGCGCAGCTCGAGCGCGAGGGGTTCGTGCGCTCGGTGCCGCGGCGCGGCGTCTATGTGGTGCGCAAGACCAAGCGCGAGGTGATCGAGCTGATCACCGCCTGGGCGGCGCTGGAAAGCATGGCGGCGCGGCTGATCACCGAGACCGCGAGCGACGAAGACGTCGCTTCGCTGCGGAGCATGTTCGCCACCTTCGAAAACGGCGCGGTGCGCGCGCACCTCGATGAATATTCGGAAATCAATATCGGCTTCCACCAGACCATCATCCGCATGAGCGGCAACAGCATGCTGATCAATCTGGCGGAAAACCTGTTCACCCATATGCGTATGATCCGGCGCAAGACCATCGGCGAGAAGGACCGCGCCGACCGCTCGATCCGCGACCACATGCACATCATCGAAGCGCTGGAAGCGCGCGACACGGTGCGCGCCGAGACGCTGGTGCGCGACCACGCGCTCGGCCTCGCCGAGCACGTGGCGAAATACGCCGATTATCTGGACTGATTGGGGCAACGACCCCGACGGAGGAAACCCATGGCCGACGCAGCAGTCAAAGAGAAACCCGCCGACGCAGCCGAACGCGAGCTGACCGACGGCTTTCATCTCCTCATCGACGCGCTCAAGCTCAACGGTCTCACCACGATCTATGGCGTGCCCGGCATCCCGATCACCGATTTCGGCCGTATGGCGCAGGCCTCGGGCATTCGCGTGCTGTCGTTCCGCCACGAGCAGAATGCCGGCTATGCGGCCGCGATCGCGGGCTTCCTGACCAAGAAGCCGGGCGTTTGCCTCACCGTGTCGGCGCCAGGCTTCCTCAACGGCCTCACCGCGTTGGCCCATGCCACCACCAACTGCTTCCCGATGATCCTGATGTCGGGATCGTCGGAGCGCGAGGTCGTCGACTTGCAGCAGGGCGACTACGAGGAGATGGACCAGCTCGCCATCGCCAAGCCGCTGTGCAAGGCGGCGTTCCGCGTGCTGCACGCGCAAGACATCGGCATCGGGCTCGCGCGCGCCATCCGCGCCGCGGTATCGGGCCGCCCGGGCGGCGTCTATCTCGATCTGCCGGCAAAACTGTTCGGCCAGGTGATGGATGCGGCCGCCGGCGAGAAGTCGCTGGTCAAGGTCATCGACCCGGCGCCGGCGCAGATTCCCGCGGCCGACGCGGTCAAGCGCGCGCTCGACGTGCTCAAAAGCGCCAAGCGTCCGCTCATTATCCTCGGCAAAGGCGCGGCCTATGCCCAGGCCGACGACGCGATCAAGAGCTTCGTCGAGAAGAGCGGCGTGCCGTTTCTGCCGATGAGCATGGCGAAGGGGCTTCTGCCCGACACCCATCCGCAATGCGCAGGCGCGGCGCGTTCGACGGTGCTCAAGGATTCCGACGTCGTGATGATGATCGGCGCGCGGCTGAACTGGCTGTTGTCCCACGGCAAGGGCAAGGCCTGGGGGGAAGCGCCGAAGAAGTTCATCCAGATCGACATCGAGCCGAAAGAGATGGATTTCGAACGTCGAGATCGCCGCCCCCGTGGTCGGCGACATCGGCTCCTGCGTCTCGGCGCTACTTGCTGCCATGGGCGGCAACTGGCCGGCACCGCCGGCGGACTGGATCAAGACCGTGACCTCCAAGCGCGACGAGAACGTCGCCAAGATGGCGCCGCGGCTGATGAACAACAACGTCGCCGATGGACTATCACGGCGCGCTCGGCGTGCTGCGCACCATCGTCAAGGAGCGGCCGGACGCCATCCTGGTCAACGAAGGCGCCAATACGCTCGATCTCGCCCGCGGCATCATCGACATGTATCAGCCGCGCAAGCGCATCGACGTCGGCACCTGGGGCGTCATGGGCATCGGCATGGGCTACGCCATCGGCGCTGCGATCGAGACCGGCAAGCCGGTGCTCGCGGTCGAAGGCGACTCGGCGTTCGGCTTCTCCGGCATGGAGATCGAGACGATCTGCCGCTACCAGCTGCCGGTCTGCGTCGTCATCTTCAACAACGACGGCATCTATCGCGGCACCGACGTCAACAGCGCCGGCGCGGACCCTGCCACCACGGTCTTCGTCAAGGGCTCGCGCTACGACAAGATGATCGAGGCGTTCGGCGGCACCGGCGTCAACGCGACATCGCCTGACGAGCTCAAGCGCGCCGTGAACGCGGCAATGGATTCCGGCAAGCCGACGCTGATCAACGCGGTGATCGATCCGGGCGCCGGCAGCGAAAGCGGCCGCATCGGCAATCTCAATCCGCAAAGCGCGCTGAAGAAGAAGTAGGGAATACGACAGTGCCGGGCACCAACAACCAAGCAATCGACGAGTAAGGGAGCGACACATGGCCAGGAGCAAGAAGGTGAAGTCGCGGGTCAAAGCGGCAGCGAAAAAATCTGCCAGGAAAGTCGTGAAACTCAAGCCGAAGAAGGCGGCGGCGAAGGCGCAAGGAACCAAAGCGCATTCCGGCAACGGCTTGCCGCGGCCGTCGGCAAAGCCGTGGGGCCAGGCGGGCAGGGCGCTCGAAGGCGTGAAAATCCTCGACTTCACCCATGTGCAGTCGGGGCCGACCTGCACGCAACTGCTCGCCTATATGGGCGCCGATTGCATCAAGGTGGAGCGGCCCGGCGTCGGCGATATCACGCGCGGCCAGTTGCGCGACGTGAAAGGGCAGGACAGCCTCTATTTCACCATGCTCAACGGCTCGAAGCGCTCGATCACGATCGACTCGCAAGCATCCCAAGGGCAAGGAAATCCTCGACCGTTTGGTCAAGGAATGCGACGTGCTGGTGGAGAACTTTGCCCCGGGCGCGCTCGACCGCATGGGCCTGACCTGGGAGCACATCCATAAGCTCAATCCGCGCATGATCGTCGCCTCGGTGAAGGGTTTCGGCCCGGGCCCGTACGAGGACTGCAAGGTTTACGAGAACGTGGCGCAATGCGCCGGCGGCTCGGCCTCGACCACCGGCTTCCGCGACGGGCCGCCGCTGGTCACCGGCGCGCAGATCGGCGACAGCGGCACCGGCTTGCATCTGGCGCTCGGCATCGTCAGCGCGCTCTATCAGCGCATCCGCACCGGCCGCGGCCAGAAGGTGCTCTGCGCCATGCAGGACGGCGTGCTCAATCTCGCCCGCGTAAAATTGCGCGACCAGCAGCGCCTCGCCCACGGCCCGCTCAACGAATACAGTCAGTTCGGCGAGGGTGTGCCGTTCGGCAAGGCGACGCCGCGCGCCGGCAACGATTCCGGCGGCGGCCAGCCCGGCTGGATCTTGAAATGCAAAGGCTGGGAGAGCGATCCCGACGCCTACATCTATTTCATCACCCAGGCGCCGGTGTGGGGCGCGATCTGCGATCTCATCGGCAAGCCGGAGTGGAAGACGGATGCCGGATTACGCCACGCCGCCGGCGCGGCTGCCGCGGCTGCGGCATATCTTCGACACCATCGAGCAGTGGACCATGACCAAGACCAAGTTCGAGGTCATGGACATTTGCAACAAACATGACATCCCGGTCGGCCCGATCCTGTCGATGAAGGAAATCGCCGAGGAGCAATCGCTGCGCACGACCGGCACCGTGGTCGAGGTCGATCACCCCGGCCGCGGCAAATATCTGACCGTGGGCAACCCGATCAAATTGTCGGATTCGCCCGCCGACGTGCGGCGCTCGCCGCTCCTTGGCGAGCACACCGACGAAATCTTGCGCAAGGTGCTGAAGTATTCGGACAAGGAAGTCGCCGACATCAAAGTCTCCGGCGCGATCACGCCGCCCGAGAAGCCGGCGAAGGCGGAAGCGGCGTGAACTATCTTTCCCCTCCCCCTTGTGGGGAGGGGCAGGGGTGGGGGTCGAGAGGTCATTCGCAAACGTCGACGCTCGCGCGTCGCCTCCCGACGCCCACCCTAACCCTCCCCACAAGGGGAGGGGACATGCAGAGTTTAGGAGAGGTTTCTGACAATGCGTATCGTCGTTCACGGCCAACAGGCGTTCGGCAAGGCGGTGCTCGAAGCGCTGATCAAGCGCGGCGAGGATGTCGTCGCCGTTTACGTCGCGCCGGAAAAGCCGGGTGCCAAGGCCGACCCGCTGAAGGAAGCGGCGGTGGCGGCAAAGTTGCCGGTCTATCAGCCGGACTCCTACAAGAAGCCGGAAGTGTGGGAAGAATTCAAAGCGCTCAAGCCCGACCTGCAGGTCATGGCCTTCGTCACGCTGTTCGTGCCGGAAGAATTCCTCAACATCCCGACCCACGGCTCGATCCAGTATCATCCGTCGCTGTTGCCGGCCTATCGCGGCGCCAGCGCCATCAACTGGCCGATCATCAAGGGCGAGACCGAAACCGGACTATCGATCTTCTGGCCCGACAACGGCCTCGATACCGGCGCCGTGCTGCTGCAGAAGAAAACGCCGATCGGCCCCAACGACACGCTCGGCACGGTGTATTTCGATCGCCTGTTTCCGATGGGCGTCGAGGCGATGCTGGAATCGGTCGACCTGGTGAAGGCCGGCAAGGCGCCGCGCCTCAAGCAGGACGAAGCCAAGGCCACCTACGAAGGCCGCTGCGGCCCCGACAATGCCAGGATCGACTGGGGCAAGCCGTGGGAGCAGATCGACCGCCTCATCCGCGGCTGCAATCCGGCGCCCGGCGCCTGGACCACGCTCGACGGCAAGCAACTGAAAATCTTCGACGCCAAGCCGCTGCCGGCGAAAGACCCGAAGGGCATCGCCGGCAAGGTCGGCGAAATCGCCGTGGTCGAAGCCGACGGTTTTACCGTGGTCTGCGCCGATGGGCGCTTCAAAGTCACCCGCGTACAGCCCGCCGACGGCAAGAAGATCGAAGCCGGCGAGTGGGCGAAGTCGGTCAATCTCCAGCCCAAGGCCAGATTCACATAACCACCTCACCGTCATGGCCGGGCTTGTCCCGGCCATCCACGCCTTCGCTCGCAGCAAGACGTGGATGCCCGGCAAAATCGTCATAGGTTTTGGCCGGGCATGACGAAACAAAATGCCGGCTCACCACATTCACTGAATGGATCATCAAAACATGCCCGCCTCTCAGCATCAGTCACCGAAATCCGATATCGAAATCTCCCAGGCCGCCAAAAAGCGGCTGATCCTCGACGTTGCCAAGGAAAAGCTCGGCATCGGCCCGGAAAATCTCGAGCCTTACGGCCACTACAAGGCCAAGGTGTCGATGGACTACGTCAAGTCGCTGCAAGATAAGCCGAACGGCAAGCTGATCCTGGTCTCCGCGATCACGCCGACGCCGGCCGGCGAGGGCAAGACCACCACGACGGTGGGCCTGACCGACGCGCTCAATTACATCGGCAAGAAGGCGATGCTGTGCCTGCGCGAGCCGTCGCTCGGCCCGTCGTTCGGCATGAAGGGCGGCGCCGCCGGCGGCGGCTATGCGCAGGTCGTGCCGATGGAGGACATCAATCTGCATTTCACCGGCGACTTCCACGCCATCACCTCGGCGAACAATCTACTCGCGGCGATGCTCGACAATCACATCTATTGGGGCAATGGGCTCGGCATCGACGAGCGCCGCGTCGCCTGGCGCCGCGTGCTCGACATGAACGACCGCGCGCTGCGCACCATCGTCGGCTCGCTCGGCGGCGTCGCCAACGGATTTCCGCGCGAGGACGGTTTTGACATCACGGTCGCCTCCGAAGTCATGGCGATCTTCTGTCTCGCCCGCGATCTCGAGGATCTGAAAAAGCGCCTCGGCAATATCGTCGTCGCCTATACGCGCGACCGGAAACCGGTGCGCGCCAGCGACCTCAAGGCCAACGGCGCCATGACCGTGCTGCTCAAGGAGGCGCTGGCGCCGAATCTGGTGCAGACGCTCGAAGGCACGCCCGCTTTCATCCACGGCGGCCCGTTCGCCAATATCGCCCACGGCTGCAATTCGGTGCTGGCGACGACGACGGCGCTGAAACTTGCCGATTATGTGGTGACGGAAGCGGGCTTCGGCGCCGATCTCGGCGGCGAGAAATTCCTCGACATCAAGTGCCGCAAGGCGGGCCTCGCGCCCGACTGTGCGGTCCTCGTAGCGACGATCCGCGCATTAAAAATGCACGGCGGCGTCAAGAAGGAAGACCTCAAGCAGGAGAACTTGAAAGCGCTCGAAGCCGGCATGAGCAACCTGCAGCGCCATGTCGAGAACGTGCGCAAGTTCGGCATCGAGCCGGTGATCTCGATCAACCGGTTCTCGGCCGACACCGAAGCCGAGATCAAGCTGGTCGAGGAGAAGTGCAAGGCGCTCGGCGTCGAAGCCCTGATGGCCGATCACTGGGCGATGGGCGGCGAGGGCGCGGCCAATGTCGCCAAGGCCGTGGTCAAGATCTGCGACAGTGGCAAGAGCAAGCTGAAGTTCCTATATCCCGACGACATGCCGCTTCTGGAAAAAATCCGCACCATCGCCAAGGAGATCTACCGCGCCAAGGATATTTCCGTCGACAAGCCGGTGCGCGATCAGTTGGCGAACTTCGAATCGATGGGTTACGGCAAGTTCCCGATCTGCGTCGCCAAGACGCAATACAGCTTCTCGACCAATCCCGACGCCAAAGGCGCGCCGGTCGATCACATTATCAATGTGCGCGAGGTTCGGCTGTCCGCGGGCGCCGAATTCGTGGTAGCGGTCTGCGGTGAGATCATGACCATGCCCGGCCTGCCCAGAGTGCCGGCGGCTGACTCGATCGACGTCGCGGCGGACGGAAAAATCGTCGGACTGTTCTAACAAACAACAAGGAGTATGAGCGATGTTGAAATTCTACTATAGCGGTGCGCCGAACCCGACCAAGGTGGCGCTATTCCTGGAAGAGACCGGGCTGCCCTACGAGGCCATTCCGGTCGATACCCGCAAGGGCGAGCAGCACAAGCCGGAGTTTCTGGAGATCAATCCGAACGCCAAGCTGCCGGCCATCGTCGACGGTGACGTCACTGTTTTCGACTCTAGCGCCATCCTGCTCTACCTCGCCGAAAAGACCGGCAAATTCCTGCCGGCCAAGACCGACAAGGCGCGCGGCGAACTGTTGTCGTGGATGTTCTTCGTGTCGTCCGGCGTCGGCCCGTATTTCG
This sequence comes from uncultured Alphaproteobacteria bacterium, assembly GCA_963831975.1. GTDB lineage: Bacteria > Pseudomonadota > Alphaproteobacteria > Rhizobiales > Xanthobacteraceae > BOG-931. The sequence goes on from CAWHSO010000019.1 coordinate 183,541, forward strand.
GCCAGTCGGTGCATTTCCGCAATTATGCGCCGGAGAAGATTCCCTACGCCGTCAACCGCTACACCTTCGAGGCGCAGCGCCATGCCGGCATCCTCGACGCGCGTCTCGCCAAGCACAAATATATGCTCGGCGACACTTACACGATCGCCGACATGAACGTCTGGGGCTGGTCGCGCATGCTGCCGAACGTGGTCGGCGAGGGCGCCTGGGACAAGTACAAGAACCTGAAGCGGCTTGTCGACGAGATCAACGCCCGCCCCGCCGCGCAAAAGGCCTCGGGCTTGAAGGATCGCCACAAGTTCAAGACCGAGATGGATGCCGAAGCGCTCAACGCGATGTTCCCGCATCTGCAGCAAAAGGTCGCGTAGTCCCTGCGTTTGGGAAACGAAAAATAAAAACGGCGCGGCTTTGCGGCCGCGCCGTTTCGTGTGGAGTTGTGAAGCCGTTACTGGAACAGCTTCATCGCATTTTGCAGCGTTTGCAGGACGCCCCACGCCAAAGGGATGCCGACGAGGCCCCAGGCAAGGAACAGTTGCAGCTTCGAGGTTCCGGTCTGATTTTCAGTTGCCATGGTTTTTCTCCTTACGCTCCGGCTGGCCTGGCCGCTGCGCCAACGGCCATCTGCGCTCTGTCGGCGGTTTGATCGGATTTCATGTGGTAGCGCTGATGCACCGCTTTGATCATTAGGTTGCAGATGAAGCCAATAACCAGCAGTCCCGCCATGATGTACATGGTCACATTGTAGGCTTGCGCCTTCGGCACCCCGTGGCCGATCTGATACTCACGGATGTAGTTCACCAGCACAGGGCCGAACACGCCCGCTGCCGACCAAGCCGTGATCAACCAGCCGTGGATGGCGCCGACATAGCGCGTACCGAACATGTCTTTGAGGTAGGCAGGCACAGTGGCGAAGCCGCCGCCATACATGCTCATGATGATGACGAAGCAGAGCACGAACAGCGCGACGCTGCCGATCGAACCGGTCCACGGCACCAGGCAGTAGAGCAGAGTGCCGAGTGCGAAGAAGCAGAAATAGGTATTCTTGCGACCGATATAGTCGGACGTGGATGCCCAGAAGAAACGGCCAAGCATGTTGAACAGGCTAAGCAGGCCCACGAAGCCCGCCGCTGCGACGACCGAAACTTTCCCCGGGAACATTTCCTGGCTCATGGCGGAGGCTTGCCCAAGCACGCCGATGCCGGCGGTGACGTTGAGGCAGAGCACCCACCAGATCAGCCAGAACTGCGGGGTCTTGATCGCGTCATAAACGTAAACGTCGTTCCTGGTGATCAGCTTCTGTTCGACGACCGGCGGCACGTAACCTTCCGGCCTCCAGCCCGGCGCAGGTATGCGGACGATGGCAGCGCCAATCCACATGAAAACCAGATAGATCACACCAAGGCTGATAAAGGTCTCGGCGACGCCGACGTGAGTCGGTGTCGAGAATTTCGACATCAGGAAAACCGAGAGCGGCGAGGCGATGAAGGCGGCACCGCCGAAGCCCATGATGGCCATGCCGGTCGCCATGCCGGGACGGTCGGGGAACCATTTGATCAGGGTCGAGACCGGCGAGATGTAACCGAGGCCAAGGCCGATACCGCCGAAGATTCCGTAACCGAGATAGACAATCCAAAGATTGTGGAGGTAGACGCCGACCGCCGAGATGAAGAAGCCGAGCGCCCAGCACAGACCCGAGGCGAACATGGCTTGGCGCGGGCCGCCTTCCTCGACCCAGCGACCAAAGATCGCGGCGGAGGTGCCGAGCACGAAGATGGCAATGGAAAAGATCCAGCCCAGCTCGGGCAAGTTCCAGTCGCCCGGCGCTGATTGGGTGATGCCGATCAGCTTGGTCATCGGCAAATTGAAAACGCTGAATGCATAAGCCTGGCCGATGCACAGATGAATGCAAAGCGCCGCGGGTGGCACCATCCATCGGCTGAAGCCGGGCTTGGCGATCGTATGACTACGATCAAGGAAGGGTAACAAAGCCATCGCGTGGTCCTCCTTAGATTCCCCAACACATTGCGCTCACGCGCATTTTTATGAGGCGCCGATTGTGTCGACTGCCTTCGCCACTCAACCACAGGTCCAGGATCAATAGAAGATATCTATTCGTCGATTGACAAAATAACGCATGGGAATAGCGGGCCTTGGTGTCATATTACCTCGCCCCGAATGCGTGATTACGCTGTGAATTCAAGCCGTTAGCCACGGCGCGGGCGGAGCGCTGGGCGAAAAACGAAGAGGCGCCAAGTCCGCCCACGCGGGAAGGACTTGGCGCCCCTGAACGACGTTCTGTTTTCTACTGGAACAGCTTCATCGCATTGACGAGCGTCTGCAGCACGCCGAGCGTGAGCGGGATGCCGACGAAGCCCCAAGCCAGCACGAGCTGCAACGTGGTCGTGCCGTTTTGCTGATGTGAATTTGCCATGGCGATTTCTCCTTTATGCGCGGGCCGCACCGCCGGCGGCGGCGAGACCCGCGGTGTCGAGCGCCGCGTCGCGTTCGGGCTGCATGTGGAAGCGCCTGTCGACGGCCTTGACCAAGAGGTTGCAGATGAAGCCGATCACCAGCAGTCCCGCCATGATGTACATGGTGACGTTGTAGGCCTGCGCCTTCGGCACGCCGTGGGTGACGTTGTACTCGCGGATGTAGTTCACCAGCACCGGACCGAAAATGCCGGCCATCGACCACGCGGTCAGCAGCAGGCCGTGGATGGCGCCGACATAGCGCGTGCCGAACATGTCCCGCAGATAGGCCGGCACGGTGGAGAAGCCGCCGCCGTACATGCTGATGATCACCAGGAAGCAGCACACGAAGCCGACCACGCTGCCGATCGAGCCGGTATAGGGCACGGTGCAGTACAGCAGGAAGCCGAGCACCATGAAGACGAAGTAGGTGTTCCTGCGGCCGATATAGTCCGACGTGGACGCCCAGAAGAAGCGGCCGCCCATGTTGAACAGGCTCATCAGGCCGACGAAGCCCGCGGCCGCGACCGGCGTGATGTGGCCGGGGAACATTTCCTGGCTCATGGCGGAGGCCTGGCCGAGCACGCCGATGCCGGCGGTGACGTTGAGGCAGAGGATCCACCAGATCAGCCAGAACTGCGGCGTCTTCAGCGCGTCGTAGACGAAGACGTCGTTCGTGGTGATCAGCTTCGTCGCCTGCACCGGCGGCGTATAGCCTGCCGGCTTCCAGCCCGGCGCCGGCACGCGCACGATGATCGCGCCGACCACCATGAAGACGAAGTAGATGGCTCCCAAGGTGACGAAGGTCTGGGCGACGCCGACGTGGTGTTCGCGTCCTGAAGATGCTCATCAGCCACACCGAAAGCGGCGAGGCGATGAAGGCGCCGCCGCCGAAGCCCATGATGGCCATGCCGGTCGCCATGCCGGGGCGGTCCGGGAACCATTTGATCAGCGTCGAGACCGGCGAGATGTAGCCGATGCCGAGCGCGATGCCGCCGAGCACGCCGTAGCCGAGATAGATGACCCAGAGATTGTGGATGTAGACGCCGAACGCGGAGACGAAGAAGCCGCCGGCCCAGCACAAGGCGGCGGTGAACATCGCCTTGCGCGGCCCGCCTTCCTCGACCCAGCGGCCGAACACGGCCGACGAGACGCCGAGAAAGAAAATCGCGATGGAGAAGATCCAGCCCAGCTCCGTGAGCTTCCAGTCGTCCGGCGCCGATTGCGTGATGCCGATCAGCTTGGTCATCGGCAGGTTGAACACGCTGAAGGCGTAGGCCTGGCCGATGCACAGATGCACGCACAAGGCGGCCGGCGGCACCATCCACCGGCTGAAGCCCGGTTTGGCGATGGTATTGTTCGCGATCGAGAAAGCTCATTGGGCGGTCCCCTCCGGCTCCAGATTTTTGTAAAGCGGGTTTTTCAGACCGCGATTGCTTGCAGTCATCCCGGATTTTCTTTGACAGTGGCGAGGGCGATAGATGGAATCAATGAGCGATCTCCTATCGTGCGATAGATAAAATCCATCGTGCGATAATGCGAGCAAAGAAAGGCGATTGGCGCGGTGCGCTGTCGCTTCGGGGCGCCGGTCGTCCGAGCAATTCAAATCAGGGATTGCGTGCGCCATGCCGTGCGGCGCGTGCCGATAAAGTGGACGATCTTTCAACGGCTTCTTGTCAGTCGGCCAAAAGCTGAGCGACGCGCCGCGCTTCGGCAACCAGCGCCGCCGTCAGCGGTTTCATCGGCTGCCGGACCGGCACGACGAGGCCGATGGTGTGGCTTGCTTCCGGTTCCACGATCGGAATCGCGCGCAACCGGTCCGTGAGGCCGAGTGTCGCAGCGAGCCGCGCCGGCATCACGCTCGCCCAGCGTCCGGTGCGGACATGGGAGAACAGCACGATCATGGAATTCGATTCGAGCGCCGGCTTCGGGTCGCCGCCGGCGTCGCGCAACAGGCCTTCGATGATGCGGCGCGTCTGGGTGTCGGGCGTGAGCAGGCACAGCGGCACTTGCGCCACTTCCGCCCACGTCACCTTGTCGCGGTCGCCAAGCGGCGCGTCGGCGCGAAGTGAGCAGGCGATAGCGCTCGCGATAAAGCGGCACGCTGGTGACGCGGCCGATCGGCTCGTTGTCGAGATAGGTGACGCCGGCATCGATCTCGAGATTTTCCAAGAGACTGAAAATCTCCGCCGAGTTGCGACGACAGTACGGTGAATTGCACCGTCGGGATGGCGCTCGCGATAGGGCGTGGTGAGCGTTTCGATCATGGCCAGCGCCATGGGGATTGCGGCGATGCGCAGCCGGCCGGTGAGGCCGTGCTTGAGCGCGTGGACTTCCTCGCGCATGGCGCGGCTGTCGCCGACGATGCGGCGCGCCCAGTCGAGCACCCGCTCGCCCTCCGGGGTGAAATCCTGGAAACGCGAGCCGCGATTGACCAGGAGGACGCCGAAACTCTCCTCGAGTTGCTTGACGCCGGCCGAAAGCGTCGGTTGGGTCACGCCGCAGGCTTCGGCGGCCCGGCCGAAGTGTTGTTCGCGCGCCAGCGCGAGCAGGAATTCGAGCTTATCGATCACAATTCACCGACCACCATGGACACCGTGACGCGCCGCGCGCGATTTGCGAAATTTGGAAATATCTGGCCCAAATGCCTATCTGGACGTGCATGCAGGTGATAGAGAATTCCGAGGAAAGTCAATATATCAATAGAGTAACTCTATTGAATAAACCGCCGACGAGGCTTGTTTTGCTTGATGGGCCAAGGCTTTGTGGATTTCGAGAGGGAAAATGAGCGTAACGGAGCAGCCGCCGACCTCGGCACCCGACCAGCGCGGCAAGGGCGGCCGGCGCCGGCCGGCGCGCACGCCGAAGGGCCGGCAGGTCGATCCGCAGGCGGCTGCCGACATCGAGGCGCTGCTCACCGATCGGCCGCGGCGGCGCGATCTTTTGATCGAGCATCTGCACCTCATTCAGGACAGGTACGGCCATATCTCGAGCGCGCATCTTGCCGCGCTGGCGGCCGAGATGAAGCTCGCGCAGACCGAAGTCTACGAGGTCGCGACCTTCTACGCGCATTTCGACGTGGTGAAGGAGGGCGAGACGCCGCCGCCGCCGGTGACGGTGCGGGTGTGCGATTCGCTGTCATGTGCGCTTGCCGGCGCTGAGCATCTCTTGGCGGCACTGCCGCAGAAACTCGGGCCGGGCGTGCGGGTGGTGCGCGCGCCTTGCATGGGAGCGTGCGATCGCGCGCCGGCCTGTGCGGTCGGCCATGTCCAGGTGCTCCATGCCGATATGGCGAAAGTCGTCGCGGCCGCGGCGAAGCCCGCGCACGCCCACGCCTATCCCACGCCCACAGCGTTCGACGCCTATGTGGGCGAGCGGCGGCTATGGGTTGCTGAAAGCTTGCATCGGCGGCACGCGCACGCGCGACGACATCATCAAGGCGGTCAGCGATGCCGGCCTGCGCGGCCTCGGCGGCGCCGGATTTCCGACCGGGCGCAAATGGTCATTGGTGCGCGCCGAGCCGGCGCCGCGCCTGTTCGCGGTCAATTGCGACGAAGGCGAGCCCGGCACATTCAAGGACCGCTATTATCTTGAACGCGATCCGCACCGCTTCATCGAAGGCATGCTGATCGCGGCATGGATCGTCGAGGCCGCCGACACTTATCTCTATGTCCGCGACGAATATCCCGAAGTGATCCTGCTTCTTGTCGAAGAGATCGCCAAGGTCGAGGCCGCCGGTCTTGCCGACCACACCAAAATCCATCTGCGCCGCGGCGCCGGCGCTTATATCTGCGGCGAAGAATCGGCGATGATCGAATCGATCGAGGGCAAGCGCGGCCTGCCGCGCCATCGGCCGCCTTATGTCGCGCAAGTCGGCCTGTTCGGCCGTCCGACGCTCGAACAGAACGTCGAGACGCTGTTCTGGGTGCGCGACATCGTCGAGAAGGGCGCCGACTGGTTCACCTCGCAAGGCCGCCACGACCGCAAGGGCTTTCGCAGTTTTTCGGTGTCGGGCCGGGTCAAGAATCCGGGCGTCAAGCTTGCGCCCGCCGGCGTCACCGCGCGCGAACTGATCGACGAGTTTTGCGGCGGCATGGCCGACGGCCACACATTCAAGGGCTATCTGCCCGGCGGCGCCTCGGGCGGCATCCTGCCGGCGTCCATGGCCGACATCCCGCTCGACTTCGGTACCTTGGAAAAATACGGCTGCTTCGTCGGGTCGCATGCGGTTGTCATCCTGTCCGACAAGGACGACATGAAAGCGGTGGCGCTCAACCTCATCAAATTCTTCGAGGACGAGAGCTGCGGCCAGTGCACGCCCTGCCGCGTCGGCACCGAGAAGGCCGCCCACCTGATGGCCAATGGGCCGTGGGACCCGGCCCTGCTGGACGAGCTCGCCGCCCTGATGCGCGACGCCTCGATCTGCGGCCTCGGCCAGGCGGCGCCGAATCCGTTGCTTTCTGTGCTAAAATACTTTCCCGAAGAACTGACCAAGCCGCTGGGACGTTGGTGACTGAAGAAGAATTTGGGTGACTGAAAGGCTTTCTTGATGAGCGACGCGAACGGACAAAAACCCGCCGGCTATGGCCACGACAAGAAGGGCGCCGCAGGCGGTCCCGCCTATGGCGAGGGTAAGCCCGGCGTCGCCCATACGGCGCCGGTGGATAAGGTCGCGGGCAAGGGCGAAGCGGCGACAGCCAAGACCTTCACGATCGACGATCGCGAAGTCGATATCCGCCCCGGCGAGACCATCTTCAACGCCGCGCGCCGGCTCGGCATCGAGCTGCCGCATCTGTGCTATTCGCCGAAACCCGGCTACCGGCCCGACGGCAATTGCCGGGTCTGCATGGTCGAGATCGAGGGCGAGCGCGTGCTGGCGGCAAGCTGCATCCGCACGCCTGCGCCCGGCATGAAGGTCAAGACCGCGACCGACCGCGCCAAGACCGCGCGCAAGATGGTGGCGGAGCTGCTGCTGACCGACCAGCCGGCGCGCGAAGTCGCCCACGATCCGGATTCCGAGTTCTGGAAAGTCGCTACCCGCATGGAGCTCAAGCAGGGCCGCTTCCCGCGCCGCTCCACGCCTGCGCCGGACCGCAGCCATGTGGCGATGGCGGTCAATCTCGATGCCTGCATCCAGTGCAATCTGTGCGTCCGCGCCTGCCGCGAAGTGCAGGTCAACGACGTCATCGGCATGGCCGGCCGCGGTTTTGGCGAGAAGATCGTGTTCGACTTCGACGATCCGATGGGCGCCTCGACCTGCGTGGCCTGCGGCGAATGCGTGCAGGCCTGTCCGACCGGCGCGCTGATGCCGGCGACCATGGTCGACGAAAATAATGTCTATAAGGGCAAGCCCGACCGCACGGTCGACAGCGTCTGCCCCTATTGCGGCGTCGGCTGCCAGCTCACCTACCAGATCAAGGACGACAAGATCGTCGCGGTGGCCGGCAAGAACGGCCCGGCCAACCAGAACCGGCTCTGCGTCAAAGGCCGCTTCGGCTTCGACTACGTGCACAATCCGCAACGCTTGCTCAAGCCGATGATCCGCAAGGACGGCGTGGCGAAAGTGCCGCATGAGGAAATCGACCCGTCCAATCCGTGGACGCATTTCCGCGAGGCGACCTGGGACGAGGCGCTCGATCGCGCCGCCTCGGGCTTGAAGAAAATTCGCGACCGCGACGGCCCGCAGGCGCTGGCCGGCTTCGGCTCGGCCAAGGGCTCCAACGAAGAAGCCTATCTGTTCCAGAAACTGGTGCGCACCGGCTTCGGCACCAACAATGTCGATCACTGCACCCGGCTGTGCCACGCCTCCTCGGTGGCGGCGCTGCTCGAAGGCGTCGGCTCGGCGGCGGTGACCGCGACCTTCAACGAGTGCAAGAATTCCGACGTCATCATCGTCATCGGCGCCAACCCGACGGAAAACCATCCGGTCGCCGCCACCTTCTTCAAGCAGGCGGCCAAGCGCGGCGCCAAGCTCATCGTCATGGATCCGCGCGGCCAGGCCTTGAAGCGCCACGCCTGGCGCATGATGCAGTTCAAGAACGGCGCCGACGTGGCCATGCTCAACGCCATGCTCAACGTCATCGTCGCCGAAAAACTCTACGACCAGCAATATATCCAGACCTATGTCGAAGGCTTTGACGCCTGGAAGGAAAACATCAAGGATTTCACGCCGGAGGAAATGGCGCCGATCTGCGGCATTCCCGCCGACACGCTGCGCGAAGTGGCGCGCACCTATGCGCGCGCTGAAAGCGCCATCATCTTCTGGGGCATGGGCGTGTCGCAGCACACCCACGGCACCGACAATGCGCGCTGTTTGATCGCGCTGTCGCTGATCACCGGCCAGATCGGCCGGCCCGGCACCGGGCTGCATCCGCTGCGCGGCCAGAACAACGTGCAAGGCGCCTCCGACGCCGGCCTCATTCCGATGTTCTTCCCCGATTACAAGTCGGTGGAGAACCCGGACATCCGGGCCGAATACGAGAAGGCCTGGGGCGTCAAGCTCGACCCGAAGAAGGGCAAGACCGTGGTCGAGATCATGGACGCGGTGCACGCCGACGAGATCAAGGGCATGTATATCGAGGGCGAGAATCCGGCGATGTCGGATCCCGACCTCAATCATGCGCGCCAGGCGCTGGCGCATCTCGAGCACCTGGTGGTGCAGGACCTCTTTCTCACCGAGACCGCGATGTATGCCGACGTGGTGCTGCCGGCCTCCGGCTGGCCGGAGAAGGACGGCACCGTCACCAACACCAATCGCCAGGTGCAGATGGGCCGCCAGGCGCTGCCGCTGCCCGGCGACACCCGCCACGATCTGTGGATCATCCAGGAGATCGCCAACCGCATGGGCTGCGGCTGGACCTACAAGCACGTCAGCGAGGTCTTCACCGAGATGGCGTCGATGATGCCGGCGCTCGCCAATATTTCCTGGGAGCGCGTCGACCGCGAATACGCCGTCACTTATCCCGTCGATGGGCCCGACGTGCCGGGCCGCGACGTGGTGTTCGACCAGGGTTTTCCGCGCCCGGGCGGCTTCGCCAAGCTGGTCGCCACCAAGCTGCAGCCGCCGGACGAGGTGCCGGACGAAAACTATCCGTTCATCCTCACCACCGGGCGCCAGCTCGAACATTGGCACACCGGCGCCATGACGCGCCGCGCCACCACGCTCGATGCGCTCGAGCCGTCGGCGGTGGCTTCGGTGTCGCGCGGCACGATTACCAAGCTCGGCATCAGGCCGGGCGACATGATCCGCGTCACCACCCGCCGCGGCGTGGTCGAGCTCAATTCGCGCCAGGACGACGGCATCCCCGAAGGCGTGGTGTTCATTCCGTTCGCCTATGTCGAGGCGGCGGCGAACCTGCTGACCAATCCAAAACTCGATCCGTTCGGAAAAATTCCCGAATTCAAGTTCTGCGCCGCCAAGGTCGAGGCGGTCGACCCGGCGACGCGGGTGGCGGCGGAGTAGGGCCTAAACGAAAGCGGCGCGACCGGGATGGACGACGGCGACCCGCGCAAGGAGATCGTGCGCCTTGAGGCGCAGATCGAAGAGCTCGCGGCCAAGAATCGAGAACTGCCGCAAATTCATCCTGGCGGGGCGGATTGCCGTAGCGGGTGGCGGCATCCTGCTGGTCGCGCTGTTGCTCGGCGCGATCCGGTTCGATCTGCAGCTGATGATGTTTGCCATGGCGGCTTTGCTCGGCGGCATCGTCGTGTGGGGCTCGAACGGCTCGACGGCCAAAGAAGCCGAAAACGAATTGGCCGCGGCCGAGGCCAACCGCAAGGCGTTGATCGGCATGATCGATCTGCGCGTGGTCGCGGAGCGGCCTACATTGCATTGAGACGCATTGTCGGGCCGCGCACCGGCGAATATCATGTGGCAAAATATTTTTTGGAGGAAAGCGCCATGGCCTCATCGCATGTGTTCGCCGGCGTCGGCGGGTATTACGGCGGCAATCAAGGCAACCTCGCCGGCGTGTTCCGCCGCGATGCCGCGGGCGCGGAGTGGCAGCATGTTCTGACCGAGCCCGAGGCCTATACGGTCTTCGTGCATCCGCGCGATCCGAACCTCGTTCTCGCCGGCACCAAGGACGGCATTTATCGCTCGACCGATCGCGGCGCGACGTTCAAGCGCGCCAATTTTCCCGACAGCGGCGTGCAGGTCTGGTCGTTCCTGCCGGATCCCGCCGATCCGAAGCGCATGCTGGCGGGCGGCTCGCCGGCTTCGATCTATCGCAGCACCGACGCGGGCGAGAGCTGGACGCGGCAAGCCGATCCAAAACTGCCGGATCGCGGCAAGGCGCCGTTCGCCGTCCGGGTGATGCGCTTTGCGCGCCACCCGCGCCGGCCGGACGAAATCTATGCCGCGCTCGAAGTCGGCGGCGTGATGCGCTCGACCGACGGCGGCGAAAGCTGGAGCGATTGCAGCGAGCATCTGATCCGCCTGTCGGTCGAAGAGCCGCGGCTGCGCAGCAAGATCGTCAGCGACACCGAGGCCGAAGGCATGCTCGACGGCCACGCCATCTGCATGAGCGCAGCCGATCCCGACGCCGTCGTGCTCGCCGTGCGCATGGGCCTGTTCCGCAGCCAAGACCAGGGCAAGACCTGGGAGGATTTGCGGGTCGACCGCTTCTCGCCGTTCACCTATGGCCGCGACATCAAGGTGTCGCCGCAGGACCCGAACACGCTTTATGCCTGCCTCAGCGTCGCGGCGTCATCCAAGGACGGCGCGCTCTACCGCAGCCAGGACATCGGCCGCACCTGGCAGCGCTTCGACAAGGTGCAGCCGCACGGCACGCTGATGTCGGTGAGCCTGCATCACGCCGATCCCAAGCAGGTCTACATCGCCGCGCGCTATGGCGAAGTGTTCGGCACGGCGGACGGCGGCGAGAGCTGGCGCGAAACGCCGCTGCCGTCCGGCGTGCAGCACATCTACGCGCTGGCGTGCGGGTAAGTAACCGCGTGGGCACGCATGGTCATAGCGCCTGGAAGAATCTGAACGAGGTTCGAGAAAATCCGAGCCTCTGGTAGAAGCGGTGCGCGTCAACACGCCGCTCACTGCTGGTGAGCTCAATTCCCGCACAATGATGCCGGCGTGCGAAATCGGTAACTGCCGCGAGCAGCTTCTCGCCAAGACCGCGGCCTCGATGAGGCGGCAAGACGACAAGAGCCGTCACTCTGCAAATAGTCGAGCCATCTGGAAAATAGGGGACCAGCTCGGCATTGATCAGGCCGATGACATCGCCTGCTGACTGCGCGACGAGACAGCAACTGGCGTCGTTGTGCAGCGCATGATCCAGCCGTTTCTGGACATCCGCCTCCGTCGAGGGGTAACCGAGCTCGGTTAGCAGCAATGCCACATGCTTCGCATCGGTCATTGTTGCAGGCCTGAGCGTGATCGTCATCGCGCTTGTCTCGCTGCAATCCGGTTCTTCACGGCACAAAATGTATTGCACGATAATTTCCGCCCACGGCACCGGATCAAGGGATTAAGCGCCGCATGGGGGTCCGATGAGCTTTGGCGGATGTCGGGACGGAACCGTGCTTCAGCTCCAGTCTTCATGCCACCCTACGATTTATCTCTGAAATACGGCTCGACCGTGCCGTTGAGCTTGATGGTCAGCGGATTGCCGTGGCGGTCCTTGCCCTTGCCGGCCTCGACGCGGATCCAGCCTTCGCTGACGCAATATTCGGCGACGTTGGTTTTCTCGACGCCCTTGAAGCGCACGCCGATGTCGCGCTCGAGGATCTCGGCGTCGTAGTAGGGGCTGCTCGGGTCGGTCGAAAGGCGATCGGGCAGGGTGTCGGTCATGACGTATTATATGCTCAATCCGTCGGCTCGATATGGGCGTCCTTGCCGAGCTTGACCATGGCCGCCATGTCGTCGGCGAAGAATTTTGCGTATTGATCGGGACTCATCGGCATCGGCTGCACGCCGAGGCGCTCCAATTTCTCCTGGACAGCCGGCATGGCCAGCGCCTTGCCCACGGCGGCGTTCAACTTGTCGACGATATCGCGCGGCGTCTTGGCCGGCGCCGAGATGCCGCCCCAGAACAGATAGGTGGCATCCGGATAACCCGCTTCGACGATGGTCGGCACGTCTGGCAGGGATGCCGCGCGCTTGGTGGTCGATACCGCAAGCGCCGTGACCCTGCCCTGGCTGATCAGCGGCAGCGCCGGCGCCAGCGGCAGGAAGTAAAAATCCACGCGCCCGGTCATCACGTCGGCCAGCGCTTCGACCGGCCCTTTATAAGGAATGTGCTGAACGTCGATCCCCGCCGCCAGGCGGAAGCGCTCGCCGGCGATGTGGGACGCGGAGCCGATGCCGGCCGACGCAAAATTCAGCGCGCCGGGTTTGGCCTTGGCCGCCGCGACCAGGTCGGCCACGGTCTTGAATCCCTTTTCCGGCGCCGCTACCAGCACGCTCGGCTGCGCGCCCAGCATCGCTACCGGCTCGAGATCGCGCAGCGCGTCGTAGGGCAGCGATTTATGCAGGATCACCTGCGAGCTCATCGATGCCGAGCTCAAGATGTAGGTGTAGCCATCGGGATCGGCCCGCACCACCGACGCCGCGCCGACGATGCCGCCGCCGCCCGGCCGGTTCTCCAAAACGAAAGGCTGGCCGAGCACTTGCCCGACCTGGTCGAGCACGATGCGCGCGACGAGGTCGTTGGCGCTGCCGGCGGCGAACGGGCTGATCGCCAGCATCGGCCGGCTCGGCCAATCCGCGGCCGCGGCGGTGCCGGCGATGACCGCCGCAGCGGCCATCGCACTGACCACGACGGCGCATAAGGCGCGAAACGACGTCATGTTTTCCTCCGCAACCATGTTTCGCGGTCACTCTTGCCCGCGGCGCGCGCCGTGGCAACGCGACGCCTTTTCGCAGGGCGATGCCTGAAACTCAAACAATCAATCAATCGACATGCCGGCGGCGCGGAGCGGCGCACCGTTTTTCTCGATCTCCGGCACGATGATGCTTTGCAGATATGCGGTCGAGCGATGCTCGGGCGGCACGACGAATGAGCCGGTGGCGACGAGGGCGTCCTGCACGGCCGGCATATCCATCGCCGCGGCCGTGGCGTCATGCAGCTTGGTGATGATCGCGTCCGGCGTGCCTTTGGGAAAGAAGAAGGCAAACCAGGTCGAGGCCTCGAAATCCTTCATGTCCTGCTCGTAGGCGGTCGGCAGGCTCGGCAGCGACGGCAAGCGCTCGCGGCGGAACACGGCGATGCCCTTGACCAGGTTGCTCTGGATCGGCGGCACGGCGGTCGGGCTCAAGGTCATGAAATAATCGTACTGGCCGCCGATCAGATCCTGCAACGCCGGGCCGCCGCCGCGATACGGGATGTCCTGGACTTTCACGCCGATCGCCTGATTGAACAGCGCGCAGTCGACATAGCCGGTCGAGCCGATGCCGGCCGAGCCGGTGCGCATGGTCGCCTGGTTCTTTTTGACATAGGCGATGAAGTCCTGCAGTCCGTCGACCGGCAGATCGTGCCGCGCGATCATCGCCATCGGCTGGTCGGCGACCAGGATGACCGGCACCAGGTCTTCCTTGAGGTCGTAAAGCGGGTGCTTGTAGAGCGTCTGATTGATGGCGTCGGCGCGGCTGCCGAGCACGAATTCGTAGCCGTCCGGCGTCGCCTTGGCGACCTTGTTCGAGCCGATCATGCCGCCGGCGCCGCCGACATTGTCGATGATCACCTGCTGGCCGAGGATTTCGGAAAGACGGCGGCCGATGATCCGCCCAAGCACGTCGGTGCCGCCGCCGGGCGGAAACGGCACCACCATGGTCACCGGCCGCGTCGGCCAGTCTTGCGCGGCGGCCGGGCCCAAAGTGCAGCCAAGGCTGAACAAGCCTGCGACGGCAACAGCAAAGGCGCGCCTTGAAATCATTGTGTCCCCGCAACGTCCGGCCCTGCATTCTCATATGAATAAGCGCCACGTTCCAGCCCGGCCGGTGCTGCATTTTGATTTGAGACGATCCGGGCTACAGTTGGACGACGAATACGGAGAAGCGTGGTTGTGACAGAGGCTGAGCACGCGCGGCGAACTCCCTCTCCCCAGCGGGGAGAGGGTTGGGGTGAGGGGGCTCCGGCCGTGGAGAACAGCAACCCGCTCCGCCACGACTGGACGCGCGCCGAGGTTCGCGCGCTGTTCGATCTGCCGTTCCCGGACCTGATGTTCCGCGCGCAAAGCGTGCATCGCGCCAATTTCGACCCCGGCGCGGTGCAGATTTCGACGCTGCTGTCGATCAAGACCGGCGGCTGCCCGGAGGACTGCGCCTATTGCCCGCAGAGCGCGAGCTACGATACCGGCGTGCGCGCCGACAAGCTGATGGCGCTCGACGCGGTGCTCGCCGAAGCGCGCGCGGCAAAAGCCGGCGGCGCCAGCCGCTTCTGCATGGGCGCGGCGTGGCGCGAACCGAAGGATCGCGATCTCGATGCGGTCTGCGCCATGGTCGAAGGCGTCAAGGCGCTCGGGCTCGAGACCTGCGCCACGCTCGGCATGCTCACCGCCGGCCAGGCGCGGCGGCTCAAGAACTCCGGCCTCGATTTCTACAATCACAACCTCGACACCTCGCCGGAGTTCTACGAAAAGATCATCACCACGCGCACCTACCAGGACCGCCTGGAGACGCTCGACCACGTGCGCGACGCCGGCATCCACGTCTGCTGCGGCGGCATCGTCGGCATGGGCGAGACCCGCGAGGACCGCGTCGGCATGATCGCGACCTTGGCGAGCCTGCCGGCGCATCCGGAATCGGTGCCGATCAACATGCTGGTGCGCGTCGCCGGCACGCCGCTCGCCGCCGAGCCGACGCTCGAGCCGCTCGAATTCGTCCGCACCGTCGCGGTCGCCCGCATCACCATGCCGCGCTCGATGGTGCGGCTCTCCGCCGGCCGCGAGGACATGAGCGAGGAGACGCAGGCTTTGTGTTTCCTCGCCGGCGCCAATTCGATTTTCTATGGGCCGAAGCTTCTTGACCACGCCTAATCCTGGGCGCGATCACGATCGCGAGCTGATGGAGCGGCTTGGGTTGATCGCCGATGGAGCCGTAGAGCGCATGGGTCGCTCCATTCCATGCGGGACTACGCCTGTTGCAGGCACCTTGACCGCATACCGGTAATCCGGTATATTCAAGTGTTATGAATCCGCGTCATTTGGCGACAAACATACGGAGGCGCTGTTCCATGATGAGCGGGTCTCGCCAATTTGGAAGGGAATCGCCACGAAGAGCCAAGCGCAAGCTCGAAGCAGGTCAACGCGGCAACGCCGCCTAGACGATTTGATGATACCGCCGTCGCAACCGACTGGAGAAGTGCTCAAGCGGCGATTTACAAGTCGAATTTCACTCGATACGCGATCAACAATGCAATGGCGAGGTGATCTTCAAATGCGATCAGATGGCGAGCCGCATGACGTTCGGGTCGTGGATTACCACTGAGGAGCAGACGGCGATGACACCAGAATGAATTTGCACCGGTCACGCCGGGCGAAATGCTGAAGGAGGAATTCCTCACCGAGTATGGTCTGCTCGCAAAACCAGATCGCCAAGGCCATCGGCATCTCACCGAATCGCATTGCCGAGATCGTCAACAATCGGCGCCGCATCACGGCTGACACGGCGCTTCGGCTCAGCTTGTATTTTGGCAACAGCCCGGAGTTCTGGATGAATCTTCAGACCCATTACGATCTGAAGCTAGCACGGCGGAATCTCAAACGAGCGATGCCAAGCGCATCAAGGCTGTTCGCGCCGCGTGAGCAATAAGTAGAACGACGACATTGATGGGTTTCGCTGCGCTCTACCCATCCTACAATTACACCCCCGCCGCGCCACCATCCGCGCGCGGATCGTGCGCGCCTTCCAAGCTGCCGTCCTTGTGCAGCACCACGGCGCCGGCGTGGCCCATGACGTCGGAGTAGGGCTCGTCCAAAACCTCGACCTCGTGGCCGGCGTTGGCCAGCGCGTCGATCAGATTGCCGTCGAAGCGCGGTTCGAGGCGCAGCGCCGTGCGCGCCGCGCCCCAGGTGCGGCCGAGCACCCAGCGCGGGCGGTCGATGGCGTCGGCGAGCGGCTCGCGGAACGTCACGTAGCGCGTGAACAATGCGCTTTGCGTCTGCGGCTGGCCGTCGCCGCCCATGCAGCCATAGGCCATGATGCGGCCGTCCTTGAGCACCGCGAGCGCCGGATTGAGGGTGTGGATCGGCAGCCGGCCGGGCATCAGCGGATTGAGCGCGCCGCTTTGCAGGGAAAAACTCGCGCCGCGGTTTTGCATCAGCACGCCGGTCGCCGGCAGCACGCAGCCCGAGCCGAATTCCCAATAGAGCGATTGGATGTAGGACACGACGAGGCCCGACGAGTCGGCCGCGCCCATCCAGATCGTGTCGCCCTCGCCGGAGGCAAGCGGCCAGCGCGCCGCCTTGCGGCGGTCGATCTTCATCGCTTCGCCGGCGATGAAGCGCGGCTTCGAGATAGCGGTCGAGCGGGTGCGCGAGGAAGTTCGGATCGGTGACGGCGCGGTCGCGGGTGCGGATGCGCGCGCTTGGTCGCCTCGACCAGGCCGTGGATGTGATCAAAACTTTCCGCCTCGGTCACGCCCAAGCGGTCGAACAGCGCGAGGATCATCAGCGAGGCGATGCCCTGGGTCGGCGCGCCGGTGTTGTAGACCGTGCCCGATGGAGAGATCGGCGCGCAGCGGCTCGGCGATCTTGGCCTCGTAGCGGTTCAAATCCTCGCGCGTGACCGGGCTGCCGATGCGTTCGAGATCGGCCGCGATCTCGCGCCCGATATCGCCGCGATAGAAATCGTCGAGGCCGGCATGGGCGAGCTGGTCGAGCGTCGCGGCGAGCGCCTGCTGCTTCAGCGTCGTGCCGACCGCCGGCGCCTTGCCGTCGACCAGGAACGTCTGCGGCAAAGCCCGGAACATCCTTGAGCTCGGTCGAGATGCTCTTCCGTGAGCCGGTTTTGGCTGCGCGTGACCCGATAGCCGTCGCGGGCGTGGCCGGCGGCGTTGGCCAGCAGCACATCGAGCGGCAGCTTGCCGCCATTGGCCTTCGCCGCCTGCAGCGCCAGCATCCAGCCGCCGACGGCGCCCGGCACGGTGAGCGCGGCGAGCGGCCCGCGCGGCGGGATGGTCTCGTAGTCGCGATAAAGCTCCGGCCGCGCGTTACGGCCGGCAGGGCCGGGCGCCATGATGGCGCGCACGCGGCCGGACGGCTCGCGGATCAGCCAAAAGCCGTCGCCGCCGAGATGGTTCATGTGCGGATAGACGGCGGCGATGGTCGCCGCCATGGCCACCATGGCTTCGAGCGCGTTGCCGCCTTCGGCAAGGATGGCGCGGCCGGCTTCGACGGCGGCCGTGTGCGGCGCGCAGACGACGCCGCGGCGATGGCCGGCGCTGTGCAGGTCGGCCATTCAGCTCAGGCCGGTGCGGCCGGTTCGGTAAAGCCGCGCTTGCGCAAGAGCGCGTCGGCGCTCGGCAGCCGGCCGCGAAACGCCTTGTAGGCGTCCGCCGGATCCTGCCTGCCGCCGGCTGAGTAGATCGCGTCACGCAGCCGCTTGGCGGTGGCGGCATCGAAAATGTCGCCGGTCTCCTCGAAGGCCGCGAACGCATCGGCGTCGAGCACTTCCGACCACATGTAGCTGTAATACGCCGCCGCATAGCCGCCGCCGGAGAACACATGGCCGAAATGCGGCGGGCGGTGGCGCATCACGATCTCGTCGGGCATGCCGATGCGCGACAGCGATTTGTTCTCGAACGCGGTGGCATCGATCGCCTCGGCCGACGGCAGCGAATGGAAATCGAGATCGACCAGGGCTGAGGCGACGTATTCCACCGTGGCAAAGCCCATGTTGAAATTGCGCGCGGCGAGCAGCCGCTGCAGCAATTCCTCCGGCATCGGCTCGCCGGTCTCGTAATGCAGCGCGAAGCGCCGCAGCACGTCCGGCTGCTCCAGCCAGTGCTCGTAGAGCTGCGACGGCAGCTCGACGAAATCGGTGGCGACGCCGGTGCCGGAAATCCGCGGATAGGTGACGTCGGAGAGCAGGCCATGCAGCGCATGGCCGAATTCGTGGAACAGCGTGCGCGCGTCGTCGAAGCTGAGCAGCGTCGGCTCGCCGTCCGGCGCTTTGACGAAGTTGCAGACATTGATGATCTGCGGGCGGATGTCGCCGGCGAGCTTCTCCTGATCGCGCAGCGAGGTCATCCAGGCGCCGCTGCGCTTCGACGGCCGCGCGAAATAATCGCCGAAGAACAGCCCGACCTCGTTGCCGTCGCGGTCGCGCACCTCCCACACCCGCACGTCGGGATGCCACACCGGCACGTCCGGGCGCGGCGAGAAGGTCAGGCCGAACAGCCGCTGCGCCGTATAGAACACCGCCTCGATCATGCGATCGAGATTGAGATACGGCTTGATGGTCATCTCGTCGAAATCGCACAGCCGCTGGCGCAGCTTCTCGGCGTAATAGCGCCAGTCCCAGGCGGCGAGCTTGAAATTGCCGCCGTCCTCCCGCACCAGCTCCTGCATGGCGTCGCGGTCGGCCAGCGCCTTTTGCCGCGCCCGCGCCCATACCGTGTCGAGCAGATCGCGCACCGCGGCCGGCGTCTTCGCCATGGCGTCGTCGAGCCGGTAATGGGCGAAATCGGAAAATCCGAGCAGCTGCGCGCGCTCGGCGCGCAGCCGCACCATCTCGGCGATGATCGCCTTGTTGTCGGTCGCCCCGCCATTGTCGCCGCGCATGGCGAAGGCGCGGAAGATTTTTTCGCGCAGGTCGCGGCGCTGCGGAGAACTGCAGGAACGGCTCGACGCTGGAGCGCGACAGCGTGACCACGTGGCCGCCGAGCTTGCGCTCCTGCGCTTCGGATTTCATCGCCTCGCGCATGAAGTCGGGCAGGCCGGCGAGCTCGGCTTCGCCCTCGACAGAGAGCGTGAAGGCCTGCTCGTCGGCGAGCACGTTCTGGCTGAACGTGGTGCCCAAAGTGGCGAGGCGCTCGGTGATTTCGGCAAGCCGCTTCTTCGCCGGATCGTCGAGGCCGGCGCCGGCGCGGCGGAAGCCGGTGTGGTAGCGCTCCAGCACGCGCTTCTGTTCGGCATCGAGGCCGAGCGTGTCGATGCCGCGCATCAGCGTATCGACGCGGCCGAACAGCGCCGCGTTGGTGTTGATCTTGTTCCAATGCCGCGCCATCTGCGGCGACATCTCGCGCTCGATCTCGAGCAGCGCGTCGTTGGAATGGGCGCCGGTCAGGAGATGGAAGACGTCGCCGACGCGCGCCAGCGTCCGCCCGGCGAGCTCCAGCGCCGCGATCGTATTGTCGAAGCTCGGCGGCGCCGGATCGGCCGTAATGGCCGCGATCTCGGCCTCGTGGTCGGCGAGCGCGCGGGCATAGGCCGCCCGGAAATGCTCGGGCTTGATGCGGTCGAACGGCGGGGCCTCGTCGGGGGTGGTCCAATCCGCCAGCAGCGGATTGCCGGGCGCGTCGGGGGCGGCCGTGGAGGCGTAGAGCTGGTCATCGGGGACCCTTATGAAATGGCTAGGCGGCCATGATATATGTCATCGCGAGCGTAGGACCAAAGCCGTCAAGGAGTGCCTGAAAATGCCCCGTCACGCCCATTACCTGCCCCATGGCGTCATTCCGGCGGTGCTGCTGCCGTTCACCGACGATCTCGCCATCGACGAGAAGGGCTTTCGCAAGCACCTGCGCGATGTCGCGGCGACCGACGGCATTTCGGCGATCACCATCAACGCCCATTCGACCGAGGTCGCGTCTTGCAGCTTCGAGGAGCAGCGCCGCGTGCTGGCCATCACCCAGGACGAGATCGGCGACCGGCTGCCGATCGTCAACGGCATCTGGGCCGACGGCAGCCTCGAAGCCGCGCGCATCGCCCGCATGGCGGAGGAGGGCGGCGCCTCGGCGCTGCTGGTCTTCCCGCCGGCGCCGTTCACCCTGCAGCAGTCGCCGGCCATGGCGGTCGAGCACTTCAAGCGCATCGCCGACGCCTCGAGCCTGCCGATCATCGCCTTCCAGTATCCGCTGGCGACCGGCCAGGGCTATCCGCGCGACACGCTGTTGAAGATGGTCGAGGCGGTGCCGACCTTGCGCGCCATCAAGGACTGGTCCGGCAATGTGCCGCAGCACGAGATGCATATCCGCGAACTGCAAAGCCTGCCGCGGCCGGTCAACGTGCTCACCACCCACAGCGCCTGGCTGCTGAGCTCGCTGGTGCTCGGCTGCAACGGGCTGCTCTCCGGCTCCGGCAGCGTCATCCCCGACCTGCAGTCGGCCCTGTTCAAGGCGGTCCAGGACAACGACCTCGCCGAGGCGCGGCGCCTCAACGACCGCATCTATCCGCTGGCCCGCGTCTTCTATGCCGACCCCTGGGTCGACATGCACAACCGCATGAAGGAGGCGCTGGTGCTGCTCGGCCGGCTGCCGCGCGCCGTGGTGCGGCCGCCGCTGGTCAAACTCGGCCGCGCCGAGATCGACCGCATCCGCTCAGCTCTGGTCGAGGCCGGCCTGCTGTCACAAAAGGCCGCGCGCGACGCGGCCTGAGCCGCCTTGATCCGGCCATCGCTTTCGGAGTAAGTGCCGGCCCATGGACCAAACCGTACCACCAGCGCCCCCGGCGCATCCTCTGGCTCAACGTGCTGACCGTGGTCAGCGCGGCGATCCTGATCAGCGCCGAAGTGTTCGGCGCCGCCTTTGCCGGCAGCTGGGCGATCGCCAGCCTGTTCTCGCTCGGCTCGCTCGGCGCCCGCATCCTCGACGGCATCTTCGTGCTCTGCGGTATCGCGGTCATGGTGCAGTTCGTCCGCGCCGCGCGCCACGTCGAGCCGTTCAGCGTCGAGTGACGCGCTCGATCCGTCGCGCTCTCCACCGCCGCTCGCAACTTTTACCTCTCGTTAAAACAAAAAGGGTTGCGCCACCCGCGTGAATGGATTATTTCCGCTCTTGCCCAATTTCGCACGTGCCTGTGGCCGTGTGTCGGTCGGTGGGCATCCGGACAAGAGGCCGGACAGCCGCCTAAGGAAGACGCTACTACTTCCTTGCTCCCGCGACCGGCAGCCGGAGGCGAACCGGCGATGCCAGCTCTCCACTGGCGACGCGGCTTAAAGCAACGACGGAAGGGCTTTTTTGGATGACTACCGGCGCCAATGCCGGGGACACCGAAAGGGCTTGTCCATCTTTGCCAGCAGTGCGGAACGGGGTCTCCCTCATCCGGACCAAGGCAGCAATCACGGCGACGCAACGCGTTCCGCAATCCTGCGGAACGCCGCGCGTCGCAGGAGGTTCACCTCGGCGGCTACGCCGTCGGCCGGATTAGGGAGTTGGTTCGACATGACCACACGCATCCGCGAATTTCTCAAGCATCGCACTGAAAACGGACCCTGCCTCGTGCTCGACCTCGATGTCGTGCGCGAGAATTACCTGAACTTTGCCAAGGCGCTGCCGGACAGCAAAGTGTTCTACGCCATCAAGGCCAATCCGGCGCCGGAGGTCCTCAAGCTCCTGGCCGGGCTGGGCTGCTGCTTCGACGTCGCCTCGGTCAGCGAGACCCACGACGCGCTGGCCGCGGGCGCCACGCCCGACCGCATCTCCTATGGCAACACCATCAAGAAAGAGAGCGAGATCGCGGCAGCCTTCACGCTCGGCGTCACGCTGTTCGCCGTCGACTGCGAGGCCGAGGTCGAGAAGGTGGCACGCGCCGCTCCCGGCAGCCGGGTGATCTGCCGCATCCATTGCGACGGCTCCGGCTCGGAATGGCCGTTGTCGCGCAAGTTCGGCTGCGAGCCGGACTATGCCGCCGATATTTTGGAGCTTGCGCATAAGCGCGGGCTGGTGCCGCATGGCATCTCGTTCCATGTCGGCTCGCAGCAGCACAATGTCGAGGCTTGGGACCGCGCTTTGGCGTCGACCGCGGCGATCTTCCGCTCCTGCGCCGAGCGCGGCATCACGCTCGCCATGGTCAATCTCGGCGGCGGATTTCCGGCCAAGTACATCCGCAAGACGCCGAAACTCGAGAGCTACGGCAAGGCGATCTTCAAGTCGCTGCGCAAGCACTTTGGCAACAACCTGCCGAACACCATCGTCGAGCCGGGCCGCGGCCTCGTCGGCAATGCCGGCATCATCGAGGCCGAAGTGGTGCTGATCGCCAAGCGCAGCCCCGAAGACGAGGTGCGCTGGGTCTATCTCGACATCGGTAAATTCCATGGTCTCGCCGAGACCATCGGCAAGTCGATCCGCTACCCGATCCGCACCACGAAGGATCGCGACGAAACGGCACCGTGCATCATCGCCGGCCCGACCTGCGATTCGGTCGATGTGCTGTACGAGAAGACGCCGTATCCGCTGCCGGTCTCGCTCGCTATCGGCGACAAGGTCTTGATCGAGGCCGCCGGCGCCTACACGACGACCTACTCGTCGGTCGGCTTCAATGGCTACCCGCCGCTGCGGCAATATGTGATCTGACGACGGCGCCGCGCTTTAAGAAAAACAAACCCCGGGCCTCCGCCCGGGGTTTTTGTTTGCATTTGTCGTCGTCTTTGCGAGGAGCGAAGCGACGAAGCAATCCAGGCGGCGCCTCAGCACTGGATTGCTTCGCTCCGCTCGCAATGACGGGCGTTACTTCGGCTGCACGTTAGGGTCGCCAGCTGCCGGCGGCGGGATGACGGACGTGTCGCCGGTCTTCGGCGTCGGTGCCTTCATCGCCGGATCGACGTCCGGCGGGCAAATCACGCCGGCGTTCTTTTCGGCATCCTGATTCAAGGCTTGGCTGGAGCGCTCTTGCGGCGTGCAGCCTTTCGGGTCGGGGGCTTGTGCTTGGGCCCCTACGGCCGACGTCATGGCGAGCGCAATCAGCAACGCGCCCCATGAACCTTTCGCGATCATGCTCATATTCGCACTCCCTGCAAATCGCTTGTTCTGCAGAGATAACGTTTTGCGGAAGGCGCAGTTCCTCCGACCGGAACCCGGCTCAGGCGAGGTCAAGAATGCCAGCCTCGCCGCTCTCGGTGCCGAAGGCGAGCAGCGTGCCGTCGGCGCTCCACGCCAGCGCCGTGATCGGCGCATCGCCAGGCCGTTTCGCCAAAATCTCGGCGCCGTCCTCGACCCGCACCAACAGCACAATGCCGTCGGCGTAGCCGGCGGCGACGATATCCTGCTTGGGATGGCAGGCGACCACGGCGACGCGATGCTCCGACGGCGCTAGCAATTTTGGCTGCTTGCCCATGGGGCCGTCCTTGGTCTGGAACGGCCAGAGGATGATCTGGGTCGAGCCCGAGGTCGCAAGCCAACGGCCGCCCGTGGTCCAGCCGAGCGAAGTGACGCGGGCGGCATAGCCCGACATGCGCATGTGCTGGCGATCGATGAGCCGCCAGCCATGCAGCATCGGCTCCTGCATGGTGGTGACCAGGAAGCGGCCGTCCGGGTGCACCGTCAGGCCAAGATGCGAGCCCTTCCATTCCAGCTTTTCCGGATCGGCCTTCGGCGCATTGGGAAACCACAGCGTAGCGCCATTGTAATGGGCGATGGCGAGGCGAAAGCCTTTTGGCAGGAAGGCCAGCCCGCCGACGGTGGACGGCGCGTCGAAGCTGCGCAGCTCCTTGGCCTGAACGAAAGCCGATTTGCCCGCCGACCAGGCCACCGCGCCGTCGGGTCCGATCGCGACATGATCGATCCAGCGATGCTTTGGGTCCGCCGCAATGGTGCGGCTTGTGCCGCTGACATCGGTTTCCACGACCTTGCCGTCGTCGCCGCCCGAGACGACGACTGCGTCGCCCACGGCCGTCGCCAATATCGCGCCGCCATGGACCGCGACGCTCTTGGGCTCGCCGCGCGGCGGAGCCAACACCATCGCTTCCTCGCCGAGCACGAATACCGCCATGCGGCCGAGAAAATGCGCGGCAATGACCGGGCCGCCCGCCGCAACCGGATGGATGCGGTCGACGACAGAGGCGGTGTCGTTGCGGGTGTCGGTCATAGCGCGCGGCAGACGCTGCAGAACCCCTCCCCCTTGTGGGGAGGGGCAGGGGTGGGGGTCGGGAGGTGACGGATTGTTGTCGAAGCAATCACTGTGCTGTCGTCCACGCTCTCACGCCACCTCGCGACCCCCACCCCTCCCTCCCCACAAGGGGGAGGGAGAAGATTAGAGCAGGTTACGCGATGCAGCTCTCGAATCCCTCGGCGATCATCTTGCCCGGCAGATTGCGGCCGATGAAGACCATGCGGCTGTCGCGCTTCTCGCCGTCCTTCCACGGCCGCTGGTGGTCGCCGTCGAGGATCATGTGCACGCCCTGGAGCACGAAGCGCGCATCGTCGTCCTTGAAGGCGAGGATGCCTTTGCAGCGCAAAATGTTCGGGCCTTCCTTCTGCACCAGGTCCTGCACCCACGGGAAGAACTTGTCCGCATTGAGCGGCTTGTCGCTGCGCAGCGAAATCGATTGCATGTCCTCGTCGTGATAGTGCTTGAGCCCGCCGTGCGAATGCGCGTGCTCGTGGTCGTGATCGTGATGATGATCGTGGCCGCGATCATGATCGTGGTGATGATCGTGATCGTGACCGTCGCCCTCGAGGAATTCCGGCTCGATGTCGAGGATGCGGTCGAGGTCGAAGGCGTTGCGCCCCAGCACCTCGCTCAGCGCGATCTGGGCGCGCTCGGTCTTGTGCACTTTGGCGTAAGGGTTGATGCCGCGGATACGCGCCTCGACCTCGGCCAGCTCATCGGGCGTCACCAGATCGGTCTTGTTGATCAGGATGACGTCGGCGAACGCGATCTGGTTCTTCGCCTCCGGCGCGTCCTTGAGGCGATCGTTGAGCCATTTGGCGTCGGCGACCGTGACTACCGCGTCGAGCTTGGTGCGCCGCCCGACGTTCTCGTCGATGAAGAAGGTCTGCGCCACCGGCGCCGGGTCGGCGAGGCCGGTGGTCTCGACGATGATGGCGTCGAACTTGCCTTTGCGTTTCATCAGCCCGTCGAGGATGCGCACCAGATCGCCGCGCACGGTGCAGCAGATGCAGCCGTTGTTCATCTCGAACACTTCCTCGTCGGCGCCGACCACGAGGTCGTTGTCGATGCCGATCTCGCCGAATTCGTTGACGATGACGGCGTATTTCTTGCCATGCGGCTCGGACAGGATGCGGTTGAGCAAGGTGGTCTTGCCGGCGCCGAGATAGCCGGTGAGCACGGTCACGGGAATCTTGTCGGTCATCAGGCCCTCCGTTGGCCTGTTCTATATAGGTATCCGCGGCCGCTTGCATCAACGCGAAAACCCGCGTCCCGCGACGATTGACCCTCGGCCACCGCCTTGATCCGGGCCTCCCATGGGCTATCGTTTTGCGCACGAAAACGAGCGGACCGGGAGGACACGATGCGACAGGGCGCGATCGTCGCGGCGAGTATGGCGATCGCGGCCGCGGCCGCGACCGGCGCCGCGGCGCAAAACTACCCGGAGCGCGTGGTCCAGATCATCGTGCCGGCGACGCCCGGTTCGAGCGCCGACATTTTGGGCCGGGTACTGGCCGACGGCATGTCGGCGCAATTCGGCAAGCCGGTGATCGTCGTCAATAAGCCGGGCGCCAATGGCGTGCTCGGCACCGCCGACGTCGCCCGCGCCAATCCCGACGGCTACATGCTGATGCACGGCGCCACCTATTCGGTCACCGTGCAGCCGCTCACCGACAAGGACGCCGGCTATACGGTGAAATCGTTCACGCCGATCTGCCAGACGTTTAAGAACGATCAGGTCATCGTGGTGCCGCCGAATTCGCCGCTGAAGACCGCGAAGGATCTGATCGAGGCCGCGAAGCAGAAACCGGGCGCGCTCAATGTCGGCATTCCCGGCATCGCCACCATCCCGCATCTCGCCATGATCCAGTTGGCCGAGCTGGCCAAGGTCGAGTTCAACGACGTGCCGTTCAAGGGGCCGGCCGAGGAAATCCAGAACACCCGCTCCGGCCAGCTCGATTTCTCCGCCGTGCCGCTCACCGCCGCCGCCGGCAGCGGGCTGGCAATGCCCGGACTGTTCGCGGCCGCGCGCAATCCGTCGCTGCCCGACGTGCCGACATTCAAGGAGCAGGGTTATGACGTCGCGCCGCTGAGTTTTGGCGGCCTGTTCGGCCCGGCCGGGATGCCGGCAGACGTCACGCATAAGCTCGAAGCCGCCTGCATCGCCATCATCAAGAGCGACGCCGCCCAGCGCGTGGTCAAGAACACGTTCCAGCCGGCGGATTATTTTGCCGACGCCGCGGGCTTTGCCCGCAACCTCGCGACCGACGTCGCCGAGAAGACGCCGCTGGTGGCACTGCTCAAGCCGCAGTGAGGGCCGTCATTCCGGGTCGCGCCCAACGGGTCCGGCCCGAAGTGGCCGGCCCGATGGCAGGCTCCGGCGCGAACCCGGAATCCATAATCACAGACATTGCAGGACTGTCATTGCGGTGCCGTTTCTGAAACGACGGTGATTATGGATTCCGGGTTCCTCGCTTCGCTCGGCCCCGGAATGACGAATGAGCGGATTTCAAGCCTCAAGGTGGCGCCGCGGCAGCACCAGCCAGACCAAGCCGCCTACGGGCCCGGCCGCGACGGACAGCACATAAAGCAGGCCCGCGACCAGGATGATGGCGGGGCCCGCAGGCAGGCCGGCTTGGTAGGACAGGACAAGCCCCGCATAGCCTGACAGCGCGGCGCTGCCGATCGCGACCACGATCATGGCGGTGACGTCGCGCGCCCAAAAGCGCGCAATGAACGCCGGCAGCATCATGATGCCGACAGCGAGTAGCGTGCCGAGCACCAGAAAGCCGCCGACCAGATTGAGCACGGTGAGCGCCAGAAAGGCGATATGGGCGGCGCCGCCGGAGCGGCTGACCGAGCGCAAAAATCCGGGATCGACGCATTCCAGCACCAGCGGCCGCCAGATCAGCGCCAGCGCGAAGAGCGACACCGAGGCGATGGCCGCGATGAGCAGCAGCGCGGGGTTTTGGATCGTAAGCACCGAGCCGAACAGGAAATGCACCAAATCTTCGTTGCTGCCCTTGAGCGAGACGATGGTGACGCCGAGCGCCAATGAAATCAGAAAAACCGCGGCGAGCGAGGCGTCCTCCTTCAACGTCGTCGCCCGCGCGATCAGGCCGGCGCCGATGGTGATGAGAAAGCCGGCGATCAGGCCGCCGCCCGCCATGGCGAAGACGCTCATGCCGGCGAGCAGAAAACCGATGGCCACGCCCGGTAAAATCGCGTGCGACAGCGCGTCGCCGATCAGGCTCATGCGGCGCAGCATCAAGAACACGCCGACCGGCGCCGCGCTGAACGACAGCGCCAACGTTGCCGCCAGCGCCCGGCGCATGAAGTCGTGTTCGGCAAACGGTGCGATCAGGGTGTCGTAGAGCGTGGCGAGGGTCAATAAATTCACGCGGCCTCGCTGGCGCAGGCCTCGGCGGTCTCGTCGAACGCTTCGCACATGCGGCGCGCTCGATCGAGATTCTCCGCCGTCAGCACCTCGCGGGTTGCGCCCCAGGCCACCGGCTCGCGGGCGAGCAGCAGAACTTGCGGAAAGTAGGCGCGCACCAATTCGATATCGTGGGTGGCCGCCAGCACGGTGCGGCGCTCCCAATGCCACTGCCGCACCAGATGCATCAGGTCGGCCACCGTCTTGCTGTCGATGGCGCTGAACGGCTCGTCGAGCACGATCACGCGCGCGTCTTGAACCAGCAAGCGGGCGAACAGCATGCGCTGCATCTGGCCGCCCGACAGCGTGCCGATGCCGCGCTGCTCGAACCCGGTCAGGCCAACCGCGGCGAGGCCGGCCTCGATCGCGGCGTGGTCCTTGCGGTCGATGCCGCCGAACGGACCTTTTGCCCGCCACAGCCCCATCGCCACCATGTCGTAGACGTTGATCGGAAACGAGCGGTCGATCTCGGCTGCTTGCGGCAGGTAGGCGATGTCGCGGGCGGAGGAACCGTTGCGCTCGATGCCGCCGGCGAGCGGCTTGAGCATGCCGACGACCGCCTTGAACAGCGTCGACTTGCCGGCGCCATTCGGGCCGACGACAGCGGTCAGCGAGCCTTGCTCCACCACGCCGTTGAGATGATGCACCGCCGGGTGCCGGTCATAGCCGAGCGTGAGATCGCGGAATCCAAGCGCGGTCACGGCGGGCGAAGTCATCGCGTGGCCCACAGCACCGCGACCCAGATCAGCGCGATCAATGCGCCCGCAAGCGCCAGGCGCTTGGGCGCGGAAAGCCGCAGCAGCGACGGCGAAAGGGCCGGCGCCGGATGGGCTTCGCCCGCATGGTGGTGGTGGGTCATATTGTAACAATATAACATTGCATTTTGTGGTGGCCAGCCCCCAGCTTTCGCCGCCAGCGCGGCCAGGAAGGGTCGCGGAATTGCTACACTTTGCCGCCACGAACCAACATCGCGGCACATGGTGTGCGGATTGGCCCCGCGCGCCATTCGCGCTAGGAATGGGCAACATTTTTGGCGGCCGGAACGGCCGCGTTGGGGAGGAACTCGATGAAACGCTTTGCTTTTGCGCTCGCCGCCACATTTGTTCTGGCATTGGCGGGCCCGGCGCTTGCCGATCCGATCATCATCAAATTCAGCCACGTGGTGACGCCGGACGCGCCCAAGGGCAAGGCGGCCTTGCTGTTCAAGCAGCTCGCCGAGAAATACACCGACGGCAAAGTGACCGTCGAAGTCTATCCGAATTCCTCGCTCTACAAGGACAAGGAGGAGCTCGAAGCCCTGCAGCTCGGCTCGGTGCAGCTTCTGGCGCCGTCGATCTCCAAATTCGGCCCGCTCGGCGTCAAGGAATTCGACGTCTTCGATCTGCCGTTCCTGATGACCGACGACACCCATGCGCGGCAGATGATGGCGAGCCCGATGATGGGCGAGCTCAACAAGAAGCTCGAGGACAAGGGCGTCGAGCCGCTGGCCTATTGGGACAACGGCGCTCACGTCTATACCGCCAACGTGCCGTTGATCATGCCCGACGATTTCAAGGGCTTGAAAATGCGCATCCAGGGCTCGAAGGTGCTCGACGCCGTCGCGCGCGAGCTTGGCGCCATTCCGCAGATCATCGCCTTCGGCGAGCTCTATCAGGCACTGCAGACCGGCGTCGCCGACGGCGAGGACAATGTGCCGTCCAACATCTGGACGCAAAAGTTCTACGACGTGCAGAAATATCTCACCGTGTCGCACCACGGCCGGCTCACCTATTCGCTGATCACCAACAAGAAGTTCTGGGACGGGCTGCCGCCGGACGTGCGCTCGGGCCTCGACCGCGCGGTGAAGGAATCGACGCAGTTCTTCGACGACACCGCGGCGAAGGACAACGTCACCGCGATGGATACGATCAAGGCCACCGGCAAGATACAGATCCACGAGCAGACCGACACTGAAAAGGCCGCCTGGATCGCCAAGCTGATGCCGGTGCACAAGGAAATGCAGAGCCGCTTCGGCAAGGATTTCATCGACCGGGTCTATAAAGCCTCGGGTTTCGTCCCGCCCCAGTCCTAAAGCTGCTTGATCCCTTCCCTTGGCCGGCAAGTCTTGGCCAGGAAGGGATTTTCGCTCCTGGGGGACATCTAGTGCTCGGCGTGCTCGACCGTATCCTCAATCGGCTCGAAGAGGTGATCATCGTCTCGCTGATCGCCATGGCGACGGCGATCACCTTCGTCGCCGTCGTCCACCGCTACGGCGCCAGTAATTCCGCGAGTCTCGCCCGCTGGGCCGGCGTGCATAATCTGCCGTTTCTCAAATATACGGCGAACTGGGTCTATACCGGGCTCGTCGCCGTCCATCTGTCCTGGGCCAACGAGCTGTCCACCTACATGTTCGTGTGGATGGCGAAATTCGGCGCCGCGCTCGGCGTGCGCACCGGCATCCATGTCGGCGTCGATGTTTTCGTCAAACGACTGTCGCCGGCCACGCGCATGCCGGTGATCGTGTTTGCGCTGTTGTGCGGCGCCTTGTTCACCGGCGTCATCGGCACGCTTGGCGCGCTCTATGTCTATGAGCTCGATCCGGACCAGATCTCGCCGGAGCTCGAATGGCCGAGCTGGATCATCTATCTGTGCATTCCGCTCGGCTCCTATCTGATGTGCTTCCGCTTCCTGCAGGTGATGTGGCGTTTCCTGCGCACCGGTTACGTGCCGCAACAGGGCCACGGCATCGAATACGAGGAGCCGCACGATAAGGCAGTGCCGCTCGGCGAGACGGTCCCGGCCGGCGAGGCGGCGCGATGACCGCGGTGTCGCAAATCTCAAAGCCCGCGGCGCCGCGCTCGTACGGCGATGCCGTCACCGCGGCGCTGATCATCATCATCCCGATCGCGCTGGCGCTGATCTGCTTCGCGGCGCGGCTGCATGTCATCGAGCTGTCGCACACGGTGCGCGCCGAGCTTTTGTTCGCGCTGCTGCTCGCCTTGATGGCCTGCGGCATGCCGATCTCGATCGCGCTCGGGCTCTCGGTGCTGACCTATCTGTTCATTCTCTCCGACGTCGACCCGAAGATGGTGGGGCTAAAGCTCTTCACCAGCATCGACCGCTTCGAGATCATGGCGATCCCGTTCTTCATCCTGGCCGGCAATTTCCTCACCGCCGGCGGGGTGGCGCGGCGCATGATCGATTTTGCCACCTCGATGATCGGGCACTGGTACGGCGGCTTGGGGCTCGCCGGCGTCGTCGCCTGCGCCTTGTTCGCGGCGATTTCCGGCTCGTCGGTGGCGACCGTGGTCGGCATCGGCTCGATCATCCTGCCGGCCTTGATGGAGCAGGGCTATCCGCCGCGCTTTTCCGCCGGCGTCATCGCCACCTCCGGCGCGCTCGGCATCCTGTTTCCGCCGTCGATCAATCTCGTCATCTTCGCGGTGGCGACCAGCGGCATGCAGCCGCGCGGACCGACCGGCGCGGTGGTCGATTCCGCCTCGATCGGCCAACTGTTCATCGCCGCTCTGGTGCCCGGGCTGATCCTCGCCTTCATGCTCGGCGCGACCACCTGGTATCGCGCCTGGCGCTACGATTATCCGCGCATGGCGCGCTCGAGCTGGCGCGAGTGCTGGCAGCGCATTTCGCGAAAGCGTCTGGGGCCTGATGCTGATCCTTCTTGTGCTCGGCGGCATCTATTCCGGCCTGTTCACGCCGACCGAAGCCGCCGCCTGCGCCGCGGTCTATTCCTTCGTCATCGCCGTGTTCGTCTACAAAGGCCTGAAATTCTCCGAAGTGCCGGCGGTGCTGCTCAAGGCCGCCGCCATGAGCGCGATGATCCTCTACATCATCACCAATGCGGCGGTGTTCTCCTGGCTGCTGACCTCGGAGCAGATCCCGCAGTCGATGGCCGAATGGATGACCGCGCAAGGCTTTGGCATCGTCGCCTTCCTCCTGGTCACCAACATCGTGCTGCTCGCCGCCGGCAACTTCATGGATCCGGCGGCGATCACGCTGATCATGGCGCCGATCCTGTTTCCCATGGCGGCGCGGCTCGGCGTGCATCCGGTGCATCTCGGCATCCTGATGGCGGTCAATATGGAGGTCGGGCTATGCCACCCGCCGGTGGGGCTCAACCTCTATGTCGCCTCCGGCATCACCAAGATGGGCATCACCGAGCTGACGATCGCGGTGCTGCCGTGGCTCCTCACCATGCTGATCTTTCTCGCCATGGTGACCTACATCCCCGCCATCTCGCTGTGGCTGCCGCATGTTTTGGGGATGCTGTGAGCCGTCATTGCGAGGAGCCAACGGGTCCGGCCCGAAGTGGCCGGCCCGATGACAGGCTCCGCGACGAAGCAATCCAGCTCGGCGCCGCAGTGCTGGATTGCTTCGCTTCGCTCGCAATGACGAAGACTACGGCTCTTTGGAATCCATCAGCACGAAGATGATGCGGCACGGCTCGGTGCCGTGATTGAGCCAGGCATGGTTCGTGGCCTGCTGGACCACGACGTCGCCGGCTTTGACGTGGACGGTCTTGTCGTCGAGCATCATGTCGATCTCGCCCGACATGATGATGGCGTAATCGACGGTGCGGGTGCGGTGCATCAGCGGATGGCTCACCGGCACGCCGCGGGCCGGGGCGTGATCGCCGACGATCTTCATCATCAGATCGGGCGCCATTTTCGCCTCGTCGCCGGGCTTGAGCGGCGGAATTTCGACGACACGGATGACGGTGCCGTTATCGGGCGGATTGATCCCGATCGGCTTGACGGCGTCTTGGTCGAACGAGAGGTTGGCCGGCGCCGAGGTCGTCAGCCACAGAGCGGCCCCGGCATTGCCGGACGGGCTGACGTTGAGCGGCACCTGGCTGTCGGCCAGCGTGGTGGATTTGTTGTTGGCGTCGAGCGTGGTGACGACGCGATGGATCTCGCTGGCCTGGCTCGCCGTCGCGACCGATGCCAGAACGGCGATCAAGCTCAATGTCCTCAAAAGCATGGCTCCCCTCTTTTTTCGTTGCGGCGCGATCGCCTGCATGGGCGACCGTCGCGGCCCGGAGCGTGGCAATTTTCCCGTGTGCCGACAAGACGCGGGCGGCGCCGATGGCATTGCCGGGCTGACCCGGCAGCCATTTCGCCGCATACCACTGGGTTTGAACGTGGTATTGTGCCGGCACAGACAGGCTCCGCCCTGACCACAATTGCGACTGCGGCACGATTGTCCAATCAATGACCCCGGACGGGGTTCATCTGGGGATTCCCAGAACGATGGACGAAGCGACCAGCAATCTGCCGGCCCCGGACGAGGTCCGGGCCCAGCTCGAACGCATGACGGCAAGCGACGATTTCAATCGCTCGCCGCAGCTCGGCGCGTTTCTGCGCTTCGTCGTCGAGGCGGTGCTGCAAGGCAAGAGCGACCGCATCAAAGCCTATACGATCGGCGTCGACGTGCTGCGCCGCGACGCCAAATTCGATCCGCAGCTCGATCCGATCGTGCGCGTCGAGGCGACACGATTGCGGCGGACCATCGATCGCTACTACTCGGGGCTGGGCGCCAACGACGCCATCCGCATCGACCTGCCGCGCGGCAGCTATGTGCCGACGTTCAGCCGGCGCCCGGTTTTATTTGCCGTGACCGCGCATTCGTCCACGCTCGATCGGTTCTGGTCGATCCGTTTGCTGGCGGTGGCGGCCGTGGCGCTGATCGTGATCGCCGCCGTCTTCGCCGTTGTCGCAACGGCGCCTGCCGGCGCCGGACGCCGCCACGGCCCCGTCCGAGGCGACGCAGCCCACGGCCGCGGCGCTGCCGCCCGGCAATGGGCTGCCGGTTCTGCTGATGCCGCCGTTCGAGGTCAGCGGCACGCCGGGGCCGGGCAGCATTGCCGCCCGCTCGCTGCAGGAAACGCTGAGCAACGCCTTCACCCACTTCGACCTGGTCAACGTCCAGCTGGAATCCGCCGACCACCAAGCCGCAGCCGGCAATGAGGCCGCGCCGGCGCGCAATCCGAACGCCGATTATCGATTTTCCGGCTCGGTCGAATATGCCGACGATGGCGCGGCGCGCCTGTTGTTCAGGCTGATCGACGTCTCGGACGGCGGCATCGTCTGGTCGCGGGTGTTCGATCGCGTGCTCGGCGGCGACGACAAGGCCGCCGCCGAAGAGCGGATCGTGCGCGAATTGGCCGGCATATTGTTGCAGCCGTTCGGCGTGATCTATACCCGTCAGCGCGCCAAGGTTCTGGGCGGCACGTTGGGCGATCCGCGCTACCGCTGCCTGGTCGAGGTCATCGATTTGTTCAGTTCGTTCGATCCGGCCCAGCAGATGCACGGGCGCGATTGCCTCGAACAGCTCACGACGCGCGATCCGAGCTTCGCGCTCGGTTTCAGCTACCTCGCGGCGGTCGATTTGCGGGAATATCTCTACGATTTCGACAAGCGCCCCGGCGCCGCGCCGCCGCTCGAGCGCGGGCTCACCGCGGCACGGCGCGGCGTCGAATTGAATCCGGAATCCTCGCGCGCCTACGAGATGGTGTTCGTCATTCAATTCGCCCGCCGCGACCTTGCCGCGGCATTCGATGCCGCCAACAAGGCGATCACGCTCAACCGATACGACATGCGCCTCCTGGGCTCCTATGGCGCGCGCCTGATCTCGAGCGGCGATATCGACAAGGGCTTGGCCACGTTGCGCCAGGCCGGCAACGACGGCACCGTGCGGCCGCCGTTCGAGGAGTTTTTTCTCTTCCTCGGCGAATATCTGCGCGGCGACATCACCAGCGCGATTTTCCACGCCGACCAGATCACCAACGATTCCTTCCAGCTCGGGCTGATTTCACGCGCGCTCGCCGCCGCGGCGAGGGGTGACGGTGACGGTGCCGCACGCGCGCTGGCCCGGCTGGTGACGCTCAATCCGGCATGGCGCGACGATACCCGCGGCACATTGGCGAAGTTCTTCTACGCGCCGGCGATCGTCGACCGGCTGGCCAGCGACATGGCGGCGGCGGGCCTTTCCGGGTCGCCTTGAAGCGCCAGGGTCAAAAATCCATTATCCTGGTAACTATTTGATGTAAATAGATTTTCTATGAATATCGACAACACTTAGCAGTAAATTGCTTCCGCGGCCGGGGGGCGGCCCCTAAGGCCCCTGACTTGCGCCGGAACCTCGAGCCACGTTCCGGCTTAATTCACAGCCCCAAATTGGCTTTATCAGGATTTGGACGAG
Source organism: uncultured Alphaproteobacteria bacterium (assembly GCA_963831975.1). Lineage (GTDB taxonomy): Bacteria > Pseudomonadota > Alphaproteobacteria > Rhizobiales > Xanthobacteraceae > BOG-931. The sequence continues at coordinate 218,641 of CAWHSO010000019.1, forward strand.
GCCTATGACCCTTGCCGTCGCTCAATATCTTCGCCACCTGGCCACGCGATGCAGCCGCATGTCGCGCGATTGCAACGACAAGGTCACCAGCAAGGAACTCGTCATCATCAGCGTCGAGCTGGTCGAGAAGGCGGAAGCCCTGGAGGCCGAGTTCAAGATACTGCACGCCGACGATCCGCGCGCGGCGGACATCGTCACCACCCGCGACGATGATAATAAGACGTGAGTTTCGGAAAGAAGCTTTACGACGCCTGACGCAGCTTTGACGGCGCCCGCCCGCCGCGCAGCCCATCGAGGATGGCGTTGGCGCGCGCCATGGAGAATTCGCGCGTCTTGGCGTCGAACGCCTGCCCTGAGCCGCGCATCATGTAGCCGTGCAGCACGCCCGGAAAGATGTGCACCTCGACGTTTTCATGCGCGAGGGGATATCGCGATAGGCGTCGAGCACCTCGGCCGGCGCCCGGCTGTCGCGGTCGCCCCAGATGATGCAGACCGGCTCGCGCACGCCGTCGAGCTCCTGGACGTAATCGAGGAACTGGGTGCCGTGGCAGGAAATGCCGGCGGCATAGCCGAGCCGCTTCGGCCCGATGATCGCATAGGGGCCGCCGTAGCAGAAACCCATCACCGCGGCGTGGCCGTTGAACTGCGGCAGCGTGCGCAGATAGGCGAGCATGTCGACGAGATCGCGCTCGCCGGTCTTGATTTTCTCGAGCCGCGGCTGCGAGCGTTGCTGGGAGCGGCCGTCGTCATGGGACAGCGGCCCCGGTAGCGTGCGCCAGAACAGGTCGGGCGCCGCGGCGATGACGCCGTTTGCGGCAAATTCATCGGCGATGGCGCGGATGTCGGCATCGACGCCGTGGACCGCGGACGCGAGCACGATGGCCGGCATCGTTCCGTCAGACTTGGTTCCGTCAGACTTGGTCCCGTCAGACTTGGCCGCATCGGCTTTCGGCACGACCAGATAGCAATCGAATTCGCCGCCTTCGCTGGAGCGGATTTTTACGGTTTGACCTGACATCACTTCCTCCCAACTTTCGCGCCTGTCGAAGCCGGCATTCGCCAATGACGATGGCACAGCGTGGCAATTTTCCATTATGCCGGCAAGGCCACATCTTATCTTGCAAGGACGGCGGAGCTACGACGATGACGGCGAACGCATTCTCAAGGCGCCTCGGTATCGAGCATCCGATCCTGCTCGCGCCCATGGCCGGCAGCGGCGGTACGCCAGAGCTGGCCGCCGCGGTGTCGAATGCCGGCGGTTTGGGCGCGTGGGGCGGCGCCTATGCGAAACCCGAAGAGATTGTCGCCGCGATCCGCCGCATCCGCCAGCTCACGTCGCGGCCGTTCAACATCAATTTGTTTGCCGGCGGCTATGAGAGCGGCCGCAAGGTCGATCCGCAGCCGATGCTCGAGATCATGCGGCAGGCGCATGCGCGGTTGGGATTGCCGCCGCCGGTGCTGCCGCCGGTGCCGGGCAATCCGTTCGATGAGCAGTTCGCCGCCGTGCTGGAGGAGCGCCCGCCGGCCTTCAGCTTCACATTCGGCATGCCGTCATCCGAACAGATCGCGGCTCTCAAGAAGCGCGGCATCGCCGTCAGCGGCACGGCGACCACCGTGGAAGAGGCGCGCCGCTTGGCGCAAGCCGGCGTCGATTCGATCGTCGCCCAAGGCGCGGAAGCTGGCGCCCATCGCGGCAGTTTCGCCGCGCCGTTCGAAGATTCGATGATCCCGGTCGCCACGCTGGTGCGCGACATTTGCGCGAGCGTTGCGCTGCCGGTCGATTGCATCCGGCGGCATCATGGACGGACGCGACGTCGCCGCCGCTCATGAAGCTCGGCGCCGCCGCGGTGCAGCTCGGCACTGCCTTTTTGCCTTGCCCGGAATCGGGCGCGCCAGCCGTTTACAAGCGCGCGCTGCTCGAAGCCAAGACTGACACGACCGTCATCACCCGCGCATTCTCCGGCCGGCCGGCGCGCGGCATTGCCAATACGTTCATCGCCATGGTGGCCGGCAACGAGCACGCCATCCTGCCGTTCCGGCAGCAGAACGATTTTACGCGCCCGATGCGTAATGCCGCCGGACTTAAAGGCGTACCGGACTTCATCTCGCTTTGGGCCGGGCAGGGGGTTGCGCGCTCGCGCGCCATGCCTGCGGGCGAATCTGGTGAAATTGCTGGTCGAAGAGAGCTCAGTCGTGGAAGTCGCCCGGCCGTAGCTCGATTGGCGTGCCGTGTGGAGTGCGTTCGCAGGCGTGCTCCCAGGCGTGGCGCGTGCGCGCGAGTTGTTGCGCGTCAGTGACGCCTTTCTCGGCGACGATGCGCTCCAGCGTGGCGAGCCAGTGATGATAATAGGTCTCGCCGGTGTCGGGATCGCCGGCGGCCTGCGCTTTCTTGATCTCGTCGCCGAGCGCCGCCGCCCATTCCTTCCAGCTGAACAGGCCGCGCGCGTTGAGCGACAGCGCAGCGCGAATGCTCTGCCTCAGGGTTCGCGGAAAACCGGTGCGTCGTCGTTGCGGGGGATGCTAATAGTGAAAGGCAGAGCGAGCGAAGCGAGTGAAAAAAAAAAAAAAAAAAAAAAAAAAAATTTGACGCGCCCGATGCGCAATGTTGCTGGTTAACAAGGCGTGCCGGACTTCATCTCGCTTTGGGCCGGGCAGGGGGTTGCGCGCTCGCGCGCTATGCCCGCGGGCGAATCTGGTGAAATTGCTGGTCGAAGAGAGCTCAGTCGTGGAAGTCGCTCGGCCGTAGCTCGATCGGCGTGCCGTGCGGAGTGCGTTCGCAGGCGTGCTCCCAGGCGTGGCGCGTGCGCGCGAGTTGTTGCGCGTCGGTGACGCCTTTTTCGGCGAGGATGCGCTCAAGCGTGGCGAGCCAGTGATGATAATAGGTCTCGCCGGTGTCGGGATCGCCGGCGGCTTGCGCCTTCTTGATCTCGTCGCCGAGCGCCGCCGCCCATTCCTTCCAGCTGAACAGGCCGCGCTCGTTGAGCGACAGCGCCAGCGCGAATGCTTCTGCCTCCCAGGGTTCGCGGAACACCGGTCCGTCGTCGTTGCGGGGGATGCTCAACTCGTCATTCCGGCCGAGCGAGCGAAGCGAGTGAGAGCCGGAATCCATAACCACAGTCCTCTCAGAAAAGGGTGTGCGAAAGATCAATCCACTCAGGATTTTCGTGTTCTATCAGCTGAATCTTCCATTCGCGGTTCCATTTTTTCAACTGCTTTTCACGAGTAATTGCCGCGATTGGGTCGTCGAAGATTTCGAAGTAGACGAGTTTATGAATGTTGTATCGCTTCGTGAAGCCTCGAACGACCTTCAGTTTGTGTTGGTGGACGCGCCGAATAAGATCATTTGTGACGCCGATATAGAGTGTACCATGTTTGTGGCTTGCCAAGATGTACACGAAGAATTGGTTGCTCATCCGCGAGTTCAGCGATTATGGATTCCGGCTCTCGCTTCGCTCGGCCGGAATGACGGGCTCATGCCGGCTCCAGATACGGCTCGAACGCTTCGATCGAGACCTTGAGCGAAGGGTCGGAGCTCTCGCCCCACAATTCGCGGCCATCGAACAGCACGGTGTAGAGCCATTGCGGATCGTCGCCCTTGCCGAGCGCCGCGGTGTCGGGGAAGACATGGCAGCCGCGGATGGCCTCGACGACACCGACCTTTTCGCGCGCGTAGCGCGGCAGGCGCGTGTGGGTCTCCGGGTGAATGTTCTTGGTGCGCACGCGCTCGCCGGCCTTGAAGCGGGCAGGGGTTTTGGCCGGGCGGCTGAACAAGTCGCGCGACAATGCGTTCGGCACGTCGGCGGCGGTCAGTTTGCGTTTGAGCGTCTTGCCGGGACGCAGCGCGTGGCCGGCTTTGATCTCATCGGCGCCGGCGAGGCCGAGCTCGACGACGAGGTTTTCCAACCTGACCGCCCATTTCCGGTAATAGGAGCTGGTCAGATAAACGTCCGGCGGCAGCTTCTCGATGCCGAAGCGGGTCTGGTCGATGGTCCAGATGCCGGTGTAGCCCATGGCGCGGTTGAGCGCGAGGGAACGTCCCTCCCACGGCGCGTGAAACACCGGCTCGTTCGGCTCCGGCTCGACTTTGCCAAAACCGTGCATGCCGCCCATGTCGTGGATGCCGTCCATCACGCAACCTCTTTCGGGTTTTTCGGCAGGCCGGTGCCGATCATGCAATCGCGCGTCACCAGCGACGCGAGTTTTTCTTCGCTCCAGCCTTCGGTGCCGGGAGGCCGCATCGGCAGCACGATGAAGCGCGTCTCGGCGGTGGAATCCCAGACGCGCAGATCGGTGCCGGCCGGCAACGTCACGCCGAAATCGGCGAGCACGCCGCGCGGATCGTTCACCGCCCGCGAACGATAGGGCGCCGATTTGTACCAGACCGGCGGCAGGCCGAGCACTTCCCACGGATAACAGGAGCACAATGTGCACACGATCATGTTGTGCTGCTTCGGCGTGTTCTCGACCGCGATGAGGTGGTCGCCGACCCGGTTCAACAGGCCGAGCGAAGCCACCGCCTTGCTGCCGTCTTCGAGCAGCGCGCGCCTGAAGCCCGCATCGTTCCACGCCCTGGCGACGACCCTGGCGCCGTTGTGCGGGCCGACCTTGGTCTCGTAGGCCTCGATGATGGCGTCGAGCGCGGCCGGGTCGATATAGCCTTTCTCGGCCAGCACGGTTTCGAGCGCGCGCACGCGCAGCTGCATCTCGGACAGCTCCGAGCCGTGCTCGTGATGGTCGTCATGATCGTGGTCATGATCTTGCGCCATGGCGTGCTTTCCTTCCCTGCGCTTTACGGGGCCCATTATAGTATGCGGGGGAGCCATGAGAAATACGGCCGAACGCATTGCCGGCAGCATCGATCGCGCCATCGCGGCTATCGGCCGCGCCGCGACTTGGTGTTGTCTCTATATCGTGCTGGCCGAGTTCGCCGTGGTGGTGATGCGCTATGCGCTCGGCATGGGCTCGATCCGCCTGCAGGAATCGGTGCTGTACGCCCACGCCGTCCTGTTCATGCTCGCCGCCGCCTGGACGTTGCAAGTCGACGGCCACGTGCGCGTCGACGTCTTCTATGCGCAGGCGAGCCCGCGCCGGCGGGCCGTCATCGACCTCATCGGCGCCGTCATCTTTCTGTTTCCGTTCGCGATCGCGGTCGCCGTGCTGTCGATGCCTTACGTCGCGCGGTCCTGGGCGATCCTTGAAGGCTCGCGCGAGACCAGCGGCCTGCCGTTCGTCTATCTGCTCAAGGCGCTCATCCCGCTGTTCGCGCTCTTGATTGGCCTTCAAGGCATCGCCCAGGCGATCCGTGCCGCGCTGGTACTCGCCGGGCCGCGCGCACAATGAGCGAATTTCTCGCCGTCGCGATGGTGGTGGCCGTCTGTGCGCTGCTGCTCGTGGGATATCCCGTGGCGCTGACGCTCGCCGGCGTGTCGCTCGGCTTCGCCATTCTGGGCGCGGCATCGCACGTGATGAATCTCGCGCTGCTCGGCGCGCTGCCGGCGCGCATCTTCGGCGTCATGAGCAACGACGTGCTGCTCGCCATCCCGCTGTTCATCTTCATGGGCGTGATGCTGGAGCGCTCGCGTATCGCCGAGGATTTATTGGAAACCATGGGCCGGCTGTTCGGCGCGCTGCCGGGGAGCCTGGGTTTCTCGGTGATCGTCGTCGGCGTGCTGCTCGCTGCCGCCAAGGGCGTCGTCGGCGCCACCGCGGTGACCATGGGACTGATCGTGCTGCCGACCATGCTGCGGCACGGCTACGACAAGGCGCTCGCGGCGGGCACGGTGGCGGCGACCGCGACCTTGGCGCAGATCTTTCCGCCGGCGACCGTGCTGGTGCTGCTCGGCGATCAGCTCAGCAACTCTTATCAGGCCGCCCAATTGGCCCAGGGCAATTTCGCGCCGCAAACGGTCTCGGTCGCCGACCTGTTCGCCGGCGCCATCATCCCCGGCCTCCTGCTGGTGCTGCTGTATCTGCTTTATCTGATCGGCATCGCGATCTTCTTGCCGCAAAAATCGCCGGCGATTGCGCCCGATCCGGCCGCGCCCCATGGCTTCGCGCTGGCGCGCCGGCTGATTGCGGTTCTGATCGCGCCGATCGCGCTGATCCTCGCCGTGCTCGGCTCCATCCTGGGCGGCATCGCGACGCCGACCGAAGCGGCATCGGTGGGTGCCGTCGGCGCCATCCTGCTTGCGGCTTTTAGATCAGGTGCCGCCGGCCTGCTCATGCCGGTGATGGTGCGCACCACGCAAATCACCAGCATGATCTTCCTGATCCTGATCGGCGCGACCTTGTTCAGTCTTGTGTTCCGCGGCCTCGGCGGCGACGTCATGGTGGAGCGCGCGCTCACCAACCTGCCGGGCGGCGTCGCCGGCGCGACGCTTGCGGTCATGGCCGCGCTGTTCCTGCTCGGCTTCGTGATGGATGCCTTCGAGATCATCTTCGTGGTGGTGCCGATCGTGGCGCCGGTGCTGCTGAAAATGCCGGGCGTCGATCCGGTCTGGCTCGGTGTCATGATGGCGGTGAACCTGCAGACCTCCTACATGCATCCGCCGCTCGGCCCGACCTTGTTCTATCTGCGCGGCGTCGCGCCACCGGAGGTGACCACGCGGCACATCTATCTCGGCATCATTCCCTATGTGCTGATCCAGCTCGCCATGCTGGTGGCGCTGTGGTTTCTGCCGGCGCTGGCGACCTGGTTGCCGCACCGGCTTTATGGGTCGTGAGTGCGCTTGCAAGGATGCGAGATGCGCTAAAAAGGAGTATAACGACGATGTACTCTTGCAGTTCGGGTGGGGTTGGCGCTCATGGCCAAAAACATCGTTATCTGTTGCGACGGAACGGGCAACCAGGTCGAGGGCAATCTCTCGAACGTGCTGAAGCTGTTTCAGATCGTCATCAGGGACTCAACGCAGCGCGTCCACTATCAGCCCGGCATCGGAACGATCGGAACCGACGATGCGTGGACTAAGCTGAAGCAGAATACGAAGGCCGTTTTTGAATTGGCCACGGGTTACGGCCTGGACGATGAAATCCTCGACGCATACAAATTCCTTGCGGAGGAATATGAGGATGGCGACAACATCTTTCTATTCGGCTTCAGCCGCGGGTCTTATACGGTGCGCGCGCTCGCCGCCTTCATCCATATGGTCGGACTGCTGCATCCCGATCAGGTGAATATTTCCGATTATGCGCTGACCTCCTACAAGCAATCGGGCGAACAGAGCAATTTCCAGCTCGCCTGGAATTTCAGCCGCATCACCGGCGCACGGCGGATCACCGTCAAATTCATCGGCGTTTGGGACACGGTCGCTTCGCTGATCGTGCCGCGGTGGGACCGCCTCAACCCCATCTCGCTGCAAAGATTGCCATACACCGCCACGAATTCCAGCGTTGAAATCGTTCGCCAGGCCATGGCGATCGACGAGCGCCGCACGTTGTTTAGGCTCAATCGCTGGCACCAGCCGCAGGATTTCATCGCCAATCCGTTTAATGTGCCGCCGCCAAAGGTCGCACAGGACATCAAGCAGGTTTGGTTCGCTGGCGTCCACGCCGACGTGGGCGGCGGCTATCCGGAAATCGAAAGCGGGTTGTCGAAATTTCCGCTCGCTTGGTTGATCGATGAGGCCGTGCCGAAGGGCCTCAAGATTGATTTGGCGTTGAAAGACCACTTGGTGTTCGGGAAGCCTTATTTGAGATCGAAGCAACACTATGTGCCGCCGGATCCAACCGGCCAATTGCATCAGTCGCTGACATGGGCTTGGTGGCTGCTCGAATGGATTCCGAAACGCACGAAGTATGAAGAGTGGCCTGACCGGACGAAGCTCGATGGCTTTTATATCCCGTGCGGCGAGCCTCGCATGATCGAGAACGTGACCGTGAGGCAACTTATCCACCAATCGGTGCTCGATCGCATGCGTCTGGTGCCGGACTACAAACCCGTCAACTTCCCCAAAGACTATGACGTCGAGCCATGGCCGTATCCGCCTGGCGCCGACCCGGTAGCCGCCGCGCAGCAGCCGACGATTTAGACGGCTTTGTCTCGCTGCAGATCGCCGAGACTGTAATCCCTGTATACTGGCGCCTTTGCGCATAGGCGGTGTCTTGGAAGCAGCTTCGTTACAGCTCGTTCGCGCAACCGGGCGAGACATTCCTTTCGTCATGACGACCGAGCGTCTGGACGGCTACGAGGCGCTTGTCGGCCGGTGGAACGAGGCGCAGCATCGCGCGGCGCTCGCCGACAATCGGCACGCCTACTTCATCGCGCGCCTTCAATCGCAGGACGCCGGCTTCGCCATCGTTCGCGACTGGGCTTCGCCCGAGCGCGTGGCATGCATCAAGCGGATCGCGGTTTCGCGCCCCGGGCGAGGATACGGCAAAATGTTTCTGGCGAGATTCGTCGATCTCATTTTCATCGAGACCGATGCTCATCGGATTTGGCTCGGGGTCTTTCCGGACAACGCCCGCGCACGTAGCGCCTATCGGGCCGTCGGCTTCAAAGCTGAAGGTCTTGCCCGCGGCAGCGCGTTCTTTGGCGGCGTCTATCGCGATGAATTGGTGATGGCGCTGGTGCGACCGGAATGGTCGGCAGGCCGCAACTAAATCTATAAGTCGTCCAGCCCGTAGTCCTTCCAGCGCGCATCGACCCGCACCGCATCGTCCGCGTGCGGCTTCACCGTCGGCGGAAAGCGCTCGTTGTTCCAGCGCGCCTGCCGCGGGTGTTTCCACGACCGCGTGGCGTCGATCAGCATGCGGTTCCACAGCCCGGTGCCGAGCTGTTCGACGTTGCGGTCTTCGAGCGGCGTCGAAGGGTCGATCGGCGAGCCGAAAATCCCCGGAAAGATCACGACGCCGCCTTCGCCGGCATTGACCCTATGCGCGTAGGCCCATTCGACCTGCTCGTCGGCGGCCGGATCGATGTCCTCCTCCACCACGATGACGTGCTTGTAGCGATATTGCGCGGCGGCATTGCCCCAGAGCGCCGCCGCGATCTGCTTGGGCTGGCCCTGATAGTGCTTCTTGATCTGGATGCGGATGTTGACGCCGTTGGTGATCGGCGGCGCGTAGACGTCGAGGATGCCGGGAATGCCGGCGCCGTTGAGAATATTCCAGGCGATAGCGGCGCGCTGCACGGACGACATCACGCTGTTCTCGCTGTAGGAGCCGGGTAGCGTCCCTTCCAGCGAGCCGCAGAAGATCGGGTCGCGCCGGTGGGTGATGCAGGTCACCTTCATGGTCGGCCGCGGCGTCGGCAGGTCGGAGACGTAGCCGGTATATTCGCCGAACGGGCCTTCCATCTCGTAGCTGGACGGATCATCGCTGATCGTGCCTTCGATGACGATCTCGGCGCTGGCCGGTACTTCGAGATCGACGGTCTCGCAGCGCACCAGCTGCGCCGGCTCGCCGCGATAGCCGCCCATCACGTCGTATTCGCACACGCCCGACGGCAGCGGCGAGCCCGAGAGAAACGACATGATCGGGTCCCAGCCGATCACGCAGGCGACCGGCATCGGCTTGCCGCGGGCGGCCCATTTGACGAAATGCGCGCCCCAATGCTGGCCGCCTTTGACCAGCAGGAACGGCGCGGTGTCCTTGTGCCCGATCATGCCGCGATACATGCCGACATTCGTCACGCTGGTGTCGGGATCCTTGGTGACGATCGAGGAGAAGGTGTGGATGTAGCGGCCGCCTTCGAGGTAGTGCCATTTCGGCACCGGAAATTCGGTCTGGTCGATATCCTTGCCGCGGACGATGACCTCCTTCACCGGCCCGCTGTCGACGATCACCGGCGCGATGGTCTCGCGGTTTTTCTTCATCACGTATTGGACCAGGTCGCGGTTGGTGGCGTCGTGCGGAAAGCCGAGCGCCAGCGCCAGGCGCGATCTCGATCCGAGCCCGCTGGCGAACAGTTTGGTGCAGCGGCCGTTGGCGTAGCCTTTGATATTTTCGAACAGCACCGCCGGGCCTTTTTTCTCCAGCACCCTGCGCGTCACCGCCCCGATCTCGCGGTCCCAATCGACTTCGGCCTTGATGCGCCGCAGCTCGCCATGCTGCTCGAGCTGCGCCATCCATTGCCGCATATCCAAAAAGCCCATTCCGTACTCACTTTCGCATTCGCCGCAGCGGCCAATCGCCAAGCTTGATAACCGCATTAATTCCCGCAATTCTCAAACCTGGCAATGGGCCAGTCACCAGCCAGGGCCGGGAGCGACCATGACCGCAAGCGAAATTTTCGATCTACACGGCAAGGTCGCATTGGTGACCGGCGCCTCGAGCGGCCTTGGCGTGCGCTTTGCCGAATGCCTCGCCGAGAACGGTGCCGCGGTGGTGCTGGTGGCGCGCCGCGCCGACCGGCTCGCGGACCTCAAAGCGCGTATCGAAAAATCCGGCGGCCGCGCCCTTGCCGTCGAGGCCGACGTGCGCGACCGCGCGGCAATGGCGGCGGCCTTCGATACCGCGGAGAAGAATTTCGGCACCGTCACCATCCTGGTCAACAATGCCGGCGTGGCGCACGCCGGCCGCGCCGTCGACATGCCGGAAGAGGAGTGGCGGCGCATCCTCTCGACCAATCTGGACGCCGTGTTCTATTGCGCCCAGGAAGCGGCGCGGCGGATGCTCGCGGCCGGCAGCGGCGGCGCCATCGTCAATATCGCTTCCGTGCTCGGCTTCGGCGTCGCCAAAGGCGTCATCGCCTATGCGACCGCCAAGGCCGGCGTGATACAGATGACAAAAGCGCTGGCGCTCGAGCTCGCTTTCAAGGGCATCCGCGTCAACGCCATCGCGCCGGGCTGGATCGTCACCGAGCTCAATCGCGATTATCTGATGAGCGAGAAGGGTGCCATGCTCAAGCGCGAGATTCCGATCGGCCGCTTCGGCGAAGAACGCGATCTCGACGGCCCGCTGCTCTTGCTCGTCTCCGACGCCGGCCGCTTCGTCACCGGCACGACCATCGTCGCCGACGGCGGCCAGATGGTGGCGCTGCGCGGTTAGGACGCGGACGCATTAACGCGCAGCCGGCCCGAACCGAACATCTTAAAACAATCGTTTTATAGTTCTATGACGCCAACGCGCGATCGACGGCGGCGATGGCATGGATCGTGGTGGTATCGAACAGCGGCACGGCGCTATCCTCTTGAGAGACGAGAAGCATGATCTCCGTGCAGCCAAGAATGATGGCCTGCGCGCCCTGTGCGATCAGGCTCGCGATGATCTGGCGATATGCCGCTCGCAATTCGGGAAGTACTTCACCGGCAACCAATTCGTTGTAGATGATGTCGTGAGCGCGGCGCCTGTCGGTAGCCGGCGGAATTAAAACATTTAGATCGAATACCTCTCTCAAGCGTCCTTTGTAGAAGTCCTGTTCCATGGTAAAGGCCGTTCCGAGCAGGCCGACTGTTTTAATCCCCGCTGCTTTTATTTTCTGTGCGGTCGGATCCGCTATGTGAAGCAGTGGAATGTTGATGGCCTCGGCAACCGCATTGGCCATCCGGTGCATGGTATTGGTGCAAATCAGGACAAAGTCTGCACCGCCACGTTCCAACCGGATCGCAGCGTCTTTCATCTTTTCCGTGAGCGTGTCCCAATCCCCGTGATGTTGAAGGCGCTCGATTTCGCCAAAATCGACTGACCACATTAAAATGCGAGCCGAGTGAACTCCGCCCAGCCGGCTGCGAACTTCGCGATTGATAATTCGGTAGTATTCCGCGGAGCTTTCCCAGCTCATGCCGCCGATTAGGCCGATAACGGCTTGCTGGTGCATCTTGAGGCCTCGAACTAAACCTGCCCGACGATACCTTGAAGAGCGGTTGGCCGCTATTGGCCCTTAGCGGCCTCGATAGCGGACGGTCGGCGCGGCAGCGCCGGTCACTGCGGGGCAAGTCAAATCGAAATCTGACGGCCGATCTCCACCACCTGCTGGGTCGGCAGGCGGAAATAGTCGGTGACGTGGGAAGAATTCCTGACCATCGCCGCGAAGATCATTTCCTGCCAGTGCGGCAAGGCCGCGCCGTGGCGGCGGTGCAGGATGTTTTCGTGGCCGACATAATAGACCACGTCGTCGAGCGGGGCCTGGCAACCGCGCTGCTGCGCTTCCTTCAGCAACAGCGGAATATCGGGCCGCTGGATGAAGCCGAAATGCGCGGTGACGCGCCAGAAATTCTCACCTTCCTGAACCACCGCCATGCTCTCGGGCCAAACCACCCGCGGCCGCAATTCGGTCAGCACGCGCAAGACCACCACGCGCTGGTGCAGCGCGCGATTGTGGCGCAGATGCCAGATCATCACCGGCGGAACGCCGCTCGCGGTCCGGGTGAGAAAGACCGCCGTGCCCGGCACGCGCGGCACGCCGCGCGCCTTCAGGTCGGCGAGGAATTCCGCCACCGATAGCGGCGTCTGCTCGAGCCGGTGCGCAACGGCCGCCGAGCCGCGATGCCAGATCAGCATCAGCCCGTAGACGATGGCCGCAAGCAAGAGCGGCACATAACCGCCGTCGGCGATCTTCACCGAGTTGGCCGCGAAAAATCCGGCATCGACGACGACGAACAGGCCGGCCACAGCGATGCTGGTCGCGAGCCGCCATTGCCACATCTCGCGCATGGCGATGAACAGCAGGAAGGACGTCATGAGCATGGTCAGCGACACGGCAATCCCGTAGGCCGCGGCGAGATCGTCGGATCTGTGGAATAGCACTGTGAGCATGATGGTGACGGCCATCAGCAGCCAATTGACGACGCCGACATAGATCTGCCCGTAACCCTTTTCCGAGGTCTGCGTGATATGCAGCCGCGGCAGCCAGCCGAGCTGGATCGCCTGCCGGGTCATGGAGAACGCGCCGGTGATGATCGATTGGCTGGCGATGATCGTGGCCACCGTGGCCAGGACCACGAGCGGAATGAGCAGCGGCTCCGGGCACAGGCGGTAGAAGATGTTGTTTTCGATCAACTCGCCGCGCAGCGCGATGGCGCATTGGCCGGCATAATTGAGCACCAGGCAGGGGAATACGATCCACGACCAGGCGATGCGGATGGGGCCTTTGCCGAAATGGCCCATATCGGCGTAGAGCGCTTCGGCGCCGGTCACGCAGAGGAAGATGCCGCCCAGCACCAGGAAGCCGCTGAAACCGTTGGTGGCGATGAGGCGTGCGCCGTAATACGGGTGGATCGCCTGCAGCACGGCAGGGTGCTGGGCGATGCCCCACAAACCGAGCGCGCCGATGGTTGCGAACCACAGCAGCATGATCGGCCCGAAGGCAGTGCCGATGCGCGAGGTCCCGAGGGGTTGGACCGCGAACAGCGCCACGAGGATGGCGACGGCGGCCGGCACCACATAGTGGTGCACCGCCGGCGCCGCGATATCGAGGCCTTCGAGCGCCGACAGCACTGAAATCGCCGGCGTGATCGCGCCGTCGCCATAGATCAGCGCGGCGCCGAGAAGACCGAGCACGACGATCAGCGGACGCCGCCGTTGCTTGATGCCCAAGAGCGACATCAAGGCAAGGATGCCGCCCTCGCCGTCGTTATCGATGGACATCGCGACCGTGACATATTTGATCGAGGTGATCAGGAACAAGGTCCAGATCACCAGCGACAGGATGCCGAGGACGCGCTCGGGCGTGGCGTCGCCGTGCAGATAGTCGAAAGCGGTTTTCAGCGTATAGAGCGGGCTGGTGCCGATATCGCCGAACACGATGCCGAGCGCCGCCACCCCCATCGCCGCGACGGCGGCCGGGCGAGGCTTGGCAAGCGCGGCATTGCCGAGATCATCGGGCAGGACCGACGTCATGATGGACGTTGGCGATCCGCAACCGCCCCAAGCGCACGCATCCGACAGGCCCTCGCCTCAAAATAGGTGGCCAGCATGGTTTAGCGCGCGTGACGCCGTGATGACAGAGCTAATTGCTTCCGAGTGCCGGCACGGGCACCAGCAAGGATCTAAATTCTGATTCCTGATCGCTGTTTGGCGATCCTGATCACAGCGGCCGGTGCATCCGGCCGAACAGCCAGCCCAAACCAAGCGCGATTGCCACGGCCGTATAGGGTTGCGTCTCGACGGTGTTGCGCAGCGCTTTCTCGAACGAGCCAGCGGTTTTCCGCGCCGCCGTTTTCGTCGCGTCGGCGACGCTGGAGGCGCTGTCGCGCGCCTGGCCATAAATGTCCCCGGCGGCGTCCTGGACCTCGCCGGCAACATTGGCGGCCTGCTTCTTGGCATCGCCGAAAGCGCGGTTGAAATCGGAATTCTGGGTACGGGGCTCAGGCATGGGGTGCTCCCTCGGGAAAAGGTGTCACGCGACAACGCCAGAGCCGCGCAAAGGTTCGGCAACCGGAACGTTTATGGTGTCGCGGGGTTGTTCCGGCAGCCAATTCCGGCGGCCGAGGGCCACGACATGGACGAACCGAAGCGACAACAGCCCGAAATTCCGCCGCCGCCGATAACCGAGCCGCAGCGCAACCTGCCGGAAATCCCGCCAGGCATCGATCCACCGGAAAAGAGCAGCCCCACCACGGGAGAGAATTGATGTTTCAGCATCGTGCATCGCAGTTTGATCCGCGCGTCGCCGCCATTGCCGGTCATCTGCGCGCCATCGAGAAGGAATTGGGCGTGCTCGGCAAAAGCGCCGGTCGGCGCGCGTCGTCGGGCGTTTCGGCCGCGGGCAATCAGATCCTCGAGACGGTCTGGCCGATCCTCAACGAGATCGGCAATTCCCTCCTCCGCGGCCAGCGCGTGGCCGTCGACGAGGCGGCGAGTTTCGGCAACGAAGCGGTCAAGCGCGGCGCCCAGATGGGCAGCGATGCGCTCGGCCAGATCGCCGATCAAGCCAAGCGCCGTCCGCTGATCACGCTTGCGGTCGCCATCGGCGTCGGCGTTTTGATCGGGGCCGTAGCGCGCCGGAATTAGCCGGCCGCACTTCTGCATTTGCCATCATTGAGATCGGGCGCGCCGCCCTGCTACTTTGCCGTAGCGCAGCTCTTCCTGCGCGTCGGCAAAGGTGGCGGTCATGGGTTTTGGAGAGATCGCCATCCTTCTTGCCGGCGCATTGGCGGGCGGCATCGTCAACGGGCTCACCGGCTTCGGCACCGCCATCACGGCCCTCGGCATCTGGCTCTATGCGATACCGCCGACGGCCGCCGCGTCGCTGGCGATCATTTGCTCCGTCGTGTCGCAACTGCAGACCCTGCACCTGATCTGGCGCGCCATCCAGTGGTGGCGCGTTCTGGTGTTTGTCATCCCGGGGGTGCTTGGCGTCCCGATCGGGACCTTGCTGTTGCCGCACATCGATCCGCGGCTGTTCAAGCTCGGCCTTGGCTTCGTCCTGATCGCCTATCCGGCCTATGTGCTGGCGCGCAAGCGGCCGATCGCAAGCCCGTGCGGTGGGACAATCGCCGACGGTGTCGTCGGCTTTGGCGGCGGCGTGCTCGGCGGGCTGACCGGCTTGTCCGGCGTGCTGCCGGTGGTCTGGACCGATGTGCGCGGCTGGAGCAAAGAGCAGCGCCGCAGCGTGCTGCAGTTTTTCAATTTGGCGATCTTGTCGTTCGCCTTGGTCTCGCATGCTGCCTCAGGCCTGTTGACGCGGCAGGTGGCCATCGAGGCGGCGATCGTGCTGCCGGCAACGATTGCTGGCGCGTGGACGGGCGGGTTCGCCTACCGGCGGCTCGCCGACCGCGGCTATCAGCGCGTGGTCATGATGCTGCTGCTGGCTTCGGGTCTCGGCCTGATCTGGACCACGTGGTGAATGGCGCCGCCGGCGCGGCGGGATGCGGCCGTCCCGCCAACCATCAACGCCCTCTCGGTGGCGGCGGCGGTGGTGGCGGTGGCGGCGGTGGTGGCGTGATTTGGCCCGCGCCGAAATTCGTTGATTGGCTGAGAATCTGGGAGGCGTCGAGCTCGCCGCCGTTGGACGGCATCCACGGCGTTTGCGGGCAGTTCGTGCCTGGCAACGCGCCGAAGCCGCAATGGCCGATATTCGCGCCAGTGAAGCCGGCGACGCCGCCGTTCTCTCCCGGCGTGCTCGACGTATGCGCCTGATAGAACGCGACTTCGGTCGGGGGGATTCGCCCGAGATCCTGGATCAGCGTGTTCCAACCCTGGATCAACACCCCGAAGTCGGACCGCGTGAGCAGGAACGTTCCGGCGCCGTTGACGATCTTGATGATGCCGTAGTTATTGATGACCTTGGTGCCGTTCTGGCCCTGGATGACGGTCACGGTGCCGCCGCGGATGCCGATGGTGGCGGCCGACGTCGTGATCGACGCCTCGCCTTGATGGCTCAATTGGCCGCCGACGTAGCGCAGCGTCCCCTTGGTCAGCGACACCAGCATGTTGCCGCTCTTGGTGTCCGGATTATAGACGTATTCGTCGATGACGATGTCGGTGTTCGGCGCGATGCTCATCGACGACTTGTCGGTGAACAACAGCTGCACGGTTCCCGCCGGCGTGGTGTGAACCCGCTCCTTGTGCACGATGTGGGCGCCGACCACGAGCGGCGCGGTGGCGCCGCCGGGCGGCGTCAATTCCGACAGCGGATTGACCGCCGTCGCGGTGCCGATCTGTTGGGCCGCTGCGGGAGCGGCGGCAAGCACCGCGCCAATCAGCGGGACGATGAAACGGCTCGATGGGTTCATTGCCTACCTTTTAAAATCTCATGATCGGGCCGCCGGTGACGCTGAAGTCGTGCATCGAGAACGCGGGCACGTTGGACACATCGGCGCGGTATTGCGTGAGCAGCCCGATATAGAGCAATTTCCAGATCGGCACTTCGAGGCCGAGCCCGACGCGCCATTCGAGAATATTCGGCGTGGTGTTCGGCGCGATGGTCGGATCGGGCGCGGCGTATTGCCACCAGCTCACGCCGCCGGTCGGCGTCAAGGTCCAGGTCCGGCCGTCGCCCAGCGGCGAGAAATTCCACGGCAGCCAGATGTCGCCGGCGTAGCTGTTGTAGGAAAACGGGTTGAAGTTGGCGTCGGCATGGGCGTAGGTGAGGCGCGACTGGAAGCTCAAGCTCGAATAGACCGGCCCGGTCGCTTGCAGCCCGACGGTCGACAGCGTGCCGCTCATGCCGCTGGCCAGCGGATAGAGCGTCAAGTTGCGAAAGCTCTGCTGCACGATTTCGGCGTAAGGGTCGAGCGCGACGTCGCCGATTTTGGCGTGCATGGTCAGTCCGCCGCCGAGGCCGCCATAGTATGCCGCGTCCGCCAGCGTGGCGCCGGTGGCGACAAAATAGGGCTTGATCGACAGGCCGTTCACGGTGTCGGAGGCAATGCCGAAGCGCGGCCCGGCGCGTAATTCCATCACGCCGATATCGAATTGATGCAACATGAATTGCTGCGCATCGTAGCCGACTGCGGAGGCCTCGAACGTATTGCCGCGCTGGTCCTCGAAATCATGGACGTAGTTGACGCCGAATGCGCCGAACCAATTCCAATCGGGCCGCGCGGCAAACTTGGGATTGAACAAGTTGCCCGAGGCCAGCACCGTCTGCGATCCCGGCCCCAAGGCGGCGTTGGTCTGGTAGCGAAATCCCGATTGGACATAGCCGCTGAACTGATCGGGCTGCAGCTTCTTGTCGATTGTCGCGATGAGCTCTTCGGCCCTTTCCCGCAACGCCAGCGTCGCATCCTTCATCTTCATCGCCGAATCGAAATAGCTGCGCGCCATTTCGTAGGAGCCGAGCCGGTAATACAGCACGCCGAGCTCGAAGCGCACGCTGGCGAGATTGGGATTGTAGAACAGCAGCTGCTCGTACGTGCTGATGGCGGATTCGACGTCGCCGGCCGGCGCCAGCGTGGCATATTGCAATGTGTTGTTGAGATTCGCCGGCTGGGTCAGGATGCCCTGGAACAGCGAATTCAAAAGATCGGCCGTGGTTTGGGCGTTTGCCGGCAGGCTCGAAAGACCAAGCAACAGCGCGGGTGCCAACGCACCCGCAAACCTATTCCACGATGCGCGCCAATTTCGGTCTTTCAAGTTGCTACCTGCTCGACGATTTCGCTTGCCGGATTCGACAGGCTCGCGTTGCTGGTATTATCGTCCGCTTGCTGTCCCAGAGCCGATCGCAACTTAACGCCGCCGGCCCGTCAAGTCGAGATTTGTGACAGGTGGTGGCCCAAAACCGCTGGTTCAAAATGAGACGGTTCGCGGTTCCCGAAACCGGCATTTGCGCTGGATTTGCAGCGAATGACCGCCAATCTCAGCCGTGCGATTGCTGGCGGACGAGATTGATGATCGCCGAAAAATCTTCGGCACTGTGACCTTCTTGCGCGAATTGCTCGTAAATCCGCGCGGCGTGGGCGCCGAGCGCGGTTTCGGCCTTGACCAATTCGGCGGCGGCCTTGGCCAACTTGAGGTCCTTGAGCATCAGGGCCGCGGTGAAGCCCGCCTTGTAGCCGTTATTGGCCGGGCTCGTCGGCACCGGCCCGGGCACCGGGCAATAGCCGGTCAGCGACCAGCATTGCCCCGACGAGGCCGAGACGACGTCGAACATCGCCTGGTGCGACAGGCCGAGCTTTTCGCCGAGCACGAAGGCCTCGCCGACCGCGATCATCGAGGCGCCCAGAATCATGTTGTTGCAGATTTTCGCCACCTGGCCGTTGCCGGCCTCGCCGCAATGCACGATGCGCTTGCCCATGTGCTCGAGCACCGGCTTGCCGCGTTCGAAGGCATGGGTCGAGCCGCCGACCATGAAGGTGAGCGTCGCCGCCCTGGCGCCGCCGACGCCGCCCGAGACCGGCGCATCCAGCGTGGCGATGCCGAGCGCGGCCGCCAGCGCGTGCGCCTTGCGCGCGCTCGCCACGTCGATGGTCGAGCAGTCGATGAACAGCGTGCCTTGCCGGGCGTGCGGTGCGATGTCGTTCCACACCGACAGCACGTGCTCGCCCGCCGGCAGCATGGTGACGACGACGTCGGCGTTTTCGACCGCGCCCCTGGCATTGGCGACGATCTGGACGCCGTCTTTTGCCGCAGCCTCGCGCGAGGCCGCAACGACGTCGAAGCCGGAAATATGATGGCCCGATTTCACCAGATTGGCCGCCATCGGCGCGCCCATATTGCCCAAGCCGATAAATCCGATGGTGGCCATGTGCGTTTTCCTTCCTAGGGCGTGAACTCATAAATGCGCCGGGCGGATAGCTTACGAGAGTCCGCATTGCCCCGAAAGCGACCAACGGCCGTCTTGGGCCGCATGGCGCGATGGGCCGGAACCGGAAGTCGGCTGGCCATATTCGATCGCCCGATCGGCGCGATTAACGTCTCGGCCAGTTTTGCGAGCGATCTTTGGATCGATGCCAGAAAAGCTCAGACCAGGACCGCACCGCCATCCACGACAAGGACTTGACCCGTGCTGTAGGTTTGCCGCATGAGGTAGAGATACGCCTGAGCGATCTCCGCCGCGTCTCCAACGTGGCGAACTGGCAGCCTGTCAGCCATTTGTTGATACAGTGCCGCTCGGTCTGCTTCTGCCATGTTCCCCCACAGTGGCGTTCGCACAACGCCGGGCGAGACGATGTTGACGCGAATGGGAGCGAGCTCGACTGCGAGCGCGCGTGTCAGTCCCTCCATCGCCGCGCAAATGCTGGCACCGAGCGACCAGCCCGCCTGCGGCCGCTGCCCCGCGATGCCGGAAGTGAACACGATCGAGCCGCCCTTGCGAATATTGCTGCTGCCATATTTGGCGGCGTAGTAAGCGCCCCAATAACGCAGCGTGAAGAAGCGGCGCGCCGCATCCATGTCTGTGGTTGCCAAGCTGCCGAGCTGCAGTGTCTCGCCAGCGGTGAAGACCAAATGATCGAAACTGCCGAGCCGCGCGAACAGCGCCTGCGTTGCGTCCCCATCTGCAAGGTCGAGTACGTGACCCTCTGTGCCGGCCGGCAGCGTGGCGAGTGCCTCGTCTATTCGCGCCTTCCGGCTGGAGGCGATCACCACAGTCGCCCCCTCACGAGCCGCCGCCTGTGCGGTGGCCAAGCCAATGCCTGAGCTGCCGCCCAGCACGACAATGCGTTCTCCATTAAAAGCCATGACTCATTCCTCCTTGCTGCCATGCCGCGACATTTGGGTGCTTTCGCTACTTGCTGCCAGCGCATCTTTGTCCATACTTAAATGACAGGAGATCATCATGGCGTTCGATGGCAGGTTGCTTGGCGGCATCAGCGTCCTGGCCGCGGTGGTGGAGACGGGTAATTTCGTCAGAGCCGCTGAAGCGCTGGGGCTCACTCAATCCGGCATCAGCCGTGCTGTCGCTAGGCTTGAGGATCGCGTTGGCGTGCGGCTCTTAGACCGGACGCCGCGTGCGGTGTCGCTCACGGACGAAGGCCGCCGCTTCCATGCTCAGGTGGCACCCCTGCTTGCGGGATTGGAAGAGGCGGCATCTGAAGCGGCCGGCGCGGCGCACGCGGTCCGCGGCAGGCTCAGGGTGAATGTCGATCCATGGTTTGCGCGATTGGTGCTTGCACCGCGGCTGTCTGGCTTTTTGGCGGCGCATCCCCAGCTGTCGATCGAAGTCCTGGTCCGCGACACGCTGGGCGATCTCGTGTCTGAAGGAATTGATGTCGCCGTGCGGTTCGGGGAGCCTGAGCCATCCGGTTTGATCGCGCGGAAGCTCCTGGAAACGCGCATCCTTGCCTGTGCCGCGCCCGCCTACCTTGCGCGCCGCGGTCGGCCACGGCACCCGCGCGATTTGGTGCGGCACGAATGCATTCTGTTCCGTGACCCCGTGACCGGCCGTCCCTTTCCCTGGGAGTTCCATCGCGCCGGGAAGGTCGTAGAGGTCGAGGTAACCGGCAGTCTTGTCATGAACGATCTTGCGACCAAACTCTCCGCCTGCGTTGCAGGCCATGGCATAGCGCAGACCATCGAGTTTGGTCTCAACTCACTCCTAGCAAGCGGCGAACTGGTCCAAATTCTTGGTGAGTGGGCGGAGGAGCGTTTCCCGCTCTATGCCTATCACCCCTCTCGCCATCTGCCGCCAGCGAAGGTACGCGCTTTCCTCGACTTTGTGGTCGCAAGCATCCCGCCGACTTCGAAGAAAGAGACCGGCAACTCATCTGGGAAAATCCGGCCGCGTCGGCGCTAAGTGGTTCGGCCGCCCGAAGTCCGCTCCGGATCATTCGCAACTGCCTGCCGCGATGGCCCCTTTGCGCGTTTAATAAGTCCACGCCCTATTTGTCGAATTTCAGTTCCAGCGCGCCGAGCGGGCGGAAGTGGCGCTCGACGATGTCCGGCGTGACGCCGTCGAGCGTATCCGGGCGCCACACCGGAGTGCGGTCCTTGTCGACGATGGCCGCCCGGATGCCCTCGATGAAATCATGTCCGGCGACGCAGGCGAGCGAGACGCGATAGTCCTGCGCAAAGCTCTGCTCGACCTCTTCGAACGATAGCGCCGACCTGATGTTTCGCAACGTGATCTTGAGGGAGGTAGGCGACACCTTGCGCATGGTTTCGAGCGCCGCGCGCGCCTCGTCTTCGCCGGATTGCGCCAGCCGGTCGAAAATCTCCTCGACGGTGTCGGCGCCATAGCAGCGATCGATCCAAAACCGCGCCGCGGCGAGGCGGCCGGCGGCGGGCGGCATCGAGAACTTGTCGAGCCGCGCCTTGACGTCGTGCATGCCGCGGGCTGTGGCCAGCGCCGCCGGAAGCTCGCCGAGCCGCGCCGCCGGAATGTGCAGATCGGCGAGACCACAATAGATGGCGTCGGCCGCGGCCGCGCGCGCGCCGGTCAAGGCGAGATAGGTTCCGGTAAAGCCCGGCGCGCGCGCCAGCACCAAGCATGCGCCGACGTCGGGAAAATAACCGATTGCGACTTCGGGCATGGCGACCGACGAGCGCTCGGTGACGATCCGGTGCGACGCGTGCGCCGAAAGGCCAACCCCGCCGCCCATGACGACACCATCCATCAGAGCGATCACGGGCTTCGGATAGCGCGCGATCAGAACATCCAAATGGTATTCGGTCGCCCAGAATTTTTCCGGCAGTTTTTTGTCGCCCGCCTTCGCCGCGTCATAGAGCGCGCGGATATCGCCGCCGGCGGCGAATGCCCGTCCGCCGGCGCCGTCGAGCAGGATGGCACCGACGGTCGGATCGTCCGCCCAGGCGCGCAGCAACGCCGTCATGGTGACGACCATGTCGAGCGTGATGGCGTTGAGCGCCTGCGGCCGGTTGAGCGTGATCCGGCGCAGCGCGCCGTACGCACGGACGACGACGTCGCCGTCCTGAAGAACTTCCTCGCTCATCGGCCGACGAGGCTGCGCGCCACGATCAGGCGCATGATCTCGTTGGTGCCTTCGAGGATCTGGTGCACGCGCAGATCGCGCACGATCTTCTCGACGCCGAATTCGGCCAAGTAGCCGTAGCCGCCGTGCAGTTGCAGCGCCTGGTTGGCGACGTCGAAACAGCTGTCGGTGACGAAGCGCTTGGCCATGGCGATGAGCGCGGTGGCGTTGGCGTCCTTGCGGTCGTGCGCGGCGGCGGCCTGCCACAGCAGGGCGCGCGAGGCTTCGAGCGCGGTCGCCATGTCGGCGAGGCGGAATTGCAGCGCCTGGAATTCGTCGAGCCGTTTGCCGAACGCCTTGCGCTCCTTCATGTAGGCGAGCGCCATTTCCAGCGCCTTCTGGGCGCCGCCGAGCGAGCAGGCCGCGATATTGAGCCGGCCGCCATCGAGCCCGGCCATGGCGATCTTGAATCCGGTGCCTTCCGCGCCGAGCCGGTTGGCGACCGGAACGCGCGCATCTTGGAACGTGACCGCGCGCGTCGGCTGCGCGTTCCAGCCCATCTTGCGCTCGCTATTGCCGAACGAAATGCCCGGCGTGTCGCCCGGCACGATCAAGGTCGAAATGCCGGACGCGCCGTCGCCGCCGGTGCGCGCCATCACCGCGTAGAGGTCGCCCGCGCCGGCGCCCGAGATGAATTGTTTCTGGCCGTTGATCACATAATGGTCGCCGTCGCGCACCGCGCGTGTCGTCAGCGCCGCCGCATCGGAACCCACGCCCGGCTCGGTCAGGCAATAGCTGCCCAAAAGCTCCATGGTGCACAGTTTGGGCAGCCATTGTTTGCGTTGCGCGTCGGAGCCATGGGCATCGATCATCCAGGCCACGAGATTGTGAATCGATATGTAGGCGGCGACGGTCGGGCAGCCGGTCGCCAGCGCCTCGAAGATCAAGGTCGCAGTGAGACGAGACAATCCGGAGCCGCCGACGTCCTCGCCAATATAGACGCCGCCCATGCCGAGCGCCGCGGCCTTACGCATCTCGGCGACGGGAAAATGCCGGGCCTCGTCCCAGGCCACCGCATTCGGCGCGAACACGTCGTCGGCAAAGCCGCGCGCCATGTCGCGCACGGCGATCTGGTCCTCGTCGAGCGAGAATTGCGGTGACGCGCGTGGCGAAGGATCAAGCATCAATCAGCCGTCGGTGGCGGTGGCGAGCTTTTGCTCGATGGGCCGCGCGGCGCGCGATTGCCACAGATCGTGCGCCGCCATGCCGATCGCCATGGCGATGACGAAGACGATCACGCCTGGCGACAGCGTCGCGAGATCGGCAATCGCCGGCCCGGGACACAGCCCCACCAGGCCCCAACCAATGCCGAACAGCGCCGCACCGGCGAGCAACGGCCGGTCGATATCGGTCGCCGTCGGCCACAGGCTTTTCGGCGCAAAGATCGGCGTGTGCGGCCGGATCAGCGCATAGCCGATGCCGGTGACGAGAAGGCCCGCGGCCATGACCACGATCAGGCTCGGATCCCAGGTGCCGTTCGGAATGCCGAAGACGTCGAGAAAGCCCAAGACCTTCGTGGTCTGCACCATGCGGGAGATCACCAGGCCCGAGCCGAAGATGAAGCCGCAGAGCAGGCTTGCGAGTGCCGGCATGGCTTTAGCCTCCGATGACGTGATGGGTCAGGGCGACGACGATGATCGCCGCGATCATGAACACGACCGTCGCCGCGATGGAGCGCGGCGACAGCCGGGCGATGCCGCAGATGCCGTGGCCGGAGGTGCAGCCGTTGCCGAGCCGGGTGCCGAAGCCGACCAGAAGGCCGGCGACTGCGATGGTGATCATGCTGCCCGGCATTTGCGGCATCGGCACCGCGTGGCCGAGCAGCGCGGCAACAAGAGGCGCTGCGATCAGGCCGGCGACGAAGGCGAGCCGCCAGAGCCGATCGTCGGTGCGCGGATTGAACAGGCCTCCGGCGATGCCGCTGATGCCGGCGATGCGGCCGGTGAACAGCATCAACAGCACTGCGGCAAGCCCGATCAGCGCGCCGCCGATGGCGGCCGAGACCGGAGTGAAATTGGCCATGATGTGCCTCGTGGCGAAGAAGAAGGACAGGGCGCGGGTTTGTCGCGACCGCGCGATAGGCTAAAGATTATGCCGTCCCCCTCTGCACCGCAACGAGAGGCGCCGGCATGGACTTCACCCTTTCGCCCGAGATCGAGGATTTGCGCGTGCGCACCCGCGCTTTCGTCGACGAGCACGTGCTGCCGCTCGAGGCCGACCCGCACAATTTCTCCGATCACGAAAATATCCCGCACGAGCGGCTGGAGCCGGTTCGCGACAAGGCGAAGAAGGCCGGGCTGTGGGCGCCGCAATCGCCGAAGGAATACGGCGGCATGGATTTGCCGATCGTCGCCTGGGCGGTGATGTACGAGGAAGCGGCGCGCTCGCTGTTCGGGCCGCTGGCGCTCAATTGCATGGCGCCCGACGACGGCAACATGAATGTGCTGAAAAAGCTCGGCACGCCGGCGCAAAAGGAGAAGTGGCTGCGGCCGATCGTCGAGGGCAAGGTGCGCTCATCCTTCGCCATGACCGAGCCGGCGCCCGGCGGCGGCTCGGACCCGAGCATGATCAAGACCTATGCCGAAAAACACGGCGACACCTGGAAAATCTACGGCCGCAAGTGGTTCATCACCGGCGCCGACGGCGCCGCGCATTTCATCCTGGCGGCGCGCACCTCCGACGACAAGAGGAAGGGCATCACCACGTTCCTGTTTCACAAGGACCAGCCCGGCTGGCGCATCCTGCGCCGCATCGAGATCATGGGGCCCGAGGAGCACGGCGGCCATTGCGAGCTCGAATTCGACGGCCTCGAAGTGCACGACGACGACGTGTTCGGCGGCATCGGCAACGGCCTGAGGGTGGTGCAAGTGCGGCTCGGCCCGGCGCGACTGACCCACTGCATGCGCTGGCTCGGCTGGTCGAAGCGCTGCGTGGAGATCGCCCAAGAGTACGTCAACCGCCGCGAAGGCTTTGGCGTCAAACTTGCCGACCGCGAGAGCGTGCAGATGAAGCTCGGCGAGGTCGGCCACAACATCCATATCGGCCGGCTCTTGACCATGCACGCGGCGTGGAAGCTCGATCAGGGCGATTACGCGCGCAAGGAAGTATCGATGGCGAAGCTGCACTGCGCCAACACGCTGCATCAGTCCGCCGACGTCGCCATCCAGCTCAACGGCGCCCGCGGCTATTCCAAGGACACCATCGCCGAATGGGTTTACCGCGCCGCCCGCGCCGCCCGCCTCGTCGACGGCGCCGACGAGGTGCACAAGATGGTCTTAGCGAAATTCATGCGCGACGAGGGCCGCGATTTCTGGATGTGGAGCGCGGGGAATCGGGTTTAGGCGGTCATCGTCTGTCTAGGCGTGTACTCGTGGACACGCCTACGATGGCCGCTTTCGGCCCCATGGCGAACACACTGTCGGTTCGATGCGATGTCCGCACTCGCGCTCGCCATCACAACATTCTTGACAGCTTAGGGTTGTTCGAAAGCGCGGATATTTAGCCTACGGAGGATGCCATGATAACGCAGGCCATCGTAAGTCTTATGTCACATGGTATTACGCAATTTTTTTTTGGGGCACTTACGTTTTGCATATTGGTAGTGCATTTTTCGAACCGTCGGACACTTCGAGACGACTCAATAATATTTTTGGTCGCTTCGTTTCTTTTTAGTACATTTGGCGTTGTTGTCATTTTAGGAAGCCCAAGTCACGTACCGTTCTGGCCAATGACGTTAGCCGTCGTAATAACGGGCGTAATCAGTTTCGTCTTAATAAACGAGGCGCTGTTACTTGGCCTAGCGAGCTTTCTTACCAAATGGCGAGGAGAGGCATGGACTAAAGAGTTGGACTACCTATATTTGTCGCTCGCGGCATTTGGGGTTGTGCTTTCCGTGAATCGCCTCGAAATCGTGCCGGACAAGGCAACTGGAATCGATATATACGGACCAGCGGTGGTGGCGATTTCTCTTGCGATCCGATTTACTAAGACACGAGCGGAAATTGGCGGATGGAATAAGGCTTCGACCCTTTCTCCTACCCACTCGCATTAGTGCTGGCCAGCCGCAGGCGCGCGCGGCAGTTCCAAGGACACTATTGCCGAATGGGTCTACCTCGCGCCCGAGTTACTAGTTCTTCGGCGGCAGAAGGACCTTGCACGTCGTCAAAGAACAAGACGCGGGCCACGACCCCGGCGCGGAATTACAAACCGGACAAAACACAACCGTGCAGGCGCATCCCCATTTGCCCCGGCATAGCTTGCCATTGAATGTCTGGCCGGTCTCCACTGTTGCCACCGTAGGACGGTAACACGGCATGATCGTTTGTGCCTCGGCGCTTGGTCCGCAACAAACAATCCCGGACAATACGACAGCGATTTGGAGAGAGAACGGTGATGGGCGTCCGGACATGGCTCCTCCTATGCGCTTTGCCGTCTACTTCTTGCTTTCGGGTTCGGTTTTCACTTTCATTTGTTTCAATTCGCCATTCAGCTTCTCCATCGTCGATTTGAGCGCGGCGATCTCGGCGCGGGCGGCGGCAAGATCGCGATCGGCGGCGGCATTCTTCTCCTGAGTGTCGTGGGCCAGTTTGTTCAGCGCTTGCTGAAGAAACTCGACATTGGCCTGCAGGCATGCGGTCCGTCGCTCCATCTGCTTTTCGGCCGTGCAAACTTCCATCCCGCGAATGTCCTGTGCGGCCGCGGGCGACAGCGATGTCACGAGCACCAGTACCGCGGGGCGCAAAAATTGCGCCACTTTGTGCCACGGCTGCCGAAATTGCCGTTGTTCGCGTTTCATGCTGGAGAGCCTACACGATAGTGACCTATGGAATCACTGCCGGCAGGTGCCACAAGAACTAAGTCGTCGCGACCGCAGGCACGATCATGCACCCTGCCGCCGGGTTGGACCGCCGGCCAAGATCTGGACGACGCCGGCGGCGAACCCGATCAGCGCGCCGATCTGCCACGCGTGGTCGCAGGAGCCGAAAATGTCGAAGATCAATCCGCCGCCCCAGGCGCCGAGCGACGACCCTGCCTCGTGCACGACGAAGGACAGGCCGAGCAGCGTCGCCATATAGCGCGTGCCGAAAATTTCGGCGACCAGACCACCGATGAGCGGCGCCAGGCCGGGCCACCACGGCATTCCCATCGCCGCGGCTCAGGGCTCCGCCGTCAAATTTGTTATCGTCAGTCCTTCCTCGCAAGGCACCGCCTTGCTCTCCATTCTTGCCCTGCGGTCATGCCGGCGGCTCGGGCCATTGTCCTGGCCTGCACCAGCCCCACCTGAGCCACATAAGCGCGGACCGTTCCGCAGTCGATATGTGAAGACTCATCCCACTGCGCGCGCTCTGAATCGTGATAAGTCCGGTATGAATTTGCCAAAACGGGACTCGCGGTCGTGACAAAGATCGTCATGAGCAGTGCAATTTTCATTCAAGTTCCCTCTCTATGTGTCACATGTCCGCCATGTGCCACATGTCAACGACGCAGGTGAGGCTGGGATTCCCGCGGTTCTCTTGCAGTTCTCTTGGCTCTCTCAAGAGGCTTTTTGGAAGACTTGGCTGACGCTGCGCGTTATCGTCTCGGCACTTTCTCCGGCCATCTTGTGAGCGAGCGCTGCCAGTTCCTTGCTCTGTTCGCTCAGCATCTCGAATTGCTTGTGCGCATGCGTCGTCCAAAGCTCGACAACATCCGATGGCGCTTTGGCCGTCGCGATTTGTTGCGAGAGATCGAGAACCGCCTCGACGTTGGCCCGAGCCATGTCGATCATCTTGAGGTTAAACGCGCGGATGTTTTCCAGCGAGATGGAACAGCTCTGTTCAACGGCTCGGGCTGATTGCTCGACGGTTGCAAAAGCCTTGTTGGCAGTCGCGGCACTTTTATCGGCGAACTTCTTATTCTGATCGTGTTCGGTCATCGGACTCATTCGTGGTCCTCCCTTGAGTTGTTTGCGAATCCTATCGTTCGCCCGCGACCAAGGTCCCCTTTGGCCATCTGCGGGCGGCGTCAGCTCTTCGGTCAAATCCCAAAACACGGGAACGATCGCCGCGTGCGTATCGATTTTCGTCGATACGAGCGCAACCTTGACCGCCAAGCGACGAAGCTTGCCGGCCAGAGGACGATTTCGCTCTCTTGAAGGCGCTCTGTTTTGCCGCAGGGAAGGCGCCTATTGAACCGCAACGGTCTTCGGCGAGTACGGTTCCGTACATTTAGAGATTTTTATCGGCCGGAACGTTGGGTCGAATTACGGAACCCGCAGTACCGCAACACCTAAGTCGTCGCGACCGCGGGCACGATCATGCGATCCTGCCGCCGCGTCGGACCGCCTGCCACGATCTGGACGACACCGGCGGCGAACCCGATCAGCGTGCCGATCTGCCACGCGTAGTCGTAGGAACCGAAAAGGTCGAAGATCAACCCGCCGCCCCAGGCGCCAAGCGACGACCCTGCCTGGTGCACGACGAAGGACAGGCCGAGCAGGGTCGCCATATAGCGCGTGCCGAAAATCTCGGCGACCAGACCGCCGATGAGCGGCGCCAGGCCGGGCCACCACAGCATGCCCATCGCCGCGGCGAACAGGAACGTGCTTGTCGGCGTCGGCGGCATCACGAAATAGACGGCGAATATGAGCGAACGCAGGATGTAGAGAAGCCCGAGGATGATGTGCTTCGGATATCTGCCGCCGAGCCAGCCGGTCAGCAATGAGCCGACCGCGCTCACGCCGCCGATCATGGCAAGCGCTTCCGCGCTCAGCATCGGGTCCTGGCCGCAGATCGCCAGATACGCCGGCAAATGCGTGGTCAGAAAAACGAGATTGAGACCGCAGACGAAATAAGCGCCCGACATCACCAGAAACGGCCGGTTCCTTAATGCTTGGCCGAGCACCTCGCCCATGGACGTCGTTGCGGTCGAGTGCCCCGGGAATTTGTCGGCGCCGCCGGCCCAGTAGGCGGCGGGCAGCATCGCGATCGCCATCAGGACGAAAAGCAGCACGCCGATCTGCCACGGCTCGCGCGCGAGCACGGCCTGGGTGACCAGCGGCACCACCAGCGTACCGAGCGATCCGGCGGCGGAGACGACGCCGAGCATCTGGCTGCGCCGCGCCGGCGAAACCGCACGCACGCATGCGGTCATCGCCAATGACGTCGCCGTGCATGACAAAGCCACGCCCATGAGGCCGCCGGAGACGATCAGGGCGAGCGCGCCTTGGGCCGCAGCCATGACGCCTAAGCCAATGACGTAGATCGCCGCGCCCGCCATCATGGTGATGCGCAGACCGAAGCGGTCGGCGGTCGCGCCGACCAGCGCTTGCGAAAGGCCCCAGACAATATTCTGGACCGCCAGCGCCAGCGTGAAATCGGCTGCCGTCACCGCCAGATCGTGGGTGACCGGCGCCAGGAACAGTCCGAAACTCTGGCGTATCCCCATGCCCAGCGTGAGCAACAGGGCGGTTCCAATCAAGATCAGCCGGGCTTGGCTGCGGCTCGGGACAATCGTTCGCGACATTCCGGCGGCGATCCTGAGGGGGTGACACGGAGCGACAGTCTGACCTGGCGGTCGATGCCGGGCAAACTATCATGGCTGGGCGTCCCGCGTCGCACGCTTTAGTTTCGCTTCCGCGCGGCTCTGCGCTGCTTGCGGCGTTTGGCGGCCCTCTTGCGGCGGCAGTGGGGGCAGCGGCAGCCGCCTTCCTCCAAAAAATATTCCAAATATTCCTTGCCGTAGTCGTAAGTGATTTCTTCGCCCGGCTCGATACTGCGCAACGCCACGATGACGATGCCGCCGTTGCGGCCGACCGGCTCCGCGTTCGGCCGGCAGGAATGATTGATGTAGCGCGCCACGTTCCATCGCGGCGAGCCGTCGATGGTCACGCGTTTGTTCACCTGGAACATGTAGCGCGAGCCGCGGGCTTCGAGGCGGTCGGCTTCTTCGGGCGTCATGCGCCGGCCGCGGTAGGTCGCGATAGTGGCCCTGCGTTTGATCGGCTTGGTGGCGAACAGGCCGAGTCCGGTTGCCGAACGGCCGACGCGAAAGGAACGTGAGGACATCGCCTGCGCTTTAGCCGCAAAATTTCAAAATGTCATTTGCGTTTGCGAGATATTCACAAAATCCCGAATGCCGGGTGCGCATTCATGGTCGCAACAAATCCGCGATCACCGCCTGCGCCGCGTTGTGTCCGGGCGCGCCGGTCACGCCGCCGCCGGGATGGGCGCCCGAGCCGCACAGATAAAGTCCGCGCAAGCGGCATGCGGTAGTCCGCATAGCCGCGCATCGGGCGCAGCGAAAACAGCTGATCGAGCGTCAGCGCGCCGTGGAAAATGTCGCCGTTGGGCAGGCCGAAGATGCGCTCGCAGGTCGAGCGGCGAAAGGCTTTGCCGCCCGATCACGCTGGCCTTGAAGCCCGGCGCATAGGTCTCGACCGTGTCGATCATCAGGTCGGCGACCGTTTCGCGGTGCTCGTCCCATGACGCGCCGTCGGCGAATTGCGGCGCGACGTGCTGGCAGAACAGGCTCGCCACATGGGCACCCGGCGGCGCGAGCGTGTCGTCGAGGCTCGACGGGATCAGCATCTCGATGATCGGCGCCCGGCTCCAGCCGTGGCGGACGCAATCGCGATAGGCCTGGTCCATGTAGGACAGGCTCGGCGCCATGATGATGCCCGCGGTGTGGTGATCGCCCGCGCCGGGCAGCGCGGAAAAATCCGGCAGCTTCGCCAGCGCCACGTTCATGCGGAAGGTGCCGGAGCCGGCCTTCCACGTCTTCATGCGCGCCGCCATCGCGCCGGGCACCGCCTCGGGCGGCACCAAGGTTTGGAACAGGTGTTGCGGATTGACGTTGGCGATGACCGCGCGGGCGCGGATCGCCGTGCCATCGTCGAGCACGACGCCGGCCGCGCGGTCGCGCTCGACGATGACTTCGCGCACCGCCGCGCCCACATCGATGCGCACGCCGTGCGCGCCGGCGGCGCTCGCCATCGCCTGCGTGATCGCGCCCATGCCGCCGATGGCGTGGCCCCACAGGCCCTGCTTGCCGTTCACTTCGCCGAAGACGTGATGCAGCAGCACATAGGCGGAGCCCGGCGTGTAAGGGCTCGCCAGATTGCCGACGACCGCATCGAAGCCGAGCACGGCCTTGATCGGATCGGACTCGAACCAGCCGTCGAGCACCTCGCCGGCCGATTTGCGCAGGAGGCCGAACGCCGCCGTGACGGCGTCGTCCCGCCACAGCCGCTTGCCGATGGCCGCGAGCTTGCCGAGCTGGCGCGCGCTATCGCCAAAATTCCGCAGCGCCAGATTGGGCGGCGCGGCGAGCACGAGGCTGCGCAGCACATTGGCGACGCTTGCCGATCTCGGCCTGATAGGCGCCGTAGCGCGCGGCGTCCTTGGCGCTGAATTTCGCGATCTCGCTTTCGCTGCGGCCCTCGCCGGTGAGCAGATAGCGGCCATCCGGCAGCGGCAAGAAATTCTGCGCGCGGCGCTCGACGATGCGCAAGCCGTGCTCGTGCAGCTTGAGATCGCGGATGATTTTCGGCTGCAGCAGGCTCACCGCATAGGCCGCGGTCGAGTTGCGGAAGCCGGGCCAAAATTCCTCCGTCACGGCGGCGCCGCCGACGACACCGCGCCGCTCCACGACGCGCACCCGCAAGCCCGCCATGCCGAGATAGGCCGCGCAAGTCAGCCCGTTGTGGCCGGCGCCGATGACGATGGCATCAAGATCGGACATGACATGAACTTCGGCCTGAATCGCCGGCCGATTCGGGGCATCTGGCGGTTTCAATCGACATCGGCGACGTGAGCTTCATGGATAAGATCGCGCAACCGTGAAAACCGAACCGTCCCGCACCATGCCACAATACACGAGCCGCACTACAAGCTCCGATGGGAGCTAGGAAAGTAGGAGGCCCTATGGTTGCCCTGACGATCAATGGCGAGAGCAAGACGGTCGATGCGCCGCCCGACATGCCGCTGCTTTGGGTGCTCCGCGATCTCTTAGGAATGACCGGCACGAAATTCGGCTGCGGCATCGCGCAATGCGGCGCCTGCACGGTGCACCTCGACGGCAAGCCCGTCCGCTCCTGCCTGTTGCCGGTCGGTGCGATCGGCAACCGCGCCATCACCACGATCGAAGGCGTCGGCGCAACGCCGACCGGGGCCAAGGTGCAGAAGGCGTGGCTCGATCTGGAAGTGATCCAGTGCGGCTATTGCCAGTCCGGTCAGATCATGTCGGCGGCGGCGCTGCTGGAGGACACGCCGCATCCCGACGATGCCGATATCGATGCGGCGATGGCGGGCAATATCTGCCGCTGCGGCACCTATGTGCGCATCCGCGAGGCGATCAAGCGCGCCGCGGACGGGCAGGCATAGGAGGCCGTCATGAATTTGCCCATGCGCATCGCAATGTCGGCCCGCTTGCCTCGCGCCGCGCGCTGATGACGGGCGCTTTGGCCGGCGGCTTCGTGCTCGCATTCCGCCTGCCGCTCAAGGCCGCCAACGAGCCGGAGCAGCCGCCCGACGATACCGGCCGGCAAGTTCGCGCCCAATGCCTTCATCCGCATCGATCATGCCGGCAAGACCACGCTGGTCATGCCGCAGGTGGAGATGGGCCAGGGCGTCTATACCGCCATCCCCATGATCCTCGCCGACGAGCTCGATGCCGATTTCGCCGCGGTGACGCTGGAGCATGCGCCGCCCAGCGACAAGCTCTACGGCAATCCCATGTTCGGCATTCAGGCCACCGGCAATTCCAATTCCATCCGCTCGTTCTGGAAACCGTTGCGCGTGGCCGGCGCCACGGCGCGGGCGATGCTGGTGCCGGCCGCCGCCGGCCAATGGCAGGTCGATCCGGCAAGCTGCTCGGCGTCCAACGGCAAGGTCACGCACAGCGCGAGCGGGCGCGTTGCGGCCTACGGCGATCTGGTCGATGCGGCGAGCAGCGTTCCGGTGCCGCAGAATCCGCCGCTCAAGGATCCGAAGGATTTTGCGCTGATCGGCAAGCCGCTCAAGCGGCTCGACACGCCGAACAAGACCGACGGCAAGGTCGTCTATGGCATCGACGCGCTGCTGCCCGGGATGAAGTTCGCGACGCTGATGCAGTGTCCGGTGTTCGGCGGCAAGGTCGCCCATGTCGACGACAGCGCCGCGAAGGCCGTCCCCGGCGTTCGACAGATCGTCGTGCTCGACGATCTGGTCGCGGTGGTCGGCGATCACATCTGGGCGGCCAAGAAGGGCCTCGAAGCGCTGAACGTGACCTGGGACGAAGGGCCGAACGCCAAGATCAGCTCGGCCGATATCTGGGACGACCTGCGCGCCGCGAGCAAAAAGGACGGCGCCGTCGCCAAATCGGTCGGCGACATCGCCAAGGGCTTGACGCCAAGGCGACCGGCTCGACGGCGAATACGAGCTGCCGTTTCTGGCGCACGCGCCCATGGAGCCGATGAACTGCACGGTGCATGTCACGGCGGATGCCTGCGAAATCTGGACCGGCACCCAGGTCATGACGCGCTGCCAGTCGTACGCGGCGCAAGCGGCCGGGTCTGCCGCTCGACAAGGTGACCGTGCACAATCACCTGCTCGGCGGCGGTTTCGGCCGCCGGCTCGAAGCCGACATGGTCGTGGCTGCCGTGCGCATCGGCAAACAGGTCGACGGTCCGGTGAAGGTGATGTGGACCCGCGAAGAGGATATCCAGCACGACGTCTATCGTCCGGTCTATCGCGACACGATCTCGGCGACGTCTGGCGAACGGCAAGATCGTCGCCTGGAAATATCGCGTCACCGGTTCGTCGGTGATGGCGCGCTGGTTTCCGCCGGGATTCCAGAACGGCATCGATATCGACGCCGTCGATAGCGCCGTCGACATGCCCTACGACATTCCGAACCTGCAGGTGCAATACGTGCGCGCCGAGCCGCCGGCCGTGCCCACCGGTTTTTGGCGCGGCGTCGGACCGAACAACAACGTGTTCGCCATCGAATGCTTCATGGACGAGCTGGCGCGCAAAGCGGGCAAGGACCCGGTCGATTTCCGCCGCGGCATGCTCGACAAGAATCCGCGTCTGAAAGCCGCGCTCGATCTGGTCGCGGAGAAATCCGGCTGGGGCCAGCCGTTGCCGGCGCGCACCGGCCGCGGCGTCTGCGTCCAGCCGTCGTTCGCCAGTTTCATCGCTACCGTCGTCGAGGCGGAAGTTGACGAGAAGGGCGAGGTGTATCTGCGCCGCGTGACCTCGGCGGTCGACACCGGCATCGCCGTCAATCCCGATACGATCATGGCGCAGCTGCAGGGCGGGCTGATCTTCGGGCTGACGGCGGCGCTTTACGGCGAGGTCACCATCGACAAGGGCCGGGTCCAGCAATCCAACTTCAACGACTACCGCATGCTGCGCATCGATCAGGTGCCGAACATCGAGGTGCACGTCATCAAGAGCGGCGAGAATCCGGGCGGCATCGGCGAGACCGGCGCGACGGCCGGCCCGCCGGCCTTGCGCAATGCGATCTACGCGGCGACCGGTGTGGCGCTGCGCCGGCTGCCGATCGACCGCCGCGCGCTTGCGGTCAAGGCGTGAGTGCCATGCGCGCCCGCACTGTGATCGTTGCCGCCGTTGTCCTGGTTGCCGCGGCCGTGTTCGTCATCGAGATTTTTACCAAGGGACCGCTGGCGTTCGCCGGCGGCCACACGGTGGCGCTCGCGGATTACCACGCCGCCGATCCGACCGGCGTTCCGCAAAATCTCGCCAATGCCGATCAGGTCAAGCGCGGCGAATATCTTGCGCGCGCCGCCGATTGCCTGGTCTGCCACACCGCGCCGGGCGGCACGGACTATGCCGGCGGCCTGGCGTTTCCGCTGCCGTTCGGCACGCTCTATTCGACCAACATCACGCCCGACAAAGACACCGGCATCGGCAATTACAGCGATCAGGATTTCCTCGACGCCTTGCGCCGCGGCAAGCGGCGCGATGGCGCACGGCTTTATCCGGCGATGCCGTACACGTCCTATACCTACATGACCGACGCCGACGGCCTGGCGATCAAGGCCTATCTGTTCAGCCTGCCTGCCGTGCACGCGACGGCGCCGGACAACACGCTGGCATTTCCGTTCAACCAGCGTTGGTCGATGGTGTTCTGGTCGACGCTGTTCAACGCCGATGCCCGCTTCGCGCCCAATACCGATCGCAGCGCCGGAATGGAACCGAGGCGCCTATATCGCCGAAGCGCTGGCCCATTGCGGCGAATGCCACACGCCGCGGAATCTCGCCTTCGCGCTCGACAACGGCAAAAAGTTCGCCGGCGCGGTGACGGCGGGCTGGCACGCCTTCAACATCACGTCCGGACAAGGGCTCCGGCATCGGCGGCTGGAGCGACGACGAGGTGTTCGCCTATCTGGCAAGCGGACACGCGCAGGGCCACGGCACGGCGGCGGGCTCCATGGGCGAAGCCGTCGACCAAAGTTTCAGCCAGATGGCGCCATCCGACATTCACGCGCTGGTCAGCTATGTGCGCAGCGTTCCGCCCATCGCCTCGCCCGATCTGCCGGCGACGCTGGCGCCGCCGGCGCCGGCTTCGCCGAAGCAAGGCGGCGGAACGCCGGATGCCGCTCGGCAAAAAGGTCTTCGAAGAATCCTGCGTGAGCTGCCACAACTGGACCGGCGTGAGCGCGATCACCCCCTATGCGACACGTCGCCGGCGCCCGCGCGGTCAACGACCGCACCGCCACCAATGTCGCCCAGATCGTGATTTCCGGAACGACGCGGCACGCGCCTCCGGGCGTGGTGTCGATGCCGGCCTTCGGCAGCACGCACTCCGACACCGAGATAGCCGCGGTGAGCAACTATGTGACGGCGCGGTTCGGCAGTGCCGCATCCAGCATCACGGAAAAGGACGTGGCAGGGCTGCGAAGTCAGACGTCCCGGTGACTTGATATTGGCTGCCGTGGCTTAGGCGGGTCGCCTGTGAGTTGCTTGCTTCACGCCGTCTTCTTCCGCATAAATTGCAATCGAGCCGGCCTATCCGGCGTGGCCAGGGATATCGCTTTCATTGACCCATCAAGAAACTCCAAGGAGCAGACATGAAACTCGCGTTTTTCGACAATTATAAGCTCGGCGTGGTGGTCGGCGACAAGATCGTCGACGTCTCGGCCGTGACCAAAGGCATCAAGGCGCTCGGCCCGCAGGACGTGATCCGCGGCGTGATCGAGAAGTGGAGCAGCTACAAGGGCAAGCTCGCCGCCGCCGCCAAGAAGGGCAAGGGCAAGCCGCTCGCCAAGGTCAAGCTGCGCCCGCCGCTGCCGAAGCCGGAGAACATCATCTGCATGGCGGTGAACTACATGGAAGACGGCACCTTGCCGGAGCCGGCGCCGATCAACGCCTTCATGAAGTCGCCGAGCGCGGTCATCGGCGACGGCGACACCATGGTGCTGCCCGACATGGCGGCGAGCGTGTTCGAGGGCGAGGCCGAGATCGCGGTCGTGATCGGCAAGCGCGCCTCCCACGTCAAGGCCGCCGACGCGATGAAATACGTGTTCGGCTATACCAACTTCATCGACGGCTCGGCGCGCGGCGTGGTGCCGCCGACCAACGTGTTCTATCAGATGAAGTCGCGCGACACCTTTGCGCCGATCGGCCCCTATATCGTCACCGCCGACGAGATCAAGGATCCGCACAAGGTGCAGGTCAAGCTCACCAACAACGGCACGGTGTACCAGAACTTCAACACCGACGACATGGCGCACAAGATTCCGCGCTGCATCGAATGGGTGACGTCGATCCACACGCTGCTGCCCGGCGACATCCTGGCCACCGGCACCAACCATCGCGGCCTCAATCCGTTCATGCACGGCGACAAGATCGAGCTCACCTGCGAGGGCTGCGGCACGCTGCACATCACGGTGCGCGACGATCTCAAGCGCACCTGGGCGCGCATCACCCGCCTGCAACACAAGCAGAGCGGCGCCGAAGGCGTGCACACCAAGCAGACCGGCGGCAAATACGCGAAATAGTTCGCGCGCCGTATGCCAACGACAGAGCGGCGGCGTCGGCGCGTTAATCCGCGCGGCCGCGCCGCTTTGTCAGGCCCCAAACCACTCCGGGTGCTCGGTCAGCGCCACGACGCTGCAGGCGAACGTCAGCACGCAGATCGTCCACAGCAGCAGCGCGACATACCGGTCATCGGTCATGGCACCGGCGAAGCAATCGCCGTGCCAAACCGGCCGCTGCCAAGAATGCTCAATCCCGATAGCTGCGGTCGATCGTGTCGAGCATGCGCAAATAGGCCGGCCAGTCGGCCGAGCCGCGGCCTGAATCGTGATGCTCGTATTGGTGCGCGGTTTTTTCGCAAATCTCCGCCGGGATTTCGATCATCGCGCCGCCGGTCGCTTCCATCTTGAGCTGGATGTCGGCCGCCTCGAGCAGCGACTTCATCAGCACGAAGGCCTCGCGCACGGTCTTGCCGACCGTGAGCAGGCCGTGATTGTGCAGGATCAGCGCGCGGTTCTTGCCGAGCGCCTTGTTGATGCGGGCGCGTTCGCCAAAATCTTCGGTGATGCCTTCGTAGGCGTGATAGCCGATGCGATTGTGAAAGCGCACCGCCGGCTGCGACACCATGCGCAGGCCAGCTTTCAGTCCGGCAAGCGCCATGCCGGTCTCGGTGTGCACGTGCACGGCGCAATTGACGTCCGGCCGCGCCGCGAGCACGCCGCCGTGCAAGGTAAAGCCGGGCCGGTTGACGCCTGACAATTCGTCGAGGTCGTCGTCCATCGAGACCTTGACCAGGTTCGACGCCGTCACCTCGGTGTAGAGCAGCTCGTGCTGCTTGATGAGGAATTTGCGCTCCTCGCCGGGCACGCGCATGGACGAGTGATTGTAGATGACGTCGCCCCAGCCGTAATGCGCGATCAGCCGATAGGCGGCGGCGAGGTCGACGCGGGCCTGCCATTCCGCCGGCGCGATGTCGGCTTGGATGACGGGCGCGATCTTGACGTGGGTGTTCATGGGCCGGGTCTCCGCGTGGAACGGGCAATCTAGCATCCCGCGCCGCGGCCGCGCAGCCCCTTTTGGCCGCGCCAGAACAAGCGGAAGTTGAGGTCATTATTAACTCATCCTCAACGGCTGGCAGTGACTCTGCTGTTATGGGAGCGACCCGTCCGCTTATGACAGTTTGGAGGGCTGCGGGCCTCATGGCTGCGCTGGTGCTGGCGCTTTGCGCCGGCGCGTCGCGATCCAGCACGCCCGCGGAAACCCGGCACGCCTGGCAGCAGCAATACCGCCGGCCGGCGGAAATCCCGTTCCCGAGGAGCAATCCTTACTCGGATGCCAAGTTCAAGCTTGGCCGCACGCTGTTCTTCGATCCGATTCTGTCCGGATCCGAGGTCCGCTCCTGCGCCACCTGTCACAATCCGGGCTTGTCATGGGCCGACGGCCAGCCGCGCGCGATCGGCGAAAAGCAACTGCCGCTGCCGTTGCGCACGCCGACGCTGCTCAATGTCGCCTGGATTCCGAAGCTCGGCTGGGACGGACACTTCCGCGACCTCGAGGAGGTCGCCATCAGTCCGATCACCGCGACCGGAAACATGAACCTGTCGGAAAAG
>CAWHSO010000020.1:0-22500 GCA_963831975.1 uncultured Alphaproteobacteria bacterium
GTGTAGAATTGTCGTGCCCGCGAAGGCGGGCGTCCGGTAACCACCGCGCATTCAACCTTTTGCGATGCCGCACAAGGCCAGAACCGTTGGCGGATGATAACAGTCATCACTTCAACGGCCGCCTCAACTCAGCGCACGCGGCATCGACTTCCGCTTGGCTCTTGCCCATGGCCGCGAGTAGATAGGCGTAATTCGCAAACACCGTATCCAGATGCGGATGGCGATGCCCCGTTTCGCGCATGAATTTGACGCGAATTGTAATTGAACGGCGCATCAGTGGCTCGGCCTCGACGAGCCGGTTGGTTTCTTCCAGCAATGCCGCAAGATTGTTGAGACGGGTCGCGACATTAGGATGATCAGGACCGAGGGTCTTTTCATCGATAGCGAGTGCGCGGCGCATCAACGGCTCGGCTTCGACGAGCCGGTTAGTGGCTTGCAGCAATTGGGCGAGGTTGTTGAGAATCGTCGCAACACTGGGATGATCTGGGCCGAGGCTTTTTTCGTAGATGGCTAGCGCGCGGCGCATCAGCGGCTCGGCCTCGACGATCCGGTTGGTGCTTTGCAGTAATGTAGCGAGATTGTTGAGACGGATCGCGACATTAGGATGATCCCGCCCGAGGCGCTTTTCGTCAATGGCCAGCGCGCGCCGCATCAGCGGCTCGGCCTCGACGAGCCGGTTGGTGTCTTGGAGCAATGCGGCG
Organism: uncultured Alphaproteobacteria bacterium; assembly: GCA_963831975.1. Classification (GTDB taxonomy): domain Bacteria; phylum Pseudomonadota; class Alphaproteobacteria; order Rhizobiales; family Xanthobacteraceae; genus BOG-931. The sequence goes on from CAWHSO010000020.1 coordinate 702, forward strand.
AGATTGCTGAGGCGGATCGCAACAATAGGATGGTCCGGCCCAAGGGTCTTTTCGTCAATGGCCAGCGCGCGGCGTATCAACGGCTCGGCCTCAGCAAGCCGGTTGGTTTCTTGCAGCAATATAGCCAAGTTGTTGAGGCGGATTGCGGCTTTGGGATGATCTGGTCCCAAGCTCTTTTCGTCGATAGCGAGGGCGCGCCGCATCAGCGGTTCCGCCTCAACGATGCGATTGGTGGTCTTTAACAATTGGGCAAAGTTATTTAGGCAACTCGCTACGGTGGGATGGTCAAGCCCGAGGCTGTTTTCATTGATGGCCAACGCGCGCCTGTAAAGTGGCTCCGCGTCTGAGTGCAACGCTTTAGTCTTAAGTAGCAAGCCAAGTTGATTCATGAGTCGAGCCGTCGGTTCCGAAATGCCGGCGTCGTCCGCATGTGCCGCGATCGTGCGCACGTGGGGTGCGAGCGGATTAAGTGTCGGCCAATCGCGGACATCGTCCGCATCGCCTGTAAACGCCGCGTTGACCCAACTCAATGCTTCGACCAGACTACGTTGCCGCGCCTCGCCTGCAAGGCTGCGTCGGGTTACATCCTGCACGAGGCGGTGGACAAGGAAAAATGGGCCCTCGGCGTCGCGCGTCACTAGCGAATAGGCGACGAGGTCGTCGAACGCCTCGCGCAGGTTTTCAGCTTCGGCACCCGGGATCGGCACATCGAGAAGCGTTTCCGGCACCTTTTCGGGCGCGAGCCAAGCCAGCTGCTCCAGGAGCCGCCGGCCACCGTCGCTCAATTGCACGACCGACGTCTGCCAAGTGACGGCAACGGCACGCGGATAGCCCGTCACCGTCGCATCGAACCAGGCCAGAACTTCGTCGCGCTTCGAGCGCCATTGCTCCAGATATTGCGCGAAGGTCAACCGCCGCTTGGCGATGAGGGCTGCCGCCTGCTCCAGCGCGAGCGCGAGACTGCCTAGCTCTTCGGCCACCTCGCGCGCCTTAGCTTCGTCGTCGGCCGCCGCGCGCCGCCGGCTCCTCGGTGCGCGCCAGGAGGAACTTCGCGGCATCTTCGACTGCGAGCACATCGAGTTCAAGCGGCTGGAAATTGCCGGAAAAATCTGCGAGCCTGCTGGTGACGATCACATGGCCGCCGGCAAGCCCGCTCAACAGCCGCTCGACCTCGTCCAGCGCCTGCTTGCTGTCGACGTTGTCGAGGATCAGGAACCAGCCCGGATTGGCCTTAAGCCAATCGAGTACTGCTGCCAGGCGCACTTTATCGTCGGTCGTGTCGAGTTGCGGCACAAGCGTGCCGGCTAGCGCCGCGAGATTGGTCCGCAATGTCTCCGGCGTTTCCGCGACGACGAACAGCAATGCCGTGTAGTCGTCCGCATGCGTCCACGCGTATTCTACCGCAGCGCGGGTTTTGCCGATGCCGCCGAGCCCATAAAGCGCCTGACTGACGATCGCCGTCCGCCCGCCGCGCGCCCGCGTCAGACTGTCGTGCAATCGCTGCATGAACTCGTCGCGGCCTTTGAACAGATCGCCGATGCTCGGATAGGGCAGCACGATCGGCCTGGCCGCCGATTGGCTCGGCGGCGCGGGTTTGGCTACGATCTTCGGCTCGTCGCGCAGCACTGTGATGCGAAGTTCTTAGCGTTCGAAAATGCCGTGTAGTGGGCGCCATCGGCCTTGAGGAATTCTAAATATGTGTCTTGCAAATCGGCGCGGTCGCCTGCGGCCGCATCGCGATCCGGCTTGTATATCGCCCGCGATATAGAGATATGGCCGGCGCTTGAAATAGCGGGCGAGAAAAAATTCCCACTGCGTGTAGCTCGCTTCTTTGATGTCGTCCGGCAGTACGCCCATGAGCCGTTCGGCGGCACGCGCGGGCGGGCAAGCGCCACAGCGCTTGCCGACAATGCAGACCACCGCATGGCAGTCGCGAATATAGTCGGCGAGGGTGCCGAGCAGCGTCTCGCTGTCGGGGCTTTGCTTGAAATCGCTCTGAACCGTCACATCGTGACCGCGCGCGCAAGATCGCTGGCCAGCGCGTCGCGTGCTTTGCCGAACTCGCTCGTGACTGCGGAGATAAAGATGCGCAAGCGCGATACCGACGATTTTTGGTCCGTGAGCATTCAAGCACAACGTGCCGTGGCGGCAAAATTCCCCTCCCCCTTGTGGGGAGGGGTAGGGGTGGGGGTCGGGAGGTAGTGCAAAATCGTTGACGGGCGTTCTGCTCCCGTCCGCGTTGGCGAATGACCTCCCGACCCCCACCCCGCCCTCCCCACAAGGGGGAGGGAGAACTAAAACAAGTCGAAATACTCGTTCTGCTCCCACGCCGTCACTTCGCCCCGCCGCTGGCCTCGGCCTTGAAGCGCGCAAGCTCGGCTTCTTTGATGTGGGCGTAATAGTCCACGAAGGCTTCGCCGAAAGCTTTTCCAAACACCTCGCTCGCCCGCAACGCCGCGAGCGCTTCGCCGAGGTCCTTTGGCAACAGCTGCGCCTTGGTCTCGTACGGCGTATCCGCCGAAGGACCGGGATCGCGCTTGTGCGCCATGCCGTCGAGGCCCGCGTAGATCTGCGACGCCATGTAGAGATACGGGTTCGCCGCCGGCTCGCCGATGCGGTTTTCCAGGTGCGTTGACGGATCGCCGGGTTGGCCGAGCACGCGTACCATGACGCCGCGGTTGTCGCGCGCCCAGATGGCGCGGTCGGGCGCCAGCGTATAGGCGCGGTAGCGCTTGTAGCCGTTGATAGTCGGCGTGGAGAACGCGGCGGCGGCGTGGGCGTGGGTCAAGAGGCCGGCGAGGAAATTCAGGCCGGTTGTGGAAAGCCCCTCGCGTGCGTTGCCGGCAAACGCGTTGCTGCTGCGTTTGCGCTCGAGCAGCGACTGGTGCAGGTGCCAGCCGCTGGAGAAAAGATTTGGCTGCGCCGGCCGGCACATGAAGCTTGCCAGCAAACCGTGGCGCCGCGCGATCTGTTTGGTGGCGGCGCGGAACAGGATCATGGTGTCGGCGGCGTCGAGGCCGCGCTGCGGGCGGAAGGTGAATTCGCACTGGCTGGGCCCCAGCTCGACTTCCACCGAGCGCAGCGGCATGCCGAGCGCGGTGATGCCGCGGCGGATCGGCTCGAGCGCCGCGTCGATCTGATCGAAGCGGCTCTCGGTGAGATACTGATAGCCCTGGTTGAGCAGGCTCACCTCGGGCGCCCGCGGCGGCCAGGTGGCGTCCTCGGGCGTGAGCCTCGGGTTTTCCAGCTTGAACAGATGGAATTCGACTTCCAGACCGGCGAGGTAATCGAAGCCGGCGGTCTTGCAGCCGCGCCAGCGCATCGCGAAGAATCTGCCGCGTCGAGAACGGCACTGGCTTGCCGTTTGGGAAAAACATATCGCAGAGGAACCAGCCGGTATTCGGCGCCCACGGCAGCACCTGGAACGTCGTCGGGTCGGCCACCATGACAAAATCGCCGGCGCCCTGCATTTCCACCATGTCGAAGCCGCCGCCCGGCGTGAACACCGGAAAAGCGGTCTTGTGCGCGGTGTCCTTGGCCAAGAGCGTCGTGGTCATGGTGACGCCGGCTTGCATCAGCCCCGGCGCGTCTTCGGCCACCACGGTCTTGCCGCGCAGCACGCCGTGCTGGTCGGCAAAGGAGAAACGCACCAGTTCAAGCTTGTGTTTCTTGATCGCCTGCACTGCCGCCTTGGCGGCGCGCGCTTGTTCGCCGGTCCATAGGCCGTGCCGCTCGACAAAACTGACGGCCGAAGATCGCGCCATCAGACGCCGTCATTCCGGATCGACGCGAAGCGTCGAGTCCGGAATCCATATTCGCTGACGGTGGTTATGGATTCCGGGCTCGCCGCGGAGCCTGTCATCGGGCCGGCCACTTCGGGCCGGACCCGTTGGCGGCGCCCCGGAATGACGAAAAATTCAGTGTCCATTCGTCCAGCTTTTGGTCTGTTGCCGGCTGGCGTCGGTGCGCTGCCAATAGCCCTGCCAATCGCCGGCAGCACCGATGCCGTCGACGCAGGCCGGGCCGGTGATCTTCGCCGCCGCCGCGGCATCGAGCACCATCATCGGTTTGCCGCCGTTGCCGGATTGATCGAGCGCCTGGCGCAACAGCCGCCGATAGGCGCTGATCGCCTTGTCGGAGGTGCCGAGATGCTCCGCCGTGCGGTCCTGGATGGCGCCCATGGATTCGCAGGCCCATTGGTCGTGCACGTTGATGTCGGCCCCCATGCCGGTAAAGGTCGCGTGCTCCTGCTCGTGGGCGTCAAAACCGTAATCGTTGCTCTTGTTCTTGCGCGGCACGTAATCGGGCAATTCGTAGAGCTCGAGGCGCTGGCGGCGCATCTCGTCCTTGTTCACCGGTGCGCCGAACGACGTGAAGATCGCGTACCAGTAATGCCGCGCGTCGTCGATCGGCACGTGCCATTGCGAGATCGTCATCTCGCGGCTCATCGGAATGATGAAGGCATTGGGAAAAATCAGATTGGTCACGCGCACATGCGCCTTGGCGTCCGAGATCTGGCGCAGCGTGATCAGGCGGAATCCGTAATCGGTCGGCTCGATCTCGATGCGCGGCCGCGGAAATTCGCGCATGATCTTGGTCATCGGCATGTCGGAATCTTTGGACGTGTCGCGGAACATGCGGCCATAGCCTTTGTCCGGATCCTCGTCCTCGAAGAAGCGGTGCAGGAACGAGGTGTGCACCGGATCGATGCCGACTTCGAGCGATTGCAGCCAGTTGCAATCGATCATGCCCTTGAAGGCGAAAGTATGGGTCGACGGCGCGACGAAGCAGTCGAATTGCGGAAACGCCGGCGGCTCGCCGGGGCCGAGATAGGCCCATAGGACCCCGCTCTTCTCGACGACGGAATAGGATTTCTGCTTGATGTTGGCGCACAGATTGCTGTTGTCCGGCTCGGCGGGCGTCTGCAGGCATTTGCCGTTGACGTCGAACAGCCAGCCGTGAAAGGCGCAGCGCAGGCCGCCGTCTTCAAGGCGGCCATAAGCCAGATCGGTGCCGCGATGCGGGCAATGCCGCCCGATCAGGCCGTAGCGGCCCTTGTCGTCCTTGAAGGCGACCAGGTCTTCGCCGAGGAGCCGCACCGGTTTTACGGGCCGGTTGCCGGCAAGCTCATCGACCAAAGCGGCCGGCTGCCAGTAGTGGCGCATCAGAGCGCCGGCAGCGGTGCCCGGTGTAGTGCGAGTGATGAGATCGTTCTGTTCCGCGCTCAGCATTGGCAATTTCTCTTCGTCGCCGTTCGATGGCACCCACTATACGATCAAGGTCAGATGACCGGAAGCGCGCGGCACCAGCCTTCAATGCCCCGGCAGCACCAGCACTTTCGGGCTCTCCGGCAGCGTCGATTTCGACAGCAAAACGGAAGGGATTTCCGCCTGCTCGACCGGCCAAAGCTGGCGCGCCCGGTCGAGGAAGCGCGCCAGCGTGTACGGACTGAAAAAGTGCATCGGGATGATGATTTGCGCTTTCAGCGCGGTCAGCACTTCCATCATGCCGTCGAGATCAAGCGTGTAGCTGCCGTCGACCGGGGCCATCACCACGTCGACCCTGCCGATCTCGTTGAGCTGCTGCTGCGACAGCGTGTGGTGCAGATGGCCGAGATGGGCGATGCACAGATTGGCGATCTCGAAGATAAAGATGGAATTGCCGTAGCGTTCGGTGCCGCCGCCAAAACTGCGGATATTGGTCGGCACGTTGCGCACGCGCACGTCGCGATATTTTAGGTCCCAGACCGCCGGCTCACTCTCGCTCGGCCCCCAGCCGCGCAGCACGTATTTGATCGCCGGATCGGGATGGTCGGTGAAGTGGGTGTCGTGGGCGTGGTTCATGGTGACGATGTCGGGCAGAACCGGCGGCCGCACATAGTCGTTGTAGTCGGTCGCGATCCGCACCAGCTGCGGGCTCTCGATCAGGAACGTGGCGTGGCCAATAAACGTAAGCCGCACCTGGTCGGCATTGAGCGCGGCAAGATCGAACGCGGCGGGAATGACGCGCGGCCGATCGGCCGCGACCAGGCCGGGACAATTCTGCGTCATGTCCGGCGGCGGCGCTGGTTTCGGCGCGGGCTGCTCGCCCGCCTGCGCAAACGCGATAGCGGGAAACGCAAAACCAAAAAGCGCCACGGCAACGACGCCCCGGATGCCGGCAAGAATACTCAACCGCATCGCTGCAACGACTCCCCTCCGCGACCGCAGCGCAGTCAGCAGGGGGAATTTGCCACGGAATGAGGCGTCAAACTATGACGGCCGGCAGGCTGCGGCCCAAGATCGGCGGCCGAAGATCAACGGCCCGACGTGATCAAACCCCGCGCGGTGACGACGACCCATTGGCCGTCCTGCCGCTTCACCGCTTCGACCCTGCCGACACCGGGCAGGATGCTGCCGGCGCCGACTTCGAACAGGCTGCCGTTGCGGCCTTCGACCAGCGCCCGGTCGCCATGGACGTCCTGCACGACCCAGTCCTCGACGAGCCGGTCGGTGATCTTCGACTCGGCTGGCGGCGTGGTCATGGGTCCGGTGGTCATGGGCGTGATCGAGCTCGTGGTCTCCGGCGCGGCGTTGATTTTATTGAGCCGGTCGACGGCGTCGGCAATGTGGGCGAGTTGTGCCGCCGGATTGGTCGCCGCGCGCTCGACCCTATCGAGCCGTTCGGCAATCGCGACGAATTGGGTATTGGCGTTGCGGATCGAGCCGTCGAGATTGGATTTCATGGCGGAAAGTTCCGCGACCTGGGATTTCAGCGCGCGCAAGACGCTGCCCGCATCCGCCGTATTCGTGATCGGGGCCGCTTCGGGCGCGAGCCGCCCGACGCCGGCACCGGTCAACGATCCGACGAACGAACCGACGGCCGCGGCCAGTGCGATCGTTGCCGCGAGCATCGCAAAACGCCATGAGCGCGGTTGCGTCGCGGGAGCGGCCGTCGCGCCAGGCTCTTCTTTTGCCGCTTCGCCATACGCCGCTTCGTCGTTCGGCGGCGGTGCGGCGTCAGCATCAAAAAATTCATCCTCGATGCCGGCTGCGGCATCGAGCTTTGGCGACCATACGACGGGCAATTTGTGCTCGGTCGAGTCACCCGTACCCGCGGAAGACTCGCCGGCAGGCGAATTCGAAGCCTCGGGTTTCTCGATCTTGTCGGGTTCGTCCGCGCGCTCGCCCATATCGGATCCTCCGCCTAGCGGTTGATCCGTCGTTAACGAATTATCGTTAGCAATTGGTTACCGCGAGCCGCGCTGCCGCGATAATCGGCCTTCAATCCACCAAGCCGTTGTCACCGGCGAGGTCTTTGAGCGAGGTTTCCGGCCGCGCGCCGATATGCTGGATCACTTCGCCGGCGGCGAGCGCGCCGAGGCGGCCGCAGGTGCGATCGTCGGCGCCGCGGGCGAGACCGGACAGGAAGCCGGCCGCGAACAGATCGCCGGCGCCGGTGGTATCGACGACACGCTCGACCGGAAAAGCCGGCACCGCCTCGATGCCGTCGGGGCCGATCACCAGGCAGCCCTTTTCGCTGCGCGTGACCACCGCGGCATCGATATCGGCGCGCAGCGCCTTGATCGCGGTATCGAAATCGGAGGTTTGATAAAGGCTCGCCAACTCGGCCTCGTTGGCGAAGATGAGATCGACGGTGCGCGAGCGCATCAATTGCAAAAACTCGTCGCGCCAGCGGTCGACACAAAACGCGTCCGACAGCGACAGCGCCACGGTGCGCTCCGCCGCGTGCGCGATTTTTGCCGCCTTGAGGAATGCATCCTTGGCGTTCTTCGGATCCCACAGATAGCCTTCGAGATAGATGATCTGGGTCGCGGCGACCATGTCGGCATCGATATCGGCCGGATGCAAATCCTGGGCGGCGCCGAGAAACGTGTTCATGGTGCGCTCGCCGTCGGGCGTCACCAGCACGTAGCAGCGCCCGGTCGAGGCGCCGTCGGACGCCGGCGGCGTCGCGAACGCCACGCCGGCGGCGCGGATATCGTGGCTGAAGGCGCGGCCGAGCTCATCGTCTTTGACCTTGCCGACGAACGCGCCGCGCGCGCCGAGGCTCGAAAGCCCGACGATGGTATTGGCCGCCGAGCCGCCGGAGATTTCGACCGCCGGACCCATCGCATCGTAAATCTCTTCGGCGCGCGCCTCATCGATCAGCGCCATGGCGCCTTTGTTCATGCCCTGTTTGAGCAGGAAGTCGTCCTCGGTGCGGGCGATCACATCGACGATCGCATTGCCGATGCCGAGAACGTCGTAACGGGCTGAAACCATGAGAAATCTCGCGCTGGGACGCGGCACTATAACGGCCGGGCCTTGCAGGGCAAGCCGACGCCGTGGCAATTGACGCTGGTCCGTCCCGGAGACCGTCCATGGTGCTAAAAGAATTGGCGTTTAAAGAACTGGTTTTTTCAGGCGTGCAGCCCACCGGCAATCTGCACCTTGGCAACTATCTCGGCGCCATCAAGCGCTTCGTCGAGCTGCAGGACCGTTATGACTGCATCTATTGCGTCGTCGATCTGCATGCGATCACTGTGTGGCAGGATCCCATCGAGCTGCCGAAGGCCATTCGCGAGGTCACCGCGGCCTTCATCGCCTGTGGGATCGATCCCAAGAAGCACATCGTGTTCAACCAGAGCCAGGTCGCCGAGCACGCCGAGCTGGCCTGGGTGTTCAATTGCGTCGCCCGCCTCGGCTGGCTCAACCGCATGACCCAGTTCAAGGAAAAGGCTGGCAAAGACCGCGAGAACGCGTCGGTCGGCCTTTATGCCTATCCGACATTGATGGCCGCCGACATCTTGGTCTACCGCGCCACCCACGTGCCGGTCGGCGAGGACCAGAAACAGCACCTCGAGCTGTCGCGCGACATCGCGCAGAAATTCAACAACGATTTTGGCCAGTCGATCAGAGACAAGGGCTTTGGCGATGCGTTCTTCCCGCAGCCGGAGCCGCTGATCACCGGCGAAGCGACGCGCGTCATGTCGCTGCGCGACGGCACCAAAAAAATGTCGAAGTCGGATCCGTCCGACCAGTCGCGCATCAATCTCACCGACGACGCCGACGCCATCGCGCAGAAAGTTCGGCGCGCCAAAACCGACCCGGAGCCGCTGCCGAGCGAGGAGAAGGGTCTCGAGACCCGGCCCGAAGCCGACAACCTGGTCGGCATTTTTGCCGCGCTCGAAGGCACGACCCGTGCTGGCGTCCTCAAGCAATTCGGCAACGCGCAGTTCTCGACCTTCAAGGCGGCTTTGACCGATCTTGCCGTCGCAAAACTCAGCCCGATCAATTCGGAAATGAAGCGGCTCCTCAACGACCCCGCCGCGATCGACGCCATACTCGCGGACGGCTCGGCCCGAGCGCAAAAGCTCGCCGGCGAAACCATGAAGGCGGTCAAGGATATCGTCGGTTTCGTCCGCTCTTAGGTAGCTTGTCCGCCCGCGTCCGCACTTGAACTTCCTAGCCAATTCGCCACGTAATAGTGTGCTAATGTGGCGTTACACAAGTCATAGCGCGGCCGCATCGGGCCGGAGCCAAGTGACTGAGGACAAACAACAATGTTCATCCAGACCGAAGCGACGCCGAACCCGGCGACCTTGAAATTCCTGCCCGGACGGGCGGTGCTGGAAGGCTCGACGCTCGACCTGCGCGACGCCGAGCAGGCGGCGCAGTCGCCGCTGGCCGAACGGCTGTTCGGCATCACGGGCATCAGCGGCGTGTTCTTCGGCTCCGATTTCATCACCGTAACCAAGAGCACCGGCGAGTGGCAGCAGCTCAAGCCGATGATCCTCGGCGCCATCATGGAACATTTCATGTCGGGCGCGCCCTTGCTCAACGCCGGCGGCGCCGCGCCGAGCGATGGCGACGAGTTTTTCGATGCGGCCGATGCCGACACCGTCGCCACCATCAAGGATCTGATCGAGACGCGGGTGCGACCGGCGGTGGCGAACGACGGCGGCGATATCACCTTCAAGGGATTCAAGGACGGCGTCGTCTATCTCAACATGAAGGGCGCCTGCTCGGGCTGCCCGTCGTCGACGGCGACGCTGCGCCACGGCATCCAGAATCTGCTGAAACATTTCGTCCCCGACGTCACCGAAGTCCGGCCGATGTGATCGGCATCGCTGCACGCGACGATTAAGTGCGCCATGCGCGTACTCGCGATTGATACGGCGCTAGCGGCCTGCTCGGCGGCCGTGTTCGACACCCAGCAAGGTGGCATCATCGCGAGCGAGAGCTTGCCGATGCTACGTGGGCATGCCGAAGCGCTGATGCCGCTCATCCGCAGGATCATGGACGAGGCGGGCACGGCCTTTCGCAAAATTGACCGCGTGGTGGTGACGACGGGCCCCGGCAGCTTCACCGGATTGCGGGTCGGCATTGCGGCGGCGCGCGGTATCGCGCTCGCGATCGATAAGCCGGCGGTGGGCCTATCGACGCTGTCCGCTTATGCGGCGCCGTATCTTGCCGACGACGACAATGCTCCGGTGGTCGTCGCCATCGATGCGCGGCACGCCCACGTCTATCTCCAAGTCTTCGCCGCCGGCGGCCGCACTGTCACCGGTCCGCGACTGGCGCCGCTGAACGAAGCAGTGCGCGCGGCGGCCGCGGCGCCGGCCCGCATCGTCGGCTCGGCCGCGCAACTCGTCGCCGACGGGCTTGCCGTCACCGACGCCAAGCCGCTGCGCGTCGACGCCGGCGGCGCGCCCGACATCGAGTGGGTGGCACGGATGGGCGCCGCGATTCCGGAAGGCCAGTCGCCGCCAGTACCACAATATCTGCGCGCACCCGATGCGCAGCCGCAAAATGCCGCGCAACTGCCGCGCCGATGATGCGCTTCGTCGCCCGTCTGTTCGGCCGGGCCGCGCCCACGCTCTCTGAAGCGCGGCCGAATGAGGCCGGAGCGATTGCAGCCCTGCACACCGCCTCGTTCCAGCGCGGTTGGGGCGAGGACGAAGTCTACCGGCTGCTGATCGAAAAAACCGTCGTCGCCCATCGGGCGATGACGGGCAAAACGCTGATCGGTTTCATCCTGTCGCGCATGGCGGCGGGCGAAGCGGAAATCCTCTCGATCGCCATCGCTGCGCGCCAACGCGGCCGCGGTTTTGCGCGGCCGCTGCTCGATCTGCATCTGCGGCGCCTCGCCGGTCTCGGCACCCGGGCGGTGTTTCTCGAGGTCGATGAAAACAACGCCCCCGCGCGTGCGCTGTATCGCCGCGCCGGCTTCCGCGACGTCGGACGGCGCCGGAGCTATTATCAAAACGGGGCTTCGGCGCTGGTACTGCGCCGTGATCTCGGCTGATGCATTCGGACGACTAAAAAATGCGTCCGGTGCTCGGAATGCAAGGGAGGGGAATGTCATGAAGGCCACGCGATCGCTGCGGGTCGCAGTTACTGCCGCGCTGGCGTTGAGCCTCTGCCAAATCACTGCGCATGCCCAGGACGCAGCTTATCCCAACCGGCCGATCAAGATGCTGGTCGGCTTCGGCGCCGGCGGCGGCACCGACATAGCCGCCCGGATCATGGCGCAGAAAATGTCGGAAATTCTCGGCCAGTCGATCGTGGTCGAGAACCGCACCGGCGCCAGCGGCATGATCGCAGCCGAAGACGAAGCGAAGTCGGCGCCCGACGGCTACACACTGATGATGGGCAGCCAGACCACCTATGCGGTGGCGCCGAACCTTTATCGCAAAGTGACGCTCGATCCGGCGAAAGATTTTGCCGGCGTGGCAATGACCGGCGCTTCGCCGCTGGTGCTGGTGGTCAATCCGTCGTTTGCCGCGCATTCGGTCAAGGACGTCATCGCCATGGCCAAGGCCGATCCGGGCAAGATCAATTTCGGCACCGGCGGGCTCGGCACCACGCCGCACATGACGGCCGAGCTGTTCCAATATGTCGCCGGCATCAAGATGGTGCACGTCGCCTATCGCGGCGAAGCGCCGGCGATCAATGATCTGCTCGCCGGACAAATCCCGCTGATGTTCGCCAATCTCTCCGCCGTGATGGGCAACCTCAAGGGCGGCACGTTGCGCGCACTCGCGGTCACCAGCGCGCATCGTTCGCCGTCAGCTCCCGACATTCCGACGGTAGCGGAGTCGGCGCTGCCCGGTTTCGAGGCGGAAACGTGGTGGGGCATCGTGGCGCCGGCCGGGACGCCGCAAGCGGTTCTGGCCAAACTCAATGCAGCGGCGCGCAAAGCGCTGGCCGACGACGACACCAAGAAGCGCTTCGCTGACCTCGGCATGACCAACGGCGGCAGTAGCCCTGAGGAACTCGATGCCTATATCAAGTCGGAAATCGCCAAGTGGTCGAAAGTGATCAAGGACGCCAATATCCAGCCGATGGACTGAGCAATTTCTTTTTGCCGGGAATCCGGCTAGACCATAGGCTGTGGTGGCGTCGCCACCAAACGGAATTTGTGTTTTTATATAGGGGCTTAGGCCGACCACCCGGCATGAACGGAGCGAAAAAACTCTACGTCAAATCGTTCGGCTGCCAGATGAACGTCTACGACTCGCAGCGTATGGCGGATACCCTGGCGCCGGAGGGCTATGTCGAGATCGCAACCGCGGACGATGCCGATCTGGTCATCCTCAACACCTGTCACATCCGCGAAAAAGCGGCGGAGAAAGTCTATTCAGAGCTTGGTCGCGTTCGCCGCATGAAGGACGCGGCGGCAGTCACCGGCCGTCGCATCATGGTCGCGGTCGCCGGCTGCGTCGCCCAGGCCGAAGGTGAGGAAATCATCCGCCGCGCGCCGGTCGTCGATCTCGTCGTCGGGCCGCAGAGCTACCACCGCCTCCCCGACTTGCTGGCGCGCGCCGCGCGCGACGGCAAGGCGATCGATACCGAGTTCCCGGTGGACGACAAATTCAATCACCTCGCCGCGCCGGACCGCGCCGCGATCCGCAGCCGGGGTGTGTCCGCCTTCGTCACGGTGCAGGAAGGCTGCGACAAGTTCTGCACCTTCTGCGTCGTGCCTTACACGCGCGGCATGGAGACGTCGCGGCCGGCGAACAAAATCCTCACCGAGATCGAGCGGCTGGCGGACGCCGGCGTGCGCGAAGTCACGCTCATCGGCCAGAACGTCAATGCCTATCACGGCGAGGGGCCTGACGGACGGCCGTGGTCTTTGGCGCGGCTGCTCGAACAGACAGCCGCGCTGCCGGGCATCGACCGGCTGCGCTATACGACCAGTCATCCGGGCGACATGACCGACGATCTCGTTGCCGCGCATCGCGATCTGCCGCAGCTGATGCCGCAATTGCATTTGCCCGTGCAATCCGGCTCCGACCGCGTGCTCGCCGCCATGAACCGCCGTCACACCCGCGCCGATTATCTTGAAATCATCGATCACCTGCGCGATGCGCGGCCCGATTTGGCGCTCACCTCCGATTTCATCGTCGGCTTTCCCGGCGAAACCGACGATGACTTTGCCGCCACGCTCAGCCTGGTCGGCGAGGTCGGCTATGCGGGCGCGTTCTCCTTCAAATATTCGCCGCGGCCCGGCACGCCCGGCGCCGACATGGACGATCAGGTGGCGGAAGACGCAAAATCCGGTCGCCTGCAGCACTTGCAGGACGTCATCGATCGCAATCAAGCGGCGTTCAATCGCGGCTGTGAGGGCCGCACGATGGATGTGCTGTTCGAGCGTCCCGGCCGCCATGCCGGCCAACTGGTCGGCCGTTCGCCTTATCTACAGCCGGTGCAGGTCACAGCGCCGTCATCACTGATCGGCACCATTGCGCCGGTCACCGTCACCGAAGTTGCCAGCAACAGTTTGTTCGGCGTGCTTATGCAAAAGCCTGAACAACAGCAACAACCAGCCTTGCTCGGCGCAGGAGCCTGAATTGCGAACACCCGGAACGGATGAATCGGTCATCGTCGCACAGAACAACGCGACGCAGATCGCACTGACCTTCGACGACAACCGCCTCGCCTCCACCTTGTTCGGCCAATACGGTCAAAACCTCGCCTTGATCGAGCGCCGGCTCGGCGTCGTCGCCAATTCGCGCGGCAATCACGTCACGCTGGAAGGCGCCCACGAGGCCTGCGAGCTGGCGCGCCGCGTGCTCGAAAGTCTCTATGAGCGGCTCAAGCGCGGCGACGAACTGGTGCAGGGCGACGTCGATGGCGCGGTCCGGCTGGCGCTGTCGCAAGGCTCGCTGTTCGACTTCGATCCTGCAGCCGCGCGCGACAGTTTTGAGGAAATCAATCTGCGCAAGCGCCGCGTCCGCGCTCGCACGCCCGCGCAAGACGCCTATGTGCGGGCGCTCAAGCGCCATCCGCTGGTGTTCTCCACCGGCCCGGCCGGCACCGGCAAGACCTGGCTTGCGGTCGCCCACGCCGTGCAGCTGTTCGAGCGCAAGGACGTCGATCGCATCGTGCTGTCGCGGCCGGCGGTCGAGGCCGGCGAGCGGCTCGGCTTTTTGCCCGGCGACATGCGCGAGAAGGTCGATCCTTATCTGCGCCCGATCTACGACGCGCTCTATGACCTGATGGATGCGCGCATCGTCGAGCGCGCGATGCAAAGCGGCGAGATCGAAATCGCGCCGCTCGCTTTCATGCGCGGCCGCACGCTGTCGAACGCCGCCGTGATCCTCGACGAGGCGCAGAACACCACCGCGATGCAGATGAAGATGCTGCTGACGCGGCTTGGCGAAGGCAGCCGCATGGTGGTGACCGGCGATCCGAGCCAGGTGGATTTGCCGTCGGGCCAGACTTCGGGACTCGCCGATGCAGTACGACTCCTCGAGGGCATCGAGGGCATCGGCCACGTCAGCTTCACGTCCGTCGACGTGATCCGCCACGAGCTCGTCGCGCGCATTGTCGAGGCCTATGACAAAGCCTCGGCACGCAAGCGCGAGCGGCCGGAATGACGCCGGCGCCGCGGGCAAAACTCAAGATCGACGTGCTGGTCGACTCCGACCTTTGGCAGGAGCCCGCCAAGGCGCGATCGATCGTGCGGCGCGCCGTCGCCCAGGCCGCCGCCACGGTGTCAACAACCGGGACGGAGCTTGCTATCGTCCTGACCGATGATTCGGCGATCCGTCAACTCAACCGGCTGTGGCGCGGCATCGACGCCGCCACCAACGTGTTGTCGTTTCCGAGCAAGCAAGCCGCGGACGAGCCGGCGCACCTCGGCGACATCGTGCTTGCCTACCAGACCATCGCGCGGGAGGCCCATGCCGAGGGCAAGACGTTCGCTCATCATCTCGCCCATCTTGCAGTGCATGGTTTCCTGCACCTTACCGGCTACGATCATGACAAAGACACCGACGCGGAAACCATGGAACAGACCGAGCGTGAAATCCTGCGGCGCCTCAATATCCCGGATCCTTATCGGCATCCGGGCAAAGTCGTGAAAAAGGCTGGAAGCAAGCGCTAATATCCGACGCAAGGTCCGACTTAAGTTCGAAGCCAAAGCCCGGAGCCAAAGTCTACAGCCATGTCTCAAACCCCGACGCGCAGCGACCCGCCCGACAGCGAGCATCGCGGTCTGCCGATGGTCGTGGCGCAAGCGGATGAGCCGCAGGAAGGCTGGCTGACGCGCGTCATGCGCATCCTGTTCGGCTGGAAAGCCGCGGCGACGCGCGCCGACCTCGAACACGTTCTCACCGCCGAGCAGCCGCAGTCCGGTTTCTCGCCGGAAGAAGCCGCCATGCTCAAGAATATTCTGGGGCTGCGCGAATGCCGGGTCGAGAGCGTCATGGTGCCGCGCGCCGATATCGTTGCCGTGCAGCAGGACATCGCCATCGGCGAGCTGGTTCGCGTGTTCGAGGTCGCCGCACATTCGCGACTCGTGGTCTATAACGACACGCTCGACGATCCGGCCGGCATGATCCATATCCGCGACCTGATTGCGTTCATGGCGGCGCGGGCTTCGATCAATCCGGCAATTGCTCCGGCGGGCGAAACGCCGCAACAGGTCGCGCTCAACTTCGGCAATGTCGATCTGGCGATGCCACTGTCGGCGGCGAAGATCGTTCGCGAAATCCTCTACGCGCCGCCATCCATGCCGGTGCTCGATCTGCTCGCCAAGATGCAGGCGACGCGCATTCACCTGGCGCTGATCATCGACGAATACGGCGGCACCGACGGACTGGTCTCGATGGAAGATCTGGTCGAAATGATCGTCGGCGATATCGCCGACGAGCATGATGAGCGCGAGATGCCCGCGGTCACGCGCCAAAACGACGGCTCGTTTCTCGCCAACGGCCGCGCCAGCCTCGACGACGTCCGCGCCGTGATCGGCGAGGAGTTCGACGTCGGCAATGCCGCGCAAGAGGTCGATACGCTCGGCGGTTATCTGGTCATTCGCGCCGGCCACGTTCCGGTGCGCGGCGAATTGGTGCATGGACCGGAACCGTTCGAGGCCGAAGTGCTCGATGCCGATCCGCGCCGGGTCAAGCGGGTCAGGATTTATCGCCGCAAGGACCGCCGACCGGCTGCGGCGCGCGAACTGCCCGCGCCGGTGAAGGCGGCGGTGTCGCGTCCGGCGTCGCCGCCATCGCCGCGTGACGAGGCCAATCGGCCGAATACGAACACGCAACGCACGCCGTGACGCCGAAGGGGCTGCTCAATTCGATCGTGCTGGCCTGGGGCTGGCGGCGCGGCCTGATTGCATTCGTTGCCGGCGCGCTGTCGGCGCTGGCGATGGCGCCGTTCAATTTCTGGCCGGTGCTGTTTTTGACGTTCCCGACGCTGGTCTGGCTGATCGACGGCGCCGGCGTCGGGCGTTGGGGCGGCGTGGGCGCAGCGGCCGCGACGGGTTGGTGCTTTGGCTTCGGTTATTTTGTCGCCGGCCTCTATTGGGTCGGCTACGCCTTTTTGGTCGACGCGCCGACCTTCGGCTGGTTATTGCCGTTTGCGGTGATCGGCCTGCCGGCATTGCTCGCCATCTATACGGCTATCGGCGTCGCCCTTGCGCGCGTTCTTTGGACGCGCGGAGGCTTACGCATCCTGGCTTTGGGCGTGACGCTCACCGCGACGGAATGGCTGCGCGGCCACGCGTTGACGGGATTTCCGTGGAACGCGTTCGGTTACGCACTCGCTGCTCCGCTGCCGTTGGCGCAAGGCGCTTCGCTGATCGGGCTGTGGGGCCTTACTTTCATCGCCATCATTGTGTTTGCCAGCCCCGCTACGCTCGTCGACGACCGCGCCGAAAACCCGCGGCCGTGGCTGCCGCTGGTGCTCGGCATCGCCGTGCTTGTCGGACTTGGCGGCTGGGGCGCGCTGCGGCTTTCCCGCCTGCCGACGCAGCTGGTCGACAAAGTACATTTGCGCATCATGCAGCCAAATCTGCAGCAAGACGTGAAATTCAATTATGCGGCCCGACACGAGGTGATGAACCGCTACATCGCTCTGTCCAATCGCGCGTCAGGTCCGGATTCTCCCGGCATGAAAGACGTGACGCACCTGATCTGGCCGGAATCGGCCTTTCCGTTCTTCCTCGCCCGAGAGCCCGATGCGCTTGCCCAAATCACGCAGCTTTTGCCGCCGAACGCCGTGCTGATCACCGGCGCGGTGCGCGTCGCCGAGCCAGTCAATCCGACCGCACCGGCGGTCTATAATTCGATTTACGCCATCGACCATTCAGGCTCGATCGTCGCGCTCTACGACAAAGTCCATCTCGTGCCGTTCGGCGAATATTTGCCGCTCGAGCGCATCCTCGCGCGTCTTGGTTTTCAGGAGCTCACCAAGCAGCGCGGCGGTTTTCTTGCCGGAGACCGGCGCCGGCTGATCGCGATTCCTGGCGCGCCGGTTGCGCTGCCGTTGATTTGCTACGAGATCATTTTTCCGGACGATATCGTGCCGCGCGGCCAGCGGCCCGGCTGGATCGTCAATGTCACCAATGACGGCTGGTTCGGCATCAGCACCGGGCCCTACCAGCATTTGCAGCAGGCGCGCATCCGCGCCATCGAGGAAGGTCTGCCGCTCGTTCGCGCCGCCAATACCGGCATCTCCGCTGTCATCGATCCGCTGGGCCGGATCGTCAATTCATTGCCGCTGGGCCGCGAGGGCGTGATCAACTCGCCGCTGCCGCGATCAATTCGGGCGCCGCTCTATGCCCGTGTTGGCGATGCCCCTGCCATTATCATCGTCGCATTCGCGCTGATCGTCGTCGTGCGCCGTCGCTTCCGATCCGGCACTCCCGAATAAAGATGGGCGGGGCATATCGAGGCCCATAAATAAAAATTATGGGCCGCATCAACCGAACTTCGTCTCAACCGTCACGCGCAAGCTTTGGCAGCGCAGCACGTAAAAAGGGAAGTTTATCACATTTATGAATGAGTTGATGCCGAACCATCGGCATATAAGTCGCGTAATAGTTGCTATCGATTGCAACGGAATTATTATCGCTGGCCATTGCTATAAACAGCGGTGATAGAGGAGCGGATTATTATGATCGCCAAAAAGGCGCCGAATCCAATCGACAAACATGTCGGCAGCCGCGTGCGTATGCGCCGGATGATGCTGACGATGAGCCAGGAGAAGCTCGGCGACGCGCTCGGTCTGACCTTTCAGCAAGTCCAGAAATACGAGAAAGGCACCAACCGTATCGGTGCCAGCCGGCTGCAGCAGATTTCGCACATCCTCCAGGTGCCGGTTGGGTTCTTCTTCGAGGGCGCGCCGCATGTTCAGCTGGGAACGCGCCACGACCACGTGGGTGAGGCGCCCTCACCGGCCTATGTCTCCGACTTTCTCGCGACCTCGGATGGGCTGGCGCTCACCAAGGCGTTTACCCGCATCAGCGATTCCAAGCTGCGCCGGCGCATCGTCGACCTGGTCGAGCAAATCGCCGAAGACAAGCACTGAAGCCCGTCGCGGCGCCCACGGCCGCCCACTCTCAGCCCACATCTTGACCGCGCAGGGGGACGCTGCAAAAACCCCCTATGGATCGGCGCGGGAGTTCACCGGCGCTGGCAGCTCCGGCCGCCAAAACAGATAAGTTAAAGGCAATCGGGGCAGCCTTACGAGGGGAGTGTTTCGCAGTGCAACGTACAAATTATCTGTTCACCAGCGAGTCGGTGTCGGAAGGACATCCGGACAAGGTCTGCGACCAAATCTCGGATGCCATTCTCGATGCCTTCATCGAGCGGGACGTCAAGCTCGGCATCGCCGATGACAGCCTGATCAATACCCGGCTCGGCTGTGAGACGCTGTGCACGACCAATAAGATCATCGTCGCCGGCGAAGGCCGCGGCCAGTTGTTCCGCAAGATCGACGGAACTGCCGTGGTCGATCGCGAGCTCATCACTGAAATCGCGCGCGGCGTCGTCAAGGATATCGGCTACGACCAGAGCGGCTTTTCCTACCACGGCGCCGACGTCGAAGTGCTGCTGCACGGCCAGTCGCCCGACATCGCCATGGGCGTCGACGCCAAGAAAAAGAAGGGCGAGGAAAACGAAGGCGCCGGCGACCAGGGCATGATGTTCGGCTACGCCTGCACCGAGAGCGAGGTCTACGAGAAGGGCTCGTTCATGCCGGCGCCGATCTATTTCGCGCACAAAATTCTCAAAGTGCTGTCGGAAAAGCGCCGCGCCAAGCAATTGTTCGATCTGCAGCCGGACGCCAAGAGCCAGGTGACGGTGCAATATGTCGACGGCAAGCCGGTCGGCTGCACCAAGGTCGTGGTCTCGACGCAGCACAATGCGCAAAACCGCAACGGCAAGAAATACACGCCGGGCATGGTCAAGGACTTGATCGGTGATGCGGTGGCTTCGGCGCTGCCGAAAGGCTGGATGCCGAAGAGGGATTCCGATTTCCTGGTGAATCCCACCGGTAACTTCGTCGTCGGCGGCCCGGACGGGGATTGCGGCCTGACCGGGCGCAAGATCATCGTCGACACCTACGGCGGCTATGCGCCCCACGGCGGCGGCGCGTTCTCCGGTAAGGATCCGACCAAGGTCGATCGTTCGGCGGCCTACGCGGCGCGTTATCTCGCCAAGAACGTGGTCGCGGCCGGTCTCGCCGACCAGTGCACCATCCAGGTTGCCTATGCGATCGGCGTTGCCGATCCGATGTCGCTCTATGTCGACACCCACGGCACCGGCAAAGCGGACGAAAAAAAACTCGCCAAGACGCTGCAAGAGATTTTCCCGCTGCGGCCGACCCATATCCGGCGCGCTCTCAAGCTCAATCGGCCGATCTATCAGCGCACCGCCGCTTACGGCCATTTCGGCCGCGCGCCTGAAAAAGACGGCGGTTTTTCCTGGGAGCGCACCGATCTCGCCGACGCGCTCAAACGCGCGCTGCGCTGACCGCGCTTCGCCTCTATAGTCATGGCCGCGACAAGCGCGGCCATGACGACTCATGAAGTCCGGAACAGCATCAGGATCGCGCCTTCTTCGGCCGGCGCAAGGGGCACAAGCTGCGCCCGCACCAGGCGCGGCTGATCGAGACGCTTTTGCCGCGGCTCGCCGTCGATCTCAGCCGCCCCGCTGCCGCCGCGCTCGGCACGCTGTTTCCGAGCCCGGTCGACGACATTCAGCTTGAGATCGGCTTTGGCGGCGGCGAATACCTGATCGCGCAAGCGCAAGAACGGCTGCGCACAGGTTTCATCGGCGTCGAACCCTTCGTCAACGGCATGGCCAAAGCGCTCGCCGCAATCGAAGGCGGCAACCTGCAAAATATCCGGCTGCATTTCGATGACGCCGTGAACTTGATTGCGTGGCTGCCGGAAAGCGCGTTGGCGCGCATCGACCTCATTCACCCCGACCCCTGGCCGAAACGGCGGCACTGGAAGCGGCGCTTTGTGCAAGACGCGATGGTGTCGCGTCTTGCCCGCATCTTGCGCCCAGGGGGCGAATTCCGCTTCGTCACCGATATTGCCGATTATGCCGCTTGGACCTTGCAGCGCCTGTTGCGTTCGGCGGATTTCGAATGGACGGCGCAGTGTGCCGACGATTGGCGCAGGCCTTGGCCCGGCTTCATCCATACGCGCTACCACGCCAAGGCCGCACGCGAGGAGCGCGCGTCGTGCTTTCTGGTTTTCAGGAAGATTTAGCGCGGCGGCAGACTAACCGGCCTGCCTGACTTGCCAAAAGCGTACCACCCGCCGCGCCGTCGAGGTCGAAAGCCGTTCATAATTGGCAAAGGCGGAATCGAGCCCATGAGAGGCGCTTTTCGCATCGGGCCGCAGCATGATGATCGCCTTCACCGTGGACCAGTTCAGGCCGATCGCCCGGCACAGGATCAGCACCGGATCAGGCCGTTCGCCGCCCATGAACCGCTCGGCGACAGTGATCGGCACCTTGGCCAGCATTGCCAGCGCGGCCACCGTCTCTTCGAATTTGCTGTCGCCGCAGAACGCCGCCAACGCCGCCTCATTCAGCCTGCGGGCGCGTTCGAGGCTGAGCACGATGCGCTGTGCTGCACTGTAATCGCGTGGACCGACCCGCGCGCCAACTTCCTTGGCGACTTTCGCCAGCACACGGTGAATTTCCGCCTTGCCGTCGGCTGTCGCCACGGCAAGCAGGCGGCCGCGGACCACCGCCGTCGCCTTGGTCAGCAATTCCCGGAACATCGGCTCAGGGATGTCCGGCCGCAGTCCGACCTTTTCGGCCAGGATGCCGTCGTCTTCGGCGCGCTTGATGAGGCTGACAAAGCCGTTCCAAGAAATACGGGCACCGCGATTGTCGGCGACGCAATGCGCGACCTCGCGATCGCCGCGGCGCACCAGCACGTCCGTGACCGCCTCGCCGAGCGCCGGCCGCGACGAGATGGCGTACAGGTGCGCCTGGCTTTTGGTTTTTGCGACACCGACGAGATCGGTTTCGGCGAGCCGCGGTGCATATTTCAGCACCGGG
>CAWHSO010000021.1:0-27149 GCA_963831975.1 uncultured Alphaproteobacteria bacterium
CCGGCGTCGCCGCCCGCCGCGCCGCCCGCGACGCACCGCCTAAGCTTCTGGCTCAAAGAACTCCCCTTCGCCCTGGTGCTGATCCTCACCACGCTCGGCGTCGCCTATACGAGCTTTTCCAAGCAGCCGATCGTCGGCTTCTGGGAGCTGTTGGCGCCGTTGATCGCGCTGGTCTGTATCGGCTCCGGATGGCCGAGCGCCGCCGACAAAACGGCGCGGCTGATATTGATCGGCTCGCAGGCGCTGCACTGGCTCGCCTTCATCGTGGTGATGAACATGCTGTTGCTGCCGAGCGTACAGCGGGATTTCACCGCCAACTCGACCGCGCTCGCGGTGTTCACCTTGCTGGCGCTCGGCACCTTTACCGCGGGCCTGCAGGTGTTTTCCTGGCAGGTGTGCATTCTGGGCCTGGTCATGGCCTTGACTGTTCCGGTCATCGCTTGGATCGAGAATTCCGCGCTGATCGTGGCCGTGATTTTCGCCATGATGCTGGCCGTTGGCGTCGTGGTGTGGTGGCATTGGCGCAAAAGCGCGCCCGCCGATCCCGGCTGAAGCCGGCAGCGGATATTTACTCACCCTGCGTCGGTAATGGCCGGAGGCGTCAGGCCGTCCGCCGCAGATTGCGGAAATCGGATACGATAATATGTCCGAAACGTTGCAGGTCGGAGGACCACATGAAATTCGGCGTCGGCCAGCCCGTGCGGCGGCATGAGGATTTGCGGCTCATTACCGGGCAGGGCCGCTATACCGACGACGTGGTGCTGCCGCGGATGACCCAGGCTTTCGTGCTGCGCGCGCCGGTGGCGCATGCGCATATCAAGCGCATCGACGCCGCGGCGGCGCGGCGCATGCCGGGCGTGCTGTTTGTCGGCACCGGCGAGGACGTGCGCGCCGACGGTCTCGGCGACGTGCCTTGCACGGTGCCGCTGGTGAGCCGCGACGGCAAGCCGCGGCACGATACGCCGCGGCCGGTGCTGGCGCAGGGCAAGGTGCGCCACGTCGGCCAGCCGGTGGCGCTGGTCGTCGCCGAAACCTTGGCGGCGGCGCGCGACGCCGCCGAGGCGATCGAGGTCGAATACGAAACGCTGCCGGCGGTGACCGACGCCAAGGATGCGATCGGCTCCGGCGCGGCGCAGCTGTTCGACCATATCCCCGGCAACATCGTCTTCGACTGGGACAATGACACCGGCGACGCCAAGGCGACGGACGCCGCGTTCGCCAAGGCCGCGCGCGTGGTCACGCTCGACCTCGTCAACAACCGCGTCGTGGTCAATTCGATGGAGCCACGCAACGCCATCGCCGACTACGATCCGCAAAGCGGCCGCTCCACGCTCTACACCGCGACCCAAGGCGCGCATTTCGTGCGCGATCCGCTCGCCGAGCTCGTGCTCAAAATGCCGAAGGACAAGCTGCGCCTGATCACGCCCAATGTCGGCGGCGGTTTCGGCATGAAGGCCTTCGTCTATCCCGAGCACGCGCTCGTGGTCTGGGCGAGCCGCAAGATCGCGCGGCCGGTGAAATGGCAGGAGGACCGCTCGGAAGGTTTTGTTTCCGACAATCAGGGCCGCGATCACATCACGCGCGCCGAACTGGCGCTCGACCACAAGGGCCGCTTCCTCGGTTTGCGCGTCTCGATCCTGGCCAATATCGGCGCCTACCTGTCGCCGTTCGGCTGCTTCGTGCCGACGCGCTCGACCGATCTGGTGTCGGGCCTCTATGCGATCGGGGCGATCCACATCAACGTCAAGGGCGTGTGCACCAACACCGTGCCGGTCTGCGCCTATCGCGGCGCCGGGCGGCCCGAGGCTGCCTATCTGCTCGAGCGCCTGGTCGATGCCGCGGCGCGCGAGCTCGGCAAGAGCCCCGACGCCATCCGCCGGGTCAATTTCGTGCCGCCCTCGGCGATGCCGTACACGTCGGCGACAAAACTCCTGCTCAATTCCGGCGAGTTCGAAGCCATCATGGACCGCTGCATGGAAGCGGCGGAATGGTCGTCATTCGGCAAGCGGCGCAAGCAAAGCGAGCGCGGCGGCAAGCTGCGCGGCATCGGCATGGCGACCTATACCGAGCGCTGCGGCGGCGGTTTTCCCGAGACCGCGTCGATCGAATTCAAGGACGACAAGGTCGAGCTGGTCATGGGCAACCAGGAATACGGCACCGGCCTCGTCACCGCCTACAAACAGATCGTTTCCGGCCAGCTCGGCATCGACGCCGACCGCATCGACGTCATCATGGGCGACACCGACCGCACGCCGTCAGGGCTCACCGGCGGCTCGCGCGCGCTCGCCGTCGCCGGCACGGCGCTGTATGAAGCGGGCAAGACGATCATCGGCAAGGGCAAAGAGCTCGCCGCGCATCTCCTGGAAGTCTCGGCGCAGGACGTCGCTTTCGCCGACGGCGTGTTCAGCGTGGCCGGCACCGATCTGCGCCTCGATGTCTTCGAAGTGGCAAAGGCGGCGCGCGATACCAAAAAATTGCCGGCCGGCATGGCGCCCGGGCTCGATACCACTCATGTCCGCGTGCCGCCGGCACAGACCTTTCCCAACGGCTGCCACATCGTCGAGGTCGAGATCGATCCCAATACCGGTGCTATCGCCATCGCGCGCTACACCGTGGTCGACGATTTCGGCCGCACCATCAATCCGCTGCTGCTCGAGGGCCAGGTCCACGGCGGCATCGTGCAGGGTATCGGCCAGGCGCTGCTCGAGCACGCCGTCTACGATCCGGACAGCGGGCAACTCTTGTCCGGCTCGTTCATGGACTACGCCATGCCGCGCGCCGGCGATCTTCCGTCCTTCGCGTTCTCCACCCACAACGTGCCGACGACGTCGAATCCGCTCGGCGTCAAGGGCGCCGGCGAGGCCGGTGCCGTCGGCGCGCCGCCCGCGGTCATCAACGCCATCGTCGACGCGCTCAATCGCCGCACCGGCGCGCGCCACATCGACATGCCGGCGACGCCGCGCCGGGTGTGGGAGATGATCAACGCCGCGCACTGAAGGCATTTTGGCGGGCTCGCTGCTGCGGTTCTGCATTGTTGCCGATCATGCCAAGCGAGTCGGAACGGCGGCTTTTCATTGCAACCGTCAGGCGATAGAATGATAGCCCGCTACTGCGATGGTCATTTCTTCGACCGGCGGAAGGGAGGGGGCGATGAAAAAAAAGGCGCTGTCGATCGAGGAAGTGTTGGCCGATGAAGTGCAGATCATCCACGGCAAGACGCTCTCCGCCCAGGCCAAGGATCAAGACGCGCAGGAGAAGCGAAAGAACCTGAATGCGGACAAACGAAGCCTTAACGATCGCGACGGCGACGACGTTCAGCCCCGCGATGAGTTTTATATCGACCTCAATAAATTGAACCAGGCGGCCCTGTGCTGCTCCGGCGGCGGCATTCGCAGTGCAACGTTCTGTCTGGGCATCATGCAGGCTTTCGCCAATTACGACGTCGACGCCGGTGAGTTGCGAGGAAAGGCCGCCGCGATCGCGCGGTCGGACGAAGCCGGTGCAACGGCGCCGCCGGGCGATCAGGCCGGTGCGGCAGCCGGGTCAAAGTCAGGGACTTACACGCCCATCGATCCCAAGGTTTCGGCGCTCGGCCGCTTTCACTATCTGTCGACGGTTTCCGGCGGCGGCTATATCGGCTCTTGGCTGTCGGCGTGGCGGTCGCGCAGTGATTTCTCGACCGTCATCGCCAATCTGACCAGCCGGCCCAACGGGCCGGATATCGAGCCGCCGGAAATCTCCTGGTTGCGCGCCTACAGCAATTATCTGACGCCGACGCTGGGCATAACATCAGCCGATAGTTGGGCGGCGGTCGCAATCAGCTTGCGCAACTTGATTCTGAATTGGCTCGTTATCATTCCTGTCGTGTGCCTGGCGCTGCTCATGCTGAAACTGATCGCCGCGGTTTCGGTATGGGTTGCGCACGACGGCGACAAATTCTATCCGCAATACCATCTGCCGTTTCTTTTTGCTGTCTTCGGCATTGGCTGTCTAATGGGGGCGCAGGCTTTTACGACGCGCTTCCGGCCGTCGCGTCGAATCGATCTTGACGGCGTCATAGAGGGGAAGTTTTTCAAGCACGATCTGGTATTGGCAGTGCTTTCGGCGATGGCCGTTACCATTTTCCTGTCGTCTCACTACTTCTTCTCCACCGTCCTCCAGGCCTGCGGCGCCACCCAGTCCGATAGCGCGATTGATCTTAGACTTGTACTTCCCCTCGGCGGGGCCGGCATAGGGTGTGTCGTCTACTTTTTCGGCTGGCTCGCGCGCTACTGCGTCGCCGGGAGCCAAGGGCCGAAAGAACAGCAGCAAATTCCCGACATTTTGGCGTGGGCGGTGTCGGGCCTCGTCTACGGGGCTGTCGTAGGGTTTGGGGTTTATTTATACTCGCTGTCCGCGCCCTATGCGGATGGCTGCAAGCCGACTTTGTTTGTTTTGCATTTGCTGATTTCGATGATCCTCGGCGTGCCGTGGGTCTTGATGGCGCAGCTCTTTGCCGAAATTGTTTTTGTTGGATTTACCAGCAAGGAAAAAAGTCCGATCCCGATCGGGAGTGGCTCGGTCGCGCCGCCGGTTGGCTGGCTGCCGCCGCCGTCGCTTGGGCGCTCGTTGCATTTCTCGTGTTTGCCGGCGGCTATTTTGTGCAAGATCCAGAGTTCCGGTTTCGTATCTCCAAACTGACCCACCAGGTGATCGTCGCCTTGGGCGGCATTACCGGCATTGTTTCTGGCCTTGTCACCGCACTCCTCGGCTCGAGCTCGAAGACCCCGGCAAAATCAAAGGGCCGCGATCAGGGCGGTATTTCAGGCGTGATATCCAATGTTGCATTGGCCGTGGCCGGTCCGGTTTTTGTCGCCGTCCTTATTGTCGCGCTTTCAGTCGGCCTCGACAGAATGTTGCTCGAAAAGTCATTCATCGGCTTCGCTGGCGACACCGATTATTCCCTCATCAAGATCCTGCAAATCGGCTATCCCGTCGACCTCGGCGTCGCCGCTATTTGGCTGTTCGCAGGTCTGCTGATCGTCGCTGCTGTCGCGGTCCTGGCCTCTTGTTTCGTCAACATCAACCGATTCTCGCTGCATGCGCTGTATCGCAATCGCTTGACCCGCTGCTACCTCGGCGCATCAAATCAAAAACGACGTCCGGACGAGTTCAGCGGCTTCGACTTCAGCGACAATTTGTGCGTTCACAAATTGTGGCCGCCCAAATCCGGAGGCGTTGTGAATTCATTGAGCCTGTTTCATGTCGTCAATATCGCGCTCAATGTCGTATCGACCAAACGACTGGCTTGGCAGGAGCGCAAAGCGGAGTCGTTTACCGTCAGCCCGCGGCATTGCGGCGCCGCCTATCTGGGGTTCCGCGAAAGCGAAAATTATGGCGGCAAGACCAAAGACAAAAACAACAGTGGCCTGTCGCTCGGGACCGCAATGGCCATTTCGGGCGCGGCCGTCAGCCCCAATATGGGTTACCATTCTTCGCCGTCGATTGCGCTGTTGCTGACGCTGTTCAACGTGCGATTAGGCTGGTGGCTCGGTAATCCCGGAAAAGCCGGCAAGGACACTTACACGGCCGAAGGTCCGAAATGGGCCGTCGAGCCGTTGTTCGCGGAAGCGTTCGGTTTGACCAACGACGACAGTTCCTACGTCTATCTGTCCGACGGCGGTCATTTCGAAAATCTCGGTCTCTACGAAATGGTGCGGCGGCGCTGCCGGCTGATCGTCGTCGTCGATGCCGGCTGCGATCCCGATTTCGCCTTCGAGGATCTCGGCAACGCGGTGCGGAAAATCTATATCGATCTCGGCATTCGGATCACGTTCAGCGACCTCGGCAGTCTGGCGGACCGTCCGTCGGGCAAGTCGCGCAGCCGCGCCAAGCGCGATGCCGCGGCGCTTGCGATTATTCATGCGGCGGACAGGACCAAAAAGAAAGGCGAACAAGGCAGCAAGATCGGTCCCCCCGGCGACACGCCTTATCACGCCATTGGCGTCATCCATTACCGGGAGGCCGATCACATCAAGCCTGTCGCTCGCGTCGAGACCGTCGAGACCGTCGAGATTGTCGAAACCGCCGAGACCATCGAGATCGTCGACACTGTCGAAACCGTCGAGACCCGGGAGCCCCCCGAGATCGTCGAGAACGGCTACATTCTCTATATCAAGCCGGCCTATCACGGCACCGAAAAAATCGCCGGAATCAGAAGCTACGCGACGGCAAATCCGACCTTCCCCCACGAGACGACGGCCGATCAATGGTTCACCGAATCCCAGTTCGAGAGCTACCGTTCGCTCGGGCTGGACATCGGCAGCCGCATTCTCAACCATGAGGTCGTGCTGAGAGCAGAGCCAAAACTCACCCTCCACGACGCTCTCAAAGCACTCAAGGTGCAGACACCGCCCTGAGCGCCAAGCCCCTATGGCGGCCATACGGAATCGGCGTCGGCATCGTTGCGTCTGCCGAGCCGCACCACTTCTACACGTACCATCCGGCTTTCCTGCCGCCGGTGCAGCGGCTGAAAATTGCGCTATAAAGGCCTCCTTGCCGGCAGGGTTCAGCGGCGTTCGGCGCCGCTTCGCAGGGAGCACATCATGGCGTTCAAGCTTAAGCGAAGGTCGTTCTTGCAACTGGCCGGCGGGGCCGTGGCGAGCGCCGTCCCATTCGCCCGCGCCGTCGCCGCCGGCAACGACGCCGCGACCATCGGCTGGCCGAACGACGTGCCGACCTGGGATCCCAATCAGCGTTTTACGCCCGATGCGCAGCCGATCTTCAAGGCGGTGTTCGATCAGCCGCTCGACCAGGATCCGCAGCTCAAATTGATTCCGCACCTGATCAAGAGCTGGAATCTCGCGCCGGACGGCTTGAGCATGGCGGTCGAGCTGCGCGACGACGTGACGTTCCACAACGGCGACAAGATGACCACGGAGGATTTTCGCTACACGTTCTTCGAGCGCATCAAAGCCGGCTTGAAACTCGACACCGCGAATTCCTGGAAGAAGGTCGACGACATCGTCATCGAATCGCCGACCAAGGCGACCATGAAATTCAACGCGCCGGCGCCGACCGCGCCGCAATGGATGGCGTTCCTCGGCAGCTATATGGTGCCGAAGAAATATATCGAATCGGGCGGTCTCGATAACTTCCTGAAAAATCCCGTCGGCACCGGGCCGTACAAGCTCGCCGAATACGAATTGAACTCGCGCATCGTGCTGGAGCGCTACGACGGCTACTGGGGTCCGAGGCCGAAAATCGCGAGGATCACCATCGAGATCATCAAGGACCCTTCGGCGCGCGTCGCCGCGATCCAATCCGGGGAGACCGATTTCACCATCAATGTGCCGGTGCGCGAAGCCGAGCGCTTCCAGAAAGAGCCGGGGCTCTCAGCCGAGCTCGATCCGATCACCCGCGTGATCCTGATCCAGATGCGCGCCGATCTTGCCTTCGCCGACAAGAACGTGCGGCTCGCCGCCCATCACGCCATCGACAAGGCGGCGCTGTCGAAGGCGTTCTACGCCGGCGCCGCGGTGCCGCTGTCGGTGCTGGCGACGCCGGGCACGCCCGGGTATCTGACCGATTTTTCGTTCAAATACGACCCTGCTTTGGCCAAAGAGCTGCTGGCCAAATCGAATTTCTCGACCGCCAATCCGGTGAAGATCGGCTTTGCCACCACCAACGGCCAGTTTCCGAGCGACTACGACATCGCGCGCGCCATCGTGCAGATGTGGAAGCAGGTCGGCATCGAGGCCGATTTGCAGACCATCGAATATGCCAAATATTTCGAGCTCAACCGCGGCAACAAATTGCCGGAGACGACGCTGTACAGCTGGGACAATGCGACCGGCGATCCGGAGATTTTTTCGGGCTACCAGCTCAATCCCAAAATGCCGTTCTCGCCGTGGAAGGACGAGGATATCGGCAACCGGGTGCTCGGGCTGTTCGGCGTCGCCGACTACGACAAGCGCATCGCCGGATACAAGGATCTGGAACGCTACGCGGTCGAAAACGGCGCCACCGTGCCGCTGTTGCAGAGCGTGGTGACGATCGTGCGCAAGAAGAACCTGGCCTATACGAAATATGCCAATGGCTGGGTGCTGCCGCAGACGTTGCGGTGGAGCTGAGCGGTGTCATGCCCCGCCAACGGGTCCGGCCCGAAGTGGCCGGCCCGATGACAAGCTCCGGCGGGGCACCCAGTAACCGAGAGCGATGCAAAATAATTCGGGCGGCAGCGATTACTGGATCACCCGCCTGCGCGGGTGATGACAGGTGAGATGACCGCAATCGTCCTAAAACTGATCGCGCGTCGCTTGCTGGCGGCAATCCCGATCCTGCTGATCGTCTCGGCGCTGTTGTTCTGCATCTTGCGGCTATTGCCGGTCGACCCCGCCGCAATGTCGTTGCCGCCGAACGCGACGATCGCGGAAATCGAAGACAAGCGCCGCGAGATGGGCCTCGATAAGCCCTTGCCGCAGCAATACCTGATCTGGCTCACGGGCGCGCTGCACGGCGACTTCGGCCGCTCCATCGCGCTGCGCCGCGACGCCGGTTCGCTGGTCGCCGCCACCTTGCCGGCGACGATCCAGCTTGCCGCCTGCGCCATGGCGATCGCGGCGATGCTGGGCCTCGGCGGCGGCCTCATTCTGTTTCATCTGCGCGGCTCGATTTTCGAGCCGGTGGCGGATCTCGCCTCGATCGTGCTGCTGTCAATTCCGGAATTTCTCTGGGGACTGATCCTGCTGTTCGTGTTCGGCGTGATGCTGCGCTGGCTGCCGTTCACCGGACAAGTCGCGCCGGGGCTGCCGCTGCCGCACCTCACCGGCTTCCTGCTGCTCGATTCCCTGCTGGTCGGCCGCTTCGACGTGTTCTTGAGCGCGTGCCAGCATCTGATCTTGCCGGCGGTCGCGCTCGGGCTCGCATTCTCGCCGACCATCATGCGCGTGCTGCGCTCCAGCCTGTTCGACGTTTATCTGGAAGATTACATCCAGCAGGCGCGGCTGCGCGGCGTCTCCGAACGGCATATCCTGCTCGGCCACGCGTTCAAGAACGCATCCTTGCCGACCTTGACGCTCGCCGGCGTGCAATTCGGCATTTTGTTCTCCGGCACGCTCTTGGTCGAGGTGATCTATTCCTATCCGGGCATGGGCAATCTGATGGTCGATGCCGTGCGCAACGCCGACTTGCCGCTCATCCAGGCTATCGGGCTCACCTATTGCATCGTCGTCTTGCTGATCAACACGGCGGTCGACGGTCTTTACGTCGTGCTCAATCCGAAACTGCGGGTGCGCTGATGGCGAGCGCAATGTCCCGTTCGTTGCATTCGCCCCGGGTCTTGATCGCGCTCGGCATGATTTTTTGCATCGCCATTTGCGCGGTGTTCGCCGGCTGGATCGCGCCGCACGATCCGGGCGATCAGAATCTGCTTTCGATCCTCACGCCGCCGGCCTGGGTCGACGGCGGCGATCCGAATTATCCGTTGGGCACCGACAGCCTCGGCCGCTGCGTGCTGTCGCGTCTGATTTTTGGCGCGCGCACCGCGATGCTGGTGGCGCTGTTCGCGTCGCTGGGCGCCATGATCATCGGCACCGTCCTGGCGCATGTCTCCGGCTATTTCGGCGGCGCCGTGGATTGGCTGATCGGCCGCCTGGTCGATGTCTGGATGTCGTTTCCGCCGGTGATCCTGTCGTTGATCCTGATGGTCGGGCTCGGCGTCGGCCTGAGCAAGGTCATCCTCGCCATCGTGCTGGTGGACTGGACGCGGTTTTGCCGCGTGCTGCGCAGCGAAGTGCTGATCGTGACCCGGCACGATTATGTCGCCGCCGCGCGCCTCCTCGGCTTTTCCCATTGGCAGACCATCGTCCGCGAGGTGTTGCCGGCGACGACACCGCTGTTGATCACGCTCATCAGCCTGGAAATGGCGATCGCCGTCGTGGTCGAGGCGATCCTGTCCTTCATCGGCCTCGGCGTCGGCGCCAACACGCCGGCCTGGGGACAGATGATCGCCGATGCGCGCCAATACGTTTATCAATCGCCGTGGAATCTGCTGCTGCCGATTTTTGCGATTTTCCTCACCGTCACCGCGTTCAATCTGTTGGGCGACGGGCTGCGCCGCACGCTCGACGTGCGGCTTGCGGAAACCGGGCGATGACCATGCTGGCGCTGCACGCCAAGGACCTCGTGGTCGGCGCCCGCATCGATGGCGCGATGGTGCCGGCAATTCGTGCGCTGTCGTTCGACCTTGCGCCCGGAAAAATCCTCGGGCTCGTGGGCAAATCCGGCGCCGGAAAGTCCATGGTGGGCCGCGCCATTGCGCAGCTGCTGCCGCCCGGTTTTGCGATCACATCGGGTTCGCTGCTGTTCGAAGGCGACGACCTTGTGCGCATGGCGCCGAGCGCGCGGCGCGCGCTGCTCGGCCGCGCCATCGCCTTCATCCCGCAGGCGCCGATGACCTCGCTCAATCCGGTGCGCACCATCGGCGCGCAGTTCGACGAGCATTTGGCGCGGCTCGGCCAAGGCAGCCGCAACGCGCGCCGCGACCGTGCGGTCGCCATGTTGACGGCGGCGCGGTTGCCGCGCGCCGCGGAGCTATTGACGCAATATCCGCATCAATTGTCCGGCGGCATGTGCCAGCGCGTGCTGATCGCGCTGGCGTTTTCCTCAAATCCGCGCCTGGTCATCGCCGACGAGCCGACCACCGCGCTCGATGTGACGATGCATGCGCCGATCCTGGCGCTGATCGCCGACATGCAGCGCCAGCACGGCACCGCGGTCATCTTCATCACCCACGACCTGCGCCTTGCCGCGCAACTGTGCGACCAGGTCACCGTGATGTATGCCGGCCGCGCCGTCGAGAGCGGGCCGGCGCGCGCCGTGCTCTCCACGCCGGCGCATCCCTATACCCGTTGCCTGCAGCTCGCCAATCCGTCGATGCGCCCTGAGCGGCGCGCGCTTTACGTCATGCCGGACCAGATGCCGAGCCTGCGCCAGCTCAAAAATCTTTCCGGCTGCCATTTCGCGCCGCGTTGTCCGCTTGTAACCGAAGCGTGCCGCCGCGATGAGCCGCCGAACATTGCCGTCGCCGCCGATCATCGTGTCGCCTGCATTCGCCCCGAGGCGACGCGGACCATCGCAACGACGGCCCGCGACAGTGTTGCGGCGGGTGCTTCCGGGCCACCCTTGCTGCACGTCGACGATTTGCAAAAGCACTATGCGGCCGGCGGCGGATTGTTCGCCGGCGCGCGCGGCGTTGCGGCGGTAAGGCAGGCAACATTCAGCATCGCCGCAAACGAATTCGTCGCCCTGGTGGGCGAAAGCGGCAGCGGCAAGAGCACCATTGCCAAGCTGCTGGTCGGATTGGAACAGCCGTCGGGTGGACGGATTCTGCTCGACGGCGAGGATTTGACCGTTCCGTCGCAGCGCAACCGCGCGCGGCGCGCCATGAGCTTGCAGATGGTGTTCCAGGATCCGCAATCGGCGCTCAATCCGCGGCGGCGGGTGGCGAGCATCGTCACCCAGGCGATGGAGGCGGGAAGCCGGCACGCCAGCTGGGACGAGCGCCTGGCGCGGACCAGGGAGCTGCTTGCGGAAGTAGGCCTCTCGACCGATTTCGCCGCGCGGCTGCCCGGACAATTGTCGGGCGGCCAGCGCCAACGCATCAACATCGCGCGCGCGCTGTGCACGCTGCCGAAAATCCTGGTCGCCGACGAGATCGTCTCCGGCCTCGATGTCTCGATCCAGGCCCAGCTTCTCAACCTCCTCGCCCGGCTGCGCGCCGAGCTCGGCTTCGCCATGCTGTTCATCTCCCACGACCTGTCCGTGGTGCGTCACCTGTGCAGCCGCGTGCTGGTGATGTATGGCGGCGAAATCGTCGAACAGGGCGCCGTCGAGAAAGTTTTCACCGATCCGCAACACGCCCATACGCGCGCGTTGCTATCGTCGGTGCCGCCGGACGAGCCTGCGGCGGTGTGGCCGTCGCTGGAGCGAGGCGCCAACTAGGGTACGGGCTTTAGCGCCGCGTGCCCGTTGCGCCGTTTCCTTGTTCGCCAGTCAGAGACTCGATGATTTTCGCGCCGGCCTCGGTGTTCTTGAAGGCTTCGACGGCCGCGCCAAGCTGCAAGCCTCCCTTCGGCGTGAACATGTCCATGACCGACTTGACGCCATCGACCGGGCCAGCCGAGTTGGCGATGACCTTGATATCGGCGGCGGTCAGCGCCTTGGCCTGCTCGATGCCGACCACCTGATTGGCCTCGATCTGCCGAACGGTGACCAGATAATGCTGGTAGCCTTCGTTTTGACCGATTTCCTTCGCCAGCGCGATTTGTGAGTTGACCGGAGCCATCAGCACCGCGGTCTCGGCGGCACCCTTCGCTTCGCCTTGGGCGCGGGTGCCCTCGGCATTGAGCTTCATCTGCTGCAGGACACCTTCCGCCACCGTAATGGTCTTTTGCTTCTCGCCTTCGGCGCGGATCACGGCCATCTGCTTTTCCTGGTCGGCATTGACCACCTGGACGCCGCGTGTGATCTCGGCTTGCCGGACTTGATTGACTTCCAGCACGGCCATCGTCTTTTGCGCCGTGGTTTTCTCCTCTTCCTTGACCGCCTGCTGGGCCTGCTGGCCGGCGATGCCGACTTGCTGGTCCTTTTGCGCGACGCGCACGCCGACCGCCTCGTCGGCCTCCTGCTGGCGGATGGAGACCTGCCGCTTGGCTTCGATTTCAGCCGTGAACGCGGCTTGCTGGTTGGCGGCAACCGCGACGCGGCTGTCTCTCTCGACCAGCGATTGCTTGACCGCCATGATGCGCTGGATCACTTGCGAATCCTTGGCGTCGCGAATGTCCATCAATTCGACGTTCTTCACGTTGACGACGCCCCACGCCTTCAATTGATCGTTGGTCGCATCGGTGAACATCTTGCCGTACTTGGCGCGCTCCTCCAGGATTTCCTCGATGGGCGATTGCGCCAGGATCGAGCGCGAAGCGCCTTGAAGAATGCCTTTCAACTGCGATTCAAGTTCCTGAAACGAACTGACGCGCTGGGCGGCGACGTTGGAATCATCGATGCGAAAGAACGCCAGAATGTCGATAACGAAAGGCACGCGTCCTTTGTCGTAGGCGGCATACTCGTTCAACTGAACGTCGAACACGGACACCGGCAATCTGATGATCCTGATGCCCACCCGCGGCACCCATGCCGGCCAGGCGTAGTAGGTATTGCCCGCCGCTTGATCTTTGCCATAGGAGGTCGTCTTGCGGCGCGATTGAACGATATGAACTTCATTTGTGGCGACGACCGTGCGAAAGCTCATCGCCAAAACGACGGAGAGAAATGCCCAAATCAAGAGGGCGATGACGACAATAGCGATGGTCCCAGAGTCAAACATCTTACCCTCCATGCGGCCCTCGGCCGCTTTCGTTCATTGACTTTTTGTCACTGCCGACTGGAAGTTTAACCGATGGAGCATTCGGACCAACCGCAATACGATTGCCACCCCGATTGCGACCATCAAGAGTTTAGCCGATGGGGGAGTGCGAGCCAACAGCGAGAACTGATATTTCGGTGCGCCGCGCCAGCGATGCGACGGCCGGAAGCGGAGTCGATTTGCAGTCAATTGGATTCAAAAAAGCTACCTCAACGGATCATGGTACCGCTATTTTCGGCAAAGTCCGAGTAACCGATCAATCGTATGCCTGCGCCTGTCGCCGCCCGTACTATTCTCGGGGCGACCAATGCCGCCAGCTCACCGATGTAGCAATAATCCGGCGCGGACCCCGGGAAGGAATTGGATGTGGCCGGGTGAAAATAGATTTCCGTAAGCCCGTCGGGCAAATGCGCCAAAAGCCCCGCCACCCGCGATTCGGTCATCGCGCCCGACCACGCTAATCCGAATACCCTGTCCGCGGCGAGCAAGCGACGCCTTCGGACGCGCGCCTTGAGAAGTGCGGCACAGGTTGAAGTCACCCATGAAAGCTTCGATGACGACTGCTTCTCGATGAGTTTCAGCACGCGGATCGGTTCGCTGGGTACCCGCAGCGCGGTCATCCCATAGCGTTGTCCAATATCCAATATGAGACCCGCGATGGTCGGATGAAGGTGCCAATGCTTGTGGCAATCGACGTGATCGAGCCGCAACCCGGTGGCAAGAAAAGCCTCGAACTGTGCCGCAATTTCATCCGCGACCTGCCGGCGCACCGTCGGATCGACAAATATCCTGATGCTCGGCCGAACCATGTCACTGCGAAACCGGCCGGAGCTGTCGACAAGATCGGGCAGGCGCGCCGGCGGCGACACCGGGTGCCCGTCGGTCAGAACGATGTGCAATCCCACCCTGAGAGACCGCAACCGCCGCGCCCGCTCGACAGCGTCGGCGGCGGCCGGAGCCCCGATCATGAGACTGGCCGCCGTCAGGATGCCGTTGCTGTGAGCCGTCTCGACCGCCGCGTTGACTTCGAGCGCAAGACCAAAATCGTCGGCCGTTACAATCAACGCCTTCAGTGTGCCACTCCTCGCCGCTCCCGCAGGAAGTGAAAGAACTCGATCCCTTCACGCAGCCGGCGAACCAGCATCTGCCGATCGCGAACCATCTCGCCCACGATCGACGCAATCTTTCCGGATCGAAAATAGAATCGCCGATAAAATTCCTCGACCGAGTTGAAAATCTCGGTTTGGCTCAAATGCGGGTAGTGCAACGGCGCGATTTGTACGCCGTCATCATTCACGAGTTCCGCATTCGAGGTGTCGAGCCAGCCGTTTTTCACCGCTTGGTCGAAAAGAAACGTGCCCGGGTAGGGCGCCGCCAGCGAGACTTGAATCGTGTGCGGATTGATTTCAGTGGCAAAGCGGATGGTTTCTTCGATCGTCTCCTTGGTCTCGCCTGGCAACCCCATGATGAATGTGCCGTGGATGGTGATGCCCAGCTCGCGGCAATCCTTGGTGAATTTGCGGGCGACGTCGGTCCGCATGCCCTTTTTGATATTGTGCAGGATTTTCTGATTGCCGGATTCGTAACCGACCAGCAGAAGACGCAAACCGCCCTCGCGCAGCACCTTGAGCGTTTCGCGCGGAACATTGGCTTTCGCGTTGCATGACCACGTGACGCCAAGCTTGCGCAGCTCCTTGGCAATGGCTTCCGCCCGCGGCAGATCGTCGGTGAACGTATCGTCGTCGAAGAAAAACTCCTTCACTAACGGAAATGCCTTCTGCGCCCAGGCGATTTCCTCGACGACATGGCCGACCGAGCGCGTGCGGTAGCGATGGCCGCCCACGGTCTGCGGCCACAGGCAGAAGGTGCATCGCGATTTGCAGCCGCGCCCGGTGTAGAGCGACAAATACGGATGCCGCAGGTAGCCGATGAAATAATTGTCGATGTCGAGATCGCGTTTGTAGACCGGCGTGACGAAAGGCAGGAGATCCATATTTTCCAGGATCGCGCGCTCGTCGTTGTGAACGATGACGCCTGACGCATTGCGATAGGACAGGCCGGCGATCTCGCTCCAGGGCCGGTCTTCCGCCACCTCCTTGATGGTGAAATCGAACTCGTTGCGAGCGACAAAATCGATCGCCGGCGATGCCTTCAGGCTGCCGTCGGGATCGACCGCGACCTTGGCGCCGACAAGCCCGGCCTTCAGCCCCGGATTCACCGCTTTCAACGCCTTGATGGTCGCGACGTCCGAGGCAAATGACGGCGCCGAGGTGTGCAGGACCGCCAGATCGTAGTCGCGGGCGCTTGCCGCGACCTGTTCGCGTTTCAGGCGATGGGGCGGCGCATCGACGAGCTTGCTGCCCTCGACGAGAGCCGCCGGCTGGGCGAGCCACGTCGGGTACCAAAATGAGCGGATTTCGCGCCGCGCCTGGTATCGCGATCCCGCGCCGCCATCAAAACCTTCAAACGAGGGCGCCTGAAGGAACAGAGTTCGCATTGCGGCTGACCTCTCCGGTATAAGCAAGCGTATTGTCGGCCAGCACGGCATAACGGCGTCCGCGCCATTCCACGGCCCGCCCGAAAAAACTGGCAAAAAACACCGCGCACGAGAGCAGATCGCGCAGCGGCCCCAGCCAAAACGGGTTGCTTCGCAGGCGCAAGGCGCGATCGAGTTGCATCTGCAGGCTGAAGCGGCAGGCGAGCGCGGCAATCACGATGAGGCTGGCCGGAGTGATGCCGCCCAACACCGTGCCGAGCAGCGCCAGAGGAAAAGCGTGCGTAACCCCCGACCCGATAAAGCCGAACGCGTCGACGAATCGGATCGTCCGCGCCCAGCGCAATTCGTGATGGAAGAGATCGCGCGCAGTCCGATGCGTGCAGGCATGCTCCACGGTCAACGATGGGATCGCGACCGCAAGGCCTGCGCGCCGTACCATCTCGCCGAGCGCATAGTCATCGGCAAGTTGGTCGACGACCGAATGAAAGCCGCCGATCATCGCCAGCGTGGTCTTCCGCAGCGCGATCGTTGAGCCAAAGCATGGCTTGGCGAGACCAAGCTTGAGCCCGACCAGCACGCTCGGCACAAAGTGATGATCGATTGCCGCTGCGGCAAGACGAGCCCATAGGCCCGGCGCCGCGGCACTGCGGTAAAGACAGGTCACGAGCCCGACGCCGGGCGCGTCGAGGGGACCGACAATGTTTGTCAGATAGTCGGGATCGACAATGATGTCGCTGTCCGACAGAACCAGGACGTCATGGCGCGCTTTAGCCGCCAGGTTGATCAAGTTCGAGACTTTGCGATTGGTGCCGTGACTGACCGAATTGACCACGAGTTCGATATCGCAATCGGGGAACTCGGCGATCAGGCGCTCAACGACATCGATCGCGGGATCAGCGTGATCTTCCACGCCAAACACGATCTGGACCGGGCCCGGATAATCTTGAACGCAAAAGCTGGCCAAATTCGCCAAAAGGCCGGGTTCAGCCCCATGCAGCGGCTTGAGGACGGTCACGGATGGAAAGCTCTTGGCGGGCGCAAGTTCCGAGCGAACAAATCCGCGGGCGAGCAGCCCCGCCGCGAGCGCATAAACGCAGCCGCAGACGGCGGCCGCGTAGCAGATGACGGAGGCTACCTCGGTAGCCTCGGCGAAAAAGATGTCCACGTCGCCCCACCCCAAGCCAGGCACCCATGGAACCCGGCCATTTTGTCCCAAGTTGGGCGAGCCTCGCACGCATGGGAAAGCACGGTCAATACGCGCCCACAGGCCAATCGCCGCATTCAGGGCGTCTTTCTTTCACAATCAAGGCAAAAAAATTCTGACGGTGCCGCTGTGCTATTCAATGTAGCGGTCCGACATTCATATTCGGCTCTTCGCCTATTTGTGCCTGAACAGCAGCCGCCGGCCCTCCATCGCTTGCCATGCTATGAGCGACGGTACGCCGAGAACCACATCCGGAATTCGTTTGACCAGCGCCAGCCCGAGCGCGGTCTCGGCCGGCACACCGAACACCACGCATGCGGCGATCAAGGTGCCGTCCTGTACGCCGAGCCCGCCGGGCAACGGAAAGGCGGCAGCGCGGCTCGCTTGGCCGAGGCTCTCGATTGCCACAGCGGCCGCGTAGGTCACCGGGTGTCCCATGAAGGCAAGCGCGATCCACACTTCCGTCGCATTGACGAAGAGTACCGCCAAGTGAACGAGAAACGATGCAGAGAGACCCCAATGGTTTCGCCAGATCTGCTGCAAGCTGTTGCCCAGACCTGCAACGTGGCTGAACGCCGCCCATTGGCGCCGTTCGCCGAATTCAACCAGTCTCCTCATGACGGGTTCGAATGCGCCAAAATTCAACGTGAGGAAAAACCCGGCCAGTGCCGGCGTCGCAACGGCGAGCGTAATAGCGATCGGTGCGGTGAGCGGGTTGCCGTCGGCACGAGTCGCGAGAACACCGAGTCCCGCCAAGACAAAGATCAAGAGGCACACAACCTGGACAAATATGTCGATGAGAACGCTTGCGAGCGCGAGACTGCCGCCGAGGACTCCCAATTTGGCGACAAGCCGCGCTCCGACGATGTCGCCGCCGACGAGAGCAACCGGGAACAGGGAATTTATCGCTTCGCGAATAAACCGCACGCCGACGAAGGGAAGCGGCGGGCAAGCCACGGCCGGCTTGAGGAGAAGCCACCATCCGATGCCGGCCGCCGCGAGGGCTGCGGCTCTGACAAGGATGACGAATACTGCTCCCCATCCCGCGCTGGCCACCGCTTGGCCGACAGAGCCGAACCCGTAATAAGCCGTCAGACCGGTTAAAAGCGCCAAGCCGAACAGCGCGGCGAGCGATCCGAGGACCTTCATCGCGCGTCGATTGCTGTGTTTGATCGCGGTACCGCGCGCTGCCAGGTTCGCCGACGAATGTTGCGCAATCCATTGCGGCTGTTCATCAACCCAAACCTGCCCGATGTGATGTCAAAATGTCGGCGACAAGAGCCAGATTAGCCGCTCGGCCACTCTTTTGGCTAGCCAAGGCCCCAGAGCTGTCCGCATTTCGCGGCTGTCTTGTGGGGATGCCGGGGAAGTGCGAAAATTCACGCCAAGTAAGGAGTCATTCGGGGAATTCCTGTTGAATGGGAATTCGGCGCGTGGAGCCAAGCGGGGCATTGTGCTCATGTTCGTTGTGCGAATGTCGTTGTGCGGCATGGGTTTGGCGGTCGCGACGGCTCTCGCGCTTGCGCCGGGCATCGCCGCGGCGGCCGATTTGCCGCCTGCCGCACCGGAACCGCCCGCTGCTCCGGCGGTCTATGCGCCGCCGCAACCGGAATGGACGGTTACAGTCGGTGTGGAACCCCGCGCCGTTCCGGCTTGGCCGGGCGCCTCCGAAAGCAGATTTGGCCTTTCCGTCCTGCCGCTCTTCAGCATTCGCAAGGCGGGCACGCCACCCGAGTTCTTCGGCGCGCGCGACAGTTTCGGCTTCAGCATCCTCGATCTCGGCCAGTTTCAACTTGGGCCGGTCGGCAAGCTGATTTGGCAACGTCAAGCGTCGTCCTATACCGCGTTGAACGGGTTGGGAGACGTCAATTACGCGATACAAGCCGGCGGCTTCGCGCAATACTGGCCGGTGCCTTGGCTGCGCCTGCGCACCGAGGTTCGCCAAGGTTTTGGCGGCGAAACCGGCGTCACCGGCGACGTGTTCCTCGATGCCGTCGTTCCGATGGGGCAATTTCGACTGTCCGGCGGACCGCGGATGACGCTGCAATCGACCGCCGCCGTCAGTCCATATTTCAGCATCACGGCGGCGCAGTCTGTCGGCTCGACGGTTTCGGGGCTTGCCGCGCTGCCCGTTTATAACGCCAGCGGCGGCCTGTATTCCTACGGCGCCGGTGGCCAGGTGGAATATTTCTTCAATCCGCAATGGTCCGCCCACACGCTGATGGAGTACGAGCGGCTCACCAACTCCGTAGCCGCGTCCCCGCTGGTGACGCAACGCGGCTCGCCGAACCAATTCACCTTTGGTGTGGGTGCGACTTATTCCTTCAACATACGGCAGTTCTGGTGAGCCGCGCATGGAAGACGGGTTCCCGCCTTCGCGAAGCCGCTTCCGGGCGACGGAAGGTCGGATAGGTTCATAGAGAGCGGACTTATGGGCGCGGCGCCGGCGCTTTTTCGCGGTTTTCGAAAAATTTAACCTTTGAAACTACAATTCGGCGGCAGCTTTCCCGGATCGCGCTATGTCCGAAGATCAGGATACGACGGCGCTCTGCCCCAAATGCGGGGAGCCGTTGGTCTATGTCACCTCCGTGCCGCACCCGCGGTCTCCGGCAATGCAGCGGACGACGTTCGTCTGCTACCCGTGCAATCGCACCTGGAGCTACGCGCTGGCGCCGGCCATGGCCGAGGCCTACGCCTCCAGCGCCACGACCGCGGCTACTGCCTGAGAGATCGAACGGCCGCCCAGGTCAGGCCGCCGATGCCTGCGCATCTTTGCTGCGCAGCAACGCCAGCAGCTCGGCCTCGCAGGCCTTGGCGCTTTCGACATTGCGCGCTTTGATGTGGCCAAAACCGCGGATTTTTGCCGGCAGCGATGCGATCTCGACCGCGAGCGCGTGGTTGTCCGGACTGAGCGAAGCCGAAAGCTCACAAAGAACCGCTTCGTAGTCCGCGATCAAGCGCCGCTCCATGCGGCGTTCCTGGGTATGCCCGAAAATGTCCAGCACCGTGCCGCGCAAGGGGCGCAGCCACGTCAAAACCCGGAAGACGTGGCGCATCCAGGGCCCGAAGGCGCGCTTCTTCGGCTCGCCGGTCGCCGGATCGCGCGAGGCCAACAGCGGCGGCGCCAGATGATAGTCCAAGGTGAACTCGCCCTCGAATTGGCGCTGTAGCTTTTTGATAAAGGCGCCATCGGTGTAGAGCCGCGCCACTTCGTATTCGTCCTTGTAGGCCATCAGCGTGAACAGGTTGCGCGCCGTCGCCTCGGCGAGCCCGGAAAAGCCGCGGGCGAGCTTTGCCTCGGCGATGCGAATCGTTCGCACCGTGTTGCGATAGCGCTGCGCGTAAGCGGCGTTCTGGTAATTTTTAAGAAAAGCGGCGCGGCTCTCGACCAAGGCGTCGAGGTCTTGCGGTTCCGGCATGGGATCGTCGCGCAATGCGCTGCGCACCAGCGCCTCGACTTGCCCGCGATCATGGGCGGCAAGGCGCCCCCAGGCGAAACTACGTTTATTGGTGTCGACCGCGACGCCGTTCAACGTGATGGCGCGCTCGATGGCCGCAAGCGTGAGCGGCAGAAACCCTTTCTGGAACGCATAGCCGAGCAGGAACAGATTGGCGGCGATGGAATCGCCCATGAGCGCGGCTGCAAGCCCGGTGGCGTCGATGCTGTCGCTGTCGGCGGCCGCTGTTTTGATGGCGTGGAGCATTTGGGCGGTCTCGAAATCGATGTCCGGTTTGAAGATGAAGGCTGCGGTCGGCTGGGCGTGGCTGTTGATCACCGCCTTGGTGGCGCCGGCCTGGAGGCGCGACAGCGCGGCCGGGCTCGCGGCGACCACCGGATCGCAGGCGAGCAGCACATCGGCGCCGCCCGAGCCGACGCGCACCGCGTGAAGGTCCTCCGGCTTTGGCGCGAGCCGCACATGGCTCATCACCGCGCCGTTCTTTTGCGCGAGCCCGCTGATGTCGAGCACGGTGCAGCCTTTGCCCTCGAGATGCGCCGCCATGCCGATGAGCGCGCCCAGCGTGACGACGCCGGTACCGCCGACGCCGGTGACGAGGATGCTGCAGGGCCGCTCCAGCGGCGGCGACGTCGGCTCCGGTAAACCGGCAAACAGGCCGTCGTTCGCCGCAAGCCCGCCGAGCTTGCGCGGCGTGGCGCCGCGCACGGTGACGAAGCTCGGGCAAAAGCCCTTGAGGCAGGAAAAATCCTTGTTGCAGTTCGACTGATCGATGCGGCGCTTGCGGCCGAGCTCGGTCTCGACCGGCAGCACCGCAATGCAGTTCGATTTGTCCGAGCAATCGCCGCAGCCTTCGCACACCGCGTCGTTGATGAAGACGCGCTCGGGCGGATCGGGAAATTTTCCGCGTTTGCGGCGGCGGCGCTTCTCCGCGGCGCAGGTCTGGTCGTAGATCAGCACCGTGAGGCCGTCGATGTCGCGCAACTCGCGCTGCACGGCGTCGAGATCGTCGCGATGGCGGATGGCGACGCCGGCGGGGAAGCCGGCATGCTTCGGATATTTGCCCGGCTCGTCGGCCACGACCACGACGCGGCGTGCGCCCTCGGCCAGCACTTGTTGCGCGATCTGCGGCACGGTCGTCGCGCCTTCCACCGGCTGGCCGCCGGTCATGGCGACCGCGTCGTTATAGAGAATCTTGTAGGTGATATTGACGCCGGCGGCGGCAGCGGCGCGGATCGCCATCAACCCGCTATGGGCATAAGTGCCGTCGCCGAGATTCTGGAAAACATGGCGCTCGGTGGTGAACGGCGCTTGCCCGATCCAGTTGACGCCTTCGCCGCCCATATGGGTCAGCGTGGCGGTGTGGCGGTCGGGCATGAACAGCGCCATGCTGTGGCAGCCGATGCCGGCCATGGCGCGGCTGCCTTCCGGCACCCGCGTCGAGGTGTTGTGCGGACAGCCCGAGCAGAAAAACGGCGTGCGCTGGATGCTCGACACCGGCGGCGCCGGCCGCTCGAAGGCTTCGAGCCGCGCCAAGCGCTCGTCGAATTGCGAAGTGTCGCCAAATCGCTTCAAGCGCGCAACGATGGCGCGCGCCACCATGGTGGGCGTCAGCTCGCCGGTGCTGGGCAACAGGATCGCGCCGGTCTCGTCGGTCTTGCCGACGATGCTCGGCCGGCGCGACGCCTCGACATTATAGAGGAGCTTCACCAGCTGGTTCTCGACGAAGCCGCGCTTCTCCTCGACGACCAGAACGTCATTGAGATTTTGCGCGAAGGCTAGCGCGCTTTGCGGCTCCAGCGGCCAGGCCAGCGCGACTTTATAGACGCGGATGCCGAGCTCGGCGGCGCGCTGTTCGGTGATGCCGAGCTCGGCTCAGTGCCTGCCGCACGTCGAGATAGGCTTTGCCGGTGGTGACGATGCCGAGGCGCGGTTGCGGCGAATCGATCACCACGCGGTCGAGGTTGTTGGCGCGCGCGAACGCCTGCGCCGCGGCAAGCTTTGGGCCGTGCAGGCGGCGCTCCTGCTCGACCGCCCAATCCATGCCGCCGCGCGGCCAGCGGATATGCAGGCCGCCCGGCGGCATTTCGAAATCGCGCGGCATCGTCACCGCGACCCTTTGCGGATCGACGTAAACCGAAGCAGAGCTGTCGACCGCTTCGCTCGCCGCCTTGAACGCCACCCAGCATCCGGAAAACCGCGACAGCGCGAAACCGAACAGCCCGAGATCGAGATAATCCTGGATCGTCGCCGGATTGAGGATCGGCATCATCGCCGCCTCGAACGCCTGCTCGCACTGATAGGCCGTGGTCGTGCTTTGCGCGCCGTGATCGTCGCCCGACGATGGCGAGCACGCCGCCGAGCGGCGCGGTGCCGGCCCAATTGGCGTGGC
This sequence comes from uncultured Alphaproteobacteria bacterium, assembly GCA_963831975.1. Lineage (GTDB taxonomy): Bacteria > Pseudomonadota > Alphaproteobacteria > Rhizobiales > Xanthobacteraceae > BOG-931. The sequence goes on from CAWHSO010000021.1 coordinate 22,954, forward strand.
GCAGCACGTCGAGCGAGCGATCGACGCCGGGGCCTTTGCCGTACCAGATGCCGAACACGCCATCGACCGTGGCGCCGGGAAACAGGCCGACCTGCTGGCTGCCCCACACCGCGGTGGCGGCGAGGTCTTCGTTGAGGCCGGGCTGGAAGCGGATGTCGTTGTTCTCGAGCAACGCCTTGGCCTGCCACAGCGCGCTGTCGTAAGTGCCGAGCGGCGAGCCGCGATAGCCGGAAATGAAGCCCGCGGTGTTCAGACCCGCGGCGCGGTCGCGCGCGCGCTGCATCAGCGGCAGGCGCACCAGGGCCTGAATCCCCGACAGATAGATGCGTCCGGATTGGAGGGTGTATTTGTCCTCCAGGTTTACGCGGGCCAATTCCACGAAGGTTTCTCCAGTGCCCGGCCTCGTCGCGCCGCGACACTTTATATGGCATGGCTGCGGCGAGTTCGAGCCGCGGAAATGCATCTCCCCGCGGCGATGCTATGCTAGGGATCGAAGCGCAAAGGGGAGGGCCCGTGGCAGACTTTGTTTATGAAATCGCCTGCACCGGCGATCAGGGTCAGGAGGCCGCCGTCCAAGCCTGGGCGGATCGGCATGCCGCGCCGGCATGGGTGGCGCTGCCCGGATTGAGCGCGGTCGATCTGTACCGGCCGGTGCGCGGCGGCACGCACGATCCTTTCAATAACGACGGCCCCGGGCCGTTGCTCATGGCCATGCTGCAATTTGCCACCAGCGAAAACCTGCAAGCCGGCCTGTCCGACCCGCGCTTTGCGCAAAGCCTTGCCGGAATGCCGGTTGCCGCCACCGGCACGCCTTTTGAGCGGCGTTTTTTTCCGGTCGCCGACACGCCGAATCCGGGGCCGCTGCGCGCGCCGTTCTCCTATGTGGTGCGCTACCATCATCCGGCGGAGAACGTGGCGGGGTTCGTGTCGCATTATATCGCCGACCATCCGCCGATCCTTGGCAAGCTGCCGCAGATCAGATCCGTGCTGTGCTATTTGCCGGTCGACGCCGGCGCGTTCGGCATGCTGGCGCCGGCCGACTACATGATCGGCAACGAGGTGGCGTTCGATTCGCCGGACGCCTTCAATGCCGCGATGGCGTCGCCGGTGCGTCACGAATTGCGCGCGCATTTCAAAAGCTTTCCGCCGTTCACCGGGAAGAATACGCATTATCCGATGATGCGCCGGCAGTTGGCGGCCGTTCGGACTTAACCACTATTCGGTTCAAAATCCGAAGCGCAACCAAGTCAAAATTAGCGTTCAATGCTGTTAACGACGCCCCAGTAGAAGAAATCACCGAGATATGCCTGCCTGAGAAATTGCCAAATCTGAATTTTGTATGCCGCTGTGGCTGTGGCAATGACTGGACCGTAATACGCAATCCGCTGCGATACATTCGTGCGCTTCGGCTTGGGAACGACGTTCGGGCATTGGCTGCGGATATAAACTGCACCGTCGCGCGCAAATATCGTGGCGGTTCGCGGCGCGGCAAGGTCCTTCGAAATTAAATCCTCCTCGTCGGTCACAAACACGGATTCGCTGCCTGGAACTCTCTGATGACAGAACTGAGAAACTCGATGCCGAACGGAGCATCCTGCTTTGCCCGCTCGCTGTTCGGCTCAACGTTTCGCGCCGAGTACTTGCCCACAAAAACGCATGCACCCGCAAGTGATTCCGTGAGATTGATATCGGCTTTATCCGGGTAGATGGCAATCGAGGCGTCTAAACGAATTCGGTTAGGCTCCATGACCGGCCTTTGCTGTACCCCAACGAGCCAATCGCTGACCGAGGCCAAGGGAAGCGCCAGTCCCTGGAAGGCCCTATTAGTTGTAAGATCGCGACGCTCCTCCACAACAACCGCCACCGCAGCGCCGTTGATGTCGACGACTGGCGAGCCGCTTTCGGAGTGCCTGAACTCGTTATTGGGTTGACCAGGCAGGGATTCCAATAGGACCAGTCCCGGAGGGACGGCCGGAAGGGCATTGGTCGCATCAACGTATTTAACTTCCTTGATGTATGGTTCTTCGGTGGGCGTGGGCGGGCTGGAGTTGTCGTCCAGCCCCCAGCTGGCGACAAAATACCGTTGCCCGGCGGTAAGCGGGCTGGTGTCGATTTTGAGCGCGGACATATTACGGGGACCCACGACCTGCGCAATATCGGCGCCTGAGTCTATTGTAACGCCGCGGAAACCTTCGACCTGTACAGCGCCACCCTGGCCCATGACGAGAGGGTAGACGGTCCGCGCGACGCCATTACCCCTTCTCACCCACTTCGCATCTTCGTCAACAACGTGTTTAGCGGTCAGAATGCGCAATCGCCCGCTTGCGTCACCCACCGATGGCACTACAAAGCCGGTTCCCCAGATTGGAATTTGGGGGGTGTCGACAAATTGAGGTCTCTCTCCAAACACACGCAATGAAACGACGTTATTGCGTACGAGATTCATCACGTCGTCTCTTGTTTGCGCCGCGCAATCCGGAGGGCGAGCGAGCAGCACAGCAGATACGACTGCAAAAATAATTCCTTTCATTACCTCGCTCCGGGCCGCTACTGCATGACCACGACGTACACACCAAGGCGCAGGCTATTGCCGGTGTCGGGTAGTTCAACCGAAATTTCGGCAGCGCCTTCTTCGAGATCGCTCGCGGCTATGCGAGCCTGGAATGCAAGCGTGTTATTGGCAAGTTGTTGCAATGAGGAAGTCTCAGTAAGTGCCATCTCCACGGTTCTCGTATCTTGGAGTAAGACGATCCGCGGTCGATAAGATCCACCCCTGAAATTTCGGGCTGATCCGTCGAATTTAAGCTGTACGTTGGCGACTATTTCGTCGCTTTTTCGCAAATACGTGGCGACCGGAGTAATGTCCACACGATCCAACGGCCAATCTTCCTGCCTTCCCTCGACTAAGACGTGGACCGTTGGAGCGCCCAAACCTGCGATGGGTCTATCGACAATGGCCTGGATGGAAAACAATTCGCGCTTGAGTTCATCTAGAACCCACTTGTCGTCAAAAATCGTTGCGTGTGCCGAAAATGACGGAAGTGACCCGGCAAGGTCTTTGAGCGTGATGTCTCGGGCAGCGCTCCACACTGGGACGGTGCCATCCCCTCTCTCGAACGAGAACTTCCAAGTTATCCGAGCTCGGTTGGGTATGGCCCTGCTGGACCGCGAAAATAAATCGTCTATCCATGGGATTGCCTGCGAACTTCACCTCGATAACCCCGGGCATGGGAGTGGCGAGCGCCGCTGATATCGATCGCGCTCTGCTCAGGTTCACGGAAAACTTAGCGAAGCTAGGACCGCTTTTCATATCCGGCGGCAGCCAATCGTTGCTCTTCCATTGATTGGGATCGAAAATATCGACTGGTCGATATGTGCCCTCTCCAATCTTCGTGAGCAGCAATCGCTGTAGCGTGGCAACAACTCCAGCATCGACGGGAAAGATAGTGCCACATGCCGGATCGTATTCATGCCTCCGGCAACCCAGTTCTCAATGGTTCCCCAGCCCTCCGACAGAGTGCCAAGCGTATTCGCCGAGCCCAGAAATGGGGTGCCGAGATAAATGACCTTATTGACGCGAAGGTGGTCTTTGGTGTTTTCCAAATAAAGGCGGGTGACCAATCCGCCCATGCTATGGGCTACGATGTTGAATTTTTCGCCGTTCTTGAAAGTGTCGGATATGAATTTCTCAAGCCCCTTGGCATTGTCCAAGTTGCTTTGTCGCCAGTCATAATCGAAGATGAACAGGTCTTTCTGTTCCGTTAGGCCCCAATCCTTAAGCAAGTCGATTAATTTGACGTAAGCATCGACAGAATAGAGCGGGCCGAATACTTAAATCTGTTTTACAATCCCACAGTGATGCAGTTTGGTCGGATTGCTACCCGCGAGATCAAGCGAATTGAAGTTCTCAAATGACCCTCGTGCGGTGTCACCCCACAAAGGTTCACCGTTATCATCCCTGCACAATCTGCTGCCGAGAATGCCGGGGACGACCACGACAGGATAAATCGGCCTGTCGTCGGCCTTGGGGCCCCCGGTGAACTCCCCGGGAGAAAAGATGGCAACAAAAACCGCTAGGTATCTTCTCATCGGGATTCCCCTACAACATAGCGTTGAAGTTAGAGTTCTTCTCCATACTAACAGTAGGTAAGATAATTGGCAATCAGTCGCGCCGGAACGTTACCCGGTCTTTGTGA
>CAWHSO010000022.1:0-27978 GCA_963831975.1 uncultured Alphaproteobacteria bacterium
TTTTACGTTGCCGAGTTCGGATCGAGGCCGTGCGTTGCGCACATGTTGGCGACGATGGCCGTATCCTTGCCGCCGGTGATGAGACCCAGCGCGGCCGAGGTGATGTGGCCGCCGGCGACCTTGGCGTCGACAATATAGGCTTGGTGGCCGCTATAGGCCGCATAGGGGCTCTTGGCGTCCACGGTTGCGCAATAGCTGACCTCGTCCGACGGCGGCACGATCGGAAATTTCGTCCATTTGTATTTCGCCGCCCCAGGCTCCTTGAGCGACGGTGCGACCGCGTCGACGATGATCTTCTTCTCTTGCGGCGTGAGATCGCGCAGTTGCGACGCCGGTGTGGCGGCGGCCGCGGCCGCTGTCGCCGGCGCGGCGCTTGCGGCGGCCTGGTCGGCGGGCGGCGATGCCGCGCAGGCCGCAAGCGCCACGCCCGCGGCAAGGACTGCAATCGCGCTGCCTGTTTTTGTCCGCAAGGTCGCTCCGTTTGTTGCGGCAACAATACCAAAATTTATCGCCGAGTCGCAATTGTGTGGCGAGCCGCGCGGTCAGTCTCACTTTTCGTTCGGCAGCAGCGATTTGACGGTTTCGATCGCGGCTGGCGGCGTTTGGTAGAGTTTTTCGACGAGCTGCTCCAGGTGATCCGGCGATGTGTACGTCATGTCCATTTTAATGTTCGCCGCTTCGGCCACCAGTTCCGGATCGTGCACCGCGTCCGCAATCGCCTTGCGCATGATGTCGACGCGATCTTGAGGTACGTCGGGCGGGAACACATAGGGCCGGCCGAATTCGGTCGACGAGAACACGAAGCGCATGAGCTGGCGCTGCGCGTCGGTCTTGGCGTAGTCGAAGATCGACGGCACGTCGGGAATCTCCGCGATCGGCGTTTCCTCGGCGCGCAGCAGGTACTTCATCTTGCCGTCCTTGATCTGCTGTTCGACGATGCGGAATTGCTGGAACGAGGCGCAGGCGCCCTGCAATTCACCGCGTTGCACCGCCAGCAGGGTGTCGCCCATGCCCTGGTAGCCCTCGACGATGCGGAACTTGGTACCAAGCACCTTGTTGAGCACCGTCGGCAGGATGGCGAGCGAGGATGTGGCGCCGGCGGCGCCGACGATGAATTCTTCTCTGAACAGGTCGGCCGGCGTCTTCACCGGCGCGGTGTACCAGCGCACGCAGACCCGCGCCGGCCGCGACGTGGCGCCGAGCCAGTTCATGCGCCGCGGATCGATCTCGACATTGGGCTGAGCGGTCAGCGCGTCGTTGACGATGTTGCGCGAGAACGAGCCGAGCACGGTGCCGTCGCGCGGCGCCTGGGTATAGAGGTAATTCGCGGCGGCGACGCTCGCCGCTTGCGGCAAGTTCTGGACGATGATGGCCGGCTGGCCCGGAATATATTTGGGCAGATATTTGACCAGAAGCCGCGCGCCAAGATCGTAGTCGTTGCCCGCCGGAAAGCCGGCGATCAGGCGAAGCTGCTTGTTCTTGTAGAAATCCTCAGCGTGCACGCTGGAAATGCCTGACGACGCGGCGATGAGGAGCGCAAGCGCGATCGCGGCTTTGGAAGCCATCGCGGCTATTCGGCGGCGCGCTTTTGGGTCAGCGCCTCGGCCGCCTTGTCGTAGCTCTCCTCGCGCGTCAGCATCGCTTTGAGCCCGACCAGCTCGTAATAGTCGTCGAGCGGCAAGAGATGATCGAACGTGGCGGTGAGCGAATTCTCGCGTTTGAGAATGCGCAGCACGTTGCGTACCGCGTTCGCCGCGGCGAACAGCGCGATCGAGGGGAAGGTCGCGGCGACCACGCCGGCGGCTTCGAGCTCTTCGAGGCTGCGCTTTTTCAGGCCCGCGGCTTGCGACAGCGTCGCCATGTGCGGGCCGCCGACTTCGCGCAACACGCGCTTGATGTCCTCGATGGTATCGACGCCCATGGGCTTGGCCATGTCGGCGCCGGCCTCCATGAACAGCCGCGCGCGCTCGATGGCGGCGTTGAGGCCGTCGACGCCGGCGGCGTCGGTGCGCGCCGCAATGAAGAAATCCGGATCGCGCCGCGCATCGAGCGCCGCCTTGACCTTGGCCAGCATCTGCTCGACCGGGATCACCTGCTTGCCCGGCAGATAACCGCAGCGGTTGGGAAACACCTGGTCGCTGATGAACACGCGGGCGACGCCGGCGGCTTCGAAGGCACGCACCATCTGCCGCACATTATTGACGCCGCCGAAACCGGTATCGGCGTCGACATAGACCGGCACATCGACGGCGCCACAGATGCGCGCGTAATGATCGGCGTAATCGCGCATGTTGGACTGGCCCATATCGGCCTGCGCCAGCATCGAGCCGATCGCCGCATAACCGCCGGCGCAAATCGCCTCGAAATCCTTCGGCTTCCATGATGCGCGCCGACAGCGCGTCATAGGCGCCCGGCATCAGCACGAGGCGTTTGCCCGCCATGATCGCCCGAAGTTTTTTGCGCACGCTCATCACGCGTCTCCCTTTTTTAGCGACTGTCCCGCGCCGTTTGCAGCCAGGGCTGCGCCGTGGCGGCGCGTTGCTCCCATTGCACGATGTCGTCCATCTGCTTGAGCGTCATCCCGATATCGTCGAGGCCTTCGAGCAACCGCATGCGGTCGGCTGCCGCGATCTCGAAAGCGACGTCGGCGCCGCCGGGCCCGCTGATGCGCTGCGTCACCAGATCGACCGTGAACGGGCCGTCGCCGTTGACGCGCACCACGCGGGCCATGAAAGCCTCGGCCTCATCGGGCGCGAGCACGATCGGCAACAGGCCGTTCTGCAGGCAATTCTCGCGATAGATGTCGGCAAAGCTCTTTGCCACGATGACGCGGATGTCGTTGGCGATCATGCTCCACACCGCCAATTCGCGCGACGAGCCGGCGCCGAAATTGTGCCCGGTCACCAGAATGCCGGCGTTGCGGAACTGCGGCTTGTTGAGGACGAAATCCGGCTCTTCGCTGCCGTCGTCGCGCGCCCGGGCGCGGAAAAACAGCGTCGTCTTGTAATCTTCCTTGAGGCTGCGCGAATGCCGGATCGGCGCGATCTGATCGGTGTTGATGTCGTCTTTGAGAAGCGGCGCGGCGATGCCGCTATGGCGGGTGAACGGTTCCATCACGCCGCTCCCGACAGCAATTGCCGCACGTCGGCGATGCGTCCGGCGATCGCGGTCGCCGCCGCAGTCGCTGGGCTGGCGAGATGGGTGCGCACCTTCGGGCCCTGGCGGTTTTCGAAATTGCGATTGGTGGTCGAGACGCAGCGCTCGCCGGGTTCGCCGCGGTCGCCGTTGCCGCCGGCGCACATCGAGCAGCCGGATTCGCCCCAGAAGAAACCGGCGTCGCGGAACACGCGATCGAGCCCCGCCGCTTCCGCTTCGCGTTTCACCGTCGAGGAGCCCGGCACGACCATGGCGACAACGCCCTCGGCAACCTTACGGCCGCGCACCACGGCGGCGGCGACTTCAAGGTCCGGCAGCCGGCTGTTGGTGCACGACCCGATGAAGACGCGATTGACCGGAAGCCCGGCGAGCGGCGTGCCGGGATCAAGCCCCATATAGGCGAACGCACCTTCCGCGGCAGCGCGCCGGCTCGGATCCATCGCCGCGGTCGCGGGCACGCGGCCGGAAATGCCGACCACTTGGCTCGGATCGGTGCCCCAGGTGATTTGCGGCTCCAGTGCGCCGCAGTCGAGCGTGACGTCGCGATCGAACTCGGCATCGTCGTCGGTCGCGAGCGAGCGCCAAGCTTCCAGCGCGCGATCCCACATCGCGCCCTGCGGCAGATAAGGACGTCCGGCAAGCCAGGAGAAAGTCGCATCGTCGGGCGCAACAAAACCCGAGCGTCCGCCCATCTCGATATTGAGGTTGCACAAGGTCATGCGCTGCTCGATCGGCATGGCGCGAACGGCGGAGCCGGCATATTCGACGACGTAGCCACGGCCGCCGGCGACGCCGAGTTCGGCAATCAGCCGCAGCGCCACGTCCTTGGCGCTGACATGAGCGCCGAGCCGGCCGTCGAGCCGCGCGCGCATGCGCTTCGGCCGCTTCAGCGCCATCACCTGGGTGGCGAGAATGTGCGTCATCTCGCTGGTGCCGCAGCCGAAGGCGAGCGCGCCGACGCCGCCGACCGTGCTGGCATGGCTGTCCGGCACCGCGTGCGTCGCGCCCGGCAGCACGATGCCGAGCTCCGGCGCCACGACGTGGGAGATGCCCTGCTCCGGATCGTCGATGTCGAAAAGTCTTATACCGTTCCTGCGCGTGCCTTCGCGCATCGCCCGCAAGAACGCGGTGCCCGACGGATTGGTGTCGTCATCGCGCCCGGCCTTGGTGGCGACGGTGTGGTCCTGCACGGCGAAGGTCAGATCGGGCCGGTGGATCGGCCGGCCCTGCTTCTCAAGCGCCGTAAAGGCATGATGCGCATGCAGTTCGTGCAGCACGTGCCGGTCGATATAGAGCAGGTCGCGGCCGTCGGCACGCTGTCCGACCAGGTGCGAGTCCCAGATTTTGTCGAACAAAGTGCGCGGCATGGCGTTGATCCCGGGGCGAAAGCCTTCTGCTATCTTGGGCGGACCAAAGGTTCAAGGCAAGCGCCCAACCACGTTGGAAAACTTCCATGCCTCGCGTCGTCGGCATCGATCATCTGGTTCTCAGCGTCGGCGATTTCGAACGCTCGAAGGCGTTTTACGACAAGCTCTTAAAATTTCTCGGCTTCAAATTGAAACACGAATACGGCGACATGGCCGGCTGGAGCAACGGCAAGACCTTGTTCTGGATCGCTGCCGCCGATGCGCAGGGGCGGAAACACAAATATCGCAAGGGCGACATCGGTTTCCACCACTACGCCTTCGAGCTCGCCAGCCGCAAGGCGGTGGACGATCTCGGCGCTTTTCTGGAAAAGAACGGCATGACCGTGCTCGATCCGCCGGGCGAGTATTACGGCGACAGCTATTACGCGGTCTATTTTGCGGATCCCGACGGCATGAAGCTCGAAGCCATGATCTGGGCGCCGCCGAAGAAGAGTAAGCGCAAGCGTTCGTGAGACCGGCCGCTAGGCGACCAGCGGCGGCGTCTCATAGATGGTCCGCGGCGCGGGCTCCGAACTACTCACCAGCGTCGGAACATTGGCGTCGACGCGGTTGCGGCCGCGCCGCTTTGCGGCATAGAGCGCGCGATCCGCGGCCTCGACCAGATCGGCGGCAGTCTGGCCGGGGCGCGGCACCACGGACTCGACGCCGATGCTGATGGTGACATGGCCGCACGGCGCTTCGGCATGGGTGATCATGAGATCTTCGATCGAACGGCGCGCCTCCTCGGCCAGCGAGGCGACCCGCGGCAGGTCGAGGCCGGGCAGCAGCAAAGCGAATTCCTCGCCGCCATAGCGCGTGACGAGCACGCAGTTTTCCAGCGTCACCAGCGACAATGTTTCGCCCACCGAGCGCAGGCAGGTGTCGCCCGAGACGTGGCCGTAACGGTCGTTGTAGAGCTTGAAGTGATCGATATCGATCATCATCAGCGCCACCGGCTCGTTGAGCTCGCCGGCGCGCCGCCATTCCTGCTCGAGCTGGCGGTCAAAACCGCGGCGGTTGGCCAGTCCGGTCAAGCCGTCGAGGCTCGCCAGCTCGTCGAGGTGCTCGTTGGCGATGCGCAATTCTTCCTCGCGTTCGGCGAGCTTCTTCGCCATGTCGTCGAGCGCGGCGGCAAGCGGCTTGAACTCCGCGATCCACGTCTCCTGCGTGATGCGCACATGGAATTCGCCGCGCCCGATGCGGGTTGCGGTGCGCACCAGGGAGCGGATCGGCCTGACGATGAGCTGCTCGCCGCCGAACCACGCCACCAGCAGAATGAAAATGCTGAACAGCGCCAGCTGCAGGTAGGCGACGGTCGTTTCACGGGCGATGTCGGCCTGCACGGCGCGCTCGTCGAGGCCGACGGCGAGGCGCGCCTGCGTCCACGGCACGCGTACAAAGGCGAAGATACGCCGGATGCCGTCGAAGCCCTCGGTCGCCATCGTGCCCTCATCGCGCGAGAGCATGTCATGGGCCAGGCTCTGCGCCGCGAACGGCTTGCCGATGAGTTTTTCCTGATCGGCCGAACCGGCGATCAGCGTGCCGCTGCCGTCAAGGAGGACGACGGAAGCGCCCGCGCGCTGCGTGGCCGCCGATACCAACTCGCCGACCCATTGCAGGTTGATCGCCGCAAGCACGACGCCGTTGACATTGTCGTCGTCGCCGATCACCGGAAACGTGGCGACGAGGCTCGGCCACTGATGCAGCCGGTTGACTAGATAATCGCTCAAGGCGAAGTCACGGGAATGCAGCGCATTCTGAAAATGCGGACGATCGGATACGTTCAATCCGATCACTTCGGACTCGGTCGAGCATGTGATGCGGCCGTCGACGCCGGCGACCGACAAGCCCCGGATCCACGGCACGTTGCCGGTGAGCGCGGTCAGGTACTGATTGCAGTTTGCCGCATCGAGCGGCACCTTGGCATAGGCGCGGGCGACGATTTGCAGGAGCACGCGAACCGAATAGATGATCTCGCGCTGCGATTCCGTACCGCGCCGCGCCAGATCGATCACCTCGGTGCGGGCGCGGTCGATGCGATGGCCGCGGGCCAATTCCAGCCCGTGAACGCGGTCGAACACCAGCGGCGCGATAGCCAAAAGCGCCAGCACGAGCAAGCGGGCGCGGATGCTCAAAATAGGCTTGCTGCGCCACGACGGCTTGCGCGCCTTTGATTGATTGTCCAGCATCACGCACCCTCGACCCCGGTTCCGTACAGTAATAGACACACGTAAAAGTGGTCTTCGCGGTTTTGCTAAAATTTGAATCATTCGATGCGGCGTTGACCGGATGGAAACCATGAATCGATCGGGCGGCATCACCGGCGTGCGCGAGCAGATCGCGGCAGCCTGCCGCGATGCCGGCCGCGACCCCGCCACCGTCACGCTGGTCGCGATCTCCAAAACCTTCGGCGCCGAAGCCATCGCGCCGGTGATCGCCGCGGGCCAGCGCGTGTTCGGCGAGAATCGCGTCCAGGAGGCCAAGGCCAAATGGCCGCCGCTCATCGCCCGCCACGGCGCGCGCGACGGCGGCCTCGAACTGCATCTCGTCGGCTCCTTGCAGTCGAACAAAGCCAAGGAGGCGGTGGCCTTGTTCGACGCCATCCATTCGGTCGACCGGGCAAGCCTTGCCGAGGCGCTGGCCAAGGAGATCGCCAAGCAGGGCCGGCGCCCAGTGCTGTTCGCCGAGATCAATACCGGGGCCGAGCCGCAAAAGGCCGGCGTGCTGCCGCAGGACGCCGACGGCTTCCTCGCCGCCTGCCGCGACCGCCACGGGCTGCCGATTGCGGGCCTGATGTGCATCCCGCCCGCGGATGAAGCGCCGGCGCCGCATTTCGCCCTGACCGCAAAGATCGCCGGCCGTAATGGGCTAAAGCTCCTCTCGATGGGCATGAGCGCCGACTTCCAAATCGCGATCGCGTTCGGCGCCACCCATGTGCGGGTCGGCTCGGCGATTTTCGGGGCGCGAAGTTTGGGCCACTAAGACTGAATCAATATTCGGGTCTTCGAATTGATGCGGCTCAGCAGGGTCTTGAGGTCCCGCGGCCGCAGCGCGACGCAGCCGGCGGTAGGCCCGAAACCCGGTCGGGCCACATGGATGAAAACAGCACTGCCGCGGCCGGCCACGCGCGGCCGGGTATTGTGGTCGATTTCGATGACCATGTCGTAGAGGCGGTCGCCACGGCGGAGCCGGTCGCCTGGTTCATTGGCCGAGCGCCGGTAGGCCTGATTGTAGCGCCGATCGTGCGGGTCCTCGCACCAGGCATCGTCCAGACCGATGCGGCGAATGGGCAGCAGGGTCCGCGGCCGCGGCAGGCGATCGGCGCGCCACCACAGCCGCAGCGGGCGAAATCGGCCGCGCGGGGTGCCGCCGTCGCCTTCGCGCTTGTCGGCCTTGATGCCGGTGCGGCCGAGCGCAACGGGTATCGACAACGGCCCGGCAAACAGCCAGCCCTGGGATTTGCGGCCCGGCCGGGTGCTGACGCGGACCGAACGAATTGCGGTCGGTCGCGTGGTCCGTCGCTTAATACGTTCCATGGTCCATTCTTTGGCCCGATCGCCGATTCCCAAGGTGCGACGGCTCTTGTATCTTGCCCCTTCTACTTCGCGCCTTCCGGCGCGGCAAAGCGGCTGCGGGGTCGAACTGAATGCCCAACACGCGCAAGATCCTGATCGTCGACGACGATGCCGAGCTGCGTGACGGGCTGACCGAACAGCTGTCGCTGCACGAGGAGTTCGAAGCCGTCGGCGCCGAGAACGGCAGCAAGGGCGTGCAGGCCGCCAAGGCCGGGCAGATCGACCTCGTCATCATGGACGTCGGCCTGCCCGATATCGACGGCCGCGAAGCCGTGCGCATCCTGCGCAAGAACGGCTTCAAGGCGCCGATCATCATGCTGACCGGCCACGACACCGATTCCGACACCATCCTGGGGCTGGAGTCCGGCGCCAACGACTACGTCACAAAACCGTTCCGCTTTGCCGTGCTGCTGGCCCGCATCCGGGCGCAGCTGCGCCAGCACGAGGCCAGCGAAGACGCGGTCTTCACCATCGGCCCCTATACGTTCCGGCCAAGCTCGAAAATCCTGCTCAATCCCAAGGGCAACAAGGTCCGGCTGACCGAGAAGGAGACCGCGATCCTGCGCTATCTCTATCGCGCCGGGCAGCGGCCGGTGTCGCGCGAGACGCTGTTGCAGGAGGTTTGGGGCTACAATTCCGGCGTCACCACCCACACGCTGGAAACCCACATTTATCGCTTGCGGCAGAAAATCGAGAAGGACGCCGCCGCGCCCTCGATCCTGGTTACCGAAGCCGGCGGCTATAAACTGGTGCCGTAGCCAGCGGCCAGCATGACGATCGAAGACGACATCGCGTTCCTGGAACGGATTCCGATTTTCCGCCGGCTCGGTTCCGGTGCGCTGCGCATCGTCGCCATCGGCGCCGAAAGCTACAGCGTGGAGGCCGGCCAGGTGTTGTTCACCGTCGGCGAAACGGCCGACGGCGGCTACATCATCCAACGCGGGTCGTTCAGTCTTTCGACGGAACGCGGCAACAAATCCGAAGTCGTCGCCGGCCCAGGCACGCTGCTTGGCGAAATGTCCCTGATCGCGGAAACCAAACGGCCGGCGACCGCCCGGGCGCGTGAGGACTCGGTCGTGCTCCGCATTTCGCGCTCGATGTTCCTGCGCATGCTCGAAGGCTATCCGGACGCCGCGCAGCGCCTGCGCGAGCTGCTCGCTTCGCGGGCCGACCAATGGTCGCGCGATGTCGAAAATGTCCGCGCGGCACTGGCGCGCGGCGGCCCCGAGCCGCAATAGCGTTGGTCCGCTTCAGGCGACCTTCTCGGCCTGGCCTTCGAGATATTGCCGCACCAGCTCAGAGGTAAGCACCACTTTTGGGTCGTATTCCGGCGCATTCTCGATCTGCACCAGATCGTTGAGGCCGGAATTCTTGTAGATACGGTTGGTGCAGGAGATCAGCCGCGCCGGCCGTGCCGGATCGCCGTTGAAGTGCTGGTGAATGGTGCAAGGCGGGACATAGATGACGTCGCCGGCTTCCCAGTCGTAGCGCTTGATCTCGTCCTGCGGCTTCCATTCGTAGGTGTCGGTGATCTCGACGTCGCAGTCCTGGTGCAGGTCGTAGCCGAAACCCTCGACCACATAGAGGCATTCCTCGGCGAGATGCCGATGTTTGCCGGACCGGCTGCCGGGCGGGATCACCTGCATATAGGCGTCGACGGTTTCCATGCGGGTGTTCATCTCTTCGTTGAGCAGATGCTTGAGCAATCCCTGCCGCGACATTTCCCACGGCATTTCGTCGGGATGCACGATCTTCTTGCGCAGCGCGACGCGCGACGGCCGGGTCGTCGCGTCATCGAGCAGGTTTTGATAGAGCGCCTTGTTGGCGGCGCCCGTGAGCCAGGCGTTTGCTTCGTCCCACGCCATGTCAGACCTCTTCCTCGACCTTGCCGGAGGGATGGTTGAAATCCTCCTCGTCGTCGCGCGGCACGAAATTGCCCTGCGTCGGCGACGGCGTCTTCGGGCGTTTGATCACCGTGTGCTGGAACAGCATGTTCATGAACAGGTACATCGGCTTGGTCTTGATCACCAAGGCGCGGGCCGGTTCGCGGGCGCTGGCATTGAAATGCTGGTGGACGCAATTGTTATGCACGATGGCGACGTCGCCGGCCTTCCAGTCGTAGCGCACGCCGTCGTGGATCTCGTAGCCGGCACCGTCGAGAATGTAGAACGCCGCCTCGTTGACGTGGCCGTGCTTCTGGGTGGTGCCGCCCGGCGCATATTCCTCGAGATGGATGTGCAGCGTCTGGCACAGGCCATCCTCGGGCTCGACATAGTGGCGGCTGAAATGCTGCGGGCCGCCGTCGAGCTTGGTTTCTTTGCCTTTGATCACCCGCGGCATCGGCGCGCAGGCGCTTGAGCTCGTCGGTGAGGCTATAGGCACCGGTGATGGGGCGAACGAAGACCCGTTCCTTGTCCGGGTCGTGTTGGCGCTTGCCCATGTCAGTTCCTCATGTCCGCTTGCGTCGCCCTCTGCGATTCAACGCGCCGGATGGGTCACGATATCGCGGTAGTACTTACTCCATTTCTGGCTTTGATCCAGGGCTTTTGCCGGATCGAGGAACGTCAGCCCCGCCGGCATCGATTTGACCCTGACGTCCGCCGGAAAGAAATTGCGCTTGGCCAAAATGTCCTGGGCATCGGTCAGCATGAATTCCATGAACAATATGGCGGCATAGGGATGCGGCGCACGACGAGCGACGCCGGCGCCCTCGAAGCGCGCCACCACGGGCGCGAGCGTCAGCGCCTCGATGGGAGCGCCGCGGTTCTTCAACTGCGCCACTTTGTAGAAATACGTCGATATCGCCAGTGGCACTTCGCCGGACACCACAAGATTGGCCAACAGCGTGTGGCCCTTGCGCACCGATATGCCGTTGGCCGCGACGATGTCGCGGAACAGTTTTAGGCCGCGCTCCTCGCCCAATGCCTCGACCACCGCGCCGAACCAATCGCTGTCGTCGGCCTCGATGCCGAGCTTGCCCTTCCATTTGGCATCAGCCAGATCGTCGTAGCTCTTTGGCAAATCGGCGCCGGCTACGAGCCGCGTATTATAGGCGGCGACAAAAATATTGTAGCGCGTGCCGATCCATTCATGGTGCGGCTGGATCGCCTCGGGCGCCAGATCGGCGGCTGCCGCCAAGTCGATCTGCTGCAGCAACAGCTCCCGATGCAGCAATTCCATCGCCGTCGCGCCGGTCTCGAAGGCATCGGCATCGAACCGGCCGCCGCGCGCCTCGACGACGGCGCGTTGCAAAATATCCTCCGAGCTGCCGCGCCAAACGTTCGGTTTGATGCCGTATTTGTTCTGGAACGCCAGGCTGAGCGCACCGAGGTCTTCGACCGTTTCGGAGGTGTAGATATTGACCGCGCCCTCCTTCTTCGCCCCGGCGACGAGCTTTGCGATGCGGTCGGGACCAGCATAGGACGCGATCTCTGCGAGCGTCGACCCCGCGCCTTGCGCGAACGCGCATGTCGGTGCGAGCGAAACGAACAGACAGCACGACAGCGTTGCGATGTGCCCCAACCAAGTTCGGCTTGACGAAGTCCGCTGGCTCGGTTGCGCGTCCATCGCCGCCTCGCTCAACCGCTCTTCGATTGCCGGCGATGCTCGATCTCGAGGCTGATCAGCCGCGCCAACAGTGTTGCGGGAAACAATTGCCCGATCACCGCTTCAAGATTGGCGAGGTTGCGCGCCAGCGGATAGACCGGCGTGATGTCGCCATAACCGACGGTGGTCAGCGTCGAGAAACTGAAATAGAGCAGCGCCGCGCCGGAACCGTGTTCGGCGCCGATTTGCGGCAGGCCGTTAAAGGCGTTCGGCACCAGCGTGGTCAAAACCCGATAGAGGGTGAAGAAGAACAGCGCGATGTTCATGTAGAGCACGACCGCACCCTGAACCCGATGCCAGGTCACGCGCCCGGGTCCGAAGACCGCCCGCGCGATCACCACGCTCAATGCCGAGAGCGCGAGCAAACGCCCCGCCAGACTAAGCCCCTCGGTGAATGGCGACGGGTCCTCGGCATGAACGAAGGCACCGGCCGGGCTCAGCAACACCGCAATCAGCACGACGCCGGCGGCCCAGTGACTGCGCGACGTCACCAACAGCGTGGCGAGCACGAACAAAATGAACGTCGCGGCCAGAACGAGTTCCGGCATCATGCCGACGCCGGCGAGCGGAATGATGATGAAGATCAGCGTTCCTTCGATAAACATCAGCGCGGTGAGACCGGGTTCGCGCGAGCGCTCCTGCAACTTGAGAAAGCAAATCCAGGATTTCTTCAATGAATGCATCAGAGCCGCCTCGCGCTACCGCTCCATCCTAGCGCGTGGCGCCGGAGCCGCAACAGAACCTTGGCAATAGCGCGCGATGACGGGCAGGGACCGCGATCGGCGACGTGCGGTCGCGGCTCAGTGCCGGGATGCGACCAGCATGCGGTACATCTGATAGGCCACGCGCCAGGTCGGGGATTCGCGCGGCAGATAGGCGATCGCCTTCGAGCGGACGCGGGCGAGCGTATTTTCGTAGAGCCGGTGGTAATACCAATCGGCGCCGGCGCGGCGCCGGTACTCGCGCAGATAGGTGTCGACCTCGCGGTGGGTCTTGGCCCGGCCGTTGTCGCCGAACTTGGTCACCGCGAAGTTGAAGTCGCCGTCATAGAGCGAGTCGAACTTGTGCAGCGTGGTCTTCATGAAATTGCCGATGAGAAGATCGTCGAAGATCTCATAGTCGACCGCCGTCATCAGACTGTTGCGCGGCACCTCGAAGGTGATGCCGCGGCCCTTGGTGCCGTCGAGCGAGATGATATTGTCGCTGCCGCCGACGCGGAAATTGATGAAAGACAGATAATCGCGCACCAGCTCCCGGCTGCGGAAATAGTCGGCCAGCTTGGCGAGATCGCCGCGTTCGAGGCTGTCGCTCCAATTGTCGCCGAAATCTTCCGGCGGGCGCATCACGGTTTCCATGCTCGGCGGATTGAGCGCGATGACCTCGCCGGTCGCGCAATCGATGTGCGAGAACGCCGGAATGAAATTGTGGTTCTGGTGGTCGAAGCCGCGCGCATAATCGGCAAGCGGCGTGACGTAGTTCTGCGCCCAGATCGAATCGGTGCGCTGATAGGAGTGGAACGAACTGAACGGAATGGCATTGCGGATGCCGAGCGAAAGCGCCCGCAAGCTGACTTGTCGTCCCGGCGGCGGCTTCAGACCGGCGGCCGGCGCGATGAAGATGCCGCTCTCGTCGTAGAAATTGATCATGTCGGCGTCGCCGTAGCCCGACAGGCACATCATGTAACTGTGCTCGTATCCGGCGACGATCTTGCGGATCAGCATCGTGCAATCGCGGGTGCCGGCGTCGTTGAGATTGACGAAGAGTCGCTTGTTGACGTCGACCAGGAGGATGCTGTCCTGGATCATGGTCGAGATGCAGAACACGCGCACCCGCGGCGAAAGCTCGACCCATTGCCGGTCGGGCAGGATCGAGACCGTAAATCCCTGCGCGCGCAGATCGTGCTCGATGCGGCTGCCGACATGGGCGGCGAGCAGGATGTGCCTGCCGCGGATCTGCTGCAGGCTGTCGCTGTTGAGATGGTCCGGATGGCCGTGCGAGAACCAGATGTATTTGGCGTTCAGGATGTCATTCTTGCAGGCGGCCGGAATGCGGTGGCTCAGGCCCCAGCTGCCGAAATACGCGGGGTTCTCGTCGCCGAACCAGGGATCGGTGGCGAGAATCGGCTTGTCGTCGTAGGCAATGAGGGTCGCATTGCCCGTGGTCGAAACGCCGAGCATGGTGATCTACCGCTTTCGTTCATGAATTAAGTAGGAAATTTTCGAATTAACGCGGCGCCACTGCGCCGGAAACAGACAAATACGCGGCTAAAGCAATCGTGTGAAGCGAGGCAAGGCCGGAATTATATTTCGATGGTCGCGGTTACCGGCACATGATCGGACGGCCGCTCGGCGCCGCGATAAGCCCTGGCGATGCCGATGGCGGAGACGCGGTCGGCCAGCATCGGCGAGGTCCAGATGTGATCGAGGCGGCGGCCTTTGTCGGCGGTCGCCCAGTCCGGCGCGCGATAGCTCCACCAGGTGTAGAGCTTCGCCGGCTCCGGCGTGTGCCGCCGCATGCTGTCGACCCAGCCGCCGGCGTTTTGTGCGGCGACGAGCTTTTCGCATTCGATCGGCGTATGCGACACCACGCGCTGCATCTGCTTGTGGCTCCAGACGTCGTGCTCGAGCGGCGCCACATTGAGATCGCCGACCAGGATCGAACGCTCGGAGGCCTTCGGCCTGAGCATGTTGTGATCGCGCATCTCGTCGAGGAAGGCGAGCTTGTGGGCGAATTTCGGATTGAGCGTCGGATCGGCAATGTCGCCGCCGGCGGGAACGTAGAAATTATGCACCGTGATCGGGTCGCGCAATCCGGCGCGCTCGCCGAACACCGCGGAAACATGCCGGCAGTCGGTCTTGCCGCAGAAGCTTTGCGCGTTGAAGCTCTCGAACGGCAGCCGCGAGAGCACGACGACGCCGTGATAGCCCTTCTGGCCGTTGAGCGCGACGCTCTCGTAACCGAGCCGCTTGAAGCGCTTGAGCGGGAACGCGTCGTCGGGGCACTTCGTCTCTTGCAGGCAGAGAATGTCGGGACGAACCGCCTTGATGAATTTGGCCACCAAGTTGATGCGCAGCCGCACCGAATTGATGTTCCAGGTCGTGAGTTTGAGCTTCACGGCAATCAGGAGTCGGAGGTCAGTGGTCGGCAATCAGATAAAGGCTCCAACGCAAAAGCGCCAGGGCGCAGCACTCTCTGACCACTGAATTCCTAGTTCGCGCCCGTATTGCGCTGGTAATTGATCACGAACAGGTTCGGATCGGGCTTTTTGGTCGCGTCGAGATTGAACACCGCAACCGTGGTGTCAGCCCCTGCGGATCGGTGACGGTCCACTGCTTGAGCGCCAAATCCTTGGCGTCGAACATGATCATCAGCCGGCTGGTGCCGACCACCAATTGCTTCTCCTCGATAACGACGGTGACGAAAGTGTCGTCGGACGACACGCTGACGACGTCGGTGTCGCGCAAGAGATCGATGCGGTCGGCGAGCAGGTAGCGCAGCGGCGTCTGCGACAGCGGGTAGAGATCCTGGGTCGCCAGGTTGCGGTCGCGCACCATCACCGAGGAGCCGTCGGCGATGATATCGATCGGCGTCGGCGGATTGTACTCGAAGCGCACCTTGCCGGGCTTTTGAATGTAGAAGGTGCCTTGGGTGCGCCCGCCGTCGGGCCCGATCTGGACGAAATTGCCGACCAAGGTCTGCACGCTCGACAGATAAAGGCTGATCCGGTCGAGGTCGCGCGCTGCTTGGTGTCGAACGCGGTGGTCGTCTGCGCCGGACCGCCCTTGTCCATGAACGAGAACGGGAAAAAGCCCGGGCGCGACGGCGCGGCATCGCTGGCTGCCGGCGGGCCGGGATTGGCCGCGGGCGGCGGCGCCGCGGCGCCGACTTGGGCTGCGGCGCGGGTGTCGGCAGCGGCACGTTCTCGGCAGACGCCGAAGCCATGGCAAGCGCGGTGCATAATGTCGCCACGAGGATCGTCGTCGCGCGCCGTCCCGCCATAGTCTTCTCCTGCCGTACTGGATACGCCCCGCCGCAATCCGCTAATCGCGCGTTATGGCGAATTCGCGGCTACCGGTTCCGAATAAAGGCCAATGCGTCGATTCTCAATAGGCATCCTCGTCGGCGCCTTCGACGAGGATTTCGCGCTTGCCGGCGTGATTGGGCTGGCCGACGATGCCTTCCTGCTCCATGCGCTCCATCAGGGACGCGGCGCGATTATAGCCGATCGATAGCCGGCGCTGGATGTAGCTGGTCGAGGCCTTGCGGTCGCGGACCACGACCTGCACCGCCTGCTGGTAGAGATCGCCGCCTTCGCCGCCGCCCATGGCGGTGGCGTCGAAGACCGGATTGCCGTCCTCGTCCTGCGGCTCCTCGGCGGTGACGGCTTCGAGATATTCCGGCGTGCCCTGCGTCTTGAGGTGACGCACGACCTTCTCGACCTCTTCGTCGGACACGAACGGCCCGTGCACGCGGCTGATGCGGCCGCCGCCGGCCATGTAGAGCATGTCGCCTTGGCCGAGCAGCTGCTCGGCGCCTTGCTCGCCCAGGATGGTGCGGCTGTCGATCTTCGAGGTGACCTGGAACGAGATGCGGGTCGGGAAATTCGCCTTGATGGTGCCGGTGATGACGTCGACCGACGGCCGCTGCGTCGCCAGGATCACGTGCAGGCCGGCGGCGCGCGCCATTTGCGCCAGCCGCTGCACCGCGCCTTCGATATCCTTGCCGGCGACCATCATCAGGTCGGCCATCTCGTCGACGATGACGACGATATAGGGCAGCGGCTCGAGATCGAGATCCTCGTGCTCGTAGATCGCTTCGCCGGTGTCGCGGTTATAGCCGGTGTGCACCGTGCGGGTGAGTTTTTCGCCCTTGCCGTTGGCCTCGACGACGCGCGCATTGTAGCCGTCGATGTTGCGCACGCCGAGTTTTGACATTTTCTTGTAGCGCTCCTCCATCTCGCGCACCGCCCATTTGAGCGCGACCACCGCCTTTTTCGGATCGGTGACGACGGGGGTGAGCAGATGCGGGATGCCGTCATAGACGGAGAGCTCCAGCATTTTCGGATCGACCATGATCAGCCGGCATTGGTCCGGGATGCAGCCGATAGAGCAGGCTCAGGATCATGGTGTTGATGGCGACCGACTTGCCCGAGCCGGTGGTGCCGGCGATGAGCAGATGCGGCATGCGCGCCAGATCGACCATCACGGATTCGCCGCCGATCGACTTGCCGAGGCAGAGCGGCAGCCGGTGGCTGGTGTCGGCATAATCGCGCGAGGCCAAGAGCTCGCGCAGATAGACTTTCTCGCGCGTCGGGTTCGGCAGCTCGATGCCGATGGCGTTGCGGCCGGAGACCACGGCGACGCGTGCCGACAGCGCGCTCATCGAGCGCGCGATGTCGTCGGCCAGGCTGATCACCCGCGACGATTTGATGCCGGGCGCGGGCTCGAGCTCGTAGAGCGTGACCACCGGCCCCGGCCGCGCATTGATGATCTCGCCGCGCACGCCGAAGTCGCCGAGCACGCCTTCGAGCGCGGTGGCGTTTTGCTGCAAGGATCTCGGTGCTCACGGTGGTGCGGCCGACCTTGCTCGGCTGCATCAACAGTTCGAGCGCGGGCAGCGTGTAGCCGCCGCTCGAGCGGCGCGGTTTGGGCGCGCGCGGCTTGCGCGGCGCGCGCGGCTCGGCGTCGTCGGCTTCCTCAGCCGCGTCGTCGGCTTCGTCGCCGGCATATTGCACCGACGGCGCGTCGAAGCGCGGCTCGATGCGCCGCGGCACAGCGGGACGCGGCGCGGCTTGCGTCACGGTGCGGCGGCGGAACAGGCGCGCGATGCGGGCGCGGAAACTCAAAACCGCATGCATCAGCCGGCCCAGCGAAATCCACGCGCTGTCGTCGTCGTCTTCGACGGTTCTTTTCCTCTCTCTTCATCGTCGTCCGCCGCGTCGCGCCAGATGATGCCGGCCGCGCCGGCGAAGGCGACCAGCGCCGCGATGCCGAGCACGATCGCGGCGGCGAGGCGATTGGCGCCGACCATGGGCACGCCGAACAGCTGCGTCGGCAGCCGCAAGACGGCGTCGCCGATGACGCCGCCGAGCCCGCACGGCAACGGCCAGTGCGCGCTGCGCGGCAGGCAGGAGGCGAAGGCCGCCGCCAAAACCGCGCCGAACAGCCACAGCAACATGCGCAGCCGCTCGCGGTCGAGCGGGCGGTGACCGAGCAGCCGGTAACCCCAGATCGCGATCGGCAACAACAGCGCCAGCGAGCCGAGGCCGAGCAGCTGCATCAACAGATCGGCGGTGATCGCGCCGGTATGGCCGAGCAGATTGCGCACCGGCGCGTCGGTGGCGTGGCTCAGCGACGGGTCCTGGACCGACCAGGTGGCGAGCGCCAGCGCCGCCATCATGGCGAGGCTGAGCAGCGCAATGCCGCCGACCTCGCGCAGGCGTCGCTTGAGCAAGGCGCCGAGGTGGCCGGAGAGGGAGGCCATGCCGTCGAGGCTGCGATCGATCATCGACATCGTGGTTGCCCCGCGGCGTCATTGCGAGGAGCCAACGGGTCCGGCCGAAGTGGCCGGCCCGATGACAGGCTCCGCGACGAAGCAATCCAGTCTTCGGCGCGGCCGCCTGGATTGCTTCGCTTCGCTCGCAATGACGAAGTGGTGTCATCATGCTCAACCCAGCACCGCGACGAGGCGGTGCAGCGCCTCGGCGGTGATTGCGTTGTTCTGCACCATGGCGACGCGGATATAGTCGGCGCCGGGATTGCTGCCGTCGTCCTGCTCGCGGGCGAGATAACGGCCGGGGACCACGCGCAAGCCGGCTTCGCGCCAAAGTTTTAGCGCCACCGCTTCGCTGCCGCCGTGCACCGCCACGTCGAGCCAGAGGAAAAATCCGCCGGCGGGGCGTACATAGCCGTAGCGGTCGCCGATGATCTGGTCGGCGAGATCGAATTTCTCGCGGTAGAGGCGCCGGTTCTCCTCGACATGCTTCTCGTCGTTATAGGCGGCGATGGCGACGTGCTGCATCGGCGTCGGCACCATGGGCGCGGCGACGTTGCGCAGTTCGAGATAGGCCTGCATGAACGAGCGGTCGCCCGCCGCAAAGCCGATGCGCAGCCCCGGCAGGCTCGAGCGCTTCGACAGCGAATGGAACACCGCGACATTGGCGAAATCCGCGCCTGCGGCTTCGAGCATGCCGGCGGGCGGTTCCTCGCTGTAGATCTCGCAATAGCATTCGTCGGCGAAGATCAAAAAGCCGAAGCGGCGCGCCAGCGCGGTGAGGCGGAAGAGATAATCGCGGTCGGCAACGGCGCCCTGCGGATTGGCCGGCGAGGCGATGTAGAACGCCACCGTGCGCGCCAGCAAGGCGTCGTCGAGCGCGTCGAGATCGGGCAGGAAGCCGGTCGCGCGCGTGGTCGGCAGATAGACCGGCTCGCAATCGGCGCCGATCGCGCCGGCGGCGTAGGCGGCATAAAACGGATTGGGAATGAGCACGGCCGGCGGGCCCATGCGCGGCGTCACCCAGGTCTTGGCGGCGAGCGCCGCGAGAAAAAGTCCCTCGCGGGTGCCGTTGAGCACCAGCACTTCGTTGGCCGGATCGACCGGGCGCGGCAGGTGATAGCGGCGGCCCAGCCACCCCGCGACCGCGACGCCGAACTCGTCGAGCCCCTTGTTGGCCGGATAGCGGCCGAACTCGGCGACATGGGCGGCAATGATCGGGCCGACGAACGGCGGGATCGGATGCTGCGGCTCGCCGACCGCCAGGCTGATCGCCGACTGGCCCGGCGGGAAACGATCGATCAACTCGCGCAGCCGCACGAACGGCGAGCGCGAGCCGGTGGCGCGCGAGGCCGTTGCCGGAATTTGCGAAGGGGCAGACTGGCCGGTCATCCTGTACATCGATCAACTGCGGGGCCGCCCGCCGCATTGGCGACCGCCATAGCATAGGTTTGGCGAGGTTAAGACCCGTTTAACCATCGGGATTTTGGCCCCCGCAAAGCGGCTCGCTCCATCCGCCCCCGCGACAGCGGGGAGGGGGCATAGGCGGCCTTTGGCCGCCGTTCTGTACGTAAAGTACGCCGACGCAAAGCGTCGGCTATGCCGAAGGGCGGTGGAGGGGGCGCCGGGCTCAACGCGCCGCAAGAAGTCTTGATGATGTCCGGACATATTCGCTTGCTTCTTCCTGCGAAGAGAATCTTCTGCGACGAAAATGAAGCTCCGCGTCCGGCGCCCCCTCCACCACGGTTCGCTCGCTACGCGAGCTCCAGTGGTCCCCCTCCCCCGCTAACGCGGGGGCGGAAAGAGCCAGCGCCCTCACAACGCGATCCGCGTCGGAGCTTGATCCATGGCGAGGTGCGAATTGGAAAAGTCCGCTTCGCTATCCATCACTCGCCACTTGCTTTTTTCTTCCCTCTTCAAAGAGGGGAGGCAGAACGCCGACAGACGCAGATCCAACCACCGCGCTTGCGACGCGGCGCGCGCTCAGCGGAGCGCGCACGCCTGTCGGCGTTCCACCACGGCTCTCACCTAAGGGAATTATTCCATCCCAAAGGCTCGGCTTCAGGCCAGGCTTCCTGGGACGCGGTCTGAACGGGCGTTACCCGCCTTCGCCTGTCCCAGTCCAGGGAGCACCTCCCATCCCGGTCATAATGTCGGGAGACTGATACCCAAGCCGCCCGGGAGCGGACTGCAAATCCGCCCGCGAGCACCGCACCCGCTCCACCTCACGGCTTGCCTCCGGAAGGCGTCCCTTGGTGAGCGGGATTTTTTCCTTCAAAACCATGCGGCGACGGTTGTCAAATGCGGTCGCTGAATTGGGGACGCGGGGTCCTTGTAAGTCATTGAAGCGGCGGTCTTGTTGCCGTGAAACATTGGATCGCAACGGTGTCGACGCACGATGCGACCGCGATCGAAAATCGATCAGAATCTTCGGAAAAGATTTGCAAGGATGCGATTTTTGCACGATCTTTCAAATGCGTAGCCGGATGGAGCGTAGCGATCCGGGATTGCCATGAGGCGTCGATGCCCCCCGGATTTCGCTCCGCTCCATCCGGGCTACGCTTGCTTTGAAATTGACGCCGGCGTCGGCATGTCAACATAAGGTTGACAAAAGTGTCAACGCATGGTTGACTGTCATCCTGTCGTTGACGAAAAAGGCAGAGCCATGTCAGAGGCAAAAAATACCAAGCGCCTATACCGCTGCTCGTTTTGCGGGAAGGCACAGACCGAGGTCAAGACACTCGTCGCCGGCCCCGGCGTATTCATTTGCGATGAATGCGTGCACCTTTGTCGGCAAATCATCAAGGAGAAGCGGAAGCCAACAACGCAAGCGATGCCGTCACTGTTGCCCGACCACGCGCCCACCGAGTTATTGTTAAAGACTTTGGCCAGACACAATGGTGCATTCGAGAGGATCAATGCGGGGATGCAGGATATCGCCGACATTCTCCGTGAGCGCGACGTGAGTTGGGCAACCATCGGCCAGGCGCTTGCCGTCTCCCGACAAGCAGCGTGGAAGCGGTTCGGATCGTCCACGTAAACTTCAGCAAGTAGCCCGGATTGAGCGGAGCGAAATCCGGGAACGGCGGTCCAGTCCCGAACACAATCCCGGATTTCACTCCGTTCAATCCGGGCTACACTCGCTTCGTTCAATCCCGGCTCCGCTCGCTAAGTCGCCTTGTGTATGTTCTCTATTTGTTCTATAGGGATTTATGGACGGGCGGGACACCCTCGATATCCTCCGTTCCTCGGATTCGGGACAGAACATGGTGCAGGGCTCGAAGAAGAGAGCACTCCAAGCTCACGGTCTCACCAGCAAGGTGTACGGCCCGATCCTGCTGCACATCTTTAGGTCTCGTTGGCGTAAGGGCGCGTCATCGGTGCTATTTAGTTTAGACGATATTCGAAACGCGGCGGATGCATTACGGCTCGAGGTTCGAAACCCCGCTGATCTCATCTACCGCATGCGCTCGCGTACGATCCTACCTAAAGAAATCCTGGACAAAGGGTTTTTCATTCTCCGTGCAATCGGGCGAGGTCAGTATCAGTTCGAAAAGGGCTCAAGCACAATTTTCGAGGCGATAGACAGTCATGTAACGGAGGCTTTGGATATTACGCCGCTACCCGTGCGCCGACTGCTTCCAGAAAAGCTAGCAGATATGGACGAACAAGCTGTCCTTACAGTTGCAAGTTATTGCAAAATTTTCGACCACTTCACTGGCCTACAGATTTATCGCTTACGCAGCCATGTACGGAAGAGCGTGCCGGGTGTTGGTCAAGCCGAACTCGACGCAATCGATGTTGGCGTTGCGCTGAGCGATGAGGAGATTCCCATTGTGTTTCCGATTGAAGCAAAAGCTGCAGCCGATGCGCTCAATCGGGTCCAAGTTTTTAATATGGTGCAATATTCCAAGCACTACTTTCGGGGTCTCGTCATCCGGCCACTCGCAATTAAAGTTGATTACGATTTTATCCTCCACATTATGGAGTTTAACGCAGCAACGAAAGCAGCTGACTTGAAGATCATAAAGAGCGGTAGCTACACGCTTTCGCTTTCTGAAAAGCAATTAGAAATAATTCTAACAACCAAGGCTACGCTGACATGAAATACTCGCCCGTTGGAATTGAGTTATTTTGTGGCTGCGGCGGGCTTTCTACTGGCTTTCTTGATGCGGGCGTCAAGGTTGTAGCCGGTTTCGATGTCGATCGTCGCGCTATTGAAGCTTACAATTACAACCACGCTCACCGAAGATCAAAAGGGTTTGTGACTGATCTGGGTCGAGCTACCGGCGAAGAACTGCTTGCTACTGCGGGCATTTCAAAAATTGATTTTCTAATTGGGGGGCCGCCATGTCAGCCTTTTAGTATTGTGGGCAAAAGATTGGGTAGCGCCGATCAGCGCGCGGATATGATTTTTCATTTCGTACGTTTGGTACGCGAGCTGAATCCGAAGGTTGTTCTATTTGAGAATGTTCCCAATTTGTCAAAAATCGATGGCGGTCGACTATTCGATAAGTTCGTATTCGACTTGCAGGCTCAAGATTATCGGATTTGCGCGAAAATTTTGGCTGCTGCCGACTTCGGCGTTCCTCAAGTTCGGCGTCGATTGTTTGCAATTGGCGCGAAGAATCGCGCGCTTACCTTTCCTAAGGAAACTCATGGAGAGCGCGATCTTCTTCGAAAAAAACCTGCGCCGTACATGACGGCGCGCGATGTCTTACACGATTTGCCGCCTGCCGGAGATTTTGGTGAGTGCGGTATTTACAATCACGAGCCTACGGAACATACATCCGATATGTTATCGCGTCTCGCAAAATTGGAGCCAGGGCAGCGGGAATCCGGTTCGTTCCATGACCGATTACATCCAAATCGTCCTTCATACACATTGCGCGCCGGTACGGGGAACTTTTCACCCCTCAGGCCAATCCATTACGAATACAATCGGGTAATCACTGTGCGTGAATTTGCGCGGCTTCAAGGATTTTGCGACGAATTTATTTGGCCAGATTGGATTCCTCGCCTCCAGCAATATAGACAAGTCGGAAATGCTGTACCGCCTCCGTTGGCAGCGGTCATCGCGCGCGCGATTGCGAGCCAACTTGGATGGCAAAGAGATGCGCGTAGCCTGCGAGGAAATCCTCGAAATCGGCCGTCAGCGATTACGATGAGCGATGAGGAGCGGCGCGAATTGCGCCGACGCCACATTCGCGGCGCTTCGCTGGGGGCCCGCGGCCGGCGGCCCGAGAAACTTCTTTAGTTTGTTACGAACCGCTTTTTCATTTTTAAGATTGCATTGCCAGATAACTAGAATGCGCCATCCCATCTTCTGTAGTGCTCGCCGGGTACGGCGGTCACGCTCGACGTTCTTGCGCAGCTTGGGCCTCCAATAGCTGAGGTTCGATTTTGGAATGCCGGATTTTCGGCACCCTGCATGTTGATGCCAAAAGCAACCATGTACAAAAATCGCCCTTTTTCGCGAGAGACAAATGTCTGGCCTGCCCGGCAAAAGAGAATTGTGCAAACGAAATCGATAGCCCATGCTGTATAAAAGTTTTCGCAGCGCAAGTTCTGGACCGGTGTTATTTGACTTGACCGATCGCATTATCTTGCTTCGAATTGCTGTTGTACTAGACCTCGTTGCCATTTGATCGTCGTCTGTCGTTGCATCAAAGTATGAGCATATCGAAATTCAGTTGCGGTTCACCTTTTGGCTTCCGCGGGACAGCCCCTAGTGCGGATTAGAATAGCGTAATCTGCCGATGTTCCCGAAACGGCGAGTTAGGCCTTCGGCTAACTTACCCTACGGAACTGAGCGCCCCTCCACAAAAAAAGAGGCCCCGGCTCGCGCCAGGGCCTCTCGACGATCGGGACGGTGCCGGGATGTCCGCCCCGACCGTTGTCGGCAAAAACTACTGCACCGTCTCCCCGTGCAGAGCGAGATCGAGGCCGTCGCGCTCGACTTCTTCGCTGACGCGCAAGCCGATGACGAGATCGACGACTTTCAGGATGATCAAGGTCACGACCACGTCGTAGATGAACACGGTGCCGACGCCGATGCATTGGTTGAGCACTTGGCCGGCATTGCCCTCGATCAGGCCCGACGTGCCGCCATAAGCCGCGACGGCGAACACGCCGGTGAGGATGGCGCCCGACGCGCCGCCGACAGCGTGGACGCCGAAGGCATCGAGCGCGTCGTCGTAGCCGAACATGTGCTTGAGCCCCGTGCAGCCCCAGTAGCAGATGATGCCGGCGGCGACGCCGATGGCAAACGAGCCCATCGGGCCGACGAAGCCCGAGGCCGGCGTAATCGCCACAAGGCCGGCCACCGCGCCCGAGCAGATGCCGATCACCGTCGGCTTGCCGCGCATGATCCACTCGACCAGCATCCAGGTGAAGCCGGCTGTGGCGGTGGCAATGTGCGTGACCAGCATCGCCATGCCGGCCTGCATGCCGGCGCTCACCGCCGAGCCGGCGTTGAAGCCGAACCAGCCGACCCACAGCAGCGAGGCGCCGATCATGGTGTAGACCATGTTGTGCGGCGGGCCGGTTTCCTTGCGCTTGCCCAGCATCAGCGCCGCCATCAGGCCGGCGGTGCCGGAATTGACGTGCACCACCGTGCCGCCGGCGAAATCGAGCACCTTCACCCAGGCCTTGTCGTTCGACGAATTGAAGATGCCGTCCGGTCCCCACACCCAATGCGCCACCGGCGAATAGACGAAGATCGCCCACAGCCCGATGAACCACAGCATGGCGGAGAACTTCATGCGCTCGGCGAATGAGCCCGCGATCAGCGCCGCGGTGATGATCGCAAACGTCAGCTGGAACATCGAATAGACGGATTCAGGAATGGTCGGCGCCAGCGAATTCGGCGTGCCGATGTTCTGCGCCACGCCCGCGCTGTTGAAGGTGTTGCTGATCATGTTCTGTAGAAATGCCCGATCCAGGCCGCCGATGAACGGCGTGCCTGAGCGGAACGCCAGGCTGTAGGTGAAGAACAGCCACAGAATGCTGATCAGGCAGGTGATGGCGAAGCTCGTCATGATGGTGTCGCCGACGTTCTTCTTGCGCACCATGCCGCCGTAGAACAGCGCCAGTCCCGGAATGGTCATCATCAGCACGATGGCCATCGAGGTCAGCATCCAGGCGGTGTCGCCGGAATTCGGCGTGCAGTTTTCCGTCACCTTGACGCCGTCGCAGGCCGGCGGTCCGGCATCGGCTGCAGGCGCGGCGGGTGCCGCGGCGTCCGGCGCCGGCGCAGTCGCCGCCGGCGTTTGGGCATAGGACGAATGGAAGGTCGGGACGCTCAGCACGATCCCGAGCAGAATTGCTCCGGCGAGCGCAACGAGCCCCGCGCGAGAGAATCTCTTCAACGACATGGTTTCACTCCTGTCCGTGGATTTTTGGGCGCGGATTGATTTTCGTGGAGCATGATCTTTTCGGAAAACCGGTTCCCACTTTTCCGGATCATGCTCTAAAGCGCGGCGGCGTCGGTCTCGCCGGTGCGGATGCGCACCGCGTGATCGAGACCGAAGACGAAGATCTTGCCGTCGCCGATCTGTCCGGTTTTCGCCGCCGCCGTGATGGTGTCGATGACCCGGTCCACCTGATCGGAGGCGCAGGCGATTTCGAGCTTGATCTTCGGCAGGAAGCTCACGGCGTATTCGGCGCCGCGATAGATTTCGGTGTGGCCCTTCTGGCGCCCGTAGCCCTTCACCTCGGTGACGGTCAGTCCCTGAACGCCGATCTTGGTGAGAGCGTCGCGGACCTCGTCGAGCTTGAACGGCTTGATGACGGCCATGACGATTTTCATGTGATGTGATCCCCGTCGCCCCTGCGTGCTGCGACGCCTGGGCGGCTACAACGAAACTTGAAACCGCGCAGGAACTCGCCCCCTTGCGGTGGTACCGCGCGGCAGGCAATCAAGCGCCGTGCCAACTCGACGGCTGGCGTTAACGCTTTGATAATTAAATGCTTTTTGGGCAGATGCTCGATTTCACGGCAGCGCTCGACGCCGCGACGCCGGCCTCCCGGGCAAAAAGTAGCCGATCTGATTAAAAATTAGGCGATGCGATTTTGCGGTGCAGCAACCGCAGATTTACAGCGCGTCGGCGTCGGTCTCGCCGGTGCGGATGCGGATCGCCTGCTCGATCGGGGTGACGAAGACTTTGCCGTCGCCGATCTGTCCGGTCTTGGCGGCGCTGCCGATGGCTTCGACGAACTCGCTCGACCTCGTTGGCCGCGACCGCGACCTCGATGCGGATCTTCGGCAAGAAATTCACCGCATATTCGGCGCCGCGATAGATCTCGGTATGGCCCTTCTGCCGGCCGTAGCCCTTGACCTCGGTGACGGTCATGCCGTGCACGCCGACGGCCAGCAGCGCGTCGCGCACGTCTTCGAGCTTGAACGGCTTGATGATCGCTATGACGAGCTTCATGGGCGTTTCCTTGGGGCGTTTCCGCGGCGCACGGTCGCAAGCTTCGGGCGGCCTTTGCGGCAGCGTACTCCACCGCGTCGAGGATATGAATGGCGCGTCGGCCGCCCCATTCGGTCAAGTTCCACGGGATCGCGTGCCGTCGGATTTCGCGCTTGCAGCACCGAACATCCTGCGCTTCGCGGCGACCAGCCACGGCGGCGCGTGTGCGCATAGCCATCGCCACAATCTGTACGACAGCCTGACCGGCGCAAAAATGATATATCTGGTCCATTCGTGCGCCGCGACATACTGCTCGCGCTCGTAGACGTCGCGTTTGCGTTGCGCAAGATCGACCTCGGCGGCGGCCAGGGATTGCTCGCGGTCATAGACGTTCCTGATCCGCGTCAGCAAATCGTTCTCGCGCGCTTGAAACGAAAAATCTGGTTTGAGCACCGACCAGTATCGCTCGCGCAAGCTTGCGTGCTCGGTCGTGGTGCCGGTCGGCACGTCGATCGGCGCGACGAACGGCGTGTCGAAGATTTTTTGCAGCACGGCAACCACCGAGCTCTCCGGCATCCGAAAATCGGCGAACTGCGATGCCGCCTCGCGGTCATAAAGCGCCAAGAAATCCTGCAGGTCTTTCGGCAATCCGGGATCGCGCTCGGACCAGCCCATGGTCATGAACACGATCTTGTAGCCGTTGCTGCGGCCGAGCAGCCAAAAGAATTTCGGATTATAGGCGACGAGGCCGTGGTTGAGCATGCCGCCCGCCGGCAGCACATGCAGCATGAGCGCGCCCGCGGCCGCCAAGTCGTGGATGATCTTGAAGGACTGCAGCTGGTTGGCGACGTGCTCGGTGGTGCCGAAATTCGTCACCAGGGCGTAGCGGCCGGCGAGCTGCGGCGGAATCTCATCATAGTTCAGGTCGAGCGGAATGCTGCCGGGCGAGCCGTCGATATCGATCGACGCGTAATCGAGCCCGAGCCAGGTCCAAAACGCGCGCGCCAGCGGCGCTCCGGCCAACACGTTGGTGTCGCTGCGGGCGCCGGTCCAGGCGAACGACGGCGGTGGCGTCGACGCGCCGAACAATCGTCCGGCGGCGGCGATGTCGCCGGTTGCCTTGATGAAGGAATTGTCGAGCTGTTGCGCGCCGATTTCGATGACCGCGGAGCCGTTGGCAATATGGCCCTGCTGTTTCAGCTTCATGAGCAGCGGCAGTACGCTCGCACCCATTCCCACGACTGCACTCCTCGTCCGCGCGAACGATAGCAACGCCAAGTTCCGTTATCTTCCGTTAAGCTGTCGTTCCGTTAAGCTCACGTCTTGTCA
>CAWHSO010000023.1:0-30035 GCA_963831975.1 uncultured Alphaproteobacteria bacterium
CGATCGTTGACCGCCATCGCCGCGGCAAAATCCGGTCGGATGGTTGCGTGATCGTGCCAAGCCGCAAGCCATCCCGGACGGCGGCGGCGATCGGCCCAATTCCCCAACCGCTTCGGCAGAACGGCTCGACAAAAAGTTTTTGCAGCGCCGCCCGGCGTGAATAGGGCGAATGCCGATAGAACAATCGCCACTGGCGCAACGCCGTCAACAGCCGGCCGCGCGTGAGGTGGGTGACGGTCTGCGACCAGCCGTTCCAGCTTATGGTGCAATTGCCGTGAAAGCCGCCGAGCAGCACGCGCCGGCCTTGGGTCCGCGCCAAGCGCAGGATCGCCAACATCCAACCAAAATTGGTTGGATTACGCACCGGTCCTTCCAACGCGATAAAGAAGCGTTCGAGCTCTGCGAAATCGTTGCAGCGGTCGTTTTCGACATAGGTGACGTCGATATTGCCGACCGTGCGCGCGATTGCCTCGACGTAAGGTGTCTCGTCGGCATAGTGACCAGCGGGCACTGCTCCGTCAAAACCGCGCCGCGGCACGCCGGTAAAGGCCGCAAGCCGTTCGTTCTTCTCCGCCAGTGCGCGGGCGGCGAGCGCCGAGACCGCAGACGAATCGAGCCCGCCGCTGAGCAGGCAGCCGACCGGATGGGCGCTGCGCATTTGCCGGCGCACCGCGACATCGAGGCGCTCGCGCAAGCCTTCGGCGTAAGCCTGGTCGCAGCCAAGCGCGATCGGCGCGATCTCGGCCGGCGACCAATAACGAAATTGTTTGAACGAACCATCGGCCTCGATCCGCATGACATGCGCCGGCGGCAGGCGGAAGACATTGCGATAAATCGTCGTTGCGTGGTCGGCGTGATTGAGCACCAAAAAATCGGCGAGTTTTTCTTCGCTCAATTGGCGCGGCACGTCGTCGAGCGCGAACAGCCCGTTCGGCATGGTGGCGAAGGCGAAAAATCGCGCGCTCTTGTGCCACATCACCACGTTCAATCCGAGATGGTCGCGCGCCAGCGTCAAAGCGCGGCGGCGCTGGTCCCAGATCGCAACCGCGAAAGGCCCGCGCAGCATCGGCCAAAGAGCGTCGCCAAGTTTTTCCCAGCCGGCGAGCAGTACGCGCGAATCCGGCCACGCCCGCGCCTCTCCCGGCGTGACGCCGATCCGCTCCAGCACCTCGTCGCGATTGTCGAGCCGCACGTCGGCGGTGATCAGCGCCCCGCTCGCGCCTTGCCACGGCTGGCGATCGAACTGGTCCTCCGGCGTCATGCGCATCAGCACGTGGACGAGACCGATGCCGTCCCCGATGGCGATGTCGGCTCGGTCGGGACCATATTGACGCAACGCATTGGCCGCGCGTTCGAGGCCGTGCCGGGTCACGGGTCCGCCGTCGAAGCGCAGCAATCCGCCGATGGCGCTCACGGCAATGCTCCGCCAAACGTGGCAAGCCGCGTAAATCCGTCAGCCTCGGCGCCACCGACGATTTTATCGTTGCCGATCTCGACCCAGGCATGGGCGCAAAGCGCGCCGCGCTCGCGCGCGACGCCGAGGCAAACGCGGCTCACGATGCCGCGCCGGCGCAACATGGCGTGCGCCGCCAGCGCGCGCGGCAGACACAGCGCATTCATCCAAGGCTTCCCCATCCAAGACTTTGCGCCGAGATTTTCAACGGCCCACGATACCCATTCTATTTCGTCCGCGGCGAAGCGCCGGATGCGCCGCGGCGGCCGCTCCGCCCAGGCAAAGATGCGCGCGGGGGGAACAAACCGCACGGCGAGCCGCGCCAGGACGAGCATGACGGCCGCCTCGCGCAAATAAACGCGCCGCATCGTCCGCGGCGTCATCGCGCGTCGCTCCGTTCGAGCGCTGCGGTCATCGGCTCTCTATCCTTAAACCAGAACGCTATAAATCGTGACGCGCAAAGCTGTCAGGCTCCACTGCAATGTGGATCTGATCTATCCTTCCCAGCGAGCGGACACCGGAAACGCCCACTCCAGAGAAAACCCGAGTTTTGTGGCCGGCGCGGCTGGCGGTTGCGGTTCCGCAGGGCTGGAGCCGGACGACTGCGCTGCGTTGCGATGGGACGATTTTGTTTCGCGGCCGATTGCCAGCACGGTCAGCGCCGGGGGCTGCCACGGGCGCCGCTTTGCTGTGCCAGCGCTGTTTGCTATGCCAGCATTATCTGATTTCGTCGGTTGCATCGCCTGCCCCCGCAACAATCACGCCTGCAGGCGTTCTATGGGATCGCCTGCGGCCTGGCAAGACCGTCACAAAATCGTGCCAACGTGCCGGCCGATACGGCCTCTTTGATCCAATGCCGCGGACCTTCTCACCGGCGCCGAAAGGCTTGCGTCTTACCGGCAAAATCGTGCACGCTGCATCGATACCGCGACCAAGCGGAGACGGTTTTGAGCCTGTCGCGAAATAAATTCTTCTTGGGGAGCGTCCAGTGAATCGCCGATCTCTGCTCACATCCGCAGCGCTCGCCCTCGCCGCGCGCCGGCTGCCGCTGCCGGCATGGACAACGAGCGCCGCGGCGCAAACCGCAAGTCCGGTTTGGCGGCACGGCGCTTCGCCCTTTGGCGACCTGAAATATCCGACGGGTTTTGCGCGTTTCGACTACGTCAACGCCAAGGCGCCCAAAGGCGGGTCGGCGCGGCAGATCGCGCTCGGCACGTTCGACAATTTCAATCCCGTCGTCGGCCTGGTCAAAGGCGCTCTCGTCCAGGGCACCGAGCTCCTTTACAATTCGCTGCTGGCGCAGGGGCTCGATGAAGTTTCGACCGGATACGGCCTCTTGGCTGAAGCGTTGAGCTATCCGAACGATTTTTCTTCCGTCTCCTTTCGGCTGCGGCCCGAAGCCAAATGGCACGACGGCACGCCGGTCACGCCTGACGACGTGATTTTCTCGTTCACCGCGCTCAAAAAATCGAATCCGCAGGCGATGGCCAGCTACCACCAGGTGGTGAAAGCGGAAAAAACCGGCGACCGCGAGGTCACCTTCACCTTCGACGGCTCCGGCCACCGCACCTTGCCGCAGATCATCGGGCAGCTCGCGGTTTTTCCCAAAGCCTGGTGGGAGGGCACCGACAAGGACGGCAAGGCCCGCGACATCGGTTCGACCACGCTCGAGCCGCCACTCGGCTCCGGCCCCTACCGCATCAAGGAATTCCAGCCCGGCCGCAGCATCGTCTACGAGCGCGTACCCGATTATTGGGGCAGCGCGCTCAACGTCAATGTCGGCAGCAATAATTTCGACGAGCTGCGCTTCGACTATTTCCGCGACGCCACCATCGCCATCGAAGCGTTCAAGGCCGGCACGGTGGACTGGCGCATCGAGAACAGCGCCAAGAACTGGGCCACGGCTTACGATTTCCCCGCGGTCAGCGACAAGCGCGTTATTCTGGAAGAATTTTCCATCAACAATGTCGCCATGATGCAGGCGTTCACCTTCAACCTGCGGCGGCCAAAATTTCAGGATCCGCGGCTGCGGCTCGCTTTCAATTACGCGTTCGATTTCGAGAGCATGAACAAGGAGATTTTCTTCGGCCAATACAAGCGTACCGCCAGCTTTTTTGAAGGCACCGATCTGGCGGCGACCGGCCTGCCTTCGGCCGCGGAATCGAGCTGCTCGAACCGTTTCGCGACAAAGTTCCGGCGGAGGTGTTCAGGAAAGCCTACACCAATCCGGTCAGCGAGAATCCGGCCGCGATGCGGGACAATCTGCGCGAGGCGTTGCGGTTGCTCAAGGCGGCAGGCTACGAGATCCGCGATCAAGCGCTCACCAACATCAAGACCGGCGAACCTTTCACCATCGAGCTTTTGAGCAACGTCCCGCTCTTCGAACGCGTGTTCTTGTTCTACAAGCCTTCGCTCGAACGCCTCGGCATCGACGTCACGGTGCGCACCGTCGACGAGGCGCAATATGAGAACCGGCTGCGCAACTGGGATTTCGACATCATCATTTACGCGTGGGGCAACACGCTGTTGCCGGGCAACGAGCTGCGCGACGATTGGAGTTCGGCAGGCGGCCGACCAGCCCGGCTCGGAAAACATCGCCGGCATCAAGAATCCCGCCGTCGACGCCATGATCGACCGCGTCATATCAGCAAAGAACCGCGCCGATCTGGTCACCGCCGCGCGCGCACTCGACCGCATCCTGTTGTGGAACCACTACGTCGTGCCGCAGTGGAACTACAACAAGATGCGCACCGCGCGCTGGGATCGCTTCGGCCATCCCGAACCCATGCCGAAATACGGCATCACCGCGTTCCCCGCGGTGTGGTGGTGGGATGCCGATAAAGCAGCCAAAGTGGGATCGCGCTCCTAAAGCATCGAGACGCAATGCATCGCTACGTAAGTGCGGCTAAACTCACAGCTATTGCAAGCGCTTGGCACCGGCCAACCGCCGTGATAGCGTTGACTATCCGTCGTCGAACAAGCGCATAATTCAATTGCAATCGGCTCGACAGAGTGGCGGGCGCGAGCGGAAGTGGCGAGAGAGGATCTGCTATGGCACAGCAATCGACAGAAAGTCCCGAGACCGGCCAGGCCACGGCGGAGACGCCCGAGCAGCGCCATGAGACGGCCGCGAAACTGGTCGACCGCTTCTCGGTGTGGGCCGGCGTCGCCGGATTGATACCGCTGCCGTTCGTCGACGTGCTCGCGGTCGGCGGGCTTCAGGTGCAGATGCTGCGCCGCGTCTCGCAACTCTACGACGTGCAATTCTCCGAAAACCGCGGCAAGGCGCTGATCGCGAGCCTCGCCGGCACGATGATTCCGGTGACCAGCGGCATGGGCGCCGCCAGCGCGCTCAAGGGCATCCCGCTGCTCGGCATGGTGGCGTCCGCCTTCGTGATGCCGGTGCTGTCCGCCGGAGCCACTTACGCCATCGGCAAGGCCTTCATCCAGCATTTCGAGTCGGGCGGCACGCTGCTCGATTTCAATCCGCCCGACTATAAGGAATTCATCAAGGCGCAAAAGGAAAAGTGGGATTCGCGATCGAAACGTTCCAGCGCCGACGCGCAGACATCTCATCCCGGCTCATGACTGACACGGGTGGATGCCAGCCAAACGAGGAGTGGTTCCACCCGCAAAGGCGCGACAGCCGCTGACCGACGAGACCGACCCCATGGTGGAAGTCACCATATACGTCGCCTTCTGCATTCTCACCGGTCTTTGCGGCATCAACCGCCGAATGGGTTTCTTCGGCACGTTCGTGATCGCGCTCGTCACCACCCCGTTGGTGGTACTGCCTGTGCTGCTGCTCACCGGCCCATCGCGCCGCGTCGAGTGGCCAAGGTGAACATCGTGCAAGCGTGTATTGGGGCGGGCAAGTGTATCTCTCGCTGAGCCGGCAACGGCCCCGTGTAGAAGCGTAGACGAAGGACAGCGCAGCCCATGTCCTTCCTTCCGCTCGTTCAACGCGAAATGCAGGGCTCGCTGCCGCGGCTCCTGTTCATGTCCGGCTTGGGCGGCATCAGCACCGCGGCCGTGCTTGCCGCCATCAATGCCGGCATGCAGAGCGTGAGTGCCGGCCACAAACCGAGTCTGTGGGCGGCCACGCTGTTTCTGGTGGCGCTGTTTCTGTTCATGAAGACGCAAGCCTACGTCACCATCACCGCCACCGCCGAGATCGAGGGCATCATCCACCGGCTGCGGCTGCGCATCATGGACCAGATCAGGCGCTCGGAGCTCCTGGCGCTCGATAAGATCGGGCTCGCGCGTATCGTCGCCTCGGTCACCGGCGATACCCAGATCCTCACCCAAGCCAGCAACATGCTCTGCTTCACCGTGCAGGGCGCGGTGCTGATTTTTTTCGTCTCGTTCTATGTGGCGTATCTGTCGCTGGCCGCCTTCTTCATGACCTTCGTCATTGTCTTCGGCGCGGGCATCATGTTCCACCTGAAGAACCGCCGGCTGACCGCGCAGAAAGCCGAGTCGGCCGCTTGGGAGCGCCGGCTGTTCGACCGGCTGACCGATTTTCTCGACGGCTTCAAAGAGGTGCGGCTCAACAGTGCGCGCAGCGAAGAGCTGTACGAGGACGCCGCCGATGTGTCGCGGGTCGCGGCCAATATCAAGATACGCACGCAGGCCGAAACCTTCAAAATGATCGTCAACTCGCAGATCTCGATGTACGTGCTGCTCGGCGCCGTCGTCTTCGTCGCCCCGACATTGAGCGACTCGCTCGGCGGCGCATCGATCGCGAAGGCGACGACCGCGCTGCTGTTCGTGGTCGGCGCCTGTTTCGGCCTGGTGCAATCGATCCCGATCCTGCTCAACGCCAATGCCGCCGCAAGCCGCATCGAAGAATTGGAAACCACGCTGCGGGCGGCCGGCTCGACCGAGGCAAAAGAGATCACGACACCGAAGCGTTTCGAGAAGATCGACATGCGCGACATCGTCTTCCGCTATGTCGACAAATTCTCCGACGCCGCCTTCAAGATCGGACCGATCGATTTCACCTTGAATCCCGGCGAGCTCGTGTTCATCACCGGCGGCAACGGTTCGGGCAAATCGACGTTCTTGCGCGTGCTGTCCGGGCTCTATCCGCCCAATTCCGGCGAGATCACGCTCGACGGGGTGCGCGTCGACGACCAAAACCGCGACACCTATCGGGCGCTGATGTCGGCGATTTTCTTCGACTACCACCTGTTCCAGCGGCTCTATGGCATTCCGCAGGAGCAGGTGGGCGAGCTCGAAGGCCTGTTGGCGCAATTCCGCCTGTCCGACAAGACCGGGCTGGTCAACGGCGAGTTTCGCACCCTCGATTTGTCCGGCGGCCAACGCCGCCGCCTGGCGCTGATCGTCAGTTTGCTCGAGAAACGCCCGATCCTGCTGCTGGATGAATGGACCGCCGAGCAGGACCCCGAATTCCGCCGCAAATTCTATGACGAGCTACTGCCGGAATTGATGGCCGCCGGCGGCACCATCGTGGTCATCACCCACGATGACCGCTATCTTGACGAGTTGACATTGCCCGCGCGCCGGGTGCGCATGGACGAAGGCCGCGTCGTCGAGCAACGTACGATGAATATGGGCTGATGGTCGGGCGCGATGGATAACGACTGATGGCGACGTATTCGGAATTCCTCGATAGCAAGCCGCCGCCGAAGCGCGGCTGGCGCCGCATCCGGCGTCACCTGCCGCGGCTGTCCGTCATAGTGATGACGTTCTTGCTGATCGGGATCGTGCTGTGGCCGTACGTCGTGGTTTCGGTTCCGACCGGGCACGTCGGCGTCCTTTGGTACCGGATCATCGGTTTCGACCCCTACTGCATGTGCTTTTTTCGCGGCACGGTGCTCGATCCCCGGGATATCCGGGAGGAGGGCCTGCACCTGATCCTGCCTTGGAATAAGCTGTACCTTTACGATCTCAGGCTGCAATCGTCGACCCAGACATACAACGCCATTTCCAAGGACGGCGTGAGCATGTCCGTCCAAGTGAGTATACGATATCAACTGCAGCATAATGCCGTCGCGGTGCTGCACAAGTTCATCGGCCCGGACTATTTCGCCACCGTGATCAGTCCCGAGATCGGCAGCCAGACCCGCCAAGTCATTGCGCAATACACCGCCGAGGAGGTTTACACCTCGCGCGAGGCGATCCAGGCGGAGATCCACGACAGCGGGCAAAAGGCGCTCGGCGCCAGTCTCAACAAGCTGGTGCAGCCCGAGGCCATGGAGCAGCCCGACCCCAAGCACTACAACGACTTCCTGCAAAGCGCGATCCAGCTCCTCGACACGCTCGTGCTCAGCATCGAATTGCCGCCGGCCATCGTCGCCGCCATCAATCGCCAGACCGAGCAGTACTACCAGATCCAGGAATATAAATTCCGCGTCGAGCGCGAAGCGCAGGAATCCAAGCGCAAGCAGATCGAGGCCAACGGCATCGCCGCCTTTCAGCGTACCGTCAGCCAGGGCATTTCGGAATCCTATCTGCGCTGGCGCGGCATCGAGGCGACGCTGGCGCTGGCGCAATCGCCCAATGCCAAAATCGTCATCTTCGGCACCAACAAGGACGGCCTGCCGCTCATTCTCGGCAATGTCGACACGCCGCCGGGCTCGGGGATAACGCCGCAACCGCCGGCCAACGGCGCGGCACCGCCGTCCGGAGCGCCGCCGGCTCCGAGCGACAAATCGTCGTCAGGCGCGCCGGCGCCCGGCAGCGGAGCGAACGATACCGACAAGGTCGGCCAATCGAGCGGCAATGCGCCGCTGGCATCCGATGCCGCGCCGCCGGGCGCATCGGGCGCGAACGGCATGTCCGATTTCGAGGCCATTCTCTCCCGGCTCTACAGCCCCTTCCGCGCAACAGATTCCGGTCCGCCGGCGGACACCGGAGCGCCACCGAAACCGTAATTTGCGGGACCGTTCCAACGTCACGATTGCGCAGAGGTCACGATGAGCACCCGACAATATGACCCTGGAAAAGCGCCGCGCAGCCGGTTGTGGACCCCTGCCGGCATCGTCCTCGTTCTCTTCATCATGGTCAGCGGCTATTTCTGGGGCCGCCAGTTCAATGCCCGCGACATCCAGCAGCGCGATTCCGCCATTCAACAGCTGCAATCCGACGGTCAGCGGCTCGCTGCCGACATTGCCGATCAAAACGCAAATCTCACCGCGCTGCGTGCCGAGCTCACCAGCACCAAAGCCACGCTTGATGCGATCATGCCGTCGCAAAACCACTACACCATCAGCCCCAATCAATCATTGATCGTCGCCGACGGCCGTTTGACCATTGGCTTGATCGGCTCTCCCGGTAACGAAGGTGTCGATCTCAACGTCAACGGCAAGCAGCAGAAGGCCGCCGCCGGTGACGTCATTCGCGTGTCGCCCGATCCGACGACGGCATGCCAGGTGCAAATCCAGTCCTTCGACATGTTCAAGGCTGTGTTGGTCGCATCATGCGCCGCGGCAAAATCGCAGTAGCGTCCGGGTTTTTGCGATAAAACTTGCTATTCCCAAATAATCACGTTCGGCAGCGCGCCGTCGACGCGCCGCAGCAGCGTGTAACCCACGCCGGCAAGGCCGCGGAACAGGCCCAAATTGAAGCGGCCTTTGCCGCTGTTCCAACGATAATCGCCGGCCGCGGCGGCGCTGCGCAAAACCGCGGCCAGCCGCTGTTCCGCAAGGGTACGAAGATCGTGGCGACCCAGTGCGGCGCCGGCCTCGCAGAAGAATTCGACACCGCCAAGCGCGCCGCAGCACAGCGTGTCGACGGCGAAAGGCCGGCCTGTTTTGGCGCCTTCGACGGCGTTTTGGATATCGACCACGAGGCGCGCGTCATCCATCCCGCCAAGTCCTGACGTTGCAAGTCTTGACGTTGCAAGTCTTGACGTCGCGATCCTTGCCAGCCCGATGCCGATGGCACCGTGACACCACTGGCACGTCCACGACGCTGTTCCGTCCTCGCGCAGATCGGGCCAGTTATGCTGCTGCGCGTCGTAGTTTGCATCTTCAAAGGCAATGCATTCCGCGGCGGCCTGCGCGAACTCCTGACGCCCCGTCGCCTGCGCCAACGACGCCAGCGCATAGGCAATACCCGCCGCGCCATGGGACATGCCGTTGAGCCCACGCGGGCCAGAGCCCTCCCCGACCCAAGTCCGGCGGCCCTCCGCCCCGAGCCGGGGCTGGCCGAGCAAATGCTCGCCGCACTTGACCGTCCGGCGCAGCACGTCATCGGATCGGGTATCGCGATAAAGCCGCAGCAGGCCGAGGATTGCACCGGCGCTGCCGCTGACGACGTCCAATTGCTTGTCCGCGGCAATGAGGTCGTCGGTGAACAGTTCCGCCGCCTGCTGCGCATCGGCAAGCAAGGTGTCGTCATGCAGGCATTTCGCCATGACGGCCAGCGCATAGACGACGGAGCCCAGTCCTACGGCGCCGCCTATACCCAACGACCGCGCCATGCGCGCCGCGTTGCGGCTTTTCAAATTCTTGCGCAATTGCGCCAGGGCGGCGCGCGCCAGCCCGGCCGAAGCTGTGCTGCCCGTCACCGCCGCATGCGCCGCAAGAAAGACACCGATGCCGCAAACGCCGTTGTAGAGGTCTGGACCGAGGCAACCGAGCTGCGAAACCTCGGCGTCACCCAGCCAATCGAGACCGATCCAGGCGGCGCTCGGGCCGCGGCGTATGGCGTAACGCGACAGTTCCGCGGCGATCCGATCGGCTTCGGCGGTGAAAGTCGCCGCCGTCGGCGCGATTGCGGATTCTTGGTGCGAGATTTCCTGGCGCGAGGTTTCTTGCAGTTCCGCCGCCTTGAGGCTCGCAGAACGCGAGACCGAGTTGGTGTTCTCGCGGATGACCTCGACCTGCCAGGCGATCTCGCGCTCGTCGAAATCCCGAAACCGCGCCCGGGCGCGATCGAGCCCCGGCGGTGCCTCGGTATGAATAGAGCTGCCATCCGCATCGCCGATGTCGTGGCCGTCACTGGGCGAGACGAAATGCGGCACGTTGAGCGTCACCAGCGCCGCGCGTTCGGCCCGCTGCAACGGCCAAAGCGGATTGCGCTCGCTTTGCCAATCGGAGAGCCTAGCGATGAAATCGGCCTGCGCCGACCAGGTCACGCCGTCGTCCATGGCTCTATGATTGCGCAGCCGCTGCAGCAGCATGTAGTAGAACCGGGTCGCACGAATGACCTTGCGGACCGGAACGCCGGCAAATCCGTCGAACAGCTCGCCCTCTTTTGCCTCCCGGCCGTGGCGCAGCAAAAAGCTGGCGTATTGCTCAAAACCTGAGACGAAGTCGTCGACGTGGTCGCCGAACTTGGCGTTGCGGCCGTTGAGGTGCGGCAGGTTTGGGCTGGTCTTGG
The DNA here is from genome assembly GCA_963831975.1 of uncultured Alphaproteobacteria bacterium. Taxonomy (GTDB): domain Bacteria; phylum Pseudomonadota; class Alphaproteobacteria; order Rhizobiales; family Xanthobacteraceae; genus BOG-931. The sequence goes on from CAWHSO010000023.1 coordinate 10,805, forward strand.
CGGCTTCCTTCGACCGCGCCGGCCGCATGGCGTCGGAATTGATGTTGTCCCAGGTGATTTCCGTCCGGGAATTCCAGTCCGCGGTCATGCCGCCGATGGCAAAAACCTTATTGTCGGGAGAGCGGCCATAGGCGGGAAGCAGGCCGACAGCCACGACCGAATTGCCGACGATGTCGGCGGCGGCGTCGAAGGCGAGATCTTCCGGCGCTTCGGCGTTGCGCTCTTCGGCGGCGGCTTGGAGAATCATTTCCAGATCGATCGGCACCGGGTGATCGCCGCAGGCGATCATGTTCTCCTGATGCATGTCGGTTGCGGCAAAGCAGTGAAACAGCGCCAGCCAGGCGCCGGCGCGGCGAAAAAACCGCGCGAAACCTTCCGCATCGGCGCACGCCGTGTGATCGATGAATTCGGTCCAGCCGTAGCCGTCCTTCGCGATCGCGTGCACGGCTTTGAGCGCGATCGGCGCTCGAGCGCCGTTCAAGCGCTCGACCAGCGCGTGCCAGGCGGCATCAAGCCGCAAATCCTTCGGCTTGTAGACGACCCGCGCGCCGTTCTCGAAGCTGACGATCCGGACCGAGCGGCCGTGATTGTGCGGATCGGACAGATTGCCTTCGAATCCGGCAACGCGGCCGGCATTGCCGGCATGAAGAATATCGCGGCGGAGCACCGCCAGATCGGCATCGAGACGCAACACCAGTTCGCGCGCGGTGTCGATCCACTGCCGGGTGACGACGGCGAACAGCCGCAACAGCACCGGCCGCTCTTCGAACAGCCGCCGCCAACCGCCGGCTTGCATCTCGCCGACGAAGCGATCGTAGCGCGCCGTGCCATTGCGCGGCGCCGAAGCCGTGGCGTCGTGTTGCGCCAAATCGGCATTGCGCGCCTTGGCGAAACGTTCGTAGAGCGCCGGCGTGCCCAGGCCCGAAAGCTCCCGCAGCAGCGATAGGCGCAAGGACGTGCGCGCGTCTTCGTTCAAGTTGTCGGCGACGCGCGCATCAAGGCCCGACCAAAGCCGCGCGTCGGCCTGCGCGACCACCGAGGTAAAAAGCTGTTCGAATGCACAAGCATCGCCCGCCGCAGCGATTGGCGCGGCATGGCCGCCTTGCAATGCGCCTTCGATCCATATGGCGTCTTCGATCCACCCGGCGCCGAAGCCGAAGCGCTGTGGCGAACAGCGGCGAGCCGCGCCAGCACCGGGGCGAACGCCAAGCCGTCGCGATCGAGCCGCCGGCCGAACAGCGACCAGTCGCCGCTGGCACATGACCGGCACCACGCGGCAAGCCGCCGCGCCGCCAAATCGGCGTCGCCCTTTTGGCCGGACAACGGCTCGAAATCGTCGGACAGGACCTCGTCCAGGGTTGCGGCAGAAACCACCAGCCGCTCGTAAAACGCGTCCATCCGTTTGTTCTCTCCGATCGGGCCACGCGACCCGAAGGCATTTACGCAGCGTAGCCCGATATCTCAACCGGCGTGACGCCGCCAACCCCGGCTGGGGACGCCGCGTGCCGACCGTCCGTAGCGCAAAACCGCGGCGAAATCTCAAGGCGCCGCGACTGCCAATTGTTAAGGCAACCGGGTCCGAGCCGTGCCAGTAACGTCGCCGTCAACGGCCGAAATTGAGCGTGGAGATGGGCCGATTTATCCTGCCAAATCAGCCACCTGCGTCGTCGACGCATCCCGCGCCACGGGGCCTGCCTAGACTTTACACCGGTCACCGCCGATGATTTAATAGGTTCCCGTGGGGGGCGTTATCGCAAATTCTCCTCCTATTTGCAGAACGCCGCTAGCGAACAAAAGGATGACTATCATGAACGACGCTACGATCGCATTCGACCAGATTGAAGAGCTTCCCACCTTCGAAGTCTCCGACGAGGCCCTGGAGGCAGCGGCTGGGAACGAGAAGGCCGGATACACGCTGGCATATTGCTCGGGCCTGTCCGTCTGCCCGGCCTAACCGGTTCATCGGACTGGTTCTGACTTCATCATCTTGCCGTTAACGACTGGTCGGGTTGACGAAGTTATGCGCGAGGTGCCGCTGCTGGCGGCGCCTCGTTTGCTTTTCAGCATGGCCGTTGGGCCGGCGCCTTCGGCAATTGGGCCCGGTGCCGGCCGCAAATCGGCTCAGAACGCGCCGGCGACGATGCTGATGTCTTGAACAACCCCTTGCCTGCCGCGCCCAACCCCTGCCTGCCGCGCCCAAACCCTTGCCTGCCACGCCAATGGAATTCGGACTCGATACATTCGGCGATATCACCGCCGCTCCCGACGGCCGCCTCAACAGCCATGCCCAGGTCATCCGCGAGGTGATCGAGCAAGCGGTGCTGGCCGACCGGCTCGGCATCGATGCCTTCGGTGTCGGCGAGCATCATCGTCCGGATTTCGCCATATCGGCGCCCGAGGTCGTGCTCGCGACCATCGCCGGGCGGACCCAGCGGATCCTGCTCGGCTCGGCGGTGACGGTGCTCTCCTCCGACGATCCCATTCGCGTATTCGAGCGCTTCGCCACCGTCGACGCCGCTTCCAACGGGCGCGCCGAGGTGACGCTGGGGCGCGGCTCGTTCACCGAGTCGTTTCCGCTGTTCGGGTTCGATCTGGCGCAATACGAGGCGTTGTTCGAGGAAAAGCTCGATCTGTTCGCAGCGCTGCTCAAGCAGGAGCCGGTGACGTGGCAGGGCAACTTGCGGCCACCGCTCGCCAACCAGCGGGTTTTTCCGCCGCTGGAAAAGCCACCGCTCAAGACCTGGATCGGGGTCGGCGGTAGCCCGGAATCCGTTGTCCGCGCCGCGCGTTACGACCTGCCGTTAATGCTGGCCATCATCGGCGGCGATCCGCGGCGTTTCTTGCCTTTCATCGACCTCTACAAGCGCGCCTATGCGCAGCTCGGCCGCCCGGTAAAACCCATCGGCCTGCATTCCCACGGCTATGTCGCGGACACCGACGCGCAAGCGCGCGAAGAGCTTTGGCCGCATCACAAGGCCATGCGCGACCGCATCGGCGCCGAGCGCGGCTGGCCGCCGGTGACGCGGGCGCATTTCGACCAGGAAGCCGATGGCGGCTCGCTCTATGTCGGCGCGCCGGAGACCGTGGCGCGCCGGATCGCCGCGACCGCGAAGGCGCTCGGCATCGCGCGCTTCGACATGAAATACAGCTCCGGCACGCTGCCGCACGACAAGCTCATGCGCAGCATCGAGCTTTACGGCACCAAGGTGATGCCGCTGGTGCGGGAGATGCTGGCGTGACGGCGCCTACTCCGGCTTGATCCCCGCCTGCTCCACCACCTTCGCCCACTTCGCGGCATCGCGCGCGATCAGCGCGCGCAGTTCGGCGGGCGAATAGATCAGCGGCACGCCGCCGACTTCGGCCATGCGCGCCTGGACGCCGGGATCGGCTAGGCCGGCATTGATCTCGCGGTTAAGCCGCTCGACGATTTCGCCCGGCGTGCCGCTCGGAACGGCGGCGGCCGTCCATGGCGTGACCTCGAAGCCGGCAATCGTTTCGCCCATAGTCGGCACGTCGGGCAACGCCGGCGTCCGCTTCGCCGACAGCACCGCGAGCGCCCGCACGCCGCCGGATTTGATGTGCGGCAGCGAGTTCGGCAAGGCGTCGATGCCGGCCTGGATGCGGCCGCTCAACAGATCGGTCAGCATCGGCGCGCCGCCTTGATAGGGCACGTGCACCACATCGACGCCGGTCGAGATCTTGAACAGCTCGATGGCAAGTTGACTGATGGTGCGCACGCCGAACGAGGCAAAATTGATTTTTCCGGGATTGGCTTTGGCGTAAGCGATGAACTCCGGCACGGTGTTGGCCGGTAGCGTGGGAGTGACATCCAGCACCAGCGGCAATTCGGCGAGCCCCGCCACCGGCACGATGTCACGCTGAAAATCGAACGGCAGCGATTTGTAGAGCGACGGATTGATCACATTGGTCGCGACCGCGAACAGCAGCGTGTAACCGTCGGCCGGCGCATTGACGACCGCCTGCACGGCGATATTGGTGCCGCCGCCGGGCTTGTTCTCGATGATCACCGGCTGGCCGAGCCGGGTCGCGAGCCACTCGCCCAGCAATCTAGCGATGAGATCGGTGCTGCCGCCGGCAGGAAACGGCACGATCCAACGGAGCGGCCGCGATGGATAGGTGTCCGCTGACGCGCGCCGTGAAAAGCAGACGACGCGGTGGCAAGACCGGCGAACGCGAAGAAACGGCGGCGTGCAAGCATCGTCGCCGATCTTAGATGCGGAGTTACGTCCCCACCAGCCCGAACTGCGGGCTCGACGGCTCGGCGTGCGTTCGTTTCGCTATACGCCCGGCGAGCCGCGACAGCCGGCCCGCCTCCACCGCGGCGCGCATCGAGCTTGCCATCATCACCGGATCGCGCGCTTTCGACACCGCGGTGTTGACCAGCACCGCGGCGCAGCCGAGCTCCATGGCGAGCGTGGCGTCGGAGGCGGTGCCGATGCCGGCATCGAGCACCACCGGCACCGGCGAGCGTGCGCAGACCAGCTCGATGAGATGCGGATTGGAAATGCCCAGCCCCGAGCCGATCGGCGAGCCCATCGGCATCACCGCTGCAGCGCCGGCATCGGCGAGTTTTCGGCACGTGACCGGATCCTCGGTGCAGTAAGGCAGCACGACAAAACCCTTCGCCACCAAAATCTGCGTCGCGCGCACCAGTTCCTCGACGTCGGGATAAAGCAATTCGCGGTCGCCGATCACTTCGAGCTTCACCCAATTGGTATCCAGCGCTTCGCGCGCCAGCTCGGCGGTGAGCACTGCGTCTTTCGCGGTCTGGCAGCCGGCGGTGTTGGGCAAAAAGCGAACGCGGCCGGCCAACACATCGATCAGACTCTCGTCATCGCCGGCGAGGCTGATGCGGCGGATCGAGGCGGTGACCATCGCGGTGCCGCTGGCCGCAATGGCGTCGAGCATCATCTTGCGATTGGGATAGCCGGCGGTGCCGAGAAACAGCCGCGAGTCGAATGTTTGGCCGGCGATGACGAGGGGATCTGACATCTAATTTTCTCCTAACCGCCTTGCCGCGCGCGCACGATCTCGACGCTGTCGCCGGGATTAAGCGCCGTCGCCGGCCACGCCGCGCGCGGAACGACCGCGCCGTTGAGCGCCACAGCGATGCCGCGCTGGCCGATGTCGGCGGTTTTTTCCGCGAGCAGCGCTTCGAGGGTTTTTGGCGCGGCGAACGGTTCGCTCTCGCCGTTGACGCGGATTTCCGCTTGCGTCATCGCGCTCCCCTACTCTGCCGCACGCGCCGGCAAGAACCGCTCAAGACCGAACGGCCGGATCGCGGGCTCCACGACATTGTCGAGGATGAGCCGCGCCATGGCGTCGGCGGTGACCGGCGCGAGCAGGATGCCGTTGCGGTGATGGCCGGTGGCGTAAAACAAGCCGTCGAGCGGACCGGGACCGAGGATCGGCGCGTCGTCGCGGCTGCCCGGGCGATGGCCGACCCAGATTTCATCGATCGGCAGTTCCTCGACCGCCGGCACCGCGCGCCACGCCGCATCGAGCAGCGCCATCACGCCGCCGGCGGTGATGGTGTCGTCAAAACCTTTTTCCTCGACGGTGGCGCCGACGATCAGCCGGCCGTCGCGGCGCGGCACCAGATAAGCGCCCGGCGCCCACAGCACGTGATCGATGAGCGGCGCCTTCGCATCCATGCGCAGCGCCAGCATCTGGCCCTTGACGGGGCGCACCGGCGGCCGGCGGTCGGGCGGCAATCCGCCGATCATGCGTGACCAGGCGCCGGCGGCGAGCACGACGATATCGGCGCGCTCGGTCGTGCCGTCTTCGAACACGACGCCGGTCGCCTTGCCGCCTTGCACGGCAATGTCCTTGACCGGCCGATGCTCGTGAATTGTCACGCCGGCAGTTTCGGCGGCGATGCGCAGCGCCTGCACCAGCTTGCGATTATCGACCTGATGATCTTCCGGCGAGAACAGCGCGCCGGCGATTTTTCCGGCCAGATGCGGCTCCCTCTTCCGCGTGTCGGCGGCCGACAGCCATTCGAGCGGCAGGCCGAGACGCCGCTGAAACTCCAAACGATGAGCGATTTCCGCCTGATCATCGGCGGTCAAGGCGAGCAGCAGCGTGCCCTCGCGCCGCAATTCGACGTCGATGCCGCTGACGCGCAACAGCTCGTCGGCAAAAGCCGGCCAGCGCGCCTGGCTGTCGCGCCCGAGCGCGACCAGCGCCTCCTCGCCGGGCTCGGCCTCGCAGCAAGCGGCCAGCATGCCGGCCGCGGCATGGCTTGAGCCCGCGCCGGCCTTGCCGCGGTCGAACACTGTCACCGTCGCCCGGCCGGCAAGCCGCCAGGCGATGCCAAGGCCAACGACGCCGGCGCCAATGATGGCGACGCGCGGCTTTTTGCCGATATGGGGAAGTTTTTGCGTCAGAGGCGGCTCCCTTCGCTGGAATGACCCAGACAGGTTCGATGGGTTTAATCTCAGCCGGCCCTCCATGGGAGGGACGGCACCCCAGGCCGAAACATCAAGATAATGGGGGATTTAGCCCTTCTCGACAAGGGCAGGTATGGGCCGCCGATGCCGCAGCAGCCGCGCGCAGACAACCCCGATGACTAAAATCACGCCGGCGCCGATGAGCGGCGGCACGCCGATGCCGAGATGGCCGAAGGCAAAGCCGTAATAGATCGGCCCGATCGCCTGGCCGGAAAAGAACGCCGACGAATGCATCGAGAGCGCGGTGCCGCGCGCGGTCTGCGACAGGTCGGTGACGTGCACCTGGATGCAATTGTGCAGCATGTAGAAGCCGAGCCCGAACAGCACGAACACGGCGGCCTGGATGTACCAGGCCATGTTCAGCGCGATCAGGCCGAAGGCGATGGCCGCGAAGAGCGCGCCGGTAAGCATCAATTGCCGCTCGGTCACCCGCACCACCAGGAACGGCAATGACAGCGACAGAATGATGCCGCCGAGGCCGAACGCGGCGATGATGATGCCGGCATAGGAGGAATGGGTTTCGCCGCTCGCCAAAAGCAAGAGCGCCACATAGGGAAACATGCCGTGGATGACGATGCCCTCGAAGAACACCGAGCTGAAGCAGACTTTTGCCCGGGGATCGGCGAACACGCTGCGAAATCCCGCCGCCACGGCGCTGAGATTGAAAGGCCTCGGCTTCGGCGTGCTCAAGCCGCGGAAGGCGAAAAAAGCGATCACCGCGACGGTCGCGCCAAAACCGCCGATCGAGAAGAACACGCCGCGCCAGCCGAGCAGATCGCCGATGCCGCCTGCGAGCACGGCGCCAATGAGGTTTCCAGTCAGTCCAACCGCCAACAGCCGGCCGATCGCGACTTGGCGCGCATGCACCGGCACCAGATCGCCGACGATCGCGACGCCGACCGGAAAGATACCGCCGGCACAGACGCCGGCGATCACGCGCATGGTCACCAACAGCGTGAAATTGCTGGCGAAGGCGCAGATCAGCGTCGTCATCACCACGGCGGCAAGGCTGATATTCATCAGCCGCGTCTTGCCGAAGAAATCGCCGACGGTGCCGAGCGCGGGCTGCATGATGGCGTAGGGAAACGTGAACGCGCTCGACAATAGCGCCGCGGTTTTCACGTCGATCGAGAGATCGGCGGCGATCTTCGGAATCACCGGATCGACGGCGCGCGAGAACAGCGTCGAGGCGAAAATCACCAGGCTGACAATTCTGAGGACGGGTGGAATGGCAAAATCTCGTTGTTGGCGATGAAGCGCGCCCGGATCGAACGGCGCCGCTTCAGCTTTTGGCCAGCTTGTCGAATTGCATCAAGCGCGCAAGAAGCGGCTCCATGTCCTCGAGCGCAATCATATTCGGACCGTCGGATGGCGCGCGGTCGGGGTTCTCGTGGGTCTCGATGAAGACGCCGGCGACGCCCACGGCGACGGCGGCCCGCGCCAGCACCGGCACGTATTTGCGCTCGCCGCCCGACGAGGCGCCCTGCCCGCCCGGCTGCTGCACCGAATGGGTGGCATCGAAAATCACCGGCGCGCCGGTCTTGGCCAGCTCCGGCAGCGCGCGCATGTCGGACACCAGCGTGTTGTAGCCGAACGACACGCCGCGCTCGGTGACCAGCACATTGGCGTTGCCGGCGCCGGTAATTTTTTGCACCACGTTGGCCATGTCCCAAGGCGCTAAGAACTGCCCCTTCTTGACGTTGACGGCGCGGCCGGTTTTTGCCGCCGCCACCAACAAATCGGTTTGCCGGCAGAGGAACGCCGGGATTTGCAAAATATCGACCGCCTCGGCGACACTTGCGCATTGCTCCGGCTCGTGGACGTCGGTGAGCACGGGCACGCCGAGTTTTTCCCGCAACTCCGCAAAGATCGACAGCGCCTTGTCGAGGCCGAGCCCGCGGGCGCTCGCGGCGCTGGTGCGGTTCGCCTTGTCGAACGAGGTTTTGTAGACGAAGCCGATGTTAAGCCGCGCCGTGATGTCCTTGAGCGCGGCCGCCATGTCGAAGGCATGCGCCCGGCTTTCCAGCACGCACGGCCCCGCGATCAGTGCGAGCGGCAAGTTATTGCCGAAGCGTACCTTGCCCACGGCAACGACGGCATTCGGATCGGCATTTTTCGGCGTCATCGCAGACGACCATGAAGGCCATGGCGGATCGGGTCAACCGGCCTCATTTCAGCGCGGAAAAATCCGTCGGCCGCAGGAAAACGCTGTTGATGTTGGCGAGGATCGGGCCGTCCTTCTCGGTTTCGGCGCGCACCTTGCGCCATGCCGGGTCGGCCCGGAATTTCGCCCACTTGCGCTCCCGCTCGGCCATGGATTTCCAGGACAGCGCGCAATGCAGATCGTTGCTGCCGTCGCCGATCAGCACGGTCCAGAAACCGATCTGCCGGATGCCGTGCTTCTTCCAGATCGCAAGCGTCTTGGTCTTGAACCGCTTCTGCAGCGCCGGCAGCTGCCCCGGATTGCAGGTGAAAATTCGCACTTCGACGATCATGGTCCCTTGCCGCCTCACTTCACCGCGGAAAACGCTGTCGGCCGCAAGAACGCGCTCTTGATATTGGCGATGATCGGACCGCCCGTTTCGCTCTCGTCACGCGCCTTGTGCCAGGCCGGGTCGGCCTGAAACGCGTTCCAGATTCGCTCGCGCTCGGCGAGCGAGTCCCAGGCCAAGAGGTAATGCAGATCGTGATTGCCCTCGCCCACCAACACGGTCCAGAACCCGGCCTGCTTGATGCCGTGCTTGTCCCAGATTTTCAGGGTCTGCTCCTCGAACCGCTTGAGCAGTGCCGGCAGCCGGCCGGGGATGCAGGAATAAATCCGTTGTTCGTAGATCATGATGGCCTCATGGGGTGGCAGAGGCCGCAGACGTTAATGCCCCCGCCGGGAAAGGCAATTACCCCGGCACGCAATGCTGACAAGGCGATTGCGCTTCGCCGCCGTCCCATTGTCCGCCGTCAATCGGGACGGTTTTCGCCTTCGCGTGAATTCACCAGCGCCAGCATCTGCCGTTGGTGCAGATCGATCTCGTCGATGAGGTTTCGCATGTCGCGCTTGACGTCATCGATCGCGGTTCTTTCCTCGACGCGGTGTTCGGCCGGGTTCGACGCGCCGCAATGCGGGCAGGCGGGCTCGGACGGGTAGATGAATTCGCTGCACGACCGACACGGCACGAGGCGCCGGTCGCGCCGGCGCGGTTTGTCGTCGCGTGCCAGCCGCCGCGGGGCCGGCGAGCCGTCGAGGTGCTCGAGGCCGAGCTTGAAACGGCCGACGGCAAAGGACTCGTTGGGCGCTTCAGCGACCTTGGTGATGGTCTCGCGCAGGCCGCGGCGCGCCAGCGTGGTGGCGCGATAATAGCAGTACGGATTGTCGCCGCGGCGCCCTTCCAGAACGTGGGACACCCAGGTGCAGCCGCCTTGGCAGAAATTCCAGTAATAGCAGGAGCCGCAAAAGCCGCGGCCGCGATTGCCGTCGCGCCGCACGGTGCGATCGGCGAGACCCGCGATGGCGTCCTTGATGGTGGTGGTGCGTGTGTCGCCGGAGGCGTAATGGGATTTCGGCAGCGACGGGCAGCCCTTGATGGTGCCGTCGGCCTCGAGCCCCAGCGCCGTCTCGCCGGCGGTGCAGCCGTCCCAATGGGAAATTTCGCCGGTCAGCGAGCGCCAATAGGCTTCGTGCCGGCCGAAATAGCCGATGCTGTTGCCGGGCGCCAGGCGAAAACCGACATCGCGGCCCTTGTGATAAAGCTCGGCGAGGCAATCGACGACGTCGATGATCTGATGCGGCTGCAGCAAGATCTCGCTGTTGTCCACCGCATTGCCCATCGCCACCGTCAACTGCACCTGCCAATATTTGGCGCCGGCTGCGACGATCTCGTCGAATATCTGCCGCAGCTGCGGCGCCGAGCGGGCATTGATCTGGGTGTTGACGCCCGGCTCGATGCCGACCTCGGCGATCCAGCGCACCGCCTGGATCGCCTGATCGTGGCTGCCGGCAACGCCGCGCAGGCTGTCGTGCAGATCGCGAAGCCCGTCGACCGACACGCCGATGGCGCGGACGCCGGCGTCATAGGCAGCCTGGATGCGCTCCTTGGTCAGCCCGCGCGCGCCGGTCTGCACGCCGCAATGCATCCCCAAGCGCGCGATCTCGGCGGCGATCTCGAGCCAATCGCGCCGCAGATAGGCCTCGCCGCCGATTAAGGTGACTTCGCGGGTGCCGGCCTCGGCAAGCTGGTGGACGACGTCGAGACACTCGGCAGTCGACAGTTCGTTGGCGCGCCGCTTGCCGGCACGCGACCCGCAATGGCCGCATTTCAAATTGCAGGCGAGCGTGATCTCCCAGACCACATGGACCGGAACGCCATGGCGCCGATCATGCTCGGTACGCAGACGAACCGGGGTCGGCGCTCCGTCGCCCATAGACGGCTGGAGCGTCATTCTTCTTCTTCTTTTTCTTTTTCAGTTTGCTCTCGCGGGCCTTGATCTCCTTATTGAGCTTGCGCAAGCCGCCTTTGAGATCGCCCTGCGCCGCAACGACCGCGGTCGCGTGGTCGCGCAGCACTTTCAAATCCTCAAGGCTTGTGCGCGCGTTGCCCAGTGCAGCGTTGATGGCCGTGCCGTATGCGATAAACGTCATGGTGCTCACCATCTGAGATTGAATACACTATGATAATGCCCATAGATTGTGCATCATGTCCAGCGTCCCATCGCCGATCAAAGCCGTTCGCTTAAGCGCACTCGTCCGCGAATTTCACGCCGGCCGCCGCGACGTCGATGACGCCATGCTGGCGAACGCGCTGCACATCGAGTCCGATGCCGATGAGCGGCTCTCGAGCCTGCCCGGCCTGCTGCGCCGGTTCGGCAACCAGCACTTGGCGTTCAGCAGCATGACGTTTCGTGAGCTTCGCGAAATCTTCCGCGCCGTGGCGCCGGGCAAGAACGAGATTTTTGGCGATATCGGCGCCGGCTACGGCCATGTGGTGTTCTACGGCGCCTGCGTCGCGCCGTGCCGCTTCCGTGCCATTGAAATCCTGCCGGCCCGTTGTGCGGCGATGCGACGCAGCGCGCGACGGCTGGGCCTTCGCAATATCAAGATCATCCAGGCCGACGCGCAGACGCAAAGCTACGCCGACCTGTCGTATCTGTTCGTCAACAGCCCGTTTTTCCCCGATGCCGCCCGGCAGTTCATCGCCAAGCTGAAATCGTCGCGGCGCCGCGCGCCGACGGTGATCGCGGTCAACAATATCGTGGCGTCGCTGCGCGAAGACAGCGATTTCACCGAGATCGACCGCGGCGTGGACATCTCGCCTTATCGCTTTGGGATATTCCGATTGGGCCGTTAGGTCCGTCGCGGACGCTACACCAGCCGGCTCTGTTCCACCGCAGCCCCGATGAACGACGAGAACAGCGGATGCGGCGCGAACGGCCGCGATTTCAGCTCGGGGTGGAATTGCACGCCGATGAACCAGGGGTGATCGTCGTATTCGATGATTTCCGGCAATAGCCCGTCCGGCGACATGCCGGAAAAGCGCATGCCGTGTTGCGCCAGGCGATCCTTGTAGGCGGTGTTGACCTCGTAACGGTGGCGGTGGCGCTCGGAAATCTCGGCCGAGTGATAAATGTCTGCGATGCGGGAGCCCCGCGCCAGCATGGCCGGATAGGCGCCGAGCCGCATGGTGCCGCCGAGGTCGCCGACGAGGCCGCGTTTTTGCAATTCGTTGCCCTTCATCCATTCGGTCATCAGGCCGACCACCGGCTCGCTGGTGGGGACGAATTCGGTGGAGTTGGCCTGCTCGATGCCGCAGAGATTTCGCGCCGCTTCGATCACCGCCATCTGCATGCCGAAGCAGATGCCGAAATACGGCACCTTGCGCTCGCGGGCGAACTGCGCGGCGAGGATTTTTCCCTCGGCGCCGCGCTGGCCGAAACCGCCCGGCACCAGAATGCCGTCGACGTGCTCGAGGAACGGCGCCGGGTCCTCATTCTCGAACACCTCGCTCTCGATCCAGTCGAGCTTGACCTTGACCTTGTTGGCGACGCCGCCGTGGGACAGTGCCTCGATCAGCGACTTATAGGCGTCCTTCATGCCGGTGTATTTGCCGACGATGGCGATGGTGACGTCGCCCTCCGGATTGCGGATGCGCTCGTTGATCAGATGCCAGGTGGCGAGATCGGGCGGCGGCGGATTGTCGATACCGAAGGCGGCGAGCACCTCGTCGTCGAGGCCGCCGGCGTGATAGGCCTCGGGCACGGCGTAAATATTGTCGACGTCGCGCGCCTCGATCACGGCGCTTTCGCGCACGTTGCAGAACAGCGCGAGCTTCTTGCGCTCGCTCAACGGAATCTCGCGATCGGTGCGGCACAGCAGAATATCGGGCTGGATGCCGATGGCGCGCAGTTCGCGCACCGAGTGCTGGGTCGGCTTGGTTTTAAGCTCCCCCGCGCTCGGGATGAACGGCATCAAGGTCAGATGGATATAGATGGCATGACCGCGCGGCAGATCGTTGCCCATCTGCCGGATGGCTTCGAAATACGGCAGACCCTCGATATCGCCGACGGTGCCGCCGATCTCGCACAGCACGAAATCGAAATCCTCGTTGCCGTCGCGGATGAAATCCTTGATCGCGTTGGTGACGTGGGGAATGACCTGGATGGTGGCGCCGAGATAGTCGCCGCGGCGCTCCTTGGTGAGGATGTCCTGGTAGATGCGGCCGGTGGTGATGTTGTCGCTGCGGGTCGCAGGCCGCCCGGTGAAGCGCTCGTAATGGCCAAGGTCGAGATCGGTCTCGGCGCCGTCGTCGGTGACGAAAACCTCGCCGTGCTGGTACGGCGACATGGTGCCCGGATCGACGTTGAGATAGGGGTCGAGCTTGCGCAGCCGGACCTTGTAGCCGCGCGCCTGCAACAGCGCGCCGAGCGCTGCGGAAGCCAGACCCTTGCCAAGTGAGGAGACCACGCCGCCGGTGATGAAAATGTACCGCGCCATGGGACTTAAGCTTTAGCCCTCCAAACACAATTCGACGAGCGATTTTCCGGAATATCTGCTGCGCATCGTAAACCAGCCCGAAACGATGCCAAAAACCGCTTGAGCCGTAAGGACTTCAAGCGAAATCCTCAGGCGATGCCGAAAGTCATGGCATGGCCTGCTCATTGCACCCTTAAATGGGTAGCGAAGTCGCCTATTGCGACTGCGGCACTTGCGGTCCGCTCGGGGCCGGAGCCGGCGCTGTGTTTCCGCCCGGGCCTTTCTTGAGCAGGTCGAGAACGCCGCCGCCGCCACTTAACGGTGGTGCCGTGGGCGGAGCGCCCGGAGTTTCCTGGGCCGGCGCGCCGCCGGTGTGGATGATCGAGCCCGGCTTGCGCTCGAGACCCGCAATCCACGACAGCAAAAGGCTGGTGACGAAGAAGCCGGCGGCCAGAAATGCCGTGGTGCGAGTGAGCACGTTCGCGGTGCCGCGGCCGGTCATAAAGCCGCTGGTCGAGCTGACCAGTCCGCCGCCCTCGGACTTTTGCAGCAACACGACGCCGATCAGGCCGAGGACCAGCATGAGGTGGATGACGATAATGACACTCAGCATCGATGATTTCCGCCTGCCGCCCGCGCTTCATATAGGCAGCCGCGGCGGTCTCTACATGATCCGGCGCGGCATTTCTATGGCCGAAATGGCCCCGGCCAATGGGCCGTTCGGCAGCCCGGTTGGCGCAACGTCACCCCCGTGGCCTGAACCGGCGCCGCCGAGCCGCGGCTCTTGGCGGTCGCCGAGGATGCCCGGTGAGCGTGCCAAGCGGATTGCACAACTGAAACAATGAATTGCCACGGCGGTCTGTGATGTAACGGAAATTTTCTACGGCCGCTCTGAGGCCGCAGATCACAGCCCGCGCGGCCAATCAGTAGCGAGGTATTGCCTTTCGTGCCCTGGGGCATTTTGGCAATGGCGTAATACACGCTATCGGTGTAATACGCGCTGCTTTCGAAAATGCCGATTGCCTATTGCCCCGGGCAGGGCGGACGATGAAACAAGCTGCGCCTCCGACTCCTATTGCTCCCGCGGCGGGCAATCGCGCCAAGGTCTTCGTCTCGTATTCCCGCACGGATACGGCCTTTGCGCAGATGTTGGTCGGGGCGCTCTCTGAGCGCGGTTTCGACGCCTTCCTCGACAAGACCGATATCGCACCGGGCGAACCCTGGAAGGAGCGCCTTGCCGGGCTAATCGCTATCGCCGACACGGTTGTGTTCGCCGCGAGCCCGGATTCCATCGCATCGCCCATCTGCGCCTGGGAGTTGGAAGAAAGTACGAGGCTCGGAAAGCGGCTCATCCCGGTCGTGGCGCGCCGCTTCGCGACCGCCGATGCCCCATCGGCGCTAGGCCGACTAAATTGGGTGTTCCTTGCCGAGGGCGACGAAAAGGACGCCGCACTGGCAACGCTCAATACCGCGCTACGGACCGACCTTTCTTGGGTGCGCGAGCATACCCGTCTCGGTGAACTGGCGCGACATTGGGAAGAGCAGGAACGGAGCAATGGCGCAACTTTGCGCGGCCGGGACCTTGATGCCGCCGAGCGCTGGCTCGACCGCCGCCCGGCCGACGCCAACGCGCCGACGGAGTTGCACCAGGATTTCATCCGGGCGAGCCGGCGGGCCGCGACCGCAAGGCAACGCTATTGGGTCGGCGGCTCCGTTGTCGTCGCCATTGTCGCCATCGCTCTTGCTGGCTTCGCCGAGATCAATCGCCGCGAGGCACAGACGCAGCGCGACCGTGCCGAGCGCGCACTCGCTCTGGCGACCGGCACTGCGAACGGCCTAGTGTTCGGCCTGGCGCAAAAATTCCGCGACGTCGCCGGTGTGCCGGCCGCAACGATCAAGGACATTCTCGATCGGGCTCTGAAGCTGCAAGAGCAGCTCGTAAGCTATGGAGAGACGGGTCCAGAGTTACGTCAAAGCCACGCTGCAGCACTTGGCAAGTCCGCCACAACGTTACTCACAATAGGCGACACCGAGGGGGCGCTCGCCGCCGCAAAGCAGGCGCAGTCCATCATGCAGGACTTGGTTGCGACTGCGCACGACAATATTGTTTGGCAGAGCAATCTCTCGGCGGCTTACGCGGGGGTGGGTGACGTCCTCAAGGCGCGGGGCGATCTTCCCGGTGCGCTGAAATCGTATCAGGCAACTCTCGCTATGATAGAGCGCCTAGCCGACGCAGGGCCCGAATTGGCGGGGACCCATAAAAGGATCGGCGATGTGCAGGTATTGCAGGGGAACCTCCCGGAAGCGCTGAAATCCTATCAGACAAGCCTCAATATCATGGAGCAGCTGACCAAATCCAATCCCGGCAATACCGACTGGCAGAGCTATCTCTCGACTGCCTACATCACGGTCGGCGACGTGTTGGTAGCACAGGGTAATCTGCGGAGGCCCTGAAATCCTATCAGGCCAACCTTGCCATCACGGATCTACGTCAAAACAGCGCAGTTCGATCCGTTGGAAGCTGAAGCTATGCTTACGCGAGCGGCCGAGATCGTGAATCAGATGCGATCGCGCGGTCAATTGGCGCCGGGTGATGCGTGGATGTCCGACGACCTCGCCCGGCGGATTGCCGCGCTACCCAGATAGCGGCCATCCATAAATCATTACATCGGCTCCACATTCCACTAACCCGCTATTTATAATCCTTCAGATAAGCAATCACGTCGTCGATATCGGCATCGCTGCTCAAACCGCCGAACGGCATGCGGTTGCCTTTCACCTTGGCCTGCGGGTCCTTGATGTAGGCCTTCAGGTTGGCGTCGTCCCAGGTGAGGTTGGCGTGCATCATGGCGTTGGAGTAACGAAAATCCTGAAGCGCCGCGGATTTGCGGCCGTACACGCCGCGCAGACTAGGCCCGATCGCGTCCGGCTTGTCGCTGTGGCAGGCGGCGCAGGTTTGGAACACCACCTTGCCATGGGCGGCATCGGCGGCGAGCGCCTGCGTTGCTGCAGCGGCGACGAGAACAACGGCGGCCGCGGCGCCGATTGCGGCGCCCGTTTTCTTCCTTTGCATGACTTCCCCCTAAAAGTTTTTTTGTTTGAGCATGATCTTTTCCGAAAACCGGTTTCCACTTTTCGGGATCATGCTCTAAGCGTGAACCAGCGGTCCCGGATTCTTGAGATAGCTCGTCGTGATCGCGCGCGCCGACCAATAGGCGAGCGCACCGACCGTGCCGGTCGGATTGTAGCCGTGCTGCTGCGGGAACACGGAGGCGCCCTGGATGAACAGGTTATGGGCGTCCCAGGCTTGCAGGTAACGATTGACCACGCTGGTCTTCGGGTCGGCACCCATCATGGTGCCGCCGGTATTGTGGGTCGATTGATAGGGCACCACGGTAAAAGTCTTCGGCCGCGGATGCATCTCGTAGTGCGTCGGGTTCATCGCCTTGATGACGCCTTCGAGCTTTTGCAACAGATACGCCGACATCTTGAATTCGTTGTCGGGCGGATTGTAGGTGAGCCGGATCAGCGGCCGGCCGAGCGCGTCTTTGTAGGTCGGGTCGAGGTCCATGTAGTTGTCGCGATTGGCATAGACCGAGCCTTGGGTGTTGAAGCGCGCGGCGTGGTAGTACCACTTCACGGTGGCGCGCTTCCATTCCGAGCCCCACTCGGGCGTACCGTGCGGCACCGTGCGGCCGGCAATCGGCGGTGCGCTCGCGGTGTTGCCCATGATGTAGCCGCCGCCGAAGAAGCCCAGGCCGCCGTGATCAAAAGTCTCGCCGTTGAAATCGTCGATGACGGTGCCCATGCCGGCGGAGCCCCAGTACGGATTGAGCTCCTTGTCCTCGAAGAAGGCATTGGCGCCGGCTTCAAACTGATAGGCGTAGTTCTTGCCGACGACGCCTTTGCCCGTTGCGTGATCGTAAGGCTCGCCGATGCCGGCGAGCAGCATGTGCTGCACGTTCGAGAAGACATATGACGTCAACAGCACGATGCCGGCAGGCTGCTCATATTCCTCGCCGTTGCGCATGTCGGTGTAGGTCACGCTCACGACTTTCTTCACATCCTTGTCGTAGTTGAGCCTGGTGACGAAGCAGCGGGTGCGGATCTCGAATTTCGGATCGAGGCGGAGCGCCGGCAGGATGGTGGAATTCGGCGACGCCTTGGCGTTGGTCTCGCAGGCGATGCGGTTGCAATAGCCGCAGTATTCGCAAGCCCCCAGCGCCACGCCGTCGGCATTGGTGTAGGGCGCGCTCGCGATCGCAATCGGCGCCGGGAACGGATGATAGCCGAGGCTCTTTGCCGCTTCGCCGAACATCAGGCCGGCATTGCTCGATTTGATCGGCGCGTTCGGATACTGATCGCTGCGCGGGCCTTCGAAAACGTTGCCGCCGTCGACTTTGCTGCCGCGCAGATTGCCGGCCTTGCCCGACACGCCGCAAATCTTGTCGAAGCGGTCGTAGAATGGCTCCAACTCGTCATAGCTGACCGGCCAATCCTGAATCGTCATGCCGTCGGGAAGCGCGTTTGCGCCATAGCGCTCGGTGAGCGCGCTGCGGATACGAAAATCCGACGGCAAGAAGCGCCAGTGCAGGCCGCCCCAATGAATGCCGGAGCCGCCGACGCCTTCGCCCGGCAGGAACGCGCCGATGCGGCGGATCGGCAGCCCCTGCTCGTTGGGGAAATTGCGGAAGGTCAGCGTGTCGAGCGAATTGTCCCACATCAATTCGAGGCGCTGGGCATAACGCACCTCGTCGCGCACCGCCGGCAGGATGAAATCCTCGCCCGGAATGCGGTCCTGGCCCTTCTCCAACGAAACGACGTTCAGGCCGGCTTTGGTCAATTCGCGCGCCATGATGGCGCCGGTCCAACCCAGACCGATCGTGACCGCATCGACTTCTTTCAATCGTGTCACCATGTCGGCCTCCCCTTAAGAAAAGTCCGCAATGGACTGCGGCTCGGCGACATAGCGTTTGTCGCGATATTCATCGATGACGTTGGCGTAGGTTGCCGGCAGGCCGGGGAAGCCGAGCATCCGCCACGACGCCTTGTTGCGGTTGCCGCCATAAATCGGATCGCCGAAAAATCCTTCCATGGTCAGCGCCAGGAGCCGGGCGAAGAGGGCGCGCGCATTGAAATTGTCGAACGCGGCCTTGCCCTCCTGCATCGCCGTGAGGGCCTCGATGCGCTTGTCCGGATCGAGCCGGTCGAAATCCTTGCCATAGGTCTTGCGCGACCAGGCGTTGGCGGCGGCGATGCCGGTGGTGATGAACTCCGCCGGTGTCAGCGGCAATTGGTAGCCCTGCTCCGGCTTGCCTTTGAAGTAAGGTCCGGAGCGATACATTTTGGCGCCGCCGCCCCAGGCGCTGGCGAGCTGGCGGTCGATGTAGGTGGCGCAGCCGCAATCGCTGCCCGAGGGCGACAATTCATCGGCCGGGATCATGGTGTCGACCACGGCGACGACGAAGGCGTGCTCGGTCTCGTTGAGCAGAAGCAGCGGCTCCGCTTGCGGCGCGGCCGGCGTGGTTGCAGCGGGCGCGGCTGGTGCTTGCGCCTCCGCAGGCGTGGTCTGGGTCAAGCCGGTCGCGACGGCAGTGCCGGCGAGGCCTGCGCCCACAAGAAATTTCCGGCGTGGAATTGTCTCGTCGGTCATCGCACCCTCCCCTGCCGACGCGAAGCCGCGCCGCTATCGATTGTTATTGGAATAACCATAGACCCAACCGGCATCGACCGGAATGGGTCACTGGAACTTTCGGGAACTTTCGGGGAACTTTTGGAAATTCCGTTCCTTGGGACT
>CAWHSO010000024.1:0-13683 GCA_963831975.1 uncultured Alphaproteobacteria bacterium
AAGGCGCGCGCCCAATTCGGTCTCGGCCATCCGCAGGAGACGGTCGCCACGCTCGACGATTTAGCGCGAGATGGCCGGACTATCAGTCGGCCGATGGGCACCTGCTTTACGCCCGCGCGCTCGAAGACAGCGGCCACACCGAGGAGGCGTTGGCCGAATATCAGGCGGTCGCGAGCTATTATGCCGGTGCCGAAGCGCGCGTGCGCTACGGCCTCCTGCTCGACAAAACCGGCCGGCAGGCCGAGGCCAAGGTCGTCTTCACCGAGGTCTTGGCGCAGGCTCAAGCGCGCCCCCAAATATGTGCGGCGGGCACAGGCCGAGTGGATCGTGCTCGCCGAAAAGGCGATGCGGGGCTAAGCGCTTGTGGATCACGTCAAGCTGGCGGCGTGACTTCGCTCTTTTCATATGGGAGACGGAAGGGAATCGAGCGCTTTGCCTGTGATCTCCAACGAGCCTGCCATCACGCCCGAGCTGATTGCCGAGCACGGCCTCAAGCCGGACGAATATGCGCGCCTCGACAAGCTCATCGGGCGAGTGCCGAGCTTCACCGAGCTCGGCATTTTCTCGGCGATGTGGAACGAGCACTGCTCGTATAAATCCTCAAAAATCCATCTGCGCACCCTGCCGACCAAGGCGCCCTGGGTGATCCAGGGGCCGGGCGAGAATGCCGGCGTCATCGACATCGGCGATGGGCTCGCGGTGGTGTTCAAGATGGAGAGCCACAACCACCCGAGCTATATCGAGCCCTATCAGGGCGCGGCCACCGGCGTCGGCGGCATTTTGCGCGACGTCTTCACCATGGGGGCGCGGCCGATCGCCTGCCTCAACGCGCTGTCGTTCGGCGATCCAAGACATCCGAAGACGCGCGCACTGGTCGGCGGCGTCGTCGCCGGCATCGGCGGCTACGGCAATTCGTTCGGCGTGCCCACGGTCGGCGGCGAGGTGCGCTTTCATCGCCGCTACGACGGCAATTGCCTGGTCAATGCCATGGCGGTCGGGCTGGCCGATGCGGACAAGATTTTCTATTCCGCGGCGTCCGGCGTCGGCATGCCGATCGTCTATCTCGGCTCGAAAACCGGCCGCGACGGCATCCACGGCGCCAGCATGGCGTCGGCCGAATTCGGCGCCGACGCCGAAGAGAAGCGCCCGACCGTGCAGGTCGGCGATCCGTTCTCGGAAAAGCTTCTGCTCGAAGCCTGCCTCGAGATCATGGCCAAGGGCTGCGTCATCGCCATCCAGGACATGGGCGCGGCGGGGTTGACCTGCTCCGCGGTCGAGATGGGCGCCAAGGGCGATCTCGGCGTCACGCTTAATCTCGACAAAGTGCCGTGCCGCGAGATCGGCATGAGCGCCTACGAGATGATGCTCTCGGAAAGCCAGGAGCGCATGCTCATGGTTCTCAAGCCCGAGAAGGAACAGGAAGCCGAAGCAATCTTCCGCAAATGGGGCCTCGACTTCGCCGTGGTCGGCGAAACGACACCGACCAAGCGTTTCATCGTCCGCCATGGCGGCACGACGATGGCCGACTTGCCGATCAAGGAGCTCGGCGACGAGGCGCCGCTCTATGACCGGCCTTTCGCCGAAACCGAGAAGCGAAAAATCATCGCGGCGGCGGACGTCGTGCCGCCGATGCCGGTCGCTGCCGCGCTGGAAAAGCTGATCGGCGCGCCGGATCTGTGTTCGCGCCGTTGGGTCTGGGAGCAATACGACCACGTCATCATCGGCAACACGGTGCAGCGCCCGGGCGGCGACGCCGCCGTTGTCCGCATCAACGACGGCCCGAAGGCGCTGGCGCTCACCTCGGACGTCACGCCGCGCTATTGCGAGGCCGATCCGTTCGAAGGCGGCAAGCAGGCGGTGGCCGAAGCCTGGCGTAATCTCTCCGCCGTCGGCGCCAAGCCGTTGGCGCTCAGCGACAATCTCAATTTCGGCAATCCAGAGCGGCCGGAGATCATGGGGCAACTGGTCGGCTGCATCCGCGGCATCGGCGAGGCGGCGCGCGCGCTCGATTTCCCGATCGTGTCGGGCAACGTGTCGCTCTACAACGAGACCAACGGCCGCGCGATCTTGCCGACCCCGACCATCGGCGGTGTCGGTGTGCTCGACGACTTCACCGCGTCGATGACGCTTCGCTTCAAGGCCGAGGGCGAAGCCATCCTACTGATCGGCGAGACCCAAGGCTGGCTCGGCCAGTCAGCTTATCTGCGCGATATCTGCGGTCGCGAGGAGGGCGCGCCGCCGCCGGTCGATCTCGCCGTGGAGAAACGCCATGGCGATTTTGTGCGGAGCCTGATCCGCGACGGTCTGGTCACCGCCACGCACGATGTTTCCGACGGCGGCCTTGTGGTCGCGCTGGCCGAAATGGCGATCGCGTCCGGTATCGGTGCAGTGCTCGAAGGTTCTTCGGCGCTTCCCGCCCACGCATTCTGGTTCGGCGAAGATCAAGGCCGTTATATCGTGACCGGCAAGAATGCCGATCTCATTGCCCAGCGCGCCAAAGCGGCCGGCGTTCCGCTGACGCGGCTCGGTGCGACCGGCGGCAAAATTTTGGCAATTGCCGGCGAACGCCCGATTGCCGTTGCGCAGCTCAAGGAATCCTTCGAGAGTTGGCTGCCGGCCTACATGGCGGGCCAAACGAGCTAGTTGCTATCGGCCCGCTGCCGCGCTCAGCGCGCCGTAACAGCTCGGCGACAGGCTCGACGCGTTTTCCGCCAGGCACGTGATGATACGGCCGCCGCCGAACGGGATGCCGGCACAGAGCGACCGCACTTCGGCACCGCAAATTTGCACGATTGCCAGCGCCTCGCGCGGGCGCAGCATCGGCATCGGCCCGATGGGTGCGACCGCTGGCGCAGTCGTTGCCGCCGGTGCTCCGGACGGTGCCGCCGCAGGCGCGCCGCTGCCGATCGCGGCCACGGCGCTGCGGCACGCTGCCGAGAGCTGGGCCTCGTTGTGCTTGAGGCATTGCAAAGCTTCGGCGCCGCCAGGCTGCACGCCTGAGCAATGGGACATGAAATCGGACCGGCATGCGGCGCGGATGGCGGCGGTCTGCTGCGCTGTCGGTTTCGCCGGCGGGGCAGTCGGTGCGGCCGCGGCAGCCGGCGGTGGTGCGCTGGCGCGCGCCGGCTCCGCCGGCTTTGGCTCTACCGGTTTTTTGGCCGGCGCCGCTTGCCGCGCCGGCTCAGCGGACGGTGCCGCGGCGGCGGCTGGCGGCGCAGCCGGAAGCGATTGCACTGCAGCTTGGCAATTGGGTGAAAGATCGGCCGCATTGGCTTTCAGGCATTGCAGAATTTCGGGATTGTTCGGCGCAATCCAGGAACAGTGCGACACCAGGTCGTTGAGTGTGCAGGCTTGCTGCACGGTCTTGAGCTCTTCGTTCTGGGCTTCGGCCGGGGCGACCTGAACTCCCGGCGGGGCGCGTTCGACTTTGGTAGCCGGCGGCGCGGTCTCGGCATTCGCCGGAGCCGCGGGTGCCGGTGTGGCGGCCGCGGCCGGCTCGGCCGGCTTCGGCGCAGCAGCATTGACGGCGGCCTGGCACGGCGCCGAGAGCTTGGCGTCGTTGCGAACGAGGCACTCGAACGCTTCCTTGCCGCCGGGCTGGACGCTGGAACAGTTTGCCATGAAGTCGGTGCGGCAAGCCGCCCGAATGGCGTCACGTTGGGCTTGCGTGGGCTGCTGGGCGGAGGCTTGCGCGGGCAACAGCGCCAGCAGCAAGCCCGCAAAGGCAAAAAACCTGAACATCGAATGGCCCTCACTACGGCGTGATCGCCGCCATGTTTTGCGGCGAAACATGCATCTCGGCTTGCACCGCGTCCAGGGGAGGAACGGCCGGCAAACCTTTGCCGTGCGGCGCCGATCTGCTAATCCCTCTGGGCGCTTCGCCGGCAAAGCGTGGCCCCGCGAGGAGACGCATCATGGCAATGGCTGCGAACGATATCGAGCGCCTGATCCGGGCGCGCATTCCCGACGCCGAGGTGACGATCCGCGATCTCGCCGGCGATGGCGACCATTATGCCGCGACCGTGATCGCCGAATCGTTTCGCGGCAAATCCAGAGTCCAGCAGCACCAGATCGTCTACGAGGCGCTCAAGGCCGAAATGGGCGGCAAGCTCCACGCGCTGGCGCTGCAGACCGGCACGCCGGAACCCTGAACAAGCGGCCGCCGACGGCCATTCTCCGCGCCCGCCCGCGCCCGAAAATCCATGCTCCATGATGAGGGACCGGCGGTATTTCATTGCCGGTGAGGTCTGTCCGGCGCGATTGGACCGTCCAGGTATGAAATGCCGGCATGGGCTTTGCACTGTTTTGCGGGACGTAACTGCGCTACATATATTGGGGACCTCGAAAGGGTGAGAGTCGCGCGGCTAGGGCGGCCGGCGGCGCCAGGAAGGATGACCGCGATGTCAATCGAGCAATTCATCGACAATGAGGTAAAGGGCAACGACGTCGTGCTGTTCATGAAGGGCACGCCGCAGTTCCCGATGTGCGGCTTCTCCGGCCAGGTCGTGCAGATCCTCGACTATCTGGGCGTCCCCTATAAGGGCCTCAACGTGCTGGAAAACGACGACCTGCGCGGCGGCATCAAGAATTATTCGAACTGGCCGACCATCCCGCAGCTTTACGTCAAGGGCGAGTTCGTCGGCGGTTGCGATATCGTGCGCGAGATGTTCCAGGCCGGCGAATTGCTATCGCTGCTCAAGGACAAGGGCGTCCCGGTCAAGGAAACGGCGCAGGCTTAAAGCCGCGCCGGCGGTTCCGGCATTAGAATTTGCGCATCCGGTTGCTGAGCAGGATCACCAACGCCAGCACGATCGCCAATCCGACCAGGCTTTGCGCCGGCAGAGCCGCGGCGAATTTCAATACATTGTCGGCGACCCCGGATACGAACACGCCGGACGAATCCGGACCGAGAATCAAATAAATCAGGATGACGGACAGAACCGTCAAAAATCCGATTTCAACGAAGGCCCAAAGATATTGTTTGGCCTTTTGCAGGTAGTCGAGCATCGCACCCGAACCCGGTTTTGGCTGGCGCCTGATCTCATCCGAAAATCGCCATCTGCCCCGGAGCTGGTCCGAGGCAGGCTTTTTTGGGATCGTGCTTACGCGTTGGGCGGCAGGTTGTCTCGCCACCCAACGCTGTTTTGATCATGCGTGATGGTTGTGCCTGAGTAACGGCTCAGGCCGTTTTCCGTCCCGCGAACAGCCACATGATGATGCCCAGTGTGATCAGCCCCACCAAGCCGGCATCACCGAGCGATTTGACCAGCGCCATGATGTTGGCCGTGACATTGCCGAAGAACGGCAGATTGGCCCCGACGAGGAGCGCCGCGACGATCGCCAGCGCCAACAACATCAGCCCGATTTCCGTCAGCGAGCCGATCCAGCCCTTAATTCTTCCCAACGCATCCATGTGCGTTCTCCCGGTTTGTTTGTTGAAGAAGCCCCAACCCGAACGCTACGCTACGAAATTGCCGTCTGCGACAATTTGCGGCAGCACCGTATGAGAAATAGGCAGATTCGACAAGGCAACCGGCCGCAGACGTCGGGAGTACACGACCGCTCCGCCGTTTTTCTCAGCAGATTGAGCAGACTTACCGCACCGCGTCCAAAATCGGACGCCTGGGGATAAGTGGCCGTCCCCAGGCGCGTCCGGCACCGCGCCGCCGGATCGGGCGCCGGTCAGCGCGAGTAATATTCCACCACCAGGTGCGGTTCCATCTGCACCGGGTAGGGCACGTCGCCGAGCGCCGGGATGCGCGCCATCTTGGCCGACATCTTGGAGTGGTCGACGTCGATATAGTCCGGCACGTCGCGCTCGCCCATCGCCGTGGCTTCGAGCACCAGCGCCAGCTGCCGCGACTTCTCCTTGACCTCGACCAGATCGCCGACCTTGATCCGGTAGCTCGCGACGTTGACGCGCTTGCCGTTCACGGTGATATGGCCGTGGCTGATGAACTGGCGCGCGGCAAAGACGGTGGGGACGAATTTGGCGCGGTAGATCACGCTGTCGAGCCGGCGCTCAAGGAGCGCGATCATGGTGGCGCCGGTGTCGCCCTTCAGCCGCCGCGCCTCGTCATAGATGCCGTGGAAGTGCCGCTCCGACATGTTGGCGTAATAGCCTTTTAGCTTTTGCTTGGCGCGCAATTGCACGCCGTAGTCGGACAGCTTGCCCTTGCGGCGCTGGCCGTGCTGGCCGGGGCCGTATTCGCGTTTGTTGATCGGAGATTTCGGCCGGCCCCAGATGTTCTGGCCCATACGCCGGTCGATTTTGTACTTCGCCTGGTGGCGCTTGGTCATTCGCGTCCTCGCTGTTTCGTGGCGGCATGATCTCACCCGAAAACTCGCTTTTCGGGATCATGCCGTGAGGATCGCGCCCTCCTCCTGTTCCGCCCCTTTGGGGGCCGGAACCGACAGGTTTTGCCGCCGAATTTTAGCGCCGGCGCAAACCGCGGGTGCGAAACACCGCGCGGGCCGCTTGGGCCCGCGAAGTGCGCGGTTTCTAAGGGGAAACCCGCGCAGTGTCAAACCGGCGCGGGCAACGCGCTTAGCCCTGCGCCAAGTGCCTCTGCCGCATGGTCCGCAGCGCCGTGATCGCGAGCAGCGCCGTCACCGCATCGAGGATCGCAACGACGATGAACACGGAAGTCCAGCTCCCGGTGGTCTGCTTGAGAAACGCTGCCGCCGGTCCGGCGAGGATCGAGCCGACGCCTTGCGCGATATAGAGAAAGCCGTAGTTGGTCGCTGCGTATTTCGGCCCGAACGTGTCGGTGAGCGTGGAGGGAAACAGCGAGAAGATCTCGCCCCAGCCGAAGAAAACGAGGCCCGTCAGTACGACGAAGAGCGCCGGTTGGTCGATGAACGCGAACAGGATCAAGATGGCGACGCATTCGAGCGAGAAGGCGAGCGCCATGGTGTTCTCGCGGCCGATATGGTCGGAGACCCAACCGAAGAATGGCCGGGTCAGGCCGTTGGTGAATCTGGACAAAGTGAGTGAAAGGGGAAGGGCCGCCATCCCTAAGACCAGCGCGTTGGCGACGCCAAAATCCTTGGCGAACGGTCCGACATTGAACACGACCATGAGTTCCTGACGTCGACATCATGCTCATCATCACGAACAGCAGATAGAAGACCGGGCTTTGCAGCATCTCGCGCGGCGAGTAGCTGCGGCGGGTCTGCTGGGCGGCGATTGCGGTAAGCGCCGCGGCAACTGGCGGCTGATAGTTCTCGGGCGGCGTGCGCAGCCATTGCGCCGCGAGGATGCCGATGACGCCCTGGATGACCCCCCACACGACGAGCGTGTGGGCATAGCCGGAGCTTTTGATCATGCTGTCGATGGGGAAACTGGTGAAGAAGGCGCCGAACCCGTAGCCCGCCGCGGCGAGGCCGGTGGCAAGCCCGCGACGGTCGGGGAACCAGCGCACCATCAGGCCGATGATGCCGACATAGATGATGCCGGTGCCGAACCCGCCGATCAGGCCATAGGTCAAGTAGAGCGCCCAAATATTGTCGACCGACGCGGAGAGGATCCAACTGCCGCCAGACAACAAAGCACCGACTGAAATGAGGAGGCGGGGGCCGAAGCGGTCGACCAGGTAGGCCTGAAACGGCGAAAACCAGGTTTGCAGGATGATCAGCAGCGAGACGGTCCACTGCAGTTCCGCCAGCGTCGTTCCGAGTTTTTGGTTGAGAGGGCCGGTGAACAGCGTCCAGACATATTGCGGACTGGAGATCGCCATCATGGCGATCACGCCGAGGATGAGTTGGTTCCAGCGGTTGAGGTACCAAGCCTTCGATTCGACTGCGACGGCGGTGCTCATGTGAATGCCCCCAAGCCGGGCTGCCCGGCATCGAACCCTAAAAGCGTACCGGCGGCGAGTCGCAGCGACAAGCCGGACCCAGCCGAAATTCGATGCAGGCGCTGAGCGGCGATTAGGCAGGCTTTGTTTGCGCCAGTTCGGGCGAGCGAATGCCGAAACGATCAAGCACCGCTGCCCGCGCCCGGCCCGAGGTGAAAATAGCGCGCGTGATCCCGTGTCCCGCCGACGGTGGGGTGGGACCAAGCAGATCGACGACGCGCCGGGCAATGGCCGGCGCCGGATCGATGAAATTGACCGGCCATGGCGCCAGCTTGCGCAGGCGTTCGATCAGCAGCGGATAGTGCGTACAGGCGAGTACGATCGTGTCGGTGCGGTTGCCGTCATCGACAAAAGCCGGCGCGATTTCTTCGCGTATGGCACCGTCATCGATCTTGGCGCCGGCCAGATCGTCTTCGGCGTAGCCCGCGAGATTCTTCGAGCCTACCAGCGTGACTTTGCAGTCGCCGGCGTACTCGCGGATCAGCGTGCGGGTATATTCGCGCTTAACCGTCGCCTCGGTGCCGAGCACGGAGACGCGCCGCGTGATCGACGCGGCACATGCCGGCTTGATGGCGGGCACGGTGCCGACGAACGGCACCGCATAGGTCTTGCGCAGGTCGGGCAGCACGATGGTCGAGGCGGTGTTGCAGGGAATGACGATGAGATCGGGGCGGTGCGCTTCGATCAGTTCGCCTATCAGCGCGACGACGCGGACGACCAGCGCATGCTCTTCGATGGCGCCATAGGGAAAGGCCGCATCGTCGGCGACATAGACGTAATCGGCCTGCGGCCGCGCCGCCGCGACCTCACGAAATACGGTGAGGCCGCCGAGCCCTGAATCGAGCAACAGGATCTTTTCCCGATCCGCCATGGCGCGATACATGCCACGAGGCGCCGGACGCCCGCAATCGCCCCGCGGTTGGAACCGTTAATCGGCCTTAAGCGAAAGCCTCAACCAGCCGCGGTCCGTCCTTGGGGGGCGCTGCCTCCTGCCGGACAGCGACCTTCGGCCGACTCGCCGCCGGCGAGATCAGGCCGCTGATGACGGTGAAGGTGAGCACCAGGATCACCGCAAAATTGCCGTCGTGGATGCCCGCGAAGGCGACCGCGCCCATGAGATAGGCCCAGAACGGGAATGCGATGGTCGAGACCACGGCATTGACGATCCAGGCGTCGCCGTCCTCGCGCACATACCAGCAAAACAGCGGGGTGAGGATGCAGCCGATCAGCAAGGCGCCGGTGGCGATGGCCGCGATTGGCAGTCCCGCCATGGCGGCATTCGGCCCGCCGCCCTTCAATGCCTGATCGAGGATGGCATTGATCAGCATGGAAAAGCCGATCACTTCGCCCGGAATATATTTGATCATGCGCTCGACATAGTTGTCGCCGGGCACGGCACCGGCCATCTGCATGCCGGCGATGTCGGACTGCAGCACGCTTTCCAGACCGGCGATTTGCAGATCGAGGTCGGGCACCCGCGGTTTGCGCACCAAACGGCCCATGATTCTGCTCCTTAAAAAGATTCGCTCTTGAGAAGTTTGTGGGACGTTACGCCGGGGCAGGTGAGTCGGGCAAACAAACAATCGGCCGCGGCGCCGAAAACGCGCCGCTGCGGCGATGAAGCTGTCGTGGACAGCGCGTTGGCGCCGTGTCAGGCGGCGCTGATTCTCAAGCGCGGCCGAACACGCGGCGGAAGATCGTGTCGACGTGGGCGAAGTGAAAATCCAGGTCGAAATTGGCGGCGAGTTCCTTCTCGCTCAGATGCTTGCGCACGTCCTTGTCGGCCTTGAGCAGGGCGAGGAAATCGCCGCCTCCTTCCCACGCTTTCATGGCGTTGCGCTGCACCAGGCGATAAGCGTCCTCACGGGCGACGCCCTTTTGGGTGAGTACCAGCAGCACGCGCTGGGAATGCACCAACCCGCCGAGGCGGTCGAGATTCTTGCGCATGTTTTCGGGATAGACGATCAGCTTGTCGATCACGCCGGCGAGGCGGCCGAGCGCGAAATCGAGCGTCACCGTTGCGTCCGGGCCGATCATGCGCTCGACCGAGGAATGAGAAATGTCGCGCTCGTGCCAGAGCGTCACGTCTTCCAGCGCCGGCGTGACGTAGGCGCGCACCATGCGGGCGAGGCCGACGAGATTTTCCGACAGCACCGGATTGCGCTTGTGCGGCATCGACGAGGAGCCTTTCTGCCCCGCGGAGAAATATTCCTCGGCCTCCAACACTTCGGTGCGCTGCAAATGGCGGATTTCCGTCGCCAGCCGCTCGACGGACGCCGCGACGACGCCCAGCGTGGCAAAATACATGGCGTGGCGGTCGCGCGGAATGATTTGCGTCGAGATCGGCTCGATCTTAAGCCCCATCTTGCGCGCCACATGGGCTTCGACTCGCGGATCGACCTGGGCAAAAGTCCCGACTGAGCCTGAGATCGCGCAGGTCGCGACCTCGGCGCGCGCCGCGGTCAGGCGCTCTTTGGCGCGAGCGAACTCGGCATAGGCGACGGCGAGTTTCAGCCCGAACGTGGTCGGTTCGGCGTGAATGCCGTGGGAGCGGCCGATGGTCGGCGTGAATTTATATTCGCGGGCGCGGCGTTCGAGCGCGGCGAGGAGCGCATCGACGCCGGCGATCAAAAGATCGGCGGCGCGCACCAGCTGCACGTTAAAGCAGGTGTCGAGCACGTCGGACGAAGTCATGCCCTGGTGCACGAAGCGCGCCTCGGGGCCGACGATTTCGGCCAAGTGGGTGAGGAAAGCTATGACGTCGTGCTTGGTCTCGCGCTCGATCTCGTCGATGCGGTCGATATCGAATTGCGCCGCCTTGCCCTTGGCCCAGATTTTCTTGGCCGCCGCCTTCGGGATCATGCCGAGCCCGGCCATGGCGTCGGCGGCGTGGGCCTCGATCTCGAACCAGATGCGAAACCGCGTCTGCGGCGTCCAGATCGCCGCCATCTGCGGGCGGGTGTAGCGCGGGACGGTCACGCCACGTCCCCGCGCGCCAGCGCCGCCGCGTTGCGGATCGCCGAAATATTGGCGCGATAGCTCTCCGGCGTGCGGTCCTTGAACACCGCTGAGCCGGCGACGAAGGCGTTGGCGCCGGCGCGCGCGACTTCGGGCGCCACTTGCGGCGTGATGCCGCCGTCGATCTCGATGTCGATCGGCCGGCCCGCCACCATGGCGCGCAGGTTGCGCACTTTGGCCACCGCTTCGGGAATGAATTTCTGGCCGCCGAAGCCGGGATTGACCGACATGACCAGGATCAGGTCGACGAGGTCGATGACGTGCTCGACCGAGCTTTCGTGCGTGCCTGGGTTCATGGTCACGCCGGCCTTCTTGCCGAGCGCACGGATCGCTTGCAGCGAGCGGTGGATGTGCGGCCCCGCCTCGACATGCACGGTGATGATGTCGGCGCCCGCCTTGGCGAAAGCTTCGAGATAAGGATCGCACGGCGCGATCATCAGATGCACGTCGAGCAGCTTCTTGGTGTACGGCCGGATGGCTTTGACGATGTCCGGACCGAAGGAAATGTTCGGCACGAAATGGCCGTCCATGACGTCGACATGGATCCAGTCGGCGCCGGCGGCGTCGACTGCGCGCACCTCCTCGCCGAGCTTGGCGAAGTCGGCGGCCAGGATCGACGGTGCGATGATGAGCGGGCGATGCACGGGCGTCTCCAAATCAATGTTCGCGTAACACGCCATGTCGGCACGGGCAACGCGATCGGCAGCGGGCCGGCAAAACTTGCCGCCGCGCGCGCCGCGGCGGCAGATTCGCGCCTGTCTCAGACACCGGCTTGCAAGAAAAACCGTTGTTTTTCATGGATTTGCCTCACGGCCCCGGTTTTGCATCGCGACTGCGGGGCGAGCTTGGCGCAGTGTGACTTGCGCAGGAGTATTTCATGTCGTTTTCCGTCAACGGTTCGAACGCCAATAATCCCTTTGCGCTGTGGCAGTCGCTGCAGCAGCCGGATTCTTCGGCGAGCAACAGCGCGCAGTCCGATCCGATCGGGTCGCTGTTGGCGGCGCTGGGTCAGGGCCAAGGCACGGCCACAGGCGCGACGGCATCGTCCGGCGGCGCAGGCTCATCCTCGACAAGCAGCGCGGTGACGTCGGGCAGTTCATCGCCGCAATTCGACGCGCAAACCCTGCAGACGATGTTCGATATGCAGGCCAACCCCTCCAATTTGCAACCCGTGCAACCGCCGCTCGACGGCAGCACTGGCCCCGACGAACTCGTTTTCATCGCAGCAGGCGCAGCAGAGCCAGCCCGGCCGTCATCACCATCATCACGCGGGCGGCGCTAACGATGGCTCGGCCGCCACGCCGACCACCGCCGCGCCGTCCGGCGGCTCCACTTCGTCGGCAACCTCGAACACGGCCGGTGCCGCCAACGTGACGCAAAATAATCTGCTCGAGCGCCTGATCCAGATGCAGGCGCAATTGATCAATCCGGCGACGATGCAAAACGTTGCCACGGCTTAGAGCATGATCCCGAAAAGTGGATGCCGGTTTTCGGAAAAGATCATGCTCCACTAAAATCCTGACCTTTTCCACCAATAAACCGCGACTGGACTTGACCCTATCGGCGCTATACCTCCTGCAACGGAGGTCATCGTGGCGCGCGTCGATACCATTGTGCTGGGAGCCGGCATCGTCGGCACCTCGATTGCGGTTCATCTCGCCAAGCGCGGCGTCGCGGTGGCGCTGGTCGATCGCGGCGGGCCGGGCGAGGGCACATCCTACGGCAATACCGGCATCATCGAAGGCAATACGATCTTTCCGGCGGCGTTCCCGTCGCGCTTGTCAGCGCTCCTGCGGGTAGCGCTCAAGCGCGCGCCGGAGGCCAATTATCATCTGTCGTTTCTGCCAAAAGTGGCGCCATGGCTGCTGGCCTTCCGCGCCGCCTCGCAACCGGCGCGGCTCATTGAGACCGCGCAAATCATCCGGCCGCTGATGGCGCGTGCGGTCGCCGAGCATGAGGCGCTGAGCGCGGAAGCCGGCGCCGAAAAATATCTGCGTCACACCGGTTGGCTAAAACTTTACCGCAGCGATCAGTCATTCGCGGCGCAGGCGCGCGAGCTCGAGCTTGCGGCGCGCTTCGGCATCGCCAATGTGCCGCTCGATGGTGAAGCGGCGCGTGCGCTCGAGCCTTCGCTCAAGCCGGTGTTCCGTCACGCCGTGCATTGGACCGGCGCGGTGAGCGTCAGCAATCCGCTGGCGCTGACGCGCGCCTACGCGGCGCGCTTTGCCGCGCTCGGCGGCCTTGCGCTCACCGGCGATGCGCGCACGCTCCACCGCGCCGACGGCCATTGGCGCGTTGATACCGCCGCGGGCCCGCTCGATGCCGGCGACGTGGTGGTCGCGCTCGGACCGTGGACGCCGGATCTGATCGGTCCGCTCGGCATCAAACTGCCGCTCGCGGTCAAGCGCGGCTATCACTGGCATTTCCGCCCGCAG
This sequence comes from uncultured Alphaproteobacteria bacterium, assembly GCA_963831975.1. Taxonomy (GTDB): domain Bacteria; phylum Pseudomonadota; class Alphaproteobacteria; order Rhizobiales; family Xanthobacteraceae; genus BOG-931. Next base: position 13,313 of record CAWHSO010000024.1, read on the forward strand.
GGCAATGCCGGATTGAGCCGCCCGATCCTCGACGCCGACAACGGTTATTGCCTGGCGCCGATGGAGCAGGGCATCCGGCTCACCACCGGCGCCGAATTCGCCGCGCGCGACGCGCCGCCGACGCCAGTGCAATTCGATCGCGTACTACCGAAAGCGCGCGAATTGTTCGCGCTCGGCGAGGCGGTCGAGCCGAAGCCGTGGATGGGATCGCGGCCGTGCTTCGCCGATTCCCGGCCGGTGATTTCGCGCGCGCCGGGGCAACGCGGCCTGTGGCTCGCCTATGGCCACGGCCATTGGGGGCTGTCGCTCGGCCCGGCAACGGGACGGCTCATTGCCGAGATGATGACGGGTGCGGCACCGTTCTGCGATCC
>CAWHSO010000025.1:0-2067418 GCA_963831975.1 uncultured Alphaproteobacteria bacterium
GAAGGCTTTGGTCGAGCGTCTGAAGGCGATCCCCGGCTATGTCGATGCCTTCGATGCCGCTTTCGGCGAGGGCGAGATTACCCGGCGCAAAGATCGAATTGGCGCTGGCGACCTTCGAGCGCTCGATCGTGTCGCGCGATGCGCCGTTCGATCGCTGGATCGACGGCGACGAGACGCGATCAGCGAATCCGCCAAGCGCGGCTTCGATCTGTTCAACGGCAAAGCCAATTGCGCGGCTTGCCACAGCGGCTGGGCCTTCACCGACGCGTCGTTCCACGACATCGGCAGCCGCGCAGGACGACGATATCGGCCGCGGCAGGCTGTTTCCGACGTCGGTGACGTTGCGCTATGCGTTCAAGACGCCGACATTGCGCGACGTTGCCCGCCGCGGGCCTTACATGCACGACGGCTCGGTGCCGACGCTGGACGCCGTGATCGATCTCTACGATCGCGGCGGCATCGAGCGGCCGAGCCGGGCCGAAGAAATCCATCCGCTCGGATTGACCAAAGCCGAGAAGGCCGACCTCATCGCCTTCCTCAGACGCTCAACGGCGCGCCCGAGCCCGTATCATTTCCCCCGCTGCCGCGCTGAAATGGGTGTCTGCGCGTGATGCAAGCCGCCTGAGTTTCGCGCTTCAGAGAATGACGGGCAGCCCGCAGCCGACCAGCGCCAGACCGCCGATCAGCAGAGCACCGGCGCCGGTTTCAAGCAGCCTCGATATGAGCCGGGAAACGGTCGGCCAGGCAGGCAATCGCGGCGCCGCCCACGACACTCAGCAAGCCGACAAACCGAACATGGCAATCTCCCGAGACCGATGAGGGTCCGGAACGGCTATCCCTATAGCGGCCAATGCTTACGGCGGCCTAGGCGAAACGATCAATTTTAGGCATCGCAGCCGGCCGCGGCCCTAAGGTTAACCAAGAGTTAATTTGCCGCGACCGGGACTTCGAAACGCTAAGAATGTGTGGTAAAAGCTTAACATTCCAGTGTGCGGCGTGGCGGCGCGACAACTGGGATCTGAATGTCGTGGCGTGAGGGCTCCCTAATGCGCCGGCTGGCTATGCGGCTGCCAATCGCAGCCGCGATTCCGCTTGTCGTGTGCTGTTGATATGCTGCTTGTCCGGTACCGCAGAGCGCGCACGTCAAATGGTTTTGCGCCTATAACGTGGCCGGTCAGCCGCGAAGGTCTCGAAAACGTCCTCTGTCCGGATTTCGAATTTCTCACCGGTCTGTCGATCCTCGCGCTTGATGGCCGGCTGCCTGTTGGAAGGCACGCCGATCGGCGCCGCCATGTTGCGCGCCTCGACCGCGCGACGCGTCTCGTGCGCGACAACATCGAAACGATTTTTCGCGCCGGTTGCGCGTTTTTCTTCATCGCGATCTGGGGCGTCGGCGGCATCCTGCTGACGCCCGAGCTGAAACCGACTTCGGCGCTGGTTGGCGCCATTCAACTCGGCATCGCCGCCGGCATGCTGTCGCGCCGCACCATGCCGCTGTCGGCACTCGGCATATTCGTGTTGTTCGACATCGGGGTCTGGAATTACGGCGCCTTTCACCTCGCCGACTATCCGATGTTTCTCGGCGTCGCGGCCTATCTCGCTTTGACCGGGGCTGCAGAACGATTTCTTCGGCGCGCGTCCGATCGACGTGTTGCGCTGGGCCGCCGGCATCACTTTGATGTGGGCTTCGATCGAGAAATGGGCCTATCCGGAATGGTCGTATCCCGCTCTTCGTCCAGCATCCGCAGATGACGATGGGCTTTACGCCGGACTTCTTCATGCGCGCGGCCGGAGCGGTCGAATTCGCCTTGGCCTTCTCGCTGATGTGGACGCCGCTGGTGCGCCGCGTCGGCGCAACGATGCTGGCGGCGATGTTCGTCAGCGCGGTGTTCGAATTCGGCAAGATCGATCTGATCGGGCACTCGCTGATCGTGGTCGCGCTGGTCGGCATCGTCGCCGACGACGGCGGCAAGCCGGTCGCGGCTGCGCCATTCCTGGATGATTGCCGTTCGGCTATGCGGCGGCGCTGGCGCTGTTCCTGGCGGCCTATTACGCGGGCACGCCGAGCTGTTCGGCACCGCGATCCTGTGATCGCAAGCTGAACGCAATTACTGGACGTGCACCACCAGCCGCATCTTCGGATGGATGGCGCACAAGCACGTCGAAATCGCCGGCCACCGGAAAGGTGATGTCGGTCTTGCTGCCGGGCTTCTGGTCGCCGGAATCGAACGAGAATTTCTCGGAATCGATATAGGCGTGGTGCAGCAGGTCGCCGTCGTCGTTGACGATCTGGACGGTCTCGCCGCGCTTGATGCGTGACGTTCGCCGGGATGGAATTCGCGGCCCTTTTGCGAAATCGAATATTGCGGCAGCCGCTCCCGACCAGCGTGCCGAGCGCGATCAGCGTCAGCGCCGCGACGGCGACGGCGATCGGGCGGCGCGCGCGCCGTAGAGCGTATGCTTAAACTCATGCTTGCCTCTTGCCCTGGTTCGACGGCTGGCGCCGCGCAAACGCTCGCATGTCGCCGCTTTCCGACAGCGTGAACGGCAGGCAGTTAAGACGGCCGTTAAGGAACCCGCGAAGATTGGATCGGGTGCTGCATCGGCCCTTAACGGCGCCCGGTATAGGTCTGTAGGCCAGAAGTCAGCAATTTCAGTAACCTCATGTCCGCGTGGCCGGATCGCTCCGTCTGATCGTCCGATTGGTGCTCGCTGGCGTCAACGGCGTGTCGCGCGCGGCCTCGTTTTGCATGACCATCCGCGGCCGCATCCTGGTCGCCTTCCTGATCATGAGCGTGATCACCGCGGCGTTCGGCGCCTATGCCACCATGGGCATCAGCAATGCCGGCTTGCTGGTCGACAAGACCTTCGACGAATCGCTGATGTCGATCAATTACGCCCGCGCGGCGGCGACCGATTTCGCCGCCATGCGCGCGGCATTCGCGCGGCGCTGGATCGCCACCGATCCGCAAATGCGCGCCGCGCTCGACGACGAAATCGACAAGCTCAGTAAGTCGCTGTCCGAAGATCTTCAGATCGCCGAGCACCGCTCGCAGTCGGCTCGCGCCACGCCGCGCCGCCGAGAGCGTGCAGCGCGCGGTCGACGCCTGGAACGGCATTTGCGAGCGCCTGCTCGACGGCACCAAGCTCGACGTGAACTGGGAGACGCTCGACCATTACGCCGTCAAGGTCGACGAGCAGATCGATCTGCTGGTGAACTACACCGCCGGCGACGGCTTCCTCTATCGCCAAAGCGCGCGCGCCGCGGTCGCGCACGACATGCAGCTCAACATCGCCGGCACCGCGCTGGCGCTGCTGCTTTCCGCGCTGGTCGCCTGGGCCTTGGCGCGGCGCATCGTCGGGCCGGTCGCGGTCGCCTCCAACGTCGCCGAGCGCATCGCCGCCGGCAAGCTCGACGTCGCGGTGCCGCAAGGGCAGCGCCGACGAGCTTGGCGCGCTGCTCACCGCCATGGGCGTGATGCGCGACAACATCAAGGCGATGATGGATCGCGAGGTCGCGCAGCGCCGCTCCGCGCAGGCGCGTCTCGCCGACGCGCTCGAATGTTCGCAGGAAGGCGTCGTCGTGGTCGACGCCAACGACGGCATCGTGCTCGCCAATGCCCAGGCCGCGGATTTTCTCGGCGTCTCGCCGAGTCTGCTCAAGCCCGGCACGCCGCTCGTGCGGCTGCAGCCGGCAATTGCCGGCGACCGGCGACGCCGGTCGTGTGCTGATGCGCGCGCGACGGCGACCTGCAGCGCCACCAGCGAAGTCGTTGATGGCGGACGGCCGCTGGCTGCGCATCAGCCGCAGCGCCGACCCGCGACGAGGGCTTCATCGTGCTGTGCAGCGACATCAGCCGACTGAAGAAGCAGGAATGGAATCGCTGCGCGAGACCAATCTGCTGCTCGACGCCGCGCTGGAAAACATGTCGCAGGGCCTGTGCCTGTACGACGCGCAGAACCGGCTCGAAGTCTTCAACCGGCGCTTTCTGGAAATCTTCGGGCTGCCGCGCCGACCGGATCAAGCCCGGCATCACTTTCAAGGAGGTGCTGGAGATCAGCGTCGCCTGCAACAATCATCCGGGCAAGACCGTGGACCAGCTGTTGGCGGAGCATGCGCACCGCTTTTCAGCGAGAGCAGCGTCGGACCGCACATCTATCGAGCTCAGCGACGGCCGCGTGGTGTCATGCCTCTACAGCCCGACCGTCCGACGGCCGCTGGGTCGCGACCTATGAAGACGTCACCGAGCGCCGCCAGGCCGAGGCCAAGATCATGCACATGGCGCGCCACGACGCGCTCACCAATCTGCCGAACCGCATGCTGTTCCGCGACAAGATGGAGCAGGCGCTCGACCGCGGCGAAAAGCTCGCGGTCATGTTCCTCGACCTCGACCGCTTCAAGGGCGTCAACGATTCGCTCGGCCATCCGGTCGGCGATGCGCTGCTGTGCGCGGTGACCGAGCGCCTGCAGCGCGTGGTGCGCGGCATCGATACGGTGGCGCGGCTCGGCGGCGACGAATTCGCCATCGTGCAAAGCAACGCCCGGCCGACCGACGCCAGCGAGCTTGCCGCCGAGCTCATCGAGACGTTCGCGCGAGCCGTTCGAGGTGCACGGCCACCAGGTGATCATCGGCACCAGCATCGGCATCGCCATGGCGCCGGCCGACGGCAGCGAGCCCGACCAGCTGTTGCGCAACGCCGACATGGCGCTCTATCGCGCCAAGGCGGAAGGCCGCGGCACCTATCACTTCTTCCAGCCGGAAATGGACGCGCAGATGCAGGAGCGCCGCCGGCTCGAGCTCGATCTGCGCAAGGCGCTCGCTCGCCGACGAATTCGAGCTGTACTACCAGCCGCTCATCCAGATCGCGAGCGGCGAGGTCGGCGGCTTCGAGGCGCTGATGCGCTGGAACCATCCGGAACGCGGCCTGGTCATGCCCGGACGAGTTCATTCCGGTCGCCGAGGAAATCGGCCTGATCGTGCCGCTCGGCGAGTGGGTGCTGCGCAAGCCTGCCGGACGCCGCGACGTGGCCGGGCAAGCTGACGGTCGCGGTCAATCTCTCGGCGGTGCAGTTCCGCAACCCGATGCTGGCGCTGTCGGTGGTGTCGGCGCTCGGCCAATCCGGCCTGGCGGCGTCGCGGCTGGAACTGGAGATCACCGAGACCGTGCTGCTGCAGGACGACCGCGCGGTGCTCGACACGCTGCATCAGATGCGCGAGCTCGGCGTGCGCATCTGCATGGACGATTTCGGCACCGGCTATTCGTCGCTGAGCTATCTGCGCAGCTTCCCGTTCGACAAGATCAAGATCGACCGCTCGTTCATCCGCGAACTCGGCAAGGAGAACGATTGCGTCGCCATCATCCGCGCGGTCACGCGGCTCGGCTCGAGCCTGGGCATGGCCACCACGGCCGAGGGCGTCGAGACCGAGCGAGCAGCTCGAGATCCTGCGCGCCGAAGGCTGCGTCGCAGGTGCAGGGCTATCTGTTCAGCCGGCCGAAGCCGCTCAAGGAAATCCCCGCGATGCTGCGCGAGCTGCGCCCGCGCATCCGCGCCGCCTAAGGCTGGGCCCGATAGTGTTTCAGTTTGATTGTAGCCGGGATAATTTGTCGCTCCCGTTTGGAACTGCCTGATGCTTCTCGACTAATCGGTTCTGTTCACTCAGATATGAGCCGCAAACCCTCGCTCTTGTCTGTCGGTGGCGAGCCCTCCTGTCTCAAGTTGTTCGCCAACCCGAACAGCAGGTTCTCGATTTCCTGCGCGGGAATATGCAGTTCGGCCGCAATCTCATTCTTGGTAACGCGCTCCTTCCACATGGCAGTTAGGACCTTTTGCCAAACGACCGATTGCTCTCGCGGAATGCCGAACGGCTCTGCATCCCGATACTCGCTGGCTTGAATACAAAACATCCGATATTGCCAATCGGACAGTATTTGCAGCTTGTTGAGACGATGGAGCAAAGCAAAAACAGAAACGGCCCATCGCTGCTTCGCTTGGATCGCTTGGTTCAGAGTATGTATTCGCGGGATCGTTCCAAGAACATCCGATTCCGGCATTAAGAAAGAGGAGGCAAACTGATTTGCTTGATCCTCAGCTTTTCTCCCCCGCGGGCCGCCATGTTTATGTAAAACGAGGTGGCCCAATTCATGCGCGGCATCAAAACGGCTTCGTTCTGGGGTTTTCATCATGTTCAAGAATACGAACGGCCGCTCTGACCGCCACATTGAAAAGGCATCGACCGTGTGAGTATTCTCAGCCAGTGAAAATAAGCGCACTCCCTTCGCCTCTAACAAGTGCACCATATTGCCGATTGGCTGTTCGCCTAATGCCCATGCTTGCCGTAATGATCTAGCTGCAATTTCCGGATCATCGCCAGCGAGATCAGGAAATTGAACGTGGGGTAAATCAAAACGCTGATCTACCCAATCGGAAAGTAAAAATCCCAAGGTGCCAGCAGCCAATGCAGCGTCGCGCTCTTTGGCTGACATTGCCGTGAGACTACGAAAACTAGCGGCGTCTGCCGGGAGATCATCAATATCATCGGAATAGAAAAAACCGACCGGAAACGACAGTACTGCCGCGATTTTCGCAGCAACATCCAGAGGCGGAGATATGTCGCCGCTCTCATATCGCAGCACCGTATGGGGCGTGACGCCCAACGCCGCAGCGAGTCCTTTCTTGGTCAGCCGCCGCCGCTTTCGAGCGAGGCTGAGTTTTCCCGGGGTAAACATGACGGCCGGCTATTTGCGCCGCACGGTAATCTGTAGTGGCTGCGCTGGCTGATCGGCTGGTGTCGCGATAGACACTTTTTCCCAATCGCCCGGACGCAGAATGAAAATGCGTTCGCTGAACAATAAGAAAAATCCCGATTTAAACAGTACCGGTCGAGAAAGCTCACACCGAACCAGCTTGCCGTCGTCAAAAATGCAAAGATGCCAGGTCGAGATAGGGTCCGCCGGCTCCCGACTAATCTCATGCCGCCTAAACATCTCAAGCTGATTGTTGAGATCGGCAATCTTCTCGGTCGCCGGACCTTTCACCGTCCGATTTCTAGGTGAACGAAAGCGATCAGCGGTACCGATGTCGGTATTCATTACCACGATCTTTTTCTTCAATTCGCGATGAACGATGCTCGGTACGCCGTCTTGGTCATCTTTGTCCCAGCCCTCCTTACGAAAGATACGCCGCATTCGGGCGGTGCCAGCGTCCCACGCACGATAACCGGGAGCGCCAAGTGGATTGTCATCGGTGCAAGAAGCGCGGGCGGCAACCGCCGCCTTCACGACCTCAATCCACTGGTCACGGGTTGTATTAAAGTACTGGGACAGCCGACGGTCGCACTCACGGAGTTCAGAGTGGATCAGGGCAGCCATGGTGACCTCGCGTAACTTTTCTCTACCACGAACGTGATCGAGAAAAGTTACGCGGTCAAGCCCTAGCGCGGCAATGCCTAGGTTATCCACAAGGTCTAGCTATTAGTTCCGCCGCGCCTTGGCGGCTTTTTGGCAATTTCATTGCGTTTTCGGGCAGATAGTCCCTCAGCGCGCGCCTTCCCGCCCATATGCCCCAGCGCTACGGCCGCGGCATTCTTGGCGTCATCCGTCACCTGTCCTCGATCTCGCCGTTAGCGATCAGCGCGATCCTCAGCTTGCTACGATTACCGCCAGAGGTGCAGTGTATGGCTCCCAAATTCGCCCTGCCTAGGCTGGCGGGAGGGGCGAAAGCAGCATATCTTGGTAACAAATCCGGAACATAACGTGGGGCACACGTTGAGGAGGACGAATCATGGCAGCACGTAAGGTATATTTTGGCCCTGCACCGAGCCACCCAGAATTGGACAGGCTCTTGGAGAATGCTCGACAGAATCCTGTGACCGATGAGCAGTTGCAGGAGCAACGCATCAGCTTTGCCTATGGCAACGCGCCTGCCGATTGCGGAATCACTAAAGATTCTGTCAGAGAAGCATCGCGGAAGAATCCGAATGGCTCGCTAATGCGAGCGCCCTGGCTTTCTCATGCTTGTCTTAGAAGGTGAGGACAAAGAACTGTATGATCGGGTTCAAGAAAAGAATCTGATCAGACAGTATGACTTGCTCACGAATTGCATTGATATTGGTTTGAAGCAGGGCCCAAGGGCTTTCGACAAATATACGCTTTGGGCCCTGAAATCACGTTGCCGTTGCGAATATCTCTCAATTTGGCGGCCGATTTCGTGAAGAGCCTATTTACGTGGGCAAGCACATACCACCACATTTCAAAGAAGTGTCCGAATTGATGGACCGGTTCATTTCGGTCATTCAGGAAAACTGGTTCATCTTCCCTCCTACATATTTGGCCTCATATGGCCTTTGGCGTCTAAATTGGGTCCATCCGTTTATTGAAGGCAACGGCCGTACCGCACGTGCAGTTTGCTACTATTTGCTATGTGTCCGCTCCGGTGCGCTTTTGCCCGGACGAAAGATTGTTCCCGAACGAATTAGGGAAGAACGGCAGCCCTACTACGACGCGCTGCGGGCTGCCGATTTGGCATGGCACGAAGGCAATTTGGATGTCTCGGTGATGGACGCGTATTTAGCGCGTCTGCTCAGCGCTCAGTTGCAGGATCAAGCCTGACTCGAAGCCGGTCCGGTCACAATCAAACTAAGACACTACCCAGGCCCTCCTAATCGCGGTTCCGCGGGCTGTCCGCATCCCGGAAATGCTGTGACGCTTCAACCCACTAGCATTGCCGCGCGGCCGCCGCGTCCTATATGTCATTGTATTCTCTTGCCCTCTGGCAATATCGGTTCCGCGAGGGCAAACTGGCCGCCGGGAGTGGTGCTTCAATGGCGCTGCGCGACGTCAAGCTCGACGACAAATACGACCTCGGCCAGCGCCGCGTCTTCGTCACCGGCTTCCAGGCCCTGGTGCGGCTCTGCCTGATGCAGAAGGAGCTGCGACCGCCGCAACGGCCTCAATACCGCGGGCTTCGTCACCGGCTATCGCGGCTCGCCGCTCGGCGGGCTCGACAGCAGTTCCAGCCGCGCCAAGGCGTTCCTCGAAAAAAGCGACATCCGCTTCCAGGGCGGCATCAACGAGGACCTCGCCGCCACCGCGCTATGGGGCTCGCAGCAGGCGGAGCTGCGCGGCGAGGGCAAGTACGATGGCGTGTTCGGCATGTGGTACGGCAAGGGGCCGGGCGTCGACCGCACCGGCGACGTGTTCCGCCACGCCAATCTCGCCGGTAGCGCCGAAACACGGCGGCGTCCTGGCGCTGATGGGCGACGACCACACCGCCGAATCCTCCACCACCGCGCACCAGTCCGAATACCACTTCATCGACGTGATGATCCCGATCCTGAACCCGGCCGGCGTGCAGGAGATGCTCGATTACGGCCTCTATGGCTGGGCGATGTCGCGCTTCACCGGCGCCTGGGTCGCGCTCAAGACGCATGCACGAGACGGTCGAATCGACCGCGGCGATCGACGGCAGCCTGGAGCGCGATCAACATCGTCATCCCGACCGATTTCGCGATGCCGCCCGGCGGCCTCAACATCCGCCTCAACGATCCGATCCTGGCCCAGGAAGCGCGCCTGCACGACTACAAGCGCGACGCCATGCTGGCCTTCGTGCGCGCCAACAAGCTCAACCGCATCATCACCTCGGGCGGCCGCGATCCGAAGATCGGCATCATCACCACCGGCAAGAGCTATCTCGACGTCCGCCAGGCGCTCGACGAACTCGGCATCGACGAGGTCAAGTGCAACGATCTCGGCATCCGCCTCTACAAGGTCGGCTGCGCCTGGCCGCTCGAGCCAGCGCGAGCTGAAGGAGTTTCGCCCAAGGCCTCGATCTCATCATCGTCGTCGAGGAGAAGCGCTCGCTGATCGAAGTGCAGGTGCGCGAGGAGCTTTACGGCACCGCCAACCAGCCGCTCTGCATCGGCAAGAAGGACGAGCAGGGCAACTGGCTGTTCCCGGTCAAGGGCGCGCTCGATCCCAACGAGGTCGCGATCTGCATCGGCGAGCGGCTGCTCAAATATCACCGCAACGACGAGATCGTCGGCCGCGTCGCGCGGCTCAAGGAGGTCCAGCGCATCGCCGCCGAGACCCGAGGACGTCGCCCAGCGCATTCCCTATTTCTGCTCCGGCTGCCCGCACAATTCCTCGACCGTGGTGCCGGAAGGCATGCGCGCCTATGCGGGCATCGGCTGCCATTACATGGCGCAGTGGATGGACCGCTCGACGCTCGGCTACACGCAAATGGGCGGCGAGGGCGCCAACTGGGTCGGCGAGGCGCCGTTCTCCAACCGCAAGCACGTTTTCCAGAATCTCGGCGACGGCACCTACAATCATTCCGGCTACATGGCGATCCGCGCCGCGATCGCCTCGAACACCAACATCACCTACAAGATCCTGTTCAACGACGCCGTGGCGATGACCGGCGGCCAGGCCAATGACGGCGGCCTCACGGTGCCGCAGGTGGCGCGCCAGGTCGCCGCCGAAGGCGCCAAGCGCGTCGTCGTCGTCACCGACGAGCCGGACAAATATCCGCGCGACACGACATGGCCGGAGGGCCTCACCATCCATCACCGCGACGATCTGATCGCGGTGCAGAAGGAGCTTGCCGAAGTTGCCCGGCGTCACCGTGCTGATCTACGACCAGACCTGCGCCGCCGAAAAGCGCCGCCGCCGCAAGCGCCACACTTTTCCCGATCCCGACAAGCGCGTCATCATCAACGAGCTGGTCTGCGAAGGCTGCGGCGATTGCGGCGTGCAATCGAATTGCGTCTCGGTGCAGCCGCTGGAGACCGAGTGGGGCCGCAAGCGCACCATCGACCAGTCGAGCTGCAACAAGGACTTTTCCTGCGTCAAGGGATTCTGCCCGTCCTTCGTCACCGTGCACGGCGCCAAGCTGAAGAAGGGCGCCGGCGTCGCCGCCGATCACGACCTGCCGGCGCTGCCCGATCCGAAGCTGCCGGCGATCGAGGCAGACCTACAACATCATCGTCACCGGCGTCGGCGGCACCGGCATCGTCACCATCGGCGGCATTCTGGGCATGGCGGCGCATCTCGAAGGCCGCGGCGTCGGCGTGCTCGACATGGCCGGCCTCGCGCAGAAGGGCGGCGCGGTGTTCAGCCACATGCGCATCGCCGAAAATCCGGAAGACATCCATGCCATCCGCGTCGCCGCCGGCCGCGCCGATCTGGTGCTCGGCGGCGACATCGTGGTCGCCGGCACCCGCAAGGTGCTCGCCGCGGTGAAGCACGGCGCGACCGCAGATGGTCGTCAACACCGCCGAATTCCTGCCCGGCGAATTCACCCGCAACGCCGATTTCTCGCTGCCGACCGAGCGGCTCAAGCGCACCATCGTGGCCGATGCCGGCGCGCGACAAGACGCATTTCATCGATGCCTCGCGGCATCGCCACCGCGCTGTTCGGCCAGTCGATCGGCGCCAACATGTTCATGGTCGGCTATGCCTATCAGCTCGGCGCCATGCCGCTGTCGGCCGCCGCGATCGAGCAGGCGATCGAGCTCAACGGCGAAGCGGTCGCCATGAACCAGGCGGCGTTCCACTGGGGCCGCCGCGCCGCGGTCGATCGCGCCGCGGTCGAGAAGCTGGCGAAGCCGGCGACCGCGATTGCCAGCGACGCGCGGCAGCTGTCGCGAATCCTTCGACGAGACGGTCGAGCGGCGGGTCGAATTCCTCACCGCCTATCAGAACGCGGCCTATGCGGCGCGCTACCGCGCCCTGGTCGACAAGGTCAAGGCGGCCGAGGCCGCGCGCGCGCCCGGCAAGTGCGGGCTGGCCGACGCGGTGGCGCGCTATCTGTTCAAGCTGATGGCCTACAAGGACGAGTACGAGGTGGCGCGGCTTTACACCGACGGCGCATTCCTCAAGCAGGTCGAGACCGAGTTCGACGGCGACAATCTGCGCTTCGAATTTCATCTCGCGCCGCCGCTGTTGGCGCGCCGCGACAAGACGACCGGCCTGCCGCGCAAGATGAGCTTCGGCCCGTGGATGCTGCCGGCGTTCCGGCTGCTGGCGAAGCTCAAAGGTCCTGCGCGGCACGCCGCTCGATCCGTTCGGCCGTTCGCTCGAGCGCCGCACCGAGCGCAAGCTGATCGGCGACTACGAGGCGATGCTCGACGAGATCTTGGCCAAGCTTACGCCCGACAATCACCACCTCGCGGTCGGCCTTGCCGCGATCCCGGAAAAAATCCGCGGCTTCGGCCACGTCAAGCAGCGCCATCTCGCCGCCGCCAAGGCCGACGAGGCGGCGTTGCTCGAGCAATTCCGCGCCGGCGCGCCGGTGCTGCTCAAAGCGGCGGAGTAATAGTACGCTGCCGAGTTAACCTGCTCGATCGTACTCACGGGGGACGCCCATGAGCTCTCTCACCCAAGACCTCGGCCGCTTCGTCGCCGATCTCAGCTTGCGCCAGATTCCCGCGGAAGGCTGTGCGATCGCCCGCACCGGCATCGCCGACTGCTTCGGCGTCTTGATCGCCGGCAGCGCGCGATCCGGAGATTGCGCTGGTCGATCGCGAGCTGGGCCATAGCGGCGGCGCAGCGCTCGCTTCGCTCATTCCTTCGGGCGCGCGGCGCAGCCTCGAGACCGCGGCCTTGGTCAACGGCGTTGCCGCGCATGTGCTGGACTACGACGACGTGTCGCTCGACGGCCATCCGAGCGCCGTCCTGGTGCCGGCGATCCTTGCCCAAGGCGAAGCGAGCGGATCGAGCGGCGCCGAAATGTTGACGGCCTATGTGGCGGGCTACGAAGTGTGGGCCGAGCTTCTGGTGCGCGAGCCGACGCCGCTGCATCGCAAGGGCTGGCATCCGACGGCCGTGCTCGGACCGGTCGCCGCGGCGGCGGCCTGCGCAAAATTGCGCGGCCTCGATGCCACGCAGGCGGCGACCGCCATGGCGATCGCGGCGTCGATGTCGTCGGGCCTGGTCGCCAATTTCGGCACCATGACGAAATCCTTCCAGGTCGGCCGCGCCGCGCAATCCGGCGTCATTGCCGCGCGCTTGGCGCAAGCCGGACTGACGGCGTCGCTCGATGCGCTCGAGCACCCGGCGGGCTTGCTCATGGCGCTGTCGGTGGACGGCAAGGCCGAGCTCGATCGTCCTTTCGTCGCCGCGCAGAAGGAGTGGCACATCGTCGGCCATGGCCTGAGCATCAAGCGCTATCCGATCTGCTACGCGACTCACCGCTCGATCGACGCCGCGCTCGATCTGGTCGACGCGTCACGACCTCACGCCCGAGCAAGGTCGAACGCATTCATGTCTCGACCGGCAAGACGCAGATGCTGATGCTGCGCAACAGCCGGCCGCAAACCGGGCTTGAAGCGAAATTCTCCATGCAGTTCGCCATGGCGGCGGCGCTCTGCGCCCGCAATGTGGGCTTGCGCGAGCTGACCGACGATTTCGTGCGCCGGCCCGAGGTGCAGGCGATCTTTCCGCGCGTGTCGCTTGAGGGCACCGCGGCCACCAAGGAAGGCTCCAACTTCGCGCCCGCCGACGCGGTCGAGATCACGACGATCGACGGCGCGACGCACAAAAGCGGGCCGGTCGAATACGCCAAGGGCAGCCACCAGCGGCCGCTGTCGCGCGACGAATTGTGGGCCAAGTTCGCCGATTGCCTCGGCGCGCAATTCCCCGATGGAACGAAAGCCCGCGCCTTCGAGAATTTGATGATGTTCGACCGGCTCAACGGCGCCGGCGATCTCGCGCTAGCGGCAATTAAGTGCGCGGCGATCACATGCCGTGACCTTCAAGCACGGTTTTGCAGGCGCGCAGTCAGCTTGTCCTTGTGCGCCTGCAGGCACGAGCCGACTTTGAATTGATCCGGGATATCGTCTTTGCAAAAGCGCCGCGCGTCGCAGCGGCAGGCGCGATCTTCGGGTGTGTCTTGGTGCGGATAGGTTTGCGCCAATGCTGCGCCGGACATGAGCAAAACGGCAAAGAGAAGCGATACGCTACGAACCATGATGTGTTCCTCGTTGGACGGCAAAGATGAAGACCGCGCCCTATCTACCGTCAGCGCAATGGGGCCAAAGTGAGACTCGGCGGTGGGAGATTTGGCCGACGATGAATTCGCCAGCCGGCCCGCGATGGAGTATTCTGGTACTATGAGCGACGTGCAGACCGTTCCGGCAAACTGAAACGACGGCGAAACCTGCGCTGCCGGAATTCGCCTGAGGAACCGGCCGCAACCGCGCGTCACAGAAGCTCCTGCCGAAACGCCGCCCGTCGCCGAAGGTTCCGACCGGCATCGCATACCGCCGCAACGCCGAAGCCGCCGCGGCGCCGAAAAGGTGGAGCGCGGCATCGGCGTGCTCCTGGTCAATCTCGGCACGCCCGACGCGCCCGATGCCAAGGCCGTGCGCCGCTACCTGAAGCAATTCCTCACCGATCCGCGCGTGATCGAGAAACGCGGGCTGCTCTGGAAGATCGTGCTCAACGGCGTCATCCTGCCGCTGCGGTCGCGGCGCAAAGCGCGCGACTACAAAAAAATCTGGAACCACGAGAAGAACGAGTCGCCGTTCAAGACCATCACCCGCTCGCAGGCCGAAAAGCTCGCCGGCATCCTCGAGCCGCTCGGCAAGCACGTCATCGTCGACTGGGCGATGCGCTACGCCAATCCGTCGATCGCCTCGCGGCTCGAGGCGCTGATCGCGCGCGGCTGCGACCGCATTCTGGTCATGCCGCTCTATCCGCAATATGCGGCGGCGACGACCGCGACGGTGTGCGACGAGGTGTTCCGTTATCTGATGACACTGCGCCGGCAGCCGGCGCTGCGCATCCTGCCGGCCTATTACGACGATCCCTATTACATCGAGGTGCTGGCGTCGTCGCTCAAGGCCGAGCTCAAGGCGCTGCCGTTCGAGCCCGACGTGATCCTCTTGTCCTATCACGGCATGCCGAAGGAATACGTGCTCAAGGGCGATCCCTACGAGGCCAGTGCGTGCGCACGACGCGAGCTGTTGCGCGCGCAGCTCGGGCTCGATGAAGACAAGCTGATGATGACGTTCCAGTCGCGCTTCGGCCGCGCGCGCTGGCTCGAGCCCTACACGATCAAGACCGTGAAGGCGCTGGCCAAGAAGGGCGTGAAAAATCTCGTCGTGCTGACGCCGGGCTTTTCCGCCGATTGCATGGAGACGCTCGAAGAGATCGCGGTCGAGAACGCGCACGTGTTCAAGCGCTATGGCGGCGAGAATTTCGTCGCCATCCCGTGCCTCAACGACAGCGAGGCCGGCATGCTGATGATCTGGCAGCTCGCCATGCGCGAGCTCAAGGGCTGGGTGTGATCGCGTCATTCCGGGGCCGGCCGAAGGCCGGAACCCGGAATCCATAGCCCCAGCGCTCTCAAACTGGCGCTGCGAGTCTTATTTGAAGGACTGTGAGTATGGATTCCGGGCTCGCGCGCTAAGGCCCGCGCCCCGGAATGACGGCCGGCTCAACCTCCCGTTAACCATATCCGTTTTAACTCCGTTAACCATCGGCCGCCACTCGGCGGCCGGGCGGCTGCCGTTTGGCGCGCTGGCGCCGGAGGTAGGGTGGTTTGGCAGCTTCCGAGGTACGGAACGAGCGGGCGCACGCTTCGGCGCGGGCAGCGTGTTGCGCCGGTCCCTGATCGCTGCCGCTGTCGCGGCCACAGCCTTGGCGCCGGTCGCGAGCCGGGCGCAGGCGCCGCCACAGCAAACTCCCAATGCCGGCGGGCTGACGCCGACGAGCGGCATGCTGGCGGCCGCAATTGCCGATCCCAACGCGGCGCTGCTGCAGCCGTCGCTCGACGGCAATCCGGCGAACCCGCCGCGCTTTCGCCGCTCCGGGCGACATGGCGCAGGACCAGGCGCCCACCACGGGCAATTCACGGCGCCGTCGCGCATCGGCGCGACGCCGGTTTACGGCAGTCCGGCAGGCTTCGGCGCCGGCGATACCGGCTTCGATTCCAGCAATACGCCGCAGAGCAAAAAGAAGGCGTTGAAGGCCAAAGCGCCGCCTGCGCCCGGACCGGGCGTGACCGTGCCGGAGACCACATTCGAGCCGCTATCGACGACGCAATTCAGCGCGCCCGCCAAGCCCACGACGATGCAGCCGCTGGCCGCGCCGGCAGCCGCACAGCCGCCCCCACCTGAGGTCTATCCGGCCAAGGCCGCGGCGCGGCCCGGCGCCGTTTTGCCGCCGCTGCCGCAGCCGGTGCCGATCAGCAATCCGCCGCCCGAAGTCTATCCGCTGGCGGCGGCGCACCGGCCCGGCGCCACCGTGCCGGTGCCGCCGCCGATCGACGCCGATGCCTCGGCGCGACGCCGCCGCCCGGGACGCCGCCGCTCAACACCTTGCCGCTCGGCACGCCGCGCGCACGGCCGTTGCCGCTCGCCGACGGCGATCCCTATGCGCCGCTCGGCATCCGCGGCGGCTCGTTCCTGTTCTTCCCGGCGGTCGAATTGTCGGCGGCCTATGACAGCAATCCGCAGCGCACGTACCGCACGGCGCCGGTTCGCCCTATTTCGTCGTGGCGCCGGAATTGCAGGTGCAATCCGACTGGTCGCGCCATTCGCTCACCGCCAACATCGTCGGCTCCTACACCGATTACACCAATGGCAGCTTCATGCCGTCGCTCAATCGCCCGTATCTCAATTCGAAAATCGACGGCCGCATCGACGTCACGCGCGACACCCAGATCATTCTCGAAAACCGCGTCATCGTGTCGACCGACAATCCCGGCAGCCCCAACCTGCAGGCCGGTCTCGCCAGCCTGCCGATCGACACCACGGTCGGCGGCACGCTCGGCGTCGTGCAGAACTTCAACCGCCTGATCGTGTCGCTCAAAGGCACCTTCGACCGCGTGCAGTACAAGAATTCCACGCTGACCGACGGCGAGACCTCGAGCAACGCCGATCGCAACTTCAACCAATATGCCGGCATCGCTGCGTGTCGGCTACGAGCTCGATCCCGGCGTCAAGCCGTTCGTGGAAGTGCAGCGAGGATGCCCGCGTCCACGATGTGCAGTTCGACAGCAGCGGCCAGCAGCGCAACTCGCACGGCACCAGCGTCAAAGTCGGCGCCACGGTCGATCTGTTCGGCTCGCTGACCGGCGAGATGGCGGTCGGCTATACTCGATCGCACCTATCAGGACCCGACCTTGCCGAAGATCTCGGGGCACGATCGCCGACGGCTCGCTGATCTGGCAGGCGACCGCGCTGACCACGGCGAAGCTGACGGCCGCGTCGCTGGTGAGCGAATCGATCGTGCTCGGCGTTTCCGGCGAGTTCAGCCGCGACTTCAACATTGAGGTCGATCACGCGCTTCCGCCGCTGGCTCGTCGGCACGCTGCAAGTCGGCTACGGGCAGGACGACTATGTCGGCGTAGGGCGCCACGACAATCGCTATTTCGCGTCGGGCGGGCTGACCTACAAGCTCAACCGCGACATGCAGCTCAAAACCGAAGTGCGGCAAGATTGGCTGACGTCGAACGTCAGCGGCGCCTCTTATCAGTCGACATCGGTGCTCGCCGGCGTGCGCCTGCAGCGCTGAGTACACTTTCCCTCTCCCGCTTGCGGGGGAGGGTAGGGTGGGGGTTAGCCGCCGTTGAGCTCGTCGAGGATTTTCTTGATCTCGGCGCGGAAGCCCGGCGCGATGTCCGCTCGCGCCAGCGCGTAGGAGACGTTGGCGGCGAGAAAGCCGATCTTCGAGCCGCAGTCGAAGCTGCGGCCTTCGAATTCCAGGCCGTAGAACGGCTGCGTCCGCGCCAGCTGGATCATGGCGTCGGTGAGCTGGATTTCGCCGCCGGCGCCGCGCTCCTGGGTGCCGAGCAGATCGAGGATTTCCGGCTGCAGGATATAGCGGCCGGTGAGGATGAGGTTCGACGGCGCCCGGTCGCGCGGCGGCTTCTCCACCATGCTGGTGATGGCGAACATCTTGCCCTTGTGCTCGCCGACGCCGACGACGCCATATTGATCGACGCGCTCATGCGGCACTTCCTCGACGGCGACGATATTGGCGGCCGCGGTGAGCTCGCGCGCGGCGTCCATCATCTGCGCCAGGCAGCCGCGCTCGTGCTGGACCAGAACGTCCGGCAGCAGCAGCGCGAACGGCTCGCGGCCGATCAGTTCGCGCGCGCACCACACCGCGTGGCCAAGCCCGAGCGGCTCCTGCTGCCGGGTGAAGCTCGTCGAGCCCGGGATCGGCAAGTCCTGGGTGAGGAATTCGAGCGCGTCGTGTTTCTGCCGCTCGAGCAGCGTCATCTCCAGCTCGAACTGGCGGTCGAAATGATCCTCGATGACGCCCTTGTTGCGGCCGGTGACGAAGATGAAATGCTCGATGCCGGCCTCGCGGGCCTCGTCGACGACGTGCTGGATCAGCGGCCGGTCGACCACCGGCAGCATCTCCTTCGGCATGGCCTTGGTCGCCGGCAGAAACCGGGTGCCGAGGCCGGCGACGGGAAAAACGGCCTTGCGTATGGGTTTCATGCGGGGCCGTTCGATGTCGGGGAACGATGGCAGGGAAAGCTGGCAGGCATGGAAATCGCTTTCTTGCCAAAATGCTTGTTCAAGATAGAAGACGACGCATCGAGTTTTGAGCTTAATCCTCGGTAAAGTTTAGCCGAATCTCGTTGCCGCTATATCGAATGCAGGCCGGCGGCGCCAGCAGCACGAAGCCGGTGTTAAAGTTTCGGTAAACATAGCAGGCGCCCATTGCTACGGCCATAAATCGAGCTCGTCCGCCATGGTAGCTTCCAAGCCGATCCTGCGCCTTGCACCGCATCCGTGCTGGTCATCTGTCTGTGTCGCCGATGCGGCCTGCGCGCAGGACAAGCCCGACAACTGGCTGACGCGGTTGTTCCAACCGCCGGCGAGCGGCTCGGTTCCAACGCCGGGCGGCGGGACGCAACGATTGGAGCGGGCAGTCCGGCGCCTCGGGCGATCCGCGGATGACGGCGGACGCCATCCGCGCCGCGGCCGCCGATTTCGGCAATTGCATCGCCGGCCTGTGGCCCGATGCCGCGCGGCGCGGCGTCACGTCGCGCAAATTACGAGCGCTTTACCGCGGGGCTGACGCCGGACCTGCGCATCATGGATCTGCTCGACGCGCAGCCGGAATTCACCAAGTCGACCTGGGACTATCTCGATCTTGCTGGTGAGCGACGACCGCATCGCGCGCGGCCGCGAGCTTGTTGGCGCAATATGCGCCGACCTTCGCCGCGGTCGAGCGCGCCTACGGCGTCGACCGTTACATCATCGCGGCGATCTGGGGCGTCGAATTGAATTACGGCACGCTGGGCGGCGACCGCCCGGTGCATTCGCTCGACGGCGACCTTGGCCTGCGTCGGCCGCCGCCGCGATTATTTCCGCGAGGAGTTTTTGTCCGCGCTCGAAATCCTGCAGCGCGGCGATATCGCGCCCGACCGCCTGATCGGCTCATGGGCCGGCGCTTTCGGCCCGACGCAATTCATGCCGACGTCGTTCAAGCGCTACGCCGTCGATTTCGACGGCGACGGCCGGCGCGACGTCGTCGAACTCGGTTCCGGACGTGATCGCGTCCACGGCGAACAATCTGAAGATCGACGGCTGGGTGAGCGGCCAGACCTGGGGCTACGAAGTCGTCGCTGCCGCAGAATTTCGATTATCTGCTGGCCGACCGATCACGGCAGATGACGGTGCGCGCAATGGCAGAATCTCGGCGTGCGGCGCGCCGGCGGCAAGCCGTTCCCGCGTCCCGACGATCGCGCCTTTCTGCTGTGCCCGCGGGCGCGCGCGGGCCGGCGTTCCTGATGCTGCAGAATTTCCGCGTCATCATGAAATACAATCCCGGCCGAGGCTTATGCGCTCGCGATCGGCTATCTCGCCGACCGGCTGCGCGGCGGCGGCCCGTTCGTGCAGGATTGGCCGCGCGACGAGCGCGTGCTCACGATCGACGAGCGCTATGAGCTGCAGCAGCTGCTGGCGCGGCGCGGTTTCGATATCGGCGAGCCCGACGGCCTGCTCGGCCCGCGCACCCGCATCGCCATCCGCAATTTCCAGGCCTCGGTCGGGCAGATTCCGGACGGTTTTGCCTCCTCCAGCGTGCTCGACCGGCTGCGTCAGCCGTAACGACGCTGGCAGATGGAGCCATCTTCAAATTGACATTTTTCCGCTAGAATGGGGATCGAGCGCCGGGCCCGCTTGGTTAACGGCGCTCCGGGGCGCGATCGGCTGAGCGAGCGGTTCATGGCAAAGCAGAATCGGCAAGATTGCTCCGGTGCGACGGTTCGCGATCGCGCTCGCGATCGCCGGTTGCCGCGTTGCCGCTTCCCGGCCGGCGCGCAGTTCTTCGGCTCGAACGCTATCCTACGGCCAGCGCCCGAGCCGCACCGCCGCCATCGCGCGGTTTCTTCTCGTTCCCGTTTTTCAATCCCGGCGGCGGCGGTACCAATACAATCCGTTCATACCCGGCCGCCGCCGCCGGTCGAATCCACCAAGGCGCCGCCGCCGCGCAAGCTCGAGACGCCGCCGACCAGCACCGTCGTGGTGATCGGCGATTAGATGGCCGATTGGCTCGCTTACGGGCTCGAGGAGAGTCTGTCCGATACACCGGAGATCGGCGTGGTGCGCAAAATCCGGCCGACCTCGGGCCTCGTCCGCTACGAGCCGCGCAACGAGACGCTGGAATGGTCGCAGGCCGTCAAGGAAATCCTCGCGACCGAGAAGCCGAGCGCCATCGTCGTCATGCTCGGTCTGAATGACCGGCTGCCGCTTCGCGACCAGCGCGCCGCCGCAACCGGCGCCGCAGTCCGCAGCAGGCGGCGCAGGCCAAGCGGCCGCAAGCTCAACGCACAGCAACGCACGGCCGCGCCACCCGACGCCGCCAAGCCCGACGGCGAACAGCCGCCGATCGCCGCCAGCGAGCCGCGCATCAAGCGCCGCCGGGCAGTTACGAATTTCACACCGACAAATGGGCGGAGCTCTATGCCAAGCGCATCGACGACATGATCGCGGCGCTCAAGAGCAAGGGCGTGCCGGTGCTGTGGGTCGGGTTGCCGGCGATCCGCGGCCCGCGTCGACCAGCGACATGAGCTATCTCGACGAGCTTTATCCGCGCGCGCGCCGAGAAGGCGGGCATCATCTACGTCGATATCTGGGACGGCTTCGTCGACGAGAAGCGGCCGCTACGTCGCTGCAGGGTCCGGATTTCGAGGGCCAGATCCGGCGGCTGCGCACCGGCGACGGCGTTCATTTCACCAAGTCCGGCGCGGTGAAGCTCGCGCAATTACGTCGAGCAGGAATTGCGCCGCGTCATGTCGAACCATCGTCGCGCCGGTGGCGTTGCCGGCTCCGGAAGGCGGCGCCGGCCAAGCCGGGCGCCGGCCGCGGCCCGCCGTCGGGCCGGTGCTGCCGCTGACCGCCGAGTACCGGCGGCGAGGGCAACGATCTTGCTCGGCGCCGGCGGCCGCACCGCGCCGGCGAATGCCGATCCGATGGCGGCGCGCGTGCTTGAGCCGCGGCGATCCGATTGCGGCGCCGTCCGGCCGCGCCGACGATTTCTCCTGGCCGCGTCCCGGCAGCAATGCCAACGCCGAGGCGGCGCCGGAACCCGCGCGCCTGACGCCGTCGGCGCCGCCGCCAAAAGGCGCGCCGGCCAATCCGAAGAAGACCGACGACGCCAAGCCCGACGCCAAGACCAAGGTCGCGCCGACGTAGCTGCGCCAGCCGCACCTGCGCGCCGCCGATCGCGTACTCGACGGCGCCCGCCGCGCCATCGGCGCCGCGGCGGCCAATTCACCGGAGTGCCGTAGCGGCTGGCTGAGCGCAGCGAAGCCGACCATTCGACCGCGTGGCACGGCGCTTCGCGCCTTTGCCCGCCGTACAGACTCACCGCGGCAGCAGCGTCGAGCCCATCAGGAACTTGTCGACCGCGTGCGCGGCCTGGCGGCCTTCGCGGATCGCCCAGACCACCAGCGATTGGCCGCGGCGCATGTCGCCGGCGGCAAAGACCTTGTCGATCGAGGTGCGGTAATCGTCGGTCGAGGCGGCGACGTTGCCGCGCTGGTCGAGCGCGAGACCGAGGCTCTTGATCATGCCCTCGTGCACCGGATGCACGAAGCCCATGGCCAGCAGCACGAGATCGGCGTCGATCTCGAATTCGCTGCCGGGGATCGGCTTGATCTTGTCGTCGACGCGCACGCAATGCAGCTTTTTGCACGGCGCCGTTCTCGCCGGAAAAGCGCGTCGTGGTCACGGCGAAATCGCGCTCGGCGCCTTCCTCGTGGCTCGACGAGGTGCGCAGCTTGAGCGGCCAGTTCGGCCAGGTCAGCATCCTTGTTCTCGTGCAGCGGCGGCTGCGGCATGATTTCGAAATTGGTCACCGACAGCGCGCCCTGGCGGAACGAGGTGCCGATGCAGTCGGAGCCGGTATCGCCGCCGCCGATGACGACGACGTGCTTGCCGTCGGCGAGGATCGGCTCGCCGTCGTCGGCCTGCTCGCCGCTGACGCGCCGGTTCTGCTGCGGCAGGAAATCCATGGCGAAATGGATGCCCTTGAGCTCGCGGCCGGGAACCGGCAGGTCGCGCGCCTTCTTCGGCGCCGCCGGTCAGCACCACGGCATCGTAGTCCTCGAGCAGCTTGTCGGCCGGCACGTTGACGCCGACATGGGCGCCGTAATGGAACACGACGCCTTCCGCCTGCATCTGCGCGACGCGGCGGTCGACGTGGATGCTTCTCCATCTTGAAGTCGGGAATGCCGTAGCGCAGAAGCCCGCCGGCCTTGGCCCAGCTTCTCGTAGACATGAACCTCGTGCCCGGCGCGCGCGAGCTGCTGCGCGCAGGCCATGCCGGCAGGGCCCGGAGCCGACGACGGCGACCTTCTTGCCGGTCCGCGCCGCCGGCGGCTCGGGCTTGAGGCCCTGCGCGATGGCGCGGTCGGCGATCGCGCATTCGATCGATTTGATGGTGACCGGGTTCTCGTCGATGTTGAGCGTGCAGGAGGCTTCGCACGGCGCCGGGCAGACGCGGCCGGTGACTTCCGGGAAAATTGTTGGTCGAATGCAGGTTGCGCGCCGCCTCGTCCCAGTTGCCGGTGTAGACGAGGTCGTTCCAATCGGGGATCTGGTTGTTGACCGGGCAGCCCGGCGTGCCGGGCGCGACCGAGCCGGTGCCCATGCAATAGGGCACGCCGCAATTCATGCAGCGCGCGGCCTGGGTGACGTAATCCTGTCTCCGGCAGCGGCAGCACGAATTCGCGCCAATGGCGCACGCGCTCGGCGACCGGCTCGTAGTCGCGGTCCTCGCGTTCGTATTCGAGAAAGCCGGTGATCTTGCCCAATGCGCTCTCTTGATCTCTGGCGCTCTATTCCGCCGCGATGGCCGCGGCCTTCAGTTCGTTGAGCGCGCGGCGATATTCGACCGGCATGACTTTGCGGAATTTCGGATACCAGGTTTTCCACTCGGCCAGGATTTTGGCCGCGATGAGCGAACCGGTGAAGCGCGCGTGGCGCGCGATCAGGTGATGCAGCCGATGCGCGTCGAAGCGGCTCATGTCGGCCATGATGTCGACCAGGCCGTGCGCTTCGAGATCGCGGGCGTGGTGGAAGACGCGGGCGTTGATGTCTTCCTCGCCCGGCATCGGCTCGAGCTCGACCATGGCGAGGTTGCAGCGCGAGGCGAAGGTGCCGTCGTCGTCGAGCACATAGGCGATGCCGCCCGACATGCCGGCGGCAAAGTTGCGGCCGGTGCGGCCGAGCACGACCACCACGCCGCCGGTCATGTATTCGCAGCAATGGTCGCCGGCGCCTTCGATGACGGCGATGGCGCCGGAATTGCGCACGGCGAAGCGCTCGCCGGCGACGCCGCGGAAATAGCATTCGCCCTCGATCGCGCCGTACAGCACGGTGTTGCCGATGATGATCGATTCTTCCGGGCACGATGCCGGATTGCGCCGGCGGGCGCACCACGATGCGGCCGCCGGAAAGGCCCTTGCCGACATAGTCGTTGGCGTCGCCGTCGAGCTCGAAGGTGACGCCGCGGGCGAGGAACGCGCCGAAGCTTTGCCCGGCGGTGCCCTTGAACTGCGCCACGATGGTGTCGTGGCGGCAGGCCGTCGTGGCCGTAGCGCTTGGCGATTTCGCCGGACAGCATGGCGCCGGTGGTGCGGTCGGTGTTCTTGATCGGCAGCGCGATGCGCACCGGCGCGCCGCGTCTCGAGCGCGGCCTTGCGACTGCGCGATCAGCTTGCGGTCGATGATGTCGTGGATCTTGTGATCCTGCTGCTCGCAATTGAAGAGCGCGACCTCCGCCGGCACGTCCGGCTTGGTGAACAGCTTGGAGAAATCGAGCCCGTTCGCCTTGGCGTGGCGACCAGCGTTGACGCCGGTCGAGCATCTGCATCTGGCCGATCATCTCGTCGAACGTGCGGTAGCCCATCGCCGCCATCAGCTCGCGCACTTCTTCGGCGACGAAGAAGAAATAATTGATGACGTGCTCGGGCTGGCCGCGTGAAGCGCTTGCGCAGCACCGGGTCCTGGGTCGCGACGCCGACCGGGCAGGTGTTGAGATGGCACTTGCGCATCATGATGCAGCCGGCGGCGATCAGCGGCGCGGTGGCGAAGCCGAACTCGTCGGCGCCGAGAAGCGCGCCGACCACGACGTCGCGGCCGGTGCGGATGCCGCCGTCGACCTGCACGGCGATGCGCCCGCGCAGCCGGTTGGCGACCAGCGTCTGATGGGTCTCGGCAAGCCCGATCTCCCACGGCGAGCCGGCATGCTTGATCGAGGTGAGCGGCGAGGCGCCGGTGCCGCCCTCGTAGCCGGCGATGGTGACGTGATCGGAGCGCGCCTTCGACACGCCGGCGGCGACCGTGCCGACGCCGACCTCGGAGACGAGCTTCACCGAAACGTCGCCGTCCGGATTGACGTTCTTCAGATCGAAGATGAGCTGCGCCAGATCCTCGATCGAATAGATGTCGTGATGCGGCGGCGGCGAAATCAGGCCGACGCCCGGCGTCGAGTGGCGCACCTTGGCGATGGTCTTGTCGACCTTGTAGCCGGGCAACTGGCCGCCTTCGCCGGGCTTGGCGCCTTGCGCGATCTTGATCTGCATCATGTCCGAGTTGACGAGATATTCGGCGGTGACGCCGAAGCGGCCGGACGCCACCTGCTTGATCGCCGAGCGCATCGAATCGCCGTTCGGCAGCGGCTTGAAGCGGTCGGATTCCTCGCCGCCTTCGCCGGTATTCGACTTGCCGCCGATGCGGTTCATGGCGATGGCGAGCGTGGTGTGCGCCTCGCGCGAGATCGAGCCGAACGACATGGCGCCGGTCGAGAAGCGCTTGACGATGTTCTTGGCCGGCTCGACCTCCTCGATCGGCACCGGCTTGCGGGCGTCCTCGTCGGCCGACTTGATGCGGAACAGGCCGCGGATGGTGAACAGGTGCTCCGACTGCTCGTTGATGATGCGCGGCGTATTGCCGGTACTTCTCGTAGGAATTGCCGCGCACCGCGTGCTGCAGCGCCGCGACCGTCGCCGCGTTCCAGACATGCTCCTCGCCGCGCACGCGGAACGCATATTCGCCGCCGACGTCGAGCATGGTGCGGTAGATCGGCGCGTCGGAGAACGCGTCGCGATGCCGGCGCACCGCTTCTTCGGCGATCTCGGCAAGGCCGACGCCCTCGATGCGGGTCGCGGTGCCGGTGAAATATTTGGCGACGAAGTCGGACTTCAGCCCGACCGCGTCGAAAATCTGCGCGCCGCAATAGGACTGATAGGTGGAGATGCCCATCTTCGACATCACCTTGAGCAGTCCCTTGTCGATCGACTTGATGTAGCGCTTGATGATTTCCTTCTCGTCGAGCTTTTGCGGCAGCTCGCCCTTCATCGCCATGAGCGTCTCGAAGGCGAGATAGGGATTGATCGCTTCGGCGCCGTAGCCGGCGAGGCAGGCGAAATGGTGCACCTCGCGCGGCTCGCCGGATTCCACGACGAGGCCGACCGAGGTGCGCAAGCCCTCGCGGATCAGGTGATGATGCACGGCCGCGCAGGCGAGCAGCGACGGGATCTGGAATGCGGTCGGCGCCGGCGCGGCGGTCGGACAGGATGATGATGTTGATGCCGTCGCGCACCGCGGCGTCGGCCTGGCCGCACAGCGCGTCGATGGCGTCTTCCATGCCGGCGGCGCCGGCTTCGGCCGGCCAGGTGGTGTCGAGCGTGCAGCGACTTGAAATGCGATTCGCGCGACCTCGGAGATCGAGCGGATTTTTTCCAGATCGGCGTTGGTCAGGATCGGCTGACGCACTTCGAGCCGCTTGGTGTTCGACATGCCCTCGAGATCGAACAGGTTCGGCCGCGGCCCGATGATCGAGACCAGGCTCATCACCAGTTCTTCGCGGATCGGATCGATCGGCGGGTTGGTGACCTGGGCGAAGTTCTGCTTGAAATAGGTGAACAGCAGCTTCGGCCGCTCCGACAGCGCCGAGATCGGCGTGTCGTTGCCCATGGAGCCGACCGCTTCTTCGCCGGTCGTCGCCATCGGCGTCATCAGGATTTTCAGATCTTCCTGGGTGTAGCCGAACGCCTGCTGGCGATCGAGCAGCGCCAGGTTCGAGATCGGCGCCGCTTCCGACGCCGCCGGCAGCTCCTCGAGCACGATCTGCGTGCGCTCGAGCCACTCGCGATAGGGATGGCTCTTCGCCAGCGTCGCCTTGAGCTCCTCGTCGGGAATGAGCCGGCCCTTCCTCGAGATCGACCAGCAGCATCTTGCCCGGCTGCAGCCGCCACTTGGTGACGATGTCTTCCTCCGGAATCGGCAGCACGCCGACTTCCGACGCCATGATGATGCGGTCGTCGCGGGTGACGATGTAGCGCGCCGGCCGCAAGCCGTTGCGGTCGAGCGTGGCGCCGATCTGCCGGCCGTTGGTGAAGGCGATCGCCGCCGGGCCGTCCCACGGCTCCATCAGCGCGGCATTGTATTCGTAGAAGGCGCGGCGCTCCTCGTTCATGAGCTGATTGCCGGCCCACGCTTCCGGAATCATCATCATCATCGCGTGCGCGAGCGAATAGCCGCCCATGGTCAGGAATTCGAGCGCGTTGTCGAAGCAGGCGGTGTCGGACTGGCCTTCGTAGGAGATCGGCCACAGCTTCGTGATGTCGGCGCCGAATTTCGGCGACGACACCGACGCCTGCCGCGCCGCCATCCAGTTGTTGTTGCCGCGCAGCGTGTTGATCTCGCCGTTATGCGCGATCATGCGGTAGGGATGCGCCAGCGACCAGGTCGGGAACGTGTTGGTGGAGAAGCGCTGATGCACCAGCGCCAGCGCGCTCTCGAAATCCGGATCGTGCAGGTCGGGATAATAGGTGCCGAGCTGGTCGGCGAGGAACATGCCCTTGTAGATCACGGTGCGGCACGAGATCGACACCGGATAATAGTGCGACGTGCGCCGCTCGCGCCTGCTGTAGAGCGATGCCGGAGATGGTCTTGCGCAGGATGTAGAGCCGGCGCTCGAACTCGTCCTCGGACGTGACTTTCGGGTTGCGCGCGATGAAGACCTGCTTGTGCACCGGCTCGGTCGGCTTCACCGACTCGCCGAGCGTCGAATTGTCGGTCGGCACGTCGCGCCAGCCGAGGATCGTCATGCCTTCCTGCGCGGCGACCGCCGCGTAGGTGTCCAT
Source organism: uncultured Alphaproteobacteria bacterium (assembly GCA_963831975.1). Lineage (GTDB taxonomy): Bacteria > Pseudomonadota > Alphaproteobacteria > Rhizobiales > Xanthobacteraceae > BOG-931. The sequence goes on from CAWHSO010000025.1 coordinate 27,623, forward strand.
GATCTCCGCGCCGCCACGCCGCATCGTGCGGCAGGAACAGCGCGCCGACCGCGTAGTGGCCGGGCGCCGGCAACGTGAAGCCGAGCTCGGCCGCCTTCTTGGCGAAGAACTTGTGCGGCGTCTGCACCAGAATGCCGGCGCCGTCGCCGGCGCGCGGATCGGCGCCGACCGCGCCGCGATGCTCGAGATTGAGCAGGATCGTCAGCGCGTCTTCGACGATCTTGTGCGACTTGCGGCCCTTGATATCGGCAATAAATCCGACCCCGCAGGAATCCTTTTCCAGCGCCGGATCAAACAGGCCGAAACCTGACGCGCTCATCGTCGTCCTCGCACTCCCGCGCCGGGCCCCGCATGCTGTGCAGTCGGCGCCGGCGCCATCCACCCCGCGCAGGTTCGCATGCGCCTGCGCGCACGGGCGATCCACTCATTCTGGAGGCAACCTTCGTGCCGCTTGCCGGCCTGTGGCTGCTTTTTCGCCGCCGTCCGACGCGCCCTCGCCCCGGCGGCTGACCCCCGCGCTCCCCCTCCTGCCTTCCCCGACGGGGAGAAGGGAGGATGGCCGCGCGCATTGCGGGTCACCAATTGGGACAGCAATGCTGTCCTATGCGGAACATGGCAAATTCCCGGCGCCAACACAAGGGCGGAGCCCTCGCGGAGCGCGACGGAAAGGTCCTCAACCCACGATCCGGCGCGGATTCTCGCCACGTTCCGCTCTTCGAGTGGATCATGGGAAGCATGAGCGCAATGGTCGATCGCGTACCGCCGCCTCACTTGTTGACGTAGAACGGCACCGTTTGCGCGATGGTAATCTACCGGAAGCTTGTGCGAGCAAGTAGTACTGGCCCAGCTCCAGCGTCCGGAATCGGAATCTCGGCGGAGCCGTCGCCCGCCTGTGGCCAGCGGCGTCGCTTTGCGCGGGCGTGCTGTGCTTCTCGGAGACCTTGGTCCGATGAAGACGAGGTTGGCAGCTGCCGGCATATCCGTGTAGGTCACGCTGACGTTATTGCGGAGTTTGGCTGACGTAGTCGAGGGTTGGCATCGGGTTTGTCCTCTGTCACAATTTCGGTGTTGACTGGAATGCCAAGTCTGGAATGCCAGGTCTGGAATGCTAGGTCTGAAATGCCAGGTCTGGAATGCCAGGTGTTGAGGCGATTTGGGGTAAGATCTGACGCTGGCGTTTGTTCCAACTGGTGTGGCGCTCGCTTCTTACCACTTATCCGCGATCCGTGTCAGACGTGAATTTCGCCAGCGACAACACGGCGCCGGTGGCGCCGGCCATTCTCGACGCCATCGTCCAGGCCAATCACGGCTTTGCGCGCGGCTACGGCAATGACGACTGGACCGCGGGCGTCGAGCGGCGGCTGGCGGAGGTTTTCGAGCGCGAGGTGGCGGTATTCCTGGTGCCGACCGGGACGGCGGCCAATGCGCTGGCGCTGGCGCAAGTCACGCCGCCCTGGGGCGTCGTGTTCTGTCACGCCGATTCCCACATCGCCACCGACGAATGCGGCGCGCCGGAATTTTTCGGCGGCGGGCTGAAGCTTGCCGGCCTGCCCGGCGACGACGGCAAGATCGCGCCGCAGACACTGCAAACGGCGCTCGCCGGCTATGGCGGCCATAGCCCGCATCAGATGGTCGCGTCGGCGCTGTCGCTCACCCAGGCGAGCGAAGCCGGCACCATCTATCGCATCGACGAAATCGCGGCGCTTGGCGAGATCGCGCATGCGCGTTCGCTCGCCGTGCACATGGACGGCGCGCGCTTTGCCAATGCGCTGGTGCGGCTCAACACGACGCCGGCGCAGATGACCTGGCAGTCCGGCATCGACGTGCTGTCGTTCGGCGCCACCAAGGGCGGCGCGCTGGCGGCGGAGGCCGTCGTGATGTTCGATCCGGCCCGCGCCGCGTTCATGGCCGAGCGGCGCAAGCGCGCCGGCCATCTTGCTGTCAAAGCACCGCTTTCTCGCCGCGCAATTGGCGGCTTACCTCGCCGACGACTGCTGGCTCACGCTGGCGCGCCACGCCAATGCCATGGCCGACCGGCTGGCGCAGGAGCTTAACGCGGCCGGCTTGACGCCGGTCTGGCCGGTCGAAGCCAATCTCGTTTTCGTGGCCTTGCCGCGCGCGCTCGATGCGAAGCTCAAGGCCGCCGGCGCGAACTATTACGTGCGTCCAAGCGAAAACCTCGATCTTGGCGCCGACCGGGTTTTGGTGCGGCTGGTGACGTCGTTTGCCACGCAGGACGAGCCGAAATCGAACGCTTCGTGAACCTATGCAAAAAGTTTTGAGTTGCGCCAAAGCGCCGCCCTAATTGCAATTCACGTTTAGACGGCGAACGGGCAGAATGCAGGGCAGGGGAGGGCGTTGCGTGGGCAGAGCGTTCGGGCCGGCGTCGTGTTGGTAGCGTGCCTGTCTCGCGGCCACGCCCGGCCGCGCCCAAATTCCGCCCCGCCGCCCGCCGCACCGCCGGCGCACCCAGCCGGTGACCGGCTTCGTGTCGTCCTACGAGATCACCAGGATCGCGCGCTCAGCCGGCTTCGATCCGTTGGCGCCGCCGCTGCGCGAAGGCACCATCTATGTGCTGCGCGCCACCGATTACCGCGGCATCCTCATGCGCGTGGTGATCGACGCCCATACCGGCGCCATCCGCGACGCCAATCGCATCGTGCCCGGCCCGGGGCGCTACGGCCAGTTCTACGGCGCGGCCTCGCTCTACGATCCGGCGGATCTTGCCGAGCCAGTCATGGTGCCGAGCACGGCCGATATGGAGCCGCCGTTGCGGCCGCTGACGCCGCACACCGCGACGACGCGCTCTGCGCTGCCGGATGTTCCGCCGCTGCCGCGCCCGCGGCCGGCGGCGCTCGCCTCGCGCAAGCCGCTCGACGACGGCAATCCGGCCGCGAAGGCTCGTCCGATCGCCGATCCGAAAAGCGCGGCGACGCCGGACGCTGCCCCCGCTGCCAAGCCGCAGATCAATTCCGAGGCGATCACTGCGCCGCCGCCGGCAGCACCGGCCGCGCCCGGCGCGCCGAAAAAAACTCCCGCCATAGTTGAGCCGTTGAACGATTGATTGAAACGGCAGTTGCTTGTCGAATTGCGCCACCGCGTAGCACTATCCGCGCGCGCAAAAAACTCCGCCGAACAATAAGACCTCAAAGGGGGCGCCATGCGGCTGGACGCGGTTCGATTCGACGCCGTGAACCTGGCGCGGCAAATCGAACATTTGAGCCAATACCAGCTCGATACATTGCCGTTCGGCGTCATCCTCATCGACCGCGACGGCACCATCGTCTTCTACAGCCAGAGCGAAGCGCGCAAATCCGGCTACGGCGAGATTCCGATCGGGCGCAACATGTTCGAGATTTCGCCGTGCATGGCGAACAGCGATTTCCAGGGCCGCATCAAGCGCGCCATGGACGAGGGGCCGGTCGATCTCGAATTCGGCTGGGCCGGCGATTTCGCCGATCCGACGCGAGATCTGCGGCTGCGCGTCATCTCGTCGAGTAACAACGGCATCTGGATTTTCATCGAGCGGGACGGCGCGAGCGATACGCCACCCGACCTCTCGCAATAGCCGGCAATCGAAGGCGCCGCAGGCGCAATTCATCCGGTCGCAGGCCTGCACCGGCAAATTCGTCTGACTGAACGCCCTTATTCAAGCGATGGTACAACTCTTGAATCAGATTCTGATTGGACCAAAGCCAAATCACACAGTATATTCAAACGTACTGATGCGTACGCAATCAATCGTTATCCGGAGGTTCGTATGCAGACTCTTGTATCAATGAATCACCAGCGGAATTCAACAAAAAATCCGCTACCCAATTTCCACCATTCCCATTTGTAGTTTCCCAAAGCGCAATGCAGTAATATCCGTACGGCGCTCCCGAACGCTCGTACGCATTTATGGTCGTAATTGGTTCGTCAACATAGGCGGCGCCTGCGCGCGACTTCTCCGTTGCTAGTATCAAATCAATTTTCTTTTGCACGTTCGGAGTTACTCCAGTCAAAGGGACTACTACGGTGTTAATGTCGACAACATCACCAAGGCATAATTGAAGACTCCATTTGATAAATTTCAATTGGCTTCTCTTGGGCAATTTGGCGAACTCCGCGGCAGTCTCCATACCTTCGATTACTGTGGCCTTGAGCGCGGCCACGTCTTCGGGCGAAGAAAAAAGGTCAACTGAATTAAATTCGTTTGGGGTGAACATATACACTGCCTGTAAAATAGCATTTCGAGCGCCCATTGTTGGCATATTGCCACCGTCTTTTGCCGCCGCGATTATCTCAACTACCTCCTGATGAGTAATCTTTACGTTGGGGTTATAATTTGCGCCTGTATGGTTTTTGATGATTGCCATTATTTGAGCTACGCTCATAATCCTTCTCCCCTTAGACCCGAGACGTGGGCAATAACTTACTCATTGAAATCTAGCCTCATGCGGAGGCGGTGCGAGAAGATCAATAATACTCGAATTTATTGGAGCTTGCAATCAATAGTAGAATTCGGTAGTCGGCTCTTTTGAATGTGGCACTTAGTTTCTGCTCGGGTAAATACCTTGCAAGGCCGCACACCACATCAAGGCGAGGACGCGGCTTTGCGTGCCCGTGCTGCCGATTGCGGACAGGTCGTAAGGCGTTCCGCCCTAAGCGCTTAGTTACTGCGAGGAGTCGCGAAGTCGCCGGCTATCACGCCGCTTTGCAGCAGCGTCTGCACCTTCGGCCACGGATCGGGCGCGAGGTTCTTGAACGGCGCCCAGTCGGCCTCCTGCATGCGATCGAAGATCGCGGACTTGACCGAAGGTCGCTCCCGCACCGGCCCCACCAGTCGACGATCGCCGGCTCCTGCCGCCACATCGCGCCAAGCTTGAGCAGCTCGAGGCGGAGGATGTAGGGAACACCGCGCAATCGGCATTGCGTGAAGGTGTCGCCGGCGAGGTAGGGGCCGCGCTTGAGGTCGTCGGCCATCCACGAAATCATCTTGCTGGTGCTGGCCGAGCGCGTCGATCACGAACTCCGAATCGAGCCCGTGCTCGATGACGCTGCGCTTGTATTCGGCGCGGCGCTTGAGCGGCGCCTTGTTGATCTCGGCGAGCCATTGCTCGCGCGGCATTTTGAGAAACCGCGGCCGGAACGCCGTGGCAAAGGTCATGATGGTGCAGGCGTTGTGCATGTATTCGTCGATCAGCTTGTTGTAGAGGCGGGCGCGATGGCGCGCGGCCGGCGTCTTGGGCATCAGCGGCGGATCGGGAAACGCCTCGTCGATGTAGTAGAGGATCAGCGAAGATTCCGTGATGACGTTGCCGTCGTGCACCAAGGTCGGCACCACGCCGTTCGGATTGAGCTTCATATAGGCCGGGTCGTTCTGGTCGCCCTGCAGCGTGAGCAGATGCTCCGTTACCTTCTGGCCCTTTTCCTCAAGCGCGATACGCACCTTCTGGGCGCAGACCGAATTGATGTTGTGATAGAGCTCCAGCACGCTGTCCTCCTCGAATTTTTTTGACGCAGCCGCTATGTCAGGCCGCCAGTCTGGCGCGATCATGCGGTTGGCCGAAATCGACCGGCGTCCCTTTGGGAATGATCATGGTCGGGTTCACTTTGGCGATCGAATAATAATTGATGACGTAATAGCGCGGCGTGACCGTGCCGGCGATGCCGGGCACCTGATAGAGTTCGCGCATGTAATTCGACAGGTTCGGATAATCGGCGATGCGCTGCCGGTTGCATTTGAACAGCGAGAAATAGGCGACGTCGAAGCGCACCAGAGTGGGAAACAGCCGCCAATCGGCTTCGGTGATCTGGTCGCCGACCAGATAGCGCTGACGCGACAGCCGTGTCTCCAACCAGTCGAGCGTTGCAAACAAGCCCGTCATAGGCTTCGTCGTAGGCGGCTTGGGTTTTGGCGAAGCCCGCGCGGTACACGCCGTTATTGACGTTGTGATAGACGCGCTCGTTGACGGCGTCGATCTCGGCCCGCAAGGCCTGCGGATAGAGGTCGCGTGCGATCGCCGGTGATGCGCGTTGAACTCGGTATTGAACATCCGGATGATCTCGGACGACTCGTTGTTGACGATGCGTTTGCGTCTTCTTGTCCCACAATGTCGGGACCGTGACCTTGCCGGTATAGGCCGGATTGCTCGCCACATAGGCTTCGTACAGATAGTGGAAGCCGTTGACCTCGTCGGGAATGCAATCCGGATAACGCGGGTCGCGCTCAAACGTCCAGCCGTTCTGCTTGAGGCCGGGAATCGCATAGGCGACGGAAACAAGCCCTTCGAGCTTCTTGACCGCGCGATAGATCAGCGTGCGATGCGCCCACGGGCAGCCATGCGCGACATAAAGATGATAGCGGCCGGGCTCGGCCTTGAAGCCCGACGAGCCGTCCGCGGTGATGCGATCGCGGAACACGCTGTCGGCGCGTTTGAACTGGCCGGTTTGGCTGGTTTCCTGCGGCAGTTCGCCGTCAGTCCATTTGCCGTCGATCAGTACGCCCATGACACCGCCGCTCTGAAAATGAATCCTGCGATTACGTTGGCATAGTGATGCGCCGCCGCGCCCGCCGCAATAGCTGGAAGTCAAAGGCGCCCGCATGGCTGGGGCGCGCCGCGCCGCTGGTCATCGCCCGTATTGCGCCCTAGCATGGCAAGAAATTCGTTCGGGAGGCGCCGCCGTGAAAGTCTGCATGTTCCACCTGATGCCCTATCGGGACTTGCCGGCCGATTTCGATGCAGCGTTACCAGTCGGCCTATCATCGATCCGGTGTGGTTCGACGTGGCCGATTCCGAAAGGTCGGCGCAATACTACAACTGCGACGCTCGACGAGATGCTGTACGCGGCGCAAGGCCGGCATGCACGGTCTGTGCACCAACCAGCATCACCAGAACGTCTACGGCTTCATGGCCAATCCGAGCCTCATGGGCGCGGTGCTGGCGAAGCGCACCAACGGCCAGAACGTCGCCATCATCCAGCTCGGCTCGACCCTGCCCTCGACGACGCCGCCGACGCGCATCGCCGAGGAATACGCCATGCTCGACTGCATCAGCGGCGGCCGGCTGGTTGCGGGATTTCCGACCGGGCTGCCGACCGACGCGACGATCTCCAACGGCGTCGTGCCGATCGAGCAGCGCGAGCGCTTCCGCGAGGCGCTGGCGCTGGTGCTCAAGGCGTGGTCGGCGCAGGGAGAATTTCGCCTGGAACGGCAAGCATTATCAGCTCGGCATGGTCAATCTCTGGCCGCGGCCGATCCAGCAGCCGCATCCGCCGGTGTGGATTCCCGGCTCCGGCATTTCCTCCACCGCCGAATATGTCGTCGAGCACGACCATTGCTTCTGCCATCTGAGCTATTTCGGCGCCAAGAACGCCAAGGAGGTCGCCGACCGCTATTGGGAGCATGGTGGCGCAGCAAGGGCCGCGACGCCAATCCCTATCGCTTCAGCTTCCTGCAGCTCATCGGCGTTGCCGAGACCGACGCCGAGGCGGAGGACCTATACGCCGAGCACGCCGAGTATTTCTTCCACAAGCTGCTCTACACGCCGCCGTACTATCAGGCGATCCCCGGCTGCCTCGAATACGACGCCTGGTGCAGGCGCTCAAAGCAATCCGCGCGCCGCGGTCAATCTGCGCGAGCTCAAGGCCAAGGATTTCTGCGAGCGCGGCTTCGTCATCGTCGGCAGCCCGAAGACCGTGCGCGAGCAATTGCTCGACGGCGTCAAGCGGCTGCGCATCGGGCATCTGCTGGCGCTGCTGCATTTCGGCTCGATGCCGACCGAGCTCTGCAAGCAAGAACATCGATCTGTTCTGCCGCGAGGTGCTGCCGCATCTGCAGACCTGTGGGACGACGAATGGGACGACCGCTGGTGGCCCGAGCGCCTGCAAGGCGAAGGCGCCGCCGCCCCCGCCATGGCCGCCGCGTCCTGAGCGCGCGGAGAGCTGCATGGCGACGCGCGGAAACGCGCAGGCTGCGGCTCTGGCAGGGCCGGGTCGAGACCGAGGTCGAGATCGCGCGGCAGCGGGCCGCCGCTGGTTTATCTGCACGGGCCTTGGGGCCTTGCGCCCGACCGCGACTTTCTCGCGCGGCTCGCCGCCGCGCACACGGTCTATGCGCCGAAACATCCCGGCACCAGCCGCGGCGATACCGAAGCGGCGCACGCGCTCGACGAGCTGGCTCGACCTCGTCGTCTATTACGGCGAGCTGTTCGACGCGCTTGAGCTTGTCGGCGCCCGCGCTCGTCGGCCATTCCTTCGGCGGCATGGTCGCCGCCGAGATCGCCGCGGCCAGCCCAGCTCGGTCCGCAAGCTGGTGCTGATCGATCCGGTCGGGCTGTGGCGCGACGATCATGCCGGTGCAGAACTGGATGATCCTGCCCGAGCAGACGCGCCGGCGCGCGCTCTTCGCCGATGCCGACGGCGAAGCGGCGCAAGCGCTTCTTCGGCGCTGCCCGACGATCCCGCCGAGCGCGTCGAGACGCAGGTCGCAATTCATCTGGTCGCAGGCCTGCACCGGCAAGTTCGTCTGGCCGATCGCCGACCGCGGCTTTAAGCGGCGCATCCACCGCATCGCCGCGCCGACGCTGATCGTCTGGGGCGACGAGGACCGCATCATCGCGCCGGCTTATGCGCAGGAGTTCGCCAAGACGGATTGCCGGCGCGCGGGTCGAGATGATCGCGCGACGCCGGCCATCTGCCGCATCTGGAGCAACCGGACGCGGTGCTCAAGGCGCTGTCGGCATTTCTCGCCGGCTGACGCGCGTATTGGGATCAAATCCAGACGGCCTAGAAAGCGGCCTTGATCGCATGGACAGCACTCCGATCAGTGATTGTTTCTAATACAGCGTCTTGACCAAACACCCGTCCCAAGCGCAGCTTTAAGCATCCGCCATAGAGCGGAGCTCCAGGGAAGGGAAACAGGACATGGCTACGACCACGATTGCGTCGGCCGCTGTTGGGCCGCCCCTCACGTCAGGCGAGCGATGGACCAGCTACAGCGCACGGTGCTGGCGATCTGCATCCTCGGCTGGGCGTTCGACATCTACGAAGCCACCATCATGCAGCTCGTCACGCCGATCCTCATCAAGGAATGGGGCATCACGCCGGCGACGATGGGCACCGTGACCACGATCTCGCGCTGGATCGGGCTCGTCGGCACCTTCATCTTCCCGGTGCTCGCCGATCTCTACGGCCGCCGCCCGGCGCTGATCTGGTCGATCCTCGGTCTATGCGGTGTTCACCGGCTTCACCGGTTTCTCGACCGGCTGGATCACGCTGCTGATCTTCAGCTCGATCACCCGCATCGGGCTCGCCGGCGAGAACCCGGTCGGCATGCTGATGGTGACCGAGACGGCGCCGACCAAATGGCGCGCCACGGCGCTGGCGGCCTCGTCGGCGGCTACCCTTCGGCTACATGCTGTGCTCGCTCGCCGCGCTGGTCGTCGTGCCGCTGTGGGGATGGCGCTCGCTCTATTTCCTCGGCATCTTGCCGGCGCTGCTGGTGCTGTGGGTCCGCATCGGCATCAAGGAAAGCCCGCGCTACGAGCACGTCACCGCGGCGATGCTCAAGGAGGGCTTGAAGAAGCAGCTCGACATCTTCGCGCCGGTCCGAGAATACCCGCGCGAAATGCTGATCGCGTCGCTGGTCTACTTCTTCTATCTCTTCACCTGGATCGGCTGGTCGGCCTGGATGCCGTTCTTCCTCGCCAACGAAAAGCATCTCGGCTTCCCGACCATGAGCAATATCTCTCGGTCTGGATGTTCTGCGCGATCTTCGCCTACTGGATCTGCGGCTATCTGTGCGATCTCTACGGCCGGCGCTGGGTGATTCCGGCTTTCGCCGTCCCGGCCGCGGTGCTGCTGGTGGTGATGGGCCATCTCGACAGCGCGGCGAGCCTGTTCTGGGTCGGGCTGGCGACGAATTTCTTGATCACCGGCAGCTTCGGCACCGGCCTGGGCTACACCGCCGAACTCTTCCCGACCCAAATCCGCGGCACCGCCGTCGGCGCTTCGTTCACCTTCGGGCTGGCGGCCGCGTCGCTGGCGCCGATGATCATGGGCTGGATCGCGACGTCTTATTCGATCGCCGCCGGGCTGCCGTTGCTGGCACTGTCATTCCTGATGCTGGCGCCGCTGTTCATCTGGTTCGCGCCGGATATGACGCGCAAGGAGCTGACGGATTTCGTCGGCGAGAAGGTGGCGTGAGCGGTGCGCGTAGCCCGGATTGAGTAAAACGAAATCCGGGTAGGCCTCTCGGCACAATCCCGGATTTCGCTGGCGCTCAATCCGGGCTACGCCCGCTCAATCCAGCCACTTTGTCGGCGCCAGGCGCATCTGAACCCTCCTGGTGTGGGCGTCGTACAAACGTCCCACGATCATGAAAAGGAGCGAGTCGGCGTTGCGAATGTATGCAACGCCCGCCCGCGATGCCGCGCTCACTGTGCCGGCTGCCGCAACGAGTGCGAGTTTTGACCTGCCAATCATGGCCTTTCTCCCGCTTGCCGGGCGATCAGGGGCACCATGCCCTCGTCGCCCGTTGTGAAGCGGAGATACGTTCAGTGTCCGGAATCTTTAATCGGGGAATTTTTGAAGGGACTGTTCACGAAGACGAAACGGTCAAACATGACCTCCCGGAGGAGATCAGCGCCGATTGTTCAATTCGCGGGCATAAACTGTTTCCAATCCGGCCGCTAATCGAACGGCATTGGCGATGACATCTCGATGGCAGTGGCGGCGCAGCCAAAAGCTGCGATCCGCCCGGCCCGGCCTGAATGCAGGCCGATAGCCATCAAAGGGAGATGTACGATGAAGAATTTTGCCAGTGCCAACAAATACCTTTCGGCCGCGTTCGCTCTCGCCGCGATCGTTGCCGCCGGCGCGGTGCCGGCGTCCGCCCAGTCCCGCGATCACACCGGCAGCATGATGCCGTTCTATTATGATGCTACGGGTGGGCAAAACACCGGATCGTGGTCGGCGGAAGAAGCTGGAACCGCCAATCGCCAGGCGGCGCAACCCGCGCGGCCGCTCTATCTGTATGCGGGCAAACACTCGCCCCGTCACGGCGCCCGGGTGCACTGAGACATTGGGCTGTTTCGGCATCGAGTTACAACGGTAACGATCGAGTTGTCCTCCTCAAGCGTGCGGGCGCGACCATCTCGGTTGGTCGCGCCCGACCTCTCTCTCTCTTGGCGCCATCGGTCCCCATCCCCATCTTTTGCCAAGGCGCACGGGGCCGCGGCCGCCAGCCGGTTGGGCGTTAAGCCGCGACAGCTCAACCCGGAGATACGAAAATGTCGAGCAGGACAACAATCGCGCTGGCCGCCGCAATGGTTCTCGGCACCGCCGTCACGGCATCGGCCGCGACCGTGCATCGCCGCGCCAGCGATGCCGATCCGGGGGGCACCATCGCCACCGGTAATACGGGTGGCACCATCACCACCGGCTATTGCCCGCCGTCCGGTGGCCCCTCTTGCAGCACCGCTTGTCTGCCGTCCGGTCCTCCTTGCAAGCCAGGACACGACACCTGGTGACGAGCGCGGCAGAATGGGTTGAGCGCTGGCGAAACCCTTCGTCTGCCTGCGGGAATTTGACGGACTTCGCTTCGCTCCGCCTATCCTACGCGGTAGACTTTAGCCGGGGGGCCAGCGGGGGTTTCCAGGATGTCGCAAAGTCCGACTCAGATGAAGTTATTTTTCCCGGACGCGTGCTGGCGGCCGGACATCATTTCTGCCGCTCTTTTCCTCTATTTTCATCAGGAAAAGATTGTGCTTCCTCTTCACCCGTCTGTGTCGACATTTCAGACGGGCATTAATCCATTAGACTTCTTCACGTTTGCGCAGAGCCGCGCTCCGAGATGGCTATCGAAGCTCTCGATGTTTGAGAGAGCTTGGATTTAATATCAGACCAGTCTTCGAAGAACATCAAAAATACTCGAACCGCTCCGGGACGACGGATTTAAGACTGTGATGTTTAGTTACAACAGGGGTAAGCATGGTTGGGAAGCCGCAGAGGATTTGATCGCAAGTTCAAGCCTGCCATTCGCTGAGATAACGAAACTAATTGATCCGTTCTCGGCGGCAGATGAGCTATTTTCGCATATTTTCTTTGAAAAGTTTCTCGATCTGTATGAAGGCGATCGAAGTGAGGAAGAGCTGGCAGCTCTTGCCGCGGAGCGAGCAAGGTCGAGGGATTTTAGGCCCCGTGAAGTAGATTGGCAGCGACTTTATGAATATGTTGACAAGCTCTTAGACAACCGATCTCTGGACGAGATTCTCACCACAACCTACATGTTTCGACTTGGTATATTAAACGCTCTTCCAAGCGTCCTCCTTAGCAATCCGGCGTTGATCAAATTCCTTTCGTCTCTGCCAGTGGAGGCTGAGAGAAAAGCAGGCGATCAGGGTACTCTGAATGGCGATGTGATTGCCTGGGAATTCTTCCGGCAACTGCTGTCAGCCCGACTAGACCCCATCGATGATAATTCCGTTGCTTTGTTGCGCAATCTAATTCAGTCACGCCCCGCAGAAATAGAAGCACTAAAGCGAAAATGTCTTTCATTGGCACTCGAATTGGGCGCGGAAACCAATCTGGAAAGTCTGCAAGAACGAATATCTGGCCTGCACCCGGTTCCGCAGACACCGAGTTAGGTGTTTTGATGGAGCTGGAGGTGAGTCATGGAGAGACGGAAGTTTACACGCGAGTTCAAGCTTGAGGCTGTGCGGCTGATCAAGGAGCGGGGCGTGTCGTATGCGCAGGCTTCGCACGATCTCAGTGTGCATCAGTCGCAGTTGCATAGTTGGGTGAAGGCGCTTGCGGATGATCCGCATCATGCGTTCCCTGGCCAAGGTCAGATGAAGCCCGAACAGCTGGAGATCGCGCAGCTCAAGCGCGAAGTGATCAGGCTGAAGGCTGAGCGAGACATCCTAAAAAAAGCCGCGGCCTACTTCGCGAAGGAATCGACATGAAGTTCGCCTTCATTGCGAAGCACCGGGGGATTTGGCCGGCGGGATGGTTGTGCGGGGCGCTCGGTGTCTCGCGGGGTGGGTTCTATGCCTGGCTGACACGACCGCGCAGTCAGCGCAGCCGGAGCGATGAAGAGCTTAGCGCCAAGGTTCACGCCAGCTTCCTTGCGAGCGATCGAACCTATGGCGCCAGGCGGGTATGGCACGACGTGCTGGCGGAGGGTGTGTCGTGTGGTCTGCATCGGATCGAGCGATTAATGCGGCTACAGGCTCTCAAAGCCCGTCCGCGACGGCGTCGACTGCCGCCCGATCTGGGTGAGCGGCAGGTCGCCGCCGTCGCTGCCAACGTGCTCGACCGCAGCTTCGAAGCGCCCGCTCCCAACCGCAAATGGATTGCCGACTTCACGTATGTCTGGACAGCGGAAGGTTGGCTCTATGTGGCGGCCGTCGTTGATCTGTTCTCGCGGCGCGTAGTGGGTTGGTCGATGAGCGCAGCGATGACGGCGCAGCTCGTCACCGATGCCCTGGTGATGGCGATCTGGCGACGAGGCAAGCCCGACGCGCTGCTGCATCACTCCGATCGCGGCAGCCAGTACACCAGCGAGCAGTTCCAGAAGCTGATGTTAGATCACGGCGTAGTATGCTCGATGAGCCGCTCGGGCAATGTCTGGGATAATGCCGCGATGGAGAGCTTCTTCTCCTCACTAAAGACCGAGCGCACGGCGCGCAAAACGTATCGCACGCGCGATGAGGCCAAGGCTGACGTGTTCGACTACATCGAATGCTTCTATAATCCGAAACGCCGGCACTCGACGATCGGATATCTGAGCCCCATGGAGTTCGAAATGCAGGCGGGATTAGCTTAGGCGGGTGTCAACCAAACCGGGTGCAGGCCAATCGCAGCATGTTCGAGCAAATGTCGCGGGTGAAATCGAATCATTGCTTTTCGTGAATAAGGCAGCCGTTAATGACTTCTTGGATTCAGTGTTTGCGGACAATAAAGTTTGGATCGGAATAGGCGCGTTCTTGTGGTCATTGGCGCAGGGCGGACCGTTGCTAACTGCAGGTGCGGCAATCGGAACGTTAGCTCAGGTTGGAAGCAAAGCGATGAAGGCAGCGGCTGATCGCCGTAAGAAGCTTGAAACAAGTGACTACACTTTGCTCTATCGAATGAAGCCTTAGCCCGTAGGATGGGTTGAGTTCTTGCGAAACCCATCATCTTGTCTAGGGGGAACTTGATGGGTTTCGCTTCGCTCTACCCATCCTACGCGCCGTGCAATTCGGACGCTGCCGTGCAGCCGTGCAAAGATTCGCACAGCGTAGAAAGCCTTGATTGACAGGCACAACTTGTCTTTTGCAAATCTTTAGCGTGGAGTGAAACGCGTCCGGGCTTGCGCGCAGCGGCAATCGCGCCGCGCAACCCCAAGACCTGTCTGCATAAATCGAAAAGCCTTTGACAGCGCCGTTGAGGATTTGAATAACGGCGTCCATCCCGTTCATCGTAAGGGACGTCAACCGGTGACGCCGACTGACGGAGCGGGTGCGGTTCCTGCGGGCGGAGTTCGTCGCTCTTAGCCTGCAGGCGGTTTGGGCATCAGCCCGTCCGGCGCGTGCCGGACTGCGAGGTGCTCGCTGCACTGGTGCCGGAGAGGGTCCTCCCGTTTGCATCCGGTGATTCCAGGAAGCGCGGCCCGGGCCGAGTCGGGTTCCCGGCGCATGACCGCGGAGGAGCGCCGAAAGGCGAGCGGTCCCGCTTATCGGGCCGCGGCCGCGCCTCCCGCATCGAGGCGCGGCAACTGTTGGTGCGCCGTTCGGCGCTCCGCCTCCCTCTTCGGGGAGCAAAGACATCCTTGGGAAGCAAAGACATCGCCTCCCGTCCGTTCGAGGCAAGCTTTCTTGGAAAGCGTGACAGAAGACCCGGATGCAAATCGCATCGCGGCAATGCAATTCCGCGTCGTCATTGCCGGGCTTGCGGCGGCGACGAGAGAACAGGATTTCATGTCGTCATTGCCCGGCTTGACTCGGCAATCCATGCGGCAGGACCGCTCGCTTATCTTCGCTGCGTAGCCTGAGTGTCTGCATTTCAGCATGGACCACCGGGTCATAGGCGAGCGAAGCGACGCCGTTCTTTGAACGGCTATGCCCGGTGGTGACGAGGAAAGGAAATGGCCCGATGGGTGCCCCACGAATTCGAAAGCGCCCCGGAAAACCGGGGCGCTCCCTTAACGTCCCAGCAAAGCTACTTACGCAGCTTGCTTCTGGGCTTCGACGGTCTTGCCGTTGCCGATCGGGATCTGGCGCGGCTTCTTGGCCTCGGGGATCTCGCGCACCAGGTCGACGTGCAGGAGACCGTTCTCGAGGCTCGCGCCTTTCACCTGGACGAAATCGGCGAGCTGGAACACGCGCTCGAAGGTGCGCGCCGCGATGCCCTGATAGAGCACCTCGCCGCTCTTGCCTTCGTCCTTGGCGTTTTTCTCGCCGCGGATGGTGAGCGTGTTTTCCTTGGCTACGATGGAAAGCTCCGGCTCGTTGAAGCCGGCGACCGCGACGGAGACGCGGTACGCATTCTCGCCGGTCCGCTCGATATTGTAGGGCGGATAACCGGGAGCGGCGCCCTCGAGGCCCTGATCGAGCAGCGAGAACAGCCGGTCGAAGCCGACGGTGGAACGATAAAGGGGAGCTAGATCGAAAGTTCGCATGGCATATCCTCCTTGAGCGACATGCGGTTGGCCCGTCCGGATGGACCAGGCCTGGAAATGCGCATCCGCCAGGCGGCCTGCGCAGATTTGATATGGGTGGGTGCCCTAAATCGCGCAAGGGGTCGCAAAATGTTGAAAAATATTGCGAATCCGAATTGACGGCGAAGCCGCAAAACGGCGTATTGCAACGGCATATTGGTGCCGATTGAAGCCGCGCTGGCATCAGGTTGAGGAGCTTTGATGGACTGTTATAAGCGTCAGGCCGCTTCGGCTCAGACAGTTCTCATGAAACTCGTCTCCATCCCCGCCAATCCAGTGCCGGACAATTTCGTCACCGGCGAATTGAAAACGCCGGACGGCGTGAGCTTGCGCTTTGCCCGCTGGCTGCCGCCGGCCGGACGCAAGGGCACCGTGGTCATTTTGCAGGGCCGCGGCGAGTGGATCGAAAAATATTTCGAGACGGTGCGTGATTTGCGCGCGCGCGGCTTTGCCGTCGCAGCGCTCGATTGGCGCGGCCAGGGCCTGTCGGAGCGCATGCTCAGCGACCGCCATAAAGGCTATGTGCGCGACTTTGCCGAATACGACAGCGATCTCGAGACCTTCATGCGCGAGATCGTGCTGCCGGATTGTCCGCCGCCTTTGTTCGCGCTCGGCCATTCCACCGGCGCCACCGTGCTCATTCGCGCCGCCTATCGCGGCCGCCGCTGGTTCGATCGCATGGTGCTCGCCGCGCCGCTGATCGATCTGCAGGGCTTCGCCGCGACGACGACGGCGAAAGTCCTGGTGCGCGCGCTGCGCATCGCCGGTTTCGGCAGCATGTATGTGCCGAAAGGCGAGGTCGGCGTCATGGAGTCAAAGCCCTTCGTCGGCAATATTCTCACCTCCGATCCGGTGCGCTACGCGCGCAACCAGGCGGTCCTCGAAGCCGAGCCTGAGCTCGCGCTCGGCGCGCCGACCGTGGCCTGGACCGATGCCGCGTTCCGCACCATGCGGATGATGCGCGAGCGCAGCTACCCGGCGCATATCCGCCAGCCGATCATGATCATCGCCGCCGGCAGCGACGCCGTGGTGTCGAATGCGGCGATCGAGGATTTTGCCACGCTTGTTGCGCGCCGGCTCGCATCTCGTCGTGGTCGGCGCCCAGCATGAATTGCTGATGGAGCAGGACCGCTACCGCACCCAGTTCTGGGCGGCGTTCGACGCCTTCGTTCCCGGCACGGCGCTGTATTGAAAGCGGCCCAGGTCCCGCCCGGCTAATAGTTGCCATCGTCTACCAATAAATTTGTTGGTAACGCGCTGCACAACGCCGTCGCCTATCACGCGTTTGTCATATCTCGAACACGATGATTGCCGATAGTGTCAGTGACCTCCGCCACGCGTCGCTTGGCGGCGATGCATGTGCCGACGGCCTTCGCTTTAAGCGCTGCCTGAAAAATCTTTCATAACGACACTTTCGCCTCACGACTCTTTCGCCTCGTTTTCCGACAGCGCTTGCTGCGATGTCTTCCTCGTTGTGTCATCAAAGCTGGGAGAAGGAAATGTCCAACGCTAATGATGGAGATAAGCCGAACCTAAAAACGAGCGCACTCAATCGCCGCAACATGCTGCTGGCCAGTACGACGCTCGCCGCGGCATCGGCGCTGGGCACGGCTGCAAGCGTTCAGAAAGCTGTCGCGCAGGCGCAGCAGGCCGCGCCCGCCGGCCAGAAGCCGAACATTCTCGTCATCATGGGCGACGATGTCGGCTGGTTCAATATCGGCGCCTATCACCAGGGCATCATGTCCGGGCAAGACGCCGAACCTCGACAAGCTCGCCGCCGACGGCATGCGCTTCACCGACTACTACGCCGAAGCGAGCTGCACCGCCGGCCGCGCCAACTTCATCACCGGGCAAATTCCGCTGCGCACCGGCCTGACCACGGTCGGCCAGGCCGGCGCCGACGTCGGCATGCCGGAACAGTCGGTGACGACGGCGCTTCTCCTGAAATCGATGGGCTACGCCACCGGCCAGTTCGGCAAGAACCATCTCGGCGACTTGAACAAGTATCTGCCGACGGTGCACGGCTTCGACGAATTCTTCGGTTATCTCTATCACCTCGACGCGATGTCCGATCCGTACTGGTTCGACTATCCGCAGGACTGGATCGACAAATACGGCCCGCGCAACCTGGTGCATTCCTACGCGACCGACACCGACGATCCGACCGTGATGCCGCGCTGGGGCAAGGTCGGCAAGCAGCGCATCGTCGACGAAGGCCCGCTCAAGCCGTTCAAGGATATGAGCGAGGATCACCAGATGTGGCAGAAGGGCCGCGACGCCAAATACGACATGGAGACCTTCGACGAAGTTCTGGTCGAGCAGACCAAGGGCTTCATGGATCGCGGCCAAGCAGGCCAACAAGCCGTTCTTCATCTGGCACAACACCACGCGCATGCACGTCTTCACCTACCTGCAGCAGAAGTACCAGGCGAAGATGAACTACGAGACCAATTACGGCCTGGAAGAAGCCGGCATGGCGCAGATGGACGACGACATCGGCGATCTGCTCAAGCACCTCGACGATATCGGCGTCGCCGACAACACCATCGTCATCTTCACCACCGACAACGGCGCCGAAGTCTTCACCTGGCCGGACGGCGGCATGACGCCGTTCCGCGCCACCAAGGGGACGGTGTACGAGGGCGGCTTCCGCGTGCCGTGCCTCGCCCGCTGGCCGGGCAAGATCAAGCCGGGCACGGTGGAGAACGGCATCTTCTCCGGACTGGATTGGCTGCCGACGCTGGTCGCGGCGGCGGGCAATCCGAACATCGTCGCAGCAGCTGCTGCAAGGCGTGCAGATCGGCGGCCAGACCTACAAGAACCATCTGGACGGCTATAACCAGATGGATCTGATGACCGGCAAAGGACCGTCGGCGCGGCACGAGCTGTTCTACTTCGGCGAGTCGCAGCTCGGCGCCATCCGCATCGACGACTTCAAGTTCCAGTTCTACCAGCAGCCGTTCGGCTGGCCGGGCGAGAAGGTGACGACCGACATGCCGACGATCATCAACCTGCGCCAGGATCCGTTCGAACGCACGTCGTCGATCCGCGGCCAGACGCTCAACGATCTTGGGCGGCGGCTACATGAACGACTTCATGGCGCGCGAGTTCTGGCGCTTCGTCCAAGTGCAGCAGACCGTGGCGGCGGCGGCGCAATCGTTCATCGACTATCCCGCCGATGCAGCAGGCCGCGTCCTTCAACCTCGCCGCCGATCAAGGAGAAGATCGAGGCAGATGATGAAGTTCCACGAAGGGCAATAAACCAGCACTTGGTGGAGCATGATCTCGGAAAACCGGTTTCCACTTTTCCGGATCATGCTCTAATGGCGGGCGCGCCGCGCCGGTGCGCCCGCTGAACTTTGTTTTGCGACCAGACGCTGGGGAGATGTCAAAATGAAATCCGGCGGCGTTTCACCCGGCATTGACCGCCGCACGCTGGTTTCGGGGCTGGCTTTGTTGCCGGTGTTGTCCGGCACGCTGCTGTCCACGGCGGCGCAGGCACAGGTGACGGCAGGCGCGCCGTTGGCGTCGTGGAACGACGGGCCTGCGAAACAGGCGATCATCGACTTCGTGCGCGCCACCACCGATCGGGCGAGCGCGAAATTCGTGCTGCCCGAAGAGCGCATCGCCACGTTCGACCAGGACGGTACGCTGTGGGTGGAGCATCCGATCTACAGCCAGGTTGTCTATTGCCTGGATCGCGTCCCGGCGGTGGTGGAGCAGAAGCCGGAGCTCAAGAAAATCGAGCCGTTCAAGACCGTGCTGTCCGGCAACCGCGAAGCGATCGCGAAGCTGTCGCTGCATGATCTGGAAGCAAATTGCTGGTTGCGACGTTGACCGGCATGCCCGTCGACGCGTTCGAAGCCGAGGCCAATAAATGGCTGGCGACGGCCAAGCATCCGCGCTGGAACAGGCTCTATACCGAACTCGTTTATCAGCCGATGCTCGAAGTCCTGCAATACCTGCGCGACAACGGCTACAGGACCTACATCGTGACCGGCGGCGGCCAGGATTTCGTCCGCGTCTATGCGCAGCGCGTCTACGGCATCCCGCCCGAGCAGGTGGTCGGCTCCGCGGGCGGAACGAAATTCAGTTACGACAAGGACGGCAAGCCGTTCCTGACCAAGGAGCCAAAGCTTCTCCTCAACGACGACAAGGCCGGCAAGCCCGAGGGCATTCATCTGATGATCGGCCGCCGCCCGCGCGCGGCGTTCGGCAACTCCGACGGCGATCGCGAGATGCTGGAATATACCGGCGCGGCGACGGCGCGCGGCTGATGATGCTGGTGCTGCACGACGATGCGCAGCGCGAATATGCCTACGGCCCGGCGCGCGGCTTGCCCGATACCAAAGTGGGGGCTTTCAGTCCAGCGCTCGACGCCGAGGCGAAGAAGAACGGCTGGACCGTGATCGGCATGAAGAACGACTGGAAGCGGATTTTTCCCTTCGATTAGCCCAGTCAAAGGCCCCGGAACGCGCCGCGGCCTCACGCGTTCAACAGCGCCATCGCCTGCGCATGCACGCGCTTGTCGCCGGCGGCGATGATGCGGCCGCCGTTGTGCGGGCGGCCGTTGTCCCAGGTGGTCATGATGCCGCCAGCGCCTTCGATGATCGGGATCAGCGCCAGCACGTCGTGCGGCTTGAGCTCGGTCTCGATCAACAGATCGACGTGGCCGGCGGCGAGCACGCAGTAGGCATAACAATCGCCGCCATAGCGCGACAGCCGCACCTCTTTTTCGACGCGGCGGAAAGCTTGCCGGTCGGCCTCGTTCATCAACAGCGGGCTGGTGGTGAGCATGATGGCGTCGCTCAGCGTTGCGCACGGGCGCACCTGCAGTTCGCGGTCGCCGGCCGGCCCGCGATAGCGCGCGCCGCTGCCGTCGCCGGAAAAATGCTCGCGGGTGAACGGCTGGTGCATCATGCCGTAGATCGGCACGCCGTTCCGGGTCAGCGCGATCAAGGTGCCCCAGGCCGGCAGGCCGCAGATGAACGATTTGGTGCCGTCGATCGGGTCGAGCACCCAGACATATTCGGCATCGGGGCGATCGGCGCCGAGCTCTTCGCCGACGACGCCGTGTTCCGGAAAGGTCCGCTTGATCAGCGCGCGCATGGCGGCTTCGGCGGCGCGGTCGGCCGCCGTCACCGGATCGAAGCCGCCGGTGTGGCTCTTGTTCTCGACGCCGAGCGCGCTACGGAAAAACGGCCTTATGGTCTCGCCGGAGACGGCGGCAAGCTCGTCCACGAAGGCGGCAAAGTCGATGGCTGTCATGAATGGCCTCGTGCTCCGAGGTAGCCGAGAGTTCCGGCGACGGCAATCGGCCTGTTGCCGATCCGCAACGCTCCCCCGCGAAATGCTTAAGGGAGCCCGAAACGGCGCCAGCCGGTGATGCCTGGCGTGTTTTTGGGCAGGGTGGCTCCCGCTCCTATGGTTTTGAAATCAATCATCTATTTATGGCGTCCCATTAGCTTCAACGAGCCCGAGACGCTGCCCTGCAAAATCCGGGGGGAAAGTTCCCTCCGAATAGGTCAGCAGGGCTTGCGTTTTGTGCGGCGCGGTGTATCTTATTGCAGTGCGGTAGCGGGAGGCTTCCTCGCGTTACCGTCGCCCTCCTTGGGCGTTTCCTCCCTAGACTTGGGCCGCTCCCGCAAGGTGAGCGGCCCCTTTCTTTTGGTCTTCGGCTTCGCGAAGGCCGGCGGTTCGTCGCCGGGACCTATTCCGCCGCCGCCCGGTAGGGCCGCAGCTCCTCCATCGGGATGGCGGCAAGGCGATCCGACAAGCAGCTCGAACTCGCCCGCCAACCGCGCGAACGAGGCCGACCGCTCGTAGCGGCGCTCGTCCATATACAGCGCCCGGTTGATCTCAAGCTGGATCGCGTGCAGCCCGCTGGCCGGATTGCCATAATGCTCGGTGATGAAGCCGCCCGCATAGGGCTTGTTGCGGCTGACCGCATAGCCGAAGCCGCGCATGGTCTCTTCGATGGTCTCGGCGACGATCGGAACGCAGCTCGTGCCGTAGCGGTCGCCGAGCACGAGATCGGCGCGCGGGCGCTCGTCTCTGGCGCCGGTGGTCGAGGGCATGGAGTGGCAATCGATCAGCATGGCGGCGCCGAAATCGCGATGCAGCCGCGTGAACAGGCGCCGCAAGGCGCGGTGATAGGGCTTGTAGAGGCCGTCGATGCGGCGCAGCGCTTCGCCGACCGCAATGCGCTGATCGTAGATTTCCTGGGCGTCGCCGACCACGCGCGCCACGGTGCCGAGCCCGCCGGCGACCCGCATCGAGCGGGTATTGGCGAACGAGGGCAGGCGGCCGTCGAACATGCGCGGGTCGAGCTCGTAGGGCTCGCGGTTGACGTCGACATAGCAGCGCGGGAAATGCGCCTTCATGATCGGATGGCCGCGCGCGGCGATGCCGGCGATCAGGTCGTCGACAAAACTGTCCTCGGAGCGGCGCAGCGTCGCCAGATCGAGCCGCGACGTCAGCAGGAACGCGCGCGGATAGATCCGCCCGCTATGCGGCGAGTTGAACAGCACCGGGCCACGGCATTGCTCAGGCTCGACCGCCTCGAACGGGGGATCAAATTCGTCCTGGATTTCCAACATGGCGCCTGGCGGGGCTTTTGGGGGCATAGCGACCCGGCACCCGTTCCCTAGCGTGCGCCAACGGCCATTGTCCATAGGAGTCGCGGCTTGCCAAGGGCGGTTTAAGGGCGGTTACATTGGCCGACTTTCACTTCATCTTTACCGGCCATCCGGCTTATGGAGCGGCAGGGGGCCGGCGGAAGCCGGGTTCGGGTTGCCATGTCCAAAATCTTGCTTGCGGAAGACGACGTCGACATGCGCCGGTTCCTGGTCAAGGCGCTGCAGAATGCCGGTTTCGACGTCGTGTCCTACGATAACGGCCTATCCGCCTACCAGCGGCTGCGCGAAGAGCCGTTCGAGCTGCTGCTCACCGACATCGTCATGCCGGAGATGGACGGCATCGAGCTCGCCCGCCGCGCCGCCGAGCTCGATCCCGATATCAAGATCATGTTCATCACCGGCTTCGCCGCGGTGGCGCTCAATTCCAATTCGAGCGCGCCCAAGCACGCCAAGGTGCTGTCGAAGCCGATCCATCTTCGCGAACTGGTCAACGAAGTGCAAAAGCTCTTGGCGGCGTGATCGCCTGCATCGTCATTGCGAGCGAAGCGAAGCAATCCAGGCTGAGCCGCCGAACTGGATTGCTTCGTCGTTTCACTCCTCGCAATGACGGGGATTATTTCGTGCCATAGGCGCGATCGCCGGCGTCGCCTAAGCCCGGAAGAATAAATCCATTCGCGTCGAGTCCGTCGTCGATCGCCGCCGTCCATACCGGCACGTCGGGATGCAGGCCGCGCAGCCGTTCCATGCCCTCCGGCGACGCCAGCATCGACACAAACCTGATGTCCTTGGCGCCGCGCTCCTTGAGCCGGACCACGGCCGCCGCCGCCGTATTCGCCGTGGCGATCACCGGGGCGACGACGATGACGAGGCGCTCAGCAAGATCCGACGGCGCTTTGAAGAAATATTCGACCGCGACCAACGATTCGGGCTCGCGATAAAGCCCGATATGGGCGACGCGCGCCGCCGGCACCAGGTCGAGCATGCCTTCGGCAAACGTCACTCCGGCGCGCAAGATCGGCGCGAATACCAGTTTCTTTCCGGCAAGGCGCGGCGACATCATGCGCGCCATCGGCGTTTCGATCTCAACGTCGGTCAGCGGCAAGTCCCGGGTCACCTCGTAGCACAATAGCATCCCGATCTCCTTGAGGAGCTCGCGGAAGGATTTGGTCGAGATGTTCTTGTCGCGGATCAGCGTCAGCTTGTGCTGGACCAGCGGATGTTTGACGATGGTGACGCCTTCCATGATTTCCCTCCGCGGCTTTGCTCAGAAAACGGTGCCGTCGCTGATGACTTTGATCGGTGGCGAGCCGTCGGCGCGCTTGTCGCGCGCGATCTGGCGACCCGCCGCCCAGGTGCCGCCTTCGAGCACTTTGGCGAGCGGCAAGGTGGTCGCGTCCATGTCGAGCCGGCGCCGCAGCGCTTGCGCCAGCCGGTCGAGCAGCGCGACGGTCAGGGCGCGCCATTCCACCACCAGCGGCGAAGCGACGTCGTGCTCGCGCATCGCCTCGGCCGGATCGCGCAACGCCAGGACGCCGGTATCGACGAACAGCCCGCCGTTGCGGTATTCGGCGAGCCCGGTCAGGCCGTCGATATCGGTCACGGTGAATGCCGGCCCATTGCAGCGGCTCGATCAGCGAATAAGCCAGCCACTGCGACAGCTTGTGCAGCGGCACGAGCCCGCTGGTCGCATCCGCCGTCGTCAGCGACGGGTGCCGCCAGCAATCGCCGAGCGGCACGCCGCCAAGCGTCAGCCGCGACGGCCAGATCGGCCCGAACTGCAGCAGCAGTTCCGACAGAATGAGCGGCGCCGGAATCTTTTCGCCTGCCGGCTTTGGCGACGAGATGATCGAAAAGCCCGCCGGGCCGCGGCGTATCGTGGCGGGCGAAGATTTCCGGGCGCTGCGCCACCAGCCGCCCGAGCGAGCGCAGAAGCTCGGCGCGGCCTTCAAGTCCGGACGAGCGGATTTTGATCGGTGACCTGAAAGCCGTTGCGCAGCGCCTTGGTATCGAGGTTCGCTAAGACGATCCGCATCGGCGCGCAGCTGAGGAGCGAAATCGTCACCGGTACCGCGGTGAGCGGAGAAAACGCCCCACGCAAACATGTTGATGCTGGCCAGTGCCAAGTCCTTCCGACCGCGCGAGACTCGTCGCCGATGATTGGATCGCGATAGCGCCATTGCGGTCCGGCGCCGGCATCGAGCAGCACGCTGACGATGGCGAGATCGAACGTCCGAGCGCGCCCGCGCGACGGGGTCGCGAAATATTGCGAGCAGTTCTATCGATGGCGCCAGCGATCTCCGTTGCGACGAAATGCCGCCAGCGCGAGTGGAACGGCACGTCGAGCGTCGGATAATTCTTCTGCATAACCGACACGACGAGATCGACCGCGTCGTCGAGGCGATCGAGATCGACACGAAAATTCGGCAGCTTGTCGTCGAGCCCGAGTGCCAGCATCCGGTGCGCGCGGTCGCGGACCGCCTGGGCGTTCAAAAGCGAATAGGCTGCGGCCGTTTCGGGCGTCACGGACGGAATCCAGGGCTTAGTATTTGCCGAGATCGCGACCGAGCGCGTCGGAGACATCCTGCGGCTTCTGCGGCTCGGGCGTGAAATATCCGGCGGCTTTCTTGGCCTCGATCTCGACATGAGCGTCGGCGGGGACGAGCTCGTCCGGGATGGCGACGCGCTCGACGATGTCGACGCCTTGGCTCACCAGCGCGTCATATTTCATGTCGCTCATCGAGACGAAACGGTCGATGCGCTTGATGCCGAGCCAATGCACCGCGTCCGGCATCAGCTGCTGGAAGCGGGCGTCCTGAACGCCGGCCACGCATTCGGTGCGCTCGAAATAGGCCGCGGCCGCGTCGCCGCCCTCCTGCCGCTTGCGCGCGTTATAGACCAGGAATTTGGTGACCTCGCCCAGCGCCCGGCCTTCCTTGCGGTTATAGATGATGATGCCGAGACCGCCGGTCTGGCCGCTGCGGGCGCATTCCTCGATGCCGTGAATCAAATAGGGGCGGCAGGTGCAGATGTCGGAGCCGAAAACGTCCGAGCCGTTGCACTCGTCGTGGACCCGGCAGGTGATCTGCGTGCGCGGGTCGTTGAGCTTTGCGACGTCGCCGAACAGATAAATCGTGGTGCCGCCGATCGGCGGCAGGAAGACTTGCAGGTCGGGCCGCGTCACCAGCTCGGGAAACATGCCGGCGGTCTGCTCGAACAGCGCGCGGCGCAAATCGTTCTCGGTGGTGCCGAACCGCGCCGCGATCCCCGGCAAGTACCACACCGGATCGATGGCGATCTTGACCACGGAGACGCTGCCGTTGTCGTGCACCACGGTGCCGTCATTGGCGAGGCGCCCCGCGGCCAGCGCATTCTGCATTTCGGGAAGATCGAGCCGCGCGCGGGTGATCGCGATGGTCGGCCGGATGTCGATGCCTTCGGCGATTTCCGTCTTGAAATTCTCGGCGACCAGATGGCCCCAAGGATCGAGCGAAACGATGCGCTGCGCCTCGGTCCATTGCGCAAACGGGCCGATGGTCGCGGCCGGGAAGGTGTTGGTCAGGTCCGGACGGCGGATCGGATCGAGCGCGCCGGCTGAAACCGCAAGCGCGCGGTAGACCGCGTAAGAGCCGCCATGGCTGCCGATGACATTGCGGTCTTGCGGCCGCGATACCGTGCCGATGATCGGCCCGCGCTCGCGCGCGCTCGCCGCGCCCCATTTGATCGGGAAAGGCAGTTTTGCGCCGGGCTCGGGATGCGACGTGAGCCGGATGTGGTCGGTGCGATTGGAACGATTCATCGCATGAATCCCAAAAGGCGAAAGACCCGCCGCAACGACGGGCCGCTCCACCACGAACTGAAGAAAGTCGTGCGTTTTGACGCACGCAATCAGGAATTATAGCGGTTCCGGGAATGGATACAACGACGCCAAAACCATACTATTAACGAGCTAAAAATGGGGCTTTGGCGGCCGTCATTCAAGAGGCACGCCTTTTTTCTCGGGGATCAGGAAGGCGGTCGCGAGAATATCCAGGAGATAGATCGTGGCGAGCAGCGCAATCGCGACAGTGAAGGAATAGCTCGCCGCCAGCGCCCCGACCACGAACGGACCGAAGCCGCCGACGCCGCGCCCGAGATTGAAAATGACGTTGGCCGCGGTCGCCCGCGCCTCGGTCGGATAAAGCTCGGAGAGCAGCGCGCCATAGCCGCCGAGCATGCCATTGACGAACATGCCCATGATCGCGCCGCCGATGAGCAGCGCCGTCGCATCGGTCAGCTGCGAATAGACCAGCACCATGATGAAGGCGCCGGCCTGGAAGGTGAACAGCGCCGGGCGGCGGCCGATCCTGTCGGCAAATTGCCCGAACACCACAATGCCGAACGCCATGCCGAGCACCGTGACGGCAGTCCATAGCGCCGATTGCGTCAGCGTGTAGCCGAACCGCGTCGACAGATAACTCGGCAACCAGATCATCAGTCCGTAGTAACCGAAGTTTTGCACCGAGCAGAGGATCAGCATGCCCAGGCTGATATTTCGCGTCGCGGAATCCTTGACGAGAAGGCCGAGCGGCATGGCCGTTCGGCGCTCCTTGGCGCGATCCAGGAATATCTGCGGCTCCTGCACATACCAGCGAACCGCAAAGGCGATGAGGCCGGGCACGAGAGCGACCACGAACATTCCGCGCCAGCCGATGATGGGCAGAAGGAGCGGGGTGATGAGCGCTGCCGCCAGCACGCCGGCCTGCCAACCGAGCGCCACATAGGTGCAACCGCGCGCCCGGTATTTTGCCGGCCAGGCCTCGGCGACCAGCGCCATGCCGATGCCGAACTCGCCGCCCAGCCCGAGGCCGGCAATGGTGCGATAAAAGAGCAGATCCCAATAGCCTTGCGCCAGCGCGCCGAGGCCGGTGAACACCGCGAAAAGGAGGATGGTCCAGGTCAGGACCCGCACGCGGCCGTAATAGTCGCTCAGCATGCCGAACAGGATGCCGCCGGCGACGGCGCCGATCAGCGTCCAGGTGATCAGCGAACCGGCCTGCGGCGGCGTGAGATGCAACTCGGCGGAAATCGCCCGCAACATGAAGCCCAGAATGAGCAGATCGAACCCATCCATCGCATAGCCGATGGCGGACGCGGCAAGCGCCTTGCGCGAAAATGAGCCGACACGATCGGTCGGTTCGGTGGCATCGGCGTGTGCAACTGTCATGACGGGCCTCTAGCTCTGCACCGGAGTTTGCCGCGATTGAAGGGACCCCTCAAGTGCGGCGCGCAACAAACCGGTGCAAAGCGAACGGCGAAAAGCGTGGACTAGCGGGGCCGCTGCAGATAGCGCCTTCTCCAGCATCACGTGGATGCCCTTGGCGCCGTTGACCACCTGGGTCACGCGCAGGTCGGCGGCCAGGCTGCACAGCGTATAGGCGTCCTCGCGCGAAATCCCGGTGCGCGCGCAGATCAGCTTGATCATGTCGCGCAGCGCGATCACCACCGCGTCGTCGAGGTCGGGGTCGAACGCCATGGTGATCATGTGGGTCGGCGTCTCGGCCAGCGGCCATTCCAGCGTCATGTCGTCGCGCAGGTGCAATTCGAAAGTGCCGATCAGGCCGGTCTCGATGGCGGTGATGCAGACCTCGCCGTCGCCCTGCGCGCCATGGCCGTCGCCGGTCGAGAACAGCGCGCCGTCGACATGGATCGGCAGATAGAGCGTGGTGCCGGCAACCAATTCCTTGTTGTCCATGTTGCCGCCGTTGCGCCGCGGCGGCGGCGAAGCGATCTCGCCCCAGGCCGCCGGCGGCGCCACCGCCATGATGCCGAAGAACGGTTTTAGGGGAAGCTCAAGTCCCCACGGCAATCGGCCGACCATCCGCTCGCGGTCGAGCGGAATGTGCATGAGACGCAGTTTGTCGAAATCGTTCGGCAGCGCGCCGAACAGCGGCCGGATGAAATTGTAGCCCCAGTTGCTGTGAAGCTCGACCGCCTTGATGCGAACCTCGAGCACCTGGCCGGCCTTGGCGCCGCGCACCGCGACCGGGCCGGTCAGAATGTGCGGTCCGCCAAGCCTCGGCTTGACCGAAGCATGGATTTCCCGCAGCGCGTCGGGCACGACGAGGCCGGAATTGGCGTCGGGAAGATAGCCCAGCGCGCCCGACACCGTCGAAATAACGACAGTGTCGCCCGGATCGACCGTGATCAGGGGTTTAAGTTTTGCATCGAAATAACCCCAATGCACCGTGTCGGGGGCGGCATCCAGCCGATGGGTCGTCATTGGTTCATCTGCTCATCTTTCATTCGCCGCCGTGGAGAATGTCGGCGATCCAATCCCACATATAATGAACGCCGATGGTGGCGTCGTCGACCTGGCAATGATGGAAGCCGCCTTCCTCGCGGGTGAACACTTTGAGCGCTTTCTGCTTGGAGCCGACCGCCTCGTAAAGCTTTTCCGCGATCTCGATCGGAATTTGCTCGTCGCCGGCGCCATGCAGCAGCAGGAACGGGCAGGTCATCTTCTGCACGATGCCGTCGAGCTTGAAATCTTCCAGCTTTTTGAGCGCCGAGGCGCGGTCGTTGACGCCGAGCACCCATTGCAAATGCTCCGGCGGCACCGACAGCGACAGCACTCTGCCGGAATCGAGCAGATCAAGCCGCCGCGCCCAGATCTCGTGATAGTCCCATTGCGCGCCCCAGGCGACGCAGCAGGCGAAGCGCTGCTCCAGCGACGCCGCGCGCGGCGCGTAATAGCCGCCGAGGCTGAGCGCCATCACGCCGATGCGTTTTGGGTCGAATTCCTTGCGGCCGGCGAGATACTCGTAGACCGGCGTGGCGTAGCGCTCGGTCTCGGCGATCAGCGGCAGATTGCGGAACCGCACGCTCTCGCCGTTGCCCGGCCCGTCGACGATCAGGCAGCCGATGCCGCGCGCGGCGAGATCGGGCACGCCGTAGCCGTATTGCAGCTCCTTGGTGACGTCGAAGCCGTCGAAGAACACCATCGCTGGGGCAGGGCGGCCGCGCGTCGCTTCCGGGTCGGGATGCACCAGCAGTGCCGGCAGGCTCGTGCCCTCATACGGCACCTCGACCGGCTCGATGCGCGGGCGGCGGATGATGGCGGCCGCTTCCTTGAATAGCGCCACCGACTGCGCATAGACGTCCATGCTGCGCTGGGAGCGCGGATGAATGAAGCGCTCGCCGGTCTGGTAATAGCGGCAGGCGCGCATGAAGCACGACGCCGCGGTGAGCTTGTGGCCGGCGCGCATGGCGTCGCGGCCGCGCGCCGTGATCTTGTCGCCCATGCGGGCCCATTCCTCGAACCAGGCGTCGTCGTCGCCGACCTTGTCGGTGAGCGCGCGGCCGACCCGGTTGACCTCGTCGATCTCGACGCCGGTCCACGGCGCGCCGGAGAGGCAGATCAATAGCCCCATCGACCAGCGATAATTGGTCGGGAAGTAGAGGAAGGCGGGATCGTCTTTCTTGGCCACGGCGGGATCGTCTGTGGTTTCAATGGCGGGATTGGTGTCCTCGTTTAGCATGGCTTACCCCTCACACGGTACGCAACAGGAGCCGTCGTTCGTAGGGCGGGTTAGCCGAAGGCGTAACCCGCCGAGTTGGGAAGCCGGGCGCAATGGCGGATTACGCTACGCTAATCCGCCCTACACCCTACAAATTTTCCAATCAGATATTTTCCGCCCCGCCGCCGGCGTCACCCAGATCAGTATCGGCGAATAACTCCCCAAGCGGCATCATGCGACCGATCAAGCCTTGTTGATGGCAATACCGCAGCACCGTTTGGACATTTTTGCGGTTGGTTTCGCCGCGTATGACCAGTGTTTTCGGTTATCGTTCAATCACGAATTGTGCGGTCGAAAACTCTGCAATAAGCTCTGCCATGACATCGGCGCTGATCCATGTGACCGGGCACATGTGACGCAGCGGTGGTGGTGTCGTTCGGGCGTCGCTTTCGACGCGTAATCCCGAAGTCGCGATCGAACAGGTGGAGGATCGACCATGCCGTGGACCGTCAGCGCCAGTGCCAGCGCGCCCCGTGATCCCAAGCTCAAGCCGATCGACAAGTCGGCGCTTTACGCCATCGCGCAAGCCGCGGTGAACGTCGAGCTGTTCACCATCCCGCTCTACATGGGCACGCTGTACTCGATCCAGGGCACCCATCAGATCAAAGCCAAGGACCAATCCTACTTCAAAGGCCGGCTGTGGCCCGGCGGCGCCACCACCGCCAATCCCACCACCGCCAACGAGAAGGCGTTCAACATCATCTTCTCGGTGTTCATCCAGGAAATGCTGCACCTGCAGCTCGCCGCGAACATCGCCACCGCGATCGGCGCAGATTGAGCTTCACCAGCCCGGTCCTGCAGGATGCCAACAACGGCTGGACCTGCTACGGCCCGACCAACACGATCATTCCCCACATCGTCGACCTGCGCGACATGGACGCGCCCTATAACAGCCTCGTCGTCAATATCGCGGCCTTGACCGAGCCGCAGGTCAATTTGTTCTTGGCCATCGAGGAACCGGACGCCGTCGCGCGCCAGAACATCCCCAAGAGCAAATGGCACAAATATTTTCCCCCGCGCCGTTTCTCAGGTTGGAAAAAATCGTACACCGAGAAGGACCTGCCGATGTTCGGCACCATCGGCGCGCTCTACCAGTGCTATTACGACTACCTGCACATCACGCTATTCCGACGGCACCAGCCTCTGGCAATATGTCACCGTGACCTCGCGGCAGCGCGATCTGTTCAACGTCGAAGTGGCCGGCAACCACCCGGCGCGCGAATATCCTGGCTTCGAGGCCTCGCTGAGCTCGCTGAAGACCATCGCCGACATGATGGACGCCATCACCGATCAGGGCGAGGGTTCTACGCTGATCAAGACGAGCGGCAAACCTCGCGGCCGTGGAAGACAAATTCCGGTCGTCCGACGCCGCACTGAAGGCGGACTATCCGAGCTATACCGACGACGGCAAGCCGGCGCCGTCCGCGGACGCCGCGGCGCGCTTCAACAACGACGGCAAGGATCATTTCGAGCGCTTCCAGGAGGTGATGGCGCTTTAGAACAGAGGCTAGATCGTCACCTGGACCGATTGGTTCGACGCCGGCAAGACCTGGAAGAAGGAGGATTTGCAGGCGCCCGACTACAATCCGAACGACAATCCGAAACTGCCGTCCACGGCGGCGATCGCGGCAGCGCTGAACGCGCTGGCAGAGCCTAAGGTCCGCGACGCCAATCACAAGCTGATCAGCAAGGTCGCGGCCGGCGCCATCGCCGGCGTCACCACCGTGTTGAACGAATATTGGAAGAGTCAGGATCCGAGCAATCCGGTGGCGTTCCCGTCGCCGTCGATGGGCGGCACCGGCGATCGCATGGCGATCTGCTGGGCGCTGTTCGGGCAAGCGCCGGACTTGTCGCTGGGCGTCGATCCGATCCGTTTCGGCAAGCTCTATCACGCCTGCCAGGCGCTCGATTTCGCCGTGCCGGGCAACAATCAGTGCGCGGCGCCGGAGGTGTTTCATACCTGCATCGGCTCCAACAAGTGCAAGGCGCAGGGCGGCTGCGGCTTCGTCCAAAACATCGCCGGCGGCGGCATATGCAGCCATGCCGTGGGAACCCGCGGGCCGCTGAGCGCCGGCTCCGTGCAGACGCCGAGCGATGCGATCTACTCGGCGCCGAGCGACAACAAGTGCCGCACGTTCGGCGGCTGCGCGGTGCCGATTTCGGCCTCGCAGGTCTATCCCGAGGGCGGCAATATGGAGCTGTTCGACTTCACCGGCCCCGACAGCACGCCGGAGAAGATCGGCAGGATGACCGTTCGCGGCAGGCGAACTCGTGCACGACGTGGCGTATCGCGCCTATCTGGAAGTCATGAGCACCGTAGCGGCGCAGCACAATCCGCCGCCGCCGAACCCGCCGCCGCCGAGCGACATCCGCCTGGCGTTTCCGCCGTCGACGTGAGCGGGCTTGCTGCCGTATCGCGTTGTTGCCGTGCGGCGTAGGATTGAATACATGACCAGCGGCCAACCTCGCCTCGGCTTGCCGAATCTCGGCGACGGCGTCGGCTTGCGCGACACGCATTTTCCGCACCTCATGCGCACCGACCCGTCGCGTTGGGGCGTCGATTGGTTCGAGATCATCAGCGAGAATTTCATCGACAATCATGGCTATCCGGCGCACGTGCTCGATCGCGTGCTGGCCCATCGCCCGGTGGTGATGCACGGCGTCTCGCTGTCGATCGGCAGCACCGACCCGCTCGACATGGCCTATCTGCGCAAGCTGCGCGCGCTCGCCGAGCACGTGCGGCCGGCCTGGATCTCCGATCATCTGTGCTGGACCGGCATCAACGGCGTGAACTCCCATGATCTGTTGCCGATGCCGCTGACGCGGCAGAGCCTCGCCCATGTGGTCGATCGCGTCCGTGCCGTGCAGGATTTTCTCGGCCGGCCGTTGGTGCTGGAGAACCCGAGCACGTACCTGGAGTTTCGCGTCTCCGATATCCCGGAATGGGAGTTCTTAAGTTTCCTGGCGGAACAGTCAGGCTGCGGCCTCCTGCTCGACGTCAACAACGTCTATGTCAGCGCCACCAATCACGGTTTTGACATGACGACCTATGTGCGAAGCGGTGCCCGCGGACCATATCGTGCAGGTCCATCTCGCCGGCTGCACCGATTGCGGCACCCACATGATCGACACCCACAATCAGCCGGTGCCCGATCGGGTTTGGCCGCTCTATGTCACGGTGCAGCAGAAGACCGGCGGCGTCTCGACCTTGCTGGAATGGGACGCCGACATTCCGCCCTATCCGGAATTGATCGCGCAGCTCGCCAAAGCCAAGGACGCGCGGCGCGGTTTTCTGCCCGATGCGGCGCCGCCGGCGGCCGCGGCGGCGGGCCGGGCGCTGTCCACGCCGATCGATTTTTATCTCGGCCGCACCGATGGCTGACGCGGCAACCGATCTGGGCGTTCTGCAGCGCTGGATGCTGAGCGCGGTGACGACGCCCGGCGGCGTGCGCGAAGGCGTGCGCCTGGCGCGCGACCGTTATTCGCTAGACACCGCCGACGCAGTAAAGGGCTCGAACCGCCTATCGGCGCACGAGCGCCTGGAAATCTACGCCCGCGGCTATGTGCTGCGTCTGTTGGAGTGCCTGCGCGCCGAATTCCCGATCCTGCTGGCGCTGGTCGGCGACCAGGTGTTCGAAATGTTCGCGTCGTCCTATGTGTGGACCAAGCCGTCGCAATCGCCCTCGCTGTACGATCTCGGCGCCGGATTTGCCGCGTTCCTCGAGGCGACGCGGCCGGCTTCGGGCGAAAAACCGGGGTCGATCGAGGCGCTGCCGGCAAACCTCGCCGCGCTCGAACGCGCCCGCGCCGAAGCTTTTCGCGCGCGCGGCCTGGAGAATGATCAGGCGCATCACGCGGCCGATGTGTTCACCTTGATGCTCTCGGGCGCGTCGCTGCGCCTGCCGGCGAGCGCGCGGTTGTTGTCGCTCGCATTCGATTTTGCCGATGCCCTCGCGGCGGTCCAGCGCGGCGAAAAACCTGAAGTGCCGCAGGCGAAGCCGACCTGTTACGCCGTCGCCCGCAGCCGCTATCGCGTCAGCGTCCACGTTGTGCAGCCTTGGCAATTCGCCTTTCTCAGCGCCTGTGGAACGAAAGGCCTGCCGCTGCGAGCGGTCTGCGATGCGGTGCGACAGGCAACCGGGCACGAGGCCGCCGGGATTGAGGCCGATCTTCTGCTCTGGCTGCCGGCGGCCTTGGACGCCGGCATGGTGACGATGACCGGCTGAGGGCGCGCTAAATATTCTCCGCGCCACCGCCGGCATCGCCGAGATCGGTATCGGCGAACAGCTCGTCGAGTTTCATGGCGCGGCTGATCAGGCCTTGCTGGTGGCAATAGCGCAGCACGGTTTCGAGGTTCTTGCGGTTGGCGTCGCCGAGGCCATAGGCCCACGGGTCGGCGCCCAAGACTTCGAGCTGCTCTTCCCATGCGGTCCTGACCCAGGCCAGCGGAACGTTGCGCGGATTGGCGACATGGCGATAGGCCAAGGCTTTCGCCTCGTCGAACGCCTTGACCAGATTGGTCGCGACCCACGGATATTTGTCGATGATCTCCTGGCGCACGACATTGACGTGCATGATCGGAAAGATTCCGGTGTTGCGGAAGAATTCGATCTCGATGTCCTTGTAGTTCGGGAAACAGCCGCACGATGCGCTTGTCGCCATCGCGAAACAGGGGCGGGAGATCGGGCGACAGCATGGCGGGGATTTCGCCTTCCGCCAGCATGACGTCGAGCCGTTTTCCGGCGGCGCCATTTCGATGCGCAGGTCTTTTGGCGGCGTGAACTCGAAATCCTCGCTGCGCTCGACCACCCAGGTGCACTGCCGGTGCGGCACGCCGTAATATTCTTCCAAAATGCCGCGCATCCAGATGTTGGAGGCGGGCTGGAAATTGGTGCCGCCGATCTTCTTGCCGATGAGGTCTTTCGGCTCGCGGATGCCGGACTTGGCGTTGACGAAGACAAAGCCGTGGCGGAAGCGCCGGTGCAAAAACACCGGGATCGCGGCGAGCGCCTCGCCGCGGTCGCGCGCCATGTAGTAGCCGCCGATATTGATCTCGCAGACGTCGAACTCGGTCTTGCGCGCCATGCGCCAGTGCCGCTCGCGCGAGCCCATGCCGGTGAGCATGACGAGCTCGATGCCGTCGGCCTGCACGGTGCCGTCGATGAGCGCGCGCACGATTTCGTAGTCGCCGCAGGCGACGGTCAACTTCAGCTTCGCCATTGCAAAATCCTCCTAGCGCCAGCGGCTGAACCTGGTCTCGGCGCGGCGCACGATCTCGTTGAGCGCAATCGCCATCGCGGCGAGCATGGCGACCAGGCCGAACAGTTTGGTCGGATCGAAGTTCTCGGTGAACATGGTGGTGAAGTGGCCGATGCCGGCGGTCGAGACGTAAAGCTCGGCGAGCAGCACGCCAAGCAGCACGCCGGTCATGCCGAGCCGCATGCCGGCGA
Source organism: uncultured Alphaproteobacteria bacterium (assembly GCA_963831975.1). Taxonomy (GTDB): domain Bacteria; phylum Pseudomonadota; class Alphaproteobacteria; order Rhizobiales; family Xanthobacteraceae; genus BOG-931. The sequence continues at coordinate 62,949 of CAWHSO010000025.1, forward strand.
AAAAGCTCGGGATCATGTGCGGGAAGATCACCCAGCGCAAAATCTGCCAGCGGCTGGCGCCCATGGAGCGCGCGCTCACCAGCAAGATCGGCTTCAGGTTCTGCACGCCGGCGACGATGGCGATGATGATCGCGAAGATGCCGTGCGTGATGCCGAAGGCGATCTTCGACAGCGGACCGATACCGAAAAGCAGGATGAACATCGGCAGGATGGTGATCTGCGGCAGCCCGTACAGCAGCAGGATGATCGGCATGACGCTGCGCCGGGCGAACGGCCGCAAGCCGACCGCGAGCCCGACGGCAAGACCGACCACGATCGCGATCGAGAACGCAACCGCAAGCTCGAACAAGGTCAGGCGCAAGGCCGCCGGCACGCCGGTCGTGTTCCAGACCGCACCGAGCGAGGCGATCACGCGCGATGGCGGCGCGATGAACAACGGATCGACGAACAAGCGCGCGGCGATTTCCCAAGCGATCAGGATCAGCAATACGACGCCGAGCCGGACCACGCCCGGATGTCGCAACAGGTAATTGCGGAGCGAGGAATTCATATCCGGCGCCTGCCGCGGGCTTCGAGAAACGACACGACGCCGTTAAGGGTCGCCGCGATCACGACGACGAAGGCGACGTAGGCGAACATGCGCGCCATATCCATGCCCTCGGCGAGCTGGACGATGTGGTGGCCAAGACCGGCCAGCGAGGCGATGGACCTCGCTGCCGATGATCGCCAGAAGCGCCACCGTGAAACCCATGCGCAGACCGGAGAGGATCACCGGCAACGCGGCGGGCACCAGCACGTAGCGGAACAGCTGATAGTCCGACGCGCCCATCGATTTGCGCCGCGGTGACCAAGCGTGCGGTCGACATTGCCGAAGCCGGCGATGGTCGAGAGCACGATGGGGAAGAAGCTGATGGTGGCGCCGAGCGCGATCTTCGATGCCGGGCCCAGCCCGAAGAACAGCACGAAGAGCGGCAGGAACAGAATGATCGGGATCGAATAGATGCCGGCGAACAGCGGATCGAAGACGCGGATCGTATAGCGCGTGCGGCTGACGAAATAGCCGACGATGGTGCCGAAGGTCATCGACAGCGCGAACGCCGCGACAAGCTCGGTCAAGGTGATGCGCAGGTCGGGCAGATATTCGCCGGATTTCAGAACATCGAGCAACTGTTGCCAGACCGCGACCGGGTTCGGCAGCAGCAGCCGATTGACGCCCCAGCGGTTGGTCGCGAGATACCAGAGAACGAGGATGCCGAGCAGGAAGCCGACCTGCACCGCGCGGCTGCCGATGCGTCGCGGCTCGGTCGTCCCGGCGCGCCATCAGGAGCCCCCCGGCGCGCGCGCCGAATTCGGCGACCGTCTTGCGGATTTCATCGTGCAGCAGCGCATAAAGCTCGTTGCGCAGCGCGGTGAATTTCTCCGAGGTGACGAATTCCGGCTTGCGCGGATGCGGCTCGTCGACGCGAATGATCTTCTTGATGGTGCCGGGCCGCGCCGAAAACACCGCGACCCGTCGGCCAGGAACACCGCCTCGCCGAGACTGTGGGTGACGAAGACGATGGTCTTCTCGGTTTGCGACAACAGCACGGAGAGATCCTCGCCGAGGATCATGCGGGTCTGCTCGTCGAGCGCGCCGAACGGCTCGTCCATCAGCAGGATGTCGGTCTTCAGCGACAGCGCCCGCGCCAGCGCCGCGCGCTGCCGCATGCCGCCGGAGAGCTGGCTGGGATAATGGTGGGCGAAATCGGTCAAGCCCGACCGCTTCGAGCGATTGTTTCGCTCGCGCCTCATGCTCGGATTTCGGCACGCCCTGGAACAGCATGCCGAGGCGGACGTTTTCGATCACGGTGTTCCAGGGAAACAGCGCGTTCTCCTGGAACACGAAGGCGATGTCTTGCGGCATCGGCCCGCGCACCGGCTTGCCGGCGACTTCGACGGCGCCGCCGGTCGGCGTCATCAAGCCGCCGATGACATTGAGCAGCGTGGACTTGCCGCAGCCGCTCGGGCCGATCAGGCAGAGCAGCTCGCCGCGGGCGATGTCGAGCGACGTGTCGGCGAGCGCGCGGACATATTGCGTCTCGCCCGCCTCGCCGAACTGGTGCGAGACGCCCTTGATGCGGACTGCGGCGTCGCGCGTCGTCATTTCGGCAGATACGCTTCGGTGAGGAGCTGCCGCCATGTCGGGTTTCGACGGCAGGAGTTTCGTGTCGACGAACGACGTCGCCAACAGGTCGAGCGCTTTCGGGTTGAACCGTCCGTCGAGACTCATGGTCGGCATGGTGTCGTCATAGATGGCGCTGGCGACGCCGGGCGACATGCCGATCAGTTTTATGGTGGTGTCGATGATGGTTTGCCGGTGATCGCGCATAGCGGCGATGGTTTCGAACCAGCCGGCGAGGAAGGCTTTGAGCGCGGCGGGATTGCTCTCGATCAGCGCGTCGCTGGCATAGATGCAGCTCGTGGTGAAATCCGGAAAGTAATCGCCGAATTTCACCAGGATGCGGCCATTGCCGGATTCGACGAATTTTTCCACCGTGACGCTGTCGGTCGTGGTGCCGTCGATCTGATGGGTCAGGAGCGCCGCGATCTGCGCCTCGGAGGCGCCGAGCGGCGTGATCTTGATGCCGTCGTCGCCCCAGCCGAGACGGCGCGACAATTGCTGCGTCAGCCAGAAGGTCAGCGAGCCGGTGCCGGAGACGCTCACCGTGTGGCCCTTGAGATCGTCGACGGTCTTGAACGGTCCGTCCTTGAGCACGGTCAGCATGATGATGTTCGGCGCGCCGGAGAACACCGCCACCGCCTTCATCGGCGCGCCTTTGACGATCGCCGCAAACGAGGGGCTGCCGCCGAGCGCGATGTCGAGTGAGCCCGCGGTCAGCGCCTGCACCATCTTGGCGTCGCCGGCAAACGAACTGATGTCGAGGTCGATGCCGTGCTTCTTGAAAATGCCGGTTTCGACGCCGACGTCGGCCGGGATGAAGGCGAATTGATTGGCCTGCGCCTTACCCAGGCGCAACGTCGTCTGGGCCGACGCCGCGTCGGTCAGGATCAAGCCGGCGAGCGCAGCGACGGCGACAGCGCCGCCAAGCCGCGATATCCATCGCACTGCGAACATTGCCATCCTCCGCGTCACTTTCTCAGCGTCGCCTTTTCGAGTCATTTGGCCGGCAAGAAGGCTTCAGTATAGAGCGTCGTCATATCAGGCTTCGCCGGCAATGCCTTGGTGTCGACGAACGACGTCGCCAGCACGTCGAGCGCCTTGGCGCTGAACCGGCCGTCGAGGCTCAGGATCGGCATGGTGTCATCATAGCTCGAGGCCGCGACGGCGGGCGACACGCCGGTGTGCTTGACGGCGATGTCGATGGTCTCCTGCCGGTGGTCGCGCATATAGGCGATGGTCTCGAGCCAGCCGGCGAGGAAGGCTTTGAGCGCGGCGGGATTGCTCGCGATCAGAGCGTCGCTCGCATAGATGACGTGGACGTGGAAATCCTTGATGCGGTCGCCGTATTTGACCAGGATGCGGCCATCGCCGGTCTCCATGAACTTGTAGACCGTGACGCCGTCGGTGGTCACGCCGTCGATCTGGTGGGTTTTCAGCGCGGCGATCTGCGTCTCCGACGAGCCGAGCGGCGTGATCTTGATGCCGTCGTCGCCCCAGCCCTGGGCGCGCGATAATTGCTGGGTCAGCCAATAGGTCAGCGAGCCCGCGGTCGAGACGCTGACGATGCGGCCTTTGAGATCGTCGACCGATCTTGACCGGGCCGTCCTTGAGCACGACCAGCATGATGGTGTTGGGCGCATTGGCTTCCGCCGCCACCGCTTTCATCGGCACGCCCTTGACGATGGTGGCCAAGGCCGGCCCGCCGCCGAGCGCGATATCGAGTGAGCCCGCGGTCAGCGCCTGCATCTCCTTGGCATCGCCGGTAAACGAGCTGATCTCGAGATCGATGCCGTGCTTCTTGAAAATGCCGGTATCGACGCCGACGTCGGCCGGCACGAAGGCGAATTGATTGGCCTGCGCCTTGCCGAGGCGAAGTGTCGTTTGCGCGCGACGCCGCGCCGCCGGCAAAAATCAACGCCAGCAGCGAACGCGCCGGCCGCCCATATCGATCGCTGCATGACCATCAACGCCACTCCACGTACGTCACTTCGCCGGCAGGAACGCCTCGGTGTAAAGCTTGCTCATGTCGGGCTCGGCCGGCAGCGTGTTGAGCTCGACGAAGGATTTCGCCAGCACCGCGAGCGCGCTCGCCTTGAAGCGGCCGTCGTCGGAATACATCGGCATCACCTCGTCATAGGTGCGGCTGACGATGTCCGCGTCCTTGTCGATCACGTCCTTGGCGATGGCGACGGTCTCGGCCTTGTTCTTGCGCATGAAGGCGATCGTCTCGAACCAGCCTTTGAGGAAGCCGCGGATGGCATCGGGCCGGGTCGCGATCAGTTTGTCGGTCGCGTAGATGACGTGGACGATGAAATCCTGTCAAGTCGCTGAAGCGCACCAGGATGCGCCCTTCGCCGATCTTTTCCAGATCGAACGCATTGCTGATGTCCATGACGATGCCGTCGATGTCGCCGCGCTTGAGGGCGGCGAGTTGCGGCGCCATGGCGCCCATCGGCTGGATGTCGATGCCGTGCGGGCCCCAGCCCTGGCGGCGCGAGGTTTCGCTGACCAGCCAGTAGGTCAGCCCGCCCGCGGTCGAGACGCTGATCTTCTTGCCCTTCAGTTCGGCGACGCTCTTGGCGCCGTCCGGCCGCACCACGATGGCGAGGAGCAGCGGCGGCCCCGCCATGGCGGCGACGCCCTTGATCGGCGAGCCTTTGACGATGAAGGCCAAGGCCGGTCCGGAGCCGAGCGCGATGTCGATGGAGTCCGACGCCATCGCCTGCTGCAGCTTGGCGTCGCCGGCAAAGGCTGAGCCTTCGACGTCGAGGCCGTTGCTTTTGAAGAAGCCCTTGCGGATGCCGATGTCGAGCGGCGTGAACGAGAACGCCTCGGGCACCGCCTTGCCGACGCGCAAAGTTTCGGCGGCCTGCGCCGGCGCGGCGATCGAGCGCGCCCGCGAGTGCGGCGGCAAGCAGCGTGACTGTGCGGTTCGCCATTCTTGACGATCAGCTCTTCGGCAGAAACGCCTCGGTGTAAAGCTTGCTCATATCCGGCTCGTCGGGAAGCGTTTTCATCTCGACGAAGGAGCGGCTCAACACCGCGAGCGCCTCCGGGTCGAAGTGGCCGTTATTGGTGAACATCGGCATCAGCTCGTCGTAGATGCCGCTGGTGGTCGTCTCGTCGGTGCCCATCACCGTCATGGCGATGGCGACCGACTTCGCCTTGTTCGCGCGCATGAAGGCGATGGTCTCGAACCAGCCTTGCAGGAACGCGGTCAGCGTCGCGGGCTTTTGCGCGATCGCTGTGTCGGTCGCGAAAATGACGTGCATGATGAAGTGCTGCACCACGTCGCCGAACCGCATCAGGATGCGGCCGTCGCCGCGGTCGACGAAATTGAGCGCCGAGCCGATATCGACCACGCAGGCATCGACCGCGCCGGATTTCAGCGCGGCAATGCGCGCCGAGTTTTCGCCGATCGGCACTTGGGTGAAACCGTCAAAACCCCAGCCGTGCTGGCGCGACACCTCGTTCATCAGCCAATTGGTCGCCGAGCCGACGGTGGAGATGCGCGACCTTGCGGCCCTTGAGATCGTCGATGGTCTTCACCGCGCCGTCGGCGCGCACCACCAGCGCGAAGATCAGCGGCGGCCCCGCCATGGCGGCGATGCCCTTGACCGGCGAGCCTTTGACGATGAAGGCGATGCCCGGGTCCGGAGCCGAGCCCGACATCGACGGCGTTCGCCGCCATGGCCTGCTGCAATTTGGCGTCGCCGCCGAAGCCGGCGATGTCGAGATCGAGATCGTGCTTGGCGAAGATGCCGACTTCTTTGCCGATATTGGTCGGCGTGAAGGAGAACGACTCGCGCCCGGCATTGCCGACGCGGATGAGCTCGGCGGCGTGAGCGTTCGCGAGCAACAAAAGCTCGCCGACGCCGACAAAGCGTCACAAGGAAGTGCAATCCGGTCGGGCTTGCGCATGCGATCTCCCTCTCCCCAGCGGGGAGAGGGTTGGGGTGAGGGGGCTCTGACCGCGAGGCCGACCCCTCACCCCGCCCTCTCCCCCTGGGGAGAGGGGGACGCTACGGCCGGCATCGCCTTCCTCCCTGTTTTGCCGCCGATCTTAGCGCATTTCGCCGCCGCTCGGTCGCGGCCTCGTCGAGCGTCAAATCGTCCCTGAGCACGACGCCATAAGTCTCTTCGGCGAAGCGGCGCGAGACGAATTCCTCGATCACGTCGGCGCGCACCGCCGCCGCGTCGCGCTCCAGCGGATCGCCCCAGCCGCCGCCGCCGCCGGTGCGCACGATCACCTCGGAATCGACCGGCACCGGATAATGGATCGCATCCATGGAGCGGAAATCGTTCTCGCCCGGCTTGCGCAGCAGAAAATCGGCGGTCGTGCCGGCCTTGCCGCCCCACAGCCCCCAGGGCGGGCATTGCCACGCGCTTGGGATGATCGAAATTCCAGCGGCCCTCGACCAGGTTGCGCACGCTGGTGTCGATGCCGAGCCCGCCGCGATGCTTGCCGGCGCCGCCGGAATCGGTGCGCAGCGCGCGGCCTTCCACCAGCACCGGGCATTTGAGCTCGATGCCCTCGATCGAGGCGTTGCGCACGTCGCCCTGGCAGACCGAAACCGTGCCCGACACGCCGTCCTCGGACGGCCGCCCGCCCCAGCCGCCGCCTTCGATGCTCTGCACGACGAAGCGGCGTTGCGTCTTCGGATGCACGCCGAAGAACACGATGGAGCCGCCGAGCAGGCCGTGATGGCCGGCCGGCACCCGGTCCGGCATGGCCTTGGCGAGCGCCCTGATGATGGTGTCGACGACCGTCGGCACGATGATGCTCCAGCCCGCCATCGGCGCCGGATATTTGCGCCATCATGATGTTGCCTTCGGGGATGATGACTTTGAGCGCGCGGAACGAGCCTTCGTTGACCGGCTCGAGCGGGCCGGTCAGCGCCTTGTAGGCGACGCGCGCGCCCGCATAGGTGCGCGAATTGATCGCCGCCTTGCGCTCGCCCGAGGTGGCCGGAGAGGTCGATGGTCATGCTGCCGTGATCGATCGTGACCTTGGCGTGGATCGGCACCCGCTCGCCGCGCTTGACGCCATCATCGTCGATGAAGGAGCCCGCCTCGTAGACGCCGTCGGCGAGCTTTTCCACGACGTTGCGGCACTTGCGCTCGGTCTCGTCGAAAATCTGCGCGATGGCGTCGAGAATCGTGTCCTTGCCGTATTTGTCGAACAGCTCGTTCATGCGCCGCACCGCCAGGCGGCAGGCCGCCATCTGCGATTTCATGTCGCCGAGCGAGGATTCCGGGAAGCGGATGTTGTCCTTGAGCACGCGGTAGAGCGTCTCGTTGAGCTTGCCGCGCTCGTAGATCTTCAATTGATCGAGCTGCAGCCCTTCCTGCCACGGATCGGCGACAGTCGGGCCGGCGCCAAAACCGGTCGTCATGCCGCCGACGTCGATCCAGTGCGCGCGCACCATGGCGAACATCAACAGCTCGCCTTTGTAGAAGTACGGCGTGTAGATGACGATGTTGTTGAGGTGCTGGCCGGCGACCGCCTGGTGATTGGTGATGACGACGTCGCCCGGGGCGAAGCCCTTGGCGCCGTAGCGCGCCATGGCGTCGGTGATGATGACGCCGAGATCGGCGACGAAATGCGACACGCCGCCGACATTCTGCGAGATCAGCTCGCCCTTGGTGTTGACCAGCGAGGTGCAGAAATCGCGCACCTCGTAGATCATCATGTTGTAGGAGGTGCGCTGCAGGTCGGCGGCCATCTCGTTGGCGATGGCCGGCAGCGCGTTGCGGATGACTTCGAGCGTGACCGCATCGAGCGCTTTGCGGCGCTGCGGCTTTTTCTTCGCGCGCAAAGCTTGTTTGCGGGATTTCGCCATCACACGCCTCCGACGTCGATGATCAGTTCGCCGGAGTGCGCCACCCGGCAGGTATCGCCTTTGAACAGCACCGTGGTGGTGCCGTGCTCCTCGATCAGCGCCGGGCCTGCGATGCGCGCGCCGGCGCCGAGATCGGCGCGCTGGTAGATCGGGCAGGACACCGGCTTCTTCGCATCGCCGAGATAGACGTCGCGGCGTTTCGGTTTCGCGGCGGTCTTGGCGCCGAGTTTTGGAAATTTCAGCTTCGTCCGCTTGCCGATGGCCGCGAGGCGGATATTGACCATCTCGACCGGCTCGTCGGGCGAGTGGTGCGCATAGCGGTGCTCGTAAAGCGCATCGAACGCGGCGCGGATTTTCTGCCGGTCGCCGCGCTTGATGAGCGTCGCGCGACACCGGCACCGAGAGCGTGAATTCCTGGCCGACATAGCGCAGGTCGAGCTCGGTCTGGAATTCGGCCTTGGCGGCATGGCGCAGGCTCTTCTTCGCCTCGCTGGCCATCTCGTCATGCACCTTGGCGAGCGCGGCGAAATCGAGGCTGGCGAGATCGCAATAGAAGGTGCGGGTGAAATCGTGGCGCTCGTCGGCGAGCAGCATGCCGAGCGCGGAGAAGTGCGAGGGAAACAGCGGCACGATCACTTTCGGGATGTGCAGTTCGCGCGCGATCGCGCAGACATGCAGGGGGCCGGCGCCGCCGGAAGCGACCAGCGCGAAATCGCGCGGGTCGTAGCCTTTCTCGACCGAAACTTCGCGCACCGCGAGCGACATTTTCGAGATGGCGATCTCGACGATGGCCTGCGCCGCCTCGATCGTGCCCATCTTGAGAGGCTTGGCGACTTTCTGTTCGATGCCGGCGCGCGCGCCGTCGGCGTCGAGCACCATCTGGCCGCCGAGGAAATTGTGCGGATCGAGCCGGCCGAGCACCACATTGGCGTCGGTGATGGTCGGCTCGGTGCCGCCGCCGCGATAGCAGATCGGGCCGGGATCGGCGCCGGCGCTTTGCGGGCCGACTTTGAGCGCGCCGACGTCGTCGGTCCAGGCGATGCTGCCGCCGCCGGCGCCGACCTCGACCACGTCGATCATCGGCAGCATCACCGGATCGCCGCTGGCATAGCCGCCGACGTAATAGCCGGGCGCCAAGGTCGGCTCGCCGTCGCGCACCAGGCTCGTCTTTGCCGTGGTGCCGCCCATGTCGAACGAGATCACATTGGCGAAGCCGAGCGCTCCGCCGACCCGCGCCGAGGCGATGATGCCGCCGACCGGGCCCGATTCCATCATCGCCACCGGCCGTTCCGTGGCGACTTCCGGCGTCATCACGCCGCCGTTCGAACGCATGATCGAGAGACTGCCGCGAAAGCCGACGCCGCCGAGGTTTTGGCTCAGGCTTTTCACATAGCCGCCGACCTTCGGCCCGATATAGGCGTTGACCACCGTCGTCGACATGCGCTCGAACTCGCGATATTCGCGCATGATGTCGTGCGACAGCGACAGATAGGCGCCGGGCAGCGCTTCGCGCACCATGGCGCCGACGATGCGCTCATGGTCGGGATTGGCGTAGGCGTGCAGCAGGCACACCGCGACCGCTTCGACGCCTTCGGCGGCGAGCGCGCGGCAGGCCTCGGTGACGCTCGCTTTGTTGAGCGGATGGTGCACGTCGCCCGAGCCCATGACGCGCTCGTCGATCTCGCGGGTCAGGTGCCGCGGCACCAGCGGCCGGTGGCGATGGAAGAAGAGATTATAGGCTTCCGGGCGGTTGCCGCGGCCGATGATGTAGACGTCGCGGGTGCCGCGGGTGACGATCAGTCCGGTCTTGGCGCCTTTGCGCTCGATCAGCGTGTTGATGGCGATGGTCGAGCCGTGGATCAGCTCGTCGATCGTGGCAGCCGCAAGCCCGCTCTGGCGGATGCAGTCGAGAATGCCTTGCGTGAGCTCATGCGGCGTCGTCAGGCTTTTGGCCTCGACGAATTTGCCGCCTTGTCGTCGAAGCCGACGAGGTCGGTAAAGGTGCCGCCGATGTCGATGGCAACAGTGATCATCGCCGCGTCCCGAGGTGGTGCGGCTTAAACACGCCTGCACAAGTTGAGAGAAGTCCCGTCACGGCGCGGCAGACTATTCAGTTTTACGCAAGGAACACAACTAATGCTTCCGCCGCATCTCGCGCGATGAATTGACGGTGGCGTGCAGGTTGCGGGCGAATTCGACGGCGCCGAACACCGCCATGTCGGGCGCGGTCTTGACGTATTCCTTGACGCCGAGGATCGCCGGCCGCGGCGCTTTGAGGATCGCGGCGCACAGCGTCGCCACCGCTTCGTCGAGTTTTGCCGCCGGCACCACGTCGCTGACGATGCCGAAGCTGAGCGCGCGCTCCGGGCCGATCTCGGCCTGCGAATAGACCAGATAGCTCATCGCCTTGCGCGGCACGCGATCGACGAAGGACGACATCACCATGGTCGGCAGGATGTTGTGCGCCATTTCCGGGACCTGGAACACCGCCTTGTCGCTGGCCAGCGTGATGTCGCAGGCCGCCGCGATGGCGCAGCCGAAGCCGAGCGCGCGGCCGTGCACCGCGGCGACGATCGGGATTTTGGCGTTGCGCATGGCGCCGTAGCAGTTGAACACCACGTCGCTGAAGGTGCGGCGCTCGAGCGCGTCGGGATCCTGCTTCGGGGTCGAGCCCATCACGGCGCGGCCGACGCAGAAATCCGCCCCGGCGCCGCGCAGCACGACGACGCTCGAGGTTTTCTCGGCGCCTTCGATGATGCCGGTCAGTTCCGCGACCATCTCGTCGGATACGGCATTGCCGCGCTCCGGCTGGTTCAAGGTGATGCGCAGGATCGCTCCGTCTTGCTGGGTCAGAATATCGGGCATGGTTGCTCCTTGCGCGTCACGCTTTGGCTGATTGGATGGCGCGCCAGATGCGCTCCGGCGTCACCGGCATTTCGATGTGGGTCACGCCGAATTCGGCGAGCGCGTCGACCACGGCATTGACCACGGCGCCGAGCGCGCCGGTGGTGCCGCCTTCGCCGGCGCCGCGCACGCCGAGCCGGTTGGTCGGCGTGAGAACCTGGCTGATGTCGGTGGTGAACGACGGCAACAGATCGGCGCGCGGCATGGCGTAATCCATGAACGACGCCGACAGCAATTGGCCGTGCGCATCGTAGGTGCAACACTCCCACAGCGCTTGGCCGATGCCTTGCGCGGCGCCGCCGTGGGTTTGGCCGTCGACGACCATCGGGTTGATGGCGCGGCCGACGTCGTCGACCGCGGTATAGCGCACAAGATCGAGGTTGCCGGTTTGCGGATCGATCTCGACCTCGCAGACGTGGGCGCCATAGGGAAAGCCGAGTTGCTTGATGGTCTCGTCGGCGGTCGCCGCCAGCGGCCCGCGCAAATCCTCGGGCAGGTCTTTGCTGTCCGCCGCCGTGGCGGCGACGTCGAAAATTCCGACCGAGCGGTCGGTGCCTTTGACGGTGAAGCGGCCGCCCGCAAAGGCGATGTCGTCTTCGGCGGTTTCCAGCATGTGGGCGGCGATCTTCTTGCCTTTCTCGACGATGAGGTCGGAGGCATTGCCCATGACGATGCCGGCGAGCCGCATCGAGCGCGCCGAATGCGAGCCGCCGCCCTCCTTGACGATGTCGGTGTCGCTCTCGTCGACATAGACATCGTCGAACGGCACGCCGAGCCACTCCGCCACGCATTGCGCAAAGGTGGTCTCGTGGCTTTGCCCGCTGGACAGCGTGCCGACCACGACGTCGACCCGGCCTTGCGGATGCACGGTGATGTCGGCGCGCTCGCGCGGATAGCCGCCGGTGGTTTCGAGATAGCAGCACAGCCCGATGCCGCGCAGCCGCTTCCTCTTGCGCGCCTCGGCGCGGCGGCGCTTGAAGCCCGACCAGTCGCCGAGCGCCATGGCGCGATCCATCACCGCGCGATAGGTGCCGTTGTCGTAGGTGATGCCTTGCGGGTTCTTGTAGGGAAACGCCGACGGCGGAATGAGATTGCGCTTGCGCAGTGCGACGCGATCAAAACCGTGCTCCTGCGCTGCTTTGTCGATCAACCGCTCGATGACATAGATCACTTCCGGCCGGCCGGCGCTGCGGTACGGCGTGGTGCACATGGTGGTCGAGAGCACGGCACGCGCGCGGATGTGCGAGACCGGAATGCGATAGCCCGACGTCACCAGTCCGACGCCCTTGACCAGCGGCACATAGGATCCGCTGTGCGCCCCGACATTGCTGAGATTGTTGGTGCGCAGCGCCAGGAAGCGGCCGTCGGCGTCGAGCGCCAGCTCGGCGGAGACCGTGAGATCGCGGCCCATATAGTCGGTGACGAAGGCCTCGTGGCGCTCCGCGGTCCATTTCACCGGACGCCCGACCTTGCGCGAGCCCCAGACGACCAGCGCGAATTCGGGAAAGAAGCTGTTACGGGTGCCGAAATTGCCGCCGATCTCGTGGGCGACGACGCGCACGGATTCGAACGGCACGCTCAGGATCGCCGCGATCTCTTTCTTCTGGCGCACGATGCCGCCGGAGCCGGCATAGAGCGTGTAGCGCTCGGTCGCCGGGTCGTAGACGCCGACGGCGGCACGCGGCTCCATCGGCACGCCGGTGACGCGATTGACCCAGGTGTCGAGCCGCGTGACATGGGCGGCGCGCGCGAACGCCGCATCGGTCGCCTTGGCGTCGCCGACTTCGGCATCGATCATGATGTTGGGCAAGTCGTCGTAGAGCCGCGGCGCGTCAGGCTCGACGGCCGCCGTCGCGTCGATCACCGCCGGCAGCGGCTCGTAGTCGACGACCACTTTCTCGGCGGCGTCTTTGGCCTGGGCTACCGTCTCGGCGATGACGAAGGCGACGGCGGCGCCGACGTGACGAACGCGATCGGTCGCCAGCACGTGATGCGGCGCCGCCGGCACCGGCGAGCCGTCGCGGTTGGTCAGCACGATATCGGGCGGCGTGCCGGCGGCGGCGAGGTGCGGGATGCGCTTGAGGCCGTCGGCGAGCGCGTCCTGGCCGGTCAGCACCGCGAGCACGCCGGGCATGGCGCGCGCCGCCGTAACGTCGATCGCGCGGATCAGCGCATGGGCATGCGGCGAGCGCACCGCGGCGCCGTAGGCCTGGCCCGGCAGATTGACGTCGTCGCTGTAATTGCCGCGGCCGGTGACGAGGCGTGCGTCTTCCTTGCGGCGTACCGTTTGTCCGATGCCTGCGTTCATGATGGTTCAGATGGCCGGGTGGGGCGCATAGTCTCACAGCGAAAGGACGCGGCTACCTCGCCCGGAATGATGGAATGCTTCAATGCGCGGCGTCCCGGCTCCTCGACGCGATGGAAGCCGAGCCGCTGCATCACCGGCTCGTCGGTGACGCGCAGGATGAGCGCGTCTTCGGCGGCCTCGTGGAAATGCGGCAGCCACGCCGGCGCGGCGATGACGTCGCCGCGGCGCCATTCGAAGCGCTGGCCGTCGACCGTGGTCGCGCCGGTGCCTTTGACCGCCGCGTACATATTGTTGGCGGTGGTGCGGTACGGCGCGGTTTTGACCTTGGGGGCGAGCCGCATCATGTGCAGCCCGATCGTGTCCATGGCCGGATTGCCGAGCTCGACTTGCGTGCCGAACCGGCTCGCCGGGGTCGGCGCCGCGGCGTCGAGGCGCTTCAATGTTTCGCTCAACGGAAACACGAACGGCGAATTTTTGGTCGGCGGCGCCTTCTCGAACGCTTCGTGGGTATAGTCTTCCTCGGCCGGCTCGAAGAACATCGGCTCGAGCAGTTGCACCAGCGGCACGTCGAGGAAATCAAGCCAGTAGGCGCAGGCGCGGCTGTCGTTGCCGTGGCCGTGGCTCGACCAGTTCGGGGTGAGCAGCACATCGCCCGGCTCCATGGCGATCTTGACGCCGTCGACCTCGGTATAGGTGCCGGCTTCGGAATCGAGAATGAGCCGCAGCGCGTTCGGCGTATGGCGATGCGAACGCGCCCATTCGCCGGGCATAATCATCTGATAGGCGGCGACCATGGTGCGCACGGTGCCGTAACTCGCGTCCGACACCGGATTATAGAGGATGAGATTGCGCCGCTCGGCGAGCTCGGTGTTGATCAGCCGGCCGGCCGCATCGAGCGCGCCGCGCGCCTGCTCGTATTTCCAGTGCGCCGGCGCAAAATTCTTCTTCGGCTCCGGCCACAATGAGGCGACCTTCTTGTTCCAGCCCGGCGCGATGCCGACCTGGCTGAGCTTGCCGTAAAGCTCTTCAAGCGTTCCGGATTGGGCGAGTTCTTCGCGGGAAGGGACCTTCATCTCATGCCTCGGCTCTGGGGAATGGTTCAATTCATCTTACCGCGATCGGCCGCGCCGCGCACCACGTCGATAACGCATAGCGCGTCTTCCGGCATGCGGTCGCCGCGCCAGGCGACATGGCCGTCGGGGCGCACGAGTGCGAATTTGCGCTCGTAAAGGGCGGCAATATGCGGCTCGGCGATCGCGGCGAAGGTCAGCGGCAGATGGCGCTGTCTCGCCGCCTCCAGGAGCGGCGCCGCCTGCGCCGCGCCCGCACCGAATCCGAGCAGCACAAAGCCGCGCCCGAACAGATCGAGCGTCGAGCGGCCGTCGGCGAGGAAGGCATGGGGCGCGCGGTGGCCGGGCCGCGCGGTCGGCATATAGGCTCGCGGATCGTCAGGCGGCGCGGCGGAGCCGTCGGACCAGCAGACCGGCGAGTTTTCGTAGCGGTAGCCGAGATGGGCGCCCAGCGTGAACCATTCGCGGCGCATGGTCTCGGAAAATTCGCGGCCGACTTTTTCCCGCGTCGCCGCGCCCTGCGGCGTGTCGTCGAGCAGATCGGGGTGAGGAGGGACCGACAACATGCGGCGCAAGTTGCCGCTCGCCTCGGTGACGTTGCGCGTTCCAATGGGCTGGCGTTCGATGCTATAGGAATCGAGCAGGCGATCGCCGCCCCAACCTTCGATCGTGGCGGCAAGCTTCCACGACAGATCGACCACGTCCTGGATGCCGGTATTCATGCCAAACCCGCCGGTCGGTGACATGACGTGGACGGCATCGCCGGCGATAAAACCGCGGCCGTCCCGATAGCGCTCGGCAACCAGCTCGCGGCGCACCCACGGCAGCACGCTCAAGATTTCGAACTCGAAATCGCGGCCGACGGCGCGGCGGATCGCGGCCTTGATGTCGTCGGTCGAGTATTCGCGCTGCTCCGAGCCGCCGATGATGGAAAAGCGCCATTCGTCGCGGCCGTTGATGGCGACGATGGTCGCCCAGGTGCCTTCCGGCCCGATGAAGATGTGGCGGTAGGCCTTGCCCTTGTCGTGCAGCGACAACAGGTGCGGGCAGCGGAAGATCACATTGGTGGTGTAGGTCAGCACCGGATTGCCCTGCATGGCGATGCCCAGCGTCTCGCGCACCAGGCTGCGCGCGCCGTCGCAGCCGACGATATAGCGCGCCAGAATTTCTTCGCGCGCGCCGGTCTCGGCGTTCTCGATCACCGCGGTAACCAGATCGGCATTTTGCGTGAACGAGACGAGCCGCGTGCGGTAGCGCAGCGCGACATTTTTCTGCGAAGCCGCAAAAGCGCGCAGAATCGGATCGAACATGTTTTGCGGGCAGCGCTCGCGCCGCTGCGGGCTTTGCTTCGGCGGCGGCGCCTGGCCGATGCCGGGAAAGCGCTCGCGTCCGAGCTCATAGCCCGGTGAGGCTGGTCAGATAGATATTGTCCTGGGCGTAGTCGCGCGGGTAGGGCGAGCCTTCGACCGCCGGCACAAGGCCCCAGCGCCGGCAGAATTCCATGGTGCGGATGCCGACCAGATCCATGCGCGGCTGATAGATCGAGCCGTCGCTCTGCTCGACGAGCGTGCAGGCAACGCCGCGCCAGCCGAGATCGCCGGCGAGCGCGAGGCCGACCGGCCCGCCGCCGACTACGAGAACCGGTACGATGTCATTCTGCACGTGTTGCGACCCGACTGTGCCGGATCATATGCAGCGGCCAGCCGAAAAAGTGAAGCATGCGCATCGCTCCGTCAGGGCGGCAGGTTCTCTCCCTCGCGGCGCGTTGTGGCGCGCGCGGGATAATCGCCTCGCCGACAAGAGGAGGTGTCGCGGCCGGCACGCTGCGTCCCCTTCTCCCCAGAGGGGAGAAGGACAGGATGAGGGGGTACTGACTTCGAGTATATGCTCGAGAGTCCGAACCCCTCACCCCAACCCTCTCCCCTCTGGGGAGAGGGAGTTCGCTGTGCCAGCTTCTGCGGACTTTCATGGCAAGCACCTCCGTTCTCGGGGCGCGTCTCGGCGCCCGAGTTTTCTCTGCGCGCGATCGGGAATTGATCGCGCGCTAGGGAAATGAAATAAGGTCACGTCAGTCGGGCGCGGCTCAACTCGTTGTTATTGAGCTTGGAGAGCTGGATGTTGATCCGCTGCAGCAGCCGGCCGCGCTCTCCGGTCGGCACCGTCATGGTGCCGGCGCTGAACAGAACGGCTTCCGGGACTTCCAAAACGCGCGCAATCTCATCAGTCCTATCTCGGAATGTTCGGTGCGCTGCCGGAGAACGTGACGGTGGAACACGAAATCGTTGGGGCGAGAAACCGTTTCACTATTGGCTGTCATAGCCCGATCCTTTTGCTGATGCAGCGAAGTCTGCATTGGGTCAGTAGCGACCGATTTGCGGTGTCGGCGCGATGTCCGCTTCTCACCCAGCAGCGACCAAATCGCTGCGCCGCATCAAGTGACGCGGCCGACCAATTCCAAACTCATTTACCGTAGCAAAGTCTCAGGAATTCGACTTGGGCGGCGTGGCCATTATTAACTTGGATCCATTTGCTCATGCGGAGCGTTGGGTAGTACGTCGTTGCGCTCACTTCGGGCGCGCAACAGTCAGCCAGTATCATGACAACCTCTACTAACACGCGCGGCTTCGTCCTCGTTACAGGCGGGTCCGGCTATATTGCCGGGTACTGCATCGCTCAACTGCTCAGCGAGGGCTGGCGCGTCCGTATGACTGTAAGAAACCTTGCGCGGGCCGAAGACGCGCGAGCGACCATCGGCAAGATCGCTGCGAAAGCGGCGGCAATCGAATTCGTGGCGGCCGATCTCAATTCAGACGCAGGCTGGGCCAAGGCGGTTGTCGGCGCTGACTATGTTCTCCACGTCGCCTCCCCACTTCCGGCAGTCAATCCGAAGAGCGACGATGAATTGGTTCGCCGCACGCGACGGAGCGCGTCGCGTGCTCAAAGCGTCGCGCGACGCAGGTGTCAAGCGCGTGGTAATGACCTCCTCCGTAGCGGCGATTGCGTATGGTCGAGGCCAGCGCGCGGAGCCATTTAGCGAAGCCGATTGGACGGACGAGACGAACCGCAACGATACTTCAGCCTATGAGCGGTCCAAGACCATCGCGGAGCGCGCGGCGTGGGCGTGGCACGAAGCCGAAGGTGGGCGCTGAACTCGTGACCGTCAATCCCGCGTTGGTCCTGGGGCCAGTGCTCGGGTCGGATTTCTCCTCTTCGCTTGAGGTGATCAAGAAGCTATTGGACGGTTCTGTGCCTGCCGTGCCAAGTTTCGGCTTCCCCGTAGTTGACGTTCGTGACCTTGCGCAATTGCACTTATTGGCGATGACAGCTCCCGTGGCGGTCGGTCAGCGGTTCATCGGCTCTTCTGACTTCCTCTGGATGAAGGACATGGCGATAATTCTCAAGCAAGGACTTGGCGACAAAGCGCGGAAGGTCCCATCCATTTCACTTCCGGATTTTCTCGTTCGCCTGTTCGCGATATTCGATCCGGTCGTGCGCGGTCGGCTTTTCGAACTTGGAAAGCGTCGTCTGGTTTCGTCAGACAAAGCTAGGCGCATGTTGGGGTGGACGACGCGGCCAACGCGGGAAACCATTCTAGACGCAGCCACGAGCCTTCAGGCGCAAGGCATCGTTTAGGCTGGATCGCTTCGTGCGCATTAAAAGAGGCCGCCCAACTTGGGCGGCCTCTTCATTGTTAAAGGTTAGGTGGCGTGGCGATTTCGACAAGCACATCGCCGGGAGCGGTGCAATAGAAATGAGTTCCGCGCATATTGTTGCGGTCCGCATCCGGATTTCTCCGGGAGATAGGCCCGCAGCTGCCAGCTCATCGTGCTTGGTGTGCACCGCCGCCGCATCGTCGACATAAAAGCCGACATGGAAAGTTTCCGGGTAGAAGCCTGACGGGTCGTGCTTTTTCGGTTTCATCAGGGTCAGAACGAAATCCTCGTCATTGCCCAAGATTGTAAAAGCGCCGGAGCCGCGTTCGAGGAGGCGCTTAAACCCGACGAACCGCTCGAAGAACGTGGCAAGACCAGATACGTCAGAAGTGGTGAGATTGAGATGCTTGAGTTGCATTGCTTTCATCCGTCCAGGTTTGAGGAACGGACGGGGACCAACAAGGTCGATGCTGCTGGAGAGCCGAACTTAGCCTTCATGACCCACCGGCAGCGTGACAAAACCTTGTCACTCCGTCCGGCCGTGGGTCCAAACCGCTAGGCGGCGGGAACTAGTTCCTGTTTCCAAGGAACTGGCCGGGCTTACCAATCCGGCCATGCTTATTTTCGGCGAGAGGCGGATAACATGAAATGGGATCGACCTCAAACTAAAAACACCCAGCCAAATGGTTATTGCACCGTCTTGCCTTTTGCCAGTCTGATGTTCGTTGTGGGTCAATTTACGCGGCGCCATCTCACGCAACGCGCGGCTGCTTTACCCCACACAAACCTGCCGCCCGACCGTCCGCCATCAGGTCAGTTACGGGCCAATAGGGACAACGGCGCTGTTCCGGCGCGGCAAAGTCCCGATCAGCCGCAGCACGCAACCAGGATGCTGACGGTCGGCGACCCAATCAAGGTGAAAGCCGGCTTTGGTTTTTCCGCGGCGGCTTCCAGCGCCTCGTCGGCGACCTCGAAGGCGAGGAGGTCTTCGCCGCCCTGTTCGGGGTCCTTGATGGTGTCGGTCATTGTGCCAATCCGTTTGCGCGCCGCGTTGCCGCCTGCCGGCAAGGATCACCATAGCAAGCTGGCCCCCGCAAGGAAAATTGGCGCGACCCGCCGCCGCCAAGGCCGGGATCGGCGGTTGTCGGCACCCGCCCGCCGTGACACCATCGGCGCATCGGTATGCAGGTTCGCACAAGGATGAGCAGAAAATTCGCCTGGGCCGCGCTGCCCGACGAGCAGCTCCTGAAGGTCCGCCTCAAGAACCTTCGCGTGAAGGTCGAGGGCACCTGGCTCGAGGACTGCCTCTTGACCTTGCACGACGAGCTTGCCGAGCACGGCCTCAGCGTGCGGCCGCACGCCTGGATCTCCAACGAGTGGTTCAGCCCGGAGGACACGCCGGGCATCGCCATGCCGTTCTTTCTCGCCCATCCGCGGCTGACTGCGGCTGGAAAAGAAAATGATCTTGGACGTCGAGGGCGGCACCTGGAATTCGTGCATGAACATCCTGCGCCACGAAGCCGGCCATGTGGTGCAGCACGCCTATAAGCTGCATCGCCGGCGCCGCTGGCAGCAGCTGTTCGGTGCGACCTCGCAACGCTACCCGCGCTATTATCAGCCGAACCCCGCCAGCCGCAATTACGTCCAGCATCTGCGGCTGTGGTACGCGCAAAGCCATCCCGACGAGGATTTCGCCGAGACTTTTGCGGTGTGGCTGCGGCCGCGCTCGAACTGGCGCACGCGCTATATCGGCTGGCCGGCGCTCAAGAAGCTCCGCTATGTCGACGAGCTGATGCGGGAGATCGCCGGCAAGCGGCCGTTCCTGACCAATCGGGAAAAAGTCGATCCGCTGAGCAAATTCACCGAGACCCTCGGCGAGTATTACAAGAAAAAGCGCGAGCTTTATCTGGTCGATCCGCCGCGCACTTACGACCGCGACCTGCTGCGGCTGTTCTCGGCTGATCCGAAACATCGCCACGCCGAGACGGCGGCGTCGTTCATCCGGCGCAAC
The DNA here is from genome assembly GCA_963831975.1 of uncultured Alphaproteobacteria bacterium. GTDB lineage: Bacteria > Pseudomonadota > Alphaproteobacteria > Rhizobiales > Xanthobacteraceae > BOG-931. The sequence goes on from CAWHSO010000025.1 coordinate 82,899, forward strand.
CGCACCAGGGTGCGCGAGCTGGTCGCCAGATGGACCGGCGAATATCAGCTTACCGTCGACGCCGTGCTCGACGACATGATCGCGCGCAGCCGCAAGCTGAAGCTGCGCGCGGTCGGGTCGGAGCGCAGGCTCGTCATCGAGTTCACGACCCTGTTGACCGCGAAAACCATGCATGCATTGTTTGGTCCGTCGCGGCGAAGGTGGATCGCGCTATGAAACGGCTTCGCGTCCTGGTGCTCGTTCACCCGGACCTGCTGCCCCCGGACTCGTCCAAGGGCTACACCGAGCAACAAATCAGCGAGTGGAAAACCGAATACGACGTGGTGACCACGTTGCGCCGCGCCGGCCACGACGTGAAGCCGCTCGGCGTGCTTGACGAACTAAAACCGATCCGCGACCAGATCGAGACCTGGAAGCCGGACGTCGTGCTCACCCTGCTCGAGGAGTTTCACGGCGAAGCGATCTACGATCAGAACGTCGCTAGCTTCCTCGAATTGATGCGCGTGCCCTATACCGGCTGCAATCCGCGCGGCCTGATGCTGGCGCGCGGCAAGGATTTGTCGAAGACGCTGGTGCATTACCACCGCATTCCGGTGCCGGCCTTCGCGGTGTTCCCGATGCGGCGCAAGGTGCGGCGTCCGGCGCGGCTGGCTTTGCCGCTGATCGTCAAGAGCCTGCAACGAGGACGGCTCCTACGGCATCTCGCAGGCTTCCGTCGTCGATAGCGACGAGAAGCTTGCCGAGCGGGTGAATTTCATCCACGAGCGTATCGGCACGCCGGCGATCGCCGAGCAATATATCGAGGGCCGCGAAATCTATGTCGGCGTGCTCGGCAACGACCGGCTGCGCGTATTGCCGGTGTGGGAGCTTACCTTCGGCAACATGGCCGAAGGCGACTGGCCGATCGCCACCGAGAAGGTCAAGCACGACACCGACTATCAGGAGCGCCGCCAGATTTTGCACGGGCCGGCGAAGAATCTGCGCCCGAGCTTGCCGCGCGCATCCAGGCGATCGCCAAACGCATCTATAAGACGCTGGAGCTCGACGGCTATGCCCGCATCGATTTCCGGCTGTCGGCCGATGGTGTGCCATATTTCCTCGAGGCCAATCCGAACCCCGAGATCGCCGAAAGCCAGGAATTCGCCGCCGCCGCCAAGCACGACGGCATCAAATATCGGGATTTGCTGCACCGGATTTTGACGCTGGGCATGCAGCGCGCCGCGGGAACGGTGGCGCGGGCCGAGAAGGCCTGAGGGTGCCGCCGGCTGGCTTGATTTGTGGTACAACGAAACAGCGCTCCCTGAAGCGCTATCAGATGGCTTAGCGAAATCGAAATCGGCGCGATCGTCGCGCTGTACCTTCTTGGGAAACACAATGGAAATCAGTCTTTCGGGGCGGACTGCCATCGTCACCGGCGGCAGCAAGGGAATCGGCTTTGCGGTGGCGACGCGGTTCGCGGCCTCGGGCGCCGACGTCGCCATTGTCGCGCGCACCGAGGGGCCGCTCAAAGAAGCGGTCGCGGCTATCAGGAAGTCGACTCAGACTCGCGTCATCGGGGTTGCGGCCGATGTCAGCAAGGCGGCCGACGTCCAGCGCGCCTATGACGAGGTGATGAAGGCGTTCGACAAGGTCGACATCATCGTCAACAATGCGGGAACGTCTCGCGCGATGCCGTTCGAGAAGGTCACCGACGAATTCCTCCACGACGACCTCGAGCTGAAGCTGTTTGCAGCAGTGCGGTTGATCCGGCTCGTCGCGCCGCAGATGAAGGAGCGACGCTGGGGCCGCATCATCAATGTGCTCAACATCGGCGCCAAAGCGCCGCGGCCTAACAGCATGCCGACGTCGGTATCGCGCGCCGCAGGCATGGCCATGACCAAGGCGCTGTCGCACGAGTTGGCGCCGCACAACGTGCTGGTGAATGCCATGCTGGTCGGCCTCATCCGCGCCGACCAGCATGTGCAGACGGCAAAACGAGCCAACATGACGCTCGAGGACTACTACAAGACGCACGCCAAGGAGATTCCGATCGCCCGCTTCGGCGAGGCCGAGGAATTCGCCAATCTCGCCTGCTTCCTGGTGTCGGAGCAAGGCAGCTATATCACCGGCACGGCGATCAATGTCGACGGCGGGCGCTCGCCCGTGGTGTGATGACGGACATCCCGATCATGCTGTGATGCAGCTGTCGGGGGCAGAGCGGACACTCAAGAGGGGCGAGCCGACAACGGCTTGTAGTCCACGGCGCGATCAACTTGGAACCGTTCCAAGGTACTTGCGCCCCGTCCCGGGAAAGCGGATATTAGTTGCGATCGATACCAATTGCCGGCGCACGCGCCTTCGCGAGGTCGCATGGACACCAAAACCCGCAAAGCAGAGAGCAAGGCGCCGAGCGCGGCCGCGCCGCTGCACTACCAGCCGGGCTTCGGCAATCACTTTGTCTCGGAAGCTGTCGCCGGCGCGCTGCCGATCGGCCGCAATTCGCCGCAGCGGCCGCCGCACGGCCTCTACGCCGAATTGATCTCGGGCACCTCGTTCACCACGCCGCGCGGCGAGAACAAGCGCACCTGGACCTATCGCATCCAGCCCTCCGTCGTGCATCGCCCCTATGCGCGTATCGACAACGAACTCATTCGTAGCGCGCCGTTCAACGACGTCGACGCGACGCCGACGCAATTGCGCTGGAGCCCGCTGCCGATCCCGAAAAAGCCCACCGATTTCATCGAAGGCATGGTGACCATGGGCGGCAACGGCGACGTCGCCACCCAGGTCGGCATGTGCGTGCACGTCTATGCCGCCAACCGTTCGATGACCGACCGCTGTTTCTACAATGCCGACGGCGAAATGCTGATCGTGCCGCAATTGGGCCGCGCGCGCTTTGTCACCGAGCTGGGCATCGTCGAGGCGACGCCCGGCGAGATCGTCGTCATTCCGCGCGGCTTACGCTTTCGCGTCGAGCTGCCGGACGGGCCGTCGCGCGGCTACATTTGCGAAAATTACGGCGTCGCGCTGCGGCTGCCCGAGCTCGGCCCGCTCGGCTCCAATGGCCTGGCCAATGTGCGCGATTTTTTGGCGCCGGTCGCGGCTTACGAGGACACCAAGGCGCCGTGCACCATGGTTGCCAAGTTCCAGGGCAATCTCTGGGCGGCGGACATGGATCACTCGCCGCTCAACGTCGTCGCCTGGCACGGCAATTTCGCGCCGTTCAAATACGATCTCGCCCGCTTCATGGTGATCGGCACGGTGAGCTTCGATCATCCCGATCCGTCGATCTACAGCGTGCTCACCGCGCCGTCCGACGTGCCCGGCACCGCCACGATCGATTTCGTCATCTTCCCGCCGCGCTGGCTCGTCGGCGAGAACACGTTCCGGCCGCCGTGGTATCACCGCAACGTCATGACCGAGTTCATGGGATTGCTGCACGGCGTCTACGACGCCAAGGCCGAAGGTTTCTTGCCCGGCGGCGCCAGCCTGCACAATTGCATGACCGCCCACGGCCCCGACGCCGACACCTGGGAGCGCGCGTCGCACGCCGAGCTCAAGCCGCACAAGATCGAAGACACGATGGCTTTCATGTTCGAGAGCCGCTACGCCATGCGGCTGACGCGCTACGCCATCGAGTCGTCGGAATTGCAGCACGATTACTTCGAAGGCTGGCAGGGGCTGGACAAGCATTTTTCAAAATGAAGGTCGTGCTTGCGTTTGTCGGTCTGTTTCTCGGCGCGATCGCCGGCGGCGTGATCGGCGTCGGCGCAGGCTTCCTTTGGACCACGGTGTTTCACACCAGCGACTTTGAAGGCTATTCCGGCATGTTGGTGTTTTTCACCTTCATGCCGATCGGCATCATCGTTGGCGCGGTGCTGGGAGCCGCAGGGTTGGTCTATCTCGCTTCCCGCGACAGTCCTTCCAGCTAACCGCCCGCGTGCTCGCGCAGCACGTCGGCGGCGATGCGATGCGCGTCGATCGCCGACGGAATGCCGCAATAGAGCGTGAGCAGCAGCAGCACTTCCTGGATTTGCTCCGGCCGTGCAGCCGTTCTTCAGCGCGCCGCGCAGGTGGACGCCAAGCTCGTTGGGCTGCTTCGCCGCCGCCATCATGGCGATCATGACCAGCGATTTGGTTGCCGGCGGCAGTGCGTGCGCTGCCAGACGTCGCCATACGCATAGGCGTTGATGATGTGCTGCAGCGGTTTGCCGAATTCGCCAAAGGCGTTCATGCGTTTTTCCACCGCCTCGCGGCCGAACATTTCCATGCGCAGCTTGAGCCCGCGGTCGTGAAGGTCCTTGTCGTCCATCGTCTATTCTCCTGTCCGATTGCCGACTGCGCGGCCGGATGCGTACAATGATTATGCCAGGACCTTGAGTAAACCATGATGCTACCGCGCGAGCGCCTGTCCTATTCCTCGCCGTTCACCCGGCCGCCGCTCAAGCTGCCGGGCAAGGCGCGCATGATCGTCTGGTCGGTGGTCAATATCGAGGAATGGGAGATCACGCGGCCGATGGCGCGGCAATTGTCGCAGCCGCCCATGGGGCAGACGCCGATCCCCGATATGCCGAACTGGACCTGGTACGAATATGGCATGCGGGTCGGCTTCTGGCGGCTGTTGCGCGCGCTGCAAAACGCCGGCGTCACGCCCACCATGTCGATCAACGCCAAAGTCTGCGAGACCTATCCGGAGGTCGCCGCCGCGGCGCGCGATGCCGGTTGGGAATTCATGGCGCACGCTTACGTGCAGATGCCGATCCAGCAGATCGAGGACCAGCGCGCCGTCATCAGGCAATCGTGCGACGTGATCGAAAAATTCACCGGCAAGCGGCCGACCGGCTGGCTCGGCCCCGGCCGCGGCCAGACCTTCGACACCTTGGATTACGTCACCGAGTGCGGCCTGACCTGGTTCGGCGACTGGATCCTCGACGACCAGCCGCTGTGGGTCAAAACCAGGCACGGTCCGATCCTCGCCGTGCCCTACAGCGCCGAGATCAATGACATCACGCTGATGATCTCGCACCATCACGAATCCGACGTGCTGCTCAAGCGGACCATCGACGCCTTCGACCGGCTCTACGCGGAAAGCGCGGAATCGACCCGCGTCATGGCGATCGGCGTCCACCCCTACGTGACGGGCGCCGCGCACCGCATCAAATATTTCGAAGAGCTGTACGACTACATCAACCGCCACGACGTGGTGCATTGGACCGGGCAGCAGATTTACGACTGGTACGCCGAGCAGGTGCCGGCGCGCTGATACGACCATGACAGCCGAGGAGAACATCGCCGAGCTACAACAGCACGGGTTCTGCATACTGCGCGACCATTTCTCTCACCGGCTGATTGACGATTGTCGCCAGGCGTTTCTGCCGGTTCTCAGTCAGTATCTGAGGGTGAACGCGGGCAAACCAAACCGCGGTCCACACCGCCACTTTTTGGCAATGCCGTTTCATCCGCCATGTTTCGCTCCCGAGTTTTTCTTCGACAGCGAAATCTTGACTATTGTCCGACGCGTCATGGACGAAAGGGTGGTCGCAGACCAGTGGGGCTGTGATGTGTCGGTATTCGGTTCGGAAGATCAAAATATCCACGTGGATTATCAGCATCCCCTGTTTCCAGAAACACCGGACATGACCTTGCCCGCCTACATGCTGGTCGTCAGCTTCGGGTTGATCGAGATTACCCCTGCCCATGGCCCTATTGAGATTGCCCCGGATACCCATCGGATGCCACGGAGCGAGGCGTTACGGGCGGTCGAATGCGGACGGATTCCGATGGTGCCTGTCACGCTGAACATCGGGGACGTTCTTATTCGCCATCCTTGGACGCTGCATCGAGGAACGCCGAATGCGACCCAGACACCGAGGCCATTTGTAACAATCCGCTATGTTCGGCGTTGGTATGCCGATGGCAGCCGGGACGTCAGCTCAATTCCCGTAGCTTTGTGGCAATCTTTTACGCCAGAACAGCAAGCCATCATGCGCTTCCCTATCGGGGAGTGATTGCATGAGTGAGGACGTGGCCCAAAGCGGACATTTGCCCCGTCGACAAGCCGATGACTTCGCGCGAATATTGAGGGCGCGTCGCCATTCTCACGCCCCCATTGCGAGGACCCACGCGTGCAAAGGAATTTCAGGTACTTTTTTGCCGTTCTCCTGGCAGCCGCCGCAATCGATGGCGCGGCGTCCGCGCATTCGACCAAAGCACTTGCGACCCCTGCCAAATCACCTGTCGTCCGGATCGACAGCGGACAGGTTCGCGGCTTGGAGGCGGACGGCGTCATCAGCTTCAAAGGTATTCCTTATGCCGCGCCGCCGGTCGGCAAGCTGCGCTGGCGAGAGCCGCAGCCGGCGCAACATTGGGCCGGCGTGCGCGATGCGACGAAATTCGGCCCGGAATGCATGCAGACGACGGACCAGGTGCCGAAATCGGAAAGCTGCCTCACGCTCAACGTCTTGCGGCCCGCCACCTCGGCCAGGGCGCTGCCCGTCATGGTTTGGATTTACGGTGGCGCGAACGTGCGCGGACAAACTTCGCTTTATCCCTCGGGCGACGCACTGGCGAAGCTTGGCGTCGTCTTCGTCAGCATGAACTATCGGATGGGCCGGCTCGGCTTCTTTGCCCATCCGGCGTTGCTCGCCGAGACGCCCGATGAGGTTCACGGCAATTACGGCTACATGGATCAGCGCAGCGCCTTGCAATGGGTTCAGCGCAACATCGCAGCTTTTGGCGGCAACCCGAACGCGGTGACGATTTTCGGCCAGTCGTCCGGGGGAGGCGCCGTCGTGGTCCACCTCACTTCGCCACTGTCACGCGGCCTGTTCCAGCGCGCGATAATGCAATCGCCCGGATTTCCGGCTCCGCGGGCCAAGGCGGGCCCGCTCACCGAACTTTCCGATGCTGAGACCATGGCGGTCGATTATGCGCGCTCACTCGGGATCACGGGGGAAGGCCCGGAAGCCTTGGCAGCGCTGCGCGCGCTGCCGGCGGAGAAGCTGGTTGAGGGCACCGACCACGAGGCCGAAGAAGCAGCGCTTGTGGCGGGCAAGCCCCTCATCGGCGTGGCTGGACCGATGCTCGACGGCAAGTTTGTCGCTGAGGCGCCGGAATTTGTTCTCGCCGCCGGCCGCGAGGCGAAGGTGTCGGTCATGATCGGTGCTACCGACCGCGACCACGCTCAGGGTTCGGCGCAAAGCAAGGACGAACTGTTTGCAATCTTCGGCGCTGACGCGGGCGAGGCGCGAAAGCTCTACGACCCGCAAGGCGATCAGACGCTCGACGAATTGAAGCAGCAGGTCTTTAGCGACAAGGTACACGTCGAACCGGTGCGTTATCTTGCCGACGAGGTCGCTCGCGCCGGCTATCCTGCCTATGTCTACCGTTTTTCCTATGTGGCTGAGTCGGAGCGCGGCCAAGTGAAGGGCGCGCTGCACGATTCTGACCTTCCCTTCACCTTCGATATCCCGGCGGACGTTTTCGGCGATAAAGTGACCGGCGACGACAAGAAGATGGCCGAATTGGCCAGCGCCTACTGGGTATCGTTTGCCAGGACCGGCGATCCGAACGGCGGCAACCGGCCGCAATGGCCGCGTCATGACCCGGCCGTCGATAAACTGATCAATTTCACCAACAACGGTGTCGTCGTCGGACCGGACCCGCTCAAGGCAAGGCTCGACCTGTGGCGGAAGGTATGGAGCGGAGGCCGATAACGGCTTGGCCGGACGGGTTTTATCTTTGAGCGCGTAGGGCGGATTAGCGAAGCGTAATCCGCCGCTCGGTTGTTCCGGCGCCACTTTCGGCGGATTACGCCTTCGGCTAATCCGCCCTACGGGCTATTTATTTCGTCGGCGCCGGGACAGGCACATCGAATCCGTTGAGCGTCACGGAAACCATGCAATAAAGCCCGACGAGATAAATGAACTCCGCCGTTCCCTCTTCGCCAAACAGCTCGACGGCTTGTCGATACGTCAGCTCCGGCAGAACGCCGCCTGAAACAAGAGCTGACGCCAAGTCGTAAGCGACGGCTTCTTCGCGCGTGAGATCGCCCGGACGCTGACCGGCGATGATCGTCGCAATCTTGTCGTCGTCAATTCCGCGCAATTCGGCAACGAGCACATGAGCGTAGATCTCGTACGCGGAATGAAAGTGTGCCCCAGTCACGAGAATCGCAATTTCGCGGACCGGACGCGGCAATTTCGGGGCGGTGGACAATGACTTGACCAGTTCCCAAACCGGGCCGCCGAATTTCGGAAAATGCAGCCAGGGATTCCATGGGCCGATCAGCCGGCCGCCATCGTCGATCGCAGTGAACCCTTTGAAATTCGCTTCGATGCCCTTGCGCATATCATCATAGAGGTGCCGCTGCTCGGCATCCAAATCGGTCGGTGGAATGAGAGGCAATCGCATGCGGTGGCCCTTTCTTTTTGGCGCCCTAAGATGATGGTTTCATAACCGCGGTCTTCTTGTTCACTTCAGGTAACGCGCGGTCATCGCAAATCGGTCGTTCTTGACCCCTTTTATACGGTGAGCTCGGCCGCGCTCAAGGCAGCATGCTCGACTGCGATCTGTTCAGCACAGTCGTGGGCACGGCGCGCCTTCATCTACCGAAACATTCGGATAGTTGGTTCGCGTTGCCGCCGCGGTCGGCGAGTGCAAGCGTGCAGAAAAACGCTCCGCCTTCGATCTTGAGCCGCCGGTAGCGGGACATCAGAGTTTCCCGAAACGCTTTGGTGGGCACGGTGCGGAGCTTGTCATCGGGCCGGCCACTTCGGGCCGGACCCGTTGGCGCCTTTGCCCTACGCTTGCTACTTCGCCCAGTCGTAAAGCGGCCTGTTGCGGTCGACGACGTAGACCGAAAATGCCTTCAACGATGTGTCCCCGACAACCTTGAAGCCACCGTGAACGACGTCGGGCATGTTCGACAGCAGTGTGCCGGTCGGAAACATGATCGGATCCTTGCCCGGCTGCTGCACCATGGCGCCCTGAATGACATAGCCCTGCTCGATCCCCGGATGGGAATGACGATCCAGCCCATCGCCCGGTTTGAACTCGTTCAGTTCGACAACGATCTGCTTGTCGGGCGCGCCCGGCACATCCAGCCGTCGGATTTCGTGCCGCCAGGGCGGATCTTGTGCGAGGATGGCCGTCGAGATCATGACGGTGCAGATTCCGGCCATAAGGGCCACGGCGCATCGATTTGCTCTCATCAAACTTCTCCTATGTTTCGAAAAGGTCGTACCGGCGCCGGACTTCTCGCTTGCACCGTCTCTGGGCGGTCCGATCGGGTGGGAGAGGAGCGGAACCACGCAACGGCGGGTTCAAGCGCTCAATTCTATCCCTCGACCTCGAACTTGCGAAACGATACCTGGCCGCCTTGGTCAAAGCGATCTTCCCAGTTGCTGCGGATAAAACCTGGAATCTTGGGATTATCGTCGGCCGTAACGCGATCGTTGTTGAGATCGTCGAGCAAGGTGAAAAGCCCGCCGCCGATGCGCGGACGGCGTAATTTTACGATGGGTCCATCCATCCCGTCGGGTGCGCCGATCCGGCTCCGAGCGGCGATCAATTTGCGATCGATCCGCCACTCGACGCGGTCGACGGCGCGGTCGTAGCGAATTTCATAAAGATGCCATTCTCCCATCCGTGTCGGCACGGTCTCGCCCAAGATCGAATAGGCCGGATAGGGACCAAGCTCTTTGCGCTTAAACGTCAACCGCTCATAGAGCGGCCTGATCCGGTCGTTCGAGACGAAAAAGTCGAACACCATGCCGGTTTCAGGATCGATGACCACGAGGGCGCCAGTGGCGAGACGCGGGTCGCCGGGCTCGAGACCGAATGTGTTGTGTTCGGTTCCGAAGGTGCGCACGGCCATTTCGGCCCGCACCGTAAAGCCGCGGCTCTCTTCGAGGTCGAAAGCGGTGGTCGACAGCATCAGCGCTTTCACATGGTTCGGATGCGAGGTCGTGAAGCGCGGCAAATCGATCGTCAGCGTATTCTCAGGCGTGCCGGGAGCGCGCACCACCGTCGCGGGGTCCCAAAAATCGTATTCCGCCGACCGGAACTTCAGCCAGCGCGGCGAAGGCCATCCGCCGGCACTGAAATCGTCATAGACCAGCGTTTCCCCGGGTGCCGGACGCATGACCGGGGCCATTGCGGATTGGGCCGGGGAAGGTTGAGCCAAAACCTTGACGGCGACCGTGCTCATTCCGAGCCCGGCCAGACCCGATATCAATTGCCGGCGGGAAGGCGCGCGGCCAAAATCCTGCCTGATGAATTCTTTCACGGCGTTCCTCCAAGCACGTTCGATCTTGTTGCCCTGCGCCTCGAAACGCAGACGAACCGGCATATTTTCCAGTTGGCCCCCGAACTGGCGTTAATTATTGGCGCCTTCCGGCATTCCTGCAAGACAGAGCGTCGGGTCGGTGCGAAACTTGGTATTGCAGGGTGCCGGCTATTGTGGAGAAATGCCCTTCTCTGAGCGAAGACTTCGCACGAAGGCGAAGCGACGCGGAGGGAGCGCAACACAAGGGAGTGACCCCATGCTTAGAATCAGTCCGCGTTCTGCTTTTCATGATTGGACCGGGCGATCGACGTTCAATGCCGCAGCGCTCGCCGCCTTCGTTTTGTTCGGCGCATCGAACGTCAATGCACAAGGCCTGCCGCCGCTCGACAAGGTGCTCAACCCGGCTGAAACCGCGCTCATTCTTGTCGACTTCCAATATCCGTTCACTAATCCCGCCGGCGCCAATTATCACAATGTGCAAAAGGAGCTGGATGAGAAGCATCTTCTCGATCGCACCGTCGATCTGGTCAAGAAGGCGCGCAGCCTGGGCATCACGGTGGTCCATATCACCGAAGGCTACAGCCACGATTACCGCGAACTCGACCCGACCAATCCCGGCGGCTTCCATCGCGGCCAGATTTTGCGCCAAGCCTGGAAGGTAGGCACCAAGGAAACCTCGTATTACGAGCCGCTGCAACCCGGCGAAGGCGACAAGGATTTGTTCCTGCCGCCGCGGATTCAAACCACCGCGTTCGGCGGCACCGGTCTCGATCAGATGTTGCGTTCCAAGGGGATCAAGAACGTCGCCGTCGCCGGTTTCACCACCGATGTCTGCGTCTATGCCACGGTCACCAGCGCCTATGACTTGGGATATCACGTCTACGCGCTGCGCGATGCCATGGCCGGCTATTTTCCCGAGCAGTCCGAGCAGATGCTGAAGAACACATATCCGATGTGGTCGAAAGTCTTGAGCAACGACGAATTTCTCGGCATGTTCGGGCTCGAGCGGCGGACGGAGCGCTGATTCCTTGCCGGCGCGCGATCAACGCCCAATCTCATGTTCGGCGGCGACTGAACTCCAGTTGCAACGCCGACAATTGATATTGGGTTTGGTCGCGCTGCCGGCCCTAGCCGCTTCCGCCGCGGTCGCTGCGGATCAATCCGCATTGGCGGTGGTCGATCAGGCAAGCGTCGCCAAAACCTGGGATGCCGCCGAATTCACCTTCCAGCTCGACGGCGAAGAGTTACCCGGCATCCTGATCAAGCTCGCCGACGAGCGATGGTACGCGTCGAGCCTGATCTGCCCGCATGCCAAATGCACCGCCCGATATTTCAACGACGTCAATGTTGCGCGGGATACTTTCGATGTCGATGTGAAAAATCCGGTGCTCGGCTGCCCGTGCCATTTTAGCGTGTTCGACGTCGCCGACGGCGGCAAGGTTATTCACGGACCGGCGCCAAACCCGCCACTACAACTCGCCGCCGTCGCGCGAGAGGGAAAAGTGATCGTCAGCCGATAATCTGATCAGGCCGGATCGCGCCCACTGTCCGCCTTCGTGCCATGATGGTTGGGGAGTTCATGACCCGGCGGATGACGCGGAGCCTGTCATCGGGCCGGCCGCTTCGGGCCGGACCCGTTGGCCAATCCACCTTACAGCGGCTCCAGCCCCTTGGCTTCGAAGATCCGCTTCGCCGACGGCGCAGTGAGCACCTGGATCAGAGCCCGCGCCGCGTCGGCCTGCTTGGCGCCGATCGTGACGCCGGCCGCGTAGGTCGTGATCTGTTGCAGCTCCGCGGGCAGCATGCCGATCACGTCCACGTCGGGGTTCGACATCAGCTCGGACACCTGCTGCAAGCCGATCTCGGCTTCGCCGCTCGACACCAAAACGCTGACGCGCCCGTTGGGTCCGCCGGCGGCGAGTTTCACCTTGGGCGTGACCTCTGCGGCGATGCCGAGCCGCTCGAACAGCTTCGTTATATGCGCGGCCGTGATGCCGCCGCCGGCGGGCGCGGTGTGAGCGATGGATTTGGCGGCCAGCAAGGCGCGTTTGAGCGCTTCGGGCGTCGAGACATCCGGCCTGGGCGCGCCCTTGCGGACACAGATACCGATGCCGGTGCTCGCGATCGCGGTCGGGTCGGGCAAGACTTTGCCTTGCCGGATGAGGTCGTCGAGCGCGCCGCTGTCGATGACGATCACGTCGGCCGGCTCGCCGCCGATGAAACGGCGGGCGATACCGCCGGACGGTCCATAGTTCACGCGCACGGTGTGTCCGGTGTCGCGCTCGAAGGACGGCACGAGCTCGTCGATCGCAGCCTTCATGGCGGTTGTGATCAGCGCATCGATCTCCGCGGCCCGCGCCGGCCCGGTGACAATCAGCACGGCCGCGAACACGAGGGCTCGCATAACGAGTGCCTGCAGTCATAGCGGATCCAATCCCTTGGCTTTAAAAATCGGCTTCGCCGCCGGCGCGGTGAAGGCCTGGATCAATGCCCGCGCTGCGTCGGGTTGTTTGGCGCTCGTCGTGATGCCGGCGGAATACATCGTGATCTGCTGCAAGTCCGCCGGCAGCATGCCGATCACCTCGACGTCGGGGTTCGACAAAAGCTCGGTCACCTGCTGCAGGCCGATCTCGGCTTCGCCGCTCGCCACCAGCACGCTGACCCGGCCGTTCGGTCCGCCGGCGGACAGCTTTGACTTCGGCGCCATCTGCTCGGCGATGCCGAGCTGCGCAAATATCTTCTGAATATGCGGCCCGACGATGCTGCCGCCGGCGGGCGAGGCGTAGCCCACGGTTTTTGCCGCGAGCATGGCGCGCTTGAATGCGTCCGGCGTCGATACGTCCGGCTTCGGCGCGCCCTTGCGCACGCAAATGCCGATGCCGGTGGTGGCGAGATCGATGCGGCCGGACACGATCTTGCCTTCGCCGATCAGCTGGTCGACCGCCTCGCGGCCGGTGAGGAAGATATCCGCGGGCTCGCCGGCTGCGAAATGCTTGAGCAGAGCGCCGGGCGGCGCGTAGAGCGCGCGAACGGTGTGGCCGCCGGCGCGCTCGAACGGCGGAATCACTTCGTCGGTGACCGTCTTGAGCGCGGTGGAGATGAAGGCGTCGATCGCGGCGGCTTTGGCGGTGCCCGTTGCGGCGAGCATCGCGATGGCGATGGCGAGCATGCGCATGACCTACCAGTGTCCCTTGCGGCAATTCCAGGCGTAGAGCAGATCGGCGAACTGGTCATAGCCGAAAGCAGAGATTTGATGAATGCCCGGCAAGCCGGCGAGCCTTGCGAGCCAGCCGTCGCCCGGCGTGGCGCGCCAAATGGCGATCGCGCAATCGGCGCCGACATGCAGCCGCCCATCCGCATCGACGCCGTGCAGCCGGCGGCGCACGTCTGCCAGGCTGGTGCCGAAGCGGGCCAGCGCGTCGGGCTCGAGATTGATGTCGCGAAATTCGATCAAACCGGCGCGGGCGGCGCGCACCAGCCGGCTGCGCTGCCAGTCGATGCCGGCGTTACAGACCGGACATTTGGTGTTGTACCACACCGTGAGCTGCGGACTCATGGCCGGCTCTTCGTCATCGATCGCGGAAGGGTCTACAATACATCATGTTCGGGCCGGTCAAGGTGCGGTGAGGGCGGAGTGAAGATTTTTGGGGCTGTGATTGCGGCCCGCGACCCCCTCCTTGATCCTCCCCCTTTCAGGGGGAGGAGAGAGAAGGTTGCACGGCTGTGCCTAAAATGAACTCCGTGTATCCGGCTCGCGTTTCCTCCCCCTGAAAGGGGGGAGGATAGGTGGGGGTCTGCTGACTCGCGGCTACTGCTGCGCAATACCCGCGGCTTCGCGCACGGTGTTCCAGCGCTTGTACTCGCTCGCCATGAAGGTGCCGAACTCCGCCGCCGTCGAGCCTTTGACCACGACGCCGACCGTGACCAGGCGCTCGCGTACTTTGTCATCGGCGATGATGTCGTTGAGCGTCTTGTTCAGCTTGGCGACGACCGGGGCCGGAACGCCGGGCGGACCGAATACGCCGTACCACGTCGTCACGTCGTAGCCCGGCAGCACGCCGGACTCGGCCGCCGCGGGGATGTTCGGCACGGCGGGAAACCGGTCCTTGCCGGTCACGGCGAGCGCTTTGAGCGCGCCGGACTGCACTTGGCCGAGCAGCGCCGAGACCGTATCGAACAGCACGTCGGCGTGTTTGCCGAGGACCGCGTTGATGGCTTCCGGCGAGCTGCGGAATGGCACATGCAAAAGGTTCACGCCGGCGATCTGCTTGAACAATTCGCCGGCAAAATGCTGGGTGGCGGCGAAGCCCGGACTGGCGAATACGATCTTGCCCGGATCGGCCTTGGCGGCTTCGACCAGCTCTTTGACGCTGTTGGCGGGAAAATCCGGCCGCGTCACGATCAAAAGGCTCGCGCTCGCGACTTGTGCCACCGGCGTGAGCGCGGCGGTGTCGTACGGCATGTCCTTGCGCGTCACCGCGGCGATGATCTGGCCCGCGGTCATGATGCCGAGCGTGTAGCCGTCGGGCGTGGCGTGGGCGACCAGTTCATTGCCGAGGATGCCGCCGGCGCCCGGCTTGTTCTCGACGATGACCGGCTTGCCCAGACGCTCCTGCATGGCATCGGCGAGGATGCGGCCGATGATGTCGGCGCCACCGCCGGCGCCGAACGCCACGACGATATGGATCGGCTGCGCCGGCCAGTCCTGCGCCGGCGCGGGCCTTGCGGTTGCGATCACGCAGAGCGCCGCGGCGAGCGCCAGCACAGGCTTTTTCATGGGCATTCTCTCCGGCGTAAATCATCATCCAACGCAGTATGAACGCGCGCCATGACGCTGTCCCATCCGCGCGTCTCATCCTGACGAAACAGCCGGGCCGTCGGGTACCACGGGCTGTCGTCGCGATCGAGCAGCCAGCGCCAGTCGGGAATGAACGGCAATAATATCCACACCGGTTTCGCCAGCGCACCGGCGAGGTGGGCCACGCTGGTGTCGACGGAGATAACAAGGTCCAGGTTCGCGATCAGCGCTGCCGTGTCGGCGTAGGTCTCGAGCTCGTCGCCGAAATGAAGCACGTCGCTGCGGCCTTGCAGCATGGGCGCGTCGACGTCGCGCACCTCGCGCTGCAAACTGACATAGGTCGCATTGAAACCCGCCACGGGCGGCAAGAAAGCGCTGAGCCGCATCGATCGATTGCGGTCGTTATCGTGCGCCGGCAGGCCCGACCAGGCGAGGCCGATTCTGGGCCGGTGTCGCGGCCCCAATCGGCCGTTCCAATCCATCACCGCCTGTGGCGATGCCCGCAGATAGGGCGTTTGCGACAAGATGGTCGCGGACTCGGCGCCGAGCGCCAGCGGCAGGCTCATCATCGGGCAGTGCATATCGAAATCGGGCAGCGGTTGGCCCTTCGATACGATTTGCGCCCCACCGGGCAGCGTGCTCATCAGCTCGCACAACGGCTCGTAGACTTCAAAGATCACGCGCGCGCCTCGCTCCGCGACGCGCGGTACGTAGCGGCAGAATTGAATCATGTCGCCAAACCCTTGCTCGGCATGGAGCAGGACGGTCTTGCCGGCAATCTCGTTCGATCCGCGCCACTGCGGCTGGGAGAAATTGCGCTTCACGTATCGCTGCCGCGCGGCAACCCATCCCCATTCCAGCTTTGGCCAGCCGCGCTGGAGGTCGCCGGCCAGCATCCGGCTCATCCCCTCGTTATAGTGGGCCTCGACATAGTCCGGCCGCAGCGCGAGCGCGCGATCGTAGCTCGCCAGCGCCTCCTCGAGCCGCTTCAGCTTATGCAGGATAATGCCCCGATTGACGAGCGCCTCGACATAGTCCGGCCGCAGCGCAAGCGCGTGGTCGTAGGTCGCCAGCGCCTCCTCGAACCGATTGAGCGCGTGGAGTGCGGTGCCCCGATTGACGAGCGCCTCGACATAATCCGGCCGCAGCGCGAGTACGTGCTCGTAGTCCGCCAGCGCCTCTTCGAAGCGCTTGAGCGCATGCAGGGCGTTGCCACGATTGTAGCGCGCCTCGGCATAGTCCGGCTGCAGCGCGAGCGCGTGGTCGTAACTTGCCAGCGCCTCCTCGAAGCGCTTGAGCTCATGCAGGGTGGCGCCCCGGCTGGAATACGCCTCGGCATAGTCCGGCCGCAGCGCAAGCGCGCGGTCGTAGCTCGCCAGCGCCTCCTCGAACCGCGCCAGCGCGTGCAGCGCATTGCCACGACTGACATGCGCGTCGTTAAAATCCTGGCGAAGCGCAAGGGCGCGATCGTAGCTCGCCAGCGCCTCCTCGAACCGCTTGAGCTCTTTGAGGGCGTGGCCCCGACCCAACAGCGCCTCGGCATAGCCGGGCCACAGCGCCAGCGCGCGGTCGTAGCTCGCCAGCGCTTCCTCGAAACGCTGCAGCTCTCTGAGCGCAATGCCGCGATTATTCAGGGCAACGATGTGATTGGGATTGATCTTGAGCGCGCGGTCTATTTGCCGCAGCGCCTGGGCGTGATCGCCGCGCTTGATGAAAAACAATACCCAGCAAATGCAGGCTGTCGAAATGGTCGGGCTGCGTTGCCAGAATTTGATTGTAAGTCTCTTCCGCCTCCGCCAGCCGACCGGCTTGCTGTAGCGCGAACGCTTCGGCCAACAATGACGCTACCTCGGACACTCATCAATCCCGACATGGCTGATGAGGTGGACGTCGTTGTTCTTCAATATGCCGAGGAAGGTGTCGGACCAGGTCATTGCAATCGTACCGGCGTTGATGCGGCAGCGTGACACGGCGCATGACAACGAGCCGGGCCAACAGGTAGGCTACATATATCGGCCGGCACCGGCAGGTGCTGCAACAAAAAAGTGGAGGACGCGTTGAACGGGCAGAGTGCTCTGGCGAGGCTGACGGCGGCTGCCGCGGTTGTCGCGGCCATCGTCGCATTCGGCATGTCCGGCCCGGTCGCGGCCGACGATTACCCGAGCCGCCCGATCATCCTGGTCATTCCGCTGCCGCCCGGCGGCACCAACGACATCATGGCGCGCTCGGTGGCCGACAAGATGAGCGCGGCGCTCGGCCAACAGATCGTCATCGAGAACCGCAATGCCGGCGGCAGCGGCACCGTCGGTACGCGCCAGGTCGCCCACGCCACGCCCGACGGCTATACCATCATCCTCGGCTACACCTCGACCTTGGCGACCGGCCCGAACCTCTACAAGAATGTCGGCTACGATCCGCGCAAGGATTTTGCCCCCATCGGCCTGATCGCGTCGGCGCCGGCGCTGTTGCTGGTGCACAAGGATTTGCCGGTGCACAGCGTCGGCGAACTGATCGCCTTGATGAAGAGCGCCAAGGAGCCCTATCAGGTCGGCACGCCGGGCATCGGCACGGTCAATTACCTGGCCTCGGTGCTGTTCGCGCAACAGGCCGGCGTCAAGGTCGAGCAGATTCCGGAGAAGGGCTCGAACCCGCTGAACACCGATCTGATGGGCGGCTTCGTCAAGGTCGGCTTCAATCCCATTCCGGTGTCGCGCGCAGCGCTCGACGGCGGCTATATCCGCGCGCTCGCGGTCACCTCGGCCAAACACTCCACCCTGATGCCGCAACTGCCGACGCTTGCCGAATCCGGATTGCCCGGCTTCGACGCCACATTGAGCTACGGCCTGTTGGCGCCGGCCGGCACGCCGCGGCCGATCATCGAGCGGCTGAACAAGGAGCTACGCGCCGCGCTCGCCATGGAAGAAGTGCGCAAGCGCATCATCTTCGAAGGCGGCGAGCCGGAATCGACCACGCCCGAAGAACACGCCGCGATCATCGACCGCGAAGAGACCAAATGGTCGACGGTCATCCACGGCGCCGGCATCACGCTCGGCGAGTGAACGGCAAAGACAGCAAAGCCGCAGCCGGCCAGAAATCAGGAGATACCATGACAAAACTCATCAAGGCATTCGGCCCGTCGCGGCGCGGGATCGTCAAAGCTGCCGGCGCGCTTGCCGCCGGCATCGCCGCGCCGGCATTGTTGCGCGTGCGCCCGGCCTATGCGGCTTATCCGGACCGCACCGTGAAGATCGTGGTCGCCAATACGCCGGGCGGTCCGTCCGACATCGTCGGCCGCCTGGTCGCCGCCGGGCTCCAGCAATCCACCGGCAAGACCTTCATCATCGAGAACCACGGCGGCGCCGGCGGCAATATCGGCATGGAATATGCCGCGCGCTCCGAGCCGGACGGCTACACCATCCTGCTCGCGACCAATGCCTACTCGATCAATTACGGCCTGTACAACGCGATCCCCTACGATCCGTACAAGGATTTCGTGCCGGTCTGCGAATTGGGCGGCTCGCCGAACATTTTCGTGGTCAAATCCGACCTGCCGGCGAAGACCATGAAGGAATTCATCGCGCTCGCCCGCGCCAATCCGGAAAAATTCAATGCGTCGACGTCGCCGATCGGCACCACGCCGCAACTGCAATTGGAGGTTTTGAAAAGCCGCGAAAATCTGCCGAAGCTGGAATCGGTGGTGTTCAAGGGCGGCGGCGACGCCATCGAAGCGCTGCTCGCCGGCACCGTGCAGATGTGCTCGGGTTCGCTGGCACCGTCGCAGCCGCATATCAAATCGGGCGCGTTGCGCGGGCTCGCGATCTGCGCCGAGCAGCGCTGGCCCGATCTGCCCGACGTGCCCACCATGGCCGAGGCCGGCTACAAGGATTTCGTCTTCGCCGTCGACGCCGTGCTGCTGGCGCCGGCCAAGACGCCGCCGGCCAATGTCAAATGGCTGGAAGCGGAGACGCTGAAAGTTCTGGCCACGCCGGAAATGAAAGACAAGTTCTTCCAGGCCGGCTTCTTCGTGCGCGCCAAGGGCGCCGACGAGGCTTGGGCGCGGGTGACCAAGGAGATCACCCTGTTCAAAGAGGTCATCGATCAGGCCGGTATCAAGAAGCTGTAGCGGCATCCGGCGCGCCATGAAACGAATGATCGTTGCGGTCGCGGCAAGCATCGCTGCGTTTGCATCGCTGCGATTCATGGCGGCTTTGGCGGCCGCCAATGCCGCCGATTATCCGGCGCGGCCGATCACGCTGATCGTTCCTTATCCGGCCGGCGGCGGCAACGACGTGATCGCGCGCCTCGTCGCCGCCAAGATGAGCCAAAACCTCGGCCAGCCGATCGTGATCGAGAACCGCGGCGGTGCCGGCAGCACCATCGGCACCCGCGACGCCGCCCGCAGCACGCCCGACGGCTATACGCTGCTTGATCGCCACGAGCTCATTGGCGATCAATCCATCGCTCTATCCCGATGCCGCTTACGATCCGAAAAAGGATTTTGCGCCGATCGGTTTGATCGCGACCAGCCCGAATTTCGTGCTGGTGAATCCTGCCGTGCCGGCGCATTCGATCGCCGAACTGATCGCGCTCGCCAAGAAAGAGCCGGGCAAGCTCGACTTCGCCTCGACCGGGACCGGCACCAGCACGCATCTCGCGGCCCTGCTGTTTGCCATGATGGCCGATGTCAAATTCACCGCGGTTCCCTACAAGGGCGTCGCGCCGGCCATCACCGATCTGCTGGGCGGACAGGTGGCGCTGATGTTCTGCCCGATGGCGAGCGTGGTCGGCCAGGTGCGCGGCGGCACTTTGCGGGCGATCGCGGTGACCGGCGCCAGGCGCTCGCCGCTGTTTCCGGACGTGCCGACCGTCGCCGAGGCCGGACTGCCCGGCTATGCGGCGGAGCTGCACTACGGTCTCGTCGCGCCGGCCGGCACGCCGCCGGAGGCCATCGCCAAACTCAACGCCGCGCTCAATAATGCGCTGGCCGACGGCGATATCCGGCAGCGCCTTGCCGCCGACGGCACCGAGGTGCTGCCGGGCACGCCGGAAGCCTATGCGGCCGATATCGCCAGCGAGGAAGCCAAATGGGGCGCCATCATCAAACAGACCGGCGTGACCGCACAATGAGGCGACCATGAACTTCGATTACACCGACGAGCAAAAGCAATTTGCCGAATTCAGGTGCGCCGCTTCGCGCAAGCTCATCTTGCCGCCGGCGCGCTCAAGCGCGCGCACGATCCGCGCTTTCCCTACGACGTGGCGCAGCTCATGGCCAAGCAGGGGCTGATGGGCATCGCGCTGCCGGAGCAGCGACGGCGGGCAGGGCGGTACGCTGATGGATGCGGTGATCGCCATCGAGCAGGTCGCCGCGGTGTGCCCGCGCAGCGCCGACGTGGTGCAGTTCGGCAATTTCGGCCCGATCCGCGTCTTCGCCGAATACGGCACCGAGGCGCAGAAGGAGCGCTGGCTCGGCGAGCTGCTGGCCGGCCGCATGGTCATGAGTCTCGGCATGACCGAGCCCGACGCCGGCTCCGCGGTGACCGATCTGAAAACCAGCGCGCGGCCGGACGGCTCGCACTACATCATCAACGGCAGCAAGGTGTTTTCCACCTTCAGCCCGGATGCGCAGATTTTTCTCATCTATGTGCGCTTCGGCCCCGGCCTCGGCGGCATCGGCTCGGTGCTGATCGAGCGCGGCGCGCCCGGCTTCACCATCGCTGCGCCTTCGGAATTCATGAGCGGCGAGGAATGGTGCGAATTGCATTTCGCCGATTGCCGCATTCCGGCGGAGAACGTGCTGCTCGGCCCCGGCGGCTTCAAGAAGCAGATGGCCGGCTTCAATGTCGAGCGGCTCGGCAATACGGCGCGCGCGCTGGCCTGCGGCCGCTATGCTTTCAACGCGGCGCGCGACTATGCGGCGACGCGCGAGCAGTTCGGCCGGCCATTGTGCGAGTTCCAGGGCTTGCAGTGGAAGTTCGCCGACATGGCGCTCAAGCTCGAAAGCGCGCAGCTATCTGCTCTATCGCGCCGCGACCCACGCCGATAACGGCCTGCCCTCGGCCTACGAGACGGCCATCGCCAAAGTGGCGTGCAACCAGGCCGGCTTCGAAGTGGCGAGCGAGGCGGTGCAGATCATGGGCGCCATGGGCTTTTCCCGGCGAGACGCTGGTGGAATATTGCATGCGCCGCACCCGCGGCTGGATGATCGCCGGCGGCTCGGTGGAGATTTTGAAAAACCGCATCGCCGAGCAGGTGTTCGACCGCCGCTTCGACCAGCGCAAGCGCCAGCCGACCGCGGCGGAGTGACGGATCGTCAATTGCGGCCGTACTGGTCGGTGAGACGCACGATGTCGTCTTCGCCGAGATAGCTGCCGACCTGAACCTCGATCAGTTCGAGCGGCATCGGCCCGGGATTGGCAAGGCGATGGACGCTGCCGATCGGGATGTAGATCAATTCGTTTTCGGCAATGGTGCGGATTTCCGATCCGATGGTGACTTCGGCCACCCCGCGCACCACGACCCAATGTTCGGAACGGCGGAAGTGCTTTTGCAGCGACAGCATGGCGTTCGGCTTCACGACGATGCGCTTGACCTGATAGCGCGCGCCGGTGTCGACGCCCTGGTAATAGCCCCACGGCCGGTAAACCCGCAAATGCTTGACGGCTTGTTCGCGGTTCTGCGCCTTGAGCCGCTCGACCAGGTCCTTGACCTGCTCGGCCTTGTCGCGTGACGTCACCAGCACCGCGTCCGGCGTCGCCACCACGACGAGATTGTCCACGCCGACCACGGCGGTGAGGATGGCTTCGTCGGAATGGGCGAAGCTGTCGCGGCTGTCGA
The DNA here is from genome assembly GCA_963831975.1 of uncultured Alphaproteobacteria bacterium. Classification (GTDB taxonomy): domain Bacteria; phylum Pseudomonadota; class Alphaproteobacteria; order Rhizobiales; family Xanthobacteraceae; genus BOG-931. The sequence goes on from CAWHSO010000025.1 coordinate 104,801, forward strand.
GGAAGACGACGGAGCCTGTCGCGGCATTGCCATTGGCGTCGTGGCCGAGCGCGTCCCAGACCGCGCTCCAACTGCCGATATCCGACCAGCCGCAATCGAGCGGCACCACGGCGGCGCGTTCGGTGCGTTCCATCACCGCATAGTCGATGGATTTTTTCGGCGCCTGGGCGAACGCCTCGGCCGGCAGGCGCAGGAAATCGAGATCCTTGGTCATGCCGCCGACGGCGGCTTGCGCAGCCTTGGCGATGTCGGGCTCGAAACGTTCGATCTCGCCAAGCATCACATCGGCGCGGAACACGAAATTGCCGCTGTTCCACAGATAGCGCTCGGCAATGTAACGGCCCGCGGTCGCGGCATCCGGCTTCTCGACGAAAGACTCCACCGCGAACGCGGCCCCGCCGCTGAGTTTGGTGCCGGGCCGGATATAGCCGTAATTGGTCGCCGGAAACGTCGGAGGGATGCCGAAGGTGACGATCCGGCCGTCGGCCGCGGCCGCCATCGCTTCACGGCAGGCGCGGGCAAAGGCATCCGGGTCGCGCACCACATGATCGGCGGCAAGCACGATCGCGGTCGATGTGGGACCGCGCGCGCCGGCAAGCACGGCGGCGACGCCGACCGCCATGGCGGAGTCGCGGCGTATCGGCTCGAGCACGATGTCGCCTTCGATTGAGCATTCGCGCATCTGCTCGGCGACGACGAAACGGAAATCCGAATTGGTGATGACGATCGGCCGGTCGAAAATCGTGGCGTCGCGGATGCGGCCGAGCACTTGTTGAAACGTCGAGCGCTCCTCGACCAGCGGCACGAACTGTTTGGGCATGCTCTCGCGCGAGACCGGCCACAACCGCGTGCCCGCTCCGCCGCACATGATCACCGGTATCAAGAGACGGCTGCCCATCGCCCGCCAGGTTTTTGCTGCTGGCGGTTCCTAGCACACAACCGCGCGGCGGTGTGAGCGCAACTTGCCGTTCAAGCGGTGGCCGGCTGCTGCGCCGGTGCATCCGGACCACGATAGGCGCTGAGCACGCTCTCGAATTCACCAAAGTCCATGAGGTTGCCGTGACTGAGCCACGCAGCCTTGTTGCACAGGCGGCGCAGCGTCTCGTCCTGATGCGAGGCGACAAGCAGAATGCGCGACCGCTCGACGAGCTCCAGCAGGCGGGCGAAGGCTTTCTTGAAGAAGCCGGAATCGCCGACGCCGATGGCTTCGTCGATCAGCAGGATTTCCGGTTCGCGGATGGTGGCGATGGCAAACGCCAGCCGCAGCAGCATGCCGTTGGAATAGGTGCGCACCGGCACTTTCAGGAAATCGCCGAGCTCGGTGAATTCGACGATGTCCTCGGTGCTGTTTCTGATTTGCGCGCGTGACATGCCCCAGATGGTGCCGGCGATCTGGATATTTTCCATGCCCGTGGCATCCATGCTCATGCCCAGCGTGGTGTCGAACATCGGCGACACCTTGCCGACGACATGCACCATGCCGCTGGTCGGCGGATAGACGTGGGAGACCACCCGTAAGCAGCGTGCTCTTGCCGGCGCCGTTGTCGCCGACCAGCGCGATACGGTCGCCGTCATGGGCTTCGAAGTCGAAATTCTTCAGCGCGCTCACCGTCAGGTGGGCGCCCGATCGGGCAAAGGGCCCGCCGATGGTGCGCCCGAGCAACGCCTTTTTCAGCGACGCCGTCTTGACGTCGAAGATCGGAATATCCACGCCGACGTTTTTGAGGAATATGCTGGCCACGTCGTTCTCTTAAATCAGAGCCAAAAGACGATACGCCGCGACGCCCGCACCATCAGCGCGGCCGCGAGCACCGAGCCGACAATCGCCAGGCCGATCGCGGCGAGCCACGAATGCAATCCGGCGAACTCGCCGAGCAACGGCGCGCGCGTGATCTCGATCAGGTGATAAGCCGGATTGAGCTCGGCAACGATCCTGGCGTCGCCGAGCGAGCTGATCGGCCACATGATCGGGGTTGCGAACATGCCGAGCTGGAAGGCGGTGCCGATGATCGGCTGGATGTCGCGATAGCGCGTGCTCAGTATGGCGACGACCGTCGTCAGCCAGATCAGGTTCACGCAGACCAGGATGAGGCCGGGTATGGCCAAAAGCATTGCCCAGTTCGGTTCGATCTTGAAGACGATGGCGACGGGTATGTAGATGACGATGGTGTGCAGAAATATGATGAAATTCCGCCACACCATGCGCAGCACATAAACCGAATAGGGCAGCTTGATCTGCTTGATGATGCGGCTGCTGTCGGTGAACGCGATGCAGCCGTCGTTGACCGTCGCCGACATGAAGCCCCAGACGATATAGCCGACCGTCAGGTACGGCATGTAATGCTGGAGTTCCATATGGAACAGACGGCTGTAGATGATGCCGAGCAGCAAGATGAAGATGCCCGTGCTCAGCGTGATCCAGAACGGGCCGAGCACCGAGCGGCGATAGCGCTGGCGGATGTCGTCCCAGCCCATGATGACCCAGACCGGCCAGACGCGGAATCCGGCCACGATCTCTTCGGAGATCGTGCGTGCGATCCTGGCTTTGAGGGTCAAATTAGACAGCGACACGAAATCGACGGGGGAAGCCGCCGTTGCCGTCATCGAGGGCGCATCTTTGACTTGCGTCAGCATTTCGGAAACGACGACCTTCAGAAGGTGAAGCTCGGGTCAGGCGTCGCCCGGCCCGACAGTCGGCGCCGTCATACCGGGTATTTGCCCAGACCGAAAGCGCAAAGCGAGGCGAGCGCCGCGCATCGCCAGCATCGTCCGCAACAGCGCGAAGAGCGACGTCGGCCGCAGCCGATACCATAGCCGGGCCAGAATCACCAAGCGCGCCAAGTTCCGCTGCGGCCAGGCCAAAATCGACTCCAATCTGGCCTTCTCGGCAGCGGTTGGCGCGCCCAGCTCGAGGAGAACCGACCGCTCGATCGGATCGGCCTGGAGCGCCAGGCGGCACGCGGCAAATCGCCAGCGGTCGCGGAACGCGTCCGCGTACCAGGAGGGGAAGCCGGGATCGGCGGCGATCAGGGTCGGAACAACGTCGAGAATGTATTTCGTGCGTTGCAGGTCGAGCGCCGTCTTGCGCGAGACGCTGTCGGGGAACACCACCCAGCTGGCGACGATTTCCGGCGCGAACAGGAAGCCATACTTCAGCGCCACCTTGCGCGCGATAAAGCCGTCGGCGAACGAGCCGAGCCGTGCATCGAAGCCGCCGGCCCAGGTGACGCAATCGCGGCGGAAGATCGCGCTCCCGGTCAGGATCCAATTGTCGGTCGAGCGCAGCAATTCTGCCGTGCCGGCGGCATCGATCCGTCCGGCGCGCAGCCGTGGCCGCACCGCGGGCCGCACGGCGAACGGCCGGTTGCTACGGCCGTCGATCAACATTGCTTCGCCGCAGAACAGGCCGGTGTCGGGATCGGCCTCGAGCCGGCGCAGCGCCAGCGCGAAAAAGCCGGGGAAAACCCAATCGTCCGACGCCGCGAAATAAATGTATTTGCCGCGCGCCGCTTCCAGGCCGCGCTGCAGCGTCGGGATCACGCCAATGTTGCTCGGATTGCGCAACAGGCGGATCGTCGGCGCGGCGGCGGCAATCCGCTCGATGACGGCAACGCTGTCGTCGGTCGAGCCGTCGTCGATGACGATGATCTCGTCCGCGGCGCGCTCCTGGCCGAGGAGGGCTGCCAAGGCGCGGCCGACGAATTTGGCATGATTGTAGTTCGGCAAGACCACGGAGAGCGTGGGGGACATGGCGTGGCTATTTCCATTCATCCCGTTCTCATGTGGGCTGCCGGATGCGACGGGCTCCTTATGCCGCGAAATCCGGCATCGTGATCGAGCCGCAGTCAGGTTACGGCATAATTTTAAACAGAAAACTTGCCCGGCGCTATCGGCGACTATTGACAGAATCTGTGGGCGAAGGCCGAATTACACGGCGAGCGCGCGCTCGCGAAGTGATTCTGCGTGCCGGTTTCGATTCAAGGCGGGTCGGCGGCGGACAGTCCTTCGTGATGCCGATCCTGTCACTGGTGTATCCGTGTCGTAGCGTTGAGGGAATCAGTGGTGTCGCGGTCGGCGGTCTGGAACGAATGCCTCCGGGAACGTCTTTGCCGCGGTGCCGGAGCCATTAAACAAAGGGATATCGGGTTTAATGGGAACAGTTCGAATACCGGACCACGATCGTTTGGATCGGATGGAACGTAAGCTCAATCGGATTGGGAAATACGTTCTCTTCGGCATTGCATTGTTCATGGTTCTGTTGGCCGTTGAGATGCAAAAGGTGTCGAGCGACGTATTTTTCGGCTATGGGCGGCTGGCCGTGTGGTCGTTCATCGGCGTCATGAGCGTCATGCTTCTGGTGGCGCGCGCTCCGTTCCGCGATTAGCCGCGCATTTGACGGCGTCGCCGCTTGTGGCGCAAACGCGACCGCCCGCCTGACTTTCGAGATATTTGCGGCCTTCAATCTTTTTTGCCGCAACTCAGCGCGAAGACGTGCTGGGCGTTCGGCTGAATGCCCGGCTGAGCGACGCCGTCGACCATCGAGAACAAGAATACATTTTGAAAAAAGCGCTCCATGAGGGCTTTGAGCTCCGCGCCGGTGCGCCGGTAAATCTTGGCTTCACCGCGCGCGGCGGTAAGTCCGTCGGCTCGCGGCGCGTCCGGCGGATTGCCGACTCCGGCGCCATAGGAGGGACTGCCGATGAGCAGAAAGTCGGAATCGCGCGACAGCGAGTCGCGCAAGTTCCGGACAAAATCATCCTCCTCGTCCCGGGAAATGTATTGCAGGAAGTCGACGCAGTAGGCCGAATCGGCCTGTCGCGACAGCGGCGTCGAGACGATGTCGTGCAACCGCGCTTCAAACCTCCAGTCGTCCTGAAAGCGCCATTGCAAGTCGCCGACCACCAGCGGCCGAGGGTCGAACAATGTCATTTTTCGTGACTGCTGCAGGATCAGCCGCGTTCCAGCCGGGCTGGCGCAACCGTATTCGGCGACGTCGTGCCGGACGCCCATTATCGCGGCAACGAACCGATAGTGAGCGAGATGCGAGGCCAATTGGGCTTCGTCACCCTGCCACAGGCCGCTCGCCTGCGAGCTCTGCGTCGGCAGGCCGACCGGCATTTGCGGGGCTTCGCCCGGTACCGGCGCGCGCTGCGCCGCCGCGAGGCCGGCGCGCGCGAGCGCTGCTTCCCGCGCGAACCGCATCGGGTAGGGGGCGGCCTGCTCCGACGCCCGGAGCGTCAGACATACGCTCGACCAGACGCCCGGCGGCGGCGTGCTGCTGGTGCGCGCGGCCACGTTGGTGAAATAATTGGCGAGCGCCACCGGCAACGCGGCTGCGGCAAGGAACGGCATCCGGCTGCTGCCCGCAGCCAGCCGCATCATCACGTTGCGAATGGTCGAACGGCGCCGGCTCAGCTCGACATATTGGATATCTTCAATCCAAACCGACCGGTTGAGCAGCCGGCCGGCCTGGGAAGCAAAATTCCGGCTGAACTCGGCCGCATCCGCAGCCGACAGGCTGTTGATCGCCATGAGAATGAGCCGGCCGTTTGCCTTGAGCAACGGCCCGATATGCTCGATGAGCGCATCGGATTGATCGAGCATCGCATCGCCGGAGAGCAACACGCAGGCGTCGAAGGTTCCGGCGATCTCGCCGTATTGAACGTGGGTCAATTGCAGCAGGTGATCGGAGTTCAAGGTGACGATGTCGCCGGCCGTGCTCACGATCCATGGCGCGAACGGCTCGGCACCGTGAGCCACCAACAGTACGCGTTCATTCGACGCCAACATGTCGTTGAGCGCCTTGAGCGGGAGTTTGTAGTCCGGCCACAACGGATGCAGCCTGGTGACCTCGGGCGGCGAACCAAACAATTTCGCCCGCATGCGACGCAGCGAAGAATTCGATTGCCTTGGCTTCTCGCTCAGCAGAAAGGACCAATCCGCCTTGCTGAGCGGCCGATGACTTCGGCGCCGGTTAACGGCGATCGATCCGACCCAGTAGGGATGCCGCCGATGGTCGAGCGCCGGGGCCGAAAGCGATCGGCGTACGCTCTCGACGAATGCGTCCGAGCTGGCGATGGACTGCGCCAGGTTCGCCGGCCGGTCCGCGGCATGGAATACGACCGTCTGCGCGACGTTGCGCCGATGATAGTCGGTCGTCCATTCCGCCAGGCTTAGCGCCAAGTCAGCGGCGATCACGGGGCCCGGCCGCAAATTCTCCCACTCATAGTCCCGCCGCTGCAGCTCGACGACGAGGTAGTCGTCGGAATCCGCCAACGTCGCGATGTTGCCGGACGGGCATAGCTCCGGCACGAACGAATAATCCCACGACGAGCCGACGACGAAATCGCTCGTTTCCGGATGGATCGCGATCGGGTGCATCAGATAGAAACGTCCGATCAGGCAATCCGCGTCGACGCGCCAGAACAGCCGGTTGGTATGGGCGTTGTGGGTCAGTCCGAAGTTGGCGATGTTGGCGACCGTCGCCGGATGCAAATGGGCGAGCGACCATCGCACGAGGTCCCGCGGCGGCAAGACGATCTCGTGCGATTCAAGATCGGCACGTTGCCGCAACAGCGGAGCGGCATCCTCCGCGATGACCTGGAAATTGCCGGCCAGGACGGCGCTGGCGCCGGCCTCGATCGTGCGCAGCGCGGTTTTGAGCGATCCGTCGGCAACGAGATAGTCCGACATCAAAAAAATGAAGCAGGTGTCGCGCATCGCGCCGCCGGACTGGCGCAACACGCGTTCAAAGGCGAGCGTGATCGTCGCCGTGTGATTGCCTTGGGTGATCAGATCGTCGATCGACTGGATTTCGCAGGCGCAGTGCCGTTCGAGCTTTTGCCACGCCGGATGCGACCGGATGACCGGCTCGTCGGCCACGCTGGACAGCAAAATGAAGCGGCAAGGCTTTGCCCGCGCGATGGCCGGTATGTTATTCGGCGCAAGCAGCGTCGGCAGGCAGAATTCGAGGAACCGGCCGATGAATTGGTATCCCCAAACCGGCATCAGCAGCGTTATTTGTTTTATTGCGCGCTTGTTCGATGCCGCTGCTTCTGATTTGTCGCCCATCGTTAACGGCCTTCGAACAAACGGCCCGTTTCCCCTTTGCCGATTCTACGGCCCGATGCGTGCGGCGCATCATAGAGAGCCGGGTTTTCTCAAGCAAGGCTGTGCCGGATAGCCGCGCAGCTCATGCGGCCGACGACGATCGAAGTTGTCGTCACGCGCATAGTGCCGGAAACGAAATCGATTCGCTCGGTTCCGCGCATTCCAATTGAGCCCTCGTGCCTCCTCAGATACTATCGCGCCGGTCCGAGGCGGAAGGTGCGGACACGATGGATGACGTCACGGCAAAGCCCGCGCCCGGCGGCAGCAACGCCGCGGTGGCCGAATCGCCGCCGGCGATGGCCGCGGCGGAGCTTGCAAAAAAGACCGGCATCAGCCAGGTCGGCGAGAGCTCGCACGAATTGCGGGCGTTGCATGGCCTGCGTTTCCTGGCGGCGTTTTGCATCCTGTTTTCGCACGCCTGCAGCTGGCTCGCGAATTTCAAGGATACACGGACGGTTTTCGATTACGGCGAGTTTTTCACGGTATATGGCATGCCGCTGTTTTTCGTCCTGAGCGGCTTCGTCATCCACTACAATTACAGCCGGCTGTTCTCGACCATGCGGCCGCGCTGGGCGATCGTCGAATTTCTCGGCGCGCGTTTTGCCCGCATCTATCCGCTGTTCATCTGCTTTTTTCTGGTCGGCCTCGCCGTCGATGGGGTCCTGCAATGGTATTATGAGCACAGCCTGAATTTGCTGCTCGTCATGGGTCATTTTCTGACGTTGACGCAGTCGTGGGTTTACATCGTGCTCTTCGGCGACAGGCTCGTGCTCGACGGTACGTTCGGCTTGAGCTGGTCGTTATCGTCCGAGTTTTTCTTTTATTTGACGTATGTCGTCTTGGTGCTGCACGTCGCCCGCATGCGCAGTATCGCCGGCCTGCTCGTCACCGCGGGCGCGATGTCGGCCGTGGTCTTGACGGCCTATGGCTACGCCGCCGGCCACCGCGGCGCCATCGACGCATTTGCCGTGCGCCACATGAATCAGATCGGCGGAGACGAGCACACGGTCTATAGGTGGTTGTTCTATTATTCGCCGTACGGGCGGGTGTTCGAGTTTATCTTGGGCTGTCTGAGCGCGCAGATCTACGCGATCTTTGCGGCGCACCCGGTGTCGCCGCGCGAGGCGTTCTGGGGCCGTATTTTACTCCACGCTTCGCTGGTATTTCTCTTCGCCTTCGCGCTGGTCTTCCTGTTCAAGCCGTTCGGCACCAACGTTGCGATATACGTGACGCTGCTCAAGCAGAATTTCGGCTGCGCCGTCGGGCTTGCCGTGCTCGTCTTCTGCGTCAGCCGTTATCGATCGTCCTCCGTCGCGGCGATGCTGTCGACCCCGCTGATGGTCCGGCTCGGCGACTTGAGTTTTTCGATCTACTGCGTTCACACCTGGACCTTGCGGATCTTCGAGCGGCCGTCGATGGAGTTCCGTTACGGCGTGGAGTTGGAGGCCGCGTTTCGGATTGTCATGGCCATCGCTCTGACGTTGATCCTGTCGAGCGCGACCTTTCGCTTGATCGAGGTCCCGGCCCGCGCGTGGCTGCGCGCGCTGGTGGCGCGGCGTCTGTTACGCAGCTTCGGCCCGCGCGAAGCCAATTTGCTGGCGGCGGGACAAACATATTCCGCGCGCCGCGAGATCGTCGTCGGCATGCTGTTTGTTGCCATGATCGGTGCATTGCTGGCTTATCAGTTCCTGATCGTGCCGCTTTTCACGCCCTATGTCCGATGAGCGCGAGGAAGCTATTCCGCGCGATAGTTGTGGATCGAGTGTCGCGCCGCTATAGTCGGCGGCGGCTGGTACTCTCATAAAATACACTGACGCGACCGAGGACTGGCGGCGGAGCGCTCATGAATACGGCAGAGACCCTCCGCAACACCACGATCGACCCCGTACATCCGCATATCGCTTCGCTCGATGGGCTGCGTTTCATCGCCGCCGGCACCGTTCTGTTTTCGCACGGCTACTTTTACATTCTGCTGTTCCAGCAGAATTCGGCCATTACCGGGTATAATGCGCCGCTCGTCGCGCTCGCCAATATCGGCATGACGCTGTTTTTCGTGCTGAGCGGATTCGTCATCCATTATAATTACGGGTCCTCGGTATCGCTTCCGGGCGGGGTTCGCGCCTTCTTCGTGGCGCGGTTCGCGCGCTTGTATCCGCTGTTTTTGCTGGTGTTCGTCATCTCCACCGTCGAAGCGTTCAGGGAGGCCGACGGCAAAGTCGATAATCTGGGGCCGATCCCGCTCTATTTGACGTTCACGCAGTCGTGGTGGTTCTGGGTCTTCGGCGATCGAGCCGCGACCGAGGCCTACAGCAACGCCACCGGTCTGATGTGGTCGTTGTCCACCGAGGCGTTCTTTTACCTGAGCTACCCGCTGCTGGCGCCGATGTTGCGCCGGCTCGCGGGGACGCGCCTGGTCATTATCGGTTGTATCGTCGCTTTGATCGGTGCAGGCCTCGCCTACGAGCTCACCGAATATCGCGGCTATTTGAACAATTGGGCGGCGCTCTACACCGGCAATCCGACAGCCGCCCATGATTTTTCCCATTGGCTCATCTACAATTCGCCGTGGATCCGCGTTTTTGAGTTTCTGATCGGCGCCGTCACCGCGCAATTCGTCATGACCACAAGAGTAGAGCCGGCGCGCGCCATGGTCGCGGGCAGCGCGGCGCTGGCCGTTATCGTGGTCGCCTACGTCTACTGCAATGCCATGCGGCTGCCGGTGAGCGGCGCCATTACCACATGCGTCGCCGGCGCATTCGGCATCGTGATGGGCGCATCGGCCGTCAAGGGACAGGTGTTTTCACGCGCGCTGTCCAATCGATGGATGGTGCTTGGCGGCGAGGCGAGCTACTCGCTTTATCTGCTGCACTATTGGGTCATGCACAATCTCGGCCACCGGCTTGCCGACAATCAGCCGCTCATCACCCGGTTCGTGCTGTTCGTGATCCTGATGCTCGTTTCCGTCGCCGTCGCCCGGATCTCGTATCTGATCTACGAGCGTCCCATGATCCGTATCGTGCGCCGTTATTTCTCGATCCGCCCTCGCGCCGAACGCCACGACGAAAGCATTGGCGAAGGCGTCAATGTCGAGGCCCCGCCGGTGAGCGTGTCGCTCAATGGCGGTTCGTAACATTTTGGCGTCGTGGCGCATCCCAATCGCCGATTTGCGTCAGGAACGGCGCCGCGCAATGACATACATGATGTCGAACATATTGGCATTGATGCGCAGGTCGAACACGCGCCAACGGCTCAATGCATTGTAAAGATCGGTCTTTCGCGTTCGCCACACCAGAACGTAATAGAGAATGGAGCGAAGCTTCCGCGAGATTCCGGGATGGCTGAGATGCACGACGTCGAAACCGTGCCGGTCGAGCAGCACTTTCATGGTGCCGGCTGAAAAATAATGCAGATGAGTCGGTGGATGTATCATGCGCCACTTGTGTCCGCGCAACCGGGCATTCATGCTCCCTATGTCGCCGGTGGTCAGCGCAAGCACGCCTCCCGGCTGCAGATCATCTTTGGCTTTCGCAATGAAAAGATCCGGACGCTGGAGGTGCTCCACGGTGTCCCACATGGCGATGACGCCGTATTTCCTGCCTAGCGCGCGGTTGAGATAATCGCCCTGCTGGATATCCAATCCAAACCTGCCGCGGCCATAGGCGGTCGCGTCCTGCGAAATGTCGATTCCCGCAACCGACTTCGCGAAATGCCGCGCTTCGTCGAGAAAAAAGCCGTAAGCGCAGCCGATCTCGAAAATGTCGCGCTGGCGAAGATCCGGAACGACTTGCTGCAAGGTGCGCAGGCGGCCGTTGAAATTGAGCCGCAGACTCTCTTCTTCGGCGACATAGTCCAAATACTCGTCGCCATGAAAATAGCCCCGGTCGTAGAGCGCGGCTACTTCCTCGTTCGTGAGGGTCATATTGGCGGAAATGAAACCGCAGTCGTCGCACTTGACCAAGCCCGGCAGGCGGCTCGGCTGCATGCGGCCGCCACAGACCAGGCAATTCGAGATGGCGATAGCCGGAATTTCCGCGACGGCCGCTGTCGACGCGGAGCGGGTACCGTCCTGTGTCACAATCGCTGATCCAGGTTTCGTTCGGATTCCGAATGGCTGAAGTTCGGCAAGGCGTCGGAGATCGCGTTCACGAACGCGTTTTTGGCAATAGTGAGCGAGGGCTCGTTCACCCAGCGTGTGATGTCATCGAATAATCTGCGTTCGGCGGCCGCGCATGGCACGTGACGCAGTGCCGATACGTTGAGCAATCCGCAGTCGGTCGGGCTCTCGCCAAGTCCGACAAATTCCTCGAAGGCTTTCTCGCCGCCGGTGTCCAACGGCGTGAGCAATAGCGGCCAGCGGCCCTCCCGCGCCAACCGTTCGACGTCATTGCGCGCACGGCCTTCATCGCAATAGCGCTCCGGCGATAGGCCCCAATATTCCAGAAACGCGCACGCGACCTCTTCCAGGAGCTGCAATTGAAATTTGGCATCGGCGCGCGGCACCGCGATGTGATTGCCCGGAATCCGGCACGTTGCCAGCATGCAAAGTTCCGCCGCTTCCCGGTGGGAAATAAAATAGCGCCGCGTGCCGCGCGGCACCGCAAGCGGTTGCCGCTTGGCCAATCGATAACCGAAGCCTTGCAGCAGGCTGCCGTTCGAGAATGCGACGTTGGCAAATCGCGCCGAGGTCGATGACTGGTATTTCTCGGCGGCGACCTCGAAAATCAGATCCTCCATCAGCCGTTTGCTCGCCCCCATCAAGCTCACCGGATTGGCCGCCTTGTCGGTCGATACCGCGAAGTAGGTCGGGCCATGCCGGTAATCGGCGAGCCAGCGCTTGAAGCGAATGTGCCTGACGACGTTGGTGTCGAACATTTGCAGGACGGAGTAGATGTCTTTTTCCGACCGGACATGTTTGAGCGCGGCGAAATTCAACACGACATCGTATGGCGGTGAATCCGTCAAAAAACGTTCCATGACGGGGCTGCCGTAATCAAGCGGCAGGGCACGAAAGTCGATATCGGGAATGCCGGCCGGCTGGCCGCGGAATTCGCGGACGAGCTCCGCCAGAGAATTCTCGTTGTGATCGACAACGTGCAGGGCAGCCGGAAGGTAATCGAGGATAAGCCGAACCGTGGCCGCGCCGATGGAGCCGGCGCCGCCGATCACCAGGACCCGGCGTCCGCGAATTTTTGCCAGGATGTGGTCGCTGCTGGCCGCCAGATCGGTCGCAAAAAGCGAATCGGTCCGGCCGGTGACGATCGAGGTCAGCTCCGCAGTTTCCGTTCCGGCCATGAACGGGCGCGCCTCGCTCGCGCGGTCTGCCCTGTTCATAACGGTTCCACTCTTTCGTTTGCCATGGTGTCGCCCGGCGCGATATGCGCCGCCGACGTTCGTTCGGCTCCCTCACATCGCGCAGGCCTGCCGTTGAGGTATCGGCGATCCGCGATGTATCTGGGCCGGCCCTTGACCTCATCGAAAATGAGTCCGACGTACTCGCCGATGACGCCGAGAAAGAACAGCTGCACGCCGCTGAGGAAACACACGGCGGCAATCAATGAGGACCAGCCCGGCACCTCGATCGCTCCCAGCATATAGAAGATGATCTCGAGGAAGCCGCCGAAAAAGCTCAAACAGGCGATGGCCATTCCCAATCCGACGCAAAACCGCAGCGGCAGCTTGGAAAAGGAGCAGATGCCGTTCAGGGCAAAATTGATCAGGGTTGACGAACGATAGTGGGAGCGGCCGGCCTGGCGCGGACTGGGCTTGAACGGCAGGTGAACGATTTTGAATCCGACCCAGGACACCAGCCCGCGCAAAAATGGATTTCTTTCGGTGATCTGCCCGCGCACCACCGCGGCAACACGTTGCGACAGCAACCGGTAATCGGACGCGCCTGCGGGCAAATCCACCGCGCCCAGGCGCTGCAGAAAATGGTAGAACCAGCGGGACGTCAGACGTTTGGCCAGCCGCGTCTCGGATCCGTCTTTGCGGATCATCTGCACGACCTCGGCGCCATTTTCCCAATGATCCACAAGTTGCGGAATGAGCTCCGGCGGATGCTGCATATCGCTGTCGAGCATCACGACGGCATCGCCGCGACTGCAATCGATGCCTGCGATCAGCGCCGCCTGATGCCCGAATCGCCGCGACATGACGATCACTTCCACGCGAGGATCGGCCGCGGTGATCGAGCAGAGCAACGCTTCCGTTCCGTCGGGTGAAGGATCCAGAACATAGATGATCCGGATCCGATAGCGCTGATCGAGCGGCTCGAGCGCGGCCGAAAGCTGACGGTGGAAGAGCGCGATCATCTCTTCCTCGCGATAGACCGGACATACGATATCGAGGCTTCGCATCACCGTCATCCCGGGAGCTTTGTACGCAGAATCGGCCAGTCATCAAGCGCCTTCTGATAGTCGTCCGGCCGCCCGATATCCAGCCAATATCCGTCGTGAATCATGATGCGGACGCGCTCGCGATCGGCGATCATTTTCAACATCAACTGGTCGAAACCGAATGATTCCCCTTCCGGAATCAAATCGAGAACTTTTTTGTTGACGCAGTACACGCCCATGCTCACGCAATAGGGGATCCTGGGCTTCTCCTCGAAGCCAGCCAGATAGCCGTCCGCGCCCATTTGCAGCACGCCATAATCTATCGTCTGTTCGCGGGCTGCGGCGGATATCGTAAAAAGCTGCTTGCTGCGACTGTGCTCGCCGAGAAAGCGATCGAAGGCCAAATCGGTCAGCACGTCGCCGTTCATGACCAGGAAATCGTCAGGCAGATCCGGGATCAAACGCAGCGGCGCCATGGTGCTGAGCGGCTTTTTCTCTATTGAATAATCGATTTTGATATTCCACCTGCCACCGTCGCCGAAATAGGCGCGAATGATTTCAGCCTGGTGATTGACGGCGAGCGTGACGTGCGAGAAGCCGCAGGCGATCAGCTGCCGGATGACGATCTCGAGGATGGGCTGGTCGCCGATCGGAACGAGCGGCTTCGGCAGCGTGATGGTGAACGGGTGCAGGCGGGTTCCCCGTCCGCCGGCGAGGATAATGGCGCGGCTCATGGCTGGTCGCTCTTGCGGCGTGGGTCGTGGTTCATGGGTCTCGAACGCCTGGTCCCGTAGCGGTCGTTTCTTGCGCCGGCCTTTGCCTTGCACGGCTCTTGCGTCGCGATTGCAAAAAGATCAAGTGTCTTGGCCCCCGCTGTCTTCAACATTCCGGAAACCCGTGACTTCCCCATCGGCAGCAAGCGAAGGTTCTGCATCCGGCCGCGACAGCAAGGCCTGGCCCGCGTCCTGTTCCGCATTTGCCGTCGCGCTCCTGCTGCTCGGGGCGATGCTTTGGACCTTATTTGAAAAGAACCTCGTCAGCACCATGACGGAGCAGGGGTGGACCCGCCAACTTTACGGCATCAGCGCCGCGCTGACAAAACTGCGGTTTGGCATCGGCGGCGCTGCCGTCGACCAGCGGCTCCTCGCCACGCTCATGCGGAGCGGCCTCACGAGCCAGCCGGAAGTGTCGCCTGGCGTTCGGTATCCCGACAATCTTCGCGATGCGAAATTGCTGCAGTTCGTATTGGTGCAGGCGCTGACGATCGATTTGCCGCCGTCGGCGCCGGCCAATGCCAAGGGCGACTACGTCGACCTCATCGGCTTTTCCGGAGAAGACACTGGGCTCGGCACCTATAATTACCTGGCATTCAGGGTCTTTGGGGTGAATATCCCGGCGCTGACCTACCTTTACTTCGTCATCGTGACGGCATCGTTGGTGCTTTACGGCATCGGCCACTGGCGCAGCGTCGGCGCCATGGCCGCCGTCGTCGCGGTGGTGCTTGCGCTCTATGCGGTCGTCTGCGCCGACTTCGTGAATTTCCTTGGTTCCAGCGCCTTTTTCGACGGCGCCGGCATCGATTTGAAGGATCCGAGATTCCTCGGCACCCTCGCGGCCATTCCAGTTCTGCACCTGATTGTCATGTGGACGCGGCCGCGTTACCGGCTCGGTCCGCTCGATTATGTTGTCGTCGCCCTACAGGCGGCGATTTTCGCTTTTGCCCTGCAAATCCGCTCACCGGTCGTTTGGGCGGTGCTGGCATTGTCGGCCTTCTGGTTGATGACTGGAGCGCTGGCATTGCGGCACGGCCGTTCGCTGCGGTCGCTCTGTGATTGGCGGCAATCGCGCTCGGCGCTCATGCCGATCGCCGTTCTCGCCGTTCTGTTGTCGGCGCAGCTCTTGGCCGCGGTAACTCTGCATCCGGTCTACCGCGTGCAGGGCGATGTGCCGCGGCATATGTTCTGGCAGGGCCTGCTGTCTTCGCTGCAGCTCGAGCCTGATTGGGACAAAAAATACGGCGCGTCGTTGAATGGCGCCACGGACGATGCGATGCCCGCGCAGGTGGCCCGCATCGCCATCATGAAATTGCCGCCCGAGGAGCAGCAGCAATATCTCAACCGCGACGGCGCGACCAAGCGGACCGCGCTCGAGAAATTCAGCCGGATCGCGTTCTTCGACATTCTGCGGAAGGACCCGAAGTTTGTGGCGCATGCGTTTTTCATCGACAAGCCGGCGCGAGCTTGGCTGTCGGAGCGGCAGTTCTTCGGCGGGCTTTTTTCGGGCTTGCCGATCTGGAATGCACTGATACCGGCTGTGGCGATCCTATTCCTGGTTTTTTTGGTGGCGTGGCATGGCGATGCGCTGGCGACATTGTTGCCGACGGCTGGCGTGATTCCGTTGTTTATCGTCGTCGCCTGGCTGCCGAATTGGCTGGTGATCCTCAACCCGATGGTCATGATCGACAATTTCGTCTGGATTGTCGTTTTTTTGGTGCTGTCCGTCGTGATTGCGGCCGCCGCCGCGATCCGATTTGCGGGTAGCGCCAAGCGGCGGTCGGCAATGGCGGCCATCCGCGGCTGAGTGTGGTTGCACGATGTGGTTTGCCTATTTATAACGGCTCGCATCGAGGCCCATTTCCGGCACGGCAACAGCAGCGCCATGCACCAGAGCATTCAGGCGTTTTACGATCGGAAATACACGCAAGGGTCGGAAATCCCGCGGACCAGCAAGATCTATACGATCGACTGCGTCCCCGACGACTCGCCGCTCGATATTCTCGACGTCGGCTGCGGTTCCGGCAGCAACTCGCTGGCGCTCGCCGCCAAGGGCCACAAGGTCCGCGGCGTCGACATTTCCGAGGAGGGGATTGCGCGCTATCGCAGCCACGGCTTCGACGGCCACGTCGTCGATCTCGAGAGCGGCATCGATTATCCGGACGGCACCTTCGATCTGGCCTTCTGCTCCGAGGTGATCGAGCATATGACCTCGCCCGAAACTCTCGCCGGCGAGATGTTCCGCGTCATCAAGCCCGGCGGCCGGCTGGTGCTGTCGACGCCGAATTCAGCGTTTTGGCTCTATCGCGCGCTCGGCATGATCGGTTTCACGGTCAGCGAATTGCAGCACCCAAAACACTTTCAGTTCTTCTCGCGCCGCAGCCTGCTCAAACTTCTGAAAAACGCCGGCTTCCGGCCGCTGCACCTGACCGGGCGCAACATGTATCTGATCGTCCCGGCGCTGCCGGAACCGCTCGATAGCGTGCTGGCGAAGCTCGGCTTCACCCGCGAGACCCGGTTTCGCACCGGCAAGCACTTCTGGCACCTGTCGCACAAGGCGAGCTTCTATAATGCCTTGTTCGCCGACTGCCTGATCATGGTGATGGAAAAGCCGCGCGCCGCCTGACGGCCGTCAAGAACGAGCCGCGGCGCCGCGCTTTCGATCATGGCCGCCAACCGGCGTCTCGCGCGGTTCGTTGAGCGCCGAATCGATCGGTATGGTGGAGCCGCGATGCAGGCGGCCCATCTCGACGAGCAGCGCGGTTTGCGCGCCGTCGAGGTTTTCCACGTCCTCGCGCGACCAGCGGTGATAGCGCGTCGCCGCCTTGATCGGCACCTCGCGCATCACCCGGTGCAGGCGGCGGATGTCGACGAAGTTGCGCACGATCTTGTGCAGCATCAGATTGCGCGCCTTGCGCAGCTCGACGATGGGAACCGGCACTTCGGCGATCCACAGCTGCGCGCGCGCCGCCCGCAAGGTGAATTCGGTGTCGAACTGGCCGCGCCGCATGACGCATTGCCGGAAGACCGGCCGCATCACCGGCAGGTAGACGAATTTTTGCCCGTGGGTGTCGGAGCCGACGAAGCCGAACACCGCCTGCAGGATGGTGTTGAGGCCCCAGCTGAGAAGCTTCCGGTAATTTTGCTGCCGGTTGAGCGAAAAGTCCGCGCGCTTCGATCCGACCACGAGATCGTAGACGCCGCGGGTGCGGAAACACCAGCGCATGAACGGCACGTCCCAGAAATCGACGTTGATGATGAAGGCCCAAGGGCCGGCCGCCTGCGCCAGTCCCTGGCAGAGCGCCTCGCCGTAATTGGGCCGGTCGAGTTCGACCAGCGCGGAGCCCGGCCAGCGCCGCACGATCTCGGCGCAGATCGCGGCGGAACCGTCGGTCGAGCCGTTATCGACCAGCACGAATTGCCAGCGGCCGCGGCCGGCGAAATCATCCAAATGCGGCGCCAGCTGCTCGGCCATGGCGAGCAGCACGGCGGCCTCGTTATAGACCGGCACGACGATCGACAGATGCAGCGGATTAAGCACTGCCGGGCTGTCGTTGCTCATGATGTCCCCCTCTGCCGCGTTCCTGCTGATGGAATCGTCAGCGTCCCGAGGTCTTAGATAACGTTTAGCACGCCGCGGCGAGTCGGGCCAACGGCGAATCGCGCCCGACCGCCGCGTGGTGGAAGCTGCCGGAATGGTTCCTTCGGTTGCGCCGGCACAACGTAGCCGCTATACGCAATTCATTGACTGAAAGAAGCCGCCCAAACGCCCCCGCACGATCGTTGACCGCATGAATGCCCATTCGTCTGCGCAGGACCATGCACGGGCCTATTTGCGCGGCAAGCGCGTCATGGTCACGGGCGTGTGCGGCACGGTCGGCAAGCAGCTGGCGCGCCAGCTCCTGGAAAATTTCGAAATCGAGTCGCTCACGGGAATCGACAACAACGAGAGCGAGCTTGCCTTCCTCGAGGAGCGCTACACCGCGCGCTACGACGCCCATTTCCTGCTCGCCGATATCCGCGACAGTGTCGCGATTGCGCGCGAGACCCGCAACATCGAGGTGCTGTTTCACGCCGCCGCCTACAAGCATGTCTTCCTGTGCGAGCGCTCGCCGTTCGAGGCGATCCAGACCAACGTCATCGGCGTGCACAATATCGCGCGCGCGGCGGTGGAGAACGGCGTCGAGCGGCTGGTCTTCACCTCATCCGACAAGGCGGTCAATCCGACCAACGTGATGGGAACGTCGAAGCTGATGGGCGAGCGGCTCATTACCGCGGCGGCGCTCGATCCGAACCTTTCCGGCACGACGTTTCTCTCCACGCGCTTCGGCAACGTGCTCGGCTCGCGCGGTTCGGTGATCCCGATCTTCCGCGATCAAATTCGTAACGGCGGACCGGTGACCTTGACCGACCCGCAGATGACCCGGTTCATCATGTCGCTGCACGACGCGGTGCGTCTTGTCATCGAATCCATGGTGCTCGGCCAGCCGGGCGACGTGCTGATCACCAAAATGCCGGCCATCCGCATCGCCGACCTGGCAACCGTCATGGTGCGCGAATTCGCCCCGCTTTGCGGCCGCCGGGCGGAGGACATCGAGATCAAGGTGATCGGGCCGAAGCCGGGCGAGAAAACTTACGAGGAACTGATGAACGACGAGGAGACGCGCCGGGCGCTGGAGCTGGAGCGCTACTTCGTCGTGCGTCCGGCTTTCGCCACGCCGGAAAAGACCAAGCCGCATTACGAGGAACTGCGCGAAACGGCGGTCGAGCAGCCTTACAATTCGGCGAACGTCGCGACGCTGTCGCAGGCCGAGCTCACCGACTTTCTGCACCGCAATGACCTCGTCAGCGGCAGTCCCGAATAGCGCGAGGCGGCCATGCGCGTCATGATCCTCGGCGGCGACGGCTATCTCGGCTGGCCCACCGCGATGGCATTTCGCCGCGCCGGCCACGACGTTTGCGCGGTCGACAATTACCTGCGCCGCAAGATCGCGCGCGACACCAACTCCGACGCGCTGATGGCCAATCCACTCTTGCCGGAGCGCGCCGCATTGTTCGAGAGCGTCACCGGCCATAAGATCGAGGTGGCGATCGGCGATTGCTGCGATTTCGAGTTCCTGTCGCGGCTCGTCGAGAGATTCGCTCCCGACGTGCTGGTGCATTACGCCGAGCAGCCGTCCGCGCCTTATTCGATGATGGGTTACGACGAGGCGCGCACCACGCTGTCGAACAATCTCGACGCCACCTTCAACACGATCTGGGCGGTGATGCGTCACGCGCCCGACTGCCACATCATCAAGCTCGGCACCATGGGCGAATACGGCACGCCCAACATCGATATCGAGGAAGGCTGGATCGACATCCAGCACAAAGGCCGCAGCGACAAGTTTCTGTTCCCGCGTCAGGCCGGCAGCCTCTATCACACCACCAAGGTGCTCGACACCGATCTGTTGTGGTTTTATGTGCGCATCCATGGCTTGCGCGTCACCGACCTGATGCAGGGCCCGGTCTATGGCTTGTCCAGCGACGAAGCCGATCTCGATGCGCGGCTGAAGCCGAATTTTCACTACGACGACATTTTCGGCACGGTGGTGAACCGCTTCCTGGTGCAGGCGGTGGCGAGCATTCCGCTGACGGTCTACGGCCGCGGCGGCCAGAAGCGCGGCTACCTGAACCTGCGCGACACGCTGCAATGCATCGCGCTCGCGGCGGCGCATCCGCCGGGGAAGGGCGAGCTGCGCATCCTCAATCAGTTCACCGAGACATTCTCCGTCAACGAGCTTGCCGAGCGGGTGCAGCGCGTCGCGCGGTCGCTCAATCTCAAGGTCGACATCCAGCACCTCGACAATCCGCGCAAGGAGATGGAGGAGCATTATTACAATCCGGCGCACCATGGCCTGGCCGAGCTCGGCCTCAAGCCGCACCTGATGACCGACGACGTGGTCGCAGGCATGCTCGAACAGGTGCTGCAATATCGCGATCACATCGTGCCCGATCGCATCCTGCCGCGCGTGCGGTGGCGGTGAGCATGCGCTGGCTCGTCACCGGCGGCTGCGGTTTTATCGGCCGGAATTTCATCCGGCTGTTGCTGACGCGCAGCAACGACACGATCCGCGTCGTCGACGATCTTTCGGTCGGCACGCGCGCCGAACTGGAAGCGATCAGCCCGGTCGTGGCGCTCGATCCGCAGACGCTCAAACCTGCCGGGGCCGGCGGTGCGGCTTGCCGTATCGAGATCGTGGCCGGCGACGTCCGCGATGCCGCGCTGGCGCGCCGCGTCGTCGCCGGCGCGGACGCGGTCATCCATCTCGCCGCCAATACCGGGGTCGGGCCGTCGGTCGCCGAGCCGATGCGCGACTGCACCATCAACGTGCTCGGCACGCTCAATTATCTCGAAGCCTGCCGGCACGGCGGCGTGCGCCGTTTCGTGTTCGCCTCGAGCGGCGCGCCGATCGGCGACTGCGAGCCGCCGATTCACGAGGAGCTTCCCGCCCATCCGGTGTCGCCCTACGGCGCCAGCAAGCTCGCCGGCGAAGCCTATTGTTCGGCCTATAAGCGCAGCTTCGGCATCGATACGGTGGCGCTTCGCTTCGGCAATTGCTACGGGCCGCTGTCGACCCACAAGGGCAGCATCGTCGCCAAATTCATCCGCGAGGCCATGGCCGGACAAGCCTTGGGAGATCTACGGCGACGGCTCGCAGACCCGCGATTTCATCTATGTCGAGGACATCGCCGAGGCGATCTTCCGTGGCGCCACGGCGCCCGACGTCGGCGGCGAAATTTTTCAGGTCGCGACCAATGCCGAGACCACGGTGCTGGAGCTTGCGGAGACGCTGCGCACGGTGCTCGAGAAGAACGGCGTCCGTACCCACGGCATCCGTCACGCCGCGCCGCGCGTCGGCGACGTCAAGCGCAATTATTCCGACACCAGCAAGGCCCGCCGCCGCCTCGGCTGGAACGCCCGCGTCGGCTTGGAGGACGGTCTTGAGCGTACGGTGAAGTGGTTTTTGCAGCGCCGCTGAAGACGACAATTTCCGTGCAAACCCCGTCGGGCATTCGGTCTATTCAAGCGGCTCGACCTCGATCCCTCCCAAGATCAATCCGAGCTTGCCATCACCGATGAACAAAAACTTTCTGCCCATGGCAGGCGCGGACTGCCACCTGCGAACTGACCGTCGGATGTCGCCAGATTGATCCACACTTTCTGCCAAGAGTCGGAATGCTGTTCTATGTCGCGGTCCTGCACGCCGGACGAGTCGAGGACATGATGGTTATACAGATCGAAAATGGCGTCGCCATTGTTGACCGGCTTGTCGGCGTCGGGGCGATCGAGTGCGGCGAGTTCGACATTGCCGCCCGCCACCGGCTTGACCCAAGCCGATATCCGATAGGTCTGATTTTTGTTCAGTCCGGTTACGCGAACGGCGAGCGTATGGCCGTTGTCGTTGGCGATTGCAATGAGGCGCAACACCGGCTGGCCGCTCACCATGGCGTCGGCGTTGACGGCCTGCACGTTCAAGCCGCGCAACACCTCCCAGCGGAATCCCGGCGTGGCCGGTTCCGGCAACGCGGACAATGCCGTGACGCTGTGAAACCGGCGGAAGGTCGAGGTTGGCGATGTTCGGGAGCCGACGGCGAAGCCGGCTTTGCATCCAATACGATCGCGCCTTCATGGCCGAGCCAGTCGATGATCTTGCCGGTCACGACCTCTTCGAGGCCGGCGAGAGCGTGGGTGGGCTGGGTGTTGCAACTGCCGTCGGGATAGGCGAACGCATCGTGAAGCATGAATTGCGTTTGACCGCCTTTCAAGACGATCGCCTGGAAATGCGGCGCGCGCAGGACCGCGGCCGCATTTCTGATCCGGTCGACGACGGGTAACGAACACGGATCGAATAGGTGGCCGATGACAAGAACGGGCATGCGGCCGAGCGCGCGCTTGACGCCGTCGATGAGCAGCGTGCTGTCCGGGTCCGGCTGTTCGAGGATGGGCGAGATCAGAACCAGGCCGGCAATCGAGATCGACTTTGCCGCGCGCAATCGCATTGAGAGCCGATGTGGCGCCGGTGTCGTAGGCGACGATCCAGACTTTCGGCGCCATGCCGTGAAGTTGTTCGGACAGCGCGCGCAGATCGTCGGCGTGCAGCTCCGATGTTCGAAATCCGGCGAGCGACGCCGGAGGCTTGTGATCGATGGCGATGTCCGGAATGATCGCGGCAATGCCGTGGTCGAAGTAGTGCCAGCGAGTTCGGATGACGAAATCGTCTTCGCCCCAGCCGATATGTCCCTGGCTGTCGAGATTGATGTTGCCATGGCCGCCGGGCAGCAGCATGACGGCGTCGGCCGGCTGATTGGCCTTCATCAGCAGGACGCGCACCACCGTATTGGGCCGGGTGACCCAATTGTCGGCGATCACCGAAGCCGCATTGACCGGCCCGCGGTCGAACAGTCCAGCTAAAAGGATCGCCGCGGCAGCCAGCCGTAGTGAGCGGTCTTACGGGACAAGATGCTTGCCATCGCCGAGGGATTTACCTCGATCGGCAAATAGTGCAATACCCCACCGCCAAGCAGCATGGCGCAAGCGTCGGTACGAGCGATGGTCGAGGTCGAGGGTGACAGTGACTGAACGCCCCGATACCGATCGCCGACGCTGCCGGTTCCGATCCGAAAATTCTTTGCTTCGGTGCGAGCCCGGGAGCCCCGCACGGTGATGGCGATTTTCGCGCTCGCCGTCGCGGCCCTGTTCGCGATCAATGTGCTGCATGCTTATCAGCTCGGCTTCCAATCCAAGATGTACGACTTGCCGATCTATCGCTGGCGGGAAAGCCTGGTGATCGCGTTGTCGCGCATGCAGCCGCAGCCGTTGCACGGCTATGTCGGCTACGGGTCGATTCTGTCCTACTTTACCCAGCACGGCCTCGCGCTCATGGGCGGCGAGGCCTCTCCGCTGCCGAGCGATGCGCAACGTGCGGCCCTGGTCGCCGACGGCGTGCGCATGAACCGGTTGATGAAAGAAGCCAGCGAGGTCGCCATCGATCCAAAGCTGCCGCCCGTCATCTTGCAGGGCAACGAGCTCGGGCTGGTCGATTACACGTACTGGGCGTTCAAGCTTTACGGCATCAGCATCAACGCGCTCGTCCTGTTCTATTTCACCCTGCTGTTCGTCTCGGTCGCATTGTTCTTCGTCACGTTCCGGCGATCCCGGTTCTGCCTGCTGCTCCTGATGCTGTATTTGGCGGCGCATTACTTCGCGCTCGATTACGCGCAAACCCGCGCCATTATCGCCATCCAGAACAGCCGGTTTTTCCCGGTCCTGGCCTTGCTGCCGGCGCTGTATCTGCTGCTTCTCGTCGTGACGCGGGCACGCCCGACGCTTGCCTTGGCGGCAATGGCCGCCGTTCAGACCTTCATCCTGATGTTCATGGTGTTTTGCCGGACCCAGACCTATTTGGGAAGTCCTTGCGATCTTGCTCGTGGCCGTCGTCGTCACCGGATTGCGGCCGCTGCGGCAAGCGGCATTCCATGTCAGCCGGTGGCCGGCGGCCATCGGCAAATCGCTTTACGAAACCTGGCCGGCGGCGCTCGCCGTCGTTGGGAACCGTCGTGTTGCTCGGCTATGGCAGCCTCGCGCCGGACCGGGCCTTTTATTCGCGAGAATCAAAAGCGCATTTGTTCTGGCACGATTTCTATGCCAGCACCGTCAGTGCCGATCCGACGCTGTATGCGATCTACGGCTACGGTTTGCCGCCTTTCTCCGACGACATGAGTTATGTCGCCGCCATGCATGATCTGCGCGGACGCAACGACGGGGCCTCGCCCATTGCCGAGGTTGTCGACGGCGTCCTCGACATCGACATCTTCAAGAGCAACGGCGTCTATGATCAGGAAATGCGCCGGCTTTATTTCCGCGTCGTGCGCGAGCATCCGTGGCTGGTTCTCCGGTCGTTCGTGATCGGAAAGCCGCAGGCGCAGATCGGCTTTTTCATCATTACGCCCGAACTGTGGAATCCGCACAACTACGTCGCTCCATTCCTGTTGGCGTTGGCCGCGACCGTTCTGGCGCTGGCATTTGGCGCTCCGCTGCCGACGGCACGGACGGCGCTCACGGGAGTCGTGGTGGCGGCGGTCGTGTTCGCCTGTTCGACGCTCACCAGCTTCTTCTACCCGACCGCCCTGATCGCCGAAGTGCTGGTGACCTGGCTGATCTTGGTCATGCTCTGCGCGATATATCTGCCGCTGGCTTTGCTGTTCTATGTGCTGCGCCGGCCCAGGCCGGCGGCTGCGATTTCATAAGCGCGGTCTGAGGAAACGCGCTAGCCGTGCGGATTTGCCTCGACGCCGCCCAGGATCATACCGAGGCTGCCGTCGCCTTTGAACGTCAGGACGTCGCCGTTCGCCGGCCGCAGCGTGACGTCGAGGTTGCCGTCGGCCGTCACCAGATTGAGCCAAATCTTTTGCCAGCCGTTGGGACCTTGGTCGATGCCGCCGTCCTTGACCACGACGTCTCCGTCGCGAACCGTGTGGTTGCTGAGACTGAAAATGGCGGCGATGTGATGTGGCGGCTGTCCAGGCGGCTGGTCGCCGAGTTCGAGCTGGATGTTGCCTCCGCCCGACGCCTTGACCCAGGCGGTGACCCGGTAGACCTGGTTCTTGTTCAGCCCGCTGAATTGACCCCCCAAGGTGTGGAATCCGTCCTGCGGCGATGCGACGAGGCGGAGCACCGGCTGGCCTGCCACCACGGTCGGCTCCGTTTCCGGCCGCACCAGCAAATGCGCCGTGGCGGCCCATTGGAATCCCCGCGTCTGCACTTTCGGCACTGCATCCGCCGGCGCCTCTTGCGCAGCGACGATCGTTGCCTCGGGCACAGGCCGAGCGGATGGGGCAGGGTCTTGCGGTCGTGCGGTTGGGAGTGATGGGATCGACGCGGTGAACAGCGGGTCGTAACTCAAATTGCCGGACCACCAGTTCAGCGCAAACAAGGTGCCGGAAAACGACGCCGCGACGATGGCGCTGCCAATGATCGCGTAAGCTAGCCTTGATAGCATGATAGTCTCATGCCCCGATGGGACTACGCGTTGGCTACCCCGGTCAGCCGTTTCTATGTTAATTATGGTTAATGCAACGTTAAGACAAAACTTTGTCAGATCGATCGTTGCGCCCGTGCAACAGCGGCTTTTGTCGTGACGTGTCCAGCCGCCGGAAAGCAGGCATGTTTTTCAGGAACCCGTTCGCACCGACTGATCGAGCACACCCGCAACGCGCCTGTCGCGCCTGCGTCGCCGGCACCCGGAAGCGGACCATGCGATGAAATTCTGGCGATGAAGTCTTTGCGATGAAGTCTTGGCTGGATTTCTGGAATGCGCCGAACGCGATCTATGTCAGCCGGCGCCACCGGGAGGCGCACTATGCCAAGGTTTTGAGCGGCATCCGCCGCTTCATGCCGGCCGGCGGCGCGGCGGTCGTCCTCGACTGGGGCTGCGGCGACGCGCTTGCCGCCGACGACCTGGCGCAAACCTGCCGGACACTGTTGCTCTACGACCGTGCCGACAGCACGCGCTCCCGGCTGCTTTCGAATTACGCCGGCAGCCCGAAAATCCGCGTCCTCGATGACGCGGAACTCGGTGCCGTCGCGCCGGCTTCGGTCGACCTGATCATCGTCAACTCCGTCGTGCAATATCTCGACCGGCGCCAATTCGGCGATTCGCTGCGCCTCTTTCACCGGCTGTTGAAGAGCGACGGCAAGCTCTTGCTCGGCGACATCATCGCGCCCGATACGCCGCTCGTCGGCCACGTCACCACGTTCCTGCGTTTCGCGTGGCGGAACGGCTTCTTCGTCGCGGCGATCATCGGGCTTGCGCGCAACTTCGTGTCGCCATATCGCAAGCTGCGCCGCGATGCCGGTTATGCTTGTTACACGCCAACGCAGATGCTCGGTCTGCTCGACGATAACGGTTTTGTCGGCGAGCGGCTGACGTCCAATATCGCGGTCAGCCAGCTCCGTTCCTCCTATCTTGCGCGCAAACCGAGCGCCGGGGGTGTATCCTCGGGCGATAAATCCGTGCGATGATTCGTTCCGCCGTCCGAGCGCCTGAATTGGCTCCCAGGCGCAACGCCTCTACCGGCCTGATGCGATGCGCCATTCGATAATCCGCCGATCGCTGATTCTGACCACGTTCTATGTTGCCGGACACGGCTTCTATTATTTGTTGCTCCTGATCGCGAATGCGATGCTGGATCCGACCGGGTTCGGCCGCTTGTATACCGGCTGGGCGGTATTGAACGTCCTGGTCGCGCCAATTTCCATCATTGCGCTCTTGCTCTCCAGCTATTTTGCCGAAACCAACAGCAGCAAAGGGCCGGCGTTCGTCTCTCGGATGCTCGCCCGCATCGCGGCGATCGCGTTGCCGTGGACGGCGGCGACGGTGCTTCTTCTGGAAGTGCTGTTCTATCTCGGCGGCAGGCTGATCGGCGTCGATTCGCTGGCGCTGATCCTGGTGCTGCCGCTGACCGCCATATCGTTTCTGGGCGTGGAGATCGTCCGCGCTTCGCTGCAGGGCACGTTGCGGTTCGTGGCGTATGGCGCGAGCTGGTTTCTGTGGTGCGCCGCCCAATGCGCCGTCGGCGCGGGTGGGCTATTGTTGACCCGGTCGCCGTGGGGATGTTTTGCCGGCATGCTGGTGGCAAACCTGCTCACGCTCGGCGGTCTGTGCTGGGCGGTCGCCGGCGGCAGCGCGGCGGCGCCGGCGGCGCCGGACGTTACGGAAGACAGCCCGAAACTCGCGCCATACTCGCTGCGGCGGGCGCTGGCGTTCTGCAGCGCTTTCGTCGGTTTTGTGCTGTTCAACAACGCCGATATTTTCCTGGCCTATCTGATTTTGAGCCCCGCCGATTTGGGCGTCTATACGGCGTCGAGCGTGCTGCCGAAAGCGATCGTGACCGCGACGCAGCCGGTCGTTCAGATCATCCTTCCCGTCGTCATCAGCATTCAAGGCGAAGGCGAGGATACCTCGCCGGCGGTGATGAAGGCGATCTTCGCCGCCTTTGCGCTCGGCGCCGCGGCGTTCGTCGTGTTGTGGGCCGGCTCGGACCTGGCATGCGGCGCGCCGCACGGTATCCGGTTTTGCACGTCGCCGCTGATGCTGCTGTTGGCCGCGGCGGCGGTGCCATTGTCGGTCATCCGGACTCTGGTCACAGCCGATGTCGCGCACGGCCGCTACTGGCTGCCGCATCTGCCATTCCTTGTGCTCGTGGTATTTGCCGCCGCGATGACGCTGACAAAGGTGGCGGAGCCGGCCGAGAACCTTCATCTCGCGACGACCTATCTCTATTCCTGCTGGGGATTGCTTGCGGTTTGGGCCGTGGCGGGAATTTTTAGGGGTCGGCTTTTCGCCCGCGGCGAGATCACGTCGGTGACGCTGCGCGGCCGGCAATAGGACGGGAGCTGAGCTTGGCAAGTCCTGTACCGCCCGGACTGATCGTCAATGCCGACGATCTCGGCATCCATCCGAGCATCAACGCCGGCATTGTTTCGGCCTACCGCCGCGGCATCCTCACGTCGTGCACGATGCTGATGACGACCGCCTATTTCGATCAGACGATCCGCGACCATGTCCGGCCGCAGGCGCTGCCGATCGGGGTTCATCTGTCGCTGACGCTGGGCAAGGCCGTGGCGCCGCGCAACGAGGTCCCCGATCTGGTCGATGAAGACGGCAACCTCAAGCTCGCCGCCGACCGGCTCATTCTGGCCTCGTTCAAAGGCGAGCGCGGCGGCGCCGTGCTGCGGCAGATCCGGCGCGAATTCGAAGCCCAGCTCGCCATCGCGCGCGACCACGGCCTCAAGCCGACGCACGCCGATTCCCATCAGCACGTGCACATGAACCCGGCGATTTTTCGCTTGCTCGAGGAGCTGTTGCCGCGGTTCGGCATCGACCGGCTGCGCCGTTCGCGCGAGGCCTTCCATGCCTTCGTGCTCGGTCCCGATCTGCCGGACGTCATGCGGCGCAACAATCTCGCCAAATGGGCGCTGCTGCGCTGGCGCGCCGCGGGGCTCAATCCGTCGCTCGCCACCACCGACGATTTTTTCGGCGTGCTCTATTCCGGCGCGGTGACGAAGCGGGCCATGCTTGCTTTGCTGCGCACGGCCGCGCCCGGACGTTCGCTGGAGATTTGCATTCATCCGGGCTTTCCGGCGCCGGCAGGCGTGCGCGACTATCCGCGGCCGGGCTATAACGCGTTCATCAGCGCTGCGGCGCGACAGACCGAGCACGATGTGCTGGCCGATCCGGACGTTGCCGGTTTGGTGCGCGAGCGAGGTCTCGCCTTGCGCTCATTCGACGGGGCGATAAAGGTTTAGATTTTCGCTTGGCAAAACGCGCTTCTTGCTTGCCGCGTCTTGCCAGAAACGAAAGGCCTTCGGCAATTGGAGCCGCGCACCACAGGCGCAGATCAACAGGCAGAGCCAGACCGCGTCGTTCACGTCCGCCATGCGCGGGTCGGTGAATGTGCTGACCGATTCCACCGGCCGCGTATCGGTGAACGGCATGACGATAACGGTCGGGATCACGCAGAGCGCCAGCAATGCGAGGGGGATGACCAAGGTCGACAGCCGTCGCGCTGCCGGCACGACATAGGGCAGGCCTACCGCCGCGAGCGCCATGGCGCCGGCAATCCTGCCGATCGCTGTCAGCGCCGCCGCCCGCAACAGCCAAAGCAACGGCGTGTGCGGACCGATGCCGACCGCAACGACGGCGAGCGCGATCAGGCCGAGGTCCTGCAACAGGCTGATGCCGACCGGCGCCAGCGCCCGCAGAGAATGTTCGATCATGATGCCGGGATATTGGCGCCACAGCTCGAACACGATCTGCCTCGCCAGAGGATCGCGCTTGCGCTCATTCCAAAAGTCGCCGGCCAGATAATCATCCAGGCGCTCGCCGCGTTGCTTGATCTTGACCCGCAGCAGCGCACCGGCATAGGCATCCAAATCCTGAATGGTGACGCCGGAGTCCCGTTCGAGCTCCGGAATGCGCCACTGGAACGACGGCATGGTGCTGACGAGGTAAGCCAGCCAATAACCGTGGCCGGAAAACGTCGCCGTGTCGTAGACCGTGGCGTCGCGCCGCCAATGATGGTTTTGGATCAGGATCGCGGCGCTCAGCGCGAACACCAGCACGGGATAAACGGATAGACGAACCAGGCGCGCGCGCAGCGGCAAGCGCCAGGGCGACAGGCGCGCCACGACGATCAGGACGACGAGCGCGAGCAGCGGCCCGGCCTGCCAATAGGCATAGGTCCGCGCGTCGACCACGAAGGCAAAAACCAACCCGGCGATCGCCGCCCCGATGGCGTCGATCGGGCGAAAACCGCGGCCGGATCCGACCAGGGTCAGGCCATACAACACCGGATAAAGCGACAGGAACGGCAGCAGGCGGCTGTTGGTCAGCGGGCCGAAGCCGGAATTCAGTGGAACGCAGCGCGTCCTGGTCGATCAGCAGCAGCAAGAGATACAGGATGGACGGAACGATGAATACCGCGCGATGGCGAAACGAGCCGATGAAGCAAAACGCCATGACGGCGAGAATGCCGATATAAAGCGCATAAATCGATCGGACGTGATAGCCGAACAGCTTGAATGCGAGATAGTAGTAATCGATCATCCCGGTTTCGTTGAGTGCGAGACCGAATGTCTTGCTGCGGTCGGCAATGGCGAGATCGGCCACGGCGCGCAAAGCCGCATCGGCCTCTTGCGGATGGGTATTGAGGACGGCCATCAGCCTGCTGTTCGGATTGACGCCGTAGCCGAATTTGTCGAGCGCATGCTCGACTTCCACCAAGCCAACCAAGCCGGACGTGCCGTGCGCCGCTTCGGAGATGGCGATCGCCAGCGACGCGGTGTGCCGATAATAGTCGGGCACGATCGTATCGAGCCCCTTGCGCACGCCGTCCGCCGCGATCAGCAGGACGAGCAGCAGGCTGATACCCGCCAACAGGTAGAACATGCCGCCGGCGCCGCCCCGGCTTCTGCTCGCGGTTTTTGCGTTCGTGTTCATGGTCGCAAATCGGTTGTCCGCATTGCGTCGACTGATGGCCGCCGCGGCGCCGCGCGGCCTCCTCTCGAGGCCGTGCTACTCGCCGGCCTTTCTGGTCAGCCCATCGATATTGCACACGATTTTCGCGCCGGCCAGATAAAGAAATTGAACGTGGCCGTTCTGCTCGACGAGCTCCACGACGTAGTTGTTCGGCGCAATCGGCGTGATGGTGACCGTTTTCGGGGCGCCGGTCTGCATTTGTTTCTCGCCGTCAATTTGGCAGAAGACGGAGCAATGCGCGTTGGCGGCGCACTCGTAGGTGCGCGGCGCTTGCATCGGCGTCTGCGCCAGGGCCGGGGCAAAACCGAGAGCGAGCATGCCCGCAACAAGGCGACAACCGACGCGCCAACAATTCTTCATGTTACTCTCCGCTGGAAGGCGTAGCGCAGGAGCCAACAATTCTTTTGTCGGATTAATTAGCATCGTGCATCGGAGCGGACAATGACGTATCCGAACATATTGCAGCCTCACGACGACAATTCAGTCAAGTTTCGGCCGGTCGAGTAGTATTGGACCACATTCTTTTGTTGCTTTCGCGATGCCAACCGCTCCGCGTGAGGAACTTGCCTTTCTTTGTCAGGAATCTATTGGAGTAAGCAGGCTTCCGGCCGCTGGCGGCTCGCCAACGCAGTAATGAGCGGCGCGATCAATTGCGACATCTTCGTCGCGCCAACGCCGTTGAAGTGCTGCCAATCCCAGTACAGGGCGGCCTCGCGGTCGATACCGTCCGTGTGTGTGATCCGGGCGTACAGCACCGAACGATGCGCTTGCGCAAGCCTGCAGTAGAATGCTTCGGAGCGTTGCTTTTGTTCGGCGGGGTAAGCCTGATCGCCCTGCAGACGCGGCGTTTCCAGAAGCATGAGCTGGAAATCGTCTTGCTCGGCGAGCGAGGCGAGATGCTCGAACAATGCGATACGTTCCGGGTCGATGTTGAACTGTATCGGATGTCCGGTCATCTCCACGCCGTTGCCTTTGACGAAATTATCGGCGCCGTTGTAGTAGCGGCAGAGCAGTGGCCTTTCCGGCAGCCCGCACGGATGAAATTGCACCTCCGATGTGCCTGCCGCGTCTTGCATGCGCCAGTGGTGCCATAGATCCGGCAGGCGGTTCGGAAGCGAAGCGCTTTTCGTGAGCCAGGTGACGGCGAAGGCGCTGGCGCGTTGTTGCAGCGTTGGACGGGATTGGCGGAGCAGCTCTGATGGATCAGGCACGACCGCAAGGTGGTCGCGGAAATCTTCCTTGTGGAATTGTCCGTATCCCTTATCAAGAAACTGCGGGTCGGCCTCGAAAACAACGACGCTCGGACGGTGATTGTGGCGCAAATATTCCTCGAGCATGAACAGGTTCTGCTCGGCGCTGGCGTTGTCGCGGCCAAAATCGTAAGCCGCCAGACCGGTCAAGTTCTCGACCTCATGCATGTCGAAATTGCGCCGCGTTCGGGAATCGCCGAAGAATACGACCGGCGGATTCCAGCCGCCCTCGTCGTAGATCAGATCGATTTCCGTCGGGTGCCCGCTGTGGTCGCGCAGAAATACCGCGCCGGCATAGACGAGCCGATCCAGCGCCACCAGCAGGGCAACGAACACGACGAGCCTGGTGATTGCGTGGCGCATGTCAGAACTGGAAGTAGATGAAGGTTCGAATTTCGCTGGACCCTGGGAACAGCAGCACGGCGAAGATCGCCGCGTAATAGATAGCCCAACGCAACGGCAACGGCATGCGTGGGAATACCCCAGCGAGGCCGAGCTCGGCCAAAAGATCGAACCCGAGCACGACGGCAATGCCGATGGCTGCAAGCTGTAGCTGGCCGCGCGACATGATCTCGGTGATGTCGCGGCCGCCGGCACGGGTCAGAATTCGTCAACATGGCCGTGGCGGTCGGCAGATTGGGTGCGCGAAATAAAATCCAACCGACGCCGGTCAGATGAAAGGTTGCTATGATCGCCACGACGCGCCCGATCGAGCCTTGCAGCGCCGCGCGTGTGCGCGGTCGCAACAGCCATTGCGTTGCGCGCTCGATCACCAATAACGCGCCGTGATAGAGGCCCCACAGCACGAAGGTCCAGCTTGCACCGTGCCATAGTCCGCTCAGGGCGAAGACGGCCAGGATGGCCGCGGCCCAGCGTCCCGGCCCGAGACGATTGCCGCCCAGCGGAATATAGAGGTAATCGCGCATCCAGGTGGAGAGCGAAATGTGCCATCGCGTCCAGAATTCGCGAAGCGAAGCCGCGAAATACGGCCGGCGGAAATTCTCGCAGAGCTCGATGCCGAGGATACGCGACGCGCCGAGCGCCATGTCGGTATAGCCGGAGAAATCGCAATAGATCTGGAAGGCGAAGAAATAGAATGCCAGCACGCAGCCAAGCCCGTGGTAGCGGTCTGGCGCCGCGTAGACCGCGTCGACAAACACCGCAAGCCGGTCGGCGACGAAAACCTTCTTGAACAGCCCCCACAGAAAAAGACGCAACCCGGAAATCATCGCTTCGTATGGTGGCGTCGGCGGCGCTTCGAATTGCGGCATCAGTTGCGCGGGGCGCATGATGGGCCCGGCGATCTGGTGCGGAAAATACATCGGATAGAGCAGGAGCTTGCCGAAGCTTTCGTTCGGCTTGTATCGGCCGGCATGAATGTCGAGGCAGTAGCTCAGCAACTGGAACGTGTAGAACGAAATGCCGAGCGGCAGGATCAGGCTGGAGATCGGTCCGGGCGCTGCCGCGCCGAACGCGTTGAAGGCTGGAGCCAGGTTGCCGAGAATGAAGTTGGCATATTTGAAAAATGCGAGCGGCAGCAGGATCAGTACGAGCGCGCTGGCCAGCGCCCAGCGGGCGGGTCTGCTGGCTAAATGCCGGCAAGCATGACCGTAGACATAGGCGACCGCCGCGATGGCAAAGATGATGACGAGATAGCGGTAATCCCAACTGGCATAGAACAGCATGCTGGCGACTAACAGGGTAACCCAGCGCAACTGCGCCGGCGTCGCATACAAGAATGCCGCCACGCATGGGAAGAAGAACAAAAACAATGCCGAGTTGAAAAGCATTGGCGCCAAAATCCTTTACCGTGCTACGCACCATAGCGAGAAGAGTTGCCGATGTCAGCTTTGGGTCACAGACGACGGATTTGCGATGGTGGGCACGGCTTCTATATTTTATTTTTCGTTATCGCAGGCTTCGTCGCGACGCTGGCTATGCTTGTTACGCCGATGGCGGGATGCTAGGTCTTCTAAATAAAAATAGCTTTGTCGGGGAGGGACTGATGTCTAATATTGTGATCAGCCAGCTGTGTTCCTCGCATCTCGCCGGCAAACAAGCCGCCGCATGAAGCGGTCTCAATCGGAGCCGCTGGTCAAAGCATTAACCGGAGCTGGCAATTTGGTTGTCGTGAAAGACAAGCTGCGTCGGATCGGGTGTGTTGGTCTTCTCTTGCTGATCGGCTGCGTGTTTTGTCTCGACGTCTTTCATGGCATAGAGCTCGGCCAGGATCGGACCGCCTTTCATCCGATCTATCGGCTGCGGCAGTCGCTGGCGGTCGCCATTTCCCGCATGCGCGACCCGAGCCCAGGCCGGTATCTTGCCTATAAGTCCGTGGTCAATGTCCTCAACGAGAACGGCTTTGCGGTATTCGATAACGAGCCGGGGTCGCATTTGGATGAGTATGGTTGGGTAGTTTTGTTGACCGATGGGCCTCGGCTTAATCGCATCATCCAGATGGCAATAGATGTTCCCATCGATACCAGCCTGCCGCCGGAAATCATCCAAGCCAACGAGCTCGGTTATGCGGATTACATCTATTTCAGCTTTCGGCTGTTCGGCGACAAAATCTCCTCGTTGTATTATTTCTTCTATTTGATCGTGGCGGCAACTTGCCTGGTTTACATCTTGCAATTCCGCAGTAGCCCGTTCCTGCTGTTCCTGCTCGTCATCTTCCTCAGCGAGCTTTATTTCCTGGAGAATTATGCGCGCAGTTATGACTTGCAGGTGCAAACAGTCACTAACAGCCGATTGTTTTCAGGGTTGTCTTTGGTGCCTGTGCTGCACGTTCTGTTTTTGCACTGGCAACGCCGGCCGCCCCGCGCGTTTACTGTCGCGGGTGTGACTGTGCAAAGCTTGATCTTCGGATTTCTGTTGTCCTGCCGGACAGAGGCGGCATGGCAGGTTGCCCTGGTCGCGGCGGTCGCTTGTGGCTCCGGCGTTCTGCTGGTGCTGCCGTTACGAGGCCAAAAACTTTCCGATGTCGTGGGTCGGTTCAGGTCATTATGGCCCATTCCCATTTTTTTGATCGTGGTGCTGGCCTATTCGGCCGCTATCTCCTCGCGCGCCGATAGCCGCTATGCGGCCGAGCCAAAGGGGCACATTGTTTGGCACGAAATCCTGATGGGTCTTCTCAGTACCAGTCCGGAATTGCGTCGTGAATATCTCGACGGCAAGGAACTCACCTATCGCGATGACGAAGTTTATATGGCGGTCGACCACGATCTCAAAGTCCGCAACGATTTCAGCTCCTCCATGGTCCGCAAACTCCCGAACGGAGACCCGGTGGCCGATCTTGCCCTGCCTGGCGGCTGGAACGAATACGAAAAACTGGTCAGGTCGCTGACTTTACGGATCATCCTTCATCATCCTATTGCCATTCTCGAAACGGTGCCGACCAAAATTGAGGATCAGATCCGTTTGTTTGACTACCCGGGCACGAACAGCATGGCCTGGGTAAATTTAAGGACGTCCGTGATTGTCGTCGCCCTAGGTGCGTTTATTTGCGCGGCGGCGGGCGGCTTCACTGTCAATCTCGCAACGTTCAGAAGCGCTGCTCCCTTTGCCGCAGTGTTTTTGCTGTTCGCTTCGATGACGCCACTAATCGAGCCCAGCGCGTTGTCGATCGGCTCGCTGTTCTCCTATCTCGGCGTGATCGCAATCGCGATTCCCTGCATCGTGGTACTTTTGATCCGGGCCGCCGTCGGTCGTCAATCGAAACCTGAGGGCGTATCGTTGGACGTCAAATCCACGCAATGATTCGGCTGGCGTCAATGCCGTCCGAGCCCTTGTCTGCGCGCGAGCCATTAGCGAACCTGATATGACTGAAAGTTGCGGCCCGGCTCGGATCGCGTTCACGAAATTGCGTTTGCAACGATCCAGTTTCGGAGTACGTAAAGTCCCCGTCAGTCGCATATCGCCGGATATTGGTAATTCCACATATCGGGATAAGGTCTTGCATGCAGGTTTGACAAAACCTGCCGTAATTTTGAGGGGTTGGAGGTGGCCGATGGGTATGGGCAGACATCTAATTGAAGCGGTCATAAGAGAACATCTCAATAGGCCTATCGCGGGAGATGTTCTATTGATCGGACGGCAAACCACTTACTTGTCGCCCGAAGGACTCATCAAAGTCATTAATGAGTGCGGCGTCAAGGTAGACGCCAGCCCAAGCGATTTCGCGTTGGACAAGACAACGATCGATCGCAAGGGTAAAAACACCGAGGAGCTGGTGAGTGATGCAGCCCTTTTCTCGTTGCTCGGCGCTCGTTCGGTCAAAGCGCTCGATCACAGTCCGTATGAAGGCGCCGAGGTGATACACGACCTTCGAAAGCCGGTCCCCGCGCATCTCCAAAATATTGCCGATTTCATCGTGGACGGCAGCACATTGGACAACGTGTTCACTCCGTCGATCGTTTTGCAGAATTATGCGAAACTCTTGCGGCCTGGTGGCCGCCTTCTGATGATAAATGCGTTCAGCGCGCACAACACGGCGTACGTGATGATGCCGCCATTGTGGTATATTGATTATTTCGTGATGAACAAGTTTGTCGACTGCAAAGTATATGTCATCCTTTTTATTGAGGATAAAATCAGGGTCATGATCGACAACGTATTTTGGGTGGATCTCGACTACCTCTCGGGATCGCGCCGGGGGATGCACCGGTTTGTGTCACCGCATGAAATGGTCACAATTGTATTTGCCGAGAAAGGTGAGAACTCTACGGTCGACCGCTTGCCGAATCAGCAGGACTACAGATCACCGGAAGAGTGGTCGGAATACCTGGCGAATTTGGATGTGATCCGGCAATGTAAGCGACACCATCTGGTGCGGTCCAGAAGCGAGAGGGTCATTGAGCCGTCAATTCCGGGCCATCCGTTTATCGACAGAGAATTTTGCGTTCAGTAATGCCTCGCGCTCTTGCCGGATTGGCGGCGCTTGTTAGGCGGCCGCAGGCCGCGGCGGTATCGGTCGTTCAATCGGCAGCTTTGGGATCGGTGGCGCAAGCCAATCAGCAGCGCCGGACGGGGCGACGCCCCAAAAGGATAATCGTGCCGGTCGTCGGGATTGCCGCCGACCCCTCGGCGTGGCCGGCATGACCCGGAAAACGCGCCGCAAAACCATTGCGG
Organism: uncultured Alphaproteobacteria bacterium; assembly: GCA_963831975.1. GTDB lineage: Bacteria > Pseudomonadota > Alphaproteobacteria > Rhizobiales > Xanthobacteraceae > BOG-931. The sequence goes on from CAWHSO010000025.1 coordinate 141,481, forward strand.
AAGGCGGCCCTTAGCCGCCAGCCATCTGTGCTTGAAATTAGTGGCTTTTGAACGCATAAGCTCGCGCCCGACAGAGGAGGGGTCGTGGCACCGCCGACGGGAATCGACTTGGTGACGGGCGGGGCCGGGTTCATCGGCAGCCATCTCGTCGACCGCTTGCTGGCACAAGGCCGCACGGTGCGTGCGTTCGACAGTTTTGTCGTCGGCCGGCGGGCTAACCTCAAGCATCATAACGGGAATTCGAAGCTCGCGATCATCGAGGGCGATGTCGCCGATGGCGCCGCCGTGGCGGCGGCTACCGCCGGCGTCGAGCGGGTGTTCCATCTTGCTGCCCGCGCCGACATCGTGCCCTCGATCCAGGAGCCGGAAGCCTATTTCCGCTCCAACGTGGACGGAACTTTTTGCGTGCTGGAGGCGGCGCGCCGCCACGGCGTCAAACGCCTGGTCTATGTCGCGTCCTCGTCCTGTTACGGCATCCCTGCGCACTATCCGACCGCCGAAACGGCCGCGGCCGATCCGCGCTACCCCTACGCGTTAACCAAATATCTGGGCGAGCAACTCGTCATGCATTGGGCCCAGGTCTACCGGCTGCCGGCGGTGTCGGTGCGTTTCTTCAACGTTTACGGGCCGCGGGCGCGCACCAGCGGGACTTATGGCGCGGTATTCGGGGTTTTCCTGGCTCAATTGCTGGCCGGCGAGCCGCTGACCGTGGTCGGCGACGGCGAGCAGACCCGGGACTTTACCTTCGTGGCCGACGTGGTCGATGCGTTGATCACGGTCGCCGAGAGTGACAAAATCGGCGAAATCTACAATGTTGGGAGCGGGCGGCCTGTCAGCGTCAACGAGCTGGTGAGGCTTTTGGGGTCACCGCCGACCGTGCGTATCCCCAAGCGCCCCGGAGAACCGGATTGTACCTGGGCCGACATTGCCAAGATTCAACGCGACCTTGGCTGGCAACCCAAGGTCGGCTTTGCCGACGGCGTGAAGGTGATGCTGGCGAACATCGACTATTGGCGCGACGCGCCGGTGTGGACGGCGTCGCGCATCGCGGAAGCGACCAGCGACTGGTTCCGCTTTCTCGACGCCGAGCCAGTGACGTAACCAGTGACGTAAGAGGACGAGAATGGACTCAAGCGTCGCAAAACTGATCCGCCAGGCGCCGGCCGGCCAGCCGACGAGCCCGCGCGAGAAGATCCGGACCCTTGCCGAGGTGGCGGCGGCCTGCGAGCAGAGCCGGCGCGCCGGCCAGACCGTGGTCCAGGCCCACGGTACGTTCGATCTCTTGCATCTCGGTCACGTCCGCCATCTCGAAGCCGCCCGCAAGCTCGGCGACGTGCTGATCGTCACCGTCACCGCCGACCGTTTCGTCAACAAGGGCCCCGGCCGCCCGGTGTTCAACGCCGAGCTGCGCGCCGAGATGCTGGCCACGCTCGAATATGTCGATTGGGTCGCCGTCAACGATGCGGCCGACGCGGTGAGCGCGATCGAGCGCATCCGGCCGTCGATCTACATCAAGGGCCAGGACTACCAGAACCCGCAGGGCGACATCACCGGCAAGATTTCGCTCGAGCGCGATGCGGTCGAGACCTATGGCGGGCGCATCCATTTCACCGACGAGGTGTCGTTCTCATCGAGCGAATTGATCAACCGTCATCTCAACGTCTTCGAGCCGCATATCCGCGAGCATCTCGACACGTTGCGCCAGGACGGCGGCCTCGACCAGCTCTGCGAGCTGATCGAGCGCGTCGCCGATTACCGCGTGCTGATCGTCGGCGACGCCATCATCGACGAATACCAATACGTCTTGCCGATGCACAAGACGCCCAAGGAGAACATGATCGCGACCCGCTACCAGGATCGCGAATTGTTCGCCGGCGGCGTGTTCGCCGCCGCCAACCATGTGGCGTCGTTCTGCAAGCAGGTCGACATCATCACCTGCGTCGGCGATTCCGAAACCCATGACGACCTGATCCGCCAGAGTCTCAAGCCGAATGTCGGCCTGCGGGCTTTTACGCGCGGCGGCGCGCCGACCACGCTGAAACGCCGTTTCGTCGATCCCTCGTATATGCGCAAGCTGTTCGAGGTCTACTTCATGAACGACGAGCCGCTGACGCCGGACGTGCAGAGCGAGGTCGATCGCGCCATCATCGACCGGGCCGCCGACTACGACGTCGTCATCGCCGCCGATTTCGGCCACGGCTTGATCGCGCCGTCGTCGATCGAGGCGCTGACCTCGAAAGCGCGCTTTCTGGCCGTGAACACGCAAAGCAACAGCGCCAATCTCGGCTATAACCTGATCACCAAATATGGCCGCGCCGACTACGTCTGCATCGATGCGCCGGAGGCCCGGCTTGCGGTCAGCGACCGCATCGCCAATGTCGGCGACATCGCGCGCCGGCTTGCCGAAAATCATATCGACTGCTCGAAGATCATCGTCACCCAGGGCAAGCACGGTTGCGTCACCTTCGAGGCCGGCGGCATCACCCACACCATCCCTGCTTTCGCCAAAAACGTGGTGGATACGGTCGGCGCCGGCGACGCATTCCTCGCGGTGACGGCGCCGCTGGTTGCGGCAGGCGCGCCGATGAACCGCGTCGGCTTCATCGGCAATGTCGTCGGCGCGCTGAAGGTCGAGATCGTCGGCCATCGGCGCTCGATCGAGAAGGCGGCCCTGATCAAGGGCATCACGGGCCTGCTTAAATAACACTGGAGCCGGGGACAAAAATGCGGGAATTGCTGGATCGTTGGATCGGCTCTTTGGCTAGCGCCATGCGCGCCGCCGAAGTGACCGATCGGCGTCGAAAAAGCTGACGCTGGAATCGGGCTGCGAATGGGTGCGCAAGGCCGCCCACGAGGCGCACAATGCCGGCAACAAGATCATTTTCATCGGCAACGGCGGCAGCGCCGGCATCGCCAGCCACCTGGCCATCGATTTTTCCAAGAACGGCGGGCTTCGCGCGCTCGCCTTCAACGATCCCTCCGCGCTCACCTGCCTCGGCAACGACCTCGGCTACGAGAACGTGTTCGCCAAGCAGCTCGAATTCCATGCCCGGCCGGGCGACCTCCTGATCGCGATTTCGAGCTCCGGCATGTCGCCGAACATCCTCGGCGCGGTGAAGGAGGCGCGGTCGCGCGGCTGCAAGGTCGTGACCTATTCGGGGTTCGGCGAAAGCAATGCGTTGCGGCGCACCGGCGACGTGAATTTTTATGTCCGCGGCCAGGACAAGGAATACGGCTTCGTCGAAGTCGCGCATCTGGCGCTGTGCCATGCCGTGCTCGACATCGACATGGGTTGGGGAACAAGCTGGGGCACCGGCCTGGCAAAGACCGCCAAGCGGCGCTAACAAGGGCCGCGGTAATTACAGGGACATCGGAAAGCGTGATGGCTAATCGGTTCAAGCGTGTCCTCGTAACCGGCGGGGCTGGTTACGTCGGTTCGAACCTCGTACCCAAACTGCTCAACGCCGGCTATGAGGTCGCGGTCCTCGATCTCTTTATCTACGGCGAGGTTTTTGCCGGCCTCAACGGCGGTGCGAAGCTCAGCCAGGTCAAAGGCGACCTGCGCGATCCGGCGGATGTGCGTAACGCGGTTGCCGGCTGCGACGCCGTGATCCATCTCGCCTGCATTTCCAATGATCCGTCCTTCGACCTCAATCCGGAGCTCGGCAAGTCGATCAATTTCGATTGCTTCCGGCCGCTGGTGAAGGCGAGCAAGGACGCCGGCGTCAAGCGCTTCATCTATGCCTCCTCGTCCTCGGTCTACGGCATCAAGGACGAGCCCAACGTCACCGAAGACCTGCCGCTCAAGCCGCTCACCGACTATTCCAAGTACAAGGCCATGTGCGAGGAGGTTTTGGAGGAGGAGCGCGAGCCCGGTTTTGTCGCGGTCACGCTGCGGCCGGCCACGGTGTGCGGTTACGCGCCGCGGCTGCGGCTCGATCTCACGGTCAACATCCTCACCAATCACGCCATCAATAACGGCCGCATCACCGTGTTCGGCGGCGAGCAGTTGCGCCCCAACCTGCATGTCGAGGATATGACCGACCTCTATCTGATGCTGCTCGAACAGCCGGACGAGGCGATCAACGGCAAAACCTGGAATGCCGGCTATCACAACCTCAAAGTCCGCACCATCGCCGACATGGTGCGCGAGGAAGTCGGGCAAAAGGTCGACATCGTCGTCACGCCGAGCGACGATCATCGCTCCTATCACGTCTCCTCGGAGAAGATCCGGCGCGATCTCGGTTTCGTCGCCGGCCGCACGGTCAAGGACGCCATCGTCGATCTGAAAACGGCGTTCCTCGCCGGCAAGGTGCCGAATTCCATGTCGGACGACCGCTACTACAACATCAAGCGGATGCAGGCGCTGAAGCTGAAATGAACAAGGTCGAATTCCTGTCACCCGACGTCGATAGCGGCCGCCGCCCGGTGGCGTCGCATGAATTGCGCGCGCCGCCGAAAGCGGCGAAGCTTCTGCTTTGCGTCTGGGGCTACAGCTACGTCCGCCAGTTCCTCGAATGCGGTCTGCCGACGCTGTTGGCGCCCGGCAACGTTCCGGCGCTGGCCGCGGCGCTGCCGACCGAGTTCATCGTCCTGACCAGCGCCGACGACGAATCCTTCATCGTCGAGCACCCGGCATTCAAGCAGCTCGATTCCGATCTGCAAGACGACGATCCATCCGATCGATCATCTGATCACCGACGGCAACTATTCGACCACCATCACGCTCGCCTTCACCGAGGCGGTGCGCGAAGTCGGCGAGGACATGGTCGACACCTGCTTCTTCTTCCTGGTGTCGGACTATATCGTCGCCGACGGCTCGTTCGCCAACGCGCTCAAGCGCATGCAGCAGGGCACCAGCGCCGTCGTCGTCGGCAATATGCAGGTCGCCCGCGAATCGGCGCTGCCGTGGCTGCAGGAGCGGCTGGCCGGCAACGAGCTTGGGCTGGCGCTGGCGCCGCGCGAACTGATGCAATGGGCGCTCAACAACCTGCATCCGCTGGTGCTGGCCAACATCGTCAATCTGCCGTTCAGCCACAATTCCGACAGCAACCGGCTGTTCTGGCGCGTCGACGGCAACACCATGATCGGGCGCTTCTATCTGATGCACATGCTGTGCGTGCGCCCCGAGATCACCGATTTCATCATCGGCTCGTCGTGCGATTATTCGTTCATTCCCGAGATGTGTCCGTCCGGCAATGTCGACGCGATCACCGATTCCGACGAATACCTCGTCATCGAGATGCAGGCTCGCATGCACGAGCAGAAATTCCTGCGTCCCGGCCCGGTCCAGGTCTCGCCGCTGGCCAAGAGCTTGAGCGAATGGACCACCGTCGTTCATCGCAAGAACGCCAACCACTCGTTGTTCTTTCACGCCGAAGAGCTGCCGCCCGAAATCAATCGCAGCGTCGAGGAAGCCGACGTCTTCATCGCCAACATTGCGAAAAATCTCAGCCGCAAGCCGCAGCCGTTCCGCGGCCATCCCTATTGGCACGGCGCCATGGCGGCGTTTCACGAGGTCGGCGGCCGCAAGCTCAACAACGAGGAATGGATTTACGCGCTCGGCTTGCCGGAGACGCCGAACAAGCTGACCAATTGGCTGCTCTGGCATTCCAAATTCGCTCTTATGGGCAAGCCGCCGCACGTGCTGCCCTGGCATCCGGCCTGGCCGGACTTCCAGACCGTGATTCGCGAGATCGATTCCTTCTTCACCGATCCCAGCCAGCGCATGCTGCTGTTGTCGAACGAGCCGACGGCGTTCAGCGTGGCGCTGGCCGACAACGGCGAGCGCACGCACCGGCTGCGCTGCCGCCCGTTCCTGAAAAACCCGCCCGAGCGCTACGAGCGGCTGCACGGCAAGTTCGATCTGTGCCTGCTCGAGCTCAGCGAAACCGACATGGAGGACGGCGGCGAGCTGACCGACCGGATCGTGCCGCTGTTGAAGAACGGCGGCCGCATCATTCTGTTCGTGCTCAACCGCCGCGTCGTCGACAAGGGCGGCGAATTCGGCCAAAGCGTCACGTTCCAGGCCTCCCGCTTCATCCGTTCCAGCGCGGTGCCGACCGAAATCCATTTCGTGCCGTCGAACACGTTTCGGCAGTGGGGCCGCAGCGGCATGTCCAAGCTGCGGCGGATGATGAGCAGGATGCTGTGGTTGACCGCGCCGCTGACCGCGGTTTGCGCCGGCTTCCTGCTGTTGTGCTCGTTCATCGGCAACATCGATGCGTGGCGGTCGACGCGTCGCGTCGCCGGACGCGGCCACCAGTCGAGCTTCGTCATGCGGCTCACCGTCGATGCGCCCAAGATCGCGACGGCCCACGCCTATTGGCGCTCGGAAGCCGCGCGCGAGAAGCGCGAGGGTTTGGCGAAAACGGCGAGCGGCGTGCTGCCCGCGGTCACCAAGGAGACGCGCGAGCCGCAATACAATCGCTGCCTCGAATTGCGCGATACGATCGGGCTGACCTCGCTCGGCCTGATGACCAACCAGGTCTGGTACGACGATCCGCGCCGGCTGACGTTCCTTTTGGCGCGCTACAAATTCGTCGCCAAGATGCTGGCGGGCCGCCGCAATGTGGGCGAGGTCGGCTGCGGCGACGCCTTCGGCACCCGCGTCGTGCTCCAAGAGGTGCCGGACGTCACCGTTTACGATTTCGACCCGCTGTTCATCCAGGACGTCCGCGCGCGCCGCGACGAGCGGTGGCCGCTCAAGGCCGAGGTCCACGACATCGTCGCCGCGCCCTTGCCGCGCAAGCACGAAGCGCTGTTCAGCCTCGACGTCATCGAGCACATCGCGCCCATGAACGAGCACGCCTATTTGACCAATCTGTGCGAGTCGCTGACCGAAAACGGCCTGCTCATGATCGGCACGCCGTCGCTCGAATCGCAGGCCTACGCCTCGCCGCCGAGCAAGGCCGGCCATATCAATTGCAAGACCAGCACCGAGCTCAAGGCGCTGCTGGAGAAGTATTTCGAGCATGTGTTCGTGTTTTCCATGAACGACGAGGTCGTCCACACCGGCTTCTCCTCCATGGCGCATTATCTGTTCGCGCTGTGCTCGACGCCGAAATGGGAAGGCAGCGATTTCATGCGGCGCTCGAGCGGCGAACAGCGCGAATTCGCGATCTGTGAAACCCACGACGGCTCCGGATATTATGTGCGCGTGACCCATCCCAACACCGAGCCGCAAAGGATCGAAGGCTTTGCCACGGTCGCCGACGCGGCGCGGTGGATCGGCGTCCAGGCGCTGGATTGGTCCAAATCCGATCGTCCGTCGTTCTCTTAAGGCGGCGCGGAAACTCGCGCGCTTCGCCATGGCACCACGTCTGCGGATCGGCATCGATTTCGACAACACCATCATCGCCTACGACGATGTGTTCCGCGCCGCCGCCGAGGCGGGCGGGTTGATCGCGCCCGGTTTCTCCGGAAACAAGCAGGCGGTGCGCGACGCCATCCGGCTGTTGCCCGATGGCGAGCTTGCCTGGCAGCGCCTGCAGGGCCAAGTCTACGGCAAGGGCATCGGCGGCGCGACCATGGTCGCGGGCGTCGAGATGTTCCTGCGCCGCTGCCGTGCCGAAGACTGCGCGGTCGTGGTGGTGAGCCACAAGACCGAATACGGCCACTTCGATCCCGACCGCGTGAACTTGCGCAAGGCAGCGCTGGACTGGATGGCCGGGCAGGGGCTCCTTGGCGGCGATCACGGCATCGCTTTGGCGAACATTTATTTCGAAAGCACGCGGGCCGAAAAACTCAAGCGGATCGCGGCGCTTGTCGTTGACGCACTTCATCGACGATCTCGAGGAAGTGCTGAGCGACCCCGATTTCCCGCCGGATGTCGAACGCATTCTGTTCGCCGACGGCGCGCAGCCGCCATCGCCGTCCTACATCAGCTGTCCGACGTGGCGCGACATCGAGCGGCAGGTTTTTGGCGGAGCAGGTCCTTGAGTACGAAGGACAGCGCGCTCGCCGAAGCGACCGAGATCGCGCAGGCGCTGGTCGGCGATGCCGTGGAGGTGAGCCGGCTCGTCACCGGCGGCCGCAACAGCCGCATCTGGCGCGTGGCGAGCGGCGGACGCGCTTTTGCGCTCAAGCAATATCCGTCGCGCCGCGACGACCCGCGCGACCGGCTCGCGACCGAAGTCGGCGCGCTGCGGCTGATGGAGCGCTATGGCATCGACACGGTGCCGCGCGTGCTCGGCGTCGATGGCTGAGCACGGCTATGCGCTTTTGAGCTGGATCGACGGCCGCGACGTTGCCGACGTGAGCGATGCCGATATCGACGCCGCGATCGTTTTCCTCACCGCGATCCATGGCCTGCGCGCGGCGCCCTGGGCCGCCGAACAGCCGCCGGCAGCCGAGGCCTGTCTCAGCGGCCGCGAGATCGAGCGGCAGATTCAGGGGCGCTTGGCGCGCTTGCGCGACACCGCCCGCGATGAGAATGAACTGGTTGATTTCATTGATAATTTCGTCGCGCCGCGGCTCGCTGTCGAGTGCACGAAGGCGCATGAAGCGGTGACGGCAGCCGGCCTTGCTTTTGACGCCGAACTCCCGCAGGAATGGCGCAGCCTCGTTCCGTCCGATTTCGGCTTCCACAACAGCTTGCGACGGCCGGACGGGTCGTTGGCGTTCCTCGATTTCGAGTATTTTGGCTGGGACGATCCTGTGAAGCTCACCGCCGATATTCTGCTGCATCCAGGCCGGCCGCTTGAGCCAACCCAGCGCCAGCGCTTCCGCCAGGCGGCGATGCGGCTCTACGGCGGCGATCCGGCCTTCGCCAGCCGGCTGTCGGCTTATCTGCCGCTGTTCGGCTTGCGCTGGGTGCTCATCCTGCTCAATGAATTCATCCCCGAGCGCTGGCAGCGGCGCGTGCTGGCCGGCGAGACCGGCAGCTGGAGTGACGTCAAGGCGCGGCAGCTTGCGCATGCGCGCGCGTTCCTCGCTTCGCTTGCCGAAAAGCTGGAGGTTTAGGCGATGGCAGCCCAGGCCGCGCGCGCTCAACCTCGCGACGCCCACCGCTCGACGAGCGCTCAAAGCATCTGCGCCGGCTCGCGGTGCGCACGCTGCACGGCGGCGAGCGCGGCCATGTCGGCTCCTCGATGTCGCTCATCGAGATCATGCGCGTGCTCTACGACGACGTGCTGCGCTATCGCGCCGACGAGCCGAAATGGCCGGGCCGCGACCGCATGATTCTGAGCAAGGGTCACGGCTGCATCGCGCAATACGTGATGCTCGCCGAAAAGGGTTTCATTCCCTACGAGACGCTCGACACCTTCTGCCGCCGCGATTCCATTCTCGGCGGCCATCCGGAAGCGGCAAAAATTCCCGGCGTCGAGGCCTCGACCGGCGCGCTCGGCCATGGCCTGTCCTACGGCGTCGGCATGGCGCTGGCGGCGCGCATCGAGAAGCGCGACACCCGTATCATCGTGGTGATGGGCGACGGCGAGATCAACGAAGGCTCGGTGTGGGAAGCGGCGCTGTGTGCCGGCAAGCACAAGCTCAATAACCTCACCGCCGTCATCGACTACAACAAGATCCAGTCGGCCGGCCCGACGCGGGAAATCCAGGATCTCGAGCCGCTGCTCGACAAGTGGCGCGCTTTCAATTTTGCCGCCGTCGACGTCGACGGTCACGACGTCGAGGCCTTGCGCAAGGTTTTTGATCGCCTGCCGCTCGCCAGCGATCGGCCGAGCGCCATCATCTGTCATACCGTCAAGGGCAAGGGCATCGCGTTCGCCGAGAACGACGCCAATTGGCACCACAAGTCGAAGATCGCCAACGACGTGGTGACCAAGCTCTACGCCGCCCTGGAGTGACGCATGCGCCAGACCTGCCTCAACATGGTCTACGATCTCGCCAAGCGCGACAAGCGCGTGCTGTTCATCGGCTCCGATCTCAGTCCCGGGCTGCTCGGCGACATGAAGAAGGAGATGCCCGAGCGCTGGTACATGGAGGGCATCACCGAGGCCAATGTCATCGGCATGGCGGCGGGTTTTGCCATGGAAGGCTACATTCCGTACGTCAACACCATCGCCACCTTCATCACGCGCCGCTGCTACGAGCAGGTGGCGGTCGATCTTTGCCTGCACGAACTGCCGGTGCGGCTGATCGGCAACGGCGGCGGCCTGGTCTATGCGCCGCTCGGTCCGACCCATCTGGCGATCGAGGACATCGCCATCATGCGCGCGCTGCCGAACATGATGGTGACGGCGGTGTGCGACGCCAAGGAGATGGTGCGGCTGATGAATGCCACGCTGGAGTGGCCGCACCCGATCTATATCCGCCTCGCCAAGGGCGGCGATCCGGTCGTCAGCCGCGACGAGAACGGTTTTGCCATCGGCAAGGCGATCCCGATGCGGCGGGCGCGCTCGCGGCGCGCGATCGTGCTGATGGCGACCGGCGTGATGACCACCAATTGCCTCGCCGCGGCCGATCTCTTGGCGAAAGACGGCCACGATGTCTCCGTCGTGCATTTCCACACCGTCAAGCCGCTCGACGAAGAGGCGGTGCTGGAATTCTCCCGTGACGCCGAACTGGTCGCCACCGTCGAGGAAGGCACCATGATCGGCGGCTTCGGCAGCGCGGTGACCGACGTGCTGGTCGAAAAGCTCGGCTCAAGCCTGCCGGCGCTGGTTCGCATCGGCCTGCCGGACGCCTTCCCGCACAAATACGGCCTGCAGGAAGAGCTGTTCGAGGTCTACGGGCTGGCTCCGGCCCAGATCGCCGCGCGGGTATCCAAGTCTTTGAAAGTGAAGGATAAAGTAGCCTGAGCGACGGCCGCCCCGCGGCCGGGCGCAGGCGAAATGCGGCCATGACGAAGAGCTGATGGATGTTCCTCATCGTCGGCGGTGATTCCGAAATCGGCGCGGCGGCCTATCGCGCGATGAAGGCGCAAGGCAAATCCGTTGCGGCGACGACGCGGCGCAGCGATCGGGTCGCGCCCGACCGGCCGTTTCTCGATCTTGCCGCGCCGCTCGACGACTGGGTGCCGCCGCCGGGGACGCAAGCCGTGTGCCTGTGCGCCGCCATCGCGCGCCTTGCCGCTTGCGCCGACGACCCGGAAGGCTCCGCGCATATCAACGTGGTGCAGACCCTGGCGCTCGTCGCAGAAGCTCCTGGCGCGCGACATCGCGGTCCTGTTCCTCTCCACCAATCAGGTGTTCGACGGCCGCACGCCCCACGAGCGCGCCGACGGCGCCGCATTCGCCGGTGAGCGAATACGGCCGCCAGAAGGCGCGCGCCGAAGCGGCGCTGCTGCGTCAAATGGAAAGCGGCGCGCCGGTCGCCATCCTGCGTCTCGCCAAGGTGGTGTCCGACACGATGCCGCTGATCGGCGGCTGGATCAAAGACCTCACCGCGGCCAAGCCGATCCGGGTGTTCAACGATCTTGCGCTGGCGCCGACGCCGACCGATCTGGTCTGCACCGCGATCACCGCCTTGCTGCAAGACCGCGCGCGCGGCATCTTTCAGCTCACCGGACCGCGCGACGTCACCTATGCCGACATCGGCGGCTTTCTCGCCGCCCATCTCGACGCCGATCAAAAATTGGTCAATCCAGACGAGCGCGCGCGCGGCCGGGCTGCCGGAGGGCGCCACGCCGCCGCATACCACGCTTGATTCAAGCCTGTTGCGCGTGCATTACGGGCTCGAAGTGCCGGACGTGTGGCAAGTCGTCGAGCGGGTGGCAACGAACACAAGAGACAAGGTGGCGAGCCCCACTCATGCCTGAGACCGCCGAGCCGACATCGCTCTCACGAACGCTGCGCAACGCGATTCGCTTCAAGATAAGAACCAAGAAATTCGCCGCACGGATTTTCGATCTGGTCTTGGACGGCGTCGTTCGGCCCTATCATCAGAACGTGTTCTGGGGCGATCGGCTGCTGACCTTGGACAAGACGGCCGGATTTCTCAGCGAGCCGGGCTTTGCGGCGGCGCTGGCGCAGGCCGACAGTTCCACCGGTCAAAATCAATACCGATCGCCGCAGGGCATTTCCTGGCGCTACAACACGCTGATCTGGGCGGGGCGGACCTGCCTGGCGGTACCGGGCGACTTTGTGGAGTGCGGCGTGTATCGCGGCGACATGACGTGGATGATGACCGAAATGGTCGATCTGCGCCGCGCCAGCAAGAAGTTCTACATCTACGACACGTTCACCGGCTTCGCCCCGCAATACTCGTCCGCGGCCGACTTTCCCGGCGCGCCGCAATATCTCGAGCATATCGACAAGGACTATCGGGCTTCGGATATCGAAAGCTACGTGCGCAATCGTTTCCGCAACAAGGACTACGTCGTCATCACCAAGGGCGTCGTGCCGGATATCCTCCATGAGATCGCGCCGGAGCGGATCGCATTTCTGCACTTGGACCTGAATTCGCCCCGTGCCGAGACCGCAGCGCTCGAGGTCCTGCTCGACCGCGTCTCGCCGGGCGGCATCGTCATTTTCGACGACTACGGCTGGAAGCACTTTCAAAATCACAAAGAGGCCACCGACCGCTTCATGGCGGAACGCGGCCAGGTCATCATGGAATTGCCGACCGGCCAGGGTTTGATGATCAAGCGCTAGTGGTGTTTAAGGCCGATCAGAACGGCTCCGGCGCAGCCAACAACTGCAGCGGCTGCGCGCCGTGCCATATCAACCACGGCTCGACCGTGAAATAGACGAACTGACCGTCGACCTGCGCCGGCGGGTTCAGCGTGATCGACAATTCCTTCGCACCAGCCTCGACCTGGACGCTCGCTGCGCCGGTGGTCTCGGCCGGCACCGCGCCGAAGCCGCGCAACACGACCTGCGCCGTGAGCCGTCCCGGTTGGGACGGCGGCACGAGTTTGAGGCGCAGCCCGATGACTTTGTGGGAATTCCAGCGGATGCGCCCGGGGTTGAGCGGCCGTTCGCCGACGCCGCGCGTGACAGGCGCGCGCAGCACCATGAAATCGGTGTCGACGATCGTCGAGCGGCCGTGGTCGAAGGCCTTGTCCCGGTCGTAATCGGTCGCCGCGGTGCCAAGCTCGCACCAATCCGGATTGGCGGCGAGGAAGTCGCGCGCCGCAAAGAACGGCCCGGGCTGGGCGACATTGTCGACGACAATGTAGCCGCCCGGCGTGATGGCGCGGGCGCCGCAGGCGATATCGAACGCGGCGAATTCGTAGTCGTGGTTGCCGTCGACGAACACCAGCGCGGGGTGAATGTTATGCCGTTCCATGTCGCCAAAGAACGCCATCGAATCCTTGGCGTGGAGTTGGACGTGACGAAATAATTCCGGCGGCCAAAGCTTGAGCACCGCGGCGATATACTCGCCGCGAAATGGATCGACCGCGTGAGCGATGCCTTTGCCGTTGGCGTAAAGCGCGCGGCAGATCGCCTCGGTGGTGCCGGCCTTATAGGTGCCGATTTCGAACACGTGATCGGGACGAAGATTGCGGATGAGGCTGTACAGCAAGGCCTGCGATTGGGACGATACCAGCGAGCGCGGCGCTGCCGGATTGTCGAAGAAATATGCCTTGGTCGCCTCGAACTCCGGCGCCGCCATGATCTCTTTGACCGGATTCTCGCTGGCGGCCAGATCCATCCGGGGAAAAGCGATGTCCGAGATCGGCTTGATGTCGAGCCCCTTCTGCAAGCCGTCCAGGCGGATTTCGAGTTCCCTTGCCTTGCGTCGCAGCGCATCGGCGGCCATGGCGCCGCCGCGCGCGGCGACGAGCTGCGCCAGGCGAAGTCCGCGCGCAGCAAGCCGCCGCGTCTTGTCGACGACGCCGTTCGACGGCACAGGATTGTCGGAGCTCATTCTCAACGCCTCGTGCGATCGCCGCTGCGAACGATCCCGCTCAGGCCCCGCCGATCCGCAACAGCACGCGGCCGGCGCTGCCGCTGCGTACCACGTCGAGCGCGGCATTGATGTCGTCGAGCGGAAATTCGTGGGTGATCAGGCCTTCGAACGACAGCCGCCCGGCTTCGATCAGCCTGATCAGCCGCGGGATGTCGACGTGCGGCACCGCGTCGCCGCCGTGCGAGCCGGTCAGCACTTTGTTGAAATGGATCGGTAGCGTGTAGATCGAAACCTTCTCGCTCGGCACGCCGACCAGCACGCAGGTGCCGTCGGCATGGGTGAGGTTATAGGCAAGCTCGATCACCGATTTCGCGCCGGTGGTCTCGATCACTTTGTCGGGACCTTTGGCGCCGACGATCTTGCGGATCTCCGCGTCCATATCCGCCACCGCGTTGCCATTGAGGCAATGCGTGGCGCCGCGGCTCTTCGCCATGTCGAGCTTGGCGTCGATCAGATCGACGGCAACGATCGGATTGCCGCCGGCAAGCTCGGCGAACTGCACGACGTTGAGCCCGACGCCGCCGACGCCGAAGATCACCACGGATTCGCCGATCTTGACGTTGGCATCGTTGTTGATCACGCCGGCGGCGGTGGTCACCGCGCAGCCCAACAGCGGCGCGTCGCGCAGATTGTAGTCGGGCGGGATCACCGTCATCCGGTTCTCGGACACCACGGCATAGTCGCTGAACGTCGTCACCCAGCCGGCGTTGAGCTTTTTGCCGCGCCATTGATAGGCGGGCGGCTGGCATTGGATGCCCTGGCTCGGCCGCCAATGCAGCACCACGGTGTCGCCGGGCTTCACCGTGGTCACGCCCAGGCCGATCTCGATCACCTGCGCCGACGCTTCGTGGCCGAGCAGATGCGGCAGGAACTTGTCGGGGCCCTTGGCGGCGGCGATCTCGTTGAGCTGGGCGCCGCAGATCGTCGAGTAGAGCACCTTGACCAGAACCTGGCCGACGCCGAGCGTCTCCGGCAGCGCGATCTCGTCGACGACAAGCGGCTCGCGCGACTGCGCCAGGATCGCCGCCTTCGCTGTCTTGACCTGCATCACTACTGCCTATTCGAAATAGATGAATTCGTAGTCGCCGGTATAGCCGAAATGATTATAGAGCCAGATCCATTCCGACGTATGCAGGATCGATTCCGCGGTCAGCGCCCAGCATTCGAGATTGAACTGCTCGAGCTCGTTCCGGTAGCCCTCGAGCATGATGTATTTGTTCTTGCCGACCCGGTTGATCTCTTGCACCGCGGTCTCGAGCTCGAACAGGCGCAGATTGTGCAGGCAGCCGAGCGAGATCACCAGATCGAACGCGCCGTCGCCGTAAGGATAGCGATCCTGGGCGCGATAGCGGAACAGATACGGCTTGATGTCGTCGCGGGCCTCGGCGAGGCCGTGCTTTGAGATGTCGAAACCGGCGATCTTGAGCCCCGGCAGAATTTTCTTCATTTCATAGAGCAGGAACGCCTTGCCGCAGCCGACGTCGAGCACGCTCGATCCGTCCTTGAGCCCATAGATGTCGATCAAGGCCTGCGCCACCGGCTTCCAGCGGCCTTCGATGAACTTGTAGCCGCCATAGCCGTAACGGCGGTCGCCGTCCCAGTAGTCGAATTCGTATTCCTTCGCCTTCACCATGCAATGCACTTTGTCGTCGTTCATGCGCGCGAGATAATCGCGCTTCGTCGCCTTGTGCAGCGGGGTGACGATTTCGAGCAGGCGACCCATTCCTCACATCCTCACTTTGATGCCTGTCGGCGCGACGGCCGACAAGCAAAGCCCGGCAATGTTGGGCGATCGAAGGTCGTCGATCGGCGACCGCGGCTGACCGCGCGGCGTTTTAACCAGCCCCCGACGGTTTGACAAGCGCAGGCGGGAGCGGCTTGCGCCGGGGAAGATCGCGGCACCGCCGATGTTTTGCAATGGCCGGTGTGGCACCAACCGGACGGTGCGTCAAACTTGCGTGTTTGCGAGAATGAAGAGCGTCCATCCGGCAAAACCGGCACACGCGGTGCCGATCACGATCGCCGCAAGCTGCATTGCTGTAAGCCGCGGCCAGACGTCGCCGGCGCGGATCCAGCGCACGGCGCGATCCCATCGCGCGGCGATGTCCGCGGGCACGCGATGGCGCAGCGCCGGCCCGATCCACGGCTGCATCGCGATCAAACCCAGCCCCGCTATCAGCATAGCCTGCAGATCGCTTGCCTGACGGTAGCGGAAGTCCGGTTCGGCGAAGATCGCAGTCACCGCCGCATTGTAACCGAAGACCAGCGAGGCGATGACGATGCTGGCGACCAGCGCGTTGTCGGATTTGAGAAGCCCGCTCGAATGCGGCTCCGCCATGGACGCGGACTTCGCCCGCGGCCGCGCCGCCTGGACAAGGCGCACGGCGGTGGTCCCCCAAGCCACGCACATCAGCAAGGCCATGATGACAACTTCAGTCCTGTAGCTTTTCAGCCATGCCGTCTGCACCGCGTTGAAGAGACGGTGCACGACCCAGGGCTCGTGCGCGACGGGATCAAAATTCAATTCACGTACGGCCCGTGCCGGAAACGCCGTAATATTTTCATCCACGGCGGCTTCCGCCGGAAAGAACGGCAGACGTTCGGGACGGAGCGGGTTCACATTATACCGGGAGTGCTTGTAGCCGGGATTGAACGTAAAATAAAAAAAATTGCGGACGGAGTAGCGCAGGATAAGGCTTGGATGGGCCCGCGCAATCTCCAGCGCTGCCGCCAGCAAGACGCGGTCGTCATTGGCGATGCACAGCAGGGTATAGTACTCCCAGTTCGGTCTCGCCAACACCTGATCCATCAGTTCATCGGTCGTGAACGGGTCGATGTAGGCGCGGGCAAATTCCGCCTTGGCACCCGTCCTGCCATATTGCGTCGCTACGAATTCGGAGTCCCGAGGACTTGGCTGCAGGCGATTTCGCAGCTCGTCAATGGCGCGAGTGAAATTCGGCCCGACGTCATGCGGCGACAATCGAATTCCGTAGTCCAGCGTGTTGAGATACGGATTGTAAAAAGTCTGCTGCCCCAGGTAGCTCGGCGTTGCCGGAGAATGCTGCATATCGAAAATCACCTCGCGGTGCCACGCATAGCCGGCGACGAAGGCGGCAAAGACCGCAGAACATGCGAAATAGTGCAGAATCCTGCCGCGCGCGGCGAGATAACCGATGACCAGAAACAGCGGGAACAGCGCATTGCCCGCGGGTCTGGCAACGGATGCGCAGATTGCCGCGATGGTGAAGAAATAGAGGAAGCGCGGTTGTTTCGTCTGCACGAAAATCAAGAGCAGGCACAGCATCAGCTCGGCGAAAAAGATATAGGTTTGATCGTGATGAATCATTTTCATGAAATAAAACGGACTAAGCGTAATGATGCTCGCCAATCCGACATAGTATGCCGGCATCGGCGAAAGGCGGCGTAAGCTTTCATAGACCAGGATTGGCAGCAGGATTGCGAATCCGGCCTGGATCAACAACAGCGGGATAAAACTGTGCGTCGAAAAGTATCCGCTGAGAATGATGAGCAGCGGATATCCCGCATCGCGTGCCGCGACGTCCGGCGGCAATGTCGTGCCATGAACGATCGCTTCGGCGTATTGGATGAACTGACTTGCGCCGCCGGGAAACCAGGTCTTCGTGGCAAACAGAAAGAACGTTGCCGTTAGCGTACTGAGGAGCGCCAATTTTCCGAGATCGGCTCGGGCAGGGCCGCTTGGCACAAACAGTGCCATCGGCGCGCGCGCGAGAAGCGGAAGCGTCACGGCTGCTCCGCGGTGTGCGGCGGTCTCTGGCATCAATGGATCGGATTGCGACGATGACATCGAGACGTTCGTTCGATGTAAATTGGCAGGGGTTTCCACGGCGCGAACTGAGGCAGCGCAGGTCAGGGGACCAGCATTTTGATCGTCGCGCAAGCCGCTGGCGTCGCGGCAACCTGCCAAGCGCGGGCGCTCACGTCCTTTGAAAATGCGCCGGCGCCACGGGCGGCAAGCGATGCCGGGAATCCGGCGATGTGGGGCGATCGCGGCCGATCGCGCGGCGTTGCAACCAGCCCTTGGCAGTTTGACAAGCGCACGTGTAGAATCGCCGGCGCGGCAGCGATCGCAGCGACCTAAAAGGATAAAAGGAGAAGAATCTGCCATGGGGTCGTCGATCGGTCGGGTTCTGCTCATGGCGATCGGGGGCTTTGCCGTCGTGGCGATATCGTTTTTCGCCACCATGAAAATCCTCGACTACTGGCAGGCCCCGCAAGATCCGAACGCCAGCGTCATCCACGTCGTGGACGCGACCTACGGCTTGGCCTGCAAGGACTTCGTGCCGCCGTCCGGCAAGCCCAATCTGGTGAAGCTCGGCAACGTCACAGCGGCGCTGACAAGCGCCTGCGACAAAGCCAAGACGACCTGCTTGTTCGTCATCGATGCGGTTCAGGTCGGCGACCCGGCCAACGACTGCGCCAAGGATTTCGTCGCCAATTGGCGTTGCGGCGGCGATCCGACGGTCCATCAGTTCTATCTGGCGCCGGAAGCGAACGGCCGGTCGGCCGTGCTCAGTTGTCCGGCGCCCTAGACGCACCCCGCGGCGCCAATAGCGAGCGAATCCACGTGCGCGCCGGGCGCTCGATCACGGCGTAGGATACCAGGCTGATCAGCGCCAGCAACAGAAGAGCACCCGCCCAGGTGACCCAGGCCACTGCAATATCCGTGGTCGTGAGGCCGAGCCGCTTGAACGCGGACGGTATGATTTCATGCAGCAGATAGATCGAATAGCTCACTTCGCCGAGCCGCACCGGGATGGCGTGCGAGAATAGCCGCGACCACGGCGTATCGTAACGCGCCACCACATAGATCGTCATGGCGACGAGGGGTCCGTATAACGGCGACGCGGTGCGGCCGATGAACGAGCTATGGTACGCGACCACGCCATAGAGCCACAGATGGATCATCACCAGCGCCGAGATCGCGGCGAGCGTGACGGCTGAGGCGCGCGGACCGGCAAGCGTCGCCGGATGCCGCCACCGCGCCAGATAAAGCTGTGCCGCCGCCAGGCCTGCAAGAAACTCGCCGAGCCGGGCGGCGGGATTGAAATAGAAAAGCCAGCGCAGCAGCGAATCTTCGTAACCGTTGTCGGTCGAGGCGGAGGAGCCGAAAATCGCAAGGCCTATGCGATTGATGTCTTCCTCATAATGCCGGCACACCAGGAAATAGATCACGACGAGACAAAAGGCCGTGGCCGCCATGACGATCACATCGCGCGGCGACCATTTGCGCCGCGCGATTAGCGTCGCCACGGCGACATAGGCCAGATAGAAGAACACCTCGACGCTGATCGCCCATGCCGCCGCGGCGACCGGTCCATATTGATAGATCAGCGATGCCCGGCAGATCACGGCGTAGAACCAGCTTTGCGTCAGCGTCAGATAGAAGACGAGGCCCAGCCATTGCTCGTCGGGCGTGCCTATTCGTCCGCAGGCGTCCCGCGCCGTGAACGCCGTATAGGCAAGGTCGAACAGGAATAGGACGATATAGAGCGGATAAATTCGCGCGAACCGCGCCGCGAAAAAAGCGCGCATTCCGCCCGGGCGGACAATCTTGGCGCTGTAATTATAGTGGATGACGAAGCCGCTGAGCACGAAGAACACAGTCATGCCCAAGCCGGCCAGCGTCGAAGCCGTCACGGACAGCGGCGCGCCGCCCTCGAACGCCATGTAGTGCCCGCCCGCGACCAGCATGACCGCGACGCCGCGCAGACCGTCGAGCGCGGCAATGTAGGGCTCATGCGGTGCGGCGCTGTCGTCGCTCGGGTTATGCGGGTCGCTCATGATCGGGAACCGGGCAGGACGCGTCGGCGGTGGTTCCAACGCGGCATCGAAAAGGCCGCCGACCGTAGGCATTTTCCCTTTTGTTTGGAAGCCTATGCGGCGAAAACGCGCCGGTCGTGCCGATGCATCATAGCGCGGCAATCGATGCCGGGAGCCCTTGAGGCTTGCCGGCAAAGCTGCCAAAAGAGCCGCCTCCCGGCACAACGGCGGTCATCGGGCCAAGGCACGTTCCTTTGTCAATCCAGGACGCGACATCACGCCCGCAGGCGCTTCGTCATTGGCTGGCGCTGGGTTTTTCCTTCGCGCTCACCGCGGTCACGCTGTTTTTCGTGTTCCGGGGCATCGATCATCAGGTTTTTGTCCGCTTGCTGGCGACGCAGGACCGAGGCTGGCTCGCCGTCACGGCGATCTTCTTTCTCGCGCAAATCTTTCTCGGCGGCGAACGCTGGCGCTCAATTCTCTGCGCATTCATGCGCGGGCCGCCGCCGTCCATGGCGCGCGTGCAGGCGGTGTTCTACGCCAGCATTTTCTTCAACTGCCTGCCGTTCGGCACCGTCGGCGGCGACGTCGCGCGCGTCTTGCTGGCGCGGCGGTTTGCGTTGTCGCTGAGCCAGATCGTGCTGTCGATTCTGGTCGATCGGGTGCTGACGGTCGCCGCCTTGATCATACTTGCGCTGGCGACCTTGCCGGCCATTTCGAGTCCGTTTGCCGTCACCGCATGGTTGGGCGGCGCCGGCATTCTTGTGGTCGCGGCGCTCGGGGTCTTGCTGCTCGCGATGATCGAACGCGTGCTGGGGCGGTGGCGCCAGCAGCGCGTCATCCATTTTGTCCTGCGCATGGCCGCGGAATTGCGCCAGCTGAACAAGCGCGCCGCGTTGATCGCGCTGTGCTTTGCGCTCGCCTCGGGAGCCTGTTCCGGGTTCGGCGCCTATTGCATCGCGCGTAGTCTCGGCATCGGCGTCGGGCCGGTTCCGATGATCGCCGTCACCTCGATCATGACGCTGGTCGTCGCCTTGCCGATCTCGGTCGCCGGATGGGGCGTGCGCGAAATATCGCTGGTGGCGCTGCTCGGCCTCCTCGGCGTCGACCGCGAGGCGGCGTTGGCGCTGTCGGTGGAATTGGGCCTGATCAACACCTTGCTGAGCCTGCCGGGGGGCGTGATCTGGTTGACGCTGCGCGACCCTCACAATGCCGCCTCACCGGCGAAATAACGCGGCAGTTGGCATGCGCAGGATTTCCTGGCAGGCAATGCCGGCGCGGCCCAAGGCAACGGCAGGATTGCTGCGACAGGGGTTGGCGCGGCACGGGTTTGGAAGAGGAAGACCATGAGCGGCGATCAGGCCCACAGCAAACCCGATGGTTACTGGGACCGGGCGGGCGAGCAGGGCTATGGCCAGGCCATGTATCGCAGTTCCGATGTCGAAACCCATGTCCGCGGCCGGGTTTGGCAAACCGCCATCGATATCGCCGGCGCGCTGGGCGTTCCGGCCGATGGCCGCGTGCTTGATCTCGGCTGCGGCGACGGCGCCTTTACCAATCAGATGTTGGCCGGCCGCTACCGCGTGGTCGACGGCATCGACAAGTCGGAAGCGGCCATCAAGCGCGCCAATGCCGAGTTGCGAAATCTCGCGACCTATCGGGCGGTCGATCTGGTGACATTCGATTACGACTCGCTGCCGCGCTACGACGCCGCCTTCCTGATCGGCATATTGCATCACGTCAAGCAGGCCACGCCCGACATCGTCCGCGCCATGGCGCGACGCACCGACAAGATGATCGTGCTCGAGCCGAACGGCAGTCATCTGCTGCGCAAGGCGATGGAATATGCGCCGTCCTACCGCGCCGCCGGCGAGGACAGTTTCCGCAGCAAGGATTTGACGGCGATTTTCGCGGCCGCCGGCTGGCGCACCGAAATCTGGCGCCGGATGAACGTGTTTCCCAATTTCACGCCGGGCTTCATCTGCCGATGGCTCAAGCCGATCGAGCCGCGGATCGAAGCAAGCCGCATCGGGAACGCTTTGTGCACCGTCGACATGTACGGCCTGACGCTCGCACGATGAGCGAACTCGAGCGACCGGCACCCGCGGCGACGTTCACCAAGGCGGACATTCTCGCGATTGCCCTGCTGCTCGGCGGCTTCATCGGCGTCGTGCTGTGGTTCGACAGGGTCGATTTTTACAACAAGCATTTCTTCGACACCGGCGCGATTGTCTTTGCCGACAATGTGGTGCGCATCGTCTTTGTCGGTATTTTTTCGTGGCTGATCTACGCTCCCGGCGCGGCGATCGTGGCTTTCGTCACCACGCCGGACCAGCGCGCCGCACTGTTTCCTGCCGAGCGCGCCGTGCTCGGCTTCGGCATCGGCGTCGGCATCTGGCACGTCGTGATGCTGATCCTGGGTGTTGCCGGCTTGTACTACCAGTCGGTGATGGTCGTACTGTGCCTGGCGGTTCTCGTCGCCTCGGCGCGACATTTCGGCCGCGTTGCCGCCGCCGGCTGCCGCGCACTCGCCGATCGTCTCGCGCGCTTGCGGCAACGCCGCGCATCGCCACCGGAGATCGGCGCGATTTTGATCGCCGTTGCCGCCGCTTGGGTGCTGCTGCGGCGCGGACTTTATCCCGGCGGCAGCGGCGATTATTACACGCACTATTTTTATTATTATCTCGAAGTCCTCAAAAATCACGGGCTTGCTCCAAACGACGTCTGGTACCATTACTACTACTCGAAGGGCAGCGGACTGATCTTTCTGGGCATGCTGCTGACCGATCCGGAAGCGCCGGCGCTCACGACTTTTCCCTGTGTGATCTTTGCTGCGTTAGCGATCGCCACATTGGCGGCGCGCATGGCGCCAGGCTCGCTGTGGCCGGCCGCCGGTACCTTGATTTATCTCTTGTACTATCTGCTCAATTTCAACGACATCGGGGGAAGCGAATTTCAAAAGGACCACGAGGAGATTGCGGCACTCGTGGTCTTCACGGCGTGGGCGTTGTGCATGGAGCGCTGCGCTCCGCCGCTGCCGTTTCGGGTCATGGCGGCTGCCAGCGCCATCGCGGCGGCAATCGTCACTCAAGCGGTCGGCGTGCTGCTCAGCGTCTTCGTCGGGCTACTCTGCGTTTGGTCGATTCTGCACCGGCGCTGGCGCGAGATGTGGGCCTATGGCGTCGTCGCCGCCGCGATCGCCGGTGTCGTGCTTGCGGTGTTCGTTTTGAGCTACGCGCAAACCGGCATGGCGAGCGACCAGCCGCTCGATCTGATGCTCCGCTTCGCCGATGTCGGGCGCTTGGACCGATGGGGCGTGATCCCGCAGGTGATTGCCGTGGCCTGGATTCGGGATAACTACCTGGCTCTGGCTCCGCCGTTCGGTTGGGGAGTTTTCAGGCAGCTTTTCCAATTCATGCGGCTGCGAGGCCTATGGCCATTTCTGATCGGTCCAATCGTCGCGGCAGGCATTATCTACGTGATGGACAGATTTTCACTCTGGAAGCGCCTGCGGCGCAGCGATCCAGCGGAAGCTTCGTTTGCCGAAGCAACAGCCGCGAGGCTCGCCGCGCTTTTGGTCTTCTTCATCGTCATCGCACTTTTGATGGGGCGCGCTCAGAGCATATCATTTGAAAGGCTCAGCACTTTTTTTGTTCCTCTGCTGATACTGTTTGCGATTGCGGTCGGCGCATGGCTGTTAAATGGCAAGCTTCAGTCTCGCGGCGATCCTTGGACATGGACAGTGCTGCCCGCTGTGTTGCTCGTCGCGGTGCTTGGGGCGTGGCAGGGCAAGGACCATTGGTCGAGACGATTGCCGGGGGAAACAGCCAATATCTTGCGGTTTTTTTCCGGCCGCTTCAGCTTGGGGGACGCCTATGCACACGCCGACAGCGGCTACGCCTTTGGCGCGATCAATCCGGATGCGCTCAACGCGGCGCGACAGCTGCCGTACGGAACGCCGATCTGGAGCACCAATGTCGATTCCTACTGCATGGTGCCGGGCTGCCTGATCGAAGACGTCATTTCCTTCAAGATGTCGGGCCGGCTCGATGAGATTCTCGGCGGCGATCCGGAACTGGCGAAACAGCGGCTGCAGGAAGCCGGGCTTAACTATTTTCTCTTCATAAAGGACTACCGCATCATCGATCTTTTGCCTTTCAGCCGCTTGTTCGCGCCGGAGACGATCGGCCGCTATCTCGGCGTCAAATGGAGCGACGGCTCGACCTTTCTGCTGACCTGGATCGGCCCCGACACCACCCCGATCGGGCCCGATTTCCTCGATGCCTATACGCGCCGGCGCGCCGAACCCGACGCATTACGCTGGTTCAAATTCGACGAATTGGCCCCGCTCATCGCCACGATCGCGCCGCGCATGAGGGCAGCGACGGAGCGGGGCACGGCGCAGACTTTATTTTCGTGGCGTTAGGTCTGGATGAAAAAGCACAACGATTAGACGGAACGTGCGCACTCACATGCCGGACGAGCTCGGTACCAAGCCGCCTTATTTCGGCGCGGCGCAACGCCTGCGGGCGGCGGCGCTGATCCTTGGCTTTATCGGCGTCGTGGCATGGTTCGATGGTGTTGATTTCTACCATCGGCATTTCTTCGAGACCGGGCCGATTGTCGCTGTCGATAACGTGGTGCGAATAGTCTTCGTCGCGATTTTATCGTGGCTGATCTACGCCCCGGGCGCGGCAATCGCCGCCCTCGTGATGTCCACGGACGAGCGCGCCGCGCTGACGCCGCCCGAACGCGCCGTGCTTGGTTTCGGCATCGGATTAGGCATCTGGCATGTCGCAATGCTGATCCTGGGGCTTCTCGGATTGTACTATCGGCCGGTAATGGTCGGCCTGTGCCTGGTGGTTGTTGTCGCGTCCGCACGGCACTTCGCCAACGTCGCTATCGCCGGATGGCGATCGTTCGCTCTGGGCTTCGCCGAGCTGCGCCAGGGCCGTGCCACACCGGAGCGGATCGGCATCATACTGATCGCCGTCGCGGCGGTGTGGCTCCTGCTTTTGCGCGGGTTATTTCCGGGTGGCGGCGGCGACTATTACACGCACTACTTTTATTACTACCTGGAAGTTCTGAAAAATCACGGCCTCGCGCCGAACGACGTCTGGTACCACTATTATTATTCCAAAGGCAGCGGCGTGGCCTTTTTGGGCATGCTGCTGACCGATCCGGAAGCGCCGGCGCTGACCACTTATCCTTGCGTCGTCTTTGCCGCCGTTGCGATCGCAACGCTGGCGGCGCGGATGGCGCCCAATTCGCTGTGGCCGGCCGCGGGCGCCGTCGTCTACCTGTTCTACTACCTGGTCAGCTTCGGCGCCGATGGCGGCGGTCAGCTCCAGAAGGATCATGAGGAGATTGCGGCGCTCGTGGCGCTGACGGCGTGGGCGCTGTGCATGGAACGGTACGCCGCGCCAAGGCCGTTTCGGCTCATGGCCGCCGCGACCGCGATTGCAGCCGCGGTGATCACGCCGCCGATCGCCATCGTGCTCGGCTTTTTCGTCGGGCTTTTGGCGGCCTGGTCCATGGTGCGACGGCGATGGAGCGACATGTGGGGCTATGGCGTCGTCGTTGCCGCGGTCGCCGGCACCGTGCTTGCGGTGCTCGTGGTGGGTTATCTGCAAACCGGATTGGCGAGCGACCAGGCTCTCGATGTGATGCTGCGCTTCGCCGATTTTGCCCGGCTCGACCGCTGGGGCGTCATTCCGCAGATCATTGCAGTGGCGTGGATCAGGGACAACTACCTGCAATGGGAACAGCCTTTCGGACGGGCAACGCTGCAGGAGATCTCTGATTTCATGCGGCTTCGCTTTCTTTGGCCGTTCCTGACCGGGCCGCTCATCGCCGTCATCGTGCTTCGGATGTCGGGCGCGTTTGCCGGTTGGCGGCTGACGGCGCCGCGTGATGCAAGCTCGGCGCTTTTGACCAGACAAACCGCTTGGCGTCTTGTTGGATTGGTGGTGCTGCTGGTGGCCGTTGCGGTGCTCGCCGGGCGCAATCAAAGTCTCTCCTTTGCGCGGCTCAGCTCGTTCTTCGTTCCCGTGTTGGTGATGCTGGCCATTGCCGGCAGCGTTTGGGGACTGAGCTGGCCGCTCGCGCGCCGTGATGACACGGTATTGCGGCTCGTCGCGCCCGCGATATTGCTTGTCGGCAGTCTGGTCGCTTGGCAGTCGCACGCGCACTGGATGTCGCCACTGCGTCGGGATACGGCGAATGCCGTACGTTTCTTCGCCGGTTCGTACAGCCTGGCGGAAGCGTATTCCCACGCCAACAGCCTTTATGCATTTGGCGCGATCAACCCAGGCGCGCTGGCCGCCGCGCAACAGCTGCCGTATGGAACGCCGATCTGGAGCACCAATGTCAATTCTTATTGCATGGCGCCGGGATGCCTGATCGAGAGCGTCATCTCCTTCAAGATGTCGGGCCGGCTCGACGAGATTCTGGGCGGCGATCCGAATCTGGCGAAGCAACGGTTGCAGGAAGCCGGCCTTAATTATTTTCTCTTCATGAAGGATTATCGCATGATCGATCTGCTGCCATTCAGCAGATTGTTTGCGCCGGATACGATTGGCAGCTATCTGGGCGTCAAATGGAGCGACGGCTCGACCTTTCTCCTGACCTGGATCGGGCCGGACACGCGCCCGCTCGGGCCGGACTTCCTCGATGCCTATACGCGCCGGCGCGCCGAACCCGACGTGCTGCGCTGGTTCAGATTCGACGAACTTGCCCCGGTTATCGCCGCGATTGCGCCGCGCATGAGGGCTGCGACGCAATGGGGGGAAGCCAATAAGCTATTAACTTGGCGCTAAACTCGGCTAAAAGGAGCCGGCCGGGGCGAGATGCCTTGCGCGCGGACAGGAATGACTTGCGGTTGCCATGCTGATCACCAACTTTCCGGCTGAAATACCTGCTCTACAAGATCGTCTGCGGCGCCTATCAGCTGGTCGACACCGGACGGATTCATCCGGTTCGCGAACGCGCCTTGCGCGCCTTGCAGCGCAGCGTCGACTATATCGAGAGCGCGATGCCGGACGCGCTCGGTCTCGAAAACCAGCGCGATTTGATCGACTATTCGTTGCAGGCCGTCGGCGTCGACGGCCATTATCTCGAATTCGGCGTCTTCACCGGCGGCACGATCCGCTACATGGCGCGCCGGATCGGTGCGCGCACCATTCACGGTTTCGACAGCTTCGAGGGGTTGCCCGAGGCGTGGTCGGGTTTTGGCCTCGGCGGCAAGTCGTTCGACGTCAAGGGCCGCTTGCCACGGGTGCCGGATAATGTGCGGCTGCACCGAGGCTATTTCGACGCGAGCTTGCCGCCATGGCTTAACGATAATCCCGGGCCGGTTGCTTTCATTCACATCGATTGCGATCTCTACAGCTCGACCAAGACTATCCTGGAACTCCTCGCGCCGCGGCTCGTGAACGGAACCGTGATCCTGTTCGACGAGTATTTCAATTATCCCAACTGGGAGCGGCACGAATTCAAGGCGTTCCAGGAATTCGTCAGCGCGCGCCGCGTCAAATATACCTATCTGGCTTTTGCCCGGCAGCAGGTCGCGGTGCGCATCAATTCGATCGGAAGCGGGGAGTAGCCGTGGCGACCGTGCTGTTCCCCGTTGACGTGACGATGACGCCGGCTGCGCAAAAGCTGCATGCCGCCGAGGACGTGGTGGCGCCCGGCCAGCAGGCGCCGATCGATCTGACGGTTTTCATCTCCTGCTACAACGAGCAGGAATTCATCGTCAAAACCATCGAGACGGTGCGCGACGCGCTCAACGAGATCGGCACCGTCAGCTACGAGATCATCGTCGTTGACGACTGCTCGAAGGATAATTCGAGCGAAATCGTCAAAAGCTATATCGCGGCCCATCCCGAGGAGCGCATTCTTTTGCGCACCAACAAGGTCAACCGCGGTCTGGCGCAGAACTATCTCGACATCGCCTTCATCGGCAAAGGCAAATACTACCGGTTGATCTGCGGCGACGACGCCGAGCCGAAAGAGACCATGCTCGCCGTGTTCCGCGCCATCGGCCAGGCCGACATGATCATCCCCTATTACGTGTCGAACGAAGGCAAGAGCCTGTACCGCCGCTCGCTGTCCAACGTTTATGCCGGCATCGTCAATCTCATCAGCGGCTTTCGCCTGCATTACTACAACGGGCTCGCCGTGCATCTGCGCTACAACGTGATGCGCTGGCACCCCAATACGCGGGGTTTTGGCTTTCAAGCCGACATCATCTGCATGCTGCTCGACCAGGGATTCAGCTACAAGGAAGTGCCGGTCATATCCATCGAACGCCGCGTCCAGGGCTCGAATGCCTTGACCTTCAAGAACGGGCTCTCGGTGGCCCACACGCTGGTCGATCTGATCTTTCGCCGCCTCGCCAATTGGGTCTATCGGCGGCGGTGAGCAAGGTGCGGCGCTCGATGCCGCGGCGCCTCATTTGCCCAGGACCGTTCGCAGCAAAGCGCCCGCACGCCGCTTTGCCATGGCGCGCCAGCGCGGCGCGCGGCCTTGGGAACTCAAGGATAGCCCATCTGATATTGCGGGCTTGGCTGCGACGCTTTCGCTTCACGGCCGAAGCGACATCAGCGAGACCGTGCCGGCGCAGCAGCGCTTCGAATTCGCTGTCGGCCCGCCGATCGTACCGCTTGAGCTCGCGCAGATAGGCGGCGTCGAAGCCGCGCAGGCCTTCGAATATGCCGGGCCATTGCTTTGAGCTTGCCGCGGCGGAATAGTCGGCGACGCGATGCGGCGGTAGGATGGCGGAGAACAGCGGCGGCAACAGCTTGGCGTCGCGCTCGTAAACGTTTCTGCAGGCAGCCACAAAGCGTTGGTAGGCCCTGGCCTGCGGCAGGGTCGCGCCGTGCATTGCCGCGATGCACTGCACGGCCAATTCGACGACGCCGAAGGTAAGCGCAAAAAAGCACAGCTTGGTCAGCATCTCGCCGCGACCGGCGTCATCGCGCGGGACGCGGTCGCAACGGCGCAAAAACAGCGCATCGGCGAAATCCTGGTAGCCGTCGCCGCGAAACCCGAGCGGCGCCCGGACCGAAGTTTCGCCGATCGCCAGGAAACGAACGAAGTCGAAGCCCGCGCCGTCGAGCAGATCGTAGACGTCCTGAAATCGCCGCTGCCCGACATACATTTCGCCGAACTCGACCTCGACGATCAAACCGCAGATGTTGTGGTCGAGCGCACCGCGCGCGCCAAGCAGCACCTCATATTCGCCGGACTGCACATCGAGCGATAGGAAATCCGGCGGCGGACAAGGCGCCTCCGGGCCTGCGACGAGGCTGTCGAGATGGCGCGTCGCAACTTTGCGCTTCTGCAGGAGCCTAGCGCCGTCATTGCCGAAATCGAAGTCGATGCCGAATGTATTCTGGTAACGGCGATCGAGCAGCCGATTGAGTTCATGCAGCGAAGTAAGGCCCGGGTTGAGGTAAATATGCAGCAAGCCCTCGCCGTCGCCGTCGGCGAGGCAGGCCGAAATGACGACCAGCTCGCTTGGATGGTCCTTGCCCGCTTCGTGGATCGCCGCAATGGCGTCGGTATCGGCCTCATACAGCACTTCAACGAAGTCGCCGGCGAAAGCGGGCAGCCGCGGGAACGGGTGGTTGCCCCACCGCCCGCCGACATGATGTAGGACGATTTTGGAGTTTGCCGTCATCCGCGATCCGTCTGCCCGCCGCCTGTCCTGCCCAACTTGTTCTGCGGCGAGGCGTATAGCACATGTTGGAGCAGACGGCCGCGATTGGGGGTGCCAGTGGGCGGCAGAACAAGCTAGGATCGCGCCGCCGCCGATCATGCCCAAAATCCTTTACCTCGTCACCGAAGACTGGTTTTTTGTCTCGCATTTCTTGCCGATGGCGCAGGCGGCGCGGGATTGCGGCTTGCAGGTCGTCGTCGCGACGCGCGTGCGCGAGGACGGTGAGCGGCTCAGGGCCGAAGGATTTTCCGTGATTGCGATCGAAAGCCGGCGCGGCAGTTTCAGTCCGTTGCGCAGCCTGCGCGATTTTTTCCAAGCGTTGAAGATCGTGCGTGAACAGCGCGCCGATATCGTGCACTGCATCGCGCTGCGGCCGGTGGTGATCGGCGGCGTTGCCGCCAAGCTCGCCGGGACCGGAGCCCTCGTGGTGGCGCCGACCGGCTTGGGGCACCTGTGGATCGAGCATGGCATCGCCGTGCGTGTCGCCCGCAGGGTCGTGAGCGCCATCGTCGGCTCATGGCTGCGCGGCCCGCGGACCCGGTATCTGTTCGAGAATCGCGACGATCCCGCGCGAATTCGGCATAAATCCGGACGGCGCCGACGTCACCATCGTCGGTGGAGCGGGTGTCGATCCGGAAAAATTTCCGCGCAGCGAAGCGCCGGCGGCGCCGCCGCTGAAAGTCGCGGTGGTCGCCCGCATGATCCGGCCCAAGGGTATCGTCGAATCGGTCGACGCGGTGCAGCGCGCTCGCGCGGCCGGCGCGCCGGTCGAGCTGCATCTGTTCGGCGACCCCGATCCGGACAATCCGCGCTCCCTACCGCAAGCCACGCTGGCGCAATGGTCGAAGGCGCCGGGGATCACCTGGCACGGCCACGAGACTGACGTGGCGCGGGTGTGGCGGGAGCATCACGTCGCGATGCTGCTGTCCTATCGCGAGGGTCTGCCGCGCTCGCTGGTCGAAGCCGCCGCCGCCGGCCGCCCGATCGTCGCCACCGACGTTCCGGGGTGCCGGGAGGTCGCGCGCGACGGCCAGGAGGGCATCCTGGTGCCGCTCGGCGATGGTGAGGCGGTGGCGCGGGCGCTGACCGCGCTGGCGGCCGATCAAGCGTTGCGGCAGCGACTCGGCGCCGCGGCGAATGCGCGGTTCCAGGAGCGCTTCACCGCCGCTGCCGTGCGGAAAACCGTCCGCGACCTTTACCGCTCGCTGGTGCCATCGCCAAAACGAACCAAGCCATGACCAACGAAGATGCCGGCCTGTGGTGCGAAGTCGATGCCGCGACATTGCCCGGCCGCGCTGCGCTGTTCCTCGATCGCGACGGCGTCATCGTCACCGATACGCACTATCTCTGCCGCGTCGAAGACGTCCGCATGATCGCGGGCGCAGCCGCCGCGATCGCCCGCTGTAACCGCTCAAGGATTCCGGTCGTGGTGGTGACCAACCAAGCCGGCATCGGCCGGGGCTATTACGGTTGGGATGATTTTCATGCCGTGCAAGGCGCGCTTAAGGCGGCGCTGGCGGCCGACGGCGCGCATCTCGATGGCGTCGTGGCCTGCGCCTATCACGCCGACGGCCGCGCGCCGCTGCGGGTCGCTAATCATCCATGGCGCAAACCCAATCCGGGCATGATCGTCGAGGCCGCGCACCGCATGCAGCTCGATCTGTCGCGCTCGTGGATCGTCGGCGACCGGGCCCATGACCTTGCCGCAGGCGCGGCGGCGCGGCTCGCCGGCGGCACGCTGCTGGCAACCGACGCGCCGGAGCGGCAGGCGGCAGCCGAGCTCGCCTCTGACCGGTTTATTGTCGAAACGGCGCCCGACCTCGCCGGGGCCGTCGCCGCGCTGTTCGAGCGCCGGCAGTTCGAGGATCGCGGACGTTCCTGATTTGCGGTAGGAGTGGGCGATGCGCGAGCCTATTCTGGTCACCGGCGCTGCCGGGTTCATCGGCTTTCATCTGGCGCGCCGGCTCCTTGCCGACGGCTGGACCGTGCATGGCGTCGATAATCTCAACGACTATTACGATCCGCGCCTGAAAGAGGCCCGCCTCGGCGAACTGCGCACAGCTGCGAATTTCCATTTCGAAAAATGCGATCTCGCCGATCGCTCAGCCGTCGCGGCGTTGTTCGCCGAGCGACGCTTCACCTATGTCGCGCATCTTGCAGCGCAGGCCGGCGTCGCTCATTCGGCCGTCGATCCCGCGGCCTATGTCGATGCCAACCTGGTCGGCTTTGCCAATATCCTCGAAGGCTGCCGCCACGGCGCGTGCCGGCATCTCGTCTATGCGTCGTCATCCTCGGTTTACGGCGCCAACCAGCGCATGCCGTTGCGCATCTCCGACCGGGTCGACGAGCCGTTGAGCCTCTACGGCGCGACCAAGCGGGCCAATGAGCTGATGGCCTATTCTTACGCGCATCTGTTCGGCTTGCCGGCGACCGGCTTGCGCTTTTTCACGGTCTACGGGCCCTGGGGCCGCCCGGACATGGCGGTGTGGCTGTTCACGCAAGCGATCCTCGAGGATCGGCCGGTGCGGCTTTACAATCACGGCCACATGCGTCGCGATTTCACCTATGTGGACGACGTCATCGAAGCCGTGGTGCGCTTGATCGAGGCGCCGCCGGCGGTGACGACCGCGGATGCCGCGGCGCCAACATCGCCGCAGCCGCCGCACCGCCTCTACAATGTCGGCAACGAGCAGCCGATCGAGGTCACGGCCTTGCTCGATAGTCTGGAGAAAGTCATCGGCAAGGTGGCGCGTCGCGAATTGCTGCCGATGCGTCCGATCGACGTGCTGGAAACCTTTGCCGACAGTTCGGAGCTGCGGCGCGCCACCGGGTTTGCGCCGCGCACGCCGATCGAAGATGGCTTGCGCGCGTTCGTGTCCTGGTATCGCGGCTACCGCGGCAACACGTGAGATGGCGACGCACGCGGCCTTCGCTTGTCATGCTCGCGTCATTTTCAGCGCTGGTGTTTGACAGCGCGCCATGCAACGGGCATGGCTGATATTCTAACGAGGTAAGCGGCGGACCATGGCGAAAGCGGTTTTGGGAGTGATCGGCGGCTCGGGTATTTACGATTTGCCGGGCCTCGAAAAGACACAAACAAAAGTCATCGCAAGCCCCTGGGGCGACCCGTCGGGGCCGCTGTTGACCGGCGAGATCGACGGCCTGCCGATCGTGTTCCTGTCGCGCCACGACAAGGGACATCGGCTCTCGCCCTCCGATATCAACTACCGCGCCAATATCGACGTGCTCAAACGCGCCGGCGTCACCGATCTGGTCTCGCTGTCGGCCTGCGGCTCGTTCAAGGAAAACCTGGCGCCCGGCACTTTCGTCCTGGTCGACCAGTTCGTCGACCGCACCCACAAGCGCGAGAGCTCGTTCTTCGGCAAAGGCTGCGTGGCGCATGTCTCGATGGCGCATCCGGTGTCGCCGCGGCTGCGCATTCATATTGCGGAAGCGGCGCGGGCCGAGGACATCGGCATCGTGCGCGACGGCACCTATGTGTGCATGGAGGGTCCGCAATTCTCCACGCTCGCCGAAAGCCTCACCTACAAGAATCTCGGCTATGCGGTCATCGGCATGACCAACATGCCGGAAGCCAAGCTCGCCCGCGAGGCGGAGATTTGCTACGCGACCGTGGCCATGGTGACGGATTTCGACTGCTGGCATCCCGACCACGATGCGGTGACGGTGCAGGACATCATCAAGGTGCTCGTCGCCAACGCCGAGAAGGGCACGCGGCTGGTGGCGCGGCTGGCGCGTGATTTTCCGCGCGAGCACGAGCCGTGTCCGATCGGCTCCGACCGCGCGCTCGACAATGCGTTGATCACGGCGCCGGAAGCGCGCGATCCGGCGCTGTTGAAGAAACTCGACGCGGTCGCCGGCCGTATCTTGCGCGGTTGATCGTTGGCCGGCAGGGCGAAAACCAGCCTTGAACGGCGATGCGACAATTATGACCCGCGGTCCAACGAATTATTGACGCGTTCCGGGCATAATCCGGCGACATGATATCGGCCGGCACCGCCCTCGGCGGGCCGAAACGGTCGAGAGCGAGCGGCGTTTACAAACGGTTAGCTATATCGGCCGTAGTAGATGTTGCACGGTAAAGCCGGGACGCAGCAGATGTCCGATTCAGGGAGCAAGTTCACCGCCGTTGAGCACGTCGCGCCGCCGTTGGCGCCGCTGGGTATCACCGACATCCTGCGCGATGCCGATGTGCTGCTCGAACTGATGGGAAAAGAGCCGCTCGGCGTGGTGGCGGACCTTGCCAATACGTTGACGGTTTCGGCGCACGAGGCCGGCGCCCGGGATATCGAAGAAGCCGCGAGCAATGTCCGTCGCCTTGCCTCGGGCCACGGCCCGGTGGCGCTGACCGGCGCCATGCGCGCGCTCACCGACGCTATCGCCCGCACCGAGCGGTCGCTCGCCGCATAGTCGTTCTGCTTTTTAGGCGATCTGTTCGTTCGCCGGCTTCAACGCGGCCGGCGGCCGGTAGAATTCGATAACGCGGACGATGTTCACCACGCCGACGACAATCGATCCGGCGACGACCGGCGTCAGGTAACGCGGCTCGAGATGCACCGTGGCGTATAGCCCGCCGACCGTCAGATAAAAGCACCAGATGCCGATCGACACGCTGGTTTCGTCGGTCCAGCCCTCGCGCACCAGCCGGATCGGAGTGACGACGAGAAACGCGCCAAACACCAACACCGAGGCCGTCATGGCGAGCCAGTTGGCGATCACGGCGGGGATCATCCACCAATTGCCGGCCTTCACGGCGCGCTCGGCGCCGAAATCGTGCGAGCTGCCGGTATTCCACAACAGCACGTCGCGCACCGTCTCGATCGGCCGCACCGCCTGGTGCAGCTGCGTTTCCGAGATGTGATGAAAGATATGAAAGATCATCGCGCGGGGATGGTCGAGCCAGGCGCGCAAATACGCGGCCGTGACTTCGCGGTTGATGCGAACCGCGTCCCAGCCGTAGTCGCGATGCAGGGCAACGTTGGCATCGGCTTCATAGCCGTGCTGGCCCGCTTCCATGGCCGCGAGCAGAGGCCGGCCGACTTCGTCGATCGGGGTCGAGCCGGAAAATATCGAATGATCGTAGTGTGCCGCTTCGATCAACGCGCCGAACAGCGCGGCTTGCGAAATGGAGGCGGCGACGGCTGAGCCGACGCGGACACGGTTCCATTGGGTATAGGCGACATGGGTCGCGATCAGCGGCAGGAAGACGAGCGCGCACGCGGCCAATTGGCGAAGCCGCGATCGCTGCACGAGCGCCGCCGCAACGGCGAGGGGAAGGAGCCCGACCGCAAAGAAGGCGATCACATCGCGCATCAGGAACGCAACCGCAATGAGCGCGCCGGCGCCGAGATAGACCGGCAACGGCGCTGCCGCGTGGCGCAACACGATCAGACCCAGGATGCAGGTGGCAATCGTCACGGTGCTGCCGGTCAAACTGTCGGTCAGCACCGCCTGGTCGACCATGAACTGCATCGAGGTCGCTTGCGCCGCGACGACGGCGAGGCTGATCCAGACGCCGAGCCGAAACGCCCGCGCCAGGCGGTAGACCATCACGGTTGCCCACAATGAAACCGTGAACTGCAACAACACGACGGCCCAGGTCCAATCGCGCCCGGCCAGGAGCTTCGCCGCGGCTATGATCGCCGGATAGCCGATCATGCGCGTCAGCGTGATCGGCATCGGATCGGCAGCAAGGTCGACGTGCCGGAATGCGCCGCTCAGGATCGCGTTGGCATAGGTGTCGTATCCGAGCGTGTCGTTCTGCGTCGCCGGGCCGAACGCCAAAAGCACGCCGAACTTGACGGCAACGACAATTGCGAAGGCGACAAGCACCGGTTTCGGCACTGCCTTGAGCGCTAAGGATAACGGCATTCGCGCTTAAAGCTCTCTAGTGCAAGCTGGCGGTCCCGGTGAAGCTACCGTTCGATGCATTACCCACCACCTGGTTAGTGGAATTGGTGAGCAGGCTGGCGCCGCCGGTCGCCTGGATGCCGATTGCGTTGGCATACAGCGTCGAGAGGCCCACGATGACGTTCGCGGTGCCGCCGCTTGCTTGATTCGACTGAATACCGGTCGAGCCATTCGCGTTCGCGACGACACGCAGGGCAATCACAGTCACGTTGCCCGGGCCGCTGACCGCGTCGATCCCGTTGCTGGCGTTGAGGCTCGCCGTGCTGTCGGTGATGGTGGCGTTGATCGCGCCCGAGCCGCCGGTGCCGTCGACCCGCAGTCCCTCGCCGATATTGTTGTCGACGTGAAGCCCTCGCAGCGCAACGTTCGCCGCGATGCCGCCGGTCGGTTGGATCAAGAAGCCGGTCGCGTTATTGAGGATCGTCGTGTCCCGAACGTCCAATTGTGTCGTGGCGGCGCTGCCGGCGCCGGGAGAAAACGTAATGCCGGACGTGGTGAAGCCCTTGACCACGCAGTTTTCGATGCGCAGCCGTGCGCCGCTGGTGAACACGATGCCGGACGTGCCCGACGCATTGACGCCGTCGAAGGTCAGGCCGCGCAGATAGACCATGTCGCCGGCCCCGGCGCTGACAACGATGCCGCTGGTGCCGGGGGCGGGCATCGTGCCGGCGACGCTGATCGCGTCAGCGTAGATGGTGACTGCCTTGGTGATTGTCACCGGGCCGAAATCGCCCGGATCGAGGACAACAATCTCGCCGCCGGCGGTGGTTTGCGCCAGTGCCGCGGCAAAGGTCAGGCAAGGCGATACGCGCGTGCACGGATTGGAATCGCTGCCTAAGGACACCGATACAAAGGTTTGCGACGCCGGCCCGCCGCCACCGCCCGATGCCGAGAACATCGCGGTGACGCTTTCGAGCGAGTTCATGGTCACCAGGCAGCTGCCGTTGCCGGTGCAGGCGCCGCCCCAGTTGCTGAAGGTCGCGCCGCCCGCCGGCGTGGCGGTCAGCATCACCGACGTGCCGCTCGAATAGTTGTTCGTGCACAGCGACGGGCAACTGATCCCGGTGGGCGAACTGGTCACGGTGCCGTTGCCGGCGACGCTGACATTGAGCGTGTATTGGGTTTGCGCAAACGCCGCGGTGACGCTTTGCGCCGTATTCATCGTCACCACGCAATTGTCGAAGCCGCTGCAGGCGCCACCCCAGCCCTCAAAACCCGAGCCGTCCGCAGGCGTAGCGGTCAGCGTCACCTGGGTCCCCGGGGCAACGCTCATGCTGCAGGTCGAAGGGCAATTGATCCCTGCAGGCGAGCTCGTCACCGAGCCGCTGCCGGTGACACTTACTGATAATGACACATCCTGTACGAACGTTGCGGTCACACTCTGCGCCGCGTTCACCGTGACGACGCAACTGCCGCTGCCGCTGCAGGCGCCGCCCCAACTGCTGAACGCCCAGCCGCCGGCGGGCGTTGGCGTCAAGGTCACCTGCGCTCCGCCGGTGAAGGCGTGGCTGCATGTGGAGGGGCAACTGATGCCGGCGGGGTTGCTCGCCACGGTGCCGCTGCCGGTGATGCTGACGAACAGCGAGGCCCAGTTGGTCACGAGGTTGTAGACGTTCACCGTGCCGATGCCGGTGGCGAAGTCCCAGCCGGTGTTCGCCTTGAAAGCGGGCGCATACGAACTGGTCGAGGTCGAAAGTACCCCGTAGGTGCCGCCCGGCGCATAGCAATTGGGGGTGCCGCTGGTGCAGTCGACAATCATGTCGCCGAGCGTCACGTCGTAAAAGATGCAAGAGCTGCCGATGGTGTTGCCGTTGCTTGCATTGCACGTGCTGCTGCCGCCGGCACCATATTCGGCGGCGGCAATCGTATAGAGCGCGGGATTGGGGTTGCCTTGCCGCGAACCGGTGTATTGGTTCACCAGCGCTTGGATGCCGGCCCAGATCGGTGACGCGAAGGACGTGCCGCCCGCGCCACTCCAGTTGATCGGCGAGCCGGTGCACGGGCTGCCGCCGTTATTGGGATCGGAATAGCAAAAGATGTAAAAATGACCCCAGGCGCCGGCGGCGGCAAAGAGCGACACGTCCGGGACATCGCGCACGCCGTCGGCGGGATTGCCGATAAACCCGCTCTGCCAGGATGGCTTCGGCCATCCCTGACAGGAAGCGCCGCTGCCCGTCGCACAGCTGCTTGGGGCGCCGCTGCCGGCGCCGATAGTCAGCAAATTGTCGGACGATGCCGTGCCGCTGTTGCACAGGCCACCGGGGCCGTAAGTGGTGGCGAAACCGTAATGTGCCGCATAGAGCTCGCTGCCGCAGGAATTATTCCACGGAATTTCCGGGATGTAGGATCGAGCCGAACCGTAGGTTGGCGAATTGCTTGAATTCCAATAGGTGCTGGTGACGTTGCTGTAAGTGTCGCTGAAATCGGTGCCGCCTACGGCGACGTTATAGGGGGTCGAGGCGAAGCCGCTGGCGGAGATGCCGGACGTCGAAGAGGTCGCGGTGTCGTGATTGTCGCATGAGTCCGCACCGCCGTCCCCCGAGGACACGAAGATCGACATCCCCGCGGCAACGCCGGTCTGATAGGCGGTGTATAAGGACTGATTGAAGGCGGCGCCGTTGCCCGACTCGCAGAAGCCATAGCTGATGCTCATGATGGCGGGCGGGTTTGCGCCGTTGACCACATTCTGGATGGCGAGCAGAAGATCCGCGCAGCTGGCGATGACGATCGCAGCGCCCGGCGCGGCGGCACTGGCATATTCGGCGTCGAGGATCGCTTCGCCGTCGTCGCCGTTGACGTTGTGAGCGCAGCTGCCGGGATTGACCGTGGTCAACGAGGCGCCGGGGTAGCTCGAAGCCGGGATACCAAACGTCGAACGGAACGTGGTCCAGTCGTTGTTGGTATAGAGGTCGGTGTCCTCGATCAGATAGATGGTCTGGCCTTGGCCGGTCGTGCCGGCGGCGAACGCCGGATTGAAGTTGTAGATCGTCGCCAGATCGGCGGGTGTCACCAGCTCACAGGGGAAGGCGAAGCCGGGGCCGCAAACGAAGCCGGACGGCGTAAATTGTTTCTGCGTCCGCCGCATCATCGGCTTGGGCGGGATATTGTGCAGCCCCGTGACGCCGACGATGGCCGCCGCCAAGGCGGCCGGGATTTGCGGATCGCTTACATTGGCGAAGCGGGTGACGCCGTTGACGTCGAGATAATGGATATCGGTGTGAAGTGCGGTGCGAACCTGACCTGCCGTGCCGGAAAAGTCGATCGCCATCCTGTTGGCAAGCACCGCATTGACGGTGAAGCCGTGCTGCGAAAGCCAGTTGGTGATGGTTTGGATGTCCGAGGCTGCCGGACCGAACTGCGCGCCCAATTGCTCGGCGCTGAGCCACTGATGGTAGTTCGGCGAGTTCGGATCGTGGAGTTGCTCGATCAGCGTTTGCAGCGCCTGCTCCTGCGCCGGCGGGCGCCGCAATTGCAGCAGCATATGCGGCATCGGCATCGTGTCGGGCGTTCTGCCGCGATCGTTGGCGGCATTGCGCGCTGCCGGGGGTATGTTGCCCGCAAGCCTGAACAGGCTGCCGTCGTTGACCGCCTGCGTGATCAAGGCCTGCGCCCGCGCGCCGGCCGTCTGCGCCAAGGCCGCTGGCCACGATGAGAAACCGAGCGCCACGGCCGCCAGCGCGCTGCCGGCAATGCCGAGACGTCGCAGCATCCGCCACTTGCGCAAGTTCGCGGATTTCCATCGCTGAAAGCGCTGCATGATCATCGGCGCCGTCCCGGGCGTTAGAGGGATTGATGATGGCTGTACTGGCGCTTGGTACGCAGAACTGCGTCGCCGATATTACCACACCATTCTTGGACGTGAGCAACTGGAACCCGGCAACAGCCGTCGCGCCGCACTGCCGAGAAATATCATTGGCATGCAACACTTTGGTGGTAACGGGGGCAGGAACAACGGTCAACGACGAGGTCGTGAGCTACACTTGAATCTCGACTCATTTGCCAACGATGGAAGGTACTGAGCGGTTCCAAGTCTTCAGTGCAACCCGGCGGTCCCGGTGAAGCTACCGTTCGATGCATTGCCCGTCACCTGGTTATTGGCATCGGTGAGCAGGCTGGCGCCGCCGGTCGCCTGGATGCCGATGGC
The DNA here is from genome assembly GCA_963831975.1 of uncultured Alphaproteobacteria bacterium. Lineage (GTDB taxonomy): Bacteria > Pseudomonadota > Alphaproteobacteria > Rhizobiales > Xanthobacteraceae > BOG-931. The sequence goes on from CAWHSO010000025.1 coordinate 180,897, forward strand.
GTTGGCGTACAGCGTCGAGCCGTTCACGATCACGTTGGCGGAGCCGCCGCTCGACTGGTTGGACTGAATGCCGGCCGAGCCGTTCAAGGCCGCGGTGACACGCCGGACCATCACGGTGGCGTTGCCCGGCCCGCTGACCGCATCGATGCCATTGTCGGCGTTGAAGCTCGCCGTGCTGTCGGTGATGATGGCATTGATCGCGCCGGAGCCTCCGGTGCCGTCGACCCGCAGTCCGTCGCCGGTGTTGCTGTCGATGTGAAGCCATCGCAGCACGGCGTTAACCGCGATGCCGCCGGTGGGTCGGATCAAGATGCCGGTCGCGTTGTTGAGGATGGTCGTGTCCTGCACGACCAATAGTGTCGTAGTGGCGCTGCCGGCGCCGGGAGAGAATGTTATGCCGGACGTGGTGAAGCCCAGGAACGCGCAATTTTCGATGCGCAGCCGCGCGCCGCTTGTGAACACGATGCCCGACGTGCCGGACGCATTGACGCCGTCGAAGGTCAGGCCGCGCAGATAGACCATGTCGCCGGCCCCGGCGCTGACCACGATGCCGCTGGTGCCGGGGGCGGGCATCGTGCCGGCGACGCTGATCGCGTCAGCGTAGATGCTGACCGCCTTGGTGATGGTCACCGGGCCGAAATCGCCCGGATCGAGGACGGCAATCTCGCCGCCGGCGGTGGTCTGCGCCAGCGCCGCGGCGAAGGTCATGCAAGGCGACGATGCGCGTGCATGGATTGGAATCGCTGCCCAAGGTCGCCGAAACAAAAGTTTGCGACGCCGGCCCGCCGCCGCCGCCCGATGCCGAGAACATCGCGGTGACGCTTTCGAGCGAGTTCATGGTCACCATGCAGCTGCCATTGCCGCTGCAGGCGCCGCCCCAGTTGCTGAAGGTCGCGCCGCCCGCCGGCGTGGCGGTCAGCATCACCGACGTGCCGCTCGAGTAGTTGTTCGTGCACAGCGACGGGCAACTGATCCCGGTGGGCGAACTGGTCACGGTGCCGTTGCCTGCGACGCTGACATTGAGCGTGTATTGGGTTTGCGCAAACGTCGCCGTGACGCTTTGCGCAGAGCTCATCGTCACCACGCAATTGTCGAAGCCGCTGCAGGCGCCACCCCAGCCCTCAAAACCCGAGCCGTCCGCAGGCGTAGCGGTCAGCGTCACCTGGGTCCCTTGGACAAAGCTCGCGCTGCAGGTCGATGGGCAATTGATCCCCGCAGGCGAGCTCGCCACCGCGCCGCTGCCGGTCACGTTCACCGAGAGCGTTTCAGTTGGCAAGAACGTCACCGTCACCGATTCGGCGGCGTTCATCGTCACGGTGCAGCCTGCCGCTGCCGCTGCAGGCGCCGCCCCAGCTGCCGAAGGTCCAGCCGCCGGCGGGCGTCGGCGTCAAGGTCACCTGCGATCCGCCGCTGAAAGCGTGGCTGCATGTGGACGGGCAACTGATGCCGGCGGGGTTGCTCGCCACGGTGCCGCTGCCGGTGACGCTGACGGTCAGACCGGCGTCGCCGCTGCCGGCCGATGCCCAGTTCGTCACCAGATTGTAGACGTTCACCGTGCCGATGCCGGTGGCGAAGTCCCAGCCGGGTTGTGCCGGGAAAGCCGGTTGATACGACGTGGTCGAAGTCGAGAGCACGCCGTAGGTGCCCGATGGCAGATAGCAGTTGGGGCTACCGCTCGAACAATCGGCATCGATGTCGCCCAACGTCACGTCGTAAAAGATGCAGGAGTTGCCGATGGTGTTGCCGTTGCTCGAATTGCAGGCGCTGCTGCCGCTCGCGCCATACTCGGTATTGGCCATCTTGTAAATACGGGATTGGGGTTGCCCTGCGCCGACCCGGTGTACTGATTGACCAGCGCCTGGATGCCGGCGAAGATCGGCGACGCAGAACGAGGTTCCGCCCCCGCCGCGCCAGCTGCTGGGCGGGCCGGTGCAGGGTATTCCGCCGTTGTTGGGATCGCTCCAGCAGAAAACGTAATAGTGCTTCCACACGCCGTTGGCGGCGAACAACGACACGTCGGGCATGTCGCGCACGCCGTCGGCGGGATTGCCGAGCAGGCCGCTTTGCCAGGACGGTTTCACGCGTAAGTCCGCTGAACTTCGGGCCGCCGCTGCCGCCGACGCAGCGTATGGCCGCCGCGCCGCAAGTGTTGCAAAAACCCGCAGTGGACGCGACGCTGTTAGGTGAGGCTGGACGATCCGCAGGTGGACGAATCCAAAAATCGCGAGCAGTTGGCTGGCGCAGGAATTGTTCCACGGAATTTCCGGAACATAGGATAGCGCCGAGCCGTAAGGTCGCCGTGTTGCTGGAGCTCCAATAGGTGCTGTTGGTGCCCGCATAAGTGTCGCCGAAATCGGTGCCGCCGACGGCCACATTATAAGGCGTGGAGCCCCAGCCATTGACGGCGATGCCGTCGCTCGCGCCGCTCGCCGAACCGAGATTATCGCAAAGCGCCGCGTCGTTGTCGCCCGGCGGACACGAAGATCGACACGCCCTCGGCAGCGCCCTGTTGATAGACGGTATTGAAAGCGGCATTGGCGGCGGAGCCGTTGAACGCCTCGCACTCGCCGTAGCTGATGCTCATGATCGCGGGCGGACTTGAAGCGTTGACCAGGTTCTGGATGGCGATGAGGATGTCGGTGCACGTCGCCATGACGATCGCGGCACTCGGCGCGGCGGCGCTGGCCCATTCGGCGTCGAGGATCGCTTCGCTGTCGTCGCCATTGACCCCAGGGTCGGCGCAATTGTTGGCGCCCTGGGGTGGCGCCGGGTGGACCGTGCTCAACGAGGCGCCGGTATAGCCCGACAGGCCGAATGTCGAACGGAACGTGGTCCAGTCGCCGGTGCTATAGAGATCGGTGTCCTCGAGCAGATAGATGCTTTGACCTTGGCCGGTGTCGCCGGCGGCGTACAGCGGATTGAAATTGTAGATCGTGGCGAGATCGGACGGCGTCACGAGGAAGGAGCCGCTGCCGACGGTGTAGTCGGATTTTGGCTTGAAGTAGCGCCGTGGCGGGATGTTGTGCAGCGACACGACGCCGGAGACTGCCGGCGCCAGCGCCGCCGGGATCTGCGGGTCGCTCATATTGGCGAAGCGGGTGACGCCGTTCACCGACAGATTATGGATCGCGGTGTGGAAGGCGGTGCGAACCTGGCCCGCCGTGCCGGAAAAATCGATCACCATCCCGTTCGGGTAGACCAAATTGACCGTGAAGCCGTTCTGCTCGAGCCAGCCGGTTATGCTCGCAACGTCCGATGCCGCAGGCCCGAATTGCGCGCCGATTTCACTTGCGGTGAGCCAGTGGTGATAATTCGGCGAGTGCGGGTCGTGCAGCTGATCGATCAGCGTCTGGAAAGCCTGTTCCTGCGCCGCCGGCCGCCGCAATTGCAGCATCAGGTGCGGCATCGGCGTAGCGTCGTCGATGCGGCCGCGGTCATTGGCGGCGTTCCGCGCTTCCGGGCGGGTGTTGCCCGCAAGGATGACCAGGATGCCGTCATTGACCGCTTGCGTGATCTGGGGCTGCGCCCGTCCGCCGGCCGTCTGCGCCAGGGCCGCGGGCCACGATGCGAAACCAAGCGCCACGGCGGCCAGTGCGCCGCCGGCAATGCCAAGGCGCCGCAGCGCCCGCCGCGTGCGCGGGTTCGCGGATTTCCATCGCTGAAGGCGCTGCATGATCACCGGCGCCGCCCCAGGCGTTAGCAGGACTGATGATGCGTGTACTGGCGCTTGGTACGCAGAACTGCGGAAGTGATGTTACCACACCCTGCTTGGCCTTGAGCAACCGGCGGGCGGAATTTTCAGTGCAAACTGGCGGTCCCGGTAAAGCTGCCATTGGTGACGTTGCCGGTCACCTGGTTATTGGAATAGCTGAGCAAGCCGGCACCGCCGGTGGCCTGCGCGGCGACGTTATTGCCGTACAGCACCGAGCTGCCCACGGTCACGCTCGCGGTGCCGCCGCTTGTTTGATTCGCCACGATGCCGGCAACCCCGTTGGCGGACGCGACGACGCGCATGATGCTCACGGTCACGTTGCCCGGCCCGCTCAATGCGTCGATACCGCTACCGGCATTGAAGCTCGCGGAGCTATCGGTGATGGCGACATTGATCGCGCCGGAGCCCCCGCTGCCGTCGACCCGTAGCCCATCGCCGTTGTTGTGGTCGATGTCGAGCCCATCGAGAGCAACATTCGCCGCGATGCCGCCGGTCGGCTTGATCCAGACGCCGATGGCGTTGCCGATGATCGTCGTATCGTGAACGGCCAGTTGCGCCGCGCCGGCGCTGCCGGTCCCGGGAGCAAACGTGATGCCCGATGTCGCAAAACCTTCAAACACGCAATCCTGGATGTGCAGGCGCGCGCCGCTTAAGAACACGACGCCGGACATGCCGGTGGCGCCAAGGCCGTCGAAGGTCAAGCCGCGCAAATCGATGGCATCGTTGGCGCCGGCGCTGATGACGATGCCGCTGGTGCCGGAAGCGGTCGCGGCGCCGGCCACCCCCACCGCGTCGTTGGAGATGCTGATCGCCTTGGTGATGGTCACGGCGCCGAAATCGCCCGGATCGAGGACGTCGATCTCGCCGCCGGCGGCGGTCTGGTCGAGCGCCACGGCGAAGGTCAGGCAGGGCGCCGTGCGCGTGCATGGGTTGGAGTCGCTGCCCGAGGCCGCCGAAACCCATGTCTGGGTTGCTTGTGGCGCGCCGTTGCCGCTGAAAGCGGCCGACACGTTCGCCGCCGCATTCATCGTCACGACGCAACTGCCGGTGCCGCTGCATGCTCCGCCCCAGCCATTGAAGGCCGCGCCTTGGGCCGGCGTCGCGGTCAGTGTCACCGGCGTGCCGCTGCCAAAGCTTGAGCTGCATGCCGCGCCGCAATTGATGCCGGAGGGCGAACTCGTCACGCTGCCGTTGCCGAATACGCCGACCGCGAGCGGGTAGGTGATTTGCGTGAAGATCGCGGTGACCGAGGTCGTCGTATTCATTGTCACCGTGCAGGGGCCGGCGCCGGCGCCGCTGCAGGGGGTGCCAAGCCCGCCGATAGCGATCCCGAAGCTCCAGCCGCTGAAGTTCCAGCCGTTCGCCGGAGTCGCGGTCAGCGTCACAGACGTTCCGGCGGCATAGCCGTCACTGCAAGTCGAGGGGCAACTCATGCCGGCGGGCGAGCTGGTCACCGTGCCGCCGCCGGATACGTTCACAGACAGCGTGTAGCCTTGCACGAATGTCGCGGTGACGGATTGTGCCGCGTTCATCGTCACGCTGCAGGGGCCGGCGCCGCTGCAGGCGCCGCTCCAACCGCTGAACACCCAATTGCTGCCGCCCGCGGGCGTCGCGGTCAAAGTCACCTGCGGGCCGCCGGCGAACGCTTGGCTGCATGTCGAGGGGCAATCGATGCCGGCGGGATTGCTCGTCACCGTGCCGCTGCCGCCCACGCTGACGGTGAGGCCGGCGCTGCCGCCGCCTGCGGCCGCCCAGTTGGTCACCAGGTTATAAACGTTCACGGTGCCGAGGCCGGTCGCAAAATCCCAGCCGATATGGGTCTTGTAAGCCGGCCGATAGGCGTTGTTGTCGGTGGACATCACGCCGACGGCGCCGGACGGATCATAGCAATTGTAGAATACGCCGTCGTCGGGCAGGCATGGCGCGTTGTTGTCGCCGAGCGTCACGTCATAGAAAATGCAGCTGGGATCGACCGCGTTGCCCTTGGTGGAATCGCAGTTGCTGTTGCCGGTGGCGCCGTATTCGGCGGCTGCGATCTTGTAATAGACGTAATTGGGCAGGCCCTGGGCCGAGCCGGTATATTGATTCACCAGGGCCTGGACGCCGGCCAAGATCGGTGCCGTGAACGATGTGCCGCCGGACGTGCTCCATTGCGAAACATCGCTGCCGCACGGTGTATAGCCCGAATTGCAGTAGATGTAGATGTGATTCCACGCGTAGTCGGATGCAAACAGCGACACGTCCGGTATGTCGCGCACGCCGTCGGCGGGATTGCCGAGAAAGCCGCTTTGCCACGACGGCTTCGGCCAGCCCTGGCAGGTGCCGCCGACCACGCCGTGAACCGAAGGCGATCCGGTCGCGCAGGCGCTCGGTCCGCCACTTCCTCCGGTATTGCTCAAATAGGCGTGGCCAAGCTTGTTGCAGGAGCCGTCGGCTCCGTATGTTTTGTTAGAGCCGAAGAACCATATCGCGGTGAGTTCGCTGGCGCAGGTGTCGTTCCACGGGATTTCCGGAATGTAGGAGAGGGCCGAGCCATAAGACGGGTTGTTGGTCGAGCTCCAATAAGTCTGACTTGTCCCGAAGTACGTGTCGCTGAAATCGGTGCCGCCGGTGGCGACCGCATAGGGCGTGGAGGCCTGGGCGTCGACGCCGATGCCGTGGATCGTCGTGAAAGGCGTGCCTCCGCCGTCGCCATCGCAGGACGAAGCATCCTGGTCGCCGCCGGCGACGAAGTATGAAATCCCTTCGGCGACGCCTTGCTGAAAGATCGCGCCAAAGGCCGCGGTGTCGGCGGCGCCATTCTCCGCTTCGCAAAACCCATAGCTGTCGCTGATGATGTTTGGGTGGTCGGGGCTGTTGGTCAGGTTTTGGATCGCAACCAATTCAGGATCGATCGTGTCTGTGCCCTTGCAGGCCGCGACGATAATGGCCGCGCTGGGCGCGCCGGCACTGGCATATTCCACGTCGAGAGCCGCTTCGCCGGTATCTTCATTTATGATTGGCGGATTGGTGCAGTTGGTCTTGCCCGATGGCGGCGCCGGATTGATCGTGGTCAAGGAAGCCGCGGTATAGCCCGACAGTCCGAAGGTTTGGCGAAACGTCGTCCAATCGTCCGCGGAAGCCAAATTCGTCGGTTCGACCACGGCGATGGTTTGGCCCTGGCCGCTGTAGCCGGCGTTGAAAAGCGGATTGAAATTATAGATCGTCGCGAGATCGCTCGGCGTGACCGAGAAGTTTCCGCTTCCCAAGCTGGCATTGGGGTGGTCCGATTTTGGCACGCGGTGCGACCGCGCCTTGAAATCATGCAGCGACACGATGCCGACCACGGCCGGCGCCAGCGCCGCCGGGATTTCCGGATCGCTCATATTGGCGAAATGGGCGACGCCGTTCACCGACAGATTATGCAGCTCGGTATGGAAGGCGGTGCGCACCTGGCCCGCGGTGCCTGAATAATCGATCGACATCCCGCTCGGGTAGACGAAATTGACGGTGAAGCCCTGCTGCTGGAGCCAGCCGGTGATGGCGGCAATGTCGGATGCTGCGGGACTGAACTGCGCGCCGAACTCCGCCGCAGTGAGCCAGTGATGGAAGTTGGGCGACTTCGGGTCGTGCAGCTGCTCGATCAGCGCCTGCAGCGCCTGTTCGCGATCCGCCGGCCGCCGCAATTGCAGCTGCATATGCTCGAGCGGCTTGGCGTCGTCGACGCGGCCGCGATCATTGGCGGCGGTGGCCTCGGGCCGCGTATTGCCGGCGAGTGGCGCGCGAATGGCCTCATTGACGGCCGCGGTGATCATCGGCTGCGCTGGCGCGGCTGCCGCGCCGACCGGCGGCGTCTGTGCGTAGGCCGATGGCCGCAATGCAAGGCTCAGCGCCGCAAGCGCCAGCATGGCGCCGGCAATGCCGAGACGTTTAATCAGCTTTCGCCTGCGCCTATTCACGAATTTTCACTGTCAAGCGCGATAGGTACGGAGGGGCTGCGGGTGGATCGTCGAGGAGTTATGAGCGCGAGAGGGGAGGCCGAACTGTGCGGTCGTCCCATCGATTTGGCAAGCACCGACTCGGCAGAGCGCGGCCGCGCAGCTATGCTTGAAAGGCAGTACGCTTCTCAGCGATAGTGGGGCCGATGAGGACGCTTTCGATCTTGTGGCTTGGCGTGCTTCTGGCCGTTGCGGCACTCAGCCCGGCAGCCGCCGCGCCGACATTGCGGCAGGGCGTCGCCGCCATGGCGCGCCAGGATTATCCCGCCGCCGTGGCCATCCTCAGTCCGCTGGCGCAGAACGGCGATCCCGACGCGCAAGCCTATCTCGGTTATCTCTACGCCATAGGCCGTGGCGTGCCGCAGGATTATACCCAAGCCGCGATCTGGTATCGGCGCGCCGCCGAGCAGGGACATTCCGGGGCGCAATACGAATTGGGCCTGCTGTACGACAAGGGGCAGGGGGTGCCGGTGAACGTCATTCAGGCCGAAAAGTGGTTGATCCTCGCCACGGCCGCGTCGCCCAAAGCGGCAGCCGACGATCGCACCCGCATGCGCGACGCAGTCCGGACCAAAATGACGCTCGGCGACCTCGCTCAGGCGCGCATGGAAGCCTTGGCGTGGCGCCCGCGCCGCGAGGAGCAGTAGCGGCAAGTCCGGTTCTTGAGGCTGTCAGAACTGGTAACGCGCCAATGCGGCTTCGGCGAGCCAGCCGGCCCAAATCGCCGGCGCCAGGAACAGCCCGAACGGCAACGGCGTCGTCGCCACGATCGGCCGGCGCAACACATAGCGCCACACGCCGTAAGCCGCGAGCGCGGCAAGGGCGGCGGCCTCGATCACCCCGACGATGGTGAACCAATCGAGCCAAGCGCCGGCGACCGCCGCAAGCTTGACGTCGCCGAGGCCGAGCCCGGGCCGGCCGCGCCACCATTCGTAGAGCAGCATCAGCGCCAGCAGCGGCAGCGCCGCCGCCGCGGCGCGCAAGAGGCAGGTCAGGATCGCTTCGCCGAGCGGCGCATCGTCGAACAATCCGGCGAAGATCAAGCCGAGAATGAACGCGGTTGCGGACAACGCGTCGGGAACGATGAAATGGCGCATGTCGCTCAACGCGATCGCCAGCATCAGCAACGCCAGCGCCGCGCCGAACGCGCCGCGCAAATTGGGGCTTGCCGCGAAGCTTGTCCCAACCGCAAGCGCACCGAGCAAAACTATGAGCAGCACCATTGCCACGCACCGGCATGCCCGCGTCATGGACGCAGGACGGGTCCATTATGCAGGCCGGGGAAGTTGCCTCCGACCTGGTCGCCGTTGAGCTTGGAGCGCAGCTCCTCGGCCACCATGTGGGCATCGACGGCATCGCGGATCACGGTCGGGCGGATGAAGATGATCAGCTCGGTGCGGATCTTGGTGCTGCCCTGCTGCGAGAACAGATCGCCGATGCCGGGAATCTTGTCGAGCACCGGGATGCCTTGCCGCGTCCGATCGGTCTCGTCGCTGATCAGGCCGGCGAGCAGGACGGTCTGGCCGCTGGCGACCGAAATCGAGCTCTTCACCCGGCGGTCGGAGATCGTCGGCGTCAGGCTGCCCGTCGAGCCCGGCGCCACGCTCGAGCTTTCCTGCTCGACGTCGATGATGACATTGCCGTTGGCGCTGATGCGCGGCACGACGCGCAGGATGATGCCGGTGTTGCGATAGTCGATGGTGCTGACCACCGTGTTGTTGGCCGTGAGCACGGTCGCGGTTCCGGTCGAGATCGGCACTTGGTCGCCGACCTGCAATGTCGCCGCCTGGTTGTCGAGCACGACCAGCGACGGGATTCGACAGCACTTTCACGTCGGTGACGCTATGCAGCGCGTCGAGCACCACGTTCGGCATCGACGCCGGGCCGAGCACGAAATTGAGGCCGGGAAACACGCCGCCCAGAGGCCCCGCCGCCGCGGCGATCGTGCTGGTGACCGACACGGCATTCTGGCTTCCTGGATTGCGGCTATTGAGAAAATATTGCACGCCATAGGTCAGCGCATCGTTGAGCGTCACCTCGGCCACCGTGGCGTCGATGGCGACCTGCATCAGCGGGCGGTCGATCTGGCGCAGCGTCTGCTCGACGATGTGCTGGGTCTCCTGGCTGGCATAGACCAGGATCGAGTTGTTGGTGACGTCGGGCGTGATGCGGATATTGGCCTGCGCGGCGGCATCGCCGCTGCGGGCGCCGAAGGCGCTGCCCGCCCCGCCGGCCGCGGACTGATCGTTGCCCGGCGCCGCCGCGCCGCCTGCTGGGCGCGCGGCCGCCGCCGCGCCGGTGCCGCCGGCGCCACCGGCTTGCCCCAACGGCGTCGGCGGCTGCGCGCTCAAGGCGGCCAGCGGGCCGCCCGATGATGCCACCGACAGGCCGGCTCCGGGCGCGACCTGGCTCTGCGCATTGTCGAGGCCGCCCGAGCCGCGGCCGACCAGGATCTCGTTGAGCAGCGCCGCGACTTGCTTGGCGCTGCCATAGCGCAGGCGATAGACTTTCAGATTGACGCCCGACGTATCGGATTCGTCGAGGCGCTTGATCCAGGTGGCGACGGTCTTGAGGTATTCGGGTTTCCGGCTGACCACGAGGATCGCGTTGAGCCGCGATACCGGTTGGAATTTGATCAGGTTCTGGCTCAGGCCGCCCTCGCCGGTGTCCATGATCTTCTCGATCTCGGTGATGATCGGCTCCGGCGTCGAGTTGTGAATTGGAAATACGCCGACCGATTGGCCGCGCATCCAATCGCCGTCGAAACTGAGTATGGTTTCGACGGCGGAACGGCGCTCCGGCCCGGTGCCCTGGATGATCACCAGGTTGCGCGTGTTATCGACGCGCACCGCGTTGGGTTTGACGCCGAAGCCGTCAAGCAGCTTGAGCATCGCTTGCGCCGAGACATAGCGCAGCGGCACCACGCTCACGCCGTAGCCGGCGCGGGTGGCCTCGTCGGTGTCGACAAAGCCGCTGCCGGTCGCGTCGGCCGCCGGGATCAGCCGATAGCCGCCGCGGTCGCGCACCATCGTGACGTTGGACATGCGCAAGGCGTTTTCCAGCACGAACAGCACGTCGGCCTTGGACACCGCGCGGCCCGACGACAGCGTAATGGTGCCCTGGACCCGCGGATCGATGGTGTAGCCCGTGCCGAGAATGTCGCCGAGGATCACCTTGGCGACGGTGGTGACCGGCGCGTTCTCGAAATTGAGGTCGTAGCCATCGCTGCCGGCGTCGGCTCCGGCGTCGGTCGCGGCTCTGAACCGGCGCGGTGGTATCGCCCAAATAGACGGCGGCGGCTGACGGAGGCGGATTGCCGATGCCGCCGTCGTTGGTCGGAAACGGCGTCTTCGGGGAAAGGTCGACGGCCCGGACTTGATCGGTGACCGACTGGGCGCGCACGTCGTTGGGCTTGGCCTCGTCCGAAGGGTCATGCAGCAGACAGGCCGCAAGCACGACGCCCGCCGCCGCGAGCACGAGCCAACGGATACCCCCTGGACACACCCTGCGCAGCACTCCGCCCACCCTTACAAACCCCGCAGCATCCACGCCGACCCGTCAGGACCACGCGAATATAGCGGAACCTCTTTGGTTCTAGCACGGCGTTTTTGACAGCCCCACAACCGTTTGTTATTTATGGGAGAAAGTCAAGTTACATAGGTTGTCGCTCACCGGTTTCCCGGCCATCGCAGTGCTGCGTGAACATCCATGCAAGGCGTATCATCCGAGAAATTTGGCGCTTACCTTCTCGAAAAATATTCTTTGCCCGCCGCCGCGCGCGGGGCCGCCCTCGGCCAGGGCGGTGCGCCCGCCGTCAAGGCCTTGCGGGAATTGTGGGAATCCACCGACCTGCCGGCCGCCGAATTCGCCGATGAGGTGGCCCGGTTCTTCAAGCTGCAACGCATAAGCCTGCTCGAACTGTTGGCGACCGAGGCCCAGGTCGAGGGCTTTTCCCGGCGCTTCTTGCGGGAATCCATGGTGTTCCCGTTCCGGTCCGCCGGCGGCGCCGTCAAGCTGGCGGTGGCCGACCCCATGGATACGGCGGCGATCCGCGCCGCCGAGATCGTGTTCGGCGATACGGTCGAACTGGCGATCGCCTCGTTCGAGGACATCACCACCATTCTCGAGCGTCTCGACGGCGGCGATCCCGCCGAGGCCGAGGCCAGCGAGCGCCCCCATAGCGACGACGACATCGAGAGCCTGCGCGACCTGGCCAGCGGCGCGCCGGTGGTGCGCGCGTTCAACGATCTGATCGAGCGCGCGGTCGAATTGCGCGCCAGCGACATTCACATCGAGCCGTTCCGCGTCAGGCCTCACCGTGCGCATGCGGGTCGACGGCATGTTGCGCGCCATGCCGGCGCCGCCCGGCGTGCTGCCGCAGGCGCTGGTGTCGCGCATCAAGATCCTCGCCGGGCTCAACATCGCCGAGCGGCGGCTTGCCGCAGGACGGCGCGGCGCGGCTGCGCGTCGGCCGCTCGGAAATCGACATTCGCGTCGCCACCATGCCGACGCAGCACGGCGAGAGCGCCGCGGTGCCGCTTCTGCCGCGCGACCGCGGGCTTGCTCGAATTGAGCAAGCTCGGCCTGTCGAGCCGCGACGAAGGCGGTTGAAGCGGCTGCTCGCGCTTGCCGCACGGCATGATCGTCATCACCGGCCCGACCGGCAGCGGCAAGACCACGACGCTCGCCACCATGCTGTCGATCCTCAACGAGACCGTCGCGCAAGATCCTCACCATCGAGGATCCGGTCGAGTACGAGATTCCCGGCATCAATCAATCGCAGGTCAAGCCGTCGATCGGATTGACCTTTGCCGCGGCGCTGCGCGCCTTCGTCCGCCAGGATCCCGACGTCATCATGGTCGGCGAAATTCGCGACGCCGAGACCGCGCATATCGCGATCCACGCGGCGCTGACCGGACACCTGGTGCTGACCACGCTGCACACCGAAACCGCCGCCGCCGCGGTGCCGCGCCTGCTCGATCTCGGCGTCGAGGGCTTCCTGCTGAAATCGACGCTGCGCGCGGTGATCGCGCAGCGGCTGGTGCGCATGCTGTGCGACCGCTGCAAGACGCAGCGCAAGCTCGCGGCCGACGATCTCGCGCGCGATCCGCGCTACGGCATGGTCGGTTTCGCCGCCGGCGACGTGGTGCACGAGGCTTGCGGCTGCGAGCGTTGCGGCGGCCACCGGTTATCGCGGCCGTGGCGGCGTGTTCGAGGTGCTGGAGATCGCCGGTGAGGTGCGCGAGTTGATCGGTTCACATACCGACGCCAACATGCTCGACCAGGCCGCGATCAAGGCCGGCATGACGACCATGCTGGACGATGCGGTCGCCAAATGCCGCGCCGGCATCACGACCGTGCCGGAGACGTTGCGCGTCACGACGGTGCGGTGAGCCGATGCCGAATTACCGTTACCGCGCGATGAATCGCAGCGGCGAGACTGGTTTCGGGCGCCATCGCCGGCCAGTCCGCCAGCGAAGTGGCGCGGCGCATCGAGATCTTGGGCTCTGGTCCTGGTCGAAACGCTGGCGGTCGGAAGACGCCGCGCCGCGGCGCAGTTTCGGCCTGTTCAACCAGCCGCGCGCCGAGGACGTCACGGTTTTCACCCGCGATCTCGCGCTGTTGCTGCGCGCCGGGCGCGCGCCTCAATGACGGCCTGGAACTTTTGGCCACCGATCGCGACATCGGCCGGCTGCGCCCGGTCGTCGCCGAAGTTCGCTCCCACGTCCTCGCCGGCGAGAGCTTTTGCCGATGCGTTGGGGCGCTATCCGAAACTGTTCCCGCCGATGTATGTGGCGCTGGTCCGCGTCGGCGAGGCGTCGGGCTCGCTCGACCAGGTGCTCGAAGTGCTGGCCGACGAACGGATGCGGGCGGAAGCGGTGCGGCGCAAGCTGACCGAGGCGATGCGCTATCCGGCCTTCATTTTCGTCGCCGCGGCCTGCGTGCTGATGTTCTTTCTCACGTTCGTGCTGCCGCAATTCGCGTCGGTGCTGCACGATTTCGGCGCCAAGATCGATCCGACCCTGGCGATGTTCCTGGCGCTGTCGGCGTTTTTGCGCGCCAATATCGATGCCATCGGCATCGGCCTGGTCGCTGATGCTGATCGTCATCTGGCTGTTGCTGCGGCGGCCGCGGTCCGCGCCGCCATGCTGGCGGCATTCACGCGGCTGCCGCTGGTGCGCCGGGTGATGCCTTATTACCGGGCGCCCTTGTTCTGCCGGAATCTCGGCGTGCTGCTCGGCAGCGGCGTGCATCTGACGACGGCGCTGCGGATACTGGTCGACATCATGGCGGCGACCGGGCCGGCGCGATATCTGGAAAGAGATGGCCGACCGGGTGCGCCATGGGGCGAAACTGTCCGAAGCGCTCGGCGAATCGCGACGCATTGCCGCCGATGGCGGTACGAATGCTGCGGCTCGGCGACGAAACCGGGCAACTGCCGGTGCTTGGCCGGCCGGGTGGCCGAATTCTACGAGGCCAAGCTGCAGCGCGGCCTCGACCGGTTGGTCGGCATCGCCGGGCCGGCTGCGATCATCGCCATCAGCATCGTGGTCGGCGGCTTGATCGTCTCGGTCATGACGGCGCTGGTCTCGGTCAGCCAGATCGTCGGGTGAACGCTCGAGCGGGGAAAGGAAGATGCACATGAGACGCGCCCAGCAAGGGCGTGAAGCCGCGGCCGCGCTCCGCAGGGGCGACGCCGGCTTCACGCTGGTCGAAATACTGGTGGTCATCACCATCATCGGCCTGATCATGGCGATCGTCGGCCCGCGGGTGCTCAATTATCTCGGCGAATCCAAGGTCAAGGCGGCGAAGATCCAGATCGAGAGCTTCTCCAGCGCGCTCGACCTTTATTATCTCGACATGGGCCGCTATCCGGGATCAGCGAGGGCCTGGCCGCGCTGGTGGCAGCGGCCGGGCAGCGCGCAAGAATGGAACGGTCCGTATCTGAAGGGCGGAGTCGTTCCGAACGATCCATGGGGACACGCTTATGTGTATCGGTCCCCGGTCGAGCGCGCGCCCTACGAGATCATCTCGTTCGGTTCGGATGGTCAGGAGGGCGGCACTGGAACCGCTGCCGATATTTCAAGCATTGCGGCGAGTACGCAGGCCAACGCGTTGCATTGACGACGGCTCGCGGCAGGATGGCTACATCCTGCTCGAAATCGTCTGCGTGCTGGCGATCATCGGCCTGCTCGCCGCCATCATTCTTCCCGCCATTCCGCGGGCGACCAGCCGTGCCCGGCTCGAAGGCTATGCGGTCGCAACCGCTGCCGTGCTCAAGGCCGACAGGGTCGCGGCGCTGCGCCAGCGCGTGCGCGTCGAGACCATCGTCAACGCCGAGGCCCGCACGATCCGCTCCGGTTCGGGCGGCCGCATCGTGCAACTGCCCGCCGACGTGCGGCTCGACGCCATGCTGGCGGCGCGCTGCTACGACCGGCTGACCGACATGACGATCGATTTCTTTCCATCGGGAATGTCCTGCGGCGGCGTCATCGCGCTGACGCGGCTCGGCGTCGGCTATGAGGTTCGCGTCAACTGGCTGACCGGAGGCGTGGATGTGGTGCCGCATCGCCCGCTCTGAGATCCGGCCGCCGCGAGGCGCTGCCGGCTTCACGCTGATCGAGGTTCTGGTCGCGATCGCGGTGCTTGCGGTGGTGCTTGGCGCCATCGGCGCCGTGGTCGGCAACACCGTCAGAACCATCCACTCCGTCGACCGGCGTCTGCCGCTTCTGGAAACGGCGCAGAGCCTGATCGCTTCGCTGCCGGCGCGCAACGCCTTGCAGCCGGGCACCCAGTCCGGCACGTCGGGTGAATTCCGCTGGCGCATCGACGCAGTTCTGCTCAACAGCAATGTGCCGGATGACGCGGCCGCCGCGCTGTCGGCCGCAGCGACGGGTGCACCACCAAAAGTCAGTTGGATGCCGCTTGCGATCACCGTGCGGGTGCAGGGCAGCGAGGGCCCGCCGGTGCGGCTCGACACCGTGCGTCTGATACCGAGGCCGTCCGGATGAGCGCGCCGCGGATTTTACCCGATCCGAGAAGCAGCGAAGCGGGCTTCACGCTCATCGAGATGCTGATCGCCACCATGCTGATGGTGTTCATCCTCACCTCGCTCGCCACCGTCACGGCGCAATGGCTGCCGAACTGGAACCACGGCATGGCGCGCATGGAGCGCGACGAACGCTTCGCCTTCGTGCTCAATCGCGTGGTCGGGGATTTGGCGGTGGCGGAATTCGTCCCCGCCAACATCACGGCGAAGATCCCATATTTCGACGGCAGCGAATTGGGCGTCAGTTTCGTGCGCACGGCGATCGGGCCGAGTTCACGGCCGGGGCTGGAAATCGT
The DNA here is from genome assembly GCA_963831975.1 of uncultured Alphaproteobacteria bacterium. Lineage (GTDB taxonomy): Bacteria > Pseudomonadota > Alphaproteobacteria > Rhizobiales > Xanthobacteraceae > BOG-931. Next base: position 196,932 of record CAWHSO010000025.1, read on the forward strand.
CCGCTTCCAGGAGGTCGCCGACGCCAATGGCCCGGCCTTGGTCCGCTCGCGCTCAGCCTTCGTGCCGATGGATGCCAATGCGCAAGTGCAGTTCGCCGATCCGGTGGTGCTGATCCGCTCGCCCTATCGCGTGGCATTTGCCTACGGGGGTGCCGACGACACTTGGCAGCCGACCTGGCGCAATGCGGCGGAATTGCCGCAGCGCATCCGCATTACGGTGCGCGACGGCGTCACGCAGCAAAAACTCGCGGTTTCGACGATGGCGCTGGTGCATATCGACACGCCCGCTGCCTGCGCGCGCGAGAAAAACGTCACCCAGTGCCTGACGCAGATCGCGCAAGGCACGGCGACGGCCGGCAATCAAGCGCCGGCCGCCGCGGCGGCCGCGCCGCGTTGACCCGGAGCCGCTCATGAGCACCGCACTGCGAGCGCTACGGGCAAAGTCGGGCAGCGACGGCTTCATCATCGTCGCGGTGTTATGGATCCTGGCCGCGCTCGCCACGCTGGTTTCGGTCTACGCGATCTATGTGACCAATTCGGCGATCGCGGTCGCGGCGGGCAGCGACGCCATCATCGCCGACCCGTTGGTCGCGGCGGGTGTCGAGCTCACCGCCTATCAGCTGCTTGGACAGACTGACGACAAGCGCCCCGCCATCGGCCAGTTCACGGCGCGCGTCGGCGCGGCGCAATTGGCGATCGCCTTTCAGAGCGAAGCGGTGCGGATCGATCTCAACGCGGCGCCGAAGGAGCTTTTGGTCGGACTTTTGATCGGCTTCGGCGCCTCGCCGCTCGATGCCGGCGGCTATGCCGATCGCATCATCGCCTGGCGCACGCAAACCGCGGCGCAGAATATCGATACCGACCCGGAAAATTCGCTCTATCGCAGCGCGGGTTTAAGTTACACGCCGCGCCACGCCCCGTTCACCCATGTCAGCGAGCTTTGGCTCGTCCAGGGCATTCCGCCGGTGCTGATCGAGCGGATGTTGCCGTTCGTGACCGTGTTCAGCGGCAAGGCCCAGGTCGACATCGTCGATGCGGCACCGCAGGTCATTGCTGCTTTGCCGGGCATGACGCCGGAAATCGTGCAGGCGATCGTCGCCGCGCGCGACGCCGGCCTCCTCGACCGCAAGTCGCTGCCCGAGCTCCTGGGCGGCGTGGGGCAGGGGGCCGCCGCGACCGATGCCGGCCGGTCGTTTCGGGTCGGAGTGCGCGTCGCGTTCGATAATGGGCGCCGCAGCGCCGCGGAAGCCGTGATTTTGCTGCCCGATGACGGCCCCGTTCCGTATCGTGTACTGTCTTGGCGCAACGCCTTTGACGGGACGACGGACCAACCCTTGGATTTCGGCCGGCGATGACCTTGTGGCGGACCATCGGCGAGATTTTGGCGCACTGGACCGAGACGGTCGCAACCGGTGTGATCGCGCTTGCCAGCCGCTTCGTCTCGCCGCGTCTGGTGCGCTTGGTCGAGGATGACAAGCCGGACACTTTTGCGCTTGAAGGCGCCGGCAAGGCCGGCGACGCGCAACGGGTCACGTTCGCCAACGGCCGGTTCAGCGGCGCCGACTTGGCAGACTCCGTGAAGGGCAGCCGGATCGAGCTGGTGTTGCGGCCAAGCCGCTTCCTGGTGCGGCCGCTCGAGCTGCCGGCGCGTGCCACCGAATTCATCGAAGGCATCGTGCGCGTGCAGATCGACCGCTTGACGCCGTGGACTGCGGCCGAGGCGGTGTTCGGCTGCGGCACCCCGGTCACCGCCGGCTCCGGCAAGATCGTGACCACGATCGCGGCGACGACGCGCGCCAATACCGAACCCTACATTGCCGGGCTTGCGGCGCTGCATCCCGCTTCGCTGTCGATCTTCACGCGGGCGGGCGAGGAGACGCGCGAACTGATCAAGGTGTTCGAAAAGCAGGCGCGCGGACTGCTCGACCGGCCGCGGCTGAGCCGGCTGTTGCGTCTCGTGCTGGCCGGCGTCACCGCGGCCGCGGTGCTCTCGACCGCCGCCGGCGCGGTCATGCAAAATTATCTCGACAGCCGCCAGGCCGAGCTGACGGCCGAGCTTACCGCGCGCCGCATCGCGCTCCGCCTCGACCGCCAAGGCGCCGACAGCTCGCCGTTTGCCGTGCTGGCGCGGCGCAAGCACGAAACCCAGGCGAGCGTGATCGTGATCGAGGAGCTCTCCCGCATCCTGCCCGACCACACCTACGTCACCGAGCTGCACATCGACGGCAACACGTTGCAGATCGCCGGTATCACCCACGATGCGCCGTCGCTGATCCGGCTGATCGAGCAGTCGAAGCATTTCACCCGCGCCACGTTCTTCGCGCCGACCACGCGCGCGCCGTCGGATCCCGGCGATCGCTTCCACATCGAAGCCAAGCTCGAATCGGTCAATACGGTGAGCCAATGAGCATCCGCGGCGTGATCGAGCGCGTGTTGAACTATTCGCCGCTGGTTGCGGGGTCGATCTACGGCGCCGTCGTGATCCTGCTGCTCGCCGCGACCTGGCTGGCGCTCGCCGGCATCTATTCCGGCGAGAGCGCGCTTGCCGAAACATCGAGCCTGCTCGAGCGCCTGCAAGGCCGCAAGGCCGCGCCCTTGGCGGACGGCGGCACCATGACCGGCTCGCCGTTCCTCGAAGGACCGAGCGTGACGGTCGCGGGAGCCGCGTTGTTGCAGCGCGTCGCCGGCGCGGTCACCAAGGCCAGCGGCACCATCCAGTCGTCGCAGGTCGACGTGGCCGGCTCGCAGGGCGGCATGGTGAAGCTCCAGATCAGTTGCGAGATCGCGCAGGCGGACTTGCAGCGCCTGTTGTACGATCTGGAAGCCGGCATGCCGTTTTTGTTCGTCGACGAATTGACGGCGGAAATGCCGCAGGCGGTCGGCGCCAATGACGGCATGGGCCGCATGCACGTCCAGCTCGCGCTAACCGGCGAATGGCAGGGAGCGGCGCGATGAGACGCGAACGCTTCAGTCATGTCTTGCTGATCGCGCTCTGCTTGAGCGCGCCGGCCTTCGCCTACACGGCATCCGGGGTCGATGATGCGGCCAATCCCGGCGCCGACAATCCGGGGCTCGACGTCACGCGTCACGCCATGCCGCCGCCGGACGTGACGGCAAAACCGGCCGAAACGCCGACGGTCGCCGCCAATCCGCTCTGGGCGATCCCGCTGAGCGCGCTCACGGCGACGCGCACGCGGCCGCTGTTCACGCCGTCGCGGCGTGCGCCGGCGCCGGTTGTCGCGAGCGTGCCGGTTGCGGCGCCGCGGCCGCCACCACCGCCACCGGCGGTGCCGCAGCATCCGAACTTGACGCTGGTCGGCACCGTCGCCGGCGAGAACGAGGGCATCGCCGTGTTCGTCGACCCGGCGACGCGGGATACGGTGCGGCTGCGCACCGGCGAGGGCCATAGCGGCTGGATTTTGCAATCGGTCGAACGCAGCGCGGCGACGTTGCAAAAGGGCGAACAGACCGAGACGCTGGCGCTGCCGCGCGCCACGGCGGTGGCGGCGCCGGCTCCGGTCATCAGCACCTTGCCGCCGCCGCCACTGCCGCCGCAGCAATCGGCTGCGCCGGCGCCAGCAGGTGGGCCGCAATCGCAGGGTTGCGCACCGGAGCCGATCGGCTGCTGAGGTGTACATTCCGCGGGGGTGTTGGCGAAGTTGAAATTTTCATGCTAATCAAATAGTCACGCCATAGGACGCACCATGGGCTGTAGCGTCATCGTGTGACAGGCAATGGAACAATTCGATTTTCCCACTGCCGAGACCAAAGACATCATCTCGACATTCCTGAATCAGAGTTGCGTCTTGCTGCGCAATTTCGTCGATGCCGCGGCGCTCGAACGCGCCTACGACATGACCCTGAAGGCCTACGAACGCATCGACGGCTATCACGTCCATCCTCATCATTTGCGCGAATTTGGGCTGCCGATGTACTCGGACGTCCTGTTCGGCCGGCGTCATTTCGATTTGCTGCGCGAAGTGTTCGGCAAACGCGAATATGAAATCAGCTCCGAAACCAGCGCACGGCGGATGGGTCACGTTCGCAAGCCGCCGCATTGGCTGCCGCCGCTCGGACCGCATCTCGACGCGTTCGTGCATCCGCACCGGTTCACGGTCAATTTCTGGGTCCCGTTTCAGGAATGCGGCGTCGACGCGCCGGGGCTCGGCGTCGTCCAAGCGCCGTTTGCCGACGTGCGCTCGTTTGCCGGTTACCGGGACGGCGCCAAGGTCTGGGACGACCCGGCGCCCATCGGCAGTTACATGTGCTTCCGGCCGGCCATGAAGGCGCTGCACCGCGATCACGATCCAAAGATCATTGCCGAAATGCGTCAGCATTTTTCCGGTCGAATCGCCACGCCCACGTTCAAGCCGGGCGATGCCATGATGATATCCAATTGGACGCTGCATCTGACGCATTCGATGCCGGAGATGCCCAAGACCAGGGAAAATGTCGAACTGCGATTTTGGTCCGCCGCGTCGCTCGAGGACATCTTGCGCGAGCACGGCGTTTGAGAACTGTTATATTACCGGGAGGTAGCAATTTGGCTGTCGTGACCGGCAAGCTGCGTAGGATCGGGTGTGTTGGCCTTCTCTTGCTGATCGGCTGCGTGTTTTATCTCGACGTCTTTCATGGAATAGAGCTCGGCCAGTATCAGACTGCCTTTCAGCCAATCTATCGGCTGCGGCAGTCGCTGGCGGTCGCCATTTCCCGCATGCGCGACCCGAGCCCAGGCCGGTATCTTGCCTATAAGTCCGTGGTCAACGTCTTAAACGAGAACGGCTTTGCGATGCTCGATAGCGAGCCTGGGCTGCATTTGGATAAGCCGGGTTGGGCAGCGTTGCTCACCGATGGGCCGCGGCTCGATCGGATCATCCAGCAAGCAGCGGACGTTCCCATCGACACCAGCTTGGTGCCGGAAATCATCCGAGCCAACGAGCTCGGTTATGCGGACTACATTTATTTCAGCTTTCGGCTGTTCGGCGACAAAGTCTCGTCGCTATATTATTTCTATTATTTGATCGTAGCGATAACTTGCCTGATCTACATCTTGCAATTCCGCGATAGTCCGTTCCTGTTGTTCTTGCTCGTCATTTTTCTTGGCGAGCTTTATTTCCTGGAGAATTATGCGCACAGTTATGACGTGCTGTTGCAAACAGTCGCGAACGGCCGATTGTTTTCAGGTCTGTCTTTGGTGCCTGTTCTGCACGTTCTATTTTTGCACTGGCAACGCCGGCCGCTCCGCGCGTTCACCGTCGCGGGGGTGATTGCGCAAAGCGTGATCTTCGGATTTCTGCTGTCTTGCCGGACGGAGGTCGCATGGCAGGTTGCTATGGTTGCGACGGTCGCTTGTGGCTCTGCCGCACTGCTCTTGCTGCCATTGCGAGGCCGCAAGCGCCCCGATCTGGTGAGTCGGCTCGGGCCATTATGGCCTGCTCTCACTTTCTTGATCGTAGTGTCGGCATATTCGGCCGTTATCTCCTTGCGCGCCGATAGCCGCTATGCGAGCGAGCCGAAGGGGCACATTCTTTGGCACGAAATCCTGTTGGGCCTTCTCAGTACCAGTCCGCAGTTGCGGCGCGAATATCTCGGCAGCGAGACACTCACCTATAGCGGTGGCGAAAATCCCTACTATAGCGATAGGGAAGTTTACTTGGCGATCAGCCGCGATCTCAGGGCCCGCAACGATTTCAGCTCTCCGATAGTCGGCAGACTTCCGAACGGAGATCCGACAATCGATCTGATGTCCGGCTGGTACGAATACGAAAAACTAGCCAGGTCGCTGACCATGCGGATAATCCTTCGTCACCCTATTGCCGCCCTTGAAACGCTGCCGACCAAAATCGAGGATCAGATCCGTTGGTTCGATAACCCGCTCAGGAATAGCATGGCCTGGGCAAATTTGCGGACTCCCGTGGTTGTCGTCGCCGTAGGTGCATTTATTTGCGCGGTGGCGGGAGGGTTCACCGTCAATCTCGCAGCGCTCGGAAGCGCCGCTCTCTTCGGCGCAGTGCTTTTGCTGTTCGCTTCGATGACGCCGCTACTGATCGAGCCCAGCCCGCTGTCGATCGGCACGTTGTTTTCCTACCTCGGCGTGAGCGCGATCGTGATTCCTTACGTGGTGGTGCTTTCGATCCGGGGACTCGTCAGTCTTAGATCGAAGCCTGGTGTGTCGCTGGGCGTCAAATCTGTGCAATGATTCGACTTGCGCGGTAGCCGTTCGAGCGCTTATGCCGGCGACTGAGCGCGATGCCCTTGCCGGCATGATGCGATGCGCATTCGTTAACTTAAATTCTCTTGTCATGTATTCATTCGTCGACGCGCTCCGATCGTCGCGCCTTCCCCTCGCCTCCCCCTCTCCACACCCCCCAACGCGACGAAAGCAGCGTTTTTTCGCCCTATCATGGACAATATTGTCGAGGAATGATAAATTCTGATACATTTCGTCTATTCCGAGGGGCGACGTAAAGCAAACGAGCAACAAAGCAGCTCGCACGCCCGCCGTTTCGTTTCCGTTGCGGGCGAAGCGAGGCAATCGTGCTAATACTTTCACCCGGAAATATTTGTTTGCTGGACACATGATGGAGCCTTTTGCCAGCGAATCGACGATCAAACCATCGTGCCCGTACCGGACCGGCTTGATGTTGTCTCGGTCGGCTTGATGCTGTGTCCCAACCGCAACTTGACGACGCTGACTGCCGCTGTGCTGTCGCTTCATCCGCACGTGCAGGTTCTCAATCACGGCTTCGAGCGATTGGAGGCCGCCGGGCTGTTGCGCTTTTTGCGATCCGGCAGCGACGACGATCTCGAGGCATTTCTGCGCGGCGCGATCGGCTTTTCGGGATATGGCCGGGTAGGCGATTACGGCGGCAATATCCTGCTGAGTCATGCCTACAAGCGGCCGGCCTTGCGCGCCGCCTATGCGCGACACTATGCGGACGCGCCGGTCAAGCCGGACATCCGTTGTCTGGTCTGGAAGGACGGCGCCCGGTTGCTGGAGTATGTGCGGGCCAATGATATATCGGTGGTCAGGCTCGCCGAACGGCTTCCGCGCTTGCGGTTTCTTTCGCCGCTGCGCCGGCCGGTCGCGCATCTGCGCAGCCTGCAGAAATACTATGAGCCGCAGCCGCCGGATTACGTTCGGCCGTCGTTGCCCGATCTCACGATGAAGAGCGTCGCCAAATACATATTGGCGGCGCACGAAGAGTTCCTGGCGTGGCGTCAGCAGCGGCCCGAGCAGTTTTTTGCCTATACCGAAGTCGAATTGGGCGCGCAGGGTGCGGCGGCGCTGGCGCGTTTTCTCGGCATTTCCGCCGATGAAACCTGGCGACAATTGGCGGCGGAGTTTTTCATCGATGACGGGCCGCAGATCGATGAGGCGCCGGAGCAGGCGGTTTTTGCGGCGCTGTTGAACGGGGTTTATCCGCATTCCAATCTGTTGCACCACTGGTATCGTCAGGCCACGGCCACGCAACGCGCTGCACCCGGATGACACGCTCTCGCCTGCGATGCGGCGCGCGAGCGTTTGCGGCTCGACTCTTCGCCGTATTCTTAAAAGCGAAAGGCCCGGCCGAGACTTCGGCCGGGCCTGCGCATTACGCAAGTGTGACGAATGGCCCTTTATTGGTGGCCCATCGTCGTCGGCAGCGTGTTGGTCGTGTTGCCGAGAATGTCGTTGTCGGTGTACGACTGCAGCGTACCGCCGTTCGATGACGCGACCGAGATGGCGTTGCCGCTGATGATCGACCGCGACACGTCCAGGGTGCCGCCATTGGCATTGAGGCCATTGCCCAGGTTGTTCGATACGGTGCTGTTGTCGACCATCACGAACACGAGCGGTCCACCGGCCGGCGTGAACGAAACGATGCCGCCGGTGGCATTGCCCGATGAATTGCTGCGGTTGACCGACAATTTCACGCCGGCATTTGGGCCGGTGCCGTCGGCCCGAATGCCGGTGATATTGTTGGCGACCGTGGTGTGATCGATGACCGCCAAAGCCGAGCCGGCCGCACCAGAGGGTTTAACGAAGATTCCGCCGCCGGTATTGGCCCCAACGTTGCCGTTCTCGCTGATGTAACTGTTGCGAACGGTCAGCCTGCTGTTGGCCGCTTGACGGGGTGAAGTTGATGCCCACCGCGGTGCCGGCCTGGAAGCCGCGTATGACGCAATTGTCAACGTGCAGCGCCGCGCCGGTATTGAACTGGATGCCGACGAGGCCGGTACCGGTGCCTTCGAAGTCCAAGCCCCTTGAGCAACACCACGTCGTTGGGACCGGCGCTCACGGTCATGCCGTTGGTGCCGGACACCAGCACGCCCGCCTCAACGTTGTCGCAGATAATGGCGATCGCTTTGGTGATGGTCAGGGCGCCGAAGCCGCCGGGATCGATGCAGTTGATTTCGCCACCGGCCGAGGTCTTGGAGATCGAGCCGGCGAAGGTCTTGCAAGGCGCCGTGCGGCTGCACGGATTGGCGTCGTCGCCGACGCCCGACACCCAGGTTCGGGTTGCTTGCGCCTGAGCCGGCGCGACGTTGAATCCAGCGGCTACGAATAAGCCGAGGAGACCGAGAAGACAAACACGAGTGAAGCGACCTGTCATAACGCACCCCCTGCTTGGAGCAGATTGAGATGAGATTGAGAAGATATGTCCTTTGTACGCGACTTTTATACTAAATAACAGTCGACCTGTACTAGAAGATTCTGGAGACCGTATTTTGGGTTGATTTCACCCATGTGGCATCGGCATACCACTTAAAGTGAACGTACCACCCACATGACGCTATAGAACCGTCTTTTGACGCAGTCGCGGGACAATGATGCGGCGCTCTGCCGCGCCGCGTTATGGCAAGGAACGCCAACTCTACCATCCCTCGTGCGGTCAGTCGGCAGCTGCATCGATCGATCCGCAATAAACGATTTCCGGCGCATACTCCGTGATATCGCGCGGCAAATCGGCTTTCTCGTCGGGTCTAAGCAGCAGCGGCCTTCGGCTGCCTTTGAAGCGGATCGCCGCCCTGACATACGGGTCGGTGCCGCCCTCGGACGGATCTTGCGCGCGAAGTTCGGGCTGTCCGCCGACGTCGGTGAACACGACGTTCGGCCGATATTCGAACTGAATTGGATTTTTGTTCCAGGTCGATTGCAAGCCCTTCTCGGCCATGACCACGACAAGGGCGTGCCGCCAAGGGTAATACCAGGTGTCCTGCCCGAAATAACCGGTCACGCCGTCGCGCTCCCGCAACGGATTGTAGCGATAAAAGTCCCACCGCGACCGGAGCCGGTTATCGTCCCATTGGGCGAGGTAGACTTGGCAGTCTTCGAACTCGTTGACGCTGTAATAGTCGTGGAACCAGGACAGCGCGAATGCGACGTATACGTTATGAATGCGTGACGCCCGGTCATGGTGATGAATGCGGCCGCGCGGGCCCGCGATCCGCGCCAGATTTCTTAGACCGGCGGCCGGATCGAATACGTTGTCGAGGGTGCCGCCATCAACGATGAAATCGAAGCCGTTCTCCAATTCCAGCGGCAGCGAGGGGTCGCAGAGATTAAAGACAATGTCCGCGTTCTCGTAATCGCTCTGATCCAGACAATGATATTCGGCATCGGTGAAAAGCGAGTAGAACGCGCGGTCGCTGATGAAGCCGCGGTCTCTCGCTCCTCGCGTCGACGTATCGATTTCCAGGCTGAGGGGATCCACGTCGAGTCGCGTTCCGAGTTCGGTCTCCACGACGGATATCGCCTGGCGCGGTGTCAAATTTACGCTCTGACGCCCAATCGACAGAAGCTTGCCGGTAATCGGCCGAAACCGATGCTCCCGCAGGAGGAGGCGCGCGACTTGGTTGGGGATGCCCACGTCATGTGTCTCCAAAGAGTGGCTTGTCCGCCGTCATATTCCGGCGGGATTTAATGCTGTCGTCCAGGCCAAAACTACGCTGTACCTGGCGCGGTGCAAGACTGTGTCAGAGTCCGGTGTTGACGCTCGGAAAGCCGATTGTGTAGGGCTGGTAGCCGCCAGCCGGTCGGTTTGGCGACCCAATCGGCCGTTCGGCGCAATTTGGAGAAGACAATGGCACTCGGCCGCGATGTCGTCGACGCCATTATCCGCGAGCACGCCTATCGGCCGATCACCGGAGACGTGCTGCTGATCGGGCAGCAAGCCGTTACGCTCAGCCGCGACGAAGTTTTGGAACTGATGCGCGAGCACGATGTCGTCGCCGCGGCTCGCGACATGCAAGCCGCCGCCGGCGACGTGCAAAATGCCGCAAGCGCCGGCACGGGCGGCATGAGCGCGGCCGCGTTCTTTGCGCTGCTCGGCATCGACCGGCTGCACATGCTCGATATCGGAACCGCGGGCGAGAACAGCTATTTCAGCGAGCCGCTGCCGGATCGGCTCGAAGCGAGCGTGGATTTCGTCATCGACGGCGGTGCGCTCACCGACATATTTTCTCCGGCCGCGGTGTTGCGCAATTATGCACGTGCGCTGCGGCCCGGCGGGCGGCTGATCGCGATCAACAATCTCAGCGCCCATTTCGATCCCTATTCGATCCCGACCGCGTCCTGGTACCTCGATTATTGCGTGATCAACGCGTTTGCCGACTGCAAGGCTTATGTTCTCGATTATCCGCCCGGCCAGCCGGCCCGGGCGTTCTGCCTCGATATCGATTGCCTCTTGGATCCGGCACGCGAGATCAGGGCTTTTCTGTCGCCGCACGAAACCGCCGTCATCATGTTTGCCGAAAAAGATGCGGCCTCTACCACTGATGAAATGCCGACCCACGCCCATTTGCGCTCGGGTGCGCAGTGGCAGCGCTATCGGCAAAACCTCGCCCGGATCAAGCTCGCGCCGCGCCCGCACCTGGTGCGCTCCCGCGCCGAGCCGGGCAAGCTCGACGTTCGCGGCGGCCATCTTTTCATGCGCGCGGATTATAGCGCGGTCGACCCGTCGTCATTGGTCCTGCGCGCCGATGACACCGCGTTCGCATTGCCGTCGACGCCGGCGCAAGTTGCCGGTTCGCCATCGTCGTCGAAGCTGAAAATTCTCTGTGTCGGCACCGGCCGCGACGGCACGCAATCGCTCAACCACATGATCCAGCGCGTTTTTGGCGAAACCGGCGACCGGCAGTCCGTGCACGAATATTGCTGCCGGGAAATCTATCAGGCGTTTTGCGATTTCAGCGAAACCGGCAACGAGCGTCATGCCGACGCGCTCAAGCGCATGGTCGCCGACTGTCCCTACGACAGCATCGTCGGCAACGGCTATGCCGCGGTCCTGCCGCTGTTCGCCGAACGCTACGGGCGCGGCCTCAAGGTCGTGCATCTTTATCGCGAACGCGATGCCTGCATCGAAAGCCTGATCACGAACTGCGAATTGTTTCCGACCGCCTACCGCTATTATTCGTCGAGTCCCGAGGCCGAGGTCAAACGCATGGCGGCGTTCCACTTCGGCGATATGTCGCGCACCGCGTGGGACCGATTGCCGATCCGCGAAAAGTTCGGCTGGTATTACGACAAGACGCACGCGCTGGTGCGGCAGCGCCTTGCGCTGTTCGACCGCCATATCGAGATCGCGACCGAAAGCCTCAACGACGAGGCGACCCGGCGCGCAATCGCGGATTTCGTCGACGGCAGCAGGGCGGCGCCGCCGCCGCGCACGCACCTCAACGCGTCCGTCATCGATATCTCGTCCTTTCCCAAGCAGCATCAAATCAAGATGAACTGGCTGATGGGCCGGCTGAACATGGAAGAGCTCGCCAAAGACGACGTCTACGCGCTCAATTATTTCCTCGACAAATTCGTCGCCTGGACCGGCTATCAGATCACCGACGCGCCGCAGCTGGGCGGAACGGCCGCGGCGTCGGCGCCGGAGATCGCCGCCGATCTCGAACGGGCCGGCCGGATCATGAACGAAAGATTGCGGGAAATCGACGCGCTTTATAAGCTCGTTCGCGATCGCGGCGGAAAAGACACCGGGCAATGATCGCGGCGCCGCGGCGCGCGGTGGGTTGCGTCGGCGCCGCAATGCGACTACCACGCCTTTTAAAATCGCCGCAGTGGACGCCGGCCATGGCCAAACCGACGGAGCCGATGTGAAACGGAAAATTCTGATCATGGGGCTGCCGGGCGCCGGCAAGACCACGCTGGCCAACGCGCTGGCCCCGCTCATCAACGCGGTCGTCTTCAATGCCGATGCGGTGCGCGCCAATCTGTCCCGCGACCTCGGCTTTACCCACGAGGACCGCATCGAGCATGCCCGCCGCATGGGCTGGATGTGCGACCGCGTGATCGAAGCCGGCGGCACCGTGATCGCCGATTTCATCTGCCCCACCGAGCAGACCCGTTCGGTGTTCGGCGATGCGTTCACGATCTGGCTCGACCGCATCGATGCCGGGCGCTTCGCCGACACCAACCGGATGTTCGTTCAGCCGGAAAAATTCGATCTGCGCGTCGGCTCCGAAGGCACGGCGCAATATTGGGCCGAGCAGGCGCTGGCGCTGTTGCGCCCGGCCTTCGATCCGCAAAAGCCGACGGCGCTGTTCATCGGTCGTTACCAGCCGTTCCATGGCGGCCATCAGCGCCTGATCGAAGAGGGGCTGCGCCGGGTCGGACAGGTTTGCGTGGCCGTGCGCGATACCCACGGCACCGATGCCAAGAATCCGCTGCCGTTCTTCGCGGTCAAGCAACGCATCGAAACCGCGCTGTCCGCCCACACCGGACGCTTCGTGGTGGTGCCGCTGCCCAATATCACCAATGTCTTCTACGGCCGCGACGTTGGCTATGCGGTCGAGCGCATCGTGCTCGACGAGGAGACCGAAGCGATTTCCGCCACCAAGATTCGCGGCCTGAGCGCCGCGCCGGGATCGCACTGACCTTGTCGTCGCCGCTGGCAGCCTCGTCGTCGTGACAGTAATGTCACGACGATGACCGCGCTCGTTCTCTCGGCACGCAATCTTTTCGAGCGTCTGTTCGACGCGCTGGTCGATCCGGCGCGGCGCGAGCGCACCATGGCCGGCGTGCTCGCCTGTTATTTCGCCATCTGGTCGCTCTATGCCGCCATCGCCAAGAGCAGCCAGGACATCCACACCGACATGGGCGAGTTCGTGGCGTGGTCGCGTGAGGCCGGCCTCGGCACGCCGAAACATCCGCCGCTCGGCGCCTGGCTGTTGCGAGCCTGGTTCAGCGTGTTTCCGCGCGAGGACTGGGCCTATTATTGTTTCGCCATAGTGCTGCCGACGCTGGCGCTGTGGATCACGTGGCGGCTTGCGGCGCGTTATCTGCCGCCCGACAAGCGCGTCGTCGGCATCGTGCTGCTGACGTTCGTGCCGTTCTATAATTTTCACGCCATCAAGTTCAACGCCAACACCGTGCTGACGCCGTTCTGGGCGTTGGCGACGTGGTGGTTCCTGCGCTCGTTCGAAACGCGCCGCGTCGGCTGGGCGGTGCTCGCCGGCATCGCCGCCGCCGCGGCCATGCTGGCCAAATATTGGTCGGTCACGCTTCTTGCCGGGCTTGGCCTTGCTGCGCTGAGCGATCCGCGCCGCAACGCCTATTTCAGTTCGCCGGCGCCCTATGTGACGCTCGCCGTCGGCACGGTCCTGCTGACACCGAATATCCACTGGCTTATGGCGCACGCTTTCATGCCGTTCTCCTATGCGATGGAAGCGCATTCGGGGACCGCGGCATTCGCGCTGTTTTCAGCGCTCGTCTTCACCACCAATGGCCTGGCCTATGCCGTGGCGGCGATCGTCCTCGGCGTCCTCGCGGCGCGGCCCAGCGGCGCCGCGATCCGCGACACGCTGTGGCCGGCCGATCCGGAGCGCCGCACGCTGGTCATCGCATTCGCCGCGCCGTTTTTGTTCGCCGTGCTGATCGCGGTGGCGCTGACGGTTGCCATCGAATCGATCTGGGTCACGCCGGCGATGACGCTCTTGCCGGTCGTCCTGTTGTCGTCGCCGCTGGTTGCGATATCCCGCCTTGCCGCCGTCCGCCTGCTGGCGCTCGCGGTCGTTTTTCCGCTGCTCATGCTCGCGGTCTCGCCGCTGATTGCGCTCGGCGTTCATCTGAGCGGCGTGCCCGAACACGGCAGCGACTACCGAGCCGTGGCGCAAGCGGTCGAGCGCGTCTGGCGCGCGCACACCGATAAGCCGCTGCGCATCGTCGGCAGCACCAATTTCGTCAACGGCATCGTGTTCTACTTCAAGGACCAGCCATCGGCCTTCGATATCGACAGCCCGAAGCTGACGCCCTGGGTCGGCGACGGGAGCATCCGGCGCGAGGGTGCGGCGATCGTCTGTCCCGAGACCGAGGCCTTCTGCATGCGGGCGCTGGGCGGCTATGCCGCGCACTATCACGTCGTCGCCGACGAGGACGCGGTCGTGTCGCGGCGCTTTTTCGGCTTCGCGACGCCGCCCGAGCGTTACGAGATCATCGTCATTGCACCGGACCCGTCGTAGCGTATGCACAGCACGACCGTGCCGGAACGTTGACCTGGCATTGACCACGGGTCTTTATTGTCGCGTCGACGAGTCGTGCCAGCGGAGGGGTCGGTGTGCTCTGACGGTCGCGTGACTCATTCCACCTCGCCGCGCGCACAATGCCTCGCGACGCTCGATGTTCTGGTGATCGCCGGCGGACTTGGCACCCGCATCAAGTCGGCCCTGGGCGACACGCCAAAACTGTTGGCGCCGATCGCCGGCCGGCCCTATCTGGCCTATCTGTTGGACTGGCTGCGGCGGTTTGGAGCAAAGCGCATCGTGCTCGGATTGGGACACCAGGCGCAGGCGGTTATCGATTTTCTCGACCGTCATAAATCCACTCATGACGATCTGAATTTGGAGACGGTGACCGAGCCGGAACCGCTCGGCACCGCCGGCGCCATCCGCTTCGCGCGAGCGAATTTGCGCACCGATCCGGTGTTGGTGATGAATGGCGACAGCTTTGCCGATGCCGATCTCTGCGCCTTGGTCGCACACCATCGGCGCGCCAAGGCGAAAGCCACGCTGCTGTGCGCCGAGGTCGAAGATGCCGGCCGTTACGGCCGGGTCGAGCTCGACGGCGCGGGCCGCATCCGCGGTTTCGTCGAGAAGGATCCGAACTTCCATGGCAAGAGCGCCGTGAACGCCGGCGTCTATCTGTTCTCGGCGGCGCTGCTCGACGAGATTGCCGGTAGCCACGCCACCTCGCTGGAACGCGACGTGTTCGGCCGCGCGGCTCCGGGCTCGCTGGATGCCTTCGCTGGACGATTTGCCTTCATCGACATCGGCACGCCGGAATCGCTAAAACTTGCCGCAGGCCTCTTTGCCGCCAAATTCGAGGACCGGCCCGCATGATCATCAGCCGCACCCCGTTTCGCATCTCGCTGTTCGGCGGCGGCACCGATTATCCGACGTGGTTTCGCGAGCACGGCGGCGCGGTGATCGGCACCGCGATCGACAAATATTGCTACATCAGCGTGCGCCGGCTGCCGCCGTTCTTCGAGCACAAGTCGAAAATCGTTTATTCCAAGGTCGAGCTGGTCAAGGACACCGCCGAGATCGAGCACCCGGCGGTGCGCGGCATCCTCACCGATCTGGGCGTGACCGACGGCCTCGAAATCCATCACGATGCCGATCTGCCGGCGCGCTCCGGGCTGGGCTCGAGCAGCTCGTTCACCGTCGGCCTGTTGAATGCGCTCTACGCGCTTAACAGCCGGATGATCTCCAAGCGCGATCTCGGCCGCGCAAGCGATCCGCATCGAGCAGGAGGTGCTCAAGGAAGACGTCGGCTGCCAGGACCAGATCTGGGCGGCCTATGGCGGCTTCAATCGCATCGACTTTCACCAAGACGGCACCTTCTCGGTGATGCCGTTCATCCTGCCGCCGGCGCGGCGCACGGAGCTTGCGCAATCGCTGATGCTGTTCTTCACCGGCTTCTCGCGCTTCGCCACCGATTTCGCCCAGGACCAGATCAAGAATATGAACAGCCGCAAGAACCAGCTGCGCATGATCCGAAGCCTGGTCGACAGCGCCGCCGACATCCTGCTCGATCCGAAGACGCCGCTTGCGCGAGCTCGGCGAGCTGATGCACCAGTCGTGGCAGATCAAGCGCGAGCTCGCCTCGAGCGTCTCCAATTCGCAGATCGACGAGATCTACGACGCCGGGCGCGACGCCGGTGCCGTCGGCGGCAAGCTCTTGGGCGCCGGCGGCGGCGGCTTCATGGTGCTCTTGGTCGACCCGGAGAAGCGCGCCCAGGTTCGGGAGCGGCTGCGCAAGCTGATCCATGTCAATGTCGGCTTCGACACCGACGGCAGCAAAATCGTCATTTATCAGCCCGACGAGATTTGAGCGCGAAACGCCAGCTTCTGTCGTAATTCTCTCAATAAATCAAATATTTAACGGATGGCTCCGGACTACCTCACGGGACGATAGACTGACCGGTGCTGCAACGAATTGAATCCAAACGTGTTCGGGTTCCGCGCCGGCTCGGGTCGCCAGTTGGCCCGGGCCGTGCTAGGGGAAGGCGGGGCATCGGGGTTGCTTGGGGGACCTTTCGAGTCATGAGTGAGGCGGAAAAGGCGGCTGCGGACGGCGCATTGCGGATCGGCGTGGTCGGCGTCGGCGTCATGGGCTCGAACCATGCGCGGGTGCTGTCGGAATTGCCCGGCGTCAAGCTGGTCGGCGTCGTCGATCCCGACCGCAAGACGCGCGAGCACGTCGCCCGGCACCTCAAGTGCTGCAGCCTTCGCCGACCTCGACGGCCTGATCGAGCGCGGCGTCGATGCCGTCACTATCGCGGCGCCCACCCACCTGCATCGCGACATCGCCATCGACTGCGCCGCGCGCGGCATCCATATCCTGGTCGAAAAGCCGATCGCTTCCACCATCGAGGAGGGCCGCGAGATCGTCGCCGCGGCGCGCCGCGCCGGCGTCACCCTGATGGCCGGCCATGTCGAGCGCTTCAATCCGGCGGTCGAGGCGATCAAGCGCGCGATCAAGGGCCAGAATATTCTTTCCATCGCCGTCACCCGGGTCGGACCGTTCCCGCCGCGGATGTCGAATGTCGGCGTCGTCATCGATCTCGCCGTGCACGACATCGACCTGATCCGCTGGTTCACCAATTCCGAGATCGTCGAAATCCAGCCGCAGACCTCGAGCGCGGTCGCCGAGCGCGAGGACATCGCGCTGTTGCAGTTCCGCACCGCCTCCGGCGTGCTCGCCCAGATCAACACCAACTGGCTCACCCCGTTCAAGGCGCGCACCATCCACATCGCCACCCGCGACAAATATCTGATGGCCGATCTGCTTGACGCTGCAGGTCACCGAATGTTTCGGCTTCCAGCCCGACGGCTCTTATTCGATGCGGCACCTGTCGGTCGGCTACGCCGAGCCGCTGCGTTCCGAGATGGTGGCCTTCATCAGCGCCATCCGCGGCGGCCAGCGCCCGCGGTGACCGGCGAGGAAGCCGTCGCCAGCCTCGAAATCGCGATCCGTTGCCTGAGCGCGCGCACGGCGCAATCGAGCGCGCCGCGCAAAGGACCGCGCCGCGTTGTCGGCTGAGCGGGCGTGCCAGACAAGATGAATCAGCATGCCCGCCTCGACGGCAGCCCGATCCCGTTCATCGACGTCGCCGCCCAGCGCCGCCGTCTCGGCAGCGCCATCGACGACGCGGTCGGCCGCGTGCTCGCCCATTGCCAGTTCATCCAGGGGCCGGAAGTGCGCGCGCTCGAGGCCGACCTCGCGGCCTTCTGCGGCGCCAAGCACGTGATCGGCTGTTCGAGCGGCACCGACGCGCTGCTGCTGGTGCTGATGGCGTGGCAGATCGGGCCGGGCGATGCGGTGATCTGCCCGGCGTTTACGTTTTGCGCCACCGCCGAGGTGGTGGCGCTCATTGGCGCGACGCCGGTCATGGCCGACGTCGCCGCCGACACCTTCAATCTCGATCCGGCAAGCTTTGAGCGCGCTATCGCGACGGCGAAGCAGCGCGGCCTGAAGCCGAAAGCCGTGATCCCGGTCGATCTGTTCGGCCTGCCGGCCGATCACGATGCCATTGCCGCGATCGCCGCCGCGCACGGCATAAAGGTGCTCGACGATGCGGCGCAGGCGTTCGGCGCCACCTATCGCGGCCGCAAGCTCGGCACGCTTGGCTGACGCAACGGCGACGAGCTTCTTTCCGGCAAAGCCGCTCGGCTGCTACGGCGACGGCGGCGCCGTGTTCACCGACGACGACGCGCTGGCGGCGCGGGTGAAAAGCCTGCGCGTGCACGGCGAGAACGCCGGCGACAAATACGATGCGCTGCATATCGGCATCACCGGCCGGCTCGATTCGATCCAGGCGGCGGTGCTGATCGAGAAGCTGAAAATCTTTCCCGACGAGATCGTCGCGCGACAGGCGGTGGCGGCGCGCTACGCCGAAGGCCTCGCCGGCGTCGCGACGACGCCGCGCGCCGGCAATAAATCGACGTCGGTATGGGCGCAATACACCATTCGCCTTGAGCCCGGGCGGCGCGACGCGCTCGGCTCTGCGCTCAAGGCGCAGGGCATCCCGACCGCGATCTATTACGCCAAGCCGTTGCACCGCCAGGCGGCCTATCGCGATTATCCGGTGGCCGACGGCGGCGTGCCGGTCAGCGATCGGCTGGCCGAAGAGGTGATCAGCCTGCCGATGCACGCTTATCTCGAGCCGCCGGTTCAGGATCGCATTATCGAGGCGGTGCGGCGGGCGCTCGCGGGCTAGCTCCCTCCCCCCTTGTGGGGGAGGGTCGGGGAGGGGGGTCGGGAGGCGACGCGCTGGCGTCGACGCTGGTGTAAAACCTCTCGACCCCCACCCCTACCCCTCCCCACAAGGGGGAGGGGAAAAGGCAACAATGCTCGATCGCATCCTCACCGTCGGCGGCTATACGCTGCTCTCGCGCCTGACCGGTTTCATGCGCGACATCATGCTGGCGGCGATCATCGGCGCCGGTCCCGTCGCCGACGCGTTCTTCGTCGCGTTCCGGCTGCCGAACCATTTCCGCGCCATTTTCGCCGAAGGCGCCTTCAATGCCGCGTTCATTCCGGCCTATGCGCGCATCCGCACCCAAGGCGGCGAGACGGCGGCAAAATTGTTCGGCGACCGCATCTTCACGCTTGCTGCTGGCGTCGCAGATCGTGCTGCTGGCGCTGGCGCTCCTCTTCACGCCGCAGGCCATCGACCTGCTCGCGCCCGGCTTTTCCCGCGACCCGCAGCAGTTCGCGCTCGCGGTCGGCCTGACGCGGATCACGTTTCCTTATCTGCTCCTGATCACGCTGGTGACGCTGTGGGGCGGCATCCTCAACGCGCTCAATCGCTTTGCGGCGGCGGCGGCGGCGTCGACCCTGCTCAATGTGTCGATGATGGCGACGCTGGCGGTGGCGTGGCTGTTTCCGAGCGCCGGCCACGCCGCCGCCTGGGGCGTGCTGATTTCGGGCGTGCTGCAGGCCGCCCTGGTCGGCGGCGATGCGTGGCGGGCCGGCGTGATGACGTCGTTTCACGCGCTCACCTGGGACGACGACGTGCGGCGCTTCTTCAAGGCGCTGGTGCCGGCGACGGTCGGCTCGGCCGGCACGCAGCTGGCGCTGTTCGCCGACACCATCATCGCGAGCTTCCTCACCACCGGCGCGCTGTCGGCGCTCTATTATGCCGACCGCATCGACCAATTGCCGATCGGCGTGATCGGCATTGCGGTCGGCACCGTGCTGGTGCCGGAGATGACGCGCCGGGTCGCCGCCGGCGACCACGCCGGCGCCCGCTCGGCGCAAAACCGCGCCATCGAATTCGCGCTGCTGCTGGCGATTCCCTGCGTCGTCGCCTTCCTGGTCATTCCCGGCATCATCATGCGCGGCCTGTTCATGCGCGGCGCGTTCACTGCCGAGGATGCGCACGCAGCCGCCATGACGCTCGCGGCCTATACGATCGGTCTCGTTCCGTTCGTGCTCATCCGCAGCGTCGTCGCGCCGTTTTTGGCGCGCGGCGATACGCTCACGCCGGTCAAGGCGGCGCTGACCGGCACCGCGGTCAACATCGCTTTCAAGATCGCGCTGATGGGCTCGCTCGCCCAGGTCGGGCTGGCGCTGGCGACCTCGATCGGGGCCTGGATCAATTTCATTCTGGTGTTGTGGTTCGCCGGCCGCGCCGGCCTGATCGCCGCCGATGCGACGCTCAAATCGTCGCTGATGAAGCTCGCGGCGGCCGGCGTTGCTTTCGCGGTCTTCCTTTTGATCGCGTCGCCCGTCGTCACATCTCTGTTATCGTCGATGTCCAGGTTCCGCCATGAGTCGGAATTGCTGGTGCTGGCGGTGCTTGGCGGCGCGTTTTACGGCGGGCTCGTCGTCGTGCTGTTCGGCCGGCGTTGGCTGTCGCTGATGCGCGACGCAGGCGCACACTGCGCCGTCGGCGCCGCTCGATGCATTCGAAGGCACGTCGGCGCCGGCCGCCGGGCCGGACGAAATTTAGCTCGGGGACAAAAAACGATGCGCGTGACCATGATCGGCGCAGGTTATGTGGGGCTGGTGTCCGGCGCCTGCTTTGCCGATTTCGGCCACCACGTGACCTGCATCGACAAGGACGCGCAGAAGGTCGCGGCGCTCAATCGCGGCGAGATTCCGATTTTCGAGCCGGGCCTCGCCGATCTGGTCGAGGCCAATGTCCGCCAGGAACGCCTGCGCTTTGCGGTCGACACCGCCTCCGTCGGCACCGCCGAGGCGGTGTTCATCGCGGTCGGCACGCCGTCACGCCGCGGCGACGGCCATGCCGATTTGAGTTTTGTCTATGACGCGGTGCGCGAGATCGCGCCGCTGCTGTCCGCCGCCGCGGTGGTGATCACCAAATCGACCGTGCCGGTCGGCACCGGCGACGAGATCGAGCGCATCCTGCGCGAAAAGCGCCCGCGACGCCGACATCCAGGTGGTGTCCAACCCGGAATTCTTGCGCGAGGGCGCCGCGATCCAGGATTTCAAGCATCCCGACCGCATCGTCGTCGGCACCGACGATCCGCGGGCGCGCGCCGTGGTCGCGGAACTCTACCGGCCGCTTTATCTCAACGCGTCGCCGATCTTCTATGTCAACCGGCGCACCGCCGAGCTGATCAAATACGCCGCCAACGCCTTCCTCGCCACCAAGATCACCTTCATCAACGAGATCGCCGATCTGTGCGAGCAGGTCGGCGCCGACGTCAACGAAGTGGCGCGCGGCATGGGGCTGGACAACCGCATCGGCGGCAAATTTTTGCATGCCGGTCCCGGCTTCGGCGGCTCGTGCTTTCCCAAAGACACCACGGCGCTGCTCAAGACCGCGCAGGACCACGGCGTGGCGTTGCGCATCGTCGAGGCGGTCGCCTCGGTGAACGACCAGCGCAAGCGCGCCATGGCGCGCAAGGTGGTAGCGGCGCTCGACGGCTCGGTGCGCGGCAAGACCGTCGCCGTGCTCGGCCTGACCTTCAAGCCGAACACCGACGACACCCGCAATTCGCCGGCGATCCCGCTGATCACCGCGCTGCAGGACCTCGGCGCCACGGTGCGCGCCTACGATCCGGCCGGCATGGAGCAGGCCAAGCCGCAGCTTTCGGGCGTGCATTATTGCAGTGGCGCCTATGTCGCGGCCGAAGGCGCCGACGCCATCGTCATCGCCACCGAATGGGAGCAGTTCCGCGCGCTGGATCTCAACCGCCTCAAAACCGTGATGGCGCAGCCGGTGATCGTCGATCTGCGCAACATCTATCGCGCCGACGAAATGAAGCGGGCGAAATTCAAGTATGTCGCGGTCGGTCGCGCCGGGGTGGATTGATTGTCCGCGACCCTCGTTCCACACTCGCCCTTAGCAATGAACGACCAGACACCCTTCATCGGCCGCTCCATGACGCGGCGCGAGGACCGGCGGCTTCTTGACCGGCCGCGGCCAATACATTGCCGATCTCGAATCTGCCGCACATGCTGCATGCGGTGTTCGTCCGCAGCCCGCAGGCGCATGCGCGCATCAAGGCGATCGACATGTCGCGCGCCGCCGCCGCGCCCGGCGTTGTCTTTGTGCTGGCCGGGCCGGAGCTCGCGCGCGTGCTGCCGCCGGTGTCGGACACGCAGGTGGCGCTGCCGAGCAAATGGACGGCGCTGGTGCAGCACAAATTCATCAATCCGCAGCAGCCGCTGTTGGCCCATGACAAGGTCCGCCACGTCGGCGAGGCGGTCGCGGTCATCGTCGCAGACAGCCGCTACGCCGCCGAGGACGCGGCGCAATTGGTCGAGCTCGATCTCGAGCCGCTGCCGCCGGTGCTCGATCCCGAACAGGCGCTCGAAGCCGGCGCCACCATCGTCCACGACAAATTCTCAACCAACCTGATCGGCGCCTTCACCGTCGGCAAAGGCGATGCCGATGCCGTTCTCAAGCGCGCGCCGCGCCGGCTGCAGCGGCGTTTCTACCATCACCGCTACGTCGCATTGCCGATGGAATGCCGCGGTGTCGTCGGCCTGCACGATGCGCGCACCGATACGGTGACGATCTGGTCCGCCACCCAGGTCGTGCATTGGCTCAAGCGCGAGGCGGCCGGCGTGTTGCGGCTGCCCGAGGCAAAAATCCGCTGCGTCGCGCTCGACGTCGGCGGCGGCTTTGGCGTCAAGGGCCACGTCTATCCGGAAGATTTGTTGATCCCCTATCTGGCGCGCCGGCTCGGCCGGCCGGTGAAATGGATCGAGGACCGCCACGAGCACATGCTGTGCTCCTGCCATTCGCGCGACCAGATCCACGACGTCGAGATCGGTTTCGACGACGCCGGCCGCATCCTGGCGCTGCGCGATGATTTTGTCGTCGATTGCGGCGCCTGGAATCCGATCGGCGCCGGCATCGCCTACAACACCGCGGTCCACGTGCCGGGGCCGTACAAGATCGGCGCCATCGCGATTTCCGGCCGCATCGCCGCGACCAACAAAGTGCCGAACGCGCCGTATCGCGGCGCCGGCCGTCCCGAAGCCGCGTTCGCCATGGAGCGCAGCATCGATCTCATCGCCACCGAGCTCGGCCTCGAGCCGGCCGAGGTGCGGCTGCGCAACATGATTCCCGCCGGCCGAAATGCCTTACGCGGTCGGCATGCCGTATCGCGACGGCCAGCCGATCGTGCTCGACGGCGGCGACTATCCGGGCGCGCTGCAAAAGGCGCTGGCCGCGCTCGGCGGCGTCGAGGCGTTTCGCGCGCGCCAGCGCGCGGCGCTGCAAGCGGGGCGCTATCTCGGCCTCGGCATCGGCTGTTACGTCGAAGGCACCGGCGTCGGCCCGTTCGAGAGCGCGCTGGTTCGCATCGATCCGTCCGGCAAGATTTTCGTCACCTCGGGGGCCTGTCCGCAGGGCCAGGGCATGGAGACCATCTTCTCCCAAATCGTCGCCGACGCCTGGCAGGTCACGCCCGATGACGTCGTCATTTCGCTTGCCGATACCGCGGCGATCGCCATCGGCTTCGGCACCATTGCCAGCCGCAGCACGGTGACGCTGTCGGCGGCGATCCACGGCGCCACGGAAAAGTTGCGCGACAAGGTGTTTTCGATCGCCGCCAACATGCTGGAATGCGCGGCGACCGATCTCGAATTGCGCCGCGGCCATGTCGGCATCGTCGGCGTGCCGGGCGCCGAAGTCTCGCTCGCCAAGGTGGCGCTGGCCGCGCGTCCGGGCTGGGACAGCGGCCGCCCCGCGGGCGTCGATGGCGGGCTCGAGGAGACCTATTACTTCGAGCCGCCGACCGTGACCTGGTCCTATGCGGCCCATGCCGCCGTGGTCGAGGTCGATATCGAGCTCGGCCGCGTGAAGGTCGAGAATTACGCCATCGCCCACGATTGCGGCGTGGTGGTCAATCCGATGCTGGTCGAGGGCCAGATCGTCGGCGGCGCCGTGCAGGGGCTCGGCGGCGCGCTGCTCGAAGAGATCAAATACGATGCCGAAGGCCAGCCGCTCACCACGACGCTTGCCGATTACATGCTGCCGACCGCGTGCGACCTGCCGCCGATAACAATCATCCACCAGCACTCGCCGTCGCCGCTCAATCCGTTCGGCGTCAAAGGCGTCGGCGAAGGCGGCCCGATCGCGCCGCCGGCGGTGATCGCCAACGCCGTCTCCGACGCGCTGCGCCCGTTCAAGGCCGAGTTCAACCGGACGCCGGTGACGCCGCAGGCGATCGACTGCGGCGGTGCGCCGGCGCCATCACTTCTCCGCCGGCGCGATGACGGCGTCGCCCTGGCCGGCGCGGTGCGAGCGACTTGGCGACGAAACCGCTGGCCTTCATCTCCTCGACGAAGGTTTTGAGGTATTGCAAGCCGGCGTCGCGGCCGAGCGGCGTGCCCATGGCCTCCCTGATCTCCTGGAAATGTTCCGGCATCACGCGCATGTCCGTACGGGTTTTGGCGAAGGCGTCAAGGAATTGCCGCACGCCGGCTGCGGCATCAAGCTTATCGGCAATAAACCCTTCGAACCCGAGCGGCGGAGACGGATAGCGCACCAGCGTCGCATGTTGCAGCGTGCGTGTCAGATAGAGGTCGTAAGCCGAGCCTTTGGCGACGGCGATGCGGATGCCGTTGCGGTCGACGTCGGCAATTGTCTTCAGCGGCGAGTCGGTCGCGACCATGTAGGTGCCTTCGATGATGACATAGGGCGCGGTGAAGCCGATGACGGCGGCGCGTACCGGCTCGATGGCGAGAAAGGCGATGTCCCATTCGCCGTTCTTCACCGCGTCGGTTACCTTTCCGGCGGCGTCGTAAACCGTGAGCGCAATCGGCGTGCCGAGGCGTCGCGCGAGCTCGTTGGCCAAATCCACCGTCACGCCGTGCACGCCCGACGCATCTTTTTGCACGAGGACGACATTGCCGGCATTGATCGCCGCGCGCAGCGTTCCTGTCGGCGCGAGGTCTTTGATGACTTCGGGTGGGGCCGTGCTCGCTGGCTGTGCGAAGGCGGCGATGGTCGTGATGAGCATGGCAATCGATTGCCGCAGCGAACGTCTTGTACATTTTCAATCCTCCCCAGAAAACTTTAGCTCAGTAGCCGTCTTACCGCCGATTTCCATGCCGCCAACTTTTTCTCGCGCGTGCCGGCATCCATCTGCGGCGTAAAGCGGCGCTGCAATTGCCAATGCTCGGCAAAGCGATCCGGCTCGGGAAAAAATCCGGCGTGCAGGCCGGCGAGATAGGCGGCGCCGAGCGCCGTGGTTTCCCTGATCTGCGGCCGGTCGACGATGCAGCCGACGAGATCGGCGAGGCGCTGCATGGTGAAATCGGAATTCGCCATGCCGCCGTCGACGCGCAAGGTTTTCAGCGCGCTCGCGCCATCGCGCCAATCCGCGCGCATCGCTCGCAGCAGATCGACGGTCTGAAAACAGACGCTCTCCAGCGCCGCTTGCGCCAATTCGCGCGGCCCGGTGGCCCGCGTCAGGCCGAACAGCGCGCCGCGCGCCTCGGGCCGCCAATAGGGCGCGCCCAAGCCGACGAAGGCCGGCACCAGCACGACCTCTTGGGTCGGATCGGCGGCTTCGGCGAGCGTCGCCGGTTTCCTCCGCGCTCTGCACGACGTGCAGACTGTCGCGCAGCCATTGCACCGCCGCGCCGGCGACGAAGATCGAGCCTTCGAGCGCGTATGAGCGCACGCCGCCGAGCTGATAGGCGATGGTGGTGAGAAGCTTGTTGTTGGAGGCGACCGGCGTCGTGCCGGTATTGAGCAAGGCGAAACAGCCGGTGCCGTAAGTCGCTTTGACCATGCCGGGCGCAAAACAGGCTTGGCCGATGAGCGCGGCTTGCTGGTCGCCGGCGATGCCGTAGATCGGGATCGCGGCGCCGAACAGTTCCGGATCGGTCACGCCGAACGCGGCCGAGCAATCCAGCACCGTCGGCAAAATAGTTTTGGGCACGCCGAGCAGCGCCAAGAGCCGATCGTCCCAGCGGCCTTCATGGATGTCGAACAGCAGCGTGCGCGACGCATTGGTGGCGTCGGTTGAGTGCACTTTGCCGCCGGTGAGCCGCCACAGCAGATACGTATCGACCGTGCCGAACGCCAAATCACCGCGCGCGGCCAGTTCGCGAATGTTCGGCGCGCAGTCCAACAGCCACGCGAGTTTTGTGCCGGAGAAATACGGATCGAGCAGCAGCCCGGTCTTGCTCGCGAACTCGGCTTCATGGCCCGCGGCCTTGAGCCGCGCACAAAAATCCGCCGTGCGCCGGTCCTGCCAGACGATGGCGCGATGTACGGCGCGGCCGGTCGCGCGGTCCCACAACAGCGTGGTCTCGCGCTGGTTGGTGATGCCGATGGCGACGATGTCGCGCGCACTCGCGCCGGCCTTTTGCATGGCGCCGCGGCAACACGCGACCGTCGTCGTCCACAGATCTTCCGGCTCGTGCTCGACCTCGCCGTCGGCGGGGAAATGCTGCGGGAATTCCTGTTGCGCGAAAGCCGCGACCGAGGTGTCGGCCCGGAACAGGCTGGCCCGGGTCGAGGTCGTGCCCTGGTCGATGGCTAGAACATAAGATGTCACATCGCGCCTCCCGGCCGACGCACGGGCTTCACAATACAATGATTTACCGGCATCGTGACCGGACGTTCGCGGGGGGAGCCGGTGTCGCAAATCTCGGTTCAGAACGTCAGCAAGGACTGGGGCGCGACGCCGGCGGTCGACAATGTGAGCTTCGAGGCCGCCGCGGCTTCGCTGGTCGTCCTGCTCGGCCCGTCGGGCTGCGGCAAGTCGACGACGCTGCGCCTGATCGCCGGCCTCGAGCAGGTTTCGAGCGGCCGCATCTTCATCGGCGGCGACGACGTCACCGCGCTGCCGCCGGCGCAGCGCCGCATCGCCATGGTGTTTCAATCCTACGCGCTGTTTCCGCACCTGACCGTCGCGGAAAATATTCTGTTCGGCCTGCGCGTGCGCAAGGTGCCGGCGGCCGAACGCGCGCGCCGGCTCGCCCGCGTCGCCGCGCTGCTCGGTCTCGACGCGCTGTTGGCGCGCAAGCCGTCGCAATTGTCCGGCGGCCAGCAGCAGCGCGTCGCGCTCGGCCGCGCCATCATCGCCGAGACGCCGGTCTGTCTGATGGACGAGCCGCTGTCCAATCTCGACGCCCAATTGCGCGCCGAGATGCGGCGCGAAATCCGCGCGCTGCAGCAAAAGCTCGGCATCACCATGGTCTATGTCACCCACGACCAGAGCGAAGCCATGAGCATGGCCGACCAGGTCATTCTCATGCGCGACGGCAGGGTCGAGCAGGCGGCGCCGCCGGATGAGCTTTATGCGCGACCGGCGACGACGTTCGCCGCGCGCTTCATCGGCACGCCGCCGATGAGCATCCTGCCGAGCGCCGGACCAGGGCGATCTCCTGTTCGGCATCCGGCCCGAGGATGTGATGCTCGGCGACGTCGGACTGCCGGTGCGCGTGCAGAGCTCGGAATTCCTCGGCGCCGACACCGTCGTCACCTGCGCCTTTGGCAACCAGACGCTGACCGCGCGCGTGCCGGGCAAGGCGGTCTTCGCCGCCGGCGCCGCGATCCATGCCAGCTGGCGCCCCGAGCACGTGCATGTCTTCGATGCCGCAAGCGGGCGCGCGCCGCGACGACGTGCGCACGCCGGCCGTCGACGAACAATCAACTTTGTCCAAAGTTTCGCTTAAGGAGAGACAGAATGCGTTACCCGACGATGAAATGGCTTGTTCCGATTGCCGGTGCCGTGCATGCTGGCGCTGACGTCGGTCGCGATGGCAAAAGACATCACGCTGTCGTTCTACTATCCGATCGCCGTCGGCGGTCCGATCCCAAAGATCATCGACGGCTATGTCGCCGACTTCGAGAAGGAAAATCCCGGCATCAAGATCAAGGCGATCTATGCCGGCACCTACCAGGACACGCTGGTCAAGGCGCTGACCGCGTTCAAGAGCGGCGAGCCGCCGGACATCGCCGTGCTGCTGTCGACCGACATGTTCACCTTGATCGACGAGGACGCGATCGCGCCGTTCGACGATCTATTGAAAACCGATGCCGACAAGGCGTGGCTGAAGTCGTTCTATCCGGCATTCATGGAGAACAGCCAGACCGGCGGCAAAGACCTGGGGCATTCCGTTCCAGCGCTCGACCATCGTGATGTTCTGGAACAAGGACGCGTTCAAGGCGGCGGGGCTCGATCCCGACAAGGCGCCCGACACCTGGGACGAACTGGTCGCCGACGGCAAGAAACTCGTTCAGCGCGATGGCGCCGGCAATGTCAGCCAATGGGCGATCGAAATTCCGTCGACCGGCTTTCCCTATTGGCTGTTCCAGGGCCTGACCACGGCCAACAACGTGCGGCTGATGAACGCGGCCGGCACGCAGACGGCATTTCGACAAGCCGGGCGTGATCGGGGCGCTGCAGTTCTGGGTCGATCTCAGCAGCAAGGACGAGATCCACCCGTCCGGCACCATCGAGTGGGGCACGACGCCGAAGGATTTCTTCGAGCGCAAGACCGCGATGATATGGACGACGACCGGCAACCTCACCAATGTGCGCAAGAACGCGCCGTTTCCGTTCGGCGTCGCCATGCTGCCGGCGCATCAGGGCCGCGGCTCGCCGACCGGCGGCGGCAATTTCTATTTCTTCAAGAAGATGACCGACGACGAGCGCGCCGCGGCGTTCAAGTTCGTCAAATGGATGACGACGCCCGAGCGCGCCGCGGACTGGGGCATCCCGACCGGCTACGTCGCGGTGCGGCCCGACGCCTGGGACACCGCCGCCATGAAGAAATATGTCGCCGACTTTCCCGCCGCCGCCGTGGCGCGCGATCAGCTCAAATATGCCGTCGCCGAATTGTCGACCCACGACAATCAGCGCGTCACCAAGGCGCTCAACGACGGCATCCAGGCGGCGCTGACCGGCACCAAGACGCCGGAGCAGGCGATGAAGGATGCGCAGGCCGAAGCCGTGCGCATCCTGCGTTCCTATCAGTGATGCACGGCCGCCGAGCCAGCCGCGTCGATGTCGGCGGCGGCGCGCTCCGCCGGCGCGGCTGCGGCTTTCGGCGCAAATCCACGGCTGGCTGCTGTTGCTGCCGGCCGCGGTGCTGCTGGTGACGTTCACGCATTATCCCGCCGTCGCCACCATCATCGACAGCTTCTTCTCGACCCCGAAGGGCCGCCGCGCCGCGGTCTTCGTCGGCGCGGACAATTATCAGGCCATGCTCGACGATCCGGTGTTCTGGCGCGCGCTCGGCAACAACATCGTCTACGCGGCGAGCGTCATTCCGCTGACCATCGCGCTTTCGCTTGCCATGGCGATCTGGGTCAACGGCAAGATCGCCGGCCGGCCGTTTCTGCGGCTGTCGTTCTTCACGCCGACCGTGCTGCCGATGATCGCGGTCGCCAATATCTGGCTGTTCTTCTATGCGCCGGGCTACGGCCTGCTCGACCAGATGCTCGGCCTGTTCGGCATCCCGGCGCACAACTGGCTCGGCGACCAGCACACCGCGCTCGTCTGCCTGATCGCGGTCGCGGTCTGGAAGGATGCCGGCTTCTTCATGATCTTCTATCTGGCGGCGTTGCAGCAGATGTCGCCGCAACTTGCCGAAGCCGCGGCGATCGAAGGCGCCGGCCGCTGGTACTTCTTCCGCCGCGTCACCTTTCCGCTGTTGATGCCGACGACGCTGTTCGTCCTGATCAACGCCATCATCAATTCGTTCCGGCTGATCGACCATATCGTGGTCATGACCCAGGGCGGGCCCGGACAACACCACCGCGCTGCTGCTGTTCTACATCTACGAAGTCGGCTTCAAGTTCTGGGATACCGCCTATGCGGCGACGCTGACGGTGGTGCTGCTGGCTTTGCTGGCGGTCCTGGCGCTCGGCCAGTTCCTCATCCTCGACCGCCGGATTCATTATCAATGAGCCTCAAGCTGTCATTCCCGCGTAAGCGGGAATCCATACCCACGGTCGGCGCGAATGCACCGACCGGACTATGGTCCCCGCTTTCGCGGGGACGACGGGATGGCGGCGCTGGAGACCGTCGGCGCCTGGCTGTTGGCGCTGATCTGGATCCTGCCGCTCGCCTATGCGCTGTGGGCGGCGATCCATCCCAGCGCCTATTCGGCGCATTTCGTGCTCAACGCGCCGCTGACGTTGGAGAATTTCGTCGAGCGCCTGGAACGCGGCGCCGTTCGCGCGCTATTTCCTCAACACCTTCCTGCTCGTCACCATGATCCTCGCCGCGCAGCTCGTGCTGTGCACGCTCGCGGCCTACGCCTTCGCGCGCTTCGCCTTCGCCGGCCGCGACATCGCGTTCATCCTGGTGCTGCTCCAGCTCATGATCATGCCCGACGTGCTGATCGTCGAGAACTACCGCACCATGAGCGCGCTCGGCATCGTCGACACCATTCCCGCGATCGGGCTGCCTTACATGGCCTCGGCCTTCGGCATTTTCCTGCTGCGGCAGACCTTCAAATCCGTGCCGCGCGAACTCGACGAAGCGGCGCGCGTCGAAGGCGCCGGCCCGCTGACGGTGCTGCTCAAGGTCTATGTGCCGCTCGCCAAGCCGGTCTACATCGCCTACGGCCTGGTCTCGGTCAGCTATCACTGGAACAATTTCCTGTGGCCGCTGATCGTGACCAATTCGGTCAACACGCGGCCGCTGACGGTCGGCTTGCAGATTTTCGCCTCGACCGATCAGGGCATCGACTGGTCGGTGATCACCGCCGCGACGCTGATGACCTCGGCGCCGCTGCTGGTCGCCTTCCTGCTGTTCCAGCGGCAATTCGTGCAGAGTTTCATGCGCGCCGGAATTCGCTGAGCGAGCGCGAGAGTATCGGTCGGCTGCCTTGACCCTCCCGAGGGCCGGCGATAGCGTTCCTGCTAACAAACACCGCGTGGGAGGATTTGCCATGACGTCCTTCACCATCACGCCGCTGACCGATCACACCGGCGCCGAAGTTACCGGTCTCGATTTCACCCAGCCGGTCGATGCCGAAACCGGCGCCACGCTCAACGCGCCTTCGCCGAGCATCACGTGCTGGTCATGCGCGACCAGCATTTCGACCCGGAGCAGTTCAAGGCTGCGGCGCAAGCTGTTCGGTGAGCTGCAGATTCACGACAAGAAAGAGCAGCACGTCCCCGGCCATCCGGACGTCTATTACGTCTCCAACGACATGATCGTGAACGGCAAGCGCATGATTCCGGGCGAGACGTTCCACACCGACCATTCCAACCATCCGCGCCCGCCCAAGGCGACGACGCTGTTCGCGGTCGAGCTGCCGTCGCACGGCGGCGACACCCAATACGTCAACATGCACGACGCCTATGACGATCTGCCCGCGGCCACCAAGCAAAAGATCGACGGGCTCAAAGCCGTGCACGTCTATCAGAGCAAATACAGCCCGCGCGCGCTGTCCGGCCTCAACGAGGAGAGCCGCCGCAACCTGCCGCCGCCCGGCGTGCATCCGCTGGTGCGCACCCACCCGGAGAACGGCCGCAAGGCGCTGTTCCTCAATCCGGTGCGCATGGAATCGATCGTCGGCATGGAGGATGCCGACGCGCTCAAGCTGATCGACGAATTGATGCAACACGCGACGCAGAAGAAATACGAATACCGCCACCAATGGCGCTACGGCGACTGGGTGATGTGGGATAACCGCAGCGTCATGCACCAGGCCAATCCCGACTACGACATGAGCGAGCGCCGCTTCCTCTACCGCCTCATGCTCAAGGGCGAAGTGCCGGCGTGAACATCCGCACCATCATCGTCGGCGCCGTCATTGTCGTCATCTCCTTCATCGGCGCAAACGCGTTGCTGAACCTGCTATGGCCGGCGACGACGCCGCTGCAACAAGGGCGGCCGGCGCTGGTCGCGGTGCCGCCGCTGCAGCCGCTGACCGGCACCTCGACGGTGCTGGCGCCCGCGGCCATCGCGCTCAGCCGCGATCCGCGACGCGCTCGACGCGCAGGCGCCGCGCAATCTGTCCGGCAAGCCGCAAAATCCGGTGTCGCAGCTTCTGACCAATGCCGACCTCAACTTCGATATTGCGCGCGGGCCGCTCACCGTGTCCGGCCGGCCCGACGCACTGGTGGTGGTGACGCCGTTGACCGGCCAGTTCAAAGCCACCGGCACGATCGCCAGCGGCGCCAATTCGGTCGGCAACACCATCGGCAATCTGGTCGGCGGCAGCGTCGGCCAGGCGGTGCAGAATCTCGCCGGCAAGGCGTTCGATCAGCATGCCGACATCCAGGGCACGGTGACGACGACGTCGAAGCCGACCATTTCGCCGAACTGGCGGCTCGCGCCCAATCTGTCGGCGCAGGTCAATGTCGTCGACGTCATCTTGCCGATCGCCGGCCTGAAACTCAGCGTCGCCAACCAGGTGAAGCCGTTCCTCGACAACGCGGTGCGCAGCCAGACCGGCGCCTTGGAAACGCGGCTGCGCAACGATCCGTTCATCGAGAACGCGGCGCGCGGCGAATGGGTCAAAACTGTGCCGCGCCATTCCGCTCGGCACCGCGGGGCAGGGCATGCCGAACCTCTGGCTCGAAGTGCGCCCGACCCGCGCCATCGCCGCGCAGCCGAAGATCGACGGCAGCGCGGTGACGCTGCTTGCTCGGCGTGCAGGCCGATACCCGCATCGTGCCGACCGAGACCAAGCCGAATTGCCCGTTCCCGCAAGCGCTCGATCTGGTGCCGCAGGCCAACGACGGCAGCGTCAACATCGCGGTGCCGATCGATATTCCGTTCACCGAAGTGAGCCGGTCTGCTCGAAGCCCAGATCGGCGGCAAGACGTTTCCCGAGGACGGCAGCGGCTCGTTCGCCGTGACCATCAAACAGGCGACCATCGCCGCCTCGGGCGACCGGCTGCTTGATTTCGCTTCTGGTCAACGTGAAAAATCGCGGCCTGTTCAGCTTTTTCGGCGCCGACGCCACGGTGCACGTCTATGGCCGGCCGGTGCTCGACCAGGATCGGCAGATCCTGCGCTTTGCCGACGTGACGCTCGACGTGCAATCGCAAGCCGCATTCGGCCTGCTCGGCGCCGCGGCGCAGGCGGCCACGCCTTATCTGCAAAAGATTCTCGCCGACAAGGCGGTGATCGACCTCAAGCCGTTCGCCGCCGACGCCAAGACAGCGCATCGCCACGGCCGTCGCCGGCTTCGTCGCGCAAGGCAACGGCGTCTCCGCCAACCTCGCCGTCAACGATCTGCGCCTCACCGGCATCGCCTATGACGACAAGACCTTGCGCGTGATCGCCAACGCCACCGGCGCGGTGAACGTGGCGGTGTCGTCGCTGTCGATGCAGTAGGCTCAGTAGCCGCGCCGGCGCCGCTTCTTGGCCGCCTTCTTGGCGGCATAGCGCGCCTCGTTGGCGGCCGCTTGCTGCGCGCTCAAGACGGCGTCGCTGACGGTTTTTTGCCCGGGCGCCACGGTTTCCGCTTTGACCCGGTCGAGGACGAAGCGCGCATAATCGTCCATGTCGCCTTTGAACGGCTTGATGTGGCCGTCGGCGGTCAGCCACAGCCGGTCGGCCACCAGATCGATCAGCGAGCGATCGTGGGTGATGAGGATGACGGCGCCGTCGTAGTCGTTCAACGCATCGAGCAGCGCGCGGCGGCTGTCGATGTCGAGGTGATTGGTCGGCTCGTCGAGGATCAAGAGGTGCGGCGCCGCCATGGCGATGAGATTGAGCAACAGCCGCGCCCGCTCGCCGCCGGACAGATTGGCGACCGTGGTTTCCTGCTTGTCGAACGACAGCCCGAACTGCGCCAGCCGCGAGCGGCGCGACGATTCGCTGTCGTCGGGAAGCTCGCGCCGGATGATGTCCAGAGGCGTATCGTCCGGGTCGAGCGCCTCGATCTGATGCTGGTGAAACCAGCCGACCTTGATGCGGTTTTCCCGCTTCATCTGGCCGGCCTGCAGCGGCAGCGCGCCGGCGATCATCTTGGCGAAGGTCGATTTGCCGGCGCCGTTGACGCCCAACAGCCCGATGCGGTCGTCGACGTCGAGCCGCAGGTTGAGATTGCGCAACACCGTGGTCTTGTCGTAGCCGACCGCGGCGTTTTCGAGCTGAATGAGCGGCGGCGCCAGCGGCCGCGCCGGCGACGGCAGCGTGAACGGCGCCACGCGCTCCTCGACCGATCTCGGCGATCGGCTCCAGTTTGGCGAGCCGCTTGATGCGCGATTGCGCCTGGGTCGCCTTGCTGGCCTTGGCCCGGAAGCGGTCGATGAATTTTTGCAAATGCGCGCGCTCGGCGTCCTGCTTGGCGCGCGTCGCCGCCTGCAGCCGCGTCTTCTCGGCGCGGCGATGCTCGAAATCGTCATAGCCGCCGGTGTAAAGATCGAGCTTGCCTTCGCTCAGATGCAAAATGGCGTCGACCGAATTGTTGAGAAGCTCGCGGTCGTGGCTGATGATCAGCGCGGTTTTGGGATATTTCTTCAACCGCGCCTCGAGCCACAGCGCGCCTTCGAGATCGAGGTAATTGGTCGGCTCGTCGAGCAAGAGCAGATCGGGCTCGGCGAACAAAGCCGCGGCCAGCGCCACGCGCATGCGCCAGCCGCCGGAGAATTCCGCCATCGGCCGCGCGAGATCGTCGTTGGAGAATCCGAGCCCGCTCAAGATTTCGGCGGCACGCGCCGGCGCGCGGTCGGCGTCGATCGCGTTGAGGTGCTGGTAGATCTCGGCCAAGTGCTCGGGCTCGGCGGTTTCCAATTGGGCATTCAAGCGCCTCGCGCTCGGGTATCGGCGGCGAGAATCGTGTCGAGCAGCGTGACCGGCGTAGCCGGATGCTCCTGATCGACCGATCCGATCTGTGCCGCCTTCGGCAGCAGGATATCGCCCTCCTGCGCGGCAAGCTCGCCGACGATGATCTTGAACAAGGTCGATTTGCCGACCCCGTTGCGCCCGACCAGGCCGACCTTGGTGCCGTCCGGAATCGTGACGCTCGCCCGGTCGAAAAACCGGCGGCCCCAGGCGTCGAAAACCAGATTGTCGATTTGCAGCATGTTTTGGGGGTGCCGGGGGACGATCGCGGATGCGAACGGAGCCGCTTCTTAATGCGGGCGGATGCGGATGGCCAGCTGTGAAATTGCGCGAAGTCGATTAAGGAGTCCGGGCGCGCGGATTTTGTCCGCGGCCCGGGATGGCTTCAAGTTTCCGCTCCCGCGGCACCATCGCCAGCGTCAGCCGCTCGGTGCCGCGCAGCACGTCGAGCTTGACCTCGCGGCCGATGGTCTCGCCGGTGAGCGTGCGCACGAGATCGTCGGCGCCGGCGATGATGGTGCCGTCGAGGCCGAGCAGGATGTCGCCGACCTTCAGGCCGGCAAGCGCGGCCGCGGAGTCCGGCTCGATGGAGGCGATCATCACCGCGCGTTCTTGCGTGATGCCGGCGGCGTGGCGCAGCCGGCGCGGGATCGGCGTGTGCTGCGCGGCGACGCCGATGAAGGCGCGGCGCACCCGGCCGTGGCGCACCAGTTCGCCGAGCACGAAGCTTGCGGTATTGGCGGCGACCGCAAAGCAGATGCCTTGCGCGCCCATGATCACCGCGGTGTTCACGCCGACGACTTCGCCGTGGGACGACACCAGCGGGCCGCCGGAATTGCCGGGATTGAGCGCGGCATCGGTCTGGATCACGTCGTCGATCAGCCGGCCGGTGCGCGAGCGCAAGCTGCGGCCGAGCGCCGAGACGACGCCGGTCGTCACCGTCGAATTCGAAGCCGAGCGGATTGCCGATGGCGATCACCAGTTGGCCGCGCTTTAAGCGCTTGGAATCGCCGAGCGGCGCCGCCGGCAAGGTCACCGGCTCGACGATGCGGATAAGCGCCAGATCGGTGTCGGGATCGTCGCCGACCAGCCGCGCGGTGAGGTGCTGGCCTTCCGGCGTCGTCACCTCGATGCGTGCGGAGGAACTGGCGGTGCTGCCCGCGCCGGCGACGTGGCTGTTGGTCAGGATCAGCCCGTCGGGCGCCACCACGACGCCGGAGCCGGTGCCGCCGCGGGGGCGGCCGTTGGCTTCGCCGGCGTGGATGGTCAAGCCCGACCACCGCCGGGCCGACCCGGTCGACCACGTCGATGACGGCACGCGAATAGGCGTCGAGGAGCGCCTGGTCCTCGACCGGAATTTTGGCGGCTCGGTGCGGCGTGGCGGCAGCGCCGCTGCCGCCCCAGGCGGCATCGTGCAAGGGTATGATTTTCATGATTTGTCAGGTGGTTAGCCCAGCGTCCGCTGGGGGCCGGCGAATGCCGCCGGTCGACCCGATATATGGGAACCGGGCTGGCGGCGAGGGAAGGGCGGGTTGCCCGCGGTTGACAGCGGCAGCGGCATGTGGTGCCCCGGTCCGCGCTTGAGGGAAAAATTCATGGCGATCACCACTGCGGCGCGGCTTGCTGCTTTCGTCGCTACGGCTCGCGCTCTGCCGGCTGCGGCCAGGGCCAGCAGCAGCAAACGCCGCCGCGCCGCCGACCGTGACCGTGGCCAATCCGGTGCAGCGCACCGTGGTCGACCAGGACGAATATGTCGGCCGCTTCGTCGCGGTGGAATTCGGTCGAGATCCGCTCCCGGCTGTCCGGCTATCTCTCGGCGATCCATTTCATCGACGGCCAGATGGTGCAAGAAGGGCGATCTGCTGTTCACCATCGACCGCCGGCCGTTCCAGATCGCGCTCGACCAGATGCGCGCCAATCTGGCGCAGGCGCGCGCCAATCTCGCCTTCACCGAGGCCGATCTCGCAGCGCGGCCAGCAACTGCTCGGCAACAAGACCATCACCGAGCAGGCTTACGACCAGCGCACCCAGGCCAAGCGCGTCGCCGAAGCCGCCGTCGCCGCGCAGGAGGCGATGGTGCATTCGGCCGAGCTCGATCTCGAGCAATATACGCGAGCTGCGTTCGCCGATCGACGGCCGCATCGGCGACCGCCGGGTCGCCGTCGGCAACCTGGTCACCGGCGGCGCCGGCGGCAGCACCACGCTGCTCGCCACCATCGTCTCGGTCGATCCGATCCGTTTCGAATTCATCCTTCGACGAGGCGTCGTATCTGCGCTACGTGCGCTTCGCCACGGCGAGCCAGGACGTGGCGAGCCTGCACGGCGACGTTCCGGTCGCGCTCAAGCTGATCGACGAGAAGGATTTCCCGCACCAGGGCAAGATGGATTTCGTCGACAACGTCATCGACCGCTCCTCGGGCACGATCCGCGGCCGCGCCGTGTTCGACAATGCCGACGGCATTTTCACGCCCGGCATGTTCGGCCGCATCCGCGTGCCCGGCTCGCCGCCCTATACCGCGCTGCTCGTTCCCGACGCCGCGATCGGCACCGAGCAGGCGCGCAAATTCGTGCTCGTCGTCGACGACGGCAATGTGGTGCGGCAGAAATACGTCACGCTCGGCCAGATCGACGGCGGTTTGCGCGTGATCAAGGACGGGCTCGCCGCCACCGATCGCGTCATCGTCAACGGCCTGATGCGCGCGCGGCCCGGGCCAGAAGGTGACGCCGCAGCAAGCAAGGCGCCCGCCGGCACCGCGGCCAAGGGCGCCGGAACGAAGCCAAGGCCGGCTGAGGCCGACGACGAATGCGCATCTCGCATTTCTTCATCGACCGGCCGATCTTCGCCGCCGTGGTCTCGATCGTGTTCGTGATCCTCGGCGGCGTGTCGTTCTCGCGGCTGCCGGTCGCGCAATATCCCGAGATCGCGCCGCCGATCATCAACGTCTCCGGGCAATATCCCGGCGCCAGCGCCGAAGTCGTCGCCGCCACCGTGGTGACGCCGATCGAGCAGCAGATCAACGGCGTCGAGAACATGCTCTACATGTCGTCGAACTCGACGGCCGACGGCCGATTCTCGATCCAGGTCAGCTTCGATCTCGGCACCAATCTCGATATCGCGCAGGTGCAGGTGCAGAACCGCGTCGCCATCGCGCAGCCGCGGCTGCCGGCCGACGTGCGCAATATCGGCGTCACGGTGACCAAGGCCTCGCCCGACCTGATGATGGTCGTGCACCTTTATTCGCCCGACAAGTCGCGCGACGCGCTGTTCATGTCCAATTACGCGACGCTCGAAGTCACCGACCCGCTCACCCGCGTCGACGGCGTCGGCTCGATCACGGTGTTCGGCAGCCGCGATTATTCGATGCGCATCTGGCTCGATCCGGACCGCCTGCAATCGCTCGGGCTGACCGCGACCGACGTCACCGCCGCGCTGCAAGGCCAGAACATCCAGGTCGCCTCCGGCGTGCTCGATCAGCCGCCGGTCGCGCATCAGGGCGCGTTCCAGATCGCGGTGCAGACGCTCGGCCGGCTCGCCAATCCGGAGGAGTTCGGCTCCATCGTGGTCAAGGAGACGCCGGGCGCGGTGGTGCGGCTCAAAGACGTCGCCGACGTCGAGCTCGCCGCGCTCGACTATTCGTCGAATTCCTATCTCGACCACGATCCCGCCGTCGCGCTCGCCATCTTCCAGCGCCCGGGCTCGAACGCGCTGTCGACCGCCGACGGCGTCACCGAATCTGATGGCCAAGCTGTCGAAGCGGTTCCCGCCCGGCGTCAAATACGACATCGTCTACAACCCGACCCAGTTCATCCAGCAGTCGGTCGACGCGGTGATCGACACGATCGGCGAGGCCATCGTGCTGGTCGTGCTGGTGGTGATCCTGTTCCTGCAGACCTGGCGGGCGGCGATCATTCCGCTGGTCGCCATCCCGGTGTCGCTGGTCGGCACGTTCTTTTTCATGGCGGCGTTCGGCTTCACGCTCAACAATCTGTCGCTGTTCGGCCTGGTGCTGGCGATCGGCATCGTGGTCGACGACGCCATCGTCGTGGTCGAGAACGTCGAGCGCAACATCGCCGCCGGGCTTGGCGCCGCGCGAGGCGGCGCGCAAGAGCATGGACGAGGTCGGCTCGGCGCTGATCGCGATCGCGCTGGTGCTGTGCGCGGTGTTCGTGCCGTCGGTGTTCATCACCGGCATTTCCGGGCAGTTCTATCGCCAGTTCGCGCTGACCATTGCCGGCGCCACGGTGATTTCGCTGATCGTCTCGCTGACGCTGTCGCCGGCGATGTGCGCGCTGCTGCTCAAGCCGCACGACCGCGCGCATCGCGACACGCTGGTGGGAGCGGCCGATCCACGGCTTCTTCGGCTATTTCAATCGCCGCGTTCGACCGCGTCGCGCTCGGGCATTTCCTGGCTCGCCACGCGCACCGTGCGGCGCGCCGCGATGATGGTCGTGATCTATCTCGTCGTGCTCGGCTTCGGGCTTGAACGCGTTCCGCAAGACGCCGGTCGGCTTCATCCCGCCAGGTCGACCGCGGCTATATCATCGTCGTGGTGCAGCTGCCGCCGGGCGCCTCGCTGGCGCGCACCGACGCGGTGCAGCAGCGCGCGCTCGATATCGCGCTCGGCGTGCCGGGCGTGGCCCACGCCGTCAACATCGTCGGCTTCTCCGGCGCCACCTTCACCAATGCGCCGAATTCCGGCGCGCTGTTCCTGGTGCTGGACCGTTCGGCAAGCGCGGCCGCGATCCGCGGCAGTCGGCGCCGGCGATCCAGGCCGAGCTGAACAAGCGGCTTGTCCGCGATCCAGGACGCCTTCATCGTCGCGGTGCTGCCGCCGCCGGTGACGGGCATCGGCACCGCCGGCGGCTTCCGCATGATGGTCGAGGACCGCGCCGGCCGCGGCGCGGCGGCGTTGCGCGAAGCGGCGGCCGCGCTGATGGCGCGCGCCAACGGCGACGCCGGGCCTGTCGCAGGTCTTCACCCTGTTCGAGACCTCGACGCCGCAGGTCTATCTCGACATCGACCGCACCAAGGCGCAGCTCCTCGGCATCAACGTGCAGGACGTGTTCAACGCGCTGCAGATCTTCATCGGCTCGCTCCTACGTCAACGACTTCAATCTGTTCGGCCGCACCTTCCGCGTCACCGCGCAGGCGCGCGACGAGGACCGCGCAGAACATCGCCGACGTGCTCAAAATCCGGGTGCGCAATGCCAACGGCGACACCGTGCCGCTCGGCTCGTTCACCACGGTGACCGACATCGCCGGCCCGTACCGGGTGCCGCGCTACAACCTCTATCCGCGCGGCCGAGATCGACGGCGCCGCCGCGCCCGGCTATTCGCAGGGCCAGGCCATCGCCATCATGGACAAGCTCGCCGCCGACACGCTGCCGGACGGCTTTGCCACCGAATGGACGACGCTCGCCTTCCAGCAGATCAGGGCCGGCAACACCGCGATGTTCGCCTTCGTGCTGGCGGTGGTGTTCGTGTTCCTGGTGCTCGCCGCGCAATACGAGAGCCTCACCTTGCCGCTCGCGGTGATCATGATCGTGCCGATGTGCCTCGTCGCCGCCATCACCGGCGTCATCCTGCGCGGCCAGGACAACAATATCCTCACCCAGGTCGGCTTCGTGGTGCTGATCGGGCTTGCGGCCAAGAACGCCATCCTGATCGTCGAATTCGCCCGCCAGCTCGAGGACCAGGGCCGCACGCGCTGGGAGGCCGCGGTCGAGGCGACGCGGCTGCGGCTGCGCCCGATCCTGATGACCTCGTTCGCCTTCATCCTCGGCGTCACGCCGCTGGTCTGGGCGATCGGCGCCGGCGCCGAATTGCGCCAGGCGCTCGGCACCGCGGTGTTCTCCGGCATGATCGGCGTGACCGCGTTCGGGCTGGTGTTCACGCCGGTGTTCTATGTCATCGCGCGCTGGATCGCGGAACTCGGACTTGTGGGGCAAGTGGCAGCGGACGCGCGCCCAGCCAGCGGAGTGAGCGCGCGGTTTCGCGTTTTAAGGTTTCGCGGCGGCGCGCTCGTCCAGGATCGTCTGCAATTTGCGCTTCACGGCCGCCGGCTGATCGGTGGCCAGAAACTCGGCAACGGTCATGCGCCTGACCAGCCGCAGATACGGTTTGCCCGAGAGCAATGCGTCGAGCTTGACGTGCTCTTGCACCACATAGTCCTGGTCATCGTCCGCATCCTTGACCAGCGTCCATTGATCGCACGCATTGTGCTCATCGGGGCGGCCGCGAAAGATCAGGTTCTCCAATGCTCGCTCCTGTTGCGGTCCACACCGGCGATCCGGCCTCCCAGTGATCCTGGAATAATGTCATAATGCCGGTGTTGGTGGCCGGATAATGCCACCACGGGGGCCCGCCAGCGGGGGCTGCTTTCGCCCATAACCTTCTGGCCCGACTGACGATTCGGCCGTCAACTCACGCCACCTCACAGGGAGACCACCACATGATCCGTACCGTGTTCGCCGTCGCCACCACGGCCGCCATCGCGCTTGGCGTCTGCGCTGCCGTGGCCCAGGAAGACCCGATCAAGGCGCGCAAGGCGCTGATGAAGGCCAACGGCGATCAGGCCAAAATCCTCTCCGACATGTCCAAGGGCGACAAGCCGTACGATCAGGCGGCGGTGACCAAGGCGCTTGCGCAATTCCAGGACGCGGCGGCGAAGATGCCGGGCCTTTACCCCGACAACACCAAAGACGGCGATCCCAGCGACCAGTTCAATGCCAGCCCAAAAGTTTGGGAAAACATGGCGGACTTCAAGGCGCGGTTCGTCAAATTCGGCGACGACGCCAAAGCCGCGACCGCCAGCATCAAGGACGTCGACAGCCTCAAGGCGGCGCTCGGCAACATCGGCAAGAACGACTGCGGCGCCTGCCACCAGGACTATCGCCTCAAGAAGGGCTGAACGAACGTCTGAGCTTAACGAGGGCGGGCGTCCGCGCGGACGTCCCGCCCTTTGTTTTTCATGAGTGATCCGTCATGCTGAGGTGCCCGCGCGCAACGTCCGGCTTCGAAGATGCCGGCCGGTGCAGTCGCGCCGTCGGGCTCGAATTCGGACTCGCGCCTCAGGGTACGGAATGACGGCGGAGTGCGAGAGCGAGATGAAGCGACATGCTCACGCTGCGCAATCTCGCGATTGTCGTCGTCGCTCGGCGCGGCGCTCGGCTTCGCCGTGTTCTGGATCGTGACGATCCCGGCGACGGTGTCCGCTTCCGCGCTGCCGCCATACACGCCGAACCTCGACAACGGCAAGACCATGTTCAACATCGGCGGCTGCGCGTCGTGCCACGCCGTCCCCGAACAAGGATCCGCAAAAAGTCGATCGCACGCGGCTCGGCGGCGGCCTGGCGCTGCAATCGCCGTTCGGCACTTTCTACGCGCCGAACATTTCGCCCGATCCGAAGGACGGCATCGGCGCTTGGAGCGAGGCGGATTTCGTCACCGCGATGTGGGACGGAACGGCGCCGGACGGCTCTCATCTGTTTCCGGCGTTTCCCTACGACTCTTATCGGCACATGCAGCTCAACGACGTGCGCGATCTGTTTGCTTATCTGAAAACGCTGCCGCCGGTCGCCGGCAAGGTGCGCGACCACGATCTGGCGTTTCCGTTCAACATCCGCCGCCTGGTCGGGGTATGGAAGTTGTTGTTTCTCAAGGGCGGCCCTTACGTGCCCGACCCGACGCAATCGGCGCAATGGAACCGCGGCGCTTATCTGGTCAACGGGCCGGGGCATTGCGCCGAATGCCACTCGCCGCGCAATTTTCTCGGCGGCATCATCGACAGCGAGCGCTTTGCCGGCGGCCCGGCGCCGGACGGCAAAGGCTGGGTGCCCAACATCACGCCGGCCGGGCTCGGCCATTGGGGCGACGACAAGATCGCCTGGTCGGAAAAGGACATCGCCAGTTTCCTCGACGACGGCATGAATCCGGCCGGCGATTATGCCGGCGGCGGGATGGCCGAAGTGATCGCGAACACGTCGCAGCTCAGCGCCGCCGACCGCGCCGCGATCGCGACCTACATCGCCTCGCTGCCGCCGATCAAAGGCCCGACGCCGCCGCCGAAGAAAGAATGAGCTGCGGCCTTTGCATCGCGCGCAGTAGCAAGCTAAGCACGCTCGCACCTCAGGTGCGACGGAACCGCTTACGCATGAACTCCGGCAAAGGCATCGTGCTCAAGCTGATCTCGGCGGTGCTGTTCGCCGTGATGTCGGCGCTGATCCGCTATCTCGGCGCGCGCTATCCGATCGGCGAGGTGGTGTTCTACCGCTCGGCCTTCGCCATCGTGCCGGTGGTGCTGGTCTATGCCTGGCGCGGCGAGCTGATGGCCGCGGTGCGCACCGAGCGCCCGCTCGGCCAAGCCAGCCGCGGCGTGCTCAGCATCGTCGGCATGTTCTGCAATTTCGGCGCGCTGGCGCGGCTGCCGCTGATCGAGGCCAACGCGATCTCGTTCACCTCGCCGCTGATCAGCGTGGCGCTCGCCGCTCTGGTGCTCAAGGAGCGCGTGCGCATCTATCGCTGGTCGGCGGTGACGATCGGCTTCATCGGCGTGCTGGTGGTGCTGGCGCCGCATTTTTCCGGCGACGAATTGACCATCGCCATGGCGAGCGCGACCAGCGTCGCCGGCGTGATCTACGCGGTCGCGGGCTCCGTCACCAATGCCGGCACCATGATCCAGACCCGCCACCTGACCAAGAGCGAGACGACGTCATCGATCGTGTTCTACTTCTCGCTGATTTGCGCGCTCGCCGGTCTCGTCACCTGGCCGTTCGGCTGGATCACGCCGACCGGCCACGAGTTGGCCGCGCCTGATGTGCATCGGCTTTCTCGGCGGCACCGGGCATATTCTCCTGACCGAGAGCTATCGTTACGCCTCGGCCTCGATGGTGGCGCCGTTCGACTATACGTCGATGATCTGGGCGCTGGTGCTCGGCTATGCGTTCTTCGGCGAATTGCCGACGGTCATGATCGTGCGTCGGGTCCGCGATCATCGCCGCCGCCGGCCTGTTCGTGATCTGGCGCGAGCATCAGCTCGCCTTGGCGCGCCGGCGGGCGGTGGAGGGAACGACTACGAGCCTCCA
This sequence comes from uncultured Alphaproteobacteria bacterium, assembly GCA_963831975.1. GTDB lineage: Bacteria > Pseudomonadota > Alphaproteobacteria > Rhizobiales > Xanthobacteraceae > BOG-931. Next base: position 240,711 of record CAWHSO010000025.1, read on the forward strand.
AACGCCTTGAAGGTGATGATGGTGCGGGTGTCGGCGACGCCGGGGACGGTCTGCACCTTCTCGGCGATGAAATGGCCGATATCGGTCGAGGGATCGACGTAGAATTTCACCAACAGATCGAAGTCGCCGGCGGTCGAATAGATTTCCGAGGCGATCTCGGCATCCGCGAGCTTATTGGCGACCTGGTAGGACTTGCCGAGCTGACATTTGATCTGCACGAAAAAGGGGACCATGCGCGCCTCCGGACGGGCAGGATAGCATATATCATCCTGTCCCCGCTATCGCGGGCGCAGGATCGCCGGAGTGGAAAGACCCGACATATGCATGCACCGGCCGAATTTGCCGATATCGCCGCCGACGTGCTGGCGCGGATCAGGAGCCGCGCGCCGCGCGTGCATTGCATCACCAATTCGGTGGCGCAGCAATATACGGCGAACATGCTGCTCGCGGCCGGCGCGGTGCCGTCGATGACGATCTCGCCCGAGGAGATCGCGGCCTTCGTCGCCGGCGCCGATGCGCTCCTGGTCAATCTCGGCACCTTCGATGCCGAGCGGCGCGCGGCGATCGAAGTGGCGCTCGGCGCGGTGGGGCAGGGCGGCAAGCCCTGGGTGCTCGATCCGGTCTTCATCGAACGCTCGCCGGCGCGCGCGCAATTCGCGCGCGAGCCTCGTTGGCGCGCGGGCCTGCGGTGGTGCGGCTCAATCATGCGCGAATTCGCCGCCGCTTGCCGGCGGCGATGCCGCGGGCGACGCGCCGGCGCGCTTTGCCAAAGCCCACGACACGATCGTCGCGCTGACCGGCACGACCGACGTGGTGACCGACGGCGAGCGGTCGCGCCACGATCGCCAACGGCGATCCGCTGATGGGGCTCGTCACCGCCATGGGCTGCGCCGGCTCGGCGCTGGTCGCCGCCGCGCTGGCGGTCGAGCGCGATCGCTGGCTGGCGACCATCGCCGCGCTGGTCGCGCTCGGCGTCGCCGGCGAGGTCGCGGCGGAGAACGCGCGCGGGCCGGGCCGCTTCGCCAGCTGGATCATCGACGCGCTCCACGGCCTCGATCGGCGCGACGTTGCGCGCGCGCACCAGGGTGTCGTGCATGACCGTCGATCTTCGCCTCAACGCCATCGTCGATCCCGAGCGCTCCGGCGGCCACGATCTCGCCGACCTGGCGCGGCTGTGCGCGCAAGGGCGGCGCGACGCTCATTCAATTGCGCGACAAGATCAGCGAAACCCGCGCCATGGTCGAGACGGCGCGCGCGATCAAGACGGCGCTGGCGCCGTTCAGCGTGCCGCTCGTCATCAACGACCGCGTCGACGTGGCGCTCGCCGCCGGCGCCGACGGCGTCCATGTCGGCCAGGACGACATGGCGGTCGAGGATGCGCGGAGACTGCTCGGGCCGCGACGCCATCATCGGCCTGTCGATCAAGACGGTGGCGGAGGCGGAAGCCGCGCCGGTCGAGCTGATCGACTATGTCGGCTCGGGCGGCGTCTATGTCACGGGGTCGAAACAGCAGAAGAATGCGCCGATCGGTCCCGAAGGCTTGGCGCGCGTCATCGCCGCGTTGCATGCGCGCGCAGCCAAAGACTGCCGGTCTGCGGCATCGCCGGCATCGATGCCGGCAACGCCGCCGCAGTGATCGCCGCCGGCGCCGACGGCGTCGCGGTGATCTCGGCGCTGTCGCTCGCGCCCGATCCCGCCGCCGCCGCGCGCGCCTTGCGCGCGATCGTCGACGCGGCGCTGGCGCAAGCGGGGCGCATGATGGCTGTTCCGATCGCCGTCACCATCGCCGGCTCGGATTCGAGCGGCGGCGCCGGCATCCAGGCCGATCTGAAAACCTTCTCCGCGCTCGGCGTCTATGGCGCCTCGCGTGATCACCGCGCTGACGGCGCAGAACACCAAAGGCGTCTCCGCCATCCACGACGTGCCGGCGGATTTCATCGCCGCGCAGATCGACGCGGTGTTCTCCGATCTCGATGTCGGCGCGGTGAAGATCGGCATGCTGGGCAATGCCGCGGCCATCGGCGCCGTCGCCGCGGGGCTCGACCGCCATCGCCCGCGCCACGTCGTGCTCGATCCGGTGCATGGTCGCGACGACCGGCGACGAACTGTTGCGCGCCGACGCGATCGGATGCGCTGCGGCGCTGATGTCGCGGCGCGCGACGTGGTCACGCCCAATCTGCTCGAGGCGGCGGCGCTTGCTCGATGCGCCGGTCGCGCGCGACGAAGACGAGATGCGCGGCGCAGGCGCAAAAGCTGCTCGCGCTCGGCGCCGGCGCGGTGCTGATCAAGGGCGGCCACGGCGGCGGGCCGGACAGCGTCGACCTTCTGGTCGAGGCCGACGGTTGCGCGCGATTTGCCGCGCCGCGCATCGCGACCAAGAATACCCATGGCACCGGCTGCACGTTGGCGGCGGCCGTCGCCGCCGGGCTCGCCAAGGGGCTTGGCCTGGGCGACGCGGTGCGCGAGGCCAAGGCCTATGTCAGCGCCGCCATCGCCGCGGCGGACCGGCTCGAAATCGGCGCCGGCCGCGGCCCGGTGCATCATTTTCACAAGTGGTGGTAAATCGCGTTGCGGGGCTACCGAGCGCGGCAGAGAGCCGCTACCGTTTTCGCGAATGCTTCTGGCCAGGGAGAAGAATTGCAATGTTGAAGTCAGTCGTGCTGCCGGGGCTCATGCTCGCTGCCGCGGTCTTGTTGCTACCGCTGCACAGCCGGGAGGCGGCGGCGCAAACGGCGCCGCTCTACATCAACGTGGTCGATCTCGATATCAACCCGGCCTCGATGCCGAAATTCCTTGCGGCGCTGAAGGACGACGGCGCGGCAACGATCAAGGAGCCCGCTACCCAGGAATTCATAAGCTCCGTCGGGCAAACTCAGAAAAACCAGGTCTTCATCTTCGAGATCTACAATAATTCCACTGCCTGGGACGCACATCAGAAGACCGCGGCCTACTTGAAGTTCATCGGCCTCACCATGATGATGATCAAGACTTACGACATCAGGCCGTTCACCGCGGTGGCCCTGAACAGAAGCACTGCGCCACAGCCGCAGGCCGACGCCGCCGCCGCCGCTGATCAATGTCGATGAAGTCGATGTCGCACGATGGGCAGGTCGACAAATTCATCGACGCGGCCAAGACCGATGCGGCGGCCTCGGTAAAGGATGCCGGCTGCCGTGAGTTCGACATCGCGGTGTCGCAGACGAAGGGCAGTCATTTGCTGCTGTTCTCGGTCTACGACGACGCCGCGGCGCTCGACGCGCATCAGGCGACCGACCATTACAAGGCGTATCAGGCGGCCACCGAAGGCATGATCAGCAAGAGCACCGCGACGCCGCTGTCCTCGGTCGCGATGCTGACGAAGGGCAGTGAGTTCCTCGTCCGTACGCCGCATTCAACTGCCGGCGCGCCGGGCTGCTTGAGCGGATGGGCGCGGGCGAAGGCGTCGATCGTCGACAGCGCATTGGCGATCCGGGTGAAATTCGGAAACGGCGCGGTATCGACGGCGAAGAATTTCGCGCCCGCCGCCTGGCTGGCGAGACAGATATCGGCGAGCGTGATCGTGTCGCCGTGGCAATAGCGGCCGGTGGCCTTGTCCTGCAGATTGCGTTTCGAGCGCGGTCAGCGCCGGCGGTGTGCCAATGCTGGCACCATTTGGTGCGCGCCGGCTTCGTCGAGCTTGAATTCGTGCTCGAGATATTCGCGCACCCGCGGCACGATCAGCGGATGGGAATCGCAGGCGACGATCTGCGCCAGCCCGCGCACCCGCGCGCGGCCGCTTGCGGGTCGCGCGGCAACAGCGGCGGGTTCGGATGCGTCTCGTCGAGATATTCGATGATCGCCAGCGATTCGAACAGAGCCGGCCCGTCGCCGTCGACCAGAGCCGGCAGCGCCATCATCGGATTGACGGCGCGGATAGGCCGCCTCGCGCTGCGCGCCCTTCATCAGGTTGACGTCGATCACCTCGTCCGGCACGATGCCCTTGAGGTTGAGCGCGATGCGCACGCGATAGGTCGCGAGCGAGCGCCAGAATGAAAAGAGCTTCATTGGATCCTAATTGCTCCCCTTAATCGCGCGCCCGGATCGGCCTTCAGCCCCGCCGCCTCGATGCCGGCGATGGCGCACATTTCGTCCTTGTCGGAGGTGTCGCCGGAAATGCCGCAGGCGCCGACGATGTTGCCGCACGCGTCGCTTGATCAGCACGCCGCCCGGATTGCTGACCATGCGGCCGCCGCTCGCCGCCGCCAGCATGGTGAAGAATTGCGGCGTCTTGGCCGCGCGGCTCGCCAGCGTGCGCGAGCCGAAGCCCATGCCGAGCGCGCCCCAGGCTTTGCCGAAGGCGATGTCGAAACGCAGGATGCCGGATTTGTCCTCGCGCTTGAACGCGACGAGATGGCCGCCGGCATCGAGCACGGCGACGGTGAGCGGCGCGAGATTGCTGTCGCGCGCTTTTTTCAGCGCGACGTCGACGATGGTGGAAGCTTGCGCGAGCGTGACTGACATGATTGGCTCCGAGTGTTGATGGTGAATGAAATGCTTCGTTAGCGTCTTGCCGCGGCTCGCCCAATAGACCGATTGGCGCGACGCGTCGCCGGCGCCCAGGCCCTTGTTGTTCGATTCCTCGAACGCCGCGAGCGCGGCTTTCGCCGCCGGCATGTCGGCGCCTTTGGCGGCGCCGGTGGCGACCATGGTCCGCAGGTCCTTCACCGCATTGGCGATGCTGAACGTGGTCGGGCCGGGATCGCGGTTTTCCATCATGGCGACGATCATGTCGGCGCGCATCTTCAGCCCGTTATTGGCGCCGTTGCTCTCGACGAACAGATCGAGCAGCCGCTTCGGCTCCCAGCCGACGTCGCGCGCGATGGCGAAGGCTTCGCCATAAGCCTGCCAGCCGACCATCAGCGGCAGATTGATCGCGAGCTTCATCGACGAGCCGGCGCCGACCGGGCCGCAATGCTCGACCTTGCGGCAAAGCTGGTCGAGGATCGGCTCGTGCGCGCGCCGCGTCGGCGGGCTCGGCGCCCATCAGCCCGAGCAGCTTGCCTTGCCGCGCCGGCGCGGTCGAGCCGCCGACCGGGCATTCGACGAAGACGGCGCCCTTGCCCCGCACCTTCGGCGCCAGCGCGGTCTCCACGCCCGGCGGCACGGTGCTCATCTCGATGAACAGCTTGCCTTTCACGTCGCCCGACAACAGGCCCGACGGTCCGTCATAAACCGCGTCGATCGCCGCGCCGTCGGTCAGGATGGTGATGATCGCTTCGCTGGCGGCGGCGACCGCGGCTGGGCTGGCCGCGACCTTGGCGCCGGCATCGGCGAGCGGCTTGGTTTTCGCCGCCGTGCGATTCCAGACGGTCACCTGGTGCCCGACTTCCATCAGCCGGGCCGCAATGGCGCTGCCCATGGCGCCGAGACCCGCGACTCCGATTTGCATGCGGCACTCTCCCGACGCTTCCGTCCCGGCGCGGACATTAGGCGATCAGTGCGCGGCGAGAAAGCCGCTTGCGCGGCGGCGAGCGCGATGCCATAGCGTCGCCTCGCCGCGCAAAGCGAGCAATGAGGGAATGGGAACAGCATGGCTTCGGGAAAGAAAGGTGCCGTCGGCATCATCGGCCTCGGCATCATGGGCGGCGCATTCGCGCAAAATCTCGTCGCCGCCGGCTGGCGCGTGATCGGCTACGACATCGCGCCGGCGCGCCGGCGCGCGATGGCGCGCGCCGGGCGTCGAGATCGCCGCCGACGCCGGCGACGTGGCGCGCAAGGCGCGCACCATCATCACCAGCCTGCCGAGCCCGAAGGCGCTGGCCGCGACGGTCGACGCCATCGTCAAGGCCAAAGTGCCGCGCCGCGTCATCGTCGAAGCCTCGACCTTCACGATCGAGGACAAGACCGCGGCCGAAGCCAAGCTGCGCAAGGCCGGCCACGTCATGCTCGATTGCCCGATGAGCGGCACCGGCGCGCAGGCCAAGGTCAAGGACCTCGTGGTCTATGCCTCGGGCGGCGCCGCCGAGATCAAGAGGCTGCGGCCGATGTTCGCGGGCTTCACCCGCGCCGTGCACGATGTCGGCGCATTCGGCAACGGCAGCCGGATGAAATACGTCGCCAACCTTCTGGTCGCCATCCACAACGTGGCGAGCGCCGAGGCGATGGTGCTGGGCATGAAGGCCGGGCTGCCGCCGCAACTGATCTTCGACCTGGTCAAGGCCGGCGCCGGCAATTCGCGCATGTTCGAACTGCGCGCGCCGATGATGGTGAAGAACAACTACGACGACGCCACCATGAAGATTTCGGTCTGGCAGAAGGACATGGACGTCATCGGCGGCTATGCGCGCAAGATCGGCGTGCCGACGCCGATGTTCGACGCCATCGAGCGCGATCTACACCAAGGCGCGCAAGAGCGGCCACGACGATCAGGACACCGCCGCGGTCTGCGCCGTGCTGGAAAAGATGGCGGGCGTGAAGCGCGGCAAGTCGAGGCGGACAAAAGCGCTGGCAACGTGCGCATCGTCTATGCTACGCCGGTCAGCGTCGGTATTCGCTTGAATCTCGCCGGCAAGCTCACGCTCGGCGGTACGGCGAGATCATAGGCGCTCTGCAGATTGATCCAGAGATCGGGACCGTTGCCGAGCAGCGTTGCCGAGCACGCAACTGCCATTCGATGAAGGCTTCGAGGCGATTGCTTCTCGGATCGAGAATGTAGGCTGAAAGCGCATCTGCCATGGAAATCGGGCCGAGCGATCGGCGCGATCTCGGCGCTTGCGCGCTTGCCGAAGTCGCGCGGCAATTACGATCCTCGCGGCAGCATCTCACGCCGGATGACGATCGGCTCTACATCCAGCGGACAAGACGGTTCTTGCGTCCATCAGCGCGATCGCTACGCGAAGTCGACATCGGTACAATCGACCATCTTTGGCAGCGTCGGTCACGAGCAATTTCCATGTGCTGAACGACATTTAGGCCGTCGTCGCGTCACTTCCTTAACGGATGAAAGCGCGAACCCGGCACACTTCGCATTCGTGGATCGCGGATTTGAGATTCACGGCGATCACAGGCGCCGTATTCCCGGACACTGAGCGTGACGCTTCGCCCGGCCCGTCAATGAACGGCCATGACGAATGCCGGAGGAAATCATGTCATCGCTCGAAGGCGAAGCGCGGATGGGCGCGGCGGCGCGGGGCAAAACCCACCAGCAGCGCAGCGAGACGCGCGACGGCATGCGCATCGACTGGGACGTGCCGATCGCGATGGATGACGGCCTGGTGCTGCGCGCCGACGTGTTTCGCCCGGTCAAGGAAGGCCGCTATCCGGTGATCCTGAGCTACGGCCCCTACGCCAAGGGGCTCGCCTTCCAGGACGGCTATCCGAGCGCCTGGCAGCGCATGGCGGAAAAGCATCCCGACGTCACCGCGGGCTCGAGCAATCTCTACCAGAGCTGGGAAGTGGTCGATCCGGAGAAATGGGTGCCGCACGATTACGCCTGCGTGCGCGTCAATTCCCGCGGCGCCGGCTGCTCGCCCGGCGTGATCGATCATTTCTCGCCGCGCGAGACCAAGGACTTTTACGACTGCATCGAATGGGCCGGCGTGCAGCCGTGGTCGAACGGCAAGGTCGGGCTCAACGGCATTTCCTATTACGGCATCAATCAATGGCACGTGGCGTCGCTCGAGCCGCCGCATCTCGCCGCCATGTGCATCTGGGAAGGCGCCGCCGACTGGTATCGCGACATGACGCATCACGGCGGCATTCTCTGCACGTTCTGGGAAAACTGGTACGACATGCAGGTCAAGACCGTGCAATACGGCGCCGGCGAGCGCGGCAAGCGAAGCCGCGTGCACGGCGAACTGGTGTGCGGGCCGGAAACGCTGTCGGAAGCCGAGCTCGCCAAAAACCGCAGCGATTTCGGCAGCGATATCGTCGCCCATCCGCTCGACGACGCCTATCACCGCGCCCGCTCGCCGGTTTGGTCGAAGGTCAAGGTGCCGTTTCTGTCGGCGGCGAATTGGGGCGGCCAGCCGCTGCATCCGCGCGGCAATTTCGAAGGTTTTGTCCGCGCCGCGTCGAAGAACAAATGGCTCGAAGCGCACGGCATCGAGCACTGGACGCATTTCTACACCGACTACGGCCGGCACCTGCAATTGCGCTTCTTCGATCATTTCCTGCACGGCAAGAAAAACGGCTGGGACAAGCAGCCGCCGGTGCAGCTGCAGGTGCGCCACGTCGACCGCTTCGTCGAGCGGGCGGAGAACGAATGGCCGCTCAAGCGCACCAAATGGACGCGATTTTATCTCGATCCGTCGGATGTCGCGCTTGCCGACAAGCCGGCAAAGAAAAAGTCGGTCATTCGGTTTGACGCCATGGGCGACGGCGTCACTTTCCTCACGCCGCCGCTCAAGCAGGAAACGGAGATCACCGGGCCTTCCGCGTTAAAGCTGTTCGTCTCGTCGTCGACGTCCGACGCCGACATCTTCGCCGTGCTGCGCGTCTTCACCGGCGACCTCAAGGAAGTGGTGTTCCAGGGCGCCATCGATCCGCACACGCCGGTCGGCCAGGGCTGGCTGCGCGCCTCGCACCGCCAGCTCGACAAGAAACTGTCACAGCCATACCGGCCGTATCACACCCACACCAAGAAGCAGCCGCTCAAGCCGGGCGAGGTGGTGGCGCTCGATATCGAAATCTGGCCGACTTCGATCGTCGTGCCCGCAGGCTATCGCGTCGCGCTCACCATCCGCGGCAAGGATTATGTCTATCCCGGACCGAGCGGCGGCAAGCTGTCCAACTTCAAGAACGAGCTGACCGGCTGCGGGCCGTTCCTGCACGACGATCCGCGCGACCGGCCGCCGGAGATTTTCGGCGGCGAGACTTCGCTGCATTTCGGCGGCGCGGCGCGGCCCTATTTGCTGCTGCCTATTATTCCGCCAACGAAAAAGAAAAAATAATCTCAAACCGCGACGTTTGCGGCACTTTACAGGGCGGAACGGCTTGGCCAATGATGGCTCGAAAATGCCGTTGCGTGGGGGCGCAACGGCCAGCTATGCACCCCGGACAAACGGGGCCAGAGGGAGGATAGGAATGTCTCGCAAATCCACGTCACGCAAGGTCAGCCGCCGCGCGGTCTTGGCCGGCACCGCGGCAGGTGCTGCCGCCGCGCTGACCCGGTTTCCGGCGCCCGCCATTGCGCAAACCGAGCCGTTCAAGCTCGGCCTGCTGACGGTGAAGACCGGGCCGCTGGCGCAAGGCGGCATCCAGATGGAACAGGGCGTGCTGACGTTCCTGAAGGAAAAAAATTACACCATGGCCGGCCGCAAGGTGGATTTCATCTCCGCCGACACCGGCGGCAATCCGGCCGGCACCAAGACCAAGGCCCAGGAACTGGTCGAGCGCGACAAGGTCGACGTCATCCTCGGGCCGCTCGCCGCCTTCGAGCTCTATGCGATCAGCGATTACATCAAAGAGCAGAAGATGCCGACGCTCAGCCTGGCGGCGGCCGACAACCTCACCCAGCGCACGCCGAACCCGTTCCTGCTGCGCGCCTCGGCGACCTCGTCGCAAGCCTGTCATCCGATGGGGCACTACACGGCGACCGAGCTGAAGTACAAGCGCGCCTTCTGCATCACCGAGGATTTCGCCTTCGGCTACGAGCAGATGGGCGGCTTCCAGGCGGCGTTTGCCAAAGACGGCGGCTGCGTCGTCAACAAATTGTGGCCGCCGCTGGTGACGCCGGACTACACGCCCTACATCGCCCAGATCGCCGATTGCGACGTGGTCTGCCAGGGCTTTGCCGGCTCGAACCCGCTGCGCTTCATGAAGCAATATGCCTCCGCCGGCCTCAAATATCCGGTGGTGACCGGTGAAACCGGCGGCGACGATGCCTTGCTCAAGAGCTACGGCGAGGAGGCGATCGGGCTGGTCAGCTGCTGTCCCTATACGCTCGACCTGCCGATCGACGGCAACCAGCGCTTCGTCGACGGCATGTTGAAGAACTACGACACCATACCGGGCCAATATGCCGGACTGCTCTACGTCAATTGCCAGGTGGTCGAAGCGGCGCTCAAAGCGGCTGGCGACGCCACCGACAAGGAAAAATTCATGACGGCGCTCAAAGCGGTCAGCCTCACCGACACGCCGCGCGGCCCGCTCAAGTTCGACCACTTCGGCAACGTGGTCGGCAATTTCTACATCCGCAAGATCGGGACAGAGGGCGCCAAATACGGCCTGAAACTCTGGAACAAGACCATCAAGACCTACGAGAACGTCAGCCAGTTCTGGGATTGGCCGGAGCAGGAGTATCTGGCGCATCCGGTCTATTCGCGCGACTATCCGCCGCTGGCGAAGTGCTGAGGCCGTACTGTCATCATCCGCGAAAGCGGATGATCCAGTAATCAAAGAGTGTGCAGTGTCGCGCAGTGCAGAGACTGCACCTGTCGGGATTACTGGATGCTCCGCCTTCGCGGAGCATGACGCGTCACAGGGTCGGCGGAAATGACGTTCTGGCTGCTGCTCACCGTCAATAGCGTGACGTTCGGCGGCCTGTTGTTCCTGCTCTCGGCCGGCTTCTCGCTGATCTTCGGGCTGATGCGGATTCCCAATCTGACGCACGGCTCGATGTTCATGGTCGGCGCCTATCTCGGCACCACGTTCTTTTCCGGCGCGCTCGGCTTCACGCTGAATTTCTGGGTTGGCGCCATCGTCACGGCGCTCGAAGTGGCGGTGCTGGGCGCGCTGATGGAGCGGCTGTTGCTGCGCCGGCTCGCCGGCCAGCAATTGGCGCAGGTGCTGGTGACGCTCGGCGTCTCCTTCATGGTGGCCGATCTTTGCCTGATGGCCTGGGGCGGCGATCCGATCTCGGTGGCGACGCCGCCGGGGCTGGGCGGCTTCATCCGCGTCGGCACCGCGGCGGCGCCGCTCTATCGCCTCGCCATCATCGGCATCGCGGTGGTGTTCGCCATCGCGCTTTGGCTGATGCTCGAGCGCACCCGGCTCGGCGCCATGATCCGCGCCGGCGTCGACGATCCGCAGATGGCGCGCGTGGTCGGCATCCGGGTGTCGCAGCTGTTCACCCTCGTGTTCGGCTTGGGCGCCGGGCTCGCCGGTTTTGCCGGCGTAATCGGCGCGCCGATCCTGTCGGTCTATCCGGGTCTCGACCAGGACATGCTGCCGCTGGCGCTGGTGGTGGTGATTCTCGGCGGCACCGGCAGCCTGCTTGGCTCCTTCGTCGGCAGCATCATCGTCGGCTTCATCTATAATTTTGGTCAGGCGCTGGTGCCGGAGCTGGCTTATTTTATTCTGTTCCTGCCGATGGTGCTGGTGCTGGTGTTGCGGCCGCAGGGCCTGTTCGGGGGGCAGGTGCTGTGATCGCCCGCCGCATCGCCATCGCTGTCGCGATCCTGGCGCTGATCGCGGTGCCTTATGCGATCACCGAGGTCTATTACGTCAACATCGCCAGCCAGATTTTGCTCTACGCGATCTTTGCGCTCGGGCTGAACATCCTGGTCGGTTACGCCGGTCTGGTTTCGCTCGGCCATGCCGGGTTATTCGGCGTGGCGAGCTATGCGGTCGCTTCGCTCCTGGTCGCCGGCTACGGCCACACGGCCGCCATCCTTGGCGGGCTCGCGATCGGATTGGTTTTCACCGCGGGCTTCGCTGCGCTGTCGCTGCGCGCGACCGGCATCGGCTTCATCATGATCACGCTAGCGCTCGGCGAGATTTTGTGGGGGCTGGCCTATCGCTGGATCAGCCTGACCAACGGCGACAACGGCGTCAACGTCTCGACGCGGCCGATGCCGTTCGGCATATCGCTGTCATCGGCGGGCGCGTTCTACGACATGACGCTGATTGTTTTTCTTCTCGCCGTCGCGGCTTGCGCGATCTTCGTGCGCTCGCCGTTCGGCGCGGCGCTCGCCGGCACTCGCGACCAGCCGCGGCGCATGAATGCGCTCGGCTTTCACGTCTGGATGATCCGCTTCGGCGCCTTCATGTTCTCCGGCCTGCTCACGGCGGTCGCCGGCATCCTGTACGTCTATTACAACAGGTTCATCAGCCCGCAGACGTTGGCGCTGCCGGCCTCGGCGGAGGCGCTGCTGATGGTGATCTCGGGCGGTGCCGGCACACTGCTCGGCCCGATCGTCGGCGCAGCCCTCGTCGTCATCATCAAGAACGTGGTCAGCGCCTATGTGGTGCGCTGGAATTTCATGCTCGGCGCCATCTTCGTCGCGATCGTCGTGTTCATGCCGGAAGGCCTGGTGCCGGGCATGGCGCGGCTGTCGCGTGCGGCGTGGCGGGCGATGAGCGGGGCGAAAAAGCCATTGCCGCTCGTGGAGCGAAAGCCATGACCGCGCTCGCCGTCAAAAGCTTGAGCAAATCGTTCGGCGGCCTGCGCGTCACCGCCAGCGTCGATCTGAAAGTCGAGCCGGGCGAGCGGCGGCTGATCATCGGGCCGAACGGTGCCGGCAAGACCACGCTGTTCAATCTGATCACCGGCGAACTTGCCCCCGACGGCGGTTCGATCCAATTGTTCGACCGCGACATCACTCGGGTGGCGAGCCGCAAGCGTGCGCATCTCGGCCTGGCGCGCACTTATCAGATCATCACGCTGTTTACCGGCGACACGATTTTGCGCAATGCGACCTTGGCGCTGCTCGGGCTGTCGCCGCTGCGCTGGAACCCTTACGCGGCGCTGCACCGCCAGCAGCATCTGGTCGACGCGGCGCGCGCCGCGCTCAAGCGCGTCGGCCTCGACCATATTGCCGACCGGCCTTTGGCCGAAACCTCCTACGGCGAGAAGCGCCGAGTCGAGATCGCCATGGCGCTGGCGCAAAATCCAAAGGTGCTGCTGCTCGACGAGCCGTTCGCAGGTCTGTCGATCGACGAGCGCCGTGACGTGCGGCAATTGCTGACCTCGATCCCGCGCGACGTCACCATCGTGATGATCGAACACGACATGGATACCGCGCTCGAGCTTGCCGACCGCATCACGCTCTTGCATTTCGGCGAGGTGATCGTCGAAGGCACCCGCGCCGAAGTGGTGGCCGACCCGCGCACCCGGGAGGTCTATCTTGGCGAATAGCGCGCTCAAGCTGCACGACATCGACGCCTATTACGGCGACAGCCATGTGTTGCAGCGGGTGTCGTTCGAATTGGGCGAGGGCCGGCTGCTCGGGCTGCTCGGGCGCAACGGCGCCGGCAAATCGACCTGCATGAATGTCAGCATCGGGCTGTTGCCGCCGCGCGGCGGAGCCGTCGAAGTGTTCGGCGCGGCGGTGACGCGGCTGCCGCCGGAACTGATCGCGGCGCGCGGCGTGGCGCTGGTGCCGCAAGGCCGCCGCGTGTTCAAGAGCCTCACCGTGCGCGAAAACCTGATGGTCGCCGCGCGCACCGAGCACGCCGGCCGCCGCCACGCGCCATGGACCGAGCAAACGGTATTCGCCATGTTCCCGCGCCTCGCCGAGCGCCGCACCCAGCTCGCCGGTCACCTCTCCGGCGGCGAGCAGCAAATGCTCGCCATCGGCCGCGCCTTGATGGCCAATCCGCGCGTGCTGTTGATGGACGAGCCGTCGGAAGGCCTGGCGCCGCAAATCGTCGCCGAAGTGATGTCGACCATCCGCAAGCTCAAGGAAAGCGGCCTCTCCATCGTGCTGGTGGAGCAGAGCCCAAAGCTCGCCTTCGACATCGCCGACGACATCGTCATTCTCAATTCCGGCCGCGTCGCCGTGGTCTCGACCGCCGCCGCGCTGAAAGCCGACGGCGTCGATCTGCGCCAGCATTTGGGCGTGTTTTGAAAACGAGGTGAGTGTGATGGCCAACAACAACACTATCGTGGGATTCGTCGGGCTCGGCACCATGGGCGGCCGCATGGCGAGCAATCTGCAAAAGGCCGGCTTCAAGCTCGTCGTGCACGATCTGCATCGCCAAGCCGCGAGCCATCATCTCAATGCCGGCGCGGTCTGGGCCGAGACGCCGCGGGCGCTGGCCAGCCAGGCCGACGTGATTTTCTCGTCGCTGCCGGAGCCGGCCGATGTCGAGGCGGTGGCACTCGGACCGGACGGGCTTGTTGCCGGCATAAAATCCGGCGCCGCCTATTTCGATCTGTCGACCAATGCGCCGAGCGTGGTGAAGAAGCTCCATGCAGCCTTTGCCGAGAAGGGCGCGCATATGCTCGACGCACCGGTGAGCGGCGGGCCGGCCGGCGCCGCCTCGCGCAAGCTCGCGATTTGGGTCGGCGGCGACGAAGGCGCGTTCAAGGCGCACAAGGCTGTACTCGACGCCATGGGCGACAAGGCCGCCTATATCGGGACGATCGGCAGCGCCACGGTGGCAAAGCTCGTGCACAACATGTCGGGCTATGCGGTGGTCTGCGCGCTCGCCGAGACTTTTGCCATGGGGGTGAAGGCCGGCGTCGAGCCGCTTGCGTTGTGGCAGGCGGTGCGCCAGGGCGCAGCCGGGCGGCGCTTCACTTTCGACGCACTGATCGACCAATTCCTGCCCGGCACTTACGACCCGCCGGCGTTCTCGCTCAAGCTCGCCCACAAGGACGTCTCGCTCGCCAACGCGCTCGGCCGCGAGCTCGGCGTGCCGATGCGGCTGTGCAATCTCACGCTTGCCGAGATGACGGAGGCGATGGGGCGCGGCTGGGGCGGCCGCGATTCGCGCGTGGTGATGAAGCTTGCCCAGGAACGCGCCGGCGTCGACATCGCCGTCGATGCGGAGCGGATGCGCGAGGCGCTCGCCGCCAAAGACAAGCAAAGTTGCTGATGGCCGAAAATCCGGCGCCGATCACGCGACGCGACTTTCTCAATGGCATCCCAATTGCCGTGGGCGGCGCCGTCGCCGCCGGGCTGTCCCCCGACACTATCGCGGCTGCCTTTGCTGCTGAGCCAGCGCCGCAGGACGCGCCCGGCTATTATCCGCCGTCGCTGACCGGGCTGCGCGGCAGTCATCCCGGCGCGTTTGAAGCCGCGCACCGCCTGCGCGATGGCGATTTTTGGTCGCAGGCAGGCCGCCTCAAACAAACGAACGAAGACTACGATCTCGTCGTCGTGGGCGGCGGCATCAGCGGGCTCGCGGCGGCGCATTTCTATCGGGCGAAGCATCCGGACGCCCGCATCCTCATCCTCGACAACCACGACGATTTCGGCGGCCACGCCAAGCGCAACGAGTTTTCGCTCAATGGGCGGATCGAGCTGATCAACGGCGGCACGTTATTGATCGACAGCCCGCGGCCGTACAGCGCCGTGGCCGACGGCTTGTTGAAGACGCTGGGCATCGATCCCGTGGCGCTGACGCAAAAGTGCTCGCACTCCGATTTCTATCCCGCGCTCGGGCTGCACCGCGGCATCTTTCTCGACCAGGGAACTTTTGGCGCCGACAAGCTGATCGCCGTGCCGCAAGGCGCATCGTGGGCGCAACTGCTCGCCGACGCACCGTTGTCGCCGAAGGTGCGAAGCGACATCGTGCGCATCCAGGAAGCGGCGATCGACTATATGCCGGGGCTCACGTCGACCGAGAAGAAGACGCGGCTCGCTGCCATGAGCTACCGCGACTACCTGTTGAATGTGGTCAAGGCGGATCCCGGCGTCATCCCGTTCTACCAAACAAGAACCCACGGCGAGTGGGGCGTCGGCATCGATGCCGTCTCCGCGCTCGACGTGTGGGCGTTCGAATTTCCCGGCTTCACCGGCCTCGGTCTCGAGCGTGGCTCGGCGCCGCACACGGGCTATACCGCCAACGGCTATGCCGATAACGGCGGCTCCTACACGTTCCATTTTCCCGACGGCAACGCCTCGATCGCGCGGCTGCTGGTGCGCGATCTGATTCCCGACAGCGTGCCGGGCAACAGTGCCGAGGATGTCGTCACGGCGCGCATCGACTACGCGCGGCTCGACAGGCC
Organism: uncultured Alphaproteobacteria bacterium; assembly: GCA_963831975.1. Lineage (GTDB taxonomy): Bacteria > Pseudomonadota > Alphaproteobacteria > Rhizobiales > Xanthobacteraceae > BOG-931. The sequence goes on from CAWHSO010000025.1 coordinate 256,588, forward strand.
TAAGTCGCCGGTGCGCATCCGGCTCGGCAGCACGGTGGTGCGCGCGCGCAATGTCGGCGATCCGGCTTCGTCGCGGCGGCGTCGAGATCGCGTATTTTCGCGGCGGCGACGTGCAAACGGTGAGCGCGCGCGCGTGCGTGCTCGCCTGCTGGAACATGATGATCCCGTATCTCTGTCCGGAATTGCCGCAACAGCAGAAAGAGGCGCTGCGCTATCCGGTCAAGACGCCGCTGATTTATGCTAATGTGGCGTTGCGCAATTGGGCGGCTTTCAAGGCGCTCGGCATTGCGTCGGTCTACGCGCCGGGCTCCTATTTCTCGTCGCTCTCGCTCAATGCGGTCGTCGATATCGGCGACTATAAAAGCCCGCGCTCGCCCGACGAGCCGATGCTGGTCCGCATGGTGCGCACGCCCTGCCAGCCCGGGCTGCCGGAGCGCGACCAGAACCGGGCAGGGCAGCACGATATCTTCAACACCACGTTCGAGACCTTCGAGCGCAACATCCGCGACCAGCTGGCGCGCATCCTCGGGCCGGGCGGCTTCGATGCGGCGAGCGGTGTGACGGGCATCACCATCAATCGCTGGCCGCACGGCTATGCTTACGAATATAACCAGCTGTTCGATCCGGAATGGCCGGAAGCGCAACAGCCGCATGTGATCGGGCGGGCGCGCTTCGGCCGCATCGCCATCGCTAACTCCGACTCTGGCGCCGCCGCTTATACCGACTCGGCGATAGACCAAGCTTATCGCGCCATACGGGAACTTTTGCAGACTTAAAACATCAGTGCCGCCGATATGACAGCAACGCCGGGTCCGCTGTTCGCGCTCGCGCTCGCCTCGATCTCGCTGATCGGGCCGCTGGCGGTGCATTTGTTCATGCCGGTGATCCCGGCGGTGAAGGCGGCGCTCGGCCTGTCCGATGCGCTGGCGCAGCTGACGTTCAGCATCGCGCTGTTCGGCATGGCCTTCGCCACGCTGTTCTACGGCTCGCTGTCGGATCGTTACGGGCGGCGGCCGGTGCTGCTGTCAGGGCTGGCATTGTTTCTGATCGGCAGCGCGGTCTCGGCGGCGGCGGCTTCGATCGTGCCGCTGGTGCTCGGCCGGCTGTTGCAGGCCATCGGCGCCGGCTGCGGCGTAACGCTCGGCCGCGCCATCGCGCAAGATGTCTATGGCCGCGACCGGCTGGTCAAGGCGATCGCGTATCTGACGATGTTCTACACCATCGGGCCGATGATCTCGCCGATCGTCGGCGGCGTGCTGATCGACACGTTCGGCTGGCGCAGCGTGTTCGGCTTCGCGCTGCTTCTCGGCGCCGTTATCGCGCTCCTCGCCTATGTCGCCGTGTTCGAAACCCGGCCGCCGTCGCCGCAAAACCGCGTCCGCGGCAATATCTTCCGCAATTATGCCGAGCTGTTCCGCCACGTGCGCTTCACCGCCTTCGTGCTGCAGTCGGGCTTCATGACCGCGACCTTCCTGGCCACCGCCACGGCGGCATCGAGCCTGCTTGAAGGACATGCTGCACCGGCCGTCGACCGAGTTCGGCATCTACTTTCTGCTGTTTCCGTTCGGCTTTCTCACCGGCAATTTCATCACCAGCCGCATCGGCAATCGCGTCGCCAACGAGACCATGGTGCTCGCCGGCTCGCTGTTGTCGCTCGCCGCGGTGACGACGCAATCGAGCCTCTTGCTTGCCGGCCTGGTGACGCCGCTGACATTGTTCGTGCCCGGTTTCTTCATCACCATGGCGCAGGGCCTGTCGCTGTCCTACGCCCAGTCGGGCGCCATGGAGACCAACGCAAAACTCGCCGGCACCGCGGCCGGCGTCGGCGTCTTCGTGCAGAATTTCTGCGGCGCCGCTTTTGCGCAGCTCTACGGCTTCATCGCCGACGGCACCGTGGTGCCGCTGACCGAGACCACCGCGATCTCCGTGCTGTGCGGCCTTGTCGCCGGCGTGCTGCCGTTCGTGATGGCGCGCCGGGCGCGGCCGACCTAGCGATTGTTGCGCGGCTCTCCCGGCGGCAGTACGTTGGCCGATGCCGAGGGTGGGAGGCGATGGAGCAGTCCGATTATTTTTCTCTGCTGAACCGGGCGATCCTCAAGCTCGACAGCAATACGCCCGAAGCCAGATCGGAAATTTACGATCGGGCGCGCCGGGCGTTGCGCAACCAGCTTGGGTCCATGCAACCCAAGCTGCCGGATGCAGCGATCGCCAAGGAACTGCAACAGCTCGAAGGCGCCATTCGACAAATCGAGCCGCCGCAAAGAATCCAAGCTGAGCCGCCAAGGAAACAACAGGCTCCAGCCCAGCCGCCACGGTCAGTCGCGTCGCGCGGCATTTTCTGCGAGTACTGCGTCGCCGAGACCACCGACGAGACGCCCGGCGACGTGTCGACGCTCAACGGCATCGGGCGGCAGTTTTACGGCTCCGCCGCGCCGTGCCCGGAATGTGCCTCGGTGATCCGCACTTTGTGGTGGACCTTGGTGTCATTGCCGGTCGTGCCGCTGGCTTCGTATCGCTATAAGACCTCCGAAGAGCACGGTACCCGGGCGCGCTTCTGGTGCCGCAAGCTGCCGGCGCGGCATTGGAATCAGATCTTCAAGACCTGGGTGATCGGCGTTGCGGCCGCTATTGCCATCTTCATTGGCATCTATGTCTACCATCAATATAAGTGACGACCGAATTTTTCCTGGAGCAGCAGTCTTGCCCGAGCAATGGAACAAGTACGACAAAACCGCCGCGCGCACGCACGGCAAGCCGGGGCGCGAGCTGCGGCCGCAGAGCGTGACCATCGACATTCACGCCCATGTCGGCGTGCCGGAAGCGGCGAAATTCGTCGAGCCGTATCTGGATTGGTCAACGATTCCGCTGGCGCATTTCGCCAATGCCGAGACCAAGGCGCTGAACCAGAAGCAGGAAGCCGATATCCGCGCGACGGCGAGCGCCGACCGACGGCTCGCCGATCTCGACGCCATGGGCGTCGACGTGCAGATGATCGCGCCGCCGCCGCCGCAATGCTACTACACGGTGCCGCTCGATATCGCGGTGAAGGCGGCGCAGCTGGTCAACGACGGCATCGCCGCCTTCTGCGCCAAGCGAGCCGACCGCTTCAAGGGATTTGGCACGGTGCCGATGCCGGACGGCCATGAGGCGGCGAAGGAGCTCGAACGCTGCACCAAACAGCTCGGCTTCAAGGGCGTGCAGGTCATCACCAACGTCGCCGGCAAGGAATTGTCCGATCCGGCCTTCGCGCCGTTCTGGAAGAAAGCCGAAGAGCTCGGCGCATTGGTGATGATCCATCCCAACGGCTTCACCGATGCCGCGCGATTGACGCGGTTTTACTTCAACAACGTCATCGGCAATCCGCTGGAGACCACGATCGCGCTGCATTACCTGATCTTCGACGGCGTGCTGGAGCGGCATCCGAAGCTGAAAATCCTCGCCGTGCACGGCGGCGGCTATCTCGGCGGCTATTCCGGCCGCATCGACCACGCCTGGGGCGCGCGCTCGGACGCCCACGGCGACCTGCCGCAGCCGCCGACGACTTATCTCAAGCGCGTCTATGTCGACACCGTGGTGTTCACGCCGCATCAACTCGCCGAACTGGTGCGCGTGTTCGGCGCCGACCACGTCGTCATGGGCACCGATTATCCGTTCGACATGGCCGATTTCGATCCGGTCGGCCACATCGCCTCGGTGCCGGGCTTCGATGCCGCGACCATCGCGGCGCTCGCCGGCGGCAATGCGAAGAGGCTGTTGGGATTGTGAGGCTCTGTAGCGCGGATTGAGCCAACGGAACCGGCCCGAAGTGGCCGGGCCGACAAAAATTAGTGGTCAATTTTATACAAATTCATCGTCGGTATAGATCGTATGATTAAAGGTTGGGCAATCTCCAGATTGCCCCAACTGGCATTCGACCGAAGTTTTTATTTCGCAGCACAGAATACCTCGCAGGGGCTTTATGCAGGGAACCAGCTTCAGGGAACAATTTGCCGCCGTCACTGATGCGTTGGCATTCGCTCAGGGCATTGTCGACACCGTTCGCGAGCCCGTTCTTGTCCTCGACAAAGACCTGCGCGTGGTCGCCGCGAGCCGCTCCTTCTATTCGGCATTCAAGGTCAGCCCCGAGGACACCAAAGGCAGGCTTCTTTACGCGTTGGGCGATGGACAATGGGACATTCCGAAGCTTCGCGTGCTGCTGGAAAAAATTATTCCCGAGCAGGGCGTGATGGAGGGCTATGAAGTCGAGCATGAGTTTCCCGGTCTCGGATCACGCACGATGTGCTTGAACGCCCGCCAAGTGTTCTACGAGGGCGGCGCCGGCACGACTATTCTGCTCGGCATGGAGGATGTCACTGAGCGGCGCATCTTGGAGCGCGAAAAGGACGAGTTGTTGCGAGAAAAGGACGGGCTGTTGCGAGAGAAAGAGACGTTGCTTGAGGAGCTGCAGCACCGAATTGCCAATAGCCTGCAGATCATCGCCAGCATCATTCTGCTGAAGGCACGCGCGGTGCAGTCGGAGGAGACGCGTTTCCATCTGGAAGATGCGCACAAGCGTGTCTTGTCGATTGCTGCCGTGCAAAAACAGCTGCATGCATCGGCGGCAGCCGGAGCAATCGAAATTGCGCCTTATCTGTCAAAGTTGTGCGAGAGCCTTGCGCATTCGATGATTGGCGACACCCGGCCAATCTCGCTGAAAGTGGTTGGTGAGGGAGGAAGCGCCACGTCCCGCCAGGCTGAGAGTCTTGGCTTGATCGTGACTGAACTCGTCATGAATGCGCTCAAGCATGCCTTCCCCGACGAGAAGGCCAAAGGCCAGATCACCGTCGCATATGACATGATCGGAACGAATTGGAAGCTTTCGATCTCCGACAATGGGATTGGCAAGCGGGAGGGCGGTTTCGCTCAAGGAAAGTCCGGACTTGGCACCGGTATCGTCAAGGCGCTGGCGCATCAACTCGATGCTCAGGTCGAAACTTTGGCCGGCCCTGAGGGCACGACCGTGTCGATTACTCACGCCACTTTCCCGACGAAGGTCGTCAAAGCCGCTTAAATGGCGTTAACCGGCAGGACAGGAACGTGCTTTAGGGTGTTGTCGGACGGTCGAATAAATTTTGTGGAACGATTGTGATCAGAGCGTGTTGCCGCCGGTGACCGAAATCCCCCCCAACGCCCTGATTGTGGTCGTCGACGACGATGTATTCGAGCGAATGGGCGCATCCGGCATGTTCGTGGATGCAGGATACCGGGTGCTCGAAGCCGGAGATGCCGACGAGGCCCTGCGCTTCTTCGAAACAAACGCGGACATCAGGCTGCTTTTCACGGACGTCAGCATGCCCGGGTCGATGAGCGGGTCGGATTTGGCCCATCGGGTTGCCGAGCGATGGCCAGAGGTGGGTATCATCGTGACGTCTGGCCGGCCGCGACCTCACCTGCTCCCGTTGAGCATGCTGTTTCATGACAAGCCCTATGAGCCGGCAGCCGTGCTCCGGCAGGCAAGAAAAATGACGGCTCAACTCGGGTAAGCCGTCGACCCCCGGATTTCGCGGAGCCTGTCATCGGGCCGGCCACTTCGGGCCGGACCCATTGGCTCATCCGGGCTGTGCTTGCCGAAGCCTGCGCCCACTCGCTTTTGAACCCATTGGCCTTTTTTCACGACCAAGGCCAAGGCGCGGAGCTTCGTCATGAGAACGTCTGCGTCATGACAAGGTGAGGAGCCAGATCATGCGCAAAATGCTGGGAATGCTTTTCGCTTCGGCAATTGCGGCGACCGTTCTTTCTACCGCCGCTCAAGCGTGGGATAATTGCGGTCATGGATTGCATCGCAATTTTGCGGGAGTTTGCGTGTCAAACTATGGGCCGACGTCCGGCTGCGCTTACGGGTACCATATGGGCTGGAATGTCCACGCCTGCGTCCCCAACTGACAGCGCGCGTAGCGCGGGCTAGGCATCCTTCATCTGCCCCGCTTCGCGGTGGCGGATGAGTGTCGCCGGCCGGGCTTGATCCCTCCGCCGCGCGGTGCAACACCACCCGCGATGAAGCTCGAGTTGCGGGACGACGGACGATGAACTTTCCTCAATCCGGCGGCTGCCAGTGCGGCGCGATCCGTTATGAGATCAGCGGGCCGCCGGCGGCGGTCTATGCCTGCCATTGCACCGAATGTCAGAAGCAGTCCGGCTCCGCCTTCGCCATGGCCGCGGTGATCCCGCAGCAGCATTTCCGCATCACCAAGGGCAGCCCGAAAATGTTCGCCCGCAAGACCGGCCCGTCAAAGACGATGGAATGCTGGTTTTGTCCCGACTGCGGCACGCGGCTCTATCACGTTCCGGGCGGCGCGGCCTATCCCAACCGCAACATCAAGCCGGGCACGCTGGATGATCGATCGTGGCTGGTCCCGACCATTCATTTTTGGACCCGCAGCGCGCAGCCGTGGGTCGCCATCCCCGAAGGGGCAACACGCTATGAAACGCAGCCCGAGACCTTGGGCTGGTACGCGCCGAAATCCTAGCGCGTAGCTCGCTGCGGCCATCCGGCGTGACCATTGCCTGCTCCGCCCGGAGCCATTAAACGGGTCCGTCCGTCGCAAAAAGGTCACGGCGACATGCAACGGACTTAAACGCGATATACGTGGGTTTTCAGGGATATTGGGCCGGGGCGTCATGACGACCGCCGAAGTTTTTGCGAGTCCGATGGTCCCCGCGGGAACGGTGCGGTTCCTCGGTCACGAAGGCGCTTACTGGCGCCTGCGCATCAAGGGCGCCGCGCTGGTGGTGGTGACGCTCGGCATTTATCGGTTTTGGCTGGCCACCGATGTGCGCCGCTTTCTGTGGTCGAACACCGAAATCTCGGGCGACACGCTGGAATATAACGGGCTCGCCACCGAGCTCTTGGTCGGCTTTCTGTTCGCCGTCGCCATTCTGGTCCCGCTCTACATGATTTTTGCCCTCGTGGTGCTGGAATTGGACATGGTGGCGATAAAGCCGGTGCTGATCGGCTTCGCGCTGTTGGCGCTGCTCGGCGAATATGCGCTCTATCGGGCGCGGCGTTATCGGCTGACGCGCACGGTGTTTCGCGGTTTGCGCTTCGACCAGCACGGCTCGCCGTGGCGTTACGCGCTCTACGCGCTCGTTTGCTGGGGCATCGTCATCGTCACGCTCGGGCTCGCTTATCCGTGGACGTCAGCCTTCATCGAGCGCTTCAAGATGCGCAACACCAGCTATGGCGATCTGCACGGCCGGTTCGAGGGCTCGGGGCTGTCGTTGTTCCTGCGCGGCCTGCCGATGTGGCTCGTGGTGGTCGGCGGCCCATCATGGCCATCGTGGCGATGGCGCGACATGATCGATTGGGAAATGCTGGGCAACGCCGTTGCGCTATCTCAGGCGCGATAGCGAATTCAGAATACGATGATCAGAACAATCCGCAGATCGCGCAAGGCGATCGGCCTCATCGTCGGCGCCTTCTTCGCCAGCATCACGGTCGCCGTCCTGCTCTATCCGTTGTTCCAGGCGGTGAAACTGCGCTGGTGGATTTCCGGGCTGCGCTTCGGCGAGGTCGCCGTCACGTCGCGGCTGCGCATCAGGCAGGTGTACTGGGTCTATTTGCGTCTCGTTGCTTTATCTTCTTCTGCTCGGATTGCTGGCAGGGATCATGGGCGGGCTGACCGTCTTTGCCGTCTCGGCACGGTCCGCCTCGTGCATAACGCCACCCTCACCCAAGTGGTCGGCGGCGCGATCGTGGCTTCTGCTTTACGTCGTCTTCATGATCGGCTCCTCGACCATCTATCAGGTGATCGTGGCGGCGGGGTTGTGGCGGCTTGGCGCGGAAACCGCGGCGTTGACCGGCGAAGCGGCGCTCGACGGCGTGCGCGCCACCGGCTCGCCGAGCTCGGCGCTCGGCGAAGGCTTGGCCGATGCGCTCGGCGTCGGAAGCATCTAGCGATGACGCTTACCGCCGATACGCCCGAGACCGTGCCGCCAAGCGGCCCCGCGATCTATTTCGACGGCACTTGCAGCGCGCGCAACGACGTCGTGGTCGAGGCCGGCACGGCCGGTTTGCAGATCTTCGCAGGCGACCGGCACCTGCTCGACGAATGGCTTTATGCCGAGCTGCGGCGGCAGGCGGCACCCGACGGCGTCTTGCGGCTCGGCCGCCACGGCGAGACCTTGCTGGCGCGCCTGGAAATCCGCGATACCGCCCTCGCCGGGGCCATCGAGGATCGCGCGGTCACGCTCGACCGCGGCGGTGCCGCCGAACGCAAGCTGCGGCGCAAGGTCGTGATCTTGAGCCTTGCCGCCGTGGTGTCGCTGATCTTCACCGCGATCATCGGCGTGCCGGTGCTGGCCACCCGCGTGACGCCGCTGATCCCGATCTCGGTCGAGCAAAAACTCGGCAAAGCGGTCGATAGTCAAATCCGTGCCACGCTCGACACCAAACATCTCGGCGCGGGCTTTCGTTTGCGGCGCCGGCGCAAACGGGGTGGCGGGACGTGCCGCCCTCGACAAGCTTGTCGGCCAGCTCCAGGCGGCAGCGGCGCTGCCATATCCGTTGCGGGTGGACGTGGTGCGGCGAGCGGATTTCAATGCCTTCGCGCTGCCCGGCGGCCACATCTACGTGTTCCAAGGGACTGATCGATCGTGCGCAGTCGCCCGACGAGGTCGCCGGCGTATTGGCGCACGAGATCGGCCACGTCGCGCATCGCGACGGCACGCGCACCGTGTTGCAAGCCGCCGGCCTATCGTTCCTGTTCGGCATGATGCTCGGCGATTTCGTCGGCGGCGGCGCGGTGGTGATCGCCGCCAGGACCGTGGTGCGATCGTCCTATTCGCGCCGGGTCGAGGCGGCGGCCGACCTCTATAGCGTCGACCTGATGCACAAGGTCGGCGGCGATCCGCGCGCGCTCGCCACCATCCTGGCGCGGGTCACGGCCGACCACGATGAAGGCATAAAAATCCTGGCCGACCATCCGGACACCAAGGATCGCGTCATCGCGATCAACGCCGTTGCGCCCAAGGCTTAACGACACCGCTGCTCGGCGCCGCCGATTGGGCGGCGCTCAAGCAGATTTGCGCGCCGTCTTCGGCAAGCGTAACAGCGCCGGCGAGCCCACCGGCGGCGACAAACGCGCCGACTCCGGTAAAAACACTCCAGGTGAGACCGGCAACGCCGGGCGTCGGTCAGAAAGGCGATCCGGCGGTTGCCGAGCAAGGCGGCACGGCGGGCGGGCAAAAATGAAAGCACAAGAGTAATGGCGCGACGCCGAACCATTGAGGAGCCGCCGTCGCGGCTCGCCATCTGGGCGCGCCGCGTGGCGCTGTTCTCGCTGGCCGCGACCTTGATCGCCGTCATCATCGTGCGTTCGGGCGCGCTCGAGATCGTGCCGGCTTTGTCGACGCTCGCCGGCGCGCTGGTGCTCGCCATGCTCGCGATCCTGCTCGCCATTGGCGCGGCGATCGTCATCTGGTTCGAAGGCGTCGGCGGCGCCAAAGAAGCGGCGACCGCCTTCTTCATCGGCCTGGCGCTGATCGCCTATCCGGCCTATCTCGGCATCAAGGGCTATCGGCTGCCGGCGATCTACGACATCACCACCGACCCGATCGACCCGCCGCGGTTCGACGCCATCGCGCGGTTGCGGCCGCGCGACGCCAATCCGATCACCTATGAGGGCCTCTACGCCGCGGAGCTGCAGCACGCCGCCTATTCCGACATCGAGCCCGATGTCACCAACTCGACGCCGCAGGAGGCTTACGACGCGGCGATGAAGGTCATCATCAAGCGCAAATGGCGCATCGTCGACGCGCGGCCGCCGCAGGGCAGCGCGCTGCGCCCGGTCGATACGCGCGCCCCGCCGGGGCCGGCCCCGCGCGACGGATTCATCGAGGCGATCGCGCGCACGCCGATCCTCGGCTTCCGCGACGACGTGGTGGTGCGGGTGCGGCCGACCAGCGACGGCACGCGCATCGACGTGCGCTCGGCGTCGCGCTACGGCCGCCACGATCTCGGCACCAACGCGGCGCGGGTGCGCAACCTGATCGACGACATCGACGACGTGCTGGCGCGGCCGCAGAAGCCGGCGCCCGCGCCGGCGCCGGCGACAAAACCTCAGCCGGTGGCCAAGCCATCCGCCAAGCGATAGGTGCCGGCGATCGATGCCGGCCCGTCGGTCAAGACGGCGCCGCGCGCGACCAGCTCTTCCATGTGCGCCAGCACCGAGAGCCCGGCGGCGCCGGTCAGGCGCGGATCGAGGCCGATATAGACCGCTTTGACGATGGTCGGGATGTCGGCTGCGCCCTTGCCGAGCCGGTGCAGGATCGAGGCTTCGCGGCCGCGCCGATGCGCAATCAAATGCTGGACGTAGCGCGGCGCGTCGCGCACCGGGTTGCCGTGGCCCGGCAGATAGAGCGGCTCGCTGCGTTTTGAAAGCTTGTGCAGCGAGGCCATGTAATCGCTCATGGCGCCGTCGGGCGGCGCCACGATGGTGGTCGACCAGCCCATGACGTGATCGCCGGAGAACAACAGATCCGATTCGGCAAACGCGAAAGCCATGTGATTGGCGGTGTGTCCCGGCGTCGTCACCGCTTCAAGAGTCCAGCCATCGCCGCTCACGGTCTCGCCATCGGGAAGCGCCACGTCGGGACGAAAATCCATGTCGGCCGAGGCGTCGAGCCGGCGCGTCTCGCCGATATGCAGCGGCCGGGCGAGCCGGTGCGGGCCTTGGGCGAAAACCTTTGCGCCGGTCGCCGCCTTGACCTTGGGCACCGCCGGCGAATGGTCGCGATGGGTATGGGTGACGAAGATGTGCGTCACCGTCTCGCCGCGCACGGCGTCGAGCAGCGCCGCGACATGGGCGTCGTCGTCCGGGCCGGGATCGAGGATCGCCACCTTGCCGCGGCCGATGATGTAGCTGACCGTGCCCTTGAAGGTGAACGGACTGGGATTGTTGGCCGCCACCGCGCGCACCAGCGGCGCCACCTCTTTCGCCGGTGTCGGGCTCGAGATCGAAAGACTTGTCGAACGGGACGTCGTCGGCCATGCGCACACCTTGCTCAAACGGGCGGCAATGATGTGCACGGCGCGGGCGAGGCGCGCAACAGCCCGTCATTCCGGGGCCGAGCGGAGCGAGGAACCCGGAATCCATAACCCCCGCCGCTCCAGGAACGGCGCTGGAGTTCAGAAACCTCACTTTTCGTGATTATGGATTCCGGGCTCGCGCCTTGCGGCGCGCCCCGGAATGACGAGAGGGTCCACAAAATAATGGAGCCCCCGGTGCCGGGATCTCCGGGGGCTCCTGCAACCTCATTCAACACGACGAGTGAGACCGAGATCGCAGGCTATTGTTATGCAAACCGCGGGCCAAGTTGCGGACGAGGCGGAATCGCGGGGATTTGGTTTCGGTTTACCGTTCCAGGGCTTGGCGTGGTCGCACCGCGGGCGGCGGCTGGCTATTTTGCAGGCAGTCGCCGGGCCTAAAACGGCGTCCGGCTGCGGATCGCCGCGGCCAGCGTGCCTTCGTCGAGATAATCGAGCTCGCCGCCGACCGGCACGCCGTGGGCGAGCCGCGTCACCTTGACCTCGGCGTCGTGCAGGAGGTCGGTGATGTAGTGGGCGGTGCTCTGGCCGTCCACGGTGGCGTTGAGCGCCAGGATGATCTCCTTGACGGCCGGGTCGTGCGCCCGCTTGATCAGCGCATCGATGGTGAGATCGTCCGGCCCGACGCCGTCGAGCGGGGAAAGCGTGCCGCCGAGCACGTGGTAGCGCGCATTGATGGCGCGGGCGCGCTCCAGCGCCCACAGGTCGGCGACGTCGGCCACCACGACGAGGGCGGCAGGATCGCGCCGCGCATCGGTGCATACCGCGCACGGATTTTGCGTATCGATATTGCCGCACACCCGGCAGATCTCGATCTTCTCCATCGCCGCCTGCAAGGCCGTGGCGAGCGGCGCCATCAGCAATTCGCGCTTCTTGATCAGGAACAGCGCCGCGCGCCGCGCCGAGCGCGGCCCAAGCCCCGGCAGCCGCGCCAACAGCTGGATCAGGCGTTCGATCTCGGGACCGGCGGCGATGGAGGGCATAAGTAGTCGCGTCCCGGCCTTGTGGGGAGGGGTTAGGGGTGGGGGTCGGGAGGTAACACGCAAGCGTCGACGTTCGCGCGTCACCTCCCGACCCTCCACCCCGACCCTCTCCCACAAGGGGGAGTGGAGCGCAGCGGCTCGCATCGCGCATCACCGAAATTCTTTTTGGGACAACCCGCATCAAAACAATTTCAACCCGGGCGGCAGCGGCAGGCCGCCGGTCATCGCCTGCATCTTGTCCGCAGCAAAATTTCGAGCTTGCGGCGGGCGTCGGCATGGGCGGCCACGATCAAGTCTTCGACGATTTCCTTCTGGTCCGGCTTGAGCAGCGTCTCGTCGACATGGACGCCGCGCAGATCGCCTTTGCCGGAAATCTTCAACGTCAGCATGCCGCCGCCGGCCGTGCCCTCGACCTCCATGCGGTCGAGCTCGGCCTGCATGGTTTCCATTTTCGATTTCAGTTCGGCGGCCTGTTTCATCAGGCCGAGAAAATCAGGCATCGAGGTCGCTCTCGTTATCCGGCGCGTCAGGCATGTCGTCGGAGCGGCGGCGGGCGCGCCGGCGGCGGGCGCACCTCGACGATTTCGGCGCCGGGAAAGCGCGTCAGCACCGCCTGCACCAGCGGATCGCTGCGCGCGTCGCTCTTGAGCTGGGTCTTGCGCTCCTCGGCCTGCGAGCGCAGCGACGGCGCGCCTTGCTCGGCGGAGACCACGACCATCCAGCGCCGGCCGGTCCAATCATGGAGCTTCTTCGACAGTTCGCCGACCAGCATTTTCGCCGCGCTCGGTTCGAGCGCGATCTCGAGCTGGCCATCCTCGAAACGGACCAGCCGCACGTCGCGTTCCAGCGCGCTCTTCAACGAGACGTCGCGCTTTTCGGCGGCGAGCGCGATCAAATCCTCGAAACGGTTGAGCGCGCGCGCCGGCGCATTCTCCTCGGCGCCGCGGGCGACCGGGTCCTGCAACGGCGCGGCCGAAGCGAGCGGGCCACGCGTGCCGCCGCCGCCGCGCGGCATTTCCGAACGTGCCGGCATATCCGCGCGCGGCGCTGGCGTTGACGGCGCCGCGCCCGCGCCGTTGCCGCGCGCCGTATCGCCGAGCGAGCGGATGACTTCGTCGGGCGTCGGCAGGTCGGCGGCGTAGGCGATACGGACCAAAACCATCTCGGCGGCGGCGATCGGCCGGCCGGCCGCTTCGACCTCGGCGATGCCCTTGAGCAGCATCTGCCAGGTGCGCGCCAGAACGCGCATGGACAATTTCGCCGCAAAGGCGCGGCCGCGCGTGCGCTCGGCTTCGGTCAGCGACACATCGTCGGCCACCGCCGGCACGACTTTCACCCGCGTGACGAAATGGGTGAACTCGGCGAGGTCGCCCAGCACCATGGCGGGATCGGCGCCGGTGTCGTACTGGTCGCGCAGCTCTGCCAAGGCGCGCGCAATGTCGGCGCGCATCAGCGCTTCGAACAGGTCGATGACTCTGGTGCGGTCGGCAAGCCCGAGCATCTGCCGCACGTCCTCGGCACGCACCGGCCCGGCGGCGTGCGCAATCGCCTGATCGAACAGCGAGAGCGAATCGCGCACCGAGCCTTCCGCAGCGCGCGCGATCAGCGCCAGGGCCTCGGGCTCGGCGGTGATGCTTTCCTTGGCCGCGATGCCTTGCAGATGCGCCACCAACAGCGCCGCGTCGACCCGGCGCAGATCGAAACGTTGGCAGCGCGACAGCACGGTGATCGGAACTTTGCGGATTTCGGTGGTGGCGAAAATGAACTTGGCGTGGGCCGGCGGCTCTTCCAGCGTCTTGAGCAGCGCGTTGAAGGCGGCGCCGGAGAGCATGTGCACTTCGTCGAGGATATAGACCTTGTAGCGCGCCGAGACCGGCGCGTAGCGCACCGCGTCGTTGATCGCGCGCACGTCGTCGACGCCGTTGTGGGAAGCGGCGTCCATCTCGATGACGTCGAGATGGCGCGAATCCATGATCGCCTGGCAGTGCACGCCGAGCACCGGCATCTTGATGGTCGGGCCGGTGATCGAGCCGTCGGGCAGCTCGTAATTGAGCGCGCGCGCCAAAATGCGCGCCGTCGTGGTCTTGCCGACGCCGCGCACGCCGGTGAGGATCCAGGCCTGCGGGATGCGGCCGGCCTCGAAGGCGTTCGACACCGTGCGCACCATGGCGTCCTGGCCGATCAGGTCGTCGAAGGTCGAGGGCCGGTATTTGCGCGCCAGCACGCGGTAGGAACCGGGTTTTTCGTTTGCGGCGTCGCTCATTGTTCTTCAAAACTCCGCCGCCCGTGTGCGGGGTTGCGAATGGTGCCGGTGCAAGATTCGCGCGATGCGAAAATAAGGGGTGGGAGGCTGACGAGCGACCCGAACCGCGCTCGTTAGGGCTGCTTCCTTCCGGACCTGACCCGGTTGGCGAGTGGCTCGTCCACCGCCAACCTCCCGGGGACTATATTGGCCGGGGAAGGGGAGAAAGCAAGCCAAAGCGGCCGCCGCCATGCTAGTCGTGACGGGCTCGATGCGAGAGGCGGAAATGTCCGAAACCGGCTGGTCGCTGCACCCTCAACTTGCCGCCGACACGGTGCCGGTCTGCGACCTTGCTTTGTCGCGGCTCTTGGCGATGAACGACGCCAATTTCCCGTGGCTCATCCTGGTGCCGCGGCGCGTGGGCGTGAGCGAGATCATCGATCTCGGTGCCGAGCAAACGCTGTTGATGGACGAGCTGGCGCTGGTGTCGCGGGTGCTCAAGGACGAGACGCGCTGCGACAAGCTCAACGTGGCCGCGATCGGCAACGTGGTGCCGCAGTTGCATGTCCACATCGTGGCGCGGCGCAAGGACGATGCGGCGTGGCCGAAGCCGGTCTGGGGTGCGGTGCCGCGGCGTGCTTATGCGGCGGATGCGATGGAGCGCTTCGTTGCCGCGATTCGCGACCGCGTTTTGTAGTTTTGTAGGGTGGGCTGAGCGAAGCGAAGCCCACGCTGTGCCGAGCCGCGTGGGCACGCTTCGCTTTGCCCACCCTACGAAATTTCACGCCCGACGTCGTATTCGTAAAGCCAGCCGACCTTGAACGCGGTGTTGTCTTCGCCGCCGAAGCGTTCGCGCAGCTTGAAGGTCAGGTCGCGCTTGAGCCGTGCCCAGGGCGAGGCGAGATGGTTTTCCTTGGCGCGGGCGCGGGCGCCGAGCACGGCGGCCTTGGTGCGCGGCACGCGCAACCGCTCGTAGTGCAACAGTGCCGCGCTGAGATCGTCGCCCTCCCGCGCGATCGATGCGGCGAGCACGCATGCGTCCTCGATCGCCATGCCGGCGCCGGTGCCGAGATAAGGCAGCATGGCGTGCGCGGAATCGCCGAGCAATGTGGCGCGGCCGACGCTCCATCGTTCCAGCGGGTCGCGGTCGTACAGCGCCCATTTGTACCAGCGCTCGCTGCACGGATAGAGTTTTGTCAGCGCCGGATTCCACGCCGCATAGGTCGTCATCACTTCGGCCACGTCGCATTGCCGCGTCCAGGATTCCTCGGTCCAGGCGTCGCTGTCGACATGGGCGACGATGTTGAGCAACTCGCCGCGGCGCACCGGGTAATGCACCACATGGCCGTGCGGGCCCATCCACATGGCGCCGTTCTTGGTATCGATGTCGGCCGGCACGGCCTCGACCGGCACCATGCCGCGCCAGCAGATGCAGCCGGTGAAGCGCGGCTTGTCGGCGCCGAACAGGCTTTCGCGCACCGCCGAATGAATGCCGTCGGCACCGACCACGACATCGGCCTCGATCGTGCTGCCGTCGGCAAAGCGCGCCGTGGCGGAACGCGCGCCGCCTTCGACGCCGACGCAGCGGGCGCCGAAGCGGAGCTGCGTTGTCTTGAGCGCCGCCGCCAAAACCTCGAGCAGGTCGGCGCGGTGCACCGAAAATTCGGCGCGCCGAATTTTTGGCGGAAATCGCCGCGCTTGGTGCGCGAAATGTAACGGCCGCTCTTCCAGCTGCGGATGTTGAGAAAATCGGTTTCTGCCGCGATCCCCTGGACGTCCTGTTCGAGGTCGAGCGCGCGCAACGCCTTGACCGCGTTGGGCGTGAGGTTCAGCCCGGCGCCGATCTCGCTCAGCGCGCCCGACTGCTCATGCACCACCACCTCGGCGCCGCGCCGCTCCAGCGCCAGCGCCGCAGCGAGCCCGCCGATGCCGCCACCGATGACGGCGATACGTGATGGGCGCGGCATGAGTTCCTTCCCTTGGCGATTGGGGCGACTTTACGGTCAATCGATGAAAATGCACAGCGCGGCACTTGCGCAATCGCTCTGCGATCACGGGTTGAGCGGAGCAAACCCACGTCTATCGGCGCCGCGAGATATGCAGCAAGGGACTACGCAACAACCGCCAACCTGAGGGTCTCCTCGCTTCGATGCGAGCGGGGAAAGCTTAAACCGACATCCACCGATCCACTTGAAACGCCGAGCAGCCATTTATTTTCATTAGCACTGTTTTGCACATTGTTGCTCGGCTAAAATTGCAGCTTCATCATCGTTGGTCGCTTGGACAGTAATGCTGATCTGTTGCCAGGGATGGCAATTACAGATGAAAGTGTAGTCATAATTCATGAATCCTGTCGCGCCGTTGATACCGGTGCTTGATTTGGACACTTGCACGAATGTAATTCCCGAGGGCGACACAAACCAGTGTATGCCCCAAAGCCAGGCGTTCGATGATGAGTTGACAAGCGCTTGTACAGCGCTGATTGCAGCCGTCGACCAGGAGAGAAGCACCAACCAAATAAAGCCAACAATCGTGTTGCAAGTCACGGTCACGATCGGGATGAGTATCCATGTCCATAGCCAAACAATCGCTTGCACCAGGACAGTTACCAATCGCCATACCCAAATAAGCACTTGCACCAAGATGGTGACGAACCAGCAAAACCATCCCAGTGGATTCCACCACGGATACTGATGACATCGTTGTTGCTGCTGATTGACCCAAGATTGAACTTGGACTTGCTGGTTTTGCTGGGTTGCAACCCAAGTATTGATTGGAGTGAGTACGTATTGTCCTATCCAACTGCTTATAGTTGTGCAGATTACAGCCATTTTATTGACCCCCCCGGGTTAAGTTATTGGCTTGGCAAAACAAAATCAGAAGTGCCGCATTTAGTTCCCTTTATACCCTTAGTTGTCAAATCAAAACTTGCACTTCCAGCTGTTGGCGCGCCAGTCGTTCCGGACCGCGGTTTTTTCGCGTTGTAGATGAACCGGCCCCGACCGCCGCGCTTGGCGCGGCAACCTCCCCTGCGGGGGGAGGTGAAGAGATTGCCGCGACTTGACCTTATTGAACGCGGCGGCTTCAATCCGCCGCCGAGAGGAAGCCCCGGAATTTACGGGGGAAAAGCGCGATCAGGAGCCCGCCATGACCTTCCGCATCGCCATTGTGCAGCCGATTTCGCACCGTCCCGGCGAGGACGAGCGCAATGTCGCCGACGCCGTGAGCGCGATCGAGCACGCCGCCCATGAGGGCGCCGATTTCGTCTGCTTTCCGGAAACCTATCCCGGGCCGTGGCGCATGCCGGCGACCTTCGACCCGACCGCGGCCATGGCGGAGGCGGCGGCGACCCACGGCGTGCATGTGGTATTCGGCACCATCGAGCCGATCGATCGCAAGGCGGCGACCGCCTACAACCTGATCGTCATGGCCTATCCGGACGGCCGCGCGCCGGCGCGCTACCGCCGCACCCATCCGAACGGTCCGTGGATCTATACCGGCGGCAAGGATTGGGAGTTCCAATACACGCCGGGCAACGATTTTCCGGTGTTCGACACCGCCCATGGCAAAGTCGGGCTCGCCATGTGCAGCGAGGTCTATATGCCGGAAGTGTCGCGAGCGCTGGCGCTGCGCGGCGCCGAACTGATCTTCATGCCGGCGGGCACGGACAAGAACCGGCTGTGGGCGACATGGCGAACCTTGATCTGGGCGCGCGCCATCGAGAATCTTGTCCATCGTGGTGACGACGCAAAATCTGTTCGATCACGGCCAGCGCGGCCTCGCCATGGTGGCGACGCCCGAGGAGATCGTGTTCGAGAGCACGGTGGCCGGCATGAGCCTGGTCGACGTCAGCCTCGATCGCGTGCGCCAGCTGCGCGCCGGACGCGATCAGGTCGGCTCGTCGGCCGGTTGCGGCGCCAAGCAAGGCGTGCTCGGTCCGCAATGGCAGCGGCCGGAGCTTTACGACGCGATCTATCCGCGGCCGTTGCGCGAAGCGGCTGAGTGATCGATCCCCGCATCGTGTCCGAACGCCCCGAACTCGGCCCGCGACCGCACCTCGGCTACACGGCGAGCGCCATCGATCGCGCCGCCGACCGCCGCGGCGACGACGCGGTGCTGGCGAAATTTTTGCAAGACGATCGCGCCGGCGGCTATGTCGTCGGCGGCGAGCTCGTGGTGATGAAAGAACGCGGCGAGGCCTTCGATCCGCTGTTCTCGCCCGCCGAAGCAGGCTGCACTCGGCAACGCGCGCGAAACCATCTTCCTCGGCCTCTTAGGCGAAGCGCCGCGCTTCGGCTTCGGCCTCGATCCGGCGGCGATCGAACCGCTCAAGGCGCGCAACGATCTGAAAATCACCGACCTACGCACCATCGCGGTGCAAGGCTTGGTCGACGCCGTGCATCTGCCGCCGCTCGCCGAAGCCAAGGCGCTGATCGGTTGGCATGCGCGCCATCGCTTCTGTCCGAATTGCGGGACGCCGACGCGCGTGGTGCAAGGCGGCTGGCGGCGCGATTGCCCGTCGTGCAAGGCCGAGCATTTTCCGCGCACCGATCCGGTCGTGATCATGCTGGCGATCGCGGGCGAGCGCTGCGTGCTCGGCCGCTCGCCGCGGTTTGCGCCGACCATGTGGTCGGCGCTGGCCGGCTTCGCCGAGCCTGGCGAAACAATCGAGGAAGCGGTGCGGCGCGAGGTGCTGGAAGAAGCCGGCATCCGCTGCGGCAAAGTCACTTATGCCATGTCGCAGCCGTGGCCGTTCCCGAGCTCGCTGATGATCGGCTGCCATGCGCAAGCGCTGTCTGAAACAATCGTCATCGACCGCAGCGAGATCGAAGACGCGCGCTGGTTTTCGCGCGAGGAATTGGCGCTGATGCTCGGCCGCCGCCATCCCGACGGCTTGACCACGCCGCCGCCGGTCGCCATCGCCCACCATCTCATTCGCAGCTTCGTCGAGGATGGCTGCCATGTCGCTTGACTGACATGTCCTTGGGTGACGCGCCGCACATCCTCTGCACCGGCATCATCGTGCTCGACGAGGTGTTTCGCGTCGAGCAATTCCCGCAGCCCGACGGCAAAGTGCAGGCCACTGGTTTTTTCGTGGTCAACGGCGGCTGCGCGGCCAATGCGGCGGTGGCGATCGCCCGCCTCGGCGGCCGCGCGTCGCTCGCCGGCCCGATGGGCGGACCCGCGGGCGAGGATGCCAATGGCGATCGCGTGCTGGCTGCATTCGCGCGCGAAAAGATCGACTGTACGTTCTGCCAGCGCGTCGACGGCTTGGCGACGGCGCTGTCGGCGATCTTCATGGATGCGCGCGGCGACCGCACCATCGTGACCTATCGCGACGAGCGCATCGCCTCGACGACACCGGCCGATCCGGACAAGATCGTGGCATCCGCGGACGCGGTGCTGGCCGACAACCGCTATCCGGTTTTCGTGGAACCGATCTGTGAGGCGGCGCGGCGGCGCAACGTGCCGGTGATCCTCGACGGCGACCGGCCGACCGACGAAGACGATCCGCTGTTTCGCATCGCAACCCACGTGATCTTTTCCTCGGAATGTTTGCGCGCCACCACCGGCGCCGCCGATCTCGCCGCCGGGCTGCAACGCATCGCGCGCAAGACCGACGCCTTTCTCGCGGTGAGCAATGGGCCGAACGACATTTTGTTTCTCGAAGGCGGCAAGCTTTGCCAGTTGCCGGTGTTCGAAATCGACGCAGTGGATACGCTCGGCGCCGGCGACGCCTTTCACGGCGGCTTTGCGTTGGCGCTGGCCGAGGGGCGCAGCGAGGTCGAGGCCATGCGCTTTGGCGCCGCGGTCGCCGGCATCAAATGCAGCCGGGTCGGCGGCTCGGCCGGGGCGCCGACCCGGGCGGAAGTCGAGGCGTTTTTGGCCGGCCATTCGAGCCATTTCCGCACTTGATTTAGAATAATCTTCTATATATAGAGGTCTGCCCTCATTGATTTGGAAGATTATTCGCCGTGATGGACGCCATTGACCGGAAAATCCTTGCGGTTCTGCAGGAGAACGCCGCGCTGTCGGTTGCCGAGATCGGCTCCCGGGTCGGCCTGTCGTCGACGCCATGCTGGAAGCGCATCCAGCGGCTGGAGTCCGAAGGCGTCATCCAGAAGCGCGTCGCGCTGGTCGATCAGGACCGCATCGGGCTGGGCGTCACCATCTTCGTCTCGGTCGAGACCGGCGACCATTCGCAGGAATGGCTCGACCGCTTCGCCCAGGTGGTCGGCGCCATGCCCGACGTGATGGAATTCTACCGCATGGCCGGCGACGTCGATTACATGCTGCGCGTCGTGGTGCCCGACATCGCCGGCTACGACACGTTCTACAAAAAGCTGATTGCCGCGGTGCCGCTGAAGAACGTCACCTCGCGCTTCGCCATGGAAAAGATCAAGTCGACGACGGCGCTGCCGATTCCGTGACGCAGCTCACGATGCTTTGCGCGAGACCGAATTCGACTGGCGCGGCCGCATGTAGATCTGGTCGCTGAGCGTCAGCGTGCCGGTGACGACATAGCCGTAGGTCGGATTGTAGCTGTACTGCGCCTCGCCGAGCAGCAGATAGGTGTTGGCCACCGCCAGATTCGCCGGGATGTTGACGACGGTGCCGACCGTGCGCGCGGTGCCGTTGAGCGTATCGCTCCAGACCACCGTCGCCTGGCCGTTGGCGTCGATGGCAAGCTCCGAGACCACCGATTTGAGCTGGGCGGCCGCGTAAGGCGCGATGATGTCGGACGAGGCGTTGAGGATATTCGTCATGTCGGCGTTGGTGATGGCGGTGAACTGGCTCGGCAGGTCGGCGAGCGCGCGCGCGGTCAAGGTGACCTTGCGCTGCGTGGCGACGGCGGTCGTGATCTCGACGCAGCCGAGATAGAGCGTCATCATGATCGGCAGCAGCATGGCGAACTCGACGGCGGCTAGCCCGCTGCGCGCCTTGGCAAAGCGCGTGAGGCCGCCGGACATATGTGACGAGCGAGAGCGATCATGGCGCCGTCTCCTCAGGATGCTGCGTAGGGTTCGTTTTTGAAGACGGCGGTGGCGGCCAGAAGATTGAAGCCGCCGTTCAAGGTGCTCGAGGTTGAAGCCGATCAGATCGACATAGACCGGATACTTGTAATAGAGCCGCACCACCACGATGTCGCCCGGGCCGCCGGGATTGTAGCCGAGGCTCCCGCTGTTGAAGGTGCCGTTGCTGACCGGCATGCCGAGGCCGACCGCGGCGAACGACGAATAGGTCTCGACGTCGACATAAACGCCGCTCTGGCAATTGAACAGGCCGGTGATGACGCTGCAGACCTGCGACTTGAATTGCGCCGCGGTCCAGCCCTGCGTCTGCGCCTGGCCGGTCAGGATCAGCCGCGACGCCGTGGCGGCTGCGGTCTCGAGCGACTGCCCGGCGAAGAACAGGATCGCGGTTTGCAGGATGGCGAAGATCAAGGCGACGAACGGCGCCGCCAAGAGGCCGAACTCGACGGTGGTCGATGCCTTGCGTTGCGAAATGAAACGGCGCGGCAGCGGCGACGTCAGCAGCCGGACTGCCCGCGCTGAAATTTTTGGTTTCAGCTGCTCGAACATGTCACCCTCACCCAGTGCGGCCGCGCATCGGCGCGAGCCCACGGTGAAGCATTACCTGGCAGCTATTGGCGATAGGTTGCAGCGAATGCCGCTAACCGGCGACGCGGCTTTAAGACCTCGTCAACCGTGGCACCCGCGGTCAGTGCGCCGGCTCCGGCAGCCAAGGACTGGGCGTTGCGGGCCGTCATGCGGGCGAGCGTATCGGCGAAGAACTCCGTTTGGTCGCCGAGCGTGACCCGCGCCGCGCACTCCGGCGTGCAGCTATAGGTCATGCGGTTTACGCCGCGATAGACCACGACGATCTTGTCGGTCGGCCCCTGGACTTCGACGTTGTGCTCGGTCAGCACCGCGCCGCTCTTGTCCATGATGAGGAAGTTGGTGGCGCCGTAGGACTTGCCGGTGAGGACGGCGAGGCCGCCGGGCTGGACCGACAGGTCGGCGATCAGCGGGTTGCCGATCACCACGGTGGCCGCCCGGTCGGGGAGCTTGATGACCCTGGCCTCGTCGAGATGCACGACGACCGTGTCGTCGGCGCGGACCGCGGCAGCACCCGCGGCAAGGAACAGAGCCATCGCCAGCCAGCAGAGCGGTCTGAGCGCCGCGAGGCCGCGCAAGCACAACGCCGTCATCGATACTCTCCGAAACGCTACGCGGATTCGACGACTAAAGAACCCGTACTATGACCGGTCCACTTGACTGCAAATTAGTGAATGAAGTGCAAATCGGCCGGGCCCGACCGCTGTGCCGGCGCGGTGACGCTTGCTTAACGCTTGCCGCGAAATCCGGAGTAACGCCGTTTCACTGCGTGAACGGATGGGCGAGCTGGGCCGGAAACGTCTTGGGAAATTCGCGCTCGGCGATGCCGTAGTCATCCGGCAGCTCGCCGGCCGGCATATAGAAGGTGCCGAACATCAGATCGAGCACCGGGAAGGTTGCGGCAAAATTCCGCTCGCCGCCGCGCTCCGCCGCGGTGTGGTGCCAGCGGTGGAACACCGGGCCGGCGATGACGTATTTGAACGGCCCCAGCGTCCAATCGAGATTGGCGTGCACGAAGGCGGAATGGGCGATGGTCAAAGGCCCGAGCACCAGGAAGACGTTGGGCGAGATGCCGGCAAGCAGCAAGGCGACGTCGGCGAACACGCTGCCGAGGAACAGGTTGACCGGATGGAAGCGCGCGGCCGAGATCCATTCCAGCTCCTCGGACGAGTGATGCACGGCGTGGTACTTCCACATTCTCTCGCCGTGGAAACCGCGGTGCGTCCAGTACAGAATGATATCTTCGCCGACCAGGAACAGCACCATCTGTACGGCGATCGGCAGCGCAGCGAGCGGCCCGTGGCCGTTGTCGTAGAAGGCGATCAGACCGTCGGCCGTGGTGATGCCGAACAACAGCGCGGCGCCGACGATGAGCAGCCCGATGCGCAAGTAACGCGTGATCACGGGGATGAAGAACCAATAGCAAAGATCGGTGACGATATCGGGCTTGCGCCACCACGGCCGACCGGGATTGCAGGCCCAGAACGAGGTCAGCACCGTGAAGACGGCAGCCAGCGCCAGCGAGATCCAGATGTTCTTGGTCAACGTTTCGCCAACGCTGTTGAAGAACGCGAGCAGCTCGAGGCCCATGCTGTCGGCGCCCGGTGCGCCGTCTGGCGGCAGAAACATGTTTCGATCCCGCATGAGGCCCGATCCGCATGGCAGCGGCGGCGCCCAAGTTGATATCGGTACGGCCATTAATACGGCGTGAAAGATGCCGGCCGCGGAACCGCGGCGGGCGCATGGCGGCGATGTCAAATAACGATTTGATAAAAACTTTGCGCCGCGAGCTTACCTGATCGAAACTGTTGTTTGCTATCCATCTCGTTGCGGCGGCGGCATCCAGGAACCTATCGCACCCTGCCGCGTCGACGCAGGAGCTTACAGGCTCGCTGCGTAGCGATGTCGCAATTCGCCCGATCGCAATGCGTTGTTAACTACAATACGGAACAGGCGATATACCGCGGGTTTCATCGAACGATTTAACCCCATTGAAATTTCTCGTTGATAGCGTCGCCGATGATCCAAACGACCGGAAAAAACGGCCGCTGGGTCACGCTCAGACAGCCACGTGTGGACCTTAAGGAGCCAACTCATGAAGACCCTTTTTGCGCGTTTCGTGAAGGACGAGTCGGGCGCCACGGCCATTGAATACGGACTCATCGCTGCCGGCATTTCGGTTGCGATCATCGCCGTCGTCCAGGGCCTCGGCACCAACCTGAAGAACACCTTCTCCAGCGTTTCGACCGCCCTCAAGTAAGCGTCGTCTTTACTGCATTACGAGAGGGCTCCGGTCGCTTGCCGGAGCCTTTTCGCTTTCCGGCGCTGCCTTCGCTAACCGGCCTTAAACCCGCGAACGGGTATGCGGACGCCATGTTGACCGAAGCTGATCAGATTGACGCTGTTCCCGGCGATGATGGCTTTCGCGGCCTCCAGCGATCTTTTCACCATGACCATTGCCAACCGGGTGTCGCTGATCCTCGTCGGCGGCTTCGTCCTGCTGGCCTTGCTCACCGGGATGAGCGCCCACGACATGGCGGTCCATGCCGGCGCCGCCGCGGCGGTGCTGGTGGTCGCGTTCTTGTGCTTCACCCGCGGCTGGATCGGCGGTGGCGATGCCAAGCTCGCCGCCACCACGGTGCTGTGGCTCGGCGTCGGTCATCTCGCCGACTATCTGGTCTACGCCTCGTTGCTTGGCGGGGCGCTGACGCTGCTCCTGATCCAGTATCGCGCCCTGCCGATGCCGCAAGTCCTGCTCGGCCGGGAATGGGCCGAGCGGCTGCACCGGCCGGATTGCGGCGTGCCCTACGGCATCGCCTTGGCGGTCGCGGCGCTCGTGGTCTATCCGCAGACCGAGTGGATGACGGCGCTCGGCCTTTAAGCTTGCGGCGCCCGGCAAGGGCCGAAGCAACGCAAGATTAACGCGATTTGGATACGCCTCATTAACCATGCCTTGACGTTTAGCTGGTCAAATCCGGCGATGACGGCGCTTCCGCGCCGTCACGTGGGAAGTGAAGCGTAATGAAAGCCGCGCGTCTCGTTGTCCTCGGTGTCGCTCTCGCCGCTGGCGGGATTGCGGCGTTTTTGGCGAGCGGCCATCACGAGGCGCCGCCGCCGGCTCCGCCGCCGCCACCGCCGCTCGCCACCGTCGAAGTTCTGGTCGCCAAGAACGACCTCGGTCGCGGTCAGCTGATCGGCGAAGGCGATATCGGCTGGCAGCTCTGGCCGCAGGCGGCGGCCAATCAGAGTTTCGTGAAAAAGACCGAACGGCCGGACGCGATGCGGCAATTCGTCGGTGCCATCGTGCGCATACCGATCGCCGCCGGCGAGCCGATCCGCGACCCGGCGGTGGTGTTCGCAAAAGGCTCGGGCTTCCTCGCCGCCGTGCTGACCAAGGGCATGCGCGCGGTATCGATGGAGGTTTCCGCCGAGAACGGCGCCGGCGGTTTCATCCTGCCCGACGATCACGTCGACGTCCTCCTGACGCGTCACGACAAGGCGGCGGAAAAGCTGATCGGCATCGATAAGATCGTCAGCGAAGCGATCTTGCGCAACGTGCGCGTTCTGGCGATCGACCAGGCGGTCGAGGAAAAAGCCGGCCAGAAGGTCGTGGTCGGCAAGACCGCGACGCTCGAATTGAATCCCGACCAGGCCGAGACTCTCGCGATGTCGCGTCAGCTCGGCACGCTGTCGCTGGCATTGCGCAGCCTGGTCGACTCGCAATCATCGACCGTCGAGGGCGGCGACGACAATGACCGGCGCGGCCCCATGAATACCGTGCGTTTCGGCGTGAGTACCCTGTCGCTATCCCACTGATCGGACAAAGGGACCTCACCATGGCAACAAGGACATCGATCCGCGCGACGGCTCTCGCCAGCCTGATCGCCGTGTCATCGCTTGTGCCGTGGCAGGCCAGCGTCGCCGGCGACGCGCCGGCGAGCCTGCCGGCGGTCCAGTCCCTGCAGATTGCGGCGAGCGATGCCTCATCGCACTCCGTGGCGCTCGGCGTCAGCAAGTCGCTGGTCATCGATCTGCCGCGCGACATCAGAGATGTTCTGGTCGCCGATCCCACGATCGCCAACGTGGTCGTACGCTCCTCGCGCCGCGCCTACATCATCGGCATCAAGCAAGGCCAGACCAGCGTTTTTATCTTTGACGCCCAAGGCAAGCAGATCGCCAGCCTCGACATCGCCGTGATGCGCGATCTCAACGGCATTCGCTCGGCGCTCAAGCACGTGCTGCCGAACGACGACATCACGGTCGAGGGCATCGGCGATGCCGTCGTCCTGTCCGGCACCGTGGCGAGCCAACTGGAGTCGCAGCAGGCTTACGACATGGCGTCGCGCCTGGTCGAAGCCATGACGGCCACCGGAACCATCGCTGCCGGTTCGGCAGACCGGGTCGTCAACGCTCTTGTCGTTCGCGGCCGCGACCAGATCATGCTCAAGGTGACGGTTGCCGAGGTCGAGCGCGACGTCATCAAGCAGCTCGGCGTCAATCTTTCCGGGTCGCTGGGCTACGGCACGGCCGTCGTCAATTTCAACAACACCAATCCGTTCTCGGCCTATGGCCAGTCGCTCAGCGGCTCCGCGATCAACGGCACCTTCAAGTCGGTCACCGCCACGTTGCAGGCCATGGAACAGGCCAGCGTCATTCACACGCTGGCCGAGCCGAACCTGACCGCGATCTCCGGCGAAACCGCGACCTTCATGGCCGGCGGCGAGTTTCCGGTCCTGAGCGGCTACTCCTGCTCGCCGACGTCGACAACGCCGGGCGCGCCGACGACATGTCAGCCGTCGATCACTTTCAAGAAATTCGGCGTCAGTCTGAATTTCACGCCGGTCGTGCTCGCCGAGGGCCGCATCAGCCTCAAGGTGATGACCGAGGTGTCGGACCTGTCGACCCAGAATTCGATAACCGTCGTCGAGCCCGGCACCAGCGCGTCGGCGACTGTTCCGTCGATCCGCACCCGGCGCGCCGATACCACGGTGGAAATTCCGTCCGGCGGCACGCTGGCCATGGCCGGCATGATCCAGGACGATACCAAGCACAACATCAACGGCCTGCCGGGTCTTGCCGAGCTGCCGGTTCTCGGACCGCTGTTCCGCAGCAACGACTACATCAATCAGCGCACCGAGCTGGTGGTGCTGGTGACGCCCTACGTCGTGCGCGCGGTGGCGCAAAAGGATTTGTCGCGGCCCGACGACGGCTTCGCCGATCCGAGCGATCCGGCGCAGGTTCTGCTCGGCCATCTCAACCGCATCTACGGCGTCGGCGGCGGTGGCGGAAGTCCCGATGAGCCGGACAGTTACCACGGCCGCTACGGATTCATCCTCGATTGAAGCCGGTGTCAGGAGACGATCGATGCACACCGTCCGCACAATGATCACCGGCCGCCGCGGCAGCGCTGCGGCGGCGTTGCGTGCCGCCATCGTCACGGGCTTCGGCCTTCTGGTTTGCGCCTGCCAGACCGATCAGGTGACCACGGCCGCGCCCGGCGTGCCGTACGATTATCGCTTGCGCCATCCGATCACGATCACGGAAGCGCGAGCGCACGCTGCAAATCTTCATCGGCTCCAATCGCGGCGAGCTCACCGCGGAGCAACGCGCCGAAGCTGCTGGCATTCGCGCAAACCTGGAAGCACGAAGCCACCGGCGGCGTGCTGATCGATCTGCCGACCGGCACCGTCAACGAGGCGCGCCGCGGCCGGAGCGCTGCGCGAAATTCAGTCGATCCTGGCGGCGACCGGCGTGCCGCCGAAAAGCATGATGGTGCGCAACTATCCGGCCAATGCGCACACGCTGGCGACCGTTCGCATCACCTATCCGAAAATCACCGCGCAAGCCGGGCCCTGCGGCATGTGGCCGGAAGATATCGGGCCGAGCCTACAACCGCGATTATTTCGAAAACCAGCCGCACTGGAATTTCGGCTGCGCGACCCAGCGCAATCTCGCCGCCATGGTCGACAAATCCGTCCGACCTGGTGCAGCCGCAGCACGAGACGCCGCCCTACACCATGCGGCGCACCAAGGTGATGCGAGAAATATCGCGACGGTGAGAGCACCGCGACGCAATATCCGAACGCCAATGCGGCCAAGATCAGCGACTTTGGCCAATGATGTCGGGACCTGATGGAACAAGCTAGTCAAGCTGCTCGGGAACGAGGGCGCACTCACGGACATCGTCGGCCGCGATGAGCACATCGCGCCGGCGCCGCGCGTTTCCGTGCAGGCCTTCTGCGAAACCGTGGAAACCGCCGCCGCCATCCAGGGCGCCAGCGAAGACCGGCGCATGGCCAAGGCGCATATGCGCATCCAGATGGGCGGCCTGACCGCGGCCGTCGAAGCCTATCAAAGCGCGCCGACGCCGAACGTCATCATCCTGGAATCCGACGAGCCGCGGCGAGGAGATCCTCGCCGGTCTCGATCAGCTCGCCAATTATTGCGACGCCGGCACCCGCGTCGTCATCGTCGGCCGCATGAACGACGTCACGCTCTATCGCGAGCTGGTCCGGCGCGGCATCAGCGACTATCTGATCTCGCCGGTCGGCACCTTGCAGGTCGTGCGCGCGGTGTGCGGACTGTTCTCGGCGCCCGATGCCAAGCCGGTCGGCCGCATCATCGCCGTGGTCGGCGCCAAGGGCGGCGTCGGCGCCTCCACCGTCGCCCACAATATCGCGTTCTCGCTCGCGCGCGACCTGATGCTCGATGCGGTGGTGACCGATCTCGATCTCGCGTTCGGCACCGCCGGCCTCGATTTCAATCAGGATCCGCCGCAGGGCATCGCCGAAGCGGTGTTTTCGCCCGACCGCATCGACACCGCCTTCGTCGACCGCCTGCTGGCGAAGTGCACCGATCATTTGAGCCTGCTGGCGGCGCCGGCGACGCTGGACCGGGTCTACGATTTCGGCGCCGACGCGTTCGACTCGATCTTCGATTCGCTGCGCGCAACGGTGCCCTGCGTCGTGCTCGACGTGCCGCATCAATGGACCGGCTGGAGCAAGCAGACGCTTGATCGGCGCCGACGAAATCCTCATCGTCGCCGCGCCCGATCTCGCCAATCTGCGCAACGCCAAGAACATCTACGACCTGCTCAAGGCGTCGCGGCCGAACGATCACCGGCCGCGCTACTGTCTCAACCAGGTCGGCGTGCCGAAGCGGCCGGAGATCAAGGCCGCCGATTTCGCCAAGGCGCTGGAAGACGAGCCGGTGGCGATCATTCCGTTCGAGCCGCAATTGTTCGGCGCCGCCGCCAATAACGGGCAGATGATCGCGGAGATTTCCGCGGGCCACCGCACCGCCGAAATGTTCCGGCAATTGGCGCAGCTCCTGACCGGGCGCGTCGAGACCAAGAAGCAGCGCTCGGGCCTGCTGTCGCCGCTGATCGACAAGTTGTTGCGGCGGAAAACCTAATAATGCGTTGGAGTTGCGTTCGTGTTTGGCAAGCGTCCCACCGGTAGTCCTACCAGCGTCGAAGAGCGCCGCCGGCTGCGGCTGCGCGCGCAGCGCGCGGCGTCGCCCGCGCCAGCCGCGGCGCCGCCGCCGGCGACGCCAGCCGGCGAAGTCGGCCGCACGCCGTTTCCCTCCGCGGGCCTCGGCGCGCCGCTGATCGGCGCGCCGACGCCGGGCAAAGACGCGGCGGCCGGGCCGAAAACGCCGCCGGCCCCAGGTTCCCTCCGCGGTCGATTCGCGCCGCTCGGAGTCCTATTACGAGGTCAAGGGCACGATCTTCGGCGCCCTGATCGAGGCGATCGATCTGGCGCAACTGGCCAAGCTCGACGCCGATTCCGCGCGCGAGGAAATCCGCGACATCGTCAACGAGATCATCGCGATCAAGAACATCGTGATGTCGATCTCCGAGCAGGAGGATCTGCTCGACGACATCTGCAACGACGTGCTCGGCTACGGTCCGCTCGAGCCGCTGCTGGCGCGCGACGAGATCGCCGACATCATGGTCAACGGCTCGGGCACGGTCTACATCGAAGTCGCCGGCAAGATCCAGAAGACCGGCATCCGCTTCCGCGACAACCAGCAACTGCTCAACATCTGCCAGCGCATCGTCAGCCAGGTCGGCCGCCGCGTCGATGAATCCTCGCCGATCTGCGACGCGCGCCTGCCGGACGGCTCGCGCGTCAACGCCATCGTGCCGCCGCTGGCGATCGACGGCCCGGCGCTCACCATCCGCAAGTTCAAGAAGGACAAGCTCACGCTCGAGCAGCTCGTCAGATACGGCTCGATCTCGCCGGAAGGCGCGGAAATCCTCAAGGTCATCGGCCGCTGCCGCGTCAATACCTTGATCTCCGGCGGCACCGGCTCCGGCAAGACCACGCTGCTCAATTGCCTGACCCGCTACATCGACGACGACGAGCGCATCATCACCTGCGAGGACGCCGCCGAACTGCAATTGCAGCAGCCGCACGTGGTGCGCCTGGAAACGCGGCCGCCGAACCTCGAAGGCGAGGGCCAGATCACCATGCGCGATCTGGTGCGCAACTGCCTGCGCATGCGGCCGGAACGCATCATCGTCGGCGAGGTGCGCGGCCAGGAAGCCTTCGACCTGTTGCAGGCGATGAACACCGGCCACGACGGCTCGATGGGCACGCTGCACGCCAACATGCCGCGCGAGGCGCTCTCGCGTCTGGAATCGATGATCACCATGGGCGGCTACGCGCTGCCGTCGCGCACCATCCGCGAGATGATCTGCGCCTCCGTCGACGTCGTCGTCCAGGCGGCGCGCCTGCGCGACGGCTCGCGCCGCATCACCCACATCACCGAGGTGATGGGCATGGAAGGCGACGTCATCATCACCCAGGACATTTTCATCTACGAAATCCTCGGCGAGGACGCCAACGGCAATCTGATGGGGCAGCACCAATCGACCGGCATCGGCCGGCCGAAATTCTGGGAACGCGCGCGCTATTACGGCGAGGAAGGCGCGGCTCGCCGCCGCGCTCGATGCCGCCGAGGCCGCGAGCCAAGCAGGTGCGAGGCTAGGCCATGGAGACTTACGGCCTTTTCTTCCTGGTGGCGATCGCGATCGGCGGAGTCGCGTGGGTCTTCGTCTATCCCATTCTGTCCGGCGAGCGGAAGGCCGAACGGCGCATGGCGAGCGTGGCGCGTGCGGAGCCGGTCTCGGCGCGGCCGACCCGTGTTGCCCAGAAATCGCGGCGCGAGCAGGTCGAAGGCACGCTCAAGGAGATCGAAGAGCGGCAAAAAAAGGCCAAGCGCGTGCCGCTGTCGGTCAGCTCACGCAAGCCGGGCTCGACTGGTCGAAGCGCCGGTTCATGGTGACCGCCGGCACGCTCGGTGTCGGCGCTTTCCTGGCCGCGATGCTGTTGGGCGCAGGGCTTCTGCCCGCGCTTGGCTTCGGCTTTCGCGGCCGGGTTCGGCATGCCGCTGTGGCTGCTGACGTTCCTCAAGAAGCGGCGTGAAGTCGAAATTCCTCAATGGTTTCCCCGACGCCGTCGACGTCATCGTGCGCGGCATCAAGGCCGGCCTGCCGCTGCTCGACAGCCTCAAGCTGATCGCCAGCGAATCCGACGAGCCGATCAAGCAGCGAATTCCGCGGCATCATCGAGACCCAGACCATCGGCATCCCGCTCGGCGAAGCCTGCCTCAAGCTCTACGAGCGCATGCCGGTCGCCGAAGCGAACTTCTTCGGCATCGTCGTCTCCATCCAGCAGCGCGCCGGCGGCAATCTGTCCGAGACGCTCGGCAACCTGTCGCGGGTGCTGCGCGACCGCAAGAAGATGAAGGCGAAGATCCAGGCCATGTCGATGGAGGCGAAGGCCTCCGCGTCGATCATCGGCTCGCTGCCGATCGCGGTGATGGGGCTCGTCTATTTCACGAGCCCGGCCTACATCGAGCTGCTTTGGACCGATCCGCTCGGCCGCATGATGATGGCCTGCTGCGGGATGTGGATGTTCATCGGCGTCTTGGTGATGCGCAAGATGATCAATTTCGATTTCTAGAGGCGCGCGTCATGATGGGTTCCTTGATCTCGCAAGCGCTCGATCCGGCCGTCATGACGATGATCTTCGCCGCCATCGCGGCGGTCGCGACGGTGCTGACGCTGGCCATGCCGTATCTGGTCACCGACACGCTCGACAAGCGGATGAAGGCGGTGGCGCTGGAGCGCGAAAAAATCCGCCAGCGCGAGCGCGAGCGGATGGCGCAGGGCAGCAAGGCGATGCTGCGCCAATCGCCGAAGCAGTACATGAAGACGGTGGTCGACAACTTCAATCTGTCGAAGTGGGTCGGCCAGGAAGAGGCGCGCGCCAAGCTCGTCCAAGCCGGCTATCGCGGCCAGGCGCCGTATATCACCTATCTGTTCTTCCGCATGACGATGCCGATCGTCATGCTGGTGGTGTCGCTGTTCTATATTTTCGTCGTGCTCGAGCTCGATTACCCGCCGATGGTCAAGTTCGCGCATGTCGATCGGCTGCCGCCTATATCGGCATGCAGAGCCCGAACCTGTTCCTGAAGAACAAGATCCAGCGGCGGCAGCTGTCGCTCAAGCGCGCGTTTCCCGATGCGCTCGACCTGCTGCTGATCTGCGTGGAATCCGGCATGTCGATCGAAGCGGCGTTCCGCAAGGTCAGCGAGGAGATCGGCACGCCAATCGGTCGCGCTCGCCGAGGAGCTCACGCTGACCACGGCGGAATTGTCCTATCTGCCGGATCGCCGCCAGGCCTACGAGAACCTGGCGCAGCGCACCGGCCTCGAAGGCGTCAAGGCGGTGTGCCTGGCTTTGCAGCAGGCGGAACGCTACGGCACGCCGCTCGGCACCACGCTGCGGGTGCTGGCGCAGGAAAATCGCGACATGCGCATGTCGGAAGCCGAGAAGAAGGCCGCAGGCCTGCCGCCGAAGCTCACGGTGCCGATGATCGTGTTCTTCCTGCCGGTGCTGTTCGTCGTCATTCTCGGCCCGGCCGCGATCCGGGTGATGGCGCTGCAGTAAAGACCTCGACGTTGGATAATCAGCTCGTGCCGCCCGCGGCGCGCGCCACCGGCTTCGGTTTCGGCGCGTCGTTATTGCGCGCCAGCATCTGCCGCAGATAGGCGACATTGGCGGCGGCCTGGTCGGGCGGCAGGTCGGCGCTCGCGATCTGCTCGGCCTCGGCGAAGCGGCCTTGCAGGCCGACGACCAGCGCGAGATTTTGCCGCACGCGCGGATCGACCGGCCGGTGCCCGGCGGCGCGGCGCAACGTCGCCTCGGCGTTCGGCAGGTCCTTCGACAGCGCGTAGGACAGGCCGAGATTGGACAGCACGGACGGCTCGTCGGGAACGATCTTGAGCGCGGTCTGGTAATAGCGTTGCGCCTCGGCGTGGCGGCCGAGCTGATCGAGCACCGCGCCCTGCGCGGAGAGGATGTGCCAATCGGGCTGATCGGGCGAGTGGGCGCGGCCGAGCACGTCGAGCGCCTGTTCGTAGTCGCCGGCCTCCGCCAGCGCGCGGCCGTATTCGCCGAGCACGGTCTTGTCATGGGGATTTTGCATCGACAGGCGTTCGAGCACGGCGACCGCTTGCGCGCGCTGGCCGGTGGCGCGCAGCGCCTGGGCATAGTGCAGCGCGACGTCGACCTTGGTCGGATCGGCGTGGTACTGCGCGCCGTAGACGTCGAGGTCGCGCCGCCAGGCCGCATCCGACGGACTGGCCGCCGCTGCGCGAGCGGCAGCGAGCCGGTCGTTTCGGCCGTCGGCGAGGGCGCGATCGTTTGGCATCCAGCGGCCGCGGCCGCGATGACCGCAAGCAGCGAGGCGGAAGCCAGAAGGCGGCGGAACCGGGTCGGACGCATCGTGTTCGCTGCGATGATAGCCGTTTGGATAGCTGCAAAGGCAGGAACGCGCCGTTGCCAAGCGTCGGCCAGCAATAGACCGTTAACCCTAACGAGCGGTTAACGCCGCGGAATGCCCGCGTTCTTGCGGCTCTTTGGCGGTCGGGTGGACATGCCCGCAGCGCGGCGGGCACCGGCGCATTACGCCGGGACCATGGTCTCGTTCAGATCATAGCTCGACGTATCGCCCTTCGGCCGTTCGCCGGCGATGGCGTGGCCTTCGACCATGTAATGCACGGCTTCGGCGATATTGGTGGCGTGGTCGCCGATGCGCTCGATGTTCTTGGCGCAGAACAGATAGTGGATGCACAGCGAGATGGTGCCGGGATCCTCCATCGTATAGGTGAGCAGCTCCCGGAACAGCGACACATAGAGCGCGTCGACTTCCTTGTCGCCTTGCCAGACGCGCAGCGCGTTGCGCGGGTTGCGATCGACGAAGCTGTCGAGCACCGCGGCCAATTGCGAGACCACCAGAGTCGCCAGGTGGCGCAAGCCCCGCATCAAGGTGCGCTGCGAATTTTCGCCGCTGACCGCGATGACGCGCTTGCCGACGTTCTTGGCGAGGTCGCCGATGCGCTCGAGGTCGCTGGCAATGCGCAGCATGGCGACGAGCGCCCGCAGATCGAACGCCATCGGCTGGCGCAGCGCGATCGTCGCCACGGCCTTTTCCTCGATCTGGCGGAGCATGCCGTCGACGGTTCCATCGAGCGCGATGACGCGGCGCGCCAGGCCGACGTCATGGCGCGCCAGCGCGTCGATCGAGTCGGTGACCTGCTTTTGCGCCAAGCCGCCCATCTCGGCGACCATCTGCGTGAGCTTGCTCAGGTCGGTGTCGAAGACGCGCTGGGTGTGGTCGGACACATTCATGATCTGATCGCAGCCATTGGCGCTTGTATTGCGGCGACTAGCGCCGCGCTCGCGGCATTCGGCCGGCGGGACAAAGCGCGTTTAACGCCTTGATGATTTTACGATTTATGCGTGACGATGCGATGACATCGGGGAGCAGAAAGATCAAACAGCGCTCCGCGCGCCGCGAAAAAACGCTTCGCGGTTTTGTGGTTTCATTTCTGTCACACCCAGGCGGCAAAAACTACGGATCGATTCGAAACGGCGATCCGCATGACTTTGTCGCGATGCCATCGGGCCTCGTTGAAGCGATCGGCGCGGCCGGCGCCGTGCTCACCACGCTGTGCTGGGTGCCGCAGGCGGCCAAGATCATTCGCGAGCGCGACACAAGGGCGATTTCGCTGCCGGGCACGACGCTGTGCGTCATCGGCGTGTTGTTATGGCTGGTTTACGGGCTGGCGATCGTCGATGGGCCGCTGATCGGCTCGAGCGTCGTGACCTTCGCGATGACGTTCATCATCCTGGTGCTGAAAATCCGCCACGGCTGAACAATTCAATCGTAAACCGTATCGAGGTAATGCTCGGAATCGACGACCGCTTCGATCACGGTCGGCCCGTCGGCGGCGAGCGCGGTCTTCACCGCGTCTTCCAAGTGCATCGGCACTGCGCACGCCGTGCGCCGGCACGCCGAAATAATGCGCCGGCGGCTCGCGGTAATCCTCGGCCTGCAGCTCGGTGCCGTAAAGCGGGAACTGGCGGCGGATCTGCTTCACCTTGATCAGAGCGAGCCACTTGTCGTCGAGCACGACGATGGGCAGCGTGATGCCGAGCCGCTTGGCGGTGGCGACTTCGCCGCAGGTCATCTGGAAACAGCCGTCGCCGATCAGACAGACCACCGGCAGATCGGGCCGCGCCAGCTTGGCGGCGATCGCGCCGGGCAGGCCAAAACCCATGGACGACCAGCCATTGGTGATGAGGAAGGATTTTGGCGCGTGCGCCGGCCATTGGCTGGCGATCTGATGGGTGTGGGCGCCGACGTCGAAGGCGAGCACGCCGTCGCGCGGCAGCGCGCGGCGCACCGCGTCGATCGCGGCATGGGCGGTGAACGCCGCGTTTGCCGGCCGCAGCGCCGCCTGAAAGGCGCGGCGATGGGCGGCGATCTCGTCCGGCAGCCACGTATTGGCCGTCGCAGCTGCGCGCGGCAAGGCGCGTCGAGCGACGATGACAGATCGCCGACGACCTGGTGCGCGAGCTTGACCGATGGCGCGACATCGACCGGCTCGATGTCGATTTGCAGCAGCGGTACGTCGCCGATCCAGGCTTCGTATTCGACCTCGATGGTGTCGTAGCCGAGGCCGACGATGAGATCGGCGGAACGAAGCAGCCGGCGCTGCACCTGGCGGCAGGCGCGCTCGATGCAGCCGAGCGACAGCGGATGATCCTCGTCGATCAGGCCCTTCGCCATGGTCGTGGTGGCGAACGGCAGATTGAAATGCTCGATCACGGCGAAGCAGCGGCGCCGGATCGGCAAGCCGCATGGCCGACGCGCCGAGCACGGCGATCGGCCGCCGCGCGGCGGCGATCAATTCGGCGGCG
Organism: uncultured Alphaproteobacteria bacterium; assembly: GCA_963831975.1. Classification (GTDB taxonomy): domain Bacteria; phylum Pseudomonadota; class Alphaproteobacteria; order Rhizobiales; family Xanthobacteraceae; genus BOG-931. Next base: position 292,793 of record CAWHSO010000025.1, read on the forward strand.
CGTTCGATCGCCGCATCGGCGGCCGGCGGAAGCTTGGCCGGCGCCACGAGCGCCGGCACCGGCTCGTTGGTCGCCGCCAGCGCAACGTCTTCGGGCAGGTCGAGATGCACCGGCCCTTGCGGCTCGCTCGAGGCCAGCGCGATCGGCCGCGGCGAGCGTCGCGCCGATCTCGCCCTTGCGCAGTTGCAGGGTCGCCTTGGTGATCGGCTTGAACAGCGCGTGATGATCGATCCACATCTGGATGCGGCGGCCGAGCTGATCGGTGTTGAGATTGCAGGTGATGGCGATCAGCGGCGAGCGATCGAGCTACGCGCAGCCGATGCCGGTGGCGAGATTGGTCGCGCCCGGCCCCAGCGTGGCGATGCAAAGTCCCGGCGCGCCGGTGAGGCGCCCGGTGACGTCGGCGGCAAAGCCGGCGGAGCCTTCGTGCGCGGTGAGCACGAAATCGACGCCGCCCTTGCGCATCGCCTCCATCAGCGGCAGCACGTTGCCGCTCGGAATGCCGAAGCCGCGGGTGATGCCGGCCGACTTCAGCGTGGCGACGATCAGGTCGGCATTGTTCATGGCTTGCTGCGGCGTTGCTGCATGGGCCGAGCGTTATCGCACACTTCCGAGCCGTCGATAAAGTTGTTACGGTCCGCGCGCTCCGAGGCAGGCGGGACCGTCGATCGATGAAGGCAAAAGCGAATGCAGCGCGGCGCGCAACCGAACGCCCGCTCGACAAGGCTTTCATCGACGATCTCGTCGCCGCCAACCGCGCGCTGGCGCGATTGGGTGTGCTCGACGCCTTCGGCCATGTCAGCGTGCGCGACCCGCGCAATCCGCACCGCTATCTGATCTCGCGCTCGATCGCGCCGGAATCGGTGAGCGCCGCCGATATTCTCGTGCTCGACCTCGACAGCCAGACCGTCGATCCCAAGGACGACGGCAAGCTGCTCTACCGCGAGCGCTTCATCCACGGCGAGATCTACAAGGCGCGGCCCGACGTCAACGCCGTGGTGCACAGCCATTCGCCGACCGTGGTGCCGTTCACCGTGACGCGGGCAAAGCTGCGGCCGCTGTTGCACAATGCCGGCTTCCTCGGCCTGGGCGTGCCGCTGTTCGAGATCCGCAAAAGCGTCGGCGACGGCACCGACCTGATGATCCTGACGCCGAACCTCGGCAAGGATCTGGCCAAAAAGCTCGGCAAGGACGCCGCGGTGGTGCTGATGCGCGGCCACGGCAATTCCGTGGTCGGCCCGTCGCTGCCCAATGCGGTGTTCCGCGCCTATTACACCGAGATCAATGCGCGCCAGCAGCTTGCCGCCATCACCATCGGCGGCCCGATCAATTTCATGACGCGGGCCGAGGCGCTCACCTCGAACGACGCCATGCTGCGCGCCTCGGCGCGGCCGTGGGCGCTGTGGCGCAAGACGGCGCTGGCGGAGCGGTGAGTCGCACGCGATGAGCAGGATCGCAGCGCTCGTTGCCGCTCTCGCTTGCCTCGCATCGTGCGCCACCGCGGCGAACGCCGATCCGATCGCCGATTTCTACCGCGGCAAGACCATCCGCATGCTGATCGGCTATGGACCGGGCGGCGGCTACGATCTTTACGCGCGCTTGGTCGCCGAATTCCTGCCGCGCCATCTGCCGGGCAATCCGACGATCCTGCCGGAGAACATGCCGGGCGCCGGCAGCTTCGTCGCGGCGAAATATATGGCGGAGGTGGCGCCGAAGGATGGCACCGTGCTCGGCAGCCTGGCGCAGACCTTGGCGCTCGACAGCGCGGTCGGCGGCCCGGCCAAGGTGAACGCCGCGAATTTTCATTACATCGGCCGCGTCACCACCAATATCGATACCGGCGTGGCGTTGCCGGCGGCCGGGATCACATCGTTCGAGGACGTGCGCAAGAAGGAATATTCCGTCGGCGCGTCGGGCGGCGGCTCGACCACGGTGCTTTATCCCTTGGCGCTCAACGCCTATGGCGGCGCCAAATTCAAGATCGTGCGCGGCTACAAGGGCACCACCGATATCCTGCTCGCCATGGAGCGCGGCGAAGTCGACATCACCGGCGCCTACGGCCTGCCGGGCTGCTGGTCGCCCATCCCGGCTGGATCGACAAGGGCGAAGCGACGATCATCTATCAGGCAGCGCTGAAGCGGCATCGGCTGCTGCCCAACGTGCCGACGCTGCCGGAGCTTGGCGGCATCCGACGAGGGCAGGGTGATCCTGCGCGCCATCGCCGGCACCGCCGAGGTCGGCCGCTCGGTCATCGCCGGACCGGACGTGCCGGCGGAGCGGCTCGCGGCACTGCGCACGGCGTTCGCAGACATGCTCAAAGACGCCGATTTTCTCGCCGCCTGCGACCAGCGCCACTTCATGGTCGATGCCGGCAGCGGCGAGGAAATGGATGCGATCATCGCGCGAGACATTGGCGTTGTCGCCCGAGGTCCGCGCCAAGATCGGCGCGATGTTGAATGCGATGTAGTTTTTGGGCCGCGCCCAAGGGGAACATGAATGTTCAAGCTTTCGGTTGCCGATTTGGATTCGCCTTCGTATTTCGTCGCGGTTGCCGCGGCTGACCTGGGATTCTTCAAAAGTGAAGGCATCGACGTCGAGCTGATGCGCGAGTTCGGCGCGCGAACCGGGCCGGAGCGGTTGCGCGACGGCGCGTTGCATTTCTTCGGCGGCCCGGCCTATGCGGCGACCCGCGCGTTTCCGGCCTGGAAGGGCGCCAAGCTGTTGTGCGCGCTGTCGCAATATTCCTACTGGTTTTTGGCCGTTCGCGCCGACCTCGATGTCAAGCGCGGCGATGTCGGCGCGCTCAAAGGCTTGCGGATTTCCTCGTCCATGGAATCGCCGGTGCTCGGCCTGCGCCACCTGTTGGCCGAAGCGGGACTGAATGTGGAGCGGGGCGATACGCAGATCGTGCCGGCGCCGCCGACCCAGGCCGGACGCTTCATGGGCCATGCCGGCGTCGAGGCCATCAGGCAAAACCTGGCCGACGGCTATTGGGGCAACGGCATGCGGGTCGCGCTCGGCGAAAAGGCGGGCGTCGCCAAAGTCCATCTCGATCTGCGCCGCGGCGACGGCCCGCCGGGCGCGCGCTGGTATAATTTTGCCGCACTGACCACGACCGAGCGGTTGATCGCGGAAGAGCCGCAAGCCGCCGCCGCCGCGGTGCGCGCGATCGTGAAGACGCAAAAGGCGCTAAAGGCCGATCCGTCGCTCTCGACTGGGATCGCGGAACGTCTGTTTCCGCCCGAGGAAGTGCCGCTGATCGCAGGCCTGATCGCGCGCGACGTGCCGTTCTACGACGCCGCCATTTCACCCGAGGCCGTTGCAGGCTTGAGCAAGTTCGCCATGGCGAGCGGGCTCACCGCCGAGCCGGTCGCTTACGAACAGCTGGTGGCGACGCAATTTCGTGAGCTGTGGAACGGATAGGGTCGCAACCACGGGCGCTATGCTGCAGAAGGCCACCTAACAAAGAGGTAATGTTGGGCGTTGCAGCTAACAAAGAAATAATATTGTTGCCCAAATCCGGCCATCGGTCGGTCATCGCGGCGTCGCGGTTCCACAGCATCAGCGGACTTGGCTTTCGGTTTGGGTCTCCGCTTGGGTTTGAGGGAACGCCCATGCGACGCTGGTGGTCCGATGCGCGCCACTTTCAGATCGTGGCGCTCTCGTCTTTGTTGCTGGTCAATTTTACCTGGATCGATTTCGGCGCGAAGCCGCTCTACAGCGCGCTGGCGATCCTGTCCGCGCTGGCGACCCAGGTCGTCTGCTCGCGACTGGCCGGCTTGCCCAATATCGACCTGCGCTCGCCGCTGATCACCGGATTGTCCTTGAGTCTATTGCTGCGCGCCGATGCGGCGTGGCTGCCGGCGGTGGCCGGCGTCATCGCCATTGCGTCCAAATTCATCTTCCGCATCGACGGCAAGCACATTTGGAATCCCGCAGGCTTTGCCATCGTCGTCCTGCTGTTCACGCAACACGGCGTCTGGATATCGCCGGGCCAATGGGGCACCAGCATCTGGCTCGCGGCGCTGTTGGTGTTTTTTGCGATCCTGGTGCTGCAGGCCGCGCAGCGCTCCGACATCGCACTGTTCTTCCTCGGCAGCCACGGCGCGCTGCTCGTTGCCCGCGCCGTCTGGCTCGGCGATCCGCTGGCCATCCCGCTGCATCAATTGCAGAGCGGTTCGCTCCTGATCTTCGCCTTCTTCATGATCTCCGATCCGCGAACGGCGCCGGATTCGCGCCTCGGCCGCTTGCTGTTTGCCGTGTCCGTCGCGGCGCTGGGGCACTATCTCGCGTTCTTCATGCAAATGCGGCCGGCGCTCTATGTGGCGCTGATCGCGCTCTCCCCGCTCACGCTGCTGCTCGACCGGATCATTCCGGCCAAACGATTCGCATGGATTGCAACCCCACAAGGAGCTTCTCGATGACCAACCCATTGCTGTCCCGGTTGAAGGCAGGCGTCGCGCTCACCGCGATCGTCGCGCAGCTCGCCGTCGCGGGCGGACCGGCGAGCGCGTTCTGCGGCTTCTACGTCGCCCAGGCCGACGCCAAGCTGTTCAACAAATCCTCCAAGGTCGTTCTCACGCGCAACGGCCAGCAGACCGCGATCACCATGGCGAGCGACTACGAGGGCGAGCCCAGTGAATTCGCCCTGGTCATTCCGGTGCCGACCTTCATCAAGAAAGACCAGATCAGCGTCGTCGACACCAAGACGATCGATCATCTCGACGCCTATACGGCGCCGCGGCTGGTCGAGTATTTCGATCCCGATCCATGCGAAGAGGCCCGCATCATGGCGCTAAGCTCTATGCGGGTGCCTTTGCCGACGGCGGCGATGCCGGCGCCGGCGCCGCGAATATCGCGGCGTCAAGGTCGAGGCGCGATACGACGTCGCCGAATACGACGTCTCGATCCTGTCGGCCGAGGACAGCGACGGCTTGATCCGCTGGCTGACCGACAACGGCTACAAGATCCCGCGCGGCGCCGAGCCGGTGATCGGCAGCTACATCAAGCAGAAAATGCATTTCTTCGTCGCCAAGGTGAACTTGAAGCGCATGCAAGACAGCGGCCGCGCCTATCTGCGGCCGCTGCAGGTGCGCTACGAGACGGCGAAATTCATGCTGCCGCTGCGGCTGGGCACCGTCAACGCCGACGGGCCGCAGGACCTGGTCGTCTACGCGCTGACGCCGCATGGGCGCATCGAGGCCAGCAATTATCGCACCATCAAGGTGCCGTCGGACGTCGATGTGCCGCTGTTCGTCAAGAATGATTTTGCCAATTTCTACAAGGCGACCTTCGAGCACGCGGTGGCGCGCGAGAACATGCACGGCGTTTTCGTCGAATATGCCTGGGACATGGGCTGGTGCGATCCTTGCGCCGCCGCGCCGATGAGCAAGGTCGAGCTCACGGAACTCGGCGCGCTGTGGAATGACGGCGACGGCACCGTCGCCAACCGTTTCCCGCCCGCGCCGGGCAACGGCAACGCTCCATTCGTGACGCGCCTGCACGTGCGTTACGACGCCCAAAGCTTTCCCGAGGATCTCAATTTCGTCGAGACCAGCGACCGGGAGAATTTCCAGGGCCGCTACATCCTGCACCACCCTTCGACCTCGACCACGGCTTGCGCGGCCGCCAAAGCCTATCGCGCGTCGCTGCCGCAACGCTTCAAGACCGAAGCGGACAATGTGGCCAATCTCACCGGCTGGTCGCGAGACGAAATCGCGGCGCGGATGGCGGCCGCGGGCAAGGATATTTCCCCCGTGCCGTGATGCGGCCTTGCCGTATCTCATTGTCATTCCCCGCGAAGGCGGGGAATCCAGTAAACATCCGCGTTGCGGTATGAGTGCCGGCGTAAATCTTCGGTGACTGGATCGTCCGCTTTCGCGGATGATGACAAAAGCCTTCACACCGACGCGTGCGCGACGCCCGTCTTGGCCTTGAGCGCATCGCCGGCGGCTTCGTAAAAGCTCGCGCCTTCCGGCAGCACGATCGAGGCCGAGCGCACGGCGTGGGTTGCCGGATCGATGCCGTCGGGCTCCTTGCCTCGCGCGACGGCGAGCGCCGCCTTGCGCAGGCGCTGCCGCGCCATGATCACGCCGTTGTCGGTCGAGACCAGGTTCTCCTTGCTGCGGTCCTGGATCGGCCCGGTGCTTTCCTGGATCGCGGCGTCCTGCATGGCGATGCCTTTGACGCCGGAATAGGACTTGTGGTGCTTCTGCGCCAGGCGGTCGATCATGTAGTCGTTGTCTTTGTTGACCACCGGGCGGAACGAGCCGGGAATGAGATTGACGTGGATGCCGCCGCCGTTGCGCATCACCTCGAGCTCGTGCGCCGACAGCGGCCGCGCCGGATGGTGCGTGAAACACCATGACATGCAGTTCTCGTCGTCGATCGGCACGAAGGCGTGGCCGTTGAGCGCGTTGTCGCCGTAGGGCGGGATCATGGTGTGGAACGGCATCACCCATTGCGTGATGCGCCAGTAGAGATTGCCCGGCGTCGCCGGCCGCCGCACGCCGATCACCATGCCGCCCTTGCTCTCGATCACTTCGAAGCGCGCGTCGGTCTCGCGGGTGAATTCGGCGCCCTGGCCGACATGCAGCGGATCGCTGCGCAGATCGTGGCGGTGCAGGAACGAGACGTGCACCGAATCGATGCCGCCTTCGAGCGCCTGCAGCCAGTTGCATTCCTGCGTGCGCTTGGAGACGAAGCGGTGCGAGCCCGGCACCGTCGCCCATTCGAAATTCGGCAGCGGCGGTTTTTGCGCCGGCGGGCCCATATAGATCCAGATCACGTCGCCCATCTCGACGCAGGCATACGACGTGAGCTTGATCTTGTTGCAGAAGCCGCTCTCGGCCGGCTCGGACGGCACCTCGATGCATTGGCCGGTGACGTCGTATTTCCAGCCGTGATAGGGGCAGCGCAGCCCGTTCTCCTCGTTGCGGCCGAACCACAGCGAGACGCCGCGATGGGCGCAGAATTCGTCCATCACGCCGACGCGGCCTTGCGTGTCGCGAAACGCGATCAGCCGCTCGCCGAGCAGTTTCACCCGCACCGGCGGGCAATCGGGCTCGGGGATTTCCGACGACAGCAGCGCCGGAATCCAATAGCGCCGCATCAGCGCGCCCATCGGCGTGCCGGGGCCGGTCAGCGTGAGGAAATCGTTCTGTTCGCGGGTCGTCATCGCTCGATCCTGTGTCGCTAAATTTGCCCTTTCGACGCCTACTGTCAAATTGTCCGGCGCCGCCGCGTCAATGCCGCGACGCGGCGGTTACGCCTGTGATAAGCTTCGGCCGCAATCGGATTTTGGGACCGCGCCATGACCAAGCTCGTCCGCAATCATTCCCATTGGGGCGCCTTTCTCGCCGAGGTGGAGGATGGCCGCGTCGTCGGCGTGCGGCCGTTCGAGCGCGATCCCGATCCGTCGCCCTTGATCGAGGCGATGCCCGCGGCGGTGCATTCGAAAACGCGCGTCGCGCAACCGATTGTGCGCGAAGGCTGGCTCAAGGCCGGACCGGGGCACGGCGAGGGCCGCGGCCGCGAGCCGTTCGTGCCGGTGTCGTGGGAGCGCGCGCTCGATCTCGTCGCCGGCGAGCTTTCGCGCGTCAAGCGCGACCACGGCCACGACGCCATCATGGCCGGCTCGCAAGGCTGGGGCTCGGCGGGAATTTTCCACGAGGCGCGCGGCCAGTTGCGCCGCTTCATGGCGACCTTCGGCGGCTTCATCGATCAGGTCTCCAACTACAGCTTCGGCACCGCGCTGATTTTTCTGCCGCACGTCGTCGGCAGCGCGCAGGCCTGCACCGGGCCGCTCACCTCATGGTCGTCGATCGCGCGCCACGCCAAGCTGATGGTGCTGTTCGGCGGCGCCAATCCGAAGAACATGCAGGTGACCAAAGGCGGCATGCGGCGCGCACGCCATCGGCCAGTCGCTCGCCGAGCTCGCCGCGCGCCGGCGTCGAGGTCGTCAATGTCAGCCCGATCCGCGAGGATGGTCCGGCCGCGGTCGCGCCGGAATGGATTGCGATCCGGCCCGGCACCGATACCGCGATGCTGCTGGCGCTGGCCCACACGCTGATCGCGAACGGCCTGCACGATGCGGATTTCCTCGCGCGCTACTGCACCGGCTTCGAGCGCGTGCGCGCCTATGTGATGGGCGAGAGCGACGGCCAGCCGAAGGACGCCGACTGGGCGGCGCCGATCACCGGCATTGCCGGCCGACACCATCCGCGCGCTGGCGCGCCGCATGGCGGCAAACCGCACCATGATCAGCGCGTCGTGGTCGATGCAGCGCGCCGATCACGGCGAGCAGCCGTATTGGGCGCGTGCTGCTGCTGGCGTCGTGTCTCGGCCAGATCGGGCTTGCCGGGCGGCGGCTTCGGCTTCGGTTACGGCTCCGCGACCGGCATCGCCGAGCCGCCGCCGGCGTTCCGCGCGCCGGGCATGGAGGCCGCGGCCAATCCGCTCAACCGCGCCATTCCGGCGGCGCGCATCGCGCAATGCCTGCTGCATCCCGGCGAAGCCTTACGACTTCAACGGCCGCAGCAGCACGTATCCGGACATCAAGCTGGTCTACTGGGCGGGCGGCAATCCGTTCCACCATCACCAGGACACCAATCAGCTGCGCGCCGCGTTCCGCCGGCCGCAAACCATCATCGTGCACGAGCCGTGGTGGACGGCGACCGCGCGCCACGCCGACATCGTGCTGCCGGCGACGACCACGCTCGAGCGCAACGACATCGGCTCGCGCGCCGCGCGACCGTTCGTCATCGCCATGCAGAAGGCGATCGAGCCGGTCGGCGAGGCGCGCAACGATTATGCGATCTTCGCCGCGCTGGCGCGAGCGGCTCGGCTGCGACGACGCATTCACCCAAGGCCGCGACGAGATGGCATGGCTGCGCCACCTTTACGACAGCTGGCGCGACAGCGTGCGCACCAACCAGGCCGCCATTCCGGATTTCGACCGTTTCTGGGCGGATGGCTATTTGGAAATCCCGCAGGGCGCCGACGAATACGTGCATGTTCGAAAAATTCCGCGCCGATCCGGTAGAGCAACAAGCTGACGACGCCGTCCGGCCGCATCGAGCTCTACTCGGAGAAGATCGCGGGCTTCGGCTACGACAATTGTCCGCCGCACGCGACCTGGATCGAGCCGTCGGAATGGCGCGGCGCGCGCGCGGCGGAAAAATATCCGCTGCATCTCGTCTCCAGCCAGCCGCGCTACAAGCTGCACAGCCAGATGGATGCCGGACCGATCAGCGCGCGCGGCAAGATCGACGGCCGCGAGGCGGTCGCCATGCATCCCGACGACGCCGCGGCGGCGCGGCATCAAGGACGGCGATATCGTGCGCGTTCACAACGCGCGCGGCGCCTGCCTTGCCGGCGCGGTGTTGACCGACACGGTGTCGCCCGGCGTCGCCAAACTCTCCTGCGGCGCCTGGTACGATCCGGCCGGCGCCGAGGACGGCGCGCTGTGCGCCCACGGCAACGCCAATGTGCTCACCCACGACCGCGGCACGTCGAAGCTCAGCCAGGGGCCGTCGACCGGCACCAACATGGTCGAGATCGAGCGTGGACCGAAGCTTTGCCGCCGGTGCGCGCATTCGAGCCGCCGGAAGTCGTGCATAGCTGAAGCGTCCGAACCCCCGTCACCCCAGTCCCTCTCCCCTCTGGGGAGAGGGATGGGGTGAGGGGGCTCCGGCCTCGCAGCCGTTTCTCAGCTTGCTTTCTTCTTCAGCAACTTCTCGGCATTGCCCGAGAAAATCTTGCGCTTGTCTGCAGCCGACATGTCAAGCGCGTTCAACGCGTCGATCGCCGGCTTGATCGGGCCGAGCGGCGTGTCGGTGGCGAACACCACCTTGTCGGCGCCGAAGAATTCGAGCCCGCAGCGCAGCGCGTGGACGCCGCCGCCGAACATCGCGGTGTCGGCGTAGAAATCGTGCATGTAATCGAGATGCGGCCGTTTGAGCGACGGCAGGATTTTTGAATAATCCTCGTCCGATGGTGCGTTGGCCGAGCACGTCGAGGCCGGGGCCGATGCGGCCGTCGTAGAACGGGATCATGCCGCCGAGATGGTGGGTGATGATTTTGAGGTTCGGATAGCGGTCGAACAGGCCGCAGAACACGAGCCGCACCATGGCGACCGAAGTGTCGTAGGGCCAGCCAAAACACCACCACATTTCGAAGCGCGATTTCTGCTCGGCGGCATAATCCGGCATCGCGGCGGTGCGGGCGGGATGCAGCCAGATCGGCCGGTCGAGCTGCGCCATGGCGGCGAAGAGCGGCTCGAATACCGGCTCATCAAGCGGCCGGCCGGCGAGCGGCGAGAAAATCTGCACGCCGGCGGCGCCAAGCTGGTTGATGGCGCGCTTGGCCTCCTCGACCGAGCCCATGACGTCGGTAAGGCATAGCGCGGCAACGAAGCCGGCGAAGCGGTCGGGATGTTTTTGGCAAAGCTCCGCCATGGCGTCGTTGGCAATGCGTGCCAGCGCGAGGCCTTGGCCCGGCGTGGCGAAATCTTCGATCGGCGGGTTGGGCAGCGAAATCACCTGCCGGTAATCGCCGAACTCGTCCATTTCCTTGAAGCGCGCATCGAGATCATGAATCTTGCGCACGCCGCGCAGCCTCGCGGCGATATTGCCGAGCTTTGGCGCGACCTTGTTCATCTCGTCCAGAAAGCGGGCCGGCGAGACGTGGCAGTAGAAATCGATGAGCGTGTCGGCGGCCATAGGCGTCTCTCCCATTCTGTCATCGTCCGCGCAGGCGGACGATCCAGTCATCGCCGATGGCGCGGTGGTTACTGGGTGCCCCGCCTTCGCGGGCATGACAATAGTTACGTCATCACCCGCACCGGCTTGCCGTCGAGGAAGCCGCGGATGTCTTCGACCACGCCGGCGAAGTAGTGCTGGTAATTCTGCTCGGAGACGTAGCCGAGATGCGGCGTGAGCACGACATTGTCCATCTTGCGCAACGGATGATCGAGCGGCAGCGGCTCGATGTCGAACATGTCGAGGCCGGCGCCGGCGATCTTTTTGTCGCGCAGCGCCGCCAGCAGCGCCGCCTCGTCGACGATCGGGCCGCGCGAGGTGTTGATGAGAAACGCGGTCGGCTTCATCAGGCCGAGTTCCTTGGCGCCGATGATGCCGCGGGTGCGCTGCGACAGCACCACGTGGATGGTGATGAAGTCGGACTGGCGGAACAGGTCGTCCTTGCCGACATAGGTCACGCCGGCCTCCTGCGCATTTTTCAGCGGTCAAATTCTGGCTCCAGGCGATCACCTTCATGCCGAACGCCTTGGCGATATTGGCGGTGCGGGTGCCGAGCTTGCCGAGGCCGAGGATGCCGAGCGTCATGCCTTCGAGATCGGGGCCGATGGTGCTCTGCCAGGTGGCGCCGGCATGCAGGCGCGCGTTCTCGTAGCCGATGTGGCGGGTCAGCTCGAGCATCAGCCCGATGGCGATGCCGGAGGTCGGGCTGCCGAACGACGCCGGTGCCGCAGACCGTGACGCCGCGCTCCTTGGCCGCCTCGGTGTCGATCGAGGCATTGCGCATGCCGGTGGTGATGAGGAGTTTCAGGTCGGGCAGCGCCTCGATCACCTGGCGCGGAAAGCCGGTGCGCTCGCGCATGGCGACGACGATTTGAAAACCCTTGAGCGCGGCGATGACCTTGTCGGGCCCGCCGAGATGCTCATTGAAGACTTTGAAGTCGACGTCGCCCTTGACCTTCGACCAGTCGGCGACCTTGAGCACCACGTTCTGATAATCGTCGAGAATTGCGCAGCGAACCGCCATGACGCTTCCACCCCGTGTAAGAACCCGGAGGTGGTTCTAGAGCATGGCGGCTGCGAAAAGAAGCAGCCGTCCTAGGCGTGGCTGCTCGGCAGGTCTCGTGCAGGGCCGGCGCGGTGGGTGGCGAGGTGTGGGTCAGGAGGCCGTCATACTTGGCGTGCCATTTCGGGCCCGGGCCGCGCATATAGTGCAGGTCCGGCCGGTAGGCGCTGCAAGGTTCGCCTGAAGCGCGCCACAGCTCGCCCAGAACCTTCGACAAATCACGCCACATGAAACGCTCCATTGGCCTTGCGGTGGGCTCTTCTGTCCGAATTGCCACCGATCGATCGCGCGTCCGGCAGAACCCTATGGTTAACCCGTATAGTTAAACGCTGGTTCCAATTTCAAACGTGCGTTTGACATATGCATTGTCCGGCAGAAATCATTAAAATTTGTCGTGATTTCGGCAGCGCAAAGTTCCTATTGTGACCCAGGGCTTACAAAGCTTTAATGGAGCCGGGCGTGGCCGGCGACGCCGCAAGGTGTGCTGCTGCGGGGCTTTCTCGGTCGGCTGGTCCTTGCCGTCGGCGCGTCAGGTCGCTACATCAGCGCCAGATTTCCCCGAAATGAGCGCCTTTACGGCGGCGCCGAGCAAGAGGGCAGGGCGCTTATGGCCCGTCAATTCGTCTATCACATGCAGGGTCTGTCCAAGACCTATCCGGGCCACCGGAAGGTCCTGGAGAACGTCAACCTGTCGTTCTACCCCGACGCCAAGATCGGCGTGCTCGGCGTCAACGGCTCCGGCAAGTCGACGCTGTTGCGCATCATGGCCGGCCTCGACACCGAATATACCGGCGAGGGCTGGGTCGCCGAGGGCGCCCGGGTCGGCTATTTGCCCCAGGAACCGCAGCTCGATGCCGATAAATCGGTGCGCGAGAATGTCATGGAGGGGGTCGCGGCGCAGAAGGCGATCGTCGACCGCTACAACGAGTTGGCGACCAATTATTCCGACGAGACCGCCGACGAGATGACCAAACTGCAGGACGAGATCGAGGCCAAGGGCCTGTGGGATCTCGATTCCAAGGTCGATCTGGCGATGGAAGCGTTGCGTTGCCCGCCCGACGGCGCCGAGGTGGCGAAACTGTCCGGCGGCGAGCGCCGCCGCGTCGCGCTGTGCCGGCTGCTCTTGGAACAGCCCGAGCTGCTGTTGCTCGACGAGCCGACCAACCATCTCGACGCCGAGTCGGTGCTGTGGCTCGAAGGCCATTTGCGCAACTATCCGGGCGCCATCCTCATCGTCACCCACGACCGTTACTTCCTCGACAATGTCACCGGCTGGATCCTCGAGCTCGACCGCGGCCGCGGCATTCCCTACGAGGGCAACTACTCCTCGTGGCTGGTGCAGAAGCAGAAGCGGCTCGCTCAGGAAGGCCGCGAAGAGGAGGCGCATCAGCGCACGCTTGGCGCGCGAGCAGGAATGGATTGCGTCGTCGCCGCGCGCCCGGCAGGCCAAATCCAAGGCGCGCTACGAGCGCTATGAAGAGCTGTTGCGCAAGGCCGGCGAGAAGCAGACCCAGACCGCGCAAATCGTCATCCCGGTCGCCGAGCGGCTTGGCCAGAACGTGGTCGATTTCGAGAATCTGCAACAAAGCTTTCGGCGACAACCTCCTGATCGACGATCTCACCTTCAAGCTGCCGCCGGGCGGCATCGTCGGCATCATCGGGCCGAACGGCGCCGGCAAGACCACGTTGTTCCGCATGATCACGGGCCAGGAGAAGCCCGACAACGGCACCATCAAGATCGGCGAGTCGGTGCATCTCGGCTATGTCGACCAGTCGCGCGACTCGCTCGATGGCAAGAAGAACGTGTGGGAGGAAATTTCCGGCGGCCTCGACCAGCTCATGCTCGGCAAGCGCGAGGTGAATTCGCGCGGCTATTGCTCGGCCTTCAACTTCAAGGGTGCCGATCAGCAAAAGAAAGTCGGCTCGCTGTCCGGCGGCGAGCGCAACCGCGTGCATCTGGCGAAGATGCTCAAATCCGGCGCCAACGTGCTGTTGCTCGACGAGCCGACCAACGATCTCGACGTCGACACGCTGCGCGCGCTCGAAGAAGCGCTGGAGGATTTCGCCGGCTGCGCCGTCATCATCAGCCACGACCGCTGGTTCCTCGACCGCATCGCCACCCACATTCTGGCGTTCGAGGGCGACAGCCACGTCGAATGGTTCGAAGGCAATTTCCAGGACTACGAGCAGGATAAAATGCGGCGGCTGGGCACCGACTCGATCATCCCGCAGCGGATCAAATACAAGAAGTTTTCACGATGAATCGTGTTGGTCGGCTTTGCCGGCAGGCCGGCTGGTGTGGTCGATGGGCTTATTTTTCTTCAGATCAATGCCTATATACGCATGGATTCAGTTTGCATTGATTGGCGGCGCTCAAGGATAATCATCGCGCCGATTCGCAACCCAGGAGAGGATATTGGCCACCAAAGCCAGCGAGGCCCGGACCAGCGAGGCTCGCGCCCGCGCCGAGGCAAGTTTCAAGAAGGAAGAGCGCGCCAAGGAAGGCGCCAAGGCCATGACGGAATATCAGGCCAGCGGCAAAGTGATTCGCGAAAGAATGGCGCAATTGAAGGCGCTTCGCTTGGCCAAAGAGGCGGCCGAGAAGGACCGCAATGGTTAACCGGTGACGGTTGCCCGTTGACTGCGGGCCTTGAAACGAACACATCAATAGTGCATATGATATGTGCGGCCTCATAGGCCGGCGGCGAGCCGCGTGTACGGGACCCCGTTAAACGCTTCGTGTTTTAAACGGCTTCTAGCTCGCTCTTCATTAGTTCACTGACAACCCAGATCGCGCGGGGTGTCTTGTTTTCACCCGCAAAAGCGGTCGCGGCGCTATAGCGTAGCGGCCGTGTAAACGCGCATACCAGAAAGCTTCTTCATTTGACCTCCTTTCCTGACTTCGGACTCAACGACTCCATCACCCGTGCCCTCGCCGAGGAAAAGTACCTCACGCCAACCCCGATCCAGGCCCAGACCATTCCGATCGTCATGTCGGGCCGCGACGCGATCGGAATTGCCCAAACCGGAACCGGCAAGACCGCGGCGTTCGCGCTGCCGATCCTGCATCAGCTCGCCGCAAAGCCCCGCCCGCCGGTGCGCAAGAGCTGCCGCGTCTTGGTGCTCAGCCCGACGCGCGAATTGTCCGGCCAGATCCTCGACAGCTTCCGCGCCTACGGCCGGCATCTGCGTCTGCGGTCGGCGCTGGCCATCGGCGGCGTATCGATGGGCGCGCAGGTTCGCTCGCTGCTCAACGGCGTCGACATCCTGGTCGCCACGCCGGGCCGGCTGCTCGATCTCGTCCAAAGCAATGCGCTCCGCCTTGGCGACGTCGAGTTTTTCGTGCTCGACGAAGCCGACCGGATGCTCGACATGGGCTTCATCCAAGACATTCGCAAAATCGTCGCCAAGCTGCCGGGCGAGCGGCAGACTCTGATGTTTTCCGCGACCATGCCGCGCGCCATCGCCGAGCTCGCCGCGCAGATGTTGCGCGACCCGGCCAAGGTTTCGGTCATACCGGTCGCCACCACGGTCGAAAAGGTCGAGCAACGCATCATTCGCGTCGATCGCGCCGCCAAGGCTGCAACGCTCATCGACGTGTTGCGCCAGGAGACCATCGACCGCGCGCTGGTCTTCACCCGAACCAAGCACGGCGCCGACAAGGTAGTGCGCAGCCTGGTCCGCGCCGGCATCGCCGCCGAGGCGATCCACGGCAACAAATCGCAAGGCCAGCGCGAGCGCGTGCTGGCGGCGTTTCGCAAGGGCGACGTCAGGACATTGGTGGCCACCGATATCGCCGCGCGCGGCATCGACGTCGACGGCATCAGCCACGTGGTGAATTACGATCTGCCGAACGTGCCGGAGACCTATGTGCATCGCATCGGCCGCACCGCGCGCGCCGGCGCCGCGGGCATCGCGATCTCGCTGTGCGACGGCGAGGAGATGGCGTTCCTGCGCGACATCGAGAAACTCATCCGCATGTCCATTCCACTGAGCGACCGCCGTGCCGATCCGCGGCACTCAGAGCCGGTACCGGCAAAACATAATGCCGCCCGGCCGCCGTCCCATGGCAAGGACCGGCATTGGCACCGCGGCAATTCCCACAAGCAAGGCCGCCGTCACCAACCGAGCGAGGCCGCGGGTGCGAGCGCGGGCGCGGGCGGCATCGAAGCCGTCGCCTTCCTGCATCGCAATGGGCCGCCGCGGCGCGACCGCGAGCAGCGCGCGGCGCGTTGGACCGGCCAGACGAAAGGATCATGACGTGCCGAAAGAGGAACTCTTGGAATTCGAGGGTCTGGTTACCGAAATCCTGCCCGATGCGCGTTTCCGCGTTCAGCTCGACAACGGCCATCAGCTTGTCGCCTACACGGCCGGGCGGATGAAAAAGAACCGGATCAAGACGCTGGCCGGCGACCGGGTGACGGTCGAAGTCTCGCCCTATGACCTGGAAAAGGGGCGATTGATCTTTCGCCACAAGGACGAGCGCGCCGGCTCGATGAGCCGGCCGCCGCAACGCAACCAATTCCGCCGGCGGTGATGCATGGACAGCGATAGCTTCGATTATCGAAATAACGGTACGGCACATGGAGGCCGATCGATGCGAATCTTCATCTTCAAATCCGATACCAACGCCGAGCTGCGGGCGTTCGGCGGCGATTTGGCCGGCACCCAACTGCCGAGCCAGTTCAAGCCCTGGCACGTTGTTGGCGCGGTCGCGCCGGACCAGGATCCGCCGTACAAACTTTCGCGCGACGTGATCGAAACCGCGATCAACGGCCAAGGCTTTCAGCTCTTTCGCCTGAGCAAAAAGGACTGACGATTTCGCCCGGAGCGTTAACGGCCGAGCCGTTCACGCCGGTAACGAAACGCGCCAGTCCTGATGCCCACGGAGTATCCGCGATGACAGACTCCATGCACAAATACAAGATTGGCCAAGCCGTCGATCTCATCACGTCGACGGCGCGGTCCGCGGCATCGGGCCGGTACGAAATCATCAGCCTGCGGCCGGCCGACGGCGGCGACCCGCAGTATCGGGTCAAGAGCAAGAGCGAATCCCACGAGCGCGTGGTTTCGGAAAGCGACCTGGTTTCTTCGGCGAATCCGAATTTCGACGGCGACTGACGGCAAGCGCGATTTCGGCGCCGCGTCAGGACGGCGCGACGCAACGGGCCTGGACAGCTCCGGGCAGGAGTTCGACAATGTTCAAGATTCTCGAGCTTAAAAACGCAGTCTCGGCTCCGGCGAGCGAAGTCGGCCGCGGCTACTCCACGCGCGAGGAAGCCTTGGTCGCGGTGAAAAGGCATCTGAAAACATTCAACGTGTCCGGACATAATCCGGAGGGCGATTACTGGTGGGCGCGCGATGCCGAAGGTCTGCGCAAATGCTGGATTTCCAGCGCCGGCTAGAGCGAAATCGCCGCCGAGGGATCATGCTCGATTTTCCCAATCAAAGCCGGGTATTCGATCTGACACGCCGTGCCGTTCGGTTCTGGGGCCATGACGGCGCGATGGAATGGTCGTTCTATGTCACCGAAGATGCGCTCAAGCGGCTGCAGCCCGGCATGGCGCGCGACGAGGCGGCTTTGCTGCTCGCCTTCGATACCTGTCGGGCGGCGATCCTCGCGGCGGCAAAGAAGGCCTATGGGCGCAGCCGCAAAGGGTCCTATGAACTCGCGGCGGCGGATTTCTAACGCCGCTTCAGGCGCGCGTCGGCTTATTCATATGGCGGCGGGATTGCGCAGATCGAAAATTCCCAGCTGTTTCTGCGCGGCAATCGGCATGTCGGAAACGCAGATGATGCGGCCCATGAATGTCACCCAGGGCTTCTCCGCGACCGGCTGAAGCTGCGCGAAATTCCAAAACTGCCGTTCGTTCATCTCGATCTCGGTGACCGCGTTGTCGAGCACCCACGTCCGCAGCATGGTGAGGCGGCTTTTTTCGGGGTCGCTGAACATCATATCCGGGAGCGTCTTTCTCATAACGCCGTTCCTTGTGCCAAGCAGTTGAAATATCGGTTCGTGAAGCATGGGCCGGGTGTACTACGCTGCACGCGCAATGGAATACGGCCTGCCGCCGGCAGGCACATTGCACGCTATTGGTAACCTTTCTCTTAGGAAGCGCCGTCTGGAAATCGATTTATTGGCAGCGTCCGCTAGTTTTCGCCGGAAAGCCGCTTGAAATCGGCCAGCACCGCCGCGATCAGCTTCAGTCTTCGCGGGTCTTGATTAGTCAGCGTCGCGGCAAACAGATTGAGCAGGTAGCGCGCCTTCTCGGCGGCATCGTGCCAATTCGCCGCGGGCGCCGCGAGCAGCTGCGTTTCCAATTCATCTTGCCGCAGCCGCAACGACCGTTCATTGGATTCCACTTCGGCCAATAGCCGGCGCAGGCCGGTGGCCTTCTGGGCCGACATGCCGCGATGCTGATCGAGATCGATGGGCTTGTCGGTCATGAATGGACGACGCGACGCGCCAATGGATATTCGGCGCTGTCGTACAATTGCCGGATGCCGCCGCTGTCGAATCTTTCCTCGCCGACTTCGAGGAAGGCGCCGATAAGAAGCTCCGGCTCGAGATCCTCGATGGCGAAGCGGATGGCGAGCGCGGCTTGGGCAAAGCGTCGGTAGCCGAGCGGCTGACGCCTGGGCATGCGCCGGCGCGTGGAATAGAGCTCAGCCGAGGCATTGTAATCAAAGTCGGTCATCGCACAGGTTCCGAAATCGAGATTAAAATTCGCCTCAATAGGCGTCGATTGAACTCGGCCCTCTATATAAGCACAAAACACCACATTACCAATCCGGCCACGGGAATTATTTCGAAAACGCGGCAATCGCGCGGCTTGTCGTCCATGGACGTACGGTTTCGTACAGTGTAAGGTGGCGGTACGGTCGATGGGAGCGATTCGGCTTAGCAGGCTGCGACGAACGCCGGCTCCCGGTTGTTGCGATTGACGCGCGATACGGCAAAAGGCGCGTTCATCGCAGCCGAAGAAAACCCGAAAAGCTGACGAGGAGAATCACCACGGGTGATCTCCATCAAGCTTTGCCGGCCGCAGCTCACGGAAACGACGCCGCCGTCTGATGCGCCTTCATTCGCCGTTTTCGATCGACAAAGAACGTAGCGAAGCCCCGGAGAGAGATTTGCAGGAAAGACTGAAGGCCGGCGATGACTCAGCCGGCATCCACATGCGCGCCCTGACACAGGATCTCGCCAGCTTTCGCGAACCGCATCATGGACGCAGCGTCTTCGAACTTCTGATCACGATCGTGCCGCTGGTTCTGCTGTGGCTGTCGATGTGGTTCGCGCTCAAGCTCGGATACGGACTTTATTTGTTGCTGGCCGTTCCCGCCGCCGGCTGTCTGGTCCGCCTCTTCATGATCCAGCACGATTGCGGCCATGGCGCGTTCTTCCGCCATCGCCTCGCCAATGACTGGATCGGGCGCGGCATCGGCGTGCTGACATTGACGCCGTACGATTTCTGGCGGCGAACCCATGCCGCCCATCACGCCACCTCGGGCAATCTCGACCGCCGCGGCATCGGCGACATCGATACGCTCACGGTCAGCGAGTATCTGTCGCTGTCGCGCTGGGGCCGGCTGCGATACCGGCTCTACCGGCATCCGCTGGTGATGTTCGGTCTCGGCCCGGCTTATCTGTTTTTCCTGCAGCATCGCTTGCCGGTCGGGCTGATGCGCGCGGGCTGGCAGCCTTGGCTGAGCACCATGGCAACGAACCTCGCCATTTTACTGACCGCGGCCGTCACGATCTGGGCTGCCGGTTTCGGCCCATTCCTGCTCGTACAACTCCCGGTCATGCTGATCAGCGCTTCGCTCGGGGTCTGGCTGTTCTATGTGCAACACCAGTTCGAGGATACGTTTTGGGCGACCGACAAGGGCTGGAACATCCACGATGCGGCGCTGCGCGGCAGCTCGCACTACGATCTGCCGATCGTGCTGCGCTGGTTCACGGCGAATATCGGCGTGCATCACGTTCATCATCTGTGCAGCAGGATTCCGTTTTATCGATTGCCGCTGGCGCTGCGCCGGCATCCGGAACTGGCCAATATCGGCCGGCTCACGCTGGTTCAGAGTATTTTATGCGTGCGCCTGGTGCTGTGGGACGAGGCGGCGCGCCGGCTGATCAGCTTTCGCGAACTGCGAACGCTGCCGGCCTACGCCGCCGCATAGATCGACGCGGCGAGCGAGCCTGCGTCAAAGGTCGCTGCGCAGCGGAATTGCGCCGACCAGCATGCCCCGGCACGCCAGCGCCTGCTTCAATTGCCGGATCGCGATGTCCGCCGTCGCGGAGCTGTTGGCTTTTTCCATGTGCCGCAGCAGCGCCTTCAGGGCCGGATCCTTGTCTCTGATCACCCAGCGGCGCGCAAACACCTTGGCGTCGTGCAGGCTCGTGATCCGTACGGTTTGGCTGGCGCCAGGGAACCCGGCGTCGAAATAATCAAGCGGTGGCACAGACATTCGGTCACCCCGGCGTTGGCCCAACCACAATCGGCCGGACAATTGGCAAGTTCAATGACCGCACTGGCGCCATCCCCGCTATTCCGGGGTCGCTGGCGTATGTTTTTCGCCGCAGAGGCTTGGCGGCAACGCTTTGGTCGCCGCGCACCGGACCGCGGCGTTTCTATTCCGCCGGCGCCACGGTTCCTTCCGCGTCGGCCTCCATCACCGGACGCGCGACATACAGGAAGATCAGGAACAGCGCGCCGATCAGGCACGGCACCGCGGCGGCGTAGAAAATGCCGCCGGCCTTATAGCCGAGCCCGACCAGGAGTCCGGTCAGGATCGGGCCGAAAACCTGGCCGACGCGTCCCATGCCCATGGCCCAGCCGATGCCGGTCGAGCGGATCGCGGTCGGATACATGCCCGCGGCCACCGCGATGAGGCCGGTTCCGGTGCCGCCGACAAAAAAGCCGGCGAGGAACGACGCGACGCTCAGCATCGTCACCGACGAGGTCGCCTGCCCGAACCAGGCGAGCGAAAGGCCGCCGAGGATGAAGCCGGGAATAAGCACCCGGAACGCGCCGCAGCGGTGCACGGCCCAGCCCGACGTGGCGCTGGCGATGATGCTGCCGAGATTGTTCAGGCCGATGATCAAGGCCGCGGCGGAAAGCGAGAAGCCGACCGAATTGAGCACCGCCGGCGTCCAGAACGTCACCGTCACCAGAATCATGAACACCATGAAGAACGGCACCCAGAGCAGCACGGTCGGGATGGCGCGGCCTTCGGTGAACAGATGCTTCAGCGGAACGCCCTGCCGCGCCGGGTCCGGCGGCGCGACAAGCTCGGCGCCGGCGGGAACTTCGCCGGGCATGATGCGCTCGAGCGTGCGCCGCACCTCGGCCTGGCGAATGCCGCGGGCGAGCAGAAAGCGGATCGATTCGGGAAGCCAGATCACCAGGATGATGGCGATGACGATGGGCGCCACCGCGCCGATATAGAACACCGCGCGCCAGCCGAACGCGGGAATGACCCAGGCGCTGGTCAGCGAGCCGATCAGTCCGCCGCCGGGAAAGGATGCGAACAGCACGGTCACGAACACGTCGCGCAGCCGCTTCGGCGCGAGCTCCGCTCCCATCGCCAGGAAGGCCGGCGTCACGCCGCCGAGGCCGAGACCGGCAAAGAAGCGATACGCCAGCAATTCATCGAGCGACGTCGATTGCGCCGTCAGGTAGCTGAAGACCGCGAACACGATCATGGCGATGATCATGAACCACTTGCGGCCGAACAGATCGGCGAGCGGCCCGAACGACAGCGCGCCGATCGCGGCGCCGAACAGGCCGGCCGAGCCGACCTGGCCGAATTGCGGCATCGGCAGGTGGATCACCGCGGCGATCGCGGGTGCGGTATAGCCGATCGCCTGGGTATCGAAGCCGTCGAGCGCCGCGACCAGCATGCACAGGACCAGAACGCCGATCTGAAAGCCGGTAACCGGATGCCGGTCGATGAGATCGATGACGTCGACTTTGCTGGCCGCCATTGGCGCTTTCCCCCGCTTCAGTGGAATCCTAAGGTTTTGCTGGCCAGCGCCGCACCCTCGACCAGCGCGCGCAATTTCGCCCAGGCAATCTGCGGATGCGAGCGGCCGCCAAACCCGCAATCGGTGCCGGCGATGACATTCTCCTTGCCGACGCGGCGCGCGTAGCGTTGCAGGCGTTGCGACACCAGCTCCGGATGCTCCACCACGTCGGTCGAATGGGTGACGACGCCGGGGATGAGAATTTTTCCGGCCGGCAGCTTGACCTTGTCCCACACCGCGACCTCGTGCTCGTGGCGCGCATTGGCGCCCTCGATCAGATAGGCCTGCGCCTTCACCATGAGCACGAGATCGACGATGCGGTCGAGCTCGAGATCGTAGGCGTGCGGGCCGTGCCAGCTGCCCCAGCACAGGTGATAGCGTACCCGGTCTTCCGGGATATTGCGCAGCGCATGATTGAGCGCCTCGATCCGCATCTGGCTGCGGGCGCGGAAGGCGGCGAGCCCCATGTCGATGCCGATGCGGTCCCACAGCGCCGGCAGCCAGGCGTCGTCGACTTGCAGGATCAGCCCTGCCGCGACGATCGTCTCGTATTCGACACGCATCGCCTCGGCCAGCGCATACACATATTCCTCGTCGTTCTTGTAGTGGCGATTGGGGCGATAGACTTCAAGGCTGGCCGGCGCGGTCGATGTCAGAAAGACATTGTCGGTACCGGCCGTCGCGATGGTGACGTCGATTTCCTTTTTCAGCTCGGCCTGGCCGACATAGCTTACGGGACCGGTGCAAGCCTGCACCGGGCGCTTCTTGGCGATCTGCGCGCCCGGCGTATAGAACAATGTGCCGCGCTCGTTGGCGTATTTGTAAAAGTCGGCGAACGCTTCGCGATCCTTGCCTTGCTCGATCAGCGGCTTGCCCTGCGGGGTGTCGATGTCGGTGAAGCCGCCGAAGCGATTCACCATATAGCGCAGCCAATCGCCGCCCTTGGCGTATTCGCCTTCATTGACGATATCGATGCCGGTGTCGCGTTGCCGCGCCACGACCGCCGCCACGTCGTCGCGCAGATGCGTCTCGTCGCCGGTCGCGATCCCGCTGTCGAGCGAAAGAAATGGCAGGCTGCCGACATGCGTCGTCAGTATTTTCGCAACGCTGCGCTGCATCGGCGAGGCGCGCGTCACTCCGCGGCGTGCAGCGCTTCGCCGACGCGGCCGTCGCGCACCAGGCGGCCGGGTAGGGCGCCGGTGTGCTCGCCGCGCTCGAAGATTTGCGTGCCGGCGACGAAGGTCGCCTCATAGCCGTCGACCTTCTGCACGAAGCGGCGGCCCTTGGCCGGCATGTCGTGCACCAGCTCGGGCTTTTGCACCTGCAGGCGATCGTAATCGATCAGATTGACGTCGGCGCGCAGGCCCGGCGTGAGCCGGCCGCGATCCGACAATCCGAAGAAATCGGCGGTCTCGCTGGTCTGGCGCTTGATCAGCATTTCCACCGGCAGCTTCGGCCCGCGCACGCGATCGCGGCTCCAATGGGTCAGCATGAAAGTCGGCACGCCGGAATCGACGATCGAGGTGCAATGCGCGCCGCCGTCGCTCAGGCCGAGCAGGCAAGCCGGATCGTTGAGCATTTCCAGGATCGGCGCGTGGTCGCCGGTGACATAGTTCACCACCGGGAAGTAAAGGTACTGCGCCTCGCCGAGCATGTAGTCGTAGGCGACTTCCTCGCAGCTCCGGCCTTCGCGCTTGGCGATCGCCGCCACGCTCTTCTCCGGTCCCGGCTCGTAGTCCGGCGGATTGCCCATGGTGAAGAATTTTTCGAAATCCTTGGCGACCACCTGGCGGAATTGCGCGAGCTTGGCAATCTCGGCCGCCGACGGCGTCTCGGCGAGAATTTGCCGCCGCATTTCCGGATCGCGCAGCCGCTTGCGCTGCTCCTCGATCGGCAGGCTCTCGAGCGTCTTGTAGCTCGGTCTGACAGTAAAAGGATTCAGCGCGGTGCCGATGCCCATCATCACGCCGATCGGCCGGCCCGGCCATCTGCGCCGTCACCGGCAGGCCCTCGGCGCGCATGCCGTGCACCGCCTTGATCAGGCGGCGCCAGCGCTGCGGGTCGGAATAACGGTCGGTCAGCAGGAACCAGACCGGCCGGCCGGTCTCGCGCGCCTGCTTGTGGATCCAGCGCAGCTCGAACTCCTCGTCGTCGAAGTCGGAATTCATGCCGAACGCGCCGGTGCCGGTGATGCCGAGCGCCTGGCCGATGCCGAGGAGCTCGTCATCGTCGGCGTCGCGCGACGGCACCAATTCGCCGTCCGGCGTCTTGTGCGAATCGGTGCGCGAGGTGGTGAAGCCGAAGGCGCCGGAGCGCAGCGCCTCGACGGTGAGCTTGCGCATTTCCGCAATATCGTCCGGCGTCGCCGGCTCGCGGCGCAGCGCGCGGTCGCCCATCACATAGACGCGGGTCGGCAGATGCGCGGCCTGCGCGCAAATGTCGATGGCGCGCGGCCGGCGCTCCAGCTCATCCATGAATTGCGGAAACGTTTCCCATTCCCAGTTCAGGCCCGCGGCCAGCACCGGATTGGGAATTTCCTCGACGCCTTCCATCAGATCCATCAGCGCGCCGCGGTGCTCTTTCTTCACCGGCGCAAAACCGACGCCGCAATTGCCGAACATCACCGTGGTGACGCCATGCCAGCACGACGGCGCGAGGAGCGGATCCCACATCGCCTGGCCGTCATAATGGGTGTGCACGTCGACCCAGCCGGGCGTGACCATCAGGCCCGCGGCGTCGATCTCGCGCTTGCCGGGGCCCTGCTTGCCGCCGACCGCGGCAATGCGGCCGCCGGCGATCGCCACGTCGCCCGAGAAAGGCGCCTTGCCGGTGCCGTCGACGATGGTGCCGCCGCGAATGACGATGTCGTGCATGGGATGTCGCTCCCTAGTGGCGCCGGTGAATCGCGCCTGGCCTGTGAAATTTGGCCGATGATGCACCCCGCGGCAGGGCCATGCAACGGCGGTGCGGGCATGACACTGCGCCTCTCCCCGAGCGCGGGGAGAGGGTGAGGTGAGGGGGCGCCGCCGCGAGTTTGAGCCCGGCGGAAACGCCCCCTCATCCCAGCCTTCTCCCCATCGCGGAGCGGGAGCCGCTGCGAGGCGAGGAGCGTCGCCGTCGCTCGCAACGGCGAGCGTTGTGGCGCCTCTGCCTACTCATACAAATCCCGCGGCATGCATTGCCGCGCCGCGCGCTCCGGCGCGCCGATATTGCGCGGCGTGGCCTTGAGGATGTCCTGCCGCGCGCGCGACTGCTGCGCGTGCGGCACGCGGTCGAGCGCGCGGCGCAAGCAGCCGGCCGCTTCGCCGCCGCAGCGGCGCTGCCGGCGGCACGCGTTGTGCGGGCAGGTCCGCCACAAGGCGAACGCGTCGCAATAGCGGCGTTGCTGCAATGCCTTCTCGACGGCGAAGCGCCGCGCATATTCAATCGGATCAAGCTTTGGTTTGGGTTTCATGCCTGCCTTGAGCATGGCGGACAGCACGGCGAAGTTTTGGTTGTTCTTGCGCTCGGCGTCTTTCACGGCCGGACTCTCCCGTCTCGCGGCGCGCTTTGGCGGCCGCGTCGATTGTGCGCGCGACGCGCGAACGGAGCGCGCGC
The DNA here is from genome assembly GCA_963831975.1 of uncultured Alphaproteobacteria bacterium. Classification (GTDB taxonomy): domain Bacteria; phylum Pseudomonadota; class Alphaproteobacteria; order Rhizobiales; family Xanthobacteraceae; genus BOG-931. The sequence continues at coordinate 318,240 of CAWHSO010000025.1, forward strand.
TTGCAAAAATGTGGTCACGTCAAGCGCGAAATCGGTCCGGTCCAAGGAAAGGGCAGGGGTGGGGCCTGTCTTTCGGTCTTCCGTTACGTCCGTTTCGCCCGATCAAGCTTTCAAGAAATAAATAAATGAAGGAAGCGGAACGCCGGCAAACGCAGGGTCACCAACCGCCGCATCTTGCGATGCGGCGCGCGCCCTTTTGGAGCGCGCACGCTTGACGGCGTTCCACCACGGCTCTCACCTAAGGGAATTATTCCATCCCAAAGGCTCAGCTTCAGGCCAGGCTTCCTGGGACGCGGTCTGAACGGGCGTTACCCGCCTTCGCCTGTCCCAGTCCAGGGAAGCACCTCCCACCCCGGTCGTAATGCCGGGGGACTGATACCCAAGCCGCCCGGGAGCAGACTGCAAATCCACCCGCGGGCACCGCCCTCGCTCCCATGACGCGGTGTGCCTCCGCGCCATGTCCTTCAACGGAGCGAGGATTGTGGTGTAACTGACGCAGAGACCAGTGTCAATGAAAAAGTGACGAGGTATCCGGCCTCCCTGCAGGGGGAGGCCGCCGCGCTTTAGTGCGGCAGGTGGGGATGTGCAGAGAAGGCGACGGTAGAAACCGCTTTTCTACAAATCTTTGTTCGCTTAAAGTGCCTACACCTTGCGGTTGAGGGCCTTCGCTGATGGCCAATGTCATCCTGTCATATCGCCGTTTGGATTCCGGGACATTTACGGGCCGCATTTTCGATCGCCTGGTAGCGAGCTACGGCAGAGACGCCGTTTTTCGGGATATCGACAGCATTCCAATTGGAGTCGACTTCCGTCCCCGCATTGCCGATGCGATCCGCGAGTGTGACGTTTTACTGGCGATTATTGGCTCGAAGTGGTTGGGCCGGTCCGGAAAGAGTGGGGCAGCCAAAATCAAAGCAAAGGAGGACTTTGTACGGATCGAAATTGAAACGGCACTGCGTTTAGGAAAACCGATTATACCGGTGCTCGTCGGAAACACGAGGATGCCGAAGATCGCCCAGGTGCCGAAGAGCCTGAGTGCTTTTGTCTACTTGAACGGGTTAAAGATAGATACGGACCGGGATTTCGACCACCACGTCGAAAACTTGCTTCGAGAAATTGAGAAAATTTCACAATCTTCGCCAACTAAGCCAGCGAGCGCGCTCGGGCCGGCACCTATTCCCGCACGCTCGTTCTTCAGCAGGCCGTCGATTGCGGTCCTGCCGTTCAAGAATATGTCAGGAGATCCGGCGCAGGACTATTTCGCTGACGGCATGGTCGAGGAGATCATTACGGCGCTCTCGCATATTAGTTGGCTATTCGTTATCGCCCGGAATTCAAGCTTCAGCTACAAGGGTCGGGCGACCGACTTAAGGCAAGTTGGGCGCGAACTCGGCGTGCGCTATGTAGTTAAGGGTTCAGTCAGAAAAAATGGCGATCAGGTGCGCATCGCTGCGCAACTGATCGAAGCTAAGACCCGCGCGCATTTGTGGGCGGACAAATTCGATAGCTCGCTGGACGACGTTTTCGACTTGCAGGACCGAGTGGCTAGGTCGGTTGCCGGAGTGATCGAGCCAACCTTGCAGGCTTCCGAGGTGCAGCGCGCCGCACGTCAGCCAATCAAGGACTTGACGGCTTACGACCTCTATCTTCGCGCGCATGCATTGATGTTGTCGCCAGCGCGACGAATCGTGGAGCTTGAAGAGCTGTTCGATAAGATGTTTGAACGCGACCCGGACTTTGGGCCGGCTCTGGCTCTGGCCGCCACCTTTCATATGAACAGTGACATTTTTGGCTGGTGTGACGATTACGACGCGAACTGTCGTGAGGGCCTTGATCGCGGGCGACAGGCGCTGCTTATGGCCAAAGATGACCCCACCGTTCTCGTGAATGCGGCTTTCGCACTTGGGTTTTTCGGTGAAGACATTCATGCGATGATCACGCTTGTAGATCGAGCGCTTTCGCTCAACCCAAGCTTTGCGCGAGGATGGCACGCCAGTGGATGTCTGAGGCTTTGGGCGGGCCAGCCCGATATTGCAATTGAGCATCTTGAACTTTCCTTGCGGCTCAGCCCGCGCACGCGCGTCGGTTGGAGTTCTGTATGCGATTGCCGCGGCTCACATCATTTGCGAGCGCTTCGAGGAGGCCATTCCCAAGCTATTGCTGGCGCTTCAAGAGGATGCGACCCCAGTCGCTTATCAGGCGCTGATCGCCTGCTATGCGCATTTGGGAAGATTGGAAGATGCCTCCGAAACGCTAAACCGACTGCGCTCGATTAGGACCTCAGTTCCACCTCCTGCGAGTCGGATTACGAAACTGGTGCCTGAGTTCTGGAAGGTGGTTCTGTCGGGTGTGCAGTCAACATCCAATTGGTCGACGAACGCCACGCGAGTACGCGAAACGGATCAAGCCGTTCAGGGAGAGCTCTGATGTCCCGTTATTGGCGGCTCAAGATCGAGGGAGGAGCGTTTTTATTCTCGCTCGCGCTCGTCGAGAGCGGCAGCGTCGGTGCGACCAAATTATCTGGACGCTTGGAGAATGAACGCATGGGCACGGCGCTTCGCGCCTTTGCCCGCCCTACGCTTGCTCGGAGTCTTGCACCGCGCGACACGAAACTGTCATCGGTGCCGTTGAATAAGGTCGGACGTCATCAATGCGAGCATCAGGGCGAAACCGAGGGTAAAGGATGCTCGGACAAGCCAAATCAAACCCGTCAATTTTCGGTCTTGCACAGCCTTATATTGATTGCTGAACAGTGCAAAACCGAGCGTGCGCATGCCAGCAAAATACCATTTGATTAGATCACCATTAATCTGTTTTCGTCGTGCGTCCCGAAGGGTGAATTCGCCGAGTTCTACCCAAGTCATAGTGTGGACGCGACAAAGGTATGTGATCAGGTAATTGATGGCTCCAAGGTATGCGAGAATGCTCAATATCATGACAGCGCAGAGGATCCGGTTGCTGGCAAAGGTTATGGGCGATCTCCCGTTATTCGGACCGTAGGGGTCTGAGACAGGTGGAGCCGATTCATTCGCCTTTCGCATACAGGATTCGATATAGCCTTGGTATTGCGAGACAGGGAGCTGTAACGAAGGCCACTTGTAATCGCATCCTGCTCGAGCCGGGCCATGAAGGTCGAGCACCTGTGCATTAGCGACGCCGAATGCCAAAAGAATGTGCGCAGAAACGACGAAAGCTCCCATGACCCGCTTCATACGCGATTGCCTCGACGATTGCGGTGCTTCGTTCGGCAGCTACGGGCCAGTAACGCACGTTAGCTCTCAGTCAATACTTCCCGACAAGACATCAAGTGATCAGCGCGATTCGTTGTGAGGCGCCCCAAATAGGGAAACTCGGGAATCAGATCGCCGTGTGGCCCTACCTTGTCCCCTGTCACCTTCCCGTTTGTGAGGATAGCCAAGAAGAAGTCAGAGACGTCGTCGGTGAGCGCGCGGCCATTGTCCGGGAATGATGCTGGTCGCGTGGGGTTGTAGCGCAGGAGGTCCGGTAGCAGCGTCCCTGCCACCCGCTTTGCTTCCTCCGGCGCATACCCTCCCGTATGCTCCAGCGCGTGCGCGAAGACGGCGACGAAACGGGCATCGTCCGCCGGCTCCCGGCGCGATAGGCCTCGTTCTGCTCGCCACTCAGAAAAGGAGTTTGCGAGGGTCGCGCGCCGCGGTCCACCTGGACCCAGCTCGCGCCCGCGCCCTTCGCCGGGATCAGTGTGCGGGCCCACAGGCCGACCTCTCTCGGCCCCAGAACAGAGTTGGACACTTCCAGCACGATGCTGCAAATGTCTTTATCGGCAAAGAAATCGTTGCCAGCGAACTGAAAGTTGTTCACCGCGCCCGGCGCGTCGAAGAAGAAGGGGTCGCTGCGCCAGCCCGCGAAGAAGCGGTGCTCGCCGGCCTCCGTTACCCGTGCGTCCCGACCCATCGAGACCTGTGCCAATTCGACGATGATCTTGCCGCCCTCGCCGGTCCCGGCGGCCTCGGCGCCGTCCACACGGCGCAGCGTGGCAGTCTGTCCCCGGCCGCCGGAGGATGCGAAACGCACCCGATATGCGATATCGGCCACGGCGTCGCCGTTCGTGTCGATCTTGAGCTCGTAGAGCGCCTCGGGCGCGAAGGGCTCGGCGGTCGTAGGTCCCGGCGGGCTAAGGCCCGCGGACGGGTGCACGTTCATGATGAGGATCGACTTGCTCGGATCTCCCGGCTTGGGGAAAGCATAGAGATCGGTGAAGTCGAGGCGGGCGTCCCCACCGGGGAACCCGAGGTTGGGACCGGAATAATGGTGCGACATGGTTCATTTTTTCCTTTGCTCATTCATTGCGGCGGTCAGACTGTATCCAACACGCGCAACGGCCGTTCCAAATGCCGCAGTGGGGGAACGGCATCATGCAACGACTTCGCTACGCCGTCTGATGCCGTTTCAGGAACATGCGCGCGCGGTTGATGGTGCGGGCCTTCAGGTCCGGCGGCTCCTTCCAGGGAAACACCGTGATCTCGGCATTGGGCGCCAGCGAGGCGATGTCGATGGAGACCTGGAGCGGATGCGCGACGATGTCGTCGGGCAGCACCAGCATCGGCGTGCCGCAGGATTTCGCGAAGTCGCGCGACACGCTGTACACGAAGTCGGGCTGCACGCGGTAAAGGTTGTGCAGATACTGCTCGATGGTCGCCATCGATACGTCAGGCTGGCGCTCGCGAAACTCCTTGGCCCAGACGTCTCTGCCGAACTCGTACATATAATCCGGCTTATCCGGCCGGTGCCCGACCGGCTGGCTCAGGATCGCCGCGACGACGCGCGCCGGCGCGCGCTCCATCAGCTTCATCGCGAACGGGCCGCCGATGCAGTTGCCGAAGAAAAAGAACTGGCCGATGCCGAGATGGTCCATCACGCCGAGCTGGTCGTCGGCGAAGGCGTCCCACGGATTGTCGACCGCAACCGGGCCGGTCGAATAGCCGTTGCTGGCGTTGCGCTGGTCCATGGTGATCACGCGGAAGTCGTTCTTGAACTCCTCCATGATGTTGATCACCGCGGTCGGCCAGTTGCTGATGCGCGAGTTCAGGCCGCCGCCGGGCGTCGCCAACAGCGGGAAGCCTGAGCCGATTTCGGCGTAGCGGATGCGGACATCGCCCTTCTCGTAGAATCCGACCTTGGCGCCCTCCGGCAAGCCCTGCGGCGCTCCTGCTTGCGGCGCTCCTGCCTGTGGCGCTTGGGCGAACACTTGCGGGGCGGTGGTTGCCGCCGCGGCGGCGGCAGCGCCGGTTGTCAGAACGGTGCGTCGGCTCGAATCGATCATCGGCTACCTCCCTTGTCGTTGTCGCGGCCCATCCTACGCTTGCTGATTATCGGCACCTCTATCCATCCCATCACGTGCCGGTGCGCCCATAGGGATGTCGGGTAGGCAGCGTGACGCGATAGTGCGAAGGCGCAAGCGCGGAGTCCACAGTGTGCAGTGCGGTACATAACAGTGTGCAGTGCAGTGCATAACATTTGTGCAGGGTCGGGCCGGAACCTCTGCGAGGCAATTGCGTTGGCCTCGTCAGTTATCTCGACGAGCACGGAGGTCGGCCCATGGACACGTCAGAACGGTTTCTGCGATTTGCCGCGGAATGCGAGCTTATGGCGAAAGTCACGCGGGATCGCGCCAACAAGACCGTATGGCGTAGCATCGCACAACGATGGATACGGTGTGCTGAATTGGTCGAACAGCAGAACTCATCAGCCCTCGCTGCTCATTCGATGAGGCATCGTGGCAAGGCGGCGTACGCTTTGGTTCATTAGCCCGACAGCACCTAATTCAGATCATGGGGAGGTATCGATGCGGGATGCTTATGGCGCTCCCAGGTTGAAGTGGACCCTGGAATGGCCGGTTACGATGCCCCGTTCGCCATTCGTCAATGACGATCCGTCGCTGCGCATTCCAAACGTGAAAACCGAATTAGTCGTGCTTGGAAGCGCAATCGCGCTTGGGCTTGTCTTGATAACATTTCATTCGGCGTTTGGATTCTAACGATACGGTAGCCCAATATTGAATGCCTTTTCCTTCTTGTTGGGGTCGGGTTGGGGCTGTTGTTGCTCAAGCGCCGACTTCTGCCCAATGCGGTCGAGCAGCGTCGAAATATGCGGGGGCAGTTCCGTCGACGTTTGGTAACAGCGGGGAAGCGCCTTCACGATGTCGAGCATGGCATCGGGCCACGCCATTCCGAAGAGCTTTGACATTGCACCGACCGCCAATTCTCCCGACAATATGTCAAATCACCCAGAGGCAGCTTGTTCCGCATTAATTGAGGCGACCCACCCCCTTTAGCCGCTCTACCGCGGCTGGCCGTCCGCGGCAGAGCATTCCTTTCGGAACACCCCAACGATAATCGATCTTGCTACAACAAGGGTGGGCCGAGCAAAGCAAAGCCCACGCGGATTGTAACGCGGAAACAAAGACGTGGGCTCGGCGCTGAGCTTGTCATCGGGCCGGCCACTTTGGGCCGGACCCGTTGGCGCCTTGGCCACCCTGCGCTTGCCGATCCGCCCTACGCGCTGGTTTCAGTTGAACCAGTGACGTTGGGTTGCTCATGGCAAGCGCTACGGCGGACAGGATATTGATAATTCGGACGCCAAAGTCGTTTCCAGGTTTTGTTGCCAGAAGCGTTTGTACGGCACCTGCGCATGCGGCATCAAGTGATGGGGTGAAGTGTTGCCCGGACCGCACGCGTACAACCCAATGAACGTGGCACTGCTGGTCAATTGCGAAAGTTGGTCCCAAGTATCACCCGTCGTGGCCGTGGGATCGCGGGCAACGTGACAGGTGCGGCAAACGGGTCTCACCACTTGATCGTATAGCGTTGCATGCGCTGAAAATATTCCCGGTGTGTTCGTATTCAACGCGGCGGCGCCTTGATTGAAGTGATAGGTTGCAGCGGGATCGTTCACACCGGTGGGATGTCCGGCATCCTTGTACCAGATATCCATCAAACGCTGGTAGGCGGCACTCACACCGCTGCCGGTATCGGAGGATTGCAGTGCAAACTGATTGAGTTGACGGAAATCGGCTTGAGCCGGACGCGGCGCGCCGCTGCCCAAGGTGTTTTGCAATGCATTGCCATCATCGCCGATGAATGAATCGATATCGAACGGCAGAAAAAACGCGCCGTTGACCAACGTTCCGGGTCCGCTATAGCTACCTTGGTGACAGCCGACGCAGATGTCGGGCATGGGTTTGTTGCCTTCGACGTCCAGAGCCGGATTGGGGAAGTAATCTCCCGCAGTCGTGGGCGGGGTGTCGCCCTTGAAGGCCCAGAACTGCACCTTGTCGGTTTGATCCGGGTGATATTCCATCGCCACGGTGGCGACGACGTTGGTATTGGCATAGGCATCGGTCAGTGGATTGCTGGCCTGCTGACTGAAATCGACTCCGACCTTACCGAAGTTGCTCACGTAACACGCGATCCAGTCCTGGGTAAACGAGCTGCCCGTATGCGATACCGTGCGGCAATGCATGCTGCGACCGAATTTGAGGTCGGCATTGTTGAAATATACGGCGCTCGTTTCCGTGGCGGCGCCGCCAAAACCGTTGGCCGCCGACCAGTGTGCGAATGTATCGCGGCCGGCGTAGATGCCGGTGGTCGTCTGAGTTTTGTAATCCGCCGAATTATCCACGGTGGTGCCGCTGATCAGGAAGTCGTTCGACGTCGGCGGTATCGAGCTGTCATTGAAAACGACAGCCGGTTTGCAGCCCGTATAGGGATAGGGCACGGGGAACGGCTCGGTGACTTGCGGGCCGGAGTTCAGCAATACTGTCTGCAGGACCGCGTTGTTGTTGCTGGGGTCGCTGATCTGCAGATGGAAATCCTGATTCGGTATCAAGCGCTCGATCACGATCGGTTGGTCCGTTCCGGTCACCACCACGTTCGGGTGGTTGAAATTGCCCACGGACGCAGTGACGTAACTGGCATTGAGCGTGACCGACGACGGAAAGCCGCCGGGCCCTTGATCGAGCTGAATCTTCATGCACGCGGAGGCGCCGCTGGTCGAGTCGGCGTTGAATTCGCTGAAGTGCATGATCTTGCCGACATAGTTGTTACCCACGCGCGTGAGTTCGCCGCCTTCAACCCACAATCCGGAGCCTTCTTCATAACTGAACAGAGGAATCTTGGCCGGCGCGCTGGCCAATGCCAATGGATGTATGGGCATCGATACATCGACACTCTTGCCAGGCGCCATCTGCAAGGGATGACCGCCCGCATCGCGCGGTTGAATGTGGAAAGCGCCGAAAGTCTGCAGGCGCGCGTCCGCGCCTTTGAACTTCGCGCTTAGATCGCCAGGTATGGCGTTCGGCAGAGTCAAATCATACTGAAAGCTTTCGATGGTCGCCGTGCCGGCGAATGGCGTACTCCCCGACACCAAGGAGCCGGGGCCAAATGTAAAACTCAATGTGCCGATCTCTTGCCTGGGACACTCATTGCCGCTCGCCGCGACATTGTCTTTGCCCGACGTATTCTCTTTCGGCATGCAGCCGACAATTTTGACGGCGACTTTGCCGCCTGTGGGGCCATGAATGGTTGACGTTTGCGCGGGATCAAGCGGCACCTCGATACCGGTCGCGCGCGCATAAAAAATTCGCGATGTCAGGGCAAATCCCGGTTTGTTGACGTTGAGAACAAAGCGAGTGGCCTCTGGAACTTTAATGTCAAAGTGACCGCTCGCGTCGGTGCTCGTCGTCACGCCATCGAGATTGACCGAAGCCGCAGCGACAGGCGCATGCGTCACGCGATTGACCACCGTGCCGTTGAAGCGCACTTCATCCGGACCTACGTCAATAACGGTACGACTGATTGCGTATCCTCCGCGTCCGTCGGAAACCAATACGCGCAATGTGTGAGGACCCGTCAAAGCCGGCGCAGGCCAATTCACGGTGGCGGCGTCGGCAAAACTCGGCGTATTCCCGCTTTCGTCGACCCAGCGATAATGCAAAGTATCGTGGTCCACATCCGCGCTGGGCACGGTAATCGTCAATCCATCGCCGGGACTAGCGCGACGCACGCCGACGCCCGCTTTCGCCGCCTCCAGCAAATTGGCCGTGGGCACGTGGTTTTTCAGTACAAAATTTTGCGTGATCGAAGCGGCGGTCAACGACACTGCGTTCGTAGCATGTTCCGCTTCGCAATCGATCGCAACCGTGTATGCGCCCGGCGCCGCTTCGGTGGGCATGACATACTCACCCAAATTGTTGCCGCGAATCGGACCGGCGACCACGGCACCGCCGCCGTCGGTGAGCGTCACCTTGGCGGTCATGACATAGTTGGGATCGAATGTCGGGGCGTACCAAAAGCAAGGCGTTTTCTTATCCGCCAGCAGGACATTGCCAACGACCGCGTGCTGCTTCGCTTGGATCAGCACGATGTGATCCATGACATGCACGTGATCGGTTATCGTGATGACTTGTGGATCGCAACCACCCGTATATCCGGTGCCACTGACACAAATGTTATAGCTGCCCGGCGCGAGTGCCGGCGTGCGAAAGTATCCATAAGGATCGGTGCTGGTGAATTTGCTCAATAGGCCGGTAGCAACATTCTGTGCCGCGACCACGATATCCGGCACGGCAACGCTGGCGCCGGCAGGGAGGGCGACGGCGCTAAAATCGGAATTGATCCTTGCATACACATACCCGTGGATGGGTTGCGGTCCCGCTGCCGCCTTCGGGCTGGACTGGTAACCCGCGCCTAGCAGAGCGAACAGTGCAAGGCATAAGATACGCATCGATGACCGCAAACAGGACCGATGCCTCTGAAATACGATTGTGACGTGATGCATTTCAGGCTCCTTATGGATTCCCCCGTTCCAAAGAGACGCGTCCCAAGAGACGCGATCGCATTTGCGCTTGCGCCCGCCTGTGACCCAGGCGTGTAAAAATTTTAAATCACAAACTGTCCGTGTACTTTCCTACCTCATGGTTCCCCTGTCAATGATGAATATTCGACAGCCCAACCGATTAATTCGACGCTGCAATTCCCCATGGGCCGCCTCACCCGCATCGTCGTTTCCGGGTCGCCGCATCACGTCACGCAACGCGGCAATCGTCGCGAGCGGGTGTTCTTCGATGACGGCGACTACGCGCTTTATCGTGATCTCTTCCCTCAGCCTGCCGGAAATTCGGCGTCGCGGCGTGGACCTATTGCCTAGCAAGCGTAGGGTGGGCAAAGGCGCGACGCGCCGTGCCCACCAAAGCGTTTCGGGAAGCGCTGATGTCCCGCTATCGCTGGCTCAAGATCGAAGGCGGAGCGTTTTTCTACACGCTAACGCTTGCCGACCGCGGCAGCGATTTGTTGGTCCGTTTCGGCGAATGAACGCGTGGGCACGGCGCCTCATGCCTTTGCTAAGCTCCCGAGCACAAGAGTACCAAGGAGGTCGCATGAAGATCGATGGATGCTGCCACTGTGGACAGATCACCTTCGAGGCAGAGGTAGATCCCAACGCGATGCTTGCCGCAGACTGGCAGTTTCTGGTGACCGCGGGCGCACCATGGACGCTCGCGTTCTCGGCCGGCATTCTTGACCAGTCTTTTCCGTATTTCACGCTTCTGGGATTGACGGGGACCGCGATCCTCTGCGCGGTGCCGTCGGGTGCGGCCGCCGCGTCGGAGCCGCCGTCTTCGCCGCCCTCATCCATTGCGGTTTCGAGCGCGGCGAGAATTCCGGTCAGAACGTTATTGGTGCTGGCTCTCGTTCCGGCGGCAATTGCATTCAAGCTCGGAATGTCGGACGAGGTTTCATTCTGGCTCGCCGTTGCGACCATGTCGGTGACGATGTTTCTGCCGACGCTTGCGCTTTATTTCGCTGTTCTGTTGGGGCTCTATCTCGCCGTGACCCGGCGCGACGCAACGTCGTCCGGCATTCTTGTGCTCGCGTTGTTGCCGTTCGCCGATTGGGGGTATGCGCAATGGTCGACGGCACGCGCGCACGAGCAGGAGGCGCGCGAGATTACGGCCATTCCAACCACGCCGGTCGCAACCATACCGGCGACGCTGGTTTGGCAATCCTCCGGCGGACTCGGAGTAAATGCCGTCTGGACCATTGCGGCCATCCAACGTGTGATAGAGAAAAGTACGCTCTCGCACAGCCTGCAGGAGGTCGAGCGCCCGCCAGATCTCAAGCATTCCCGCTACACCAAGCCAACGCCCGTAGCATCGTTGCCGGACGAATATCTACTTTTCAAGCTTGGCCGCGAGAGCGGCTACGCCAAAAAATCGCTGATTTACTCTGCCGCAGGCGGCCCGTTCGAGCTGCGCTATGTGCATGCGGGGCGCGACGACCTGGTCGCCGTGTGGTACCGCGCGTTCAACCCGCGTCCCTCGGCGATGCCGCTCTTGACGCTGTCGGGATGGTATCGCGGACCGAACACCACGACCGCCGGGGAGATCGCCGCCAGCGTCGCTGCCTTTCTTGCAAGCGCATTGCCGTCCTCGGGCTAAAGGGCACCCCAGAGCAAGCGTAGGGTGCGCAAAGGCACAAAGGCGCCGCGCCCACTAAAGCGTTTCGGGAAGCGCTGATGTCCCGCGATCGGCGGCTCAAGATCGAAGGCGGAGCGTTTTTCTACACGCTCGCGCTCGCCGACGGCGGTGGTAACGCGACCGAATTGTCCGGACGCTTCGGCGAACGAGCGCGTGGGCACGGCGCCTCGCGCCTTGGCCACCCTGCGCTCGCTTCTCACCCGGCCGGTGTCATGGCCGCGGATTTGCGCGGCGCAGATACGCAAGCGTGGTGAAGGCCAAGCCGAGCACCCACAGAATTGGGCCGGCGAGACCGGGCCACAGCGGCATGTAGCCGGGGACAAGGACGAAAAAAATCAGGCCGGTATCGGCCAAGGCGAGGACGCCGAGATTGATCCAGTAGCCCCACACGCTGTTGTGGATGTTCAGCGTCAGGGCGACTGCGATGGCGGTCACGCCAAAGAACAGCAGGTTCCAGGAATCCTGGAAGATACGCGCTTGCACCATTCCCGGCTCGAGCCCGGCGCCGACGTGGTAGACCGCGTAAGCCGCCTGCAAGTGCAAGCAGCCCCAGAGCGCATAGCAAAGCGCGCCGGCGATGCTCAGCTTGGTGATCGAGGAGCGGACGGGCGGGGCGATCGTGCGATCGGCTGTTGTCATTGTTCTCTCCTGCTGCGGTGCCTCAAGTTTTCTCGCACTGAGAATCGCGCGCCGCTCTCAGTTCACCAGGAAGTCACTGTCAGGCCATTGATATATTGGCTGCCGAACGCGGCGGCCGCTTTCGCGTTGCTATTTGTTATCGTTCGGCGTTCAATTTTTTTTGACCTCCCGAGCCGAGGATCGGCGGCTGTCCTTCTCCTCTCTGGGGAGAAGGGACGCGGCGTGGGCACTGCCACGTTTGCCCGAAGCGCCGTGCATTTGAACGCAACGGCCCGAAGCGGCGTCCAAGACGTGCCGGGTCGTCGGTCCGCGAGCCCACGAACGAACGGGCATGCGCGCTAATGGCACGGAAAGTTAAGCGAGATTGGGCGATCGTCCCAATCAACGCTCAAGGGCGAGCCGAGAGTTTGGTCGGAGGCTGGGTCGGCGCATGAGCACGGCGAAGAAACTGGCTTTGATCGCTGCCGGCTACGCTCTCTGCGTCGTCGCCGGCTTCGCCGCGGTCACCGTCAACGAGCTGCGCATGCCGGCCGACGTGGCGCAGGGCTCGCCCGGGATGGTCGCGTTCGGCGACATGATCCTGTTCGTGCTGGTCACAGGGTTCTTCGGCCTCGTGCCGACTTGGTTCTTGCTGAAGCTGTTTATCGAGAAGGCGCCGCGCGTGCTCGTGGTCATCGCGCTGCTGGTCGCCGCGACTGGGGCCGGCGAGCTGGCTCGCGGTGAGGCACATGGCCCGCGGTCGAGCCCGCCGAACGCGCCTGAGGCCATCAGCCAACTGCTCGGCCTGTTCATCGCCTTCGTCGCCATTCCACGCATGGTCTTTGGCCCGGTCCTCCTGGTGATCGAGGCAGCGGCCTTCTTCCTGGTCCGTGAGCGCGTCGCGCGCGCGCTCCTCGTCGTGGCGATGCTGATGGACCTCGTCCCACTCGGCCTGTTCGCGCTGCATATGATGCGCGCGACCCATTACTAGGCGCCGGCCGCCGTCAAACGGCAAAAGCCCGAGGTTTTACCCTCGGGCTTCAGTCGAAGCGATGAGATCGCAAATCAGAACTTGTAGCTGAGAGCGACGCGCCCGACGTCTTCAGTGAACCTGCTGGAGAATTGGAATGTCGTGCGGAAGCCGGCCCCAACGCAATTCCCGACGCCGGGGGTGCACGCGATCGGGCCGAAACCGGTGATGCTGGCGAACTCCGTATGGAGGTATTCACCACGCAACAGCCAATGCTCGGCAAAGCGGAACTCGGCGCCGGCGCCTACGACCCAACCGCCCGCGTCCCTGCTGAACGAGTTGTTTGAAACGGATGGATAGAAGGTATCGATGTAGTTCGCGCTGTAGGTCAGATGGGAGTAAGCAGCGCCTGCCGAGACGTAGGGAAACCACGTGCCCATGTCGGGGCCGATACGCCCGACTGCGGTGAAGAGTGATTGCGATTTGGCGGCCAGATTCCAGCTGAATCCGGTGGGCGCCGTGACGGGGTAAGGGGTGAAGCCGCTGTTGGCGGATCCCTTGAGGCCGGACCAATCGAAGGCGAGATCCAAGCCGACGATGGCCTGACCCGGAGCCGGCTGGTACAGGTAACCGACCTGCCCGCCTGCCAATCCGCCCGTCTCATGGAAGCCCCGGGACGCGCCCGCGACCACGGCCGGGACGTTCGCACCAGCGAAAAATGAATCAGGTCCAACGTCTGCAGCGTTCGGGCTCACTCTGCCCCATCCGCCACCGCCGTTGATGCCGATATACCAGCCGGTCCAAGTCGGAGCCGGCGGCGGCGCCGCCGGCGGTGCCTTCAGCGGCATATCCGCCGCATATGCGCTGCCCGCGAAGAACAACAGTGTCGCAGCCAAAAGTGCTCTTGTCATGAGTTGTCCCCCATCATGAACCGACTTCATTTTAGCCGGGTGGGGCGGAGATTTATGTCACCGGCGGGACACACCCGCCGATAAAAGCAGCTTATCCCCCATAGCGGACATTCGCCGCGATGCAATGAATGTCCGCGTTCGGAGGTAAAGCAGGACCCCTTGGAGCCGGAAGGTCGCGGCGCTCACCTAAAGATTACAGGGTGAGCGTGATTGATTCCACGCAGCGATAAGCGCCATGACATTACCGTTTCGGGTTATCGCCGTTGCCGGGTCTTATCGTTTGCCATGGATCGCTTTTAACAGCCGGTCCAGTGCCCTTCTCCCTCTTGACCGTATCATCGTACGCTTTCTCGGTAGCGGCATCCGCTTTTTTCTCTTTATCGGTCCGCTCCGTTATCTGAGCGTTGCCCTGTTGCGAAGATGCGAACATGGTCAGTGCAACTATCACGGTCGCGATGGCAAATCTTTTCATGCGCTCGGCCATATTTTTAGAGGGGTCGGTACAAAATGCTTGATGCCAATAACGGCTTGAAGCCGCCGCCGCTCACATATTGCCGTGGCCGCGCTTGATGGTCTGGCGGATCACCGGTGCCGTGACCTTGTCTGAAATCTGGATGTTCCAGATTTCGCTTTCGCCTTGCGCGGTGAAGTCGGCGAACAGTTTTGGGATGACCGACACATCGCGGATCTCGTGGCCGCGTAGCCCGAAGCCGCGGGCGATGTTTTCGAACGCGGGCCGGCCGAACACAGCCAGGCTATCGTCGATGCCGTCGGCGCGCAGCTTGTGAAACTCCGAGCCGTAGCCGCCGTCGTTCATCGCGCAGATCAGGATGCGATATCCTTGACGCTTGAGCGTCTCGAGTTCCTGGATATGGAACAAGAGCCCACCGTCGCCTTCGAACAGCACGATCTTGCCGTCGCGGCCCTGCCGCCGCGCCGCTGCGACGCCTAGCGCATAGGACAGGCCGTTGCCGACCGCGCCGAATTCACGGACCGTGGTGTAGCGCTCCGCCGGCCGGCCACGCATCTGGGTGTTGAAATAGGCCTGATGGCCGCCGCCGACGACGCAGTCCCAATCCTTTGGCACGACCGCGTCGATGGCCTCGATCACCGCGCGTGGATCGAGCTCCCCGGGCGCGATGTCGAACGGCATCGAGTTCCGCCGGCTCGGTGGCGATGCGATGCGCGAGCTCTTTCGTGCGTATGGCCGCCGCCGTCGGTTTGCCGACGCCCATTTTTTTGTCGAGGCCGGCGAGGATGGCTTCGACGCCGACCAGCGCATCCGACCGGACATAGATGTCGGCGGCCTTCTGTCCGTCGCGCAAACCGCGCGGCGCATCGTCCAACTGGATCTTGACGGCCTTTCCCCAGTAGTGCCCGCCACCGACGTAATAGGACAGGCTGGTGCCGACCGCGAGCACGACGTCCGCGGACTTGTACATCTCTCTGCCCAGCGACGTGAAGTAGCTGCCGGTGGTGCCGAGGCCGAACGGATGGTCATGGAACAGACCGCGCGCCGGCAGCGTGTTGGAGAGCAACGCGCCGCAGCGATCGGCGAGCTTGACCACCGCGTCGCGCGCGCCGGACCACACCACGCCGCGGCCACCGAGGATGATCGGCCGCTTTGCCGCGGCGAGCCGCGCGACGGCCTCGGCCACGACTTCGGGATCGGGCTGCATGCGCCCGACCTTGGGCTGATACATCGCCGAGGTCTCGTAGGGCTGGTTCGACATGTGCTCGACCTTCTGCAGGTCGTAGGGAATGCCTAAGACCACCGGGCAGCGCTCGGTCTTGGCGATGTGGAAGGCCTCGCGCACGTAGTCCATCATGCGCGGCACGCTATGGGCGGCGACGTAACGGGCCCCGGTCGCCGTCACCAGCGGCGCCTGGTCGATGTACTGGTTGTAGAATTTTGCGTTGATCGGCGACTCGCCGGCGAACACCACCATCGGCAGGCGGGCGCGAACCGCGGCCGGCAGCGCCGTCATCAACTGGGTCACGCCGGGGCCGCAGGTGACCGAGGCAACGGCGACCTTGCCGGTTGCTATGTTGTAAGCCGTCGCCGCCGCTACGGTGACGTGCTCGTGCCTGACGTGGACGGTATGCACGCCCGGCAGTTTGGCAAAGGCGGTGGACCAGTGCATGTTGCCGTCGCCCATCAGGACGAACTGCGTGTCGACGCCCTCCGCAAGGAACGCTTCTGCGAGGGCTTCATAGAGTTTGGGCATGGCGCGATACCGCTTGGATGATGAGGTGATCCCCTACGCAACAAGCATGCCCGGCGACGCCCCGTCAATCAATCCGGGGAGATTTGCGCGCGGCTAGCCAAAACTTAAGAGCGGGCGACCGCCTGCGGTCATCAAGCGCCGGCACGAGCAGCATGTTGGGCGGCTTCGTCGCTCAGATGCTCGCGCAGCAATACGCCAAGCCCGCCCAGCGGCCTCATGCCCATCATCTTCAGCGCATGCCATAAGCTGACTTGGTTCGTCGTCAGCACCGGTTTTCCCAGATCACGCTCCAGCCGATCGATGATGCCAAACGTACTCCAGTTGCCGCACGCCAACAGTACCGCGTCGGCTTCCGGCGCGTTGACGCGGTGCCCGACATCGTAGGCGGTTTGCGCATCGAGAAGGCCGATGTCGAGATTGCGGGTCAAGCCCAGCGCCTCTTGCGCGAGGACTTCGACTCCATTTGCTTCGATGAACGCCGCGACGCTCTGGTTGACCGAAGCGCTCCACGGCGCGCCGAGCACGATCCGTTTGACGGAAAGCACCCGCAACGCTTCGAGGAGCGCGGTCGAGGCCGTGGTGGCCGGCTTGCCGCTTGCCGCGCTTATTCGCTTGATGAGTTCCTGGTCGTAGCCAATGCCGTTGCGCGACGAGGGGGCCGTCGCCGGAAAAATGATCACGTCGACGTCGACATCGGCCAGCTTTTGACTCTCGGTCTCGATTTCCTGGACGATCCTTAAGGTCGACTCCGCGTCCACATTGCTCAATCGCATTCGCGCGACGTGCAGCGTGATGTCGTCCGGCAGCGCTCTGCCGATATCCCGCTCCTGGACCGAGCTCGAGGATGGAACCAGCAAACCTATTCGCCGAAAGTCCAATCGCTGCGCCATCGGAACCTCCCCAAGATCGACGACCACACCCTACCACACCGCCGACACTGACCGATCCAGCAAGCTTGGCGCGGAGTGTGCATCGCAACACTCCATGAAGATGCCGGGCGGCTTACCCTTTCATGCCGCCGCGCTGCTTATAGTCCTCGGTGCGACGTTCCATCATGCCGCGGAGACAGCGAACCGCCGTTGCGTAGGAAGGATCGGCGGCAAGGTCAGCCTTGAGTTTGCCGTCCGGATGGTCGTGCATGTGCGAGCGCAGTTTGAGGTAGACCCGCTCGGGCAACCGATCGGTGAATTGATCCACGAACCTGCAGACCTCGATGATCGAATAAGATCGCGACCCGATCTCGATCAAGCGTGCCGGTTCCTCGGGCGTCCAAATCTCATAGACCAGCACCGCATAGGCGAAGGCTTCCGCAAAATCGGGCGGGATCGGGTCGGCTGACGGCTCCGCCATGATTGCCTCCCAGCGCGGCAACCTGGTGCGGCGATGACGGCATTTTTGGATCCGCGTGCGGACTCAAACGTGGCCGGCCCCCCAAGAAATGCCATTAAGCAGTTTTTAGCCTTGGCACCGCAGAATGGTCTGCAGGTGATGTAAAGTGTGAGGGTAGCCGTGCGTAGTTCACACCTGACTGACGACGACTTGTGGCGCGTTATTGCCGATAATACCGACGCAATGTCGGTCCTTATCGAAAAGCAGTTCGCGCTGGATGGGGATGCGGGGACACCGGACCCCGACACCCGGCAAAAGCTCATGCTCTTCAATGTGCAGGCGATCGATAATTACAATCGCCAATACCGGGACTGCATTGCCGAGATTTGCCGCCGCTACCCCTCGATCTAGTCATGGTGCGAGGCGGCAAATGACCACCCCGAGCAGGGCGGTTCTGCAACGCATTCTGCAACGGCGCACCAACTGGGCTCCGGCAAGCGAGAGCTTCGGCTGCCCGCGCTGCCACGCCAGATATGCCGTCATTCGCCGCCCAACACCGCCGGGCGTGATCCCTGCGTGCGAGGACTGCGATCAGGAGTTTCCGCCGGCGGAAGACGGCGAATGGCTGCTTTACGAGCGCGCCGACGCCAGCAACACCCTGCATTTCACGGTACGACCCCTCACTCGACTGCCCCATCGAATGGTGCCACAACTTTTTTCAATTGCCAGAAAATCCGCGCGCGCTTTTCAATTAGTTGTGGGCAACAGCGGCGGCAAAACTACATCGGAGATCGGGGAATAGCGGCCACGCATTCTCGCGCTCACCATGAGCGCGCACCTTCGCATCTCGAGCGGACGCGGGTTGTCCGTCCGCTTTAGCTCATGTGCGGTCCCGGTCCGCCTGCTGCCTCGAGCACGGCCGCCCGCCATTCGCGCTTGACCGGCAGGATAGGCGGCATCGGGGCGGTATCGGGCACTTCGCGTGGGCGGCGCGATTGCAACGATGCGTTTCGATTCCGTCTTGGAGGCTCTGCGCATGAACGTGTTGTAGATCAGCCATTGGGTGCGATGCCGCGGGCCACGAGTTGGAAACCGGCTCGCGATCGATGCCAGCGAATAGAACGTTTCGTAGGTCCGCGATTGGCCGAGGCGAAGCTCGTCGCCGGACATCTGCGCCGGCCGAAACACCACGTGGCCCTGGTCGTATTTCTCCCAGTCGAAGGAGACGATGCGGTTGGCCTTCTTCATCTCGTACCAGGTCAGGGTGCCCGGATAAGGCGTCAGCACCGAATAGGCGCAGGCGTCGTATTTGGCGTTGATGTTGAAATTGACGGTTTCGTCGAAAACCGAGCTATCGTCACCGTCGAAGCCATACATGAACAAGCCGAACACCATGATCCCGTAGGAGTGCAGCTTGTCGACCAGGGCGACGAAGTTTTCGGGCCGATTGACATGCTTGTGCACGCTTTTGAGCGTCTCGCGCGAAATCGATTCGAAGCCGATGCTCAACATGGTGCAGCCGCTCTCGGCCGCAAGCTCGAGCATGCGGTCATCCTGGGCGAGCTTCGAGGTCACGCCGGCCTGCCATTGCAGGCCGCGGCCTTTGAGCGCGCGCATGACCTCCTTCGGCCGCTCCGGCGTACCGAAGAAATCGGCGTCATTGATGGAAACGACGCGCGAACCGCAATTCTCCATCTCGTGGATCACCTCGTCGACCGGCCGATAGCGGAATTTCAGGCCGTTCATCAGCGGCTCGGCGCAGAACGTGCAACCTTGGTGGCAGCCGCGCGACGTCTGGACGAACGTGCAGTTCACGTAACGGTTCTTCTTCAACAGATCGTAGCGCGGCATCGGCATCCCGACCATCGGATGCAGCTTGTCCGATTTATACGTGCCGCGCATCGCTCCTTGTTCGAGATCGTCGAGCAGCTTGCCGATCACGAGCTCGACCTCGCCGACCACGACGGCATCGCAATGCTTCAATGCTTCCTGAGGCATGAAGCTTGGATGCACGCCGCCCATGACCACAGGCATGCCCTTGGCGCGAAACTGATCGGCAATTTCGTAGCCGCGGTTGACATAACTGGTCATTGCGGAAATCCCGACCAGGTCCGCCTTCAAATCGAAGTCGATCGGCTCGATGTTCTCGTCGGTCAGCACCACGTCGTATTGGTCGCGCGGAATGGATGCGGCGACGGCGAGGAGGCCGGCGAGCGGGGAGTACAGCGCCCGATTGAGATAGATCGGGCGCGTCGTCAGCGAATCCGTTTTCGGATTGATGAGATGAATGATGCGGGTGCGCATGGAATTCCCCCTGTGATAGGGCCGGTGAACAATCCAACGGCCTCACGACGAAGAAGTTTCCCGAAACCGACAAAACGACTTAGTGGCTGCGCATGATCGCGGTTCCCACGCAGGAACGGCTCTCGCGAGGCGCGCAATCTGGCGACCACCAAGCTTCGGAAAAATGGCACCTTGCCAAGGCGTTGTGAAGATGGCTTGACGTTCGCGGTCAGGACTTTATTCCAAAAACCCTAGAGTTTATTCCTAACGTCCGTGAAGTTCCCCCAGCGCTCTGTCGCCGGATGGAGGGCAGCGCAATCCGGGAACGACGGATCCGGCCGCAAGGCCTATCATGGTTTGGACGGAGAACGCGCAAACGTTCGCGTCCAACCTGGCTTAACGGTCAGCAAGGGCCCACAACGATGCGAGACGCTTTGCGCGAACAATTGATTGCGGCGAAACAAAGTCTCAGCCGGCAGTTGGAGATTCTACAATCTCCCGCAACCGTGACCGGCAAAGGCGGCGCGGCTCCCCCAGACAATCGTGGGCTCATTGCAGACATTGAACGACAGTTACGGGAGATAAACGAAGCCATCGCCGATCTAGGGTCCAGCGATGCCTAGGAGTCCCACGGCGAAGCGCTCTTAGGCAGCCGAAGGCTCACAGCAGTTGTTGATGTAGAAATTCGCTTGTCCGCCTGTTGGCGAGCGTTGCCGCCGCGGCATTGTAGTGCGCCCCATTATGCCGAGAGAAGGCGTGACGCTGACCCGGATAGCTGTAAACGGTCGCGTTCGGCTTTTTTGCGAGCGCCGCTTTGATCTGAGCTTGCGCCGTCTTTGAGATGAATTCGTCCTCCTCGCCGAGATGCATCAGCAAGGGGGCGCGTAAGCTGCCGACTTCGCCGAGGTATTTTTCCGTGTCGCCACCATGGTAAGCAACGGCGGCGGCGACCTCATGGCGAGCGGCCGTGATAAAGGCCATCAATGCGCCGAGGCAGTAGCCTTGCAGGGCAACCTTCCCGGTCGACTCGGGCAACTTAACAGCGGTGCGGATCGTTTGCGCGATATCGCGCGCGCCCGCGTCGCGATCATAGGCCCCGTAAAGCCGCAAACCGTGCTGCCAGTCAGCCTCGGACCTTACGTCAAGATCGACGTCAGGCTCCTGCCGCCAGAACAGGTCTGGCGCGATCGCAATGAATCCTTGCTTTGCCAGCTCATCGCAGGTCGCCCGGATGTCGGCGTTAACGCCGAACAATTCCTGGAGAACGATCACTGCCGGCGCGGGTAACTTGGCGGGCCGCGAAACGTAGGCATGGAACGTTCCATCCGGAGACTCGATGGTCATCTGGTTTTCCATGGCGCTCACCCGATGAATGAGATCGGCCCGCTTTTGAGACGCGCCAACGCGTCCCAAAAGCAGTCTTTAAGCAGCAGCGGAAGAGTCGCCTCAATGACTGGCCGGCGCGGCTGCTGCGGCTTCCTCTATGAGCTTGGCCGCTTCTTTCGGATGAGACATGTAGGCCACATGGCTGGAATTCACTTCGACCGTCGTGGCATGAGCGCGTTTCGCCATCATGCGCTCCTGCTCCGGATTGATCGACCGGTCTGCGGTGGCCACCATGTACCAGGTGGGCTTGGTCTTCCAGGCGGGGTTCGTGACCTTGTGGGTGAACGAGTCGGTGGAGATCGGCACCTGCGATATGGCCATGAAGTGGGACACGGCCGGCGGAACGTCCGCCGCGAAGTCGGCCGCGAAATGCGCCTGTTCTATCCACCAGTTGCCGTTGCTGTCCGCCTTGAACGCCTTGGAGGCTTGCGGCACGGCCTGTTCGATCGACGCACAGCTCTCACCGTCATCGAGCGCAAAGGCGGCGATATAGACCAATGCTGAAACCTTCGGATCGTTGCCGGCCTCGGTGATGATGGACCCGCCATAACTGTGGCCCACCAGAACCACCGGCCCGTCCATGGCGTCGACGGCCGCCCTCGCGTACTTGACGTCCTCGGCGTAGGAGGTCTCGGGGGGCTGCGCCACCGAGACCGTGTAGCCATCCTTCTCGAGGATTTTGGCGACGGCGTCCCAGCCAGAGCCGTCGGCGAATGCGCCATGCACCAAAACTACATTCTTGATGCCGGTCTTCGGTGCGGGTTGCGCCGAGGCAGATTCCAGAGTCCCAGCCGCCAGGCGTAGCGGCGAGCACGGCAACAGTATGAAGATATTTCATGGCATGCCTCCAGTTGACAGCAACAAGAACCCTCCATCGCCGTAGCAGTCGGGTTCGCGCACACCGTATCGTTGGCGGCGCGCAGAAAATTGTACGAATTTGACCGCATTGTAAGTTTCGGCTGAAAAATCGCTGCGACAGGCAACGCCGCCGGCGATTTGCCACTGTTTTTATGATAATGGCGCGTTTATCCTGTTTCCCGGCCGGGACGGTGGATGCTCGCGTTGAGCGTGCGAGAGTGTTTGTCGCTCACGAGAGTTAATTGCCGCTTTAGCACCTGTTATGGAGGCAATGATGGCCGCGGATGCGATCGAGGACGACCTTGCGAGACGCTTCCGAATAGATCGTCCGCCGACACTCTTGGCGCGAAAATCTTCAAAAGCACGTGTCGGTTTTTCGCGCATGCGGAGCAGTCGTCCGATGCAAGGCCGTTCAGTGGCCACGCTACCGGAAGAGGCTTTTGCATTCCATGTTCCATTGTCGGTGCCGTTTTTCTCGAACTTATGGACGGCAGGACGGCGCAGAGAAGTGCCCGATCTGCATCTCGGCGATGCACAGCTGGTTGACCTCGGCGAGAATCCGGTCGTCGATTTGGATATCCCTTTCGATTCGATTCGTTTTTACATCACGCAGGTCGCGCTTGATGAGATGGCGAATGAAGCCGGAATTCGCCGGGTGAAAGGGCTTTACGCGCCGAATTTTGGTGCCCGCGATTTGGTGATGTTCGGTCTGGCGCAAGCGCTCGCCGGCGCGATGGAGCAGCCGGGCGACGGAACCGCGATGTTTTCCGACTGTATCGCGCTGGCTTTTTTCGCTCACATTGTACGCGCTTACGGCAGCGTCCCGATCGGGGGACCGAACGCCCGCGGCGGGCTTGCGGCGTGGCAGCTGCAGCGCGCTCGTGACTTCATCAATGTCAATTTGGAGCACGATCCTTCGATCGCAGAGATCGCGCATGAGTGCGGACTGTCGAGCGGCTACTTTGCGCGGGCGTTTAAGCTGTCGACGGGTGTTCCGCCCTATCAGTGGCTGACCAAAATGCGCGTTGACCGCGCCAAAGAACTTCTAAAGGACCCACGCTGCGAGCTCGCCGATATTGCCCAGCTCTGCGGCTTTGTCGACCAAAGCCACTTCACGCGGGTTTTTTCCAGGAGCGAGGGTTACAGTCCGGGACGGTGGCGCCGCCTTCATCGCTGTTAGCAAGCGTTGGCACCTTTGCCGACGCTACGCTCGCTACGCGCTATTTTTTTCTTTCAGGAACGCAACGATGACGGCGATGGCCTGCTGCGGTTGTTCCTCCATGATCCAGTGGCCCGAATTGCCGATGACTGCGCTGCGAACGTCGGCGGCGGCAAAGCCGACTTCCGTTGCCAGGTGGCGCCATAGGAATGGTCGCCACCGATGGCAAGCACCGGAAGTGTCAGCTTGCCTTTGCCCACCAGCGCCTGATTGTCGACCGCGTCCTGGGCAAACGCCGCAAACTGTCCGCTGAAAGCATCGTGAATGGCGCCGGGCCGGGCGTATAGCGCGGCGTAGTGATCGCGTGTTTCTTCGTCGATGCCGGCTGGAGTTGCGGATAGTTCATTGTAAAAGCGGTCGAGCAGGATGCGCTCGCGTCCCGCAACGAGGCGCTCCACGTCCGGTCCCCGGAAGTTGAAGTGCCAGACTTTTGGATTTTTCAGTTGATCGTCCCAGTGGCCGATTCCGGGAAGCGGCGCATCCATGACGGCCCATCGTGTCACCCGCGCGGGATACAGCGCCGCAAGGGCGTAGCCGACCATGTTGCCGATGTCGTGCGTCACAAGAGCGACGTTCTGCACGCCGAGCTTGTCCAGAATGGCGGCGAGGTCGCGCGCCTGAGCGGTCTTTTCGTAGCCGCCATCCTGATGCGATGACAGGCCCATGCCGCGCAAGTCGGGGACGATGACGGTGTGGTCTTTCACCAGGATCTCGGCGAGCGCAATCCACATGTCGCCGGTGTCGCCAAATCCGTGCAGCAACAGAACCGCCGGACCTCGGCCGCCAAGGCGGACATACTGCGTGCCGCCGCTCACCGCCATTTGCTGGCCGTGAAAAGCCGACGGCCACGTCCAGTGGCTTGCCATGCGTCATCTCCGCTGAGTGCCGGGTGAGTATCGCCGATTTTGCCGTCACCTCAAAGGCGCTACGCGCCCCGCGCGCCACACGACTTCACGCGCCGCGCCGCGTTTTCACCAGCGCTGATAATAGTAGGACGGGCCGGCGTAGCCGCCGTATTGACGCGTATAGTAACCGTAGCCGTCCCCGTCGCGCGCGACCATATCGCTCGCGGGCTTGCGGATGGCGAGGCCGCCTTGGGGCTGGTTGTTGAGCACGACGACGAACTCGGTGCGGTAGTTCTGCTCGCGGTTCGGCGGCTCGTCGGAGATGATGAGCGAGGATCGCGGCGCGGCCGTCGGCGCGATGCGATCGAGCACGTCTTGCGGAATGGTGATGCGGTCGAGCGCGTTCTTGGCGTCGTCGCCGTCGTCGATGGTGACCGCGGTCCAGCGCAGGCCAGAGTCGGCGCGCGCCACCGCGGTGAAGATATGGGTGCCGATCGGCTTGTCGGGATCGCGGATCGCGATCGGGACTTCGATGGTGGCCTGGAAGCCGCGCCGCACATAGAGCTTCTTGGTCTTGCGGCTGATGAAGACCGAGACCGGCTCGAGCGCGACTTTTGCGTCGCGCGCCGCAGCCGCCGTTTCGGTTCGCTTGGCCTCGGCCGCCTTGAGTGCGTCCTTCGCCGACGCGGCTGCATCGATTTTCGTTTTGGCGTCGGCCTTGGCGGCATCGAGCTGCGTGCCAAGATCCGCGGCCTTGGCACTGGCCTTCTGCTGCAACTCCTCGGCGTGCGCTTTGTCCTGGTCGGTCTTGGCGGCGGCGAGCACTTTTTCGGCGAAGGCAAGCTCGGCGTCGGCGCGGGTTTTGAGCAATTCCAGCTTGCGCACGGCGGCAGGCGCCGCCGCCGCTTCGCGCGCCGCTAGGTTTGCGGCGGTCTTGGCCTCGTCGGCCGCCTTGGCGGCGTCGGCCGCTTCGCGGGCGAGGGTTTCGGCGCGCGCCGGCGCGGCTGCGAGCGCATCCGCGTTCGGCACGAACAGTTTTGGATCGGAAAACGCGACCGGCTCCGCGTCGTTCGGCGCGATGATCACGCGCATGCCGATTTGCGTCTTGCCGAACAGGTTCTCCGCAAAATCATAGGGCATGCGGATGCAGCCGTGGGAGGCCGCGTAGCCGGGCAGGGGGCCGCCGTGCAGCGCGATGCCCGACCAGGTGATGCGCTCCATGTTCGGCATCCAGGCATCGTCATAGAGATTGGAGTGGTGGTCCTTATCCTTCTCCACGACGCTGAAGACCCCGGCCGGGGTCTCGCGTCCCTTGATGCCGGTCGAAACCGGCGCGCGAAAAATCCAGCCGTCGGCGTCGTAGATCGTCACCTGCTGGCTCTTGATCGACACGATCGCCATGATCGGCTCGCCGGCATCGCGCGGCGCCGTCGTCTCGGTGGGGCGCGCAGGATTGGCGTGCTTCGCTGCGGCGTCGGCGGGCGGCGCCACCGTCAGCGCCATGAGCACAGCCGCAAGAATAGGGATGGCGGAAGCCTGCCGGATCGCGAATCGAGATGTTGTGAATTGATTTGTCATGGCCGTTTAACTTGGCAGGTCATTTGGCAGTTCCATTCGGCGTTTTCACTTCGTCAGCAGCCCGTTGAGCACCAGATCGAGGTGGGCATTGAAATAAGCCTTCATATCGAGCGGCTGGCGGTCGTCGAACATCATCATCCACAGATCGACCAGCGCGATCGGCGCGATGACGATTTGCGGCAAGTCGACGATCGCGGATTTGCGGAACTCGCCGCGGTCCATGCCGCGCCGGATCGCCTGGCGCAGCATGTCGAGGCAGGGGCGCAGGATTTCCTGGTGATAACGGTCGGCGAGCTCGGGAAATCGTGGCGCTTCCGCGATCAACATGCGCAACACTTCGCGGCGGCGGCGGTCCTCGACGATGTGCTGGTAGATGAAGCTGAATTGGGTGCGCAAGAGATCGGCGGTGGTGCCTTCGTGGGTCTCGAACATCTCGTGCACGGTGTCGAGCGCGGCCTTGGTGACCTCGCGCACCATGGAGATGAAGAGGTGCTCCTTGCTCTCGAAATAGACGTAGATCGTGCCCTTGGTGACGCCGGCGCGCTCGGCGACCCGGTCGAGCGTGGTCATGGCGTAGCCGTTGCGGGAAAATTCGACGAAGGCGGCTTCCAGAATCTCCTGCGGGCGCTCGGCTTTGCGCCGCCGCCGGGTGTCCGTCCGCGCTTCCAGGATTTCGCTCATCGCGTCAGCTAGGCGCCGAATATGGTAAATGTCAAGTTATTGACTAACCGGATAGTAAATAACTAGGTTGCTCAGTTCGGGGTAGAGGGAGTGGTCTTGTTCGGTCAGTGGCAATGGCGCAGCCGCCCGTCGGCGCTCGCGCAAAACGCTTATGGCGTGCGTGGTTTCGGCGTTTTCGCGTCGAAGGCCGCCAGCATGGCGTTGTCGTTATTGGCGCTGTCGGCCTGCGCGGTGGGGCCGGATTTCGCGGTGCCGCCGGCGCCTCAGGTCTCGGGCTATACGCCGGAAGGCCGGCCCGCGGCCACGGCGTCGGTCGATATCGAAAGCGGGGCTGCGCAAAAGTTCGCCACCGGCCGCGATATTCCCGGCGAATGGTGGAAGGTTTTTCATTCCAAGGAGCTCGACGGTTTGATCGCCGAAGCCTTGCAAGCCAATCCGAGCCTTCAGGCGGCGCAGGCGGCGCTGTGGCAGGCCAAGGAAAATCTCTACGCCGCAGGAAGGCAAGCTGATGCCGCAGCTCGACGCCAATGCGTCGGCGACGCGCCAGCAATTCTCGCCGTCCGAATTCGGCGGCGCCGGCCCGCCCTTCATCTTCAATCTGTTCCAGACCACGGTGAACGTCTCGTATACGCCCGACGTGTTCGGCGGCCAGCGCCGGCTGATCGAGACGCAGTCGGCGCTCGCCGACTATCAGCGCTTCCAGCTCGAGGCGACCTATCTGACGCTGACCTCGAACGTGGTGACGGCGGCGGTGCAGGAAGCCTCGCTGCGCGGCCAGATCGACGCGACGCTCGACATCATCAAGTCGGAGACCGACCAGCTCAACGTCGTGCGCGATCAATTCGATGCCGGCGCCGCGGCGCGCACCGACGTGCTCACCCAGCAATCGGAAGTGGCGACTGCGCAGGCGACGTTGCCGCCGCTGCAGAAACAGCTCGAGCAGCAGCGCCACGTGCTGCTGGCGCTGATCGGCCGCTTCCCGAACGATGCGCGCAACGATCATCTCACGCTCGCGTCGCTGCGGCTGCCGACCGATCTGCCGGTGAGCCTGCCGTCGCAGCTCGTCGAGCAGCGTCCCGACGTGCGCGCCGCGCAAGCGCAGTTGCACCAGGCCAGCGCCCAGATCGGCGTCGCCATCGCCAACCGGCTGCCGCAGTTCACGCTCACCGGCGATTACGGCAGCGCCGCCGTGACGACCGCTGCGCTTGTTCACGCCGGGCGCGCTGATCTGGAGCGGCGGCGGCGAGCGGCACGCAGCCGATTTTCCACGGCTTTACGCTGTTGCATCAACAGCGCGCCGCCGAAGCCGCCTATGATCAGGCCGAGCGCGCAATATCGCAGCACCGTGCTCGGCGGCGTTCCAGAACGTCGCCGACGCGTTGCGGGCGCTGCAACTCGACGCCGCGACGTTGAAGGCGCAGCGCGCCGCGTTGCGCGCCGCATCCGACACGCTCGATCTCGCGCGCGGCCAATATCGCCTCGGCGCCATCACCTATCTGATCCTGCTCAATGCGCAGCACAGCTATCAGCAGGCGCGGCTCGCCGTGGTGCAGGCGCAAGCCGCGCGCTACGCCGACACCGCGGCGCTGTTCCAGGCGCTCGGCGGCGGCTGGTGGAACCGCGCCGACGTGGCGCCCAATCCCGTACACGCCCGATCCCGATCCGGCGACGGTCGCCGCGCCGAACACCGTTCCCGGCACGCCCGCAGCGAAGGAAGCCGTGCAATGACAAAGCGCATGGTGATCATGCTTGCGGCGGTCGTCGTCGTGTTCGGCGGGGTCTTCGGATTCCAGGCGTTCAAGGCGGCGATGATCAAGAAATTCATGAGCACGATGGCGCAGCCGCCGCAGACCGTCACCGCCGGCAAGGCCAATGTGCAGCGAATGGCAGCCGAAGATCGCGGCGGTCGGCAGCTTGCGCGCGGTGAACGGCGCCGATCTGTCGCTGGAAGTCTCCGGCGTCGTCGATACGCTCGCATTCAATTCCGGCGACGATGTGGAGAAAGGTACGGTGCTGCTGAAACTGCGCTCCGACGACGATGCGGCCAAGCTCGAATCGCTGCAGGCCACGGCGGAGCTCTACACGATCACCTACGACCGCGACCTGAAACAGTTCAAGCTCCAGGCGGTCAGCCAGGCCACGCTCGATACCGATGCGGCGAACCTGAAGAACGCCAAGGCGCAGGTGGCGCAGCAGCAGGCGATCCTCGACAAGAAATTTCTGCGCGCGCCGTTTGCCGGCCATCTCGGCACTGCGCCAGGTCGATCTCGGCCAATATCTCGGCGCCGGCACCGTCATCGTCACCCTGCAGGCGCTCGATCCGATTTTCCTCGATTTCTTCGTGCCGCAGCAGGCGGTCGATCAGGTGCGGCTGGGCCAGTCGATCGCGGTGAAGGTCGACGCCTACCAGGATCAAACCTTTACCGGCGAGATTTCGGCGATCAATCCCAAGGTCGACGCCAATAGCCGCAACGTCCAGGTCCGCGCCACCTTGAAAAATGCCGACCACAAGCTCATGCCCGGCATGTACGCCACGGTCGATATCCCGACCGGCGCGCCGCAGAACCTACATCACGCTGCCGCAGACCGCGATCACCTTCAGCCCCTATGGCGACACCGTCTATATCGTCGACAGCAAGGGCGCCGGCGCCGACGGCAAGCCGCAACTGGTGGCGCGGCAAAGTTTCGTCACCACCGGCTCGACGCGCGGCGATCAGGTCGCAGTCCTCAAGGGCGTCAGCGAAGGCGACATGATCGTCACCTCCGGCCAGATCAAGCTGCACAACGGCTCGACCGTGCTGATCGACAATTCGATCACGCCGACGGCGGACGCGGCGCCGACGTGCCGCTCGATCGGTAGGCGCGCGCCATGCAGTTCACCGACATCTTCATCCGCCGGCCGGTGCTCGCCTCGGTGGTGAGCCTGTTGATCCTGGTGCTCGGCCTGCGCGCCTATGCGGTGCTGCCGATCCTGCAATATCCCGCGCACCGAAAACGCGCTCGTCACCGTCACCACGATCTATTACGGCGCCGATCCCGACGTGGTCGCGGGCTTCATCACCACGCCGCTGGAAAATGCCATCGCGCAGGCCAACGGCATCGACTACATGAACTCGGTCAGCCAGAGCAGCGTCAGCACGATCACGGTCGACGCTGCGGCTCAACTACGACGCCGACAAGGCGCTGACCGAGATCAACACCAAGGTCGCTTCGGTGCTCAACCAGCTGCCGCCCGGCACGCTGCAGCCGACGCTGACGGTGAAGATCGGCCAGACCATCGACGCCATGTATATCGGCTTCAACAGCGACACTTTGGCGCCGAACCAGATCACCGATTACCTGACGCGCGTGGTGCAGCCAAAGCTGCAGGCGGTGCCGGGCGTGCAGACCGCGGAGCTGCTCGGCCAGAAGGTCTTTGCGCTGCGCGCCTGGCTCGATCCGCAAAAGCTCGCGGCGTTCGGGCTCACCGCGACCGACGTCAGCCAGGCGCTCACCGCCAACGATTACATATCCGGCATCGGCAACACCAAGGGCCAGATGGTGCAGGTCAACCTGACCGCCTCGACCAGCCTGCATTCGGCGGAAGAGTTCCGCAATCTCGTGATCAAGCAAAGCGGCGGCGCCATCGTGCGGCTCAAGGACGTCGCCAATGTCACGCTCGGCGCCGAGGACTACGAGTTCGAGGTCGGCTTCGACGGCAAGCAGGCGGTCTATATCGGCATCCAGGTCGCGCCGGCGGCCAATCTGCTCGACGTGATCGCCGGCGTGCACAAGGTGTTCCCGGAAATCCAGGCGCTGCTGCCGCACGGGCTCAACGGCGAGATCATCTACGATTCCACCGAATTCGTGCACAGCGCGATCAACGAGGTGATCCGCAGCCTGGCCGAGGCGCTGGTCGATCGTGACCGTGGTGGTGTTCATGTTCCTGGGCTCGATGCGCGCCTCGATCATCCCGACGGTCGCCATTCCGCTGTCGCTGATCGGCACGCTCATCATTCTTCTGGCGCTCGGCTATTCGATCAATCTGCTGACGCTGCTGGCGCTGGTGCTGGCCATCGGTCTCGTGGTCGACGACGCCATCATCGTCGTCGAGAACGTCAGCCGCCATCTCGAGGAAGGCATGGCGCCGATGGACGCCGCCATCGCAGGCGGCGCGCGAGCTCGGCGGCCCGATCATCGCCATGACCGTGGTGCTGGCCGCGGTCTATGTGCCGATCGGCTTCCAGAGCGGCCTCACCGGCGCGCTGTTTGCGGAGTTCGCCTTCGCGCTGGTCGGCGCCGTCACGGTCTCGGGCATCGTCGCGCTGACGCTGTCGCCGATGCTGTGCTCGCGGCTGCTCAAGGCGCCCGATCCGGAGCGCGGCGGCTGGGAGGCGCGGCTGACGCTGTTCATCGACCGGCAGTTTCACCGGCTGCGCGGCGGCTTACGAACGCTGGCTGCACGGCAGCTTGAATACGCTGCCGGTGACGCTGGTGTTCGCCGCCATCGTGCTGGCCAGCATCTATTTCCTGTTCGCCAGCGCCAAGACCGAGCTGGCGCCGACCGAGGACCAGGGCGTCGTCATCACCCAATCGATCGCCGCGCCGAACGCCACGCTGCAGCAGCGCCAGCTCTATTCGCGCCAAGTCTACAAGATCTTTGCCGGCACATCCGGAGACCGAGCACGTCTTCCAGCTCGACGTCCCCGGCCAGTCGATCGCCGGCATGGTGTTCAAGCCCTGGGACCAGCGCACGCAAGACCACCAATACGCTGCAGCCGATCATGCAGCAGGAGCTCGGCAAGGTCGCCGGCGTGCGGATCGCCGCGTTCCAGCCGCCGGCGCTGCCGGGCAGCTTCGGCCTGCCGGTCCAGTTCGTCATCGTCACCACCGATCCGTTCGAGCGCCTCAACACCGTCGCGCAGCAATTTTTGCAGCAGTCGCTGGCAGAGCGGCATGTTCATCTTCCTCGATTGCGATCTGAAGATCGACAATCCGCAATCCAACGTGATCATCGATCGCGACAAGACCGCGCAGCTCGGCCTGAAGATGAGCGACGTCGGCAGCTCGCTCTCGGCGCTGCTCGGCGGCGGCTACGTCAATTATTTCAGCATGAGCGGGCGCTCCTACAAGGTGATCCCGCAGGTGCAGCAGCGCTACCGGCTCAATCCGCAGCAATTGCTCGACTACTACATCCGCACCGCCGACGGCACGCTGGTGCCGCTGTCGACCATCGCCACCGTCTCGACCAAGACGGTGCCGGAATCGCTCAATCACTTCCAGCAGCTCAACAGCGCGACGATCCAGGGCGTCGCCATGCCCGGCGTGGCGCAGGGCGACGCGCTGCAATTCCTGCAGGACCTCGCGGCGCGCACGCTGCCCGAAGGCTATTCGGTCGATTACGGCGGCTTGAGCCGGCAATACGTCCAGGAGACAGCGGCTTCATCGCCACGTTCGGCTTTGCGCTGATCATCATCTTCCTGGCGCTCGCCGCTCTGTTCGAGAGCTTCCGCGATCCGGTGATCATTCTGGTTTCGGTGCCGATGTCGATCGCCGGCGCGCTGATCTTCGTCACGCTCGGCTTCGGCGGCATGTCGCTCAACATCTATACCGAGGTCGGGCTCGTCACGCTGATGGGCCTGATCAGCAAGCACGGCATCCTGATCGTGCAGTTCGCCAACCACCTGCAGGAACGAGGGCCGCTCCAAGCGCGAGGCGATCGAGCAAGCCGCCGGCATCCGGCTGCGCCCGATCCTGATGACGACCGCCGCCATGGTGCTCGGCGTCATTCCGCTGGTCACGGCGACCGGCGCCGGCGCGGTGTCGCGCTTCCAGATGGGCGTCGTCATCGCGTCGGGCCTGTCGATCGGCACCCTGTTCACGCTGTTCGTGGTGCCGGCGGTGTATCTGTTGCTTGCGGCGGATCATCATTTGCGCGCCGCTGCCGTCGGCGATGCCGGCGCCGCCGTGAAGGCCTAAATCGCGCCTTGACCGTCATTCGATCACCTCGTCGGCGCGGGCGGACAGGCCAGGCGGCACCTCGATGCCGAGTGCTTTCGCGGTCTTCAGGTTGATCACCAATTCGAACTTGGTTGGGAGTATGGTCGGTAGGTCGCCAGGATTCTCGCCCTTGAGCACGCGGGCGGTGTACGCGCCGGCTTGGCGGTACGCCTCCACCTGGCTCGTGCCGTAACTCATCAGACCTCCAGCCGTCGCTTGCTCGCGCAAGGAGTAGATCGCAGGCAAGGCATGGCGAGCGGCCAACGCGACAAATTGATCGCGCTGGGCAGTGAAGAACGCGTCGGCCGCCACGATGATCGCGTTGACCCGCTGTTGGACGAAGGTCTCGAAAGCCGCATCGATCTCTCGATCGCTGCTTGCGTTTACGACTTGGACCTGCCGCCCAAGTACGCGACCCGCCTTCAGCACGTCGGCGATTTCAGCGTCCGTATTCGGGTTGAGCGGGTTCACCACAGAGTCCGACCGACGTAGCACTCGGCACCATCTCGCACAGCAATTCCAATTGTTTTGATCCAGTTTCGTTGACCAGGAAGCTTATGCCCGTGATATTCCCGCCCGGCCGGTTCAGGTTCGGGACGAGACCCGCTTTGACCGGGTCGCCGCCGGTCGTGAATATGATTGGAATGGTCGCAGTCGCGTTCTTGGCGGCGAGGACTGCAGCGGTGGTGCCGGTCGCGGCGATCACAGTCACCCGACGGTGAACGAGATCGGCTGCGAGCGCCGGCAATTTGGCATATTGGCCTCCAGCCCAGCGATATTCGATCGCAACGTTGCGTCCTTCAACGAAACCAGCTGCGATCAGTGCTTGACGGAATGCATCCATATAGGACGCGTACTGGGTAGCCGATTGGCCGCTGAGGAATCCAATCACAGGAATCGCCGGCTGCTGCGCGCGCGAGGCGCGCGGCCACATGATAGCCACGCCGCCAAGCCCAGATAAGAACGCCCGCCTGCCAATGTCGATTGTCACTTAACCGCTCCCAATGGGGTCACGCGGACCGGAATGCGGGGAATATTACCACGCCCCAATCGGTAGGTCTGTGACCGGCTACACGGCGGTCCAACGGTGAAAAAAGCTCACGGTTTTTCCGCGATGTAAAATGTCGCTTTTGGGCCCAGCTATAGGTGGGCAGGTGTCGTGACTTCGTCTTCCCGTAACGGGTAAACTCTTCGCTTAGAGCATGATCCGGAAAAGTGGGTGCCGGTTTTCCGAAAAGATCATGCTCCATCGAAGAAACTAGACCATGATCCGATTTGATCGGATCATGGTCTAGTGGTCCCCGGCTGCCAACGCGGGTCGCCGCACCGGGGCCCACATAGCGGCGCGGGAAAGAACGGCAACGATGATGAATATACTGTTCCATGGTGTCGGCTGGACCGACATCGCGCTCACCCTCAACCGAATCGCGGTTGGGATGTTCTTTATGTTCTCAGGCTACCACAAGCTATTCAACCCAGAGCGCCATCGTGCGTTTGCGGACGAACTCAAGGGACTCGGCGTTCATGCCGTGGGCTTTAACCAGTGGTGGGTGCCGACAGTCGAATTCAGCGCCGGCTTCGCTGTCGTCATCGGGTTTCTCGCACCGCTGGCCGCGCTTGGCCTGCTTTTCATCATCATCGTCGCCATCGCCACGTCGGGACGGCAGCGAATCAATGCCTACAAGCCGATCGATAGAGCAGACCGGATCGACGATTGGCTCTATCTGCCCGAGATCCTCTATGCCTTCATGCTGATCATGGTCGTCTCGGCCGGCGCCGGACCCTACAGCCTTGATGCCTTGGTCTTGGGCCTGATCGATAAACACGGCGCGTGAGTTCTCAATGGCGAATATTGTCACGACCTTCCCCAAAACTGTGCGGGTCATCGAGCATACTTTGATACCGTTGAAAGACGGCACGACGCTGGCGGCTCGCATCTGGCTGCCGGAGGATGCTGAGCGGAATCCAGTTCCGGCAATCCTGGAGTATCTGCCATATCGCAAGCGCGATGGGACTTACGAACGCGATGCGCTCACGCATCCCTATCTCGCAGGTCACGGCTACGCCGGCGTCCGCGTCGACATTCGCGGTAGCGGTAAATCGACGGGCTTGCTGTTCGACGAGTACGCCCAGCAGGAACAAGACGACGGCGTGGAGCTCATCGCCTGGCTGGCGGCGCAACCTTGGTGCAATGGCGCCGTTGGCATGATGGGAATCTCCTGGGGCGGGTTCAACGGACTTCAGATCGCGGCGCGCCGTCCCCCGGCACTCAAAGCCATCGTCACCATTTGTTCGACCGACGATCGCTACGCTGACGACGCGCACTACATGGGCGGCACGCTTCTGACCACCGCAGCCCTTGAGTGGGCCTTTTTCTTTTTCGGCTTGATGTGCCTGCCGCCCGATCCGGAGTTGGTCGGCGATAGCTGGCGAGCGATGTGGTCGGAGCGCTTGGCGAACATTCCGCTGTTCCAGGACAATTGGCTTAAGCACCAACGACGCGATGCGTATTGGAAACACGGCTCGGTATGCGAGGACTACGCGGCGATCCAATGCCCGGTCTATGCCGTCGGCGGTTGGACCGATGGTTATAAGAATGCCATCCCGCGCCTTCTCGAAGGACTGAAGGTGCCCCGCAAGGGTCTCATCGGGCCATGGGCCCACGCCTATCCGCACTTTGCATTTCCCGGACCCCAGATCGGATTCCTCCAGGAAATCCTGCGTTGGTGGGATCATTGGCTCAAGGGCGTCGATACCGGCGTGATGGACGAGCCTATGCTGCGTGCGTGGATGACGGAAAGCGTGAAACCGGCGGCCCATCACGACACGTTGCCGGGCCGGTGGATTGGCGAACCTGCGTGGCCAGCGCCGGGAATAATGCCGCGGCGGCTGTTCTTGACCGATGATGGGCTTGCGAGACGCCGCGGCACCTTTGACGGCTCGCGCCGTTTGTTCGCCGCAGACGGTCGGCAAGTGTTCGGGCGACTGGGTGCCGTTCGGCCGTGGGCGCGATCAGGCACGCGACCAGCAAGAAGACGACACGCGCTCCTTCGTTTTCGAGACGGCGCCGCTCGACGCGCCGATCGAGATCCTTGGCGCTCCGATCGTCACGCTCGATGTCGCGTCCGACCGGCCGATTGCTACCCTGGTCGTTCGGTTATGCGATGTGCACCCGTCCGGCGAATCGCTGCGTGTCAGCTATGGCGTGCTCAACCTCACCCATCGCGAGAGCCACGAACAGCCCGCGCTCCTGGCGCCAGGTGAGCGCTACCGCGTGCGCATAAAGCTCAACGATGCAGGCTCGGCATTTCCAGCCGGCCACAAGGTGAGGCTTGCGATATCGACGGCTTACTGGCCGATGATCTGGCCCAGTCCGGAGACGGCGACTGTGTGGATCTTTGCCGGCACGCTCGATCTGCCGCAACGCTCGCCCAACGTCGCAGACGCCAGACTCTCGCCTTTTCCCGAACCGGAGACGGCGTCACCCGAGAAGCCAACCATCATTCATCGCGATGGCGTGCGGATCGAACGTATCGACCGCCTTGGTCTGGAATTGGGCACACAGTACAAGTCGGAGTATCACGTCGAGGACAATGACCCGCTCAGCGCCGTTGCCGAACTGCACAATATCCAGACGCTGTCGCGAAACGAATGGCAAATCCGGGTCGAGACGCAGATGCGGCTGTCATCCACGGCCAATGCCTTCCTGCTGCAGGGAAGTATGCGCGCCTTCGAGGGCGCGAACGAAGTGTGCCGTCGCGACTGGGATCGCTCTATTCCTCGAGATTTCTTATGATCGATCGAATAAAGCATGTTTGGTGTAGTGCATGATAAACGGCATCAACAATGAGCTCATTCTTGCGGCCCGTCTTCTTCTCGCGACACTATTTCTGATTTTCGGCTGGAGAAAGCTGAGGGATTTTCCGGGCACGGTCAGTCAAATGGTGCAGCTTGGCGTCCCGGTGCCGGTCCTGGCTGCAGCCGTTGCGACCTTCATGGAGCTTCCGGTTGCGTTCGCGGTCGCTATCGGCGCGTTCGCGCGTCTTTCGGTTTTACTTATGTTTCTTTACACGCTGGGAACTGCGCTTATTGGGCATCGCTATTGGACAATGACGGGTAGGGATCGAGTCGACAACATGGACGGTTTTTACAAAAATCTCGGCATTATGGGGGGCTTCTTGCTGTTGTGCATGACGGGTCCGGGAAAATATTCGATCGATGCATTGTGGAGTATCGCTGCGCCATAACCTGTGTGCAGTCGGGCCGACGATGCAGCGTCACGTCGCGGCGGCTGGAACGACATACCGATCGGTCAAACGGAATGTTTGGCCAAGAACGCAAGAACAAAACTCGCGATCTCGTCGTTCTTCTCATCCAAGGCGAAATGGCCGGCGTCGAGGAGATGGATCTCGGCGTCCGGCAGGTCGCGCCTGAACGCTTCGCCGCCTGGACTAATGAACGAAGGATCGTTCCGCCCCCAGACCACCAGCGTCGGCGGCCTGTGCTCACGCAGCCACGCTTGCCACGCCGGATACGAAGCAACATTCGTTTGGTAGTCGTAGAGCAGATCCGCCTGGATCTCGTGTTGTCCGGGCCTTGATAAATGGGCGTACTCGTCAGTCCAGGTATCCGGGTTATAACGTTCCGGATGCGAGGTGCCCAGCGTGTGACGCTGTTCGGTCGCTGCGAGCGACACGAACGCATCGAACACTTCAGGATGCGCTTTCGGATCGGCCCAATAGTGCGCGATGGCGGCCCACTTGGCGCCCAGGCCTTCCTTATACGCATTGGCATTCTGGATGATAAGCGCCCGCAGCCGCTCCGGATGCGCCGCGATGATGCGAAAGCCGACCGGCCCGCCATAGTCATGAAGGAAGAAGGTGTATGTGTTGATCGTGAGTTGCTCGAGGAGACCGTTGATCGTCTTGGCCAAATTGTCAAAGGTGTACACATACGACGATGGCGGCGGGGCTTCGCTCTGACCGAATCCCGGAAAATCCGGCGCTATCAGATGATAGCGCGTTGCCAGCAAGGGGATGAGCGTATCGAACTCGCGCGAGGAAGACGGAAACCCGTGCAGGAGAACGATCGTCGGCGCGTCCTTCGGACCGGCTTCGCGATAGAAAACTCCGACACCATCAACCGTCATGCGGTGATAGGTCGTTGTCGCGGACGTCAACTCCAGCGAAGGCGTAGCAAGACCAATGATCGACGCCGCCGCAGCTGTCGGAGAAATTCTCGTTATCATAGTTTTGCTCCGTGTCGGCCGGGCGCTCAGTCCTTCCGCTTTTAGCTGTAACGAGTTTGTGTATTTAGCTGCAAGTCACGGTTCATTGCTAAAGCATACTGCCCGACATATTCTGGCGAACGGAGAAATACTGTATCCGAATTGGAGTCGTCCATGAGCCCAGTACAAGTCGAGCAGAAAAGCTATCAGATGCCGCCGCAGGACGGCATTACCGTTGCACACTTTATCACCGTCGCCGACGTCGAGCGATCGCTTCGATTTTACGAAACGGTCTTCGGCAGTCGCATTCTGAGCAGAGGCGATAGCAAGGGCGCGCCGGGATACCTCCAGATCGCGAACACGTGGCTCATTGTCAACGTCGGGGGCGGCCCGACACCCGACAAACCAACGGTAACGCTCAGCGTCCCCGCCGACCTCGATTCAGTCAACAGCTTTATGAATATCCGCGTTGCCGATATTCAAGCCTGCTATGAACTATGGCGAAAGCGGGGAGCCGAGTTCATCACGGAGCCAAAACCCAAGTACGGCGAGACGCGCTGCTACATTCGCGATCCCGACGGCTACATTATTGAAGTTGGGCAAAGCAACCCGGGCGTCACTTACGGCTAAACGGAACGACACGTGAAAGCGGCTCATCGGAGGGTCGGTCATGCGGGCGCAAATCTGCTTTTTTGTCAGCATCGCCTTCAGTTTCGTTGCTTGGGGTGTGGTCACGGGTAGCCTGATCTGGCCGGAACTGCGCCGCCGAGGCCGCAACGAAGCCTTGCGGCCGCTGCTCATGTTTCATTCTTTCCGCTTCGTCGGCTTGGCGTTCCTGGTCCCCGGCGTCGTTTCGCCCGATTTGCCGGCGGCTTTCGCCGAAGGCGCCGCCTATGGCGATATCGTCGCCGCGGCGCTCGCTTTGTTGACGCTGGCCCTACTGCCCGGCAGGCTTGGCATCGTCGCGGCCTGGGTATTCAACCTGTGGGGCAGCGCCGATATCATCCATGCCAATTACGAAGGCATTCGCTTAGGCGTCCAAGCCGGTCAATTGGGCGCTGCCTACTTTCTCCCAACCTTTATCGTGCCGCTCTTTCTGATCACGCACGGACTCATGTTTTGGCTTCTCCTACGAAACGAAAACGAAGCCGCGTCGATGCGCAGCAACTGAAAGCAAACGGAAGTCAGCGAGGAGCCTATGAAGTCCGAAAGGGATGGTATCAACCCGGCAGCCAAGCCGAGCGGAACAGGTTGCGTCGAATGCTCAGGCGCGGGCGGATGGTGGTTTCATCTTCGCCGATGCGCCGAATGCGGTCACATCGGCTGCTGCGACAGTTCACCAAGTCAGCATGCATCGAAACATTTCGCCGCTACGGGTCACCCGATCATCACGAGTTTCGAGCCGGGCGAGCGGTGGTTTTACGACTATCGTACAGAGGAATCCTTCGCCGGCCCGAAGCTTGCCGCTCCTCACGCGCATCCGTTGGATCAACCGGCGCCCGGACCAGCCGAACGGGTGCCTGCAAACTGGCAAACGCTGCTTCACGAATAGGGGGGCGGCGCTTTGGTTCGGCCGCAAGCCTTGCGGATAAATCTCGGCGAAGACAATGAATGAAGAGCAGGACATTCGCGCGGCTTTGGATCGCCACTGGGCGGCCTCGGACGCCAATGATTTCGAGACCGAGCACGAGATTTACCACGACGACGCCGTGCTCGAGTACCCGCAGTCCGGGGAGCGGATCCGCGGCCGGCGCAATATTCAAGCGTCGCGTTCCGCGCAGCCGAACAAGAAGCGCTTTAGCGTGCGGCGCATACTCGGCGCTGGCGATCTTTGGGTCACTGAATTCATCCTGACATACGATGGCGTGCCGTCTTACACGGTGAGTATCATGGAGTTCAGAGCCGGCAAGGTTGCCCGTGAGACCCAGTACTTCGGCGATCCCTTCGCGCCGGGGCCCTCGCGCGCGCAATGGGTCGAGCGGATGAGCTGAAATGGCAAGGGGTTCGATTGCCGCCAAATCATGCAGGCGGCGGCGCGCCTGCGGTGCTATGGATTCGCCATCCGAATCGAATTCAAGGCAGCGCAGGCGATGGAAGACTGGAGCGCAACGCAGTATCTCAAATTCGAGGATGACCGGACCCGGCCGCCGCGCGACCTGGTGGCGCAGGTGCCGTTGCAGCGGCCGCGGCTCATTGTCGATCTCGGCTGCGGGCCGGGCAACTCGACCGAGCTCCTGGTCGAGCGGTTTCCGCAATCGGAAATCGTTGGGCTGGATTCCTCGCCCGACATGCTCAAGAAGGCGCGCCAGCGGCTGCCGCAATGCAGCTTCATCGAGGCCGACATCGCCACCTGGCAACCCGGCCCGCGCACCGACCTCATCTTCGGCAATGCGGTGATGCAATGGCTGCCGGACCATCCGGCGATCATGCGGCGGCTGCTCGAAGCCATGCCGCAAGGCGGCGTGCTGGCGATCCAGATGCCCGACAATACGCGCGAGCCGGCGCTTAAGTTCCAGCGCGAGGTCGGCGAGGAAGGCCCGTGGCGCGATCATCCCGAGATCAAGGCCGCGGCGCGCGACGACCTGCCGTCGCCGGAAGCTTTTTACGATCTGCTCAAGCCGGTCGCATCCCACATCGACATCTGGCACAGCGTCTACAATCATGTGATGGCGTCGCCGGAGGCGATCACCGAATGGTTCAAGGGCTCGTCGCTGCAGCCGTTCCTGTCGCCGCTCGATGCCGCGGACCGCGAAAAATTTCTCGCCGCCTATACCAGGAAAATCATCGGCGCCTACAAGCCGCGCCACGACGGCAAAGTGCTGCTGCGCTTCCCGCGCCTGTTCATCCTGGCGGTGCGATGACCGCGCAAGGTGCTGCTGTGCTTTCCACGCCTGTCCCCTCTGGGGAGAGGGGGTTCGCATGCGCGAGCTGCTCCATTTTTACTGCGGCAATCTTTCTGCTGTGTGCGTATTCGATGCCCGTATTTGCCGACGCGGCGTTTCAATCCTGGCTGCAATCGCTGTGGCCGCAGGCGCAGGCGCTCGGCGTGTCGCGCGCGACCTTCGATATGGCGACGCGCGGGCTCGAGCCGGATTTGTCGTTGCCCGAGCTTGTTTTGCCGGGCCGGCCGGAGCGGCCGTCGGGGGGCCAGCCGGAATTCGTGCTGACGCCGGCGGATTATCTCAAAGAGCCGACGTTCGACGGGCTTGCCGCGAGAGGCCGAAAACTGTTCGATCAGTATCACGACACGCTCGCGGACAATCGAAAAGCAATTCGGCGTGCCGCCAACCATCGTGCTCGCCATCTTCGGCCGCGAAACCGATTACGGTCAGCGCCCGCGACAAGCGCAACGCCATCCGTGTGCTGGCGACGCAAGCCTATCTCGGCAAGCGCAAGGAAAAATTCCTCGACGAATTTTTGCAGGCGCTGAAAATTCTGGACGAGGGCCAGGTCAAGCTCGCCGACATGACCAGCTCCTGGGCCGGCGCCATGGGGCTGACCCAGTTCATGCCGTCGGACTATGTCAAATACGCCGTCGATTTCGACGGCGACGGCCATCCTAATATTTGGACCTCGGTGCCCGACGCGCTCGCATCCGCCGCCAAGCAGTTGGAGGGCAAAGGCTGGCAGCGCGGCTTGCGCTGGGCCTACGAGGTGCATCCGCCGGCCAATGTCGATTGCACCCTCGGCGTGCCGGACAACACGCTGCCGATCGGTGAATGGCTCAAGCGCGGTTTTGTGCCGGCCTATGGCCGCACGCTCTCGGCCGCGGAGCGCGCCGAGACCGCGTCGCTGCTGCAGCCGGCCGGCCTTTACGGCCCGTCGTTCCTCGCCACCAAGAATTATTTCGTCATCAAGGAATATAATTTTTCCGATCTCTACGTGCTGTTCGTCGGCCATCTGGCCGACCGCATCACCGACCCGCGGCCGTTCGAGACGCCATGGAGCAAGGTCGCGCAGCTGCCGACCGCCGATCTCGACCGCATGCAGCACATCCTCACCGACCGCGGCTATTACCGCGACAAGATCGACGGCAAGGCCGGCATGCTGACCCGCTCAGCGCTCGGCGCTTATCAGAAGCGCAATGGGCTGAAGGTCGATTGCTGGCCCACAGCCGCGGTGCTTGCGCATATGGAAGCCAGCAGGAATTGACGGAGCCGACCATGCAGATCAAGGCCGCCGTCGTCAGTGAAAGATCGGGCCCTTTCGCCATCGAGACCGTCGAGTTGTGCGAGCCGCGCCCGGACGAGGTGATCGTCCGCGTCGTCGCCAGCGGCATGTGCCAGACCGATCTGCACGGCCGCGACGGCTATTTCGACAGCCCGTACCCTGCCGTTTACGGCCACGAAGGCGCCGGCATGGTGCATGCCGTCGGCAATACCGTGCGCGGGCTTAAGCCGGGCGACCACGTCGTCATGTCGTATCCGTGGTGCGGCGCCTGCGCCAATTGCCGGCAACAGCGGCAGAACTATTGCGTGCACGGCCGCGGCCTGAAGTCGGGGGGCACGCGCGCCGACGGCTCGACTTTGCTGGCGAAGAACGGCGCGCCGGTTTACAGCGCGTTCTTTCAGCAATCCTCGTTCGGCACTTTCGCGCTGAGCCAGGAGCGCTATACCGTCAAAGTGCGCAACGACGCGCCGCTCGAATTGTTCGGCCCGCTCGCCTGCAGCGGCCAGACCGGCGCCGGCGCCGTGTTGAACGTCATGAAGCCGAAGCCGGGCGAGAGTATTGCCATATTCGGCGTCGGCGCGGTCGGATTGTCGGCGCTGATGGCGGCGAAAATCGCTGGCTGCGATCCGATCTTTGCCGTGGACGTTCACGACTGGCGGCTTGCGCTCGCCAGCGAACTCGGCGCCACCCACACCATCAACCACAACACCTGCGGCGACGTTGTCGGCGAGATCCGCAAGATCAGCGGCGGCGGCGTGCGCTATGCGCTGGAAACCTCGGCCGTGCCGGCGGTATTCCGCGAAGCCATCGAAGTTCTCATGCCGGCGGGCACCTGCGTGCTGCTCGGCAGCGCCCGCAAGGGCAGCGAAGTTCGTTCGAAATGCCGTTCCTGCAGCAAGGCCGCAGCGTCCGCGGCGTGGTTCAGGGCGACAGCGTGCCGCAGGAGTTCATTCCAAAGCTCGTCGACCTGATCATGGCCGGGAAATTTCCGATCGAGCGGATGATCAAGTTCTACGATTTCGCCGATATCAATCTGGCGGCACAGGAATCTTCGGCCGGCATCGCGATCAAGCCGGTGCTGCGGATGCCGCAAGACTGATGACGTCATTGCGAGGAGCGAAGCGACGAAGCAATCCAGCGGCTTGCTCGTAAGGCTGGATTGCTTCGCTGCGCTCGCAATGACGAAGGATTAATCGTCCCCCGGAACCGCTTCCGGCCGGCCGTCGTCATCTTCTTTCGTATAGCCCAGCGCGCGCCCGTGGCGCGGCTTGGTGTCGATCGAGCCGGTGACGGCGGGCTCGCCATGTTGCGCGGCGAAACGCGCCCGCGCGCGCTCGGCGACGACCTCGCCCGGAATGGCGGCCGGCTCGCAGATGTGGCGGCCGTTATAGTGCCGCATCAGATCGACGTGGATGTGATTGTAG
Organism: uncultured Alphaproteobacteria bacterium; assembly: GCA_963831975.1. GTDB lineage: Bacteria > Pseudomonadota > Alphaproteobacteria > Rhizobiales > Xanthobacteraceae > BOG-931. Next base: position 361,458 of record CAWHSO010000025.1, read on the forward strand.
TGATAGACGTTGGCGCCGGGCGCCAGCACGGTGGTGAAATCTTCGCACGCCGCGGCCTGCACGTCGTGCAGAAAACCCTGCTCCTCCGGCGTGCCGTGCCAGCCGTATTGCACCGAGACTTTGTGGCCGTCGGCCAAGGTGAACTCGGCGATGTCCAGCGCATTGCCGAAGGCGTGCTCGGAAATATGCGCGTTCGGATTGCCGTTCATGCCGCGGCACGAATAGGCGGAGATTTGTTTGATCTCCACCACCGGCTGGCGAAACCATTTCAGCGCCGCCGGCTGCACCGCGGCGGTGATCCATTGATCGAGCTCCGAGACGATCGGGCAGGCAAGCGTCGCCGGCGGTTTCACTTCGACCGGTCCGGCCGATGCCGGTGACCAGCGGATCGCGTGGCGGTCCGAGCGGCGGCACCGGTTGGGCGGCGCTCGGCGGCGCCGGCGTGTAGGGCGCGGTAGGGCCGCCGTAATAGGGATGCGGCGGGCCGCCGGGCACGCCCAAATCCTCGTCGTCTTCCGGCGGCGCCAAGCCGGGCGGGTTGAGCGACAACGGTTGCCCGACCGGTGTCGCCGACGGCGGCGGGTATCCTTGTTGCGGATACGACTGCTGCGGATATGAGCGCTGTGGATATGGCTGCTGCGGGTAGGGCTGCGACGGATACGATTGCGGCGCGCCCGCCGGCAGCGGCGGCAGCTGTTGCGAACTGACACCCGATGACGGCGCTGCGCTCGGCTGCGTCACCGGCCAATGCTGCGGCATCGAAGCGTTGGGGATGGCGCCGGGCGGCACCGGCGCTTCGTCGCTATAGCCGAGCGGGCCGCTCTCGCCCAACGCCGAGACGCGCAGCGGGTAATCGGCGCCGCACGCGCCCGGCCCGCTGATGGAGGAGATGCGCACGCGCGTCGGCGATTCTTTCACCGCGCCGGAATTCAGGCACGCGATCTCGGCGTCGTGCCGCCATGGCTCGCGCTCGGCCAACATATAATGGCTGCAGCCGGCAAGAGCGATCAGCGCGACGAGGATAGAGGAGCCGACGAGATACCAACGAACTCCACGCGTCATGCAGGAGAGAATGCGAGCAATTTTGTTAAGGACTGCTCAATGATGTTGCGCCACCGGCGCGATAAGGAGTGCGTTAACCATACCCCTTGATCCGCAGCCGTCTTTCAGGCCACATCGCGGCGGGCGGAAGGGCAGCGGCCATGGCGGGCAGGGCGAAGTTCATTTTTGCGGTGATCGGCAGCCTTGTCGCATGGGTCGGGCGCGCTTGATGCTGTCAGCGCTCGATCTCGCCCGCCGCATCGAGGCCGGCGAACTCACGCCACGCGCCGTCATCGACATGTGCGCCGAGGCGATTGCGGCGCGCGAAAAAGACGTCGGCGCCTTCGTGGTGCTCGACCTCGATGGCGCCCGGCGCGCGGCGGACAATCCGAAACTGGCCGCGACGCCGCTGCGCGGGCTGCCGGTCGGGTTCAAGGACATTTTCGATACCGCCGATTTCCCGACCCAATACGGCTCGCCGATTTACGCCGGCTTCCAGCCGCGCGCCGATGCCGCCGCGGTGGCGCTGACGCGGCGCGCCGGCGGCATCGTCATCGGCAAGACCGTGACCACGGAATTCGCCACCATGGTGCCGTCGGTGACGCGCAATCCGCACAATCTCGCGCACACGCCCGGCGGCTCGTCGTCCGGCTCCTGCGCCGCCGTTGCCGCCGGCATGCTGCCGATCGCGTTCGGCACGCCAGACCGCGGGCTCGGTGATCCGGCCGGCGGCGTTCTGCGGCGTCGCCGGCTTCAAGCCTTCGTATCGGCTGATCCCGACGGCCGGCATCAAAGACGTCGCCTGGCACCTCGACACCGCGGGCGTGTTCGGCTCGGGCACAGCCGACGTCGCTTTCGTCACGGCGGCCATCACCGGCCGCGATCTGCGCGTGGATCGTGCAACGCCCGCGCCGCCGCGCATCGCGTTGGCGCGCACCCATTTGTGGCCGCAAGCGAGCGCGGCGATGCAACAGGCGGTCGAAAGCGCGGCGCGGAGCGCGGCAGCGGCCGGCGCAAGGGTCGTCGACGTGACGCTGCCGCCGATCCTGGAAGAGGCCTACGCGGCGCAGTTCATCATTCAGGATTACGAAACGTTCCGCTCACGCGCGTTCGAATACGATCGTCATCGCGACCAGCTCGACAAGGAGTTACGCGAGTCGCTCGACGGTGCCGCGGCCATTACCGCCGACACTTACGATGCCGCGCGCCGCACTTCGAGCCGTGCGCGGCAAGTTTTCGCCGACACCATGGCCGATTACGACGTGATCCTGACGCCGTCGGCGCCCGGCGCCGCGCCACCCGGCTTGGGCTCGACCGGCAACCCGATGTTCAACCGGCTGTGGACCCTTATGGGGACGCCATGCGTCAACGTGCCGGGATTGAGCGAGGGCGAGTTGCCGCTCGGCATTCAAATCGTCGGCCGCTTCGGCCGCGACCGCGCGGCGCTCGAGGCGGCGTTGTTTGTGGAGCGCGCGATTGCGCGCAGGTAGTCGGGTAATTCGGCGTCATTCCGGATTGCCGCGAAGCGGCAAGTCCGGAATCCATATCCACAGGTCAGCGAATATGGATTCCGGGTTCCTCGCGGAGCCTGTCATCGGGCCGGCCACTTCGGGCCGGACCCGTTGGCTCGGCCCCGGAATGACGAGTAACTACTCCGCCGCGCTGCGCACCCGCGCCAGCGGATCGTAATTGAGGATCGGCGCCAGCCATTTCTCGGTTTGCTCGAGCGTCAGCCCTTTGCGCCTGGCGTAATCCTCGACCTGGTCGCGCTCGATCTTGCCGACGCCGAAATAATAGCTCTCCGGGATGGCTGAAATAGAGGCCGCACACCGAGGCGCCGGGCCACATGGCAAAGCTCTCGGTCAAGCGCACGCCGATGTTGCGCTCGCCGTCGAGCAGCTCGAACAAGGTCGCCTTCTCGGTGTGGTCGGGCTGCGCCGGATAGCCGGGCGCCGGGCGGATGCCGCGATATTTTTCGGCGATCAGTTCGCCGCTGGCGAGCGTCTCGTCGGCCGCATAGGCCCAAAAATCCTTGCGCACGCGCTGATGCATGCGCTCGGCGGCGGCTTCGGCGAGGCGGTCGGCCAGCGCCTTGGCCATGATCGCGGAATAATCGTCGTTGGCGTGCTTGAAGCGCTCGACGATGGATTCCTCGCCGATGCCGGCGGTCACCGCGAAGGCGCCGATATAATCGGCAAGCCCGCTGGCGCGCGGCGCGACGAAATCGGCGAGCGCGACATTGGCGCGGCCTTCGCGGCGTGCGAGCTGCTGACGCAGCGTGTGCAGCGTCGCGATCGGTTTGCTGCGCGCCTCATCGTCGAAAACGAGAATGTCGTCGCCCTCGCTGTTCGCCGGCCATAATCCGACGACCGCATTGGCGCGGAACCAGCGCTCGGCGACGATCTTGCGCAGCATCTCCTGGGCATCGGCAAACAGGCTCTTCGCCGCTTCGCCGACCACCTTGTCGTCGAGGATGGCGGGATATTTGCCGTTGAGCTCCCAGGTGGCGAAGAACGGCGACCAGTCGATGAGCTCGACGAGCTCGGCAATCGGCAGATCGGCGAGGTTTTGCGTGCCGAGAAGTTTTGGCACCGGCGGCCGGTAATTGCCGGACCAGTTGAGCTTTAGCGCATTGGTGCGCGCGTCGTTAAGCGGCAGCCGTTGCTTATTCTCTTCGCCGCGCGCGTGCGCCGTGGCGATGCGGGCATATTCGGCGCGCACGTCGTTGACGTAGCGCTCGCGCGAATCGCGCGACAACAGCGAGGAGACGACGCCGACGGCGCGGCTGGCGTCATTGACATAGATGGTCTGGCCGCGCCGGTAGTGGGGATGGATTTTTACTGCGGTGTGCACGCGGCTGGTGGTGGCGCCGCCGATCAACAGCGGCACGTCGAAACCCTTGCGCTCCATCTCGGCCGCGACGTGGCACATTTCGTCGAGCGACGGCGTGATCAGGCCGGACAGCCCGATGATGTCGGCCTGCTCGGCAATCGCGGCGTCCAGAATCTTGTCCGCCGGCGCCATCACGCCGAGATCGACCACGTCGTAATTGTTGCACTGGAGCACGACGCCGACGATGTTCTTGCCGATGTCGTGAACGTCGCCCTTGACGGTGGCGAGCACGATCTTGCCGTTCGACGATTTATGCTCGCGGCCGTCCTTGTCCTGCTTCCATGTACGGCATCAGATAGGCGACGGCCTGCTTCATCACGCGCGCCGATTTGACCACCTGCGGCAGGAACATCCGGCCGGAGCCGAACAGATCGCCGACCACGTTCATGCCGTCCATCAGCGGGCCTTCGATCACGGCGAGCGGGCGCGGCGCGTTGCACGCCGCGCCTCTTCGGTGTCGGCCTCGATGAAGTCGGTGATGCCGTGGACCAGCGCGTGCGACAGCCGTTTCCCCACCGGCCATTCGCGCCAGGCGAGATCGGCTTCCTTCTTTTCCTTGCCGTGGCCGCGGTGGCGTTCGGCCAGCGCCAGCAGCCGCTCGGCGGCATCGGCGCGGCGGTTGAGCACGACGTCCTCGCAGGCCTCGCGCAGCTCGGCATCGAGATCGTCATAGACCGCCATCTGGCCGGCATTGACGATGCCCATATCCATGCCGGCCGCGATGGCGTGATAGAGGAACACCGAATGCATCGCCTCGCGCACCGCTTCGTTGCCGCGGAACGAGAACGAAAAGTTCGAGACGCCGCCGGAGACATGGGCATGCGGCAGGTTCGCCCTGATCCAGCGCGCCGCCTCGATATAGGCGACGCCGTAGCCGTTATGCTCCTCCATGCCGGTGGCGACGGCAAAGATGTTCGGATCGAAGATGATGTCCTGCGGCGGAAAGCCGACGCGGTTCACCAGGATGTCGTAGGCGCGCGCGGCAGATTGTGGTCTTGCGCTCGAGCGTGTCGGCCTGGCCGGCTTCGTCGAACGCCATGACCACGACGGCGGCGCCGTAGCGGCGCACCAGGCGGGCATGGCGCGATGAAGGCGTCCTCGCCCTCCTTGAGCGAGATCGAATTGACCACCGCCTTGCCCTGCACGCATTTCAGGCCGGCCTCGATCACCGAGAATTTCGAGGAATCGATCATCACCGGCACGCGGGCGATGTCGGGCTCGGCCGCGACCAGGTTGAGGAACGTGGTCATGGCCTTTTCGGAATCGAGCAGGCCTTCGTCCATATTGACGTCGATGATCTGCGCGCCGTTCTCGACCTGGTCGCGCGCCACCGCGAGCGCTGCCGTGTAATCGCCGGCGGTGATCAGCTTGCGAAACCGCGCCGAGCCGGTGACGTTGGTGCGTTCGCCGACATTGACGAACGGAATCTCCGCGCGTCAGCGTGAAGGCTTCGAGGCCGGACAGCCGCAGCCGCGGCGCGATTTCCGGCATCGCGCGCGGCGTCTTGCCGGCGACGGCGCGCGGCGATGGCGCGGATGTGGTCGGGCGTGGTGCCGCAGCAGCCGCCGACGATATTGACGAGGCCGGCCGTCGGCGAATTCGCCGATCAGCGCCGCCATGGCGTCCGGGCCTTCGTCGTAATGGCCGAATTCGTTGGGCAGGCCGGCATTGGGATAGGCGCAGATCAGCGTGTCGGCGACGCGGCCGAGCTCGGCGATATGCGCGCGCATCTGCTTGGCGCCGAGCGCGCAATTGAAGCCCGACCGACAGCGGCGCGGCATGCGCGATCGAATTCCAGAACGCTTCCGGCGTCTGGCCCGGACAGCAGCCGGCCGGAGCGGTCGGTGATGGTGCCGGAGATCATCACCGGCAGATCGAGGCCGCGCGCGTCGAGCTCTTCGGCGATGGCGAAGATCGCGGCCTTGGCGTTGAGCGTGTCGAAGATGGTCTCGATCAACAGCGCATCGACGCCGCCGTCGATCAGTCCGCGCACCTGCTCGGTATAGGCGACGCGCAGTTCGTCGAAGGTGACGGCGCGAAAGCCCGGATTGGAGACATCGGGCGAGATCGAGGCGGTGCGGTTGGTCGGGCCGATCGCGCCGGCGACGAAGCGCTGCTGGCCGTCCTCGTCCTGCGCGATGCGCGCGGCGTCGCGGGCCAGCCGGGCGCCTTCGAGGTTCAATTCGTAGGCGATCTCCGCCATGCCGTAATCGGCCTGCGCGATGCGGGTCGAGGAGAACGTGTTGGTCGAGACGATGTCGGCGCCGGCGCGGAAATAGGCGAGATGGATGGCGCGCACCGCGTCCGGCCGGCTGAGATTGAGCAGATCGTTGTTGCCGCGCACCTCGCGGTTCCAGGCATCGAAGCGCGCGCCGCGAAAGCCCTCCTCGTCGAGGCCGAGCGCCTGGATCATCGTGCCCATGGCGCCGTCGAGCACCAGGATGCGCTCGGCGGCGAGCCGGCGCAGCGTCGTTTCGGTTGGCGATTATTTGACGCGGACGCGACTCATCGGATTTACGCGCGCTCCTTCTCCGCAACGACGCGAGCGCCGGTGCTGTGAGCCGTGCTCGGCCGCAGCCCGAGCAGGTGGCAGATCGCGTAGACGAGATCGGCGCGGTTCATGGTGTAGAAGTGGAAGTCGGTGACGCCGTGATCGACCAGGTCGAGCACTTGCTCGGCGGCAACGGCGGCGGCGATCAGCTTGCGGGTCGCCGGCATCGTCGTCGAGGCCGTCGAAGCGCTCGGCGAGCCAGGCCGGCACCGAGGCGCCGCAGCGCGCGGCGAAAGTCTTGGTCGTCTTGAAATTCTGCACCGGCAGGATGCCCGGCACGATCGGGATGTCGATGCCCGCTCGCGCGCACGCGGTCGAGATAGCGGAAGTAGAGGCTGTTCTCGAAGAAGAACTGGGTGATCGCGCGGGTCGCGCCGGCGTCGACCTTGGCCTTGAGCATGTCGATGTCGGCTGCGACCGAGGGGCTGTCCGGATGTTTTTCCGGATAGGCCGAGACCGACACTTCGATGTCGGCGATGACGCGCTTGATGCCGGCGACGAGATCGGCGGCATTGCGGTAGCCGCCGGGATGCGGCGCGTAGCGCTCGCCGGCGCCGCCGGGCGGATCGCCGCGCAGCGCCACGATGTGGCGCACGCCGGCCTGCGCATAGGCGCCGATCACCGCGTCGATCTCGGCGCAGGTCGCGGCGACGCAGGTCAGGTGCGCCGCCGGCGTCAGCATGGTCTCGGCCAGGATGCGCTTGACGGTCGCGTGGGTGCGCTCGCGCGTCGAGCCGCCGGCGCCGTAGGTGACCGAGACGAAATTCGGCTTGAGCGGCGCCAGCCGGCTGATCGCCTCCCACAGCGATTGCTCCATCTCCGCGGTCTTGGGCGGAAAGAACTCGAACGAGACGCGGATGCCGCGCGGCGTGCCGGCATTGACGAAGCGGCTGGCGCGGGACGCGCTCATCACGCCACCTCGCGCGTCTGTCGGCGCGGCGAGCACGATGCGCGGATCGCGCGCGAGCCAGAGCGAGACCGCGATCTTGCCCTCCGGTCCGGGCGGCAGCGTCTGCTGGCGGACGATGTCGAGGCCGGCGGCTTCGAGCCATTGCGTCACGGTCTCGGCGGCGAAGCCGAGCCGGCGATGGGCGTGCTCCTCGCGCAGGAATTCGAGATCGTGCGGCGCGAAATCGACGACCAGCAGCCGGCCGCCCGGCCGCAGCACGCGCGCCGCCTCGCGGATGGCGCGCGCGCTGTCGTCGAGGAAGTGCAGCACCTGATGGATGATGACGACGTCGAACGAATCCCGCGGCAGCGCGAGATCGTAGATGTCGCCCTGGCGCACGCTGCAATTCTTGAGGCCGGCGCGGTCGAGCCGCGCGCGCGCCAGCGCCAGCATGTCGAGCGACAGATCGAGGCCGAGGCCGCGCTCGATATCGCTCGGCGAACAGTTCCAGCATGCGGCCGGTGCCGGTGCCGAGATCGAGCAGCGAGCGGATCGGCTTGTCGGCGAGCGCCGCGCGGATCGCGTCTTCGACGGCGGCATCGGCGACATGCAGCTTGCGGATGCGGTCCCACTCGGCGGCGTGGCGGCGGAAATAATTCTGCGCGGCGGTGGCGCGCGCGGTGCGCACCGCGGCGAGCCGCTCGCGGTCGCGGGCGATGACCGGATCGTCGGCATCGAGCCGCGCGATCATGGCGCGCGCGATGTCGGCGGCGCTGCCGCGCTCGCCGAGACGGAAGAACGCCCACGAGCCTTCGCGGAAGCGCTCGACCAGCCCGGCCTCGGCGAGCAGCCGCAAATGCCGCGACAGCCGCGGCTGCGACTGGCGCAGGATCTCGGTGAGGTCGGAGACCGTCAGCTCGGCCTCGGCGATCAGCGCCAGGATGCGCAGCCGCGTGGCTTCGCCGGCCGCCTTGAGCATGGCGGTCAGGGCTGGGAAGGCGAGTGGGCTCGGTGTCCATGGCGTAGCGCCGCTGTCGATTAGATATAAAGATATCTTTATACGAGTATTCTGAGCTTGGCAAGGGCGATATTGTAGTTCCCGTACCCAAAATCGCGACCGCCTAGGAAGGCCGCTGGTGCGTTAAAATCGGAATTTTGACGAAAAACACCCCTAACCTGTGCAGTTAATTGCAAATTTTCTTTTGGTGTTGCATGGAAACTTTAATTATTACAATGGTTTAATATGTATGCGACGCTAATGGCGTATAGACAGACACCTAGGATGACCCTAAATATAGGCTCAGAACCCGTCGGGGAAACAACGGGAGAGGTATCATGGCTCAGACCGCAACCATCAAACTAGGTGAGCCGAAGCAGGAGATTGAGCGGCTCCAGCAAATTCTTTCCAATCTCCAAATTCGAGTTTCGCAGGATGTGAACGGTGGCAACTTCACCGTATGCACCGAGTCGGAGCCACTCTTTTGTTTTGACCGCCCCACGAAAAGAAGAGATTGAGGCTGTTGTTATCGATACGCTTACGTCTTATGTGAGTACATTCTGGAATGTTAAGTCTGTTGAGGTAACGGCCACATCGATACCCTTGAGGGTACCGGCAATTTCGGTTCTCGAATTGAAACCGGTCTCGGGTATTCGGCCAACTTTTAACGTTAGAGACAGCCAGGGACGGCAACTCGAATTTGCCTAAATTTTAATGCCATGGGTGAAAATCCCAGCGGAACAACTTCCGCACCTCCCGTTATTCGGAGATCGACCTCATCATTGATGATGGCGATTTCGCTTGGTATCGGGGTGAGAAGGGTCGCATGAGGGTCGAGAGAAAAAAGACCCCCGTGTGTTTGTCGAAGACGTAAACGATGCAATTCAACTAAAGGCCACGTCCATTTTGTGCAAATCGGATGGTCAGCCGGTCTGAAACTGCTTGCGCTTAGCCATCGTCTTTTGCTGGTTTTTTGCGACCAGCCATCGCTTCGAGAATTTCATTAAAAGCATCCGACGGCTGATCCGCGCCGAACTCACGAGCGGCTTCTTTAAACCGTTCGGATTGGCCGCTTGTCCTTTATCTTCGGCTTTCGTCTTTTGTTTTTCGCCTGCTTTTGCCATAAGGCCACCTCAGTTATGAGGCGGCCTATAAGTCAGGCGCTTCCCGACGACACCCTTCAGGGTGCGATCGGCGCGCTCCACGTCATCTACGCCCAAGCCGGACGCGGTTGTGAATAGCGGAAGTCGAATTCGGCAAGATAGCGATGCAAATGCTTTTCGCTGCAATGCTGGTACACGCCCTTCATACCGCGCTTGAAAATCGAGTAGTAGCCTTCGACGCGTGTTCATATGAATGTCGCCGCAAAGGACGTATTCGCCGTGCTCGTGATTGACCGTTTCATGCTCGGCGAATGCCGAAACGACGGCCCCTGTAATAGCCGCGCTTGATCAGTCATCAGCCTGGCTTTCGCTCATGCACATTTGCGGCGGATAATCGGCGCAATCTACATCCATCGTCACGGTGTCGAATATGGAACGTTGACCGAACCGAACCGCCCCGTTCCACGAAGGCTCATCACCGCAATCTTGTGGCCGATGCCGCCACCTGCCGTTTGCAAGCCCTTCTTTGTCTACCGAAAAAGGTTTCGTCTGCCTCGACAGTTTTGCCCGCTCCGCCCATGGGCTCCATGCCAAGCACCTTCATGGCTTCGCGCACGCGATGCGACATGAACCACGCGGTCTTGAGCGTCACGCCCAAGGTCCGCGAAAGTTGATTGCTTGAAATGCCTTTCTTGCTGAAAGCACATCAGATACATCGCATTGAAGCCACAGGCGAAGGGGCACATGGACGTCTTCGAAAACAGTCTTGACCGTCACGCGAAAGGGCTTGCGGCACTGGTAGCACTTGTAAACGCCAATGCGGGTACTCTTGCCGCTGCATCTTGCCGAATGCGCTCGACGCCGCCGCAATGGGGGCAAACGGGACCGTTGGGCCAAAGCCGGGCTTCGAGGTAAGCGTAAGCCGCTTCTTCATCGTGAAAGTGCTTGGCGTCCAAAACAGAGGTTTGCATGACACGTCATTTCCTAGCGTAAAATAAGGTGTAACATACCCTTGTGGGTACGTCAAGTACCGGCAAAAATAATTGCGCAAAATCAGTGCTCATAAGGGTTTTTTTAAACGTGCTAAATTCCGCGTATGTTCTGCGGTGCTTCGGCGCAAACTGAGAAACCAGTGGCCCGGGTCGGGTCTGGGTCTCCTAGGAGCCGTTGCACTCGGCTCCCACCCCAGCACCCTTCCCGGGCCCCCCTCAGGGACGTATATATCCGTCCCCGAAGCTCAGTGGCGAGCAGTAGAAGGCGAAGTCTCAGCCCGCTTCTCTTTTGTCTCCTCCTCGCGCGCGGCACGCACGGCTTTGCGATGGCGCGGCGGAATGTATCTTTCTTGGATGTGCTTAGACCGACTGTCGGCATTGCGTACCGTCTTCGGAATTCCGACTGTCGTGGCAATCTTGCGCCAGTACTCGCGGAAATCATCTGCCATCCAAGGCAGGCTTGTGTGTTCGTTCATCACCAGCGGGCCGGACAACGGACGCGAACTGACGCGCCCCAACTCCTCCATTACCATCGGATGATTTTTCAGGTCGATCTCGATTTCCTTCATACCGTTGCTTGCTGCGTGCCGCAAAATATCCCCGTCGATTTTCCTCCCAGCGTAGGCCGCGTACCCATTTCTTGTCGCCATTAATAACGACCGAATGCGCAGGATCGCTGACGGGCACCCATTCGCCGATTACGTCTTTCTGGGTCAGCGCAGTGTCATACTGAAACGCCTGCGCCAGCGCTATTGACGGGCGTAACTGACGATGTGCTTCAGCGCGGATTGCGTTCGCCTGTTCTTCGTTCAACGCCTCATTGCGAGGCTTTGGAATTTCGAATTTTACTTTATTTAAGATGAAGGGATAGGCGCTCGCACTCTCGGTCTCCAAAGCGCGTGAGGCCGAATGAAAACAACAAGCGCAACATCGTAATAAGCGCATGGGCCATTGATACGCCGCTCTTGGCGGCCCAAATCTTGTGCCATTCCGTTATCGTTTGCGCAGTGATCTGATTTAGGCGCGCGTCGCCACGCTGAGCGATAAGGCGCTTGCAATTGTTTTCGTAATATCGCCGAGTAACGAAGCGAACCTTTTTAATCGGCGATTTGTCATCCGTTCGATAGAGGCCGATTAGGTCAGTCAGCCGAGCAATCGTGCCACTGACATCATCCCTGATCTGCGCTGCCGCAGAATCTGGTAGCAACTTTGTTCTGGGCAATCGGAAGGGTAGGCGCAGGCCGTGTAATGCCTTGGCGGCCCGCTTCTTGCTCGCGTACACCGAGGACGGCCAAATATTCGTTGACCAGTGTTTTGAGGGTTTCATCTGCCCTCGAAACACCGGCCGGTGAATTTAATTCGCGGGTAATTGCGACCATTCTCTCCGCGAACGTCATATTGGAGATATCCTTAGCCATCTCCTCATCGTCTATCATGAGTATCTCCGGATTTCATCACATTAATCGCCAAAACCCACCGTTTTTTGACGTGGCGCCACTAAACTATTGATAATGAACGATATTTATTTATTGGGTACGGGAACGATAATAACGCCTTGGCAAGGTTTGTGGGAAGCTGCCCAAAATCAGTGGGATGCAGCCTTTTGGGGCGCTGGCGACCTATGACTAGCCGCTTGGGCGGCCGGTATGCGAACGTAAAGCCATGACCGAAGCCGCCAGGGAAAACGAAGGCGCATCGCGCGATGATCGATCAAGCCTGCGCGAGGGCGAGATCGCGGTCGAGCTCCCGGACAGGTTCGACGCCTCGCTCTATTTCATCGGCCGCATCCGCACGCCATGGCAGACCCGCGACGAGTGCCCGAAGAACGGCCGCGAGACCGAGGAGGTCTGCACCATCGAGCTCGACCCGCGCTGGGTCGCCGGCCTGCAGGGGCTGGAGACAGTGAGCCACGTGCTGGTGCTGTATTGGATGGACAAGGCGCGGCGCGATCTGGTGCTGCAATCGCCGCGACACTATGCCGAGCACCGCGGCACGTTTGCGTTGCGCTCGCCGGTGCGGCCCAATCCGATCGCGGCTGCGGTGACGCGGCTGCAGCGCATCGAGGGCAACAAGCTTTTTGTCGTCGGGCTGGATTGCATGGACGGCACGCCGCTGCTCGATCTCAAACCCTATTTCGCCTCGACCGACTCCGCCCCCGACGCCTCGGTCGGCTGGCACGCTTCGCGCAAGCGCTAGAGCGAAATCGCTTCAGATTGAAGCGATTTGCGCTCTAGCATTTTGGTGGAGCATGATCTTTTCGGAAAACCGGTATCCACCCTCGGATCAAGTCCGAGGGCAGGCTTTTTCCGGATCATGCTCTCATCACGTCATCGCGAGGCAACAGGTCGGCCCGATGCGGCCAGCCCGCAGACGACCTACGTTGGTTTCGATTTTCGCGAGCGACGACAACCGCAGCAAAGGCAGGAATTCCATGGGCATCGTGAAGACCAAGGACGGCGTCGAGATCTTCTACAAGGACTGGGGCAAAGGTCAGCCCATCGTGTTCAGTCATGGTTGGCCGCTGTCGGCCGATGACTGGGACAATCAGATGCTGTTCTTCCTCAATCACGGCTATCGCGTCATCGCCCATGACCGCCGCGGCCACGGCCGATCCAGCCAGGTACCCGACGGCCACGACCTCGATCACTATGCCGACGATCTTGCCGCGGTGACGGCGCATCTCGACCTGAAAGATGCCATTCATGTCGGTCACTCGACCGGCGGCGGCGAAGTGGTGCGCTATCTGGCGCGGCACAGCGACAAGAGCGTCGTCAAGGCGGCGATCATTTCGGCGGTGCCGCCGCTGATGCTCAAGACGCCGGCCAATCCAAACGGCCTGCCCAAGGCAGTCTTTGACGACTTGCAGGCGCAGCTCGCGGCCAGCCGCTCCAAATTTTATCGCGCACTGCCGGAAGGTCCGTTCTATGGCTACAACCGGCCGGGCGCAAAGCCATCGGAAGCCGTCATCGCCAACTGGTGGCGCCAGGGCATGATGGGCGGCGCCAAGGCGCATTACGACGGCATCGTCGCCTTCTCACAGACCGATTTCACCGAAGACCTGAAAAAGATCACCGTGCGGGTTCTGGTGATGCACAGCGAAGACGATCAGATCGTTCCTTACGTCGCTGCCGGACCATTGTCGGCAAAGCTTTTGAAGAACGGGACGTTGAAGACCTACAAGGATTTTCCGCACGGCATGCCGACCACGCAAGCCGACACGATCAATGCCGACCTGCTGGCCTTCCTGAAGGCGTAACGCGAGGCGGCAACGCGCCTTGGGACTCCAATGAGCGTGCTTAAATTGAGGAGGAGTATTATGGATCGCCGAACTTTCGTCGGTGCCGCAGTTGTGGCTGCAGCGAGCTCGATCCTGGCGCCTGCCGCTTTTGCGCAATCCGCCCCCAAGGCCAAAAATGTCGTCCTTGTGCACGGACTCTTTGCCGACGGATCAAGCTGGTCCGAAGTCATTCCGCGATTGCAGGCGGCGGGACTCAACGTGACCGCTGTGCAAAACCCCCTGACCACGCTGCCCGAAGCGGTCGACGCAGCGCTGCGCGTGCTCGCACGGCAGGATGGGCCGACGGTTCTCGCCGGGCATTCGTTTTCCGGGATGATCGTCACCGACGCCGGTGTGCATCCCAACGTCTCGGCGGTCGTCTATGTGGCGGCGCGCGCGCCGGATGCCGGCGAAGATTACACGGCCTTGGCCCAGAAATTTCCGGCGCCGCCGGCGTCGGCTGGCATCATTTTCGATGGCGATGAAGGACGCCTCGGCGAGGAGGCTTTCCTGCATGATTTCGCCGGCGACTTGCCGGAAGCAAAGGCAAAAGCGCTCTACGCGGTGCAGTGGCCGTTCCACAAAGCCCTGCTCACCGGCAAAACCACCCACGCGGCGTGGCGCTCGAAGCCTAGCTGGTACGCGGTGTCCACGGAAGACCGGACCATCAACCCGGATCTGGAACGCTTCATGGCCAAGCGCATGGGCGCCAAGACGATCGAGGTCAAGGCGAGCCACGTTTCCCTGATCTCGCAGCCCGAAACGATCGCCAATCTGATCCTGCAAGCAGCCGGACAGACTTAGGCTTCGACGGCATCGCATCAAAACAACGCCGGCACCTCGCCGAGCGGCAGCATGCCGAGCGAGACGAAACCGTCGGAAAAATTCAGCGGCAGCACGATGGCCGGCTTTTTGTCGATCTCGGTCGGCTGGCCCATCTTGTTGAGGCTGTCGATCGACGCTTGCGGCGGCATTGTCGCGCACCACGCCGCCTAGGCCCGGCATCAGGCGATCGAGCGCGCTGAGGCCTTGCTGGGCCTGGCCGGAGCCGCCGTTGAGCTTGTCGATGCCGCGCCCGATCAGGCGATCGATGCCGAGTTTCGGCACGATGTTCTCCAGCCCCGCGATGCCGACGCGGATGAGGCCGTTGAGCTTGCCGTTCGCGTTCACCGTGAGCGTGCCGGCGCCGACGATGATGGCGTCGGGTCGTTCCAGGCGCAGGCGCGTGATCTCGATATTGCCGCCCGACGCCTGCATCTCGCGGAAGCGCTGCGGCCACGGTTTTGGCGTGAGGTCCTTAAAACCCCGGAACACGGCGTCGACTTCGCCTTGCACCGGCTCGGCGAGCAGCGGATGCAGTGTCGGGGTGGTCGCCGCGGCGAACGTCAAGAGCGCATCGATCACCGGATTGTCGGCGGCCGAGCCGCCGACGATGCGGCCTTGGAACTCGGCGTGGTCGGCCGCGAAGAGCGTGGTGCCGCTGGCGCCGGCGAGCTGATCGACGTGCGGGTGATCCAAGGTGACGGAAACGCTGTCGGGCTCGGGCGGCAGCCCGCTCACGCTGCCCCGCGCGCGCGACCAATTGGCGACAAAACGCGCCGGCTGGCCGGGCTCCGCGACGGTGAGGGGGCTGGTGATTTCGCCGACCAGCAAGGTGGGACGATAGACCTGCGCCGCGACGCTGACGTCCTTGGCGCTGACGGCGAATGGCGGCTGGGTGCTGCTGATCGCGGCGCCGGCCGTCGTGCAATCCGCCTCGATGCGGAACGGGAATCCGCTGATGGTTTGGCTGCCGCAGGTATAGACCCGGCCGGCTGCGGCTTCGCGCGCGATCCAGCCGGACATGGTGCGGTCGGCGATGCCGAGGCGGCGTAGTACCACAGCCAGCACCAGACCGCCGCGAGCACGATGACGACGCAGACCGGCAGCACGACCGGCCACAGCCGGCGACGCGGCGGGGCGGCAACGCCGGGATACCGGCGCGGACGCGGGCGCCGGGGCTGCATCATGTTGAGCGGGGATTCGCCGGGCATGGTTCCTATTCGTCCGCCGCGTGCGGCATTTCAAGACTATCAAATCCGACATATTAGATGTGCGCCATTGTGCCGCCCGCATCGTCCTGTTAGGCGAGCGAAACGGCTCAGGAGTTAGCGCGCAAGATGGACGCAAGCGACGACGCATGAAACCGGGGACCTGTGGGTGTTCGGCTACGGCTCGCTGATGTGGCGGCCGGGTTTTGACGTCGCTCGAACGGGTGCCGGCGCGGCTGATCGGGCTGCACCGGGCGCTCTGCGTCTTTTCTTTCGTCCATCGCGGCACGCCGGAGCGGCCCGGGCCTGGTTTTGGGCCTCGACCGCGGCGGCATGTGCCGCGGCATCGCCTTTCGCGTCGCTGCCGCCAAGCGCGCGAAAACCATCGCCTATTTGCGCGGCGCGCGAGCAGGTCACCAGCGTCTATCTCGAAACGATGCGGCGGATCGAGCTCGAGGATGAGGCGCGGCGCCAGGTGCGGGCGCTCAGCTACATCGTCGATCGCGGCCACGTTCAATATGCCGGGCGGCTCACGCTCGCCGAGAGCGTGCATTACGTGCGGCAGGGCCACGGCCGCTCCGGACCGAACCGCGATTACGTGCATCGAAACGGTCCGCGCGCTCGAGGCGCTCGGCTATCGCGAGACCGATCTGCATCTCCTCGCCGACCGGCTGCAGGGACATACGAGGCGACCCGCCATCGGCAATCGTCATGGGATTCTGCGCCGCTTCCTGATTCGATCTCGCGCCTGCCTTCGGCCACCAGCCGCGCGGTGGCTTCCTCGAGAACGCTCTCCAACCGCGCGGGAAAGTCTGCCGGTCAAGTCCCGGCGCGATCGGCTCGAGCGCCTCGACCAGAATGGTGCCGGGAACACGGCGCAACGACCGGCGCGGCCAGAACAGGCCGGAATTGAGCGCCAGCGGCACGCAAGCGACATCGGCCTTGCCGTAGAGATAGGCAATGCCGGGTTTGTAGACCGGCTCGGCGCCGGGCGGCCGCCGCGTGCCCTCTGGAAAAATGACGAGCTGGCGCGACGCGTGCGAGCTCTTGCCGGGCGCGCGCGCGTCATGCGCGACAGCGCCGCCAATCCGGCTTCGCGATTGACCGGAATGAGGCCCGCCTTCCAGGTGTACCAGCCGAACAGCGGAATCCACATCAATTCGCGCTTGAGGATGTAGGCCGGATCGCGCAAGCACCGCATAAAGCGCGAAGGTCTCCCAGGCCGACTGGTGCTTGCAGGCGATGATGCAGGCGCCGCGCGGAATGTTCTCGATGCCGCGCCACTCGACCTTGATGCCGCAGACGACCCGAAGCAGCCAAAGGCTGGTCCTCGCATAGGAGCGCACGAAGGCGAGCAGAAACCGGATGCGGCAGGAAAAAGGTCGGCAGCGCGACCACCATGTGAATGACGAGGTTCGCGTAGAACAGCGCGTTGAACAGAAGCGAGCGGACGAGAAGGGACGTATGATCGGGCCAAGGCGGACCTGTCGGCGACGCGGGCGCTGTCATAAACCGCGTGCGTCGGCAAAGCGGCGGCTGCCGTCGCTTTCAGCCACGGTGTCGAACCGCATGCGCACCTTGGCGAAAAGGTATTTGAGATATTCCGACAGCACCAGCCGCGTCGTCTCGCCGTTCGACCACCACGGCTCGATGCGCAGGCGGTCGGACACCACCGGGAACGGGATGAGGGCGGCGTCGGGAAGCTGATGGGCGAGCTCGGCCAGCGCGCGGGGCATGTGGTACGCCGACGTCACGACGATGAGCGACTTGAAATCGTGCTCGATCGCCCAACGTCGCGCCTGCACCGCATTGCCGAGCGTGTTGAGCGCCGAATAATCGAGATCGACGCAGCAGTTCAGCAGGCGGCCGTAGTCGACGGTCTGGCGGGCGATGTCGCCGGTCGTGGTGCCGGGATTGACGCCGGTGATGAGCAGGCGCTTGCCGCGGCCGGCGGCGAGCAGTTCCAGCGCGTCGGTGACGCGCGAGGTGCCGCCGGTCAGCACCACGATGCCGTCGGCGCTGCGATCGAGCGCGACTTCCTGGCCCGGCAACAGCCAGACGAAACCGCCGAAGCCGAGCACGAGCGCGACAACGCCGAGAACGGCGAGCTTGACGGTCACCGCGGTGATGCGCCGCCGCCTGACGGCGGACTTAAGGCCCGGCATCGCTGGGGTCCCTCGCGCCGAATTTCGCCCCGGCGGCCGGCGTTCGAGCGAATGCCGATCGCAATAGCCGCATTCAATCGATGGTCTCTAGCGTCCGGTTGACCGTGTAACGGGAGACCAAAGCCGTCACCACGGCCATGACGACGATCTGGATGACGATGGCCACATAGCCTTTGACGCCGATGGAGAGGTTGCCGAACAGCGCCGCCGCCTCGTCGCCCGAGGGCGTGCCGGCCAGCCACGCCCGCGCCGCTTCGGCGCAACCGAACAGGATGATCGCAGCCCCGCCGCCGATGGCGCCGCCCTTGAGACCGAGCAGGAGAAAATGGTGCTGGAATTGGCTGGCGACAAAGCTGTCGGTGGCGCCGACATAATGCAGCACTTCGACGATCGGCCGGTTGGTGGCCATGGCGCCTCGTGTGGCAAAGGTGACCGACAGCATGGTCACGGCGATGACGAGACCGAGCACCGCGAGCCCGCACACCACCGCGGTGCCGGCCATGGTGCGCATCCGCTCCATCCAGCCGCGATGATCGTCGAGGCTTGCGGTCGGCACCTGGTTGGCCAGCGCCTGGCGCAGTGCGGCAAAATTCGGCGTCGTGCCGGGCGCGAGCTTGATGACGATCAGGCGCGGGATCGGCAGATCGTCGAGGTGCAGGCCGGCGCCGAGCCAGGGCTCGACCAGCTTTTCGGATTCTTCTTTCGAGTAGGCGCGGACATCGGCGATGCCGGGCGCGGCGCGCGCGGCGGCGACGGCTTTGCCCACGTCCGCCTCGATGTCGCGCCCGGCGGCGGGGCGGACCTGGACGGTGACTTCGCGCCCGACCTCGGCTTGCCAATCGTTCGCCGCGCTCACCACCAGCATCGCGGCGCCGGTGGTCAGCGCGGCGAGAAAGGTCATGATGGCGACGACGGCGGCCAGCGAGCGTCCGGCGATCGAGCTTCTCGGCACGATCGAGGCTGAGCCGCGCGGCGCGCGATCGAGCGCCGCCCCGGGATCGATGTCGTCCCATGGCTCGATCATGGTCTCGATCGGGTTAGTCGTAGACATGCAGCCGTCCTTCATGCAGCACCAGGCGGCGCGCATCGAACTCGTCCATCAAGGCGATATCGTGGGTGGCGATGACCACCGACGTGCCCGATTTGTTGAGCTCGATGAACAGCCGCAGCAGGCGCTGACCGAGATTGGGATCGACGTTGCCGGTCGGCTCGTCGGCGAGCAGAAGCTGCGGCCGCGCGATCACCGCGCGCGCAATCGCCGCGCGCTGCTTCTCGCCGCCGGACAGGATCGGCGGCAGCGCCCCCATGCGGTCGCCGAGACCGACCCATTGCAGCAGCTCGACCACCTCGGCCCGGTATTCGGCCTCGTCCTTGCCGATGACGCGCAGCGGCAGCGCCACGTTCTCGTAGGTGGTCATGTGGTCGAGCAGGCGGAAATCCTGGAACACCAGGCCGATGCGGCGGCGCAAGGTGGCGCGGCCGTCCTTGGAGAGCGTCGCCGCATCCTGGTCGAACATGGTGACCAGGCCGCGGGTCGGCCGCAGCGACAGGAACAGCATGCGCAGCAGCGAGGTCTTGCCGGCGCCCGAGGGGCCGGTGAGGAACTGGAACGATTTGGCGTCGATGCGGAAGGTCAGGTCGCGCAGAATCTCGGGGCCACGCCCATAGCGCAAGCCGACATTCTCGAATCGGATCACGCGGTCCTCCGAACGGGCCGCGGGCCGGCCCGAGCCTGCACCGCGACGGCCGATTGCGGCCTGATTCGCCCCGCCTGCGAACTTAACACCGCGGCGCCGGCATGGCCCTGCCGGCCGGACCGGCCGGCATGGTTTCCAATCCGTTAACGGATCGGGTGCTAGGGTCGCCGCAAAAGGTGCCGACCACCCTGATTCGCCAATGCTGATCGTCTGCCCGACCTGCGCTACATCCTACGATGTCGAGCTGGCAAGCCTGCAGCCGAGCGGGCGCCAGGTGCGCTGCGTGCGCTGTCGCAAGGTCTGGCACGCCGCGCCGCGCCATGCCGACATGCTCTTGGCCGCGGCCGAGGCGATCGCGCCCGCGCCGCAAATGGCGGAAGCCCCGGCCGACGCTTTTGCCGAGGAACCCGCGTTGCAGTCGGCCGATGAGCCGCCGGCCGACGGCGACGCGTGGGCGGCGCCGGACGAATTGCCCGCCGGCGAGCCGGCCGCGGCCGAGATGGCCTGCCGACGAGCCGGTTGCCGCGGTCGAGGTCGAAGCCCCGTCCATTGCGCCGGTCGACCTCGATGCCGGACAGCCTGTGATCGAAGTCGCGGCCGATCCTGCCGCCGCAGAGGACGCCGAGCCGCTCGAGGACATCGAGACCTATGCGGCGCGGCGCCAGAAGCGCGGCTTCGGCCGGCCGTCGTTGCACTGGCCGCTGTCGAACCTGCAGAGCGGCATTCTCGCCTTGCTCATCGTCGACGCCGTCCTGGTCGGCTGGCGCAACGACGTCGTGCGCATTTTGCCGCAGACCGCGTCGTTCTATTCGATGCTCGGTCTGTCGGTGAACTTGCGCGGGCTGGCGCTTCGACGGCGTCACCACGACCACGGAGCAGCACGAGGGCGTGCCGATCCTCGTGGTCGAGGGCAGCGTCGTCAACGACACCCGCAAGATCGTCGACGTGCCGCGGCTGAAATTCGTGGTCCGCAACGCGGCCAACGAGGAAATCTATTCCTGGACCGCCGTGCCGCCGCGCGCGACCTTGCCGCCCGGCGAAGCCGTGTCATTCCGCAGCCGTCTCGCCTCGCCGCCGCCCGACGGCCGCGACGTGCTGGTGCGTTTCGTCACCCGTCACGACATCATCGCCGGGACACGGTGACCGCCAAACCCTGAAGAAGCAAAATGCCGCGCATCCTCATTGCCGAAGACGAAGAGGCCCTGTGCGCCATGTGCGCGCGGGCGCTGACGATGGACGGCCACGAGGTCAAGACCGCGGCCGACGGCAGCGAAGCGCTCGACGTGCTGGTGCGCGAGGAGGGGCGTTTCGATCTTCTGCTCACCGACGTGCGCATGCCGATCATGGACGGCATCGCGCTCGCGCTCACCGCGGCGCGCGACTTTCCCGAACATGACGCATCCTGTTGATGACCGGCTATGCCGACCAGCGCGAGCGCGCCTATGGCCTCGACGCCCTGATCCACGACGTGATCACCAAGCCGTTCACGCTGGCCTCGCTGCGCGCTGCGGTGAATGAAGCGCTCACGGTCAAGACGCGCGGCTGAATTTTTCAGAAATCTAGTCGTCGTTCGCGTAGGGCCGCGGCAGCGGCTCGGCCTTCGGCTTGGCATCGGGCTCGCGAAAATCCGGCGCCGGCGAGTCGAGATTGAATTGGCTCATGCCGCGGCGGATGGCGCGGCGCTCGGAGAAGACATTGTATAGTGTGTCGGCGTCGCCGTTGCGCACGGCGCGCGTCAGGGTCGAGAGATCCTCGTTGAAGCGGCCGAGCACTTCCAGCACCGCGTCCTTGTTGTTCATGAAAATGTCGCGCCACATGGTCGGGTCGGAGGCGGCGATGCGGGTGAAATCGCGAAAGCCGCCGGCGGAATATTTGAGGATTTCCGATTCGGTGATCGAGACGAAGGTCGAATGCCGTGCCGACGATGTTGTAGGCGATCAGGTGCGGAACGTGGCTGGTGACCGCGAGCACCAGGTCGTGATGCTCCGGCGACATGATTTCGACGCTTGAGCCAAACGCCTTCCAGAATTGCACGAGGCGTTCGACGGCGGCCTGGTCGGCGTCTTTCGCCGGCGTGAGGATGCACCAGCGGTTGATGAACAGCTCGGCGAAGCCGGAGTCCGGCCCGGAGTCTTCGGTGCCGGCGACGGGATGGCCGGGAATGAAATGAACGCTGGCGGGGATGTGAGGCGCCATGTCGCGCACCACCGCGGCCTTGACCGAGCCGACGTCGGAGACGGTCGCGCCTGGCTTGAGATGCGGGCCGATTTCTTTCGCTACCGCGCCGCAGGCGCCGATCGGAACGCAGACGATGACCAGATCGGCGTCCGCAACCGCGTCCGCGCTGGTGTCCACGACCGCGTCGGCGAGGCCCAGTTCGCGGATGCGCTGCCGCGTCGGCTCGGAGCGCGA
Source organism: uncultured Alphaproteobacteria bacterium (assembly GCA_963831975.1). GTDB lineage: Bacteria > Pseudomonadota > Alphaproteobacteria > Rhizobiales > Xanthobacteraceae > BOG-931. The sequence continues at coordinate 383,504 of CAWHSO010000025.1, forward strand.
CGTCGCAACGATTTCGCGCACGAGGCCGAGCGCGCGCGCCGCGCGCGCGATCGAGCCGCCGATCAGGCCGACGCCGATCAGCGCCAGGCGGTCATAGAGGACTGGCGAAGCCATCACTGCCGTCCCATGAATTCCTTGAGCGCCGCGACCACGAGCCGGTTGGCCTCCTCGGTGCCGACGCTCAGCCGCAGCGCGTTCGGCAATTTGTAGGCGGCGACGTAACGCAGGATCAGCCCGCGCGCGGTGAGGAACGCGTCGGCGTCCTTGGCGGTGCGGCCTTTGGTTTCGGGAAAGTGGATCAGCACGAAATTGGCCACACTCGGCGTCACTTTGAGGCCGAGCTTGCCGATCTCTTCCGTGAGCCACGCGAGCCAGCGCGTATTGTGCGCACGCGCGTACTCCTGGTGTTCGGTGTCCTTGATGGCGGCGATGCCGGCGTCGCTGGCCGCGATGCTGACGTTGAACGGGCCGCGGATGCGGTTGACGGCGTCGACCACGTGGGCGGGGCCGAACATCCAACCGAGCCGCAATGCGGCAAGCCCGTGGATTTTCGAAAACGTGCGGCACATGACGACGTTCTCCGACGTCGCCACCAGCTCGATGCCGGCTTCGTAATCGTTGCGCCGGACATATTCGGCATAAGCCGCGTCGAGCACCAGCAGCACGTGCGGCGGCAGGCCGCGATGCAGCCGTTTCACTTCGTCGAACGACAAGCAGGTGCCGGTCGGATTGTTCGGGTTGGCGAGGAAGACGATTTTCGTCTTCGTCGTCACCGCGGCGAGGATGGCATCGACATCGGCGGTGTAATCGGTCTCCGCCACCGCAACCGGCCGCGCGCCGGTGCCGAGCGTCGCGATCGGATAGATCAGGAAGCCGTGCACGGTGTGGATCGCCTCATCGCCGTCGGCGAGGTAGGCCTGCGCCAAAAGATGCAAGAGATCGTCGGAGCCGGCGCCGCAGACGATGCGCTCGGGATCGAGGCCGAAGGCATGCCCGATCGCCTCGCGCAGATCGCTCGCCGAACCGTCCGGATAATCCTCCAGATGATCGGCGGCGGCCTTGTAGGCCGCGATCGCGCGCGGGCTCGGCCCGAGCGGCGTCTCGTTCGACGACAGCTTGAATATCTTGGCCACGCCCGGCGCGCTGCTCTTGCCGGGCACATAGGCCGCGATATCGAGCACGCCGGGCCGGGGTTTTGGACGCGTTGCAGTCATTATTTAATTGCTCCGAGCCTTCTCTCTTCTTTTCCTCCCCCTGAAAGGGGGAGGGCAGGGTGGGGGTCCACGGCCGACAAGCTTGCGCAAGCGTTGCCGCCGCGGACCCCCACCTGCTCGTGTAGCCTGTCATCGGGCCGGCCACTTCGGGCCGGACCCGTTGGCTCGCTTCCTCCCCCTTTTAGGGGGAGGAAGCGAAATTACGGCACCGTATAGCGGGTCGCGTGACTGCCGACGAGGGCCGTGGAACGGATCGAGGCGCCGATCCCGACCAGGGCATCGGAGACGGCCTTGATGCCGCCGCGCTCGACCGAGACCAGCAAGGCGGCGCCATCGAAGGCGCGGTCGGGCACGGCGATGACGTCGGCCAGCTCGGCAATGGTGCCGACCGAGGACGCTTTCCAACCGGCCACCCGCACGCTCCAGACCTCGGTCTCGGTCACCATGGCGTCGGCGGCAACGCGAGAAACGACGAACACCGGCATGGCCGCCGGGTGATTGGGCCGCTCGACGAAGGGCAGCCGGGCGATGATTTTCGGCGCGGCGTCGAATTCGAGCGCCGCCCACCATGGCCCCGCGCCGGCGGTGGCAAACGCCGGCACCAGTCCGAGATCGCCCTTGGATTCCGACACCGCCGCGACCACGCTCGATGCGCCGGCGTGCGGCACGAACGGCACCGTGAAGCCGAAATGAAATCGCGCGGAATCGCGCATCAGCGCGTCGCCGGCCGACAAGTCGGCGTGCACCGCGAACGGCGCCTGGACATAGGTGAAGGTCGAGATGATGACGCGCCAGATGCTTTCGGCGGTATCGAGCGGCAGGTTGCCGCGATGGCGTTTCACCAGCCGGCGCATCATGTCGGCTTCGCGGGCAGGGCGGAACGCCGAGCCGACCTCTTGGGTGTTCTTCACCGCGATCAAGGTGTCGATGATCTCGCCGCGCTCGAGCAGGAGCTCGTGCATCGCCTCATCGATGCGATCGATCTCGCGCCGCAGATCGGCGAGCGCTGGCGTCTTCTGGCGTGGCGGTTTCGGCATGGTTTGACCCGGCAATCGGCCCGATAGATAGTGCCGTTAAGCCCGAAAGCAAAGAAAACATTGACTCCGAGCGGAAGCGGCCTATTTACGCCCCTTTGACCGCCCGCCAACGGGCGACGGGCGCCGGCAGGCGTCGCTTCCGGGAAACGCTCATGGCCGAGGCCAGCGCCACGCTCGATCTTGCCGACCGCACGCGCGAAGCGGACACGCCGCATTCGCCGGTGGTGCGGTTTGCGCCGAACAATCCGTTGCGGCTCGATGCCGGCGTCGATTTCGGCCCGCTGCAGATCGCCTACCAGACCTACGGCACGCTCAATGCCGCGCGCACCAACGCGGTGCTGGTGTGCCACGCGCTCACCGGCGATCAGCACGTGCTCAACAAACATCCGGTGACCGGCAAGACCGGCTGGTGGGAGACCATGGTCGGCCCCGGCCTGCCGATCGACACCGAGCGCTACTTTGTCATCTGCCCGAACGTGGTCGGCGGCTGCATGGGCTCGTCCGGACCGGCCTCGACCAATCCGGCGACCGGCATGCCGTGGGGCCTCGACTTTCCCGTCATCACCGTGCGCGACATGGTGCGCGCGCAAGCGATGCTGCTCGATCATCTCGGCATCGATTCATTGTTCGCGGTCGCCGGCGGCTCCATGGGCGGCATGCAGGTGCTGCAATGGGCGGCGAGCTATCCGCATCGCGTGTTCGCGGCGCTGCCGATCGCGGCGGCGACCCGGCATTCGGCGCAAAACATCGCCTTCCACGAGGTCGGCCGCCAGGCGGTGATGGCCGATCCGGACTGGCGCGGCGGCCGCTATTTCGCCGAAGGCATCAATCCGCGGCGCGGCCTCGCGGTGGCGCGCATGGGCGCGCACATCACCTATTTGTCCGACGCCGCGCTGCACCGCAAATTCGGCCGCCGCTTCCAGGACCGCGACAATCCGACGTTCTCGTTCGATGCGGATTTCCAGGTCGAGTCTTATCTGCGGCACCAGGGCATTACTTTCGTCGAGCGGTTCGACGCCAATTCCTATCTCTATCTGACCCGCGCGATGGACTATTTCGATCTCGCCGCCGACTACGATGGGGTCGTGGCGAACGCGTTTCGCGGCGCGCCGACGCGGTTTTGCGTCATCTCGTTCACCAGCGACTGGCTGTTCCCGACCGCGGAATCGCGCGCTATCGTGCACGCGCTCAATGCCGCAGGCGCCCGCGTGTCGTTCGCCGAGATCACGACCGACAAGGGCCACGACGCCTTCCTGCTCGACGAGCCGGAATTGTTCGCCATCGTGCGCGGCTTCCTCAAAGGCGCCGCGAAAGCGCGCGGCTTAAGCACGGAGTAACGATGCTGTCGCGCCTCAATCACGATCTGACTATGGCCGAGGCCGCACGCGGGCCGGGCGGTTCGCGCGTCGACTTGCTGGCGGTCGCCGACATGGTGGAGCGCGGCGCGCGCGTGCTCGACGTCGGCTGCGGCGACGGCGAGCTGCTGCGCCTGCTGGAAACCCGGGGCGTCGACGGCCGCGGCATCGAATTGTCGCGCGAGGGCGTCAACGAATGCGTCGCCAAGGGCCTTGCCGTGGTGCAGGGCGACGCCGACACCGACCTCGCCAATTATCCCGACGACGCCTTCGACTTCGTCATCCTGTCGCAGACGCTGCAAGCCACCCGCCAGCCGCGCGTCGTGCTCGAGCACATGCTGCGCATCGGCCGCCACGGCATCGTGTCGTTCCCGAATTTCGGCCACTGGAAGATACGGCTCCAGGTCGCGCTCGGCGGCCACATGCCGCGGACCGACAATCTGCCCTACGCGTGGTGGGAGACGCCGAACATCCACTTCTGCAGCATCAAGGATTTCCGCGCGCTCTGCCGCGTCGCCGGCGCCAAGATCGAGCAGGCGGTGGCGCTCAATGCCTGGGGCCGGCGGATGCGGCTGAAAATGCCATGGTGGTTCTGGAATTTGTTCGGCGAGCAGGCGGTATTTTTGCTCAGCCGGCGGGGTTAGGGCGCTTCTGCTGGTATAATGTCATCGTCGCCACGTCCCGCCGCGCCGCACGCGGCGGCACGGGCCCGTAGCTCAATGGTCAGAGCTAGCGGCTCATAACCGCTTGGTTGGAGGTTCGAGTCCTCCCGGGCCCACCACGCATTCCTACGCAAACAGAGATGTCCCTGTTCATTGCGAAATGCCCCGAACTGGCGTGGAATCATGCTCGCCTTAGCGAGCGGCAGAATTCGCAGGAAACAGGCCGTGCTTTTTGAGAAATTCGATCATGTAGCGGTCGAATTCCCACGGTTGTTCGATTTGGCAGGCGTGGCCGGCACCATAAAGGACTTTCATCTCGCAGCCCGGGATGCGGGCTTTGAGCGCAGCGGCGCTCGAGTGAGTACCATCCTCGCTGCCGCTCAGGAGGATCGTCGGGCAGGAAATCCGTGAATGGTGGTCGTCTGCGTCCGGTTTTGGCGAGAGCCTGGAATTGAAGAATGATCGACTCCAAGTCGGCGCGATCGTTACGCTCGGAAAACATCTCAGCGAAAAAGTGTGCGAGCGGCGTAGTGCGGAAGGCCGGGCTGAGATCTTCGAATGTATAGCCCCAGCGGTAAGCGATACCTTGGTCCCTATAAGATGCGATGCGACGCGCGGTAAATTCTTTGCCTGGATTGTAGCCGGTGCCCGAAAGGACCAACGCGGCAGTGCGCGAGGGCTGCTGATGATGCATGTACGGCAGGATCGCCGAGCCGACAGAGCACCCGACCAGAATTGCGCGCTCGCCAGGTGCCACGTCGTCGATCGCTTCCCAGCACGCCTGCGCCATATCGTCCATGGTCAGCCCCGGTGTGGCTTTTGGCGATCGACCGTAGCCGGGAATATCGATGGCGATGCAGCGATACCACGTTGACAGATGAGCCATCTGAAAAATCCAACAGGATTGGTCCATCGGATTGGGATGTACAAAAGCCATGACTGGCCCGATCCTTCCCATACGCTCATAATACAGCGGTCCTTCAATATGGGCTGCCACCAGCGACTCCTCTCACATTGTTTCGCGCGCAAGCGACGCGTGCTCGGCGGCGTGAGGCGGTAGCATCAGCCGTTCGACAAATCCGATCAGGGCAAAGAGTACGATCCCCAACACGGTCAATGCCACGATGCCGGCAAACAGCAGCGCCGTGTCCATGTTGCCGTTGGCGAGGAGCAGCAGATAGCCGAGGCCGCCCTGGCCGCCGACGAATTCTCCGACCACTGCGCCGACGACGGCGAAGGTGATGGAGATTTTCAATCCGGCGAAAATCGACGGCAGCGCGTTCGGTAACTGAATCTTGAAAAAAGTCGCAAAGGGTCCAAGTCCCATCGAACGTGCGAGGTAGATCTTCTCGCGCTCAAGCGCTGCCAATCCCATTGCGGTGTTGATGACAACCGGGAAGAACGCGATGAGGAACGCGATCAGCACCTTGGGCAGGAGACCGAAGCCGAACCACACCAGGAACAGCGGAGCAACCGCGACTTTCGGTACTGCCTGCGAGGAGACTAGAACCGGGTAGACGGCGCGGGCGAAAGGCCGCCACAGGTAAATCGCAAGCGCAAGCGGCACGCCAACGGCGACGCTCAACGCGAAGCCGAGGATGATTTCTAGCGTGGTTACCACGCTTTCTTTGATCAGGACGGCGGAATTTGCATACATCGAAAGCACAATTGCGCTCGGTGCCGGCAATAGATAGGGCGGAAGTGAAAATAGCCGCGCGGCCGCCTCCCAGACAGCGATCAACACGACCATCATGCCTATCGGATAGACAACGGCCGTCATCCTATCGCGCCGAGCGAGCTCGCGGCGCCGCTGCCGGATACCCGCTTCGAGGCTGCCGATGCTCGCCGTGTGCTTCGACGGGAGAGAAGCCGGCGAGTCCAGTATTTCGGTCATTGTTGCGCTCCTCGTGAAGGTCCGCTCAGTGCTCGCGCAAAACCCCGCGCGCCAGGAATAACTCCAGAATCTTCCGGCTGTACTCGGCGAATTCCGGCGTCTCGCGCATCGCCAGCGTCCGTGGCCGCGGCAGCTTGATGTCAATAATACGGTCGATGCAACCGGGCCGCGGCGTCATGACGATGACGCGATCGGACAGGAACACGGCTTCGGCGATGCTGTGGGTGATGAACAGCACGGTCGTGCGCCGCTCTCGCACCAGCGCCTCGAGATCGAGCACGAGCTGGTCCCGCGTCAGGGCATCGAGCGCGCCGAACGGCTCATCCATGAGCAGGTGATCGGGATTGTGAATGAGCGCGCGGCAGATCGAGACGCGCTGGCGCATGCCGCCCGAAAGCTCGTGCGGATACCTGGCCTCGAAGCCGCCGAGCCCGACCGATGCCAAGAGCTTGCCGGCGCGTGTTTCCGCCTCCTTGCGGTCCATCTTGCGCGCTTCCGCTTGCAGCATGACGTTGCCGAGCGCTGTGCGCCAGTCGAGCAGGACGGGGCTCTGAAAGACGATGCCGATGTCGGTGCGCGGCCGTTCGACTTTGCGGCCGCCGACCAGCACGGCGCCGCTCGATGGCGCGAGCAGGCCCGCTGCGATCATCAACAGCGTGCTCTTGCCGCAGCCGCTCGGGCCGACGTGGGATACGAATTCACCGCGGTGCTGGGTGAAGGAAACGTCGCTGAGCGCGCGCACTTCGCCGTCGCGCGTCGCATAAACCTTGGACAGATTCTCGATGCGCAAGTATGGCTGATCGTGGTCGCCGGGTGTGTTCACGCGAAAGCGGCCGCTCAGCCTTGTTGCGGGGGAACGTACGCGGCGCCGGTCGGGACGAAGTCGTTGGTGAAAAGTTGACTGGTGGTCAGGGGAGCTGTTACGCCGCCGTATTGCGTGAGCACCTCAATCGCCGAGGCCCAGTCGGCATCGGCGCCCCAACCGAGCGGCTTACCCTTGGTATTGGGTGTCACCCAAGTCTTCCAAGAAACCTCGAACTCGCGCTTGATGATCGCCTCGTCGATGGTCTCCGAGTATTTCTTTACGGTTACCGCCGCTTCGTCCGGATGCTGTCTGGCGTAGAGGAAGCCTTTGATCGACGCTGGAACGAATGCTCGAAGAAGGTCGGGATCGTTCTTGATCAGATCCTGATGGGCGATGATTCCATTACTGACCACGTTGACGCCGTAGTCGGAAAACCAGAACGAGCGCACTTTTTTCTGGCCACGGATCTCGATAATCGGCACATAACTCTGCACGTACCCGCCGATGGCGTCGACCTGGCCGCTGATCAGCGCCGGTCCGAGGCTGGGCGGTGTCAGATTGACGATCTTGATCTTTGCGGCGTCGAGGGCGGCGCCCTTGACGAAGGCGGGCCATTGCTGGAATTGGCCGCTGCCCGCGATCATCGCCAGCGTTCTGCCTTCGAGATCCTTTGGCGTCTTAATGGGCGAATCGTCGAGCACCATGATGGCGGACGGGTTGCCGCGATAAACGCTGGCGACGGTCTTGATCTCCATGCCCTTGGCGATGCCGTTGCTTGCCGCATAGCCGTCGGCGAAGCCGATCTGTGTCGCTTTGTTGGCGACCAATTGGGCGGTGTTTCCGGAGCCCTTGCCAGCGGTGATCGTGACGTCGAGGCCGGCGTCACGATAGTAGCCTTGATCATGTGAAACGAGGAAACCGAGGTTCGGACCTTCATAGATCCAATCGAGCGTCATGGCCACCGGCTTGAGTGGCACCGCGGCGCGCGCGGTCCGGTAAGGCGCGAACGGTAGCGCGGCGGCACCCGCTGTCAGCGCAGCCTTTTTGAGCAAGTCTCGGCGAGACATCGAAATGCTACGAAAGGCGTGAGAGCGCATGGCATCACCTCCGCGGATTTCATCCGGCATCCATCAGCATACAGGCAAGGCGCCGGCGCTGTCACCAAGCGCGATGCCGCGCCGTCGCGACGCAGGCCGTCGTCCGTGGGCAAAATTGCAGTTGCCTATGCGGCGGAAATTCAAGACCATCGGCCGACCCTTCTCCGCTCTAAACCTGTGAGAGATTGCAATGGCCAACAAGGATCTTCGAGACTGGATAAGCGCGATCGAAGCCGCGGGCCAACTCAAGACCATCAAAGGGGCCGAGACCAAAGAAGAGATCGGTGGCTTCGTCGATATCTATCAGCGAAAGATGGGCAACCCGGCACTGCTGTTCGACGAAGTGCCGGGCTTTCCCAAGGGTCACCGCATCATCGCGAACATCCTGACGTCGGTTCCGCGGATCAACGTCGCGCTTGGGCTACCGCCGCAATCATCGGAAATGGAGCTCATTCAATGGTGGCGCAACTACATGAAGCACGCGCCGTCATATAAGCCAATGGCGGTCAACGGCGGTCCGCTGCTCGAAAATGTCTTCGAAGGGAAGGACGTCAACATCGAAAAAATCCCGACGCCGGTGTGGCACGAACGCGACGGTGGTCCGTACATCGGCACCGGCTGTATGGTGGTGATGAAGGATCCCGATTCAGGCTGGCTCAATTACGGCTGCTATCGCATTCAGAGCCACGGGCCCGATGTAGCGTCGGTGATGATGTCGCCGGGTAAGCACGGGCGCATCATCATGGGCAAGTACCACGACCGCGGCCAGCCGTGCCCGGTGGCCGTCGTCGCCGGCATGCATCCGTCGTATCTGATGCTCGCCGGCCTGGAAATTCCCTACGGCAAAAACGAGATGGAAGCCGCCGGCGGCATTCTCGGCGAGCCGGTCGAAGTGTTCAACATGCCCCACACCGGATTGCCGGTGCCGGCCAACGCCGAGATCGCTTTCGAGGGCTTCATTCATCCGGACGACAAGGTGCAGGAGGGTCCGCTCGGCGAGTGGACCGGCTATTACGCCTCCGGCAGCGCACTGGAGCCGGCGATCCGCATCGTCACCATGATGCATCGCAACGATCCGATCCTGGTCGGCGCCATTCCGGCGGTCCCGCCCAACGACAACACATTTTATCTCGGCACTTATCGCTGCGGCGCAGTGTGGAATCAGCTCGAAGCCGCCGGCATTCCTGAAATCAGGGGTGTGTGGGCGCACGAAGCCGGCGGCAGCCGCTTCATGCTAACCATCTCGATCAAGCAGCTCTACGGCGGCCACGCCAAGCAGGCCGGAATGGTCGCCTCCCATTGCCACGCCGGCGCCTATTGCAACCGCTGGACCATTGTGGTCGACGAGGACATCGACCCAACCAACATCAACGACGTCATCTGGGCGATGTGCACACGCTGCGACCCGCGCATCCAGGTCGACGTCATCCATGGGGGCTGGAGCTCGGCGCTCGATCCGATGTGCTACGACACCGAGAACGACCGGCGCAATTCGCGGGTGGTGATCGACGCATGCATTCCGTTCAACCGGCAGAAAACGTTTCCGGTCATAGCGCGCTCGAGCAAAGAGCTTGACGGGCGCATGCGGACGAAATGGGCGCAAGAGCTGCCGAAGGATTTTTAAGCACCGCCGGCGTTGCCGATTTCCCGGCCGGCGGCCACCACGGCGGTGATGATGTTGGCGTAGCCGGTGCAACGGCAAATCTGGCCGCTGAGTTGCTCGCGGACGCTCTGGGCATCGGGTCTCGGCAGACGCAGCAGGATATCGCGCGCCATCACCAGCATGCCCGGCGTACAAAATCCGCATTGTAATGCGTGGCTTTCGTGGAAGTGCCTTCGCAGCACCTCCATGACACGGTCGTCGCGGAATCCCTCCAGGGTTTGTACCGCGCATCCATTGCACATCACCGCAAGCCGCAGGCACGACCGGGTCGCTTTTCCATTCACCAGCACGGTGCATGCACCGCAGGCTCCGTGCTCGCAGCCAAGGTGCGTCGCTGTCAGGCGGCAGCGCTCACGCAGGAAATCGGCAAGCGTTTCCCGCGGCTCGACCTCGTGAACGACCTTGGCGCCATTCAACTCGACGGTGACGGGCTTCATCGGCTTCGCATCTCGCGTACGGCGCGCAAGATGGTCGATGTGTGCAGACGCATCAGATAAGCATCGGCTTGCGGTATCTGTGCCGTCAGGTCCTGCGTGACCGCCGCCCGCAACGCACCGTCCGATGTCTTTCCATCACCAAGCTGCTTGGCAGCAGCCGCGAGCAGAAACGGGCGCGGCACGGCGCCGCCGAGTGCAATCGAAACGGTGCCACCGCGCTGCACCACCACTGCGATTGAATTGGCGAATGCTCCGCTTTTGCGCACGACTTTGCGGAATCCCCAGCTGAATTGCGCGTCGGGGCGAGGAACATCGAGGCCGACGACAATCTCATTCTTGTCCAGCGCTGTCGTGTATTGGCCTTGGATGAAGGTCGCGATCGGTTGCGAGCGGATCGTCTCGCCGGCGGCAATGCAAACATTGGCGCCGAGCGTCATGAGGCAAACCGGCCAATCGGCGGCGGGATCGGCCAGCGCGACGCTGCCGCCGATGGTGCCGTAATTGCGGATCGCCCGGTAGGAAATCCCGGCTGCCACGTGGCGCAGCAGTCCGCCAAACAGATCCGGAATTTTGCCGTCCTCAATGTCGGCATGGGTGATCAGTGCGCCGATCAAAAGCCCCGCCGGCGTCTCGCGCGTCGTCTTTAGTTCCTCTATGCCGGAAATATCGACCAGTAGGTCTACGGCGGCGACCCGCAAGTTGAGCATCGGCACCAACGATTGGCCGCCGGCAATGATGGCCGCGGACGCTCCGGCAGAAGTCAACGATGCGGCGGCCTCCGCGACCGTGTTGGCGACCACGTAATCGAACTTCGCGGATTTCATGCTTTGGCAGCCTTCGCGCGGCGCGCCCGGTCGACCGCTTCGGAAACGCGCCGTGGCGTCAGCGGTGTTTCGTTGAAACTCGCTCCGATGTCGGCGAAAGCGTCGGCAACCGCATTGGCGATAGCCGCCGGCGGCGCGATGGCGCCACCTTCGCCGAGACCTTTCACGCCGTATTCGGTGGTCAGCGCCGGCGTCACCAGATGCTCAATGCGCACGGTCGGAATCTCCGGAGCGCAGGGTACCATGTAATCGGCAAACGTCGTGGCAAGCGGTTGTCCCTGTTCGTCGTAAGGGATCTCTTCGTAGAGCGCGGTGCCGATCCCCTGCGCGATGCCGCCCTGGACCTGGCCGTCGACGATCATCGGATTGATCATCGTGCCGCAGTCTTCGGACACGACATAGTCCAGGAGTTCGACCACGCCGCTGTCGGGATCGACGGCCACGACCACCGCATGGGTGCCGTAGGCGAACACGCCGCCGGAGTCCGACGGCTCGTAAGTCGCGATCGCGTCCAGCAGAGGGTCCATTCCGGCTGGCAACTGATCGGGACGCGCATTGGCGGCAAATGCGATTTCAGCAAGACCGATCTTGGCGGACGGTCCGTGGACCATGCCGTCCGCGATGTGGGTCGAAGCGACGTCGGCCTGCAATAGATGGGCGCCTATGCGCTGGATTTTTCCGGCCAGCGCGCGGGTCGCTTTGGCCACGGCACCACCGGCGAACACGATGGAGCGGGACGCGAACGTGCCAAACCCGTAAGGCCCGATCGCCGTGTCGCCATAGCGGACGGAAATTTGCTCGGGATTGATGCCGAGCTCGTGGGCCGCGATCTGCGCCAGCGTGGTCTCGTGACCCTGTCCATGATTTTGCACGCCCACGAACAGCAGCACATTGCCGTCCGGCAGCATGCGGGCATTGGCGGACTCGTAACCGGGAATGACGCGAAACTTGCGCTTGGCGAACTCCACGATGCCGTGGCCGCTTTGTTCGGTGTAGAAGGCAAAGCCGACGCCGATTTTGCGGCCGTCGGGCTCACCTCGCGCCTGACGCTTGCGGATGGCCGGCAGATCGATCTTGTCGCGTGCGATATCGAGCGCGGCGACATAATCGCCGGTGTCGAGCTTCATCCCGGCGGCGGTCTTGTAGGGCAGCTCCGCGGCGGTGACGATGTTCTGCCGGCGCAGCTCGAAAGGCTCGCGCCCGAGCTCGCGGGCGACCTCGTCCACGAGACGTTCGATGGCGAAGGTCGCCCCCGGCCGCGCCACGCCACGATACGGGCCCATCGGCGCCTTGTTGGTGGCGACGGTGTAGGCGTTGAGCTTCAAATGGCGAATGCGATAGGGCCCGGTCAGGTTGCGCGACGCCATGCTCGCTTCCTGAAATGCTCCGGTCGGCCACAACGCGTAAGCGCCGGCGTCGATATAGATGTCGCCCTCGATGCCAAGAAGCGTGCCGTCGCGCTCGGCGCAAATGGTGAGATCATAAGTGTGGTCACGGGCATGGGGCGACGCCAGCAGATGCTCGCGTCGATCCTCGATCCAGCGCACCGGATGTCCGACCTTCAGCGCCAGCGCGGCGACGGCAACGTCCTCCGGCATGATCCGGTTCTTGCCGCCGAAGCCGCCGCCGACGTCGGGCGCGATGACACGCACCTTGTGTTCGGGGAGGCCGAGCATCCGCGATAGCGCCATCCGCTTGGCCTGGCCGCCCTGCGTCGAGAGGTAGACCACCAGCTCGTCGAGCCGATGATCCCAATAGGCGAGCACGCCTCTGCCTTCGAGCGAAACCGTGGCCTGCCGATTGAGCCGCAGCCGGCGGCGCAGACGGATCGGCGCCACGGCGAGCGTCTCCGGATTGCCCTCGTTGACGCTGGTGCTGATGTAGGCGTTGCTCGGCCACTCATCGAAAACGCGCGGACTGTCGGGGCGCATGGCGGCAACGACATCGACGACAGCCGATAACTCTTCAAGCTCCACACGAACCTCGTCGGCCAAATCCTCAGCTTGCGCCCGTGTCGGCATCACGCAGGCAGCGATCGTTTGCCCGACGTAACGGACCCGCCCGTCGGCAAGCGGCGGATAGGGGCTATGGCGATGGGCGGAAAGCTCCGGCCCGGCTTCCAGCACCTTGATCGGGCCGATGTCGGCAAGCGTAAACACCCGACCGGTGGATTGCGCAGGCTTGCTGATATTGCGCAGCCTTGCATGCGCCATTTGGCTGCGCACGAAGGCCACGTCCTGGACACCGGGTACATGGACATCGGCAATGAACATGCCGTGTCCGTAGAGGTGGCGCGCATCCTCCTTGCGCAGCACGCTGGCGCCGATCCAACCTTCGACATTTGCCTTGTGCGCCACGCTTTGCCGCTTCCTTTGCCGGAGAGCCCGTTCACGCCGTTTGTGGCGGAACGTATTCGGCGCCGGTTGGCACGAACTCGTTGGTGTAGAGCGCGCTCGCCTCGAGCGGCGTGGCCACGCCGCCGTATTGCTTGAGCACCTTGACGGTCTCGGCCCAGTCGACGTCGGAAGCCCAGCCGAGCGGCTTGCCCTGGGTGTTGGGCGTGACCCATGTCTTCCACGACAGCTCCATTTCACGCCGAGTGATTGCCGGATCGATGGTTGCCAGATATTTTTTGATGATCGCGACGGCTTCGTCCGGGTTCTGCCGGCCGTAGAGGAAACCCTTGATCGTCGGCGCCGCGAAGGCGCGCACCAGCTCGGGATCGCCCTTGAGCAGGTCCTGATGAACGATGATGCCGTTACTGACGACCGTGACGCCGTAGTCGGCGAACCAGAAAATACGCACCTCTTTCTTGCCGCGGATTTCGATCGAGGGCACATAACCCTGGGCGAAGCCGCCGATGGCGGGAACCTGACCGGTGATCAGGGCCGGACCGACACCCGCCGGATCGATATTCACGACCTGGATTTTCGATGCATCGATGCCGGCGCCTTTGACCAAGGCGGGCCATTGCTGGAATTGCGCGCTGCCCGCAGTCATCGCGATGTTTTTTCCTTCGAGATCCTTCAGCGTGGCGATCCCGGAATCGGCGAGCACCACCACCGCGGCCGGGTTGCGCCGATAGACACTGCCGACGCTCTTGATGCCCATTCCCTTGGCGACGCCGTTGCCGACGACATAGCCATCGCAGAAGCCGAATTGCGTTGCCTTGCTGGCAACAAGCTGGGCAGTGGCGGCGGAGCCTTTGCCGCTTGTAATGGCGACGTCGAGCCCGGCTTCGCGATAAAAGCCTTTCTCCTGTGCGATCATGAAGCCGTCGTTGGGGCCCTGATAAACCCAGTCGAGCGTCATCGTCACCGGGGTAAGCGAACTGGCGGCGCGTGCCCGCAACGGCTCAAGCGACAGCGCCAGTGCTCCAGCGGCCACAGCGGATTTTTGCAATAAGCGGCGGCGGGAGATCGGCACGGGCCTCAAATCACGATTGGTCATGTCATCTCCTCGCGGGGATCGCAATTCCTGGCTCTAGCAGCATACTGGCAAATCGCCCTGGCTTCCATCGCGGTCTCGCAAGCTGAGGCCTGACGTGCTCGCAATGATTGCTGCGTATGAGCGCGGAGTGCTCGATGCCGTTGGGCTTGGCGCCGCATGAACGCATCGTCGGCGTTGTTCACATCGGCAGGAACCCGGGGCCCGCCCGAGGATCAACCGTGGCCGCCGGTTAGTGAGATTGCCACTCGCTTTACCGCATAGTTGCTCGGTATCATGTCCATCAGTGTACTCTTGACCGATCCTGCGCCGAGGCGGCATCCGACGTGACGCAAACTCACACAATCGGCAAACGAGTGCTGCGGCTCGAGGATGGACCGCTGCTTCAAGGTCGCGGCCGTTTCGTTGATGATCTCAAGTTTCCGGGCATGCTCGAGGCGGCCTTTGTGCGGAGTCCGCACGCGCACGCCGCTATTCATCATATCGACACCAGCGCGGCCCGCCGGCTGCCGGGCATATACGCCGTGTACACGTTAGCTGACATTGCGCCAATGTTGACGCAAGAGCGACTGCCACTGCAGTTCCGCACCGACCAATTGCCATCGGATGTTAGCCCGATCGTTCTTGCTAAAGATGAAGTCGTTTTTGTCGGCGAGGCCGTCGCTATCGTGATCGCGCAATCGCGCGCTGTCGCAGAAGATGCAGTCGCGCTAGTTGACGTCGATTACGAAGTGCTTCCAGCGATTTCGGATTGTCGAGCGGCGCTGCGTCCCGGCGCTGCGCTCGCGCATCGCGGCAAAGCCAGCAATCTTCTTATCGAATTTAGCCAACGCTATGGCGACATCGCCACCGCGTTTGCACGCGCGCCGCACCGCACGCAAGTCAAACTCAAGCAGCACCGCGGTGGTGCACACTCGATCGAAGGTCGTGGCGCGCTCGCCGTGTATGACGCCAATGAGGACCGCCTCACGCTGTGGTCCTCGACGCAACTTGCGCACGAGGTACGTGCGTTCCTGATGCGGTTGCTGCAACTCGATGAGAACCAAATTCGCGTCGTGGCACCGGATGTCGGCGGCGGCTTCGGTGCCAAGTTCGTCATGTATCCGGAGGAAGTCGTAATCTCAGCGGCCTGCTTGCGTCTGCGGTGCCCCATCAAATGGATTGAAGACCGGCGCGAGCATTTTTTGGCGGCGGTGCAGGAGCGCGATCAGTACTGGGACCTCGAAGTCGCATTCGATGATGAAGGACGCCTACTCGGCCTGCGCGGCGAGCTTACCCACGACCAAGGAGCCTATACTCCGCAAGGTCTCAACCTACCTTACAACGCCTCCACCGGCGTACCGGGCCCCTATATCCTGCCTGCTTTCGATCTGCGGGTGCTGGTGGTCGAGACCAACAAGGTCGCGACCATGCCGGTTCGCGGCGCCGGCTATCCGGAAGCGGCGTTTGCCATGGAGCGCGTGCTCGACCGGATCGCGCGCCAACTTGGAATCGATCGGACCGAGGTGCGGCGGCGCAATCTCGTGCCGGCGGATAAGATGCCATATGTCACGCCGCTCAAGACACGCGCCGGCTCACCGATCGCGCTCGATAGTGGCGATTTCCCGCGCTGCCTCGATATGGCGCTCGATGCCATCGATTACGCCGGATTTGCAGCACGGCAGCGTCGCGCGCGCGAACAAGGCCGCCATCTCGGGATCGGCATCGGCAATGGCGTGAAGGGAACAGGGCGCGGACCGTTCGAGTCCGGCATCGTCCGCATCGGCCGTTCGGGCCGTATCTCGGTTTATACCGGCGCCATGCCGATGGGGCAGGGCATCAAAACAGCACTCGCCCAAATCTGCGCCGAACAATTCGCCGTTGCTGTTGATAGCGTCACCGTAGTCGCGGGTGACACCGCAGTCATCCCGCACGGTCAGGGTGGCTTCGCCAGCCGGCAGACCGTTACTGCCGGATCCGCCGTGCACCTTGCGGCGCTCTCCGTGCGCGAGAAAGTGCTCAGTGTAGCTGCACATCTCCTGGAGACGAGTGTCGAGGATCTCGAACTGCGGGATGGCCGCGTCGAGGTCGTCGGCGCTCCGGGCAGCGGCCTCACGCTCCGCGAGGTTGCGGAAGCGGTCTCCGGCGTGCCCGGCTACGCCATGCCAGGAAAATTTGAACCTGGACTTGAGAGTCTCCAAAATTTCCTGCCGAGCGCACTTACCTATGGCATGGGTTGTCATGCGGTCGAGGTTGAAGTCGATGTGGAAACCGGCAGTGTGCGCATCCTTCGTTACGTCGTGGTCAACGATAGCGGCCGCCTAATCAATCCCATGATTGTCGAAGGCCAGCTTGTCGGTGGCACGGTGCACGGTATCGGCAATTCGCTTTTTGAATGGATGGGCTATGATGACAACGCTCAGCCGCTGACCACAACATTCGCCGATTATCTGCTGCCTACCGCGACGGAAGTACCGAAGATCGAGGTCCACTTTCTCGAGTGTCCTTCGCCGCTCAATCCCCTTGGCGTTAAAGGCGTCGGCGAATCCGGTTGCGTACCGGCCGCCGGTGCGGTTGTCGCCGCGGTCGAAGATGCGCTCTCTCCTTTTGGCGTGACGATCACGGAATATCCGGTAACCCCCGCCAGGCTATTCGCGCTGATTGCCGCGGCGCGCTCGTAAACTCAAAGTCTTGGCACATCGGTCCTTGGTGCGGCGATGGTCAGCTGCACGATGTAACCGAACGGCTTCTCAAAGAGGTCTGGTTCGCCGGCCACTTCCCGACATTTGGTAGCGCGGCAATGTCCATCGCCATGGAATAGGCAAAACTCGACCGTGCCATGCTCCAAGTTACTTTGACGCCGAATCTTTTGACATTAGCGCGATGGCGTCCTGCACCGTCGTCATAAATTGTGCGGGAAAGATGATGGTTGAGTTCTTTTCGACCGAGATTTCCGCCATTGTCTGGAGGGTGCGAAGCTGAAGTGCGACCGGATGCGCTGTAATGATGTCGGCCGCTTCACCCAGCTTCACCGCAGCCTGGAATTCCCCTTCCGCCGCGACGATCTTTGCGCGCCGCTCGCGTTCGGCCTCGGCTTCCTTCGCCATTGCGCGTTGCATGTTGTCGGGCAGAACAATGTCCTTGATCTCGACAGCAGTCACCTGCGTGCCCCACGGCTCCGTGTGCTTGTCGATGACGTTCTTGATCTGCTCGTTGATGCCCGCGGTATCGGAAAGCAGCTGGTCGAGGCTAAAGCGGCCGACGACATTTCGCACGGTGGTCTGGCTGATCTGATTGATCGCATTGTAGACATTCTCGATCACAATCACCGCATTCTCGGGATTGGAAATATGATAATAGGCAACCGCCGCGATATCGATCGAGACGTTATCCTTGGTGATGATTTTCTGCGAGGGAATCTGCATCGTGACGGTGCGCAAGGAGACACGCACCATTTGCTGCAACGGAAAGAAGATGAGCGTGATTCCCGCGCCGCGAACGCCCTCGAATTTTCCGAGAAAAAATACGACTCCACGCTCGTACTGTCTTAGAACGCGAATCGCGCCGACGAGATATAGAAGTACTGCAATGGCAAGGATGTAGATCAAATACATGGTGCTTCCCCTTGATTATTATTGTTAGCCAAATTCAAACGTCTACCTGAGCGAATCGCCGGCATTTTTTCGCTTTTGTCGCTCTTCGGCAAGCGGTCATGAATTTTCGGCGGTCTAACTCCTCGGCTACGTTCTCAAGAAGACGACGCGCAGCGTTTTGGCATCGGATGAGCCGGTCGATGTTGGCCTCTGTTCATGACGCTCGGCGGAGGGGGAGTCTGAGCAATCTTGACCACTTGGAGCCCACTATCGAGGCCCGCTGTGGGTCAGGAGCGACCAGTTCGGGGTGTCCGCGCCATGTCCGCTTTACCCCCGTTACCGACCGAATTTTCGAATTACCACCGCAGCAAACAGTATCTCTATTCGATCATCTCGTCGGCGCGGGTGAGAAGCGCGGATGGCGCGGTAAGACCAGGGCGCGGCCGGATCAATCAGGGTTTATGCCGGCAAACTTCAGCACCTTGGCCCATTTATCGATTTCCCGTGCAATCATGTTGCCAAACTCGGCCGATGAGCCCCCGATAGTCATGTAGCCAAGGTCGGCGAGTCGTGTCTTTAATTTCGGATCGGCGAGACTGGCATTGATTTCCCTGTTGAGCCTGTCGACGATCTCGGCGGGTACATTCCTGGAGACACCGATCCCGTACCAGCCACCCGCCTCGTAGCCCGGTACGAACTCGGCGATGCTCGGAACGTCCGGCAGCACATCTGCGCGCTGCGCGGTGGTCACTCCCAATGCGCGCAGTTTCCCCGACCTGACATACTCGAGCGAGCCCGATATTCCGTCGAAGTACAGTTGCACTTGCCCGCCGAGGAGATCCGCCACCGCGGGAGCCCCGCCGCGATAGGGCACGTGGGTGAACTTGGTGCCGGTCAGCATCATGAAAAGCTCGCCGGCGACATGGGTCGTGTTGCCAATGCCGGCCGATGCCATGTTGATCTTGCCGGGATTGGCTTTTGCATAGGCAATGAATTCGGGAATCGTCTTGGCCGGAAACGACGGGTTGACCTCCATGATGAGCGGCCCGCGCACGAGGCTCGCGACCGGAGTAATGTCGCGAGCGAAATTGACGTTCGCCTTGTCGTAGAACGAGGCGCTGAGCGCGTTCGCCGACGTGGCAAAGAGAAGCGTATCGCCATCCGGCGGTGCATTGATGACGGCTTCAAGGCCGATGTCTCCGCCGGCGCCCGGGCGATTCTCGACAACGACTGGCTGGCCAAGTCGCTCGGAAAGCGCCTGTGCCACCAGCCGCGCGACAGTGTCGTTTGCGCCTCCGGCAGCGACGCCGACGATCAGACGAACCGGCTTGGTCGGATAATCGAGCGCAAACGACGATAGCGAGAAGGCGCAAGCGACGGCAGCCGCCGCAGTGAGGCGTAGCGCAATGCGGGATATGACAGACATTCAGGTCGCGGCCGCTTTCGCTTGTTGCACCATGCCCGCATATTCTCCAATCGCGGGACGAGACAGCCCGAGGTGATCACGCAGCGTCGTGCCCGTATAGGCTTTGCGGTAGAGGCCCCGCCGTTGCAGTTCCGGAACGACGAGGTCGACAAATTCGTCGAACGCGCCCGGGAAGTAGGCCGGCATCACACAGAACCCGTCCGCTGCACCTTCCATGAACCATTTTTCCAACGTATCCGCGATCGTCTGGACAGAACCGCAAAGGACCCAGTGTCCGCGCGCTGCGGCGGTCAGGTTGTAAAGATCGCGGAGTGACATGTTATCGCGCTTTCCCTTACCCAGCATTGCCCGGGCGAACCCCTGTGACGTGTCGGGGAGCGGGAGATCCGGAATCGGCCCATCGAGAGGATATTTCGAAATGTCGACGCCCAACCGCGACGACAGCATCGCCAGCCCCTCTGTTGAGTCGATGTAGCTTTGCAGCGTGTTGAGCACGTCGCGCGCCTCGGCGTCAGTCTTACCGATGATCGGCATGATGCCCGGCAAGATCGTCACGCTATCGGGATCGCGGCCGAAGCGGCGAATGCGCTCCTTAAGGTCGGAATAAGCGACTGTTGCCTCGTCGAAGTCTTGCACGACCGAGAACACGACGTCGGCAGTGCGGGCCGCAAGGTTCTGGCCTCGCTCGGAGCCGCCTGCCTGGAGCACCAGAGGCTGCCCCTGCGGACAGCGGCCCATATTGAGGGGGCCCTTCACGGAAAAGCGTGGACCTTGGTAGTTGAGCGGCTTGACCTCACTCTCGTCAAAGAATTTTCCGGTCTTGAGATCGGCAATGATGGCCTTGTCGCTCCAGCAATCCCACAAGCCGCGTACCACATTGATGAATTCTTCCGCGATCTCGTAACGCAGCTCGTGGTTTGGATGCGTGCGACCGAAGTTACCGCCGGCGCCTGACGCCGAGGTCGTGACCGCGTTCCAGGCCGCCCGGCCGCCGCTGATGTGATCCAGCGACCCGAAAATGCGGGCGACGGTGTAGGGATCGCTATATGTTGTCGACATTGTTGCGGCGAGACCGACATGAGTCGTCGTCATCGACAGCGCCGAGAGGAGCGTCATCGGCTCCAGGCGGCAGGCATAGGACGGGTGGCTGCCTAGATTGGCGGCCAGGCCATCGCCCAGAAACAGGAAGTCGAATAGCCCCCGTTCGGCGGTGGCGGCCACACGCTGAAGCACCTTGATGTCGAGAAACGTCTGGTCGGCGCCAGGATAGCGCCAACCGGCGGTGTGATTGCCGGTTCCGAGCAGAAAGACACCAAAGTGGATCGACCGTGGCATGACCGCACCTTCAAGAGGCAAGGACTTCGACCTCGCCGCGAGCATTCATTGGCTGGTTCGAGCTGACGACTGCATTGATGAGGCTGGGCCGAAACCCTTTGGTCGCCAACTGACGCAACCGCTCGTTTTGCCCGTCGCCACCGTGCTGATACGCCGCTAAGAACACCGAGAGCATCCCATCGCCGCATTATCCGCCCTTAGGTCGGGGCATGGTAGCGGTTCAGGGTGTCGGTGCGGAGGGGGTTGGGAAGCCCTTGGGCTCGCGAAGCTCTGATGTTGGCTGTGGGTCAGGAGCGACCGATTTTCGATGTCCGCGCCATGTCCGCTATGCCACGGATGGCGACCGGATGGCTGCACCGCACTAAGTGATGCAACGGATCAACCGCGTCATTTCGGTCGCGGGTTGAGACTTCCGCTTCTCACCCAATAGGGGACACTTCGCTGCCTCGCACTAACCGTCGTGGGCGGAAAGATTATCCGCGCGGGCATAACATTTTAATTACATTAAAAAATGGCAACGTCACTTACCCGTGAGGTCGTTGCTTCGTGGTTGGCCGGAGAGAACGAATATGAAAATCTCCTATCGTATCGGGAGAATCATCATGGCTTACTACAGTCCACAACTCATCCACACGATGCGTACCGTACTCGATGCGGTGATGACCCAAGTTCCTATGAGCCACGCAACGCCGGGATTTAAGGCGCACCTTGCCGAAGTCATCCTGCAGGCGGCCGCACAGGGCGTGACAAGCTACGATGGCTTGGTAGCCGCGGCATCCGACCAGATTCAAACGATTATCTCGATGCTTACCTGACTGAGAAAAAGCAATGCGGAATTGTTGACGTGGCTGCGCGTGAGTGTCCGGTTTAGGTCACTAGCGACCGAACGAAGCCACCGAACGTGAGTCCGCTTCTCCCCGGAAAGCGACCGAATTGCTGCGTCGCATTAACTGAAGCAACCGCGGTTAAGCATGCTAATGCGTAGCGCCTGGACGTCGCGACCTTGATCGCGCCGGGTTGACGATGTGTGGGCACTGATGTCGAGCAATACGCCGATTGCCACAAGGCCGGGTCCGACCATGACACCGAAGGATTTGGCATCGCTGCGAACAGCTGTTCGGTTGCTTGAGCATCCGGGTCTCGCCGCGCGCCTCACCAATCTAGTGGGTAAGCCTATCGATCTCATCGGCAGCGCACTTCCCGCTGCCGCTTCGCGCGCGATTGCAACCGCCACCGCCAAAGGTCTTGAGGCAGCACTTAAGGTCGCGCTGCGGACCATGCAAGGCACCCCTCACGCCGGATCGCAACGCCTGCACAAGGTGCTGGCCACGGCATCCGGCGCGGCCGGCGGCGCCTTCGGCTTGGCGACACTTCCCATAGAGCTTCCAGTGTCGACGATCATCATGCTTAGATCGATCGCGGATATTGCGCGAAGCGAGGGAGAAGATATTTCCGAACCGGAGCCGGCACTGTCATGCATTCAGGTCTTCGCATTGGGCGGACATGCCGGGTCGGCCAATGCGTCCGAGAGCGGATATTTCGCCGCGCGAGGTATGCTGGCGAAGAGTGTCACTGAAGCCGCACGCTTCATCGCGGAGCGCGGTGTCATCGAGGAAGGGGCCCCGGTTCTGGTCCGTTTCATTGCGCAAGTGGCGTCCCGCTTTGGGGTCGTGGTGACGCAAAAGGTCGCGGCGCAGACTGTGCCGGTTGTCGGTGCGCTAGGCGGCGCTGCCGTCAACTACGCCTTTATCGAGCATTTTCAGGAGGTGGCTCAAGGCCATTTCACCGTTCGCCGACTCGAACGAGTCTACGGCAAGGACATTGTCCGAACCGAATATGAGCGCCTGGCGCAACACCACTGATGGCCAATTATCCGAAATGAGCTAAACGGCGTTCCGAGCTCCTTAGGTCCTCGCGCGCACTATCAAGCTGCTGCCGATGCATGCAGCAACCCTCCGATTGCTAGCCGCGTGACGAGCTCGGTCAGTTCATCTGTGAATGGCTCGTCGGTCGTGATGCCGAACGGCTCGTGCGCGAATAGCTCGCGGTTTCGCACAAAAATGCTGCATTGGCCCATGAGCCAGATTGCCACGCATAGGGCGGCCCGTTTCTGTGTGTCTGGAGGTAGGAATCGGCGCACGATATCGACCGCAGTGGTCAGATAGGAGCCGGTATTCGTCGCCATGAACTTGAGAAAGATCTTGCTGGGATGGGCGCTCTCCCAGGCGAAAAGGCGAATGTAGCGGCTCATTTCGTCGCGAAATAGGAGTGGCCGCAATTGCTGGTACACGAAGCTTCGCAGAGCCTCCTCACGGGAAAGCGACTTGAGTTTCTCTGGCTCAGATCCTGCATGTTCTGTCAGCTTCTCGAGCGCAGTTTTGAGGACTTCGAGGTACAGCCCATCCTTGCCTTTGAAATGATAATTGATGGCTGCCTGATTGACCCGAGCTTTGACGACGATGTCCCGCACGCTCGCACCCTGGAAGCCTTTTTCCGCGAAAAAGGTGGACGGCGGCCTTGATAATGGAACCGCGAGTGTATTCTGCCGGACGGGACATGGGTTTCCAATTCAAACGACCGTTTGAACTTAATGCATCGTCCGTCAGAAGGCAAACAGCCGTGGCAAAACGTCATCTTTTGGCCTCAAACGACTGTTTGAATTTCAAATGAATGTATGATATAGTCGTTTGAAAGTAAGAGCGCTGAATATGCATGAATCTTCCATGCTTACGGATATTCGGGAATCTTCCATGCTGAAGCGAACATCGTGGTTTGTCTTGGAGGTGTTGCCGTACCTGCTATCCGTGCTGATTGCGACGATCGTTGTGCCCGGGTTCCTCTATTCACAGACTCACGAAACTAAGGCCGCGGTCACGCCTAACGTCCCCGGTCTCGAAATGATCCACCGGGACCATGCCATGTTAGCGCCCAACTCCGCCAAAACGGCCGAAGGTAGGGTGGCATATCGCTGAGGTCAGGAGTTCGAGGGGGTGTACGCGCCAACTAGTCACAAAACTGAGGAGTCCCGCCATGTCGCGCCATTGGCGAAAGGTTTCCAAAGCAATGCAAAAACTCGCAACCGGCCTGCATGAGGTCAAGAGCGAAGGAATGTCCCCTTACGAGACTTACTATGTCCTCGCGACCGATACAGAGCTCGAGCGACTCTACGATTTGGCAACGACGAGCATTCACGTAGCGGACGACAATACACTACGATCCGACAGAGGGCATTTGCTCGAGCTGGTTTAGTGGCATGGGCGCACGTTCAAGCGCCGTGAGAAAGCGGTCGGCCCAGTGTTGGATGTCGTTGTGCGAGAGCACCCGAAACAGCGAGTCGTGCCGCTCGCGACGCTCGGCTAGTGGCATCGAGAGCGCCTGCCCGATGGCCGCTGCAACGCTGTCGGGATCGTAGGGATTAACCAGCAGCGCTGCTTTACATTCATGAGCCGCCCCAGCGAAACGCGATAGGACAAGCACACCCGGATCATCGGGATTTTGCGCGGCGACATATTCCTTTGCGACGAGGTTCATACCGTCACGCAGCGGGGTCACCAGCCCAACGCGCGCGGCGCGATAAAGTCCGGCAAGTGTCGTGTGGCTATAGGTACGGTTGATGTAGCGGATTGGCGTCCAGTCTGCCTCACCATAGGCGCCGTTGATGCGTCCCGCGGCCGATCCAATCACTTGCTCCATATCGGCATATTCCGGAATCTCGGTACGGCTTTTGGGCGCGATCTGCAGATAAGTCACTTTTCCCCGCCAGTCAGGTTGCGTCTGGAGGAACAACTCGAATGCCGAAAGCCGCTGCGGAATTCCTTTCGAGTAGTCCAGGCGGTCGACCCCGATGATGAGCGCACGGCCAGCCAGGCTGCTTATCACGCGCTTAACGAACGGCAATCGCACTGAACGCTGGGCAAGATGGGCGAAGGCCGCAGTCTCGATGCCGACCGGAAACACGTCGATCCGGACCGTCCGGTCGGCGACGATGAAATTGAAATCGTGGCTGTGCAGACCGCATTCCCGCGTGAGATAACGGCTGAAATTGAAGGCATCATCGCCAGTCTGGAAGCCGACTAGATCGTAATCGCAAAGCGACGGAATGAGACGCTCGTGGTGAGGCAACGCAGTCAGTATTTCCGGCGGTGGGCATGGGACGTGAAGGAAAAAGCCGATGCGATTCTTGTGCCCACGCTCGCGCAGCGCTTTGGCGAGCGGCATCAGGTGATAATCATGCACCCAGACGAGGTCATCCGGCCCGAGCACCTCGTGCAATTGGCGCGCGAAATGATCGTTGACACGCAGATAACCGCTCAGATCCCGGCGCGAGAACTCGGCGAGATCGATGCGATAGTGCAGGATCGGCCATAACACCCAATTCGTGAAGCCATTGTAGTATTCCTGGTGATCCTCTTTGGAGAGATCGAACGTGATGTAGGTAATCTTGTCGTGCACAACCCGCTGCGTAGCGATCTTGGTGTGCGTGGCAACCTTTCCGCTCCAACCCAACCAAATGCCAGTTTTGTGCTTCAGCGCCGCCCTGACGGCGACTTCAAGCCCGCCGGCGCGCGCCCTTGCATTTTTCTCGGGAATGCCAACTCTATTCGAGACTATGACAAGCTGTCCCAATAGTGGTCCTCTCTGCGACACTGACCGATCTTCACCAAGTGGTCGACTTGTAATGGTAGTTGAGAGTTTGTGCTGACGCCACCGTGGCCGGCAATAGCAGCCTTGCAGGAATAACCGGTATGACAAAGTTAGAGAACGGGCCTCCTCCAGTGGTGGGAGCCTATTGGATCAACGAGGAGGATTACCCAGCGCTGCTGAAGCTTTTTGACGACGGACATAGAATGCCTCGCACCTGGAAGGAATGGCTGAAAATTGCCGAAGAAATGGAACAGGGGCTTAAGGCCTACGGACACGTCGTCATGCGCGTTAACATCGATCCGACCACATTTTCGGATTGGTGTGCTGCTCATGGCACGAGCCCGAGCCGTCAAGGACGTAAAAGGTTCCTCGCCGCAGCCGTCAGTGAGAGGTACGGCGATCAAGGCTGACTATTGCGCCGTCAAAAAAAAAACTGTCTGAAGGCCTAGCCATTCCGGACAAGCTGCTTGCCATCGCTAACGAGGTGATCGATCTAACCGTTTGTTGCGGCATGGCCTCGGCTCCTCCGCCTGACCTTTATAATTTTCTTATTTAATCGCCCTCTGATTCCCATCGTTTCCCTATGCGCGAATTACTATTCTTCGGTTATGGACCGAGTCTGGTAAATTTGCCATGCAAATCTCGATGTTGGATCACGATCCGCTCTCGGACAGCGCAGCCAATGCAACTCAGCCTGATTCCCCGGAGGAAATCGGCAGACCGGTTCGGTATCAGGCTCTCGCTGCTGATACTGAGCATAGGGTTGTTCATGGCGGCCGTATGGGCCGTTGGCGGAGCGAGCCTTCGCAAATGTAGTGCCTTGGAAAATCCGGCCGAGCGCTACGCTTGCTATGACAATCTCCGGAATGAGCAAACAAAGCCTCCGGCCAAAGGCGCGTATGCGCAACGTCGCCCTTAATGTCCGCTTCCGGCCCTGATTCCCGCGCTTACTCAAAGGAAAAATGGAATCAAGCGAGCCGCGGACCACGCTGCTGTTCGCGCTGATCCCGGGAGGAATACCAAGTGGGTCTCGAAGTAAGAAAAAGGAAAGACTCCGATGACCGCAGGTTTTGTTGGACATGCCGCGCCGCTGCAAGCGCGAGACGAGCGAGTTTTTCGCTCCGCTGTCACGAGGGCCGTCAAGGCAACGACCCCCGCAATAAAGAAAAATTGCAAGGTGGCGTTCGCGCTGGCCGGGTTATTGACTGTTATGATTGCGCTGGCGGCGCTGGATGTGTGGATTTGGCTGCCGCACTTTAAAAACTAGTGGACAGCCAACCAATGCAAGGTTCTGCGGTTGTTTCGCCGGTTCAAATCCGCTCCCCGCGACCAAGCTCTTGAAAGGTCCGCGATCGAGACCCGCGATCCTCATTTGCCGACGTTACCCCAGCTGGGTGTCTGGCCCGTATTTGGTACGGCCATAACGCCGGCCGGCGGATTGAACAGCTGACACGGCGGAAGCGTCTTGGGATCGAGCTTGTTCACCAGGTTCCACGTCGTCTTCGGATCGGGCCTGATCATGGCGAAGTTGGTATAATTCTGGCTGACGATCGGCGCGTCGGCGGGCGCCATCGGAAATCCGGAGAAGTAGAACGACTGCGGATGACGGTATGGCGGTCGCCGATTTATCGACGCGATCGGGCGTGGGTTGGCTGTCGAAGGCATAGCCGAACATGATCGCCTGATCCTTGGTGCGGTCGGGGCTGACGCCGACCTGGATCGGCTTGCCGTCGGCGCGGCCGATCCAGAACGAATAGCCCTGCACGCGGTTGCCCAGCCGGGCGCTGTCGCCCGCGCTGTAGGGCAGGTGGCTGACGAAATCCGGCCGCGGCGGATGGTTCAAAGGCGAGAACAAGCAGACCGGCGGCATGCCTTTCGGACGATCTTTCGCGTAAGTGACGAAGAACGCCGTGTCGCCCAATGAAATGAACGAACAGCTGAAATGGTTTGAAATCGGGAATATCGGCAGGCACCTGTTCTCATAGTGCTCCATCATGGCGCCTTGGCCAGCCGGGCCGCGCCATGTGCTGTCGTAATAGGTTGCGCCCCAGGAGATTTCGTAATCCTGCCCCGGCTTCAATGCCGGCGGCGGCGCGCCGTCGTAAGGCGGCGAATTGTCCACGTAACCGTTGAACACGCGATACATCGTCCAGTTCGACGACCAGTAATCCGGATAACGCGGATCGGTCGGCTGGCCGGGTTCGCGGGTGTAGACACAGCTGCGAAAGGTGCACGGACTGTCGGATGGCGGATTATGCACGCCGTAAGTCGAGTAGACATTGTCCGGCTGCTGCGCCAGCGCGCAAGGCGTCGCGAGGCCGAGCGCCAAACTCAGCGCCAAGCCGGTTGGCGTGATCCAGTTTGGAGCAAACATTCGATACCTCCAGCGCGAGACTTGCGGCCGATATTCGGAATTGCCAGGTTGCCCCGCACAGGCCCGCGCCGGATCAGCTCGCTCGGCCTTCACGCATGGCGCGGCTCAATTGCTTGAACGACGGCTGTGCCGCGGCCTCGGCGGTGAGGGCGACGGGCTTCGTGCCGTCGAGAAACGCGTAGAGCAAAGTTCGCTGGCCCGGCGTCATATCGCGAACGACGGGCATGAACCGGAACGCTTCGAAATTTTCCTTTGCGGTGAGCTTATGCAGCATCGGCGCAAACGATTTGATTTGATCGGGATTGCCGAGGTCGAGCCAATTGTCCATGCACGGCGCCATGGCCTGCCAGTTGCGCAGTACATAGTGGTACACATTGGCCCAGGTCGGATCGAGGGCCGCGATAGCCGCATCGGCCGCCAAAGTGCGGACGTAAACATAGGTCATCGTTTGCGTATCGGGTGCGTCGGGAGCAGTCGCATTCTTATCAAATGCGAGCATGAACCATTCCAGTTCTCCGGTCTTTCCCCCAAGGGTGAACGTGGCAATCCCTTGCGCGTTGGTCGCGCTCGTGACCGGCGGCGCTGCCGAACTGGCGCTCACCAAGGTCACGTCGATGCCGGCGCCTGCGGGGCGCCCGCGATCGAGAACTTGCACCGACAGCGTGGTGGTTTCGCCCTGGTCCAAATAGACATTGGGCGTAATCGGCACGGCGCGCCGCGCGGTCTCTGCCAGCAGCACCGTGCCGTCCTTCTGCCGCAGCTGGATGTCGGCGGTTTGCGCCGCCTTCGCCGCGGCCGGATCGACCTTGAGCGTGACGATGCCGGCGGACGCCTCATAAGCCTCCTTGCGATAGGCGTCGTATCCGAATGTGCCGAGCGTGGTGACGGTCTTGCCGTCGGTCGCCACCACCGTCAGATCGCCGAGTTTCTCCTTTGTCAGATCCAAATCGGTTTCCGGAATGCTGTTGGCCAGATCGAGGGTGAGTTGATCCGCCGTGAGGCGGACATGCGCCGATGCAATGGTGTGGGGCTTTTGTGTCAGGAGCGCGCGATCGCCGGGCTCGGCCGGCGGTTCGCCTTTGCGCCACAGTCCGAGCACGCCGACCAATGGGCTGCGCGCCGGATTCGGCTGGAATCCGCCGCCGGTCAGATTGGTCTGCAGCTGCCTGGCAACCGCGAGATTGCTGGCATTCGGATCGCGACTGTCGAAGTACAGCGTGCGATACGCATTCCATCGCACCGTCAGTCCCAGCACATCGTCGTCTGCCAGCGCCTTGGCAAACTGCTGGAGCAGCGGAGAATCATGCGGATCGATGCGCAATCCGTTCGCCTTCGGGAAGGATGTTTGCCAGACGACCGAGGCCACGCCGGCGATGAATCCGTCTGGATTTCTGAAGAAGTTGATGTAACGGGCGGTCATGCGCGTCGTGCGCGGCGCAAAGACCTGGCAGCCGCCTTGAATGCCAAAGCTCATGGCATCGAAGAACAGTTGCGAGCTGACGCTGCCATACGGTTCCAGGTCGACCAGCATGCCCAGGAACGAGACCGGGCATTTGACGATCGGATCGTCGGCGCTCAATCCCTTGCCGGTGTCGACGCCGGTGACGGTCGTGTCGTAATACGTCGCGCGGTGCGTGCCGTCCGGATTCCAGTTGTCAATGTAGTCCGCGCCGGTCTGATCTTGTGAGATGACGTCGGCGATTGCCTCCTTGCGGAATGCGGCAACGTCGGCGGCACTGGAATCAAAGATAGTCTTGCTGTCGTTCTCGTCGTAGAGATTGCTATAGTTGTTGGTGGTGATGGGATCCCAGCTCAATTGGCCGCGGAAGACGAGGCGCGGTGTTTCGAGAACACTCATTGCACAGCCTCCTTTATGAGGTTCGGGCGATAGCGGAAGCTCGGGCCGGCCACTTGGGTCGACACGGCCAGCGGAACGGTCAGGGCATGCTTGGCCGCCATGCGCAGATCGAACATCGCGCGCACCGCGTTGCCCAAGCGGCCGGTTTGCCCGGTGACCGCCTTCTGCAGCTCCTGGACCAGACGCGTGAACGCCTCGTCGCATTGATCCTGCGCGGCCTGTGCCGCCGGCGGGTCCTTGGAAAAATCGTGACTCTCGGGATCGGCAATGGCGGGGTAGACCCCATTCCAATCGACGCCGAGCTTGCCGACCCAGGCATAGCCCTTGGGATTGTTCGCCTTGGTCAGGACCTGATCGTAAAACACCTCGGCGAAACGATAGTAGTGCGCGACCTCGCCCTGGAAATCGAGCGGACTGTCCTTTGAACCTTCGCCTTCCGACACGATGCGCTGGATGGCGTTGTGGGCATCGGCATAGCCGTTGACCGCGAACAGCTCGCCCGGGAAAAATTGACTGTCGTCGATCTGGTTGTGTCCCGGCGACCACTTCGACGGCGGCAACGTCTTCAGGAAGTTGTCGAGCTGGCCGTAGAACTGGCCGATCGTCATGAAGTCCGGGTCGGCGGCGGCGGTTACCAACTCGTGAGGGAAGTCGATGGCGCCGTCTTCCGGCTCCTCGATCGACATCGCCTGCGCCATGGCGTCCTTGGAGAACGGCAACAGGTGAATGATCAAAGGCTGCTTGCCGCCGCCGGTGATGCCGCCGGGCAGCGGCCCCGGATATTTCGGCGCGGTCAGCGCCGGATTGGTGCCGAGCGCATTGAGGATGTTGCAGCCAAGGCACATGTGGATCATCTCTTCCTGCACGACCATCTTGATCCGGCTCGACGCCTCCGCATTCGTGTCCGGCTTTATCGAATAGAGCGCATAGAGATACGGCGGCAGCGTGCTGAACTCGAGGCCGATCGCCATCTGCAACAGTGGGATGGCATCTTCGAGTTTCTCTATGCGTTTGAATTGCAGCAAGATCATCTGGTGTCTCCCCGCTCGCTACGCGTTAGTCCAAGCTGACTGTCCATAATTTTCCGGAGCCGCGCGTCGCTTCGACCTGGCCTTTGCCCAGCAACTCGAAGTGGCCGAAATCGACGACCAACAGCTGGCCGCCGGGCGCCGGTACGACATCGATCGGCCGCGAGAATGGCCCTGCCGAAAGCGCGTGCTGCGACCAATCGCGCGGATCGATGCGCACGAGCCGCCGGCCGACCTTGTGGCCCGGCGGCGCGGTGACCGGCTTCTCATCGCCGAACAAGGCAACGACGACCTGGCCCGGCCAGGGGCTTGCGGCCGGCAGCACGGCGAACTTGGTCGCCGCGGCGTTGACGGCAAACTCGACCACCGGCCGCGCCGGCGGTGGCAGCCGATGGTGGTCGGCCAGGATGAAGCGCGGCTGCGGCCCGTGTTGCGGCTTGAACGCCGGGTCGGTCACCGGCCGGCCGCAGACGAAATCCGGCCAGCCATACCAGGCGCCTTGCTCCACCACATAGAGAGAATCCGGCGCATTGCCGATCGGGCGCGAGCCGCGCGCATCGGCGCTTTGTTCTGTCGCGATCAGTCGGCCGTCGGGCAGAAAGCCGAGGCCGTAAGCATTGCGCAGTCCCCACGCCACCAGCGACAAGTCGGAGCCGTCGGGACGGCAGCGCAGGATCGCCGCCGTGCACGGCACGCGGCCGGCGACTGCTGCGCGCGGCGCGCCAGCCTCGCCGAATGGCGCGAAAGCCGCCGTCATGGCCTGTTGGCCGGGTGCGAACGGATCGTTCGTGCTGAACACTTGCCCCGCCAGAACAATGTCGAAGCCAGGCAGGTCGAAGGGATGCGGCAATTGTTTCAACCACGCCAGATCGTAAGCATCGAGCCCGACGACACCGGAATTGGTCATCGCGCCTTGGCTGAAATAGAGCCAGCCGTCGGGACCGACCGCCACCATGTTGGTGTGATAATTGCCGTGGCCCGGCAGGTCGTCGAGCACGGTCTGCCGCGCTCCGCCGGGCGTCCAGCGGCTGATGCGGCCGGGAAAACCGCCTTCGGAAATATAAAATCCGCCGTCGCTCCAGACCAAACCGTTGACCGGCGCGCGCAGCCCTTCGAGCACGGTCTGCGACGCGCCACCGTTTTTGATCTGCACGATGCGGCCGCCCGGCCGGGCGCCGCCGAACGGCAGGCCGCTTTCGGCGACGTATAGCGCGCCGTCCGCCGCGAAGGCGGCGCTGGTTGGAAAGTCCAGGTCTTCGGCCAGCAGCTTCATATGCGGCGGCGCCGTTGCTGAAGCCGGTTTGGCGACCGTGGCCGGTTCGGCAATCGCGGTGTCGATCATGATCAAGCAATTCTCAGATCGCTCATCGACCGCCGCGGCGCTTCGATACGCGGCGCCTGTCCGCCGCGCAACACGCTGTTGCCCTGGAATAACGTGCGCTGGTCGATCGGCGCGGGATCGACCCAGTCGGTTTGTTTCATCGCTCCCGACAGGCCGTAGACGGCTAGCGCGTTGTCGTAGGTGACCAGCCGGATCGCTTCGGCGGCGATGCCGCGCTCGGCCATCAGCGCCGCGGTCTTCGGCACGGCGAGCGGATCGGAGACGCCCCAGTCGCAGGCGGAATCGGTGATGATCCGCTCCGGCCCGTACTGGCGCACGATCTCGGTGAGGCGCTCATTGCCCATCTTGGTCTGCGGGTAGATCGAAAATCCCGCGAAGTAGCCGCGGTCGAGCACCTCGCGCACGGTCTCTTCGGTGTTGTGGTCGATGACGCAGCGGGCCGGGTCGAAGCGGTGCTCGGCCAGCACGTCCATGGTGCGCAACGTGCCGCGGTGCTTATCGCGATGCGGCGTGTGGATCATGATCGGCAGGTCGACGTCCTTGGCGAGCTCGATCTGCAGCCGCAGGCATTTGTCTTCCTGCGGCGTCTGTTCGTCATAGCCGAGCTCGCCGATCGCCACGACGCCCTCCTTGACGGCGAAGTGCGGCAGCATGTCGAGCACCGCCTCGGCCAGCGCTTCGTCGTTGGCTTCCTTCGGATTGAGCGCGATGCAGCAGTAATGACGGATGCCGAACTGACCGGCGCGGAATTTTTCGAAGCCGAGAATGGTCGACAGGTAATCGACGTAGCTGCCCAGACTGGTGCGCGGTTGGCCGAGCCAGAACGACGGCTCGATCACCGCGACCACGCCGGCGCGCGCCATCGCCTCGTAATCGTCGGTGGTGCGCGAGATCATGTGCGCGTGCGGGTCGATGAACATGGTACCGGCCGCGGCCGGCAGGACACCGCCGTTTGGATCGGCCTCGAGCACCGCCGTGTGACTGTTTTTTTTCAGTGTGAGACGCGAGCCGCAGCACGGACAGGCTAATGGCTCGCCAGCTTGTCCGGAGGAGGAATGGTCCGAGCCGCTGCCGTTCTGTTGCGCCATCGTACGCCCTCAACGCTTGTCGCGACGCCGGCACAGGCAGACGACGATATCGCCGCAGGGCCAATGCGTTCCGAGATGTTTGTAATTTAGAAAAGTCTCTTCTTAAGGTGGTATCATACATCGAATTTCATGGCAATCGCGGACGCGGGTTGCCTGCGCGCGATTTTCAATCGAAGACGTGACGCAGAATGAGCTCTTTGACCGCGGTCGCTGCAACCGGCCCGTCAGGCGCGAAATGGTTTTCACTCGATATGAAGACCGGGCCGTCGGCGGCATTGTCCGTCACGCGGCCGTGCGAGCCTCTGACCAAGGTTGCGTCGAGTGGAATAATGTCCATCAGCGTTGCGAAGCCGAGCGCGCGGCGGGCGAGCCGCCATCCGATCGCAAGCTTGGGGAGCCGAATGGCGGGATCGACAAACAGCTCGGCCGGATCGTAGCCGGGCTTGCGGTGGATCTCGACCAGGCGGGCGAAATCCGGCGCGTTCCCGTCGTCGAGCCAGTAGTAATAGGTGAACCAGGCATCGCTGCGCGCCAGCGCCACCAGTTCGCCCGAGCGCGCATGATCGATGGCCAACGCGCTTTGCTCGGCGCGGTCGAGGACGCGCTCCACGCCGGGGAGCGACGCGATGACGCGGCGGACGTCTTCGATCAGCTCCGGTTTCGCCACGTAGACATGGGCGATCTGGTGGTCGCTCACCGCGAAGGCATCGGATTGAGCGGGGTCGAGCAATTCGCCGTCGCCCTCGCGGCGCACCCGCAGCAATCCGGCTTGGCGCAGCGCGCGATTGATGTGCACCGGCGTAGCGACCGGCGTGATGCCGTATTCGGACAGGATGACCACGCGCGCGCCGTCGCGCGCCGCGTCGGCGATCAGGTCGCCGGCCACCGTATCGACCTCGCGCAAGCTTGCGGCAATGCGCGGATCGTCCGGACCGAAGCGTTGCAGGTCGTAATCGAGATGCGGAAGATAGATCAGCGTCAGCGTCGGCGAGCGCGTGCGCCGGACATGCAGCGCGGCATCGGCAATCCAGCGCGAGGCCTTAATCGACGTCGCCGGGCCCCAGAAATGGAACAACGGGAATGGGCCCAATCGCTCCGTCAACGCGTCGCGCAGCTCGAGCGGCTTGGTGTAGCAGTCCGGCAGCTTGCGGCCGTCGGCGCGGTAGATCGGCCGCGGCGTCACGCCGATGTCGTGGCTTGCCGCCATGTTGTACCACCAGAACAGATTGGCGGTGGTGAAAGCGCCATCGCGGCGCCGTCCCGCCTGCCAAATCATTTCGCCGTCGACCAGGCGGTTCGATTGCCGCCACAGCCACACTTCCATGAGGTCGCGGAACAGCCAGCCGTTGGCGACGACACCGTGCTCGCGCGGCAAGGCGCCGGTCATGAAGGTGGCTTGCACCGTGCAGGTGACGGCCGGCGTCACGGTGGACAGTGTGCGCAAAGCGCCGGCGCGCGCCAGCGCGCCGATCTGCGGCGTGTCCAGACCGATGTGGCGGGACGACAGACCGGCCACGAGAATGACGAGAGTGGGGCGCATGGAAATCAAGTGGTTGCCGCCGACGAAACGTCACCACTATACGCGATTGACATCCCGCAACCACAAATCGAGTATCGCGCGCAGACATGCGGTCGCGACAAAGATCGGCAGCCGCGACATTCCGGAGCCGTGCGCAATGACAATCGCCACACCCGCCGCCGCATTGCCCGTCACGCTGCTGCGGCTTGGCCGCGTCTCCAATCTGCCGACGGTGTGGACGAATGTCCTGGCCGGCGCGGTGCTCAGCGGCGGCGACTGGCGCAGCTGGCGGCTCGGCCTCATGCTCGTTGCGATGTCGTCGTTCTACGTCGGCGGCATGTATCTCAACGACTATTTCGACCGGGCGATCGATGCCCGCGAGCGGCCGGAGCGGCCGATTCCGTCCGGCCATATTTCGGCAAGCGCGGTCGCGGCGATCGGATTTGCTCTGGTGGCCGCCGGCTTCGCTGCGACCGCCGCGATGGGGCCGGCAGCGGCCGCGATGGCCGCGCTGCTTGCGATTTCGATCATCGCCTACGACCTGCACCACAAAGCCAATCCGTTTGCCCCGGTGGTCATGGGCGCTTGCCGCGCGCTGATCTATGGCGCGACCGCGACGGCGCTATCGGGAGGCGTTTCGATCTTCGTCGCCGTTGCGGCCGTGGCGGTGGCCGCTTATGTGGCGGGGCTGACCTATGCGGCGCGCCAGGAGAGTCTCGACAAGGTCGGCAACCTCTGGCCGCTGGCATTGCTGGCCGCGCCGATGCTGGTGGCGATCGGCGTATTTCGCCAAGGCGCCGGTGCGGTCGCGGTTTATCTGGTGCTGGCCGCCTGGATCGCCGCGGCGGTTTATCTGTTGGCGCGACGGCCCGGCACCGGCGCGGTGTCGCGCGCGGTCGGCTGGCTGATCGCCGGCATATCGCTGTGCGATGCCGCGATACTCGCCAGCACTGGCGCGATCGTGCCGGCGCTGGTGGCGATCGGCGGCTTCTTCCTCACGCTGGTTTCGCAAAAATATATTGCCGGGACATAAGATTCATGTCGCCCGCCGCGCCAATCCGGACCGTCGACGATGCTGCGGCCGCCGCGGCCGCCGCGGCCGATCTGTTGCGGCGCTTGCTCAAGCGAACGCTGCAATCCGACGCCGCGCAATGGCTCGATGCCGAGATCGATCGTCAACGCAGCGCCGTCGACGAGCGCCGGCTCGGCATGGCGCTCGGTCTGGTCGGGCGCCGGATCGGGCGTGCGGAATTGTCGCTGTCCGCCGACGATCTCGCCGCCGCGCAGGTGCTGCGCCGCCGCTGGCGGCCGGACATCTGGGGCACCGACGAGGCCGCGCGGGTGGCGCTGTTGCTGGCCACTTGGACCGGCGATGAGGCCGCCTTCGCGATCCGCGTCGATCGGCTGTGCGCGACCGGCGAGCTGACCGAGCATGTGGCCGCTCTGAAGGGCTTTGCCGTGTTTCCCGCTCCGGCGTCGCTGCTCGCGCGCGCTCGCGCCGCGGTCCGCTCGTCGATGCAGCCGCCGTTCGAAGCGATGGCCTGCCACAATCCGTACCCGGCCGATCACTTCGACGAGGCGGTCTACAATCAGATGGTCGTCAAAGGCGTATTTTCCGGCGTGCCGATCGAAACGATCGTCGGGCTCGATGAGCGGCGCAACGACGAGCTGGTGCGGATGATGCGCGATCTGGTATCGGAACGGCGCGCCGCCGGCCGATTGCTTCCCGATGCGGTTCATCAATTCATTGCCGACGCGTGACGATAGCGCATCCGCGTCGTTTGAAGCATGCGCTGTTTGGTTCTCAAGCGACCCCGGTCTTGCGGAAAACCGTGTCGGGATACTCCACCCCTGCCATCAACAAATTATCGGGGCCGAAGATCGGCGTCTTCTTGGCGGCTTTCGCATTCTCGACACGCAAAATCGTCTCGAAGGCGATGCCGGCCGGCGCATCGCTCAGTCGAAAATTACTGTGCCGGATGACGAGCAGGCCGCCCGGCTTCAGGCAACGCCCGAAATCCTCCACGACGCGCGCGAATTCATCAAACCGGATCAAATGATCGCAGCGTGTGACGCCCGGTAGTCCCAAGTTACCGTGTCGCAGCACCGCCATGGCAAAGATCGCATCATAAAAGGCGGCCGGCTCCGCTTCCATCGAACTCGCGCGTTCGAATGACATTGCCGTGTCAGGTTTCTCTTTCAGCAGCCGTCGACAAACCGCAATGTTTCCCGCATTGATGTCGATGCCCTTGATGACGGCGTGGGGAAAATAACTGCGCAACGAAAATACCTCTTCGCCGGTCGAGCAGCCGTAGGACAGAATTCTGATCTCTTTGGTGGCGCCGAGCGCCGATTGAACGAAGCCGAATATCTTGGGATAGCGATCCGCACCGGTGTCGTTGAACGGCTGAAACACGCCCGTTGGCGGCAGCAGTCGAAGCCGCATCAGATTGCGGTAAGAGCGGTCGAAGACCAGCCGCCACAAGCCGCGTGCCGCGCGCGCAACAAACGCGGGCCGCTTCGTTCCTGGTGATGGCTCGCTATTGTGTGCGGTCATGGAGCTATAGCTTGGAGCGACAATGCTAGCACGGCGGCTTGGAAGCGACGCATTTGAATTTGATGGGTTTTTCCGTATGATGCGGTTCAAATCCCGACGCCATTTTGGCGCCTGCGGCAGCGATGAACAGAACGCGTGAAATAGTGCAGTTTTATCGCATCTCAGGGCTGTCCGTCAGCAGCGAAATCGAGCTGCCAGGCCTGATTGCGAGCGTGGCGGAGCGCGTCCCTCAGGTGTCGATTCGGCGCGGGCCGGTGCCGAAAAATTTGCCGGATTGCCGCGCCAGCGGACCGACTTGGCAGGTTGCCGACAAGCAGTTCCTCTTGCGTATTCCCGACATCGCACGTTTTTTGCTCAATGACGGCCGCGAAATCGTGGTTGCGCCGGAATCGGACGAGGGCGCCGCCGATATCCCGATCTTCATCCTCGGCACCGTGTTCGGCATCCTGCTGCATCAGCGCGAGCAGATCGTGCTGCATGCCAGTGCGGTGCGGGTAAACGGCAAGGCGGTGCTGTTCTGCGGCTCCTCGGGCGCGGGAAAATCGACGCTGGCGGCTGCGTTGTCGCAACGCGGCTATCCGCTGGTGAATGACGATTTTTGCACCGTGACCGCCAACACGGCGGGCGCGCCGCTCGTGCATCCCGACGGACGCCAGTTGAAGCTCTGGGCGCAGGCCATCGACCGCCTCGATCTGGCGCAGAGCCGCGGCGAACGGGTGCGCAAAAGCCTGGAGAAATTCTACGTCGAGCCGGGCGAAGTTTTCACCGAGCCGCTCGTTCTCGGCGCGGTCTATGCGCTGCGCGAGGCGCGGCCGCCGCACCTGCCGGGAATTGAAAAGCCCAATGTCGTCGACGCCGCGCTGTTGCTGCGGCGTAGTGCCTATCGGCCTTTGCTGGTGCGGCGCCTCGGACAGCGGGCGAATTATTTTCACGCGGCAACGATGATCGCCAATGCCGCCGGAATCTTCCATCTGACCCGGACGCTCGATTTCGCCAAGATGCCGGAGGTGATCGCTTCGCTCGAACGGCATTGGCACGACCTGCGCCTGATGGAGAAGGCGGCGTGACGCGCACCATCTGGCTGGCTTCTTACCCGAAGTCCGGCAACACGTGGTTCCGGATGTTGGTGGCGAACCTTTCCGCCAAAGACGGCAAGCCGGTCGACATCAACGACTTGCCGGAACGGAGCGGCATCGCCAGCGCGCGCCAAGCGTTCGACCATGTGATGCTGATCGACTCCGGGCTGCTCACCCATGACGAAATCGACTGCTTGCGGCCGCGGCTCTATGAAGAATTCGCGCGCGGCGCCGAGGATGACGAGTACGACGTTGCCGAAGACGCGCCGCCGGTGCGTTTCGTGAAAGTGCATGATGCCTACACGTTGACGCCGAAAGGCGAGCCGCTGCTCGCCGGCTCGCGCGGCGCCGACGGCGCGATCGTGATCGCCCGCGATCCGCGCGACGTGGCATCCTCGCTCGCCAATCATTATCGCTTCAGCATCGACGAGGCTGTCGTATTTATGAATGATCGGGATGCGGGGTTTTGCACAAAAACGCTGCGGCAACACACTCAGCTTCGGCAGAAACTTCCAGGCTGGAGCGGGCACATTGCCAGTTGGCTGGACCAGACCGATATTCCGGTTCATTTGATCCGCTACGAGGACATGACGGCAGACACGATCGGCACGCTCGGCCGCGCGTTGACGTTCGCGGGCCGCGCGGCGGCTGACGAAGCGATCCGCAGCGCGGTGGCCTTTGCCGATTTCGCCGAATTGCGGCTGCAGGAACAGGATAAGGGGTTCCGCGAGACTCCGGCGCGGCCGGGCGGCCTATTCTTCCGCCGCGGCAAGGCCGGTGGCTGGCGCGATGAACTGACCGCCGAGCAGGTCGCGCGGATCGAAGCCGCGCATGCGCCGATGATGCGGCGGCTGGGCTATGAGCTGGCAGACGCGATGCCGCTTGCGCGCGCGATATAGGGTTCGATGATGATGGTTGGCAAACAGGCCGAGAAAGCTTCCTCAACGACCCGGAGAAGCATGGTGCGATTGCGCTTGATCCGCCGCCTGCTGCTGAGAGTGAGGCAGGTCGACAATCGCCGGCGCGCGCTGCTGGCCGAGGCGGTGGCGTGCCTGCTCGCGGCACGACTGGCACTGATCTTTATTCCATTTCCGCGCCTGGCGCGCCGCCTCGGCACTTTCGTGCCGCCGACCGATGCCCGAGTCTCGCAAGTGCGAACGGCGGCTGCGCCGGACCAATCGCGACGCGCCGAAGAGATCGGCTGGGCGGTGACGCGCGCGGCGCGCTATGTGCCGTTCAAGGCGGTGTGCCTGTCGCAGGCCATGGCCGCGCGGGTGATGCTCGAGCGCCGCGGCGTCAAGAGCGTCATGCATTTCGGCGCGGCCAAGGGACAAGACAAGCCGCTCGACGCCCATGCCTGGCTCGATGCCGCGGGCGTCGAGGTGACGGGGTATCCGGTGGCGGAGAATTTCGCCGAAATCGCATGCTTTGTGTGAATTGACGCGCGCTTTGCACAAGTGCAGCTCTCCGCGGGCATGTGCTAAAACCCAATTTGGACAGTCGCTGCGAAGTGGAAACTATGATCATCTCGGCAGCAGAGCCATATGCGGAGTCCCGCGCGAACTTCGCGTATCTCAGCCATAGGCCCATCGTCATCGGCGGCGAATGCGGTCCATCCGGCGGCCGTCCAGGAAATGGCTTCGACGACTATCTGTTGGACCGCGCGGACATCGACAATCTGTCGCGGATCGTCGGCGGCAACGTCGCGGTCCGAACCGAGCTATTTCCGGTAATCCAGTGCCTGAGCCGCCGTCAGGCTGGGTCCTTCCGAAACGTGGCGGAATTGTATGCGGCCTTGGGACCTCGGGCGGCATCCGGGCCAAGCACGCGTGCAATTCGCGTGCTGCGAAACTTGTTTCTCGACGTCGCCGATCGCCATCTGCAGAACCTGTACCGCCGGTACTTCGCGGTTCGCCCGCCGCCGCCGCAAGCGCGGCACGACCGCAAGGTTGCTTCCCTCGAAGCGGTCCATGCGGAGGCGCAGGACATTGTCAGTTCTTACGATTGGCCGTGGCTGGCCGATTGGCTGGAGCTCGATCGCATCGGCGAAAATGCCGCTTCCTGCGTCTGGCGCCTGTCGAATCTCGCCTTCGAGGTCAAACGCGTCAATTTTCGCTTCACCTATCATTGCAACATCGCCTGCCGGCACTGCTACAACAATTCCAGCCCGCATCTGAAGGCGCAACGCATCGAGCTTGAACCGATGCTGGCAATCATTGCGCAGATGCCAAGCCTCGGCGTCGGGCACCTCAACCTCACAGGCGGCGAACCGTTCCTCTATCCGGATCATCTGACCGCGCTGATCGCTGCCGGGCGCGCCGCGGGCCTGCGCGGAATCAGTATCTACACCAACGGCTATTGGGCAGCCACCGATGAGCAAGCGAAGCGAGTGCTGGAGAGGCTTGCGGCTGCGGGATTTCATGCGGGGCAACGACGATCATTTGAAAGTCAGCGCCGGCATCTATCATCAGGAGTTCATCGCGTTCGATCACGTGTTGACTCTGGCGCGCCGCTATCACGCCATGTTCGACCGGCCGCTAAGAGTCGATTTCGAATTCGCGCCGGGCGAAGGCAAGACGGCGGAGCATATTCGAAATCAAATCAGCGAGGCCGGGCTGAGCGACCAAATCCGACTGTTTTCTCGCGGGGTGTCGCCATTGGGACGAGGTAAGGAATTGCCGGGAATCAGGACCCGCCCGATCGACAAAGCATGCAAGTTTATTAATGAGATCGTGTTCGATCCCGACGGCAGCGCGCGCCCGTGCTGCGGATTGAATAATGAGAACGAGGGCGTGATCATCGGCAAATTGGGAACCTGTACCATGATGGATCTGATCAAGCACATGCAAAATGATCCGATCTTGCAATTTTTGGCCGAGAATCCCATGGCAGCGATTTTTGATTATTTGGACAAAGCCAGGGGTTCGGACCGTTATTCAGACCAGTGCCACTTATGCCAAGATGCGATCGGCAACTTGAGCGACAAGGAGACCCTGCAGGCAAAGCTGTTTGACCATCAAAAGTTTTATCCATTCTGGTTTGCGCACTCGAGCAGAGGCGGCGCCGTCCCCATCGCGGCGGACTTGGAGGCGGGCGGCCTTGATTGAGATCGGACGCGTGTCGCTCGTATGAGCATCGAGCCGCCCGGCTTTCCCTCGCTGTCGTATGGCAATGTAGTAAGGAGACAAGCCCTCGACGCCCACGTCTGGCTCCTCGCCGCGGGCATCGAGGTGACGGGTTCCCTGGTGGCAAAGGGCTTCGCCGAGATCGCGTGCTTTGTTGATGGCGGCGCTCGCGGCCAGCGCAACTCACCTAATCACGCGGGCGCTACGTCGAAGGCGACGCAGATTCGTCGCCCGACAAGGCCGGTTGGTCGCGTGGCATGTGGAACGAATGACGGAAACAATACGATCCGTCCGGGATCGGTTCAATCTCGCGAGTTCCCCAGGGCGGCGGACCGGGGTAGCGCTCCGCGTCGAGCTCGCCCAGCACCAGTGGTCCGCGATAGTCGCTTTTGCCGGCAGCTCGCGGCGCGGCCACATAGGCGACGCCGCTGATCCACCCGGATGGATGCAAATGCGATTTCT
Organism: uncultured Alphaproteobacteria bacterium; assembly: GCA_963831975.1. Taxonomy (GTDB): domain Bacteria; phylum Pseudomonadota; class Alphaproteobacteria; order Rhizobiales; family Xanthobacteraceae; genus BOG-931. The sequence continues at coordinate 425,345 of CAWHSO010000025.1, forward strand.
GCCGGCCATCTTGCGGATATACCACGGCCCATGCATTGAGGCGCACATGTTCCGGCCGCGCGCTCGCAAATGGATGCGAAAGCGGCGGCAAGGCCTCGACGTAGCGTTCGACCGCTGATTTGATCTGCTCTAGCAACTGCGGTACGGCTTTGTCGCCAGCTTGCATCAACACTCTGGATTGAAGTCCGTCGCGCGTCGACTTGCCGTGCGGGTCGGGCACCAACGTTGGATTGCGCAAAATCTCGTCCGCGAGTACATCAAGGAAAGCTGAGCTGCCAATACGTTCATCGCGTGCCGGTAGATCGCCGACCCTAACAAAATCGTCGAGGCTGATGATGGCGCGGGCTTCGACATTTCGACCAAGCATAAATAACGCAATAGCCTTACGGTGCAACGCTTCCGTATGGCCGCATTGTCGAGCAAGAGCTGCTTCACATGCGGCCAATAGCGCTTCCGGGTCGCTCGCGCTGCGCGCAAAATGCTCGTGCGCCACGATCACCGATCGGCGTGTCGGCGCGGTCATCGTCAAATCATCCAAATCCTGCAAGACACGGTCCCAGCTGCGCATTTCGACTAAAAGATCGAATTGCTTCAGTACCGTGGCGCGAATGTGCGGCGCGAGCGAAAAGGCCGTTTCCGCGGCGACCAGTGCAGCATCGAACTCGCCGGCCCGCCGACGCGCCTCCGCCAGGAGCAGGTACACCTTGGGTTCCGTGGGCAACCGTACCGCGCCGTCGCTTAACGCATCGGTGGCTTCCTCGAACCGGCCCGCATCGATCAATAAGTTGCCTAGTCTGAGCCAGCCGGTCACGCGCTCTGGCTGGACCGATATAAATTTGTACGCGGCCTCAATCAGCGCGATCCGGGCAACGGAACCGAGATCGACCGCCCAGCTCAACATTTCACGCTCATCATTTTATGGCTCGAAGATGATTTATCGCGCATGCTGCGGATTCCATCTCACGATCATCAATGATTGAACGCAAAGCCTATCCGCCGTCTGGATCGTAGCTTAGCGGTTTTGGGTACAGCAGTTTGCCGTTGGTGAAGTCCAGATAGGTGTTGTCGCCGATCTGATACGCAAAAGGCACCCACGTTCCGTAGATCGTGCCTGCTATCGTCAGGGCCTCGGCCTTTTTCAAACGGAACTTACCTTTCAGGTATGCCTCGATGTCCTGAAGCTCGGCCATGAAGGTATACTTGTCCGATGGACCGCGTGCGGCCTCGTAATTGGAACACCCTCGCTTGATGACGATAGGCACGTCGGAACCGAGCTTGGGGTTGTCGTCCGCGAGAGTGCGGATGGTCCGAAAGGTATGGCGGGCTTCTTCAAGGCTCTTAAGGTAGAAATAGCCCGCGTAGACATCCTGGCTATGATGGTTGTAAAAATCGAGTCCACATTTGGATGGGCACTCGACCTGCTCGGCGAGCTCATACAGTGCGACGAGCTCGCGCAATGTCCGTGGCAGGACTTTGACTTTGTAGCAGGCTTCACAGCCCTTCGGTACGGCGGCTTGAGCATAAGCGGCCTGGAATACGAATCGATTGAGGAATGCGCAGGCAGGCATGTGACCGCGGCTAAGCCATAACCCGCTTTGCGGCGAGTGCCGGAATTCGAGAGTGCCGTCAGGGTTCTGCAGCAACATGCCCGATTTGATCGCGCGCTGAAGATTTTCGCCAATTGTGCTGGCGCCGACCCTCAAGGCCAAGATGTCTTCTGGTGAGCCGGACATGGCATTGTCCGGCGCCCGGACTGACGGATGTTCCGCTTTGCGCATAAGGTGCATAATGCCGTAAATCCGCGGCGTATTCAAATAGCGGCGGGTGGCGCTGCCGGCTCAATGCATGAGTCATAGTGCTCGCCGATCTTGGCCTTAACGGATTACGCCTATGCGTTGGCTGGAATCGGAATCCAACTTCGACATGCCCTCCACCGCAGCGATTGCCATGTTGCGTGAAGCAATCGCGCAGCAGCCGAACAATCCGGTGCTGTACGCGCGCCTCGGCGACATATTCGAGAAATCCAGGCTGTTTGGCGATGGCGCGGAGGCCTACGAGACCGCCGCGCGGCAAGCGGCTGAAGACTTTGCCGCCTGGCCGAAGCTCGCGAATTGCTATGTGGAGCTTGATCGCCCGGAAGCCGCGCTGGACGCATGCCGTCGTGGCGAGGCACGAGGCCCTTCCGCCGAGCTCCACTTTCAAAGGGGCCGCGCGCTGTCCAAATTGCGCCGCCCTGCCGACGCGCGAGACGCGTTTTGGTCGGCGGTCAAATCGAATGGCATCCATATTCCGGCACTACGGGCACTGTTGGCGCCGATGGCGAGGGAGCCGGATGGCGCGGAACTGCTCGATTTTTGCGACGCGCTGCCGCAATCCTACAAGGACACCGCGCTGGTGCGCGCCCATCGCGCGATCGCATTGAGCCGAATCGGCCGGATCGCGGAGGCGTTGCAGATCGTCGATCTGGATCGCCACGTCGCGCGCATCCCATTCGATCCGCCGGCGCAATTCGGCGCCATCGATCAATTCAACCGGCAACTTGCCGACGATATCTTTGCCGATCGATCTCCAGGCAAGCCTGCCAACGAGGGTTTCGATTTCAATGCCGCGCCGTTGTTTCGCCGCAGCCGGGCTTTCCTGGCGCTGCGCGAATTCATCAAGACGGCGATCGAAGATTTTCTGAGCGAAGCCTGCCGTCGCGGCCTCGACACTGTCATGCCGCCGCCGCCAACCGAAGGAAGTCTCTACCAATCAAGCACGGTGCTGCGCGGGGAGGGCCATAATGGCGAACATGTCCACGGCAATGCCTATGTCTCAGCCGTCTATCACGTGCTGGTGCCGGAAAGCGTCAGCAACGCTGACGACAACCGCGGCGCCTTGGCGCTGGGATTCTGCGAGAGCTACACCGGCGGCTACACTCCGTGCTGGGGCGCGCGATATATCAGGCCGGTGGCGGGTTCGCTGGTCATCTTCCCATCCCATATTTTTCATGATGTCGTGCCGTCGCGCAGCCAAATGCCGCGGATTGCGGTGGCCGCGGATCTGCAGCCGGTTGCAATCGTGTAACGAGCCTTCATGCCCGAACAATTGCCACTCGACGCATTGATTGCGCGCGCCGCGGAAAACCCGCTGGCGCTGGCACGACTGGCGAGCATCCTCTTCAACATGGGTGAGAATGCGCGAGCAAACGAGATCGCGCTCAAGGCGTTGCGGTCAGCGCCTGACAACGCGGAAATCAGATGTCTGGTTTCCGGCGTCTTGAGCCAGGGCGTGGCGCGCTGGTATTTCAACATTGTGCGGGACGAGCCGCGCAATGCCGCCTTTGCGGCAGCGCTCAAGCGCGCCGTCACCGCGCAAACAAAGGTGCTCGAGATCGGTACCGGCTCCGGAATGTTTGCCATGATGGCCGCGCGCGCCGGCGCCAAGCATGTGGTGACTTGCGAAACGGTGCCCGCGATTGCCGAAGCCGCGCGGGAGATCGTTGCGCTCAATGGCTTTGCCGATCGCGTGCGCGTGGTGGCGAAGAAGTCCTATGACCTCGATCCCGACGCGGACATGGCCGGGCCGGCCGACGTGCTGGTTTCGGAAATCATTAGCAACACCATGGTTGCCGAACACACATTGTCCATAATCGAACATGCGGCGCGCGTCTTATTGAAGCCGGGCGCCAGGATCATACCGGCTCGCGGGCTTGTGCGTGTCGCCCTTGCCCATGATGCCAAGTTTCACCTCGCGCGCATGGACACAATCGACGGCTTCGACCTGTCGCCCTTCAATCGGCTCGCGAGGTATTCCTATAAAGTGCCGCGCGGCGACGCGCGCCTCACTCTGTTGAGCCCGCCGGTCGATCTGTTCGATTTCGATTTTCAATCCGGCGGCCCGTTTCCGGCGGCGACGGCGGCGACGACGCTGACGAGCAACGGCGGCCGAGCCCACGGCGTCGCACAATGGATCGCACTGCAGATGGACGAAAGCGGATGGTACGAGAACGACCCCGTTCCGGGAACATCATCGGCCTGGGCCGTGATGTTCTGGCCGTTCCCGGCACAGCGCGATTGTCCCCGGGGAACTGCCGTAGAGGTGCGCGGCAGGCACGACCGCCATCACCTTTGGATTTGGGCGTGACAGACCCAGGAGATTTCCAAACCCATCCTGTTGCTAGCTGAGCGTCACCAGTCCGTGCACCGCCATATCCGATAACAGCTTGCGCACATCGTCTGCGATCACCGACCGATCGGCGTCATAGTCCACCACCAGACTGTCGATGAGCTCGCCGAAGGTGCGCGGCGTTTCCAGGCGTTGCCAGATGACGCTGCCGATATCGTCGAGCCCGAGATAGCGGCCGCTTTCGACGTTCATCATGACCATTTGTTTGTCGACTTCGGCCGTCAGCACGGCCCCGGTGCGATGGATCCGCGTTTCCGCGCTGATGGACGCAATCTCCGTCGAAGCTGATGTCGGCCGATCATCGGGCAAGTCACTCTCCCTCTCGCCGCGGTACATCCAGCGGCCCGTGCGCGCCTCTTCTCATCCGTTCAAGCGTTGCCGCCCTCGACCCAGCGGATGAACCGGCCGACATGGATGCCGCGGGCGAGCAGGAGCTGGTAGTCCCGCTGGCGCAATTGAGCGGCCTGCTCATCCTTCGGCCACTGATCCATGAGGCGCTTCAGGCGCGGAATGTCAAGCATGCGGCCGGCAAGCGGAGAGGCTGCGATGCGCTCGAGGTCGCGGCCTATATTTCCGCGCTGGGCGTCAAGGGCGCGAAACCAGGCCGTTTCGGCGATGCCGCGGCGGTGCTCGTCGACGATTTCGCGCGGCAGCCGATCGGCGAGCACGCGACGGGCGAAGCTCCGCGGCACGCCGTTCCTGCGGAACATGGACTCGGGGACGCTGAGGGCGAATTCCAGCAAACGGCGGTCGGCCAGCGGACTGCGCCGGGTAATGCCGGTGATTTCGGCCTCCATGCCTTGACCGTCGCGCGCAAATTGGTTGGCATCGAATATGTGGTAGGCGCGCAACGCGGCCCCCCGTCTCGAGTCGGCGGTACCGAACCACGGGTCGAAGCCGTCGTCGCGGAATTTGGCGGCGAAATCGTGCTCGGCGATGAACGCCGGATCGAGCGCGCTGAAGCGTGCCACGCTGTCGGGATCGCGGCCCCTCAGCCGATACACGATTCTGCGCAGCCGATGCGGCAGCGAGCGGTCCACCACCTCGGAGTAGAACGTCCTGGCGATTTTGCGGCTATCATGACGTGCCGTCGCGCGCAGCTCACGACCGAGATCGATCCAACGCCCGGTACGAAACAAATCGTACAAGTCATCTTTGCCGTGCCAACTGAGGCCGAGATTGCCATGGGTTCCATCGACCAAGGTGCGATGCTTGGCGGTCGCGGTTTTAATCAAGTCATTGTACTGGCCCAGGAGACTTGGATTGCGTACCGGAAAACCTGCCTGGAGAAAATGTCGCGTGGGATCGGCATCGAGCGGATGGTCCACCGGCGGGATGCAGAAATGCAGCCGCAATTGCGGATACATTCGCGCCAAGGCCTCCGCCTTGCTTCGAACGTCGCTATAAACTGTCGGTTCGAAATCGATCTGCATGTCGGGCGGCGCGACAGTCGTGTAGCAATCGAGACGCTCGCCGAGCCCCAACCGGGCGGCTGTCGCGGCCACGCCGGATGAATCGAGACCGCCGCTCAACAGCAATGCGGTGTCCTTGTCGGCCATCGCGGTCGCGACCGCCAGGTCCAGCAATTCGCGGCCGCGCGCGATGTAATCGTCCTCACTCCGGTATGGCGGCTCGGCGTCGATATTTGGCGCCCAGTACTGGCGATGAGCGTAACCTGAGCCGTTGATGGCCACGACCGTGCGGCTCGGCACCCGCTCGATGCCGCGATAAACCGTCCGGCGTCTATCCCGCAGATTGAGCGCGAGAAAATGGCCGAGCATGACCTCGTCGATCCCGCGCGGCACGTCCGGCAGTGCAAACAGGCTGTTGTAGGTCGATGCGAAGGCGGCAAATCCGCGGCCGACGTGGAAAACGAGCGGTGCTAATCCCAGACAGTCACGCCCGAGCAACAATTCGCGCGTCTCGCAATCCCAGTAGGCGAAGGCAAACGCGCCGACGAGCCGCGCGAGGCCGGCATCGCCGGCGCGCTCGATCGAGCCAAGGATGAGATCCGCGTCGCTCCTCTCGCGTGCCGGCCGCTCAAGCCCAAGCGCCACGGCGACCTCGATGCGATTGTCGATGCGGGCGGACGCCGCGAACAAAGCCGTGCCGCCGCGAGGCGACGGCAGCAATGCCCCAGACTGCGCTTCACGCAGCGAGATGCGTTGCGCAAACACCGCATGAGCGTTGCATTGGACCCGTACGGTCGACCCCTCTTGACGGGATACTGCGCGAGCGACTCGATCCTGCGTGCGGCTATCGATGGATTGAGCGTCGAAATACACGACGCCAGCAAACGCACTCATGGCTTCTCATTCGACTGGCCGGCCACCGTATTGGCAGCTTAGCTGACCGCGATAGAAGCACCTTGCGGGCGGCTAGCTAACATTTGATTTGGTGGGGTGTGCCTCGGCGCCGCTCGTAGTGGTGTGGGTGCCTGTCAAGCGCTGGACCCTTTCCACCATCAATTTCGGCGCGTGCCATGGCAGGCGTTGACGCTGGGCTGTCGGCTCGCTTTCCGCGATGCGCGCAACGTGACGCGTTTCATCCGTCTTCATGATTTCCCATTCCGTCCCTGGGCCGCGAAGCGACTAGCCACCATCGCTGATTGTACGGGAATGGCGGCCTGAAAGCTAGCCCCCTCAGGTCGGCCGGCCGCCTAGAATCGACGGTTGTACTTGAAACCGTCAAGCACTTGTGTTTGAGTTGGAAACCGTAGTTGTGGGGCGGTTTTCGCGGGAGGGTGCCTGTGACTAATCCTTTCTTGGGCGAAGTGAGATCATTCGGGTTCAACTTTGCACCCAAAAACTGGGCGATGTGCAACGGGCAACTGCTGTCGATCCAGCAGAACGCTGCGTTGTTTGCACTGCTCGGCACCATGTACGGTGGCAACGGCGTGCAAACGTTTGCCCTGCCCAATCTGCAGAGCCGCGTTCCCATGCACCGCTCGGGCGACGGCACTTATGTGCAGGGACAGGTCGGCGGTTCAGAGCAGGTCACCATTACCAACGCCACCATGCCTGGTCATATCCACTTCCTCGTCGGTACCACGACGACAGCCAATACGAGAGAACCGGTGGGCGCGCTGGCGACGAGCGCGGTTGCGACCAACTTCTATTATTCGCCGGCGAGCAACCTGACTGCACTCAACCCGAGTTCGATTGGCATGACGGGCAGCGGGGTGGGGCACAGCAACATCCAGCCATACCTCGTGATCAACTATTGCATCGCGTTGTCGGGTATTTTCCCGTCGCGCACCTAAAAGCGGCAAGCCGTATCGGACAGTAGGAGACGTTCTGCCATGGGCCAGCCATTTCTCGGACAGATCACCATGTTCGCCGGCAACTTCGCCATCGCCGGCTGGGCCTTTTGCGACGGCCAGCTCGTGCCCATCGATCAGAATGCGGCGCTATACAACCTCATCGGCACCACCTATGGCGGCGATGGCGTCACCACTTTCGCGCTGCCAAATCTGCAGTCCCGGGTTGCGATCCATCAGGGCACCGGCACGGGGCTTTCGACCTACGTGATCGGCCAGGCTGCCGGCACCGAAAACGTCACGCTGAACACGCAGCAAATCCCGCAGCACAATCATAGCTTCTCGGCGTCCGGCACGACCGCTACGTCGGGCGGCCAGACCCCTACCTCCAGCACGTTGCCGGGCAAGCCGAGCCAGGCTTCGACCGGCTACCTTTACGTGGCCAATAATAGCAACCCACCGCCGCCAAACCCTTTTACGTTGGCAAGCGGAGCATGCAGCATGACGGGGGCGAATATGCCGCATGCGAACCTCATGCCGACAATGTGCGTGACCTACATCATCGCCCTTCAGGGCATTTACCCGAGCCAAAGCTAGCAGCGTTGGAGCGCGACTCATGAGCAACCCGTATCTCGGCGAAGTCCGGATCTTTGGATTTAACTTCGCGCCCATTGGCTGGGCCACTTGCGATGGGCAAATACTGTCCATCTCGCAAAATACGGCGCTGTTCTCGCTCCTCGGCACCTACTACGGCGGCAATGGAACGACCACCTTTGCTTTGCCCAACTTCCAGGGCAACACCGGTGTCAATCAAGGTCAGGGCTCTGGGCTTTCTCAGTACTTCCTCGGACAACAAAGCGGTACGACGACGGTGACGCTCAACCAAAACAACCTTCCGCAGCACAATCACGTCATCAATACCCAAGTGGCCGGCAACAGTTCGCAAAATTTGCATGCTCCGACGAGCACGGCGTTCCTGGGCGATTCAGATCCCGATCGCCTCTATAATACCACGGCTACTCCGACGCTGAGCATGGCGCCTCAAGCGATCGGCCCGAGCGGGCAGGGCCAGCCGCACGACAATATGCAGCCCTATCTGGTGCTGCTTTTCTGCATTGCGCTGCAGGGCGTCTATCCGCCGCGCAGTTAGCCGGAGCGCTTGGTGACGTCGGAACAAACGCCGTCGGCATTTGCGTTGCCGGCGGCTTTGCTGTCGCAGGGCTTCGCCTTGCGACCGGAGACCGATGCCGACATTGATTTCCTGATGCGGGTTTATGCGTCGACGCGCGAAGAGGAATTGGCGCCGGTGCCGTGGAGCGCCGAAGAGAAGCGGACCTTCCTGGCCAGCCAATTCCAGGCGCAGCGCCACCATTATCGCACCTATTTCGCGGACACCGCTTTCGACGTGCTGGAAGAGCGCGGCGAACCCGCGGGGCGGCTTTATCTTCAAGTGCGGCGCACCCAGCTGTATATTGTCGACATAACGCTGCTGCCGCCCTGGCGCGGCCGTGGCATCGGCACCGCGATCCTCCAAGCCCTGCAGGCGGCCGGCCGCGCCAGCGGCAAGGGCGTCGGCATCATGGTGGAAAAATTCAATCCGGCACTGCGGCTCTACCGCCGCCTCGGCTTCACCGATATTGCCGACAGTGGCGTCTATCTGGAATTGGAATGGTTGCCAGATGGCACCCGATTGCACGTCGCCTGACCCCGTTGGCTTTTCGGGCCGGTCTTTCAGCGATGAGGCGTTGAAGAGCTTCGCGGCACTGGTCATGGCCGATGAGGCCTTGGCGGCGCGCCTTGCCGCGGTCGAGGACACGGACGCCTTCATCGAACAGGCGACGCGCAGCGCGCAATCCCATGACATCGTGCTCTCCGAAGCGAGCCTGCGTAACGCAGCGCAGGCCGATCCGCTCGGGCTGGCCCGATGGGCGGACGCTCCGCTTGCCGGATCCTCGCTGCCGCCGCGCCATTGGCTCCCGATCGGCGTGGTGGCAGCCTCCGGCGCCACTTACGTCGATTGGGGGTGGCTCGGACCGAAGCCGCTAGGGGCGCCGTTTTACGAAGACGCGGTCCGGCGCGCCTGGGCTCGGCCGTTCAATCGCATGTTCCGCTATCGCACCGGCTTGCAAGACCTCATCGCGCAAGCCGAAACGGCGGACAGCCTCAAACCCAGCGGCTTCATTTTTCACATGTCGCGGTGCGGTTCGACGCTCGCGGCGCAAATGCTGGCGGCGCTGTCCGACTGCGTCGTGATCTCCGAAGCGGCTCCGATCGATGCCGTCGTGCAGCTTGGTCGTGCGCTCGCCCCCGAAGATGCCGTGCGGGCGCTCCGCGCCATGATTGCCGCCTTCGGCCGCAAGCGCGCCGGGCATGAGCGGCGCTACGTCATCAAGCTGGATTGCTGGCACACCCTCGCTCTGCCGCTGTTCCGGCACGCCTTTCCCGATGTGCCCTGGGTATTTCTTTACCGCGATCCGGTCGAGGTTCTGGTGTCGCAGATGCGCCAGCGCGGCGTGCAAATGGTGCCGCAGTACATGCCGCCGAGCTTTTTCGGCCTCGATCCGGCGGGGTACCTGATGGACGAAGACTACTGCGCCCGCGTCCTCGGAGTCATTTGCCGGGCCGTCATCGACCATCATGAGATAGGCCGGCAAGATTTGGGCGGCGGGCTCATTCTCAATTACCGCGAGCTTCCCGAGGCCGTTTGTTCGGCAATCCTGCCGCATTTTGGGATGGTGTGCGGCGAAGAGGAGCGGCAGCGCATGCGGCAAATCGCGCAACGGGACGCCAAGTCGCCAACCCTGTCATTTGCCTCCGACACGGAGAGCAAGCAACGCGAAGCGACCGACAAAATCTGCCAAGCCGCCGATCGCCATCTTGGCGAAGTCTACAATCGCCTCGAGGCCTTGAGCGAGCCTGCCGCGGGATGAAAAAGCCACGGCCGGGAAAAAGGTGCGTCAGTTGAAGGTGGCTATATAGGTCACGCCCGAATCGTCCTTGGCGCGCGGCACCAGAAAGATCGTCACTTCGCCCAATCCATCATGCGCCATGCGATAGAGGCGCTGCGGCAGCACGCGTGGATCCTCGGCGCGGAAGGTCAGCGAGAACGGCGGCCGCAGGTCTTTCGGCGCAAAGGCCGGGTTGAGCAGCACGGCTTCTTTCAGGGTGAGCGCAATCGCGGGTAGGTCTTCTTCGCTGAGCGTGAACACGCCGCCGACCTTGTCGGAAAAATCTTCGAATACGAGCTGCCTGTTTGCCATTGTCATGTCACCTGTGATTTGCATCCGATGCGGTCGTGCCCCCTCGGCGAGAGATCGCGAGGCGGGTGAGTGTGGTACGGCGCCGAGGGAACGTCATTCGCCGCCCGACCGTCACTGGTAATAGTCGACGGTCAAAATGGCCTCGTCGAGGTGAACGCCGGTCAGCCGGGTTTTCAGCGCGGCGTCTTCGTCGCGGCCGGCTCTCAGCGTCGCGACTTTGCTGCGTCCTGACGTGATGTCGGCCAGAAAGGTCTTGAACCGCCGCTGCATGGCTTCTTCTTCGCCGTTGTACCCCGAAATGACAAAGATTGTATCGAAACGCTGCGCCGGGGCAAGACAGCGCCTCATCCTGAAAAAAAAGTAGATGCAGCGATCGCCGCCGGCTTTTTCCAGAAGCCACGGCAGAACCGGGTCGGTCGAGACCACCAGGACGTGGCCCTTCTCGTTGTCGGCAATGAAATCCAAAATGCTCTGATACGGAATGACTGCGTTGCGCTTGAACGGATGGGTGCCAAAATTGACGTTCGCCACGGCCGAGACGGATGTGACCAGCACGAGCGTGACGAGCGCCAGCGTGCGTGCGCTATGGCCGGCCCGGATCTGCCGGTCGAAAAACAAGGTCAACAGCACGGCGACGGCCGGCGCCAGATAAAGGAATGCGCGCGGCTGGAAAAAGCCCGCGAGCACCATGAGCACTCCGGAACCCAGCATGAGCAGCAACAAATGAGCCGGCTTGCTGGGCTGTGTCCGGTCGATTTCCGAATAGGCCGCAATAGCGAAGATAACGATTGTTGGAACGACAAGCCATGCCTGGCTTACTCCAAGTGCGTGGCCGCCAAAGAAACCGAGCGTCTCGATCAGTATGGCCTGAACGACGCCAATGTCGAAAATCGTCAGCACCAGCGCGAGGCGGTCGGCAAGCAACCAATAGGCGGTATAAAAACCGAGGCTGCCACCAAGACCGGCCAGCAGCCAAAACGTCAAATCAAACGACCAGAAAAACCGTCGTTGCAGGCCGTACCGATACAGCATGAGCGGCGGAACAATAATTGCCGCGAAAAGATCGATCGAGGCGGCCAACCCGAGCACCAATCCCGAACACAGCTGTGCTGCAACATTGCCGGCCAGATAGAGCGTGACGAAGAGTGCAATTGCCAGGGCAAACAGGGGATACCAGCGCAGCGCGTCGCCCAGGCCGATCGCGAGTGGAGTGAGGCCGAACAAGAGCACGGCGATTAGCCGGATCGGCGGCGAGGCGGCCGACCCTTCACGCTGTGCGATCCAGGTCAAAGCCAGCAGCTGGAACAGCACGAGCGCTAGCGCGGTCATCGCGAGACTGCACAATCGCATCCCCGCGTCGCTCAGACCAAGGTGACGCAATCCGTAGAAGAGCAAGTGCGGCAGCGGCGGATGAATATCTCCGCCGGTCCTGGGAAAGATCAACAAGAGCTTGAGCGCCGACCGCATCTCGGTCCGCGCCAGCGTATAGATTTCGTCGTCGAATGGAAATCGCCACACCCGGCCGGCAGCGATACTTGCACAGAAGAACAACACCAGCGTTGACGCCAGATCGATCAGATGTACCCGTGCGCAAGCGAAGTAGTTCGAGGCAGGGGGCGGCGCAATTTTGGAATGAGGCTCGCCTAGCGCTGCATGGGCCATGGTCCGACTTCTCTACCTGATCTGTATTCTACCGCTTGAAATCAAGGGCATTCATGGTGATGCAGGGGGCCCGTGTATTGTGATATCGTAATCACTTGGACGATGGGGGCGTGGGATATGGAAAAGTTTGATGATGCGCAAGTGGGCTCTTTCGCGACAGCGCGGCGGGCCATTTTTTGCGCCAGGTATCGGGAGCCAATCGATGACCGGCGCTGCCGCCCCGCCGGAGCATAAGGCTCTCGCCGAAGACGCCGACATCCTCGCCACGCCGGTCGTAGCGGTCTTGCGTCAATTCTTGCGCGAGTTTGCGGCATTCGCCGGCCGCACCGGCATTTTCGCAGCCCTCCTGGTCGCGCTTGGGGCGATGCTTGAAGGCTTGAGCCTGGTCCTGATCGTTCCGTTGCTGGCGATTGTGATCGAGCCGGATTCGGCTTCCGGCAGGATCGGCAGGGCAGCGGCGACGGCATTCCGGGTCCTCGGCATCGAGCGTCCCATCGGCCAGCTCGCATTCCTGCTTGCGCTTTTCGGCGCACTTCTCGTTTTGCGCGCCGTGGTCATTTCATTTCGCGACGTGACTGCCGCCAGGCTGCAAACCGGTTTCGTGGAGGCGCAGCGCTTGCGCATCGCCGAGCGTCTTGCCGCCGCGCGATGGGATCAAGTGGTGCGGCTGCGGCATGCGCGCATCACCCATATCATGAGCGGCGATATTCAGCGCATCGGCGCCATGGCGCAGTTCCTCCTGCAATGCGCCGTTGCCGTCGCAATGTTGGGCGCGCAGGCCGCCTTGGTGTTCCTGCTGGCGCCGGCTCTGGCGGCCGTGGCGCTCGGCTTGCTGGCTCTCGGTGCCTTAGCGTTCGTGGGTGTCGTGCGGCGCGCGCACGCTCTCGGGAGGGTCGTGACCAACGCGAACCTGTCGCTGCTCGACGCGACCGCGCAGTTTCTTGGCGGGTTGAAGCTCGCCATGAGCCAAAATCTGCAATCGCGCTTCATTGCCGAATTCCGGCAAACCTTGCACGAGCTGGCGCGCCGGCAGATCGACTATATCCGCCAACAATCGCGCAGCCGGATCGCGCTCTCGACGCTGTCGTCGCTCGCCGGCGGCTTGCTGGTGCTGGTCGGCTTCGGCGTGTTCCACGTCCCGGCGGCGATGTTGATCGCGCTTCTTGTCGTCATCACGCGAATGATCGGGCCGATCGGACAGATTCAGCAGGGCCTGCAGCAGCTCGCGTATGTCATTCCGGCCTATGAGAAGGTCAAGGAGCTTGAACGAGAGCTCGCGGCCATGCCGCGGGAACAGCCGGCTCCGGCGGCGGTACTACCGCTCGACGAGGGCGCAATCGTTTTTGACAATGTCTCCTTTCGTCACGCGGCGGATGACGGCGGCACCGGGCTCGTGCGCGGCATTCAAGGCGTCAGCCTGACCATTGAAGCCGGTGACCTTGTCGGCATCACCGGGCCATCGGGTGCCGGCAAGACGACATTCGCCGACCTTCTGGTCGGGCTGTTCGCGCCGCAGCAGGGGCGGATCGCCATCGCCGGCACGGTGCTGGAAGGCGCCACGCTCGCGTCCTGGCAAGCGCGCGTGAGTTACATCTCGCAGGATCCTTTTCTGTTCCACGATACGATCCGGCGCAACCTCAGCTGGGCTCATCCGCAGGCGAGCGAGCAGGACATGTGGGATGCGCTCGACCTTGCCGGCGCGGATGCTCTGATCCGCAGCATGCCGTTGGGGTTGGATACGGTCGTCGGCGAGCGCGGCACGCTGGTGTCCGGCGGCGAACGCCAGCGCATCGCCTTGGCGCGCGCGATCCTGCGCAAGCCCCGCTTGCTGGTCTTGGACGAGGCCACCGGCGCCATCGATGTCGAAGGCGAGCGGCTCATTCTCGAGCGGCTGTGCGGGTTTCGCGCGCGCCCGGCCATCGTCATCATCGCGCATAGGGCGGAGAGTTTGATATTATGCGAACGGCTGTTCTGGTTTGAAGCCGGCCGTTGCGCCGAAAACAGGACCGCGGATCGCGGGCGAGGCCGGGTCACGACATTGCGCTGACGGAAAGATGCGCAGCGCTGGCACGGCGGCCGCATACAGAATAGACTGATTATTCAGGCGGTGTCGGTATACGGGATGACGATACAAAGCCATGCCGCGGACGGCGCGCCCGCCGTCCATCATTATTCCTCTTCCGGGCTGCGCGCGGCCGGCGATGCCGTCACGCCCGAATTCCTTCTCGCCGCCGCCTGTTGCCGTTGGCCGGCATCGCAGCCTCGCAACATTGCCGTTCGGAACGCCGCCGCGGGCGTTACCGACTGGAATCATTTTCTGTGGCTGGTGCGGCGGCAGCGGGTCGCCGGGCTCGTCCATGATGCGCTGCCGGCGGCTGGAATTGATCTGCCTTCCGCCACCGCCAAGAAGCTTGGGGCGTGGGCCGAGCGCATCGGCCGGCAGAATTCAGTCTTGGCCGCCGAGACCGTTCGTCTTCAGCGCGCGCTTGAAACGGCGGACATCCCCGTCCTGGTCCTAAAGGGCGTTGCGCTCGCGCAGCTTGCCTATGGCTCGCTCGGCGCGAAGCACGCAAGGGACATCGACCTTCTGGTCCCTCCGGAGCGCGCCGAAGCGGCCATGCAGCTCCTCGAACGCGAGGGCTATGTCCTTTCGTCTCCGGCGAAACATCTCAGCGCTCGGCAACGCCAGTCCGTGGTGCGGTATGCGCGGGAGGTCGAGCTCGTCCATTCCGATCGTCATCTCATCGTCGAGCTGCAATGGCGCGTCATGGACAATCCGCTGCTGCTGCGGGACGTCGACGCACGTTCGGCGGCGCAGAGTGTCAGGCTGTCCGACGGCGCAACCGTCCACACCTTGGAACGAGAAGATCTTTTCGCCTATTTATGCGTTCACGGCGCGCATCACGCCTGGTCGCGGCTGAAATGGCTTGCCGACCTCAATGCGCTGGTCGGCAACGACGCCGACATCGAACGTCTCTATCGTCATGCGCAACGGATTGGCGCCGGTCTGTGTGCGGGGCAGGGGCTGTTGCTTTGCCAGCGGCTCTTTGCCTTGAATTTGCCGGATGCTCTCTCGGACGAATTACGCACAAATCAAAGAGTGAAAAAATTGGTGATGATCGCCTTGGATGCGATGACCGCGCCGCGCGCGGAAACGGAAGCCGACGGCGGCGTCGCCGGCGTGACGCGCATTGTCAGGACTCAATTTTTGCTGGGGCAGGGCTGGGCATTCTATGCCGCGCAAATCCGGGCGGCGGCGGCGGGGCCTGCCGATGTCATCCGCTTTCCGCTGCCCTTGCCACTTCATTTTCTCTATCCGCTGTTGCGCCTGCCACTGTGGCTGTGGCGGCGCGCTATTTCGGCTCGCGGCCGCTGAACCGCGTTGTTTATTACTATAACATATTGATAATACTAAGGAATTATTTTTAATATGCGGGCTCCGCTACTTCATCGTCGGCACTTTTTCCGCCGGTACGGCAAGGGTATTAAAGGCGCACTGCGAAATCCCGATCAGCTCGCCGCCGGCCGTCTGAGCAAAGAGCCGGTAATTTATTTGCTCGAAGAACGCGCCGATACGGTCCTGCATCGCCGTCACCTCGACAAGAACCAGAGGTCGATGACGCAATAGCGTCTGGCGCGCGCCATCGAGCGCTCGGGCCTCGGCGCCTTCGACATCGATCTTGATGAAATCCGGCGCGCGCCACGCCTGCGCGATCGTGTCGATGGCGAAGACCGGCGCCATGAATCGGCCGCGCGTGCCGCCCATGGTGGGCATGCCGTGTCCGGCGAGGGCATTGGAGGCCCGTCCACGGGACGCGATATGAAAAGCGGAGAAGCCGTCCTTTTCAGCGACGGCCGCGCAAAGCGCCTCCAGCGGCAATCCCGCATTTCCCGGTTCGGCAATCGTGCGATGGAGGAGGGCGCACAAGAACGGATCCGGCTCGATGGCCAGCACCGCGCCCTGCGGACCCGCGAAGTGGCCTGCGGCTACGGCGAATTCGCCGACGTTGGCGCCAACGTCGTAAACGACCTGTCCCGCAGTGATGAAGCGGCGAACGAACTGCAGCAACTCGCGGTCGAAGGCGGCTGCGCCGGGCCGGAGATAACGCAACCGCGCGTCGGGCGACGTCCAAATGACGCGTGCGCCGAATTCCCGCGGCAGTCGCCTGCGAAACCGCAGATTTCGTGCGCAATGTTCGACGACACTGCGGACGCTCATGGACCGTCGCTCGCTGGAACATTTTTATTTCCAGTGTCCGGCTCAGCGGTACCGGGAGACGATTTATCGATCCGCCGTTCGTATATCTTCGCATCGATGATCAGGCGGTACCAAAAGCCCTGCAGAAAATGAAACACAAAGCCGGCCCGGCCATCGAGAAAACCGAGCAGTATGAAGTAGCGCAGAAATCCATAGGCGATCGCGCGCAGGAATAGCGGCGACCGGCCGTAAATCGTCCGCTTTAGAAATCGCCGCCGCACGATCGCATTCCCGACGCGCTGCCGCGCGCCTTGTTCCAATGGCGCGTCGATCGCCATGATTTCGCGATCGGAATAGCGGTTGTGCTTGTCGATCCAGAACGTCAGTCCCTTGCGGTTCTCGTCGATGAAATCTTGTTTCAGGCGGCCGATCGAGCCGCCGGTCACGACCATGTGCTCGTCCATCCAGGTGTCTTCGGACCGAGCCTTGCCGGTTCGCCACAGCCGCAGCAGCCATGTCGGATAATAGCCGCCAAAGCGAATCCAGCGCCCCCAGAAATAGACCCTTCGTTTGATCAGATAACCGGCGGCATCGGCGGGCGCGTTCGCGAGCACACGCCCAATCTCCTGCACCAGATCATCGGTGAGGTGCTCGTCGGCATCGAGACGAAGCGTCCACGGCGCCGTCAAGGGCAGGGTGTCGAGCGCCCAATTGAGCTGGCGAGCGTGGCTTTCAAATTCGTGGGTTACGACCTGCGCACCGGAGGCCCGGGCAATCTGCACGGTTTGATCGGTACTCCCCGAATCCACGACAAAGACTGCGCAGTCGAGGCCGTTGAGGCTTCGCAACGCATGGGGCAGGTTCAGCTCTTCCTGATGCGTCAGGATGATGACGTCCACGAGCGGCATGAGAAATTTACTCCGACAGATGCTCGCGGCGCATTTCGCCAACAGTAACAAATATCATGGACCGGGAAACAAGGTATTTGTGTTGCCGACGATCCGATAGACGAGAAGCCCAATCCATTCTTTTGCAGCATCGTCAAGCTGCGATAGGCGCCGCTCGCCGATTGGCGCCGGGCCCGACCCACCCTGCGTTGCGAAATCGACGGGATAAGCGACGATGCGAAACCCGGCACGGCGAAAACACCCGACCGCCCTCGGCATATGCGCGGCCGTCGTGATGAGCAGCCAGAGTTCGCCTGCTTGCGGCTTGACAATTTGAGCGCTATCGACCGCGTTCTCGAACGTGTTTCGCGAACTTGTTTCGAGGACGACGCGTGCCGGATCGATGTGCTCCTCGCGCATTTCGAGTGCCGCGGCATTCCGATCGCCGCGCCCGCTGTAGACGAGGCGGGCCTCGGGAAACTGCCGGCTGAGATGCGCCAGGGCGTCAAGCCGACGGCCGCTATCGCCGCCGAGTGCGATAATCCCGTAGGGCGGCTGAGACAATGTCGAAGTCCCAGGCGGGGAACCGAGCCT
This sequence comes from uncultured Alphaproteobacteria bacterium, assembly GCA_963831975.1. Classification (GTDB taxonomy): domain Bacteria; phylum Pseudomonadota; class Alphaproteobacteria; order Rhizobiales; family Xanthobacteraceae; genus BOG-931. Next base: position 443,372 of record CAWHSO010000025.1, read on the forward strand.
CGAGCGGCACCATGAGCCAGTGCCCGACCGGGGCCATGACGACGAATACCAGCAAACCGACCGTCGCCGCCGATAATATTCGCAGCCGCCCCGTGCCGGTTATCGACAACCAACAGGCCGCGACGATCGCCAGCGCCAAAATCCGCGACGGTGCGCAGACAGTCCAAAGCATTTGCGACAGGTAGAACAGCAAACGTCAACTCCGCAGCCGGGCAAATCCGCGGCCTGCTCCTGCTTTAGTATTTCGCGCGATAATACAAATATTTCAGCACTTCGTTGTTGAAGTCGATCAGGCCATAGCGATGTCGCCACCAGTCGGCAAGCGTGTAGCCGGGCGACGGAAAAGCATGGACTAAGACCTCGACGCCGACCGGACCGAGCTCCCGATCGAAAATCCAGCGGGTGCGTCGCGCGGCAAACAATTCCGTCGGAACGATGATGCGCTTGGCCTGCGATTGCAGCGCCCATTCGCGCACCGCTGCGGCTTCCTGCTGCGTGCTCGAATTGTTGTCGCCGATAGTGATAATCGCGGTTTCGGGAACGCCGAGCTTTCGCAGAACGTCGCGGTTCAGCTCAGTGTTGGAGGGTATCAGCCCGAGACGTTCGGCTTTGCCGGATTGTATATTCGAGAGCAGAATTTTGGCGGCATAACCTTGCTTGTAGAGAGCCGCAGCGGCAAACGGGCGCACATCGATATCGCCGCCCAGCACCACGATGGCATCGGCATGGGCCAATTCGTCGGAAACGGCCCACCAACCGGCGATATGCCGGAGCATCGGCTCGTGCTCCAGCCATGCAACGCCGGCCGCCAGCGCGACGATTGCAAGCCCGATCATGGCGCGCCGCCAGCGCTTTCGCGGCGGCCGGGCGTGGTTTTCGGCTTCAGGCATGCAGGCGACGACCGGGACATAAGCTCATTCTGAAATCCCATGATCGTGTCGGCCAATCGGTGGTTTTCGGAAAACGAAGACATGCACATTGCCGAGCGAGGGATCGTATTTTGTCAGATCGAGACCAAGCGCGTCGCCCCATGCCGTTATTTCTTCGCGCGTGTAAAACGTCGCTTGCGGCGTGATGATGTAATCGTAGAAAAAATTCTTCGCGCCCGCCCAGCCCCGTCTGCCGCGCGATTTTGCCAGATGGACAAGATAGTAGAGCGGAATGAGCGTCATGCCGAGCGCGGCGCGGCCTGCCGCCGATTTGTCCAGCCAGCGGATCGGCGGTCCGGCATAGGTATAGATGTAATAGTAATGCCGTCGCCGGTTATAGAGTCCCAGATAGAGGTAGCCGCCGGGACGCAGAACGCGCACGCTTTCCGCAAACGCGGCACGCGCGTCCGGCGTGTGATGAATGACCCCGTCGGCGACAACGGCATCGAAGCACGCATCGGAAAACGGCAGCGTCATCGCCGTTGCGCGCACGAAACCGGCCTTGGGAGCGCGCTTGCGGGCACGTGCCAACGAGGCGGCGCTGATGTCGACGGCCGTTACATCGATGCCAAGCGCGGCAAGATACATCGTGCCGCGTCCGGGACCGCAGCCGATCTCCGCGACCGCCATTGGGCGTCGTAAATAACGCTCGCAAAATTCGATGAACGGCTTTGGCTGGATGGTCCGCGGCGCATGCTCATCCTCCGGCGTGATCGCGTCGAACGGATGGCTGTCGTAGTGCTGCTCCGTGCGGTTCTGAAGGGTCGTATCCAACGCCCTCATTCCCGGTTGGGCGTTCGGTCGCGATGCGACGCCGGGCGCAAGGCTGCGTCGAACAATGCCAGCGTTCGTTCGGCCGTCCGCTGCCACGAGAAATCCTGCGCGCGGTGGAGCGCCGCGGCGGATCTCGCCTCGCGCAGCGCGGCGTTATCGATGAGCTCGCCGAGAATTCCGGCAAGCGCTTGCGCATCCGCCGGCGGGAAGAACAACCCGGCGTCTGCCGCGATCTCACGGTTGCTCGGCGTATCGGCGACCGCGACCGGCAGTCCCTTGGCCATGGCCTCGACCAGGGGGAAGCCGAACAATTCCACGAGCGATGGGAACACGAATATGTCGAGCGAATCGTATAGCGCTGAGATGCCGGCGGCATCGATTTCGCCGACGTTTTCGAGAACCCCGCCCAGTCCGGCCGCCTCGGCGCGGCGCATTATGCGCATATTTTCCGGCAAGTCCGCCGCAAGGGTCAGAACGATCCGGATGTCCCGTCGCTCGCCGATCAAGCGGGCGGCCGCCGCGAACAAAACCTCGAAATTCTTCTGCACACCCCACTTCGTCACGTAGCCGATCCTGACTGGCCTGCCGGTTGGAATTCGCCGCACTGGCGGCGCCGCCAGCATCGCGCCGGGACCATGCGGGATGACATGGATGCGCGCGCGCGGGCGCCCGGTTTTTGCCGCGACAGCATCGGCAAGCGCCGCAGTTTGCACTGTCACCTCGCTTGCCGTTCGAACCGAGCGTTCGACCCAGCGTGTTTTGATCGCCCATGCGGCGACCCGGTCGAGCCGCCGCAAATGCCGGCGGGTGAGCTCATCGAACTGTTGCGAGAAGTGGCCGGCGTGTTGAACGAGAAGCACCGTGGGGACCGGCAGCCGGCGCAGCGGCAGATAATTGGTGATCGAGAAGACCAGATCCGGCTTCATGCGCTTGACGGCCGCAGGCAGACCCACTTCGTACCAGTGCAGCACGCCGAACGGACTGGCATCGATATGGCCTACATCGACCTGAGCGATATTGCTTTGCTCGTTCCAGCGCTGCCGAACGCTCGGATGCGTCGCGATCGCCCACGCGATGTCGTCGCGCACCAGAGGCATTTGTTGCAAGAGCTGATCGAGCACAACAAGCGGGCCGCCCTCTTTCACCGAAGCGGCGTTGACGAGGACCTTCACCCCATCACCGCCTTCGCCCGCGACAGCCAATAGAGATAATCCCAATCCCCGCGCAGGATGGCGGCGAGATCGTCGCGCGAATACCCATTGGCCACATTGATCCTCGGCAGCGCCAACGGGTCGGACGCCGCCGTCAGGGGGGCGTGATCGCCGGCAAAGCCATAGCGATAGCCGGCCGCGCGGACTTGCGCGCGAAGCCCCGGACCGTTGCGGCCCCACGGATACGCGAACATATCGCACGGCGTGCCCAGACGCCGCTCGATCGCCTGCTTGGAGGCAGTAACCTCCTGCTTTGAAGTTGCGGTGTCGGCGCGCATCAGATCGAGATGGCGAACGCCGTGGGAGCCGACATGCCAGCCCGCGGCAACGAGCGCGTCGACATCGCGCCAGGCGAGGAACTGCTCGTGGGGATAGTAGCCATCCGCAGCCCGCGATGCGCGCCGCTCGTCGTCCGCGATTTCACCGACGTTGAGGAAGACCGTCGCGGCGCAACCGAATTCCATCAAAATCGTCGCGGCGTGATCCCGCAGCGTGGCATAGCCGTCGTCAAAAGTTATCGCAACGGCGATGCTTTGGTTCGGTGCTGAGCCGAGGAGCTCCTGGAGCGGCAGAAGCCGCCCCATCGCGGCAATGACGCCGAGCTGACCGCGAAAGGCGTCCTGCGCCGTGGCTTCGGTACTGCCGCCGACCGAATGGTAAAGCAGGATCAGCTTTCGCTGCGCATCGCGCGCGCGCATGAATGCATAGAGCCGGCCGATGCGGCGCTTCCACGCGATTCGTCCCCGCATCAATCAGCCTTTCACTCTCCTCTGCGGCGCCAACCTCGCGGGATGGAAAATTGCTTCCTGCGCCATCGGCGGGGGATTCAATGTTTTGGGCGCAAAAGCCAAGCTCCGCGTGAGGCCGAGGCCGACGCCGGCGAGGCTCCAGAAATAGGCGGATTCGGCCGAGCCGGGGGCCACCCACCAGGCCTCGAAGACCGACATGACCGTCAATCCGGCGAGCGCGCCGATGACAATCCCCAACACGACTTTGATATCGGTATTTTTTTCACGAAGGTGGGCGCGGACGAGAGGCAGGAAGAGGGCGAGGAGCAGAATAAAATAGAGTCCCAACCCGACAATGCCGGTTTCCTCGACGATCGCCAACTGCGTATTGCCTTTCTCCCGGCCGTATCCGACCGCCGTCGCCCCGCCCTGGAAATCCGTTTCGCCGACGGTTACGCCGTAGCCGGCGCCAAACCAGCCGCCCTGCTGTGCGTTCTCATAGGATATCCGCCACACCTCTCCGCGCGAGAAAAAGATTCCCTGCTCTTGGCTGCTGCCCTTGAGGATGTAGTCTTTATACGTCGTATCGAGGGCCGCCGAGCTTATCGCACCGACAAACAATAGCGCGGCGGCAATGAGAACCAGAGCGAAACCGGTTTTGCTCAGCTTGAGCGACAAACAAAATCCGATTCCAAGCATGCCCGCACTGAGAATGGCCGCCCGCGAATATGTCCTGGCAAGCAATATGACGGCGAGCGCCAATAGCGCGAACCATAGCCATCTTATCTGCGGCCTGGTCCGGTAGTTATACGCGGTCCAAAGCAATACCGGCAACGCCATGACGATGAGACTGCCGAGCATATTCGGATTATCAGTAAGGCCTTGATAAAGTTCCATGCTTTGTTGCTTTGTCGCAACTCCACCTCCAACTCGTCCTATGATGCCGGCGAACAAAGCTGTCGCGGCCACCGGAATGAGACAGGCGATAGCCTTGAGGCTGCCTCTTTCACGCACCCAATCCTGTCCCGCGCACACGAATGCCACGGCGACGAGCGAAAACGCCACGGCCTTCTCGATCGAAAGCTGTGGAACTTCCGACCACGAATACGTCGCCATGCACCAGGCGCAATAGATGAGAAGCGCCACACCGAACAGCGATTGAAATCCGGCCAGAAATCGCCGTTTGAACAACAGATAAAGCGTCAATATCACGAGGAAAATCCATCGCGTCGTTGTCGTGAACACGATGTTCGCGTATTCGACGGGAATCGCGACAAAGGCCAAGGTCGTCAGTGGAAACAGGAAATTCCGCGGTATCCGGAGAATCATCGGGCAATCTCGTGCCAAGCGGATACAATATTGCGCGCTTCGTTACCGAGCGTCCAATTCGATATCAGGCGCTCGGCGGCTTGCCCCATATGGCGGCGAGCCAGGCTCGTCCCGGGCGAGCTGCCGTATGGCCGAGGCCAAATCGATCTCGCGGCCCGCGCCGACGATGAGTCCGGTCTCGCCCGGCCGAACGAGATCGTCGGCGCAACCGACCCGGTCGGACACGATCACCGGCAGGCCGCAAGCCATCGCCTCATTGATCACCAATCCCCATGGCTCGAATAGCGACGGCAGCACCAATAGATCGGCCGCAAGGTAGGCACGCAGCACGTCATCGCCCGAAAGACGCCCGAGATAAGTGACGCGGCAATCGGGCTTCGCGGCAATCGCTTCGACATGCGCACGCAGGCTGCCGTCGCCCGCGATCGCCAAGCATAAATCATTCTCTTCTATCACGGCGCGGGCAAATGCCGAAAGCAACTCCTGCAAGCCCTTGGCGGCTTCCAGACGGCCGACAAAGAGAACAATCCGCGCGTCAGCCGACATGCCCCACCGCGCCCGCGCGGCCGCACGCGCGGCTTCCCGATCCTGCGAGCAAAATCGGCGAATGGCGCAGACATCGACCGTCATTTGCGCGATCGTCATCCGTTCCTGCTTCACGCCATATTGCGCCAGATAGCGGGCTTGTCGTGTGCCTCCGGGAAGAAAACGGCTCGGCAACCGGAACAGCGGCGGATAAAGCAGCTTTTTCACCCAGCGGCGCCAGAAGTGGCGCCAAGAACGATCCGGCCGTCCTTCCGCCGTATCCAATTCCACGGCCACCGGTATCCTCAGCGATCTTGCCATCAGCAAGGCGCCGAGGAGCACCGGATGCCCCCAGCCGGCCAGGTGCAAAATTGTGGATTCACGATCACGCGTCAGCGCCCGGCGGAGCGCTTGCATCCTTGCGAGAAATCCTCGGGGCAGCACGCGCTCATGGCCACGCTCCAGCCGTAACTCCCAGGGCTGGGACAGATCGGTCGTTATGTAATACGCCTCGATCGAGCCGTCCCCAACAAGGCGGAGCCTGTCGATCAACGCGATGATGTACGGCGTCGGCTCGATATAGACCATCACAACCCGCAACGGCCTCACCGGCTTATCTTCTCCATGATTGCTTGCTCATAGACCGAGACGAGCTGGCGGGCATGATGGTCCCAAGTATAGGCATTTCGCGCCGTGCGTTGGCCTTCGCGCGCGATTTTTCGCCAATGCTGGCAATCGCCCGTCAGAACATCGCGCAACGCCGCGACCAGAGCCTCGACATCGCGCGGGGGTAAAAGGATGCCATTTTCCCCATCCCTGATGAACTGCGATGGTCCTTGTCCCATCACCCCGATGGTCAGCAAACCTACCGCCATCGCCTCGAGATAGGCGATGCCGAACGCCTCGCGGTAGGAGGGCAATACAAATATGTCTTCGCCGGCCAAGGCGTCGAATATCTCCGCATGGCGGATCGCCCCGACGAAGGTGACCTTGTCGCTCAGCCCCAACTCCGCCGTCAGTTTAAGCAACGCCGCCCGTTCTCGCCCCTCGCCGATAATCCGATAGGTCCAATCGGAAACTCCTTCGCTCTTCAGCCGCGCGAGGGCATGAAGGGTGAGGTCGATACCTTTGCCTTCATGCAGGTTTGCGACGCTGACCAATCGGCGCGGCCCGTTATCAAAAATCGGCTCGCTCGGGCCGCGCCGGCGGAAGATCGATACCGTTCGGCACGACCTGAAAATTGTCATCGGATCCGATATAGCTTCTGAAGAATTCACGCAGAGGTTCGCCGACGAAGATGACGCGGTCCGCCGAGGCACAGACGCCGGTCGCATCCGATGCCTGCTGATATGCGGCGTGCAGATAGCGAGGATGAGTATTGATGCCGTGAAGGGTCACCACCAATGGCAGACCGAGCCTGCCGCGCGACCTGCGCGGCGACTGGGCCAAATCCTTCGGTTTGTACGTGGATCATATCGGCGGTAATCGAGCGAGCCATATGGTTCGAGAGCATTCGCGATAATTCTGTCCGAAACGGTGTCGGTCAGTGACCGCAGCATCAGGCGTGGCAGCGCTGGAACGCGCACCATCTGCCAAGGCCGCCAGTGCGAAACGCCTCGCGCGCAGACGTCGCCGCGCATCATATTCATGGGCAAACGCGGCGCCAGGCCGCGGCAACCACGGCCGCACGACCAGGACGCCGACCCGCCAGCCGGCCCGCGTCACCGCGAGCGCCGAATCGGCGACGAATGCGCCGGCCCGGTCTCCCGGCCGATTTGGAAACCACGGCGTAAGAACGGCAACGCTTCTCACCCGATTCCAATTTGGCAAACAACTCGGAAAAGCGGTGCGTCCAGAGATGGTCCCGAAGTGCACGCCGCTGGCCCGCGGCGGCTATGGCGGCGCGCTCGCTTTCGTGACCAAGATAATAGCGAATTTTCTCGATCAATTCGCCGACCGTCCGCCAGCTTTCCACTTCCTGGCCCGGGATCGAAGAAATCGGCGTATTCGGGCGCGTGCTCAACAAGGTAAAACCCGCCGCAGGCCGGCACTTCAAAGTCGCGCAATTTCACTTGGGTCGTGCCGGCCTGGGCCGGATCATCGCCTGCCATCCTGGTGAAACCGAGATTGATTTTCGAATGACAAAACAGCGCCGCAAGGTTCGTATCGGGCAGGAAGCCGTGAAGCAGCGACGCGTCGATCTTCCGTTGGCCGCCATTGTGCTGGTCGCCGCCAAGCCGTGACGCCAATGCCGCCCACAGCGCTCCGCTGCCCTCGGCCCGCAATCGCGCCATGCCATAGGCGCGGATGTCGTCGAAGGTCTTTTGAACGTTGCGATCGGGACGACGCAACCAGCCCCTCGTTCCAGAACTTGCCGTATATCGCCAGCGGCACTCCGGCATCGATGAGACTGTTGAGCACGGCAATGCGGTATGCATCGGCGTGCCGACGAAGGTGACGGGCGCTTGAATGTCGAATTCCCTGGTCATCCACGGCGGTCGGCGCGCGGGCAGCCATGGGGAAGTGGTATACCGGCGCGCCGTAGCCAACGAGATCATTCATGTGCACACGCTGCGCACACAGCATGGCCGTGAAGTAGCGCGCGGTCCGGGATTGCCGATACCACTGATTGGTCATATCGACGTTGTAATTGAGCATCGGCGCGCCGAGCGCGCCAAGCGCCGCCGCGACATCGGGAAGGAGAAAATCGTCATAGACGTAACAGAAGATGAGATCCAGGCCGTGGTCCGCCTTGAGCTCCGTCGCTTGCCTCAGAAGATCGCGATTTTTCCTCTCCCGTTCGGACCGGCGCGCGCGCGGGTAGTATTCGCCCACGGCGTTGCCGTAATGGAAAACCGACACGCGATGGCCGATTCCGCAAACTCGCCGTCACATGGCGGTCGAACCACGTGCCGGCCTCGCCAACAACGAGAACGTTCAAGACTTTCTCAATTCGAGAATGCCGAGGCCGAATTGGCAGCCAAAATGCCCTTCGCTATTGCCATTCGTCAGATTAACGCCGTCGTGAAGCTCGCCGGCATCATCGACAAATGAAAAATGGCTTATCGTAAATCGCTCAGATACCATGCGAACCAGTTCCGGCACGCCAACACTCGATAAGCGTTGAACTCGATGCGGTGCGGACCGATCGGCACGGCAAGATATAAAGTGCCCCCGCTTCGCAGTATGCGATGAAGATTGGCAAGTCCCCTAAGATGACCGTCAGGATCGAGGCCGTCGCCGTAGCGGCCAAGGCCGAAGTGCTCCAGAGCATGAAGACAAGACAGGGAATCGCAGTAGTCGAGGTATTAGGTTCTATTTCGGCCATGAGGTCGCAGCGACGAAACACGATGTTTTTGGCGCTGGTCGTAAGCGGGCGGATGTCGAAGACCTCGATTGCACGAAATGACGGCAACATGAGCAAGAAAACCGTCGACGCGCGAGGCGATTCGAGTGCCGCTTTGTTTAGCCATCCAAGATGAGTTGTGAACAATGAGGTCCTGGTGGAAATAATGTCCGGCCGCCGTTCCGTCTCGACTGCCTGTAATCCCCAATGACGGATAAAGCTTCCCAAATTTCATCCCTGAACGAGAGTGCGCTTGCAATGTCCGAAACTTGCGCAGGTCGCCGCTGAACCTGACCAGACCATGGACCGACCCCGTCATACGCGGCAAGTCGATCCCGACCAAACGAAATAGCAATTCTAGCCGGCTCATTACACTTCAACCATTGGCGCCGAGCCGGACTAGCCCCGACATCGCTCGCCCTGAAAAATTAAGCGGCAGATGCACGTGGCCGCGCAACGTGATCTCTTCGCCGCCCAAACGCTTCTTGAACTCGTAAACCGAGGCGTTATTGGCCGGGTCGATGCCCTCCAGGTCGTATCGCGTGCAGCCGCGTGCGATGGCCCACTCCATGACGCCCCACTGACAGGCCTCGCCGACGCGCTCCTGGCGCAGATCGCGATTGGTGCCGGCGAAAATCATGTGCACGCTGTGGCCGACACGCAGAGCGATGAGACCGGCTCCGAGCTTGCCGTCCTTCAGCGACACGAACAGCACGGCCTCGGCATCTTTATTGTTTCTTGAGTTCTTCAAGAGGGTGTTGACGAAATCCGAAGTTGCGCGAAGCTCGAAGCCTTTTCGGGCGCTGATGCTGCTGCACAGATCCACGAATTCGCCTATTCGTTCCGGATCGCATGTCGTTTCAACGCTGACGCCGGTTTTCGCCGCGCGCCGCACGCCGTTGCGCACGTGTTTATGCAAGTTGCTGAATACGGCGTCTTTGCCCGCCGAAAGGTCGATCCAAATCGTTTGCGGTTTCGTGCGGGCGGCCTTGGTGTCGCGGCTGTGCCGTCTCACGGTCTGCAACCCAGGGATCGCAGATGAGCAGCGCAAAGCCTTCGGCCCTGAGGCGCTCGTCGAATCCGGGCGGCACGGACAAGCTCATGTCCGCCGTACGCCCGGTCGGGCCCCGCGGCGCCCAGGCGATCTTGCCGCCCAGAACTTTGCGTTCCTCCACCCGGATCATCCAGATCGGTTCGCCGTCGCGTCGCGCCAGCCAACGGTGCTGCGCGATGCCGTCCACAGCGCGGCGCGCATCGCCCCACAGGCACGACTGCAAGGGATGGCCGGACAGCGCGGCGAGGGCATGATCCCATTCCGCCGGCGGAGGATCCTTGTCCCACTCCAGCGCGCCCCACGGCAAATGGGCATCCGGTATCAAATCGCGATCCATTCAAGCCGCTATGCCTCTGCGGTGCGGCTCAATCGGCCACGCACATTGGTCAGGAGCGCTCGGTCATCCGGATTGAGACCCTGCGCCAGGGAGACGATTTGGAAAATCGAGTAGACGAGCAGAAATGCAATGACGAGTTCGAGCGCGCCAAAATTCAGGGAAACACCAATTCGAAAAAGATCCCGCAGGCGCTCGCGATGACGCTTGGCAGCAGCCACTTCAGGTATCTCGGACTCCACCACTTCAGTCCCAACTTGCGCCGCGCCAGCGCAAACTCCGTTATATTGATGAACAATATCGCTCCGGCGCCGGTGATCGCAGCCCCATTGAGACCCCACAACGGCACGAGCGTCACAAAGCCCGCCAACGTCAACAAGGCTTGGAAGGCGGCAAGGCGAAGCGCCGCTTTTTCCAGACCCGTCACATTGAGCATGTAGCCCAGCGGCCCGAAACTCAAATTGATGGCCTGCGCCCCGCTCATTATCCACAAGGCGTATCGGCCGGACACGGCAAATTCCTCGCCGTAAAGGCGCAATAGGAGATCGCCGAATATCAGAAAAAACAGTATCAGCGGCAAAGCAGCTCTCACGCTCCAGTCCGTCACGAGATGAAACAGATGCTGCCTCTCGGCGCCGTCGTTCCGGGCATGGGCGGCGGAAAACATGGGAACGGCCGCCGCAATAAGCATATTCAGGATGACGTTCGGCAAGACGTAGAGCTGAGTCACCACGGACCATACTCCGACTGGGGATGGTCCGAAGAAAGCCGCCAGCACAAAGCGACCAAGGTGCGCGGCAATGAGCCCCAATAACGAGTTGCTATACATGACCGCCGCATAGGACCGCCAAGCCGAGGCATTGTCCGCAATGGAAGGTTCGATGTTTCGCGGCAACGCGGCGACTTTCCGCCACAGCCCGACGACCATCCAAATCGCCGCAGCGGACGTGGATAGGACAACTGCCGTCGCGTAGCCGAGAAGGCCGAAGCCCGTCGCCAGCAGCACAACGGTCAGGATGGCTTTCACCGTCAATTGCAGCACCGATGATCCGATCACGACGTAGCGTATTTCCTGAAAACCGCGCAGTCCTTGCTGAAAGAAAAACATCAGCAATCCAAGCGGCGTGAGCAATGCCATGACATCGATCACTGTTCCGTACTGCGCAAGTTCCGGCCACCATATCAGTGCTGACGGAGCGAGCAGAACCATGCCGACATAGGCAAGACCGCCGCCGATCCCCAGCACCATGGCGCCTCGCGCCAGCAGTTGCTTGATGGACTGGAACTCGCCCTTTTCAAGGTGTTGAGGGATGAACTTGACGACGGCTGCGGCTATGCCGAACGACAGCAACCCCGACAACAAACCCGTTGCAGCTTCAATAAGCGCAAAAACGCCCAAGTCGGCGGCGCCAAGGACGCGCGCCACATAAATTTGCAGCGGCAGTCCGACACATAACGTAAAGGCGTTACCCAGGAGAAGCACCAGCGCCTGGGTGCCCAAACGCACTGTGCTCGCCGCCAAGCGCTGTTGTTCGCTAGGAGTAATCAAGACGATTTCATCCCGGCGGTGCGGGTTTGAGCGCCGCTAAAACCCTCGATAGACTTCGACCAGCGCGCGCTCCCAGAGCGGCGCCACGACCGACCAATCCCACGCCCGCGCCATTTCGCGCCCTGTTCGGCCCATGCCCGCGCACAAGCCGGGATTTTCCAGTAATTCCCCGAGCCGCTGTTCCAATTCGCCGTCGCTCCACACGCGATAGCCATTTTGGCCGTCGATGACCGAAGGCGGTTCGTAATAGCCGAAGACGATGCACGGAACGCCGGACGCCGCTGCTTCCTGCGTCACTTTTGGTACGCCCTCCGAGTGGGATGGCATGACGAAAACATCCGCCGTTCGCAGCTCTTCGGCCTTTTGTGCGTGCGTAAGCCTGCCGGGAAAACTCAGATTTCGAAGCCCCCGTTGCGCCGCCGCCGCGATCAGCTCGCTCCGCCGGTCGCCGTCGCCGATCCAGCAAAATTGCGCATCGCGAAATCGCTGCGCCAAATCAAGAAAAACTTCCGGCCGTTTGTGCCGGCGTATATTTCCCACGCTGACGACCTTTTTGGTCCGGTCTGATTTCGAACGGCTGCCAGGCGTATACATCGCAAGATCGACGCCCAAGGGCAGAACGGAACATTTGTCGCCGTAAAGCGCGCGCGCCGCCTTCGCCAAAAATGGACTTATGGCGATGATATGATCTGCCCGACGCAATACGTAATCGACCGTGTCTGACGTCTGTTGCGAAACGCGGTGGCAGTACACCGGATGACCCGCGATCCGGCTTAATCGCTCTTCGCGTTTCGGTCCGCCGACGAGACCTTCAAGCGTGGCAATCACCGGGATCGAGCGGCGCGTACGATCGCGCCATTGCAGGCCGATGCGATCGTACCACTCGAGACCTGGATAAAAGATCGCATCCGCGGATTGTTGATAGAACAACGCCAAATGCCACGGCCAAGCCCGCCACGGCGCCAGACGCGTCACTGTCACCGTCGCGTTCGCGATGACCGCGGGGTCGGGCTCACCGTAGCAGGCACAATGCCACTGGCAATTCTCGCGCGTGAAGCCGGACAGCAGGCTGCGGGCGCTGAGGTTCTGCGCATTGAGATTGTCCGCGTCGACCAGTCTTGGCACGATGATTTTCATCGCTTGCCGATATGGGACTCTTTGGCGGCCGGGCTCATAGCTCGGCGACGCGAGAGCCGATGGCCGCGGCTTCGCCCAGGCCGTGGCGGCGATCCAATGTCACTGCATCGGCTGAAATCTCGAAAGGCTTTCGGCCCGTTCCCCGGATTGCCTGGTCCAGGCCGGCCCTGATCTCCTCCACCGAGCTTCTTGCCAAAAACGGCTCTATCGTGCCGCGATATCCGTGCAACGATCCACGTAACGCCGCGGTCAACAGCTCCCGCAGATGCGCAAGGCTTTGGGCGAAGTGGAACACGCCGTGTCTTTCGACCTGCCGTTTGTAGCTGAAATGATGCCAATCGAAACTGACGATGGGAACGCCCAGTTTAATGCAGTCGAGAAAGACCGTCGAAGAATAAGTCACCGCGACGGCGGCGCGCGACAACACGTTGTGAAGTCCCGCGCCTTGACTGAACGTCACGTCGACGCCATCGAGCGTTTTGCCGAACAATGTCTCGAGCCTGACCCGATACTGCGCCACTTGCTCGAGCGGATGCACCCTGATGATGAGCTCGACGCGCTCCGACGCGGCGGTCGCCACCAAGCTGCGAAGAATGTCGTCCAGATCCGCTTCGTTCCAGAATTCCTGTAGGGAGTAGGGCGATGTGAGAAACAGAATACTGCGGCGGGAGCCGGACTGTTGCGGCGTTGCCGGGCCGGGTTCGGGCGGGTTCAAGACCAGCGCTCGCGGCCGCACCGGCGGCGCCAGAAAGTCGCGCCAAAACCCGCCACGCACGACATAATGGTCAACGGGCGGATCGATGAACTGACAAAAATCTCCCAGTATGCCGTGCTGCAAGACCAGCGTCGGAATGCCACGCTGTTGCGCTAGCGTGAGCGACGGCCCCTCGAATACCGGATTGCCGACGACGAGCGCCGCCGGCTGCACCGCGTCGAGCCAGCGCGCGAACACGCGCGCAACAAACAGCCCGTAGGGCAAATGCCGGCTCAGGAAGTCCTGGAAAAACGCGCCGCGAACAAAGAGATCGCGCAATATTTGCTCGCTGCCCGTCACTGCGACATTCGCGAGATGGCGCTCGATGAGGCCGCGTGCCGTTCTCAGTTCCGACGCCGCGGGCACGAATTCATTGTCGGCAAAGTCGTAGAGAGAAACGCCGGGACGCCCGATTTCCTCAAGCGGCTTGCCGCCGGTGAGCGGATTTTCCACCAGAAAGCGGAGCGAGCGGGGGAAATAAGGCTCGTAGACGAGGCCAATATTCGTGAACGTACGCGCGGTCGTGTAGAACCAGATGTCGTTGTGGCGCCATTGTTGCTTTTTTCGCCTGAGCATATGGCGCCGGTGAAACGGATCGATCCGCTCCAGCAGTTGGTGCAGTTCCGTGCGGAGCGCCGAGGCGGCAAGGCCCGAGGCGCGAAGCCGCCGCCAGCTTCGCTTCAAGCTGCTTGCGGCCGCGTTCGGCGGCGGGCCGGCGGTCGTGACCCGTAACTTGGCGCCCAGCATTTGGGCGAGCGTTGCAAGCTCGGAACCCAGCTTCGCCGGTTCGGCGAAGACACATTCGTCGATGCCGTTGGCCAGGAGCTGGTCGTGGAGATACAGGAGATGAAAGCCGCGCTGCAGCTCGCGGATCACCACCTCTTCGAAAACGCCGAGCTGACGCACGCCCCGCAGCGCAGGTTCATCGGCCAACAGCCGCCGGGCCAGCGCGTGAGCCTGGGCCTTCTTGTCCTCGAAATCGCCGATCAGTCGCGCCAGCGGCCACGCGTCGGCGAAGCGCGCGGATAACGCGCTGTCGGGCGCCACCTCGAATGGCATGCCGATCACGTCGGCAGCTTCCGGCAGGCGGCGGCTGGGTCCGAGAAGCACGATGCGCGACATTGCCGGATCAGGCCAACAAGACCCGCCACGCCGCCCGCAAAATCTTGAGGTTGGCGCGCAGCCGCCGCGCGTAGAAGCGGGAGCTGTCGTCGACCCGCCGGTGCAGGACGATGGGCAAAAGCGCGAGACGAAACTTTTTCTGCAAACCCTTGATCATCAGTTCCGTGCCGATGGATTGGACGGTATCGAACTGGCCGACCGCGTCATAAACGCTCCTGCGGTAAGCCTTGAGTCCACAGAGCGGATCGGCAATGCCGTAGCGCAAGCGCGTGTAAAGTGCGAATAGCGTTTCGGCGAATGCGGTTGTGCGCGGCCGCTGGCCGGCGACGATATCGGCGCGCCCCTCGGCGATCGGCGCGACCAGCCGCGGCACGTCCGCGGCATCGTGCTCGCCATCGGCGTCGAAGGTCAGGATGATATCGGCGCCGCGGTGCGCGGCTTCGGCAAAGCCGGCATTGAGCGATCCGTCGTAGCCGAGATTGGCGCTATTGCGCAACACGACGGCGCCCGCTCGCCTCGCCTCCTCGCCGGTGGCGTCGGAGGAGTGATCATCCACGACAATGACCTCGGCGACATGCGCGCGGAGGCCTCGGACGACCGCCGCTATCGTCTTCGCTTCGTTGAACGCCGGGATAACCGCTATGACCCGGCTAGCGGAAGACATCGCGATGGCGAACCGGTTGGCCGGCCTTGATCGCGCGCCGGGCTTTGCTGCCGATGACCTTCTTGATGAGCGGCGGCCGCAAGCCGACCGCGGGCCGCAAATAGAGTATCGCGCCGCGCCGGATCGCTTCGCCCTTGGCGATGTCCTTGGCCGCGTACATGCCGCGCCGTTGAATGATGACGGTCTCTTTCTCGGACGGCATGACGCGTTTCTTGCCGTCGCCGAGCGCGGCTTCCATCGCCCGGATGCCGCGGATCATGGTCGCGAGTTCCGGCATGGTCACGGCAAAGGGATGGTCGGGCCCGGTGCGCGAGCGGTCGTCGGTGACGTGCTTCTCGATCACGCAGGCGCCGAGCGCCACGGCTCCGAGCGGTACGGTCAAGCCGCCGAGCGGATCGTCCGCTCCGCCCTCCTTGCCGATGGTGTGGTCGGAATAGCCGACCGGCGCCTTGAACTCCTCGCCGATGGCCACCATGGCCTTGAGATTGGCGTCGGCCACCGGCGACGGATAGTTGGTGACGCATTGCAGGAGGATCAGCTTGTCGTTGCCGGCCTTGCGCATGACGCCGACCGCTTGTCGGATCTCGGCCAAGTCGCGGCTCCGGCGCTGATGATCACCGGCTTGCCGGTTTTGGCGACATAGGCGATGAACTCGAGATTATCGATCTCGCCGGCGCCGAGCTTGTGGGCCGGCACACCGATCCGTTCGAGAAGATCGACCGCCTCGGTGTCGTAGGGCGACGAGAAGAAGTCGATGCCGATCTTGCGGCAGTAATCCGATATGCCTTTAAGCCAAGCGCGGGGAAATTCGGCGGCGCGGTACACTTCGACAACCGGCTTATCCCATTTGGCCTGGAACGCCACTTGCAGGTTTTTGAAACCGACGTCCGAGACGATTTTTGGCGCGGTGAAATTCTGAATCTTGAACGCATCGGCGCCTGCCGCCTTGCACAGCCGCGCCAGCCGTTTTGCGCGGGCGAGCGAACCGTCGAAATTGGAGCCGATCTCGGCAATGATGTAAGCCGGGTGCCCGGCGCCGACCGGCCGCTTGCCGATGCGCATCTCGCGCTTGAACGGCGCCCTTTTCATTTGCTTTCTAGCCAATGCTTTCTAGCCAATGCTTTCTAGCCAAGAGTTGCCGGCAAGCGCGATCGCGCAAAGATCGTATCGAGCTCCTGCGCGACGGTCGGCATCGGGCCGAGGAGCGCGGCCGCTTTGCCGGTATTGAGCCACATCTGTTTGGGCCGGAATACGCCGTCGGCGATGGCGTCGACGCTGCCCGGTTGCATGGTGCCGCGATAGTCGGGGAATCGCGCGCGCGTCAGTTCGCCGATCGCGGCCTTGGACTTCACGTCGCGGCTGCCGATGTGGAGAATTTTGCCCAAGCGATCGCGCGTCAGGATTTTCGCTATCAGCGCGGCGATGGTCCAGTTGGACAGCGGATTGATGCAGGCGTCGGCAAACATGGTCATGTTCTTGTCGGCGCGAATGCCATCCAGCAGCCATTCGAAAAAATTCTTGCCGCGTGAGCCATCCGGGTGGATGCCAATCAGATTGAGCCGCAGCACGGTGCCTCTGTCATAATCGAGCGTGTGCCGTTCGCCCTCGCGTTTGGATTGGTTGTAAGCATTGGTCGGCTCCGGCACATCCTCCTCGCGGTAATCGCCATGATCGCCCCTGAATACCGACGCCGTCGAAATATACAGAACAGGCGCGCCCGCGGCGCGCGCTGCCGCGACGACGTTTTTCGTGCCCCCGCCGTTGACGGCAAAGGCTTCCTGCGGCTGGCGCTCGCATGCCGCGACGTAGGTCATCGCCGCCGCGTGCACGACATGGTTCGGCGCCGCTTGCGCAATCTGCTTTGTGAGGCCCGCGGTGTCGCGAATATCGCCGGTAATGGGAACGGCGCGAAATCCGGCCTCGGGCAGCACCCGCATCAGCGTCGCGCCCAGGAGACCCCGCGATCCGGTAACGACGACGGTAGACATCACGATTTGCCGGACGCTGCCGCCGTCATAAGCGCGCCATACATGAGCTCGGCCTGCCGCCAATCCTCGACCGTATCGATGTCCTGCACGCGGTAGCGCGGTAGGACGACCGGAACCGCATTGCCGGCATAGAGCGAAAGCTTGTCGCGAAAGCCCTCGGTGCGGCCCCAATAGAACTGACCGGCATCGTGATGCGCTTCCTCAAGGTCCTGCGACCGCCGCTCGATCCATTGCGGGTGCATCGCGGCGACAGCACCGTCCGGCGTGATGCGAAGCGCGCGCTGAATCGGAAATGGAAAGGACGTCACCGAGAAGGCGAAAGTCTTGCCGCTTTCGATCAACACGTCATGGCCGCGGCGCAGGTCTTCGACAGTCAGAAACGGTGCCGTCGCATAGATGCAGCACGCCAACTCGACGTCACAGCCATGCTCGGCAAGCCAGGTCACCGCGTGCCCGGTGACCGCAATAGTGCCGGTATGCTCATCGGACAGTTCCGGCGGGCGAACGAATGGCGTCTCCGCCCCGCAATCGCGCGCCACTGCCGCGATTTCCGCATCGTCGGTCGAAACGACGACACGATCGAACAAACCGCATTTCTGCGCGGCCGCGATCGAGTAAATGATGATGGGCTTGCCGGCAAACAAGCGAATATTCTTGCGTGGGATGCGCTTGCTGCCGCCGCGAGCAGGGATGATCGCAACGATCACTTCCCGCTCCGCGAGACTTTTTCGAGCAGGAACCAGTTGACATCGTCCTGAGGAAAATTCGGGTCGCGATGGTAGACAAACCCATAGTCGAGAAGGGAAAGGTCGCGATATTTGTCGAGCATTTCTCCGGCAAAATCGCGTTTGAACAGCCGGGCTTTATATCCGCGATACTCAACCATGGTCGGAGATGGATTGTAATATTCGCAGATCACGAGATAGCGTCCACACGATCGATAAAGTTTTTCATAAACATTGCTTAACCAACTCGGATTGATGTGAATAAGTACGGTCTTCACTATCACCAGGTCGTAATTACGCTTCGGTGCAAAATCGAGAATCGAGATAAAATGGATATTCTCACGAGGAACAACACCTTCAAGTGTTGCCACCGCTGTGGCGTTGATTTCAACCGCATAGGGCCGAAGTCCGGGGTAAAGAAGTTGCAGGGCGCGAAGATTGATGCCGATATTCGCGCCGAATTCGATACAATCACGGATGCCTTGCGTACGTCGAAGCGCTGTGGAGAATAAGGCAACGCTTGCCGCGAGAATCTTCTCGCTTCTATTCCTGTCGATATAGCGGGTACCGAAGTCGCCGGCCCAAAATTTCTCTTGCGCAGTTTTGTAAGTTGGATTTTTGTGCCTCCGGCGATGCTCTATTTCATTTGTCATCTGGCGAGCGTCACGTTCAGATCTTGCCTAACATGCCGCGATGAGCGTCGATCCATGCGCGCAGTGTCCCCACCGACATCCATTCGGTATTGTTGTCGGACGCATAGACAAATCCCGCGGCGACTTTTTTGCCGTCCTTGATGCGGTTCTCGTTTCCCCACGTGTTGATCGCCGGCACGATCTTGTAATAGCCGTCATATTCGAACGTGTGGCGGGAGTCTTCGGCGCTGATCATCTGCTCGTGCAGCTTCTCACCGGGGCGAATGCCGACGATGTCCGGCACCGCATTCGGGTCTACCGCGCGCGCGATATCGACGATCTTAATGGAGGGCACTTTCTTGACGTAGATTTCACCGCCATGCATGTCGTCGAATGCCTGCCACACCAGCTCCACGCCCTGCTCGAGAGTGACCATGAAACGGGTCATTTGCGGGTCGGTGATCGGCAGCCGTTCTTGGCCGGCGAGTGACAGGAACAGCGGAATGACGGAACCGCGCGAGCCCATGACGTTGCCATACCGCACCACCGCAAATCGCGTGTCGTGTCCGCCCGCATAGGCATTGCCGGCGACGAAAAGCTTATCGGAGACGAGTTTGGTCGCCCCGTACAGGTTGATTGGACTGCTCGCCTTGTCGGTGGACAGCGCAACGACCCGCCGCACGCCCTTGTCGATGCAAACGTCGATGACGTTCATCGCGCCGATGATATTGGTCTTCGCGCATTCGAACGGATTGTATTCCGCGGTCGGCACGATCTTCAATGCAGCGGCATGAACCACGTAGTCGATGCCGTCGAGTGCCCGGCTCAGCCGCTCGCGGTCGCGGACGTCGCCGATGAAGAATCGCACGCGGCGATCGTCGGCGTAGCGTTTGGCCATCTCCCACTGCTTCATCTCGTCGCGCGAATAGATCACCAGGCGGCGCGGATCGAATTTGGCAAGCGTCATCGTAACGAAGGCGTGCCCGAACGAGCCGGTGCCGCCGGTCACCAGAATGCTTCCGTTTAGGAGACAGCTCACCGGGACACCTGAATGTCGGGAAGGTTGGCGAGAAAAGCTACCGCAGTTCGGGTGAAGCACACCCGAATTCCAGCTCTATCGTGCCGTGTTCACCACCGGCGCACAGCCAAACAGAAGGAAGAGAAATAGCCCAGAATCAAGGCCGCAACCAGGGGCCGATCCCCCTGAAAAATAAGCTTTTTGTGCCTATTCGTGGCTGTCGTTCCGCCACTGGTCGGGCCATTCGACATCTTCCCCCCAGCGGCCCTTCGGCTGTGCCGGCGATTTCGCAGCGGCGGTGTCCGCGCCGTCCGCGGCCGCCGGTACGCGCGCCGGCACGGCCGGCGATAGCGAAGCCATGGTTGGCTCTCTTGCCTTGGCCGGCTCGACCGCCGTCTCGTGCCACGCCGGTGCCAGAGGCTCGATCAAAAGCGCGCACGAAAAGGCAAAAACCGCCATGATCGCCCCGGTCCGTAGTGGATAATCGACCACGCAATGCGCAATGATGAGGGGAACGGCAATCGTCGCGGCGCGGGCAAGAAGAAGATCAATCGCGCGCATCGTGTCCGGCTGCGCGCCACCAGATCTTTGCCGTGCGCAGCAGAAACCAGGCCGCAAACGCGGCCATAAGGCACAGACTGATCGCGCCGCCTTCGAGCCAAACCTCGAGCAGATCGTCGTGGGCGTGATTGACAAAGGCATTGGATATCGCGTCTTGCGGCAGCTCGAATGTCGGATACACCGAGACAAAAGTGCCGACGCCGCTGCCGAATGGCATGTAAGCCTTCGCCGCCGCGATCGTATTGCGCGCAAACGTCACTCTGGAATCCGCCAACGGGTCGTCGGCGAACCTGTCGAGAATGCGATAAAGCGCAAATTGCACGGCAAGCACGATCGCCAACGACGCCGATGCCAGGATCAATCTGACGGGTGTTACGCCTCCGGTCGACCGGCGCCGATCCGCCAGCGGCAATGCAAGCGCGCCGGCGACCGCGATAATGGTCAGCGCAAGTCCGGCGCGCGAGCGCGTGATGGATTCGGTCACAATCAGGATGACAAGGCCGAGGAAGCAGCCCGTCAGCATCGCGATGGTGGATGTTTCGAAGCTTTTTCGATCGCTCCAGGAGCCTACCGTGAAAGCCACGTTCGTCGCCCACGCCGCGCCGAACAAAAGGAGCGAATAAAGCAGCGCGGCGAAATGGTTCCGATTTGCGAAAAATCCAACCGCCTCGGACTCGTTGGTGACGGTAAAAAATCGCAAGGGACTGCCCGGACCTTGCGCAACCTGGGCAAGCCCGACAAACGCTGCGACAATCCCGACGGCGATAAAAATCAGGCTCATGACGCGCCGCTCGCGGTAACCGAGCTGGATCACGCCAAGAAAGATTGCCAATGGCGGCAGCAGCGAAAGCACGCTGACCCACGTTGCGGTCGGCGACACGCTGATCGGCAGCCACGGCAGCTCATGCCCCAGCACGCCGAAAACAGCCACCATCTGGTCTCTGTTCGGCAGTGCTGTCCAAAGCCATGGCGGCAGTGGAACAAGTTGCACGAGCGGCAACGCGGCGATCGCAAGACACAGCATCAGCGGCCATTCGGCGCGCTGCTTGCTTTCCGACCGCGGCAATGCGACGAGCGACGAGAGCGATGCCAGGAATGCCGGGATGGCGATCAATTCCAAGATCGTGTCGGACAGAAATCCGCCTCGCGTGCCGCCGCCAAGAAGCAGCGAAGAAACCACCGTAACGGCGCAGAGGATGAAGAACAGCCGGGGCCGCTGCTCCCATGCCCGCAAAGGCGCAAGCTGCGCCAGCCTGACGCCAAGCGGATGATTTCGAAGCGAGTTCTAGAAAAGCCACGGTCCCCGGTTTCTCCCTTGGGAGCGAACCCTGTTAGTTGTTCGATTGTTGCGCGCTCGGCGGATTGGTCACACGAGAGATATGAAGCTCGTCGAACATGATCGCCCCCGAGACAAGTTGCTCCGAGGCCATCCGCGCATCGAGATCCAGCTTAACATACTGGGCACGGCAATCCGCGGCCGGCACCGTGAAAATGAACTGAACGTCCTTCCACGCCGATGTAACGCCGCTGATCATCGGGCTCTCGCCGATGCGCGTTGCGGCCTCGCCGGCACAAACGAGGCGCCACTTCAGTCCACGGGGACCGGCAATCTTCCCCTTGTATTGCCCGTCGAATTGATAAGTGCCGGGCGCCAGCAGAACGAGCTCGCTGACGCTGTGGTAATCCACGCGGCCGAAAAGAAATTCAATCAACAACGCATGTCCTTCGGCTTTGTCCGGCGTCGGGACGATATCGACGGTAACGCCCGATCCCTGTCTGATCGTCCAATCGAACGGCGATCCCGATGGACGGACTTCGAAGTCGCCATTGAAAAGCAAGCCGGCGCTGCGCAATTGGTCGGGCGGCAGAAACTGCAACCAGGCATAATATGCGAGATCGTAGAATTTATGCGTGATCAGGATGCCCAGATAGTCGTCGATTTCCTTGGCATCCGGCGGCGCCGGGCTCGTTCTGAGCGCCAACAAAAGATCAAGCGGTGTTCGGGCATCGGAAATACCGCTGGGCAGATATTCAAAGAACACATTGCGCCACGGCGGGTTGCTTTCCAGAGCTTGATTGACCAATTCCTTGGATGCCGGCAGTTCCGCGAAATGCGCCAACAGCGGCACCACGATCGGCGCCAGTCCGGGATTCGTCCTCAATAATGCATCTGCGTAGAAGATCGCCGTCTTATAGTCGCCGCCCTCGGCACTTTTGCGCATCATCCAATAAACGGCAATATTTTCGTGGAGCGACACCTTGGTGGCGGCGGTCATGAACTTCAAGACATCCGCGTTATTTCCGCCGGCATCGGCGACCTGACCTAAAACCCGCAACGCACGTGCGTTGAGCGGATCGCGTATCAACGCGGACTCGGCCTCGGCGCGAATCGCAGCGAGATCGATACTTCGGTTTGACGTTGACCATTGCAAAGCTGCGGTCCAAATTCCGGAGATTATCCCCGCCACTATCCTTGACGCTGGTGCCGCCGCCGGCGATTTGATCCGGAATGGCCGCAGCGGGGGCGCTCGTGCTCGATGCTTCGCCGGGTTCCGGATTTTCCGGAACTTGATCTCGATCTTCGGCGTTGGGCGCGTTCGTGCTAGCCGACGCATTGACCGACCGGTCGGCGAGATTGACAAGCGCCTGCGGCTGTTGCGGATCGAGCCACAATGCGGCTTGGGGTGCGACGTCGGCGAGGTAGGCGGCAAGACTTCGCGATACCACCAACCACGCCAATAGTGCGCCGGCGATACCGAGAACAATCGCTCGCGATTTAAACTGTGGCCGCGCCTGGATTTTCATGGCTGATCGCGCCTGCGCGGCTGCCTAGGGAAATTGAAATAGTGGCATGGATGTGGCGAGGACATGAAGCGGAATGGTTCGGCATTGCCGGCCGTAAACGAGCCGCTGGTGTTTCTTGTTGTCATCGTGCCGGCCGATGCGCGTTGCCTGTCATGTATCGACCGCCATGTATCGACCGCTGCAACCAGGATGGAGTTGCCGGGAAACCTATTGCGGCGGCCGCTGAAACAGCACCGAAAGCGCCCGTCGCAGCAATCCGACCTTTTCCGCGCTGCGCTATCGGTGCACGCGTGCCGCCGAACCGACGTTGCAGCAGAGCCGCCATTGGTAAACGCCGTGAGCGGAATTTGCCGTCCTGTCCTGCGATTTGCCGGTCTTTGAACGAGACTTTTCTGCGCGCGCGCGTTGAGCAATGCTGTTCGTCATAGGCAGTGCGTCGTTCTGGCGTTTTCAGATTGTTCCAAGCCGTTGTCACTCTGCCGATGAATACCGACCGCTCGCCCCGCGGATCGAAATCGGGGTGCAGCCATCGCAACAGACAGCGCGACATTGCGTCTAAGTTCGCCGGAGCTTGCCTGCGGGTCCGTTCCGAGCACCCGATAACTGTCGGCGTCAGGAGCAAACAAGATCTGCTCGATGAAGAACATCGCGGCTTTTCGTATGACTGTCCAGCGACCGACCGGTTAGATGCGACCGCAGTTTGCTCGCTCTCCTCATCGCCCGCCGCAATGCGCAGCAGCATCAGCACGCCATCCGGCAACGGCTCCGATCGAAACAGCCGAACCTGCGACGGGACATGCATCGAGATCGATGGCAATTTTCAATGCCATCCTGTCCGACATCATCCTTCCGTCTGCGTCGTTGGTCAGTCTTCGGCCGGTGCGTTCGGCGGCATTGACGGCGATCGCCGGCTCGGCATGGCCGCCATCGCCATGGCCATAACCATAGCCATAGCCATAGCCGTAGCCATAACCGTAGCCGTAGCCGTACGAGCTTCCGGGCGTCGAACCGGGTGATGACCGTGCCGATGAGCGAGGCTGCGTGAAAACTGCAGGCGCTTGATCGCAGCGCGAACCAGCTTGGTTCGTACCTGTCCGGCGCCGACAACGAAAATCGTCGACCCGACCGCGCTCGACAACAGCGGCGCATCGGCAAGCCCCATGACCGGCGGGCTGTCGACGACAATCAAATCGAAGACCTCCAATCCGACCGAAAGCAGCGACAACAGCCGCGAACTGCCGAGCAGATCTGCCGCATTGGGCGGCAGCGGCCCGGAGGCCATAAAGGCCAGGTTCGGCAAGATCTGTTTTCTGCAAAAGTTTCGGCGGCTCGGAAGCTCCCGTCAGATAGTTGCTGAGCCCGAGCTGAGTATTCCGGATTCAATTTGCTGTGCAGCGAGGGCTTCCGCAGATCGGCATCGATGAGGAGAACCTTCATGCCGATATTGGCGAAATGCCGGGCTATCGTCACAGAGCGTGGTCGACTTTGCCCTCGCCGGGTCCGGCGCTGGTCACCAGCAGCGTCTTCGGCAGACCACTTTCCGTCGATAGTTGCAGCGCGGTGCACAGCGAGCGGTAGGCCTCCGCCATGTGTGATCGCGGGTCGGCCAATTCGGACTTCGAGCGTCTTGCCCGCTTCGATCTTGGGAATGATGCCGAGCGTCGCGTAATCCAAGAGCGCGCTCGACTTCTTCCGGCGATCGCAGCGTATCGTCGAGATGCTCGAGGACCAAACGCAGCGCCGAGCCCCGCCGCCAACCCAAGCGACAAGCGCAATGATCAGCGCGCGGCTGACATTCTTGGCGACGACGGGCCGCCCGGCAAGGTAGCCGTGTCGACGACGAACACATTATTGGCGCCGACACCGCCGGCGATATCGACTTCCTTGAAGCGCTGCAGCAGAGCCGTCATAGAGCGACTGGTTGGTATCGACCTCGCGTTTGAGAATATTGTATTCGATGCTGCGCTTTTGCAGATCGAGAACATCCCCGCGCAAAGTCTCGATCCGCTTCTTCATTTCATTTTCTTGATTCAAAGACGAATTCATAGGCCGCTTTATAGGATCCCTTCAGCGTTTGCACCTCAGCCGCCAGCTGCCGGTCGATTTCGGCAATTTGGCTGCTCAGTTCGCACCATGGCCGGATAACTCGGCTTGAATGTCTGCAGTTTGTCCTGATAGTCGCTTTCCAGCGTGTTGCGCTTAGCGCGCAATCCTTCGATGACGGGGTTGGAAAGTAGCTGCGGCAAATTGATTGCGTTTGCCGCGTCTGAAGCTGCTTCCACAAGCTCCTCATCTTTTGATGCGCTCCGAAACCAGCGTACTCAGAGCGCCGTTCGCCGCCGCAAGATTGTTTTCCGCAATCGAAGCCTTCGTCGTTCGTTTGAACGATCTGTTCCTTCTGGCCAAAATCCAACAGCGCTTTTTCGGACTGCTCCAGGCGCAGCTTCAATTGCGTGAGCTGATCCTCGAGAAAGGCTTTCGCATAGGCATTGGCCTGAAATCGCTTGTCCAAATTCGAGGCAATGAAGGCATCGGCATAGGCCCCGGCAACTCTTTGTGCCCGCGACGGCTCCGGATCGGAATAGCTGATATCGACCAGCCGGGAGCCGAGAACCGGCATGACTGCGCGATTGCCAGGCACAATGCCGGCGGCGGCAGCGCTCGAGATTGGCCCTGTTGCCTTGTGCCGGCTTGAACCGCCGGCGCCGAGCGAAATCCCAAAAGCCGCTTCACGGAACCCGATGAGCGAAAAGCCTCTCGGTTTGAAAAAGTCCGCGTCGTCCCCAAGCTTCAACGCCGATGCAACCCGTTCGGCCATGGTGCGGCCCTCGAGCAGCTCGTATTGCGTCTTCATGAACTCCAGGTCGGGCCCCTCGATCGGGGTGATGTTGCCGCCCTCGACGATCTTGGCCACCTGCCTGTCGATCTGCAGCCGAACAGTCGATGTATAGAGCGGGGTCTGCATCAGCGTGATCAGGACGGTGAGAACCAGCGATGCCGCGACCACGCTGAGGATCAGCCAACGGCGTTTGACCAGGATATGCAAATAGTCGAGCAGATCGATCTGAAAATCCGGCGACGCCTCGGTCAGCGGGTCCGCATATAGGCACCCACGGCACTGCTATACGGATTTCGCGCGGCGGGAGCGGATTGCGCCGCTGGAACGACACTCCTGGCTTTCGCGTCACCGTCTTCGGGCGAATTGGCTCGATGATAATTCATGGTTAGACGCTCATAACCCCGAGAAGATGGCGGCCGTCGTCGCGATGGGGAGCACCTTCAAGACGTTTCCCAAGGCAACTTTCGTGGCGGACGTATCGACGACGACGACATCGCCAGGCTGCATTTGCGGATCATCGGCTTTTCCCGCCTTGATCGCATCGACATCGAACCTCGCGGCAGTGTGCTGGCCGTCGGTTGTTCGAAATACGACGACATCGCCCGAGGCGACCGTGTTATCGACATCGCCGGCCATCGCCAGCACTTGCAACGAGCGTCGTGTTTCCCTTGATGCCGTAGACGCCCGCTGTTTTCACCGAGCCCGAAACGGTCACGCGCTGGCTGTTGAACTCTTTGACCAGAACGCTCACTTGCGGGGACCGCAAATACTTGACGCCAAGCCTTTGCGCCAGGTCACGCTCGAGGTCGTGCGCTGTTTTTCCGGCAACCGGCACTTCGCCGATAAGAGGGTAATTGATGGTGCCGTCATCGGCGACTTGCACCGTTTTTGCCAAGTCGGGAACCTTGAATACGGAGATGTCGAGCACATCCGCCGGGCCGATTTTGTAGGCGGCGTTCCCGGGCGTCGCCACCGAAGTCAGCTTGTCGGCGGCAGCGGCTGCGGCGCTCGGATGCGCGGCCGCGGCGGCAGTGGGTACGAACGAAGCCGCGCCTGCCGCGTCGGGGTTTGCTTCAACGACGCCCTGAGCGTTGTAGCCTCCGGCGCCGTTCATCGCCGCGCTGTTACTTGAAGAACCGGCGCAGCCGCCCAGACAGACCGCGCCAACCATCAGCAGAATGGCTGTCCGCGCGAGGCTTGCCGCGCATCCGGGACTGAGCGGGTGCTTCCCGGGAAGACACGGATTCGGCATCTACCACCCCTAATGGCCCCGGCACGCTCGAAGGCGGCTCATCCTTCAATATCCCCATGGGCCGCGTTAACACCAGGCGTTGAGCTTCCTCGTTGCCAACGCGCTTCGCCACGAGATCGCGCCCCGCGGCTAAATCGGGGGGCCGGCGCTCCGCATCATGAGCGTCTGACGCGATAAGGTGTACGCACCCCTCGTCTAGCAACCGCTGCGCCCAGTATAGGGCATTGCGGCCAAAGGCGCCAGCGAAGGAGCCCGACGTGATCTGCATCCAGACCCCGCCCCGAGCCAGTCTTTTGACGACCTCGTAGCGGGAAGGAACCCAGGACAGACGCTCTGGATGTGTCAGAATGGGAACATAGCCGGCGACCACCAGATTAAAAAAGAAATCCTCCAATTGCGGCGGCGCCGTGTGGTGCGGCGGCTCGACCAGCACGTAGCGCGAATCGGCGATCGACAGCAGTTGGCCGGAGCGCAGCCCGGCCACGAAATCGGGGGCCATATGAACGTCCGCGCCGGTGGTCAGCCGGAGCGGAATGCCGTTTTCGTCAAGCGCAACCTGAAGCTGTTTTACGGCCTGCCGAATCGCCGGGCCCGAATTGTGGTAGAGGCCCGGCAGGATATGCGGCGTGCAGGCGACCACCGTGATGCCCTGCGCGACCGCCGCCCGCGCCATCTGCAACGACACGGTGAGATCGCCGGCACCGTCGTCGATGCCCGGCAGCATATGGCAATGCAGGTCAATCAACGGCCCATATCCGTAAAGTTGTGCGATCGTAGGAGCTTAGCATTTGTGACGCGGCAGATCATGACGCAATGAGCTTAACGCCATAGAACGTGGCCCTTGCGGCTGTTGCCGAAAAGCTACACCGGGACATTAATCGGCGTTCCCGTTCAATATGGCCTCCGCCATGCTATACTCCCCAACGTTGCGCGAAGTGGGGTGAATACCATGGCCCGACGGTCATCCTTATGCGTCTCGCTGGTTGGCTGCTCTCTACTCCTTGTCAGCGGCTCCTGGGCTGCGACAATTGAGCCGGTTCAAGGCAACCTGTCGCTCAATCAGGGGCAGGGCTTCCAACCCATCAATAGCCGGGTGGACGCCAATGTCGGCGATTCCGTCGTGGTGGGTCCCGGCGGCGCCGCGGCCGTCACCTATGCCGACGGCTGCAAAGTCTCGGTTCAGCCCGGTGCCGTCATGACGATCGCGCCGCTCTCGCCCTGCGCATCGGGCTCGCTCGCGGACGACAATAATTCAAATGGCCTGTATTTCTTGGGCGTTGCGGCAGGCTTTGGCCTTGCTGGTTTCGGCATCTACGAAATCGTGCATCACAATAACAACAACAGCACTGCAGAGAACCCTCCGATCAGTCCTTGAACGCTGAATGCCCTTTTACGATCGGTTTTTGACATCCCTGCGCGGAAGCCGGGGATGTTTTCGTTTGCGCCGGTCGCTGGTCGCAGCCGTCGCGCTCGCGCCGATGGCATACGCGGCGGCGTCAAATCCCGCGGCGGCGACGGTGCGGATCGCGGACGACCGCGGCGGCAATATCGGCGAATATTGGTCCCGTTTCACCGCGCTGCGGGACGCGAAAGAGCAAGTTGTCATCGACGGGATTTGCTCGTCGGCTTGCACGATGGTGCTCGGCATCGTGCCCCGCGAGCGGATTTGCGTGACCGACAACGCGACGCTTGGATTTCACGCCGCCTACCGGCCGGGTTTTCTCGGCGCGAGGGTCGTCAATGAGCCGGCGACACGAACGCTCATGAGCATCTATCCCGATGCCGTTCGCCAATGGCTCGCCCGCAATGGCGGCCTGGGCATGGCGACGATCTACCTCTCCGGACCCGAACTATTCGCGCTCTATCGAAAATGCCGGTAAGATTTTTGCCGCTGCTGAGGACGGCGCCGGATTGATAATACTCGGGATCAACGCCTACCACGCCGACGCGGCCGCCTGCATCCTGCGCGACGGCGTGCTCTTGGCCGCGGCCGAAGAGGAGCGATTTCGCCGGCTCAAGCACTGGGCGGGTTTCCCGTCGCGCGCCATCGCCTATTGCTTGCAGGAAGCCAAGGTCGATCTCGGCGACGTCGACTGCGTGGCGGTCAACCGCAGCGGCCGGGCCAATTTTTTCCGCAAGCTCGCTTACATCGCCACGCACAGGCCAAGTCCGCGCCTGATCGCGAACCGGCTGCGCAACCGCAAACAAGTGGCGGGCATCGCCGAGGAGCTAGGCGCGCTGCCGGGCCGGCCCTTTGCCGGCGCGATCGAATATGTCGAGCATCACTTCGCCCATCTCGCCTCGGCGTTCTATCCGTCGCCGTTTGACGAAGCGGCCGTGGTGTCGGTCGACGGTTTTGGCGATTTTGCCAGCGCGGCGTGGGGTACCGGCCGCGGCACCGCGCTGTCACTCGACGGCCGGGTGCTGTTTCCGCATTCGCTTGGCGTTTTCTACCAAGCCATGACCCAATATCTCGGCTTCCCGCATTACGGCGACGAATATAAATTGATGGGCCTTGCGGCCTACGGCGATGCGTCGTGCCGGCACGAGGTGGCAAAGCTTTTGTCCTTGCGCGACGACGGCAGCTTCGCGCTCGACCTGAAATACTTCCGTCATCACCGCGACGACATCGCCTATGAATGGCCCGGCGGCGAACCGACCTGCGGTCGATTGTTCTCGCAAGCGCTGATCGACGAGCTCGGGCCGCCGCGCGTACCCGAAGCGCCGCTCGAGGCGCGGCATCGCAATCTGGCTTTCGCGACGCAGGCCGTTTACGAGGACGCCTTTTTCCATCTGCTGACGACGCTGCAACGCCGCTACCGCCATGGCGCCATCGCGCTCGCCGGCGGCTGCGCCTACAATTCCGTCGCCAACGGCAAGATCAAGGACCGCACCGCGTTCCGGCAATGCTATCTGCAATCGGCCGCGGGCGACGCCGGCGGCGCGATCGGCGCGGCTCTGGCGGTGTGGCATCGCACCGGCGGCCGGACGTCGGCGATGACGCATGCCTTTTGGGGACCGTCATTCACCGACGCCGAGCACGCAGCGCTGCTCGCGGAGCGCCGCGCCGCCATCGATGCCGAAGGCTGTACCGTCCATCGGATCGACGATGAAAAGGTGCTGGTCGAAACGGCGGCGGCGGCAGTCGCTTCAGGCCTCGTGGTCGGCTGGTTTCAGGGCCGCATGGAATGGGGCCCGCGCGCGCTCGGCAATCGCTCGATCCTCGGCGATCCGCGGCGGGCCGACATGAAGGATATCCTCAACCTCAAGATCAAGCGCCGCGAATCCTTCCGCCCCTTCGCGCCATCGGTCCTGCGCGAGAAAGTCGCCGATTGGTTCGTGCGCGACGACGACGTGCCCTTCATGCTCCAGGTCATTGCCATCCGGCCCGAGCGCCGCGAGCAGATTCCGGCCGTCACCCATGTCGATGGCACCGGGCGGTTGCAGACCGTCGATCAGGCCGGCAATTCCCGCTACCATGCCCTGATCGAGGCGTTTTTTCGGCTGACGGGCGTGCCGATGGTGCTCAATACGTCGTTCAACGAAAATGAGCCGGTCGTTTGCCGGCCGCAAGAAGCATTGGACTGCTTCCTGCGCACCAAGATGGACCTGTTGATTTTGGGCAGCCACGTGGTCCGGCGTACGGTGTCGTCCGCGCCGTGAAGCTTTTTGGGAGTTGCGAAAATGACTTCACACGAAGCGCCGAGGCGTGACATGGCTTGGCATCCCGAACTTGGCATCCCGAGCATTGGCATCCCGAGCATTGGCGTGCCGGTCCCCGATGCGCCGGTTGATATTCATCAATCGATTTTTTGCACCCGACCATTCGGCAACAAGCCAGATCCTTTCCGATCTCGCCTTTGATCTCGCCGGCGCCGGACGCGACGTGCACCTCGTCACCAGCCGGCAGATCTATGACGACCCCAAGGCGGCGTTACCGGAGCGCGAAACCATCAACGGCGTCGCTGTGCACCGCGTCGCGTCGACCGGATTCGGCCGTGCCGCCCTGATCGGCCGCTCCATCGACTACGTCTCGTTCTACCGGTCGGTTTGGCGCTGCCTGCACGACCTCGTGCGGCGCGGCGATATCGTGATTGCCAAAACCGATCCGCCGCTGATTTCCATCGTCGCCAGGCCGGTCGCCCGCCGCAACGGCGCGCGGCTGGTGAACTGGCTGCAAGATATCTATCCGGAAACCGCGGTCGAACTGGGCGTTCCGTTGATGCGCGGCCCCGTTGCCGCCGGTCTGGCTGCGCTTCGCGACACCACTTTGCGCGAGGCGGCGGCGACCGTCGTGGTCGGCGATCTGATGGGCCGTAAAGTCGAAGCTTTGGGCGCGCCGGCTTCGCGGATCCACGTCATTCCCAATTGGTGCAACGACGAGGACATCCGGCTCGTTGCACCGGCGGACAATCCGCTGCGGCGGGAGTGGAATTTGGCCGATAAATTCGTTCTCGGATATTCGGGCAACCTGGGCAGGGCGCACGAGTTCGAAACCGTGCTGGCCGCCGCGGAGCGGCTGCGCGACGAGCCGCGCGCGGCTTTCCTGATGATCGGCGGCGGCAAGCGCTTCGAGGAACTATCATCGGCGGTGCAGGCGCGCGGCATTGCCGGCTCGTTCCGCTTCCTGCCCTATCAAGCCCGAACGCTGCTGTCGTATTCCTTGGGCGCGGCCGACGTGCATTGGGTATCGCTCGACCCGCGGCTTGAAGGGTTGATCGTGCCGAGCAAGTTCTACGGCATCGCCGCCGCCGGCAAGCCTGTCGTCGTCATCGGCGCCGGGACTGGAGAGCTCGCGCAGCTGGTGCAGCGCCACGATTGCGGCTTCGTCATCGCGCCGGGCGATAGCGATACGCTTGGCGCGACATTGCGGCGGCTATCGGACGCGCCGCAGCAGGTTTTGGCAATGGGTGCGCGGGCGCGAAAAATGCTCGACGCGCACTTTACCCGCCGGCAAGGCCTGGCGCGCTGGCGCCGATTGCTCGATCAGCTCGATGCCGGGTGACGTCCTTGTTACGACGCCGGGCCGATGATAACTTGCGAGCCTGCGTGTTGACTGCGAACACGTCAAAAACACATCAAACATATCGAACACATCAAACGATGTCCGTTGCTTCAGCCGACCTTAGCGACAACGCGCCCAATGACGGCGAACGGTGGTATGCCGTCCAGACGCTGCAATTTGCCGAGAAGCGGGCACAGGTTCAGCTCGAGCAGCAAAAATTCCGCACCTTCCTGCCGAAGCGCCGCAAGACCATTCGACACGCGCGCAAGCTTTCTACCGTGACCGCCGCATTCTTCCCCGGCTATCTGTTTGTCCTCCTCGACTTGAACCGGGATCGGTGGCGAAGCGTCAACGGCACATTTGGCATTTCCACCCTCGTGATGGCCGGTGAACTGCCTTGCCCGGTGCCGGCGGGCGTTGTCGAAACCATGCTGGCGCTTGCCGATGCCGAGGGCTTGTTGCAGCTGGATTCGAGCCTGAAAGTCGGCGCGCCGGTGCGCTTTGCCGCCGGCCCCTTCGCCGAGCAGCTCGGCGTCATCGACCGGTTGGATAATGCCGGGCGCATCCGGGTGCTGTTGAATATTCTCGGCCGGCAAGTGCCGGTGCGCTTGAATCGGAATTACGCGCTGCCTGCCGCGTAAGCTTCTTAACGGTCTTCGCCGCGCGCGACGAAATCCGCATAGCTTCGTTCCAGCCCGGCGCGCAATGGCGTGCGCGACGTCCAGCCCAGTGCGCGCAGCTTTCCGACATCGAGCAGCTTTCGCGGCGTGCCGTCCGGACGCGACGCGTCGAAAGTGAGCTTGCCGCCATAGCCCACGACATCGGCGATAAGGCTTGCGAGCGCCGCCGTGGTGATCTCCTCGCCGCTGCCGATATTGAGATGCTCCTCGGCCGAATAATTTTCCATGACGAAAACGCAGGCGTCGGCCAGATCGTCGGCAAAGATGAACTCGCGCTGCGGCGTTCCGGTGCCCCAGACCGCCACCGTCGGCGCCCCCGATTGTCTGGCCTCGTGCAGGCGCCGCATCAGGCCGGCGATCACGTGGCTGTCTTGCGGGTGATAATTGTCGCCCAGGCCGTAAACATTGGTCGGCATGACCGAGATGAAATCGGCGCCGTACTGGCGCCGATACGCCGCGCAGAGTTTTATGGCGGCGATCTTGGCGATCGCATAAAACTCGTTGGTCGGCTCGAGCGGTCCGCTCAAGAGCTCTTCCTCGGCCATCGGCTGGCGCGCCAGCCGCGGATAAATGCAGGACGAGCCGAGGAACAGCAGCTTGGCGACGCCGGCACGGAACGCCGCATCGACGACGTTCGTCGCAATCATGAGATTCTGATAAATAAAGTCGGCCGGAAACGCGCTGTTGGCGGCAATGCCGCCGACCTTTGCCGCGGCAACGATCACCGCGTCCGGCTTTGCCGAACGAAGATAAGCGGCGGTGTCGTCCTGGCGCAGCAAATCCAGGCGGTCGTGACCGACGGTGATCACTTCGCAATCCACGTCCGCAAGCCGCCGCACGATGGCGGAGCCGACCATGCCGCGATGGCCGGCGACAAAGACACGCCGTCCGCGCAGCTCGAACAGCCGGGAAGGGGCTTTCGCCGCCTGGGCGCTGCCGCCTGGATCAGTCGCTGCGGCCATGGCGCTGCTGCTCGAACCGGACCGCCTTGAGGTCGGCCTTCACCATCTCTTGCACGAGTTCCTCGAACGTCACGCGATGACGCCAGCCCAGCTTGTTGTGCGCCTTGCGCGGGTCGCCGATCAGGGCTTCGACTTCGGTCGGACGGAAATAGCGCGGATCGACCTCAATGAGCACCTTGCCGGAATCCCGATCCATCCCCTTCTCGTCGGCGCCGGCGCCTTTCCAGACGATGGTGCGGCCGACGCAGGCGAACGCCTTTTCGACGAACTCGCGCACCGAATGCGCTTCGCCGGTTGCCAGCACATAATCGTCGGGCTCGTCCTGCTGCACGATCCGCCACATGCCTTCGACGTAGTCGCGGGCGTGGCCCCAATCGCGCTTGGCATTGAGATTGCCGAGAAACAGCGTCGCTTGCAGGCCGAGCTCGATGGCGGCCACCGCGCGGGTGATCTTGCGCGTCACGAAGGTCTCGCCGCGGATCGGGCTTTCGTGGTTGAACAGAATGCCGTTGGAGGCGTGCATGCCGTAGGCTTCGCGATAATTCACGGTGATCCAGTGCGCGTAGAGCTTCGCCGCGGCGTAGGGCGAGCGCGGATAAAACGGCGTCGTTTCCTTCTGCGGCGTCTCCTGCACCTTGCCGTAAAGCTCCGACGTCGACGCCTGATAAAAACGGGTCAGCTTTTCGCGGCCCAGAATCCGGATCGCTTCCAACAGCCGCAGCGTACCGATGGCGTCGGCGTTGGCGGTGTATTCCGGCGTCTCGAACGACACCTGGACGTGGGATTGGGCCGCCAGATTGTAAATCTCGTCGGGCTGCGTTTCCTGGACGATGCGAATGAGGTTGGTCGCGTCGGTGACGTCGCCGTAGTGCAGATGGAAGCGGACGCCTGCTTCATGGGGATCGCGGTAGAGATGATCGACGCGCGCCGTGTTGAACGAGGACGATCGCCGCTTGATGCCGTGCACGACGTAGCCCTTGCCGAGCAGCAATTCGGCGAGATAGGCGCCGTCTTGCCCTGTCGCGCCGGTGATCAACGCCGACTTAGAGCGCCCGTTTTCCATCCGCAAGAGACTCCGATATGTCCGCGTCCGGCGTTGCCGGCTTTTCCGAAATGGCGGCGTCAGGTGCGCTCGAGTGTGCGTTGGGTTTTTTAGAATCGAGCAAATGCGTAACCGCGCGATCGAACCAAATGGCGCCCGCACCCTACTTGAGTGCCAAAGCGAGTTCAACGCGCCTGACCGTTATTGCGTCCGCGAGCGCCGGCGCGGCGAATTCAAGGATAGGCCGCCGACATCTGCGCTCTATTTTCCGGTCCGATTGGACGAAACACCGGGAAGAACCCGGTCCTTGACGGCAGGCTCCGACATGCCGGACGCGCTTCTTCTCGCCGTCGTGGAATTCAACGACAAGGCCGGCGACAAGCTCACGTTCGACGAAACCGATGCTTCACCGAGCGCTTGCCCGGCCGTCGCATGCGGCGGGTCGACGACTTCGCTGTAAGAATGAACGAGCAACGCCATCGCGATCGCCTTTTCATCGCGGCGATCGCCGGTAACCAGCAGCATCCAAATTGTTCGTATTGCAATTTTCAGATCGAGCCAAAGCGATGCGTGCCGGATGTACCACGCATCCAGCGCGTTTTTCTCATCGGCCGATATCGACTTCCCCCCGCAAACCTGCGCCCATCCCGTCAGTCCCGGCCGCACCATGAGGCGCACTTCAAGGTCGTCGGGCTGATCCGCCGGCAATAGCGGCCGTGGACCGACCAGCGACATGTCGCCGGAGAGGATATTCCACAGCTGCGGCAATTCATCGAAGCGCGTTCTTTGCAGGAAGCGCCCGATGGCGGAGGGTTGCTGCGCCACGCGCCGTTCTTTGGTTTGCCGGTCAAAAAGCGTTTGCAGCGTCCGGAATTTATAAAGATGAAGCGGCGCGCCGTTGCGCCCGACGCGCTGTTGCCAGAAGACGATGGGGATGCCGACGTCGAGGAGGACCAGCCCGCACACGACGGCGGCGATCGGCGACAGCACGACGGCTGCGGTGAGCGCTAGCACCAAGTCCGCCCCGCGCTTGAACGCCCAGAACGGGCGATCCAGTGATTTGTTGAAATCATATTGCCGGGCGATTGCGAGCGCATTCGGCTGCGCGATGTCGATGCTCTCCGCCCGGGCCGCGGCGTCCTCCGAGATCAGGCGCTCAGGCAGGACTTGCAAGACGATATTGAGCGTGCAGCACAGACGGCTGACGTCCTCCCAAGTGCCGGGCGACAGGTCTTGCGGCTGTGCCGCGAGCACCACCTTGTCGATCCGCACCCCGTGCATCGCATAATCGGCGACGACCTTTTCCAGATCCGCCGGCGCCCCGATGATGGGATAGCCGTTGAGCGAGCGATGTTTCAGCTTCGGCTCGTCGTCCAGTATCGCTACGATTCGATAGCGGTCCGGCGCCAGCTCCTCCACCATCTTGGTGAAGAACCAGGCGAGCCGGGACGCCTGGATGATCAGAACGCGGTCGACATGCTTTGCAGCCTCCGACAATGGCGCGTCGCGATAGCTTTGGCGCAGCCGCAACAAAATTCGTCCACCCAGTAGTCCGGCGGCCAGCAACAGGAAATGCAGGATCGGGATCGATCGCGGCGCGTCTTCGAGCCGCGTCAACAGAAATGCCGCGACAGCGGACAGCGCCGCGATCAAGACGCAGGCTTTGAACAGCTCGAAAGCGTCGCGGAGCGAATAGAAGCGGGAAATCGGCGAGCTGGTCTGAAACCATTGAAAGACGAGCAGAGAAACAAAAAATGAGATGCCGCAGTAGCGCGCAACCCCGGAGGGCGAGTAAATGGTGCCGTCGCGCAGCAAAAATGCGGCAAGTGGGCTGATCCCCCCCCACAGCACGTCCAGCACCGCCACCCGCGACGCCAAAGGTGCGTAGGAAGAAGGCTTTTTCAGCCGAAGATTGGCCTTGGCCACAGCGAGTGCCCCAATAGACGGTCAGCCGCTTCTGCCAGATGCAATAACGCTAATGGGTCTTTGCGTCCATCGGATTCGCAATATCGTGGGCGACGTAAATCACCTGGTGCCAGTGGTTAATCCGTTGCAGGTGCATTCGCGTTGAGGGAGTTCCACGACAGGGGTCCAAGTGTTGGCGAGCGGCCTTGGCCGCAGCGCCACCGCCACAGCGCCGCGCTTCAGAATGCTTCCGAACGGCGGTCATGATCCTGACCAGCACGCGCGGCGGTCCGTAATAGCCGCAGATGGTTTCGCTGGCTTCTTGGGCATGTTCGCGCATTAGCCTTTCGTCTTATTCGCGCTGGTAATTTCTTTAATGGTCGAATGCAAAGGTACCTCGGCGGCATTGCCGCTGAAGCGCGACGAAATGCGACCGGCACTTCGTCGCAGCAAGTAGCCTGCAAGCAACAGTTCTCCGTCTTCGCTCGCCATGATTTCCCGTGGTGTCGGCTTGATTTCGGGAATTGGCGAAGTCGCGCCGGCATATCTTAAACGCACATCAAGATTGAATTCGTCGAAACTCGCCTCGACCTCCACCCCATCGGGCGCATCTCGATCGCAAATCTCAAGCGGGCGAACGCCCCACCATCAAAAAAATCAACGAGCCAGAACTAGGAACGCCTTAGCGGCGTCTCGTTTCCCGTAAAGACGCAGGCCATGATAGCCAACAAGTGTTGGCGACAGAAACATGAAGAGAAATTCGAACGAGCCGAAAAGCGTTAGATCGATCGCCTCATAGACGCTACCTCAATAGAAACACTCGTTGAGACGACCAAGTCCCGCTCGTACGAAAGCCTCGTATCTTGCCCGCTGTTTAAAACTCTGGTGCAAAAATAGAACCGGCACTGATTTCATGTAAATCGATTTCTTGGCGACTTTATTCAGCAAATTGCCACCGAGCATCATATCAATATAAAAATCATGATATTCCCTTCTGCAGACGAACAGCTTGTTTTGGGTGATTACAAAAGGCGTGAATGCGCCGCCGCCAAAGCGAAGAAAATCCAATACACCCAACGTCACGTCAGGCAATCCCGGAGCGCAGAAATCATCAAAGCAGATTACTCCAAAATCAGCGATTACCTTGGACGCCAGATTTGCATCGGAAGTCACGGCATTAAAATTGTGACCTCCGTCGATGCTCACGAACCTCAGAGGGCAAGCCTCTAGCAATTCGGGTGAACCGTCGAGATTGCGAGAGTTCTCCAACAAATATCATTTTTCGATCGAGCTGCAGGCCGATTTCTTTCGCGTTGTTGAGAAACGTTGCCAATTGCCGACTGTCTTTACCATCAGATGATTGTCCTATAGCAAATAAATCTACTGCGAGCGCCTTCTCGTGTTTGCCTATGAGGGACGCCATGAGCAGAAACGATCTGCCGAAAAAGATACCAATCTCAGCAATTCCACCGCTCTTTAGAGCTTCCTTTTGACCGATGAGCACTGTTGAAATCGCCAACGCATCAATGGGTCCAAGATACCCCTTAATACGGTGCATACTTCCAAAAATGTACCGCCGCGCGAGTTCGAAGTCCTGCATCAATCAAATCCCCTAATCGAGATGCCTTTTTTCCATCGGGTGTGGCCTCAAGGTCGTGGGAATAGTTGAGCCCCGCCTCCGGCAGCTGTTTCGGAACCATTTTGGTTGACTGGTAAAGCTTGCGTACTTGGGTGCGATTGATGTCCGGTTTGGGCGGCATCGTGCCGCGATAGCCGGAGAAACGCAAATGTGGTTCAATGCCGACAAAGCGCCCGCGCTTCTTAGCCCGATGCCGACAGTGGCGCAGGAGCTCGATACTATTTTTGCCCGATCTAGCGTGCTGGGGCCGTTTAGCTAGAAAGCAAACGCCGAGGACACGGTTCATGCGCCGCGTATCGCCAAGCGCCGGGAATTATTGGGCATCCGACCGAAAATGCAGCGAAAACCGCCATTCGGGTCCCGCGCCAGCAACCAGCCTTCTGCCGCCACCACCAAAAGGCGGTTGCGACCGCGCCACGCACCGGTCAGAATCAAAATAATCGGGTTTGCCGCTTGGTGGCTCCCATCATCGGAACGTGCCAGGCAACGGGGCAAAGACAATGGCGAACAGTCCGGCGGCCGAACGCGGGCTCAAATTACTGGAAAAGTGCGCGCTGTTCAGCGCTCTCGACGGCAAGGCGCGCCTCGAGCTCGCGGCGCATGCTCACCCCCGCCACTTTGCCGCCGGCGATCCGATCTGCCGGATCGACGAGCACGGCGACAGCATGATGGCGGTGGTTCTCGGCGTGGTGCGGATTTCGCTGCCCGCGGTGCGGGGCAAGGAGATCATCCTTGCCGATCTCGGGGCAGGCGAGATGTTCGGCGAGATTGCGCTGCTCGACGGCAAGCCGCGCTCCGCCAATGCCACCGCGCATACCAATTGCGAGCTGATGGTCTTGGAGCGCCGCGACGTGCTGCCGTTCCTCGAACGCAACCCGGCGGCCTGCATGAAGCTGATGGCCATCCTTTGCGCGCGCATTCGCCGCTCCGACGAGCGCATGTCGGACATCGCCTTCTTCGACCTGCCGGCGCGGCTCGCCAAGACGCTGTTGAGTTACCCGGCCCAGGGACACGGCGCGGCGAAGCTTTCGCTCTCGCAGCGCGAGCTTGCGGAGATGTCGGGCGGCACCCGCGAGAACGTCAACCGTTGCCTGCGCGACTGGCAGCGCCGCGGCATTCTGGAATTGAAGGACCGCTGGACGATCATCCTCAAGCCCGAGGCGCTGCGCGAGCTGGTGACGTCGCCCTAAGCCCCATTATGGGTCGGGCGCAATTGATACGAGTTCCATACCAAACATTCACTGTGACGCGAGGCACAGCCGCCGCGGCCGGGAAAAGTCACTTACAGGCATCGGATTCGCCACCGGCCAATATGACAATAGCCATGTCGGTCGGCGGCAACCTGGAGGAGGTCGCCGATGTCACAGTCATCCATGCGAGATGAGCGTCTGATTCTGGTCAATCCTGCGCACAGCCCGCTGTTGCGCAAAGTGACGCGGTGGGACCGGCTGGTCGCGACATTCACGGATCCCGATCTGGTCGCGGTCATCCTGTTCTGCGCGCTGGGAGCTTTACTAACGGTTGCGTTGATCCACGCCCTTCCCGGTTGGGTCGAGGTGATCGCAACCGCCCAGCAATTCCTCTGACGGATGGTGCCGCGCTTCGGAATGCTTCCGAAGGTGGTGCCCGTTTGGTAGGACCATGACGTGCAGGGCTGGTCCATCGGTACCGCTCACATTGATCCGACCTAAAGCTGTGTGGTTGGAAGTCACAAGCTGACGTTGTTAGCTCTCTAGAAGCGAATCTTGCCGGCGGTCAGGGACCGGGACAATTGCTTTGTCGCCGATACTGCGCGACGGTAGTCTCGTATCGCTTCCGGGTAGCGTTTTGTTGTGGGGCTTGGAATGAAATGCCCGAAGTGTCAGCACGAAAACACCGCTAAGGCGAGGTTCTGCGAGGAGTGTGCTACTCCGCTGACCCGCAGCTGCAGCAACTGTGGCAGCCAAGTCTCATCGACGGCCAGGTTCTGCCTGCAATGCGGGCATCCATTGCGCGCGGTCGAAGAGGAT
Organism: uncultured Alphaproteobacteria bacterium; assembly: GCA_963831975.1. Classification (GTDB taxonomy): domain Bacteria; phylum Pseudomonadota; class Alphaproteobacteria; order Rhizobiales; family Xanthobacteraceae; genus BOG-931. Next base: position 483,890 of record CAWHSO010000025.1, read on the forward strand.
CCGCGCTTCGCTTCGCCCAAAAGCTACACGCCCCAGCACATCGCCGATAAGATTCTCGTCTCCCGGGCCGCGCTGGAAGGCGAGCGCAAGCTGATCACCGTGCTGTTCGCCGACATCAAAGGCTCGATGGAGGTGATCGCCGACCGCGACCCGGAGGAGGTGCAAAAGCTTCTCCACGCGGTGCTCGAGCGCATGATCGAGGCCGTGCATCGCTACGAAGGCACCGTGAACACCGTCATGGGCGACGGCCTGATGGCGCTGTTCGGCGCGCCGCTGGCGCACGAGGATCATGCGGTGCGCGCCTGTTACGCGGCGCTGCGGATGCAGGAGAACATCGCGCGCTATTCCGACGAGATCCAGCTCGCCCACGGCGTGCCGGTGATGATCCGGATCGGCGTCAATTCAGGCGAAATCGTCATTTCCGGCATCGGCAACGATCTGCACATGGACTACACCGTGGTCGGCCAGACCGCCCACCTGGCCGCGCGCATGGAGCAGATGGCGAAGCCCGGCTCGGTGTTGACGACGGCGGACACGTTCCGGTTGGCGGAAGGCTACCTTGCCATGAAGCCGCTCGGCGCGCTCCCGGTGAAGGGGCTCACCTATCCGGTCGACGTCTACGAGGTGACCGGCGCCGGCGCCGCGCGCAGCCGCCTGCAAGCCGCCGCCGGCCGCGGCTTGACCCGCTTCGTCGGCCGCACCGTCGAATTGGAGCAAATGCGCCGCGCCCAAGAGCTCGCCAAGCAAGGGCACGGCCAGGTGGTGACGATCGTCGGCCAGGCCGGCGTCGGCAAGTCGCGCCTGGTGCACGAGTTCATTCATTCGCAACCCACCGCCGGGTGGCTCGTCCTGGAATCCAACTCGACGTCTTACGGACACGCGACGCCGTACCTGCCGATCACCGAATTGCTCCGGCATTACTTCAAGCTCAACGTCCATGACGGCGTCCAATCGGTCCGCGAGAAAGTATCGGGGAAAATCCTCTCCCTCGATCCATCGCTCCAAGAGGTGATCCTGCCGGTGCTGGATCTGCTCAATGCGCTGGACGACGATCATCCGTTCCGGTCGCTCGACCCGATCGAGCATCGGCAACAGACCTATCAGGCGGTGATCCGCTTGCTGGTGGCCGAGAGCCAGGTCCAGCCGGTGGTCACGGTGTTCGAGGACATGCCCTGGTACGATTCGCTTTCGATCGGGCTGTTGAACGAGCTGGTCGTCCGCGCCCAGGACGCGCGGCTGTTGCTGGTGGTCAGTTGCCGGCCCGAATACAAGGACGAATGGAAGGGCCGGCCGAATTACCGCCAGCTGCGCCTCAGTCCGCTCGCCAGCGAAAGCTTCGCCGAACTCTTGCAAGCGCTGTTGGGCTCCGATCCGAGCGTCGAGACCATCAAAAGCTTCCTGATCGAGCGCGCCTCGGGCAATCCATTCTTCGTCGAAGAGATCGTGCGGTCGCTGGTCGTTGGCGGCGTGCTGGAAGGCGCCCGTGGCAAATATCGCCTGGCGCGGCCGTTTGTGAGCAACGAAGTGCCGCCGACCGTGCAGGCGGTGCTCGCCGCGCGCATCGACAAGCTGCCGGCCACCGAAAAGCGCCTGCTGCAGGAAGCGGCCGTGATCGGGCACGACTTTTCATTCACGCTCTTGCAGGCGATCAGCGGGCTGTCGGAGGATGACCTGCGCGCCTTGCTCGACGACCTGCAGGCGGCCGAATTCCTCTACACCACCCAGCTGTTTCCCGACCTGCAATACACCTTCACCCACGCGCTGACCCACGACGTCGCCTATAACGAGCTCTTGCAGCAGCGCCGCCGCGACACCCACCAGCGCGTCGTCGATGCCATGGAAAAGCTTTATGCCGACCGGCTCGGCGAGCACGTCGAGCGGCTTGCCCATCATGCGGTTCGCGGCGAGCTCAAAGACAAGGCGGTGCATTACCTGCATCTCGCCGGCGGCAAGGCCGCCGCGCGATCGGCGCTGGCCGACGCCCGCTCCTGTTTCGAGGAGGCGCTCGGCATCTTGAAGGAACTGCCGGAGAGCCAGGCCGCGCTGGGGCGCGGTTTCGAGCTGCGTCTCGACCTGCGGCCGGTGCTGCGCCAGCTCGGTGAAGGCCGGCAGATGCTCGAGCATCTGCGCGAAGCCGAGATCATCGCCACGCAGTTGAAGGATGATCGGCGCCGCGGCCAGGTCTGCGCTTTCATGACCACGGTTCACTCGACGCTCGACGAGCTGGACGAGGCGCTGACCACGGGGTCGCGCGCGCTGGAGATCGCCGAGCGCCTTGACGATGTGCGGCTTCGCATCGTCGCGACGAGCTATCTCGAGCAGGCGCATTGCTACCGCGGCGATTATGAACGCGTCGTCGCGCTCGCCATCGATAATCTCGGCGCGCTACCCGCCGAATTGGTCAACGACCATTTCGGCATGGCGGTGCCGGCATCGATCTTCGACCGCGCCTGGCTGGTCATGAGCCTCGCCGAGCTCGGCCGCTTTGCCGAAGCCGCGAAATACGAGGCGGAGGCGATCCATATCGCCGAGCCGACGCAGCATGCATTCAGTATCGGCTGGGCGCATTTCGCAGCCTCCATGCCTCATCTGCTCAAGGGCGACTGGGCGAAAGCGCTGTCACTGGTCGAGCACTGGCTGATGGTGCTGCGCAGCGGCAAGGTCGCCGTCCACCTGCCGTGGGCGGTCGCTTCCTCGGCCTGGGCGATGGCGGAAACCGGCGAAGCAGACGAGACGCGAAACCGCATCCGGGAAGCCGAGGCCCTCCTTGAGGGACAAGCGGCCCATGGCATCGTCGGCCATCGCGGCTGGGCCTATCATGCCGTGGGCCGCGCCTCGCTACGGCTTGGCCGGCTCGACGAGGCGCGCCGCCTTGCGCAAAGCGCGATCGAAACATCGCAGCGCCAACCCGGTTTTGCCGCTCACGCCCGCCATCTGCTCGGCGACATCGAAACCAGCACCGGCCGTTTCGACCACGAGCGCGGCGTCGGACACTACCTGGATGCGCTGGCGCTCGCGCAACGCCACGGCATGCGCCCGCTCGTCGCCCACTGCCACTTCGGTCTCGGCAAGCTCCATCGCCGCGCCGGCAAAGCCGAGGATGCCGAGCACCACCAAACCACCGCGACCGCGATGTACCGCGACATGGACATGCGGTTCTGGCTCGCCCATGCCCAGCACTGATATGCGGCGCTGGCGTTCGTAAATTCCTCTTGGCTGAAGCACCGTGTTGGACCAACCCGCCTTAAAGCAAAAAGTCAGCGCCCCGGTTTCGTCGCTTTATGACCTGCTGCAAGGTCATGCCCGACGCTTTGCCGAGGCGCCCGCGATATTGGCGCCCGATTGCGCGCCGCTGAGCTACCGCCGCCTTTATCGGCACATCGACGACATCGGCCGCGCTTTGCGCGCCCAAGGCATCGGCCGTGACGACAGGCTCGCCGTGCTGATGCCGAACGGGCCGGAGCTCGCGGTCGCGATTGTCGCGGTGGCGGCGAACGCGGCGTGCGCCTCGATCAATCCCGCCTATTCGGCCGAGGAGCTCGACCGATATTTTGCCGATTTGCGGCCGCGCGCGTTGATCGTGCCGGCCGGCGTCGATGGACCGGCGCGCTGCGTGGCGCAGGCGCGTGGCGTGCCGGTCTTTGATCTTAGGCCGACAGGCGAGGCGGCCGGACTGTTCACGCTTGCGGGCAGGGCGGCGGGCGAGCCGTCGTCCGATCCGATCGGGCCCGGAGCCATCGCGCTGTTTTTGTTCACGTCAGGCACCACGTCGCGGCCGAAGATCGTGCCGCTCACGCACGGCAATATTTGTAGCTCGGCGTTGAGCGCCGTTGCGGCCTTGCGGCTGAGCGAAGCCGATCGCTGCCTGAACGTGCTGCCGCTGTTCCACGGCCATGGCCTGATCGCCACCGTGATGACATCGCTCGCGGCCGGCGCCGGCGTGGTTTGCACGCCAGGCTGCGACGTCAATCGCTTTTTCGGCTGGCTGCGCGAGTTTGCACCGACCTGGTATTCCGCCGTGCCGACCATGCATCAGGCCATTCTTGCCCAGGCGCGGCTCAATCCGGATCAGGTTGCCGGCGTCCGGCTGCGTCTGGTCCGCTCCGCCTCCGCGCCGCTGCCGCCGCGGGTGCTCGCCGAGCTGGAACAAACCTTCGGCACGTCGGTGATCGAATTCTACGGCATGACGGAAACCGCCTCCGCGCCGATCGCCTGCAATCCGCTTCCGCCGCGCAAGAGCAAGCCGGGCTCGGTCGGCATACCGGTCGGGCTCGATGTCGCGATCATGGACGACCGCGGCGACGTGCTGCCTGCCGGGGAGGCCGGCCACGTCACGGTGCGCGGCCCAAGCGTCATGCCCGGTTATGACGGCGACGCGGCCGCGACGGCGGCCGCCTTCACCGGCGATTGGTTCAAGACCGGCGACCAGGGCTTTTTCGACGACGAAGGCTATCTTTATCTCTCCGGCCGCACCCGCGAGATGATCAATCGCGGCGGCGAGAATATCGCCCCGCGCGAAGTCGACGAAGCGCTGCTCGAGCACCCGGCGGTGGCGGAAGCCGTGACCTTCGCCGTGCCCCATGCCACGCTCGGCGAAGACGTCGCGGCGGCCGTGGTGTTGCGGCCGAACGCCGACGCGACAGCCAAAGACATCCGTCAATTCGCGGCCGGCCGGCTTGCCGATTTCAAGGTGCCGCGCCAGGTGCTGATCGTCGAGCAATTGCCGAAGGGCTCGACCGGAAAAGTTCAGCGCATCGGACTGGCCGAGAAGCTGGGGCTCGCCGGCGGCAGCGCTGCATCGCGGACTTTCGCGGCACCACGCACGTCGCTTGAAAACATCTTGGCCGGAATCTGGGCGGACGTGCTTCACCTCGAGCAAGTCGGCATCCACGACGATTTCTTCGCTTTGGGCGGCGATTCGCTCCTGGCCGCGCACGTTCTCACCAGCATTCACGATGCCATGCATCTCGAAGTCGGAGTCGTGAGCCTGTTCGACGCGCCGACCGTTGCCGAGATGGCGGAGTATCTCGAAACGCTGATCAAGGCCGGCCGGGCAGGGCAGCTGGAGATTGCCCGCGTCTCCCGGGACGAACCATTGCCGGCGTCGCCGGCCCAGGAACGGCTGTGGACGCTGCAGCAGGCGGTGCCGGATCTGCCGTTTTTCAACATCCTTTATGCATTGCGCATAACGTCGCCGCTCGATGCCAAGGTTCTGGAACGCAGCCTCGACGAAATCGTGCGGCGCCACGAGATTTTGCGCACGACGATCGACGTCGCCGGCGGCCGGAAGATCCAGGTCATCGCGCCGCAACTGACGGTGCCGCTCGCAGTCGACGATCTGCGCAAACTGTCGACATCAAAAAGGGAGGCGGCGGCACATCGGCTCATCCAAGCCGAGTTGCTGCATTCCTTCGACCTCGCGCGCGGCCCGCTCATCCGCGCCCGCGTCGTCCGCTTGGTCGAGGAAGAGCATCTCTTGCTGATCGCCATGCATCAGATGATCGCCGACGGCGGATCGCTCGGCGTGATCGCCGATGAGCTTGCCGCGCTCTACGAAGCGTTCGCGACCGGCAAGGTGTCGCCGTTGCCGCCGCTGCCGATTCAGTATGCCGACTTCGCCGCGTGGCAGTGCGCGTGGACATCGCATCCTGATGTTGCAGCGCAGCTCGACTACTGGCGCGAGCAACTTCGCGGCCCGCTGCCGGCTTTGCAGCTCGGCGCGGCGCGGCCGCGGCGCGCCGAAAGCAAGCTCACCGCGCAACGGGACATCGCCTTGCCGGCGAGCCTGACCGAGACGCTCAAACAATTCAGCCGCCGCGAAGGCGGCACGCTGTTCATGGCGCTGGTCGCTGCGCTGAAGACGCTGTTGCATCGTTACGCTGGCGAGAACGACTTGCGCCTCGCCACCAACGTCGCCAACCGCAATCGCGCCGGCACCGAGGGGCTGATCGGCCCGCTCGCCAATACCGTCATTTTACGTACCGATCTCGGCGGCGACCCGACCGCGCGCGAGGTGATGCGGCGGGTGCGCGCCACGACGCTCAAGGCCTATGCCCATCAGGACTTGCCCTTCGAGGTTGTCGCCGAAACGCTGGCGCGCGAGCGCGGGGTCGATCCGGCCAAGCTCGCGCAGGTGATGATCCTGCTACACAACGCCGCACTGCGGCCGCAGACGAGCGCGGGGCGGGCGCTGGCCTTCGAGGAGGCCGATCCCGGCATGCCGATGCCGCTGGTGACGACGACGACATACGATGTTATCTTGAGCCTGCGCGAAACCGCGCAGGGCTTGATGGGATCGTGCATCTACCAACCGCATCTTTTCGGTTCAAAGTGGATCGATCGCCTGCTTGCGGATTTCCAAAAAATCCTCGAACACATGGCGAGCGAGCCGGAGCGGCGGATTTCGACGATCCGCTTCTCGCGGAAAGTAAGTGCTAAGCACGTAACGACGTGAGTTTTCCGTTCACCAATACCGGTGCAAATTCCAAGGAGATATCCAATGGGAGCTTTCCGCCCCACAGCGTTCAGCAAGAAAGAGCTCGAAGGCCTGTCCCCCGCGCAGCGCAAAAAGCTGAAGAAACACATCGTGGGTCACCTGGAATCGCATAAGGGCATCCGCAAGATCGTCCGCGCCAAAGCGACGCCCCTGTTGAAACAGATGAAGAAGAAGGCCTAAAGCTGCCGCGACAGCGCCGCGACCGCCTCGCTTTATCAAGCTTGGCGGCGCGGCGCGCTCAGCGGTGGCCTTTCGTTTTTATCGCGACGGACGTGTTGCGCTGGGCGATGTTGTTGTCGTTCGGAACGAGCCGCCAGTTCGGGATCGAATCGGCTGAGGTGAAATTGTCGAGGTTGCTCGGATCGCCGGCTGCGGAAACGACCATCAGCATGGCTTCCTGACGGCTCTTCGGCACCCAGGTAAACGGCCCCACCAGAATTTCAGCGGACGAATGCGGCGGCACGTCGGCCGCGGCCCGTTGCGCGGTCCGCATCGGCTGCCAGCCGCCGGGGAAACTGAGCTTTGCCGACGCCGGGGCGTGATAGGCCCGCACCACGACCTTGGTCGCCTTCTGCAAGCCGCGGTTCTTGATTTTCACATAAGCGTAATTGGTGACGCCCGATTGCGGCGTCTCATGCGCCGTGCCGCGATCGTTGCGGCGCCGGTTCCAGATCGCCTGGCAGCTCCAGTAGTTCGATTGATAGCGATATTCGCCGTGGCGGCCGTCCTCGATATAGACGTCGACCGGCGGCGGCAGGCCTTCCTTGTTGTTCGGCCTCGGCTCGTCGGCATCCTGATAAAGGCCCTGCTTTTCGAACGCCCAGCGGACCACCTTGTGATAGGCGCCGCCGGAAAAGCGCTGCGCCGGCCAATCCGCGGCGTCGGCCTTGCTCAGCGCGGCGGCGAAGTGCGAGGCATCTTTCGGGCTCGTTGCTACCGTCAGCGATCCGATGGCGGCCAGCAGCAGATGGCAGGTCATGCGGGCGGCAAATCGCTTGTCGGCAAGCGCCGAGGCGTCGCCGCCGATGGCGCGGTAGAAGCGAAACATCGTCGACGACAGGATCTGCTCGTTGCTGTAGCCCAGCGCATCCAGCGCATCGTCGAATGGATTGAGTCCGATCTTGCCGTTCCAGCCCCAACCGGCGCCGGCGGTGCGGTCGTGACGGCGCTTTTCGACGCCGACTAGCCACGGAAACGTGTCGAAGCGGTCCTTGGCCTTTGCTGCCCGGATCGTTGAGGATCGCCGCAAAGCAGTCGCCGGCGCTATGGGCGAATTTGAACAGGGCGTTGCCGATGTGATTGTACAGCACGCCGTGGCCGAGCAATTCGTGCAGCGCGATGCGCCAGTCGCCGGCGATGCCGATCGGATTTTTCTGATCGTCGGTGTTGGCCAGCGCGAAGATCGTATAGTCGATGCCGGTGCCGGCCTCGTTGCCGGCGCAATGGGCGTTGATCTCGTTGCCGCGCGGACGGTTCTTGTCGAAATGACCGCGATGGTCGACCGGGCTCGGAAACGTCGTGCCGGGAAAATAGTCGGCAATGGCAAAGCCCAGATCCTCCACCAGCCGAAAGATGCGATCGACATTGTAGTAGGCGTTGACGGCGGCGAAATCATTGCTGCGCGCGTGGTACTTGAAATCCTTGCCGGCCGGCCTGGTCGGCGGCGCCACTTTCGGCGTCGACACGTCGGCGACGGTCACGCGGGTGCCGCTCAAGGCTTGGCTGCCGTTGACGGGCGCGGTGAGGCCTTCGAGCTTGACCGGGCTGCGCCAGCGATTGAGCGTGGCGTTGCCGGCATCCGCCGTCGGGCCGCCGAGCGTCGCCGGATCGGCCTTGAATACCCAGCCCATGACATTGGCGATGAACGGGTAAGCCAGCAGCACCGACGCGGTCTCGACCTCGATGATCGCCACCCAGTGCAGGGGCCGTACCGGCGGAAAATCGAAACTGAAATAGACGGCGCGGACGACGTAGTCTTTGCCGTCGCGGATCGAAGCATGCACCGGTGGCAAGGGCAGGGTGGGGTGGCCAGACGACGGCCGGCCGTGGCGTTTGGCCGGCGTGATTGCCCGCCGGCGCGTCGCCTCATGGTAGCGAAAGATCATGAATTTTTGGGCATTGATGGTCAGCGGCACGCCGCGGCGGACGACGCCGGCGAGGCCCAGGCATTTGGCCAAGGTTTCGACATCGATCGCCTTGGCTCTCGCGACATGCGCCGCGGACGGCCGTTTGACCTCAAGCTTGTGGTGCAGCGTCGAGCGGGCGCCGATGACACGCAGCGGGTTGTGCTTCATCGTCACCGAAATTCCCGCTTCCCAGACCGCGAGCCCGAAGCGGGTTTGATCGAAGGCGACGGTGGTCACGTCGAATTGGGACTTTTCGCGTAAAAAACGATAGTCGACGGCAGCGCCGGTCGGATCCTGCACGACTTTGCGGGTGAGATTTTTCAGATGCTGTTGCTTTAATCCGAGCAAGTGGCCGTAACGGCCCAGATAGGCGCTGGCGGCGGCCTGCGGCGTCGCCGCCTTGACGGCGACATGGCGGTCGGCGTGGGACAGCACGCGGGCGATGCCGTCGGCATCGCGCACGATCTTGGTTCGCGTCCGCCCGTCGAATTCCTCGTACATGGCGTCCTCGCCGATTGCGTCTGGCCCGCCTTCAATGCGGACAACAGCGACATTGCGGACAACAGCGACATTTTGCTGTGACGCGCAGCACACCGCTCACGGGTGACGCATGGCACATCGCTCAGCGGTCGGCGGCGCTACTTACCACTATAGCAGGTCACTCAATGGAGGAAGCCATGAGCATCCTCAGCAAGAATACCAAGACCGCTCGGCCGTCCCGGCTGTTGTCGTTGAGCCACGTGAAGCAGGGCCTCGCCAACTGGTCGCGCGGCGCCCGCTCGCGCAAAGAGCTGATGAACCTCAGCGACCGATGCCTCAACGATATCGGCATCGCGCGGCACAGTTCGGGCCTCAAGACATGCAAGCCGTTTTGGATGGCCTGATCCGGCCGCGCTGCCACCGTCTCGTTCAGGCCGCGATGGCTTCGAGCCGCCGTCCGGTCACCGCAGGCCCAAAACCGCCGATGACGATGAACACCACCACCATGGCGCCGGCGATGAAGGTGAACACGCCGGTGGTGCCGTAGTTGCCGAGCAGGAAGGCGATGATGAAGCCGGAGAAGATGGCGGAAAACCGGCTCCACGAATAGACGAAGCCTACCGCCTGGGCGCGGATGCGGGTCGGATAGAGCTCGGCCTGATAGGCGTGGAACGAGAACGACATCCAATTGTTGCACAGCGTGATCAGGAGACCGAAGATGATCACGCCGGCGGCTTTGCTCTGCTGCGCGAACAACAGCCCGAACACGGCGATGCCGATCGCGGCCCAGGCGATCTGCCATTTGCGCTCGAAGCGGTCGGCGAAGAAGACGCCGACCAACGGCCCGATCGGCGCCGCGATCGCGATGATGAACACATAGACGAGCGATTTCGTCACCTCGATGCCCTGGGTCACCAGGAACGTCTGCACCCAGCTGGAAAAGCCGTAATAGCCGATGGTCTGAAATAGATTGTAGGCCACCAGCATGATGGTGCGGCCGCGATAGACCGGATTCCACATTTCCATCCAGGCGCCGGTCTTGCGCTCGGTCTCGCCGGCGACGACTTCCGGCGGCGGCAGCTCCTTGCCGGTCTCGGCGCGGGTGTGCCGCTCCATGTCCTCGACGATGCGCTCGGCTTCGGCAGTTCGGCCGTGCTGATCGAGCCAGCGCGGCGATTCCGGCAAGCTGCGGCGGATCCACCAGATCACCGCGGCGCCGAGCGAGCCGATGATGACCACCCAACGCCAGCCGTCGAGGCCGAGGATGGTCAGCGGCACCAATTGCCAGGCGATGAACGCGACCACCGGCACTGCGGTGAACATGATGAACTGGTTATAGGCGAAAGCCGGTCCGCGCTGGCTCTTGGGCACCAGCTCCGACACATAGGCGTCGACATTCACCAGTTCGACGCCGAGCCCGATGCTGGCGATCAGCCGCCACAGATCGATGCCTACCGCGGTGTCCTGGAACGCCATGATGAAGGCGCCGACCGAGTACCACAACAGCGCGAAGGTGAAGATCGAGCGCCGGCCGAAGCGGTCGGACAGCCAGCTGAACACCAGCGTGCCGATGAACAGGCCGGTGAACAGCGCGGCGACGAAACTGGCGAAGCCGTTCAGGTCGAACAGGCCTTGAGTCGTCGGGGTAAAGATTTTCGCCTTGAACAGGCCGATGGCGATATAGGCGGTGAAGAACAGGTCGTAGAACTCGAACCAGCCGCCGAGCGACAGCAGCGTTATCAGTTTGCGCGTGTAGCGCGACGGCGGCAGCCGATCGAGCCGCGCCGCCACCGTGACCGTCATATCCGCCGCCATCTTTGTCCCCCCGGATTTTCGTTTCGCGTGATTTTTTCTGAAAACCGGGGTCTTGTCGAGCGAGTGCCATTGTCCGCATAGGGATGGCCGGAATTGGGGATTGCCCGCGGCCGACCGCCACGTGTATATCTCGCCGGCGCAGCCCTCATCGTCGAGCGCCAGTGGTGAGCCATGCCTGAGATTTGCACGGCCGAACAAGCCGATTTCAGTAAAGCCTGGCAACAGAACGGAACGGCGAAGGTGGCGGCATTTCTGTCGCCGCAGGAGCTCGGCGAGCTGCGCACCGCCGTGGACGCCACCTACGAATTATTGCGCCAACATGCTGATGACGATCCGCCGACGCTGACCGAGTATCTTGCCGACCACTACAAACGGTGGGACGGCATTTGGGTCAAGGAGCTGCGGGGCTATCTCGAGCAAGCGAATCCGGATCTTCTTGCGCAGTTCGACAGCGTGATCGCCGCGGCGGAGCGGCGGTTTCGCTCGCTGTTCGACGAGAACTGGCGACTTGAACCCAATTTCACGTTCGTCCGCCGCCACCGATCGACCAAATACTACCTGCCGTGGCACATCGATGCGGACGCGGCCGGCATCCTCAATTCGACCGATTATTGCATCAACAGCTGGCTGCCGCTCGATCCGGTCGGCGACGTGCTGCCTTCGCTCGAGCTGATCCCCGGCTCGAACAAGACGATGCGGATCACGCCAAGCCGGGAGGGCAAGGAGAAGGCGCGCCCGGACGATTGGGTCAAGGCCAATGTCCCCGGCGAATCCTGGGTACCGCACGCTATGCCGGGAGACGCGATCCTGTTCGATCATTGGACGCTGCATCGCACGCAGCGCATGGAACAGGACAACGCGGTGCGCACCAGCTGCGAATTCAGATTTGTCCGCACCTCGTGACCCGCGACACGCCGCCCGCCGCTTTGGTCATTCGGCCGGATCGATGACGGGCCCGCCGAATCACCGATGAGCGCAATCGCGGCGACACCGAGCGAAGGCCACGGCGCGGGCGAAGCGACCCGGCTCATCATTGCCGCTTCCCTCGGCAATGCGCTCGAATTCTACGAGATCCTGGTCTACGGCTATTTCGCCGTCATCATCTCGAAAGTGTTCTTTCCGGCCGCCGATGAAGCCGTCTCGCTGCTCGTCACCTTCGGCACCTTCGGCGCCTCGTTCCTGGCGCGGCCGGTGGGCGCGATCTTTCTCGGCGCCTATGGCGACCGCAAGGGGCGTAAAGCCGCGCTGACGCTGTCGATTTTATTGATGACCATCGGCACCGGGCTGATGACGGTGATGCCGAGCTACGGCACGCTCGGCATTCTGTCGCCGATCCTGGTGATCGCGGCGCGGCTATTGCAGGGCTTTTCCGTCGGCGGCGAATTCGCCAGCTCGACCGCGTTCCTGGTCGAGCACCGGCCGGACCGCGCCGGCTTCTTCGCCAGCTGGCAATGGGCGAGCCAGGGCTTGGCGGCGCTGATCGCCACCGGCTTCGGCGTGCTGCTTGACCAACACCATGTCGGCCGCCGACCTGCAAAGCTGGGGCTGGCGCATCCCGTTCGCGTTCGGGCTTCTGATCGGGCCGGTCGGCTATTACGTGCGCAGCCGCATGAGCGAGACGCCGGAATTTCTCGATCGCCGGCGCCGCGCGCGCGCCGCTGCGCGAATTGCTGGTCGGGCAGTGGGACCGGCTCCTGCTCACCACCGGCGCGGTCATCGCCTCGACCAGCTCGCAATACATGATCGTGTTCATGCCGGCCTACGCCATCAAGGAGCTGCATTTGCCGCAGTCGGTCGGCTTCACGGCGGCGCTGCTGGCCGCGGCATTGCAGAGCCTTGGTCGTGCCGTTTGTCGGACTGTTGGTCGACAAGGTCGGGCAAATCCCGATCATGATCGGCGCCGCGATCCTGTTCGCCGTCACCGCTTATCCGGCTTTCGTGCTGCTCGGCGCCAATGCTTCGCTGCTCGTGCTGGTGCTGATGGTGTGCTGGCTCGGCCTGCTCAAATCGTTTTACTCAGGGCGCGCTGCCCTCGCTGATGGCAAAAGTATTCCCGACTTCGACGCGGGTGAGCGGCATGTCGCTCAGCTACAACATCGCGGTGGCGGTGTTCGGCGGCTTTGCGCCGTTCTTCGCCCAGTCGCTCATCGATCATCACCGGCTCGAAGCTGGCGCCGAGCTATTACGTGATCGCCACCGCGCTCATCAGCCTCGCGGCCCTGATCGCGCTGCGCCGGCGCTTTCGGCTTTAGACAATGGGGGCGGATATTCATTCCGCCTTCAAGCCTTCGGCCTTGATGATCGGGCCACCACTTGTCGATCTCGGCCTTGTAGAAGGCGGCCGAGCGCCTGCGGCGTCTGCTGCTCGCGCGGCCAGATGTCCTGGCCCTGCGCGGCAAAGCTTTGCTGCACTTTCGGATCGGCGAGCGCGCTGACGACGGCGGCATTGACCTTGGCGATGATGTCCGGCGGCGTTGCCTTCGGCGCCCACAGCGCGTGCCAATAGGACACGTGCAGGCCTTGCGCGCCGGATTCGTCGATGGTCGGGATGTCGGGCGCCAGGTGCCAGCGCTGCTTCGGTCATGACGGCGTAGGCCTTGATGGTGCCGGCGCGCACCTGGGTGATGGCGTTGGCGGCCTGGTCGAACATGATGTCGACGCGGCCGGCCATCAGGTCCTGCATCGCCGGCGCGCCGCCGCGATAGGGCACGAAGCCGAAGCGCGTGCCGGTGACCTGCTGGAAATACATGCCGGCGACTTGCGCGCCGCCGGCGGCGCCGACGGTGGCGGCCTGCGCCTTGTCGGGATTGGCTTTGAGCCAGGCGATCAGTTCGCGCACGTCGTCGGCCGGAAAATCTTTTCGCGCGATGATGATCTGCGGCGTGTTGGCAAAAGCGCGATCGGCGCAAAATCGTTCGCCGCGTCGTAGGGCAGATTGTAGGTGACCGGGTTGACGACCTGGGTGCCCCATTGGCCGATCAGCAAGGTGTAGCCGTCCGGCTCGGCGCGCGCGACGCGGGCGGCGCCGATGGTGCCGCCGGCGCCGCCGACATTCTCGATGACGATCGGCTGGCCGAGCGCCGCCTCCAAGGGGCCGGACAAGAATCCGCGCCAGCGCGTCGGACGGTCCGCCGGGCGGGAACGGCGCGATGATGGTGATCGGCCGCGACGGATAGGTTTGCGCCGCCGCGCTGCCGATGCCGATCAGCGGCGAGCGTCGCGGCCCATAGCAGCGTCTTCATGGCAGACCTTCTCATGGCTTCGCCTCGCGCTCGGACGGCAAGCTCAGCGCGCGATCGACCATCGCCAAGCAGCGCCGCGTGATCCCACATCTTATAGATCGACGCGCCCATCTGGACCGGATCGCCGGCGTAATAGCGCTCGTATTGCAATTGCCGCTGGCCGAATTGCGTGCCGGTTGCGTCCCAGGCGAGTTTCGACAGGCGGATTTTGGCCTCGGCGTCGCGATCGGCGCCGCGGTAGTAGCGGTGGATATCGGCGCCGATCTCGGAATGCAGATCGGCTTCGGTCGGGTTCGCCAAAATGCCGCCGGCGCCGAGCACCTGGGTGAGCCGCACCATGCGCTCGTAGAAGCGCGGGATGTGATAGCGCAGCGCCTGCAACGGTTCGAGCGCCGGCCGCAGCGTGCCGTGGCCGGAGGCTTCGGCTTTTTGCTCCGACATCAGGATCGCGCCTTCGATGAGCTGCAGGTAGCCGATGCATTCGCCGATCTGTTCCTGCACGTGCAGGAAGCCGTCGGTCTTGACGCTGCGCGACAGCGCAATCGCCAGCGCGGTCATGAATTCGCATTTGGCAAGCCCGCGCACCGCCGTCTGATGCCCGGTGTGGCGTTGCAGCCCGGTGCGCGCGAACATGGTGTTGGCCAACTCGACATTGCCGTGCAGGAAGACGCGGTCCCACGGCACCAGCACGTCGTCGAAAATCGCCATGGCGTCGGGCTCCTCGAAGCGCGCGCCGAGCGGATGATCCCATTCCGATTGGTCGCCCGGATCGAACGGCTCGCGGCAGATGAAGCGCAAGCCCTTGGTGTCGGTCGGAATGGCGAAGGCGAGCGCGTATTTCTCCTCGCCGGGGCGCACCGAGAACGGCAGCGGATAGACCATGATCTCGTCGGCGGTCGGCCCATGGGTCGCCAGCATCTTGGCGCCGCGCACGATCAGGCCGTCCTTGGTTTCTTCGACGATGCCGAGATAGGCGTATGGGTCGGCCTGCTGCGCGGCGGACTTGCTGCGGTCGACCGGCGGATTGACCAGCGTGTGGGTGAGAAACAGATCGTTGTCGCGGCAATAGCGATAGTAGCGCTGCACATTGTCGAAGGATTTGCCGCCGACATTCGGCGAAGAATTCCGGCGCGTCGGCGAGCGACGCCACCACCGTGTTGAGGAAGTCGGGCGAGCGCCCCATGGTGCCGAACGTGGCCTCGGCCCAGACCCGCATCGCCTTGCGCCGGTGCACCAGCTCGGCGTGGGTTCGCGGAATGATGAATGACACGCCGGCCGGCCCGTCGCCGTCGTCGGGCAGATAGGTCATCGTCGAATGCAATGCGGGATCGGTCTGGCAGTCATAGAGCTGCGCCATCGCCGCGACCGGACGGCGAAACACCGGATCGCGCGGTGACATCGCCGACTTTTGCGGCCGGCGATCCAAACATCTCGCGGATGCGCCTTGAGCCTGGAAATATAGCTTTTGCCGTCACGTGCACCCATTTGCAGTACCTTTTGGCAGCATCTTTTGGCGCGGATTTGGTCACCGGCTTTCAACAACCGGGTTTGATTGCGCTTTTCAAGCCCGTCATGGCGCCGTAATTGCCGCACCGCAAGCGACAGAGGAACCAGCCTCAACCTCGTAAGCGTTGATGGATGCGGCGCCAGACGGGCGTTTCCGCGTGGGGCATTCATTCCGGACCAGAAGAAAAATGTGCGGCATTTGCGGTGAAGTGACCTTCGATGGGAGCGCCGCCGGCGGTTGCATTGCAGCCATGACGGAACGAATGCACGCGCGCGGGCCCGATGCGGGCGGCGCATTCATGCAGGATCGCGTGGCTTTCGGCCATCGCCGGCTTGGCATCATCGATCTCGCTGCTGCGTCGCAACAGCCGATGGTCGATCCGCAGCTCGGCCTCGCCATCGTCTTCAACGGCTGCATCTACAATTATCGCGCAGTTGCGCGGCGAGCTCGCCGCCAAGGGCTATCGCTTCTTCTCGGAGGGCGACACCGAAGTCATCCTCAAGGCCTATGCCGAATGGGGCCCGCGCTGCGTCGAGCGCTTTTACGGCATGTTCGCGTTCGCGATCTGGGAGCGCAATTCCGGCCGCGTCGTGCTGGCGCGCGACCGGCTCGGCATCAAGCCGCTCTATTACACCGAGCGGCCCGGGCGCTTCCGGTTTGCCTCGACCTTGCCGGCGTTGCTTGCCGCCGGCGACGTCGATACCAGCATCGATCCGGCGGCGCTGCACCATTACATGAGCCTGCACGCCGTCGTGCCGGCGCCGATGACGATCCTCAAAGGCGTGAAAAAGCTGCCGGCGGCGACGATCTGCACCATCGAGCCCGACGGCCGCCGCCGCGAGGAAACCTACTGGCAGCTCGAAGTCGGCCCGCGAGCGCAAGACCGCGGCTGACCGAAGCGGATTGGCAGGAAGCGATCCGGCTCAGCTTCGGCCAGGCGGTCGAGCGGCGGCGCGTCGCCGACGTTCCGGTCGGGGTGTCTGCTGTCGGGCGGGCTCGACAGCTCGCTGATCGTCGCTCTGCTCGCGGCGCAGGGCCAGAACGACTTGCGAGACTTTCTCGGTCGGTTTCGAGACCGTCGGCGAGCTGCAGGGCGACGAATTCCACTATTCCGATCTGATCGCGCAGCGCTTTGCCACCCGGCACGAACGCATTGCCGTCGACACCTCGCGGGCCATCGACGCGCTGCCGGGCACCATCGCGGCGATGTCCGAGCCGATGATGAGCCACGACGCCGTCGGCTTCTATCTGCTGTCGCAGCAAGTCGCCAAGCACGTCAAGGTCGCGCAAAGCGGCCAGGGCGCCGACGAGATTTTCGGCGGCTATCACTGGTATCCGACGCTGATGCAGTCGAACGACCCGGCGGCGGACTATGCGCGGGTCTATTTCGACCGCGACCATGACGAGATGGCGGAAGTCTTGTCGCCGGCCGCTGATGAACGGCGACTACAGCCGCGAATTCGTCGAGAAATTTTTCGACACCTGCCGCAGCACGCGCGCGATCGACAAGACGCTGCAGCTCGATGCCCAGATCATGATGGTCGACGATCCGGTCAAGCGCGTCGACAACATGGCGATGGCCTGGGGCCTGGAAACCCGCGTGCCGTTCCTCGATCACGAGGTGGTGGAGCTGGCGGCGCGGATTCCGGCCGAGCTGAAGGTGCGCGACGGCGGCAAATACATTCTCAAGGAAGCCTCGCGCGGCCTCATCCCCGACGAGGTGATCGACCGGCCGAAGGGCTATTTCCCGGTGCCGGCGCTGAAATATCTGCGCGGGCCGTTCTACGATTTCGTCCGCGACGTGCTCGACGCGCCGGTGGCGCGGCAGCGCGGCGTGTTCAACCGCGCCTATGTCGATCGGCTGTTGGCCGATCCCGACGGCGAGCTCACGCCCAAGGGCCATTCAAAACTTTGGCAAATCGCGGTTCTCGAGTGCTGGCTGCAAACGCAACAAGTCGAAAACGGGATTTGACCGCGATGGAATTCAGATTCGACCCTCATGAGCATCGCTTCCGCATCCGCACTCTGGTGCCGCCGCGAGCATGCCCGCATCTTCGCGCCGGACGATCTGTTCCAGTTCGGCATCGAGGAGGAATATTTCCTGTCCGATGCGCAGACGCTGCAGGTGCCCGCGGAGACGCCGGAAGCGCTATTCCAGCTCGCCGATTGCGGCAATGCGGGGCGCATCGGCCGCGAGTTTCTCCAGGCGCAGATCGAGGTCGCGACCGAGCCGCACAGCGAGATCGGCGCCGCGCGCACCGAGCTCAAGCGGCTGCGCCAGAACGCGGCGGCCGCCGCCGCCGAGCACGGCCTGGCCATCCTCGCCTGCGGCACTCATCCGTCGGCGCGCTGGCCCGAGGCGGTGCAGTCGCCCAAGGACCGCTACACCCATGTCATGGACGTGCTGCAGATGATCGGCCAGCGCAACATGCTGTGCGGCATGCACGTCCATGTCGAGTTTCCCGATCCGGCGCGCCGGGTCGACGTGATGACGCGGATGCTGCCGTATCTGCCGCTGTTCATCGCGCTGTCGACCTCGTCGCCGTTCTGGCAGGGCCGCGCCACCGGGCTCAAGGGCTATCGGCTCGCCGCCTACGACGAATTGCCGCGCACCGGGCTGCCGGAGCTGTTCCGCGGCAACGGCGACTACGACGAATATGTTGCGGCGATGATGCGCTCCGGCGCCATCAAGGATGCCAGCCATCTGTGGTGGGCGATCCGGCCGTCGCTGAAATATCCGACGCTCGAGCTGCGTGCGCCGGACTGCTGCACCCGGCTCGACGACGCCATCGCGCTCGCGGCGCTCTACCGGGTGCTGGCGCGTCACCTTTATGTCGATACCGGAGCACAATGCCGGCCCTCGACGTCGTCGACCGCTCCATCGCCGTGGAGAACAAATGGCGGGCCCAGCGCTATGGCGTCAGCGGCACCTTTGCCAGCCGCTCGGGCGCCGTCGCGGTCGGCGAGATGCTGGACCGGGTGCTGGACCTGGTCGCCGCCGACGCCGCGGCGCTCGGCTGCGCCGGCGAGGTCGAGCACTGCCGGCAGATCGCCGCCGGCGGGCACCTCGGCCGAGGCCCAGGTGAAGATTTTTACTGAAAATGAACACGAAGGCGCCGATATTGCGCTCCATAAGGTGGCGCGATGGATTCGTGACGCCACATTGGTGGCTTGACGGCTAGGTAAGGCCTTATGTGCCGCTGGATCGCATATCGCGGAGAAACGACCGCGCTCGAACATTACGTCACCGAGCCGGCTCATTCGCTGATTTCCCAGAGCATCCACGCGCTCGAAGCGACCGCCAGCGTCAACGGCGACGGCTTCGGGCTCGGCTGGTACGGCGCCCATCCGGAGCCGGGGCTATACCGCGAGATCAGGCCGGCGTGGTCGGACGAGAACCTGCGCTACCTGTGCCGGCACCTGCAGTCGCACCTGTTCTTCGCCCATGTCCGCGCCGCGACCGGCACCGCGATCACCCGCGTCAATTGCCACCCGTTTGCCTGCGGGCAGTGGCTGTTCATGCACAACGGCTTTGTCGGCAATTGGAGCCGGCTGCGCCGCAAGGTCGAGGGACTGATTCCGGACCAGCTTTATCCGCAGCGCATCGGCACCACCGACACCGAAGCGATCTTCCTCGCCATCATGGGCGCCGGCATCGAGCATCCGCTGGCGGCGACGGAAAAGCGTGCTGCAAAAGCTCACCGACTTCGTCAACCAGACCAAGCCGGCCGACCGGCTGCGCTTCACCGCGGCGCTGTCGAACGGGCGCGACCTCTACGCGTTCCGCTATGCGGTGAACGACAAGGCCAACACGCTGTATTATCGGGAATCCGATACCGGCCTCCTGATCGTGTCCGAACCGATCGATCAGGACCACAACTGGATCGCGGTGCCGGAGAACCACGCGCTGGTCGCGCTCTCGGGCGAGCGGGTGCGCGTGCTGCCGCTGCTGCATCAGCACCAGGTAGCGGCGGAATAGTCGCGTCCGTCATTGCGAGCGAAGCGAAGCAATCCAGTTCGGCGCCGCCGCGCTGGATTGCTTCGTCGCTTCGCTCCTCGCAATGACGATTACTTCTTCTCCAGCCCTGCGACCACGCCGGCGGGGTCTTGCCGTCGATCAGGATGAAGGCGATGCGGCACGGCTTGCCTGAGTTGTTGACCCAGGCGTGGTTGGTGCCCTGCTGCACCAGAATGTCGCCGGCCTTCACGTGCACTTCGGTGTCGTCGAGCAGCATGTCGATCTCGCCGTCGAGCACGATGGCGTAATCGATGGTGCGGGTGCGGTGGGTGTTTTCGTGCCGCGCATAACCTTGGGTCGCCGGATCGATGCCCATGTTGAGCAGGATCTGGTGATGATCGACGGCGCCGTAGCCGCCGGTCGGCGTCGGCGCGAAATCGACGATGCGGAAGATGGTGCCGTTGGCGGGCGGCGGCACGCCGACCTTGGTCTGGGCGCGGTCCGCCGCGCTCGCCATGTCGACGGGAAATTCGCCGGTCACCCAGCATAGCGTCATGCCGTTGCCGCCGGCGCTGCGCTGGATCGCCTGCAACGGCGCGTCGTAGAGCGCAACCGCTTTGCCCTGCGCATCATGGCCGGTGACGATCCGGCGTGTCGACCTCAGTTCCATAGTCATTCCTCCCGTGTCGCTTGCTTGGCGAGTTCCGGCGCACTAAACGATGATGCCTCGCATTTGCCAAGCGCAAAAACCGCGGATGCGGTTCGCCAGGGGAGGGGACATCGTGAACGGTGAGTCATCGCGTCCGTTGCTGCAATCGGCGGAAAATCCCGGATCGAATTACAACCGCGAGCCGACATTCGCGTGCGATCGCACGCGACATGGACGTCATGGTGCCGATGCGCGACGGCGTCAAAATCTGCGTCGACGTCTACCGCCCCGACGCGCCCGGAAAATTTCCGGCGCTGCTCGCCTTCGCCATCTACAACAAGGACTTTCAAGGCCCCGACATGGCGGCAGCGCTGCCGCCGCAGCCGGCCTGGTCGCCGCTATGGACCGGGCCGATGGAGGCCGGCGACACCAAATTCTTCGTCTCGCGCGGCTACGTCCATGTCATCGGCTCGCCGCGCGGCGTCGGCAAGTCCGAAGGCGGCGGCTCGCGCGAATGGGACTGCTACGACCTGATCGAGTGGATCGCGGCGCAGCCGTGGTGCGACGGCAACGTCGGCATG
Source organism: uncultured Alphaproteobacteria bacterium (assembly GCA_963831975.1). GTDB lineage: Bacteria > Pseudomonadota > Alphaproteobacteria > Rhizobiales > Xanthobacteraceae > BOG-931. The sequence goes on from CAWHSO010000025.1 coordinate 504,744, forward strand.
GTCGGCATTTCCGGCTTCGGCGCCGAGCAGCTTGCGGTCGCCAAGAAACAGCCGCCGCATCTGCGCGCGATCTTCCCGTTCGACTCGCGCGGCGCCTATGGCGAGCTCGGCGGCTTCCGCGACGAATATCCCGGCGGCGTCATCCATCTGTTCCGTTATCTGGTCGGCCATTTCTCGGCGATGCATCAGCACAAGGGCCCGCCCGGCCCGCTGCCGCCGGAGCGCGAGACGATGTGGCGCGAGGCCATGAACAATCCCGACTACAAGATGTATCCCCACGTCTACAATCTGATCGCGCAAAAGGGCCAGCACATGCCGCCCTATTACAATGTGCTGGTCGATCCGTACGACTCCGAAGCGGCGGTGAAGAAGAGCGAAGCGGAATTCGCCGACATCAAGGTGCCGACCTATACCGGCTCCGGCTGGTACGGCTACACCTACAAGACGCATCTGAACGGCTGCCAGCATTGGTTCCGCAACATCAAGGCGCCGAAGAAACTCTTGCTCGCCGGCCCGGCGCATGTGGAGCGGCCGTATCACACCTTCCACAACGAGGTGCTGCGCTGGCACGATCATTGGCTCAAAGGCATCGAACACCGGCATCATGGACGAGCCGCCGGTGCGCTATTGGGTGATGGGCGCCAACGAATGGCGCACCGCCAACAACTGGCCGCCGCCCGGACGCGAAATGGACCAAGCTTTATCTCTCCAGCTGGGAGCGGCTGACGCCCGACCTGCCTGAGCCGTCGAGCGCGACCGAGACGCAGCCGCCGGATTCCTTCGTGCAGATGCCGCCGTCGCAGACCACCACGATCCAGCGGCTGCGCTACATGACCGACCCGCTGCCGCACGACGTGCTGGTCGCGGGCCCGATCGTCGTCACGCTCTACGCCTCGATCGACCAGGACGACACCAACTGGATCGTGATCCTCAAGGACGTCGGCCCCGACGTGTCGGTGATGAGCGTGCGCGAAGGCGAGCGCGAAGTGCCGAAAAATCTGCACGAGCGCGAAATCACCCGCGGCTGGCTCAAAGCCTCGCACCGCGCCCTCGATGCCAAGCGTTCAAAGCCGTGGTGGCCGTGGCATCCGCTCACGCGCGAGGCGCAAAAGCCGGTGACGCCGGGCGCGATCGAGGAATATCAGATCGAGGTGATGGCGACGGCGAATCTGTTTCGCAAAGGCCACCGCATCTGCCTCGACATCACCAGTCTCGATCTGCCGACCGGCGTCGCCGGCGCGACCAATGCCGAATACGTGCCGTACCATATTTGCTCGAGCAAGACGGTGCTGCACAAGGTCTTTCACGACCGCAAGCATCCGTCGCACGTGCTGCTGCCGGTGATCCCTGAGGATGGCTAGCGCGATCCGGCTCCAAGTGACGCAGCGGCTGTGCCGCATGTCACGGTTCTCCGCCCAATTCGTGATATACCTCGCCATGTCCTGCGTAGTCCTCGCGAGGGGTTGAGGTATGAGACGGCGGGAATTCATCGCGCTTTTCGGCGGTGCCGCGGCGACATGGCCGCTGGTGGCGCAGGCGCAGCAGCCGGCGATGCCGCTGGTCGGGTTTCTGGCCGACGGCACGCCCGAGGGTTATGCGCCGCGGCTCGCCGCATTCAAACGCGGACTTGCCGACGGCGGCTATAGCGAAGGCCGCAACGTCGCCGTCGAGCCGCGCTTTGCGAGCCATAACTACGATCTGCTTGCCGTCGCTCGCCGAAGATCTGGCCCGTCGGCAAGTCTCGGCAATCGCGACCGTCGGCAGCGAGAAAGTGACGCGCGCCGCCAAGGCCGCAACCGCGACGATCCCGATCGTCGCCGTCCTCGCCGGCGATCCGGTCAAGCGCGGCTTGGTCGCCAGCATCAATCACCCGGGCGGCAACCTGACCGTGGTGAGCCTGTTCACGTCCAGCGACAATGCGCTGGTCGCCAAGCGTTTGGAGATGCTGCACGAAGTGGTGCCGAAGGCTGCGACCGTCGGGTGGCTCGTCGACGCCAACATCCTCGATTACGACACTCAACTGCAGGAAATGCAGAACGCTGCGCGGGCACTGGGGCTGAAGCTCGTCGTCGCGCGGGTGGCAAAGGACAGCGAGCTCGAAGCCGCCTTTGCGTCGCTCGTCGATCAGGGCGCCGGCGCCATGCTCGAGACTGGCCCGGTGTTTTACGACAATCGCCAACGTCTCGTCGCAATGGCGGCGCGCGCGATGGTGCCGATGGTGTACGAATGGCGCACCTTCGTCGCCGAGGGCGGCTTCATGAGCTACGGCGGCGACATCGATGCCATCCAGCATCAAGCCGGCGCCTATGTGGCCCGTGTGCTCAAGGGCGAGAACGTCGGCGACCTCCCGGTGGTGCAGCAGAGCCAGATCCTATTCATCGTCAACCTCAATGCCGCCAAGGCAATGGGCCTGACTTTGCCGATCACGCTGCTCGGCCGGGCCGACGAGGTGATCGAATAGGGCCGCCGTGACTATTGCCCGGCGGCAACTTCGTTCTTGGTCTCGAAATTGAGCTCGATCTCGACGTTGTTGGGATCGCGGAAGAAAATCTGCCAGCGCGTGCTCTTGGGCACCTGGTTGATGCGGTAGGGCACGCCCTTGCCGGAAAGATGTTTTTTCGTCGCCTCGAAACCGCGGCTGCCGAAGGCGACATGGTCGATGACGCCGGAATCGGCGGGCTGCTGCCGGTCGGTCTGCGAGATGTCGTTGAGATGCAGCACCGGATGGCCGGCGCTATAGAGCCAGGCGCCGGGAAAATCGAACTGCGGGCGCGGACCGTTCTCAAATCCCAGCACGTCTTCGTAGAACTGCACGGTCTCTTTGAGCTTGCGGGTCGATACATTGTAGTGGTCGAGCGTGCCAATGCTCATGGCCATCGGGCTTCTCCTTGGGCGTTTTCATTGTTGGGCATATCGCAAAATGTGTCCGCTGCGGAAGAAGCCGGCATGGATAAAGGGGAGGCGTGAGTGGACATCCCATGACGGCCCCAAAAGCGGGCCACGCCTGCTAACAAGTGGTACGATGCACAGTCAAAGACCCGATCAGCGCGGTTTGGCATGACAACGGACCCCCTGCCGAGAGCGGCAGACGCCGAGCGTCTCACCGCAGCGCTTCGTCGATCCGGCGTGCTCGGTGCGGCGTGCGTTTGCAATGTCGCGGTGATGGCTTCTTTTCCGAAACTGCGGTCGCACACGTTCCGGCTGCGTCTGGACTATGAGGGGCCGGCCCGAGACGCCCCGCGTTCCGTGATTCTCAAAATGGGCCGGCTCGATAGCGCCGGCCGTCCATCTTACGCGAACCGCAGCGAGATCGCGTTCTACCGCGATATCGCCCCGGTCTTGCCGGAACGCGTAGCGCCGCACTGTTTCGAGACCGTCGATGCCACGGACGCCAGCACGTGGCATCTGCTGCTCGAAGACCTGACGGATTCGCATTTCATCGCCACCGAATGGCCGCTGCCTCCGACGCGGGAACAATGCGAGAGCATCGTGCAGGCGCAGGCGCGCTTGCACGCCGCGTGGTGGGACAATCCGCGCCTGGGCGTCTCGGTGGGGAGCTGGCGCGACGCGGCTGCTGTCGACCTGGACCTGCGAAGCTTCGCCGAGCAGTTTGCGCGGTTCACGGATCGGTTCGGCGAAGTCCTGCCGCCCGAGCGGCGCGGTCTTTACCAACGATTGCTCGATCGGGCGCCGCGCTTGCTGGCGCGCTATCATTCGCGCCGCAACCTGACGATTATTCACGGCGATGCGCATACATGGAATTTCTTCTTGCCCCGTCATGGCGGAAGCGAGGACGTCCGGCTGATCGATTGGGAAGGCTGGAGCATCGACACCGCGACCGACGACCTCGCTTACATGATGGCGATGCTCTGGTACCCCGACCGCCGGCGCCGAATGGAACGGCCGCTGCTCGACCGCTATCATGCGGAACTCTTAAATCGCGGGGTGAGCGGCTATGACCGCCGTGCGTTGGACGACGATTATCGTCTGTCGGCGCTCTGGTTGATCACAAGACCCGTGGTGCAAGCCATGAACAACATCGCCCCGCGGGTCTGGTGGAATAACCTTGAGCGCATCATGCTCGCTGTCGACGATCTCGGCTGCCGCGATCTGCTTGCCTAGGCGAGCGGCTACCTCCAACTGCAATTGAGTACCGCGAAAGATGCCCTCGGCGAATAGGCCGTGCTGCGGCGCGGCCGCCGAGCACGGCCGCCATGAGAGCGGGGCGACCCGTGCTTGCTGTCACGTCACCGCGGTCCTAAAAGCTGTTAACCTTGGACCTATGGCCGATATTGCATTGTCATACCTGGGCCATAAAATCCGACGAATTTCGGCGTTCAAGAGTGACGATGGTATCGCGTGTGCGTCAAAGAGGTATGTGACATGAAGATGATGTTAGGTGCAGTGTTTGCGTTCAGCGTCCTGGCGGCGACCGATGCGTCGGCCCAGGCTCTGCTGACGGGTCCATATCAGTGCGTGCAAAACTGCCAAGGGCCGGGATTGGCAAACATCACCCAGAACGAGTGGGATCTCAACATCGTCAACGAGGTCGGTGCTCCGTCCCGCGCCTGGATCGATTATCCCGGCCATTTCTGGGCGGAGTACTATCACGAAGGCGCCATTTTCTCTCCGGATGGGCTGCGCATCCAGTTCGACAACGGCGCCGTGTGGTTGCGTTACGTTCCGCCGCCGCCACCACCCCTGCTGCCGCCGCCGAGGCACCACCGCCACTACCACCCCATCCAAGGATCGTGAGGCCCTGAGCGGCAGCACGCGCCGCTCATCCGTTCCCGGATCGGCTTTTCGGCTGCGCCGAGAGGGCAGTCGACGAACGCGTTTGCGCATAAAAAAGGGCCGCTCGTGAGAGCGGCCCATTTGGTCCCCGCGGGAGGAGCGGGGTTGAATTGAGTGTCAATTTAACACGGTGGTCTCGCCCTGGCTGTCACCCTTCGGCCACGGTCGGTTGGAAATGGACTGTCACCAATACCTCTCTCCGGCACTGTCCGCGGATTTCCGCGCCCATTCCGTGGCGAGCGGTTACCGCCATCTTCGATTTATTAGTCTCGGTGCGATCAAGACACCGATGGGGCCGGTCTCGCGGCGGTCGCAAATTCATTTATAATGGTTCCAAGAGCCCATTGGCGAATGGGCTCAAAACGTCGTGTCCTGGCGAAGGAATGACGGCAATGCCGGTCACTTACGAGACTTGGCTTGTCCTGCTCTCGATCGTGATGGCGATCCAGGGCGCCTATGTGGGCTTGAGTCTCGCGGTGCAGATCGGCGAGGCGACCGGCATGCGGCGGCGCTTGCTGCTGGCCGGCGCCGCGTTCTCGCTGGCGGTGGCAATCTGGACCATGCATTTCGTCGGCATGCTGGCGGCGCGCATGCCGTTCCAGGTCGACTACCTGGTGTTCCCGACGCTCTTGTCGTTTCTGGTTTGCGTCATCGTGGTCGGTGCCGCGGTTTACGCCACCAGCTCCGGGCCGTTGACCTTGCTGCGGCTGACCTTGTCGGCGTGCCTGATGGGCGGCGGCATTTTCACCATGCATTACATCGGCATGAGCGCGCTCAGCGCCAGCGCCTATATGGTCCATGACCGCTATTATGTCGCCGCCAGCATGGCGATCGCCATTGCGGCGTCCGGCTTGGCGTTGTGGCTCGCCACCGGCCGCGGCGGCCGGCCGCCGCTGATCCTCTCCGCGATCGCCTTCGGCATCGCCGTGTCCGGGATGCACTACACGGCGATGGAAGGCTTGGCGCTGTTGCCGTTTGCCTCATCGTCGGCAGGCGCGCCGGCGCTGTCGACCGATCTGCTTGCCATCATCGTCGCCGTCGTGGCGTTCTGCCTTTCGGGGATATTTTTGTTGATCCTGGTGCCCGATCCGGCGCGCGCGGCGGTGAATCCGGTCGCCGTTGACGCGCCGATGGCAACGATGCCCGCGCAAATCGCGGCGGAGCCGGCGGCGATCTCAGCCGCGACGCAAAATTCCCGCGGCAACGGCCACGACGCCAGTCCCGAATTCGGCCGCGGCACTTATGGGCCGCTCGGCGGCGCCGGTGCGCCGCGGCGCTTCGCCCGCCATCTTCCCATCGAGCGCGACGGCGGCACCCATTTCGTCGCGGTGGACGATGTGGTCGCCATCCACGCCAACGCGCATTACACGTATATCTTCAACGGCAACGACAAGCTGTTCTGTCCGCTGGCCATCGGCGACGTCGAATCCCGCCTCGACAAGGACCGCTTCGTGCGCATCCATCGCAGCCACATCGTCAATATCGAGCGGGTGGTCGGCTACAAGCGTTCCGGCGACAACGAAATGGTCGAGATGGATGCCGGCCAGGATTATGCGGTGCCGGTCAGCCGCAGCCGCATCGGCTGGCTCAAATCGCGGGTCGCGGCGCTGACCGGCGATGATGCCAATGCCGGACTGCGCCGCCGCCATCATTTTGCAGCGCGATAGAAATCTCCGCCTGCCGGGCCATTACGTCAGGCATTCTGACGCAATTCGTGCAGGCTCGCCGCCGTTGGTGCAAAAGCCCGACGTTTCGTGCGCCGCGCCATGCGCCGGTGCACCGGCGCTTGCTGCTGCGGCGCACAACGCGCCGACCATCGCTGGCCTAAAGACGCAATCGGTATTGGCGCCAACGCATACGGCCGTCGTGGTGACTTCGGCCGGCGCGACGCGCTCAGGGAGGATGCCCGTGATACCTGGAGCCTTTAGCTATCATCGCCCATCATCTGTTGCGGAAGCCGTTGGTCTGCTCGCCAAATTGGGCGACGACGGCCGGGCGCTTGCCGGCGGCCATAGCCTTATTCCGATGATGAAGCTGCGGTTGGCGGAGCCCGCCCATCTGGTCGATCTCGCCGGCATCGCCGATCTCAAAGGCATCCGCTCGGATGGCAACGACATCGTCATCGGCGCCATGACGACCCAGCACGATCTGATCGGCTCCGATCTTCTCGGCACCAAAATTCCGATTCTGCGCGAGACCTCGTTACAGATCGCCGACCCACAGGTCCGCTATGTCGGCACGCTCGGCGGCAATGTCGCCAACGGCGATCCCGGCAACGACATGCCGGCGGTGATGCTGTGCCTTAACGCCAGCTATCACGTCACCGGCAAAGGCGGCGAACGGCGCATTGCCGCGCGTGAATTTTACCAAGGCGCCTATTTCACCGCGCTGGAAGCGGGCGACGTGCTCACGGCGGTACGCATCCCGGTGCCCGCCGCCGGTCACGGCGCCGCTTACGAAAAGCTCAAGCGCAAGATCGGCGATTACGCCACCGCCGCCGCGGCCGTGGTGCTGACCATGAGCGGCGGCAAGGTCGCGACCTGCTCGATCGGGCTCACCAATGTCGCCGAGACGCCGCTATGGGCGGAGGAGGCGGCGAAAATCCTCACCGGCTCCACGCTCGACGCCGCGACGGTGAAAAAAGCCGTGGCCGCCGCCGAAGCCATCACCGCGCCGGCGAGCGATGCGCGCGGGCCGGCGCATTACCGCACCAAGATGGCCGGCGTGATGCTCACGCGCGCTCTTGCCCGCGCCAAAGCAAAAGCCCGCGGCTAGGGGAGAGAGCAAACAATGGCCAAATCCCACATCAAAATGACGGTGAACGGCAAGGCCGTCGAAGAGCTGGTCGAGCCGCGCACCTTGCTGATCCATTTCCTGCGCGAGCAGCTCAGCCTCACCGGCCCGCATATCGGCTGCGAGACCAGCCATTGCGGCGCCTGCACCGTCGATCTCGACGGCAAGTCGGTGAAGAGCTGCACCATGTTCGCGGTGCAGGCCGACGGCGCCGACATCCGCACCATCGAAGGCATGGCGAATGCCGACGGCACGCTGCATGCGCTGCAGGAAGGTTTTCGCGAGATGCACGGGCTGCAATGCGGCTTCTGCACGCCGGGAATGATTTTGCGCGCCTATCGGCTTCTCCAGGAAAACAAGAATCCGTCCGAGGAGGAAATCCGCTACGGCATTTCCGGGAATCTGTGCCGCTGCACCGGCTATCAGAACATCGTCAAAGCCATTCAATATGCCGCCGCGAAGCTCGCCGGCGTGCCGTTCCAGGAGGCCGCAGAATGAACGACATGACCCCCACCTCCGCCGAACGCGCCGAAAAACTCGAAGGCATGGGCTGCAAGCGAAAGCGCGTCGAGGACGTCCGCTTCACCCAGGGCAAGGGCAATTACGTCGACGATCTGAAACTGCCCGGCATGCTCTATGGCGACCTGGTGCGCTCGCCGCACGCCCACGCCAGGGTCAAGAAGATCGACACGACGAAAGCCGCGGCGGTGCCCGGCGTCGTCGCGGTGCTGACCGCCGAGGTGTTGAAAACCGTCAACCTCGCCTGGATGCCGACACTCGCCGGCGACGTGCAGATGGTGCTCGCAGACGGCAAGGTGCTGTTCCAGAACCAGGAAGTCGCCTTCGTGGTCGCCGAAAGCCGCGAAGCCGCCGCCGACGCCGTCGAACTGGTCGAAGTCGAGTACGAAGCGCTCCCGGTCAACGTCGATCCGCTCAAGGCCATGGCGGACGGCGCGCCGATGATCCGCGAGGATTTGAAGGACAAGACCGACGGCGCCCACGGCAAGCGCAAGCATTACAACCACGTCTTCGCCTGGCAAGCCGGCGATAAGGCCGCGACCGACGCCGCCTTTGCCAAAGCCGACGTCACGATCAGGGAATTCATCGTCTATCCGCGCGTGCATCCGTGCCCGCTCGAGACCTGCCAATGCGTCGCCTCGTTCGACAAGATCAGAGGCGAGCTGACGCTGTGGGGCACGTTCCAGGCGCCACACGTTATTCGCACCGTGGGTTCGCTGATCTCAAAGATCCCCGAGCACAAAATTCACGTCATCGCCCCCGACATCGGCGGCGGTTTTGGCAACAAGGTCGGCGCCTATTCGGGCTATATCTGCTCGATCGTCGCCTCGATCGTGACCGGCCGCCCGGTGAAATGGGTCGAGGACCGCATCGAGAATCTGTCGACGACGGCGTTCGCCCGCGACTTTCACATGGACATGGAGATCGCCGCTACCAAGGACGGCAAGGTGACGGCGATGCGCTGCTACACCATCGCCGACCACGGCGCGTTCGACGCTTGCGCCAATGCCACCAAATGGCCGGCCGGGCTGTTCAGCATCATCAGCGGCTCGTACGATTTCCCGGCGGCGTATTGCCTGGTCGACGGCGTCTATACAAACAAGGCGCCGGGCGGCGTCGCCTATCGCTGCTCGTTCCGCGTCACCGAAGCCGCCTATTGCATCGAGCGTGCCATGGACATCATGGCGCAAAAGCTCGGCATGGATCCGGCGGAGTTTCGCATCAAAAACCTGATTCGGCGCGAGCAGTTTCCGTACACGTCAGCGCGTTCGGCTGGCAGTACAATTCCGGCGATTATCACACCGCCATGAACAAGGCGATGGAGACGGTCGATTACAAAAAGCTGCGCGCGGAGCAGAAGGCGAAACGCGAAGCCTTCAAGCGCGGCGAGACCCGCGAACTGATGGGCATCGGCGTCGCTTTCTTCACCGAGATCGTCGGCGCCGGCCCGTCGCGCGCCTGCGACATCCTCGGCATCGCCATGTTCGATTCGGCGGAAATCCGCATCCATCCGACCGGCAGCGGCATTTGCCGGCTCGGCACCAAATCGCAAGGGCAGGGCCACGAGACTACCTATGCCCAGATCATCGCCACCGAGCTCGGCTTGCCGGCCGACAACATCATGATCGAGGAAGGCAACACCGACACGGCTCCCTATGGTCTCGGCACCTACGGCTCGCGCTCGACGCCGGTGTCGGGCGCCGCCACCGCCATGGCCTGCCGCAAGATCAAGGCCAAGGCGCAGATGATCGCCGCCTATATGCTCGAAGTGCACGACGACGATCTGGAATGGGACGTGGATCGCTTCCGGGTGCGCGGCAATCCCGAGCGCTTCAAGACCATGACCGAGCTCGCCTGGGCGGCCTATCACGAAGTGCCGCCCGGCATGGAGCCCGGCCTGGAAGCGATCAATTACTACGATCCGCCGAATTTCACCTTTCCGTTCGGCGCTTATATCTGCGTCGTCGATGTCGACGTCGATACCGGCCAGACCAAGGTCCGCCGCTTCTATGCGCTCGACGATTGCGGCACCCGCATCAATCCGATGATCATCGAAGGCCAGATCCACGGCGGCCTGACCGAAGCGTTCGGCATCGCCATGGGCCAGGAGATCCATTACGACGACGACGGCAACGTCACCACGGCGTCGCTGATGGATTATTTCCTGCCCACCGCGGTCGAGACGCCGCATTGGGAGACCGACTGGACCACGACGCCGTCGCCGCATCATCCGATCGGCGCCAAGGGCGTCGGCGAGAGCCCGAACGTCGGCGGCGTGCCGTGTTTCTCCAACGCGGTCAACGATGCTTTTGCCTTCCTCGGCTCGACCCACATCCAGATGCCGCACGACCATTGGCGCACCTGGACGGCGGCGGAGAAGCTCGGGCTGCATGGGTGACGTCATTCCGGCCGAACGAGCGCAGCGAGTGAGAGCCGGAATCCATAACCACCGTCGGATGATGGTGGCACTGACGGAGGCGAACCCCTATTTCCGTGGATATGGATTCCGGGTTCGCGCCTTTGGCGCGCCCCGGAATGACGAGTTATGACCCTCGATCGCGAAAACATTTCCGACAAGCTCGCCGCCGTCGGCTACATCGCCGACCGCGATATCGCGACCGCGTTGTGGCTGATGGAATTCCTCAAGCGCCCGCTGCTGCTCGAAGGCGAAGCCGGCGTCGGCAAGACCGAGGTTGCCAAGGCGCTGTCCGCCGTCCACGGCGCCGAACTGATCCGGCTGCAATGCTACGAGGGGCTCGATCAGAACGCGGCGCTCTACGAGTGGAACTATCAGCGCCAACTGCTGGCAATAAAAGCCCGCGAAGGCGTCGGCGAAGATGCCAACGCCATCGAAGAGCACATCTTCTCCGAAAAATATCTGTTGGAGCGGCCGCTGCTCGCCGCCATCCGCCGCGCCACGCCGCCGGTGCTGCTGGTCGACGAGGTCGACCGCGCCGACGAGGAATTCGAAGCGTTCCTCTTGGAACTGCTCTCGGACTTTCAGGTCAGCATCCCGGAGCTCGGCACCATCAAGGCAACCTCGATCCCGCGCGTGGTGCTGACATCGAACGGCACCCGCGAATTGTCCGACGCGCTGCGCCGGCGCTGTCTTTACCACTACGTCGATTTCCCCGACGTCGATCGCGAGGCGAAAATCATTCTGGTGCGCACGCCGGGCATCGACACCACGCTGGCGTTGCAGATCGCCCGCATGGTCGCCGCGGTGCGCAAGGAGGATTTGCGCAAAGTGCCCGGCGTCGCCGAGACGCTCGACTGGGCGGCGACGCTCGCCGGGCTCGAAGTGCACGACCTGCGGCAGGAGTCCGAAGCGGTCTATGAAACGATGATTTGTCTGCTCAAGACCCACGAGGATCGCGCGCGGCTGACGCGAGAAGTCAGCGAGCGCCTGCTCGGCAAGGTGGCGTGATGATCTCGCGCACGCAGCCGCGCCGTCCTTTCCCCTCCCCCTTGTGGGGAGGGGTAGGGGTGGGGGTCGTGAGGTCGCGCGCCCACATTGACGATTGTCTGCAGCCGTCTTCGCCGAAAGCTACCTCCCGACCCCCCTCCCTAACCCTCCCCCAACAAGCATGCACTCGGGCGCGCGCAAGCGCGGCCCGGGTGGGGAGAGGGAACATGCTGCGGCAAGCCTTATGACCGCCCTCGGCACCCGCCGCCGGCTCGCCGGCTTTGCCCGCACGCTGCGCGATAACGGCTATCGCGTCGGGCTCGCCGAGACGCGCGATGCGCTGCAAGTACTTGCATCGCCGGCAGCGGTGCGCCCGACGTCGCTCAAGCCGGCATTGCGCTCGCTGTTCTGCGCCACCCATTCCGACTGGGAACGCTTCGACGAAATCTTCGACGCCTTCTGGCAAGGCCGCGACATGCGGCAGCGGCAAATTCTCTTCGGCATTCCAAGCGCGAGCCATGCACCGGCGCGCAAACTTGCCGAAGCGCATGTGCCGCAGGAAGCGCTCGGCCTGCCGGACCGGATCGAGCGGCGCAGCGACGGCGACGGTGAAACGCAGGCCGAGGGCAGGGGGCGCCGCGAAGGCGCGTCGCGCGTCGAAAATCTCGCGGCGACCGATCTACGCCATATCGTCGATCCGGAAGAGATTGCGGCGACGCACGCGTTGGCGGCGCGGCTCGCGCGTGTCATGCGCGCGCGGCTCGTGCGCCGAGACCAAATCCGCCGTCGCGGCCGGCGGCTCGATCTGCGCCGCACCATTCATCGCAATGTCTCGCATGGCGGAATGCCGTTCGATCTCGCCTGGCGGCGCCGCAAGATAAAACCGCTGCGGCTCGTGGTGCTGCTCGATGCGTCGGGCTCGATGAGCCTCTACACCGCGTTCTTCGTCCGCTTCCTGCACGGTGTGGTCGACGCGTTCCGCGAAGCCGAGGCGTTCGTGTTTCACACCCGCCTCGCTCACGTCTCGCCGTCGCTGCGCGACCGCGACGTGACCCGCGCGGTCGAGCGGCTGTCGCTGATGGCGCAAGGCATCGGCGGCGGCACCCGGATCGGCGAAAGCCTCGCCACCTTCAATCGCTGGCACGCCCGGCGCGTCATCAATTCGCGGACCGCGCTGATGATCGTCTCCGACGGCTACGACACCGGTGAGCCGGGCCGGCTCGGCGAGGAGATGCGCAGGCTGCGGCAGCGTTGCAAAAAAATCATCTGGCTCAATCCGCTGATCGGCTGGCGCGATTACTCGCCGCAGGCGCGCGGCATGCAGGCGGCGCTGCCCTATGTCGATCTGTTCGCGCCGGCGCACAATCTCGAAAGCCTCGCCGCGCTCGAGCCGTATCTGGCGAAGGTCTGACATGAACCGCGCCGACGACATCCTCGACAATATTTCGTCACGCAAGACGTCGGGCGAATCGTTCGTGCTGGCGACCGTGGTGCGCACGGTGGCAGCCACCGCGGCCAAGGCCGGCGCCAAAGCGGTGATTCTATCCGACGGCACCATCTCGCAAGGCTGGATCGGCGGCGGCTGCGCGCGCGCGGCGGTGCTCAAAGCGGCGCAGGATGCGCTGGCCGACGGCAAGTCGCGGCTCGTCTCCGTGGCGCCGGAAGACGTGCTGGACGGCCAGGGCCACAAGGCCGGCGAGGAAGCGGGCGGCGTGCGCTTCGCCAAGAACATGTGCCCGAGCCAGGGCACCATGGACATTTTCGTCGAGCCGGTGCTGCCGCGGCCGCAGGTGGTGATTTGCGGCTCGAGCCCGGTGGCGCTCGCCGTCGCCGATCTCGCCAAGCGCTCCGGCTTTGCCGTCACCGTGTGCGCGCCCGCAGTCGAGCAACCGGCGTTCGCCGATGCCGACCGCCGCATCGAAGGTTTTGCGCTGCCGGTCGATGATGCGGCTGCGCGCTACGTCGTGGTCTCGACCCAAGGCCGCGGCGACGAAGCCGCCCTGCTGGCGGCGCTCGCGGTCGATGTCGACTACGTGGCGTTCGTCGGCAGCCGCAAAAAAGCCGAGGCGCTCAAAGCGGAGCTGGCAAAACGCGGCGTCGCGGCCGAGCGCCTGGCCAAGCTGAAAGCGCCCGCCGGTCTCGACCTCGGCGCCATCACACCCGATGAGATCGCGATCTCGATCTTGGCCGAGATCGTTGCCGTCCGCCGCGGCAAGGACGCGCGTGGCACCGCCCCGAGAGAAATCTGAAAGATCAGCGTGCACGATAGGCGGCGACCCGGCTGTCGCTGCGGCACTCGACCACTTTCGCTCCCCGATGCATTTGGATAGCGTTGCGGATGGAACGCGCGCCGACGCGGCGCGGCGTCAGGAACGTTCAATGCCACCACATCGTCGACACATCTTGCGCTTGGCCGCCGGCGCCGTCGCGCTGCCGGCGGTTTTACGCGAGGCGCTGGCCGAGACCTATCCGTCGCGGCCGATCACCATCATCGTGCCGTTCGCGCCGGGCGCCTTGAACGACATCGTCACCCGCCTGCTCAGCGACGGCATGGCAAAAGCGCTGGGCCAGCCGGTCATTGTCGAGAATGTCACCGGCGCCGATGGCACTATCGCCACCAATCGCGTCGCCCGCAGTACGCCCGACGGCTATACGTTCGTCATCGGCAGTTGGAACACCCATGTGGCCAACGGCCTGATCTATTCGCTGCAATACGACGTGGTGAAGGATTTCGAGCCGGTCATGCTGCTGCCGGCGGCGCCGATGGTGCTGATTGCCAAGAAAACGACCCCGGCTACCGACCTCAAGGGCTTCATCGCCTGGCTCAAAGCCAATCCCGACAAGGCGTCGGTGGGCACCGCGGGCGTCGGCAGCCCGCCGCATATGCTGGCGCTATTGTTTCGCAACCGCACCGAGACCCGCTTCGGCCTCATTCCGTATCGCGGCGCGGGGCCGGCGATGCAGGACGTCATCGCCGGACAAATCGACGCCACCTTCATCACCGTCGCGCCGGCGCTGCCGCAGCTGGCTGCCGGCAGCATCAAAGCGTTCGGCCTCACCGCGGACAAGCGCGTGGCGGCCGCGCCGGACCTGCCGACCATGGGCGAAGCCGGACTGCCGGATTTTTATTTCTCATACTGGTCCGGTCTGTTCGCGCCGCGCGGCACGCCCAATGACATCGTCAGCGCGGTCGGCGCGGCAGCGGTGGCGGCGATGCGCGACCCGCAGACGCGGCAGAAACTCGACGGCCAGGCTTTTGAAACGCCGCCGCCCGAACGGCAGACGCCGCAGGCGCTGGCGGACCTGCAACGCGCCGAGATCGCCAAGTGGTGGCCGATCATCAAGGACGCGGGCATCAAAGCCGATTGAGGCGCGTGTTTGCGGCGACGCCGCTGCGGCAATGAGTCTGCATGGCTTTCGCGCGCGGATTGTGCGATGTTTTTGCCGATCCGCGGAGCATTTTCCGCCAAAAAACTCAAGGCCAAAAGGCTATCACCGACAGGTCGTGGCGGCGCGTTTGCGGCCGCCGGCGCGGGGGCGCACAGGGAGGAACAGATGAAACGGATTTGCTTATTCGCCGCCGCAGCGACGCTGTTCGCCGCGCCGGCCTTCGCCGAGGACACCATCACGGTCGGCTTCACGGCCTCGCAGACCGGCCCGCTCAATGTCGATTCCTCGGCCAGCAACGCGGCTACGAGTTCTGGCGCGACGAGGTCAATGCCGCGGGCGGCATCAAGGTCGCCGGCAAGAGCTACAAGGTGAATTTCGTCAGCTACGACGACCAGTCGGTCGGCGGCCGCGTGCAGCAGCTCTACACCCGGCTCGTCGGTCCAGGACAAAGCGGATTTCCTGTTCAGCCCCTATTCGTCGGGGCTGACCGCGCCGGCGACCGTGATTTCCGAGCAGTACGGCAAGATCATGATCGATCAGCGGCGGCGCCGAGGAGAAGCCGTTCGAGCTCGGCAACAAGCACCTGTTCATGGTCATCACCTCGGCCGGCCATTATCTCTCCGGCGCGGTCGAGGCGCTCAAAGCGAAGAACCCGCAAGCCAAGATCGCCATGGTCTATTCCGACGATCCGTTCTCCAAGACGGTGTTGGCTGCGGCCGCCCAGCAGGCCAAGGACGCCGGCCTCGACGTCGTGATGAACGAATCCTACGCGCCGTCGACCACCGATTTCGGCCCGATCGTCAACAAGATCATCTCATCGAACGCCGATGCGTTCCTGGGCGGCGGCCATTATTCCGACGGCGCCACGCTGGCGCGCCAGATGTACGACCAGAAGGCCAATATGAAATGGGTGTCGATCCTGGTGGCGCCGGCCGACGATAAATTCGGCGAGCTCGGGGCCGCCGCGATGGGCGTCACCGTGCCGTCGCAATGGGAACTCCAGGTCTCCTACAAGCCGCAATTCGGCCCGACCACGGCGGAATTCGCCAAGGCGTTCCAGGCCAAATTCAACGCCAAGCCCGACTATCATTCGGCTTCGGGCTACACCAGCGGCGTGATCCTGCAGCACGCCATCGAGCAGGCCGGCTCCATCGATCCGGAAAAGGTGACCGCGGCGCTCAACGCCATCGACGTCACCACCTTCTTCGGCCACATCAAGTTCATGACCGATCCCGGCCATCATGGCCTGCAGGCGGCGCATGAGATGGTGCTGGCGCAATGGCAGAAGGTCGAACGGCAAGCCGGGCCGGCAAGTGGTCTGGCCGGCGGCGGCGCAATCCGCCAATCTGATCTATCCGATACTCGGCCACGCCAGTAATCAGGCGCCGGGCCGGCGGCTTTGCCGCCGGTCCCGACACCTCAGCGGACACCATGCTCGGCATCATCGCTTCGATCATCGACGGCGTGCTGGTCGGGCTGGTCTACGGGCTGTCCGCCATGGGCCTGACGCTGATCTGGGGCGTCATGGACGTCATCAACCTGACCCATGGCACCATGATCGTCGGCGGCATGTTCGCGCTTTATTTGCTGGCGACCGGGCTCGGCGTGCCGCCCTATCTCGCCTTGCTGCCGGTGCTGGTCGGCGGCTTTCTCGTCGGCGTCGCGCTCTATTGGATCGCGGTGCACCGCATGGTCGGCCGGCCGCCGCTGATGAGCCTGCTGTCGACCTTCGCGGTCAACCTGGTGTTGATCGGCATCGGCACCGGCGTGTGG
This sequence comes from uncultured Alphaproteobacteria bacterium, assembly GCA_963831975.1. Taxonomy (GTDB): domain Bacteria; phylum Pseudomonadota; class Alphaproteobacteria; order Rhizobiales; family Xanthobacteraceae; genus BOG-931. Next base: position 521,419 of record CAWHSO010000025.1, read on the forward strand.
GGCACGGCGCTGTTCAATGTCGCGGTGTCGCTGCCGGGCGTGAGCCTCGGCCGCTACACCTTTCCCGGCGCGCATATCCTCGCCGCCGTGCTGGCGGCAGTGATCGCCGGCGCGCTTTATCTGTTCCTGCACCGCACCCGGCTTGGGCAAGGCGGTGCGCGCGGTCGCCAATAATCGCGAAGCCGCCGAACTGGTCGGCATTCCGACCACCCGCGTGCTGGCGCGTCACGGTCGGTTGCGGCGTGGCCTTGGCCGGCGTCTCCGGCATGCTGATCGGCACCTTGTTTCCGTTCACCGTGCTGTCCGGCGACGGCTATCAGCTCAAAGGCTTTGTCGTCACCGTGCTCGGCGGCTTCGGCAATCCGGTCGGCGCGCTGTTGGGCGGCGTCGCGCTCGGCCTGCTCGAAGGCGCGGTGACGCCGTTCGTGCCGGTGAGCTGGACCCTGGTGATCGAATTCGCGCTGTTCGTCGCTGGTGCTGATCGCATTCCCCGGCGGCGTTTTCGCGTCGCGGCGCGGAGCCTTGTGATGCCGTGCTGTGCCCCGGCCGTTCTTCTGGATCATCACGCTGGTCGATCGCCGCGTTCGTGCTCGTTCCGGCGCATCGGCGACAATGTCGAGCTGCGCGAGAGTCTGGCGCTCGCCACCGTCTACATCACGCTCGCCTCCAATCTCAATCTGATGCTCGGCTATGCCGGCTACATCAATTTCGGCAGCATCGTGTTCTTCGGGCTGGGCGGTTACATCTGCGTCTGGCTGGTCAAGCGCATCATTGGCCGCTGGCGCCGAGCCTGCTCGCCGCCGGCATCGGCGTCAGCGCGCTCGCCTTCATCTTCGGGCTCGGCATCCTGCGCCTGCGCGGCCCGTTCTTCGCGCTCTCCACCATCGGCATCGTCGAAGGCGGTGCAGGCTTTTGTCGCAGAATTTCGAGCCGTGGGGCGGCTCGGCCGGCATCTACCTCTCGCCCGCAAGTATTTACGCCGCTCGGCGGTCCGGCGCACGCGCTGTGGGTGATCTATTTCCTGATGGTCGCGACCATGGGGCTGTCGCTTTATCTGAGCTACGCCATCAAAATCTCGAAATTCGGCTTGGGCCTTCTCGCCATCGGCCAGAACGAAGACGCCGCCGCGATCCTCGGCGTGCCGACGCCGCGCTACAAGGCCTCGTCTACAGCGCCTCCGCCATCCTGCCCGCCATCGCCGGCGGGCTTTATTTTTTCAAGAGCGCCTTCATCCAGCCGTCCGACGCGTTCGATCTGTCATTGTCCACCGAAGCGATCGTGGTCGCCATGCTGGGCGGGCAGGGCACCGTCACCGGCGTGGCGCTCGGCGCCTATTTGTACGAAGAGCTGCGCGGCTATCTGCTGACCTCCGAGACGTTCTCGCATTTCCAACTGGTCATCTCCGGCGTGCTGCTGCTCGCTCATCGTGCTGTTCTTTCCCGGCGGGCTGATGGGTTTCATCTATAGCCGCTTTCCGCGCACCCAGAAGGTGCTGGAATGACGGCGATCCTGGAGCTCGAACAGCGTCAGCAAGCGCTTCGGCGGCCTGCAGGCCGTGCACGATCTCAGCTTCGCGTGCGCGAGGGCGAAATCTTAGGCCTGATCGGGCCGAACGGCGCCGGCAAATCGACGCTGTTCAATCTGATCAACGGCGTGTTCACGCCGGACGACCGGGCAGATCGTTTTCGCGGCACCGACATCACCGGCGAAAAGCCGTATCGTGATCGCGCGCCGCGGCCTCGCCCGCACCCATCAGATCGTGCAGCCGCTGATGAATATGACGGTGGAGGACAATTGCACCGTCGGCGCCTGTTTCGGCCGCGAGAACCTGCCGCTGAAGCGGGGCGCGCGAGGCGGCGCGCGAGGCGCATCGCGTTCGTCGGCCTCGAGGACCGCTGCGACGATGCTGGCGCTGCATCTGACCATCGCCGGCAAGAAGCGCCTCGAGCTCGCCCGCGCGCTCGCGGCGCGGCCGCACGCTGCTGTTGCTCGACGAGGTGTTGGCCGGCCTCAACCCGACCGAGGTCGAGCACATGATCGGCATCGTCCGCCGCATCCGCGAGCGCGGCGTCACCATCCTGATCATCGAGCATCTGATGCAGGCGATCATGAGCCTGTCGGACCGCATCGTCGTGCTCAATTACGGCGAAAAGCTCGCCGAAGGCCTGCCGGCCGAGGTCGCGCAACAACCCGCAAGTGATCGAAGCCTATCTCGGCGATCCAAAGCTCGCCGCCGCGCTGCAAGGGAGCGCGTAGCATGGCCGAGGCGCTGCTCGAAGTCGAAGCGCTCGAAGCCGGCTACGGCGAGGTGCAGGTGCTGTGGGGCCTTTCGCTCAAGGCCGCGCCGCGGCGCGCTCACCGCCATCGTCGGCGCCAACGGCGCCGGCAAGACCACGACGTTGCGCGCGGTCGCCGGCACCATCGCGCCGTGGCGCGGCCGCGTGCTGTTCGAAGGCGAGGACGTGACGCGGCTGCCGACCCACGCCAAGGCGGCGCGCGGCTTTGCGCTGGTGCCGGAAGGCCGGCAATTGTTCAGCGCCATGAGCGTCGCGGAAAATCTGGAAATGGGCGCCTTCGCCAAGCGCGCCGCGCCCAAATACGCCGACCGCCTCGATCAGGTATTCAGCCTGTTCCCGCGGCTCGAGGAACGGCAGCGCCAGCAGGGCCGGCACGCTGTCGGGCGGCGAGCAGCAGATGGTGGCGATCGCCCGCGGCCTGATGTCGGACCCGGACATTCTGATCATCGACGAACTCTCGCTCGGGCTGGCGCCGGTCGTGGTCTATCAGCTGTTCACGACGCTGAAGCGCCTGAAGGAAGCGGGCCTCACCATTCTGCTGGTCGAGCAGAACGTGCATCTCGCCTTGGCGCTGAGCGACTACGCCTACGTCGTCGCCGAGGGCCGCATCTTCATGGAAGGCCTGCCGAAGGAGCTTGCGGCGAAGCCGGAAATCCGCAAGGCGTATTTGGGGCTGTGAACGTAGGATGGGTAGAGCTCTTGCGAAACCCATCATGCAGCCTTCGCGATCGATGATGAGTTTCGCTTCGCTCTACCCATCCTACGCGCTGCGAATCTTTTCCGAGGATTTAAATCGTTTTTCGGTTGCGGTCGCATCGTGTGTCCAAGCCATTGCGATCCAATTTTTCACGGAAACAAGGCCGCTGCATCAACGACTTACAAGGACTAACGTCGCGCAATTCAGCGACCGCATTTGACATCCATCCCCACATCCGGTTGAAGCGAAATCACCTCGCCCATCGAGGGGCACATTCCGGATGCGATCCTGAAGGTGGGGTGAGTGCGGTACCCGCGGGCGGTCTCGCAAACCGCTCCCGGGCGGCCCTGGGAAGACGCCCGGCCGGCATGATGACCGGTCTACGAGAAGCTCGTTGGACTGGGACAGGCGGAGACGGATAACGCCCGTCTTTTAGCCAAGTCCCAGGAAGCGCGGCCTGGGGCTGAGCGGTGGCGTTCGTTCGCCTATGCGAGAGCCGCGGCGGAGCGACGGTAGGCGTGCGCGGCCGTATGCGCGCTCACGCCCCGAGCGCCGAGCGCGTGGTGACATGCGCCCTGCGCGGCGTGGATACGAGACAGTTGCGTCTATCGGCGCTCCGCCCCCTCAGTTTTTTGAGGGAAGAGATTGCGAAGAGGAAGTTGCGAAAAGGAAATGACGATCGGGAAATAGCGAACAGAGAAAACTTCCGATCATTTGCCATGCGCGATCCGCAAACGCTGCGACGATGCGTCGCGAGATCAGCAGCTCTCATCCGCCCTCGCGATGGCGGGGGAGGGGAACGCACTTAAGCTCGGGTAGCGAGTGAACCGTGGTGGCGGGGGCGCTTGACTCGCCGCGTCGTCGCCGAGGGGCGCGTTTTCATGGAAGGGTTGCCGGCGGCGCTTTCGGCCAAGCCGGAAATACGGAAGGCATATTTGGGGCTATGAAACTAATCGCGGCGCGTCTTTGCTCACCCTACGCGCTACGGATTCCAACCTTTCAGTTTCATGCAAGCAACAGTCAGCCCACCCTTGCGCCAACCGCGGTCCCAGCCCGCCTCCATATTTGCCGTCGCCAGTTCGGACTGATACTCGCATTCCGCTCGGTCGCGTTCCATCTGGCCGGAGCTTGCGGTAGGCGCAGCGGCTGCCGCAGGCGTAGCGGCTACGGCAGGCGCGGCGGCTGCGGCTGGCGCGGCAGCTGCGGCTGGCGCAGCCGGCGCGGCGGTATACTCATGCGCAGCGCAGCCGGCCAGCGATCCCAGCCCGAGCAACAGCGCGACAACGATTTGCAGTTTAAAGATTTTCCCCTTGCGCCCCATCGGCAACCCCCGCCACCGTTTCGCCCAAATGTAACAGCGTGCCCATGCGGCCGCAAAGGGGCTCGCGGGAAGCTCGTCACTTTTCTGTTGACCGCTTCGGCTGGCATGGCCCCGCGGTGCCGTTGTCCGGCGGCGCTTCGGCATCGACCACCGGGTCAAGCCCGGTGGTGACGCGGTAAGGCGAATGTGCTGGATATGGGTGTTCAAGCTCTTGCCGGAGATCCTCCTTGCACGCCAATGAAAACCTGACCACCGAGCGGCCGACCTTCGTCACTCATCTCGAATGCTCGATGACCGGCGAGCATTACGCCGCCGATGAGATTCACAATCTCTCCCGCGCCGGCAAGCCGCTCCTTGTCCGCTACGATCTCGACGGCGTGAAAAAGGCGCTGAGCAAGGATGCGCTGGCGAGCCGGCCGCCGGACCTGTGGCGCTATCGCGAGCTGCTGCCGGTGCGGCGCACCGAAAACATCGTCAGCCTCGGCGAGACGATGACGCCGCTGGTGCCGCTGCCGGCGATGGCGAAAAAATTGCGCGGCGGCGAAATTTTGGTGAAGGACGAAGGCCGCTTGCCGACCGGCTCGTTCAAGGCGCGTGGCCTGGTCATGGCGGTGTCGATGGCCAAAGCGTTCGGCATCAAGCACATGGCGATCCCGACCAACGGCAATGCCGGCGCGGCGCTGGCGGCTTACGCGAGCCACGCCGGCATCAAGACCACGATCTTCTGTCCCGAGGACACGCCGGAAATCAATCTCAGCGAGATCGGCATCCAGGGCGCCGCCGTCTATCGCGTCAACGGCCTGATCGACGATTGCGGCAAGATCGTCGGCGAGGGCAAACAAAAAGTCGGCTGGTTCGACGTCTCGACCTTGAAGGAGCCGTATCGGATCGAAGGCAAGAAGACCATGGGGCTCGAGCTCGCCGAGCAGCTCGGCTGGACGCGTGCCCGACGTCATCTTCTATCCGACCGGCGGCGGCACCGGCCTGATCGGCATGTGGAAGGCGTTCGCCGAACTGGAAGCGATCGGCTTCATCGGCAGGAAGCGCCCGCGCATGGTCGCGGTGCAGGCGGCGGGCTGCGCGCCCATGGTGCGCGCCTACGAGGCGGGCGAGGAGCATGCGCCGCGCTGGGAAGATGCGCACACCATCGCCGCCGGCATCCGCGTGCCGCAGGCGATCGGCGATTTTCTGATCCTGCGCGCGGTGCGCGAGAGCGGCGGTTTTGCCATCGCGGTGACCGACGAGGCGATCACGGAGGCGCTCGACGAGGTGGCGCGCGAGGAAGGTTTTCTGATGTGCCCGGAAGGTGCTGCGACTTACGCGGCCTATCAGCAAAGCCTCGCCGACGGCAGGGTCAAGCGCAGCGACCAGGTGGTGCTGTTCAATTGCGCCACCGGCCTGAAATATCCGCTGCCGCCAATTCGCCGCACGCTGGATCGCCACGCGCCGATCGACTTTTCGCAATTTGAGGCGTGAGATGAGCGCGATGAAAACGCTGTCGACAATCGTCATCGGCTTCATCCTCGGCTGCGGCGCCATCGTCGCCGCGGCCGCCGACGATTATCCGTCGCGGCCGATCACCATGGTGGTGCCGTTCGCCGCCGGCGGCCCGACCGATGTGGTGGGGCGCCTGCTGGCCGAGCATATGGGCCGCACGCTCGGGCAGAATGTCATCGTGGAAGACGTCACCGGCGCCGCCGGCAGCATCGGCGTCGGCCGCGTCGCGAAAGCGACGCCCGACGGCTACACGCTCGGCATCGGCCACTGGAGCACCCACGTGGTCAACGGCGCGATCTATGCGCTGCCCTACGATCTCATTCGCGATTTCGAGCCGATCGCGCAATTGCCGGCCAATCCGATGCTGGTGGTCAGCCGCAACACGCTGGCGGCGAAAAATCTCACCGAGCTTGTCGCCTGGATCAAGACCAATCCGAGCGCCACCATCGGCACCGCGGGCGTCGGCTCCGGCTCGCACGTTTCCGGCGTCTATTTCGAAAATCTCACCGGTACCCATCTGCAATTCGTGCCCTATCGCGGCACCGATCCGGCGCTGCTCGACCTGATGGCCGGGCGCATCGACATGATGTTCGACCAGGTGTCGGAGGCGACGCAGCGGGTACGCGACAACCAGATCAGGGCCTTTGCGGTCACCGCCAAGACGCGGCTGAAATCGCTGCCCGACATTCCGACCGTGGACGAGGCCGGACTGCCGGGCCTCTACATCAATATCTGGTACGGCCTGTGGGCGCCCAAGGGCACGCCGCCCGACATCATAGCAAAACTCAATCGCGCTGCTGTGGCCGCCATGGCGGATCCGGCGGTGCAAAAGCGCTTTGCCGATCTGGGCCTCGACGTGCCGCCGCCGGAGCAGCAAAGCGCCGAGGCGCTGGGCGCGCTGCAGCGCGCGGAGATCGAGAAGTGGTGGCCGATCATCAAGGCCGCCGGCATCAAGGCGGAATGATGCGGACGCGCCAGCGTGCGCCGTCAGCTCAGCAGTTCGACCCGCCCGGTTTTCAGCTCGTAGACACCGCCGACGACGCGGATTTTCTTGTCGTCGACCGCCGCTTTCAAAATCGGCGCGGCGCTTTTGAGCTTGTCGACGGTAAGCATCACATTGCTGCGAATGGCATTGGCAAGAAGATCGCCGGGCTTGTCCTTGACCGCTTCGACGGCCGGGCGCAGCGCGGCGACCAGCGACGGCAGATGCCCAGGCAGCGTGGTGCCGTCCTTGATCGACTTGATGGTGGCATCGACGGCGCCGCAGGCGCCGTGGCCGAGCACCATGATCAGCGGCGTGTTCAACACCGCCACCGCATATTCCAGGCTGGCGACGATGTCGTCGTTGGCGAAATTGCCGGCGACCCGGCAGACGAAGACGTCGCCGCGCGCGGTGTCGAAGCAGAGCTCCGGCGCGATGCGCGAATCGGCGCAGCTGAGCACCGCGGCAAACGGATTTTGCCCGCTGCTCAAAGCTTCGCGTTCGTGCTTGAAATCGTGGCGCTTGGTCAGGCCATCGATATAACGGGTGTTGCCCTTCATCAGCCGGTCGAGGGCGGCATCGGGCGACAGCACATTTTCCGGTTTTGGCGGCGCCTTTGTTTCTTTGGCGAACGCGCGCGGCGCTATCGCCAATCCGGCTGCGATACCCGCGAGCCGCAAAAAATTTCGCCGCGCGATCCACGGCTCTCCGACTGTCGTCGCACAAAGCTCGCACATTTTGGCCTCCCGTTCATGCTCGTCGCCGCAGCGCAGTATAGGAGGAAATGCGGCCTAATCCGGTTTGATGCCGGCCTCTTTGATCACTTTGCCCCATTTCGCGGTTTCGCTGGCGACGAACTTGCCGAAATCCGCGGCCGAGCCGCCGTGCACGACGACGCCGATATCGGTAAGCCGCTGCTTGATCTTGTCGTCGGCCAGCGCCGCGTTGATCTGTTTGTTGAGCGTTTCGATGATGTCGGACGGCGTGCCGGTCGGCGCGCCCATGCCGAGCCAGCCCTCGGCCTCGTAGCCGGGCAGGAAATCCGACAGCGACGGAATATCGGGCAGCGCATCGATGCGCGACTTCGTGGTCACGGCGAGCGGCGCGCAATTTGCCGGCCTTGACCTGCGGCAGCGCGGTCGGCGTGACGTCGAACATCAATTGCACCTGGCCGGCGAGCATATCGGTGACCGCCGGCGTCGAGCCGCGATAGGGCACGTGCACCAGATTGAGGCCGGTCATCGATTTGAACAATTCGCCGGCGAGATGCTGCGGGCCGCCGACGCCGGCCGACGCCATGCTGATCTTGCCGGGATTGGCTTTGGCATAAGCGATGAACTCGGGAACGGTGTTGGCCGGCACGGACGGATTCACTTCCATGATCATCGGCGCCAGGCTGATCTGGCTGATCGGCACGATGTCGCGAAGGAAGTTGAACGTCAGGTCGGGATAGAGCGCCGGGCTGATGGCGTTCTGCGAATTGACCGTGAGCAGCGTGTAGCCGTCAGGCGTCGCGTGCACCACAAACTCGGTGCCGACATTGCCGCCGGCGCCCGGCTTGACGTCGACGACAAAAGCCTGGCCGAGATGATCCTGCAGAAATTGCCCGACCAGGCGGGCGTGGATGTCGGTCGAGCTGGCGGCCGCCTGCGGCACGATGAGATGCACCGCCCGCGAGGGATAGGTGTCCGCATGTGCGAGCCGCGACACGGCGGGCATCGCGACGGCGCCGGCGGCAAGGTTCAGGAAATGTCGGCGTGCGATGTTCATGGCGTTCCCTCGTGGTCGTCGTATCGCGGCCACTATACTATCGGTCGAATCGTCCGGAAGGGTCCAAAACAGCGGCATTTCGCATCATGAGCCTGCCGACTATTCCCATCATCGATATCCGCGACGGCGGACCGCTCGATCATGCACGGCAAAGCGCCGAGCAGGCCCGCGCGCTGCGCGACGCCTGTCTCGAGTTTTTTCCGGCCGTGGCGAAGCCGCTGGTTCCGGCGCTCGATTGGGCGTCGCGGCGCTGGCTCGGCCGATCGCGTTCGCCTTACGTCGCCGAGATCGCGCGGATCGCGGAAGCGCTGAATTTCTCCGGCATCTGGCTGCTCAATGCCTCGTATCAGTGGGGCTGCACCGCACGCGCCGTCGAGCACGATGGCGCGCCGTGGATTCTGCGTACGCTGGATTGGCCGTTCAAAGGTCTCGGGCGGCATATCGCCGTGGCGCGGATGCGCGGCGTCGGGGGCGCCGGCGGCGATTTCTTCAGCGTGACCTGGCCGGGCTATGTCGGCGCGCTGACCGCGATGGCGCCCGGCCGCTTTGCCGCCAGCATCAACCAGGCGCCGATGTGGCGCCGCACCTCGCATCGCTGGCTTCGCCCGTTCGATTTCGCGGCGAACGCGCTGAAGATCTGGCGGCGCGTCGATCTCATGCCGCCCGACCAGTTGCTGCGCCAAGCCTTCGAACGTTGCGAAGATTTCGCCGCGGCGCGGCGCCTGCTGGAAACGACGCCGGTGGCGCGGCCGGTGATCTTTACGCTCATCGGCTGCGGTGCCGAACGAACGCTGCGTGATCGAGCGCACCGAGACCGGTGTTCGTCACCCGCGAGGACGACACCTGCGCCGCCAACGATTGGGTGCCGAGCCGGCCGGGTTGGGAAGGACGCATCGGCACGCGGCGGTTTCTCGTCAGCTCATTCGACGAGGCGAGCGGGCTACAGCCGGGCGCGCCGCGAAGCGCTGGCAAGCTGGGACGGCTCGTTGGCGGACGACCGCTTCGATTGGGTGCGCGAGCCGGTGCTCAATCCTTATACGCGGCTCGCCGTCGCCATGTGTCCGGCGTCGGGAATTCTGCGCGTCGTCGGCTACGATGTTGCCGGCGCCGCGCTGCCCGAGCCGGTGACGCAAGTCTGCAACATCGCGCCGGTCGCGGCCTAGATCGTGCTTATTTTTCTATTTCTTTTCCGCCGGTTGCGTGACGATCAATGCATCGACAACGACGCAGCCGCGGCCTTCGGTCAGCACCTTGATGGGATTGAGATCGATTTCGGCAATCGCAGCGGCATGATGCCAGGCGAAGTCGGCAAGCGCGTAAAGACACGTGGCAAGGCTTTTGACGTCGCTCGCCCGGCGGCCGCGCATGGCGCCGAGCAGCGCCGCGCCGCGCGTCTCGGCGATCATCGCCTCGGCATCGCCGTCGCGCAGCGGCAGCATGCGCAGCGCAAAATCGCGCATCACCTCGATGGCGACGCCGCCCATGCCGAAGGCGAGCGAGAGGCCGAAATCGGGATCGCGCGACACGCCGGCGAACACCTCGATGCCGTCGGCGATGAATTCCTGCACCAGGAAAGCGGCATCGGCCGGCCGCGGCTCGAGTTTTTCCAGGCGCTCGTTCAGTTGCGCATAGGCGCGCGCCAATTCCGCGTCGTTTTTGAGATTGACCGCGACGAGTCCGAGCTCGGTCTTGTGCGCGATGGCATCGGACACGACTTTGAGCACCACGGGATAACCGAGCGCGCGTGCGGCGGCCAGCAGCATCCGCTTCGGTCGCGACACGCTGCTCCTGAGTTACCGGGATGCCGTAGGCCGAGAGAAGCCGCTTGGCATCGAATTCGTTGATGGTGCGCCGGACCTTCAGCGCATCGGCAAGCTGCGGCTGGCGCGCTGCGCTCGCGCGAACCGGCTTCAATCCAAGGCTCCAGCGGCCCATGCGATCGAGCGCGCCAAGACCTTGGCGCGTGCCGCCGATCACCACCAGGCCGGCGTCACGCATGCCGTCGATCTGCTTGCGGTTCATGACGCCCGAGCGGGTGCTCATGAGGTAATAAGGCTTCTCGCTCGCGGCCGCCGCCTTGGTGAGCATGTCGACGTTCTCGAACACGCGGCTGGGCTGACCGATGATCGGATCGTTGGACGCGTCGGCGCAATAGAGAATGGAATCGATCCGGTCGCTTTTGTCCACGACCGACATGGCATGCGGAATATTGACCGCGTAATTGCCGTTGCCCCAGGCATCGAACGGATTGCCGTCGCCGGTGATGCGGCCGATGACGCGCTCCGCTTCGGCGCGCTCCTCGGCCGAGAGCGGCGGCAGATCGAGGCCGGCAGCGGTGGCATTGTCGAGGATCAATTCCGACAATCCGCCCGAGCCGGTGACGACCGAAATGCCGCGGCCGCGCGGCCAGCGCTTGCCCTGGCACACCGCCAGCACTTCCGTCATCTCGTCGAGATCGTTGACCTCGATGGCGCGGTGCGCGCGCAGCAGTTCCGAAAACACCCGCGACGAGCCGGCGAGGCCGCCGGTATGGCTGGTGATGGCGCGTTGCGTGCGCTCGGTGCGGCCGACCTTGATGACGACGACCGGCTTGCCGGCGTCGGCGGCGCGATCGAGCGCCGCGACATAGCGCTCCGGCTCGCGCACGGTTTCGGTGAACGTCGCGATCACTTTGGTATTCGGGATCGTCGATCAGATAATCGAGGTAATCGACGGTGCGCGTCACCGCCTCGTTGCCGGCGGACACCGAGAGGCTGACGCCGAAGCGGCGCAGGTCGGACAAAAGCGCGATGCAGACCGATCCGCTCTGCGACACGATGCCGACATTGCCGACGATCGCCGCCGGATCTTGGACGTTCTGCTTATAGGTGGTGACGCGCGCCTGGCGGGTTGAGAATGCCCATGCAGTTCGGCCCGCACACCGGCATGCCGGCTTCGCGCGCCATGGCGGCAATCTCGTCCTGGAGCTTTGCGCCGTCGCCGCCCAGCTCGGCAAAGCCGGAATCGTAGATCACGGCGGCACGCGCGCCGCGCTTGACCGCAAGCCGCATCTGCTCGGGAATCAGCGGATTGCGGATGCTGAAGACGACGATGTCCGGCGCCTCGGGCAATTCGGTGAGGCTCGGATAGCATGTGATGTTGAGCACGGTCGGATATTTCGGATTCACCGGATAGATCGGCCCGGTGAAGCCGATGGCGCCCAGCAACTCGATGACGGCGCGGCCGGGACCGCCGCGATCGGTGGCTCCGACGATGGCGACCGAGCGCGGCTTGACAAGGGGATCGAGCTTCATGGGTATGGTTTGCCAGGTTGTTAAATTTTGTACCATGCTGGCGCGTCGCGCGAACAGGCCGGAAAGCCAATTGCCATGAAGATCGTCGATCTGTCCCACACCATGAGCATCCATACGCCCGGCTGGGTCGGTTATGCCGGCAACAAGATGTATTACGCGCAGAACTTGCAGACGGTCGGCATCGTCGCCCAGCGCGTCGAGACCTCGATGCACTCGCGGCACGCATTTCGACGGCGCCATGCATGCGACCGACGGGCGGACCGGCGACATGGCCTCGCTGCCGCTCGATTATCTGGTCAGCCACGGCGTCGTCGTCGATCTTGCGCCGCAGGTATCGGACTGGTCGGCGATCACGCCGGCGATGATCGAGAAATCCGGCGCCGAAATTCGCGATGGCGACATTCTCATCCTGCATACCGGCTGGCACAAATATTACGAAGGCCAGAGCCAACAGGATCTGGTGCGCTATTTCTGCTACCACCCCGGCCCGACGCTCGAGACGCTTGGAATGGATGCTCAAGCGCAAGATCAAATGGTTCGGCATGGATACCGGCTCGTGCGACCATCCGATGAACACCTCGATCCGCCATATGCGGCCGGACATCGCCCGCGAGTTTGAAAAGGCAAAAGGCAAGACGCCCGCGGATTATTTCGGCACCTTCGAATACGTGCACAAGCGCTCGGGGCGCAAAGTCCGCCAGGACGTGTTTCCGTTCCACAATTACGCGTTCCAGGAAGGCTTGCTGCACGCCGAAAATCTCGGCGGCGATCTTGAAACCGTGCTGGGCAAGCGCTGCATCATCGGCGCCTTTCCCTGGCGCTACGAGGGTCTCGAAGCGTGCCCGTGCCGCGTGCTGGCGATTTTCGATGCCGGCGATGCGCCGGTCGAGGCGCTCGGCGACGCCGCGCGCGGCATCGTCCGTTCCTGAATTAACGAGGCGCAGATCAAAAATGCCAAAGATCAAAACCGCGGACGGCACCAGCCTCTATTACGAAGAGGTCGGCACCGGCACGCCCATCGTCTTCGTGCACGAATTCGCCGGCGACTATCGGCAATGGGAGCCGCAGATGCGCTATTTCGCGCGCACCCATCGCTGCGTCACCTATAGCCAGCGCGGCTATCCGCCGTCCGATATCCCGGACGATCCGACCCGCTACGGCCAGGATATGGCGCGCTCCGACGTCATCGCGCTGATGGATGCGCTCGACATCACGAAGGCGCACGTGGTCGGCCATTCCATGGGCGCCTATACGGCGGTGCATGTCGGCCTGCATCATCCCGAGCGCTGCATTTCGGTGGCCGCGGCCGGCTGCGGCTGGGGCTCGCTGCCCGATCCGGCGCAGCGCGCCGCCATGCGCAAGGTGGCGCTCGAGACCTCGGCGATGTTCATCGAAAAAGGCATGGCGGAAGCGGCGAAAATCTACGGCGACGGCCAGATGCGCCAGACCCACAAGCACAAGGACCCGCGCGGCTATGCCGAATTCATCCGCATGCTGTCGGAGCATTCCGCGCTCGGCCATGCGCTGACCATGTCGATGCTGCAAAGCAAGCGGCCGACCTTGTGGGACCTGGAGGCGGACTTGAAGAAATTTTCCGTGCCGCTCCTGATCATCGTCGGCGACGAAGACGAGAGCTGCCTCGACGGCAGCGTGTTCCTCAAGCGCACGGCGCCGACTGCGGGCCTTCTGGTGATTCCGCGCGCGAGCCACACCATCACCACCGAGGAGCCGGCCGCGATCAATGCGGCGCTCGCCGAACTGTTCGCCGCGGCCGAAGCCGGACGCTGGATGGCGCACCGGGCGCCGGCGTGAAACGAGGAGACGATCGATGATAACCGGTCAAACCGCGCTCGCCTTTGCCGCCGCGTTTGCGGGCGCCGCGTTCTATGTCAACGAGGCCGAGCAGCCGGCCCGTCTGGCGCTCGACGATGCCAGCCTTTTGACGGAATGGAAGCTCAGCTATGCGCGCGGCTTCAAAATGCAGGCGAGCCTCGCCTTGCTGTCGGGAATTTTCGGTTTGATCGCGGCGTGGCAGACGCAGGATTGGCGCTGGCTGCCCGGCGCGGTGCTGATCCTGGCGAACTGGCCTTACACGCTGCTCGTCGTCAAGCCGACCAACGATCAGCTCAATGCGCTGACAAAAAATCAGGCCGGTGCCGCCTCGCGCACGCTGATCGTGACATGGGCGCGGCAGCACGCCGTCCGCACGGCGCTCGGGATTTTGGCCACCGCGTTCTATCTGTGGCCGCTCACCTGAGCTGCTTGAAATTTGTTCACCGCGCATCGTGGAAGATGATGCCGAGCGTGTGGCGGCGGCCGGAGCGAAGCCGGCTGACGCCGTGGCGCAGATTGACGCGATACGGGCCCTTGGTGCCTTGCACCGGCCGGTTATGAACGGCAAACAGCACGGCGTCGCCTTGCTGCAACGGCACTACCTCGACCCGGCTCTGCATCCGCGGCCGCTGTTCGGTCAGGACGAATTCGCCGCCGGCAAAATCCCGGCCGGGCGCCGACAACAGCACGGTGACTTGCAGCGGAAAGGCGAGATCGCCGTAAAGGTCCTGGTGCAGGCAATTGAAATCGCCGGCGGCGTATTGCAGCAAAAGCGGCGTCGGGCGCATTTGGCCGGCCTTGTGGCAGATTTTTAGATAATCGGCGTGCGCTTTCGGATATCGCGTGGCGATATTCATCCGCTCGTTCCAGGCATTGGCGAATGTCACCACGTGCGCATAGAGCGCCGTGCGCAGTTCGCCGACGCGTGCGGGCAGCGGATATTTGAAATAGCGATATTCGCCTTTGCCGAAGCCGTGCCGCGCCATGTGGATGTGGCTGCGGAAATGCTCCTCGTGCGGATAAAGCGCGGCGATATCGTCGCACTCGCCCGGCGACAGCAGTTTTGGCAAAACGGCGCAGCCGAAGCCGTCGAGATCGTTGCCGATCGCGTTCCAGTCATATGCGTCGATGCGCCGATCGACGGATGTTTCGTCGGCGGCTTTCAGGGCGGCGCTGGTTTTAGTCGGCATGGTACGACCTCCGATCTGCATTGCGGGCGAAGGCTAGCAATCCTTGAGGGCGCATGCCCACCCGAAATCTGCCGATCATGGAACTTGAGCCGCCGGCGGACCGGCTTATGTTAACGACAATGAGCAACGCGGCGGGCGCAAGTTCACCTACAATCCTTCGCGGCGCCGTTCCGCCATCCGGTGTTCGCGGTGATCTGGACGGCGACGTTGGTGTCCAATGTCGGCGGCTGGATGTACAGCGCGGCGTCGGGCTGGCTGATGACCACGCTCAATCCCGATCCGTTGATCGTGGCGCTGGTGCAGGCGGCGAGCACGTTGCCGATCTGCCTGTTCGCGCTGCCGGCCGGCGCGCTCGCCGATATTTTCGACAAGCGCAAATTTTTGATCGTGGTCGAGACGTTGACCACGGCGGTGTCGGCGATCTATGCGGCGATGGTCGGGCTCGGCTTGGCCACGCCCGGCAATCTCTTGCTGTTCACGTTCCTCATCGGCGCCGCCGGCGCGCTCACCATTCCGGCCTGGCAGGCCGTCGTGCCGCAACTTGTGCCCAAGGAAGACTTTGCCGCCGGCCATTGCCGCCAACAGCGTCGGCGTCAACATTTCGCCGCGCCATCGGTCCGGCGCTCGGCGGCGTGACCATCGCCGCCATCGGCATCGCCGCGCCGTTCTGGATCAACGCCATTTCCAATCTCGGCATCGTCGGCGCCTTGTTGTGGTGGCGGCGAACGCGAACGGCGCGCACGCTGCTGCCGGCCGAGCGTTTCGGCTCGGCGATGACGGCCGGTCTTCGCTACGCCCGGCACAATCCGCATCTGCGCGCGACCTTGGTGCGCGCGGCCGGATTTTTCCTGTTCGCCAGCGCCTATTGGGCGCTGCTGCCGCTGGTCGCCCGCTCCCAGATCGCGGGCGGACCGGAGCTTTACGGCATCCTGCTCGGCGTCATCGGCGCCGGCGCCGTAAGCGGCGCGTTTTTGTTGCCGTGGCTGAAGACGAAGCTCGGGCCGGATCGGGTCATGGCATTGGGCGCGCTCGGCCAGGCGCTGGCGATGGTGCTTTACGGCGTTGCCCGTGAGCCCGCGATCGCGCTGGTGGCGAGCGCGCTGGCCGGCGCGACGTGGATCGCTTCGCTGGCGACGTTGAGCGTATCGGCGCAGGTGGCGTTGCCGGACTGGGTCCGCGGCCGCGGGCTCGCGCTCTACACCACGGTGTTCTTCGGCTGCCTGACGCTCGGCAGCGCGGTCTGGGGCGAGGTCGCCGCCTGGGTCGGATTGCCGGCGGCGCACTTTCTTGCCGCCGCCGGCGCCATCGCCGCCATACCGCTGACGTGGCGCTGGAAGCTGCAAACCGCCATGCCGGCACCGACCTGACGCCGTCCATGCACTGGCCGGCGCCGATCACCGTGCAAGACATCGAGCAGGATCGCGGGCCGGTCCTGGTGACGGTCGAATACCGCATCCGGCCGCAGGACCGCGACGCGTTCCTCGAAGCGATCGCCAAGCTCGAGCCCGAGCGGCGCCGCGACGGCGCCTATCGCTGGGGCGTGTACGAGGACGCCGCCGACGCGGGCCGCATCCTCGAAATCTTCCTCGTCGAATCGTGGATGGAGCATTTGCGCCAGCACGAGCGCGTCACCAACGCCGATCGCCTGGTGCAGGAGGCGGTGCACAAGTTCTCGCTGGATGGCGCGCCCAAGGTGACGCATTTCATCGCCGCCGACACTTAACGTTGCAGCCGCGCGGCTGTGGCACGCTGTCCATTGATCGGCCTGCCAAGGTCCGGCACTATCCGCGCCGCACAAAAGGGGATGAGGGAAGCTATGGGTGGACAGCGAAGAGCGGCCGTTCGGACAATCGGCATAGCCGTCGCCATGGCCGGGTTTGCGGCGCTTCATGGCGTCGCCGGCCGTCGCGCCAAGGCACCGCTCCCATCACCATGAAGCTCTCCACCGCCACGCTGAACGACACCCAGCACGAGTGGCTCAAGCGCTTCGCCGCCGCGGTGGAGAAGGATTCCGGCGGCCGGATCAAAGCCGAGGTCTATCCGGCGAGCCAGCTCGGCGCCATTCCGCGGCAGATCGAGGGCGTGCAGTTCGCCTCGATCCAGGGCTGGACCGGACCGCCAGAGTTCCTGGTCGGCGTCGACGAGCGCTACGAGGCGATGAGCGCGCCCGGCCTGTTCACCAGCCGGGAGCAGTATGAGCGCACCATCAAGGATCCCGCGGTGACCGGCCTGATGCTCGGACTTGGGCGCCAACAAGGGCTTGCTCGGCGCCGGCATTTACCCCATCGGGCCGTCGTCGATCATCACGCGCAAACAGATCCAGCATCTGTCCGACTATGCGGGGTTGAAGATCCGCGTGCTCGCTTCGCCGTTTCAACTGGAGCTGATCAAGCGCATGGGCGGCTCACCGGTGGCGATGACGCTGGCCGACGTGTTGCCGGCGCTGCAGCAGGGCGCCATCGACGGCTCGCTCACGACCATGACCCAGTACACGACCCTGCACTATATCGACGCGGCGAAATACGTCGTCGAGACCGACCAGCCTTATGTCAGCTCCATCACCGTGCTGAGCAAGAAGTGGGTCGACGGCCTGCCGCCCGATCTGCAGAAGATCATCCGCGACGACGCAACGAAGGTCTCCGTCGATATCCTGCCGTTTGTCGATCAGTTCTTCGACGCGCAGCGCCAGGTCTGGAAGGATTCCGGCGGCAGCGTGATCCACCTGCCCGAGGCGGATCAGAAGGAGATGCTCGCCAAGATTTCCAGCATCGCCGAGGATCTGTCGACGTCGAAGCCGGATTTGAACGCGGCGGTCAAGGCCATTTTCGCGGCGGCGGCGAAGAACAAGTAGGCTTGGTCGGCCCGACCTGTGCCGTTTGACGAGCGCGCGTGACGGCTCTGTGCCGTTCCGCTTGCCCGTTACAGCCAATCGTCCGCCTTGACCTGCTTTTCCGCCGCAATCCGGGCCAGTTCGTAAATTTGGTGAATGATGCCGGGATCGTCGATGCTGCGCAGCCGGCGCACATCCGGCTCGGTAAGATGTATGTCGAGCTCGTCGGCGAGCCATTTCTTCTCGAGCGTCACGTCGTAGCGCAGGAAGCGGAAGAACGGGCCGCCGGGGAGAGGATGACCACTCAGTGTTTTCCACTCCGAATTGATCCACCACGGCGACCGGCATTCGCCGAGCCATTGCATCTGCGCGAGAACCAGGGTTTGCGTATCGTTCATGAGTGAAAGTAACGCGCGGTAGCCGAGGTGCGCCGCCGCGGCGATGCCGAGATCGCTTGGCAGAAGCTGGTCGCGGGAGCTTCCGGTACCGATCGACACGATGGTGAGGTTCTCGGGTCCCGTTGGCCAACACAATTGGTATGGCTTGAGATAGGTCATCATGAAGAGCACGAGCGATGGATTGTTGTGCGGCGTGACACCGCCATCGACGAAGAGACCGTGCGGTTCGCCCTCGACGATCTCTATGAGCTCGGGATCGAAATAAAATGGCGCTGCCGTACTGGCGCGAACGAGATTTGCCATCTTGTAGTACCTGTTACCGATATGTCCCTTTTTATTCTCGGTGGGCTCGGTCGATTCCCAATACGGCGCGCGCGGATTATTGGCGACGATCCAGGGGCTGCCGGTGTCCATTCTCTTCGCCACGAGGCTGAAACCGGTTATAAGATCCGCGCTGTCCAGGGTCCGATCTTTAACGACCGCCTGGATTTCCCGTCGCAACGCCTCCGCGTCGAATTTGGCGCGGATTCCTTAAATCATGGACGGCCGCGAGAACACGCGCGGTGCCAGCTGGTGATAGAAAGTTTTGATGTCGTCGGCCTGTTTGCCAAGCGCAATCGCCCCGGCAATGATGGCTCCGGTCGAAGTTCCTCCGACCAGGTCGAAATGATCGCCGAGGCACAAATTCTCGCCATGCTGCTTCTTCAAGATGGCCTCGATGCGCTCCAGGAAGGCAACTGTGATCGCGCCGCGCACACCGCCGCCGTCAAGCGCGAGAACCCGCTTGCGGCCGGGGCCGAACAGGTGCCGATCGCGCGGCAGGGAAAAATCCGGTGTGTATTCGGTCATGCGAGAATTCCAGAACCCAGTCTATAACGGTTTATTGCGTCCTAAAGCGCAGCTTTAGCGCGTTGCCGAGGCTACGTCCTGCCGCGCAGTATCTGTCGCAACCGCTGTGGCGTGACCGGAAGCTCTTTCACGGCGCCGGGCATGCCGATCGCGTCGTCGATCGCCGCGGCAATGGCGGCGCCGACCGGATTGACGCCGCCTTCGCCGGCGCCTTTGAGGCCGAGCGGATTGAGCGGGCTCGGCGCGTCCTCGGTGATCAAGACCTCGACCGGCGGAATTTCCCGCGCTGTCGGCATCAGATAATCGGCGAAGTTGACCGATAGCGGCTCGCCGCGGGCGTCATAGAGGAATTCCTCGAATAGCGCGCCGCCGAGACCTTGCGCCACGCCGCCTGCGATCTGGCCTTCGACCAGCATCGGGTTGACCGCCCTGCCGATGTCATAGGCGACGACATAGCGCTCGACGATGACAGCGCCGCTGTCGCGATCGACGCGCACCACGGCGAGATGCACGCCGTAAGGATAGGTCATGTGATGCGACTCGAACCAGCCTTCTGCCGACAAGGCCGGGCAATGCGTCGCCGAGGAGCTTTGCCGCCGGCAGGAGCGCGCGGGCGATTTCGCCGAGCGTCACCGAGGGTCCTTGGGCTGAGGACTTGTGCACCCCCTTGCGCACCACCTTGCCGTCGATGATGTCGAGGGTTTCCGGCGCCGATTGCAACAGCGAGGCCGCGGCCGCCAGCGCCTTGTCGCGCAATTTGGTGGCGGCGATGCGGGTCGCTTCGCCGGTCATCACCGTGACGCGCGAGGCGAAGGCGCCCATGCCATAGGCGATGCGATCGGTCTGGCCGTGCACGACGCGGATGGAGCGATAATCGACGCCGAGCGCATCGGCGCAAATCTGCGCGACCACGGTTTCGACGCCTTGCCCCACCGAAGCCGCGCCGGTCACGACTTCGACGGCGCCGCTGGTATCGACGGTCACGCGCACGCCGTCGAACGGCCCGAGCCCGCTTTTCTCGACGAACGACGGCCAATCCCGCGCCTACCGTTTCGCCGCCGGCGCGGCGGCGCTGCAAGTCTTGTTGCAGCTTGTCCCAGTCAGCCGCCGCCAAGGCTTTGTCGAGCAGGCCGGCGTAATCGCCGGAATCGTAGGTCATTTCCGTGCCCAGCGTGTCGAAGCCCAGCACGTAAGGCATCTCGCTCTTGGCGATGAGATTGCGGCGGCGGATTTCGATCGGATCGATTTTCAGTCGCTCGGCGATCGCATCCATCAGCCGCTCGCGCACGAAGGTGCTTTCGAAGCGGCCGGGCGCGCGATAAGTGCCGCACGGCGTCTTGTTGGTCAGCCGGATGCGGCCGACCATGCGATAGGCCGCCATGCGATAGGGGCCGGGCAGCATGGCGGCGGCAAGATCGGGCACGGTGGCGGCGTGGGTGCGCACATAGGCGCCCTGGTCGTGAAAGAATTCGCCGTCGATGGCGAGCAGGCGGCCGTCGGCATCCACCGCGGCGCGGACGCGAAAATGCTGCTGGCGCGACTGATTGGCCGCCATGAGATGCTCGCGGCGATCCTCGATCCATTTCACCGGGCGGCCGAGCCGCAGCGCTGCGACGCAGACCAGAACATCCTCCGGATAGATTTCGCCGCGCACGCCAAAGCCGCCGCCGACATGGCCTTCGTAGCAGATGCATGCTCGACGGCTCGCGACCGAGCATGCGGGCGAGCGCGTCGCGGTTCCAGTGCGGCACCTTGGCGGCGCCGTGCAGTTCGAGAATGCCGCGCACGCAGCGCGCGATGGCGCCGCGCGTCTCCAGCGGCACGCCGCTGTGGCGGCCGATTTTCAGATCGAGCGCGACGACGGCGTGGGCGCTCGCGAATGCCGCATCGACGTCGCCGTAGCCCTTGCGGACCAAGGCGACCTCGGTCGAATGGCCGGCGTCGAAGGCGCCGGGCGGCGCATCGGCCTCCATCAGCTCGGGTAGCGACTCTGCCTCGACTGTCACCAGGTCGGCGGCATCCTCCGCGACATATGGATCGGTGGCAAAGACGACGGCGACAGGCTCGCCGACATAGCGCACGCGATCGGTGGCGAGGATCGGCTGGCGATAAGGATCGAGGCCTTCGATGCGGGTGAGGCGAAAATCGATCGGCGGAATGTCGGCGACATCCGCCGTGGTCCAGATCGCGACGACGCCCGGAACGTTGCGTGCCGCGGCCGTATCGATCGAGCGGATGCGGGCATGGGCATGGGAGCGAACGCACCACGCGCATGTGCAGTTGATGCGCAAACGAGACGTCGGCGGCGAAGCGGCCATTGCCGGTGACGAGCGGCCGATCTTCAAGACGCGTGACCGAACGGCCGACGAAGTTCATCGCGCTCAAAGCCTCCAGGTGAGCCGGTCTCGTTGATACGCTGCACGCAAATCTTGCCGTCCGGTCGATATCGATCTCGTTGAGGCAGCACGGCGACTGCGCGAGGCGCCAATAGGCCGACAGCGGCTGATCGATGAAGTTGCATCAGCAGCGCGCGGTTCACGCTGTCATGGCCGACCAGCACGATGGTGTCGTCGGGATGACGGGCCAGCACAAACCGCAACGCATTGGCGGCGCGGGCCGACGAGGTCCTGCAACGATTCGCCGTTCGGAAAGCGGATGAGATGCGGCGTTGCGAACCACGCGGCGAACAGCGTCGGATTTTCGCTTTTGGCCTCTGCGAAGGTTTTGAACTGCCAGGCGCCGTAATCGATGTCGGTGAGATCGTCGCAAATTTCCGTCGGCGCGCCGCAGGCCTTGGCGATGGCGGCGCCGGTCTCGATGCAGCGGCCCATCGGGCTCGTATAGATCTTGCTCGGCTGCCAGGCGCCGGCAACGCGCCGGGCGACGGCTTGCGCCTCGGCGCGGCCGAGCGCGGTCAAATCGAGCGGCGCCCGGCCGCGAAATCGTTCGGGCTTGATGCCTTCGACGTGGCCATGGCGGATCAGCAGGATTTTGGTCATGTCTTGGTTGTTTTATTATGGCGAGTTCTGCCGCGTGTCGGCGCGCGCCGCAATGCCTGGCGTCCGCTAGAGGCGGCGCAGCGGCATCGACCAGGCGAGCCAAGTGCCGACGGTGGTGAATAGCGCAATGGTGAGGAAGGCTGAACGAAACGCGTCGGCGATTTCCGACTGGATGATGGCTTGCCGCGCGGCCGGCAGCGCCGCGATGGCTCCGGGCCCCTGGTCGATGATGGCGCCGAACAGGCTTGCGGTGTCGCGATCCGTCACCGCGAGGATCGAGAACAAGATCGCGGCCACCGTGGCGGTGCCGAACGCCGCGCCCACCGAGCGGGAGAACTGCACCATGGCCGCGCCGGTGCCGAGCATGCGCGGCCCGGCCTCGGTTTGCACCGTGATCTGCACCACGGCCATGACGCTGCCCATGCATAGCGCAATGAAGAAGAACACCCACGGCATCTGGCCGAGACTGAGGCGCGCCAGGCCGAAGGCGAGGAAGACCAATCCCGCCGTCGTCGCGGCCAGCCCATAGGTCGGGTATATGGCGGTGCGGCCGGTCCGGGTGACGAGTTGGCCGGTGATCAGCGAGCCGAGCCCGATGCCGAATGTCAGCGGCAGCAGCAGGAGGCCGGTTTCCGCCGGCGACGCGCCACGGACCGCGCGCAGATAGATCGGCAGGAACGTGATCAAGGAGACCAGCGCCGCGCCATGGCAGGCCGCGAGCCCGTCGCTACGCCAGACCGAGGGATTGCGGAACAGCCGCGGCGGCAAAAGCGGCGCGGTGTTGCGTTGCTCCTGCCACAACAGTGCTACCAGCGCGAATATGCCGAAGGCCAACAGCCCGAACGCCATCGGCAAGGTCCGCGCATCCATGCGCTGCACCTGCTCGAGCGCCAAGATGACGGGGCCGACGAACAGGATGAACAGCACCAGGCCCGGCGTATCGAAGGTGGTGCGGCGGCGGTCGCCGGGGCGCGCTTCGAGCCGCAGCACCAGAAAAAAGGCAATGAGCCCGAGCGGCACGTTGATGAGGAAGACCGATTGCCAGCCGAACGCCTGGGTGAGATAGCCGCCGGCCACCGGGCCGAACGTGCTGGACGACACCGCAATGCCGGCGAGATAGCCCTGATATTTGCCGCGCTCGCGCGGCGGGATGGCCTCGCCGATCAGCGCCTGCGACAGCGTCATCAGGCCGCCGCCGCCGAAACCTTGCAGCACGCGCGCGGCGGTGAGGAATTCGATATTGGGAGACAGCGCGCAGAGCACCGATCCGAGCATGAAGATCGCGAGCGCAAAGATCATCATCCCGCGCCGGCCGAACGTGTCGCCGAGCCGGCCGTAGACCGGCGCCGCGATGGTATTGGCGATCAGGTACGACACCACCACCCAGGACGCGCGCTCGATCTCACCTAGCCCTGAGGCAATGGCCGGCAATGCGGTGGCGACGATGGTCTGATCCGCCACCGCGAGAAACATCGGCAGCATGATGGAGGGGAAGACCTTGATGAACAGCGAGCTGCGTCGATGGCGGTTGGCCTTGCGGGCTCGGCACCACGCTCGTGCCAACGGCGGGCTCGACTGGACTTTCCTTGGTCGCGTCGTTCATGGCGAAGAATTCATGTCATGAAAATCGCAGTTCCCAATGCGGTCTCGATCAAAGCAGTCGTTTGCCGCAAACGCGCCGAGACGCCGATTTGTGACAAAACGCGGACCCTGTCGTGGCCGTTCCTCAGGCTTCGCGCCGGCAATGTCAACGCACGACATATAACAGGTCTATTGCGGGTGGGCGCCATCGGTATCGCCGGCGGCAACGAGCAGGTTCCGGCACTGCTCAGCGTTGCTGAACTGCCTTGCGGGAACGCGCGCCGACCCGATCGGGTTATCACGATAGGAGCAACAGCAAGGGAGACGACAGATGCGGCTGCCATTTGCGGCGGCCATTCTGGCGATGGCCGCAAGCGGCCCTGCGTCGGCGCAGCTATGAGGCCAGTCATCCGCTCGGCACCGGCGAATTCCCGCGGCCGCCCAACCAGTAATCCGCGTTGTCGTAAATCAACGCCCGAAGAGCCGGCCGCGAGCATGGCGGCCGGCTCTCTACGTTTTGATGAGGACTAACGAGCGCGTTTCACCCGACGTAACTCACTCGTTCCTGATCCCGCGCTTCTTCCGCGGTGGTCGGTTTCGCCGGCAATTGCAGCACGGTGGCCGCCTGGCCCTCGCACAGCAATGTCAGCAGCACGATGCGCCCGTCGGGAAATTCGAGCGCATCGTGATGGGCCGCCATCTTGTCCTTGTTGACTTGCCGGAAGATGGCGGTTTGGTGGTTGATGGTCTTGGTTTTCCAGCCGAGCAGGCCGGCCGGCAAGCACGCAACGTCGCCGGCGAAGGCCATTTCAGTTCCTGGCAAGACACATACGGCCAAGCCACGGTCATCGGCTGCGGCGAACCCGCGCGTTCCCGTGCCGAAGTCTTGGGTTACCAGCTTGTCGCCCACTTGCGCGGGGCGCGACCGAACGCTTTGAAGGCTAAAGTCACACATCGGCAACTCCTTTCTTCCAAGGTCTAAAGCCCGCCCAAAAGCGCCCCTCCGATAATGCGTTCAAGCAAGATTGGTGCCGCGACAAAATGCATTTTGGCGCTTTACCGTGGCGCCCGGCCTTGCCAAGCCCTTAACCGACGCCGGACGCGGCGGCGGCGGCATATTCGGCGCCGGTCATTGGTCTTGGTGCGGCCCCATCCCGCTCACCGACGCGGATGAGCTGCCACAGACGCGGCACGTTTTTCAGTGTTGCCAGACAATGGCTGCGTTGCCCAGAACAATGGCTGCGTTGCCCAGAACAATGGCTGCCGCCGACAGGCGGCCTCCGGACGGCCGATGCAAAGGCCCGGCGTTTATTCGACGGTTATGCCGCCGACCATGCCGTTCCAATCGTGGTCGGAGCAGCGCAGATCGTAGGTGCCGGGCTTGTGCGGCGTCAGCAGCAAGTCCTTGGCGTCGCCGGGCTGCATCACGATCTCGGTGCGCTCGCGATTGAGGACCTCGGGATTATCGATCGCGGCGGTGCCGAAAAATGTCGGCGCGGTAACCTCGTGGGTTTCCTTGCCGTGGTTTTCCATGTGCAGCCGGTAGTGCACGTCGCGCTCGAAGGTCAGATGGTTAGGAATGAATTTGTAGTCGATCATGAACAGATCGAGCTTCACCGTCTGCGGCTCCGACTGCGATGCCGGAGCGCCGAGCATGATGCCGAGGAGCGTGAGCAAAAAGGCCGTGACAAAATTTCGAAGCATTGTTGTTATCCGCCAGCCGTCGAGCTGTCGCCGCGCCCCGGGCAATATAGCGCCGTCGGACCGGAATCAGAACGATACAAATCACGATCGCGGCAACAAATGTCGCGGCGTTGGAAAACCGCGAAATAGGTCGATTTTGTTGCCTAGGCGTGGCGTGGCCGTTCAGGAAGGCCCCGGCACATGCAGCGCGGCGGTGAATTTTTGGCCGAATTCATCGAGCTCGCCGGCATCGATATCGCTGACCGCCCATAGGTCGAGGCCTGACTCGCTCCAATGGCGGATATTAAAGCCCTGTACGGTTTCGTCCTTGACGCCGTGGACCGCGGCGCCCAACGGCTGCGCGACGAACAGATTGATCACGTGCTTGCGCCGGCGATAGACGATCGACGCCACCGGCTGGCCGTTGATGTAATCGAGCCGGCCGCCGATCAGGGTAAAACCTTGCGCGGTCAGGTCGATGACCGGCGGCGCGACGTCGAGCTTGCCGTTGAACCAGGGTTTGACGGTGTGCTGGTCGCTGGTTTCGACGTCGGTCAGATGGCCGGCCTGCAGCGAGCGCAGATGCGCCGACACGATGTCGCTCGCGATCTGTTGATTTTGGTCGCTGCGGACCACGGCGATGACGAGGCTTGCCGCCACGGCGGCCGACAGCGCGGTACCGACGGCGAAGCCGCCGAAGAAATTCTTCCAGGATTCGCGCATCGACGCGAACCACGATCGGCGCGGTGCGGAAACGCGCGTCGCCGGAACCGCCAGGGCTGCTTCGATGCGGTTGCGCAGATGCGCCGGCGCGGCTTCCTTGAGGGTCGCTGCGGCCATCGTCGCGCGCATCGCGCGGAAGGCTTTGAGCTCTTCGGCGCAAGCGGCGCAGGTCGCCACATGGGCCTCGACGTCGCGGGCATGGCCGGCATCGAGCTCGCCGTCGATGAGCGCATGCAGCATGATTTCGGCGTCGGCGCAGTTCATGGCGCAGCCCCTTCCGCCACGGTCCAGGCCGAGCGCAGCATCGCGCGTGCGCGGGCCAGCCGCGACATTACGGTTCCCACCGGCACGCCGGCGACCTCGGCGATCTCGTTGTAGGACAAATCATTGATCTCCCGCATCACGATGGCCTCGCGAAACGGCTGCGGCAGCGCGGCAACGAGCCGGCGGATGGTATCGCCGTCCTGCTGGCGCAACAGCGCGGTTTCCGGCGAGGCTTGCGGTTCCTGCCAGATCGGCGGCGTTGCCTCGGCCTCGCCGTCGTCGGTGAGATCGGCCGGCGTCTCTTGTCTACCGCGCCGCGCGAATTCGGCGTTACAGACGTTGCGCAATATCGTCAGCAGCCAGGGTTTCATCGCCGGCCCCCGATAGCTGTCGAAATGGCGCAGCGCGCGCAGATAGCATTCCTGCACCGCGTCCTCGGCGTCGGCCGGGTTGCGCATGAAGTAGCGCGCCAGCGTGTAGACGTCGTCGAGATGGGGCAGCGCGGCGTCGCGAAAACGCCGCGCTTTGTCATGCTCGTCATTGGCATCACCTGCCATGGTACCGCGCTCGGCCATCCACGATGCCGCCGACGTTGGCTGCTGCAACGGAGCGAGCATCACTGCGTCGTGTTGCTGCCTGTCGCCGCTTCTACCACGATCGTGCCGGTCATGTGCGGGTGAATGTAGCAGAAGTACTGGTAGGTGCCCGGCGTGGTGAAGGTGAACGAAAAGCTGTCGTCGGTATCGAGCGCCTGTGATCGCTTGAAGGCGTTGTTGGTCGCGGCGATCCCATGCGGGATGTCGTCTTTGTTGGTCCAGGTCACCGTGGTGCCGGCCTTCACCGTCACCGACTGTGGATTGAAGGTGAAGTTGTCGATGCCGACGGCCGCCGCGGCAGCCGGGGTTTGCGCTCTGGCAAACAGCACGCCGCCAGCCAGCACCGACCCGACCGCGGCGCCAATGAGCGCCGCGCTGATTGCACTTCGCAGCATGGTCTTGTCCTCTAAGCTTTCAGCGGCGTGTCGATGATGGCGAGCCGCTGCTCGTTCTGCTTGAACGTGATGCTGGCGGTGCCGAGCATGGTGCGCAGCTTGTCGTCCTCGACCTTCATCGGGCCGGGCGAGGGCGCCGCGCCCGGCGCCGGCTGCGGGAAGGCGGTGGAGCGCGCGGTGTGGAAGGTGACATTGCCTTCCACCTTCTGCATCACCTGGTGGATGTGGCCGTTGAGTACGGTCACCGAGCCGAACTTTTTCAGGTAGGTCAGCGCCTGGGCGCCGTCCTCGGTGCCCCAGCCCCATTCCGGATAGACCGTCCACAGCGGAATGTGGGCGAAGACGACGATCGGGGTCGAGGCGGAACGGCTCTTGACGTCGGCTTCGAGCCATTCGAGCTGGTCGTTGCCGAGATTGCCGAGACCGCCGGCCTTGAGATCGACGACGTTGACCAGGCCGATGAAGTGCACGCCGTTGGCGTCAAAGCTGTACCAGCCGGCGCCCTTGGTGCCGCGGCCGTAGCGGTCGCGATAAAGTTTTTGCTCCGGGTCGAGGAAATCATGCTCGCCGGGAACGTAATGCACGTCGAGCTTGCTCTGCGAGATGATGCGGTCGGCGTCGTCGAATTCGCTGACTTTCGACAGATGGCTGATGTCGCCGGTATGGATCATGAAGGCGGGCTTTTGCGGCAGCGCATTGACCCTGACGATGGCTTCCTCGAGCGTGCCGAGCGCATTGGGATTGGCCGGCTTGTCGAAGCCGACGTGGCTGTCGCTGATTTGCAGGAAGGTGAGCCCCTTCGCTTCCTGCGCCGCCGCCTCGCCCATGATGCCCAGCGAATGCGGCACGCCGCCGGCAATGGTCCACAGCACGCCGGTGCCGACCCAGGTCATGCATTCGAGGACTTTGCGCCGGTTTACGCCATCGTCGCGATCGCTCATTGCAGTTCTCCCATGAAGCAGTCAGGCCCAAAACCGAGGCGGCTTTGGCGGCTTCTGAGGACGAGATCGGTCGGTCGCGTCGCTTATTCCCGGATCCAGAGAGATTTTTTGAAATATTTTGCGCTGGTGGCGAGAGGGAAAGTTAAGAAAAAGGGGCGAGCCGAAGCCCGCCCCTTTGTTGCGTCAGCTTAGAATTGCTGGAGCATTTGGTTGTAGCCGGCGCTGCCGCCGCCGGTCAGCGCGGGGTCGTTGGGATTGCCATCCGCCCCGCCGCGCGGAACCATGGCGAAGGCATGCAGCCCATTCTGGCGAGCGGCAACCTTGCCAGGGTTGGCCGGGCGAACGGCGACTGTGTCGTTCCGCGCGGCGACCGGTCCGTAACTGAACGACAATACATTGCCGCTACCGGCTTCCGGATCGAACGACTGAGCCGATGCCGGTAATGCGCCCGCCGCGGCGGCAACGGCCGCGATCACAGCAAGTGTTGAAAATTTTGTCATGGCTTTTCTCCTGGTTGCGGAGCAAACAAGGGTGCCTTGTTTTCCGTCGCCCAGGAGACCGAGTTCACTCGGCTACAATTCCATCACGGTCCTGTGAGAAAATTCGCAACGAAGATAACATTTGCTGTCGGCGGCTTGTTCGGGACTCTTCGCCAATCAATGACAGGCCGGGTACATCGCAGCCAATTCCCGACCGCTGAGATAAATAATTCGTGAATGCAAACCGCCGTGCTCGATGATCCACTTGCGCACATTGGCGGGATAGTTCGACCACAGGTAATAGTTGCCCGCATTGCTGATCTGTTCGCCTTCGGACGTCGGCGTCCAGGCCGAGTGAAAGGCCAGCACCGCGCGCGGCGTGACGCAGATCCGGTTCCGCGGAATGACGCCCAACAACATCGTGCAGGCCGACGCGCAGGTGCCGTCGATCTCGACCCGATCGCCGGTCTCCCGCAGCGCATGGTACTTGTTGAGATAATCGCCGATCTGGCCGCCGCGATCGTCGGAGATTCTGACAGTCGCGAATGCCGACGAAACGTTCGTCGTTAGCAGCGCCAGCATTGCCGCGACAGCCACGCGAGCCTTCATGGGCGTTTCCTCCGGATGGCGCATGCAACCCATGTGACTGATTTCTGTCTTTTTTCTGGTCAGTCAAGACGGTGCGCTGCTATACCCAGGCTCCACGTAGCCCTGCCGGGCGCGCCCGCAACGCGAAGTTCATGCTGCAATCACCATCATTGTCGTCGGTGGAGACGCGCCAGTCCTGGGTCGTCGCGACCGTCGTGCTCGTGGTCATGGCGGTCGCCTTCGGCGCACCGTGGATCACCGTGGTGGCGCTGAAAAACATCGCCGCCGAGGTCAACGGCGAACGCTCGATCCCGGCCCTTGCGGGCGCGCTGGTTTGGATCGGCGCCGGTCTCGGCGGCATCATCATGGGCCGCGTCGCCGAACGCGTCGGCGTGCGCTGGACCGTCGTCGGCGGTGCCGTGATGATTGCTGCGGGGCTGATGCTGTCGACCTTGGGGCCATCCTTGCCGCTCTATGTCGGCCACGGCTTCTTCATCGGCTTGATCGGCATCGGCGGCATCAATGCGCCGTCCTATGTTTATGTCAGCCGCTGGTTCGACCGCCGCCGCGGCTCGGCGCTGGCCTTGATTTCCAGCGGCAGCTTTCTCGCCGGCGCCATCTGGCCGTCGATCTTCGAACGCGCGATCGCCTATGCCGGATGGCGGCAGACGATGCTGTTCTACGCCGCGATCGAGCTCGTTCTCATCGTGCCCGCCGCAGCCATCGTCTTGGGCGAGCCGCCGGACACGCCGCATCACGCCACGGTGACCGGCACCGCGCGCGCGCGAAATTCCGTCCTGGGCTGGCCGGCTAATCTGGTTTTCACCCTGCAGATGTTTGCGATCTTCACCTGCTGCGTGCCGATGTCGATGCCGCAAGCGCATCTCGTGGCGTTTTGCAGCGATCTCGGCATCAGCCCGGTGCACGGCGCGGCGATGCTGTCGGTGCTGCTCGGCTCGGCATTCTTGAGCCGTCAGGTGTGGGGCGCGCTGTCCGATCGCATCGGCGGCCTCTACACCATGCTGGTCGGTTCGGCGTGCCAGACGGCGAGCCTATCGTTGTTCATGTTCACCCAGGACGAGCTCGGACTGTTTACGGTTTCGGCGCTGTTCGGGTTCGGCTTCAGCGGCCTTGTTCCGGCAAACATCTGGCCTCGCGCGAGCTATTCCCGGTCGGCGAAGCCTATTGGCGTATTCCGACGCTGCTTCTGTGCAGCGGCACCGGCATGGCGGCGGGCGGTTGGATCGGCGGCGTTCTCTATGACCACTTCGGCTATTACGCGCCGGCCTTTGCCACCGGCGTTGCCGTCAGTGCGGTCAATTTCATGATCATCACCGCGCTGGCGTTTCGCAAGAGCCAAACCGCGCCGGCGTGACGGCTCAGCGCGCGATCGCTCCAGGACTTGCAGTGCGCGGTTTGGCCGGCCGTTTCACCAGCTGCTCGATTTTCGGATGCGCCTGCGCCGCGCAAAAATCCTCGACCGCGGCGGCGACGGCTTCACTGATGAGCGTGCGGCGCTCCGGCGTCGCCAATTCCAGTTCTTCCTGCCGGTTGACGATGGAGCCGGCTTCGAGCAGCAGCGCCGGCATGCGGGTATAGCGCAGCACGACCAATTGGTCGTAGCGGTAGACGCCGGCATCGGCATCGAGCAGCTGGCGCCGGCGGTTGCCCATCAGGGCGAGCGTGTAATGCGGCGTGAACTGCAAGCCGCGCGCCTGCAGCGCTTTTCCTAAGAATTTGCCGAACTGCAGGCTGCCGGCGCGGTCGGCATTGTCATTCGAGATGAAGAGGGCATAGCCCGGATAGTCGTCGTTGTACTGCTGGTCCTGGCCGTCGTACTGCCAGGTGTGGATGAGATTGTCGGGCACCGAATCGTGATGAATCGAAATAAACAGGTCGGCCGGAAGGCGATTGGCGATCATCGCCCGCTCGAACAGCCCGACCGGTGGCGCTTTGGCGGTGATGAGCAAAACGGTCTTGTCGAAGCCGGCATCGACCAGCGTCTTTTTGATCTGCTGTGCCAGTTGCAGATTGAAGGCATATTCCGGCATGCCGCGGGCACTCAGCGCGCCTGGCACGTCGAGGGTGTGGCCGACATCGACGACAACGCGGAAGGCCGAGGGCTGGCAGTTCGAATGCGGCGGTGCGGCGGCAGCCGGCGCCTGCTCTTCGCTGCGGGCCAGACGCGCGTCGGCGGCCCCGAGCAGAACCGCAAGCGCGCCAAGCAAAACAGTTCCGGCGTGCCGCGGGTTCATCATGTCGCGCGCCTTCCTTGCCTCATTGACAGCGCAAAAGCCGACCACTGCCCCCATAACGAGCTTCGCCGCGCTTGTCCACGCGTGAGCCATACTTGTGCCCGGCGCGCCGCTGTCGTACCAAACAAGACTTATCGTACTAAACAAGACTTGCATCGGGTGAAGCGTTCGGCATGGGCAAATTAATCGGTATCTGCGTCGTTCTGTTCATGCTCGCGGTCGGTGTTTTGATCGTGACCGCGGGGCCGGATCTGGCCGCCTTGTTGGCCGCGTTGCGGGCCGAGCCCCTGCTCGACAAAGTGGCGTGGGCGGTCATCGTGCTGGTGCCGCTGGTTTTGCTGCCCGCGGCGGTCTGGCTGTGCGACACCCTGGTGCGCCAGCGCAAGGCGGCGCAGGCGCTCGAGCTGCGGCTCGACGGCGTGCGCCAGGGCACCAAGGAACTGGCAAAGTCGCAGATCGATGCCGAGGCGGCGCTGCACCATCTCGCCCGCACCGATCCGGAAGATGCCATCGGCGCGATGCAGCAGCGGCTCACCGAAGCCGAGCGCACGGCGCTAGGTGCAACAGCAGCGCAATGCGATCGGCGATCTGCAATCCCGCGTCGACGCCATCCGCGGCCAGCAGCAGGCCTGAAGGAGCGGCTTGCGCCGGTGCTGGAGAACCGGCGCGCGATCGAGCGGATGTTTCTTGAGCTCGACACCAGCCAGAACGACGTCGAGCGGGCGCTTGCCGAAATCGCCAGCGGCGACGATGCGACAGCGCTCGATCTCCGCCTGAAGAAGCTGACGGAGTTCGTCAGGCAGTGCCATGACCGTTGCGACGGCATCGAGACCGCCTCGAAAACAGTCGCCAGCCTGAAGGAAGCCTATGCCGAGCTGCACACGCGGCTCGCGCCGTTCGCCGCGGCAAAGGGCGGCGTCACCGACAGGGTCAAGGAATTGAGCGAAGCGCGCGATGTGCTGGCAGCCGACATCGATACGCTCCAGCGCACGCCGCAAGGCCCGCTGGCCGAGCGGGTGAAAGGATTTCATCGACGACAAAGCGCGGCTCGACGACGGCGTGGCGCAACTCGAATGCGCAATTCTCAAAACTCGCCGTGCTGCACGACGACATCGACGGGCTGATGGAAAAACTCGAGAACGCGCTCGGCATCATCTCGCCCGACACCGACGGCAAAGCCGACATCGACGCCCGCATCAAGGACGTCTCGACATTCGTCGCGACGACGCAGGAAAAGCTTAAGGATATCGAGGATCGCCTGGCGGTGTTCGGCCAGTTCAAGGGCAAGCTCGGCGAGCTGCAATCGCGGCTCGTTCCGCTCGAAGCCGGCGACTGCGGCGTGCTCAGCCTCGTCGCCCAGGTGCAGGATGTTCGCGACAAGCTCGCCCTGCGCATTGCGCGTCTCGAAGCGGGCGAGGGCGGCGACCTCGCCGAGCGCGTGAAAACCTTCACCGACGCAAAACGAGAACTCGAAGAGCGAGTGTCGGTGGTCACCGACCATTTTTCGAAATTGGCAACGGTGCGCAAGGACCTCGCCGGCTTGTTCGAGAAGCTGAGCAGCGCCGCCAATACGTCGAACTGAAACCATATGGCGTGGCCGCATATGATCTGGCCGCATGGCGGCATCGCGGCGGCGGAATCCCCTTGCGGGTGGGCGGGCCGTGGGGCAAAGTCGCGCTAAATCACAACATGCATCGGGCTGGCCCAGTCGCGGCGCACCGATTCTTCAGGGAGGTCTGCATGAAGCGAGCACTTTTTTGCGGCGTGGCGGCGATTGCGGTGGCGGCGTTCCTCGTCGCAACACCGGTGCGCTTGAGCGCGCAAAATGTCCCCATCGACGGCAAAATCATCAGCGGCGTCGTCAAAAGCCCGCACGGCGCCGAAGCCGGCGTCTGGGTGATCGCGGAAACCAACGACCTCGGCACCCGTTTTGCCAAGATGGTGGTGACCGACGACCAGGGCCGCTACGTGCTGCCGGACCTGCCGAAAGCCAAATATAAAGTGTGGGTGCGCGGCTATGGCCTGGTCGATTCCGCCAAGGTCGACGGCGAGCCGGGCAAGCGTTTGAACCTCACCGCCATGCCGGCGCCCGACGACGCTGCCGCCGCGCAATATTATCCGGCGATTTATTGGTTCGCGATGCTGAAAATCCCGGCCGCGGATCAATTCAACGGCAAGAGCGACATTCCCGACAAGCTCACCCAAGCCGATTGGCTGACCACGATCAAGAACCAGGCCTGCGTCGGCTGCCATCAACTCGGCCAGCTGGCGACGCGGACCATCCCGCCACAGCTCGGCCACTTCGACAGCGGTCAGGATGCCTGGGCGCGACGCATCCAATCGGGTCAGGCGGCAGAGCTGATGATCAATCCGATGGCCGGCAAGTTCGCCAGCGTGCCGCTAAAATATTTCGGCGACTGGACCGACCGCGTCGCCAAGGGCGAACTGCCGTTCGCCAAGCCGCCGCGGCCGGAAGGCGTCGAGCGCAATGTCGTCGTGACGACCTGGGATTGGGGCACCGAGAAACAATATCTTCATGACCTGATCTCGTCCGACAAGCGCAATCCGACGGTCAATGCCTACGGCCTGCTCTACGGCTCGACGGAATACGCCACCGACCACCTGCCGGTGCTCGATCCGAAGACCGCGAAGGTCACCTACATCACGCCGCCGGAAGGCGCCGATGTACCCGAAGCGCTCGGGCCCGGCCATGCGGCGATGGAAAAGCCGGTGGCGCCGTCGGCCTATTGGGGCATGGAAAAGGTCTGGGACACCAAGTTCGATAATCACAATGACATGTTCGATAGCCAAGGGCGGGTCTGGATGACGGGAACCAATCACGCTCCCGGCACGCCGGCATTCTGCCGCAAGGGCTCGGACAATCCTTATGCGAAGGCGTTTCCAATCGAGAAGAACGAGCGACAGCTTGCGATGTTCGATCCGAAGACGCAAAAATTCACTTTCGTCGATACCTGCTTCGGCACGCACCATCTGCAATTCGCCTTCGACAAGGACAATACGCTGTGGACGAGCGGCGGCGGTGCGTTGGCAGGCTGGCTCGATACCAAGGTGTTCGACGAGACCGGCAGCGCCGAGAAAGCGCAAGGCTGGGCGCCATTCGTGCTCGACACCAACGGCAACGGTCGGCTCGACGATTACACCGAGCCGGGCCAGCCGGCGGATCCGAACAAGGACATGCGGGTCGGCGGCTCGGGCACCTACGCGGTGATGCCGAATCCGGTCGACGGCTCGGTGTGGTTCACGATCGGCGTTTTCGCCGGCAAAGGCGGCGTGGCGCGCTTCGATCCGAAGACCAAGCTCACGGAAGTCTATAACGTCCCGATGCCGGGCTTTGGCCCGCGCGGCGGCGATATCGACGGTAAGGGCGTGGTCTGGGTGTCGCTGGCCAGCGGCCATCTCGGCGCCTTCGACCGCTCCAAGTGCAAGGGCCCGCTCAACGGACCGAAAGCCACCGGCGATCATTGCCCCGAAGGCTGGACGTTCTACAAATATCCGGGTCCCGGCTTCCAAGGCATCGGCGACAACAGCGCCGAGGCGAGCTACTACACCTGGGTCGATCAGCACAACGCGGTCGGGCTCGGCAACAACGTGCCGATCTCGACGGCAAACGAAGGCGACGGCTTTGCCGCGCTGGTCAACGGCAAGATGGTGTCGCTGCGCGTACCGTACCCGCTCGGCTTTTATGCCAAGGGACTCGATGCCCGCATCGACGATCCGAACACCGGCTGGAAGGGCAGGGGCTTGTGGTCGTCGGAAGGCGACCGCACGCCCTGGCTCAAGGAAGGCGGCAAGGGCATGACGCCCATGGCGGTCCATATCCAGATCCGGCCCGATCCGCTGGCGCATTGAGCGATCGGGCGCGATTGTCGACATAGAGCCGCCCGGTGCCGCACAGCACCGGGCGGCTTGCTTTTAGATGCTCCGCTGTCGCGATATGATCAGACGGAGACTTTTTTGCAGGAGCCGAACATGACAGATCGCGAGCCCACGCTGACGCCGGTCGCCATTACCGACCTGCGTCCGACCCAGATCACCGTCGGCATGCGGGAAGTCAAAGCCAAGCGCAAACACTGGCGTGAGACGGCCAAGGAAAAGAATAAGGACGCTGAATTTCTCGGCAAGCATATGATCCCGGTGATCCTCGGCCCGAAACGACGGCATTACGTCATCGACCATCATCATCTGGCGCTGGCGTTGCATGAGGAAGGCGTCAAGCAGGTCGCCGTGACGGTCGTCGCCAATCTGAGCACGCTCGAGCCCGACTCCTTTTGGTTCGTGATGGACAATCACAATTGGATGCATCCGTTCGACGACGCGGGGCGCCGCCGTCACTACAAGGATATTCCCAAAGCGGTGACCGGACTGGTCGACGATCCGTTCCGCTCGCTCGCCGGCGAATTGCGCCGCGCCGGCGGCTACGCCAAGGATACGACGCCGTTCAGCGAGTTTATCTGGGCGGATTTCCTGCGCCGGCGCATGAAGCGCAAGCTGGTTGAGACGAACTTCGAGCGCGCCGTCGAGAAGGCCCTGCAACTGGCCAAGAGCGAAGACGCCAATTATCTGCCCGGTTGGTGCGGCCCGCTGCCGGAGGAATAAGGGTGCCCGTTTCTGACAAGACGGACGCGAGACAATGACGACGATCGCTCGAACCTGGATGGCGCTGTTGCTGACATCGCTGGCTATCGCCGGCTGTTCGAAGTCGCCGAAGCCTGACGCGGCCGCCGATCCGACCGTTCTTCCGACCGAGTACCGCGGTCAGATCGCGACATACCTTGCCCAGACTTTGTCCGACCGCGCCGACTTCCGCAGTTCGCTCGTCGGCGCGCCGGTGCTCGAGCAGGTCGGCGCCGGCCAGCATTATATCGTCTGCGTGATGCTCAACGGTCACAATCAGCATAAGGAAAAGGTCGTGATCTATCTCGGCCCCAACATCAACCAGTTTGTCGATGCGACGCCGGGGCAATGCGCCAATGCGGCCTATCAGCCGTTCAAGGAGCTGGCGGCGCTGTTGCCGCCGACCTGAGCGGCGATTTTTGCGTTCCGGCTTGATCCATCACGATCCGAACGGGATCAGCGCGAGTACGGCGCCACCCGCGGCGCAGAACGCGACGACCAGCCACGGCGGCGTCTGCCACATGAAAAGCAAAAGAAACGCCGCGACGCCGAGGGCAAAATCGCCCGCGTTCGTGATCCCCGACGTCCACACCGGGTTATAGAGCGCGGCCAGCAAAAGCCCCACCACGGCGGCATTGACGCCGCGCAGCGCCGCTTGCGCGGCGGGCCGCCGCCGCAACTCGTCCCAGAACGGCAACGGACCGATCACCAGGAGAAACGCGGGCAGGAACATGGCGACAAGGCACAGGATCGCGCCGGCCCAGCCGTTGGGCGAGGGGCCCATCACGGTGCCGAGATAGGCGGAGAACGTGAACAGCGGGCCCGGCACCGCCTGTGCCGCGCCGTAGCCGGCGAGGAACGCATCGTTGCTGACCCAGCCCGGCGGCACCACGGCGGCTTGCAGCAACGGCAGCACCACATGGCCCCCGCCGAACACCAGCGAACTGGCGCGATAGAATACCTCGAACAGCTGCAGCGAATGGTTCGCAGTCGCAGCGACGACGAGCGGCAGGCCGATCAGGATGGCGAAGAACGCAACGATCGCGACGATCGCAACCGTCCGGCTGACCGGATGCGGCAGGCTCGCATGATCGGCCGGCGGCGCATCGCGAAACAGCACAAGGCCGATTGCCGCGCCGAGCACGATGGCGCCGATCTGGCCCCACGATGACGGTACCGCCAAAACCAAGGCGGCGGCAGTCACCGCGAGTGTCGCGCGCGCGCGATCCGGCGCCAGCGATCGCATCATGGTCAGCACCGCTTGCGCGACCACGGCAACGGCTGCGACTTTCAGTCCGTGCAACCAGCCGCTGCCGAGCGCATTGCCGAGCGACGTGACGCCATAGCCGAACAGCACCAGCGCGATCGCTGACGGCAAGGTGAAGCCGGTCCAGGCAGCAAGTGCCCCTGGATAGCCGGCGCGCGACAGGCCGAGCGCGATACCGACCTTGCTGCTCGCCGGCCCGGGTAGAAACTGCGACAACGCCACCAAGTCGACATAGGTTTTCTCGTCGAGCCATTTTCGGCGCACGACGAATTCCTCGTGGAAATAGCCGAGATGGGCAATCGGGCCGCCGAAGCTCGTCAAGCCAAGCCGCAGGAACGCGGCAAAAACTTCCGCGATGCTACCATTGCGCGCAGCCGCATCTGCCGGCGAGCCGGATGGTTCTTGCATGGCTCGCATTGTTGACAAGTTCCGGTGCCCGGGCAACATTTTACGTGCGAAATCGCGCGACTTCGAAGGCGCCGGCATGGTCCGGCGCCGGCCCATAATAAGCAAAACCGCGCGTCGCTTTAGGGGGAGGATCGGATGGCCATCACGGTTCCGGAAGCGCTTTCGCGCGACGCCGCCGGCATTGCGGCTGCGACCCGCGTGCGTTGGACCTATATCGCGCCGACGCTCCTGATCTATTGGATCATCTCGATGTTCGACAAGAGCAACATTTCTCTTGTCATCGCCGATCCGAAATTCCTCGGCGAGTTGCAGCTTGTCGGACAGCCCAAGCTGCTCGGCTGGCTCGCCTCCAGCATGTTCATTTCATATAGCCTCGCGGCGCCGGTCTGGGGCTGGGCGGTCACGCGCTACGGGCCGCGAAACTCGATCATGGCGAGCCTGGTCATCTGGGCCGCGACATGTTTCTGGTCCGGCCTGTCGGAAAGCTACGGCATGCTGCTCACCTCGCGCATCGGTTTGGGCGTCGGCGAGGCCGCCTGCTATCCGGTGACGCTGGCGCTGGTCGCCAATTGGTTCGCGTTGCGCGAGCGCGGCAAGGCGACGTCCTATTGGTGGATCGGCACCATGATCGGTCCGATGCTCACCGGGCTTTTGGTCACCGCGCTGATCGTCAACTTCGGCTGGCGCGGACAGTTTTACGCGCTGGGCTTGCTTGCGCTCATATTGCCGCTGCCGATGGTGTGGTTTTTGGTGCGCGACAAACCGGAGCAGCATCCGGCCGTCAACCGGGCCGAAATCGATCTGGCGCATTCGGGCGCCATCGAGAACAACGACGACGCGCCGGGACGGATCCTCAAAGGCGTCAGCAGCGTCTGGCGCAATCACCGCTTCTGGCTGATGGTGCTCGCGATCTCCTGCAACGCGATCTTCTTCTGGGGCTGGTCGATCTGGCTGCCGACTTATCTGCGCACGGCGCGCAATTTCACCTTCAGCACATCCGGCTATCTCACTTTCGTGATCTACGGCTTTGCCGTGGTGACCATCCTGACCATCGGCCGCGTGTCGGATCGCGTGTTCCGCCGCGCGCCGTTCGCCGGGTTCGGTTGGGCCTCGGCCGCGGTGTTTCTGATGGCGGCGGCGCTGGCACCGAACGCCAACTGGAGCGTGGCGCTGATGATTTGCGCGCTGTGCGCCCAGCAGGTGGGAATCTCCTGCGCCGAAATGCTCATGCACAGCGTCATCGGCACCGCCGACATGGCGAAATCCCAAGGCGTGCGGGCGCTGGTCACGCAGATGACCGGTGCGCTGTCGCCGCTGATGATCGGCTACATTCTGGCCTATTCGGGCGGCGGCTTCGTCGCGCCGTTCGCGGTGCTCTCCGTCGCCGTGGTGATTTCCGCCGGCTGCATGATCGCGCTGACCAAAGAAGGATTTTGAGATGGCGCTGCCGAGCATGCGCGTGGGCGACGTCGAGGTGCAAGGCATCAGCGACGGTATCCTCAAAACCTCGCTCGATCTCGTCATCGGCATGGAGCGCGCGGTCGCCGACGCACTGGTCGGCGGCACTGACAACGGGTCGCTCTACATCCCGGTGAACAACTTTCTCATCCGCCGCGGCGGCAAGACGATCATGATCGATGCCGGCGCCGGCAACACCATGCAGCCGACGCTCGGCAAGCTGCCGGACAATTTGCGCGCGGCCGGCGTCGAACCGGACGCGGTCACTCATATCGTGATGACGCACCTGCATCCCGACCACGCCAACGGCCTGGTCGACGATGCCGGCCTTGCGCATTACCCCAATGCCGAGATCGTCGTACACCAGACCGAGGCGGATTTCTGGATGCGCCCGCACGGCGCCAACGATCCCGATAAGGTCAAAGGCAACCGCGCCCGTACCGCGATCAACCTAAAACCCTATCTCGACCGCATCCGGCGGGTGCGCGACAGCGAAGAGTATCTGGGTTTTACGCCGGTGCTGGCGCCCGGCCATACGCCGGGACATACCTGCTGGCTGCTCGCCGCGTCCGGTGGCGGCTTCATGGCGTTCGGCGACGTGGTGCACCTCTCGGCGATCCAGATTTCGCATCCGGATGCGGCGCTGGCTTACGATCTCGACAAGGATCAGGCGATTAAATCGCGCAAACGCATTCTCGACATGGCGGCGAGCGAGCGCTTCGCCATTGCCGGCGCCCACGTCAATGCGCCGGGTTTCGGTCACGTGGTGCGCAAAGGCGCGAGCTTCGCCTTCGAGCCGGCCGGCTGATCCGGCGACAGCGGCGCCTCGGCCGGCTGCGCGGTCTGCGCCCCGGCCGAGCTGGTGCGGCCGGCGGGTTTCACCGCAGAAAGCACGACGGTGATCTGCTGGATCACGTTGTTGTAGCTGCGAATGGCATGTTGCAGGTCGGCCTGCGAGATTTTTTTAAGCTCGAACAGCTCCCGCCAAGGCTCGGCAAGGTCGTAAGCTATCGATTGGATTGCGAAGTCGACGCCGAGGTAAAGACCGAGCGGCGTATTGGGGGCGCCCTTGGCGGCCCATTCGCGGTTGGCGGCCTGGGAGAACAGCACCATGCTGTCGGTCGTGATCGGCCGCACATGGGTCGGATCGCCGAGGAAATTGTCGTGGCGCGGATGCGGTACGACAATGACGATCTTGGCCTCGTCCCGGCAGACGCGATAGAGCTCCCCGATGATGCCCAGATAGACGTCGGTCGCGGCGCCGAGATGCTCGAGCACGTGGCACAGCAGCACCTCGTCGACCGAGCCGTCGGGCCACGGCCACGGAAACACTTCGAGATCGACCACTTGGTTGGGGGAAAACGTCGGATATTTGTCGACGTTGTGCCAGCCGTCCAGGATTTTGCTGCCGCATCCGAGATTAAGGCGCATGAGGCTTCCTCCGGCCGCGGCGCGGCAGGCGTTAGCTCATAGCGCAATCGATGCTGATTCGCAGCACGGACGGCGGCGGCGCGGTCGCTATTCGGGCTTGATATTGGCGGCCTTGATCACCTTGGCCCACTTCTCGGTATCGCCGACAAAATGTTTTTCGAACTCGGACGGCGGGCCTTTAAGCACGGCGCCGCCGAGTTCGTTGAGCCGCGCACTGATCGTCGGGATCGGCGAGCCCGGCATTGATCTCCTTATTGAGGAGTTCAACGATCGCGGTCGGCGTCTTTTTCGGCGCGCCGATGCCGAACCAGACGGCCGCGTCGTAGCCCGGCAGGAATTCGCCGATACTCGGCACGTCCGGAAATAGCGGCGAGCGCGTCGGCAGCGTCACCGCCAAGGCGCGCTAGCTTGTCGGCGCGGATGTAGGCGACCAGCGTCGACATGGCCTCGAACATCACTTGCGCCCGGCCGGCCAACAGATCGGTGAGCGCCGGCGCAGCGCCGCGATAAGGCACATGGAGGAGATCGACGCCCGCCATCATCTTGAACAATTCGCCGGCCAATTGCGGCGTGGTGCCGTTGCCGACCGACGCCATGTTGATCTTGCCGGGATTGGCTTTCGCATAAGCGATGAATTCGGGAACGGTGCCGGCCGGCACCGAAGGATGGACGACCATGACCATGGGCACGAGTGAAATGCCGCAAACCGGCGCGATGTCGCGGACCAGATTGAAGTCGAGATTGGGATAGAATGATCGCGCTGATCGCGGCCGACGTGCTGACCAGCAATATCGTGTAGCCGTCGGGCGCGGAGTGCACGACCTCGCTGACGCCGATCGTCGAGCCGGCGCCGGGACGGTTTTCGACGACGAAGGGCTGCCCGAGCCGCTGCGACAGCCATTGCCCGATGAGGCGTCCGTAGATGTCGGTCGGTCCGCCAGGCGGAAAGCCGATGACCAGGCGCACCGGGTGGTTCGGATAATCGAGCGCCGCGGCGCGTCGCGGCATGGTGCAGACCGTGGCGGAAGCCGCGGCGAGCTGCAGAAAATTGCGACGCGCGAATTGGCTCATGGTCCCTCGCGGCGATTGATCGCCACCTCCCGGCTGGGGACGTGTGAAGTCTATGCGGCGATGGCGCGGATGGTAAGCGGGGTGTGGCTCCCGAATAACCGCTGCGGCTAGGCACGACTGAATTCTTCCAGTTTCGCCTTGCCACCCGGGAGGCCTTACTACCACACAGGCCAAGTTTGGTAGAATATTCTACTATTTGCGGCGCCAAATCGGACCATATATAGAAATGTGTTCCCTATAGTGGGATTTTCGCTTGCGATCTTTCCAATCCCGCTCTGAACGTGAGGCTTCAATGACATCGCCGCTCGAACAAAAAATCAAAATCACCGGGCCGGTCGTGGTGACCGCCAACCGCGTCGGCGACGGCGCCGTGGTCTATCGCCGCGCCGACGGCGGCTGGACCACCCATCTCGACGACGCCGCGGTCGCGACCGATACGGCCGGCGCCCGCGAACTGATCAGCGCCGCGGCCGCCGACGACCTGCGCGCGGTCGGTCCCTATGTGGCGCCGGTCAAGCTCGCCCCCGGCGGCCACGTGCGGCCGGGAAACCTGCGCGAGCTCATTCGCCTTGGCGGTCCGACCATCGAACTGCCGGTGACCTTCGGCATCTAAGGCGCTTAGGGCCGAGGCGGCCATGTACGTCTATGACGCATTCGACCGGACGCTCGTCGCCGAGCGCGTTGCCGAATTTCGCGATCAGGTCGCGCGCCGGCTGTCCGGCGAGCTGACCGAGGAGGAATTCAAGCCGCTGCGCCTGATGAACGGCGTCTACCTGCAGCTTCACGCCTATATGCTGCGCATCGCCATCCCCTACGGCACGCTGTCGTCGGCGCAGCTGCGCATGCTGGCGCATGTCGCGCGCCGCTACGATCGCGGCTACGGCCATTTCACCACGCGGCAGAACATCCAGTTCCACTGGATCAAGCTCGCCGAACTGCCCGACGCCATGGCCGACCTCGCCAGCGTCGGCATGCACGGCATGCAGACCAGCGGCAATTGCGTGCGCAACATCACCACCGACCAATGGGCCGGCGTGGCGCCCGACGAGATCGAGGATCCGCGCGTTCTGGGCCGAAGTGATCCGCCAGCATGTCACGCTGCATCCCGAATTCACCTTCATGCCGCGCAAGTTCAAGATCGCGGTCGGCGCGTCGTCCCACGATCGCGCGGCGCTGCGCATCCACGATCTGGCGCTGCGGCTGCATCGCAACGAGGCCGGCGAAATCGGCTTCGAGGTCATGGTCGGCGGCGGGCTCGGCCGCACGCCGTTCCTCGCCAAGACCATCAAGCCGTTCCTGCACAAGCGCGACGTGCTGAGCTACGTCGAGGCGGTGCTGCGCACCTACAACCAGTTCGGCCGGCGCGACAACATCTACAAGGCGCGCATCAAGATTCTGGTGCACGAGCTCGGCGTCGACGCCTTCGCCAAGGAGGTCGAAGCCGAATGGCAGAGCATCAAGGACGGCGCGCTTGGCGCTCGATCCGGCCGTCGTCGCCGAGATCGCCGGCCGCTTCCGCTATCCGGATTACGAGCGCCTCGACGATCCGCCGCCGGAACTCGCGGCGGCGCGCCGCGCCGACCGGCAATTCGACGCCTGGGTCGAGCAATTCGGTCGCCAACCACAAAGTGCCGGGCTACGCCATCGTGACGCTGTCGCTCAAGCCGGAAGGCGGCACGCCGGGCGACGCCACCGCGGCGCAGATGGACGCCATCGCCGATCTTGCCGACCGCTATTCGTTCGGCGAAATCCGCGTCGGCCACGAGCAGAACCTGGTGCTGCCGCATGTCGCGCAACGCGATCTGCCGGCGCTGTGGCGCGAGCTCGACGCCATCGGCGTCGCCACGCCGAACGTCAACCTGGTCTCCGACATCATCTCCTGCCCGGGCCTCGATTATTGCAGCCTCGCCAATGCGCGCTCGATCCCGATCGCGCAGGAGATCACGCGGCGCTTCCGCAATCTCGATCTGGCGCGCGATCTCGGCCGGCTGCACATCAATATTTCCGGCTGCATCAATGCCTGCGGCCATCATCATGTCGGCCATATCGGCATTCTCGGCGTCGAGAAGAACGGCGAGGAATTCTATCAGATCACGCTCGGCGGCAAGGCCGACGAGAATGCCACGCTCGGCACGCTGATCGGGCCCGCCGTGCCCTACGCGCAGGTGGCCGACGTCGTCGAGGACATCGCCGCGGCCTATCTCGAATTGCGGCAGCGGCCGGACGAGCTGTTCATCGACACGGTCAAGCGCACCGGCGTCGAACCGTTCAGGGAGCGCGTCTATGCCACTCGTTGAAAGCGGCCAGATCGTCGAGGACCGCTACGTCCGCGTCGCCGACGATGCGCCGATTCCGGACCGTGTGCCGGTCATCGTGTCGGCGAAGCGGTTTCTGGCGGAAGCCGACGCGCTGATCCGCCGCGACGGCTCGCTCGGCGTGTCGTGGCCGAACGACCGCCGCGTCGCCGAGCTCGAGCCGTGGCTCGGCCACCTCGCGCTCATCGCGCTGGATTTTCCCAAATTCCGCGACGGCCGCGCCTATAGCCAGGCGCGGCTGTTGCGCGAGACGTACGGCTTTCGCGGCACGCTGCGCGCCACCGGCGACGTGCTGCGCGATCAATTCCATTTCCTGGTGCGCGCCGGCTTCGATTCCTTCGAGGTGAAGAAGCCCGCCGATGCGCGCGTTTTCGCCGAGGTGGTGGCCCGCTACAGCGTCTATTATCAGCCCGGCGCCGACGGCCGCGCCGCGGCGCTGCGGCGGCGATTGCAGAGCCGCGCCAAGGCTCCGAAGACCTGCGAGACCGTTTGAGCTGCCGCGTTCGGCGAGCGTCTAGTCCTGATCGAGTGCGAACTGCTATGGTGCGCCTTGTTCCCTAAAGCGAGGACACTATGACTCCTGTTGTCGCAGTGATCGCGCCCGGCATGATGGGCGCGGCGGTCGGAAAGAGGCTCGTCGATAACGGCCTCAAAGTGCTGACTTCGCTGCAAGGGCCGCAGCCAGGAGACGGCGGCGCGGGCGAAAGCAGCGGGAATGGTCGGCGGCGGGCGACGAGGAGATCGCCGGCACTGATTTCATCCTGTCGATCCTGCCGCCGGGCGACGCGGTGGCGCTCGCCGAGCGCTTCCATGCCGGCGCTCAAAGCCAGCAACTCCAAGCCGGTCTATGTCGATTGCAACGCCATCAATCCGAAGACGGTCGAGCGCGTCGCGGCGGTGATTGCGCCGACCGATTGTCCGTTCGTCGA
The DNA here is from genome assembly GCA_963831975.1 of uncultured Alphaproteobacteria bacterium. Taxonomy (GTDB): domain Bacteria; phylum Pseudomonadota; class Alphaproteobacteria; order Rhizobiales; family Xanthobacteraceae; genus BOG-931. The sequence continues at coordinate 566,394 of CAWHSO010000025.1, forward strand.
TGTCGGGCATCATCGGCTCGCCGCCGAAGCCGGGCGATGCCGGCCCGCGGTTTTACGCCTCCGGTCCGGCGGCGCCGCGCTTTGCCACGCTGCGCCAATACGGCCTCGACGTCCGCGTGCTGGACGGCGCGATGAGCGCCGCTTCGGCGCTGAAAATGTCCTATGCCGGCATCACCAAGGGCACCCAGGCGATCGGCGCGGCGATGATGCTGGCGGCGACGCGCGCCGGCTCCGCCGACGCGCTGTTCGCGGAGCTGCAATCGAGCCAGAAGGAAATGTTCGCCTGGTTCAAGCGCGGCTTGGCGCTGATGCCGCCCAAGGCCTATCGCTGGGTCGCCGAGATGCACGAGATCGCCGGTTTCGTCGGCGAAGACCCGACGGCGCACGAGCTCTACGAAGGCGCCGCGCATTTTTATGAGCGCATCGCCGAGGATTTCGACGGCGACAAGAAAGACGTGGCCGCGCTCACGGAGTTTCTCGGCAAGAATTCGTCCGGCAGCTGAGGACCGCGCGCGACCGCTACCGGTTCAGCCACCGCCGCGCAAAGCCGAGCAGGCCCTGCGGCAGGAAGATGATCATCACGATGAAGACGATGCCGAGCGGGATCAGGTAAGGGAACTGATCGCCGAACAGCCGCGCCAGCAATTCGCGCATGAGCTGGAAGAAGCCGGCGCCGACGATCGGCCCGACCAGCGTGCCGATGCCGCCGATGACGTTGTAGATCACGGTGTCGCCCGAGGTCAGAAAGTAGACGAAATCGGGCGCGGCGAATTCGTTCTGGACGGCGTAGAGCACGCCGGCCAGTCCGGCAAACAGGCCGGACAGCATCACCGACACGATCTTGTAGCGCTCGACCGGATAGCCGATGGCGCGGGTGCGCGGCTCGTTCTCGCGGATCGATTGCAGCACCATGCCGAACGGCGATTGGGTGACCCGCCGCAAGATCAGATAGGACGCGGTCACCACCGCCAGCACGAACCAGTGCATGGTCGTCGTGGTGAAGCGCGCGTCATAGATGAAGGGGATCGACAGATGCGGGCGGGTGAAGATCAGGCCGTTCTCGCCGCCGGTGACCGCGCGTCCAGGTGAAGATGATGACGTAGAAGATCTGGCTGAAGATCAGCGTGGTGATGGCGAAATAGATGTCGCGCAGCCGGGTCGAGAAATAGGCCACGAACAGCGCCGCGCCGGCGGCGCCGGCGAGCCCGAACAGGATGGCGAGCCACAGATTAGGCGGGCTGACGAGCAGCAGCGCGCCGCGCGGCGCCGTACATGCCCAGCCCGAAAAACGCCGAATGGCCGAACGAGATCATGCCGGTGTAGCCGATCAGCAGATCGGACGACATCGCCAGCAGGCCCCAGATCAGGATTTCGGTGAGAAAGCGGCGCCAGAATTCCGGCAGCACCAGCGGCGCCACGATCAAGACCGCCATCACCACGCAAAAGCCGATCCAGTAAACGGCGGTGTGGCTCAATCTCGTTTTGCTGAGCGGCATCGGTTTATCGAGCGGTGCGGTGGTCATTTCGGTGTCGGTACGAACAGGCCGGTGGGACGGAACAGCAGCGTGAGGATCAGCACGACGAAGGAGACGATCACCGCCTGCGACGGGTCGAGCCAGATCGTGGCATAGGCTTCAAGCAGGCTGATGAAGATGGCGGCGGCGATCGAGCCGCCGAGATTGCCCATGCCGCCGACCACCACGACGATGAAGGCTTTGAGCACCCAATCGAGCCCCATGGTGTGGTTGACGCCGGCCATCGGCGCAAACAGCACGCCGCTCGCCGCCGCCATGGCGGCGCCGATGGCGAACACGCCGGTGTAGACCCAGCGGCACCGGAATGCCCATCGCCTGCGCCATCACGCGGTCCTGCGCGGTGGCGCTGATCCAGACGCCGAATTTTCCGTATTTCAGGAACAGCCAGAAGCCGCCGATGATGGCGGCCGAAAGCGCCGCGATGACGATGCGGTACCAGGGATATTGCAGATAGAACAGCGTGAAGTAGGCTGCCGATCGGCTCCGGGATCTTGCGCACCACCGGGCCGAACTGCCACAGCGCGTAATTCTGCAGCACCAGCGAAATGCCGAAGGTGACGAGGATCGTGTTCAGCGGATCGCGCCCGATCAGCGGCCGCAACGTCACGATCTGCATCGCCGCGCCGAGGATGGCGACGATCAGCGCCGATCCGATCAGCGCCAGCCAGAAACTGCCGGTGGCGGCGAAGACGACGAAGCCGACATAGGCGCCGAGCATGAACAATTCGCCATGGGCGAAATTCACCACGTCCATGATGCCGAAGATCAGCGTCAGCCCGGAGGCGATCAGCGCCAGGATCATGCCGGTGACGATGCCGTTCACCGTCTGGATGATGATCAGGTCGACGGGAATGGCTGTGGAAAAAATGGGCTACCGCGTCCATCGCTCACACCCCCAGATATTGCTTGATGACGGCATCGTTGACGTCGATCTCGGACGCCGCGCAATGGTGGCGCACGCTGCCCTTCTCCATGATGTAGACGCGCTGGCTGGCGGCAAGCGTCAACGGCACGTTCTGCTCGACCAGAAGGATGGCGACGCCCTCGTTGTGCAGCACCTCGATGATCTGGCGGATCTGCGACACCATGCGCGGCATCAGGCCTTCGGTCGGCTCGTCGAGCAGGATGATTTTCGGCTCCAGCATCATGGCGCGCGCGATGGCGAGCATTTGCTGCTCGCCGCCCGAGAGCGTGCCGCCGGCCTGATGCGCGCCGCTCCGCCAGCACCGGGAAATAGGTGAACACCTTGTCGAGCAGCGCCCGGCGCTTGTCCTCGGTCACGCCATGGCGGTCGAGGCCGGTGCGCAGGTTCTCCATCACCGTGAGCAGGCGGAAGATGCGGCGGTCTTCCGGCACATAGCCGATGCCGAGGCGCGCGAGCTTGTGCGGCGCCAGGCCGGTGATGGCATTGCCGTCGAGCAGCACCGCGCCGTGGCTCGGCCGCACCAGGCCCATGATGGTCTTCAGCGTCGTGCTCTTGCCGACGCCGTTGCGGCCGAGGAGGCCGACGACCTCGCCGGAGCCGACCTTGAGCGAGACGCCGTGCAGGATATGGCTCTTGCCGTAATAGGTGTGCACGTCCTCGACCAGGACCAGCGGCACGGTGCTATCGTCGGCGGCGCTCATGTCTTGAGATAGACCTCCAGCACCTTGGGGTTTTGCTGGATTTCCTCCGGCGTTCCCTCGGCGAGAATGGCGCCGTAGTGCAGCACGGTGATGCGGTCGGCAAAGCTCCATCACCACTTTCATGTCGTGCTCGACGATCAGGATGGTGAGATTTTTGGCGATGCGCCGCACCAGCTCCATGGTTTCGTTGGTCTCGGCCTGGCTCATGCCCGCGGTCGGCTCGTCGAGGCAGAGCAGTTGCGGCTCGGTCGCGAGCGCAATGCCGATCTCGAGATTGCGCTGCTCGCCGTGGGACAGATTGGAGGCCAGCTCATCGGCCTTGCCGAGCAAGCCGACCGAGTGCAAGCGCCGATTCCGCCTTCTCGTTGATGTCGGCGAAGGTGCTGTGGTGCGAGACCATGTTCCAGGCATGCCGGCGCGACTGCGCGGCGATGCGCACGTTTTCCAGCGCGGTCGCGTTGGGCAGGATATTGGTGATCTGGTAGGAGCGGGCGATGCCCTTTGCGAGATCAGCGTTGGAGCGCAGTCCGGTAATATCCTCGCCGTTGAAGATGATGCGGCCGGAGGTCGGCCGCAGCACGCCGGTCAGGCAATTGAAGAAGGTGCTCTTGCCCGCGCCGTTCGGCCCGATGATGGCGCGGATCTCGTCGCGCGCGACCTCGAAATTGACTTGCGAAAGCGCCGCCAAGCCCGCCGAAACGGACGGACAGCAGTTCGGTCTTGAGGATAGGCGCCGACGCCGCTCCCCGGTCATTCGCCGGGGAGCGTATGTCGATCGACGGTTCGCGCGCTCACTTACGCCGAGAAATTGCAGGCCGGCGGCGACCATGGTCTTTCCGCCGGGCACCGTCTCTTTGAGGTGATAGGTCCCGCCGCTGACTTCGAAGATGAATTCCGCGGGAAGGCCTGATGGTCCTCCTTGCGCAGCGTCTTGTCGCCTTGCGGGAAATCGTCGCCTTCCTTCATCTCCAGGCCTTCGAGCGCTTCGATCAGCTTCATGGTGTCGTCGCGGCCTTGGAACTTCGACTTCTCCATGGCGAGCTTGACGCGTTGATGGCCTCGTAGTTCGACTGCACGTATTTGTCGGGCAGCGGGCCCGACGGATCGATCTTGGCCAGCCGCGCCTTGGCCTCGTCGAAGAATTTGTGATGATACGGCGTGTCGAGCGGGCCCTGGAACACCGGGATGTAGCGGTTGATGCCGATGAAGCCGTCGATCTTGTTGCCGATCGCGATCAGGTTGGTCGATTCCGAGATCGAGCCGTCGCCGGCAAATTTGTACTTCTTGGTCAGGCCGAGGTCGTAGGCCTGCGTGGCCAAGGTGACGCCGTCTTTGCCGAAGAAGATGCCGAACAGGCCGTCGAAATCGCCGGAGATCTTCGACAGGAACGGCGTCATGTCGGGGGTGCCGAGCGGAATGCCGGTGGTGCCGACCACTTCGCCGCCGGATTCTTCTTGATCTCGTTGACATAGGCGTCGCGCGTCGACTGGCCCCAGGAATAATCGGCAAAGGCGATGTGCCACTTCTTGCCCATCTTGGTCAGCGTCGGCGCGAAGGCGACCGCCTGCGCCGGCGCGTAGTCGTAGGGCCGGAAGCTGTAGCGGTTGCATTTCGTCGTCGTGAGCGTGGTGTCGAGGCACACGCTGATCATGTTGACGATCTTGGCGTCTTCCCACACCGGCATGCAGGCGAGGCAGATGTTGGACAAAAAGCCGCCGACATGGAGGTCGATATTGTCTTCCTGCACCATCTTTGCGGTCTTTTGCCGCGCGACGGCCGGCGAGCTCTCGTCGTCGGCGATCACGAGCTCGATCGGGCGGCCGTTGACGCCGCCAGAATTATTGATGCGGTCGGCGGCCATCTGCAGGCCGACCACCGCGGTCTTGCCGCCGGCGGCGCCGGCGCCCGAGAGCGGCTGCTCCGAACCGATTTTATAGGACTTGGCTGCGCCGAAGGCTGCGCGCCACGGCGCCGGCACCAGCATCATGGCGCCGATCGCGCCGCCGCCCCAGCCGACCAGGGTGCGGCGCGTGACCTTGCCGCGGTACCAGATATCGTTAGCCCACGCCTCGTCTTTCCACTTCTCGACCATAGTCGTTCCTCCAGCTGGAATTCGTTCAGAGAGAAGCCCACCCCGGCATTTGCCCACAGGACACCAATCTTGCGGCGTCCTTCCATGCCGGCCCTGAAGGCTCTTGGGCGAGCGATTGTGCCTTAGCAAACGCGATCTTCGCGGTAGTTTCAACCGGATTTCGCATCGCCGATCTCGGCGTTGGACGCCGCGGCCCGCGTGTAAGATCGTCGCGGCCTAAGGATGTTTCCACGGGCGCGTGATGATAAAGTGGGCAAAGCTTCCCCGCCGGACCGACACAGGAGCGCGCCATGGCGCTGGCCACGATGCGAGACGATGACGCCGTAGCACCTCAGAGCGGGGTCGCGGCGCGCCATGCCATTCGGCGCAATGCCCATGCCGGGCCGACTTCAGGGCTGGCGCCGGGTTTTGTGCAGGCCAATCTCGCCATTCTGCCGCGCGCTTTGGCCGAGGATTTTCTGCGCTTCTGCCAGCTCAATCCAAAGCCGTGTCCGCTGGTCGGCGTCGGCGCGCCGGGCGATTGGCGGCTGCCGGCCTTGGCCGAGGATCTCGATATCCGCACCGACCTGCCGCGCTACAGGGTCTGGCGCGACGGCGCGGTGGTCGACGAGCCGAGCGATCTGATGGGATGGTGGCGCGACGATCTCGTCACCTTCGCCATCGGCTGCTCGTTTTCCTTCGAAGAGGCGCTGCTCGAAGGCGGCATCGAGCTGCGCCACATGACCTGTGATTGCACCGTGCCGATGTACCGCACATCGATTGCGACGACGCCTGCGGGTCCGTTCCGCGGGCCGCTGGTGGTGTCGATGCGGCCGATGACGCCCGCCAACGCCATCCGCGCCGTGCAGATCACGACGCGCTTTCCTTCAGTGCACGGCGCGCCGGTGCATCTCGGCAAGCCGGACATGATCGGCATCAAGGACATCGCCAAGCCCGACTGGGGCGATCCTGTGCCGATCGGCGACGACGAAATCCCGGTGTTCTGGGCCTGCGGGGTGACGCCGCAATCGGTGATCATGGCGGTGCGGCCGGAATTTTGCATCACCCACTATCCGGGCGCTATGCTGGTGACCGACCGCCGCAATACCGAGTTTGCAATCATGTGACGCGAAGCGTCATTCCGGGGCCTCGCGCAGCGAGGAACCCGGAATCCATAATCATGGTGTTCTCAGAACTTGCGCGGCAGTGCTAACCTTAAACGATTGTGGATATGGATTTCGGACTTGCCGCTTCGCGGCAATCCGGAATGACGGAACAGGTACGACATGCTCGTCGACTTCCAGCAACACTACACCCCGCCAGAACTGCTCAAGGGCAACGCCGATGCCGTCTCGGTCCAAGTGGACCAGGACGGCAATCCGAATTATTTGCTCAATCCGCTGCTCGCCGATCTCACCGCGCATATCCGCGTCATGGATGCAGGCCGGCATCGACGCCGGCGTGCTCACCTGCGGCTCCGGCTTCGATCAGCCTGATCTGGCGACATGCCGGCTGATCAACGATCGCATGCGGCAGGCCGAGCAGGATCATCCCGGCCGCTTCATCGGGCTTGCGCATGTGCCGGCGCTCAAGCCCGCGGAAGCCGCAGCCGAATTGAAGCGCTGTGCCGTCGAGCTGGGTTTCCCTGGCGTCGTCATCGCCTCCGAGCTGCAGGATCAGCCGCTCGACGCCGAAGATCTAAAACCGTTCTGGAAAGCCTGCGCCGATCTCGGCCTCTACGTCTTCATCCATCCGCTGCCGCGGGTGATCCGCTGGGGCCGCATGGATGCGGACGATCTCGGCCGCATGCTGGGTTGGGAATTCTCGCTGATGACGGCGACGGTGCGCATCATCAATTCGGGCCTGCTCGACGAATTGCCGGCGTTGAAAATCCAGTTCTCGCATTTTTCCGGCGGCATCGGCCGCTATCTCGGCCGCATCCGCGGCTTTCAGCAGCGCGACAAATGGGGCACGGCGAAAATCGACCGCCACGGCCGCCGCCCGCCGAAACCATTCGACCATTATCTCGATCATCGCCTGTACTACGACATCGCCGGCTGGGCCGGGCCGGATCATGCGGCGGAGTGGGGCGCCGACTGGGTGCGCTTCGGCATCGAGGAACTCGCGTTCTCGCAACTCGTGTTCGCCACCGACTATCCGCAAGCGGTGCGCGAGGCCAGCGAGGTTGCGGCCTATACCGAGGCGGTGCGTGGGCTCGGCGCCAATGGCCGCGCGTTGGTCGCCGGCGCCAATGCCGAAAAGCTCATCCCCGATCTGGCGCGACGTCTCTCCAAGCGCACGTCGAGCGCCGCCAAGGTGCGCGCATGAACGACAAACCGACGACGGATGACGCCAAAGCTTTCGACCCGGCCGCGCATGGCTGGGAGATCGTCAACAACACGCCGTTCGGCGACCTGGTCGGACCGATATGGAAACATGAGACGCCCGAGCGGCTGCGCTGGGGTTTTGTGGTCGAGCCCAAACATCTCAACCGCGCCGGCAATCTGCACGGCGGCATGCTGATGACGTTCGCCGATCAGTCCATGGCGATGACCGCGCGCCAGGCGACCGGCGTCAAGCGCCACGCCACCATCGAGCTCAACACCCAATTCATCGGCTCCGTGCAACTCGGCCAATTCGTCGAGGCCCACGCCGAAGTGGTCCGCGCGACGCGCTCGGTAGTATTTATGGAAGTCAAAATGTTCGTCGACGGCCGCATCGTCGTGTCGGCGAACGGAATTTGGAAGGTTCTCGAGGAGTAATTTCCCCTCCCCCTTGTGGGGAGGGGTGGGGGGTCGAGAGGTCGCGCGTAAACGTCGACGCTCTCACCTCACCTCCCGACCCCCACCCAGACCCTCCCCCACAAGGGGGGAGGGCTTACATCCGATATTTCTGCAGATCGCCGCCCTTCATCACCGAGCCGGGCAGGGGATGGCCGACGACGTCCTCGGCGAGCTTGGCGCATTCGATCAGCGCGTCGAGATCGATGCCGGTGTCGATGCCGAGCTCGTTGCAGAGAAACACCAGATCCTCGGTGCAGACATTGCCGGCGGCGCCCTTGTGCCCGGCGAACGGACAGCCGCCGAGCCCGGCGACGGATGAATCGAAGCGCGTGACGCCCATTTCCAGGCCGGCGTAGGCGTTGGCGATCGCCATGCCGCGGGTGTCGTGCAGGTGCAGCGCGATGTCGAGATCGGGCCAGCGCTCGCGCAACGCGCCGACGGCGCGCTTGATGGCGAGCGGCGTCGCCCACGCCATGGTGTCGGCGAGCGTCACATAGGCGAGCGTGACGCCGTGCTCCTTGGCCACGTCGAGGATTTGCCCGACCAGCGAAACCACGCGCTCGACCGGCACGTCGCCCTCGAAATTGCAACCGAACGCCGCCATGACACTGCCGCGTTCAACCGGCACGCCGTTCGCCTTGTACATCTCGACGATGACATGCTGGCCGGCGAGCTGTTGCGCAAGGTTGCGGTTCTGGTTGCGCAGCAAAAATTTCTCCGACGCGGCGAGCTGGATCGTGCCCTTGAGCGTGAGCCGATCTTCGCGCAGCGCGCGCTCAAATCCCTTGTCGTTGAGCCACAGTGCCGTATAGGCGACGTCGGGCCGCGGCGTGATGCCGTGCACGACCGCTTCGGCGTCCGCCATGCCCGGCACCGCCTTGGGATTGACGAAGGAGACGATCTGGATGTGGTCGAGGCCGGTCTGCGCCAGCGCATCGATCAGCGCGATCTTCCGTTCGGTCGGGATGGCGCCCTTCTCGAACTGAAAGCCCTCGCGCGGGCCTTCCTCGGTGATGTGTACGCGTTTCGGCAAATCGCTCATGATCGTTCTTTCGCTTGACGGCGCGTCTTGACGGTGACGATCTCGCGCTGGCGCAGCGCTTCGATCTCGCTCGCTTCGAGGCCAAGCTCGGCGAGAAGCTCGACGGTGTGCTCGCCGATCGCCGGCGCCTGGCGGCGTAGCGCCATATCGTGATCGCCGATCTCGACCGGCAGCCGCGGAATTTTTGCCCGCACCCCGTTCGGAAAAGCAATATCGAGCATGCGGCCACCGGCATTGAGCTGCGGGTCGTCGAACAGGTCGCCGGGTTTTGCGACCGGCGCGAACGGAATATCGATACGATCGAACACCTCGGCAAGCTCGGCGAGCTTATGGCGGGCGATGATCGCGGCCACCAGCGGCCGCACTATGGGCCGGGCGCGGACGCGATCCTCGTTGGTCTTGTAGGCGGGATTCTGCAACAGGTCCTGGCGCGAAAAATGCTCGCAGAAGCCGCGCCATTGGCGATTGCTGGTCAGGCCGACGAAAATCTGCTCGCCGTCGGCGGTCTCGAACGGCTCGTAGATCGCCCAGGCGCCCTCGCGCGCCGGCATCGGCGGCGGCGCGCGGCCGGTCACCGCCTGGCCGGCCATATGCTGCGCCATCAAGAAGGCGGCGGATTCGAACAGCGCGGATTTGACCGGTTGGCCGCGGCCGGTGCGTTCGCGCTCGCGTAACGCGGCCTGGATGCCGATCACCGCGAACATGCCGCCCATGATGTCGACCACGGAAGAGCCGGCGCGCAGCGGCTGGCCGGGCGGACCGGTCATATAGGCGAGGCCAGACATGAACTGCACCACTTCGTCGAGTGCCGGACGATGCTCATACGGCCCGCTGAGGAAACCTTTCAGCGCGCAATAGATCAGGCGCGGATTGATCTTGGAAAAATCGGCATAGCCGCAGCCGAGCCGATCCATGGTGCCGGGCGCGTAGTTTTCCAGCGCGATGTCGGCCGTCGCCACCAGCCGATAAAGCAGCGCGCGGCCTTCGTCCGATTTCAGATCGATGGCGATGCTGCGCTTGTTGCGATTGAAGGCGGAGAAGAATCCGGCGGCAAAGCCGAGCAGCCGACGGGTCGAATCGCCGTTGGCCGGCTCGACCTTGATCACGTCGGCGCCGAGATCGGCCAGGATCAGGCCCGCGGTCGGGCCCATGATGGTGTGGCAGAATTCGAGCACGCGAATGCCGGCAAGCGGCGCCGTGTTGTTTGAATGCGTTTGAGCGTCGGCCATCGGAACAGTCTAAGCCGTCATAGCCGCGCTTGTCCCGCCTGTGAAGCCGGAACCGGGTAGCTGTCGCCGATTGTTCGGTCGGGCCCGAAGCGGTTTGCCGTGACGTAAGGGATCGAAGCGGGCTACGCCGTGTTGCACCGAAGTTAACGCGGCGGCATCACGCGATCTGCCGCCGCTCAATCGCGCAAAGGAGTTGGAACCATGCTCGACTATGCAAAGCTGCAAAATGGTTTGGTGGTGACGGCATTCTGGAAAGCCAAACCGGACGAGACCGAGGCGGTGGCGGGAATTTTGCGGCGGTTCGCGCCGCAAGCGCAAAAGGAGCCGGGCGTTCGGGCTTTCATGATTCAGCAGTCGAAATCCGAGCCGTCCGAATTCTTCTTCTATGAAGTGTTCGAGAACGAAGGCGCCTTCGCGGCGCATCAGCAAACGCCGCATTTCAAGGCGCTCATTGCCGGCGAGGCGCTGCCCAAGCTGGTCAAGCGCGAACGCGCCCAGTACACGCCGATCTGAGTGCCAAGCAGGCTGCCAAGACGTCATGGCCGGGCTTGTCCCGGCCATCGGCGTCTGCGATATGCCCTGGCAGGAACAGGCGAGGAACCGTAACCATGAAAAAGTCATTCGTCGGCGCGGCGCGGACGGCAAAACGCGCCTATTCGCCCGCCGTTATCACCGAGGGCGGCAAGACAATCTGGCTCGCCGGCCACACCGGCGCCGTGGACGATGCCGGCAAATCGCTGGCCGGCGAATTCGACGCACAATGCCGGCAGACTTTCCGCAACATCGAGAAGACGCTGGCCGAGGCCGGCGCAAAACTCGCCGATCTCGTCACTATGACGGTGTTTTTGATCGACGCGCGCTATACGACGCGGATGACGGAGCTGCGCACGGAAATCTTCGGCAAGGATTTTCCGGCCAGCGCCGCGATCACCGTTGCGGGCTTTGCCGTGCCGGAGATGATGATCGAGATTCAGTGCGTGGCAGTCGTCACTGCCTAAGCGCCTTTGGCGCGCGCCTCATGGATGGCGCGCCACAGCACCTCGGGTGTCGCCGGCATTTCCACGTGCTTGATGCCGAGCACCGAGAGCGCGTCGACCAGCGCGTTGGCGACCGCCGGCATGGCGCCGACGCAGCCGGCTTCGCCGGCGCCTTTGACGCCGAGCGGATTGGTCTTGGTCGGCACCGGGTTGCTGTCGACGTGGAAGCCGGTGAGGTCGGACGCCCGCGGCATGGCGTAGTCCATGAACGAGCCGGTGAGGATCTGGCCCTGCTCGTCGAACTTGATGTCTTCCATCAGAATTTGGCCGACGCCCATGGCGATGCCGCCGTCGATCTGGCCGTGCAGCAACAGCGGATTGATCACGGTGCCGACGTCGTCGACCACGTTGTAGTTCAAGATCTCGACGACGCCCGTGGTCTCGTCGATCTCGAGCTCGCAGACGTGCACGCCGTTGGGGTAGCTCGCGACCTTGCCGGTGTAGATCGCCTTCTCGATCAGCCCCGGCTCCATGCCGGCCGGCAAATTCTTCGGGTCGAGCGACGCCTTGGCGATTTCCTTGATGGTCAGCGTCTGGTTGCTCTTCTGGCGTTGAGAACACGCCGTCGGCAAACTTGATGTCGGCGACATCGGCCTTGAGCATATGGGCGGCAATCGCCTTGCCCTTGGCTTCGACTTTCTCCGCCGCCATGGTGAAAGCCGAGCCCGAGAACGCCGCCGAGCGCGAGCCGCCGGTGCCTTCGGCGAAGAACACCTGGTCGGTGTCGCCCTGGATATAGGTGACTTCGTTCGGGTCGAGGCCGAGCCGGTCGCAGACGATCTGCTTGAACGCGGTCTCGTGGCCCTGGCCCTGGTTGATGCTGCCGGAGAAGATCGACACCGAGCCGGTGCGGTCGAATCTGATCTCGGCGCCTTCAAGGCCGGCGGCGGCGGAACGCTCGATGGTGTTGGAGAAACCAAAACCGCGCAGCTTGCCATGCTTGCGCGATTGCGCGCGGCGCGCCTCAAAGCCGCGCTTGTCGGCGGCATCGAGTGCCATATCCATGTTCTTTTCGAACTCGCCGCAGTCGTAGGTGAAGGTCACGCTGGTCTTGTACGGCATGGCGCTCGATGGAATGGTGTTGCGTCGGCGCAATTCCGCCGGATCGATGCCGGTCTGGTCGGCGGCAAGATCGACCATGCGCTCGATGATATAGGCGGCTTCCGGCCGGCCATTGCCGCGATAGGGCCGCACCGGCTGGGTGTGGGTGAACACCGCCGTCACGTCGACGTGTGAAGCGGGCGTGCGATAGACGCCGGCGAGCGTGCCGAGATTGCCGGTGAATGCCGGCATGCCGACCTGCAGATAGGCGCCGATCGCGGCGATGATCTTGGCGCGGAAGCCGAGGAAATTGCCGTCCTTATCGAGCGCCAGCTCGGCGTCGGTGACATTGTCGCGCGCCTGCGCATCGCACAGGAAGGATTCCGAGCGCGTCGCCACCCATTTGACCGGCCGGCCGATCAGTTTTGCCGCCAGCAGCACCAGCGCCACTTCGTTATAGACCGCCGACTTCATGCCGAAACTGCCGCCGATATCGCCGCAGACGACGCGGATCTTGTTGTCGGGAACCTTTAGGACATATTGCGACAGCTCGGTCTGGAAGACGTTGGTGCGCTGAAGCGTGGTGTAGATGGTGTAGCGCTGCTCGGTCGGCTCGAAAATGCCGATGCAGCCGCGCGGCTCCATGCACGCCGCCGTCACCCGGTTGATCACGAAGTGATGCTTGACCACATGCGCGGCCTTGGCGAAGGCGGCGTCGGTCGCTTCCTTGTTTCCTTCGACCTGGATGAAGCCGATATTGTTGGGGCAATCGTCCCAGACCAGCGGCACGCCGGGCTTGACCGCGTCGCCGGTCGAGACGATGGGCGGCAGCGCCTCGTAATCGATCTCGATCAACTCGGCGGCATCGACCGCCTGGTAATAGGTCTCGGCCACGACGAAGGCGACATAGTCGCCGATCATGCGCACCCGGTCCTCGACCAGGGCCGGATAGCGCGGCCGATAGCCGGGCGTGTCGCCGCGGCGCTTGAGCCCGCCGGGCACCGGCAGATCGCCAAAACCCGCGGCCTTGTAGTCGGCGCCGGTGATCACTGCGAGCACGCCGGGCGCGGCTTTGGCCTTCGCGGTATCGATCGAACGGATGCGCGCATGCGCATGCGGCGAGCGCAGCACGTAGCCGATGCGCCGTGCCGGGAAACATCATGTCGGCGACATAACGGCCGCCGCCCTGGATCAGTCGCGGATCTTCGAAGCGCGGGACCGGTTGGCCGATAGCGAATTCACCCATTGCATCCTCATTCATAGGCATGCCCGGCTTACGGCCGGGCATCGAGCACAGGCTTACATCGACTTGGCAGGCCCTTCAATCGGGCCCGATTCGGCGCTACGTTGTGCCCATGACCGAGCAACCGCAGACCGGAACGTTCGAAGCCGCCCTGAAAGCCCGCGCCGCCGCCATGGCGGATGCCTGCACGCGTTGCGGCAAATGCGTCGAGGTCTGCCCGGCCACGGAAGCCGCCGGCCTGACGGCGAGCCAGCGGCAAAATCCGGTCCACGTCATCGACGGCATCATCGACATCGTGCGCCACGGCGAGGGCAACGACGCGGCGCGCAAATGGGCGAGCGGGTGCCTCTTGTCCGGCGAATGCATCAAGGCCTGCGACTACGGCGTCAATCCGCGCTTCCTGCTCTATATGGCGCGCATCGAGATGGCGCACGCCAAGGAGACGGTGGCGCAGCGCCGCGACGGCGTCGAAGCGTTCCGCAAGGTCGCGCGTCGAGGTGAAGCATATTTCGCAGATGCAGCTCGACGACGCGCTGTTGGCGCGGCTCGGCCAGGGCGCCAACAAGCCGGTGACCGGCGAGAAACCCGATTTCGTGTTCTACACCGGCTGCAACGTGCTCAAGACGCCGCACATCGCGCTGTTGGCGCTCGACATCATGGATTCGATCGGCGTCACCTATGAAGTCATGGGCGGCCCGACCCATTGCTGCGGCATCGTGCAGATGCGCATGGGCGATGTCGCGACCTCCGGGCGGTTCGGCGAGGCCACGATCGACAAGCTGTCGCACAGCAAGAGCGGCCAAGTGGTGTCGTGGTGCCCGTCATGCCAGGTGCAATTCACCGAGACGACGCTGCCGACATTGGAGAAGACGCGCGGTGCAAAGCCGTTCGAGATGACGCCGTTCACGCTGTTCCTGCGCAAGAAGCTCGACCGGCTGCGGCCGCTGTTGCGCGAACGGGTGCCGATGCGGATCGCGCTGCATCGCCATCCCGGCATTCACGGCGTCGTCGAGGCCGCCGAGGATATTTTGCGCGCCGTGCCCGGCATCGAGATCGTCGACTTGCAGCAGCCGGCGGTCGGGCTGCAAAGCAATAATCTGCGCGTGCTGCCGGAATATCGCCGCCAATTGCAGCAGGCGGAGCTTGCGGCCGCCGAAGCCGCCGGCGTCGATGCCCTGGTCGCGGTCTATCATTCCGATCACCGCGAATTGTGCGCGCACGAGCGCGACTGGCCGTTCCGCATCATGAACATGTACGAGATCGTCGGCGCCAGCATGGGGCTGCATTACGACGATCACTTCAAGCGGTTCAAGATCATGCAGGACGCCGATGCGATCCTGGCCGACTGCCGCGATCTGGTGCAAAAGCACGGCCTCGACGTCGAGACCACGCGGCTGGCGATCAAGGCCATGCTCGACGAGCAGCCGGCGCCGCTACGCGGCGCTTAAACGACGCTACGCGACCTCGGCCATCGTCGGGGCGCCGAAAATCACGTCGAAATCGATCTCGGATACCGGGCACGGCCGCTGGAACAGGTAGCCCTGCAGCGACGTCACGCCGGCCAAGCGCAGCAATTTGTACTGGTCGTTGGTCTCGACGCCCTCGGCGGTGGTGGCGATGTCGAGGTTTTGCGCAAGCGTCAGCGCCGCCGAGATGATGGCGGCGCATTCGGCGCGCTTGGTCAGGTTCTGCGTGAACGACTTGTCGATCTTGATCTTGTCGAACGGGAACATCGTCAGCTGGCTGAGCGACGAATAGCCGGTGCCGAAATCGTCGAGTGCGATGGCGATGCCGGCATTCTTGAAGCGGTGCAGCGCCGGCAGACATTCCGCCGCCGATTCGATCAGCGCCGTCTCGGTGATTTCCACCTCCAGCCGTTCCGGCGGCAGCCCGGTTTCGGCGAGCGCGGTCATCACGGCGTCGGCCAAGTCGGTCTTGCGAAATTGCACCGGCGACAGATTGACCGCGACCTTGACGTCGGCCGGCCATTTGGCGGCATCGGCGCACGCGGTGCGCAACACCCACAGGCCGATCTGCGCGATCATGCCGGTATCTTCGGCGAGCGGGATGAAATTATCCGGCGCGATCATGCCCTTGGTCGGATGCCGCCAGCGGATCAGCGCTTCGGCGCTGCAAATCCGCCGCGTCTTGGTGTCGATGATCGGTTGGTAGTGCAGCTCGAACTCGTCTCTGCTGGATGGCGCGGCGCAATTCGTTTTCCAGCGCGAGACGCGCGTCGGCGGCCGCACCCATATCCGGGTCGAAGAAGCGATAGCCGTTGCGGCCGCCGGATTTGGCGCCGTAGAGCGCCATGTCCGCCATCTTCAACAGACTATCGGGATTGGTGCCGTGCTCCGGCGCCAGCGCAATGCCGATGCTGGTGCCGATATTGACCTCGTTGCCGTCGATATCGAACGGCTTGGCGATAATCTCGATGACGCGATCGGCCAGCGCGCCGGCGGCTTCGCGTTGACTGGCCTCGCCGCTCTGAATGATGGCGAATTCGTCGCCGCCGAGCCGCGCCAGCACGTCGGTTTCCCGCAACAGCGCCTTGAGCCGGGCCGCGGCTTCCCGCAGCAGCGCGTCGCCCGCGGAATGGCCGAGCGTATCGTTGACGTGCTTGAAGCGGTCGAGATCGAGCAGCAGGACGGTGAACGAATCGCCCCGCCGGCGCTGGCGCGCCGCCGCTTCTTCGATCTGCTGCGTCACCGCGGCGCGATTGGCCAAGCCGGTCAGCGCGTCGTGATGCGCCATAAAGGCGATGCGCTGCTCGGATTTCTTGCGTTCGGTGACGTCGTTGATGACGACGATCAGATATTTCGCCTCGCCGTCATTGTCGCGGATGACGATGCGGCTGGTCGCGTAAATGCGCGTGCCATCCTCGGCGTATCGACGTCGTATTCGAGGTTCTTGCCGTCGCAGCGGCCCTGCAGAACCTCGCTGTCCATGCGGTCGATGAATTCCGCGGTCCTTTTGTTGTAGAATGCGAACACGGTTTTGCCGACGAGCTCTTCGCGTCGCAGGCCGCGCATCGCCTGGAACGCGCGATTGACGAGAACGAACTTGCGCGTGACGGCGTCCTTCACGACCACCGCAATGGGAATGTTGTCGATGATCGAATCCAGGAATTGCTTGGTCTCGTCCAGCTCCTGTTCGGCGCGGCGCTGCTCGGTGATGTCGTCGTGGGTCGCGACCCAGCCGCCGCCGGGAAGCGGTTGACGCGTTACGCGGATCAGCTTGCCGTCGGCATGTTCGTCGATCCGGCTCGATCTTTTTTCTGCCGGCAGCGCCGACAAAGCGGATAATTGCTGCTGCACGTCGGCGTTGCCGTGACCGCCCTTCAGGAGGCCATTGCGGACACGGTGGGCGATGATGTCGCGATGCAGCGCGCCGGGCTTGAGCAATTCCGGCGGCAGCCGGTACATCTTGGCGTAGAGCTCGTTGCACACGACCAGCCGGGCATCGCCGTCGAACATGCACAGTCCCTGCGTCATGTTCTCGACGGCGGCGTTAAAGCGCATGTTCTGTTCCGCCAAATCCCGCTGGCGGTTCAATTCGGCTTCGGCGAGCGCGCGGACCTTGTCGGATTCGATGATTTCCGCATGCGCGGCGTTGAGGCGCTCCTGCTGCTGCCATGAGCGCGCGATCAGCCAGGCGGCAATGATGACGAGGCCGATCATCGCGGCGGCGATGATGCCCATGGTGATCGCCGTCCGGCGCCAAGCGGCGAAGGCGGCATCCTCGTCTTGCGTCACGACGACGACGAGGGGATATTTCATGAGGCTGTAGGCCGGCGGCGATGCGGGCTTGCCCGTCGACCGGGCTGATCGAGCGCGAAACGCCGGAGCGCGAATCCGACAACGTGCTCAAGACCGAAGCCGGTACTTTCGTGCCGATCTGGCCGGCCATCGGATAGCGCGTCAACAGCGTGCCGTCCTTGCGCAGCAGCGTTATCGCATATCCGTCGCCCATCGACGTCGAGCGAAACAGCTCTTCGAAGTATTTCATGTCGGTCGAGGCGTAGACGACGCCGAAAAATCTTCCGTCCTTCGCCAGCACAGGACGCGCTTCGATCGCCACCCATGCTCCGGTGACGGGGCCGAGCGCGGGCGCGTCGAGATACGACGTCAGCTTCGGATTGGCTTTCAGCACCTGGAAATATTCGAGAGACGAAGCATCCATCTTCGGCGCCGGCCAGGACTGCCAGTGGTTCGAACGGATGCCGTTGGCGTCGAGAAAGCCGAGCGCATGGATTTGCGGCAGGCCGGACATTTTCTCCTTGAGCAGGATGTGAAAGTGCCTCGCTTTCCAGTTGTTGCGTGCCGTCCTCGGTCGAAGCGAGCGCGCTGGCCCGTTCGGCCACGCTGGTCAGCATCAGATCGGTCGCTTGCAAGGTGCGTTCGACCAGTTCCGACAGATCGAGGCTTTGGCGCAGCAGATTGTTCTGCACCTCGCGCAGCGTGCTGTGATGCAACTGCGCCAGGATGAGCGCGTTGGCGCCGACAATGGCCGCGATCGCCAGCGCGGTGCCGAGCGGCCAGCCAGCGCAGTCGATACGACAGCGATTTTTTGTCGGCTGACGGCACTGGCATTGCGGCGGACCCCCTGGACCGGAGAGCTGAAACAGCCGGGATCGACGCTCGCGTTTCTTATCGCCGCAATCTCAGCGCGCACATAAAAGCAGAGCGGCCTTGCGTTTCAGTAAACCGGTTTATCGATTAAGACTTTTTTATCCATAGCGTCGGGTTCCCGGCGCGCAGTTGTGACTGCGCGAAACGGTTCCAGCCGCACCGGGCGCCGCCGTCAGAGCGTGACCATGCCGCTCCAGAACTGCTGATGCGCGCCGGTGTCGAGGTCGTATTGGCGCTTCAACTCCAGCTTGCCGTCGCCGCCGACATGAAAAACGCAGAGCTTGGCGGGAACCGTCCTGGTGCCGCCTGCGTCACGGACCGGCACCGGCTTGATGCTGGCGGCGACCAGCATGCGGCCGCTCGGCTCGATGCCGAAGGTGCGCAATTCGATCGCCTGGCCGTCGGCGTTCTGGATCAAGGTCGGCTCGCCGCTCGTCTGATCGATGGCAAAGACCGCGACGTTGTTTTCGCCTCCCATGAACGCTTTGGAGCCGTCCAAATCCACCAGGTCCGAGGCGCGATTGGTCAGATAGACGAATTTGCCGCTCGGATGGACGTGGATCGCGCCGGCGGCCTGGCGCACTTTCGGTTGCGGATCGGCCAGCGTGTCCTTGACGAATATCGCCTCGCGGGCGAGGCCGGAGCCGGCATCGCGCTTGTAGACGTAAAGCTTGTTCTGCCGCTCGACCGAGACGAACACCCACGGCTGCGTCGGATGGAAGTCGAGGTGACGCGGCCCGAAGCCGAGCCCGGTGCCGGGCGCGACCGAGGCAAGACCGGTCAGCACGCCGTTGGCGAAGCCGAATGCCTTGATCGCACCGGGGTCCTCCGGCTTGTCCGGCTTGGCGTCGTTGCCGCGCGTCACCAGCAGCACCGTGTCGTTCGACGGCGTGGCGAGAATTTGATGCGCGTAAATGCCGGTATCGAGGTTTCCCGGCTGCGCGACTTGTGGACCAATCGTGCCGTCGGCATTGAGGCGATGCACGGTGACGTTGCTCGGATTGTTGTACGCCGTGAGCAAATATGCACCGCTGGCATCGACGCTGCAGTGGATCGGCCGCGATGGCAGCGCCGCGGCCGGTCCGTGCAGCTGCAATGCGCCCGTGGCCTGATCGATGGTCAGCGCATTGGCGCGGTGCGTGTCGCCCGTGACCTGCGGGCCGCCATTACTCGAGACCGCATAGAGATAGCGCCGCGACGGATGCGGCCAGACATATTGGATATTGGCTGGCAGCATCACCGCGCCGCGCTTGATCAGCGCGGCGCTGTCGACGTCGATGTCGTAGAGCGCGAGCTCGGGGCCGATGCTGGCGTAATAGACCGTCTTGGTTTCGTTGCGGCTCACATGTCCCCCCGATCGCGCCGGTCATGGCCGGGTATTTTGTGAGCCGCGCGTCCTATCTGATGAAGGTGCCGTTGCGCAGCTCGGTGAACGCCTGTTGTAGCTCGGCTTCGGTGTTCATCACAATCGGGCCGTACCAGGCGACCGGCTCCTCGATCGGCTTGCCGGAAACCAGGAGGAAACGGATGCCTTCGTCGCCGGCCTGCACGGTGACTTCGTCGCCGCTGTCGAACAGCACCAGGGAACGGTTGCCGGTCTGCTCGCGGACCAGGGTCTCGTTGCCGCCGTCGGTCTTCTCGGTCAGCACGCCGAACGGTTGCGATGCGGCGCGGAAATTTCCCGAGCCCTCGAACACATAGGCGAAGGCGTGCCGCTCGAGCTCGACCGGCAGGACTTTGCGCTTGCCCGGCGGCACCCAGACGTCGAGATAGCGCGGATCGGCGGCGACGCCTTCGATCGGGCCGCGCTTGCCCCAGAAATCGCCGCAGACCACGCGCACGCGGGTGCCGTCGTCGTCGACCACTTCCGGAATCTGCGCCGCCTTGACGTCTTGGTAACGCGGCGCCGTCATCTTCAGCGACGACGGCAGATTGGCCCAGAGCTGGAAGCCGTGCATGCGGCCCTGCGCGTCGCCTTGCGGCATTTCCTGATGCATGATGCCGCGGCCGGCCGTCATCCATTGCACGTCGCCCGCGCCGAGATTGCCGCGATTGCCCAGGCTGTCGCCGTGCTCGACATTGCCGGCGAGAACATAAGTGATGGTCTCGATGCCGCGATGCGGATGCCAGGGGAAGCCGGCGCGGTAATCGTCCGGCCGGTCGTTGCGGAAATCGTCGAGCAGCAGGAACGGATCGGTGGCGCCGGTTTCGCCGAAGCCGAACGCGCGGCGCAGTTTTACGCCGGCGCCCTCGGTCGTGGGCTTCGACGTGATGATTTGCTTCACGGGCCGGATGGACATGATTTTTGACCCCTTCTAGTGGCTGATTTCTCGCCAAAAGATGGTTAGCCGGATGAGGCCGGCAAGAAGGCACATCGTTGATACCGGGCGGCTCGGGCCGCCGAGACCGCCGCGGGACAGATAGGATTTATTTCAGCCGACTTGTTGATCGCTGCGCAATAACGCGCTGACCAGTTTGTCGATCTGCGCAATCGAGCGGAAGTTCGACGGCGTCATGTCGCGGTCGGGAATTTTGATATCGAACTCGGTTTCGACGGCGAGCATGAGGTTGACCATATCGAGCGACGATAGGCCGCACTCGCTGAGAACGTCATCGTTATCGACCAGCCGGTCGATCGATCGCTTGGCCATGAGCTGGCGCACGAGCTGCGCCACCCGTTCCGTCGAGTTGGTACTGTTACGATCGAGCAAGGTGAATATTCCCCAAATGTCGCACGGCGCAGTGGCTCCATTTCACGGATGGGCGCATGAAGCCGCGCCAGCATGATTACCATACGATGTGTTTGCGATTGGTAACCTTTACGGCAAAGAACTGCGCTAATCCCTGGCGAATAACACCAGGAATTGGAAGTTTTACGGTACCCCGGGGTTGGTAGGCGCTGTCGAGGCTCGATGGCGCGGGAGGGTCCAACGTCATCGCGAGCGCAGCAATGAATGCCGGAAAAATAATGACGCTCCAAGAGGCCGATGAAGACCGCCGCGTCGCGCGCAGCGCCATGCGCGGCATTCTCATCGCCGCCAGCAATCTGCACGCCGCGGGTTCAGTGGATCTGATGACGCGCGCGGAAAAAGTCGCCGTGGTGGCCGCGACCCATGCCGCCGCCGTCGATGCCGAGTCACGCTTTCCCAAAGAAGCGATCGACGCGGCACGCGCCGAGCGGCTGTTGAGCGCCGCGGTGCCGCCCGACCTGGGCGGCGAGGGCGCGAGCACGTCGGACATCGTCGACGTCTGCTACATGCTCGGCCGCAACTGCGCATCGACGGCGATGATCTATGCCATGCATCAGACCAAAGTTGCTTGCCTGGTGCGCCACGGCCGCGCCAGCGCCTGGCATCAGCGGCTGTTGCGCCGGCTTTGCGCCGAGCAATTGCTGCTCGCTTCTTCCACCACCGAAGGCCGCGCCGGCGGCGACGTTCGCAACAGCTCGGCGCCGATCGAGTGGCGCGATTCGCGCATCGCGCTGGAGCGGCAGGCGACGGTCATCTCCTACGCCGAGGCGGCCGACGGCATCGTCACCACCGCGCGGCGCTCCCCCGAAGCGGCAAGCTCGGACCAGGTTCTGGTCGCCTTCCTGAAAGACGACTACGCGCTCAAGCGCCTCAACGGCTGGGACGCGTTCGGCATGCGCGGCACCTGCAGCGAAGGTTTCACGCTCTCCGCCTCGGGCTCTGCCGAGCAGATCCTGCCGGTGAGCTACGACAAGATTCATGCCCAGACCATGATGCCGTTCGCGCATCTGGCCTGGAGCGGCGCCTGGGCCGGCATCGCCGCGTCGGCGGTCGATCGCGCGCGCGCATTCGTCCGCAAAGCCACCCATGGCGCCGGCGGCACCATGCCGCCCGGCGCCCAGCACCTGACCCGCGCCAATGCCTCGCTGCGCACGCTGCGCAGCCTCATCGCCGCGGCGCTGCAACGGTTCGAGGCGGCGGCATCCGATCCGGCCACGCTCGAATCGATCGACTTCCAGACCGGCATGAACATGCTCAAAGTGAACGCGTCCGAGCTCGCGGTCGCGACCGTCATGAGCGCGATGCAGGCCTGCGGGCTGTCGGGCTATCGCAACGACAGCGAATTCAGCATCGGCCGTCACCTGCGCGACATCCTGTCGTCGCCGGTCATGATCAGCAATGACAGGATCCTGGCGAATATCGGAGCGGCATCGCTGCTGAGCAGCACGCCGGCATCGCTGCGCGACTGAATTCGTTGTGAACTATAAAAACAACCATACCGAGAGGCGTGACCAAGATGAATGTGGCATTCAAGGAACCGGCGCAGCCGGCGCGTTCGCTCGATTCGATCGCCGAGGCGCTGCTGCTGCCGACCGGCATCGACGGCATCTACGCGCGCACCGCCATATTCGAGCAGGTCGTCGACGGGCTGAACCGCGCTGATCTCGCGCTACTGCGAGCCGAATACGGAAGTGTTGCGCTTTCCGCCGGTGATGAGCCGCCGGCAGGTGGAGAAATCAGGATATCTCAAGAGCTTTCCGCATTTCCTCGGCTGCGTCAGCTGCCTCGGCGGCGCCGAGGCCGAGGTCAAATCGGCGGTGGACCGCAGCGAAGCCGGCGAGGATTGGACGCAGGCGCTGGCGGCGGCCGATCTCGTTCTCAGCCCCGCCGCCTGCTATCCGGTCTATCCGCTGGTCGCGAGCCGCGGCGACGTGCCGGCAGGCGGGCTGACCTTCGACGTCGCCTGCGATTGCTTCCGGCGCGAGCCGTCGCAAAATGCTCGACCGGCTTGCAGTCGTTTCGCATGCGGGAATATGTCCGCATCGGCACGCCGGAAGCAGGTCGATGAGTTCCGCCGCGCCTGGATGACGCGGGCGCAGAGCTTTGCCGCGCAATTGGGCCTGCCGTGGCGCATCGATACCGCGAGCGATCCGTTCTTCGGCCGCGGCGGCAAGCTGATGGCGATGAGCCAGGTCGAGCAGGCGTTGAAGTTCGAATTGCTCGTTCCGGTGCGGTCCGCCGACGAGCCGACCGCGTGCATGAGCTTCAATTATCACCGCGATCATTTCGGCACGACGTGGAATCTGCGCACCGAAGCCGGCGAGGTGGCCCATACCGGCTGCGTCGCCTTCGGCATCGATCGGCTGGCCTTGGCGCTGTTCGCGACCCACGGCCTCGATCTGCCGCATTGGCCGGTCGCGGTGCGCAAGGCGCTGGCGCTCTAAAATCAGCGCCTAAACGCCCAACACGGCGTATTCGGTATAAGCGAGGTCGCCCAGCCGCGGCCGTTGCGGGCCCTTGAAATATTTCGTCATGCGGCCGGGGCGGAACGTGCCGATCAGTCCGGGGATAGCGCCGTTCGAATCGATGATGACGAAGGGGTTGCCGCGCCGCGCCAGATAGCGCCCGATCGGTCCGGCAAAGCGCACGAACTCGTCGACGTCGCGGCAATAGATCAACTGCGCGCAGGGAATCGCGCGCTTGACCAGGCGAGGCCGGAAGACGAACGGGTAGGCGCGTCCGGCGCTCTCGCACCACAGGCTGATGCAGCCGTGCTCGGCATGACGCTGCAGGATGTCCTGTTCGGACGCATCGAAGCTGACTGTTGGATCCTGCCGCGCGTCGAAGACGCGCACGCCGCTGCCGCCGAACAGGTCTTTCAGCATCGGCACCGCGACGAAGACGCCGTCGCAATAGCGCGAAAAACCCTGCGCCTCGATGATCGGCCAGGTGTGCGGCGCCGCCGAGACGTTGGTATAGGTGGCGTCCTTGTCGCCGAGCGCTTGCGATACCAGGAGCGTCGCATAGGCGCGGTAGGCGGGCTCGACATACCAGCTCGACAGATTACATCGGGTGGCAAACCGGTCGCCTTGGCGAATCGTCGAGCAAATCAACAGCAGCGCGCCGACGGGACCATCGCCGCTTTCGAGCAGGTAACCATATTTCGGGAAACCCGGCGGCGGCTCGCGGCGCGCCAGCCGGGCAAGCGCGTCCGACCAGAACTGCCGCGTGCGGTTCGGAAACCCGCGCCCGAGCAGGGCTGCGACGGCGGCAATGTCGGCTTCGCCGATCTGCCGGCAGCGGATTGCCGGAACGGAACAGTCCATTCGCGTTGACCACGGTAGCGTCGTGAACTTGATTGTAATCTTGCGCGAATATATCGGCTGCCGGTGAAGAAACAGTAGGCCATACGACGATGAGCATAAAATTAACCATAATGGACCAGATGAAGCAGATCGCGCGCGAACACGGCAAGACGCTGGCGCCGCTGCGCGACGATCTCGTGCTGCTCGATTCCGGTTTGGACTCGCTGGGCTTTGCGGTGCTCGTCGCGCGCCTCGAAGACACGCTCGGCATCGATCCGTTCACGACCGCCGAGGACGCCATGTTCCCGCTGACGCTCGGCGACTTCGTGAAAGTGTATGAAAATGGTGCGCAGCAACGCGCCGTCGCTTAAAGGTCGCATCGCAGATGCTGCGCCGGAGCGATTCTTCTGGGATCGCGCGGCGCGAGTTTGCGTCAATCAGCTCGCCCACGGAACCAGTCTTGGCGGCCGGCTTGCGGAGCTTGCCGGCCGCTCGGTTGTCGTCGCGACGTCGAGCCAGCTCACGAGTGCGCTGGCGCTGATCGAGCTTGACGGCGTGGCGCGCCGGCTGACGATTTTGCCGCCCGATACCGCAGCCGATCACCTTGACGCTTTGATCGCCTGTGCCGAGGCCGACGCCGTCGTGATCGACGAGGGCACGCCGGACCACGCGGCACTCGATCTTCCCGTGCGCGTCGTTTGCGCGCCGGCCATCGTTGCGGCCGGGCAGCTTGCGCTGCCGCAGGTGCCGACCGAATGGGTGCTGCTCACGTCCGGCACGTCCGGCGTGCCGAAAATGGCGGCGCACAGCCTGGCCAGCCTGATCGCGCCGATCGGCGCCGGGCAGCATCCCGACGGCGCCGTCGTGTGGGGCACGTTCTACGACATCCGCCGCTACGGCGGCCTGCAGATATTTTTGCGCGCGATCATCGGCGGGGCGTCGCTGGTGCTGTCGAGCGCCGGCGAGCCGATCGCCGATCATCTTGCCCGGCTCGGCCGCTGCGGCGTGACGCATCTGTCGGGCACGCCGTCGCATTGGCGCCGCGCGCTGATGTCGCCTGAGATCGGCAAGATATCGCCGCGCTATGTTCGCCTCTCGGGCGAAATCGCCGACCAGGCGATCCTCGACAGTTTGCGCGCCATGTTCCCGGAGGCCGGCGTCGGCCACGCCTATGCCTCGACCGAAGCGGGTGTTGCGTTCGAGGTCAACGACGGCCTGGCCGGATTTCCCGCTTCACTTCCTGGAGCACGACCGCGACGGCGTCGAGCTGAAACTCGTCGATGGCGCGTTGCGCATCCGCTCGCCGCGCACGGCCGAACGCTATCTCGGCACGCAGCAGGCAGGCTTGCGCGATCATGACGGCTTCGTCGATACCGGCGACATGGTGGAACGGCGCGGCGATCGCTACGTCTTCGCCGGCCGCCGCGGCGGCATCATCAATGTCGGCGGATTGAAGATTCATCCGGAAGAGATCGAGGCGGTCATCAATCGGCATCCGCAGGTGCGCATGTCGCTGGTGCGGCCGAAGCAAAGTCCCGTCACCGGCTCGATCGTGATTGCCGATGTCGTGCTGAAAGCCGATTGCGGGCGCGACGGCGGCGAGCTGCAAATCAAGAACGACATATTGGAGCTCTGCCGCGAAGCGTTGCCGCGCCACAAGGTCCCCGCCTCCATCTCGATCGTGCCGGCGCTCGACGTCGCCGCGACCGGCAAATTGGCGCGGCGCTATGGCTAAAGCCGCACGCACCGTTCTCGTCACCGGCGCCAGCCGCGGCCTCGGCCTCGGCATCGCGCGCCAGCTGGCCGGTGCCGGTTATGACGTGATCGCCTTGGCGCGGCAAAAGACCAAGCCCGTCAGCGACGCCATCGCCGAGGCCAAACGGGCCAAGCACGGCGCGCTGCATTTCGTGTCGTTCGACCTCGGTGAGGTCGGCGAGATTCCCGGTCTGGTGAAAGGCCTGCGCAAGGATTTCGGCCCGCTGTTCGGCCTGGTCAACAATGCCGCGGTCGGCCACGACGGCGCGCTCGCCATGATGCACAATTCGCAGATCGTCGAGCTGGTGCGCGTCAACACGCTGTCGCCTATCGTGCTGACCAAATACGTGGTGCGCTCGATGATGTCGGAAGGCGCCGGCCGCGTCGTCAATGTCGCCTCGATCATCGGCTTTACCGGCTATAGCGGCCTTTCGGTTTATGCCGCGACCAAAGCGTCGATGATCGGCTTTACCCGTTCGCTGGCGCGCGAGGTCGGGCGGCTCGGCATCAACGTCAATGCGGTGGCGCCGGGCTTTCTCGATACCGACATGACCCACGGGCTTGCCGGCGAGCAGCGGCAGCAGGTGGTGCGCAGGAGCGCGTTGCGCCGGCTTGCCGAAGTCGAGGACGTTGCCAACGCGGTCGAATATTTGCTCAGCGACAAGGCGCGCAACATTTCCGGCACGGTGCTGACCGTGGACGCCGGCGCCACCGCGTAAGGACTAAAGACGCACCGAGCCTGCCTGAATCCTGTCGAACAGCGCGCGGTCGAGCCGCACGTAAGCCTGCTGCGACGGGTCGTCGAAATAGATGGCACTCATCCGACGCGGTCGGATCGAAACCCTCCCGCTCAAGTTCGGTCTTCTGGTGCTTGAACGTCGCCGTCACCGCGATGCGGTCTTGGATGCGCAGGAATAGCGGCCGGGCATAAGCCGGCAGGACGCGCGCGAGATATTTGCGGAATTCCGGTAAATCCAACGCGCCGTCGACGACGAGCGCCGCCATGCCGGCGGCGCCCTCCGTGCCGGGAACCGGAACGCCGTAGACGGTCGCCTCGGTCATGCCGGGGAACGCCATGATCGCCGCGGCAACTTCCGACGTCGGCCACGTTCTCGCCCTTCCAGCGAAACGTATCGCCGATCCGATCGACGAAATAGAAATAGCCGCTCGCGTCGGCGCGCATGAGATCGCCGGTGCGGTACCAGGCATCGCCGCGCTCGAACACGTCGCGCAGGATTTTCTTCTGCGACGCCGCGGCGTCGGTATAGCCCTCGAATTCCGCGGCGGCGTGAGCCGCGCCATCGTGAATTCTGCCGATCGCCTCGCCCGCTTCATCCGTCGCGCAACGCATGCAAAGGCCGCTCTCGTCGCGGATCGGCTGGCGCGTCGCAGCATCGGATTTCACCAGCGCCAGCGGAAAGCGATGGGCGAGGAACGACGGGAACGCGGCCGATGGCGCCGACTTTGCCTTCGACGTTGTAGAGCGAGACGTTGCCTTCGGTCGCCGCATAAAACTCCAGGATTTTCGGAATCGCAAACCGGTCCTGGAATTTTTGCCAAACGTCGGCGCGCAGCCCGTTGCCGCAGCACAGTCGAAGCCGATGCTGCTTTTCGCGAGGCTGTTCCGGCGCATTGACCAGATAGCGGCACAGCTCGCCGATATATTGGAACAGCGTGCAGTCCCAATTGACCACGTCATCCCAGAATTCGCGGGCGGAAAATTTCTCGCGGATCACCACCGCGCCGCCGCGCACCAGCACCGCGCCGGTGGCAACGACGCCGCCGACGCTGTGATAGAGCGGCAGGCAATCGTACATGCGATCGTCGGGGCCGGTATTGCATGAGGCCGGCGAACCAGAAACTCCACTGCATCAGCCGGTGATGGCTGACATTGGCGGCCTTCGGCAGGCCGGTGGTGCCGGAGGTGTAGATGTGGAGCGCGCGGTCGGCGATGGTCACGCCGCGGCGTTCCGCTTCGGTCAATGGTCCGCCGGACAACCTTTCGATGGCGCGGTCGATGCGGGCGAAGTCGTCGCTGCCGTGCGACCAGATTTTTGGCCGGCTCGCCATGGGCGCAAGCGCGGTGCGGACTTCGTCGCAATAGCTCGGCGGCGACGATGATGTGCTGCGGCTTGACGATATCGAGGCAATGGGCAAGCGCTGCGCCGCGAAGATTGGTGTTGATCAGCGCGACGACGGCACCCACTTTGGTGATGCCGAGCCAGATCGCCATGTATTCGGGCCGGTTCGGCATGACGAGGCACACGGTTTCGCCCTTGCCGAGGTTTTGCGCGAGCGCCCAGCGCGCATAGCGGTTGGCGCGCTCATTGAGCGCGCGATAGGTCAAGCGCTCGTGCGCCGAGAGCAGAGCCGGGGCATCGCCGCGTGTTTCGGCCAGCTCCTCGATCACGCGCGGGAGAATGCGCTGCGGGTTGCCGGCGATCGGCGCGGTGGCTTCCAGCGCGCGCACCCAGTCGCGCAGCGCGCCGTCCTTGCCGCCGATCCGCGGCCTTGCCTGTTCCGCCTCGATGAGGGTCATGCCTGATGATGGCAAAACAAAGTGAATTTTTCGCTTCAGGAACGGTTAAAATTCGAACGATCGATAAGATCGATCATCGCACCCTGCGTAGGGCGCGGCAGCAGCAGAAACCATTAAGGTTATTGCTTCCAATTAATCTTGCTTACGATGTTCATGTCGGCCGCCATGGATAAGAAACCGAAGCGCCATAGAATGGCCCAGCATTCGGGATGCGTGGTGGGACGATATGAAACGAGAAACGGTGGCCGTGCACGGCGGCTACGACACCGATCCGACGACGAAAGCCGTCGCGGTGCCGATCTACCAGACCGTCGCTTATGAATTCGACAGCGCCGATCACGGCGCGGCTTTGTTCGATCTCGAGGTCGAAGGCTATCGCTATTCGCGGATCAGCAATCCGACCACCGCGGTGCTGGAACGCCGCGTCGCCGCGCTCGAAGGCGGCGTCGATGCGCTGTGCGTCGCCACCGGACAGGCGGCGCTGAACTATGCGGTGCTCAATGTCTCCAGCATGGGCAGCAACATCGTCTCGGTGCCGCAGCTTTACGGCACGACCTACACGCTGTTCGCCCACTTGCTGCCGAGCCAAGGGATCAAGGTGCGCTTCGCCGAATCCGACCAGGCCGAGGCCATCGAGAAGCTGATCGACGACGACACGCGCGCCATCTTCTGCGAAAGCGTCGGCAACCCGGCCGGCAATATTTGCGACATCGAAGCGCTGGCAAAGGTCGGCGCGCGGCACGGCGTTCCGCTGATCGTCGACAATACCGTCGCGACGCCGATCCTGCTGCGCCCGATCGAATACGGCGCCGACATCGTCGTTCATTCGCTGACCAAGTTCATGGGCGGCCACGGCACCACGCTCGGCGGCGCCATCGTCGACAGCGGCCGCTTTCCTTGGCAGGCGCACCCGCGGCGCTTTCCGATGTTCAACGAGCCCGACGCGTCCTATCACGGCCTGATCTACACCGAGCATTTCGGCGCCCGCGCCTATATCGCGCGCTGCCGCAGCGTCTATCAGCGCACCACCGGCGCCGTGCTGGCGCCGCTCTCCGCCTTCCTGTTGCTGCAAGGCATCGAGACGGTGGCGCTGCGCGTCGAGCGCCACGTCGAAAACGCCCGCCGCGTCGCCGAATTCTTGCGCCAGGACCGCCGCGTGGCCTGGGTCAATTATACCGGCTTCGCCGACAATCCCTATCACCAGCTGGCGCAAAAATATCTCGGCGGCCGCGCCTGCTCGCTGCTGACTTTCGGTGTCGTCGGCGGGCTCGAGGCCGCCAAGAATTTCTACGACGCGCTGAAGCTGTTCAAGCGGCTGGTCAATATGGGCGACGCCAAGTCGCTGGCCTGCCATCCGGCCTCGACCACGCACCGGCAGATGTCGGCCGACGAGCAGAGCAAGGCCGGCGTCAAGCCGGAGATGATCCGGCTCAGCGTCGGCATCGAGCACATCGACGACATCATCGCCGACCTCGATCAGGCGCTCGGCGCGGCGCAGCGGCACAAGAACTCGCCGCTGCTCGCCGCCGAATAGCGGAGAGCAGCCGATGCCGCTTCTCCTCGACACTTCGCGATTCCGCCTCGACCAACGAATTCCGCGCTTCGAACTGCGTCACGATCGGGCTGATCAACAACATGCCGGATCCGGCGCTCGATGCGACCGAGCGGCAGTTCATCGATCTGATCCGTGCCGCCGCATCGAAAACCATCGTGCGCCTGTTGCTGTTCTCGATCCCCGAAATCCCGCGCGCCGACACCACGCGCCACGACATGGCCGAGCGGTACCGCGACGTTTCCGAGCTGTGGGACGCTCATATCGACGGCTTGATCGTGACCGGCACCGAGCCACGGATGAAAAGTCTGAAAGACGAGCCGTACTGGGCAACGCTGAGCCGGGTCGTGGATTGGGCGCGCGATTACACCACATCGACCATCTGGTCATGCCTTGCCGCCCACGCCGCGGTTCTTCACGTCGACGGCGTCGAACGCCGCCCGCTGGCCGGCAAGCTGTTCGGTGTTTTCGACTGCGCACCGGCCGCCTCTCATCCGATGACGAGCGACGCAAAGTCCGGACTGCGCGTTCCGCACTCGCGCTACAACGATTTGCCGGAACGGGCGCTGGCGGATTGCGGCTATCGCATTCTCACCCGTTCGGCGGTCGCCGGCGTCGACATGTTCGCGCGGCAGGACAAGAGCTTCCACCTCTTCCTCCAGGGCCATCCGGAATACGAGGCGAAAACCCTGCTCCTTGAATACCGCCGCGACGTCGGCCGCTACCTGCGGCGCGAGCGCGACGATTATCCGGGCCTGCCGCTGGATTATTTCGGCGGCGAAGCGACGGCCATCGCGTCAGCGTTCCGCGAGCGCGCGCTCCTCGATCGCCGCGAGCACCTCATCGCCAGTTTTCCGTTCGGCGGCCTTGAGGCCGGGCTGGAAAGCCCATGGCGCGCGACCGCCATCGGCATCTACGAAAAGTGGCTGGAATATCTCAGCGGCCGCAAGTCAGACCAGCGGCCGCTGACGATACCGTTGCGGCGGGCCTGGCGAGACTGGCCCTCGGCCCCCGCGCGGCAGGCCGCGGACGGCGTGTCCGGCTAGCAGGCGCGAAATCCTCAACGATTTGGCCCTATAAAGCGTCTCTGCAACATCCGCGTGCAGGCCGGCGCGCAGCGTTTACGGTTTGTTTGGCGCTACCACGTTTAATGGCCCGCTAGTCTTGCTGGAGGGAGCCGTGCCCAAACCTGTCGTCTTCGCTTTTCCTGCCGATGTCGAACTGATCGACGCCCCGATCGCGCCCCATTGGATTACCGAGGGCACGCCCCGGGCGCGCGCGGCGAGGCTTGCGACCTCCGCCGACGGCACCTCTACGGTCATGGCCTGGTCATGCAGTGCCGGCCGCTTCACCTGGAATTACGTCCTCGACGAAGCCCTGCACGTGATCTCGGGCGAGGCCTTCGTCACCGACGAAAAGGGCGAAGTCCGCCGCCTCGGCCCCGGCGACATGGTCTACTTTCCCGCCGGCAGCCGCAGCAACTGGTACATCCCCCACGAGATCAGGAAGATCGCCTTTTGCCGGCAGGCCATGCCGCGGCCGCTCGGTGTCATGCTGCGCACCTGGAACAAGCTCATCGATCTCATGACCGGCTTTTCCGCGGGCGAGGGGGATTTGGAGCCGGCGCAGCAGCCGGAAATGCGTACCGACTCGCGGCGCGTGACTGCCACCTAGAGCGAAATCGCTTCAGATTGAAGCGATTTGCACTCTAGCATTTTGGTGGAGCATGATTTTTTCGGAAAACCGGTTTCCACTTTTCCTGATCATGCTCTAGGCAGCCCAACTCCTTTATCCGTATTATCGTCGTTCCTGACGCGGGCGTAGTCGCGCGCCCGCGCGAATATTTGCGCGAATGGGACGGCCATGCCGAAAGTCGAAGGCGTTCTGCATTTCACGATCCCGGTGAAAGACCTTGATCGCTCGGAAAAGTTCTATGCCGAGATCCTCGGCTTCACCAAGATCGGCCGCACCGATCGCATCGTCTTCATGCGGGCCGGCGATGATTTCTTCAATCTGACTTTTTCCGAAAATCCGATCACGCAGAATGCCGCCGGCCGGCACGAGATCCATTCGGCGTTCAAGGTAACGCCGGAGGTCTACGACGAGACGCTGCAAAATCTGCCGGCCAAAGGCGTGGAGATTTTCAAGGAAGAAGATCGCCGCGCCGGCGTGTTTGTCGGCCGCAGTGCCTATATCCGCGATCCCGACGGCAACGTCATCGAATTCATCGATCTCAAGCGCGCGCCCGGCGCACAGGCGTAAATCCCAGCAGAAAAAACCGGAGGCCATCCATGGCTGAAGAGCCGATCCGTCGCGTCATTACCGGTCACGACGGCAAGAACGTCGCCAAAATCATCCTCGAAGGCCCGGCGGCGAATACCAAGCGGCCGCGCGACGGCGTCGCCTCGACCTTGATGTGGTGCAGCGACATGATGCCCGCGGATATCTCCATCGGCGACAACGCGGAAGACATGGGCGCGCGCATTCTCGGCACCGCGCCGCCGGCGAACGGCTCGCGCTTCATCGTCATGGAATTCGCGCCGGGCATCGCGTCGGAGATGCATCGCACCGAGACGATCGACTACATCGTCATGCTGTCGGGCGAGATCGAGATGGACATGGACGATTCAACCGTCAAGTTGCGCGCCGGCGATATCATGGTCCAGCGCGGCACCAACCATGCCTGGGTCAATCGCGGCAAGGAGCCGGCGCGGCTCGCCATCGTGCTGCTCGATGCCAAACCGCTCGGCATCGGCCACCCGCGCCTGCGCGGCGATCAGGTGAGATGATCTTTCTTGCTTGTCAGGCGGCGTGGGCTCGGACTCGATATTTCGACCTTGCAATTAGTGCGCGTTTTCGACATGCTACTGGTAATTGAATTTCCCAGGTGGGTCGCCTGCTGATCGCCTGCTTTCCCAGGCGTCAGCCTTCCTGGCAGTGAATGCCGGACACAACAATCAGGAGGACGTCATGAGCGAGATGCATGCGGTCATCGGTTATCTTCCCGATGCGGCAGCCAAAGCCGCCTCACAGGGAAATGTCACGGGCACGCTCGCAGTTCGGGTGGAACCGGGCAAAGACGAGAACTCAAGTCAAGATCGAAGGCAGCGACATCCTCGGTGTGCTGCTCGGGGCCTCGAAAAATGGCGAGACCAGTGTCCAAGTGCTGGTCAAGCCAACCGCCAAGATCGGCGCGGTAAAGACGGGCGCGACTGCTGATTTTGTTCTGCAGCCCATCCGGGATTCCAACCTGTTCCATTTCCGCCCCCCGGTGAATGTGATTTTCATCGATCCGCAACTGGCTAAAAAACTCACCGCAATCAAGGAGGCGTAGAGCGGCCTTTTCTCATGCGCGTACTGCTGGTTCATCCGCCTCTCAATGCCGAGCGTGAGGCTACTCCGCCGCTTGGCTTGTGCACATTGGCCTCGTGGTTGAGGCATCAGCAGCACGACGTTCGGGTTGTGGATCTGGATTTGGAGAGCAAGGGCCAACCCGAGCGTGAGGCGTGGTCTCACCGCATGTTCGAACGCGCCGTTCGCGACTTTGCTCCCGAGGCTGTCGGCATCACGTCGATGTATAACAACAGCCTGCAAGCCGCCCGTCTTGCCGAAACCGTCAAGCGCGTCGACAGTTCCATTGCAACGATCGGCGGCGGATCCCACTTCGGCGCGCTCGGACGCGAGACCCTGCGTCGCTTGCCGGAAATGGATTTCGTGATTGAAGGCGAGGGCGAGACGGCGTTTTCCGATTTGCTCGCCGTCCTGAAATCCGGTCAAGCCGTATCCGGGGTTCCGCGATTGCATTATCGCAAGGACGGGGAGTTGTGCCGCAATGCCCCCGCGGGGCTGATGGATCTTTCGAGGCTGCCGCCGATGTGGTCGACTCTCGATGGCGTCCTCGATCTGGAACGTTACGCGCGGACTGCGCCTGAAGGATCGCCGCGAAAAGCAATCTACATTGAGGCCGGCCGGGGCTGTCCGTTTGCGTGCTCGTTCTGCGCGACTGCGCCTTTTTGGGAACGGAAATATAGGGTCAAAACGCCGGCGCAAATTATCGAAGAAATGCGATTTCTCCATGAGCAGTACGGCTACAACGGCTTTATGCTCGTTCACGATCTGCTGACGGCTAACAAACAATTCATCAACGCCTTCAGCGACGCGATGATGGATTCGCGGCTGCCGGTTGAATGGATGGCGAACCACCGGACGGACATCGACTTGCACGGTCTGTTGCCGAAGATGAAAACCGCGGGATGTTGGGCGATGTTCTTCGGCATTAAATCCGCCTCCACCCGGCTGCAGAAGGAAATTCGCAAGGGGCTCAAGCGCGACGATGTTGTCGCGACCATCAGCGGGCTGTCGGACTTGGGTATCGCTTCGACGTGCTCGTTCGTGATCGGATTCCCGACCGAAACGCGCGAGGAACTGTCCTCGAGCATCGGCATGGGAGCGGAGCTGAAGCTGATCGGTGCCGGGCTTGTTCAGCTTCACCGGCTGCGAACCTGGCCGCCGGCTCCGCTGTCGCGCGCTAAATTGCCGGCCGAGTTCGACCTTGACTCGCTGCGGATTGAATATCCATTTGCGGATATCGCCGAGGAGGACGTCGCCGTCATTAAAGACGATCCGGAGTTTTTTGCCGGTTATTTCGCACCGTTCAGCGCGGCCGGCACGTTCGAGCAACTGGCGCAGATGGAGTTATTCTTTACCCAAGCTATTGCGATAGCGCCCCTGACGGTGGCCGTCGCCGGCCGGTTTATCGGAACCCGGCTCACCGATTCATTCTACGGCGCCTTTGCCGCGCGCGGCGGGATCACGCGAAAGGAACTTGAGGCGGAAGCGTCCGATCCGTTGTCGATCTGGCGGATTTTGCGACCCTATCTGGTCGATTTATTCGCGGCTGATCCGGGCATGGAAGACTGGCAACGCGATTTGGCGCTCAGCGTGCTGCGTTACGAGGAGCAGCGCTTGAAGTTCATTCACGGCGACGGCGTGCTGCAGGACGGTGTCGTCGCGGGCGGCGATAACTGGGCCGCCTTCGTCGTGAATGCCGACATTACCGCCGTATTCGAGGCATTCCACGCGGGAGCGCCGATGACCGTCGATCTCGCGCGGCCGTCCGCTGTGGTGCTCGTCCGTCAAGGGCTCGATTCGTATCGTGGCTATACGGCCGACGTGGCGCGGATCGGCGATCTGAGTTCGCATCCGTTTTTGGCTCAGTCCGCCCGTCCGCCGATGAGTTCGAGCCAGTCCATTTCGATGTGACTTAGACCCCGAGCGACTTAGACCCTGAGTGACTCGGACCCCGAGCGACTTGGACCCTGATCCGATCGAACGGCGGGACATCAACTCATAGCGCGATCGGGCCATTCATGGTTACGCACGCCGGTGCGAGCGCCGCGGCAAGCGCGGCACGCTGCGAACTGTCGCAGAAAGCCGGGATGACGGTCTTGGCTTGCAACGCCCGCACCAGCGCCACCGTGTCGGAGAGCCGCGGGTGCACATTCCAGCGCATCGTTTGCGCGCGGCCGCTTTTGACCAGCAGGTCCGCCGGCGTTGTCGGATTCACATAGCCGGTGAACAGGATGGCCGGTTCGGACTCTTCCCAATCCCTGAACAGGCGCGCGGTGGCGCCGGATGTGCCGTCGGCCGAGCCGGCCAGCATGATGCCGCGGTTGCCATCGATCGGCTTGACGGTTGAGGCGAGCCGTTTGACATCGTCGCGGGCATCGGCGCGCAAGGAAATGCCGGCGCCGTCGTCAAGCTCAAGCAGCGCCTTTTGCATGGCGTCGTCGACGAAAATGTCGGTGCGGCCGTGGCGCAGGAGTTCGAGCGCGATTTCCGGGCCACGGCCATTGGCCGGAACCGGAAGCAGCAGCGGTCCGCACTCCACGAATGGCTCAAGCTTGCCCCAGCATGCGGCGAGCGGTGCGTCGTAGTCGCCGTAGGAGCAATCCAGCAGCGCCGTGCTTGCAGGCGGCGGCGGATCGTAGGCGTAAAGCATCGATTCCGCCGAAAAGTCGCCGGTGTAGATGAAACCGTCGCCGATGGAAAAGCGCAGCCAGATACCGCCGGGCGCGTGGCCGTTGCGGCCGGTCTCGACCGCGATGCCAAGCACATCGCCGTGGCCGCAAACCGGCAGCGGCCGCCCGGCGGTGCCCTTGGGCAAGGCGTTCAAAACGATCTCGGTGGCATAGACCGGCGGATTGCCGAGTTTCGGCAACAGCGATAGCCCCCCGACATGGTCCCTGTGGCCGTGGCTGAGCACCAGCGCGTCGATCGGACCGAGGTCGTCGACTTTCGGCAACAGGCCCGGCGGCGGGCCTTCGCCGAGATCGAGCATCAGCCGCAGGCCGCCGGCTTCGAGCAGGAAGCAGGCCGGCCCCTTGGCGCCGACGCCGGAGATCAAGTGCAGCAAAGCCGTTCCTTGACGCATCTCTTGGCGCATCGCATTCGACCGATATTTCAATGCTCTATGGTCGACGGCGAAAGTTGACAACCGCCGGCCGCGTCCTTAATCAACCGCTTTAAAAGGAAAAATGCCATGAAAGTCCGCAACTCATTGAAATCGCTTCGTAGCCGCCACCGGGACAACCGTATTGTACGCCGCAAGGGTCGCGTCTACGTCATCAATAAGACGCACCGGCGCTTCAAGGCTCGCCAAGGTTAGGCCGCCGGTTCCGGCCTCCGGCCCATTGTTGCCCGGCTCAGCACCATCCCGCGACCTGCCCAATTGCGCCGCATTGCTCGCGCAACTTTGAGCGCTATTCGGGCTTGTCGTCCTGCGGCAGGCGAATAGATTTAATGCCCATGAGATTGCGATTCCCAATTCTCGCTCTCGTTCTCGCTCTTGGCGCCGTGCTGGGCTTGGCGCTTGTGCTGCCGGCGTCGGCGCAAAATCCGCAACGGCACGAGTGGATCCATCCGCCGAGCGGGTTGCCCAAATCCGGGCACGGCGAGGCGACCATCAAACTCGATACCTTGTTCGACGCGTTGAAGATCGCGCCGGACGAGGAGAGCGCCAAGGCGATCGAGGAGCGCATCTGGACGGTGTGGACGGTGTCGGGCAGCGACACCTGCAATCTGCTGATGAGCCGGGTGAAGGCCGCGACCGACGACAAGGACTACGATCTGGCGCTCAAGCTTTTGGGCGCCGTCATCGCCATCAATCCGAAATACGTCGAAGCCTGGAACCAGCGCGCCACCATTTACTATCTGAAAGACGATTACGGCCACGCGCTCGCCGACATCCGCGAGGTACTGGCGCTCGAACCGCGCCACTTCGGCGCCTGGTCGGGCCTCGGCCTCATCCTGCAAGACATCGGCGATGACAAGCACGCGCTCGAAGCCTACCGCAAGGCGCTGGCGATCGACCCGCATCTCGAGCACATCCCCGACGTGGTGAAGACGCTGACCGAGAAGGTCGAGGGGCGGGATATCTAGGGCGTCGACTCATAAATACGCAGCCAATGTCTGCTTTTGGGGGTAAAGCGAACATTGCGCGGAGTTGTCGCCCTGTCCGTTTTTGACCCATCTGCGACATCAGCGCCTGAAAATTACCCTGATGCACAACGCGACCGTTTCCCTACGATGCGGTAGGCTGTGACCTCGGCCTTGAGGGTGATCATGTGGCGACGGGAATTCCTTGCGCTTACTGGTAGTGCCGTGGCTGCATGGCCTCTCCCGGCGTGGGCGCAGCAGGCGGCGGCGAGCATGCCTGTCGTCACGCTCATCAATGCCAGAAAGGCTGACGCGGCCAAGGCGCACGCCTCCGAGTTTCGCAAGGGCTTGGGCCAGACCGGACTTACAGACGGCAAGGATGTCATCGTCGAATACCATTGGCTGGACGGTCATTACGAGAACCTCTCCGCAATCCTCAACGATGCCATCAGCCGCCATGTCGCGGTGATCGCGACGCCCGCCAACACCCCTGGCTCGCTCGCCGCCAAAGCCGCCACGTCGACCATCCCAGTCGTGTTCGGTGTGAGCGAGGACCCGGTGGGGCTCGGGCTGGTCGCGAGCTTGGCGCGGCCCGGTGGCAACGCGACCGGGATCAATTTTTTTGACGCCGAAGTCGACGCCAAACGGCTTGGTCTCATGCATGAACTCCTGCCCAAGGCGAAGCGCCTGGCGGTGCTGGTCAATCCGGCCAATGCCAAAACCGCAGATGCAACGGCGCAAGCCTTGCGAGCAGCAGCTTCCGGTCTGGGCCTGGAATTGCTCTTCTTTA
The DNA here is from genome assembly GCA_963831975.1 of uncultured Alphaproteobacteria bacterium. GTDB lineage: Bacteria > Pseudomonadota > Alphaproteobacteria > Rhizobiales > Xanthobacteraceae > BOG-931. The sequence goes on from CAWHSO010000025.1 coordinate 604,760, forward strand.
AAGCGAGCACCGCTGCCGAAATCGATGCGGCGTTTGCTGCGATCGTCGATGCGAAGGCGGATGCCGTATTCATAGCGCCGGACGGTTATTTCGCCAGCCGCAGCCCGCAATTGGCCGCGCTCGCAACACGCGCCCGCATGCCCACCAGCCACTTTGTGTACGACGCGGTCGTGGCCGGCCTGCTGATGAGTTACGGGACCAGCATTCTCGACGTTTTTCGCCAAGCCGGCGTCTATACCGGCAGCATCATCAAAGGCGCCAAGCCGGCCGATCTGCCGGTTTTGCAACCGACCAAATTCGAATTCGCCCTCAACCTGCAAACCGCGCGTTCGCTTGGCATCGAAGTCCCGCCCACTTTGCTGGCGCGCGCCGACGAAGTGATCGAATGAGACAACCAATTTCGAATTATGAGTACACGCTTTAGTTCGCGATCGTGCGCCTCACGCGTCGTCGTGTGCGTCGGAACCGACAAACGCAATCCGCATAAAATTGGTCGCGCCGGGCGTGCCGAGCGGGACGCCGGCGACGACGATGATGCGCTGGCCGGCCTTTGCAAAACCTTCCTTGAAGGCGAGGCGGCAGGCGCGCTCGACCATGTCGTCCTGATCGTGGGCATCCTCGTCGATCACGCAATGGATGCCCCAGACCACCGACAGCCTTCGCCCGGCGCCTTCGATCGGCGAGATGGCGACGATCGGGCATTTCGGCCGTTCGCGCGACACCCGCATTCCGGTCGAGCCCGACGAGGTCCAGCACACGATGGCGGCGAGGTCGAGCGTCTCCGCCACTTGTCGCGCCGCAGCGGCAATGGCGTCGGCACCGGTCGCTTCCGGCTCGGTATGCAGCACGTGCAGCGACGGCAAATACATCGCGTCGCGTTCCACTTCTTCGGCGATCCGGTTCATGGTCTCAACCGCTTCGACCGGATATTGGCCTGACGCGGATTCTGCCGACAGCATGATGGCGTCGGCGCCGTCGAAGATGGCGGTGGCAACGTCGGAGACTTCGGCGCGGGTCGGCACCGGGCTTGAGATCATCGATTCCAGCATTTGCGTGGCGACGACGACCGGCTTGCCGGCGCGGCGGCAGGCCCGCGTCATTTCCTTCTGCACGCCGGGCACTTTTTCCAGCGGCATCTCGACGCCGAGATCGCCGCGCGCCACCATCAGCGCATCGGCCAAATCGAGAATGTCGCCGAGCCGGGTCACGGCCTGCGGTTTTTCGATCTTGGCCATCACCGCGGCGCGGCCGCGGGTGATCTTCTTGGCTTCCGCGATGTCTTCCGGGCGCTGGATGAACGACAGTGCGATCCAGTCGACGCCGGCATCGAGGGCTGCTTCGAGGTCGGCAATGTCCTTCGGCGCCAGCGCCGCGACCGGCACGACGGTGTCGGGCAGGCTGACGCCCTTGCGGTTCGAAATTTTGCCGCCGACCTCGACGCGCGTGGTGATGCGTTGCGCACTGACGTCGGTTGCGACCAGGCGCAGCTTGCCGTCGTCGATCAAAAGCGCATCGCCGGGTTTTATGGCGGCAAAAATCTCCGGATGCGGCAGCTGCACGCGCCTGGCGTCACCCGGCGCGGCGTCGCTATCCAAAATAAAATCCTGGCCCTTGTCGATCTCGGCGGCGCCGTCCGTGAAGGCGCCGAGGCGGAGCTTTGGCCCCTGCAGATCGACCAGGATGCCGATCGGCCGATTGTGATCGGCCTCGACGGCGCGGATCGTGGTCACGAGCTCGCGCATCTTGTCGTGATTGGTATGGCTCATATTGATGCGGAACACGTCGGCGCCGGCTTCGAACAGCCGGCTGATCACGGCGCGGTCCGACGAGGCAGGGCCCAGCGTGGCCACGACTTTGGTCCGCCGCTGCCGCCTCATGGAGTCTTGTTTCCGGGCGCTGGCGCCGATGTCGCGCCGGCGCCGGCAGGCGGCGCGTTGAGCTGATTGCCCGGTGGCAACGGCTTTTGCGGCGGCTGCTCGGCGGATTCGGTGAGCTGCACGGTCCAGGCGCGCTGCTCGCCGGTATCGACCTCGAAGAAGCCGGTGCGGTCATAGCCGTGGGCCAGGCAGTCGCCGATGCCGCGGATGGTGAATTCCCTGTCGCGGGTGCACATATAGGCCCGTCCCGTCCATTCGCCGCCGCGATCGTAGTCGATAGCGTAGACATAATAAAAACGTGCGACGAGATTGCCCTTGAGCACGGTCTCGCAGGTTCGTGACGGCAAGTTCCACCAGCCTTCGGTGGTCCAGCCGTCGGCGTCCTTATAGCCGACCGCGACGCCGACCCGGCTCGGGGTGTTGTTGCAGAGCCGGAAATCGGCCGCGGCAGGCCGCGCCGAAGCCGCCAGCGCGAGCGTCACGAAGAGGCCCGCCGCCAGCGTGCTGAGCGTTTTTCTGAAGATCGTCGGCTGCCTCATGTCCGGTGCAGAATCCGGCCTCCGCTCATGGCCTGTCAACGACGATGGCGCGGAAGTCGGTGACGTTGGTGAATGTCGGACCCGGGACGAAAAGGTCGCCGATGCCATTGAAAAACCCCGTGGAATCGTTGTCGGCGAGAAACGCGGCGGGATCGAGGCCGGCGGCCCGGGCGCGGCGAAGCGTCGTCGGGTCGACGAAGGCGCCTGCCGGGTCGTCGGGGCGGCCGCTGCCGCCGTCGGTGCCGTCGGAATCGGCGGCCAGCGCCGAAATGCCGGCGGCGCCGTCGAGATGGATGGCGAGCGCGAGAGCGTATTCCTGGTTGGGCCCACCGCGGCCCTGGCCGCGCAGGGTGACCGTGAGCTCGCCGCCGGAAAGGATGACCACTCGGCGGCCTTGGGAGCTCAAGTCGCGGGCCAGACGGGCGTGTTCCGCCGCCACTTCCCGCGCCTCGCCTTGCAGGCGGTCGCCGAGCACCAGGCATTCGTAGCCGGCTGCCGTGGCGCGCCCTTGCGCCGCCCGCAGCGCATCGGCCGGTCGCGCCACGATCCGATAGGTCGAGCCGGCAAAGACCTTGTCGCCCGGCTTCGGCGTCTCGTTCCCCGGATCGTCGAGCGCGTTGGATACGGCGGCGGGCAGATCGAGCCGGAAGCGGGCAACGATGGCGCGGGCGTCTTCGAGCGTCGTCGGGTCGGGTACGGTCGGCCCGGAACCGATGACGGAAGGGTCGTCGCCGGGCACGTCGGAGATCGACAGCGTCACCAGCTTGGCGGGGTAAGCGAGCCGGGCCAGTCGGCCGCCCTTGATGCGCGACAGGTGTTTGCGCAGCGCATTCATGTCGCCGATGGCGGCGCCGCTGCGCAACAGCGCCCGCGTCACCGCCTGCTTCTCGGCAAGCGTGATGCCCTTGGCCGGCGCGATCCAGTTGGCCGAGGCGCCGCCGGACAGCAGCACCAGCACGAGGTCGTCGCCGCCCGCCGCATCGGCGAGCGCCAGCGCCCGTTCGGTTCCCTTCAGCCCCGCTTCATCCGGCACCGGATGGCCGGCCTCGACAATGGGAATATGCCGGGTCGGGCGGCCATAGCCGTGGCGGGTGACGGCGATGCCGGCGAGCCGATCCAGGGCGATGCGGCCGAGATAATGCTGCTCGGCGGCTTGCGTCATCGCGCCCGCGGCCTTGCCCGCGGCCAGCACGATGAGGCGGCCCCGCGGCGGCGGTTCCGGCAGGTTCGGCGGCAGGCACTGCGACGGGTGCGCGGCGGCGACCGCGGTCCGGAACAGCGATTCGAGCAATTCGCGCGCTGACGCGGCCATGATCATCCGGCGGACTATGGAAAGGCGGCAGTTAGGTCTCTATCTTTCTATAACACCGTTGCGGAGGACATCATGGCTACCGACGACAAGACCGAGCTTGAAGCCGCCGTCTACCGCCGGCTGGTCGAGCACCTGCGCTCCCGCGCCGACGTGCAGAACATCGACCTGATGAATCTGGCCGGGTTCTGCCGCAACTGCCTGTCCAACTGGATGAAGGACGCGGCCGACGCCAAAGGCCTGCCGATGACCAAGGACGAGAGCCGCGAGATCGTCTACGGCATGCCCTACGACGAATGGCGTGCCAAGCATCAGAAGGAAGCGTCGCCCGACCAGAAGGCGGCATTCGAAAAAGCAAGCCCAAAGCACTGAACTCCCGCCTTTTGCGCCGCTCTCCTGTGCAGAGCGTGGATGAGCGGGCTAATGGCTTGATCAAAGCGCGCCGGCGGCCGACACCTCTCGCAGCCTTTTAAGCGGGCATGATCTTTTCCGAAAACCGGTATCCACTTTTGGATCATGCGAATGCGAGGAGTACCCGATGGCCACCGCTGCCGCCGCCGCCAAAGACGAGCAAACCGCCCACCGCTTCGCCAAGGATCAGCTCAAGGCGTTCGTCGAGCGCGTTGAAAAGCTCGAAGAAGAGAAGAAGGCGATCGCCGACGATATCCGCGACGTCTATGCCGAGGCCAAGGGCAACGGCTTCGACGTCAAGTCGCTCCGCGTCGTGGTGCGGCTGCGCAAGCAGGACATCAACGAGCGCAAGGAGCAGGAGGCCATTCTCGAGACCTATCTGCACGCGCTGGGAATGATTTGATGACTCGTCATTCCGGGGCCGGCCGAAGGCCGGAGCCCGGAATCCATATCCACGATCGCTTCGGGGCGACACTCAGCGTCAATTCTGCAATTTCAGCGAATATGGATTTCGGGTTCGCGCCTTTGGCGCGCCCCGGAATGACGCGGCGCTTATTGCAGCGACGCGGTGCGGGTCGGGTAGGTGATCGTCGACAGGAAGACGATCGCGCTGCCGCTGAAGTGATCCTGGCTCAGGCCGGGATTCGGATCTGACGAGAACGTCATCATCACCGAGCTTGCCGGTTTGATCATCAGGCTCGCAAGGTAAGTGACGTCGCGGGCGCCGAACGCCAGCGTTGACAGGAAGCGATGCACGCTGGGCGACAGAATGATCGCGCGCAGCCATGGATTGTCGAGACGCTCGCTGACTTTGACCGCCGCCACCGCCAGCTGGATGGCCTTCTGCACCGAGGTCTGCGGCCGATCGTTGACGCCTTTCACCGCGACCGTCGTCTCGCTCTCGCCGATGATCGCGCCGGCTTTGTCCACGGCGGCGCGCGCCGCCACCGCAATGGCGTGGGACGGCGTATCGCGGCCGGGCTGTTCGGCATAGGCGAGCGCGAGTTGCGGCGGGACACGGTCGTCGGACGCGGCCGGCAGCGGGCCGACGGAGCCGGTCGCGTTGGGATCGGCGCTTGCCACTTCAACGCCACGCGCGGCTCTTCGGCGAAGGCTGCGCGGCGGCGCTGTCCTGCGGGCTCTGCCAATAGCCGCGCGCGAAGATGACTTGGTTTGGCGAGAGCGATGCAAAACGGTCGTCGGTCGGGGGCGGCGGAGCCGACTTCTGCGCGGCTGCGGGTGGCGGCCGCGACCGCAAATGAATTGGTGCGAATGAGCTTGGTCTGCGCCGCCACGTGGGTCGCGACCGCTTTCACCCGTTCGACGGCGGCAACGGCGACCGCTTTGACTTTGGTGCGGGTGGTCGCGGCGGGAGCCGGCGCCGCGGCGGGGGCGTACGAGTTGGCATCGTCGTCTTCCTCGCCCTTCCTCAGGCCAAGCAGCTTGGCAAACGGATTGGCGCTGTGATGGTCTTCGCTCGCCACCATGGTGCCGACGTCGACGCCGGAATTGCGCGCCGCATCGACCGAATTTTCCGAAGGATTGTTGCCGCGCTGCTGGATCTCGGCGAGCGCCAGCGCATAGCCCTGCAGCGGCTTGCCGTCGGTCGGGATCTGCACGGTCTTGCCGTCCGGGAACACGCGCACCAGCTGCTCGCGGCTCATGCGCGGCCACATCCGCACGCTGCCGGTATCCATGTGGACGAACGGCGAGCCGGACGTCGGATAGAAGCCGACGCCGCCGCGGGCGAGCCGCAATCCCATGGCGCGTATATCTTCGAGCGGCACGCCGGGAATGTAGAAATCCATGGCGCGGCCGAGCATGTGCTGGCTGAAACGCGCCACGCCGGCAGAGCGGTGACGCAGCATGGCGTTGGTCGCCGGCGAACGATAGCCGCACACCACCCAGATCGGCGCCTTGTTGCCGGCCTCGCGCTGCACCTCCCACACCAGGTCGATCAGGTGCGGGTCCATTTTGGTTTGCTCGCCCTTGCGCCAGTCGCGCAGGAACCAGTTGAGCTTTTCCAGCGCGGCGTCGTCGTAGCGGCCGTCGCGCTTGAAGGTGATGGTGATGTCTTCGTCGGTGTGGATGTGGTGCAGCGAGATGGTGCGGGTGTCGCCTTCGGCGACGGCGTTCTGCAGGGCTCGCGAGCCGAACAGGAGCAGAAGGACAGTCAGGCCGCACGCATAGCCGGCGCGCGCCGCAACAAATCGGACAGCTTTCAGGCGCGCCTTACAAAACGGCACGAGCCCATCCCACTTTGACGCGTTGGCGACACGGTCTCGTCCCGGCTCCCCAGCTGAGGCGAGTAACGCTAACGCAGTGTTAAATTGGGAAGGGTTAACGAAACCTTACCGTCACCCCATCCCCCGACGCCATTAGGGCTAATGGCATAGTGTGGCGAAAAGTGGCCAGAGCCGCCGCCCTGGGGATAGGCCGCCCAAAAGGGGCGGCCTATGGCGTGGAGTGGTTAATGGATCGGCGCAGTTTTTAGCGGAGTTCCAGGGACTTAGCGCTGAATCGGCGCTCCGGAACTGGTCTCGCGGCGATGCGGGGCGGCGTGGCGCACCGGCTGCGGCGGGGTGGCGGCAAAGCCGCCGCCGAACAGGCCGCGAGAAGAAGTTGCCGCCGTCGCCCGGGCCGCCGTAGTTGCGGCCGCCGCCGCCGCCAAAGAGCGGGGTCGAATCCGGGATCGCCAGAACCTGGCGATGCGAGGGGTCTTCCCGGCGCTCGACGGCGACATCGGCCATTTTGCGGTCGTCGCCCTTGAGGATCGCCAACAGCGCCTGTCGCGGCCGTAGACGTCGTCGCGGAACTGCAGCTTGCCGTCGTCGTCGACGAAGGCGGTCTGGTAGGTCAGGTTGACCGGGATGAAGGTCGGCAGCTGGATGTCCTGCTCGCCGCCGGCGTCGATCATCTTCTTGATGCGCTCGAGCGTATAGCCGTCGTTCGGCCGCACCAGCGACAGCAGCACCTCGGCATATTTCTGCGGATCCTGGACCCGCATGCAGCCGTGGCTATAGGCGCGCTTGTCGTTGGCGAACAGATACTTGTCCGGCGTGTCGTGCTGATAGACCAGGAACTTGTTGGGGAAGTTGAAGCGGATGCGCCCGAGCGCGTTCTTGTCGCCCGGCGGCTGCCAGATATGCACGGAGCCGTCGGGATTCTTGCCGACCTTCAGTCCCATGCGGTCGAGCACCGTCGGATCCTGCTGCAGCGCCGGCAGGTATTCGTGATTGATGATCGATGGCGGCACGTTCCAGGTCGGATTGATGGTGATGTATTTCATCTCCGCCTGCATGATCGGCGTCGGCATTTCCGGCTTGCCGTCGACGATCCGGGTGGTCCAGTAGGGCTTGCCGTCGTGCATCACCCGCAAGGTGAAGTCGGCGAGATTGACGATCACATAGGTGTTGCCGAGATCGTGCGGCATCCAGCGCCAGCGCTCCATGTTGGCGAGGATGATGTCGATCGGCTTGTCCGGCTGGCGGCCGTTGAGCGCGTCGATGGTCTGCGGCGTCAGCGTGCCGGTGACCTTGAGCTGATGGTCCTGCTGATATTTCTTCACGGCGTCGGCCAGCGCCTTGTCGTAGGTCGTGCCGTCGCCTGAGACGTTGAGCCGTTCGCGCAACAGCGGCACCCGCTCGTCCTGGCCGCCGATTTTCGGCGCCGCGCCGCTGGCGATCGGCGTCTTGCCGGCGTCAGCCTTGCCGGCGCGGATTTCGGCGAGCTTGGCCTTGAGCGCCAGATAGCCCGCGGTGTGCGGCTCGTAGGCGTCGAGCGCCTTCGCCATGTCTTTGGCTTCGACCATGGCGGCGAGCACGTCGGCGGGCTCCGGCGCCGTCGTGGTGTAAGAGATGTCGCCGCTGACCCGCGACCAATGCACCCGGCCGACCGAAGCATGGTGGGCATAGGTGATGATCGTCATGTCGAGCTTGAGCTCGGCCTCGGCGAGGTCATTCGGATCGCTCAGCGCGGAAAAGTTCGGCACCGGGTAATCGGCCGGATCGAGACCGTCCTGGTCGACATGGCCGAGATAGGCGATCGCGGCCTTGCCGCGCTCGTTCACTTTGCCGTCGGTGATCCACAGCGGCGCGTAATCGCGGCCGGAATAGAACGCGTCGACGATGGTGCGGTCTTTTTTGTTGCCGACGATGCGGTCGTATTTGCCGCTGGAGAGATTGCGCAGCTGATCGACGACCGCGGCATCGGCCGCGCTCAAGGCGGGGGCAGCCGGCGCTGCGGAGGGCGTAGGCGCCGCCGGCGCGCTGGCCGTCGTTACCGGTTCCGGAGTTGCCGTTGGGGCAGGGGTCTCCGCCGTAGCAGGCGGTGCCGAAGCTTGCGTCGGGGCTATCGACCCCGTCGTCGCCGGCAGGTTCGGCGAATTCGAGCGGTTGCGGCGTCGCTGTCGCCGCGGGGGTTCTATCGGCGTCGGCGCGGCGTCAGCCGCATTCGCGGCGTCGGGCGCGGCGGCCGTGGCGTTGGTGTCGGACGGTCCCGCCAAGGTCGACGGCAGGGGCGCCGGCCAGCAGGAGCACGACGGCGGTCGAGGCGAGAAGGTGGTTGATGCGGACGCCCGGCATTGCGAATTCTCCTTGCGAGCCTGCGCGATGGACGCAGTCACGCCGCGTGAGGATTAAGTCCCCCAACTGGGCATTAGTATGGAACCATGCCCGCAGCGGCCGCACTTTAAGTGAGCCGTCCAGGCTTGTCCTGTGCGTACCTGGGAATAATCGGCCGTTTCATGCGATTTTCAGCGGCTGTCGCTCTGCTGCAACGGCGTCGGTATCGGCTTCTTCCCGTTCGGTATTCAGGCCCAGCGCTTCGAGCTTGCGGTAGAGCGTGGAACGGCCGATTTGCAGCCGCCGCGCCACCTCCGACATCTGGCCCCGATAGTGGGTAATGGCGTACCGAATAAGCTCCGCCTCGAGCTCTTCCAGCGGGCGCACCTCGCCTGAGGCGTCCAACAGCGGCAGCGCATCGGCTCCGGCAGGCGGACGGCGCGGCCGCGGCGCCGGGATGGTCCGCGAACGGGGCGGGCAGCTCGACCGGTTGATCGAAGTCCGGCACCAGCGGCTCGCCCGCATGGTCGGGCGTGCCGGCGTGCTCCGGCAGCGGGGCCGAGACCAAAGCCGAAACTTGCGGAAATTCCGCAAGCCCGATGGTGTCGCCCTCGGCCAGCACCACGGCGCGGAACAGCGTGTTTTCGAGCTGGCGGATATTGCCCGGCCAGTGGAAGGCCGCGAGCATGCGCAGCGCCTCAGGCGTGATCAGGCGGATGCGCTTGCCCTCTTCGGCGGCAAAGCGCGCCAGGAAATGCCGGGTCAGCGCCGGGATGTCGGCGGGGCGGTCGCGCAAAGGCGGCACCGTGATCGGAAAGACGTGCAGGCGATAGAACAGGTCTTCGCGAAAGCGCCCGGCTTTGACGTCGGCGATCAGGTCGCGATTGGTGGCCGAGACGATGCGGACGTCGACCTTGATGGCTTTGCGCGCGCCGACCGGCTCGACCTCGCCCTCCTGGATCGCGCGCAGGAGTTTGACTTGAGCCGCGGCCGGCAACTCGCCGACCTCGTCGAGGAACAAGGTGCCGCCGGACGCCTCGACGAATTTGCCGACATGGCGCTCGGTGGCGCCGGTGAACGAGCCCTTCTCGTGGCCGAACAGGATCGACTCGACCAGGTTCTCCGGCATGGCGCCGCAATTCACCGCGATGAACGGCTTTGCGCGCCGCTCGCCCGAGCCGTGGATGGCGCGCGCGATCAATTCCTTGCCGACGCCGGACTTGCCCGAGACCAGCACCGGGATCGTCGACGTCGCCGCCTTCTCCGCCATGCGCAGCACCGCCGCCATGGCGGGGGACTTGGTGATGATGTCGTCGAAGCCGAGCGTGCCGGAGCGGCTATGTTTTATGCGCGCGAGCTCGCCTTCGAGCGCGCTGGTATTGAGCGCATTGCGCAGGCTCACCTGCAGCCGCTCGACGCCGACCGGCTTGACCACGAAATCGATGGCGCCCGCGCGCATCGCCGACACCACATTGTCGATGCCGCCATGCGCGGTCTGCACGATCACCGGCACATTGATCGCAGCTTGGCGCAGCCGCGCCAAGCACGCCGAGCCCGTCGAGATTCGGCATCACCAGATCGAGGATCACGCAATCGATCCGCGCGCCGTCGGCGCCGCCGAGCAAGCGTCAGCGCCGCATCGCCGTTGTCGAGCACCACGGTTTCATAGCCGGACTTCTGCAGCATGGCCTCGAGCAGCCGGCACTGCACCGGATCGTCATCGACAATGAGGATGGCCATGTACTCGTCCCCTCGCGGCTTCGTTGCAGCACGCTGTGCCGTTTCGGGTCACTTTGCGGCAGGAGGCTTAATGGGGTGTTAAACGGCACGCGCAGCTACAGCGTCAGCCGCACATTGCAGACATATGGCGCATCCGGATCTTCGCTGATCGCGAAGCCAAGCTCCCGGCACATGTGCAGCATCGGCTCGTTTTCGTGCAGCACTTGTCCTTCGATGACGCGCAAGCCCTTGGCGCGGGCGTAGGCGATGATCAGTTGCATCAACTGCCAACCCAGCCCGTGGCTCTTGAGATCGGAGCGGATCAGGATGGCGTATTCGCCGCCCGCCATGTCCGCTTTGTCATGCAGGCGCGCGACGCCGAGCATCGCGCCCGTTGCCTCTTCGATCGCGATGAAGGCCATGGCCTTGGCGTAGTCGATCTGGATGAAGCGAGCGAGAAAGTCGTGACTGAACTCTTTCACCGGGCCGAAGAAGCGCAAACGCACGTCGTCCGCGGTCACGGCCTCCAGGAACGGCCCATAGAGCGGCTCGTCGTCGGGCCGCAGCGGACGGATATGAACCGCCTCTCCATCAGGCAACACGATATGGCGTTCCCACGCGTGTAGATCGATGGGCATGGCCGCAACGTCACGTCGCGCGACAGGCGCGCCTATGTCTGCAACAACAAATGCCGCGCCTGCTCAACAGTCGCCCGCGCATAGGCGGCAAGCTGCTCGTCCGACGCATTGCTGATCGGGTGGCCGATGACGGCGAATTTGTAATCGGGCATGCCGAGCACCCGGCGCATCATCTCAGCGGCGCTGACGAAGCGCTCCGTCATCACCCCCAAAGCGGGGATGCCTTGCCGTTCTGCGGTGATGGAGTCGTGCAGACTGCACGATGAGCAGCTGCCTCAATCGCCGACGCCGGTGACGACGGCTTGCCAGTTTTTGATTTCGTCGACGATATGCGCGTCGGCCGGCGCGCTGTAGTTCGATTTCCTGCGAAAGACGACGTCGGCGACGCCGAATTCTTCGCGCAGCATGCGGTCGAGGTGGGCGAAATAGCCCGCGGTGCCCTCTTTGCCGTTGGAGATGAAGCCGATGGTCTTGCCCTTGAGCGAAACGGGGCGCGGCGCCGGCTGGCCGCCGGCGGCTTTTCTTTCATTCGTCGGATCGAATACGCGAAGGATCATGGGCTTTGCTCCGCTGGTACTTTTTATACTCTAGCCTTTCGGCGGCTCGCAATCGACGCAGGCGCCGATGGCGGCCGTCACCGCTTTGGTCTTGCTGCCGAACCACGGCGCGATGACGGCGCCAAAACCGCCGGCCGGGCCGCCGGCCGCGACGACGAGCAGATCATCGGGCGAAGCGAGCGCGGTGTGAACCGTGTCGCCGCGGTCGCGCACCACCGCGCCCTTGCCGACGTCGGTCCATTCGGCGCGGCGGATGCGGGCGCGCTCGTAGATGAATTCGGCGATGTCGCGCTTGGTCCAGCCGGCGTCCTGGATGTGATCGCGCAGCTGTTTTGGAATGATGATGGCGTAATTGCCGCCGTAGATCGAATAGTGGCGCTGGTTGGCGCGCATCTCGGCGGCAAAAGTTTCAAGAATCTCGCGCGGGTCCTTGGTCCATTCGTTCATGATCTGGCGCGGCGCCATGGCGCCCATCACGGTGACGGCCGAGAGGCCTTCTGGAATGCCGCGCACCACCGACAACGGTTGCCAGGTGGTGTCTTCTTCATCCTCGGCGATGCAGTAGGAGAATTTTCCGGGATGGCCGAGCGTGAGCGGTCGATGCCGCCGGGGCGCGCGTCGAGCAGATTGATCAGCGCGAGGCGGAGCGCGCGGCCGATCACGGCGGTGGCGCGGTCGCTGTTGCCGAGCGTGTTGAAGGTGGCGTTGGCGCCGATTTCGCGGCGGATCGGCCCATTGATGATGACGAGGACAGCGGCGCCGCCGGTGCTCGACGTCACGCCGTGCATCAAAAACTCTTCCTTCATCATCGCCTGCCAGGCGGTGGCGACGACAGGAAAGTGCATCGGCAGACAGCCGGCCATCACCGCATTGATGGCGAGTTTTTCCGCGGTGATCGGCTGCTCGCGCACCGGCTCGATGCCGATGAGCATGTCCGGCGGCATCAGCGCCCATTCCAGGCAAGCCTCGACGGCGGCTTGGGTCGGCGGCACCACGGGCAGGCCGTCGGTCCAGCCGTTTGAGTGATAAAGCTCCTGCGCCGCGGCGAAATCGTCGACGTCGTAGACTTTGGAGGTCAGCGCGGTTGTCATCGCTCGTCGCTTTAAATCGCCGAAGTCCCGATCATCGGATGAGGCCGGACAGAATATAGAACAAAACCGCCATCAATGCCGAGGCCGGTATGGTGACGATCCATGCGATCACGATATTGGTCGCGATGTTCCAGCGCACCGCCGAAGCTTTGCGCGCCGCGCCGACGCCGATGACCGATCCGGTCACCGTGTGCGTGGTCGAGACCGGAATGCCGAGATAGGTCGCGGCAAACAGCATGATGGCGCCGCCGGTCGAGGCGCAGCAGCCTTGCACCGGCGTCATGCGGGTGATCTTCGAGCCGACCGTATTGACGATGCGCCAGCCGCCGATCAGCGTGCCAAGCCCCATCGCCGCCTGGCAGGTGATCACCACCCAGAACGGCACATAGAATTCTTTGCCGAGCTGTCCTTGCGAGAACAGCAGCACGGCGATGATGCCCATGGTCTTCTGCGCGTCGTTGCCGCCATGGCCGAGCGAGATCGCCGAGGCGGCAGCAAATTGCAGCCATTTGAAAGTGCCCTCAACCGCCCGCGGATTGGCGCGCACGAAAGCCCAGGATACCGCCAGCACCAAAAACAGCGCGAGAACAAAGCCGAGCGTCGGCGACAGCACGATGAAGACGCCGGTCGTCAGCAAGCCGGGCCACACGATCGACGCAAGGCCCGCCTTGGTGACGCCGGCGCCCACCAGCCCGCCGATCAGCGCATGCGAGCTACTGGACGGAATGCCGGCCCACCAGGTGATGAGATTCCAGGAGATGGCCCCCATCAACGCGCCGAAAATGACGCGCGCATCCATCACGTCCGCCGACACGATGCCGACGCCGATGGTTCGCGCCACGTGAACGCCGAACAGCAGGAACGCGATGAAGTTGAAAAACGCCGCCCACAGCACCGCGTAGCGCGGCCGCAACATGCGCGTCGAGACGATGGTCGCAATCGAATTGGCGGTGTCGTGCAGGCCGTTGAGGAGATCGAACGCCAGCGCCACCACGATCAGGCCGATCAGCACAGGCAGGCTCAACAGGACGGTCATGGCGCCATGCGCTCGTTCAAAGCTGATCGACGACGATTGAATTTATTTCATTGGAGACGTCTTCGAAACGATCGACGACTTTTTCGAGATGATCGTAGAGCTCCGAGCCGACGATGAAGCTCATCGCGTTGCCTTGCCGATTGCCTTGCGCGTTGTCTTGTCGACTGGCCAGGAACAGCGCTTTGAGCCCCTGATCGCAGACATTGTCGGCCTGTTCCTCGATCGCGATGATCTTTGCGGTCAGCGTATTGAGCCGGCCGGCATTGGTGCCGATCGCGCTCAAGAGCGGCACCGCTTCGAGCACCAAGTTCGCCGCCTGCACGATGACGTCGCCCATCTCGCGCATCTGCGGCTCGAAGCTTTTGACTTCGAACAGGTCGATGATCTTCGCGGTCTTGTTCATCTGATCGATGGAGTCGTCCATCGACGAGATCAGGTCCTGGATGTCGGTGCGATCGAACGGCGTGATGAAGGTGCGCCGCACCGCGATCAAGACCTGGCGGGTGATTTCGTCGGCTTCCGCCTCGCGCTCGAAGATCTGTTTGCAGTAGCGCTCGATGCTGTCGCCGCCCTGCAGCAATCCGCGCAATGCCTCGGCGCCGGCGACGACGATGGTGGCATGCCGCGTGAAGAGCTCGAAGAACCGCTCTTCCCTGGGCATCAGCGCTTGAAACCAGCCGAACATCGGGGCCTCGCCTGTGGCTGGACGTCGAATCCTGAAAGCCATGTTAGATGGCGCGAAGCGTCGGCTCAATGCGCCGGGATCGGACGAAGGGCTCGAAGTGCGGCACGGCATGCGCGGGAATTTTCGGCCGGGTCGGCAAGACGGCCCTTGCGATTGGACGGCAGCCGCGCCAAATGAGGGCCGGTGAGGCCACGCCAGCGCATGCCCAAAATCTTGCGAAAAACCAAAGCGAAAGCCGGCGCAGCGCGGTTCGGCGCGCTGCCCGAATGGGACCTCAGCGCGCTCTATTCCGGTCTCGACGATCCCGCCATCAAGCGAGACCTTGATCGCAGCGATGCCGATTGCTTGGCCTTCGAGCAGGCCTACAAAGGCAAGCTCGCGGAGCTCGCCGCCGCGCCGCAGGGCGGCGCCGCGCTGGCCGAGGCCGTGCGCCGCTATGAGGCGATCAGCGATCTCATGGGGCGGCTCGGCTCCTATGCGGTTCTCATCCATGAGGGCAATACGGTCGATCCGGCGCGCACCAAGTTTTTCGGCGACGTGCAGGAGCGGATGACCGCCGCTTCGACGCACCTGTTGTTCTTCGAGCTCGAGCTCAACCGCATCGACGACGCGCAGCTCGAGGCGGCGCTGGCCGATCCCGCGCTCGGCCATTATCGGCCGTGGCTCGATGACATGCGGCGGTATCGGCCGTATCAGCTCGAGGATCGCGTCGAGCAGCTGTTTCACGAAAAGTCGATGACGGCTTACGCCGCATGGAATCGCCAATTCGACGCCACCATCGCCAACCTGCGCTTCAAGGTGTCGGGGAAAACGCTTGCCATCGAGCCGACGCTGAATTTTTTGCAGGACCGCGACGGCAAAAAGCGCAAAGCCGCGGCGCAAGCGTTGGCGCACACCTTCAAGGACAACGTGGCGCAGTTCGCGCTGATCCTCAACACGCTCGCCAAGGACAAGGAAATCTCCGACCGCTGGCGCGGCTTCACCGACATTGCCGACGATCGGCATCTTTCGAACCGGGTCGAACGCGAGGTGGTCGATGCGCTGGTCGCGGCGGTGCGGGCCGCCTATCCAAACCTGTCGCATCGCTATTACGCGCTCAAGGCCAAATGGTTCGGCAAGAAGCAACTGCCGTACTGGGACCGCAACGCGCCGCTGCCGCAGGTCGCGACCCGTAGCGTCGGCTGGGCCGAGGCCAAGGACACCGTGCTGACGGCGTACGGCGCGTTCTCGCCGAAAATGGCGGCGATTGCCGAGCGGTTTTTTGCCGAGCGCTGGATCGACGCGCCGGTGCGCCCGGGCAAGGCGCCGGGCGCGTTCTCCCATCCGACGACGCCGTCGGCGCATCCTTATGTGCTGCTCAACTACCAGGGCAAGCCGCGCGACGTGATGACCTTGGCGCATGAGCTCGGCCACGGCGTGCATCAGGTGCTGGCCGCGCCGAACGGCGCGCTGATGGCGCCGACGCCACTGACGCTGGCCGAGACCGCAAGCGTGTTCGGCGAGATGTTGACGTTCAAGAAGCTCCTCGGCGCGACGCGCGACGGCAAAGAGCGCAAGGCTATGCTCGCCGCCAAGGTCGAGGACATGATCAACACCGTGGTGCGGCAGATCGCGTTCTATACCTTCGAGCGCGCCGTCCACACCGAGCGCAAGAGCGGCGAATTGACCGCCGAGCGGATCGGCGAACTATGGCTCGACGTGCAGCGCGAGAGCCTCGGCCCCTCGATCGAGCTAAAACCGGGCTACAAGTCGTTCTGGGTCTATATTCCGCATTTCATCCACACGCCGTTCTATGTCTACGCCTATGCGTTCGGCGATTGCCTGGTGAATTCGCTCTACGCCGTCTACGAGCGCGCCAGCGACGGCTTTGCCGAACGCTATCTCGCCATGCTCTCGGCCGGCGGCACAAAACCCTATGCCGAGTTGCTCGCGCCGTTCGGGCTCAACGCGCGCGACCCGGCGTTCTGGCAGGGCGGGTTGGGCGTGATCGAGCGCCTGATTGAAGAGCTGGAAAACTTGGGTTGACGGCATCGGTTCTTTCGTTTCCCGTGAGCACAATGCCGAAACCGGAAAAGCCAGACAGCGAAAAGAACCGTTTCTCCGCCCGCGCGGCGCGCTATGCGCGGGTCGGCGCCAATGTCGGCGGCGTGGCGGCGCGCTATGCCGGCCGGCGCCTCCTCGGCGGCGAGCCCGATCGTGCCGGCGACGCAAGCGCGCTGTCTTCTGCGTTGGGGCGGCTCAAGGGCCCGTTGATGAAGGTCGCCCAGTTGATGGCGACCATTCCGGATCTGTTGCCGCCGGAATACGCCGCCGAGCTGCAGAAATTGCAGAGCGAAGCGCCGCCGATGGGCTGGGCCTTCGTCAAGCGCCGCATGATGGCCGAGCTCGGCGCCGACTGGGCGAAGCGGTTTGCAAGCTTCGAGCATCGTCCGGCGGCGGCCGCGTCGCTCGGCCAGGTGCACCGCGCCCGCTCGCTCGACGGCGCGATGCTGGCCTGCAAGCTGCAATATCCCGACATGCAGTCCGCGGTCGAAGCCGATTTGCAGCAGCTGCAATGGCTGCTGGCGATCCGGCGGCGGCTCGATGCGGCGATCGACACCAGCGAAATCGGCAAGGAGATCGGCGCGCGGGTGCGCGAGGAACTGGATTACCGCCGCGAGGCCAAGCACGTCGCGCTCTACCGCGCCATGCTCGACGGCACCGATATCGTCCGCGTGCCGCGTGCCTGGCCCGAACTGTCGACCGGACGGCTGCTCACGCTCGACTGGCTCGACGGCAGCAAGATGCTGGCCCACAGGAACGATCCGCTCGAGGCGCGCAACGCGCTCGGCGACCGCGATGTTCACCGCGTGGTGGTTTCCGTTCAGCCGCTTCGGCGTCATCCACGGCGATCCGCATCTCGGCAATTACACGGTATTCGCGCGCGACGGCGCCCCCGCCGGCATCAACCTGCTCGATTACGGCTGCATCCGCATTTTCCCGCCGAAATTCGTCCGCGGCGTCGTCGATCTCTATCACGGGCTATTGCGCGGCGACGACGATCTCGTCGTCCACGCCTACGAGACCTGGGGTTTTCGCCGGCTGTCGCGCGATCTCATCGACACGCTCAACATCTGGGCGCGCTTCATCTATGCGCCGCTGCTCGACGACCGCGTGCGCAGCATCGCCGACGGCGTCAAGCCGTCGGAATACGGCCGGCGCGAAGCGTTCCGCGTGCACCAGGCGCTCAAGCAGAAAGGCCCGGTGACGGTGCCGCGCGAGTTCGTGTTCATGGATCGCGCCGCGATCGGGCTCGGCGCCGTGTTCCTGCATTTGCGCGCCGAGCTGAATTTTTATCGGCTGTTCAACGAGGCGATCGAGCGGTTCTCGATGGACCGCGTCGCCAAGCGCCAAGCCGACGCGCTCGCGGCTGTGGGCCTATAGACAGTCCTTGGCGGTTGTGACTTTGCGCAAGAAAGTGCATATTCTTTATCCATGACCAAGCTCCTGGAGCGTGCCCTCGAAGCGGTGAGCCGTTTGTCGCCTGCCACCCAGGACGAGATCGCCCGCGCCATGCTGCGGCTCGCCGCGAGCGACGGCGAGCCCGAGGCGGTTGACGCCGCGCACCTGCCGGCAGTCCTTGAGGGTCTTGCGCAGGCCAAGCGCCGTGAATTTGCCAGCGATGCCGAAGTGGAGGCAGCGTTTCGTCGCTTCGATCGATGAAGCTTCGCTTTACACCGCGAGCGACGCAGGACCTCCTCGACATTGCCGATTATATCCGTGAGCGTAATCCAAATGCTTCGTTGCGTGTACGCGCCGCCATCCTCGATTCCTTACAAGATCTCGTGCTGTTCCCTGAAGCCGGTCGGCGCCAAACAATCGAAGGCGTGCGCAAGTTCGTAATCCGGAGGTATTCGTACTTGATCTATTATGTTTTGGACCGAAGTGTTGACGAGATCGTTATTCTCACCATCCAGCATTCGTCACGCGAACGAGAGTATGAGGATGCATAGCAACCCGATGCTCCTCAGCAGCAGTCGCAGTCGAGGCCTTCGAGCGCAAGGAGCGCGTTCTTCATGAAGGCCGGCGGCAGGTCGTCCTCGATCACGTCGGCGAGCGGCTTGAAGATCTTGAAGTGATGCCGCCCGGCGGCGGTCCAGAACACCAGGTGGGTTTCGATCGGCGGACAGCCGGGAACGCTGCAGGTCACCTGCGATACCATGACCGTTTCGTCGTCGGTGAGCGCAAAACGCGCACGCGTCCAGTCGCGCACCCGATCGAGCGCGGCGTCATGGTCGGGGCCCGGCTTTCGCGAGCGCATCATGTCGAACGGGGCGGGCATCGTACCTATATCGTTAGTTTGCGAGGGCTTGCGGATCGCGGAAACGTGACACTAGAGTGGATTTATACGACCAAGAAGACCAACAAGGAGTGATTTTCTGTGGCTGAAAAAGTACTGGCGGCGGTGCGCACCGGGCCGAGCAAGACCGAAATCCGCGAATATCCGATGCCGGACATCCCGGAGGACGCGGCATTGATGAAGATGGAGGTCGGCGGCATCTGCGGCACCGACGTCAAGCTCTACAAGCATCCGCCGAACAACAAGCCCACCATCATGGGGCACGAGAACATCGGCACTATCGCCAAGGCCGGCCGCGAGTTCACGCTTCGCAAAGGATTCAAAGAGGGAGACCTCGTCTTTGTCGAGCACTACGTGTCATGCGGCAAATGCGAATGGTGCCACGCCGGTCAGTATCGCCATTGCGAGAACACCAACTGGCGCACCAATCCCGACGCCATCCGCTACGGCTATACGTCGGACGAAAAGCCGCCGCACCTTTGGGGCGGCTTCGCGCAATACATGTACCTGCCGTGGAACGCCGTGGTGCATCACGTGCCCAAGGGCGTTTCCGCCGAGCTCGCCGGCCTGGTGACGCCGATGGCAAACGGCGTCGAGTGGTCGCTGTTCGACGGTGGCGTCGGTTACAATTCGACAGTGTTGATCCAGGGTCCCGGCCAACAGGGCCTGTCGCAGACCGTGATCTGCAAGCAGGCCGGCGCCTCGCTGATCATCGTCACCGGCACGTCGAAGGATCGGGCGCGCATCGAAGTCGCCAAAAAGCTCGGCGCCGACCACGTCATCGACGTGCAGAAGGAAGACCCGCTCGAACGCATCATGCAAATCACCGGCGGCAAGGGCGTCGATGTCGCGCTCGACTGCACCGCCGGCGCCGGAACTATTCCCATTTTGCTCGGCATCGAGGCGCTCAAGCGCAAGGGCGGAGTCATCGTCGCGCAAGGCGAAATGGCGCAGTTTCCCGAACTTCCCGCTGGAGAAATTCACGGTGAAATTCATCACCATGAAGAGCGCGCGCGGCCACAGCTACAAGGCCTGCGAGCTGGCGCTGGCGCAGCTGGCGTCCAAACGCTTTCCGCTGGAGCTCGTCACCACCCACCGCTTCGGCCTCAACGACGTCGACCGCGCCATCAAATCGGTCGGCGGGGAGGGCGTGCCGGATGTGATCCACGCTTCCCTCATGCCGTGGTTGTGAGCGTTCGCCGCGCAGCCATGCCGCAGGCGGCGCTTTGCGCTGCGTGCTAAGGTTCGTGCAGCCGGTTTGCAAATAGCGAGGAGGAGCACATGGCTCCGATGCAGAATATTCGCCGTTGGTTCGCCGTCGGGCTCAGCGCCGCCGCGGCTCTCGGCCTCGCCGGCCGCGTCCACGCCCAGGAGCTGACCATCGGCACCATCGGCGCCTCGAGCGATGCCCCGCTCTTCATCGCCGACGCGCTGGGTTACTACGCCGAACAGGGACTGAAGGTGAATTTCATCCGCTTCGATTCGGCGGCGAAGATGATCCCGTCGCTCGGCTCCGGTGAAGTCGACGTCGGCTCGGGCGCCACCTCGGCCGGGCTCTACAACGCGGTCAAGCGCGGCATCAACATCAAAGTCGTCTCAGACAAGGCGCGCAACGCCCCGGGCTACGGCTTCGAGGCGATCCTGGCGCGCACCGACCTGGTCGACAGCGGCCAGATCAAGAGCGTCAAGGATTTCAAGGGCCTGAAAGTCGCGATGTCCGCCAACGGCAACAGCGAAAATGCGATCATGAACTACGCGCTCGTGAAGAACGGATTGACCTACAACGATATCGATCCGGTCTTTCTCGGCTTTCCCAATCAGATCGCCGCCTACGCCAACAAAGGGATCGATGCGAGCCTCACGGTTGAGCCGACGACCACCGAACTGCTCAAATCGGGCACTGCGAAGAAGGTCGTCGGCATCGACGAGGTGATCCCGAACTGCCAGACCGCGGTGGTCTTCTACAGTCCGAAATTCGCACAGGATCAGCCCGATAACGCCAAGAAATTCATGGTGGCACTGGTCAAGGCGATGCGCTTTTACAATGACTCATTGAAAGACGGGCACATCGCCGGGCCGAACGCCGACCAGGTCATCAAGATTCTCACCGAGTACTCCTTCATCAAGGACCCGGCGGTACACCGCGACATCATCTCTCAGGCGGTCGACCCGGACGGCCAGCTCGACATGCCGTCGCTGCAGATGTTCTGGCAGTTCTTCAAGGACAGCAAGCAGATCGATGGTTCGGTCAAGGTCGAGGACGTGGTCGATCTCAGCTACGTCCACGAGGCGTCGCAAAAACTCGGGCCCTACGTGAAGAAGACGGCGACGCAGTAGCCGGCATGACCAGGCGCATCCCGCCGTCCTGACCCCAAGAAGCAGGCGTGCTTTGAATGGCCTCAGACCCGGGCGAGCCTGGTGATCATGAATTGCGTGTTGAAACCTAAGCCGTTTTCATTCGTTGTCATCGGTTCATCAAGACCGTCGCGATGACCAATTATTTTGTTCGAAAATCGGTTGCCAGCCTGCAGGCCGAAGCCGAAGCGGCCGAATTCCAGCAGTTGACCACGCACGACGGCGTGCCGCTCAAGCGCAGTCTCTCGGCTCTCACCCTGGTCTCGCTCGGCGTCGGCGACATTGTCGGCGCCGGCATTTTCGTGCTGACCGGACACGCCGCCGCGGCCAATGCCGGCCCGGCGATCACCTTGTCGTTCGTACTCGCGGGATTCGCCTGCGCCTGTGCCGGGCTGTGCTATGCCGAGATGGCCTCGACCGTACCGATCGCCGGCAGCGCCTATACCTATGCCTATGCGACCATGGGCGAGTTCGTCGCCTGGGTTGTCGGTTGGGACCTGATCTTTGAATATGCGCTCGGCGCCGCGACGGTCGCGATCGGCTGGTCGGGCTATGTGGTCAGCTTTTTGAACGATCTCGGCATTGCCGTCCCTGCTGCCTATTGCGGGCGCGCCGCTAACCTACGACGCCGCCCATGGCGCGTGGCAAATCACCGGCACGATCCTCAATGTGCCGGCAATGCTCGTGGTGGTCGGCGTTACGGCGGTGGTGCTGATCGGCATCCACGAGTTGGCGCGAGTCAACAACGTCATCGTCGCCATCAAGCTCGTGATCGTCCTTTTGTTCATCGTCGCGGCCGCGCCGCATTTCGGCACCGCGAATTGGGTGACGGCGGGCAATCCACAGGGGCATTTCATTCCGCCCAATACCGGGTTCGGCCAGTTCGGGTGGAGCGGTGTGGTGCGCGGCGCCGCCGTGGTGTTCTTCGCCTATATCGGCTTCGACGCCGTCTCGACGACCGCGCAAGAGGCGAAAAATCCGAAGCGCGACATGCCGATCGGCATTCTTGGCTCGCTGGCGCTGTGCACCGTTCTCTACCTCGCCGTCGGCATCGTGCTGACCGGCATCGTGCCGTACGACCAGCTGAACGTCCCCGATCCGATCGCCGTCGGCATCAACGCCATCGGGCTGAAATGGCTGGCGCCGATCATGAAGCTCGGCATCATCTTCGGTCTGACCTCCGTGATCCTCGTCGGCATTCTGGGCCAGCCGCGTATCGTCTATTCCATGGCGCGTGACGGCCTGTTGCCCCCGATAGCCGCCAAGGTGCACCCGCGTTTCCGCACGCCTTACATCACTACGCTGATTACCGGCAGCGTCGTGACGATTCTTGCCGGACTGTTGCCGATCGGCCTGGTCGGCGAATTGGTCAGCATCGGCACTCTGTTCGCATTCGCCATCGTCTGTATCGGCGTGCTGGTGCTGCGCATCAGGGAGCCGGCCGCGCCGCGGCCGTTCCGTGCGCCGGCGGTGTATGTCGTCGCGCCGCTCGGTGCGGCGTCGGCCCTGCTGCTGATGCTCGGGCTGCCATTCGACACCTGGCTGCGTTTCGGGCTGTGGCTTCTGATCGGGCTTGCGGTCTATTGGCTTTACGGCGTGCGCCACAGCCGGGCGCAAAACACCAGCCTCCCGAAGCCCGCGTAGCGCGCAAGTGATCCGCCGAGCACACGAGCGCGCCTGTCATCGTGGGGCATGACAGATCGGGAAGCGGCGTGGTAGCAGGACGCATGAACTCCATCTTCGTTGCACGCGGCACCGCGGACGCGGTCCCGATCTGGTTCGTCACGGCCGCGACCTACGCGGACGTTCGCGCCGGTCTCGAGGCATCCGCCCGCGCCTTTGCCGACGCCGCGGGGTTCGAGCCCAAGGCCGGGCGCCATCTGCTGCTGCCGGGAAAGAACGGTCTCGGCGGCGTGCTGTTCGGCATCGAGGCAACCGACGACGTGAAGGATTTATTCCTTCCCGGCCGCCTGCCGCAGCTGTTGCCGGACGGCGTCTACCGTTTTGCCAACGAGCCGCATGATGCCCGGCTCGGCGCGCTCGCCGTGGCGCTCGGCTCCTACCGCTTCACGCGCTACCGCAAATCGGAAGGGCATCAGGTCAAGCTCGAACTGTCGCAAAGCCTCGATCGCGACGAGCTCGATCACATCGCCGAAGCCGTGATGCTGGCGCGCGACCTCATCAACACGCCGGCGAACGACATGGGGCCGGCCGATCTCGAAGCGGCGGCGAGGAAGCTCGCCGCAGGCCACAATGCGGAGATCCGCGCCATCGTCGGCGACGACTTGTTGGCGCAAAATTTCCCCTTGATCCACGCCGTCGGCCGCGCTGCAGCCGTAACGGCGGCGCCGCGGCTGATCGACATGGTGTGGGGCGACAACAAGCATCCGCGCGTCACGCTGGTGGGCAAGGGCGTCTGCTTCGACACCGGCGGCCTCGACATCAAGCTCGAGTCCGGCATGCTCAACATGAAGAAGGACATGGGCGGCGCGGCGACGGCTTTGGCGCTGGCGCACATGGTCATGACGCGCGGCTTGAAGGTGCGGCTGCGCGTGCTTATTCCCGCGGTGGAGAATTCGATCGCCGGCGCAAGTTTTCGCCCGCGCGATATCTACACGTCGCGCAAAGGCATTACGGTCGAGATCGGCAATACCGACGCCGAAGGCCGGCTCGTCCTCGCCGACGCCCTGTCGCTCGCCGACGAGGAGAAGCCGGCGCTGATCGCCGATTTTGCCACGCTGACCGGCGCCGCGCGGGTTGCGCTCGGCCCCGACGTGCCGGCCTTCTTCACCGACGACGATGCGCTGGCGGACGAGCTGATGGGCTGCGCCGCAAGCGAGAACGATCCGTTGTGGCGATTGCCGCTGTGGCGGCCCTACGAAGCGATGCTGGAATCCAAGGTCGCCGACATCAACAATGTCGGCGGCAGCCAGGGCGGCGCCATCACCGCGGCCTTGTTCATGCGCCGCTTCGTCGCCGCCAAATCCTGGCTGCACTTCGACCTGTTCGCCTGGTCGGCGTCCGCCAAGCCGGGCCGGCCGGAAGGCGGCGACTGCCAGGCGGCGCGCGCGCTCTACGCGCTACTTGCCGCTCGCTACGGCTAAGCGAACAAAAAATGCCCACCTTCGATCCTCGCACCACGCCGGCCCGCGCCGATCTGGCGGCGAAGCATCTCGAAGGTAAAGTGACGGCGGCGCGTTTCGTCGAAGGCCACGTCTACGAAGTCATCGAGCCGCAGGCGCCGCTGCGCCGCGAGCCGCGGCCCGACGCGCCGCTCGAAACCGAGGCGCTCAAGGGCGAGCGCGTCACCATCTACGATGCGAACGGGGAGGGCTGGGCGTGGGGCCAGCTCGCCGCCGACGGTTACGTCGGCTGGCTGCCGGACAACGCGCTGGCGCCGGCCGGCGCGGCGCCGACCCACAAGGTGACGGCGCTACGCACGCTGGCGTTCCCCGGTCCGTCGATCAAGCTGCCGCCGCTCGAAGCGCTGCCGCTCGGCGCGCGGCTCGCCATCGCGCGCATCGAGGACCGCATGGCGGTGACGCAATCCGGCGCCTATGTGCCGGCGACGCACCTTGCGCCGCTCGACCGGAATGAAACGGATTTCGTCACGGTCGCCGAGCGCTTTCTCGGCGCGCCTTATCTGTGGGGCGGCAAGACGGCACTCGGCCTCGACTGCTCGGGTCTCGTCCAGGTCGCGCTGACCGCGTGCGGCGTCTCATGCCCGCGCGACAGCGACATGCAGGAAGCGGCGTTGGGGGCGGCGGTGTCCGCCGATCCTTCAACGCTCAAGCGCGGCGATCTAATTTTCTGGAAAGGCCACGTCGCCATCGTTCGCGGCCCGGACTCTCTGCTGCACGCCAACGCCCATCACATGGCGGTCGCGATCGAGCCGATTGCCGACGCCGTGATGCGCATCCGCGGTGGCGGAAACGACGTTACCAGCGCAAGGCGGATTACGCTATAATGCGCGGCAAGAAACCCCTGGGAGGAGCGCAATGTTGTCGCGTCGCGGCTTTCTCTATTCCACGCTCGCAGCGAGCGCGGGTCTGGTGGCGCCGATGCAAAATCCGCAACGCGCCGCGGCGCAGCCGGCGCGACGGATGATCGTCGACGCCCAGGTCCATCTGTGGAAGGCGGAATCGCCGGACTGGCGCTGGGTTCCCGGCCTCAAGCCGCAGCTCCCTGACCCCATGACCATCGAGCGGCTCGTGCCGATGATGGATGAGGCCGGCGTCGACCGCGTCGTGGTGGTGCCGCCGTCTTGGCCCGGCGATCGCAATGACTACGGGCTCGAAGCGGCGCAGCGCTATCCGAACCGCTTCCACGTCATGGGCCGTATTCCCCTGCAAAACCCACAGTCCGCGGCGCTGCTGCCGAAATGGAAGGAGCAGCCGGGAATGCTCGGCGTTCGCGTCCTATTCAACGGCCCTTCGGTGTCATGGCTGACGGACGGAACGGCCGACTGGTTCTGGCCCGCCGCCGAGCAGGCGCAAGTGCCCGTGATGTTTTTTGCTCCGGGACAAGTTTCGAAGATGGCCCCAATCGCCGAGCGCCACCCGCAACTCACCCTCATCATGGACCATATGGGCCTGACCGCGTCGATGCTGCAGGACAACACGCTTGCGTCGGCGGTCGATCAGGCGGTGGCGCTCGCCAAATATCCGAACGTCGGCGTCAAGTTGTCGGGCTCGCCCGGCGTTTCGGCGGAACCTTATCCGTTCCGCGACGTCGCGGTGCATCTGCATCGCGTGTTCGATGCCTACGGCCCGCAACGCTGCTATTGGGGCACCGACATGACGAACTCGTTCGCCAAGGCGACCTACCGCCAGCGCGTCACCCATTTTACCGAGGAACTGAGCTTCCTGTCGGAGAGCGATAAGGATTGGGTGATGGGACGCGCGATCCTGGCGCGCCTGAATTGGGCCTGATCGCAGTCCCGGGAACCTAGATCGTTGGCGTGCGGCGAATCGATTGCCGGGTGGTTTTTATCGGATCGCCTTCTGCCGCTGGCTTTCAAGCTTCGGTATTCGTCGAAGCATCGCGGCATCGCTTTGCGGCAAAATCCACGCCGCCAACCGACCGGAGGCCGCCATGACGATTACCGTCTTCATTCGCTACCAGCTGGATCCTTATAAGCGCGACGGTTTTGAAGCCTATGCCCACAATTGGCTGAAAATCATTCCAAAATGCGGCGGCAAAGTCGTCGGTTATTGGATGCCGCATGAGGGCACCGACAACATCGCTTACGCGCTGATCTCGTTCGAGAGCCTGGCGGATTACGAGATTTATCGGGCGCGGCTGAAATCGGATGGCGAAGGCGCCGCCAATTTTGCACTCGCGCAAAAGGAACGCTTCATTCTGTCCGAGGAGCGCACGTTCCTGCGGCAAGTGATCTGAACGCTCCGCCGCTACGTCGCCGTCTCGGCTTCGCCCGGATGCTGGCCTGCCCGCTGCGGCAGGACGAGGATGCAAAGAATAATGAACGCCGCGATGATCGCCGACGCGATCGGGCGGCTGAATGCCAGTCCGCCATCGCTGACCGGCTTGTCGAGGAAATCGCCGACCGAAGCGCCAAGCGGTCGCGTCAGGATGAAAGCGGCCCAGAACAAGAAGACCCGCGAGACGTTGGTCCAGAAATAGGCGGCGGCGAGCAGCGCCAATCCGGCGGCAAACACGAACGCGCCATGTTCATAGCCGGTGCCGTCGGCCATCCAGTCGCCGAGCGCCGTTCCGAGCGTCTGCGAGAAGGTGATGGCGACCCAATAGAACGCTTCCACCTTCGGCGTGGTGACGGTGGCGACCGATATCGAGCCTTGCGACCAGTACCACGCGCCGAGTGTGGCGATGACGCAGGCGAACAGCAGCGACGACCCTCCGGCATAGCCGATACCCAAGGACCGATCCGCGAAATCGGCCATGGTGGTTCCCGCCGTGGTCGAGGCGACGATCGTCGCCCAGTACAGGAACGGATGGAATTTTTTCGCCGCGATCTGGCAGATGACAAGCACGACCAGCAGTGCGAGAAACAGCGCGGTGCCGAGGAGGTAGCCCCAGTTCAGGGTCATGGTGACGGTATCGCCGCCGGTCTCGCCAAGCGTCGTTGCGGCAATCTTGATGATCCAGAAAACGAGGGTGACCTCGGGAACTTTGCTCGCGGTCCGTGCGACGGCGTCCGTCATCTTGCATTTACTCCTTGATCTCGACGGTCGTGACCGGCGATTGGATATTGAGGACTCACCGCAGCGCGATAAATCGAATTCTGGTAGCCTGTCCTTGGGTGGAGGTCGACCGTGATATCTTCTGCGGTTCGAATGTGCGTCTGTACGGCGCTATTGTTGGTCACAACTCCGGCATTGGCGGGTCCGCCATATCTGACGGACGATCCGGAGCCGACCGATTACAAGCATTTCGAAATATATACGTTCACCAACGGGACCGCCATGCGCGGTGAAACAAGCGGGGAAGCGGGCGTCGACTTCAATTACGGCGGAGCGCCGAACCTGCAGCTCACGGCCACGCTACCCGCAGCCTATGGCCCACCGGATGGCGGTCCGCTGGTCGGCGGTCTCGGCAATGTTGAACTCGCCGCAAAATACCGCTTCCTGACGCAGCAGAATTTTGGGCTGGACGTTGCGGTCTTTCCCAGAGTGTTCCTGCCGAGCGGCGCCGCGAACGTCGGCGACCAACACGCTTCATATCTGCTCCCGATCTGGATGCAGAAGGACTGGGGCTCATGGTCCGCGTTCGGCGGCGGCGGCTGCGAGATCAACCGCGGCGGCGACTCCCAAGACTTCTGCGAGACCGGATTGGTGGTGACGCGCCAGATTCTCCCGGACCTGCAGGTCGGCTTGGAAATCTTTCACCAGACAGCGGACACCAAAGGCGGCGAAGCCACGACATCGATCGGCGCCGGGTTCCATTATGACGTGAATGATACATTTCACCTTTTGGGTTATCTGGGTCGCGGCATCCAGAATGCGGATGAGACGGACCGCCTGAATTGGTACGCCGCGGTGCTCTTCACGTTTTGAGCGTGTCAGGCGAATTTCAGACCTTCCTGTTATGCGCGTTCCACTCGCGCTCGAGATTGGCGATCAGCGCGGGACTGAAATGGCAATAGGCCTGGTCGCGAGCGTAAGCGGAAAAATACATCCGGAATGTGTCGAGCGTCTCCTGACCGATGCGCAACGCGCGGCGGTTCGAGGTGGCGCTGACCGCGCCGGAGCTGGTCAAGCCCGGCGATGACCCGGTCAAGGGCCGCGTCCATGTCGGCGGCGCGGCGCGATCTCGTCGCAGATCAGGCGGCCTTCCGGGCTGTCGCAGACGAGCTTGCGCTCGTATTGGATGGCCTGGCGGGCGATGCGGTCGCCGGTGAAGCGCGGCAGGCGCAGGTTCGCCGCGCCCGGAATGATGCCTTCCTTGCGCGCCGGCAGCGTCATAAACGCGTCGTTGGCGGCGAGCACGTAGTCCATGGTCAGCAGGATCTGGCAGTGGCCGCCGATGGCAAAGCCTTCGACCGCGGCGATCCACGGTTTTTCAATTGCGGTCCCGTGCACGTCGTCGGGCAGCAACTCGGGCCGCGCCACGCCGCGAAAGAATTTGTGCACGAAGCCGAGATCGCGCCTGAGGAACCAAACGAACGGGATTTGGCCGCGATAAAGATGCGTCAGGTTGATGCCGGCGCCGAACAGTCTTTTGCCGCGATATTTCGGATGCTCGACCTCGCCGCCGCGCAGCACGGCAATGTCGGTCTTGGCATCGAGGATGGCGACATCGACCGCGGTCTCCATGGCGTCGAGGGTGGTATCGTCCTCGGCGTTAAGGAACCGCTCGTTCTTCGACGTCACGATCGCCGCCTTGCCGCGGCGCTCGATGAGAACTTTGCCGAAATCGATGCGGCCATCGGTAGCGAATTTTTGCAAATACTCTGCCGTCTCCCGCCGCGGCAACAGCATCGCGTGGCACAGATGCCGGCCGGCGGTTTCGCCGGCGAGGACGTGGGCGAGGAAAATGCCCTGGTCGATCTCGACGCCGTCCTTTTCGCCCTGCAAGTGTTCGGCCTCGGCCGCGACTTGCGCGGCGGTCGGCGTCAGGCCGGGGACGGTCATGGCCGCGGCGAAGACCAGATCTTCCAAGCGAATGAATCGCGAGCGTTGGTGCGTCAGCTCGTCGTAGAGCGTCTCGGCGTGGGCGGCGAGGAAATGCTCGCGCTGTTCGCGCGCGGCGGCGAGGATGGACTGTGCCGCGCGCGCCTCACCCGGACCGCGCGCCGGCTTCTTCGGCAGGCGGCCGAGCAGATCGGAGGCGAGCTGCCAATACCGCGAATAGCGCGGCCGATCGACATGGAAATCGCCAGTGCGCTGTGGCGCAACCGCGATCCATTCGGCGACCGCGCGCTGATCGAGGCCGGCGGACTGCAGCGCGGCGGCAGGCATGGCGGTATCGACACTCATCGCGGTCCTTTCACTATTCCATTCGGCTTTTCAGCTTTTCGCCCGACGATCGATGACGCGTTTTGCTTTGCCTTGGGAACGCTCGATGGTGCCCGGCTCCAGCACCCGCACCGCGGCGGTGACGCCGACATAGGCTTTGATCAGGTGCTCGGCCTTCTTCACCAGCGTCTCATTCTCTTCGGCGCTCATTTTACCGGCAAGCTCCGGACGCATCTCGACCAGCACATCGAGCTCGTCGAGATTGTGCGGCCGGCGCACCTCCAGGACGTAATGCGGCGCCAGCTGCGGCTCGCGGCCGAGCACCGCTTCGATCTGCGAGGGAAAGACGTTGACGCCGCGGATGATCAGCATGTCGTCGCTACGGCCCTTGACGCGTTCGATGCGGCGCATGGTGCGCGCCGTGCCGGGAAGCAGCCTGGTCAAATCGCGGGTGCGATAGCGGATGACCGGCATCGCCTCCTTGGTCAGCGAGGTGAAGACAAGCTCGCCGGTCTCGCCGTCGGGCAGCACGCGACCGGTGTCCGGATCGATGATCTCGGGGAAGAAGTGGTCCTCCCAGACCGTCAGCCCGTCGCGCGTCTCGGCGCATTCCTGCGCCACGCCCGGCCCCATGACTTCCGACAGGCCATAGAGATCGAGCGCCACGATGCCCATGCGGCGCTCGATTTCCGCGCGCATGGTTTCGGTCCAGGGCTCGGCGCCGAAAATGCCCAGCCGCAGGCTGCAGTCGGCGGGCGAAAATCCCTGGCGCTCGAACTCGTCCGCGATCGCCAGCATATACGACGGCGTCACCATGATGATGTCGGGGGCAAAGTCGCGGATGAGCTGCACCTGCCGTTCGGTGAAGCCGCCGCCGACCGGGATGACGGCGGCGCCCAAGGCTTCGCCGCCGTAATGGGCGCCGAGCCCGCCGGTGAACAGGCCATAGCCGTAAGCAACGTGGATCTTGTCGGCGGAGCGGCCGCCGGCGGCGCGGATCGAGCGCGCCATCAACAGCGACCAGGTGTCGATGTCAGCTTTGGTATAGCCGACCACGGTCGGCTTGCCGGTGGTGCCGCTCGAGGCGTGGATGCGCACAATGTCGGCCATCGGCACCGCGAACATGCCGAACGGATAATTCTGCCGGAGATCCTCTTTGGTGGTGAACGGAAATTTGGCGAGATCGGCAAGCTCTTTCAGGTCGGAAGGATGCACGCCGGCGGTGTCGAGCTTTTTCTTGTAGTGCGGCACCTTGTCGTAAGCTTGATGCAGCGTCGCCTTCAGGCGATCGAGCTGCAAGGCGACCAGCGCATCCTTGCTGGCCTTTTCGATCGGTTCGAGCTGGTCGAGTGCGCCCATGGCTGTCATTCGGCCTTGATGCCGCTCTCCTTGATGATCGGCGTCCAGCGGGCGATTTCCGCCTTCTGCTTCGCCGCCAGGGCCTCGGGCGTCTGATCCTCGACCGGCCAGATCTCCTGGCCGATTTTCTTGAACCGCTCCTGGATGGCGGGATCGGCGAGCGCCGTGCGAATGGCGGCGTTGAGCTTGGCGATAGCATCCTTCGGCGTGCCCTTCGGCACCCAGATGCCGTGCCAGAAGCTGGCGTCGATGTCGTGAAAGCCGAGCTCGTCAAGCGTCGGCACGCTGGGCGCCGCCCACCAGCGCTTGGGCTGCAGCACCGCATAGGCCTTGAGCTCGCCGCTCTGGACGTAGGTCAGCGTCGACGCGGCCTGGCCGACGTCGAAATCGATATGGCCGCCGAGCAGATCCTCGGCGAGCGGCGCGCCGCCGCGGTAGGGCACGATCGCAAACGTCGTACCGGTCTCTTTGGCGAAGATGCGGCCGGCGACGTCGGTCGGGCCGCCGACCCCGACCGTGCCCATGGTGGCCTTGCCGTTCTGCTCCTTGAGCCAGGCAATGAGCCCTTTGAGGTCATCGGCCGGCAAAGATTTTTTTGCGATGATCCAGATCGGCGTGTCGGCGATCAGCGAGACCGGCTCGAAATCGTTCACCACGTCATAGTCGAGCTTCATGATCGCCGGATTGAAGACGTGGGTTTGCACGTGGCCGATGCTCACGGTGTAGCCGTCGGGCGCGGCATGGGCGACGCGGCCGACGCCGATGGCGCCGCCGGCGCCGCTGACATTCTCGACAATGATGGTTTGGCCAAGGGCTGCCTGCATCCGCTCCGCCAGGAGGCGGGCGATGGTGTCGGTCGGACCGCCGGCGGGGTAGGGCACGATGATGGTGATGACGTGCGACGGATAGTTTTGCGCGTGTGCGGTCAACGTCCCGGCCGCAAAGAAGGCGAGGGCGAGTGCAATCACTTTGCGCATGGCTGTTTCCTCCGCACGGCGTTGCCGCCTTCTTGAGGGGCCGGGCTCGCCGCGGTACATCTTACATCAAGTCGGCCGGCGTGAAGCCGACCCCCGGCCGCAGAGGACGCGCCCCATGCAAGACACGATCGAAGTCGCACCCAGGATAAAGGTCACGCCGCTGTCGCCGGCCTGCGGTGCCGAGATCAGCGGGGTCGATCTGTCCAAGCCGCTGTCGGCGCACGAGGTGGCGGCCATCAAGGACGCCTGGGGCAAGCATCTGGTGCTGGTGTTCCGCGGCCAAAAAGTTTCCCAGGATGACCAGCTGCGCTTTGCCTCCTATTTCGGCGACCTCGGCAGCCGCAAGAAAGCGCCGGAACCGTTGCGCGCCCGCGCCGAAGGCATCCAGCAGGACAACGAGAAGGTGCTGCTGGTGACCAACATCAAAGTCGACGGCCAGCCGATCGGCGCCTTCGGCGACGGCGAGTTCTGGTTCCACATCGATTCCGGCTATTCGGCGCGGCCTTACAAATACACCTTCCTCTACGCACTCGAATTGCCGTCGACCGGCGGCAATACGATGTTCTCCAACATGTACAACGCTTACGAGGCGGTGCCGTCCGCGCTGAAAGAAAAACTGAAAGGCAAGAAGGCGCTGCACATCCACGAATACAATCGCGCCAAGCAGGCCAATTCGTCCGGCGACATCAGCGGCATTCCGCATCACGCGCATCCGATCTTCATCACGCACCCCGACACCGGGCGCAAAACGCTGTTCGTCGACCGGTTGATGACCACG
Organism: uncultured Alphaproteobacteria bacterium; assembly: GCA_963831975.1. Lineage (GTDB taxonomy): Bacteria > Pseudomonadota > Alphaproteobacteria > Rhizobiales > Xanthobacteraceae > BOG-931. Next base: position 637,427 of record CAWHSO010000025.1, read on the forward strand.
CGCATCGAAGGCGTCAGCGCGCAAGAGAGCGATGACATTCTCAATCAGCTCTACGAGATCGGCGAGCGCCGCGAATTCATCTTCGAGCACGTCTGGAAGCTCGGCGATTTTTTGATGTGGGACAACCGCTGCACCATTCACGCCCGCACGGATTTCCCCAAGGAGGAGCGGCGCTTGCTTCGCCGCTGCACCGTCGAAGGCGAGCCGCTGTTCGAGTGAAGGATCGAGCGATGTCGAATCCAAATCTTGCTGCGCACCGTTTGCCGGTCTTCGACGAATTCATCGGCGCGCTCCGTGCGATCTGGGCGGCGGAAACCGATGACCAGCGCCGCATGGAGAAGGCGAAGCCGCTACTGGAGCGGTTGGTGATGGACGACACGCTGAAAACCCATTCGGCAAGCTGGCCTTCCACCGAAGGCCGCAAGAATCTTCTGCTCTATGTCGATCCGGACCACGCCTTCGTCGTCAACGGCGTGGTGCGCATGCCGGGACGCACCGGCAGCGTGCACGATCATGCCGACGCCTGGGTGCTCTACGGCGTGCTCGACGGCACCGAAAGCCTCGAGCGCTTCGAGCGGGTCGACGACGGCAGCCGGCCGGGCCATGCCGAGGTGAAGCTCGCTTCGGTGACGACCGGCTCCCAGGGTAAGGTCGACCTGGTGGCGCCGCGCGCCATTCATGCCGAGCAGGGCGGCCCGACCCGCTCGGTGGCGATCATCGTGCGCAGCCAAAAACTCGGCGAGGGCACGGTGTTGCAGCATCAATACGATCGCGACACGAACACCGTGATCGAGCGCTACGGGCCGACGCAAGTGCCGTATGAAATCTCATCGTCAGTTGCTGGCGCGTAGCGAAGCGGGGCAGGGGACCAATTCGCGTTGCCAGCGAAGTGTGGCGGCCAATGACGGAAAAGCTGAGTTGCAGCTTTTGTGGGAAATCGGAGGACGATGCGGCACAGTTGATTACCGCTCGACCCGACCTGAGTATTTGCGATGAATGCATCGGTCTGATGGCGGAAATCGTCGCTCGGAAGAATAACGAATGGCGAGAGCGCCAGATCGAAGTTCTTGCGAAGCTGAAAACCGAATAGATTTCAGATGACTTCCTCGGTCTTGTCGTCGGTCTCGCCGTAGCGGCGCAAGCGTCGCCGGCCTGGTGCCGGCATAAAGCTGGTCGAGGCCCGGCGCGATCTTGGCGTTCTCGCGCTCGAATAGCGAATTGCCGGCGAGATCGCTCTCGACCAGGAACGGGCCGAATTTTTCCACGTCGAGCACCCAGACCGCCTGCGCGAGGCCAAGCTCCTCCAGCCAATAGACGCCGGCGACGCGCTTGATGCCGCGGCCGAGCAGCGCGCCGGTGCCGTAGCCGACCGTGGTCAGATAGACCGCGTTGTTGGGCACGAAATGCTCGCGATAGGTCGCCGACGTCATGCCGCCTTTGCCGATGATGATGTTGCAGCCGGAGATTTTAAACCAGCCGCCGAGCCATTGGGCGAAGCGGAACGACGCCGTCGCGGTGACTGCGCCGACCGTATGGCTGCCATCGGCATTGATCGACGCCGCCGGCGAGCAATGGAAATTGGTGATGCCGAGCGCGTCCTTACTCGCCGGCATGCCGGCGCCGTCCACGATCGCGCGCTTGTAGACGCCTTCACGCGCCGTGAAGACGCGGCCGGTGAGATAGGCGACCGAGCCGATTTCCAGTTGGCGAAGATTTTCCGTGCTTGCCGGAAGATCGATGTGAACCGTTTTGAGATCGGCCATGTCGCTATTCCGCCGCCTCGGCCGCTTGTTGGCCCCATTCGACCGTTTCGCGCCGCATATAATCGGTGAACCACATCGGGTCGGTGCGGAAGGTCGCCTTGCCGTCGGTCGAAATACGCGCACAGGCCCGGCGCGACGACAGGCAGAACATGTGCACCGACATCGGCATGCCGCCGGTGTGGCAATAGCCGACCTCGATGTGGCAATCGATCACCATGGAGGAGCCGACGAAGCCCATGGCGCCCATGCCGATATTGTTGCCGAGCTCCTTGAACTCCTCCTCAAGCGCTGAGATTTTCGGGTCCGGATTGCGCGAGCCGACGACGCGCAGGCAGGACGCCTGCTTGCCGAGCACCATGGAGGTGTCCTTCGAGCCGCCAAGCCCGACGCCGACGATGGCCGGCTGGCAGGCCAGCCCGCGCTTGCCGAAGCCGATCAAGGTATCGAGAAAGAAGCGCTTGATGCCTTCGATGCCGTCGCCGGGAAACAGCATGCGGTAATCCGAGCCGAACAGTCCGCCTTTGTGCACGGTGGTCAACTCGATCCAGTCGGCGTCGGGATGAAACGCATATTCGATCTCCGGCGCGCCGATGCCGACATTGTTGTTGTGATCGGTGCGCCACAGCGGATGCACGCGGTTGGGCCGCAGCGGCACATTCGTGGTCGCGCGCGCGGTGGCGCGGCGCAGCGCCGCTTCGAGCGCCACCGGGCCGCCTTCGATCTTGGCCTCGTTGCCGATCTTGACGTACCAGCGCGGCAGGCCGGTATCGCCGCACATGGCGCGGCGGTCTTCCTTGGCGGCTTCGTAATTCTCCAGCATGGCCTTGATGACGAAGGCCGACAGATCGCCTTTTTCGGTATCGACGCAGCGCCGCAAGCCGTCGAGATAATCGTCAGGAATTTCGATGGCGGCCTTCGCCATCAAATCCTCGGCGGTGCGCTGGATGCTGGAGAGCGGAATCATGTTCGCCTCGATCATATTATTCGGCCGCGAGCGCATCGCGGAGCAGCGTCTCGCCCGGCTTCACATGGGTGAATTGCACGGGCTGTTCACCGATTTCGATCCCGTTCGCGCCCTGCCGCGCCACCGTGAAGGTCGAGGTGGCAAAATCGCCGGGTTCCGGGAAATCGGACCGGAAATGGGCGCCGCGGGAATTCTCGCGCTTCAGCGCGGCCAGCGCAATGACCCGGCTCACTTCGCACAAGGAGCGCAGATTGAGCCAGTCGTGCCAGGTCAAATTGAAGCGGCGATCGGCGTCGGCGACGCCGGTGGCCAGGAGTTCCGCCTCGATCCGGTCGAGCGCCGCGAGGCCGCGCGCGATGCTGGCCCGGTCGCGCACGACGCCGACTTCGTCCCACATGGAATCGAGCAGCGTTTCGCGCAGCGCGTTCACATCGCCGGCTTTTTGCGAGAACGGATGCTGGGCGCGCGCGAGTTCGGCATCGAGCACGTTTGCATCCGGCTCCCGATGTCCGGGATTGGCGGCGATCCAGCGCGGCATCACGTCGCCGGCAATGCCGCCGAACACCGTCGAATTGGCGACGCCATTGCCGCCGAGCCGATTGGCGCCGTGCATGCCGCTGGCATCCTCGCCGGCGACGAACAGGCCGAAACGCTCCGTCGCGGTGTCGACCTCGCAGACGACGCCGCCCATGAAATAATGCGCCGTCGGCACCACTTCGACCAAGCCGCCGGCCAGATCGAAACCGCAGTCGCGGCAGCGATCCACCATGCCCTTGAACTCCTTCGCCACTTTGGCCGGTCCGAGATGACCCATCTTGATATAGACGCCGCCGTTGCGCGTGGTGCGTCCGGCGCGCATCTCGGCATAGATGGCGCGGCTGACGACGTCGCGGGTGGCGCGCTCGAGTTTTGGATCGTAATCGCCCATGAAGCGGTGCATGGCGCCGTTGAGCAGATGGCCGCCGGACCCGCGTAAGCCTTCCTCCAGCACCGTGCCGGTCATGCGCGTGTCGGGGCCGGCGAGCAGGCCGGTCGGATGGAATTGCACCATCTCCATGTCGCGCAAGGGCAGGCCGAGGCGCAGCGCCATGGCGAGGCCGTCCATGCTCTTGTCGCCGGACGGCGTGTGATAGCGATACATGGTCGGGCCGCCGCCGGTCGCCAGCAGCACCGCTTGCGCGGCGACGAAACGGAATGCGCCGGTTCGCACATCGATCAGCAGCACGCCGGAAAGCGCACCGTCCTTCGACGGGATCAGCGCGACGGCGCGGTGCTCTTCCAGCCGGCGGATCGGCCGCGCCCACACCTGTTCCATCAGCCGGTTGATGATCTCGATGCCGGTGAGGTCGCCCTTGTGCACGGTGCGATCGAAAGTCTGGCCGGCGAAGGCTTTGCCGTGGAGCGTCCCGTCGGGATTGCGATCGAAGAAGCAGCCGATTTCGTTTTCCAGTTCCTGCACCCGCTCGATCGCCTTGGTGACCAGCGTCCAGGCCAATTCCTGGTGCGGCAGCCATTTGCCGCCTTCGATGGTGTCCATGAAATGGCGCTCGATCGAGTCGCCGGGATTGAGCGCGACGTTGTAGCCGCCCTGCACCATGCGAGTGCAGCCGCATTTGCCGAGCAGACCCTTGCTGACGATGGTGATGTCGAGATCGGGGTTCGCCTTCAAGGCGTGCAACGCCGCAAACAGTCCGGCGCCGCCGGCGCCGAGGATCAGAATGTCGGTCTTGAGATGCTCGACATTCATTCTCAAAACACCCGCGCCAGGAATATGAAAGCGATGATCGCCGACACCGCGGCCGCGAGCGTTGCCAGTTGTTTCTGGCCATCGCGCCAATCGAGGTTCTCGATCACCAAAACGCGCACGCCGCCGAGCAGATGCACCGTGAGCAGAAAGACCAGCCCGCTTTCGGCAAATTTCACCAGCGGCTGATCGGTCCAGCGCAAGAAGCTTTCAAGCTTGGCTTCGCCGACGATAGCGAGGCCAAGCGCCAGGAAGTGCAGCGGCAGGAAAATCGCCAAAGCGAGGCCGGACAGCCGATGCACCAAGGCTGCGATCCACAGCGCGCTGCCGCGATGCATTGTTCCGCGCGCGATCACGACAGCACCACGGCATAAACCGCGCGGGCACCGAGCGCCGCCAAAAGCAATCCGAATACGATGGCAAACAGGCCGGCGCGGCGATCGTGAAGGGACAACCACTCGGTCAAGACATTACGCACGCCGATCGAGGCGTGAATTGAAGCGGCGGCAACGAAAAGTCCGTAGTACGACGCCCACACGATACTGTTGTGGGTACGCGACAGAATATCCGCCGCCGTCATGCCTTGGCGCGTGGCGTAGAAGATGACGGCGATGTGGATGAGAACGAGCGGCGCTATCAGCGCCGCCGTCGCCCGCTGCCACACATAGAGCCGCACATTCATGCCTTGATCTCGCCTTTCAGATAAGCCGCCACGGTGCGGCGCTTGAGGCCCGCGATAGCAGCGGTGGGATTGAGCGCCTGTGGGCAAAGCTCCTGGCAGGATTGGTGCGAGTGGCAGGCGTGGCAACCGCCCGCCGCCGCCACCGCTTGCAGGCGCGCGGTGCCGCCGGCATCGCGTTCGTCGTTGTCCAGCGTCCAGGCCCGCGTCAGCGCCGCCGGGCCGAGATAATCCTGGTTCCAGCGCACCGTATCGCAGGCGGCGTAACAGACGCCGCAATTGATGCATTCGATCGCCGCGTCGACCAAGCGCCGCGCCGGGCTGTCGGGGCGGATTTGCTCGATTTCGTCGTGCCTTGTCTTGCTTGGCGCAAAAACTCCTTGAGCTTGCTGCCACTTCTCGAAGAACGGCTGCATGTCGGTCGTTAAATCCTTGATGACCGGCAGGTTTTCCAACGGGCCGATCTCGAGGTGGCCGCTGCCAGCGACTTTCGATACATGGGTGCGGCAGGTCCAGCGCGGTCGGCCATTGACCGTCATGGCGCAGGAGCCGCAGACGCCGACCCGGCAGGCGAAGCGATACGACAAGGTCGGATCGATATGGCGCTGCACGAAGGTCACGACGTCGAGCACGGTCTGGCTCGCGCGCTGCGGCACGCTGTAGGTCTCGTAGCGGCCGTCCTTGGCCGCCGCGCCAGAGCGATACCGACAGGTCTCCAAGCATCTCTTCAAAAGCTCCTCGGCCGGGCCTTGTTACGCTCGCGACGCCGGACAGTCTAGCAAGCCGGCAGGGCGCGAATAATGTGCCAAGAAATGTGCCAGGACATCTGCGTTCGCCGCGGTTCCGGCGCGACGACGCATGCGCAGTTCGCGGCTTGCCTGGCCCGCGCAAAAAGCACAGTCTGAATGGTGGAGGCTGCGCATCTCGACAGAACGCGCCCCATCGCCGGTCCGGAAGCCTTCGCTGCACGTCATGCAGCAGACGAACCGGATCGGAGCACAAGGGAGGATCACTCATGACCAAGCATGATGAAGGCCGTCGTGCGTTCCTGGTCGGCACGGCGCTGGGCGCCGGCGCCGCCGTCACCACAGCGTTGGTTCCGGACGCACTCGCCAAAAGCAATCACCAGCACCACGCCGCAATGGATGCGCCGGCAAAGGACCATGCCGAGCATGTCATGCATGACATGAGCGGCGGCCACGGCGCGTTCTTCAACGACGATGATTCGCGCACCATCACGGCGTTCACCGAGCGGCTGATGCCGGGCGCGCCGGGCCTGCCGGGGGCGACCGATGCCGGCGTGTTGAACTACATCGACCTGGCGCTTTCTGGCGCGTACTCCGACCAGCAGGAGTTCTATCGGACCGGCATCATCCAGCTCGACGCCCATTGCACGCAAACTTACGGCAAGCCGTTTCGCAGGCTCACGGCGGAACAACAGGACGAAACCATCACCGCGCTGGAGCAGGGCAAGGCGCCGGCCTTCGTGTGGCCGACCGCGCAAGCGTTCTTCAACACGCTGCGCACCCACACCATGGAAGGCATGTTCGCCGACCCGATCTATGGCGGCAACAAGGATTTTGCCGGCTGGCGTCTGGTCGGTTTTCCCGGCGCGCAGCCGATCTTCACCGAAGAGGATATGCAAAGCACCAAAGCGTTCACGCGCGAGCCCATCATCGGCTTGCAGGCGCGGGCCAAGAGCAGGGAGGGTTGAGCCATGGCAACGGAAAAAACCGATGTCGTGATCATTGGTGTCGGCGCTGCCGGTGGCATCATCGCCGCCGAGCTCGCCAAGGCCGGCATGAAAGTGATCGGGCTCGAACGCGGTCCGCGGCTCAAGACGGCGGACTTCGAACCGCATGACGAGCTGCGCTATTTCGAGCGCCAGGATCTGCGGCCCAACATCAAGACCGATCCGGTCACCTGGCGGCCGAACGCGCAATGCGCGCGCCAATCCGATGCCGAGCCTCAACAACGGCAACCAGGCCGGCGGCGGCACGGTGCATTACGGCACGCTGTCATGGCGCATGCACGAGGACGATTTCCGCGTGCGCAGCAAGACCATCGAGCGCTACGGCGCGTCGGCGATCCCGGACGATTCCTCGCTGGTCGACTGGCCGGTGAGCTACGCCGAACTCGAGCCGTTCTACGACCAGGCCGAATACGAGCTTGGCGTGTCGGGCAAGGCCGGCAATCTGCAAGGCAAGAAGATCGAAGGCGGCAACGTCTTCGAGGCGCCGCGCAGCCGCGAATATCCGCTGCCGCCGCTCTTGGTCGATCAGTCGGCAATTCTGTACGAGGCCGGCGCCAAAAAACTCGGCCTGCATCCGTTCTCGTCGCCGCGCGCCATCGCTTCGGTGCCCTACAACAACCGGCCGGGCTGCACCTATTGCGGCTTCTGCCAGGCGTTCGGCTGCCACGTCGGCGCCAAATCGTCGATCCTGGTCACCAAATTGCCGGAGGCCGACGCCACCGGCAATTTCAAGCTCCTCACCGGCGCCATGTGCTATCGCGTCAACAGCGACAACACCGGCAAGGTGACGGGCGTGTCGTATTACGGCCCCGGCCGCACCGACAACACGATCGAAGCCGACATCGTCATCGTGGCGCCGTTCATCTACGACAATACGCGGCTGATGCTGCTGTCGAAGACCGACAAATTCCCCAACGGGCTGGCCAATTCCAGCGGGCATCTCGGCAAGCACATCATGGCGCACATGATGGCGAACGTGTTCGTCACCTTCGACGACCGCTACATCAACAACTTCATGGGCCCGAGCGCCCAGAAGCACACCATCGACGACTTCAACGCCGACAATTTCGACCATGCGGGCTTAGGCTTCATCCGCGGCGCGCAGCTCTCGATCGGCACGCCGAACCTGCAAGGCGGTCCGATCGCCGCCTCGACCATCGCCACGCCGCCCGGCATACCGAAATGGGGCGCCAAATATCGCGACTTCTTCGCCAAGGCCTATGCGCGGCACGGCGCCATGGTGGCGCAGACCGAGAACCTGCCGTATCCGGATCAGACCATCGATCTCGATCCGAACGTGCGCGACGCCTGGGGCATGCCGGCGCCGCGCGTCACCTACGACTGGCGGCGGCCGAACGAGAAGGCACGCGTCGAATTCGTGCAGAACAAGCTCGTCGAAATCGGCCGTGCCATGGGCGGCCCGCAAGTCTGGCCGGCGCCGGTCAGCCCGGCCGGCGCGCCGGGCGCGCACCACGAGGGCGGCACCCGCATGGGCAGCGATCCGAAGGACTCGGTCGTCAACAAATACAGCCAGACCTGGGATCACCCCAATCTGTTCCTGGTCGGCTCATCGACCTTCCCGACCATGGGCGCGGGCTTCAATCCGACGCTGACCATCCAGGCGCTGGCCTATATGACGGCCGACGCCATCGTGAAAAAATACCGGAATAATCCGGGACCGCTGATCTGACGGTCACGCCGCGGGCCGCCAATCGCGCGGCCTGCGGCAATAAATTTTTTGGGGGAAGTTTCACGTAAGCCATGAAGCACAGCACCGATCGCATTCTCACCACCCACGCCGGCAGCCTGTCGCGGCCGGCTAGTCTCATCGCCATGAGCAAGGCAATTGCCGTCGGCGAAAGCAAAGGCGATGCGGCTTACGCGCAATGCCTCGCCGCGTCGGTTGCGGACGTGGTCAAGAAGCAGCGCGAGCTCGGCGTCGACATTCCCGACGACGGCGAGTTCGGCAAGCCGGTGGGCGGCTCCTACGATTACGGGGCATGGTGGAATTACGCCTTTGCCCGGATGTCGGGATTTTCGCCGGCGGGCAGCCCTGCCGCCGCCGCGCACGAAACCCAGCACAAGAAATCAACCGTCGCCGACGTGGCGCTGACCTCGTTCGCCAACCGCCGCGACTGGCAGAAATTCGGCGAGTTTTATCTCGATCCGGAATCGAGCGGCAGTCTGATGGGGAGCGCGGCGCGGCGGCCGGTGGGACGGCCGGCTTGCACCGGGCCGATCAAATATACCGGTCATGCGGCGCTGCAAGCCGATATCGACAATTTGAAAACGGCGCTGGCCGCGACCGGCGCCGAAGAAGGCTTCATGTGCTCGATCGGCCCGGGCAGCTTCGCCCGCGGCGTCGACCTTTATTACAAGACCGAAGAAGAGTTTTTGTTCGCCTCGGCCGACGCCATGCGCGACGAATACAAGGCTATCGTCGATGCCGGCATCGTCTTGCAGATCGACGATCCGAGCCTTCCCGACAACTGGGACATGATCAATCCTGAGCCGCCGCTAAAAGAGTTCAAGAAATTCGAGCAGGTGCGCATGGAAGCGCTCAATCACGCGCTGCGCGGACTGCCGGCCGATCGCATCCGCTTCCACATTTGTTGGGGGAGCTGGCACGGCCCGCACACCACGGACATTCCGCTCAAGGACATCGTCGACCTGGTGCTCAGCGTCAACGCCGGCGCCTATTCGGTCGAAGCCGGCAATGTCCGCCACGAGCACGAATGGCGGGTGTGGCAGGATGCAAAACTGCCCGACGGCAAGCTGCTCATTCCCGGCGTGGTCAGCCACGCCACCAACATCGTCGAGCATCCCGAGGTCGTGGCCGACCGCATCGTGCGCTATGCCAAGGTGGTCGGCCGCGAGAATGTCATCGCCGGCACCGATTGCGGCCTCGGCGGCCGCATTCATCCACAAATCGCCTGGGCCAAATTGCAGGCGCTCGCCGAAGGTGCCAAGCTCGCCACCAAGGAATTGTGGGGATAGGCCGTTCGTCATTGCGAGGAGCGGAGCGACGAAGCAATCCAGGCGGCGCCTCAGAACTGGATTGCTTCGCTCCGCTCGCAATGACGAGGGGGCGGGCCAGGGGATCACATGCCGGGACGACTCGAAGGCAAAGTCGCGCTGATCAGCGGCGCCGGATGTATTGGGCCGGGCTGGGGCAACGGCCGCGCCGCGGCGGTGCTGTTTGCGCGCGAGGGCGCCAAGGTTTTTGCCGTCGACAAGGATGCCAATTCGATGACGGAAACGGTCGCGCGCGTCGGCAACGACGGTGAGATCGCGACCCACGTCTGCGACGTGCTCGATGACGCGCAGGTGCGCGACATGACGGAAGCGTGCCGCAAGGTTTTCGGCCGCATCGACATACTGGTGAATAACGTTGGCGGCTCGGCCGCGGGCGGCGCGGCGGAAATGTCGGAAGAAACGTTCGATCGCCAGATCGATTACAATCTCAAGAGCGTCTTCCTCGCCTGCCGGCACGTCATCCCGGTGATGATCGCGCAAGGCGGCGGCGCCATCGTCAACACGGCGTCGGCTTCGGGCACGCGCTATACCGGCGCGCCGCAGATCGGCTATGCCTCGGCCAAGGCCGCGGTCATCCAGTTCTCGCGGGTGACGGCGGTGCAATATGCCAGGAACGGCATCCGCGTGAACACGGTGATTCCGGGCCAGATGCACACCCCCATGGTGGAAGCGCGTCTGGCCAAGCAGCGCACCGGCGGCGATATTGAGGCTTTGCTGAAGTCCCGCGTGGCGCGAATTCCACTGGGTTTCATGGGGGACGGGCGCGATACGGCGGCCGCCGTATTATTTTTGGCCTCCGATGAAGCCCGCTTCATCACCGGCACCGAAATTGTGGTAGATGGCGGCATGACCGCGCGCTGCGATTGAATTCTTGAAAGAGCACACCGACAATGGCCATCAAGCCCGACGACCTGACCCCGACCATCCCGCCGCACGACCCGAATCCGAAAAAGCCGAGCATCGCGCTGCCGCCGCTGGCTTGCGATTCGCATTTCCACGTGTTCGGGCCGCACAGCAAATTTCCCTATGCGCCGAACCGGCCGTTCACGCCGACCGACGCGTCCAAGGAAGATCTGTTCCGGCTGCACGAATTCTTGGGCTTCCAGCGCGGCGTGTTCGTGCAATCGACGGCGCACGGCAGCGACAACCGGGTGCTGGTCGACCTGCTCGAAGCCGGCAACGATCGCTATCGCGGCGTCGCGCTGTTGGAGCCGACGACGCCGGATGCCGAAGTCGAGCGGCTCGACGATGCCGGCGTGCGCGGCGTGCGGCTGCATTGGTATTTTCCCCACGGCGGCGCGCCGCGGCCGCGCGACGACATGCGCAAGATCATCGAGAAGGTCTCGCCCTACGGCTGGCATGTCGCCAATCACGTCGGCGGCAGCGGCTTGGTGGACTACTACGATTTCATCGCCGCGATCGAGGCGCCGGTGGTGATCGACCATATGGGGCGTATCGATATCGCCGAAGGCTTGAACGGCGCGGCGTTTCGGAGGCTGTTGCGTTTGCTCGACCGCGGCAACGTCTGGGTCAAACTGTCCGGCAGCGACCGCATCACCAAGCATCCGCATTCTTACGAAGAAACCTTGCCGTTCTCGCGCGCGCTCGCCACCCACGCGCCCGAGCGCATCGTCTGGGGCACCGACTGGCCGCACCCCAACCACAAGCCGGGCGAGGTGCCCAACGACGGCCAGCTCACCGATCTCATCGCCGAGATCGCGCCCGACGCACGCACCCGTAAGCTCATGCTGGTCGACAATCCGACCAAGCTGTTCGGGTTTTAAGTTTTTTGCCATGGCGAAACAGACCCTCGGCAAGCTACCCGCGGACGCCTTCGGCACGTTGGACCTACCGGCTCTGCCGACCGATATTCTCGATGGCTTCCGCGCGCTGCCGGATCTCACCGGCATTGCTTCGGACGCGATGGACGAACTCGGTATCGTCGGCGCCGTGCCGGCTGCGGTGTTGCAGCCGACCGATCCGAAAGCGCGTCTCGTCGGGCGGGCGCTGACGGTGCGCAACGTGCCAGCTGACGCCCCGGCTGCCGAAAAAGTCAAAGCCGGCGTTTCGGGCCTCGGCGAGATCGAAGCGCATAATCTTGCGGAAGCAGGCGACGTCATCGTCCTGCAAGGCGTCGATCAGGTGTCCAATCTCGGCGGCATTTCCGCCACCATCGGTCACCGCCAAGGCGAGATCGGCGCCATTGTCGACGGCGGCGCGCGCGACGTCGATCACTCCCGCGGCATCGGCTATCCGATCTGGTCGCGCAGCGTCAGCCCGATCACCGGCAAATGGCGCGTCCAAACCATCGCCATCAACAAGCCGGTCGCGATCTGCGGCATCACGGTCAATCCGGGCGATCTGGTTCTGGCCGACGAGACCGGCGTCTGCTTCATCCCGCGCGATCGCACGGCCGAGGTGCTGCAGCGGGCGCAACGCAACGTCGTCGCCGAGCAGGCGCGGGAAGCCAGGATCGCCGCGGGCGTGCCGGTGCCGGAACTGTTCGGCAAGGCGCGATAGAAGTCGCGCTACTCGCCGGTGATGCCGAGCGTTTTGATCTTGTCCGGCCACGCGGCGAATTGCTTCGCCAGCGACGCCACGAAGGCATCATGGTCGAGCATGCCGTGCATGCCGTTTTCGGCGAGCCGTTGCTTGATGGCGGGTATGGCGACGACTGCGAACAGCGCCCGTTCGAGCTTGTCGCGCACTTGCGATGGCGTGCCGGCGGGCAGGAATATGCCGTACCAGTTTTCCATGATGACGTCCGGCATGCCGAGTTCCTTGGTTGTCGGCAAGTCCGGCAACAGCGGCGAGCGTTCGGGCGAAAACAGCGCCAGCGCCTTGACCGTTCCGGCTTTCACCAGCGGCAGCAGGACCGGCAAATCGGCGTTGAGCATGTCGACGTGGCCGCCGAGGAGATCGGTGATCGCCGGGGCCGCGCCGCGATAGGGCACGTGGGTGATCTTCACGCCCGCGGCGTTGTCGAGCATTTCGATGGCGATATTCATCGTCGTGCCGGGCCCGGCCGAGCCGTAGCTCAGCTTTTGCCGCTTCGCCTTGGCGATCAGCTCCGCCATGGTCGAAACGCCGAGCTCATTGTTGACGACGATGAGGGAAGGGACCGAACCGACCAGCATCACCGGCTCGAACGATTTGACCGGATCGTAATTGGCCGGCGGTTTGAGGATCGGGCCGATGACGAACGCGCCCAGGCTGCCGAGCAGGATCGTCTTGCCGTCAGGATTTGCGCGCGCCACGTATTCGGCAGCGATCGCGCCGCCGGCACCGCCGCGATCGTCGACGATGACGTCCTCACCGAGTTTCGGCCCCAACTCGCTCGCCAGGATGCGCGCCAGTTGATCGACCGGGCCGCCGGCGGCAAAGGGAACCACGATCTTGACCGGCTCGGCGAATGCCGATGCTGCGACCATCAATGACACGGCACAAGACAGGCCGGCCAGAAAACTGCGAACGCGTTTCATCCCAAAACTCCAATGCCGCGCTGGCGCGGCTTGTCGCCTTAGCACACGACCTTGCCGCAGGCGTCGGACGCATCGACGATCGCCTGCAGCCGGTAGCGGCCGGGATAGCCGAGGATGGCGACGCCGTCGATGATGAAGGCGGGCGTCGCGGCAAGCCCGAGCGAATTGCCGAGCCGGACATGGGCTTTCATCATCTCGGTGACTTCGTCGCTGTCGCCGATCCTGGTCAACGCCTTTTTGTCGAGGCCGAGCCCCTGCGCAACTTCGAGAGCGCGCGCGCTATCCGTGACGCCGCGCTGGGCGTAAATCTTGCGATGAAAGTCGTAGAATTGTTGGGCCGTGCCGAGCTTTGCCACCGCGAGTTCGACTCGGCTCGCCATGATCGAGGCGATGCCGAGCACCGGGAAAGGCACCAGCACGAGCTTGAGCTCTCGATCGAGATCGACCATGTCGGCAATATCGGCGGAGGCGATCCGGCAATACGGGCAATTGAGATCGTAGAATTCGACCAGCGTCGTCTTGCCGTTCGGATTGCCCACCGTCACCACACCAGGCAATTTATCGATCGGCCCCAACAGCTTGACGGCGTGATTGGGCACCTCCTGGCCTTCATCGCCGACGAGCGGAATTTCCGCGACAGTCGCCATCGAGCGGTCGCGGTCCTGCGCCGCGGTGCCGGCGTACCCTGCCAGCAACGCTAAGGCGGCAAGCCCGGCGGCGAGCAGGAAGCGGACGGTACTTGCTCATGGCGAACGCCATCACTCCGCCACCACGCCCACGGGCGCGGTTTCGAGATTGAACGCGGCGGCGAACAAGGCGCGGGTGTAGTCGCTCTTCGGATTGCGGAACAGCTCGGCGGCATCGCCGGCCTCGACCACCTGGCCATGCCGCATCACGATCAGCCGGCTCGACAGCGCGGCGACGACGCGCAGGTCGTGCGAGATGAACAGATAAGTCAGGTTGCGCCGCTTCTGCAGGTCGCGCAACAGATCGACCATCTGCGCCTGGATCAGCATGTCGAGCGCGCTGGTCGGCTCGTCGAGCACGACGAAGTGCGGTTCCAGCACCACGGCGCGCGCCACCGCGATACGCTGCCGTTGCCCGCCGGAAAATTCATGGGGAAAGCGGAAGCGCATTTCGGGATCGAGGCCGACGTCGTTGAGCGCCTGGACGACGCGTTGATCGCGTTCGCGGTCGGTCATCTTCGGATGATGGACTTTCAGCCCCTCCTTGATGATGTCGGCGACCGACATGCGCGGCGACAGCGAGCCGTAGGGGTCCTGGAACACGATCTGCATGTCGCGGCGGTACGGCAGCATCTCCTTGAAACGAAGGTTCTGGAGCTCGTTGCCCATGTACACGATGGAGCCTTCCGAGGAGATCAGGCGCAGAATCGCGCGCCCTAGCGTCGATTTGCCAGAGCCGGATTCGCCGACGATGCCGAGCGTCTCGCCCTGGTGCAGTTTAATGCTAATGCCGTCGCAGGCCTTGACGTGGCCGACCACCTTGCGCAACACGCCGCGGGTGAGCGCGAACCAGACTTTGATGTGATCGGCATCCAGCACCACCGGCGCGGCGGGTTGCAGCGGCGCCGGATCGGGCTTTGGCTCGGCGGCGAGCAGCGCCTGGGTGTAGGGGTGCTGGGGTGCCGCGAACACGCGCGATACCGTGCCCTCTTCGACGATCTTGCCGTCCTTCATCACGCAGACGCGGTCGGCGAGCTTGCGCACGATGCCGAGGTCGTGGGTGATGAACAGAAGCGACATGCCGAGCCGCTGCTGGATGTCCTTCAACAGCGCGATGAGCTGGGCCTGCACCGTGACATCGAGCGCGGTGGTCGGCTCGTCGGCGATCAAGAGATCGGGCTCGTTGGCGAGCGCCATGGCGATCATGACGCGCTGGCGCTGGCCGCCCGAGAGCTGATGCGGATAGCTGTTGAGCCGCGATTGCGGATCGGGAATGCCGACCTGGGTCAAGACTTCCAGCGTGCGGGCGCGCGCCGCGGCGCCGGTGAGGCCGCGGTGCAGCAGCAAAATCTCGCCGATCTGCTTCTCGATGGTGTGCAGCGGATTGAGCGAGGTCATCGGCTCCTGGAACACGATGGTGATGTCGTCGCCGCGCACCTTGCGTATGTCGCGTTCGGTCAACTGCAATAGATCGCGCCCTTTGAACGTGATCTCGCCAGATGGATGCCGCGCCGCCGGGTAGGGCAGGAGCTTGAGGATCGACAGCGCCGTGACCGATTTGCCGGAGCCGGATTCCCCGACCAGCGCCAGCGTCTCGCCCTTGGCGATATCGAACGAGACATGGTCGACCGCGAGCGTCTCTTGCCCGCCGCTGCCGCTGCGGCGGAAGGCGATCGAGAGATCGCGGACGGAGAGGAGGGGTTCGGTCATGCGTATGTCTTCCGCGGATCGAACGCGTCGCGCACCGCCTCGCCGACGAAGATCAACAGCGACAGCATCAGCGCCACGGTGAAGAAGCCGGTCAGGCCGAGCCACGGCGCCTGGACGTTGGCCTTGCCTTGCGACAGCAATTCGCCGAGCGAGGGCGAGCCGGGCGGCAGGCCGAAGCCGAGGAAGTCGAGTGCGGTCAGCGTCATCACCGATGACGACATGATGAAAGGTAAGAATGTCATGGTCGCCACCATGGCGTTCGGTAAGAGGTGGCGGAACATGATGACTCTGTTGGACACGCCGAGCGCGCGCGCCGCCTGGATATATTCGAAATTGCGCCCGCGCAGGAACTCGGCGCGCACCAGGCCGACCAGGCGCACCCAGGAAAACAACAGCAGGATGCCAAGCAGCACGAAGAAGCCGGGAACCAGCACCGAGGAGATGATCAGGAGCAGATAAAGCTCCGGCACCGACGTCCATATTTCGATGAAGCGCTGGAACAAGAGATCGGTCCAGCCGCCGAAATAGCCCTGCACCGCGCCGGCAGCGACGCCGATCACCGACGACACGATGGTCAGCACCAGGCCGAACAGCACCGACAGCCGGAAGCCGTAGATCAGCCGGGCCAGCACGTCGCGGCCCTGATCGTCGGTGCCGAGCCAGTTGTATTCCAGCGCGCCGCAGCGGCCGTAGCCGTTCTTGGCGGCGAAGTCGCAATCCTTTTGGTTCAGGAGCCAGGTCGGCTTCGACGGAAAAGCCGATGGCGGATTGTCGTTGATGGTCTTGTAGGAGAACTGGATCGGCGTCCAGATCTCGATGGCGTGGTGCTCGTCGAGGAAATTCTGCAGGTGCGGATCGCGGTAGTCGGCCGCGGTACCCAGGTCGTCGCCGAATTCGGTGTCCGGATAGTTGAAGATCACCGGGAAGTAATTCTTGCCGTCGTAGTGGATGAACAGCGGTTTGTCGTTGGCGATGAACTCGGCGAACAGCGTGACCACGAACAGCACGAGGAATATCCACAACGACCAATAGCCGCGCCGGTTGGCCTTGAAATTGTACCAGCGCCGGATGTTGATCGGCGACAATTCAAAACGGATCCGCGGGGCGAGGCCAAGCGGGCCGGCCGGCTCGATGTCCGGCGTCATTGCCGGCCCAGGGGCGGCAGGATCGCGAGGTCCGCTGACGTCTTCGTCGATGGTGGTCTTGACGTCCACCTCAGACCTCCCGCGTCTCGAAATCGATGCGCGGATCGATCCAGGTATAGGTCAGATCGGAAATCAGATTTACGACGAGGCCGACGAGAGCGAAAATGTAGAGATTGGCGAACACTACCGGATAGTCGCGGTTGAGCACGCTTTCGAAGCTGAGCAGGCCCAGCCCGTCGAGCGAGAATATCGTCTCGATCAGCAGCGAGCCGGCAAAGAACGCGCTGACGAAGGCGGCCGGAAAGCCGGCGATCACCAGCATCATGGCGTTGCGGAAGATGTGGCCGTAGAGCACCTGGGTTTCGGAGCAGCCCTTGGCGCGCGCGGTGAGCACATATTGCTTGCGCAGTTCCTCGAGGAACGAGTTCTTGGTCAGCAGCGTCATGGTGGCGAACGCGGCAAGCCCCATGGAAATGATCGGCAAGGTCAGATGCCAGAAGTAATCGAGGATCTTGTGCCACAGCGGAAATTGCGCCCAGCCGTCGGAGGTCAGCCCGCGCAGCGGGAAAATCTGGAAGAACGAGCCGCCGGCGAACAGGATGATGAGCAGAATGGCAAACAGGAATCCGGGGATGGCGTAGCCGATGATGATGACGCCGGACGTCCAGGTGTCGAACGGCGAGCCGTCACGCACCGCCTTGCGGATGCCGAGCGGGATCGAGATCAGATAGCTCAACAGCGTCATCCAGATGCCGAGCGATATGGAGACCGGCAGCTTCTCCTTGATGAGCTGGATCACGGTGACGTCGCGAAAATAGCTCTTGCCGAAATCGAAGCGCGCATAGTGGCCGAGCATGATGAAAAAGCGCTCATAGGCCGGCTTGTCGAAGCCGAACTGCTTTTCCAGGCTTTTGATGAACTCCGGATCGAGCCCCTGGGCGCCGCGATATTTCGAATTGATGTCGCCCTGGGCGCCGGCTTGCATGCCGCGCGTGCCGAAGTCGCTGGAGGAGCCGGAAATGCGCGAGGTCGCCCCGGTATCGCTGCCGGAGAGCTGCGCGATGACGCGCTCCACCGGCCCGCCGGGGGCGAATTGCACCACGACGAACGATACCAGCATGATCCCGAAAATCGTGGGAATCATGAATAGAATGCGGCGGATGATGTATGCGGCCATTTGCTACCGGCTGATATTAGTACGGAACTACGCGCTTGCTCGCAAGAAGCGGGAAACGCGCGGCACGCTACCCGGGTTTTACGTTTTTCGCTGTCTTGCCGGCGTCATACCACCAGGTATCGGGGATGCCGCGTAAGTAACGCGGCTGCGCGGCGGGGCGGCCGAAAACGTCCCAATAGGCGATCCAATGGGACGCCTTGTACCATTGCGGAATCCAGTAGCGGCCGGCGCGGATCACGCGGTCGAGCGCCCGGCAGGCGGTGGTGAGGCGGGCGCGGGTTTGCGCGGCGATGATGGCGTCGATCAAGGCATCGACGGCCGGATCGGCGATACCGGCAAGATTGTTGGAACCTTTCAGCGCCGCGGCCTGCGACGAGAAGAATGTGCGCAGCGAATCGCCGGGCGTCGCCGAAAAGCCGAAGCGGTCGACGGTGATGTCGAAGTCGAAGCTGTCGCGACGGGCGCGGTATTGCACCGGATCGACGATGCGCACCGTGGCGTCGATGCCCAATGTGCCGAGATTCTTGATGAACGGCCCATGGTGCGGCCGAAACGTGTCCTCGTCGATCAGGAATTCGATTGCGATGCGCTCGCCGTTCGGCAGCACGCGCTTGCCGTCGGTGATGACGCAGCCGGCATCTTTCAAAAGCTGCGCGGCCTTGCGCAGCTGCGCGCGATCCTGGCCGGAGCCGTCGGACACCGGCGGCAGGTAGGGCTCGCCGAACACTTCGGCCGGCAGCTTGTCGCGGAACGGCTCGAGCAGCGCGATCTCCTCGGTACTTGGTGGGCCTTTTGCCATCATGTCGGAGTTCTGAAACACCGATACCGTTCGCTCGTAGGCGCCATACATGACCGTCTTGTTGGTCCACTCGAAATCGAAGGCGTCGATGAGCGCCTCGCGCAACCGCGGATCGGCGAACTTTTGCCGCCGCGTATTGATGAACCAGCCCTGCGCGCCCGACGGCGTGTCGTCGGGCAGCACGTCGCGCTTGACCCTGCCGTCCTTGAAGGCGGGAAAATCGTAACGCGTCGCCCAGGTGCGCGAGGTGAATTCCTCGCGGAACAGATAATTCCCGGCGGTAAAACCTTCGAAACCGACGTCGCGGTCGCGATAATATTCGAAGCGCACGATGTCGAAATTGTTCTGGCCGCGCTCGACCGGCAGATCGGCGCCCCACCAGTCCTTGACCCGCTCATATTCGATGTTGCGGCCCGGCTCGAAGCGGCCGACCTTGTAGGCGCCGGAGCCGAGCGGCACGTCGAGAGTCGATTCATCGAACGGCTTTGCGGCGTAATAGGCGCGCGAAAAAATCGGCAAGCCGGCGACGAACAGCGGCACGTCGCGCGCCCGTGTCGGCGCGAAGCTTGCGGTGACGCTCGCGTCGTCGTCGGCCTTGGCGCCGACGAAGTCGCGCAAAGATTGGCTGATCAGCGGATGGCCTTTCTCTTTCAAAATATTGAGCGAGAAGGCGACGTCGTGGGCGGTCAGCCGCGAGCCGTCGTGGAATTTCGCCTGCGGGCGGATGATGAATTGATAAGTGAGGCCGTCACGGGAGCGGCGCACCTTTTCGGCGGCGAGGCCGTACATGGCATCCGGCTCGTCGCCGCAGCGCGCCATCAGCGTGGCGAAGGTCAGCTCCATGCCCTGCGCCGCGTCGCCTCTAAGGATGTAGCTGTTGAGCGAGTTGAAGGTGAGGAAGTTCTGATTGAATTGCCGGTCCGGCCCGATCTGCGAAAAGCTGCCGCCCTTCGGCGCGTTCGGATCGACATAGCGGAAGTGATGGAAGTCGGTCGGGTAGGCGAGGTCGCCGAACGCCGAGAGGCCGTGCGACTCGATGGCGTCGTCGGCTCGCAGCGACCCGCTGCGCAATGCCGCCAATCCCGCCGTGGCCCCGGCCGTAAGCGCAAGCACGCGCCGGCGGGTGGGCCGGGTGGCAAAAATCACGAACGCGATCCCGTCTTGGCCGCTTTGTCGGCGTCCCACCACCACACCGTCGGGAACGCGGATGCCGCGTATTTCGGCAACGGATCGGGATAGCCGAAGCGGTCCCAGCGGGCGCTGCGCTCGTAGGGGTAAGTCCATTGCGGCACGACGTAATGGTTCCACAGCAGCACGCGGTCGAGCGCATGGGTGGCGGCGACCAGATCATCGCGGCTCTTGGCGAAAATGACCGCATCGATCATGGCGTCGACCGCCGGGTTTTTGATGCCGATCCAGTTGAGCGAGCCCGGCTGGTCGGCGGCCTGCGAACCCCAATAGCCGCGCTGCTCGTTGCCCGGCGACAGCGACTCGCCGCGTGTCATGATGACAATGTCGAAATCCCAGCTGCGCAGCCGGTTTTCGTACTGCGTGTCGTCCACCGTGCGCACCGACACGCCGATGCCCAGTCGTTCGAGCGACGGCTTATAGAACAGGAATATGCGCTCCGAGCTCGGCTCCTCGGCGAGCAACTCCACTTTGAAGGGCTCGCCGGTCTTGCTGTCGACGAGTTGCTGATTGCGGACTTCGTATCCGGCTTCCTTGAGGAGGCGGAGCGCCTCGCGCAGATTGTTGCGCACTGCCTCGGGATTGCCGCCGACCGGGTTGGCATAGGGCGTGGTGAATACCTCCGGTGGAACCTTGTCGCGCACGGTTTCGAGGAGTTCCAGCTCGCGGCCGCCGGGCAGGCCGGTGGCGGCGAGCTCGGTGCCTGCGAAATAGCTGTCGACGCGCTGGTACTGCCCGTAGAAGATCTGCTTGTTCATCTCCTCGAAATCAAACGCGTAGTTGAAGGCGCGGCGCAGGCGCGGATCGGCAAACTTGGGGCGGCGAATATTGAAGGCGAAGGCCTGCATCACGCCGCGCGAGTTGATCGTAAATTCCTTGAGCAGCACGCGTTTGTCCGTGACCGCGGGAAAGTCGTAAGCGGTGGCCCAGTTCTTGGCGACGTTCTCGACCCGCCAATCCACCGCATCGGCCTTGAAGGCTTCGAGCGCCACGGTGGTGTCGCGAAAATAGTCGTAGCGCAGTTCGTCGAAATTGTTGATGCCGACGCTGACGGCGAGGTTCTTACCCCAATAATCGTTGACGCGCTCATAGACGATGGTGCGGCCGGCGGTGAAATCCTTGATGCGATAGGCGCTCGATCCGAGCGGCGGTTCGAGCGTGTTGGTTCCGACGTCGCGTTTCTTGCCGTTCTTGTCGGTGCCCTCCCACCAGTGTTTGGGCAGCACCATGATCTCGCCGACGATCTGCGGCAGTTCGCGATTGCCCGGGCCGTCGAAGGTGAAGGTGACCTCCCGCTCGCCGGTTTTCTCGACCTTGACCACGTGGCGATAATAGGCGGCGAGCTGCGGGCTGTTCTTCTTGGACGCGTCGAACGAGAAAATCACGTCCTCGGGCGTCACCGGCATGCCGTCATGCCATTTCGCTTCCGCCCGCAGCCGATACGAGACCGAAGAGAAATCGTCCGGATAGCTGATCGCTTCGGCCAGAAGCCCATAGGCGCCGGTGACTTCATCGAGCGCGAAGGCCAGCAGGGTGTCGTAGATCAGCCCGACACCGGCGGCGATCGTGCCTTTGATGCCGGCGACGACGATGTTCAGGTTGTCGAACGTGCCGATGGCGATCTGCCGCGCGGTGCCGCCTTTCGGCGCGTTGGCGTTGACGTAGTCGAATTGCTTAAAACCTTCCGGATATTTCAGGTCGCCGAACAGCGACAGGCCGTAGCGCCATTTCTTGTCTTGATTGCTGTCTTGCGCCTGCGCGGCGGAAATCCAGGACGGCAGCGGCAATCCCCGCGCGGCCAGCGCGAGCGCTGTGGTTTTCAGCAGGGAACGGCGATTCACGTGGCGATTCACCTGACGCTCCAATCAAATGCAAAAGCGGCAATCAACGCTGGGCGGCTATGTGCTCCGGGTGATTATGTGCTTTTGAATTGCGGCGCCAGCGTGCCGGGCGAGAACCGCGACGAAATGGCCTTCACATCCGCGTGCGATGCGCTTTCCGCAAGATGAACTGCCGGTAATGAACCGTCTATTTCGGCGGTGAAGCGGGTGGCGCGGAATTGTCTCCGCCTGCCGGCGCAGCATCGGCCGCCTTCGGCAGCGGCTGTGGGCTGTCGGAATTGGCGTTGAGATAGGCGATGACGTCGGCGCGCTGCTTCTCGTTCGGCAGGCCGGCGAAGGTCATGAGCGTGCCCGGGACGTCCTTGCGCGGGTTGGCCAGCCACGGATTGAGCGCATCGAAGGTCCAGGTGCCGCCTTTCGCCTTTAGCGATGCGGAGTAGTTGAAGCCCGACTCCGACGCCACGGCCCGGCCGACGACGCCGTAAAGATCGGGACCGACCTTGTTGCCCTGGCCCTTGCCCATATTGTGGCAGGTCAGGCAGACTTTTGCGGTCTGCTCGCCTTGCTGCGCCGAGGCGCTGGCCAGCAGTTGCGCGATCGGCACTTCCTTGGCCGGCGCTGCCGCGCCGCCCGATGCCGGCTGCTCTTCCTTCACGGCGATCTCGTATCCGGGCTTCGCCGGTGTCGCCGGCGTGAAGATGGCGCCGGAGGCGATATGGACGGCAAGCAGGAACAGGCAGGTTCCCAGCACGGCGCCGAGAATCTTGTTTATTTCGAACGAATTCATCGCTGAAGGGCTCCGCAGCGGCAAAGGTGGGCAGTGCACAAATAGCCGGTTTGCGGCGCAGCTTGCAACCCGTATAACCACGGCGGGCTTCCACAAATGGCCGATATCCTCATTCTCATCCCGGCCCGCATGGCCTCGACCAGATTGCCGGGCAAGCCGCTCGCCGAAATCGCAGGCGTGCCGATGATTGTGCACGTGCTGCGCCGGGCGCAGGCCGCCGGCATCGGTCCGGTGGTGGTCGCGACCGACTCAGCCGAAATCGCCGCAGCGGTGGATAAGTCCGGCGGCCGCGCCGTCATGACCCGGGCCGATCATCTGTCGGGCTCCGACCGGATTTTCGAGGCGCTCGGCAAGGCCGATCCGGGCGGCGGCGCCAAGATCGTCGTCAACGTGCAGGGCGACCTGCCGACGCTGCAACCCGCCGATATCGCCGCCTCGCTCGAGCCACTCGCCGACGCCGCCGTGGATATCGCGACGCTCGCCGCCGAGATCACCAAGGCCGGCGAGCGCACCAACCCCAACGTGGTCAAGGTCGTCGGCACGCCGGTCGGCCCGGCGCGGTTGCGCGCGCTCTATTTTACCCGCGCCACGGCGCCGTCCGGCGATGGGCCGCTCTATCACCATATCGGGCTCTATGCGTTTCGCCGCTCGGCGCTCGAACGCTTCGTCAAGCTGCCGCCGTCACCCCTCGAGCAGCGCGAGAAGCTCGAACAGTTGCGCGCGCTCGAAGCCGGCATGCGCATCGACGTTGCGATCGTCGAAACCGTGCCGCTCGGCGTCGACACACCCGAGGATTTGGAAACCGCGCGCGCCATGCTAACCACGGAGCATGATCCCGAAAAGTGGTCACCGGTTTTCGGAAAAGATCATGCTCCAAAATAAAAGTCACTCATGAGCAAGCGAAAAAAAATCTCATTCCAGGGCGAGCCAGGCGCCAATTCGCACATCGCCTGCACCGAGGCCTATTCCGGCTACGAGCCGCTGCCGTGTCCGACGTTCGAGGACGCGTTCGCCGCGGTGCGCACCGGCCGCGCCGCGCTGGCGATGATTCCGATCGACAATTCGGTGGCCGGCCGTGTCGCCGACATCCATCA
The DNA here is from genome assembly GCA_963831975.1 of uncultured Alphaproteobacteria bacterium. Taxonomy (GTDB): domain Bacteria; phylum Pseudomonadota; class Alphaproteobacteria; order Rhizobiales; family Xanthobacteraceae; genus BOG-931. Next base: position 661,275 of record CAWHSO010000025.1, read on the forward strand.
CCTGATGCCGGAGTCCGGCCTGCACATCGTCGCCGAATATTTCCTGCCGTTGCAGCATCAATTGATGGCGCCGCGCGGCGCGACGCTCAAGACGATCAAGACGGTCGAGAGCCACGTCCACGCGCTCGGCCAATGCCGCAACATCATCCGCACGCTCGGCATCAAGGCTGTGGTCGCCGCCGACACCGCGGGCGCCGCGCGCGAAGTGGCCGAAGCCGGCGATGTTTCGCGCGCGGCTTTGGCGACGACGCTAGCGGCGAAAATCTACGGCCTGCAAATCCTCAAGAAGAATGTCGCCGACGCCAAGCACAACACCACCCGCTTCGTTGTGCTGGCGAAGAAGCCGAAATGGCCGAGCCGCGGGCAAAAGCGCGTGGTGACGACTTTTGTCTTCCAGGTGCGCAATATCCCGGCGGCGCTGTACAAGGCGCTCGGCGGCTTCGCCACCAACGGCATCAACATGACCAAGCTCGAAAGCTACATGGTCGGCGGCAGTTTTTCCGCCACCCAGTTCTATGCCGACGTGCAGGGCCATCCGAAGGATCGCGCGCTCGAACTGGCGCTCGAGGAGCTTGCATTCGTCTCGCAGCCGAAGACGTTGCGAATTCTCGGCGTTTATCCCGCGCATCGATTCCGCGAGACTCTCAAATAGGAATTTTGGCGATGAGCAACGACGAAGCAGCAAAAGTCCGGCGCACGTTGCAAATGCGGTTCACCTTGCCGACCGGGGATTCGGCTCACCTCATCGCCATGATCAAGGCCGCCGCGCCGTTCTACCAGATGTTCGGTAACGCCCAGGTCCGCCTCCTGCAGAACGTCGACGACCCGGCCAAGCTCATTCAGGAAATCGAATACGAGGCGCACGAGGATTGGGAGCTCAACCGGCAGCGTATCGCCGGCGACCTGCGAATGCAGACGTTCTTGCAGACCTGGCGGGTGATGTTTCCGGGCGCGCTGGAGATCGACGTTTTTCAGGAAGTATGAGGTAGTTCGTAGGATATGGCCTTGCGAATCTTTTCGGGTGAAACATGCGATCTGTCGGTAGAGGCACTTCGGCACGGCCGCTCGCGGTTTTGTGAGATCGCGCAAAACGAATTGCTTTCCAGCGGCTTACACGCGCGAAGCATTTTCACCTCGTGACAATGCTTGACGGCCGCGGCGCTATTTGCTGACAAGCACGGCATCCTGCTCACGTAAGGGACGTCAACCGGTGACGCCGACTGATGGAGTGGGTGCGGTTCCTGCGGGCGGCGGCTCGTCACTGCCGCTCTCGGGCGGTCCGGGCATCGACCCCGCCGGCATTACGACCGGCGCGCGAGGTGCTTCGCTTAAGCGCGGTGCCAAGGTGCGGGTAACACCTGCGCACTGCATCGCGTGAAGCGCGGCCTGGATCGAGCTTCGGCACATGGCCGAGGCAAGCGCCGCGGTGGAGCGCCGAAAGGCGAGCGCGTTCCGCTGAACGCGCGGCCTTTGCCCGAAGCGCAGATGGATGGCAACATCCGCTGCGTGGCGAGGCCCCACGAGACAGTCGCGCCTACCGGCGCTCCGCCTCCCTTCTTTTCTTTGAGGCGAGAGAATTCGTAGCTTTGGTCGGCAAGCCTCGGACGCGCGAGCGTCGCGAGAACGGAAATCATTTCCACCCTCCCCCTGCAGGGGAGGCTGCAGCATTAACCACCCGTTAACCATGTTTGCGCACTTTGTTAACCAATCGGAATCACGAACACTCCGGAGGCCAACGTGTCGAGCGTCGTCCGCCAGCGCCAATCGCTCATGTTTCGCGCACGCTCCTATACGGGCTTTGTCATCATGCCGCGGCCGCCGATCGTGGAATGGCTGGCGGATCTCGATGCCAGCCTCGAGCAGTCCAAGGGCTTTTTTTCCGGCCATCCGATCGTGGTCGATTTGTCGGCCGTGACCTTGAGCGCGAATGCGATCACGCAACTGCTCGCCAGTCTCGAGGAACGCAATATCCGCATCCTGGGCATCGAAGGCCTCGACCCCGCCGTCACGGCGCCGGGCTTGCCGCCGATCCTGCGCGGCGGCCGCAATACGCAGTCCGTCGAGCTCTTGCCGGACGTCGAGCCGATTGCTGCCGCGGCGGCCGCGCCAAAGCCGCAACAGCCGTCTCTCCTGGTCGAGGATCCGGTGCGCTCGGGGCAAACCGTGGTCTTCATCGACGGCGACATCACCGTGCTCGGTTCGGTCGGCTCGGGCGCCGAGATCGTCGCCGGCGGCTCGATCCACATCTACGGCACGTTGCGCGGCCGCGCCATGGCGGGCGCCACCGGCAATGCGCGCGCGCGCATCTTCTGTCATCGCGTCGAGGCCGAGCTGCTGGCGATCGATTCCTTCTACAAGACCGCCGAAGACATCGACGAAAGCCTGCGCCGCGGCCCGGCCCAGGCCTGGCTCGAGGGCAACACGCTGCAAATCTCGGCGCTGAACTAATGCATGATCCCGAAAAGTGGACACCGGTTTTCGGAAAAGATCATGCGCAGATAGGTACAACGAAAGGCAGTCAAAAATGGCTCAATGTCGTAGTCGTGACATCAGGCAAGGGCGGCGTCGGCAAGACCACCTCGACGGCTGCAATGGGCGCCGCGCTTGCCCAACACGGCGAAAAAGTCGTCGTCATCGATTTCGACGTCGGCTTGCGCAATCTCGACCTGGTGTTGGGCGCCGAGCGCCGCGTGGTGTTCGACCTGATCAACGTCATCACCGGCGTGGCGAAACTGTCGCAGGCGCTGATCCGCGACAAGCGCCTGGAGAATCTGCATCTGCTGCCGGCATCGCAGACCCGCGACAAGGACGCGCTGACCGAGGAGGGCGTCGCCAAGGTCATCGACGAATTGCGCACAAAATTCGACTGGATCATCTGCGACAGCCCGGCCGGCATCGAGCGCGGCGCGACGCTGGCGATGCGCCATGCCGATGCGGCGATCATCGTCACCAATCCGGAAGTCTCCTCGGTGCGCGATTCCGACCGCATCATCGGCTTGCTCAATTCCAAGACGGTCAAGGCCGAGCGCGGCGAGCGCGTCGAGAAGCACCTGCTCATCACCCGCTACCATCCGTCGCGTGCCGCGCGCGGCGAGATGATGACGATCGAGGACGTGCTCGAAATCCTCTCGACGCCGCTGCTCGGCATCATCCCGGAAAGCGAGGAGGTGTTGCGCGCGTCCAATATCGGCTCGCCGGTCACGCTGAGCAACGCGCTCTCCGCGCCGGCGCGTGCCTATTTCGACGCCGCACGCCGGCTGCGCGGCGAGGTCGTCCCGATGGTCGTACCCACCGAGAATAAAGGCATTTTCAACAAGCTGTTCGGACGGAAAGCAGCATGACCCTCTTCAAAATATTCCGACGCGGCGGCAGCGCGCCCATTGCGCGCGAACGCCTGCAAATCCTGCTCGCCCACGAGCGCGTGACGCGCAACCAGCCCGACCTGCTCGGCATATTGCGCGAGGAAATCCTCGCCGTCATCAGCCGGCACGTGCCGTTCGATCCCGACAAGGTGCAGATCAAGCTCGACCGCGGCAAATCGGTATCGACGCTCGAAGTCGATATCGAGATTCCGAACGGGTTCGGCGCGGCGCTGGCGAAGGCGTCGTAGCTTTTAGCGCTAGAGCATGATCCCGAAAAGTGGATGCCGGTTTTCGGATAAGATCATGCTCAAACAGAGATTTTAGACTATGATCCAATTCAATTGAATTGGATCATAGTCTAGTCCGTCATTCGGCGGTGATGCCGGCGGCATCGACCATCTTGCGCCAGCGCGCTTCGTCGTCGGCGAGAAATTGTGCCAGCGCGCCAGGCGTCATCGCCATCGGCACGCCGCCGTCGTCCTTGAAGCGAGCCAGGATTTTTGGGTCCGCGACCGCATCCTTGAGCGCGGCGTTGAGCTTGGTCACGATGTCGGCCGGCGTGCCGCGCGGTGCGAACAGCGCGTACCAGACGTAGATTTCGTAGCCCGGCACGGTTTCGGCGATGGCCGGCACGTCGGGCAACAGCGGCCAGCGTTCGGCCGAGGTGACGCCGAGAGCGCGCAGCGTGCCGGCGTGCACCATCTGCAGCACCGGACCGCCGAGATTGTCGAACAGCACTTGGACCTTGCCCGACATCAGATCGGGATAGGCTGCCGCCGAGCCGCGATAGGGCACATGGACCATGTCGATCTTGGTCAAAAACTTGAAATATTCGCCGGACAGATGCGGCGAGGCGCCGACGCCCGACGAGGCAAACGATATCTGTCCCGGATTGGCCTTGGCGTAGTCGATGAATTCTTTCACGGTTTTGACCGGCAGCGACGGCGTCACCACCATGATGTTCGGGGCGCGCGCCACGATGCCGACCGGCGATAATTGGTCGAGCACGTTGGCAAGTTTCTTGTAGAGCGAAGCGCTGATGGTGACGGTCGGGCCGGCGAATAGCAGCGTATAGCCGTCGGGCATCGCATTGATCGCCGTCTCGGTGGCCAGCGTGCCGCCGGCACCGGTGCGGTTTTCCACCGCGAACTGGTTGCCCATGTGCTCCGACAGCCACTGCGCGATCAGGCGGGCAACGGAATCGGTCGGGCCACCGGCGGCGAGGCCGACGATCATGCGCACCGGGCGTGTCGGATAATCGAGCGCCGTGGCGATGTCCGGCATGACGACGAGCGCGGCGGAGCCGGCTGCGAGGTGGAGAAAGGCTCTCCGTGTGTCCGTCATTTTGCGTCCCCACTGCCGAACGCTTCAAATCGTCTGATTATATTCGCCGACTTCCTTATGCGTGCGCAGCACGGCGTCGACCGATTTGAACATGTCGCGCATGCGCGCTTCCGACACCGGGCTTTCGACGACCACGACCAGTTCCGGCTTGTTCGATGAGGCCCGCACCAGGCCCCAGGTGCCGTCCTCGACCGTCACGCGCACGCCGTTGACGGTGACGAGATCGCGGATCGGCTGGCCGGAGACCTTGCCGCCGTTTTTCTGCTCGGCCTCGAAGTGTTTGATCACCTCGTCGACCACCGCGTATTTGGTTTCGTCGGCGCAATGCGGCGACATGGTCGGCGACGACCAGGTTTTGGGCAGCGCGTTTTTCAGGTCCGCCATGCTCTTCGCCGGATTGCGGTCGAGCATGTCGCAGACGGCGAAGGCGAAGATCAGCCCGTCGTCATAGCCGCGGCCGAACGGCTTATTGAAAAAGAAATGCCCGGATTTCTCGAAGCCGGCGATGGCGCCGATCTCGTTGACCCGGCGCTTCATGTAGGAATGGCCGGTCTTCCAATAATCGGTCTTGGCGCCGTTCTTGAGCAGCACCGGGTCGGTCATGAACAGGCCGGTGGACTTCACGTCGGCGACGAACAGCGCGTTCTTGTGGTTGGCCGAAATGTCGCGCGCCAGCATGACGCCGACCTTGTCGGCAAAAATCTCCTCGCCTTCGTTGTCGACCACGCCGCAGCGGTCGCCGTCGCCGTCGAAGCCGAGCGCCACGTCGGCTTTGCTCGCCAGCACGGCGTCGCGCATGGCGTGCAGCATCTTCATGTCTTCGGTGTTGGGATTGTATTTCGGGAATGTGTGGTCGAGCTCGCAATCGAGCGGGATGACCTCGCAGCCGATCGCTTCCAGCACCTGCGGCGCGAACGCGCCGGCGGTGCCGTTGCCGCAGGCGCAGACCACTTTGAGCCTGCGCTTGAGCTTCGGCCGCTTGGTGAGGTCGGCGATATAGCGCGCCGGAAAGTTCTCGACGAAGTCGTACGCGCCGCCGCCCTGCATCTTGAAGCGCCCGTTGAGCACGATGTCCTTCAACCGTGCCATCTCGTCGGGCCCGAAGGTGAGCGGGCGGTTGACGCCCATCTTCACGCCGGTCCAGCCGTTGTCGTTGTGGGATGCGGTGACCATGGCGACGCAGGGCACATCGAGATCGAACTGCGCGAAATAGGCCATCGGCGTGAGCGCCAGGCCGATGTCCTTGACCTGAATACCCGCGGCGAGCAGGCCGTTGACCAGCGCCATCTTGATCGACGCCGAATAGGAGCGGAAATCGTGGCCGGTGACGAGCTGCGGCTTGACGCCGAGCTCATGGATCAACGTACCCAGGCCGAGGCCGAGCGCCTCGACGCCCATCAGGTTGATCTCGCTGCCGAACAGCCAGCGCGCGTCATATTCGCGAAAGCCGGTGGCCTTCACCATCGGTTCGGATTCGTACGCATAAGTGTTCGGCTTGAGCGAAGCTTTTGGCTTGGGAAACATTGAACAATTGATCCGAATCGAATGCCCCGACAGCAATAGCGTAAACGGCGCGCAACCGGAATGGTTGCACCGCCGTCATTCCGGGACGCGGACGAAGTCCGCGGGCCCGGAATCCATATTCGCTGACCTGTGGTTATGGATTCCGGGCTCGCCGCTACGCGACGCCCCGGAATGACGGATTATTGCTCCAAAACGAGCTTGCCGTCGGCGAATTCCCAGCGGTGCAGCCGCGACAAAAACGACATGCCGAGCAGATTATCGCGCAGCGCCCCGTCCGGCAGCACCATGGCGGCAACGTTGCGCACGGTGATGTCTTCGATCTCGACCCGGTCGAGCTTGATCGGTGCGGCTCTGACCGTGCCGTTCGCGGTACTGACCAGCGCCGTGAATTCGCTGGCCGCCGGATGAATGCCGAGCGTCGCCGCATCGTCGGCAGTGAGCGCGATCACGGACGCGCCGGTGTCGACCATGAAGGTCAGGCGCCGGCCGTCGATGCGGGCGTCGAGCTGAAAGTGGCCGCGGCCATCGCGCGGCACGATGACCGAGCGTAAATCGACAGGCGTGGGCTCCGGCGCCGCCGCCGGCCGGGCCGCCATCATGGCGGGGGCAGGGTGAGTCGCGTTCAGCTGGGTGAAGTAGTGCGGTACGACAACAGCGGCGACCAGCGCGACCGCGGCAAACATGAGGACTGAGCGCATAGGTTAAATCCGGCTATCGGCATTCAGTTCATCACGGCAGGGCGAACGCGGACCTAATGTCGTTTACACCGGTGCCGGATTTGCGCTGCAAAGGTAAGTGAACCGCTAAACGTCGCGCGCAAATCGTAAAGCTTTTAGGCCGCTTCCAGCTCCGGGCTGTCGACCGGCAATGACAGAAGCCGCATGCCCATGGCATTGCGCACCTCGACGCTCCAGCCGTGCCAATTCTCGGTGAGCGAGTGCTTCAAATCGTGGGCGATCGCCTCGGCGAATTCGATGGCCGCCTGCGGAGAGCGGAATTCGTGTCCGCCATAGTCGAGGAGCGATTGCTCTTTCGCCGTATAGTCGAAGAAGAAGCGTGTCATTTCGCACCAGGATGACGTTGCGTGGCATAGGCACTTTTACGGATCAGGCGCTATGGTTGCCTTACATTAACCGCTAAATATGGACGAATTTTCGGATTGGCGTCGGAATCCATTCGTTAGCGATTGCGCGGCTTGGCGCGCCGCGTCGCCGGTGCCGCGATCGGGTCCTCGGGCCACGGATGCTTGGGATAGCGGCCGCGCATTTCGGCGCGCACCGCGGCGTAGCTGCCGCGCCAAAACCCCGGCAGGTCGCGGGTCATCTGCACCGGGCGGTGCGCGGGCGAGAGCAGCTCGATCAAGAGCGGCACTTTGCCGCCGGCAATCGCCGGATGGTTATCGAGGCCAAACAGTTCCTGGACCCGGATCGCGATCTTGGGACCGCCCTCGGCCTCGTAATCGATCGGGAACTGCGAGCCGGTTGGCGCCGCAAAATGGGTCGGCGCCTCGGCATCGAGCCGGCGTTGCAGCGGCCACGGCAACAGCGCGTGCACGGCCGTGTTCAATTCATCGGCCGTGATCTCGCCGAGCGCGGTTTTGGCCGCGAGCGCCGGTGCGAGCCAGGCGTTTGCGGTTTGCGTAAGCGCAGCGTCGGACAGATCGGGCCATTCCTCGCCTTCGCTTAAGCGCAAAAACATGACCCGGTCGCGCCATTGCTGCAGCGATTTGGTCCACGGCAGCCGGTGCATGCCGAGACCGGCGATGCCGTCGGCAAGCTTTTGCGTAGTGTCGTCATTGGCGACAACCGGCATCGGCTGGTCGGAAAGCGCAATGGCGCCGAGCCGGCGGCTCCTTCGCCCGCGCAAGCTTGCGCTCGCGGCATCGAACACGATCTCTTCGCGCGCGGCGATGCGGTCGGGAAAACGCTGCTCGATCTCGGCCAGCGTGATCGGCGCGGCGGAGAGGATGCGGCCCTGCGCCGCCGTTCCGGCAAGCTCGGCGACGGCGAGGAACGGCTCGCGCGCCAGCGGCGAGGCAGGGTCGATATTAGCGCCGCGGCCGTTGGCGAGCAGGAACGCGCCCGCCGCGCCGCCGCGCTTCTTGGCGATGCGCTCGGGGTAGGCGAGCGCGAGCAAGAGGCCGACGGAAACTCCTCCCCTCCCCCTTGTGGGGAGGGGATGGGGGTGGGGGTCGTGAGGCGACGCGCGCGCGTTGAGGGAATCTGTGCACGCGTCAACTCAACCGCGCCGCCTCCCGACCCCCCACCCCGACCCTCCCCCACAAGGGGGGGGGAGCAGATGCAACCTCCGCCCAGCGCTGCGCCATGGCGCGGGCATCGCGCGCCCGCGATGAGCGGTCGCGGCGGAGCGCGCTCAAACGCTCGCGCAAGTCCACGTCGTCACCGCCGAGGCCGCGTTCGCCGATGAGGGTGGCAATTTCCGCAGCGGGCAGGGCGCCACCTTCGGCGCCGGCATCGACCACCATCCGCGCGAGCCGCGGCGGCAGCGGCAGGCGCCGCAAGAGCTTCCCCTCGGCGGTGATGCGGCCGTCGCCATCGATGGCGCCAAGCTCGGCGAGCAGCGCCTTGGCCTCGGTGAGCGCGGCGCGCGGCGGCGGATCGAGGAAGGCGAGTTGGTCGGGTCCGCCGCCCCAGGCGGCCAGATCGAGGGCGAAGGACGATAGATCCGCGGCGAGGATTTCCGGTCGGGCGAAGGGCTCCAGTGCCGCTGTCTGCGGCTCGTCCCACAGCCGGTAGCAGATGCCGGGCTCGGTTCGCCCGGCGCGGCCGCGGCGCTGGTCGGCGCCGGCGCGCGACACCCGCACGGTTTCGAGCCGTGTCACCCCGACGTCGGGCTCGTAGCGCGGCACGCGGGCAAGCCCGCTATCGACCACGATGCGCACGCCCTCGATGGTGATCGAGGTTTCGGCGATTGACGTCGCCAGCACGATCTTGCGGCGGCCGGGCGGTGCCGGCGCAATGGCGCGATCCTGCTCGTCGCCCGTAAGCGCGCCGTAGAGCGCAACGACGTCGGTCGATGGTTCGGCGCGGCCTTCGAGCAGAGTTTTGGTGCGGCGGATTTCGGCGGCGCCGGGCAGGAAGGCGAGCAGCGAGCCGGTATCAGCGCGCATGGCGCGGATAATGGTGTCGGCGAGCTGCGGCTCGATCGGCCGCGTGTCGCGTCCGACATAGCGGGTCTCGACCGCAAACGCGCGGCCTTCGCTGGTAATCACCGGTGCGTCGCCGAGCAATTTGGCGATGCGCGCGCCGTCGATGGTCGCCGACATGACCAGGATGCGCAAATCCTCGCGCAGGCCCTGCTGCACGTCGCGGGCCAGCGCCAGCCCGAGATCGGCGTCAAGCGAACGCTCGTGGAACTCGTCGAAGATCACCGCTGAGACGCCGTCGAGCATGGGATCGTCGAGGATGAGTCGGGTAAAGATGCCTTCGGTGATGATTTCGATGCGGGTTCGGCCCGAGACTTTCGAACCGAACCGCACCCGTAATCCCACCGTGTCGCCGACGCGCTCGCCCAGGGTGTGTGCCATGCGCTCCGCCGCGGCGCGCGCGGCCAGCCGGCGCGGCTCAAGGACCAAAATCCGGCGCGCTTTTTGTGCCCAATCCTCGCGCGCGAGCACCAACGGCACCCGCGTGGTCTTGCCGGCGCCGGGCGGCGCCACCAGCACGACCGCATTGGTCGTGCGCAACGCCGCGGTCAAATCCGGCAGGGCGGCGTCGATCGGAAGCGGTGAAACGTCCATCAGTTTTCTCGTCATTCCGGGGCACCGCGAAACGGTGAGCCCGGAATCCATAATCACTATCATTCCCGATCGGTTCGCAGCGACAGTTCTGCACAGGTGGTGATTATCGGATTCCGGATAGTCGCTTCGCGACTTCCGGAATGACGGAAAACCCTTATATTATTCGCCATCATGCCAGCCGCACAAAAAACACCGCCAAAGCCGCCGAAGCCGCCAAGCGCCGCCAAGCCGTTGAAGAAGGGCGACCATCTCTTCCTGGTCGACGGCTCCGGCTACATTTTCCGCGCCTATCACGCGCTGCCGCCGATCAACCGCAAGTCGGACGGGTTGCAGCTCAACGCCGTGTTCGGCTTCTGCAACATGCTGTGGAAGCTTCTGCGCGACATGAAGGCCGAAGATAAGCCGACCCATCTCGCGGTGGTGTTCGATCTGTCGGAGAAGACGTTCCGCACCGAAATGTATCCCGACTACAAGGCGCACCGGCCGGACCCGCCCGACGATCTCAAGCCCCAATTCGGCCTGATCCGGCAAGCGGTACACGCCTTCGATCTGCCCTGCCTCGAGCAGAAGGGATTCGAGGCCGACGACCTGATCGCGACCTATGTCCGGCAAGCCTGCGAAGCTGGCGCGACCTCGACCATCGTCTCGTCGGACAAGGATTTGATGCAGCTCGTCAACGATCGCGTCGTCATGTACGACACCATGAAGGACAAGAAGATCGGCCACGCCGAGGTGATCGAAAAATTTGGCGTGCCGCCCGACAAGGTCATCGAGGTGCAGGCGTTGATCGGCGATTCTACCGACAACGTGCCCGGCGTGCCCAGCATCGGCCAGAAGACCGCGGCGCTGCTGATAAACGAATACGGCGACCTCGAAACCCTGCTCAAGCGCGCGAGCGAGATCAAGCAGGATAAGCGCCGCCAGGCGATCATCGACAATGCCGACAAAGCGCGGCTGTCGAAGAAACTCGTCACGCTCGACACCAACGTCAAGCTCGACGTCCCGATCGGCGATCTCGCCGTGCACGAGCCAGACTACAAGTTGCTGATCGCCTTCCTCAAGGCGATGGAGTTCAGCTCATTGACGCGCCGCGTCGCCGAGTTTTCCAGCATCGACGTCGCCGAGATCGAGCCGGATGCGAAGCTCGCGGTGCGCGGCGGCGCGTCTCCTCTCCCGCTCGCGGGAGACGACGACGCGCAAAGCGCGTCGGGTGGGGGTAAGTCGGCGGCTCTGAGCAAGCCGGCCCCCTCCCCACCCTCCCCCGCAAGCGGGGGACCCAGCGCTGCGAACGGCAAGTTGACGCCGCAAGCGCTCGCGGCCGCGCGGCTCGATATTGCGCACAGTCAAAAATTCGACCGCTCCAAATACGAAACCGTGCGCAGCCTCGACCGGCTGAAGGACTGGGTCACACGCGCGCGTGACCAAGGTTTCATCGCCATCGACACCGAGACCACGAGCCTCGATCCGATGCAGGCGGCGCTGTGCGGTTTCTCGCTGGCACTCGCTGCGAACCAGGCCTGCTACGTGCCGCTGTCGCACCGGCAGGGCGGCGACGGCAGCGGCGGCCTGTTCCAAGGCGAGGTGGCGCCCGATCAAATCCCCGAGCGCGCGGCGCTCGACGCCATCAAGCCGCTGCTTGAGGACAAGGGCGTGCTCAAGATCGGCCAGAACCTGAAATTCGACTTTCAGATCTTCGCCGTGCGCGGCATCGAGATCGCGTCCTACGACGACACGCTGCTGATGTCGTATGTGGTCGATGCCGGCCGCTCCGATCACGGCCTCGATCCGCTGGCGCAGCGTTACTTCAATCACCGCACCATCGACTTCAACGAGGTGACCAAGGCCGGCAAGACCAGGATGACGTTCGATTGCGTCGAGATCGACAAGGCGACTGAATATGCCGCCGAGGACGCCGACGCGACGCTGCGGCTGTGGCAGGTGCTCAAACCCCGGCTCGCCGCCGAGCACATGCTCAATGTCTACGAAACGCTGGAGCGGCCGCTGTTGCGCGTGTTGGCAAACATGGAGCGGCGCGGCATTTCGATCGACCGGCAAGTGCTGTCGCGGCTGTCCGGCGAATTCGCGCAGGAAGCCGCCGGCCTCGAAGCCGAGATCAACAAGCTCGCCGGCGAGACCGTCAATGTCGGCTCGCCGAAGCAGATGGGCGACATTTTGTTCGGCAAGCTCGGGCTACCCGGCGGCACCAAGACCAAGACCGGACAGTGGGCGACCGGCGCGCGCGTCCTCGACGAATTGGCCGAGCAGGGCCACGAACTGCCGCAGAAGATTCTCGACTGGCGGCAGGTGTCGAAACTGAAATCGACCTATACCGACGCGCTGCCCGGCTACGTCAACCCGACGACGCACCGCGTGCACACCAGCTACGCGCTCGCCGCCACCACGACCGGCCGGCTGTCTTCATCCGAACCCAATTTGCAGAACATCCCGATCCGCACCGAGGACGGCCGCAAAATCCGTCGCGCCTTCATTGCCGACCGCGGCTACAAACTGGTCTCCGCCGATTATTCGCAGATCGAGCTGCGGCTTCTCGCCGAGATCGCCGGCATCGAGCAATTGCGCAAGGCGTTCCGCGACGGTCTCGACATCCACGCCATGACGGCGTCGGAAATGTTCGGCGTGCCGGTCAAGAACATGCCCGCCGAAGTGCGTCGCCGGGCGAAAGCGATCAATTTCGGCATCATCTACGGTATTTCGGCCTTCGGCCTCGCTAACCAGCTCAACATCGAACGCGAGGAGGCCGGCGCCTATATCCGCAAATATTTCGAGCGCTTTCCCGGCATCCGCGACTACATCGAGGAGACCAAGGCGTTCGCGAAAAAGCACGGGTTTGTCGAAACGCTGTTCGGCCGCAAATGCCACTACCCCGACATCGGCGCTTCAAATGCGTCCATTCGCGCGTTCAACGAGCGCGCCGCGATCAATGCGCGGCTGCAAGGCACCGCCGCCGACATCATCCGCCGCGCCATGATCCGCATGGACGGAGCGCTGACGAAGAAAAAGCTCAACGCGCAGATGTTGCTGCAGGTGCATGACGAGTTGGTCTTCGAAGTGCCGGATACCGAAGTCGAAAAGACGCTGCCGGTGGTCACCAGCGTGATGGTCGAAGCGCCGCTGCCGGCGCTATCGCTCTCGGTGCCGCTGCAAGTCGAGGCGCATGCCGCGGACAATTGGGACGCGGCGCATTGATGCAAGCAGCATTGACCATCATCGGCATCCTGCTCCTGCTCATGGGCCTCGTCTTCATGGGGCAGGGCTCCGGATACTTTCCCTATCCGGCTTCGAGCTTCATGATCAGCGAGAGCCGATGGATTTATTACGGCGGCGCGATAGCAGCCGCCGGACTTATTTTGATCGTTATCGCCCGACGCTGATCGCCGGCACCGTACCTCAGCGCGTGCGCGCCGCCGCGTCGGTCACGATCTTGTAGGCGGCTTCGATCGCCGGCTTTGCCTTCGACACTTCCGCGCCGGTGGCGAGGAACGTCTTCATCAGCTCGGCCTCCTCGTCGGGCGGCAGGCTGATCAGCTCGCCGCCGCTGTCGGTCCAGCCTTTGCGCGCCTTGGCGACGATGTCGCTCGCCACCGGGCCGATCGCCGCTTGCGCCGCGGCGGCGTCGCTGTCGACGATCTTCTGCAAATCCGCGGGCAGCGCGTCGTACCAGCTCTTGCTGACCTCGGCGACGACGAAGACGGCGGGTTGGCCGGTCTCGGTGACGTATTTCGCCGCGTCCTGAAAGTGCATCGGCGTCCACACCACGATGCCGCCGACGGCGCCGTCGACCGCGCCCTGTTGGATGGCGGGCACGACGTCGCCCAGCGTCATCGCCACCGGCGTGGCGCCGAGCCGCTCGATCGGCAGCGTCTGGAATTTCGACGCCATGACGCGCATCTTCTTGCCCTTGAAATCGGCGAGATGGCGGATCGGCGTTTTTGAGATCAACGAGGACGGCGCGTTCATGAACAGGGCGACGCCGTGCAATCCCTTGTCGGCGCCGAGCCCGAGCATCAGCTTGAGCACCTCGGGATCGGCGGCGAGACGCTGGCCTTGATCCATGGTGCTGACCAGGCCCGGCGCCGCCATAAGCTCGAAGCGCTCGTCGACGCCGACGAAGAATTCGGGCGGAATAACCGCGCATTGGATGGCGCCGAATTGCGTGCCCTCGATCTGCCGCGGGATCGAGCCGAGCTGGCTCGCCGGATAGATTTCCGGCTTGATGCGGCCGCCGGAATCCTTCTCCAGCGCCGCCGCGTAGCTCTTGGCGAAGAAGTAGCTCGGGTCGTTCAACGTCGGCAGCGATATCTTCATGGTGTAGGTTTTGTCCTGCGCCGATGCCACGCCGAGCGACAGAGCCAGGGCCATAGCGGCCGCGCCGGCCGTCGCAGCGGCCCGCACCACGAAATCCCGTTTTTCGATTGTCATGTTTCCCTCCCGCTTGTGTTTTCGGCCGTTATTGCTGCGGCACGACCGCGATCGCCTCGATCTCGTAGAGCGCGCCGTCGTGCGCCAGCTTGGATATCTGAATCGTGGTCGAGGCCGGCGGCGCCTTGGTGTCGACGTAACGGTCGCGCACCTCGAAGTAGATATGGATATGCGTCATGTCGACCAGGTAGTTGGTGACCTTTACCACGTGTTCGAAACCGGCGCCGGCCGCGGCGAGCGCATGTTTCAGGTTCTCGAAGGCTTGAACGGCCTGGGCGCGGAAATCGCCCGGCCCGCCGGCCATTTTGCCGTCAGCGGTCCGGCCGAGCTGTCCCGCAATATAGATGGTACGGCACGGGCTCGTCGTCTCGACGACGTGGCTATAGCCACGCGTCGCATGCATGGTCGCAGGATTTTGAAAACGATGGATGGCCACGGTTCATTCCTCCCCGGCGGGTTTCGCGCACCGCCATAATGCAATTGCCGCGCGGCCATGGCAAAGTCGTTATCGCCATGTCTGCACGACGCATCGCGTTGCTTATTGTCGCGGGGCTTGCGCCCGACGCGGCCCATGCCGCGGGTCTCGACGGCGCGACGCTGTCGTGGCCGTGGGAGTTGCCGTTCGTCGGCATCCTTTTGACCATCGCGTTTGCGCCGCTCGTCATCCGGCGCTTCTGGCATCACCATTACGGCAAATTCGCCTTCGTCTGGGCGGCGCTGACGCTCGCGCCGCTCGCGGCGCTGCGCGGCGTCGACACAGCGCTGGCCGCCTTGGCGCACGCGCTGCTTGGCGACTATCTCGGCTTCATCGCCGTCCTGTTCGCGCTCTATGTGGTCGCCGGCGGCATCGTGGTCGCCGGCACGGTGCGCGGCACGCCGCTGGTCAATGCGCTGACGCTTGCTCTTCGGCACGCTCATTGCCAGCGTCGTCGGCACCACCGGCGCCGCCATGATTTTGATCCGGCCGCTCATTCGCGCCAACGCGGCGCGGCTGCACAACGTCCATGTCGTGGTGTTCTTCATCTTTCTCGTCGGCAATATCGGCGGCGCACTGTCGCCGCTCGGCGATCCGCCGCTGTTCATCGGCTTCCTCAACGGCGTCGATTTCTTCTGGCCGGCGAAAAACCTGTGGCAGCCGACCGCGTTCGTCGCCGGCTGCGTGCTGGCGATTTTCGTCGCTGTCGATCTGTGGTTCTTCCGCCAGGACCGCCGCGTCGCGCCGATCGGCGAGGCGCGCGCGCCGATCCGCGTGCATGGGCTGGTGAACCTCGCGCTGCTCGCGGTCATCATCGGCGCCGTCATCGTCTCGGCGCTGTGGAAGCCCGGCATCGCATTCACGGTCTATGGCACGACGCTGCCATTGCAGGATATCCTTCGCGACGCCATGCTGTTTGCGACCGCGCTCGCCTCGCTCTGGCTGACGCCCGACGAGCATCGCGAAGCCAACGGCTTTTCCTGGGAGCCGATCCTCGAAGTGGCCATCCTGTTCGCCGGGATTTTCGTCTGCGCCGTGCCGATATTGGCGATGCTCGACGCCGGCCACGCCGGCGCGTTCGCCTGGCTCCTTGCCGCGGTGACGGCGCACGACGGCAGCCCGCATGTCGCCGCCTATTTCTGGCTCACCGGCGTGCTGTCCGCGATCCTCGACAATGCGCCGACCTATCTGGTGTTCTTCCAGCTCGCCGGCGGCAACGCCACCGAGCTGATGGGGCCGCTGGCGCCGGCGCTGGTGGCGATTTCCATGGGCGCGGTCTACATGGGCGCACTCACCTATATCGGCAACGCGCCGAATTTCATGATCTATGCCATCGCCGTCGGAGCGCGGCATCAAGATGCCGAGCTTTTTCGGCTTCATGGCGTGGTCGATCGTGGTGCTGACGCCGGTGTTCGCGGCCCTGACGTATCTCTTTGTTCTGCCGCGCTGATTATATCTCGCGCCCGCTATCGCGGGGCAGGATAAGTGCGCGTTCACGATTTCTTTGCCATGTTTAGGAATTCGGCGCTTTCGCCGTGCCGCGCGGATTTTCGTCATCCGATCTTGAATTTTTTTGACGATGCTTCCGTGATGCACGCGCGTCACATCAAGCCGTTATATTGGCACCTTGCCGCACTGGCCGCGTTGTTCGCAGCCATGCTCATTGCGCTGCCGCGGCCGGCGCACGCCGAAGGGTTGTTCGATTTTCTGTTCGGCGGCTTCCAGCGCCAATCGCCGCCGGCCAATGTGAATTCCTATGCCGAGCCGCCGGCCTCGATCGGCCGCGTCGCGCCGGCCTCGCCGAGCGGCACCGAAGACGTCCGCCAAGGCAACGGCAATATCGGCCGCACCGTGGCGTTTTGCGTGCGGCTATGCGACGGCCAGCATTTTCCGCTCGAGCACATGACCAACGCGACGCCGATCGAGACCTGCCGGGCGATGTGTCCGGCGAGCAAGACCAAAGTTTTCTTCGGCGGCGAAATCGGCGGCGCCGTGGCCAAGGACGGCCAGCGCTATGCCGAGCTCGACAACGCCTTTATTTACCGCAAGCAATTGGTGGCGAACTGCACCTGCAACGGCAAGGATGCGTTCGGCCTCGCCCCGTTCGACATGTCGAACGATCCGACGTTACGGCCCGGCGACATCGTTTCCACCAAAGACGGTTTCCTCGCCTATAGCGGCGCGCGCGGGCAGGGCGCCGCATTCACCCCGATGGATTCGGCCGCCGTCGCCGCGCAACTCAATCCCAGATCAACGCCCGTTCAACTGTCCCGCCGCACCGAAGCGCCGCCGGCCGACGACCAGCCGGGCACGATCGTGCCGTCTCAGTCCTTGAGATAAGCCACGACCTCTTCGGCCAGCGCCAGCGACGAGGTCAGCCCCGGCGATTCGATGCCGAACAGGTTGACGAGGCGCGGCATGCCGTGGGCCGCGGGACCTGCGATCATGAAATCGGCCTGCGGCTCGCCTTGGCCGGAGAGCTTTGGCCGGATGCCGCAATAGTCCGGCACCAGCGAACCGTCCGGCAGGCCCGGCCAATAGGTGCGGATGCGGGCATAGAAACCGTCGGCGCGGCGCGGATCGACGGCGTAATTCTCCTCCGTGATCCATTCGACATCGGGGCCGAAGCGCATGCGGCCGGCGAGGTCGAGGGTGACGTGGACGCCGAGCCCGCCGTCGATCGGCGTCGGATAAATCAGCCGCGAAAACGCCGGCCGCCCGGCGAAGCCGAAATAATTGCCTTTGCCGAGCACAAGGCGGGGCACTTTGCCGGCCGGATAGTTTTCGATGCGCCGCGCCAGCGCCTGCGCGCCGAGGCCCGCGGCATTGACGACGGCGTCGAACGGCATGACGCCCGAATCGCGGCCGCCGAATTGCACCTGCCAGTGCGGCGCCTTGATAGGTCATGCGCTCGACCGGCGTCTCGAACGCGATCATGCCGCCGCGGTCTTCCAGATCGCCCCATAGCGCCAGCATAAAACCGTGGCTGTCGATGATGCCGGTTTCCGGCGACCACAGCGCGCCGATGCAGGACAATTCCGCTTCCATGGCGCGCGCCGCATTGCCGCCGATCATCTCGACGCCTTCGACGCCGTTGTTCTGCGCCTGCGTCATGATGGTTTCGACCTTGGCGAGCTCGGCGTCGTTGGTGGCGACGACGAGCTTGCCGCATTTGCGGTGGCCGACGCCGTGGGAGGCGCAGAACTCGTAGAGCATGCGCCGCCCGCGCACGCAGAGTTTTGCGCGCAACGTGTCGGTCGGATAATACAGGCCGGCGTGGATCACTTCGCTGTTGCGCGAAGATACGCCGTTGGCGATGCCGCCGGTGACTTCGGCAACCGTCACGTCATGGCCGGCGAGCGCCGCGGCGCGCGCGACGGCAAGCCCGACGACACCGGCGCCGACGACAAGGACTTCCATCAGTCGCGCTTCCATGGAACGACGATGCGCTCGATCTCGTTGAGCAGCACGGTAAGCACGAAGCCGATGATCGCGATCATGAACAGGCCGACATACATCTGTTCTACGGAAAACGTCTCCCAGGCCGTCCAGATCATGTAGCCGAGCCCGCTTTTGGCGCCGATCATCTCGGCGATGGCAATCAGCACGAGGCCGATGCCGATGCCGAGCTTGAAGCCGGTCATGATCACCGGCAGCGCGCCGGGCAGCGCGATGGTCCAGAACGTGTTCCAGCGGCTGGCTTTGTAATTGCGCCCGACGTCGAGATAGATGCGGTTGATCTCGAGCACGCCGGTGGTGGCATTGATGACGACGGGAAAAAACACGCCGACCGCGACCATGAAGATTTTCGAGCCCTCGCCGAGGCCGAAGATCAGGAGCGCCAGCGGCAGGATGGCGCTTTTCGGGATCGGATAGGTCGCCGCCACCAGCGGATCGAACACGGCGCGGACCCAGCGATTGAGCCCCATGGCGATGCCGAGCACGAGCGCCGGGCCGCCGCCGATCAGCGTGCCGAGCGCAAGCCGGCGCAGGCTGACCAGCGTGTTGGTGACAAGCTCGCCCGAGCGCAGCATCTCGATCATCACGGCGATCACGCTCGAAGGCGCCGGAAAGAAACGAGTATCGATGAAGTGAAAACGAGCCGCCAATTCCCAGACCGCGAGCAGCAAGATCGGCGAGGCGATGCCGAGAATGCGTTCGCGCGCGCGCATGGAGAGGGAAAAATTTTGCGCCGGGCTACCGGCGACGGTTTGCGTGCTCATTGAACGGCGTCCTTGTTTTCCTGCTCGCGGGCGCGCTGCACCTCGTCGCGCAATCCCGACCAGATGCGGTGCACGAGTTCGCCGAATTCCGGCGCCTTCTGTAAATCGATGAGGTTGCGCGGCCGGGCAAGCGGCACCCGCACAAAGCTCTTCACCTTGCCGGGCTGCGCCGTCATCACCATGATGCGGTCGCCGAGAAAGACCGCCTCGTCGACGCTGTGGGTGATGAACACCACGGTCTTTTTCTGCTCGTCCCAGATGCGCAACAGCTCCTCCTGGAGAAGAAGCTTGTTCTGGGCGTCGAGCGCCGAGAACGGCTCGTCCATCAGCAGGATTTCCGGATCGTTGGCAAACGCGCGCGCGATGGACACGCGCTGCTTCATGCCGCCGGAGAGCTGGTGCGGATAATAATCGGCAAAACGCGTCAGTCCGGTGGCATCGAGATAATGGCCGACGCGCTCCTTGATGACGGCGGCCGGCGCATTGCGCATGCGCAAGCCGTAAGCGGCGTTGTTCCACACCGTCATCCAGGGAAAGATCGATTCGCCCTGGAACACCATGGAATTTTCCGGTCGGTCCGAGCCCGCCGGCGTGTCGGTCTCGATGGTGCCGGCGGTCGCCGTTTCCAGGCCGGCGAGAATGCGCAGCAGCGTCGTCTTTCCGCAGCCCGACGGGCCGACGATGACGAAGAACTCGCCCGGCTCGATGTCGACCGAGACATGGTCGATGGCGACCAGCGCGCCGAACGACTTTTGCAGATCGCTGATCCGGATGGCGGGACGCGCCGGTTGCGGACGACGCTCCGCCGGCTCGCCGACGGCACGCAGATTGGTGGGCGATTGCGCTCATGATTGGCGGCATTGTGCCGGGCAAACGGCCCGATCACAACTCGCCTTGCGCTCAGGAATTGCAATGAATTCCCGCCTCTCGCTATAACAGGCTGACTTGACCGCAGGCGCCGCGCGGTTTTGTGTCGCAGCGCCGAGGAAGGGCCGCTGCGGCCCTGCGAATATAAGGGGATATCCATGGCGGATAATGTCGTCCGGGTCTGCGCGCAGTCCGACATCGCGCCGGAAACGGTGAAGGCGTACGAGGTCGGCGACAAAAGGATTGGCCGTCTACAATCTCGAGGGTCAGTTCTACGTCACCGACGACGAATGCACCCACGCGTCCGCAAGCCTCGCCGACGGCTTTCTCGAGGACGGCATCATCGAGTGCAGCCTGCATTCCGGCGCCTTCGACGTGAAGACCGGCGCGGTGAAATCGCCGCCGTGCTCGTTCGCGCTGCGCACCTATAAGGTGGTGCTGGAAGGCGACGACATTCTGGTCGATCTCGACAAGGACGCGGCCGGAGAGCCGGCCTGATGCCAAGAACGCCGGGCGCGCCGCTTGGCCTTGCCATTGCGGGCCTCGGCATGGCCGGTGCAGTGATGGTGCGCGCCGCGGCCGCGCATTCCGGCGTGAAACTGGTTGCCGCCGCCGATCCGCATGACGCACCGCGCAACGCCTTCGCCCGTGACTTCAATGCGCGCGCCTACGCGGACATAACGGAGCTTTGCGCGGATCCCGCTGTCGACGTCGTCTACATCGCGACGCCGCATCAATTCCACGCGGCCCACGCCGCGCTCGCTGCCGGCGCCGGCAAGCACATTATCCTCGAAAAGCCGATGGCGCTGACGCTTGCCGATTGCGACGCGATCATCGCGGCGGTCGAGCGGGCAAAAATTCATCTCATCGTCGGCCACACCCACGCCTTCGATCCGCCGGTGCGCGAAATGCGGCGCATCGTGGCGAGCGGCGAACTCGGCCGGCTCGGCATGATCGCGGCGTGGAATTACACGAATTTCCTCTACCGGCCGCGCCGGCCGGAAGAGCTCGATACGGCACGCGGCGGCGGCATCCTGTTCAACCAGGTGCCGCACCAGATCGACATGGTGCGGCTGATCGGGGGAGGGCGATTGCGCAGCGTGCGCGCCCAGGCAACGCGGCTCGATCCGGCGCGGCCGACCGAAGGCAGCGCCATCGCGTTCCTCGAATTCGAGGACGGTGCCGCAGCCTCGCTGGTCTATGGCGGCTACGATTTCTTCGACAGCGACGAGCTGCATTTCTGGATCAATGAGCGCGGCGCGCCAAAGCCGCCCGACCAGCATGGCGCGGCGCGGCGCGCCTTGGTGACGGAGCAGACTGAAGAAGCGCGCTTGCGCGTGGAGCGCTACGCCTACGGTTCGCCAGCCGACCCGCCGCCGAACCATCAGCCGCATTTCGGGTTGATGATCGTCACCTGCGAGCGGGGCGAGATGCGCGCTTCGGCCGACGGGCTTTTCATCTATGACGGGAACGGCAAGCGCGAGGTCGCGCTGCCCAAAAGCGCTAGCGATGCCCGGCCGCAGCGAAGTGCTCGACGACATGATCGCCGCCATTCGCACCGGCCAGCCGCCGCTGCAGAGCGGCCGTTGGGGCAAGGCCAATGTCGAGGTGATGCTGGCCATCCAGCAATCCGCCCGCGAGCGGCGCGAAGTCATGCTTGAGCATCAGGCATCCTGACCGGCATTGGACGACAGGGCTCGATTTTCTATATAAGTCACGAACCCTTGGAGCGGCCCGCCATGAACTACCAGCCCTCAGGCCACGATTTCGTCGTCGAGAACCCGGATGCGAAGACGTTCTTCGTCAATCGCGAGGTGTTCGTCTCCGACGACGTGTTCGAGCGCGAAAAGCGCGCCATTTTCGACCGCTGCTGGACCTATGTCGGCCACGCCTCGGAGATCAAGAATCCCGGCGACTTCAAGACCCGGCCGGTGGCCGGCCGTCCGATCATCTTCTGCCGCGACCGCGAAGGCACCGTGCGCGCGCTGATCAATTGCTGCCGCCACCGCGGCGCGCTGGTGTGCCGCGAGCGCGAGGGCAATGCCCGGCAGTTCTACTGCATGTATCACGGCTGGACCTATCATCCCGACGGCCGGCTCAAATCCGTGCCGGGCGAGGATGCCTATGGCGAGGCGTTCGACAAAAGCGAAATGGGTTTGGTGCCGGTGCCGCGGCTCGAAGCCTACCGCGATTTCTATTTTGCCAATTTCGACCGCGAGGCGATCGATCTCGACAGCTATCTCGGCAAGGCCAAGGACTATATCGACCTCGTCATCGACCAGTCGCCGTCAGGAAAGATGCAGATCATTTCCGGGACGCAAGAATACGACATCCGGGCGAACTGGAAGCTTCTGGTCGAGAACAGCGTCGACGATTACCATCTGATTTCCACGCACTCGACCTGGCTCAATTACATGCGCAATTCCGGCGTCAACGTCACGCCGCCGAAGGGCGAACTGTTGCCGACGCGCGGTTTTGGCCGCGATCTGGGCAACGGCCATCTGACGACCGACAATCCGAATTACCGCGGCCGGCCGGTGGCGAAATGGATTTCGGTCTACGGCGAGGATGCCAAGGCCGACATCGATGCGCTGCGCAACGAGCTGGTGGCGCGGCTCGGCTCGGCGCGCGCCGCGCGCGTCGCCGACACCAACCGCAATCTGGCGATCTTTCCCAATCTCGTCATCAACGACGGCTCCTCGGTCACGGTGCGCCATTTCTATCCGGTCGCGCCGGATCGCATGCACGTGACCGCATGGGCGCTCGGGCCGGTCGAGGAGACCGAGGCGCAACGGGCACGCCGGCTGCACGCGTTTCTCACCTTCTACGGTCCCGGCGGCTTCGCCACGCCCGACGATGTCGCCGCGCTCGAAGCGGCGCAGCTTGGCTTCGCCGCCTGGCGCGAAGTGCCGTGGTCCGATCTGTCGCGCGGCATGGCCAAGGCCGGCGATCAGCAGCTCGCCACCGACGAGGGCCATCTGCGCGTGTTCTGGCGCAAGTGGAACGAGCTGATGGAGACGCGGGCATGAACGAACTGCTCGCCTCGACCGTCTCGCGCGCCGAAGTCGAGGATTTGTTCTATCTGGAAGCGGACCTGCTCGATTCCTGGCGCCTCGACGACTGGCTGGAACTCCTCACCGACGACGCGGCCTATTACGTGCCGCCGAACGACAAGCCCGACGCCGACGCGCGCTATACGCTGTTCACCATCGCCGACGACATCGTGCGGCTGCGCGAGCGCGTGATCCGGCTGAAGGATCCGAACTGCCACGCCGAATATCCGCTGTCGCGGACGCGGCGCATGATCGGCAATGTGCGCATCACCGGCGTCGACGGCGACGTGATTTCGGCGGCGGCGAATTTTATCATTCACCGCTATCGCCACAACGATCTCGACCGCGTCTTCGTCGGCCAGTACCGCTACAAGCTCAAGCGCCAGGGCGGCCGGCTCAAGATCGCCGAGCGGCGCGCCATTCTCGATGCGCAACAACTGGGCCTGCTTGGCTCGGTGAGCTTCATTCTGTGACCACTCCTGTCATCGTCCGCGCAGGCGGGCGATCCAGTAATCACTGACCTCGTCATATGGCACGGCGGAGAATAATAATGAGCGTCAAAGCTTACTGGATGCTCCGCCTTCGCGGAGCATGACAGGCAACAAGATGTCGGAACTGGACAAAGTCTTCGGCGAGCTTGCCGGCAAGCGCGCGCAGCAGGATCAGGAGCGCCGCGAGCGGCACAAGCTTGCAAGCGAGTTCCTGGCGGAATTTTTCGAACAAGACATCAAGCCGTCGCAGACGCTGAAAACGCGCGGCATCGAATCGAGCCTGATCGATCACAAGCTGGTCCTGCACCGGCCGCAATCGGGCCACTACGAGGAGCCGCTCTATATCGTCGTCGGCGAGCAGGGCGAGATCGATATCGCCGGCCGCTCGCTCGGCCGCTATCAGCCGGCCGAAAAGCTTGCCAAAAAGCGCGAGCTGATCGGCGAGATCATCACGTTCTTCGACCTGTAAGTTTTCCCTCCCCCCTTGTGGGGGAGGGTAGGGTGGGGGGTCGGGAGGTCACTCTCGGCAAAGACGGATGTGGAGCGCCGTCGACGCGTGCGCGTCGCCTCCCGACCCCCACCCCTGCCCCTCCCCACAAGGGGGAGGGGAACGAGCGAGCGGCTAGGAATGAGCAAGAATGCGATCGCGATCGTCGGCGGCGGCATCGGCGGGCTCACGGCCGCGCTGGCGCTCATACGGCGAGGCATCGACGTCGATGTCTACGAGCAGGCGCCGGAACTGCGTGAGCTTGGCGCCGGCGTGCAGATCAGCGCCAACGGCACGCGCGTGCTTCATGCGCTCGGGCTGAAGGACGCGCTGGAGAAAGTCCAGGTGCTGCCGGCCGGCAAAGCGATCCGGCTGTGGAACACCGGGCAGAGCTGGAAGCTGTTCGACCTCGGCCTGGAATCGGTCGAGCGCTACGGATTCCCCTACATCACCATCCATCGCGGCGACCTGCACGGCGTGATCGCGCAAGCGGTGCTGCAAGCGAAGCCCGGCGCCATTCATTTGAACTGCAAATGTGTTGGCCTTTCACAAACGGCCGGTCACGTCGAACTGCGCTTCGAGACCGGCGAACCGGTCACGGCCAAGCTCGTGGTCGGCGCCGACGGCGTGCATTCGGTGGTGCGCGAAACTTTGTTCGGCGCGGCAAAACCGGAATTCTGCGGCATCATCGCCTGGCGCGGCGTGGTGCCGATGGAGCGGGTGCCGGCCTCGATCTCGCGCACCATCGGCACCAATTGGGTCGGCCCGGGCGGCCACGTCGTGCACTATCCGCTGCGCGCCGGAAAACTCCTCAACTTCGTCGGCATGGGCGAGCGCGATTGGACCGTCGAAGGCTGGAACGTGCGCGGCACCACCGAAGAAGTGTTGAGCGATTTTCGCGGCTGGCATGCCGACGTGCACGCGCTCATCCGCAACATCGACGTGCCGTACAAATGGGGCCTGGCGTTGCGGCCGCCGATGGAAGCGTGGAGCAAGGGGCGCTGCACGCTGCTCGGCGACGCTTGCCACCCGATGGTGCCGCTCCTGGCGCAGGGCGCCAACATGGCGCTCGAAGACGGCCTCGTGCTGGCGCGCGCCATCGAAAAATATCCGCACAATCACGAAGCCGCGTTGGCGGCCTACGAGGTGGCGCGCCGCGACCGCGCCAACAAGGTCGTCGCCGGCTCCGCCGCCATGATCCCGCGTTTCCACAACCGCGCCATGGTTGACGCCGAGGCCGCGCAAGCCCACGTCGATCACGAATGGCAGGAGGACCGCATCAGGGAGCGCTACGATTGGCTGTTCACCTATGACGCCACGGCGGTGCCGGTGTGAAGCTTCGGCCTGTTTCGCCCAGCGCCGAAAGTCATTATAAGCGCCGCAGAACGGCTGAGATTCCGCCGAGAGGAAGCGACCATGTATTCAGGCCCCGGAGTGAAAACGAGCCCGGATTATCCGATCCCGGACACCATGAAAGCCTGGGTGCTGGGCAATCCCGAGCGAGCTGAAACTCGCCCAGAAGCCGGTGCCGGTGCCGAAACGCGCCGAGGTTTTGGTCCGTATCGATGCGGTCGCGATCTGCGCCACCGATCTCGAGATCATCGATCACGGCCCGCCGGCCTCGATCCTGGGCGGCATGCCGTTCAACAAGAATTTTACCCCCGGCCATGAGTACATGGGAACGGTTGTCGCGCTCGGGCCCGGCGTCGACGAATACCGCATCGGCCAGCGCATCACGGTGGAGATCCACGCCGGCTGCGGCCAGTGCAAACGCTGCCGCGAGGGCATGTACACCGCGTGCCACAACTACGGGCTCAATTACGGCGACGTCGACAAGGGCCACCGCGCCAACGGCTTCACCACCGACGGCGGCTTCTGCGAATACCAGGTCAACCACATCAACACCCTGGTCGCCATTCCCGACGCCATGTCGGACGAGGAGGCGACGCTGGTGGTCACCGCCGGCACCGCGATGTACGGGCTGACCGAGCTCGGCGGTCTCGTCGCCGGCGAGAGCGTCGTCGTCACCGGGCCCGGCCCGATCGGGCTCCTCGGCGTCGCGGTGGCGAAGGCGCTTGGCGCTTCGCCCGTGATCCTCACCGGCACGCGCGACAACCGGTTGAAAATCGGCCGCGAGCTCGGCGCCGATCATGTCATCAACGTGCGCAACGAAGATGCCGTCGAAGCGGTGCGCCGGCTCAACGGCGGCAAGGGCGTCGACTACGTGATCGAGTGCTCGGGCGCGCCCAACGCGGTGAACGACGCCATCCGCATGGTCAATCGCGGCGGCAAAGTCTGCCTCGCCGCGTTTCCGCACCAGGAGACGCCGGTCGACGTCGCCCATATCGTGCGCAACAACATTTATCTCTACGGCATCCGCGGCGAGGGCAAGACCGCGACCCACCGCGCCGAAGCTTTCATGTCGCAGAAACGCTTCGACGCCACGAAAATCCACACCCACACATTCCCGCTCGACGACCTGCCGACCGCGATCCGCTACGCCAAGGACCGCGTCGACGACGCGATCAAGGTGGTGGTGAAGGCCAAAGGCGTGGCCGCGCATCGGGTCGCCGCCGAATGAGAAAATACGGTGCGCTGACCTGCGCCGCGATTACTGCTTCATTCTTCTTGAATGCAACGCCGGCTGCGGCCGAGGATTGGCCAAGCCACCCGGTCCGCATCGTCAACACGTTTGCGCCGGGTGGTGCCGCCGACATTCTCGCCCGCCTGGCGGCCGACCAATTGACCAAGGCATTCGGCCAGCAATTCTACGTCGAGACCCGCGCCGGCGCCGGCGGCGTGATCGGTGTCGATTCCGTCGCTCACTCCGACCCCGACGGCTATAATTTCGTCATCACAACGCTGTCGCTCACCGCGATCAATCCGCTGATCAATTCTAAGATCGGCTACGACCCGTTCAAGGATCTGACCCACGTCGCCTATCTCGCGGGCTCGCCGATCGTCTTCATCGTCAGCGCCAAGGGCGACGTGAAGACGCTGAAGGATTTCGTCGCCAAGGCGAAGGCGAGCGGCAAGCCGTTGACCTACGGCGTCTCGGGGCTGGCCAGCGCCGGGCAGATGATCGCAGAATCCTTCGCGCAACTCGCCGATCTAAAATTCCAGGTGGTGCCGTACAAGGGCGCCGCGCAAAGCCAGCTCGACGTGGTGGCCGGCAATATCGATTTTGCCACGCCGACCGTAACCTCCGCGTCCCCGCAGCTCCAAGGCGGCACCGTCATCGGGCTCGCCCAAACCGGCAGCCAGCGGCTGCCGGATTATCCCGACGTGCCGACTTTCAAGGAGCTCGGCTACAAGCTCGAGGCGACCAACTGGTTTGGCCTCGCCGGTCCGGCCGGGCTTCCCGCCGACATCGTCCGCAAGGTCAACGCCGCGATCAATGCCGGCATGGCACAGCCCGACAACCAGGGCCGCATTCGCCAGGAAGGCATGATCATCGCGCCGATGGATGCCGACGCCTTCAACGCCTTCGTCGCCCACGAGGCGCTGCGCTGGAAGCCGGTGATCCTGAAAGCCGGGTTGAAGATGGAGTGATTTCCGTCGTCCCCGCGAAAGCGGGGACCCATAACCACAGGCTGAGCAGTATATTGGCCGAGCAGGGGTTATGGATTCCCGCTTTCGCGGGAATGACGGACGGTGGCTAGCGCTTCCGGATGTGGAACGTCAGCAGCCGCTTTTCCTTGCGCGTGGCTTCGAGCGTATCGCCGGTCTGGTTGAGCAGGTTCGGGATATCGATGCCGGCCAGCGGATCGGTGCATTCCACGACCAGGATGTCTCCCGCCGCCATGCCGCCGAGCGCCTTTTTGGTGCGCAGCGCCGGCAGCGGACATTTGAGGCCGCGCAGATTGAGGGTCTTTTCGGTCATTTCCAGTGTCATCGTCCGCGTAAGCGGACGATCCAGTAGCCTCAGACGATGAGGATGTATACTCGGCTTTTGGTGTTTACTGGATGCCCGCCTTCGCGGGCATGACATAAAGAAAATGGCCGTCGATTCCAGCATTCAGCGCATCACGCGCCTGACCCCGCTCAGCGCGATCCTTGCGCTCATCGAGTCGCGGGTCGTGGCGGTTAAGCCGCAGAAATCTGCCGTCGCCGCGGCGCTCGGTTGCACGCTGGCCGAGGATGTGGTGGCTGCGCAGATTCCGCCGACGACGATCGCGTTGCGCGATGGTTTTGCCGTCGAAGCTGGCGCGGTTGCCGATGCCGGTCCTTATTCACCGGTGCCGTTCGCATCGAAGCCGCAGCGGGTCGAGGTCGGTGAGTCGCTGCCGCGCGGGACCGACGCGGTGGCGCCGTTCGACGCAGTCAGCGATCGCGCCGAGGCCATCGCCGCAGTTTCGCCAGGCGAGGGCGTGTTGGCCGCGGGCGGCGATTGCACGCCGCGCACGCCGTTACGCCGGGCCGGTGATAACGTGCGCGCCATCGACATCGCCGTGATCGCTGCCGCCGGCATCGCCGAGGTCACGGTTCGTTCGCCGCGCATTCTCATCGCTTGCGGTAGCACCATGAAGACGCCGCCGATCGAAAACGCGCTCGATGTGCTTGCGCATGCCGCGACCGCAGCCGGATGCACGGTGCTCAAGGCGCAGCGCGAGGGAGAGGGCCTTGATCGGGCGTTGGCAGATGAAAGCGCCGATGCAGTGATCTCGCTCGGCGGCACCGGCGGCGGGAGGCGGGATGCGGCGGTGAAAACCTTGGCGCGGCTCGGCCAGGTCGAGGCGTACGGCATTGCCGTGTCGCCGGGCGAAACCGCCGCCTTTGGCTTCGCCGGCAAGCGGCCCGTACTGCTGATCCCCGGACGGCTCGATGCGGCGTTGGCGATCTGGCTTCTGGTCGGGCGCCATCTTGTGGCCAAGCTCGCCGGCGGCGGCATCGCGGACTTGCCGGTTACGCTGCCGCTCAAGCGCAAGGTTACTTCGACCATCGGGTTGACCGAGCTCGTTCCAGTCAGCTGCGCCGGCGGCATGGCAGAGCCGCTCGCCTCGGGTTATTTATCCCTAGAGTCGCTGGCCCGCAGCGACGGCTGGATCGTCGTGCCGGCCGACAGCGAAGGTTTTGCAGCCGGGACGCCGGTTGCCGTGAGAACATGGCCATAAATCCGAAATTCGGCGAACGCGGTTCGGCAATCCTTGATGCTGTAAAACGCGCAGCACGTCAGGAGCAATTCCTTGAAGTGGTCTCGGCCGACGAGGCGCGACGCCGTTTCGAAGCCTGCATTGATCGCTCGCCGCTTGGCGGCGAAAGCCTCAGCCTCGGCGCGGCGCTCTCCCGCGTGCTTGCAGCCGATGTCGTCGCGCCGGTCGATGCGCCGCCGTTCGACCGCTCCAATGTCGACGGCTTTGCCGTGCGCGCCGCCGATACCGCCGGTGCCAGCGACGGCGCGCCAAAGCGTTTTGTACTCAATGCTGAAGTGATCGCCTGCGGCGTTGCGCCCGCGGTCGAAGTGCGGCCCGGCACGGCGACGGCGATCGCCACCGGCGGCGTCATTCCGCGCGGCGCCGATGCGGCGGTGATGATCGAGCACACCGAACTGGTCGAGGACGATGTCGCGCCGGCGATCGATCTGCGCCGCGCCGCCGCCAGCGGGCAATTGATCTCATATGCCGGTTCCGACATCGCGCGTGGCGAGACGCTGCTGCGGCGAGGCACGCGTATCGGTTCGCGCGAGATCGGCATGCTCGCGGCGTGCGGGTTTGCCGCCGTCGACGTGGTCCGCCGCCCGCGCGTCGCCGTGCTCTCGACCGGCGACGAACTGGTCGAGCCCGGCCGGCCGCTGACGCCGGCCGGCGTCTATGACAGCAACGGCGCCATCATCGCCGCCGCGATCGTCGAGGCCGGCGGCGAGCCGGTGCCGTTCGGCGCGTTCCCCGACGAGGACGTCGCGCTCGAACTGGCGATGCGCGCGGCGCTGGAATCCTGCGACATGGTGGTGCTGTCCGGCGGCACCTCGAAGGGCGCCGGCGATCTGTCCCATCGCATCGTGTCGCGGCTCGGCACGCCCGGCATTCTCGTGCATGGCGTGGCGCTGAAACCGGGAAAACCGCTGTGTCTCGCGGTGGTCGGCGATAAGCCTCTCATCGTCCTGCCGGGATTTCCGACCTCCGCGATCTTCACCTTTCACGCCTTTGTCGCGCCGGTCATCCGCGCGCGCGCTGGGCTGGCGCCGGAAACGGCACGAACGGCGACGGCGCGCGTGCCAGTGCGGATTGCTTCGGAGCTCGGCCGCGAAGAATTCGTGCTGGTCTCGCTCGTCGCCGGCGAAGACGGTGCCATCGCGTTCCCGACCGGCAAAGGCTCGGGCGCGGTAACGGCGTTTTCCCAGGCCGACGGGTTCTTGACCATCGATCCACTGGCGAGTTCGCTGGATGCCGATACCAGTGCCGAAGTCACGCTAATCGGCGAGGCCGCGCGCGCGCCCGATCTCGTCATCATGGGCAGCCACGATATCGCGCTCGACGTCGTCGTGGGCGCGCTTGCCGAGCGTGGCTTCAATGCGCGTACCATCGCCGTCGGCAGTCTCGGCGGCGTCGCCGCGCTCAGCCGCGGCGAGTGCGATCTCGCGCCGGTGCATCTCGTCGATCCGGCGACCGGCGTCTACAACAAACATCTGCTGGCGCCGGGTCTTGCGCTGGTGCCCGGCTGGCGGCGGATGCAGGGTTTTGTATTTCGTCCGGGCGACGCGCGGTTCGATGGCGCTACCGCCCAGGCGGCACTCAAGGCGGCGCTCGCCGATCCGGCCATCCTGATGGTCAATCGCAATGCCGGTTCGGGCACACGCGTTTTGGTCGACAGTTTGTTGCAGGGCGCGCGGCCGCCCGGTTACGCCAACCAGCCGCGTTCGCATAACGCGGTCGCCGCCGCGGTCGCGCAAAACCGTGCCGATTGGGGCGTCGCCATCGAGCCGGTGGCGCAGATGTACGGTCTCGCCTTTCTGCCTATCGCACCGGAGGAATACGATTTTCTGCTGCGGCAAGCGCGCCGCGAGCGGCCCGCGGTGCGGGCCTTTCTCGCGGCCTTGCGCGATGAAACAACGCGCGCACGTATCCGCGCGCTCGGCATGGAACCCGCAGGCGAATGACGCTACATAGGGCCTATGCGCATCATCGGTCTCGCCGGCTGGAGCGGCTCGGGCAAGACGACACTGGTCACCAGCGTGATCCCGGTGCTGATCAAGCGCGGCCTGAAAGTCGCCACCGTCAAGCACGCGCATCATGACTTCGACACCGACCAGCCGGGCAAGGATTCCTGGCTGCACCGGCAGGCCGGCGCCAGCGAGGTCGCGATCGTGTCTAGCCGCCGCTGGGCCATCGTTCACGAGCTGCGCGACGAGCCCGAGCCGCCGTTGGCCGACGTTTTGGCGAAGCTCAGTCCGGTCGACCTGGTGATCGTCGAAGGTTTCAAGCGCCACTCGCATCCAAAGCTCGAAGTTTTTCGCGCCACGGTCGGCAAGCCGTTATTGCATCCCGATGACGATTGCATCGTTGCCGTCGCCACCGACGCAGCCCTGCCGCAGGCTTTAGTTCCGGTGCTGATGCTCGATGACTTCGACGGCATCGCCACTATGTTCGAGGTGGAGGCGCTGCCGCTCGAGCAAATCGGCCCACCGCGGGACGAAACCTAATGGCGCAGCTCAGCGACGATTGCTTCGCCTTCAACGGCCCGTTGCTGCCGGTCGCCGATGCCGAGCGTCTGATTGTCGAGCGCGTCACGCCGGTCGGTGAATGCGAGACCGTGACGCTGCGCGAGGCCGCGGGTCGCGTGCTGGCCGAAGACGTCATTGCCCCGGTCAATGTGCCGCCGTTCGATAATTCCGCCGTGGACGGCTATGCGGTGCGCGCCGCCAATCTCGATGCCAAAGGCGAAACGCGGCTGACGATCGCCGACCGCGTCGCCGCCGGGCATGACGCCACGCACGCGCTTGATGCCGGCGAGGCGATCCGAATTTTCACCGGCGCGCCAATGCCGGACGGCGCCGATACGGTTTTCATGCAGGAGGATTGCCGCGTCGAGAATGGTGCCGTCATCGTGCCGCCGGGATTGAAGCTTGGCGCCAACCGCCGCCTTGCCGGCGAGGATATGCGCGCCGGCGCGGTCGCGCTGCCCGCCGGCCGGCGTCTTGCCGTGCAGCACGTTGCGCTCGCGGCTGCGCTCGGTCTCACCGCGCTAGAGGTCCGCCGTCGCGTGCGGGTGGCGCTGTTCTCGACCGGCGACGAGATCGTCGAGCCGGGCGCGCAACTGCCGCGCGCGGCGCTTTACGATTCCAATCGCTACCTGCTCACGGGCCTCATCGCGCACCTTGGCGCCGAGGTCACCGATCTCGGCATTCTCAGCGACGATCCGCAACAACTCGCGCGCGCCATCGCCAAAGCGGCCGAGGGTCATGATCTCGTGCTCACCTCGGGCGGCGTCTCGACCGGAGAGGCCGATTATGTGCGTAGCGCCATCGAAAGCATCGGCCGCATCGTTTTTTGGCGGGTCGCCATAAAACCAGGCCGGCCGGTAGCAATGGGTGTCATTCCGGCAGCGAAGAGCGGCGAGGGCGCCGCCTTCGTCGGCCTGCCGGGAAATCCCGTAGCGGTCTTCGTCACCTTCGTGCGCGTGGTGCGGCCGTTGCTGTTGCGCCTGGCCGGCGCGCTGCCGGAGCCGTTGATCGCAATGCCGGCGCGCTCGGCCTTCTCCTACAAAAAGCGCAAAGGCCGGCGCGAATATGTACGCGTGGCGCTGCGGCAGGCCCCCGACGGTGCTATCGAAGCCTTCAAGCACCCGCAGGACGGCGCCGGTGTCATCACCTCGCTTACCGAAACCGACGGCTTGGCCGAATTGACCGAAGAGGTCACCGATGTCGAGCCGGGCGCGACAATTGGTTTCCTCTCGTATGCGTTGCTGGTCGGCTAAAACGCGCGGGCGTACTGTGGCAACGCTGGCGGACCGGCGAAATCGGGAGGATTACATGCAGATCGCGCGAGCAGCGGTTTTGGCGATTGCCATCTTGGCGCTGCTCGGACCAAACGCGCATGCTCAGCCGGCGCTCACCGCCTGGCATCCGGTCGGCAATGTCGAGTTTTTTGTCGGCGCCGGCGCGGGCGGCGAGAACGATCGCATCGCGCGCGCCATCCAGCGCGTGCTGACCAAGGAGCATCTGGTCAACTCGATGACGGTGCTCAATAAGCCGGGTGCGGCTCAAATCATCGCCATGACCGATCTCTCGCGCAAAGAAGGCGACGGCAACGAGATCGGCCTGGCCTCGGGCAGCTTCATCAATGCCATCGCCCGCAAAGGCTTGGACCTGCACCAGCATCTCACGCCGCTGGTCAAGCTGTTCGATGCCTATCAATGCTATTTCACCGCGGTCAATTCGCCGATCAAAAGCATGGTCGACGTGCGCGACCGGCTCAAAGCCGATCCCGGCTCGGTGACGTTTGCCTTCCCGGTCGGGCTGGGCAGCCCGCTGCATGTGTCCGTGGTCAATGTCGGCAAGACGGCGGGGGCGCCGGCGAAAAAGCTGGTGACGGTGGTGTTCGATTCCGGTTCCGACGTTTCGGTGCAAGCCGCCGGCGGCCACATCGACGTCGGCGAGACCAGCATCGGCTCTTCGATGCCGCTCATCCAGGGCGGCAAGCTGCGCATGCTCGGCATTGCCGCGCCGGAACGGCTGCCCGGCGAACTGGCCAAATATCCGACGCTGCGCGAGCAGGGCCTCGACGTGGTCACGGCGAATTCCTACACCGTGCTGCTGCCCAATGGGTTAAAACCCGAGCAGATCGCGTTCTGGGCCAATGCGCTCGACCGCGTGATGGTCGATCCCGACTTCAAGCTCGATCTCGAGCGCAATTTCTGGACCTTGCAGCCGATCCGCTATCCGCAAGCCGCCAAGTGGCTGCAGCATGATTACGACGACAACCGCGCGGTGCTGACCGAGCTCGGAATGCTGGAATGACGACGCCGCGGACGCTGTTCGAAAAAATCTGGTCCGACCATGTGATCGTTGTGTCGCCGCAGGGCGAGGCGCTGCTGTACGTCGATTTCAACCTGATTAACGAAGGCCAATCTTTTCTCGCCTTCGATCAGCTCCGGATCGAGGGCCGCCAGTCGCGCCGGCCGCAGCAGCATATGGCGGTCACCGACCATTATCTGCCGACCATCAATCGCGAGCGCGGCATCGCGGGCATACCAAATGCGGAAATCCGCCGTGTCGTCGAGATGATGGACGAGAACGCGCGCGATTTTCGGCTGCCCCATGTCGGCTGGTTTCACCGCGACCAGGGCATCGCCCATGTCATCGCGCCGGAGCTCGGCATTTCCCAGCCGGGCATGCTGATCACCTGCAACAATTCCCACACTGCGACCAACGGCGCCTGCGGCGCGCTGGCGGTGCCGATCGGCGGCGGCAATCAGCTGCGCCACGTCGTCGCCACCCAGACGGTCTGGCTGAAAAAGCCGAAGACCATGCGCATCGCGATCGACGGCGAACTGCCCAAGGCGGTGACGGCGAAAGACGTGATTCTCTCGATCATCCGCGACATCGGCGTCGGCGGCGCCACCGGCTATGCGGTGGAATATGGCGGCTCGGCGATCCGCGCCATGTCGATGGAAGGCCGGTTGACGATCTGCAACATGTCGATCGAAGCCGGCGCCCGCATCGGAATGATCGGGCCGGACGACACCACCTATCAATTTCTCGCCGGCCGAAGATATGCGCCGAAAGGCGCGGACTGGGACCGGGCCTTGGCCTATTGGCGGACGCTGCCGAGCGATGCCGATGCGACGTTCGATCGGGAGTTGTCCTTCGACGCCGCGCGTCTGGCGCCGATGGTGAGCTGGGGCACTAGCCCGGAGGATTCCTCGCCGATTGACGGCGCCGTTCCCGATCCGTCGCGCATCGATGACGCCGATCGGCGGCGGCACGTCGAACGCGCGCTCGACTATATGCAGCTTCGGCCGGCGGCACCGCTTGCGGACGTCGCGATCGATCGGGTGTTCATCGGCTCCTGCACCAACAGCCGCATCGAAGACCTGCGCGCCGCGGCGCACGTGCTCAAGGGCCGCCGCGCGGTCGTTCCCGGCATGGTTTCGCCCGGCTCGAGCGCGGTGAAGCGCCAGGCCGAAGCCGAAGGGCTCGACCGCATCTTCATCGACGCCGGCCTCGAGTGGCGGGATTCCGGCTGCTCGATGTGCAACGGCTCGAACGGCGAACTGGTCGCGCCCGGCGAGCGTTGTGCCTCGACGACCAACCGCAACTACGAAGGGCGCCAGGGCCGCGGCGCGCTCACCCACATCATGAAGTCCCGCCATGGTCGCTGCCGCCGCGGTGTTCGGACGGCTGGCCGACGTGCGACAGCTGTCGTGAGGTTCTTTCGATGCAGCCGTTTACCGTCCTGACTGCCGTCGCCGCGCCGCTCGAGGTCGCGAGTATCGACACCGGGATGATTCTGCCCGGCCGCTACATGCGCCGGCATCGCCGGCCCGGGCACGATTACGGCGAAGCTTTTTTGTACGATCTTCGCTTCGATGAAGCAGGCCAACCGCGCGCCGATTTCGTGCTGAACGATCCGGTTTACCGCGACGCCAAGATCCTCGTCACCGGCCGGGATTTCGGTTGCGGCTCGTCCCGCGAAGGCGCCGCCTTTGCGGTGATGGATTTCGGCCTTCGCGCGCTGATCGGACCGAGCTTTGGCGAAATCTTCCAGGTGAATTGCATTCAGAACGGCATCCTCGCGATGACGCTGCCCGAGGCGATTATCCAGGACCTGGGGCGGCAATTGCACGAGCGTCCCGGCGCCGAGATGACGATCGACTTGCCGAACCAGTCGCTGATCGCGCCGGATCGCAACGCCCATGCATTCGAGATCAGCCCGCTGCGCAAAGACCGCCTGGTGCGTGGCATCGACGATATCGACGTCACGCTTGAATACCGGGAGGCAATCGAAAGCTTTGAAGCCAAGCGCCGCGCGGCGATGCCCTGGCTGCCGACGGCGCAACGCGAATAGCACCGTCACGCGTCCGGATATTTGGCGGCGATAGCTTCGGCCTGCGCGACGTCCTTCGGCGTATTGACGTTGAAGAACGGGTCGATCGGCGTCGTCGGCCACGCGGCGATGGCGATGCCGTGCCGCGCGGTCCACAGCTCGATCTTGTGCAGGTTTTCGTCGATCAGCGCGTGACGCAAATCCTCGCGCAATTTGACCGGCCACAGCCCGACCACCGGATGCCGCCATTCGCCGGAGCGGGCGCAGGCGAGCCGGACATTCGCCGTGGCGCGCGCCTCATGCAGTCGCGTCACCAGATCCTTTGGCAGGAATGGGCAATCGCCCGGCACGCTGACGAGCCATTCCAGGTTCGGCGTGTTTTGCGCTGCCCAATCGAGACCGGCAAGGATGCCGGCGAGGGGACCGGCGAAATCCGGCACGCTGTCGGCGACCACGGGTAGGCCGGCATCGGCAAAGCGCGTGGCATCGCCGTTGGCATTGATGATGACGCGGCTGCATTGGGGGCTGAGGCAGGCAAGCACGCGCTGGAGAATGCTCGCGCCGCCGATCTTGATGCGCGCCTTGTCGCCGCCGCCCATGCGCCGCGCCAGGCCGCCGGCAAGCACGAGACCGAGAGTAGGAGGTGCCGTCACGCGCGCTTTAACTCACTCATCATGCACCGCGGCCTTGCGGCGGTGCTTGGCGCTTTCCTCTTCGACATGAGCGAGGTCCTGGTCGAACACGATGCGATCCTCGCCGGCGAGCGCGATGAAGCGCTTGCCACGCGCGCGGCCGATCAGCGTCAAATTCGCCTTGCGCGCCAGCTCGACGCCCCACGCGGTAAAGCCCGAGCGCGAGATCAGGATCGGAATGCCCATGCGCACGGTCTTGATCACCATCTCGGAAGTGAGCCGGCCGGTGGTGTAGAAAATCTTGTCGGCGGCACCGACCTTATACTTGAACATCCAGCCGGCGATCTTGTCGACGGCGTTGTGACGGCCGACGTCCTCCATATAGACCAGCGGACGGTCCTCGACGGCGAGCACGCAGCCGTGGATAGCGCCGGCCTCGAGATAGAGCGACGGTGTGGTGTTGATCTTGTGGGTCAGCGTATAGAGCCACGACGTGCGCAGCTCGGCGTGCGGCATCGTGACGTTCTCCAGCGCTTCCATCAGATCGCCGAACGCGGTGCCTTGGGCGCAGCCCGAAGTCTGCACTTTCTTCTTGAGCTTCTTTTCGTAATTGGTCTTGCGCTTGGTGCGCACTACGACGACGGAAAGCTCTTCGTCATAATCGACGCCGGTGACGACGTCACTTGACTTGAGCATGTTCTGGTTGAGCAGATAGCCGAGCGCGAGATATTCGGGATGATCGTTGATAGTCATCGCCGTGACGATCTCCTGGGAATTGAGGAAGATCGTGAGCGCGCGCTCGACCGTCACCGACGTCTCGATCGGAGCGCCGGTCTGGTCGATGCCCTTGACGCGCTCGGTCAGGCGCGGATCGAGCGGATCGGGGCGAATCAGGTAGTCGTCTTCGGGTGATGCCATGCCGCTAATGTAAGGCAACGCCGGGCCTCGCGAAAGCGCACATGCAAAAGGCCCGGCTCGCGCCGGGCCCTCTGCGTCACTACGCGTCGCCTACAAATAACCTAGCTGTGCAGGCCGCCGAACAGCCAGATCAGCAGAATGATCGGTAGCGGAATGCCGAGGAGCCAAAGCAATAACCCGCGTCCCATGACGTCCTCCTGTGTTGCCTCATCAAGAACGACTTATTAACGACGCTCCGCGCAGGAGGTTCCATCCTTGCCGTTGGGTCGGCCACGGCCTTGAGAATGGGTCTGGTGCCGCGTGGGTTGTCACGGCGGGGGGCGTGGCTATATTGCGCTCGACGTGCCCGGAGGGGTGGCCGAGTGGCTGAAGGCGCTCGCTTGGAAAGCGTGTATACGGGAAACCGTATCGTGGGTTCGAATCCCACTCCCTCCGCCAGCCGGCTCCTTCGCCCCCATTCGTAGTCGTTCGCCACCAGCCGCGTAAAGCGCTGGCAATACTCGGTTTTTATGCTATAGTGACGTTCGTTCTGGACCGGCATCGGCCGCCAGAATTCGGTCTTCTCTTGTGGGACTGTTCATGGGATTGGGCGGACACTGCAGGCAAATTCGAGTTAGAGGGACACCTGTCCGTCGAACTCACCAGCGGACCGGCGGACGACGTCGTGGATACGGCGGACACTAAGCAGATCGGGCGAAAATCATGGCGCAAAATATCAATAGGTTGAGTGCGCTGGCGGTCACCCGTGCGAACAAGCAGGGTCTCTATCCCGATGGCGCCGGCCTTTATCTCCGCGTCGGCCGCGGCGGCGCAAAGAGTTGGGTGTTTCGCTTCATGCTCAATGGCAACGCGCGTGAAATGGGGTTCGGCAGCTTCACGAAAGTCGGTCTGGCAGATGCCCGGAAGAAAGCGATCGATGCACGCCTGCTCCTCAGTGACGGACGCGACCCGCTCACACTTCGGCAGGAAGAGGAGACTCGACGATCTGCCGCCGAAAAACTATCCGCGGCACGGTCCATGACATTCGACAAGTGCGCCGAGGCCTACATCAGCGCACACGAAGCAGGCTGGCGAAACGACAAGCACAGCCAGCAATGGCGGAATACGCTCACCACCTACGTATCGCCTGTCTTTGGCTCCGTTTCCGTCCAGGCCGTCGACCTTGATCTCATTATGAAGGTGATCGAGCCGCTTTGGAGCGTAAAGACAGAAACTGCTCGTCGGGTGCGCGGAAGGATTGAAGTCATACTCGATTGGGCGAAAGTGCGGGGCTATCGATCGGGCGAAAATCCGGCGCGATGGCGCGGTCATCTCGATCATCTTTTGCCAGCTCGATCAAAAGTGCGAGCGGTCAAGCACCACGCCGCTCTCCCGTACCTAGGGATCGGCGCATTTGTGAAACATCTGAGGGGGATGGAAGGCACAGGGGCCGCCGCGCTTGAATTCCTCATTCTGACCGCGGCCAGAACCGGTGAAGTCATCGGGGCAGTTTGGTCGGAAATTGACCTCAAAGAGAGGATCTGGGTAGTTCCCGCTGCGCGCATGAAGAGTGGCCGCGAGCATCGGGTGCCGCTGTCGTCAGCGGCGATTGCGGTTCTCAACCGAATGGCAGGCTCAAAGGGTGACTACGTGTTTGCTGGACAGAGACTTGGCGCCCCCCTCTCCAATATGGCGCTGCTCATGACGCTTGGCCGCATGAATCGCGGAGACATCACGGCGCATGGCTTCCGCTCGACATTTCGGGATTGGGCTGCGGAACGCACCAGCTTTCCTAGCGAAGTCGTCGAAATGGCGCTGGCGCACGTTGTTGATGACAAAACGGAGGCTGCTTATCGCCGCGGCGATCTGTTTGAAAAGCGGCGACGACTATTAGACGCTTGGGCGAACTATTGCGCGAAACAGCCGACACCAAGCAAGGGGATCGAACTAAAATCAGACCATGGATATCACAACAACAGAAGAAAATATCAGAGTCCGTCCGCAGGAACACTTTAGGTGACAGAATTCTGTGCAGCGTCGACCCGAGTAGAAACGCTAAGGCCCACGACCGGCAAAAAGTTTTTGCTCGGACTATGCGACTCTCAAGGCTGAAACAGGGGTTCGATTCCCCTAGGGAGCGCCAACAAAATCAGGCATTTTCGGACGTCCCGGTCTTTAATCGGGCTGCATACGGAAATTATACGGAATGGTTGTTACCGAACCTGCGCGAACAAGGGCAGACGATCGAAACCTAGTCACCCCGATCAGGCGAGCGGCACTGATCGTAGCGATGCGGGTTCGTTGCGCCGGCTAAGACGCCATGGCGAACACCATGTGCTTCGTCCCGTTTGGTAACGTCGAACTTTCACCGCCTTAGCTAGGCGGTATCCCGCCGCGTATTGCGCGAGGCGTATCGAGCTGCGCAGCCTTGAGCCGATGCGCGTCCGCTGCGACGACTGCGAAAGCGGGCGCCGGCGAGCATGGGCGCCCCGCTCGAGCCGTCAACGCGGGGAGAGGGCGCACCCCGCCACCGGCCAGCCCCGCCGCCACCCCCCGCCGACAGATTGCGCGGGTGTCGGGATGTGGCGTAGCTAGTGCGGCGTTTTTTCAGATCTCGGGCAAATTTTGGATTAGATGTCGCGGCAGCGTTGGCGCCGTGCGTCAAATCGAGCGGCGCGCTATCATTCACCGTCGAGCACAAAGGCTCACCAGCGGGCGCGAACCGAACACCGCCCCGCCGAAAAAGCCCCGCCAGGGACGTAGCCCGGCCTTCCCGTTCAAAGAGGCCGCCAACTGAGGCGGCCTAGCGTGCCGTCGCCACCTGCTGCGCAACGCGAACCGGGACCGTGAAGGAAAACGTCGAGCCCTGACCGACCTGCGACTCGACCCAGATTTTGCCGCCGTGCATTTCAATGATGCGTTTCGATATGGCGAGCCCCAGGCCGGTGCCGCCCTTCTTGCGGGTGACCGCATTGTTGGCCTGCTGGAACTCCTGAAACAATTTGGCCTGGTCCGCCGCGGAGATGCCGGGCCCGGTGTCGCAGACCGAGAGATGGAATGAGCCACCGGTCGCGGTGGCTTTGATGACCACTTCGCCCATATCGGTGAACTTGATGGCGTTGCCGACGAGGTTGATCACGACCTGCGCCAGGCGCCGCCCGTCGCCATGGCCCGGCGGCAGTTTCGGAGCCACCTCGATCTTGAACGCGAGCTTCTTGTCGGCGGCCAGCGGCTCGAGCGTACTGCGGACAGTCTGGGCAATATCCTCGAGCGAGTAATCGGATAGTTCGAGCACGAGTTGGCCGGCCTCGATCTTCGATAGATCGAGCACGTCATTGATCAAGCCGAGCAGGTGTCTGCCGTTACTCTCGAGCCTTTTGAGCACGCCCATCGTCTTTTCCGGCAGTTCGCCGTAGATGCCGTCCGCCATCAGTTCGGTGTAGCCGAGAATGGCGTTGAGCGGGGTGCGCAGCTCGTGGCTCATATTGGCGAGAAACTGCGATTTATGCTGGCTCGCGACTTCAAGCTGGCGGCTCTTGTCTTGTATTTCGTCGAACAAACGCACGTTCTCAATGGCGATCACTGCTTGGTCAGCGAAAGTGGTGAGCAGTCCAATCTGTTTGTCCGTGAATGGGCGAACTGTAGATCGGCATGCTGCAATGACGCCTATGGGCGCACCTTCTCGGAGCAACGGCACTCCAAGCATGGTGCGGAAGCCGCCGCGCTTGATTGAATCAGCCCAAGCATATTCAGGATCGGCCAACACATCGGGAATGTGTACTGTGTGTCCTTGGGATGCGGTCCGTCCGACAAGCGTCTCTCGCCCGATTACAATCGACTGTCTTTTCATCCATTCGCGATAATCAGTTGCAAAGCCGTAGCTGGCGGCCAAATAGTACTTGTCGCTTTCGCGACGGAATATGAAGGCGTAATTTGCATCGCATAGCTTTGCCGAAGACTCAACCAGCGTATCCAGCACGGTCTGAAGATCAAAAGTCGACCGACTGATAACTTTTAGCACATCTGCCGTAGCAGTTTGCTGCCCCAGAGTTTCGGTAAGATCGTCCGTGCGCTGACGCAATTCGTTGAGCAACCGCGTGTTCTCGATAGCGATAACGGCCTGGCTTGCGAAGTTCTGCACCAGTTCGATCTGCTTGTCGGTAAACGGTCGCACCTCTTGGCGGTAGATGTTGATGACGCCGATCAACACATCATCCTTGAGCATTGGCACGTAAACTGTGGACCGCGCGCCGCCAAGTGTAGCCGCATAGCCGGGAACGTCTTCAGCGGCGTAGTCGTCCGTGCGGCATACCTGTTTTGTTCGCAAAACGCGCTCTAGCTGAGTGCCCGATCTCGGTCGAAGAGGACCGCGATCTTTTTGAAATGTAGCGTATTCCAGCGGCGTGCCAACTTCAGCCGCGAAGTGGAAATTCTCGCCATCGAAGCGGACCAGGGAGCCGCCTGCGGGCCGTTTTTTGGCGCACGGTGCGGTCCATTCCATCGTTGGGTCTGCGGTCCCTATGGACGTTGCTGGTGTGCCGCCTGTTAACAGCACCAATCTAATCGCGACACCTAATTTCACAAACTGTGGGAGGCCGTCTTTGTTCGCGGCCTCTTTCATTTCACACGCGCGGACACTGACACTGCCCCTCAATCGTCCCGGCTGGCTGAATTTGGCGGCCTCAGAATGTCCTTCAATATCTGCCGCGGCACGCTTGGCAGCTTGGCGATGTTCACCGCGATAAGGAATGCCTCGTCGCGCGCGAGCAGCTTGGCGCTCGATCGCCGGCCGGACTCGTTCTCGTAATAGACATACGCCGGCGTCTGCCTGTCGTGATCCCGCACGATGAAGCAGGCGGCGCCTTCCTCTATCGACCAGGGCGGCGGGAAGCGGCGGGTTTCGGGCATGGTCTAGGTTAGCACGCCGCGTCCGCCGATTTAATTCATCGAATTCAAATGGAGGCGTGCTCTTGCTTGTTGGCGGGCGGAATTGGCATCTCTGCCACGGTGGCGGCTTGCAGCCAGTTTGCGGCCATCTGCAGATAAGTGTCCCGCTCTACGTCCGAAGTGGCGTCCCTCGCCGAATCCATGCACTCTGCAGCGTAGGCCCTATATTCCTTTGCGGTTGACACGACGCGCGATCCCCTGTGGCGAAACCGTACAACAGACAAAATCCGTGGAAATGAATTTTGTTCCATGCAGTCCCCGGACTGTGGATTTCTCGCCCTTTGCGCCGCAGCAAATCCAGCAGCTTAACGCTGGCGGTTTAGGATCAGTCCAAGCACTACTAACGCGAAAATTGCGACGCCGGCCACGTTTGTCCCATCCGCCGGCCCTTCGAATTTCCGACTGGTCCCTTTTGAAACCGAACCGCCGAGTTTGCATTATGTCTTTTGATACTTGTTGGGGTGTTGTCGTGATCGCCAGACCGGAAGACTACCGCGCCAGAGCGGATGAGTGCGAAGAGCAGGCACGTACAGCCCGCGATCCTGAGGTCAAAGCCCAGCTTCATTTACTCGCCCGCCAATGGCGGGAGTTGGCGGATCAGGCCGAACGGATGGGCCGGTAGGCCGCCTCAGGCGGGTTTTGCAGCTTGCCGATGTTCACCGCGATAAGGATTATCTTGACGGGCCGATGTCATGGCGCTTTTTCGGAGCCCGCGTTGCTAGACAGCCGATGAATACAAACGCCGCGACAACTGGAGCAAAGATTGCCAATTGCAGATCGTCGGCCATGCTTTTTCTCCGTTCGCTTCTCAGTGCCGCGGTCCGTGCTTGTGATCGATCACCACCCGCATGCTGGGTGGCAACCGCGGCACCTGCGCGACATGTCGACTTGCGCGATTGCAACGCGGGCAGGGCATCCCCGCACCGAACGAACAGGCGTCCGCCCGATCGCTATCGTCCTTCAATGGCCGATCGGCGTGATCCTCACACACCCAGCCCGTGTCATCGCAAAGGTCGCACGCCATTACACTAAACCGTGCAATTGAGAACCCCGGCATTCGCGCCGGGGAGGGGCTGGGGGGTTAGTCCGCGGGGTAACGAGGACCAGGGGACCAGCCCCTTTTGTATGCAATGCTGTGTGGCCGGCAGGGGTTCCCCCTCTGCGGTGGTCGAATTATTCTTCGGCTATGGGCTTCAATAAGCGCAGGATGGAAAGCGAGCGTGCCGCTGCCGCGG
Source organism: uncultured Alphaproteobacteria bacterium (assembly GCA_963831975.1). Classification (GTDB taxonomy): domain Bacteria; phylum Pseudomonadota; class Alphaproteobacteria; order Rhizobiales; family Xanthobacteraceae; genus BOG-931. The sequence continues at coordinate 704,996 of CAWHSO010000025.1, forward strand.
AGAAGGAGACTGCTGCACGCCGCGCGCTCGGGCCACAGATCATCGAGGATTTGGCAAAACTCGTTGAGGCATGGAATGCCCGCCAGGCCGCGCATATGCCCGTACTGTTCTCGCCAACGATCGAGGCGGCCATCACCGCCGGCTATTGGTTTTTGGGTACTGGCCCCTTTCCGAAGCTACTGGTCCCTTTTGAAATGAAGGGCTGGCCCCTTTTGGGTGCCGCCCTACTTTCGAGCCCTTTATCCCCCGATTGCCGAGCGTTAGAAATGGCGATGGGTTTTAGGATGCCCCGGCCACTATTTTTTGCTTTCGCTGTGCTCGCAATATGCGGGTTCGCAGAATCGGCATTGTCTGCGAGCGATTGGCAAAGAGTTACGGACAAAAACGGCGAGTCGGCAGCTATTGATACAGAGACAATTACCCCAAGCCCTGACGGCGTTTTTGCGAATATCTGCATTGACCGTAAAAATGAGGGCGTGTGTCACACATCGCGCGTCATTTTCGATTGTCATGGGAACGGGCGCTTGGCGCTGCAAATATTCCACTTTTCTGCGCCGCCTGAGTCTTTAATGGGAGAGCTGGCTGCGATTGCTTGCGCCAAACGGTAGGCCGCCTCAGTTGGCGGCCTCTTTCATATCAAACCAACTGTGAGATGTCGCCTTTTGGCCCTTAGCTGCCTCGATGGCGAACGGTCGGTGCGGCAGCTTTGTGGGGTAAAGCAGCCTCGCCTCCTGTGAGTTGGCGGGACAGTTCATGACCCATAGCCGACATCCGTTGACCATGCGTCAGCGGATCAGTGGTGATTTGATTCCCGCGCAGGTGGATCAAGATACCAAAGTGCAATGACCACGGCTTGCGATCGTTTGTGATCCTCGCCATTCAGGATAGCGTAGGTAGCCGTCTGACTGTTCACAGGCTGGATGCTGTCGCCCTTTGCGGCGAGCCAATCGTTCACCTCTTTTTCGAGTTTAGAAAAGTTCTCTGGCCCGCTCGTAGAAAATAATTTCAGTTGTGTCGGCATAGCATCCTCCAGTGAAGCTCGTCGGGGCTAATGCCCTTCAGTTACAGCGGTTCTGTGGCAAACTGGCGGTGCGGTTTCAAAAATAGGCGACGTTGCATTGGCACTTCGATTGCCCTCAATCTTGCATGCCTATCCTGCATCATCGCGGTGCCGCTGCCGAGGCGAATTGCGGCGCCGGAACCAAAGCCGCCGCGCAGGCGCGGCTAACGGGAGTCGTGTTTTGCGGTCCGGTCCAAGTCTGCGTACCGGTCAGCGTGCCGCCGCTCGGAGTGAGCGTGCCGCTGTAATCGCCCACGGCGGTGTTGCCGAGATACGTCCAGGTGGAAGTCAGATGCAGCTTGCCATTTGCGTCAATCGTGCCGGTGCCCAATTCGCTGCCGAGCACTCGCGTGCCGTTGAGATTGAACAATGGCCGCGCGAACTGCACGTTGTTACCTTGAATGACCAGATCGAGCGGTGTACGCAGAATATCTCGGGTAAACAGTGTTTTCTCACACACATAGGCGCCGCGGAATTTGCCTTCGACCGCCTGAGCGCCAGCATTTGCCGATACGAGGGTGCCCACGGCCAAAGCGGCCAGAACGAAACTTTGTTTGTTGATCATCAGGTTCCCTCCATCGCGTCACATGCGCCCCCCTGCCCAACAGGACAACAGCGGCCGACAATCGAGGTTCCCGGTCATGCTCTCGGCGCGCCACGCGTAAAGCAGCGGGCCTGTCTCGGGCGTGATGTCTGCTCTTGGCCAATAGCGTCACTTAATTGGGTGCAGCGATTTGGTCGCTCTTGGGGTAACAGCGGACATTGTGCGACGATCGCAAATCGGTCGCTCCTGACCCATTGCGACACTTTACGGCCGTCAATTGTTGCGTTGCGAAACTTCCGAAGCTTGCTCTTACGACCAGACTGGAAGCGCGCGTGAGAGCAGCTTCAGCCTCCGCAACAAGCTGACACATCCTACAAGCTTGTTAGACCTTTCGCGTTCTTGGCTTGCGTTTTTCAGAGGCTGGCGCGGAAATCCCTCAAATCCCGCTAGGGACTCTTTTTCCGTGGTGGCGATGGCATACGCGCTTGCTGTCCGACCAACGGGCTAAATCTCTTTCATGACTTGCGCGTAAGCGATTAATGCAAACAATGCGGTACCACCGATAATGTTGCCGATGAGAACCGGGATCATGAAACTGTCGATCATCGGCAGCCACTGCAGGTCGCTATTGAGCACCAGCAAGAAGGCTTCGGCGCTGCCGGCGACGATGTGCATGAAGCCGCCGGCGGCAATGAGCCAGGTCATCAGCACCGTGACGTGGAATTGAGCCGCCTCCGCGCTCGGCAACAGCCAGACCATCGCGGCCATCAGAAAACCGGACGAAATTCCCTTGAAGACCATTTCGAACCAGCCCGGCGTCATGAGCTGCCGGCTGATCTCCAGCATCCCGCTCTTCAACTCCGGTGTAAGCACTGGCGTGAACGTACAGAACAACGCCGCGAACAGCGTGCCGGAAAAATTCGCCAGCAGCACGATGCCCCACATGCGCGCGAGCTTCCACAGGTTGCCCGGGGTGAGCGTGGCCATGACCGGCAAGACGGCAGTAATTGTCGTCTCGGTGAACAGCTGCTGTCGCGACAGCACCACCATGACGAAGCCGACCGAATAGCCGAAGCTGACAACGAGGGGCTGCCACGGCGCGTCGGGCAGATGGGTGAGCAGTATCGCCTGCGCCAATAGCGAAAAGCTGATCGACAGGCCGGCGGCCACGCCCGACCACCACAGCGAAACCGCCGGCCGCGCCATCTCTTCCTCGCCGAGGCGGCAGACGACTTCGTAGATGACTGGCGTGCTGGGCGTCGATCGCTCTTCGATGTCTTCGACTTCGCGTTCGGTGCGTCGCTTTTGCTTCGGCATGGTCGCTCTCGATCAATAACGACGGGAGAGATAGTCGCTGAACGTCAGCGCGAACATCAGGACAACCCAGAACAGTCCAGCGGCGGCGACGATGCGCGTGAGCATGGTGGAGTGCCGCAAATCCATGAGGAAGGTTGCAAGCACGGCGATCATTACGGCTGCGATGAGGAGATTGACGGCAACATTGCCGCCGCCGAGCGGCAGATAGGCCGAGCCAAGAGTGCCAGCGAACAGGACCAGCAGCACGAGCCAGACGATCGCCGGGCCTTGCCACAGCACCCGCGTGCTTTGGCGGGTCATGATCGGCCCGCCAGATAGAGCAGCGGAAAGAGGACGAGCCAGACGCAGTCGACGAAGTGCCAATAGATCGCGACGCCTTCCATGGTCGAGCCTTGCACCGGGATGATGCGGCGCTCGAATAGGGCGAAAACAACCGCAACGACACCGATGCCCGCGGTCAAGATGAACGGCGTGAATGCCGGTCATGATCCAATAAAGCATCCAGAACATTTGCGTCGCCGGCGGCGACAGGGGAAAGCCGGGCCCGGGCACGAGGTGCTTGGCGAGGTCGTCGCGATATTCCAGGCCTTTGCACGGCAGGAACGCGAGCCCAAGCGCGGCGGTCAGGCCGAGACAGACCAGCGTCAGTTGCGCAGCCGCGCGGTCGCGGCACGCAACGCAATCGTCATGGTCAGGCTGCTGGTGAGGAGGAGTGCGGTGTTGATCGCGCCATAGATGATTTCGGTGTGCGCGCCGGCGATACGGAAAGCCTCGGCATTGAAGCTGCGGTAAACCGCATAGGTGATGAACAAGCCGGAGAAGAACAGCATTTCGCTCGCCAGGAACATCCACATGCCGAGGCCGACGCCTTCGCGCTGCAGCCGCAGATCGGGCCAAGGCTCCTGGAGCGCGCGGGCGAGGTCGGTCATGTCTGTGCCACCCTGCGGCTGCGCGCGCCCCTCGCCGCCCGCTTCCTCGGCGCGGCCGAAGTCGTGGTAGTCGTACGGATCGGCATCAATGCGCGGCGGCCGAGAAAAGTTCTGCTTCGGCGGCGGCGACGTGGTCTGCCATTCGAGGCCGGTCGCCTGCCATGGATTGTCCGGCGCCTGTTCGCCGTAGAATCAACGACCAGCCGAGATAGACGAGCGGCATCAGATAGGCGACGGCAAGGATCACCGCGCCGCCGCTGGAGAGGATGTGCCAGATCTGAAAAACGTCCGGATAGAAGTGATAGCGGCGCGGCATGCCGAGCCAGCCCATCACGAACTGCGGCAGGAACGTCACGTTGAAGCCGAGAAACATGGTGATGGCGGCGAACTGCGCCCAGAACTCGTTGTAGAGGCGGCCGGTCACCTTCGGCCACCAATAATGAATGCCGGCCATGAACGCCGACACCGTGCCGCCGACCATGATGGTGTGGAAATGCGCGACCACGAAATAGGTGTCGGTCGTCGCGATATCGATCGGCACCGAGGCAAGGAACAGACCGGTCAGTCCGCCGATGGTGAACAGGCCGAGAAAGCCGAGCGCATAGATCATCGGCGCCTCGAAGCCGATCTGGCCGCGATAGAGCGTTGCGGTCCAGTTGAAGACCTTGATGGCGGACGGCACCGCGACGATGAACGACAGGAACGAGAAGATGAGATTGGCGAGCGGCGACTGGCCGGCGACGAACATGTGATGGCCCCAGACCATGAAGCCGACCACCGCGATGGTCAGCAGCGCATAGACCATGAAGGCGTAGCCGAACACGCGGCGCCGCGCGAAGCAGGCGAACACTTCGGAGACCACGCCCATCGCCGGCAGGATCATGATGTAGACGGCGGGATGGCTGTAGAACCAGAACAGGTGCTGGAACAGCAGCGGATCGCCGCCGGCCGCCGGATCGAAAATCGGCAGATCGCAGCCAGCGCTCCGCCGCGATGAGCAACAGCGACATGGCGAGCACCGGCGTCGCCAGCACCATCACCATGCTGACGACGTACATCGACCAGACGAACAGCGGCAGCCGGAACCAGGTCATGCCGGGCGCGCGCAGCATGTGGATGGTGGCCATGAAATTCACGCCGGTGGCGATCGACGAAAATCCGACGACGAACACGCCGGCCGCCGCGGCGACCACGTTGGTGTGGGAATATTCGGACGAGAACGGCGGATAGAACGTCCAGCCGGTATCGACGCCGCCGGAGAGCAGCACATAGACGGTGAATGCCGCGCCGATCACATAGAGATACCAGGACAGCAGATTGAGGCGGGGAAAGGCGACATCCGGCGCGCCGATCATCAGCGGCAGGATGAAATTTCCCATCGTGGCGGGGATCGACGGCACCAGGAAGAACCACACCATGATGATGCCGTGGATCGTGAACAGCCGATTGTATTCATCGGAGGTCAGGAACAGGCCGGTCGGACTGATCGAGCTCGAGCCGCACCAGCGCCGATGGCGATGCCGCCGATGAAGAAGAAGAACGTGATCGACAGCGCGTAGAGGATGGCGATGCGCTTGTGGTCGGTGGTGCGTGAGCCACGACATGAGGGTGTGGCCCTCGTCGAGATAGCTTCGCTCTGCCGCTTTCGAGCGGCGGCACGAATGGCAGCGTCGTGTCGGTCATTGCGATCGCTCCTTGCGTGCTCCTGCGGCTGCGTCGTACAGCGACTTCAGATAGGCCAGGAGCTCGACGAGCTGGCCCTCGCTCGCCACGCCGGCAAAGCTCGGCATGACCGGCGCAAAGCCGGCGACGATGTCCTTGTTCGGCAGCAGGATCGAATCGCGCAGATAGGCTTCGTCGGCGATGACGGTGCGGCCGTCGGACAGGTGCACCGGCCGGCCGTAAACGCCGTGCAGGTCGGGCGCGTGCACGCTCGATCCCGGCGTATGACAGCCCGAGCAGCCGAGCGAGCGGAACAAAGCTTCGCCCTGGTGGGCGAGATCGTCGCCTTGCGGCTGCGCCGCGGTCCAGCGCGCATAGTCCTGCCGGCGTCACGATCACCAGATCGGCCCGCCATCACCGAATGGTCGGTGCCGCAAAATTCGGCGCAGGTGAGATGGAAGATGCCGGTCTTGTTGGCGTTGAACCACAGATAGGTATAGCGGTCCGGCAGGATGTCCTGCTTGAGCCGCAGCGCCGGCAGATAAAGATCGTGGATCACGTCCTGCGACGTCATGCCAGCCGCACATTGGTGTCGGCCGGCACGTGCAACTCGTCGATTTCGCGCGCGCCGCTCGGATGCTGGATGCGCCACATCCATTGTTTGGCGACGACATGGATTTCGAGCGCGTCCTTGGGCTGCGTCAGCGCGGTGAGCTCGATCCGACGCCGCCCACCAGAAGATGAACAGGAACAGGAACAGCGTCGCCACCGTCCAGCCGATCTCGATCTCATGGCTCTCGCGCTCCGGCACTTCGCCGCGCGGCACTGGGCGAGCCGCGGTGATAGAGCGCGAAGAAAATGACGATCAGCCCGGTGACCAATAGGATGACGAGCCCGGAGATCGACCGAGAGCAGATAGAACAGATGATCGACCCGGACCGCATAATCGGAGGCCTGCGTGGTGAATTGGCCGAGCGTCATGACGCCGCCCTCCGCCGCTCACGGCTGGTCATGGCGAAAATGCCGCCAGCCATCGCCAATAGCGTCGCTCCGGCGGCGATTTCGAGCATGGTGGTGATGCGCTCGGTATAGATGCCGCGCACCGGATCGTAGCCGTAGCAAAGCAGATGGATGCGATCGGCAAAGCTGCCGACAGCGCCATGGCCGGCGTCGACCAAGCGCGAGCCGCAGATCGCCGCCGTCAAGTCCAAGCGGCGACAGCATCGCCGCACGCGGCCGGCGGCATCGACGACATAAGCCGCGGCCGGATGCGCGAACTGATCGTGCTCGGCGTCATAGGCGTAGTTGAAACCGACAGCCGTCGTCGCGGCGCGGATGTCGGCGTCGCCGCCGGTCAAGAAAACCGCGGCGCGGCCGATCGGATCCGCGGCGTCGATGTGCGTGGTGCGCATCGCGCGCGCGCTGTCGAGATCATCCTTCGGATCGAGCCCGATCACGATCAGCCGGTAGTCGACGCCGGGTCGCAGTCCGCTTCGCCAAGTCCGGCAGCAGCGAATTCCAGGATCGGGCCGCACAGCGTGTGGCAGGTGAAATCGGCGAAAATGACGACGGCGGGCACGCCGCCGATGGCGCCCGCGAGCGTTATCGGTCTTCCATTCTCGTCGCGGAAGCTCAGCTGGAGCGGCAGCGCGGCGTTCGGCGGCGGTGCGGCAGAAATCGCGGCAAGCTGCGGCCGAGGTGAAGCTGCCGCTTGCTCGGCATCGGCGTCACGGCGCAAAGCGCCAGCAGACCGATCGAATGTTGCGGCCGGACGGCGATTCTCATCGGCTGCTTCTCCGGCGGCGGCAACAGCGGGTCGTAGGCGCAGCGGCGCCTTTTTGCACCAAGAGCTGCATGGCGCGTTCGATCGGTATCTGCACCAGGGTGTGCTGATCGTTCGCCCAGCGCCAGGTTTCGAGGCGTTCCTGCTGCGCGGCGACGAGGCGCCGGCGCTCCTCGGCTTCGGCTTGGCTGGTGACGACGCGCGGCTGCGGAAAGGTCTGCGGGGCCGGCACATCTTTGACCGGCACGCCGCGCTGGTAGATTCGTGGAGACCGAAGATGGCGCCGGCAAGCAGGATGAGCGCGCCGAGCGCGCACAGCAGCACGGCTCTGTTGTCGATCGCCGGCGATTCCGGGGCGTAGTGGATGTGTTCTTCAGCGGACATCGGCCGGCTCCCGCGATGCGATCAGTGCCGTCACGCCGCTCAGTAAGACTCCGCAATAGCCGAGACCGATACCGACGATGGCGACGAGGCCGCTCAACAGCGCCAGCGCGCCCGACGGCGGCGCGATCAGATAAGCGTCATAGCAAGCGAGCCCGACGAGGATGCCGAGCCCGACCACGCGCAGCGGGTTGCGCGCATTGCGCACGCGCGACAGCATCAACGCCAAGATCGGCAGTAGCGAAACCAGAATGAAAGCCGCGACGGCCAATGCCGACCACGGCAAGCCGTCGCGCGCGACGAACCAAGCTTCCTCGCGCGGCAGGTCGCCGTACCAGATCACCAGCACGGCCATGAAATCGATGTAGGTGATGCCGAGCACGGTCGCGAGCAGCAAGGCGCCAAGATCGCCGATGGCGGGATCGTCGGCTCGGCGCCGGCGCCAAGATCGCCGTCCAGGCGAGTGCGGCGACCAGCGAGGAGATCGCGACGCTGGCGCCGAAGGAGGATGACGTGAACGGCGCTTCGAGCGACAAATACCAGTCGATCGATACGCTGCTGATGACGATGGCGTGGAAGACGAGGCCAAGCGCGGCAAGCAGCTGGCCGCGCGGCCCGGCATTGCGCGGCAGCAGGATCGCCAGCGCCGTCCAACCGGCGAGCGCCAGCACGGTGCGGACAATAAAGGACGGCGTGTTCAGATAATACGACAGCACATCCGGCTTGATCGCAGCCGGATGGTGCGACCACGGATAGAGCGCCGGAATGGCGATGAACAGCGGAATGGCGAGCACGATGAGCAGCGGCATCGCGGCTGCGGCCGGCGCGATGACGGGCGCCGCGAGCTCGCCCCAGCGCCCGCCGGTCAGCCGGTGAATCATGAGCAGCGTCAGGCTGCCGACCAGGATTTGCGCCCAGAACGCAAAGCCGACCAGCCAGCCGGCCGCGGCGGCTTTGGCATCGAACACGGCGGCAACGACGAGCAGCACCGCGACCCATGCCGCCGCGACCAAGGCAGCGCCGCCGATCGCCTTACGTTGGTGGTGCAGCAGGATCATTTGATGCGCTCGCTTGCATCGGGAACTTGGGCGACGGTGGCGCGGCGCGACAGCTGCAGCGCGCGGATATAGGCGGCGATCGGCCCAGCGGTCGTGCGGATCGACGCGATCCGCATAGGAAAACATCACGCCGTAGCCGTCGGTCATCACATCGTAGAAATGCTGCGCCGGCGCCGCGGCGAGCCGATCGATGTGATAGGACGGCGGCGCCGGAAAACCGTGGGCGACGATGACGCCGTCGCCATCGCCCGCAAGGCCATGGCACGGCGCGCAGTAAATGCCGAAGCGCTCGCGGCCGCGCGCCAGCAGCGTCTGCGGTGACGGGCGGCGGCGTTTTGGCGGCGGCGGCGCGTTCGACGTCGCCCTGCGCCACCACGTTATCGGGCAGCGGGCGAGCCGACGTGCCGTCGGGCCAAAGCGAGGTCGGCGCATAGGTCGTCAGCTTGCGCTGCTCGGTCATGCTGAGATCGCAGCCGGCAAGCGTGCAGCCGCAGGCCACAAGCGCGACGACTATGACGGCGCGGCGCGTCATGGCTCGACCTCACGGATCGCAAGGCGCCGGCCTCGCGCAGAACATCGATCGCGTGACGCCGATCGTCATCCGCGTCCGGCCGCTCAAGCGCCAGCACGAAGCGGTCTTGGCTGGCGCGTTCGAAACCCGCGACCGCGAACAGCGGATCGTGCAATCGCGGCAAGCCGGTCTCGACCAGGAACGCGGCAAATCCGGCAATCGCGGCGACGAGGATGCCGGTCGCGAACGGCACCAGCATGAAGGCCGGCCAGGCGTCGAACGGCCGGCCGCCGCTGTTGTAGGGATAATCGATCGACCGCGGAGTAATATTCGATGCCATAGGCCAGCGCCGCCATGGCGACGCCGCCGATGAACATGGCGAGACGAATGTGGCTGCGGCGATGTTCGAGGAGTTCGACGATGTCATCGACCGGGAATGGCGTGAAGCATCGACGAGACGGTAGCGCCCGCTGCCAGCGCGTCGCGCCGCCTCGACAAAGCGCCCTTGATCGGAAAATTCGGCGAGCAGCAGGGCGGTCATGACGCAGCCTCCTCGGCGACGAGCTTGCGCATCTCGTGCATCGACACCACCGGCACGAGGCGCACGAAGATGAGGAACATCAGCGCGAACAGCCCGAGCGAACCGAGCGTGGTGATCCAATCCCAGATGGTCGGGATGAACAGGCGCCACATGCTCGGCAGGTAGTCGTGCGACAGCGTGTTCCAGATGATCAGGATGCGCTCGAGCCACATGCCGATATTGATCAGCACCGCGATGGCGAACACCGCGACGATATTCGTCGCGCACGGCGGCGAACCAGAACGCCTGCGGGATGACGACGTTGCAAAGCAGCAGCGTCCAGAACAGCGGCGCATAGGCGCCGGTGAACTCGAAACGCCACCAGGCTGCGGTCGGCATGCTCGCCGCCATACCAGGCATTGAACCATTCGGTGGCATAGGACAGCCCCATGATGATCGAGGCCGCCAGCATGACTTTCGCCATGACGTCGAAATGCGCCGACCGTGATCAGGCTTGCATGCGAAAGCCCCAGCGCACCAGCGCGGCGAGGCACACCACCATGGCGAAGCCGGAATACATCGCGCCGACGACGAAATAGGGCGGGAAGATCGTTTCCTGCCAGCCCGGCATCAGGCTCGCGGCGAAATCCATGCCGACGACGCTGTGCAGCGACACGACCAGCGGCACGCCGAGACAGGCGAGCGCGAGATGCAGCGTCTCGTAAGCGCGCCAATGGCGCGCCGAGCCGCGCCAGCCGAGCGCCAAGGCGCCGTAGATCAGGCGCGGCGCCTTCGTCTTGGCGCGATCGCGCAGGGTGGCGAAATCGGGGATAAGCCCGACATACCAGAACAGGATCGAGAACAGGATGTAGCTGAGGATCGCCCAGAAATCCCAGATCAGCGCGCTGCGCCATTGCGGCCACAGCGTCATCGTGTTGGGATAGGGCGTGAGCCAGTAGAAATAGAGCGGCCGGCCGAGATGGATGATCGGGAAAATGCCGGCGATGGCGGCGGCGAACAGCGTCATCGCTTCGGCGAAGCGGTTGGTCGAGGCGCGCCACTTCTGCCGCATCAACAGCAGCATCGCCGAGATCAGCGTGCCGGCATTGCCGATGCCGATCCACCAGACGTAATCGGCGATGGCAAAACCCCAGACGACGGTGGTGTTGACGCCCCAGATGCCGATGCCGCGGGTCAACACCAAAAACACCGCGATCAAGAAATGCCGTCGTCAGCGCCAGGCTTATGGCGAAGCCGATCCACCACGCCCGCCACGTCCAGGAACCGCGCTCGAAGCAGCGGCGCCGCGATCAGCGCATTGACGGTTTCGAAATCGCGCGCTTCCGGCAACGTCCAGCGCGTGGCCGCGGCCGGCGTTTCATCGCGCATGACAATCGCCGCCGTCATGACTGCTCCTTGTTGAAATCCGGGCTCGGATTTCGCAGCCGGGCGAGATAGGTGGTGCGCGGCCGCGTGCCGAGGTTTCCGAGCAGCGCGTAAGCGTGCGGCTCGTCGCGCAACGCATTGACGCGGGATTTCGGATCGGAGAGGTCGCCGAAGCTGATCGCCCGTGTCGGACAGGCCGCCTGGCAGGCGGTGACGACCTCGCCGTCGCCGATCGCGCGGTTGTCCTTCTCGGCGGCGCGCCGCGCGCGACTGATGCGCTGGACGCAATAGGTGCACTTCTCCATGACGCCGCGGCCGCGCACCGTGACGTCGGGATTGAACACGGCTTTGACGATGTCGGCGCCGTAGCTCGACATATTCTTCGCCGTCGGCATAGCCGAAGAAGTTGAAGCGGCGCACCTTGTAGGGGCAGTTCGACTGGCAGAACCGCGTGCCGACGCAGCGATTGTAGACCTGGACGTTCAGTCCCTCGCCGTCATGCACCGAGGCCGCCACCGGGCACACCGGCTCGCACGGCGCATGCTCGCAATGCATGCATGGCACCGGCGAGAAGCCGGGCCGGCCGTCGACCACATAATCATCGATGCGCAGCCAATGCATGTCGCGGCCAACGGCGATTTCGTCTGGCCCGACGATCGGCACATTATTCTCGGCCTGGCAGGCGATGACGCAGGCGTTGCAGCCGATGCAGGCGGCGGTGTCGATCACCATCGCCCATTTGTAGGTGTCGTAAGCGTGCGGTGGATAGAGCGTCGGCGGATTGGCGCCGGGCCTGCTCAGTCCGAGGTCGCCTTTGGCCAGATCGGCGAGATTGAAACGCGGCTGCAAGTCTTCGTCCTCGCCATCGAGCTTGAAGAAATGCTGGGTGCGCAGCAGATCTTGCTTGCGGCCCGTACGGCTGATCGTGACGTTTTCGATTATCCAAGGCGTATCGGCGTGACGCAGCCGATAGATGTCGAAGCCGACGCCGTTGCCGATGCCGCCGGCGTGGGTGCGGCCATAGCCCAATGTCGTCGAGATGGTGCGCACCGCCTGTCCGGGCTGCACCAGGACCGGCGCCTCGACGACGAGCTTGTCGTCGGTAAGCCGCACCACGTCGCCGTCGACGACGCCCAGATTGCGGGCATCGGCTTCGGAGACATGCAGCACGTTGCCCCAGACCTGCTTGGTGAACGGCTTTGGGCATTCCTGCAGCCAGGCATTGTTCGCCATGCTGCCGTCGAACACCGAAGGATCGGGCGCCAGCGCCAAGCTAAATCCGCTTTTGGCGGTGGCCGCTGCGAGCTGCGGCAATGCCGGCGACGGCGCCGATATTTTGGCTGAAGCGCTGTCGGCGATGACGCCGTCTTGCAACGATTGGCGCCACCAGGCGTCAAAGTCGCTCGCTCCATTCCGGGTGGCGCGCCACTGTTCGCGGACAAGGTCGAACGCCGACGGCGCGACCGCGCCGCCGAGCATGGCAAGGATCTCATGCGCGGTGCGGCTGTCGTAGAGCGGCCGGATGAGCGGCTGAACGATGCTCGCCGTGCCGTCGAAGGCGCGAATGTCGGACCAGCTTTCGAGCGGATGCGACAGCGGCAGATGCCAGGTGCAGCGCGCGGCGGTCTCGTCCTGATAGAGACCGAGATGCGCGGAGAACGGCACCGCGCCGATAGCGTCGGCCAAGCCGAGCTCGCCCGGCGTGTCATAGGCCGGGTTCGCGCCGATGACGATCAGCGTTTCGATGCGGCCGGCGTGAATGTCGCCGGCCAGATTGCGCAGCGATTCCGCGTGTCCCATCGCGACCGGATCGACCGGCGCGATGTAATCGATCGGCGCATCGAGCTGCTCATTGATCCAGTGGCACAGCGCGTGCACTTCGGGCGGCTGTCGCGGGCCGGCCAAAACCATGGCGGCGCCGAGTTGCGCCAGAAGATCGGCCGTGGCCGATCTGGTGAATTGTGCCAGATCGGCCGGCAATGCGGCCTGCGGCCCAGCCGTACCAAGCGCGCCGGCAATCGCCAGCGCGACATTGCGGATGAGATGATGGGGCAGCGCCAGGCGATGATCGGCCAGCGCGCCGCTTAATGTCCATGACGGTTCCACCGCATATAACCGCAGCGACCGTTCCGGCGCGTGCGATTGGCGCGCAGCAATAATGTCGCGGGCGAACCTGATCTGCTCTGGGCCGAAGCCGAGCGGATCGGCGTCGAGCAACAACGCCACGCGCGCATCGCCGAAGCGCGGAATGGCCGTCAACGGGCGGCCGAACGCCTGCAACGGCGCCGGCGCGGATGGCGTCGTCTTCGACCGGCTCATAGCGATACCACTTCGCTTGCGGGAAATGTTTGCATGAGATCGCCGATCTGCCTGATCAGCGTCGGCGAGGTCACGCGGCCGGTCAGCAGCGCAAGGCCGGAGCCGTGGCGCGAAACTTCCTGATCGATCTGTCCCCGCAACGCCGCCTCGAACGCGCTCCACGATTGAATCCGGCCACCGCTGCGCGGCGCCTGCGAGCGATCCGGGTCATAGAGCGACAGCACCGCCGCTTCGGCAAACACGTCGGTTGCGCCAAGGCTCGCCGGATGGCGCGGATTGCCGTCGATCTTGATCGGGCGGCCCTCGACCGAGGTGACGATGACGCCGCGGCCATAGCCGGCGAGCGGCAGCGCGCTGGCAAAGCGCAGCGGCAGACCGGGCGTCAGGCGCTCCGGCATCTCGACATAGGGCACGACCTCCTGGTCCGGCCGGCCGCACGACGCCAGCGCCAACGCCGCACCGCTGACAAAAAGCTTCAGCGCCGCGCGGCGATCCATGCTCGAATGTCGGATTGCTGCGCACTCATCGGTGACACACGGAACAGTCGGTGAGATGTTTGTTGTCGATTGCTTGGTGGGCCAGCGTCAGTCCGCGCCGCGCCTGGTCGTCCGGCAATTTCCAGTCCGGATCGAAAACCGCGGCAACCGGCCGAAGGTTCGGCGCCGGATCGCGATGGCAGTCGAGGCACCAGCCCATGGTGAGCGGCGCGGCCTGCCGCATCAGCGGCATATGCGCCGACATCGCCATGGCATGTCGTGCAGCCGACGCCTTTGGCGATGTGGATGGAATGATCGAAGTAGACGTAGTCCGGCAGCTTGTTGACTTTGTTCCAATGGATCGGCTGGCCGTTGGCGAGGCTCTCGCGCACCGGCGCCAGCATCGCGGTCTGGGTGTAAAGCTGCGAGTGGCAAGTCATGCAGGTGTGAGTGGGCGGGATGCCGGCGACGGCGGACGTTTCAACGCCGGTGTGGCAATAGCGGCAATCGAGACCGAGCCCGCCGACATGATGGGCATGGCTGAACGGAATCGGCTGGTCGTAAGTGAGCGACCGCCCGGTCACGTATTCGGACGCACTCACCCAATAGGCAACGCCGATTGCCGGAAACGGCATGACGACAATGGCGACGAGGACAAATCTGGCGACGGTGTCGGCATAGGGTGGAAATAGCTGCGGCATCTGCCGCTCTCCGCGCCAACAGTCGCCCCGACACGCGCTTGCATCGGTACGCTCCGCCTTCGGCCAATGTCTTTTGCTAACCCGCGCTTTCCGCAATGGTTCCGCTCCCGGAACCGGGTCGCAAATTGCAGGAACTCACACTCCGCACTTCAGTTATCGTCGGATCACGGCCCAGGAGAAGATCCATGAGCGCTTCACACGATGACAATCAACGCACTGTCGTATCGACCCAGGAGGCGCGGGAGGGGGTAACGGGCCACAATGTTCGTTACGTGCTTGGTTTTGGGCTCGTCGGCATCATCGTCGCCTTTGCCGTGGTCTACGCGATTTATTTCGCCTGATGCCGAGCTGGCGCCATCGTCTCCTGCGATGAAGTTGCGCGTTCAGTCGCTTCGCTCGACCAGGGCCTCGCGTGTCTTGCTCACCGTATCGCTGCTCACCGGCGGTGCCGCATTGCCCCAGGCATTGCGGATATAGGTGACGACCGCGGCGACCTGATCGTCGTTCAAAACCCACGCGAAGGCCGGCATGGCAGGCGCCGTCGGCGCCTTATCGGTGCCGGCGCTGCGCGCGCCACGCAATACGACATGCAATAGCGACGTCGGATCGCTCTGTTGCACCGCCGGCGAGCCGCTCAGTGCCGGGAAAATACCGGCAATGCCTTTGCCAGTTGGCGGTGTGACAGCCGGAACATTCATCGGCATAAATTTGCGCACCGACTGTCATCGTCTTCTGGTCGGGCGCGGGTGGGGCGCTCTCTTGCTGCCCCGGCTGCGTCCTTCAGATAGACCGCGATCGCCTTGAGATCGTCGTCGCTCATGTGCGAGGTCGAGAGATTGAGCGTTTCCGACATCGGCCCGGTTGCCGCGCCCGTCCGGTTATGGCCGGTCTTGAGATAAGCGACGATATCGTCGACCGACCATGAACGCCAGGCCGCGCCGCGCATCGTTGGTGATATTGGGCGCGAACCAGCCTTGCAGCGCATAGCCTTGCAGCGCTTCGCCGGTTTTGTCGGCGCCAAGAAAATTTTTCGGCGTGTGGCACATGCCGCAATGCGCCAAGCCCTTGCGCCAGATAGGCGCCGCGATTCCATTCCGCGCTCTTGTCGGCGACCGGCTCGAACGTTCCCGGCTTGAAGAACAGCTTGTTCCACGCCGCCATCGAAGCGCGAATGTTGAGCGGGAACGGCAATTGATCGGCGTTCACAGCGTTATGCACCGCCGGCACCGTGTTGAGATAGGCGCGGATGGCGAGCGCATCGTCGCGCGTGAGCTTGGTGTAATAGGTATAGGGCATCGCCGGATAAAGATGCGTGCCGTTGCGGCCGGTTCCCTTCGTCAGTGCGTTGACGAACTCGTCGTCGGTCCATGCGCCGATGCCGGTTGTCGGATCCGGCGTGATATTCGGCGCAACGAGCTTGCCAAACGGCGTTTCGATCGGCCGGCCGCCGGCAAAGTCATGACCGCTGCCGGGCAATGTGTGGCAGGCCGCGCAATCGCCGACGATGGCCAGATAATGTCCGCGCTCGACCTGGTTGAAATTCTGTGTGTCGATGCCGGCCGCGTCGGCAGCGCCTGCCGAGAAAGTAAGCGCCGCGCCGACGAGCAGCGCGCGCGACAGTCGCGGCAAGATTTTTCGTTCCTACGCATGAACGAGCGGGCCCGGATTTTTGAGATATTGCGAACGGATCGCGGCGGCGGACCAAAACGCGAGCGCGCCCACCGTCCCGGTCGGGTTGTAACCGGCGTTCTGCGGGAACGCGGACGCGCCCTGCACGAACAGATTGGGCACGTCCCAGCTCTGCAGATATCTGTTGAGCGCGCTGTTGCCCGGATTGTCGCCCATGATGGCGCCGCCGTTGAGATGCGACGTCTGGTATTGCGTCACGTCGTAGGGACCTTTGCGCGGCTTCTTGACGACCTGCTTGGCGCCCATCTGCTTGGACGATTTCGGCGTATTTGTCGGTGAGCCACGCGCTCATCTTCAGCTCGTTGTCGTGGAAATCGATCGTCATGCGCGCCAAGCGGCCGGCCGAAACGGTCTTTGTAGGTCGGGTCGAGGTCGAGATAATTGTCGCGGTAGCTGTAGAAGGACGCGTGCACGCCGCCGCCCGAATTGAGCGTGCTCAAATAGTTGTCGCGCAGCGCCTGCTTCCATTGCGCGCCCCAGGCCGGCGTGCCCGGCGGCAGCTCCATGCTCTCGAGCGGCCGGCCGTTGGTCTGCACCTGGCCGAGATAGCCGCCGCCGACAAAGCCCAGCGGCCCATGATCGAAATTGTCGCCGTTGAACTCGTCGATGATCATGCCGATCGCGCCGGACGCGACGAACGGATTGAAGTTGTATTTGTCCTTGTCGAAGAAGCCGAGCGCGGTCGACATGGTCTGATGGGTGAAATTGCGGCCGATCTGGCCTTGGCCGGTGTTGGGATCGTACGGCGTGCCGATGCCCGAGAGCAGCAGAAGCTGGACGTTGAAGAGCTGGAAGCCGCACAGGATGACGAGATCGGCCGGCTGCTCGAATTCCTCGCCCGATGCATTCGACATAGGTGACGCCGGTCGCCCATCTTGCCCGACCGGTCGAGATTGATGCGCGTGACTTCGCATTCCGTGCGCGCTTCGAAATTCGATTTGCGCATCAGCACCGGCAGGATCGTGGTCTGCGGACTGGCCTTGGAATAATTGGCGCAGCCGAACCATTCGCAGAAGCCGCAATAGGTGCATTGCCCGAGCGTGACGCCGAGCGGATTGGTATAGGACTGCGAAAGATTTCCGGAGGGCTGCGGAAACGGCTTGTAGCCCAACTGCCTGCGCCGCCTTCGCGAACAGCATGTGGCCGTAGCCCTGCTTCTGCGGCGGCGTCGGATAAGGCCGCGAGCGCGGGCCCTCGAACGGATTGCCGCCGTCCTGGATCGCTCCCTTGAGATTGCCGGCTTTGCCCGACGTGCCGCACAGATATTCGAACTCGTCGTAATGCGGCTCGAGATCGTCGAAGGTGACGCCCCAATCCTGGATCGTCATGTCGGCGGGCAAGAAATCCGGCGCCATAACGCTGCGTCAGATGGCTGCGCAGGACGAAGTCGCTCGGCAGGAAGCGCCAAGTCTCGGCGTTCCAATGAACGCCGGCGCCGCCGACGCCGTTGCCGAGCATGAAGGCGCCCCAGTTGCGCACCGGCAGCGCCGTCTGACTGGCGTTGTTGCGGAACGTCACCGAAATCTGCGACGGCCGCAGGAACAGTTCATGCTGCAGCCGATAGCGCAACTCGTCCTGGGCATAGGAAATCGGAAAGTCGGTCGCGGTGTCGCGCCAGGGCCGCGCTCGATCGCGACGACATCGAGGCCTGCGTCCGTCAGTTCGTTGGCGAGAATGGAGCCGGTCCAGCCAAGCCCGATGATGGCCACGTCTTTACGGGGGAGTTTTTGCGCCATCGTCGATGCTCGTTACAAACGATCATTCAAGCGATGATTCACAATCATGCGACCAATTCGGATGGTTGGCGATGCCGACCGGCGGCAAGGTGACGCGCTGGTTATGGCGGTCGATCCAGTCGCGATAATCGTAATGCGCGCCGGGAAAGCCGATCATCTTCCACGCCGCCATGTCTTTGTTGCCGCCATAGATCGGGTCGGCGAGAAAGCCGTACTGGGTGTCCTTGAGGATGAGCTTGAAGAACTTCTTGCCGTCCGTGCCGTCGAGCTTGAGCGAGCCGTCTTCGAGGCCCCTGATGACCTCGTCTTTCTGATCGTCGGAGAGATCGACAAAGCCGCGGTTGGCGAACTTGGCGCGGCAGGCGGCGTCGAGCGCGGCCAGCGCCTTGCGATATTGCTGCGCCGGCGTCACCGGCGATTGCGGCCCCTGCTGCTTGGTCCCCTCCTGAAACGGGCCGCTCATGTAGTAGCCGTCGAAGCGGCCATAGGGGCCGGCGAGCTGACGGTCGATGAACACGGCGCAGCCGCAGTCCTTGCCACCCGGCGTTTGCGGATCGGGCGGAATGAGGCGATCGACGAAGGCCTCGACGGTCGCGGCTTCTTGCGGCGTAAAATATTTCCAGCCGTCCGGCGTTACGGCCGCTGGCGGATCGGCCGAACCGGGCTTCCATGGCAGGCCGCCTTTGACGATCGCCGCGCGTAGCGACTTCGAACTCAGCACCAGCAACGCTATGGCGCTGGAGCCGAGGAGCTGTCGCTTATTCATTTGCAGCACGGTCGCAAGTCCCGCTGCTCCACCCGCGTGCCAACGCCGCGGCAAAGCCGAAGGTTCCCAAGGGCAACCAATTCACCCCGGGCAAATCTTCGGACAGCGCAGCAAGAAAAAAATCACTGCTACAGCGCTCTCGGCCCGCGCGATAGACCGGCGACCGCCGCGATCAGGAACAGCAGCAGTGCGACAAAGAACACGACCTGGGCAATGCTGACCGCGGCCGACGCGATGCCACCGAAACCGAGCACCGCCGCGATCAAGGCGATGATCAGGAGTGTGACGACCAGACTGAGCATGACTGTTACCTCGCAAATTTGAAGCAGCGGCCCGTTGACGCGGGCGCATCTCGGGCTCTTTCGCCATAGAAATGCCGTGAGGTGAAAAAGTTCCCAAACCGTTTTGTTGCGCCGCCGCATTTATCGGCGAGCAGCGATCGAAGAAAAGCGATCGAAGACCCGGCGACGCTTGAGCGGAACTTGCATAGGCTTTGGCGGTTCACACGGGGAACCGCGGCAATTCCGTGGCAAATCGGAATTTTCCGATTCGCCGCAGTGCCGCTTGCTTAAGCCAAACTGACTTTCCCGGGAGAACTCATCATGGCTGAAACGACAATCATCGGCGACCAGATCGAGGTGATCGAAGCGCGGAATGCGGGCATGTGGAATGCGGTCTCGTGGAGCGGGCTGTCCTGGAGCGGGATAATCGCCGGCGTGTTCGCCGCTATCGCCGTCACATTCGTCTTCATTGCGCTCGGTTCGGGCATCGGTCTTTCCCTCGCTTCGCCGTTCTCGGCCTCGCCGTCCGCGGGCACGCTCACGGTGCTCGGCGCGGTATGGCTGGTATTTGCGCAAGCGGTTGGTTTTGCCACCGGTGGCTATGTGGCGGGACGGCTGCGCCGCGAGCCGATGCCGGTGCATACCAGCGAGACGAAATTCCGCGATGCCGCGAGCGGGCTTGTGGTCTGGGCCATCGGCGTCGTGGTGACGTCGATCCTGCTAGCAGCGGTCGTTGAAAAAGCCGGCAGTGCGGCGGCAACGACTGCCACACTGGGCGCCGCAGCGGCGGGCGCCGGCGCCGCCAGCCAGGCGTCATCGCTCGACTACTACACCGACACGCTGTTGCGCACCAATCCGCAAGCAGCCGCGGCCGGCGGCGGGGCGAATGCCACTACGGCCGCCTCCAGCGCAGCGCCGAGCTCGACGCCGAACAATGGGACGCCCAATAACCCGGGGATGATGCATGCCCAGGTCAATCGCATCCTGCTGGCGGCGGTGGCGAACAATAATCTCGCCAACGACGACCGCACTTATCTGGCGCAGATCGTGAGCGCGCGAACCGGCATGAGCCCTGACGATGCGCAGAAGCGGGTCGACGACGTCGTCAACCACGCCCGCGCCAGCGTAAAGCAAGCGGCGGAGACGGCCCGCAAGGCCGCCGAGTACCTTTCGTTCTGGACCTTCATGTCGCTCTTGTTCGGCGCCGCATGCGCGACGCTCGGCGGAATGCTCGGCGGCGATTTGCGCGACGATTTCACCACGCGGCGCGCGGTTCCTACAGCACCGCGCTAATCGGGCCCACGGCGGAACGGACCGGGTCGCCACACGTTGGCAAAATAAGCGGGTCGCACACGGCCCCGCCCGGTTCCTCCAACACCGCGTACAAGGACAACAACAATGGGCCTCTTCTCCAAAGACATCAAAAATATGAACGACCTGTTCCTGCACACGCTGCAGGACATCTATTACGCCGAGAAACAGATCGTGAAGGCGCTGCCCGACATGGTCGAGAAATCCAACGACCCGCATCTCAAGCAGGGTTTTCAGACCCATCTGCGCGAGACCGAGAACCACGTGAAGCGGCTGGAACAGGTTTTCCAGCTGATCGGCAAGAAGGCGCAGGGCGTCGACTGCCCGGCGATCGATGGCATCCTCGAGGAAGCCAACGACGTTGCCGGCGAAGTCGAGAAGAAGTCGGTGCTCGACGCGGCATTGATCGCCGCCGCGCAAGCGGTCGAGCATTACGAGATGACGCGCTACGGCACGCTGATCTCATGGGCGAAGGAGCTCGGCCGCAACGACTGCGTCACGCTGTTGCAGCAGACGCTGGACGAGGAAAAGGCCACCGACAAGAAACTGACCGCGATGGCCGAAAGCCAGGTGAACCGTAAGGCGGCCTAAAGCTTCGCCCGCGGCGGCACAGCCGGTAGGCCGGCACGCACCACGGCGTGCCGGCCCCGGCCGAGGTTTATAGACATGAGTCAGACTGTAGGCGATTTTCTGGTTGAGCGCCTTCACGCCTGGGGCGTTAGAAAGATCTTCGGCTATCCCGGCGACGGCATCAACGGCGTGTTCGGCGCCCTTCACCGTGCCGACGGCAAGATCGAGTTCATCCAGGCCCGCCATGAGGAAATGGCGGCGTTCATGGCCTCGGCCTACGCCAAGTTCAGCGGCCAACTCGGCGTCTGCATTGCCACGTCCGGCCCCGGGGCATCGCATCTGCTGACCGGGCTTTATGACGCGCGGCTCGACCACGTGCCGGTGCTCGCCATTGCCGGACAGCAGTCGCGCAATGCGCTCGGCGGCCATTATCAGCAGGAAGTCGACCTGCCGGCGATGTTCAAGGACGTCGCCGGCGCTTTCGTGGCGCAAGCCTCCATGCCGGGGCAGGTCCGTCATCTGGTCGATCGTGCGATCAGGACCGCGCTTGGCGAACGCCGCGTGACCGCGATCGTGCTGCCCAACGATCTTCAAGAGGCGACCTACCAGGAGCCAGCGCGTGCCCATGGCACGCTCCATTCCGGCGTAGGTTTCTCCAAGCCGAAAACCGTGCCCTATGACGCCGATCTGCACCGCGCAGCCGAAGTCCTTAACGGCGGCAAAAAAGTCGCGATCCTGGTCGGCGCCGGCGCACTCAGTGCGACCAACGAAGTCATCGCGGTTGCCGACCGGCTGGAAGCCGGCGCCGCCAAGGCGCTGCTCGGCAAGGCCGTGCTGCCTGACGATCTGCCGTGGGTGACCGGCTCGATCGGCTTGCTCGGCACCAAGCCGAGCTACGACATGATGATGGAATGCGACACGCTGCTGATGATCGGTTCCGGCTTTCCCTATTCGGAGTTCCTGCCCAAAGAAGGCCAGGCACGCGGCGTGCAGATCGACCTGGCGCCCGACATGCTGTCATTGCGCTATCCGATGGAAGTCAATTTGGTCGGCGACGCCGCGGACACGCTACGCGCGCTCTTGCCGCTATTGAAACCGAGAAAAGACGGCAAGTGGCGAGGCAGGATCGAAAAGAACACGGCCGAATGGTGGAAGACGCTGGAGGCGCGCGCTATGGAACCCGCCGACCCTGTCAACCCGCAGCGCGTCACCTGGGAACTGTCGCCGCGTCTGCCCGACCGCGTCATTGTCACGAGCAATTCCGGCTCTTGTGCCAATTGGTACGCGCGCGATCTGAAAATGCGGCGCGGCATGATGGCGTCGCTGTCGGGCGGTCTTGCTTCGATGGGTGCCGCTGTGCCTTACGCCGTCGCTGCAAAGTTCGCTCATCCCGACCGCCCGGTCATCGCTCTGGTCGGCGATGGCGCCATGCAGATGAACAACATGGCCGAGCTGATCACAATTGCCAAATACTGGCGGCAGTGGTCCGATCATCGCTGCATTGTTTGCGTCTTCAACAACGAGGACCTCAACCAGGTCACCTGGGAACAGCGGGTAATGGAGGGCGATCCGAAATTCGACGCCTCGCAGCAGATTCCCAATGTGCCCTATCACAGCTTCGCCGAACTGATCGGGCTCAAAGGAATCTATGTGGACCGGGAGGACGCGATGGGCGCCGCCTGGGACGAAGCGCTGGCCGCCGACCGCCCCGTGTTGCTCGAAGTGAAGACCGATCCCGAGGTGCCGCCGTTGCCGCCCCACATCACATTCGACGAAGCCCGGAAGCTCACCGAGGCGCTGATCAAGGGCGATCCGCGTGAAGGTGGCGTCATCATGGGCGCCGCGAAGCAAGTCCTGGCCTCGATCATCCCCGCGAAGTGAAGCGACAAGGACGACCTACTGCCGCTGAGCAACATTGCAAATATCTGCCAAGTTCCGATGCCGCCTCAGCGAAGCAGCGAAATTACGTCGGCTTTGCGCTGTCTGACTTGCGCCAGCGTGCATTGCTCAGGCGCTTTGTCGGGACGCCAGCGCAGGAACCGCGTGCCATGCCGGAAGCGATCGCCGCTGAAATGATCGTAGCAGACCTCGACCACGAGCTTCGGCCGTAACGGTTCCCATTCGCTCGAACGCTTGGTCGACCATCGGCTCGGGCCCCCCGGCGCATTGCCGGTGAAACCGGGCGGACGGATCAACGGTTCCAGCTTTTTGGTGAGTGCCGGCTTTTCCTGGTTCTTGATCGTAGAAGTGAAGCCGACGTGATGCAGCAGCCCCCTGGCGTCGTAGAGTCCCAGTAAGAGCGAGCCGACGACACGTTTGCCCTCGTTGTAGCGAAAGCCGCCGACCACGCAGTCGGCGGTGCGATAATTCTTGATCTTCTGCATGCCGGTCCGGTCTCCGGATCGATAAGTGAGATCGCGCCGTTTGGCGATGACACCGTCAAGCATCTTGCCCGACCGCCCGAGCCACGCCTTGGCTTCCGCAAGCTTGGTAGTCGCCGCCGATAATCGAATCCGGCGCTTGTCCCGGCAATAGCTGCAAAAGAACAATTCCAGCGCAGGCCGGCGTTCGTCGAGTGTCCGGTCGGTCAGTGATCGACCATCGGCGCCGACAAGCAGATCGAACACGATCAGCAGCGCCGGCGTCTCGACCGAGAGTCTTTTGACCCGGCTTGCCGCCGGATGAATCCGTTGCAGCAGGGCATCGAAGGAAAATGCGCCGCCAGCGGGAACGACAATCTCGCCGTCGAGGACGAATTGCTTCGGCTTCAACGCGCCGATCGCCGCGACCAACTCCGGAAAATAGCGTGTCATCATGCGGCCGGACTTCGATTGCAGTTCGACTTTCTTTCCGGCGCGAAAAACAATGCAGCGGAAACCGTCCCATTTCGGCTCGTATTGCCAGTGCTTGCCAACCGGGATTTGGTCGACCGATAGCGCCTCCATCGGACTAAAGG
Source organism: uncultured Alphaproteobacteria bacterium (assembly GCA_963831975.1). Taxonomy (GTDB): domain Bacteria; phylum Pseudomonadota; class Alphaproteobacteria; order Rhizobiales; family Xanthobacteraceae; genus BOG-931. Next base: position 728,952 of record CAWHSO010000025.1, read on the forward strand.
GCGGTCGTAGTGGGAGAGCCATTGCCGGACTGCCGTCTGTCATTGATCGTCGTTGTTCAGATAATTATAGGGAGTTCGTGGGGGTTCCATCAGAAGCTGCGCTGTCGGGAACTTTTATTGCAGCGGACATTTGATCCCCCGACGAGGGCAAGGAATCGAGCCGGTGCTTTACGTGCCGCCAACCACCGGCGCGGCCACGAAGGAAAGTCGGTAAACGATGTTGCCGCGCGCGTTAAAGGTGCTTGCATTCAATTGCAGCTTGAAGAGCGCGAATGGGCGCGAGAAGTCATCCACCGACGTGTTGTTGAAGCAGCTGCTCGACGCGCTCGAACACCATGGCGCCAAAGGCGAGATCATCCGCGCCGTCGATCACAACATCAAGCCTGGGGTAACGTCGGATGAAGGCGAAGGCGATGCGTGGCCGAAGCTACGCAAGCGCGTGCTAGACGCCGACATCCTGGTGATCGGGACGCCGATATGGCTTGGGCAACCTTCTAGCGTCGCCAAGCGTGTCCTGGAGCGCATGGACGCTTTCCTCGACGAGACCGATACCAAGGGTCGCATGCCTTCCTACGGCAAGGTCGCGCTTGCGGTCGTTGTCGGCAATGAGGATGGCGCCCATCATACCGCTGCCGAATTGTTTCAGGCGCTCCTGGAAGTGGGCTTCACGATCCCGACCGGCGGCGTGACCTATTGGGTCGGCGAGGCCATGGGAAGCAAGGATTACAAAGACTTGCTCAGGACGCCAAAGGCTGTTGCCGAATGGACGCCGCTCCTGGCATCAAACGCCGCGCATCTGGCGCGGCTTCTCAAGCAGAAGAGATATCCGGGGGTCTGACACAGCAGGTGACCGGTGAGGCCCAGCCAAGCCTGACGCACACTTTTTGTCACGCTGCAAGCAACCGATTGCGATCACAGAGGTTATTGAAAGCCGCACTACCATAAGGACGCGGCCACGATGATTTGGAGGAAATCACATGGCCAAGAAACGGAAGCGAAAATATTCGCGTGGCGCCGGCAGCGACGTCAAAAGTGAAATGCACCGCTATAAGCGCGGCACCGCCAAGAGCGGCAAAGGCGGTAAGGGCGGCAAAGTGAAAAGCCGCAAGCAGGCCATCGCCATCGGCCTCTCCAAGGCGCGCAAAAAAGGCAAGAAGGTTCCGAAAAAGAAATAGCCGCCTCGTCGGCGAGGCGCACTCAGAGAGACGCACAAATGCCCGGCAAGCGCGTGCAGTTGGACGACGAGAGTTGGGCGGCGCTCGATTTGTTGGCGCGCGATCGCATGATGACGTTTCAGGAATTGGCCGATGAAGCGTTCGCCGATGTCCTGAAAAAACACGGCCGGCCGGTCGACCTGCGCGCGGCGTTGCGCAAGAGCGCGCGGGCCGCAGACGTTCCGGCCAAGGGTCGCGCAAAGGGTCGCAGAGCGGCCAAACGCTGACAGAGACCAGTGCGGTAGCGCGAGGAACCGCCTTCCGTTCGGCACGTTAGCGAACCAAATCGCAAGGAGTATTGCGCCATGACGCAGTCCCGTAGTCGTCTTTCACGCAACGCAACCAAGGGACGCTTCGCCCAGGAGGCAGAAGATACTGCCGCCCACGAGCGCACCATCCAGGCCAAAATCGACGAGAAGGACCAGCGCGCGAAGCACAACGGCGACAAGAAACCGATGCAAGCCGGAACGCGCGAATATCCGGCGCCTCCGCTGCCCGCCCAGCACATGGCAAAGCCCGGCTCCGAGGCAGCCCTCGATCTGGCGCCAATGTACGAGGCGCCCGGCTACAAGGGCTCGGACAAGCTACTCGACAAGGTGGCGCTGATCACCGGCGCCGATTCCGGTATTGGCCGCGCCGTCGCGGTGCTGTTCGCCCGCGAAGGTGCCGATGTCGCCATCTGCTATCTCAATGAGCACGAAGATGCCGAAGCCACTAAGCGCGCCGTCGAGAAGGAAGGCCGTTCCTGCATCCTCATCCCTGGCGATGTCGCCGATCCCGCATACTGCCAGGAAGCGGTCGAGCTCACGGTGCAAGAACTCGGTGGCCTCGATGTACTGGTCAACAATGCCGCGTTCCAGCAACACGTGGACAATTTCGAGGATTTGAGCGAAGAGCATTTCGACCGCACGATCAAGACAAATCTCTATGGCTACTTCCACATGGCCAAAGCCGCGGTGCCGCATATGAAGCCGGGGAGCGCCATTGTCATGACCGGCTCGGTCACCGGCATCCTCGGCAACAAGGATCTGCTCGACTATTCGATGACCAAGGGCGGCATCCACGCCTTCACGCGTTCGCTGGCGACGCATCTTGTGGATCGCGGCATCCGCGTCAACGCGGTGGCGCCGGGTCCGGTATGGACGCCGCTCAATCCAGCAGACAAGCCGCCCGAAGCGGTCGCCACATTCGGCGGCGACACGCCGATGAAGCGTCCGGCGCAGCCCGAGGAGATCGCGCCAGCCTATGTGTTCTTGGCTGCGCCCGCTTGCTCGAGTTACATCACCGGCGAAATTCTGCCGGTCATCGGCGGGTATAGCGGCGGGTAACGGAAGACGCTAAGGCGCGGTTTTGAGGGTCAAGCCCCGCCTGCTGTTTGGCGGTTACTGAGGATATAGCCGCGGCGATTACGGCTCACGCGGGCATTTGTTGATCTGGGTTCCGCTGCTGATCGTCGTCCTGGTGGTGCTGTTCGGCGGCGGCTATTACGGCACGCAACTCTAGAACGCCGCGTTCCACGGCGAAGGCGTGCCCGGCAGGCTACTTGTTGCTGGTTTGCTGCTTCACCGTGTTGCCCACGTCATCGGCCATGGGTCACTTGAACTCGAGGTCCTGAAGCGTGGTTTAAGCGAATCGCGAGGCACCTCGTTCCCGGGCAACGTCAGCGGGCGTCAACAGTCAAGGTGGCTTCCGCGCCCCAAGGGGCTTGAGTCCTTTCACGCCGGGCTTGACCACAGCGCAATGGTGTCCCCAAGCCTCACTAGCGTCTCCATACCCTTGGGGTGTGCTCAAGAATATCGTCCGTGGGACGCCAAATACCGACCTCGCCGAAAACCACGATCGCCGAACCGCCGAACTTGAAAACCGCTTTTTCCTCGCCCCGATGAAATTCCGTTTTGGTTGGATGCACCTGCACAATACGCCCGACCGACATCGCACCGACCTCCACGAAGCCAAGTCGCCCGAAGTTTCGTGTTTCCAGGATGTGTATTTGCCGTTCATTACGAAACAAAATGTCCGGCTGGTTGAGGAGCGCGTGCCAATTCACGGTCCACAGGCTTCGCCCGATCCAGTCGGTATCGAGCGTGGTGCCGTCGTCCGGATAATGCACATGGTGATAGTCCATCGGCGATAGCCGTGCGAGCAGAACCGGGCCGCCGGCAAAAACCGCGGCGCGCTTGGCGCTGCCAAGGATTTGCTCCGCGCTTAACGAATGTCCTTTGACGGGAAATTCCTGATCGGGCGCGAGTTTTTCCCAGCCGAAATACCGCGCTTCGGCAAAAGCGGCCATTTCCTCCGGCGCTGATATGAAATTTCGTTCGCCCGGCTTAAATTCGCGATCGAAGAAATCGGCAAAGCAGCGATAAATCACCGGCTTGAACTCGCTCATGTCGATGTTGTGCTCGCGAATAAACGGCTCGATCTGTTGGGCGCTCCGGGCGCTGTTCTGATAGGCGGCGAGGGGCCAGTCGTAGAGCGGCTCGGACTCCAGCCATTGGTTGAGCGAGCGACGGGGATGGCTTTCGTAAGTGGAGGGATGATCCTTCATGAACTCTTGGATCAGCCTGCCGCTCTTGCGGTCCCACACGGGTAAAGGAAGAGGCTTCGCCATCCGAAAACCTGTGTCTCTATCGCTTGGAATTTTTGCACGGCCTGACCTGCCGGGCCCCGCCATTGCACCCCGCAAACGGACAACTCTCTAGAATGTGATGGATTGCACTACCGAGCCCGCGCGCCCAAAAGCGGGACTGGATAGGAAGATGACTGGCACAGCCTACTCCTTTTATTAGGGAAAGGCGGCTGTTGCTGTTGGGCGATCTCCTCGGGCGCCTCTGGTGTCGGCGGGGCGCTGGCGCGTTCCACATTCTCGGCTTGGGCAAGAGACTCGAACGCAAGCTTTTCAAGCTCCGCTCCGCGCCGTGCCCACCCGTTCTTTCACCGTAGCGTCCGGACATTTAGATCTCATCTTCGGCGGCCTATGCTGTTCTCGCCGAACAATTCGACGCCACCATGTTGGCCTCGAATAACAAAGCGAAGGCCCACCACCGGCGAGCCTTCCTGAGATTGCAGACATCGCTCTATTATTCGTCGTCGTGGTCTTTCTTGATTATGGTTTTCTTCTCTTCCACGTGCGGGACGGGCAGCACGTTTAGCTCGTCTCGTTTCTTGACGACTGTTTTGTCGCCCGTATCATTGTCCTTCTTGATGATGGTCGTATCTTCGGCCCTGACCGCGGCGGTCATGGGTGCGATCACAATGACGGCCGCCACCGTGGCGAGGATGAGCTTGCGCATTGGACGATCCTCCTTGTCCGTTTTGTTACTCAAGACAATGCCCACGGCGGCCGTGGGTTCCGGCAATTGCGGAACCGGTGGCGCTTGGAACTTCCGCCTATTTGGCTTGCTTAAAATTCCGCCTATTTGGCTTGCTTGAAATATAGCCGTTAGCCGGAGTCTCACGCGGCCCTGCGCCTCTCCGGACTCGGTTGGCGACGGCCGGCCTGCGTTGCGGAATACGGCAGGCTATGCAAGCGGCAGGGCAATTTCGCACGCGAGCCCTTGGCCGCGCCAATCAAAACGCACTCACCGCGAAGTTGGTCTCTAATTATGTTTTCCATAACGCGCGTACCAAACCCGCGGTGTGTGGGGGGCTTAACGCTCGGTCCGCCAGATTCCTTCCAGCGCAAACTCAGTCGTCCGTTTGCCGCATGTGACCATGCGATTTCAACGTGACCATCCGGTGTCGATAGCGATCCGTATTTTGCTGCGTTGGTCGCAAGCTCATGCAACGAGATTGCAATCGCCTGCGCCTTATTCGGCTCCAACATTACGTCTGGGCCGTTAATTCGCACACGCGCGTCTTTGTCCCCGCGGTAAGGCGAAAGCTCTTCCGAGACCAGACTGTGAAGGCCGGCGCCTGTCCAGCGCGATTGCACGAACAGCGCATGGACCTTTGCGAGCGCATTGATGCGCCCTGCAATCAGTTTCTTGAGATCATCAGGCGTATTGGCATGAGAAAGGTGCACCGCCGCTTGCACGGTGGCCAAGATGTTCTTGGCTCGATGCTCGGCCTCGCGCGCGAGATTGACGATTAGTGCCTCGCTCTGTTTGCGCTCCGTTATATCCTGGAAGCAGTTGACGGCGCCGACAATGTTTCCATCGCTATCCTTGAGTGCCTCGATGTCAACCACCTACCGTTTCAATTTTGCCGGTTGACCGGGCCGAGAATCCGGCCACGATGCGGCTTCAGCGAATTTGCCCCTAGTGTCCGGTAACATACGCCTGGAAGCGCGCGGCAAAGGCTCGATGGGGATTACGCTCCGATATCCGTATGAGGTCCGCAAGCAGGATGAATACTTCGATGCCATTGAAGACGAAAAAGGTTCCGAAGGATATGCTTGAGCTGGCGATGCACATTGTCGATACCAAGCGCGGCAAGTTCGAGCCGTTGAAATTTGAGGACGAGTACGAGGACCCCCTCCAGGACTTGCTGAAGAAAAAGCAAAAGGGTGAGAAGATCGAGCGAGCAAAAGAGCCGACCCGGTCCAACGTCGTCAACCTCATGGACGCGCTTCGCCAGAGCGTCAAATCAGGGCGCGGTAGCGGCGCGCGCCGAAAGCCCGATAAGGCCGCGGCGCGCGCCTCCAAAAAAGGTCGATCCAACGCGCGTCATAGGAAGGCAAGCTGAGTGCGCGGAGCGCTCCGGGGAGCGGTCGGCGCGGTCCAATGGCCCATGGATGCAACGGCGCCCAGGCGTTTCCGTCCAGCAAGGCCGCCAGCCACATGCTTCCAACAAGCGACGCCAGATGATGGCCAGGCACGCGGCGGGTCCGGCGCTAGCCTCCTGTGGAACCAAAGCCATTCTGTTCCTGTTGAGGTTGAGCGACCCTAGTTTTCTTGGCGTATCATGCCTTTGCTGGAAGACATCAAGAAGACCACCGAGCACCTAACGGGCTGGCACCGGCCCGAGCCGGCGCAGCTCGATCAGCTGGTCCGAAAATCGAAAGCGACTGTCTACTCGTTCAGGGATGACGGCCTCATCACAAATAATCCGCGCTGGCCGGTCATCATCTACCGTCGCGCCGTCCATTTTCCGCGCAATCTCGATCCCGCCGCCGTCATCGAGGATATCTTCGCGCGAAACGGATGGCGGGATAGCTGGCGCGACAGCATTTACGATTATTTGCATTATCACTCGCGCATCCATGAAGTACTTGGAGTTGCGCGCGGCAGCGCTCAGGTGCGGCTGGGCGGCGACAAAGGCCGAACTCTTAAAATCGCGGCAGGCGATGTCCTCGTTCTTCCGGCGGGGACGGGACACCAGTTGCTCAAGGCCGCCAAAAATTTCCTCGTCGTGGGCGCTTATCCCCCGAACGGCACTTACGACGAATGTCTGCCGGACCCTGAGGAACATGCGATCGGCGTGAGGCGAGTAAAGAAAGTTGGTTTGCCGCGCAAGGACCCGCTCTTCGGGACGAAGGGCGCGCTCTTCAGATACTGGAAGCCTGTGCGTTAGCCGTCGCCGGCCGTCATGGACTTGCAAAAGAAGCTAAAAGTTGCGCTCAACGACAACCGTCTTCTAATTCTCGGTACGCAGGTGCTGTTCGGCTTTCAGTTCAATGGCATCTTCCAGGAGCTGTTTGTCGAACTTCCGTACCCTTCGCGCGTGCTGGAAGCCTGCGGCCTTACCCTGCTTATGATCTCTATCGCCTTCCTGGTCGCGCCTTCCATGCATCATCGTCTTGTCGAGAGCGGCCAGGACAACGCGCGCGTATTGAGACTCGCTACCGATTTTGCCGCGTTCGCTTTGCTGCCGCTCACATTCGCGCTTGCGTTCGATATGTTCGTCGCCGTCGCATGGACACTCGGTCTTGTCACGGGAATCACTATCGGTACGACGTTTTTCCTCGTGGCGATTTTATCATGGTACCTCCTGGGATTTCTTTTGCGGAGCAAAAAACCGGCCATGACGAAAGACAAGACCGTCCGCACGCCGCTCGATGTCCAAGTCGACCAGCTTCTGACTGAGGCGCGCCTCATCATCCCGGGCGCTCAAGCGTTGCTCGGCTTTCAGTTCACCGTGACCCTGATGCGGGCGTTCGCTGAATTGCCCGATGCCGTGAAAATGCTGCATATCGCGGCGCTGTGCTGCATCGGGCTTGCCGTGATTTTGCTGATGGCCCCTGCCTCGATCCATCGCATTGCTTTCGGTGGCGAGGACGATCCGGCCTTTGTCAAGGTTGCGTCCTTTTTCGTTGTTGCCGCGCCGTTGCCGCTCGCGTTTGGAATTGCCCTCGACACCTTCGTCGCCGCCGGTCGTGCCTTGGAGACAGATCGCGCTGCGGGCTTACTCAGTCTGGCGGCAATGGTCGTTTTACTGGGCACTTGGTATGTCTACCCGCTCGCGCAACGGCTTTTGAAAATGAAGCGTCGCCGATGAACGCGAAGCTTGCAGCCCTCGCCAAACAGGTGATGGAGGCGGCGCGGGTCGAAGGCTTCTCGCTCGTCACCGCCGAATCCTGCACCGCGGGAAAACTCTCGAATGTGCTTTCCGAGGTGCCTGGTGCCGGCGAGCGCCTGCATGGCGGATTTGTCATCCACACCAAGGAAGCCAAAACCGAACTGCTCGGCGTCTCGCCGAGCTTTTGCGGCAACGCGGTACGGTCTGCGTCGATACCGAGATCGCCATGGCGAAGAGCGCCTTGCGCCGTTCGCCCGCGAACATTGCCGTTGCCATTACGGGTGTTGCCGGCCCGAAGCCTAATGAAGACCATAACCCCGTAGGCTTTGTGTGCATCGCAACAACCCGTGAAGTCTGTCTTTCGCGGCACACTGAGAGCAATACGGCCCGATCGGCCGCGCGAGGATTTTGGACGAAGCCATGGCGGATGCCATTACCGAGCTCTTGGCCTCATCCACGGCCTCCGGAACTGACATAGGTAGGGCGCGTTGTCGGTCGTTGCAGCTTTGTGAACGCGATGCCGGCACGAAACCGTAAAAAGCCGAAAAGTCATTTGCGGGATTTAGCGGAGTTCCGGATGAGCCTTTGGAAAACGCTCGCAGCTAATGCCAAGCAGCTGTCCGGGAGTGAGGTCATTAAAGCGCTCCGCGAAATCTCCGATGATATCTATTACGCCGGCATCGACCAGGCCTATGTCACCACCAAGGTTAGCGATCCGCAAAACCTCGCGGACGCGTGGGATTTGACTTGGCTGACGGCCCTCAATGTCAACCTGCTCCATCTTCGCCAGGGGAGGCGGCGGCGGGCGCCGTGAAGCCGGAACCACATGCAATGTCACGGCGTTCCTTAATCGGCTTTAGATCACATGCCTGCACAGACCGCACGCCATACCATCCTTTCGGCCATTGCGCCCTACGACGCCAAGACCGAGGACCTCCGCATCGTCATCGAGAACTCCGAAGGGGAGTCGTAACAAATACAGCTACGATCCCGAATGCGACTGCCTGCAGCTCTCGACGGTGCTGCCCGAGGGGATGGTCTTTCCCTATGATTTCGGCTTCATCCCTTCGACGCTCGGCGACGACGGCGATCCACTCGATATTCTGATTCTAATGGAAGCGCCTGTGGTGCCCGGCTGCGTCGTCACGGTCCGCCTGATCGGCGCGATCGAGGCGGAGCAGAAAGAGAAGGACGAGGGCTGGACGCGAAACGACCGGTTGGTCGCCGTCGCGACCCACGCCCAGACCTATGAGAAGGCGAAGAGCTTTAGCGATCTCCGTCCTCACTTGGTCGGCGAAATCATCGAATTTTTCGTGAGCTACAACAAGCTTCGCGGCCGCAAATTTAAGCCGGGTAAGACCGTCGGGCCCGGAAAGGCTGAAGAGCTTATAAAAATCGGAATGAAAAAATTCCGTCGTAAGAAGTAGTGCCAAAGCCCGAGGGCTCGGAACTCTGCGCCGAGCCACGAATTGTTTGACCGAAGGCGGCACGGTCGCTGCGGAAGTCGACGGCCCGCATCCGCCTAGGGCGATTTGTGAATAACTCAGCGCGCCTTTGACGTGAACCTTGATCTGCCGCACTATGGTGCTGCGGCACAACGCGTTACTGATCAGCACCCAGGAGTGCGTGATGTCTGTAGTTACCGATAGAATTGGCAAGTCTCTCGGATACGGACGAGGGCGAAAAGTATCGGTTGAACGCGATGGCACAGACTTCGTCGTAGCGTTCCAACCTGAAGGCCACGTCATTTTTCGACACCATGACCTAAAAGCATTGAGAAATGTCTGTAGTAAGCTTCGGTGGGAAGTCGTAGAAGAAAAGTCATTTCCGCAAAACTTGGATGATATACGCACGTATCTGACCGGATCAGAGTGACGCAGCGCCATTCCGGGCGCGTTTATTTGCCTCTCGCTTCCTTAAGCGCAGCGAGAAGATACCCCCTGAGATCACCGCCCGCCGCGGCTTCTAGATCGCTGGCGGAGATATGTGCCTCCGCCGCATCATCAAGACACTCTTTAACCGTCGCATCCGCCTGTTCTAGCGTACGGGACTCGGCGGCAATATAAGAATGTCTCCAGCGTTCCAAAAATTCAGAGGCAGATTCAGCCATGATTCCTCTCCCTACTGACTAAATCTCTGCATCAAGTGACCGGCGCGGCGCGGCGTGGTTTTCACGGCCAGACCTTAATGCAGATCGCGCAGTTGATCTGGCCTTGGACCGATGGGTTTCACCGCGGCGGCCCGGCGCGCCGTCGCCTCGATGATCTCAAAAAAGCCGAAGGCTAAGAAGCCGATTGCGGCGATGCCGAGCAGCACGTCGCCATAAGCGTGATGTTGCATCGCGCGAAATACGCTACCGAGACTGCCAACCTCCCGCGAATTGCCATCGTAGGCGGCAATCGCCAGAAAGCAGCCGAATATCAGGAATACGAACGCGCGCGTCATGATTTCAACCGAACCGAGGGCGACAGCCATTATTCTCTGCCCTTCCGTCGCATCGAGTGCGTCGCGGTACGGGGCGCGAAACACCTTCAGCGCTAGGCCGACCGCAACCGCCACAAATCCAACCGCAATCAGGGCGATCAGAAAGCGTCCGAGTGGCTGCGCCATGACCCACGCCGTCCAATCGCGTGCCGACTGATCCTCGCTGACGCGGCGCTCCTCGAAGGTAACGCGGGCGGTCGCGGCGGCGAGCGCAAGATAAAACAACGCGCTACCGCCGAGCGCGGCGCGGCGCATCAAACCGTAGGAGTCGCTGCCGTGCCGGTCGGCGTCGAACACGGATTGCAGCAATCGCCAGCCAGCGAAGCACACTAGACCTGCGGCGAGCGTCCAAAGAAAATATCCGCCGAGCGGCCTTTGAAACGCGATCTCCAATGCGTCGCGCGCACCTTGGGGGCGCTCACTGAAGCCGCCCGCGGCGAGAAGCGCGAAGGTGCCGATCAGGAGAAAAACGATGCCACGCGCTACGTAGCCTATCCGCGCCATCCAAACGAGGGGGCCGCGCGCCAAGTGCTTCGGCTTGATTCCCGAAGGTTTCCTGTCCGTCATGGAAAGATAAATCGAAATCACCCCATTGGCTCCAAAACCCGACGTAAATATTTGCGCTCTTCTCGTGTCACCTCCAGCCGTGACCTATCCCAGGCCTTCCTCGGCCAATTGGGACCGCCCCGATATCGCTAACTCGGCCGGGAATGTGCGAGGGGGGGGCGCCATCTTCGGCTTGGAACGTCCTTCGGAGAATAAAGTTGAGGGCAAGACACAGTCTAAGCCGGTGCCGAGGCAGCTCCGACGGTCCGCCAGAAGCGCAGTCTCTTGGAAATAAGAATAGGCGGCGACTAGGTCATTTTGCCAGTACCGCGGTACCAAATGAGCAGAGCTTTCGTCAAAGAACAGGACGTTGAAGCCTTCGAGGATTTGCCTGACCGGCAGATCTCGGAGCTTCCGAATGAAGTTACAATTGAAGGCATGGCGCAGATAGAGGAGGCGCTGGCCGCCTCGCGGAAGGTATTTGCCGTTGCGCAGGCCGCCAATGACCGTGCCGCGATGATGGCTGCTTCGCGCGACCTGCGATATTGGAACGCACGGCATGCCACGGCGCGCATCGTCCTTGATTCTGAAGACATCACGCATGTCCATTTTGGTAGTACGGTGACTATTCTTCGCGATGACAGTCGAGAGCAGAGCTTCCGCATTGTTGGGGAAGATGAAGCGAATCCCTCTCGTGGAACGATTTCCCACGGCTCTCCTTTGGGCAGAGCACTATTGGCAAAACGCGTCGGCGACACTGTGAAGGCCGGTAACGGGGAAGCTCAGATAAAAAGTATCCATTAGCCTCACGCGCTAACCGTCATGCGTCGAGGCCTGCATTTTGGCCTTTGACCAGAGCAGTCCTCTTGTTCCGTGCAAGCAATGCGCGTGGGACCTCTGCTAGGAGTAAAATAGCAAAAGAGTTCCGTTGCGGTTGCTCGCAACACAGCAAAAGACGCATATTTGGCACCGTTTTCTTCAGTCAGATTTTGTTGAATGACGCTCGGTCATGGCCGATATCCTGAGATTTATCCGATCCGATACCGCGTTTGATGCTGAGGCGACATCGGCCCTCGTGGCCGCCTATGAGCAGGCCATCGGCCGCCTTCACGATAGCGGCCAACCTGAACTGGTCCCGGGAAGTGATCGCGAAAAAAATCATCGCGCGGGCGATGAAGGGCAAGCGCGATCCGAATCGCAGCGACGTCAGATTTTCACGGTCTTCGGCGAAAACGCTCCGTAACTCAAAGCACCGAGATAGAGCGCTGTCGGCGGTGCAAATGAAATGGTCTTTTTTGCTGCACTGCAATTTGGTCGCCATTGGCCCTTACCGTCAATTCGCGGCAGCATAGCAATCGGTCGCTTTGGGGGGGCAAAGCGGATATCGCGTGAATCACGTCGGTATATCTCTCGCTGCGTGAAGACTCCGCTCATGTTCGCTAGTCTTCGCAAACGTCCGCGACTCTACGTGGGGCGATTTGTGGGTAGGAACGTAGTGGTGTCGTAATTATTTGAAAATACAAGAAAATTGCTGGCTATTGGCGGACACTCCCTCCGCCAACGCCCTTCCCAAAACGCTTTCAGCGCCTCGCCTTCTGATAATCTGAGGCGCTGTGGATCATGTATGGGGAGAAGGCCATGGGCAGGGGTCTGCTGGTTGCCGCGTTCGATTTCTCGACCGCGCATACCGACGAGTTCCATGACTGGTACGATCTGGAGCATATTCCCGAGCGCCAGGGGGTTCCGGGGTTTGGCGCTTGTGAACGTTGGATAAGCGACGAGCAGCCGACGGTGTCAGTGGCCACCTATGATCTCGACACGGTCGACGTGCTGTGTGGCAAGGCCTACGCATCCGTCGCCTACGGCAATCTGTCGGTCTGGTCAAAGCGCGTGACCGCGATGTGCAAACGGTTGCTGCGGTTCGAAGGCACGCAGATCACGCCCGGTGATGCGACGGCGCCGGAGGGAGCCCGGGCGCTGCTTCTCAATGCGATGAACATCGCGCCCGAGGCAGAGGACGATTTCAATGCGTGGTACGACCGGGAGCACCTCGACGCGCTTGCCAGTGTGCCGGGCACCTTGGCTGCGCGGCGCTATCGGTCGACGGAGGCTAACGGAGGCACGCATCGGTACGTGGCGATCTATCACCTTGAGTCGCCAGACGTGACACGGAGCGCGGCGTGGAAGGCTGCCGTCGATACGTCATGGAGCGCCCGAGTGATCCCGCACTTCCGCGACCGAATCCGCATCCTGACGCACCGCTACGTTCGCGGTGGCTGAGCGTCAGGGAGAGTAAGCACCGGTACTTCGTGAAAGCACCTCAAGGTTCTGACCATGGCAATGGACGATGGACGAAGCCTGATCGACCGTAGAGTTCTCCTCGGAGCCGGCGCGGCGGCGATCGCCGGGGTGCCGTCGCCTACTTTCAGTCAACAGCCCGGCACGGCCGGCATTGCTGACGGCTCGCAAGGTGCAAGGGCCGCCGCCGATTTGATCGCCGATTTCATCACCGGCTTCGATCTTAACAGCGCACCGCCGGTTGCAATCGAACGTGCGCGCACGGCCTTCATCGACACCGTCGGTGTTATGCTGGCGGGAAGCCAATTGCCCCCGGCCGATATCACCTGCGACGTTGTCAAACTCACAGGCAGCATGCCGGCGGCGACGATCGTAGGGCGGGACCTGCGCGCCGCGCCTCAGCTTGCGGCGCTTGCCAACGGCGTTGCCGGCCATTGCATGGATTTCGATCTTACTTATTTCGCCGGCCAGTCGATTGCAGCAGTGATCCCGGCGATCCTGCCGGCCGCAGAGACGAGCGGCGCAAATTCCGCCGAAATGCTTTCCGCATTCATTATCGCCGCGGAAATTGCCGGACGTGTCAGTCGTGCAGCGAACGAAGCCTGGCGCGTTGGCGGCTGGCACAGCACCGGCACCGTCGGCGTCGTCGCGGCAGCCGCCGCTTGCGCTCGGCTTCTGAAGATCGAGCGCGAGCATATTCGCGACGTCATCGGGATCACGGCGTCGCTGGCGAGTGGCGTCACCGTTAACTTCGGCAGCATGACCAAGCCATTGCATAGCGGACACGCCGCCCACGACGGGATGCTCGCCGCCATGCTCGGCGCCCGCGGTTTCACCGCGAATGCCCGGGCGCTCGAAGGTAAGCTCGGCTATTTTGAGAGTTTTTCACGCGGCCTGTCCTGGTCGCCCGAACCGTTCGACAGCCTGGGCAAGAGTTACGACCTCGTGGATTTTGGGTACAAGCTCAAGCCCTATCCATGCGGCGGCCTTGGACATACTGCGATAGACGCCGCGCTCGAATTGCGTGACGCGGTGGCGCCCGGCGAGATTGCGCACGTTGACGTCGCCATCACGCGATACGCCGCGCAGCGTTATTCCGATCAATATCCGCGCTCAGCGGAGAGCGCCAAATTCAGCGGTCCTTATCTCGCCGCCTATACGTTCGTGCACGGCGCCCCCATGCTCGCCGCATTCACCGAGGAGGCTCTGCACGATGAGGCGGTGCGCGCCTTCGCGCAAAAGGTCTCGCTTTCGATCTACCAGGAATATGCCGATCTGCGGGAGGAGTCGCCTGCCAAGGTCACGGTGATCTACCGCGACGGCCGCAGCATCGAGCGCACCAAGTATTATCCGAGCGGGTCGACGCAGGCGCCGATGTCGGCTCGGCAGATCAAGGCCAAGTTCGACATTTGCGCGGCGCAGGCAGTCGATCGGACAACAGCCGACAAGATCCATGCAACGCTCAGCACTCTTGGCGAGCAGCCGTCGCTGGATGATTTTTGGCCGCTGTTACGCAAAATCTGACGCTTTCGCGGTCGGGCCGAACGACGGCAACACTATTTCGGCACTTTAGCGACACCACCACGTTGGGCTAGCACGTCTCTTCTTGAGGCAATAAGCTGGCAGACAAGCGAGAGAAGAAGCACGCCAGGGAGTACAAGCCATGATGATTGACATGCACGCGCATTGGAAACCCTCCGAGGTCGCTGATGCGTTGCGGGCGCGCACACGGGAACCGCGCATCGTTCGTGGAACAGACGGAGTCGAGATACTGAAAGCGCCACGAATGGCCGATACCCCGCTGGCCGAGGCGTTCAATGCAGCCGTGGTGGAACTGGCGCGCATGGACCGGCAGGATGTCTCGGTAAGCGTCCTGTCGGTGCTCGGCTCGTTCTGCTGGATCGAGGCACAGCCGATCGACGAGGCACTGCCGCTGTGCCGGAAGGTGAATGATGGACTAGCGACGATCTGTGCGAGGCATCCCGGCCGGTTCGCGGCGTTTGCGGCATTGCCGTTGACCGATATGGCGGCGGCCGCGGCGGAGTTCGAGCGCGTATTGGGGCTGCGGGGGGTGATCGGGGCGCAGTTGCCCGGAAACTTGTTCTTGACGCGCGATGACGCCGAGGCCGCGCGGCCGCTGCTGGCAGTGGCTAATCGCCATAAGGCAGTAATTTTCATTCATCACGGGCCGCGGCCGGGCGACGCGTTCCCCAAAGTTGCCGGCGGGACAGACAACGCTCGGCGACGCAACGGCACGCTGGATATGCAGGCAAGTCTGTCGTCGGTGATGGTGACGTTGTGCCTGACCGATCTTCTGGCGGATTACCCCGATGCGACCGTCGTGGTGCATAATTTGGGCGGCAACATCCCCTATGAGGTCGAGCGGATGGATCATCGTTGCCTACTCGACACGCCCGATGAAGAGCTGCCTTCCACCCAGTTTCGCCGAGCAGCCGCGGTATATGTCGACTGCAACTCCTTCGGGCCGCGGGCGATCGAGGCGGCGGTGCGGCTATACGGGGCCGAACGGATCGTGTGCGGCACGGACGGCAGTGCGTTCGGCGTAGACTGGACGCGAAAGGCGCTGGAGGAGGCCGAGATCGGGGCAGAGGCGCGAGAGGCGATCCTCCATCGTAATGCGGCGGCGATCATGGCGCGCGTTGCAGAGGGCGTGGTTGGAGCGAAGGTCGCCGCCTGACGGCGGCTTCGTTAGCGCGTTTCCGGGGGGCATTGCTATTCTCGACCTATGAGACGTCTCATTCATCTCAACCTCTTCATACAGAGCCGCGGTCATCACGAGGCCGCGTGGAGGCATCCGAAGTCGTCGAAGCTGGCGCTCACCGACATCGACTACACGGTGGAGATGACGAAGAAGGCCGAGGCGGGCCTATTCGATTCAATCTTTCTCGCAGACGTGCTCGGCCTCTGGAACGACGTACAGACCACGCCCTTCAATTGGTTGGAGCCGATTACCACGCTCGCTGCACTCTCGATGGTTACTAAGCGCATCGGCCTGATCGCCACAGCCTCGACCACTTACACGGAACCTTTCAACCTCGCGCGCTACTTCTCGTCGCTCGACCACATCAGCCACGGCCGAATTGGCTGGAACATCGTCACGACATGGTCGTCGCAGGCGGGCGGTAACTTCGGCGGGATTGGCGAGGTCAGCCACGCCGACCGTTACGAGCGCGCCGAGGAGTACATGAGCGTGGTGAAAGGTCTTTGGGATTCTTGGGCCGATGATGCCGTGCTCGACGACCGGGCCGGCGGGCGCTACGCCAATCCCAACGGCGTTCGGGCGATCAATCATTCGGGCGCACATTATAAGGTGAAAGGCCCGCTCAACCTGCCGCGCTCGCCGCAGGGTCGGCCGGTGTTTGTGCAAGCCGGTTCGTCCGACACCGGAAAGCGATTTGCCGCGCGGCACGCCGAGGCGGTGTTCACCGCGCATCTGGAAAAAGCAACGGCAAAAGCGTTCTACATCGAGCTGAAAGCGCTGGTCGCCGAGGTTGGGCGCAATCCTGCCGACGTCATCGTGCTGCCGGGCTTTAGCCCGATCATCGGCTCGACTGAAGCCGAGGCGCGGCGCTTCTCGGACGAACTTAACGAGCTGTCTGATCCGGAGGTCGGCCGCAATCGCATGTCGCTGCGTTTCGGTGGACATGACTTCTCACATTTGCCGCTTGACCGTCCGCTGACGGTCGCCGACTTCCCCGATCCGAAGGAGAACGAGGCGTCGCGCAGCCGCACCGAGGTCATCGTTGGATATGTCCGCGAGCAGCACCCGACGCTACGCCAGTTGCTCGCCAAGCTCGCGGGGGCGCGCGGCCACTTCGTCTTCGAAGGCACGCCCGAGCAGGTCGCCGACCTTATCCAGGACTGGATCGAGGAAGGCGTTGCCGACGGCTTCAACCTGATGCCCCCGGTGCTGCCGGAGATGCTCGACCGCTTCGTCGAGCATGTCGTTCCGATCCTGCAAAAACGCGGCCTATTCCGAACGGTCTACGAGGGAGACACGCTCCGCTCGCATTTCGGCCTGTCGCGGCCGGACGTGCGCTATTCCTGATTAACGCATGCACCCCCTTGGAATGTCTGGTGTGCCTCCTAGGAGAACGCAATGAGGCGACGTGACCTAGTGACGATCGGGCTGGTGGCCGCCGTAAGCAGAGGATTTGCGCCGCGATTTTCGTTCGCGCAGGGGGCCTATCCAACCCGGCCCATCCGACTGATCATTCCGTTTCCGCCGGGCGGTGGATTTGACGCAATAGGCCGCCCCTGGGCGGAGAAAATTCAGCCGCTGCTCGGAACCGTCGTTGTTGAGAATGAGGGCGGTGGGGGCAGTTCACTTGGAGCAGCCACTGTCGCCCATTCGCAACCGGACGGCTACACCATCCTGTTGGGTGGGTCGAGCACTCACATCACCGAAGCAATCCTCAAAACCAGGCCGCTTTACGATCCGATAAAAGACTTTGAGCCGATTTCCAACATTGCGGTGTCTGCCTTCGCGATCGCTGTAAATCCGTCGATCCCGGCCAATACGTTGCAGGAGTTCATCGATTACGACAAAGCGAATCGCGGCAAGCTTTCTTATGGTCACGCCGGTGTTGGCTCGCTCAACCATCTGACGGGAGAATTGTTTAAGTCGTTAGCTGGACTGCCCGACCTTGTTCAGGTTCCCTATCGTGGCTCCGGACCGGCGACCGCAGACACGATCGCTGGTCACGTGGCAATGGCGACGCCCGCAGTGACCGGACAACTCATTGCTTATCATCGTACCGGTAAGCTGCGGATCTTGGCTGTGACCAGTCCAGCCCGCCTTGCTGCGGCGCCCGACTTACCCACTGCGGTCGAGACTCTCCCGGGCATGACCTCTCAACAAAGCATTGGCTTGTTTGCGCCTGCGCGGACGCCGACCGCAATAATTGAGCAGATTGCAATTGCGAATCATAATGCGCTCGCAGAGCCGGATTATCAGAAAATGCTGATTGAAACCGGGTTTGTTCCAGATTTGGATTCCTCGCCTGCGAAGTTTCAGCGGCTTATCGAGGATGAAATCATCAAGTGGACGCCGATCGTAAGGGCGCTCGACATAAAAATCGATTGAATTAAACCGGGCCGTCCTGCCCGCAGTCGAGCTGCTTGTTAACGGCTTGAAAGGTCGGTGAGACAGGGGAATGGGCCGTCCCCCGATAGCTAGCCTTAGATGACGCCCCGAGCGCGGTCGGAAGCTATGGCTGTCGCCGGCTGTTGGTCAAGTCATCCGATTAGGGCGTAGCCGGCCTAAGCCTCGAAATGATGCGGTTGCGACTATGCAATCGGCGGCAGAACCTGTGAGAGAAAGCGAGGATGGTCATGCCAAGCGACAAAGGTTGGGTCGGAACCTGGGCGGCTGCTCCGGCGCCGGCAGAAGGCGTCGTCGGTTTCAACAACCAGACGATCCGCCTGAACCCACGCTTTAGCATCGGCGGCGAGCGGTTGCGTGTGCGGATCTCAAATGCCTATGGCAATCGTCCACTGATCATCGGCGCCGCGATGATCGCGTTGCGTGACAAGGGTCCGACGATCGTCGCAGGCACCGGCCGCAAGCTAAGCTTCGGCGGCCGCGACTCGGCCGTCATCGCCGCCGGGGCGGTGCAGTACAGCGATGCAGTTGATCTTTCCGTTCCACCGCTCGCTGATCTCGCGGTCAGTTTCCATCTGCCCAGCGAGGTGCCGGCGAATTTCGTGATAACCGGCCGGTACGCAAGGCAGACCAATTACATCTCGCCACCCGGCAATTTCGCCGCTGAGACAGCGATGCCGGTCGGGAATCTGACCGACCAGTGGTTCTTCCTTTGCGGCGTCGACGTGCTCGCCCCGAGCGACGCACTCGGAGTAGTCGCGCTCGGCGACTCGCTGACCGACGGCAACATCTCGACGATCGACGCCTTCTGCCGCTGGCCCGATCAATTGGCGCGGCGGCTCGTGGCCCGCGCCGGCAGACCGGTCGGCGTAATGAACAACGGGCTCGGCGGCAACCGCATCCTGCACGACATCCGCGGCGACAGCGGGCTGCGGCGCTTCGACCGCGACGTGCTGGCGCAGCCGGGCGTCACGCACGTCATTGTCATGCTCGGCACCAATGATCTGCGTAATCGGTGGGCGAAGCCCGAGGAGGAGGTCACCGCCGAGTACGTGATTGCTGGCCTGCAGCAGATGGTGCTGCGCGCGCACACCGCTGGCATCAAGATCATCGGCGCGACGCTGACACCGTTCGGCAATGAGACGTACATGGCCAATGCCTGGAACCCGACGCGCGAGATGCACAGGGTCGCGGTCAATGCCTGGATCCGTGAGAGCGGCGTGTTTGACGGTGTCGCCGATTTCGACGCCGCGTTGCGCGATCCCGAAATCCCGACCCAGATGCGTGCCGTGGACGATTGCGGAGACGGACTGCACCCGAGCGACGGTGGTTACTGCAAGATGGGCGACGCGATCGATCTCGCGCTATTCGCTTAGAAGCTGCATCGTGGTCTTCGATATTTGCGTCTTCACTGCTTCGCTTGAGTGACTCATGGCCTCATACCTCTTCGAGCGCGCCCAGCGGCGGTTGCGTCACAGCGGCAGCAACCAAGGCACCAGGATCGCGCAGACGATCAGGACGATGATGGAAAACGGCACACCAATGCGTACAAAGTCGCCGAACGTGTAGTTGCCTGGCGTGACCACCAGCGTGTTCACCGGCGACGAAACCGGGGTCATGAAGGCGGTAGAAGCCGCCAGCGCGACGATCATCGCGAACGGATAAGGCGACACGTGCAGCTCATGAGCGACGGCAAGCGCGACCGGAGCCATCAGCACCGCGGTGGCGGTATTGGAGATGAACATGCCGAGCAGCGCGGTGATCGCAAAAAGCGTGGCCAGCACGGCGCGGTCTCCGGCGCCGGCCGTCAGCGCCCGCAACCCATCGGCGGCAAGATCGACGCCGCCGGTCCTTTGCAAGGCGATCGAAAACGGCAGCATGCCGACGATGAGGACCAGGGTTTTCCAGTCGATCGAGCGGTAGGCGCTCACCAGGTTGACGCAGCCCAGCGCGCCCATGAGCAGGCACCCAATCAGTGCCGCTTGAACGTTCGGGATAAGGCCGCTGACCATCAAGCCGACGACCAGCGCCAGGCAGGCCAGCGCCTGCGGCGCCTTGCCGGGCGCCGGCAGCACTTCGTCGAGCTCGACGGGCAGCTTGATGATGGCAAGGTCGTGACCGTCGGACTTGAGCCGCTCGATGTCCTTCCACGGCCCGATGAGCAGTAACGTGTCGCCGGTCTTCAGCGCTTCGTCGAGCAGACTGCCTTGGTGGGCAACGATGCCGCGCCGCAGGCCGACCACGGTCAGTCCGAATCGGGTGCGGAATTCGGCCTCGACCAGCGTTTGCCCGATGAGATCGGAGGTCGGCGGCACAATGACTTCCGCCATGCCGATCTCCTGGGACCGGTCGGTGAAATAGGCGCCGCTGAGCGGCATCTCTTCAAGTGCGAATTGCTGCCGCAGCCTGTCGATGTTGTGGCCGGCAGCGAACAGATCGACCAGCAGGATATCGTCGGCCATCAGTTCCGTATTTGCTGTCGGCCGCAGCATCTCCCCGGAAAATTTGCGGTTGCGTTCGATGGCCACGATGCTGGCGCCGGAGCTACTGCGCAGGTTCAGCTCCGCCAGAGTCTTACCCACCAGCGGCGACTGCGCCGTTACGCGCAGCCGGTATTCGCGGTCGGCGAGTTTGTATTCCTCGATCCAGTCGGCAAGACTCGGACGGCCGGAGGCTTTCTCCTCCTTGGTCACGGTCAACCAGCGACGCGCAAAGCTCATGTAAATGATGCCGAGAACGAGGATCGGCAGCCCGAACGGCGTGAAGCTGAAGAAACGAAAACCCTCGATGCCGTGGCGTTCGAGCTCGCCGTTGACGACCAGATTGGGTGCGGTGGCGACGAGCGTCGTCATGCCGCTGATCAGCGCGGCCATGCTCAGCGGCATCATCAACCGGCTGGGTCCGATGCCGGCGGTTTGTGAAATGCGCAACACCACCGGAATGAAGATGGCGGTGACGGCCGTCGAGCTCATGGTCGCGCCGAGGCCGCAGACGACAATCATCAGCAGGACGATAAGCCGTATTTCGCTGTTGCCGGCCTTCACGATCAGCCAGTCGCCGAGGCGCTGGGCGACGCCCGTCCGCACCAGACCGTCGCCGATCACGAACAGCGCGGCGATAAGGACGATGTTCGAATCGCTGAAGCCCGCCAGCGCCTCGCCCATGGTAAGCACGCCGGTAAAAGGCAGCGCCGTGAGCATGATCAGGGCGACGGCATCCAGGCGCGGCTTGTTAATCGCGAACATCACAATCGCGGCGGCAAGCAGGGCGAGGACGATAACGAGTGCGGACACGGTTTATTCGCTCACTTTGGCGACCGCCATGGGCGGATCGTCTCTCACTTAAGCGCGCTTTGGATCACCGCGCGTTTTCTCCGAGGCCGCGGCACTTCGACAGTGGTGGTGCTTGGCGCAGATTGGGCCGACATGTCTTCCTCTCAGCTATTTTGTTATTGGCCAGCGCGGTATTGCTGGCGACATTCCCGCCCAGATATTTCAGCCGTCGGGTTTCGAGACGAACAAATCCATTCCCAGCCGTTGCGACAGAAATTTCGCCACGAGCTGGCCTTTCACGCTGTTTCCGGCGCCGTCGAGCGGCGGAGCGAAAGTGCCCAATCCACCTTTGCCCGGCGAGACGGCCACGATGCCGCCGCCAATTCCGCTTTTGCCTGGCAGCCCGATGTCGTACAGCCAATCGCCGGACGTTTCGTACAATCCGGCGGTCGTCATGGCCGCCAGCGCGTAGTGGCAGATCGCCGGATCGACGACGCGCTCTTTGGTCAGCGGATTGACGCCGCCGTCTGCGAGCGTTGCGCCCATGACCGCCAGATCCTTGGCGCTGACGTTGAGCGAGCACTGCTTGGTGTAGAGGTCGGTCGCCTGCTCCGGATCGAAATAGATTCGACCAAAGCTCTGCAGCAGCCGGGCGATACCCTGGTTACGAAAATTGGTTTCCGTGGCCGAGGCATAGACCTCTTCATTGAGCGGAAGCTTGCGGCCCGCGAAACGGGACAAACCGTCGTAAATGAATTGCCACTTGGCCTCGAAGGTGGCGCCCGGCACCAAGCTGGTGGTTGCGATCGCGCCGGCATTGACCATGGGGTTGGTTCGCCCGTCGGCACTGCGTTCGACGGCCGCGAGCGAGTTGAACGGCATCCCGGTGGCATTCGCGCCAAGCTTCGCGCGCGCTTGCTCCGCGCCCACCTGTTGACAAACGAGCGCAAACACAAACGGCTTCGACACGCTCATGATCGAGAATTCGTGATCGGTGTCGCCGGCGGCGTAGACCTTGCCGCTCACGCCGACCACACACACGCCGAACAGTTCGCGCGGCACCCTGGCCAGCGCCGGGTAAACTTGCGAATTCTCGCCGCCGGTATTGGACTTGAATCGCGCGTGCGCCTCTCCGACCAATGCCGTGATCATCTCAGTGGGTGGCAGACTGCCCGTCGAGACGAAAGCAGAGTCGAGGCTATCAACGCCTTGGCGCCGCTCTTGCATCTCCTCCTCCCGGTTGGTTCAGAAGGCCGTGCAGATGCAGGCGCACATATGCAATTTCAAATATAGTTCTCATTTTCGGCCCCAAAGTCGCTGAATCAAAGTCTTTGGGTCAATATGCCAGCCGCTTCCGATTATCTATTTCACAAAGTTTGACCGCAGAAGGACCGGACCTGTCAAGAGCATTCGCGCTACCGGACACCGAGTCGTCGGTTCCGATCGCTGCATCATAATTGCAAATTCCGACTCCAACGCGATCGCCACGAGCAAGCTGCGCGCATAATTAAATTCAACAGTCTCAACATAACTTTCACTTGAACCACAAGGATGCCGCGGCCACGATATGACGCTCGCCGCGGGGCGATCGGTGATGGTATGGGGTCGCAAGAATATGATAGGGTCTACAGCAGCTGCCATTCTCTCTCGACTTGCCACGACATTCGGAATTCGGCATCGCAGCGCTTTGAAATTAATGGGGCATGCTCCATGGGTGGGTTTATCGCTACAGCCCGCAATGCGCCGCTTAGCGTGTCGCCACGAACGGTGATTTTCTTCCTTTTTTGGCTGATCCTTAGCGGCACAAAACCGGCCGATTTTGTGGTTGGAGCGTTGGCGACGGTCGCGGTAACTTGGGTAAGGCTGCTTCTGTTGTCGCCGAGCCAGTGGAGGTTGAGCCCAGTCGCGCTGGCGCGCCTCGTCCTGCGCGAATTTGTCAAATCTGCAGGAGTCAAGCCATGAACGTAAAAGACGTTATGACCCCGCATGTTCTTTCGGTGACCCCGGACGAGTCGGTATTTGTAGCAGCGCGGCTGATGCTGCAGAAAAAAATCAGCGGCCTTCCGGTTGTCGACGGTCATGGCAAGCTGGTCGGCATCGTCAGCGAAGGCGACTTCCTGCGCCGCGCCGAAACCGGCACCAAGCGCCATAGGCCAAAGTGGATGGAGTTCTTTCTCGGCCCTGGCCGCCTTGCGGACGAGTACGTTCAAATCAGCGGCCGCAAGGTTCGCGACGTCATGACGGAAGACGTGCGGACGGTGATACCGAGTGCGTCGCTGGAAGACGTCGTACGACTGATGGAGCGCCACCACATCAAGCGGGTTCCGGTCGTCGAAGGCGGCAAGATCGTCGGCATTGTTACGCGCGCCAATCTGCTTCACGCCATGGCCAGTTTCGTCGGCGAGATCGCGCCGTCGTCAGCCGGGGACGCGACCATACGCGAGCAATTTTTCGCCGAGCTGGCACGGCAACCGTGGGCGCCGGTGACTAGAATCGATATCACCGTGAGAAACGGGGTCGTGCAGCTTTCCGGCACCCTTACCGACGAGAGGCAGCGTCAAGCACTGCGCGTCACCGCCGAGAACATTCCGGGCGTCAAGAAAGTCGAGGATCATGTCGTTTGGGTCGAGCCCGTTTCCGGAATGTATGCCGAGGCACCGCCGGAGGAAAAATAGATCCGGCCTGCGTTCGCCGACCGTCGACAATCGTCGTGATGATGACGGCGATGATGGCCTACAAATTCTTGGCTTTTACTAAGTGGAGACTGTCGCAACCTGATGGAGATTGATCATGTCAATGTCGATTGATGCAGCAGCCCAAGTGATGCGCGAGGCGATGCGCGAAAAGGTCAAACGCCACTCGCTCTGGTATCTGTTCCAAGGTGCGCTGATGGTGGTGGCCGGCATCCTGGCGATAGCCCATCCGGCGATGTCGTCGGTTGCCTTGGTGATCTTTTTCGGATGGCTCTTGATCATCAGCGGCATCGCCCAGGGTATCAGCCTGATCGACGCCCGCAGCGTGCCGCATTTCTGGCTGCAGCTTGTTTCGGTCGCGCTGTTCATCATCGTCGGCGCACTGTTCCTTCGCAACCCTGCCGAAAGCGTGGTCACGCTCACGCTGCTTGTGATTGTGTTCCTGATGGTCGAGGGGATTTCCAAGATCATATTTTCGCTCACCATACGGCCGTTCCCGAACTGGGGCTGGATCCTGCTGAGCGGAATCATCAGCGTCGTGTTGTCCTTTTATCTCTGGTCCAGCATGCCGGTGACCGCGGTCTTGTTTCTCGGCACGCTGCTTGGCATTTCGCTCATCAGCGAAGGCGTTGCGCTGGGCTATTTGGCTTGGCGGGTGCGGCAATCTTGAGGATGCAAGGAGGCCCAAACTCACGAAGAGCCTGGGCTTTTCGACGATTTTACCCTGGCGAACTATCGGGACGCGGCGTCCGCGGCCGCGATCGGCCGGCGCTTCTGGAAATATCTCAGGATCGCGACGCATGCGGCAGCGGCGGCGAGATGCTTGAGCGTATGTCCGCTCAGAATGGTGCCGGCGGAATAGATTGCGCGGTCATAGAACTCGAACAGTTTTGCCAGCGCATAAAGCGCCGCGGCGATCAGCCAGTAAAGTGTGCCGGTATATTTCGGCGGAAACACCAGAAAGAGCAGCGGCAGCGCAAGACACGGAAAGAATTGCACCCAGACGTACAGCCGCAGATCGCCGGTCCAGCGCCACAGCAAGAGACTGAGCACGCCGATTGCAATCAAGGGCAACAGCAAAACGGCGCCCGCTCTTGCATTCACGCGTTCCTCGACCGTGAAGGCCAGGATCGCCATGAAGCTGATCGCCATCGGCAGCCGGTCCCAAAACAAGGTCCGATCGCTCGGATTGAGATGATAGTAGGACGAGCCGAAACCGGTCAGCAGAATGCCGAGAAAGAGCATGATAATTGCCGGATCGCGACGAGATTGCCGCAATCCTAACGCACCGATGAAGATGAAAGGAATATTCGAGACAACGTTCCAGAAATTCGGCACGCCGAGCAAGGTGCGTTGATCGGCAAAGTCGTGATAACCCTGATCTTGCGGAATCGGCGGCAGCAGCGGCAATGCAACGAGCGACGCCGCTATCAGGCCAACGAAGATGACGCCGCCGCGATTTGTCTTTGCGTAACTGAGCATCGTTCAGTTAGGATATCTGAAGTCTCCATGGGAGTCTGGAGGCGCACGACGATGTCTCGCAGCGGGACGCTGCTATAGCTGCCGAGGACAATTCGATATTCTAGAGAATTGCTGCGAATGGCAGTATCACGGATCCGAGAATGCGGGCAAAGATCAGCAAGGGAATAAAGTGGGCTTCGATCCTGCTCGCGGTCGCCGCGATTACTTTCTTTGCAATTCGCGTGTACGCCGCTCAACGCGGCCCGCCGCTGGCGCGCTGGCATACCTACGTGCCGCATGACTTGAAGGCCAAGGAGCTCGATGCCACCGACTGGGACCATTATCTTGCCCGGGAAGCCAGGATTTTTGACGACGTCCGCACCGAGGTGACGGAAAAGCTCACGCCGGACGAGCGCGTCCCGATGAACCGGTATTTCGACGGCAGTCCGATCTATCCAGGGCACTTTGCCCAGGACTTCAATCGCTCATACGTGCTGGAGCCGAGCGGCACTCCCGTCGGCGCCGTGGTGCTGCTGCACGGCTTGACCGACTCGCCTTATAGCCAGCGCCACATCGCCCGGTTTTATCGGGACCATGGCTTTGTCGCGATTGTCATCAGGCTGCCCGGTCACGGCACCGTTCCGGCCGGGCTGGTCGATGCCGAATGGGAGGATTGGACGGCAGCGACGCGGCTCGCCGTGCGGGAAGCACGCCGACGCATCGGCCCGTCGGCGCCGCTGCACCTGGTTGGCTTCTCGAATGGCGGCGCGCTGGCGGTCAAATATGCACTGGACTCGATTGCGGACCCGCAGCTCACCCGCGCCGACCGCGTCGTCTTGATTTCACCGATGATCGGCATCACGCGCTTCGCGCGTTTCGCCGGGCTGGCCGGGTTGCCGGCGCTATTCCCGGCATTCGCCAAAGCCGCCTGGCTCGGCGTGGTGCCGGAATTCAATCCATTCAAGTACAACTCATTTCCGGTCAACGGTGCCGTTCAATCTTATCGGCTGACGCAAGTCCTGCAGCGGCAGATCGCGGCCTACGGCCGCAGCGGTCAACTGGCCGAGCTGCCGCCGATCATCACCTTCCAGTCCGTCATGGACTTCACGGTCAGCACATCGGCAATTATCACGGCGTTGTACTCTCACCTTCCGGCCAACGGCAGCGAGCTTGTGCTGTTCGACGTGAACCGGACCGTGAACCTCGGTGCGCTGCTGCGTCCGGCCGCGGATACTGCATTGGCCAGGCTTCTGCCCAGCAAAGCGCGGAACTACCGAACCACGATCATTACCAATGCCGATGTCCCGAGCGGCGAAGAAGTCGAGCGCAGCATTGCGGCCGGCGGCGTGGCCGAAGTCGATCGCCCACTGGGCGTTGCCTATCCGGATGGCCTTTTTTCACTCTCTCACGTCGCGTTGCCTTTTCCGATGAGCGATTCACTGTACGGGCTGACACCGGATTCGGCGGAAGATTTCGGGATTCACCTCGGTTCGCTGGCACCGCGCGGTGAGCGCAACGTCCTGATCGCGAGCCTGGATTCATTGCTTCGCGCCTCATCGAATCCGTTCTTCCCCTACATGATCGAGCGGATCGACGAGGGCATCGAAGATCGCAAACCGACGACTAAGAAAGCGGATGCGCAGTCCTTGCCGCCACCCGGCGACGAGACGGACAATGAGAGCTCGCGCTCGAGCATCCGTGAAATCATCTCCTCCATCTTGGGCTTTGCACCTCACCCCTCCGACTCGATGTCGGACGAACCGTGAGGCAGTGCTCGACAAATTCGCGAAGCCAAATTTTTCGCGCGTTACGGAGCATCGATGTGACGACAATCGCGGCGACGAGCGCATACGACGCAAAACGCTTCGCCACCGCTTCAAATAAAAGTCATAAACATCTGCGAAGTGCCATATAGGCCCATGGCAAGGACTGAGCGATGACGTTCGATCGCGAACCAATTCTGGTCGACCTCGCGTTACAAGGCGGCGGTTCGCACGGTGCGTTCACATGGGGCGTGCTCGATCGCCTGTTGGAAGAGCCGTGGCTGCGGATCGACGGGATTTCAGGCACGTCGGCCGGCGCGATGAACGCGGCCGCGCTGGCCTATGGATTTACCGGCGGCGGCAACGCAGGCGCCCGCGCGGCGCTGGAGGGTTTTTGGCGCCGCGTGGCGAAGGCCGGAGAAATGAGCCCACTTCGGCGTGGGCCGCTGGATATGCTGCTCGGCCGCTGGTCGCTCGACAGTTCGCCGGCCTATATCGCGATCGACATGATGTCGCGACTGTTTTCGCCCTATGACCTGAATGTGACCGGGTGGAATCCACTGCGGGAAATTCTTACTGAGGGAGTCGATTTCAGGCGGGTCTCCGAATCGCCGATCAAGCTCTTCATCACCGCGACCAATGTCTCGACCGGCCGAGCGCGCGTGTTCAGAAACAGCGAGCTCACGCCCGAGGTCCTGCTCGCATCGGCCTGCCTGCCGACAATGTTTCGCGCCATCGAGATCGACGGTCAGGCCTATTGGGACGGCGGCTATTCGGGCAATCCCACCATTACGCCACTGGTGCGCGAATGCGCGTCGGAAGACACGATCATCGTGCCGATCAATCCGATCGAACGCCAAGGCATACCGCGCTCGGCGAACGAGATTCTCAATCGGCTCAATGAGGTGGCATTCAACGCTGTTCTGCTGAAAGAATTGCGCATGATCGCGTTGCTGCGGCGGGTTGCCGATCCCGGCCACGACGAGGGTGAGAAATGGGCCAAGATGCGGGTCCACTCTGTCACCAATGAAATCATGAAAGAACTGAGCGCGTCGTCGAAAATGATCGCCGAGTGGGACTTTCTTTGCTTGCTGCGCGACAAAGGGCGCGCTTCGGCGCAAAGCTTCCTCGAGCAACACGTGGACAATCTCGGACGCCGCTCCACGCTCGATCTCGACGTCCTGCTCGAGAGTATCTGAACGATGGGACTTGTCGGCATTTTCATCGCGCTCGTTCTGCTGATATGGCTGGCCTATCGCGGCGGCAGCGTATTGCTGCTGGCGCCGGCGGCGGCGCTTGTCGCCGCTGCCGTGTCGCGCCAGCCGCTGTTGGCCAATTGGACGCAAACGTTCATGGGCAGCGCGGCGCAATTCGTCGCGCAGTTTTTTCCGATCTTTCTTCTCGGCGCCGTGTTCGGCAAGCTCATGGAGGACAGCGGCTCGGTTTCGGCGATCGCCGATTTCATGACGGAGAAACTGGGCCCGCGCCGGGCAGTTCTGGCGGTCGTGCTGGCGGGCGCATTCGTCACCTATGGCGGCGTGAGCCTGTTCGTTGCTTTTTTCGTGCTGGCGCCGATGGCGCACGCATTGTTTCAGGCCGCGGCGATCCCGAAGCGGCTGATGCCGGCGGCGCTCGCGCTCGGCACCTCGACCTTCACCATGTCGGCGCTGCCCGGAACGCCGGCGATCCAGAACGCAATCCCGATGCCGTTTTTCGGCACCACGCCGTTCGCGGCGCCAGGCCTTGGCGTGATCGCGTCGGCGATCATGCTGGGCTTCGGGCTGTGGTGGCTCCGCCGCGCCGAAACCGCCGCTCGCCGCGCCGGCGAGGGCTATGGCGGGGACGTCGGCGGCAAGACCGACGCGGCACAAAACGCGGCGCAAGATGAGCTCATTCGCGAGCGCGCCACGGCGGCCCGGGAATTCGATCCCGCCGAGATCGGGCACGGACACATAAGTCAATCAACTCCGCCCATCGCGCTCGCCGCGTTGCCGCTGATCGTGGTGGTGGGCGTCAATCTGGTGATGTCGATATTCGTGCTGCCGCGTCTCGACGTTTCCTATCTGGCCGAGGAACGTTGGGGACCCACCTCGCTCGCCGCCGTGGGCGGAGTGTGGTCGGTCGTGGTCGCGCTTGCTGCGGCGATCGTAACGCTCGTCGCCGTCAACTTTCGGCGCCTGCTCACCTTGCGTGAAAGCCTGGGCGCGGGCGCAAACGCTTCCGTGCTGCCGGTCGTTAGCGTCGCAAGCTTGGTTGGCTTCGGTGCGGTGGTTGCGGCACTGCCGGCTTTCGCCATCGTGCGCGAATGGGTTTTGTCGATCGAGGGCGGGCCGCTGGTCTCGCTTGCGGTATCGACGAACGTGCTCGCCGCCCTGACCGGTTCGGCTTCGGGCGGACTGACGATCGCGCTCGATGCGCTTGGCGCTACCTATATGCGCCTCGCCGCGGAAAACGGCATCGACCCCGCGATCATGCATCGCGTTGCAGTCATCGGTGCCGGCACGCTCGACAGCCTGCCGCACAATGGCGCGGTCGTGACGCTGCTCGCCGTGTGCGGATCGACGCACCGCGAAAGCTATCTCGACATCGTCATGGTCGCGATCGTCAGCGCCATCATCGCTTTGGTGGCGGTGATTGCGCTGGGCTCGGTGTTCGGATCGTTCTGAAGTTTCATCAGTCCGAAATATTGACGACTACTTAGGCACGGTGTCCTTGTAGACCGTGCCGTCCTTCATGATCACCAGGAAATTCTTGTCAGGGATCTTCAACGAGCTTGATGTTTTCCAGCGGATTGCCGTCGACCAGCAGCAAGTCGGCGAGCGCGCCCTCTTCGACGACCCCGAGCTTGCCCGGATAGGGATTGATGAATCCGGACAGCGCCATCAACTCGCCGTTGTCCGCAGTGGCCATCTTGAGCGCTTCGGCAGGCGTGTACCAACGCACCATCCTGGCGAGGATGGCGCCCTGCCGGCCGGCAACCCTGGCATCGAACAGGATGTCGGTGCCGAACGCGGTCTTGATCTTGTATTTCTTCGCCAGCCGGTAGGCGTTCTCCGTTCCGGCAAAGACCTCCTGCGCCTTTTTTTGCGACACCGGATTCACCAGCGGCGACGCATTTTCGTCATCCATGAACGGCTGCAAGCTCCACCAGATGCCGTTATCCGCCAGCAACTTTGCGGTCGGCTCGTCGATAAGCTGGCCGTGTTCGATGCATTTGACGCCGGCAGCGACGGCTTGCTGGATCGCGCGCGGCGTATAGGCGTGTACCGTTACATAGGTGCCCCAATTGTCGGCCGCTTCGACCGCGGCGCGAATCTCCGGTTCGGTGTACTGGGTCAATTCGATCGGATTGTAAGGCGAGGCGACGCCGCCGCCGGCCATCAGCTTGATCTGACTTGCGCCCTGTCGCAGCTGCTCTCGCGCGCGCAGACGCACCTCATCGGGGCTGTCGGCAATGGCCGCGATGCCTTCCACCTCGGAGTGGCTCAACGGACCGCCTGTCACGCGCGGAAGCTCGAAGGAGAACCGGAAGTCGCCATGACCCGAGGTTTGCGAGATGAAAGCGCCGGAGGGATAGATGCGCGGACCGGTCGATGACACCTTCGTCAATCGCGCGCTTGAGACCGAACACCGGGCCGCCGAGGTCGCGTATCGTCGTGAAGCCCCGCATCAAAGTCGCTGAGCCTGTCGCGCCGCCAACAGCTGGAGATAATTCGTGTCGGCGGTCATCAGGAGCATCTGCGGCGTCGCTGCCATGAACGCATGCCAATGGGCGTCGATGAGGCCTGGCATGAGCACGCGTCCGTTGGCCGCGATAACCCGGACATTGGCGCTCGCTTCGACGGTGATCGGACTCGTGGAAATGCGCGCAATGGTGTTGCCGCGGACGAGGACATTGGAGGGGGCAGAGAGCGAAGCACTCCTGCCATCGAAAATGCGAACGTTTTGAAAAAGCGTCGGCTGGGGACTGGCCGGCGTGGCGAACGGCGCCAAACCCGGCGCTTCCAAATCGGCATCGCCTTGCGCCAAGCTCGACCTGGCAAGAGCCGACCACGAATGCCGACGCCAACATGAGTGCCGGGCTCAGCGCCAGTCCCAATATCCGCACGCCTGTCCGGCGGAGCGCCATCGCGAGATTTAGGCCTCTGATCGTCCCGGACTGCTCGTCCGCGCCATCCATCATCAATTTTCGCCCGGCTACTTTCATGATTTATACTCCCTTGTTCGGAGAAGCAGATCACGGGGATTGTTCCAAGCCGCGGCCTGACCTCAGAGCGAAACGACCTGCACCGACACTTCCATATTGCTGAACGCGTTCGCGGGGCCTTCCCATGCTCCGGAAACCGGACAGGCCTTCTCCTGCTCGCGGGCGACCGCAACGGAGACATGCTCGTTGCCGGCAAGCTTGTTGTTGGTCGGGTCGAAACCGCGCCAGCCTGCGCCCGGGATATAGATTTCCGTCCATGCATGGGTAGCGCCATGCTGACCTTCCGCCATTTGAATATACCCGCTCACAAATCGCGCACCGAATCCCCAGTGCCTTGCAGCTTCCATCATGAACACCGCAAAGTCGCGGCACGAACCGCTACACTTCGTCAGGGTATCGCATGGCAACTGGACGCCGGCATCGTCGCGGTGCTTGTAGGCAAATGTGCGGTAAATTTGTGTGTTCAGCTTTTCGAGAAGCTCGAACGTTCCGATGGCCTGTCCGGGCCGGTATAGGTCGCTCAGCCAATGCTGCAGCCGCGGGCCCTCGTATGGATAGCTGGGCAAGCGGTAGTGGATCAGCTCGATCTGCTCTTCGGGAGCGTATTGAAAGGGGAACTGGCGGGCGTCAGGATCAATCAGGCACTCGATGGGATTGTCGTCATCCAGATCCACCTCCACCTCGCCAAGGATGCTCAAATTCTGCGAAGCCTCCGCAAACGTCAGAAGCGCGATGGAATTGCCGTAGATGTCGCGCAGCCAACGTATGGTGGCCGCCGGCTCGACGTCGAGACGGCCGTTCACGATATGAACGTCGTGACCTTCGCGCGGCCGCATCATCAGGCGGTGTGGTCCGAATTTGACTGGCGCATTGTATTGGTATCTCGTCTTGTGGATGATCTTGATGCGCTTCTTCATACGGTATCTCCGTCACGACATTATTGTCGTCGGTGAAGATGCTTGGTGGGCACTTATAGCATAAGGTTTGGTACAATTCGGAGTGGCGGATTTCCAAAACTGGCTGACAAAATTGGCTTGCGAAAATCGCCTGAAGCATTTTGTGCGGCCGATTGCGTCTCAGATGCTCAAAAAAATCCAGCGCGCAGAAAGCCATGCAATTTTCGGCTGCTTCGCTTTATCGATTATTCAATCGGCGAATGCCTGGCCGAGGTCAGTAGTGCACTAATGATACACGAAGAGGGCGCGGGGAGAATCTTCCAGCAAAGCCCGCGTCGTAGAGCCGAACAATAACTGTCGAAATCCACGCTGTTCGTATGCCCCTATCACTATTGTTCGTATATTTCGGTCCGGAATTTTCTTGTTCAATGCCTTCGCCGGGTTGCCGCGCTTATTTGCGCTGGCGATCGAAGCTTCACCTATCTGTCGGAAATGAATGGCACCGTTCCAGACTCACCATTGCGCGCGAATAGTTTCGATATCAGGT
This sequence comes from uncultured Alphaproteobacteria bacterium, assembly GCA_963831975.1. Lineage (GTDB taxonomy): Bacteria > Pseudomonadota > Alphaproteobacteria > Rhizobiales > Xanthobacteraceae > BOG-931. Next base: position 761,917 of record CAWHSO010000025.1, read on the forward strand.
GCAAGCGATCGCCAATTCGCCCGAAACGGTGCGCCCGTTCCCTGCGGCACAGATAAAAGAAATTCGCATAAATTACATCGTCGGACAATTCCGTTTCGGCGATTTAGAACTCTACGATATGCTGCATTCGGTCGAGCTGTTCGCGGCTCATGTCGCTCCCGCGTTGCCATTCGCGTTCAAGAGTTTAGGAAATCGCGGCGGTCGAACCGGTCTCGGTGCATTCAAACCAAGTCTCTGCCATCAAAACCCCGATATCGAAAATTCGCGGCCAGAAACTCTCCGTAAAAATCCGTTAACACGGGGCAAAAGTCCGCAATTTTCCGCCTTAGAGACCTACTGATTTTCCGCAGTGTAAAATGTCGTTCATGGCCCATAGCGTCACTTCGCGGCGGCGCAATATTCGGTCGCTTTCGGGGGTATAGGGCCCCGACAAGCCTGTGAGTTCGAGTCCCACAAGAGAATTCGAAAAAGCATTGATTAATCGACCGATTTCGGCAGTTTTCTATGGACTTAGGACGAGAGAGAGTTGGTTTGCATTTTCACTCCCTCCGCCAGCGTCTTTCCGCCGCGATGTGCCGTCCGTGTGGCCATCGGTGCCAAGGTCTCGGCCTGCGCTTGGCGATGCATCGGACGCGCCGCCAGTTAGCCCCGCCACCGCGTGCGTGATCTGAAGCTTAGCGCATGTGCAGGACGTCGCGCTGCGCGCAAACTGAGCAGCGCTCGCCCGGCGGATTTTCCGTCATTGCAATGCGAATTTCGCCGCCGCTGCGAAACAAAAAGAGGGCGGGCTCGTTCTCATCGAGAACAATTCAAATGGGAGAGCGCCCCGATGTGTGACTATAGCCTTTCGAATGTCAGATCGCGACCGGCGCAGGTTGGCGACAAGCTGACCACGCGCGACTTTGGTACGGGGACACGGGGATTCGGCGCAATGCAGGACGCGAGCTTGGCGGTCTGCATTCTACCCGGAACGGAGTTGTCCTTTGCCGGCGAGGTCCGGTGCATCGCGACCGGCCTGCTGCCCTGGCGGGACAAAGTGATCAATCACCAGACGGCGATCTTCCGCCAGGTCAACAAAGCAAGACTGGCCGCCCATCACGATGCGCTCGAATTTCCCGACGGCCGGGTGGTATTGCTGACGCTGCTGCGCGAAGGCCAGCAGGCGACGGTCCTGCAGCTGCCGGTCCAGCCGAAGACGGCGGAAGGGGCCGCAAGCCGGCAACGCACGGCTTATGCCGGCTGATTGCCCCCAGGCGGCGATGGCAAGGTTCTCCTGAGCGGCCCCCACGGCACGGGGCTGCTCGGGATGTTTCTGAGAGCCTGTGTAAGAAATTTTCTACCTAATCACGTTTTGTGCGGAACCTTCGTCTTTTGACCGCGTTCGGGGTCATGGCAGAGAAGGTGAGCCCGCGTGAGGGGGAATCCACGTCGGCATAGGAACTTACGGCGGCAGCGGCGGGGTTGCACCCCGCCCGGCTTGGCGCGCCCGGGAACAATCCGCCCGATGATGGCGGGTTCCCCATGGGCGGCGTCTGGTTGCGTGCTGGCTCGGTTCCGCCGCTCCGACCTCCCCGCAGCCGCCCCAACCTTGCCGCAACGACCGCTCTTAGCGGGCCTCGGAGACTTTCATGCAGACGCCTACCGAAGTGCTGGATCCCGCCGCCGCCGCCCCCCCGCCGCCGCCAACGGCTCATCGGCTCCTCAAGCGATCCCTCATGCCGCCGAAAACGGCCTCAACGGCGACGCCCACGGGCTGGCGGAACTGCTGCACGCGCTGCAGGCGATGCGGGTCGGCGATTTCTCGGTGCGCATGGCCGGCGACCGCATCGGCATCATGGGCAAGATCGCCGACACCTTTAATGAGATCGTCGCCACCAACCAGCGCATGGCCAAGCAGCTCGAGCGGGTCGGCCAGGTGGTCGGCCGCGAGGGCAGGACCCGGCAGCGCGTCCGGCTTGGCCTGTCCGACGGCGCCTGGGGCGAGATGGAAGCTTCGGTCAATTCGCTGATCGACGATCTGCTCTGGCCGACCACGGAAGTGACCCGCGCCATCGCCGCCGTCGCCCAGGGCGACCTGCTGCGCACCGTCAGCCTCGACGTCGACGGCCGGCCGCTGAAGGGCGAGTTCCTGCGCTCCGCCGAGATCGTCAACACGATGATCAAGCAGCTCAACGTGTTCACCTCGGAGGTGACGCGCGTCGCGCGCGAGGTCGGCACCGAAGGCAAGCTCGGCGGCCAGGCGCAGGTCGGCGGCGTGACCGGCGTGTGGAAGGACCTCACCGAGAGCGTCAACTCGATGGCGTCGAACCTCACCGCGCAGGTGCGCAACATCGCCGAGGTGACGATCGCGGTGGCCAACGGCGACTTGTCGAAGAAGATCACCGTCGACGTGCGCGGCGAAATTCTGCAGCTCAAGGAAGCCATCAATACGATGGTGGATCAGCTGCGCTCGTTCGCCTCGGAAGTGACGCGCGTGGCGCGCGAGGTCGGCACCGACGGCAAGCTCGGCGGCCAGGCCATCGTGCCCGGCGTCGCCGGCACCTGGAAGGATTTGACCAACTCGGTGAACGCCATGTGCGGCAACCTCACCGACCAGGTGCGCAACATCGCCCATGTGACCACCGCCGTCGCGCGCGGCGACCTGTCGCGCAAGATCACGGTCGACGTGCGCGGCGAAATTCTGGAGCTCAAAGACACCATCAACACCATGGTGGACCAGCTCAACGCGCTTCGCCTCGGAAGTCACGCGCGTCGCGCGCGAAGTCGGCACCGAAGGCAAGCTCGGCGGCCAGGCGCAGGTGCCGGGCGTCGCCGGCACCTGGAAGGACTTGACCGACAGCGTCAACTTCATGGCCGGCAACTTGACCGCGCAGGTGCGCAACATCGCCGACGTGGCCACCGCCATCGCCGGCGGCGACTTGTCGAAGAAGATCACGGTGAACGTCTCGGGCGAGATCCTGCAGCTCAAGGAAACCATCAACACGATGGTCGATCAGCTCAACGCGTTCGCCGGCGAGGTGACGCGCGTGGCGCGCGAGGTCGGCACCGACGGCCGCCTCGGCGGCCAAGCCAACGTGCTCGGCGTCGCCGGCACCTGGAAGGACTTGACCGACTCGGTCAACTCGATGGCGTCGAACCTGACCGGCGCAAGTGCGCAACATCGCCGAAGTGGCGACCGCCATCGCCTCGCGGCGACTTGTCGAAGAAGATCACGGTCGACGTGCGCGGCGAAATTCTGGAGCTCAAAGACACCATCAACACCATGGTGGACCAGCTCAACGCCTTCGCCGGCGAAGTGACGCGCGTGGCGCGCGAGGTCGGCACCGAAGGCAAGCTCGGCGGCCAGGCGCTGGTGCGCGGCGTCGCCGGCACCTGGAAGGACTTGACCGACTCGGTCAACTCGATGGCGTCGAACCTGACCGGCCAGGTGCGCAACATCGCCGAAGTCGCCACCGCCGTGGCGCGCGGCGACCTTGTCGCGCAAGATCACGGTCGACGTGCGCGGCGAAATTCTGCGAGCTGAAAGACACCCTCAACACCATGGTGGACCAGCTCAACGCGTTCGCCGCCGAAGTGACGCGCGTGGCGCGCGAGGTCGGCACCGAAGGCAAGCTCGGCGGCCAGGCCCAAGTGCCCGGCGTCGCCGGCACCTGGAAGGACTTGACCGACAGCGTCAACTCGATGGCCGGCAACCTGACCGGCGCAGGTCCGCAACATCGCCGAGGTGGCGACCGCCATCGCCGGCGGCGACCTGTCGCGCAAGATCACGGTCGACGTGCGCGGCGAAATCCTTCAGCTGAAGGAAACGCTCAACACGATGGTGGACCAGCTCAACCGCTTCGCCGGCGAGGTGACGCGCGTTGCGCGCGAGGTCGGCACCGAAGGCCGCCTCGGCGGCCAGGCCAACGTGCCGGGCGTCGCCGGCACCTGGAAGGACTTGACCGACATCGTCAACTCGATGGCCGGCAACCTCACCGCCCAAGTGCGCAACATCGCCGAGGTGACCACCGCCGTGGCGCGCGGCGACCTGTCGCGCAAGATCACGGTGGACGTGAAGGGCGAAATTCTCGAGCTGAAGAACACCATCAACACGATGGCCGATCAGCTCAATGCCTTCGCCTCGGAAGTGACGCGCGTCGCGCGCGAGGTCGGCACCGAAGGCAAGCTCGGCGGCCAGGCGCAGGTGCCCGGCGTCGCCGGCACCTGGAAGGATTTGACCGACAACGTCAACTTCATGGCGTCGAACCTGACCGCGCAGGTGCGCAACATCGCCGAGGTGGCGACCGCCATCGCCGGCGGCGACCTGTCGAAGAAGATCACGGTCGACGTGCGCGGCGAAATGCTGCTGCTCAAGGACACGCTCAACACCATGGTCGAGCAGTTGCGCTCGTTCGCCGCCGAAGTGACGCGCGTGGCGCGCGAAGTCGGCGCCGACGGCCGGCTCGGCGGCCAGGCCGTGGTGCCCGGCGTCGCCGGCACCTGGAAGGACTTGACCGACAACGTCAATCTGCTGGCGGCCAACCTCACCACGCAGGTCCGCAACATCGCCGAGGTGACCACCGCCGTGGCGCGCGGCGACCTGTCGCGCAAGATCACGGTGGACGTGAAGGGCGAAATTCTGGAGCTGAAAAACACCATCAACACGATGGTGGACCAGCTCAACGGCTTTGCCTCGGAAGTCACCCGCGTCGCGCGCGAAGTCGGCACCGAAGGCCTGCTCGGCGGCCAGGCGCAAGTGCCCGGCGTCGCCGGCACCTGGAAGGATTTGACCGACACCGTGAACGTCATGGCCGCCAACCTGACCGAACAGGTGCGCGGCATCGTCAAAGTGGTGACCGCGGTCGCCAACGGCGACCTCAAGCAGAACCTCACGGTGAAATCGAAAGGCGAGGTGGCGGCGCTGGCCGAGACCATCAACAACATGACCGACACGCTGGCGACCTTCGCCGATCAGGTGACGACCGTGGCGCGCGAAGTCGGCGTCGAAGGCCGCCTCGGCGGCCAGGCCAACGTGCCCGGCGCCGCCGGCACCTGGAAGGACTTGACCGGCAACGTCAATCTGCTTGGCCGCCAACCTGACCACCCAGGTGCGCGCCATCGCCGAAGTGGCGACCGCGGTGACCAAGGGCGACCTGACGCGCTCGATCCAGGTGGAAGCGCGCGGCGAAGTGGCCGAGCTGAAAGACAACATCAATACGATGATCGACAATTTGCGGCTCACCACCGACCGCAACACCGAGCAGGATTGGCTGAAGACCAACCTCGCCAAATTCACCAACATGCTGCAGGGCCAGCGCGACCTGACCACGGTCGGCCGGCTGCTGCTGTCCGAACTGACGCCGCTGGTCAACGCCCACCAGGGCGTCATCTATCAGATGGACAGCGAGGAGGCGCACGGCCTCAATCTGTTGTCGGCCTATGCCGACGACGGCGCCAACGGCCATCCGCGGGCCTTGCGCCTCGGCGAAGGCCTCATCGGCCAATGCGCGGTCGACAAGCGGCGCATGCTGATCACCGAAATGCCCGAGAACGCCGTGCCGATCTCTTCGGCGCTGTTCAAGGTGACGCCGCGCAACAACATCGTGCTGCCGGTGCTGTTCGAGAACCAGGTCAAGGCGGTGATCGAGCTTGCCTCGATCCACGAATTCACCGCCCTGCAGACCATGTTCCTCGAACAGCTGACCACCTCGATCGGCATCGTGCTCAATTCGATCGAAGCGACGATGCAGACCGAAGGCCTGCTCAAGCAATCGCAGCAGCTCGCCGGCGAATTGCAGGCGCAGCAGACGCGAATTGCAGCAGACCAACGAGCAGCTCGAGCAGAAGGCGCAGCAGCTCGCCGAGCGCAACGTCGAAGTCGAGCGCAAGAACCAGGAAATCGAGCAGGCCCGCCGCGCGCTGGAAGAAAAGGCGACGGAGCTGGCGCTGACCTCGAAGTACAAGTCGGAATTCTTGGCCAACATGTCGCACGAGCTGCGCACGCCGCTCAATTCGATCCTGATCCTCGGCCAGCAGCTCACCGACAATCCGGAAGGCAATCTGAGCGGCAAGCAGGTCGAATTCGCCCGCACCATTCACGGCGCCGGCACCGACCTGCTCAATCTCATCAGCGACATTCTCGACCTGTCCAAGATCGAGTCCGGCACGGTGACGGTCGATGCCGAGGAGGTGTTCTTCTCGAATCTGGTCGACATGGTGGCGCGGCCGTTCCGCCACGAGGCGGAAACGCGCCAGCTGTCGTTCGAGGTGCACGTCGATCCCAATCTCGGCCGCAGCATCACCACCGACACCAAGCGGCTGCAGCAGGTGCTCAAGAACCTGCTGTCGAACGCGTTCAAATTCACCGCCCAGGGCGGCGTGCGCCTCAATGTCTCGGCGGCGCTCGGCGGCTGGAGCGCCGAGCATCCGGTGCTCAGCCAGGCGCCGGCGGTGGTGGCGTTCGAGGTGACCGATACCGGCATCGGCATTCCGCCGGAAAAGCAGAAGATCATCTTCGAGGCGTTCCAGCAGGCCGACGCCTCGACCAGCCGCAAATACGGCGGCACCGGCCTTGGGCTCGCCATCAGCCGCGAGCTGGCGAGCCTCTTCGGCGGCGAAATCCATCTGCGCTCTACGCCGAATTCCGGTTCGACGTTCACGCTCTATCTGCCGGTCAAATATGTCGGTCCGACCTTGGCCGCGCATGCCGCGATGGCGGCAGCGGCGCCCGCGGCGCACCTCGCCGGGCCGCATCTTGCGCCGGAACGGACGGTCGAGCCGATCCCGGACGATCGCATGGAGATCCAGCCGGGCGACGCCATCCTCCTCATCGTCGAGGACGATCCGCATTACGCCCGCATCCTGGTCGACCTGGCGCGCGACAAGGGCTTCAAGGCGCTGTTGGCGATGCGCGGCGACGATGCGCTCAATCTCGCCAAGCAGTATCAGCCGACCGCGGTGTCGCTCGACGTGTTCCTGCCCGACATGCTGGGCTGGAACGTGCTCAGCCAGCTCAAGCAGAACTCGCTGACGCGGCACATCCCGGTGCAGATCGTCACGCTGGACGAAGACCGCCAGCACGGCCTTGCCCGCGGCGCCTTCTCGTTCGTGACCAAGCCGACGACGCGGGAGGGCATTGCCGACGCGCTGTCGCGGATCAAGGAGTTCTCAGCGCCGCGCCGCAAGCGGCTCCTGGTCGTCGAGGACAACAAGGCCGAGCAGATGAGCATCCGCGAGTTGCTCGGCCACGACGACATCGAGATCGTCAATGCCGGCACCGGCGACGAGGCGCTGGCGACGTTGCGCAACCGGCCGTGCGATTGCGTGGTGCTCGATCTGCGGCTGCCCGACATGTCGGGCTTCGAGGTCTTGGAGCGCATGCGCGCCGATGATGCGCTCGCCGACGTTCCGGTCGTGGTGTTCACCGGCCGCGAATTGTCGGCCGAGGAGGATGCGCAGCTCCACACCATGGCGCGCAGCATCGTGGTCAAGGGCGTGGAATCGCCGGAGCGGCTGCTCAACGAGACGGCGCTGTTCCTGCATCGCGTCATCACCGATCTGCCGGCCGAGAAGCAGCAGATGCTGGAGCGGCTCAACTCTTCCGACGAAGACCTGGTCGGCCGCACCGTGCTGCTTGGTCGACGACGACGCGCGCAACATCTTCGCGCTGTCGAGCGTCTTGGAGCGGCGCGGCATGAACGTGCTCACCGCCACCACCGGCAACGAGGCGATCGAGCTGATCGAAAAGACGCCGTCGCTCGCCATCGTGCTGATGGACATCATGATGCCGGAAATGGACGGCTATCAGACCATGGAGAAAATCCGCCAGAACCGCGAATATCGCCGGCTGCCGATCATCGCGCTCACCGCCAAGGCGATGAAGGGCGACCGCGAGAAATGCCTGGAGGCCGGCGCCTCGGATTATCTGGCCAAGCCCGTCAACACCGAACAGCTCTTGTCCGCGCTGCGGATGTGGCTGCACCGCTAAGGCCGCATCATGAACGAGAAAGTCAACGTCCTCCTGGTCGACGATCAGCCCGACAAGCTGCTCGCCTATGAGGTCATTCTTCACGAGCTGAACGAGAACCTGGTCAAGACCTCGTCGGCGCGCGAGGCCTTGCAATTCCTGCTCAAGAACGACGTCGCTGTCGTTCTCATCGACGTCTGCATGCCGGAGCTCGACGGCTTTCAGCTCGCCGCCATGCTGCGCGAGCATCCCGCGCTTCAGCGAGACCGCGATCATCTTCATTTCGGCGATCCACCTGACCGACGTCGACCGGCTGCGCGGCTATGCCATGGGCGCGGTGGATTACGTTCCGGTGCCGGTCATTCCCGACGTGCTGCGCGCCAAGGTGAAGGTCTTCGTCGAGCTTTACCGCAAGACGCGCGAGCTCGAGCAATTGAACCTGAAGCTCGAGGGCCATGTCGCCGAGCGCACGGCGGAGCTTGAAGCCTCGAACGCGCGGCTCCTGCAAAGCGAGCAGGGCCGCAGCCTGGCGCTGGCAGCGGGCCAGATGGGCTCGTGGGAATGGGACATCGCGGCCAATCAGGGAACCTGGGACGAGGGCCAGTACCGCATCTTCGGCGTCGAGCCGGGAAGCTTTCAGATTTCGACGGACAACGTCCGCAACCTGCTGCATCCCGACGACTGGGAGCCGCTGCGGCAGGTGGTCCTGCGCATGGCCAAAGGCGAACGCACGCAGCAGGTCGAATTCCGCGTGCGCCGTCCCAATGGCGAACTGCGCTGGTGCACCGGCACAGCCGCCGCGAGCGTCGACGCGGCCGGCAACGTGGCGCGGATCAGCGGCGTCACCATCGACGTCACCGAGCGCAAGGAGGCCGAGGAGCGGCAAGTGCTGCTGGCGCGCGAGGTCGATCACCGCGCCCGCAATGCGCTCGCCATCATCCAGTCGATCATCCGACTGACTCGCGCCAAAACCGTCGACGATTACGTCGCGACGGTGGAGGGCCGCATCAAGGCCTTGGCGCTGGCGCACACGTTACTGTCCGATTCGCGCTGGCACGGCGCCGATCTCGGCACGCTGGTGGCGGAGGAATTCGCGCCCTACCGAAGCGGCAACAAGGTCGAGCTCAAGGGACCGAACGTCTCGTTGTCGCCCGCCACGGCGCAGGGCATTGCGCTGGCGCTGCACGAGCTGGCCACCAATGCGGCCAAGCACGGCGCGCTGTCGTCGCTCAAGGGCAGGGTCGGCCTGACCTGGCAATTGCAGTCCGACATATTGACGCTGCATTGGGTGGAGAGCGGCGGGCCGCCGATCAAGACGCCGTCGGCGCGCAGCTTCGGTTTGAAAGTCATCAAGGCCAGCATCGAGCAACAGCTCGGCGGCCAGGCGACGTTCGACTGGAATCCGAGAGGGCTGCGCTGCGACCTGGCGATCGCGCTGCGGGAGGCCAAAGAACCCCGGGAGCAGGATGGCGCCCATCACGCCAATGGCGGCGGCAACGGCGCCGCTATTCCATTGAAGAGGATCGATAAGCCGCGCGTGCTCGTGGTCGAGGACGAGGCGCTGGTCGGCATCATGATCCAGGAATGCCTGACCGAGCTCGGTTTCCAGATCGTCGGCCCGGTTTGCACCGCGTCCGACGCCTTGCAGGCTGCCAAGGACGGCGCCTTCGATGCCGCGATCCTCGACATCAATCTCGGCGACGGCATGGTCTACCAGGTGGCCGAAATCCTGTCGCGGCGCCATGTGCCGTTTGTCTTTGTCACCGGCTACGACGCCGACAGCGTCGATAGCCGCTTTCGGCACATCCCGGTCCTGCAGAAACCGGTCGAACGGGAAATGCTGCAGAAATTGTTTGCGCAAGGGGCGGACCGCCCCATGGCTGGTCTGGCGCGGGATGACAATCGCGTCCGGGCCTAGGTCTGTGAACCTTCGGCCGCTTACTGCAGCACGCGCACGACCGGCGTGATCGACAGGTCGGCGGCGGCGGTCTGGATGGCGATGAGCTGCGCCAACAGGCTGAAGATTCGCTTGGTGGTCGCGGCCTGCTCGGGCACGCAGTAGTCGCCGTCTTCGAACCAGGTGTGCACGAAGCATTCGCCGCCCAAGTTCTGCATCACCGTCATAAGCTTCGGGTCGTCATGCACGGTCTCCAGCACCGGCGGCTCGGCCGCGTATGGGCGATTGGGCGGAATATAGGCGTAGCGCGACGGTGCGAGGTGCTCGCGCTGCATTTTCATCAGCGTGCCGAGGAATACGAAAACGCCGTAAGCCGAGCGCGGCGTGATGCTGATGCTGATCGGGCTGCCGCTCAGAGCGTTCTTGGTGTTGGTGTTGAAAGTGAGCGGCAGTATGTCCGGCTGCGCCGTCTCTTTGAACTTTTCCGGCGTCCAGGTTTCGGATCCGCACGTCATATTCGAATTGAAGAGCGCCGTGCGTTGGACGTCCAAGTTGCTTTCGGCCTCCCTTACCAAGTCCGGCGTAACCGAGGCGGCCGCCTGCTGAGCCAGAATCGGATTGAAGCAAAAGCGTGCGTACGAGGTGCCCTTGGTGGACGATCCGCTCGAGCCGTGGTCGCTGCCGCCGCTGCTGCTCTTCGGCCCGGAGCTTGAGCCGCTGGACTGCTCGGTTTTCTCTTCGACGGTCAGGCCGGTATAGGCCGCGTTATGAACCCAATCGATGAAGCAACGATGCTTCTTGTCCAATTGCGAGCAGCCGTAATCATCGGGCGGATTGTAGTGGTAGCCGAGCGGGGCAGCGTTGGGCAGTATCAGCGTGAACGAGTCCGTGAACAGCCAGAACAGCAATTCGCGCGAATAGCCCTGGCGGATGAAATAATTCAAGGTCTGCAAGTCGATCGGCTTGAGGAAGCCCTGATAGAAGGCGCTGGTTTCCTGCGTCGACACGTTGAAATTTGTGCTGACGGCGGTGGTGTTGCCGGCGGTGGTGTTGCCTAAAACGACGTCGCGATCCACGGTCGTCGGTAACGCGGGGAATCGCGGACCGAGCAGGAAGCTCGGCAGCGCCAGCGATGTCGTATTGGTGAGTGACGGCGTGACGTTGGCGACAACGACGAAGCTCAACGGATAGTCGTGGCTGGCGCGTACGAGATTGAGGAAGATCAATTCGTTGCGCGCCTTTGCGAGGCTGCGGCTCACCGTGTCGTATCGGTTGTCGACCGGATCGACGACCGCGCAAGCGCCGAGCGCGCCGGCAAGGCACGTCCCGACAAGCAACACACGCCACAACATTGTCGACTCCCAATTCATCTCAGCCGTTCCGGTTCTTTGACATTCTGCCCATGCCGAACGAGTGCCCCGAAAACCTGCCTAGAATTTGTAGTTCAAGCCGGCGCGCATGACCGCGAAATAGACCGGCGAGAAACCTGCGGCGATCGATGCCGGTGTCGTTGCGCCGTTAACCGCCGTGGCGGTTGCCGTCACCGTCGGCGAGCTCAAGTGCACATAGAGCAGCTCGGTCCGGAAGATCAGGTTGCTCGTGATCGCGTATTCGGCGCCGGCGCCGCCGCTCCATCCGAACAAGGTTTGCGATGCCGAGCCGGCGAAACAAGCCGTGCCGATGGTGCAGGCGTATGAGAAGCCGCCCGCGGTCAGTCCGTTGGTGGCGACGGCAGGCACGCGGAGATTTTCGTGCACTTGACCGAAGGCCAAGCCGCCGGTGCCGTAGAGCAAGAGCGGCGGCGCGAGCACGACACCGGCCCGCGCTCGAAGAGTCCCGAACGCTTCGACGGTCTGGCTCGCCACCATGTTGGTTGCGCCGACAGCGCCGAGCCGGAACGACGAATTCACCGAGCCATTGAGATTGGACCACTGGTAATCGGCTTCCGCGCCGACCAGCCAATGCGAATTGACTTGCCAGTTGAAGCCGAGCTGGCCGCCGGCAACGGGGCCGTCGCGGTGAAAATCCACAGAATTGATGCACTGGCCCTTCGGCGCGCCGCCGCCACCGCAGGTGCCGGCGAACGCCGCCGGATCATTGGCCATGAACTGGACGGATGAATTACCCCAGGCGAATCCGCCATTGATGCCGACGTAAAAGCCGGTCCAGGCGAGATACGGCACTCTGGCGGTGATGTATTGCGATGGCGGGACCGCCATTTCCTCGGCCATCGCGCCGGCCATGCCGAACGCAAGCAAAGCGGCGATACACGCGATACTCTTTTTCACGGACGCCCCGCCGATACAACGAGGAACTTATGTATCGGATACGCAGAACCGGATAACCGGATTTACGCAGCCCACCCAAGACGAGCGTAGCATGGGCGGTGCGCAGGAAAAGACGTCCGGTCACAGAATCCAAAATTCTGTGATAACTTTGCCACGCTGGTGAACGTGTCTGACCGGGCGCCACGTCGGGACGCTCTATCCGCCGCGGCCGCGCCGCGACCAGACAAGCCAAGACTGCCCGGCGGAATTGCCAAGGGCGCGGCAGCGTCAGCCGGTCAGGTGCTCCAATTTGACTTGTTTCTCGGCCGCCATGCGGCCGATCTCGTAAAGCTCAAAGACGGCGGCGGGATCGTCCATGCCGCGCAGGCGCGCAAGCGCATCGTCGCTCACGCTGTAGTTGAGCTCACGCGCCAGCCAGTCCTTTTCCAGCCGCACGTCGTAGCGCAGGAAGCGAAACATCTTGCCGCCCGGCGGCAGCTTCCGCGGCCAGCGTGCCGACTTCGGAGTTGATCGGCCAAGGCGCCGGGCACTCGCCCATCCATTGCATCAGCGCCAGCACCAGCATCTCGGCGTCGGTCATCAGCGAAAGGAGCGCGTGGAAGGCGAGCTTGGTGAAGCGGGCAAAGCCCAGGCTTTTGTAGGACAGCCGCGGCCGATAAGTGCCGGTGCCGACCGAGATGATGGTGAGGCGATCCGGCCCGGTCGGCCATTTGATGTTGAAGGGGCCCAACGTCGCCATCTGGAACAGCGCCAGCGACGGGTTGTTGTGCGGCGTCACCCCGCCGTCGACGAACAGGCCGTAAGTGCTGGTATCGATGTTGGCATGCGGGCCAATGCCGAGGCCCCGCAACAGTGCCTGCACGGCGCGCGCCGGCCATGGTGTGTTGAGCGGCTTGGCCACGGCATCGGGCAGCAAGGGCTCGTTCCGGCTGATCGGCAACAGCTCCGGATCGAAAAAATGCGGAGCGGCCGTGCTGGCGCGCACCAGGTTGACCAGCGGGTAGTCCTTGTTGCCGATATCGCCGGTCTTGCTCTCCCAATACGGCGCGCGCGGATTGTTCGAGATGATCCAGGGGCTGCCGGTATCCATGCGCTTGGTGATGATGCAATAGCCGGTGATCAGGTCGGTGCTTTGCAGCACGCGGTCGCCGACCACGGCCTCGATCTGTTGGCGCAAGCCGCGGGCGTCGAACTTCGCCTGCAACAGCGGAATCCGCCAGCGCTGGCGCTTGAAGGCAAACGGCGCCAGCTTGAGATAGAAGTCTTTCACTTGCGCCGTGCGGTGTCCGAGCGCCAGCGCGCCGGCGATGACCGCGCCGGTTGAGGTTCCGCCGACGAGGTCGAAGTAATCGCCCAGTCGAATGTCTTTGCCCGTCGCGCTCGCCGAGCAACGCTTCGATGCGCTCGAGAAAAGCCACCGTCAGCGCGCCGCGGACGCCGCCGCCGTCGAGCGCCAATAGCCGCTTGGGGCCGGGACCGAACAGATGGCGGTCGCGGGAATTCTCGAAAGTGGCGGTGCTGGCGTCGTTCATGCGTGCTCTGCCTGGTCGTGGAGATCGTCGCTCGGATCACTGCATTGGCGAAGTGAGAATTTCTTCGATCGCCGCGCGCTATGGTTGCCACATCCCCCGGACGAAATGCGTTTTTCAAAGCTGCTTTCGCGCCGGCCGGTGGCGCGGCTGTGCTTGAGCGCGATATTCGTATGGCGTTGGGATGGATGGGCTCGATCCACACCACGACAATGCCATCGGCGATGGCGCGCTCGACGATCTGCGCGGTGCCGCCGATGCCGGCCGCCACCTCGCCGTCCCAGATCGCGATCAGCACGTCGATATTCGCCAGCATGAAGAGGCCGGCCGCTTCGTAGGCGCGGGGACGTTTATCGGCAGCGCCGCCAAGCTCGAACACGTCGCAGGCGCGGGCGAGCAGCTGTTCGAACTCGCTGCGCGACGTCTGCGTCTCGAAGTCGCGCGCGTATTCGGCCCTGTTGAACGGCAGGACGGCTTGCAAAGCAAAGCCGGCGGCGAGCCCCGCTTCGGCGACGATGCGATCCGACCCTTCCGCGAGCGAGGAGACGATGACGAGTGCGCGCGCGGCGTTCGCCTTGCGCGCCGTAGCGGCGATTGCCGCCAGGATGCGGTCGATGTGCGCCCGCAGCGGTGCTTCGGACTCTTCCGGCAATTTCGGCGGCACCCGGTGGCCGCTGACGCCGATGCGCAGGCCGGTCGAGGACAGTATCGGGTGGCGGGCGGGGCTCACGGCAGTCGATGATCCACATGTGCTGACGGCTGGCCCTCATTGGGGCCCGTCCAAGCATAGCGCAGAATTTCCTCCGCGGGAGCGGCTATAGCGGCTGCTGCGACGTCGTCCCCGGCCGTGCCACCAGGCCGAGCTCGCGCAGACCCAGCGCCAGCGTGGCGAGCAGGAACGGAATCACGAAATAGACGACGCGAAACGTCAGCAGCGCCGCGAGCAGCCCTTCTTTGGGAAATTGCGGCAGCCCGATGAGGAGCGCCGCTTCGATGACGCCGAGGCTCCCCGGCACATGGCTGACGGTGCCGAGCAGCGTCGCCGTGACGAAGATGACCAGCACCGGCACGAAATCGACCGCAGGGCTTGCCGGCAACAAGGCGTACATCGCGAGCGTCACCAGGCAGAGGTCCATCGCGCCGATGCCGGTCTGAACCAGGGTGAGGCGCACACTGGGCAGCACGAGCTTCCAATTGGCATAGCCGACGGTGCGCGGCCGCGGCGCGAGCCAGATGAGGTAGCAGGCGATGCCGAGCAAGGCCGTTAGACCGATGATCCGGTTGATCCAAGGCGGCAGGTGGTCGACGACGCTCGCCGCTTCCGGCGCATAGGTTATGGCGCCGCCGAGCACGACGGCGTTGCCGAGCCAGAACGTCATGCCGGTGACGAAGGCGATCTTGGCGATATCGAGAACATTCAAGCCCCAAGCCGAATAAACCCGCAGCCGCACCACGGCGCCGGTCAAGGTCGCAGCACCAAGCGAATGTCCGATCGTGTAGCTCGTGAAACTTGCCAGTGCCGCGATGTGAAAGGGAATACTCCGGCGGCCGATGATGTGCAGGGCAAACACATCGTAAAAGGTCAGCGTGATGTAGCCCAAGACGACGAACACGCCGGCGATCGCGATATTGCGGATCGGCTGTGCGGTGAACGCGGCGATCACTTTGCCGACGTCGATGTCGCGCAGCAAACGCCAGAGCGCGACGGTGACACAGGCGACGATCAGCAGGCTGAGCGCGACGCCGAGCCAACGACGGCCGAGTTTTTGAACGACCGTCCGCGCGGTGCTGCTCGTCACGTTCGGTATCGGCCTGCCAATAGGCGAACAGTTCCGGCCGACATCCCGGTCAGACGATTCGCGCCGCCAACTTTTCATTTGTTTGTAACAACAATGTAACGCGCCGGGCGGACAAACGGTCGCGCTCGATGTCGCAACCGTCACACTGCTGAGACATGAAATGGCAATTGTCGTCGCACGCAATTCGACAACATGGGTTCCCGGCGGAGAGCAACCTGATGCGCGTCCTCGTCGCAACGGACGCTTGGCGTCCCCAGGTCAACGGCGTGGTGCGGACGCTCAATTCGCTGGCGCGTGCCGCGGCCAAGCTCGGCGTGACGATCGAGTTCCTGTCGCCTGAAGGTTTCCCGTCGTTCCCGGTGCCGACCTATCCGGGCCTGCGGCTGGCTTTGCCGAGCCGCCGGCGGATCGCCGAGCGCATCGAAGCGGCGCGCCCGGACGCCATCCATATCGCCACGGAAGGGCCGATCGGCTTCGCCGTGCGCTCCTACTGCCGGCAGCACGGCCGGCCGTTCACCACGAGCTACACGACGCGGTTCCCCGAATACATCTCGGCTCGTTCGCCGATCCCGCAAGAATGGATCTACGCCGCATTGCGCTGGTTCCATTCGGCGGCGGCGGTGACCATGGTGGCGACGCCGTCGCTCACCGCGGAGCTTTCCGAGCGCGGCTTTGCCAATCTCGGCCGTTGGACGCGCGGGGTGGATACCGACCTGTTCCGTCCGGATCGCGCCATCGATCTCGGCTTGCCGCGGCCGGTCTTCATGACCGTTGGCCGGGTCGCCGTCGAGAAGAACTTGGAAGCGTTCCTCTCCCTCGACCTGCCCGGCACCAAAGTCATCGTCGGCACCGGACCGCAGGAAGCCGAGCTCAAGCGCAAATTTCCCGAGGCGAAATTTCTCGGCATGCTGGACAACGGCATTCTCGCGTCGCATCTGGCGGGCGCCGACGTGTTCGTGTTTCCAAGCCTCACCGACACGTTCGGCATCGTGCAACTCGAGGCGCTCGCCAGCGGGGTTCCGGTCGCCGCTTTTCCGGTCACCGGACCCAAGGACGTCGTCGCCGACAACCCGGTCGGCGTCCTGCACGAAGATCTGGCGGTCGCTTGCATGGGCGCGTTGTCGCTGTCGCGCGACGCCTGCCGCGCCTTTGCGCTCGACTATTCCTGGGAAAACAGCGCGCGTCAGTTCATCGGCCACGCCCGCAAGGTGGCAAGCGGCGATAGCAGCGCGCCGCAAATCGTCGGAACAATCACGGAGACCGCCCATGGCTAAGGGCGGCAAGACAAAAAGCAAGCCAATGGAAGGGT
Source organism: uncultured Alphaproteobacteria bacterium (assembly GCA_963831975.1). Lineage (GTDB taxonomy): Bacteria > Pseudomonadota > Alphaproteobacteria > Rhizobiales > Xanthobacteraceae > BOG-931. The sequence goes on from CAWHSO010000025.1 coordinate 778,684, forward strand.
CAAGCATGAGCAGCACGCTTTTGGAGTCCGATCTCGACGCCCAAACCATCACCAAGGCCTATGCGCGCTGGGCGCCGGTCTACGACTTGGTGTTCGGCGCGGTCTTTGAACGCGGTCGCCACGCCGCGGTCGCGGCAGCCGCGCGCATCGGCGGGCGTCTTCTCGAGGTCGGCGTCGGAACGGGGATCTCGTTGCCGCTGTATTCGCGCGACTTGAAGATCTGCGGCATCGATATTTCGGAGCCTATGCTGCGCAAGGCGCATGAGCGGGTCGCTGAATTCGGACTGAGCAATGTCGAAGGGCTGTGGGTGATGGATGCCGAGCATCTGGCGTTTCCCGACGCCTCGTTCGACGTCATCGTCGCGCAATATGTCATTACGACCGTGCCGAACCCGGAAGGCGCGCTCGACGAATTCGCCCGGGTGTTGAGGCCGGGCGGCGAGATCGTACTGGTCAGCCGCGTCGGCGCCGAAGCTGGCTTGCGGCGTTCGCTGGAGCATTGGTTTCAGCCGGCCGCGCGTAAGCTCGGCTGGCGCACCGAGTTTGCCTTCGAGCGCTACGCGCAATGGGCGTCGCGGACGGCGGGAGTCACATTGGTCGAGCGGCGCGCCATGCCGCCTTTCGGGCATTTCTCGCTGATCCGGTTCGCCAAGGACGGCGCGGCGGGCGCCGCAACGAAGGCCGATCCGGCGCTGCGCAAGGCGGGCTGAAGCCCAGCGCCCGTCGCAAATCGAGACAAAAACCTTCACCCGACTGTCACCAAGTGAATCCCTGTCACAAGGGATTCATCAAATCGCCATACCCAATTCTGGAACCGCACGACGGGGAGACCGATGGAAAATTTTCGCGAGGCTCTGCGCACGCAGCGATGGGACGATCATCGTTACTATCATCACAGCCGGATCAATCAATCGCTCCACTTCGTCAGTGCGATCAGCTTTCTGTTCTCCTATGTGATGATCTTCAAGGATCCGGCGATCTCCGCGCTCGCCGGTTGGCTCGTCGCCATGACCACGCGGCAGACCGGGCACTTTTTCTTCGAGCCCAAAGACTACGACACGGTCAATCAGGCCAGCCACGAGCACAAGGAAGAGATCAAGGTCGGCTACAATCTGCGCCGCAAGGTCGTGCTGCTGACGATCTGGGCGGCGTCGCCCGTATCGCTCTATCTCAGTCCGACCTTGTTCGGCCTGTTCACGCCGGCAACCAGCAAGACCGAGTTCGTGCGCCAGGTCGCGGTGATCTGGCTGGCGCTTGGTATCGGCGGCGTGCTGTTCCGCACCGTCCATTTGTTCGTGATCAAGGACGTGCAGACCGGCCTGGTGTGGGCGACAAAAATCCTCACCGACCCGTTCCACGACATCAAGCTCTACCACAAGGCGCCGCTGGCGCTGTTGCGCGGCGAGCTGATCGATCCCGGCATCGGCTTGCATCATTGGGATGAGGACGACGCCGAAGAGGCCGAGGTGCCGCGCGCCACCTGAAACGGCCGCGGCGGATCGCGTCGGCTTTCGCTAATGCTTGCGCGCGGAGAACAAGCGGTGGGCGATCATCTCTTTCATGATCGCCCGCTTGATCGTCTTGTTGGTCGTCGCCGGATCGTGCCACCACCAGCCGTCCTGCGCCATGGCCTTGGCCGCGGCGACGAAGCGGTCCGCCACGGCGTCGAAATCGGCGTCGGTATAGTTGAGGCTGAAGATCAGCCGGGCGGTGCCGACCCAGCTCAGTGCCAGTCCCTGCGCCCGCAGATAATATTGCAGCATCCAATTGTAGCGCGACGGCTGCGTGTAGCAGACGACCCAGAGCGCCGACATGTTGGCCACCTTGACCGGCAGTCCTTCGTCGGCAAGCCGCTGATTGAGCCGCTGCGCTCTGCCGTCCCAGACCGCATCGAGGTCGCGGTAGAGTGCCTGTACTTCCGGCGTTTGAAACTGGCGCAAGAACTCGTTCATCGCCGCCATCACGTAAGGATGCGAGTTGAACGTGCCGCGGGCGAAGCAGATGTCGGCCGGGCGATCGTCGCGGAACCGTTTCATCAAATCCTTGCGGCCGCAGACGACGCCGATGGGCAGTCCGCCGCCGATCGTCTTGCCATAGGTGACGAGATCGGCGCGAACGCCGAAATACTCTTGCGCGCCGCCCGGCGCCAGGCGAAAGCCGACGAACACCTCGTCGAAGATCAGCACGATGTTGCGCTCGCTGCACACCTGCCGCAGCCGCTTGAGCCAGGCGGTGTAGGCCGCCTTGTCGAAGTGCGAGCTGCGCGTGCTGTCGAGCAACGACAAATCCGTCGGCGCCGGCGCGTTCGGATGCAAGCCCTGTTCCGGATTGACCAATACGCAAGCGATGTCGCGGCGCGTGCGCAGCACTTGCAGCGTGTCCTCGGACATTTCCGCAAGCGTATAGGTCTCGTGCGCAGGCTGCGGATTGCCGATACCCGGCTGCACGTCGCCCCACCAGCCGTGATAGGCGCCGCAGAAGCGCACCAGGTGGCTGCGCCGCGTGTGATAGCGCGCGAGCCGCACCGCCTGCATCACGGCTTCCGTGCCCGACATGTGGAACGACACTTCGTCGAGCCCGGAAATCTCCCTGATGCGCTTGGCGTTCTCGATGATCAGCGGATGATAGGCGCCGAGCACCGGGCCGAGCTCATGCACGCGGGCGGCACCACGCGCGATGGTATCCTTGTAGAAGTCGTAGCCGAACACGTTGACGCCATAGGAGCCGGTCAGATCGTAGAAGCGGTTGCCGTCGAGATCGGTGACCGTCAGGCCATCGGACGACTGCAGGAACGTGCCGAGCGGCAAATGCGCGCGCACGACACGGCGATATTGGAACGGCACCCGATAGGCGCCGGTGAATTGCAAGTCGGAAATGGTTTTGGCCGCCTCGGCGCTGCAGCGGATCGTCTCGGCAAACCGCGTCTTGTAGAGCTCCGACAGGCGAGCGAAGCCGGCGCGGCGCAGGCTTGCGATGTCGGCGGGTGCGCCGTCGCTGTCGAAGAACCGATCCTCGCCGTAGTCGTAGAACGGCACGAAACCGGCGAGGCGGCGCGCCATGCGGGCATGGCCGGCGAGCGAGCGGTGCTTGGCCTGGGACAGTTCGAGCCGCCGGCCAAGCGCCACCATCGAGGTCGCCAGCGCCGCGGCGCCGAGCCCGCAGACAGCCAAAGTGGTCGTGGCCCATGCCATCGAATCGGGGTGTACCCGGAACGTTTTACAAAGCCATGACGGTCCGCACGCAAATCTGGCGCCTGTTCGCGCGGGAGCAAATTTGGCGCCTGTTGGCGCAGGAGAATGTCAATTTCCTCCTCACCAACCGCATTCCGCGCCGGCTGGCGACGCAGTTCGTCGGCTGGCTCAGCCAGGTCGAGCAGCCGCTGGTGCGCGATCTGTCGATCGGCCTGTGGCGGCTGTTCTCGCGATCTCGACCTGAGCGAAGCCAAGAAGACGCATTTCCGCAGCATGCACGATTGCTTCACCCGCGAGCTCAAGGACGGCGCGCGCCCGATCGACCAGACGGCGGACATCCTGGTCAGTCCATGCGACGCCATCGTCGGCGCCTGCGGCACCATCGCCGGCACGCGCCTCTACCAGGCCAAGGGCTTTCCCTACACGCTGGACGATTTGCTGTGCGACCGCGACCTAGTCGAGGCTTACCGTAACGGCCGCTACGTGACGCTGCGCCTGACCGCGGGCATGTATCACCGCTTCCATGCGCCGCACGATTGCCGCGTCGATCAGGTGATTTACGTCTCCGGCGATACCTGGAACGTCAATCCGATCGCGCTTAAGCGAATCGAGCGGCTGTTCTGCAAGAACGAACGCGCCGTGCTGCGGACGACGCTTGCGGCAACAGGCGACAGCGTCACCGTGGTTCTGGTCGCCGCCGTCCTGGTCGCCAGCATTCGCCTGCATTTTCTTGATGTGCTCCTGAACCTCAAGCATCGCGGGCCGAATGTCATCGCCTGCGATGCTTCGTTTCGCAAAGGCGAGGAACTCGGTTGGTTCCAGCACGGCTCGACGGCGATCGTGTTCGCGCCGGATCGCTTTGAGCTATGCGACAATGTCCGGGACGGGGCGCGAATCCGCATGGGGGAGCCGCTGATGCGGCTGCGGTGAGCGGCCGCCGCATTCTTAGACGATGGTTCGCGGCCGTGCCGCGTCACCGACGTCAAGCAGGATTTCATTCATCTCGGGCGCGCCGTCCGGCCGACGCTCCGCCGGCTTCTTGCTCGCCACGCGGCGGCCGCTGCGCGAATTGAAGATGCGCACTTCGCCGGTCAGCCATTTGGCAAAAGCCTGAACCGCGCTGGCGCTGGCGCGGGTTTCCGGCAGGATCAGATAATACGAGGTCGTTATATCGAAGAGTTCGTCGGCGACGATCTCCAGCCGCTTGGCCGCGATGTCGTCTTCGACCAGATAGTGCGGCAACAGCGCGATGCCGAGGCCGGCCACCGCGGCCTGGGCGACCATGGCAAAATTCTGATAGGCGTGGCCGTGCAGCAGGCCGTCCGGCGCGATGCCGACCTCGGTCATCCATTCCGACCAGCGGTTCGGTTTGCCCATCTTGTGCAGGAGCGGGAATTTGACGACGTCGGCCGGCGTCTTGATGGCGCGTCTGGCGTTCAATTTCGGGCTGCAGACCGCGACGATGTTCTCGTCCATCAGATAATGCGAAATCGTGCCGGGCCAGTGCGATGCGCCGTGGAATACTGCGGCATCGAACGGCTCAAGCGCCGAATCGATCGGCGCCTGACGCGCCGTGATATGGACCATGATTTTCGGATTTACTTTCTGGAAATTCGGCAAGCGGGGCACCAGCCAGCGCGCGGCGAAGGTCGGCAGCGCCACGAGATGCAAAGTCGTGCTGTTGGAAAACGACGCCACGCGCAGCGTCGCGTCGGCAAGGTCGTCCAGCGCTTTCTTGACCTGCGACAGATACATCTTGCCGGCGTCGGTCAAGACGACGCGCTGGCGGATGCGCTCGAACAAGCGAATGCCGAGATGGATTTCGAGCTCGCGAATCTGACGGCTGATCGCGCCTTGGGTCAAATTGAGCTCGCCGGCGGCCCGCGTAAAACTGCCGTGCTGAGCCGCCGCGACAAACGACGTCAGTTCGCCGATCGACGGAATCTCACCCCGTTTCAACGCACGCACACTCCCGATGTGACGCCGGTCAGCCAGCCCATGAGGATTTTACCATGAGAATTTTACGCTGCCGGCCCGAGGCAATCCACCGTTTTCGCAGCAACGGAACTCGCAACTTTCGGCCATATTTCGTAATCGCGGGATAACCAACCGCCACAATACTGGCATGCGCCGTCAGCCGGCGGCTTTCTGCTGCGCCACCAGCGCGTCGTCAAGCTCCTTGGCGCGAATGCAGGCCGGACGGCTGCTGAGCCGTTGCCAATATTGCTCGAAAGCCGGACGCTTTTCGATCGTTCCGAACATCAGGCCGAAGCCGATCTGCGAGCCGACATAGAGATCGGCGGCGGTGAAACTGTCGCCGGCCAGATAATGGCCCCGCGATACGGCGTCTTCGATTGTCTTCAACACCTGACCGATATTGCCGTAACCGATCATCCTCTCGCGCTCCGGCGGCACGACGAAGCCGAGCGCCTTGTTGCTGACTGCCGCCTCGAAGGGGCCCGCGGTGAAAAACAGCCACCGGTAATAAGGCGCGCGCAACCGATGTCCGGGCGGCGGCGCGAGGCCCGCTTGCGGAAACGCATCGGCGAGATAAGCGCAGATCGCCGCCGTCTCGGTGACGACAGCGTCGCCGTGGCGCAGCGCCGGCACTTTGCCCATGGGATTGATGGCCAGATACGCCGGCCCTTTCATCGTCGAGGCATAGTCGAGCACTTCGGTCTTGTACGGCTGGCCGACTTCCTCGAGCATCCAGCGGGCGATCCGTCCGCGCGACATGGGATTGGTGTAGAGGATGAGTTCGTCGGCCATGTGAGATGTCCTCTGCCGTTTCGGAGCGAGCGCCCAATATGAGATGCGCAAAAGCGGACGATAATGTGTTGGAATTGGCGCCGGTGTGCCCGCCGATCGGTCGGATGTCAATATGCGATACGCGTCGGCGAGAAGCGATTGAGGGTCAGTCCGGCGCGCGCAGCCGATAGCCGATGCCGGTTTCGGTGAGAATATATTGCGGTCGCTCCGGATCGGCTTCGATCTTCTGCCGCAGTTGCCGCACATAGACCCGCAGATATTGCGCGTCGGTCAGATCGTCCCACAGCTCGCCGAGCAGAAACTTGTGGGTGAGCACCTTGCCGGCATGCTGCACCAACACGCGCAGCAGATCGTATTCCTTCGGCGAGAGCTTTATCTCCTTGTCGCCGGTCTTGACGATGCGGCGGACGAGGTCGACGGAGAGCTCGCCGACGCGGAAGATCGGCCGCTCGCCGTGACGTTTGCAGTTGATGGCGCAGCGCCGCCCGAATGCGGGCCAGGAGCTCGTCCATGCCGAACGGCTTGGTCACGTAATCGTCGGCGCCGAAATCGAGCGCCTGCACCTTGCCGGCCTCGTCGCCGCGGCTCGACAGCACCACGATCGGCACGCTCTCGTTGCGGGCGCGGATGGTGCGCAGCAGGTCGTGGCCTTGGGTATCGGGCAGGCCGAGATCGAGGATGATCAGATCGGGCGCTTGCCTTGAAGCAGCTCGAGCGCGGTCTTGCCGTTGGGCGCCTCGAGAATTTGATAGCCGTGCGCGTTGAGGCCCATGCGCAGAAGCTTGCGGATCGGCGGCTCGTCGTCGACCACCAGGACGCGGAGCGGCGCGGCGCTCATGCGGCGGCGTCCAGGCGCTGCCGTTCGTTCGGGATCGGCAAGCGTGATCGTGAACACGGCGCCGCGGCGGTCGGCGCGATTGGCGGCGACGATGGTGCCGTGCATGGCTTCGACGAAGCCGCGCGAGATCGCCAGCCCCAGCCCGGTGCCGGCGCGCACCTGATCGGTTTTCTGCACGCGGTAGAACTTGTCGAAGATGTGCTCCAGATCGTCCTGCGGAATGCCGTCGCCCTCGTCGACGATCTGCAAGGCGACGGTTTCCCGGTCGCGCCAGCTGCGGATGGCGATGGTCGTGTCCGGCGGCGCGTATTTCGCCGCATTGTCGAGGAGATTGAACAGCGCCTGCTCGAACAGCACCGCATCGAGCGCGACCATCGGCATGTCGGTGGCGAGGTCGAGTTGCACCCGATGGTGACCGAGGATCTTGGTGGCGCGGCGCAGCGCCGAGCCGACGATTTCCGACAGATCGTGCGGCGCCAGATTCGGCGCAACCGCGCCGGATTCGAGCTTGGTCATGTCGAGCAGGTTGGCGATGAAGCGGTTGAGCCGCTCGGATTCGTCGATGACGGTCGCCAGCAAATCCGCTTTCTCGCCGTCGGTGAGCTGTCGCCGACGATCGCGCAACGTGCCCGCCGACGCCGAGCACCGCGGCCAGCGGCGTCTTCAGGTCATGGGATATCGAGGTGAGCAGCGCCGAGCGCAGCCGCTCGGTTTCGGCGGTGCGCTCGACGCGATCCATATCCTCGACCAGGCGCACGCGCTCGATGGCGAGCGCGCCCTGGTCCATCAGCGCGTCGAGGAGGCGCCGCTGGTCGGGGGTGAGCAGCGGGCCCGGCTTGTCGCTGTCGATGCCGACGACGCCGATGGCGCCGCGCCCGGTATGCATCGGCAGGAACAGGCGCTTGGCGCCGGGCAGCGTGTCGGAGCCGCGGCCGGCGGCGCGGTCGTTCTCCCAGGTCCATTTCGCCGCGGCGAGGTCGGCGTCGTCGAGCGTGTCTTCCGGCGGATAGCCCGCCTTCACCGCGATGGAGCCGTTGCTCGGCAACAGCAGCACGACGCGCACTTTCAGCATCAGCGCGGTCTGATAGGCGGTCGCCCACAACACGTCGTCGAGCGTGCCGGCGCCGGCGAGCTTGCGGCTGAAGGCGTAAAGCGATTCGACGGCGCGCACGCGGGTTTGCGCCGTCACCGCCTGCATGCGGCTGCGCGCGGCGACGTTGGAGACGATGATGGCGACGAGGGTGAACAGAGCGAAGGCCGCGATATTGTGCGGATCGGCGATGGTGAACGTGTAGATCGGCGGCAAAAAGAAAAAGTTGTAGGCCAGCGCCGACACGACGCTGGCGAACAGCGAAGGCCAGAGCCCGAAGCGCACGGCAACGCCGACGATGGCGGTGAGGAAGACCAGATCGACGTTCTCGACGCCGATCCAAATGTTGACCAGTTCGCCGCAGCCGAGCGCGATCGCCACCGCCACCAGCGCCAGCACATAGGGGCGAGGGTCGTACGCTTCGACCCGCTCCGAAGTGTCGACGGTCTTTTTCGGCAGCGGGCCGCCGGGAAGCTGGTCGCCGGCGATGACATGGACGCTGATATTGCCGGAACGGCGCACCAGGTCGTGCACCACCGAGCCATGCAGGATTTCGAACCAGCGCGACCGCGTCGATTTGCCGATGATGATCTGCGTGACGTTATGGGCGTGCGCATAGCCGATCACGTCGTCGGCGATGTTGCGGTCGCCGGCCGGCAAGGTCACGGCTTCGCCGCCCAGCGACTCGGCAAGCCGCAGCGTGTCGGCGATGCGGTCGCGCTCCTCCTCGGAAAGCTGCACGGCGCGCCGCCCTTCGATGTAGAGCGCCATCCAGGGCCCATGCAGGCGATCGGCCAAGCGCTTGGCGTAGCGCACCAGGCCGGCGGCACGCGGATCCTCGCTGATGCATACGGCAATGCGCTCGCCCGCCGCCCATGGGCCTTGGATGGCGTGCGCCTGCATCTCGGTGAGCAATTGCTCGTCGACCCGCTCGGCGGTGCGGCGCAAGCGCAAGCTCGCGCAATGCGGTGAGGTTGGCCGGCGAGAAGAAATGCTCGAGCGCGCGCTCGGCCTGCTTGGGAACGTAGACCTTGCCTTCCTTGAGCCGCTGGATCAGGTCGTCGGGCGTCAGATCGACCAGCTCGACCGCATCGGCGCGATCGAACACGGCGTCCGGCACGGTCTCGCGCACGCGCACATGGGTGATTTGCGCGACCACGTCGTTGAGGCTCTCGATGTGCTGGATATTGACCGTCGTATAGACGTCGATGCCGTGGCTCATCAGCTCTTCGACGTCGAGATAGCGCTTCGGGATGGCGGCTGCCTTCGGCATTGGTGTGGGCAAGCTCGTCGACCAGCACGATCTGCGGCCGCCGCGCGATGATGGCATCCAGATCCATTTCCTGGAGCGTCTGGCCGCTGTATTCGATGCGGCGTCGCGGAATGACTTCGAGGCCGTGCCAGCAGCGCTTCGGTTTCCTTGCGGCCGTGGGTTTCGACGACGCCGGCGACGACGTCGTAGCCGTCCTTGAGCCGCGCATGGGCCTGCTGCAGCATTTCGTAGGTCTTGCCGACGCCGGGCGCGGCGCCGACGAAAATCCGCAGCTTGCCGACGCGCCGTTCTTCGCGGCGCGCCGCTTCGAGGAGGGCTTCCGGTGAGGGCCGATATTCGGATTCGCGCCGCTGATCCGCCATCACTGAGTTAAATGCGCCTATCCGGCGGCCAAATGGTCGAGCGCGAGATTGAGCTGCAATACGTTCACGCGCGGCTCGCCCAATAGCCCGAACAGGCGACCTTCCGTGTTGTCCACGACGAGCTGGCGGACGCGATCTTCGGGCAGATTGCGCGCCTTGGCAATACGGGGCACCTGGAAAAGGGCTGCCTCCGGCGAGATGTGCGGGTCGAGGCCGGAGGCCGAGGTGGTGACCAGATCTTGCGGCACCGGCATCGACGGGTTCTCTTGCTTGAGCTTGTCGACGTCGCCCTGCACGCGGTCGATCAGCGCCTTGTTGGACGGCCCGAGATTCGAGCCGCCGGAATTTGCGGCGTTGTAAGGCGCCGGCACGGTCTTGGTCGAATCGTTGGGATCGGGCGCGGTCGTGGCCGACGGCCGGCCGTGGAAATATTTGTCGCTGTCGAATTCCTGGCCGATCAGCGCGGAGCCGACGACCTTGCCGTCCTGCTCGATCAGGCTGCCTTGCGCCTGGCGTGGAAAGATGACTTCGGCGATGCCGGTCATGGCCAGCGGGTAGGCCAAGCCGGTGATGAGCGTGAGGGCGACGAGGACGACGATCGCCGGGCGGATTTCGCGCAACATGACTGTTTCTCCTCAAACCAGATGCAAGGCGGTGACGACGAGGTCGATGGCCTTGATGCCGACGAACGGAATGATCACGCCGCCGACGCCGTAGATCCAAAGATTGCGCAACAGCAGCGCGCCGGCGCCGATCGGGCGATAGCGCACGCCTTTCAGCGACAGCGGAATGAGCGCGATGATGATCAGCGCGTTGAAGATGATCGCCGAAAGGATGGCGCTCTCCGGCGTCGCCAGCTTCATGATGTTCAGCGTCTGCAGCTGCGGATAGAAGGCGACGAACATCGCCGGGATGATGGCGAAATATTTCGCCACGTCGTTGGCGATCGAGAACGTGGTGAGCGCGCCGCGGGTCATCAGCAGCTGCTTGCCGATCTCGACGATCTCGATGAGCTTGGTCGGATTGGAATCGAGATCGACCATGTTGCCGGCCTCGCGCGCGGCTTGCGTGCCGGTGTTCATGGCGACGCCGACGTCGGCCTGGGCGAGCGCCGGCGCGTCGTTGGTGCCGTCGCCGCACATGGCGACAAGCTTGCCCTTGCCCTGCTCGTCGCGGATGAGGCGCAGCTTCTCCTCGGGCGTGGCCTGGGCGAGGAAATCGTCGACGCCGGCTTCCGCGGCAATCGCCGCCGCCGTCATCGGATTGTCGCCGGTGATCATCACGGTGCGGATGCCCATGCGGCGCAGTTCGGCGAAGCGCTCGCGGATGCCGCCTTTGACGATGTCTTTCAGATGGATGATGCCGAGCAGCTTGCCGTCCTTGGCGACCGCGAGCGGCGTGCCGCCGGACTTGGCAATGGCGTCGGCAATGCGCCTGGGCTTCGCGCGCGGTGTCGGCGCTGACGCGCGGAAGTGTCTGGACCGCGCCGACAGCGGCCGGCGAGCCGTTGAGATAATTCAAGATCGCATCCACCGCGCCTTTGCGGACCCAGGAAGCGCCGACCTCGACGCCGCTCATGCGGGTCTGCGCGCTGAACGGGATGAAGTTCGCCTTCAGTTCCGCAAGCTCGCGGCCGCGGATGCCGTATTTCTCTTTCGCCAGAACCACGATGGAGCGCCCCTCGGGCGTCTCGTCGGCGAGCGAAGCCAATTGCGCCGCGTCCGCCAGTTCCTGCTCGCTCACGCCGCGCAGCGGCTTGAACTCGGTGGCCTGGCGGTTGCCGAGCGTGATGGTGCCGGTCTTGTCGAGGAGGAGCGTATCGACGTCGCCCGCGGCCTCGACCGCGCGGCCCGACATCGCCAGCACATTGAAGCGCACCAGCCGGTCCATGCCGGCGATGCCGATGGCGGAGAGCAGCGCGCCGATCGTGGTCGGGATCAGCGTGACGAACAGCGCCACCAGGATCACCACCGAGATCGTGCCGCCGGTATAGGCGACGTAGCTCGGGATCGTCGCGGTGGCGAACACGAAGATGATGGTCAGGCCGATCAAGCAGGATGTTCAGCGCGATCTCGTTCGGCGTTTTTTGCCGCTCGGCGCCTTCGACCAGCCTGATCATGCGGTCGAGGAAGGTCGAGCCGGGCGCCGCGGTGATGCGCACGCGGATCCAGTCGGACAGCACCTGGGTGCCGCCGGTCACCGCCGAGCGGTCGCCGCCGGACTCGCGGATGACCGGCGCCGATTCACCGGTGATCGCGGCTTCGTTGACCGAGGCCATGCCTTCGATGACTTCGCCGTCGGAAGGGATCATGTCGCCGGCTTCGACCAGGACAACGTCGCCGACTTTCAGCCCGGTAGAGGGCACGAGCTTGAAATTCTGCCGGTCCGCGCCGTTGAGCAGTTTGGCCTGGGTCTCGCTGCGCTGCCGGCGCAAGGTGTCGGCCTGCGCCTTGCCGCGGCCTTCGGCGATGGCCTCGGCGAAGTTGGCGAACAGCACGGTGAACCACAGCCACAGGATGATCTGAAACTCGAACAGGATGTGTCCGCCGCCCGTCACCAGATCGCGGATCAGAATGACCGTGGTCAAGGCGGTGACGACCTCGAGCACGAACATCACCGGGTTCTTCATGAGCGTGCGTGGATTGAGCTTGACGAACGCGGAGCCGATCGCCGGCAGCACGATCTTCGGATCGAACAGCGCCGAAACCGGCATGCTCTTGCGCAGGGTTGAGGTTTCCATCGAAGTGGTCGACTCCGAACCTAATTGGATGAGAACAGCGTGCCGGCGTTCATCGCCAGCTGCTCGACGATCGGGCCGAGCGCGAGCGCCGGGAAGAAGGTCAGGCCGCCGACGATCACGATCACGCCGACGACCAGGCCGACGAACAGGCCGCCGGTGGTCGGGAACGTGCCCGCGGATGCCGGCACCGATTTCTTGGCGGCGAGCGAGCCGGCGATCGCCATGGTCGGGATGATCATCCAGAACCGGCCGACGCCCATCGCGATGGCGCCGGTGATGTTGTAGAACAGCGTGTTGGCGCTGAGCCCGGCGAAGGCCGAGCCGTTGTTGCCGGTCTGCGAGGTGTAGGCGTAGAGCACCTCGGTAAAGCCGTGCGGGCCGGGATTGTTCATGGCGGCGACTGCCGACGGCACCAGCATCGCCACCGCGGTCCAGCCGAGATACATCAGCGGCAGGACCAGGATGGCGAGCATCGCCATCTTCACTTCCTTGGCCTCGATCTTCTTGCCGACATATTCCGGCGTGCGGCCGACCATCAGGCCGGCGACGAAGATCGAGATAATGACGAACAGCAGCATGCCGTACATGCCGGAGCCGACGCCGCCGACGATGATCTCGCCGAGCTGGATGTTGATCAGCGGGATCATGCCGCCGAGCGCGGTGAACGAATCGTGCATGGCATTGACCGCGCCGCAGGAGGCATCGGTGGTGATCACGGCAAACAGCGAGGAGGCGGCGATGCCGAAGCGGACTTCCTTGCCCTCGAGGTTGCCGCCGGTGAGGCCGAGCGCGGTCAAGGCGTCGTTGCCGTGCGCCTCGGCCCAGTAGCAAACGATCGTGCCGGCGAGGAACAGCACGCCCATGACGGCAAGCACGGCCCAGCCTTGCCGCGTATTGCCGACCATGCGGCCGAACACATTGGTCAGCGCCGCGCCGAGCGCGAAGATCGAGATGATCTGCACATAGTTCGACAGCGCGGTCGGGTTTTCGAACGGATGCGCCGCATTGGCGTTGAAGAAGCCGCCGCCATTGGTGCCGAGCATTTTGATGGCGATCTGCGAGGCGACCGGGCCGAGCGCGATGGTCTGCTTGGCGCCTTCCAAGCGTCGTGGCATCGACATAGGCGCCGAGCGTCTGCGGAATGCCCTGCCAGACCAGGAACAGCGCGTAGGGCACGCAGATCGGCAGCAGGACATAGAGCGTGCAGCGGGTGACATCGACCCAGAAATTGCCGACGGTCTTGAACGAGGCGCGGGCAAAGCCGCGGATCAGCACGATGGCGAGCACGATGCCGGTCGCCGCCGACAGATAGTTCTGGTGCGTCAGGCCGAGCATCTGCACGAGATACGACATCGTGCTTTCGCCGCCGTAGTTCTGCCAGTTGGTGTTGGTGATGAAGCTCATCGCCGTGTTGAACGACAAGTCCTCGGCGACGGCGGATTGCTCGGCTGGATTGAACGGCAAGCCGGCTTGCAGGCGCATCAATACGTAAAGAATGAGAAAGCCGCCGACATGGAACAGCAGCATGCCGACGGTATAGATGAGCCAGCCTTGCTCGCGCCGTTCGTCGACGCCGGCGATCTTGTAGATCACCGCCTCGACCGGGTGCAGGACCGGCGACAGGAAAGTCCGCTCGCCGCCGAACACCTTCGTCATATAGCCGCCGAGAACCGGCGTGATGGCGATGATGATCGCGCAATAGAGCAGGATTTGAATCCAACCGATGAGGGTCATGGCATGCGCCTCTCAGAAGCGCTCGGGTTTGAGCAGAGCGTAGGTGAGGTAGAGAAGGAGGCCCGCGGTGACGATGGCGGCGAGCGTGTAATCGAAGGTCATGGCGCGCTCCTCACAGCCGGTCGCAGGCGTAGACGTAGCCGATCGACAGCGCGAAGAAAGCCCAAGCCGATGGCGAGCATGACGACGTCCAGCATTTCGCTGCTCCTTGCGCGGTGCAGACTGCGAATGTAGATGCGCAAGGCATATGAATTCGAGAGGACCGCGAAAGCCGTGTTATAGGAATCTTATAAAGATCGGGCGGGAAGGGGAGGAACGCTTATTCCGCCATTATAAAGTCGCAAGCCGTCTGCTCTGGCTTCTTTATGGCCTTTGACGCCATGTTTCGAGGCGCCGGCCGATGGGTCCGGCGTCTTGCGAGCATTGCCGATGGCGTTTGCCGCCGATTACATGGTGCTTTTCGACCGGCTCGACGACGAGCTGCGGGTTGCGCCGCAGCTCGATCGCAGCCTCTTCACAAAAATCATCGTCGGCGCCTGCAAACGCATACCTGTTCTCAGCAAATCGGGACAGGCGTCGCGGATCGACCGGTTGATCGAAGCCGGCGCCTGGACCGACGCGGCAATGGCCGTCATCGCGCTCGAACTGCCGGACTGGCAGCTGCGGCGGCTCGAATACGAAAGTGGCGAATGGTTTTGCTCGCTGTCTCGGCAGCCGAACGTGCCGGCCACGCTCGACGATACGCGCCGATGCCAACCACGAACTGATGCCGGTCGCCATCCTGCGCGCGTTTTTTCAAGCCCGCCGCATGACCGAGGTCGCGCCACATGGGCCACGTGGCGTGTCGCCGGTGCCGCAGGTCTCGGCCGACACGGCTAGCGTCGTTTGCTGCGACAACTTCGCATAGATGACGCGCTTTCAGATTCCGCTTACACTCCTATGCCGCCTTTATGAGAAAGCGCTTGGCTTCGTCTCGAATTCATATGCGTCGGCGAGCACATTACGTGCAGTATCAATGACCGTGAGGTCAGGCTCCAATGAGTATGACATCCATCGATACGGCCCAGCGTTCGGCGACATCGGCGGGCGGGCCTGCGGGCCACCAACTCCAGAAATATCAGCCAAACTCTCGAATTGTCCGAAGCGCGGACCTACGATGCCGCGCTGGACACGCTCGGCGCGTATAAATTAACCGGCAATTTTCCCACCGAGCTCGAAATTGTCCTCAAAGATCTTCGCGTTCTGGACAAAGTAACCTTCGACATCAAGCCCAAGTCGCCATTGTCGGATTGCCGGCATGTCGAATTTCGGCCGACCGACAAGGTTCATCGGGACCGATTCGTCGAGATCATGCGGACGGTCAGGAAACGAATCGGCGCCAATTCAACGCAATCCTGGTGGGTGCGGCTATTTCAATAGCGCCTTTATGAGAAAGCCTGCCGTTCCATCTCGAATTTTTATGCGGTTCGGCAGCACATTGGCGCAGTGATTGGCATCGTCGCGAATCGAGACAGTCATGATCAGACAGCTCAAGCATTCCCGCGTTTTGCGCGAACTCTGGCCGGACGAGATGCGTCTGGCTTACGCCGGCCATGGACAAGGAGCGGCGGCGCCGCGCAGGTCCTTTGCCGCGTCGACGCCGGCAACGCAATTGCCGCGACGGCCCGATGCCAGCGCGCTCAGCGAGGCAATTCCGCTGTTCTATATCGGCCGCAACAAGAGCGGGCTCTGGGTGGTCCGTGAAGCGGCGGGCGTGCAGCGGAGGTCTGTTCCTTTTCAAGCAGTCGGCTGCACGCTTTGCCCGCAGACAGAGCGAGCCGGCCGGATGCGCGATGATGTTCCTCGCCGAGCCGTTCGATCTCGACGTCGAAAACCAGGGCGGCCGCGTTGCCGGTCTGCTCTGCGCGGCGAGCGAAGTCGTGGCGAACCGCGCGCCGTTTCTGGGCAGCTTCATCGGATCGGTCATCGCGGAATGGCGGAAGCTTATCACCGAGATTTCGAACGCTGTCTCGAGCCAGCGCCGGCATCGCGACGCGATCGAAAAGGAGCTATTCCGCGGCCAGTATATGCTCTCCTCGAAGAATGACGACGATCTGCCGATCCCGTAATTAGGCATTCACCGCTGGACGTCTTTGGCCATCATCAAAGAAAAACTCCAATGCGCAACAACAACACTGAACCTCCGTCGTGTCTGAAACCTCCACTCTTTATGATTGGTCGGGACGCCAGGGGAAACTGGGTGGTCCAAGACCAGAACGGGGTCCGCGGCGGCCTCTTCGTCGATCGCGCCGAGGCGCTTCGATACGTCCGACTCGAAAACGGAAACCAACCTGGGGCCGTTGTCGCTGTTTCCGGCGTCCTCGAACTTGACTTGACGGGCAAACCGACGACGGCCGCGCGGTCCGCGGACGATACGACGCGCGAACGCCGGGTGGCCTGACCGCCGCTCTCAAGCAGGCCAATTCAGACAAAGTGATTGAGCTCGCATTCGCTGTGAGATCACGATGCCCACCATCGGCCGCCATGTCGCGAAATTGTCGGGCTACGCACCTGCCTTGCCGACACCGTTCGACGACACCGGCGATGTCGACGGCGAGGCGTTCGAACGGCTTTGCGATCTTCAGATAGCTTCCGGGGCAACGGCGCTTGTCGTCTGCGGGACGACCGGTGAAGCGTCAACGCTGACGTCTGCAGAGCAGGGCGAGCTCATCCGCATCGCGGTTGCCGTGTCACGCGGTCGGGTGCCGGTCATCGCCGGTGTGGGCGCGAATGCGACCGATCATGCGATTGCGCTGACCAAAGATGCGGAAGCGATCGGCGCCGATGCCGTCTTATCCGTCGTGCCGTACTATAACAAACCGACACAGGCGGGCCTCTACGCCCATTTCCATGAGATTGCTGCCTCGACCGGATTACCGATCATTCTCTACGACGTCCCGTCGCGAACCGCATGCGGCCTTGCCGATGCCACGATCGCGCGGCTCGCTGAACTGCCGCGGATTATCGGCCTCAAGGACGCCAGCGGCGACGTGACTCGGCCGGCGCGCTTGCGGACCTTGGTGGGGCCGGATTTTCGGCTGCTATCGGGTGACGATGCGCTCGGCTTGGCCTTCCTGGCGCAGGGCGGCGACGGTTGCATCTCGGTCACATCAAATGTCGCGCCCGGCCTGTGCCGAAGCATGTTTCTCGCATGGCGGCAGGGTCCGGTGGCGAGAGCGCAACGGCTCGCACGCCCGATCGCGCAACTGACCGCCGCGCTGTTTTGTGAGACGAATCCCGTCGCGCTCAAATACACGCTGAGTTTATTTGGAATGATGTCGCCCAGGGTTCGCTTGCCACTCGTGGAACTGAGTGATCAATACAAACCGGGAATCGCCGCCATCTTGGGCGAGCTGTGCGACACATATCCGCAGGCGATGATCGGGAGGATTGGCGATCCCATCCGCACCAGCCGCCGTGCTATGGTGGGCTAGGCTGCCATTATATCGCAGTTATGACAAACGGCTCGTGAATGCGGCTATCCCGGGCGAAATACTTGCGGGTAGATTCATAGCCTGCCCATCGTTATATCGGTCACCGATGGCGGATCATCGCTGGAGCGGGAATGAAGAGCATATATCTCGATCTGACTTCGATATTGAACCATGCGCTCGAACGCGCCTCGGAGAATCTTTCGTTCAACAAACTGCTGGTTCAGATCGGTGTCGATCCCAGCAACATCACGTTCGACGCAGTCGTCCAGCGGCTCCTCGACATCGTCGTGGCCAACATCAATGTTGCCAGCATGTGCGCGCTCGTCGGCGCGGGCTTTTATGCCGCGACGATGCTGATGCGAACCATGGTGCCGCTGCGCGTTTTCGGCATCATCAGCGCCTTGTTCTTCATGGCTTATGGGGCGTTTGCCGGAGCAATCTCGACCTTTTTGATGTATCTGCTGTTGCTGCCCATCAACAGTTGGCGCCTCTATCAGATGCGCAGCCTGGTCAAGCGGGCACGCATCGCCGCGCAAGGCGATCTGTCGATGGACTGGCTCAAGCCATTCATGAACCAGCGCGCCTATCGCCAAGGCGATGTCCTGTTTCGCAAAGGCCAGCCGGCCAACGAGATGTATCTGACGGTCACCGGAAAGTTCCTGGTGACCGAAATCGGCGTCGAACTGCCGCCGGGACGTCTTATGGGGGAGCTTGGTTTCATCACGCCCAACAACAAAAGGACGCAGACCGTCGAATGTGTCGAGAGCGGGGAAGTGCTGACCATCACCTACGACCGGCTGCTCGAAATCTATTTCGAGAACCCGGAATTCGGCTATTACTTTCTCCGTCTCGCCAGCGATCGCCTCATTCAGAACATTGCGCGTCTCGAAGGAATCATCGAGCAGAACAAGGCCAAGCTGTCGGCCGCATCACAAGAGACAGCTCGCGAGATTGAATCTGAGGTCTGACCGCCAGCCCGCAATGAAACCGGTGGCAGGGCAGGGTCATTGTGGCGGGGCGTCCTGTCGAATCGGTTCGGCTTGGCCCGTGCCGACGTCGAGGGTCTTTTCTACCGGCGGCTCGATTCGGTTCCACCAGCCGCCGCCGAGCGCCTGGAATAAAGCTGCGGTGTCGGCGAGCCGCGCCGCTTGCGCCTGCACCACCTGAATGGTCGCCTGCAGATAAGTCTGCTGCGCGGTGAGCTGCAGCAGCACGTTGGTCTGACCCTTTTCCAGTTGCTGCTGCGCCAGGTCGAAACTTTTTTTGGCGGCGCGCTCGAAGTCGCGCGCGGCGCGCAGCGCATCGGCGTCGTTTTGCAGCGCGCGCAACGCGTCGGCGACGTTCTGCACCGCGCCGATCACCGTGCCGCGATAAGTCCACGCCGCCGCCTGGTAAGTGTCGCGCGCGCCCTCGAGCTGATGCAGCAAGGTGCCGGCGTCGAATATCGTTTGCGTGGCGTTGCCGGCGAGCTCCCAGGCGAGACTCTGCGGCGAGATCAGGGCGGCAAAGACCGTATTGGAGTAGCCGCCGTTGGCGCTGATGGTGAAGTTCGGTAAGAGGTTGGCGGTGGCGACGCCGATTTGCGCGCTGGCGGCATGCAATTGCTCCGTCGCGGCGCGCACGTCCGGGCGCTGCTCGATCAATTGCGACGGCAGGCTCACCGGCAGATCGACCGGCAAATGCAGGTTGGCGAGCCGGAAGGTCTCGCGCGGTCCTTCGCCGGCATAGGCGCCGGACAGCGCCGCCAAGAGGTCGCGTTGCTGCGCCAGCGCCTTGCGCAGCGGCGGCAACGTCGCCTTGGCCTGGGCCAGCGCCGCCTCCTGCACGGCGACGTCGCTGCCGTTGCTATAGCCGGTGTCCAGCCGGCGCTTGAGGAGGTCGAGCATCTTGCCGTTGATCGCAATCAACTGATCGGTCGCCTCGATCTCGCCGCGCAGCGATGCCTCGGTGATGGCCGCGACCACGACGTTCGATGTCAGCGCCAGATAGGCGGCCTCGACCTCGAAGCGTTGCACGTCGGCGAGCGCCTGCAGCGATTCCACTGCGCGACGATTGAGGCCCCAGACGTCGAACGTGTAGGAGACCTGCAGCTGCGCGGTGTAGAGATTGTAGATGCTGGCGCCGGACGCCGGCACTGGTGACAGCGAGGCCGCCGTCTGCGTTGCGCGTCGGATTGAAATTGGCCTGCACCAGCGGGAAGAACTTGCCTTCTTGCGCGTAGACCGCCTGCTGCGCGGCGCGCAGCGTCGCCATGCGCCGATTGCAGATTGGGATTGTTGGCGAGCGATCGCTCGATCAGCGCGTTGAGCGCGGGCGACTTGAACACCGCCCACCACTCCTTGGGAATGTCGCGGCCTGCGATGAAGCGCTGGCGCTGGCCGGCCGCGACGTCGGCCGATGACGTTTGCGGGGCAAGCGGCTCGCGGGTGTAGCGGGTGATTTCAGGCGCGGCAGGATGAACAAAATCCGGTCCGACCGCGCAACTTGCCAATAGTGTCACGGCCGCGAGAGCGGTGGTACCTGCCGACAACCACCTGACCGCCACATACGACATCGGCAACTTGTAACGTTGAACAAACGCGCGACGATGCAACGCCGGGCATTATTTCGGATTTGTCCGGTATTGGCTATGTTCGGCCGGCCACACTGTGATTAATTCAGTGCTGAGAACCGGCCGCCCTATCGCGCTGCAGCGGCGGCGCGAATAACGCGGTTCTTCATCCATGATAGACTGTCATGAGTTGCACATGCGTTCGCTTTAAGTCTCATTGCTGTGATTAATGACAGTAGACCGCGACACGGGCCGCATGGCCATGTCGTGGGACGGCCGACACGTCTGGATGCGGCTTATCGATGGCTCCCCGCATGACATGGCTCCCCCTATGACAGTGGACCGGGCGAGAGCGGCGGTCGTCGCCGCGCTCCTCGCCATTGCCGTCGTCGCCTACTGGACCTTGCGTCCGGGCGTTACGCCGAAGCCGGGTGTGGGCACGCCGCAGGCCGCCGTGCCAAATGCCGCGTCCAGCGATCGCGACGGCGTCGACCTGTCGGATTCCCAGCTCGCCTCGGTCAAGGTCGAGCCGGTGGAGGAGCGCGAATTCCCGGTCGAGAAGGACGCCATCGGCAGCATCGGCTTCAACGAGGACATGACGGTCCAGGTTTTCACGCCGTATCAGGGCCGCATCATCGCGCTGTTTGCCGAGGTCGGCAACGACGTGACCAAAGGCCAGACGCTGTTCACCATCGACAGCCCCGATCTGCTGCAGGCGGAATCGACGTTGATCGCGGCCGCGGGCGTGTTGGAGCTGAACAGCAAAAATCTGGCGCGGCTGCGCGATCTCTACACGACGCGGGCGGTTTCGCAGCACGACGTCGAGCAGGCGACCTCGGACCAGCAGACCGCCGAAGGCAATCTGCAGGCGGCGCGCGACGCGGTGCGGCTGTTCGGCAAGACCGATGCCGAGATCGACAGCATCATCGCCAAGCGCAGCGCCGATCCGACCCTGGTGGTGCCAAGCCCGATCACCGGCCGCATCACGGCGCGCAATGCGGCGCCGGGGCTTTACGTGCAGCCCGGCAACGAGCCGGCGCCGTACACGGTTGCCGATATCAAGACGATGTGGATGCTGGCCAATGTCACCGAGACCGACAGCCCGGCGTTTCGCGTCGGTCAACAGGTGCAAGTCAAGGTCAGCGCATTTCCCGGCCGCGCTATTCGACGGCAAGGTCACCACGATCGCCGCAACCGTCGATCCGAACACCCGCCGTGTCCTGGTGCGCTCGGAGGTCAACGATCCGCAGCACGAGCTGCGCTCCGGCATGTTCGCCGATTTCGTCATCAGCGTCGGCGCGCCGATGCGCTCGCCGGCAATTCCGCTCGACGGCGTGGTGCGCGAAGGCGACGGCACGATGACGGCGTGGGTCACCGCCGACCGCCGCCATTTCACCCGGCACCGGGTCACGATCGGGCAGGAGCGCGACGGCTACCGGCAAATTCTCGACGGCGTGCAGACCGGCGAGCTGGTCGCCACCGAAGGCGCGCTGTTCCTGAGCAATACGCTTTCCACGGCGTCGCGCTGAGATGATCAGGGCGGCGACGCGCATAACATCGCACTAGAAGAGACCGACGTGCTCCGCGGCGTGCTGCAATTCGTCCTGACCCGTCGCCCGCTGGTCCTCTTGGGCCTGCTGGTGTTCGTCGTCGCCGGCATGTTCGCTTTTTCCAGGCTCAATATCGAAGCCTATCCCAATCCGGCGCCGGTGATCCTGGAGATCACCGCGCAATCGCCCGGCCAGTCGGCCGAGGAGATGGAGCGCTACTTCACCATTCCGATCGAGGTCGGGCTTGCCGCGACGCCCGGCGTCGACGTCATCCGCTCGACGTCGTTCTACGGCCTGTCGTTCGTCCGCGTCGTGTTTCAATACGGCGTCGATTATTATTTCGCGCTGACGCAGACCGCGATCAATCTGCAGCAGAACGTCAACCTGCCGAACAACGTCATGCCGCAAATCCAGGGCACGAGCCTGGTCGGCGAAATCTTCCGCTATCAGGTGGTCGGCCCGCCGCATTTCGGGCTGACCAATCTGCGCACGGTGCAGGACTGGGTCTTGCAGCGGCGCCTGCTCACCGTTCCCGGCGTCGTGCAGGTCAATACCTGGGGCGGCACCACCAAGGAATACGACGTCGACGTCGATCTGCACAAGCTCGACGCCTATAACGTGACCCTGCCGCAGGTGATCACCGCGATCGGCAACGCCAATATCAATGTCGGCGGCCGCACCATCAATTTCGGCCAGCAGTCGGTGAACATCCGCGGCGTCGGCCTGATGAATGCCGGCGGTGCCGAGGATTTGACTCAAGGCTATCACCGTCAAGGACATCGAGAACGTCCTGCTGTTCCAGCAGAACGGCGTGCCGGTGTTCGTCAAGGACGTCGCGCAAGGTTTCCGTCGGCTATGTGCCGCGGCTCGGCAAGGCCGGCCGCGACCGCGAAGACGACGTGGTCGCGGCGATCGTCATCATGAATCGAACGCTGCACACCAACGACGTGGTGGCGCGCGTCCGCGCCGAGATTGCGAAAATCAACAGCGACGGCAGCCTGCCGCCCGGCGTCAAGCTCGTGCCGTTCTACGATCGCACCCAGCTGGTCGACGTCACCACCAGCACGGTGCTGCACAACCTGGTTTTCGGCTGCGTGCTGATTTTCTTCATTCAATGGATCTTTCTCGGCGACCTGCGCAGCGCCATCATCGTCGGCGCCAACATCCCGTTCGCGTTGTTCTTCAGCATCATCATTCTGGTGCTGCTCGGCGAGGACGCCAATCTGCTTTCGGTCGGCGCCATCGACTTCGGCATCATCGTCGATGCCGCGGTGATCGTCGTCGAAAACGTCTACCGCAATTTCCAGGCGCGGCCGCAGGACACCCAAGCGCTGCTGCGGCAGTTGGCGGAGGGAAAGTGGGGCCGCGATCCGACGCGCGGCAGCGATTTCTCGAGCTTGCCGGGCTGGACCGACCGGCTGCGCCTCATCATGGTGAGCGCCTTGCAAGTCGATCGCGCGGTGCTCTTCTCCACCGCGATCATCGTCGCGGCGTTCATTCCGTTGTTCACCATGCAGGGCGTCGAAGGCCAGATTTTCGGCCCGATGGCGCGGACTTATGCCTATGCCCTGGTGGGCGCGCTGATCGCGACGTTCACCGTCACGCCATGTCTCGCTTCGCTCATCGTCCCGGAGCGGATCGAGGAAGTCGAGACCGTCGTCGTGCGCAGGCTGCGCGCCGTCTATACGCCGGTGCTGCGTTGGTCGCTGGCCAACCGCAACATCACCGTCGCGATCGGGCTGATCTTTCTCGTCGTTTCGGGCTTTATCGGTTCGCGCCTCGGCTCGGAATTCCTGCCGACGCTCGAGGAAGGCAATCTGTGGATTCGCGCCACCATGCCGCCGACCATGTCGCTCGAAGCCGGCATGCCGACCGTGAACAAGATCCGCGAAATTCTGCTTCGCCATCCCGAAGTCATTACCGTGGTGTCGCAGCATGGCCGGCCCGACGACGGCAGCGACGCGGCAGGCTTCTTCAATGCGGAATTTTTCGTGCCGCTCAAGCCGTTCGATCAGTGGCCCACCGGCTTGACCAAGGAAAAGCTGATCGACGAGTTGCAAACCGAATTCGGCAACGAGTTCGTCGGCATCGATTTCAACTTCTCGCAATATATCCAGGACAACGTCGAGGAAGGATTGTCCGGCGTCAAAGGCGCCAACTCGGCAAAAATCATCGGGCCGGATCTCGCCACCTTGGAGCGGATCGCCAAGGCCGCCATGCACGAAATGGCGCAAGTGCCGGGCATCACCGATCTCGGCGCGTTCTGGGTGCTCGGCCAGCCGAACTTGAACATCCGGGTCGATCGCGCCAAAGCGGCGCGCTACGGGCTCAGCGTCAACGACGTCAACAACGTCGTGCAAGCGGCGCTGGGCGGCGACCAGGCGACCAACCTGTTGGAGGCCGACCGCCAATTCGGCGTCGTGGTGCGGCTCGCGCCGGAGTTTCGCAAGAATATCGACGACGTGCGCAATCTCAAGATCGGCGTGCAGTCGTCCGACGGCAACGCCTATATCCCCTTGAGCGAGCTCGCCTCGATCACCCTCGACACCGGCGCGTCCTATATCTTCCGCGAGCGCAACCAGCGCTTCGTGCCGATCAAGTTTTCCGTGCGCGGCCGCGACCTTGCCGGCGCCGTCGAGGAAGCGCAGCAGCGCATCGCCGACAATGTCAAGCTGCCGACCGGCTATCGCATCGAATGGTCCGGCGAATTCGAATGGCTGCAGGAGGCCAAGATGCGGCTTGCGGTCATTCTGCCGATCACACTCGTCCTGATCATGATCCTGCTCTACACGCTGTTCAATTCGGTGCGCGACACGCTGTTGGCGCTGCTCGGCCTGCCGTTTGCGATTGGCGGCGGCATTTTGGCGCTCGCCATCACCGGATTGGATTTCAGCGTCTCGGCGGCGATCGGATTCATTTCACTGTTGGGCGTCTCGGTGATGAGCGGCATTCTGATCATCAACGGCTATTACCGGGTCGTTGCCGAGGGCATGACGCCGGTCGAAGCCATGTTCCAGGCGGTGCAGCAACAGATGCGGCCGATCCTGATGATGACGCTGTCGGCCTGCATCGGCCTGCTGCCGGCCGCCATCTCCACCGGCATCGGCAGCCAGGTGCAGCGGCCGCTCGCAACCGTCATCGTCGGCGGCATGCTGATCGGGCCGGTGCTGCTGCTCGTGGTCGTGCCGGCGCTGCAAACCTTCTTTCTCGGCTCGGAGCGCCAAGCCGCATCCACGTCCGCGCCGGATGCTGTTTAGAACGACGTCGAGCCGTATATTTCCTGGCACATTTCTTGTATAATTCTGAACGAGAAATTGACCCGATAGGTGAGTCTCGACGTGAGTCTCCCCGAAACCAAAATGCCGAATTCCGGCGTCCCGGCCTGGCAACAGTTCGCCGGCCTGACCCTGCGGTCGGTATTCCTGATTGCGCTCGCGGTTCTGACATTTCGCGTGGCTCTCCCGCAAAACGAAACGATCGCAACGGCTTACGATACGCCCAACGACCTTATCCGGCTGGCCTTGGGGTTCGCCGTCTGCGCTTGGCTGCTGATTCAGCTGTTTCGGATGCCGCACGACGCCGGCGGCTACCGCAGCTGGCTCTATATCGGCGCTGCCGGCATCCCGTTCGCGCTGATCTGTCTTTATTACACCTGGTGATCAAGCCTCACGGCTCAATCAGGCGCCCGGTTGCCGCTTTGAGAACCGCTTCGGTGCGGGTCGCGGCGTCGAGCTTGCCGCGTGCATTGTCGATGTGGAAATCGACCGTTCGCTTGGTCAGGTCGAGGATTTTGGCGATCTCCGCCGAGGTCTTGCCGCGGGCCGCCCAGGTCAGAACCTCGACCTCGCGCTCGTTGAGCGCGATGGTCTTCGGCCACAGCCCGGTGCGGGCGACGCCGGCGAGCCGCGCGGTGATGATGGTGGCGAGCACGTCGAAATCGATCGGCTTGGTCACATAGTCGTCGGCGCCCAATTGCCGGCCTTTGAGCTCGTTGTCGCGGTCGGTCAGCGCGGTCAGGAAAACGAACGGCATTTTCGCGAACCGCGGCGCCAGCGCGATCAGGCTTTCCAGGAGCTCGAAGCCCGACATCGCCGGCATGCTGATGTCGGAGAGCACCAGGTCGGGCATGGTGCGCAGGATGGCGGCGAGCCCCTCGCGGCCGTCATGGGCGAGGATGACCGCATAGCCGCGGTCGAGGAGCTCCTCGGCGATCAGCGCCGCGGTCTCGCGGTCGTCCTCGATGCAGAGAATTTTGGTCGGCGTCTCGGCCATGCCAAACTCGCGTTCACGGCGGCAGACAAGTACACTATAATTCCGTCAAGTCCATCATTCTGCCAACTCTAAGGAGAGCGTTGTTTGCCAATCCGTATTTTTCCAAAACGGTGGGGATGGCTGGCCGGGCGCCCGCAGTCTATTCGCTATCACCTGGCCGGCGTGTTTCTCGTTTTCTTCCTGCTGGTCTGCATCCTCGGCTCGTTCAGCATTTGGCGGCTGAGCAATTTCAACCGGCTGTCCGCGAACGTCGCCGAGGTCTGGCTGCCGACCACGCGCGTGCTCGGCGATCTCAACAATTTCACCTCCGATTTTCGCGCCATCGAAGGCAGCAATCTGTTGTCGACGGAGCCATCCGAGACCGCCGCGACCGAAAAGGACATGGCGGAGCTCGACCGCTCGATTGCGCAAGCCGAGCGCGGTTTTGAGAAGATCGCGCACGATGTGGCGGAAAACGATCTGTACGATCGGTTCAGGGCGCACTGGACCGACTATCGCACGATCGTCAACCAGATGCTGGTGCTGTCGCGCGGCAATCGCAAGGCCGAGGCCTTGGCGATCTACGGCGGCGCCTCGCGTGTCGCCTATAACGCGGCCAGCGATACGCTCGGCCAGCTCACCGATCAGGCGGTCGAGAGCGCGCAGGTTGCCAGCGATCGTCTCGCGGTGGCGTACGGGCAGGCGTTCTGGCTCATTCTCCTCGCCGTGGCGATCGCGGGTCTGCTGGTGGTTGCTGCGTTGTTTCATATCAGCCGTTCCATTTCCGGCCCGCTCTTGCATCTTGCGGATCGCATGCGCCGCCTTGCCGCCAACGACACCGCGATCGATGTTCCGGAAACCGAGCGGATAGACGAGATCGGCGAAATGGCGCAAGCCACCCTGGTGTTCCGCGACAATGCGCTCGAGTTGATGCGTAGCCAGCGCATGCTGGCGCGCCAAGCCGCGATGCTCGCCGAGCAACTGGCGCAGGAGCAACGGTTGGCGCTACAGCAGCGCAATTTCGTCTCCATGGCCTCCCACGAATTCCGCACGCCGATGACCGTCATCGACGGCCACGCCCAGCGGCTGATCAAGCTGAAAGACAGCGTGAGCGCAGCCGAGATCGGCGAACGGGCCGGTAAGGTGCGCAGCGCCGTGCTGCGCATGACGCAGCTGATCGACAATCTGCTCAATGCCTCGCGCCTGATCGACGGCGGCGTCGGCGGCGTCGGACAGTATTTCCGTCCCACCGAGATGGACATGGCCGCCTTGCTGCAAGAGGTCTGCCAGCTGCATCGCGAGATGGTGCCGGGCGCACACATTGCCGAGCGGATCGCTGCGGCGCCGATGCCCATGGTCGGCGATGCAAAACTGCTGTTTCAGGTCTTCAGCAATATCCTGTCCAACGCCATCAAGTATTCGCCGGACGGCGGTGTCATCGCGGTGGATGCCGCGCCGGCGGCCGACGAGGTTGTCGTCGCCATCGCCGATCATGGCATCGGCATTCCCGAAAGTGACCTCGATCGGCTGTTCGAGCGTTATCACCGCGGCAGCAACGTATCGGGAATCGTCGGAACCGGTGTCGGCCTTTACCTGGTCAAGATGGTGGTCGACATGCACGGTGGCGCCGTCACGGTGGAAAGCAAAGAAGGCGAGGGTTCGCGGTTCACCATCCGCTTGCCGCGACAGCCTGCTGCCGCAGCGGCGACGACGGCGATCGCGGAAGCCCCCTCGATTGCCGGTCCGCCCGATGCCTTGCAATCTGTCCCGTCGCGCGTCAGTGAATGAGGTGAAGTCCGATGCTGAAGGCCCTTGCACTTGCCGTCCTCGCTTCCGCCGTTCTGGCACCGGTGGCTCGCGCCGGTGAAACGAATTCGGCAAGCGGCCTCGTCGTCCGCGTGGACTGGCAGAGGCCCGAGCAATTGCCGCCGCGGTTCCGTAACCATTGCACGTTGGAGAATTTCACCAGCCGGCCCTATTGCTCGGACCATTGCGGCATCGACTATCAATTTTACTACTGCTCGGAAGCGTCCTTCGGCTGCTGCCACCTCGGCCACGGCTATTGCGACTGGAACGGCGTGTTGCGCTGCCACCCGTGACATAGCAATCGCAAATTCAGCCGATTGTGGCCGGCAAATTCGCCGTTGCCGCGCCGTCGTCACGATGCTTTCCAAACCGTTGCGCTTTTCCTTTCGAATTGTCGGAAAAACGTCGCGCGGAATCGGCGAGTCTTCACTACGTGGTTTCACGTATTTTTCAGATTTAGAAACTTAGGTGGAGGGACCACCGCGCGTTTGAGGGTGCGGCGGTCACGAGCCGATATTGACCCTTGCCGTGAAATGCTCGCGGGCGTGATCGGGCAACAGATTCGGGGCTATGCCAATGGCAAACTTCACTCGCCTGTTTCGCAATGCACTCGACCAGATGGGTCGTTTCCGCCGCAACGAGGGCGGCACCATGGCGCTGTTCGTCGCGCTGTCGGCCATTCCGATCATCTTTTCGGTCGGTGCCGGTATCGACTACTCGACCGCCAATATGGCCAAGAGCAAGCTCGACGCGGTGGCCGATGCGGCCGCGCTGTCGGCGGTGGATCATAACGCGATCTCCGGCACCGCGACCGCCGCCCAGGCTACGGCGACGAGCGTCTTCAACGCCGAGGCGATCAACCTCAAGAACGTCGCGGTCGGCACCGTGACCATCACCGTGACCGACGCCAATGGCGGCCGCACCGCGGTCGTTACCTATACGGCGACCAAGACCAACACGTTCATGGGATTGATGGGTATCCCGACCACCACGATCAACGGCAGCGCGAGCTCCGCGGCGGGCCTGTCGGTGAACATCAATTTCTATCTGCTGCTCGACAATTCACCGTCAATGAACATCGCCGCGACGACCGCGGGTATCAACACCATGGTGGCGAACACGTCGGCGCAAGGCGGCTGTGCCTTCGCCTGCCATGAAACCGATCCGGCCGCCGACAATCTCGGCAATCCCAACGGCGAGGACAATTACACGCTGGCTCAGAAACTGGGCGTGGTCACGCGCATGCAGAATTTGGCCAGCGCCACGCAATCGCTGATGAGCACGGCGGCGGCGACCGAAGGCTCGAACACCTCGCAATATCAGATGGCGATCTACACTTTCGCCAATAACGGGCTGAACACCATCCAGGCGCTGACGTCGAATATGGCAACGGCGCAGACGGCGGCGGGCAACATCAACGTGCTGCAGGTCTACAAGAACAATTGGCTCACCAGCAGCAACAACAATAGCGACATGGATACCAATTTCGAAACCGCGATGTCGCAAATCAACACCATCATGCCCAATCCGGGCCTCGGCACGCCGACCTCGACGCCGCAGGAGGTGCTGTTCATCGTCTCCGACGGCGTCGATGACGAAGCCAACACCACCTGTTCGGAATCGCTGAGCGGCAGCAACCGCTGCCAGCAGCCGTTCAACACGGCGTGGTGCACGACGGTCAAGAATCGCGGCATCCAGATTGCGGTGCTCTACACCGAGTACCTGCCGCTGACGACCAATTCCTGGTACAACAGCTGGGTCGCGCCGTATCAGAACCAGATCAGTCCCAACCTGGAAAATTGCGCCTCGACCGGCATGTTCTTTACGGTGACCACCGACGGCGACATCACCGCGGCGATGCAGGCGCTGTTCGCGCAGGCCATCTCGACGGCGCGCCTGACGCGGTAAGCGGGCGTGTCGGAACGACATCGGCTCACTGAATAAGCGCGTCCCATCGAGAGCCCATACGGGCCGATACCGATGACGGCGGCTTCGCCGGCACTGGATCATCTCGCAGCCATCGACATGGTCCGGCCGCGGCGAGGCTGGAATTGCACCCAGAACTGTGTCGATGTAACCGCGCGTGCGAAACGTCGCGCGGTGCCCGGTCGATGCCGGGTCGATATGGCGGCGGGGAGGAATGGGTGGCCGGACGGGACTCTGCCAGCCTGCGGCGTGCGGGTTTGCTCATCCTGGTCGCGGTGGCGTCATGCGTCGCCGGCGGTGCATCCGCGCAGGACGTCGAGACGTTTTACAAAACGCACACCCTGACCTTGGGCTCGCCGAACAGCCCGGGCGGCGGCTACGACATTTATCTTCGTGTCCTGGCGCGCCACATCGCCCGCCACATCCCGGGCAATCCGAGCGTCATCGTCCAGAACGTTCCGGCAGCCGGCGGCATGGCGCTGGCCAACCAGATCTACAATACGGTGCCGAAGGACGGGTCCTATTTCGGCATGGTGCGCGGCACCGCGATCCAGGAGGAAGTCTACAAATCGCCTCAGGTGCAATTTCGCGGCCGCGACTTTGCCTGGATCGGCAACATGAACAGCGATCACGACGCCTGCATCGTCTCGGCCGGCAGCGGCGTGCGCGCAATCGACGACCTTTACAAGCGCGAGGTCATCGCCGGCGCGTCGGGCGCCGGCGCCCAGTCCTATTCGTTCCCGGTCGTTTATCGCCAACTGCTCGGCATGAAGTTCAAGGTGATCGCCGGCTATCCCGGCACGCCGGAACGCCTGCTGGCGCTGGAGCGCGGCGAGATCACGGGCGCCTGCGGCATCAGCCTGTCGCTGTTCCGTTCCCAGTTCAGCCGGCTGGCCGCCGACGGCAAGGTCCGTCTCATCGCCCAGGGCGCGGTGCGCAAGGATGAGCGCTATCCCGACGTTCCCAATATCCTCGACCAGGCCAAGTCGCCGGACATTCGCCAGGCGCTGGAGTTCCTCTATCTGCCGCTCGCGCTCGGGCGTTCGCTGGCGGCACCGCCCGGGACGCCGCCGGACCGGCTCGCCGTTCTGCGCAGCGCCACCCAGGCGGCCATGAAAGACGCCGATTTCCTCGCGGAAGCGGCAAAGCTCGATATCGACATCGATCCCATGAGCGCCGACGAAACCCAGGCCATGGTCGACCGCCTGTTCGCGACCCCGCCGGCGGCGGTCGCGCGCATCGAAGCCGCGCTCGCGCAATAAGAACGACAATAAGGCATCAACGCGCGCCGCCGCGGTCATGGACCTTAAATGCGGCCTCGTTTAAAGTTTCGTGGGCGCGCTAGGAGATCGATCATGTTGCAGGACCACCACCACGGCGGCCCTTTCGTCTGGCCGAACCAGGCCAAAGTCGCGGTCACGCTGACCTTCGATTTCCAGGGCGGCGAGGACGTCCGCCCGCTGCCCGACGGCACGCGCGACCACGAGGAATACACCCAGTGCGAATACGGCCCGCACACCGCGATCTGGCGGATCTTGCGCATTCTCAAGGAAGAGAACGTGAAGGCGACGTTCCTGACCTGCGGCGCCATCGCCGAGCGTTTCCCCGACGCGGTCAAGGCGATCGTCGCCCACGGGCACGAGATCGCCGGCCACGGCTACCACCACGAAGTGGCGCGCAACCTGACGCGGGACCAGGAGCGCGAGGTGATGCGCAAGACCGTCGACATGATCCGCACCCGCACCGGCCAGCGGCCGTTCGGCTGGCGCTCGTGCACGCAAAGCCCGAACAGCCTCGAATTGCTGATGGAGCACGGCTTCCTCTGGAACAGCAATTCGTTCTCCCACGATCTGCCGTTCCTGTGGGAAGCGAACGGCCGCGTTCTGGTCGAATTGCCGCGGCAGCCGTTCGGCGACGGCCGCACCTACCAGCATCGCCACAACGATGCCGGCAATCCGGCCGACACGCTGGTGATTTGGAAGGGCATGTTCGACGAGTTTCACGCCGAGTCGAAGATTGCGCCGGCCTACTGCCCGTTCCAGTTCCATCCCTACATTTCGGGGCGCCCCGGCCGTGCCAATACCTTGCGCACCATCATTGCGCACATGAAAGCGGCCGGCGGCGTCTGGTTCGCCACCGGCAGCGAAGTGGCGCGCTGGTGCCTTGACGAGATTTTTCGCGTCGACGGCGGCGTAGCCGCGCCGCGCCGGGCGGCGTCGTAGCGCAAAACATCACCGCGGGTGATCCGATGAAACGTCTGTTGTTGCTGACTGGAATTTTCGCCGCGGCCCTGCACGGCGCTGCCTTGGCGCAAGGGCCGATCCCCGACCCCTGGGTGCCGAATAATTTCGTGGTGACGCCGGCGCCCGGCGGCGGCGCCAACGCGCTCGGCTACAATTCACGCCAGTGGACGTATTGGCAGACCCAGACCGATCCGCGCGGCAACATGTACGGCTACGACGCGCACGGAAACTATTGGACATATAACCGGCGCACCAATAGCTATCGGTATTACGGCACGGAACCGCGTTGGCAGGCGCGCTGTTACGCCAACGTTGCCGACTTTTGCTGATATTATAGTTTAGCTGGCATTATGTAGTGGGCGCGTCGCGTCGAGTGTGCGCTTCACGCGCGGGTGTAGCTCAATGGTAGAGCAGAAGCCTTCCAAGCTTATGACGAGGGTTCGATTCCCTTCACCCGCTCCAATTTTCGCGCTTGCGGCGCGTCAGTGGCGGTAAAGCCCGCGCAGGGTCTCTTTCTTGCCGTCGTGCTGCCAGGTGATGTCGCCGACGCGCCAGTCGTTGCCGGTCTTGACCAGGTCGAGCACGACGACGGTCGGCGTATCGCTGTTGCGGAATTTCACCGTGGCGCTTGCGGTGCCGTTGACCGTATCGGTGACGGCGATATCGAAGGCGGCGATGTCCCAATCCTGGGCATCGACGAACGGATCGCCGTCGAGGTTGGGCACGTCGTGCCGGCGCGCCGCGTCCTTTTGGTCCTTGATCATCAGCGCCGCGAGCGACGGCTCGAAATAGCGCCGGATATTGGCCTCGGTGTCGAGGCGGATGCCTTTGGCATTCTTGCCTTTGTAGGCTGCGTAGATCGCCGCCACGAAGGCGGTCGCCGCCGGATCGGCGGCAAGCGCCGGCTTGGCGACGGCCATGCAGACGGCGCCGAGGATTATGGTGCGTCGAGACAGCATCGAACCTTGTGTCGGTTGGCAGGCCGGCCGGGTTCACGTGCGGCCGGGGGGCGGGGGCCGGGCGAGGGCTTGCGTTGCTCCGCGCCAAAGGGCATGTGAAACGCCGCCGACCGGCGCTAGGAGTGTAGCTCAATGGCTAGAGCACCGGTCTCCAAAACCGGGGGTTGGGGGTTCGAAGTCCCTCCACTCCTGCCAGGTCGGCCGACCGGCTAGAATCGCGTATCGGCCGTCTGGCACTGACGCGGACTTTGATCCTGCTCGCTTGACGCTGCGACCGCCCGGCAGTAGGAAGCTGCCATCGCCAGCGGCCCGGTGACGGATTTCCGCGGCGAGCATTTCCCCAAAAGGAACCGCGTTGCCGGTCTCGTCCTTAAAGTCGGGCGGGAAATGCCTATTTGGTACGAGCAATGGCGAAGATCAGTCCGTTCAAGTTCCTGCAGGAAGTGCGCGCCGAGGCGCAGAAGGTCACCTGGCCGACGCGCAAGGAGACCACCGTGACCACCATCATGGTGTTCGTCATGGTGGTCATCGCGTCGATCTTCTTTCTGCTGGCGGATCAGGTGATGCGGATCGCCGTCAGCTTCCTGCTCGGCATCAACAGTTGAGTGTTTTGGCGACCCAAATTCATGATGCGGATTGCATGACATGACGAACCGCTGGTACGCCGTCCACGCCTA
Source organism: uncultured Alphaproteobacteria bacterium (assembly GCA_963831975.1). Taxonomy (GTDB): domain Bacteria; phylum Pseudomonadota; class Alphaproteobacteria; order Rhizobiales; family Xanthobacteraceae; genus BOG-931. Next base: position 812,117 of record CAWHSO010000025.1, read on the forward strand.
CTCGAACTTCGAGAACAAGGTGGCGGATTCGATCCGGGAGCAGGCCAAGCAGCGCGGGCTGTCCGACCTGTTCGAGGAAATCCTGGTCCCGAAGGAGAAGGTCATCGAGGTCCGGCGCGGCCGCAAGGTCGACGCCGAGCGCAAATTCTTTCCCGGCTATGTGCTGGTGAAGATGCAGATGACCGACGAGGCCTATCACCTGATCAAGAATACGCCGAAGGTGACCGGCTTCCTCGGCTCCGACAACAAGCCGATGCCGCTGTCGGAGGCCGAGGCGCAACGCATCCTGCATCAGGTGCAGGAAGGCATCGAGCGGCCGAAGCCGTCGGTGTCGTTCGAGGTCGGCGAGCAGGTGCGCGTGTCCGACGGCCCGTTCGCCTCGTTCAACGGCACGGTGGAGGAGGTCGACGAAGGCCGTTCGCGGCTCAAGGTCGCGGTCTCGATCTTCGGCCGCGCCACGCCGGTCGAGCTGGAATTCGGGCAGGTGGAGAAACTGTGAAGCCGTCCGATGAATTCGCGATGGACGACGCGGTTCGGGTGTGCGATGGCCCGTTCACGTCGTTCCGTGGCGTCGTCAAGGAAGTGGACGATCAGAGCTCGCGGCTGAGCGTCGCCGTGACTATCTACGGTCGCGTGGTCGCGGCCGAACTGGACTTCGGGCAGGTGCAGAGACTTTAGTGTCAGTGTGAAGCCGTGGAAGGTGAGGCGGTCGCCAGCCGTCAAGATCCGCACCACTAACAGGAGCAAAGCATGGCGAAGAAAATCACCGGTTACGTCAAACTGCAGGTGCCGGCGGGGGCGGCCAATCCGTCGCCGCCGATCGGGCCTGCGCTCGGCCAGCGCGGCCTCAACATCATGGAGTTCTGCAAGGCGTTCAACGCCCAGACCCAGAAGCTGGAGAAGGGCGCGCCGATCCCCGTCACCATCACGGTCTATGCCGACCGTTCGTTCACCTTCGAACTGCGCACGCCGCCGGTGTCGCACTTCCTCAAGAAGGCGGCGAAACTCGAAAGCGGCTCGAAGACGCCGGGCCGCGACATCGCCGGCTCGGTCACCAAGGCGCAGGTGCGCGAGATCGCCGAGCAGAAGATGAAGGACTTGAACTGCGACACGATCGAATCGGCCATGCGCATGGTCGAAGGGTCGGCGCGCTCGATGGGGCTGGAGGTGGTGTCATGAGCACGCTTGGCAAACGCACGATCGCGGCGCGCGAAGGCGTCGACCGCGAGAAGCTCTATCCGCTCCAGGACGCGGTGAAGATGGTCAAGGAGCGCGCCAAGGCGAAATTCGACGAGACCATCGAGGTCGCGATGAATCTCGGCGTCGATCCGCGCCACGCCGACCAGATGGTGCGCGGCGTCGTCAATCTGCCGAACGGCTCCGGCCGCTCGGTGCGGGTCGCGGTGTTCGCGCGCGGCGCCAAGGCCGACGAGGCCAAGGCCGCCGGCGCCGATGTCGTCGGCGCCGAGGATTTGGTCGAGAAAGTGCAGGGCGGCGCCATCGACTTCGATCGCGTCGTCGCCACGCCCGACCTGATGCCGCTGGTCGGCCGCCTCGGCAAGGTTTTGGGCCCGCGCGGCCTGATGCCCAACCCCAAGGTCGGCACCGTGACCATGGACGTCACCACCGCGGTCAAGGGCGCCAAGGGCGGCTCGGTCGAGTTCCGCGTCGAGAAGGCCGGCATCGTGCAGGCCGGCGTCGGCAAGGCCTCGTTCAGCGAGGAGAAGCTGGTCGAGAACATCCGCGCCTTTGCCGATGCCGTGCAGAAGTCGCGGCCGGCCGGCGCCAAGGGCCACTTCATCAACCGCGTGGCGATCTCCTCGACCATGGGCCCGGGCGTGAAGGTCGTGCCGGCGAGTCTGTTCCCGGAATCGCAGCAGCCGCATTAATTTCCCCTCCCCCTTGTGGCGAGGGGCAGGGGTGGGGATCGAGAGGTCACGCGCAAACTTCGACAGGCACACATCGCGTCGTCCGCGCTGTCACGTCACCTCCCGACCCCCACCCAACCCTCCCCCACAAGGGGGGAGGGCTTTGCATCACGCCGCCGCTTGCTTGCCCCACAACGCCCGCGTCGCGATGCGCGCGCCTTCGGCCAGCGCTTTCAGCTTCGCCCACATGATGGTCGGGTGAACGCGGCGCGCGAACGGGCTTTGCGCAAAGCCGCAATCGGTGCCGCCCATGACGTTCTCGCGGCCGACGATCTTGGCGAGCCGCACGATGCGCTCGGCGACCAGTTCGGGATGCTCGACGATATTGGTGGCGTGGCTGATCACGCCCGGGATCAAGATTTTGCCGGGCGGAAGTTTGACGGTTTCCCAAACCCGCCACTCGTGGGCGTGGCGCGGATTGGCGGCTTCGAAGGAATAATGGCCGACGCGCACTTGCAGCACGAGATCGATGATGTCTTTGAGCGGCACGTCGAAGGCGTGCGGGCCGTTCCAGCTTCCCCAGCAGATGTGATAGCGCGAGCGCTCTTCGGGGATGCCTTTGAGCGCGTGATTGAGCGCGTCGACGCGCAGCTGCGCCCAGCGCCGGTAATCCGCGTTCGACATCGGCGGCACCATGCGCTCGTGCATGTAGGGCAGGAACGCATCGTCGATCTGCACATAAAGCCCGGCATCGACGATGGCCTGGTATTCCTGGTGCAGCGCCTCGGCGAGCGCGAACAGGTAAGCCTCTTCGTCCTTGTAGTGCTCGATCTTGGCGCCGGGCAGCGCGCTTGCCGGCGCGACGACCGGCAGGAATCCGGCGAGCGCCGGGTATTGCTGTTTGGCCTTGGCGATGCCGGCCTTGAGTTTCTGATGTCGCGCCCGACCTGGTCGGCGCCCGAATACCTGATCGGCGCCGTTGACGACGACGCGGTTGCCGAGCCGTTTGCCCAAGCCCGAGGCGGCGTCGTATTCGGCATAGAATTCCGGGAATGCCTGGTGGTCGCGGCCGCCGCCCATGGACGCCATCGGGTCCTTCATTTCCTCGGCCGTCGCCGGCCGCACGGCGATGCCGCTGAGCCGCTTGAAGATGTAGAACGCCCAGTTCAGCGCCTTTGCTGAACTCGCCGTCGCTGACGATGTCGATGCCGGCCTCGGCCTGCTGGCGCACGACCTCGGCGACGGATTCGGTCAGGCAGGCTTCGAAGGCCGCCTCGTCGTAGGGTTTGCCGTCCTCGATGGCGCGCCAGAACTCGATCAGCTTCGGCGGCCGGATCAGGCTGCCGACATGGGTGGTGAGGATGCGATCGGTGTTGTGCGGCATGGCGGCCTCCCGTTTGCGTGGTATTTTGGCGCGATGCTAAGCCGCTAACACGCCGCGGCAAAGCGCCGGCCGAAGCCGTCGAATCCACTTGGCAAAGCCGCTGCGGGGCGCTAAATAGTGGCCATGGGCGTGCCGGCCCGGTTTGTCGGCGCGCCTTTGCACGTTTTTCAAAAACCACAAAAGCGAGGCATGCTCTTTAAGGCTATCCTGGATGGATTTCCTAAGAGCCAGCGGACCTTAGTGGCATTTGTTAGCGTGTTCCTGTCCGAGACTGCCGGCGCCGGAAACGGCTTAATTCGCAAGAGCCTGCATAGACGGGTGAAGACTAAAGGGCAGGTATTGCCCTTCGGTTCGAACCTCGATGGCCGGTCCAGCGCAAGCTTGGCCGGGGGCAGGATGCAAGACATCAACCCGGCGGTTCCATATGCGGACCGCCAACCGGAGAGAGCTGGTGGAACGCGCGGTAAAAGCTGAGCAGATCGCGAGCCTTGGCGAGGTCTTCAAGACCACCAAGGTCGTCGTCGTTGCTCATTATTCCGGGCTCACGGTCGCCCAAATGCAGACTCTGCGTCGGCAGATGAAGCAGGCGGGCGCCACCGTGAAGGTCGCGAAAAATCGCCTCGCCAAAATCGCTCTTGAAGGCTCTGACGTCGCCTCGATCGCGTCGCTGCTCAAGGGCCCGACCCTGATCGCCTTCTCCGGCGATCCGGTGGCGGCGCCCAAGGCCGCCGTCGACTTCGCCAAGACCCACGAACGGTTCGTGATCATCGGCGGAGCGATGGGCAAGACCGCGCTCGATCCGAACGGGGTCAAGGCGCTCGCCGCTTTGCCCTCGCTCGACGAGCTCAGGGCGAAAATCGTCGGCCTGATCCAGGCGCCGGCGACCAAGATCGCGCAGGTGGTCAATGCCCCTGCCGCCAAGGTCGCTCGTGTCGTTGCGGCCTACGCCGCAAAGAGCGGCGAAGAGGCGGCTGCCGCCTAAGTCTGCTCAATTCAAAGGTTCGAACCGAAGGACAAAGTTCATGGCTGATCTGCAGAAAATCGTCGACGACCTCTCCGGCCTTACCGTTCTCGAGGCCTCGGAACTCGCCAAGCTGCTCGAAGAGAAGTGGGGCGTTTCGGCCGCCGCCGCGGTTGCGGTCGCGGCCGGTCCCGCGGCTGCCGCGGCACCCGCGGCCGAGGAAAAGACCGAGTTCACGGTCGTTCTTGCCGCTGTCGGCGAGAAGAAGATCGAGGTCATCAAGGAAGTCCGCGCCCTTACCGGCCTTGGCCTCAAAGAGGCCAAGGACCTGGTCGAAGGCGCGCCCAAGCCGGTCAAGGAAGGCGTCAACAAGGACGAGGCCGCCAAGATCAAGGCGACCCTCGAAAAGGTCGGCGCCAAGGTTGAGCTTGAAGTAACAAGCTTGAGCTTAAGTAAGGAATGCTTACTTAAGCCGAACCCCCGGGCGAGCGAAGCGAGACCCCGGGGGTCCAAAAAGGCGAAGAGGTGATTCGGATATTTGGCCGAATCACCGGAGAATAGGGCGCTGACGCCTGTCCGGACGGTCGCGATGGATTGCGGCCTTTCGGAGAGTCGCCTTGATCGCCTCGGTACCTCGACCTCCTGGATGCCGGTCCAGTGGGTTCGAGCGTTATGGCTTGAGCATGGCGGCTCAAGTCCGGATCGATTGAGCGAGAGGACATGATGGCGCAGACGTTTATCGGTCGGAAGCGCGTAAGGAAGTTTTTCGGAAAAATCGAAGAAGTCGCGGAGATGCCGAACCTCATCGAGGTTCAGAAGGCGTCCTACGACCAATTCCTGCTGGTGGTGGAGCCGCACGGCGGCCGGCCCAACGAGGGCCTGCAAGCCGTCTTCAAGTCGGTGTTCCCGATCTCGGATTTTTCCTCCACCTCGATGCTGGAATTCGTCAAATACGAATTCGAGCCGCCGAAATACGACGTCGACGAGTGCCGCCAGCGCGGCATGACCTATGCCGCGCCGCTCAAGGTGACGCTGCGGCTGATCGTATTCGATATCGACGAAGAGACCGGCGCCAAGTCGGTGAAGGACATCAAGGAGCAGGATGTCTACATGGGCGACATTCCGCTCATGACCAACAACGGCACCTTCGTCGTCAACGGCACCGAGCGCGTCATCGTCTCGCAGATGCATCGCTCGCCCGGCGTGTTCTTCGATCACGACAAGGGCAAGACCCATTCCTCGGGCAAGCTGTTGTTCGCCGCCCGCATCATTCCCTATCGCGGCTCCTGGCTCGACATCGAGTTCGACGCCAAGGACATCGTGCATGCCCGCGTCGACCGCCGCCGCAAGATTCCGGTCACCTCGCTGCTCTATGCGCTCGGCATGAGCGGCGAAGAGATCCTCAACACCTTCTACAAGCAGGTGCCGTACAAGCGCACCAAGGAAGGCTGGCGCGTGCCGTTCGATGCCAACCGGCTGCGCGGCTACAAGGCGGTCGCCGATCTGGTCGATGCCGACACCGGCAAGGTCGTGCTCGAAGCCGGCAAGAAGCTTTCCGTGCGCCAGGCGCGCCAGCTCGCCGAAAAGGGGCTCAAAGCGCTGCGCATGACCGACGAGGAGCTGATCGGCCATTACATCGCCGAGGACCTCGTCAATGCCAAGACCGGCGAAATCTATGCCGAAGCCGGCGAGGAGATCACCGAGAAGAATCTCAAAGTTGCTCAATGAGCACGGCTACAAGGAGCTGCCGCTGCTCAACATCGACCATGTCAATGTCGGCGCCTATATCCGCAACACGCTGGCGATCGACAAGAACATGACGCGCGAGGACGCGCTGTTCGACATCTACCGCGTCATGCGTCCGGGCGAGCCGCCGACGCTCGACACCGCGCAAAACATGTTCAACTCGCTGTTCTTCGATCCGGAGCGCTACGACCTCTCCGCGGTCGGCCGGGTCAAGATGAACATGCGGCTCGATCTCACGGTCGAGGACACCGTGCGCATCCTGCGCAAGGACGACATCATCGCGGTGATCCGCACGCTGGTCGACCTGCGCGACGGCAAGGGCGAGATCGACGACATCGATCATCTCGGCAACCGCCGGGTGCGCTCGGTCGGCGAGCTGATGGAAAATCAGTATCGCATCGGGCTGTTGCGCATGGAGCGCGCCATCAAGGAGCGCATGTCGTCGGTCGATATCGACACGGTGATGCCGCAGGATCTGATCAACGCCAAGCCGGCGGCGGCCGCGGTGCGCGAGTTCTTCGGCTCGTCGCAGCTCTCCCAGTTCATGGATCAGACCAATCCGCTGTCGGAGATCACGCATAAGCGTCGTCTCTCGGCGCTCGGCCCGGGCGGTCTTACCCGCGAGCGGGCCGGCTTCGAAGTGCGCGACGTGCACCCGACCCATTACGGCCGCATCTGTCCGATCGAGACGCCGGAAGGGCCGAATATCGGCCTGATCAATTCGCTCGCCACTTATGCGCGGGTGAACAAATACGGCTTCGTCGAGACGCCCTATCGCAAGGTGAAGGACGGCCGCGTCACCGACGAGGTCATCTATCTCTCGGCGATGGAGGAGGGCCGCTACACGGTCGCCCAGGCCAATTCGGCGATCGATGCCAAGGGCCGCTTCACCGACGATCTCGTCGTGGTGCGCCATTCCGGCGACGTCCAGCTCATTCCGCCGGACAAGGTCGACTTCATGGACGTGTCGCCGAAGCAGCTCGTCTCGGTTGCCGCGGCGCTGATCCCGTTCCTCGAGAACGACGACGCCAACCGCGCGCTGATGGGCTCCAACATGCAGCGCCAGGCGGTGCCGTTGGTTCGCGCCGAGGCGCCGTTCGTCGGCACCGGCATGGAAGGCGTCGTCGCGCGCGACTCGGGCGCGGCGATCGCCGCGCGCCGCACCGGCGTGGTCGATCAGGTCGACGCCACGCGTATCGTTATTCGAGCGACCGACGAGCCGGATCCGACCAAGCCGGGCGTCGACATCTATCGGCTGATGAAGTTCCAGCGCTCCAACCAGAACACCTGCATCAACCAGCGGCCGCTGGTGAAGGTGGGCGATCAGGTCAAGAAGAGCGACATCATCGCCGACGGTCCGTCGACGGATCTCGGCGAATTGGCGCTCGGCCGCAACGCGCTGGTCGCGTTCATGCCGTGGAACGGCTACAACTTCGAGGACTCGATCCTGCTCTCCGAGCGCATCGTCAAGGACGACGTCTTCACCTCGATCCATATCGAGGAATTCGAGGTGATGGCCCGCGACACCAAGCTCGGGCCGGAGGAAATCACCCGCGACATTCCGAACGTTTCGGAAGAGACGCTCAAAAACCTCGACGAAGCCGGCATCGTCTATATCGGCGCCGAAGTCCGCGCCGGCGACATCCTGGTCGGCAAGATCACGCCGAAGGGCGAAAGCCCGATGACGCCGGAGGAAAAGCTTCTGCGCGCCATCTTCGGCGAGAAGGCGTCCGACGTGCGCGACACCTCGTTGCGCGTGCCGCCGGGCGTGCAGGGCACCATCGTCGAAGTGCGCGTGTTCAACCGCCACGGCGTCGAGAAGGACGAGCGCGCGCTCGCCATCGAGCGCGAAGAGATCGAACGGCTCGCCAAGGACCGCGACGACGAGCAAGCGATCCTCGACCGCAACGTCTATGGCCGTCTCGCCGAGCTGCTCGAGAACCGGCAGGGCATCGCCGGGCCGAAGGGTTTCAAGAAGGACACCAAGATCACGCGCGCGGTGCTCGACGAATATCCGCGCTCGCAATGGTGGCTGTTCGCTTCGCCCAACGACAAGATCATGGCGGAGATCGAAGCCATCCGGAAGCAGTACGACGAATCGAAGAAGCGCCTCGAACAGCGCTTCCTCGACAAGGTCGAAAAGCTGCAGCGCGGCGACGAATTGCCGCCCGGCGTCATGAAGATGGTCAAGGTCTTCGTCGCCGTGAAGCGCAAGATCCAGCCCGGCGACAAGATGGCCGGCCGCCACGGCAACAAGGGCGTGGTGTCGAAGATCGTGCCGATCGAGGACATGCCGTTCCTCGCCGACGGCACGCAGGTCGACATCGTGCTCAACCCGCTCGGCGTGCCGAGCCGGATGAACGTCGGCCAGATCCTGGAGACCCATCTTGGCTGGGCCTGCGCCGGCCTCGGCATCAAGATCGGCAATGCCGTCGACCTCTATCACGGCAAGCGCGATCCGAAGCCGCTCAAGGAGTTGCTGCGCAAGATCTACGGCGAGGACGAGACCATCAAGTCGCTCGACGACAAGGGTCTCATGGAGCTCGGCACCAATCTACGCCACGGCGTGCCGATCTCGACGCCGGTGTTCGACGGCGCCAAGGAGGCCGACATCGAGCACATGCTCGATCTCGCCGGCCTCGATCACTCCGGCCAAGTGACGCTGTTCGACGGCCGTACCGGCGACACGTTCGATCGCAAGGTCACCGTCGGCCACATCTACATGCTCAAGCTGCATCACCTGGTGGACGACAAGATCCACGCCCGCTCCATCGGCCCCTACAGCCTGGTCACCCAGCAGCCGCTGGGCGGCAAGGCCCAGTTCGGCGGCCAGCGCTTCGGCGAAATGGAGGTGTGGGCGCTCGAAGCCTACGGCGCCGCCTACACCTTGCAGGAGATGCTGACGGTGAAGTCCGACGACGTCGCCGGCCGCACCAAGGTGTACGAGGCGATCGTGCGCGGCGACGACACGTTCGAAGCCGGTATCCCGGAAAGCTTCAACGTGCTGGTCAAGGAAATGCGCTCGCTCGGCCTCAACGTCGACCTGCACAATTCCAAGCAGCAGCGCGGCGGTGACGGCGCTGCCGAGGCAGCCGAGTAAGACCTTTCCCTCCCCCGTAATCGGGGGAGGGAACACTCAATTTAACCGACCCGCGGGGCGACGGCTCCAACGGCGTCGAGGAGAAGACGATGAACCAAGAACTTATGAATCTTTTCAGCCCGCAGGTCCCGACTCAGGTCTTCGACCAGATTCGGATTTCGATCGCGAGCCCCGACAAGATTCTGTCCTGGTCCTACGGCGAGATCAAAAAGCCCGAGACCATCAACTATCGCACCTTCAAGCCCGAGCGCGACGGCCTGTTCTGCGCGCGCATTTTCGGGCCGATCAAGGACTACGAGTGCTTGTGCGGCAAGTACAAGCGCATGAAGTACAAGGGCATCATCTGCGAGAAGTGCTCGGTCGAAGTCACGCTGTCGCGGGTGCGGCGCGAGCGCATGGGCCATATCGAGCTCGCGGCGCCGGTGGCGCATATCTGGTTCTTGAAGTCGCTGCCGCGCCGCATCGGCCTCCTGCTCGACATGACGCTCAAGGATCTCGAGCGCATTCTTTATTTCGAATATTACGTCGTGCTCGAGCCCGGCCTCACCCCGCTCAAGGACCGCCAGCTGCTCTCAGCGAGGACGACTACGTCAAGGCGCAGGACCAGTTCGGCGCCGACAGCTTCACCGCCATGATCGGCGCGGAAGCGATCCGCGAGATGCTCAAGGCGCTTGATCTCGAGAAGATGGCGGCCGATCTGCGCCAGGAGATCATCGAATCGACCTCCGAGCTCAAGCCGAAGAAGCTCGCCAAGCGGCTCAAGCTGATCGAGGCGTTCACCCAGTCCAGCAACAAGCCGGAATGGATGATCCTGACCCACGTGCCGGTGATCCCGCCGGATCTGCGTCCGCTGGTGCCGCTCGACGGCGGCCGCTTCGCCACGTCCGACCTCAACGATCTCTATCGCCGCGTCATCAACCGCAACAACCGCTTGAAGCGGCTGATCGAGCTGCGCGCGCCCGACATCATCATCCGCAACGAGAAGCGGATGCTGCAAGAGGCGGTCGACGCCTTGTTCGACAACGGCCGCCGCGGCCGCGTCATCACCGGCGCCAACAAGCGGCCGTTGAAGTCGCTCGCCGACATGCTCAAAGGCAAGCAGGGCCGCTTCCGGCAGAACCTGCTCGGCAAGCGCGTCGACTATTCCGGCCGTTCGGTGATCGTGGTCGGTCCTGAATTGAAACTGCACCAGTGCGGCCTGCCGAAGAAGATGGCGCTGGAGCTGTTCAAGCCGTTCATCTATTCGCGGCTCGACGCCAAGGGTCTGTCGACCACGGTCAAGCAGGCCAAGAAGCTCGTCGAGAAGGAGAAGCCCGAGGTTTGGGATATCCTCGACGAGGTGATCCGCGAGCATCCGGTGCTGCTCAACCGCGCGCCGACCTTGCATCGCCTCGGCATCCAGGCGTTCGAGCCGGTGCTGATCGAAGGCAAGGCGATCCAGCTGCATCCGCTGGTTTGCGCGGCGTTCAACGCCGACTTCGACGGCGACCAGATGGCGGTCCACGTGCCGCTGTCGCTCGAGGCGCAGCTCGAAGCGCGCGTCTTGATGATGTCGACCAACAACATCCTGCATCCGGCGAACGGCCAGCCCATCATCGTGCCGTCGCAGGACATCGTGCTCGGTCTCTACTATCTCTCGATCATGAACGACAACGGTCCGGGCCAATGGAAGCTCGAACTGCATTCGGAAGAAGAGCTCAAAAAGGACCCGAAGAAGTTCAACGCCGTCCAGGGCTTCTATCGCGAAATCAGCGAAGTCGAGCAGGCGTTGCAGCAGAAGGCCGTCGGCCTGCACAGCAAGATCAAGTATCGCTGGAACGGCATCGGCGAGGACGGCAAGCCGGTGTCGCGCTGGTATGAGACGACGCCGGGCCGCGTCATTCTCGGCTCGGTATTGCCGAAGCTGGCGAAGACGCCGTTCGACCTCGCCAACAAGCTGATGACGAAGCGCGAAATCTCCGGGATGATCGACACGGTGTATCGCCACTGCGGTCAGAAGGAGACGGTGATCTTCTGCGATCGCGTCATGGCGCTCGGCTTCCATCACGCCTTCAAGGCCGGCATCTCGTTCGGCAAGGACGACATGGTGGTGCCGCACTCCAAGAAGGCGACCGTCGAGAAGACGCGCGACCTCGTCAAGGAGTTCGAGCAGCAATACAACGACGGCCTCATCACCCAGGGCGAGAAATACAACAAGGTGGTCGATGCCTGGTCGAAGTGCACCGAAACCATCGCCGAAGCGATGATGAAGGAAATCTCGACGTCGCGGCCGGCGGAGAAGGGCGCGGAAGCCCAGGTCAACTCGATCTTCATGATGGCGCATTCCGGCGCGCGCGGCTCGCCGGCGCAGATGCGCCAGCTTGCCGGCATGCGCGGGCTTATGGCGAAGCCGTCCGGCGAGATCATCGAGAGCCCGATCATCTCGAACTTCAAGGAAGGCCTCTCGGTGCTCGAGTACTTCAACTCGACCCACGGCGCCCGCAAGGGTCTCGCCGACACGGCGCTCAAGACGGCCAATTCCGGCTATCTGACGCGGCGCCTGGTCGACGTGGCGCAGGACTGCATCATCACCGATGTGGATTGCGGCACGACGCGCGGCATCAAGGTGCGGGCGATCATCGACGCCGGCACCGTCGTCGCCTCGCTGGCAAGCCGCATCCTCGGCCGCACCACGGCTGAGGACGTGCGCGACCCGTCGGGCAACGACGTCCTGGTGCCGAACGCGACCTTGCTCGAGGAGCCGCACGTCGAGAAGCTGGTCAATGCCGGCGTGCAGGAGATCAAGATCCGCTCCGTGCTCACCTGCGAGACCGGCAGCGGCGTCTGCGGCCTGTGCTACGGGCGCGATCTCGCCCGCGGCACGCCGGTCAATATGGGCGAGGCGGTGGGCGTCATCGCCGCGCAGTCGATCGGCGAGCCGGGCACCCAGCTCACCATGCGCACGTTCCATATCGGCGGCGCGGCGCAGATCTCCGAGCAGTCGTTCGTCGAGTCGAACTTCGAAGGCACCATCAAGATCAAGAACCGCAACGCCGCCAAGAATTCGGACGGCGACTTGATCGCGATGAGCCGCAACCTCATCGTTGCCGTCACCGATCCCGACGGCACCGAGCGCGCCGTGCACCGTATTACCTACGGCGCGCGGCTGAAGGTCGACGAAGGCGATCACATCAAGCGCGGCCAGCGCATCGCCGAGTGGGACCCGTATACCCGGCCGATCCTCACCGAGGTCGATGGCATCATCGGCTACGAGGACCTGGTCGAAGGTCAGTCGTTGACCGAGACGCTCGACGAGTCGACCGGCATCGCCAAGCGCGTGGTCATCGATTGGCGCTCGGGCTCCGCCCGCGGCCAGCAGGACCTGCGCCCGGCGCTGGTGGTCAAGGGCAAGGACGGCAAGATCCTCAAACTCAGCCGCGGTGGCGACGCCCGCTCGCTCTTGGCGGTGGACGCCATCATCTCGGTCGATCCCGGCGTGCATGTCGGCGCCGGCGACGTCATCGCCCGTATCCCGACCGAAAGCGCCAAGACGCGCGACATCACCGGCGGTCTGCCGCGGGTGGCGGAGCTGTTCGAGGCGCGGCGGCCGAAGGAATCGGCGGTCATCGCCGAGATTTCCGGCACGGTGCGGTTCGGCCGCGACTACAAGAACAAGCGGCGCATCACCATCGAGCCGGCCGGCAAGGATGAGGAGCCCAGGGAGTATCTGGTCCCCAAGGGCAAGCACATCCACTTGCAGGACGGCGATCTCATCGAGAAGGGCGACTACATCGTCGAAGGCAACCCGGCGCCGCATGACATCCTGGCGATCAAGGGCGTCGAGGAGCTTGCCGGCTACCTCGTCAACGAGATCCAGGACGTCTACCGGCTCCAGGGCGTCGCGATCAACGACAAGCACATCGAAGTGATCGTGCGGCAGATGCTGCAGAAGGTCGAGATCGACGACTCCGGCGAGACCGACCTGATCCAGGGCGATCAGGTCGACAAGAGCGAGTTCGACGAGGCCAATGCCCGTTTCGTGGCCGAGGGCAAGAAGCCCGCGACCGCGCATCCGGTGCTGCTCGGCATCACCAAGGCCTCGCTGCAGACGCGCTCGTTCATCTCGGCGGCGTCGTTCCAGGAGACGACGCGCGTGCTCACCGAGGCGGCGGTCAACGGCAAGGCCGACACGCTCGATGGGCTCAAGGAGAACGTCATCGTCGGCCGGCTGATCCCGGCCGGCACCGGCGCGATGATGAACAAGATCCGCGAAGTCGCCGTCAAACGCGACGCACTCATTCTCGCCGAGCGCGAGAAGGAGGCGGCGCTGCGGGCCGAAGCCGCCGCGGAGCCCGCGGCACTGCCGGCGGCGGAGTAATCGCTCCGCCGTCGACCGAGCTCATAACGCAATCGAAGGGCCGCCGCGTTGGCGGCCCTTTTGTATAATGGGCCGCGGGGTACTCATGTCAGACGCAAATCAAATCAAAATCCTCTCCGGCGGCGCCATGAAGTCGCTCATGGTCGAAGTCGTGCCGCTGTTCGAGCGCGCGAGCGGCACGAAGGTCGAGATCAAATTCGCGCTGACGTCGGTGCTGAAAAAAGAGATCGAGGACGGCGCCGCGTTCGATATCGCGCTGTTGCCGCGGCCGGAGCTCGATGCGCTGGTTGAGGCCGGCAAGATCGCCGCCGGCACGCCGACCGACATCACGCGATCGGCGGTCGGCCTCGCGGTCCGTGCGGGCGCGCCGAAGCCGGATATCGGCACCGTTGAGGCGCTCAAACGCACCCTGCAGGAAGCGAAGTCGATCGGCTACAGCGACGGCCCGAGCGGCGCCTATATCGCCGAATTACTGGTCCGCCTCGGCATTGCCGACGACATGAAGCCGAAGACCAGGCTGACCAGCCGTCCGGTGGCCGAGATTGTCGCCGAGGGCGAAGCCGAGGTCGGCATGCAGCAGATCGTCGCCATTCTCCCCGTAAAAGGTGCCGAACTGGTCGGCCCGCTGCCGAGCGAACTGCAGAACATCATCGTCTATGCGGCCGGCATCGCTGCCGGCAGTGGGCAGAGTGGGGCGGCGCGTGCGTTGGTTACCTTTATGGCCACGCCCGAGGTGGTGCGGATGATCCGTGCCAAAGGCATGGAGCCGGGGTGAATTTGGCGCCGCAAAAGGCGCAGATGTGCTTGCGCCATCGCGCTTTCATGCCCATATCGGCTTGACTTGGAGCGGTAGCGCCGATACATACCGCGCACTTTACGGCAGGCGGTGAGCTTCGCCAGTCGGAACGGCCCTGCCGGGTCCCCGCATAAGCTATTGAAAGTCAAGCGCTTTCCTAGCTCTTCTGTGCTGGACGGGATTCGGCGCGACGCCTCGACGAAGGAAGCTCAAACGCTGCCTCTGGCTTCGGAAGTCAGATTATCAGGGCATGACCACGCTTAACGGCGTGGTCCTCTGCGAAGACCAAGCGCCCTTCCGCCTCGGGAAGCGGATGGCGCGATTTGGTTTTGCGCGAATGGATTCGCGTCAAAGCCGGCGGATGAAGTTTAGGCAAAAGGGGCGCAAGCCCCGTCTGGAGCGAAGAGGCGCATGCCGACGATCAACCAGCTCATTCGCAAGCCGCGGGTGACGCAGCACGCGAAGAAGAAGGTGCCGGCGTTGCAGCAGAGCCCGCAAAAGCGCGGCGTCTGCACCCGCGTCTACACCACGACGCCGAAGAAGCCGAACTCGGCGCTGCGCAAGGTCGCCAAGGTGCGGCTGACCAACGGCTTCGAGGTCATCGGCTACATCCCGGGCGAGGGTCATAACCTCCAGGAGCATTCGGTGGTGATGATCCGCGGCGGCCGCGTCAAGGATCTGCCCGGCGTGCGCTATCACATCCTGCGCGGTGTGCTCGACACGCAAGGCGTAAAAAACCGCAAGCAGCGGCGATCGAAATACGGAGCCAAGCGACCCAAATAGTTTTGGGTCGTTTTGCGTCTTAAGGAACGGAAAGACTGAGGAACTAGCGAGATGTCCCGTCGTCACAGCGCCGATAAGCGTGAGATCCAGCCGGACCCGAAATTCGGGAACGTGGTGGTCACGAAATTCATGAACTCGGTGATGCACGCCGGCAAAAAGTCGGCGGCGGAGACGATCGTCTATGGCGCGCTCGACATCATCGAGGGCAAGACCAGGACGAGCCCGGTCACCGTGTTCCAGCAGGCGCTCGACAACGTCATGCCGTCGATCGAAGTGCGCTCGCGCCGCGTCGGCGGCGCCACCTACCAGGTGCCGGTCGAAGTGCGCACCTCGCGGCGTCAGGCGCTCGGCATTCGCTGGATCATCTCGGCGGCGCGCGAGCGCAACGAAAAAACCATGACCGAGCGGTTGTCCGCAGAACTGCTCGACGCATCGAATAACAGGG
The DNA here is from genome assembly GCA_963831975.1 of uncultured Alphaproteobacteria bacterium. Classification (GTDB taxonomy): domain Bacteria; phylum Pseudomonadota; class Alphaproteobacteria; order Rhizobiales; family Xanthobacteraceae; genus BOG-931. The sequence goes on from CAWHSO010000025.1 coordinate 827,557, forward strand.
GAAACGCCGTGAAGAAGCGCGAAGACACGCACCGGATGGCCGAAGCCAACCGCGCGTTCTCGCACTATCGCTGGTAAAGCCGGCGACAGCGAAGGACCCCAAAAAAATGCCCCGCACGCACCCGATCGAGGACTATCGCAACTTCGGCATCATGGCTCACATCGATGCCGGCAAGACGACGACGACCGAACGCGTCCTCTATTACACCGGCAAGAGCCACAAGATGGGCGAGGTGCACGACGGCGCCGCGACCATGGATTTCATGGAGCAGGAGCAGGAGCGCGGCATCACCATCACGTCGGCCGCGACCACCGCGCTGTGGAACGGCAAGCGGCTCAACATCATCGACACCCCCGGCCACGTCGATTTCACCATCGAGGTGGAGCGCTCATTGCGCGTGCTCGACGGCGCGATCTGCGTGCTCGATTCCAATCAGGGCGTGGAGCCGCAGACCGAGACGGTATGGCGGCAGGGCGACCGTTATAACGTGCCGCGCATCGTGTTCTGCAACAAGATGGACAAGATCGGCGCGGATTATTTCCAGTGCCTCAAGGACATCGTCGATCGTCTCGGCGCCAAGCCGGTCGCGCTGCAGCTGCCGATCGGGGCCGAGGCGGGGTTCAAGGGCATCATCGATCTGGTGCGCATGGTCGGCGTGGTGTGGGACGAAGAGACGCTCGGCGCCAAATATCACGACATCGAAATTCCGGCCGACATGCTGGATCAGGCCAAGGAATATCGCGAGAGGCTGGTCGAGGCCGCCGTCGAGCTCGATGACGACGCGACGACCGCTTATCTCGAAGGCAAGCAGCCCGACGAGGCGACGCTCAAGCGTCTCGTTCGCCAGGCGACCATTGCCAGCAAGTTCTTTCCGGTGTTTTGCGGCTCCGCCTTCAAGAACAAGGGCGTGCAGCCGCTGCTCGACGCCGTGGTCGATTACCTGCCGTCGCCGGTCGACGTGCCGGCGGTGAAGGGCATCGATCTCAAGGGCAACGAAGTCGAGCGCAAGGCGTCGGATTCCGAGCCGATGGCGCTGCTCGCGTTCAAGATCATGGACGATCCGTTCGTCGGCACCATCACCTTCTGCCGCATCTATTCGGGCAAGCTCGAAAGCGGCACCGGCGTGATGAACTCGACCAAGGAACGCAAAGAGCGCGTCGGCCGCATGCTGCTGATGCACGCCAACAACCGCGAAGACATCAAGGAAGCCTTCTCCGGCGACATCGTGGCGCTGGCCGGCCTCAAAGAGGTGCGCACCGGCGACACGTTGTGCGATTCGCAGAAGCCGGTGATCCTGGAAAAGATGGAATTCCCCGATCCGGTGATCGAGATCGCCATCGAGCCGAAGTCGAAGGCCGACCAGGAGAAGCTCGGCGTCGCGCTGGCGAAGCTGGTGGCCGAAGACCCGTCGTTCCGCGTCCATACCGACCCGGAATCCGGCCAGACCATCATCAGGGGCATGGGCGAGCTGCATCTCGACATCAAGGTCGATATCTTGAGGCGCACCTATAAGGTCGACGCCAATATCGGCGCGCCGCAGGTCGCCTATCGGGAGAAGATCTCGCGGTCCGCCACGGTCGATTACGTGCACAAGAAGCAGACCGGCGGCCACGGCCAGTTCGCGCGCATCAAGATCGTCGCCGAGCCGGGCGAGCCCGGCGCGGGCTTCGTGTTCGAGAACGAGATCGTCGGCGGCTCGGTGCCGAGGGAATTCATCCCGGCCGTCGAGAAAGGGTCTCGAAGGCCAGCTCACGTCAGGCGTGATCGCCGGCTTCCCGGTGGTCGATCTCAAGGTGTCGCTGATCGACGGCGCCTCGCACGACGTCAATTCGTCGGCCATGGCGTTCGAGATCGCGGCGCGCGCCGCGATGCGCGAGGCGCTGGCGAAGGGCGGCTCGGTGCTGCTCGAGCCGATCATGAAGGTCGAGGTGGTGACGCCGGAGGACTATACCGGCTCGGTCATCGGCGACCTCAATTCGCGCCGCGGCCAGATTCTGGGCCAGGACATGCGCGGCAACGCCAACGTCATCAACGCGATGGTGCCGCTCGCCAACATGTTCTCCTACGTCAACAACCTGCGCTCCATGTCACAGGGGCGCGCCCACGTTCACGATGCAATTCGACCACTACGCTGAAGTGCCGAAAGCCATCGCCGAAGAGGTCCAGGCGAAGTTCGCCGGATAAACATTCACAAGGGTAAGACCAAGAGTCGAACGGAGAGTCTCATGGCCAAAGAAAAATTCAACCGCAACAAGCCGCATTGCAATATCGGCACCATCGGTCACGTCGATCACGGCAAGACGTCGTTGACGGCGGCGATCACCAAGGTCTTGGCCGAGAAGGGCCAGGCGACCTATACGGCCTACGACCAGATCGACAAGGCGCCGGAAGAGAAGGCGCGCGGCATCACCATTGCCACCGCCCACGTCGAATACGAGACCGACAAGCGGCATTACGCCCACGTCGACTGTCCCGGCCACGCCGACTATGTGAAGAACATGATCACCGGCGCGGCGCAGATGGACGGCGCCATCCTGGTGGTGAGCGCGGCCGACGGCCCGATGCCGCAGACCCGCGAGCATATTCTGCTCGCCCGTCAGGTCGGCGTGCCGGCGCTGGTCGTGTTCCTCAACAAGGTCGACATGGTCGACGATCCGGAACTGCTCGAGCTCGTCGAGCTCGAAGTCCGCGAGCTTCTCTCCAAGTACCAATTCCCCGGCGACAAGATCCCGGTGATCAAGGGCTCGGCGCTGATGGCGCTCGAGGACAAGGATCAAAAGCTCGGCAAGGAAGCGATCTACGAGCTGATGAAGGCGGTGGATGAGTATATCCCGCAGCCGGAGCGCCCGAAGGATCAGCCGTTCCTGATGCCGGTCGAAGACGTGTTCTCGATCTCCGGCCGCGGCACGGTGTGCACCGGCCGCATCGAGCGCGGCGTCATCAAGGTCGGCGAGGAAGTCGAGATCGTCGGCATCAAGCCGACGCTCAAGACCGTCGTCACCGGCGTCGAAATGTTCCGCAAGCTGCTCGATCAGGGCGAGGCCGGCGACAACGTCGGTTGCCTGCTGCGCGGCACCAAGCGCGAAGAGGTCGAGCGCGGCCAGGTGCTGTGCAAGCCGGGTTCGGTGAAGCCGCACACCAAGTTCAAGGCCGAGGCCTACATCCTCACCAAGGAGGAGGGCGGCCGCCACACGCCGTTCTTCACCAACTACCGGCCGCAGTTCTACTTCCGCACCACCGACGTGACCGGCGTCGTGACCTTGCCGGAAGGCACCGAGATGGTGATGCCGGGCGACAACATCGCCATGGAAGTCACCCTGATCGTGCCGATCGCCATGGAAGAGAAGCTGCGCTTCGCCATTCGCGAGGGCGGTCGCACCGTCGGCGCCGGCGTGGTGGCGAGCATCGTCGAGTAATGGAGCGTCATGCCCCGCAAAAGCGGGGCATCCTCTTTTCAAGAGCGGTATCATGAACGGTCAGAACATAAGAATCCGGCTCAAGGCGTTCGATCACCGCATCCTCGATGCGTCGACGCGCGAGATCGTCAATACGGCGAAGCGCACCGGCGCGCAGGTGCGCGGACCGATCCCGCTGCCGACCAAGATCGAGAAGTTCACCGTCAACCGCTCGCCGCACATCGACAAGAAGAGCCGCGAGCAGTTCGAAATGCGCACGCATAAACGCCTGCTCGATATCGTCGATCCGACGCCGCAAACCGTCGATGCGCTGATGAAGCTCGACCTTGCCGCCGGCGTCGACGTCGAGATCAAGCTCTAAGGCGCGAAGGAAAAAAGACAATGCGTTCCGGAGTGCTCGCACAGAAGGTCGGGATGACGCGCCTCTTCACCGAGGCCGGTGAGCATGTGCCGGTGACGGTGCTCCGCCTCGGCAATTGTCAGGTCATCGCCCACCGCACCAAGGACAAGAACGGCTATGTCGCGCTGCAGCTCGGCGCCGGTAGCCGCAAGGTCCAGCGCACCACCAAGGCCGACCGCGGCCACTTCGCCGTCGCCAAGGTCGAGCCCAAGCGCAAGCTCGCCGAGTTCCGCGTCGACGATGACGGGTTGATCCCGGTCGGCGCCGAGATCACGGCGGATCATTTCGTCGTCGGCCAATATGTCGACGTCACCGGCACTTCGACCGGCAAGGGTTTTGCCGGCGGCATGAAGCGCTGGAACTTCTCCGGCCTCCGCGCCAGCCACGGCGTGTCGATCTCGCACCGTTCGATCGGTTCGACCGGCGGCCGCCAGGATCCCGGCAAGACCTTCAAGAACAAGAAAATGCCCGGTCACCTTGGCGTGGACCGTGTGACCACGCTCAATCTCAAGGTCATGCAGACCGACGTGGCGCGCGGCCTCATCATGGTCGAAGGCGCCGTGCCGGGCACCAAGGGCGGCTGGATCACGGTGCGTGACGCGGTGAAGAAGAAGCTGCCCGAGGGCGTGCCAAAGCCCGGCAAGTTCAAGCTCGCCGACAATGAATCGACGGCCCCTGTCGCAGTCGGGCAAGACGCAGGGAGCGCGTGACATGGAACTGAAAATCACGTCGCTCGACGGCAAGAAATCCGGCTCGGTCACGGTGTCCGACACTATTTTCGGGCTCGAGCCGCGCACCGACCTCATTCATCGCTGCGTGATGTGGCAATTGGCCAAGCGCCGAGCCGGCACCCACCAGGTGAAGAACCGCGCCGACATCGACCGCACCGGCAAGAAGATGTACCGGCAGAAGGGCACCGGCTCGGCGCGCCACGGCTCGGCCCGGGTCAATCTGTTCCGCGGCGGCGGCCGCTCGTTCGGCCCGCACACCCGCAGCCACGAGATCGGCCTGCCGAAGAAGGTCCGCGCGCTGGCGCTCAAGCACGCGCTCTCGGCCAAGGCCAAGGACGACGGCATCATCATCATCGAGGCGCTGAGCGTGAAGGACGCCAAGACCAAGGCGCTGCGCAGCCAGTTCGAGAAGCTCGGTCTGTCGAACGCGCTGTTGATCGACGGCGCCGAGCTCGCGGCGGATGTTCGCACAGCCGCGCGCAATATCCCGAATATCGACGTGCTGCCGGTCGCCGGCATCAACGTCTACGACATCATGCGGCGGCATAAGCTCGTGCTCACCAAGGCCGCGGTCGATGCGTTGGAGGCGCGCTTCAAATGACCACCACCGATCCGCGCCATTACGACGTCATCATCGCCCCGCTCATCACCGAGAAGGCGACGAATGCGTCCGAGCACAACAAGGTGATGTTCAAGGTCGCCATGACCGCGACCAAGCCGCAGATCAAGGAAGCGGTCGAGAAGCTGTTCGACGTCAAAGTCAAAAGCGTCAACACGCTGCGCCGCCGCGGCAAGTGGAAGATCTTCAAGGGCCGCCGCGGGCTGCAGTCCGATTCAAAGCGCGCCATCGTGACCCTCGAAGAGGGTCAATCGATCGACGTGACCACGGGTCTGTAAGGGAGCGGCGGGATGGCACTCAAGCAATATCAATCCTGTCACGCCGGGCCAGCGCCAGCTGGTGCTGGTGGACCGCTCCGCGCTCTATTCCGGCAAGCCGGTCAAAGCGCTGACCGAAGGCAAGCATTCGACCGGCGGCCGCAACAACAACGGCCACATCACCTCGCGTTATCGCGGCGGCGGCCACAAGCAGGCCTATCGCAAGATCGACTTCAAGCGGCGCAAGTTCGACTTGCCGGCCAAGGTCGAGCGGCTCGAATACGATCCGAACCGCACCGCCTTCATCGCGCTGGTCAAATACGACGACGGCGAGCTCGACTATATCCTGGCGCCGCAGCGGCTCTCGGTCGGCGACACGGTGGTCTCCGGCGAGCACGTCGACGTCAAGCCCGGCAACGCCATGCCGACCGCCAATATTCCGGTCGGCACCATCGTCCACAATATCGAGATCAAGATCGGCAAGGGCGGCCAGATCGCGCGCTCGGCCGGCACTTACGCGCAGATCGTCGGCCGCGACGGCGAATATGTGATCTTGCGATTGAATTCCGGCGAGCAGCGCCTGGTGCACGGCCGCTGCATCGCCACCGTCGGCGCGGTGTCCAACCCGGACAACATGAACATCTCGATCGGCAAGGCCGGCCGCAGCCGCTGGATGGGCCGGCGCGGCCATGTCCGCGGCGAGTCCATGAACCCGGTCGATCATCCGCTCGGCGGCCGCACCCGCGGCGGCCGGCATCCGGTGACGCCGTGGGGCAAGCCGACCAGAGGCAAGAAGACGCGCAAGAACAAGCGCACCGCGAAATTCATCATGGCAAGCCGCCACGCGCGGAAGAAGACATAGCGAGAGTCAGGAGCGATCATGGCGCGTTCGGTTTGGAAAGGCCCGTTTGTCGACGGCTATCTGCTGAAAAAGGCGGATGCCTCGCGTTCGTCCGGCCGCCACGAGATGATCCGCATCTGGTCGCGGCGCTCGACCATCCTGCCGCAATTCGTCGGCCTCACCTTCGGCGTCTACAACGGCCAGAAGCACATCCCGGTGATCGTCACCGAGGAAATGGTCGGCCACAAATTCGGCGAGTTCTCGCCGACCCGTTCGTTCTACGGCCATTCGTCGGATCGCAAGGCCAAACGCGCCAGTGCGCCTAGCGCCGCGCCGGTGCGGCACCGGCGCCGCTCCGGCAGCGCCTGCCGGCGGCACGTCGTGAGGCGGGGAGAGGTTTTGTCATGAGCAAGAAAAAGCGCGAGCGCGCGCTCGCCGATACCGAGGCCATGGCGGTCGCCCGCATGCTGCGGATCAGCCCGCAGAAGCTCAATCTTCTGGCGCAGCTCATCCGCGGCAAGAAGGTTGCGACGGCGCTCGCGGATCTTGAGTTTTCGCGCAAGCGCATCGCGCGCGACGTGCGCAAGTGCCTGGAATCGGCGATCGCCAACGCCGAGAACAATCACGATCTCGACGTCGACGATCTCGTCGTTGTCGAGGCCCATGTCGGCAAGTCGCTGGTCATCAAGCGCCACGAGTCGCGCGGCCGCGGCCGGATGGGAGCGATCACCAAGCCGTTCGCTCATCTCACCATCGTGGTGCGTGAGGTCGAGGCGGCGGCGACAGTAACGGGACGCGGTTAGGAGAAGACCATGGGTCAAAAAGTCAATCCGGTCGGGCTTCGGCTCGGCATCAACCGCACCTGGGACTCGCGGTGGTATGCCGGCAAGACGAGCTACGGCACGCTGCTGCACGAGGACATGGAGATCCGCAAGGCGCTGATGAAGGAGCTCAAGCAGGCCGCGGTGTCGCAAGATCGTGATCGAGCGCCCGCACAAGAAGTGCCGCGTCACCATCCATTCGGCGCGCCCCGGCGTCGTCATCGGCAAGAAGGGCGCCGACATCGAGAAGCTGCGCCGCAAGGTCGCGGCGCTGACCGACAGCGACGTCGTCATCAACATCGTCGAAATCCGCAAGCCGGAACTCGACGCGCAGCTGGTCGCCGAATCGATCGCGCAGCAGCTCGAGCGCCGCGTGGCCTTCCGCCGCGCGATGAAGCGCGCCGTGCAATCGGCGATGCGGCTCGGCGCCGGCGGCATCCGCATCAACTGCTCGGGCCGGCTCGGCGGCGCCGAGATCGCGCGGATGGAATGGTATCGCGAAGGCCGCGTGCCGCTGCACACGCTTGCGCGCCGATGTCGATTACGGCGTGGCGACGGCGTTCACCACCTACGGCACCTGCGGCGTGAAGGTCTGGATCTTCAAGGGCGAGATCATGGAGCACGACCCGATGGCGCAGGACAAGAAGATGGCCGAGGGCGAGGCCGGCCGGCCGCGCCGGGATGCAGCGTAAGCGATCAGGATTGAGCAAAGGCGTCTGCCATGCTGCAACCGATACGCACCAAATTCCGCAAGGCCCACAAGGGCCGCATCCACGGCGTCGCCTCGAGCGCGATCAATCTGGCGTTCGGCCAGTTCGGGCTCAAGGCGATGGAGCCCGATCGCGTCACCGCGCGCCAGATCGAGGCGGCGCGGCGCGCGCTGACGCGCGCACATGAAGCGTTCCGGCCGGGTCTGGATCCGCATGTTCCCCGACGTGCCGGTGTCGAAGAAGCCGCTCGAAGTGCGCATGGGCTCGGGCAAGGGCACGCCGGAGCTCTGGGTGGCGCGCGTCAAACCCGGCCGCATCCTGTTCGAGATCGACGGCGTGACCGTGCAGGTCGCCAAGGAGGCGCTGGCGCTCGCCGCCGCAAAGCTGCCGATCAAGACCCGTTTCATCGAGCGGATCAGCGAGTAGACGTGACATGAAAGCGGCCGACATCAGAGCAATGACGATCGATCAGATCGACGACGAGGTGCTCAAGCTGAAGAAGGAGCAGTTCAACCTGCGCTTCCAGCGCGCCACGGGCCAGTTGGAGAATACTTCGCGCGTGCGCGAAGTGCGGCGCGACATCGCGCGGCTCAAGACCGTCGCGAAGAACAAGCGCTCCGGCGCGCCGAAGAAGTAAGAGGACTAAAAAATGCCGAAGCGTACCCTTCAAGGCGTCGTGGTGAGCGACAAGCAGGCAAAGACGGTGGTCGTGCGCGTCGAGCGCCGCTTCACCCATCCCTTGTTCAAGAAGACGGTGCGCCGGACCAAGAAGTATTACGCGCACGACGAGAACAACGAGTTCAAGGTCGGCGACATGGTGTGGATCGAGGAGCACGCGCCGATTTCCAAGCTCAAGCGCTGGGCGGTCGTGCGGGGCGAGAAGAAGAAGGCATCGTGAGCCTAGAAATCGAAGCGAGTGTGGGGTAGCCCATGATCCAGATGCAATCCAATCTCGACGTGGCGGACAATTCCGGCGCGCGCCGCGTCATGTGCATCAAGGTGCTGGGCGGCTCGAAGCGCAAATACGCCACCATCGGCGACGTCATCGTCGTCTCGGTGAAGGAGGCGATCCCGCGCGGCCGGGTCAAGAAGGGCGACGTGATGAAGGCCGTCATCGTGCGCATCTCCAAGGACATCAAGCGCGCCGACGGCTCGATCATCCGCTTCGACCGCAACGCCGCGGTGCTGATGACGCCGCAGAACGAGCCGGTCGGCACCCGCATCTTCGGACCGGTGCCGCGCGAGCTGCGCGCCAAGAACCACATGAAGATCATCTCGCTTGCGCCTGAGGTGCTGTAATGGCGGCAAAGATCAAAAAGGGCGACACGGTGATCGTGATCGCGGGCCGCGACAAGGGCCGCACCGGCGAGGTCATCGAGATGCGCCGCGACGACGGCCGCGCGCTGGTGCGCGGCGTCAACATGGTCAAGCGCCACCAGAAGCAGAGCGCCTCGCAGGAGGGCGGCATCATTTCCAAGGAAGCGCCGATCCACCTGTCGAACATCGCGCTGGCCGACCCCAAGGACGGCAAGCCGACCCGGGTCGGCTTCAAATTGTCGGCAAGGGCGACGATCGCAAGAAAGTGCGCGTCGCCAAGCGTTCGGGAGTCGAGATCGATGGCTGATACCGAAGACAAACAGGCGAAGAAGCCGGATAACGCAGCGGCCGCTGAGCGCCGAACAGACCAGCCAAAGCCGCCAAGGAAGAGCAAGAAGGCGGCCAAGCAGGCGCGAGGCCGACAAGGCGGCAAGGCCGACGCCAAGGCCGGCAAGCCGGCAGGAGGCCGCGCGAGCCCGAGCCGCGCGTGCCGGCGCGGCTGAAGGTGCAATTCGACGAGGCGATCCGCAACAAGCTCGCCGAGCAGTTCGGCTACAAGAACCGCTTCGAGGTGCCGACGCTGGACAAGGTCGTCATCAACATGGGCATCGGCGAAGGCGTCGCCGACCGCAAGAAGGTCGACGGCGCCGCCGCCGATCTCGGCCTGATCGCCGGCCAGAAGGCGATGGTGACCAAGGCGCGCAAGTCGATCGCCACCTACAAGCTGCGCACCGGCCAGGCGATCGGCTGCAAGGTGACGCTTGCGCAAGGCGCGCATGTACGAGTTCCTCGACCGGCTGATCAATATCGCGCTGCCGCGGGTGCGCGACTTCCGCGGCCTCAATCCGAAGAGCTTCGACGGCCGCGGCAACTACACGCTCGGCATCAAGGAACACATCGTGTTCCCGGAGATCGACTACGACAAGGCGACCGATATCTGGGGCATGGACATCACCGTCTGCACCACCGCGCGCAACGACGACGAAGCGCGCGCGCTGTTGACGGCATTCAATTTTCCGTTCCGGCAGTGAGGCTCGACGAGTCTCAGACGCGGAACCGTGAGGAGCACTAGATGGCGAAGAAGAGTTCGATCGAGAAGAACAACCGGCGCCGCCGGATGACGAAGAAATTCTCGGGCCGGCGCGCGCGGCTCAAGGCGATCGCGCGCGACAAGTCGAAGCCGGTCGAGGAGCGTTTTGCCGCCACGCTGAAGCTTGCCGAAATGCCGCGCAATTCGTCGGCCACCCGCATCCGCAACCGCTGCGAGATGACCGGCCGTCCGCGCGGCTATTACCGCAAGCATAAACTGTCGCGCATCGCGTTGCGGGATCTCGGCTCCAAGGGCCTGATCCCCGGTCTCGTGAAGTCGAGCTGGTAAGGAGGGTCGCAACCATGGCAATGAACGATCCGCTCGGCGACCTGTTGACCCGCATCCGCAACGCGCAGATGCGCAACAAGGGCAAGGTCAGCTGCCCGGGCTCGAAACTGCGCGAGAGCGTGCTCGAAGTGCTCAAGGCCGAGGGCTATATCCGCGGCTACTCGGTGACCGAGCGCGAAGGCCGCTCCGAGCTCGACATCGAATTGAAATATTTCGACGGCGAGCCGGTGATCCGCGAGATCGAGCGCATCTCGAAGCCCGGCCGCCGGGTCTATACCTCGGTCAAGAACCTGCCGCGCATCAATAACGGTCTCGGCGTCGCCATCGTCTCGACGCCGAAGGGCGTCATGGCCGACCACGACGCCCGCGACGCCAATGTCGGCGGCGAAATCCTCTGCACGGTGTTCTGATGTCCCGTATCGGCAAAAAACCAGTCGCCGTCCCGTCCGGCATCACCGCCAACGTCGAAGGCCAGACCGTCAAGATCAAAGGCCCGAAGGGCGCGTTGCAGGTCGTGCTGCACGACGACGTATCGGTCAAGCTCGACGGCGGCCAGATCAAGGTCGATCCGCGCTTCGAAACCAAGCGCGCCCGCTCGCAATGGGGCACCTCGCGCACGCTGATCGCCAATCTGATCGCCGGCGTCACCAAGGGTTTCGAGCAGCGGCTCGAGATCAACGGCGTCGGCTACCGCGCCGCGGTGCAGGGCAAGAACCTGCAGATCGCGCTCGGCTATAGCCACGACATCGTCTATCCGATCCCCGAAGGCATCACCATCGCGACGCCGCGGCCGGTCGAGATCGTGATCACCGGCAGCGACCGGCAGAAGGTCGGCCAGGTCGCCGCCGAGATCCGCGATTATCGCCCGCCGGAGCCGTACAAGGGCAAGGGCATCAAATATGCCGGCGAGCGCATCTTCCGCAAGGAAGGCAAGAAGAAGTAACGGAGCCGCCCGATGACCAAGCTCAGCGACAGAATTTTGCGCCGCCAGGGCCGCGTCCGCGGCACGCTCCGCCGTGCGGCGGGCGAGCGCAAGCGGCTCACCGTGTTCCGCTCGTCCAAGCACATCTATGCCCAGGTCATCGACGACGACGCGGGCGTCACGCTCGCTGCGGCGTCGTCGATCGAGAAGACGGCGCGCGAAGGCTTGAAGACCGGCGCCAGCGTCGACGCGGCCAAGTCGGTCGGCAAGCTGATCGCGCGAGCGCGCCAAGGAAAAGGGCGTCAAGGACGTGGTATTCGATCGCGGCGGCTACCTCTATCACGGCCGGGTCAAGGCTTTGGCCGAGGCGGCGCGCGAAGGCGGGCTGAATTTCTGAAACACCGGAAAGCGAACGAGTTGGACCGATAAAAATGGCACAGACCTATGGCACGTGACCCCCATCGACGCGAAGAACGCGACAGCGAATTCGTCGACAAGCTCGTCCACATCAACCGCGTCGCCAAAGTGGTGAAGGGCGGACGGCGCTTCGGCTTTGCCGCGCTGGTGGTGGTCGGCGACCAGAAGGGCCGGGTCGGCTTCGGCCACGGCAAGGCGCGCGAGGTGCCGGAAGCGATCCGCAAGGCGACCGAGGCCGCCAAGCGCGGGCTCACCCGCGTGCCGTTGCGCGAAGGCCGCACGCTGCATCACGACGTCGCCGGCCGCCACGGCGCCGGCAAGGTCTATCTGCGCGCGGCGCCGCCCGGCACCGGCATCATCGCCGGCGGCCCGATGCGCGCGGTGTTCGAGACGCTCGGCATGCAGGACGTGGTGGCGAAGTCGATCGGCACGTCGAACCCGTACAACGTGGTGCGCGCCACCTTCGATGCGCTCAAGCGCCAGGATTCGCCGCGCTCGGTCGCCGCGCGCCGCAACATCAAGGTCTCGGCCCTGCAGGCCCGCCGCCGCGACGTCGATGCCGAACCGGCGGCCGATTGAGGTTTTGGAGCAGGCGATGAACACCGGCAAACAATCAGGCAAGACCGTCAAGGTGCGGCAGACCGGCAGCCCGTCAGCGCCGGCATCACCGCCAGCGTGAAACGCTGGTGGGCTTGCGGCTCAACAAGATCGGCCGCACTGCCGAGCTCGTCGATACGCCGGCGACGCGCGGCATGATCGCCAAGGTGGCGCATCTCGTCGAAGTGGTGGAGAAGTAGCGAGCCATGAAGCTGCACGAACTTTCCGGCCGCCCCGGCGCGCGCAAGACGCGAAAGCGCATCGGCCGCGGCATCGGCTCCGGCAAAGGCAAGACCGGCGGCCGCGGCGGCAAGGGCCAGACCGCGCGCTCCGGCGTGCGCATCAAAGGGTTTGAGGGCGGCCAAATGCCGCTGCATCGCCGCCTGCCCAAGCGCGGCTTCAAGAACGTCAAATTCGCCCGCAAGCTCAACGAGGTGAACCTCGGCAAGCTGCAGGCGGCGATCGACGCCGGCACTGCTCGATGCGACGGCCAAGATCGACGCCGCGGCGCTGGTCAAGGCCGGCATCCTGCGCCGGGCGAAAGATGGCGTGCGGCTGCTTGGCGACGGCGAGATCAAGGCCAAGGTGACGCTGTCGGTGTTCGGCGCCTCCAAATCGGCGGTGGCCGCGGTGGAAAAGGCCGGCGGTTCGGTCGAGATCCTCGCGCCCAAGGCGGATACGAGCGAACAGGCGGCCTGATGAGCCGTCATGCCCGGCCTTGTGCCGGGCAGCCGCGGTTTCTACCTGTTCGGCGAAGGCGTGGGTGGCCGGGACAAGCCCGGCCATGACGTGGAAGAGGGGGTTCGGAGCGGGAAATGGTCTCTGCAGCAGAACAACTCGCAGCCAATCTCAACTTCGGCGCCTTGGCCAAGGCCGAAGAGCTGAAGAAGCGCATCTGGTTCACGCTCGGCGCGCTGCTCGTCTATCGGCTCGGCACCTACATCCCGCTGCCCGGCATCGATCCGGCCGCCTGGGACCAGATTTTCCAGCAGCAGTCCGGCGGCATTTTGGGCATGTTCAACATGTTCGCCGGCGGCGGCATCCACCGCATGGCGATCTTCGCGCTCAACATCATGCCCTACATCTCGGCCTCGATCATCATCCAGCTGATGACGACGGTGTCGCCGACCCTCGAACAGCTCAAGAAAGAGGGCGAGCAGGGCCGCAAGATGATCAACCAGTACACCCGCTATCTCACGGTGCTGCTGGCGGCCGTGCAGGCCTATGGCATCGCGGTCGGCCTCGAAGGCGCCGGCACCGTCGTCGCGGCGCCGGGCCTGTTCTTTCGCATCTCGACGGTGATCACGCTCACCGGCGGCACCATGTTCCTGATGTGGCTCGGCGAGCAGATCACCCAGCGCGGCATCGGCAACGGCACCTCGCTGATCATCATGTCGGGCATCGTCGCGCAGCTGCCGTCGGCCATCGCCGGCACGCTGGAGCTCGGCCGCCAAGGCGCGCTCTCGACCGGGCTCATCCTCATCGTGGTGGTGATGGCGGTCGCCGTCATCACCTTCATCGTGTTCATGGAGCGCGCGCAGCGCCGGCTGTTGATCCAGTATCCCAAACGCCAGGTCGGCAATCGCATGTTCGAGGGCCAGTCGTCGCACCTGCCGCTCAAGCTCAATACCTCGGGCGTCATTCCGCCGATCTTCGCCTCGTCGCTGTTGCTGTTGCCGACGACCATCGCCAACTTCACGGCCGGGCAGGGGCCGGGCTGGCTCACCATCATCACCACGCAGCTCGCCCATGGGCGGCCGCTGTTTCTCCTGCTCTATGTCGCCCTGATCGTGTTCTTCGCCTTCTTCTATACGGCGATCGTGTTCAATCCGACCGAGACCGCCGACAATCTGAAGAAGCATGGCGGCTTCATCCCCGGCATCCGGCCGGGCGAGCGCACCGCCGAGTACATCGATTATGTGCTGTCGCGGATCACCGTGATCGGCGCCGGCCTATCTGGCGATCGTTTGCCTGTTCCCGGAAATGCTGATCTCCTACGCCAACGTGCCGTTCTATTTCGGCGGCACGTCGCTGTTGATCGTCGTCAGCGTGACCATGGATACGGTGGCGCAAGTGCAGGGCTACCTGCTGGCGCACCAATACGAAGGCCTGATCAAGCGGTCGAAACTGAGGGGGCGCCGTAGATGAGACTGATCCTGCTCGGCCCGCCGGGGGCTGGCAAGGGAACGCAAGCGCTGCGTCTCGTCGCCAAATACGGATTGGTTCAGCTTTCCACCGGAGACATGCTGCGCGCGGCAGTCAAGGCCGCCAGCCCGATCGGCCGCAAGGTCAAAGACATCATGCAGAGCGGCGGGCTGTGTCCCGACGACATCGTGGTCAGCATCGTCGCCGAGCGCATCGAACAGCCCGATGCGCGCAAGGGTTTCATCCTCGACGGTTTTCCGCGCACCGTGCCGCAGGCGCAGGCGCTCGACCGCATGCTCAAGAAGCGCGGCATCAAGCTCGACGCGGTGATCGAGCTGCGTGTCGACGAGGACGCCCTTCTCAAGCGCATCGAAAACCGCATCGCCGAGATGACGGCGCGCGGCGAGCCGCTGCGCTCGGACGACAACCCCGCGGTGCTGCGCCAACGGCTCGTGGCCTACCGCCAACAGACCGCGCCGCTCGTCGCCTATTACCGCAAGCAAAATGTGCTGCGCACGGTTAACGGCATGACGCCGATTGCGGACGTCACCGCCGCGATCGACAAGGCGCTGCCGGCCGAGCCGTCGGCCGCGAGGCCGAAGTCCACCCGCAACGGCGCGAAGAGGGCGACGGGCAAGGCACGAAAGCCTCAAACGGCCAGTCGTCTAGGAAAAAAGTCCTCTAAACGGGCATCGAGCCTGCGCAAAACCGCTGCGGCGCACAAAAGCGCGGCGCGGAAATCGAAAAATGGGGAAACCGCCCGGCCGTGAGCCGGTTCGTACACGAATTCGCTAGCCGAGGTTGACGAAAGCCCAGGGAATCCATTAATAAGCACCAAATATCCAGTCGGAGATTGTGCAGCGATGCCGAGCCGCAACGGCAGGCAGGCGTTGGCTTTTTACGTTTGTGGCCTTCTTCAGGTGACATTGTCGGAACCGAGAGGAAGCAGCCGGGTGTCGCGGATGGTCCGTGCGCCGGCGAGCACGAGGAGTAACTGACTTGGCCCGCATCGCTGGTGTCAACTTACCGACCAACAAGCGCATCGTGATCGCGCTGCAATACATTTATGGCATCGGCGGCGCCAAGGCCAAGGAGATCCTGGACAAAGTATCGATGCCCGAGTCGCGCCGGGTGTCGCAACTGACCGACCAGGAAGTGCTGCAGCTGCGCGAGGTGATCGACCGCGACTACATCGTCGAGGGCGACCTGCGTCGCGAAGTCGCGATGAACATCAAGCGGCTGATGGATCTCGGATGCTACCGCGGCCTGCGGCATCGCCGCAGTCTGCCGGTGCGCGGCCAGCGCACCCATACCAACGCGCGGACCCGAAAAGGCCCGGCCAAGGCCATTGCTGGAAAGAAGAAATAGCGCGTCGAACAGAACGTCGACGAACAGGACAGCGCGTCGAACAGAACAATATGACGGCATCGGCACGGCCGGTACCGATCCGCGGAAGGGTTCAGAATGGGTAAAGAAGCTACGCGCGTCCGCAAACGCGAACGCAAGAACATCGCCTCAGGCGTGGCGCACGTGAACGCCTCGTTCAATAACACCATGATCACCATTACCGACGTGCAAGGCAATACCATTGCCTGGTCGTCGTCGGGCACCATGGGTTTCAAGGGCTCGCGCAAATCGACGCCGTATGCGGCGCAGGTCGCCGCCGAAGACGCCGCCAAGAAGGCGCAGGAGCACGGCATGCGCACGCTCGAGGTGGAAGTCGCAGGTCCCGGCTCCGGCCGTGAATCGGCGCTGCGCTCGCTGCAGGCCGCCGGCTTCACCATCACGTCGATCCGCGACGTGACGCCAATCCCGCACAACGGCTGCCGCCCGCGCAAGCGGCGGCGCGTATAGGACATCCGGTCGATGGAACATGTGGAACATCCGCTCGAACATAACACCAACTATAGTCCTCACGGAGCGGAGTGGGGTGCGCGAGATGATCGTGCCGCTCAACGCGATGGGTGACAACGTGACGATCCAGAAGAACTGGCAGGAATTGATCAGGCCCAACAAGCTGCAGGTCAGCCCGGGCGGCGATACGCGCCGCGCGGCGACCGTCGTCGCCGAACCGCTCGAACGCGGCTTCGGCGTGACGCTCGGCAACGCGCTGCGGCGTATTCTGTTGTCCTCGCTGCAAGGCGCCGCGGTGCAATCGGTGCATATCGACGGCGTGCTGCACGAGTTCTCGTCGATCGCCGGCGTCCGCGAGGACGTGACCGACATCGTGCTCAACATCAAGGACATCGCCATCAAGATGCAGGGCGACGGCCCCAAGCGCATGGTGGTGAAGAAGCAGGGTCCGGGCACGGTGACGGCAAGCGACATCCAGACCGTCGGCGACATCGTCGTGCTCAATCCCGACCTGGTCTTGTGCACGCTCGACGAGGGCGCCGAGATCCGCATGGAATTCACCGTCAACACCGGCAAGGGCTACGTGCCGGCGGAGCGCAACCGGCCGGAAGACGCGCCGATCGGCCTCATCCCGGTCGACAGCCTCTATTCGCCGGTACGCAAGGTCTCCTACAAGGTGGAGAACACCCGCGAGGGCCAGATCCTCGACTACGACAAGCTGACCTTGACGATCGAGACCAACGGCGCCGTGACGCCTGAGGATTCGCTCGCCTATGCGGCGCGCATCCTCCAGGACCAGCTCAACGTGTTCGTCAATTTCGAGGAGCCCAAGCGCGAGACCATGCGCGAGACCGTTCCCGATCTCGCCTTCAACCCGGCGTTCCTCAAGAAGGTCGACGAGCTCGAACTGTCGGTGCGCTCGGCGAACTGTCTCAAGAACGACAACATCGTCTATATCGGCGACCTGGTGCAGAAGACCGAAGCCGAGATGCTGCGCACGCCGAACTTCGGCCGCAAGTCGCTCAACGAGATCAAGGAAGTGCTGGTGCAGATGGGCCTGCATCTCGGCATGGAAGTCCCCGGCTGGCCGCCGGAGAATATCGAAGAGCTCGCCAAGCGCTTCGAGGATCATTACTAAGAGCCGTCACCTGGATGCCCGGCACAGACGCCGGGCATGACCAGTGAAAGGCAAGGAGTTCTGTCCGTGCGTCACGCCAAGACCCACCGCAAATTCAGCCGCCGCTCGGATCATCGCAAAGCGATGCTGGCGAACCTGTGCGCGTCGCTGATCAAGCACGAGCAGATCACGACGACACTGCCCAAGGCGAAGGATCTGCGGCCGATCGTCGAGAAGCTCGTCACGCTCGGCAAGCGCGGCGACCTGCATGCACGCCGCCAGGCGATCGCGCAGATGCGCGACCTCGCCATGGTCAAGAAGCTGTTCGAGGTGATCGGCCCGCGCTACAAGGACCGCGACGGCGGCTATACCCGCGTCATGAAGGCCGGCTTCCGTTACGGCGATTCCGCGCCGGTCGCGGTGATCGAGTTCGTCGATCGCGACGTCGAAGCCAAGGGCAAGGATTCCGGTCCCGTTCACGCGCGGGCCGAGGAGGCCGCTCCCGCCGCGGCGTAGAGTGCCGCAACGGGCATCGTCATCAAGGGCAGCCGACGCTGCCCTTTTTGTTTGAGTGCCATATCCGCAAGACGAGACATTTGCGCGCACAACGCAGGTTTGGTTGGCGGCCGGCGCGCGCTGCCTTAATAGTAATCCGGGCGCGGGAATCAGGAATCGGGAAAGGGGCATCATGCTGCGGCTTGCAACATTCACTTTTGCCACGCTGGCACTCGTCGGCGGGGCTTGCGCCGACACGCCGGTCGAGCGCGGCTCGTATCTCGTCAACACCATCATGACCTGCGGCAATTGCCATTCGCCCAAAGGTCCGCCTGACGTGGTCGCGGGCAAGGATTTTTCCGGCGGCCTGCGCTTCAACGAGCCGCCGTTCGACGTCACTGCGCCGAACATCACACCCGACAAGGAGACCGGCATCGGCGGGTGGAGCGACGACGACATCAAGAAGCTGTTGCGCACCGGGATGCGGCCGAACGGCGTTCCCGTCGCCGCGGTGATGCCGACCGGCTTCTACGACATCATCACCGACGCCGACATGGACGCGATCGTCGCCTATCTGCGCACGCTCAAGCCGATCAGCAACAAGGTCCCCGATCCCATCTACAAAATGTCGGGGCCGCGCCAGATCTTTCCCGGCGCCGAGAATCCCTATACGCCGGCCATGTTGAACGATCCGATGAAGAAAGGCTTCTATCTCGCCACCATCGGCCATTGCATGGAATGCCACACGCCGATGGTGAAGGGTCAGCACGACTGGACCGCCGATCTCGCCCGCGGCGGCACGGAATTTCCCGGCCCCTGGGGCGTGTCGACCTCGCGCAACATCACCGCGAGCAAGACCAAGGGCATCGGGGAGTGGACCGACGCCGAGATCAAGCGCGCCATCACGACGGGCGTCGACAAGGACGGCAACAAGCTCAAAGGGCCGATGGGCTACCAGTACTACGCCCATATGACCGACGCCGACCTCGACGCCGTCATCGCCTGGGTGCGCACGCTGCCGGCGAAGGAGTGATTCCGGGGTCCAAAACGCCCTTCTAAAGCCCCGGTTTGGTGCCTATATAAAACCGCATTGAATTGGGGTTTTTTCGCATGCTGCGCCCGCCCATTTCGGCTCTTCCGGCTGTGTCGTCCTCGTTGCGGCGCTCCTGGCGCCCGCCGGCGCCCAGCAGCGCCAGGTGCCGGCGTCGTCCGCTCAGCTCCAGCTGTCCTATGCGCCGGTGGTGCAGCGCGTGGCGCCGGCGGTGGTCAACGTCTATGCCAGCCACGTGGTCGAGAACCAGAACCCGTTCATGGCCGATCCGTTCTTCCGCCAGTTCTTCGGCGGCGGCGGCATGCCGCGGGAGATGGTGCAGCGCTCGCTCGGCTCCGGCGTCCTGGTCGACGCGTCGGGCCTGATCGTCACCAATTATCACGTCATCGAAGGACGCCAGCGAAGTGAAGATCGCGCTCGCCGACAAGCGCGAATTCGCAGCCGACATCGTGCTCAAGGACCAGCGCAGCGACCTCGCCGTGCTGCGCATCAAGGGCTCGAGCGAGCGCTTCCCGACATTGGAATTCGCCAATTCCGACGAGCTGCAGGTCGGCGACGTGGTGCTGGCGATCGGCGATCCGTTCGGCGTCGGCCAGACCGTGACCCACGGCATCGTCTCGGCGGTGGCGCGCACCCAGGTCGGCATCAGCGATTATCAGTTCTTCATCCAGACCGACGCCGCCATCAATCCCGGCAATTCCGGCGGCGCGCTGGTCGATATGAACGGCCGCCTGGTCGGCATCAATTCGGCGATCTATTCGCGCTCCGGCGGCTCGCAGGGCATTGGCTTTGCCATTCCGGCCAACATGGTGCGGGTCGTCGTCACCTCGGCGGAAGGCGGCAGCGGCCTGGTGAAGCGGCCGTGGCTCGGCGCCAAGCTGCAGGAGGTCACGCCGGAGATCGCCGAGAGCCTCGGGCTCAAGCGGCCGAGCGGCGCGCTGGTCGCCAACGTCGCCGCCGACGGCCCCGCCGCCAAGGCCGGCATCAAGACCGGCGATCTGATCGTCACCGTCGACGGGGTGGAGATCGAAGACCCCAACGCCTTCGACTACCGCTTCGCCACCAAGCCGCTCGGCGGCACCGCGAAGGTCGGTCTCCTGCGCCAGGGCAAAGACATGGTCGTGTCGGTGGCGTTGCAGAGCCTGCCCGACACGCCGCGCAACGAAGTGCAGATCAAGGGCCAGTCGCCGTTCCTCGGCGCCACGGTGGCGAACCTGTCGCCGGCCTTGGCCGATGAGCTGCGGCTCGATCCGCAGACCGAAGGCGTCGTCATCACCGCCGTCGCCGACGGCTCGGCGGCGCAATCGGTCGGCTTCCAGAAAGGCGACATCGTCGTCTCGGTGAACAGCCAGAAGATCGTCAAGTCGGCCGATCTGGAGCGCGTCACCAATGCCAGCAGCCGGCAATGGCGCGTGACCATCCAGCGCGGCGGCCAGCAGATATCGGTGACGTTCAGCGGATAAGCCCGCGCGTTTAGAGGTGAGGGAAAGGACAACAAACAAATGCCCTCGCGTCCCAAAGCCAAGGGCCCGAGTCTGTTCGCCGCAAGCGGCCTCGACCGCGATGCGCCGCGGCCGCTTGCCGACAAGCTGCGCCCCGACAAGCTCGCCGACGTGGTCGGCCAGGATCACCTGCTCGGGCCCGACGGCGCGCTCACCCGCATGCTGGAGACGCGCTCGCTCGGCTCGCTGATCTTCTGGGGGCCGCCCGGCACCGGCAAGACCACGGTGGCGCGGCTGTTGGCGCGGGCGACCGATCTTTATTTCGAGCAGATTTCGGCGATCTTCTCCGGCGTCGCCGATCTCAAGAAGGTGTTCGATGCCGCGCGGCTGCGCCGCGAGACCGGGCAGGGCACGCTGCTGTTCGTCGACGAGATTCATCGCTTCAACCGCGCCCAGCAGGATTCCTTCCTGCCGGTGGTCGAGGACGGCACCATCGTGCTGGTCGGCGCCACCACGGAGAACCCGTCGTTCGAGCTGATCGCGCCGCTGTTGTCCCGCGCGCGCGTTCTGGTGTTCAAGCCGCTCGACGCCGCGGCGATCGAGAAGCTGCTTGGCGCGCGCCGAGGAGATCGAAGGCAAGAAGCTGCCGCTCGACGACGAGGCGCGCGCTTCGCTGATCCGCATGGCCGACGGCGACGGCCGCGCGGCGTTGACGCTCGCCGAGGAGGTCTGGCGCGCGGCGCGCGGCGGCGAGACGTTCGATGCCGCGGCGCTCCAGGAGGTCGTGCAGCGCCGGGCGCCGATCTACGACAAGAAGCAGGACGGTCACTACAATCTCATCAGCGCGCTGCACAAATCGGTGCGCGGCTCCGACGCCGACGCGGCGCTGTACTATCTCTGCCGCATGCTCGATGCCGGCGAAGACCCGCTCTATCTGGCGCGCCGCGTCGTGCGCATGGCGGTCGAGGATATCGGGCTCGCCGATCCGCAGGCGCTGGTCATCGCCAATGCGGCGAAGGATGCCTACGATTTTCTCGGCTCACCCGAAGGCGAGCTCGCCATCGCCGAGGCCGTGATCTATATCGCCACCGCGCCGAAATCGAACGCCACCTATATGGCGTTCGGCGCGGCGATGCGCACAGCGAAGGAAGCGGGCTCGCTCTTGCCGCCCAAGCACATTCTCAACGCGCCGACCAAGCTGATGAAGACCGAAGGCTACGGTTCGGGCTACGAATACGACCACGACAGCGAGGAAGCATTCTCCGGCCAGGACTATTTCCCGGAATCACTCGGCCGCCGGCAATTCTACGATCCGCCCGAGCGCGGCTTTGAGCGCGAAATCCGCAAACGCCTCGAATACTGGGCAAAACTGCGGCGCGAACGGAGCAGCAATTGAGAGGCAGTCGTGGACCTCGCCAGCCGGGCGGCGGACGGCAAAAAGCCGGCTCGCGCCACAGCAAGCGTTTTGCTCAACGTCACCCTGAGCCGCGCGCGGAGCGGCGCGCCAAGTCGGCTGTCGCCGACCCGGCATTTCGAAAACAGAAATCGGGTAAACCCGAATTCGGGCATGGCCCGAAATCATCCGGCCGCTCGTCCTTCGAGGCGCGCCCGGAGCGCGCGCCTTCGGATGACGGCGAACAGAAAACTGCGGCAGCTTCGATGCCGACGACCGTTCAAAACGTCGCCGTGACTGCCGACGAAGCCGGCATGCGGGTCGACCGGTTCTTCGAGGCGCGGTTTCCCGGGTTGAGCTTCTCCCACATCCAGCGCGTCATCCGTAAAGGCGAGGTGCGGGTCAACGGCAAGCGCACCGAGCCGAAGAACCGGCTGGAGGCCGGGCAGACCGTGCGCATTCCGCCGCTGCGGCTCGATCAGCCAAAACCGCGGGCGCCCGGCGACGAGGCCGACGAGAAGACCCGCGAGTTCCTGAAATCAATCACGCTTTACGAAGACGCCGACGTGCTGGTGTTCAACAAGCCGATGGGACTTGCGGTGCAGGGCGGCTCCGGCACCACGCGCCATCTCGACGGCATGCTCGAAGTGTTGCGCGATGCCCACGGCCAGCGGCCGCGCCTCGTGCACCGGCTCGACAAGGATACCGCCGGCTGCCTCCTGGTCGCCAAGACGCGGTTTGCGGCCTCGGCCTTGGCGAAAACATTCCGCTCCCGCTCGGCGCGGAAAGTCTATTGGGCGCTGGTCGCCGGCGTGCCCAAGGTGCCGCAAGGCCGCATCTCGACTTTTCTCGCCAAGGAGGAGCGCGACGACGAATCGTTCATGCGCATCGCGCAGCACGGCGACAAGGGCGCCAGCCACGCGGTGACCTATTACGCGGTGGTGGACACCTCGGGGCCGCTATTGTCGTGGATCTCGCTCAAACCCGTGACCGGCCGCACCCATCAATTGCGCGCCCATATGGACCATATCGGCCATCCGATCGTCGGCGATCCGAAATATTTCGCCCGCGAGAATTGGGAGCTGCCCGGCGGCATGCAGAATAAGCTGCATCTTCTGGCGCGCCGCATCGCGGTGCCGCATCCGCGCGGCGGCGTGATCGACGTCACCGCGCCGCTGCCGCCGCACATGCTGCAATCTTGGAACCTGCTCGGACTGGACGCCAAGCGCTACGATCCGATCGTCGACGCGCCGGAGGAGTGAGGCGCGGGGAACAACGGAGCCCGCTGCGGGGTTCTATGATCTGCCGTGTGCGACGAGGCTTGCCGTGCGACGTGGTCTAAGCCTGATATCCGGACTTGCGCTTATGATTGCCGCCAGCGTTGCCGCGCAAGCGCGCGATATTGAGATGGGCGGCGACAGCAATTATCCCTATTCGATCATGACGCCGGAGCCCGGGACCGGCCATCATCGCGCGGCGGCGTCGGCGCGATCACGGCACACCAAATCGCCCAGCGCGATAAAATCTCTCGCGGAGCGGCCGCCGCGCACATATTTTCACGCAGTGCGCGGCTCGTCCGGCGTGGTGCTGCCGACGCCGTTGCCGAAAACGCAGCTCATTGCGCCGGAAGGCGGCAGCGCGCCGATCATTCACACAGGACCGCAAGAGCAGGGGCCGACCGTGCTGCCGGGTCTGAACCCAATCCCCAACCTGCCGCACGGCACCGAGACGTTCCAGGATCGCGCCTCGCGTTGCGCCCAGCAGCAGGGCCTCTACGGCGTGCCGGCGACCGCGACCGGCATTTATATGCACACCTGCGCGATGTAAGGCGTTGCCACGAGCCGGGGCGGAATCCCGCCGCAGCTTTTTATTCGGCTTGACAGGCAACCAAATGGTTGCATATTGTTGCCATGGATGCAGTGTTCAAGGCGCTGGCCGATGCGAGCAGGCGAGAACTGCTTGACCGGCTGCGCGCGGAGAACGGCCAGACGCTGGGCGAACTCTGCGCGCGGCTCGCCATGACGCGGCAGGCGGTGAGCAAGCATCTGGCCTTGCTGGAAGAGGCCAACCTGGTCGCGACCGTGCGCCGCGGCCGCGAGAAGCTGCACTACCTCAATCCGGTGCCGATCCACGAGATCGCCGAGCGCTGGATCGGGAAATTCGAGCGCTCGCGCCTGCAGGCGCTGAGCGACATGAAGCAAGCGTTGGAGACGCGTGATGAGTGACAAGCCGAAATTCGTCTATGTGATCTATATCGCCTCGACGCCGGACAAGGTGTTCGAGGCGCTCACCGACCCCAGGAAATCCGCGCGCTATTGGTTCGGCTACGAGGTGACGTCGGACTGGAAGGTCGGCGCCGACTTTGCGCTGGTCAAGGACGGGCGGCGATGGGACACCGGCAAGGTGTTGGAATACGATCCGCCGCGCCGGCTGTCGTACAGCTTTCACCCGGAGCATGACGGCCTGGAGAACGAGAAGCCGTCGCGTGTCGCCTTCGACCTCGAGGAGATCAACGGCCAGGTGAAGCTCACCATGACCCATGACGATTTCGAAGAGGGTAGCGAAGTGTTTCCGAAGATCCAGACCGGCTGGCCATCGATCCTGTCTTCGCTCAAGAGCCTGCTGGAAACCGGCAAGGAATTGCCGCCGTTCTGGCGCGGCGACTACGACAAGAAATAAACGCCATGCCCGAGTTCAAGCCGCGAACGGTCTACGTGACCTTTATTGCCGCCACGCCCGAGAAGGTGTGGCAGGCGCTGACGTCGTCGGAATTTACCCGAAAATATTTTTGGGACCGCGACATCGAGATCGAGCCAAAACTCGGCGGCGCCTTTGCGCTGAAGTTGCCTGACGGCAAGGTCAACGTGCGCGGCAAGGTGATCGCCTGGGACCCGCCGCGCAAGCTGTCGGTGACCTGGCAGGTCGAGTGGCCGGAAGAATTCCGCAAGCTGCCGGAATGCGTCGTCACCTACGAGATCGCCCAAGCCGGCGAGGCGGTGCGGCTGACCATGACGGAATCCCATTCCTGGAACGTGCCCGACGCGATCCTGTCCGGCGGCCGCACGGGCTGGCCGGCGATCCTGTCGAGCTTGAAGAGCCTGCTGGAAACCGGCAAGCCGCTTGCGATCAAGATGGAACCGCCGAAGGATATGATCGAGGCGATCAAAAAACTCTAGGCTCGAATTGAATCAGCGCCGTCATTGCGAGGAGCGGAGCGACGAAGCAATCCAGTGCTGCGCCGCAGAACTGGATTGCTTCGCTTCGCTCGCAATGACGAGTCAGCGCAGCGCGGCGTTGATCTTTTCCAGCGCCGCGGAGCCCGGACATAGCTCCTTCTCGCCGAGCGTATTGAGCGGCGCCGCCACGGTGTTGAGATGGCTGTGCAGGTCCTCGGCTTCCGCATCGACATAGAGCAGTCCGGTCACGACCTGGCCTTTGGCGGCGTGCTTCTGCAGGAACGCCATCGCCGCCAGCCGGTCGTGCACGTCGTAATCGGCATCGACCTTGCGCAGAGCGAGCTTGGTGCCGTCGTGCTGCTCGACCACCTGCACCGTGCCCGGCGCATAGTCGACGGTGATCGGCGCGCGGCCGGAGATGACGTCGAGCCGGTTCACCGCTTCGTTGTGCTCGCGCACGTAATCGAAACTCTTGGTCGAGCCGGTGTGATTGTTGAAAGCGACGCAAGGCGAGATCACGTCGATGAAGGAGGCGCCGTTGTGCTTGATCGCCGCCTCGATCAGCGGCACCAGCTGGGTCTTGTCGCCGGAAAAACTGCGCGCCACGAAGCTGGCGCCGAGCTGCAGCGCGATGCCGACGAGGTCGATGGCGCTGTCGGTATTGGTCACGCCGCGCTTGGATTTCGAGCCGCGGTCGGCGGTGGCGGAGAACTGGCCCTTGGTCAGGCCGTAGACGCCGTTGTTCTCGACGATGTAGGTCATATTGACGCCGCGGCGAATCGAATGGGCGAACTGGCCGAAGCCGATCGAGGCCGAATTGCCGTCGCCGGACACGCCGAGATAGATCAGGTCGCGGTTGGCGAGGTTGGCGCCGGTCAGCACCGACGGCATGCGGCCGTGCACGGAATTGAAGCCGTGCGAATTGCCGAGGAAATAATCCGGCGTCTTCGACGAGCAGCCGATGCCGGAAATCTTTGCCACCCGGTGCGGCTCGATGGAGAGCTTGAAGCAGGCCTCGATGATGGCGCTGGTGATCGAATCGTGGCCGCAGCCGGCGCACAGCGTCGAGACTTTGCCCTCGTAGTCGCGGTGCGTATAGCCGAGATCGTTCTTCGGCAGATCGGGATGGTGGAATTTCGGCTTGACGACGTATGTCATGAAACTACCTGGGTCATGAAGCTACCTGGGTCATGAAGCTACCTGGGTCATGAAGCTACCTGGGTCATGAAACAACCTTTCGCAGCGGCGTCACTTTGAGCTGATCGAGATGGTCGCCGATGGCCTTGGCGATGAAGCGGGCGGTGATCGGCGTGCCGTCGTAATGCACGATCGGAACCAGCCGCACCGGATCGATGCTGAGCTCGTTGACGATCAGCGAGCGCAACTGGCTGTCGCGGTTCTGCTCGACGACATAGATGAAGTCGTGCTCGGCGATAAAGCTCGGCACGCTGGAATGGAACGGGAAGGCGCGAAGCCGCAGCCGGTCGAGCTGGTGGCCGCGCGCTTCCAGCACGCCGATCGCCTCGTCCATGGCCGGCGAGGTCGAGCCGAAATAGATCACGCCGTATTTCGTCGGCTTGCCGGCATTGGCCTGCAGCGGCCGCGGCACCAGATCCTTGGCGGTCTCGAACTTGCGCAACAGCCGCTGCATGTTGTCCTGGTACGCCGGGCCTTCCTCGGTGTAGCGCGCGTAACGGTCGCGCGACGTGCCGCGGGTGAAGTACGAGCCCTTGGTCTGATGGGTGCCCGGATAGGTGCGGTACGGAATGCCGTCGCCGTCGACGTCGAGATAGCGGCCGAAATCGCGGCCGTCGTCGAGCATGGCGGCAGTCATGATCTTGCCGCGGTCATATTGCTTGGCGTCGTCCCACTTCAGCGGGCGGGACAGCCGGTGATTCATGCCGATGTCGAGATCGAGCATGAGGAAGATCGTGGTTTGCAGCCGGTCGGCGAGATCGAACGCCTGCGCCGCCATTTCGAAGGCTTCGGCGGGATCCTCGGGAAATAGCAGCACGTGCTTGGTGTCGCCATGGGAGGCGTAAGCCGCGCTGATGATGTCGCATTGCTGGGTGCGCGTCGGCATGCCGGTCGAGGGACCGGCGCGCTGCACGTCCATGATCACGGCGGGGATTTCGGCGAAATAGGACAGCCCGATGAACTCCTGCATCAGCGAGATGCCGGGCCCGGAGGTCGCGGTAAAGGCGCGCGCGCCGTTCCAGGCCGCGCCGATCACGATGCCGATCGAGGCCAGCTCATCCTCGCCCTGGACGATGGCGTATTTCGCTTTCTTGGTCTCCGGATCGTGGCGCAGCCGCTTGCAGTGGCTGGTGAACGCATCGGCCAGTGACGACGACGGCGTGATCGGATACCAGGCGCAGACCGTGGCGCCACCATAGACCGCGCCGAGCGCGGCGGCCGAATTGCCCTCGATGAAAATGCGGTCGCCGACCTTGTCGGCCTTCTGCACCCGCAAGCCGATCGGGCATTTCAGGTTCGTCAGCGCATAGTCGCGGCCGAGATGCAGCGCGTGCACGTTCGACGACAGGAGCTTTTCCTTGCCCTTGTACTGCTCGGCGATGAGCCCCTCGATGACCTTCGGGTCGATGTCGAGCAGCGCCGAGAGCGCGCCGAGATAGATGATGTTCTTGAACAGCTGCCGCTGGCGCGGATCGGTGTAGGTGGAGTTGGTGATGGCGGTGAGCGGCACGCCGATGACGGTGATGTCGTCGCGGAATTTCGACTTCGGCATCGGCTTGGTCGAATCGTAGAGCAGATAACCGCCGGGCTCGATGGACGCCACGTCCTTGTCCCAGGTCTGCGGGTTCATCGCCACCATCATGTCGGTGCCGCCGCGGGCGCCGAGATGGCCGGCCTCGGAGACGCGCACCTCGTACCAGGTCGGCAGGCCCTGGATGTTCGAGGGAAAGATGTTGCGCGGCGAAACCGGCACGCCCATGCGCAGGATGGCGCGGGCGAATAGCTCGTTGGCGCTCGCCGAACCCGAGCCGTTGACGTTGGCGAAGCGGACGACGAAGTCGTTTACGCTGCTGATTGGGTTCGTTGCTGGCATGCTTGTTCCGCGTGAGTCATGTCGATGAGATATTTCTGCATGTCCCAGGCGCCGGTGGGACAGCGCTCGGCGCACAGGCCGCAGTGCAGGCAGACGTCCTCGTCCTTCACCATGACGCGGCCGGTCTTGAGGTTGTTGGCGACATAAAGGTCTTGGGTGAGGTTCTTGGCCGGCGCCTGCAGCCGGGTGCGCAGATCGGCTTCTTCGCCGTTCGCGGTGAAGGTGATGCAGTCCATCGGGCAGATGTCGACGCAGGCGTCGCACTCGATGCAGAGCTGGCCGGTGAAGACGGTCTGCATGTCGCAATTGAGGCAGCGCTCGGATTCCTTGAGCGCCAGTTCGAGGTCGTAGCCGAGCTCGACCTCGGCCTTGATGTCGCGCAGCGCCACCACCTTCTCGCGATGCGGCACCTTATAGCGCTTATCGGGCGCGATCTCGTTGTCGTAGGACCACTCGTGGATGCCCATCTTCTGGCTGGTGACGGCGATCTGCGGCGCCGGGCGGACATTGACGTCCTCGCCGCGGCAGAACCGGTCGATCGAGATGGCGGCCTCGTGGCCGTGCGCCACCGCCCAGATGATGTTCTTCGGCCCGAACGCGGCGTCGCCGCCGAAGAACACTTTTGGATTGGTCGAGGCCATGGTCTTGGGATCGACCTTGGGCATATCCCACTTGTCGAACTCGATGCCGCAATCGCGCTCGATCCAGGGGAAGGAATTCTCTTGCCCGACGGCGACCAGCACGTCGTCGCAGGGAAAATGTTCATCCGGCTCGCCGGTCGGCACCAGATCGCGGCGGCCTTTGGCGTCGCGCACCGCCTTGACCTTCTCGAACACGACGCCGGTGAGCTTGCCGTTGTCGTGGGTGAATTCCTTCGGCACCAGGAAATTGAAGATCGGAATGTCCTCGTGCATGGCGTCCTCCTTTTCCCAGGGGGACGCCTTCATCTCCTCGAAGCCGGAGCGCACGATCACCTTGACGTCTTCGCCGCCGAGCCGGCGCGAGGAGCGGCAGCAATCCATGGCGGTATTGCCGCCGCCGAGCACGATGACGCGCTTGCCGATCGCAGTCGATGTGGCCGAACGAGACGCTGGACAGCCAGTCGATGCCGATATGGATGTTCTTGACCGCTTCCTTGCGGCCGGGAATGTCGAGATCGCGGCCGCGCGGCGCGCCGCAGCCGACGAAGACAGCGTCAAAATCTTCCGCGAGCAGCGCCTTCAGGCTGTCGATGCGCTTGCCGCCGACAAATTCGATGCCGATATCGAGGATGTAATTGCACTCCTCGTCGATGACGCTTTCCGGCAGGCGGAATTTGGGAATTTGCGTGCGCATCATGCCGCCGGATTTCGGATCCTGGTCGAACACGACGCATTGGTAGCCCATCGGGGCCAGGTCCCGCGCCACAGCGAGCGAGGCTGGGCCGCCGCCCACGAGCGCGATGCGCTTGCCGTTCTTGATCTTGGGCGCCTTGGGCAGGCGGTCTTTGATGTCGTCCTTGAAGTCGGCGGCGACGCGCTTGAGCCGGCAGATCGCCACCGGTTCTTTCTCAACTCTGCCGCGCCGGCAAGCCGGCTCGCACGGCCGGTCGCAGGTGCGTCCTAAAATTCCCGGGAAGACGTTGGAGTCCCAGTTGATCATGTAGGCGTCGCTGTAGCGGCCTGCCGCGATCAAACGGATGTATTCGGGCACCGGCGTATGCGCCGGGCAGGCCCATTGGCAATCCACCACTTTGTGGAAGTAATCAGGGACCGAAATGTCGGTTGGTTTCATTTATTCCTCTTGCCCGCAGCACCCGCTCTTACAGGCGGTAAGCACGCTGCTGCGTGGATCAGGCTCCCTCGACGACGGCCCCCGTAGCCGAATCCGGCGCGGGATACTAGTCGAGGGGGGTGCGGATTACTACCGCTTCTGCTTGTTATAACAAGGTTTTGTGGCTTGCGGTCCTTAACAAGCGCGCGACTGAATGGCGCTGACGGACGGTACCTGGATGGCGCCGCGAAAGCCATCTATTTCCACAATATAACTCATTGAAAATACGATAGAAATTGTGCTGCGCCTCGACTTGCGCCTTGCCGCCTGTCGTGATTTGAGGGGCTATGCGCGATCTGTTCGAGAATACGCCGCCAGACGATCCCATAGAGGCGACGCGTCGCAGCATGCGAACTGCGCTGCCGCACCGTTTCTACGCAACGGCGACCACAGCCTCGGAGCCAGGTGGCTATGCCGTGCGCCTCGACGACAAGCCGGTGCGCACGCCGGCGCGCCGCGTGCTGGCGGCGCCGACGCGGGCGCTGGCCGAGGCCATCGCCGCGGAATGGCAAGCCCAAAAGGACGTCATCGATCCGGCTAAGATGCCGCTGACGCGCCTTGCCAACGCGATCATCGACGGCGTCTCCGGCGCGCCTGAGCCGGTCGCGAACGAGATTGCCAAGTACCTGGCGTCCGATCTGGTGTTTTATCGCGCCGCCTCGCCGCCGGGGTTGGTCGAGGGCCAGGCACGCCATTGGGATCCGATCCTCGATTGGGCACGCCACGCCCTCGGCGCCGATTTCAAGCTGGGCGAGGGGGTTGTCTATGTGGCGCAGCCGCCGGCCGCGCTTGCCGCCGCGCGCGCCGCTATCCCGGCTGAGCCGTGGCGGCTCGGTGCGGTGCATGTCATCACGACGCTCGACCGGTTCGGCGCTGATTGCGCTCGCCATGGCGCGTGGCGCGCTTTCAGCCGACGCCGCCTGGCAGGCGGCCCATGTCGACGAGGATTGGAATATGGCGCAGTGGGGCCGCGACGAGATGGCGACGGCGCGCCGGGACTTCCGTTTTGCCGAATTTCAAGCCGCGGCGACGGTGCTGGCGTGCTGCCCTTAGGCCCGGCGCAAGGCGTGATCTCGGCGCGAACTCATGCGCGGCGCCGAATGCGGCGGTCGAAGCCGAACGGATGATTTCTGAAAAAATCGTTGCGTTCTCCGCCGCCCATGACGCGGCCGAACGGGCGCGGGCCGAAGGGCTCGGCATTTATGCCGCTGCCGAGCGGGCCTACCAGCCGCTGCGGCGCTGCGTAAGCGCCAATTCCACCCGGCTCGGCCAGGAGCTGCACTGAAATCTGCGGGATAGGCTGGGCGAGGCCAACCGCACGCCCGCTTGATGCAGAAAAGTCACACCCAACCAGAATCGTTGTGGTGTTGTGTGTCTCCACTTGCTTGCCCGAATTTCGCCTTTAGTAATCGAGCCTAGGTGGGAAATCCCGTTGCGACGGACTCTACCGATGGGTGCGACGATCGATCATCAGGAAGTGGGCGCCGGATCAGCCGACGAGCTGAAGGGGCTCGATATCCTATTGGTCGAAGACTCGCGGGATGTCGGCGACGCGGTGAAGATGCTCCTAGAGCTGTGCGGAGCGCGCGTGGACGGACCGGCGGCGAACACCGCCGAGGCCGAGGGTTTGCTCGCCGCGCACCGGCCCGACGTCGCCCTGGTCGACTTCCATCTGCGTGGCGGCGAAGAATCCTCGGGCTTTATTACGCGGCTGCGCGAGCAGGGTGTGCCCGTCATCGTGCTGTCCGGATCGTTCGGATTTGGCGAGGTGCCGTCGGTCGAAGGCGCGACCTTCCTGGAGAAGCCGGTCGCCGAAGCGGACCTGCTCGCCCATTTGAGCCCGTTCATTGCCAAAAAGGCGGTGCAGTAAGCGACTGCCAGACTAGAGCGAAATCGCTTCAGATTGAATCGATTTACGCTCTAGCATTTTGGTGGAGCATGATCTTTTCGGAAAACCGGGTTCCACTTTTCCGGATCATGCTCTCGCGGTACAGAATCAGCCGCCGGTCACGCTCATATGGCGGGCCAATGCCGGCCGCCGGTGCCGGCGGTCGATGACGAAGTCGTGGCCCTTGGGCTTGCGCGAAATCGCCTCGTCGATGGCGGCAAACAACGGATCGTTGCCTTCGGAGGCGCGCAGCGGCTTGCGCAGATCGGCGGCATCCTCTTGCCCAAGGCACATATAGAGCGTGCCGGTGCAGGTAACGCGCACGCGATTGCATGATTCGCAGAAATTGTGGGTCATCGGCGTGATGAAGCCCAAGAGCCCGCCGGTCTCGGCGACGCGGACATAGCGCGCCGGCCCGCCGGTGCGATGGTCGATGTCGCCGAGCGAAAAGCGCTCTGAAAGCCGCGCCCGCACGATCGACAGCGGCAGATATTGCTCGAGCCGGCCTTCGCCGATCTCGCCGAGCGGCATCACTTCGATCAGCGTCAAATCCATGCCGCGGCCGTGCGCCCATTCGATCAACTGCGGGAATTCGTCCTCGTTGACGCCTTTGAGCGCGACCGCGTTGATCTTGATCTTCAGGCCTGCGGCAAGCGCCGCGTCGATGCCGGCCAGCACCTGGTCCAAAGAGCCCCAGCGCGTAATGGCGCGGAATTTCTCCGCGTCGAGCGTATCGAGCGAGACATTGATGCGCCGCACGCCGGCCGCCTTGATCTCGGTGGCATATTTGGCGAGCTGCGAGCCGTTGGTGGTCAGCGTCAGCTCGTCGAGATCACCCGAGCGCAGATGCCGCGACAGCGAGTTGACCAGGGTCATGATGCCGCGGCGGACCAGCGGCTCGCCGCCGGTGAGGCGAAGCTTGCGCACCCCGCGCGCGACGAAGGCGGAGCACAGCCGGTCGAGCTCTTCCAGCGTCAAAACGTCGGCCTTGGGCAGGAAGGCCATGTTCTCCGCCATGCAGTAGACGCAGCGGAAATCGCAACGGTCGGTGACCGAGACGCGCAAATACGAGATGTCGCGGCCGAACGGATCGACCAACGACGGCCGCCCGGCGGCATCGTCGAAATTTCGCGGCTCGGTCATCGTCATGCTGTTCGCTTCCACGCGGCCCATCGGCACGCGTTGCCGCGGCATCTCTCCCATCATTAATGCCGGTATTCCACCAGCTTAGATAATCAATAATTGTGCCGGATAAAGCCCTGAGGGTCCAGGATATCTTGCCCCGGAATGGCTGCCCCCAACGAGCGCTGTCGCTATTGCCCCGGCGGCGGCGGGAACGGCGAGCCGCCGGGCGGCGGTGGCGGCGGCGGCGCACTGGCCCTGGCGGCGCTCCTATGCGGCTTCGGCCTGGGCGCCATTTTGTGCGGCGGCGGGGCCGGCTGCAGCACCACGGCGACCGGATTGGGTTGAATATCCGGCGGCGGGTTTTCGAACATGGAATGTTCGGGCATCCGGACGGTGACCTGCACGGACTGCGGCAGGTAACCGTTCTTGGCGAACGACACCGATTGGTTTTCCGGCGGCACCGTGAGCGAGCAGGGGGTCAGGCAGGTCTGGCCTTGCGCCGTGCGCACATCGGCGCCCGGCGGATCGGATTCGAACTGCAAGGCGGTCGGCGGCGGCGGCGACGAGTGGAACGACATCCAGTCGGGCATCGACAGTGACGAACCCGAGCACCCCGCCAGTGCGGTGGCCAAAGCGACAACGCTCGCTGTGACGATAAGGCGTACGCGCAACATGAACACACCCGTCCTCGCTCGAACCTAGGCCGCTCGGCCGCTTTGGTAAAGACCAATTGCCGCAGGGCGAAATGACGTTTCGCACGCGGCGCTGCCGCGGCGACGCCGGCTCAAATCCTTGGTGCTCGCCGCAGCCGGCCGATAAAACAAGGAATTAGAGATATTTAAGCGCACGACGGCAATCCCCCGACGCGGGCATCGCGGGCGCCGCCAAGCCCGATTTCATTAAGGTTAATTGGCGCCGGTTTGCGGATGCGGCCGCGCCGCCACGACGGCCGCAATCGCTGCCGGCAATTCGCCATACGCGCTGATGATGCGGTCCGGCCGCAACGTCGCGATCGGAACTTCGGTGTAGCCGAAATCGACCGCGATCACCGGCACCGCGGCGGCGCGGGCGGTGCGGATGTCGGTACCGGAATCGCCGATCATGATCGCATCCGCCGGCGCGCCGCCGGCGCGCAAGATCGTCTGCCGCAAAATTTCCGGATTGGGCTTCATCACGCCGAACGTGTCCTGGCCGCAGATCGCAGCAAAGTGCTGCGTCAGCTTCAGCGTCGTCAGCAACAACCGCGACAGCCATTCGAGCTTGTTGGTGCACACCGCCAAGCGGTGACCATCGGCGGCGAGGCGGTCGAGCGTCGCCTCGAGCTGCGGGAACGGCCGCGAGCGGTCGGCGATATGCGCGGCATAGTGCTCGATATAGGCCGCGAACAGCCGATCCATCTCGGCCTTGGTGGGAGGGCGCCCTTCTTCGACCAGCGCGCGCTCGAGCATGCCGCGCGAGCCGCCGCCGATCAGCCGGCGGGCCGCCTCGAACGGCATGGCGGGGAGGCCCTCGCGCGCGAGGATCACGTTGAGCGTGTCGATGAGGTCCGGCGCGGTATCGATCAGCGTGCCGTCGAGATCGAAGACGATGGTCAGCATGGCGCTTCGCCTATCCGGCGGGCGGCCGCCGCGCAAGGTTCTCGGATCAAGGCTCTAGGATCAGGGGCGGAACGCGGCTAGATACCGGCTCGCTGGACGGTGTTTTGCCAAGGCCGGGAGGCCTACCCCCTGATGGACGTCGAAGCGCAAAAGCGTGCCGCCGCCGCCCGCGCCGTCGAATTCGTGCGGCCGGGCATGCGGCTCGGCCTTGGCACCGGCTCGACCGCCAAGCACTTCGTCGACTTATTGGCTGAGCGCGTGCGCGGCGGCCTCGACGTGGTGGCCGTCCCGACCTCGGAAGCGACCCGCGCCCAGGCCGAGCGGCTCGGCATCACGCTCACCACGCTCGACGAGACGCCGGAGCTCGATCTGACCATCGATGGCGCCGACGAGATCGCCCCGGATTTGACCCTGATCAAGGGCGGCGGCGGCGCGCTGTTGCGCGAAAAGATCGTCGCCGCGGCTTCCGCCAAAATGCTGGTGATCGCCGACGACTCGAAATGGGTCTCGATGCTCGGCCGCTTCCCGTTGCCGGTCGAGATCGCGCCGTTTGGCGCGGTTGCGACCCGGCGCGCGGTCGAGGACGCCACCGCCGCGGCCGGCTGCCCGGGTGCGGCGCTTCTCCGCAAGGGGGCAAACGGCCATGCTTTCGTCACGGATGGCGGGCACTGGCTCCTTGACGCCCAATTGCAGCGCATCCCCGACCCCAAAACCCTGGCGGCGCGGCTTTCTGCGGTCCCGGGGGTCATGGAACATGGCTTGTTCATCGGTCTGGCGCGGACTGCTATTGTGGCCGGTCCAGACGGGGTGCGCCTCATCGAGCGGCCCTAATCTTCAAAGCACGGAGGGAGTGCGCCTATGAATGCCCGTCTTTCACTGCGCCACGTCATGTTGCGGAAAGCAGGCATGGCCGGCCTGTTTGCGCTTGCCGTGATCGGTGCCGCCGCGCCGGCGCCGGCGCAAAACCAGCAGCCGTCCGCCAACGCCATTCTGATCGCCAAGCAGATCGTCCAGCTCAAAGGCGTTCAGCAGATGATGGCCCCGATCGCGATCGGCGTCGTCGAGAAGGTCAAAGGCGTCGTCATGCAGACCAATTTCATGTGGGCGAAAGACATCAACGAAGTCACCGCGCAAATGCACAAGGAATTCGATGGCCGCTCCAGCGAGATGGTCGACACCGCCGCGCGCGCCTATGCCAGCCATTTCACCGAGCCCGAGTTGAAGCAGATTTTGACGTTCTACCAATCGCCGGTCGGCCAGAAGATGGTCGTCGAGGAGCCGAAGGCCATCGAAGAATTCGATGCACGGCGCCGCCGAATGGGCGGACAATCTGTCGACCGACGTCATGAACCGCATGCGCGCCGAAATGAAGAAGCGCGGACACGATATGTAGCATGTCGGATTTCGACGTCGACCTGTTCGTCATCGGCGGCGGCTCGGGCGGCGTGCGCGCCGCGCGCATTGCCGCGCAGCACGGCGCCCGCGTGATGCTGGCGGAGGAATACCGCCTCGGCGGTACCTGCGTGATCCGCGGCTGTGTGCCGAAGAAGCTTCTGGTCTATGCCGCGCGCTTCCACGGCGAATTCGAGGATGCCGCGGGCTTCGGCTGGACCGTGCCGCACGCCACGTTCGACTGGGCAACGCTGATCGCCAACAAGGATAAGGAAATCGCGCGGCTGGAGGCGGCCTATGGCTCGCTCCTGGCGAAGTCCGGCGTCAAGGTCGTGAAGAACCGCGCCACGCTGCTCGATGCCCACACCGTGCAAGTGGCGAACGGCGATCGCGTCAGGGCGGCGCATGTCCTGATCTCGACCGGCGGCGCGCCGAGTTTTGGCGACAATATTCCCGGCATCGAGCACGCCATCTCCTCCAACGAGGCGTTCCACCTGCCGGAATTGCCGCGCCGCGTGGTGATCCAGGGCGGCGGCTATATCGCGGTCGAATTCGCCGGCATTTTCGCCGGCCTCGGCTCCCACGTGACGCTGGTCTATCGCGGCGAAAACATTTTGCGCGGTTTTGACGACGATGTGCGCCAACACCTGCGCATGGACATGGAGAAGCACGGCATAAGAGTGGTCACCGGCCGCACCATCACGGCGATCGAACAGGCCGGCACGCATTATTCGGTGCAGCTTTCGAGCGGCAATCACATTCCCGCCGACAAAGTGATGTTCGCCACCGGCAGGGTGCCGAACGTCGCCAAGCTCGGACTCAAGGAAGCCGGCGTCGAGATCGCGAAGAACGGCGGCATCGCCGTCGACGAATATTCGCGCACCACGGCGCCGAACATTTATGCCGTCGGCGACGTGACCAACCGGATCAATCTGACGCCGGTCGCGATCCGCGAGGGCCACGCCTTCGCCGACACCGTGTTCGGCAGCAAGCCCACCATCGTCGATCACGCCAATGTGCCGACCGCGGTGTTCTCCGAGCCCGAGGTCGGCGCCGTCGGCCTCACCGAGGCCGAGGCGCGGGCGCAGCTTGCGCAAACCGATGTCTACAAATCGATGTTCAAGCCGCTCAAGGCGACACTGTCGGGCCGCGACACCACGGTGCTTTTGAAACTGATCGTCGATGGTGAGACCGGCCGCGTGGTCGGCTGTCACATCGTCGGGGAGGGCGCCGCCGAGATGGTGCAACTCGCCGCCGTCGCCGTAAAAATGCGGGCGACCAAGGCCGATTTCGACGCCACCATGGCGCTGCATCCGACCATTGCCGAGGAGCTGGTCACGATGCGGACGCGGAGCGCGACCTACGCCCGGCAAGCCGCGGAATAGGCTGATTTTACAGGCTAAATCGTCGGGGTGTCGCTGGCGTCCCGACGCCGTGTATAACACCGCGAAATTTGTTGACTGTCACCGGGTCTGTTGACCGTCAGGTGTGACGGGACATGGAGACAGTGTGATGTCTACGCGTCTGAACACGGCGAAGTGGAGCCCGGATTCCTGGCGCTCAAAGCCGCGATTGCAGATGCCGGATTATCCGGACCAAAAGGCGCTCGGCGACGTCGAGGCGCAGCTTGCGACCTTCCCGCCGCTGGTTTTTGCCGGCGAGGCGCGCAACCTGAAAAAGGCGCTGGCGCAGGTGGCGGCCGGCGACATGTTCCTGCTGCAGGGCGGCGACTGCGCGGAGAGTTTTGCCGAGCACGGCGCCAACAACATTCGCGATTTCTTCCGGCTGTTCCTGCAGATGGCGGTGGTGCTGACCTATGCGGCGGCCTCGCCGGTGGTGAAGGTCGGCCGCATTGCCGGCCAATTCGCCAAGCCGCGCACGTCGCCGACGGAAAAGCGCGGCGGCGTCGAGCTGCCGGTCTATCGCGGCGACATCATCAACGGCACCGATTTCACCGCCGAGGCGCGCACGCCGGATCCGCGCCGGCAATTGGAGGCCTATCGCCAGTCCGCGGCGACGCTCAATCTGTTGCGCGCCTTCGCTACCGGCGGCTACGCCAATCTGTCGAACGCGCATCAATGGATGCTGAGCTTCGTCAAGGATAGCCCGCAGTCGAAGCGCTACCAGGAGCTCGCCGGCCATCTCACCGAGGCGCTCAATTTCATGCGCGCCTGCGGCATCGATCCGGAAGTGC
The DNA here is from genome assembly GCA_963831975.1 of uncultured Alphaproteobacteria bacterium. Lineage (GTDB taxonomy): Bacteria > Pseudomonadota > Alphaproteobacteria > Rhizobiales > Xanthobacteraceae > BOG-931. The sequence continues at coordinate 865,735 of CAWHSO010000025.1, forward strand.
ACCCGGAAATGCGCACGACCGATTTCTTCACCAGCCACGAGGCGCTGCTGCTCGGCTACGAGCAGGCTTTCACCCGCGTCAATTCGACGACCGGCGATTGGTACTGCACGTCGGGCCACATGGTGTGGATCGGCGACCGCACCCGCCAAGCCGATCACGCCCATGTCGAATATTGCCGCGGCATCAAAAATCCGCTCGGCCTGAAAACCGGGCCGTCGCAGAAGCCGGACGAATTGTTGCGGATCATGGACATCCTCGATCCGGACAACGAGCCCGGCCGGCTGACCTTGATCTGCCGCGTCGGCGCCGACAAAGCCGCCGATCTGTTGCCGCCTCTGGTGCGTGCGGTCAAACGCGAGGGCCGCAATGTGGTGTGGTCGTGCGACCCGATGCACGGCAACACCATCACCTCGGTCACCGGCTACAAGACCCGGCCGTTCGATCAGATCCTCAAGGAAATGCGGACGTTTTTTCAAGTTCATGCCGCCGAAGGCACGATGGCCGGCGGCGTGCATCTGGAAATGACCGGACAGAACGTCACCGAATGCACCGGCGGCGCGCGCGCCATCAGCGACGAGGATTTGAACGACCGCTACCACACGGTCTGCGATCCCCGCCTCAACGCCGAGCAGTCGCTCGACCTCGCATTCCTGCTGGCCGACCTGCTCAAGTCCGAGCGCCAAGGCAAGGCCAAGCCGCTGCCGGCGGTGGCGGGGCATGTAACAGACGTCGGCGCATGCGACGTGACGGAGCCCATTGCCGGCGGCCAGACTACAATCCGGCGCTAGACCATCGCCATGAACGAGCGCCCCGCCGATCGTCTTGCCATTGCCGTTGCGCAGCTCAATCCGATCGTGGGCGACGTTTCCGGCAATCTCGAGCGCGCCCGCGCGGCGCGGGCGCTAGGCCGCCAAAGACGACGCCGACATCGTCGCTTTTTCCGAGCTGTTCATCGCCGGCTATCCGCCCGAGGATCTGGTGCTCAAGCCGGCGTTCCAGGCCGCCTGCCGCGCCGCCGTCGAGACGCTTGGCGCGCGAGACCGGCGACGGCGGTCCCGCGGTGCTCATCGGCACGCCCTGGGTCGAGGACGGCAAGCTCTACAATGCCTATGCGCTGCTCGCCGGCGGCCGGATCGAGACCGTCCGTTTCAAGGTCAACCTGCCGAACTACGGCGTGTTCGACGAGAAGCGCGTGTTCGCGCCGGGACCGGTGCCCGGGCCCGGTAAGCTTCCGCGGCGTGCGGCTCGGCCTGCCGGTCTGCGAGGATACCTGGACCGACTGGGGCGACTACGAGAACGTGGTCGAGACCTTGGCCGAAACCGGCGGCGAAATCCTCATCGTGCCGAACGGCTCGCCGTATTGGCACGACAAGAGCGACGTCCGCCTCAATGTCGCGGTCGCCCGCGTCACCGAGTTGGGCCTGCCGCTCGTCTACATCAACCAGGTCGGCGGCCAGGACGAGCTGGTGTTCGACGGCGCTTCCTTCGCGCTCAACGCCGACCGCTCGATCGCATTCCAACTGCCGGCGTTCCGCGAGACCGTGGTGACGACGCAATGGTCGCGCACCGGCGGAACGCTGGCGCTGCACGCAAGGGCCGATCGCGCCGGCCGAGGATCCCGAGCAGGCCGATTACACCGCCTGCGTGCTCGGGCTGCGCGATTATGTCGATAAGAACCGCTTCAAGGGCGTCGTGCTCGGCCTCTCCGGCGGCATCAATTCGGCGCTGTGCGCGGCGATGGCGACCGATGCGCTCGGCGCCGATCGCGTGCGCTGCGTGATGCTGCCGTACCGTTACACGTCGCAAAGATTCGCTCACCGATGCCGCGGCGATCGCCAAAACGCTCGGCGTGAATTACGCCATCGTGCCGATCGAGAGCGCGGTGGCGGGTCTCGAAGCGGCGCTCGCCGGCGTCTTTGCCGGTGCGCCGCGCGACGTCACCGAGGAGAATCTGCAAGCGCGCGCGCGCGGCACCATCCTGATGGCGATCTCCAACAAATTCGGCGCCATGGTGGTGACCACCGGCAACAAGTCGGAAATGTCGGTCGGCTATGCCACGCTCTATGGCGACATGAACGGCGGCTTCAATCCGATCAAGGACCTCTACAAGACCGAGGTTTTCCGCCTGGCGCGGCTGCGCAATCGCTGGAAGCCCGACGGCGCGCTCGGGCCGGAGCGGGCCGGTCATTCCGGAAAACGTCATCACGCGGGCGCCGAGCGCGGAATTGCGCGAGAACCAGACCGACCAGGATACGCTGCCGCCCTACGACATCCTCGATCAGATCCTCGAGCGGCTCGTCGAGCGCGAAGAGCCGACCGCCACCATCGTCGCCGCCGGCTTCGACCGCGACACCGTGATGAAGGTGGAGCGCATGCTCTACCTCGCCGAATACAAGCGCCGCCAGGCCGCGCCCGGCGTGAAGGTGACGCTGAAGAATTTCGGCCGCGACCGGCGCTATCCGATCGTCAATCGGTTCCACGATTCCGGCCAGGCACTGCCGGAGCCCGACCGCACCCTGGTCAAGAGCGCGGCAATGGCGAAAGCGGGCGCGGCGGATTTCTGATCGTTCCTACTCGCGACACGAACGGCGGGCCGACGGTCCGCACGGTTTTCTTCGCAGGATCGGTGTTGTTCGCCGGCTGCGCGGATGCCGGTGTCGGCGCGGGTGTTGTTGCAAGTGTCGTTGCAGGTGCCGTCGTGGCGGCGGCCGGCTGAGCGGCGGCGGGCGCACCCTTGACCGGCTTGGGCTGCGGCGCTTGCGATAGCGTCTTCGCGGTCTGGTCGGTGACGACGATGTCGCCGCCTTGCAGCGTCGTGGAGTCGTCGGCGTCCTTGAGCGCGTCGGCCCAGCTCTGCCCCGGCTTGCGGCACGAGCAGGCCGCCGTGAACTCCTTGCGATAGTGGAAGGCGTTCGGCAGCGCCGTATAGAGCTGGCCGCTCGACCGACACCGCCTGCTCCATGTCCTCGCCCGGATTGTGAAAGCTGTAGAGCGCGACTTCGGCCGCGGGGCACAGGCGCTGGCACGAGCGCTCGTCGTCGGCGAAGCGGCTCGGCACCGTCGAGTACGAGATCGGGAAATAGTAGCCGTCGCAGGTGCGCACGCAGACCGTGCGAAAGGTGCCGGCCGGCAAGCCGTCGCCGCCGGGATTGAGAATGGTGCCGCCGCCCGAGCCGTTGCCGCCGCCGAACAGCTTGTCGAAGAAGCCGCGGGGTCCGGCCTCGTTGGCGGCGGCGGTATATTGCGCGCCGCAATTGTTCTGCGCCAGCTGGCCGATCACGCGCGCGGCGCTGGCTGTCCTGGCTGCCGGTGCCGCTCTTGAGCTGCTCGAGATCGGTGGTCGTGCGATCGAGGTTGCCGCGCATCTGCTGGATTTGCGAGTTGATCGGCCCGCATTGCGGCGACCAGACTCGAGAACAGCGACAAGAATCCTTGTCCCTCGCAGCCCTGCTTGTGCGCTTGCGCAACGGTGCGGTCGAGGTCGGCCTGCTGCTTGGCGACGGCGTCTTCGGCGCGCTTGATCTGGTCGGCGCGGGCCGGATCGGTCGAGCCTGCAGTTGATGGCGGCGAGCTGGCTTTCGAGCCGCACGCAGGCCGGGTTCGACGCCGGCTGGTTCGGCGCGCCCTGGGCGGCCGCCGAAGCAGCCAGCGCCAGCACGCCGAGCGTGGTGTGGCCGAGACCGCGCAGCAGTCTGATGATCATGGGTCCCGTCACCCGCCCCCCGAATGGGGCGGATCAAGCCCCGCAATGGTGACTAAAGTGTGGATTGCACCTTTCCCCTCCCCCTTGTGGGGAGGGGCAGGGGTGGGGGTCGGGAGGCGAGGTCTCAAGCGCAGATGCGCTCGCGGACCCATCGCGATGGCGCATGACCTCCCGACCCCCACCCCCAACCCTCCCCCACAAGGGGGAGGGGCAAATGGTCATTCCGCATCCGGCTGGTTCTCGGGCCGCGCGCGATCGAAGGCCGGCAGCTTGCCAGGCAGGCGGCATCGACGGCGACGATCTTGGGGAATTTTTCCAGCGGAACCTTCAGCCGCCGCGCATTGTAGACCTGCGGCACCAGGCAGAGGTCGGCGATCGTCACCGCTTTGCCGCAAGCATAAGGCCCGGGCTCGATCAGCGCTTCGAGCGCCTCGAAGCCGGTGATGACCCAATGATGGTACCAGGCGTCGATGGCGCTCTGCTCCTGGCTCCATCTCGTTCTTCAGGTAGCGCAGCGGGCTGGTATTGTTGAGCGGATGGATGTCGCAGGCGATCAGGTCGGCGAGCGCGCGCACCTTGGCGCGCCCGATCGGGTCCTTGGGCAACAGCGGCGGCTCGGGCTGCGTCTCGTCGAGATATTCGATGATGGCGAGCGACTGGAGCAAATGCTCGCCGCCCGGCGTGACCAGAACCGGCACGCGCATCTGCGGATTGACGGCGCGGAATTCCGGCCGCTTGTTGTGGCCGCCATCCTTGACCAGATGAACCGACAGCCGTCTCGTAGGCGATGCCTTTGAGATTGAGCGCGATGCGCACGCGATACGCCGCCGACGAGCGGAAGTAGGAATAAAGTTTCACGTGTCCTCCTAATCTTCGATCTCGCGTCCAAATCTTCGCGGTCCATGGCGTCGGTCTCATTCACCGACTCGGCAACCAGTTCCGCGGACCGCTCGGTGAGCTGCTTGAGCGCGCGATTGAACGCTTCGCGGTCGGCGGGTGTCAGGATTTCCGTAAGCCTGCACGGCAAAGTCGAGCGCGTGCGGCGCCACTTCTTCGTACATCGTCCGTCCCGCCGCGGTGAGCGAGAGAAGGGATTCGCGCATGTCGGCGCGGTTGGCGCGCCGCACCAGCAAGTTTGCGCTCTTCCATGAGCGCGACCGCGCGCGACACTTTGGTCTTGTGCATATGGGTGTGCGCGCCGATGGCCTTGCCGGTCATGACGCCGTACTGGCCGAGCGTCACCAGCACCCGCCATTCCGGAACGCCGATGCCGTAGCGCCGCGCATAGACCCGCGACAGCGCCAGCGAGACGAGGCTCGCCACCACGTTGAGCTGGTAGGGCAGGAATTTTTCGAGTTTCAGCGGCGCCTCTTCGCTGGCAATCGTCGCCTCGCTTGCCGCATCGTCGGCGACGCCGCCTGCGCTCGCCCGCTGGCCGGCCGCGGCGTTTCCGTAAGAGGCTTTGCTGCTCCGCGCCATGGCGGAAACATGGCCGAACTTATGGGCCCACGCAACGACCTTGGGCCGGCTCCCAACCGCGGCCGATGAATACACCGCGCTCGTGCGGTGTTGGTATCGGTGCTAAGCTTGCAGCACAAAGGCGCCCGAACGTCAGCGGCGCCGCATTGGGGGGATGATCCATGGCTGATACCACAGCACCGCGTCCGTACGTTCCCGCCTTCAGCGGAATTTACGCGACGTTCGATCCGATCGCGTTGCCGCTCTTGCGGATCGTGCTGGGCGGGATCCTGATCCCGCACGGCTGCCAGAAACTGTTCGGCTGGTTCGGCGGCGCCGGCTTCGAAAAGTTCACCGAATCTTCGACAAGATGGGCTGGCATCCGGCGGTGTTCTGGCTGTCGCTGGTGGCGCTGACCGAGTTCGTCGGCGGGCTGATGCTGCTATTCGGCTTCTTCACCCGTTTCGCTGCGGCCGCGGTCATCATCTTCATGATCAACGCCTGCTGGGCCACCAGCCACCGCGGCGGCTTTTTCTGGTCGTCGGGCGGTATGGAATATTCGCTGCTGATCGGCGTCGTCGCGCTGGTGTTCCTGATCAAGGGCGCCGGCCGGTTCTCCATCGACCACGCGCTCGGCAGAGGAACTGTAAGAAGACGCGCGAATCGGCGAGTGGCGAAGACGCGAATGGTCGGCACAAGGCTCGGTTCGCCATGACGCCATCGGTATTCAGCGCGATTTTTCAGCGCGAGCAGACGATGGCGACGAAGTTGTCGCATGTCGCGCCGCTGCATGAGCCGGGGCCGCTGGTCGGAATGGCGCCGGTGATGTCGTCGCGGTCGACCTTGCTGAACGACAGCGCCTGCGCGAACTCGCGCGACTTGCAGTACGAATTGGCGACGGCTGCGCCGCATTCCGCGCCCGAGGCGAGGCAGCGGTCGACGCCGTAGCCGTCGGCATTGTTGGCGATGATGAAGATGCGCTTTTCCGCCTGCGCGGCAGCCGCGCCGAAGAGCACGGTGGCCATGGCAGCGGCGGCGATCACGAAACGCATGAAAATCCCCCCAAACGAGCCAAAACGCCCGCGAATTCGGGTCCCGGTACGGACAATGCGACGGTCGGGTTAAGCTTGCGTTAACTGAGCGCGGCTGCGGCGCGGCCGGGCTGCGCCAAGGCTTTCCGGGCGCACGCGAGGCTACGCTGCGGGCGGAGGGCCTTGACGCAAAACCCGTCCTCGACCATTGTGCCGGCCATGAACGGCCTACCACATCTGCGGCATTTGCCGGGAGATTATGAGCTAGCGACAACGCTGGCTGCGGCCGTCTTTTCTCATCATCGAGACCGACAGACGCCCGGCCAGCAGGCTGCAGGCGTATAATGCGATTCGATGCGATGGACCTGAAACTCTACGATACGCTCACCCGCGAGAAGCGCGATTTTCAAGCCGCTCGATCCGGCCAATGTGCGCATGTATGTGTGCGGGCCGACGGTCTACGACTTCGCCCATATCGGCAATGCGCGGCCGGTGATCGTGTTCGACGTGCTGTTCCGCCTGCTCCGCCACATCTACGGCGCCGATCACGTCACCTATGTGCGCAACATCACCGACGTCGACGACAAGATCAACGCGCGCGCGGCGGAGGAATATCCGGACCTGCCGCTGAACGAGGCGATCCGCAAGGTCACGGAGAAAACCGACCGGCAATTCCACGAGGATGTCGCCGCGCTCGGCTGCCTGCCGCCGACCGTCGAGCCGCGCGCCACCGAGCACATCGCCGAGATGCGCGCGCTGATCGAGCGGCTGGTCGCGTCCGGCAATGCCTATGTCGCCGAGGACAACGTGCTGTTCAGCGTGCCGTCGATGCCGGATTACGGGCAGGCTGTCGAAGCGCCCGCTCGACGAGATGATCGCCGGCGCCCGCGTCGAGGTCGCGCCCTACAAACGCGACGCCATGGATTTCGTGCTGTGGAAGCCGTCAAAGCCGGGCGAGCCGGCCTGGCCGTCGCCCGCCGGCATCAAGACGCCGGGCCGGCCGGGCTGGCACATCGAATGCTCGGCGATGTCATGGAAGCATCTCGGCGAGACCTTCGACATCCACGGCGGCGGCATCGATCTCGTCTTCCCGCACCACGAGAACGAGATCGCGCAATCGCGCTGCGCCTTCCATACGCCGGTGATGGCGAATTACTGGATGCACAACGGCTTCCTTCAGGTCGAAGGCGAGAAGATGTCGAAGTCGGTCGGCAATTTCGTGACGATCCATGAGTTGCTCAAAGACTGGCCGGGCGAGGTGGTGCGCCTTGCCATGCTGCAAACTCACTATCGCCAGCCGATCAACTGGACGGTTGCCGGCATGCGCGAGGCGCAGAAGAGTCTCGATAGTTGGTACGGGCTTACTGGCGATGTGTCGCCCGGATATCTGTGCGCCGATGCGCTCGATGCGCTGGCCGACGACCTCAATACGCCGAAAATGCTGGCGCGCCTTGTACGAATTGCGCGAGCGAAGCGGCCAAAGGAGCAAAGCCAGCCGCCGCGTGCCTGAAGGCGAGCGCGCAGTTGGTCGGGCTGTTGCGGCAATCTGCAACCGAATGGTCGGCTGCTGCATCGGCATCGGTCGACGAAAGTAAAGTCGTGAATCTCATCGATGCGCGCAATGCCGCGCGCAAGGCGAAGAATTTCAAAGAATCCGACCGCATCCGCGACGAACTCAAGGCGATGGGCGTCGAGCTGAAAGACACCAAAGACGGCACACACTTGGAAGGTGCGGCGATGATGGCGCGCCCCCAGCCACAAACTCGCGATGCGCCCGATGCTGCCGGCGGACGTGCCGCTGCTCGCGGAGATTTTCCGCGCCAGCATCGAGGAGCTGACGGCGGAGGATTACAGCGAGGCGCAGCAGGAGGCGTGGGCGGAGACGGCCGACGATCTGGACGCGTTCGGCGCAAAACTTGCCGCCGAGCTGACGCTGGTCGCGACGTTCGCCGGCTCCGCGGTCGGCTTCGCTTCGCTCGCCGACAATACGCGCATCGACATGCTCTATGTGCATCCGGCGGCGGCCGGGCAGGGCGCCGGCTCCATGCTGTGCGATGCGCTGGAGAAACTCGCCGCCGCCCGCGGCGCCAAGGAAGCTCACCGTCGAGGCGAGCGACACGGCGAGCGGCTTTTTCGAAAAGCGCGGCTATATCGCCACAAGCCGCAACACCGTGTTTCGCGCCGGCGAGTGGCTCGCCAATACCACGATGGTGAAGTCGCTCGCCGCCAAGGGAAGCGCGTCATGAAACGTCCCGACACGCCGTTTCCGCGCCACTGGCTCTACTATCTGATCTTGAAATACGCGGTGATCGCCGCCGCGGTCGCGATGTCATTCTACACCGTATATCGCCTTTATCGCGGTTAGCACGATGGCACCCCAAAACTCGACATTTTTCGGCATGCGCACCCACCACGTGGTGATTGCGCTCATCGCCATCGTGATCGCGGTGGCGTTGGCGTCCAATTATTATCTGTGGTGAGTGCGCATCATGCCGCGTGAACGCCTTTATCTGTTCGACACCACGCTGCGCGACGGCGCGCAGACCAACGGCGTCGATTTCACGCTGGCCGACAAGCTCGTCATCGCGCGCATGCTCGACGATCTCGGCATCGATTATGTCGAGGCCGGCTATCCCGGCGCCAATCCGACCGACACCAATTTTTTCGCCGAGAAGCGGCCGCTGCGCGCCTGCCTCACCGCGTTCGGCATGACGCGGCGGCCCGGCCGCTCGGTATCGAACGATCCCGGCCTGGTCGCGCTGCTCGATGCGCAGGCCGACGCCATCTGCTTCGTGGCAAAATCCTGGGACTATCACGTGCGCGTGGCGCTGGAGACGACCGAGGACGAAATGCTGGCCTCGATCCGCGACAGCGTGCGCGCCGCAAAAGCCAAAGGCCGCGAAGTGCTGCTCGACTGCGAGCATTTCTTCGACGGCTATAAGGTCAAAGCCCGCTTATGCGCTGGCCTGCGCCAAGGCGGCCTACGACGAAGGCGCGCGCTGGGTCGTGCTGTGCGACACCAACGGCGGCACGCTGCCGCACGAGGTGGAAAAGATCGTCGGCGAAGTCTGCAAAACCATCCCGGGCGACCACGTCGGCATTCACGCCCATAACGACACCGAGCAGGCGGTGGCGAATTCATTTGCCGCGGTGCGCGCCGGCGCGCGCCAGATCCAGGGCACGCTCAACGGGCTGGGCGAGCGTTGCGGCAACGCCAATCTGGTCTCGATCATCCCGACGCTGAAGCTCAAGCCGGAGTTTTCGCAAAAATTCGATATCGGCGTGCCGGACGAGAAGCTGCAAACCCTCGCCCATGTCTCGCACACGCTCGACGAGATGCTCAACCGCGCGCCGGACCGCCACGCGCCCTATGTCGGCGAAAGCGCATTCGCCACCAAGGCCGGCATCCATGCGTCGGCGATCATGAAGGAGCCGGCGACCTACGAGCACGTCGCGCCGGAAGCGGTCGGCAACCGGCGCAAGCTTCTGGTCTCCGATCAGGCCGGCCGCTCCAACGTGCTCGCCGAGCTCGAGCGCATCGGGCTTGCCGTCGACAAGGACGATCCGCGCGTCATCCGCCTGCTCGACGAAGTGAAGGACCGCGAGGCGATCGGCTACGCCTATGAGGCGGCCGACGCCTCGTTCGAGCTTCTGGCGCGCCGCATGCTCGGCAAGGTGCCGCATTATTTCGAGGTGGAGAAATTCGACGTCAATGTCGAGCAGCGCATCAATGCCAAAGGCGAGCGCGTCACCGTGAGCCAGGCCGTGGTCAAGGTGAAAGTCGGCGACGACATTTTGATTTCGGTCTCCGAAGGTATCGGTCCGGTCAATGCGCTCGACCTGGCGCTGCGCAAGGACCTCGGCAAATACCAGAGTTTCATCACCGGGCTCGAGCTGACCGATTATCGCGTGCGTATCCTCAATGCCGGCACCGAAGCCGTCACCCGCGTGCTGATCGAGAGCGCCGACGAAAGCGGCGAGCACTGGACCACGATCGGCGTGTCGCCCAACATCATCGATGCCTCATTTCAGGCACTGATGGATTCCATCATCTACAAGCTGGTGAAGTCGGGCGCGCCGGCGTGAGTTTTTATCCCTCCCCCGCTTGTGGGGGAGGGCAGGGTGGGGGGTCGGGAGGGAAGTTATTTTCGTAGACGCACGCGCAGCCCGTCGACGCTGGCGCAAAACCTCTCGACCCCCACCCCTACCCCTCCCCCAAGGGGGAGGGGAAAGAATGAGGAGCCGCCATGATCGATCACATCTCCATCGCCGTGCGCGACATCAAGGCCTCGGCGCGGTTCTATGAAGCCTTGCTGGCGCCGCTCGGCATGACGCCGGTGCGCGCGTCGCCGAAAAGCGTCGGCTTCGGCAAGACCTATCCGGAATTCTGGATCAACGAGCGCGCCCAGCAAAAGCCGCTGCCGGACGACGCCGGCGCCCACATTGCGCTGCGCGCGGCCGACACCAAAGCGGTCGATGCGTTCCACGCCGCAGCGCTCGCCGCCGGCGCCCACTCCGACGGCGCGCCCGGCATGCGGCATGAATATTCGCCGCACTACTACGCCGCCTTCATCCGCGATTGGGACGGCAACCGCATCGAGGCGGTGACGTTTTTAAAGGACGCGAAGTAGCCGTCATTCCGGGGCGCGGGCTTCAGCCCGCGAACCCGGAATCGATAATCGCTGATTTTGCAATTCTCGCGCTGGAGTGTGGATCCGTTGCGGCGGTGGTTATGGATTTCGGGTTCCTCGCTACGCTCGGCCCCGGAATGACGGGACTCACATCCGCTCGGCCGGGACCGCCATGGTCTTTTCGGCGTCGGTCACATCGCGCGCGGCGTCACGCAGTTTCGGCAGAATGTCTTCGACCCGGTCGGCGACGAGGCAATCCACCCGCGGCGCCGCCGGAAGAAATTCCTGCGCCCGCATGTGCTCGACCAGGGTGAGCAGCGGATCCCAATAGCCGTTGATGTTGGCGAGCAGGATCGGCTTCTTGTGGCGGCCGAGCTGCGCCCAGGTGAGCTGCTCGACCAGTTCCTCCAGCGTGCCGATGCCGCCCGGCAGGGCGACGAAGCCGTCGGCGCGCTCGAACATCTTGCGTTTGCGCTCGTGCATGTCGCGCGTGACGATCAGCTCCTGCGTCGAGCCGCCGCGGCCGCTCGCGTTTGGTCAAAAATTCGGGGATGATGCCGGTCGATGTCGCCGCCGTGTTCGAGCACGGCGTCGGCCAGCGCGCCCATCAGGCCGACCGAGCCGCCGCCATACACCAGCCGGACACCGTTTTCGGCGAGGATTTTGCCAAATGCGCGCGCGGCTTCGACAAAGGCCGGATCGGTCCCCGGGCTCGATCCGCAATAGACGCACAGCGCATTGATTTTGCTCATGGAGTCACTTCTCACTAAAAGGTACTATGTGGCGTCGATTCGGCCGCGCTGCAAGCGCTTTGGGCAGCGCGCTTGCCGGTGCAGAGCGCGGCAAAACACTCTATATGACGGAAAACACGTGTGGAGGCGGCCCGCGCGGCCGGTCCAGGCCCGGGCTTAAATGAGCGATTTTCAACGACCAGCGCATGTGCTCAAGCGCGAGGTGACCGCCGACAGCGGCGCCATGCTGCGCACGCTCGTCCAGCTGTGGCCCTATATCTGGCCGGCGAACCGGCGCGACCTTAAAGATCGCGTGATCTTCGCGACCGTGCTGCTGTTCGCCGCCAAGCTCGCCACCGTCGCGGTGCCGTTCACCTTCAAATGGGCGACCGATGCGCTGGCCGGCCACGGCACCGCGCCGCTCGGGCCCGACGACGTCATCGCCTGGGCGCTGGCGACGCCGGTGATGATGACGCTCGCCTATGGCGGCATGCGCATCCTGATGGCGGCGCTCACCCAGCTGCGCGACGGCATTTTCGCCAAAGTGGCGATGAACGCGGTGCGGCGGCTGGCGATGCTCACCTTCGAGCACATGCACCTGCTGTCGCTGCGCTTTCATCTGGAGCGCAAGACCGGCGGGCTCACCCGCGTTCTCGAGCGCGGCCGCAATGCCATCGAGACCATCGTGCGCATGGTGCTGCTTGCAGCTCGCGCCGACCATCGTCGAGCTGGTCCTGATCGTCGCCGTGCTGCTGTTCCACTTCGATTGGCGCTACGTCGTCGTCGATCACGATCACGGTCGCGCTCTATATGTGGTTCACCTATCTCGCCACCGAATGGCGCATCAATATCCGCCGCGAGATGAATTCGAGCGACACCGACGCCAACGCCAAGGCGATCGATTCGCTGCTCAATTACGAGACGGTGAAATATTTCTCCGCCGAGGACGCGCGAGGCCAAGCGTTACGACCGCTCGATGGCGCGCTACGAGGACGCGAGCGTCAAGGCTTACGTCTCGCTCGCCGTCCTCAATGCCGGACAGGCGGTGGTGTTCACGCTCGGGCTCGCCGCCACCATGGTGCTGTGCGCCTACGGCATCCAGCGCGGCACCAACACGGTCGGCGATTTCGTCATGATCAATGCCATGATGATCCAGCTCTATCAGCCGCTGAATTTCATGGGCATGGTTTATCGCGAGATCAAGCAGGCGGTGATCGACATCGAGATCATGTTCTCGATGCTCTCGCGCAAGCCGGAGATCGAGGACAGACCGGACGCCAAGCCGCTGCAGGTGCACGCCGGCACCATCCGCTTCGACAATGTCTCGTTCGCCTACGAGCCGGCGCGGCCGATCCTCAAAGGCTTGAGCTTCGATGTGGCGGCTGGGCATACGGTCGCCATCGTCGGGCCGTCGGGCGCCGGCAAGTCGACGATTTCGCGGCTGCTGTTTCGCTTCTACGAAGTCACGAGCGGCCGCATCCTGATCGACGGCCAGGACATCCGCGACGTGACGCAGACGTCGCTGCGCGCCGCGATCGGCATGGTGCCGCAGGACACCGTGCTGTTCAACGACACCATCCGCTACAACATCCGCTACGGCCGCTGGGATGCCAGCGACGCCGAGGTCGAGGAGGCGGCGCGCCAGGCGCAGATCGACGATTTCATCCGCCGCTCGCCGAAGGGTTACGAGACCGAGGTCGGCGAGCGCGGCCTGAAACTGTCCGGCGGCGAGAAGCAGCGCGTCGCCATCGCCCGCACCATCCTCAAAGGCCCGCCGATCCTGCTGCTCGACGAGGCGACTTCGGCGCTCGACAGCCACACCGAGAGGGACATCCAGGACGAGCTCGACCGCGTCGCCCGCGGCCGCACCACGCTGGTCATCGCCCATCGTCTATCGACCATCGTCGGCGCCGACATGATCCTGGTGCTCGACGACGGCGTGATCGTCGAGCGCGGCACGCACCAGGAATTGCTGGCGCATGGCGGCCTCTATGCCAGCATGTGGAACCGCCAGCGCGAGGCGCAAAGGCGCGCGAGATTTTGGCCGAGGTCGGCGACGATGGCACGGCGCCCAATCGCAATCCGCCGGGGGTGTCGGAGGTCGAGGATGAACTCGTGCCCGCCGCTGATGCCGCGGAGTGATGCGGTCCGATTTGCATGAATAACGTCATTGCGAGGAGCGAAGCGACGAAGCAATCCAGAATCTCTCCGCCCGACTGGATTGCTTCGCTTCGCTCGCAATGACGAGTAGGAACCAACGATGTCCGTCGTCAAATCCATCCGCTCGCAGCTCGCGCCGATCCATCCGCAGGGCTATCCGTTCATCGGCGGCTTCGCGCTGGTGAGCCTCATCCTGTTTTGGTTCTGGTCGCCGCTCGGCTGGCTCGGCACGGTTGCGACATTGTGGTGCGCGTATTTCTTCCGCGACCCGCCGCGGGTGACGCCGGTGCGCGACGGCATCGTCGTGGCGCCGGCCGACGGCCGCTTGAGCCAGATCGCCAACGCCGTGCCGCCGAAGGAGCTCGATCTCGGCGACCGGCCGCTGCCGCGCATTTCCATTTTCATGAGCGTGTTCGATTGCCACGTGAACCGAAGCCCGGTGGCCGGCCGCATCGAACGCATCGTCTATCGCGCCGGCAAGTTCCTCAGCGCCGATCTCGACAAGGCGAGCGAGGATAACGAGCGCAACGCCTTCGTCATCGCCACGGTTGCGGGCCAGCGCATCGCCGTGATCCAGATCGCGGGCCTGGTGGCGCGGCGCATCGTGCCGTTCGCGCGCGAGGGTGAGGCGGTCGCCGCCGGCCAGCGCATCGGCATGATCCGGTTCGGCTCGCGGGTGGACGTCTACCTGCCCGAAGGCACGCGCGCGCTGGTCGCCGAGGGGCAGACGGCGATTGCCGGCGAAACGGTGCTCGCGGACCTGCGCGCGGCCGAGGCGGGCCGGACATTTCGCGTGGACTGATAAAGGGTTAACCGAATTGTCGCGCCGCGTGGCCGGCCGTTGCCCGGAGCGGCTATAATGCGCCATGTCCTCGCCTCAGCCCCATTATGGCGGGCCACGCCTGCGTTTGCCGAAGCGGCGCTTTCGCCGCATTCCGGTGCGCACTCTGGTGCCGAACCTCATCACGCTGTTGGCGCTGTGCGCCGGCCTGACCGCGATCCGCATGGCGTTCGAGGACCGCTATGTGCTGGCGCTGGCGGCGATCGTGTTTGCCGCCTTCCTCGACGGCATCGACGGCCGCCTGGCGCGGTTCCTCAAAGGCACCTCGCGCTTCGGCGCCGAGCTCGACAGCCTCGCCGACTTCGTCAATTTCGGCGTCGCGCCGGCGCTGATCCTTTATTTCTGGGGCCTGCACGATCTGAAGTCCGCGGGCTGGATCGCCGCGATGGTGTTTGCCATCTGCGCCGCGCTCCGCCTCGCCCGCTTCAACGTGATGATCGACGATCCGGACAAGCCGGCCTGGGCCAATAATTTCTTCGTCGGCGTGCCGGCGCCGGCCGGCGCCATCACCGTGCTGCTGCCGATCTATGTGGCGTTGCTCGGCGTGCCGCGCTCGGGAGTGCTGGACTGGCTGACGCTCTTCTACACGCTCGCCATCGCGTCGCTGATGGTGTCGCGGCTGCCGGTGTTTTCCGGCAAGCGCGTCGGCACCCGCGTGCCGCCGGAAATGGTCGGGCCGCTGATCGTCGTCGTGGTTCTGTTCTTCGCGCTCTTGATCGCTTATCCGTGGATCATCCTCACCGCGGGCACGCTGGCTTATCTCGGCGCGCTGCCGTTCGGATATTTGTCCCATCGCCGCTACGAACAGCGCTCGCGCGAGAATAGGGCGGAGGCGTCGCTTGCCACGGCACCGCAGTCCACCGCCGCGGCGGTCAGCATCGTGCCGTCCGCCGATAACGAAGATCGCCCGTCGCGCCTCAATTGAGCCGTATCGTCGTCGCCTAACAAGGTGCCGCGAGAGATTAAGCATGCGTGTTGCGCGCCGCACCTTCCTGGCCTCGACCATGGCGTCGGTGGCGGCTCCGGCCGTCATGCGTGTCGCGTGGGCCGATGCGCCGCAATTCGCGTTCAAGCTGCATCACGCGTTCTCCTCGGTGTCGAGCGCGCACGACAAGTTTTTGGCGCCGTGGGCGCGCCAGGTCGAGGCGCAATCGGGCGGCCGCATCCGCATCGATCTGTTTCCCTCGATGCAGCTCGGCGGCGCGCCGGCCGATCTGTTCGACCAGGCGCGCGATGGCGTCGCCGATATCACCTGGGCGCAGCCCAGCCATACGCCGGGGCGGTTCCCGAAGATCGAGGCGTTCGAGCTGCCGTTCGTGCCGTCACGCCGGGCGCTGGTGAGCTCGAAGGCGGTCGACGATTATGCCCGCGCCAACCTGGCCGACGAATTCCGCGAGGTGCATCCGATCTGCTTCTCGTGCTCCGACCGCGGCGTGCTGCATACCAACCGGCCGATCCACACCATCGAGGAGATCCGCGACCTGCGGCTGCACGTGCAGACCCGTTTCGCCCTCGAAGCGATGCATTGGCTCGGCGCGGTCGCCGTGCCGATGCCGAGCGCGCAGCTGCCGCTGGCGATCGCCCAGCACGTGGTCGACGGCTGCGTCGATCCGTGGGACATGGTGCCGACGTTCAAGCTCAACGATCTGCTCAAGACGCACACCGAGTTTTCCGATTCATCGCTGAGCACGACCACATTCGTGCTGGCGATGAACAAGGCGGCCTACGACAAGCTGCCGCGCGACCTCAAGACCGTCATCGACAACAATTCCGGTCAGCCCGCGGCCAGCATCGCGGGCGCCATGTGGGACGTGCAGGCCGCGGCCGTCGTCGACATGGTGTCCGGCCGCGGCGATCCGATCACCACGCTGCTGCCGGAGGCCGTCGCGCATTGGCGCAAAGCGACCGAGCCGGTGGTCGACGGCTGGCTCAAAGACATGAAGGAACACAAGGTCGACGGCGGCAAGCTCCTCGCCAACGCCCGCGCGCTGTTGGCGAAATACGCGGGCGAGCCCGAACCGCAACCGGCGCAGCCGACGCGGCCGTCGCAACAACCCGCCGAAGCCAAAGCCGACGCGACTACGCCGCCAAAAGCCGAGGCGACCTCTTCGACGCCGACACCTTCGACGCCAACGCCGCCAAAGCCTGCGGTCAAGCCGACGGTGTCCGCCGCCACGCCGGCAACCCAGCCGACGCCCGCGCCGGCGGCCACCGCGCCATCGCCGGCTCCGGCGGTCAAGCCGGCGGCGCCGATCGCTCAGCCGGCTTCGGCGACAGCTTCGGTAACGCCGGCGCCGAGTCCTGCTCCAGCCGCGCCGCCCGTTGCGACTCCGGCTCCGCCGCCGCCTCCCGCGCCGGTCGCAAGTTCGCCGCCAATGGCGCCACCAGCGCCACCCGTCGCGGCGGCACCCGTGCCGGTGCACCCGCCGCCGCCAAAGACTCTCGATATTCCGCTTTAGGCTTCAGTCATTGCGGCAGCGGATGGCCGGGCATCAGGTCGTAGGGATGTTTCCAGCCGGGCAGCGCCTTGATGCGATCGAGCCACGTGGCGATGTTCTTGTGGGTGGCCGCAATGTCGAAGCCGAATTCCTCGGGCGGATAATAAAGGTAGGCGACCAGCGACAGGTCGGCGATGGTCGGCTCCGCTCCGAGAATGTAGGGGCGGCCGGCGAGGCGCTTGTCGACAATGCCGAGCGTATTGTCGATGCGGCCCTTGAGAAATTCCATCACCGCCGGATGGCCCGCGGGCTTGGCAAAATTGCGCAGGAAGCGATACGGCCCGAGAAAGCCGTTGACCTTCTGATTGTCGAAAATGATCCAGCGCAGCGCTTCGAGCCGCTCGTCCTCGCCGCGCGGCAGGAATTTTTTGGAATGCTCGGCGAGATAGGTCAGGATCACGCCGGACTGGCTGAGCTTCTTGGCGCCGTGCACGAGCACCGGGGCTTCGCCCATTTCGTTGACGCTGTCGCGCCATTGCGGCGAGCGCTGCACGCCTTTGCCGAAGAAGTCGACGAACACCGGCTGCCAATCGGCGCCGATCAGATTGAGCATCAGCGCCGCGCGGTAGGCGTTGCCGGATTGGGCGAAGCAGTGCAGTTGATATTCGGCCATAGTGTTTCTGGAAGTGCTTTTCCTGCGATGATTAGCCTACCGTGAGCACGCCGCCATCGACGAGCGGCGCCTCTCCGAAGTGACCGCTGTGGGCCCAGATAAATACTTTACGGCCCGTCCCCAGGCACTCAACGTCCTTTTTGGTCTGGCCTGCGCCCAAAAAGCCGTTGAATACTTCTTTGGATGTATTCTTATCGATCATTTCGGTCACGACTATCGTGCCGTCCGGACCGGCGTTGTAAATGCTTATCTTGAAGCCCACGATAATCACTCCCTCCGGTCTAATGTCCCTGAAGTCAGCGCCATTGCAGCGCGGCAATCGTTCAATGTCAAGGAAAGGGTTCGCTCGAGTACTTGTTTGCTTATGGGTGACTTGCTGCATATTGGAAACCAAGTCGGACTAGCAACTCCCGTTGTCGCTCATCCAAATCAGATTAACAATGAACATGTTTCGATTTCTTATGGGTCCGATTGTTCGCGGGGCAAGTTTCTAGTGCGACAGCGAGAGCGTGCCGCCGTTGTTGTCCTTGCCTTCGAAGTGGCCGCCGGTGAACGCCAGTTGCGCCAGCGCCTCGCCCTTGTGGTCGCGAATGATCAGCGCGTCGTGCTCGAACGTCCATTTGCGGCTGGTGAAGAAATTGCCGGGACAGCCGCCCTCGGGCGCGATGGTGCCTTGACCGGCGCCGGGCGCGTTGCCGAACGTCATGAAGCAGCCGCCGCCCGCAGCCGCGGCGAGCCGCCAGCGTCCGGCCAGATCGACCGGCGGTGGCGTCGGCGCGGGCAGCGGCGGTGGCGCAGCCGCGACCGGCGGCGGTTCGGGTTTTGGCGCGCTGGCGCACGCGCTGAGCGCCGCAAGCACGAGCAAGGCCGCGGCGGCTCTTGCGCCGCGCCGACTCCAAGACCTTACGCGCACCAAATCGCTCATCGTCACCGCATCGTCGGGATGACGAATTCGGCGCCTTCCTTGGTGCCGGACGGCCAGCGCGCGGTCACCGTCTTGGTCTTGGTGTAGAAGCGGATCGAATCCGGGCCGTGCTGGTTGAGGTCGCCGAAGCCGGAGCGCTTCCAGCCGCCGAAGGTGTAGTAGGCGAGCGGCACCGGGATCGCGAAGTTGACGCCGACCATGCCGACCTGGACGCGGTTGGTGAAATCGCGCGCGGTGTCGCCGTCGCGGGTGAAGATGGCGACGCCGTTGCCGTATTCGTGCTCCGACGGCAGCCGCACCGCCTCCTCGTAATCCTTGGCGCGCACCACCGAGAGCACCGGGCCGAAAATCTCCTCCTTGTAGATCGTCATGTCCGGCTTGACGTCGTCGAACAGGCAGCCGCCGATGAAATTGCCGTTCTCGTAGCCCTGGAGCTTGAAATTGCGGCCGTCGACCACGAGCTTGGCGCCTTCCTTGACGCCTTGATCGATATAGCCGCGCACCTTGTCGAGCAGCTGCTTGGTCACCATCGGGCCGTAATCGGCCTGCGTGTCGGTCGAGGGGCCGATCTTGAGGCCCTCGACGCGAGGGATCAGTTTCTCCACCAGAATGTCGGCGGTCTTCTTGCCGACCGGCACGGCGACCGACACCGCCATGCAGCGCTCGCCGGCGGAGCCGTAGCCGGCGCCGATCAGCGCATCGACCGCCTGGTCCATGTCGGCGTCGGGCATCACGATCATGTGGTTCTTGGCGCCGCCGAAGCATTGCACCCGTTTGCCGTGCGCGGTGCCGGTCGCATAAATGTATTCGGCGATCGACGACGAGCCGACGAAGCCGACCGCCTTTACGCGCGAGTCCGTGAGCAAGCGTGTCGACCGCTTCCTTGTCGCCGTTGACGACATTGAGCACGCCCGGCGGCAATCCGGCTTTCAAAAACAATTCGGCGATGCGCATCGGCACCGACGGATCGCGCTCCGACGGTTTGAGGATGAAAGCATTGCCGCAGGCGATCGCCGGGGCGCATTTCCACAGCGGGATCATGGCCGGAAAATTGAACGGCGTGATGCCGGCGACGACGCCGAGCGGCTGGCGCATCGAGTAAAGGTCGATGCCGGGACCGGCGCCCTCGCTGTATTCGCCCTTCATCAGATGCGGGATGCCGCAGGCGAACTCGACCACTTCAAGCCCGCGCTGGATGTCGCCCTTGGCGTCGGCAAAGGTCTTGCCGTGCTCGGAAGACAACAGCCGCGCCAGATCGTCATATTCGCCCTGGATCAGCTCCAAAAACTTGAACATGACGCGGGCGCGGCGCTGCGGATTGGTGGCGGCCCAGGCCGGGAACGCGGCTTCCGCATTGGCGATGGCGTTTTCGACCTCGGATTTGGCGGCGAGCGCCACCTTGGCCTGCACCTCGCCGGTATTGGGATTGAACACGTCGCCAAATCGCCCCGACGCGCCCTTCACCTCCTTGCCGCCGATGAAGTGGCCGATATCACGCATGGTGGTCTCCCTGGAAATTAAACGGCACTGCGGCCGTATGGGTTGGCCCATTGTGCGGCTTTTTGCTAGGATTAAACAGGGGGTTGCCCCGCAAGCCTTTACATCGCTGTCCAATCTGGCTGCACCTGGCTGAGTCGTCGTCAAAGCGAACGGCGGGCTTATTCGATGACATCGTTAGCTGATCTTCCGGAGATCATCGGCTTCTTCAGCTATTCGCGGGAAGACGATGAAGATTCCCAAGGTGCGCTGTCGGCGCTGCGCGATCGCATCCAGCGCGAATTGCGCGGCCAGCTTGGCCGTTCGATGAAGACCTTCCGGCTGTGGCAGGACAAAGAGGCGATCGCGGCGGGCAAGCTCTGGGAAGACGAGATCAAAAACGCCGTCGGGCAGGCCGTGTTCTTCATTCCCATCATCACGCCGACGGTGATCAAGAGCCCGTATTGCAAGTTTGAGCTGGAGTCTTTTCTGGCGCGCGAAGCCGAGCTCGGCCGCAACGATTTGGTCTTCCCCATTCTCTACATCACGGTTCCGGAGCTCGAGGACGGCGCCAGCCAGAAAAACGATCCCGTTCTGTCGATCATTGCCAGGCGGCAGTATCTGGACTGGCGCGAATTTCGGCACCGCGACGTCCATTCGTCCGACGTCCTGGCGGTGGTCGAGCGGTTTTGCGCAACCATCCGCGACTCGCTGCGTCGTTCCTGGCTGTCACCGGAAGAGCGCAAAAACCACGACGAAGCTGCCGCGATCGAGCGTGCCGAGACCGAGCGCAAGCGCCACGAGGCTGAATCCAGACGCCGCGAGGAAGAAGCGCGTCAGGCGGCCGCTGCGGCGCAAGCGCACGAGCGCGAGGCGCAAGCGGCACGAGAGAGAGCCGAGCAAGACCGTCTGCAGAGCGAAGCGGAGGCGAAACGCCGGGCCGAGAGCGAAGCGCAGCGCCCAGCTCCGACCCATCGCGCCGTGGTGGGCGTGGCTGTCATCGACCCGTTTGGCGGTCATAGGATTATTGGTTGTTGTGGCATTAGCCGTTGCACTCTCTCCCAAGTCGCCAGCGCCGATCGCAACGCCATCAGCTCAGCTCGTGCCGGCGAAAGCCCCTCCAGCGCAAGTTCCTGCGCCAACGCCGGTCCAGCCTGCTCCGGGTGCGGTCCAGCAATCGCCTGCCGTTGGCTGGATAGGCGTGCGCATCCAGGGCGTCACGACCGATATTGCCGACAGTCTCGGCATTAATCCGCCCCGCGGCGCCATCGTCGCCGGGCTCGACGGCAGCGGGCCGGCCAAGCTTGGTGGCGTCGAGATCAACGACGTTATCGTCCGCTTCGACGGTCAGGACATCAAAGATATGCGCGACCTGCCGCGCGTCGTCACCGCGACGCCGGTCGGCAAGTCCGTGGACGTTGTCGTTATTCGCAAGGGCAAGGAGCAATCTCTCCAGGTGAAAGTTGGCCGGTCCGGCGCCAGCGATAATGCGCCGCCGCCGAGTTACAACGCCAGCAGCAACAATGCGTCGCCGGCACAGAAGCTCGTCGTCCAAAAGGTATTGGGGTTCGAATTGTCCAGTCTCTCCGACGATTTGCGGGACAAGTTCGGCGTGAAGGGTGTGGTCGTCATCGCGGTCGATCCCGACGTGGTATCGACCGACACGAACAAACGCCTCTTGCCCGGCGATCTTATTATCGAAGTGCAATATGCAGCGGTGTCGAGTTCAGCAGCGGTCCAAGCGCAGATCGACCAGCTCAAAGCTCAGGGCAAGAAGGTGGCGATCCTATTGGTGGCCAGTGCGAACGCTGGAACGCAATTCGCAGTAACGCGCTTCATCGCGCTGAGCCTGGAGCCGCCAACGAACGGCAAGAAATAGCCCTTTAGGCGGATAATCGGAGCTATTGCCTGCCCTATGCGGCTGTTCCGGCAGCTCCGCCGCAAAGTTCCACCGGTAACCGTCCCTTAAGCGCGGCGACGGTACGTCTAGGGCGCAGCCCGTTAGGGCTGCCTGGTCGCTGGGTGGGAGCGGGTTTTATGGACATTGCAACAGGCCTCGGCTTGCTCGCCGGGGCGACCGTCGTCGCGACCCTGATGCTGATGGGCGGCGACCTGCGCATGTTCGTGAGCGACCACGCCGTCATCATCATTTTCGGCGGGTCGTTCTGCCGCCACGCTGATCCGCTTCCCGCTGACCTCGATCTTTCACGGCCTGCCGCTCGGCGCCAAATTCGCCTTCACCATGCGGCGCACCACCCAGCGCGAGCTGGTCGACGAGATCGCCGGCGCTCGCCGAGATCGCGCGCAAGCAGGGGCCGATCGGGCTGGAAAAGGTCGAGATCGAGGACCCGTTCCTGGCCAAGGGCATCCGCTTCGTCGCCGACGGCTATGACGCCGACTTCATCCGCGACAATCTCGAGCGCGACCGCGACAACTTCCTCACCCATCTCGACGAGGGCCAGAAAATCTATCGCGCGGTCGGCGACTGCGCGCCGGCCTTCGGCATGATCGGCACGCTGGTCGGCATGGTGCAGATGTTCGCCAACATGACCGATCCGTCAAAGCTCGGCCCGTTCATGGCGACGGCGCTGCTGGCGACGCTCTACGGCGCGGTGGTGGCCAACATGCTGTGCCTGCCGATCGCCGACAAGCTGCATCTCAAACTGGTCGACGAGGAGATCAATCGCACGCTCGATCATCGACGGCATGCTGATGATCCGCGAATTCGAAGAGCCCGACCTTGGTGCGCGAAATGCTGCTCGCCTATCTGCCCGAAAAGCATCGGCATGAGGAGCCGGAACCTGAGCCGGTTGCGGCCTGACGGCATCGGCGCGAGCGAGCATAAACCATGGCGCGGCGCAAGGAAGCTCATGGCGGCGGCCACGGCTGGTTCGTCACCTTCGCCGATCTCATGGGCCTGCTGGTGAGCTTCTTCGTCATGCTGGTCGCGTTCTCCAACCAGGACCAGCAGAAGCTGCAGATCGTCGCCGGCTCGATGCGCGACGCTTTCGGCGTGCAGACCAATGTGCGCTATTCGGGCATCATCGAGGTCGACGGGCTGCCGACCCGGCCGAAGCTCAAGAACGCGGCGCACGTCCAGCCCGAGGATGCCTCCGCCACGCCGACGCCCGACGAGCACGACCACAATCGCGAATATCGGCGCCAATTTCAAGAACGACCAGGCTTTCGCGCTCGCCGCGGCATCGCTGCGCCAGGCGCTGCAGGACATGCCGGAGCTGACCGAAGCCTCCAAGCACATCATGGTCGAGGAGACCAAGGAGGGGCTCAATATCGAGATCGTCGACCAGGACGGCCGCTCGATGTTCCCGGAAGGCTCCAAGGAGCCCTACGAGCGCACCCGCGTCATCATCCAAAAGATCGCCGGCCCGCTGAAGGCGACGCCCTACCGGGTGTCCATCACCGGCCATACCGCGGCGACTCGCACGTCGCGCCGCAGCCCGATTACGGGCCATGGAACCTGTCGGCCGACCGCGCCAATGCGGTGCGCCAGATCCTCGAAGAGGCAGGGCTGCCCGTCGGCCAATTTCTACGAGGTCGGCCGGCAAGGCCGACACCGATCCGCTGTTCCCCGACGACCCCTTCATGGCGGCCAATCGCCGCGTGACCATCACCCTGATGCGCGAGGCGCCGCCGGTTCCGCCGGATTTGAAGCCTTAATGGCCGCCGCCCGCGCGGTAGGCTGACGCCACAGCGGACATATTGCCGGTGCGCCCGCGATGCTATAAAGGCGCGCCTCCCTCGGCGGTCCGGCGGCACGATAGCGACACCCATGAGCATCCACACATCCGATCGGGCTCCAGCGCTGGCGCCATCGGTCGGCGCGCACCCCGTGAGCGGCGCCTCGCCGGCTTTTTGACGCTGACGCTCGGCAGCATCGGGGTCGTCTTCGGCGACATCGGCACCAGCCCGCTCTACGCCTTTCGCGAAGCGGTGGTGGCGGCGAGCCCGGCCGGCGTCATCAGCCGGGATGCCGTGCTCGGCGTGCTGTCGCTCATCCTGTGGGCGCTGATCATCGTCGTGACCTGCAAATATGTCCTGATCCTGCTGCGCGCCGACAACAACGGCGAGGGCGGCACGCTGTCGCTCACCGCGCTGGCGAGCCGGGCCTTCGGGCGCCGCACCGCGCCGATCTACATCCTCGGCGTCATCGGCGCCTCGATGTTTCTCGGCGATTCGGTGATCACGCCCGCCATTTCGGTGCTGTCGGCGGTCGAGGGATTGAATCTCGCGACGCCGGCGTTCGAGCATTTTGTCGTCGGGCTCACCGTCGCCATTCTGGTCGGCCTGTTCGCCGTGCAAAGCCGCGGCACCGCCAGGGTCGCCGCCTTCTTCGGGCCGATCATGGTGGTCTGGTTCGTCGCCATCGCGATCGCCGGTCTGGTGAACATCCGCGACGATCCGCATGTCCTGCTGGCGATCAATCCGTACTATGGCGTGCGATTCCTGGCCGGGCACGGCCACATCGGCCTCGTCACGCTGGGGCTCGTCTTTCTGGCCGTGACCGGCGGCGAGGCGCTCTATGCCGATCTCGGTCATTTCGGCCGCAAGCCGATCCAGACGGCTTGGCTGTTCCTGGTTTTTCCGGCGCTGTTGCTCAATTATTTCGGCCAAGGCGCTTTGGTGCTGGCCGATGCATCGGCGATCGAAAATCCATTCTACCGCTTGGTGCCCGAGACCTTGCTGCTGCCGATGATCGTGCTGGCGACCGCCGCGACCGTGATCGCGAGCCAGGCGGTGATCACCGGCGCCTATTCGCTGGTCGCGCAGGCGATCCGGCTCGGCTTGCTGCCGCGTCTCGCCATCCGCCACACCTCCGCCGAGCATCACGGCCAGATCTACATCCCGCGCGTGACCGTGGCGCTGCTTGCCGGCGTCCTGCTGCTGGTCGGCCTGTTCCGCACTTCGAGCGCGCTCGCCTCGGCCTACGGCATTGCCGTGACCACGACCATGGTGGTCGACGGCATCCTCGGTCTGCTGGTGGTGTGGAAGCTGTGGAACTGGAAACTGTGGCAGGCGGTCGCGCTGGTGGCGCCGCTGGTCTTCGTCGACGGCGTCTTCTTCTCCGCCAACCTGCTCAAGATTTTCGACGGCGCCTGGGCGCCGCTCGCCTTCGGCGCATCCATGGTGTTGTTGATCCTCACTTGGCGGCGCGGCACCGGAATATTGGCGCAGAAGACGCGGCGCACCGAGGTGCCGCTGGAAACGCTGGTGCGAAGCCTGCAAAGAAAGCCGCCGCACGTGGTGCCGGGCACCGCCGTGTTCCTGACCAGCGATCCGGATTTCGCGCCGACGGCGCTTTTGCATAATCTCAAGCACAACAAGGTGCTGCACGAGCACAACGTCATCCTCACCATCGTCACCGCCGACACGCCGCGCGTGTCCGACGAGGAACGGGTGCGGATAACGCAGGTCTCGCCGCATATTCAGCAAGGTCGCGCTCAAGTTCGGCTACATGGAATCGCCCAACGTGCCGAAAGCGCTGGCGATCGCCCGCAAGCTCGGCTGGCATTTCGACATCATGTCGACGTCGTTCTTCCTGTCGCGCCGCTCGCTCAAGCCGGCCGCGCATTCCGGCATGCCGCGATGGCAGGACCGCCTGTTCATCATGTTGGCCAAGTCGGCGAGCGATGCCACGGACTTCTTCCAGATTCCGACCGGCCGGGTGGTCGAAGTCGGCACCCAAGTGACCGTGTGAATCAGTTGACCTCCGCGACACATTTAATCAAGCAGCCGTCGCTCCATGCATTAACGCATGGCACCGCGCTCGCCGTATAGGAATCCTATAAATGAATCAGTTCATGACTTGCCCGTGCTTTGGTGCTAAAGCCGCGCCGCGCGCGCAAAACTGCGTGCAACCGCCGGAATAGGCGTCGGATTTCACTTATATAATCTGCCATGACCGAAAGCATTGCTGCTCCCTCCGGGAGCGAGGCGACAACCGATGGCGAGGCTCCGGCGCATGCCGGCTTCTGGGCGCTCGCGCTGGGCAGCATCGGCGTCGTCTATGGCGATATCGGCACCAGCCCGCTCTATGCGCTGCGTGAAGCGGTCATCGCCGCCTCCGGCGCGCATCACGAGGAACTGGCGACGCGAGACACCGTGCTCGGCGTCGCTGTCGCTGATCCTGTGGGCGCTCTTCATCATCGTCACCTTGAAATACGTCGTCATCCTGCTGCGCGCCGATAACAACGGCGAGGGCGGCACGCTCACTCTGATGGCGCTGGCGTCGCGCGCGGTCGGCCGCTTCAGCAAGGCCGCCGGCGTCGGTCGCGCTGCTCGGCATCATCAGCGCGGCTTTGTTTTACGGCGATGCCGTCATCACGCCGGCGTTGTCGGTGCTGTCCGCCGTCGAGGGTCTCGACGTCGCAACGCCGGCATTCCATGCCTACGTCGTGCCGCTGACGATCGTGATCCTGCTGGTGCTGTTTGCCTTCCAGTCGCGCGGCACCGCGAAGGTGGCGGCGCTGTTCGGTCCGATCATGGTGGTCTGGTTCGTGGCGATCGCCATACCCGGCCTGATCTGGATCGCCGCCGATCCCGGCGTGCTGTGGGCTTCAATCCGTATCTACGGCGTCTATCTTCCTGATGCATCACGGCATGGTCGGCCTGTTCACGCTGGGCGCGGTGTTTCTCGCCGTCACCGGCGCCGAAGCGCTTTATGCCGATCTCGGGCATTTCGGCCGCGGCCCTATCCAGTTGGCGTGGCTCGGACTGGTGCTGCCGGCGCTCGCGCTCAATTATCTGGGGCAGGGCGCGCTGGTGTTTGCCCATCCGGCGGCGATCGAGAATCCGTTCTTCCTGATGTATCCCGATTGGGCGCTGATCCCGATGGTGGTGCTGGCCACCGCGGCCACCGTGATCGCCAGCCAGGCGGTCATCACCGGCGCCTATTCGCTCACCAGCCAGGCGATCCAGCTCGGCCTGTTGCCGCGGTTCGAAATCCGCCACACCTCGGCGCAGCAGGCCGGCCAGATCTACATGCCGCGGGTCAACGGCTTGCTGCTGACCGGCGTGCTGCTCTTGGTGGCGCTGTTCCGCTCGTCGAGCGCGCTGGCTTCGGCCTACGGCATCGCCGTGACCGGCACCATGGTCGTCACCTGCATGATGGCGTTCATCGTCATCTGGCGGCTGTGGCGCTGGTCGTCGCTCGCCGCGGCGGCCCTGATCGTGCCGTTCCTCCTGATCGACCTGACGTTCCTCTCGGCCAACATGCTCAAGGTGGTGCAAGGCGGCTGGGTGCCGCTGGCGCTCGGCGGCGTGGTGATGCTGGTGATGTATACGTGGCGCCGCGGCAGCCAGGCTTCTCTACGAGAAGACCCGCCGGCTCGAGACGCCGCTCGAAGACCTGGTGCGCATGCTGGAGCGCAAGCCGCCGGCGCGCGTGCCGGGCACCGCGGTGTTCCTCACCAGCGATCCGAAAAGCGCGCCGACCGCGCTGATGCACAGCCTCAAGCACTACAAGGTGCTGCACGAGAAGAACGTCATCATCAGCGTCGAGACCACGCACACGCCGCGGGTGGAGAGCGCAAAGCGCGTGCGAGATCGAGCCGGTCGGCTCGACCTTCATGCGGGTCAGGCTGCGCTTCGGTTACATGGAGATGCCGAACATTCCCCGGGCGCTGGCGATCGCGCGCAAGCTCGGCTGGCATTTCGACATCATGTCGACGTCGTTCTTTTTGTCGCGCCGCGCGCTCGGCCGGCGCCGCATTCGGGCATGCCGCGCTGGCAGGACCGCCTGTTCATCTGGCTGGCGCGTTCGGCCAACGACGCCACGGACTATTTCCAGATCCCGACCGACCGGGTGGTCGAGGTCGGCACGCCAAGTGACTGTCTAATCAGGTGACTGTTTAATTCCTCTTTGATTTTCTACACTGCTGACGCAAGCTGTCATCTGGGTTCCACCCTCCGCCAGGAGATCGACGATGTCCGATCAACCCCCAAGCGTGCGCGACCTGACGCCGGAAGACGTGGCGCGCGGCATGACCGAGGGCCGCATGGTGCTGGTCGATGTGCGCGAGCCGAACGAGACCGCGATCGAGCGTTATCCCGGCGCCGTCATCGTGCCGCTTGTCGGCATTCGATCCGGCCGTCATCCCCGCGCCGGAAGGATGCGAGGTGGTGTTTGCCTGCCGCTCCGGGCGGCGCTCGGTGACCGCTTCGCTCGCGGCGCAAGAGCAGGGCTACCCCTTTTGCTCGCATCTCGCGGGCGGGATTTTGGCGTGGAAGGCCGCGGGGCTGCCGACCGAAACGGAATGACCGCGCGCCGGTTCTTGCTCGTCCTCATCATTGCATTCGCTGCCGCTGCCGTCCCCGCAACCGCCGCCGAGCGCGTCGTCAATTTCTACAATTGGGCGGACTATGTCGCGCCAACGGTGTTCGATACGTTCACCAAAGAAACCGGCATCACGGTCCGCTACGATTCCTTCGACGGCAACGACACGCTCGAAGCCAAACTGTTCGCCGGCCAATCCGGCTACGACGTCGTGGTGCCGACGTCATATTTCCTCGGACGGCAGATCGAAGCCGGCCTCTATCGAAAACTCGACAAGTCCAGATTGCCCAATCTGGTCCATGCCTGGCCGGAGATCGCCGATCGCCTGGCCGTCTACGATCCCGGCAATCAATACGCCGTCAATTACATGTGGGGCACGACCGGCATCGGCTACAACGTCAAGGCCGTGCGCGACATCCTCGGGCCGGATGCGACGATCGACAGCTGGGACGACGTGTTCGATCCGGACAAGATCAGAAAATTCAAGGATTGCGGCATTCATTTGCTCGATTCATCCGACGACGTCATGTCGGCCGGTCTCAACTATCTGCATCTCGATCCGAATGCGAGCGATCCCGCGGACCTCGAAAAGGTCACCGACCTTCTGATCAAGATCAGGCCTTATGTGCGCAAATTCCATTCGCTGGAATATCTCAATGCGCTGGCGACCGGCGAGATTTGCTTTGCCGTCGGCTTTTCCGGCGACGTCAAGCAGGCGCAGCGGCGCGCGGCGGAAGCCAAGGCCGGCATCGAGCTCGGATACGCGATCCCGAAGGAGGGCGCGCAATTGTGGCTGGACAATCTCGCCATTCCGAACGACGCCCCGCACGTCGCCGAGGCCCATGCGCTGATCGATTATCTGCTCAAGCCCGAAGTCGCGGCGAAGAATACCAATTACGTGTTCTACGCCAATGGCGACCGGCCCAGCAGCTTCATCGACAGCACGATCCGCGACGACCGCACCATCTATCCCGACGCCGCCACCATGGCGCGCCTCTACACCATCCTTGCTCGCGATCAGAAGACGGAGCGTCTGGTCAATCGCCTCTGGACGCGGATCAAGACGGGACGGTGAGGCAGCAGGCGAGAAGCCGGTTTCAAGGGCTCGCTCGAACCGATACGGTGTTGTCCCGACATGCAATGTCGCAACGGAAGACGCATCTCATGCCCATCAGTGAAAAGCTCAACGCGCTCATCCGGTCTGCCTGGGATGACGGCGCGCCGTGCCTTGTGGCGACGCAAGGCCCGAACGGCCCCAACATCTCGCCCAAGGGCAGCATGGTCGTTTTCGACCACGACCATCTCGCCTATTGGGAGCGCTCAAAGAAACAAGCGCTGGAAAACCTCGGCCACGACAAGCGCGTTTGCGTGATCTATGCCAACTTCAAGGCGCAGCGCGACGGCGTTCTCGACTTCGGGCTTTTTGCGCTTCTACGGGCGTGCCGAACTGCACGAGAGCGGGGCCGTCCGTGACGCCATATTCGATCTGCTGCTGCCGCGAGAACAGACTCATGTCGGCGCGGACACCGGCATCGGCGTGCTGGTCAAGATCGAGCGTGCCGCCGACGTCCGCGGCAAGCCATTGCCCTGAAATCACGGTGAGGCGGCGGTCGCGATATCCGGTCCTGGCCTATCTCGGCCGTCGGCTATCCAGGCGATGCAGGCGCGATATACTCTTGGGCTCGAGCGCGACAAAACTTCGTATCAGGGAGACGACAATGAGGGCAGGGACCATCGTCGCCGCAGTGCTTGCGGTCGCCATCGGCGGCGCGGCACAGGCGGCCGATAATGTGAAGATCGGCGTCATCTATCCGTTGACCGGCAACGCGGCGAGCGCCGGCCAGTCGGCCAAGGACGCGGTCAACCTCGCCGCCGACATCATCAATACCGCGCATCCCGAGCTGAAAAACCTGCCGCTCGGCGCGACCGCCGGCCTGCCCAATCTCGGCGGCGCCAAGATCGAGCTCGACGAGGCCGATCACCAGGGCAATCCGCAGGTCGGCCAGCAGCAGACCTTGCGCCTGATCACCCAAGACCACGTCGCGGCCATGCTCGGCTCGTATCACTCCTCGGTGTCGCTGGTTGCGACCGCGGTCGCCGAGCGGCAGGGCATTCCTTATCTCGTCGCCGATTCGGTGGCGGCCAACATCACCGGGCGCGGCTTCAAATGGACGTTCCGGACCACGCCGTTCGCGCCGGATTTCGCCAAGGCCTACGCGGATTTCCTCAACGAGCTGAAGAAATCCGGCAAGAAGATCGACTCGATCGCCATCGTCAACGAGAACACCGATTACGGCACCTCGGTCTCCGCCAGCGTGCTGGAGGCCGCGAAAACCGCCAACATCAAGGTGGCGGCGCAGATTCCTTACAACGCCAACAGCTCGGACGTCTCCGCGCAAGTGCTGCAGCTGAAAGCCGCGCAGCCGGACGTGGTGATCTTCATCAGCTATACCCAGGACATCATCCTGTATTTCAAGACCATGAAGAACCTCGATTACCTGCCGCCGATGATCATCGGCGACGATGCCGGTTTCTCTG
The DNA here is from genome assembly GCA_963831975.1 of uncultured Alphaproteobacteria bacterium. Taxonomy (GTDB): domain Bacteria; phylum Pseudomonadota; class Alphaproteobacteria; order Rhizobiales; family Xanthobacteraceae; genus BOG-931. The sequence goes on from CAWHSO010000025.1 coordinate 896,633, forward strand.
ATCCGAGTTTTATTCCCAACGTTGGCGATCTCGCACAGGGCGCGGTCAACCGCAGCGCTTTCGATATCGGCAAGGCCGGCGCCAACAGCTACATCGTCGACCAGATGTTCAAGGCCAAATACGGCCGCGATCTCGACGACACCAGCGCGCGCTGGGTGCAGGGCTTCCTCGTGCTGGCCGACGCCATCAACCGCGCCGGCTCGACCGAGCCCGACAAGATCCAGGCGGCGCTCAAGGCGACCGACCTGAAACCCGATCAGCTGATGATCGGCTACAACGGCGTGAAGTTCGACGACACCGGGCAGAATATTTTGGCATCCACCTTCCTGATCCAGCTCAAGGGCAAGGAATATGTCTCGGTGTGGCCGGCGGATCGCGCCACCAGCACGCTGGCCTGGCCGATGAAGGGCTGGCGCTAGAGCACGATCCGGTTTTTCGAAACGACCGTGCGCCACCAAAACGATCGCCCCGGACAGTGTCCGGGGCGGCTTATTTTCGCAGTCGTCACCGCCAGCGCCGGTGCAGCCACAGCCATTGCTCGGGATATTCGCGCACCCAGCCTTCGATCACCGCCGTCACCGCCTGCATGGTGCCGGCAATGTCGATACCGCCGTCGGCGTCGCGCACGGGCGTCACCTCGTCGCTGAGCTCGCCCCAAAAACTATTGCCGTCGGGATTGCGCACCACGCGCAGGCCGTGGATCGGCGCGCCGGTTTGCCGCGCCAGCATCGCGATCAGCGGATTGGCGAGGCAAGGTCGGCCGAAGAACGTCACCGGCACGCCGCGGGTATAATGCTGGTCGGCCAGCATGCCGACGGTGACGCCGGACTGCAGCAAGCGGGCGAGCCGCACCGGTGCTTCGAGCGTGGTCGGGATCAACTCGCCCATCAGCGGCGCGCGCAGCTTGACGATCAGATCGCTGATCGCCGGGATGCCCGGACGCCGAAACAGGACGGCAGACTTGACGCCGAGCTTAGTCGCGCCGACGGCCGGGATTTCCCAGTTGGCGAGATGCGCGCCAAAACCGATCACCGCCTGGCCGCTACTGCTGATCCGCTCGAAACGCGCGGCCGTTGCGGGCGTATAAGTGACGACGTCGCGCGTCGGTGGGCCGAAACCGGCGACGGAAAACTCGTCGAGATGGGCGAATTCGATCGCGATGCGGCCGAGATTGTCCCACACTCCGCCGAGGATTTTTTCGATCTCGGCGTCGGATTTTTCCGGGAAAGCGGCGCGCAGGTTTTCGCGGCCGAGCCGGTGCTCCTTGAGCCGCGGCCCGACCTTGCGCATGAACGCGCCGGCGAAATTCGCCGAGCGCCGGCGATCTATCCAGTGGACCGCGCGCAACAGCCCGACCGCGAGCGCGCCGAGGGCCGGGTCGAGCACGGGCTTCAAGCGCCGCTCCTCCAATTAAAAACCAGAACGCGAACGCGTTCTAGAAATTGACGATGATCTTGCCGAACACCTGCCGGCTTTCGAGCCGGGCGAGGCCCTGTTCGAAGTCGGGAAGCGCCACCTCGGTGTCGATCACCGGCAGCAAACCGGACGCCATCTTGGCGAGGCTGTCGCGGATATTGCGCAGCGAGCAACCGAACGAGCCGGTGATGCGATATTGCTGCAGATAGAGCTGGAACAGGTTCATGGTGATCGACTGGCCCGAGGTCGAGCCGCAGGTGACGAGCCGGCCGCCACGCTTGAGGCACAACAGCGAGCCGTTGAACGTGTCCGGCCCGACATGCTCGAAAGCGACGTCGACGCCTTTTTTTCCGGTGAGCTTGCGCACCAAGGTTTCGAAGCGCTCGGTGCGGTAATTGATGACGTGATCGGCGCCGAGCGCCTTGGCCTTTTCAGCCTTGGCGTCGTCGCCCACGGTGGTGATCACGGTGCAGCCGATCGCCTTGGCCATCTTGATGGCGGTGGTGCCGATGCCGGAGCCGCCGGCTTGCACCAAAATGGTTTCGCCCGGCTCCAGCTTGGCGTTGTCGAACAGCATGTGCTGCACGGTGCCGAACGCCACCGGCGCGCAGGCGGCGTCGCGGAAGCTGACGCCGTCCGGGATCGGCACCACGAGCCGCGCCGGCATGTTGATCAAATCGCGGGCAAAGCCGTCGACATGAAAGCCCATGATGCCGGCGACATTTTCGCAAAGGTTATCGCGGCCCTCGCGGCAGGCCTTGCAGTGGCCGCAGGTCAGCGCGCCGTAGGCGACGACGCGGTCGCCGACTTTGCTCGTGGTGACATCGCCACCAACCGCGACGATCTCGCCCGCGGCTTCGACACCGACAATCAGCGGCAGCTTGCGCTTGGCGAATGCCATGCCGCGCCAGCCCCAGACATCGATGTGGTTGAGGCCGATCGCCTTGATGCGGAGCTGCACTTCGCTGGCCGATGGAGCAGGGGGCGCGGCAACATCGAGCAGCTCGATCTTGCGGTCGCTGATCAGCGTGAGCGCACGCATGGTTTTGCCCGGCGCCACCGCTGCGCGGTCGCCGACGATCGTATCCGCAACGCCAGTCACGCCGGCTCTCGCGTCATGACCAGGCAAACATTCTGGCCGCCGAAGCCGAACGAGTTGGAGATGGCGCGCCGCACCTTTGCGTCGCGCGCCTTGTTCGGCACCACGTCGAGCGCAATCGCCGGGTCGGGCATGTTGTAATTGATGGTCGGCGGAATGCGCTGGTGCTCCAGCGTCAGCAGGCTGAACGCCGCCTCGACCGCGCCGGCCGCGGTCAGCGCGTGGCCGATCATCGACTTGTTCGACGAGATCGGGATGTTGCGGATGTGCTCGCCGAACACGGTGGAGACACCGAGATATTCCATCTTGTCGTTCTCGGGCGTCGAGGTGCCGTGGGCGTTGATGTAATCGACGTCTTCGGGGCCGATGCCGGCATCGGCCAGCGCGTTCCTCATGCAGGCGATGATCGGCTTGCCGTCGGGGCTCGAGCGGGTGCGGTGGAACGAATCCGACTTTTCGCCGCAGCCTTCGAGGATGCCGAGGATGCGGGCGCCACGCGCCTGGGCGTAATCGAGGTCTTCCAGCACCAGGGCGGCGGCGCCTTCGGCCAGCACGAAACCGTCGCGGTTTTTCGAGAACGGTTTTGACGCCTGCCCGGGCGGATCGTTCTGGGTCGACAGCGCCGAGAGCAGTGAAAAGCGCACCAGGGATTCCGGCGTCAACGATCCGTCGGCGCCGACCGCGAGCGCAACCTGGCATTCGCCACGGCGCAGCGCCTCGACGCCGAGCTGGATGGCGCTGCCGCCGGAGGCGCAAGCGGTGTTGAGCGAGATCGGCGAGCCTTCGGTGCCGAAATGCGCGGCGAGGCGTTCGCCGAGGATGCCGTATTTCATGGACTCGTGAATTTGCGCAAATTGCGGCTCGCGGGCTACGCCCGTCAGTTCCGCATAGCCGGCGTCGTCCTTGAGCCCCGCGGCATTGGCGATGGCGATGCGGTAATGCCACTCGATCTCGAGCGGCGGCGCGGCGAAGAACAGCGGGCCCGGAAAGCGTGCCTTGCTGCCGATGCCGGCCTGCGCGATGGCTTCTTCGCCGGCGAGGATGGCGATGCGCTCCGACAGTTCCGCGGGCGACATATAGTCTTTGTAGACGTGGTCGACGGCGCCGGCGATGGTGGTGCGCAGCCCCTCGGTCGGAAAGCGGGTGATGGCGCGAATGCCGGACTGCCCGGCGGTCAGCTTCGCCCAGTTGTCTTCCTTGCCGACGCCGAGCGCGCTGACGACGCCGATGCCGGTGACGGCGACGATGGGACGGCCGGCTTTGTCACGCTTCGCCATCATGTTCTCCTTCAACCAACCCGCTCGACCAATGCCAGTCCTTCGCCACGCCAATTGCCGACGCTGGTGACCACGACTTGCGACAGCCCGGGCGGACTATCGCCGCTATCGCCGCTGCCGGCCGGCGCGAATAGTTTGCCGTGCTCGAGCGCGGCGCAGGCGATCCCCAGATTGGCCAAAAACTGGGTCTCGACCCCATGCCCGATATACGTACCGGTGCCACGGACGGGAAGGCCAAATTCCTTGAGCGCGCCGCGTTCCGCCGCGGTCGCGGGCTCGATCCCGCTGGCGCCGGAAATGATGCCGGCATGCGCCCGATCGACCTTGCCGGCAATCGTCTCCCACTGCCGGCGCAGCGCCGCCTCGGTCTCGCCGGACCGCCGCAAATTGCGATCGGAATGGATTTCGGAAAGCCGCGCCCGCGGTTTTGCGCCGCGCGCTTGGGCGTGTTCCGGGCTTTCCAGCACCAAAAACGCCCCCATGGTCGCAAAGGCGATGCCGCCGTCGGGCCCGCGATCCCAAACCGGCGCGAATTTGTCCCGCAGCAGCACGTGGCCGAGCTCGAAAGCGAGCAGCACGTCCCAGCGCGCGCCGTTATAGGCGCCGCCGACCAAGGTCAGCTCGCTCTGGCCGGAGGCGACGCGCGCTTGCGCAACGCGGACGCTGTCCACCCCCGCAGCCTCTTCCCCCATGAAGGTGCGCGAGGAACCGACGACGCCGTGCACCAGCGAGATATTGCCGGCGAGGAGATTAGGCAGTTGCGCCAGAAACAGCGTCGGGCGCAGATCGCTCATCAGGCGCTCGTTGAGAAAAACGTCCGGGCGATTGGCCTTGCGCACGCCGGCGAGGATCGCATTGTCGGCGGCGACGTCGCGCTCGCCGCCGCCGGCGGCGACGATCATGTCGGTGCGGTCGAGGAGGTCGGGCTTGCCGGCAATGCCGGCGTCGCTGAGCGCCAGACCCGCCGCATAGGTGCCGGCGCGCTGCCACAGCTCCATCTGGCGCTGATCGGCCTTTTTCGGAATCTGCTTGTCAAAGCTCATCGCCGGCAGCGGATGCACGATATAGGGCGCGAAGGTCTTGTCGTCGTAGGGCGGTGGATCGCCGCGCTCGAGGCGCTGCCAATTCGCCTCCACGCCCTCGCCGAGACACGTGAGCAGGCCGACGCCGGTGATCCACACCTCGCGGCGTGCGCTCACTTCACCGGCTCCTTGAACGGAAACTGCAGGCGCTCGGCCCAGTCGCGGATCGCCTGGCGGAATAGCGGGTTCGGGTAGGGCAGCATGCGATAGGTGATCTGGGCGTCGCACACGCCTTTGCCCTGGCGGAGGCCTTTGACCTCGGCGACGGTGAAACCGGAGCCCTCGTGGATCACCTTGCCCTCGAACTCGAGCTCATCGCCGGGAAACACCGCGCTGCGCATCTTGGCTTCCTTGACGCCGGCGAGGATCGGCATGATGTCGAAATTCGCCAGTGCGCTGGCGAGCCAGCCGGTGGTCTGCGCCATGCATTCGATCAAGAGTACACCCGGCATCAGCGGATAGCCGGGGAAGTGGCCTTCGAAGATCGGGCTCTCATCGGCTTTCGGAATCGTGCAGGCGGTGCGGATGCGGCGCTCGCCGACATCGACGTCGACAATGCGGTCGAGCATCTGAAAATATTCAAGGCGCATGATGGCGCCTCAGGCGCCCTTGGCGGCGATCAATTCGTCGATGCGGTCGCTCAGGTTCTTCAGCACAAAATACTGATCGGTCGTCGCCTTGCCGTCGTTGACTTCCTGCGTCCATTGTTCGAGCGGCAGCTTGATGCCGAACGCCTTGTCGATGGCAAAGGCGATGTCGAGGAAGTCGAGACTGTCGATCTCGAGATCGTTGATGGCGTGACTTTCGGGCTTAATGTTCTCACGCGGGATGTCGCAAGTTTCCGCAATGATTTCAGCCACTTTATCGAACGTGGTGGACATCAGACCTGCTCTTTTCGGTCACGGCGAGGATGGACGCCGGCCCGGCCCGGCGCATGCAAGCCCGGCCGTGCCGGACCCCTTTAGGACGCGAACGCCCCGTATAGCGAAGGATGCCGGCAAGTTCAACGGCGCTGCCCGGGGCCAAAATCGCGCCGATGGCCACCTTTAAGCCCCTGTGCCGGCTATCGGATTGCGGCGGGCGCGGGGGCGGCCCTCGCCTTGTTCGGGCCAGCGAAAGGCGCCAACATCACTGCGCGACCGTCCGGCCGGATTGCACCGGAACGCGGGCGGCAACGGGAGGGAACTTATGCGCGACACGCTCAGGCTCGCCGGATTGGCCGTCCTCGCGATGGCGCTCGTGCCATCGGCGGCGGCCATGGCGCAGGTGCTCATGCAGCGCGACGTATCGCTCAAGATGGCGCTGACCATCGCCGAGGCCGCGGTCGCCGAATGCGACAAGGCCGGCAACAGTGTCTCGGTGGCGGTGGTCGACCGCGCCGGCCGGCTGCGCGTCTTTCTCCAGGGCGACAAGGCAGCGCCGCACAATATCGAGCTGGCGCAGCGCAAGGCCTATACGGCGCGCACCTTCGGCCGCACCTCGGCCGATTGGGCGTCGCGCACCGAGCCCGGCTCCGAGCTTGCCGGCCAGCGCCAGCTCGAACACGTCATTGCGTTGAGGGGAGGCGTGCCGATCAAGGTCGGCGACGAGACCATCGGCGCCGTCGGCGTCAGCGGCTCGACCTCAACCGGCGACGAGGCCTGCGCCATGGCCGGCGTCGCCAGCGTGGCCGATCAATTGAAGTAGCGCGGGCGCCGAAGGTAGCGGTCAGCGGAACAGGGCGAGCGTATCGAGTGCTCGCCCCGCAGCGCATGCGAAACATGAGGCATCATAGGCTATTCAAGAAATTGACCAGATCGGTTTTCTGTTGATCGGTGAAGCCGATCGCGAACCGCTGGTCATAGAAGTTCACGACGTCCTGTAGCGTCGCAGCCGAGCCGTTATGAAAATACGGAGCGCGCGACGCGAGCCCACGCAGGATGGGTCCTTTGAACCGGCCGATGTCGCTGCACAGGCCGCTGATCATGGCCTTGCCCGCATCAGTGACCTTATACACCCGGCCCGTCAGCGGACCTTGCGTGCACGTCAGCGTGAACACCGGCAATCCCGAGATGTCGAGAACCGGCGGCTTGTTGGCGCCGGCGTCGGGAACGCCGATGTCGAGCGGCGCCTTGACCGAGTGGTTGCCCACGTTGGGAGTGTCGTGGCAGGTGCCGCAGAATCCCGCAATGCTCGGGACGCCGAGATCGTCGTTGAGGCCCGAAACCCCGGTGATGTTGATGTTGGTGTTGTTGAAAACCTCCTCGCCACGCGCGATCGATTCACGTTGCGCGACATCGCCGCGCCCATGCAGGCCCAGCCACGGCCGATACAGATCGAAGATCTGGGAGGTGAACGGAATCGGCTGAGGATTGTGTCCCAGAGGATCGTTCACGCCGATGTAGAAATTGGGAAGCTGCAGCGACAGCGCCACCGGCCCGCCGGTGCTGCCGTCGGTGGCGAGGTTACCCGCCATATCGTCGAAGCCTTGGGCGGCGAATATGCCGCTCTCGAATGCGACGATCTCGGCCAGCTGCGCGGCGGTGGGCGGCGTACTGGCCTGTGCGTGGCCAAGCGTGGCATCGGTGGCTTGGCTGCTCAGACTGGGTTCGCGGCCATCCCACATGATCGCGCTTAGGAAACCGAGATTAGTGGATGGCAACGGGCGCCGGTACGTGGAGACGATGCCCGCCGTCGGGCTGGTGAGCCCGGTGATGGGATTGGTATTGCAGTTGTAGGGGTCATCCACGTGCGTGACGACGAATTGCGCGTTCGCTGGGACCGGCAGGCCGATCCTGATCAAACCCTTGTCGGTCAACAGTTTGTAGGCTTTTTGTTTGGCGGCGAGGGTCGAGACATCATCGCTCGGACAGGTGGCGCCGTCGACGACGCGGAAGATCGGATCGGTGCCGCCGCTTGCCGCAAAGCGGGTGGCAACGTCGGCTGCGCTGACGCCCCAGCCATCTTGCGGCTGGTGGCAGCTAAAGCAGGTTCTGCCATTGGTCCCGAGATTCTGGAAGAACGCGTTGTTGAACGTGAAGGTTGCCCCATTGGGCTGGAAGGTGACCACCGCACCGGTCGGATCCGGATCGAAGCTGAAGCGCGGAATGACCGGCGGCGTGGGTTGTTGACCGTGATCCGCATCCTTGAAGCGCTTCATCTGCTGCATGTGGTTGATCATGCCCGGCGCGAATGCCGGGACATCTTGGGCCGCCGCAAATTGCGGCGCACCGCACCCCAGGCCGACGAGCGCGACTTCGAGAGCGAAAACCTTCAGAACGCTGCTGGTGTCACGCGTAGCGGCACCGTTAGAGCGTAAGCTCATGGCTGTCCTCCCTATGCGATCTCCGATCGACGACTTCATTGTCGCGCGATACGGACTTACACTTGCTCAATCACGGCTACAGGTATTCACCCTGCGGCATTCATGGCTTTGGGCGGTCGGCCCAATATCCATTGCCGTCGCCGGTGCCGAAAAAGAATTGTGGCTGCGCCCCAATAACCGGAGAGGGCACGATTTCAGAAGTTGCCGGCGCCGCGGCTGCGACTGGTTGGTTGACGACGGCGTTGATAGCCGCGTGTGGACGTTCCGCGGCGAGGGAGAAAGATTTGGCGGTCAGCAATCCCGTCGCGAAAGCGGCCGCCATCCCGCAAACAACGGCGGCCCAACGCAGCACACGATGTCGATGGACTGCAGGAGCATTCAAGCCGACCATGTTCATGATTCGCTCCATGTCTGGAGACGCCGATTGAACTTTAGTGCATCCCCGTCGTGCTGCAGGTGTGATTTAGAGCACACCAAAAACGCGGAACTCTCACGCGCATAAGGTGTGCTCCGCAGCCGTTCTCAATCAGAATTGGTTGTATAGTTCGATCAAGCTTCCCAAATTCGGGAAACGCAACATCACGTTGAGCGTCATCAACAGACCGATCGCGCAAAAAGCGACGACCGTGATAAAATCGGGTTTCGAAACCGCGGCGAGCAACCTATACCATGCGGTTTCGGTTTCGGCATGTGTCAGAGGTGGAATGCCGCGCGCTTTTGATAATGGGTTCATAGAGGACTCCTTTGTTGCGGCCTCCGGGATGCAAGCCCTGCTATCCCTTAGGGCGCCGCGATGCCGAACTCGGACGGGGTAATCCTTGAAGCCGCCACAGCATCATCGCCGTTGTCGCCATGCGGAAGGGCACAAGACGCCAATGGCACGCTGCTGTATTGTGCCGGTTGCCGCTTTGGGGCAAATTTAATCTTACAATCGCATCGATAAGGAATTCCTTGAGATGCGCAGTCTTAACCTCGATCAACTACGAGCCTTCCTCGAGGTGGTCGAGTGCGGGAGCTTCTCTGCCGCCGCACGCCGGCTCAATCTGTCGCAGCCGGCGGTGAGCCTGCAGATCCGCGAGCTTGAGCAACGTCTCGGGGTACGGCTTGTCGAGCGCCTGGGTAAGCAGGCGCATGCTACCGCCCCGGGTCGCGAACTCGTGGTGGCCGCACAGGGCATTTTACGCGAGTGCGATGTCGCCTATACGTCGATGCGCCGTTTTCGCGATGGCTTGGTTGGTCGCGTGCATATCGGTACGGCGCTGACAGCAATGATACACCGGCTGCCGCCGATCCTGGGGAAACTGCGCCTCGAATATCCCGGCATCGACTTGGTCGTCTCAAACATGCCGACGCAAGACAGCGTGGAGAAGATCTTACAGAACAAGATCGATCTCGCACTGGTGACGCAGGCAGTCGACAACAGGCAGCTTCGTATCACTCCTTTACTCCTCGAGATGATGGTGGCCATATTTCCTGCGGGGACGCGCGACTTACCTGAAGAGATCACGCCTGAATACGTTGCGCGGCAGCCACTACTTCTCCTGACGGAGCAGCAGACCAGTGCCGCCCATCCGCTGGTCATGGGGTGGCTTTCGGCGGTAGCACACTGGCCACAACAACCGATGGCGATGGGAACGGTCGAAGCACTCAAGAGCGCCGTCGCATCGAACTTCGGCATGGCGATCGTGCCGGAGGTGGCGGTCACCAAGCACCCGCCCGACATCATCGTGCGGCCACTGCGACCGCGGCTCTCGCGCACGTTGGCTCTCATCGAACACCACAACAAACCGAATGAGCCCGCACTCGAAATCGTGCGCAATGCATTGCTTGCATTGCAAGCAGGCGAAGCAAGCGATCCGGAGACGCCCAAGCGCCGGCCTAATAAATCGAGCCGACGCGGCCATACTTCCGCTGATGGTGCGAAGCGTCATCGAGACCGTCGCTAATGGCGCGCTAGTGGCGCGCTAGTGGCGCGGGCGCCTGGCATTATTGGTCGGACTTACGCCAATAAATAACCCTGTCAGTGCAATCGCAGTTCAATGATGTTTCGAGGATCGGGCTTCAGCTCATTACACTCCACGCGCTTGACGATGTCTGTTAGCGCTGCATTGGCGGGGCAGGAGAGACCGACCTTCTCGCCTTCGCGGACCACGAAGCCGTTGATGAATTCGATCTCGGAGCGGCGGCCCTTCTGCATGTCCTGACCCATGGAGGGACGCTGCTCGACGGAGGTACGCTTGCCGTCCTTGAGGCGCTGCTCGTCGCATGCTTTCATCGCCGCCTCGTCTCCTTCGCCCGCACGAGCTATCGTCTCGGGCGGCAACAGCATGATGTCCTCCAATTGATAGCCATGCGCTTGCCCGACGCGGATCGCCTCGCTGCCAAGTCGGGTGGAAAAGTGGCGGATCGGCTCGCTGTGGAGCATTTGCACGACGGACAAGCCTGTGCAGGCGGAGAGACCGTTGCTCATGGCGTTGACAACCAGCTTCGACCACCGCTCTCCCCACAGGTTTTCGGTCACTTTGGAACTGTCGGCGTGGCCGACTAAACGGCAGATCTCCTCCGCCCGTTGCGTGACACGGCCGTGCAGTTCGCCGACGCGAAATACGGTATAGGCGGCCCCGCCCTTGCCGGCGCCCCGGTGGATATGGCCGGGCTCAGGCAGGTTGACCGTGATCCTGCTCGCAATGCAACCCAGCGTCCTGCCCCAGCCGACGATGCCGGCGATTACCTCTTCGTTCATGCAGTTCTGCAGCGACACGACGTAGCCAGTCGGCGCCAGATATTGCCGGATAAGCATGGTGGCCCAAGCTGTGTCGTAGGATTTCGTGCACACGAAGGCGACATCAACCGGCGTCTCCTTTGCCAGCTGCTGTGCGTCAGTGACGTGGAGTGCGCGCACCGGAACCGAGAATTCCGCGGCGTCCCTGTCGTGGGTAACGTATAGGCCGTGCTTCCTTATGTGCTCGACATGCTCGGGCCATGGATCGATAAAGGTCACGTCCTCGCCCGCCCGCGCCATATGGGCGCCAGCATACGCACCGACCGCGCCGGCGCCGACGATGACTATCTTCCGGCCCATGCCTTCCTCCCAGCATTCCTGGCAGTCCAGCGTGCCGAGTTCACGGCTCTCTGAATCCCAGTCTGGGCGCCCGACGGGGCGTGTCAACGCCAACCGTAGCAACCAGTAAACCTATAGTGGTTTTGTCTGCCGAGAACAGCACGGCGAGCCTCCGATGATGAAGTCACAGCCCCTTCTTGAGGAACGGGAATTGGAATAGCGTCGGTGTTACGAGAGGGGCATGCTATGGACCTTCCTCGCCGAAAATTTGTGCATCTGGCAGCAAGCGCTGCCGCGTTTGCGACATTGCCGCGCAGCGCCGCGGCGCTCGACTACCCGGCGCGGCCAGTGCATTTGCTCGTCGGCTACCCTCCCGGTGGCGTAGCTGACACTATCGGCCGGATTACAGGGGAGATGTTGACGGAGCGGTTCAATCAGCAATTTGTCGTTGAAAACCATTCCGGTGCTGGCAGCAATCTCGCGACTGAGGAGGTGGTGCGGGCTCAACCCGACGGCTACACGCTGCTTGGGGCTACAGCGTCGAACTCATGGAACGCGGCGATCTATCAGAATCTCAATTTCGATTTTATCCGCGATGTTGCGCCAGTCGCGAGCACCGTGCGCTCGTTTAGTGTGATGGTGATTAATCCATCGCTGCCTGTCAAAAATGTTGCCGAGTTTATCGCCTATGCCAAGGCCAATCCGGGCAAGATCAATATGGGATCGGCCGGCCCTGGAAGCTCACCGCACCTTTACGGCGAGCTGTTCAAGACGATGGCGGGCGTCGACATGGTCACCGTGCATTATCGCGGCGCAGGGCCGGCCTATCCCGACCTCTTGGACGGACAGCTTCAGGTCATGTTCAGCTCTGTCGTTTCTGCCATTGGATATATCCGCTCGAACAGACTGCGCGCTCTAGCAGTGACGGCAGCGACGCGCGTCGAGTTATTGCCGGATCTTCCGTCCGTAGGCGAGTTCGTGACCGGCTATGAAGGGACCGACTGGCTGGGCATCGTTGCGCCGAAAAGCACGTCCGTTGAGATCATTGAGAAGCTCAACGCCGAAACCAACGCCGCACTTGCCGACACCCAATACAAGGCACGCTTTGCCGCCCTGGGCGCCGGGACGTTTGCAAGCTCGCCAGCCGACTTCGGCAAGTTCATCGTCGAGTACACGGAGAAGTGGGCCAAGGTAATCCGTGCGGCCAACATCAAGGCGGAGTGATCCGGACAGACGACCCGTTACGCAAGAGACGGCCGCAATGTCAGTGCCGCGCATCGCAGCAAAGCCAGACTACCTCTTTATCACCGGCACTTCGATCGGCGCGCAGTTCTGCCGGCCTTGCAGCGCGCAGTCCTGGGTCTTTTGCATGGCGGCGATGGTGTCGGCGATCCAGACGCCGGCGCTGATGAGCACCGATACGATCACCACCGCAATGACGTTCATGATCATACGGTGCCGATAGTCGATGTGGCGGTCTTCCTCCTCGAAAGCGGCGAGATCGTCGACCGGTTCGCCGCCGCCGCCATCTGGCGCGATCGGCGCATGACGCGGCGCCGGCATGCCGAGGCGACGGCGCATTTGGAAGCTCAGGATCTGCCCGGAGCCGTCGTTCGGATTTGGCTGGTCTCGCGCCATGTGACAACCGCCATTCTGGTCGAATCCAGAATAGCGCGTTGCCGGGCGATTTCTAAGCACAGATTATTCGCACGGGACGGCGCGGCATTGCGTTCCATGCATTCCAAGGCGCCGCGAACTGGCCTAGAATCGATAAGCAGGGTGCGACAGACATGACGGAGAAATTTCTATGATAAGCATCGCCAGGAGAAATATTTGGCTCGCCGGCGCCTGCGCGCTCGGGCTCACGCAACTCGCCGCTCCAGCCGCGCAGGCCACCGACTATAATGTCGGCCCGATGCAGATCACCGCGCCCTGGGCGCGGGCGACGCCGAAGGGCGCGACCGCGGGCGCCGCCTATATGACGATCACCAATACCGGCAAGACGCCCGACAAGGTCAGCTGCGTGTCGAGCGACGCCAGCGCCGAGTGCCAGATCCACACCATGACCATGGACAATGGCGTGATGCAGATGCGGCCGGTCGAAGGCGGGCTGGAGATCAAGCCGGGCGAGACGGTGACGCTCAAGCCAGGCGGTTTTCACATGATGCTGGTCAACCTCAAGCACCCGCTGGAGCAGGGCAACACGATGAAGGCGACGCTGAAATTCGATACCGCCGGTACGGTGGATGTCGAGTATCCGATCGCCGCCATCGGCGCCGCCGCGCCGGGCGTTCCCGCCGGCGGCGGCACCATGCAGATGCAGGGCGGCGGCGGCATGCAGATGAACAAGCCGTGACGGGGCGCTATTTGCCTTCCTTGAACGGCGCCTTCATGCCTTGCGGCAGCGGCGCCTTGAAGGTGTTGAGCGTCATCGACACCATGGCGTAGTAGCCGAGGATGCCGACCAGTTCGACGACGCCGGCGTCGCCGAGAATTTTCTTTACCTTGTTGTAGGCACCGGTGCCGACGCGCTTCTTCGCGTAAAGCTCTTTGACGAAATCATAGATCGCCATCTCGTCCTTCGGCGCCTTTTTCGGCGCGCGGCCGGCCTGGATGGCGGCGATGGTTTCGGGCTTGACGCCGGCCTTCTCGGCCATCGGCGCGTGCATGGCCCATTCGTATTGCGCCTTCCACTGCTGGGCGGTGCACAGAATGGCGAATTCCGACAGCCGCGGCGACACGCTGGTTTTGAACCGCAGATGCCCGCCGAGCTTTTGCGCGAGCTCGCCGAAAGTCGGCGAATGCAGATAGATCGCGAACGGACCCGACATCTTGAACTGGCCGCGCGGGCCCGAAGCGATGGATTGCGCCAGCGCGCGCTGGTCGGCGGTCAGGGTGCTCCTCGCTGAGCTTGGGCAGGCGGGGCGATTGCATGTCGGCCATGGATGTTTCCTCTTGTAAAAACGGACGGGCGGCGCCGTCCTTGGTGATTGTTCTATGGTGAAGGCTGAGCGGGCAGTCGGTGGGGTCAATTGAATATATAATGGACGAGGCGCCGGCTATGCGCTACCGCAATCGTGACCACGATTTGGCGCGTATGCCTCAGGCATGGAGGAGCAAATGGCCGCGAACTACAGCTTCTCGGTGATATTGGAGCCGCAGGAAGAGGGTGGCTTTACCGTGCTCGTCCCTGCTCTGCCGGAGGTCGTTACCGAAGGCGACACCGAGCAGGAGGCACTGGCCAGTGCCGAGGAAGCCATCCGCGCCATTCTTTCCTATCGGCAGGATCACGGGATCGCGATTCCCTCGGATGCGCCTCCCGAAATTCGCCGTATCACCGTAGCCGCATAACCATGAGCGGGGGCGGCTTGCCGGTCGTCGACGGCAGGCAGGTCATTCGCGCACTAATGCGAGCAGGGTTCGTGGTTGACCGGATCGCAGGCAGCCACCACGTGCTCACGTATCCACAGGACCCACGGCGAACCGTCACTGTCCCAGTGCACGCAGGGCGCGATCTCAAACGCGGTACGCTGCGTTCGATCATTCGGCAGGCCGGCTTCACCGTAGAGGAGTTCGTCGATCTGCTTTAGCGGCGCTTCCGTACTTTGGCCTTTGCCGGGCTTTTCTTCGCGGGCTTCGGCGCGGCGCGTTTGGCAGGCGCTGCGTGCCGCGCCGGCATCAAGCCGGCCTTCTCGACCTGGCGCACCCAATAGTCCCAGGCGCGGCCCATGGACGGCGGCCGCAATTGGTGCGCCGAGGTGAGTTTGGCTTCGCCCGGAGAGAGCGAATCCACGTGGCCGTGGGCGATGGCCTGGCTGAGCAGCTTGGCATTGTCGCAGCCGAACACGGTGCGGAACGTCAGCTCGCGCAAGCTTAAGCCGGCGACGGTCGCGCCATGGCGGCGCATCAGCACCATCCAATGCGGGCCGAGCGCACGCGCCAGCGACGCGCCTTCCTCCGGCTTGATCACCAGCATGTTGGTGTCGCCGAATTCGTCGCGCTGGTCCCAGAACGGCACCTGGCCGATGACGGCGCCGAGATGAAACACCGGCACCATTTCGCGCCCGGAAATGGCGTAAGGCAGCACGGCGTGGGCGTGATGATGGACCACCGCGTTGACCTCGGGCCGCGCTTTGTAGATTTCGCCGTGGATCACCCGCTCGCTGTAGAGGCGGAATTCGGTCGGCTTGATCGGCTCGGAATCGAGGTTGAGCTCGACGACGTCGGATATTTCCGCAAGCTCCGGCGCGCGGTGGCGCGGAATGAAATAGCGCTTCGGATCGCCCGGATGGCGCACGCTGACATGGCCGAAGGCGTCGAGCACTTTCTCGTTGGCCATGATGCGGGTCGAGACGATCAGCTCGTGCAGCAGTTCGGCAATTTTTTGATCCGGCATGGTTGGCTCCGTTTGGTGTTTTTCCCGCAAGCTTTTCGGCGCCCGTTTTGGCATCATGGCGCCGGTCGCGCCAGGAGTATGCAATGACCGTTTCCGTAAAAGCCCTGTTCTTCGACGTGTTCGGCACCCTGGTCGATTGGCGGACCTCGATCGCGCGCGAGGCCGAGGCGATGCTCAAACCGCTTGGTTTTACGCTCGATTGGCCGGCCTTTGCCGACGCCTGGCGCGGCGAATATCAGGGCGCCATGGACGAGGTGCGCTCCGGCCGCATACCGTTCTGCAAGCTCGACATACTGCACCGGCGCAATCTCGAGCTGATCCTGCCGCGCTTTCATGTCGGCACGCTCACCGAGGAGCAGCGCCGCGCGCTCAATCTGGCGTGGCACCGGCTCGACGCCTGGCCCGACGTGCCGCCCGGGATGGCGCGGCTGAAAAAACGCTACATGCTGGCGCCGGTGTCGAACGGCAACATTTCGCTGATGGTCGATCTGGCGCGGCGCAACAATTTGCCATGGGATGCCATTCTCGGCTCGGAGATCGCCGGCGACTACAAGCCGAAACCGCGGGTCTATCTCGCCGCCGCCGAAGCGCTCGACCTGCCGCCGCACGAATGCATGATGGTCGCCGCGCACACCAAGGACCTCATGGCGGCAGCGGCGCTGGGCTTGCGCACCGGCCACATCGCGCGCCCCAACGAGCACGGCCCCGGCCGCGGCGAGACCGCGCCGGGCGAGAAGGTCGATGTCGCGGCAAAGAGCCTGGAGGACTTGGCTGGGCAGCTCGGGACGTAACTTTTCCCCTCCCCCTTGTGGGGAGGGGCAGGGGTGGGGGTCGCGGGCGGCAACTGATAAAAGCATCGACGGCTCTCACCGCTGCATTGCTCACCGTAGACGCACCGCGGACCCCAACCCTCCCCAAAGGGGGAGGGCTAAGTCGAAGTGGGGGCGGGCTAAGAAGGCAGCGCCGGATAATCCGTATAGCCCTTCGCCGCGCCGCCGTAGAACGTCTTGCGGTCCGGCGGATTGAACGGGCCGCCCTTGCGGAAGCGTTGGTCGAGATCGGGATTGGCAAGATAGAGCGCGGCGAACGACACCAGGTCGGCGGTGCCGTCGCGCAGCACCGCGTTCGCCCGTTCGAGATCGTAGCCCTTGTTGGCGATGAGCGGCGCCGCGCCAGATTTTCCGGAAGAAACCGATGTCCGGCATTTCGCCCGCGGCCACCGGATCGCCCGGCCCCGGCTCGACGATGTGCAGATAAGCGATGCCGAGCCGGTCGAGTTCACCCGACAGCGGTCGCAAACGTCGCCGCCGGATTGCTGTCGGCGATGTCGTTATACGGATTGGTCGGCGACAGCCGCACGCCGACCCGCTCGCCGCCCCATTCGCCGATCAGCGCTTGCGTCACCTCGATCAAAAAACGCGCGCGGTTCGACGCGCTGCCGCCATAACGATCGGTGCGCTCGGTTGGTGCCATCGCGCAAGAACTGATCGATCAGATAGCCGTTGGCGCCATGCAGCTCGACGCCATCGAAGCCGGCCTCGCGGGCGTAAGCCGCGCCGCGGCGAAAATCCGCGACGATGCCGGGAATTTCGTCGGTCTCCAGCGCGCGCGGCGTGACGTAAGGCTTCCATGCCGTTGAGTCGTCCAGGCCTGGCCCGCGGGCGCGATGGCCGACGGCGCCACCGGCAGCGCGCCGCCCGGCTGCATCGACGGATGCGAGATGCGCCCGACATGCCAGAGCTGGAGGAAAATGCGCCCGCCGGCGCCGTGCACCGCGTCGGTGACGCGCTTCCAGCCGGTCACTTGCGCGGCGCTATGGATGCCCGGCGTGCCCGGATAAGCGACGCCTTGCGGCGAGACTTGCGTCGCCTCGCTGATGATCAATCCGGCGCCGGCGCGCTGCGCATAATAGGTGGCGTTGAGTTCCGTCGGCACATTGCCCGGCCCGGCGCGGTTGCGCGTCATCGGCGCCATCACCGCGCGGTTCGGCAGTTGCAGGGGGCCCAGACGGAACGGCGAAAAAATATCGATGCTGTTCATTGCGACGTTTTTTATTGGTGGCGCGATTTTTATTGGTGCGCGCTCTCTAGTCGAAATGCAAACCGCTTTTCTTGACGACGGGCTGCCAGCGCGCGGCTTCGTTGCGGATGAAGGCGGCGAATTCCGCGGGCGTGCTCGATGACAGATACAGTCCCACCGCATCGGCCCGCGCCTTGATGGCGGGATCGTTGAGGATTTTTGCGGTCTCGCTTTGCAGCTTGTCGATGATCGGCGGCCGGCGTGCCGCGCGGCGCCACGAGCCCGAGCCAGACCGTGAGATCGCCGAGATGCAGGCCGGCCGCGGCGTCGAGCGTCGGCAGTTCGGGCAGCGCCGGGAACGCCCGGCTGTCGAGCTTGGCCAGCGCGCGCAAGTCGCCCGACTGGATCAGCGGCAACTCCGCCGAAGGCCCGTCGAACACGAAATCGACGCTCTTGGTCAAAATGCCGTGCGCCACTTCCGAGCTTCCGTTGTACGGCACCAGCACGGTGTCGATGCCGGCCGCGTCGTTGAACAGATAACCTTGCAGTTTGGTCGAGATGGTGCCGGCGCCGTAATTGAGCTTGCCCGGCGCGGCCTTGGCCTTGGCGATCAAGTCCTTGACCGATTTCAAATCGCTTTGCGCATTGACCACGAGGAGGCCGATGGTCTTCGCCACCAGCGTGATCGGCGCGAAATCGGCGATCGGATCGTAAGGCAGGCTTTTGTAGAGATACTGGTTCATCACCAGCGTCGAATCGATCGCCATCAACAGCGTGTAGCCGTCGGGCGTCGCCTTGGCGGCAGCCTCCGCCCCGATCACCGTATTGGCCCCGGGCCGGTTCTCGACCACCACCGGCTGCTGGAAATCGACGCTCATCTTGTCGCCGATGAGGCGTGCCAGCACGTCGGACGGGCCGCCGGCGGGGAAGGGGACGATGATGTGGATGGCGCGGCTGGGGTAGTTCTGGGCGGTCGCGGGCGCAATGCAAAGCGCCGACAGCAATATGACCGCGGTAAATTGAAACGAGCGCATGGTGTTCTCCCGGCACAGCGAAGCCCTGGCAGTCTAGCACCACATACGCGCAATACTTCAAATTCGCCTCGGTGGTGGAGGACTGAAATACACGTTGCAGCCGACTATGACCGTGCCGATCCGATGTTGGACGGCGAAGTCGAACCATGGCGGGGGCGCGGTCAGCGATTATCGCGCCGCTGATCCTTTTGCGCTCTCAGCCATTCCCAAGTCGCAGGCTTCGCCCCGGACGCCATGACTGGGCCGCGAAGTCGTCATATTTTCATGTGGCCATCAGGATTGTGGGGTCGCCTGAAACAGGCCGTCGAATGCAGGAGGTGCAATCATGAATTTTGCCAAGCCACTCGGGTCCGCCAAGATCGACAAAGTAGAACTGGGAGCGAATGGAAATATTCGAGAATTGCGCGATGACGTGGCATTTCATCAAGCCGTCAGTAATGACAGCGAAATGACGCCAAGCGACTTGAGCACTTTGCTGGACCGGGTCGCGGGAACCTCAGCACGGGAAATCGATAATCTTATTGGCGACCTGCAGTTCTTGCGCAAAAAACTGCAGGCCGATGGCAGCCGCATTCAACGTGACATTACGGAATATGCGGCACTCAGCCAGTCGGTGATGCAACTGACAAAGATTGTTTCCGATAGCGTGAAAAAGCTGCCGGATCCTCCGAGTGCAGGTGGATAGGCGCGATCGCGGATCCGCAGAATGGGCGCGGTCGGGGACAGGCGCTGGACCTATGGGCACTAGTTTCTAGTGCGTTCCTGCCCGTTGTTGCCATTGCAGGAAGTCCCGGAACAGCGCGTCTCGGTCGACGTCGCTGGTTGGCATTTGCGATCTGGTACCAAGAAATGTCTGAAAGCTCGATTGTTGCGACGTAATGTGATCCAGCATGTCTTGCGCTACGCTGAACCTGGTCCAGCCTGGAACAGTCGCCGCCAGATTTATATCCCGCCACTTTGGGTGGAACGGAGGACGCTGGAACTTGCTCCAATTGTTGAACAAATATTGGACGAAACGCTCCACCTTTCGGTAGCGATCGGTCTTTTTTGGCCAATTGTAAACCGCCAGAACTGCGGGCACCGCGATGGTATCGATGCTGTCTTTGCCTTGCAGCAGGTTAGGATAATCCTGCTTGGTGAACTCGCCGAGTGTGTAAAAATCTTCGAACGTTTTGGTGTAAGGGATGTTCACCAGATGGAGGCCCGAATTCGCTGGGATTTTTGAGAAAAAGTCGATCGGCTTCATCACGACCCGGGCGATGGCGTCGACCTCGTGTGTTTGCAGTTTTTGCAGTGCGCTAGGCTGATCGATCATGACCTGCTCGACATTGATGCCAAGTCGTTGAAAAACGATCGTGCCGGTCAGGCTCGCTCCCGTTCCGGCAGGACCGAAATTGACTTTCTTGCCTCGCAGGTCTTCGAGACTCTGCACGTCGTCGCGAGCCAGAATGTGTAGTTCCGAAATGGGCAGCCGTACAATGTAATGGACCCGGTTTTCGAGATTGGGCGTCTTTCGCTGGGTGCGGAAATACTCGAACACGTCGGACTGAGTGATTGCTGCGTCCACTCCTTGAAGGTAGAGCAGATCGTCGAGGTTGGACGCGGCGCCATACGACACGATCGGCAGAATCCGCAGATTGTCGCCGTCGTTCAGCGCCGAGGCCATCTCGTCGGCGAAACGCATATACGATCCGGAGAGCAAGCCGCCGACAATGCCGACCGTCCAGGCGTTCTTTCGCTCGCGCAACGCGGAATCTGTCCCGCCTTCCTGAATGGATTTCGGAACGACTTGAGCCGAGAGATTGAAGCTGAATAGTCCGATGGCCAGCGCCATCGCGCAGGCAACAACGATTCGGCTGCGCATGAAATACCCCCGCACGCTTACTCACTGCGGAAAGATGAGCGGCGAATTGTGGCGCTGCGAGGACGCTCGTGCTCAGTTTCACATTTCACCAAAAACCGCCGCAAATTTGCCAATCGAATTCCTTTGCCGCGGCTGTGTCATGACAAGAACACTCAATCTCAACACAGTTCGCATTGCTTAGAGGCGTAGAGCTTAGAATTCTAATCTCTGTGGCGAGCAGGGCTTAACCAAACTCAATTGACCATCAGTGTGACGCGATGTCGCCACAAAACTTGGCGACGAGTGCGCCGGGCTTGCAGAGACGCCCCGCGGGCGTATCGAGTTATTGCCGACGTGTCGGGTGGTGAGGAGTTGAGTGATGTCCTGGCGCAGCGCGCCAATTCCAATCCCGACAAAATAAAGAATTCACGGCGTGCACGGCGGCACGTCGCGAATGTATGGCGTATGGAAGCAGGAGGGGATCATGCTGACAAAAGTGACGATAGGGCTGCTCGCAGGTTTAATTGTCGCCGCTGGAATTGCGCGATTACTCGCCACCCCCGGAACCACGAGCGCCGACAGCTGGCCGACTCGCCCGGTCACGATGATCGTGCCGTTTGCCGCGGGGGGGCCGACCGACGTCGTCGGAAGAGGCATTGCGCCTCGCCTGGGCGAGATCTTGAAACAACAGATCGTTGTCGAGAATGTCGGAGGCGCCGGCGGCATGACGGGCGCCCAGCGGGTCGCGCTTGCGACACCCGACGGCTATCAGGTCCTGCTCGGAACCGTCGGTACCCAGGCCTACAACCAGACCCTCTACAAGAACCCGCTCTACAGTGCGACAGACGATTTCGCCCCGGTCGTCCTTATTGCGGAGCAGCCGCTGGTTCTGGTGGTGCCCAAGGATTTTCCGGCAAACACACTCAAGGAATTTTCTGCTTACGCCAAGGCCAATGCTGCGCGGCTCCAGTTCGGATCGGGAGGCGTCGGGTCCTCGACCCATCTCGGCTGTCTGCTGCTGAATTCAGCGATCGGCGTCGACGTGCAGCACGTACCCTATAAGGGTTCGGCGCCCGCCATGCAGGATCTCATCGCCGGCCGCATCAACTATCTGTGTGACGCCGTTTCGACGGCGCAGTCACAAATAAAGGCTGGCGCGGTTAAACCCATTGCGGTCTTGGCGCGCGCCCGTTCGGCGGCATTACCCGATGTGCCAACGGCGCAAGAGCAGGGCCTGATGGGATTCGAAGCCAACAACTGGATCGGACTATTCTTTCCAAAGCACACGCCGGAGCCCATCGTTCGTCATCTTCGTGAAGCGACCGTCGAAGCAATGAACACCCCGACCGTGCGCGAGCGAATGGCCGGCATCGGGACCGACCTGGTGACTTCCGACCGCACAACCTCGGACTACTTGGCGCACTTCGTCGTCAGCGAAATCAAAAAGTGGGAAGCGCCGATCAGGGCAAGCGGCGTGTCGATAGAGTAGCCGTGCCGGCGTAACAGTCGGCTCACATCGAGAGATGCGGAGGAACGCGAACCGTTGATGCTCCGTGAGTTTGCCGGGATCGAAGGCTGGAGATAAGTCATGAGTACTCCGATTTCGCAAGGGTCGAAGTTGACCGGTCTGGAACTGTATGCACCGCGCCGGGCCGATATGCAGTCGGAGCCGGCAGGCGTGACATCGCCACAAATGTCGGCACCTGAATCTGCAAGTGAGGCGATGCTGGATGAGTCAAATGACGGGGATTTGAGCGACGACGGGTCGATCGAGGCGGTGTATGCGCAGCTCGACGAGGCAATTAAAAATACAATTGATATTGGCCGCTTGTCGGACAGCGATGAACTGCGCGCCGACGAACCGCAGCTTCCGCCTGCACCGCAGTTAAGATCGAACGATAGGATTGTCACTGTTAATTTTGCTTTGCCTGCAGCGAAAGTGCCGCGTCGCAATGATGCCGACGCCGAAGTCGAGTCGTGGCGCCGTTCGCTGCTGAATCCGGTCGTCGTGCCGGAGCCCACCGATACACACCGGCGCGGCGTGCCGACTTGGCTCTTTCGCTATGCTTTGATGATTGGCGGCGCCGCAGTCCTGGCTTATCTGATTGCAGTCATGCCATCCACTCAAGGGCAGCGGAACACCCTCCCACAGGACGGTGGAAACAATAGCACGGCTACGATTGCCATCGAAACCAAACCCGATTCCGAGCAGTCATCGCGGCTTATTGCTGAAGATCAGCACGCTATCGCCAACGAGCCCATGCCGCTGGAAGTTTCTGTCGACAATGCGGTGCAAAACGCTTCGCTTCGCTTGGCCGGTTTGGCTGCTGGAACGCATTTGTCGGCGGGCTCCCAAGTTGGGGATTCAAGTTGGCAACTGCCACTCGACCGTCTCAAGAATGTTTATCTTTACGCTCCTACGGACTTTGTCGGCGTAATGAACAGCGCTCTCGATCTGCTCGGGCCCGATAAGCGGCTCATTGACCGGCGTGAAGTGCGATTTGAGTGGCTCGCGAAGAAAGAAAGCCGACCGGAGCCTGGCAGTTCGACCTGGCCGGCCAATCCGGCGCCCGTTCAATCGTTGAACGGCGATTTAGCTTCGACCTTGATGAGGCGGGGTCATGATTTCTTAGGGACCGGGGATATTGCGGCGGCTCGAATTTTATTCAGGCGCTTGGCGGACGCTGGTATCGCAGACGGGGCATTTGCGATGGCGCAAACATATGATCCTCGTTATTTGACCGAGCACAAGGTCGTCGGCGTGGTCGGTGACGAGTTAAAAGCGCGCGCTTTTTATCAGCAAGCCGCGCAACTGGGATCTGCCGAGGCGGCCCATATGCTTGAACGGACAGTCTCAAAGTAATTCGCTATACCTGCCCACGGTCATTTTCATTCTCGGCGATTGCTCCATTCGACATTCGCTTCGTGCAACGACTCTTAGGTCATTCAAGTATCGCGACGACGGAAATCTACACCCACGTCTCCGACGAGGCATTGAGAGTGACGCTCGAACGCGCAGATGTTCTAGGCACGCTTGGTTGGGGTGATCGACGCTGTCCCGATGAATTCTGCGGCAATTGCGATATTCGCCCCTCAATCGTACCTGATCCCCGCCTCCCGCAGCACCTTCTCCCACCGCGCCGCCTCGTTGCGGATGAACGCGGCAAACTCCTCCGGCGTGCTGGTCACGGCGAAATTGCCGGTCTGGTTGAATTTCTCGCGCACATCGGGCTCGGACAAAATGTGCACGACTTCGCGGTTGAGCTTGTCGATGATCGGCCGCCGGCGTGGCCTTGGGCGCGACCAGGCCGAGCCATATGGAAATATCGTCGAAATTCTGCAAGCCCGCCGCCGCGGCGAGCGTCGGCACGTCGGGGTAGGGCTCCTTGCGGCCGTCGAGCTTGGCCAGCGCGCGCAGCTTGCCGCTTGCGATCAGCGGGCCGGCCACCACGGTCGCGGCGTAGACCATGTCGACCGAGCCGGTGAGCAGGCCCTGCACCGTCTCGGCCGTGCCTTTGAACGGCACATAGACCGTGTCGATGCCGGCCGCCTTGTTGAACAACAGGCCGGCGAGCTGCACGGTGATGGTGCCGGCGCCGTAATTGAGCTTGCCGGGCTCGGCTTTTCCGCGCGCGATCAATTCCTCCACGCTCTTCGGCCCGGTCTCCGCCGGCACGCACAGAAGCGACATCGATTTCACCGTGGTGGTGATCGGCGCGAAATCGTTGAGCGGGTCGTAGGGCAGGGTCTTGTAGAGATACTGGTTCATCACCAGGGTGGAATCGATCGCCATCAGCAGCGTGTAGCCATCGGGCGCGGCCTTGGCCACGGTCTCGGCGCCGATGATGGTGTTGGCGCCCGGCCGATTGTCGATGACGACGGGCTGGCCCCAGTCCGCGTTCATGCGTTGCGCGATGATGCGGGCGGCGATGTCGCTCGGCCCGCCGGCCGGGAACGGGATGACGATGTGGATCGGCCGCGTCGGATAGGCGTCGTCGGCATGCGCCGCGGCGGGCGCGAGCGGCACCAGCGCGCACAGCCAAGCGAATGCCGTCAAACGAGATCGAAGCGCCATGTCTGCGTCATGCCCTGCGCCATGTCTGTCCCCGCGGTCAGCGCCGCGTTCGGCCGCCATCGTGCCGTCGCGCGGTTTTCGCTGGCAACCGTTTTTTTCGTGCTACGCTGCCGCTTGGCACAACCGGCGATGGGCACCATGGCGTCGGCGACACCGCGCGATCTCGTCGAGCGTTTCTACCACGAGGTCTGGAACCGGGCCGACGAACGCGCCGCCCGCGACATTCTCGATCCGGATTTTCGCTTTCGCGCTTCGCTGGGGCCCGAATTGCGCGGGCCGGACGGCTTTATCGTCTACCTGCGGGCGGTCCACGCCGCGATCGGCAATTTCACCTGCATCATCGAGGATTTGATGGCGACGCCAGATCGCGCCGCGGCCAAGATGGCGTTTCGCGGCACCCATCGCGGAACGTTCTTCGGCGTCGCGGCGACCGGCCGCGACGTGCATTGGAGCGGGGCTGCGTTCTTCACGATCGGCGGCGGCCGCATCACCGAGCTTTGGGTGCTGGGCGACATCGACGGCCTCAAGCGGCAGCTCATGCCGGACGAGCCGGCGCGATCGTTCTCGGTTCTCATCGCGCCGCCGCCGCGCTAAGTTCAAGGCGAAAACCCCGGGAGAGCCGCATGACGGCGCGCATCGGATTGATCATCCCGTCCTCGAACCGCATGGTCGAAGAGGAGATGGTGCGCCATGTGCCGCCCGGCGTCACCGCGCACGTGGCGCGGCTGCGCATGACCGGCGCCCATCGCGTCACGCTCGACGCGCTGATGCCGCAAGTCGAACAGGCAGCGGCGCACGCTGACCGACGCCCGCTGCGACGTCGTCGCCTTCCATTGCACCGCGAATTCGACGTCGGAGGGCATGGCCGGCGAGGCAAAACTTCTCGACGCGCTCCGGCGATGCCGGCGCCAACGCACGTCACGACGACGGCAAGCGCCATCCGCCATGCGCTTCGAGGTGCTCGGCGCGCGCCGCATCGTGCTGCTGACGCCTTACAGCGCGCACACCACCGAAGAGGAAGCCGGATTTTTGCGCGAGGCCGGCTACGAGGTGGTGCACGCCCGCGGCTTTGCCATGAAAGGCAGCGACGAATATTGCGCGACGCCGCCGCATTTCTGGCGCGACCGCGCGATCGAGGCGGCGCGGCCGGACGCCGACGCCTATTTGCTGAGCTGCGCCAACATTTCGGTGTTCCCGGTCATCGAGGAGATCGAGCAAAAACTCGGCCGCCCGGTGGTGACCAGCAATCAGGCGGTGATCTGGCAGGCGTTGTCGCTGCTCGGCATCGCCGACCGGCGCAATTGCCGCGGCCGTTTGTTCGACAGCCTCGCCGCCAAAAATTCGGCCGCACACCGCGTGCCCGCATGAGCAGACCATGACATTGCAGCAAAACACCGACCGCATTCAGACCACCCATATCGGCAGCCTGCCGCGGCCGCACGATCTGCTCGACCTGATGAAGGCGAAGCTCAACGGCCAGCCCTACGATCAAAATAAATACGACGCGCTGCTGCGGACGTCGGTTGCCGACACCGTGCGCAAGCAGGCCGAGTGCGGCATCGACATCGTCACCGACGGCGAGTTCTCGAAACCCGGCTTCTTCACCTATATCCAGGAGCGCCTCGAAGGTTTTGAGCGCCGCCCCGACCAGAAAATGAAGCTGTTCCAGCAGGAGGTCGCGGCGTTCCCGGAATATTACGCCGAGTATTTCAAGCAGGCGATGATGGGCGGCGCCATCGTCGGCCTGGCGCCGGTGGTATGCGTCGCGCCGGTGAAATATCGCGGCGAAAAATTCGTCAAGATCGACATCGACAACGTCAAGCAGGCCGCGGCGGCCGCCGGCGTGCCCGATCATCACGTCTTCCTGCCGGCGACCGCGCCGTCGGGCGTCGGCATCAACGAATATTACAAATCCGACGAGGAGTATTTTCACGCGCTCGCCGCCGAGCTCGGCAAGGAATACCGCGCCATCGCCGACGCCGGCATTTTGGTGCAGATCGACGATCCGTTCCTGCCGGATATTTTCTTCGAGCCCGATCTCGACCGCGCGCAGATGCAACGCCGCGCCGAAATCTATGTCGAGGCGACCAATACCGCGCTCAAGGGCATCCCGCCGGAGAAGGTGCGCTTCCACACCTGCTACGGCATCAACGAAGGCCCGCGGCTCTACGAAGCGGCGCTCACCGACATCATCGACTACGTGCTCAAGATCAACGCCGGCTCGTACAGCTTCGAAGCCGCCAATCCGCGCCACGAGCACGAATACCATCTGTTCGAGCGCGTAAAGCTCGCCGACGGCAAGGTGATCTGTCCGGGCATGATCACCCATGCCAGCAACATCGTCGAGCATCCGGAACTGATCGCCGAGCGCATCGTGCGCTTCGCCAAGCTGGTCGGCCGGGAGAATGTCATCGCCGCCGCCGATTGCGGGTTCTCGTCGCAGGCCTTGTATCGCACCGAGGTGCATCCCACCGTGGTCTGGGAAAAATTCAAGGCGCTTGCGCCAGGGCGCGGACTTGGCGACGAAGCAGCTGTGGAAATGATGCCCGTCATTCCGGGGCCGAGCGCAGCGAACCCGAATCCATAGCCCCGGCGTCTGTGGTTATGGATTCCGGGCTCGTCGCTTCGCGGTGCCTCGGAATGACGCACTGTGGCTCCGCGCTGCTTCTGTCGTTCTTCGCTTTCGCGCCGGCCCATGCCGCCGACGACGTCGCGAGCTTCTATCGCGGCAAGCAGATCCGCTTCATCGTCGGCTCGGCGCCGGGCGGCACCTATGATCTGCTCGCCCGCATCGTGGCGCGCCACATCGGCGCGCATATCCCGGGCTCGCCGAGCATCATCGTGCAGAACCAGCCGACCGCCGGCGGGCTGCTCATGGTCAATCAGCTCTACGCGCTCGGGCCGAATGACGGCACCGCGATCGGCGTGCCGCTCAACGGCATCCCGGCGGCGCCGCTGTTGCAGCCGGCGGCGGCGCGTTTCGATGCGGCGAAACTGATCTGGCTCGGCTCGACCCACAGCGAGCCTTACGTCGCCTATGTCTGGCACACCGCGCCGGTGCAAAACCTCGCCGAGCTGATGAGCAAACAGCTCGTGGTCGGCGCCACCACGCCGGGCACCACCATGAACGATTTCCCGCTGCTCACCAACGCGGTGCTCGGCACCAAATTCAAGATCGTGCCGGGCTACGCCTCGACGCCGCAGATGAACGAGGCGCTGGAGCGCGGCGAGGTCGAGGGCGTCGCCGGCTTCGGCTGGTTCGCGCTCAACGCCCAGGTGCCGCAATGGGTGACGGAGAAGAAGATCACGATCATCGCCCAGTTCGGCGCCACGCGGCACCGGCTCTTGCCCGACGTGCCGCTGATGCTCGACCTCGCCAAGTCGCCGAAGCCGACCGCCAGGCGCTGCTGCTGCTGTTCGGCCGCACCGAATACGGCCGGCCCTATTTCCTGCCGCCGGACGTACCGGCGGAGCGGGTCGAAGCGCTGCGCCGCGCCTTCGATGCCACCATGAAGGACGAGGGTTTTATCGCGGACGCCGCCAAGATCGGCTTCGAGGTCGATCCGCTCAGCGGCGAGCAGGTCCAGGCCGCGGTCGCGGCGCTCGCCCATACGCCGCCCGAGGTGGTGGCGCGGGTGCGCGCGGCGCTCAACCAGCCGTGAACATTTTTCCCTCCCCCTCGTGGGGAGGGTCAGGGTGGGGCAGTGGGAGGTGGCGTGAGAGCCTCGACGCTTTTATAAATCTTCTCGACCCCCACCGCTGCCCCTCCCCACAAGGGGGAGGGGAAAAAGAAAAAGGTTACGCCCGTGCACGCCCCGCAAGCTTCCGCTGCCAATCGCGCCGCGCCATGTACTCCGACAACAAGCTGCAGATCGGCCTGTTCGGCGCGAACTGCTCGTCCGGCCGCGCCGTGACCTTGGTGCCGGAGCGCTGGTCGGGCAGCTGGCCGGACTGCAAGCGCCTGGCGCAGATGGCGGACGAGGCCGGCATCGACTTCATGCTGCCGATCGGCCGCTGGAAAGGCTACGGCGGCGACACCGACTATCAGGGCACCACGCTGGAAACCATCACCTGGGCCACCGGACTGCTCGGCTGCACCAAGCACATCACCGTGTTCGGCACCGTGCATGCCCTGATCTTCAATCCGGTGGTGGCGGCGAAGGAGATGGTCACCGCCGACCACATCGGCGAGGGCCGCTTCGGGCTCAACATCGTGGTCGGCTGGAACGAAGGCGAGTTCGACATGTTCGGCGTCGACGCCGGCCAGCACGGCGACCGCTACGATTACGCCCAGGAATGGATCGACGTCATCAAGATGATCTGGTCCGACAAGGAGAATTTCGACTTCAAGGGCAAACATCTCGACATGAAGGGCGTGCGCGGCAAGCCGAAACCTTACGGCGGCGTGCGGCCGCTGATCATGAATGCCGGCGCCTCGCCGACCGGGCAGGCTTTCGCGATACAGGAACTGCGACGCGTTCTTCCTGCAGGCCTCGCGCACCTCGCTTGCGGAGACCCAAGGCAAGGTGCGCGCCGCGCAGGACGCGGCGCGTCGCGCAAGGCCGCGAGATCGGCTGCTACACCGTTGGCGTGGTGACCTGCCGGCCGACCAAGAAGGAAGCCGAGGAGTATTTCCACCACTGCATCGTCGAGCACGCCGACTGGTCGGCGGTCGACGGCATCCTGGCGCTGAAAAACATCTCGCCGCAGACCGTGCCGATGCAGGAATATCTGACCAAGCGCAGCCAATACGCCCAAGGCATGGGCGGCCTGCCGATCGTCGGCGATCCCGATTATGTCGCAGGCGCGCTTGCCGATCTCAGCAAAGCCGGCCTCACCGGCATCGGCATTTCGCTGGTGAACTATGCCAACGAGCTGCCGTACTTTTGCGACGAGGTGATCGGGCGGCTGGAGCGGATGGGGATTCGCGAAAAGCCGGGCGCGAGGCCCTAAAGGACGTCTGGCCGGGCCAAACGGCCCGGCATCGAATTTCACAGAACATTCGCGCGTGTTGCGCGTTGTCTTGCGATTATCAGGAGAACCAAATGGCCAAGGAATCTAAAGCGACCGAAACGAACATTACCCGCGAACGTCTCGCCGAATTATTGAACGAAGACCTGTCCCGCGAATATCAGGCCATCATCGCCTATGTGGTCTATTCCCAGGTGCTCAAGGGCGCCGAGTACATGGACATCGCCGATCAGCTCGAGATTCACGCCAAGCAGGAGCTCGATCACGCGCTGATGATCTCGCGGCAGATCGACTATCTCGGCGCCATGCCGACCGTCACGCCGAAGCCGGTCAAGACCTCGGATAAAGCCAAGGACATGCTGCGGTTCGATCTCGACAACGAAAACGAGACCATTCGCAATTACCGCGACCGCATCCGGCAATGCGAGGCGCTCGGCGAATTCGCCATGGCCGAGCAGATCCGCAAGATCCTGATGCAGGAACAGGATCACCAGATCGATCTGGCGACCGCGCTCGGCATCGAGGTGCCGAACGTGAATAAATAACTTTTCCCTCCCCCCTTTGTAGGGGGAGGGGAACTGCTACGCTGCCAGCACCGCAACGACGCCGGCCAGCATGATGGCGGAGAGAACCGTAAACGCCGTGACGTTGGCGTCCCAGCGCCAGCTTTGCGGGCCGACCGGCGGTTTGAACGGCAGGTAGCCATTGTCGTCGTAGAGCCCGCCGCCGAACAGCGGGCGGCTGAAGACGCTGAGGAAGAAGCCGCCGTAGATGGCGGCGCTCAAGGCCGCCGCGAGATAGAGCCGCTCCAGCGGCCGCGGCCCGTCGATCCAGACCAGATAAAGCGCGACCAGCCCGACCCCGGCATAAGACAGGATTTGCCAGACCACATGGAAGCGCGCATGCGGCGTCCATTTGGGATTGGTCGCGTGAGTTTTATTGAAGTCGGCTTTGATCGTGACCAAAGCGTAGCCCAGGATGGTGAGCGTCAGCAGTATCTTTGCCGCGATAAGCATGGCGTCGTCCCCTCTATTTCCACGCTGAATGGCTATTTCATGTTGCGAGAAAATTTCACCTCCTGCTCGCAATCGCGGTGCCCGCGTTTCTTGTTGTAGCGGTGGATGTCGACCCGCTCCCACACGCCGTTGACGTGATACGGATCGCTGCGGGTGAAGGCATCGACCGCGGCGCGGTCTGTGGCATCGATGACAAAAATGCTGCCGACCGGCGTCTCGCCGTCGTCGGCAAGGAGCGTGCCGGCGGTCACGACGTCGACGCCGTGATCGCCGGATTTGTCGAGATGGATGCGGTGGTCGCGATAATGCTTGGCCCGCGTCGGCAAAAAATCCTTCTTGTCGAGCGCGTGGACCACGAACAGCACTGCGCGCACCTTTTTGTTCAGGCGGCCATCGAACCCGCGACGCCGCCGCATGAAATCGACGAAGGTCTTGGCGATCTCCGCCTCGTACGGCGCCCATTCCTCGAACGAAATCAGCGGCACGTCCTTATCCTCGATCGGCAGCTGATGCAGCTTGCTGCCGGGGATGAGCTTTTGCGCGGCGCGGCCGCTGGCCGAATTGTGGGTGTTGTCGTTGCCGGGGATGACGATGGTCGGCGCCTTGATCGAGCGCAGCTGGTCGTCGGTCACGCCCATGATGGTGAAATTGGCGCCGGCCAGGAACAGCTTGTGCCAATGCTCCATCACCGCGATGTAGCGCTTCGGGTCCATGGCCATGAGCACGTCGCGGTTCTTCGGATTGGCGGCGATGCGCTCGCGATATTGCTCGGTGTCGCAGACCGCAGCCATGCCGCCCTGCTGGGCGGCGCGGATATATTGGCCGTAATACTGTTCCGGCAAACGGCCCGCGGCAAAGGCGCCGCCGGTGACGCGGAACAGGAGCAAGCCCCGCACGGCTTGCGGATGGCGCAGCGCGAACAGGATCGAGGTGCGCGCGCCGGACGACGAGCCGCCGACGAATACCGGCAGCGCGCCCTTGCGCGAAAGAAGCTCATGCAGATCGTCGGTCCAGATTTCTTCTTCGGCCTCGGTGCCGTCGATCCGGATGTCGGAGGCGCCGGTATTGCGCCGGTCGTGCAGCAGCACGCGAAAGCCGCCGGCCGCGATCTTCTTCGCCAGCGGCACGAATTCATCGTGGGCGCGACGGCCGCCCGTGATCAGCACCACCCAGGGGCCACGGTCGCCCACGATCTCGTAAACGATATTCACGCCGCGAATGTTCTCGACCGGCATCCTCGCCTCCACTTATTGATGAGGCCATTCTAGCCGTCTCGCGGCGGCGATGCGACCGTGAATCCGCCTGCTCCGTCGAGCGCAATGCGGCCGTCGGCGACGGCCTGCGCCCAGCGCGCGGTGGCCGGCAGGCCGCCGAACGAGAAGAAATGGGCGCTCACTCTTGAGGGCGCTGCTTCCGCCAGCGCGCGCACCAGATCGTCGGGAACGGTCAGCGCGAACATCTGCCGCAACATCCCGGACCGCCGCGCCAGCGCCTGCGCCGAGGCGCGCACGCCGCAGCGGCCGGCGTAACGCAGCAGCGCCGAAAGGTTTGTTGGGCCGACGAGCCCGACGCGCAGCGGCTGCTCGAAGCCGAACGCGCGCAGCCGCGCCACATAATCCAGGATCGCACGCGCATCGAAGCAGAACTGGGTGACGATCTCGACCGCAAGCCCGGTCGCCTCGGCCGCCGCGATCTTTTCCGCGAGCGCCTTGAACAGCGCGTCGTTGCCGATCTTCGGATGACCTTCGGGATAGCCGGCGATGCCCAGCGCGCGGATGCCGCGGCGGCGGAACAGGCCGGAATCGATGGCGTCGGCGGCGCTCCGGAACGGGCCGTGATCGGAGCGGTCGCCGGCAATGACCAGAACGCGCCGCACCTCGGCCTCGCCGTTCAAGCGCGCGAGAAAATCATCCAGCGCGTCGACGCTGGCGAAATTGCGCACTGCGACGTGGGGCACTGGTTCGAGGCCGGCGGCGCGCAGCCGGATCGCGGCAGTGACGGATTCTTCCGCCGGCCGGTGCGGCACGGCGCTGATATAGACGCAAGCGCCGCGCGGCAGTACGGCGAGCGCCGCGATGTCGGCATCCGACGGCCGCGTCGCCTCGACGGAAAAATTTTGCATGAAGCCCGCGATGCGTTGCACCGCGGGGCTCAGATTTTGCGGCCGGTACGGGTGCAAGGGCAGCCATGCGCTCACCGCTTCCATTTTCCCCTCCCCCGCTTGCGGGGGAGGGTAGGGAGGGGCCTGCGGTCGCGACGCTTGCGCAGGCGGCGACACTTAC
Organism: uncultured Alphaproteobacteria bacterium; assembly: GCA_963831975.1. Classification (GTDB taxonomy): domain Bacteria; phylum Pseudomonadota; class Alphaproteobacteria; order Rhizobiales; family Xanthobacteraceae; genus BOG-931. Next base: position 929,508 of record CAWHSO010000025.1, read on the forward strand.
CCCCTCTGCCGTCGCTTCGCCAAAGCCGCTGCTTCGCATCGGCGTCGTTCACCAAAGAACGGCGGCCGAAGGCCGCCTATGATCTCCCCCGCAAGCGGGGGAGAAGTAGCTACGCGCGCCGGCGCGAGATCACGTAGGATTCGTCGAAGAACCATAAGCCCCCGCGCTCGCGCAAAACCGCGCGGGTGGCGTCGATGTAGCGGCCGTCGGCGACCACTTCGCCAAGACGATCGTCCTCCACCTGCGCCACATAGATCGCCGCGTTCCAGGCCGCGAACAGCGTCGAGGTGCCGATCGATTCGGAGATTTCCGAGGGCAGCGTGTGCATCTCGTAGCGGAACAGCGAGCGATTATCCGCATAGGCGTTGAAGTTGAGATCGCGCCCGGCGGCGCCGAGGTCTTGCTTGACGGCTTTGAGGATCTGATGGCGGTCGTGGATGAACGGATGGTCGCCGGGCCAGACCTTCTGAATGATCTCCATGCCGGGATCGTGGCCGTGGGAATGGATGCCGATCAGCCGGCCGCCGGGGCCGAGCGCCTTGGCCAGCGGCCCGATCACGCGCTTGGCCTTGAAGTCGAGCGAAGCCCTCGCACGATAAGGCTGCGAGGCGATGACCAGATCGTAATTGGCGATGGTGCCGCCCGGTTTCGGAATGATCGGGTCGAGCAGGAAGCGGTGGTCCTCGCGATAGATCACCAGCACGATCGGCCGCTCGTAGACCGGATTGCCGGTGCGGGCGCTCACCCCGGCTTTCCAGTTCTGCGCCAGGAACGGTTCCAGATCGATGATTTGCTGCTCGAAGCGGTGCGCCGAATTGCCCTGCAGCGGCAGCTCGTGCCAAACCAGGCTCGACGCCGCATTGAGCGATTTCACCGCCAGCCACGGCGCGTCGGCGTAAGCGAGGTTGGTCAGTACCAGCACCGACGCCGGATGCTCGAAGAAGCGATCCGACATTTTCTGCAACGTCAGCCGCACGTCCTCGAGGCTGATCTCCTTGCCGACGGTGTAGAACGGCATGTGCGGGAAGCGGTCGTGCATGGCGCGCATCACCCGCACCAGCACCGAGCCGTCGCCGACGCCGGCGTCGAACACGCGCACGGCAGGCGGCCGCGGATGGATGTGCACCAGCTCCTCGGAAACGCGGTGCGCCACCTCCCACTTCTCGCTGCAGGTGTTGACGAACAGCAGATATTTTTGCCGGTTGTCGAAGAAGCGGAAATTGCGCTGCGGGTCGTCGGCTTTCAGCGGCGCGGCGGGCACGGTCGCCGCCGCGGCCGCCGGGCGCGGCGCGTGGGCGCGCTCGATGATCGCCGGGCGCGCCGCCGCGCCGTGGTCTTGAGCCGGGTTCGATTGCATGAAACCGTGAATCCGATCCAGCGTGTCGGTGGTGATGCGGCCGCCATTGCGCAGCCGCGCCGCGAGCTTGCCGTCGTTCACGGCGCGGCGGCCGAAGGTGGATTCGGCCAAGCCGGTGCGTCGGCAATAATCGGAGATTTCCGTAAGCAGCTGTTGTGCGTTCATGGCACGCGTCCCTGACGTTTCCCGTCGAGCGCCGCGCCGGTGTTTTTGGCCGTGTTGTTATGCGCGGCTGGCCGGCCTCAAGCGAACCAAGAGGCGAGGGGAGGGTCAACCACAAATTGGCCCACCCTAGTAGTGGGCAAGATAGTGGGTAATTGCCCACTTCCAAGTGGGCAGACGGGTCGAGGCATGAAGGGCCCGGGAAAGTCGGTTTAATCCAGGCTGCGGGACTGTTTTGGTCGGCCCAGATGATGGCCCGGGCCGATTTCGTTTTACTGCATCGAGAACGGAACGCCGAGAGCACGCGACGCAATCTTGCGAGCTTCGATTGCATCTGAAGCAGGGAACTCAAGTGCGTGCTGCCGCTGTCCTTCAGGACTCTCGTATTCGACGCGATAGATTGGCATTAGAAAACGCGGCCGATCAGGCGTCCCTACCCAAGGCTGACGAACAATTCCGATTTTCGTGATTTGCAAGTCGCTCATTTGTCAAAGCCTCAATTCGTCCAGGGGCATCTTTTTAGCAAAAATACCTCATCGGTGTAAGATACCGCGCTTAGCGCCAGAGAGCTTCGTTCCGTTGGCGAACTACACTAAATGATCGAAACGATAACCGCGCCTTCCACATTTGAACTTTTGGGGCCAAATTTCCTAGCGCTGCGACTAATTCCGATCTGGTAACCGTTGATGAATGGCCGACAATTATTTCCCCGAGCGTAAGCGAATTGGAAAAGTCGCAATAGTACAATCCGGTGAATGGGTCGCGATCGTTGAGATTAACAAATAAACGCATCTCATTCTCATATCGCCAATGACTATATTTCGTATAGAGTACTTTATGCATTTCTTGTTCTGCTGCTTCATCGGCCTTTTCGATCGCCGCAACGTTCGGTTCAAACCTTTTGTCTCTATACCGAACTCGATACAAATATCGCTTCGGAATCTCGAATCCTAAGCAAAGCCCGCGATGCTTATCGGCATAATGGCTCCATTGTACTGGGTTTCGCCAGTTGCGACTAAAGCAGAGCATTCCCTTCGTTTCGGCGAGCTGGTCCTTTAGGACCTGAAACCTGCGGCGTACACGCTTGTCGGATGATGCCGGTCCGAGCAATTCAAATGGATCATTTAGATCATTGATAGTGGCTATTTTTAATCTTCGATTTTTAAGGTCTTCAAGACCGAAATGTCGGCTTATAAAATGATAGACCCTCATCGGTAGATTAAGCTGGTTTTTTATTCTGTTGTTGCTTTTTCTTCGATTGCGCGCGGCCCCGCTTCGGAGTCACACTTTCATTATACAGGGGGGTGGCAATCCGCACACTGCGCAATGCGGCCTCGAAATGGGATTTCGTTTCCTCAGTCGTAAACTCATCATAGCGGAGTTTGCCCATGCTCCTCGACCTTCCAGATATCGAACAGTTGTTGAAGGAGGCCGGCTTAGACGACGACAACGCCGTACATATGGCCTTCCAAATCACGATTACGCAAGGCATTTCAACGTGGGCAGCAACGGAAACCAGTCTAGTAATTTTAGCTTCCGAACTTCTTGGAGCCGAAGCCAATAAAACTGGCCTCGTGCTGTATTCTATAACAAACTTTCACACCTGGCTGAATATAATCGATGAATTATTTGAAATCGACGATAAGTTTCGACCCTGTCGGCCACAGTGGACGAAAATTAGCTCGACGCTTCGTGGGCTAAACGACACGCGGGTGCGATTGGCACATCATACGATTCTGTCGCTCGATCATAATGACGATATTTCACTTCGTGCGGGTAGATATGACGTACGGAAAAAATCGCAAAAGCTGACCCCGTTAAGCCCACAGGCCATATACGAGTTTTCAATCAAGGTTCTACATCTGAGCATCGAGATCATGGACCTTGTTGACACGATACATGGCCTCAAAAATTTGGGTCAGCAAGCGTAGCCCGGATGGAGCGCAGCGAAATCCGGGGCAGCATCGACGCCTCGCGGCAATCCCGGATTACGCTCCGCTCCATCCGGGCTACGCATTTGATCGCTCATGCAAAAATCGCATCCTTGCGAATCTTTTCCGCGGTTCTGATCGATTTTCGGTTTCGGTCGCATCGTGCGTCAAAGCCCTTGCGATCCAATCTTTCATGGCAACAACGCCGCTGCTTCAATGACTTACAAGGACGCCGCGTCTCCAATTCAGCGACTGCATTTGACAACCGTCGCCGTTTCAGATTGAAGGCAAATATCCCGCTCACCAAGGGACGCCTACCGGAGGCAAGCCGTGAGGTGGAGCGGGTGCGGTGCTCGCGGGCGGATTTGCAGTCCGCTCCCGGGCGGCTTGGGCATCATGTCTCCCGGCATTATGACCGGGGTGGGAGGTGCTTCCCTGGACTGGGACAGGCGAAGGCGGGTAACGCCCGTTCAGACCGCGTCCCAGGAAGCCTGGCCTGAAGCCGAGCCTTTGGGATGGAATAATTCCCTTAGGTGAGAGCCGTGGTGGAACGCCGTCAAGCGTGCGCGCTCCAAAAGGGCGCGCGCCGCATCGCAAGATGCGGCGGTGGTTACCCTGCGTTTGCCGGCGTTCCGCCTCCTTTCTTCTTTTGTGAAGGAAGACAAAAGCAAGTGGCGAGTGGTGGATAGCGAAGCGGACTTTGCCAATTCGCACCTCGCCCTGGATAAAACTCCGACGCGGATCGCGTTGCGAGAACGAGATCGCTCGCGCCACCCGCCCCTGCGAGGGGGGAGGGTCGCGCGAGCGAACGGTGGTGGAGGGGGCGCACGGCTTCTTCGTTGCAGAATTAGCCACCAGCAGCTTAATTGCGGGTGCTTGTCGAGCTTGTTCCGCCGGCGCATCGCGCGCCGCCCGCCCCCTCCACCAAGCTTGGTAGTCCCTCCCCGCTATCGCGGGGGCGATGAAGCTACCGTTCGACGAATAACCAGGAAACGCCATGCCTCGCTTTGCCGCCAATCTCGGCCATCTGTTCACCGAGCGCCCGCTGATCGAGCGCTTCGGCGCTGCTGCTGCCGCGGGTTTTGCCGCGGTCGAGCTGCAATTTCCTTATGACATCGCGCCGTCCGCGGTGACGGCCGAGCTGAAGCGGCACAGCTTGACCCAACTCGGCGTCAACACGCCGCAATGCCCGGAATTCGGTCTCGCCGCGCTGCCGGGGCGCGAGCGCGATTGGGACGCTGCCTTCAAGCGCGCGCTCGATTATGTGGTGGCGATCGGCGGCCGCGCCATCCATTGCATGACCGGCGTGGTGCCGCCGGAGCAACGGCCGGCGGCGGAGACCGTTTTCATCAAAAACCTCGAGCGCGCCGCGACGGAAGCGGCCAAGGCGAACATCACGCTGTTGATCGAGCCGATCAATCCGCGCGACCGGCCGGGTTATTTCTTGAGCCGCGTCGAGCACGCCGCCGATGTTATCGCCAAAGTCGGCGCGCCCAATGTGCGCATCCAGTTCGATTTCTATCACGTGCAGATCGTCTCCGGCGATCTGCTCAAGCGCTTCGAAAAATTCTTCCCCGTGATCGGCCACGTGCAGATCGCCGCGGTGCCGACCCGCGGCGAGCCCGACGAAGGCGAGATCAATTATCCCGCCGTGTTCGAGGCCATCGACCGTTCCGGCTATACGGGCTGGATCGGCTGCGAATACAAGCCGCGCACGCGCACCGAGGACGGGCTCGGCTGGGCAAAAAAATACGGCGTCGTGCCGAAAGGGAGTTGAACATGCGTCTGGAAGGCAAAACCGCGTTGGTCACCGGCGCCGGATCCGGCATCGGCAAATGCATCGCGGAAACCTATGCACGCGAGGGCGCGCGCGTGGCGCTCGCCGACATCAATGTCGATGCGGCGAAGGCTGCGGCCCGCGCCATCGGCAACAACGCCATCGCCATGCGCTGCGACGTGACCAAAAAAGCCGATTTCGCCGCGGCCGTGGCCGAGACGCTCTCGGCGTTCGGCGGGCTCGACATCCTGGTCAACAATGCCGGCACGACCCACATCAACAAGCCGATGATGGAGATCGGCGAAGAGGAGTTCGACCGGACTTTTGCCGTCAACGTCAAAGGCGTGTTTTTGGGCTGCCAGGCGGTGGTGCCGGTGTTCCGCAAAGCCGGCGGCGGCGTCATCATCAATATCGGCTCGACCGCGGCGATTAGGCCGCGGCCTGGCACCTCGGCTTATGCCGGCACCAAGGGCGCCGTGCACACCATTACCAAGGGGCTCGCCGGCGAATTGGCCGAAGACAAAATTCGCGTCTGCGCCATCGCCCCCGTTGCGACTGAAACACCGCTGTTGCCGAGCTTTTTGGGGCCAAAGCCGGGCCAGCGCGAAAAATTCGTCGCCAGCGTTCCGCTTGGCCGTTTGGCGCTGGTGCAGGATATCGCCAACGCCGCTTTGTTTTTGGCGTCGAAGGACGCGGAATTTCTGACCGGCAATATTGTTGAAGTCGACGGCGGAAGGTGTGTGTAGTGCTCGTAGGGTGGGCATCGCGCCGCTCGGCGTGACTGCGTGGGCAAAATCGTTCTAGCGCGATGCCCACGCGGACATGACTATCAGATGATTTTACCCACCCTACGACTGCATCCCCCATCTTCGCACCGTCGCATTCTCGATGGCGCGGAAGATCACGCTCTCGACGAAGAGGCCGATGAGGATGACGGTGAGCAGGCCTGCAAACACGTTCGCGGTTTCCAGTTGATTGCGGTTCTCGAAGATGAACCAGCCGAGGCCGCCGGAACGCGAGCTCGCGCCGAACACCAGCTCGGCCGCGATCAAGGTGCGCCAGGCAAAAGCCCAGCCGATTTTCAGGCCGGTGAGGATCGACGGAAACGCAGCGGGCACGAGAAGGCGCATGACATAGGACAGGCCGGTCAGCCCGCAATTCTGTCCGGCCATGCGCAAGGTCGGACTGACGGAGAGAAAGCCGGAATGGGTGTTGAGCGCGACCGCCCACAGCACCGAATGCACGATGACGAACACGATGCTGAAGGCGCCGAGGCCAAACCACAGCAGCGCCAGCGGCAACAGCGCGATCGCCGGCAGCGGATTGAACATCGCGGTCAAGGTCGACAAGAAGTCGGTGCCGACGCGGGTCGAGACCGCAAGCGTGGTGAACACGCCGGCGGCGACAAGCCCGATCGCATAGCCCATGCCGAGCACGCGCAGCGATGTCAGCGTGCGATCGATCAGCACGCCGTGCGCGGCGGAATCCCAGAACGCGGCGAGCGTGTCGCTGAGCGAGGGAAAGAGCAGGGGATTGTCGAGGATGCGGGCGTAAATCTCCCAAGCGGCGGCGAGCACGGCGATCACCACCAGGCGCCGCACCAGCGTCATGTTGGTGAGCCGCTCGACGAACGTCAGCGGGCGCGCGACGTCGCCGATTGTTCCGGTCGTTTCCGGCGCGAACTGCCGCTCCGGGCGCAGCGGCGGCAATGGGCGAGCCGTGCGGTCATCCATGATGCGCCTCGTTGGCGAGCGCGGTTTCGATCCGGTCGGAGAACAGCAAGCCATGAATGCGGCGGCTGAGCAGCTCGAACGGTTGCGTGCCGAGATCGGCAAAACCGAGATGCCCGGCATTGAGCTCGGCCTTCACCTGGCCCGGATGCGGCGACATCACCAGGATGCGGTTGCCGATCAAGAGCGCCTCGTCGATCGAATGGGTGACGAAGATCACCGTGAAGCCGACGTCGTCCCACAGCGCCACCAGCTCCTCCTGCATCTTGCGCCGGGTCAGCGCATCGAGCGCGGCGAACGGCTCGTCCATCAGCAGCACCGCGGGCTCCATGGCGAGCGCACGCGCGATGGCGACGCGCTGCTTCATGCCGCCGGACAGCATGTGCGGATAGACGCTCTCGAAGGCGCCGAGATTGACCTTGGCGATGACTTTTCGGGCCTGCTCGCGCGCCGCGGCGCGCGACATGCGGCGGTTGACCAGGAGCGGGAACATCACGTTGCCGAGCACGGTCTTCCACGGCAACAGCTGGTCGAATTCCTGAAACACCATCATGCGGTCGGAGCCGGGCCGTTCGATCGGCTTGCCGTCGAGATGGAACGAGCCCGACACCGGCGGCAAAAAACCGGCGATCGATTTCAACAGCGAGGATTTGCCGCAGCCCGACGGGCCGAGCAGCACGTAGCGGTCACCCTGATGGACCTCGAAGGAGACCCTCCAGGTCGCGGTGACCAGATGGTTTTGCGTCTTGTATTGCAGCGTGACTTGGTCGGCGACGAGCAGCGGCTGGTCGGCGACCAGTGGCGGCTGGTCGGCGACCGGCAGCGGCCGGTCCGCGACCGGGCCGTATTTCGTGCCGTTTCCCGCCGAATCGGCCATAATTTCCCTTTGGGCATCCGCCGTGGTCGCACCGCAGCTTCCGGCGAGCCTAGCCGCTGGTGTATGATCCGCTCAAGGGAACGGACGAATTTTTGATGTGGGGTAGAAAGCGCAAATCCGATGCGCCGGCGGCTGCCGCCGAACCGCCTTCGCCACTGACGCAGGCGATGCATCTGGCGCGCGTCGAGGCGGCCGAGCGCACCAGCGTCGTGGTCGATCTGCGCGATGCCGAGGTCGCGCGGCTGGAGCTTTTGAACGAGGCGCTGGGTCCGCTGTTTGCCGAAATTCCGCCCGAGGTCGAGCTGTTCGACCGCGGCGTGAGCCGAGGCGACACGCCGCGGCTGTGGGTCGACTCGGTCGCCCATGTCGCCATGGGGCGCGACAAACGGGCCTATCGCTTCCTGCACGACACCCGGGTCGGCCGCCGCGTGCTGGCCGAGTCCCACGAAATTCCGGACATCGTCCAGGCGGTGACCTCTTATGTCGCGCGCCGGCTGGTGGAGCGCCAGCGCGCGCTCGACGAAGATCCGGAATTCATCACCCGCGTGACCCGCGCCGAAGCCGGCCGCCAATATCGCCGCCGGCGCTGGCGGACTTTTGGCGTGCTGGTGCTCGGTTTTCTGATTGGGATCGTGACGTTGATCGCGGTCGCGCTGATCTTCGCGTCGAAATCCTAAATCAGCGTCTGCCGTTCGACCTCGCGCATGGTGCCGTCGGCATCGCGCTCGCGCGCGATCATTTCGCAGCTCCATTTTGCCAACGTGCCGTCGATGCGGAATAAATTGTAGCCGGCGGCGTTTTCATCGCCATGCTTTCCGTACGCAGACGCCGACGGCACGCCGACCGCAGGAATTTTTTTCTGCGGCCCGTCGAGCCAGACCACCGCGCGGTGGTGATCGTGGCCGTGCAGCAAGAGCTCGGCGCCCTTGTCGGCGAGCACGCCGCGCAAATCCGCGGCATCGACCAGGCGCCGCAGATAGCGTTGCGTCAGCGGCGGATGATGGATGAGCACGATGCGGAACGAGCCGCGTGTCTGATCGAGGATTTCCAGCAACCGCGCCAGCTGCCGTTTGCCGAGCCGGCCGGTCGCCAGCAACGGTGCTGTCGGCAGCGCCGTCGACAGCCCGATCAGCGCGATGCTGCCGCGCCGGCGCACGAACGGAAAGCGGTCGAGGCCGTCGTCGCCGCGCATATAGTCCGCCCAGTATTTGGCGGGCGATTGCTGCACGCGGCCGACATAGATGTCGTGATTGCCGGGCACCAAGGTGACGTCGCGCGGGGAGCCGAGCGTTTGCAGCCAGCCGCGGGCGCGATTGTATTCGTCGGGCAGCGACAGATTGACCAGATCGCCGGTCACGGCGATGTGGTCCGGCGCGGACGCTTTCAGGTCGCGGATCGTGGCATCGAGAACGTCCGGGCGATGGATTTTCTTGCGGCGGCGATGCCAATTGATATAGCCCAGCCCGCGCTTGCCGATGAGCTCGGACAGCGCCGGCCGCGACGCGAGGTGCCAATCGGACAGATGGGCGAGCGTGAACATGGCCGCATCATGCTACGTGAAATCTTGAGAAACCGTGCAGCCGCGCCGTCACGAGCTGCCGATCAGGATGCCTGCGGCAAAGACCAGCACGCCGCCGATCACGACCTGGAAGGCGGCTTGCAGGAACGGCGTGTCCATATAGCGCATGCGGATCCAGGAAATCACCGCCAGTTCGATGGCGACCACGACGAAGGCGAGCGAGGTGGCGACAAAGAAATTGGGGATGAGATAAGGCAGCGCATGGCCAAGCCCGCCGATCGCGGTCATCGCGCCGGTCACCGCGCCGCGCACCACCGGCGCGCCGCGGCCGGTGAGCGAGCCGTCGTCGGACAAAGCCTCGGCAAAGGCCATCGAGATGCCGGCGCCGATCGCGGCGGCGAGCCCGACCAGGAACGTCGACCAGGTATTGTGGGTGGCGAAAGCCGCGGCGAACAGCGGCGCCAAGGTGGAGACGGAGCCGTCCATCAGCCCGGCCAAGCCCGGCTGGATATATTGCAGCATGAACAGGCGCTTGGCGGTCTGGTCCTCGGACGCGCGCGCTTTCGGCGAAATCCTGTTGCCGAGCTCTTGCGCCAGCTCTTCGTGCTTGTCCTCTTCAGCGGCGAGCTTGGTCAACAGCTCGCGCACGGCGGCGTCTTTCGCCGTTTCCGCGGCGCGGCGATAAAACCGCGCCGTCTCGAGCTCCATCTCCTCGGCGAATTTGCGCGTGGCATCGATCGCCAGCGGGCGGTTGAGCCAGATCGGGCGGCGCTCGACAAAGCCTTTGACGTTCTGGCGGCGGATCAGCGGCAAAAAATCGCCGAATTTCTTGCGGTAGAGATCGAGCAGCATGTCGTGATGGCCGATCTCCTCTTGCGCCATCTTGTCGTACATTGCCGCCGTGTCGGGATAGGCTTCGCGCAGCGCGTCGGCGAAGGAGCGATAGATGCGGTTATCTTCGTCTTCGTTGGAGATGGCGAGCGCCAGCACTTCCTGCTCGCTCAGTTCGGCAAAGCGTTTCACGGGCTATCCTCGTGCTTTCGGTCGGCGCGGCGGCTACAGGCCGGATCGAGCTATATTAGAATGTTTCTAATCTTGTGCCCAGCGTGGATTTGGCCATGAATTTCGCTGCTATTCGCCGCTTCTTCGAGCCCGTCACCCGGCGGGTGCTGCATTTCTATTGGCGCTTTTCGCGCGGGCTGACGCTCGGCGTGCGCGCCGTCGTCATCGACCGAAGCGGCAAGGTGTTTCTGATCGTGCACAGCTATGTCCCCGGCTGGCATTTGCCGGGCGGCGGCGTCGAGATCGGGGAAACGGCCGCGCGTGGCGCTGGCGCGGGAATTGCGCGAAGAGGGCAATATCGAACTGGTCGATCAGCCGACGCTGTTCGGCGTCTATTTCAATCGCCGCATCTCGCGGCGCGATCACGTCGCGCTCTATGTCGTGCGCGCGTTCCGCCAGGACGCGCCGCCGCAGCCGAACTACGAGATCGTGGCCCACGGCTTCTTCGCCCCCGACGCGCTGCCGGCGGAGACGACGCGCGCGACGCGTGAACGCATCGCCGAAGTGTTGAACGGGCGCCCGCCGGCGGAGCTTTGGTAGTCGCTTTGCGAGCCTGCGGCATTTCGCTGCCGTTGAAACCATCCTGCGCCGCGCACGTTATTGCTCATGAGGACAACTATTCTGGACAGGGAGTATAAAATCATGCGCAAAACGATGATCGCGATTGCGGCCGCTGCGGCTTTGGGCGCGGCCACGATGGCTACTGCGGCTTTCGCGGCTCCGCACGGCGGCGCCGGCTTTGGCGGCGGCGGTGGCCACGTCGGCGGCGGCGGTGCGGCAGCCCATATGGGCGGCGGAGGCGGCGGCTTCGCCGCTGCACCGCGCGGCAATTTCGCTGCCGGCGCCAATGTGGGGCGACCGGGCGGCAATTTTGCGCCCCGTGCCGGCGCCAATTTCAACGGCGCGCGTGGCAACTTCGCCGGCGGAGGCTTCGATCATCGTCGCGGCTTCAGAGGCGGCGTCGGATTTGGTGGCCTCTATGCCTTCGGCGCGCCGACGTACTACGACTACTATGACAGCTATGACAACTCCTACGGTGACAGCTGCTGGCAGCAGCAACTGGTGCCAACGCCTTACGGCTTGCAATGGCAGACGGTCGACGTCTGCCAGTAAAGACCGATCTGAGGCAACACGGCGCGCCGCTTCAAACGAGAAGCGGCGCGCCTCTTTATGCGAACCGCCCGCGATCGTGCGGCGCCGTGAAATCGAGCAGCGGGCCGATCGGCACGATGCCGGTCGGGTTCACCTTGACGCTGGCTGCCGTAATAGTGCCGCTTGATCTGATCGATACTCACGGTCTCGGCGATGCCCGGCACCTGATAGAGATCGCGCAGATAGTTCGACAGGTTGGGATAATCGGCGATGCGCCGCAGATTGCATTTGAAGTGGCTGTAATAGACCGCGTCGAATCGCACGAGCGTGGTGAACAGCCGCCAGTCGGCTTCGGTGATCTGCTTGCCGGCGAGATAGCGCTGGCGCGATAGCCGCTCTTCCAATTGATCGAAGGTAGCGAAAACGCCGCGCGCCGCTTCTTCGTAGGCGTCCTGGCTGGTGGCGAAGCCGGCGCGATAGACGCCGTTGTTGACGGTCGGGTAGACGATGTCGTTGATGCGGTCGATCTCGCCGCGCAGCTCGGCCGGGTAATAGTCGGTGTGCACGTTGGTGAAGGCCTCGAACGCCGAATTGAGCATGCGGATGATTTCGGACAATTCATTGTTGACGATGGTGCGCTGCTTCTTGTCCCACAGCACCGGCACCGACACGCGGCCGGTATAATGCGGATCGGCGAGCAGATAGACTTCGGCGAGCGTCTTCTTGCCGTTGACGCTGTCGGGCGTGCCGCCGCGCCCGCCGCCGAATTCCCAGCCGGTCTTGCCGTAGAGCGGCTCGGCGAGCGAAACCGAGATGACGTTGTCGAGCTGCTTGAGGCTGCGGAAGATCAGCGTGCGGTGCGCCCACGGGCAGGCCAGCGAGATATAGAGATGATAGCGGCCGGCTTCGGCGGCAAATCCGCCTTTGCCGTTCGGGCCCGGACTGCCGTCAGGCGTCACGAAATTATGGTAAGCGGTATCGGGCCGGACAAAGCGGCCGTTGGTGGTGCGCGAAACATCCTCTTGCCAGACGCCGTCGACGAGCAGGCCCATGACGTTCTCCGCTGCTGCAAAACCCAATCTAATCATTCCGCCGGCCGGCGATAGGGCAGGCCATGGGCCGTTGCGCTCCGGCTGGACCTCGGACAATCGAGATGCTAGGCGCGGCGCGATGAACGATTTGGCGCTCACCATCCTGCCCGAGACCACCGACGACGCGCCGGCGATCGACCGCCTGAACGAGCGCACGTTCGGGCCCGGCCGCTACGCCAAAACCGCCTATCGCCTGCGCGAGCAGGTGGCGCATCGGCTCGACGTGTCGTTCACGGCGCGCACCGGCACGCTTTTGGTCGGTTCGGTGCGGCTGTCGCCGATTCGCATCGGCGACACCAAGGCGCTCTTGCTCGGTCCGCTGACGGTCGAGCCGGCATTCCGCGAGCGCGGCGTCGGCCAGGCCTTGATCGAGCGCGCGCTGAAGGAAGCGGCCGCGAAAGGCCACAAGCTCGTCATCCTGGTCGGCGACGAGCCGTATTACGGCAAATCCGGCTTCAAGCGCGTGCCGCCGGGGCGCGCCATCATGCCCGGCCCGGTCGATCCGGCGCGGCTTCTGGTCGCCGAGCTCACGGATGGCGCCTTTGACGGCGTGTCCGGTCCGGTGCGGCCGGAATGGGAAGCTTCGTAGCCTGGATGAGCGAAGCGATATCCGGGGCCGACCTCGCGATTTGTCCCCGCATGTCGCTTCGCTCATGCGGGCTACGTCAGTAGCGCAGCAATTCCTTGCCGCTCGCTCAACCAAGCCTGCTCATCCGCAATGGCCAGCGCATCCAAGTCTCCCGGCGTCGCTTGCGCATCGTCCACCCATTCGCGCAGCAACGGGCCGCCGTTGATGACGTCGATGGCGAGCTTGCCGTGCTCGTACTCGTAAGCGAAATCGCGCCATAGCGGATAGTCCGGATACAAACGGCGGATCGCCTTGAAGGCGAGCGCCTGGATGCGCCAGGGCTTGAACGCGTGGTGATCGTAAGCAGGACCTTCGGTGTGGATCTGCACGCCGTGGCAAAGCTTGCCGACATGCTTGTGAAACGTCGGTTCGAACCAGCAATCGCGCAGGCGGCAACCGCGCAGCCAATGCGGCGCCAGCGCGTGCATGTCCTTGATGACGTCGCGCGCATCGATATCGGGAGCGCCGAACAACTTCGAGCGGCCGCGTGGTGCCGCGCCCTTCCGAGAGCGTCGTGCCCTCGACCATCACCGTGCCCGCATAGGCGCGCGCCATCCACAAATTCGGCGCGTTGGGGCTGGGATTGATCCAGGTGCGCTCGCCAAGCGGCCAGCCGAATCCCGGCGCGGCGTCGGGCTGCCAGCCTTGCATCTCGATGACGCGATAGTCGACGTCGAGCTTGAGCGTTTTGATAAACCACGAACCCAACTCGCCAAGCGTGAGCCCATGGCGCATCGGCAACGGTCCGGCGCCGACAAAGCTTTGCCAGCCGGCGCGCAGCGTCAGACCTTCGACCGGCCGGCCGACGGGATTGGGCCGATCCAGCACCCACACCGCTTTGCCGTGTTGCGCCGCCGCTTCGAGCATGTAGCGCAGCGTCGTGATGAACGTGTAAATGCGGCAACCCAAATCCTGCAGATCGACGAGGATGACGTCGCATGTCTCCATCATCGCGTCGGTCGGCTTGCGCACTTCGCCATACAGGCTGAAGACCGGGATGCCATGCACCGGATCGTTGAAGTTTGGCGACTCGACCATGTTGTCTTGCTTGTCGCCGCGCAGGCCGTGCTGCGGACCGAAGGCGGCGGCGATCTTGACGTCGCCGCATGCGGCCAGCGCATCGAGCGAATGCGTCAGGTCTGCCGTGACCGAAGCGGGATGCGCGAGCAAGTGCAACGCGCCTGCCGGCAAGCGGCGCGCGCAACGCGGGTTCGGCGATAAGTCGGTCGATGCCAAATTTCATGGCTGCTACGGTTCAGGACAATTCAAGCGCAAAGCAATCGGCATGATGGAAGTCCGGCTTGCCGGGCGGATGCGCCAGCGCCCAATAGGATTTACGGCCGTTTGTTTCTTCGATCACCGCCGAAAGACCGAGATGCCAAGGGCGACGACGATAAGCCCGATCGAACTCCAGCGAGGCTTGCAATGTGTAACGTCTCGGCACTCGATCGCACCTCGATCCGAGGCGCGCTGATCTCGGCCGCAACCCGCATTCCGCTTCGATAGCCGTCGAAGCGATAGGCCGCCCATTGGGTCGAGGGCGAAAAGTTGAATTCGTAGTATCCGGGATCGGCCGAAGCGACGGACGAACGCCTCGAAGCAGGTGTGCCGCCAAAGCTCGTCGGCGCGCGCCGCCGCCACGATGGGCGGCAGACGCAAGTCGCTTATCCTGCCGCTGACGACATAGGACAGGACCAAACTGCCCGGGCGCGGACGCGCGACGTCCACTTCGATCCGTGTCGCCGCGGCGCAAAGCGAGTCCGGATGAAGCCGCAAGGTGTGGCGCATGCCGGCTGATTATCGGCCTTCGCGCGCCCAGGTGCCGGCGAGGCTGCCGATCAGGAGCAACAGCCCGAGCAGGCCGGCGAAGACCGGCAGCACGCCGATGCCGCGCACCACGCTGGCGTCGCGCATTTTCAGGCCGATCCAGTCGTCGCCGCTATAGGTGCCGCCGGACCGCACGGCGAGGATGCGCGGCACATCGAGACTGCCGCCGTCGTCGAGCCGGCGCGCAGCGCCGCCGGTCGCGTTGGCGATCGGCGCCAGCACGTCCGGTCGTCGAGGTGACTTCGGCGAATTCGCGCGGATTGGCCGGGCCGATATTGGTGAGCGCATTGAGCTTGCCGTCGGTCGCGCGCCACAGCCCAAGCTCGTCGGCGACGATGCTCTTTTCCCACACGCCCGGTTCCGTCGGCATCGAGCTTGAGCATGCGGGACGTGCCCGAGGGCGAGGTCAGCGTCACGTCGGCGACGCTGTCGGCCATGGTCTGCCGCTGCACCACGAGATTATGACCGCTCATTTTGAGCCGCAGCGCCTCTTCTTCGAGATCGGGCTCCTTCATCAGCCAGTGCGACAGCCGGCGCAGCAGATCGAGATGCGGGCCGCCGCCTTCAAAACCGCGCGCCCACAGCCAGATGTGATCGGAGAGCAGCAGCGCCACGCGGCCTTCGCCTTCGCGCGACAGCACCAGGAGCGGCTTTGCGTCCGGGCCCTGCATCACCGTCGTGCCGGTGGCGTTTCGCGTATCGACGACGCGGAACCATTCGCTCCAGTTCGGCGGATTGCTGTCGGCGCCGTCGAGGCCGCGCGTCACCGGATGGCGCCGGCCAAGCTCGGTGAGGCTCGGCCGGAACGCCTGGTCGGTGACATTGCCATCGGGTTCCGCCGGCAGGATGGCGTCGAGCGGCGTGCGCCACAGGCTGGTCTGGCTCGCATAATCGGGCCCGGCCGCGACCAGCACCGCGCCGCCGTCGCGGACATAGCGGGTGATGTTGTCGAAATAGATGATCGGCAGCACGCCTTGGCGCGCATAGCGGTCGAAGATGATGAGCTGGAATTCGCCGATCTTCTGCTGGAACAGTTCGCGGGTCGGAAATGCGATCAGCGACAATTCGTTGATCGGCGTGCCGTCCTGCTTTTCCGGCGGGCGCAGAATGGTGAAATGCACGAGATCGACCGACGGCATCGGACTTGAGCAGGTTGCGCCAGGTCCGCTCGCCGGCATGGGGCTCGCCGGAGACCAGGAGCACGCGCAGCTTGTCGCGCACGCCGTCGATCGTCGACCACGGCGCGGTTATTGACCGTGGTGAGCTCGCCTTGGAGCGGCGCGGCCTCGATCTCGACGATGTTCTGGCCGCCGTGCGGGATCGGAATATCGACATTCTGCGGCATGCCGACCGGAACGGTGCGGGTTTCGACGACGTCGCCGTCGCGGCGCACGGTCACCGCGGCGCTGGTTTCCTTGGTGCCCTGGTCTTCGACCCGATAGGTGATGGTCTGCGACTGGCCGACGATGCCGAAGCGCGGCGCGGCGATCAGCGCGACGCGGCGGTCGCGCTCGTTCTTGGTGCCGGTGATGAGCGCATGAATGGGCGCGGCGAAGCCGAGCGCGCCGGCATCTTGCGGCACATCGTGGACCCGGCCGTCGGTGATCATGATGACGCCGGCGACGCGGTCGGTCGGCACGTCGGCGAGCGTGGTGCCGAGCGCGGTGAACAACCGCGTGCCGTCGGTCTCGCCGTCGGATTGGCCGGCTTCGACCACGCGCACGTCGAGGCCGGGAATATGGCTCAGCCGTTCGACGACCGCGGCGCGCGCCGCCTCGGTCTGCTGCGTCCGGTCGCCGAAATTCTGGCTCGGGCTCTTGTCGACGACGACCACGGCGACCGAAGAGAGCGGATCGCGATCCTCGCGGGTGAGCGACGGATTGGCCAGCGCCAGCACGACCAGCCCAAGCGCCAGCGCGCGGATCGTGGCGCCGCGGCTGCGCGACACGAACAGCAGCAGCGCCAGGATGACGGCCGCGGCAATGGCCGCCCACAATACGGGTTCGGCGACGAGCGGGGCGAACGCAATACCGAGATTCAAAAGCTCTCTCCTATTGCCCCAGCCGCTCGAGCAGCGCCGGCACGTGCACCTGATCGGCTTTGTAATTGCCGGTCAGCGTGTACATGACGATGTTGACGCCGGCGCGGAACGCGAGATCGCGCTGGCGCGGCTCGCCCTCGACCATCGGCAGCATGGCTTGGCCGTCGGACCGCGTCGCCCAGGCGCCGGCCAGATCGTTCGAGGTGATGATGATCGAGGATACGCCGTCGCCGCCGCGGGCAGGGCGGCCGGACGCTCTTCGTCGACGTTCGGCAGCGCCTCGACCCAGAGCTGGCCGGTATTGAAGCGGCCGGGGAAGTCGCGCAGCAGATAAAACGTCTTGGTCAAGACGTGATCGCGCGGCACCGGCTCGAGCTCGGGCAGATCGAGCGAGGACAGGATTTTGCGCAGTTCGAGCATTCCCGGGCTGCGCGTCTCGCCGCCCGGTCCGGGCGGCGCGACCACGGCATCGCGGGTGTCGAACAGCACGGTGCCGCCGTCCTTCATGTAGGTGTCGATGCGCTTCGAGGCGGCTTCGGTCGGCCGCGCCGCGCCGGGCGCGATCGGCCAATAGATCAGCGGATAAAACGCCAGCTCGTCGTGCGCGATGTCGAGACCGATCGGATCGCCGGGCTCGAGCGCGGTGCGCTGCGCGAGGAATAGCGTCAGTCCGGCAAGGCCGGCCTTGCTGATCGCATCGACCTCCGCATTGCCGGTGACCACATAGGCGAGCTTGGTCTCGAGCGCGGACGCCGGCACATTGCCGACCCGCACGTCCTCGGCACGCGCGTGGGTCAGCGTCAGCGCGAGAACCGCGAAGAGAATCGCCATCGCGGCGGTGGCGCGCGAGAAGCGCGGAATAAGCCGCTGAATGCCGCCGCCGAGGAAAAGCACCACCAGCGGTATCGAGCAGGAACAGCGCCAGCGCGGCGAGCAGGATCGGCCCGCGCAAATCCTGCGGCTCGCTGATGCGGTAGATTTCATGGCGCGCATTGGCGAGCGGCGTGAAATCGAGCGGCGCCAGGCGATCGGCGGGAGCCAGCGTGTTGACGGCGATGAGACCTCTCGGCCGAGCCGTAGAAGCCCGGCGGATGATCGGCGGTGGCGCTTGCGGAATAGTCCGACGGCACCGGCCGCGCGGTCGGCGGCGGCGCGATGAAATTGCCGAAACCGTCGAGCACGCGGCTCGGCGGCACGATTTCGCGCACGCTCTTGGTCTCCGCCTTGGCGGCGTCGGTGACGCTGGTGGTGCCGGCGAGCGCCACGATGCGGCGGAGCATTTCGACGAAAGCGCCGGACAGCGGCAGATCGGACCAGCGCGTGTCGCCGGTGACGTGGAACAGCACGATCAAGCCCTTGCCGCGGCGCGCGGCGGTGACCAGCGGCGTGCCATCGGCGAGCGTCGCCCAGGTGTTATCGCTCAACGTGGCGTCGGGCTCCGCCAAGACCTGGCGCGTGACGGTGACGTCACCCGGCACCGCCATGCCGTTGAACGGGCTCTCGCGGGAAAATGCTGCCAGCGGCTGCGGCTTGTCCCAGCTCAAACTGCCGCCGAGGATGCGGCCGCCGCGCCGCAGCTTTACCGGCACGAGATCGTCGTCGGATGCGGCGAGGCGCGGGCCGGCAAACCGCACCAGCACGCCGCCGTCCTCGATCCAGCGCGCCAGGCGATCATGCGCTTCGCCGGCGACATTGCCGACGTCGGCGAGGATCAGCATGGGCAGGTTCTGATCGAGAAAATGCGCCACCGCGTCCGCCGGCGCTTCGCCTTGGGCGAGCCGCACGTCGGCGAACGGACTGAGCGCCCGCACGATGTAATAGCTCGACGACAACAGCGGCTCCGCCAATTCGACGCTGGCGCCGGAGGCGATGCCGACGGTGCGGCGGCGCCAGCGCTTGTCGAGCAATTGCACGGCGCCGGCGGAGCGCTCGCCGGAAATCTCGATGCGGGAAATGTCGTTGCGGATCTCGACCGGCAGGGCGAATTGCGCCTCGGTCTCGCGCGCATCGGCCTTGAACGCAAAGGCCGCTTCGCCAAGCGGCAGGCCCTTCAGATCGAGCGCGCGCGCCGTGCCGGTGTCCGCAGCCGCCGTCGAGGCGCGCAACACCTTCACGCTGAGCGCGCCTGCGGCATTGTCGGCCGCGGCCAGCGCGCGGGCGCCGGGAATGCCGCCGTCGATGATGGTGATCGGACGATTGTCGAGGGTTTGCGCCAGCGCCTTGATGAAATCCGCGCCGCGGCCGAGATCGGTGCCGTCGGACAGCCATACCAGATCGACGTCGTGCACGGCGGCAAGGAATTGGGAGATCGCCGGCAGCGCCTCCGAACGATCGACCGTGTGCGGCTTCGGCTTCATCTGGTGCAGGCGGACGCGCGCCGAGCCCGCGGGCTCGAGCGAAATGTCGCGCGTGCCCTCCGAAAGCGGAATGAGCGCCACGGCGCGGCGATCGTCTTCGGCGCGGGCGATGATGTCGTTGGCGGTGCGCACGCGCGCGTCCCAGGTGGCGGCAGCCGCCCAGCCGTCGTCGATCATGATTGCGATCGGCGCCGCGCGACGTCGACGTCGCAAGCGGCGGATGCCACAGCGGGCCGGCGGCGGCGATGATGACCAAAGCGGCGAGCGCAAGCCGCATCAAGGTGAGCCACCACGGCGTGCGGGCAGGCGTTTCCTCCTTGGGCGCGATTTCGAGCAGCAGCCGCGTCGGCGGAAAATCGATGCGGCGCGGCCGCGGCGGGATCAGCCGCAAGCAGCCACCACAGCACCGGCAGCGTCAACAGGCCGATCAGCACGAGCGGTTCGGCAAAGCCGATGGGCAGTCCGCCGATCATGCCGTCACCGTCGCTTCGGCTGCCAGCCGCATGGCCGCGGCCGCGAACTCGCTATCGGCCGCAGCGGCGCCGATGCGGGCATGCAGCGCCAGCAGCAGTTCGCTCGCCGGCCGGTCGGTGCGGTGGATGGTAAAGCTCCAGCCGAGACGGTCGGTCTCGGCGCGGATTTCGGCGCGGTGGCGCGCAACGCGCGCGGTGTAATCGGCGCGCCAGGTCTCGGCGCGGCCGGCGGTGATGCGGCCGCCGCCTTCCGGCTCGACGAATTCGATGCGGCCCCAATACGGAAACGTCTCTTCGGCCGGATCGACGATCTGCACCACATGGCCGCGGGCGCCGCTGCCGGAGAGCTGCGTGATCGTGCGCCGCACGTCGCCGATCTCGCTCCACAGATCGGAGAGCAGCACGACCTCGGCGAGCGGGGAGGGCGCGAAGTTCGGCGGCAGGCTGGCCCGCTCGGCTGCGATCGTGCGCGATCGCCTGCGCCATCCGCTCGACGACGTTGCGGCTGCCGGTCGGCCGCGTCAGGCCGGGAATGCCGACGCGCTCGCCGGCCTCGACCAGAACCTCGGCCAGCGCCAGCGCGATGACCAGCGTGCGGATAAAGCTTGGTGTCGCGAACCAGCGGCGAGGCGAAATTCATCGACGGCGAGCGGTCGGGCCAGATCCACACCGTGTGCGCGGCCTCCCATTCCAGCTCGCGCACATAGAGATGATCGTCGCGCGCCGAGCGCCGCCAATCGACCCGCGACGCCGGCTCGCCGGAGACGAAGCGGCGGTATTGCCAGAAATTCTCGCCGGGTCCGGCGCGGCGGCGGCCGTGCAGGCCATGGATGACGGTCGCCGCCACGCGCCGCGCTTCCAGAATGAGCCGCGGCATGCTGGCGGCCAGCGTCCGGCCTTCGCCGACCGCTCGTCCAACCGCCGCGCTGTCCTGGTAGGTGCGCTTGGGCTCGGCCGCCATCCGCCTATCCGATCCGCGACTTCAGGCGGCCGACGACAGCCTCGATGCTCTCGCCCTCGGCACGCGCAGTAAAGGTGAGCGCCATGCGGTGCTTGAGCACGGGTTCGGCGAGATCGAGCACGTCGTCGATCGAAGGCGCGAGGCGGCCGTCGAGCAGCGCGCGCGCGCGCACCGCGAGCATCAGCGCCTGGCTGGCGCGCGGGCTCGGTCCCCAGGCGATCAGCTTGGCGGCTTCGCCGCCTTCCGGTCCCGGCCGCGCCGAGCGCACCAGTGCGAGAATGGCTTCGACGACGGATTCGCCGACCGGCAGCCGCCGCACCAGCCGCTGCGCCGCCATCAGCTCCTCGGCCGTCATCGCCGGCTTGGCGCGGGTTTCTTCCGAGCCGGTCGTCTCGAACAGGATTTTGCGTTCGGCGTCGCGGTCGGGATAGCCGACGTCGATCTCCATCAGGAAGCGGTCGAGCTGCGCTTCGGGCAACGGATAGGTGCCTTCCTGCTCCAGCGGATTTTGCGTGGCGAGCACGTGGAACGGCTTTGGCAGATCGTGGCGCGTGCCGGCGACGGTGACGTGCTGCTCCTGCATCGCCTGCAGCAGCGCCGACTGCGTGCGCGGGCTGGCGCGGTTGATCTCGTCGGCCATCAGGAGCTGGGCGAAGACCGGACCGGGCAGGAAGCGGAAGCTGCGCTTGCCGGTCTGGCTTTCCTCCAGCACCTCGGTGCCGAGAATGTCGGACGGCATCAAATCGGGCGTGAACTGGATACGCCGCGCGTCGAGGCCGAGCACGATGCCCAGGGTTTCGACCAGCTTGGTCTTGGCGAGGCCGGGCACGCCAAGGAGCAGCGCATGGCCGCCGGACAGGATGGTGACGAGCGCCTGCTCGATCGACCTTGTCCTGGCCGAAGATCACCGTGCCGATCGCGGCCTTGGCCGCGCGCACATGCGCCGCGGTCGATTCGGCCGTCCGCACGATCATGTCTTCGAGCTTTTCGAGCCCATCTCCGCCAGCAACGGGCATGGCTAACTCCTTGTCTTTGGGCCGTATTCTTGCATCGGAGCGAGATCCGCGCCATATGCACGAATCTACGGCAGCCAACATTGCACTGCTATTGGGCACACATCATGCAATATATGCGCCAGCCCGCGGTAACGCAGAACTTGCGCTGATTCTTCATCCACAGGGAACACGACTTGGGTAGGGCGCGGCCGGATGCAGGTTGGCGATCGCGATACCTCGAATAATCTGCGCCCCCGGACTCATGTCCGGAGGTCAGGTTCCAGGCAAACCATGGCGAAGGAAGGGCAATCCGGCCTCGAGGCGATCACAGGCGCGCTAGCGCGCGCCGGCAGCCAAGGGGCCGCCGCCGGTCGAGCGATGGAATCCGCCGTTCTGCGGCGATCTCGACATGCGCATCGCCGCCGACGGCACCTGGTTCTATCTCAAGACGCCGATCGGCCGGCCGGCATTGGTGAAGCTGTTCGCGTCCGTGCTCAAGCGCGAGGGCGACAAGTACTTCCTGGTCACGCCGGTGGAGAAGTGCGGCATCAAGGTCGATGATGCGCCGTTCCTCGCCGTCGAGCTCAAGATCGAGAACGGCGCCGAAGGCCGCGTGCTGCATTTCCGCACCAATGTCGACGATTGGGTGTCGTGCGGGCCGCAACATCGCGCTGCGCTTCGAGCCGGAAGCCGGCACCGGCGGGCTAAAACCTTATCTCCACGTGCGCCGCGACTTGTGGGCGAAGGTGACGCGCGCGCTGTTTTTCGATCTTGTGGAACATCGGCGAGGAGCGCGAGGTCGAGGGCAAAGCGATGTTCGGCGTCGCCTCGATGGGCGCGTTCTTTGCCATGGCGCCGGCCGACCAGGTGAGGGATTTTGCGTGAACGACCAAGCGGCAGCATCGGCACGTCCAGGCGACGGCGGATTTTTTCGAGCGCGCGCGCGCGCGTCTTAATCTCGACGTGCCGCCGGCGCTGACCGATCCGGCGGCGCAAGGCGTGCGCCGCGGCGATCTCGATCTCGATCCGGTGCTGTGGGAACGCGCCGGCGTTGCCGCCACCAAGCCGGCCGCGGTGCTGGTCCCGATCATCGATCGCAGCGAGCCGACCGTGCTGCTGACATTGCGCACCGCGGAGCTCACGAGCCACGCCGGGCAGGTCGCCTTTCCCGGCGGCAAGATCGATCCGAGCGACGAAAGCCCGGTCGCAGCCGCGATGCGCGAGGCGAAAGAGGAGATCGGGCTCGCACCGGTGCTGATCGAGCCGATCGGCTATCTCGATCTTTATCTGACCTTTTCGGGCTTTCGCATTCTGCCGACGGTGGCGCGGGTCAAGCCTGAATTCACGCTGACGCTCAATCCGTGGGAGGTGAAGGAGACCTTCGAAGTGCCGCTCGAATTCCTGATGACGCCCGGCCAATCACCAGCGCAAGACCCGCGACTGGAAAGGCATTGCGCGGGAATATTACGCGATTCCGTTCGGCGACCGCTACATTTGGGGCATCACCGCGGGTATCTTGCGGAACCTGTACGAACGGATTTACGGCGCATGATCAGGCCAATCTTCACCGAGATCGGGCTGTTCCTCACCCCGTTCGTGATCTACGCGGCGTTCCTGATCGCGACGCGCGCCGGCGTGCTGGATCCGGCGTCGTGGACGCTGCGGCGCATCGCCGGGCTCGTCATCGTCTCGCTCATCCTCGTGGTCGGCAGCTTCGTGCTGCTGGCGCAATTCTCCGGCGCGCCGCCGGGCTCGACCTATGTGCCGGCCCATGTCGACGGCGGCAAGTTCGTGCCGGGAACGACGCGATGACGGACGGCGCGCATCTCGGCGACGCGGCCTGGCTCAAGGACGGCGAGATCGCGCGCCTCCTCGCGCTGCTCGATCGCGACGGCGAGGAAGCCCGCGTCGTCGGCGGCGCGGTGCGCAATGCGCTGATGAAATTGCCGGTCGGCGAGATCGACGTGGCGACGACGGCGGTGCCGCAGGAGGTCGTGCGCCGCGTCGAAGCGGCGGGCTTCAAGGCGGTGCCGACCGGCATCGAGCATGGCACGGTGACCGTCGTCGTCGACGGCCGTCCGTTCGAAGTCACGACGCTGCGCGTCAGGACGTCGAAACATTCGGCCGCAAGGCCAAGGTGGTGTTCGGCCGCGACTGGAAAGCCGACGCCGCAGCGGCGCGACTTCACCATCAATGCGCTGTCGGCTGTCGGCCGACGGCAGAGTTTACGATTATGTCGGCGGCCTTGCCGACATTGCCGCGCACCGCGTGCGCTTCATCGGCGATCCGGCAGCAGCGCATTGCCGAGGACTATCTGCGCATCCTGCGCTTCTTCCGCTTTCACGCCTGGTACGGCCAAGGCGCGCCCGACGCCGCCGGCTTGCGCGCCTGCATCGCCGCGCGCTCAGGCCTCGACACGCTGTCGCGCGAGCGGGTGCGCATGGAATTGCTGAAGCTCTTGCTGGCGCCGCACGCCGCGCCGACGCTGGCGGTGATGGCCGAGGCCGGCATCCTCGGCACGGTGCTCGGCGGCGTGCCGCTGCTTGGCGAGCTTCGAGAACACGGTGAAGGTCGAAGCGGCGATCGGCGCCGAGCCCGACGCGACGCGGCGGCTCGGCGCGCTCGGCGTGCACGTCATGGAAGACGCCGAGCGGCTGGCGCAGCGGCTGCGGCTGTCCAACGCCGAGTTCGAGCGGCTCATGGCGCTGGAATATTGGTGGCGCGTGCGGCCCGCGGCCGGCGAGCACGCCGCGCACGTGTTGCTCTATCAGCTTGGGCCGGCATCGTTCACCGATCGCGTGCTGGTCGCCTGGTCGCGCTCCGATGCCGGCGCGGCCGACCGCGCCTGGCACGAGCTCGCGACCCTGCCGCAGCGCTGGACCGCGCCGGGTTTTCCGCTCAAGGCGACGGATTTTTTCAGTCGCGGCGTGCCGAAAGGGCCGGAAATGGGCGCAGCATTGCGCGCCGCCGAGCAGGCCTGGATCGACGCGGATTTTCCCGCCGACCGCGCCGCAATCGATATGATCGCGGACCGGGCGGCGAAACCGCGGTCCGCCTGAAAGGGTGATGTCATGAGCGCCTTGGTCCTGTCCGGCATAATATTCGTCCTGGTGCTCGGCGGCGTTCTGCTCGGCGCATTGCTGCGCCATACTTTGCCGCAACATCACCTCAGCGAAAGAATCCCAGGATGTCGTACGGCTTGGCGTCGGCCTCATCGCAACGATCGGCGCGCTTGTGCTCGGCTTGTTGATCGCTTCGGCAAAGAGCTCGTTCGACACCCAGGCCGGTCAAATCAAGCAGATCACGGCCGGTCTAATCCAGCTCGACAATCTCCTGGAGCAGTACGGCCCGGAAGCCGTCCCGATCCGCAAGCAAATTCGCAGCGCGATCGGTCCGCTCGTCGATCGGCTTTGGCGCGAAAAAGCGTCGAAATCGCCTACGCCGTTCGTGGCCACCGCCGCGGCGGAGAAAGCTTATGCCGAAATCCAGAGTCTGAACGCCGCAAAATGATATGCAGCGGTCGCTGCAGGCCGCGGGCAATTCAGGTCAGCAATGATTTTGCCCAAACCCGCCTCCTGCTGTTTGTGGAGTCGGACAACCAAATTCCGGCACCCTTTCTCGCGGTTTTGGTATTTTGGCTGATCATCATATTCGCAAGCTTCAGTCTGTTCTCGCCTTTGAACGCAACGGTCTTCGGCTTTCTCTCGCTTTTTGCCCTGTCGGCGTCGTGCGCGATTTATTTGATCCTGGAGCTCGGTGAGCCGTTCAAGGGCTTGATGATGATTTCCAGCGCGCCGCTGCGCAATGCGCTTGGGCCGCTATAGTCGTTGAGCCAGCGCGACATCCAGATTGGCGTCAGCGCGTCAGGACACGCGTTCGCGAAGCGAACGTAGTCGTCGCCGGCTGCCCGCTGCGACCTCCTGCAATCGCGGCCGGACGCGGGCCATCATGCGGCGCGGGCGCATGCGCTCGACCTGCATTTCGTTGCCGCGCCAGACAAAATCGCTGCCGCCGAGCGCCTTGAAGAACAGCACCGGCAAAAGGCAATCGCGCGCGAGCCCATAAAGCGGATAGAGGAACGGCAGGTGCCATTCGGCCGCCGCCGCCAGCAGCATCTCGCCGCCATACCAGACCGCGCCGAGCGCGCCCGCGCCCAGCGCCGGCGATAGCCCGATCGCGCCCGCCACCATGGCTGCCGCGATCATCGGCAGCACGCCGCCGGCAAGAGCTTCCGGCAGGAAATAGGGCAGGAAACTCGCGCGCCGCAGCCGCGCCCAGCGCACCTGCCGGTTCCAGACTTCGGCGGCGCCGCGCCAGCCCAGCGGCTGCACGAACGGCCGGTCGACCAGCCGGACCTTTAGGCCGGCGTCGCGGACGATCTTGGTTGCGGCGGCGTCTTCGGCGACTTCCTTGCCGAGCGCCGCGATGCCGCCCGAGCGCTCGAGATCGGCGCGCCGCCACAACATGGTTTTGCCCTGGGCGAAACCGCGGCCGAAGCTGTCGATGACATATTGCCAGCGCGCCTGATAGGTATTGAGAAACGCGCATTCGAGCTCGGCCCAGATTCCTTGCGGGCGGCAGCCGACCGGCGGCGAAGCGACAAGCCCGGTATCGGCGCGCCAGCTCGCGAACAGCTGCTCGATGTAGTCGCGCGGCATCAGCACATTGCTGTCGGCGAGCACGATCCAATCATGGCTCGCCGCGTGCCAGCCCTTGACCACATTGTTGAGCTTTGGATTGCCGCTCACCCGGTCGTCGCCGATCAAGAGCCGCGCGTTCGCGCTTGGGTGCTCGGCGATCAAAACCTCGACCAGCGGCACGACGGGATCGTTTGCGGTCGCGACGCAGAACAGGATTTCGCAGTGCGGATAATCGAGGTCGAATGTCGAACGCAGCGTATCGGCGGCATAATTGTCCAGTCCGCATAGCGGGCGCACCAGGCTGACCGGAGGGAATGTTTGCCCGGATCGCCGTCTCGCCGAGCGAGTTCCGCCGCAGGCGGAGCATCGCGATCACGATGCTCGCGACATGGACGACGGTGGAGATGATGCAGAAGGTCGCGAGGGCGAGAATCGGCGCTGTCATCGCGCCGACTTTTAGTTTAGCGCCGTGACAGCGCTGTGACTCGACGTTCACAGATGCGAGCAGCGAGCTTGCGTTAACTTTGTTGCTGTCATCGTCCTGCAATGCAAAGAATTTATAGGATGCGGCAGGTGGCACTGACGCGAGACAATGATTCGTGACGTTTGAGCACGGTACAATCGGGTTCCGTACTCTCTTTATCTCCGACGTGCATCTCGGCGCGCGCGGCTGCCAGGCCGACCGCCTCCTCGATTTCCTGCGCTATCACGACGCCGACACCATTTATCTGGTCGGCGACATCGTCGACGGCTGGCAGCTCAAATCCGGCTGGTACTGGCCGCAAGCATCACAACGACGTGGTGCAGAAACTTTTGCGCAAGGCGCGCAAGGGCGCGCGCGTGATCTACGTGCCGGGCAACCACGACGAATTTTTACGCGATTACTATGGTACTCACTTTGGCGGCATCGAAGTGGTCGAGACCGCGATCCACGAGGCCGCCGACGGCCGCCGCTATCTGGTCGTGCACGGCGACGTGTTCGACATGGTGGTCAAGCACGCGCGCTGGCTGGCGCTGCTCGGCGACACCGCCTACGACTTCGCCATCCTGGTCAACCGCTATTTCAACGCCGTGCGCCGCCGCCTCGGCTTTCGCTACTGGTCGCTGTCGCAATGGGCGAAGCACAAGGTCAAGAACGCGGTGAATTATATCGGCGCCTTCGAGCAGACGCTGTCCGCCGAAGCGCATCGCCACAAGGTCGACGGCGTGATCTGCGGCCACATCCATCACGCCGTGATGCACGACGATTTCGGCATCCGCTACATGAATTGCGGCGATTGGGTGGAAAGCTGCACGGCGCTGGTCGAGCACGAGGACGGCCGGTTCGAGATCATCAATTGGTCCGATCACGAAGGCGCATCGCGGCCGCTGCCGGATTCGGGCGTCGTGCCGTTCGATGACGACGCCGAAATTGCGGCGTGAGCTTTTCCCGGCGGTGAAGACTTATTGCAGCAAGCAGGCTTCCGGCCGCTGGCGGTTCGCCAGGGCGGCAATGAGCGGCGCGACCAATTGTCGACATCTTGGTCGCGCCAGAGCCGTTGAAATGCTCCGAGCCCCAGGACAGCGCGGGATCGCGGTCGAATGCCGTCAAGGTGCGGCAATAACGCTCTATCGGCGGCAGGACCCAACGTTCGTTCACCAGGTCGACAAGCCGCACGTTCGGCCGCCTGGCCCATTTGCTGTTGCGGCCAACAACGACGACCTACGGGTCGTTGAACAGCTTTTCGACGGCGAACTCGTCCTCGCTGAGCGGTTCCAGGAGGCGAGCGACGGCGAAGTCGATGTTGCGCGCGCGCAGGTCGCGTGTGCGCAGCGTATTCGAATCCGCTTCCACGACGTGGAACTTCATTCTCGGATATCGAATGGCCATCCGAGTGAGTGCTGCCGACACCGATCCGGTGGCAGCGGCACGGTGGTGCCGATACGAATCTCGCCGGCGGTAGGATCGGTGAGCGCTTCCAGCCTGCTGACACTCTGCCGTAGCTCGTCGAAGACGGCGATGCCGGAGTTGCGAAGAGATTGACCGTGACTGGTCAACTCGACGCCGCGCCGGCTGCGATCGAACAGCCGCACGCCGAGGGCGTCCTCGAGATCGGCAATCGACTTGGAGATCACCGGTTGCGAGACCGCGAGATCGGCAGCCGCGCGCCCCATGGTGCCGGCGTTTGCGACCGCCATGAAGACGCGGAGGTCACGCAGTTTGAGGCGAGACCCAACGCGGTCGTTCCAGGGCATTGGTCATACCCATTCGGCTATGACAACATCGAATAATCAAAATATACGCCCATGAGCCATTTGCTAGCGTCATGGTTGTCACCATTCGTCGGAACATTGACTTCCGTTGGAGGAGACGGCCGATGAAAATATCGATCGCGCTCTTTTCAGATGCTGGCGGCGTCGCTGCTCGCAATACCGTTGTCGACCCACGGCAGCGTGAGCCAGGAGCGTTATCCTTCGCGTCCGGTCAAGATGATCGTGCCGTACCCTGCCGGCGGGCCGACCGACGTGCCCGCTCGTCTGGTCGCGGCCAGGCTCAGCGCCGCACTCGGCGGGAACTTCTACATCGAAAACGTGCCAGGTGCCGCCGGCTCTCTCGGAGCTCATGCTGTGGGACAGCCGCTGCCGATGGATATACGCTGCTTTGGATGAACCAGGATTTCGTCGTTCAACCTTTGATCAAGCAAAGCATCCCCTATGACGCATCCACGGTTTCGCGCCGATCAGTTTGGTCGCCACCGCGCCGGAAGCAATCATGGTCAATCCATCGGTTCCGGCAAGGACGCTTTCTGAATTGATCGCGGTGATTAAAGCCAATCCGGGCAAGTACACGTACGCGACGCCCGGATTTGGCACGACGCCGCACCTCGCCGGCGAGCGATTGTTCAACCTCACATATCACCTGGACATTACGCAGGTTCCATTTCAGGGCGGGGCGCCTGCCATTGCCTCGACCATGGCGGGCACACGCAGATTCTTCTCATAACGATTGGGTCGGTCGCTCCCAATCTGAAGGATGGGTCCTGCGAGCTATCGCTGTTGAAAGTCCGAAACGATGGCCGGCGTTTCCCGACGTGCCCACACTCGTTGAATCCGGTCTTGTCGATTACGACGCCGAATTCGTCCTTGGCTTGATGGCGCCGGCCGGTACGCCGAAAAACATCGTCGACCTATTGAGCAGCGAGACCGCCAAAGCGCTCGCGGATCAGGACACAAAAGATCGCCTCGATGCACTAGGCTTACAGCCGATCGGCAGTGGGCCGGCGGAGTTTGCAACCAAGCTGAAAGATGTCTCTGCCAGTTGGGCCAAGGTTGTTCAAGGTGCCGGCATCAAGATCGACTGATCGGCGCGAACTTGCCATCGCAGATACGACCGCCGCCTGACAGCTAGATCGGGCGGCCCTACCTGATATGTCCGACAGCACATGACCGATTTGCCTGCCTCGCATGAGTTCCAAGAGCTGATTCGTGTGATTGGGCTTGTGGTGCTGCGCTGCGCCCGGGAAACGTTCGGTCAATGCCCGAAAATCAGCCGGGTCGGATGCTGATCGATATTCTTGATCGCCTTGTTGCAGCTCGGCCAGGGTGCGGCGGCCGTCGACGGCGAAGGCCTCGAATTCCTTGAGGCCGGAATTGGAGAACTGCGTCAGCCCGGCCGAGATGTCGTTGGTGTTCTTGTCGAGATCGTCGGCAAGGCGGCGGATCGAATCGGCGGCCTGGCCGATCTGGCCGTTGCCGTCGGTGCCGCCGGTGAGGTTTTGCAGGCCGGCCATCACCTTGTCGAGGCGCTGCCGAATTGTCGGCCAAGCGTCGAGGTCACGGTCTCGATATTGCGCAGCGACAGCATGCAGCGCGCTTTCGTTGTCGGCGACCATGCCGTCGATGCGGGCGAGCACGTCGCGCGCCTGCTGCGTCACGTCGGCGGTCGCGCTGGCATCGGCATAAAGCGTCGGCGGCTGTGCCGGCGTCGGCGGTGAGCGGCGCCGCGTCGGCCGAGCCGCCGGTGAGCGACACTTCGGCAAGTCCGGTCAGGCCTTGGAACTGCAGGCCGACTTTGGTGTCGGCGCGCACCGGCACGGCGCGGTCGAGCGTGATCAGCGCCACGACCTTGCGCGGGTCGTGCGGCATCGAGCGCAAGCTCGGCGACTTCGCCGACGCGGATGCCGTTGAACAGGACCGCGGCGCCGGTGCGCAGCCCCGACACCGAGCCGTCGAACACCACGCGATAGGTGGCTTGCGCGGCGCTGCCGCCGGTGTTCTGGAACCAGAAGATGAAGCCGAAAGCGCCGACGATGACGGCGAGCGTGAACACGCCGGTCGCGATGTAGTTGGCCTTGGTCTCCATGAAAGCCCTCTGCGCTCTTTCAGTGGCGGACGGGACGCCCGCGTTTGCCGCGGAAATAGGATTTCAGCCAGGGATGCTCGGACGCGAGCATGGTTTCGATCGGGCCGGTGGCGATGATGCGGCCTTCGGACAGCACCGCGATGCGGTCGCAGACCGCGTGCAGGCTGTCGAGATCGTGGGTGACCATGAAGACGCTCAAGCCCAGCGTGCGCTGCAAGGTGCGGATCAGTTCGTCGAACTCGGCGGCGCCGATCGGATCGAGGCCGGAGGTCGGCTCGTCGAGGAAAACGATGTCGGGATCGAGCGCCAGCGCGCGCGCCAGCGCCACGCGCTTGATCATGCCGCCGGACAGCTCGGAGGGATATTTGCCGCGCACGTCGGCGTTGAGCCCGACCATTTCCAGCTTGGCGAGCGCGATCTCCTCGATCAGGCGCGGCGACAGCTTGAGATATTCGCGGATCGGAAACTGCGACGTTCTGCAGCACGGTGAGCGAGGAGAACAGCGCGCCCTGCTGGAACAGCACGCCCCAGCGCCGCTCGATCGCGCGCCGCTCGCGCTCGTTGACGGCGCGCGAGGTCGGTGCCGAACACTTCGATGCGTGCCGTTGCGCTTGGGCAACAGCCCGATGATGGTGCGCATCAGCACCGACTTGCCGGCGCCCGAGCCGCCGACGAAGCCGAGAATCTCGCCTTCGAACACGTCGAGCGTCACGTGATCGAGCACGGTCGCGTCGCCGAAGCCGACGACGAGATCGCGCACGCTGATGACGGCGGTGTTGCTGGTCATGCGTCACATCCCGATCGCGGCGAAGAACATGGCGAAAAAGCCGTCGAGCACGATGACGAGGAAGATCGATTTGACCACCGACGAGGTGGTCTTCAGCCCGAGCGAGGCGGCGCTGCCGTCGACTTCAAAGCCCTCGACGCAGGCGACCAGCCCGATCACCAGCGCCATGAACGGCGCCTTGATCATGCCGACGGCAAAGGTCGGCAGCCAGATCGCCTCGCGCAGCCGGGCGAGGAAAATGTCCGGCGTCATGCCGCCGTAGAGCCAGCACACCAGGCCGGCGCCATAGAGCGCCGCCATCGAGCCGATGAAACGTCAGCAGCGGCACCGCGACGACCAGCGCGACGATGCGCGGCAGCACCAGCACCTCGACCGGGTCGAAGCCCATGGTGCGCAGCGCGTCGATCTCCTCGCGCATTTTCATCGAGCCGAGCTCGGCCGTGTAGGCGCTGCCGGAGCGGCCGGCGACCATGACGCAGACGATGAGCACGCCGACTTCGCGCAGCACCAGGATGCCGACCATGTCGACGACATAGACTTCGGCGCCGAAAGTGCGGAAATGGAAAATGCCCTGCTGCGCGATGATGGCGCCGATCAGGAACGTGCTCAGAAGCCATGATCGGCACCGCGCGCCAGCCGACGCGTTCGAGATGATGCACCATCGAGGTGAGCCGCAGCCGCGCCGGATGCGCGATGGTGCCGAGCACCACCATGGTCAGCGCGCCGAGCAGATGGGCGAGCAGCACCAGCGACGCAGCCGATCTCGGCCACCGCGCGGCCGATGGAATCGAGCGCGGCCAGGATGCGGTTGGCTGCGGCGGCATCTCGGCCGGCGGTTCGGTTGACCAGCCGCACCTCGTCGATCAGGCCGCGATCGCTGTCGGAGAGACTGATGATGCGGGTCGTCGCGCCGTGCGCGGTGAAGGCGCGGTTGAGCCGCTCGATGAGCCAGGCGCCGAACGTGTCGAGCCGTTCGAGCTTGGCGAGATCGATGTCGATGCTGCGCGCCGTCTGGTAGCGGCCGGCGGCGTCGTCGACGATCTTCTCGAGCTCCGCGGCGCGCTCGGCGGTCCAGGCGCCGGTTGCGGCGAGCGCCACGCGCTTCGCCGTCGACCGTGCGCGATCAGCGACGGCGGCGCTCAAGCTGCGCGCTCGCAGCGGCCCTTGAGCCCGGCCGCTGCGGTCATACTCGCTCCCTGCATGGAGCTCTCCGTACGGATCGAGCGCTGGCCGCTGGCCGGCGCCTTCACCATCAGCCGCGGCACCAAGACCGAAGCCGTCGTGGTGGTGGCCGAACTCAGCGATGGAACCCACCGCGGCCGCGGCGAGTCCGTCCCCTACGCACGCTACGGCGAAACTCCGGACGGCATTGTGGCGGCGATCGAAGCCATGCGCCCGGCGCTGAGGCGCGGGCCTCGACCGCGCCGCCCTGCAGAGCGCCATGCCCCCCGGCGCTGCCCGTAATGCACTCGATTGTGCTTACTGGGACGTTAACGCGAAGGCAGCCGGGCCGCCCGGTGCATGAATTGGCCGGGCTTGTGGCGCCGCAGCCACGGATTACGGCCTATACGATTTCGCTCGCCGCTCCGGCGGCCATGGCGGAGGCGGCGGAGCGGGCGGCCGCCCGGCCCTTGCTCAAGGTCAAGCTCGGCGGCCGGCGACGACGACGGTACGCGGATCGCGGCGGTGCGCCGCGCCGCGCCGCGGGCCGAGCTCATCGTCGATGCCAACGAGGGCTGGACCGGCGACAATCTTGCGCAAAACCTCGCCGCCTGCGCCGACGCCGGCGTGACGCTGATCGAGCAGCCACTGCCGGAAGGCCACGATGCGGCGCTGGCGCGCATCAAGCGCGCCGATCCCGGTCTGCGCCGACGAGAGCGTGCACGATCGCGCCTCGCTCGACGCGCTCGCCGGCAAATACGACGCCGTCAACATCAAGCTCGACAAGGCCGGCGGCCTGACCGAGGCGCTGGCGCTCGCCGCGGAGGCCGAGCGGCGCGGCTTTGCCATCATGGTCGGCTGCATGGTGGCGACGTCGCTGGCGATGGCGCCGGCCATGCTGGTGGCGCAGCGGGCGCGCGTGGTCGATCTCGACGGCCCGCTGCTGCTCGCCAAGGATCGCGCCGACGGCCTGCGCTACGACGGCAGCCTCGCCTATCCCGCCGGAGCCGGCGCTGTGGGGCTGAGGGCCGCGCGGCCGGTTGGTGTAAGATTCGCATCGGGCGGCCGCAGAGCCGCCTACAAAACTTCCGGGAGGATTGTCATGGCGACGAGGCGCAGCGTTCTTACCGCCATTGCCGGAGCCGGCGCCGCGATCGGTTGGCGACGATCGGGCGCGGCGCGCGCCCAGCAAAAATATCCGGACCGGCCGATCAGGATGATCGTGCCGTTTCCGCCGGGCGGCCCGATCGACACCATGGCGCGGATGGTGGCGCAGGAATTGACCAATCGCGTCGGCCAGGTGGTCGTCGAAAATCGTCCCGGCGGCGGCTCGACCATCGGCACCAAGGACGTCGCCGCCGCCGCTCCCGACGGCTACACGCTGATGTTCGGCTCGTCGGGCTCGCTCGCCGTGGCGCCGGCGCTGTATTCCAGCCTCGGCCTCGATCCGCGCAAGGCGTTCGTGCCGATCGCGACGGTGGCGCTGTTGCCGCACGTCTTCGTCGTCAATAACGACGTGCCGGCGAAAACGATCGCCGAATTCGTCGCTTATGCCAAAGCCAATCCCGGCAAGATCAACTACGGCGCGGGGCTCGGCACGCCGCCGCATCTGCCTCAGCACCTTGTTCAAGACCGAGGCGAAGATCGACGTCGTCTACGTGCCCTATACCGGCTCCGCCCAATCGGTCAACGATCTGCTCGGCGGCCAGACCCAGTTCACCATCGACGGCCTGGTGACGCTCTATCCGTTGATCACAGGCCGGCAAGGTGCGGGCGCTCGCCATCGCGCGCGGCGAGCGCTGGCCGGCGCTGCCCGACGTGCCGACGCTGGTCGAAAGCGGCTATCCGGATTTCGTCATCGACGCCTGGACCGGCCTGGTGGCGCCGGCCGGCACGCCGCGGCCGATCGTCGAAAAGCTCAATGCGGCGGTGAATGCCGGCTTGAAGTCGCCCGCAGCGCAGCAAAATCTGGCCAAATTCTCCGCCATCGCCAAGATCGGCACGCCGGAGGATTTCAAAAGATTCCTCGCCGATCAGATGCAGAAATGGGGCGCGATCGTGAAACTTGCCGGCGCCAAGATCGATTGAGTCTATCGATTGCAGTCTGTGGGTATCTCGAGGGCGTTCCAGGACCCTCGGATTGCGCCGTTTGCGGTTGTGCTGTTGAGTTGCTCTTGCTTGGTAGAACCATGCCCAACGAATCATTGGCGCTGCCGCAGATATTGGCCGGGCTGCCGGACGAGGCAGACTACGATGCCGTCCACACAGCCCTCATGGCCACGGAGCACGGCCGCCGCTTCCTGGCCGAATACGCCGATCGCAACCGCCACGCCGACACCACCATGGTTGTCAGTGCCATCGCGCGCATCGAGGCTATGCTGCGCGGCGAAGGTGCGCCGCAAGGCGACGCCACAGGCGACCTCATGGAGATCGCCGCGGCGATCGATGCGTATCGAAGCCGCGATCGCCGCCGGCGCGACGCCGGCGCCCGACGTCTCCGCCGCGATCGAACGCCTTTTGGACATCGCTTTCATGCTGCACGAACGCCCGGTCGAGGCGACGCTGTGCGACGGGCTCGATGCCGCCATCCGCGAAGTTTCCGACGCCGGCATGCGTTCGCAATCCACGGCGGAAGGCGTGCGCAAAGCAGCGGAGCTTTTGCACGCGCTTGCCGGCCGCGTCGGCGCGATGATGTCGCGCTCGATCGGTGGGCGCAGTGCCGACCAGCCGGCCAGCGAAAATGTAGCGGCAGAGTCCGCGTCGGGCGCCGGCCTGTTCGAACTGGCAACGAACGATGGCGAAACTTTCGCCGAGACCGTCGCGGCGCTCGCGGCATCGTTGCCGACGCTTGCCGATACGGCAAACGAGCCCGCCGAGGTGGCGCCGGAGCCGGCAAGCGGGCAGGGCGCGCAAGCACCCGCAGCCGAAACCGTGCCAAGCGACGAAGTTTTGTTGCCCGCCGACGAGGCGCTGCAGACAACCACGGAAATCGGGATTGCGGACAACACCGCCGCGCCGCCGCAACAAGCGCCGAGCGAGATATCGCTGAGCGAGGCGGTTTTGAGCCAGGCATTTTCCGACGACCATTTTTCGGGCGCAAATTTTTCCGGCGAAGCGCCGGCACGCGAGGAGAGGCTGGAAGAGACGGAAAGCGAGCAAGCATTGAGCGAGGAGCCGCCGAGCGAAGCCGTGTTGCCGGCGCAGATTTTTTCGACCGAGCCGGTACCGGGTCCGCAGGAAGATCCCGCCGACCTGTTCGAGTCGCCGCCGGTTCCAACCACGCCAGCGGCAACTCCGGTCACGGCTGAAGCTGCCATGCCGGCGGAGCCGCCAGTGGAACCGGCGCGGGCCGTTCCGCCGCCGCCGGCGCGGGCAATTCCACGCCCGCCGGGCAGCGATCCGCTCGCCGCGGTGCGCGACTTGAGCGAGGAAGAGCGGATCGCGCTGTTCAGCTAAGCGCGCGTCATGATCCATACATGTGCGTGATTGCGCTTTGCGCGGCGCGCCGGGCGGCTCTGTCGAAAATCGCGTTGTGTCGGCTTTGTTAACTTTTTATTAACCAAACGCGTCCTCAATGTGACGATTCGGTGAACGGCACGGAAGTTGCTTTCCTGCA
The DNA here is from genome assembly GCA_963831975.1 of uncultured Alphaproteobacteria bacterium. Taxonomy (GTDB): domain Bacteria; phylum Pseudomonadota; class Alphaproteobacteria; order Rhizobiales; family Xanthobacteraceae; genus BOG-931. The sequence goes on from CAWHSO010000025.1 coordinate 965,934, forward strand.
ATGAGGTGAGGCGGATCAACAACGACGCTGCGTGTGCTTGCTCTCTCGAGGTCTGCGGGAACCTATTCGTTAGTGGTCCGCTCAAAATGATCTTTTGGAGGCCACGATGCACACACTTACCGGTCGGTTTCTGGCTGCAGTAGCGTTGTGCGTGCTTGTGTTCGTTCCGAAGAACCTGGCCGCAAATGACGATGGCCGCTACGCCAATTCGCCGCTCAAAGCCTGGTTCGACAAGCTCGCCAGCGGCAAGGGGCTGTGTTGCTCGTTCGCCGACGGCGTCAGCGTCGAGGACGTCGATTGGGACACGCAGGGCGCCAGCTATCGGGTGCGCATCAACGGCCAATGGGTCGTCGTGCCCGATGCGGCGGTGGTGACCGAGCCCAACAAGTTCGGGCCGGCCGTGGTGTGGCCGTATCAGGACAACAATGGTGCGACCCAGATCCGCTGCTTCATACCGGGCGCGGGCGCGTAGACTTGCTCAAACAACAAGCAAGAGCCCGGTTTTGATTTCAATCGGAACCCGGCTCCGGCTTTCGCGCTGATCTGAGTACTGCAAGCGGCTCAGGCGACCAGCCGGGAGAACAGTTCGGGGTCGACATTGCCGCCGGACAGAACGGCGACGGCGACTTTGTTGCGCACGTCGATCTTGCCGGTCATCAGCGCTGCGAGCGCAACCGCGCCGCCCGGTTCGACCACGAGCTTCAATTCGGCGAAGGCAAAGGCAACGGCGGCGGCGACTTCCTGGTCGCTCGCCACGACGCCGGCGTCGACCAGCGCGCGATTGATCGCAAATGTCAGCTTGCCGGGCGTGCGCGCCATCAGCGCGTCGCAAATGGTGCCGGTCAGCGCGGCGTTCTGCTCGCGCTGGCCGCTGCGGAACGAGCGCGCATGGTCGTCAAAATCTTGCGGCTCGGCGGTGTAGACCGCGGCCTTCGGCACGCGCGCCTTGACCGCGAGCGCAATTCCCGCGGTGAGGCCGCCGCCGGAGGCGGTGACCACGACGACATCGGGAACGAGGCCGAGCGCGCTCAAATCTTCGACGATTTCGCGGCCGGCGGTGCCCTGGCCGGCGATGATCAGAGCGTCGTCATAAGGCGGCACCAGAACGGCGCCGCGGCGCGCCGCAATGTCGGCGGCAATGGCTTCACGATCGTCGCGCGCGCGATCATAGAGCACGACCTCGGCGCCGAGCGCCGACCGTGCGCTCGCGCTTGGCCCGCGGCGCGTCGTGCGGCATGACGATCACGCACGGCATGCCGAGAAGCCGCGCCGCCGCGGCGACGCCCTGGGCGTGATTGCCGGAAGAGAACGCCACGACGCCGCCCGCGCGCTGCTCCGGCGGGATGGCCGCGAGCTTGTTATAGGCGCCGCGGAACTTGAACGAGCCGGTGCGCTGCAGGGTCTCGGCCTTGAGAAAAACCCGCCCGCCGGTCATGGCGTCGAGCGCGGCCGAGGTCAAAAGCGGCGTGTGCAGGGCGACGCCGGCAAGCCGGCGGGCCGCGTCATCGACGTCGGCTGCGGTAGGCAAGGAAACCGGGGCGTCCATGAGCCGACGGTAACGCCGCGATTGCGTCGCGAGCAAGGGCGTCGGCGGTATTCCGGCGGCGCGGGGTGAGCTTGCGCACAACGATGCGCAGGCTCTTTTGCCCCGTTACTGATCGAACCGCCCGGCTGCGTGCGCCAGCATGGTGTAGACCTTGCCGGTATCCGACGTCAGGTAGTTGCGCACCATGGCGGGCCCGCGGTCGCCGCGTGAGGCGTCGTCGAGCAGCCGCTCGAACTCGTGGATATAGTGCTCCACGGTCTGCCGGAACTCCGGATCGGTGCGGTATTTGTTGCGGATTTCGTCGAACGCCTTCTGGCCCTGGAGCGTGTAGAGGCGGCGCGAGAAGATGCCGCGTTCGCCGCGCTGGTAGCGCTCCCACAGTTCGGCGGCCGCTTCGTGGTCGATCATGCGCGCGATGTCGACCGAGAGCGTGTCGAGCGAGTCGACCGCATCGCGGGTGGTGCGCTCTTCGCTCCGCGCCGGCTTCGCGTGCCGGCGGCGGGCTGCGCGATCGGCGGCTCGTCGTCGCGGGACGCGCGCGTGAGCAGGTCGGTAAGCCAGCCGCCGTTGTTGCGGCCGCTGTTGTCCGGCGCCGGCGCCGGTGCGGTGCGGCCGCGCGGGCCGTTCAGCCCGTTCCGGCCGGCGCGCCGGTGCGCCGGTGATGTCGCGCAGCCCGGCCTGGGGGCTGCGGCGGCGGTGGTGGCGGCGGGTTGATGTCCGGCCGGATCGGCCGCACCTGGGCGCGGCCGCCGCCCGTGGCGTAGGCGGCTTCCGCCTCGCGCCGCACCGGCTCGGCGGCATCGAGCGCGCGGCCGTGGCGGGCGACGATGCGATTGAGCTCGGCCAAGGCTTCGATCTGATCGACGATGACGCGGCGCATTTGCGCCGTGCTCTCGGCGGTCTCCTGCGGCAGTTCGAGGACGCCGCGGCGCAATTCGGTGCGCGTGGTCTCGAGCTCCTGCTGCATTTCCGCCGCCATCTGCTTCATGCCCTGCATGATGTCGGTGAAGCGCTCGGCGGACTGGTTGAACATGGCCTGCGCCTCGGCGGACGGCCTCTTCGTAAACCGCGTTGAGCGTCTCGCTGGTGCGCTTGCGCTCTTCTTCGGATTGGGCTGCGCACGAGGTCGTATTGCTGCTCGATGGTGTGCACGCTGTCGTTGCTGGTCTCGGCGATGAGGCTGGCGATCTCGCGGGTGCGCGTCGTCGCGGCGTCGAGCGATTCGTCGAGCAGGCCGGAGAAACGCTGCAGCCGTTGCTCGAAGTCGTCGGTCCGCGCGTCCAGCGTCGAAACCAGCGTCTCGATGCTGGCCTGCCGGCTGGTGACCGATTCCTCGGTGCGGCGGTTGCTCTACTCCAGAAGCTGGACCGCTTCGGCAAGCGAGCGTCCCTGCGTGGCGAACTGCGTCGACAGCTCGCCGAGATCGCGCAGCACCTTGGCCGTGACGGTGTTGAAGGTGCCGAGGTGCTGTTCCACCTTGGCGGTCGTCGCGCCGCTCTTGTTGCTCAGATCGTTCATGGCGGCGACGAATTCGGACACCCGCGACGCCATGGTGTGCTCGATCGAGTTCATGTTCTCGTGGGCGCCGCTCAAGACCTCCTGCAGCAGGATATTGGCTTCGCGCAGGCGCTCGAACAGCGCGGTGGAGTCGGAGCGCAACATGCCGTGCGTCTCCAGCATGTCGGCCACCGTCGCCGCCGCCGTCTGCTTCGATTCCTCGACCGCGGCCCGGGTGGCGCTGTGCAGATCGGCGAGCGTGCGCGCGATCGTCGATCTTGGCGCCTTCGGTGACGCCTTCGGCGCCCTCCTGCAACTGGCCGAGCGTGCGCGTCATCGCCGTGGTGGCGTTCTGGCTCGCTTCGTTGATGAGGCGGGCGATCTCCTCGCTGTTGTCCATCATCGTCTGCGTGAAGACGAAGCTCTTGGCTTCGATCGACTTCACCGCGTGGTCGGTGACGCGGCTGACTTCGCCGGCGAATTCCTGGCCCTTGCCGGTCAGCGCCGTGATCAGCCCGTTCGACTTCTCGTCGAGCAGGTGGGTCATTTCGCCGAGCCGCTGCGCGGCCGGCGGTGTTGAACTCGTCGGCCTTGCCGACGATGTTGCGCGAAACCTCGGCGCTGGTGCCGACCAGGAGGCGCTCGGCTTCGCTGGCGCTGCGGCCGATCGACTCGGTCGTGGTAGCGGCGCTCCGCGACAGGAGATCCGTCGCGGCGGCGGCACTCTGCGACAGGAGGTCCGTCGCGGCTGACGTCGTCTTGCTGATCGTCTCGCTTGCGGTCGCTGCGGTCCGGCCGATGGCTTCGTCGGCGGCCGTAGTGCTCTTGGCGATCGCGGTACTGGCCGCCGCGGCGCTTCTGCTGAGTGCATCGCTGGCCGCATTGGCGTTTCTGCTGAGCGCGTCGCCGGCCGCAGTGGCGCTCTTGCTGAGCGTTCGCTGGCCGCCGCGGCCTTCTTGGTGAGCTCGTCGCTGGCCGTGGTCGTGCTGCTGCTGATGGCCGCGCTGACCGCCGCGGCTTTCCGGGTCAGCTCGTCGCTGGCCGTAGTCGTGCTGCTGATGATGGCCGCGCTGACCGCCGCAGTGCTCTTGGTGATGGCGTCGCTTGCCGTCACCGTGCTCTTGCCGAGCGTTTCGTTGGCGGCCGCCGCGCTCTTGCCGATCGTGTCGCTCAGCGTCACGGCGCTGCGATTCAGGCTTTCCACCGCGGTGAGGCTTGCCGCCGTGCTCTTGCCGAGCGCGTCGGTGGTGTTGGTGGACAGTTGGACCAGGGCCCGCTCGGCATTGCCGGTGTTGACCTTGATCGCTTCGGACAATTCCTTGACGCGGGTGCTGAGCAGGTCGCCGGCGGCGCGGCTGCGCACTTCCAGCTGCTGGGTGACCGCTTCGGCGCGGCCGATGAGCAGATGCTCGAGCTGGCCGATGCGGCCGTCGAGCGTATTGGCGACCTCGACGGCGCGGGAGCCCAGCGTCTTGTCGATATTGGCGATCCGCGTGCCGACCGCGTCGGACAGATTTGCCGCCCGCGTATCGATCAGCGTGGTGACGTCGGTGATGCGCTTGTCGAGCGCGGTGACCACCTCTTTGCCGCCCTCGGCAAGGGTCTTGGCGATGTCCATGACCCGGCCGGACAGAGCATCGGTCAGCGTCTGGGTGCGGCCGTCGAGCGCTTCCTGGAAGCGTACCAGCCGCTGGTCGAGCGCGGTGGTGACCTCGGTTGCTTTCGCGGTGACGCGATTATCGAAGCTCTCGACATAGCCGCGCATCGATTCGGAGACGTCCTGGGTGCGCGCGCCGAGCCGTTCGACGAGCTCGGAGCCGTAGGTCTTCACGGTGCGGTCGAACTCGGCGAGGTGCCGGGTGATGAGGTTGCCCAGCGTCGCGGAGTCGCGCGAAATCTTCTCGCCGAGCTCGGCGCCGGAATGGCTGAACATCTCCTCGAACGCGGCAAGCCGCGTCGACAGCATGTCCTTCATGGCGTCGCCGCGCGTGGCGACGGTGTCGACGAATTGCTCGACGCTGTCGCGCAGCGTGTCGGTCACGGTGGCGCTGCGCGACGTCAGCGTCTCGGTGATGCGTTCGCCGGTCTCCTCGAGTTTTTTGGCCACATCGCCGCCGCGCAGGCTCAGATCGAGGATGAGCGACTCGCCGGAAGCCTTGAGCGTGGAGTTGACCTCGTCGGCGCGCATCGCGATGGTCTCGGCCAGCTGGCTCGACGTGTCGATGATGGCGTCGCTCAGCTCTTGCGCGCGTCCGGCAACGAGATCGGCGACCTCCTGGGAGCGGCCGATCATCAGGTCGACGATCGCCAGCGATTTCTCGGAGAAGCCTTCCGTGACTCGTTCGAGCCGCGCCGTCATCATGTCTTCGAGGCCGGACACGATCTCGGCGAAATCCTCGCCGACGTGGTCGGTCTTGAAGTTCAAATTCGAGGTGAGCTGGTCGCTCGCCATGGAAATCGCGCGCGATGTCTCTTCGCTCGCCGTGGAAATAGCGCGCGATGACTCTTCGCTGGCGTGTTCCAGCCGCACCAAGAGATCGTTGCCGCGCACGCTGAGCTGCTGGATCATGGTGTCGCCGACCTGACCCAGCGCCAAGGTGATGTGCTCGCCCCTCTCGGCGAGCGAATGGGTGATGCGCTGCGCGGCCTCGTTGACCTGCTGGCCGACCAGATCGCTGATGGTGGACAGATCCTGCGTCAGGTCGATATGGACGTTGTTGATGGCCGAGCGCACCTGCTCGGCCTGCCCGACCAGCGTGTCGCGCTGGTTGGCGAGATCTTGGAGCAAGCCGCGGATGCGGACTTCGTTGTCGCTATAGGTGCGCTCGAGCGCCGCGACTTCGTTCTGCACCAGCGTTTCGAGCTCGCCGGCGCGCGCCAGCGCCCGCTCGACGCCGTCGCCCATGGCCGCGACCTCGCGGCGGATCGCCTGGCCGACGGTGACGATGGAATCCCGCGCCACGCTCTCGGGTTCGGCGAGCCGCATGGCGACCTGCGCCATCGACTGCGTGATCAGGCGCAATTCCTGGGAGCGCCAAGCCATATGCGCGATGCCGAAGAAGAAGATGATGGGCAACAGCGCCGCGGCGCCAAGGCCGATCATGGCCGCGGCCGGCGAATGACCCGGGCCAAGCGCTGCGTTGAAATCGGCCAGATAGGCCCACGACAAGGCGAGACAGCCGACAACCCAGGCGGCGGAGAACATGGCGGCGACGAAATAAGAGGTTTTGGCCGGGCGGTCTTGCAGCGCGCGGAGGATGCGGCCGATCGACTGCTGGTCGTCGTTGGCGGCGCGGAACGGCTGCGGCTCGGCGGCGCGGTGGCCGCGGGTGTCGATGTCGTCGAGATCGATGGCTTCGTCGAAAGCGGGCATTTCCGGTTCAGAATGCGGGATGGCGTCGGCTGAAGCCGCCAATGGAATCTGGTTCTCCTCCGGCGGCGGTGCCGGTTGCCGCTCGTCGTCGTCCCTGACGTTGAGGGCTTCCTGGATCGCGGAGAGGGCTGCTTCCGTCGGATCCATCAACTTTTTCGGGTAATTGGCCATCGGTCGTCGCCTCGCGTGTTACGCTGGACTAGGACGGCCCAAAAACACCGGGCCGCGCCACGAGCGCGTGATCTTTTCGATCCTCATCGGGCACACCTGGGGCTCCCCAGCCCTCAAGTCATAGTGCCATTGCCTATCCTATCGGTCTGGCGGATCGAATAAAACGGGGAGCGGTAACGTCCCTTTAATCATCGTTAACGCTTTAATCACCATGCCCGCAGTTTGCAGTCCGCGCCGATCAGACTTGGCATTCTGGTGCCAACAATGGGGCAGGCTTGCGGCCAATTGCGGGAGCAATTCACCCAAATCCCAGCCTTCGGTCGAGGTCGCCGGGCAGCGAAGGTCCGGCCGCGCGCCGTTCGACGCCGGCCGGGTAAGACATTGCTTACCAGCGTCGTGAAACGAGCGCCCGGATTCACCCGGTTTTCGTGGTTTCACGTGCAGAATCACGCGCAATGAGAAAAGATCAGGCCGACGGGGAGGCCGTTATGACCGCCATGACCGCATCGAGCGTTGTGAGCGCGGCCGGTTCGGACCGGCAGCGCGCCGTCATCGACGACGACCATCTCGGCCGCATGACGCTTGGGCGACCGCCGGCTCGAACGGGAAGTCCTCGAAATCTTCGTCCGCCAGACCGTGATCATGCTCGAGCGCATCGCCGGCGCCGAGCCGGCGCTGGCCGCAGCCGCCGCCCACACGCTGACCGGCTCGGCGCGCGGGATCGGGGCCTGGCGGGTGGCCCGCGCCGCAGAGCAACTGGAACGGGTTGCCAACGGAAAATCCGGCGCAGCGGCGCTGGACGAGGCGGTCGAGGAACTCAATGCCGCGACCGTCGAGGCGAGCGCGGCGATTGCCGCTCGCCTGGGCGGTGCTTTACGCGACCATTGACCTCGGCCAAGGCTTGATTTGGGCGAAGTCTGACGCCACTCATTCGTCCGCACTGGCGCCGGTCGGCGCAAACCCATAAATAGGGGCGGGCCGACGGCTCCCTCTTTATCTGTGCCGTTCACACGTGCTGCTTCCCGCCTTCGGTTCGTCATTCCCGCCATGGTCAAAATCACTTTCATCGATACTGCCGGCACGGCGCGCACCGTCGAAGGCGAGGTCGGCTCGACCGTCATGGAGACGGCGATCAAGAACGGCGTTCCCGGCATCGAGGCGGAATGCGGCGGCGCCTGCGCCTGCTCGACCTGCCACGTCTATATCGACGACGCCTGGCGGGAGAAGGTCGGCGAACCCTCTCCGATGGAAGAGGACATGCTCGATTTCGCCTACGAGGTGCAGCCGAGTTCGCGTCTGTCGTGCCAGATCAAAGTGAGCGAGGAACTCGACGGACTGGTCGTCGAAGACGCCGGAGCGGCAGGCATAGTTGGCACGAATCCCAGCATTCCTAGAACGAAATCCGGCAAAGCTCAGCAAGAACGACATTTCCGTCCTCTTTCCCTGCCGCTGTTCAGCACGCTAGACACTCCCCGCATCAGCAAACACAGCCATTAAAGACGAGCACGCATACGACATGAGCGAACCTGTCAAAACCGACGTTGTCATTATCGGCGCGGGGCCGATCGGCCTCTTTGCCGTCTTCGAGCTTGGCCTGCTCGACATGAAATGCCATCTCATCGACATTCTCGACAAGATCGGCGGCCAGTGCGCGGAGCTTTATCCGGAGAAGCCGATCTACGACATTCCCGGCGTGCCCTATACCAGCGCCCAAGGTCTGGTCGACGCGCTGCTCCTGCAGATCAAGAACTTCAACGCGCAATTTCATCTGAGCGAGATGGTCGAGAAGGTCGAGAAGATCGGCGACCCGCTGTTCCGCGTCACCACCGACCAGGGCAAGGTGTTCGAAAGCAAGGTCGTCGTCATCGCCGCCGGCGGCGGCTCGTTCCAGCCGAAGCGTCCGCCGATCCCCGGCATCGAGCCGTACGAAGGCAACACCGTGCACTACGCGGTGCGCAAGATGGAGAATTTTCGCGACAAGCGCGTGCTCATCGTCGGCGGCGGCGACAGCGCGCTCGACTGGACGCTCAATCTCGCGCCGTGGCCAGCAAGCTGACGCTGCTGTCATCGGCGCAACGAGTTCCGCGCCGCGCCGGCTTCCGTCAACAAGATGATGGCGCTGGTTGAGGAGGGCAACGTCGATCTGGTGCTCGGCCAGGTCACTTCGCTTGTCGGCGCCGACGGCAAGATCGAAAAAGCCATCGTCAAGAAGACCGACGGCACCATGGTCGACGTCGATTGCGACGTCATGCTGCCGTTCTTCGGCCTGACCATGAAGCTCGGCCCGGTCTCCAATTGGGGATTCGAGCTCAAGAACAACGAATACATTCCGGTCGACACCGAGAGCTTTCGAAACCAGCATGCCGGGCATTTTCGCCATCGGCGACATCAACTGGTATCCCGGCAAGCTCAAGCTGATCCTGTCCGGATTCCACGAAGGCGCGCTGATGGCGCAAAAGGCCTATCACTACATCTATCCGGACAAGCGGCTGGTGTTTCAGTACACCACGTCGTCGTCGAGCCTGCAGAAAAAGCTCGGCGTCGCGCCGACGCCGCGCTGATCAGCGCATTACGGCGTCCGCGAGGGGGCCGGTGCATTGAGCGCCGGCGCGCTTGGGGCCGCCGGTGTCGCGGGCGCCTGTGTCGGCGGCGGCGGCAATGGCTCGGTGCGTACGGCAGGCGGCGCCGGCAAGCCCAGCACGCCGCGGGCGGCGGGCAGCGCCGCATCCGCCATCGCCGCATAGCCTTCGGCGGTCGGATGCACGGCGCCGCCATAGACGGCGCTGAGCACGCCCCAGATCGCGTCGTGGATGTCGCTCGGCTTCAACATCGCCGGCATGCCTTCCGGATAGGTCATGGCGGTGAAATAGCTGTCGTTGGCGGTCCTGATCCAGCGCGCCCGCGACGCATAGGGCCGGTAATCGCTGGCCGCGCCGCCCGCAGGCCATCGGATCGTCGGCCGCCTTGGCGAGATCGGCTTCAAAACTGTTGCCGGCCGTCGAAAAGCAGGCGCGATCGAATTCGGGATCGCTCGAGGCGTGCACGCACATGCCGTGCTGGGCGAAGGCCGTCTGATGCGCGTCGATAAAGGTCATGCGATCGGTCAGCGGATCGCGGCAATTCTTGTCGCCGTCGCAGGTCGCCAGCATTTTGATCTTCGGCAGAAACTTGGTGTCGACGAAGTCGGCCGCGGCGCGCAGCCGCTCGGCATCGGCGCCGAAGGCCGGATGCACGTCGAGGCCGTCGCGGCCGCCCGGGCAGGGCTGGTTCACCGCCTGCATCGCCGGATTGCCATAAGAGACGAACACGACGCGCGCCAGATTGCCGCCGACCAGCGGCTTGAGCGCGGTGCGCAATTGCGCGAATGCGTCGGGCAAGTCGCCGTCGAGCAGCTTTTGCGAATCCTGCGCGCTGGCGATGGCGCCGCCTTGGCGGAGCAACACCCGCTCGGTGGCGCCATCGACGATGACATTGGCGACGAGCGCCGGCAAAATTCACGTCGTTGGCGCCGACCGTGAGCAACACCATGTCGAGCGAGCGCAGCGGGTTCTGCTTGCGCGCCGCGGCCAGCAGATCCTTGAGCTCGCCGAATTGCGCCGGCGAGGTTCCCGAGCAATTGTCGACGCCGAGCACCCACGGACAATCGTCGGCCATCTGGCTGCCGAACATGCCGGCCTCAATGCTCGCGCCGGTGCAGGCCAGCGGCAGGAAGGTCACGGCGAGGTGCGGCTGCTCGACGGCCAGCGCCAGCGCGGTGCGCAGCTGATAGCTGTAGAGCGAGCGATGGCAGCCCGGGCTCATCCAGCGCGCGCCGTGACGCGCCCAATCTTTCGCCGCGGCCGGCGTCGAAGGTCCGTTCTCGCAGGAACGATCGTCGCCATAGCCGGCGCGGCCCGGCCGGAAATACTGGCCGCCGGTGCCGCCGCGCAGAAAACGCTTGAAGCAAAACGCGCCATCCAGCTCCACGGCCTTGTCGGGATTGCCTTCGCCGGCGGCGATGGAATCGCCCAAGCCCGCGATGAGCACGTCGCGCACGGCGATCTCGGTGACCACGCGTTGCGCGGTGCCGTCGCCGAGCGGGATATCGACGGTGGCGACCGTGATGCGTCCGTAGGGCACGCGCAGGATGATTTCGCCTTCGCAGGGCGCCTCGTTCTGGCGCAACTGTCCCTGGCCGTCATCGAAGGTCCAGGAGCAGATCGCGCCCGGCGGCGCGTCGCCGGAAAGGACGACGCCGATGCGGTGATCGCGCGGCGCGAGGTAATTCTCTTTTTCGCCGTCGCGGTCGCAGGTCTGCCATCAGGTCGCCGAACTTGTCGACGCAGAGATTGCCGACCACGTCCTTGGCCCAGCCCAAGCCTGCGGTGTCGCGCTCCAGCCGCTGCTCGGCGGCGAGCACGCCGTCGCCGCGGCTGGCCGCGACCTGGCGCAGGAAATCGGCCTCGTTGCGGAACAGGCGGAAGCGGTTCTTGACCTCCCAGACGATATGAAAGTCGCCGGTGCCCGAAAGCTGGGCGAGCGCCACATCGATCGGGCGCAAACGAAATCAGCAGGGCCAGGAGGATGAGAAGACGCATGGTCTTTGGGCGGCGGGGCACTGCAACCTTGTAGCACCCGCCTTGCGGCGGAAATGTGAGGGCCGCAGCGCCACAAGCGCTCGGTATTAATCTGCGGCAGCAATAGGCCGGTCCTAATCGCAGCCACGTCGATCAAAACCCCGTCGCAATCGGCCATCTGGTGCTGGCCGAGCGGGCAGGAGCGGCGAAACAATTCGAGCAGTTTCTTGCCTTCGGCGCCGGTGCCGACCGGGGCGGGCGCCAGCAGCGGGTTGTTGGCGGCGATGCGCTCGACGTCTTCCTTGAGCTTCTCGACGCTTTCGACCTTGAAGCCGATATGGTCCATGCCGGCGGTGATGATGCCGGTGCCGTCGTAGTCGGTGATGTCCCAGGGCATGATGACGAGCGTCATGTGGCCGTCGGTCAGGTAATGGTTGCGGTCGCCGGCGCCCTTGTTGGCCGGCGCCAGCTCGAACACGTCGCGATAGAACTCGGCCATCGCGTCCGGCCGCATGGTGCGCAGCGCCACGTGATCGATGTGGCGGGCGTTGACGTCGCCGTTGCCCTCCTGGTCGCGATAGACCGAGGTGCGGTTGGTCATGTTCTTTTGCGAAATGTCGAACATGTTGCCGTCGGGATCGTGGGTGGAGATGCCGGCGAACGGCCGGTTGGAGGGGCGCTGCAGCCACTTCACGCGTCGGGTATTTCTTGCGCATGCGCTCGAATGCGGTTTCGGCGTCCTCGACCTCGATGCCGAAATGATCGAGGCCGGCCGAACGCCCGGCGCGCCGCGGATTGATGTTGAGCCCGACATAGCCGTCGCCGACGGTCTGCGCGCGGCTGGTCTGCGTCTTGTCCGACGTGCGCATGCCGAACACGGCCTGATAGAACAGCGCCGACTTGGCATAGTTCTCGCTGACGATGGCGACGTGATTGATCTTGGAAAACATTCTCTGCCTCCGGCGCCGTGGCGCGCGACCGATAGGAAACCCGGCGGCGCCGGCGCGCGTTTATGTCAAGCGGCGCACGGTCAGATTGAACCTTCCGGCCCTTTGCCGCAAGGCATCAGCGTGCAAACATATTCGTCATGGCGGATTCATCGATCACCACGACGTGCTGCATCGCCGGCGGCGGCCCGGCCGGCATGATGCTCGGCTTCCTGCTGGCGCGCGCCGGCGTCGACGTCGTGGTGCTGGAAAAATATGCGGACTTTTTTCGCGATTTTCGCGGCGACACCGTGCATCCATCGACGCTCGAACTGATGTACGAGCTTGGCCTGCTCGAGCAGTTCCTCAAAGTGCCGCACCAGAAGATCGAGACGGATCAGCGCTCAGGTCGGCGACGAGCGCGTGCCGATGGCCGACTTCACCCATCTGCCGACGCACTGCAAATTCGTGGCGCTGATGCCGCAATGGGATTTTCTCAATTTTCTGGCCGAGCAGGGCAAACGCTACAAAAGCTTCCATCTGCACATGAATACCGAAGCCACCGACCTGATCGAGGAAGGCGGGCGCGTCGTCGGGCTGCGCGCCAAGGCGCCGGACGGCACGCTTTCGATCCGCGCCGTGCTCACCGTCGGCTGCGACGGCCGGCATTCGACCGTGCGCGACAAAGCCGGCTTCGTCAGCGACGATTACGGCGCGCCGATGGACGTGTTGTGGTTTCGCATGTCGCGCAAGGCGACCGACGACAGCGAAACCTTCGGCCACATCGAAGCGGGCAAGATGATGGTCATGCTCGACCGCGGCGATTACTGGCAGTGCGCCTTCGTCATTCCGAAGGGCGGTATCGAAGCAGGTGAAGGCGAGGGGGCTCGAAGCCTTTCGCCGCGACGTGGTCTGGATGTCGCCGTTTCTTGCCGACCGGGTCGGCGAGCTGAAAAGCTTGGACGACATCAAGCTTCTGACCGTGACGGTCGATCGCCTGCGGAAATGGTGGCGGCCGGGATTGATCTGCATCGGCGATTCCGCGCACGCGATGTCGCCGATCGGCGGCGTCGGCGTCAACGTCGCGGTCCAGGACGCGGTGGCCGCCGCCAACCGGCTCGCCGCGCCGCTGCGAGGCCGGGCACGGTGAGCGATGCCGATCTGCGCGCCATCCAGCAACGCCGCACGCTCGCCGGTGCGCTTCACCCAATGGCTGCAGCTGACGGTGCAGAAGCAGGTCGTCAGCCGCATGCTGCAAGGCCAATGAGCGGCCGAAGCCGGCGTTTATGTTCAAGCTGTTCGGCATTTTCCCGGTGCTGCGGCGCATCCCGGCGCGCCTGCTCGGCCTCGGCATCCGCCCCGAGCACATTCGCACGCCCGAGGCGGCGCCTTAGGCCTCCTCACGTCATAGCGAGCCAACGGGTCCGGCCCGAAGTGGCCGGCCCGATGACAGGCTCCGCGAAGCAATCCAGTTCTGACGCGCCGTCTGGATTGCTTCGTCGCTTCGCTCCTCGCAATGACGACTTAGCGGCGCTGCTGCAGCTCTGCCGCGGCGCGGGCGAGGATTTCGACCAGACGCGCTTCGTCGTCGGCGTCGTTTTCAAGCCGCTTGCCGACCGTCTCGCGCAGATGATCGAACGCGGCTTCGACGAGGGCAGGCAGCGTGCGGCGATTGTCGCGCTCGCCACGCTCGCTGCGGCGCCAGCGGTTGATGCGCTCGCCGAGCGCGGTCAGCCGGTCGAGCACGGCGTCGACCACGTCGCGATTGGCCTCGAGATAGGCGCGGCCTTCGGCGGTGATGGCGTAGAGCTTCTTGGCGCCTTCGGTCGAAGCGGTGACGTAGCCGGCTTCTTCCAGATAGGTCAGCGTCGGATAGACGATGCCCGGGCTCGGCGAGTACCAGTCCGCGGTTTTCTCCTCGACGCAGCTTGATGATCTCGTAGCCGTGGCGCGGCTCCTCGGCGATGAAGCGCGAGCGCGATCAGCCGCAGGTCGCCCTGCGCCAGCATGCGGCCGGCGCGCATATCGTCCGGGTTCATGCCGCCGCCGTGCCGTCCGCCGAAACCAAAGCCGCCAAGCGGCCGCGGCGATGATGCCGGCCGGCGGCCCAGCGGCCTTCGTGAGGTTCGCAATGTCCATGCATATTCAGTTCTCCGTTGTTGAAAGATATATCTTTAGATAGATCATCGGAGCTATAATGCAAGATATATCTTTAGATGCGTCTCTTTTTGATGAATATGCTTTAAATATCAATATGTTAGTTCAGTTATAATGGCTAGCAACGCCGATATCGATGGGAGCATTCCTGACGGCAGCAATCGCTGCAGGGAGATCGTCCGCGCGATCTTTTGCGCAGGTGCAGGCGCGGCCCGTTTCGAAGTAAAGTGCCGCGATGTTCGCGACCTTCTTCCACGAGCTGAAAGCCGCCGGCCTGCCGGTGACGCTGCGCGAATATCTCACGCTGATGGAGGCGATGGAGAAGGATTTGGCCGACCGCCGGGTCGAGTCGTTCTACTATCTGTCGCGCGCCGCGCTGGTGAAGGACGAGCGCAATCTCGACAAGTTCGACCGCGTGTTCGGCCACGTCTTCAAGGGCCTCGACCTGGTCGAAGACGCGCTGGCCGCGGAAATCCCCATCGAGTGGCTCAAGAAGCTCACCGAGAAATATCTCACCGAGGAAGAGAAGAAGCAGATCGAGGCGATGGGCGGCCTCGAAAAGCTTCTCGAAACGCTGCGCCAGCGCCTTGCCGAGCAGAAGGGCCGCCACCAGGGCGGCAAGAAATGGATCGGCACGGCAGGCACCTCGCCGTTCGGCGCCTACGGCTACAATCCCGAAGGCGTGCGCATCGGCCAGGACACCAACCGCAATTTCCGCGCCGTGAAGGTGTGGGACAAGCGCGAGTTCAGGGATCTCGACGGCGACGTCGAGCTCGGCACCCGCAACATCAAGATCGCGCTGCGGCGGCTGCGCAAATTCGCCCGCACCGGCGCGCCGGAAGAGCTCGATCTCGACGGCACCATCAAGGGCACCGCGCACAAGGGCTATCTCGACATCCTGATGCGGCCGGAGCGGCACAATACCATCAAGGTGCTGCTGTTCTTCGACATCGGCGGCTCGATGGATTGGCACGTCAAGGCGACGGAGGAATTGTTCTCGGCGGCGCGCACCGAGTTCAAGCACATGGTGCATCTCTACTTCCACAATTGCCTCTACGAGAAGGTGTGGAAACAGAACGCGCGGCGCTGGACCGAGACGACGCCGACCTGGGACGTGCTGCACACCTATCCGCACGACTACAAGGTGATCTTCGTCGGCGACGCGGCGATGTCGCCTTACGAGATCGTCGCGCCGGGCGGCTCGGTCGAGCACTTCAACGAGGAAGCCGGCCAAGTCTGGATGCAGCGCGTCGCCGCGACCTATCCGTCCTGCGTCTGGCTCAATCCGGTCGCCGAGCGCGAATGGGAAACCACCGCCTCGATCCGCCTGATGCGCCAGCTTCATCGGCGGGCGGATGTATCCGCTGACGATCGAGGGGCTCGATGGGGCGATGCGGGAGTTGGGGAGGTAGGTGCTGATCGACGATGTATCTTCCGTGACCTGACACCTTCTGAGTGTGGACGCACGCCACGCCAGCCGAAACATCCTAAATGTCGGCTGGCTATCCGCCGCTCATCCGTTTTCCAGCGGAGCAGCTAACGACCGACATGTAGATGATCTCAGCGACTGATCGCTTCACCCGTCCAATCCTACCGTGGTCGGCACGTCTGTGAACTCTGTTCGCGCCCACCAGTTAAGATGTCCCAGAGCGGAATCCCAATGCCTGATCCATTGCCGGGAGCAACGGGGAGCGGTGGGATTCGAGTTAAGGCCAAGAACGGGATAACCTACGTGGCTCCTGTTCTTGTGCTGCACTACGTCGTCGCGCACAGTTACCTCCCGCCCCTGGAATTTGTCGATGCTGCGATCCATGCAATGAGATCTTGACGTTATGCTGAGTGAGCAAGGACGTGGCCCACTACATCGCGCTCATCCATAAGGACGCCGACAGTTGTTACGGCGTGTCGTTCCCGGACATGCCGGGCGTGTTCACGGCCGGCGACACGATGGATGAAGCCATCCGCAAGGCTGGCAAAGTTTTGGAATTCGCGGCGGAGGATTGGTCGAATTTGAGTGGGAACATATTTCCCGCGCCACGCACCATTGATGAATTGCGCACCGACGCAGACTTTCGGCAAAGGGCCGTCGATGCGGTCGTTGCCGCGGTGCCGTTTCCGTCATCCTGAGGTGCGAGCGGAGCGAGCCTCGAGGGCTGCTGAGGCGCCTGGGCCGTCGCCCTTCGAGCCGCTGCGCGGCCACTTCGGGGCCGGAATGGCGCGACGGCATCTTGACAATCTCGTGCTGAGCATTAATTCCTAACTGATCGATTTTCCGTGCCTCGGCGCGCTCATGACACGCCGGCGTGCGGGAAATCCGAAAGCGGACGCCGCATATCGGCCGCTTTCGCGGGGCCGACCTGAATAAGCCGGCCGGTGGAGCGCCGGGAGGCGCAGCGCCCGTTCAGCGGGCTTCGCAAACCCGTTGGATCGGACGCCGCGCCTCGCGAGCGGGCGTCGCAACCCCGTTCGTCAGGCGCGTGTCCCGGAGCCTCGTCAAGCTCCGGCAAGGGGCCTCGCAAGCCCCTGGCGCCTCCCGGCGCTCCATTCTCTTTCAGAACGGAAACAGGGAACGGGCGGCCCCGCGCCCGCTAATCAGCAGGGGCGGCGGAGCGTTGGCTGACTAATCTGCTGTCACTCTGGCTCGATGCCGATGCGTCGTCGAACGTGCTTGATGGATTTGCGCAACGTCGCATGTTATCTCCCGCCCATGAACGCGAAGCTGCAGAACCTTCGAAAGCATCGCCGCTTTGCCGGACGAACTGCTCGGTGAGATCGAGCAATCGATCGACGAAATCGACGCTGGCGTGGCGACGTGTTTCGCCTGACGGACGAGGAGCGGGCGGCGGTACGCAAGGGCATGGAGGCTGCGCGGCGCGGCGAGTTCGTGACCGACGAGGAATTGGCGGCGTTTTATCGTCGCCACGGCGGATGAAGGTTCGCATTACGCGCCCGGCGCTCGACGATCTGGAGCGCATTCAAGCCTATATCAGCAGAGATAATCCGGCCGCTGCTTCGCGTGTCGTGACCCGCCTGATCGATCGGGCAATGGAATTGGCGCAGGCGCCGTACCAGGGCCGAGAAGTCGACGAACCGAATGCGCGTGTGATCGTCGTTCCTCGCTTTCGTTATTTTATTTTCTACACCATCGAGGGCGATGAAGTTCACGTCACCCATTTTCGGCACACATCGCGGCGGCGACCATGGGAGGTGGATTAGGCTCGAATTTCCATAATGTATTTCGCACGCAGTAACTGCCGCGTCCGGCTTTCCGAACGTGGCTGGAATATCCACATGTGAAAGGCTAACCCGCGCAGGAGCCGTCCATGCCCGCCGAAAAATTCGACTTCCGCAACGCCCAGGGCCATACGCTCGCCGCGCTGCTCGACCGGCCGGACGGCCCGATCCGCGCGGTGGCGCTGTTTGCGCATTGCTTCACCTGCGGCAAGAGCAACAGGGCGGCGCGGCATATTGCCGAAGGGTTGAAGCTGCACGGCATCGCGGTGCTGCGCTTCGATTTCACCGGGCTCGGCGCCAGCGAAGGCGAGTTCGCCAACACCACGTTCTCCTCGAATGTCGACGATCTGGTCGCCGCCGCCGATCACTTGCGGACGACGTTGATGGCGCCCGCGATCCTGATCGGCCACAGCCTCGGCGGCGCCGCGGTGCTCGCCGCCGCGCACCGCATCGCCGAGGCGCGCGCCGTGGTGACGATCGCGGCGCCGTCCGATCCGGCGCATGTCGTCGGGCTGTTCGGCGAACGCATTGCCGAGCTCGACAATAAGGACGAGGTCGAGGTGACGCTCGCCGGCCGGCCGTTTCGCATCCGCCGCGCCTTGCTCGACGATATCGCGCAGCAGAATCTCAAACCCCTCATCGCCGACCTGCACAAGGCGCTGCTGATATTTCATTCGCCGACCGACGACACCGTCGGCATCGACAATGCCAGCGAGATTTTTCTCGCGGCAAAGCATCCGAAAAGTTTCATTTCGCTCACCGGCGCCGACCACCTCATCAGTCGCTCAAGCGACGCCGCCTATGTGGCGCGCGTCATCGCGGCCTGGGCCGATCGCTATCTCGACATGGCGGTCGATGCCGAGCCCACCGAAGACACGCCGCCCGGCACCGTTGCGGTGCGCGAAACGCGGCGCGGGCAATTTCAGCAGGAGGTCATCCTCGGCAGGCATCGGCTGCTGGCCGACGAGCCGGTCAAGGACGGCGGCCTCGACACCGGCCCGGGACCTTACGATCTTCTGCTCGCCGCGCTTGGCGCCTGCACCTCGATGACGGTGCGGCTCTATGCCGATCACAAGCAAATTCCGCTTGAAGCGCACGCAAGTCCGGCTGCGCCACGAAAAAATCTACGCCAAGGATTGCGCCGAGTGCGAAACCAAAGAAGGCAAGATCGACCACATCGAGCGCGCGATCACCTTCGAGGGCGAGCTGACCGCCGAACAGCGCGCGCGGCTTCTGGAAATCGCCGACAAGTGCCCGGTGCACCGCACGCTGAAATCGGAAGTCGATATTCGAACCACGGAGGAGCCGGCGAAATAACTTCGATACTTTTCGTCATTGCGAGGAGCGAAGCGACGAAGCAATCCATCTCTGCGGCGCCGCTCTGGATTGCTGCGCGGAGCCTGTCATCGGGCCGGCCACTTCGGGCCGGACCCGTTGGCTCGCAATGACACGTCGGTTGAATGGCGTCAGTCAGCCGACGCGCCCCATGCGTGCTCGCACCGCCGCGATCACTTCCGGGATCGCCGCGTCGTTGCCCGGCGCCATGATGTGGACGCCGGCGACGCCCGGAATGGTCGAATAGTCTTCGATCAATTCGGCGCAGATGGCGATGCCCTCGCGCGCCGGGTCGGCGGCCTGTTCCATCCGCGCGATCAGCGGGTCGGCGATGATGGTGCCGAACAGGTGGCTTTTCATCCATTGCGCCGATTTCGCCGAGCGCAGCGGATTGACGCCGATGAGGATGGCAAGCTGTTTGGTGACGCCGGCCTGTTCCAGCGCGCCGACATAGCGGCGCACGATCGCGGCATCCATGCAGAACTGGGTCTGGGCGAATTGCGCGCCGGATTTGATCTTGCCCATGAGCGCATTCGGCTGCCAGCCCGCGGGCGGATCGATCGGCATGTCGGCGGCGCCAATGAAGAACGCAGCGTGGCCGGAAACCTTGCGCCCCGTCGGCAGCGTGCCTTCGTCGCGCAGCCGGCGCGCGGTCTCGATCAGCGTCTTCGAATTGACGTCGAACACCGGCTTGGTGTCGGGCTGGTCGCCGGCCTTCGGATCGTCGCCGGTGAGGAGGAGGAGGTTGCGGACGCCGAGCGCGGCGGCGCCCATCATCTCGCTCTGCAGCGCGATGCGGTTCTTGTCGCGGCAGGTGATTTGCAGGATCGGCTCGATCCCCATGCCGATGAGGATGGAGGCGGCCGCAAGCGCCGCCATATGGGCGCGGGCGCCGGCGCCGTCGGTGACGTTCACCGCGTCGGCGAGCCCCTTGCAGCGGCGCCGCCTTGCTGCGCAGGTCCTGCGCGTCGGCGGACACCGGCGGGGCGATTTCCGCGGTCATGACGAACCGGCCGGCCTTGCAGCCGCTCCTCGAACGTGCTCAGGCCGGGGCTTGCTTGGTCGTTCATCGTCACGTCTCGGTGGGGGGCAAGGCGGAGAGAGAGCGCATATATGCTTTGCCGGCGCACTGCAATTGCGCCGTTCCTGGACAGGAATCGCCTGTCCCGCTAGAGAGTTGCGGCACATGAGCGGCGTCAACGAAATCAGGTCGAGTTTTCTCGACTTTTTTGCGCGCGAGGGGCACGAAATCGTGCCGTCGTCGCCGCTCGTGCCGCGCAACGACCCGACATTGATGTTCACCAATGCCGGCATGGTGCAGTTCAAGAACGTCTTCACCGGCCTGGAAAAGCGCCCTTACGTGCGCGCGGTTACGTCGCAGAAATGCGTCCGCGCCGGCGGCAAGCACAACGACCTCGACAATGTCGGTTACACCGCCCGGCACCACACCTTCTTCGAGATGCTCGGCAACTTCTCGTTCGGCGATTACTTCAAGGAGCGCGCCATCGAGCTGGCCTGGCGGCTGGTGACCAAGGAATATCGGCCTGGCGCGGGAGCGGCTGTGGGTCACCGTCTATCCGAGCGACGAGCCGGCGCGAAAGCTATGGAAGAAGATCGCCGGGCTTGCCCGACTGCGCGCATCGTCGGGCATGCCGACAATCTCTGGGCGATGGGGCCGATCGGCCCGTGCGGCTATAATTCGGAGATTTTTTACGACCAGGGCGACGCGCTGGTCGGCGGTCCGCCGGGATCACCGGAGGAGGACGGCGACCGCTTCCTTGAATTCTGGAATCTCGTCTTCATGCAGTTCGAGCAGGTCGACGCGAATACGCGTATCGACCTTCCGAGGCCGTCGATCGATACCGGCATGGGGCTCGAACGCATCGCCGCAATTCTCCAAGGCGTCTACAACAATTACGACATCGACCTGTTCAAATCGCTGATCGAGGCTGTCGCCGATCTCACCGGCGTCGATCCTCATGGCGAGCAGAAGGCCTCGCATCGCGTCATCGCCGATCATTTGCGCGCGGCGGCGTTCCTGATCGCCGAAGGCGTGCTGCCGTCGAACGAGGGTCGCGGCTATGTGCTCCGCCGCATCATGCGCCGCGGCATGCGCCACGCCGAATTGCTCGGCGCCAAAGATCCGTTGATGTGGCGGCTCGTTCCGGTGCTGGTGCGCGAGATGGGACTGGCCTATCCGGAACTGTATCGCGCCGACGCGATGATCACCGAGACGCTGAAGCTCGAGGAGACGCGCTTCCGCAGCACGCTCGAGCGCGGGCTCTCGATCCTCGACGAGGCGAGCAAGACGCTCAAGAAAGGCGACATGTTCGACGGCGTGACTGCGTTCACGCTGTACGACACCTACGGCTTTCCGCTCGACCTCACCCAGGACGCGCTGCGGCCACGCGGCATCGGCGTCGATATCGCGTCGTTCACCGACGCCATGGAGGAGCAGCGCGCAAAAGGCGCGCGCGTCGTGGGCGGGCTCGGGCGAGGCCGCCGACGAAGCAGTCTGGTTCGGCATCCGCGAAAAGACCGGCGGCACCGAATTCTTCGGCTACGAAACCGAAAGCGCCGAAGGCGTCGTCGCCGCGCTGGTGCGCGACGGCAAGGAAGTCGATGCGCTGAAAAAAGGCGAGAGCGGCGCCGTCGTGCTCAACCAGACGCCGTTCTACGGCGAATCCGGCGGCCAAGTCGGCGACACCGGGGTGATGACGGCCGACGGCGTGCGCTTTAAGGTCACCGACACGCAAAAGCATCTCGGCGATGTGTTCGTGCACATCGGGGTCGTCGAAGAGGGCACGCTGGAGGCCGGCGCCGCGCTTGCGCTTGAAGTCGATCACCGCCGCCGCGGCGCGATCCGGAGAAATCATTCGGCGACCCATCTCCTGCACGAGGCGTTGCGCCAGGTGCTCGGCGATCATGTGGCGCAGAAGGGCTCGCTGGTCGCGCCCGACCGGCTGCGCTTCGATTTCTCGCATCCGAAGCCGATGAGCGCCGAAGAGATCGAGCGCGTCGAAGATATCGCCAACGACGTCGTGCTGCAGAACGCGCCGGTGACCACGCGGCTCATGGCGCTCGACGACGCCATCGCCTCGGGCGCGCGCGCCTTGTTCGGCGAGAAATACGGCGACGAGGTCCGCGTCGTTGGCATGGGGCGAGGGCGGCGGCAATACGATGGGCTGGTCGGTCGAGCTGTGCGGCGGCACCCACGTCACGCGCACCGGCGATATCGGCCTCATCTCCGTGGTGGGCGAAGTTCCGCCGTCGGCTCCGGCGTGCGCCGCATCGAGGCGCTGACAGCGAATACGGCGCGGGCCAATTTGAACAATCTGGCGCGTCTCGCCAAGGCGACGGCCGCTGATTTGCGCGTGCCGATCGAGGACGTGCAAAGCCGCGTCGTCACGCTGCTCGACGAGCGCAAGCGTCTCGAGCGCGAGCTTTCTGACGCAAAGAAGAAGCTCGCCATGGGCGGCCGGCGGTGGGGGAGCTGCAGAAGGTGCCGACGGCATTCGCAAGAAGTTCTGGTTCTCTGCAAGGAGTTGCAGCTACCGGTGTTGCTGGCGAACTCTCCGGAGTGCGCCAAGTCGCTGGCGTGTTGCACGCACCGTAAGGCATCGATGCTCAAGGATTTGCGCAGCCTCGCCGACGAAGGCAAGAAGAGGATCGGTTCTGGTGTCGTCGCTATTATTGGAATTACACTGACGACGGCAAGGCCGGCATCGTGGTCGGCGTCACCGACGATCTGGTCAAGCGCTTCAATGCCGTCGACCTGGTGCGCAAGGGCGCCGAAGCGCTCGGCGGCAAGGGCGGCGGCGGACGGCCCGACATGGCGCAGGCCGGCGGACCCGATGCGTCGAAGGCGGATGCCGCGCTGGCGGCGATCGAGGCGGCACTCGGCGGATGAGCTTCGGCAGTCGGTGTGACGCGCCGGCTTTCGAGTTACAGCTCGACGATCATGCCGTCTGCGGCGGTTTCGTAGGGCACCTCGGTGCGGCGCGCCAGCATGTCGTTGCTCATATGGGTGAGCACGAGGCGCTTCGGCCGGATCTGGCCCAGGTGCTTTTCCAAGAGCGACAGCGCCATGTGAGTCTGGATCGGCTTGTCGCGCGTATAGGCCTCGCAGATGAAGAGGTCGGCTTCGCGTCCGACCTCGATCAGCACATCGGTCCATTCCGTATCGCCGGAAAAGGCGATGACCTTGCCTTCGATTTCGAAGCGGAAGCCGAGGCAGGGCCCGGCGCGATCGTCATGCACGACATGAAACGCCGTCACGCCCGCGGCGCCGATCTCGCTGCGCTTGCCGATTTCAAGCTCGACGAGGTGCAGGGGAAAGTTCAGCTCCATCGACCCGGTGCCGGGGAAGCCGCCTTCCATCACGTCGGGAAAGCGCGTTTTCAGTCCGGGCGGCCCGACGATGGTCAGCGGCCGCGTGCGCTTGGTGACGTAATTGGCCTCGAGGATGAAGAACGGCACGCCGGCAATGTGATCGGCATGAAAATGCGAGATGAAAATGACGTCGATGGCGTTGCGGTCGATCTTCAGCTTGTTCATGGCGACCAGCGACGTCGCGCCGCAATCGATCAGCGCGTTGACCTCGTGGCCGACGAGATGGAAGCAGGTGTTGAATCGTCCGCCGGAGCCGAAGGCATCACCGCAGCCGACGAATTGCAGGTGCATGGAATGTCCCCAAGAAGCCCGAGACAACAATTCCTAGTCCGTCCCGGAGCGCCGATCTGCGGTCCCGCTATCGACAGTGTCGCGTCAAGACGGATAAAATTCCGTGATGAGGATCACAAATCGGGGCTCTGACCGGGCAAATCGAATGCGCCCCCAACCCTCTGTCTCGCCATTGATTTTCTACCTTTGCCGCGTTCATCCGACGGCTTGTGGTACTGCCGCGGAAGCCGCTAGCATGGTCGCTAGCACAGTGCAGGGCGGCGCGCCATGATCGCAACATAAACTGGCGCATTCCTGTAGTCGCGATGGCTTAGGCTTAAGGGGACGTTCGGGTGTACCTAGGATCAATCCGTTTCGGCGCACTGGCGGCGCTGGCGATGGCCGTCGTGCTCGGCGGCTGCGGCGATACGAGTTGGGATTCGGCGACCCTTTTCAGGAAGCCGATCGACGTGGCCGGCCGCAGCAGTGGCTACACCTATTCCGACTTGCAGGAGTCAAGACAGACCCGGCCGGTCAGCGATAGCGATGTGGTCGATGCCAACGGCAGCTGTCCGCTGGCGGCGACGCCACCGCAACCGGCCGCAGGCGGTCAAGCCGCCGGACCGGCGGTTCCCGGCAATGACGCGTCCGCGTCGGGCGGGGGCGTCGGCCTCGGCATGACCGAATGCGAGGTTGTAAGCCGCGCCGGTCCGCCGAACAGCGTCCAGCTCGGCAGGAATCCCAATGGCGATCGCACCGCGATCTTGAGCTATCAAAGCGGCCCGCGGCCCGGCGTCTATCACTTCGAGCGCGGCCGGCTCACGCAAATGGATCGCGTCGAGGTGGCGGAGCCGCCGCCGCAGGCGAAGAAAAAGCCCGCGAAAACCAAGAAACCGGCCGCCGGCAATAACCCGGCTTAAGCGCGTGCGTGCGCTTTTCGCGCTAACCGCTTGCGGGGTTTGGAAGCGGAACACTAGATAAAGTGCGCTCTTGGGTCGCAACTCTTGGGTCGCAAGACGAAGAATCAGGCGCCGTGACCACCGCTTTTTCGATTGCGGCCATGAATTTGGATCGCTTTTCAAGGATAGACGATCCTTATATACGGAACGGGAAAAAATATACGGAACGGGAAAAAGCAGAAAAACACGATCGGAGACAAACATGGACGCGAAAACCGATGACAAGGGCTCGGGCAAATGCCCGGTCATGCACACGAGCTTTACCAATCGTGACTGGTGGCCCGACCAGCTGAGCCTTCAGGGTCTCCACGGGTCCGATCCGATGGGCGAGGCGTTCGACTACGCCAAGGAATTCAAGAGCCTCGACCTCAATGCCGTGATCAAGGACCTGCATGCCTTGATGACGGACTCGCAGGAATGGTGGCCCGCCGACTTCGGCCATTATGGCGGCCTGTTCATCCGCATGGCGTGGCACAGCGCGGGCACGTACCGCATCGCCGACGGCCGCGGCGGCGCCGGCGCCGGCCAGCAGCGCTTCGCGCCGCTCAACAGTTGGCCGGATAACGCCAACCTCGACAAGGCGCGCCGTCTGCTCTGGCCGATCAAGCAGAAATACGGCCGGAAACTTTCATGGGCCGACCTGATGGTCCTCGCCGGCAACGTTGCCCTCGACTCGATGGGCTTCAAGACGTTCGGTTTCGGCGGCGGCCGCGCCGACGTCTGGGAGCCCGAGGAGCTCTATTGGGGGCCTGAGGGAACGTGGCTCGGCGACGAGCGCTATAGCGGCGAGCGTCAGCTTCATGGTCCGCTCGGCGCCGTGCAGATGGGCCTGATCTACGTCAATCCAGCGGGGCCGAACGGCAAGCCGGATCCAGTCGCGGCCGCCAAGGACATCCGCGAGACATTCTTCCGCATGGCGATGAATGACGAGGAGACTGTGGCGCTGATTGCTGGCGGCCACACCTTCGGCAAAACCCACGGCGCCGGCGATCCGTCACTGGTCGGCCCGGAGCCGGAAGGCTCGGCACTAGAAGACCAGGGCCTCGGCTGGAAGAGCAAGCATGGTACCGGCTTCGGGGCCGATGCCATTACCGGCGGTCCGGAGGTGACCTGGACGCAGACGCCGACCAAGTGGAGCAACCACTTCTTCGACAACCTGTTCAACAACGAATGGGAGCTGACGAAAAGCCCGGCCGGCGTGCCGCAGTGGAAAGCCAAAGGCGCCGCCGCCACGATCCCGGACCCCTTCGACAAGTCGAAGAAGCATGTACCGACCATGCTGACCACCGACCTGTCGTTGCGGATGGATCCCGCCTACGAGAAGATCTCGCGGCGCTTCTACGAACACCCGGATCAGTTCGCGGACGCGTTTGCGCGGGCGTGGTTCAAGCTTACGCATCGCGACATGGGCCCGATCGTGCGTTACCTCGGCCCGCTCGTGCCGAAGGAAGAGCTGATCTGGCAGGACCCGGTCCCCAAGGTGAATCATCCGCTGATCGGGGAACAGGACATTGCGGCTCTCAAAGCCAAGATCCTCGCGTCCGGTCTGTCGGTGTCGCAACTGGTCTCGACCGCTTGGGCGTCGGCGTCGACGTTCCGCGGCTCCGACAAGCGCGGCGGCGCCAACGGCGCGCGCATTCGGCTAAGCCCCCAGAAGGATTGGGACGTCAATCAACCGGCTCAGCTGAAGACGGTTCTGCAGAAGCTCGAAGCGATCCAGAAGGAGTTCGGCAAGAAGGTCTCGCTTGCCGACGTGATCGTTCTCGGCGGCGGCGCGGCAATCGAGAAAGCCGCGAAGAGTGCCGGCTACGACGTGAAGGTTCCCTTCACGCCGGGGCGCATGGACGCGTCGCAAGAGCAGACCGACGTCGACTTCTTCGCCCCGCTCGAACCGGTCGCGGACGGCTTCCGCAACTATTCCCGCGGCAAGCAGTGGATGGCCCCGGAGGAGGCGTTGATCGATCGGGCGCAATTGCTGAAGCTGACCGCGCCCGAGATGACGGTTCTCATCGGCGGCCTGCGCGTTCTCGGTACAAATGCCGGGCAGTCCAAGCACGGCGTCTTCACCAAACAGACCGAGACGCTGACCAACGACTTCTTCGTCAACCTGCTCGACATGGGCACGCAATGGCAGCCCGCCGGCTCCGATGGCGTGTACGAGGGCCGCGACCGCAAGACCAATGCGGTCAAGTGGACCGGCACCCGCGTCGATCTGATCTTCGGTTCGCACTCGCAGTTGCGGGCGCTGGCGGAAGTCTATGCGTGCGCGGACGCGAAGGAGAAGTTTGTGAAAGACTTCGTGGCGGCGTGGGGCAAGGTGATGAATCTCGATCGCTTCGACCTCGCCTGATCGCAGCGGATTGGTTTAAACGAAAGCACCCCGGCCTCTGGCGAGGCCGGGGTTGCCGTTTTCGCAACCGTGAACTGGATTCGACTAGTAGCAGCGATTGACCCAGCGCAGCGCCGGTCCGTACGGCGTCGCGACCCAGGTCCGCACCAGGCAACCGCCATAGACCGGGCCGGCATAAACCGGGCCGGCGAACGCACGGAAGCCCGGACCATGCCAACCACCATGCCAACCCCAACGACCATGTCCGCCCCAGGCAAAAGCGGAGGTCGGTGCCAGCGCCGTGGCGCCGAGCGCGGCCGCGGTGGAAAGCGCGAGGATTGTTTTGCGCAGCATTTGATTCTCCTTGGTTCGTAAGTTTGCAGCTAGGGTTTCGTTGGGCGACCTAGCTTTTCGGTTCATGGCGATCTTGCAGATCGCGCCTGAACCGGCGCTGAGGAGAAGATTTAGCGCAGGTTTATCAAACTGAACGTGCCGTCATGGTGATGTTCATCACATATTCATGCGAGGCAGCTTGCGCTTGCTGCGATGATTAGCGAAGGCTATAAGCCGGCACGTTTCCTCAACCGCTTCCATAACTCCACGCTTCCGCAACTCCAAAAGGACGATCCGATGGCGATCGAGCGTACATTTTCGATCATCAAACCCGACGCGACGGCGCGCAATGTGACCGGCGCCATCAATGCGATGATCGAAAAATCAGGCTTGCGCATCGTGGCGCAGAAGCGCGTGCGCATGAGCCGCGAGCAGGCCGAGACATTCTACGCGGTCCATCGCCAGCGGCCGTTCTTCGGCGAGCTCGTCGATTTCATGATCTCCGGGCCGGTGGTCGTGCAGGTGCTCGAAGGCGAGAATGCCGTGGCGGCGTATCGCGATCTGATGGGCGCGACCGATCCGGCCAAGGCCGCGCCCGGCACCATCCGCAAGGAGCTCGCCAAGTCGATCGGCGAGAACTCGGTGCATGGATCCGACGCCGCCGACACCGCGGCGAAGGAGATCGCGCAGTTCTTTTCCGGCAACGAAATCGTCGGCTGAAGCCGGTGCGGCCGCCGCGTCGCCGGTGCGCGTGAGGAGCGGCGATGGGCTCGATCCTGCAATACCTGCATCCTTCGCTGTGGGGCGACATGCTCCACGCCAGCGTCAACGACATGGGGCGCGCGGCGTTCTGGGCCGCGGTGCTGCAGATCGTTTTCATCAATATGCTGCTGTCGGGCGACAACGCCGTCGTCATCGCGATGGCATGCCGGGATCTGCCGCAGCGCCAGCGATTCTGGGGCCTGGTGATCGGCGCCGGCGCCGCCGTGCTGCTGCGCCTGGTTTTCACCGGCGTTGTCGGGCAGCTCATGCTGCTGCCGTATCTCAAGTTGATCGGCGGTTTGGCGCTGGTCTATGTCGCCGCCAAGCTCGCTCGTCCCCGAGCGCGCCGACAGGAATAAGGTCGAGGCCGTCGCGCAGCTGTGGCGCGCGGTGCGGATCGTCGTCGTGGCCGACATCGTCATGAGCCTCGACAATGTCATCGCCGTCGCCGCCATCGCGCAGGGCAGCCTGGTATTGCTTGCGATCGGTTTGGTTGCTTCCATTCCGATCATCATCGCCGGCGCGGCTCTGATCATGGTGATGCTCGACCGGTTTCCGATCTTTATCTGGGCCGGAGCGGCGCTGCTTGGTTGGGTTGCCGGCGACGTCATGGCGACCGACCCGGCGGTATTTGGTTATATGTCGGCGAAGCTCGGCGAGACATTCGCTCGCCAGGTCGAATTTGCCGCGGCCGGAGCCGGAGCGCTGCTGGTGATTGGCGTCGGCGGGCTGTGGCGACAGTTGTCTCTATCCAAGGCGCACGCCGTGTCGGGCGGTGAAGCAGCAGGCGGCAATTAGGCTCGCGACTTGCCGCGCCGATTTTAACATCGTGGATATTTCGTTGACGCGACTGCGTAATCGCGCCGTGCGCAGCAAGACCATCGTCACGATGTTCAACACGTCGGCCGTTGTGCGGCCGTTGCCTGACGTGTTGCAGCCATGCTTGCGCCGTATTTATCGGGCCAATTTTACCGGCAATCGGATTTTGGCCATCCGGCCGGTGCTGTCGTGGGCGACATGATCGTTTCTGACTTCCGCTGTTTCGGAATTCTCCCAAAATCTGGCTTGTGGCGTAGACCGCGGCATCTGCATTGCGGCGCAGCGGCTGTCGGCTTGCGTCTTCGCTGGCATCGGGAATGACGGAGGAGGCAGACGATGCAGAAGGGCACCGTCAAATGGTTCAATC
Organism: uncultured Alphaproteobacteria bacterium; assembly: GCA_963831975.1. Lineage (GTDB taxonomy): Bacteria > Pseudomonadota > Alphaproteobacteria > Rhizobiales > Xanthobacteraceae > BOG-931. Next base: position 994,960 of record CAWHSO010000025.1, read on the forward strand.
CAACCAAGGGCTACGGGTTCATCAAACCGGCAAGCGGCGACAAGGACGTCTTCGTCCATATCTCGGCCGTCGAGCGCGCCGGCTTGCGCTCGCTCAATGAGGGTCAGACCGTCGAGTACGAACTCGTGACCAACCGCGGCAGGACATCGGCGGAAAATCTCAAAGTCGCGTGATCGTTGTCCGGATATTCCGGTCCACTCGTAGCCCCCGGCGTTGCACCCGGGGGTTTTTATTTTTCAGGTAACGAAAAGATTCTGTTTAAAGCGAGCGCCGTCACCCGCGCGTCGCTGCAGTCGCGGCCGCAAGTGTGACGCGGCCTTCGGCAACAAGGCGCAGCGCCTGTGGATAAATCCGGTGCTCGATCTCCAGCACCCGCGCGGCGAGCGTTTCTTCAGTGTCGCCGTCGCGCACCGGCACCGAATCCTGCAGCACGATCGGTCCTGAATCCATTTCCGGCACGACGAAGTGGACGGTGGCGCCGTGTCGCGGCACGCCGGCTTCGAGCGCGCGGCGGTGGGTGTGCAGGCCTTTGAACTGCGGCAACAGCGCCGGATGAATGTTCAGCATGCGGCCGCTCCAACGCGTGACCAACCACGGCGTCAGGAGCCGCATGAAGCCGGCGAGGCAGACAAGATCGATGCGGTGCGCGTGCAGGGTGTCGTCGAGCGCGCGCTCGAACGCCTCGCGATCGTCGCCGAATGGTTTGTGATCGACGACCGCGGTGGCGATGCCCGCAAGCTGCGCCCGGGCGAGCCCCGCGGCATGGGGCGCGTTGGACAAGACGAGCACGATTTGCGCCGGATAGTCCGGCGCCTCGGCCGCCTCGATCAACGCCGTCATGTTCGAGCCGCGGCCGGAGATCAGTACGGCAACGCGCTTCTTGGTCATGCGCCTGGCCAAGCAAGATCGAGGTGTCCGCGGAAGCCGACACGGGCGCCGCCTTTCGCGGCGACGACCTCGCCGAGCGCGACGACGGTTTCACCCAGCGCCGCGAAGCGCTCGCTTGCCGCCTTGGCGCCGCCGGGATCGAGCACCGCAACCATGCCGATGCCGCAGTTGAAGGTGCGCAGCATTTCGGCCTCGGCGATCTTGCCGCGCGATGCGAGCCATTTGAACACCGGCAGAACCGGCACGCGATCGAGGTCGAGTGCAACGGCAAGGCCTTCCGGCAGGACGCGCGGAATATTGTCGACGAAGCCGCCGCCGGTGATGTGGGCGAGCGCCTTGACCGCCTTGGTGTCGCGAATCGCGGCAAGGCACGAGCGGACATAGAGCCGCGTCGGGGTGAGCAAGGCTTCGCCGAGTGTCCGCGACGGGTCGAACGGCGCGGGCTTGTCCCAAGCCAATCCGGCCGTGGCGGCGATGCGGCGCACCAGGGAAAAGCCGTTGGAGTGGACGCCGGTCGAGGCAAGGCCGATCACCACGTCGCCGGCTGCGATGTCGGCGCGCGGCAACAGATCGGCCCGCCCCACCGCGCCGACAGCGAAGCCGGCAAGGTCGTAATCGCCGGGCGCATAGAGCCCCGGCATTTCCGCGGTCTCGCCGCCGATCAGCGCGCAGCCGGCCTCGCGGCAAGCCGCCGCGATGCCCGTCACGACCTGCGCGCCGACCGCCGGATCGAGCTTGCCGCAGGCGAAATAGTCGAGAAAGAACAACGGCTCGGCGCCTTGCACCACGAGGTCGTTGACCGACATGGCGACGAGATCGATGCCGATCGTGTCGTGGCGGCCGGTCTCGATGGCGATTTTGACTTTGGTGCCGACACCGTCGTTGGCGGCGACCAGGATCGGATCGACGAAGCCCGCGGCCTTGAGATCGAACAGGCCGCCAAAGCCGCCGATTTCGGCGTCGGCCCCCGCGCGCGCGGTGGCGCGCACCAAGGGCTTGATCAATTCCACCATGCGGTTGCCGGCATCGATATCGACACCGGCTGCCGCGTAGCGCGCCTCATCCACGAAAGCCACCAAATCGGACATGATGATTGCCGCCCTTGCGGGCCGGGACCGCTCGGCGCCTCCTACGTCGGAATCGCCGGGTGTGCAAGCGCGCGGGCGCCGGTATATTGGCTGGCTGCAGGACAGCACAGAGAAAAGCTGCCTGAGCCGGGGCCACGTTTGAGTATCCCAAACCTCATCACGTTGGGGCGTATCCTGCTGGTGCCGATCGTGGTCTGGGCGATCACCTCGGGCGGGATGCGCATCGCCTTTTTCCTGTTCCTGGCGGCCGGCATCAGCGACGGCGTCGACGGCTTCCTCGCCAAGCGCTTCCACATGACGAGCGAGCTCGGCGCCTATCTCGATCCCTTGGCCGACAAGGCGCTGATCGTATCGATCTACATTTCGTTGGGGATTGCCGGCGCGCTGCCGATCTTCCTCGTCATTCTCGTCGTCTCGCGCGACATCATGATCATCTCAGCCTTCATGCTGTCCTGGCTGGTCGGCAAGCCGATGCCGGTGCGGCCGTTGGCGGTCTCGAAAGTCAACACGCTCGCGCAGATCCTGCTCGCCACTTTGGTGTTGGCCGAGCAGGGTTTTGGTTTTGATGCCGACTTGGCGTCGAAGGTGATGATGGCGCTGGTCGCCATCTTGACCTTGCTCTCGATCGCCTTCTATCTCGCCGAATGGGTGCGCCATATGAATTCGTTCGGTGCCGGGCACTGATGTCAGCCAGCACGATGTCCTCCATTCCACGGCAGCTGGCGCTGGCGCTCGAGCATACGGAAAGCTACGCGCGCGAGGATTTTCTCCCCGGATCCTGCAACGAGGGTGCGCTGACGCTGATCGATTCCTGGCCGGATTGGCCGGCGAACGCCATCGCTCTCGTCGGGCCCGAGGGCTCCGGCAAAACCCACTTGGCGACGATCTGGGCGGCTGCGGCCGGTGCGCGTGTCGTTTCCGCCCACGCGCTTGACGAGACCGGGCTTCGCTCCGCGCTTGCCACAGGCGCGCTGGTCATCGAAGACGCGGCGGCGACCTCGGACGAGCGCGCCCTGTTTCATCTCATCAATATGGCGCGCGGGGAGAACGCCTACTTGCTGTTCACCGCGCGCGCGGCGCCGGCCACTTGGCCCATCGCCACCCCCGACGTCATCTCGCGGCTGCGGGCGATGCCGGTGGTGACCCTTCAGGCGCCGGACGATGCGATGCTGCGTGCGGTCATCGTCAAGCTCGCCGCCGATCGCCAGCTCGCGCTCGATGAAAGCGTGGTGAGCTATCTCTCGACCCACATCGAGCGGTCGTTCGCGGCGGCGCGTGCGGCGGTGATCGCGCTCGACAACGAGGCGCTACGGCGCGGCCGGCCGCCGACGCGGGCGCTGGCGGCGGAAATGTTCCGCGACACCGCGTAAAGCCGGCGCTCTTTCAGGCGATCGTCCAATCTTGCGTCTGCAATCCCGGCACGCGCGCGAATTCATTTTTGTTCGCCGTGACCAAGTATCGCACCGCGCCGGCGCTTGCTTGCGCGGCGATCAGCACGTCGTAAGGACCGATCGGCGTGCCGGCTCGTGCCAATGCGGCGCGAATATCGCCGGCTCTCTCGCGCGTCTTCGGCGTCAAAGTTCAGAACCTTGATCGGTCCAGCAAGGAAGTCATCGAGCTCTTGCTGTGTTATGCTGGGCGGCGCGTCACCCTTGGTGACGCCGTACCAGAGCTCGAACAGGACAATCGAAGAAATGGTGACCGGGACATCGCCGACGAGTGCCCAGTTAAGGCGCTGCCGCAAGCGGTGACAGCGGCTGATTGAGCGCGCAATGATGACGTTGGTGTCGAGGCAAATCATTCGTCATCAAAATATTTTCGATCGTCGACCGGCATTGGCGGCTGTTCGGGACGTCCCTCGGGCAAGAAGTGCGCCGCCATGATTGATCGATTTTGTCCCACAATGCCGCGAAGTCGAAGCCTCGGTTATCGGCTCCAGCAGCACGCCGCGTCCCGAACCGGCGGACGCGCACCTCCTTGCCGGGCAGGCGGAATTCCTTCGGCAGCCGGACCGCTTGGCTGCGGCCGTGCTTGAAGATTTTGGCGGTGCCGGTTTCGGCCATTTGCGAGCCTTGATGATAGATACCAATGGTATATATCATTTAGAAACAGCTGCAGCAATGCTTGTCAGGCTCCTTCGCGGTCCGTCGGCCGGGGAGAGTCTTGACGGCGCACCGCCCCACCGCCTTATCTGCAGGGTGACCAACGTCATCGGATTGTAACGAAGCATGGCGAACATAGCCCTCGAGGAGCACCAAACCGCCATGGCCGACCGTGGCCAAGCCACTGTCGTCGCTTTAGAATCCGGCTCCTCGCGGCGCCCGGAGGAACCGGCGCGGGCGTCCGACTTGGCGTCGAGCCCGGACCGCTTCATCAACCGCGAGCTGTCCTGGCTGAATTTCAACCGCCGGGTGTTGGAGGAATCCGCCAATCGCGGCCATCCGCTGTTGGAACGGTTAAAATTCCTCTCGATCTCCGCCGCCAACCTCGACGAATTCTTCATGGTGCGCGTTGCCGGCCTCGGCGCCGCGCTGCGCGCCGGCATCGTCGAGAAGAGCCCCGAGGGCTTGACCCCCGCCGAGCAGCTCGCCCGCATTGGCGAAGCCGTGTTGCTGCTGGTCCAGGATCAGCAGGCGCAGTGGCTCGAGTTGCGCACGGCGCTGGCCCAGGCCGGCATCGTGCTGGTCGATGGCGCTGACGTCACCAAGGCCGAGAAGGCCTGGCTCGAAGACTACTTTCTCGCCCATGTCTTTCCGCTGTTGACGCCGCTTGCGGTGGATCCGGCGCATCCGTTCCCGTTCATTCCCAATCTCGGATTTTCCATCGCCTTGCAGCTGGCCCGCGCCAAGGACGGCAAGGCGATGAACGCGCTGATCCGCATGCCCAACCGTATCGAGCGCTTCGCGCGGCTGCCGCAAGCCGGCGAGGGCGGGCAGGTGCGGCTGATCTCGCTCGAAGCGGTCACCAGCCTTTTCATCGGCAAGCTGTTCCCCGGCTACGCGCTGAAGGGGGTCGGCGCGTTCCGGGTCATCCGCGATTCCGAAGTGGAAGTCCTCGAAGAGGCCGAAGACCTGGTGCGGCTGTACGAGACCGCGCTCAAGCGCCGCCGCCGCGGCATCGTCATCCGCCTCGACATCGAGGCGATGATGCCGCCGGAATTGCAACGCTTCGTGCAACGCGCGCTCGGCGCCACCGACGAGAGCGTGTTCAAGGTCGACGGCGTGCTGGCGCTCGACGAGATGGCGCAACTGTCCAAACTCCACCGGCCCGATCTTGAATTCGTTCCCTATGCGCCGCGCTATCCGGAGCGGGTGCGCGATCACGGCGGCGATTGCTTTGCGGCGATCCGGCAGAAGGACTTCGTCATCCACCACCCTTACGAATCGTTCGACGTGGTGGTGAATTTCCTGCAGCAGGCGGGGCGCGATCCGGACGTCGTCGCCATCAAGCAGACGCTCTACCGCACCTCGGCCAATTCCCCGATCATCAGAGAGCTCGCCGAAGCCGCCGAAGCCGGCAAATCGGTCACCGCGGTGGTCGAGCTCAAGGCGCGCTTCGACGAGGAGGCCAATATCCGCTGGGCGCGCGATCTCGAACGCGCCGGCGTGCAGGTCGTCTACGGCTTCATCGAGCTGAAAACCCACGCCAAGCTTTCGCTCGTCATCCGCCGCGAGGGCACCGAGCTTGCCTCCTACGTCCATGTCGGCACCGGCAACTATCATCCGGTGACGGCGCGCCTCTACACCGACCTGTCGTTCTTCACCTCCGATCCGGCGATCGCGCATGATGTGGCGCAGATCTTCAACTACATCACCGGCTATGCCGAGCCCGCCGAGCTCAAGCGCATGGCGGTGTCGCCGTTGACGCTGCGTAAATGCATCCACAGCCACATCGAGGAGGAGATCGCCAATGCCAAGGCCGGGCGGCCTTCGGGCATCTGGATGAAAATGAATTCGCTGGTCGATCCGGACATCATCGACGCGCTCTACAAGGCGTCCGGCGCCGGCGTGCCGATCGAGCTCGTGGTGCGCGGCATTTGCTGCCTGCGGCCGGGCGTGCCGGGGCTGTCCGACACCATCCGCGTCAAATCCATCGTCGGCCGCTTCCTCGAGCACGGCCGCATCTATTGCTTCGGCTCCGGCCACGCGCTGCCGCATGCGAAAGCGGCGGTGTACATTTCGTCCGCCGACATGATGCCGCGCAATCTCGACCGCCGCGTCGAGGCGCTGTGCCCGATTCTCAATCCGACCGTGCACGAGCAGGTGCTCGATCAGATCATGGTGGCTAATCTCAAGGACAACGAGCAGAGCTGGCAATTGCTCTCCGACGGCACCTCGCACCGCATCAAGCCCGCACCCGGCGAGGAAGGCTTCAACATTCACACCTACTTCATGACCAATCCGAGCCTGTCGGGGCGCGGCAAATCGCAGAAAGAATCGATTCCCCGATTGCGGCATCGGCCGGAGCGGGTGTGAATGGCGCGCGAATCATGCTTACGGTAGGCGTGGCATTCAAAGCCGCACCGGGACTTTAGCAAATTCGCGCAAGCAGCCGTGAGCGCTTCGAAATCCGCCAACGGCAACCGACACCAGCTTATACCAATGAAGCGCGCCAAACTCGACGCTCAAGGACGCCTCGATCACGGTCCGCCGGTCGCTGTCATCGACATCGGCTCGAATTCCGTGCGGCTTGTGGTTTACGAAGGGCTCACCCGCAGCCCGACGGAAATATTCAACGAAAAGGCGCTGTGCGGCCTGGGCCGCGAGGTGCAATCCACCGGCCTGCTTGCCGCGGACGCGGTCGAGCATGCGCTGTCGACGCTCAAGCGCTACCGCGCGCTGTGCGAGCGGATGGGAGTGAAGGAAACCCTCGCCATCGCCACGGCGGCGTGCCGCGACGCCAAGAACGGCCGTACCTTCATTCGCTCCGCCGAGCGCACGTTGAAAACCGAGATCGATATTCTTTCCGGCGCGCGCGAGGCCGAGCTCACCGCGCTTGGCGTCATCTCCGGCGTGCATCGCGCCGACGGTGTCGTCGGCGATCTTGGCGGCGGCTCGCTGGAGCTGGTCGATGTCCGCGGCACGCGAGCGAGGAACGGACTGACCCGCCCGCTCGGTGGCCTGGCGCTCGCCGACATATCGTCGAAGTCGCTGAAGAAGGCGGAAAAATTCGTCAAGAAATCGCTCGGCGGGTTGGCGATGCTCAAGGCCTGCGAGAATCGCACCTTCTATGCCGTCGGCGGCACCTGGCGCTCGCTGGCGCGGCTGCACATGTGGCAGACCGGCTATCCGCTGCACGTGATGCACGGCTACGCCATTGCCGCCGACGAGGCGCTGGAGTTCGCCAGATTGGTGCATCGGGTCGATGTCGAAACGCTGTCGAACATCGAAGTGGTGAACAATGCGCGGCGGCCGCTGTCTGCCTTACGCGGCGCTCGTGCTCGAATACATCCTGCGCGTCGGCAAGCCGCGCCAGGTAGTGTTCTCCGCACTCGGCGTGCGCGAGGGACTGCTCTATTCGATGCTCAAGCGCAGAGAGCAGGAGAAGGACGCGCTGATCGAGGCGGCGCGCCATCTCAACCAGTTGCGCTCGCGCTCGCCGCGCCACGGCGAGGAGCTGATCGCGTGGACCGACCGCTTCATGATGTCCTCAGGGCTCGATGAGACGAGCGAGGAACGTCGGCTGCGCCACGCCGCGTGCCTGCTCGGCGACATCGGCTGGCGCGCGCATCCCGATTATCGCGGCGAGCAATCGCTCAACATCATCGCCCATGGCGGCTTCAGCGGCATCGATCATGCCGGCCGCGCCTATCTGGCGCTGGCCGTGTTCTTCCGCCACGTCGGCCTGGTGATGGACGACGAACTGTCACCGCGGCTGCGGGAACTCGTCTCCACCCGCATGCTCGATCGCGCCCGCGTGCTCGGCGCGGCGATGCGGCTCGCCTATGTGGTGTCCGCGGCGATGCCCGGTGTTCTGCCGAAGACGAAGCTTGCCGTCGAGCGGCACCGGCTCGCGCTGCACCTGCCGAACTCATACGCAACGCTGGCCGGCGAGCGCGTCTTGAACCGGCTGCGCTCGCTGGCGCGCCTGATCGGCCGTGAACCGGTGATGCTGATGGGCTAATATCCCGTCTGGCGCAGCGCGCGCCGACAGGGAGAGCACCATGCCGACGCCCGGCCTCATCGTCGCCCCACTGACGCCGTTCACCGCCGATCTGGCCGTCGACGAGGCCGCACTGCAGCGGCAGATCGACTATGTGATCGATGATTGTCGCGCCACCATGGTGGTCGCCGCCGGCGTCGAGACCCAGGAATACACCTACCTCGGCTTCGAACAGCGCAAGGCGCTGATCCACCGCACCATCGAATTCGTCGGCGGCCGCGTGCCGGTCATGGTCGGCATCTCGCACCCGTCGTTCAAGACCGCGATCGAACTGGCCCATGACGCCGAACGGCACGGCGCGGCGGCGGTTCAGCTCTTGGCGCCATTGCGGCCGTTTGCCGGCCCGCCGACGCAGGCCGACCTCATCGCCTATTTCGAGGCTATCGGCCGCGAGAGCCGGCTGCCGATCACGCTCTACCTCAATCCCGGGCCCCGGCGCCGACGTCTCCATCGCCGACACCATTGCGCTGGCGAAATTGCCGAACGTGCAACTGATCAAGGAAAGCTCGCGCGACCTCGCCCGGGTGTCGCGCCTGATCGTGGAAATCGATCGCGCCGGCCATGCCCGCTATTTCACCACCATGCAGATGCTGCTTGCCACGCTGCAACTCGGCGGTTCCGGCGCCACCATGCCGCCGCCCGGCTGCGAAATCGCCCGCCACGTCATCGATGCCTTCGTCGCCAAGGATTTTGAACGGGCGGCGGAAATCCAGCTGCAGTTCGCGCTGTTCCCATCGAAGTGGATGCATCGCGGGTTGGCGCCGGCGATGAAGGCGGCGCTGAACTTGATCGGCATTCCGGTCGGCGAGCCTTATCCGCCTTATTCTGCGCTGACGCGCGAGGAGATGACGGCGCTCGCGGCCACACTGCGCACGACCGTTCTGGCACCACGCTTCAAGGTCACCGCCGCGGCTTAAGGCTTCCGTCCGGTCAGCCCGATCACCGCCGACATGCCGCCGTGAGCGGTGCCTTCGTGCATGTCCAGTTCCTCTTCGACGAATTTGAGGTCGCGAAAATCGCCGAAGGCCTGTTCCAGCATGGCGCGCGTGTAGAGGCGCTCGATTTCATTCGGGCCGCCGGTACCGTATTCGAGCTGCTTCGGTGTGTAGCCCTGCAGGATCAACAGCCCGCCGGGTTTGAGCGCCTTGCGCATGCCGGCCCACTTGCGCGGGCGTTCTGCCGGCGTGCTGAATTGGGTGAAGATTTCCACCACGACGTCGAACGCATTCGGTGGATAGTCCCAGGCGTGGACGTCGGTGTGCACCAGTTTGATGGCGACACCGCGCTCCTTCGCCAGCGCCGCGGCCTTGGCCTGCGCGGCTTCCGAAAAATCGATCGAGACGACATCGAGGCCCTGTTCGGCGAGCCACACGCCGTTGCGGGCTTCGCCGTCGGCGACAGCCAAAACCTTGCCCGACTTCGGCAGCAATGCCTTGCAGGACGCCAAAAAGTAGTTCGGCGCTTTGCCGAACAGGTATTCGGGCGCGCCATAGCGGCTTTGCCAACGCGTGTGTTCGTTCGATTCCATTCCTGGTCTCTCGGTTTGCAGTTGATTGCAAAAGCGTGAAGCGCCGGCGCCGCGCTCAGCCGCGCTCGACCGTCGCGACGCGGCCCTTCTCGATGGCGAGCGCAAGCTGGCCATGCTTGAGCGCCAGCGCTTTTTCGCCGAACAGCTCGCGCCGCCAGCCGGAAAGCGCTGGCACATCCGCCGCGTCGTCGGAAGCGATGCGCTCGAGATCGTCGACCGTGGCGATCACCTTGGCGGCGACGTGATGACGCTCCGAGATCATGCGCAGCAGCACCTTGAGCAGTTCGACCACCGCCGACGCGTTGGCCGCAGGTTGCATCCGAACATGGTGCGGCAGGGTTTTCGGATCGCGCTCGAGCCCGCGCTCGACCGCGGCGACGATCGCCTCGCCCCAGCGCGAGCGTTCGAAACCCTTGGGCAGCGAGCGCAGATGCTTGAGCTTCTCGGTGCTGGTCGGCGCCTGCACGGCGATGTCGGCGATCGCTTCGTCCTTGAGCACGCGCGAGCGCGGCACGTCGCGGGATTGCGCCTCGCGCTCGCGCCAGGCCGCGACCTCGATCAGGACCGCGAGCTCCTTGGGCTTGCGCACGCGGGTCTTGAGCCGCTGCCACGCGCTTTGCGGATCCATGCGATAGGTCTCGGGCGAGGTCAGCACCTGCATCTCGTCCTCGACCCAGTCGGCGCGGCCGCGGCGGCCGAGATCTTCGACCAGCGCGTGATAGACGTCGCGCAAATGGGTGACGTCGGAAATGGCGTAGGTGAGTTGCGCCTCGGACAATGGCCGGCGCGTCCAGTCGGTGAAACGGTTCGATTTGTCGAGCGTGTCGCCGGTGATGCGCTGCACCAGCTGATCGTAGGAAATGGAATCGCCATAGCCGAGCACCATGGCGGCGACCTGGGTGTCGAAGATCGGATGCGGGATGAGCTTGGCGCCGTGCCAGATGATCTCGATGTCCTGGCGTGCGGCATGAAATACCTTCATGACCTTTTCGTCGGCCATGAGCGCGTAGAACGGCGCGAGATCGATATCCGGCGCCAGCGCGTCGATGACGAAGGCCTCTTCGGGCGAGGCCATTTGGGCGACGCAGAGCAGCGGGTAGTAGGTGGTCTCGCGCAGGAATTCAGTGTCGATGGTGACGAAGGGATGGGCAGCCATCCGCTGGCACGCGGCGGCAAGCTCCGACGTCGTGGTGATCGGGTGCGTTGAATAGGAGACTGCGGCGGCACTCGACATCGGCATTGCGCTAGTCTCGTTCAGATGTGCGGCACGTGGCAAGGCCGCCGTTGCAGTCCGGAAGGCCTATTGCAGCGCAACTATGCCCCGCGAATCTTCGACATTTGGATGAATTCCCACGGGCTCGGCAGGTCGCCGACCGGAACTTCGATGAGAGTTGGGCCGTCGCGGTGCGCAAAGGCGTGCCGCAGTGCCCGGCGCAATTCGTCCGGGCCCTTGGCGCGGACTGCCTCGGCGCCAAAACTCTTGCCGAAGGCGACGAAATCCGGATTGGCGAGGTCGCTGCCGATCAGCCGGTTGCCGAAGCGCTCCTTTTGGATGCGCCGGACGTTGCCGAAGGCGCCGTCGTTGAACACGATGGTGACCAGCGGGATGCGATGCCGAATGGCCGTCGCCATTTCGGTCGCGGTGAACATGAAGCCGCCATCGCCGGAGATGGCCACGACCGGCACGTCGGGGCGGGCGTGCTGCGCGCCGAGCGCGGTGGCAAAGCCCCAGCCGAGCGGGTCCTGGTAGCCGGGCGAGAGGAAGGTGCGCGGCTTATAGACCGGAAAGGCAAGCCGCGCGGCAAACCCCATTTGCGTGACCTCGTCGACGAAAATGCCGTCTTCGGGCAGTTCGGCGCGGATCGCGTCGAGGAACGCGATCTGGGGTGCGATTTTTTCCAGGCGCTTGCGCCACGCGCCTTGCCGCTCCTGCATCTCGGCCCGGCGCGAGCCGCGCTTTGCGTTGTGCGCCGGCAATTCCTCGAGCAGGCTTTGCAGGATCGGAGCGGCATCGCCGGTCAGCGCCACCGCCGGCTTGTGCAGGCGGCCGTGTTCCTCGGGGTCGGCATCGACGCGGATGATCTTGAGGTCGCGATCGATGCCCCATTGCCGAAACTGAATGAGCAGCCGGGTGCCGACGGCGAGCACCACGTCGGCTTCGCCCCACAGATCGCGCCCCAGCGGCAGCGTGACACTGAGCGGATCGCGAGCGTCGAGCACGCCGCGGCCGCGGCGAAAGCCGAGCACCGGCGCCTGCAACATGGCGGACAGCGCCGTAACTTCTTCCGAAGCACCTTGCGCGCCGCCGCCGCAAATGATCAGCGGCCGCTTCGCCGCGCCGAGGAGCTTTGCCGCCTTGCGGATCGCGCCATGGTCGATCTTGGTTGCCGGAACGGGCAGCGGCGCTTGCAATGTCACCGGGCCGGATTTGCCCCACACGTCGATGGCGCATTCGAGCACGGCCGGCCCCGGCCGGCCGGTATCCATCGAACGGATTGCCAGCGCCGTTGCCCGCGACGCCTGCTCCGGCTTGCGGATCAGCGCGGTGTGATCGACCAGCCGTTTGATGATGCCGCCCTGGTCGCGGATTTCGTGCAAGTGGCCAAGACCGCGGCCGATATCGGCGTCGGGGATTTGCCCGATCAGGCCGAGCACCGGCGCATTCATGCCGTAGGCGGTGAGCAGCGCCGCCCCGGCATTGAGGAGTCCCGGGTCCGGGCACCACGGCGAAGGCCGCCGCCTTACCGGTGGCCAGCGCCGCGCCGAGCGCCATATAGGCGGCGCCCTGCTCGTGGCGGGTGTGGATCGTGCGCAGCCGGTCCTGCGCTCCGAACAAAGCCTCGAACAGGAAATCGTTCTGCACGCCGGGCAGGGCATAGATGGTGTCGAGGCCGTGGCCGATCAGCGTCGCGATCACCGCTTCGGCCGCCGTCATGGTCGCGGCCGCTGCCGCTTGGCCGGCCGGCTTTTTACGTTGCTTCGGCATTCCTGCTCCTGGTTCGGCGGCGAGTGTGCAGATCGGCGCGGTTCTGTCGAGGCGCTTGGTGCTTGACAAATCGGCGCGTAGCGGGTGGTTGTGCGCCACCTTTTCACCCATTGGAATGAGCATGCATCGCTACCGCACCCATACCTGCGGCGCGCTCCGCGAGAGCGACATCGGCATCGAGGCCCGGCTGTCGGGCTGGTGCCACCGCATCCGCGACCATGGCGGCGTGCTGTTCATCGACCTGCGCGACCATTACGGCCTGACCCAGGTGGTGGCCGATCCCGACAGCCCCGCTTTCAAGGTGGCCGAGACGCTGCGCTCGGAATGGGTGGTGCGCGTCGACGGCAAGGTGCGCCGGCGGCCGGGCGGCACCGAGAATCCCGATCTGCCGACCGGCGCGGTCGAGGTCTATATCCGCGAGATCGAGGTTTTGGGGCCGGCCGGCGAATTGCCGATGCCGGTGTTCGGCGAGCAGGAATATCCCGAGGAAACAAGGCTCAAGTACCGGTTCCTCGACCTGCGTCGCGAGCACTTGCACCAAAACATCATGAAGCGCGGCCAGGTCATTGATTCGATCCGGCGCCGCATGAAGGAGCAGGGCTTCTTCGAGTTCCAGACGCCGATCCTGACCGCGTCGTCGCCCGAAGGCGCGCGCGATTATCTGGTGCCGTCGCGCATCCATCCGGGAAAATTCTACGCGCTGCCGCAGGCGCCGCAGCAGTTCAAGCAGCTCGATCATGGTGTCGGGCTTCGATCGCTATTTCCAGATCGCGCCGTGCTTTCGCGATGAGGACGCCCGCGCCGACCGCTCGCCCGGCGAGTTCTATCAGCTCGATCTGGAGATGAGCTTCGTCACCCAGCAGGACGTGTTCGACGCCGTCGAGCCGGTGATCCGCGGCGTGTTCGAGGAGTTTTCCGGCGGCAAGCCGGTGACCAAGAAATTCCCGCTCATTCCCTACGCCGAGGCGCTGAGCAAATACGGCTCCGACAAGCCGGATTTGCGCAACCCGATCGTCATGCAGGACGTCTCGGAGATTTTCCGCGGCTCCGGCTTCAAGATTTTCGCCCGCATTTTGGAGAACGCCAAAGGCGCCGTGTGGGCCATTCCGGCGCCGACCGGCGGCTCGCGCGCATTCTGCGATCGCATGAACTCGTGGGCGCAGGGCGAGGGCCAGCCGGGGCTCGGCTATATCTTTTTCGCGCTCGACAACGGCGCGGTGGTCGGCCGCGGCCCGGTCGCCAACAATCTTGGCGCCGAAAAGACCGAAGCGCTGCGTGGAAAACTCGGCTTGAAGGACGGCGACGCCGTGTTCTTCGTCGCCGGCGAGCCTGCGACCTTCGTCAAATTCGCCGGCCCCGCGCGCACCAAGGTCGGCGAAGACCTCGGCCTCGTGCAAAAGGACCGCTTCGAGCTGTGCTGGATCGTCGATTTCCCGATGTACGAGTGGAGCGAGGAAGAGAAGAAGATCGACTTCTCGCACAATCCGTTCTCGATGCCGAACGCGCCGGTCGATGAATTTTTGGCGCTCGATCCGACAAACCACGAAAAAATTCTCGCGCTCAAGGCGATCCAATACGACATCGTCTGCAACGGCGTGGAGCTGTCCTCGGGCGCCATCCGCAATCATCGCCCCGACGTGATGAAGAAGGCGTTCGCCATCGCCGGCTATGACGAGAGCGTGCTGGAGCAGAAATTCGGCGGCATGTTGCGCGCGCTCTCGCTCGGCGCGCCGCCGCATGGCGGCATCGCGCCCGGCATCGACCGCATCGTGATGCTGCTGTGCGGGGAGGAGAACCTGCGCGAGGTCGTGCTGTTCCCGATGAACCAGCGCGCCGAAGATCTGCTGATGGGTGCGCCGTCGGAGGTCACGGCAAAGCAGTTGCGCGAGCTGCATATCCGCACGGTCCTGCCCGAGCGACCCTAAACGGCGCACGGCTTATTCGGCCGCGGCCGCGCGCGGCCGATTGCATAGCACTGCAATAGCCTCGCAATACTCGGCCGCCATTCGCCTCGAACGCATCAAGCGAAGAACGAGTCGCAGCTCGCACAAGACTTCGAGCGACAGCCGCGAGCCGCCGCCGAGCGCGCTTGCGATCTGGAATGCCTTGCGCTCGTCGCGCCACCAGCGCTCGACGGTCGCGACCGCCGCTTCAAGGCTGCGGCCGGAGAGCCGCGTGGCGCGGGCGCCGAAGCGCGCTCGCAGCGCTGGGTGGTGCGGCCCGCGCCGGATCAGCCGCTCGACCCGGATCTTGAAGCCGTTGATGACGGCGGCGTGGTCGAACGCCGTGCCGATTTCCGCCAACGCGACGTCGAGCGCCGGCTGCCCTTTCGTCCGCGCGGCTGCGGCGGCGCGGCGAGCACGCTCGCGGTCACGCCCTTCGCGCCGGCGGTATGGCATGGCGCGTTTGTAACTGATATAGGGACGACCGTCAAGGCGTTGTATCTATTTTAGAGACATTCCGCCCTAGGCCCACCGCGAGCATGACGGGCGTTCCGTCACACGATTCGCGTCGGCGCGAACTGCGCTTTGGGGGGAAGAAGTGCGGCTTAGAACAGCTTCAGGCAGGACAGCACTTTGCCGACGATCTCGAGGTCGGCGAGCGGCGTCTCTTCGTTGTTATGATTCGGATTGTCGGAAATGATCTTTACCTTGGTCGGCTTGGTGTTGCGCATCACTTGCAGGCGCTTGACCACGATGCTGCCGAACGTATCGCGGATGGCGTAGAGGCCGTCGGGCGTCGGCGTCTTGTGGCCGGTATCGACGACCACCCGTTCGCCCGACAGGATGGTCGGCGCCATGCTGTCGCCGCTGGTGTCGAGCACCAGAAGCTGCGCCGGCGCCGAGTGTAGCTGCTCGCGCACGAAACTGGCCGGAAACACCCAACCTTCCGGCTTTAGCGGGTCGGCGTGGCGTCCCTCCTTACGCACTTCGCGCGCCGGCACACCGCCGCCGCCGAGGCCGGCCCGGGTGTCGAGTTCCGGGATCTGGCCGCGCGGCGGTCCGACCGGCTCGCCGCGCTCGCGATGCGCGCCCAGCACGTCGCTCGATTCGATATGGTCGTCCGGCATGGTGCCGGGATAGCGCCCCCACAGCAGGATCTGCTCCGGCGTAAAGCCGAGATGCTTGGCAAAGGGCTTGAGGTGATCGAGCCGCATCCTGATCTGCCCGCCTTCGAGCCGTGACAGTTGCTGCTTGGAAACCCCCGACAGCCGCACCAGTTCGGAGCGACTCATGTGGCGCGCCTCGCGCGCGTGGTAGAGCCCGCTGAGCTGCCGGCCGGTGCGAATCTTTCTTGCCATGGCCCCATTGTCACAAATTCGGTGCAGAACGCCTAGCATCAAAATTGGTGACTTGACAAGTCTATTTTGTCACTGTTTAAGGGACAAACGAGCGATGTCAAGGAGCCCGCGGTGGCGGGAAAGGGTCATGCGTGGAATATGGACGCGCGAACGGATCGCGCTTCTGAAAAGGCTTTGGACTGACGGCACGACGGCGACGGCCATTGCAACGCAGCTGCGCATGTCGAAATCCGCGGTGCTCGGCAAGGTGTTTCGCCTGCGGCTTCGGCCGGCGGCAAAAGCAACGGCAGCTGCGGCGCGCAGCGGCAAGGTGGTCCTCGGTCGGCGCCGCAAAGGCCGGCCACCGACCGCGCCGGCGCCGGCGCCGGTGCCGGTGCCGGCAACGGCGTCGGGGAAAACACTGTTCGAATTGACCAACAATTCCTGCCGCTGGCCGCATGGTCAGCCCGGCACGAAAACTTTTCACTTCTGCGGCGCACCGGGCGCGGATTTGGAAGGTGGCCGGCCATATTGCGAGCGTCACGCGCGGCGCGCCTATGTCGGCAACCGCAAGACCGTGGCAGCGCGCGCCGGCGCGGCAGACCCGGCAATCACATCGCCCTCCATCGTGCCGTCCGGCATGAAACGGTTCGTCTTCAGCCAAGGGAGGAAGCGATCTTGAGCACCAAACCGGTCAGTGGCGGACGCAATCGTGGCGCACCCGAACGCGCCGATGCCGCCGTGCCGCTCGCCGAGCGCGCTGCCGCCGCTGCGGACGCCGAGTTGCGTGGCGAACGCTCCGGCATCCTCGGCGCTATCGGGCGTTCCACGCTGTCGCCGCTGGCGCGGCCGCGCCGCGTGCCCGATCGCTGGTCGTTCTTCCACGTCATGGCGCGCATGGAGGAGGGCTTTCGCACGCTGTCGCGCTTGCCGCTGCCGACGCGGCCGCGCGGCTATATCAACTCCATGCCGGTCTATCTTTACGACCGCGCCGATCTCAATTCGCAGCTGGAGACCCATGAGCTCGAGCGCATGGCGCGCATACGCAACCGCGTGCGGATTCCACCGTCACCGGCCGAGATCGCCAGAATGGAAGAGGCGCTGCGCTGGCCCGCGCTTTATCTCGCTGGAAGCGAGTTTCATCACCTCGCCCGCGCGGTCAATCTCGGCGCGCTGTGGGCGGCGTTCGACGCCGATATCGATGAGCGCGTGAAGCGGCTCAAGATCACGCGCCGCGCCTTCCACGCCCGCAAGCTCCACGGCTTGCGAATCATTGCCCGCGAGCTCGCCCGGCGCCGGGTGCCGGTGCGGTGAACGCCGCGGCCGCGCCCGCCCGCCTGGTCGCGGCGTTTCGCGAAGGTTTTGGCCTTGCCGCGATCGCGGTCATCGACGGGCCGGATGGCATTCGTGTAGCCGCGGCCGCGCCGGGCGCCGAAATCGCCTGCGCGCCCACGGAAACCGTGCATTGCCGCTGGTGGTGTCCGCGGGCTTTCGAAGCCGCGTCCATTGCGGCCGCCGCCGCCGCCCGCCTGCACGGCCGCGAAACCCGCGATGGCGCGACTTTGTCGGCCTGCCAGGCGGTGGTTCGCGCCGCCAAGCAGCGCCATGTCGATCTGCACTCCGATGAAGAGATCCTTGACCAGGCCAAGACCGCTATCGCCAGAATCGACGACGAGCTCGAACGCTTGCGCAAGTCCGGCGATTTGCGGCCGGTCAACAAGTCCTATCAATCATATCGGCGTGAGGCCGCCGCAAAAGGCGAGCGCGTCGTGCCTTATGCGCAATGGATGCTCGGCTACAAGGCAGAGCTTGTGCGCAAGCTCGCCGCCACGCTGCGCTATCTCTGAAAATCATTCCTTGCGAATCTTTTCCGAGAATTTCGGCGAGTGCGGCGACGCGGTCGGCCTCAGCGGCCGGTTTTGCGCCTTCGCCGACCAAAAATTTTTCCGCCGCGAATTCAATGCGATATCGAAAGTTTTCAGAACGCGATCCGATCCGCGCGCT
The DNA here is from genome assembly GCA_963831975.1 of uncultured Alphaproteobacteria bacterium. GTDB lineage: Bacteria > Pseudomonadota > Alphaproteobacteria > Rhizobiales > Xanthobacteraceae > BOG-931. The sequence goes on from CAWHSO010000025.1 coordinate 1,012,896, forward strand.
TGACGCGCGGCGGTTTTTTGCGGCATTGCCTCGCGTGCGGGCGCGCCTTGGCGAACTGCGTGCGGCGCGCTTCGCAACTCTCCATCATCGTCAATCAATCAACAGCAAACTCGCGAGCGACGCGCGAGGCCGCATCGGCGCGTGAAGCATTCACCGCCGGCGGCCGCGCGCGCATTCGCGCGGGTTTCATCATCACATCGGAGGATGAACCGTGAGCGTCACCGGCAAAGTAAAATTTTTCAACGACACCAAAGGCTACACCAACTATGAGGCCGGGTTTCAGAAGATCTACTGGGATGAGATCGAGGACTTTCGCAACGGCATTCTCTACGAAATCCGCCAGGGCGATATCTGGGACGCCGCGTAATTCATCCGCTCGCAGGCGCACCCGCCGTTCATCGCGCAGGGCAACGGCACATTCCTCATCAAGGCGCGCTGCCAGCCGGTCGCGGGGCTGACGGTCTACAGCGAAAATGCCGCGGCCGTCGAGATATCGGGCAACCAGCTTTCGCTCAACCTCCTGGCCGGCTTCGACGAAAAGGCGACCGGCTGGGCCGGTACGTTCGAAAACGGCATCGGCGTCGATGCCGGAAACTTGAGGCTTGGCGGCGCCGGAAATATTCTCGGCGCCAATCCGCTGCTGCAATCGGCGGTGACGGGTGCGGCGACCGCAAGCGGCAACGTTCTGTCGTTCGCCTATCTGCCGTCGAACGTTGCGGTCGGCATGGCGGTCGCCGATACCACGACGAGCGGCGTCATTCCGGCGCTCGCGACCGTCACGGCGATCAACGACAACGTGATCGATTATGGCTCGGTCGTGGGCATGGCGACGGCGGCCGTCGATGACGGCGCAGTCGCGACTGCGGCCGCGACCGATATCGATTACGGCTCCATCACCGGAACGCCGGCGACGGTCGCCATCAGCGCGCCGGTCGCCGGCGGCGGCGTTCTGTCCGGCGATACCATCGTCTTTTCGATCCCGGACGTGCTCGATTTCGGCGGCGTGATCACCGATACGCCGGTCTACTACACCATCCCGGCGGCGCACATCGTCAACGCCGGGTCGGTGGTGCAGGCCTCGGTGAACGCGTCGACGCAAATCCAAGGCCAGCCGGTCGGCCAGAATGTTCTCGCCGACTCCGACGTCCTGACCGATGCCGATATTCTCGGCTCCGCCTCAACCCAATACGTCGACGGCTGGATCGAGATCGCGCTGTCGCAGGACGGCTCGACATTTGGCGCGTGGCAAAAGTTCGTGCCGGGCGTCTATCCGGCGATGGCCTGGAATTTCCGGCTGGCCCTGCAATCGAGCGACCCGAATACCATCGCCGAGGCTTTAGCCTTCAGCTTTGCGGTGCAACTGCCGTCGCGCATCGATCACTACCAGAATCAGTCGGTGCCGAGCGGCGGCCTGCCGATCACCTTCCGTCGCGATCCGCCGAGCCCGGCGACGCCGGCGGCGTTCAACGGCGGGCCGGGCAGCGCGGATCTGCCTTATGTGAGCGTGTCGTGGCAGCCGACGGCGGGCGATCAATACACCATCAGCGGCTTGTCGCGCTCGCAGCTGACAATTCGTTTCACCAACGGCGGCTCGTTTGTCGAGCGTGACAACGTCAACATAACGGTCGAGGGATTTTGACATGATCGAACGCATTCGCGCGGCCTTTGCCGCATTCTTTGTCGCCGGCATGATCGTTGCGGCAGCCCCCGCGTCCGCAGCGCCCGCCATCTGCGTCATGCCGACCACGGGCACGGTGTCGGGCCTCACTTTGGTGCAGGACATCAACAACTGCTTCGGCGCCGCGCTCGCGCTCTTCGAAGGCGGCACGGCGCCCGCCTCGCCGGCGACGGGCATGCTGTGGTGGAACACCGGCACCGGATGGGTCCAGCAATGGGACGGCGCCGCCTGGCTCAATCTTTGGGCCGTCGACCCGACGAACCACCTGATCTATCCGCAGGTCGGCGGCGGCTTGGTCGGCCTTGCTTCGGCCGCAACCACCGACTTGTGCTCGAACCCGGCCAACCACATCCAGATCAGCGGCTCGGCCACGATCACGAGCTTCGGCTCGAGCTGCGCGCTCGGGCAGTGGAAGTCGTTTTTCATCAATGGCGGCACGCCGACGCTGGTGGCGAGCGGCAATCTCGTTCTGCCGAACGGCGGCAGCAATATCGCGGCGGCGAGCGGCGACACCGGAATCGCCGCCTATCTGGGCTCCGGCGTCTGGGTGGTCAAGAGCTATCAGCGCGCCAGCGGCGCGGCGCTGTCGAGCGTTGGGCTCAGTGTCGGATCGTCGGCGCTGGCGCAATCGGCGCAGGGTTATGAGGCGCCGATCAATCTGCAACTTGCCGCCGCCGTGGCCGGCAATAATCTGACCATAACGGTGCTGGGCGTGAACGGCAGCAATCCGGCATCGACAAATCCGGTGCTGGTCAATTTCAGATCGACGACGCTCAATAACGGATCGAATGGCGTCGTCTATGGGCAAATCACGGCGCCGCTGTCGTTTCAGGTCACCAGCGGCAATACGATGGGCTGCACGACCGGCGTCGTTTGCCGGCTTTGGGTCACGCTGATCTGCCGCACGGAAACATCGGGGAACTGCACCGACATTCGCGTGGGCTTAAGCGATCAATCGACCGCCACGCAGGTCTTTCCGCTCGCCGAGGACGTGTTGCAGACCACGGGAGCGGGTACGCAGGGCGGCGGCACGGCGGGCGTCATTCAAACGAATATCGCGAGCCTGTCCGGCGTGGCGATCAGGATTGCCGGCTATGTCGAGGTGACATGGCACAGCGGCACCGGCTGGGATACGACGCCAAGCAAGGTGCAGCTGTTCGGGCCCGGCGTGCATAAGCCCGGCGATCTTGTGCAAACCGTATACTATTCATCGCCATCGGGTGGAACGACGTCGTCGGGGTCGCCCGGCGTTGCATGGTCGAACTCGATCACGCCGACATCGGCCATCAATCTCGTTGCGATAAGTGCGACTGTTTCCGGATTTACGTCATCGACGACATCTTCACAGGTGATATCGCAAATCTACCGGGGCTCAACGCCCCTATGGGCTGCGCTGCAAATAGGAGATGCAAACGTGAATGGCGAGATTCTCGGATCAAATACATTCAATCTTCTTGATAATCCCGGGGCAACCTCGACGCAGACATACAATGTCGAAATTTTCCGCGGCGGCGCCGGCACTATAACTTTCTCGGCGGTGACGATAATGCTGCAAGAGATCATGGGCGCGTTGGACGAGCCGGCCAATGACGACGGCTTGCCGCTGCGGCTCGTGGGGTAGGGCGCCGCCATGGCAACGGCAACACAAGTCCAACTGCGCCGCGGCACCTCGACCCAGGTCGCGGCCTTCACCGGCGCGCCGGGCGAGGTCGTCGTCGACACCACCAACAACCGCGCCGTGGTGCACGACGGCGCGACCGCGGGCGGCTTCGCGCTGGCGCGGCGCGCCGAAAAGCAGCGCGCCATCCACAGCTCGGCCGACCTGCCGGTCACGGCGGACGATGTCATCCTTAACGTTAATGTCACTTCGCCGCTGACAATCACCGTGCCTGCGGCATCGTCGCGCGTTGGCTCGATCACTTTTAAGATCGTGATCGGATCGGCGGCGGTGACCCTGGTGCCGACCGGCGCCGACACGTTCGACGGTAGCACCTCGTTGTCCCCGCCCGCGGGGTCGCGGTTCGAGTTGATTCCCTTCAGCGATGGCGCGAATTCCGGCTATGGATTATGATGGGATGGACGACGCGATGACGAATCAAGCAAACAAACAGTCCGGCGTATTGCGCCGCTTTGGATTGGCCGGCGCCGCTATCGTGGCCGCCTGCCTGGCCGCCGGCGCCACGTTCCTGGGCTACGGCGTCGACGCCAACTTGCCGTGGCCGGTTACTTCGAACACCACGATCGCGGCGAAATATTGCGGGGGGACCGTGCTGGCCGGCACGGGATCGACCGGGCAGTTCACCTTGACGCTGCCGGCGGTCGCGGGGTTTCCGTCGAATTGCTCGGTGCTGATCAAGAATGGGGATAGTACCAACGGGAAAATTCTGTCGGGGTTTCCGCCTGATCTCTACGCGATGTTGTGGCCGAAGCAGTCGGTCGGGGTGAAGATTGTCAATGGCGCGTGGCAGACGTTTTATAATCCAGGGCCGTATCTCGTTCCGGCTGGGGGCACCACGATTTATGCGAGTCCGACCGGTAATGATGCGAACGACGGCCTGACAGCATCAACTCCACGCTCATTCGGAGGGGCGTGTGCGGAGCGGTCGCAATTTGTCACGTTTTTGGGTGCCGTCGCCATTCAGCTTGCCGATGGTACATACGGAACTGCCGTTAATGGTGCGCTTTGCACGATCAACGGAAACAGCGGCGGCAGCTCTTCGCAACTCACGTCAATCCAAGGGAATGCCACAACGCCGGCGAATGTTATTCTGTCAATTCCAGGCGGTGCTAATGGCATCACTATTCAGGACGGTGCCGAGGCTGGTATCAACAATTTAGAAATCACCGCGGTCAACGGCGCGGGTCCTGGAATACAGTGCCGGCAATTGGTCGTTTGCGATTACGAAAACATCTATTGGGGCACGTGGGGAAATAGCGGCTCACACGTTGCCGCTGATGGCGCAAGAGTTAACCCCGGCAATGAAACCTTGCTAGCCAATGGCCTCGTGCATTGGAATTTGGCAAATTATTCTGTACTTATTGACGCCAGAACGACGGCAGTTCCATCGGCGGTGTCATTCTCTGCCGGCGCTTTTATAGTAGCCAATAATAGCAACGTTGACTTCGGCAGTTGGACCTTATCGGGTGCCGGCGTCGCCGGATCGACTGGACCGAGCATCTTTGCTGGCCACGGTTATCTTACAACAGCCGGTAATGCGGCGTGCGCTTCTATTTTGCCTTTTGGCTCTTGTACGTTCGCACAGGACTATCAAGATGGCCATGACGATCCGCAGAGCGCGCCATTGGGCGTTCCCAACGGCGGCACAGGCAACGCCACGGCTACTGCACATTCAATCCCGGTGAGCGAAGGTGCATCGGCGCAAGCTGCTCTGGGGCCGTGCACGACCAGCCAAGTCATCGTCGGTCAAGGTTCAACCGTCGATCCTGCTTGCGGTGGCGTGCCCGCTGCGGCGCTGCCAAATCCCTCCGGTTCAACTCTGGGCGGTATCGAGAGTGTTGCCGCCACGGCGCATCAGTGGATCGATTCGATTTCCACTTCGGGTGTGCCACATCAGTCGCAGCCGGCATTCTCCGATCTCAGCGGCGCCGCGACCAATGCGCAGATAGCCGTGGGCGGCGCGGGCACGATCAAGGGCAGTCTCAACGGTACGTCGGAGGTGGACTTGACCGGAGCGCAGGCCGCGTCGGTGGTGGGCGTAGGCATGATGCGCCAAACCATCACGGTCAATTTTGGAGTTACCGGCGACAACGCCATCCCGATTGTGCTTTGGCCAGGTGATACGGAAGTTCAGTTCAACCGCGTATTGATTTCGCAATGCGGTGGATCATTATCCGGGGCAGCTATCGGAATGAACACCGCGCCGTCCGGCGGAGGCGCGCAAATTCTGCCGTCAGGCACCGCAGGCACGGTGACCAATAGCACGGCGAATACTAATAACAACATGCAGCAGCTCACCTCTTTTAACAATGCAGGATCGGAGGCTTACACGCCTTCATCCGGTCAAGTGCAATTCAACGTCGGGACCGCCGCTGCGACCAATCCGACGAATTGCAAGGTGACGGCCGAATATTTCTCGGTTCCGTAATCCTGCGTTGATTCCCTTCATCGATGGCGTGAATTCCGGCTATGGACTATGATGGGTGCGAAACGCGGTGATGATAAGGAGCGAATGACCGACCGATGATCAAGAAACTCTGGCCGGCAACTGTGCTTTTTGGCTTTGTTTCGGGTTTTTTTGCGGGCATAATTCCAGCGGCGTCGCAAAACACCACGCCAGCAGGCGTGATGCTTCCCACGGTCAACGGGGCGCCTTTCACATCAGGTTCTGTGATCGTCGATAGCGCGCATTGCGGCTGGAACTACGTGCTCGGCGGCGGTGCGTTTTACGCAACCAGCGTGCCAGTCGCATCCGATTTTCCGGTCGGTTGCCGCATCACGATCACCAACGCTGATCCGTTGCCGACCGGATCAAACGCGACCGGCGCGAAGTGGGTTACAATCGGCGGCTTCCACGGATGCCAGCCGACTGATTGGGAGGGCACTTATATCTATCCACTGCAGACCATGGAAGTGACCGTCGTCGCATCTGATAAATGGCAAATCACGAGATGTCCCAATCTCTGGCAAATACCGTCCGGCAATCAATTTGTTCTGAATTGGGATCCGGTCAATGGTTCCGATAGGCCTGGCGTGGCCGATGGCCTTGCCACAGGATCGCGGGCGTTCAAGAGCGCGAACAACGCTCTCGATTTCGCCGGAAAGGTCATGTCGGCCAATATTTCCTCGCAGTTCACGGTGAAATGCACCTATAACGGCGGCAGTTGCGCGGGTCAGTCCGATCCGCTTGCCATACATTGGCCGCCTCATGGCGGCGCCGATCGGTTCGCAAGGCGGGCTCCGGAATCAATCTTGAACTGCAATGGCGCGTCGCTCACGGGAAATCCGTCCTACGGCGGATTTTTCGCTGCGGCGATCAATCAGCCGACAGAGTGCAACTTCGTCAACGGCGTTCAAGTATCTTGGGGGGCGCTATTCTCGACGTGGGAGCGGCGGCAATACCTTATTGGACGCTCCCGAGAGTGGCGTATTTTTCACGCGACTCTACCATTCCCTCATTGTGCTACGGGCAACCGTCGACATTTGCGATGGTCAAGGTCGAGGTGGTGTTGGCGTTCAATATGCACGGAGAATTTGAAAATTATTCGACGATGACCTTCACGGCCGTCTTCAAACCGCACCATTAATGGTGTCGTCGTCGAGGGCGGCCTGAGCTGACGCGACTTTGGCAAGGTCGAGTGGCGGCGTCAAACCGTTACTGGGGTGAAGTGGACATAGTTCAAGGCAGCGCTCTGAGCGGCAGCGCGAATGTGCCGGGAACGAGGCCCGGAGCGACTCGACGGTGCAACACTTTGCACGGCTGACTGACCGCTATTAGCCGTCTGCAACTATCTGCGCGTTGCCCGCTGCCAAATTATGTTATGAACGGCGGCGATGACGATTGCCGAAACGAAACACCCGCCGCTAACGGCGCCGCGCGCGTCGGTTTCGCCGGGTTCCGAATCGCCCGATCAACCCAAGACGGCCAGCCAGCTCGACTATCGGCCGGACATCGACGGGCTGCGCGCCATCGCCGTCTTGACAGTGGTCGGCTTTCACGCCTTTCCCGCCTGGATACGCGGCGGATTTATCGGCGTCGACGTATTCTTCGTCATTTCCGGCTATCTGATCAGCACCATTTTGCTCGCCGGCATGGAGCGTGGCTCATTCCGCTTCTCGCAGTTCTACATACGGCGAATCAGGCGAATTTTCCCGGCCCTGATTGTCGTGTTGCTGGCCTGCATGGTGGCGGGCTGGTTGGTGCTGTTTTCGTTCGAATACAAGGCGCTCGGCAAGCACGTTGCCGGCAGTGCGGCGTTTGTTTCCAACTTCGTTCTGTGGAACGAGGCCGGCTATTTCGACAAGGCCGCGGCGATCAAGCCGCTGCTGCACATATGGTCATTGGGAATCGAGGAGCAGTTTTACATCGTCTGGCCCTTGTTGCTGTACCTGGTCTGGAAGCGCAAAGGCGCGACGCTGGTGCTCCTGCTGCTGCTGCTTGCCTCCAGCTTCACTTTCAACGTGCTCTCCTCCGATGCGGCGGCGGATTTTTATTCGCCGCTTGCGCGATTTTGGGAATTGATGGCGGGTGCCGTGCTCGCCTATCTGTCGCTCCATTGGGAGAACCTAGCCGGAATCTTTCGCAAACTGCCGCGACGTGCGCTTAAAATGATCGGTGCCGGCGATGCGCCAGAGTCCAATAACGCGCAATGTCACGGCCGTGATCGGGCTGCTGCTCATCGTTGCGGCCGCGCTGACGGTCGACGAAACAAGGAAGTTTCCGGGCTGGAGGGCGTTGCTGCCGGTTGTCGGCACCTACCTGATGATTGCGTCGGGCCCCCACGCATGGGTCAATAACAAGCTGCTCGCAGCTCGCGGGCTGGTCGCAATCGGTTTGATCAGTTATCCGCTCTATCTGTGGCACTGGCCGCTGTTGTCCTTCATTCGCATCGTCAATGGAAAGGCGCCGTCCTCGGCCGTTGCGGCGCTTGCAATCCTGCTTAGCTTTGTGCTGGCAGGGCTGACTTATTTTCTCGTGGAGAAACCGCTACGTTTCGGCAAATCGTGGCCGGTCAAAGCGGTCGCATTGCTCGCGGCGATGGCGGCGATCGGCTTGTCAGGATATTTCACTTATGCCAGTGGCGGATTTGCCTTCCGCAATCCGGGCGCGGAGGACCTAGTAGCGGCAGCGCAAGATTTCGAGCACACCGCAGAAGACGAGGTGGCATTGGGCAACCCGGACGCCGAACAAACCATTCTGGTCGGCGACAGCACGATGGAACAATACATTCCCAGGGTGCGCGAACTTATCGCGCAAGGCACGATCGACCTCAAGCGTAACCGTGTTATATTTGACGTGCATGGCGGCTGCCCGCCAATTCCGGACATCGCGCGCGATCGGAATCCAGCCTGTGCTCCCTTCGTGGACAAGATCCTGCCGACGCTCGTTAGCGAGAAGGTCAAAACCGTTGCGTTGGCGGCGTGGTGGACGCCAGAGTTCACAGACGCGGAATATTACCTTCGCAGCGATCCGTCGAAGGCCGTGCTGCGAGATTCGGAAGCTGCGCAGGATCGCGCCCTCGCTAATTTTGCGGCGTTAATTTCTCATCTCGTCGGTGCCGGTAAAAGAGTTTTTGTGCTCTTGGAAACTCCATCATCGAGCAAATACGATCTTGAAGCTTTGGCGCCGAGGGGATGGCGTCGTTTGCTTGCTCGGCCGAAAATTCCTGAAAGCCCGACACGGTCGCAAATGGAGAAATTCGTCGGAAAGATCAGCGACAAAATTCAGCGCGTGGCAGAGGCGGCGGGCGCGCGGGTGATCAAGCCGTTGGACTATCTGTGCGACAGCGAATTCTGTCCGATTGCCGACAAGGACGGCCATCTCATGTATTACAATTACGGGCATCTTCGGCAGTCCTACGTCCGCGATCAAGCGACCTACATCGATCAGATATTTCGCCCGGATGTAGATCGCGCAACGCCGACCGACGGACCATCCGCACGCTAGCAACGTTCTGAGTCAGGCGTTTTTCGCCGCTTTACGCGTCGGCCTGACGCGCCCGAAACCTTTTCCAAAACACAAAGGTGAACCTCATGCGAGCGATTCTCGCCACGCTGTTCCTTTGCCTATTGCTCCCGGCCACGCACGCCGAAACGGCGTCGTATTACGGCGCCGAATCCGGCCGTCACACCGCGAGCGGCGAGCGGTTCGATCCCAACGCCATGACGGCGGCGCACCGCACGCTGCCGTTCGGCACGCTGGTTCGCGTCACCTATCGGGGCCGCTCCGTCGTGGTGCGCATCAACGATCGCGGGCCGTTCGTCAAAGGCCGCGACATCGACCTGTCGCAGGGCGCGGCGCGCCGCATCGGTCTTCCCGGCGTCGGCCGTGTGAGCATCGACGTGATCGGCAAAGCCGATCTCTACATCCCGAAACACGGCGATTGGGGAGTTTTCTGATGCAGCCCCTCGTCATCGACATCTATCACGGCGACCCGGTGCAGGATTTTGGCAAGGTCAAGGCGGCCGGCATCGTCGGCGTCATCCACAAGGCGAGCCAGGGCGGCGCCGTGGTCGATCAGGCCTATGCCAGCCGGCGCAAGCTTGCGCTCGCTGCCGGGCTGAAATGGGGCGCCTATCATTTCTTCGATTTCAGCGCGCCCGCCGCGGCCCAGGCCGAGCATTTCCTCTCGGTCGCGGACGCGGATTCCGGCACGCTGGTCGCGCTCGATTGGGAGAATGTCGGCAGCCGGGAGCCGAGCGCCGCCTTGGCCAGGGCGTTCCTCGAAACGATCGAGGTCAAGCTCAATCGCAAGGCCGTGGTCTATTCCGGCAACGTCGCCAAGGAGCAGATCGGCGGCAAGGACGCCTATTTCGCCGCGCACAAGCTGTGGCTCTGCCAATACGGCCCGGTGGCGAAAGTGCAGGCGAGCTGGAAGGCGCCGTGGCTCTGGCAGAACAACGGCGACAGTTTTGGCCCGGGCCCGCACACCATTCCCGGCATCTGCGGCCTCGTCGACAACAACACCGTCGTGCCGCCGATGACGGCGGACCGGCTCATCACGGAGTGGGCAACATGAACGCGACAGCAACCGATTATCAGGTCGGCGCCGCGGCGCTGGCCGCGGTCATTGCCGCCGCCATCAAGGCCAACGTGCCCGCGTTCTTGGAGGGTGACGTGCCGGCGGCGCTCGTGCAGCAAATCGAGCAACAAGGCGCCAAGGCCGTGATCGACGCCGTGGACGCCCATCGCGCCAAAGAAGATTCAGCAAAGGGCATGGATTAGGAGAAACCGATGTCACCACAGCCTGTCGTACCCACCGCCACCGTACCCGTCGTTTCCGCCTGGGCGTCGAAAATCAACTGGACGCAAGCCGTCGCCGCTTTCGCCATGATCTTGACGCTAATCAGCGGCGGCAAGGTCGGCATGGACGCCGATCAGCAAACCGCCGCCGTCGTCACCATCGGCGTCGCCTGCAATGTCGCCACGTGGATCATGAAAACGTTCTTCACTGCCAGTGTGCATCCCGCCTCGTTGACGAAAGGAAACTGATCATGCGCCGCATCATGCTCGCCGTCCTCTGCCTCACGCTGGCGTCGTGGCCGGCGCACGCGCAGACCACAAAGCCCACCAAACCGCTCGTAGAGCTCAACGGCCCGTGCAACCCGTTGGGCGATACCAGGCCACAGTGCCAGCAGGGCGGCGCGGCCGCGAGCGCCGCCGACAACGTGCTCGCGGCGCTCGCCAAGCCGTTCCAGGATCTGGCCACGTTCATCGGCGAGGATGCCGACGGCGCCATTGCGCTTTCGACCGCCGTCCCCGCGCTGCAGGACGGCCACGGCCAGCAATGTTGGATGGCGACCAAGCAATTCGCCGATGTCATCAAAGCGCATCCGGTGCCGCTGACGTTGAAAGTCTCGACGGATCTTGAAGCACTGCGGCTGCTCATGATGGCCAGCAACAATCTATGCGCCAACGTGCATTGCACGCAGGTCTTCGGCGATCTGGCGACCGGTATCCAGCAACTCGCACCGCTCAATACGTCGATTCCGATCCCGAGCCTGCATGATTTGTGCGCCAAGATTCCGCAGGTCGCGGTGGTGCCGCCGGTGACGACGCCGTCGGCTCCGGCGGCGGCGAAGCAATAGGAAAATTGCGCCGATGCCCGGGAAACTCGACGAGATCAGCCGCGCGATAGGCTCTCTCGAGACGAGCGTTCGCGAATTGCAACGGCGGATGGACGAGAACCGCGAGCTCCAGGCGCACCGTCATGACGACAACGCCGCGGCATTGCGCGAACTGTCCGCAAAACTCGACCAGCACGCCGAATCGGTCGAGATGATCCGGCCGACCGTGGCCGCGCTGGAAATGTCCCGGTCAAAAATCGCAACTTGGGCCTCAATCGGCTTCGCCGTCGCCGTGCTGGCCGGCTGGGTGGTCGAAGCCGCGGTCAAATGGGCGGTGGGCTGGGTGCTCTCGCACTTTCAGTAGGCGCGGAAGCCAAGGCCCAACCGTTTCGCCTTTGCTGGGCTTCGAGCATGATCCCGATCGGGCCGGACGACAAAAATGAAAGCGGCGGGGCTTTCGCCCCGCCGCCTTCGTAGGCCTGCTCCAGAAGGTATTACGGGAACAGCTTGAGGACCGACTGGTTCGCCTGGTTGGCGATCGACAGCGCCGAGATTTCCAATTGCTGCTGCGTTTGCTCGGTCAAGAGGTTGGCGCTTTCCTGGTTCTGGTCGGCCAGCACGAGATTGCTGGCGCCGGTCTGCAGGGTGTTGATCATGTTCTGCTCGAACGACTGACGGGTCTGGATCGTCGAGGAGTTCGTGCCGAACGTCTCGGTCTGGGCACGCACGGCGGTGATCGCGGAGTTGATCGAGGTTTCCGTCGCGGTGATATTGTTGTTGTCGAGGAACCCGGTGCCGGAGATCGTCGACAGGCCGAGACCCTTGGAGTTGAAGTTCACGCCGGCGATGCTCAACGAGCTGGTGCCGTTCTCGTTGAACAGCACTTGCAGAGTGTCGCCGCTGAGCAGGTTGACGCCGTTATACGACGAGTCGCCGGCAAGCTGGTCGATCTGCGTCAACAGCGCGTTGTAGTTGCCCTGCAGCGTGGTGCGGGTGGCCGAAACCGGCGCGACGGCGTTGTTGACCGTGGCGCTGGTGGTGACGCCGAGCGCCAGAGACTCCGCATTCGCCGAGACGGTGAACGCGGTGGTGTTGGTGTTGCCGGTGAGCACCAGATGGCCGCTGCCGTCGTCGCTCGCGGTCACTGCGCCGTTGGAGCCGAGACCGGAGACGGCGTTGATCTGCGCTTCGATCGAGGACAACGATTCGCTCGCCGTGATCGCGACCGTGTAGCTGGTGGAACCGACATTGATCAGCAGGTTGCCACCGGCGTTCACGGTGGTCAGCGCGACCGAACCGGTCGTCGCCGCCGCCGCGGTCGGCGTGGTCTGCTGCGCCTGCTGTACGGTCGACAGCGCTTGCTCGAGCAGGCTGGTCAGGCCGGTGAGGCCGTTATTGGCCGCATTGAGCGTCTGCTGACCCTGGCCGATCTGGTCGAGGAGCGCGCTCAGGTCGTTGGCGCGGTTGGTCAACGATTGCGAGGTGAAATAGCTGGTCGGATTGTCGAAGGCGGTGTTGACCTTCTTACCAGTCGCCAGGTGCTCCTGGGTCGTGGTCAGTTCCGCGGAGGTATTCTGCAGCGACAGCAAGTTCTGCCGAATGCCCGCGTTCAAAGTGATATTGGACATGGTACCCGAACCCTCTGGCTACACGCGCGCTTGCACTTGCGACGCGTCACGTGCACTTGCCCGATCGGAATGACCGGCGGTTCGAGGATAGTAATCTGTTATCCCTAACGAGGCGTAAATCGGCGCTAATCCGCGATTTTGTGCCGTATTGGCCGACAAAACTTGACGCTCTTAGCCGCGGAGTGGGCTGCTTCGTGGCTCCTGAAAGGCCTTGGAATGTCTGCTAGCCCTCCGTTTCGACCGCTGTCGCGGGTCGGGCTGCGCGGCGATTAACGACCCCGCTTGCGCTTCGACGTGATGATGACCTCTTTGTGCAGCTTGGGGATCTGCTCGAACACGGAGTCCGGCACCCCAAACGTCGCCGCCAAGACATGGTTGGGCGTTCCGCCCAAAGACACCGAGACGCCGATATCGTCGCCGCTTTCCTTGGTGCTGTTATTGAACACGATCAGGAAGCGGAGATCGTCTTCGCCGATATTCTCGAAATAGTGAAAATAGCCCTGCGGGACGAATACGATCTGGCCGGGTTCGACCTTAAAACTTTGCCATTCGTTGTTCGGCCCGACGACCGACATGCGGGCCTCGCCGCTGATGCAGTAATCGAACTCCCAAGCATCGGGATGCCAGTGCGGCTCGCGGATGCCCCCTTTTTTCAGGACGACCAGGGCCATGGCCGCGTTCTGTCCCGCCACCACCGGGAACACCTTCTCGTAGGCGAGCTGCACGGTGCCGGACGGCTTCTTCACCGCGGGAGTGGATTTTGCAAGATCGTACAAAAAGGGATTTTTCATCAGCCCGTCTCCGTTGGGTAAAACGCTATTGGTTGATAGGCGCGTTGCCTTCAACTTCCAAATTATCATAAGGCAGTTTGTCGATCATCACCCGGCGGGCGGATGGTCGCTATCCAGTATGCGATGCTTGGTCGGTTTCCAGCACGGCGGCAAGATAATGCTGCACGAAATCGACATAGACCTCGCTGCGCCGCGAGCTGCGGCGCAAGCCGCCGAGCGCCAGCGCCGGATTGGGCAGCACGGTGGCGTCGCGCGGCTGGATGATCAGACTGTCGAGGAATTGCAAGCCCCGCCGGCACGAGTCGAGATAATCGCGGTGGCGCGGCGCTTCGCCGGTTTCGCGCGCCAGCGCGGCCGCCGCCGCGATGCCCTCGATATAAAGCGCGGTCGTGTAGCCGGGCGTATCGGACTGGTGATCGTTAAGAAATGCGCCGGTTTTCTGCCGCTGAAAGCGCAATATCCAATCGGCAACCTCGAAGGCGACCTCGGCGAAACAACGCTCGCCGGTGACCCGCCACCAGGCGCGGCACGCCTGCGTGAGCCACGACACCTGGCCGAAATGCGGCCGGTTGCGAAACCGGTCGCGATAATAACGGAAGGCACGCGACAGCTTGGCCTCGTCGACCGGCGTCAGCTGCGCTTGCGCCGCACTGCCGAGCGCCAACAGCACCTGGCCCGGGAAGTAGTCCTGGAACGCGTCCGTCGCCAATGCGGTATCGCGATGGGTATGCACGCGGCCGTGCACGTCGATGCGCGACCACAGCGCGGCTGCAAGCTGCGGCACCCAGCGCGCCGCAAGTGCGCCATCGGCCTCGCACAGCGCCAGCGCGGTCAAGGATATCTCGGCCACGGATTGCTCGTTGCCGTCGTGCACGAGCCAAATACCGTCCGTCGTTTCGCCGGCCGTATTCAACAGAAACGTTGTCGTCCTGGCGGCGGCTTCGCCGGCCAGCTGGCCGCTTGATTTCGCTGCCCGCGCCAGCACCCACGCCGCGTGCGCCAGCCGCGGCAGGTCGACGCCGGAATAGAGCTGATCCTGCAGCGGATCGTAGCGGGTAAAGAACGTGCCGTCGGGCTTTTGGTGCCGCAGCAGGTAATCCACGCCCAGCGGCTCGAGCCGTCGCACCAGATCGGGCAGGGCGTTCGGCGGCGGCTCGGGCGCGAAACTTCCCTCCATCAGCCGCTCGCCGGCGCGGTCGGCGAGCCATGTCGCGCATTCGAAGCGAATCCAGCGATACGGCGGCTGCGTAATCTGCGCCTTGTGCAGAAGCTCCTCGACGAAGGCTGTAGGCGTGAGGTTATAGCGGCTGACGATGGACGGCAGATAGAGCGCGAAGCGGTTGCCTTGCTCCGCCATCAAGGCGTGCCGGCCGTAGCGGATGCGGCGGATGATGTCGTCGACGGAATGGATTCCGAGCGCGAGACGATCGTAAAGGAGCGCGACGCTGACCGCGACGTCGTCCGGCGCCGTCACATCGGGCCCCGCTTCGAAACGGGAATCGCCGAGCGCGGCGTCGACCAACGTCGTCACATCCTCGTCGAGGCGCTGCAGGCTTGAGCCGAAGCAGCCGCGCAGGCGGCCGCCGAGATAGACGCTCACATAAAGAGAATCGACGTCGCGCGGCAAGAGATCGTCGGCGAGCGGCGCTGTCTGCGGCTCGCCGCCGGACAATCGCGCCAGCGCGAGATCGCGCGCGCGCGCCGCCACGGGCGGGCCATACGCAGCTTGCGTCAGCGGATGCGGCGCGTCGGGTACCGCGACCCCAGTCGGCTGCCACGTGATACCCGGCTCGACGACCTTGAAGACATCGTGGCGCAAGATGACATGCGGCTCGAACGAAACCAGCCGCCCGTTGGTGATGCGCGCGTGCTGGTATTGGTCCCATTCGTTGAGGATGCCGGGCATGCGCGGCAAGGCGCCGCCCATCCAGCCCGGGCGCTCGAGGCTGCGCACCACAATGCCGTAGCGGTCATTGTCGAGCGCGCCGACCGGACACGCCTCCAAGGCCGAAAAGAACGTCACCGCGATCGCGCTGTCGTCGACCTGGCGCAGCGCTTCCCCCGGCGGCAGCTCCGCCGCCGTCCGCAACGCCGCCCTGATCACGCCCTCGGGCGCCGGCC
Source organism: uncultured Alphaproteobacteria bacterium (assembly GCA_963831975.1). Taxonomy (GTDB): domain Bacteria; phylum Pseudomonadota; class Alphaproteobacteria; order Rhizobiales; family Xanthobacteraceae; genus BOG-931. The sequence goes on from CAWHSO010000025.1 coordinate 1,028,859, forward strand.
ACGCTTCCTCCCCCGGAAAATGCCAAAAACCGTCGCGCGCGTGGCGGACATAAATATTGTCCAGCGAGCGCAAGCTCACCCACGCGCCGCCCGCCGCGTCATAGTCCGCGTCGAGCGTTCGCGGCGGGTGCGGCAGCGTGCCTTTGGTGAGATATTCGCGCATCGCGAGGCGCGCCAATGCGGCCGGATGCAAGCCTTCGGCAGCGCGCTCGTCACTCCATCGGATGGCCGGGAAAATCTTTGTCGGGTTGCCGACCGGTTCCGGCTCGCCATCCATGTGATGGATGAAGTCGCTCCAGATGTCGGTCACCGCCTCGACGCGGTAACCTTGCTCCTGCAGGCGCGCGTACCCGCCATACCAGCCGAAGCGGACGAGAAAGATTCCGCCTTCGACGCGGATGCCGGCGTCGCGCAGATAGTCGCAAGCCAACTGCACCGCGGTGCCCGAGGCGATGGAATCATCGAGCAGGATGGTGGGCTCGTTTGGATCGATCGGACCCTCGATCAGCTTGAGCGAACCGTGCTGCTTGCGCTGCGCCCGGATCAGCAACCCGTGATACCGGCCGCCCGATTGCATGATGCAGGAATTGAGGATTGGGGCGGCGGTCAAACCGAGGGTCGCGATCTGCCGGCCCTCGAAGCGTTTGAGCAATTCGAGGACGCAGCGGCCGGCCAGTTCCGCGCCCCGCGGCGTGAGCGTCACCTGCAGCGAGTTCAGCATCCAGCGCGCGGTCGAGCCGTCGCGCGACAGGATCGGCTGGGTCGGAGATTCGTGGAGGATCGCGTTTTTGCGCAAGAGACCGAGCAACTCGGCGCGGTCGGCGTGAAATTGCGCCGGCAGCCGTGCCAAGCCATCCGACCACGCTTCCATCAGATATACGGGTTCTTCGGCAAGGCGGAGACTCAGGTGATGGCCGTCCAGCTGCACCATGAGGTCGCTGTCGCGGAAATCGGCCAGGACCGGCGCGAGCCAATCGGCGCGGTCGAACTGGGTGGCAATCGCCTCGTCGGTCTTCGCATCCATGCAGAACTCGTAGAGCGCGGCGGCGCCGTCGGAATATTCAAAATGCCGGGCGTCGGGCGCACGGCGGTCGTCGATGAAAATCGACGCGCACGATTTTCGATAGAGCAATGTCGGCCGCTCGCCATTGCGCCAGCGCTCCTGCCAGGCCCCGACCAGTCGGTAAATCGCGTCGTATTCGTGATCCGGCAGCAAGCCCGGGCCGTCGTGATCGAAATAATACGAGATCTTGTCGAGATCGAAGCGACCGCGCGGGAAAATGTAGCGATAGCAATCCGCCGGCCGCAGCTGGCCGACGCCGTGCCGGTCCGGCTCGGTGAACATCGGCGAGCCGCGGTCGGCCCGTGCCTTGGCGATGGCATAGGGCGGCTGCAGGTGCGGGATCTTGGCGATCACCTCGCATTGCTGGCTGTAGTCATCCACCGTCTCGCCGGCAAAGCCGAACAGGATGTTGTAGAGATTGTTGATGTCGTAATAGGTGCACCACTTCATCAGCTCGAGATTGCGCATGCCGGTGGAGTGTTTCTTCATCAGCTTCAGGACATGGGTCGACAGGCTCTCGATGCCGGGCTGCACGGAAAACAGATCCGCCGGCGCGCATCCGCCCGAGCTGGCTGCGCTTGAAATAGGGGCGGATCTCGTAGTGCAGGCGGATATCGCTCTTGGCTTCGGCGAGCCGGCCGAACAGCTTGTCGGCATATTCGGGCGCCATGATGTTGTCGATGGCGTTGAAGTCCAGCGCCCCGTAACGCCGCGACAGGGTCTCGAGCATGTCGATCACCTGTTGCGGCTCCTTGGCGCGAAACTCCATGCCGGCGCGGTTGAGGCCGCAGAACGTGCAGTGGTGTTTCATCCCCCACCAGCAGCCGCGCGCGGTCTCGATCGGGATGAGGACGTCGTTGGTTTGGCTGTATTGGCCGTAGCCGCCTTCGCTGCGCGCGTAAAAGTATTCGTCGAATTCCGGCACCGGCGTGCGGTTGAGATCGTTGAGATTGGCGGCGCGGCCGCCGTAGACCACTTGGCCGCCCTGCCGCGACATCAGGCCCTGCAACCCGTCCAGCGGGCTTTCATCGAGAATGCCGCGGATGACCTTGGGCAGGGAGATTTCCGCGTCACCGCAGAACGCGTAATCGACCTGCGGGCAGCCGCGTATCACCTCTTCGGCGATATCGTCTTCCAACGAGGCGCCGCCGAAGATGATCGGCAACGATGGATGGCGGGCCTTGAGCGCGCGGGCGAGTGCCAGGCTTGCGAGGAGCTGCTGGAATACCAGCGAAAAGCCGACCAGACCGAACCGGCTCCAGTCGACGCTGTCGATGCAGAAATCGATGAACCGCGGCGCCGCATCGTCGCGGATGCGGCGCAGGTCGCTGAGCGAACAATCGGCCAGCCGGCAGACGGTTCGAAGGTTGTGCTCGAAGGCATCGAAATATTCGGCGTCGTCGCCGCTCTCGCCGAACGCCGCCTTGGTCCAGATCCACTCGCCGATGAGACTCGGCCACACATCGGCCAGCGTCTCGTTCATGCGCCAGCCGACATGGGTGCCGAAATACATGAACAGCGAGAACGGCTGCACCGAAAAGCCCTGCTGCTCAAGGAACGGCTTGAGCAGCGCGAGCTGAAACGACGGAAACCGCGCCGAAAGCGTCGGCATGCTGACGAGCGCGATCGGCTTATCGGACGGCATCGGCGAGCGCCCTCCCGGATACGCGGTCTCGCTGCCTTATTTCTTGCGTTCCGGGGCGATCTCGGGACGCACTTCGGGGCGGATTTCAGGCCGCACTTCTGGGCGGATCTCGGGCCGCACCTCCGGACGAATTTCCGGCCTCACCTCGGGGCGGATTTCGGGCCGCACCTCAGGGCGGATTTCAGGCCTGACCTCGGGACGGATTTCGGGCCGTACCTCGGGGCGAATTTCTGGCCGCACTTCGGGACGGATCTCCGGCCTCACTTCGGTGATGATTTCGGGGCTAATCTCAGGCCGGATTTCAGGTCTCACCTCGGTGATGATTTCGGGGCTAATCTCGGGCCGGATTTCAGGTCTCACCTCGGTGATGATTTCGGGGCTAATCTCAGGCCGGATTTCGGGTCTCACCTCGGTGATGATTTCGGGCCTTATCTCTGGCGCAACTTCTTGGATCGGTCGTTGGGTGACGTCGGGCCTGACGCCCGGGGCGACCTCGACGATTGGCCCGCGTTTCACGTCGGTTCTGACATCCGGCGCAACTTCGATGATCGGCCCACGTTTTCTTCGGGCCTGACTTGCGGCGCGACCTCGGTGATAGGTCCGCGTTTCACGTCGGGCCTGACCTCGGGCGAGACCTCGGTGATCACCTCGGGCCGTCGCTTGATGTCCGGCTTGATCTCGGGCGCAACTTCCGGGTGCGGTCCGGCGCTGCGGGTGAAGTCTCCTTTGCCGGTTTTGCGCTTATCGTTGTCGGCCATCTCATCCTCCCGTGTACACGTGAGCCATTGGCGGCGGCCAGGGTGCCAAGCCTACCACGCCGCAACCTTCAACCGAAGTGCTATTTGTCACACTGCAATCTCAAGCTGCCAGCCGGCCCAATTTTATTCGCCGCCACAAGCTGCTGTGAGAATGAGCGCGACGCAGCGTCACGAGATAAAATAGGAGGGGCGCGCGTGTTGGAAAAACAGTTACGCCAGGAGTTCCCGGCGGCGGCGGAATGGTGTAATATAATTTTGATGCAAGTAAGCGTTGTGTAGCGCCCAACGACGCTGTCGCGAGCCACGCGACGGCCGGGTGCGTTCTGCCGTGGCCCCGATTGGAAGGTCCATCCATGAGCGAACATCTGGGCGCGTAAGCGTACAAGGAGCAGATGGCGCGGGAGGATTCGGTGAAGGAACGTACGCGAATGACGCGGCGGACGGCGGTCGCCGGCTCGATCGCGAGCCTGTTGGCCGCCGCCGGGCAACCTTTTGCGCAAGCCAAGGAACAGCTTGTCACTGCGGCAGGCGGCGGTGCCGGCAAGGATCTCCTGGTCCTCGAGCCCGGCAGTGCGCAATTCGTCGGGCTCACCCAAGGCTTCAACCGGCGCTGGACCGCGCCCAATTGCGCCAAGATCTTCGTGCCGCTGACCGAGGCGGGCGCACGAGCGGCGCTGACGCAAGCCGTCGCCTTTGGGCGCGGCAATTTCCGGGTCCGCGGCGGCGGCCATTGCTACGAGGATTTCGTCTTCACCGACGCCGCGCAGGCGATCATCGACGTGACGCTGCTCAACGACGTCGGCTTCGATGCGCAGAACGGGGTCTATTACGCGCAGAGCGGCGGTACGAACTGGGACCTCTATCGTCACCTCTACTGGCGCTTCGGCAGGACGCTCCCGGCTGGCTCATGCTACTCGGTCGGTCTTGGCGGTCACATCTGCGGCGGCGGCTATGGGCTGTTGTCGCGCCAATTCGGCCTGACCGTGGATTGGCTGACCGGCGTCCATGTGGTGACCGTCGACAAGGACAGCAACACGGTTTTCAACCGCGTCACCAAGCAGAGCCCCGCCACCTCCGCGCAAAATCTGTACTGGGCTCATACCGGCGGCGGCGGCGGCAATTTCGGCCTTATCACGCGGTACGAATTCGCCACGCTGCCGATCGCCCCGCAATATGCCGAGATCGTCACCTTGAGCTGGAAGTGGGATGCCATTGCAAAGGGCGGGGCGAGCTACCTTGCGCAGATCATCGGCTTGTTCGACCATTTGACGCGCACGATGCCACCGAGTTTTTTTGGGCTCTTGAAGCTCACGCATCAGGCCGCGGGAGCGGTCGCGCTGGTCGCGCAGCAGACCTATGACGGCGCCGCGGGGGCGGGGACGCTCCAGTCCGAATTGCAACGGGCGCTCGCGCAATTCGGTCTCGACAATGACGCAACCGCGCCCACAGGCCCGATCGTCGGCCATCCCGGATATTATGCGACGCCGCTGCCGTACCAGGACCTGCGCTGGTTCGAGGCGGTGCAGACGCTCGACGGCTCGGGCCCTAATCAAAAGGGAAAGTACAAGTCGGCCTATATGCGCGACAGTTTTCCCAACGAGCAAATCCAGGCGATCTACAAATATCTGACCTGGGTGCCGCCCAAGGGCATCGACATGTCGCAATCGCTGCTCCAGGTCGACAGCTATGGCGGCCAGATCAACAAAGTGGCGCCGCAGGACACGGCGGTCTGGCAACGCAGCTCGATCTTCAAGCTGCAGTACCAGACCTACTGGCAGAATCCGCGGAGCGGACCAGGCCCCGACGGCGACGTTTATATCAATTGGATCAATGATTTCTATCGCGAGGTCTACGCTGCTTACGGCGGCATCCCCGATCCGGCGCGCGATCCCAAAAACAATGTCGATGGCTGCTACATCAATTATTGCGACAGCGACCTCAACAATTACGGCGGCCTCGCCACAGCGCTGCGGCTCTATTACGGCGACAACCTGCCGCGCCTGATCCAGGCCAAACAGGAATGGGATCCGCTCGACTATTTTCAGAACAGCCAGTCGATCCCGACCAAGCCGCTATGATCGCCGACGGCGGATGAAGGCGGTCATCGCGCATAGCTGCGAGCCGGCAGCACGGCGAGGTCGAGGCCGGTTCGTGTCGGATTGGAGATTGGCCTTCAGCTTGACGGTGGTCGCGCCCCAGTCGCCGCAGTCGAGCGTGGTGTATTTGATCCAGCGGCGAAGGTCCTTGTTGCTCCGCAATTCGCGCCTGACGCAAAGCCCGAAATAGCCGGTGTTGGTATTCACGAACCCCGGCGATATGCCGCGCGCCCGGCCGTGGCCGTGAATGAAACAAATCCTGTCCGCGCCCATCTCCCAAGCCTGCTCGATGAGCTTCGCCATCGGCGGCCCAACGATGGCGGAGGGATGATAGCCGTGCAGGTCGATTTTCACGGTTGGTGGGGGTTCAGGGTGACCAGTCATGGAGCGATCCAAACATCGAGACGTGGAGGAAGGGGTGCTGCACGAACAATTACGCAACGCCTGGCATGCGCGCAAACGCCTTGTCCCAATCAGCCCGGTCCTGAACTTAACACCCGAGGGTCTGGTGCTGGGAGCGGGCACTGTCATGGTTCCGACAGACGGACCCCGCCGATTGCGAAGCATACGAGGCCGGGAAACGCGAGTACTGGCGCTGTTGTCTGCGGCTTATGGCAAGGCCATTGCGCCCTCGGTGCTTGGCAATATCGAACGCGCCGCGAAAGCGTGGCGCGAAGGCGATGATTGCCTCGCGTATATCCATCTCGCACATGCGCGCCTGCCCGCGTTGCAAGACCCATACGAAGCGGCGCGGCGCCTTTTCATCGTCGACGGCTTCATGAAGGTCGGCACGAGTCCGCGCTCTGTTTTTGAAGCATTTCGTTTTGGCGCTGCTTACATCGCCGCGGTCGAGAAGTTCTTCAATCCCGACCAGCCGCGCGTCCCGGCTGGCAGCGGCAGCAAGAGCGGCCAGTGGACGCGCGAACTGTCGTTCCTCGCCGCGCTCCCGCCCGCGGCCGTAGAATCTCTCGGCGGCTTTGCTGCGCGCCTGCTCGTTTCCGGGAGTATCGCAACGGCCGCATTCGGATTGCTGTTCATCCCGTCCCCGAACAATCTCCGTGTCGAAGGCGAGGTGTCGGGCATACCCGGGCTGCGCTACTCCTGGAACCGCGACGAGACGCAGCTGCGTCTGACCTATGACGATCCAGAAGGAGGACAGCGCACCTTCGCTGCGTACTTGGACGGCGATGTGTTTCGCGACGAGCATGGGCGGGTCATTGGCCGCGTGCTTGCCGGAAGCAATGTCGCCATCGATGCGGCAGCCGTATCCCCCGATCTGGCGAAAACGGACGAGGCAAAACTATGCCCGGCGCCGGTTCCCGATAGGCCCGGCAGCGATAGAGGCAAACCATACGATGACGACAGAGCCAGACAGTACGAAGACTACGTCAAGCAGTTCATCAATCCTCCTCCCACCGGACCTACCCCGAGCGGCTTTGTCTATGCGTTGCCGAACCCGGAGCAAAACGGCGTAGCGGTCACTTACGATGACTGTCAGAAAACGTCTGGTATACTGTTTGAAATCAAAGGAGAGGAATACGCGGCGCTATTGCAGATACCGCAAGCCGAAGAACTCGATTAGGAAACAATTTTCCGATCAAGCCCTCCGGCAGGTTCAGGCGAGCGGCGGACGACCGATCGTCTGGATTTTTGCCGAGCCGGAGGCGGCAGATTTTGCGCGAGAGCTCTTTAACAGTAACAAAGACCTTCGAGAAAATCCTTGTTGTGCCGATGCCGTGGTTGAAGAGAGACTCGCGATGAAACAGGTATTTTACACCTATTACATTCGCTCCGAGTGGCAGGGGCGTACGGAAACTCCAACTTCGATAGGCGCGAAATTTGTGAAGACGCTCGATGCGCTGAGCAACATCGATCCGATTCTTGCAGATTGGACGGTAAGTGATGCCCGGAACATGGCGTTGCTCTCCCTCGCCGCAGCGCGATCGCGGATGCCCAGCATAATCGAAAACAATATCGCCCGCGACGATTTCGATGAGCCCTCTCCAGTTTATGGCTATCATGCGCACGCTAGAGCGGGCAAATTTAAAGATCCGCGCAGCGTGATGTTTACGCTCCAGGCTGGCGGAAAACGCGGCGGCGATACGATGCTTAAATTCGGCGAGTATGACGTGGCTCCGGATGTGTCAATCTTGACTTATCCGTTGTTCAAGGCGGCGCTGCTCGCGATCAACGCGGTTTGGCCGGCGTCTTGGGCGTGCGCTCAGGTCTACAGGTCGGGCACCATCGCGGTGCCGATAGATTTGGGCGGCGCGCAAGCTTTCAGGCTGGACAGCGTGCCGCAGGTCCCTAGTGACCCAACGTTTCCCGATACTACTTTTCATATTCCTTGGATTGCGTATCTCTCCTCGGGCCTCAACACCGGCCTCAAGCTGGCGCCCGCAATTCTGACCGAACATACGCCCGAAGGCGGACTACTGATGAGCGCTACCACGGACCGCCTCGACCCGACCAATCCCGAGCACATACGGCGCGCACGGATTTTGGCCGAGACTCTGATCGCCTGTACGGGCTATCGCCGGTGAAGCTAAGCTTGCGGCAGCACGCCGAGTCGGTCGAGATGATCCGGCCGACCGTTGCGGCGCTGGAAATGTCGCGGTCGAAAATCGCGACCTGGGCCTCGATCGGCTTTGCCGTCGCCGTGCTGGCCGGCTGGGTGGTCGAAGCCGCAGTCAAATGGGCGGTGGGCTGGGTGCTGTCGCATTTTCAGTAGGCGCACTCCGGTCATCGCGTATAGCTGCGAGCGGGCAGCACGGTGAGGTCGAGGCCGGTCCGCGTCGGATTGCGATTGGCCTTCAGCTTGACGGTGGTCGCGCCCCAGTCGCCGCAGTCGAGCGTGGTGTATTTGATCCAGCGGCGAAGCTCCTCGTTGTTCCGCAATTCGCGCCTGATGCAAAGCCCGAAATAGCCGGTGTTGGTATTCACGAACCCCGGCGATATGCCGCGCGCGCGGCCGTGGCCGTGAATGAAACAAATTCTTCCCGCCCCCATCTCCCACGCCTGCTCGATGATCTTTGCCATCGGCGGCCCGACGATGTTGGAGGGATGGTAGCCGTGCAGGTCGATTTTTACGGTTGTCGGGGGTTCGGGGTCTTTGGTCATGGAGTGTTCGCCGTACTCGCCAATTCTATTTTGGCGATCGAACCGCGCGTTTTCGGTAACCGACCGCAGTAAAAATCAGAGCAACAACGCTGATAAATAGACTTCCTGCAGCTATATTGTTAGCCGTGTGGGCGGAAAGCGCAGTCTCAGTGCTTTGGCGATCTGATAAAATCGCGTCGATAAACGGTTTGACTTTCGCGGCTGTTAGACCGCGGCAATCGATAACATCGATCACGCAAATATCCTCATACGCCTTTAGCTGAAACAATTCGGCATTGGTTTTTTGCTTCAAATCGTCGGAAATCGCATCAAGTAAGGGGCGTTCTTCGATTGGCGATAGCTTCTTTAGGTCCGCGCTGTAATCGGTGTAGCCGTAGCCGAGTGAATTAGAAGCGTCTGGACTGAAATACCCAGAACCGATGTCATACCAGCCAGTTTTGACACCGAAAAATGGAACCCAAAACATTACTGCTGACACAACTACGAACGCTGAAAACAAGACGGCCGCAATTGCTGCAATCCACCTAAGCCATATGTGTCTGTTCGAGAAAAATCTCATAGCGGGTGTAGGTTGGCATAAAACACGCTCACGGGGAACAGCGTTAACTTAGGGGCGGCGGCTAGCGACCATCCTCCTATGGGCTTCAATAAGCGCAGGATGGACAGCGAGCGTCGCGGACGAGATTTACGCCGAGCGCAGCGGCAACAAATGCGTTAGCGAGTGATGAAGCAGCTACGCTGCGGCCGTTTCTTCGTCGGACCAGCGCCAGCGATCCCCGTCTAAAAAGAATTCCGGGATGCCTGACCAAATATCGCGTGGCAGTGGACATTCGGCGTTCGGATTGTGGATTACGAGGGGGCGCGGCTTCACTTCGCCGCCTTCCTCGAATTCGGTTAGGAACAAGACCGCGCTTACGCGCGTATACCGCGGCTCGGGCCAGCGTTTCAGAAGCCGGCCGTTTTGGCTAAATGCCATATATTCTGGACCGGCGGGGCCGCCAGTCGACACGTCGATCGGAATCCGAATGACTGCTTCGCCGATAAAGGCTCGCTCGATCGGCGTGCGTTGCAGTTCGGGAAAGACCGACACTCGCAAGCGCGGATGGATGACCAGTAAGTTGCGTTGACCCTTCGCGAACTGCTTATTGGCTTGTTGAATTGCCGCTTCAAGGAGGTCGCTGTCATCGCCCCAAAAGTATTCGTTCGTGATCTGGCGATGCGGCGCTTTCACCTCGACGTTGATATTGCCGTCTGGGCGCTCGATCAAAAATTCCAGGCAACTCCGCCGATTGCCAGTGGGTCGGGGTACGAGTTTAAGTCGACGCGGCCCCGCCAGATACCACGCGGCGAAACATTCGCTGATCGCTGAAAGATGGTTGTTGTCGTCATCGCCTGTGAGCCGCGCGCGCAAGTCGGCACCGTGCACGCCCTCGAATAGCCCAATCGCGAACGCGGCGGTGAGATACGCGTCCCACGCCGCCTTATATGCCCGTAGCTCGCGGTTAAGCCTGCTCGGGTTGAGGCCGCCGGCGCCGACAATCGCCAACTGGCATTGAAGGTAGTCGCTCGCCGATCTGACCGCTTGCAGTTTAGCGATGACGGTCGGCGTAAAAACGTCCCACAGGGGTTCGGTGGGGATCATAGCTTTAGTTTTCCTCGCAATGCGCAAATTGTAGCTCCGACCGCTAGCACGAGACATATGCGGAGTGCCAAGCCAATGCGCTAGGCGGGAGTTTTTGGGAATCGTTGAAAACAAAAAGGAATTTCTTGCAACACGTGCGACATGAAATTAGAGATTTGTTAGGCAGAGAAATTGCTAAAAGTTGTGTTAAATCAATATGTTGACTCTGGCTGGGGAACTAGGATTCGAACCTAGATTGACGGAGTCAGAGTCCGCAGTTCTACCGTTGAACTATTCCCCAATTCCTTCACATAATCAGCATATTAGCCGAGGTCGTGAAGTCTGCTTGGCAGCGGCGATGTAGCACCGGAGCGCTCACGCGAGCGCTGCCGAGCGAGGGCATCATTTAGGCCATCTCGACCAGATTTCCAAGTATCGTTGCTAGCGCCGCGGCCTCGTTTTGCCGCGGCTCTTTTTTTGTGCCTGCTTGGCGCGGGCTTCCGCCAGCGCCGGCTTGCGCGCCGCGGGTGCGCCGTGATGCGCCGGCGCGGCGCCCGGCTGCAACAGCGCTTGCGCGTGCTGCGGCGAGCCGTGGGACATCGGGCCCCACCAGTTCGACGGCGTGTCGTCGCCCCAAACTTTCGGCTTCTGCGGCCGGTCCTGGTGCCAGGGCCGCGGCTCGAAGAAGCCGAGCTCCTCGTCGTGCATTTGGTCGAGGTCGGTGAAGAACTCGATCACCACGCCGTCCGGGTTCTTGTGATAAATTGCAATGTTATGGCCGATGATGTGGCGGATCGGCCCCCAGGTCAGCTTGATGTCGTTCTTCGCGAGCATGTCGCAGGCGCGCTTGATGTCGGACCAGTCGCGCACTTCGAAGGCGATGTGATGGATCGCGGTTTTGTCGTTGCGCAAAAAATTCACCGTGTGATGGTCGCGGCTGCAGCGCAGGAAGGCGAAGAAATCCGAGCGCCAGTCCGACACCTTGAAGCCGAGCACGTCGCAATAGAACTTCACCATGCCCTTCACGTCCGGGCACTGATAGGCGATGTGGCCGAACTTTATCGGCATGACGCCCGTAAAAGTGTTGTCCTCCGGCGCAAACTTGAAATCGGAAAAGATTTCGATCGTGGTGCCTTTGGGATCGGTGAACGCGACCGCTTCGCCGATGCCGGGCGTGATGTCGCTGCGCCGCTCGCTCTTCAGGTTGGCTTTCTTCAGCCGCGACGCCACCTCGCCAAGATCGCTGCCCGGCGCCACCTGGAACGATAGCCGCGGCGCGTCGACGGCGCCGCCGCGTTCCAGCACGATCGCCTCAAGGCCGGATTTGGTGGCGAGGATGGCGCGGTTCTTCTCGCGCGCGGCGAGGCTCAAGCCCACGATGCGGGTGAAGTAATCGATCGTCCGCTCGATATCGGGCGTCGTCAGCGTCGAATGGCCGGCCCGTTTGATCTGCAACATAGCATTCTCCTTTTGCGCGCCGCTCAGGCGGGGACGCGCTGTTCGTTCTGCACGCGGCCGGCTTCATGGGCCCGCACGGCGATCTTGAGTTCGCCGAGCGCGGGCGCCGAGCGGCAGACGATGACGTCGCCGGGTTTTACCGGGCCAACGCCGTCGGGCGTGCCGGTATAGACGAGGTCGCCTGGATAGAGCGTGTAGAACTCGGAGGCGAATTCGATCAGCCGCCGGCAATTGTAGATCAGCTGGCTGGTATTGCTGTTCTGCTTGGTCTCGCCGTTGACGGTGAGGCTGATCGGCACGTTGTCCGGATCCGGCACTTCGTCAGCGGTCACCATCCAGGGACCGAGCACCGCATAGCCGTCGACGGATTTGCGGAAGCTGCGATCCTCGCGGCCGCGCACGGTCATGTCGAGACCGAGCGCATAGCAGGCGACATAGTCGAGCGCTTTCGACTGCGGAATGTCGCTGCCTGTCTTGCCGATCACCATGACCAGCTCGACCTCGTGGTCGTTGCGCCGGTCAGGGAAACGAATCGGGATGCCTTCCGACGGGCCGACCAACGCAGAGTTGGCTTTCAGGAACATTCCCGCTTCGAGAATCTTGGACGATTGCGAACGCACGATCTGCGTGCCCGGTTGCTGCGGAAGCCTTTTCCATCTCGGCGATATGCGCCTGGTAATTGGTCGGCGCGCAGGAGAGCTTGGTCGGCCGCGCCACGGGTGGCAAGAGTTTGACCTGCGCGATCGGCTTGCCGGGCGCCTTGTCGGCCATGCGCTCGATGCGCTCGCGCCATTGCGGCAGCGCCGCCACCACGGCGTCGCCCTTCATCGCATAGGGCATGGCTTTGCGGATTTCGGTCTGCGCCTCGGTCACGTCGTGCACGAGGTCGCCGCGCACCACGCCCATCCGGTCGTCATCGTAGCGGCAGATTTTCATGAGTTTCTCCTTGAGTGCATGCGTCCGTTCGGAATCAATGGCGCCCGAACAGCTCGTTATAGGTCTTTTGCCATTTCTTCTGATCGTCGCCGCTGAACACCACCGGCACGATCTTTCTCTCTTTGAGCATCGCGCCGACCTCGGGCGGATTGGTCGCGACATCCGGCCGTGTCGGCAGGCGGCCTTTATGGGTCATGAACGTCTCGCCTTCCTGGCTCAATACGAAGTTGCCGGCAAGCCTCGCCGCATTCGGGTGCGGTGCCAGCGTGTTGACGCCGACGGAACCGAAGATCAGCGGCACCGGCTCGATCAGCCAAAAATCGGTCGGCGCGCCGGACATCTTCACGTTGAGCGTCAGCGGCAGGTAGTTGTTGAGCGCCAGCCAATATTCGCCGGACCCGACCGAACGCGCAAGCGCGAGATGGCCGTCGGTGACGATCGGATCGAGCGCCGCGACGATGCTCTTGACCAGCGTCTGGCCGCGCGCCTCGCCGTAGAAGGCGCAGATCGCCGCGAGCCATTCGTCGTCGGTGTCGTCGATGGCGATCTTGCCGGCCCATTCCTTGTGCGCGGCGAACTCTTCGTAGGTTTTCGGCAGATCCGCCTGGTGGACGAGATTGGTGTTGTAGGCCGGCGCATTGTAGTTGGCATAGCCGCCGTACCAGCGGCGGTTAAAGTCGCGCGCGTCGGCCATCAGGCCCTTGGCTTCCGGCGGATCGAACGGCGCGAGATAGGCGGAGGGCAGTTGCGGCACCGTGGTGGTGAAGGCGATGTCCCAGGTGCGCTGGCCGGCGCGGTTCTCGATCGCCACCTTGGCCATGATCTGGGTGTCCGAGGAGCGCACGTAGTTCACTTTCACGCCGCTTGCATCCTCGAACAGCTTCCATAGCGGCAGCGCTTCCTGCTCGTTCATCGAGCCGTAGACGGTCAGCGCGCCTTCGGCTTTCGCTGCGTTTGACAGATCGGGCAGGAGCCAACTGTGCTCTTGCGCCCGCGCCGGCAAGCCGGCGGCGAGCGCGATCACGATCGCCAGGCCGAGGCTTTTCAACGCTGCAGCGTTGCGACCGTTCATTCCTCCGGTTCCCCTTATCGGAACGACGTCTCAGTGAACCTCGCGGCGCGAGAAACCGAACGTCACGGTCGAGATGCAGATGATGCAGACGGCGGCCGACAGCATGAAAACCGCGAGCGGCTGGCCATGGTCCATCATTGCGCCGTAGATGATCGGCGCGATGCTGGCGCCGATATTGAACCCCATGCTGACGAAGCCGAAGACGCGGCCGTAGGCGTTCGGCGGCGTCACAGCACGCACCAGCATGTCGCGCGACGGATAGGTCATGCCGACGCATAGTCCGCTGAAGCCCATGAGGAGAATGAGTCCGGCGGCCGGCAAAGCGAACCAGCCGATGATCGCCGTGACGGTGCCGCCGACCGCGAGGCCGCTCGCGGCGACCACGGCGTGATGGTTGGTGCGTCCGGCGAGAACGCCGCCGGCGAGCACGCCGACCGCATTCATGGCGAGCAGCGCGGTCAGCGCCATATTGGCGACGGCCGGCGCGGTTCCGTGCAACGCCCCGAGCGCCACCACAAGATAGGTGTTGAGCCCGCCGCTCATGATCGACGTCAAAGTGAAATAGGCGAGGTTGAGCAGGATCGGCGGCGACATCAGAAGGCGCCAGCCGACATCGGTGACGGCCGGGCGTCCTTTTGCCACGCTTTTCGCGACCGGCTTGATTTCGGCGGCGGGCTCGGGTTGCGCAATCAGCACCAGGAGAACCAGCAAGCCGAAAATCGAAGCGCCGATATAAGCACCGCGCCAGCCGAACATGCTTTGCATGTAGAGCAGCGTCACCGGAGCGATGGCCGAGCCGACCATGCCAGCGAAGGTGTGAAACGAAAACACATGGCTGAGCCGTTCCGACGGTGCGTGATGCGACAGCAGCGAATAGTCGGAAGGGTGAAACACGGTGTTGCCGAGGCCGGCGACGCCGTACATCGCGATGAAGACCCAATAGGAACCGACGGCACCGGCGACCGCATAGGCGACGCTCGACAGCGCCAGTCCCGCGATCAGCACGACGCGGGCGCCGATGCGGTCGACCAGGAAGCCGACCGGTGTCTGCAACAGACCCGAGACCACGTTGAACACGGTCAGCGCCAGAGCGAGCTCGGTATAGCTGACGTTGAAATCGGCGCGGATGAAGACGAACAGCGGCGCCAGCATGAGCATGTAATAATGGCTCATCATGTGCGCCGCGCAGACGGCGGCGATCAACCGCGATTCCGCCGGACGGATCGACTGGACGGAAACGACCTGCGTCATTGCGGGCTGCTGGCCTTCGCGGCCTGCAGCGCCTGCCAGATCAGCGCCGGCGTCAGCGGCATGTCGATATGGCGGATGCCGCGATCGCCGAGCGCGTCGATCACCGCGTTCGTCACCGAGGTGAGCGCGCCGGCGCAGCCGGCCTCGCCGCAGCCTTTGACGCCGAGCGGATTGGTCGTTGCCGGCGCCGGATGATCGGCGAGCGCGAAGGACGGCACGTCGGCCGCGCGCGGCATGGCGTAATCCATGAACGAGCCGGTGAGCAGCTGGCCGTCGCCGTCGTAAACGGTCTTTTCCATCAGCGCCTGGCCGATGCCTTGCACGACGCC
The DNA here is from genome assembly GCA_963831975.1 of uncultured Alphaproteobacteria bacterium. Lineage (GTDB taxonomy): Bacteria > Pseudomonadota > Alphaproteobacteria > Rhizobiales > Xanthobacteraceae > BOG-931. The sequence goes on from CAWHSO010000025.1 coordinate 1,044,208, forward strand.
GCCGTGCAGCTGGCCCTCGACGATCAGCGGATTGATGACGGTGCCGAAATCGTTGACGCAGGAATACCGGACGATGTCGACGACGCCGGTCTCCGGATCGACCTCGACTTCGGCGATATGGCAGCCGTTGGGGTAGGTCGAGGCGCTGGGGCCGTCGCTGACATGGGTGACGTCGAGGGATTGCGGGGCGTCGGCCGGCGGCTTCGTGCCGTTGTGGAGTTTTTCCGCCAATTCCATGATCGAGATCGCGCGGTCGGTGCCGACGATGGTGAAGTTGCCGTGATTGAAGGCGATGTCGGACGGCGCTGCTTCGAGCGCGTGCGCGGCGAGCTCCTTGCCCTTCTCGACGACTTTCGCCGCGGCTTCGACGATCGCGGTGCCGGTGTGCATGAGCGACTTCGAGCCGCCGGAGCCGCCGCCCATGGCGAGCTTGTCGCTGTCGCCTTGCAGCAGCGAGATTTTCTCGAACGGGATGCCGAGCCGGTCGCTCAACACCTGCGCGAACGGCGTGGCGTGGCCCATGCCGAAATCGAGCGTGCCGGTCGCCAGCGTCACGGTGCCGTCGGGATTGAACTTGATGTCGGCCAATTCCTTCGACGGCGGTGCGGTGACTTCAAGGAAATTGCCGATGCCGAACCCGCGCAGCTTGCCGCGCCGCGCGCTTTCGCGTTTGCGCTTGGCAAAACCTTTGCCGTCGGCAAATTCGAACGCCTGCTTGGTCAGCGCTGCGAAATCGCCGCTGTCGTAGGTGCCGCCCGCGGCGGTCTTATACGGCAAGTCGCGCGGTGCGATCTGATTGCGCTTGCGTAACGCGAGCCGATCGATGCCCATCTCGACGGCGGCCGCGTCGATCAGGCGCTCCATGTAGTAGTTGCCCTCGGGGCGGCCGGCGCCGCGATACGCGGAGACGTGCGAGGTGTTGGTGAACATGACCTTGGTCGAGACTTCGATCAGCGGCGTGCGGTACATGCCCTGCACGTTCTTCACCGCATTGATCGTGCCCGGCATCGGCGCCACCGGAGAGAGGAACGCGCCCACATTGGCGTAGCTGGTCAGGCGCACGGCTAAAAATTTGCCGTCGGCGTCGAGCGCCAGCTCGCCGGTGACGTCGTGATTGCGGCCGTGGCTGTCGGAGACGAAACTGCCGGAGCGCTCGTCGGTCCACTTCACCGGACGGCCGAGCGCGCGCGCGGCGTGCAGCATGCAAATGTATTCGGGAAACATCGCGGCCTTCATGCCGAACGAGCCGCCGACCTGGCCGGTGAGCACGCGCACGTCCTTCGGCGTCACGCCGAGCGCTTCGGCGATGTTGTTGCGCATGCCGAATACGCCTTGCGAACCGACATAGAGCGTAAAGCGCTGGCCGTCATAGGCGGCGAGCGCGGCGCGCGGCTCCATGGCGGCGACGACGAGCCGGCTATTGACGAGTTTCAGCTTGGTGACATGGGCGGCTTGCGCGAACGCCGCTTTGACCACTTCGGCGTCGCCATAATGATAGTCGAGCGACACATTGCCCGGCACGTCGTCGTAGAGCTGCGGTGCGCCGGCTTTGGCTGCGTCCTCGGCCGACGTCACGGCGGACAGCGATTCGATATCGACATTGACCGCTTCGGCGGCGTCCTTCGCCGCGTGCACGGTCTCGGCGACGACGAAGGCGACCGGATCGCCGACATAGCGCACCTTGCCGACCGCCAGCGCTTCGCGCAGCGGCTTTTTCATCGGCGAGCCGTCGCGATTGTTGAACGGCACGGTGCATTTGAGCGGGCCATAGCCCTTGAGATCGGCAGCCGTATAGACGCCAACCACGCCCGGCATTTTCCGCGCCGCCTCGGTGTCGATCGAGCGGATGACGCCGTGCGCATTCTGGCTGCGCACCATCACCGCATAGGCCTGGCCGGGCAGGCTGATGTCGTCGGTATAGTGCCCCTGGCCGCGCAGCAGCATGGGGTCTTCCTTGCGCGGCACCGACTGGCCGACGGCAAATTTCTCGACCGACAACCGGTCCGCGGTCAATTGCTCCGCGAGATCTCTGGCGGACTGCTGCAAATTCATGACTGTTCAATCCCGTAAAGCCTTGTGGCGCTGACATAATGGAGTTGGCCGACCGCGACAAGAAGGCGCGCGGACATGGCTCGTGCCCAAGAAAAGCACAGTGTAAAGCACAGTATTGCCCTTGGGGCCTCGGCTGCTACAGTTTGCCTGATTTGGACTTGAACAGCCGCGCCGTCGAGCCGCCGCGCTCCGGCGCGGCGGGAAGGTTTTTGGATGGACGACGAGGCCCCGCCGAACGGCGGCCTCGACGCCAGAGGGGGCCAGCGCCGCCCCCGCTGGGGTCGTCGAACGCCATATGGCCTGCGCCGCGATTCCCGTGGCGACGGCTGGCATGAGCCGGCCGATGGGCGATCCGACGCGACCTATGCGGCGCTCGATCTCGGCACCAACAATTGCCGCCTGCTGATCGCTCGACCCGCCGGCGACGGTTTTCGCGTGGTCGACGCATTCTCGCGCATCATCCGGCTCGGCGAGGGCGTTGCCGCCTCCCGCCGCATCAGCGAGGCGGCGATTGCGCGCGCGGTCGAGGCGCTCCAGGTCTGCCGCGACAAGATGAGCGCGCGGGGCGTCTTGCGTGCGCGCCTCATCGCCACGGAAGCCTGCCGCGCCGCCGAGAATGGCGAGGCGTTCCGTAGCCGCGTGGCCGAGCAGGCGGGCCTTGAACTGGAGATCATCGATTCGGCGACCGAGGCGCGGCTGGCGGCGACCGGCTGCACCGAGCTGTTCGATCCCACAGCCTCGGGCGTCATCCTGTTCGATATCGGCGGCGGCTCGTCGGAATTGGTGCGGCTCGGCCGCCCGGGCGCCGGCCGGCGCGGGCCGCCGAAGCCGGATATCGTCGGCTGGATGTCGCTGCCGCTCGGCGTCGTCACGTTGGCCGAACGCTACGGCGGCCATGTTGTTTCGCCGGCGACTTACGCGGCCATGGTCGACGAGGTCGCGACCTTCGTCGAAAAATTCGCCACCGCCCATCCGTACGATCCGAACGGCTTTCATATGCTCGGCACCTCGGGCACGGTGACGACGATTGCAGGCGTGTTCTTGCGACTCAAGCGCTACGACCGCCGCAGGGTCGACGGCTGCTGGCTGTCCGACCAGGAGATTTCAGGCGTGGTCGCCGAGCTCATGGCCATGAGTTTCGACGAGCGCGCGGCGAACCCGTGCATCGGCGCCGAACGCGCCGACCTCGTGCTCGCCGGCTGCGCCATCCTCGACGCCATCCGCCGCTCCTATCCTTGCCCGCGGCTGCGCGTCGCCGACCGCGGCCTGCGCGAGGGCATGCTGGTCGAGATGATGCGCGAGGACGGCGTCTGGGGCGAGGCTTGATCGACCATGGTTGATTAGAGATGGCTGTTTAGAGATGGCGTGGCTCAAGGACGAGAAGCAGCGCACATTGTCGTCGCGGACCTGGCTCGAGCGCCAGCTCCGCGATCCTTACGTGATGCGCGCCAAGCGCGAAGGCTTTCGCTCCCGCGCCGCCTATAAGCTCGCCGAAATCGACGACAAATATCATGTGCTCAAACCGGGCGCGCGCGTTGTCGATCTGGGCGCTGCGCCCGGCGGCTGGAGCGAGATCGCCGTGCGGCGCGTCGGTGCGGACGGCCGCGTCATCGCGCTCGATATTCTCGACATGAAGCCGATCGTGGACGTCGAATTCCTCAAGCTCGACTTTCTCGACGAAGCGGCGCCTGAGCAACTGAAGGCCATGCTCGGCGGCAAAGTTGACGTGGTGCTTTCCGATATGGCGGCGAATGCCACCGGCCACCGCAAGACCGATCACTTGCGGATCATGGCGCTGGCGGAAGCCGCAACCCAGTTCGCCCGCGAGGTGCTGGCCGAAGGCGGCATCCTTTGTCTGCAAGGTGCTGCAAGGCGGCACCGAGGCCACATTGCTGGCCGAACTGAAACGCGACTTCGCGACGGTCAAACACGTCAAGCCGCCGGCAAGCCGCAGCGATTCGGCGGAGCTATATCTGCTGGCGCGTGGCTTTCGCCGCGCTCAGGATCGTTGATCCACCAATTCCGCCTGCGCCGCCTTACGACCCGAGAGTTCCTCGCCGGCGTCCGGCGCGAGACGCATAAAGGCCAGCGCCGCGGTTGCCGCCAGCGCGCCGATCACGAGAAACGCCGGCGGAAAATCCACGGCGCTCATCGCCGTTTCATGGCGCAGCCGCAGCGTCATCTCGACCACCAGCGCGCCGACGGCGACGCCGGTCGAGAGCGATAATTGTTGCGCGGCGGCGGTAAGCGCCGTGGCGCGGCTCATCAGCGGCGGATCGATCTCCGCATAGGCGATGGTGTTGATGCTGGTGAATTGCAGCGAGCGGAAGAAGCCGCCGGACAACAGGATCGCGATCATCGCCCAGAACGGCATGCCGGGCACGAACGTCGCGCAGGCGATGAGGAAGACGCTGCTGACCAGGCTGTTGTAGAGCAGCACGTTGCGATAGCCCAGCCGCTTGAGCACGCCGGCGACGGCGGCCTTCATGAACATCGAGCCGAGCGCGCTGGTGAACGTGATCAGGCCGGATTGAAACGGCGTCAGGTGGAAACCGATCTGCAGCAACAACGGCAGCAGGAAGGGTAGCGCCCCGACGCCGAGCCGGAACAGAAAGCCGCCGACAATGCTGGCGCGAAATGTCGGCAGCTTGAGCAGATTGAGATCGAGGATCGGCGCCGGCGTGCGCTTGGCGTGGAACACATAGGCAATCGTCGAAATAGCGCCGACGCCGATCAGCGCGGCGACGACGCTGACCGGCAGGAAGTCGAGCCCCATCACCGAAAGCCCAAAGGCGAGCCCGCCGATGCCGAGGCCGGAGAGAACGAAGCCGATGAAGTCGAACGGATGGCGGTGCTCGACGTGCACATTGGGAATAAAGCGCGTCGCCGCGACGATGCCGATCAGCCCGATCGGCACGTTGATCAAAAAAATCCAGTGCCACGACGCGTAAGTGGTGATGAAGCCGCCGAGCGGCGGGCCGCAGATCGGGCCGATCAGCGCCGGCATGGTGACGAGCGACATGGCGTTGAGAAGCTGGTGCTTGTCGATGCTGCGCACCATGATCAGCCGGCCGACCGGCGTCATCATCGCCCCGCCCATGCCCTGAACGATGCGGGCGATGACGAACTCCTCGAGCGAATGCGACGCCGCGCAGCCGATCGAGCCGAGGATGAAAACGCCGATGGCGATGCGAAACACGTTGCGGGGGCCGAAGCGGTCGGCGGTCCAGCCGCTCGCCGGAATGCAGATGGCGAGCGAGAGCAGGTAGGAGGTGACCGCAAGCTTCAGCGCCAGCGGGTTGGTGCCGATGGCACGCGCGATGGCCGGCAGCGAGGTCGCGATCACCGTGGAGTCCATGTTCTCCATGAACAGCGCCACGGCGACAATCAGCGGCACGACGCGGTCGTTCGGCTGCGACGGCATGGGCGGTTCTACTGGCTTTTCGGTGGGCCGGCTTGCAGCCGTTTCAAGCCCTCGGCCGGCTGCTGGAACGCCGGATCGAGCTTGAGCGCCTGGCGGAAGTCGGCGATCGCGCCTTCGGTATCGCCCATCCGCTCGCGGATCAGGCCGCGCGTCGAAAACGCGCTCGCCGCATGGTCGTCGATCTCGATGGCGCGATTGGCATCGGCCAGCGCGTCGGCGCTCTCGCCGGCAAGGTAATGGGCCCAGGCGCGGTTGTAATAGGCCAGCGCCGCGCTCGGCGACAGCGAGATGGCAAGCGTGTAGTCGGCGACCGCCGCGGCAAGGTCGAGCCGCTCGCGCTTGGCGTTGCCGCGGTTGATGTAGGCATCGGCCAAACGCGGATCGAGCTTGATGGCCTGATCGAGATCGGCCAGCGCGCGGTCGATTTCGCCTTTGGCGGCCCAGGCGCTGCCGCGATTGTTGTAGGCCGCGGCGGTCGGATTGAGCTTGATCGCCTGGTCGTAATCGGCGATGGCGCGATCGGGATCGCCTTTGTGGCGCCAGGCAATGCCGCGATTGTAGTACGCGGCGGCATAGGTGGCGTCGATGCGCAGCGCCGCTGTGTAGTCGGCGATGGCGCGGCCGGGATCGCCTTTGTCGTCATAGGCATTGCCGCGATTGTTGTAGGCGACGGCGAATTGCGGGTTGAGCCCGATCGCCGCGTCGTAATCGGCGATGGCGTGGTCGAAATCGCGCTTCTGATAATAGGCATAGCCGCGCTCGTTGAAGGCGCCGGCCAAGCGCGGATTGAGCCGGACCGCCTCGCTCAGGTCGGCGATGGCGCGGTCGAGATCGCCGCTCCGGCGCAACGCGAGGCCGCGGTCGTAGCGGACGTCGGCATTGTTCGGATCGAGGCGAGCGGCCGTGTCGTAATCGGCCAGCGCCGCATCGCGGTCGCCCTTGTCGGCATAGGCGTTGCCGCGATTGGCGTAGGCCTGGACGTTCTTGGGATCGAGCGCGATCGCGGTGTTGAAATCGGCGATGGCGCGGTCGTAGTCCTTTTGCTGGTACCAAACCAGGCCGCGGTTGTCATAGGCCAGCGCGAACTGCGGCGAGATTTTGATGGCGCGATCGAAATCGGCGGCGGCGTGGACGAAGTCGCCCTTGGCGCGCAACGCATCGCCGCGATTGTTGTAGGCGGCCGCCAGATTGGGATCGAGCCGGATCGCCTGATTGTAATCGGCGATGGCGCGGTCGAGATCGCCTTTTTGAAACCAGGCAATGCCGCGGTTGTTGATGGCGGAGGTGTTTTTCGGATCGAGCCTGATCGCCTGATCGTAATCGGCAATCGCGCGGTCGAGATCGCCCTTGTGGCGCAACGCCAGCCCGCGATTGAAATAGGCCGAGGCATAATTGGGCGACAGCCGGATCGCTTCGTTGTAATCGGCGATGGCGCGATCGCCGTCGCCCTTGCCGTCGTAGGCATTGCCGCGCGCCATGAACAGGCTCGCATCGGCGGCGTCGAGCTTGATCGCCTGGTCGAGATCGGCGATGGCGCCGTCGAAATCGCGCTGTGCCAGCGCGAGACTGCCGCGATTGGCATAGGCGCGCGGATAACTCGGATTAAGGCCGATGGCTTGGTCGAAGTCCGAGCGCGCGTTGGTCAGATCGCCCTTGGCGCGAAACGCCATGCCGCGATTGTCGTGCAGAATGGCGAGATTGACCGGCTGGTAACGGCCGGAATTGATCAGCGTCGTGCACGATGCGACGCGCTCCTCGACCGTCGCGCGCCATTGTCCGGTGCAGCGCCGCTCATGGGCGGCAAGATCTTGGGCGGAAGGATTCTGGGCCGAAGAGTCCTGTGCGCGCGCCGGCAGCGCGGCGAGCAAAAGGATCGCGGCAATCGGCAGCCGGTACCGGCATCGATCACGCCGCAGCGGCGGTGATTTTCGCATCAGGGCAATCTACTCTGCGCCCCCGCAGTGGACCAGCGCAGGCGCCGCGGCGGCCTGCGACATCTTACTTCCCGCCCCGTAAAATCATCCCAAACGTTTCGCCGCTTCCGTAACCATGCTCAGGTCGGAATATTTCTTCACGTCGATATCGTCTTTGAGGAAACCGACCTGTTTCTGCAGTTGCAGGTTATTCTGCAACGCGGCGATGTTCGGCATGCCGTTCGGGTCGCGATATTGATCGCGCTCGCCGAACGCCCATTCCATGCGCGCCGGCGGCGCCTTGTTCAGCCGCGCCACGATGGCGACGGCTTCCTCGTGGTTCTGCGGATCGGTGAACCAGCGCACCGCGCGCACCACGTCCTCGAGAAAATCGACCAGCGCCGCGCGGTTCTGCTGGATGAAGCCGGTGCGCGCCGTCCACATGGTGAGTTGGGTGATGCCGAACGCTTCCTTCTGCGTGAACAGCGTGTTCGCCATGTCGCGCAATTGCGGATCGAGCGAGAACGGCGGCACCGCGCTGATCAGGTCGGCCTTCTTCTCGGACAGCACCGCGCGCATGGCCGGGAAGGGCGCCTCGACGATGGTGTAGTCCTTGTTGGCTTCAAGCCCGTTCTTCCGCAGCATCGCCCGCATGGCGATGTCGACGGCGCTGCCCATGGCGTTGGTGGCCAGCACCTTGCCCTTGAGGTCGGCCACGGTTTTGACCGGCCCGTCCTTGAGCACCATGAATTCGTTCGAGCCATGGCCGGTGACGCCGTCCTGGATTTCGTCGCTGATCACGCGCAGGTCGTCCATATGGGCGTTCTGGATGGCAAGGCCGAAGGAGGAGAACGCCAGCGGCCCGATGTCGACCTCGCCGGATGCCAGCGCGGTGATGACCGGCGGCGTGCCTTCGAAGCGGGTCGCCTCGGCGACGTAGGACTGGCCGAAGTGCTTGAGAATGTCCTTCTTCTCCAGGACGAGCGGCGCCAAGGATGCCGGCACCACCACCCAGCCGACGCGGATTTTCACCGGCGCGGTCTGGGCTCGGGCCGGGCGGCCTGCACGCGCAAGCGCTGTGCTCGCGGCCAACGCGCCAAGGCTGAATTCCGACGATTGAACCGGGTCTTCATGACGTTTCCACCTGTTTTCGGCCGCGATGGCTATTATTTATCGTCAAGGCGTGCTATCGACCGCCGCCAACCCAAAAGCGGGCCCACGAAGCGGGCGATCCAGTTGGGCGAGGGGATTTCAGTCCGCTCGTTCGCAAGGCGTCACCCCGATGCGCCGGCCCGCAATTTAGGCTATGCGGAGTTGGCAATGGCAGTGATTTCAAGAGACATACCGCGCGAAGCATACACCTTCGACGACGTGCTGTTGAAGCCCGGTCTGTCCGACGTCCTGCCGTCGGACGTGGACATTCGGTCGCGCATCACCCGCAGCGTTTCGCTCAATATCCCGATCCTCGCGTCCGCCATGGACACCGTGACCGAAGCCAACATGGCGATCGCCATGGCGCAGGCCGGCGGCATCGGCGTCATTCACCGCAATCTCGAGCCCGACATACAGGCGGCGCAGGTGCGCCAGGTGAAGAAATTCGAATCCGGCATGGTGGTGAACCCCGTCACCATCCAGCCGGAAGCGACGCTCGCCGATGCGCTGGCGCTGATGCAGGAGCATCGCATTTCCGGCATTCCGGTGGTCGAAGGCGGCGGCAACGGCCGCGCCGGCAAGCTCGTCGGCATTCTCACCAACCGCGACGTGCGCTTTGCCACCGACAAGCGGCAAAAAGTCTCCGAGCTGATGACCAAGGAGACGCTCGTCACGGTGCGCGAGAGCGTCGGCCAGGACGAGGCCAAGCGGCTCCTGCACCAGCACCGCATCGAGAAGCTCCTCGTCGTCGATAGCGATTACCGCTGCGTCGGCCTGATCACCGTGAAGGACATCGAGAAGGCGGTGGCGAACCCCAACGCCTGCAAGGACGAGCAGGGCCGGCTGCGGGTCGCCGCCGCCACGTCGGTCGGCGAAGCCGGCTTTGCGCGCAGCGAAGGACTGATCGAGGCCGGCGTCGACCTCGTCGTCGTCGATACCGCGCACGGCCATTCCCGGCGCGTGCTCGAAACCGTCACGCGCATCAAGCGGATGTCGAACGCGGTGCAAGTGGTGGCGGGCAACATCGCCACCGCCGAGGGCGCCAAGGCACTGATCGATGCCGGCGCCGACGCCATCAAGGTCGGCATCGGGCCGGGCTCGATCTGCACCACGCGCATCGTCGCCGGCGTCGGCGTGCCGCAGCTCACGGCGATCATGGACACGGTCGAGGTGGCAAAACAGACCAACACGCCGGTGATCGCCGACGGCGGCATCAAATATTCCGGCGACCTTGCCAAAGCGGTGGCGGCCGGCGCCGATTGCGCCATGATCGGCTCGCTGCTTGCCGGCACCGACGAGACGCCGGGCGAGGTGTTTCTCTATCAGGGCCGCTCCTACAAAACCTATCGCGGCATGGGCTCGGTCGGCGCCATGGCGCGCGGCTCGGCCGACCGTTATTTCCAGCAGGAGATCAAGGACACGCTCAAGCTCGTGCCGGAAGGCATCGAGGGCCAGGTGCCTTACAAGGGGCCGGTCGCCAATGTGCTGCACCAGCTTGTCGGCGGCTTGCGCGCCGCCATGGGCTATGTCGGCGCCAAAGACCTGGCCGAGTTCCATGACAAGGCGGAATTCGTGCGCATCTCCGGCGCCGGCTTGCGCGAGAGCCACGTCCACGACGTCACGATAACGCGCGAGAGCCCGAACTATCCGAGCCGAAGCTAGGTGCTGCCGCATGACCGGCGCGGCCGATCGATCCGTTTCGCGAAAGTACGCAGCCGCGACCGACGCGCATCGCGCGCGCCACGGCTGCGGCGCCTATCCGTACGACAACGGCCCGCTGCTGGCGGCGCTGGCGGCGGCGGCCAATGCGCGCCGCATCCTGGAATTGGGCACGGCGCTCGGCTACACCGCGCTGTCGTTCGCATCCGGCGCGCCGGACTGCGACCGTCGACACCATCGAGCGCGATCCCGAGCACGTGCAGCTTGCGCGCGACAACATCGCCGCCGCCGCCATGGACCATCGCATCACCGTGCACGAAGGCGATTTCGCCGCCGTTCTGCCGACGCTCGATCCCGGCTACGACGTCGCCTTTTTCGACGGCCATACGCCGTCGCCGGCGCTGCATAAGGCGTTGCGCGGGCTGTTGCGCACCGGCGGCACGCTCATTACCGCCAATCTCAATCACGGCGGCACGGCCGATGCCGTGCGCAAGGCGCTGTTCGACGGCAAATCCTGGCGCAGCGCGCTGCTCGATGAGGACGGCGAGACGGCGATCAGCGTCAAGCTGTGATGCTTCGACATTGGCGGCGTGCGACGCGCCGTGGTAGGACGATGAAGTCAGCCGGAGATTTTGCGCCGATGTCTCGTTCAAACGATCTTGTTGCCGCTGTTCGTCGAGGTGATTCTCACCTTCGGTGATCTGGTCATGGATGGCCCCGCTGCGCGCCCGCGATTTCAATTCGGGCGCGGTGCGGCCGGACAATATCGCGTTGCGCGAGCCGAATTGGTCGAAACGCACGACGCAGGTTGCGAACTCGTTCTCCAATCAGTTCGAGTTGCCGGTTCTGTTCTATGTCCTGACGATCCTCGAATATGTCACGCATCACGCCGGCATCGTGTTCGTGGTGCTGGCCTGGGTGTTCGTGATCTTCCGCCTGCTGCACGCCTATGTGCATGTAACGAGCAACATCGTTCGGCTGCGCGGCGCGTTGTATGGCGTCGGGCGCGCTGGTGCTCGCGATCATGTGGGTCATTTATATCGTCGAGGTGCTGACGCGGCACTTGAAGGATTTAACGCCATGCCGCTTGATTATTGCCATCCCACCGCCCCGCATAAAAAACTCCGGCTGCCGGAATGGTACGTCTCGAGCCTGATGATGGATCGCGCGCTCGATGCGATCTGCCGGCGCGTCAAGAAACTCGACCGCGAGCACGATATTCCCTATCTCGCCGGCTACAGCCTCGACGGCAAGACGATCTACATCGACCGTCACATGCCGCAATTCTTCAAGTTCCGCGGCCGCAAGATCGACACCGATCGCTTTCTCATCCTGCACGAGGAGGTCGAGAAGACGCTGATCGATCAGCTCGGCCTGCATTATCTTCATGCCCATCAGATCGCGACGCGCGCCGAGGAGGCGGCGGTGCGCGCGGCCGGGATCACGTGGCGCAAATACGACGCGTTCATGCAGAAATACGTCAAAAGCATCGGCGACGAGCGCCTCACCAAAGTGCCGAAGGATCTCGATCTCAAACCCTATCGCGACGAGCACGACGACGATTTGCTGCGCCGCATGTTGAACAGCGCGCACGCCGGAAAGGCGCCGAAAGGCATTCATGTCCACGATTTGGCCGAAGCGATACGGGAATTGCGCCGGCGCGTGCGCTGGCACGACACGCCGGGGGCGCACCGCGCTGCCGCTATCAAGGCCAAGAAGAGCGCAAAGAAAAATACAAAGAAGCCCGCCAAGAAGAAAAAGTAATCGCGTGCCGCCGCCAGCGCTTCAGCGTTTGCCGAAAATCGCGAAATGACGCCGTCGGCTCGCTTATCTGCCGCCATCGAAATCCTTGCCGACATCGAGGCGCGGCGGCGGCCGGCTGTGGACGTGCTCAAGGACTGGGGCCTGTCGCATCGTTTCGCCGGCTCGTCCGATCGCGCAGCGATCGCCGGGCTGGTCTATGACGCGCTGCGCCGCAGGGCGTCGTCCAGCTTGGCTCATGGGCGAGGCGAGCCCGCGTGCGGTGCTGCTCGGCATGCTGCATCGCGAGCGCGGGCTTGATGTCGCGGCCATCGCGGCGCTGTGCAGCGGGGAACGCTTTGCGCCGGCGCCGTTGACCGAGGCGGAGCGGGCGGCGTTCGATTCCCGTTCGCTCGCGGACGCGCCGGCGCCGCCCAAGGCGAATATCCGGATTGGCTCGATCCCTATTTCGCGCGGGTTTTCGGCGACGAGCGCGGCGCCGAGGGCGCGGCGCTGGCGAGCCGCGCGCCGCTCGATATGCGCGTCAACACGCTCATGGCCGAGCGCGAGGAGGTGCTGCCGAAGCTCGCCCATCTCAATGTCGAGCCGACGCGGTGGTCGCCGATGGGGCTGCGCATCCGGCTGTCCGCCGATGCCAGAAGCCCGGCGATCCACGCCGAGCCGGCCTTTCGCAAGGGTGCCATCGAAATCCAGGACGAAGGCTCGCAGCTTGCCGCGATTTTTGCCGGCGCCAAGCCCGGCGAGCAGGTGATCGATCTCGCCGCCGGCGCCGGCGGCAAGACGCTGGCGCTGGCGGCGGCGATGGAAAATCGCGGCCAGATCTACGCCACCGACATCGACAAGCGCCAGCTGGTGCCGATCCATGAGCGCATCGCGCGCGCCGGCGCGCGCAACATCCAGGTCCGCACCCCGCGCGGCGAAAGCGACGTGCTGACCGATCTCGTCGGGCCGCGCCGATCTGGTGCTGATCGACGCGCCCTGCACCGGCACCGGCACCTGGCGGCGCAATCCCGACGCCAAGTGGCGCATCCGCCCCGGCGCGCTGGCCGAAAGGGTGAAGCAGCAGGCCGTGCTGCTCGACCGCGCCGTGGCGCTGACCAAGCCGAAGGGCCGTATCGCCTACATCACCTGCTCGGTGCTCGCCGAGGAGAACGGCGACCAGGTGCGGGATTTTGTCGGGCGAAACCCGGATTTTTCCGTGGAAAAGCCCGCCGAAGTGGCGCAGGCGCTGGGCGAGCGCGCCTATCTTTTTACCCGCGCGGCGCTTATCTCCGACGAGGGTTTGCTGATGACGCCGCGCCGGACCGACACCGACGGGTTTTTCGTCAGCCTCCTGCGGCGCACCGCATGAACGCTTCAGCAAATGCTCGACAGATCGCGGCGACTCCCCTGCAGATTCGCCCATGGCACCTTCCAGCAACACGTCATCCCACGACAAGATTCTCATCGTCGATTTCGGCTCGCAGGTGACCCAGCTCATCGCCCGGCGGGTGCGCGAGGAGGGGGTCTATTGCGAGATCGTGCCGTTCCAGAAGGCTGAAGCGGCGCTGCGCGAGATGAAGCCGAAGGCGGTCATCCTCTCCGGCGGACCGGCCTCGGTGCTCGACAAGGACGCGCCGCTCGCGCCGATGGCGATCTACCAGGCCGGCGTGCCGGTGCTCGGCATCTGCTACGGCGAGCAGGCCATGGCGCACCAGCTCGGCGGCAAGGTCGAGGCCGGCCATCACCGCGAATTCGGCCGCGCCGAGGTCGAGGTGACGAAGCCGTCGCCGCTCACCGACGGCGTCTGGCAGGTCGGCGCAGCGCTATCCGGTCTGGATGAGCCACGGCGACCGGGTCACCAAGCCGCCGCAAGGATTTACCGCCATCGGCACCTCGGCCAATGCGCCGATCGCCATGATCGCCGACGACAAGCGCAAGTTCTACGCGACGCAATTCCATCTCGAAGTCGTGCACACCCCGCACGGCGCCGCCATCCTGCGCAATTTCGTGCGCAACATCGCGGGCTGCGCCGGCGACTGGACCATGCGCGCCTTCAAGGACGAGGCGATCGAGAAAATCCGCCGCCAGGTCGGCAAGGGCAGGGTGATCTGCGGGCTGTCCGGCGGCGTCGATTCCGCCGTCGCCGCCGTGCTGATCCACGAAGCGATCGGCGATCAGCTCACCTGCGTGTTCGTCGATCACGGGCTGTTGCGGCTTGGCGAAGCCGAGAAGGTTTTGGCGCTGTTCCGCGGCGCTTACAACATTCCGCTGGTCCATGTGAACGCGGCCGATACTTTTCTCGACGCGCTTGCCGGCGTCGAGGACCCGGAAATGAAGCGCAAGACCATCGGCAAATTGTTCATCGACGTGTTCGAGGCGGAAGCAAAGAAACTCGGCGGCGCCGAATTTTTGGCGCAGGGCACGCTCTATCCCGACGTGATCGAGAGCGTGTCGTTCACCGGCGGCCCGTCGGTGACCATCAAGTCGCACCACAATGTCGGCGGCTTGCCGGCGCGCATGAACATGAAGCTCGTCGAGCCGCTGCGCGAATTGTTCAAGGACGAGGTCCGCGCGCTCGGCCGCGAGCTCGGCCTGCCCGACGCCTTCGTCGGCCGCCATCCGTTCCCCGGCCCCGGCCTCGCCATCCGCTGCCCGGGCGCGATCACCCGCGAAAAGCTCGACATCCTGCGCCTCGCCGACGACGTTTTCATCGAGGAAATCCGCCGCGCCGGGCTCTACGACGACATCTGGCAAGCCTTCGCCGTGCTGTTGCCGGTGCGCACCGTCGGCGTCATGGGCGATTTTCGCACCTACGATTTTGTCGTCGGCCTGCGCGCGGTGACCTCGACCGACGGCATGACCGCGGACTTCTATCCGTTCGACATGAAATTCATCGGCGCGGTCGCGACCCGCATCATCAACGAGGTCAAGGGCGTCAACCGCGTGGTTTATGACGTGACGAGTAAACCGCCGGGGACGATTGAGTGGGAATGAACAGTCTTTGTCCTAAGATTCAACGACCATGAAAAAGAGCAAGAGCGGCGTGAAAGAAGAAAAAGGAGGCGATTTTCCCTCGCGCCTGATCGATGGGAGAATCAGGGAGCTGGGTGATTGGCGGGGCGAGACGCTGGCCCGGGTCCGAAGTCTCATCAAGGACGCTTGCCCCGACGTGGTCGAGGAGTGGAAGTGGAGAGGGGTTCCGGTGTGGGAGCACGCCGGCATCATCTGCACCGGCGAGACCTACAAGGCCGTCGTGAAATTGACCTTCGCCAACGGCGCCTCGCTGGCGGATCCTTCAAGCCTCTTCAACTCCAGTCTCCAAGGCAACATGAGACGTGCGATCGATATTCATGAGGACGACAAGATCAACGAGCGCGCCCTGAAAAACCTCGTCCGTGCCGCTGTCGATTACAATCAGACAAAAAAGAAGAAGGCGCCCGCGGGTACTCGAGCGAAAAAGACATGAAGCTATAGCTTTTGCCGGATTGGGAATTCCCAAGTCCCTGTTCTGGCCGGTTTTGAAATCTCCACAGGCCGGATTTGGTGCGTGCCGCGTCCGCTGTGGCCACGAGGGTACACGATTTAGCATCCCGGATGGATGGGTACGCAAACCGGCATTCAGTAGTTGCCGGTGGATCGAACGTTGATCTGAGCGATCCCGCGCCCACAACTTCGTCGTAGGTCCGCGCGCGATGACCTCGGTCGATGGCATGACCGCGGTTTTTTTATCCGTTCAACATGAAATTCATTGGCGCGGTGACTACGCGGATTATCAACGAGGTGAAGGGCGTCAACCGCGTTGTTTACGGCGTGACGAGCAAGTCGCTGGTGGCGATTGAGTGAGAATGAGGCGCAGGACTCTGGAGCATAGCGGCCTGCACCTGAACATCTATAGGCGTTGCGGTGTGTTCTGTTGGGTACGCAATTTGTAATTGATGCGTTGGCGCTTGTTATACGCAGCTCTCGCAAACAATAATTTTCTCAAATGACCGCTGAGCCTGGCGACCGGCGCGAATTCATTGCTCGTGGCGTGGTGCGAGTGTTTAGCTTGACCAACGAGCGCGGCGGATTGGGGCTTAGTTGTACGCCTGCTGGCGTGTCGCTGGCGGACGTGCCCCTTCTGCGGGGCGCGCAAGCGCAATTTGTGCCCCGGCCAGCGTCTGAAGTCGCCTTGTTGCTAAAGACGGCCTACGGCAAGGATTTACCTGGTTTGCAGTCACGCCTTGGTGCGATTGCGCAAGCGCTCAACAGCCGCGATTTCGCCCTAGCGATGATTGCCGCCGTCCATACGCGGACGCCAGAGTTGAGCCAGGAGGCGGCGCTGCGGCTTGCCAATGTTGACGAAGCGCTGACCAAATACAATTACAATTCTGATGAACCGAGAGACTGGCATGGACGCTGGACCAGAGAGGGCTCCGCCGGCCAGACAGCCGTAGCGGCATCTGGATTCGATGGCGGTCCCCAGGACAACAACCTGCATGTCTCCGATCAGCGGCAGCGCGTTGCGGAGAATGCACCCGCGACCGCGACCGATGCTACGACGCTATTAGATGGCAATGATGAGCCAACATCGCTTGAGCAGGCGTTCGAGAGGAAATACGACGACCTCGGGCCGGTCGATTTTGCCAAGGAGGTCATCCAGTTCGGCGATTGGTTGGGACGAGCGGGCGGAAACCTCTCGCCCGCCGAGATGGCGCATGCGCTCGCGGAATATTCCTTTCTTCAGGACCGCCTCTCGTTCTGGCTCGCCTACGACTACAAGCCCCCAACCGCGCAGGGCAATCTACTCTCCGCCGCTTTGACCCTCTACCAAGGCGCAGTCATCGGCGGATTCGTCCGGCCCGGGCATTTGCCCGAATCGATGCTCGCCGTTGCCGGCACGGCGTCGTTGTTCAGCGAAGGACGACCACGGCGGATTCGTCCTTCTCAAGAACCAGCCGTCGAAGAGGTGCCCATCGCGCCGGCGCAAGCGCCAAAGGAGATCAAGGGTCTCGGTGGGACCGTCGACAATAGTGAGGCCAAAATCGTCTGGGGTAAAGGCATCAAGGAGCAAGGCAGCCAAGGCTGGCAACCTTATGTCGCCAGCCAAATGCCCGATGCTACACGGTTACCAGAGACATCAAAAGCGTTTGACCATTTCAATGAGTTCACTGGCGAGGCCATAAGTGACAAAACCATGAACACGCTTACTGTGGCCCGGATCAAAAATCCGCTGAGCATCTACGGCAAGCTGAAAACTTACGTCGATCTTGCCGCGAACTATGATGAGCCTCGTGTGGATACTGATGTCCCACCGGTGAAGATAACATCGAGGACTATTCAACTTGCGGTTCCCGAATACACTTCGCCAAGGCAATGGCTATATCTGAACCTGGGGATAGGCTACGCCAGAAGGCGTGGCGTTTCCGTCGTGATTACAAGAATCAGAGAATAGGAATGAGTTCGACCGAGCGTTTGCCGTTCACGCAGTGGGCCGACATCTACAGGACGGAACGATTCATTTCCATTCAACCGAAGTCTGGATATCGCAGGGCCCTCCCTGAAAATGAAGGTTATGTTATCTATCTGCCACCGGACGCAAGCGACGATGTGCTCGGACGGTCACTGGTGGAGGCGCTGAACCGGAGCCGCTTCATCTGGCCCGCCGATGAGCCCGAATTCTTTGAGTGGTCGAGGTTTACCCAATGCTCTCGGGATTGGCAGAACGATTTTATGAAGCGTTACGGTTACAAAACCAAACGTGATGCTTACAAAAACATGGACTGGAGTTGGGCCGAAAGGTCCGAGGGGAACATATCGATCACGCCGCACAAGCGCGACAAGCCGGAGTATTTCAGAGACCTTCCGCCGGATAGGACCGTCGTTATTTCGGCGACCGACAACGCGGCTAGGATCGGGGCGGCGCTGCGTCTTGCTTTGGATCGTTGCGAATAGCCGCTCGTGTCTAGGTGCCTCAAGTGCCCGAGGGGACCTGTGGGACGGAGGTGATGAACAAGGCGCGCGCCTGACTCGACAGGCGCGGCGTCGATTATGTGTTTCACGACTACAAGATTGCGGGCATCGATCGCGAGCGGCTGGGTCGCTGGAGCAGGAAGGTCGGCTGGGAATCGCGCCGGCATGACCTTTCGCAAGCTGCCGGACAAGGATAAGGCCGGGATCAATGAGAAGAAGGCCATCGCGCTGATGCTGGCGCGGTCGTCCATAATCAAGCGGCCGGTGCTCGATCTCGGCGGCGGCAAGCTCCTGATCGGATTCAAGCCTGAAAATTTCGGCGAGAAGGTGACGGCGCGGGGCTGACCGCATTTCGCTTTTGCTTCGGCATCACTGCGGCAAATCCTTAGGCAAGCGGGCCGCCAGTCCTAAACCGACCGGATGATCTTGCTCCTCCAGCCGACTAGGATCGAGGCTCCAAAGCGCGGCAAGCTCAACCACATCGGTTTCACTAGGAAAGTTACCGCGGCCGTTTTGCCGAACTCTCGCCAGCGCTTCACGTCGGGAGAGGCCGCTTGCGACAAGCGCATCCGCCTCGTCCTGTTGCTCACCCGCTATTTTGAAAATCCTGTCTACAGCGTCGGACGGCGACAGGCCGGTCAGATTGATAAGCCCCAGTTTGGCTTCCTCTGGCGTCTGCTCGCCAACGTTCGCCAGAACTTCACCGACGCTGCCTGACCAGGCAAAGATTCTGCATTGGTTTGCCTTTAACGGCACGTGCCCACGTGACGAAGTCGCTAACGCGGTGGCTGCCAAAGAACTGGACGTCGTCAAATCGCTGCATCAAGCGGGAAAACAGCACGTCGAATCTCTTGCCGATATCGTGGTGAGTTTCGTTGGTAGGGTACGGCAATGACAAGCCCACAACCAAGATCCAACCGCTGACCGGGGGCGACGCGAACACCCATTGATCTCCATACACAGTCGCAAGGCCGGAAGCCCAATTGGCTCGCGTTGTCTCGCCGAACTCGAGCGCGTTGAGCACTGAAGCGGGATTGGAGGCCTTTACGGCAAACCATAAGACCTTGAAGCCGAATCCATTGGGTTTGTCCGGCGTCTGATCGAACGAAGGCATTGCTTCCTCCCATCGAGCGTGATAAGAACAAAACAGGAACATACAATGCGAGAGGCGTCAAGGCCATGCGTAGAGTGCGTAAGTCTAACCGCGGAGTCGCAGAGCCTTGTTTGCCGGGGTTCGCTGTCCAGCAATTGGACGGTTTGTTTTTCTCGATCTTTCCCGATCACGCAGCCGCGGTTCGCATCGCCAATACCGCGGAGCATTTTCGCCGCGCCTATGGGCTCAAGGGGGCGCCGCTTTTGACCGAGAGATTTCATGTCACCGTGCAGGGCTTGGGCAACTATGACGGCTTGCCAAGAAACGTCATTGCCAAAGCGATAGAGGCCGGCGCGGCCGTAACGCCGGTGCCATTCGCGGTCGCGTTCGATCGCGTTACGAGCTTCGCCGGCAGCGATGTACTGGTTCTGTGTGGCGGAGACGGCGTCGATGGCATAGTAATATTTCATCACGCCTTGGGCGTCGCGATGCGGAAGTCCGGGCTAAGCGCGGGCTCGCAATTCACGCCGCACATCACGCTGGTGTACGATGGTCGCAGGATCGAAGAGCAATTCATCGAACCTATTCGCTGGACCGTTCGCGACTTTGTCCTTGTGCACAGCTTGCGTGGCAGAACGAAGCATATTCCACTAGAACGGTGGCATCTTGGCGAGTGACTTTCTTCGCGATAGCGAGCGGGCGGCATGACCAAAAGCGCGACGATCTACGGCATCAAGAACTGCGAGACCATGAACAAGGCACGCGCTTGGCTCGACAAGCACGGCGTCGATTATGTGTTTCACGATTACAAGGTCGCGGGTATAGACCGCGAGCAACTGGAGAAGTGGAGCAAGAAGGTCGGGTGGGAAACCTTGCTCAACCGCGCCGGCATGACGTTTCGCAAGTTGCCGGACAAGGACAAGACCGGTCTCAACGAGAAAAAGGCCGTGGCGCTGATGCTGGCGCAGCCGTCCATGATCAAGCGGCCGGTGCTCGATCTCGGCGGCGGCAAGCTCGTCGTCGGCTTTAAGCCGGAGCTTTACAGCGAGAAGGTCGCGGCCGGCTGATTGCCCGGCTCGGCACCGACTAATTGATCTTGATATTCGCCGCCTCGATCACCGGCGCCCAGCGCGCGAGATCGGCATCGATCCGGGCGCGGAATTGCGCCGGCGTGTCGGGGATCGGCTCCATCAATTGCGCGGTGAGCTTTTCGCGGATGGCGCGCGAGGTGATGGCTTCGGTCACTTCGTGATTGATGCGCTCGATCATCGCGTCCGGCACGCCGGCCGGCGCGACCAGGCCCGACCAGGCGTCGGCCTCGACGTCGATGCCGGCTTCCTTCAGCGTCGGTATGTCGGGCAACAGCGCCGAGCGCCCGGCGGTCGAGACGGCGAGCATCTTGATCGCGCCGCCGGTGAGTTGCGGCGTGATGGAGATCGCCGGCAGGCAGACCATCTGCACGTCGTTGCGCATCAGCGCCTGGATCGCCTGCGGCGACGACGGGTAGGGGACGTGCACCAGCTTGGTGCCGGCCTTGAGCGCGATCGCCTCCATGGCGAGCTGCGACAGCGAGCCGGTGCCGATCGAGCCGTAGGTGTATTTGCCCGGATTGCGTTTGATCAGGTCGATCAGCTCCGCGGTGTTCTTCACGCCGAGGCTGGCATTGACCGCGAGCGCGCTCGGCTGCGCCACCAGCATGGTGATCAGCGCGAGGTCCTTCTTGGGATCGTAGGGCAGGTTGCTGAACAGCAGCGTGTTGATGGCGAGCGGCCCGCCGATGCTCACGCCGATGGTGGAGCCATCGGGATCGGCCTTGGCGACGGCGTCGGTGCCGGTATTGCCGCTGGCGCCGGGCTTGTTCTCGACGATGAAAGGCTGGCCGAGCTTGTCGTGCAGGTAATCGGCGATCAGCCGCGCGACCAGATCGGGCGTGGCGCCGGCGGCAAACGGCACGATGATGCGCACGCTTTTCGTCGGCCAATCCTGCGCCGAAGCCGAGAGCGTGCCGAACAGAATGGCGAGTGCCGCCAACACGCCTCGTCGCATCGCGCTCCCTCCGCTTCCCCCGCAGCCTCGGCAAGACGTATCATGGTGCGGAAGGCAGGCGAAGGGGAGAGCAACCGTGGGCGCTGCGACAAAATTGAGGACGCTATTCGCCTCGGGCCATATCGCCGTCGCGCCCGGCGCCTATGACGGGCTCTCGGCGCGGCTCGTCGCGCAGGCCGGATTTCCCGCGGTCTATGCCAGCGGCGGCGCGATCGCGCGCTCGGCCGGCGTTCCCGATCTCGGCTTGATTTCCGTCGACGCCATCGTCGACCGGCTCGCCGTCGATGGTGGATGTCGTGGATGTGCCGATTATTGCCGACGCCGATACCGGCTACGGCAACGCGCTCAATGCGCAAGCCGCGGCGCGCGCTTTCGAGCGCGCAGGCGTCGCCGCTTTCCATCTCGAGGATCAGAGTTTTCCGAAAAAATGCGGCCACTACGACGACAAGAGCCTCGTGCCCGTGGGCGAGATGGTGCAAAAACTCAAAGCGGTGCGCGACGCCTTGCACGATCCCGATTTCGTCGTGATCGCGCGCACCGACGCCATCGCGGTCGAAGGCTTTGCCGCCGCGATCGATCGCGCTTCGGCCTATCGCGAGGCCGGCGCCGACATGCTGTTCGTCGAGGCGCCGACTTCGGAAGCCGAGATCGCCGAGATCGCCAAGTCGGTCTCGGGCTGGAAGCTGATCAACATGTTCGAAGGCGGCAAGACGCCGCTGTTGCCGGTGGCGCGGCTCGAAGCGCTCGGCTATCACCTCGTCATCATCCCGAGCGACACCCAGCGCGCCGCGATCAAGGCCATGCAGCGCGTGCTCGCGGCGATCGCCCGCGACGGCAGCGCAGCCTCGATGCGCGGCGACATGGTCTCGTTCAAGGAACGCGAAGCGCTGGTCGATACGGCGGGTTATCTCGATCGCAGCAAGCATTATGCGTCTTAGCCGCCGGCCGCACCTGCTGGCGCAAGCGGCAGCCACCCCTTACACTCCCGATGGCTTGTAGCGTGGAGTAGTCCCAGTTGAGTGGTCCCAGTTGAGCAGTCCTATGGGTCTCGCCGTCGAAATCCTCGGCCTCGTCATCTTCCTCGGTGCGCATGTCTTCGTCACCATGCGCGACCGGCGCGCGGCGCTGATCGCCAAGGTCGGCGAATGGCCCTATCGCGGCTTGTTCTCGCTGGTCTCGATCGTCGGCATCGTGCTGATCGCCTACGGATTTGCCAGCTATCGCGCCGCCGGTCCGATTGTCGTTTGGACGCCGCCGGCACTGGACGCGCCACATCGTCGAAGCGCTGATGTGGCCGGCGAGCATCATGTTCGTCGCCGCCTATATCCCCGGCAACATCAAGCGCGTGCTCAAGCACCCGATGCTGGTCGGCGTCAAAACCTGGGCCTTCGCGCATCTGTGCGCCAACGGCGATCTCGGCGGCATCATCCTGTTCGGTTCGGTGCTGGCCTGGGCGGTCTATGACCGCATCACGCTCAAGCGCCGCGAGCGATCCCGGCGCGCCGCCGATCCCCGTCGGCGGCGGCAAAAACGACATCATCGCCATCGTGGTCGGCACCATCGTCTATCTCGCGCTCGGCTTCGTGTTCCACCCGGTCGTGATCGGCGTGCCGGCATTCGGGCCTTAAGCCATGTCCCTGCAAAACGAGATCAGGCGGCTGACCGCGCCCGACATCCGCGCCCGCAAGGGCGGCGAGCCGATCGTGTGCCTGACGTCGTATCACGCGCACACCGCGCGCATCCTCGACGCCTATTGCGACGTGATCCTGGTCGGCGACTCGCTCGGCATGGTGATGCACGGGCTCGAGACCACGGTGCCGGTCACCCTCGACATGATGATCCTGCAAGGGCATGCGGTGATGCGCGGCTCGCGCCGTGCGCTGGTCGTCGTCGACATGCCGTTCGGCTCCTACGAGGCGTCGAAGGAGCAGGCTTTCATGTCGGCCGCCCGGGTGTTGAAGGAAACCGGCTGCGGCGCCATCAAGGTCGAAGGCGGCCGGCGCATGGCGGAGACCATCGCGTTCCTGGTCGAGCGCGGCGTGCCGGTGATGGGGCATGTCGGTCTCACGCCGCAGGCGATCAACACCATCGGATCGTTCCGCGCCCAGGGCCGCGACGAGGCCGACTGGGCGCCGATCGAGGCCGATGCGCGCGCGGTCGCGGATGCCGGGGCGTTTTCGCGTGGTGCTCGAAGCGATCGCCGAGCCGCTCGGGCGCCGCATCACCGAACAGGTCGCGATCCCCACCATCGGCATCGGCGCCAGCGTCGCCTGCGACGGCCAGATCCTGGTGCTCGAGGACATGCTCGGGCTGTCGCCGCGGGTGCCGAAATTCGTCAAGCGCTTCGGCGAGCTCGGGCCCTCGATCGAGCAGGCGGTCAAGGGCTATGCCGAGGAGGTGCGCGCCCGCACCTTTCCGGGTCCCGACAACGTCTATCCGATGCGCAAGAAGTAGCGATCTGGCCGCGGTCGAGGTCGGCGACGGCCGCCCTGAAGCGGCCGCAGTTCCGCCATAAAGCATTGCGGCATTTGGTCTTTGCCTTGCTCGCGCCACATCGTTAGACTAATCGCAACGGCGTTTTCCGGGCGTTTCGGGCTCGGATTTCCTTGATTTGTCTGGTCGGTTGGAAGCCGGCTCTGCCAGGGGCGCACGGGCAGGCTTTTCCGGCGCTTGGCTAGTGCTGGGGACGGGTCCGTGGCCGATATTTTCCAGGAAGTCGACGAGGAAGTCCGTCGCGAACAGCTCAAGAAGCTGTGGCAGCGCTACGGCAATTTCATCATTGCCGGCTGCGTTCTCGTCGTCGTCGCGGTCGGCGGCTGGCGCGGCTATGAATGGTGGCAGGCCAAGAAGGCGGCCGAAGCCGGCGCCGCCTTCGAAGCCGGCGGTGACGCTCGCCGAAGCCGGCAAGCATCAGGAGGCCGAGGCGGCCTTTGCCAAGCTCGCCGCCGACGGCACCGCCGGCTATCGCATGCTGGCGCGGCTGCGCGAAGCCGCCGAGCTGGCGCGCGACCGACAAGGCCGCCGCGGTCAAGGCCTATGACGACGATCGCCGCCGACAAGAGCGCCGGACAGGTCATCGAGGATCTGGCGGCGGTGCGCGCCGGCTTCCTGCTGGTCGACACGGCGCCTTATGCCGAAATGCGCGCCGCGGCTCGAGCCGCTGACCGGCGCCGATCAGACTTTCCGCCACAGCGCGCGCGAGCTTGTTGGCGCTGTCCGCCTGGAAGTCCGGCGACATGACCGCGGCGCGGCAAGTGGACCGACATGATCATCACCGATCCGCAATCGCCGGCAGGGACGCGCAGCCGCGCCGAGGTTTTGAGCGAGCTCATCGCCGCAAGCGGCAAGGGCTGAGCATGATGCCGACGCGACGCTCATCGTTGCTGGTTCGGGCCGGTTCGGCGGCGGCGCTCGTGCTCGCGCTCGCCGGCTGCACCCCAGGCGGCCAGTTCGATCCGACGACGCTGTTCGACAACGACATGTTCGACACCAAGAAGAAGCTGAAGGGCGAGCGCGAGCCGGTGTTTCCCAACGGCGTGCCGGGCGCGACCACCGGCGTTCCGCCGGATCTGGTCAAGGGCTATCAGCCGCCGCCCGATCAGGCCGCCGACGCCGACTGCGCGCCGACGCCGCCGCGGAAGCAAGCCGGCAAAAACCAAAGCCGAAGCCGACACGCCAAGCCGAAGGTGGCGCGCGCGCCGGCGCAGCCAGCCGCGACCGCCACGACGCATCAATATCGGTCCGAGCCGCCAATCAGGCCGCGCCGGCTGCGCCGCAAGGCGGCGCCGCCGCCACAGCAGTCGCAACAATCGCCTTGTCCGCCGCCGCCGCAGACCGCTCCCGCGCAGCAGGCGAATCCGACCGTGCAATCGCGCTGGCCGGATCCGCCCAAGCCCGGTACGTCCGCGCAGTAAACGCGTCGCCGCAGCCGCGGCCTCGCCACATCCTGGCCTATTCATCGCGCCGCTAACGATGTAAGCCGCGCACTCATGCGCGGCGAGATTGATTGCCGCCGCCGGACCATGATCCGATTCAGAATCGGTCATGGTCAGAGCTTGTTGCGCATGATCATCCGAACCGGTTCCACTCGATACGCGGACATGCGATCGCCGGATCGCATCATGACCTTCACCGTCGCCATTGTCGGCCGGCCGAATGTCGGCAAATCGACCCTGTTCAACCGCCTGGTCGGGCGGCGCGCTGGCGCTGGTCGACGATCGAGCCCGGCGTGACGCGCGACCGCCGCGAAGGCGAAGGCAGGCTCGGCGATCTTTCGTTCAAGGTGATCGATACCGCGGGCCTCGAAGACGCCGAGCGCGAAAGCCTGTCGGCGCGGATGCAGGCGCAGACCGCCGCGGCCATGGCGCAGGCGGACGCCGTGCTGTTTCTGGTCGATGCGCGCGCCGGCGCGACGCCGGCCGATCGCGCCTTCGCCGATCTGGTGCGCCAGTCGGGCAAGCCGGCGATCCTGGTCGCCAACAAGAGCGAGGGCCGCGCCGGCGCAGCGGGCGCGCTCGAAGCCTATGCGCTCGGTCTTGGCGAGCCGGTCGCGATCAGCGCCGAGCACGGCGAGGGACTGGCCGACCTTTACGATGCGCTGCGCGCGGCATTGCCCGAAGCGACCGGCGAGCCCGAGAGTCAGAGCGAGGACGCCGCGATCGCGGCCGACGAAGACAAGCCGATCCGCATCGCCGTGGTCGGCCGCCCCAATACCGGCAAATCGACGCTGATCAACCGCCTGCTCGGCGAGGAGCGGCTGTTGACCGGGCCCGAGGCCGGCATCACCCGCGATGCGATCGCGGTCGATCTCGACTGGCGCGGCCGGCACTTTCGCATTCACGACACCGCCGGCCTGCGCCGCCGCTCGCGGATCGAGGAGAAGCTGGAAAAGCTTTCGGTGGCGGACGCGCTCAACGCCATCCGCTTCGCCGAAGTGGTGATCGTGCTGATCGATGCGCAGACGCCGTTCGAGGAGCAGGATATCCGCATCGCCGACCTGGTCGAGCGCGAAGGCCGCGCCGTCGTCATCGGCATCAACAAATGGGATTTGGTCGAGCGCGAGCCGGGCGCCATGACGCGGCTTGCGCGCGGAAATCGATCGCCTGTTGCCGCAGATCAAGGGCGTGCCGGTCGTGACGCTGTCGGCGCGCTCCGGCGACGGCCTCGATCGGCTGATGGCGGCGGTGCTCGAGAGCTACGCCGGTTGGAACCGCCGCGCGTCCGACGGCGGCGCTCAACCGTTTCCTCGCCAAGGTCGTCGCGGCGCATCCGCCGCCCGCGGTCAAGGGCCGCGCGCTGCGGCTCGATTACATCACCCAGCCGAAAGCGCGGCCGCCGACCTTCGTGCTGTTCTCGTCGCGGGCGCATGCGCTGCCCGAGACCTACCGGCGCTATCTGGTCAACGGCTTGCGCGAAAGTTTCGCGCTGCCCGGCACGCCGATCAGGCTGACGCTGCGCGCCAAGGAAAATCCTTACGCCGGCAAAAAAAGCGCCGCCGTTGAAGTGCTCGACCGAGCCGCGTGCGGTCACGCGGGCGGAGCAAATTCCAGGAATTTCTGGCATAGAAATCATAGAGCTTGCCGGTTTCGGAACAGCTCGGCAGGCACAGATCGAGGATTTTCTCCGCCACCTCATCGGGCGTCGGCAGCGTCATCGGGTCTTCGCCCGGCATGACCTGCGGCGCGCATGCGGGTGCGGGTCGGGCCGGGATTGAACAGATTGACGCGCACCGGCGTCGAGCTCGTTTCCGCCGCATAAGTTCGCGCCAGCGCATTGAGCGCCGCCTTCGACACCGAATAGGGGCCCGCATAGGCGCGGGCATTGGTGGCGGCGCCCGAGGTCAGGAACACGGCGCGGCCGGCGGCCGAGCGCCGCAGCAAACCGATCCATGGCGCGGATCAGGTGCCAATTGGCGGTGACGTTGACCGCCATGGCCTCGTCCCAGGCCGCCGGCATGACATGGTCGAGCGGCGAGCGCTGACCGGCCACCGCGGCATTGCCGACCAGCACGTCGAGCCGCTGGTAGCGCTCGTTGAGCGCCGACGGCGAGCCGGTAGAAGCCGTCGTAATCGCGCATGTCGAGCGGCACCAAGGTCGCCGAGCTGCCGGCCTTGCGCACCGCGTCGTCGAGCTCTTCGAGCCCGCCGACGGTGCGCGCCACCGCGACCACATGCGCGCCGGCGCGCGCCAGCGCCAGCGCCGTCGCATAACCGATGCCGCGCGAGGCGCCGGTGACGAGCGCGATACGATCCGTAAGCGGCGACATTGCTTAGCTGGGCTTAGCTGGCTTCGGCGAGCAGCGAGAGCTGGCGCGGCGAGGCTTCCTGCGCCATGCGGTCGGTGAGCGGGGTCGGGTATTCGCCGGTGAAGCAATGATCGGTGAATTGCGGCCGCACCGGATCGCGGCCCTTCTCGCCCATGGCGCGATAGATGCCCTCGACCGAGAGGAAGGCGAGCGAATCGGCGCCGATGAATTTGCGCATGCCTTCGAGATCGTGGGTCGCGGCCAAAAGCTTGTCCTGCTCGGGCGTGTCGATGCCGTAATAATCCGGGTGCGTGATCGGCGGCGAGGCGATGCGGAAATGCACTTCGCGGGCGCCGGCCTCGCGCATCATCTGCACGATCTTCACCGAGGTCGTGCCGCGCACGATCGAGTCGTCGATCAGCACGATGCGCTTGCCGGCGACCACCGCGCGGTTGGCGCTGTGCTTGAGGCGGACGCCGAGCTGGCGGATGTGCTGGGTCGGCTCGATGAAGGTGCGCCCGACATAGTGATTGCGGATGATGCCGAGCTCGTAGGGGATGCCGGATTCCTGGGCATAGCCGATCGCCGCGGGCACGCCGGAATCGGGCACCGGGACGACCACGTCGGCGGCCGCGGGCGCCTCGCGCGCGAGCTCCGCGCCGCACGCCTTGCGCACGTCGTAGACGCTGCGGCCGCCGATGATCGAATCCGGCCGCGCGAAATAGATGTATTCGAAAATGCAGGGCCGCGGCGGCATCGGCACGAACGGCTTGTGCGAATGGGCGCCGTCCTCGTCGAAGATCAAAACCTCGCCGTTCTCGACGTCGCGCACATATTGGGCGCCGATGATGTCGAGCGCGCAGGTTTCCGACGCCAGGATCGGGCAGCCGTCGAGCTTGCCGAGCACCAGCGGCCGGATGCCCAGCGGGTCGCGCGCGCCGACCAGTTTCTTGTTGGTCAGGCCGACGAAGGCGAAGGAGCCTTCGAGCATGCGCAAGCCCTCGATGAAGCGGTCGACGAAGCGGTTGCGGTGCGAGCGCGCCACCAGATGCAGGATCACCTCGGTGTCGGTGGTCGACTGCATCATGGCGCCGTCGCGCACGAGCTGTTTGCGCAGCGAGATGCCGTTGGTGAGATTGCCGTTGTGGCCGATGGCAAAGCCGCCGGCATTGAGCTCGGCGAACAGCGGCTGCACGTTGCGCAGGATGGTCTCGCCGGTGGTCGAATAGCGCACATGGCCGACCGCGGTATTGCCGGGCAGGCGGTCGATGACCTCGCGCCGCGAAAAGGCGTCGCCGACCAGGCCGAGACGGCGTTCGGAGTGGAAACGCTTGCCGTCGAAGGAGACGATGCCGGCCGCTTCCTGGCCGCGGTGCTGCAGCGCGTGCAGGCCGAGCGCCGTGATCGCGGCCGCGTCCGGGTGGCCGAAAATGCCGAATACGCCGCACTCTTCGCGCAGCCGGTCGGCATCAAGATCGAGGAGGGCGGAGCTCAGGTTCCGTCATCGGCTCTCCAAGCGCATCACCGCGCCACCTTCAAGGCCTCGACCAACTGCGGCATCCCGATTCGGCCGCCGCGATCATAGCCCGCGTCCACAAACTTGTCGGCTGGATTGCCGAGTTCTCCATGCTGATCCGCAGGCGGCGGCGCATCCGGATTGTCGGTATCCTCAGGCCGCGGCTTTTTCAGCTTCTTTAAAATGGTGCTTTCGGGGTCGTCCGGCAACATCGACATCAGCCATTGCCCGGTTCCGGCCAGGACTACCCGCGATTTGGCGCTTCTGACCCATTCCGGCTGGCTGCGGTCGGGGACGAGCCAAGTGAAGAACTGGAAGGCCACGACCACGATGACGAGGCCGCGGGCAAGCCCGAACAGGAACCCCAGCGTGCGGTCGAGCGCGCCGACGCGGCTGTCGAGCACCATGTCGGAAATCCGTATGGTCAGCACCGAAACGACGAGGAGGGTGACCAGGAATACGCCGCCGACCACCGCAACGGCGGCGACGATATCGTTGTTGAAGTACTGTTTGGCGAGCGGCAAGAGCTTGGCGTACGAATAAAGGGTCGCGGCGGCCGCCAGCAGCCAGGCGGTGATCGACAGCACCTCGCGCATGAAGCCGCGCACCATGGCGAGAAGCCCCGAAACCAGCATCACGACGATAAGCACGATGTCGAGCAGCGTGATCGGCATGGTTCCAGCGAACCCGAAGCGGTGGCGGTGGCGCGACGAAGGCGAAGACCCGCGGGGTGTATAGCCGGGTGCGGGGACGGCGTCACCCGTCTTCTCATATTCCTTCTCATCGGCTCGTTCTTGGCCGCGCCGGGCCCAGCCGACAAAGCTCATAATCGCGGTCTGGCCGCCGGCGATTAACCACGTTACCTATAAGCGATCTCAATTTTCCTGACGGCCGACGCGGCGGAGCGCCGGCGTACCGTCGCGCGCGATATCGGCGACCAGGTTGGCCAGCGTGCCGATGGTCGAGAGCGAGAAGCCGTCGGGCGCCTCGGCGCGGGCCGCCTCGGGAACGATCGCGCGCACAAAACCGAGTTTTTGCGCTTCCTTGAGCCGCGTGGCGGTCTGTGCCACCGGACGCACGGCCCCCGACAGCGACACCTCGCCGAAATAGACCGCATCGGCCGGCAACGGCGCGCGGGCCAGCGAGGACACCAGGGCTGCGGCGGCGGCGACGTCGGCCGCCGGTTCCTGGATGCGCAAGCCGCCGGCGACGTTGAGATAGACGTCATGGCCCGAGAGGCGAACGCCGCAATGGGCTTCGAGCACGGCGAGCACCATGGACAGCCGGTTCTGGTCCCAGCCGACCACGGCGCGGCGAGGCGTGCCGAGCGTCGTCGGCGCGACCAAGGCCTGAATCTCGACGAGCAGCGGCCGCGTGCCCTCGATGCCGGCGAACACGGCGGTGCCGGGGCTGCCGAGGTCGCGTTCGGACAGGAACAGCTCGGAGGGGTTGGCGACCTCGCGCAAGCCTGCGCCGGTCATCTCGAACACGCCGATTTCGTCGGTCGGCCCGAAGCGGTTTTTCATCGCGCGCAAAATGCGGAATTGATGCGAGCCGTCGCCTTCGAACGACATCACCGCGTCGACCATGTGCTCGACGACGCGGGGGCCGGCGATCTGGCCGTCCTTGGTGACGTGGCCGACCAGGATCACCGCGGCGCCGGTGCGCTTGGCGAAACGGATCAGCTCGCCCGCCGAGCCGCGCACCTGCGTCACCGTGCCGGGCGCCGCTTCGACGCGCTGCGTCCACATGGTCTGGATCGAGTCGATGACCAGAAGCCGCGGCGTCGATCCTTGCGACATCGTCGCGATGATATCCTCGACCGCGGTTTCGGCGGCGATCTCGACGGCGGCGTCGGAGAGGCCGAGCCGCTCGGCGCGCAGCCGCACCTGGGCCACGGCTTCCTCGCCGGAAATATAGACGGCGCGATGCCCGTCGCGGGCGAAGGCGGCCGCGACCTCCAACAACAGTGTCGATTTGCCGATGCCGGGATCGCCGCCAAGGAGCAGCACCGAGCCGCGCACCAAGCCGCCGCCGGTCACCCGATCGAATTCGGCCATGCCCGAAGGCAGCCGCGGCGCCTCATTCGGCTCGCCTTTGAGCGGCTCGACCGCGAACAGCCGGCCTTTTCGCGACGACCGCGCCGTAGGCGCGGCGGAGCCTTCCTCGACCAAAGTGTTCCATTCGCCGCAGGCTTCGCAGCGGCCGGACCAGCGCACGTAAGCGGCGCCGCAGTTCTGGCAGACATAGTTCTGTGCGCGCGCTGCCATTGGGGAGCACCTTCAGAATCACGGATTTGGATCAAGCCCGCGATAGACAAGATGGCAACGCATCGCCGAGTCGCGTAAGGACCTCATAGCCGATTGTTCCGGCGGCTGCGGCGAAATCGTCAACGGCTATTCCGGCGCCGATGAAGGTCGCGATGTCGCCGCGGTGGACGGCGCCATCGGGCAGATCGGTGACATCGATGCAGACCAGATCCATCGAGATGCGGCCGGCGAGCGGGCAGGGCTTGCCGGCGACGATCGCCTTGCCGCCGGGCGCGCTGTCACTGGCGCTCGCCGACGCGCAACAGCCCGTCGGCATAGCCCACCGCGACGACGGCGATGCGCGCGGCGCGTTTGGCGGTCCAGGTCGCGCCATAACCGACGGTCTGGCCCTCCGCGACCCTGCGGATTTGCAGGATGCGCCCGGTAAGCTCGACGACACCCTGCATCGGATTGGGGCGGCCGGGCGTCGGATTGACGCCGTAGAGCGCGGCGCCCGGCCTCGCCAGATCGCATAGCGCCGAATCGCCGAGGAAAATGCCGGAGGAATTGGCGAGCGAGGCCGGAATGCCGCGGTAAAGCGCCGCGCAGATCGCGAAACAGCTTGATCTGGCTCACGGTGAGCGGGTGGTCGGCGATCTCCGCGCAGGCCAGATGGCTCATCAACAGCGTGATGCCGTGATTTTCGGTCTGGGTGCGCGGCGCCAGCGCGGCGGCTTCTTCAGGCGAAATGCCGAGCCGGTTCATGCCGGTGTCGACTTGCAGCGCAGCGCCGCCGTGCCAGTCATGGGCGGCGACGAAAGCGTCCCACTCGGCAAGCTCGGTCATGCTGTTGATGACCGGCCGCGCATTGAGCTCGATGAAAGCCGGCGATCCCTCGGGCGTGCAGCCATCGAGCACATAGATCGTGGCATCGCGCGCGCGCGCCCGCACGCGCCGCGCTTCGGCAAGATCGGCCACGAAGAACGTCTTGCAGCCGGCCCTGGCGAGGGTGGCCGTGACCTGTTCCAGCCCCATGCCGTACCCATTGGCCTTGACCACGGCCGCACATTCGACGGTGAGGGCCTGATGGCGAGGGTGCGCCAGTTCGCCGCGATAGCGGCAAGATCGATAATCAGCGTGCCGCCGGTTTCAGGCTCCGCCAGCGTGCCGGCCGGTTCTGGAAGCGGTTCCGCGAGTGCCATGGCCGGTTTATGGCTGCCGCTGGGGCGGTGGTAAAGGAGGGGACGAGGCGAAATGGCCTAGTAACTCGGCTGCAGCCCCCTGTTGAGATTGCCGAAGCGCGTTACGGCGGCCTCGAATTGCAACTCGACTGTGCCGGTCGGACCATGGCGCTGTTTGCCGATGATAAGCTCGGCTTTGCCGTGCGCGTCGGTAATTTGCTTTTCCCACTCCGCAAATTCTCGCGGTTCCTTCGCGGGGCTTTTTGTTTTCGAGATAATATTCTTCGCGGAACACGAACAGCACCACGTCGGCGTCCTGCTCGATCGAGCCCGAACTCGCGCAGATCGGAAAGTTGCGGCCGTTTGTCGTCGCGGTTTTCGACCTGTCGCGACAATTGCGACAGCGCCAGGATCGGGATGTTGAGCTCCTTGGCGAGCGCCTTGAGCCGGGTGGTGATCTCGGTGATTTCCTGCACGCGGTTTTCGCTCGAGCGGCGGCTCGTGCCTTGCAGGAGCTGAATGTAGTCGATCACCAGAAGATCGAGGCCGCGCTGGCGCTTGAGCCGGCGCGCCCGCGCCGCCAATTGGCCGATCGAGAGACCGCCGGTCTCGTCGACGTAGAACGGCAGGTTCTGCAACTCGATCGAGACGTCCTTGATCTTCTCGAAGTCGCCTTCGTCGATGGCGCCGCGGCGGATTTTGTTCGACGGAATGCCGGTCTGCTCGGAGATGATGCGGGTGGCGAGCTGTTCGGCCGACATTTCCAGCGAGAAGAAGCCGACAATGCCGCCGTTGACGGTGCCCATATGGCCGTCGGCGCGGATTTCGCCGGCCCAGGCCTTGGCGACATTGTAGGCGATGTTGGTGGCAAGCGCGGTTTTGCCCATGCCGGGGCGGCCGGCAAGGATGATGAGATCGGACTGCTGCAGTCCGCCCATGCGGCTGTCGAGATCGGTCAATCCGGTGGCTAGCCCCGACAGGCTGCCGTCGCGCTGATAGGCGCGCGCCGCCATGTCGACCGCGGTGGTGAGCGCCTGGGCGAAGCGCTGAAAGCCGGAATCATAGCGCCCGGTCTCGGCGATCTCGTAAAGTTTGCGCTCGGCGTCCTCGATATGGCTCGCCGGTGTGGCGTCGACCGGCGCGTCATAGGCGATGTTGACCATCTCCTCGCCGATCGCGATCAGGTCGCGGCGGATCGAGAGGTCGTAGACGGTGCGGCCGTAATCCTCGGCATTGATGATGGTCGTCGCTTCGGCGGCGAGCCGCGCCAGATATTGATTGAGCGACAGCCCGGCAATGTCGAAGTCCGCCGGCAGGAACGTCTTCAACGTCACCGGCGTCGCGAGCTTGTTGGCGCGGACCAGGCCGCCGGCCAGTTCGTAGATGCGCCGATGGACCGGCTCGAAGAAATGCTTCGGCTCGAGGAAGTCGGAAACGCGGTAGAACGCCTCGTTATTGACCAGGATAGCGCCTAAGAGCGCCTGCTCGGCCTCGATATTGTGCGGCGGCGCGCGGAACGCCGGTTCCGCGGCTTGGGGAGCTTGCTTGCGTGCGGCCGAATCGAACGGTGCCATGGTTCCGATCAAGAGATTCGCGTGTGGCCGATTTGCGGTCGGCTGCTGTGGGGTCGGTCAGTCTTCGGTCACTCAACATCGCGGATCACTCAACGACAGCGAAACTTACCCGCAAACGCCGCACGCAACCACGTCACGTCTCGTCGATTAGTCGAACGGCGCCCGCTTGGGAAACTCTGTTTGCGGCTTTCCCCGTTACTCACCGCGCCGCAGTCGGCCGTTGATAGTTCGCGCGCCGCTCTTGACGGCAGCCTTGCGGACGCGGCGCTCGCCGGACTATTCGCCGGCAAGCCGCAGCGGCACAACGTGGCCGGGTTCGCGCGCGCGCAGTCGCGCCTCTTCGCGCGCGATATAGTCGCGCGTCGCCGGCGTCACGCCTT
The DNA here is from genome assembly GCA_963831975.1 of uncultured Alphaproteobacteria bacterium. Classification (GTDB taxonomy): domain Bacteria; phylum Pseudomonadota; class Alphaproteobacteria; order Rhizobiales; family Xanthobacteraceae; genus BOG-931. The sequence continues at coordinate 1,078,386 of CAWHSO010000025.1, forward strand.
TGCGCTTGGCCAGCTGGATTTGAAACACCACCATGTCGCCGCCGCGGAAGGCCATCTCGGAGCAGGCGAGGTAGAATTCCCACATCCGCACAAAGCGCTGATCGTAAAGCCGCATCACCTCGTCGCGGTGGGCAAGGAAACGCTCGCGCCAAGCCTTGAGCGTCTCGGCATAGTGCAATTGCAGAACTTCAACGTCGCTGACCAGGAGGCCGGCACGTTGGACGGCTGGCAGCACTTCGGACAGCGCCGGGATGTAGCCGCCCGGGAAGATGTATTTGGCGATCCAGGGATTGGTGATGCTGGGCGGGCCGCTGCGGCCGATATGGTGCAGCAGCGCGATGCCGTCGTCGGCAAGAAGCTCGGCGCATCTGCGGAAGAAGACGTCGTAGAAGCCGACGCCGACATGCTCGAACATGCCGACCGACACGATGCGGTCGAAGCGGCCGTCGACGTCGCGATAATCCACCAGCTGGAAGGCGGCATTCCCCGTCAGGCCGCGCTCGAGCGCCCGGTTCTGGGCGCGCTTGTACTGCTCTTGCGACAGCGTGATGCCGGTGACGCGCGCGCCGGCAATTTCCGCCAGATAGAGCGCCAGGCCGCCCCAGCCGCAGCCGATGTCGAGCACCTTGGCGCCGGGCTTGACGCGGAGCTTCGCGGCGAGATGGCGCTTCTTGGCCAATTGCGCGTCATCGAGCGACTGGTCCCGAGATTCGAAATAGGCGCAGCTGTATTGCTCGTCGCCGTCAAGGAAGAGCCGGTAGAGCCTGCCGTCGAGGTCGTAGTGGTGCGCGACGTTGTGGCGAGCGCGGGAGCGCGGATTGAATTGCTGCCAGCGCCGGAACAGATAGCGCATGAGCCGCGGCAGCAAGGCCCATACGGGTGAAGTAAACCGCTCTTGCCCGAACAGGATTGCCAGCACGTCGACAATCGAGCCGTGCTCGACGACAAAAGTGCCGTCCATATAGGTTTCGCCGAGCTTCAGCTCGGGATCGAGCAACACGGCGCGTTGCGCCTTTGCGGTGGTAAAGCGCACGGCAACCGGCGGACCGCGGCCGTCGCCGAAGGTGTACGTCTTGCCTGCCGCCGTCGTGATCGTAAACGATCCACGGCGGACAAGCCGTCTCAAGAACATTGGCAGCAACCGATCCACGGCCGCCTCCACGCACAACTACGCCCGCCCCGACGCAACATGCGACGATTGATGCCTCAACCAGGCTTGCGGCCGTTGCCGGGCCGCCCAATCAATCATTGCGCCAGAGGCGTCTTTGTTCCTGCCGTTATTAAAACAAAATCCTCCTTGACCAGCAATGCGCTAGTCATGTCTCCCTGCGGTCCCTGCGGGGAAACGCCTCGCCCCCTCCCATGCGGCCAGTTTTGGGTTAAGGATGATGGGTCAGCCGACAAAACCGAAGGAGGCCGGGGTGTATCGGAGTGTCGCGCCTGCCATCGGCCTGCTTATGGGTCTCCTGCCGGCAATGGCGCAGGCCCAGACCAATATCGACCAGGGCAAGTCGCCGGCGGAAGTCTTCGCCAACGATTGCGCGACCTGCCACAAGTCGGCGCGGGGGCTGGCCAACGGGCGGGGCAGTTCCGGCCTCGCCAGCTTCCTCGTCGAGCATTATACGGCGAGCAAAGACCAGGCCGCTTCGCTCGCCGCCTATGTCATGGGGGCGGGCGGCGGTGAGGCGGCACCGGCGACGCGTGGGCCTAAGCCGGCTTCTCCCCCCGACCGCAACAGAGCATCCGCTGAACCTGAGGCCCCGCCAACGCGGACGCCGGGAAAACCTGATCAGGTGCCCGCCTGCCGCAGGGCGGCAAGGACCGCAACCGGCGACCGCTAGCCGGAACCGCCGCAATGAGCCGGCGCCGACCCCGCCCATGCAACAGCCTGCGGCGGTCGTCGCGGAGCCGGCCCCGTCTAGCCCGCCCGCGCAGGAAAGCCCGGCCGCGATCCCAGGCCCGAGCGCGGCCGCGCCGGCGAACGCCGATTCCGGCGAAAACGCGCCGGTCCCGCGCGACGATATTCCTGACTAGAAAGGTCCAGCCCGATCCGCTCAGGCTTTGTCGGCCGCGGCGGCGTCTTCGGCCGGCTCGCCGCCTTCGCGCGCCAGCGCCGATTCCGCGGCCTCGGGCTCGAAGAACGCTTCCGCCGCGATCACGGCGGCTTCCGCCTCGGTCGGCTCTTCGCGCAACCGGGTGATGTCCTCGCCGCGTGCGATGCGCGCCGCCTCGTCGTTATTGCGCGCGACGATCACGGTGATCATGGTTTCGATCTCGGGATGCAGCGAAATCGGCACATTGTGCTGCCCGATCGTTTTGATCGGCGTATTCAACGCAATCTGATTGCGACTGACGGCGAAGCCCGAGCTGCTGATGAGGCTGACGAGGTCGCGTGGCGACACCGAGCCGAACAGTTGGCCGGATTCCGAAGCTTGGCGCAGGACAGTGAAGCTCTTGCCGTTGAGCTTGTCGGCGACGCCGGACGCCTCGGTCTTGAGCGTCTGCGAACGGGCCACGAGCTCGGTTTTCATGCCCTCGAAGCGGCCACGGTTTTCCTCCGTGGCGCGCAGCGCCTTGCCGCGCGGCAACAGGAAATTGCGGGCGAAGCCGTCTTTGACGCGCACGACGTCGCCCATCTGGCCGAGCTTGCCGACGCGTTCGAGTAAAATCACTTCCATCTCGACTTCTCCTTTGCGGCCGCCTCCGTTGCATCGGGGCAAGGACCGCCGCGTTGGATTGTCATCACCGGATTACGTAAGGCAAAAGCCCAAGGAAGCGCGCACGCTTGATCGCTTGGGCGAGCTCACGCTGCTTCTTCGCCGAGACCGCGGTGATGCGGCTCGGAACGATCTTGCCGCGCTCCGACACGAAGCGCTGCAACAGCTTGACGTCCTTGTAATCGATCTTCGGCGCGTTGGCGCCGGAGAACGGGCAGCTCTTGCGGCGGCGAAAGAACGGTCGGCGGCCGCCTCCACCTCCGCCTTGCGGTGACATTGCCATGGTTATTCCTCCGTCGCCGCGGGTGTTTCAGCTTCGTCGGAGCCTTCGCGCGGACGCCGGTCGCGGTCGCGCGGACGATCACCACGGTCGCCGCGATCTCCAAAGCGATCGCCGCGGTCTCCGAAGCGATCGCCCCGGTCGCCCCTGCGGTCGTCGCGGTCGCGATCACGCTCCGCCCGGCGCATCATCGCGGACGGGCCCTCTTCGTGCTCCTCGACCCTGATGGTGAGATAGCGCAGCACGTCTTCATTGAGACGCTCCAGCCGCTCGATCTCGTTGATCGCGGCCGGCGGCGCGTTGACGTTCAGGAGCGTGAAGTGCGCCTTGCGATTCTTGCGCAACCGGTAGGACAGGGACTTCACGCCCCAATATTCGTTTTTGGCGATCGATCCGCCGAGACCTTCGATGACGCCCTTCAACTGCGCGGTCAATTCCTCGACCTGCTGCGTGCTGGCGTCCTGGCGCGCAAGATAGACGTGTTCGTAGAGCGGCATGAATGCCCTTTCCTTTTGCCCTCGCTCACCTCGGCGCCAAGCCCCTCGAGCCCTTCGGGAAAGGCTCGAATGCTCTGAAGGCGGGGACACCGGACGCCGGACCCGAGGGTCCTACCGTATCTGGCGCTTTAAACGGGACTTGCGTTTTAAGCGAACGGCCGTCCGTTCAGCCCCCGGCCGGGGTAGAGCGGAAGGGGGCCTTATACGCGCGGCCAGCGAGGAAAGGCAAGGCTATAGAGGCAAAGGCTACTGAGGGTCAGCGGGAGGGCTTGGTCGGCCCCTGGATCAGCTCGGCGAGCCGCACCGCCAATTCGACGCCTTCGCGGATCTGCTTGTCGCCGGGTCCGGTGGCGGCGGGGACTTTGCGCAGCTTCCTTATTCCGGCGAGGAGCGCCTCCATGCTCTGGCTCAGAAGCTTCTGCCGGAATGCCGGGTCGGTTCGCGCGCGGGCGAGCTCGTCTTCGGTGACCGGCGCATAAGTACCCATGGAAGGCGGCCCGTGAACAATGCGCTGTGGCGCTGGGTCATTCGGTCGGACGAGATTATCAATATGCGGTTGTCGCTTTGTTACCTTGCCGGCCTTTGGCCCGCCTCTGGCCCGGCCGCTTGACATGACCCGGATCGGAGTATCTTTCGCCCCTTTTACCGGGGCAGGGCCTATGGCGGTTGCGTTCGTTTTTCCGGGTCAGGGCAGCCAGACCGTCGGCATGGGCAAGGCGCTGGCCGAGGCCTTTGCGCCGGCGCGTCAGGTGTTCGAGGAAGTCGACGCGGCGCTCGGCGAACGGCTCAGCGAGATGATGTGGAACGGGCCGGCGGAGACGCTGACGCTCACGCAAAACGCGCAGCCGGCGTTGATGGCGGTCTCGCTCGCCGCCATGCGGGTGCTTGAAGCGGAGGCCGGCGTTGAGCTTAGACGCGATGCCGCCTTCGTCGCCGGCCACTCGCTCGGCGAATATTCCGCGCTCGCCGCCGCGCAATCGCTGTCGATCGCCGACGCGGCGCGGCTTTTGCGGATACGCGGCCGCGCCATGCAGAAGGCGGTGCCGGTCGGCGTCGGCGCCATGGCGGCGCTGATCGGACTAGAACTACGGCGATGCCAAAGCGATCGCCGCCGAAGCGGCGCGGTGCGGGCGTCTGCGCAGCCGCCAACGACAATGGCGGCGAGCAGGTCGTTCTGTCGGGCGACAAGGCGGCGGTCGAGCGCGCCGTGGAAATCGCCAAGACGCGCGGTGCCAAGCGGGCCATGCTGCTGCCGGTCTCCGCGCCCTTCCATTGCGCCCTGATGCAGCCGGCCGCCGACGCGATGGCCGAGGCGCTCGCCGAAGTCCCCGTCAAACCGCCGTGCGTGCCGCTGGTCGCAAACGTCCTGGCGCGGCCGATCAGCGATCCGGCCGACATCGTGCGAAGCCTGGTCGAGCAAGTGACCGGCACGGTGCGCTGGCGCGAGTCGGTACTGTTCATGGCGCAAGCCGGCGTGACGACGTTCTACGAGGTCGGCGCCGGCAAGGTGCTCACCGGCTTGATCAAGCGCATCGCGCAAGGGCGCAACGCGTCTGCGATCGGCACGCCCGACGACGTCACCAAGTTCAAGGCCAGCTTGAGCGTTTGAAGAGGACGCGATGTTCGATCTCACCGGAAAAACCGCCTTGGTCACGGGAGCGACCGGCACCATCGGCGGCAGCATCGCGCGCGCCCTTCATGCGCAGGGCGCGACGGTGGCGATCTCCGGCACGCGCGTCGACGCGCTCGATGCGCTCGCCGGCGAGCTCGGCGGCCGCGTCCACGTCCTGCCGTGCAATCTTGCCGATGCCGCCGCCGTCGATGCCCTGGTCGCCGGCGCCGAGGAGGCGATGGGGCAGCTCGACGTGCTGGTCGCCAATGCCGGCGTGACGCGCGACAATTTATTCGTGCAGCTGCGCGACGAGGATTGGGAGCAGGTGATTGCCATCAACCTGACCGCCACCTTCCGCCTGACGCGCGCCGCGGTGCGCGGCATGATGCGGCGCCGCTTCGGCCGCATCATCGCGATCACGTCGGTGGTGGGAACCACGGGCAATCCGGGGCAGGCCAATTACGTCGCCGCCAAAGCCGGCATTGCCGGCATGATCAAGGCCACCGCGCAGGAATATGCCAAGCGCAACGTTACCGCCAACTGCGTCGCGCCCGGCTTCATCGTCACGCCGATGACCGACAAGCTCAACGACAAGCAACGCGACGTCATCCTGGCAAAGGTTCCGGCCAACCGGGCCGGCACGCCCGAGGAAGTCGCCGCGGCGGTCGTCTTTCTCGCCTCGAACGAGGCCGCTTATGTCACCGGACAGACGTTGCATGTGAACGGCGGAATGGTGATGATTTGAAGGGGATAGGTTCTATTCCCAGTCGCGATCCTCAACGCTGGTCAACGGAAATGAAGTGTGGTAACCGAACCGCAACGGGGGCTGGGGAACCGGAACGCCGGAGAGCGGGGCGCATCATCCGCCTCTGAATCGCAACGACCCACGGCCGTTGCCCACGACAGGACCAAGATGCATTGATTGGTTCGCGTTGAACGAAGAGGTTGGAGCAATGAGTGATATTGGCGAGCGGGTAAAGAAGATCGTCGTGGAGCATTTGGGCGTCGAGCCCGACAAGGTCACGGATAACGCCAGCTTCATCGATGATCTCGGCGCCGATAGCCTCGACACGGTCGAGCTCGTCATGGCCTTCGAAGAGGAATTCGGTTGCGAAATTCCCGATGACGCGGCCGAAACCATTCTGACCGTCGGCGACGCGGTCAAGTTCCTCGAAAAGAACGCCAAAAGCTGACCGCCGGCAGCTGCTGGCCGTCATTGCATGACATTTACGCGCGCCCGTGACATCCGCACCATATTAGGTGCGGGACGATGCTATGCGGGCTGGCGTCTGGCGTAGGGCCCCTCGGTCGGGGCGGATTCCGGGAGTGCCGATGATGAGACGTGTCGTCGTCACGGGTCTCGGCATGGTGACGCCGCTCGCCTGCGGCATCGAGCCGACATGGCAGCGGCTCCTCGCCGGGCAAAGCGGCATCAAGCGCATCGAAAAATTCGAAGTTTCCGACATCCCGTGCAAGATCGCCGGCCAAGTCCCGCGCGGTGACGGCTCCGACGGCACCTTCGATGCCGATCATTGGATGGAGCCGAAGGAACAGCGCAAGGTCGACGACTTCATCATTTTCGCCATGGGCGCGGCAACGCAGGCGCTCGACGACGCCAATTGGCACCCGAGCCGATACGAAGACCAGATCGTGAGCGGCGTCATGATCGGCTCCGGCATCGGCGGCGTCGAAGGCATCGCCGAAACCTCGTTGCTGTTGCGCGACCGCGGCCCGCGCCGGGTGTCGCCGTTCTTCATTCCCGGCCGGCTGATCAATCTCGCCTCCGGCTATGTTTCGATCGCGCACGGTCTCAAAGGTCCGAACCACGCCGTGGTCACCGCCTGCTCGACCGGGGCGCATGCCATCGGCGACGCCGGCCGGCTGATTGCGCTGGGCGATGCCGACGTGATGGTGGCCGGCGGCACGGAATTGCCGGTCAACCGCATCTCGCTCGCAGGCTTTGCCGCGTGCCGGGCGCTGTCGACCGGATTCAACGATACGCCGGAACGCGCGTCGCGGCCCTATGACCGCGACCGCGACGGCTTTGTGATGGGCGAGGGCGCCGGCGCCGTGGTGCTGGAAGAGTACGATCACGCCAAGCGCCGCGGCGCCCGCATCTATGCCGAGTTGATCGGCTACGGCCTGTCCGGCGACGCCTTTCACATCACGGCGCCGGCCGAGGACGGCGACGGCGCGTTCCGCTGCATGACCGCGGCGCTGCGCCGCGCCGGCGTCGCGCCGGGCGACATCGACTATATCAATGCCCACGGCACCTCGACGCCGCTCGGCGACGAGATCGAGCTCAAGGCCGTCGAGCGTCTCGTCGGCAATGCCGCGGGCCGCATCGCCATGTCGTCGACGAAGTCGTCGATCGGCCATCTGCTCGGCGCGGCCGGCGCGGTCGAATCGATCTTCTGCCTGTTGGCGATGCGCGATAACATCGTACCTCCGACGATCAATCTGGATAATCCTTCGGTCGCCACGGCAATCGATCTGGTGCCGCACAAGCCCCGCGAAAAGCCGATCAACATCGCGCTGTCGAATTCATTCGGTTTCGGCGGCACCAATGCCAGCCTGGTCTTCCGCCGCTTGGCCGACAGAGCATGATCCCGAAAAGTGGGTACCGGTTTTCGGAAAAGATCATGCTCCACCAAAATGCTAGAGCGAAGTCGCTTCATATGAAGCGATTGCGACTCTAGCGGCCAGGTTTCGCCATATTTGCTCCGCACTCGCCTGCGATCCACTGCCGCGCATTTGACCATGGGCATATATTGGAGAATCTGCGAGCATCCGTCGTGGGCGGACGGGGCTTCGTCGCTAATCATGCACTCTGTCAAAGCGGATAACCGGCGGTGACGGCGTCCAACCCACCGCCCAAGGGCGGCGAGCGAGGTCCGGCACCCTTGCGGGCCGAACCTGCGCGCGCCGCGCCGGCTGCCGCCAAGCCACCACCGGTTGCGACGGTGAAGCCCTCGCCAATACCCGCGCCCGTGTCATACTCCCGCCCTGCCGGCACGGCCGGCGCGGGTGAGCCTGCCCGCGCAACGGCCGGCACAGGCGAATGGAACGGGCGCGGCGTCCATGGATGCGAAGGCCAACGAGCTCAAACGCATCACGCCGCGCAGCCCGCGCTCGGCGCTCGAGCCCGAAACGATCGACGCGCCGCTACGCCGCTCACGCAGCGCTCGCCATCCGCTCGTCGTCATCGGCAATGCCATCTTCAGCCTGTTCGTGCTGCTCGCGGTTGTCGGCATCGCCGCGCTCGTCCTCGGCAAACAGCGCTTCGAGATGCCCGGCCCGCTGCCAGCAGGACAAGATCGTCAATATTCCGCACGGCTCGGGCATCCGCGACATTGCCGATGTCCTGCAGCGCGAAGGCGTCATCGACCAGCCCTGGGTGTTCGTCGGCGGCGTGCTGGCGTTGAAGGCGCGCGAGGATCTCAAAGCGGGCGAATATCAGTTCACTGCCCATGCCAGCTTGCGCGACGTGGTCGCGACCATCGTCGACGGCAAAGTCATCTCCGCATCAGATCAGTCTTCCTGAAGGTCTGACCTCCGAGCAGATCGTCGCGCGATTGCTGGCGGACGACATTCTCACCGGCAACATCAAGGAAATCCCGCGCGAGGGCAGTCTCTTGCCCGACACCTACAATTTCACCCGCGGCATCAGCCGCGAGCAGATCATTCAGCGCATGCAGGCGGCGCAGCAACGTCTGCTCAAGGAAGTCTGGGACCGGCACTCGCCCGATCTTCCGCTCAAGACGCCGGAGCAGCTCGTCACCCTGGCGTCCTTGATCGAGAAGGAAACCGCCAAGCCCGACGAACGCACGCGCGTCGCGGCCGTCTTCGTCAACCGGCTGAAACAGCGGATGCGGCTGCAGTCCGACCCGACGATCATTTACGGGCTGGTCGGCGGCAAAGGCACGCTCGGGCGGCCGATCATGCGAAGCGAGATCGATCAGCCGACGCCGTACAATACCTACCAGATCGACGGCCTGCCGCCGGGGCCGATCTGCAATCCCGGCCGTGCCTCGCTCGAAGCGGCCGCCAATCCGGCGCGCACGCGCGAGCTCTATTTCGTCGCCGACGGTGCCGGCGGTCACGTTTTCGCGGAGAATTACGACCAGCATCAGAAGAACGTGGCGCGGCTGCGCTCGTTCGAAACCGACCTGAAGGATCGCGCCCCCGCCGATGCCGGGCCGCCCGCGCCGCAGGCTGCTCCGGCCGCGGCGGCCGCTGCTTCACCGGCTCCCGCCGCGGCGGCGTCGCCGCCGGCGCCGCACCACACCACCTCCCACCGCAATCCGACCACGCCATCGTCTCAGCCCGCGCCGCCCGCGCACTAAGTGGATGCCGTGCTTTTGCCGGCACGAGACACGACTGTCGGAATTGTTCGCGCGTGACGCCCTTGTGAGTGCAACAAGCGACCGCTAAGTTCGGCGCGATTTTTTCACGCGATTCTGCCGGAGATCGCATTCCATGGCGCTGTCGAGCATGACCGGATTTGCTCGCAGCCATGGCGTGAGCGGCTCCTATGCGTGGGCCTGGGAAATCAAATCGGTCAACGGCAAGGGCCTCGATCTGCGGCTGCGCCTGCCGTCCGGCTGGGACGCGATCGAGGTGGCTGCGCGCTCCCGCGCCGCCGAGACTCTCGCCCGCGGCTCCATTCAGGCCGGCCTGACCGTCGAGCGGGCCGGCGCGGCGCCGGTCGTTCGCGTCAATGCGGCGGTCCTCGAGGCGGTGCTGACGACCGCGCGACAGCTGGCGAGGCAAATCGAATCGTCACCGCCGACAATCGACGGTCTGCTCGCGCTCAAGGGCGTGATGGAAATCGGCGACATCGAAGAGAACGAGGAGGAGCGGCGCCACGCCGAGGCAGCCGTGACCAGAGGTTTTGCCGAAGCGATCGACGCGCTCGCCGCAATGCGCCGCCACGAAGGCGCGGCGCTCGGCCAAGTGCTGATGACGCGGCTTGGCGAGATTGCCGTCCTCGCCGCGCGCGCCGACCAGTCGCCGGGGCGCCAGCCCGAGGCGATCCGCGCGCGGCTTGCCGAACAGATCGCGACATTGCTGGCACAATCGGAGCGCTTCGATCCGGACCGGCTGCATCAGGAAGCGATCTTGATCGCCACCAAGGCCGACGTGCGCGAGGAGCTCGACCGCCTGGCAGCGCACGTCGCGCAGGCGAGAAGCCTTCTCGAGCAGGGCGGCGCGATCGGCCGGCGGCTCGACTTCCTCGCCCAAGAGCTCAACCGCGAAGCCAACACGCTGTGCTCGAAGGCAAACGATCTCGAGCTCACCAATATCGGTTTGGAGCTCAAGGCCACGGTCGAGCAATTCCGCGAGCAGGTGCAGAACGTGGAATAGGCCATGGCGCGCAAGGCTCGCAAACAAAAAGCAGTCGCCCGCCGCGGCTTGATGCTGGTGTTGTCGTCGCCGTCGGGCGCAGGCAAGACGACGCTGTCGCGGATGCTGCTCAACGCCGATCGCAATATCGAGCTCTCGGTTTCGGTCACGACGCGCCCGAAACGGCGCGGCGAGAAAAACGGCCGGGATTATCATTTCATCGACCGCGCCCGCTTCGACGCTATGGTGGCGAAGGGGGAGCTCATGGAATGGGCCGAAGTGTTCGGTCATTACTATGGTACGCCGCGCCGACCGGTCGAACGGGCGTTACGCGCCGGCCGCGATGTTTTGTTCGATATCGATTGGCAGGGCACGCAACAATTGAGCGAAAAAGCCCGCGGCGACATTGCCAGTATCTTCGTGCTGCCGCCGTCGATTCCCGAGCTTGAACGCCGTCTGCACACCCGTGCGCTCGACGACAAGGACGTGATCCGGCGCCGGATGGCCAAGGCGTCCGGCGAGCTCAGTCACTGGGCCGAATATGACTACGTGATCATCAATGACGCGCTCGATCACGCCTTCGCCGAAGTGAAAACGATCTTGGCGGCCGAGCGCATGAAGCGCACGCGCCAGCCATGGATCTCGGCTTACGTGCGGCGGCTGCAGGCGAAGCTGTGAGCCGGTGCAAGCTAGACCAAATACGACGTTGATTAATCCGCCGACGTCGTATTTCCGGCCGTATTTTGTTGTTTGGTCTTTTCCAGATTCGTCGAGCCGGCCGCTCGGCCGGCAGGGCTTGGTCATGGCGCGAGAATGACGATCAGCTTGTCAGCGGTGCCATTGATGCGATTGAGTGTCGGCCTCGCTCAAGGCCTGGCCCTGCTCGCCCTCTATCAAGCCGCTGACGACAAGTCGTGGCCGGCCACCGACGGTCTGGTGTTTGGTCCCCTGGTCACGGTTGCCGCTGCGATCCCGCTCCTCGTCATATCGGGTCTGGGCAATATTCGACCGCGCGGCTTGATCATATGGACGGTCATTGCAACAATCGGCTGCGTCGGTTTTGGCATTTACGGCATCATCAGCGATCCCGTCGTCGCTCAATTCAGCGCCGCGCCGATACCGCGCGTTCTGCCAACCGCGATGTCGCTGTTTTCGATTGCGGCGATCCTGTTCATCGTCCACGGCTTCATCGTCGCGGCCGAAGCCGACCGTCGATTGCTCGCCAGCTATCCGACTTGCTTCGACGTGTTCTGCAAGCACGCCGTGCAGGCCGGGCTCGCGGCGGCCTTCGTCGGTGCTTTCTGGGTGCTGCTGGGTTTGAGTGCCGAGCTTTTCCGTCTGATCGGAATCGAATTTCTGGGCACATTGATTCAACGCAGCGCGTTTTGGATTCCGGCCACGGCTCTGATCTTCAGCTACGGCATTCATATCACCGACGTGCACGTGGCGATCGTGCGCGGTACACGAACGCTGGGGCTGTTTCTGCTGTCATGGCTCTTGCCGATGATGGCCCTGATCGGCGCCGCTTTCGTGCTGGCGCTGCCGTTCACCGGGCTTGAACCGCTGTGGAGCACGCGGCGCGCCAGCGGCATTCTGCTGGGTGCCTCAGCCGCGCTGATCCTGCTCATCAATGCCGCCTTTCAGGATGGCCGCGCCGAGAATCGGGCCGTGGCGGCGCTGCGCTATGCCAGCGTGCTTGCTGCCGTCGTTGTGGTGCCGCTGATCGCGCTCGCCGGCTACGCCTTGGCATTGCGCATCGGCCAATATGGCCTCACGCCGGGCCGGGTCGGCGTCGCGGTCTGCGTCGTGGTGGGCGCCTGTTTCGGGGTGGGGTACGTCGTCGCAGCGGTCCGCTCCGGTGCGTTGCTGCACGGCGTTGAAGGTACCAACGTTATTACGGTGCTCATTGTCGTCGGCTTTTTGCTGGTTCTGAACTCTCCGATTGCCGATCCGGACCGGATTTCGGTCGCGGATCAGGTCAGCCGCTTGCAGTCGGGACGAATTTCGCCGGACGAATTCGATTTCGCATTCCTGCGCTTTGGCTCCGGCCGCTATGGCACCCGCGCGCTCGAGCAACTCGCAAGCCATGCGCAGGGCCCGCAAGCAGCTATCATCGCCGAACGCGCCGCAAAGGCGCTGCACGCCACGACGCTGGCGCAAGTCAGTCCCGCGAAGCAGCACATTTCAGCTCAGCAACGGGCGAACAACATCACTGTGATTGCGCCGGCCGGCGGCACGCTGCCGGAGAGCTTTCTGCAGCAGGACTGGAGCGCCGTGCAGCGGTCCTGGCTGCTGCCGCAATGTCTTTCCGTCTCGGCCAAGTGCGAGGCCATCGTCGCCGACCTCGACGGCGACGGGCGGCCGGAAATCCTGCTGTTCGGTGTGCCAGGCGGTGCCGCCGCGGCGTTCACGGCGAATGCCGCGGAGAATTGGGACTTCGTCGGCACAATCGCCAACGCCGCTTGTCCCGGAGTCCGCGATGCCTTGCGCGCCGGTCATTTTGAGATCGTGCAGCCCGCTTTCAAGGACGTAGAAGCCAATGGTCAGCGGCTGCACATCGAAAACGCCCAGTGCGCACCGCCGCAGTCCGGCTCGTCTCGCTGAAAGGCCGCTGTCAGTTTGCCAGCACGGTGCGGCCGACAACTTTGCCGGCGCGCAGATCGTCGAGCGCGGCTTGCGCCTCGTTGAACGGCCGTTCGTGGGTCGGGATCGGCGCAATTTTTCCGGCGCGCGCCAGTTCGATCAGCTCGCGGGCTTGCGCCAATGTGCCGGTCAGCGTGCCTTCGATGGTCATGGCTTTGATCGCGAACATGGCGGCGGCCATCGAAAACGTGCCGCCGAGCAGTCCGGTCACCACGATCTTGCCGCCGCGCGCGAGCACGCCGGTCGAGAACTGCAGCGAGCGGTCGGAGCCGACGAAGTCGCAGGCCGCAAACACGCCGCCCGTGGATGAAACGATAGCCCGGCGTGCTTGCGGGTCGGATGGGTCGTAGGCCGCGGCCGCGCCTGCGGCGAGCGCCGCGTCGCGTTTCTGCGCGTCGATATCGGCGACGATCGGCGGCTGGCGAAACAACGCACGCGCAATCGCCAGGCCCATCATGCCAACGCCGCCGAGCCCGACGAGCAGCACCGGGCCACGGTCGGCCCGCTCGCCGAGATGCTTCAGCGCGCCATAGGCGGTCAGGCCGGAGCACATCAGCGGGCCCGCGATCGCCGCAGAAAGCGGTTCATAGTCAATAAGATAGCGCGGATGCGGGACGAGCACGTGGCTGGCGAAGCCGCCGTCTGCGGTGATGCCGAGATGATGATGGGCGGAGCACATGTTCTCTTCGCCGGCACGGCAAGCCGCACACGTGCCGCAGCCGATCCAAGGATAGACCGCGACGCGGCGGCCGATGGGGGCGCCTTCGGCCTCGGCTCCGGCGCTTTCGATCACGCCGGCGATCTCATGTCCCAGCGTGAAGGGTAGCGGGCGGTCCTTGGTGATATCGAGCCGCTTGTCGTTGCCGAGCGCAAAATAGCCGTCCTGCAGATGCAGGTCCGAATGGCACACGCCGCAGCGCTCGACGCGCACCAGCACTTCGCTGCCGCGCGGCGTCGGGCAATCCACGATGGTCTCGCAGAGCGGCTCGCCGTAAGCGACCAGCGACTGGCGGTGCATTTTTGTCATCGACGTTTCCGTCTCCTCGCCGGCGCCATCATGCCTCACGAGCGCGGTGGGCGGCCAGCGCCCGCGCCAGCGCGACAAATCCTTCAACCGAAATGTCTTCGGCGCGCGCGGTCGGGTCAAGACCGGCTGCCGCCACCAGCGCCGGCACATCGACGCCGAGCGAGCGCAGGCTTTGGCGGAGCATTTTGCGTCTTTGGCCGAACGCGGCTTGGGTGACGCTCTCCAGCAGCCTGCGGTCGCAGGGTGCCGGCGCCGGCCGCGGCACCAGACGCAGCACCGAAGACGTGACTTTCGGCGGCGGCACGAACGCCGACGGGTTGACGTCGAACAGAATGCGCGCCTCGCAGCGCCATTGCGTGAGCACCGACAACCGGCCGTAGGTCTTCGAGCCGGGCGCGGCGACGATGCGCTGCGGCCACCTCGCGCTGAAACATCAGCACGGCGCAGTCGTACCAGGGCGGCCACGGCTCGACGGTGAGCCACCTGATCAAAAGCGCCGTGGCGATGTTGTACGGCAGATTGGCGACGATGCGCACCGGCGCGCGATCGAAGTGCGGGCGCGGATCGAAGGTCAGTGCGTCCGCCGCCACGATCTCGAGACGGCCGGGATAATGCGCGGCGATGTCGTGCAGCGCCGCGATCGCGCGATCATCGCGCTCGACCGCGATCACGCGCGCGGCGCCGAGCGCCAACAGCGCGCGGGTGAGGCCGCCGGGACCGGGACCGACCTCGAACACCGTGGCATCGGCAAGCGGCGCTGCGGCGCGCGCAATGCGTTCGGTGAGATTGAGGTCGAACAGGAAATTCTGGCCGAGCGATTGCTTCGCCTTAAGACCGTGGCGGCGAATGACATCGCGTAGCGGCGGCAAGCCGTCCTTGGCGCCGGTCACGACGCGGTAAGCGAAGCCGGGCTGCCGGCCATGGCCAGCCGCGCGGCGAGCCGCAGCGCGGCGACGAGGCTCGTCGGGTCGGCGCGGCCGGTTCCGGCGATGTCGAAGGCGGTGCCGTGGTCGGGCGAGGTGCGCACGAAGGGCAGGCCGAGCGTGACATTGACGGCGTGATCGAAGGCGAGCGTCTTGATCGGGATCAGCGCCTGGTCGTGATACATGCACAAGGCGACGTCGTAGGTGGCGCGCGCCTGGGCGTGGAACAGCGAGTCCGCGGGCAGCGGGCCGCGCGCATCGATGCCGTCGGCGACGAGGCGAGCGACCGCGGGCGCGACGATGGCGCCGTCCTCCTCGCCCAACGTGCCTGCCTCGCCGGCATGGGGGTTGAGCCCGGCGATGGCGAGGCGCGGATGGGGGAGGCCGAACCGCTTGGCCAAATCGCGCGCGACAATGCGTCCGGTATCGACCACGAGCTCGACGGAGAGCTGCTTGAAGATCTCCTTGAGCGGCAGATGGATCGTCACCGGCACGACGGCGAGCTCCGGCGACCACAGCATCATCACCGGGCGGAGCGACTTGCCGGTCGCTTCGTGGACCAATGTGGCCAGGAACTCGGTGTGGCCGGGCTCGGCGAAACCCCAATTGTAGAGCACGTTCTTGGCCACCGGGTTGGTGACGATGGCGGCGGCAGATCCGGCCATGACGTCGGCTGCGGCGCGGCGGATCGAGGCCACGGCCGCCGGCGCGCTGGAGCGATCCGGGCGGCCGGGCGCGGCGGTCACGGCAACATCGATGGCGACAACCGGAAGCGCGGAGCCGAATGCCGCCGCGGCAGTCGGTGGCGTCGCGGCGACGATCGGCACATCGAGCCCGAGGTGCTCGGCCCGACGCCGTAGAAAATCCGCATCGGCGGCCAGATAGAACGGCGGAACGTCGAGAGCGGAACGCCGGCACCAAACCGAAAGCGCGAGGTCCGGTCCAATCCCGGCCGGCTCGCCGAGCGTCAGTGCCAAAGGTTGCACGGTGTTACTTCTGTTCGCCCGTCTTGTATTCGATCATGGCTTCTTTGCGGATTTGCGCGAGATAGCGTTTGGCCTGCGCGCCGAACTTTTGCTGAAACATTTCGTCGCGCACTTCCCTGCGCCCCGGCGTTTCCGTCTTGTTTTCCTTTTTGGAGCACAGCGCAAATACCTGCACGCCTTCGGCGGTCTGCTCGGGCGGCGTCAAATGACCGACATCGGTCTTGTCGAGGATGTCGCGCAATGCCTGGGGCAGGTCGGCGGAGAACTTGGTGACCTGATCGCGCACCGCGACCTCGTGCAGCGCGCGCGCGAATGGAATCCCCTCGGCGCAGCTCAGGAACCGCAGGCGCAGCGCGTCGGCATCCTTCTTGCGCGCCTCGAAAGCGGCATCGGGCGAACCGCGCGGCACGACGAAGAGCACCGGACGCAGCACATATTCGTAGCCGACTTCGTCCTTGTCTTGCGGCTTATGCAGATCGAGCTGGGCTTCGACGTCGCTGTCGGCGACTTCCAGGCTCGATTTGAAACGGCCCTTGACCAACGCGTTCCAGGCCAGTTCGGCCTTGAGCCGGTGCTTGAGCGTTTCGGCGCTGGCGCCACCCTTGGCCAGCATCGCCGTCAGCTTCGCCGGGTCGGCGCCCATCCGGCTGCCGACATTGGCGAAAGCGTTGTCGACTTCCGCCGTGGGCACGTCGATGCCGAATTTCTTGGCCTCGCGGACCTCCAGGACCTCGTCGATGAGGCCGTCGAGCACCTCCTTGCGGCTCGGCGCCTTCTGGGTGCTCATCTGGATGAACTTGGCGCGCTGTTCGATGTCCAGCGCCGTGATCGGCTCGCCATCGACCAGCACCACGACCTCCTGCGCGCGGCCCACGGCGGGGACGGCCAGCAAGCCGGCGGCGGCCACCACCGCGACGGCGAAGGCGCTGCACAGCGCGCGGATCGGAATCTGCGACATCACCTCTTGCTCTCCTTCAACGGCCGGCGCCCTGCCGGCTCGCGTCTTTCGCCCTTCCCAACCCCTTGCGAGAATAAATCGTACCAAGTCACGGCAAAATTTAGAACGCGGCCCCTACCGGCGACAGGGCGTCCGGTCCGAGCGTGCGCAAGCTCATTTGCAGCATGAAGGTATTGTCCTTCTTCGGTACCGCCGTTGCGATCGTCGCTCCGGTATAGGTGTAGCCCGTCAGCCAATTGAGCGAGAGCAGAAAGCAGTCGTCGGTATAGCCGACGCCAATCCGCGACTGGTCGAATTCATTGCGCATAGAGATCGTAGCGCGCGGAGCCGAGCAAAATCCAGTTCTGCGTCAACTTGACCGAGGCGCCGCCGAGGACGCCCTGGCGCCGGAACAGAAAGCCGAGTTCCGGTTGCGGCGCATAGTTGCCGTACAGCAACTGCAGCGTCCAGCGATCGAAATTGGCGCGGCTTTCCGCCTCGAAACGCTCGACCGCGAAGGTTTGCTCGTCGAAGCGCCCGCGCGCGGTGAACGAGTAGACCGAATTCGGCTGATAGGTGATGCGTGCGACATAGTCGGATGCGGTCTTATCGAGACCGCTGTCCAGTCCGGTATTGGTGATGTCGTTGACGCCGGCCGTGAACGAGTTGAGGCCGAACAGCTGATACGACTCGCCGAACAACACGTTGACCGAGCCGGCCCGGTTGATCTGGGCGGTGTACTGGAAGCCGACATTGGCGCGGCCGCCGCCTTCGACACGGTCCCAGCCGGAGAACTTGTCGATCTTGAACAGATTGCTGTCGTCGAACACCAGGCTCTGGGCATCTTCGTTGGGAAATTTGCCGATCTGCGTCTCGTTTGGCCGCACGATCAGCTGCGCGATCGGCTCGATCGTCTGCGTGCCCCACGGTTCGACATCGATCAACGGATAACGATACTCGACGCCGGCGGTCGGCATGACGCGGGCGAGCTCGCTTTGGCCGGGGGCGATGTAGTTCGAGACGCCGGGCTGATTTTCGATATTGAGCGCGGCGAAATCGCCGCGCAGGCGGAAGAACGGGGTGATCTCCTGGCCGTTAGAGGTGACCAGCGTGCGGCGCCAGTCGGTCTCGGCGGAGAAGCGGCTGTAGTCGCCCGGTATGCCGCGCAACAGGCAATTCGACGGAATGAGGACCGCGGTATCGGCGGTATTGCTGACGCACGCGCCGCTGTTGACGGCGGTCTGGCTGATCGCGTCGAAGCTCGCCTCCTGCCGGCTGAGGCTGGTCAGGTTGATCTTGTAGCTGAACTCGCCGCCCATCACCTGGTGCGCCAGCACGTTGGAATAATCGAGCACCGGGTGGATGACCGGAAGCTGGGTCTGCACGTCCTGTTCCGAGAAGCCGTAATAGTAGATCGAACGGATATCGAAATAGCTGCGGTCGCCGGTGCCGGTCAGGTAGAGCTGCGACACGCCTTCGGCGGCGACGCCGGTCAGGAACGGGTCGAACGCCGAGGTGAACTGGCTGCGCCGGTAGTCGTACAAGAACTGGGAATCGGTCACCAGGATGCCGGTCCAGCCCCAGACCCATTTGTCGGAGAGCGCGAACTGGCCCGCGGTCTGGACGGCGCCGCGGAACGATTGCGCCGTCGGACTGTTGACGCCGTCACGCGACGGCGAAGTAGCCCGGGTCCTGCTGGAAAATGCCGGCGGCCTTGATCGAGTAGGCGCCGTCCATCAGCCGGTGGCGCCATTCGGCTTGACCGAGCACACCCTGCCGCGTCGTCGCCATCGTGGCTGAACGGTGAGGTCGTAGTTCGGCGCCAGCGCCCAGAAATAGGGAACCTCGACGCCGAGGCCGTATTGCGTCGTGTCCGACACCGTCGGATACAGAAAACCGCTCTTGCGCTTGACGGTCGGATCGGGCGCCGACATGAACGGCACCCAGGCCAGCGGCACGCCGAAGAACTCGATGCGAGCGTCTTCGAAGTAGAGCATCTTCTCGGTTTGATCGTGGATGATCCGGGCCGCCTGAACCTGCCACAGCGGCGGTTTCTTCGGATCGTCCTTGCAGGGCTCGCAGGCGGTATAGACGCCGTTTTGCAGCACCGTGTAATTGCCCTGGCTGCGATCGGCGCGCTGCGCGGCAAACCGGGTGTCGTCGGCGGTCTCGAGCCGCAGCGAGTTGACGAAGCCGTCACGGTAGTCGTCGGTGAGATCGATGACCTGGCCGTAGGTGATCTTGCCGTCGGCCTCGGTCAGCCGGACGTTGCCTTGGGCGAGCAGGCGCTTGGTCTTCTGATCGTAGGTGACCTCGTCGGCCTCGATGGTCGCGCCGTTGTAATAGATTTGCACGTTGCCGACCGCCGACACGGTGTTGTTGGTGTAGTCGTATTTGATCTCGGTGGCCTGGACGAGCATCGGCCCGTTGGCAGGAGCCGGCGGCGGCTTCGGCTGTGCCGGCCGCGGCGTGAAGCGAAGCGGGTTGCTCACGCCTTGCGCCGCCGCGCGCTCGGGCGCGAGCGAGCCTGCGGCGAAAGCGAGCAACGCAGCAAGAAGCGTCGCGCCCAGTCGGACGCCAACGCGAAAGCCAGGACAAACAGGGCCGGCCGAACGCGCCACTATCCGTCCTCCTGGTACAACAACACGACAAATCCGGTCAGGCCGCCGACCAACACCGGAGTCCACGCCGCCACGAGCGGCGATATCAGCTCCGCTTTGCTCATGTCGTCGGTGATCTTCGACAGCACGAACAGGAGAAATCCGGCGGAGACGCCGCTCAACACCATCTTCTGCACGCCGCCGAAGCGGAAGAAGCGCAAGCTCACGGAAGCCGCGAGCAACACCATGGCGGCGAGCAGGAACGGACGCGCGAGCAACTGGTAAAATTGCAGCCGGTAACCGGCCGCGCCGAGGCCGGCGCGTTCCGCCATCCTGATGTAGGTCGGCAGTTGCCAGAACGGCACAGTCTCGGGCGTCGCGAAGCTTTCGCGCACTTGCTCGAGCGTCAGGTTGGTGTTGAGCCGGTACGCGTCCTCGATCACGAGCGGCTTGCCGGCCTCGTAGACGCGCGCGTCTTCGAGGCGCCAAAAGCCGTCTTCCAGCGTCGCGCTCCTGGCCTCGATGCGCTGGTGGAAATGGCCGTCGCTGTCGAAGGTGTAGACGCTGACATTGCCGAGCGTCGCGCCCTGCTCGCGGCTGGTTTTGGCGTTGATGATGGCGGCGCCGTCGGCGCTCTTCTGGCGCACCCAGAAGCCGCTAGTGCGCTCCTGCAAGGCCGATGGCACTTCGCCCACCACCTCGGATTCCAGGCGCTTGGAGCGCTCCTGCAGCGTCGCCGAGATCGGGTTGTAGACGGTGGTGGCGACGGCACCGAACAGCAACGCGCCGATGATCGCCGGCGCCACGAATTGCCAGGCCGATACGCCGGCGGCGCGCGCGATCACCAGTTCGAGGCGGCGCGACAGGTTCAGATAACACGACATCGTGCCGACCAGCACCGAGAACGGCATGATGCGTTCGGTGAGCTGCGGCACGCGATACATGGAAATCTTGGCCAGCAGCCAGGGCGTGGCATTGGGCCAATCGGCGCCGCGGCGCAACAGCTCGACATAGTCGATCATCGCGGCGAGCACGACGACGCCGATGAACGAGCCGACCACGGACGTGAGAAACCGCATCCCGAAGTAGCGCGACAGCGTGCTGGCGAGGACCATCGACCGCTCCTCAGCTCGTCGCCCGGGCGAGGCGATCGCCGATGGCGGTGGCGATTTTCGACACCGCGACGGCGGGCTCGATCGCCTGGCCGCGCGAGATTTGCCAGATGCCCGCGACCATCGCGCCGATCAGCGCGATGAATTGAATGGACAACACGCCCGGCACGCGCACGCCGACGATGACGCTGACGAAGCCAAGGAGCCGCAAGAGCGACACCACGCCGATCATGGCGAGCATCGCCAGCGTGCGGCTCTGTCGCGTGGTCTGCGGGGGTCCGAGAAAGGTGAAGGCCACGATGATGAAGGCCAACGGATAGAGCGGCGTCGCCAGGCGGTCGGACAGCTCGGAGCGGTACTGGTCGGGCTGCGACAGGTAGAGCACGTCGTCGGGCCGCGGCCACAACAGCTCCCAGATGTACTTCTCGCGCACCGTGTAGTTGGTGTTTTGCGGGCCGGTGGTGAATTTCGACAGGTCGAAGGCGTAGCGGTCGAACACGATGATGCGCGGATCGCGTTCGCCGGCGGTGACGCGCTGGATGCTGCCGCCTTCCATGCCGAGGAACGAGCCGTTTTCGTTCTTCACGATCTCGCCGCGCTCGGCGAGATAGGTGGAATGCTCTTTCGGATCGCGCCCGTCGTCGACGAATATGCCGACCAGGAGTCCGTCCGGCCGCCGGTCGGCGATGTGGAAGGTAAGATTGCCGCTCACCGTGGTGAAGCGGCCGGGCTGCACGATATTGGTGAGGATGTCGGCGCGCACCTGCGGCGCCCCAGTCGCGCAGCGCGCGCAGGCTCAGCGGCGAGATATAGGCGGCGACGCCGCCGACCAGGATCGAAACCACGACGGCCGAGGCGAGGAACGGCCACAGCAGCCGCCACGGCGACATGCCGGCGGCATTCATCACGATGATCTCGGAATCCGTGCTGAGCTTGTTGAGGGTATGGGCCACGGCCATGACCAGCGCGATCGGCGCGAGCATCATGACCAGGAGCGGAATGATCAGGCCGGTAATGCCGACGAAGACGAACAGCGTCTGCCGCTGGCTCGTGATCAGGTCGAAATCGCGCATCGCCTGCGTGAACCAGATCACCACCGTCAAACTGACAAGCGTGATCAGGAACGCGACCATGGTGGTGCGAAACACGTACCAGCCGATCGACCCCATCGGACCCGACTTCCCCACTGACGGCCCGCCAATAGGCCGCACCGGCCCCCCAGCGCCGCCCCGCGGCGTGAGCCGATCTCCCCAACGCAAGTCCTTTCATGCTTTCACAAAATGGCTTGGCCAAGGCAGACCTATTGGTCATGCACAACAGCCGGTTAACGCCGGCGGCCGCGATCCCGGCGAGGGTTCGAGGAACCGCCGAAATGGACTTTGCATCGAGGGGGCGTCCGGTTCATATGGCGGTACCGAAGTCACCCCTGACCGGTCAGGAAGGACCGAACCATGACCGACGCCCCCAAGCTCGGCTTCACCCCCTTCGCCCGCTTGCGCGGCGTTCTCGTTGTGTTCTGTGGGGAAAACCTCAAATTCGGCACCGCGACCCAGCGCGCGCTGGCGCCGGTCGGCGATCTGGTGCGCCGGGCGGCGGCGGCGGACCGCTTCACCGGCAAGAACGGCACGGCGCTCGACATCGTGGCGCCCACGGAGCTCAAGCTGCCGCGCCTGGTCGTGGTCGGGACCGGCAAGGACAGCGAGCTCAAGCGCAAGGATGTGGTCAAGCTCGGCGGCATTGCCATGGGCAAGGTGCCGGCGGTCGCGGCGGAGGCCACGATCTTTGCCGAATTCGCCTCGGGCGCGCTCAAGGGCGATCAAGTCGCCGACCTGGTGCTGGGTGCGCGGCTGCGCGCCTATACGTTCGACCGCTACAAGACCAAGCGCAAAGACGACGACGATCGGCCGAAAAAGGTCGAGGTGAATTTCGCCTGCGGCAATCCGGCGGCGGCGGAAAAGGCCTGGGCCAACGCTGCGGCCATCGCCGACGGCGTCGTCATCGCGCGCGATCTCGTCAACGAACCGGCGAACGTGCTCTATCCCGCCGAATTTGCCCGCCGCGCCTCGAGCTTGGCAAAGCTCGGCGTCGGCGTCGAGGTGCTCGACGTCGCGGCGATGAAGAAGCTCGGCATGGGCGCGCTGCTCGGCGTCGGGCAGGGCTCGGTCCATGAATCGAAAGTCGTCGTCATGCGCTGGAACGGCGGCAAGCGCGGCGCCGCTCCGGTGGCCTTCATCGGCAAGGGCGTGTGCTTCGACACCGGCGGCATCTCGATCAAGCCGGCGGCGGGCATGGAGGACATGAAGGGCGACATGGCGGGCGCCGCCTGCGTGGTCGGCCTGATGCATGCGCTGGCCGCGCGCAAGGCCAAGGTCAACGCGGTCGGCGCCATCGGCCTGGTCGAGAACATGCCCGACGGCAAGGCGCAGCGGCCCGGCGACATCGTCACGACCATGTCGGGGCAGACCATCGAGATCATCAACACCGACGCCGAAGGCCGCCTCGTGCTCGCCGACGTGCTGCACTACGTCAACAAGCGCTTCAAGCCGAAATTCATGATCAATCTGGCGACGCTGACCGGCGCCATCATCGTCGCGCTCGGCCAGGAATATGCCGGCATGTTCTCCAACGACGACAAGCTGGTCGAGCGGCTTGACCAAGGCCGGCGAGGCGACCGGCGAGCGGGTCTGGCGCATGCCGCTCGGGCCCGAATACGACAAGATGATCGATTCGAAATTCGCCGACATGAAGAACACCGGCGGCCGCTGGGGCGGCGCGATCACGGCGGCGCAATTGCTGCAGCGCTTCGTCGACAAGACGCCGTGGGCGCATCTCGACATCGCCGGCACCGCGCATGGGCTCGCCGCAGACCGAGATCAACAAGAGCTGGGCGTCGGGCTGGGGCGTGCGGCTGCTCGATCGGCTGGTCGAGGATTATTACGAACGGTGAAATTGCAGCCCGGCCGATGACCGAAGTTCTGTTCTACCACTGCAAGGGCCAGACGCTGGAGCAGGTGCTGCCGGCGCTGCTGCAAAAGTCGCTGGAGCGCGGCTGGCGCGTGGTCGTGCAGGCCTCGTCGGACGAGCGCGTCGACGCGCTCGATGCGCATTTGTGGACCTGGCGCGACGACGCCTTTCTGCCGCACGGCACCTGGCGCGAGGCCGAGGCGGCCGAGCAGCCGATCCTGCTGACCGTCAACGACGACAATCCGAACGGCGCCGGCGTGCGCTTCCTGGTCGAGGGCGCCGGCATGCCCGGCAATGCCGCCTCCTATGAGCGCCTGGTCCTGCTGTTCGACGGCGAAGATCCGGAGGCCGTCGAGACCGCGCGCGCGCGCTGGAGCGAGGCCAAAGCCGCGGGCTTCGAGGTCACCTATTGGCAGGCCGACGACAAGGGCCGCTGGCAGCGTCAGGCCTAGCCTTATCGGCCTTGGAATTCGCTGCAAGATTCCGGCATTATCGAATTGAATATTATGGGATTTTTCGATCTTAATCATAACGCTTAAGTGCTCCTCGCAAACTGCATTGCTGAGCACGATATGTTTTGCTCGGCCGTTGTTTGAGATGCTATAGTTGTTCCATGAATAAGCGTTCAGTCAAAAAGGCTCGGCCGGCAAAGGCGAGCCGCAGTTCGGCAGTGCGTAAGGCCCCGGTTCGCAAGGCTTCGGCGCGGCAGCCGGTGCGCAAGCCGGAAGCGTCCAGCATCGTGAACATGACGACGGTGACCGTCGCCGAAGTGGTGGCGCGAACGCCTTCGGCATTGCGGTCGCGCATAAGTATCGCGTCGGCCAGACCGTGTTCTACACGTCGAGCCCGATCAGCCGCCCGGGCGCGAGCGGCAGCTACGAGGTCGTCCGGCTGTTGCCGTCCGACGGCGAAGACTATCAATATCGGATCAAGAATCCGGGCGAAGCGTTCGAGCGCGTCGCCAAGGAAAGTCAGCTCGAAGTCGAGCACTGATCGCGGTTGCGAAAATCCATTCGAACGTCGGTTACGGCGCATCGGGAACTATTGCGCCTTGGTCATGCCGCGGTTTCGCCTTAAGCGGAAACCGTCGAGGACTGGCGTCTCCGGCATCGCTGCGTCATACTTTGCGCAGCGTGGCGTGGCGTCCGTGTCCGTAGGGTGGGTTGATGCTCGGCGTCGATTCCGAGATGGCAAGCTCGGTGCTGCGCTTGTGGATCGCGGCCGGGTCGGCGGCGGTGCTCGTCGTCATCTGCGCGGTGGCGTTTAACGGGCTGCGGACGAATGCGGCGCGGGCCGGGCGTCGTGCGCGCTCGGCGCGATGGTCGGCGCCGCGATGGTTTGGGCGCTGCTCGGCAGTCCAGTCGCGCAAGATCATGGCGCCGACCGCCGGGCGCTCGAAATGCGCGCGCAGGAACTGACCGCACGCACGCTGGCGCCGGGCTCGCCGCTCGCTTGTCTCGATGCCGTGGCCGGCGAGAACGTCGAGGCGGCGTGCGAAAAGGCGCTGTTCGCACTGCCGCAACGGTGGCGGCCGCCACGTCCTATGTGGCGGCGCGGCTTGAGCTGCTTTCGGACATGGCCGCCTATGTCAAACACGGCGGCGCGGATATCGACGGCGCGTTGCTGCCGCTGCGGCATTCGCTCGAGACCGATCGCTTCGGCTTCCTGGCGCACGCGCTTGCGGTGCGCGACGGCTGCACCAGCCAGAATTGCAAGGCGCTCGATGTGCTTGCACGATGCGAGCCGCGTGCGCGCCAATTTGAGCGGGCAAACGCTCGATCGCTATCTCGATCGCTATTTGACCGCCTGGGCGCAGCAGCCCGATGGCCCAGGGCCGGTTGCCGACGCCGCGCCGCAGAGCCAGCCGACGTACCAGCCGGGCGCGCCAGGCCCGCGCAAGGTCGGTCAACATCGACTTCCCCACGCGGCATCGATCCCGCCGGTGAGCATCATGAATCCCGAGCCCGGCACCAAACCCACGCCTGCGGCAGCCGCTGCGGCCAATCCAAATCCGCCAGCGCCAGCTGCCGCAACCGCATCGGCGCCGCCGCCGAAAAAATCGCGCAAGCAGGCCGCCAATCCGCCGGCGCAGGCTCCGCACCGGCCGCCTCGCCGGCGCCCGCGGCGGTGGTCGAGCAACCGGACCCGGTCTGGACGCCGGCCCCGCCTGCGCAAGCGGCCGCGACGGCACCTGCACCGGCAGCGAACTTCACCGGCAGCCGGGCCGGTGCAACTCAACCCGTTCGGCGTCGCCGCAGTAAGTTCGATCAGCGGCACGCCGCTGACGCGGCGGCACGCGGCCGCTAAAGTCCGGCCGCCATGTTCCGCTCCGTCCTCATCGCCAATCGCGGCGAAATCGCCTGCCGCATCGCGCGCACCGCCAAGCGGCTCGGGATGCGCACGATTGCGGTCTATTCGGCGGCCGACGCCCACGCGCTTCATGTGCGATCCGTGCGACGAGGCCTATTTCATCGGCCCGGCGCCGGCGCGCGAAAGCTATCTTGCGATCGAACGGATTGATCGAGGTGGCGCAAGAAGGCCGGCGCCGAATGCGTCCATCCGGGCTACGGCTTTCTGTCCGAGAACGCCGATTTCGCCGAGGCCTGCGACCAAGCCGGCATCGCCTTCGTCGGGCCGCCGGCCGCGGCGATCCGCGCCATGGGGCTCAAGGATCGCGCCAAGACGCTGATGGAGAAGGCCGGCGTGCCGGTCGTGCCGGGCTATCACGGCGAACGGCAGGACGCCAAATTCCTCAAGGAGAAGGCCTACGAGATCGGCTATCCGGTGCTGATCAAGCCGGCGGCCGGCGGCGGCGGGCGCGGGCTGCGCCGCGTCGACAAGCATGCCGAATTCGAGGCGGCGCTCGAAGGCGCCATTCGCGAGGCGGAAGCGGCGTTCGGCTCGAGCCGGGTCCTGATCGAGAAATACGTTGCCGCGCCGCGCCACATCGAAATCCAGGTCTTCGCCGACCGGCACGGCAACGTCATTCATCTCGGCGAGCGCGACTGCTCGCTGCAACGGCGCCACCAGAAGGTGATCGAGGAAGCGCCGGCGCCCGGCATGACGCCGGAACTGCGCGCGCAGATGGGCGCCGCCGCGGTCGAGGCGGCGCGCGCCGTCGGCTATGTCGGCGCCGGCACGGTCGAGTTCATCGCCGACGGCACCAAAGGGCTGCGCGCCGACGCGTTCTGGTTCATCGAGATGAACACGCGGCTTCAGGTCGAGCATCCGGTGACCGAGGCGGTCACCGGCGCTCGATCTCGTCGAATGGCAATTCCGCGTCGCCGCCGGCGAAAAGCTGCCGCTCGAGCAGTCGCAAGTCCGCATCGACGGCCACGCCATCGAGGCGCGCGTCTACGCCGAGGATCCCGAAAACGGCTTCCTGCCGTCGACCGGCACGGATCGTGGCGCTGGAATTGCCGGGCGATGTCCGCGTCGACAGCGGCGTCGAGGCGGGCGGCGAGGTCACGCCGTACTACGATGCGATGATCGCCAAGCTCATCGCGCATGCGCCGACGCGCGAGGCGGCGCTGGACCGGCTCGCCGCCGCGCTCGATCGCACCGTGATCGCCGGGCCGCGGAGCAACGTGGCCTTCCTCGCCGCGCTGTGCCGGGCGAGCGAGTTCCGGCAGGGCAAGGTCGACACCGGGTTCATCGACCGCAATCTCGCCGCGCTTGGCGCGGTGCCGCGCAGAGCCGACACGCCGCCGCGGCGCTCGGAGTTGCGCAGCTTGCTCAAGCGCAAAGCCGGAGGCGAATTTCCGGATGACGACCGCATCGGCTGATGAGCCAGCCGAAGCAAGCTCGCCGTGGGCGGCGAGCGACGGCTTTCAGCTCGGCGGCGCGCGCTCGCTCGCCGTGCCGGTCGTGATCGATGGCGAGAGCGCGGTCGCGACGGTCAGCTACGGCAAGCGATGGCATGCGCGTTGCGATCGAGGGCGCCGCGCCCGCCGACCGACGCGCGGGTGTTCGAGGCCGGCGACGAGGCTTATGTCTTGCGCCACGGCCGCCAGACCCGCGTGCGCATCAAGGATTTTGCCGCCGCGACCGCGGAGGCCGGTGCCGGCGACGGCGTCATCAAGGCGCCGATGCACGGCAGGGTGCTGGAGGTCGACGTCGCGCGTCGGCGATCGCGTGGCCGCCGGCCAACGTCTTGCCGTGATTGAGGCGATGAAGATGGAACACACGCTGCGCGCGCCGTTTGCCGGCGTCGTGACCGAGGTTCCGGTCGGCGCGGGCGCAGCAAGTTGTGGAAGGCGCGCGAGATCATGGTGATCGAACCGTCCGAGCACGCGATAAACTAGGACAATGCCTCTCCATCTCATCAAGCTCTGCGTCGGCTGCGACTCGGTCCGCGACCTCGAGGACTGGATCAAGCAAAAGCTCAAGGACAAGCGCAAGCGCGGCGAAAAGCCCGAGCACATCCACCGCACCCGCATGGTGCCCAAGCGCGCCGACGAGCTCATCGACGGCGGCTCGCTCTATTGGGTGATCCGCGGCGAGATCATGTGCCGCCAGCGCATCCGCGCCGTCCGGCCGTTCCGCGACAAGGACGGCATCGGACGCTGCGGCGCTGGTGCTCGATCCCAAGGTCGTGCTGGTGGCGCCGCGGCCGTTCCGCGCCTTCCAGGGCTGGCGCTACCTCGACGCGAAGGACGCCCCGCGCGACCTCGACAAAGCGGCGCCCGGCGCGGCCGCGATGCCGGAGAAGCTGCGCCGCGAGCTGCGCGAGCTCGGCCTGATGTGAGCCGGTCGGCGCAGCCGCCGCGCGCCGTTGCCGCATGGCGCAGCCGGGAGCGATCACGTAAAGTCCGCCGGCCGAATAGGCTTGCGGAGCAGGGCATGATCATCGAAAGCGAGAAAGACGTCACCAAGGCGGTGCTGAGCGAGCTTGCGCGCGCGCCAAAAATCCGCGCTTTCGCGAGATCATGTCGGCCTTCGTTCGCCACCTGCACGATTTCGCCCGCGAGGTGAAGCTGACCGAGGAGGAATTCCAGGCCGCCATCGGCTACATCGTCGCGCTCGGCAAGCACACCAACGAGACCCACAACGAAGCCGTGCTGATGTCCGGCTCGCTCGGCTTCTCGACGCCTGATCTGCCTCCTCAACAACGGCAGTCGCGGCCAGACCGAGACCGACGCCAATCTGCTCGGCCCGTTCTGGCGCATGAATTCGCCGCAGACCAAGAACGGCGATTCCATCGTGCGCTCGCCGACGCCGGGGCCGGTGCTGTTCGTCGATGCCTCGTTCCACGACGTCAACGGCAAGCCGATCGCGGGCGCCGAGGTCGACATCTGGCAATCCTCGCCCGAAGGCTTTTACGAGAACCAGGATCCGGTCCAGGCCGACATGAACCTGCGCGGCAAGTTCACCACCGACGCGGACGGCCATATCAGCTTCCGCAGCGTCAAGCCGGCCGGCTATCCGATCCCGATCGACGGCCCGGTCGGCGAACTGTTGCGCGCGCAGGGCCGGCACAATATGCGCCCGGCGCATCTGCATTTCCTGGTCTACAAGCCGGGCTTCAAGACGCTGATCTCGCAGCTCTACGATCCCGAGGACAAGCACATCGAAACCGACGTGCAGTTCGGCGTCACCCGCCATCTGATCGGCAACTATGTGCGCCACGACGAGCCGCGCGCCGGCACGCCCGACGTCAAGCCGCCGTGGTATTCGCTCGAACACACCTTCGTCATGGAAAACGGCGACGGCGCGCCTGCCGCGGCCGCCGATCACCGGCAAGGCGCAAGGCGAGCGGCCGCAAATTCCGCATCTCGAACCGGCGTGAGGACTACTCCCTCCCCCTTGTGGGAGGGCGGGGTGGGGGTCGGGAGGTTTGCGCTGTCGTTGACGTTAGCGCTTGACTCTCGACCCCCACCCCTACCCCTCCCCACAAGGGGGAGCGGAAACACAAAGGGAGGGACCATCATGTTGCGTAGAACAGTGCTCAAGGGCATCGCCGCCACCGCCGCCGGCGGCATTCATCGCTCGCCCCGCTGTGGCCGCCGATACGGTCCTCAAAATCGGCATGAGCATGCCGATGACCGGCGCCGGCTTCACCGCCGTCGGCCGGCAGCTCAAGGCCGCGATCAAGCTCTACATGCAGCAGCACGGCGACACGGTTGCCGGGCGCAAGATCGAGCTCACCATGCGCGACGACGGCGGCGTCGCCGACACTGCGCGCCGCATCATCCAGGAGATGATCGTCAACGATAAGGTCGACATCGTCGGCATCGGCATCACGCCGACGGCGCTGGCGATCGCGCCGCTGGTCACCGAAGCCAAGAAGGCGACGCTGGTCATGAGCTCGGGCGCCTCGATCACCACGACGAAGTCGCCTTACTTCGTGCGCGCCGGCTTCATCCTGAGCCCGCAGTCCTGGATCATGGCCGAATGGGCGTTCAAGAACGGCAGCAAGAAGCGTCGTCACGCTGGTCAACGACTGGGCGCCCGGCATCGAGGCGGAGACCGCGTTCAAGACCCGGTTCACCCAGGTCGGCGGCGAGATCGTCGAGTCGATCCGGCTGCCGCTGGCCAATCCCGACTTCGCGCCGTTCCTGCAGCGCATCGCCGACATCAAGCCGGACACCGCCTTCATCTATTTCCCCGGCACCCAGGCGCCGATTTTCGCCAAGCAGTTCGCCGAGCGCGGCCTCGCCAAGTCCGGCATCAAGATCATCGGGCCGGGCGACCTCACCACCGACGACAGTCTCAACGACATGGGCGACCAGATGCTCGGCATGATCACCGCCGGGGCCTATTCCGCCGCGCACAATTCCGCGCTCAACAAGACCTATGTGGCGGCGATCGAGAAGGCCAACAACTTCCGCCCGGACTTCGTCTCGCTCGGCGGCTATGACGGCCTGCACCTGATCTACGAGGCGCTGAAGAAGACCGGCGGCAATGCCGACGGCGACGCCTTGCTCGCGGCGATGAAGGGCATGGCCTGGGAAAGCCCGCGCGGCCCGATCTCGATCGATGCCGACACCCGCGACATCGTCAGCAACATCTACATCCGCAAGGTCGAAAAGATCGACGGCCAGCTTTGGAACACGGAGTTCGAGACGTTTCCGAACGTGAAGGACCCGATGAAGGTCGCGGCGAAGTAAGCGAACGCGAAATCTACACCGCCACATTGTCGATCAGCCGCGTCTTGCCGATGCCGCGCGGCGACGAGCAGGCGGATCGGCCCGGCTTTGGGCGAGGCGATGGGCGCGAGCGTTTCGGCGTGGCGCGCTTCGAGGTAGTCGAGCGCGAAGCCTGGCGCCGAGATCGCGCTGCGGCCGTGCGTCGAGGACGGCGGCGATCGGCTGGCCGGCTGCGATCTTTTTTGCGCACTCTTTCAAAACGTTGTGCAGCGTTGGTGCGACGTTGCGTTCACTCGGCGACAGGTAGCGGTTGCGCGACGACAGCGCGAGGCCGTCGGCTTCGCGCACGATCGGCGCGCCGACGATGCGGGTTTTGAGGCCGAGATCGCGCGCGAGCTGCGTCACCACCTTGAGCTGCTGATAATCCTTCTCGCCGAACATGGCGACGTCGGGCTCGCATTGGATCAAGAGCTTGGCGACGACTGTTGCCACGCCGGCGAAGAAATGCGGCCGGAAGGCGTCTTCCAGGCCGGCGGTGGCCGGGCCTTCCGGCACGATGCGCGTGGCAAAGCCCGCCGGATACATGGTCGTCGACCGCGGGCGCCCAGACCAGATCGGCCTTGAGCGCGGCGAGCGCCGCGAGATCGGCGGCAAAGGTCCGCGGGTAGGTTTTGAGATCCTCGTGCGGCGCGAACTGGGTCGGATTGACGAAGATCGACACGATGACGCGATCGGCGCGGCGCTGCGCCACCCGCACCAGCGACGAAGTGGCCGGCGTGCAGCGCGCCCATGGTCGGCACCAGCGCAATTTTGCGACGCCGCGCGCGGAAATCCGCGATCGCGCGCTTGAGCGCCGGCAAGGTGCGGATGACGCGCGGATGACGTTTCGACCGCGTTGGTGTTTTAGCCATCGCGTTGCCGTCGGCGTTGCTGCGCGAGCACAGCTGTGCATGTTCATGCTTGCGACTGCGTGGTTAATGATTAACTTATCGAGGCCGATGCTGTATCTTGACCGTGAGCGTTGCAAGCCTGAGAAAGAGTAGCCACGCTGGGGTCGCGTTATCCATGTTGATGCAGGCGGATGTCGGCAAGCCGTTCTCGGCGCACGTCATCGTCCTTGGTAACGAAAAAGGCGGCTCGGGAAAATCGACCACGGCGATGCACGTCGCCGTCGCGCTGCTGCAGGCCGGCCAGCGCGTCGCCACCATCGACCTCGATTCGCGCCAGAAAAGCTTCACCCATTACGTCGAGAACCGCCGCGACTGGGCCGAGCGCGCCCGCATCAAGCTCGAAATGCCCGTGCATTATTGCGTTGCGCGCGGCTTCGGGCTGCGGCTCGACGAAATCGAGGCGCAGGAATTTGCCGCCTTCGCCGAAGCGGTGAGCGCGGTCGAGAACAGCCACGATTTCGTCGTCATCGATACGCCGGGCACCGATTCCTATCTGATGCGGCTCGCCCATTCGATGGCCGACACGCTGATCACCCCGCTCAACGACAGTTTCGTCGATTTCGACGTGCTCGGCACGGTCGATCCGACCACCTTCGAAGTGGTCGGGGTCAGCCATTATGCCGAAATGGTGCGCGAGGCGCGCCGCCAGCGCCGCCTGGTCGACGGCGGCCTGACCGACTGGGTCGTCGTGCGCAACCGGCTCTCGACGCTCGGATCGCGCAACAAGCGGCTGGTCGGCGAGGGGGTCGATCGAGCTCGCCAGGCAGCTCGGCTTTCGCGCCACCGACGGATTTGCCGAGCGGGTGGTCTACCGCGAGTTTTTCCCGCGCGGGCTCACCGCGCTCGACGACCTCAACGAGGACACGCTCGGCCAGCGCCCCACCGTCTCGCACGTGACGGCGCGCGACGAGGTCAAAGCCCTGATCGAGGCGCTGAAGCTGCCGATCGACGAGCGCGGCAAGCGCCGCGCCGCGGCCCGCGCCGAATGGCTCGCGGCTTCGCGGACAAGCCGCTGGAAACCCACGATCTGCTCGCCGATTGAGGGCGATTGCCGCGGCCATTGCGCGCAATGCCTGTCGAGGGCCACTTTATGGCGTGGCTGAGACAGCCGCCAAGGGCCCTCGATGAGCAAAGACCGCTCCGATCGCGCGCCGGCGCCGCCGCAGCTGCCGATCAGGCCCGACGGCACTCGCGCGCGAGATCGATGCGTTCCTCGAGCCGCGTCAACGCGCTCGGCCCCGCGGCCGAGCCCGGCAAGCGCGGCCGGCTGATCTTCGCGCTCGACGCCACGATGAGCCGGCAGCCGACCTGGGATCACCGCCTGCCGGCTGCAGGCCGACATGTTCCGCGAAGCCGCCGCCGTCGGCGGCCTCGATATCCAGCTCGTCTATTATCGCGGGCTTGCCGAATGCCGCGCGTCGCCCTGGATCGCCGAGCCGCAGCGGCTCGGCGCGCTGATGTCGCGCATCGATTGCCGCGGCGGCCATACCCAGATCGCCAAGGTGCTCGCCCACGCGCGCCGCGAGAACGACAGCGCCAAGGTCGGCACTTTGGTGTTCGTCGGCGACGCCATGGAGGAATCGCTCGACGATCTGTGCGCCGGCGCCGGCGAGCTTGGCCTGCGCAACGTCCCGGCCTTCATGTTCCAGGAGGGCTACGATCCGGTCTGCGAGCAGGCGTTTCGCGAGATCGCCCGGCTGACGCGCGGCGCCTATTGCCGTTTCGCGCCCGGCGCCGCGCATGAACTGGCCGAGCTGTTGCGCGCGGCCGCGGCCTATGCGGCCGGCGGCATGAAGGCGCTCGCCGATCTGAAAGCGCGGCACAGCGCCGGCGCGGTCAGGCTGCTCGAGCAGCTCAAATAGCCATGCCCCTTCTTCTCGGCGTCGTCGTTCTCATCCTGCTGCTGTGGGCCGTCAACGCCTTCTCCAAGGCCGATCCCGAAGCAGGCTGCGCGGCTGTTGCGCTACCATGGGCGGCGGCGGCGCGCTGATCTTTGCCGCGTTTCTGCTGTTCCGCGGCGAGATCGGCGTCGCCATCCCGGTCGGCGTCTTCGGCCTCGGCCTGCTCGGCTGGGTTTCGCTGTGGCCGGCAAGCTTCGCCGGGCGCACGCAGAAGAGCACCGGCCAGGTGTCGCGCGTGCGCACCGCCTTTCTCGAAATGGAGCTCGATCACGACAGCGGCGCGATGCGCGGCCGCATTCTCGCGGGCCGCATCGAAGGCGCCGCGCTCGACGCGCTCGATCCGCCGACGCTGATCGGTCTTGCTCGGCGAGATCGACGGCGACAGCCGCGATCTACTTGCAGCGTATCTTGACCGCCGGCAGCCCGGCTGGCGTGAGCACGCGCAAGGTGATGCGGCAGCGGGGAGCGGGACGCGGGCGGCGCGCAGCGGCAAAATGACTGAAGAGGAGGCTTATCAGATCCTTGGCGTTCAGCCCGGCGCGAGCGCGCGAGGAAATCAGCCGCGCCCACCGTTCCTTGATGAAGAAACTGCATCCCGACCAAGGGGGGTCGACGTATCTTGCGGCCCGCGTCAATGAGGCCAAGGACGTTCTTCTTCGCCGCCATCGCTGAGGCTTTCCCCAAAGGATCTCTCGCGTGGCTTCCGCACTCTGAACGACGTTCACTCGACGGTACCGCGCCCCGTTTGCCGAGGTGCTTCATTCTGGGTCTTCAGTTCTTGACCGCCATGCACTCGAAGTCGTTGCGCTTGAGCTGCTTGCAGGCGGCTTCGGCGGTCGCCTTGTCGAAGCCGGCGAAGCGGGCGCGGTAGAGCGCCTTGTCGCCCTTCTGCACGCGCTCGGTGAACGGATCGGCGGCGGCGAGCTGTCGTGGACTTTGATCTGCGCCGCGCTCAAATGCTGCTTGGCCTCGTCTTCGCCGTCGAAGGCGCCGATCTGGATCAGCCAGCCGCCGCGGGCGCGGGCTTGCGCCGGTCGGTTGCGGACTTGGCCGGCTCGGCTTTGGCGGGTTCGGCGCTGGCCGGCGCAGCCATTGCGACGTCGGCTTCGGCTGACTGCGGTCTTGGCGACGGTCCGGCTTGGCGGCCTCCGGCTGGATCGGCGTCGGACTTGACCGCAGCGATCGGTGACCGGCGGCACGGTGTCGGCCGCGGCAACGACAGTGCGTGGCGCCTCCGGCTGCGGCGCGGAGCCGCGCACCAGCGCCGGCATCGGCGCCAGCGGCGCCGGTTGCACCGGTGCGATCCGGTAGGAGATGGTCTTCACCAGGACCGGCTGGATCGGATCGTTCGAGCCGGCGGCAGCGCGCGCGGTCGCCGTTGCGGTCGGCGTCGGGTCGGCGCGCGACGACCAGTCGGCGCCTTGGCGCAGCGGCGGCCGGCTGCGGTTCGTCACGCGGCGTCAGCCTGCTCGGCGATGACCGGCGCCGTGCGCTGCAGCGAGGCTTCCTTGATGTGCGCGCTGATCAGCTCGCGCATATGGGCGTCGCGCTCGAATGCCGAGCGGCCGCCGAGCACGACGCCGACGAGGTAGCGGCCGTCGCGGTGCACCGAGGTGACGAGATTGAAGCCGGACGCGCGGGTAAATCCGGTCTTGATGCCGTCGACGCCGTCGACCGATCCGAGCAGATGGTCGTGATTGCGGATCGCCTCGCCGTGAAAGACGAACGACGTGGTGGAGAAATATTTGTAGTAGCGCGGGAAAGCGATCCTGGATGGCGCGGCCGAGCAGCGCCTGGTCGCGCGCCGTGGTGATCTGATCGTCGTCGGGCAGGCCGGAGGCGTTGACATAGGTGGTGCGGCTCATGCCCAGCGCATGGGCCTTTTGCGTCATCAGCTTGGCGAAGTCGTCCTCGCTGCCGCCGAGGTTTTCGGCGATGACGACGGCGGCGTCGTTGGCCGACCGCGTGACGACGCCCTTGATCGCATCCTCGACCGCGATGGTCTGGCCGGGCTTGAGATCGAGCTTGGTCGGCGCCTGCTCGGCGGCGTGCTCGGAGACCTTGAGCGGCGTATCGAGCTTGATCTTGCCGGCGTCGAGACGCTCGAACAGCAGGTAGAGCGTCATGATCTTGGTCAGCGAGGCCGGATGGCGCAGCGCGTCCGGGTTCGACGCCTGCAGCACCTGCGCCGGTATTGCCGTCGACCACGATCGAGGCCGACGGCGGCGAATAGTCTTCGGCGCGGGCGTGATGGTGCACGCGCGCCGCATGGTGCGCGGCACGTAATGCACGCGCAGACGCCGATGGTGCCGCGCGTCGGCGGCATCGCTGGTGATGGTGAGAACCGCAGCGACAGCGGCAAGACCCAAAACGCAACTGCGAAGCCCGTTGCGGGCTTCGGATACGCACCCAACCCATTACGCACCCCGTCCCTGAACGCGCGTAGGGCCCCGGTGGAGGCCCACCCCTGTTCGCTCCTTCGGGACGGTGCTTCCCCGCGGTACGCGCCGGCTCGGTCCGGCTGCCTGTCCGCGAAGAGAGGCAATGCCCCCGACTAAGGACCGGTCGTCACCCAGACGACACGGTCAAGCACGCTAGGCGAACGCTGTTGCGAAAGCGTTAAGTCCCCGATGCGCCGCCCAAAGTCCATGCTACCTACCGCAGCACTTGTGCACTGCACACACCCATTGCATTTTTTGTGCAGTGCACTATAATTATCATCGACGCCCGAAAAGGCCTTTTCAAGGCAAAGGGCCGGAAGACTATTAACCATACCAACAGACAGCGCACGCCGCCGGAAGGATCGTCATGACCACCGAAGAAATGCAGAAGCTCGGCAAAGACAGCATGGATATGGCGCATGAACTCGTTCGGCGCCTGGACCAAGAGCGCGCAGGCCATTGCGGCCGAGGTCGCGGATTATTCGAAGAAGTCGGTCGAGGGCTCCGCCGCCGCAGTGGGAAAAGCTCATCGGCGCGAAGAGCCTGGAAAAGGCCATGGAAGTGCAGACCGAATATCTGAAGTCGTCGTACGAGGATTTCGTCGCCGAGGCGACCAAGCTCGGCGAGCTTTACGTCGATCTCGCCAAGGAAGCCTACAAGCCGTTCGAAGGCGCATCGCCAAGGCGTCGGCGATGAAGTAAGCGCCGAGCGCGGCTGCGCGTCAGGTCTTCGGCCAGTCACGCCTTTGGCTAAAAGGGCCTCGATCGCGGCGGCGATCTTGGCGAGGCTTTGCTCTATTCGTCCGACCCGAAAGGCGATGTGTTCGAGCGCGTAGGCGGCTCGCTTGTCGGCCGACGGCATGCTCAGCGCGTCGTAATCCGGAATGAATTCCTGCTCGAGCTCGCGCAGGAGCTTCGCCCGGCGTGCGGGTCGATCATGGTCACCTCCCATCACCTATGCGCGATCAATAACCGAGTCGGCGAACCGCACCAATCCTGGCGTGCAGCCGGACCGGCGCACGCTTCATTCGAATCTGGAACGCGGGCCGGCTCGCAACTCTATGATAGAGGTCCGTGGTGCGGCGGGGACGGCGAGGCGGAAGCCTTCCGGAAACGTTCTTGCCTGCATCACTACGAGCAAGTCTGGAAGACAGACGCAAGCAATGCCGCCGATCGACGATAATCCCGAAACGCTGCCGCCGCGCATGGCGGACGACGACCGCAAGCGCAAAGGCGACCAGAACGGTCCCGGCACCGCGGTCATCACCAAGACCAAGCCGCAGACCAAGCGGCCGAACCTTTATCGCGTGCTGCTGCTCAACGACGACTACACGCCGATGGAGTTCGTGGTCCACGTGCTCGAGCGCTTCTTCAACAAGGATGCACGAAGCGGCGCACCGGATCATGATGCATGTGCACCAGCACGGGATCGGCGAATGCGGGGTCTTCACCTACGAGGTGGCGGAAACCAAAGTGACGCAGGTTATGGACTTTGCCCGAAAACATCAGCATCCTTTGCAGTGCATCATGGAGAAGAAGTGATTCCGGGGGGAAGCGGTCAATACAAGTGAAGAGAAACTGAAATGCCCACGTTCTCGCGCAGCCTCGAACAGTCGCTCCATCGGGCGCTGGCGCTCGCCAACGAGCGTCACCACGAATATGCGACGCTGGAGCACCTCTGCTGGCGCTGATCGAAGATCAGGACGCCGCCGCGGTGATGCGGGCGTGCAACGTCGATCTGGAGAAGCTGCGCCGCAGCCTCGTCGCCTATCTCGAATCCGAACTCGACAACCTGGTCACCGACGGCGCCGAGGATTCAAAGCCCACCGCCGGCTTCCAGCGCGTCATCCAGCGCGCCGTCATCCACGTGCAATCGTCGGGCCGCGAGGAAGTGACCGGCGCCAATGTGCTGGTCGCGATCTTCGCCGAGCGCGAGAGCCATGCCGCCTATTTCCTGCAAGAGCAGGACATGACGCGCTACGACGCGGTCAACTACATCAGCCACGGCATCGCCAAGCGGCCGGGCATGTCGGAAGCGCGCCCGGTGCGCGGCGCCGACGAGGAGAACGACGCCAAATCCGGCGACGAGCAGAAGAAGAAGGGCGACGCGCTCGACGCCTATTGCGTCAACCTCAACAAGAAGGCGCGCGAGGGCAAGATCGATCCGCTGATCGGCCGCGAGTCCGAGATCAACCGCACCATCCAGGTGCTGTGCCGGCGGCAGAAGAACAATCCGCTGTTCGTCGGCGAGGCCGGCGTCGGCAAGACCGCGATCGCCGAAGGCCTGGCGCGCCGCATCGTCCATGGCGAGGTGCCGGACGTGCTGCGCAACGCCACGGTGTTCGCGCTCGACATGGGCACGCTGCTTGGCCGGCACGCGCTATCGCGGCGACTTCGAGGAGCGGCTCAAGCAGGTCATCAAGGAGCTCGAGGCCTATCCCGGCGCCATCCTGTTCATCGACGAGATCCACACCGTGATCGGCGCCGGCGCCACCTCCGGCGGCGCCATGGATGCGTCGAACCTGCTCAAGCCGGCGCTTGGCCTCGGGCACGGTGCGCTGCATCGGCTCGACCACCTACAAGGAATACCGGCAGTATTTCGAGAAGGACCGCGCGCTGGTGCGCCGCTTCCAGAAGATCGACGTCAACGAGCCGACGATCCCCGACGCCATCGAAATCCTCAAGGGGCTAAAGCCCTATTTCGAGGACTATCACAAGCTCCGCTACACCAACGAGGCGATCAAGGCGGCGGTCGAACTGTCGTCGCGCTACATCCACGACCGCAAGCTGCCCGACAAGGCGATCGACGTGATCGACGAGTCCGGCGCGGCGCAGATGCTGCTGCCGGAGAGCCGGCGCAAGCGGACCATCGGCATCAAGGAGATCGAGACCACGATCGCCACCATGGCGCGGATTCCGCCGAAGGCGGTGTCGAAGGACGACGCCGAGGTGCTCCGGCACCTGGAGGCGACGCTCAAGCGCGTGGTCTACGGCCAGGACAAGGCGATCGAGGCGCTCTCAGCCTCGATCAAGCTCGCCCGCGCCGGCCTGCGCGAGCCGGAAAAGCCGATCGGCTGCTATCTGTTCTCCGGCCCGACCGGCGTCGGCAAGACCGAGGTGGCGCGGCAGCTCGCGGCCACGCTCGGCGTCGAGATCATCCGCTTCGACATGTCGGAATACATGGAGCGCCACACCGTGTCGCGGCTGATCGGCGCGCCGCCCGGCTATGTCGGCTTCGACCAGGGCGGCTTGCTCACCGACGGCGTCGACCAGCATCCGCATTGCGTGCTGCTGCTCGACGAGATCGAGAAGGCGCATCCGGATCTGTTCAACGTGCTGTTGCAGATCATGGATCACGGCAAGCTGACCGACCACAACGGCAAGCAGGTCGACTTCCGCAACGTCATCCTGATCATGACCACCAATGCCGGCGCCGCCGACATGGCGCGCGCCGCGTTCGGCTTCAC
This sequence comes from uncultured Alphaproteobacteria bacterium, assembly GCA_963831975.1. Taxonomy (GTDB): domain Bacteria; phylum Pseudomonadota; class Alphaproteobacteria; order Rhizobiales; family Xanthobacteraceae; genus BOG-931. The sequence goes on from CAWHSO010000025.1 coordinate 1,117,876, forward strand.
GCGCACCAAGCGCGAAGGCGACGACATGGAGGCGATCAACCGGATGTTCGCGCCGGAATTCCGCAACCGGCTCGACGCCATCATCACCTTCGCGCATCTGTCGCAAGACGTCATCGCCATGGTGGTCGAGAAATTCGTGCTTGCAGCTCGAGGCGCAGCTCGCCGACCGCGACGTCACCATCGAGCTGACCGACGAAGCGGCCAAATGGCTGATCGCCAACGGCTACGACGAGCTGATGGGCGCCCGGCCGATGGCGCGGGTGATCCAGGAGCACATCAAGAAGCCGCTCGCCGACGAGGTGCTGTTCGGCCGCCTGAAGTCGGGCGGCCATGTGCGCGTCATCGTGATCACCGACGAGTCCGGCAACAGCAAGCTCGGCTTCGATTATCCCGACGGCCCGGTGACGCCGCGCGCGGAAAAACTGCCCGAGCCGCGCCGCGCCAAGCGAAGCGCCGCTCCTCGCCGCGGCGCAAGCCGCCGGGCCCGGGCGGCGACCCGCCGCCGCGCCGCGTGGCTCGGTGCCGAAGGTGCCGCTGGTCAAGGTCTAGAAGCGACCGCATCAGCGTTTCGACGACTGTTGCAGCGAGCCGTGGCGAATGAACGTGAACGCCGCCGCGGCGCCGATCATCTCGCCGATGCCGCCGCCGATAAAGGCCGGCACCAGCCCGGCTACGATATGACTGCCGTCGCCGATGCCGCCGGCGAACATCGCGAACACCGCGCCCAGCACCGCAATGCCCAGCGTCGCGCCGACCATGCGCGCGGTGTTGACGAGGCCCGAAGCCGTGCCCGAGCGCGCCGCCGGCACATTGGCGACCGCGACCGCGTTCACCGGGCCGGTATTGAGGCCAAGGCCGCAGCCGATCACGAGCAAGCGCCGCTTCGACCAGGATCAGGCTGTCGTTGAGCGGGATCAGCGCCAGCATGAACAGGCCGGCGCCCATCGATCGCCATGCCGGCGGTCATCGGCAGGCGCGGGCCGAATGCGTTGGCGATCTTGCCGGACAGTTGCGAGACGATCACGAACGCCACCGACATCGGCAGCAATTCGACGCCGGCCAACAGCGCGCTGTCGCCGCGCGCGCTCTGCAGGTAAAGCGGGGTCAGGAACAGCATCGCGTACATGCCGAACGTCATGCAGGCGGCGACGCCGAGGCAGGCCGCGAACACGCGGTTCTTCAACATCGGCAGCGGCACCAGCGCGCCAGGCGGAGTCCGCTTGTCGCCGCAGGAACAGGACGGCCGTGGCGATCGAGATCGCAAACGAAGCGATGCTGCCAACCGACAGCCAGCCCCAGCGCGGCCCTTCGATCACCGCGAGCGAGAGCCCGCCGAGCGCGGCGATTGCCAGGGCTTGCCCGGTCAGATCGAGCTTGCGGCCTTTCGGGTCCTTGGATTCCGGCACCGACGTCCATGTCAGCGCCAGCGTCGCCACGCACAGCGGAATGATCAGCAGGAAGATGCTGCGCCATCCGACTGCATCGACCAGCGCGCCGCCAACCGTTGGGCCGATGATGAAGGCGAGACCATTGCAGCTCGCCCACAGTCCAAGCGCCTGGGTGCGCTCCTTGGAGTCCGGATAGGCGACAGCGAGGATCGCGAGGGACGTCGGCACTTCCAGCGCCGCACCGAGTCCGGCAATGGCGCGGCCGGCGACCAGCACGATGGCGTTCGGCGCCAGGCCGCACACCAGCGAGCCGAGGGTAAATAGCGCGATGCCGAGCGCGAAGATGCGGCGGCGGCCGTAAAGATCGGCAAGCGTGCCGGCGGTCAGAAGCAGGCTCGCATAGACGAGATTGTAGGCATCGACGACCCATTGCAGCGCGGTCACGCCGGCGTCGAGCTTGGCGCCGATTTGCTTGACGGCCAGATTGACGACCGAGGTGTCGATCTGCGCGATCAGCACGCCGAGCGACATGGTCAGCAAAATCAGCGTGCTGCCATGCGCGATGCGCGATCGGTTCAGAGCAAGGGTCATCGCCACTTTCGGCCTCCACAAAATGTTTCCCATCACGATCAGATGAGAAACACCGGAGAAGGCCTCAAGTTCGAAGACTACGGGCGTGGCCGAAGCATTCGAAAGCTTCACGCGACCGGGCGATGTCGCAATTGGCGCGCGAACCAGATCGCCAGCACCGGTATCGCGACGGCCGCGCCGACGAACAGCGGCACCGCGCCCAAGCGATCGATCACCAGCGCGCCGGTGCCGACGCCCACAGTCTGGCCGACAAAGATCGCCGAGGAAAAGATCGCGACCGCGGTGCCGCGGGCTTGCGGCGTCATCTGCGTGGCGTTGGTCTGCAGCGTGTTGTGCAGCATGTAGAAGCCCAGGCCGATCGCCATCGTCGCGACGGGCGCGAGCCACCAAGCCGGTCCGACGGCGAGCTCGATATAGGCGGCCGCGATCAAGAACCCGCCGCCGATGGCGAGGCGGACCTGGCCGAGCCGGTACACAAAAATCTTGACCAAGGCGGCGTAGATCAGTCCGCCGATGCCGAAGCAGGCGACGGTCAGGCCGACCAGCGTGAAACTCAAGCCGAAGCGCAAGCGCAGGTCGGCGCCGATATAGGCGAAGGCGCCCCACACGATCGCGCCCTCGATGAAGGCGGTGAGAATGACGATGCGGGCGAAAGGGTTTTTCAGCACGACGGCATAATCGGCGACGAAGCCGCGCGTGGTCTCGTTCGGATGACTTGGCTTGCGCGTCAGCGGATTGGTGATGAGCTCGAACACCAGCCCCGCCGCGGCCAGCGCGAAAACTCCGGCGAGCACGAAGAACACGTTGCGCCAGCCCAACAGATCGCCGAGCACGCCGCCCGCGGCCTGGCCGGAGAGCTGGCCGAGAATCTGGCCGGACAGGTAGCGCCCCAGCACCGTCTGCCGATGCTCATAGGGCGTGACGTCGCCCACATAGGCCATGGAGATCGGGATCACCCAGCCGGCCGCGGCGCCGGTGGCGAGCCGCGCCAGCATCAGCTGCGACAGCGATCCGGCCAGGCCGCAGCACGCCACCAGCACGGCGCCGATGGCGCACATCAAGGCGACCGTGCGGTATTTGCCGAAGCGGTCGCCGACCGGGCCGATGACCAGCTGGATCGAGCCGTGGGCGAGCGCATAGGCCGTCACCACCATGGCGGCGGCGCCCACGGTGGTGTGGAAGTCGGCCGCGATCTGGGGAAGCAGCGAATCGGTCACCCGCACTTGCGCCTGCGCGGCGAAGCCCGCGACCGCGAGCAGCATGATCGAGCGCGTCGGCGTTCGGTGCGCCAAAGGCGAGGAAGCTTGCGCGGCGGCTGTCACGTTGGGGCTTTGCTCGGAATCGGGGTTGGAAAGGGCGCGTGCCGGCGTTGACAGTCAACGCCGCGCGGGCTTTCTAGCGCGCGGCCCGGAAAATCGAAATGATCGAGAAGACATATCAGCCCGGCGCGGTCGAAAGCCGCATTTACGAGGCCTGGGAGAAGGCCGGCGCCTTCCGCGCCGGCCGGCCCGAGCGCGCCAAGGCGGCGCCTTATTGCATCGTCATTCCGCCGCCGAACGTGACCGGCTCGCTGCATATGGGCCACGCGCTCAACAATACGCTGCAAGACATCCTCTGCCGCTTCGAGCGCATGCGCGGCGAGTGACGTACTGTGGCAGCCGGGCACCGATCACGCCGGCATCGCCACCCAGGCGGTGGTCGAGCGGCAATTGATGGAGCGCCAGGAGATCGAGCCGCGCCATGGGCCGCGAGGCCTTCATCAAGCGGGTCTGGGAATGGAAGGCGGAATCCGGCGGCACCATCATCGGCCAGCTCAAGCGGCTCGGCGCCTCCTGCGACTGGTCGCGCGAGCGCTTCACCATGGACGAAGGGCTGTCGCGCGCGGTGCTGAAGGTCTTCGTCGCGCTCTACCGCGAGGGCCTCATCTACAAGGACAAGCGGCTGGTCAATTGGGACCCGAAGCTGAAAACCGCGATCTCCGATCTCGAAGTGCAGCAGGTCGAGACCAAGGGCAGTCTCTGGCACATCAAATATCCGATCGAAGGCAGCGGCGAATTCATCATCGTGGCGACGACGCGGCCCGAGACCATGCTGGGCGACGTCGCGGTCGCGGTGCATCCGGACAACGAGCGGCTGAAACATTTGATCGGCAAGACTGCGATCCTGCCGCTGGTCGGCCGGCGCATTCCGATCATCGGCGACGACTACGCCGATCCGGAAAAAGGCACCGGCGCGGTCAAGATCACGCCGGCGCATGATTTCAACGATTTCGAGGTCGGGCGGCGGCACAACCTGCCGCTCGATCAACGTGCTCGATGTCGAGGGTCATCTCGATCTCAAGGACAATGCGGCGTTTCTCGAAAGCGTGCCGCCGTCGGCGGAGCTTGACGAGACGCTGGCGCTGCATGGCTTCGATCGCTTCGCTGCGCGAAAGAAGATCGTCGAGCGCCTGGAGGCCGCAAGCCTGCTCGACAAGATCGAGCCGACGAGCCATGTCGTGCCGCACGGCGACCGCTCCGGCGCGGTGCTCGAGCCGTTTCTCACCGATCAATGGTACGTCGACGCCAAGACGCTGGCGCAGCCGGCGATCGCGGCGGTGCGCGAGCGCAAGACCGTGTTCGTGCCGGCGCAATGGGAAGCGACCTTCTTCAACTGGATGGACAACATCCAGCCGTGGTGCATTTCCCGGCAAATCTGGTGGGGCCATCAAATTCCGGCGTGGTACGGGCCGGACGGCAAGATCTTCGTCGCCGAGAGTGCGGACGATGCGGTGGCCGACGCGCTGGCGCACTACACCGAGATCGAGGAGATCACCGCCGAGGAGGGCCACGACATCGCCGCCGATCCGGAGCGGCGCGCGCGCTTTGCGAACGAGTATCTGCATCGCGACGAAGACGTGCTCGACACCTGGTTCTCTTCGGCGCTGTGGCCGTTCTCGACCTTGGGCTGGCCGGACGAGACGCCGGAGCTCAAGCGCTTCTATCCGACCTCGACGCTGGTCACCGGCTTCGACATCATCTTCTTCTGGGTCGCGCGCATGATGATGATGGGGCTGCATTTCATGAAAGAGGTGCCGTTCCACGACGTCTATATCCACGCGCTGGTGCGCGACGCCTCCGGCGCCAAGATGTCGAAGTCGAAGGGCAACGTCATCGATCCGCTGGAAGTGATCGACGAGTACGGCGCCGACGCCTTGCGCTTCACGCTCGCGGCCATGGCGGCGCAGGGCCGCGACATCAAGCTCTCGGCGCAGCGCGTCGAGGGTTACCGCAATTTCGCGACCAAACTCTGGAACGCGGCGCGCTTTGCCGAGATCAACGGCTGCGCCCACGATCCGGATTTCGATCCGCACCACGCCAAGGAGACGCTCAACCGCTGGATCGCCCACGAGACCGCGAAGACGGGCAGGGAGGTCACGGCGGCGATCGAGGCTTACAAATTCAACGAGGCGGCGAGCGCGATCTATCGCTTTGTCTGGAATGTCTATTGCGACTGGTATCTCGAACTGATCAAGCCGGTGCTCACCGGCCCCGACGGCGCCGCCAAGACCGAGACGCGCGGGGCCGCGGCGTGGGCGCTCGATGAAATCCTGAAACTGCTTGCATCCGTTCATGCCGTTCATCAGCGAAGAGCTGTGGAGCGTCACCGCCGAGCACGGGCCGCAGCGTCATCATATGCTCGCGCTCGACGCCTGGCCGGCGCACGACGGCCTCGACGACGAGGTGGCGGAAGGCGAGATCGGCTGGGTGATCGATCTGATCACCGCGATCCGCTCGGTGCGCGTCGAGATGAATATTCCGGCCGCGACCATGCTGCCGCTGGTGCTGGCGGACGCGTCGCCGCAAACCGCCGTTCGGGCGCGGCACTGGTCGGAATTCATCCAGCGGCTGGCGCGCATTGCCGACATTTCCTTCGAAGACGCGCCGCCGCAAGGTGCGGTGCAGCTGGTCGTGCGCGGCGATATCGCGGCGCTGCCATTAAAGGGCGTGATCGACCTCGACGCCGAGCGCGCGCGCCTCGCCAAGGAAATGGCGAAATGCGACGCCGACATCGCCCGCGTCGACGCCAAGCTCAACAATCCCAATTTTGTTTCGCGCGCGCCGGAAGAGGTGGTCGAAGAAGAAAAAGAAAAGCGCGAAGAGGCGCTGGCGCGCAAAGCCAAGATCGCCGAGGCGCTGCAGCGGCTCAAGGATTCGACTTAAAGCCCACAAAAAATAAGTGAAATGCTGCGGCTGAGCGCAGTTGCACGGCGGCGTGCGCTACGGTTACAACTCTGGGAGGAATGTCGATACCTTTGCAAGGCCTGCCATGACCGACGAAGCGCAGAACGTCATTGTCCTCAAAGACGCCTACGACCGCTGGGCTGAAAGCAAAGGCGACAGCGCCGACCATTGGACGTCGATCTTCGCCGACAACATCAAGTTCGGCTCGCTCGCCCAGGGCGGCTACGGCGCGGCCTATCTGACGGCCTATCAAACCCGCGACCAGCTGGCGCAGTATTTTGCCGGCCTCAAGCGCGACTGGGAGATGATCGAATACGTGGCGGAGCATTACGTCGCCCAGGGCGACCGCGTGGTCATGCTCGGCCATTGCTCCTGGCGCAACCGGCGCACCGGCAAGGTGGTGGCGACGCCGAAGGCGGACTCCTGGCGTTTCGCCGACGGCAAGGCCATCGAGTTCTACGAATATTACGACACCGCACAGTTGCGCGACGCGGCGGTCTGACCAGACCGCTTTGCGGGTTCTCACCCGGTCGCCCCCGCATTAAACACCGCTTAGTCTTTCATGACCGAGGCACGCGCATGCGGATTTTTATCGCCGGGGCGAGCGGCGCGATCGGACGGCGGCTGACGCCGTTGCTGCTCAAAGCCGGCCACGACATCAGCGGTATGACGCGCTCGGCCGACGTCGCACGCGAGCTTGAGGCGGCCGGCATCAAGCCGGCAGTCGTCGACGTGTTCGATGCGCAAGCGCTCAAACGCGTCGTCGTGGCGGCGCGGCCCGACGTCGTCATGCATCAGCTCACCGACTTGCCGCGGGTTCTCGACGACGAGGCGCAACTCGCCGCCGCTTACCCGCGCAACGCCCGCATCCGCACCGAAGGCACGCGCAACCTGGTCGCCGCGGCGCTCGCTGCTTCGGCGCGGCGCTTCATCGTCCAGAGCGTGGCGTTCGCCTACGCGCCCGGCAAAGAGCCCTATGTCGAGACCGACCCGCTCAACCTGGTCGATGGCCCGCGCTTGGTGACGGTCCGCGCCGCGGCCGACATGGAAGAGCAGGTGCTTAAATCCGGAATGGAAGCCGTCGTGCTGCGCTACGGCCTGCTCTACGGCCCCGGCACCTGGAGCGAAGGCCCAAGCCGCAAGCCGCCGCTCCATGTCGATGCCGCTGCCCAGGCGGCGCTGCTCGCGCTGACCCGCGGCAACGGCATCTACAACATCGCCGATGACGACGGGACGGTCGCCATCGAAAAGGCCCGCGACGAATTGGGTTTTGATCCCGCCTTCAGGCTTTGAACGGCTTGCTGAGAAACCGCGAGCCTTTCAGGCCGTAGCGCCAAGGCTTTTCGACCGCCTTGGTGATGCCGATGCGCGGTCCGACGATAACCTCCACTTCGCCCTCGCGTGCAAAGAGTGCGAACGGCGGCGCGTCGAGGGCCAGGCCGTTTTGTGCGTGGGTTATGCGCAGCGCCTCGCAAACCCGGCCGGGGCCGGAGCAAAGCAGCCGCACGTCGGCAACGCCGCGCCGGCGACGCATGGCCGCTAACCCTACGGTCGGCTCGATGGCCCGGATCAGTACGGCGCTGGCCGAGCCCTTCGGCTCGCAGACAAAATTCACGCACCAGTGGATGCCGTAGGAGCGGTACACATAGACGTAGCCCGGCGGCCCGAACATCACCGCATTGCGGGACGTGGGCCCGCCAAAACTGTGCGCTGCGGGATCGGTCTGGTGATAGGCCTCGACCTCGACGATGCGGCCGCCGATGCCGTCAACCAGCAGCGTCACCCCGATCAGGTCGGGCGCCACCTCGTGGACGCTGCGTCTGAAAAAGGCGCGGGTCAGTCGTCTGGCCATGGGGCCCTGGTGGCAGGCGGGGCGGCTCTTGGTAAATCGCGCCTTAATGCCTAGCTAACAAACACGGCTGAATTTGTGGCCCCGGCGCAACACGCTGTGAACATTTATAAGTTTCGGCCCAAAGCCATCCACCGCGCCGCTTTTTAGCCATAGGATTTTTCGACACCCTCGGCCGCGTGCCGGGCGGTGAGTAGAAGCCGCTACGGCACCTCCGATTTCAAGGTGCCGTGCGCCGGATCGGTGAGGATGGGGCGAGGGGCCTTGTTTGGCCTTGATGAGTAAAATGGACGCCAAGACCGATCTAAAATCACGACTGCCCAGCCGGCATGCCACCGAAGGCGCCGAGCGCGCCCCGCACCGCGCCTTCTATTACGCCATGGGGCTGACGCAGGAACAGATCCACCAGCCCTTCGTCGGCGTCGCCACCTGCTGGAACGAAGCCGCGCCCTGCAACATCTCGCTGATGCGCCAGGCCCAAGCGGTCAAGCGTGGGGTCGCCTCGGTTGGCGCCACGGCGCGCGAATTCTGCACCATCACCGTGACCGACGGCATCGCCATGGGCCATGCCGGCATGAAGGCGTCCTTGCCGTCGCGCGAAGTCATCGCCAATTCGGTGGAATTGACCATGCGCGGCCATGCCTACGACGCTCTGATCGGGGTGGCGGGCTGCGACAAGTCGCAGCCGGGCATGATGATGGCCATGTGCCGGCTCAATGTGCCGTCGATCTACATCTACGGCGGCTCGATCCTGCCCGGCACCTTCAAGGGCAAGCCGGTCACCATCCAGGACGTCTACGAGGCGGTCGGCAAGCATTCGATCGGCGAAATGTCCGATCCCGATCTGCAGACCCTCGAGGAGAACGCCTGCCCGTCGGCCGGCGCCTGCGGCGCGCAATTTACCGCCAACACCATGGCGACGGTTTCGGAAGCCATTGGCCTTGCGCTGCCGTATTCCGCCGGTGCTCCGGCACCGTACGAGATTCGCGACAAATTCTGCATGCTCGCCGGCGAGATGATCATGGATCTGATCGTCAAGAACATCCGGCCGCGCGACATCGTTACCCGGCAAGCGCTGGAAAACGCTGCAGCGGTGGTGGCCGCGACCGGCGGCTCGACCAATGCGGCGCTGCATCTGCCGGCCATCGCCCACGAATGCGGCATAAAATTCGACCTTTTCGACGTCGCCGAAATCCTCAAAAAAACCCCGTATATCGCGGATTTGAAACCGTCCGGCCGTTATGTCGCCAAAGATATGTTCGAGGCTGGCGGAGTTCCGCTTCTGATGAAGACGTTGCTCGACAACGGCTTCCTTCATGGCGACTGCCTCACCGTCACCGGCCGCACGATTGCGGAAAACTTAAAGGCGGTGAAGTGGAATCCGGACCAGGACGTGGTTTACCCGGCCGACAAACCGTTGTCGCCGACCGGCGGCGTCGTTGGTCTCAAAGGTAATCTCGCGCCCGAGGGCGCCATCGTTAAGGTTGCCGGCATGGCGGGCTTGCGTTTCACCGGGCCGGCGCGCTGCTTCGACGGCGAGGAAGCTTGCTTCGAAGCGGTCAAGAACAGGACGTACAGGGAAGGCGACGTGCTGGTCATCCGTTATGAGGGCCCGAAAGGCGGCCCCGGCATGCGTGAGATGCTGTCGACCACCGCTGCGCTCTACGGTCAGGGCATGGGCGGCAAGGTCGCGCTGATCACCGACGGCCGGTTCTCCGGCGCGACGCGCGGTTTTTGCGTCGGCCATGTCGGCCCCGAGGCCGCCGTGGGCGGCCCGATCGGGCTCCTTCGCGACGGCGACATCATCGAGCTCGATGCCGAGAAGGGCACGCTGGACGTCAAGCTGAGCGACGCCGAGCTTGCCGCCCGGGCTAAAACCTGGAAGCCGCGCGCCGAGGAATATGGGTCCGGCTATTTGTGGAAATACACCCAGCAGGTCGGACCGGCGCGCAATGGCGCGGTGACCCATCCGGGCGGCAGTGCCGAGAAGGCGTGTTATGCGGATGTCTAGGGTCGCCGTCCGCCGCATCGCGAGCGGCCGAGGTGTCGCGCTGGCGAGCGCGCTGTGCATCGCCGCGGGGCTCGGCTTCGGCACCGCGCGCGGCCCGGTGCTCGGGCTTTCGATCGCGCCGGCCTTCGCCTTCGACGGCACGACGACACCGAATACGGCGGCGCTGACGCCCAACGACGGCTTGCGCAACACCAACCATCCGCTGCTCGACGAAAAGGCCAAAGCGCTGACCGCTCTGCAATATGCGGCAGAGCAGGGCCAGCCCGCGGCGCAATGGAAGCTCGGCCGCATGTACGCCGACGGCGACGGCGTGCCGCAAGACCAGATGCGCGCCTTCAATTATTTCAGCGAGATCGCCAACGCCCACCCCGATGAGAGTCCGGGCACGGCGCAGGCGCGCTTCGTCGCCAACGCCTTCGTGTCGCTCGGGCACTATTATCTGAGCGGAATTCCCAATTCCAAGATCAAGCCGAACGCGGCGCGGGCCCGCGAGCTCTACACCTATGCGGCGACTTATTTCGGCGACGCCGACGCGCAATACGAGCTCGGCCGGCTCTATCTCGACTCGACGCCGAACGATCCGCACGAGGCGGCGCGCTGGTTCCAGCTTGCCGCCAACAAAGGCCAATGCCGTGCCGAGGCAGCGCTGGGCGATATCCTGTTCCAGGGCCAATACGTGCCGCGGCAGGCGGCACGCGGCCTGATGTGGCTCACACTCAGCAAGGATTGCGTCGGTCCCGACGAAAGCTGGGTCAAGCCGCTCTACGACAACGCCTTCCGCCGCGCCAGCGACGACGAGCGGCAGATGGCGCTGGTTTATCTGGAAAGTTGGCTCAGAGGCCGGCGGGATTAACAGACCTCGTCATTGCGAGGAGCGAAGCGACGAAGCAATCCATGCGGCGGCGCCGAACTGGATTGCTTCGCTTCGCTCGCAATGACGGATTACTTCGCCGCAATATCCAGATCGATCCATACCGGCACGTGATCGGACGGCTTTTCCCAGGTCCGAACATGGCGGTCGATGCCGGCGTCGGCGAGCTTGTCGGCGGCGAGCGGCGAGAGCAGCAGATGATCGATGCGGATGCCGTTGTTCTTCTGCCAGGCGCCGGCCTGATAATCCCAGAACGTATAGAGGCCGGAATCGTCGCTGGTCGCGCGCACCGCGTCGGTGAGGCCGAGATTGATCAGAGCGCGGAATTCGTCGCGCGTCTTCGGCAAGAACAACGCGTCGCCGGTCCAGGCTTGCGGATTGCGCGCGTCGGCCGTGGTCGGAATGACGTTGTAGTCGCCGGCCATGACCAGCGGCTCTTCGAGAGCAAGCCGCTCGCGGGCGTAAGCGGATAGCCGCTTCATCCAGCCGATCTTGTAGGAATATTTCTCGGTGTCCGGCGGATTGCCGTTGGGCAGATAGATACTGGCGACCCGCAGCGCGCCCTGCGCCGTCGACACCACCGCTTCGATGAAGCGGGCATGATCGTCGTTGGCGTCGCCGGGCAGGCCGTTGTTGACCTCATCGAATGGAAATCGCGACAGCAGCGCCACGCCGTTGAAGGTCTTTTGGCCGTGGACGGCGACGTTGTAGCCGAGCGACTCGAAGGCATCGCGCGGAAATGCGTCATCGACGCATTTGGTTTCCTGCAGGCAGACGATGTCGGGTTTGCGCTCGGCGAGCCACGCGCGCGCGGAATCGGTGCGCTGCTTGATCGAATTGACATTCCAGGTGGCAATGCGCACGGGAGCAGCTTGAATTGGTGCTAAAGGGCGAAGCTCGTACCGCAGCCGCAGGACGCGGTAGCTTGCGGATTATTGACCTTGAACGCCGAGCCGATCAAATCGTCGACGAAGTCGATCTCGCTGCCGGCCATGTAATTGAGCGAGACCGGATCAATCAGCACCGTGGCGCCGCTCTTCTCGATGACGATGTCGTCGTCGGCGCGGTCACGTTCGGTGTCGAATTTGTACTGAAAGCCCGAGCAGCCGCCGCCCTCGACGCTGACGCGCAGCATGGTGCCGGCCGGCTCCTTTTGCAGGATCTCGCCGATCTTCCGCGCCGCCCGTTCGGTCACGATGACGTTGGCTTCCGCAGTATTGGCTTCCATAGTCATGATCTCCGGCCGGGAATCGCAGCGATTGCCACGGCACCAACCGAATAGTTAAGTGCGCCGGTACGCAAGGTCAATTGCCGGCAGCCGGGCGATCGATGGCGATGGATGGCACATTCCGCGCGCCTTTTGCCTGCGATCCGGGGCAAAGCCGCGGCCGGCTGCACGGCGAGCCGGTCAGCAAGAGCCGCAGCGCCTTCCGCCGCGACTGCGACCGCATCATCCATTCGACCGCCTTCCGCCGCCTCAAGCACAAGACGCAAGTTTTCGTGTTCGACGAGGGCGACCACTACCGCACCCGGCTCACCCATACGCTGGAAGTCACGCAAGTGTCGCGGGCGCTGGCGCGCGCGCTCGGCGTCGATGAGGACTTGGCCGAGGCGCTGGCGCTGGCCCACGATCTCGGCCATCCGCCGTTCGGCCATGCCGGCGAGCGCGCGCTCGACGCCTGCCTCGCGGCCTACGGCGGCTTCGACCACAATGCGCAGACCTTGCGCGTCGTCACCGCGCTGGAGCGCCGCTACCCGGCCTTCGACGGCCTCAACCTCACCTGGGAAACGCTCGAAGGCCTGGTCAAGCACAACGGCCCGCTCACCGCGCGCGATGGCACGCCGCTCGGTCCCTACCGCGAGCACGGCATCCCCGAGACCATTTTGGACTATTCGCGGCTGCAGGATTTGCAATTGTGGAGTTATCCAAGCGTCGAGGCGCAGATCGCCGCCTTTGCCGACGACATCGCCTACGATGCCCACGACATCGACGACGGGCTGCGCGCCGAATTGTTCGATCTCGACGACATCGCCACCGTGGCGCTGCCGGGCCGCATCATCGGCGATATCCGGGCCACCCATCCGGGGCTCGATGCCGGGCGCCAGGTCCATGAGCTGATCCGCCGGCTGATCGGTTTATTGATCGAGGATGTCATCGCCGAAACCAGCCGCAAGCTTGCCGCGCTGGCGCCAGAGCTCGGCCGACGACGTGCGGCAGGCCAAAACGTCGGTCGCCGGCTTCTCGCCGGCGACGGCGGAAGCCGACCGCGCCATCAAAAGCTTCCTGAAAGTCCGGATGTACCGCCACGCCCGCGTCATGCATGTCATGGATCAGGCGGCGGGCGTGGTGCGCGACCTGTTTGCGCGCTATAGCGCCCATCCCGGCGACCTGCCGGCGGAATGGAGCGAAGGGCTCGACGGCCTTGAAGAAGCGGTACGCGCGCGCCGCATCGCCGATTTCATCGCCGGCATGACCGACCGCTTCGCGCTCGCCGAGCATGCTCGGCTTTTTGACACGACGCCGGAATTGCGTTAGGCGCGCGGCGCGCTCAAGGCGCTTTGCAGCATGGCCACAAAGAACATCTTTGCCGACATTCTCGATCGCGTCCGCAGCGCGACCGCCGACGTTCTGACCGGCAGCGTCGATCAAGTCGCGCGTGACCGTCGAACCGCCGCGCGATCCGTCGCATGGCGATATCGCCACCAACGCCGCCATGGTGCTGGCCAAGGACGCCGGCCGCAAACCGCGCGAGCTTGCCGAAGCGATCGCCGAAAAACTTCGGGCCGATGCTCTCGTCGCCAAGGTCGATGTCGCCGGCCCGGGCTTCATCAATCTCACGCTCAAGCCTGACGCCTGGATCGCGGCGCTGCGCGGCGCGGTGCAATTGGGCGCGCAATATGGCGTGAGCGATATCGGTCAAGGCGAATTGGTCAATGTCGAGTATGTCTCGGCGAACCCTACCGGCCCGATGCATGTCGGCCATGGCCGCGGCGCCGTGTTCGGCGATGCCTTGGCGAACCTGCTCGCCTTCGCCGGCTTCAAGGTGACGCGCGAATATTACATCAACGACGCCGGTGCCCAGGTCGATGTGCTCGCGCGCTCGGCCTATCTGCGCTATCGCGAGGCGCTCGGCGAGGACATCGGTACGATTCCCGAAGGCCTTTATCCCGGCGATTATCTCAAGCCGGTCGGTGCCGCACTCGCCGCGCAATACAAAGACACGCTGACAAAGCAGCCGGAAACCGCATGGCTGCCTGTGGTGCGTGCCAAGACGATCGAGATGATGATGGCGACGGTGCGCGCCGATCTCGCCGCGCTCAACATCAATCACGAGGAATTCTTTTCGGAGAAATCCCTCACGGAAGGTTCAGTCGATAAGGTCGCTGAAACGATCGAATGGTTGCGCCAGCGTGGCTATGTTTATGAAGGCCGGCTGCCGCCGCCCAAGGGCGCGCCGGTCGAAGACTGGGAGGATCGCGAGCAGACGCTGTTCCGCTCCACCGAGTTCGGCGACGACGTCGATCGGCCATTGAAGAAGTCTGACGGCTCCTACACCTATTTTGCCTCCGACATGGCCTACCATCGCTCAAAGCTCGACCGCGGCTTCCACGCGCTGATCGACGTGTGGGGCGCCGACCACGCCGGCTACATCAAGCGCATGCAGGCGGCGGTGGCGGCTCTGAAGGGCAACCGCGACGCCGAGCTTGATGTGAAAGTCGTGCAACTGGTGAAGCTGTTGCGCGCCGGCCAGCCGGTCACGATGTCGAAACGGGCAGGGGAGTTCGTCACGCTTCGCGAAGTGGTGGACGAAGTCGGCCGCGACGCCGTGCGCTTCATGATGCTGTTTCGCAAGAACGACGCAGTGCTCGATTTCGACCTCGCCAAGGTGATCGAGCAGTCGCGCGACAATCCCGTTTTCTACGTCCAATACGGCCATGCCCGCGGCCAGTCGATCTTCCGCAATGCCCGGGCGGCGTTTCCCGACCTGCCGGATGATGTTGAGAGTTTGGTTGAAGGCGCCGACCTCGATCGGCTTTCAGACCCCGCGGAAATGGCCTTGATGCGGCAAATTGCGCTTTACCCGCGGGTCGTGGAGGCCGCTGCCGCGGCCCATGAGCCGCACCGAATTGCCTTTTATCTCTTTGACTTGGCCAGTGAATTTCATGCGCTCTATACGCTCGGCAACACAAAGCCACATTTACGTTTCATTATCCAAAATGAACGACAAACGACTGTGGCGCGTCTCGTGCTTGTACAAGGCGTCGTGACCGTTCTCTCGTCGGGGCTGGCGCTGCTTGGGGTCGAGGCGCCAAACGAGATGCGGTAATTCGCACCGCGCCGTTTGAGACGTACCGAGTGCGGACGACGGGGAATCAGCCCAGTATCGCGTAACCGCCTGGACCGAGGCGAATTCGATGGCCGACAGCAATTTTCGTCCGTTCCGCAGCCGCGAGCCGCTCGCGCGCGAGGACGTCGATCCGACGAGCGACGCGGCGCGCGATCCGCTCGCCGAGCTGGCGCGCATCATCGGCCAGAGCGACCGGGTCAATGAATTCGGCCGCGACCCAAGATACGCTGACGCAAGGCACGCTGAGCCAAGGCATGCTGCGGTAGAGACCTTGGACGAGCCGCTGCCGGCACCGGCGGACCGCGATTGGGCGGCCGATGATGGCTACGCCGAGCCGGATGCGCCGGATCAATATGCGCAAGAAAGCTACGTCCAGCCGCGGCTTCCCGAGCCTTATCCGTCCGATCGCGGCAATGCGCGCTATCACCGCGACGATGAGCGCTATGAACGCGACGATGAGCGCGCACCGTCGATCGCCAGCCAATATTCCGAGCCGGCCGAGCCCTACGACGATCCCCACGACGATGAGACGGCATACGACGCGCGCTATCGCGATGAAGACGCGTCGCCGCCGCGGTCCGTTGGCCGGCAGCCGGCGCTGGCGCCGCAATCTTACGACGACGAACACGAAGCCGAAGACCGATGGGACAGTCGGGCGGATCGTCAGACCGACGACGCCGAAGACTATGACGACGAAACCCCGAGCCGGCCCCGGCGCAGCGGCCTCGCCGTGGTTTTGGCCATGCTGGGCTTGGTCCTGATCGGCGCCGGCGGTGCCTTCGCCTATCGCTCGATGTTCGGTGGCGCCATGCTGGTGCCGTCGTTGCCCCCGGTGATCAAGGCCAACGACGGCCCCAACAAGATTCTGCCCAACCGCAGCGACGCCCAGGCCGCCGCGGCGAACCAGGCAGGTGCGGCGGCACCGGGCTCGCCGGAAAAGCTGGTGTCGCGCGAGGAACAGCCGGTCGCGATCCAGGCACCGAATGCGACCGCCGCGGGTCGTTTCGACAATTCCGGTCCCGCCGACCCCGAGCGCTGCGCCCGGTACCGTGCCGGCCGGCCCCGCCGCTGCCGTTGCACCGGCGCTGCCGTCCGCTCCTCTGTCGGCTTCGCCAAAGGTCGCCGCGCCGGCGCAACCGCCTGCGGCGCCGCTGGCCGGCGCTGGAGAGCCTAAGAAGGTTCACACCGTCACCATTCGCTCGGACCAGGTCGGCAACCCAAACGCCACGGCCTCGGCGGCCGGGCCAACTCCTATCGCACCGGCACCTGCGGCCCGGCCCAAAGCGACGGAAGCGCCCGCCAGGGCAACGGCACCCAAGGCCGGCGGCAACGCGCCGCTCGCCATCGTGCCGGTCGCGCAAGGCGCAGCGTCGGCTGCGGAGCCGCCGCCGCGCTCCCGCGTCGCGCGTACGGAAGCACCCAGCGCTCCGGTCGCCACAGCGCCCGCCGCGGCGCCGTCGGCCGGTGGCTATTCGGTCCAGGTCACCTCGCAGCGCTCCGAGGCCGACGCGCAGACCGAGTTCAAAACGCTCCAGGCCAAATTCCCCGGCCAGCTCGGCAACCGCCAGCCGATCATCCATCGCGCCGATCTCGGCGACAAAGGCACCTATTACCGCGCCCTGGTCGGCCCCTTCGCCTCCTCGGAGGCGGCAGGCGCCATGTGCAGCAATTTGAAGGCCGCGGGCGGCAGCTGCATCGTCCAGAAGAATTAGCGGCCCCACGCTTGACCCTCGCGTTCGGCGCGGGCTAATCCGCGGCCATGCGCGCCTTCATCACCGGCGTTGCAGGGCCTGCGTTGACGGATGAGGAACGGCAGTTCCTCCGCGAAGCGCAGCCCTGGGGTCTCATTGTTTTCGCCCGGAATATCGCAGGTCCCGACCCGTTGCGTCGGCTGATCGGCGAATTCCGCAGTGCCGTCGGCCGCGACGCCCCGGTCCTGATCGACCAGGAGGGCGGACGGGTGCAGCGCCTCGGCCCGCCGCATTGGCCGAAATACCCCGCGGGCGCCGCCTATGGCGCGCTCTACGACCAGGATCGTGCAACGGGCCTTGCCGCGGCTCGGCTCGGCGCGCGGTTGATCGCCAGCGACCTTGCCGACCTTGGCATCGACGTCGATTGCCTGCCGCTCGCCGATGTGCCGGTTCCGGGGTCCGATGCGGTGATCGGCGACCGCGCCTACGGCACGCAACCGGGCAAGGTAGCGGCCATCGCCGGCGCCATTGCCGAGGGTCTGGCCGATGGCGGCGTGCTGCCGGTGCTCAAGCATATCCCCGGCCACGGTCGCGCCACGGCGGACAGTCACAAACGGCTGCCGAGGGTCGGTACCGACCGGGCGACGCTGGAGACGACCGATTTTGCCGCGTTTCGTCCGCTGGCCGGCCTGCCGCTCGGCATGACCGCACATGTTGTGTTCAGCGCCATCGACCCCGTGGCGCCGGCCACCACGTCGGCGGTTATAGTGGGTGGTGTGATTCGTGATTCGATAGGCTTTCGGGGCCTTTTAATGAGCGACGACATCTCCATGCAGGCCTTGTCGGGCTCGCTGTCGGAGCGCAGCGCTGCGGCAATCGCGGCGGGATGCGACATGGTCCTGCATTGCAACGGCGATCTTGCCGAGATGCACGCGGTTGCCGCGGCAGTACCCGCGCTCGCCGGCGAGGCGGCGCGGCGGGCGGCGGCTGCGCTCGCGAGCAAGCGCCGGCCGGTGCCGTTCGACATTGCCGCGGGCCGGGCCGAGTTCTCCCGTCTCATGAAGGGCACTTGGCCGCCTGCCGAGGTGGTCGCATGAACGCCGACGATTTTCAGTTCGAGGGCGAGCTGCCGGAGCGCGCCACCGATGAGCCGGCGCTGGTCGTCGATGTCGAGGGCTTTGAGGGCCCGCTCGATCTCTTGCTCACGCTCGCGCGCCAGCAGAAAGTCGATCTGGCGAAGATTTCGATCCTCGCGCTCGCCGACCAGTACCTCGCCTTCATCGAAGCGGCGCGAAAGCTGCGCCTGGAGCTTGCCGCCGATTACCTGGTGATGGCGGCGTGGCTCGCTTACCTGAAATCGCGCCTGCTGTTGCCGGAGCAGCATGCGCCCGATGGGCTCAGCGCCGAAGACATGGCGAATGCGCTGGCGCAGCGGCTGCGCCGGCTCGAAGCGATCCGCAATGTCGCCGAGCAATTGCTCAACCGGCCGCAGCTCGGCCGCGAAGTTTTCCAGCGCGGCGCGCCCGAGCCGATCGCCGAGATCAAACATCCGGAATGGTCGGCGACGCTTGTACGACCTGCTCTCGGCCTATGCCGGGCGGCGGCAGACCCAGGCGCGATCCTTCGTCCGCATGCCCAAGCGCACGGTGTGGTCGCTCGCCGAAGCGCGCGAGGCGCTGGAACGGCTGATCGGTCTCTCCCTGGAGTGGAGCCCGCTCGATCAATATCTCGCCGAATATCTGGTCGAGCCGTCGATGAAAGCGACGGTTCTGGCATCGAGCTTTGCAGCGACGCTCGAACTGGTACGCGAAGGCCATCTCGAGCTGAACCAGCACGCGGCGTTTGCGCCGCTTTACGTGCGCAAGCGGCAGAAGACGGAAGACGGCGGCGTGGCCGTCGAAACGGGGAATGGGTAAGAGGGAGACCCGCAATGGGGAATGTGGCGGAGATGCGTGTGATCGTCGGAGACAAGGGCAAACCAGCCGAGCGCGCGGAGGAATTGCGCATTCTCGAAGCCTTGCTGTTTGCCGCCGAGGGCCCGCTCGACGAAAAGATTTTGGCCAAGCGCCTGCCGGCCGGCGTCGACGTGCGCGCGCTGCTCACGCAATTGCAGAAAGAGTACGAGCCGCGCGGCGTGAACCTGGTTCGCGTCGCCGGCAAATGGACGCTGCGCACCGCGAGCGATCTCGCGTGGCTGTTGACCCACGAAGCGACGGTGACGCGAAAGCTGTCGCGCGCCGCCATCGAGACGCTCGCCATCGTCGCCTATCACCAGCCGGTGACGCGCGCCGAGATCGAGGACATCCGCGGCGTGACCACGTCGAAGGGGACCCTCGACGTGCTGCTGGAGACCGGCTGGATCAGGCTGCGCGGCCGCCGCAAGGCGCCGGGCCGGCCGGTGACCTACGGCACCAACGAGGCGTTCCTGTCACATTTCGGGCTGGAGGCGCTCAACGATCTGCCCGGCCTCGACGAGCTCAAGGGCGCAGGCCTGATCGAGGCGACGCTGCCGAGCGGATTTAGCATCCCGGTGCCGTCGGACGACCCGGAACTGCGGGACGACGAAGACCCGCTCGAGCCGGGCGATCTCGACCTCGGCCTGGTGCCGCCCGCCGGCCGCAGCGAGGAATAAAACCGCCCCCTTGCCGATCAGGTGATCGGCAAACGGCCGTCCCGGGGTTAATGGCTGCCGCATTAGCCCTGCGGCCGTATTGCTTTCGGGGCGCGCTTGTTTTTGCCGCCCTTGGCGCCTAGGTTCTGGCGAAATCGACACGTTGCCGCGGGCCCAAGGTCGCGTACCAAGTGCCGTTGCGGACGGAGGGTTTCATGGGCTCATTGAGCATCTGGCATTGGTTGATCGTCGGCGCCGTGCTGCTGCTGGTCTTCGGCGGCCGCGGCAAGATTTCCGACATGATGGGCGACGTCGCCAAGGGCATCAAAGCCTTCAAGAAGGGCATGTCCGAGGACGAGACGGTGGAAGCCGCGCCCAAATCCGACGCGCCGATCAAGACCATCGATCATCAGGCGGCCGCCGACATGAAGCGGCGCGCCGAGTTCGAGAGCAAGGTCTAGCGCTCGCCGCTTTGACGCCCTCGCGCCGATTGCCGCGGTCCGCCGGACAAGCTTGAGCGGCGGCAGCGGGCGGTCAAGGCGGCCGGGGAGTTTTCATGTTCGATATCAGTTGGACCGAGTTCCTGCTGATCGGCGTCGTGGCGCTGATCGTGATCGGGCCGAAGGAGCTGCCCGGCGTGTTGCGCACGCTCGGCCAGTACACGCGCAAGGTCCGCGGCATGGCGGCCGACTTTCAGAACCAGTTCCAGGAAGCGATGCGCGAAGCCGAGATGGCCGACCTGAAGAAGGAGGTCGATGGCTTGGCGCATGATTTCAAGAATTTCGATCCGCTCAAGGACGTGCGCAGCGACCTCGAGACCACGGGCAAGGATATCGAACGCTCGCTCGAAGCGACGCCTGAGCCGAAAGCGGAGCCGCCGGTCGATGGCGGCTTTGCCGTGAGCGATGCCGCGCCCGCGGTCGAAACGGCCGCGCCCGTCGCGGCGGTGGAACATAGCGACCTCGCGCCTGCCGGCGCCGAAGCGGCGAAGGCCGAGCCCGCCGCGGAGACCGCACCGACGGACAGCACGGAACGTCCGGCATGAGCCACGAAGACGAAGAGAAGGAGATCGAGGCGACCAAGGCGCCGTTGATGGATCACCTGATCGAGCTGCGCTCGCGGCTGATCAAGGCGGCGACTGCATTCATCATTGCGATGATCGTGCTGCTTCTTCTTCGCCAAGCAGATCTACAACATTCTCACCTGGCCTTACGTCTGGGTCGCCGGCCCGGAGAATTCGAAATTCATCTATACGGGCCTGCTCGAATATTTCGTCGTGCAGCTCAAGATCGCGGCGTTCGGCGGCACCTTCATCGCGTTTCCGGTGATCGCCACGCAGATCTACATGTTCGTCGCGCCCGGCCTTTATCGCAACGAGAAGCAGGCGTTCCTGCCGTACCTGATCGCCACGCCGATCTTCTTCCTGATGGGATCGATGGTGGTCTATTTCGTGGTCTGGCCGATGCTGGCGCGGTTTTCGCTCAGCATGCAGCAGATCGGCGGGCCGGGGCAGGCGACCATCGAGCTGTTGCCCAAGGTCGAGGACTATCTGTCGCTGATGATGAAGCTGATGCTGCGCCTTCGGCATCGCCTTCCAGCTGCCGGTGATCCTCACCCTTCTCGGCCGCGTCGGCATCATCACCTCCGACCAGCTCAAGGCCAAGCGCCGCTATTTCATCGTCATCGCCTTCGTCATCGCCGCGATTTTGACGCCGCCCGACATCTTGAGCCAAATGTCGCTTGCGCTGCCGCTGCTCGCCCTCTACGAGGGCTCGGTCTGGTCGGTGAAGATCGTCGAAAAGCGCGCTGCCGCCGAGCGCGCCGCGGCTGCGGCGGCGGCCAAGCCCGCGGAGTGACTAAGGCGTATTGTTCGGGTTATTGATTTGTCATGGCCGGACTTGTTCCGGCCATCCACGTCTTGAGCGCAAGTCGATGCACGACATCCGATTTCATTCGCGACAATCCCGACGCTTTCGACCGCGCGCTGGCGCGTCGCGGGCTTCCGCCGCAGGCGCAGCGGCTGATCGCGCTCGACGAGCAGCGTCGCGCAAAAATTCTCGCGCTCGAAACTGCGCAAGCGCGGCGCAATGCGGCGTCGAAGGAAATCGGCGAGGCAAAGAAGAACAAGGACGAGGAAAAAGCCAAGGGCTTGCTGGGCGAGGTCGCCGCGCTGAAGGAATCGATTCCGGCGATGGAGGCGGAGGAGAAAGAAGGCCTCCAAGGCGCTGAACGACGCGCTGGCGGAAATTCCCAACCTGCCGCTCGACGAGGTGCCCGACGGCAAGGACGAGAAGGACAACGTCGAACATCATCGCTTCGGCGCGAAACGAGATTACGCGTTCGCGCCCAAGCAGCATTTCGATCTCGGCGAAGCGCTCGGCCAGATGGATTTCGAGACTGCGGCGAAGCTCTCCGGTGCGCGCTTTGTGGTTTTGAAGAAAGGTCTTGCGCGGCTGGAGCGCGCGCTCGGCCAATTCATGCTCGATGTGCATACGAGTGAGCCGCATAACTACACTGAAGTCTCTCCGCCGCTGTTGGTGCGTGACGAAGCGATGTTTGGCACTGCGCAATTCCCGAAATTTCGAGATGATCAATTTGTCGGCTATTCGCGGGATCGAAGTTCGATGCGCAGGCAATACGGACGAACGCGTCGCAAAATGCGTCAGCGCTGAGATGGTTCGATTGCGCGAGACGAAAAGGACGTTCAAGCGATGCAAAGAGACAGCAGATTCGATGCGCAACTGTCGATTGAGCAGATGCCGACAGATCCAGACAACGACGTTGGCTCATCCCGACCGCCGAAGTCCCGCTAACCAATCTCGTCCGCGAATCCATCGTCGACGAAGCGCAACTGCCGCTGCGCTTCACCGCCTGCACGCCGTGCTTCCGCGCCGAAGCCGGCGCGGCGGGCAAAGACACGCGCGGCATGATCCGGCAGCATCAGTTCACCAAGGTCGAGCTGGTCTCCATCACCACGCCCGAGCAAAGCAAAGACGAGCACGAGCGCATGCTCGCCTGCGCCGAGGAAGTTTTGAAAAAGCTCGATCTGCATTATCGCGTGATGACTCTTGTGCACCGGCGACATGGGCTTTGCGTCGCAAAAGACCTACGACATCGAAGTCTGGCTGCCCGGCCAAAACATGTACCGCGAGATTTCGTCCTGCTCGATCTGCGGCGAGTTCCAGGCGCGGCGCATGAATGCGCGCTATCGCACCAAGGAGGGCCGCGCCGTGCGCCATGTGCACACGCTCAATGGCTCCGGCGTCGCCGTCGGCCGCGCGCTGATCGCGGTGATGGAGACCTATCAGCAGGCCGACGGCTCGATTGCGGTGCCCGACGTGCTGCAGGGCTATATGGGCGGCATGAAAAAGATCGAGAAGTGATGCGCATCCTCGTCACCAACGACGACGGCATCCACGCGGAAGGGCTCGACGTGTGCGAGAAGATCGCGCGCGTGCTGTCCGACGACGTCTGGGTGGTCGCGCCGGAATACGATCAGTCGGGCGTCGCGCATTCGCTGTCGCTCAACGATCCGCTCCGCCTGCGCCAGATCGGAGAGCGCCGCTTCGCGGTGCGCGGCACGCCGACCGATTGCGTCATCATGGGCGCGCGCCATCTGCTCAACGGCCACGATCCCGATCTGGTGCTCTCGGGCGTCAATCGCGGCCGCAATGCCGGCGAGGACGTGATCTATTCCGGCACCATCGCCGGCGCCATGGAAGGCACCGTGCTCGGCATTCCCTCGGTCGCGCTGTCGCAAGCTTACAAATCGCGCAGCGGCCAGCCGCCGCATTGGGAAACCAGCCTGCAGTTTGCGCCCGACATCATCCGCCGCGTGCTGGCCGAAGGCATGCCGAGCGACGTGCTGATCAACGTCAATTTTCCCGACTGCGCGCCGGGCGAGGTCAAGCGCATCGCCGTGACCACGCAGGGACGCCGCCGGCAGGAACGGCTGCATATCGACAAGCGCACCGACGGCCGCGGCAATCCGTATTACTGGATCGCCTATGTGCGCCAGAATTTTGCCAAGGCGCCGAACGGCTCCGATCTTGCCGCGCTCGACGAGCGCTGCATCGCGGTGACGCCGCTCAAGCTCGATCTCACCGACGAGCCGACCGTGACGAAGTTCGCCAAGCTGTTCGAGTAATGGGCTGTTAGGCGCTGGCCGGCTTCGGTGCGACGGCTTCCAGGCGCGCTCCAGCGCCTCGACCCGGAACGGCTTCTGCAAGATCGGATGGTTGCGATAGGCTTCCGGTACGCCGCGCAGGTCGGCGCCGGTGGCGAACACGAACGGCAGTCCGCGCTGGGTCAAAATCTCGGCCACCGGCGTGATCGGCTCACTGTGCAGGTTGACGTCGAGGATCGCGACGTCGAACTCCGCCTGCTTCGCCAGCGCGATGGCCTCGTCGAGCGCGCCGGCTTCCGCCGTCATGGTGTAGCCGAGGTCCGAAAGCATGCCGTCGAGCAGCATGCGAATCATCGACTCGTCCTCGACGACAAGGACCCGCCGGCCCACGGCGGCTTTCGCCTCTGACACCATCTTTTCCCCGTGCTGCCCGGTCCCACTGCAGGCTGGCGTGCCCGTAACGCCTTGGATCGTGATCTGTTCCCTTAAACCTAGGCGAAATTTTGCATCCGTTCGGCGCCGGCCCGAACCGCCGTGGCCGCGGAGACAGTATAAGAGCTGTCGGCATAGTGGTAGAAGGTCTTGCAGCACGGTCATAAGGCGAGGTCACTGTGGCCGCAGTCCAGGCAGCCGACGTCGAACGCATGGGGTTTCAGCTCGCGCTGCGCCGGCGCGGCATCACCGACCAGGCGGTGCTGCGCGCCATGGACGAAGTGCCGCGCGAATATTTCGTCGCCGCCGAATTCACCGACAGCGCTTATGCCGATCAGGCGCTGCCGATCGCCTGCGGCCAGACCATCAGCCAGCCTTACGTGGTCGGCTACATGACCGAGCAATTGGAGGTCGCGCCGGCGCACCGCGTCCTCGAAATCGGCACCGGCTCGGGCTATCAGGCCGCCGTGCTGTCGCGGATCGCCCGCGACGTGGTGAGCATCGAGCGCTATCGGACATTGGCCGACGCCGCGCGCCTGCGTCTCAAGACGCTCGGCTACGCCAACGTCACCATTCTCGCCGGCGACGGATTTTTGGGCGCGCCGGACCGCGCGCCGTTCGACCGCATCATCGTCACGGCCGCCGCGGGAGACATTCCCGGTGCGCTCGTCGAACAGCTCGGCGAGGGCGGCAAGCTCGTCCTGCCGCTCGGGCCGCGCAACGGCACGCAGTACATCGTCAAATTAACCAAGACGGCGGACGGCGCGCTCACGCGCGAGGATCTCATCGCCGTGAGATTCGTGCCGTTGCTTCCCGGACAGGCGCAGGAATTGTAGCGGCGAAGCCACAGTTCGAATTATCTTTAAATCCTTGCGCCAACGCTTAAAGGCCTGTTTACCGCAACGTAGTTTATTCGCCCGCTAGTATTTGTTGCGTGCGGGCGAGTCATGATGTGCGCGTCGCGTCGGTCGGCCTTGTGGCCGCGTATGGTTGCCGTTTCGTTAATCGCATTGGGCGCCGCGAGTTGCAGCGGCGACTCGGGGCGGTTCGGGGGTGTTTTCGGCTCCAATAGCGCCTCGCGCAACGACACCACCGGGTCGATCCCGCAGAGCACGCCGGCCGGCCACGTCGAGAGCCGGCCGTTGCCGCACCTTGCCGGTGCCGAGCCGCAA
This sequence comes from uncultured Alphaproteobacteria bacterium, assembly GCA_963831975.1. Taxonomy (GTDB): domain Bacteria; phylum Pseudomonadota; class Alphaproteobacteria; order Rhizobiales; family Xanthobacteraceae; genus BOG-931. The sequence goes on from CAWHSO010000025.1 coordinate 1,143,190, forward strand.
GGATCTTCCGGCGGCGGACAGGGCATGGCGTCGTATCAGCCCAATGCCGAGGTCACCGGTTCGCTGCCGGCCGCGCCGCCGCCGCCCGCCTGGACCTGGGAAGGCGGCACGCCGATCACGGTGGCGCCCGGCGAGACGCTCGAGATGATTTCGCGCCAGCACGGCGTGCCGGTCTCAGCCATCATGCAGGCGAACAACATCACCAGCCCGGCCATGGTGCATGCGGGCGACCATTTGGTGATTCCGCGTCGCACGCCTTCACAGGCGGCCTACGCGCCGCCGGCAACGCGGATCGCCTCGACGGCGCCGGGTATGCCGGTCGGCGCGCCGCGGACCGCATTGGCGCCGACCACGGCTATGCACGTCGTGGCGCCGGGCGAGACGCTGCACAGCATCGCGCGGCTCTACGGCAAGTCGGTGATGGTGCTGGCCACGGCCAACAATATTCCGACCCGATACGATGGTAAAAGTCGGCGAACGCATCATCATTCCGGGCGTGCAGCCGGGCGCGGTAGTTGCGCCGCGCGCCCAGGCTCAGGTCGCGCCGCCGCCAAGCCCAAGCCTCGCGACCGCGGAATCGCCGCACAGCGCGCGAGTCGCCACGCCTGAGGCGCCCGCCAGGACAGCACGATCAAGACCGCGGAGCCGGCCGGGGGACTGCCGAGCTTCCGCTGGCCGGTGCGCGGCCGCGTCATCGCCAGCTTCGGGCCGACGCCGAACGGATTACAGAACGACGGCATCAATCTCGCCGTGCCCGAAGGCACGCCGGTCAAGGCGGCCGAGGATGGCGTCGTCGCCTATGCGGGCAACGAGCTCAAGGGCTACGGCAATCTGGTGCTGGTGCGTCACAGCAACGGCTTCGTCACCGCCTACGCCCACGCCAGCGACATCCTGGTCAAGCGCGGCGAAACGGTGAAACGCGGCCAAGTGATCGCGCATTCCGGCCAGACCGGCAACGTCACGTCGCCGCAACTGCACTTCGAAATCCGCAAAGGCTCGACGCCGGTCGATCCGTCGCAATATCTCAACGGCGCGTAGGGAAACGGAGGGCGGATTCATAATCGCGCCGCCATCGCCTGATAGACGTCGGTGAAACAGCCGGCGCGGTCAATACCGCGCCGACGGTAAGAGTGAAGGGCGGCCGGCCGTCTAATCACGTCGACGGATTTACCGGCTTAGAGGAATGAGCGCTCTGATGCGGGGGTCCCGCAGCCAAAGGCCGCCCCATACGAACAGTCCCAGATAGACCCCGAAGAGATCATGAGTGAACAGGGGACTGCCAATGCGTGCGTGCGACGCAACGGCCCCGCCGAGATACCCGGTCAAGAGGATCGCTCCCGAGCACGGCGGTGCGGCGGAAAGAGATAAAGCGCAGTCGATATCAGCAACAGGCAACCGAGAATCGTCAGCGTCACAGGGTCCGCCGGCCATCCGATTCCGCGCGTTGAGTCGATTACGAACTGCGGCTGGATCAATTTCATCACCGCATCCATCACGAAGAAGGCGCTGGCCAGCCCGCTCAAGACACGGCCAATCCAGATCATGCTTGCGGAGCCGCCTCTAGGTGCTGCGCGGCGACATGCCAATAGTTTCCTTGCTCATGTGTTTCTCCTGATCAGTGCTTGCAACGATGCCCCCGGCACTCAGGGGGTTGGCACCTGAGTGATCTCCATGACCTGGACGTCTCCGTCGCCAGCCGCATCGAGAAATTGACGCGCCACTTCCTTGAGGTGTTCGGGCGAATTGACGTTGAGAATTGCCCATCCCCCGACTTGCGGCACTTCCGAAGGGGACCCGGCCTGCACAGCAAACGCGCCGTTCGCCAGCTTGATTCGCATGCCGTTCGCGGCGCTCGGCATGACCCCGCCCGTGGCGATAAGGACCCCGGACTTTATGGAGGCCTGCATGAAAGCCCCCATTTTTGCCATGCGCTCAGGGTCTGGAGGGCCTTTATGAGGATTGGCGGGCGTATAATGCGTCAGGAATCTGCATGGACTTGCTCCTTGCTATGGATAGAACTAGACGGTACAGTACCCAAAGTATCATTTCGGTACTGTACTGTCCAGTACCATTTTGAAAGGGCGACTATGCAATCAACTTTGGAAAAGCGGTCGGATCGCAAACACCGTCAGATCATGCAGGCCGCCACCAGGGCGTTTGTCGCCGAAGGCTATGACGGCACCAGCATGGATGAGATCGCGGCCAAAGCATCCGTATCGAAACAAACGATTTACAAGCACTTCTCGGATAAGGACCATTTATTCACCGAGATCGTCCTTGCTACGACGCAACAAGTTGATCATGTCGTCGGATTGGTTGCCAATGCGCTCAACGATTCCGAGGATATCGCCCGTGACCTTGGAAGACTTGGCCGCACTTTTGTTGATGTGTTGATGGCCGAGGAATTATTGCAAATCCGGCGACTGGTTATCGCGAATGCCGATCGAATGCCCGATCTCGGCCGCAACTGGTACGAGCAGGGTTTTGGCCGCATTCTGGCCATGCTTGCTTCCTGTTTTCGGACGCTTGCGGAGAAAAAGCTATTGCGGATCGAAGACCCGCTTGTCGCCGCCAATCACTTCGCGGGCATGTTGCTTTGGATTCCCATGAACGAGGCCATGTTCACCGCAAACAACACGCCGCGCACAAAAGCGCAGCTCGATCGGCTGGCTGCGGCGGCGGTACGGGCATTCCTCGCTGCCTATGGGGCAAGACCCTGAGCTGCGAGCGCGGGGGACCAAATCATGGAAGACATGAAAGTCACCACCACCGAGTATGACTTTCGGCCTGCGCACGCTGCCATGCAGCGGTACGTTGATGGGAATCTTCTTTCTGGATTCTTCTTCCGCGGTGTTCGTCGGTAGAGATTTGGTAGATGTGAAATGCATTGGGTGGGCCGACAAGGAAGCGCAGATACCCTTGCGGGTCGACCACATATTCCGCATCTTTTCAAATACAAAGCTGATTACATCCTGTGCTGCGCTTCTTCTGTTCGAAGAAGGCCGCTTCCAACTGGACGATCCGATTGAGCAGTTTATTCCGCAGCTTGCGAATCGCCGTGTGTTGCGTCCCGACGCGGCGTCACTGGATCAAACCGAGCCTGCTGTTAGGCCGATCACCATTCGCCATCTGATGAGTTACAGTTCGGGGCTGAGCTACGGTCTTTTGGACCCGGGCACCTTAACGTTCAATGCCTACAACGAGCGAAAAGTCATCAATCCCGCCACCACCCTTGCGGAGATGATTGATGTATTGGCTGACCTGCCGCTGGCCTATCATCCCGGAACGTCATGGGAGTACTCAGTGGCCACCGATGTCTTGGCGCGTCTTGTCGAAGTGATAAGCGGCCAGCGCTTCGATGCGTTCATTCAATCGCGAATTCTAGGCCCGCTTGGCATGGTGGACACAGGATTTGTGGTGTCAGATCGTAATCGCCTCGTCGCCTATTATGCCGGCGCCGACCTGGTCGATCCTATGAAGCCGGGACTTACTCGCGCAGACGACTCGCCCTATCCGGGTGCTTATTTGCTGCCCTTCCCGAGGCAGAACGGCGGTGCCGGGTTGGTCTCGACTTTGCCGGACATGGTGGCGCTAATTCGCAGCCTGCTTCCGGGTGGCCGGATGTTGCTCAAGCCGGACACGATTGAGCTGATGATGGCCAACCAGTTACCCGAGGGTATGTGGATACGCTTCGCGGCTTACGGAGAACTTCAAGGCAAGGGGTACGGGCTCGCGGGAGCGCTGATCCTGGAGCCTTCAGCGTTCGACCATCAGGATGCGAGAGGCGAGTTCTTTTGGGGCGGACGTGCAGGCACTCAATGGTGGATTTCGCCTAGAAAGAATACCGCAGGTTTGATAATGGCGCAGCGTGAGATGGGGCATCCATTTGTGGTCGAGTTCAAGCGGCTCGCCTACGAAGCGGTGAAGCGCAAGAACTGACAAGCAATGGCTTCGCATTCGCTGCATGAGTTCGGATATGGCACATCGCGTCAATTCCCTGCTGCCCGGCAACCGTGTCGCTTTGGGAGTAAAGCGGACAACGACTTTGGTCCGTCATGCCACCGAGTTTATGAGTTCGCTACCTAGCTTCCCGTCTTCACGCCGAGCCGGCCCGCCAGATCCTGCACATATTGCCACGCCACGCGGCCTGAGCGCGCGCCGCGGGTCGTCGCCCATTCGAGCGCTTCGCGGCGCAGCTCCGCGGCATCGACCGGCACGCGGTAGCGGGCGACATAAGCGTCGACCATGGCGAGATATTCGTCCTGGCTGCAGCGGTGGAAGCCGAGCCAGAGCCCGAAACGGTCCGACAGCGACACTTTCTCCTCGACCGCCTCGCCGGGATTGATCGCGGTTGAGCGTTCGTTCTCCACCATGTCGCGCGCCATCAGATGGCGGCGGTTCGAGGTGGCGTAGAAGATGACGTTCTCGGGCCGGCCTTCGATGCCGCCTTCGAGCATGGTCTTGAGCGACTTGTAGGAGGTGTCCTCGGCGTCGAACGACAGATCGTCGCAGAACACGATGAAGCGCTGCGGCGCGCCGCGTAAAAGTCCCATCAGCTCCGGCAGCGACTCGATGTCCTCGCGGTGGATTTCGATCAGTTTGAGCCCCGCGGCAGGATGGGCGGTGCCGATCGCCGCATGGGCCGCCTTGACCAGCGAGGATTTGCCCATGCCGCGCGCGCCCCACAAGAGCGCGTTGTTCGCCGGCAGGCCGCGGGCAAAGCGTTCGGTGTTCTCGACCAAAAGATCGCGCACCCGGTCGATGCCCTTGAGCAGCGACATCTCGACACGGTTGACGCGGCGCACGGCGGCGAGCCTGCGCCCCTCCGGGTACCAGACGAACGCTTCGGCGGCGGCAAAATCCGTCGCCTCAGGCGCCGCCGGCGCCAAGCGCTCCAGGGCTGCCGCGATCCGGCTCAGGATTTCGCTGCCGCCGTCGCCGGACAAACGCTGCTCCGGTTTGCCGCGAACCGGCTTCTTCGTTGCGTTCTTTCTGGAATGCGAGGGAGAACGGGCCATATTTTCACCGATTTGCGTCTTCCCTTAGCGGGGCGGGGGAACTCCGGCAAGCGTCGCCAAATCCCCTCGCGGCGTTGCAATTGGGCCAACGGCGGCTATAGTCCGCGCCGATTTCGCGCGCTAAATCGGCCATTCTTCGAAACGGCTGGCGCGCCGCAAAATGGCCCCCCGGAGGAGCAATGTTGATTACGCCCGCATTCGCGCAAGGCGGCCCGTTCGGGTTCAGCCTCAGCGGCGACTCAAGCAGCATGATCATGCAGTTCATGCCGCTGATATTGATTATCGTGATCATGTATTTCCTGATCCTGCGGCCGCAGCAGCAGCGGGTGAAGCAGCATCAGGAGATGGTCAAGGCGTTGCGCCGCGGCGACACCGTGGTCACCAATGGCGGTCTCGTCGGCAAGGTCACCAAGGTGGTGGACGACGACCAGGTCGAGGTCGAGATCGCCGACGGCGTGCGGGTGCGGCAGATGCGCTCGATGGTCAGCGAGGTCCGCGCCAAGGGCGAGCCGGTGAAGGACGACAGCGCGAGCTGATCGGCCCCTGACGTAACGAGGAATAGCGAAGTCCATGTTGTTTTTCACGCGGTGGAAGGCGGCGGCGATCCTGCTCACGGCGTTCGTCGTGTGCCTGTTCGCCGTGCCGAATTTCTTCCCCGAGAGCACCGTGAAGCGCTGGCCGGAATGGGCGCAGCGCCACATCGTGCTCGGCCTCGATCTGCAAGGCGGCTCGCACCTGCTGCTCGAGGTCGATGCCAACGCCGTGCGCAAGGAGCGCCTGCAATCGCTCAACGACGACGTGCTGCGCGTGCTGCGCCAGGCGCGCATTCAGTTCACCGGCCGCGCCATCGTCGGCAACAGCGTCGAGGTGCACATCACGCGCGATACCGACGTCGACAACGCGCTCGCCAAGCTGCGCGAACTGTCGACGCCGCTGTCCGGCATCCTCGGCGCGTCGGGACAGCGCAGCATCGACGTGGCGGCGAACGGCGGCCTCATCACGCTCACGCCGACCGACGCCGCGCTCACCGAGCGCATCCGCCAGGCGGTCGATCAATCGATCCAGATCATCGAGCGGCGCGTCAACGAGCTCGGCCTGGTCGAGCCGACCATCCAGCGCGAGGGCATCGACCGCATCCTGGTGCAGGTGCCGGGCCTGCAGGATCCGTCGCGGCTGAAGGAAATTCTCGGCAAGACGGCGAAGCTCGATTTCCGCATGGTCGATCAGTCGATGCCGGCGGAGCAGGCGGCGCAGTCGCGCCCGCCGGCGGATTCCGAGGTGCTCGACGGCGAGGGCGGACGAAATATCTGATCGAGAAGCGCGTGCTGGTCTCCGGCGCCGATCTGATCGACGCCCAGCCGGGTTTCGACCAGCGCACCAGCGAGCCGATCGTCAGCTTCCGCTTCAATTCGTCCGGCGCGCGCAAATTCGCCGAGGCGACGCAGGCGAATGTCGGCAAGCCGTTCGCCATCGTGCTCGACAACAAGGTGATCTCGGCACCGGTGATCCGCGAGCCGATCCTCGGCGGCTCGGGGCAGATTTCCGGGAATTTCACCGTTCAGTCGGCGAACGATCTCGCCATCCTGCTGCGCGCCGGCGCGCTGCCGGCGCCGCTGACCATCATCGAGGAGCGCACCGTCGGGCCCGGCCTCGGCCAGGATTCGATCAAGGCGGGCGAGCACGCCGCTTATGCCGGCGCGGCGCTCGTCATCGTCTTCATGTTCGCGACCTACGGCCTGTTCGGGCTGTTCGCCAATATCGCGGTCGCGGTCAACGTCGCCATGATCTTCGGCGTGCTGTCGATGCTCGAGCGCCACGCTGACGCTGCCCGGCATCGCCGGCATCGTGCTCACGGTCGGCATCGCGGTGGATTCCAACGTGCTGATCTACGAGCGCATCCGCGAGGAGGTGCGCGCCGGCCGCACCGCGATCAATGCCATCGACGCCGGCTTCACCCGCGCGCTCGCCACCATCCTCGACTCCAACATCACCACCTTCATCGCCGCCGCCGTGCTGTTCTATATCGGCACCGGGCCGGTGCGCGGCTTCGCCGTGACGCTCGGCATCGGCATCCTCACCAGCCTGTTCACCGCCTTCACGCTGACGCGGCTGATCATGGCCTATTGGGTGCGCATGTGGCGGCCGCGCACGGTGCCCGATCTAGATCGCACCTGTCCATTCTGAAAGAGATCCCGTGCGCCTCCTTCGCATCGTTCCCGACGACACCCGATTCGACTTCATGCGCTTCCGGCGCATCAGCTTTCCGATTTCGGCGATGCTGTCGATCGTGGCGATCGCGCTGTATTTCTTCCACGGGCTGAATTTCGGCATCGATTTCGTCGGCGGCACCTTGATGGAGGTGCAGACCAAGGCCGGGCCGGCCGATCTCGCCAAGATGCGCGCGACCATCGGCGGGCTCAATCTCGGCGATTTCCAGCTCCAGGAGTTCGGCGCGCCCAACGACGTGCTGATCCGCATCTCCGAGCAGCCCGGCGGCGACCAGGCGCAGCAGGCGGCGGTGCAGAAGGTGCGCGACGCGCTCGGCGACGAGGTCGACTACCGCCGCGTCGAGGTGGTCGGGCCGAGCGTCTCCACCGAGCTTCTGGCCTACGGCACGATCGGCCTCGTGCTCGCGATCGGCGCGATCCTGATCTATCTGTGGTTCCGGTTCGAATGGCAGTTCGCGCTCGGCGCCATGATCGCCAACGTGCACGATCTGGTGCTCACCGTCGGCTTCATGTCGCTCACGCAGATCGATTTCGACCTCACCAGCATCGCGGCGCTGCTCACCATCCTCGGCTATTCGCTCAACGACACGGTGGTGATCTACGACCGCATCCGCGAAATGCTGCGCCGCTACAAGCGCATGTCGATGCCCGACCTGCTCAACGTCTCGGTCAACGCGACGCTGTCGCGCTCGATCGTCACCCACGTGACCGTGGCGATGTCGCTGCTTGGCGCTGCTGCTGTTCGGCGGCCAGGCGATCCACAGCTTTACCGCGACCATGATGTTCGGCGTCGTGCTGGTCGGCACCTATACGTCGGTGTTCATCGCCTCGCCGATCCTGATCTATCTCGGCGTCGGCGCCGGCCGCATGGAAGGCGGCGCCGAAGAGCCCGAGCCGCCGCCCGCCGCAACCGCGACGTCGGCGCCGCCCGCAGCGCAGCGAGGGCGCGCCGCTAGTGGAGGCGCCGCATCTGCCGCGCCAGGCGCTGATCGACGCCCATGGCGGGGCGGCTTCCGCTTCGCCGGCATGTCGCATCGCGGCTCGTTGCTGTGCCTGCCGGACGGCATCTGGGCGTGGCCGGTGGCGGCGCCCGCGCGAATTGACGGAGGAGGCGCTGTCGCAGGTCTTTGCCCGCGCCGAGGATCTCGATTTTTTCATTCTCGGCACCGGCGCTGCGCCTTGGATCATGCCGCGAGGCGTTGCGGGCGCGGTTTCGCGACGCTCACATTTCGGTCGACGCCATGACCACCGGGCCGGCGGTGCGCACCTATAACGTGATGCTGATGGAGAGCCGCCGCGTCGGCGCCGGCCTGATCGCGATCGAGCTGATGCATAAGCTCGCGTCGTCATGCAGGATGCATTCGCCTATTGCGCCGAGCTGGTCCGGGCGGCCGATCGCGACCGCTTTCTCGCCTCGCTGTTCGCGCCGGCGGAACATCGCGGCGCGCTGCATGCGCTCTATGCCTTCAACATCGAGGTGGCGCGCGTGCGCGAGGTGGCGCGCGAGCCGCTGCCCGGCGAAATCCGCCTGCAATGGTGGAGCGACGTGCTGCGCGGCGAGCGGGCCGGAGGAGGCGGGCGCCAATCCGGTCGCGTCCGCGCTGCTCGCGGCCATCGAGCGGCATCGGCTTGCCGCGCGCCAGAGCTGATCGGCTCTGATCGACGCGCGCCGCTTCGATCTCTACGACGAGCCGATGGCGCGGCTTGCCGATCTCGAAGCCTATGCGCGGAAAACATCCTCGGCGCTGTTCGCTCTTGCGGCGCAAATACTCGCCGGCGGCGAAGCGGAGGCGACGAAGCGGTCGCGAACCTGCCGGAATAGCCTACGCGATTGCCGGTCTGCTGCGCGCATTTCCGCTGCACGCCGCGCGGCATCAGCTCTATGTGCCGATGGAAATGCTCGAGCGCCATCGGAGTCGAGCCGCAGGATATATTCGCCGGCCGATCCTCGGACGGTCTTCGCGCGGCATTCGCGGAATTGCGAGACGTCGCGCGCCGTCACCTTCTCGCGGCCCACGGAGCGCATGAGCGACGCTGCCCGATGCCGCATTGCCGGCATTTCTGCCCGTTGCGCTGGTGCGGCCATCGCTCGACCGCCTGGACGCGCCGCGATCCGTTCGCGCCCGCCGAGATCTCGCCGTGGCGGCGGCAATGGCTGATCTGGCGCGCGGCGCGCAATCCGGCGCGCATCGCCGGCTGAAAAAAATCAGAACGCGAAGCGATCGCGCAGATTGCGCCGCTCCGACACGATGCGGCCGACGATGGCGCGCTCGGCGTCGGTCTTGATCAACGGCGCGATGAGGTCGAGCTGGTTCATGGCGACGAGCTCGAGGATTTCGCTGCGCACCTCGCCTTGCGCATCGCGCGGCAAGGCATCGACGACTTGCAGATGCTCGGGCCCCTTGGCGCCGAGGAAGTCGAGCAGCTCGCGGTCGGTGGCACTGCCCTCGACGAAGGCATAGAGGCCGGTGCCGGCGCGGCGATCCGGAAACGGCACGACCGCCACGTCGTTGACCTGCGGGTGCGTCCGCAGACGCGCGGCGATCTCCGGCGCCTCGCGCACGAAGCGCAGGCCGCGGCCCTCGCGGTCGGTGACATTGAGCCCGCGCGTGATGGCGTAATAGACCTTCTTGCCGGTCGCCATCCAGGCCCGGGTGATAAAGCTCTTGCGCGCCAGCACGCTGCGTTCGGCGGCGGTGAGGGCCTCGGGCGCGTAACGGCGCTTGTGTTTCAAAAGATGCCGCAAATCCTCGTAGCGCGCGATGCGGAACAGCGCGGCTGCTGCGGCGGAAGCAAGAGGCGAGCTGGAAATCGGTCAGATAGGCGCGGCCGCCGCCGTAGAGCCAGTTTTGCTCCTTGGCGAGATCGTTATGGCTTATTCCGGCGCGATGCAGCGTCCGCAGCGCCGCCTTGGCGGAACGGAAATAGCCGGCGTCGCCATGCGGCTTGGCGATATGCAGCGGCACGCCGTCGATCCAGCCGCGCACCAGCGCATGGCGTCCGGCAAACAACAGCGGCGGCGCGATGCCGAGCTGGCCCGCGGTGGCAAGCGCGCGCCGCTCGCGCCGGAACAGCAGGACCGCCAAACCGCGGCTCCACCACGGCACCTGATCGAGACGGCGCAGCACCGCATCGACCTCGCCGCCATCGGTGCGGAAGCGGCCGCGCTCGACGGTCGAAAACACGTCGCGCTTGAGCACGACGCCGCTGCGCCAGCGCCCGCAAAGTTCCGCCGGTTCTTCGTCTCGGATCATGCTCATCCGTCTAGCACAACACCGAGTTCATTCGGCAGCGTGCGGCAGAGCCCCGACAACCCAGGCCTCCAGATCCGCCAGCGCGCGTGCGCACAGGGCGCGTTTCTTGGGAAATTCCTCGGCCCCAGCCCGCCGTCCGTGACTGACCGTGCCGCGGTCCGCGGCGGATCGTATCCGAGCGGCGGGAACAGGCCGAAATTGACGTTCATCGGCTGAAACGAGCGCGGGCCTTTGTCGATGGTCTCGATATGGCCGCCGGTAATGTGGCCGATGAGCGCGCCATGGGCGGTGGTCGGCGGCGGTAGCGCAGGCGTCTCGCCGAGCCGTTCCGCCGCGGCGAAGCGGCCGGCCAAAAGCCCGATCGCCGCCGACTCGACATAGCCCTCGCAGCCGGTGATCTGGCCGGCAAAGCGCAGCCGCGGCGCCGCCTTGAGCCGCAGCGTCGCGTCGAGCAGCTTCGGCGAATTGAGGAACGTGTTGCGATGCAGGCCGCCGAGGCGGGCGAACTCGGCATTGCCGAGGCCGGGGATGGTGCGAAAAATCCGCGCCTGCTCGCCGTGTTTCAGCTTGGTCTGAAAGCCGACCATGTTGAACAAGCGTGCCGAGCTTGTTGTCCTGCCGCAGTTGCACCACGGCATAGGGTTTTTGTGCCGGCCGATGCGGATCGGTGAGGCCGAACGGCTTCATCGGCCCATGGCGCAAGGTTTCACGGCCGCGCTCGGCCATGACTTCGATCGGCAGGCAGCCGTCGAAATAGGGCGTCGCCGCCTCGAAATCGTGGAATTCGGTTTTCTCAGCCGCAAGCAGCGCATCGACGAAGGCGTCGTATTGCGCGCGCGTCAGCGGGCAATTGATGTAATCGGCGCCGGTGCCGCCCGGCCCGGCCTTGTCGTAGCGCGACTGAAACCAGGCGACGTCGAAATCGATCGAATCGCGGTGCACGATCGGCGCAATGGCGTCGAAGAAGGCGAGCGCGTCTTCGCCGGTCAGGGCGCGCAGCGCGTCGGCGAGCGCGGGCGACGTCAGCGGGCCGGTGGCGATGATGACGTTGTCCCACTCGGGCGGCGGTTCGAGAATTTCCTCGCGGCGGATGTCGATGAGCGGCTCGCCTTCGAGCGCCGCGGTGATGGCGGCGGCAAAGCCGTCGCGATCGACCGCGAGCGCGCCGCCCGCCGGCAGCTTGTGGGCGTCGGCGGCGCGCATCACCAGCGAGCCCAGCCGGCGCATCTCGGCATGGAGGAGGCCGATGGCGCTGCCGTCGGCGTCGTCGGAGCGGAACGAGTTCGAGCAGACGAGCTCGGCGAATTGCCCGGTTTTGTGCACGGCGGTCGAGCGCACCGGGCGCATCTCATGCAGCACCACGGGCACGCCGCGACGCGCGATCTGCCAGGCGGCCTCGGAACCGGCGAGGCCGCCGCCGATGACGTGAATGGGTGGTAAGCTACGCATCAAGCTCCCAAAATAGGCTCCACGGCGGCGGCGAACAATCCGCGCGGGAATTTTGTGACAGCCGGACGATCTAACACGCGGGCGGTGTTAATACACCGGGCGGGCATGCAAGGAAGTTCCCTATGCTGGAAGCGGTCAGGCCCAAAGCGAGCGCAGCCGCGGCCACAGGGGGCTTCGACGTCGAGATTTTGTCGGTCGCGACCGCCAATCCGTCCTTCCAGCTCAGCCAGGCCGAAGCCACCCGGCGCGCCAAAGAGATTTTCCCGCATCTCAAGGCGCTATGGCCGCTCTACGACAATACCGGCATCGAGCTTCGCTACAATTGCGAGCCGATCGAGTGGTATCTCAAGCCGCACTCTTGGGAAGAGCGCACCGCCTTATTTCAGAAGCACGCGCTCGATCTCTTGGCGGATGTGACGCTCAAGGCGACAGCGGCGGCCGGCGTCGCGCTCGACGCAATCGACATCCTCGTCACCAATACGATCACCGGACTTGCGATACCCGAGCCTCGACGCCAAACTGTTCAATCGCCTCAAGCTCACGCCGACGGTGGAACGGCTGCCGATATTCGGCCTTGGCTGCGGCGGCGGCGTCGCCGGCCTGGCGCGGGCGACGCGTCTGGCGCAGGCGACCGAAGGCGCGCATGTGCTGTTCCTCACCGTCGACCTGTGCAGCCTGTGCCTGCGCGTCAACGATCCGAGCCCGGCGATGTTCGTGTCCACCGCGCTGTTCGGCGACGGCGCGGCCGGCGTGCTGTTGCGCAACACGGCGGACGGCGCGAGCGGCGGCCCGCGCATTCTCGCCGTCGGCGAATGGTGCTGGCCGCGAGACCGAGCACATCATGGGCTGGGACATCAAGGACGACGGTTTTGGCGTCGTGCTCAGCCCCGAACTGCCGTCGCTGATGCGCAAGGCGCTGGCGCCGGCGTTGCACGATTTTCTCGATCGCAACGGCTTTCGCCTTTCGGATTTCAACGGCTTTCTGTTCCATCCGGGCGGCCGCAAGTTGATCGAGACCATGCAGGAGGTGCTCGGCCTCGAGCGCGCAGCAACTCGAACATTCGTGGGAGGTGTTGCGCGCTTACGGCAACATGTCGTCGGCGACGGCTTTGTTCGTGCTCGAGCGGGCGCTCAAGGCCGGCGCCCGCGGCCCGCATCTGCTGGCGGCGTTCGGGCCGGGCTTTTCCGCCTATTTCGTCGCGGCCGATCTGTGATGGATTTCGGCAGCGGCGCAATCCTTCTCGCTTACCTCACCGTGCAGCGATTGATCGAGCTGTGGTGGGCGAAAGCAAAACGAGGCGCGGCTCATGGCATCCGGCGGCATCGAATACGGCCGTTCGCACCTGCCGCTTGATGATCCTGTTCCATGCCGCGTGGATGGCGGGGCTATGGCTCTTGGCCTATGACCGCCCGGTCCAGCCGCTCTTTCTCGCTTTGTTTGTCGTCCTGCAGATGGCCCGGTTTTGGGTGCTGGCCACGCTCGGCCGCCGCTGGACCATCCGCGTTATCGTCGTCCCCGGCGAACGGCTTGTTGCGCGGGGCCCGTACCGGCTTTTGCGCCATCCCAATTATGCGGTCGTGACCGGCGAGATCGCCGTGGTGCCGCTGGCGCTGGGCCTGCCGACCTACGCGCTGGTATTCTCGGTTCTCAATGCCGGGATGCTGGCTATTCGCATTACCGCCGAGAATGCCGCGCTGCTGCGGACCAGCCGGATTGCGCCGCGATGAAAGCCTTGCGGTGGCGCAAGCGCATTGCGAAATAAGGTTTTGCGGCGCGGTTGGCGGGTCATCCCGCCTCTGGTATAGGCGACGCCAGCCGGTGCATAATTTGAATCGGCGATGAGGTTTTTATGGCTGTCGACGCAGACACGGTCCGCCGCGTTGCGCATCTGGCGCGGATCGCCGTTGCCGAGGACGAGGTGGCCGGCCTTCAGGGCGAGCTCAACGCCATCCTGGCCTTCGTCGAGCAGCTCGACGAGGTCAACGTCGACGGGTGTCGAGCCGATGACGTCGGTGACGCCGATGGCGATGAAAATGCGCGAGGATGAGGTGACCGACGGCGGCATCCCGGATGCCATCATCGCAGAATGCGCCGGCCCATGAGGATCACTTCTTCCTCGTGCCCAAGGTGGTGGAATAGCCATGTGCCTCGCCTGCGAACAAGACGCCATCTGGCTCGCTTATCTCGAGAGCAAGGGTTTGCTGAACCCCGACGATCCGGCGGCAGTGGAAAAGCTGTTTGCCGATTTCCCGGTGCAGCCATTGCCGATGCAGGCCGATTGGGACGCGCCGACGCCGGAAGCGCCCGATACGGCGGCAAAGCCTGCGGCCAAAAATCCGTTTTCGTGTGACGATCCGACGACCGGATGACCGATCTCACCGCGCTCACGCTGGCGCAGGCGCGCGACGCCCTGCGCGACAAGCAATTTTCCGCAACCGAACTTGCCGACGCGCATCTCGCCGCGATTGCAAGCGCACGCGCGCTCAACGCCTTTGTGCTGGAGACGCCGGAGCGCGCCCGCGACATGGCGCGTGCATCGGATGCGCGGCTGGCGAAAGGGCGAGGGCGGTCCGCTCGAAGGCCTGCCGCTCGGCATCAAGGATTTGTTCTGCACCGACGGCGTGCGCACGACCGCGTGCTCGCACATTCTGGAAAATTTCGTTCCGCCTTACGAATCGACCGTCACCGCCAATCTGTGGCGCGACGGCGCGGTGCATGCTCGGCAAGCTCAACTGCGACGAATTCGCCATGGGCTCGTCGAACGAGACCTCGTATTTCGGTCCGGTGGTGTCGCCATGGCGCCGGCGCGGCGCCGATACAAAGCTCGTGCCCGGCGGTTCCTCCGGCGGATCGGCGGCGGCGGTGGCGGCGCATCTGTGCGTCGGCGCCACCGGCACCGATACCGGCGGCTCGATCCGCCAGCCGGCGGCGTTCTGCGGCATCGTCGGATTGAAGCCCACCTACGGCCGCTGCTCGCGCTGGGGCATCGTCGCGTTCGCGTCCTCGCTCGATCAGGCCGGGCCGTTCGCGCGCACGGTGCGCGATTGCGCGATCCTGCTGCGCTCGATGGCGGGGCCGGACCCGAAGGATACGACCTGCGTCGATCGGCCGGTGCCGGATTACGAGAAAGCCGTCGGCGCTTCGGTCAAGGGCATGCGCATCGGCATTCCGAAGGAATACCGCATGCCCGGCATGGCGGCGGAAATCGAGACGCTGTGGCAGCAGGGCGTGCAATGGCTCAAGGATGCCGGCGCCGAGACGGTCGACATCTCGCTGCCGATGACCAAATACGCGCTGCCGGCCTATTACATCGTGGCGCCGGCGGAAGCCTCGTCCAATCTCGCGCGCTACGACGGCGTGCGCTACGGGCTGCGCGTTCCCGGCCGCGACATCATCGACATGTACGAGCACACGCGCCGCGACGGCTTCGGCAAGGAAGTGCGCCGCCGCATCATGATCGGCACCTACGTGCTGTCCGCCGGCTATTACGATGCCTATTACCTGCGCGCGCAGAAGGTGCGCACGCTGATCAAGCGCGATTTCGAGCGCTGCTTTCGCCGACGGCATCGACGCCATCCTGACGCCGACGACGCCGTCCGCGGCCTTCGGCATCGGCGAAAAAGGCCGCGCCGATCCGATCGAGATGTATCTCAACGACGTGTTCACGGTGACGGTGAACATGGCCGGCCTGCCGGGCATTTCGGTGCCGAGCGGCCTCGACGCGCAGGGCCTGCCGCTCGGCCTGCAACTGATCGGCCGGCCGTTCGAGGAGGAGACGCTGTTCGCGCTCGGCGCGGTGATCGAGCAGGCGGCCGGAAGTTTCCAAGCTCGAACCGTGGTGGCGCTGATATCGGTCATGCGATCCGGAGCCGGATCATGACGCCCTCGGAATTCAAACGCAGTCTGTCGAGCAAGAAGCCGCCCGGCGGGCTTTCGCCGGCGCTCACCGCACTGTGGTGGGCCGGCAACGATGATCTGGGACAAGGCGCATGACATCGTCATGAGCGAGGAGGGCGCGGACTGCGCCTGGGTCCACGCCTATCTGCATCGCGTCGAAGGTGACCGCGACAATGCCCGTTATTGGTATCGGCAGGCGCGCCGCGAGCCGGCCAGGGCGAGCTTGCGGCGGAATGGGCGGCGATTGCCGCCGCGCTCCTGCAAACCAAGCGGCGCTGAACCGGCAATCAATCGCCGTGGGAGCTCGGCGCCGTCGGTGGGCTGTCTCTGCCTGCCGCCGCGATAGTCTCGCTGCGCTGCCGCGGCAGTGCTTCCGGATGCTCCCGCTGCAGAAAGGCGATCAGTTCTTCGCGCAGGTCGGCGCACAGATTGGATGTGGTCGCCGGCCGAATCGGCGCTGATCAGAATGCGCACTTCGATCGCGTCCGGCCGCGTATTGGTCACCTGGACGCTGGTGACTTTGCCGTTGCCTGCTTCGATTGCGCAACCAGCTCGCTGGCCTTCTGCCGGATGCGATCGACCGGAGCGCCATAGTCGAGGTAAAGCAGCACATTGCCGATGTATTCGCCGCGTGCCGCGTCCAATTGTAGAACGGCTGCTCGATGAAATAAGTGAGCGGCACGATCAGCCGCCGCAGATCCCACAAGCGGATCACCACGTAGGTCGACGTGATTTCCTCGATCCAGCCGTACTCATTCTCCACGGTGACGGCGTCTTCGAGCCGGATCGGCTGCGTCACCGCCAGCTGCACGCCGGCGAAGAGATTGCTCAGCACCGGCTGTGCCGCAAGGCCAGCAATGATGCCGGCAACGCCCGCAGACGCAAACAGGCTGACGCCGTATTGGCGCACCGCGTCGAACGTCATCAGGGCGAAGCCGGCGGTGATCAGGACGATGATCGTAGTCGAGCACGCGCACCAGCACGCGTATCTGGGTGACGTGCTTGCGCGCCAGCAGATTGTCTTCGGTGTCGAGGCGGAAACGCAGCAGGTAGATCGTGGCGGCGATCTCGAGCGCGGTGGTCGCGATCCAGCCGAGCAGACAAATCGTCGCCAGCAACAGACACTGCGCCAATACGGTTCTGGTTTCGGGCCCGAGCGGCGTCGTCGGCAGCGCGATGGCGAGCGCCAGCAGCAGCAGGCCGAGCCGGGTCGGGTTTTTCGTCGCATTGAGGATCGACAGCAGGTAGGGCCGCCGCCCGCGCAGCAGCCGGCGCAGCGACGGCAAGGATCGCGGCATACAACAGCCACGCGACGACGACCGCGCTCACCAGCAGGACGAAAGAGACGGCCCATGGCGGCGCAAAGGAGAGCGCATTCCTGAATGCGCTCAATTCCGATTGCAGGTTTTGGACGAGGTCTGGCCACATGTCGCGAAATATAACTGGAAACGCTGGAGAAAACGGCTGGTTTCATTCGTTTCCACGCTGGACAGTGCGGCCGCGAGGTGGCATCAAGCGGCCGTGAACATGCAAGCGTCAACGCGCGAGCGGCGATGAAAACCTTCCTGCTGCGCTTTTTCACTTGGTGGAACGGCCAGACCTTCGGCACCCAAGTGTGGACGAAGCTTTATGGCGAGTTCGTCGGCGAAGACGAATTCGGCAATCGCTATTACCGCACCAAGGGCGGCAAGATCGATCCGACGCTCGGCTTCGAGCGGCGTTGGGTGATCTATAACGGCGTCGCCGAGGCGTCGCGCGTGCCGCCGAGCTGGCATGGCTGGCTGCATCACACCGTCGATGTGCCGCCGACCCAGGACAAGACGGCGCCGCACCCTTGGGAGAAGCCGCATCGGCCGAATCTGACCGGCACGCCGGCTGCCCATCGCCCGAGCGGATCGACCTTGGCGCAAGGCCGCCGTCCCAAGGCCACCGGCGACTACAAGGCTGGAGCCCGGGCAATCAGTAATCAAGGCGTGCCGAGCTCCCTGATCCCTGGTTTTGCCGCATTCAAAATGTTAACCGGGCGGACCGGCCGCCGCGCCTGACCCGGGCGCGCCCAAGATCGCAAGGTTTCATGGTCCGCATCGCCGCTCTTGTGCTCGTGATCGGTGCAAGCCTTGCCGCAGGGCCGGCCGCGGCGCAGTTCGGCAATATTTTCGGCAATCAGGCGCCGCCGCGGCCGCCCGGGGACGTTCCCAATGGCGGGTTCCCGCCGCAGCCGCCGCCGGTCCAGTATCCCGGCCAACAGCAATACCCGCCGCCGCCGCCGCCGCCGCCTTCGGCAGGACCGCCGCCGTCCGGTATCCAGGCGCAGCCGCTGCCGCCGCCCCCAGGCGCCGCTGCTGCACCGCCGCCGCCGCCCAGTCGCGCCCGAGCGCCCGCCGCCGGTCGAGCCCGCCGCCGGCCAACTGCCGGCAGCAGCCGGCCAATCCGCCGCCGCCGCAGCCGGCCGATACCGCTCCGCAGCCGGACGATACGGTCGTCACCGAGACGCCGACGCAGAAAATCCCCAACGGCCGGGCGGTGTTTTCCGGCCTCGACAAGATCACCGGCCGCATCATTTCGTTCGATGCGGCGATCGGCGAAACAGTGCAATTCGGCGCGCTGCAGGTCACCGCGCGGGCCTGCTACACGCGCCCGCCGACCGAGGCGACGAATACGGACGCCTTCGTCGACGTCGACGAGGTGACGCTCAAGGGCGAGATCAAGCGCATCTTCACCGGCTGGATGTTCGCGTCGAGCCCGGGCCTGCATGCGGTCGAGCATCCGATCTACGACGTCTGGCTGACCGATTGCTCCCAACCCATCCAGGCGCCGGCGCCGGTGGCGCAATCGACGACACCATCGCCGGCTCCCGCGGCGCCTGCGCCGCAACGGCCGCGCCAGCCTCCGACCCCGCGCCCGCGTCTCGCCGGCCGCCTGCACCTGCCGCGCCGGCGCGCTGACGTCTCACCCTTCGGCGAGGCGTGCCAGCGCGATGCTACCCGACACCGGGCGATCGAGCGCAAGCGCGCCGAAATCGCCCTCGCCGACCAGCGCGGCATCGAGCAGCTTGTGATAGGCCGGCCGGGTGACTTCGATGGCGCCGAATGTTCGCAAATGCTCGGTGACGAACTGGGTGTCGAGCAGGCGGTAATGGCCGGCCTTGAGCCGCGCCACCAGATGCACCAGCGCAACCTTGGAGGCGTCGCGGGCGCGGTGAAACATGCTCTCGCCGAAAAAGGCGCGCCCGAGACTGACGCCGTAAAGGCCGCCGACCAAGTCCTCGCCGTCGTACACCTCGACCGTGTGGCAGTCGCCGCGCTCGTAGAGTTTGCGATAGAGGTTATGAATGCGGGCGTTGATCCAGGTCCGGCTGCGCCCCGGCGCCGGCTGCGCGCAGCCGTCGATGACGGCGTCGAAATCGCGGTCGACCACGACGGTGAAGCGGTCGGAGCGCACCGTGCGCGCCAGGCGGTCCGGCACGTGGAAGCGGTCGAGCGGAATGATGCCGCGCCGTTCCGGTTCTATCCAATAGAGCGCCGGATCGTCGGCGCTTTCCGCCATGGGAAAGATGCCGCAGGCATAGGCCTTGAGCAGCACCTCGGGCGTGATGTCGATGAGGGCGGATTCGCGGCTGGCCATGGGATTCGTTTAACCGGCTCCCGGTTCCAGGTTCAAGAGGCGCCTTCGCGCCCTGGCCTCGGCCGATAATTAACAGTCTAAGAACCACAGCACGCTAAGATTTTAATCAGCTTGAACGCTTTCGCGTGCCGGGCGTTGCCAAGACAACAAGTGCAAGCGTGTTGAGATACTGCCGTGGAACCGAACCAGAAAGTGACCGAACCGATCCACGTCCTGCTCGTCGAAGACGAGATTCTCGTCACCGAGTGGGTGACGCAGTCGCTGTCGGAACAAGGCTTCGCCGTCCAGCGGTCACCAATGCGGCGACGCGCTGCGGCATCTCGCGTCGGATCCGGTGGATGTGCTGTTCACCGACATCAATCTGCCGGGCGAGATGGACGGTGCCGCACTGGCGCGGCGCGCCCGCGAGCTGTTGCCCAATCTGCCCGTGATCTATGCCTCGGCGCGCGCGACCATGCTGGCGCCGGATGCGCGCGTGCCGGGCGCGATCATCGTGCCGAAGCCCTATGAGCCGGCGCTGGTCGGCCGATTGCTGCTGGCCGCGCTGCGCCAGGCCGCGACCGGCGTGCCAGTCTGACTATTGCGGCTCGCCGCGGGCGAGAAACTCTTCCAGCCAGTGGATGTGGTAGTCGCCGTCGATGATGTCCTTTTCCTGCGCCAAGCGCGCGGAACAGCGGCAGCGTGGTCTCGATGCCGTCGACCACGAATTCGTCGAGCGCGCGTCTCAGCCGCATCAGGCATTCGCTGCGCGTCTTGCCGTGGACGATGAGCTTGCCGACCAGCGAATCGTAGAACGGCGGGATCGCGTAGCCGTGGTAGACGGCGGAATCGACCCGCACGCCCAGGCCGCCCGGCGGATGGTAGTGGACGATCTTGCCCGGCGAGGGCCGGAACGACACCGGGTTTTCGGCATTGATGCGGCATTCGATGGCGTGGCCGTGGAATTTCACGTCGTCCTGCGTCAAGGTGAGATCGTTGCCGGCGGCGACGCGGATCTGCTCCAGGACGAGGTCGATGTCGGTGATCATCTCGGTCACCGGATGCTCGACCTGGATGCGCGTGTTCATCTCGATGAAATAGAACTTGCCGTCCTCGTAGAGGAATTCGACGGTGCCGACGCCGAGATATTTGATCTCGCGCATCGCCTTGGCGACGGTCTCGCCGATCTGGTCGCGCGCGGCGGTGTTGAGCGCCGGCGAGGGGCCTTCCTCCCAGACCTTCTGATGGCGGCGCTGCAGCGAGCAGTCGCGCTCGCCGAGATGGATGGCGCGGCCTTTGCCGTCGCCGAGCACCTGGATTTCGATGTGGCGCGGCCGCTGCCAGATATTTTTCCAGATAGACGGTGTCGTCGCCGAACGCGGCTTGCGCCTCGGCGCGCGCCACGGCGAGGCCGGCCGCCATCTCGTCCTCGGCGCGGATCACCTTCATGCCGCGGCCGCCGCCGCCGGCGGCCGCCTTGACCATCACCGGAAAGCCGATGTCGCGCGCCAGGCGGAACGCCTCGGCGTCGGAGCCGACGCCGCCGTCGGAGCCGGGCACGATCGGAATGCCGAGCTGCTTGGCGGCGCGCTTGGCCGCGATCTTGTCGCCCATCAGGCGGATATGCTCGGGCCGCGGGCCGATGAAGTGCACATTGTGCTCGGCGAGAATTTCGGCGAAGCGGGCGTTCTCGGACAGAAAGCCGTAGCCGGGATGCACCGCGTCGGCGCCGGTGATCTCGCAGGCCGCGAGCAGCGCCGGAATATTGAGATAGCTGTCCTTGGCCGGCGGCGGGCCGATGCAGACGCTTTCGTCGGCGAGCCGCACATGCATGGCGTCTTCGTCCGCGGTCGAATGCACCGCGACCGTCGCAATGCCGAGCTCCTTGCAGGCGCGCAGCACCCGCAGCGCGATTTCTCCGCGATTGGCGATGAGGATTTTGTCGAACATCGAGCGCCGTCACTCGATGATCATCAGCGGCTCGCCGTACTCGACCGGCTGGCCGTCCTCGACCAGAATCTGGATCACGGTGCCGGAGCGCGGCGCCGGGATTTGATTCATCGTCTTCATCGCCTCGATGATGAGCAGCGGCTCGCCGGCCTTCACCTGGCTGCCGACTTCGACGAAGGGCCGCGCGCCCGGCGCCGGGCCGAGATAGGCGGTGCCGACCATCGGCGAGGCGACGACGCCGGGATGCTGCGTCGGGTCGATCGGTGCCGCGGGCGGCTGCGGCCGCGACGCTCGCCTGGCGCCTCCGCGGACCGCAGCCGCGAGCTTGGCGCGCTGAGATGGCGGGCGACGCGGACCGACACGCCGTCGCGCTCGAACTCGATTTCGGTGAGCCCGGTTTCGTCGAGCAGCTTCGCCAGATCGCGGATCACGTCGTGATCGATCGCTGGCGTCTTCGGCATCGGCGGGTTCCCGGGCTTGCGCGCCACGATCAATCCTTGGCGCGTCGAGTCGACTTGGCGCCGATCATGGCCGCGAGGCCGGCAATGGCGAGCGCGTAGCCCTGGACGCCGAAGCCGGCGATCACCGCGCGCGCCGCTTGCGAAATATAGGAGTGGTGGCGGAATTCCTCGCGCTCGTGGATATTGGTGATGTGCACCTCGATGATCGGCACCTCGATGCATGAACAATGCATCGAGGATGGCGATCGACGTTGTCGTGTATCCGGCCGGATTGATGATGAGGCCGGCGGCCTTCTTGGCGCGCGCCTCCTGAATCCAATCGACGATTTCGCCTTCGTGGTTGGATTGGCGGAACTCGACCGCAAGCCCGTGGCGTTTCGCGGTCGCGCGGCAAAGCTTCTCGACGTCGGCCAGCGTGGCGCGGCCGTAAAGCTCCGGCTCGCGCGTGCCGAGCAGATTGAGATTGGGTCCGTTGAGGACATAGACGGTCTTCGGCATTTTCAAGGACCCGGCTGCGATCGCGGCGGGCGAGCAGCGCCCGCCGCGCCGGCTCCGGTTATAGGGAAGCCCCCCGCAAAGGGGAAGCCGGGGTGACGCTGCTGCCGCCGCCACGATGAAACCCAAAATCCGCCACCGCCGGCCCGCGACCGCACCACAGAGCGCAACGACATTCCCGCCGCGACCATCATTGGGAGGGGTATTCCATGCGCCGCAGAGCATTTGTGCATCTTGCTTGCGTCTGTTCTTGCGTTGCTTCCGTTCGCTGCGTCGGCCTTTGCCGCCGGCGGCATGCAAGTCTCAGGTCCGATCGTTCACGACAACCTTGCGATCTATCTGGTGCACGGCTCGGCGGGCGGCGGCGCCGTGCCGCTGACCTTGCAGGAGGCGCTGGCCAAAGGGCGCGGTCAAGGTCCGCGAAACCGGCAGCGTCAACGAGCTGACGGTGGAGAATACCGGCAAGGACGAGGTTTACGTTCAGGCCGGCGACATCGTGAAGGGCGGCCAGCAGGACCGCGTGCTGTCGGTCGATCTGTTGTTGCCGCCGCGTTCGGGCGAGGTGTCGATCGCGGCGTTCTGCGTCGAGCACGGCCGATGGACGGCGCGCGGCAACGAGGATGCAGGCAGTTCTCCAGCGCCGCCGCGGCCATGCCGTCGCACGAAGCGAAAGTGGCGATGCGGGCCTATGCGGTGGCAGCGGCCGCCATCGCCTGCGGACGCTCCCGCGCGGACCATGGCCTATGCGGGCGGCGCCGGCATGGGACAAAGCCAGGAGGAAATCTGGTCGACGGTGCGCAAGACGCAAGACAGCTTGTCCCGCTCCGTCGGCGCTCCGGTGGCCGCGCCGGCCTCGCCGTCGAGCCTGCAATTGTCGCTCGAAAACGAGAAGCTCAAGCAGGCGCAGGCAGCCTACATCGCGGCGCTGCAAGGCGCGGGCGAAAGCGGCGACGATATCGTCGGCTACGTCTTCGCCATCAACGGCAAGATCAACAGCGGCGACGTCTATGCGTCGAACGCGCTGTTTCGCAAAATGTGGCGCAAGCTGCTTGCCGCCAACGTGACCGAGGCGATCAGCGAGAAGGACGCCGCCGGCGCGGCGCCGCCGTCGGTCAAGGACGTCGAAGCCTTCCTCGCCGCGGCGTCGACCGGTGTGAAGACCGAGCGCGCGATCAATGCCAGCGTTCGGCTCGCGACCCGCGACGGCGACGCTTCGCTCTATGCCGAAACGCGCCGCGCCGACGGCAGCTGGGTGCATCGCAACTATCTGGCCGAAGCTAGCCGGTCAGAAGCTAACCGGCCAAGTGACGATACGGCATGAAAAACCCTCCCCCGCGACGGGGGAGGGCGATCGTTCCGAAAACTGCAAGGTGTCGGCGGCTACTTCTTTTGCGCCGCCGCGATCTTCTCTTTCAGGGCGTCGAGGCCGACGGCGCCGACCACCAGCTCGGAGCCGACCACATAGCTCGGCGTGCCGCTGACGCCGAGCGCGTCGGCGAGCTTCATATTCTCGTCGATCGTGGTCTTCACCTCGTCGCTGTTCATATCCTTCTCGATCCGCGCCATGTCGAAGCCGGCGTCTTTGGCGGCGGCGAGCGCGTGCGCCTTGTCGGCCGGGCCGCGGCCGCCCAGCAGCTTCTGGTGGAATTCGATGTATTTCTTGCCGGTCGGGTCCTGCATGCGCGCCGCGACCGCGACGTGCGCGGCTTCGACCGAGCCTTCGCCCAGGACCGGAAATTCCTTGAGGACGAATTTGATGTTCGAGTCGGTCTTCAACAGCGTCAGCATGTCGGGCAGCGCGTGTTTGCAGTAGCCGCAATTGTAGTCGAAGAACTCGACCACGGTGACGTTGCCCTGCGGATTGCCGAGCACCACCTGATGCGGCGAGTTGAACAGGGTGGCGTTGTTGTCCTTGATCGTCGTGCGGGCCTTTTCGGCGTCGGCTTCCTGCTGGTGCTTGTCCAGCGCGGCCATGGCGTCCTGCAGGACTTCAGGATGCTTGAGCAGGTAATCCTTGATGATGCCTTCGATGGCTTGCCGCTGGTCGTCGGAGAACGATTGCGCCGAGGCGGCCGGCGCCAGCAGCATCGTCGCCGCGAGCAACGACGCGAACAGGGCCGAGGCGCGAGCGCGTTGCAAAGGCATTGTTCATGGGATCGTCCTTCCGATGATCATTTTCTAAGCGGGTTTTGACTGAGGTTCTTGTTGAAAGCGACGATGTCGTCGGCCCGCACCCAGCCGGGCGAGCCGATGGGAAATCGCTGCTTGGCCCGGGCGGCGAGCTTCGCGCGCGGTCTTGTTGTCGCCGCGGGCGAAGGCGGCCTGCGCCGAAGCGAGATCGGCATCGGCCAGATCGTTCTTGCGGCCATAGGCCATCGCCAGCTGCAGATAGGCATCGGCGGATTCGGGCTCCTTGGCCAGTGCGGCGCGCAAGAGCGGGATGGCTTCCTCGGCCAGTTTGGCGTCGTTGGTGGCGATCAGCGCCTGCGCCAGCATGATCTGGATGAGCGCGGGATCGGGCGCAAGCTGCACGGCGCGGCGCAATGGCGGGATCGCTTCCGCCGGATGCCCGCCTTCGAGCAGCGCCTGGCCTTTGAGCTCGTAGAAATAGGGATTGTTGGGCGTCGACGCGATCAGGGCGTCGATCTGCGCGATGGCGTCGTGCATGTCGCCGAACCGATAGGTCGAGATGGCGCGCGCGTAGCGCGCCGGCATGCTGGTGTCGGTCGATGGATAGCGCCGCAGCACCGCGTCGGGCCGCTCGGTGAAGCCGTACAGCTTCGCCCGCATCATGTCGTGGCGGAATTGCAGTTCGGGCGGATCCTTCTTGTCCCAGTACGGCGTCTTCACCAGCTCGGCCAGCGCCGCCATGCGCTCGGCGGCATCGGATGGTTCTGCGCATAGGGATCGACGGTAAGCGCCGAGAACAGCAACTCGTCGGCGAAGCGCTTGAACGTGTCGTACATGCCCTTGGCCGATTGGCCGGTCATGGTCAGAAAGCGCACGCCGGCGCGGTCGGCCGAATTCCTCCTGGGCGCGCTGATAGGCCAGCAAGGTGTTCTGCAAGTAGGCCTGCGGCCCGGAAATGATCGCGCCGCCGACATTGCCCATGTCGGCATTGTTCGAGTGCGCGCCCGCCGCCACGGCGCCGATGCCGAGCAGCATGGCGATGATGGCGGCGGTCTGCGCGTTGGCAAGCTCCTGGCGCATCTTCGACAGGTGCCCGCCGACGATGTGGCCGGTCTCGTGCGCGAACACGCCGATCATCTGGTTGGGTGTCGTCGCTTCCATCAGCGCGCCGGCATTGACGAAGATGTGGTGCGCATCCATGACGAAGGCGTTGAACGCCTTGTCGTTGATGATGACGACCTGGATGTTCTGATTGCCCAGGCCGGCGACCTTGAGAATCGGCGCTCGCGTATTCGCGCAGCAACTGCTCGATCTCGGCATCGCGAATCATCGGGATGCCGGCATTGGAGCCGTTCTGCGCCCGCGCCGGGACACTGGCCAGCGCGACTGCGGCGGCCGTGGCAAGCGCGATGGCGCGCGAAGCTGGCCTCACCGGGCGCACCTTGCTAGGAGGACTTGCAGGATTCATCTGGGACAAGTTTCGATCCCTCTGTTCGGGACCCGAGCTATGGACGCCGGTAACGGTCAACACAAGGCCGACACGGTCGCCGCGCCGAAGCCGGGCGCCACGAAACCCGCTGAATACGGCAGCAGCGGGGCGGTCGCCGAGCCGGCCAAGATCCGGGATGTAAAGGCGAATTGATGCTCGATAAGGCGAAACGCCTGTTGCAGCCGTCGGCCCGCAGCGCCGTGCCGCCGTTCATGGTGATGGACGTCATGGCGGCTGCGGCGCGGCTCGAGGCGCAAGGCCGCCGCATCATCCATATGGAGGTCGGCCAGCCGGCCGCGGGCGCGCCGGCGACCGCAATCGCCGCGGCGCGGGCGGCGCTCTCGGCGGGCCCGCTCGGCTATACCGAAACGCTCGGGATTGCCTCGCTGCGCCGGCGCATCGCGCGAGCTTATGCCGAATGGCACGGTCTCGACATCGATCCGGCACGCATCGTCGTCACCACCGGCTCGTCGGCCGGATTCATTCTGGCGTTTCTCGCCGCTTTCGAAGCGGGAGATCGCGTAGCGATGGCGCTGCCGGGCTATCCGCCCTATCGCCATATCCTCACCGCGCTCGGCTGCGAGCCGGTGTGGATCGAGACCAATGCGCAGACGCGATGGTCGATCACCGGCGAAGCGCTGTTGGCGCAGCATCGCGCGCGGCCGCTCAAGGGCGTGATCGTCGGCTCTCCGGCCAATCCGACCGGCACCATGATGACGGCGCCGGCGCTCGCCGAACTGATCCGATGCGCCGAGGATGCCGGCATCGCCTTCATATCGGACGAGATCTATCACGGCCTCGATTATGCCTTCGCCGCCGAGAGCGCCGCGGGCCTCTCGGCCGACGCCATCATCATCAATTCGTTTTCCAAATATTTTTGCATGACCGGATGGCGGATCGGCTGGATGGTGGTGCCGCCGGCGCTGGTGCGGGCGGTCGAGCGGCTGCAGCAGAATCTCGCGATTTCGGTGCCGACGCTGTCGCAGATCGCCGCCGAAGCGGCATTCGACGGGCGCGCGGAGCTGGACGAGGTCAAGCACGGCTATGAGGAGAACCGGCGCATTCTGCGTCGAGGGATTGCCGCGCGCCGGGCTCGATTCATTCCTGCCGGCCGACGGCGCGTTCTATCTCTACGCCGACGTTTCGCGCTTCTCGACCGACAGTTTCGCTTTCGCCACGCGCATGCTGGAGGAGGCGGGGGTCGCGGCGACGCCCGGCGTCGATTTCGATCCGCTGCGCGGACGGAATTTCCTGCGCCTGTGCTACGCCGGCTCGCGCGAGGAGATGCACGAAGCGGTCGAGCGGATCGGCGCCTGGCTGAAGGATGGGCGGCGGTGAGCTTGCTCGGCGACGCGCTGGTTTTGTTCTCGGGCGGGCAGGATTCGACGGTCTGCCTCGCCTGGGCGCTGGAGCGCTTTGCCCGCGTTGAGACCATCGGGTTCGATTATGGGCAGCGGCACGCCGTCGAGCTCGACGTGCGGCCGCGCATTCGCGAGCGGCTGTCGCAGCTGCTCCGCAGCGTGGCGCGAGCGGCTCGGCGAAGATCATGTGGTGCGGATCGATGCGCTCGCCGCGATTTCGGAAACCGCGCTGACCCGCGACGTCGCCATCGAAATCTCCGAACTCCGGCCTGCCGACCACATTCGTGCCCGGCCGCAATCTGGTGTTTTTCTCCTTCGCCGGCGCGCTCGCCTATCGGCGCGGCATGAAACACCTCGTCGCCGGCATGTGCGAGACCGATTTTTCCGGCTATCCCGACTGCCGCGACGACACCATCAAGGCGATGCAGCTTGCGCTCACGCTCGGCATGGACCGCCGCTTCGTCATCCACACGCCGCTGATGTGGATCGACAAGGCGGCGACGTTTGCGCTGGCGCACGAGATCGGCGGCGCGCCCCTGATCGAGCTTCTTCTCGCCGAGACCCACACCTGCTATCTCGGCGACCGCGAGCACCGGCACGCTTGGGGTTTCGGCTGCGGCGAATGTCCGGCCTGCCGGCTGCGCGCGGAGGGTTATGCGAAGTGGAAGGCAGCGGCATGACATCGGATCAGAGAGCAGCAGCGCCGGCGCGAAGGCGTGATTTTTCTGGTCCTGTTCGCGTTGACGATCCCGGCGGCCAATTGGCTGATCGGCCATGTCGGCACCGCGTGCATCGCCGCACGGCCCCTGCGTCGTGCCGGTCGCGCCCGGCTTGATGGCGCCGTCGGGCGTCATGATGGTCGGCGTCGCGCTGGTGCTGCGCGATCTCGTGCAACGGCGGTTGGGCGCCGGTGATGTCGGCGCTGGCGATTCTGTGCGGCACCGGCCTGTCGGCACTGCTGGCGCCGCCGTCGCTTGTTCTCGCCTCCGGTGTCGCGTTCCTGCTTTCGGAATTCGCCGACCTCGCGGTCTATACGCCGCTGGCGCGACGCCGGCTCGTCGCTCGCCGTGGTCGCTTCGAGCGTCGTCGGGCTGGTCGTCGACTTCGATCGTGTTCCTGTGGCTCGCCTTCGGCTCGCTCGATTTCCTGCTCGGGCAAGTGGTCGGCAAGGGCTGGATGGTGCTGCTGTCGATCCCGTTCGTGGCCTGGCTGCGCCGCCGCGACGAGCGGCTCGGCATGGCGCCGGCGTGATTTTCTTTCAGCGAGGCAAGCGATGAGCGACGCGCTGTTCGACATTCTGCGCAAGGTGACCACCGCGACGATCACCACCATGCTGCTGAAGAAGGGCATCCGGCGCTGCTGGATGAACGGCCCGAAGCCGCTCGTTTCGAACGGCGAGCGCATCATCGGGCCGGCCTTCACGCTTGCGCTTCGTGCCGGTGCGCGAAGATCTGGCGACGCCGGAAAGCTGGGCCAGCCCGATCTCGACCCGCGCCGCGATCGAGGAGATGCCGGAGGGCGTGATCGCGGTCGCCGACGCCATGGGCGTGCCGAGCGCCGGCATCTTCGGCGACATTCTGTGCGCGCGGATGAAAAAGCGAAATGTCGCGGCGCTGGTCACCGACGGCGTCCTGCGCGACCGCGCCGGCGTGCTTGACCAGCGCGCTGCCGGTGTGGTGCGCCGGCGTCGCCGCGCCGGCCTCGGTCAACGGCTTGACCTTCGTCGGCTGGCAGCAGCCGATCGGCTGCGGCGGCTGCGCCATCTTTCCCGGCGACGTGATCGTGGCCGACGACGACGGCGCCGTGGTCATTCCGCAGGCCATGGTGGAATTCGTCGCCCACGAAGGCGCCGAGCACGAGCTCTACGAGAGCTGGGTGTTCAGCGAGGTCGAGAAGGGCGTGAAGCTGCCCGGCCTCTATCCGCCGAACGACGACGCCAAGGCGCGCTACGCGGCGTGGCGCAAGACGCGCGGCTAGTTATCGTTCGCCGCAAGGCGAGTGCGGAGGGGCCGGCGTGTTCTTCATCCTCTCCAAGATCCTCGGCTTCTTCGCGCTGCCGTCCAATCTTCTGATCGCGATCGGCATCGTCGGCCTGGTGCTGCTGTGCACGCGCTTCACGCGGCTGGCCAGTTGGCTCGTCGTGACGAGCCTTGTGCTCATCGCCGTCGCCGGACTGTCGCCGCTCGGCAACGCGCTGATCCTGCCGCTGGAGCAGCGCTTTCCGCCCTGGGACCCTTCGCGCGGCGCCGCCCGACGGCATCGTCGTGCTCGGCGGCGCGATCTCGCCGGACGTGTCGGCGGCGCGCGGCGCCGTCGCGCTCAACGAAGCGGCCGAGCGCATCACCGCCACCGTCGAGCTTGCGCGCCGCTATCCGAATGCGCGGATCATTTTTTCCGGCGGCAGCAATTTCCTGCTCGCCAGCGAAGCGGTCGAGGCGGCGATCGCCGTGCAGGAATTCGAGGCGCTCGGCATTGCGCACGAGCGGATCACGGCGGAGGAGCAGTCGCGCAACACCATCGAGAACGCGGTGTTCTCGCGCTTGCTCGCCAATCCGAAGCCGGGCGAGCGCTGGCTTCTGGTGACGTCGGCCTATCATATGCCGCGCGCCATCGCGGCGTTCCGCGCCGCCGGCTTTCCGGTCGAGGCCTATCCGGTCGATTGGCGCACGCGCGGGCCGGTCGATGCGCTGACGCCGTTTGCCTCGCTCGGCGACGGCTTGCGCCGCACCGACACCGCCGTGCGCGAGTGGGTCGGCCTTTTGGCCTACCGGATCACCGGCAAGACCGCGGAGTTGTTCCCGGCGCCTTGATAGCCGCGCGCTAACCTTTCCGGAAAGCGCAAAGCCCGATTCCGGGCTTTTTTACCAATCCTTCACTGGGGACCTCGATGCTGGCAGGGCTGAGGATCGGATTTGAGTCGGGCGAAAAGTGTTGCGTCACGTCTCGGCGAGATGTCCTCGGGGGGTTGGACAATCATGTTGATGGATACGCATGCCGCGCTCGAACCCGAGCTCGACGCCATGGCCGCCGCGGCTCAGTCGACGGCCGGCCGCTGGGTCGAAACCGCGCTGACGGCGTTGTGCACGGCGTCGGCGGTTCTGTTCGTTTCCTTTATCGCGGTCGTGACTGGCCTCGTTTGATCGCAGGCTTAAGTCAGGCATCGCGCCGTGCGCGATTGCGACGCGAATTGCTTCGCCAAATCACCACCAGAATGCCCATCGTCGTTTCCACGATGCTTTGGTAGCTCGAATTTCGCCTCGGCGAAATCCGCGCTACACTCGCGCCCATGGCGCTGCATCTGGTGATCGGCAACAAGAACTACTCGTCGTGGTCGTTGCGGCCGTGGCTTGCCATGAAGGTGGCCGGGATCGCGTTCGAGGAAACGGTCATTTCGCTCGAAGCGCAGGATTTCAAGGCGCGGGTGACGGCGGTCAGCGGCGCCGGCAAGGTGCCGGTGCTGATCGACGGCGAGACTCGGGTTTGGGAATCGCTGGCGATCCTCGAATATCTGGCCGAGAAATTTCCCGCGGCCGCGCTTATGGCCGAAGGACGACGGCGCTCGCGCGCATGCGCGCGCGGTTGCCGCCGAGATGCACGCCGGATTCATGCCGCTGCGGCGCCAGCTGCCGATGAACGTCTGGCGGCCGGTGAAGCCGCGCGCGCTCGACGATGGGTCGAAGACCGATGTGGCGCGCATCGACGCGATCTGGAGCGAATGCCGCGCGCGATACGGCGCGGCCGGGCCGTTTCTGTTCGGCGCCTTCGGCGCGGCCGACGCCATGTATGCGCCGGTCGTCTGGCGCTTCCACACCTACGCCGTCGAGGTGAGCGACACCGCGCGCGCTTATATGCGCGCCATGATGGCGCTGCCGGCCTGGAGCGAATGGCGCGACGCGGCGCGGCGCGAGCCTTGGGTGCTGCCGCACGATGAGGTCGATTGGCCGGACGTGCTGCGGGAGTGAGCCGTTCAGGCGAAGCGCTGCTTCGAGCTCGAGCAGCAGCGGCAGCTGATAGGCGAGAATCTTGATCTTGGCGGCCGGCAGCGCGAAATAGGCGATGCGGTCGATTTCCGGAAAGTTTTGCCGCTGCCGGATTTCGGCGGCCACTCGATCTCGAACGTGTTGCTTGCGAACGCCGCCAAGATCGAAATCCGCTTCGAACGCCCAGGCGTGCACGACCTTTCCGCTCTTTTGGTTAACCGGCGCAAGCGCGATCAACGCGCCGTCGGCCGTCAGGTTCGTCTCCTCGGTGAATTCGCGCCGCGCGGTGGCGAGGAGATCGTCGCCCGGCTCGACGAGGCCTTTGGGGATCGTCCAGACCCCATCGTCCTTTTTTGCCCAGAACGGTCCGCCCGGATGTGCGAGCAGGACTTCAAGGGCGGTCTTGCGCCGGAACGCCAAAATGCCGGCGCTGATCTCTGCTGCGGCGCATCGGCGCAGCTCCCGATCGGCTGCGGCTCTCTACCGCAGGACTTTTCGCCCAACCCTTGCCAAACAGGCTGGTGTCTGCATGATTTTGTCACGATTACGCCGACAATGCTCACTTCCTCGCCCGAGCTCGTTTTGAGCGCGTCGGGGAGGGGGCACGCCGAACCATTTCCTGCACGGGAGCCAATGCTAATGCGATATGGATTTATCGCCGCCCTTGCCGCTTTTGCGGTTTGTCTTGCACCGGCCGTCAAGGCCGACGACGCGCCGAAGGACGTCAAGGGCCTCTTTCTGATGAGCGACTATCCGGCGGTCACGCTGCGGCCGGGCGAGACCTCCACGGTCAGTCTGCGACTGCAGAATTACGACATGGCGCCCGAGCGCCTGGCGCTGTCGGTTTCCGGCGTGCCGACGGGCTGGACGGCAACGCTGATGGGCGGCGGCCAGCCGGTCGCCGCGGCGATGCCGGCGACCAATTCCAGCGTCTCGCTGTCGTTGCGGCTCGACGTGCCGAAGGACGCGGCCATGGGCACGCAGACGCTCACCGTCTCCGCCGCCGGAAGCGCGACGACATTGCAGTTGCCGATCGCGGTGACGCTGGCCAAGGATTTGCCGGCCAAGCTGACGCTGACGCCGCAACTTCCCGAATTGCGCGGCACCGTCGAAGTCGAGCTTCGAGTATCAGCTCAGCATCAAGAACGACAGCGGCAAGAAGCTGACCGTCGCGCTCTCGGCCCAGGCGCCGCAAAATTTCGACGCCACGTTCACCGAGCAGTACGGCAGCCAGGAACTCAACGCCGTGCCGGTCGATGCCGGCCAGAGCAAGGACGTGAAGCTCAAGGTCACGCCGCCGAATACGGCCGCGGCCGGCCACTACAAGGTCACGGCGCGGGTCGCCGCCGAGGACGCTTCGGCGACGGCCGATCTCGGCCTCAACATCACCGGCCAGCCGAGGCTCGACATCAGCGGCCGCGAGGGCCTGGTTTCGACGCGCGCCTCGGCGGGCAAGGAAACGACCGTGCCGGTCGTCATCACCAATACCGGCACGGCGCCGGCCGACGATATCCAGCTCAGCGGCTCGGCGCCGAGCGGCTGGAAGGTCACCTTCGATCCGAAGACCGATCGATCGCATCGCGCCGAACGACAACAAGGAAGTGCAGGCGCTGATCACGCCGACCGACAAGGCGATCGCCGGCGACTACGTGACGACGATCCGCGCCTCGGCGCGCGGTGAATCGGCCTCCACCACCTTCCGCGTCACGGTGACGACCTCGACGATGTGGGGCATCGCCGGCGTCGGCATCATCGGCGTCGCGCTTCTCGTCATGGTCGGCGCGGTGGCGAGGTTCGGCCGGCGATGAGCGAGGATACCGTCATCGAGGCCACAGGCCTCACCAAAAACTACGGCACGGCGGTCGCCGTCGACCACATCTCGTTTACCGTCGGGCGCGGGGAGATTTTCGGTCTCCTCGGCCCCAACGGCGCGGGCAAGACGACGACGATCCTGATGCTGCTCGGCTTGACCGAAATCTCCGGCGGCGAGGTGCGCGTGCTCGGCTTCAATCCGGCGCGCGAGCCGCTCTCGGTCAAGCGCCGCGTCGGCTATCTGCCCGACACGGTCGGCTTCTACGACAACCTCACCGCCGCCGACAATCTGCGCTATACCGCGCGCCTGATCGGCTTTCGGCTCGCCGAGCGCGAGAAGCGCATCGCCGACGCGCTCGATCGGGTCGGGCTTGCCGAGTTTGCCGACAAGCGCGTCGCCACTTTCTCGCGCGGCATGCGGCAGCGTCTCGGCCTTGCCGAAATCCTGATGAAGGGCGCGCAGATCGCCATCCTCGACGAGCCGACGTCGGGCCTCGATCCGCACGCCACCGCGGAGCTGCTCGGCATCATCCGCGGCTTCAAGGCCGAGGGCGTGTCGGTGCTGTTGTCCTCGCATCTGCTCGAGCGGGTGCAGAGCGTGTGCGACCGCGTCGCCTTGTTCAGCGGCGGCAAGATCGCGCTGATGGGTACGGTGCCCGAGCTCGGCCGCCAGATTCTCGGCGGCGGCTATGTGGTCGATATCGAGGCCGACGGCGCCGGGCTTGCCGAGCGGCTTGCGCTCATTCCCGGCGTCAGCGGCGTCGAGAAGACCGGCATCGGCAAGCTGCGGCTGCATGCCGACCGCGACGTGCGGCCGGAAGCGGCGGCCGAAGTGGTCGCGATGCAAGGCCGCCTCAAATTTCTCGGCGTGCAGGAGCCGAGCCTCGAGGCGATCTACACCCGCTACTTCGAGGCCAAGCCCGACGAGGCATGAAGGAGGGAACGCGGCATGCAGCGTGAAGGCTCGGCCTTTCAAGGCCTCGGCGTGGTCATGCTCAAGGAGCTGTCGGACCACCTGACGAGCGTGCGCATGCGCGTGCTCGAATGGCTCGTCGTGCTGGTCGCGCTCGCCGCGCTCTATGGCGCGATCCAGCAGATCAAGGACACCACCGCGGAGGATCCGTTCCTGTTCCTGCGGCTGTTCACGACCTCGCGCGATCC
Source organism: uncultured Alphaproteobacteria bacterium (assembly GCA_963831975.1). GTDB lineage: Bacteria > Pseudomonadota > Alphaproteobacteria > Rhizobiales > Xanthobacteraceae > BOG-931. The sequence continues at coordinate 1,177,479 of CAWHSO010000025.1, forward strand.
GCTGCCGTCGTTCGTCTCGTTCCTGTCGTTCCTGGTGCCGCTGATGGCGATCGGGCTCGGCTTCGATTCGGTCAACGGCGAGCACAACCGGCGCACGCTGTCGCGCATTCTGGCGCAGCCGATCTATCGCGACGCGCTGCTGTTCGGCAAATTTCTCGCCGGCCTGGTGACGCTGTCGATCAGCCTGGTCGCGCTGTGGCTCTGGTGATCGGGCTCGGCCTGCTGCTGATCGGCATCCCGCCCGGCGCCGAGGAGATCGCCCGCAGCTTCGTCTTCCTGCTGGTGACGATCGTTTATGCCGGCGTGTGGCTGGCGCTGGCGCTGCTGTTCTCGATCCTGTTCCGCTCGGCCGCCACCGCGGCGCTGGTCACGCTCGGCATCTGGCTGTTCTTCACGTTCATATGGCCGGTGCTGGCCGGCGCGATCGCGCAAATCATCGTGCCGCCGGATCCGCGTTACGCGGCGCTTGGCTTGCAGACGCCCGGCACGGCGGATGCTGGAGCAGATCCTGGCGCGGTTGTCGCCATCGACCTTGTTCGCCGAGATCGTGGTGGCGCTGCTCGATCCGACGACGCGCGCGCTCGGGCCGATCTATCTCAGCCAGCTGCAGGGCGCCGTGCTCGGCGCGCCGCTGCCGCTCGGCGCGAGCGTCTTGATCGCCTGGCCGCAGATCGTCGGCATGATCGCCACCGCGATCGTGCTGTTCGTCATCGGCTACGTGGTCTTTCAGCGCCAGGAAGTGCGCGCCTAGCGGCATGGGGCGCCGAAAGCCGGCCTCCGCGCTCTCGTCTCAGTCCTGCTCGAAATGCACTGCATCCCATGCGGAGCGCGTTGCGCTGGCGCGCGCGGCGTAGTGGAATCCCACTCGGCGAGAGGGATTCGTGACCGCCATCGCAACCAAGCGTCGACACCGCGTCGAAGGAGTTCCGCGCCAACCAGGCGGCGATGCGCGCGCTGGTCGCGGAGCTTGAAGCGCAGCGCGCCAAGGCGGCCGAAGGCGGCCCGCCGCAGCGCCCGCGAGCGCCACCTGGCGCGCGGCAAGCTGTTGCCGCGCGAGCGGGTGATGACGCTGCATCGATCCGGGCGCGCCGTTCCTCGAACTGTCGCCGCTCGCCGCCAACGGCATGTACGACGACGCCATCCACGGCGCCGGCATCATCACCGGCATCGGCCGCGTCGCCGGCCGCGAATGCGTGATCGTCTGCAACGATTCCACCATCAAGGGCGGCACCTATTATCCGATGACGGTGAAGAAGCATCTGCGCGCCCAGGAGATCGCGCGCGAGAACCGGCTGCCGTGCATCTATCTGGTCGATTCCGGCGGCGCCAACCTGCCGCACCAGACCGAGGTGTTTCCCGACCGCGAGCATTTCGGCCGCATCTTCTACAATCAGGCGACGCTGTCGGCCGCCGGCATTGCCCAGATCGCGGTGGTCATGGGCTCGTGCACGGCGGGCGGCGCCTACGTGCCGGCGATGTCGGACGAGACCATCATCGTGCGCAACCAGGGCACGATCTTCCTCGGCGGCCCGCCGCTGGTGAAGGCGGCGACCGGCGAGGTCGTCAGCGCCGAAGAGCTCGGCGGCGCCGACGTGCACGCGAAAAAATCCGGCGTCGCCGATTACTGCGCCGAGAACGACCGCCACGCGCTGGCGCTGTGCCGCCAGCATCGTCGCCAATCTGAACACGAAGAAGGCGATCGACATTCCGCTCGCCAAGCCGGCCGAGCCGAAATACGACGCCGGCGAGCTCGACGGCATCGTGCCGGCCGATCTGAAAAAGCAATACGACGTGCGCGAGGTGATCGCGCGGCTGGTCGACGGCTCCGAGTTCGACGAGTTCAAGGCGCTCTACGGCACGACGCTGGTCACCGGCTTCGCCCACATCCACGGCATTCCGGTCGGCATCCTCGGCAACAACGGCATCCTGTTCTCGGAGAGCGCGCTCAAGGCCGCGCATTTCATCGAGCTGTGCTGCCAGCGCCGCATGCCGCTGCTGTTCCTGCAGAACATCGTCGGCTTCATCGTCGGCCGCGACTACGAGGCCGGCGGCATCGCCAAGGACGGCGCCAAGATGGTGACCGCGGTCGCCTGCGCGCAGGTGCCGAAGATCACGGTCATCATCGGCGGCTCCTACGGCGCCGGCAATTACGGCATGTGCGGCCGCGCCTACGGCCCGCGCTTCCTGTTCACCTGGCCGAACGCGCGCATCTCGGTGATGGGCGGCGAGCAGGCGGCGAGCGTGCTCGCCACGGTGCGGCGCGACAACATCGAGGCCGCCGGCAAAAAATGGTCCGAGGTCGAGGAGGAGGAATTCAAGCAGCCGATCCGCGAGCAATACGAGGCCGAGGGCAATCCCTATTACGCCACCGCGCGGCTGTGGGACGACGGCATCATCACGCCGGCCGAAACGCGCCGCGTGCTGGCGCTGTGCTTCTCGGCGGCGCTCAATGCGCCGATCCCGGAGACGCGGTTCGGGGTGTTTCGGATGTAAGCATGCGCACAAATACCCTCGCCAATCGCTTCTGAAGACTTTAGCATTGTGTGGGGTGTGGCGATGAAACTCAGCGAGATCTTCAGACGTGGCGCGCTAGCGGCTTGCTGTGTCGCGGGTCCGTTGTTGTTCGGTCTTATCAGCATCTATTACACCGATTTATTCTTAATCCCCGCCCAGCTCGCGATCCCGCTGACTTATCATCAGGCAACGCCCTTCGACGCCACCGCGGCGCAGACGGACGCCGCGAAAAACAAAGAAGATCGTGACGCGCGATCGTCCGCCGCTCCGGTGCCGCCGGCAGCGGCGCCGCCACTTCCTCCTGCCTCTTCCAGCTCAACCGGAGTTGAGCCACCCGCGCATGCGCCTGTCGCGAAGCAAGCGCTCCCGCAATACGATTCCGAGGCGCTCGTGTTCTGGACCGTGGGTCAGCAATATCGCGGCCGGATCACCTATGCGGTCTCGAGCGCATTTCTATATCTGATATCGGCCGCAGTTTTTCTTTTCGGCATGACCGTTTTTCAACAGCGATGCGGTTGGTTCGCGACGATAGCCATGATGGTGATTTTCGCCGCGCTTGCCAAAATCTGTTCTAGCGCCGAATTTACGCCGCCGGGTCGTCCCCTCCTGCTTGAAAATTTACTGACAAAAGCAGATGAGTTCTTTCCTTATGTCGAGCCGCTGAAGGTATCGGACGGTGCCGGAAATGCGGCCTCGCACCTCGTCAAATTCAATACCTTCGTCTCCTTGTGGTCGATCGGGACGCTGCTGGCTGGGTTAGCGATTTTATCGATCCGCGAGGACAAGCGACAGCTCAGCCGCAATGTTTTGGAGGATCGTCTAAGGTGGCTCCGCATGGGCCTTGGGCTTGGCTCAACCTTTCTGGTCGTCGGGGTGTTGGCGCAAAAGGCCTTGATGGCGTGGCCCCTCGCTTTGATCGACAAGGATCAGGCTGCCGGGTTACAGCCGCTGGCGGACGCTCTGACGCTTCAACTCGGCGCTCAGGGAACAATGGGACTTATCGCGGCGTTCGGGCCGGCGATCGCGGCATGGTACTTGGACGTATTGGCGTTGCGACGCGAGACGCATTCCGTTGGTGGCGTGGCAAAGCAAAAATCGCCCGCACAGCCATCCACCGAATCGCGGATCGAGGAAACTCTCGAATACGCGTCCATATCCCCAGCCGAAGAACTGCATCTCAGGGTAACAGAGCTGCGACAAGAGGCGCCGCCCGCTGCCGGTGCGGCGAAGCAAGCGCCGCTACCGCAGCAGTCAGTTGATAGGCCGGATGACGAGAGTTCTCTCGTGTTCGCGCCGATATCCACGATCGCGGGTTTATTGGCGGTGCTCGCGCCTATTCTTGCGTCACCCTTCGTCGACGCGCTTAAGTCGATCTTCCAGGTATTTGTCAAAAATTCTCCCTAGGGAATTTCATTCATTCAATCGCGCGGCGCATGCGCGCAATGGAGAGCAACAGAAGCATCGCGCCCCCAATCGCCCAGCACACAATCGGCGCCCAATGCAGCAGCGGCGCCAGCGACGGATCGTTCAGCGCGCCGCTCGCGGTCGTCGCCATGCGGGCGAAAGTGGCGAGCGCCAGCGCGGAGAACAGCATGCCGGTGGTCTTGCCTTCGGCGCCGGTATAGCCGAGCGCCGCGGCGGCGGAGAACGCGCTCATCAGGATGCAGCCCCAGGCGGCGCCGGCGATCAGTTGCGCCGCGATGGCGACTTCGAGCCTGCCGGAAAATTCCATCACCACGATGGCGACGGCGCCGATGAATCCGAACAGCCCCATCACCGGCAGGCCGCCCCAGCGCTTGGTGATCAGGCTTGCCGGAAACATGCCGATGCTGAAGCCAACCCAGAACACCGGCATCAGCGTGCCGATATCGCTGGTGAACTGCTTGAAGCGCGGCGCGCTATTGAAGAAAAAGTGCAACTGAAAGCCGAATGCGAAAATCACAGTCGCCAGCGCGAAAACAATGACGGGGACGGCGCGATCCACATTTTTCGGTGGTTCGGGTTTTGGCGGCGCGTCCTTCGCCAGCGAGCGTTCGACCTTAGCCAAGCCGAGACTGGCCAGCACCAGCGCGACGCTGGCGATGACAAAGGGCAGCCGCGGGTCCTGCTTGGCGAGCGTGATGGCGAGATAGGGCGACACCGCGCCGGCGATGCCCAGCCCGAGCATGGCGAGGCTGGCGAGATAGGGGATCGCGGGCCGTGCCGCGTATTTGCCGAGCAGCATCAGCGGCGGCGCGCGCAACGCCGAGGAGGTCACCGCCCAGATGACGATGAGCAGCGAGCAGGGCGGTCGGGCCAAGTTTTGCGCCGGCGACGAAGGGCAGGCCGACGAACGCCGCGCAGCTCAATGCCGTGATCGCCGCCACCCAATGGCCGAGCCGGCCGACCAGCCGCGAAACCTTGTCGGCGGCAACCCCCATGGCGAAGTCGGTGATCGTGAAGATCGCCTGGTCGAGCATCAGGATGTAGATGACGGCGCCGGCGGCAATGCCGGCGGACGCCGCGAGCCGCGGCAGATAGATGGCATAGACGGTCCAGCCGAGCGCGAAGACGAGCTCCAGCACGGCAAGGTATAGACCGGCAGCCTGCGGAATTTTGCGCATGGGTCTATATTGCCATGCCGCCCGCCGCGCCGACCAGGAGCTTCGTCATGTCCAGTACAGTCTTGCCCAAAACCATCGAGCACATCCATTGGCCGGACGCGCCGGACCTTTGGATGCCCTATGCGCCGGCGATCAAGGTCAGGGGCGGCACCACGGTTTATCTCGCCGGCGTCACCGCGGCGCCGGTCTATCATCATCATCCGCATCGGCCGGAAGAGTTCGACGCCATGCCGCGCGACATGGCGGGGCAGGCGCGCGCGGCGCTGGAAAATCTCAAGCGCGGGCTCGATGCGGTGGGCGCCAGCTTTGCCGACGTGGTCACCGCCGACCGCTTCGTCACCGATCTGACCGATCAGGATGCGCTCAACCGGGTTTGGGGCGAGTATTTCGCGATGCCAAGCCGACCACGACCACGGTACAAGTGGTGCGGCTCGCCACCGATCCGCGCTGCCTGGTCGAGATCAACGCCATCGCCGTGATCGATTGAGCGCGCGGCGTCGCCGTCACGCGGCTGTGATGACGCCCTTTACGTTTGCTTTACGGGCGCAACCTAGCGTCAAATACCGGGGGCAAGCGCGCGCGATGGTGATCGTCAACGGTTACATTTGCATGAACTGTTGCGATATCGACAAGGCTCGCCTGGGCCAGGATCCGCACCAGACGACGAACCAACTCCAGAAACAGCTCGAGCGGCATATCGATCCATTGGATCGGGCAAATTTCGGTCCCGCGGTGACGTTCGGTGGTTCGCTACAGGGGCCGTCGGCCGGGAACGATGCCGGCGGCAACGGCGCGCCTGCAGGTACATCGCAAAAAACACAAAATCCCTCGACGGTTGACTTAATCGCTTAGCATCGCGACGCTGACGACGACTTTGAGCGCGGCGCTTGGCCGGGAATTGTCTAGCGGTAGCCAGGGATGCACAGTACGCTCAGTTCTCGATTGGGCGGGGAATGGGTATCATGGATTACCGAACAGCGCTCATCGTCGGCGTCGGCTCCGGGCTTAAGCGCCTCGCTGGCGCGCCTGTTTGCCAAATCGGGCATGAAGGTCGCTGTGGCGGCGCGCCGGCTCGAAAATCTGGCGGCGCTGGCGCAGGAGATCGGCGGCAAGGCTTTCACCTGCGACGCGACCGATCGCGGCGCAGGTCGCAAAGCTGTTCGCCGACGTCGAGGCTGCGGGCGGCGCGCCCGACGTGGTGGTCTACAATGCCAGCTATCGCACCCGCGGGCCGTTCATCGACCTCGATCCGGTCGAGGTCGAGCGCGCGCTCGCGGTGACCGCTTTCGGCGGTTTCCTGGTCGCGCAGCAGGCCGCCAAGCGCATGGTGCCGAAAGCTCACGGCGCGATCATGCTCACCGGGGCTTCGGCGGGCGTGAAGGGCTATGCGCAGTCGGCGCCGTTCGCCATGGGCAAGTTCGCGCTGCGGGGGCTCGCGCAAAGCATGGCGCGGGAACTTCAGCCGCAAGGCATTCACGTCGCCCATATTGTCGTCGACGGCGGCATTTTGAGCCCGCGCCGGCCCAATCCGCCGGACAAGCCCGACGCCATGCTCGATCCCGACGCCATCGCGCAAAGCTATCTCGATTTGCTGCGCCAGCATCGCAGCGCCTGGGCCTGGGAGATCGAGCTGCGGCCCTGGGTCGAGAAGTTTTGAACCCGGTGCAGCGACCCGACTATAATCGCCTCATGCCCGGAATTTTTGCGAAAGCCGCGCTGCTCGTCGTCGCGCTCATGGCCGTTGGCGCCACCAGCGCGGATGCGCAGAGCCGCCGCAACCGCGCCGCGCCGCGCGAGGTCACGCCGCCGCCGGTGCCAGCGGCGCCGCTCGACAAGCGCGACAGCGTGGTGGCGGCGCCCGGCGCCTTCAACGGCAAGCCGTATTGGCTTGCGCTCGCCCAATGCGGCGGCGCCTATTTCAAGCTCAACGTCTTCTACACCGACATTGCGACCCGCGCCCGCGTCAAGCCCGATCCCAAGACGGCGGCCGAGTACACCAAGAAGCTCACCGATGCGATCAAGATCGGGACGATGTATTTCAACGGCGCCGAGCGCTTCCTGATGACCGATCGTGGCGTCGAGCGGGTCGACGCGGTGCTGACTTACGATCCGCAGTCGCGCGCCGCCGGCGACCGGTTGAAAACCGTCGATGCTGCGCTTGCCGCGGCGCTTGCCTGCCCCGCGCTCTATGAGGCATGCCAAGCGGCCTATCCGAAGGCGTGCAGCGAGCGGCTTCCGCCAACAAGCTAGGCGGCTCTGAAGGAGGAATTCATGAGGCCGACTTTTGCAGTCTTGATCGGCATCGGCGCTGTTGGCGGTGCCGACCGCGAGCGCGCAGAGATTCACCGGCAGGGCCCGGCCTCGGCGAGATCATGACCTTGCAACAGCTTCGCCACATCAAACTTTGGTTCGCCGGCCGCGCCGGCAATTGGCCGCTCGCCGACTACGAGATCGGCGAATTGAACGAAGGTTTTGAGGATGTGAACAAGCTATTGGGCGGCGACACCGTGGACAAAGCCGTCGGCGCGCCGCTGCAGGCGCTGCAGAAGATCATCGATAACAAGGATCGCGCGGCGTTTACCGCCGCCTTCGATCAGCTCACCGCCGGCTGCAACAGCTGCCACCACACCCTGGATCACGGTTTCATCGCCATCCAGCGGCCGACGTCGTTGCCCTACAGCAATCAAAATTTCGCGCCGCAGAAGTAGCGCAAGCGTCAGTTCAGCGCCTTATAAATGCGCTCGTCATAGAGCGCGCCCGCGTTCGGGCTGATTTTTTCGCGAAAGGCGCGCGTGTGTGCCGCCATGGCATGGGCATCGAGCGCCTTGCGGTTGGTCCACGCCTCGATGACGGTGAAGTGGTTGCCGCGGTTGGCCTGCTGCAGCACTTCGTAGCTGATATTGCCGGGATCGCCGGCGGTGTCGACGCTCATCGCCTTGAGCGCCGCCATGCAGTCGTCCTTGCCGGCGGGAATGACGTCGACATGGGTAACCACGTAAAGAATCGCGCCGGACTGGCTCTCGTTCTTACCTCCGTGACATAGAGCGCATTGTTGATGCGCTCGTCGTAGGGCGCGTCTGCGATCGGTTTGAGCTTGTCGCGTAATTTTAACGTGGCCGCGCTTTGGCCGTGGGCGTCGAGCGCCGCCTTGTCGCGCCAGACTTCCACGACGACGAAGCGGTTCGGCCGTTCGATCTCGGCAAGCGCCTCGGCACGCAAATTGCCGTCTTCCTTGAGGGTCGCATCGCGATATTGCTTGAGCAGCGCGATGCCGGGAAGCGACCGCATTGGGCATGACTTCGACGTAGGTGGCGAGATACGCGGCATTGCTCTGGGCATGAGCAGATTGCACCAGTGCTGCTGCGGCAATGAACACGCCGATTGCCGGCTGAAAAAATAGGCGCATAGCGATCCTCCCGTTCAATATGCATTTGCCGCAATGGTAACGACGCATTTTCGCCCGCGTCAACGCGCCGCGCCAGGTTCCATGGCGACACACCGCCGGCACATTTTCCATCCATATGGGTTGAAGCGTGCACGTGCGTTCACGAAGGAGGATCCGACCCATGACCTATCGCGTCTATTCCGGCCCGCGCGGCTCGGAAAGCATCTCGCCCGCGGAGAAGGATCGCCATCTCTACAAGGAATTCAGCGGGCTCGATGAAGCGATGAGCTGGGCGCGGCACATCAACAAAGGCGGCCGCGTTGCGCTCTTGATCGAAGGCGATGACGGCACGCGGCTGACCAAGCAGCAGATCGTGACCGCGCTGAAGAATCCCGAAAGCGCCGAAGGCCAAGACCACGCGGCCTAGTCGCTGCCCGCGCCTGTCGAAACGTCAGCGTTTGGGAAAATGTCGGTCAACTGATATTGACCACGACATTGCCGAGGATTTTGCCGCCCTCGACGGCTTCATGGGCGGCGACGATATCCGCGAGCGGAAACGATTTGCCGATCAGAGTGGTGAGAGAACCCGCCTCGAGCGAGCGCGTGATGGCATTGAGCGCCGCGCTACGTTCGGCGGCGGTCAGCTCATACACGTAGATGAACTTCAACGCGATGGCGTTGCGCAGAAAGAACATTCCGGGGATTTCGGACTGCGGCGAGCCGGTTCCATAAATCACGATGGTGCCGCGCTCGCGCAGCACGTCGGGCGCGAGTTTTGCGTTGGCGGCGAAATCCATTTCGACGATGGCATCGACGCCGTTCTTGCCGGTGATCGCCATCACCCGCTCGCCGACGTTTTCGCGCCGGTAATCGATGGTGTGATCGGCGCCGGCCGCGCGCGCGGCGGCGGCTTTCTCCGGCGAACTGATCGTGGCTATCACCGTCGCGCCGGCGGCCTTGGCGAATTGCACGGCGTGATGCCCGACGGCGCCGGCGCCGCCGGAGATCAGAAGCGTCGCGCCGGGTGCGGCGCCCGCAACCGCAATGGCGTGATAGGCCGTCATCGCCGGAATGCCGAGACAGGCGCCGACTTCGAAACTTGTCTTGGCCGGCAGCCGCACCGCTTGCGCGGCGGGGAGCACGATGAATTCCGCGCAGGTGCCGAATGGGCGCAGCCATTGCCCGTTCCACACCCAGACCCGCTCGCCGATCCGCGTGGCGGCTACGCCGTCGCCCACCAGGTCGATTTCGCCGGCGCCGTCGCTGTGCGGAACGACGCGCGGATAAGCGATCTTGCGTGTCGTGCCCGAGCGCGCCTTGACGTCGGAAGGATTGACCCCGGAGGTGGCAAGTTTGACGCGGACTTCGCCCGGCCCGGGCCGCGGCGTTTCGATCTCGCCGACCTTGAGCACCGCGTTGGCCGGGCCGTTCTGCTCATAATAGGCGGCACGCATTTTCGCTTCCTTCTCGAGGCTAAGTGGGGATCGGAACCCGAGGTTAGCGCAATCGCCGCCCAGCGCCACCCTGTCGGGGATGGCTGGGCCGCGATAACGCCATGATCTGGCGGTATTTTTCTATGCTGGACACAGCCGGCGGAGTCTGGCTTTGTCCTTGAAATGGCGGGCCGGACCGCCATACTGCGCGGATTGTGCCGACGGGGCGGGGTTCCTTGGAACAGCAAGTCAATGGAAGCGCACGGATGTCGCGGCCGAAGGCCCGCAACGTGCTGATGGTCTATCCGCGCTTCGTCAACGAGTCGTTTTGGAACTACCGCGAGTCCTGCGCCGTCATCGGCGCAAAATATCCGACCATCCCGCTCGGCCTGATCACGGTTGCGGCCATGCTGCCGCGCGAATGGAAGGTCCGCCTGGTCAACCTCAACACCGAAGAATTGGCCGACGCCGACCTGGAATGGGCAGACTTGGTGATGAGCGGCGGCATGATGTTCCAGCAGGCCGGCACGCTCGACATCATCGAACTCTGCCGCAGCCGTGGCAAGCCGATTGCCGTCGGCGGTCCGGACGTGTCTTCGAGCCCGCACGTCTATGCGCGCGCGAACTTTCGCGTCGTCGGCGAAGCCGAAAGCGTCATCGACACGTTCATCGACGCGATCGACAGTGGCAGCAACGAGGGGCTGTTCGAGGCGGTGAAGTTCCAGGCCGACGTCACCAAGACGCCGAAGCCGCGCTTCGATCTGCTCAAGTTCGATCAGTACATGTATCTCGGCGTGCAGTATTCCCGCGGCTGCCCGTTCACCTGCGAATTCTGCGACATCATCGAGCTCTACGGCCGGGTGCCGCGCACCAAGACCACCGAGCAGATGCTGGCCGAGCTCGATGCCCTTTATCAGCTCGGCTACCGCGGTCACGTCGATTTCGTCGACGACAATCTGATTGGCAACAAGAAAGCGCTCAAATTATTCCTGCCGCATCTGATCAAATGGCTCGAGGAGCGCGATTATCCGTTCGAGTTTTCCACCGAGGCGTCGCTCAATCTTGCCGACGACGCCGAACTGCTCGTCATGCTCAAGAAGGCGAACTTCTACGTCATTTTCATGGGTATCGAAAGTCCGGATACCGACACGCTGATCGCGATGCGCAAGAAACAGAACACGCGGCGCAGCATCCCGGACAGCATCCACAAGATCTATCAGGCCGGAATTTTCGTCACCGCCGGCTTCATCGTCGGTTTCGACAGCGAGAAGGGCTCGATCTCCGAACCGATGATCGAGGTGATCGAGGATTGCGCCATCCCGATGTCGATCGTCGGGCTGTTGTGGGCTCTGCCGAACACCCAATTGTCGCGGCGGCTGGCGCGCGAAGGGCGTCTGCAGGTCGACGCCGAGTTCATGCCGAAGGGCTCGAACGACCAGGTCGCCAGCGGACTGAATTTCGAAACCAAGCGCTCCCGGCTGGAAGTGCTGCGCGATCTTCGCCGCGTGCTGGCCACGGTCTATACGCCCGAGGCCTATTGCCGGCGCATCGACCGGCTGGTGTCGCTGCTCGACTGTTCGGACCGCCGCCGCGAAATGCCCAAGGGCGACATCCGCGCCAAGATCGGCACCGTCAATGTCGTGCAAGAGATTTTGCGGCGCATGCCGGAGCACCGCGACCGGTTCTGGCGCACCTTCACCAATTGCCTCAACACCAATCCCGGCGCGCTGCGCGCCGTGGTCACGCTGATGGGCTTCTACCTCCACATCGGCCCCTATACGCGCTATGCCATCACGCAGCTCGACAAGCAGATCGAGGCGCTGGAGCAGGGGACATTCGTAGCCCCGCAATTGCTGCCGCCGGTTGAAGCCGAAGCGGTCGCGGTGAACGCGTAACCGTCAGAATACGAGCGACGGCAGCGCCGACAGGTCGGACACGGTGTGTGCCGGCGGTTGATGCGGGTATTCCTGCGGCATCTGCGCGCGATTGACCCAGACGGCGCGGAACCCGAACGAGGCCGCTCCCATGACGTCCCATCGGTTGGACGACACGAACACGACCTCGTCCGGCTTGATGCCGAAGCGATCGGTGACGAGCGCGTAGACTTGCGGCCGCGGCTTGTACAGGCGCACCGCGTCGACCGAGAGCACGGCGTCGCATAGCGGGGAAATGCCTGAAGCCTGCACTGCGGCGTCGAGCATGCGCGGCGTGCCGTTGGAGAGGATGGCGATGCGCCGGCCACGCGCCTTCAGTTCGCTCAGGGCGGCACGCGCGTCGGCGAATGCGTCGAGCGTGAGATAGGCGTCGAGCAATCTTTCGCGCAGCGCGCGGCTGACCGTCGGCACGCGGTCGAAAGCGTAGTCCAGCGCCCGCTCGGTCAACGTCCAGAAATCGGCGTAGTGGCCGGCAAGCGTCAAGGTCCAGGCATATTCGAGCTGCTTGACCCGCCAGATTTCGGAGAAGCGGTCGGCGTCGGGACCGGCGGCGGCGCGATGCCGCGCGATCGCGGCGTGGACGTCGAACAAGGTGCCGTAGGCATCGAACACATGAACATGAGGTGCGCTCATGGCCTGATCTCCATCGCGGCATTCGCGCCTATTGTTGATCGATTCCCGGCACCGTCAGCAGCGTCGCGATCGAACGGCCGCGGATATCATAGACGCGCGCATAAACGACACCGTCGCGCTCGATCTCGAACAGCATCGGCGCATCGAGCTTGGCGCAGTAGAATTCGCCGAGCATCATGGCGAAATCCGCTGCCTTGGGGTTCCAGGTCGTGGTGAATTGCGCACCGAGCGCGACGGTGACCGGCGGATGCGGGCCGCAGACCGCGACCGTCCAGGTTCCGCGGGGCGGTTGCGCGCCGCGCGCGGCGATGAACGCGCGCAACTGCTGCGAGGCTTGGGTCAGCGACAAGCCCCAATAGTCGAGCATGAAGCGCGGCCGCGCTCCGGTCGCGCCGCCGGCGATGCGATTGAAGTGCGTGTATTCGTACGGATGCAGCCGCGCCATCTCGATGACCGGGGAGACGCGCCGACGAACAACACCAGCGCGCCCGCCGCCAGCGCGGCACGGCCGAGCGGTTCAAGCCGCCGCGCGATCCAGGCCCCGGCAAGCCCGCCGAGCACGGCAAACGGCGGCACCACGAAGACGAAGTGGCGGATGCCGTTATACATCGCCGGCCGTGCCGCGATGGTGATGAGAATCGGCAGCGTCGCGGCAAGCACGACGGCAAGAAGCGCCGCGCGATGTCCGGCCGTGCCGCCACGGTTTCGCGCGACCACGGCGACGATCGCGCCCGCCGATGCCGCAGAGCCCGAGCGCCAGCAGGATTTCGGGCAGTTGCAGCGCGGCAAGCGTCGGCACATAGCTGCGCGGCATATCGGGAACCGGAATCAATTGGCCGTCGAACAGCTCGCGCCACGGCTTTTCGAAAAAATTGGAGAAATATTCGACGGCATGAAACGGATTGAGCGGTGCAACGACGCTCCACGGCCATACCAGGCCCATGACCAGATAGGCCAGGATCACGCCTGGAATGAATGCGATGAGGAATGAGCCGCACTCGGCGAGCGCAGGTTTTGGCGCACCGGCGCGCGACCGGACGGCGACGATGAACAGAAGCGGCAGCAAGGCGTCGAGCACCGCAAAGCCGCCCATGACCCGCGAACCGATGGCGAGGCCGATGCCGATGCCGCACAGCGCAACGGTTGCGGGCGTCGCGCGCGGATATTCCTCGAAGGCGCGCACGATGCCGAGAAGCGCGATGACGCTGGTGACCGCAAATGGTCCATCCTTGGCGTTGATGAACATGTGCCCGTAGTAGAGCGGGCAGGTGGCGAGCAGGATCAGTCCGATCAAACCGGCGAGCGGACCGCCGAGCCGCCGCCCGAGCCGCCAGGTGACGAAGAGGCCGACGATACCGACCGCGGCGCCAACGAGACGGCGCGTCTCGAACAGGCCGAACGGCAGAATCTTGGCGGCGAGCGCGGCGAGGAGATCGAAGCCGCCGCCGTACATGTAGAGATTGACGAACGAGAGCGCGCGCTTGTCGGCAAAGCCGGACGAATAGAGCGACACCAGAAGGTCGCCATATTCCGAATGGGTGTAGTCGTCCCAGCCGAGGCCGTAGTCGCGAAATGTCGCCACGGCGACGACAGCGATGAGCGCCAACACGCCGATGGCGCACAGCATCCAGCCGGCGTGCGACTGCGGCCGCGCCCGACGACAAGGTTATCGACTTCGCCGCGGGTTGGTGCACGACTGGCCCGGTCTCAGATGCGCGGTGCGCCGCGAACCGCCACAGATGCGGCCTGCGCGGCGAAGGGCACAATGTGGCAAAAGCGCAGGGCGCCGGCGCCGGGATGGTATCGGTTGCAAAAAGCGGGGCGCGAGGCCCCGCTTCCAAGCGCGCATGGTCGTGGCGGCGGCTATTTCATCGCCGCTTCGTACATCTCGGCCACGTGGTCCCAGTTGATCGAGATTCTCGAAGAACGCCTTGAGATAATCGGGCCGCCGGTTGCGATAGTCGATGTAATAGGAATGCTCCCACACGTCGCAGCCGAGGATGGGCTTGGCGCCGTGCACCAGCGGGTTCTCGCCGTTCGGCGTCTTCGTGATGCTGATCTTGCCGTCCTTGACCGCGAGCCAGCACCAGCCGGAGCCGAACTGGGTGACGCCGGCCTGGATGAAATCCTCCTTCAACTTGGCCATCGGGCCGATGTCGGAGGTGATCTGCTTCTCGAGCTTGCCGGGCAGCTTGTCGCCGCCGCCGCCCTTCTTCATCCACTTCCAGAAATGGATGTGGTTGTAGTGCTGGGCGGCATTGTTGAAGAGGCCGGGGTTCTTGCCGAAAGTGCCTTTGACGACCTCCTCGACCGGCTTGTTCTCCCACTCCGTGCCTTTGGCGAGGTTGTTGCCGTTGGTCACGTAGGCGGCGTGGTGCTTGTCGTGATGGAATTCCAGCGTCTCGCGCGACATGTGACGGGGCGAGCGCGTCGTAGGGATAGGGAAGTTCGGGCAGGGTGAATGCCATTAGGTCTACTCCTCAATGCGAAGTGGAACGATGCGGGCGTGTCGGTGAAACCGCCAAGCGAAGCGAAAAGTTCCTCTAGATAGGCCGAAGGCGGGGGTTGGGCAACGGCTCTTGGTAGCGCTCTCGGCAACGCATCCTTGGCTACGACTCTCGGCCGCGGTCATCGGATCGGCGGCTGCCGGTAACCAATCGCGTGGATATATTAACCTTGCGCCGCTGTCACAGTGCGGTCAAAATGATGACACTTTAGGGCCTCCGGGCGTCCTTCGGGGGGACGGGCGTATGTATGCGTTTTTGTTGATTTTGGGTGTGGTTATCGCTGCGGCCGGGGTCGTGCTTATTGGTCCGGGCCTGCCGTTCGGCGGACGGGAGTACGACGCCTCGATCGTCACGCCCGGCGCGGTCGCGATCGTCGGCGGCCTCATCCTGATCGGCCTTGGGCTTGCGGTTCGCGTGCTGGGTCGCATCGAAAAAGCGCTCGCCGCACGGCCGTTGTCTCAGCCTGTTCTTCCGGTGCCGGTTCTCCACGAACCTGTTCTTCAGGAAGAAGCCGGCATTGGCGCCCCGGCTTCCGGGCTGCCGCCGGCCGCACCGGCCCGCCTTCCATTCCCGCCCAAGCCGGCAGCACAACCCAGTCCGGCACCGGCTGCCGCCGCCGCGCGGACGCTGCCCGAAGACGCAGCGTTGGACCGGCTGCGCGAAAAATTCCCGACCTTGGTGCGGCTCGAAAACGCGCCGGTCGTCGAGGATGCCGACGTATCGCTGTTGCCCAAGCCGCCCGTGCGCGCCGACGAGGCCGAGGTCGGCAATGCGGTCGCCCAACAGGTGAATGGCGCCGCGCCGGCGAGGATCGAGCCGCGGCTTGAGGTTCAGGCACGTTCGGCGAACCGCCCGGAGCGGGCGAGAAACTTTGAAGCCTTTTGGCCGAAAAAGCAGCGCGCCGGAGCGAGAGGCGCAAGCTGCGCCGCCCGCGCCGCAACCCGTTTTTCAGCAAGCGGCGCCGGCACTTGCGGTCGAGCCGGTGCTGACACCCGAGCCGTTGCGCTTCCAATTCAAGGATCAGGCCGCCGAGCCGCGTCCGGCGGCGCCTGCGCCCGAGGCGCCGACACCGGTTTCGATCCTCAAATCCGGCGTGGTCGACGGCATGGCCTATACGCTTTACTCGGACGGCTCGATCGAGGCGCAGCTGCCGCAGGGCACGTTGCGCTTCGGCTCGATCACCGAGCTGCGCAATCACATCGAGCAAAGCGCGTAATTCTTTTGCGGGTTTTTCCGAGCGTTACAGAAGTACTGCCGGCCAAGACTTGAGCGTCTGCAGCTGTTTATGGCCTTTACTTTCAAGGTACACTATAAATAATCTTACCTGCAGGTTTCAAATTCGTCGCGGTACAGTATGCCGCCGTCGAATGCTTACTTTTGACTGTATCCGCTTCCTGGTTCGAGCACCGGGCGCCAGACCAGACTAAAGATCAGAGATCGCAAGCCATGGCCGACAATACAGGCGACAGCAGCAGTTATATCGAGCTGACGGCGAACATCGTATCGGCCTATGTCAGCAACAATACGGTCCCCAGCGCCGATATCCCGAACCTGATCAGCCAGGTGCACTCGGCGTTGAAGCGCGTATCGGGCGGCCAGGCGGCGGCGCCGGCGGAGCCGCTCAAGCCTGCGGTGCCGGTCAAGCGCTCGGTCACGCCCGAACACATCGTCTGTCTGGAAGACGGACAGAAGTTCAAGTCGCTCAAGCGGCACCTGCGCACGCGTTACGGCATGACGCCGGAGCAATATCGCGAGAAGTGGGGCTTGCCGCCCGATTATCCGATGGTGGCGCCGAAATACGCCGCGGCCCGCTCGCAGCTCGCCAAGCAGATGGGGCTCGGCCAGCAGCGCCGCCGCCGCAGAGATCGCGGCTGAAGGTCTTGCGCTCGCGTACAGCCGATCAGCGCTGCAACACGCCGACCACGCGGTTGGCGAAGCTCAGCCGCTCGGCCATCACCGCGACCACATAGCCGAGCAACGCCTGGCTGAGCGCCGGCTGCTCGCGCTTGATCGTCTCGTAAGCGTCGGCGGCGAGCTCGTAGAGCACGCTTGCGGTTTCGGCCTGGATGGTCGCGCTGCGCGGCCGCTGGGTGATCAAGCCCATTTCGCCGATGGTGGTGTGGCGGCCGAGGCTGCGCACGCGCATGGTCCGGCCCTCGCCCATATCGACGATGATGCCGACGCGGCCTTCAAGAATGAAATGCATCGAGGCGGCCGGCTCGCCCTGGCGCGCGATGACGTCGCCGGCTTCGACTTCGAGCCGGCGGCAATATTCGGCCAAGCGGTCGGCATGCTCGGCGCTGCCCAAGGCCTCGGACAACCAGGCGCGCAGCGACGGCCTCTCGCCGGCCTCGGCGCGATGGGTCTCGATGACTTTCTGCTCGCACGATTCCAGCGCCCGGTCGAGGTCGGAGACGATGGTGACGTCGTCGGAAATAAAGTCGCGCGGTGCGAAAGGCGCGTTCCAGTTCCGGGCTGAGATGGGCCAGCACGATGCGCGCGCCGTGCGCGGCGGTCACTTGCTTGATCTGCGCGAAACTGTGGGTGGCCGACGAATCGATGCCGGTGACGAGCCGGAAATCGAAAATCAGAAAGCGGCAGTCCGGCTGCCGCGCCAGCAACGTCTTGACGTATTGGTAAAGCCGATTGGCCGAGCCGAAGAACAGATAGCTTTGCAGGGTCATGCCCTGGATCTGGCGGCCGTGTTCGGCCAACAGCGCCAGCTCGCTCGGCCCGCGGTCGAGCGTCGAGCGGTATTTCGAGCCGTCGAAGTTGAATTTGATCGCGTTCACGCGGCTCGCGCTGAGCGCAAAGGTGGCGCAGCCGATGACGATGCCGATCAGAACGCCGGCGATGAAGCCGGAATAGATGATGAGGGCGGCAATGGCGATCAGCGACAGATATTCGAGCGGCAGCAATCGCCGCGACGAATGGATCAGCCATTGATAAACCAGGTCGGAACCGAGATAGAGCAACAGCCCGCCAAGAACATATTTCGGCACATAGCCGAGGAACGACGGATCGGCGATCAGCACGGCCGCCGAGATTGCCGCGACCGTCAGTCCCGACAACCGGCTGGTCGCGCCCGCGGTGCGGACCAGGATCGAGCGGCTGAGCGAAGTGCAGACCACCATGCCGCCGAGCCCGCCGGTCAGGAGATTGGCGAGGCCATGGACTTTGAGATCGCGCTCGATATTGGCCTCGGTCCGCGTCGCGATCTCGATGCCGGTGGTGTTGAGCAGCAACGTGCTGATGGTGACGAACATCACGGCGAGCACATCGCCGGCAAAGGACGGCAATGCGGCCCAGGGAAAGGCATGCAGGGCGGCTGTTTTCCACGGCAGCGCCAGAGCGGCCGCCGGTTGCGGATGGAACATCCAGCCGCTCGCTTGCGCCGCGCCGATCGACGTGCCGCTCAACAGCAGAACGAGATGCATCGCGGCAAACGACGCCAGCAGCACGCCGGGGAGCGCGAATGGGCTTTTCGTGCGGCGCAGCAGCACGTGCAGGATGACGGCGACGGCCGCTCCGGCCGCGAGCTTGGCGCCGGTCATGGCGTCGCCGAAGGCGCCGAGATTGGTGAACGTCGGATGCTGGTCGGTGACGACCTGGATGGCGCCGGTGACCATCAGCCAGCCGGTGGCGCCGAGGAAGCCGCCGATCACCGGATAGGGCAGAAAGCGGATGGCGCGCCCGGCATGGGTGAAGCCCAGCACGCACATCAAGAGCCCGGTCAGCGCCGTCGCCAGCGCCATGGCGATGATGGCCGGCCCGAGCAGATCGGTGTCGCCGCCGGCGACGACCCGCTGCAGCACCGTGGCGACGAGCGCGGCAATGACGACGGAGATCGAGCTGTCCGGCCCGGCGACCGCAAACGGCAGCGAGCTGCGTGACGCCACAAACGCGCCGCCAACGGCTGCGGACATGAACGTGACGGCAATGCCATAGGACAGGAAATGCGCGAGCGGACCGCTGAAAATGAGCGCCGCGTAGGACAGCGAATAGGTGATCGACAGCACGCTGCAGATCGTGCCGGCGAATACGTCCGTCAGTCCGGTGCGCATGCGCTCGCGGTGCTTGGGCTGTCCAACGTGCTGCCAATACGGCCGATCATTTCACGCCCCGGACGAGACTTACAACACGGCCTTGCGCGCGGCTAGAACGCTGGAACGGGGGTGTGGCTCAGGCCACGGTCGAGAGCGCCGAGCGCGCATCGGCGTGGATGCGCTCGACCATGGAGCGAAAGCCGTTCGAACGCTGCGGCGTGAGGTGCTCGCGCAGTCCCATCTTCTCGAACAGCGCAACGGCGTCGGTGGCAAGAATGTCCTTGGCGCTGCGGCCCGAATACATCGCGAACAGGATGGCGATCAGCCCGCGCACGATATGCGCATCGCTGTCGCCGACGAAGGTGAGCACCGGGCCGCCCGCGCCGTTGGGACGCACCCTGGTATCGAGCCAGACCTGGCTGGCGCAGCCCTGCACCTTGTTGGCGTCGTTGTGGGCTTCCGCGGCAAGCGGCGGCAGCTCCCGCCCCAGCTCGATCAGATAGCGGTAGCGATCGTCCCAATCGTCGAGGAGCGAGAAATTGTCGATGATTTCGTCGATGTCAGCCATCAAGCCTTGCGTCCCGCGTCACCCTCTATATAGAGCGCGGGGCCGGGCAGGTCGATGCTGTCGAGCGCGCGCGCCTGTCCCATGATGGAACACGCCGCCGCATGCCGGATAAGAGAGCGTGATTTAGGCCGCGTGCTTGGCGTCTTTGGGCGGCTGCGGCCCGTGCCAGGCCGGTGCGAGATCGGCGGGGGTGAGCGTATTCTGCGAGGACGGCGAGGATTTGACCGGCTCGGCTTTGGCGACGCTGCCGCGCGGAGCGGCGCCGTGAGGCAGCGCGCCGGTCTCCTTCGGCGCCAGTGCCTCGGTCAAGAAATCGTAAAGCATCTTGGCGCCGGCCTGGGCCCTATAGCCGAGCGACACCGCGACCTGCGAGCCGACCGTGCAGGCATCGGGCTGGCGCGTGCAGAAGCCGCGCATGTCCCGAACCGTGGCGGACGCCGCCGAGATCGGCTCGGAGGCGCCGACGTCGCTCGATTGCGCGGCATGCTGCGCCGATCCGCTGGGCAAGAGGATCAGCACGACGCCAAGCCAGAACGCCATTCGCAACAGAAAGAACATCAGACCCGTATCCCCGGCGGCATGGGTCGCCGCACGCCCGCGCAACCTAGCAGGCAGCATTGAAAGCCGCGTTCGCTCGACGGGGACGTTTTTGCCCATAATCGACGAGAATACGCCGCAAATTTTCGCGCAATTGGAGAAAATATAATTTACCTAAAATTTGAGCGAACGCGTGCGAGGCCGGCTTTTGCAACGGTTTCGCGATGGCGAAAGATCAGCGATTTGCAGGCACTTCCGCAACGCCCGCAAACGTCAAACATATGGCAACCGTTCGCGGCAACGAGCGATTCACCATGATGGCGGAATCCGCCGTGCGGCAACGCGCCGTCCGGCCGGCACCGAGCGCCGCGACGTTTTAGCGTTCGTTTAAGCGGCGTCTGACACGATCGCACAACAGAACAAGGGGAGCGCGTCTGCAAAGCGGGCGTGCGACGGGATCGTGGGCCTCTTCGCGCCGGTACGGGATTATGTCGAGACGCTCGTCCACCCTTCGGCGCAACAGGATGCGCTGACGGCGTCGCGGCATCGCGCTTTCATCGCGCCGCGGCTCCTCGGCAGCATCGTCGCGCTGGCGTCGTTTCCGGTTTATCTCTTCGCGCGCGGCGCGCCGAGCGCGATCGAGCTGATGGTCTTTGCCTGGCTCGTGGTGCCGATCCTGACCGCCTACTTTCTGTCGCGCACCGGCCGCTACGAGAGCGCGCATGTGCTGTCGTCGCTGGCGCTGACCGGACTGGTGACGGCGGTTGCCGCGTCGACCGGCGGCATCGTGTCGTTCGCCGCGATCTGGCTCGTCGTCGTGCCGCTCGAAGCGGCGCTGTCGGCGTCGCGTCGCGTCGTCGCCACCGCCTCGACGCTGGCGCTCGGCGCCGCCGGCCTCCTGGTGCTGCTCGACGCCCAGCACCTTCTGCCGACGCCCGAGCCCGAGCTCGCACGCGGCGCTCGCCGCGCTCGGCATCGTTTCGGCAGCGCTCTATGCGGCGGGGCTTGCGCTCGGCGCCGAGGCGCTGGCGCGCACCAGCTTCTGGCTGCTCTACGCCGAGGAAGACCGCTATCGGCTCTTGGCGCGCAATATGACCGACGTGATCACGCGGCACGGCCGCGACGGCGGCGTGCTGTTCATGTCGCCGGCCGGCGCGAGGCGCTGTTCGGCTCGCGCATTGCCGATTTGCACGGCCATGGCCTGTTCGACCGCGTCCATGTCGCCGATCGGCCCGCTTACCTGACGGCGCTCGGCGATGCCGCGGCCTTGGCGGAAAGCCGCTCGGTCGAGTTCCGCGTGCGGCGCGACGGCGTCGATGGCAATGGGCATCCGGCGACGGAATTCGTCTGGATCGAGATGCGCTGCCGGCCGCTCGAACAGGCTGGCGCCGATGCCGGCGAGGAGGGCCGCCGCGAAGTGGTCGCGGTGTTGCGCGACGTCACCGGGCGCAAGCAGCAGCAGCAGGCACTCGAGGACGCCCGCGCCGAGGCCGAGCGCGCCAATGCCGCGAAAAGCCGCTTCCTCGCCACCATGAGCCACGAATTGCGCACGCCGCTCAACGCCATCATCGGCTTCTCCGAGATGCTGAAGAGAGAAGCCGCGCTGATGCTCGATGCCAAGCGGCGCAACGAATATGCCGGCCTGATCAACGATTCCGGCAACCATCTGCTTTCGGTCGTCAACGGCATTCTCGACATGTCGAAGATCGAGACCGACAATTTCGAGATCACGCCGGAGCCCTTCAATCCGGCGCAGGTCATCGCCAGCTGTTGCGACATTCTGGCGTTGCGGGCGCGCGAGGCCGGCGTTCATCTCGAACAGACTGGTGCCCGGCGATCTGCCGGACATCGTCGCCGACAAGCGCGCGCTCAACCAGATCATGTTCAATCTTCTGTCGAACGCGATCCGCTTCACCGAACGCGGCGGCAAGGTTCTGGTCAGCGCCCGCGCCGAGGCGGGCAACATCACCTTCGTGGTCGAGGACAACGGCGTCGGCATCAGCGACGAGGATTTGGCGCGGGTCGGCGAGCCGTATTTTCAGGCCGGCGCCTCCTATGACCGCCGCCATGGCGGCACGGGCTTGGGCCTTTCCATCGTCAAGGGCCTGGTGCGGCTGCACGGCGGCGAATTCTCGATCCGCAGCCGGGTCGGCGAGGGCACGCGGATCACGATTTCGCCTGCCGCTCGATTGCGAACGGTCGCGGCCGGCGAAAAAGCGCCCCCATGGCGTGGTCAGTCCGATCGTCATTGCGGTGAAACAGCCGGCCGATGCTGCGGCCGTACTGCCGGCAAGCGCGGTGAAGAAAAGTGCGTGAGCGCCGTAACGATAGAAGCCGCGGCAGCGCGCGCGCGGGGACGCTCGCCGGATCGTTCGGATCGCGGCTGTGGATGCAGCTTATCGACCGGCCGGTCGATTCTTTCGCCATTCTCGGCGCAGCGGCGGCGACCATCGTGATCGTCGTCAATGCGGTTTTCCTGCAATCGGGCGCGCGGCTGGCACCGTTCGTCGCCAATCCGACATTGCAGAAGACGGCCGACGCGGCGCCAAAGCCCGCGGAGCAGACCGGGCCGCGGATCATCGATATGAGCGCTACGCATACAGTGACCGCACCGCGGCCGCCGCAAACCGTACCGATGCCGGTGCCGTCGCCACGGCGCAACGATCCGATCGCCGACCTGATCGGGCCGTCGCCGCGCATCATGGCGGTGCAGCGCGTGCTCTCCAATTACGGCTACGGCCAGATCAAGCCCTCCGGCATGCTCGATGACGCGACCAGCCAGGCCATCGAAAAGTTCGAGCGCGAGCACAAATTGCCGGTCACCGGCCGGGTATCCGATCGCCTGGTCAGCGAGCTCGCCGCCATGACCGGACATCCCGTCGAATAGCAAGATTTGCGGCATAGGCCGGATCGAGTCATACGTCTCGTCCGCCGCTGTGAGCCGGATGATGCGTCTGAAAACCGCGCTTTGGGTTGCCGCTTATCTGCGCCGCTGTCAGGTCGAGGGCGCTTTCGCCGTCGTGCGCCGGCGCGGCGCCGAGGAGGCCGGCGCCGTGTTCATCCGCATCTGCAGGCTCGACGGCACCTCGGATCTGTTCGGCCCGGCGCCGCAAAGCGAATTCGACGCGGTGCGCGAAGCCGACCGCGCTTTCAGCCCGTGCCTCAAGGAGCGGCCGGCGTCCGACGAAGCGGTCGAGGCCTATCTCGCGCGCGAGATCAAATTCGATCCCGACGTCTGGATCGTCGAGGTCGAGGATCGCGCCGGGCGCAATTTCCTCGACATCGTCGCCGGCTGAAAGCCGCGCGGCGGCGCCGGCAAATTCAAGAAACTTCGCGGCGGATGGTGGTTCGCGCCGCCGCCAGCGGGCGTCGTGCCGCCGGGGCCGCCGGACGAGCGCGCGAGCGCTCGTCGTTCCAAAAGAGCGGCTGGTGCTTCGCCACGCTGCGCGCTTCGCTGCGTAGCGCCTGCCAGATCGCGACCATGCCTTCCGCCGCCTGCGCGGTCATCTCGTCATAGAGCATCGCCAAAGCGTGGACGCGCTCGACCGAATGGCCGATCGCCGGATTGACGAACATCAGGAGGCGATAAACCACATCGCGTGGGATGCCGAGCGCTTTGACCGCCACCACGATCGGCTCGCCGAGATCATCGCGCACGATGCGGCGGGCTTGCTCGCCTGGAATGCGCAAGGCTTCCGCGAGCTGCTTGACGAGATCGTCGCGGTGGTTTCCCAGCGCCGCCGTTTCCAGGCGCTGGCCGATGGCCGGGTCGCGCAAGACCGCGACCTGTCCCGCCGACACTGGCGCGGCGATGTGGAGATTGAGCAGGATGAGACGCCGCTCTTGCTCCGTGGCGGCGAAGAAAAAATCGTTGAGCTCGCCGGCGATCGTCGCATCCATCGTGCCGCGCAGGTCCGTGACCGGCTCGTCTTCGATCGGCTCCGCTTGCGGTGGCAGCTCGACCGGTGCGACGTCTTCCCCAGCCGGGATGATCGTCGCGGGCGGCGCCGGCTCGGCGGCTTGAGCGGGCGGCTGGAGCAAGGAATGGCCGCGCAGCGGGGCGGCAATTTCCGGCAAATCGTTAACAAGATATTGAATGACCCGCACCGGCGGCGAGAGATGCTTTGCCAGCCGTGCCGCGACCGCGGCGCGCGTCGGCACGTCGACGCCATCGAGAAGCCGCAGCGCCAGTTCCGTGTAATGCCGTTCCTCGTCCGCCGTATGCGTCAGCTTCTGCACGTAGAGGTCGGTCAGGACGCGGATCAAGGTCGGACGCATATCGACGCCGCTGCGCAATCCGATATCGGCGAGGCCGTTGAGACTCGACAGGCTGGGCGTTTCCATCACACGCGACTCAATCGCAACAGGGACCACGAAGCTGACTTCGCGCATCAGCCTAAGTCGTGCGCGTTAGCGGAGCGTTAACCTTGCATGCCGCTTAATCGTGACGACGCCGCTAGCGCGGATCGCGCGGGAGGTCCGTAGCCGGCAGTCTGAGGGAAGTGGCTGGTGGGCAACGTTGTCAAATTTCCCGACGAGGGGCGTATCGTGCGGTTCGGCCGCGCCGACGCGGAGAGCGAATCCGCAACCGTCATCATCTTGCCGGTGATCCGGATCGAGCGTTACGCCGATCCGGTCGCCGAGAGCGCGGAGCCGCAGATGCCGCCGCCGGCCGACAATGGCGGCCGCCGCCGCATGAGGCGCCGCTGAAAGTTGCTGCAGCGATGGCGCCGCGAGACCGTCCCCTCCGCGCGACAGCGCCGTTCGCCGTCTTCGCTCTCCTGATCCTCGGCGGCTGCACCAGCATCGGCGATTTCGGCCGGCTGCAGCCGCCGCTGGTCACCGACGACATCCATGCCTGGGTCGGACAAGAGGCCGCGGCGCACGCCGGCGGCCCGGTCTCGGTCAATAACCTGACCGATGACGAGCGCACGTTGCGCGATCTCGGCTTTGCCGCTGATCGAGCCGGCTTACGACCGGCAGCGCTGGGACGCCGTGGTCTACGAATACGGCCAAAATCGTGAATTTCGGCGCTCGCTTATGGGCATTCGACCCCGCCGCCTATTACGCGCATCTGACCGGACGCGTTCCATCGCTCGTCTTCGGCGCGCTACAATCAGTTGATCGACGATATGCGCAACGACATCGTGCGCATCGATCCGTTTTTCTCGACCGCGCGCCGCGTCGTCGACATCGATCTGCGCCGCGAGAAGAGCATGCAATACGTCGCCGACTTTGACTCCGCCGGAACGGATCAGCGCGATGGCGCGCGTCGGCGAGAACAGCCTGACCATCGCCTGGGTGCATCATTCGCTGACCGAACGCTGCGCCAGCTATCGCTATGCGCTCGAGCATCTGGCCGTCGCCGAACCGCAGCCGGTCGCCGCCGAAGCCGAACGCATCTTGACCCAATTGCAACAGCAGATCGCCGCCAACCAGATCGTGGCGCTGCCGCGTTTCGCCGGACTGCCGGCGCCGGCCGTGGTCGGCCGCAGAAATAAACTACTGCACCGGGCCAATGCGGCATTGCGCGTTGGCCAGCGCCCGGCGCGCCATCGCCATCAGTCCCGGCTCCGGCGCCAACGCCCGCAACACGATCAGCCCGGTTTTGGTCGGCGATTCGATGATCAACCGGTCGGCGGCGGTGACGTCTTCGTCCTCGGGCACCTGCGCGTGCTGCTCCGGCGTCATCAGGTCGAGCTCGATGGCGCGCCGGCCGGCGGCGCGGTCGTTGATCGCGTAATAGGCGACGCTGTTGCGCGTATAGAACGTGACCGAGGTGTAGGCCTGGCTCAACGGCGCGTTGAGCTTGATCGCGCCGGCGGACAGATCGTAGCGGCACACCGCCGCGGCAAAAGCCGGATCCATGAACGGCATGATCGAAGTCTCCGCCGTCGGCGCCGCAAGCGGCACCATGGCGTTGACCGGCGTGAGCGGGAATAGCCGCGCATAGGCATCCTGGGTCGCCGCCTGCGGCATCACCAGCACGGTCGACAGATGCACGATGCCGCCGAGCAGGATGGCGCCGAGAATCCAAAGCAGCGCGCGGATCATGAGCAGGCCTTTCGCACGATCGCCGGCATCGGCCCTTCCTTGGCCGTGCGCGTCGCAACGCCGATCGGCGTGTCGTAGAGCCGCCACACCAGAACGTAGCGCTCGATGCCGCCGGTCGGCAGCCAATTGCCGGGCCGCGCCCGCGGCGCGACGGTGATGGTGAAGCGGCCCTCGACGTCGCGCACGATCTCCTCGCTGGTGAAGCCGTGCCGATCGATCGTGTTGGCGACCAGCCGGCCCTCCGGATCGTACAGCGTCAGCGTCCAATAGCGCGCCGCCGGCGTCAGCGCCGCTGATGGTGAAGGTGCAGCGGCCGTCGAAATTATGTCCGGCATCGTCGGTGCGGGCGTAGAACGCCACGCCGTCGCCGGTGCCGATCGGCAATTCGCCGGTGCGCGCGATGGTGGCGCGCGCATAAGGATCGATATCGACCGAGCCGCTCTTCGGCCACGCCGTCCAGGCGCCGATGGTCAGCGAGCCGAAGGCGACGCCGCGCGTGATCGTCAGCCAGGTCGCGCCGAGGCCGATGGCGGCGGCGAGCATCAGCGTGAAACATGATCCGAAGAGCAGGCGCACGCTCGATCCGAGTTGGCTGCGCTGTCTAGTCGCCGCGCGGCTGCCTGCGCCCGCGCGGTCGCGTCGCCGTCGGCCACCGTGCTCGATCGAGTTTTGTCGTCGTCGAGCGCGCCCAGCGGTTCCGGCGCGGCGATTGCGCGGCGAGCGCGTGGTCGGCGTCATCGAGCAGGCGCTCGACGCGCACCAGGGCGTCGGTACCCTTGCGCGTCAGCAGGACCTGGTGCGGCTCATCGCTGCCTTTGAACGTTGCATTGGCGGCCAGCGGCGGCGCGTGCTGCGGCGACGGCAGGCCGGGCAGCGGCCGCAATTCGATGCCCTGGTGCGCATAGGCCATGATGTTGTGCCAGGTCATGGCCGGCAGCGTGCCGCCGGTCATGCGCTTGGTCGAGCGTATAGTCGTCGTTGCCCATCCACACCGCGCCGGCGAAATTGCCGGTGTAGCCGACGAACCAGGCGTCGCGCCAGGCATTGGTGGTGCCGGTCTTGCCGGCGGTCGGGATGCCGTCGAGCTCGGCGCGCTTGCCGGTGCCGTTCTCGACCACCGAGTTCATCATCTTGATCATGTCGAGGGCGACTTGCGGTGCGATCACCTGCTGCGGCTTCTTGCCGTCGCGGTCGAAGCGCCAGACCAATTCGCCGGTGCCGGTGCGCACTTCGAGCGCGGCGTGCGGCACCACGGCTTTGCCGAGATTGGGGAAGGTCGCGTAGGCGACGGCGTGCTGGTAGACGTAGACTTCGTCGGCGCCGATCGGCAGCGACGGCGTGTCCGGCAGCGGCGACTGGATGCCGAAATTGCGCGCGGTCTGCACGATCATGGCGCGGCCGAGCTTTGGATTGCCGTGGCCGAGCTCGATCGAAAGCTTGACCGGAATGACGTTGATCGAGTGGGTGATGGCTTCGAGCAGCGTCACCGAGTCCGGAATAGCCGCCGGAATAATTGTGCGGGCACCAATTGCCGATGCAGACCGGCGAATCGACGACGCACCGAGGTCGGCTTGAAGCCGTTGGCCAAGGCGGTGGCGTAGACATACGGCTTGAACGAGGAGCCGGGCTGGCGCAGCGCGTCGGTGGCGCGGTTGAACTGGCTGGCGCCGTAATCGCGGCCGCCGACCATGGCGCGCACGCCGCCGTCGAGATCGGCGATCACGACCGCGGCCTGGCTCGCGCCGTAGTCGCGGCCGTATTGGCGCAACTCGCTCTCGACTTCGTGCTCGGCATAGTGCTGCAGATTGGTGTCGAGCGCGGTGCGCACCACGAAGTAACGATCGGTGACGGATTTCGGGAACGTATCGACGAGCTTGCGCATCTCGTCGAAGGCGTAGTCGAGATAATAGTTCGGCGCGCCGTCGTCGCGGCGATCGATCGGCGTCGCCGGATTGCGCCGGGCGCCGTAGACCTGGCCTTCGGTCATGAAGCCGTTGTCGACCAGGTTGTCGAGCACGACGTTGGCGCGCGCGCGGGCGGCGGGCAGATTGACCAGCGGGGAGAATTTGGTCGGCGCCTTGAACAGGCCGGCGAGCATCGCGGCCTCGGGCAGCGTCACGTCGCGCACCGATTTGCCGAAATAATATTGCGCCGCCGCGTCGACGCCGAAAGCGCCGCCGCCGAGATAGGCGCGGTCGAGATAGAGTTTGAGGATTTCGTTCTTGCTCAGATGCGCTTCCAGCCACAGCGCCAGGAACGCCTCGTTGATCTTGCGCTCGATAGGTGCGCTCGTTGCGTCAGGAACAGATTCTTGGCGAGCTGCTGGGTGATGGTCGAGCCGCCTTGCACCACGCCGCCGGCCTTGCGCGTTGGTCATCAGCGCGCGGAACGTGCCGTGAAAGTCGATGCCGAAATGCTCGTAGAAGCGGCGGTCCTCGGTCGCCAGCGTCGCCTTGATCAGATGATCGGGCATTTCGTCGAGCGGCACCGAATTGTTGTGCTTGATGCCGCGGCTGCCGACCTCGTTGCCGTAGCGGTCGAGGAAGGTGACCGCGAGATCGGATTTCTTCAGCCAGTCTTCGTCCGAGGTCTGGCGCATCGACGGGAATGCCGAGCGCCAGCATGAGGAAGAGGCCGCCGGTGCCGAGCGTCGCCATCTCCGACAGCGGCTCGACCAGGAGCCAGCGCCGCCAGCCGGCGACATGCCAGCGGTCCATGAACGCGGTGAAGCGCTCGTAGAGTTCGCGCGTCCACTTGCCGGCGCAGGAACACGGCGAAATCGATGCGCGCATCGAGATCGAGCAGGAGCCGCTTGAACTTCGGCTGCCAGTCGTTACCCGGATCGGGGAACATGTCCGTCAAGGTTGAGCGCTCCGGGAACGGGTTTGGCCCGCAAAACTCGCCGTTTCGGCAGGCCTTAGTTTAGCCAAGTCTTGGTTTAGCGGACGCAAGCCCGACCGGCCAATGCCGCGGCGATCACAGGGTGAATGGAAATTGGGGGCAAATTGGGCTTATGCATGATGGCGTCATGAATAATCCCGCCGCCCGATGAACGGCCGCGGGCGAGGGAGGCTTGGAGAGCAGCATGGCATCCGATGATGGCCAAAACCAAGACGATGCCGAAATCCCGTTCTGGCAGCGTAAGTCATTGGATGAAATGACGAATTCGGAATGGGAAAGCCTCTGCGACGGCTGCGGCAAATGCTGCCTCAACAAGCTCGAGGAAGAGGGGACCGACCGCACCTATTACACCAACGTCGGCTGCCGGCTGCTCGACGGGCAGACCTGCCGCTGCCGCGACTACGCGAACCGGCAGGAAGAGGTCGACGATTGCGTGCGGCTCACGCCGAAAAGCCTCAAAACCATCACCTGGCTGCCGCCCTCCTGCGCCTACGTGCTGCTCGCCGAGGGCAAGGATCTCTACTGGTGGCACCCGCTGGTGTCCGGCGATCCCGAGACCGTCCATGCCGCCGGCGTCTCGGTGCGCGGCCGCGTCTATGCCAGCGAGGTCGACGTGCCCGACAGCGAACTCGAAGACTACATCGTCAGTTGGCCGCTGAAGCTGCCGAAGGCGGCAAGGCGGCGAGGCTAAGCTCCCAAAGTAGAACTGCGCGTCTGCTCTGCGTCGAGGACGGTTGCATTGCAGCGCGGCGCGGGCCAAGGGATGCCCGCCAAGGATTTCCGCGCAATGACCCGCCAGATCGCCCCCGACGACGCCCACAGCATTGCCCCCGACATCGGCGGCGATGTGCGAGCGCAAAGGCGGGGCGACGCGCCGCCGGCTGCTAAAGCCGAGGAGCCGGATCGGCCGCCGCAACATCACGCACCGGCCGCACCGCTCGATCACGCCACCATCCGCGCCATCGTCGCCGGCATCATGCTGGCGATGTTCCTCTCCGCGCTCGAACAGACCATCGTCGCGCCGGCGCTGCCGGCGATCGGCAAGAGCCTCGGCGGCATCGACGATCTGTCGTGGGTGGTGACCGCTTATCTGCTCGCCGCCACCGCGGCGACGCCGCTGTTCGGCAAGCTCTCCGACATTTACGGCCGCCGCGCGCTGCTTCTGGCCGCGATCGGCATCTTCATCGCCGGTTCGGTCGCCTGCGCGCTGGCGCCGACGATCTGGGTGTTGATTCTGCGCGCGCGGCCTGCAAGGCATCGGCGGCGGCGGGCTGTTGCCGATCGCGCAGACCATCATCGCCGACCTGCTGTCGCCGCGCGAGCGCCCGGTGGTGCAGGGCCGCACCTCGATCATGTTCATGAGCGCCAGCATTCTCGGCCCGGTGCTCGGCGGCCTGCTCACCGACCATCTGCACTGGTCGTTGATTTTCTGGATCAACCTGCCGCTCGGCGCCGTCGCGCTGGTGATGACCGAACGCGCGCTGCGCCGCCTGCCGCGCAACGACCGGCCGCACCAGCTCGACGTGATCGGCGCCGCGCTGATGGTCGGCGCCGCGCTGGCGCTGATGCTGGCGCTGGCGTGGGGCGGCGCGCATTATCCGTGGAGCTCGTGGCGGATCATCACGCTGGTCGCGAGCTCGGGCGCGCTGTGGGTGCTGTTCGCGCTGCGGCTTCTCACCGCGCGCGAGCCGTTCATTCCGCTGGCGATCCTGCACGGGCGCGTGACCAGCACGATCACCATTGCCGCGTTCTTCTCGCATCGGCACCATCATCGGCGTGACCATCTACATGCCGCTCTATTGCCAGACCGTGCTCGGCGTCTCGGCGAGCCTGTCCGGCCTGGCGCTGATCGCTTACATGGGCGGCGCTACGCTCGGCTCGCTGGTATCGACGCGCGTGATCGTGCGCATCAAGCATTACATGCGCGTGCCGATCGCTCGGCCTTGTCGTCGCCATCGCGGCGCTTGCCGCGCTCGCCGCCGACCCGGCGGGGCACACGCTCGGCGAGGTCGTGGCGCTGTTGTTCGTGCTCGGCTTCGGTCTCGGCCCGATGTATCCGGTCTAGCACCATCGTCATGCAGAACGTGGTCAAGCCGCATCAGCTCGGCACCGCGACCGGCACGTTGAATTTTTTCCGCACGCTCGGCGGCGCGATCGTGGTGGCGGTATTCGGCGCCATCGTGCTCGGCGGCATCGGCGACGGGCCCGGCGTCACGACGCTGGAAAAGATCGCGGCCGGCCACAGCGATCTGGCGCCGGCCTTCCACTGGGTTTTCATCGCCGCTGCGATCTGCCTCGGCGATTTCGCTGCTCTGCCTGCTGGTGGTCGAGGAGCGTCCGTTGCACGGACCCGATGCGCGGCAGCCGATCATGCGGCCGAATAACAAGGAAACGGCATAGCTGACCCGCTCCCGCTGTCATGCGTCTTGCGCTGTCGCCGGCGCGGCGCAAAGGTGCGGCTCGAATTCATTGACGGTGCGGTCGTCCTCGGTCATGGCATCGCCAAAACACAAAAAACACAAAACCGGCGAGCCTGCCCCGCAAGGGGGAGGGGACATCGAAAGCGCCGCGCCGGATTCCGGCGTCGATCGCTCCACCGAGCGCAAGCTCGGCCGGCGCGAGGTCATCGCCATCATCGGCGGCTTGGCGCTGGCGATGTTTCTCGGCGCGCTGAACCAGACCATCGTGGCGACGGCGCTGCCGACCATCGGCCGCGCCTTCGACGATTTCGAAAATCTGTCCTGGGTGGTGATCGCTTATCTGTTGACCTCGACCGTGGTCGCGCCGCTCTACGGCAAGCTCAGCGACATTTACGGCCGGCGCGGCATGATGCTGGTGGCGCTCGGCGTATTCATGGCGGGCTCGGCCGCCTGCGCCGCCGCGCCCAGCATGCTGATGCTGATCCTCGGCCGCGGCCTGCAAGGCATCGGCGGCGGCGGCATCGTGCCGCTGACCCAATCGATCATCGCCGACGCGGTGCCGCCGCGCGAGCGCGGCTATTATCAGGCCTATACCGGCTCGGTCTGGATCGTCGCCGGCGCCGCCGGCCCGGTGCTCGGCGGCGTCATCGCCGAGCATCTGCACTGGTCGGTGATCTTTTGGCTCAACGTGCCGCTCGGCCTTGGCGGCGGCGATGTTGTCCAACCGGCAACTCAAACGCGTGCCGGTTCACGAGCGCGCCCACAAGATCGATCTCACCGGCGCCGCGCTGATGATGGCCGCCGCGGTGGCGCTGCTTCTGGCGCTGACCTGGGGCGGCACGCGCTATCCGTGGCTGTCGCAGCAGATCGTCGGGCTGATCATTGCGGCGGCCGTCATCAGCGCGGCATTCATCTGGTGGGTGCTGCGCGCGCCGGAGCCGTTCCTGCCGCTCGCGGTGCTCAACAATCCGGTGATGCGCGCCGGCTGCCTCACCACCGCCTGCACCCAGGGCGTCTCCATCGGCCTGACCATCTTCGTGCCGCTCTATTACGAGATGGTGCACGGCCTCTCCGCCAGCGATTCCGGCCTGGCGCTCATTCCGATCGTGATGATGACGACGCCGGGCTCGTATCTGTCCGGCCGCGCCATGCTGTACATGGACCACTACAAATGGGCGCCGATCGTGATGCTCAGCATCGCTACCGCGGCGGTCGCGCTGCTCGTGGTGCATCCGTTGATGCCGGTGTGGGCGGTGGCGTTGATCACCGGCCTGCGTCGGCATCGGCACCGGCAGCTCGTATCCGACCGTCACCGTCTCGATCCAGAACGCGGTCGCGCATCAGCAGATCGGCATCGCCATGGGCGCGATGAATTTCTTTCGGGCGCTGGCCAGCGCCTTCGTCGTCGCGGTGATGGGCGCGATCATGCTGGCCGAGCTCGGCGCCTCGCCGCAACGCGGCGGCGCGTCGTCGTCGGCGTTCATTGCGACCGCGACGAATGCGTCGCTCGACGATCTGGCCCGCGCTTTCAGCCACATTTTCGCGGTGGCGGTGGTTTTCCTGATCATCGGCATCGTGGCGCTGATGATCATGGAAGAGCGGCCGCTGCGCACCACCGTGCTGGCCGTGCCGGCAACGCGCGAGACGCCGCCGCGGGCGCCGGCGGAGTAGCGCCGTCCGGCGCCGCGGCCTAAGCTTGCAAAAAACGGCAATGGGAGGAATTCATGCATCGCCAATCCATCTCGATCGTCATGACCGTCGCCGCGGCCCTATTTGCGGCTAATCCGGCGCGCGCCCAGACCGTCATCGACGACTGGAGTCAAGTGAAGCTCCCGCCACCGCCGCAGCTTAAGCCGGTCACACTGGTGCCAAAAGAGACCGCGCTCCTGGTGATGGATTTCACCGTGCAGACCTGCACGCCGGAGCGGCGCAAGCGCTGCGCCGACTCGGTGCCGAAAGTGAAAAAATTCGTCGAAGCCGCGCGCGAGCACGGCGCGCTGATCATCTACAGCGTCGCAGTGCCGAACTCGGTCGCCACCGATGTGCTAAAAGAATTGACGCCGGCCGCCGGCGAACAGGTGCTGCCGCCGCTCGGTCCCGACAAATTCATCAACAGCGATCTGGAAAAGACGCTCAAGGACAAAGGCATCAAGACCGTGGTGGCGATGGGCACCCAGGCGCAGACCTCGGTGCTGCACACCGGCGGCGAGGCGGCCTTGCGCGGCTTCAAGGTGATCGTGCCGGTCGATGCCATGTCGGCGGACGATCTATTCCCGGAAGCCTACACCGCCTGGCACCTCGCCAATGCGGCGCGCATCAGCAATCAGGTGACGCTGACCAGGCTCGACATGATCGGATTTTAAGTTTCGGCCTCACTACACTATTACCCGACGGCTTGCCGTAAGCTTATGATTTGCAAGCCGCATTGGCCTGCGCGTCGTTATCGCGCGGGCGCATCGCTGAAGAATTTCCGCAATTTCTGTGACTTATTGTGGTCTTAATCGCCGTCGATCATAGGTTGTCTTTATTTCAGTCCGGGGGTTCGCCACAAACA
This sequence comes from uncultured Alphaproteobacteria bacterium, assembly GCA_963831975.1. Taxonomy (GTDB): domain Bacteria; phylum Pseudomonadota; class Alphaproteobacteria; order Rhizobiales; family Xanthobacteraceae; genus BOG-931. Next base: position 1,211,568 of record CAWHSO010000025.1, read on the forward strand.
TCACCAGCATCCACGACCTGCGGCAGCGCCCGTCAACCTGCTTGGAGAAACGCCATGGCCGACAGCAAATTTGTCTACACAGTCTCCGGTGTCGATCTGTCCGAGGAACAGCAAGCTGCGATCTCGCGGGAAATCGGCGCCGCCGTCGCGCGCGTCCTGGTCGGCGCTGCTCCGAAAGCGATGCGCAGCGAATTTCTCAACGTCGTCAAAATCCAAGGCGGCCGTTGGCTTCCTGCCGCGCTGGCCGCCAAGCAGTCGGTCGCCGAATTGGTGGCCGCCTCGGAAGGCTGACGACGTGTCCACGACGCGCGCGATCACGGAGCGTGCCGCGGACGCACCGCGCCGCGACGGAGAAAGTCTCGACACGTTCACCAAGACCTGCCCCAGCGGGCCGGCCGAACCCGGTTCGGTCCTGCTGGGCATGGTGGTCGCGCCCGGACAGGTGGCTTATCTGAGCCCGGGCATTCCGGTGACCACTGAACTGCTCGACGGGCTGACGCAGAGCGGCATTCCCATCGAGAACCGCATGCGGTTCTCGTGCAAATGCATGGAGCATGGGTGCGAGCAATGGAACGGCGACAGTAGCGGCGGCCGCTGCGGTTTGGTCGATCGCGCCATCGCCGCCTTGGCGATCACCTCAGGTCCCGATGAGCTACCAAGATGCGGCATTCGCGCGACCTGCCGATGGTATGCGCAACACAAGGCCAAAGCTTGCGCCGCCTGCCCCGAAGTGATCCGGCGGCCGGCGGAAAGGTGACGCGCTGAAGATATTGTCGCACGAACAGATCGTCCGCCCGGCGCGTCCGCTTTACTTCGCAGCCTGCGCCTTGAGCGCGTCGATCTCATCTTGGCTGCGCAACGTCATCACCGCGACCTTGCGGGCGCGGAAGTAGGGCAGCACGACCTGGGTGTCCTGGCCGTGCCGTTCGAGCAGCGAGACGTAGCGCGGCTCGGCGCCGCGCGTCGGCAGGTCGAACGCGGTCCAGCCGCGGGTGAAGGGGTCGTAGCGCATCACCCGGTCGGCGCCCCAGATGTTGGTCCAGGCGTCGTGGTTCTTGTCGACCGCGACGTGATAGGGCTGCTGCTCGCCGGGCAGGAACACGAGTTTCACTTGACGGGTGTGGGTGTCGATGCGGGCGAGATTGGCGCCCCAGGAATCGCCGACCCAGAGCACGTCGGCGTTCTTGTCGGTGCCCATGCGGCGCGGGCCCTTGCGCCCACGGCAGCGGATTGTTGAAGTCGGGCTGATTGTAGGTCTCGTAGAATTTCATCTCGTCGGCGGTGAGCAGCGCGCCCTGGATCTTGTCCGGCGGCAGCTTGATCTCGCGACACGCCGCCGGAGGCGCCGTCGCCGACGCCGATGGTGTCGAGCACCATCTCGGCCCAGTAGCCGTTGCCGTCGCGGTCGGCGGCGGTGCCGTAGGTGACGCCGGTGCCGTTCGCGGTCTTGTAGGTCATCGATTTGAACTCGGTGAATTTCTCCGCGACCGGATCGAAGCGCAGCGCGCCGTCGGGCGCCGACGACCAGATATTGCCTTTGCCGTCGTAGTCGACCGTGGCGGCGCCGCCGGTCTGGGTCATGCCGTTCGGCGGCAGGTAGACTTTGATCTTCTGCCGTCGCCGGATCGAGCCGGCCGATGCCGCCGCGGCCGTTATTGATGTTGAACCAGATGATGCCGTTCGGATCGCGCGTCATGCCGTGGGTTTGCGCGGCAAGCCCGTTCGGCCCCGCCACCTTGAACAGCTTGACCTCGCCGGTCGTGGTGTCGATGCGGCCGATGGTGGTGCGCTTGTTGGGGATGTTGCAGGTGAACCAGAGATTGCCGGTCAGATCGAGCCAGGAATCGTGCACGCCCCAGCCGGGGATCAGCACCGACGGCGTGCCGAGCGACCAGTCGCTGCCGTCGTTCTGCACGAAGTTGGCCGGCAGGTTGGAATCGGGGTCGAGCGGAACGTCGTATTCCTTGAACATCGCGCGCGCCGCTTCGCCCGACGGCCGCGGCTCGAGTTTCACGCGCATGTCGCTTCCGCCGGGGCCGCGCGCTTGCGCGAGATAGGCGGCAAGCTCCTTCTGATGAAATCGAGAATGCCGGACGGCTTGCGCTCGCCGCCGACGATAGGTGCCGTAGACATTGGCGTTCTTCATCAGCTCGATGATGGCGTTCCAGCCGGCCTCATCGAAGCGGTGCTGCAGCGGAAAGCTCGCGGTGTGGCAGCCGGTGCAGACCGTGCGCACGATCCGCTTCATGCGGCCTTCCTCCGGCGTGCGCTGCGGCAAGCGCATCGAGCATCGAGATTGCCGGGAAGCTGCTTGAACGTCGCTTCCGGATCGCTCATCGCCGTGAGCGTGAAATCCTGCTTGCGGTTTGCCGACGAGATCGACCGTCGCCTTTGGCGGTTTGATAGCTCAGCGCCTGCGCCCAGACCCGGTAGCTGCCGTTGGCCAAGCGCCGGAAAATAGAAATTGCCGGCGTCGTCGCGTGAACACGGTGGTGGTGATGGTGCCGCCGTCGGGCTTGGCCGACACCGTGACACCGCCCATGGCCTTGCCGTCCGACGATTTGATGGTGCCGCTCAACAGCGCGTCGGCGAAAGCCGGCACCGAGATCAGGATGGCGGCGACGGCGGCGAGGTTCGTGACGATGAGACCAGCGGCGCATGGGGTTCTCCATATTTCTAGTCGGCGTCGCGCGACGGAGCCGGCTTTCACCGGCGGCGGCGCGTCGGACGGCGCGGGAATGGTTTTGATATAGGCGACGATGGCGTCGATCTCGGCCGGCTTGAAGTGATATTTGAAGCCCGGCATGCGCGGCGTGCCGTTGCTGATCACCTCGCGCATGACGTCGGCCTTGCCGCCGAGCGTATTCATCGACAGTACCGGCCCATATTGCGGGCTCACCAACTGCGGCTTGGTGTGACAGACGCGGCAGGATTGGTTGAACAGCCGCATGCCGAGCATCGTTTGATCGTTGTTGCCGCTCGCCGGCTGCGCTGCCGCGGCAATCGGCCAAAGCACAAGCGACATCATCCACGCGCGGCGGCTCATGCGGTTTTTCTCCCGGCGATATTTTATTCTTGTGGCAAGCCTACGCCGCCGCCTTGCTACGGCGCAAGCGGCGAGCCGAGCATGCGTGCGGTATTGACGATCCAGGCGCGATAACGTGAAAGCGGCGTGACGCCGGTCAGCCCGCCGCAGCCGGCTTCGAGTTTTGGCCCGGTCGACCAGCTCACCACGCCGATGACGACGGTGCGGCCGTCCTTGTCGCGAAACACCGGCGCGCCGGAATCGCCGCCGCAGGCGCCCAGCCCGGGGCTGTCGCCCTTGGTCTTCGGATCGAACAGGCGGATTTGCAGGCTGCCGGGCTGGCCGGTGGCGACCAGCGTTGCGGCACGAACCGTACCGCCGGTGCGGCCGTCGCCGCGCACGGTGACGCCGTAGCCCGCGACCACAAACGCGTCGCCGACCACGACCGGTTCCTCTTCGGCGCCGAGCGGCACGGCTAAGATTTTCGCCGGCAACGGCTCCGCGAGCTTGATCAACGCCACGTCGGCGGTGGCGAGATGACCGAATAGCCGCTTGAGATCGAATTGCGGATCGCGCTCGATGCGCGCGACGTCCTTGAGCACCGGCCTCTCGCCAGGCGCGCTGGCGACGAGCTTGTATTCGGAGCCCGGCTGCACGCAGTGCGCGGCGGTCAAAAGCAGATCACGCGCAATCGCGGTCGCCGTGCACTGCGTGCCGCCTTCGCCCAAGATCATCACCACCGATCGCCCGGCACCGTCGGCCGCCGGCGGCGCGCCGCCGACCATGGCGCGGGTCGGCGTGATCGCGAACAAGGCGATCAAGCCAAAGGTGAAGGCGCGAATGGAAATCATGGTCACTTTCATCTTATGCCGGCAACGTTCACAGTGCAGGCCATTCTGTCGCGGAGACTTTATGATGGACGTGCGCGAGGCTGTCGCCAGCCGATATTCCTGCCGGGCTTTCTTGCCCAACCCCGTGCCCGAAGCAACCGTACGCGAGATCGTCGAGCGCGCGGCGCGCGCGCCGTCCGGCGGCAATCTGCAAGCCTGGCGGGTCTATGCCATCGCCGGAGCGCGTGTCGAGGCGCTCAAGGCGCTGCTTGGCGCCGCGCCAGGGCGAATTGCCGAAAGGCGAGGGCGGTGAATACCAGATTTTTCCGACCGATCTCAAAGAGCCCTATCGCACGCGCCGCTTCGCCGTCGGCGAGCAGCTCTATCGCTCAATCGGCGTCGCGCGCGCGGATCGCCCCGGCCGCTACCGGCAATACGCCAAGAATTTCGAGTTCTTCGGTGCGCCGGTCGGCCTGTTCTTCGCCATCGACCGCGCCATGCTGCCGGCGCAATGGGCCGATCTCGGCGGCTATGTCCAGACCATCATGGTGCTTGCCCGCGGCTATGGCCTGCACACTTGCCCGCAGGAGGCCTGGATCACCTGGCAGCGCACCATGCGGGAATTCCTCAAGCTGCCGCCGGAACTGATGCTGTTCTGCGGCATGGCGCTCGGTTACGCCGATACCGCAGCGCCGATCAATTCCTGGCGTTCGCCCCGCGAACCGCTCGACGCCTTTGCGACGTTCGACGGATTTGAAGCGCAAACATGAGGCTCACGACGCGGCGTTTCCGTGCGAGAAGTCCGCGCAAACTGCACGTGTGACAATCGCTAAAGCCAATCAGTAATTGTTGTCCTCCGGCACAGCGCGTAGTGTGGTCGTATCAACGACAGCCGGCGCAACTCTTCATCGCCACGAGGAACGAGATGGCAGACAAACCGACATTTCCTGCGACCCAGCGGATCGGCATTTTCGTATTCGACGGCTTCGAACCGATCGATGTCTTCGGCTTCGTCGAGGCCTTCTCGATCGCGCGCTTTCTCGGCACGGGTTATGACAGCAAACCGCCTTATCCCTTTGAAATCGTGCTGATCGCCGAAAAAATCGCGAAGGTGAAGAGCATCAATGGTCCCTCGGTGATGCCGGACTGGGATTTCGCGCGAGCCTTGCGCGAACCGCTCGACCTGCTGATGGTCCCTGGTGGCGGTGGAACCTGGCCCCTGGTCGATGGCAATCCTGTCGCGTTCGCCAAGCTCGCCAAGTGGATGCGCGCCATGGACAAGAGGGTTCACATCATGGCGTCGGTCTGTACCGGCGCTGCCGTCCTCGCCAAATGCGGCTTCCTCAATGGGCTGCCGGCTGCCACCAACCACGGCGTGTTCGGATGGGTCGCCGGGCACGGCCCCTTGGTGCTGTGGGACAACGTCTCGCGCTGGGTCGACGCCGGCAAATACGTGACCTCCGCTGGCGTGTCGGCCGGCACTGACCTGGGCTTTTATCTGGTATCGCGAATGGCCGGCCGGGCGGTCGCGGAAATCGCCGCCAGTGCCGCCGAATACGACTGGCACCGCGATCCGCTGCAACCCATCAATTATCCGCAGCAAGCCGACGTGCCTATTATCAAGGACAAGCCCGACCACAACGGCTCGCCCTAAATCGGCCGTTCAGGCGCGGTTCAGTGGACGGCGCTTAGGACAAGCTATGCATTTTGCTCAGCGATTCGCCGTCATGGCGATGACCGTGCTTGCGCTCGCCCCCGCGCGGGCGGCCGAGCTTGCGCATGATTGCCTCGATCAAAAGGAACGCCGCGCCGAAATCGAGAGCGGCCGGGTGGTGCGGCTCGACACCGCCATGCAGGCAGCGAGGAGCAAAATGCCCGGCACCGTGGTGCGAGCGCGGCTTTGCCGCGGTAACGATGGCCTCGTCTATGTGCTGACAGTCCTGGCGCGCGATGGCAAAGTGGCGCGGCTGACCGTCGACGCCGTGAAGGGTACCCTCGTCGGCGGGCTTTAAGCGAAGGTTTTAGCGGAGCCTATAGGTTGCGCCTTCTCGTTGTCGAGGACGATCCCGATCTCAACCGGCAGCTCGCCACGGCGCTGACCGACGCCGGCTATGTCGTCGACCGCGCCTTCGACGGCGAGGAGGGGCATTATCTCGGCGAGAGCGAGCCCTACGACGCCGTCATTCTCGACATCGGGTTGCCTAAAATGGACGGCATCTCGGTGCTGGAATCCTGGCGCCGCGCCGGCCGCGCCATGCCGGTTTTGATCCTCACCGCGCGCGACCGCTGGAGCGACAAGGTGCAAGGCTTCGACGCCGGCGCCGACGACTACGTCGCCAAACCCTTCCATCTCGAAGAAGTGCTGGCGCGCGTGCGCGCGCTGCTGCGCCGCTCCGCCGGTCACGCCAAGAGCGAATTCACCTGCGGGCCGGTGCGTCTCGATACCCGCACCGGCCGCGTCGCTGTCGACGGCAATCCCGTCAAACTCACCTCGCACGAATACCGGCTGTTGTCCTACCTGATGCATCACACCGGCCGCGTCGTCTCGCGCACCGAGCTCGTCGAGCATCTCTACGACCAGGATTTCGACCGCGACTCCAACACCATCGAAGTGTTCGTCGGCCGCATCCGCAAAAAGCTCGGCGTCGACGTGATCCAGACCGTGCGCGGTCTCGGTTATCTGCTCACGCCGCCCGATGCGCGCTAACTCGCTCGCGCTCCGCCTGTTCCTGTGGGCCACCGCCTGGACCGTGGTCATCCTCATCATCACCGGCATCGCGCTGTCGACGCTCTACCGCCACGCCGTCGAGCGCGCCTTCGACCGCCGCCTCGACGTCTATCTGCGCACGCTGGTTGCCGACGTCGCCTCGCCCGAGGAAGGCAACGACAAGTTTCCGCAGTCGATCGGCGAGCCACTGTTCGAATTGCCGCTGTCGGGCTGGTACTGGCAGGTGACGCGGCTCGACAGCAAAAAGCCCGAAGTCCATTCGTCGCGCTCGCTGTGGGATTCAGGGCTGCCGCGCCTGCCGGTCGACCGTTCGGCGTCGGCTGCGGAAGCGAGGCAGGGCTACGCCGACGGCCCCGAGGAGCAGCGGCTTCGCATCGTCGAGCGCAATATCGATCTCGGCGACGATGGCCGCTACCTGATCGCGGTCGCGGGCGACGCGTCCGAGATCGACGATGAAACCCGAAGTTTCGACCGCGCCATCGGCATGACGTTTGCGGTGCTCACCGCGGCGCTGCTTATCACCACGGCCTTGCAGGTCCGTTTCGGACTGGCGCCGCTCAAGCGCATTTCGGCAAGTCTTGCCGCGATCCGCTCCGGCCGCGCCGAGCGGCTGCGAAGGCGAATTCCCGGTCGAGATCGCGCCGCTGGCACGCGAGACCAATGCGCTGATCGACGCCAATCGCGAGATCGTCGAGCGCGCGCGCACCCATGTCGGCAATCTGGCGCATGCGCTCAAAACGCCGCTCTCGGTCATCGTCAACGAGGCGACGACCCGCGGCAACGATCCGCTGGCGCACAAGGTGCTGGAGCAGACCGATATCATGCGCGATCAGGTGGCGCGCCAGCTCGAGCGCGCCCGGCTCGCCGCGCGCTCGACGGTGATCGGCACCCTGATCGACGTGCCGCCGGTCGTCACCGCGCTGGCCCGCAGCATGGAGAAACTGCACCGCGAGCGCGACATCGCCATCGCCGTCGACGTGCCGGCGCACGCGCGCTTCCGCGGCGAGCAGCAGGACCTCGAAGAGATGGTCGGCAATCTCGTCGACAATGCCTGCAAATGGGCGCAGTCGCGCGTCGCCATCGAGGTGGTGGCCGACCGGCCGGCGTCGGACAGCGCGAAGAACGAAGCGAGCGACAACGGCGACAAGTCGCGCGTGCGCATCATCGTCGACGACGACGGGCCGGGCCTGTCTCCGGCCGAGCGCGAGCAGGTGGCGCTGCGCGGCGCCCGGCTCGACGAGACCAAGCCCGGCTCCGGCCTCGGCCTGTCGATCGTGGTCGAGCTGGCCGAGCCTCTACGGCGGCGTGCTCACGCTCGGCACCGCGCCGATCGGGGGCTTGCGCACCGAACTGGCGCTGCCGGGGGGTTGATCGCCCCGTAGCTCGCAGGTGCCGGCATCGCCGCAGTGCGTGCCAAAGGCACTCATCAGGGGAGGGTTGCCCATGAACGTGTCTCGCCGTCGCTTGCTCGCCGCCGGAAGTTCGGCAGTTCTGGCGGGCGTGGTCGCTTCGCCATTCGTCGCCCGCGCCCAGCAGGCGCAATGGACCTACAAATACGCCAACAATCTCCCCGAGACGCACCCGATGAACGTTCGGGCCCGCGAGATGGCGGCGGCGATCAAGCAGGAGACCAACGGCCGCTTCGACCTGCAGATTTTTCCGTCGAGCCAGCTCGGCTCCGATACCGACACGCTGAGCCAGGTCCGCTCCGGCGGCGTCGAGTTCTTCACGCTGTCCGGGCTGATCCTGTCGACCTTGGTGCTGCCGGCCTCGATCAACGGCATGGGCTTCGCGTTCCCGAACTACGACACGGTGTGGAAAGCCATGGACGGCGATCTCGGCGCCTATGTGCGCGGCGCAGATCGAGAAGGCCAATCTCGATGTGATGGAGAAGATTTGGGACAACGGTTTCCGGCAAACCACGACGTCGACCAAGCCGATCGTGTCGCCGGACGACTTGCGCGGCTTCAAGATCCGCGTGCCGCCGTCGCCGCTGTGGACGTCGATGTTCGAGGCCTTCGGCTCGTCGCCGGCCTCGATCAACTTCAATGAAGTCTATTCGGCGCTGCAGACCAAGATCGTCGACGGCCAGGAGAATCCGCTGGCGATCATCGCCACGGCGAAACTCTACGAAGTGCAAAAATACTGCTCGCTGACCAATCACATGTGGGACGGCTTCTGGTTCCTGGCCAACCGGCGCGCCTGGCAGGCGCTGCCCGACGACGTGCGCGCCATCGTCGCCAAGAACGTCAATGCCGCCGGCGCTGAAAGAGCGTGACGACGTCGCCAAGCTGAACGCGACCCTGCAACAGGACCTGGCGGCCAAAGGCCTGGTGTTCAATCAGCCCGACCCGGCGCCGTTCCGCGACAAGCTGCGCGCTGCCGGCTTCTACACCCAGTGGAAGGCCAAATACGGCGACGAAGCGTGGGCTATTCTGGAGAAATCGGTGGGCAAGCTCGCGTAATCGAGCCGTGCGCTCCGTGACGAGCGGCGCTCGACTCTCGTGCTTGGCGCTGCCGTCGAGATTCTGGCGGCAACGCTGGTTGCTGCCGAGATCGTCATTCTGTTCAGCGGCGTGGTTGCGCGCTACGTCTTCGATCATCCGCTGATCTGGTCGGACGAGCTGGCGTCGATCCTGTTCCTGTGGCTGGCGATGCTCGGCGCGGTGATCGCGTTCCGCCGCGACGAGCATATGCGCATGACCGCCGCCGTCGGCAGCTTGCCGCCGCCGACGCGGGCGACGTTCGATCTGTTCGCGACCTGCGCCGCGCTGGCGTTCCTGCTGCTGATCGCGTGGCCGGCCTATCGAATATGCGCCAGGAAGAAACTTTCATCACGACGCCGGCGCTCGAGATTGAACAACGCCTGGCGCGCCGCCGCATTGCCGAGCGGGATCGCGCTGATGGCAGTCTTCGCGCTGCTTCGCGTTGGCCGCGCCGGATCGCTGCGATCGATCGCGATTTCGCTCGGCGCCGTCGCCGTTATCGTCGCGCTGTTCTGGCTCGCCGCGCCGCTGTTCCTCAAGCTCGGCAACCTCAACCTGCTGATCTTCTTCGTCGGCGTGGTGGCGGCCACCGTCTTTGCCGGCGTGCCGATCGCGTTCGCGTTCGGTCTTGCCATCTTCGGCTATCTCGCGCTGACGACGCATACGCCGCTGATGGTCCTGGTCGGGCGCATGGACGAGGGCATGAGCCATCTCATCCTGCTGGCCGTGCCGCTGTTCGTCTTTCTCGGCCTGCTGATCGAGATGACCGGCATGGCGCGCGCCATGGTCGCCTTCCTGGCCAACCTGCTCGGCCATGTCCGCGGCGGCTTGCACTATGTGCTGGTCGCCGCGATGTATCTGGTGTCCGGCATCTCCGGCTCGAAGGCCGCCGACATGGCCGCGGTCGCGCCGGTGCTGTTTCCCGAAATGAAGGCGCGCGGCGCCAAGCCCGGCGATCTCGTCGCGCTGCTGGCCGCGACCGGCGCGCAGACCGAAACCATCCCGCCGAGCCTGGTCCTGATCACCATCGGCTCGGTCACCGGCGTCTCGATCGCCGCGCTGTTCACCGGCGGCCTGTTGCCCGGCGTGGTGCTGGCGATCCTGCTCTGCTTTGTCGTGCGCTGGCGCTATCGGCGGCGAAAATCTCGGCGACGTGAAGCGCGCGACGGCGCGGCGAGATCGGCCGCACCTTCGTGGTCGCGCTGCCGGCGCTGGCGCTGCCGTTTCTGATCCGCGCCGCCGTGGTCGAAGGCGTCGCCACCGCCACCGAGGTCTCGACCATCGGCATCGTCTATTCGGCGATCGTCGGGCTTGCTCGATTTATCGCCGCTTCGACTGGGCGGCGCTGAAGCCGATGCTGGTCGCGACCGCGTGCCTGTCCGGCGCGATCCTGCTGATCATCGGCACGGCGACCGGAATGGCGTGGGGGCTGACGCAATCCGGCTTCTCGCGCTCGCTCGCCGCGGCGATGACCGGGCTGCCGGGCGGCGCAGTCACGTTCATGGCCGCATCGATCGTGGCCTTCGTCGTGCTCGGCTCCGTGCTCGAAGGCATTCCGGCCATCGTGCTGTTCGGGCCGCTGCTGTTTCCGATCGCCAGGGCAGTCGGCATCCACGAAGTGCACTACGCGATGGTCGTGATCCTGGCGATGGGCATCGGCCTGTTCGCGCCGCCGTTCGGCGTCGGCTACTACGCCGCCTGCGCCATCGGCCGCGTCGAGCCGGCCGACGGCATGCGGCCGATCTGGGGCTATATGCTGGCGCTGGTGATCGGCACGATCGTCGTCGCCGCCGTGCCGTGGATTTCGATCGGCTTCCTGAAATGATCAGTTTTGCAGCGCGCGGTTGAGCGCGACGATGTCCGAGTATTCGGACTCAAGACGGCTGCGCGCCTTCGCCGGATCCTCGTATTGGCCGAAGAGGCCGATCGCTTCGATCTTGGCAACGAACGAAGGGTCCTTCGCCGCTTTGGCAACGGCATCGACCAATGTGCCCCGTATTCCGTCCGACAATCCGCGCGGCGCGTAGAGGCCCATGATGAGATTGAGGCCGTTCACGGCGATGCCTTTTTCCGCGAACGTCGGAACATCGGGCAATTTCGGCAGCCGCTGCGGCGCCGTCGTGACCAGGGCGCGGAGCTTGCCTGCCTCGAACATGGCCGCTCCCGTGGTGTAGGGCACCATGCCGATATCGACCTGCCGGCCGAGAATGGCCGTGGTGAGCTGCGCGCCGCCCTGGAACGGCACGGCGACCATGGTCAGTTTGAAGTGGTGCGCCAGCGCCTGCATGCTCAACGACGATACGGTGCCGACGCCGGCGGAGGCGTAGTTGAGCTTGCCCGGATTGCCGTGAACGTAGTCGACGATGTCGTCGAGCGTCAGCCACGGCGCGTCCGCGCTCACGGCGAGCACGCTGACGTCGGTTGCGTAATTGCCAAGCAAGCTGAAGTCATCGAGCGTGAACGGCACGGTCGTTCCGGAAATGCGGGTGATCGTGAAAATCGAATTGACCCCTTGTCCGATGGTGTAGCCGTTGGGCTCGGCCGTCGCGACGTCGTGCATGCCTACGGTTCCGCTGGCGCCAGGTCGATTGAGCAGCACGACCGATTGCCCAAGCGCCGTCTCCAGCGCCGGCGCGATCATGCGCACCGCGGTGTCGACCGGGCCGCCGGCCGTCGCCGGGACGATCACTTGAACCGGGACGCGTCGGAAACGGCTCTTGCGCCCGCGCGTCCGCGTCAATCGCTATCGCCGCGAGCGCGGCGCAGGCCACGGCAAGCGCGAGTTGTTTCATTGACGCCTCCTGACAACGCCGATGCGCTTGTCATACCATGGCGGCACGAAACGCCAATGGCGCCTGGAGACAAGATGCGTACCGTCACGCTCGAAGAACATTTCAGTCTGCTGATGCCGGGCAGTCCAGAATCCCGCCGCACCGTCGCCCGCCGCCGGCAACGTGCCCGACGTCGTCGCCAATGCGGCCGACAAGATGACCGACATCGGCAACGGCCGGCTCGCCGACATGGATCGCAACGGCATCACCGTGCAGGTGCTGTCGAAGGCAGGAGTCCACATCACGCCCAGCGCCGATCAGTTCGACGGCAAGGAGGCGATCGCGTTCGCGCAAAAATTCAACGACGGATTTGCCGAAAAAATCGCCGAGCGGCCCGATCGCTTTGCCGCCTTCGCGCACCTCGCGGCAAGCATCCCGGAAGCGGCGGCGGACGAACTGGAGCGCACCGTCACCGCGTTCGGTTTCAAGGGCGCCTTGATCAGCGGCACGATCCGCGGCGCGTTCCTCGACGATCCGAAATTCGCGCCGCTCTTGGCGCGGGCGGAAAAGCTCGATGTGCCGATCTATATCCACCCCGGCATGCCGCCCGCCGAGGTGCGCAAGGCCTATTACGAGGGATTTTCGAAAAACATCAATTTCGGGCTCGCCACCTTTGCCTGGGGCTGGCACTACGAAGTGGCGCTGCATGTGATGCGGCTCGCGGTGTCCGGCACGATGGACAAGTATCCGAAGCTGAACTTCATCATCGGCCATATGGGCGAGGGCCTGCCGGTGATGCTGGCGCGCTGCGAGCATCAATTCCGCAACGAGCTTTCGTTTCTGTCGCGGCCGCTGGCCAAGACCATCACCGATCAGGTCTATGTCACTTCGGCCGGCTTTTTCACCAACCCGCCGTTCGTGGCGGCGCTGGAAACATTCGGCATCGACCGGCTGATGTTCTCGGTGGATTATCCTTACGCCAGCAATGCCGACGGCCGCGCGTTCCTGGACAATGTGCCGCTGTCGCCCGCCGATCGCGAGAAATTCGCCCACGGCAATGCCGACCGCTTGTTGAAGCTCATGGCCTAGGCGGCGGCCGATCGGGCGCGGGCAATCGCCGCGCGAACGCGCCACGGCGAGATCGGCGTCTCGAACACCGCCGCGCCGAGCGGCCGCAACGCATCGTTGACCGCGTTGACGATCGCCGCCGGCGGGCCGATCGCGCCGTTCTCGCCGATGCCCTTGATGCCGAACATGGAAAACGGCGACGGCGTCTCGATAAAATCGAGTTTGACATCGGGCATCGACGCCGCGTTCGGCGCCGTGTAGTCGGCAAGCGTCGTGGTCGTCGGCTGGCCCGATGCATCGTAGCCGTTCTCTTCGAACAGCGCGTTGCCAAGCCCGTTGGAAAAGCCGCCGACGACCTGGCCTTCGACCAGCATCGGGTTCACGCGCGTGCCGCAGTCGGCGACGATGGCGTAGTCGATCACTTCGACGCTGCCGGTCTCCGGATCGACGGCGACCACGGCGGCGTGGGCGGAATAAGAGAACACGCCAGGGTCATGGGCCTTGTGGCCGGCCGTGGCGGTGAGACCGCCGGCGTCCATGTCGGCCGGCAAATCTTCCGGATGGTGGTACCAGGCGCGGCCGATCTCGGCGAATTCCACGCTGCCTTGCGGGCCATGAACGCGGCCGTTCTTGATCTCGACGTCGCCGGCTTTGCATTGCAGCAGATGCGCGCCGATTTTTGCGATCGGCGCTATCAAAAGCCGGCAGGCTTCGGCGATCGCGCCGCCGGTCGTGACCATCGAGCGCGACGTATAGGTGCCGGTGCCGACAGGCGAGGTACGCGGTGTCGCCGAAGCGCACGGCGATCTTGCGCGGCTCGATACCCAAGACCTCGTGCGCGACCTGGGCGAACACCGTCTCGTGCCCCTGGCCGTGCGAATGCGATCCGACTTCGAGAACGAGTTCGCCGTCGCCGGTGAGACGCGCCACCGCGGGCTCCATCCCCGGCACCAGCTCGATACCCCACGCCGAATAGCCGAACGGTCCGGTGCCATACGCGGTCTGCTCATAGAACGAAGCAAAGCCGACGCCGATCAGCCGGCCGTCCGGCTCGCGGTTGTTCTGGCGCGCCCGCACGGCGGGCAGATCGATGAGCTCGGCGGCGCGCTTGAGCGCCGCGGCATAGTCGCCGCTGTCGAGCGTCTTCTTGGTGATCGACACATAGGGCATCTGCTCGGGCTTGACGAAATTGCGCAGCCGCACCTCGACCGGATCGATGCCGACTGCTGCGGCGATACCGTCCATGACGATCTCGTGGCCGATGCATGACAACGGGCGTGCCACGCCGCGGAACGGTTGGCCGGCGGGCTTGTTGCTGACGACGTTGATGGCGCGGCCGCGAAAGGCCCGGATGTCGTAGCAGCCCTGCATGTTGCCGACTGCGAGACCGCCTTCGATTCCGGCGGGCCACGGCCACGGCGAGTACGCGCCCGAATCCACGGTGACGTCGCATTCGAGACCGAGCACGCGGCCCTGCGCATCGGCATAGCCGATCACTTTGCATTCGTAGTCGCGGCAGGTGGCGTCGCAGACCAGCGATTCATAGCGATCCTGAATCCAGCGCACCGGACGGCGCAGCCGCATCGCCGCCCAGGCCACGCATACGGTTTCGCTTTCGACATAGGTCTTCAGCCCGAAAGACGCGCCGACGTCCGGCACCACCACGCGCAGCCGGCGCTGGCTGATGCCGAGCACTTGCGCCAATCCGATCTGCAGCGGCACCGGCAATTGATGGGCGACATAGACGACCAGCTCATCGAGCCGGCCATCGTAGGACGCAATGCAGGCGCGACCTTCGAGTGGCAGCGGATGCATCCGGTTCATGCGAAACTTGCGCTCGACCACATGGGCGGCGGCGGCTTTCGCCGCATTGAGGTCGCCGGCCTCGAGCTTGATATCGACCAGAACGTTGTCGCCCCATTCGTCGTGAACGAATGGCGCCACTCTCTTGAGCGCATCCGCCATGGTCACCACCGGCGGCAGGGGTTCGAAATCCACCTCGACGAGGGCGGCATAGTCTTCGGCCTCGGCCCGCGTCGATCCAAGCGCCATCGCGATCGGTTCGCCGACGTGACGCACTTTGCCTGCGGCCAGGATCGGCCAATCGGAAGGTTTGAAGCCGGGCAGCTTTGCGGTCGAGCGCATCTTGCCGACGCCGGTGAGGTCGCCCGCCAGATAGATGCGGTCCTCAAGCCCTCGCGGTTTGCGTACCGCGAGGATGCGGGCATGGGCATGGGGGCTGCGCACAAAAGCGGCGTGCAGCGTCCCCGGCAGCGCTATGTCGGCGCAAAACTGGCCGCGCCCTTCGAGAAAGCGCGCATCCTCGAGCCGCGGCAGCCTGGCGCCAATCCCGTAATCGCTCGCCATCGCACGCCTCGGCGCTATCAGCCCCACAATTCCTTCGACGCGATCCGCGCGCCGTCGCTGAGCGCCTTGAACTTTGCCCAGACGATCGAGGGGTGCACTTCCTTCGAGCCGGCGAAAGTGGCGAAGCCGCAATCGGAGCCGGCGATGACGTTTTCGCGGCCGACCACATTGGCGTAGCGCACGATGCGCTCGGCGACGAGCTCGGGATGCTCGACCAGAATGGTCGAATGCGAGATCACGCCGGGGATCAGAATCTTGCCGTCGGGCAGCTTGACGTCCTTCCACACTTTCCATTCGTGCTCGTGGCGCGGATTGGCGGCCTCGAACGAATAGGCGCCGGCGCGGATCTTTAAAATGATATCGACGATGTCTTTGAGCTCCATGTCGTGGATGCGCGGGCCCATATTGATGCCGTAGCAGGTGTGGAAGCGGATTTTCTCCGGCGGGATGTCGCGCAGCGCGTGATTGAGCGCCTCGACCCGCACTTCCGCCCATTTGCGGCAATCGGCGATGCTCGACTTCGGGATGGATGATGTAATAGGTGACGAGCCGCGGATCGTCGATCTGCACCAGCAAGCCGGCATCGACGATGGCCTTGTATTCCTCGTGCATCGCGTCGGCGATGGCGAAAATGTAGTCCTCGGTCGATTTGTAATAGGCGTTCTTCTGCCAGTCCTCGATGTTGGACGGCGAGATCGCCGGCATGAAGGCTTCCTCGACCTTGGCGCCGTTGAGCGCTTTCTTGAAATTGTCGATGTCGCGCTTGAGCCGGGCGTGGCCTTTATAGGTGATCGGCCCGGTGCAGATCATGTGGGTGTGGGTCGAGAGCGGCGTGGAGTCTGCGAGTAGAATTCGGGAAACGACAGGCCCTCGCGCGACGTGGCCCACTGGTTGCGCGGCCCGGCGCTTCGGTATTGACCTCGTAGCCGCCGAGCCGCTCGTTGATGTAGCTGACAAAGCTCGGCTTGCCGTATTCGCCATCGTCGACTACGTCGACGCCGAGATCGATCTGCTTGTGCACGATCTCGCCGACGGCCGCTGTGAGCCGCTTGGCGGCCGCCGTCGGTATCGAAGGCCTTCGGGCCGTCGCGCTCGATCATCGCCAAGAGGTCGGGCGGCCGCGGCAGGCTGCCGGCGTGGGTGGTGAGAATGCGATCGGTGCTGTGTTTCATGGTCTTCACTTAGTCCAAAGTTCGCTTAATCCAACGTTACATGGGCGGACGTGATGACGCTTTTCCAGCGCTCGACTTCGTCGTGAAAATAGGCGGCGGTGGCCTGCGGCGTGCCGCCGACCGGCTCGGCGGAAAGATCGGCGAGGCGCTTCTGCACGTCGGGATCGCGCAGCGCTTCGTTCACTGCGGCACTGATCTTCTCGGCGATCGCGGCCGGCGTGTTCGGCGGCGCGCCCAGCGCATACCAGGTCACCGAGGCGAAGCCCGGCAGCGTCTCGGCGACGGTCGGCACGTCGGGCAAGCTCGCCACGCGCTGTGGCGACGCGACGGCGAGGAGCTTCAGCCGGCCGGCTTTGACGAGCTGCATCGAGACGCCGAGATTGTCGAACATGCAGTCGACGCTGCCGGCCACCAGATCGTTGAGCGCCGGCGCCGAGCCGCGATAGGGCACGTTCTGCAATTTCACCTGCGCCATCATCTGGAACATTTCGGACGTCAGATGCGACGTCGTGCCGTTGCCCTGCGTCGCGTTGGTGAGCTTGCCGTCATTGGCTTTGGCGTAGGCGATGAAGTCCTTCACCGTGTTGGCGGCGATCTTGTCCGGATTGACCACCAGCGCGTTCGGCACCCGTCCGATGACGGTGATGGGCACGAACTGCAGCGGATCGAAGTCGAGATGCGGATAGAGGTTTTGATTGATCACAAACGGTCCCGGCGGCGATGCCAATAGCGTGTAGCCGTCGGGATCGGACTTGGCGGCGACTTCGGCGCCGACATTGCCGCCGGCGCCTGTGCGGTCCTCGATGATCACCGCCTGCCCCCAATGGCGCGACAACCAGTCGGCAATGATGCGCGGCATGACGTCGGCGGTGCCGCCGGCGGGGAAGGGGACCACGATTTTCACCGTGCGCGATCGGAAAATCCTGCGCCTGCGCCGGGACGGCAATGGCGCCGAGCGCCAGCACCAAAGCCGGCAGCGTCCATCCGTAGCGCCGAGACGACACGGCGCGGTTTTTCGACATCATGCTTTTGCTCGTGGGAGTGTCGGTGGGATCGCGCGGAACTTAGCGAAACGGTGCCACAGCCGCCAGGGTGCGTTTCCGCGACAAAGCGGCTTGCAGCGCTGCCATGCCGCGGCGCCGTTGCCGACGCGAACAGAGTTTTGCCCCAATAACCGCCTTTGGTTCGCTAGCTTAGGTGCCGGACAGCGGGGCTGTTCGGAAGGGCCTTTTGGGGAATATGTCCGCCAGCCGCCTCATCGCGTTCTTGCTCCTCGGCCTGAGCGTTGCCGCCTGCGCCGCCAACTCCGGCCCGAAAGAGGCCGGCGGCACGGCGGTCGGCGCTGTGACCGGCGGCCTGATCGGCAATGCCATTGGCGGCAGCGTCGGCAACCGGTTCGCCGGGACCGTGATCGGCGCCGCGGTCGGCGGCTTGTTCGGCAACCGGATCGGCGCCGCCATGGACGATGAAGACAGGCAGCGCGCCTACGCGGCACAGATGCAGGCGCTGGAAACCGGGCCGTCGGGCGCCCCGGTCGCCTGGCGCAACCCGGATTCCGGCCGCTACGGCAATGTCGTGCCCGGCCCCGCCTACCAGGCCAACGGCGCCACCTGCCGGCAATATACCCACACGGTCTATATCGACGGCACGCCGCAGAGCGCGCGCGGCACCGCCTGCCGCAACCCCGACGGCACCTGGACCACGATCAACTGACCGTGCCCTATCGCCTTGAAATCCAGGTGTTTTGCGTAACCCCTTCTTAAGCGCCCCGCTAGTAGAACATTAACGGTGTGGCCCTCCAGAGGCGGGTGTGATGACGAGCGACGGGCAATCCGTCGAACGGCTGCGGGAATATCTCCGGAATCTCAAGCCGGAAGCGCGGGCAATGCTGATCGCAGAGCTCGAGCGCGCCCAATTGCGCGGCGACGACATGACCGGCAGCGAGCTGGTGCTGGAGGAATTGCGGCGCACCATCCGCACCGAGGCGCAGCGCGTGCCGCGCATCGGCGACGCGGCGCGCTTGTTCTTCATGCCGTTCGAGCCGTTCCTGATCGACGCTCCCGCCGACCACAAGCGGGTCGGGCGCATCGCGCGGCTTTCGCTCGAGCCGATCTGGGGCTGGATCGGCCGCGATCTGATCCCGGCCGAAGCCAAGGCGCTGAGCGAGGATATCAATCGCGCACTTCTCGCCGCCGACAAGACCAAGGCCGATCAACTGGTCCGCGCGCTGCACGAGCGCGCCATCCTGCGCATGCGGGAGACCCTTGCCGCGGTCGGCGCCGACGACAAGGCGCAACGCCGGCTCGCCATCCAGGTCGGCTCGCCGCGGGCGACCGACGATGTCGCAATGCTCCTGCATGTGCTCGAAGTCCGCGACGCGCTCGCCGACCTCGCCAAGCGGCTGCCCAACTATGTGCGCGCGTTCGAGCGCGAGGTGGTCGAGCAGGCCAAGGCGCACATCGATGCCGCGAGCGCGGCGAAGTCGCTCGGCGGTGATCGCTTCGCGCAAAGCCGACGTCGTCCGCTATGGCCTTGTGCTGTTGATGAACCGGCTTGCGGCGCCGTGGCAGCTCATTCGTCTCGCCACCCGCGTCGCCGAGAGCGACATTGCGGCGCGCGTTGCCGAAACGCCCTATGCGGTGGCGGTGACGATCGTGCTCGGCGAGATGGAGAGCACGGTCACCGAGTTGCGCACCGCGTTCAAGGCCGGCAAGCCGGTCACGTCGATGCTCAAGGAGCTGCACGACGGCGCGCGCGGGCTGCGCACGGAAATGGATCTGTCGGTCGACTCGACCTGGAGCCGGCAACTGGCCGCGATCCGCAGCGACGTTTCCAACCTGCTCAAGCCCGAGATCGATGCGACGCCCGGCCGGGTCCGCCGTCTGTTGCGTCCGCCTCCGGCCAAGGAGATCCATCCCGGCTCGACGGTCGACAGCATCGACGTCGATGACGTGCAGGCGCGGATCGAATTCGTCGGCGCCTGCCGCAATTACGCCGGCGAGCTTGCGTTGAGCGAAGTCACGCTGCGCTCCTATTCGGAACTGACGCAATATCTCGAGACCGGCACCAAGGTGCTGCTCGACGCCTTGCGTCACGCCGAGGACCGGCGAACGCGCCGTTCCGGCAGTCGCAGGTCGAGGCCGCGATCCGCTTGTGCCGATCGTTGTTCGGCGTCGACTATGCCGAAACCTTGGCCAAGGCCGCCGACGTCGCCGTGCAGGCCGCGACCGCCGAGCGCAAGTCCGCTCCGCGCGTGACGCAGTGCGGCAATTGCCGCGCCGAGGTTCCCATTGCGGCCGCATTCGCGCCGTGATGTAAGGACGCGGCGCCCGGCAACCGGCTTTATGCCCGCAGTGTTGTCACTGTGACGACCTCGGCCCGCGGCTAGAATGGCATCGAAGAAACACTGCATGATTCTGTGGATCATTTTCGCCTTGATGACCGCAGCGGCGATCCTCGCCGTGCTGTGGCCGCTTGGGCGAAAGACCGCCGCCGGCCGCGGCGGCAACGATCTTGCGGTCTACCAGGATCAATTGGAGGAAATCGGCCGCGATCGCAGCGCCGGCCTGATCGGCCAGGCCGAGGCCGAGGCCGCGAGAGTCGAGGTCTCGCGCCGGCTGTTGGCCGCGGCCGACGCGCAGGCAGCGGCGGTTCAGCCGACAGCGAGTGCGGTGCAGTCGCTGTGGCGCCGCCGCGCCGCAGCTATTGCGGCGTTGATCGTGCTGGCGCTGCTGCCGCTATGCTTTTACCTCGTGCTCGGCTCGCCGAATGTTCCGGGGCAGCCGGCCTTCGCCCGCGTCAAGGCAGCGCCGGGCAACCAGTCGATCGACGCGCTGGTCGGCCAGGTCGAAGCGCATCTGGCAAAAAGCCCCAATGACGGTAACGGCTGGGAGGTGATCGCCCCGGTCTATCTGCGGCTCGGCCGCTTCGACGACGCGGTCACGGCGCGGCGCAAAGCGCTCGCGCTCAACGGCGAAACCGCGACGCGCGATGCCGATCTCGGCGAGGCCTTGGTCGCCGCCGCCAACGGCGTCGTGACCGATGAGGCCAAGCACGATTTTGAAACCGCCGTGACGCGCGATCCGCACGAGGCCAAGGCGCGATATTTTCTCGGTCTCGCCGACGAGCAGGACGGCAACCGCACCGCCGCCGCCGCGCGCTGGCGCGCCATGCTCGCGGAGGCGCCCGCCGACGCGCCGTGGGTCGGGTTCGTGCGCGCCGCGCTCGGCCGCGTCACCGGCGAGCCTGCTCCGCAAGCGGCGGGGCCGAGCGACGCGGACATCGCGGCCACGGCGAATATGAGCGACGAGCAGCGCGTCGAGATGATCCGCGGCATGGTCGGCCGGCTAGCCGATCGCCTGCACGCCCAGGGCGGCGACGTCGAAGGCTGGTTGCGCCTGGTGCGCGCCTATGCGGTACTCGGCGACCGCGACAAGGCCAAGGATGCCGCCGCCGATGCGCGGCATGCGCTGGCGGAGCATCCCGACGAGATCAAGCGCGATCGACGATCTCGTCAAAGGTCTCGGGCTGGAAGGCTGACGGCAGCATCATGCGGCGGAAGCAGAAATCATGACACGCAAGCAGCGACGCCTGGTTCTGATCGGCGCCGGGCTCGGCGTGCTGGCGGTCGCGGTCGCGCTGATGCTCAACGCGTTCCGCAATTCCATCGTGTTCTTTAATTCGCCAAGCGACGTTGCCGAAAAGCACGTCGGGCCCGGCACGCGCATCCGGCTCGGCGGCCTGGTGAAAGACGGCAGCATCGTTCGCGGCAACGATCTGCGCGTGCGTTTCGAAGTCACCGACGGCAAGAGCGAGCTCCGGTGGCCTATCAGGGCGTGCTGCCCGATCTGTTCCGGGAAGGGCAGGGCGTCGTTGCCGAGGGCGCGATCGACGGCGGCGGCACGTTCAATGCCGATACCATTCTCGCCAAGCACGACGAGACCTACATGCCGAAGGAAGTCGCCGACGCCTTGAAGAAGTCGGGCCATTGGAAGGACGATTATGCGCAGCGCGCGGCGATGCCTGTGACGGGAGCGAACAAATGATCCCAGAACTCGGCCATTACGCCTTGATGCTGGCGCTCGGCTTGGCGCTGATCCAGGGCATCATGCCGATCGTCGGCACGCGAACCAACGATCCGGTGCTGATGAGCATCGCCGCCCCGGCGGCGCTGGCGCAGTTCGTCTTCGTCGCCATCGCGTTTTTGGCGCTCGCCGAATGCTACGTCGCTTCCGATTTCTCGGTGCTCAATGTCTACGAGAATTCCAATTCGGCCATGCCGCTGATCTACCGGCTCACCAGCATCTGGGGCAACCACGAAGGCTCGATGATGCTGTGGGTGTCGATCCTGGCGTTCTTCGGCGCCTTGGTCGCGCTGTTCGGCACCAATCTGCCGGTGACGCTCAAGGCCAATGCGCTCGCCGTGCAGGCCTGGATCGCCGCCGCCTTTCATCTGTTCATCCTGGTCACGTCAAATCCGTTCCTGCGCGTCGCCGATGCGCCGTTCGAGGGCCGCGATCTCAATCCGATCCTCCAAGACCCCGGCCTCGCGTTCCATCCGCCGATGCTCTACCTCGGCTATGTCGGCTTCTCGATCGCGTTCTCCTTCGCCATCGCCGCCCTCATCGAAGGCCGCATCGACGCCGCCTGGGCGCGCTGGGTGCGGCCGTGGGTGCTCGGCGCCTGGATGTGCCTGACGCTCGGCATCGCCGGCGGCTCGTACTGGGCCTATTACGAGCTCGGCTGGGGCGGCTTCTGGTTCTGGGATCCGGTCGAGAATGCGTCGCTGATGCCGTGGCTCGCCGGCACCGCGTTGCTGCATTCCGCGGTGGTCATGGAAAAGCGCGGCGCGCTCAAAGTCTGGACCATCCTGCTCGCCATCATCGCGTTCTCGCTGTCGCTGATCGGAACCTTCCTGGTGCGCTCGGGCGTGCTCACTTCGGTGCACGCTTTCGCCGTCGATCCGACGCGCGGCATTTTCATCCTCGCCATTCTGATCGTCTTCATCGGCGGCGCGCTGGCGCTCTATGCCTGGCGCGCGCCGTTGCTCAAACAGGGCGGCTTGTTCGCGCCGATCTCGCGCGAGGGCGCGCTGGTCTTCAACAATCTATTCCTGACCTCGGCCTGCGCGACCGTTTTCGTCGGCACGCTCTATCCGCTGGCGCTCGAAGCTTTGACCGGCGACAAGATTTCCGTCGGTCCGCCGTTCTTCAATGCGACTTTCGGCCCGCTGTTCATTCCGCTGATGCTGGCGATGCCGTTCGGGCCGCTGCTGGGATGGAAGCGCGGCGATATCGTCGGCGCGGCGCAACGCCTGCTCGCCGCCGCGGTGCTCGCCGCCGTCGCCGTCGCCGCTGCATTTGCCATCGAGCACGGCGGCCCGGTGCTGGCGCCGTTCGGGGTCGGCATCGCGGTCTTCGTCATGGCCGGCGCGGTGACCGACATTGCCGAGCGCACCATGATCCTGCGCGTGCCGATGCGCGCGACCTTGATGCGGGCGATCGGCCTGCCGCGCTCGGTATGGGGCACCGCGTTCGCCCATTTCGGCATCGGCGTGACGCTTCTGGGCATCGTCGCCGTGACCGCATGGGGCAGCGAACGGATTGCCGCGGTCAAGCCCGGAGAGACGCATCGACATCTCCCACTATCGGCTGACCTTCGACGGCGTGTTCAACCGTCCGGGTCCGAACTATCGCGACGTCGTCGGCCACTTCACCGTGCGCCGCTTGAGCGGCGACGTGATCGGCGTCATGGAGCCGAGCCGCCGCACGTTCCCGGCCCGCAACATGGCGACGACGGAAGCGGCGCTGATGTCGCGCGGCTTCAGCCAGCTTTATCTGTCGCTCGGCGACCCGAACCCGGACGGCACCATTCCGGTGCGGCTGTTCTTCAAGCCGCAGGTGCTGATGATCTGGCTCGGCGCCATCATCATGTTTTTCGGCGGCGGCCTGTCGTTGTCCGATCGGCGGCTGCGCGTCGGCGCGCCGCGGCCGGCGAAGGCCAAAGTCAAGGATAAGCCGGCGTTGCAGGCGGCGGAGTGAGTGCCGTGAAATATCTGCAGGCGTTCCTGCTGCTGATCGCGCTGTTCGCGCCATCGGCGTCATGGGCGGTCGAGCCGGGCGAGATGCTGTCGGACCCGACTTTGGAAGCGCGCGCCCGCGCGCTGTCCAAGGAATTGCGCTGCATGGTGTGCCAGAACGAGTCGATCGACGATTCCGGAGCGCCGCTCGCCCATGACCTGCGCGTCCTGGTGCGCGACCGCATCACGGCCGGCGACAGCGACGCCCAGGTGCTCGATTTCCTGGTCGCCCGTTACGGCGAATTCGTGCTGCTCAAGCCGCGCCTGTCGTGGCACACGGTGGCGCTGTGGGGCCTGCCGCCGACTGTCTTGCTCGTCGGGGCGGTGGTGATCCTGGTGGATTTGCGACGTCGGCGAAGCGGCGCAGACGGCGGCAGAGCAGGCGAACCTGACAGCGGCCGAAGAAGCGCGGCTGGCGGAACTTTTGCGGGATCGCTCGGCCACGTAGCTGCGGCCGGTAAGTTTTGCTCATTTATTTTCTTTCCCAGCCGTGAAAGCACCTGAAGTTGTCTGGTCAAGTATCTGATTTATAGTAATAAATTATCGAAACCAAACATTACAAAGTTTTAATCCCGCCGACAGAAGCCGGTAAGGCTGACCGTCCCATCCTGTGGCTCACATCTGGGCCGGGGCGCATCCGTCGCAGGGCGACATAGCGATTTGGAGACGGGAATGCACGGCAACAGGCCACCTTCAACTCTGTCGGCGCGGCGTTTGGCGCTGTTGGCGACCACGGTCGCCGGCTTTGGCGCGGCGGCGTTCGTATTCGCGCCGCACGGCCGATCTGTTCGGCAGCTCGGCGCAGGCGCAGAATCTCACCGACAAAGTTCAGCAGCTGCCGCAACGGCCGGTCGGCTTTGCCGACATCGTCGAGAAGGTGAAGCCCGCGGTGATTTCGGTGCGCGTCAAGCTGGAGCGCCCGGCCAGTGCAGGGCCCGGCGACGACGACCTGCCGTTCCCGCCCGGCTCGCCGTTCGAGCGATTTTTCCGCAAGTTCGGCGGGCCCAACGCGCCGGGCGGCAAAGAGGTCGTCACCGGCCAGGGTTCGGGCTTCTTCATTTCGGCGGACGGCTATCGCGGTGACCAACAACCACGTGGTGCAGAACGCCGAGACCGTCACCGTCACCGCCGATGACGGCAAGACTTACACCGCCAAGGTCATCGGCACCGACTCGCGCTCCGATCTGGCGCTGATCAAAGTCGACGGCACGAGCTTTCCGTTCGTGAAATTGGCTGACGCTTCGCCACGGATCGGCGATTGGGTTCTGGCCGTGGGCAATCCGTTCGGCCTCGGCGGCACCGTGACCGCGGGCATCGTCTCGGCGCGCGGCCGCGATATCGGCGCCGGTCCCTATGACGATTTCATCCAGATCGACGCGCCGGTGAACAAGGGCAATTCCGGCGGCCCGACCTTCGACGTCGACGGCAACGTCATCGGCGTCAACACGGCGATCTTCTCGCCGTCCGGCGGTTCGGTCGGCATCGCCTTCGCCATTCCGGCCGACACCGTGAAAAGCGTGGTCGCTCAGCTGCGCGACAAGGGCAGTGTGACCCGCGGATGGATCGGCGTGCAGATCCAGCCGCTCACGCCCGACCTCGCCGACAGCATGGGCTTGAAGCAGACCACCGGCGCGCTGGTGTCCGAGCCGCAGCCCGACAGCCCGGCGGTCAAGGCCGGCATCCAGAGCGGCGACGTCATCACCACGGTCGACGGCGCCCCGGTCCACGATGCGCGCGAGCTGGCGCGCCGGATCGGCACCATGGCGCCGGGCACGTCCGTCAAGCTCGGGCTGATCCATCAGGGCCAGGAAAAAACGGTGACGCTGACGCTCGGCACCTTGCCGAACGAGAAGCAGGCCGACAGCTACGCCGCAGAACCAGCGCGAAGTGCCGGACAGCGACATGCCGAAGCTCGGCCTGACGCTCGCTCCGGCCAGCAAGGTCCAGGGCGGCGACGGCAACGGCGTCGTGGTCACGGCGGTCGCCGAAGGCGGCATCGCCGCCGATCACGGCTTCCAGGTTGGCGACATCATTCTCGATGTGGGCGGCAAGACGGTATCGACGCCGGCTGACGTCCGCAAAAGTCTTGCCGATGCGCGCAAGGAGGGCAAACGCGCTGTCTTATTCCGGGTGAAGTCGGGCCAGGGCACCAAGTTCGTCGCCTTGCCGCTTGGCAACGCCTGAGGAATGGGGCGATCCGCTGGCATCCGTCGCCCCCGCTGGCGGGCGTACCCTGGGGACGGGCCGCAAGGCCCGTCCCCGCCGAATACCAACTCTGCCTCCCGGCATATGTCGCCCCCGCCGGAGTAGAGTGGGTAGAGGGGGTGGCGGGCACTGCTCGCCACCCCCTCACTATTAACGGCGCCGATTATGCAATAATTGCGATCTGCACGGCGGGTCGGCCGATCGCCGCTCCGCGTCTCGCCTCGGCTCACGCCTTGGATCGATATTGCCGAAGGCGGTTGGCAAACAATATGATTCGACGCGGGACGCCGGCCGGCAAGGTCCCCGACCTGCGGCTCCCTGACCACGGCAGCACATCATGCGCCTTCTCATCATTGAGGACGATCGCGACGCGGCCGATTATCTGGTCAAGGCGTTCCGCGAGGTTGGCCATATCGCCGACCAGGCGACCGACGGCGAGGAAGGCCAGGCGCTGGCGCTCGACGGCCAATACGACGTGCTGATCATCGACCGCATGCTGCCCAAGCGCGACGGCCTGTCCATCATCCACACCTTGCGCAGCAAATCGATAGAAACGCCGGTGCTCATCCTCTCCGCGCTCGGCCAGGTCGACGACAGGGTCAAAGGCTTGCGCACCGGCGGCGACGATTATCTGGCCAAGCCCTACGCGTTTTCCGAGTTGCTGGCGCGCGTCGAGGCGCTGGCGCGGCGTCCGGGCAAGCGCGGCGAGGAGACGGTCTATCGGGTCGGCGATCTCGAGCTCAATCGTCTGTCGCACGAGGTCAGCCGCGCCGGGCAGGAGCTGCAATTGCAGCCGCGCGAATTCCGGCTGCTCGAATATCTGATGCGGCACGCCGGCCAGGTCGTGACCCGCACCATGTTGCTGGAAAACGTCTGGGATTATCATTTCGACCCGCAGACCAACGTGATCGACGTGCACATTTCGCGTCTGCGTTCGAAGATCGATAAAGGCTTTGCGCAGCCGCTGTTACATACCGTGCGTGGCGCGGGTTACATGATCCGCGAAGGCGCGCGCTGACGGCGCGGAACGATTTCATCCTGCTCGCGGGATCACGGGAGATCACATGAGCGCCAACGATGCGGCGCCCTTCCTTGCGGCGCGCGAATTCCTGCTGCGCCATCGCGAGGACTACACGACCGCCTACCGCGATTTCCGCTGGCCGAAGCTCGATCGCTTCAACTGGGCGCTCGATTACTTCGATCCGATGGCGCGCGGCAATGGGCAGCCGGCGCTGTGGCTGGTCGACGAGGATGCGGGCGAGACCAAGCTCTCCTTCGCGGAATTGAGCGAACGCTCGAACCGCGTCGCCAATGCGCTGCGCGGCCTCGGCGTGCGCCGCGGCGACCGCATCCTGCTCATGCTCGGCAACGTCGTGCCGCTGTGGGAATGCATGCTGGCGGCGATGAAGCTCGGTGCGGTGATCGTGCCGGCGACCGATGCTGCTCACCCGCAACGATCTCGCCGACCGTTTCGCCCGCGGCCGCGTTCGCCACGTCATCACCAGCTCGGAAGGCGCCGCCAAATTCGCCGACCTGCCGGGCGACTACACGCGGATTGCCGTCGGCAGCGCCGTGCCGGGCTGGGTGTCATACGAAAAAGGCTACGAAGCGTCCGCAGAGTTCACGCCCGACGGCGAAACGCGGGCCGACGATCCGATGCTGCTCTATTTCACCTCGGGCACCACGGCGACGCCCAAGCTCGTGCTGCACAGCCACCAGAGCTATCCGGTCGGCCATCTGTCGACCATCTACTGGATCGGGCTAAAGCCCGGCGATATCCATCTCAATATCTCTTCGCCCGGCTGGGCCAAGCATGCCTGGAGCTGCTTCTTCTCGCCGTGGAGCGCGCAGGCGACGATCTTCATCGTCAATCAGCGCCGCTTCAACGCCAAGGGCTTGCTCGACACCATCGCGCGCTGCGGCGTCACCACGTTCTGCGCGCCGCCGACGGTGTGGCGCATGCTGATCCAGGAGGACTTGAGCGCCTGGAAGATGCCCATGCGCGAATTGATCGGCGCCGGCGAGCCGCTCAATCCGGAAGTCATCGAGCGGGTCAAGGCGGCGTGGGGCATCACCATCCGCGACGGCTACGGCCAGACCGAAACCACGGCGCTGGTCGGCAATTCGCCGGGCCAGACCGTGAAGCCGGGCTCGATGGGGCGGCCGCTGCCGGGCTATCGGGTCGCGCTGCTTCGATGTGAACGACGAAGCGCAAAAGGAAGGCGAGATCTGCCTGGTGCTCGAGCCGCGGCCGACCGGACTGATGCAAGGCTATCAGGCCGACGACGGCGGCGTGCGCGCCATGGACGGCGCGCTCTATCGCACCGGCGACGTCGCTGCGATCGACGACGATGGCTATCTGACCTATGTCGGCCGCGCCGACGACGTGTTCAAATCGTCCGACTATCGCATCAGCCCGTTCGAGCTCGAAAGCGTTTTGATCGAGCATCCGGCCGTCGCCGAAGCCGCCGTCGTGCCGTCGCCCGATCCGATGCGGCTTGCGGTGCCGAAAGCCTTTCTGGCGCTGGCGCCGGGCCATGTCGCGGACCGCGACACGGCGCTGTCGATCTTCCAGCATTGCCGGGTGGCGCTGGCGCCGTTCAAGCGGGTGCGGCGGCTCGAATTCGCCGAACTGCCGAAGACGATTTCCGGCAAAATCCGCAGGGTCGAGCTGCGGCGGGCCGAAGCGGACAACCAGCGGGGCGGCAAACGCGCTTCTGCCGAGTTCTGGGAAGAGGATTTTTCCGAGAACGAAATCGGCAAGCGACCCGAAAGAGCCTGACCCTTGACCGCGCTTGGCAAGTTACTGCGCACCACGGCGTTCCAGCTGACGCTGGTCTATCTGTTGATCTTCATCGTCTTCGCGTCGTCGCTGCTCGGCTATTTCGCGCTCAATACGCGCCGCCTGATCACCGAGCAGATCACGACGACGGTCGACACCGAAATCACCGGGCTGCGCGAGCAGTACAATCAAGGCGGCATCCGGCGCCTGGTCATCGTCGTCGACCTGCGTTCGCGGCGGCCGGGATCGAGCCTCTATCTGGTCACCACGGCGACCGGAGAGGGGCTTGCCGGCAATGTCGGCTCGCTGGAGCCCGGCGTGCTCGATCATCCGGGCTGGCTCGAGACCAATTATCGCCGCCTCGAGGCGCCGGAAGGCACCGATCATCGCGCGCTGGTGCAGGTGGTGCAGCTGCCCGGCGGCTTCCGCCTCCTGGTCGGGCGCGACCTCGAGGAGCGCGAGCGCCTGTTCGGCATCATCGCCAATGCCGGGCAATGGTCGCTGGCGCTGGTCATCGTGCTGGGGCTTGCCGGCGGCTTCTTCGTCAGCCGGCGCGTGCTCAACCGCATCGAGGCCATGACCGAAACGGCGCAGACCATCATGGCCGGCGATCTCGCCGGCCGCCTGCCGGTCGCCGGCACCGGCGATGAGCTCGACCGCCTCGCCGAACATCTCAACGCCATGCTCGAGCGCATCGAGGCGCTGATGCGCGGGCTGAAGGAAGTCTCCGACAACATCGCCCACGATCTCAAGACGCCGCTGACGCGGCTGCGCAACCGTTGCGAACAGGCGCTGCGCGGCTCGGCCGGCGTCGACGATTATCGCGCGGCGCTGGAATCCACCATCGCGGAATCCGACGATCTCATCCGCACCTTCGATGCGCTGTTGATGATCGCGCGCGCGGAGGCCGGCCAAGCGCGCGACAACATGACCGAATTCGACGCCGCCGAAATCGCCCGCGACGTCGGCGAGCTCTACGAGCCGCTGGCCGACGAGAAGGGGATTGCGCTCACGGTCGATGCGCCGGCCGCGGCGCCGGTGCGCGGCAATCGCGAACTGGTCAGCCAGGCGCTGGCAAACCTCGTCGACAACGCCATCAAATATGCCGGGCCGAACGGCGAAGTGAACGGCGCGCCCGGCCGAGATCGTGGTCAAGGCCGGCAATGACGGCGAGCGCATCTCGCTCAGCGTCGCCGATCGCGGCCCGGGCATTCGCCGAAGCCGACCGCGGCCGGGTGGTGGAACGCTTCGTGCGGCTCGAGCAGAGCCGCTCCGAGCCAGGCTCGGGATTGGGCTTGAGCCTCGCCGCCGCGGTGGCGCGCCTGCACGGCGGCGAATTGAAGCTCGAAGACAATCATCCCGGCTTGCGCAGCACTATCGCGCTGCCGCGCGCCGGGCCCGTGGGGACCGCATGAGCCGGCCCCCGGTCAAAAAGCGGTCCGGGAAAAAACTTGACGAAGCGGCATTGATCCGGCGCCTCGGCGGCGCGTTGCCGCTATCGTCCGCGGCAGGAACCGCGCGCGTCACGGCGTGGCTGGCCGACATCAAAGCCAGCGCCGCCGGCAAGACGCTCGCGGCGCTGACCGCCGCGCATCCGGCGCTAGCCGGTGTTCTGGCGAGCATTGCCGAAACCGCGCCCTATCTGTGGGATCTCATCCGCGCCGACCCGGCTTGCTTCGCGGGCCTGATCGCGAGCGATCCCGACGCCGCGCTTGCCGCATGGCTTGCCAAGGCGGAACGCAGTGCCGCGGCGGCGCGCAGCCAGGCCGTGCTGATGCGCGTACTGCGCCGCATGAAGGCGCAAGCGGCGCTTCTCATTGCGCTTGCCGATATCGGCGGCGTCTGGCCGGTGGCGCGGGTGACGCGCGCGCTCACCGACATGGCCGACATGGCGCTCGGCGCCGCCGTCGATCATCTGCTTCGCGACGCCGTGCGCCGCGGCAAGCTCGTGTCCGGCGACAAGAGTCATCCCGGGCGAAACTCCGGCTACATCGTGCTCGCCATGGGCAAGATGGGCGCTTACGAGCTGAATTTTTCCAGCGACATCGACCTGATGATTTTTTTCAATCCGGAGGTCGCCAAGCTCGAGCCGAACGTCGAGCCGATAGGTTTTTACGTGCGGCTGACCCGCGACCTGGTGAAGCTCCTGCAGGAGCGCACGGCCGACGGCTACGTGTTCCGCGTCGATTTGCGGCTTCGCCCCGATCCGTCCTCGACCCAGATCGCGATCTCGACCGAAGCGGCGCTCGACTACTATGAGGGCAGGGGACAGAACTGGGAGCGTGCCGCATTGATCAAGGCGCGGCCGAGCGCCGGCGATCTTGCCGCCGGCGAAGCGCTGATCCGCGATCTGTCCCCGTTCATCTGGCGCAAATATCTCGACTACGCGACCGTCGCCGACGTGCATGCGATGAAGCAGCAGATCCACGCCTATCGCGGCCACGGCGAAATCGCGGTCGAAGGTCACAACATCAAGCTCGGCCGCGGCGGCATCCGCGAGATCGAGTTCTTCGCCCAGACCCAGCAGCTCATCGCCGGCGGCCGCCACAGCGCGCTGCGCGGCCGTGAGACGGTCGCCACGCTCGCGGCGCTCACCGACGGCGGCTGGATCGATGCCGAGGCGCGCGACACGCTCACCGCGGCTTACAATTTTTTGCGCCGCGTCGAGCACCGGCTGCAAATGATGGCCGACGAGCAAACCCACACCTTGCCGGCCGACAGCGCGGCGCTTGGCGAATTTGCGCGCTTTCTCGGTTTCAAGGCTCGCGATGATTTCGCCGATGCCCTGCTGGTTCATCTGCACAAGGTCGAGCAGCATTACGTAAGACTGTTCGAGCGCGCCCCGGCCTTCCTCGCCCAGCAACAAAATCTCTCGTTCGTCGGCACCGACGTCGAGGGCGATACGCTCGACCGGCTGGCGATGCTGGGTTTCCGCCAGCCGCAAGAGGTCGCAGCCGCGGTGCGCCGCTGGCGGGCCGGGGAATACCGGGCGCTGCGCAGCGAGCAGGTGCGCAACAATGTCATCGAGCTCGTGCCGTTGATCATCGAGCAATTCTCGCGGGCCGAAAATCCCGACGCAGCGTTTGCGACCTTCGACCGCTTTCTTGCCGGGCTGCGCTCCGGCGGTCTGTTCCTGCCGCTGTTGCGGCAGAACCCGGAGCTTATCCGTTTCATCGCCTTGATCCTCGGCGTCGCGCCGCGCTTCGCCGACATTCTGGCGCAGAGCCCGAATTTGATCGATCCGCTGATCGAGCCGAGTTTTTTCGGCGCGCTGCCCGACGAAACGCAGCTCGAAGCCGAGCTTGCGCGCCGACTGGTCGAGACCAAGGGCTACGAAGATGTGCTCGACGCCATCCGCCTGTTCGGCCAGGAGCACATGTTCCTGATCGGCGCGCGGATTCTTTCTGGCTCGGTGTCGGCCGAGCAGGCCGGCGAGGTTTTTGCCCGCCTTGCCGATGTTCTCATCCGCGCCGTGCACCGCGAGGTGGAGGAGGATTTCGCCGCCACTTACGGCCGCATTCGCGGCCAGGAGACCGCGATCCTCGCGCTCGGCCGGCTCGGCGCCTGGGAAATGACGGCGAGCTCCGATCTCGACCTCATCGTGATCTACGACTTCGACCAGAACAGCCCGAATTCCGACGGCAAGCGGCCGCTCTACGGCGCGCAATATTTCGCCCGGCTGACCCAGCGCCTGATCAGCGCGCTGACCGTGCACACCAATTACGGCGCGCTCTATCAGGTCGATATGCGGCTGCGGCCGTCGGGCCGTTCCGGTCCGCTGGCGACGCAGATCGGCGGCTTCGAAAGCTATCAGGAACGCGAGGCCTGGACCTGGGAGCATATGGCGCTCACGCGCGCCCGTGTCGTGTCGTCGCCGCAAACTTTCGCCGCCCGCGTCGACGCAGTGATTCACAAGGTGCTGTGCCGCAAGCGCAACGCGCGTGCCATCGCCGCCGACGTCGTCGAAATGCGCGGCGCCATCGCCAAGGAAAAAGGCGACGCCAATCCGTGGGACCTCAAATATTCAGCCGGCGGCCTCATCGACATCGAGTTCATCGCGCAATATCTGCAACTCGTGCACGCTGCGGCGCTGCCGGAAATTCTCGATACTTCGACGGCGCGCATGCTCGACAAGGCCGCGCGTCTCGGCGTGCTGGCGCCCGAAGACGCCGCGGTGTTGCGGCCGGCGGTGCGGCTGTTTCACGATCTCACGCAGGTGTTGCGACTGTGCCTCCCCGGCACGCTTGACGCGAAAGTGGCCGGCGCCG
Source organism: uncultured Alphaproteobacteria bacterium (assembly GCA_963831975.1). Classification (GTDB taxonomy): domain Bacteria; phylum Pseudomonadota; class Alphaproteobacteria; order Rhizobiales; family Xanthobacteraceae; genus BOG-931. Next base: position 1,244,348 of record CAWHSO010000025.1, read on the forward strand.
GCGTGCTTGCGTTGTTGGCGCGCGCCGCCGATCTGCCGGACTTCCCGGCGCTGCAGGCTTATGTGATGGAGACGCAACGCCAGGTGCGTGAATGCTTCGTGCGCATTCTTGGCAAGGCGCCGTGAAATTTGTTGCGCGCCGGACACAACGCGTGAAGAAACGCGATCACGACGGTTAGCCGGCGATTTTGGACGTTCACAGCTATTGCGATACTTGCAATTCTCTCGCTAATTTCCCGTAGGGGATTCCCCTACAACGTACGGCAGCCGGGCTGGCGGCGAGCGACGACCTGAGGTTAAGGGGCTGGATGTGCGTTTCGGTGTAAGGCTCGCCGGCGCGGTGGGATGGTTGCTTGCTGTCGCCGTGTGCGTCGCGCCGGTCGCAGCATTTGCGCAGGCGGCGCAGGTCACCACGCTGGCCACCGGCTACAATGCGCCGCAATACGTGACGGTGAACGGCGATAAGACGGTCTTCGTCACCGACACGACCTATTCGCTCTCCGCCCTGTTCCTGGTGAACGGCGCCTATACGACGACGCCCATGGCGTATGACACGAACTTTGATGGTGCCTACACCAGCCCTCAAGGCGTGGGCGTCGACCAAGGCGGCGACATCTGGTCTGCCAACAATTTGAATAGTACATCCGTCGGGCTTTTCGAGTTCCGACCGCCCGACTATGCCAATATCTATGCAGAGGAAGTGGGCAACGACGGCGGTGTTGCGCATGGCGTTGCGATCGATTCCCATGGCAATTTCTTCGTCGCCAATAGCGCCGCGCTCCTATACGAGCTACCCGCGCCGAGCTACGGTTTTGCCGTTCCGATCGCTGTCGGCCAAAGCGGTGTCGATCACCCTTTCGGCATTGCGTTCGACAGCCACGATAACCTCTTCGTGGCCGACCAGCTATCCGGCTCGGGCCAGATCCTGCAATTGACGGCGGCCAGCGGCTACGCGACGCCCAACGCGATCACCAGCGGCAACCTGCAGCGGCCCGTCGGCGTGGCGGTCGACTCGCGCGGCAATCTCTACGTCACCGACAGCGCTCTCAACACGCTGACCGAGCTGCTGGCCCCGGACTATACGACTGCCGCCGTGATCGACAGCAGGGATTTCGGCGCGCCCTCGGGTGTGGCGCTCGATGCCGACGACAATATCTTTGTCGTCGACACCGGGCATAATGCGCTGAAGGAGATTCTGGCCCAGCCGGCCGTGACCGGGCTTACTCCCTCGGCCGGGCCATTGAGCGGCGGCAACACGGTCACGATCGCCGGCGTGCATCTGACGGGCGCCACCACGGTATCCTTCGGCGCCAGCGCCGCCGCGAGCTTTACTGTCGTCAGCGACACCCAGGTGACGGCGACTGCGCCAGCCGGCAGCGGTACGGTTGATGTCCGCGTGACGACGCCCAACGGCACCAGCGTTGCCGCGCCGGCGGACAAATACACTTACACGTCGGGGGCAACGGTCAGCGCGCTCAATCCCAATTCCGGCCCGACGGCCGGCGGCAACGTCGTGACGATCACCGGGACGAACCTCAGCAATGCCAGCGCGGTGTCCTTCGGCGTAACGCCGGCGACAAGCTTCTCCGTCGTCGGCCCGACGCAGATCAGCGCAGTCGCTCCGCCCGGCGCGGCCGGGACGGTCGACGTCCCGGTGACGACGCCCGGCGGAACAAGTCCGACCGGTACCTCCGATCATTACACCTACGTGGCCGTACCGACCGTGAGCGGGCTGTCGCCAAACGCCGGCTCGGCCGGGGGCGGGACCGGCGTCACGATCACCGGCACCAACTTTACCGGCGCAACCGCGGTGCATTTCGGCGTCGCTTCGGCCACCAATGTGAGCGTCGTCAGCGCCACCTCGATCACCGCGACGTCGCCGGCCGGTACCGGCACGGTCGACGTCACGGTGACGACGGCGGGCGGCACCAGTGCCACCACCTCAGCCGATGCCTTCACCTTTGTCGGAGCGCCGGCGGTGACGGCAATCGCGCCGACCAGTGGTCCCGGCGGCGGCGGCACCTTGGTGACGATCACCGGCACCAGCTTCACCGGCGCGACTGCCGTCAGTTTCGGCGTCAGGGCGGCCGGATTCTTCAACGTCACCAGCGATACGCGGATCGTGGCGCGGTCGCCGGCGGGCAGCGGCACGGTCGATGTGACCGTGACGACGGTCGGAGGAACAAGCGTTACCAGCGTGGCCGATGAGTTTACGTATATTCCGCAGCCGGCGGTCACGGCGATCTCGCCTAATAGCGGCGTGCCGTCAGGCGGCACGACGGTGACGATCACCGGGTCCAACTTCAGCGGGGTCACCGCCGTGCGTTTCGGCAGCACTGCCGCGACGTTCGTCATGGTCAACAGCGTCACCCAGATCACGGCAACGTCACCGGCGGGCAGCGGCACGGTCGATGTCACGGTGACGGCGCCGGGTGGAACGAGTTCCACCAGCACGGCCGACAAGTTCAGCTTCGGCTTCGCCCGGACCTGGGTGTCGGGGACCGGCGACGATACCAGCCAATGCACGGCTGACGCGCCCTGCCAGACGTTCGCCGCGGCGATGGCGCTGACGCTCCCGGGCGGCGAGATCGATGCTCTCGATCCGGGCGACTTCGGGCCGGTGACGATCACGAAATCGCTGAGCATCGTCGGCGGCCAGGACGTCGTCGCGGCCGTATCGCTTGCCAGCGGCGGCACCAGCGGCGTCACAATCGCCGCCGGCGCCAACGACGTGATCGAATTGCGCGGGTTGGTCTTCGATGGTTTTGCCGGCACCGGGGCTTCGGGCGTTGTCTTCACCAGCGGCGCGAAACTCAATATCGAAGACTGCACCTTTTTAGGTTTCCCCGTCGGTGCAATAACATTTTCGCCAGGCGCCGGCAGTGCCGCGACCGCCAAGATGTTCGTCGGCGGTTCGAATATTTTCGCAAGCGGCATCGGTGTCGTGATCAGCCCGAACGCCGGCATCGCGGCCGATGCCTGGCTCATCGACACCAATGTCGATGGCAACAGCGGCGACGGCGTCGTTGCCGACGGGACCGGTGGTGGCGGCCCTATCAGTGTCGTGATGACCAACGCGTCGATCGGCCCCAACGCCGGCAACGGCGTCAATGCGATGAGCGGTGCCGGCAGCGTAGCCTTCGACATTTCGCGCAGCACGATCGAGGCGAACGGCCTCGCCGGCATTCGCTCCAGCGGCGCCAGCGCGAATGTGACGGCCGACAGATCGCAAATCAGCGACAACGGCGTCGGCCTGCAATCGACCGGCGGCGGCAGTTTGCTCAGCTATTCCAACAACCAGGTCATGGACAACGGCACGAACGGCAGCTTCACCGGCACGATCGGCCTGCATTGAAGGTTTACCGTTGAGAGTTGCCGCTTTTAGGCCGCGGCGGCTGGCTTATCCGCCGGCGATGGCGAAGCGGCGCCCCGGGCCTCGCGCGTTGCCATTTGTGCAGTGACCGGCAACCGCACCACCACGGTGGTGCCCTTGCCGAGCCGCGAACTGATGCGCATGGCACCGCCGTGCAGATCGATGAGCGATTTGGCGATGGCGAGGCCGAGGCCGGAGCCCTGGTAGCGCTTGGTCAGCTGGCTTTCGACCTGCTCGAACGGCCGGCCGAGCTTGTGCAGCGCGTCTTTGGGAATGCCGATGCCGGTGTCTTCGATGGCGATGGTGACTTTTCCGGCCCGCACATGGCCGCGCACGCGCACGGAGCCGCCGTCGGGCGTGAATTTTACGGCATTGGACAAAAGGTTGAGCCCGATCTGCTTCACCGCGCGGCGGTCGGCCTTGAAATGGATCGTCGGATCGACGTGGGATTCCAGTTTGAGATGTTTCTCATTGGCGCGCTGCGACACCACGCGCAGGCAGTCGGCGAGAATCAGAATCGAGGTCGACGTCTTCGGCCGCCAGGCGGATGCCGCCGGCTTCGATCTTCGACATGTCGAGGATGTCGTTGATGACCTCGAGCAGGTACTGGCCGCTTTCGCGAATATCGCGGGAATATTCGCTGTATTTTTCCGCACCCAGCGGCCCGAACATGGCGGCTTCCATGATCTCGGAGAAGCCGATGATGGCATTGAGCGGCGTGCGCAGCTCATGGCTCATATTGGCGAGAAATTTCGATTTGGCCTGATTGGCTTCCTCGGCGCGGGTCTTTTCCTCAGCGTATTTCTCGGCGAGATCGGCGAGCTGATCGGTTTGCAGTTGCAGCGCTTCCTGCGACTTGCGCAGGTCGCTGATGGTCGCGGCCTGGCGCTTTTCGCCCTCGACCAGCTTCTGCTCGTGCAACTTTATCTTGGTAATATCGGTGCCGACCGAAACGTAGCCGCCGTCCTTGGTGCGCCGTTCGCTGATATGCATCCAGCGGCCGTCGTCAAGCTGGACTTCGAACGTGCCGGCGCCGGGGGGCTGGATGTCGTCGTGCGCCACCGTGGTGCGCAGAATAGGCTTTTTGCCCGTGGCAACGACGCTCTCGTAGCGCGCGCCGGCCAGCACGGCCTCGTCGGGCAGGTGATGCAGCTCCTGAAAGTTCGAATTGCACAGCACCAGGCAATTGTCGGCGTCCCAGAGCACGAAGGCTTCCGGGATGGTCTCGATGGCGTCGCGCAGCCGCAAGTCCGCCGCCATGGTCCGCTCGACCAGGTTCTTCTGCTCGGTGATGTCGACGGCGATGCCGATGAGATGCAGGCCGCCTTCGCCTTCCTGGCGCGCCAATTCGCAGCGCGCCCGCAGCCACAGCCAGCGGCCGTCGGCGTGACGCATGCGGAACGCATGATCGATCGACTGGACCTTGGAGTCGGCGACCTGGGTGGCGAGCGCGTAGAGATCGATGTCGTCCTTGTGCACGAGCGCGGTGACCTCGCCGAAGGTGAGCAGATCGTCCTTCGGCGGCAGCCCGAGGATGTCGAACATCGAATGCGACCAGAACACCCGGCCGCGCGCCAGATCCCAATCCCACAGCCCGCAGCGGCCGCGGTTGAGCGCGGTGTCGATGCGGTAGCGCACGGTATCGTGGATCAAGTCCGCCTCGCGCGCCCGCGTCGCCTGCCAGTGGAAGGCGAAGCCGAGAATGAGGACGACGAAACCGGTGGTGGCGGAGAGCGTGACGGTCAGCGCGGTGGTCGAGCGCCAGCTGGCGAGCGCTTCGCTGCGCGGCTGCACCACGGCGAGGAAGCCGATCGGATTGCGCAGCGCCCGCATGGTGGCGAACACGGCGTCGCCGTCCGGCGACATGTTTTCCGTCGTGCCGGTGGTATTGGCGGTGGGCAACGGCTGCGTGGGTCCAAGCAGGTCGAGGATATGGCGTCCCGCGATCGACGGATCGTTCGGCACGCTGGCGATGATCGCGCCGTCAACGTCGGCGACCAGGATGCTGCGGCCTGCGCCCGCCGCCCAGGCCGGCAGCGCGTGCGTCAGCGCTTGTGACGTGCGCGGCAGCGTCGGTTTGCCGTCGCGCGCCGTGCGATCGAGGGCGGTGGCCAGATGATCGGCGAGCGCCTCGCTGGTGCGGATGGAATCGAGAATAACCTGGCGGCGATGTTCGAGCACTTGCACCGCGGCGCCGATGCAGATCGTCAGCATGAAGGCGACGATGAGAACGGGGACGGCGCGACGCAGCACCGGCTCGGCGGTGAGAAGGCGCCGGTACGTCGGGGTTGGCGATCGACTGCGCCATCCCCCTGATCGAATCCGATCGTAAAGACGCACTCGCCGTTTCGGCGCGCGCCATGCCTGCCTCCGTTTGGACGAGATCCCCTAGACCCAGTTCGGAGGAATGTGCCGCATCGCCCCCAAATCACTCCATTTGAATCGACGCGAATCGATTTGTCGAGAGTCGGGAGTCAATATTTTTTTAACTTTTGTCCCACGCTTTTTGCGGTGCCGCTCGAACTAAAAAAATCTCGTCGGCAGAGTCACTTGCGCGGCGATGTTGCGCGCGCGATGCAGGGTCTACTGTTTCTCCCAGACGCGGATCAGGTATCGGCGAGTGTGCGGGCGACGATGTCGTGGAGGTCGGGCGACAGATTGGACCTCGCCGCGACACGCCGCAGCGTCGCCTCCGCACGCGCCCGCCGCCGCGCCTCGAGCGCGCGCCAGGAACGGAATGCCCCCATGAGGCGGGCGGCGACCTGCGGGTTCTTCGGATCGAGCTCAAGCACGGTGTCGGCAACGAAGTCGTAGCCGGCGCCGTCGAGGCGGTTGAACTGGGTGTGGTTGGCTTGCGCGAAGGCGCCGATCAGCGAGCGCACCCGGTTCGGATTGGCCATGGAGAAGGCGGGGTGGCCGGTCAAAGCGCGCACGCGGTCGTGCGTCGCCGGCTCGGGGATGATCGCTTGCAGCGCCAGCCACTTGTCGATGATCAGCGGATCGCCGGCATGGCGCCGGTAGAAATCGTCGAGCACGGTGGCACGCTCCGGCAGATCATGCTGCGCCAGCGTCTCCAGCGCCGCCATGCGATCGGTCATATTGTCGGCGCTCGAATATTGGGCAACCGCGCGCGCGATCGCGGCTCTGTCCTGCGTCATCGCCATGAGATCGAGGCAGACATTCTTGAGCGCGCGCCGCCCGGCACTTTTGGCGTCCGGGCTGTAGTGATCGCCGGTATTCATCCGCTCGTAAGTGCTCGCCAGCGCGGCCGCGTGCCGCGTGCCGATGGCGACGCGCAGTTTCCGCCGCGCGGCAAAGACCGCGTCGGGATCGACGTCGTGGCCGATCTCGCGAGCGATGTCGGCATCGCTCGGCGGCACGAGATTGAGCGCGATGAAAGCGGGCTCGTGCTTGTCATTGGCGAGGAGGGCGCCGAGCGCATCCATCAAACCGTCGTCATCGCGCACGGTCGCGCCGTTGCGCAACGCCGCGACATTCGCCGTCAACAGCGACATCGCCAGCGTCTGCACCGCCTGCCAGCGGTTGAACGGATCGAAATCGTGGGCGGCGAGGAAGCGCAGATCCTCGGCCTCGATCGGCAGCGACAATTTGATCGGCGCGGAGAAGCCGCGGTTGATCGACGGGATCGGCCGTTCCGCGACGTTGCTGAAGACAAAGGTCTGGCTCGGCTGCCGCAGCTCGATGACGCCGCGCGACAGCGGGCGGCCATCGAGCGTGAGCGGCAGATCGGCGCCGGCCTTGCCGACGAGACCGATGGCGAGCGGGATCACCATCGGCTGTTTGCTCGGCTGGTTCGGCGTCGGCGGGATCGTCTGCGTGACGTCGAGCCGGTAGGTTTTGGCGCGAGCGTCGTAATGCGGCGCGATTTTGATCTCCGGCGTGCCGGCTTGCGCGTACCAGCGCATGAATTGCGGAAAAAAGTCGCGGCCGCTTGCGTCGGCGAAGCACTGCACGAATTGCTCGACGGTGGCGGCATGGCCGTCATGGCGCGTGAAGTAGAGATCCATGCCCTTGCGGAACAGGTCCGGCCCGAGCAGCGTCTTGATCATGCGCACCACTTCGGCGCCTTTGTCGTAGACGGTGCTCGTGTAGAAGTTATTGATCTCGTGATAGATTTCCGGGCGCACCGGATGGGCGAGGGGGCCTGAATCCTCGACGAATTGGTGCGCGCGCAGGCCGCGCACGTCGCTGATGCGCTCGACCGCGCGCGAGCGCTGGTCGGCGGAAAATTCCTGGTCGCGGAAAACCGTCAGCCCTTCCTTGAGGCAGAGCTGAAACCAGTCGCGGCAGGTGATGCGGTCGCCGGTCCAATTGTGGAAATATTCGTGCGCGATCACCGCCTCGATGCTGGCATAGTCGCCGTCGGTGGCGCTCTCCGGCGAGGCCAGCACGTATTTGTCGTTGAAGATATTGAGGCCCTTGTTCTCCATGGCGCCCATGTTGAACGCGGACACCGCGACGATCATGAAAATATCGAGATCGTATTCGCGGCCGAACACCTCTTCATCCCAGCGCATGGCGCGCTTGAGGCTGTCCATGGCGAAGCCGCAGCGGTCCTCCTTGCCAGGTTCGACATAGATGTGCAGCGCCACCTTGCGGCCGGACATGGTGGTAAAACTGTCGGAGACCTGCGCCAGCCGGCCGCCGACCAGCGCGAAGAGATAAGACGGTTTTGGGAACGGATCGTGCCACACCGCGAAATGCCGCGGCGGTGCCCGGCACGTCGCCTTGCGCCGTCAGATTGCCGTTGGCGAGCAGCACCGGCGCTTCGCTTTTGTCGGCTTCGATGCGCGTGGTGTAGACCGCCATCACGTCCGGCCGGTCGAGGAAATAGGTGATGCGGCGAAAACCCTCGGCCTCGCACTGGGTGCAATAGGTCGCGCCGGCGCGGTAGAGGCCCATGAGCTGGGTGTTGTTGGTCGGATCGACGATCGTCTCGATCTCGAGCTCGAACGGACGGTTCGGCGGCTGCGCGATGGTGAGCTTGTCGGGCGTAGCGACGAAGTTCTCGGCGGGTAGCGGCTTGCCGTCGAGCGTGAGCGATTTGAGCTTCAGCTCTTCACCGTCGAGCACCAGCGGCGCCGGTGTGCCGGCGCTGTTGGGCTTGAGCTTGAGCTTGGCGCGGACCGTCGTCGCGGTGGGATGAAGCGAAACGTCGAGATCGACGGTTTCGATCAGCCAGTCGGGTGGACGGTAATCCTGCAGACGGATGGGGCGGTGTTCTTCGGTGCGCATGATGGCCTTGATGTAGAAGTTTTGTGGCCGAATTGAAAGCAGGCGGCCTATTGCCGCGGCTCGGCGTGGCCGATGACGCGCTGGATCGCGGGAAAGCGCCGCCGCAGCCGGTGCTCCAGCGTATCGACCGCGTCATGCACGGCGCCGACCGAAAGCGCCGGATCGACCCGGCAGTGAAAATTGACGATCTCGCCGTCTCGGGTCTCGCGCACGCGCACGTCGTGCACTTCGCCGATTTCGGCGACTTCGGCGGCGAGCGCCGATAGCGCTTCGCGCACCTCGACGATGCGTGCCGCCGAAGCGTCGCGGCCGGGCAGGACATCAGCCGGCAGCGGCTCGATATGGGTCTCGACTTCGACGTCCGGCCCGAGCTCCTCGCGCATCGCTTCTTCGAGGCCGCTCGCCACTTCATGGGCGGCGTTCAGCGCCATGGTGCCTTCGACTTCGAGATCCACCGATACCGCCAATCGGCCCTCGATCGCCTGCACGGCAACGTGATGAATGGCAAGCCCGCGATTGCGCGCGATCATCATCACCCGCTCGCGCACCGTCTCGTCGTCGAGCGGGCGCGGCTCGGTGGTGATGGTGACTTCGGCATTCGGCTTGTCGGCGCGGATGGCGCGTGTCAGCCGCTCCTTGATCGCTGAAACGCGGTCGAGCGGCAGCGTGCGGCTGACGCCGACGGCTAGGTCGACGAACAGCACGGCGCCGGCCGGCCGTGCCCGCACCCGCTCGACGCTGACCACGCCGGGCACTTGCCGCGCGATTGCGGTGACGCGCTCGCTGACGCCTTCCGGCGCCGTGTCGGTCAAGCTGTCGATGGTGCGGCGGCCGAGCCGCCAGCCGGCAATGCAGATGAAGACCGCGACGACGATCGCCGCCGTGGCGTCGGCCCAAGAATAGCCGAGCGCGACGCCGCAAAGCCCGACCAGCACCGCAACCGACGACCACATGTCGGAGCCGAAATGCAGCGCGTCGGCTTCGAGCGCCTCGCTGGAGGTTGCCGCGGCGACGCGGCGCAGCGTGCGGGCGCGGAAGAAATCGACCACGATGGAGCAGGCAATGATGGCGAAGGCCGCGACAGTCGCCTCGACCGCGTGCGCCTGTGCGCCGATGAGCCGCTGCGCCGCTTCCCAGATCACGATGGCCGAGAGCAGGAACAACAGCGCCGTTTCGGCGAGCGCGGTGACGCTCTCGACCTTGCCGTGGCCGTATTGGTGCTCCTTGTCGGCCGGCTTGCCGGATAGCCGCACGGCGAAATAGGTCAGTACCGTCGCCGAAAGATCGATCAGCGAATGGCCGGCCTCCGACAGGATCGCCAGCGAGCCGGTCATGAGGCCAACAGCGGCCTTGGCCGCCGCAAGCCCCGCCGAGGCGGCGATCGAGCCGAGCGCGACCCTTTCCTTGACGTTCATCGGCAGCCTCTTGCCGGGACGGGTTAACGGCCGCCGCCAAAGGCGTCAATGCACCGGCTTTATCGCACGGCCCCTCGATTTTGCCACGCGTTCCCGCCAACGATCACTCGCGCGGAAATGCGCCGCACCACTGTTGTCGATCGGCAAGGCGGTATGGCGGCTGTTTGCCGTTGCGGATTTCGAAGTCGCAAGCAACTCAGCAATAACAATCGATCACCGTTTTTCGGTCACGCCGATCGGCGTCCGTGACATCCCGACCCAGCATATACCCAGCACCGGAAACTTAGAGCTTTTTGCCGGTTGATCTGGAAATGCGCAGCAACGGCGTTGGAAATACCCGGGCTTGGCCGACGCTCCTTTGCGCCTCTTGGTGCCATCGCGCCCCGCTGATCCGCCGGCACCACTAACTCGACAAAATTTTTTCGCGGCGCCGATGACCGATCAGTTGAGTACGTGAAGGTCTGCAGCCTCTACGGGGCAGGATTCTACTATATGCCTGGTACTGATCTGTGCATTAAGATCGGTGGCTGGGTCCGCGCCGAAGCCGTCTACGGCGGCAACGGCTCCCTGACCTGGGGCCCGTTCAACGGCAACGTGAACAACCGCGCGCACCAGCAACGAAGCGATGCGGGCCCGCGGTTACATCACGGCTGACGTTCGTAACCAGACCGAATACGGCACCGTCCGCGGTTACATCGCGGTCGGTCTCAACACCAACGACGTCGGCCTGCAAGTGGCCAACCTGGTGGACAGCGCCAACCGCGCCTTCGTCCAGTGGGCGGGCATGACGGCCGGTCTGTCACAGTCGTTCTTCGACTTCTACAGTGTGCCGGCGATGCAGTATCGCGGCGGCTATCTGCCCGCTTCCGACACCGGTGACGGTGGCTGGTGGGTATGGGCCTATACGGCACAGTTCGGTGGTGGCTTCTCCGGCACGATTTCTTCGGAAGCGCGCCGTACGACGCAGATCATCGACGCCAACGGACTTCCTGGTCCGGCTGGCACGCAAGCTCTCGCTGGCGCCGGCACCATCATTCCTGGTGGCTATCCCTGCGCAGCGACTGTGACCGGCAATACCGGCGTCGGCGGCACCGCGGTTGGCGGTTGCGGCTCGTTGTTCCCGGGGGCTGGCGCCTATGGTGGCCAGCAGACGATGGACATCGTCGCCAACTTGCGCGTCGACCAGGCGTGGGGCGGTGCCCAGATCATGGGCGCTCTGCACGAGGTCAATGCCAGCTACTACAGCGCCGCCAATGCGCTGCAGTCGGCACCCAGCACCACCGGTGCCGGCGGCGTCGGCCATCCTGGCGACAAGTGGGGCTGGGCTGCCGGCTTCGGCTTGAAGGTCAATACGCCCTTCATCACCCAAGGCGACTGGTTCCAGACTCAGGTCAACGTGACGCAAGGCGCGCTCCGCTATCTGTTCAACACCCCGAACTCGAACTGGGGCAAGGTTGACGCAGGTAAGGAAGCCTATGGCGTGCTCAGCGACTGCGTGTACGCCGGCGTCGGTTGCCATCGGCAACAACACCGGCTGCATGCTGACCAGCGCATGGGGCATCAACGCCGGCTACGAGCATTACTGGACCCCGGCTTGGCACACCTCTCTGTACGGCGCCTACTACGCGGTGTCGTATGGCAAGGGTACCGGCTCGGCCAACGCCAACCTGTGCTCGGCGGCGGGCTTCGGCAACACGCTTGCGGGTACGCTGGCGGTTGCTGGCGCGGGCTGCGACAACGACTGGCAGACCTGGGGCATCGGCTCCCGCACTCAATGGGACGTCACCAAGACGTTCTACCTGGGCGTGGAAGTGCTGTACCAGAACCTGCATAGCGCGCAGACCGGAACCGGCTCTGTATCGGTCCGGCCGGCTTCGCCTCCTACGCCTTCGGCGGCGCGACTGTGAACGAAGCCAACTCCACCAACTGGATGGTCAGCGTTCGCGCTCACCGCGACTTCCTGCCCTGATCGCTTGATCGAGGTATGAATTCGACGATCCCCGGCGGGACCTCTCGCCGGGGATTTTTTGTTGGCGACATGCTTATGAACGACGTCCGCTCATGAACAAGCACGCGAAAATAGATTTGCCGTCTCGTCATGTTCAAGACGAGCGGCAGTTGTTCGCCGCCCAGCTCCGCGCCGGCCGGGCCGTGCTGGGTTGGAGCCAAACCGATCTTGGTGAGAGAACCGGAGTGACGCAGCGTGCGATCTATCGGATCGAAGATGGCGCGACACGGCCGAGACAATTGACGCGGCTGCGAATCGAAAAAGCTTTCGGCGACGCAGGTGTTGAATTCAAAAGATTGCAGACCGGCGGTTTTACAATGTTTGTTCGGTTTGCGGCCGCGGGCCGAACCGCTCCTCATCCAAAACTATCTCCGCCTCGCCGGGAGGCGCGATAGCGCCGCAAATCACTTCGGCGGCGTCGGCCAAAGTATCATTGGCCAAATGCGCGTAGCGTTGCGTCGTGCGCACCAGGCTATGCCCCAATAATCCCTGCACCACATACAGCGACACCCCTTTGTTGACGAGAAAGCTGGCAAATGAGTGTCGCAAATCATGCAGCCGAACATCGGTGAGGCCGGATCTCTTCCTGATGCGCGTCCATGGGAAGTGCAGGGACGTCGAAGGCCGTCCCGTCACCTGAGAGGGAAATATATGCGGGTTGTCCGGGAGCCGAGGCATGGATCGAAGCAATTCCAACGCCGCGGAGTTCAGCCTTATCAGCCGGGCCTTGCCCGACTTGGCGATCGGGACCAGCAGCGTCCGGTGCTCCCAGTTCACATACTCCCATTTCGCCTGCGTGATCTCGTTGCGCCGGCCGCCGGTGAGCAACAAGAGCTTGATGGCGCAAGCCGCCACGCGATTTTCGTCGGCGTCGAGGGCGGACAGCAGTCGCTGCGCTTCCTGATTTGTCAGAAAGCGTTCGCGGCATACGTCGGGCACCGTTTTCAGTCCCGTCGCCGGATTTTTGCCGCACCCGGGCACGCCCCATTTGCGGCCCAGATTGTAGATGAAGCGGATGAGTATCAGGACCCGGTTTGTCGTCCCGCTGGCATAACCGGCATCGCGAAGCCGGCGTAAGAGGTCGGCGACATTTTCATCCGAGATCTGATCCAGCGTGAGCTTGCCGATGTTCGGCAGAATGTGAATGCGAAGAACGGTCTCGTCGGTTCGCCAGCTGCGCTTCGCATTCTTCACGAAGGGCAAGTATAAGTCGCGAACGAATTCGGCCAGCGTCGGCATGGTCCGCAGTTCCTTGCGCTCCTGCTGCGGATCGTTGCCGAGAATTGCTCTTGCCAATACCGCTTTGGCTTTGTGGCGGGCTTGCGAAACCGTCAGCACGCGCGCCGAGCCGATCTTGAACTGGCGCTCGCGCCCGCGCTCATCGCGATAACGCTGATAGAACGTTTTGCCGCCCGAGGCTCTCACTTCGAGGAAGAACCCGGGAAACGTGGTGTCGAAATAATCGACGCGGCGAGTACCGGGAGGGCAAACGCCACACCGGACCAGAGACGACGTGAGCACCACCCTCGGCATGACTGACACTGACATAAAAAGATCGTAAATTACGATCTTTCGTAGCACTGCGTTTCTCGCCGGTCAAAATGGGGTTCGATAGCATTCTACAGAATTGGACCGATCACACGCTTGCCTCAGCGGCGATTAGTCTTGGTATCTTGCAGAATAAGCTGCCTTCCATCCCCAGAAGAACTGCGACTGAACCACAAGTTAATATTTAGCAGGACTTCATCGGCAATGAATACAGTTTTGCCCAGCGGCCGCCCTGCAGGGACCACGGTGATTTGATATAAGTATTTGATATACATGAGTTAATATGGAAAATGCAGCGTGTGTATAAAGTGCAACGCAGTTATGAAAAATCACCCGCCGTAGTACGATAAACGGAGTATAACGATAGTATTTTCAAGTATAAAGGTCATATAACCTTCCCGTAAATAAGATATAAATAACTGGGCATTTCTTGGGCGGCGGCACGTCGGCATAGCCTGTTAGCGCAACTCTAAGTAGTGGCGTCCGCCGCGCGACCGCTGCATCGGCGGCCGTCGCAATCGCTTCGGCGCACGAGGACATTGATACGGAGGTCGCCAGCGGCCGCCGCGCCGTTATCGCGCCGGGACGATTGTCAGACGCAATTCAATTGACCGGGATATTGGCGTCCTTCATCACTTTGCTCCAGACCACGATGTCGTTCTTGATCTGGTTTGCAAATGCCGCCGATGTGCTGCCGACCGGCTGGAAGCTCAATTTGTCCAGCGTCGCCTTGAAGTCGGGCAGTTGCACGATCGCGGCGATCTCTTTTTGCAGGAGCGCGATGATCTCCGGCGGGGTGCCTGCCGGCGCCACCATGCCGTTGATCAGGTCGGCCTCCTGATCCGGAATACCGGCTTCGCGCAAGGTCGGAATTTGCGGGAAGGCCGGCGTCCGCGCCGGGCTGGTGACGGCGAGCGCGCGCAATTTCTCCGCGCTCAGATATGGCGCGATCGGCGGCAGCGCGAGAAAAATGATCTGGGTGTCGCCCGCCAGCGTCGAATTGACGGCAGGCGCGGCGCCGTTGAACGGAACCCGGACCAGGCCGTCGAGCTTGAGCGCCAACTTGAACAGGCGCTCCGAAGTCAGTTGGCCAAAACCGATGCCGATTGCGGCGTAGTTATATTTTTCCGGCGCGGCCTTGATGAGGTCGACCAGCTCTTTCATGTTTTTTGCCGGCACCGATGGATTGACCGCCACCACCTGCGGCGACGTGGCGATGAGGGTGACGGGCGAGAAATTTTTCACCGGGTCGTACGGCAGGTTGGTGTTCGTCACCGAAGCGACGGCAAAATCGTTGGTCGAGACCAGGAGCGTGTAACCGTCCGGTGTCGCGTGCGCGACCTGACCGGCGCCGACAGCGCCGCTGGCGCCCGCCACGTTTTCCACGAAGAACGATTGGCCGAGCCGCTCGCCGAGCTTTTGCGCCACCAGCCGCGCGATCAGGTCGGTCGGGCCGCCGGCCGGATAGGGCACGACGATGCGCACTTGCCGGGTCGGATAGGCAGTTTGTTGGGCGTCCGCAATCCCCGAAGCCAGCAGGATTGCGGTGACAAAGCATAAAACCAGTCCGCGTCTCATGGTGCGCTCCTCCGGCTTGCCTTTTGTGCGACTGCAAGCATTCGGCTCGCACTCTAGCTTTCGTAATTGCCCGCGGAAAGCGCGTAGCCAGGCGATGAGCGAACACGGTCGGCCGAGTCCATTGCCAATTTGTAATCGCGCGACGGCGAACCGGCGGCAGCGTCCGCCACGACCCATCGGTGTGGGGACCTCGAGGAGGACCTGCCATGAAACGCATGATCCTGTTCTTGCGCGCAGCAATTTGCCGAGCCGCAAAACGGCACCAGGACGTCGAGCCAGTTCAAGCGCCGCATGCCGAGCCGCGGCTAGCGCCTCGTCCGCACCAAGGTCGAGCACGCCGACATCGATCCCGACACCGGGCTCACCTGCCGCGATTTTGATATTTCCGGCAGCATCGGATCGGAAGGGGATTTGCAGTGCCGGAGACGACGCCCGGCGCTATTTCGCGACTTTGAGCGAGATTCCCTTCATGACCGATTTGAGCGTCGTCTCCAGTGCCGACGTCATGACCGTCGGCGTGCCGACGGTTTCCATCACGATATACCGCCCATTGACGAACAGAACCGTGAGCTTGAGATCCACGGTGCCGCCGTTGCCGTCTTGGGAACTGGAGAAGAACGTCGTGCCATCCACCCCGGCGATGTTCGCCGGGACTTGCTTGTAGATCGCCGTGGCATTGGTCGGCTTGAGCACCGCTTGGGCGAATTCGGCGACGGACAACTGCGATACCGCGGTCGCGTTGTCGAGCACGGTCAGAGATACTGCCAATGGCTGTCCCGGAGCGGACAGCGACAGATTGCCTTTGCCGTCGTCGCTCGCCGTCCAGCCGGCGGGCACCTGCACGGTGAAAGTGACTGCACTATTTTTTGGAAACTGCACGGTCGCGGCGGACACCTTCGTGCAGGCTACGGCGAACACGGCGGCGGCAATCGCCGCCGCGACAAGAACTCGTTTCATAACCCCTCCTAATGCCCCGGAATTGTCGGCTACGCGAACAAATAGTTGCGCATTTTGGACCCTGCCGCAACGCAACCGCGAGTAGGGCGATCATTGTAAAAGGCCGATCCTGTGCTATTTGGAGTGAGGCAAGCGTGGGACGATCGAGCGCCTGCCGCGAAGCAACAACACTGACTAGGTGATGTCACCCATCCGACGCCGATTTGCCGTCGCCCCGATGATGGAATGGACCGACCGGCATTGCCGGTTCTTCCATCGCCTGCTGACGCGGCGCGCGCTGCTCTATACCGAGATGCTGACCTCGGGCGCGGTGCTGCACGGCGACCGGGCGCGGCTGTTGCGTTTCGATGCGGCCGAGCATCCGGTGGCGCTGCAGCTCGGCGGTTCCGATCCGCGGGCGCTTGCCGCCTGCGCGCGGATCGGCGCCGATCTGGGTTTCGACGAAATCAATCTCAATGCCGGCTGTCCGTCCGATCGCGTGCAGGACGGCCGCTTCGGCGCCTGCCTGATGGCGGAGCCGGCGCTGGTCGGCGACTGCGTGGCGGCGATGAAGGCCGCCGTGTCGATTCCCGTCACGGTGAAATGCCGCATCGGCATCGACGAGCAGGATCCGGAAACGGCGCTTGAGATTTTTGCGCAAAGCATCGAACAGGCGCGCGCCGACGCACTGGTCGTGCATGCGCGCAAGGCCTGGCTGAAAGGCCTGTCGCCGAAAGAGAACCGCGAAGTGCCGCCGCTCGATTACGCGCGCGTCTACCGGCTCAAGGCGGCGCATCCAAAACTCACCGTCGTGCTCAACGGCGGCGTTGCCGGCGTCGAGCAGGCGCTGGCGCATCTGCAACATGTCGACGGCGTCATGATGGGCCGCGCCGCCTATCAGGAGCCGTGGCGGCTGATCGCGGTTGATCCGCTGGTGTTCGGTGCGGACGCTCCGTTCGGCTCGCCGAAACAAGCCGCCGCCGCGCTCATGCCCTATATCGAGCGCGAGTTGGCGCAGGGTACGCGGCTGCACGCCATCACCCGACATCTGCACGGCTTGTTCCGCGCCGTGCCCGGCGCGCGCGCTTACCGGCGACATCTCGCCGGGGCTGCGGCATCGCCGCAAGCCGGCGCCGAATTCCTCGCCTCGGCGCTCGCGCTTGTTGCCGACGAGGTTCTGGACAGAGACCGGGATTTGGCGCACATCGCCGCGTAACACGTCATTCCCGGGCGCCGCGGTGCGGCGAGCCGGGAATCCATAATCCCGGTCTATTTGAAACGCACTCCGGAGATCGTTCTGCAATGTTCGTGAATATGGATTCCGGGTTCCGCGCCGCGCGCGGCTCCGGAATGACGAGCAAATGATTCTCGGCGTTCCGTTGAGCGAGCTGCTCTGGCTCGCGCTGGCCATCGTCGTCGGCGGCGTCATTACCGGATTGCTCGCCGGCCTGTTCGGCATCGGCGGCGGCGCGGTCATCGTGCCGGTGCTCTACGAGGTGTTCCGCATCCTCGACGTGCCCGACGCGGTGCGCATGCAGCTTTGCGTCGGCACCTCGCTGGCGATCATCGTACCGACCACGATCCAGTCCTATCTCACCCATCGCGCCAAGGGACTGGTCGTGCCGGGCGTGCTGCGGCTGTGGGCGTTGCCCGCCGTGCTCGGTGTCGTGTGCGGCGCGGGAATCGCGTATTTCGCGCCGGCCGCCGTGTTCAAGATCGCCTTCGTGGTGATTGCCATATTCATCGCGACGAAATTTCTGTTTGCCGGCGACCGCTGGAATCTCGGCACCGAGCTGCCCGGTCCCGTGCCGATGCGGCTCTACGGCTTCATCATCGGGCTCACCAGCTCGCTCATGGGGGTGAGCGGCGGCTCGCTGTCCAACATCGCGTTGACGCTTTACGGCAAGTCCATTCACCAAGCGGTCGCGACATCGGCGGGGCTCGGCGTGCCGATCACCATCGTCGGCACGCTCGGCTATATTCTGGCCGGCCTGCACGACCGCGCGCTATTGCCGCCGCTCTCGCTCGGCTTTGTGTCGCTGATCGGTGTCGTGATCATGGCGCCGGTGTCGAGCTTTGCCGCACCTTACGGTGCGCGGTTGGCCCATCGCCTGTCGCGGCGCACGCTCGAAATCGCATTCAGTATTTTCCTGCTGCTGATCTCGGCGCGCTTTCTGGTCAGCCTGTTTTACGGATAGCCTTGCAGCACCAGGCGGTCGCCGCTGACTTGCCAGCTTTGCAGCCGGTTGAGGAAGCTCATGCCGAGCAGACTCATCTTGAGCTGGCCGGGCTGCGCCACCAGCGCTTCCACCGAGCGCTCGACCAAGCCGCCGATGGCGATGCGATCCAACGTGACCGGAGCTGCACGCGCGCGTCCGTTGGCGGTGTCGATATTGACCGTGTACTTTAGCACTTCAAGAGGTAGGCCCGCCGCCTTGGCGTCGTCGCGGGTGAGCACCACCGAGCTCGCGCCGGTATCGAGCACCATGGCGACGCGGGCGCCGTTGATCTGCGCGGTGATGGAAAAATCGCCGCCATTGCCGCGGCCGACCTCGACGCTGCGACCGTGCGACACCACGTGGCCGGGCACCAGCACGACGAGCACGCGATCGGCGACGTCGTGGAGCTCGAAGCGATACGAATACGCGACTACCAGCACGAGCCCGACCACGACCCATAGCAGCGCGGCGGTGATGGCTTGCGAAAAACGCTCGCGGAACATGGTCAGCACCGCGCCGCCGAGGAACACCAGGATCAGGATTTTGTAGGCCAGCGAGCCGAAATCGCCGGTCGAAAGCGGGCCGATCGTGCCTTCGCCGTTCTTCGCCAGGATGATGAGAATGGCGATCAAGAGGCCGATCAAAAGGAGCAGCAGGAGGCGATGGCGCACGGCATCTGACCTTCTAAGGCGCGGCAGAAGCGGTTTTGTGCGCACCGGCACCCTGGCCGGGCAGCGCCGCGAGCCGCGACGGCAATTGCGCCATGATCCGCGTGCGCTCGGCCGGAGCGAAATCGCTCCAGCGCCCGATCTCGTCGAGCGAGCGGCCGCAGCCGATGCAGAGGCCTAGCGCCGGATGCACCACACAGACCCTATTGCACGGTGTCTCGATATTGGTCTCGGCGCTGGCCATGCACAATCTCGGCTGGAATCGCGCGGCACCATAAACAGCAATTGGCTTGCGGCAAAGCGCTACCCGCCGTTGGCGGCGAGCGCCCTTCGGGCGCGGCTGGTGCCGTCTTCGAAGGCCGACGACATGTCCGCCTGCGGCTGGATCGGCGGCGCGGTGTTGGAGATCGGCGCCAGCGCCGACATCACCCGCTCGGGCGGGAAGGTGACGATCACTTCGGTGCCGATGCGCAGCTTGGATTTGAGCGAGAACGTGCCGCCGTGCAGGTCGATCAGGTTCTTGGCGATCGGCAGGCCGAGGCCGGCGCCCTGTTCGGCGGATTTGATCGAGTTTGAGCCTTGGCCGAACGAGGCGAGCACGATCGGAATTTCTTCCTCGGGGATGCCGGGGCCGGTGTCCTTGACGCTCATGTACTGGCCGCCCGAGGCGGTCCAGCCGACTTTGAGCCAGATCTCGCCGCCCTGCGGCGTGAACTTGATGGCGTTGGACAGAAGGTTGAGGCAGATCTGCCGCACCGCGCGCTCGTCGCCCCACAGTTTCGGCAGATCGGGCTCGAACATTTCGTGGATGGTGATGCCGCGATTGCCGGCGCGCAGCTTCAACAGATGGTGGCAGTCCTCGACCACGCGGTTGAGCGAGACCGGTTCCTCGTTGAGCTCGTAGCGCCCGGCCTCGATGCGCGACAAATCGAGGATCTCGTTGATGAGGTTCAAAAGGTGCACGCCGGAATTATGGATGTCGGCCGAATAGTCCTTGTATGCCGGCACGCCGTGCGGCCCAAAAATTTCGGCCTTCATCACCTCGGAAAAGCCAAGGATGGCATTGAGCGGGGTGCGCAGCTCATGGCTCATCTGGGCGAGGAAGCGCGATTTTGCGATATTGGCGGCCTCGGCGCGGCGGCGCGCTTCGTCGGAGATCGATTTCGACTGCTCGAGCTCGCCGATCAGCGCGTCCTTCTCGGCGCGCGCTTCCAGCGTCGCCAGCGTCGTCGAATAGAGCCGGTAGGCGAGCAGCGAGAAATAACCTTCGGCGGTGAGCGCCATCGCGGCGAGGATGTAATCGTGCAGCGTTCCCTTGGCCGCGAAATCGATCGCAATGGCGAAAGTGACCGGCAGGGTCAGCGCGAACACCGCGACCGGCAGGCTCGACGCCAGCATGCTCGATATCGCCACCACCAGCAGCATGACGAACAGCATGAAGGTGGACGCCTGCTCGTCGAGGCCGAC
This sequence comes from uncultured Alphaproteobacteria bacterium, assembly GCA_963831975.1. Lineage (GTDB taxonomy): Bacteria > Pseudomonadota > Alphaproteobacteria > Rhizobiales > Xanthobacteraceae > BOG-931. Next base: position 1,264,815 of record CAWHSO010000025.1, read on the forward strand.
CGGGTTGATCAGGATGAAGGTCCAGGCCATGCCGAAGAACAGGTCGAGCAGGATGAAGCGCATCCGCCACGAGCGCAGGTTCGCCGTGCTCGGCGTCTCGTCGAGGAACAGCCGGCACTTGCGGATGATGACCAGATGGATGAGGAGCGCGCCGCCGGTCCACACGCCCGAGGTCAGCGCGCCGGTCCACAAGCCCGACAACAGCCCGATGGTGACGACCAGAAGCAGGATCACCGGCGACGCCGAGATGCGGTTCTGGGCGAATTGGCGCAGCAATTCGTAATCGAACACCGGCCGCGTGCCGCTGGTCGAGGTCAGCCGATCGCGCGCTTCGCGCACATGCTGAGACGCCAGCCGGCGCTTCGTCTGTGGCGCGGCGGCGGGCGACGCAAGCTCGTGCGCTTCGCTGATCGTATTGGGCATTGCCGTCCGGGCTGGCGATAAATCGCGACAAAAGTGGCCCAAATTCCTTAAGACCAGGCTTAAAGTCGCCGGACCGCGCGGTGAAAAAGGATGCGCTGACGCCGTTGGCGCGTGGTGGCATCGGCGGTCTCGTCAAGGCGGGCTGGCGGTGTCGGACCAGGCAGGATAATCTCGTCGTCTCAAAGAGATAGGGAGGGACTCTGCGATGAAGCTTTACGATGGTGGCCGCGCTCCGAACCCGCGCCGCGTGCGCATCTTTCTGGCCGAGAAGGGTGTCACGGTTCCCACCGAACAGGTCGACCTCGGGCAACTGGCGCAGCGCAGCGACGCCTATACGGCGATCAATCCGATGCAGCGGGTGCCGGCGCTGGTGCTCGACGACGGCACCGTGATCGCCGAATCGATCGCCATCTGCCGCTATTTCGAGGCGCTGCACCCCGATCCGCCGCTGTTCGGCCGCGGCGCGCTCGAGAGCGCGCTGGTCGAAATGTGGAGCCGGCGAATAGAGCTGCACCTGTTCCTGCCGGTCGCCACCGTGTTCCAGCATCTGCATCCGGCGATGAAGATCATGGTCGATCCGCAGGTGGCGGCCTGGGGCGAGGCCAACAAGCCAAGGGTCACGCAGTTCCTGCAATTCCTCGACGGCGAGCTCAAAACCCGCGCCTATGTGGCCGGCGCCACCTATACGGTTGCCGACATTACGGCGATGGTCGCGGTCGATTTCATGCGCGTGTCAAAACTCACCGTGCCGGAGGATCTCGCCCATGTGCGGCGCTGGCACGACGCGGTGTCGGCGCGCCCGAGCGCGAAGGCTTAAAAATCAACCGCCGGACTCGTTGCGCCGGTAAGCGCATGCTAAGCTGCAACCAATGTCGGAGGAGGGCGCGATGTTCAAAAGATCAACTGCAGTGGCATTGACGGCGGTTTGCTGCGCACTCGCCGTCGCCGCTTGGTGCCATGGCGCCGCGGCGGAAGGCGCCATGGCGCTCGGCGTGACCGGCAACATCACCAAAGACGGCTACGCGATCGGCATCAACGTCAATAGCGGCAGCGAAACGCAGGCCCGCGGAGCGGCGCTCGATTATTGCAAGTCCCATGGCAGCGACGTCGCCCGCGCCAAATGCGAGATCTTCGCGACCTTCCACGATCAGTGCGCGGCCGAGGCCGAAGACCCGCAGCCCGGCACGCCGGGCGCCGGCTGGGCCATCGCTGCCGACAAGGCAGCCGCTGAGAAAATGGCGATGACGAATTGCCTGGCGACCGCCGGCGACCGCGGCAGTTTCTGCAAGGTCGTCACCTCAGTGTGCGACGGCAAGTAGTAAGCCGCGGCGCGGGCCGCGGGCTTCAGCGATTGAGCAGCGCGATCAGGCTCGACGTATCCCAGCGCTTGCCGCCCATCGTCTGCACCTGCGAATAGAACTGGTCGATCAGCGCCGAGGTCGGCAGATGGGCGCCGTTGCGCCGCGCTTCGTCGAGACAAATGTTGAGGTCCTTTCGCATCCAGTCCACCGCAAATCCAAAGTCAAATTTGCCGGCGACCATGGTTTTGTAGCGGTTCTCCATCTGCCACGACTGCGCCGCGCCTTTGGAAATCGTCGCGATCAGCTTTTCGATATCGAGGCCGGCTTTCATGGCGAAGTGCAGGCCTTCGGCGAGGCCCTGGACGAGGCCGGCGATGCAGATCTGGTTGACCATCTTGGCGAGCTGGCCGGAACCCGAGCGCTCCAGCAGATTGCAAGCGCGCGCGTAAGCGGCGATCACCTTCTCGGCCTTGGCGAACGGGCCGTCGTCGCCGCCGCACATCACCGTGAGCGCGCCGTTCTCGGCGCCGGCCTGGCCGCCGGACACCGGCGCGTCGACGAAATCAAAGCCGCGTTTTTTCGCTTCGGCGTGAAGCTCGCGCGCGATGGCCGCCGACGCGGTGGTGTGATCGACCACGATCGCGCCCTTGTTGATGCCGGCAAAGATGCCGTCCTCGCCGAGCATCACCTGGCGCAAATCGTTGTCGTTGCCGACGCAGGCCATGACAAAGTCCTGGCCCGCGGCGGCGGCCTTCGGCGTCGGCGCGCTCTTGCCGCCGTACTGGGCGACCCATTTTTCCGCCTTGGCCGCGGTGCGGTTATAGACCGTGACCTCGTGGCCGCCCTTGGTCTTGAGATGCCCTGCCATCGGGTAGCCCATCACGCCAAGCCCGACAAACGCCACCTTTGCCATCGTTCCTGCTCCCTGCGAGCGCGTTGCTGTTGGAATTTTCGCTACGGTCTTTGCGCCGCCGAGTGCGCCCGCGTCAACCGCTATCGCGGCAGCCGCACGCGCTTGACGCGGCTCGCCTGCCAGCCGGGCGGCACCTCGATCGCCGTGTCGTCGGGGACTTCGACGGCAAATTCCGCCGCCGGTCCCAACACCATCTGCCGGCGCCAGATATTGATCTTGGGGTATTTGGCGCGCAGCGGATCGAGGGCGGCCTGCCAGACGATGCCGCGCGGCCGCGTCAACCAGTAGACCGTGGACTGCGGGGCCTCAAAAGCTTCGCCGCCGGCATGGGCGTAGAGCCCGCCCTGGCCTTGGTCCATAAGCGCGGCGACGGCGTCGTGGGACGGTTGCCGCGGGCCGGTCACCGCAAAGCCGTTGAGCGGGTCGAGCGCCCAGGAGCCGTCGAGCAGACACCAGTCTTCGTAGCCGGGATGGTCGTCGAGCCATGGCACCGGCTCGATCCAAAATGACGCCGCGGCGATAAATCCGGGCGGCGGCTGGCCGGCGAGATCGCGCTGGAAGCGCACTATCGCCGCTTCGTAGGATTTCTGCTCGGTCTGCGAATAAGGCCGGTGCCAGAAGATGTAAGCGAGCATCGATCAGTCCTCGGGGCGTGCAGTCCTGCCACGAATGTGAGTGCATTCTCCGGGACGATGTCAATCGGGATGGCGTTGACCGGGCCGATCGAGGGCCTATGTACACTGCCAGCAGCCGCGTACTGTCCGCGGGCCTGGAGATTGTCTGCATGGCGTCCCTGAAAGACGAGGTTCTGGCCGCGCTGGCCAAAGTCGCGAGCCCGCAGGGCCAGCCGCTCACCGAAACCGGCACCCTGTCCGACATCGTCGTCACCGACGGCAAGGTGTTTTTCTCGATCAGCGTCGATGCCGGCGCGGTGAAGGAATGGGAATCCGTCCGAGGGCGCGCCGAAGCCGCGACCCGCGCCGTGCCGGGCGTCAAATCGGTGCTGGTCGCGCTCACCGCGGAGCGTGCCAGCGGCGTGGGCGGTACCGCGCCACAACGGCGACCGCAAATGCCGCCGGCAGCGGCGCGGCCGCGCGAGGGCGGCACGGCGCCGTCGCCGGCCGGCATCCCCGGCGTTGCCGCGATCATCGCGGTGGCGTCGGGCAAAGGCGGTGTCGGCAAATCGACCACCGCGGTCAATCTCGCGCTCGGCCTGCGCGACCTCGGCCTGAAGGTCGGCATTTTGGACGCCGACATTTACGGGCCGTCGATGCCGAAGCTTTTGGCCATCCGCGAGAAGCCGCAGACCATCGGCGGCAACCGATTGAAACCCATCGAGCGTCACGGCATGCCGGTGATGTCGATCGGTTTTCTGATCGAGGAAGAGACGCCGATGATCTGGCGCGGGCCGATGGTGATGTCGGCGCTGACGCAAATGCTGCGCGAGGTCGAGTGGGGCACGCTCGATGTCATGGTCGTCGACATGCCGCCCGGCACCGGCGACGCCCAACTCACCATGGCGCAGCAGGTGCCGCTCAAGGGCGCCGTCATCGTCTCCACCCCGCAGGATCTGGCCTTGATCGACGCCCGGCGCGGCATCGCCATGTTCCGCCGGGTCAATGTGCCGGTGCTCGGCATCGTCGAGAACATGTCGACGTTCATCTGCCCGCATTGCGGCACCCGCTCGGACATTTTCGGCCACGGCGGCGCGCGCGCCGAAGCCGAGCGCCTCGGCGTGCCGTTCCTCGGCGAAGTGCCGCTGCATATGGATATCCGGGAGAAGTCGGATTCTGGGCAGCCGGTGGTCGTGAGCGTGCCGGACGGCCCGCACGCCCAAGCCTATCGCGCCATCGCCGCCCGTGTGCGCGACGGCTTGCAGGTGGCAAGCCGCCCGGCGCCCAAGATTGTGATCGAGGCCTAGGTTTGCGCTGATTTTGATGTAGCGGCGATTGCAGAGTTTTTGGCATTTATTGTTCGAGAACCAGCACGTGCTTGTTGTTGTCCATCGACCACGATTTGAATCGCTGGAGAAACGATTGGCCAAGCAAGAGGCTCCCCGCAGCGGGTGAAACGCTGCCCGTCACGTTTTCGATTAGGATATCACCGACCCTCAACGACCTGATAACAAACGTGTTGGTTGGCACGGTCGAGCCGTCAGCAAGGACATATGTTTGGCCAGGGTCACTTCGTTCTCATGCATCAGCGTCAACGATATTGCCGCGGAACCGTCGGGCTCGATCACCAACATGCTTCCCGAATTGCCCACCTTGGCGGTCCAGATGTCCGGCAGATGAAGCAGGAAGGCGACTGGCTCGCTCTCCGGATAGCGCAAATCTTTGGCCGCGGTGATACCGGCCGAACCGGCGGTAAACGCGCCCAACAGCAGCAGCATTGCCGCCAAACGGCCAGTGGGGTCGATAACGGGTTGACTGTATCGAATGGCACGCCCCCAACGCGATGGGACGGATTTTGTGCGCTGGCGCCGAGGGAATCAACAGGGGGCATCGTCAATGTGCCGATATTGGGCAGAGGCGATTGGCTTCGATATCCGGCTGCGCAAGGCGCAAAGGATTTGATGTCAATAACGTCCGCGCCCGAGATTGTTATCGCAGCCTTGAATACCCAGATAGCACCATGCGTTCCGTCATGGGGCGCTTGAAGCAGGGAATTGCCATGCTCAGACGCAGCATCTTGCTTGCCGCCGCATTGGTCGGAGTGCCGTTTTGGACCGCATCGGCAGCGCCAACCGCTCCTGGGGTGGCGCAGTTCGACGGAACGTGGAGCGTATCGATCGTCACCGATTCAGGCAGCTGCGACCGCGGCTATCGTTATGCGCTGCATATCGCCAACGGCAGAATCTTTTACGACAATCCGAACTTCAACGTTTCCGGCCAAGTGAACGCGCGCGGCCAGGTCCAGGTCACGGTCGGCGCCGGCTCGCAACAGGCGTTTGGCACCGGGCGGCTGTCGCGCGATTACGGCACCGGCACCTGGGTCGGCCGCTCGCCCACGGAGCAATGCTCTGGCCACTGGGAAGCGGAGCGCCGCCCCGCCGGCGGCGGCTATTAGCGGCTCATCACGGCGGCCGTTTAACCCACCGCGCCCGCGGCGTCGCGGCGCAGCACGTGTCCCGGCAGCGCTCCGGTATGGGTGGCGTTCTCGACCACCAGCGCGCCGTTGACGATGACCGTGGTGCGCGCGCCTGACGGAAATTGGTGCGGATCGGCGTAAGTTGCGCGGTCGGTGAAATCGTCCGGATCGAACAGCACCACGTCGGCGCAAAAACCTTCGCGCAGCAGGCCACGGTCCTTGAGTTTGAGCGCGCGCGCGGTGGCGCCGGTCATTTTGTGGATGGCAAGCGGCAGCGCCAGCGCATTCTCGTCGCGCACATAGCGCGACAGGATGCGCGGAAACGTGCCGTAGAAGCGCGGATGCGGCATGCCTTTGCCGACAGCACCGTAGGGCGCGACGCAATTGCCGTCGGAGCCGACCAAAGCGAGCGGCGAGGCGACGATGGTGCGGATGTCGGCTTCCGAAATCGACGTCACCAGCACCCGGGTCGCGCCCAAATCTTGCGCGAGATAATCGCACAATGTGTCGATCGGATCGGCGCCGCGCTCGGCTGCCAAGGAGGCGATGGTGCGGCCGGCAAATTGCGGCAGCTGCGGCGAGATCGAGATCTGCACGCAGTCCCACGACGGAATGCGGCCCCAATTGTTGAGCCCGTCGCGGGCGATATCGGCGCGGATTTTTTGCCGCGTTTCACCCATCCCAAGCCGTGCGATCATGGCCTCGACACCGCCGGCCTGCACCCATGGCGGCAGGATGTTCTTCAACGGGTTCGAGCCCGCCGCATAAGGATAGGAATCGCAATCCACATCGACGCCTCGCGCCTTGGCGTCGGCGATCATGGCCAGCGCCTGTGCAGCCTTGCCCCAATTGTCCATGCCGGAGCATTTGAAGTGGACGATCTCGACATGCACGCCGCATTGTTCGCCGACGTCGATGGCTTCCGCGACCGCCTCGATCACCTTGTTAAACTCGTCGCGTAAGTGGGTGAAATAGCCGGCATTGTGCCGCTTGAGCACATGGCCGAGCGCGATCATTTCGGCGGGCGCCGCGTAGGAGCCAGGCGGCGTGAATAGTCCCGATGACATTCCAAGCGCGCCGGCGGCGAGCGCGTCTTCCAGGAGCGCGATCATCTGCGCGAGCTCGGCCGCGGTCGGCGTGCGCTCCGCCATGCCCATCACCATCAGGCGCAACGTGTTGTGGCCGACCAGCATGCCGGCATTCACCGCGGTGGGCGGAAAGGTGCTCAGATAATCCGGGAAGCTCGTTTCGCGAAACGGCAGCCACGGCGCGCTCGGGCTCAGATAATCCTTGAGCAGCTCGACCTTGCCGGGCAGCGCCGGCGCGACCGAAAAGCCGCAATGGCCGATGATCTCGGTGGTGACGCCTTGGCGCACCTTGCTTTCCGCTTTCGGATTGATCGGCAGGGTGAAATCCGAATGGGTTTTTATGTCGATAAATCCCGGCGCGACCGCGAGGTTTTGGGCGTCGATGATTTTTCGCGCGGCCCCCTCCCTAACCCTCCCCCGCTTGCGGAGGAGGGAAGGGTGGGGGTCGATTGCGGCGATGCGGCCGTTTGTGATGGCGAGGTCGGCCGCGACCCCGGGGTTGCCGGCGCCGTCGTATAAAATTCCGCCGCGGATCAGGATGTCGTGCATGCTCTCGTCATTCCGGATTGCCGCGCCAGCGGCAAGTCCGGAATCCATATTCGCTGACCTGTGGTTATGGATTCCGGGCTCCGCGCGTTGCGCGGCCCCGGAATGACGCTCACGGCTTCATGCACAGCGCCAAGGCCGGTCCGGTCGCGCTCGAGCAGGTGGCGGCTTCGATGCCGCCGTTCCGGGTGATGGCGATGGTGCCGCCGGGGCAGGTCACCGAGATCAGTTTCTCTTCCGGGCTGCAGGTCAGATCGCAATTGCTGCCCTGGCCGCAGCCTTCCTGGCGCAGCGCGTGCAGGCCGCTCGAGCCGGGGGCGCCGGGCTGACCGGCGGGGCCGATCGGTCCGGTCTCGCCTTTGACGCCCTGCGGCCCCTGCGGCCCGGCATCGCCTTGCGGTCCGGGCGGCCCCTGCGGGCCGTCGAAACAGCCGGCCAGCATGAACGCCGCGATGAGAGCGACAATTGTCAGTGATGCGCGCACGGAAATTCCCCTGAAAATTATCTTGAAACGAAACCGTTTCACCGCCGCATGGCGGAGTCAATCTGCGGCGCGGTTCGATACAATAGCCGGCGCGGTTTTTTCAGAAGTGGCGTTTGCGGTGTTTGACCGGCGCTGTGAAAGCCGGCGGCACGAAGCTTGGATTGATGTTGCAGAAGCCGCGATTGCCGGCGATCACATGCGGCGCACACTCCTCGGCGGTGCGAAATTCGCAATCCCACACCACGTCGCCGGCGCCGAGATTTTGCACCGCGCACCACGGTGCATTGCCGAAGCTGCCGGCGTGGGCGGCGCAAACGCCGAAAGCCAATCCGGCCGCCGCCAATATGAGTCCGGTTTTCATGGCTCAAGTTTAGGCCGTCGGAAGGTTGAAGCAAGACGAGGCCGGTGGCGGCGGCGGTTGCGGGTTTTGCTCTGCACGGGTAGGCTGCACACGCCATGCGGGTACAACTCGGGGGATCGCTTCTGATGGCGGTTTGGTGCGCCGGCTGTGCCGCGCAGCCAACGCTCCCGCTCGTGAATGCCGTGGCGCCCGGACAGGCGCGGATCACGATCACGCGGGAAGCGCTGCCGGGCCCGCCGGTCATGATCGACGACATCAACGGCGGTCACGTCGCCGAGATGCCGGCGGCCCTGATCGACGTCAACGACGCTCATGTCGCCGATCTCCAGCCGGGCCAGACCTATATCGGCGGCGTGCCGCCCGGCCCGACCAACGTGACCGCGACCGGCACGGCGGAGGCTGGGCACTACACGGTGAAATTCGACGCCATTGCCGGGAAGACCTATGCCTTCCAGGTGGCGCCGCGCACCGATGCCACGCGCAAGGTGGCCATGGTGATCGGTACGTTGCCGGCCGTCATCGAGGCCACCGCGAAGGGTGATACAGGCGGCCCCTACAAGATCACTCAAGTTGCGCCGTGAGTGCGGCAACGCAGCTTCGCTACGCCAGTCCAAAAAACGAGGTCGCCAACTGCGGCGGCCTCTTCATAGCTATGCAGGTTGGATTCCGTGTCTTCTGCACCATCCTCGTAAATGGTGCCCGCCGTCGCCGGCGTAGCAACCCCTGGGCCGGCCATTATTGGATTGAGCATATGCAGGTGCGAGCGTCGCCAAGAGAGCGGCCACGATCACACCGATGCCGATGACTTTGCAAATCATGATCCCCCCATGCGTGCCGTCTGAATCGACTGCAATCTAGCGCAAATGGGGACGCGCCAAAATTGAAATCAGGGCAAGGGGCTCGGAATTAGGACCGCGCCCAACTGAGGCGGCCCGCCGGGTCATTCCGCCGGCACCATCGGATGCAAAATAGCGTCCGCGAGCTTCAGCCATTCGGCCGCCATTTCGCGCGAAATGGTACGAGCATCCGGATCGGTTGCCGCAGTCACCAGGTACATACAATGCGCGGCGTAATGCGCGTATTGTTCGCGCTTTTCATTCTTCGGAATTGCCATGGTCCCCCCAGGCAAATCAGCAAGCCGGGAATGTGGGGTGAATCGTTGGGATGGGTCTGTTCAAAATTGAACACCCTCAAAACCGGCCACTGGGAATTTCTAAACCGGCCAATTGGCTCGGAAACCGGCTGGTACCTGTTTGCCCTGAGGCCCGCTATCACCAGGCTGTGGACAACCCCAGGCGAATATCGAGGTCGGGGTGCCGCTACGGGATATTCGCCATGCGGATAAGAGCCACGCCGCCAACTGACGCGGCCTATCGGCGGCGCGGGAAACCAAATATGCGCCAGCCTGGTGGGGAGGGCGGTCGCGGCCGAATGTAGAAATGCATTGTGAGAAGCGCGCCAGGCGCGAGCAACAGCACGATGGCCATCAGGTAGGACATCTTTCGTGCCGCGCGGCTGGATTGCAACTCGACAATGAACATTGCGGGACCCTACCGGGACAAGGTGGCCTTATTTGCGCTGGCAAATCGGTTCGATGCTGTCTGCGGTCCAGGACCTGGAATTGCTGTCAGTGCGGCGCGCGCGGAGCGTTCGCCACGTCCGCACGATCACGAATGAAAGAGGCCGCCTGAAAGAGGCTGCCAACTGAGGCGGCCTTATTCGCTCTGATCCTACATGCCCGCCATGCAACGAGCTATGAAACCCGTTGGATGTGTTGTGTGACCGGCGGCCGTAAGTCTCTGGTATTTCCGGCCCGCATCCGCACGAGGATGAAGCCCGCGCGAAACCGCCAGATCGTGACATTGTTGCCAGCTTTTCTTGTCGCCAGCAAAACCTGTCGTGGAAAACAGCGGCAACGCGAATAGCATGGCGCAAGTGAATATCCGCACCATTTGTGATCTCCCGGCTTGAGACAACTTAGAATATCCCTAGCTGGGAGTAGTGCAACCGCCTCATCAAGAGGGCCGCTGCGAAATTCAAAAGGGACCAGCTCGATCCGCGAGGGGTCGAAAGGGGCCAGTACCTGGAATTGGGAGGAGTTCTATTCGATGCTCAACCGATCGCTTCGGCGCTTCGATGAGACCCTTCAATTGCCGTTCAATGACACGAACCCTAAGGAGGCACTTGAAATAAAGCGGGTCGAGCCGCCAATTATGCGCCGAAAGGTATGAGGCCGCCAACTGAAGCGGTCCAAAGGCATAAGCGATGCGCTGGGTCACGTGTTGGGCGATATGGACGCTCGTAGCGTTGCCGCTCTCTCCGTCTGCTTACGGTTTAGTGGAGGCAACTTGGAGATGCGATGCCAAGCACTTTGGCACAGCCAAATGTATGGTGGCAGGGATCGTCAGAGGCCCGTTTATTCTTTTGCTGCAACCGGAAGGCCCATTAGGGGAGCCGGCACCCGTCGTATGGCCTTACATGTTGCTGACGGCGTTCTTTCTCGGAATTGCCGGCGTGTTGATGAGTGCTGGGGTAAGGCGCCTACAAGGACGAGCAGCACATCCCTTCAACGACTAGCCATCAAAAGGGACCACCAGAAAATTCAAAAGGGACCAATCGCCTCTAGGCGTCGTCGTCCTCTCCTAAATTGGCAAGGGCGTCATCTATCTCCTTAAGCGTTGCTTCGAGTTCGGCTACCGGCGTAGGGGCTGGTGCTTCACCGCCCCCGGCCGTCCAAAAATTGGACGGAGGATTGTTCGCGCAGATTGAGATTTGTCTCAAAAGCCTTGCGCGCGCTTCTAGGAGTTCCTGGCGAAGCGGTTTTGCGGGCTTAGACATGGTTGAACAATATGCCGTTCAGGCTCGCGGTTCCATTCACGTACCGCTGGGCATTGCAAACGCAAGTTGAAGGCGCTCCCGACCAAGCCGACGCCTACGCCGGCGCAGCGGCGTCGGCAGTGCCGGGTAATCCAGGGCGACCTGTTCGACCAAATCGAAGCGAGGCATAATTGGCCCCATGGCCGGAGAATTTTTTGCCGAGACAGTCGATAAAGTGAACGGTCGTCTATTCAGACGGATGGGTCCTGACGGCTGTTACGGGTGGCATGTCGAATTGCGCGGGCCAGCCTGGAAAGATATCCACCTGCAGGTTTGGCGGAAGCTCTCTACGCTCGAAGAGGCTGGTCGTTTGGGGCCTACGCCAGACCACGACGAGACGTAAGTCTGGTCCCTTTTCCCGATCTGGGCTCGTCCCTTTTTGACCCTAAAGGGGGCCAGGACCCCCACATCCCGGTACTGAAAACTTAGCTCGCGCTCGGGAGCTTGATTTCGAACCACCGCTAGACGACGGCATTCGGGAAATTGTTCTACGCTGATCGCTCAGGGCGTGCAGGCGTGTGAGTCATGCGAGGCGGCCTCTTTTTCCTTGTCTAAGGGCAGGCCCGACCGCAGTTATTACGTTGGTAGTTGCATCCAAAAGCGCAGGCGGTATCCGGGCCGCAGTCCATCAAGCACATACTCCGCTGGTTATCGCATTTGGCAAGACACGAGGCGTGCGTCTGCTGCGCCATAACCGACGAGCTGAATAAGGCGATGGAACTGAACGCGAAGGCTGCCGTCGTCAATAGTAATTTCCGCATTTGTATCCCTCAATGGAAAGATCAAGACGGCACAACTCTATCGGTAAATGCCGTTTTCCAAAAGGGGCCACCCTCAAATTCAAAAGGGACCAGTCGGCTTCGCGAGGGGTCGAAAGGGGCCAGTACCCGGCATCACGGGCACCAGGGATAATCTTTGTTCTGGCACTTCGCCATGCAGGCTTTGTAGGAAAACTGGAAATCCGTCTGCCCCCTGGCCCAGTTCGCGCATGGCCTATCGCATTTGGCCTTGCAGATTTCCGTAATGACCTCTTCTGACGGGTTTGGTCCGTACCAGTACCGCATCAATGCGCCGGGGTCTTCTTGGAAGATGGGAGGCGTCGCCTTCGGCCCCTCCTGGCTCAAGGCGGGGACGATTCCGCAAGTCGCGATGGCCGTGAGCATAAGTATACGCGGAAACATGTCCGTGAAATTAGAACAACAGCTTGTTTGAATTGGGACAGTACCCCCTATTGTATACAATGACGGGGGCGCCGGCTAAGGCGCCCTAGGTCCGGGCTATGCGAAAGCGAGATTGGCGAGACCACTGGATATTTGACGCATTATTGTCGGGCTGTTCTACCCTCCAAGAGGGTCTGAACCGCTTCCGGACTTGTTCACTTGAAGAGGCCGCCAACTGAGGCGGCAGAGGAGAAAGAATTATGGTGGTCGAACTGGACGCGGGAAGAATTGATCAATTCCCGGAAGTTATTTGGGTGGACGCCGATAAGCGGGGTGACGCCGTCAAGTTGATCTTCGGTAGCAGGGTTGAGGGGCAAGGGGCCGGTCTCTCGATTATGCTCACGCTCTCTCAATGGGAAAATCTCAAGTTCCTCGTAGATGATCCGAAGCTTTCAATTCCGGCCACTGTGGTTTTCAAAACCGGCCAATAGGCTCGGAAACCGGCCAGTACCCCACCCCCGGTGCTGTCCTAAATGGGGGGGTAGTGTCCTGAGGTCGCGGGGCGCAGTGTCCTAAGTGGCGATGGCGCTCGGCCGCAGCATTTCTATTTTGCGTAGTTGTATGTCTCGCCGCCTCTTTGCATGAATTGCAAGCTGCCTTCATTGAACAGCCACAGAGCCTCGGTGATGTGAGCCGCAGTGGACGGCCCGCGATATTTTATGATTGCTCGAAAGAAGACATCGCTTCCCTTGGGAACATTGAAGACAGGCGCAAAAGTGGTGTCTCGCCCACGTTTGAAATCTTCCGGTCCCCTCAATCGAACGAGCATGTCTTCACCGGCCATGCCGCCGGGCAGGTACTCTTTGATTTTCTCTCGCCGCTCGCCAACCGGGAGGATTGCTGCGGTAACGAGTTCATGATCGTCCCACAGTTCGGGCGGTGCTGGGGGTTCTCCCCGATCGCTGAAAACAAAACCGATCCAAGCTTGTTCAATGATAGCGGGCATCTTTCCATAATTGGTGACGGTGTATTGCACAAAGAAGTCGATGTTGTTTTCATCGGGGACAAGTTCTTTGACGCCAAATATAAAGACCCACGGTCGCTCCAATTCGGTAAGCGCACGTTCGGCAATTTTTGCTTGTTTATTAGCTGCGTTAGCGGCCCCCTCCGCAGCATCGGCCGACTTTTTAGCATCAATCAAGCTTTGGCCGATCAATCGCAATTGAACCCAGAAAAGACGAAGCTGGACACCGCCGACGATAACCAACCCGAGCGTGAACAGCGCGAGCCAATCGTCCGCCGCCATCCCCTTGGTTTCCTTTTGACGGCCATTGTTTTGTTCGTTGGTGCGTTCTGGGGCACTGGCCTTGTTTGTCGCTGGCGAGGGTTGCCGTGATGACAGCCCGTCAAATATCCCTATTCCAAGTGCAAGGCAGAGAAGGGCGGCAATTAGCCCCCTTTGCGCCTGCCCTAGCTTTGGGTTTTTCAGCATTCGCGTATCAAACGGCTTCTAATCGGATGACATCCGCCTCGATTGCTTTGAGCGATGCGAGCAAGAAAGTTGCCGAGAATGTCCCCCGGCTGATCTTGTTGGCAATACTGGCCTCGGTTTCCTTTAGGCCGCACTTTTTCAGCCGTTCCGCCAGTTCACGGTATCCAATATCGGCCCGCGCCAGTTCGGCCTTGAGGAACCGTTTCGCCCGTTCCTCCCAGGAAGGGGGTTTTACCGCCATTGCCATTCTCCCGCATTTGAACAATATCTATCATATACGATATTTTCCTATTGACAAGTATATCATATACGATATGATGCTCCCACATAAGGGAGTTGGGCGTCATGAGCCTCTTGTCGCGGGACCAGCAAATCCAAGTCATCGGTTGTCTGACCGAGGGCATGAGCATCCGGGCAATCGAGCGTCTGACCGGCATTCACCGCGATACGATCATGCGCCTTGGTGCCCGCGTGGGCCGTGGTTGTGCCGAGCTGCACGACCGGATCATGGTTGGCCTTCGGGTAGGGCGGATCGAAATGGACGAACTGTGGGCCTTTGTTGGCAAGAAGCAGCGCCATCTAAAGCGCACCGACAGCCCGGAGAAGGGAGACCAATACACGTTCATTGCCTTGGCATCGTCGTCCCGCGCAATCATCGGCTATCGGACTGGCAAGCGTCAGGGCGACAACACGACCGACCAATTCGTTCAAGACTTGCGCGGGCGTGTGATTGGTTCGCCGGAGATTTCGACGGACGGTTTTCTGCCATATCAACCGGCAATCCGCGACGCATTCCAGAACAGCGCCCACGGCGTTATCAACAAGACCTACAGTGTCACGCATCTGACCGTGAACCAGGCGCAGCATCGCTATTCGCCAGCGGCTGTGATCGCGGTTGCACGGGAAGCCGTGCGCGGCGAACCGGAGCAAATCAGCACGTCGTATGTGGAGCGCAGCAATCTTTCGATCCGCATGGCGTCGCGGCGCTTTACGCGACTGACCAACGGTTTCAGCAAGAAGCTCGACAACCATCTGTCGGCGGTTGCTCTCTACATCGCCCACTACAATCTGTGCCGCGTTCACGAAAGCTTGCGGACCACACCGGGCGTGCAGTTGGGAATTACCGACCGCATTTGGTCGCTTGGCGATCTAATCGACGCCGCTTTGGCGGTTGCGACCCCGGACCCGACCGAAACCGCGCCGGATCGTCGTCGCAAGTTCCGAGTGATCGAAGGCGGCAAAAACTAACAGCTATTTGGGAGGCCGCATGAGCGACCTTTCAAATATCTCAGACCTCAATGAACTGACGGCATTCGAAAGCGGATGTGGGGATGCTCAATCACTATGTATGGTTCGGCTGGTAGTTTCGGGATGGCCTCAAAAAGAACTTTGGGCAGTGGCACAGGTACGGAAAAGTCAGCCACTCGGGTCGGACTGCCGCGTAAATCCTGGAACTTTAAGTTTGAAATACAAATTAGTCTCTCTGGCGTTCGCCATTCTTTGGATGGAGGGGCGAGCCATCGCAAGACAAGCCATAGCTTCCCTTCGTACTCGACTGTATCGACGGGGAATATTGAGGAGCCGTCGCTGACCATGGTTTTGAATATGGGCGCATCGCTGATTGGCGCTAAGTCGGACATCTCATTCGCTCCTGATTCGGTTGGCACCTGTCAGGATAGCGAGAGCGGGGACAGCCAGTCTCGGTTGTCCCCGCTATACTCCGCGCCGAGTGTCCTAAGTGTGAGAACGGACTGTCCTAAGTGCCCCGGAGTTAGGACAGCACCCCACCCCCCAAAAGAACATATTGCGAACATAGAACAGATCGTGTACAGTGCTGTCTTAGCAATGCCAGGGCAGGGGCCGCTTCGTTGCTGGCCCCCCGAATCCCGGCCATAAGGAGCACGGACCATGAGTGCAGGTGCAGCGGCGCTTCGTCTCGTTGAAGGATCGTCCATGGACAAAACGAAGGCCCTTGATGCGGCGCTTTCCCAGATCGAGCGCAGCTTTGGCAAGGGCTCGATCATGCGGCTCGGCAAGAACAACCGGTCGATGGACGTGGATACCGTCTCCACCGGCTCGCTCGGCCTCGATATCGCGCTCGGCATCGGCGGGCTGCCGCGCGGCCGCGTCGTCGAAATCTACGGGCCCGAATCGTCGGGCAAGACCACGCTGGCGCTGCACTGCCTGGCGGAAGCCCAGAAGAAGGGCGGCATCTGCGCCTTCATCGATGCCGAGCATGCGCTCGATCCGATCTATGCGCGAAAGCTCGGCGTCAATGTCGACGACCTTCTGATCTCGCAGCCCGACACCGGCGAGCAGGCGCTGGAAATCGCCGACACCTTGGTGCGCTCCGGCGCGGTCGACGTGCTGGTCATCAATTCGGTCGCGGCTCTGGTGCCGCGCGCCGAGCTCGAAGGCGAGATGGGCGACAGCCAGCCCGGGCTTCAAGCGCGGTTGATGAGCCAGGCGCTGCGAAAACTCACCGCCTCGATCAACCGCTCCAACACGATGGTGATCTTCATCAACCAGATCCGCATGAAGATCGGCGTCATGTACGGCTCGCCGGAAACCACCACCGGCGGCCATGCGCTCAAATTCTATGCCTCGGTCCGCCTCGATATCCGCCGCATCGGCGCCATCAAGGAGCGCGACGAGGTGGTCGGCAACCAGACCCGCGTAAAGGTGGTCAAGAACAAGCTGGCGCCGCCGTTCAAGCAGGTCGAGTTCGACATCATGTATGGCGAGGGCATCTCCAAGAACGGCGAATTGATCGATCTCGGCGTCAAGGCCGGCGTCGTGGAAAAATCCGGCGCCTGGTTCTCCTACGACAGCCAGCGCATCGGCCAGGGCCGCGAGAATGGCAAAAGTTTCCTCAAGGCCAATCCCGATATCGCGGCAAAAATCGAAGCGGCGATCCGGCAGAATTCCGGCATCATCGCCGAGAAGATTCTCGCTGGCGAGCAAGCCGGAGCCGCCGAGGACGAGGACGACGACGCGGCGGAAGCTTAAGCGCGGTTTCGCTCCCGCGTTCGCCAAGCCAGCATTCGTTTTGCATCCGCATAGTCCGCCCTCCCTGCGAGGGCGGACGAGGAGGGGGGTCGCCAAGTAATGCGTAGGCCTTGATGTATGAGTTCAGGCTTTCTGACCCCCGCTCCTAACTTTTCCCCAAACTTCCCAATGCCGACGCGATAATTTTTGATTTGTCATGCTCCGCAAACGGGTCCGGCCCGAAGTGGCCGGCCCGATGACAAGCTCCGGCGGAGCATCCAGTAAACGCCGGCGTTCTGTGATTACTGGATCATCCGCTTGCGCGGATGATGACAGGGAAATGAGTTAGTGCTTGCGCCACAAAAACAAATCCCGGGCGCGGCCGCGCCCGGGATTTGCTTTATCAGATGGCCGCTAGTGCATGACCCGGAAAAGCTTGCCCTTGGACTTGATCCGGGGGTGGCTACCGGTTTTCCGAGAAAATCATGCTTCCTCGAAATGCAGTTAGGAACGGCGTTCCGCGGTCCAGGTGCCGGAGCAGTCGCCGCCGGTCCACGAGCCTTCGCCGAGGTTGCCGGAGAGCCGGCCGGTGCCGTTGGCGCTCTTGCCGGCGGCGCTGACCATCACGGTGACGGCGCCGGTCGGCATGACCTTGCCGGCGATATTGACGGCAACGTCGCCGGCATTGGCCAGCACGCCATTGGAGATGCGGATCGGATAGCGATAGCCGCGGTCGCAGGTGCCTTTCTCGGTGACGATCGACACGCTCCACAGGCCATCATAGCCCGGCACCGCATAGGTGCTGGTGGTCGCGATGGTGGCGGATGCGGCCACGAGTGCAAAAAGGGCGCCCCGGCCGAAGGATTTGAAGTTGGTCATAGCAGCCATCCCTGTTCTGTCTTTAGCGCGGTAAGCCCGCTTTTACTGGCGATCGTGAAGCGATGGGTAGCGGATCTTGGGTAGCGGATCTTGGGTAGCGGATTTGGGCAGGAGGATTTGAGAACGCGAATTCGGGTACGCAAACTTGGGTCTTGCCCCGCTCCCCCTTTTGTCGCTCCGAAGTGCAAATCAGTTCTAACGAACAAAGGTTCCAATCGAGTTGATAGGCATCACAAAAATGCTGTAATGCCGCCGGCAAAAGCCCTTCACCCGTAAAATGCTATGTACTGCAAATGGATACGAGATTCAGTTTGTTTTAAGTCTTAAGCCTAATTTGCGGCAATAGGGCGCTTTTGCTGCCCATAACCGGCCGCCGAAACAGGCAAAATGGGTGCTTATTGCGCGCCGGCCTGGGCCGGTTGGGCCGCCGGCGGCCCGTCAGCCGAAACCAGGCGGTAACCGACGCCAAGCTCGGTGAGCAGGATGCGCGGCTGGGTCGGATCGGCCTCGATCTTGCGCCGCAGCTTGCGCACGAAGATGCGCAGGTAATGGGTGTCGTCGATGTGCTCGTTGCCCCAGACCTCGCGCAGCAGGAACTGGTGGGTGACCACATTGCCGGAGTGCTGGGCGAGGATCTGCAACAGCCGATATTCCTTCGGCGTCAGCGTCACCCGCCCGTCGTTGATGAACACGGCGCGCGCGGCGAAATCGATCGACAGCGGGCCGAATTTCATCACCGGCTCGCCGCGCGAGGCGCGCAGCTGGCGGCGCATCGCCGAATGCGCCCGCGCCAGCAGCTCGGCCATGCCGAACGGCTTGACCACGTAGTCGTCGGCGCCGGCCTCGAGCAGGCGCACTTTCTCGTTCTCACTGCCGCGCACCGACAGCACGATCAGCGGCACGCTCGACCACGACCGCAACCGCTCCAGCACGTCGGCGCCGTCCATGTCCGGCAGGCCGAGATCGAGGATGACGAGGTCGGACGGCTTGAGCGTTGCCGTGCGCAAGGCTTCGGCGCCGGTTTCGGCCTCATGCACGATGAAGCCGTCGAGCTCGAAACCGGTGCGCAGAAAGCGCCGGATCTGGATCTCGTCGTCGACGACAAGGACGGCGGCGGGTGTTTCAGTCATCGACAGTCGTCTCCAATCGTTCAGCGTCGGGCGACATCGGCAAATGGATGGTGACCGTGGTGCCGCGGTCGGCGCCGTCGCTTTCGACCTCGACCTTGCCGCCATTGGCGGAGATGAAGGCGTTGGCGATCCACAATCCGAGCCCGGAGCCGGATGTGGTCACGGCATGGCGCGGCCCGCGGAAGAAGCGCCCGCCGACCTGGCGCTTTTCCTCGAGCGTGAGGCCCGAGCCGCAATCGTGCACCGAGAGCATCACGGTGTGGCCGTTGGGATGCGCGCCGACGCGGATCGGCGAGCCGGCCGGCGAATATTTCGCCGCATTGTCGATGATCTGCACCAGCGCCTGCTCGACCTGCGCCGGATCGACATGGACGATGGGCAGGTTGGAATGAAGATCGAACGTCACCGGATAGCCGCTCAGGCGCCGCCGCCGGTTCTCGAACGCGGCGTTGACGATGTCGACCGGCTCGACCCATTGCAATTTCGGCCGCACCTGCTGGCGGCTGATGGTGGTGGCGTCGAGCAGGTTCTGGATGTCGATATTGAGGCGCTCGGCTTCGTCGCGCACGACGCCGGTCAAAGCCAGCAAGCCGGGGATCGCCGGCGAGCGCCGGCGCGTTGTGCAGGACCGTCGCGGCGCCGAGGATCGAGGCAAGCGGCGTGCGCAATTCGTGCGACACCGAGCCGATCAGCGCCTCGCGCAACAGCTCGCTCTCCGAGCGCATCTTGGCTTCCGTCAGCGCGCGCGCCACATCCAGGCGCTCCAGCGTCGCCACCGCATCGGCGAGCGCGTCGTCGATGCGCTGGCGCATGTCGGCAAGCGGCTCGCCGGAGACGCTGCCGAGATCGACGGCGACCAGGCCGAAATCGGGCGTCTTCGGCGAGACCCGGCGGATGAGCCAGACATTGCCGGTGCCGTCCTCGACGGTGCGCTCGAGCCCCTCGTCATGCTCGACCCGCGTGACGGCGGAGCGCACCGTCTCCGGCACGTCGTCGGCGGTGCCGGCGTCGGCGACGCCGAGCAGCACCACCTTGCGCTGCACCAGATTGGCGAGATGCTCCTGGATGGCGATAAAAATCTCAGCCGCGCTCGGCGCCATGGCGAGGCGGCGCGAGAACGCGTAGAGGTCGCTCATCTCGCGCTCGCGCTTGCGCGCAATGATGATGTGTTGCTTGGCCTGGCTGGACAAGTGCGACACCACCACGGCGACGACCATGAACAGCAAAAGATTGAGCGCTTCCTGGGGCGAGGCGACTTGGAAACTGTAGAGCTGCGCGAAATAGACATAGCCCGAGAGCAGCACGCCGGCGACGGCGGCCACCAGCGCCGGAATGACGCCGAACCAATAGCCGGCCAGCATCACCGGCACGAGATAGAGCACCGCACCGCGCAGGATGCCGACATAGTGGCGCAGCATGAGCGCCACCGCGGTTGTCGCGGCGACAAACAGCAGCGCAATGACTATGCCGCGCATTTCGCGCCGCAGCGCTGCGAGCATGAGATTTATTCGCACCTAAAGCGTCGTCCAAAACCGATTGAGTTTACCCTTGAGCGGACAATAGGCCGCTGCCGCCTTGGCGGCCATCGTTTTCCGGTACCGGCGCCCTGCGCGGCACGCAAATGAGAACAAATTTTCGTAATCGGGGGAGCCGTAATCGTTAACGGCAGCCGCCTCGTGCCGGAAATTTATAGAGAATTTATGGCCGCGTTTGCCGCGCTGGGCGGATATGGCGCTATTTGCTGCGCACCACCTCGGCATAGTCGGGGGCGTCCTTGAGGAAGCCGCGGTCGAGCATCCAATCGACTTTTTCTTGGAACTCCTCGGCGCGGTAGGTCTTGACGCCGACCAGTTCCGGCATCAGGCCGTTCGCGCGTTGCTCCGGCGTCAAATCGCGCAAGACCTCCTGCCGCGAGCGGTCTTCGTTCTCGCGCAGCCAGGCGATGGCGCGGTTGAGCGCGCGGCGCAGTTTTGCCGCGGTGTCCTCGTCGACGTCGTTGCCGGCGACAATGCCGCCGCGCCAGCGCAGGTCGGCGATCTTGCGGGCGCCGGCTGAGAGCGCGCGGCTCACCAGGGGTTCCATCAGGGCGGCGGCCTGGGTGGTGCCGCCAAGCAGCGCTTCGAGCCGGTCATTGGCGTGAACCAGGGTGATCTCTTCGAACGGCACGCCGGCTGCCTCCAGCACTTCGATCGCGGCATAGAACGTGCCCGCATGCCAGGTCACCGCGATCGGCACGTTGCGCAATTCGGCGGGCGATTGGATGTTCGAATCCTTCCGCACCATCAGCGCGCCGGTGCGCACCGTGGTGTCGAGCCCGATGATCTTGCCGCCGCCAAGCGCCTGCACCCGCTCGATCGCGCCCCATTCGCACACCGGATAGACTTCGAGCGCGCCTTTTTGCAGCTGGGTCTCCTTCCAGCGCTTGGAGAAATCCTCGACCCGTCCCGCGGCGCCTTTCGGATTGTCCTCGTGATATTCGACGTTCAATCCCTCGGCGGCAAAAAAGCCCTGCTCGACGGCGACCCGCCACGGCCGGTCGTGGGCGTTGCTGTCGCTTTGCAGCCGGATGGTCTTGGTCATCGGGGCCTCTTCATTTCAATGTCCGCTTACTCGCGGTCGCCCTGCGGCCCGAACGGCTCGTCGTAGCCGTGGCGGCTCGAGTAGAACACCAGCGCCATCAGCCCGCATCCGACCACGACCGAAAACACGATACCGAGCGTCATGGCGATATAGCCGGCCGGCGGCATCGGCGGGCCGCCGAGCGAAAGCCAGGTGCGGGCCGCAAACCACATCGCCGCGCCCAGTATGGCAAATAGCGGCGCGGCGATCGCGACGATACCCAGGATGCTCAGCTTGGCGTTCGGTGTTGGCGTGTTCGACTTTACCATGGCACGAACATATGCCTTGGCGCGCCGAACGCCAATCGGGGCGGAATTTTGCCGCGCCCCGGTCTACGCCATCGCGGCTTTGAGGTTGGCGTCGACCTTGTCGAGGAAGCCCCCGGTCGACAGCCATTTCTGATCCGGACCGACGAGGAGGGCGAGGTCCTTGGTCATGAAGCCGGATTCGACCGTGCCGACGGTGACCTTTTCCAGGGTGGCGGCGAATTTCGCCAGTTCCGGATTGTTGTCGAGCTTGGCGCGGTGGGCGAGGCCGCGGGTCCAGGCGAAGATCGAGGCGATGGAATTGGTCGAGGTTTCGCGGCCCTTCTGGTATTCGCGATAGTGCCGCGTCACCGTGCCGTGGGCGGCCTCGGCCTCGACCACTTTTCCATCGGGGGTCGTGAGCACCGACGTCATCAGGCCGAGCGAGCCGTAGCCCTGCGCCACGGTGTCGGACTGCACGTCGCCGTCGTAGTTCTTGCACGCCCAGACATAGCCGCCCGACCATTTCAGGGCGGACGCCACCATGTCGTCGATCAGGCGGTGCTCGTAGGTGATCTTCTTCTCGGCGAACTTGTCCTTGAATTCGCTGTCGAACACCTCCTGGAAGATATCCTTGAAACGTCCGTCATAGACTTTGACGATGGTGTTCTTGGTCGACAGATAAAGCGGATAGCCGCGGTCATAGGCGTAATTCATCGAGGCGTGGGCGAAGTCGCGGATCGAGTTGTCGAGATTGTACATCGCCATGGCGACGCCCGAGCCGGGGAACTGGAACACCTCGCGCTTGATCTCCGCCCCGTCGTCGCCGACGAAGGTAAGATAAAGTTTGCCCTTGCCCGGCACCTTGAAATCGGTGGCGCGGTATTGGTCGCCGTAAGCGTGGCGGCCGATGATGATCGGCTTGGTCCAGCCCGGAACGAGCCGCGGCACGTTCTTGCACAGGATCGGCTCGCGGAAGATGACGCCGCCCAAAATGTTGCGGATGGTGCCGTTCGGCGAGCGGTACATCTCATGCAGATTGAATTCCTTCACCCGCGCCTCGTCCGGCGTGATGGTGGCGCATTTCACCGCGACGCCGACCTTCTTGGTCGCTTCCGCCGCATCGATGGTGATCTGATCGCGGGTCTCGTCGCGCTTTTGCATGCTGAGATCGAAATACATCAGGTTGATGTCGAGATAGGGATGAATGAGCTTGTCCTTGATCTCCTTCCAGATGATCCGGGTCATCTCGTCGCCGTCCATCTCGACGACGGGATTGGTGACCTTGATTTTCGCCATAGAGATTTGATCCCGTTGGAGCGCGGCCGGTTGCAGCGTCAGAGCGCGGCGAGCGCGGCGTTCAGCGTGGCGCTCGGCCGCATCGCGGCCGATGCTTTGGCAGGAGTCGGGCAGGTAGTAACCGCCGATGTCGACCGGTTTGCCTTGCGCGGCGATCAGTTCGCCATTGATCTTGGCCTCGTTCTTGGCGAGCGTCTCGGCCAGCGGTTTGAAGCGGGCTTGCAACTGCGCGTCCTTGGTCTGTGCGGCCAGCGCCTGCGCCCAGTACAGGGCGAGGTAGAATTGGCTGCCGCGATTGTCGAGTTCGCCGACCTTGCGCGCAGGAGAGCGGTTGAACTCGAGGATCTTGCCGATGGCCGTGTCGAGCGTCTCGGCGAGAACCTGCGCCTTGGCGTTCTTGTAGGTCTGCGCCAGATGTTCGAGCGACGCGCCGAGCGCCAGGAATTCGCCGAGCAAATCCCAGCGGAGATAGCCCTCTTCCTGGAACTGCTGCACGTGCTTGGGCGCCGAGCCGCCGGCACCGGTCTCGAAAAGACCGCCGCCCGCCAACAGCGGAACGATCGATAGCATCTTGGCCGAGGTGCCGAGCTCCATGATCGGAAACAGGTCGGTCAGATAATCACGCAGCACGTTGCCGGTGACGGAGATCGTGTCCTGCCCCTTGCGGATGCGATCGAGCGAAAACTTGATCGCTTCGACCGGCGGCAGAATGCGGATGTCGAGCCCCGCGGTGTCTTGATCCTTCAGGTACTTCTCGACCTTGGCGATCACCTGAGCGTCATGCGCGCGCTTGGCGTCGAGCCAGAATACCGCCGGAGCGCCGGTGAGGCGCGCGCGGCGCACCCCGAGCTTGACCCAGTCCTGGATCGGCGCGTCCCTGAGCTCGCACATGCGGAAGATGTCGCCGGTCTCGACCGGACGCTCCAGCAGCACCTTGCCGTCATCGGCGACGACGCGGACCGTTCCGTCCGCGGGGACTTCAAACGTCTTGTCGTGCGAGCCGTATTCCTCGGCCTGCTGCGCCATCAACCCCACGTTCGGAACCGAGCCCATGGTCTTGGGGTCGAACGCGCCGTGGGCTTTACAGTCCTCGATGACCGCCTGATACATCCTGGCGTAGCTGCGGTCCGGGATCGCGGCGATGACGTCGTGCAGCTTGCCGTCGGCGCCCCACATGCGGCCGGATTCGCGGATCATCGCCGGCATCGAAGCGTCGATGATCACGTCGCTGGGCACGTGCAGGCCGGTGATGCCCTTGTCGGAATTGACCATGGCGAGGCCCGGTCGTTTTGCGTACTCGGCCGCGATGTCGGCCTTGATCGCCGCTTTTTCGGCTTCCGGCAGCGTTTCGATCTTCGTCAGCAGATCGCCGAAGCCGTTATTGAGATTGACGCCGAGGCGCTTCAGCGTGGCGGCGTGCTTCGCGATCACATCGGCGAAGAAAACGGAAACGGCATGGCCGAACACGATGGGATCGGCGATCTTCATCATGGTCGCCTTCACCTGCAGTGAGAACAGCGCGCCTTCCTTCTTTGCGGCTTCGATCTGCTCGGCAAAGAAGGCGCGCAGCGCCTTGCGGCTCATCACCGCCGCGTCGATGATCTCGCCGGCCGCAAGCGGCGTCTTCGCTTTCAGCACCGTGACGGCGCCGTCGGCGCCGACCAACTCGATGCGGGCGTTGGTCGCCGCCGCGACGGTGGTCGCGATTTCCGAGCCGTAGTAATCGCCGCCCGACATGTACGCCACATGCGATTTGGAGTTAGAACTCCAGGCGCCCATCTTGTGCGGATTGTTGCGGGCGTATTGCTTGACGGCGCCGGCCGCGCGGCGGTCGGAATTGCCCTCGCGCAAGATCGGGTTGACGACGCTGCCGAACACTTTGGCATAGCGGGACTTGATGTCCTTTTCGGCTTCCGTCGCAGGATTGTCCGGATAGTCCGGAACGTTATAGCCCTTGCCTTGCAGTTCCTTGATCGCGGCCTTGAGCTGCGGGATCGAGGCGGAGATGTTGGGCAGCTTGATGATGTTGGCCTCGGGCCTCAGCGTAAGCTCGCCGAGTTCGGTGAGCTCGTCGTTGATGCGTTGCGCAGGCGTGAGCTTGTCAGGGACAGCGGCGAGGATGCGACCGGCCAGCGAGATGTCCTTCAACGTCACGGACACACCCGCCGCGCCCACGAAGGCTTCGACGATCGGCAGCAGGGAATAGGTCGCGAGCGCCGGGGCTTCATCGACCTTTGTCCACATGATTTCGAGATCTGGCATGCTTGCACCTTTGGTCGCCGTGCTTGTTTGGGCCGACCGGAAACTGAACATTGGCGGGCGCGGTGGAATGGTTCTCCCGCGGGCCCTCAAATGGATTGTTCTCGGCGCGGACATCGCCAACCGGGAGTTCGACTGACGGGAGTTCGGCGCGCGCCCTATAGCATCCGAGGGGCGGCGGAGAAAGCCGACATTGGCCGCAATGTGCTGCCTTTTTTCCGGGCTATTGGCTATACCGCTCGCGGAGGAGCAATGCCCGGGGCAGGAACCGACAAGACCAAGCATTGGCGCGAAGGGCCCGGGCCGGTCGTGATCCTGGTCGAGCCGCAGCTTGGCGAAAATATCGGGGCTGCGGCCCGCGCCATGGCGAATTTCGGGCTGTCGCGCTTGCGGCTGGTGCGGCCGCGGCAGGCCTGGCCGAACGACAAGGCGCGCATGATGGCGGCCGGCGCCGACCGCGTCCTCGATGGCGCCGAACTTTACGACACGCTCGAAGCGGCAATCGCCGACTGCGCGTTCGTGCTTGCCACCACCGCGCGCGCCCATGACCAGGCCAAGCCGGTCGTCGGCCCGACGGAGGCGGCGGCGCTGATGGCGCCGCGCGTTGCGGCAGGCGAGACGGTTGCGATCCTGTTCGGCCGCGAGCGCAACGGGCTGGAGAACGACGAGGTGGCGCTCGCCGACCGCATCGTCACACTGCCGGTCAATGCAGCCTTCGCGTCGCTCAATCTGGCGCAGGCGGTGGCGATCGTGGCCTACGAATGGTTCAAGCTTGCAAGCGGCGAGGCACTGCCGTTCGCCATGCCGCAAAAGTCGGTAGCGGCGCCGAAGGAGCAGTTGCTCGCGTTCTTTGCTTCGCTCGAGCGCGAGTTGGAGAAGGTCGAGTTTTTCCGCCCGCCCGACAAGCGCGAGACCATGCAGATCAATCTGCGCAATATTTTCACCCGCATGCAGCCGACGCAGCAGGACATCCAGACCCTGCACGGCGTCATCATGTCGATCGCCGAAGGCCGCAAGGGTCCGGCGCGCGGCGGCGTGCTCGACGGCGCGGAGGCCGAAATGCTGCGGGCACTCCTCGCCGAGCACGGTCCCGGCCGGGTGCCGAAGGAGCGCGGCCCGGTGCGCGGACTGGCGCGGCTCCTGCGCCGCAATCCGACCGAAGCCGAGCGCATGTTATGGGAGGCTTTGGTCAACGACCGCCGCTTCGCCGGCCGCGGTTTCAAGCGCCAGACGCCGGTCGGCCAGCACATCTGCGATTTCGTGTCGTTTCCGCTGCGGCTGGTGATCGACCTGGTGCCGGCCGACGAAAGCGAGGCCGCGGCAAAATCGCGAGCGAAAAAGCGCGATTGGCTCAAAGCGCATGACTACACGGTGCTGGGAATATTTGACCGCGATGTGGAGTTTGATATGGCAGCGGCGCTCGCGCGGATCGAAAACGCCATCGGCGGGAATTGAATTGTTTCAGTTCCAAAGTGCCGTGTTTTCGGTTCGTCGCCGCAGCGGCAAGCACGGTCGGTAAAAATGCAATTGGCGAATTCAAAGACGCAGTACGGCGCCGTCCCGCAAATCCTGCATTGGCTCACGGCGCTGTTCGTGATCTGCGGTTGGCTGCTCGGCACATTCCTCGATGATCTGCCGAAGGGCTCCATTCGCTCCGCTGGCTTGGTCGTCCATATGACGCTTGGGCAATTCGTCGTTGTGTTCTTGATCGCGCGTCTGGTCTGGCGGATGGCCAATCCGCCGCCGCCGCCCGAGCCGACGCGTTTCGGCTGGCTGCAGCAGGCGATCGCCGCGTTCACGCACTACGTGCTTTACGCGCTGCTCGTGGCGGTGCCGTTCATGGGAATTCTCGTGCAGCTCAAGCGCGGCCACGCGCTGCCGCTGTTCGGCATCTGGGACTTGAATTCGCCATGGCCCGTCGACCGGGCGATGGCGAAGAACCTTCTCCAAGTGCACGAATATCTCGCCGACGCGCTGTTGCTGCTCGCCGGCGTTCACGCCACGGCGGCGCTCGTGCACCACTACTTGTTCGAAGACCGCACCTTGCTGCGGATGCTGCCGGGCGTGACCCGGCCGGTGCGGCGGCGCGCCAAGGCCCGCAGCACGCCGCCGGTCAGCCCTTGAGCACTTTGAGCGCCGCAGCCGCACCGGCGCGCAGCATCGACAGATCGCTCGATACCGCGAGGAACTTGACGCCGCGCTTGGCCAAAGCCGCGGCGCGCTCGGCGGAATGACAATAGGCGCCGGGAATTTTCTTCGCCTTCTGCGCGCCGGCGATCAGAGTGTCGAGATGGCCTTCGACCTCCTTCGACAGCGGATCGACGGTCTTGCCGTCCGATAGCGCGATCGACAGATCCGACGGACCGAGGAAGAAGCCGTCGATGCCGGGCGTGGTGATGATGGCTTCGAAATTTTGCAGCGACGTGCGGGTCTCGATCATGGCCAGCGTGATGATGTTATCGTTGGCCTCGCGCAGATAGGTTCCCATGTCGGATACGCCGCCGAGCGTCATCGCCCGGTGCGGGCCCCAGCTGCGCTCGCCGATCGGCGGAAATTTTGCCGCAGCCGCAAAGGCCCGCGCATCGGCCGCGGTATTGATCATCGGCGCGATGATGCCTTCGGCGCCGAAATCGAGCGCGCGGCTCACCAGCGCGAAATCGTTGAGCGGCACGCGCACGATCGGCGCGCCGCCGCCCTGGCGGACCGCGGCGATGCCGTTGAGGATGCCGCCGACGTCCCACAGGCCGTGCTGGCTTTCGATCGCCACCGCGGCAAAGCCGTCGCGCGCCAGCGTCTCGGCCACGAGCGGATAGGGCAGGCCGCACCAGCCGGAATAGACCGTTTCGCCGGCGTGCAGTTTTTTCGCGAGACTAAATGCGGGGATAGCCATGATGTGCGCTACTTTCCTGCTTTGATGTCGGCGACAGCCTTGGCCATCAGCTCGGTCATGGTGCGGGCGATCTGGTGATCGGACTGATTGACGCCTTTGGCGTCGAAATCCTTGCGGACCTTGCCCGCCACGTCGTGTTCGCTGGCCTCGAGATCGGCCATCACGATGGAGAGCGCATAGCTGTCGGCTTCGGCGCCGGAAAGCCCGAGCTTTTCCGCCGCCCACAGCCCTAAGAGCTTGTTGCGCCGCGCGGTGGCCTTGAATTTGAGCTCTTCGTCGTGCGCGAATTGCTGCTCGAAGGCCTCTTCGCGCTTGTCGAATGTGGTCATGCCTTCGCCTCGATGCTGATGGAACACCACAAATCACGTGCCGCCTTGCATATCGAGGGTGCCCCGTCAAGGCAACCGGGTTGAGGCGCAAACATGGTCGTTGCGGCGCGGGCCGTGCGGGTCTATGCCGATTGTACTCCGCGGCACCTTCGGCTAGCTTTTGTGTCGCGGACGGGCCGCAGCGTTGAGTCGTGCCGCCCAATTCCGCCGCCGCGGATCTCGCCACCGTAATTGGAGCCACGGCATCAATGGATTTTACAAAGCCACGGTACACTCCCATGAGCCGCCGACGCCGCATCTACGAAGGCAAGGCGAAGATCCTCTATGAGGGACCCGAGCCCGGAACCTTGATCCAGCACTTCAAGGACGACGCGACCGCCTTCAATGCGAAAAAGCACGAGGTGATCGAGGGCAAAGGCGTCCTCAACAACCGCATCTCCGAATACGTCTTCCAGCATTTGAACGATATCGGCGTGCCGACCCACTTCATCCGCCGGCTCAACATGCGCGAGCAGTTGATCCGCGAGGTCGAGATCATCCCGCTGGAAATCTGCGTGCGCAATATCGCCGCGGGCTCCTTGGCGCAGCGGCTCGGCATCGAGGAAGGCACGCAGCTGCCGCGCTCGATCATCGAGTTCTATTACAAGAACGATCAGCTCAACGATCCCTTGGTGTCGGAAGAGCACATCACTGCGTTCGGCTGGGCGACGCCGCAGGAGATCGACGACATCATGTCGCTCGCCATCCGCGTCAACGACTTCCTGTCCGGCCTGTTCCTCGGCGTCGGCATCCGTCTGGTCGATTTCAAGATGGAAACCGGCCGGCTGTGGGAAAACGACCTGATGCGCATCGTCGTCGCCGACGAAATCTCGCCTGACTCCTGCCGGCTGTGGGACATCAAGTCGAACGAGAAGCTCGACAAGGACCGCTTCCGCCGCGACCTCGGCGGCCTGCTCGAAGCCTATACCGAAGTCGCCAAGCGGCTCGGCATCATGAGCGAAGGCGAGCGGCCGCAAGGCACCGGGCCGGTGCTGGTCAAGGGCTGACCGGACGGCGCCGCGCGACACGCAGCATCGCGACGCTTAGTACGCGTAAAGACATTTAGCATGCGCAAAGACATCACCATCGGCCTCGTCGTTCCGTTCGCCACCGACGAGGTGCCGTTCGAAGGCCCGATCATGTATCCGGGCGTGCGCTTCATCCCGCGCGGCGTCGGCGTGCGCAATCTCACGCCGGAAGGCTACGAGCCGGCCTGGAACGGCATCCTGCCGGCGGCGGAATATCTCGCCGCGCAGAACGTCGACGCCATCATGGTGATCGGCACCTCGCTGACCTTCTATAAGGGGCCGGAGGCCCACGACCGGCTGCTCGAAGAATTGCGCGAGCGCACCGGCCTGCCGGTGAGCACCATGAGCCAGTCCATCATCGACGGCCTGCGCGAGGTCGGCGCCCAAAGCGCGTCGCCGTCGCCACCGCCTATAGCGACGTCGTCAACCGGCGCTTGAAGGAACTGCTGGCGGCGGCCGGCATCGAGGCGCTGTCGCTGGAATGCTTCGATCTTCTCGAGTTCGGCGGCCCGAGCAAAAAGAGCGAAGCCGACATTATCGCGTTGAGCGACAGCGCCGTCGCCCACGCCAAGGGCGCCGAAGGCATTTTGATCTCCTGCGGCGGCTTGCGCACGCTCGAAGTGGCCAAGCCCCTTGAAGACCGTCACCACATTCCGGTGGTGTCGTCGGCGACGGCGGCGTTCTGGGCGGCGATGCGGCTCGTGGGCGAAAGCGGCCGCGTACCCGGCTACGGCCGGCTCTTGGAACAGGCCAAGGCAGCCGGTGCATTAGCCGCGAACGCCGGCTGGTTGCGGCCGCGGCGATTCCTACATATTGAAGGGCGGAGCGCTCGCCAAGATCGCTGCCGGAAGCCTCTACCATGAAAGCCCGCGTCACCGTCACCTTGAAGTCGGGAATCCTCGACCCGCAGGGCAAGGCCATCGAAGGCGCCCTCAAATCGCTCGGCGTCAGCGGGGTCGCCAGCGTGCGCCAGGGCAAGGTTTTCGACATCGAGATCGAAGGCGGCGATCGGGCCGGCGCCGAGGCGGCGCTCAAGAACGCCGCCGAAAAACTGCTCGCCAATACCGTGATCGAGAATTACCGGATCGAGGTGACCGGATGAAATCCGCCGTCATCGTCTTTCCCGGCATCAATCGCGAGCGCGACATGGCGCGCGCGCTCAAGCTCATGTCCGGGCGCGAGCCGGCGATGGTCTGGCATGCCGACCGCGAATTGCCGGCGGGCACCGACCTCGTCGTCATTCCGGGCGGCTTCTCCTACGGCGATTATCTGCGCTGCGGCGCGATCGCCGCCCGCGCGCCGATCATGGACGCGGTGCGCGCCTTTGCGGAAAAAGGCGGGCTCGTGCTCGCGGTGTGCAACGGCTTTCAGATCGCCTGCGAGGCGGGGCTGTTGCCGGGCGTGCTGATGCGCAACGCGCAGCTGCGCTTCATCTGCCGCGACGTCTATCTGCGCGTCGAGCGCTCCGATACGGCATTCACCCGCGGCTACAATGCCGGCCAGGTGATCCGCGTGCCGGTGGCCCACGGCGAGGGCAATTACATCGCCGACGGCGAGACCATCGCGCGGCTCGAAGGCGAGGGCAGGGTGCTGTTCCGCTACGCCTCGCCGGACGGCATGATCGACCCGAACTGGAACCACAACGGCGCCCTTAACGCCATCGCCGGCATCGTCAACGAACGCGGCAACGTGCTCGGCATGATGCCGCATCCGGAAAATCACGTCGAAGCGGTGATGGGCTGCACCGACGGCCGCGGCTTGTTCGCGGGGCTTGTGGATCACTTCAAGCTGGCGGCGTAAGCGTCTCGCGCGTCGCCGTTTTGGGGCTGCGATGCAATTTGGGCTGATCCTGCTCTTGATCCAGGTCGTCTTGATCGTCCATGCGGCGAAGACCGGCCGGTTCTGGCCGTGGGGCTATGTGATCCTGTTCCTGCCCGGTTTCGGCGCGCTGGCCTATGTGCTGGTCGAGCTGGTGCCCGAATGGTTCGGCAGCGTGCAGGGCCAGCATGCGCGCAAGCGCGTCGTCTCTACGCTCGATCCGGGCAAGCGCTACCGGCTGCTGACCGATCAGCTCGACGTCACCGACACCATCGCCAACCGCTCGGCGCTGGCCGAGGAATGCCTGGTGCTCGGAAAATTCGACGAGGCGCTGCGCCATTACGACCACATTCTGTCGCTGCCGTTGGGCGACGACGCGATCTATGCGCTCGGCAAGGCGCGCGCCCAATTCGGTCTCGGCCATCCGCAGGAGACGGTCGCCACGCTCGACGATTTACGCGCGCGATGGCCGGACTATCAGTCGGCCGATGGCCACCTGCTTTACGCCCGCGCGCTCGAAGACAGCGGCCGCACCGAGGAGGCGTTGGCCGAATATCAGGCGGTCGCGAGCTATTATGCCGGCGCCGAAGCGCGCGTGCGCTACGGCCTCCTGCTCGACAAAGCCGGCCGGCAGGCCGAGGCGAAGGACGTCCTCACCGAGGTCTTGGCGCCAGCTCAAGCGCGCCCCCAAATATGTGCGGCGGGCACAGGCCGAGTGGATCGCGCTCGCCGAAAAGGCGCTGCGGGGCTGAATTGAGCTTGTGGATCACGGCCAAGCCGTGAGCGGCGTCGACTCGCCTATGTGCCGGGCATCCACGTCTTTACATGCTGGATAGACGTGGATGGCCGAGACGAGCCCGGCCATGACGGATGAAATCGAGCGATTGCCCACTACAACGTTTCCGTGATCTCCAACGAGCCTGCCATCACGCCCGAACTGATCGCCGAGCACGGCCTCAAGCCGGACGAATATGCGCGCCTCGAGAAGCTCATCGGGCGCAAGCCGAGCTTCACCGAGCTCGGCATTTTCTCGGCGATGTGGAACGAGCACTGCTCGTATAAATCCTCAAAGATCCATCTGCGCACGCTGCCGACCAAGGCGCCCTGGGTGATCCAGGGGCCGGGCGAGAATGCCGGCGTCATCGATATCGGCGACGGGCTCGCCGTCGTGTTCAAGATGGAGAGCCACAACCATCCGAGCTATATCGAGCCCTATCAGGGCGCCGCGACCGGCGTCGGCGGCATTTTGCGCGACGTCTTCACCATGGGGGCGCGGCCGATCGCCTGCCTCAACGCGCTGTCGTTCGGCGATCCGAAACATCCGAAGACACGCGCACTGGTCGGCGGCGTGGTCGCCGGCATCGGCGGCTACGGCAATTCGTTCGGCGTGCCCACGGTCGGCGGCGAGGTGCGCTTTCATCGCCGCTATGACGGCAATTGCCTGGTCAATGCCATGGCGGTTGGGCTTGGCCGATGCCGACAAGATTTTCTATTCCGCGGCGTCCGGCGTCGGCATGCCGATCGTCTATCTCGGCTCGAAAACCGGCCGCGACGGCATCCACGGCGCCAGCATGGCGTCGGCCGAGTTCGGCGCCGACGCCGAGGAAAAGCGCCCGACCGTGCAGGTCGGCGATCCGTTCTCGGAAAAGCTTCTGCTCGAAGCCTGCCTCGAGATCATGGCCAAGGGCTGCGTCATCGCCATCCAGGACATGGGCGCGGCGGGGCTGACCTGCTCCGCGGTCGAGATGGGCGCCAAGGGCGATCTCGGCGTCACGCTTAATCTCGATAAAGTGCCGTGCCGCGAAACCGGCATGAGCGCCTACGAGATGATGCTCTCGGAGAGCCAGGAGCGCATGCTCATGGTGCTCAAGCCGGAGAAGGAACAGGAAGCCGAGGCGATCTTCCGCAAATGGGGCCTCGACTTCGCCGTGGTCGGCGAAACCACGCCGACCAAGCGCTTCATCGTCCGCCATGGCGGCGCGGTCATGGCCGACCTGCCGATCAAGGAGCTCGGCGACGAGGCGCCGGTCTATGACCGGCCTTTTGCCGAAACCGAGAAGCGAAAAATCGTGCGCGGCGGCGGACGTCGTGCCGCCGATGCCGGTCGCCGCCGCGCTGGAAAAGCTGATCGGCTCGCCGGATCTGTGCTCGCGGCGTTGGGTCTGGGAACAATACGACCACGTCATCATCGGCAACACGGTGCAGCGGCCGGGCGGCGACGCCGCCGTGGTGCGCATCAACGACGGCCCGAAGGCGCTGGCGCTCACCTCAGACGTGACGCCGCGCTATTGCGAAGCCGATCCGTTCGAAGGCGGCAAGCAGGCGGTGGCCGAAGCTTGGCGTAATCTCTCCGCCGTCGGCGCCAAGCCGTTGGCGCTTACCGACAATCTCAATTTCGGCAATCCGGAGCGGCCGGAGATCATGGGGCAACTGGTCGGCTGCATCCGCGGCATCGGCGAGGCGGCGCGCGCGCTCGATTTCCCGATCGTGTCCGGCAATGTGTCGCTCTACAACGAGACCAACGGCCGCGCGATCCTGCCGACGCCGACCATCGGCGGCGTCGGCGTGCTCGACGACTTCACCACGTCGATGACGCTTGCGCTTCAAGGCCGAGGGCGAAGCGATCCTGCTGATCGGCGAAACCCAAGGCTGGCTCGGCCAGTCGGCTTATCTGCGCGAAATCTGCGGCCGCGAGGAGGGCGCGCCGCCGCCGGTCGATCTCGCCGCGGAAAAACGCCATGGCGATTTTGTGCAGGCGCCTGATCCGCGACGGTCTGGTCACCGCGGCGCACGACGTCTCCGACGGCGGCCTTCTGGTCGCGCTCGCCGAAATGGCGATCGCGTCCGGCATCGGTGCGGTGCTCGAAGATTCTTCGGCGCTTCCCGCCCACGCATTCTGGTTCGGCGAAGATCAGGGCCGTTATGTCGTGACCGGCAAGAACGCCGATCTCATCGCCGCAGCGCGCCAAAGCGGCCGGCGTGCCGTTGACGCGGCTCGGTGCGACCGGCGGCAAGGTTTTGGCGATTGCCGGCGAACGCCCGATTGCCGTTGCCGCAGCTCAAAGAGTCGCTTCGAGAGCTGGCTGCCGGCTTACATGGCGGCGGCGGCCTGAGCATGATCCCGAAAAGTGAATACCGGTAATCGAAGATCATGTCCTAATATGCTGTTACCGACCGCCGCGCTCAGCGCGCCGTAACAGCTCGGCGACAGGCTCGACGCGTTTGCCGCCAGGCAGCTGATGATACGGCCGCCGCCGAACGGAACGCCGGCACAGAGCGACCGCACTTCGGCGCCGCAAATTTGCACGATCGCCAGCGCATCGCGCGGGCGCAGCATCGGCATCGGTCCGATGGGTGCGACCGCTGGCGCAGCCGTTGCCGCCGGCGCTCCGGACGGAGCCGCCGCCGCGCCGGCGCCGCCACCGCCGATCGCGGCCACGGCGCTGCGGCACGCGGCCGAGAGCTGCGCCTCGTTGCGCTTGAGACATTGCAACGCTTCGGCGCCGCCGGGCTGCACGCCGAGCAATGGGACATGAAATCGGACCGGCATGCGGCGCGGATGGCGGCGGTCTGCTGCGCTGTCGGCTTCGCCGGCGCGGCAGTCGGTGCGGCCGCGGCAGCCGGCGGTGGTGCGCTGGCTCAACCGGCTTCTTGGCCGGCTGCCGCCTGCCGCGCGCGGTTCGGCTCGGCGACGGTGCCGCGGCGGCTGGCGGCGCGGCCGGCAGCGATTGCACCGCAGCTTGGCAATTGGGTGAAAGATCGGCCGCATTGCCTTTCAGGCACTACAAAATTTCCGGATTGTTCGGCGCAATCCAGGAACAGTGCGACACCAAGTCGTTGAGCGTGCAGGCTTGCTGCACGGTCTTGAGCTCTTCGTTCTGGGCTTCGGTCGGGGCAACCTGAATCCCCGGCGGTGCATGTTCGACTTTGGCGGCCGGTGGCGCGGTCTCGGATTGCGCCGGAGCTGCGGTTGCCGGTGCAGCCGGCGCGGCCGGCTCGGCGGGCTTCGGCGCCGCAGCATTCACGGCGGCCTGGCACGACGCCGAGAGCTTGGCGTCATTGCGCAGGAGGCACTCGAAAGCCTCCTTGCCGCCGGGCTGGACGCCGGAACAATTGGCCATGAAGTCGGACCGGCAAGCCGCGCGAATGGCGTCGCGTTGGGCTTGCGCGGGCTGCTTGAGCGGAGACCTGCGTCGGGCAACAGCGCCAGCAGCAAGCCGGCAAACGCCAAAGACCTGAACATCGCATGGCCCTCACTGCGGCGTGATCGCCGGCATATTTTGCGGCGAAACATGCATCGCGGCCTGCGCGGCGTCCAGGGGAGGAGCGGCCGCAAATCCTTTGCCGTGCGGCGCCGATCTGCTAATCCCTCTGGGCGCTTCGCCGGCAAAGCGTAGCCCCGCGAGGAGACGCGTCATGGCAATGGCTGCGAACGATATCGAACGCCTGATCCGGGCGCGCATTCCCGATGCCGAGGTGACGATCCGCGATCTCGCCGGCGACGGCGACCATTATGCCGCGACCGTCATTGCCGAATCGTTTCGCGGCAAATCCCGCGTGCAGCAGCACCAGATCGTCTATGAGGCGCTCAAGGCCGAAATGGGCGGCAAGCTGCATGCGCTGGCCCTGCAGACCGGCACGCCGGAAGCGCTGAACTGGCCGCCGCCGGCGGCCATTTTCCGCCGCCGCCACGCGCGTGGAAAGCCATGCTCCACTGACGACCGGCGGCATTTCATTGACAGCGAGGTCTTGCCCGGCGAAATTTGACCCTCAGGCATGAAATCTCGGCATTGGCTTTGCACGGTTTGCGGACGTTGCGCTACATATATTCAGGATTGAAAGGGTGAGATTCGCGCGGCGCAGCCCGCGGCGCCAGGAAGGATGACCGCGATGTCCATCGAGCAATTCATCGACAACGAGGTAAAGGCCAACAACGTCGTCCTGTTCATGAAGGGCACGCCGCAGTTTCCGATGTGCGGCTTCTCCGGCCAGGTCGTGCAGATCCTCGACTATCTGGGCGTGCCCTATAAGGGCCTCAACGTGCTGGAAAACGACGACCTGCGCGGCGGCATCAAGAACTACTCCAACTGGCCGACAATCCCGCAGCTCTACGTCAAGGGCGAATTCGTCGGCGGCTGCGACATCGTGCGCGAGATGTTCCAGGCCGGCGAATTGCAATCGCTGCTCAAGGACAAGGGCATTGCGGTGAAGGAAGCGGCGCAGGCTTAAAGCCGCGCCGGTCGTTCCGGCATTCGAATTAGCGCATGCGGTTGGCGAGCAGGATAACGAGCGCCAGGACGATCGCCAATCCGACCAGGCTTTGCGCCGGCATGGCGGCGGCAAATTTCACCACATTGTCGGCGACGCCGGAAACGAAGACGCCGACGAATTCGGTCCGAGAATCAAATAAATCAGGATGACGGACAGAACCGTCAAAAATCTGGTTTCAACGAAGGCCCAAAGATATTGTCTGGCCTTTTGCAGGTAGTCGAGCATCGCACGACGGCCTTGATCAGCCGAAGGCGTCTGGGTGGGAGAGCATGCCTCGCCACGCAACGTGTCTGCGATCACGCGTGTCGTCTCGTAGCCGTGCCTGCGGCTCAGGCCATTTTCCGGCCCGAAAACAGCCAAAGGATGATGCCGAGCGTGATGAGGCCGACGAGGCCGGCGTCACCGAGCGCTTTGACCAGCGCCATGATGTTGGCCGTGACATTGCCGAAGAACGGCAGGTTTGCCCCGACGAGGAGCGCCGCCACGATCGCCAGCGCCAGCAGCATCAGCCCGATCTCCGTTAACGAGCCGATCCAGCGCTTAATCCTTCCCAACGCATCCATGTGCGTTCTCCCGGTATGTTTGTTGAAGAAGCCCCAACCCGAACGCTACGCTACGAAATTACCGTCTGCGACAATTTGCGGCAGCGACCGTATGAGGAATAGGCAGATTCGACAATTCAAGCCGGCCGCATACGCCAGGGAGCACAACGGCTGCTCCGCCGCTTTTCTCAGCAGATTAAGTAGACTTACCGCACCGCTTCAAAATCAGAGGCCTGGGGATAAATGGCCGGCCCAGGCGCGTTCGGCGAAGGGGCACCGCGATAGCGGGCCGTTCAGCGCGAGTAATATTCGACGACGAGGTGCGGCTCCATCATGCACCGGGTAGGGCACGTCGCCGAGCGCCGGCATGCGCGCGAGCTTCGCCGTCATCTTGGAGTGGTCGACGTCGATGTAGTCCGGCACGTCGCGCTCGGCGAGCGCGGTCGCCTCGAGCACCAGCGCGAGCTGCCGCGACTTCTCCTTGACCTCGACCAGGTCGCCGACCTTGACGCGGTAGCTCGAGACGGTGACGCGCCGGCCGTTCACCTTGATGTGGCCGTGGCTGACGAACTGGCGCGCGGCGAACACGGTCGGTACGAATTTCGCGCGGTAGATCACGGTGTCGAGCCGGCGCTCCAAAAGCCCGATCATGGTGGCGCCGGTATCGCCTTTGAGCCGCCGCGCCTCGTCATAGATGCCGTGGAAGTGCCGCTCCGACATGTTGGCGTAATAGCCCTTGAGCTTCTGCTTGGCGCGCAATTGCACGCCGTAGTCGGAGAGCTTGCCCTTGCGGCGCTGGCCGTGCTGGCCGGGGCCGTATTCGCGTTTGTTGATCGGTGATTTCGGCCGGCCCCAGATGTTCTGTCCCATCCGGCGGTCGATCTTGTACTTCGCCTGGTGGCGCTTGGTCATTCGCGTCCTCGCTGTTGGTTTCGGCATGATCTTCACCCGAAAACCGCTTTTCGGGATCGTGCCGCTGAGGATCGCGCCCTCCTCCTGTTCCGGCCTTTTGGCCGGAACCGACAGGTTTGCCGCCGAAGCGCCGGCGCAAACCGCGGGTCGCGAAACACCGCGCGGGCCGCTTGGGCCCGCGAAGTGCGCGGTTTCTAGGGGGAAACCGGCGCAGTGTCAAACCGGCGCGGCGGCGCCGACTTAGCCCGTGCGCCAAGTGCCTGCGCCGCATGCGTTGCAGCGCCGTGATCGCCAGCAGCGCCGTCAGCGCGTCGAGGATCGGCGACGACGATGAAGACGGCCGTCCAGCTTCCGTCGTCTGCTTGAGAAAGGCCGCCGCCGGTCCGCCCAGGATCGAGCCGACGCCTTGCGCGATATAGAGGAAGCCGTAGTTCGTCGCGGCGTATTTCGGTCCGAACGTGTCGGTCAGCGTCGAGGGGAACAGCGAGAAGATCTCGCCCCAGCCGAAGAAGACGAGGCCGGTGAGCACCACGAACAGCGCCGGCTGGTTGATGAAGGCGAACAGGACCAGGATGGCGACCGCTTCGAGCGAGAAGGCGAGCGCCATCGTGCTCTCGCGGCCGATATGGTCGGAGACCCAGCCGAAGAACGGCCGCGTCAGCCCGTTGGTGAACGCGCGACAACGTCAGTGACAGCGGCAGCGCCGCCATGCCGAGGACCAGCATGTTGGCGACGCCGAATTCCTTGGCGAACGGCCCGACATTGGAGACGACCATGAGGCCCGAGGTCGACATCATGCTCATCATCACGAACAGCAGATAGAAGACCGGGCTTTGCAGCATTTCGCGCGGCGAGTAGCTGCGGTGTGTCTGCTGCGCGGCGATCGCGGCAGGCGGGCGCCGCGCCCGGCGCCTGGTAGTTCTCCGGCGGGATGCGCAGCCATTGCGCCGCGAGAATGCCGATCACGCCCTGGATGACGCCCCACACCACAAGCGTGTGCGCATAGCCCGAGCTTTTGATCATGCTGTCGATCGGGAAGCTGGTGAAGAAGGCGCCGAAGCCGTAGCCCGCCGCGGCGAGGCCGGTGG
The DNA here is from genome assembly GCA_963831975.1 of uncultured Alphaproteobacteria bacterium. GTDB lineage: Bacteria > Pseudomonadota > Alphaproteobacteria > Rhizobiales > Xanthobacteraceae > BOG-931. The sequence continues at coordinate 1,303,886 of CAWHSO010000025.1, forward strand.
CAAGACCGCGCCGGTCGGGAAACCAGCGCACCATCAGGCCGATGATGCCGACATAGATGATGCCGGTGCCGAAGCCGCCGAGCACGCCATAGGTGAAATAGAGCGCCCAGATATTGTCGACCCAGGCGGAGAGCACCCAGCTGCCGCCGGACAACAGCGCGCCGATCGCGATCAGGAGACGCGGGCCAAAGCGGTCGACCAGATAGGCCTGGAACGGCGAGAACCAGGTTTGCAGGATGATCAGCAGCGAAAAGGTCCACTGCAGTTCCGCGAGCGTCGTTCCGAGTTTCTGGTTGAGCGGGCCGGTAAACAGCGTCCAGACATATTGCGGGCTGGAGATCGCCATCATGGCGATCACGCCGAGGATGAGCTGATTCCAGCGGTTCGAGATACCAGGCGGCGCGTCCGTTGGGACGGCAGTGGTCATGTGCGTGCCCCTTGATCGCCCGGCGTGCATCGGCAATCAAGCCTAAAGCGTAGCGCCGGCAGGCGCAGGCGACAAGCCGAACGCAGCTGAAATTCGACGCATGGCGCTGAGATCGGCGAATAGCGTCAGCCGGCTTTGTCGAGGCCGGCTCGGCCGACACGAATACCGAAGCGCGCCAGCGCCGCCGCCGGCGCCGGCCCGGAGGTGAAAATCGCGCGCGTCGGTCCCGGTGCCCGCCGACGGCGGCGCGGGCCGAGAAGATCGACCGACGCGCCGCGCGATCGCCGGCGCCGGATCGAGAAAGTTGACCGGCCAAGGCGCGAGCTGCCGCAGGCGGTCGATCAGCAGCGGATAGTGCGTGCAGGCGAGCACGACGGTGTCGGTGCGCTCGCCGTCGTCGACGAAAGCACGGCGCGATCTCGGCGCGTGAGCGCCGCGTCGTCGACTGGCGCGCCGGCAAGCTCGGCTTCGGCATAGGCCGCAAGCGTCTTCGATCCGACCAGCGTCACCTGGCAATCCCCGGCGTAGTCGCGAATGAGCGCGCGGGTATATTCGCGCGCGACCGTCGCCTCGGTGCCGAGCACCGATACGCGCCGCGTGATCGAGGCGGCGCAGGCCGGCTTGATCGCCGGCACGGTGCCGACAAACGGCAGCGAGAATTTCTTGCGCAGATCGGGCAGCACGATGGTCGAGGCGGTGTTGCAGGCGATGACGACGAGATCGGGCCGGTGCGCCGCGATCAGTTCGCCCATCAGCGCGACGACGCGGGCGACCAGCGCCGGCTCCTCGATCGCGCCATAGGGAAAGCCGCATCGTCGGCGACATAGAGGAAATCGGCGTCCGGCCGCGCCGCCGCGACCTCACGATAGACCGTGAGTCCGCCGAGCCCGGAATCGAACACCAGGATGGTTTCGTGCGCCGCCATGGCGCGACACATGCCACGAGGCGCCGGCCGCCCGCAATCGCCCCGCGGTTGGAACCGGTAATCGGCCTTAAGCGAAGGCGTCGACCAGCCGCGGCCCTTCCTTGGGTGGCTTGCCTCCTGCCGGCGCGGCTTGGCCTTCTCGCCACGGCGAGACCAGGCCGCTCACGACGGTGAAGGTCAGCACCAGGATCACCGCGAGATTGCCGTCGTGGATGCTGGCGAAGGCGACCGCGCCCATCAGATAGGCCCAGAACGGGAAGGCGATGGTCGAAACCACGGCATTGACCATCCAGGCATCGCCGTCCTCGCGCACATACCAGCAAAACAGCGGGGTCAGGATGCAGCCGATCAGCAAGGCGCCGGTCGGCGATGGCCGTGATCGGACAGGCCGGCCATGGCGGCATCGGCCCGCCGGCCTTCATGGCCTGATCGAGGATGGCATTGATCAGCATGGAAAAGCCAATCACTTCGCCCGGAATATATTTGACCATCCGCTCGAGATAATTGTCGCCGGGCACGGCGCCGGCCATCTGCATGCCGGCGATGCCGGACTGCAGCACGCTCTCCGAGACCCGCGATTTGCTGATCGAGGTCCGGCACCCTCGGTTTGCGCACCAATCGGCCCATGATTCGCTCCTAAAAAGATTCGCTCTGAAGTTGCGGACGTTACGCCGGGCCAGTGAGTCGGGCAAACAAACAATGGCCGCGGCGCCAAAACGCGCCGCTGCGGCGATCAGCTTCGTGGACAGCGCGTGGCGCCGTGTCAGGCGGCGCTGATTCTCAGGCGCGGCCGAACACGCGGCGGAAGATCGTGTCGACGTGGGCGAAATGAAAATCGAGGTCGAAATTGGCGGCGAGCTCTTTTTCGCTCAGATGCTTGCGCACGTCCTTGTCGGCCTTGAGCAGCGCGAGGAAATCGCCTTCGCCTTCCCACGCTTTCATGGCGTTGCGCTGCACCAGGCGATAGGCGTCCTCGCGCGCGACGCCTTTTTGCGTGAGCGCCAGCAGCACGCGCTGCGAATGAACGAGGCCGCCGAGGCGGTCGAGATTTCTTTGCATGTTGTCGGGATAGACGATCAGCTTGTCGATCATGCCGGCGAGCCGGCCGAGCGCGAAATCGAGCGTCACCGTGGCGTCCGGCCCGATCATGCGCTCGACCGAGGAATGGGAAATGTCGCGCTCGTGCCAGAGCGCCACGTCTTCCAGCGCCGGCGTCACATAGGCGCGCACCATGCGGGCGAGCCCGACGAGATTTTCCGACAGCACCGGATTGCGCTTGTGCGGCATCGGCGAGGAGCCTTTCTGGCCTGCGGAGAAATACTCCTCCGCCTCCAGCACTTCGGTGCGCTGCAAATGGCGGATTTCGGTCGCCAGCCGCTCGACCGAGGCGGCGACGACGCCGAGCGTGGCGAAATACATGGCGTGGCGGTCGCGCGGAATGATCTGCGTCGAGATCGGCTCGACCTTAAGCCCCATCTTGCTTGCGCCACATGGGCTTCGACCCGCGGATCGACCTGGGCGAAAGTGCCGACCGCGCCGGAGATCGCGCAGGTCGCGACCTCGGCGCGCGCCGCGATCAGGCGCTCTTTGGCGCGGGCGAACTCGGCATAGGCGACGGCGAGCTTGAGCCCGAACGTGGTCGGCTCGGCATGGATGCCGTGGGAGCGGCCGATGGTCGGCGTGAATTTGTATTCGCGGGCGCGGCGCTCGAGCGCGGCGATGAGCGCATCGACGTCGGCGATCAGAAGATCGGCGGCGCGCACCAGCTGCACGTTAAGGCAGGTGTCGAGCACGTCGGACGACGTCATGCCCTGGTGCACGAAACGCGCCTCGGGCCCGACGATTTCGGCCAGATGGGTGAGGAAGGCGACGACGTCGTGCTTGGTCTCGCGCTCGATCTCGTCGATGCGGTCGATATCGAACTGCGCCGCCTTGCCCTTGGCCCAGATCTTCTTCGCCGCCGCCTTCGGGATCATGCCGAGCTCGGCCATGGCGTCGGCGGCATGGGCCTCGATCTCGAACCAGATGCGAAACCGCGTCTGCGGCGTCCAGATCGCCGCCATCTGCGGGCGGGTGTAGCGCGGGACGGTCACGCCACGTCCCCGCGCGCCAGCGCCGCCGCGTTGCGGATCGCCGCGATATTGGCGCGATAGCTCTCCGGCGTGCGGTCCTTGAACACGGCGGAGCCGGCGACGAAGGCGTTGGCGCCGGCGCGCGCGACTTCGGGCGCCACTTGCGGCGTGATGCCGCCGTCGATCTCGATGTCGATCGGCCGGCCCGCCGCCATGGCGCGCAGGTTGCGCACTTTGGCCACGCGCCTCGGGAATGAATTTCTGGCCGCCGAAGCCGGGATTGACCGACATGACCAGGATCAGATCGACGAGGTCGATGACATGCTCGACCGTGCTTTCGTGCGTGCCGGGATTCATGGTCACGCCGGCCTTCTTGCCGAGCGCGCGGATCGCTTGCAGCGAGCGGTGGATATGCGGCCCCGCCTCGACATGCACGGTGATGATGTCGGCGCCGGCCTTGGCGAAGGCTTCGAGATAAGGATCGCACGGCGCGATCATCAGATGCACGTCGAGCGGCTTCTTGGTGTACGGCCGGATGGCTTTGACGATGTCCGGGCCGATGGAAATGTTCGGCACGAAATGGCCGTCCATGACGTCGACATGGATCCAGTCGGCGCCGGCGGCATCGACCGCGCGCACCTCCTCGCCGAGCTTGGCGAAATCGGCGGCCAGGATCGACGGCGCGATGATGAGCGGGCGATGCACGGGCGTCTCCAAATCAATGTTCGCGTAACACGCCATGTCCGGCACGGGCAACGCGATCGGCAGCGGGCCGGCAAGACTTGCCGGCTGCGCGCGCCGCGGCGGCAGATTCTGCGCCTGTCTCGGACGCCGGCTTGCAAGAAAAACCGTTGTTTTTCAAGGCTTTGCGCTCACGGCCCCGGTTTTGCATCGCGACTGCGGGGCGAGCTTGGCCGCAGCGTGACGTGCGCAGGAGTATTTCATGTCGTTTTCCGTCAACGGTTCGAACGCCAATAATCCCTTTGCGCTGTGGCAGTCGCTGCAGCAGCCGGACTCTTCGGCGAGCAGCAGCGCGCAGTCCGATCCGATCGCGTCGCTGTTGGCGGCGCTGGGTCAGGGCCAAGGCACGGCCACAGGCGCGACGGCATCGTCCGGCGGCGCAGGCTCATCCTCGACAAGCAGCGCGGTGACGTCGGGCAGTTCATCGCCGCAATTCGGCCCGCAAACCCTGCAGACGCTGTTCGACATGCAGGCCAACGCCTCCAATTCGCAACCCGTGCAATCGCCGCTCGACGGCAGCACCGGCCCCGACGACTCGTTTTCATCGCAGCAGGCGCAGCAGAGCCAGCCCGGCCATCATCACCACCATCACGCGGGCGGCGCTAACGACTGGCTCGGCCGCCACGCCGACCACCGCCGCGCCGTCCGGCGGCTCCACGTTCGTCGGCAAGCTCGACACACGGCCGGTGCGCGCCAACGTGACGCAACAACAATCTCCTCGAGCACTTGATCCAGATGCAGGCGCAATTGATCAATCCGACGACGACGCAGAGCGTCGCCACGGCTTAGAGCATGATCCCGAAAAGTCGATGCCGGTTTCGGAAAAGATCCTGCCCACTAGATCCTGACCTTTTCCGCCAATAAACCGCGACTGGACTTGACCCTATCGGCGCTATACCTCCTGCAACGGAGGTCATCGTGGCGCGCGTCGATACCATCGTGCTCGGAGCCGGCATCGTCGGCACCTCGATTGCGGTTCATCTCGCCAAGCGCGGCGTCGCGGTGGCGCTGGTCGATCGCGGCGGGCCGGGCGAGGGCACGTCCTACGGCAATACCGGCATCATCGAAGGCAATACGATCTTTCCGGCGGCGTTTCCGTCGGCTTGGTCGGCGCTGCTGCGCGTCGCGCTCAAGCGCGCGCCGGAGGCCAATTATCATCTGTCGTTTCTGCCGAAAGTCGCGCCATGGCTGCTGGCCTTCCGCGCCGCCTCGCAGCCGGCGCGGCTGATCGAGACCGCGCAAATCATGCGGCCGCTGATGGCGCGCGCGGTCGCCGAGCATGAGGCGCTGAGCGCGGAAGCCGGCGCCGAGAAATATCTGCGCCACACCGGCTGGCTGAAGCTTTACCGCAGCGACCAGTCATTCGCGGCGCAGGCGCGCGAGCTCGAGCTCGCGGCGAGCTTCGGCATCGCCAATGTGCCGCTCGATCGCGAAGCGGCGCGTGCGCTCGAGCCGTCGCTCAAGCCGGTGTTTCGCCACGCCGTGCATTGGACCGGCGCGGTGAGCGTCAGCAATCCGCTGGCGCTGACGCGCGCCTACGCGGCGCGCTTTGCCGCGCTCGGCGGCCTGTCGTTCACCGGCGACGCGCGCACGCTGCATCGCGCCGACGGCGCATTGGCGCGTCGATACCGCCGCCGGCCCGCTCGATGCCGGCGACGTGGTGGTCGCGCTCGGGCCGTGGACGCCGGATCTGCTCGGTCCGCTCGGCATCAAACTGCCGCTCGCCGTCAAGCGCGGCTATCACCGGCATTTCCGCCCGCAGGGCAATGCCGGGCTGAGCCGGCCGATCCTCGACGCCGACAACGGCTATTGCCTGGCGCCGATGGAGCAGGGCATCCGGCTCACCACCGGCGCCGAATTCGCCGCGCGCGATGCGCCGCCGACGCCGGTGCAATTCGATCGCGTGCTGCCGGCGGCGCGCGAATTGTTCGCGCTCGGCGAGCCGGTCGAGCCGAAGCCGTGGATGGGATGCGCGGCCGTGCTTTGCCGATTCCCGGCCGGTGATTTCGCGCGCGCCGGGCCAGCGCGGCCTGTGGCTCGCCTACGGCCACGGCCATTGGGGGCTGTCGCTCGGCCCGGCGACCGGCCGGCTCATTGCCGAGATGATGACCGGTGCGACGCCGTTCTGCGATCCGGCGCCTTACGCGGCGGAGCGGTTTCTGCATTAGCCGTCATTCCGGGGCGCGCGAAGCGCGAGCCCGGAATCCATAATCACAGACGCAGCGGCGCCAAGCTCTGAAGCAGAGCTTATTTCTGAAACGATCGTGATTATGGATTCCGGATACGCCGCTGCGCGGCTCCGGAATGACGCTACTCGTTGATCGTCTTGACGACGCTCGACTCCGGCCGCGTGTTGTTGGCGTTCGAGAACTTGTCCTGCGCCCGCACCATGTCGTCGTATTTCGCGAGCGTCGTCACCGGCTGCTTCGGCACCATGTGCACGACCTTGTAGCCGCCGGCCTTGAGCTGGCGCAGCAGTTCCGGCATCGCTTCCGCCGTCGCGTGCTGGAAATCGTGCATCAGCAGGATGCCCTTGCCGTTCTTGGCGAGCTTGGTCATCGCCGATTTGATCGACGTCCTCGGGCTTGCGCATCTTGAAGTCGAAGGTGTCGATGTCGGTCGAGAAGATCGCGATGTTGCGCGTGCCGAGATAGGTCATCAGATCGGCCGGCTGCTGCAGATCGGGGAAGCGGAAGAACGGCGCGATCGGGCCGTCGACCGCCATATGCACGGCGCTCACGCCCATCTCGATCTCTTGCTTGGCCTGCTCGATATCGTTGGCATAGGGTTTCCTGGCCAAATCCTTGTGCGACCAGGTGTGGCTGCCGATGGTCATGCCGGCCGCGGCCACCATCTTCGAGATGTCGGGACGCCAGGTGGCGTGTTCGCCGATCTCGAAGAACGTCGCCTTGACGCAATTGTCGGTGAGCGCCTTGAGCACCATCGGCGTGTTCTCCGGCCACGGGCCGTCGTCGAAGGTCAGCACGACTTCCTTGTCGCGCAGGAAATCGTACTGCTTGAAATGCTCGGTGCCGAACGCGGGGCCGCCGGTGGTGTCGATCTCGACGATGCGGGAAAGGCCCATGCCGTCCGGCTTGTCGCAGGTCGGAGCGCTCTTCGCCGGCGACGGCGCGGGCGCTGCGGCGCTGCTGCGGTGCCGCTGCTGCGGCCGGAGCGGGGGCGGCGGCGGGAGCTGGAGTGTTCTGGGCGAGGACGATCGGAGCTACCGCGGGGGCGTCGGTCGCCACTGTCGGCTTCGCCGACCTCGGCAATCCCGACTCTGGGCAATATCGGCGACCGGCGCGCGCACCGGCGTGGGACGTGCGCTCTGAACCGGCGGCGCGACCTGCGCAGCCATGGTGTTCGCCGCGGCCGGGGCGTTGGCGCGCTGGGCGGCCACGACACCAAATGCCGCGAGACCCAAGGTCAACAACGCGGCAAACACAACGACAACGATGCGCATCATACCCTCCGCAACTACCGCGACCCAACCCGGTGCAAAGTGAAGGCGCAAATCGCCGGGCAAGTCAACGAAAACGACGCAGGCCCGGATCAAAGATGCGGATCGTGGTTTCCGCGGTCGAAGATGGCGCCAATCCGCTTATCTCAACGGCCGAATTGATCCTGCCAACTGCGCATCGCGCCGGGCAAGGGCAGCGCCGTTGCCGCGAAAACGCCGCGCGCGATGGCGCGCGCCACCACATTGGCGGCGAGCGGAACCGAGACCGGTCAGGCCGAGATGCGCATCGCCCAGCGGCCGGCGGCCGGTCGAGGCGGCAAACACCACGTCGCCGTCGAGCGGCGTGTGCACCGGGTAGATCGCGCGCGACAGGCCCGATTGCGCCATGACCGCAAGCCGCTTCGCCTGCGCCTTGTTCAGGGTGGCGTCGGTCGCAACGACGACCAGCGTGGTGCTCTCGCTGCGCGGTTCCCTTGGTGCGCAGCGTCGAGCGCACCCGATGGTAAAGCGGCCGGAAATCCGCGGCCGCCGAACTCGCCGTTCTGCTTCGAACGGCGCCGCCCAGAACCATGGGCCGCGATCGACCACGACGCTGCCGACGGCATTGACGGCGGCGAGCGCGCCGACGGTATGGCCATCCGGCGTTTGCGCCGAGGCGGAGCCGATGCCGCCCTTGCAATTGACCGTGGTGGCGCCGGTGCCGGCGCCGACGCTGCCGAGCGCGAATTCGGCCGCGGCCGAGGCCGCTGCGGCGTAGCCGAGCTCGCGATAGGGCGGGAATCGGCCCCAATCCTTGTCGCCGCCGCTCAGCAGATCGAACAGGATCGGCGGCCGGCACGATCGGCACCCGCGCGGTGCGCACCGCAAAGCCGCGGCCTTGCTCTCGCAGCCAGGCCTGCGCGCCGGACGCGGCATCGAGGCCGAAGGCCGAGCCGCCGGACAGCACGATGGCGTCGATGCCCTCGACCGTCTGCGCCGGATCGAGCAGCGCGGTTTCGCGCGTTCCCGGCCCGCCGCCGCGCACGTCGATCGAGGCGACGGCGGGCTCGTCGAAGACGACGACGGTCGAGCCCGAGCCGAGGCGGGTGTCGGTGCCGTGGCCGACTTTGAGGCCGGGGACATCGGTGATGAGATTGCGCATGAGGTCATCATTAGCCCGCCGAGCCGAGCGTCATTGCAGGAGCGCAGCTGACGAAGCAATCCAGAACGGCGCACGCCGCGCTGGATTGCTTCGCTTCGCTCGCAATGACGGATCTGCCTTGCAATCGCCATCGGCCGCCCGGTGCATTGCATGCGCCATGACGAACGTCACGATCTTTGCGGCGCTGCTTGCCGGCATGTTGAGCTTTCTGTCGCCCTGCGTGCTGCCGCTGGTGCCGCCGTATCTCGTCTATCTGACCGGCACATCGCTGGAGCGGTTTGCCGACGCCGAGACCAAGCCGCGGGCCGGGCGGCAGACCATCGCGGCGGCGTTGCTGTTCGTGCTCGGCTTCTCCACCGTGTTCGTCGCGCTCGGCGCCAGCGCCAGCGTCGATCGGCGCGGTGCTGCGCGCCTATTCGGGCGAACTCGCGATCGTCGCCGGCATCGCCATCATCATCATGGGTCTGCACTTCCTCGGCCTTACGCCGATCGCCTGGCTGATGCGCGAGAAGCGGCTCGAAGTCGCAAAGCCGGTCGGCCTGTGGGGCGCCTATCTGATGGGGCTTGCCTTTGCGCTCGGCTGGACGCCGTGCATCGGCCCGATCCTCGCCGCGATCCTGGCCGTCGCGGCGTCGGAAGCGACCGTGGCGAAGGGCGCCGGCATGCTTGCGGTCTATTCGCTCGGGCTGGGCGTGCCGTTCATCGTCGCGGCGTTGGCGGTCGGAGCCGTTCGCCGCTTTCCTCGCCCGCTTCCGCGCCCATCTCGGCCTGGTCGAAAAGGCGATGGGCGGCCTTCTGGTGCTCACCGGCATCGCGTTTCTGACCGGCGCCGTCAGCCAGGCGAGCTATTGGCTGCTCGATACATTTCCGATGCTGGGCAAGATCGGCTGAATGCATCGCGGACCAACGTCCGACCTGCCGCCGATGACAGGCTCCGCGACGAAGCAATCTAGCGGAGCCGCAGCTGGATTGCTTCGCTCCGCTCGCAATGACAGGAGCTTACATCGTGCAGCCGGACGCCGGACATTCCACGTAAGTGATCTTGCCGCTGGCGTCTTTCTTCCAGATGTACATCACGTAGTCGAGCTTGGTGATGTCGCCCTTCTTGTCGTAGGCGATGTCGCCGAGCACGGTCTTGAAATTCATGCCGGAATGCATCGTGTCGGCGACCTTCTTCGGGTCGACCGATTTCGCCGCTTCCGCCGCCTGCTTGATGATCTGCACGCCGGCATAGCTGTAGAGCGTATAGGCCTCCGGCTCGAATTTCTTGGCGCGGAATTCCGCCACCACGGCCTTCGCCTGCGGCTTGTTGCGCGGATCGGGACCGTAGGTCATCAGCGTGCCTTCGACGCCCGGGCCGCCGACCGAGGCGAACTCGTCGGAGGTGATGCCGTCGCCGCCCATCAGCGGCGCCTTGACGCCCTGGTCGCGCATCTGCCGCACGATCAGGCCGCCTTCGGTATAGAGGCCGCCGAAATAGACCAGGTCGGCGCCCGATTGTTTGATCTTGGAGATCAGCGCCGAATAATCCTTCTCGCCGGTATTGATGCCTTCATAGAGCACCTCGTTCATGCCGCCGGCCTTGATCGTCTTCAAGGTTTCGTCGGCAAGGCCCTTGCCGTAGGTGGTCTTGTCGTTGACGAAGGCGATCTTCTTGCCCTTGAAGTGCGCGAGGATGTAGGTGCCGGCGACCTTGCCCTGCTGATCGTCGCGGCCGCAGGTGCGGAAGATGTTCCACATGCCGCGCTCGGTGACGGTCGGGATTGGTCGAGGCCGGCGTGATCTCGAGGATGCCGTTTTCCTGATAGACCTCGGAGGCCGGGATGGTGACGCCGGAATTGTAATGGCCGATGACGAATTTGACGCCGTCGCCGGCAAACTTGTTGGCGACCGAGACGCCTTGCTTGGGATCGGAGACGTCGTCGCCGAACTCGACAGTGATCTTCTGACCGAGAATGCCGCCGGCGGCATTGATGTCGGCGGCCGCCTGTTCGACGCCGTTCTTCATCTGCGCGCCGGTCGCGGCATTCGGGCCGGTGATCGGGCCGCCGACGCCGAATTTGACCTGGGCGGTGGCGGAATCCGCCAACGCGAATGCAAGGCCCAGCGCGAGCGCCGAGCGTGGTGATCGTTCTCATCGTCAGTTCCCCTTAACTGGAAGCGGCAAGTCCGAATTTGCCGCAATGTTACGTCAAGGCGCCTTGCGGCGCCAGCGCAGCCAGCCGTTCGGCTGATTGATCCAGCGATATTGGCTGACCATTTGCGCGGCACGCGCGGCCCGGAAACCGATCAATCCGAACGCCAGGCAAATCGCGCTGTCGACGACATAATAATGCAGCGACAACAGCGTGCCGCCGAACAAGGCGAAATGGATGAAGCGCACCGCGGCGCCGAGGATCAGCATATAGGCGACGATTTGCCACCACGGCCGCCAGGTCTGCGCGATGGCGCGGCCGGCAAGCGCCGCCGCGCCGCCGCCGAGAATGACGGTGACCAGCAGGAAGACGCCGAACGAGCCTTCCTCGTAGAGAAAACCGTGCATTGAAAGGCTTGGCATCATCGGCATTCGACCTGCTGCCGTCCGCCTTCGAGATAGGCGGATTTCACTTCCGGCCGGTCGAGCAATTCGCGGCCGGTGCCGGACAGCGTGATCAGGCCGTTGACCATGACATAGCCGCGATGCGCGAGCTTGAGCGCGTGGAAGGCGTTCTGCTCGACCAGGAACACGGTGAGGCCGTCCTCGGCGTTGAGCTTTTTGATGGCGTCGAAAATCTGCCGCACGATCAGCGGCGCCAGCCCGAGCGACGGCTCGTCGAGCAGGAGAAGCCGCGGCCGGCTCATCAGCGCGCGCGCGATCGCCAGCATCTGCTGCTCGCCGCCCGACAGCGTGCCGCCGCGCTGGGCGAGGCGCTGCTTGAGGCGCGGGAACAGCGCCAGCACGCGGTCGAGATCGGCGGCGAATTCGCCCGGCTCGGCGACGGTCGCGCCCATCTGCAGGTTTTCCAGCACCGTCATGCGGCGGAAAGATGCGGCGGCCCTCCGGCGCGTGCGCGAGCTTCAGCCGCGCGATCTCGTGGGTCGGCAGCTGCGTGATATCGCGGCCGGCGAAAGTGATCTCGCCGTCGCGCGCGCGCGGATTGCCGCACACCGTCATCATCAGGGTGGATTTGCCGGCGCCGTTGGCGCCGATCAGCGCGACGATCTCGCCGGCATTGACGTCGAGGTCGACGCCCTTGAGCGCCATGCACGCGGCCGTAGAAGGCCGTCACGCCGCGCAGCGAGAGCAGCGGCGCGGTCACAAGCCCACCTCCGCCTCGACCTTCGCCACCTCGTCGTCGGCGACGCCGAGATAGGCCGCGATCACTTTGGCGTCGTTGCGCACCGCGTCCGGCGCGCCGTCGGCGATCTTGACGCCATAGTCGAGCACGACGACGTGGTCGGAAATCCCCATCACCACCGACATGTCGTGCTCGATCAGCAGGATCGAGATGGCGAATTCGTCGCGGATGGCGAGCAGCAGCTCGTTGAGCTCGGCGCTCTCGCGCGGATTGAGCCCGGCCGCCGGCTCGTCGAGGCAGAGCAGCACCGGATCGGTGCACATGGCGCGGGCGATCTCGAGCCGCCGCTGCGCGCCATAGGGCAGCACGCCGGCCGGATCGTCGGCGCGCTCGATCAGACCGAAACGGTCGAGCCAGGCGCGCGCCTTGTCGAGCGCGGCGCGCTCGGCGGCCGCGTAGGACGGAAAGCCGAGCACGCCGAGCAACGTATAGCCGGACGCGAGCATCAGCGGGTTGTGCTGGGCGACCAGCAGGTTCTCCAGCACGGTCATGCCGGGAAACAGCCGGATGTTCTGGAACGTGCGGGCGACGCGCGCCTGCTGCGCCACCAGATAATCGGGCATGCGTTCGAGCAGATAACAGCGCGCCGTCGGGCCGCACCACGCCGCGCTTGCCGCTGTCGGTCAGGGCTTCGAGCGCGTTCCACACCGCGGCGTCGCCGCGCTGCAGCGCGATGCCGGCCCTCGGTCGGCTTGTAGAAGCCGGTGATGCAGTTGAACACGGTGGTCTTGCCGGCGCCGTTCGGCCCGATCAGCGCGGTGATGGTGCCGCGCTTGACGTCGAAGGAGAGATCGTCGACGGCGACGAGGCCGCCGAAGCGCATGGTCAGATGCTCGACGCGGAGCACGGTAGAGCCGTCGCGCGCGCCGCCATCAGCCGCGTCCCTCCTTGACCAGATCGGCGGAGATGGCCTTGCGCTCTTTGAGGAACACCGAGGGCTCGCGCGTCGCGATCAGTCCGCGCGGCCGCCAGATCATGATCAGCACCATGGCGAAGCCGAACAGCAGCATGCGGTACTGGGTCGGATCGAAGGTCGGCCCGAAAATGTTTTTGAGGAAATCGAGCTCGCGCAGGATCTCGGTGCCGCCGATCATGACGATGGCGGCGATGGCGACGCCGATCTGGCTGCCCATGCCGCCGAGCACCACGATCGGCGAGGATGGTCGCGGATTCGATGAAGGTGAAGGATTCCGGCGAGATGAACGCCTCGCGCGCGGCGAAGAACGAGCCGGCAAAGCCGGCGAACATCGCGCCCATGGCGAACGCGGTGAGCTTGGTGTTGGTGGTGTTGATGCCGAGCGAGCGGCAGGCGATCTCGTCCTCGCGCAACGCCTCCCAGGCGCGGCCGATCGGCAGCCGGCGCAGCCGCACGGTGACGAAGCAGGTGAGCAGCGCCAGCGCCAGGATGAGTAATAGAGAAAGATGACGCGGTAGAGCGGCGAGAATTCGCAGGCCGAATATGGCGGCAAAGCCGTCGTCGTCGGCGTTGAACGGGATGCCGAAGAAGGTCGGCCGCGGAATGCCGATGATGCCGGCATAGCCGTTGGTCAGCGCCACCCAGTTGATCAGGATGAGGCGGATGATCTCGCCGAAGGCGAGCGTGACGATGGCGAGATAGTCGCCGCGCAGCCGCAGCACCGGGAAGCCGAGCAGAATGCCCCAGAACGAGGACGAGGATGCCGGCAAGCGGCAGCAGGATCCAGAACGACAGGCCGAAGGTTTTCGCCAGCAGCGCGTAGGAATAGGCGCCGACCGCGTAGAAGGCGACATAGCCGAGGTCGAGCAGGCCGGCGAGCCCGACCACGATATTGAGGCCCCAGCCGAGCATCACATAGATCAGAATCTGGATGCCGAAATTGTCGATCCATTTCAGCGCGCCGCCGAACGCCGACCGTGAGAATAGACGATCAGCGGATAGGCGATGACGAAGCCGATGGCGAAGGGATGAACCACTTGGCGAGAGCGCCGCGCAATTTCTGCGAAGAATTGCCGGCGGCGCGGCTGGCGCCGGCCGCTGCGCGCGCCGCGCCAGCCACGGCGCGAGCGCGAAGCGAATAGAGGAAGCGGCCGGCGGCGATGACGGCGACGAGCGCGAACAACAGCGGCCAGCGCGTGGTCAGGATCGAGCTCGTTGCTGCCGTTGACGCCGGTCAGAAATCCGATCAGCGGCAAGAGCAGGCCGAAGGCGATCAGGCCGGTGAAGCCGGCGTCGCGCAGCGCGCCGGCCATATCGACGCGCCCGCTTTGCGCGCCGGCTGTCTACGCGCTTGCATCTCAGACCTTCTCGACATCCGGCCGGCCGAACAGGCCCTGCGGCAGGAAGATCAAGGTGATGGCCAGCACGGAGAAGGCGGCGACGTCCTTGTAGTCGATGGAGAAGTAGGCCGACCAGAACGTCTCGATCAGGCCGATCAGGAGGCCGCCGACCACCGCGCCGGGCAGCGAGCCGATGCCGCCGAGCACCGCGGCGGTGAACGCTTTCACGCCCGGCACGAAGCCGTCGGAGAAGGTCACGACGCCGTAATACATCAGGTACATGGTGCCGGCGACGGCGGCGAGCGCGGCCGCGATCACGAAGGTCATCGAGATGGTGCGGTCGACGTCGACGCCGACCAGCGCCGCCATCTTCTGGTCCTGCTCGCAGGCGCGCTGCGCGCGGCCGAGCCGGGTCTTGGCCACCAGATACCAGAACGCCAGCAGCAGCACCGCGGTGACGCCCCAGATGATGAGCTGCTTGTAGGACAGCGTCACCGGAAAATTGTTCTGGTTGAACAGCACGAACTCGCCCTGGATCATGGGCGGGATCGACTTGTTGCGCGGGCCCTGCGTCACCTGGACGAAATTCGACAGGAAGATCGACATGCCGATCGCCGAAATCAGCGGCGCCAGGCGGAACGAGCCGCGCAACGGCCGGTAGGCGACGCGCTCGATCACCCAGTTGACCAGCGAGGTGAACAGCATCGCCACGATCAGGACGATGAACAGCGCCAGCGCGATCGAGGAGATGCCGAGCCAGGTGGTGAGGATCAGGAAGGCGATGAGCGCGATGAAGGCCGAGACCATGAACACGTCGCCATGGGCGAAGTTCACCATGCCGATGATGCCGAACACCATCGTATAGCCGATGGCGATCAGGCCGTAGATCGAACCGAGCGTGATGCCGTTGATGAGCTGCTGGACGAAGTATTCCATGCGTCCGCCGCGCTTTCCGAATCCCGTTAAAGTCTTAACAGGGGGCGCATGCCGCGGCAACGTCCGGCACATTGTCGCAAAGCCGACGTTGTGCGGCCGATGGTGCTCCGCCATCGCGGGCATGAAGTGAGCGTCGGCGTCGCCCGCCGCCGCGGGCTACGCCAACGGCAGCAGAACAGGGAGACCCTCCATGGACCGGGTCAAATCCGAGGACGCCATCGGCGCCAAAGGGCGGCCGTTCACCGGCGCGGAATACCTCGAAAGCCTGCGCGACGGCCGCGAAGTCTATGTCTATGGCGAGCGGGTCAAGGACGTCACCACGCATCCGGCGTTCCGCAACGCCGCGCGCTCGATCGCGCGGCTCTACGACGCGCTGCATGACCGAGAAGACCAAGGGCATCCTGACCTGCGCCGACCGATACCGGCTCCGGCGGCTTCACCCACAAATTCTTCCGCGCCGCGCGCTCGCGCGAGGAGCTGGTGGCGCAGCGCGACGCCATCGCGCAATGGGCGCGCATGTCCTACGGCTGGATGGGGCGCTCGCCGGACTACAAGGCGTCGCTGATGAACACGCTCGGCGCCAATTTCGATTTTTACGGCAAGTTCGCCGGCAACGCCAAGGCCTGGTACCGGCGCGCCCAGGAGAACGTGCTGTTCATGAACCACGCCATCGTCAATCCGCCGGTGGATCGCGCCAAGGCCGGCGGATCAGGTCAAGGACGTCTACATCACCATCCAGAAGGACACCGATGCCGGCATTTACATCTCCGGCGCCAAGGTGGTGGCGACGTCGTCGGCGCTGACGCATTACAATTTCCTCGGCCAGAACGCCGCCGTGCCGCTGCACGACACCGATCTCGCGGTGATGTTCATCGCGCCGATGAATGCGCCGGGCGTGAAGCTGTTCTGCCGCACCTCCTACGAGATGACGGCGAGCGTGATGGGAACGCCGTTCGATTATCCGCTGTCGTCGCGCTTCGACGAGAACGACGCCATCTTCGTGTTCGACAACGTGTTCATTCCCTGGGAAGACGTGCTGCTGCACCGCGATCTGGAAAAGCTGAAAATCTTCTTCCCGCAATCGGGCTTTCTGGCCGGCTATCAGTTCCAGGGCTGCACGCGGCTTGCGGTCAAGCTCGACTTCCTGGTCGGCGTCATCGCCAAGGCGTTGCGCGCGGCCGGCTCCGACGAATTCCGCGGCAATCAGGCCATGCTCGGCGAGGTCATCGCCTGGCGCCATCTGTTCTGGGCGCTGACCGACGCCATGGCGATGAACCCGACGCCGTGGGTCAACGGCGCGGTGCTGCCGAACCTGCAATCGGGCTCGAGCTATCGCGTGTTCGCCGGCGACGCCTACGGCCGCATCAAGGAGATCGTGGAAAAGATCGTCGCCTCGTCGCTGATCTATCTGCCGTCGTCGGCCAAGGATTTCAAAAATCCGGAGATCGACCGCTATCTCGCGCAATATGTGCGCGGCTCCTACGGCATCGACTACAAGCAGCGCATCAAGGTGATGAAGCTTCTGTGGGACGCCATCGGCACCGAATTCGGCGGCCGCCACGAGCTCTACGAGCGCAATTACGCCGGCAACCACGAGGACATCCGCATCCAGGCGCTGTGGAACGCGCGCACGCTCGGGCATGATGGAGCAGATGACGGCGCTCGCCGAGCAATGCATGTCCGAATACGACGAGAACGGCTGGACCGATTCGGCATGGCTGGACCCCGACGATGTGGCCTATCCGGGCTTACCCAAGGCGCTCGCGGCGGAGTAGGATTCTGCCCATTAGCAGTAGGATTTGGCCCGCAGGGTGCCGCATGAGCTGGATCGACCAACGGCCCGACGATGCCATGGACGGCGCCTTCACGGCGGTGGCGCCGGAGCCGGATCGCGAGCGTCGATGCGGCGGCGTTCCGCGAAGCCATGAGCCGGCTCGGCGCCGCCGTGCACGTGGTCACCTCGGCGGGCCCGGGCGGCAAGACCGGCTTTACCGCGACCGCGGTGTGCTCGGTGTCCGATCAGCCGGCGACGCTGCTGGTGTGCCTCAACCGCCGCAGCCAAGAGCGCGCCGCTCTTCGCCCAGAACGGCGTGTTCTGCGTCAACACGCTCGGCGCCGACGAAGAGAAGCTCGCCGACCTGTTTGCCGGGCAGAAGCGGCGTGCATCTCGAAGAGCGCTTTTCCGTCGGCGAATGGATCACGCTGAAAACCGGCTCGCCGGTGCTGGCGTCCGCGGTCATCGCCTTCGACTGCCGCACCATCGAGATCAAGGCGGTGGCCTCGCACAACGTGCTGTTCGGCGCCGTCGAAGCGGTGCGGCTCGGCCCGGCCGGGCCGGCGCTGGTCTATCACGACCGCCTTTATAAGAAGGTGTGAAATCGGACGACGGACGACAGACGACGGAGGACAGAGGACAGCGTAGAACTCGCGTTCTTCGTTCTCGTCTCGTCATCTGTCCTCCGTCCTCCGGCCGGCCTATGCTCGCGCCATGGCCTCGACGCTGCCGTTGTTCCATCTCTACGGCGATCCGCCGGACGATCAGGCGTTCGACTTTATTCACGTCGAAACCATCGCCTCGCGCTCGTCGATCCACGACTGGACCATCCGCGCCCACCGCCATCGCAATCTGTTTCAGATCCTGCTGATCGAGCGCGGCGGCGGCGAGATGACGTTCGATGTGGCGCGGCTGCCGTTCGCGGCGCCGGCCGCGATTTTGGTGCCGGCGACCATCGCGCACGGTTTCCGCTTCGAGCCGAATGTCACCGACGGCTGGGTGTTGAGTTTTACCGAGGACGCCGCGGGCGCGCTGACCGATCGCGCCGGCGAGGCTTTGGCGCGGCTGCGCGCGCTTGCCGCGCAGCCCGTCATTCCGATCGGCGACGAGGCGGAACGGGCGCGGCTGTCGGCGCTGTGCGCGGAACTGTTCGAAGAGCACAGCCTGGCGCGCGAGGGCTTTCGGCTGGCGATGCGCGGGCTTCTGGTGCTGATCGCCGTCGGCGTGGCGCGGCTTGCCGCAAGCCGCGCCCGCACCGGCAGCGTCACCTTGCGGCCGGCCGACGCCTCGGTGGCGCAGTTGCGCGCTTTGGTCGACGAGAATTTCCGCATCGAGCGCCAGCTCGAGTTCTATGCCGAAAAACTCGGCATGACCGTCGACCGGCTCAACGACCACGTCAAACGCTCGACCGGCGTCACCGCCGGCCATCTGATCCGCCAGCGCGTGCTCACCGAAGCCAAGCGCCAGCTCGTCTTCACCGCGCAGCCGATCCACGACATTGCCGAGGAGCTGGCCTTCGCCGACCCGTCCCACTTCGCCCGCTTCTTCCGCAAGCAGACCGGCACCACGCCGCACGAATTTCGCGCGCAACGCGGCGGGTGATTCCGGCGCTGAAATTCATAAACGCGCGACGCAACCGGATCGACCTATGAAGGTCGACCAGTTGCACGAGGCACGTTCAACGCGTGCCGGATCTAATGCGTGCGGTTTTCGGCCTTCGCGCTAATCCCGATCGACAGCGCGGCATTCGCATACCAACTGGCGGATTTCAGGATTATCGCGCGACGCGCGGGGCGCTTCTTGGATTTGACGTTTTTGAGCTTTTGCTTGAGTTCCTTCGACGCAATACCGCCTGCTGGCGCTCTCGTACGCACGAGAAACCTCCCTTGCAATTCTACCATCGGCGCTTGTTGAACGACGCCGTATTGGGAATAAAAGCAGTAGCCCGTTGCAGTGTCGAAGATCAGCGTCTTCGATCTCGCAACGGGATTGGGTCGAACGGCTCTATCAGCGGTGAACTTTTAGGTTTTCAGCCGACGTTTTGCCCTTGTTCGCGACTTCTTCGTATTCGACGACCTGCCCCTCGTTGAGGCCGCTCAGGCCGGCTCTTTCGACAGCGGAAATATGGACGAACACGTCCTTGCTGCCGCCCTCTGGCTGAATGAACCCGTAACCCTTTTGCGAATTGAACCACTTCACCGTGCCGCGCGCCATTTCTCAGTCTCCATTGATGACGCCTATTAATAAACTCAATAGGCCAAGATAACAATGCCGATATGGCCGAAACCGGACTTTAGCGGCACGGCCGTGGCCGCTTGCTGGGTAGCGGCTAAGCGACGCGCCGCGGACCATCAGCGCATGCGACGCGGGCATTCTCACTGCGGTCGCGATCCCCATGGCGATCAGGAAACGGATGGTGAGCCACGCCACGTCGATCTCCCACCACGTGTGCCCGTGGCGCGCCGAATGGGGATCGGCATGATGATTGTTGTGCCAACCCTCGCCATTGCTGATGAAGGCGATAAGCGCATTGTTGCGGCTGTTGTCGGCCGTCTCATAATTGCGGTAGCCCCATAAATGCGTGACCGAATTGACCGCCCAGGTAAAATGGCAATGCACGACGGTGCGCACGATCACGCCCCATAGCCACACGCTCAAACCAAACTGCGCTGCTTCCGCCAGCGGCCATCCGAGCAAGAGGCCGGCCGCGAGCCCGCCGAAGAAGAATACGGCCCATGACACAAGACGAGCCATATCCACATCTTGCGGTCTTCGATCCAGGCGTAGAAATCATCGCGCAGAATGTCCTTGGCGTAGCTTCGGTAAAGTCCGTCGCGCTCCATGCTCTCGTTCTTGACCAGCACCCAGCCGATATGCGCCCATAAAAAGCTGATGATCGGGCTATGCGGGTCCGGTTCATCGTCGGCGTGTTCGTGGTGACGGCGGTGCGTCGCCACCCACCGTGACGGGCTGCCCTGCAGGCAGCACACCCCGAGGAACGCAAAACTGCGCTCCAGCCATTTGGGGCAAACGAAGCCCTTGTGGGTCAGCAGCCGGTGATAGCCGATATTGATGCCCAAGACGCCGAAGACATAAATGCCGAGGACGGCAAGAACGACGCCCGTCCAGCTGAAGAACCACGGCACGAATGCGAGCAAGGCCAGCGCGTGGTAGAGCACCAGTCCGACCACCTGGGTGCGCTCCAGACGCACGCCACGCGGAAGCCGCGTGAGCGCGTGAAGCATCGAGACCTTCAGGTTGGTTGGTGCCGAACCCGGCCGAGTTCATGTTCATTTCTCAAGGCAGATGTTTAGCGCCACGGCCTTCGGCCGTGCCGGTCGTCTGTGTCCTATGGTGTGGAACACGACGCGCTCATTGGTCCTTCGTGGTCCGGGGTCACGCCCGACTTAGCACATTCGGCGCAATCGGCCGGAAAAAATAAAATGAAGGCGCCCGTCGCACCCTAGTTCAGCAAAAATCCCAGCACGGTATCGGCGTAAGCCCGTGGCTGCTCGATATTGGCGATATGCGCGGCCTCGAGGACTGCGATTTTTGCACCCGGGATGTGCTGCTTGATGAACTCGTTGCCTTCGAGCGGCGTCGCCGGGTCGTGCTTGCCGGCGATGACGAGAGTCGCCGCGGTGATCTTCGACAATAGCGGCCGATGATCCATGTCGCGGATCGCTTCGCCGCAGCCGACGTAACCGTCGACCTTGGTGGCGACGAACATCTTTTTCATCCGCGCCATGGCGTCCGGCGCGCGGTCGCGAAAACCTTTCGTGAACCAGCGCTCCATATTGGCGTCGACGATGCCTTCGAGGCCCTTTTCGCGCACCAGCTTGATGCGGCCGTCCCACATGGTCTTGTCGGGAAAATAGCTCGACGTGTTGGAGAGGATCAGCTTGTCGATGCGGCCCGCCGCATTGGCGCCGAGCCACATGCCGACCATGCCGCCCATCGACAACCCGCACCAATTGATCTTGGCAATGCTTAAGCCATCGAGCACGCCGACCACGTCGCGGCCGAGCCGTTCCATGGAGTAGGGGCCTTTGGGCACATCGGATTTGCCATGGCCGCGGCGGTCGTAGCGGACCAGGCGGAAATGCTTGGTGAGCGGCTCGACCTGCTCGTCCCACATATGCAGATCGGTGCCGAGCGAGTTCGACAGCATGAGCACCGGCGCGCGCTCCGGCCCTTCGACCTCGACATGAATGCTGCAACCGTCATCGACTTTGATGTCGGGCATTGCTATCTCCTCCCTGGCTCGTCATTGCGAGGAGCGAAGGACGAAGCAATCCAGCTCGGCGCCGCAGAACTGGATTGCTTCGCGGAGCCTGTCATCGGGCCGGCCACTTCGGGCCGGACCCGTTGGCTCGCAATGACGTTATGATGGAGCTTTAGCGGTCCGCACCCGCCGCGCCAACCCCCGGCGTGGGCGCAAGGAGTAAGTGGCATGGCCATGACGATGAACGGCGAGTATCAACTTCCGGCGCCGCAGCAGACGGTGTGGGAGAAGCTCAACGATCCGGAAGTGCTCAAGGCCTGCATCCCCGGTTGCAAGTCGTTGGAGAAAACCTCCGACACCGGCTTCAAGGCTGTCGCCACCATCAAGATCGGGCCGGTGAAGGCGACATTCAAAGGCGCCGTCACCTTGTCCGATCTCGACCCGCCGAACGGCTACAAGATTTCCGGCCAGGGCGAAGGCGGTGTCGCCGGCTTCGCCAAGGGCGGCGCCACGGTGAAGCTCGTGCCGAAGGACGGCGGCACCTTGCTCAGCTATGCGGTCGAGGCGCAGATCGGCGGCAAGCTGGCGCAACTCGGCCAGCGCCTGATCAATGGCGCGGCGAAAAAGGTTGCCGACGACTTTTTCCAAAATTTCGCCGCGGCGGTCAGCCCGAAGAGCGCCTGACCCGGCCGCCGCCCACCTCGCAGCCAGGGCGGCGCCATGAGACTTTTCGTCCGCGGAACCGACTTGACCCGCAGCCGGCCCCCGGTTCAGAGTAATTCTTGTTCTAGGGAGCGAAAACGGGCAAAATCGTCGAGATTTCGCCCTTTGAACCTGCCGGCGATATGAACCGCCCGGCAATTCGAAACGTTTGACCGGTATTCCTGAGGAGGAGCCCATGGCAGCCGTTTCCCTGACGGTGAACGGTAAGCCCGTCACCGCCGACGTCGACACCCGCACCTTGCTGGTGCAGTTGCTGCGTGAGCAGTTGCGGCTCACCGGCACCCATGTCGGCTGCGACACCTCGCAATGCGGCGCCTGCGTCGTGCACGTCAACGGCAAGGCGACAAAGTCGTGCACCGTCCTGGCGCTGCAACTCGAAGGCGCCACCGTGCTGACTATCGAGGGGCTCGCCCCTTCGGAGACGCAGCTGCATCCGATGCAGGAGGCGTTCCGCGAGAACCACGGCCTGCAATGCGGCTATTGCACCCCCGGCATGATCATGACCGCGGTCGATATGGTCCGCCGTAAAGGTCACGACCTCGACGACCACACCATCCGCGAGGAGCTCGAGGGCAACATCTGCCGCTGCACCGGCTACCACAACATCGTCAAAGCGATCGCCGCCGGGGCCAAGGCCATGCGTGGCGGCGCGGGTGCGTCGCAAGCCGCCGAATAATTAGGGAAGGGACGTCGGGACAGCGACGGGCTGTCCCGGAGAGTGAATTGCCGGAGGGCAATGCCATGAGCGCAACCGGGATCGGCGCTTCAGTGCGCCGCAAGGAAGACCAGCGTTTCATCACTGGCAAAGGCCACTACACCGACGACATCAACCGGCCGGGGCAGGCGGCGATCTATTTTATTCGCTCGCCGCATGCGCACGCCAAGATCAAAAGCATCGACACCGCGGCGGCGGCGAAAATGCCGGGTGTCGCCGGCGTGTTCACCGGCGAAGAGTTCGCGCAGGATAAGCTCGGCAATCTGATTTGCGGCTGGACGGTGCTGTCAAAGGACGGCTCGCCGATGAAGATGGCGCCGCACGCCGCGCTCGCCGCCGGCAAGGCCAATTATGTCGGCGACGCGGTCGCCGTCGTGATCGCCGATACGTTGGCGCAAGCGAAGGACGCCGCCGAGAAAGTCGTTGTCGATTACGAGCCGCTCTCCGCCGTGGTCAATTCGACCAAAGCCGCGCAAAAAGGCGCACCGCTCATTCACGACAGCGCGCCGAACAACACCATCTACAATTGGCACATCGGCGACCCGGCCGCGACCGACGCCGCGTTCAAGAACGCCAAGCACGTCACAAAGCTCGAATTCATCAACAACCGGCTGGTGCCGAATGCCATGGAGCCGCGGGCGGCTTTGGCCGAATACAATTCCGCAAGCGGCCACCTGACGCTCTGGAACGCGACGCAGAACCCGCATGTTGCCCGCTTGGTCATCGCCGCCTTCGTCGGCATGGCGCCCGAGCACAAATTGCGCGTCATCGCCCCCGACGTCGGCGGTGGTTTCGGCTCCAAGATCTTTATTTATCCGGAAGAGGTGGTCTGTCTGTGGGCGGCTCGAAAACTCGACCGGCCGGTGAAGTGGACCTGCGAGCGTTCGGAAAGTTTCATCACCGACGCCCACGGCCGCGACCACGTCACCAAGGCGCAGATGGCGTTCGACGGCGACGGCAAGATCACCGGCCTGAAGGTGCATACCACCGCCAATCTCGGCGCTTACATGTCGACCTTCTCGTCGGCGGTGCCGACCTTCCTCTATGCCACCTTGCTGTCGGGCCAGTACGAGGTCCCGCACATCTATTGCGAGGTCGACGCGGTCTACACCAACACCGTGCCGGTCGACGCCTATCGCGGCGCCGGCCGTCCGGAAGCGACCTATGTGGTGGAGCGGCTGGTCGAAGTCGCCGCGCGCGAGCTCGGCATGGATCCCACCGACCTGCGCAAGAAGAATTTCGTCAGGACGTTCCCCTACCAAACCTCCGTCGCTTCGCTTTATGACGCCGGCGACTACAACGCCTCGCTGCAGAAGGCGCTGCAAATTCACGACTACAAAGGTTTCGGCAAGCGCAAGCGCGAAATCCGAGCGCCACGGCAAGCTGCGTGGCATCGGCTTTGCGACCTATATCGAGGCCTGCGGCGTGGCGCCGTCCTCCCTGGTCGGCCAGCTCGGTGCCGGCGTCGGCTTGTGGGAATCCGCCGAGGTGCGGGTCAATCCGACCGGTTCGGTGGAGCTTCTCACCGGCTGCCACCAGCACGGCCAGGGCCACGAGACCACGTTCGCGCAACTGGTGTCGGAGCGGCTCGGCATTCCGATCGACAATGTTTCAGTGGTGCACGGCGACACCGACAAGGTGCAGTTCGGCATGGGCACCTACGGCTCACGCTCCGGCGCCGTCGGCATGTCGGCGATCGTCAAGGCGCTCGACAAGGTCGAAGCGAAAGCGAAAAAGATCGCAGCCCATCTGCTCGAGGCCGCCGACGCCGACATCGAGTTCAAGGACGGCAAGTTCACCGTCGCCGGCACCGACAAATCGGCGGCCTGGGGCGAGGTCGCGCTCGGCGCTTACGTCGCGCATAAATTCCCCACCAGCGAGATCGAGCCGGGCCTCAAAGAGGGCGCGTTCTACGATCCGACCAATTTCACCTTCCCGGCCGGCTGCCACATCTGCGAGATCGAGATCGATCCCGAGACCGGCAACACCGAGATCGCCGCTTGGACCGCGGTCGACGATTTCGGCACGGTGATCAATCCGATGATCGTCGAGGGCCAGGTCCACGGCGGCGTCGCCCAGGGCGTCGGCCAGGCGCTGCTCGAGCACACCGTCTATGACGACAAGGGGCAGTTGGTGACCGGCTCGTACATGGATTACACCATGCCGCGCGCCGACAATTTTCCATCGTTCAAAGTGGACACCACCTTCACCCGATGCCCGTCGAACCCGCTCGGCATCAAAGGCTGCGGCGAGGCCGGCGCCATCGCGGCACCGGCGGCGGTGATGAACGCCATCACCAATGCCTTGGGCACCGAAATCATCGACATGCCGGCAACGCCCGCTTCGGTCTGGGCGGTGCTGCAGAGAACCCACAAGCTGCCGCACGCGGCATGAGCCCATTTCCTCTCGCCACGAGCGGCGAGAGATAGAGATAAACGGAGGACTAAAGATGTACGCCTTCACTTTCAATCAACCGCGAACGGTGCGGCAGGCGGCCAATATCCTGGCCAAGGACGAGGACGCCAAGCTTCTTGCCGGCGGCCACACACTGCTGCCGACCATGAAGCTGCGGTTAGCAAAACCGTCGCAGATCGTCGACATGGGCCTGATCGAGGGCCTCTCCGGCATCGAGCAGAGCGGCCGTTCGCTCACCATCGGCGCCATGACCAGGCACCACGAGGTCAATGACTCGCCTGTGGTGCAGCAGACCATCCCGGTGCTGGCAAAACTCGCCGGCCTGATCGGCGATCCGGCGGTGCGCCACCGCGGCACCATCGGCGGCTCGATCGCCAACAACGATCCGAACGCCGATTACCCGGCGGCATGTTTGGGCCTCGGCGCCACCATCATCACCAACAAGCGCCGCATCAAGGCCGACGAATTCTTCACCGGCATGTTCTCGACCGCGCTGGAGCCGTCCGAGATCATCACCAAGATCAGTTTCCCGGTGCCGAAGAAGGCGGCCTATCAGAAATTCCGCAACCAGGCCTCGCGCTTCGCCCTGGTCGGCGTGTTCGTGTCGAAGCGCGGCAGCGAGATCCGCGTCGCCGTCACCGGCGCCGGCTCCAACGGCGTGTTCCGCGTGCCGTCATTCGAGGAAGCGCTGAAGAAGCGCTTTTCGCCGAAATCCCTCGAAGGCCTGACCATCGCCGCCGACGGCATGAACTCCGACATCCACGGCAGCGCCGAATACCGCGCGCATCTCGTCGGCGTGCTGGCGCGCCGCGCGGTGGCGGAGGCGATTGGGAAGTAACGAGCGCAGCCGACGTAGCCCGGGTTGAGTGAAACGAAATCCGGGACCGCGGCGACGCAAACTCCCGGACTTCGCGTTGCTCAATCCGGGCTACGCTTGCTGCGTAGCGATGATTTGGAGGCGACTAGTAACAAGCGCCTGAGCTAGTATCTGTGCGCTTCATGTGCAGCAGTTATTGGTGCGCTGAGGAACGTCCATCCGCGCGCCTAACTGCTTTCCCGCGTCTGCACTCCATTCTATCCGCAAAGTAGCATTTAAGATTACATCCAACCCTGGATTGCCACTAAAGAATTGAAGGGTTAGTCTCTCGAATCTGGACGGGCGTGCCAGTTGCAAGATGGAGCATCGCGATGCCGAACGTGGTCAAAGCCGGTAGGCCCGCGAAGCCGCCTGGGCCACCGGGCAAGCCGCCTGGGCCATCGGGTAGGCCGCCGCCGCCGCCCCCGCCCGGCAAGCCGCCCGGGCCGCCTACTTAGGCCGTTCCTAACAACTCATTAGCGGCGCCTAACGGTTCACGCGCTGTCATCGTGGCGGATTGATCACGTTGTCCCAGGAGGGGCGCTGTGACGGAAATCCTAAAGAGCGCTTGGGGAAAACTTTACGCATGGGCTCTTCCTGGCGCTCTCACGCTGGGAGCCTACTGGCTGTTCGTCTACCCGAATACGGAGCTCGCGCACTCTTGGCTTAAGTCCGTTTCGGCCCCCGAAAGGGGGGGCCTCTTCGTGGGCCTATCGGCCGCCATCGCGTTCTCTCTCGGCACCTTCTCCACACACCTCTATCGGATCCTTGAAGGGGATCTTCTCTGGCCAAAATGGCTGCAAGATCGCTGCAAGGAGCGCCAGAGGCAGCGCAAGAGAAAGTTGCAGCAAGCCCTCAGCGGCAGCGGATGGACGCGCAGTTTGGCGCTTGAGAGGTTGGGGCGTTATCCTCTGCGCGACGAACAGATCTTTCCAACTCGATTTGGGAACGCGATCAGATCATTTGAGACATACGGCAGAACTCGGTTCAATCTCGACTTGCAGACCTTGTGGTACGAATTATGCGCTGTCGCTCCGAAATACATTCAGACTGAAATTGATTGGGCGAAGTCCTCTGTCGATTTCTTTGTCGCCTCGATTTATCTCAGTGCAACCTTGGGATTGGCAACCTTCATGATCGCCGCTATTGAGGGGTTTAAGCTTTCAATTCTACTTATCTGTATCTCGGCGTTCTTCGTAACTCTATTGTGTCACTGGCTTGCGGTGCGGTCGACTGATGAATGGAGTTCGACCGTACAAGCTCTTGTCAATGTCGCACGGCCAAAGCTTGCTGACCAATTGGCGCTGCAGCTCCCAGGGAGCCTCGAAGAGGAGAAGGTGATGTGGGGGCTTGTGAGCTCGTATGTCTCGTTCGGCGACGCCAAAGACGGCGCACAGATCGACCGGTTTCGAAAGGCGCAAACTAGTGCAGCGACAGCCGCAGATACGAATGCCGACTAAATGACAGCAATCTGCATTCGGATCGCGAAGAAGTTGAACAGCTATAGGCAAAACGAAGTGTCCTCATCAGGCTGTGCGCCGCCGATGTCTATTTCGGATCGTGATCGGTGGTACTCCGATTGAGCGGAAGATTTCCGGACTTCCCCACGAGCGGACAGACGCGGACCGGGAGCACTGGCGGCCCATTCACTCGCCACCGAACAGGGGCAACGTCTTTGACGCTGGGGCTTGACGCGATCAATCGGAGTGCAGAAGGGATCGACGCCGACTGGCCACGCCTGCGGCGACGGCGAGCGCGAAGGAAAAACAGCAGTCAGGCGACCGAGCTGGCCGTTTTGGCTAGCCATGCCGTAAATCAAGCCTCCAGGTTGTTCCTCGCTACCCGAGATTCGGCCGCGGCCCTCATTGCCGCTGCACAGACCCCGCCCATACGGGTTTGATCGGCGCCCAAAAGGCCTATATCCAGTTGGCATGAAACCGGTTTCTCCCCCCCATTCGCTGCCGGCCTCGATCGACGCCACGGTCGATCTCCTCGCCGGGGCCGACTATCTCGCCGACCGCTCGCTCGGCACCGTGCTCTACCTCGCGCTCAAGATGGGCCGGCCGATCTTTCTCGAAGGCGAAGCCGGCGTCGGCAAGACTGAGATCGCCAAGGTGCTGTCGGCGACGCTCGGCCGCCGGCTGATCCGGCTGCAATGTTACGAAGGCCTCGACGTTGCGGCGGCGGTCTACGAATGGAATTACGCCGCGCAGATGATCGCCATCCGGGTCGCCGAAGCCGAAGGCGCCAGCGACCGCCATTCGCTCGAACACGACGTGTTCTCGGAGCGCTTTCTGATCAAGCGCCCGCTGCTGCAGGCGCTCGAGCCCGATACCGCAGGCGCGCCGGTGCTTTTGATCGACGAGATCGACCGCACCGACGAGGCGTTCGAAGCGTTCCTCCTCGAAGTGCTGGCCGACTTCCAGATCACCATTCCGGAAATGGGCACGGTGAAGGCTGCGCATCCGCCGATCGTGGTCATCACCTCCAACCGCACCCGCGAAGTGCACGACGCGCTCAAGCGGCGCTGCCTCTATCACTGGGTCGGCTATCCGAGCGCCGAGCGCGAGCTTGCCATCGTGCGCACCAAGGTGCCGGGCGTCAGCAAGAAGCTGTCCGAGCAGGTGGTCGCTTTCGTGCAGGCGCTGCGCAAGCAGGATCTGTTCAAGTCGCCCGGCGTCGCCGAGACGCTGGACTGGGCCGCGGCGTTGTCCGAGCTCGACGTGGTCGCGCTCGATCCCGCCACCGTCTCCGACACGCTCGGCGTGCTGCTCAAATACCAGGACGACATCGCCAAGCTCGAAGGCAGCAAAGTCAAAGAAATGCTCGACGAAGTGAAGTCGGATTTGCGCGCGGCGGAATAGTTTCCCTTCTCCCTGAGGGAGAGGACAGGCGCGCGCAGCGCGCCAGGTGAGGGGCTCGGGCCTCTCGGCAGAATCTCTGTAATGGCCAAGGTACTATGACTGATAGGCCGGAACCCCCTCACCGCCCTCCCTCTCCCCTCTGGGGAGAGGGAGCAGTCTGGCCGCCTCGCGGAGAACATCGTCTACTTCGCACGTGCCTTGCGCGCCGCTGGCATTCCGGTCGGGCCCGGCTCGGTGCTCGATGCGCTCGAAGCGGTCAAGGCCGCGGGCGTCGGCACCCGCGATGATTTTTACTGGACCCTGCATGCCGTGTTCGTGAAGCGGCACGAGCATTCGATCCTGTTCGACCAGGCGTTTCGCATCTTCTTCCGCCGCCGCGGTTATATCGATCAGTTGCTGGCGATGATGCTGCCGCAGGCGCCATCGGGGCCGCCGCAGCCGCCGCAGGCCGGCGCCACCCGCGTGCACGAGGCGTTGTTCTCGGGCCTCGACGACAAGCTCAAGAAAGAGCGCGAGATCGAGCTCGACACCCGCATGACGGTGTCCGACCGCGAAATTCTGCAGAAGAAAGATTTCGCGCAGATGACCAGCGCCGAGATCGCCGCGGCAAAAGAAGCGATGAAGCGCCTCGTGCTGCCGCTGGCCGAAATACGCACCCGGCGATTGGCGCCGCATCCGCGCGGCCATCTGATCGACATCCGCCGCACCTTGCGCGCCAGCATGAAAGGCGGCGGCGATTTCATCGACCTGCGCTTCATCGGGCCGAAGACCAAGCCGCCGCCGATCGTGGCGCTGCTCGATATTTCCGGCTCGATGAGTCAGTACAGCCGCATCTTTTTGCATTTCCTGCACGACCTTACCGATGCGCGAAAGCGAGTCAGCACGTTCCTGTTCGGCACCCGGCTCACCAATGTCACCCGCGCGCTGCGCGAGCGCGATCCCGACGATGCGCTTTCGGCCTGCTCGGCGAGCGTGCCGGATTGGTCCGGCGGCACGCGGATCGCCTCGTCGCTGCACAGCCTTCAACAAGTTTTGGGCGCGCCGCGTGCTCACCCAAGGCGCCATCGTGCTCCTCATCACCGACGGGCTCGAGCGCGACGCCGACGATACGCTCGCCTTCGAGATCGACCGGCTGCACCGCTCGTGCCGGCGCCTGATCTGGCTCAACCCGCTGCTGCGCTTCGAAGGCTTTGAGGCCCGCGCCCGCGGCATCAAGACCATGCTGCCCCATGTCGACGAATTCCGGCCGATCCATAACCTGGAGTCCATGGCCGGCCTGGTCGCGGCGCTGCGGCGCGGCGGCGACCGGGCCGGCGACCCCAAAGCGTGGATGCAAAAGGTTGCGTGACGCGCTATATTCGTAGGAATATAGCGCTGAATAGACTGACAAGGAAATGGAGACGGATATGCTGTCAACCGACAACGACATTCTCAAAGCCGCCGAGGACTGGCGCAAAAAGGGCAGGGCGGTGGCGCTGGCCACCGTGGTCGAGACCTGGGGCTCGGCGCCGCGACCGGTCGGCTCGAACCTGGTCATCGACGAGGAGGGTAATTTCCTCGGCTCGGTGTCCGGCGGCTGCGTCGAAGGCGCGGTGGTCACCGAGGCGCTCGACGTGATCGAGAGCGGCAAGCCCAAAATGCTGGAATTCGGCGTTGCCGACGAAACCGCCTGGAAAGTGGGCCTGTCCTGCGGCGGTACGATCCGGGTATTTGTCGAGAAGGTGGAGTAGACTTAGCCCGCCATGAAACTCGACATCCTCGCCACCCTCAACGCCGAGCGCGAAGCGCGCCGCGCCGCCATCGTCATCACTGACGTGGCGAGCGGCAAGCAGCGCCTCGTGAAAGCCGCCGACGTCGGCAAGGATCCGTTGCGCTCCGTGCTCGCCGAGCACTTGCGCACCGGCAAGAGCGGCATGGAAGACACCGCGGAAGGCCGCGTCATTCCTCACCGTCTACGTGCCGGCGCCGCAACTGGTCATCACCGGCGCCGTGCATATCAGCCAGGCGCTGGCGCCGATCGGCAAAATGCTCGGCTACGACGTCACCATCGTCGATCCGCGCACGGCGTTCGCCTCGCCCGAGCGCTTTCCCGATGTGAAGGTGGTCGCCGAGTGGCCGGATGAGGCGCTGCCGCCGCTCAATGTCGATCGCTACACGGCGTTCGTCGCGCTCACCCATGATCCGAAAATCGACGATCCGGCGCTGACGCATGCGCTGTCAAGCGCGATTGCTTCTACATCGGCGCGCTCGGTTCGCGAAAGACGCATGCGCGCAGGGTCGAGCGGCTCAAGCAGCAGGGTTTTTCCGACGCCGATATCGCGCGTATTGCCGCGCCGATCGGACTCGACATCGGCGCGGTGTCGCCGGCCGAGATCGCGGTCGCCATCATGGCGCAGATCACGGAAAAACTGCGCGAGGAAGCCGACGCCGAGCCGGCCATAAAGGCCGCGTCATGAAATTCGGGGCGGTGGCGCCAAAGAACGCGCGCGGCGCGACCGCCGTGCACACCATCCGGCAAGGCGACCTGGTGCTCAAGAAGGGCACGCTGATCGGGCCTGCCGAAATCGCAGCCCTCGAAGCCGCCGGCATCAAGGACGTCGTGGTGGCGCAGCTCGAGCCGGACGACGTCGCCGAAGACGTCGCCGCCGCCGAGATCGCGAAAAAAGTCGCCGGCCCCGGCGTGCATATCGACCGCGCCTTCACCGGCCGCGCCAATCTGTTTGCGCAAGTCCCGGGCGTGCTGGTGGTCGACAAGGATGCCATCGACCGGCTCAATCGTGTCGACGAGGCGATCACCTTCGCGACGCTGACGGCCTTCAAGCCGGTGGTCGCCGGCGAGATGATCGCGACGGTCAAAATCATTCCGTTCGCGGTCGCCAAAACCGCGCGCGATGCGGCGCTGGCCGGCATCAAGGAGCCGCTGTTGCGCGTCGCGCCCTATCGCATCCGCAAGGTCGGCGTGGTGTCGACGCTGCTGCCGGGGCTGGCGCCAAAGGTGATCGAAAAGACGCTCAAGATTACAGCCGACCGGCTGGCACCGGCCGGCGCCAGCATCGTCGCCGAGCGGCGCGTGCCGCACGAGCGCGCGGCGCTGGCGCGTGCGCTCGACGAAGTGCTCAAAGCCGGCGCCGAGCTCGCCATCGTGTTCGGCGCCTCGGCAATCGCCGACCGCCGCGACGTGATCCCGTCGGCGCTGGAAGCGATCGGCGGCAAGGTCGAGCATTTCGGCATGCCGGTCGATCCCGGCAATTTGCTGATGATCGGCGACGCCAATGGCCGTCCGGTGCTCGGCGCGCCGGGCTGCGCGAGGAGCCCCAAGGAGAACGGCTTCGATTGGGTGCTGATGCGGCTTCTCGCCGGGTTGCCGGTGCCGCGCGAGGACATCACCGGCCTTGGCGTCGGCGGGCCTGCTGATGGAAATCGTTACGCGGCCGCAGCCGCGCACCGAGCCTGAGCCTGAAAAAGGCCGCGCCATTGCCGGCGTCGTGCTCGCCGCCGGCCGCTCGAGCCGCATGGGCGGACCGAATAAGCTGTTGGCGGAAATCGGCGGCAAGCCGCTGGTCCGCATCGTGGCCGACGCCGTGCTCGCCTCGCGGGCGCGGCCGGTGGTCGTCGTCACCGGGCACCAGCGCGACAAGGTCGAGGCGGCGCTCGCCGGGCTGCCGGTCAAATTCGTGCACAATCCGCATTTCGCCGACGGGCTCGGCACCTCGCTCAAAGCCGGCATCGCCGCGCTGCCGGCGGAAGTCGACGGCGCCATCGTCTGTCTCGGCGACATGCCGCAGGTCGACGCTAGCCCTGATCGACCGCCTGATCGGCGCCTTCGATCCCGACCACGGCGCGCTCGTCGTGCTGCCGACCATCGACGGCAAGCGCGGCAATCCGGTGGTGTGGTCGCGCCGCTTCTTCCCCGACCTGATGACGGTCGAAGGCGACGTCGGCGCGCGCTACCTGATCGGCCGCTACACCGAGGCCGTGGCCGAAGTGCCGCTCACCGGCACCGCGGCGCTGACCGACGTCGACACGCCGGAAGCGCTCGAAGCGGTGCGGGCGGAGCTGGAAAGAACGTAAGACATCCACCCGCCGCTCCAGGACGTAGACCCGCAGACATTGTCCGCTTGCGGCGTAAGAGCAGACGTCACGATTTGACGCACGGACGGTCGCGCCGGCAGGAAACACTACGCTTGCTATTCGAACGAATAGGGCGTCCAGTGAAATCAGCCTTAAAGACAGGCGGGACTATTTCCCGCTGCGAGCTGCCAGCAAAACGGCGACCTACCGAACCCGCCGCTCAATAACAGGCAGCTACTGCCGTCGGTCGGCACAATCGCTCTCAGCCATTGGATATTTTTGGAGCTTAGCTCATGGAAACATTTTTTATCGGGCTCGCCATAGCAGCCCTGGCTGGCGTTTGCATTTTCCTGTTCGTTATTGAGCCGCGTAGGAAGATCTACGATTAATAAATAAACGCTCCACGCGGCGCACTCACTGACGCAACCCGCCGCCGCCTGCATCGATAAGTGAAATACACGGGGCCGGGCGGGGACTGTGGAACGTCCGCTTTCGGGGTAAGAGCCAACGCCTCTTCGCGGCCGTTATCGGCGGTCCGGCTGCCGCCCGGCTATGGTGCCGGCCAGGCGGACATTGACCGGCCGTCGCCCGCCGACCTCAATTTATGCGTACCGGTCCTGGCCTGTTCACCGTCTGGAAACCCTTCCCGGCTAGCGTTGCGACGGTCCTTGAGGGGAAGGGGCTACCATGTCTGTCACCTATCGATTGCGGCGCAATTCCGCGCTCGCGATTGCCGCTGTGTGCTTACTATCGCCATGATGGGCGCCGCGCAAGCGGCCGGCGCCTTCGCGGTCGGCGTCTGCGGCGCCTATGGCTACGGCTTCGATTTCCGCAACGTCACCGAGGCCCGGGCCGCGGCGATCAAGAAGTGCACCGGCGGCGACTTGCAAGCTGATCGGCGACATGCGCAAGGGCTGCGCGGCGATTGCGGTCGACGCCAAGAACCCGTGCGGCTCGTTCGGCTGGGCCATCGAATCGCATCTCGGCAGGGCGGAAAACACCTCGATGCGCCGCTGTCCGAATTCGGCGGCCGCGAATGCGTGGTGCGCGCCTGGGCCTGCGACGAGAAGGGCTAACGAGCCCGTATTGAGCGTCAGCGAATTCGGACACGGAGCCGATCTCGCGCCAACGGGCTACATTTCACTTCATCGGCCGATCGCGCCAAGGCGTCTGCTTGCTCGCGCTGGATGAACGCCAAGGTCTCCGCCGGCGACAGCGGTGAGTCTTCGCGGCCGAGCGCGGTCAGCCGTTTCTTCACGTCGTCCAAGGCCGAGCGCTTTGATCAGATCGGCATTGACCTTTTTGACGATGGCGTCGGGCGTGCCCACCGGCGCCACCAGCATCTGCCAGCCCTCGGACTGAAATCCGGGCAGCGTCTCGGCGACCGTCGGCAGGTCGGGAAACATGGTCATGCGCCTGGGCGCCGCGACCGCGAGCGGGATGGCGTTTTTCGCCTCGACCGCGCCGGCGATGCCCGAATAGGAATCGAAGGCCAGCGCGACCCTCTTGCCCATCATGTCGTTGAGCACCTGCGGCGTGCCGCCCGAATAGGGCACCATCAGGAGCTTTATGCCGGCGCGGCTTTGCAACAATTCGCCGGTGAGGTGGGTGAGCCGGCCCGGCCCGTTGGTGCCATAGGCGAGCTCGCCCGGCCGCTCTTTCGCCAGCGCGATCAGGTCCGGCAGCGTCTTCACCTCGAGCCACGGCGCCGCGGTGATGAACATCGGCGCGCCGCCGAGACTGCCGACGGCGTGAAATCGTGCGGCACCTGAACCGGCAAGTTGTCGGCGGTGCCGGGCAGCGTGACGAAATCCGACAATGCGAACATGCCGAAGGTGTAGCCGTCGGGCGTGGCCGACGACACCGCGCGCACGCCGATGGCGCCGCCGGCGCCCGGCTGATTGATCAACACCGCATTGCCGCCCCA
The DNA here is from genome assembly GCA_963831975.1 of uncultured Alphaproteobacteria bacterium. GTDB lineage: Bacteria > Pseudomonadota > Alphaproteobacteria > Rhizobiales > Xanthobacteraceae > BOG-931. The sequence goes on from CAWHSO010000025.1 coordinate 1,338,752, forward strand.
GACCCGGCCGATGCCGTCGACGATGACCCGCATGGTGACGTCGATGGCGCTGCCGGGCGCCGAATCGGAAATGAAGCGCACCGGGCGGGTCGGATAATCTTGCGCCTGCGCGGCGCCGGCGAAACGATGCCCGGCGAGCGCCGAAAGCGATGCCGCGATGAAGCAGCGCCGTATGCTGTGCATGGTCTTCCCTGTAATGACTGCTTAGATTTTCTTGGTGAAGCGGAAGTCGCAGTGGCTCGCGCCTTCCATCACGGTTTGCGTGCGCGTGAGTTTCAGATCCGGATTGAAGCCGTCGATCATGGCGTGGTCGCGATTGCAGTGCACGAGATAACCCAGGTCGGCAAGCCCGAGGTCCTTGTAGAACTCGGCGTAGCGGCAGCGCGTGACATTGAAGTCGAGCCGGTCGTCGCCGGCCGCGACCATGTCGATATCGAGACTGCCGCCGCCGGCCCACACTTTCTCCGCGACGTTTTTGAGCGAAGCCATGTCGCGGCCAAAAGCTTCGGCCCATCGCGCGCCATCTTCAACAGCGAGACGCCGGATGGTGCCGACGACCAGTTCCTTGGTCGCGGCATCGCCGAATTTCTCCCGGCACGCCGCGATGAACGGGATCAGCACGCGGCTTTCGATGCGGCGCCGCTGCAGGTGACTGATCGGCACCTCGTCCGTCACTTCGGCCATGATTTGATCTGCCTCAAGGCGCTGCTCGTCGCCAGCGTAGCAGAGTTTAGCGGCCACCGCGAATGCCGCGCCGAAGGCGCAAAACCGCCTTCGCACAGGGCCAGCAGACAGTCTTCTTGACACTGACTGACCGGTCAGTCATATTTAAAGTCATGGCAAAAGCAGCAAAACGGCCGGCCAAAACGGCCTTGGCTCGCCCGGACAAGATCGGCCCGGCCAATCCGGCGGCAGCGCCGGCCGGACCATTGCGGCGACGCGCCAGGACGCGCGCACCGCCAAGACCGCGGCGCGGCGCGACGCCATCCTCGACGCGGCGCTCGACGAGTTCTCGGCGAAGGGATTTGCGTCCGCGCGGTTAGAGGATGTCGCCAAGCGCGCCGGCATCGCCAAGGGCACGATCTATCTGTACTTCGCCGACAAGGAGACCCTGTTCCAGGAGCTGATCCGCGCCAAGATGGTGCCGGTGGTCGGCTCGATCGAGCTTGCGCTCGCGACCGGCCTGCCGCTGCGCGCCATCGTCGAGCAGGCGATCGAGATTTTCGTGCGCGAGGTCTATGGCACCCGCCGCCGCGAGGTGATCCGGCTGTTGATCAGCGAGGGGCCACGCTTTCCGGCCGTCGCCGAGTTCTACTATCGCGAGGTGCTGTCGCGCCTGCTCAAGGCGCTGCGCGGCATGCTGCGCAACGCCCACGAGCGCGGCGAGCTTGCCGAGCGACGCGCTGGTGCGCTTTCCGATGTTGCTCGGCGCGCCCGGAATCATCGCCATCGTCTGGAGCGGATTGTTCGAGCGCTTCGAGCCGCTCGACGTGCGCGCCATGATGCGCGCCTATTTCGACAATCTGTTCGGCGCGGGGAGGGCGGCATGAGCACGCGTTCCCTTGCCGCGGCGGCCTGCCTGCTCGCGCTGACGCTCGCGGCCTGCAACAAAGCCGACACCACCTATCAGGGCTGGATCGAGGCCAATCTCATTTTCGTCGCGCCCGACGAAGTGGGGCGGGTGCAGGCGCTGTCGGTGCAGGAAGGCGACACGGTCAAGACCGGCGAGCCGCTGTTCACGGTCGACGACGATTTGCAGCAAGCCGACATCGCCCAGGTCAGAGCCTCGCTGACCAATGCGCAGCAGACCTTCGACCGCGCCGTCGCAGCTCGCCAAGACCGGCGCCGGCACGCAAAAGGATCTCGATCAGGCAACGGCGGTGCTGCGCGACGCGCAGGCGCGATTGAACTCGTCGCAGACGCGGCTGACGCGCCGCAAAGTCTTCAGTCCGGTCGACGGCACCGTGCAGGAGGTCTACTACCGCCCCGGCGAAATGGTGCCGGCGGGCCGGCCGGTGCTGGCGCTGTTGCCGCCCGGCAATATCAAGGTGCGCTTCTACGTGCCGGAGACGGCGCTGCAGAACGTCGCCTATGGCGACACCATCAAAATCGGCTGCGACGGCTGCGCCAGCGATCTCACCGCGCGGGTGAGTTTTATCGCCAAGCAGTCCGAGTTCACGCCGCCGGTGATCTACAGCGTCGAAGAGCGCTCGAAGCTCGTATTCCTCGTCGAAGCACTGCCGGAAAAGCCGGGCGCGTTGCGCGTCGGCCAGCCGGTCGACGTGTCGGTCGTGCTGCAGCCGACATCGACGGCGCAAACGCCGCGGCCGCGAGGCGTCGCGATGAGCGCCGCCGCCGCCGCCGTCGAGGCGGTCCACGGCACGACGCCGGACATCGTCATCGACGTGCACGGGCTGACCAAATCGTTCGGCGGCCGCGTCGTGGTGCGCGACCTGTCGATGCAGGTCAAACGCGGCACGATTTTCGGCTTTCTCGGGCCGAACGGCTCCGGCAAGACCACGACCATCCGCATGCTGTGCGGGCTGCTCACGCCCGACCAGGGCAGCGGCACCTGCCTCGGCTACGACATCCGCACCGAAGTGGCGAAGATCAAAACCCGCGTCGGCTACATGACGCAGCGCTTCAGTCTCTACGAGGACCTTTCGGTGCGCGAGAATCTGGAATTCATCGCCCGCATCTACGGCCTGCCGCATCCGGTCGCCGCGGCGAAAGCGATGATCGAGCGGCTCGGCCTGCAAGGCCGCGAGGAGCAGGTCGCCGGCAAGCTGTCGGGCGGCTGGAAGCAGCGGCTCGCGCTCGGCGCCTGCACGCTGCCGAATCCGCAGCTGCTCCTGCTCGACGAGCCGACCGCCGGCGTCGATCCAAAGGCGCGGCGCGATTTCTGGGGCGAGATTCACAAGCTCGCCGCCGACGGGCTCACCGTGCTGGTCTCCACCCATTACATGGACGAAGCCGAGCGCTGCCACGAGATCGCCTATATCGCCTTCGGCGAAGTGCTTGACCCGCGGCACGGTCCACGACGTGATCGCGCATTCGCACCTCACCACATTCACCGTGAACACGACCGACGGCCAAAATCTCACCGCGCTGGCCGACGAGCTTAAAAAGGATCCCGGCGTCGAGATGGTGGCGCCATTTGGAACGAGCCTGCACGTCTCCGGCCGCGACGAGGCGGCACTCGAAGCGGCGATTGCGCCTTACCGCGGCCGGCCGGGCTTGGATTGGGAACGCGCTGCGCCGTCACTCGAAGACGTGTTCATCGACCTGATGGGCAGCGCCAAGGACAATTTCCAATGACCGCGCCTTGTTTCTTTCCTCCCCCCTTGTGGGGGAGGGCAGGGTGGGGGGTCGGAGGGAGTTCTCAGCGGCGACGGCTGCAAACAATCGTCCGCGTTCGCGCATCACCTCCGACCCCCACCCCTAACCCCTCCCCACAAGGGGGAGGGGAATCATGAGCGCGCTCGCAGCCTTGCCGCGGCGATCGGCGCCGACGGTTTTTGGCGCCGCTCCGGCGCCATGCTGCTCAAGGAATTTTTGCAGCTGCGCCGCGACCGCATCACCTTCGCGACCATGATCACCATTCCGCTGTTGCAGCTCGTGCTGTTCGGCTATGCCATCAACACCACGCCGCGCAATCTGCCGACCGCGGTGCTGCTGCAGGAATCCAGCGACGTCGGCCGTTCCATTTTGGCGGCGATGCAGAACACCAAGTTCTTCAAGGTGACCATGCTGTTGCACAACGATGCCGAGCTCGATCAGGCGCTCGCGTCGGGCAAGGTGCTGTTCGCCGTCGAAATCCCGGCGAATTTCGAGCGCGCGTTACGCCGCGGCGACAAGCCGGCGCTCCTGGTCGCCGCCGACGCCACCGATCCGGTGGCGACCGGCACCGCGGTCGCGGCGCTGTCGCGAGTTGGTCAACACCGCGCTCGCCAACGATCACGGCTTGCCCGACGCCGGCCAGCCGCTGTTCGAGATCCGCACCCATCAGCGCTACAACCCGGCCGCCGTCACCGCGCTCAATGTCGTGCCGGGGCTGCTCGGCACCATCCTGACGCTGACCATGCTGATCTTCACGGCGCTGTCGGTGACGCGCGAGACCGAGCGCGGCACCATGGAGAGCCTGCTCGCCATGCCGATCACGCCGCTCGAGATCATGCTCGGCAAGATCGCGCCCTATGTGCTGGTCGGCTTCCTGCAAGCGGCCTTGATCATCGGCGCCGGCGTCTTGATGTTCGGCGTGCCGATCGTCGGCAATCTGGCGCTGCTCGGCGCGCTCGACCACGCTGTTCATCGCCACCAATCTGTCGTTCGGCTACACGTTCTCGACCCTGGCGCAGAACCAGCTGCAAGCCGTGCAGATGTCGATGATGTTCTTTCTGCCCAACATGCTGCTGTCGGGCTTCATCTTCCCGTTCCTCGGCATGCCGCGCTGGGCGCAAGTGATCGGCGAATTTCTGCCGCTCACCCATTTCATGCGCATCGCCCGCGCGATCATGCTCAAGGGCTCGACGCTCGGCCAATTGCAATACGACACGCTGGCGCTGGCCGGCTTGATGGCGGTGGCGATGACGATGCGGTCACGCGCTTCGCGCGGACGCGCTTCCGGCGGACGTTAGATTAATTTGAAGCGTCCGCCGGTCAACATATATTGGTTTATCCACTAACCTTGTAGCTACACGCAATCCAAGCCAAAATTGGCTGGACTGAATAATTCGATAGGCGTTGCTCGGAAATGGAAGAAACTGCAGGGTACCTGCGATACTCTCTGTTGAGACGCCAAATACCAGATCTGGCTTGCACGTCAGCCCGATGAGTTCGCATACCCCAAGCAAACGAATGGCAAAATAAAGGCTCTTGTCCTCCGTCGCACGAAATAACATCTTCAGCCGTGAATATATACTGCTGTGGTGCAGACGTGACAGGACGCTTGGAGGCTGTCGAATAGCGATAGTGTACAATGAATTTATCAAATCCTGTATTTTGCATTTTTTATAGACCAAAGACAACCGCTGCTTCGTGCAAATGAAAGGTAAGAGATCGTCAATTCTTCGGGGATTCTTCAGGGGTAATGACAACAGTGCAGATAGCTCCTTTAAGGCGAATTCTGGTCTTCCAAAATCGTTATCTTGCTTCCTTAGAACTAATTTATCGACGAGTAATTCAGTCAGATCAGGTCGACCACATTTATACAATATTTCGGCTAAATTGGCCGCACCAAAAAGACTCTGGTCTGTATTGGGTTTCATGAACCCCATTTTAGCCCAATCAAGTTCCCGGATGAGAGTTGTTTGGTTCTCTTTGGGAGCGCGGCGGAGAATGCCCGCCAATTCTGTTGGACTGGAGTTTTGCCAAGCGAGGGCTAATTTTCCCGCATTGGACATTGCTAAGTGCCAGAACCCATCTAATAACGTGATGTTCTTTCGCCCACTGGCTAACGCAATGAAGCTTGTCACTTCGCTAGCAGAACTTTGGCAGGCCCAACTGAAAAGTCGCCCGGGATTTGAGCTCAGTTCGTGCCACAGCTGATCTACAAACGATGACGGAGCCAGCGCGCTAGAAATTTTTATGAAGCGGGAGGAGTGGCCCATGCGGGCCGAAATAAGCCACTCGGAAATGCGTCCGAAATATTTGCTAAGCTCGCGCCAAAGATTGTCGAGAAGCGAGTGGGCACCGTATTCGAAGGCGGTCATTATGAGTTGCGATCCGTGTTCGGGCGAGCTTTGTAGGATCCAAACGGAAAGGCGATTTGGTTCCGATGCCAAGTCGTCCCATAGAAACTTGACCAAGGCTACTTCGCCCTCCTTGAAAGCCAAGGTAAGAAAGTAGGCAACGTGTTCAGGCGACGTCTCAAAGAGATGTCCGGCCAAGCGCTTCGGGTTTCCGGCTAAAGCATTCCACAAATATTTATGTAGCGCCTGCTGGTTATGCTCTTTGGTAACGGCAAGGAACCACGCGCTTGCCTCAAGGCGCGCGTTAAATAGCGATTTAGTAAGGACTTGTGAATGCCCGGAGAGGATTGGCCATATTTGATCAATCAGGCTTTGGTATCCCTGGCGCTTGGCAATGCTAAGAAACCAAGCACTGGCATCAAGGGGGGATCGTAATATCGTTCGAACAAGGAGATCAAGATTGCTGCCAACGTATGAATAAAATGTAGCGACAAGCGAAAAATATTGATTGTCAATGAGCGTTTGGACAAACATCTGAGAAAATTCCAAGTCCTTTTCTAGCGCGTCAATCATTGCCATGCCGATTGGGCAAGGACTCAGGGCACCCCTAATTAACCCGGACCAGCCTGGTTCCCGCAAAATGTAATGGATGCGGCGTTTTCTATGAAATCTCGCGATCAAAGTCGAACTCAACAGTTGGGCAAGTGTCTCGGCGTCCTGATGTGGAAGGCATTGCTCTGGCACGGACAGCTCCAATCTGTCCTGGCCAAATGCTGCTAAGCAGACAATGTTGGCCCGCGCGTTTTGACTTAACCAATGCAAATGGCGCGCCCATATCCATTCTTGCGCTGCGGTTGTTGGCAGGGAGTAATTCTGGTTCAGGAGTTGTTCGCGGCACTGCGATATCGAAATAACGAACGCGCCCAATTCGCCGCCAAACCGACGGTGCCACTCATTTACTGCAGAGAGTGGGGGATTTAGGCTCCGCGGATCAACATTCAACCGACTCAGAACATATTTAGCAATAGCTAACAGTTCCTCATTGCTGGCACGAACTGGGACAGGTGGGTTGTCGGGATCGTTCTGCAACTGTCTTAGGCTGTCTTCGCCAGGAAGGTAGACCAACCTATCCATAGATGTTGCGATTATTAATAATCGGCTTCCAAATGGCAGCTCCTTCGATTGTCGCCAAAGTTGAAGCGCTAATCTCGGGTTGACATGTGCATCATCGATGATGATCAAGGAGTTAGGTTGTTTGGCGCGGGCCATACCCGCATGCGGACTGTCGTCGCCTCTTTCAAGAAAGTCAGGATTGTGCTTTAATGACAAGTATAGTCTGTGTGAGTGTCGGTGCTCAGGCCTTGCAGCAATTCTCAAAGCCAGCGTTGTTTTTCCGACCGAAGCCACATCAAATGCGAATGCCCAGCCGTGTTTGGCGAGTTTATTTGAAACGTCATCATCCACATCAAGGGACGGCACTAAACCATCTTGAAATTCCTGCCACGAGGGAAACGGGTTGTCCAAGGGCGAAATTGCAACATCTCTAACCAGGCTAAAATGCGGACCCAAAAGCTCAAATGGCGAAATTCTCGGGTCTGGCCGGATGGTCTTTAAGACGCTAGATAGGTTATCGTGCGTCGCGTATGCGCAGGCTATAGTGTTTTTTGACTCTCTTACGTAAGTCGGTAATGCATCTATGGCTTGTTGTGTTGACAAAAAATAATCAGTCAACGCGCTCTCGCCAAGATTTGTTTCGCGTGCCCACCTAAGTAGCGTGCCGAGATTTGGATCATCGATGCCACCGCTGCCGCACCCAAGGTAAACCCAATGAAGCGTCATCCAAAGGGTCTTGAATACCGTTTGAGTTGTGGTGGCCTGAACTAGTTGGGAATAGGAATTGGTGCCAAGAATGATGGAGGAAGGAGATTTCCAGTGTCCGTGGATATGAATAATGCCCGTTCGCTGTCGATTGATGATTTTGAGTATCTCACCTGGTTGCTGCCAGGTGACAGGTTCCAGACCAGTAGCTTCACACAGGAGATTGTCGTAGTTAGTTGTAAGTATCAACGCGCCTGCACTTTGTAACTCAGCAATCGCATCAAGCGTCTCGCGTCTATTTTGTGCGATCCTTATTGTGCCTACTGAGTTGTCAAGCCAGCTAGAAAAATGTGTTGCGCCGAGCTTTCCAAATTCTTGAGTTAATGATTGTGCACGTTGTAGGACTTCATCAAGGTCAAATGGTGTGGCGTTGAACGCGTCGCGCAGTAATATCAGTGCAGCATCGCACGATTCTTTTTTGGCTCCTAGTGCCTCCAGACTATGAATTCCATCTTCTAATAGGCCCCTCCAGGTCGCCCGTATGTCGCCGCTTGCGCCGAAGGAAATTCCAGTCCCAACTACCAGGAGCACACTTGGATGCGGCGATTCCAACTCGCGCCTTATTTCTTCTAAATTAGGAACCGGAAGTGCAATCGACATCAGACTGCTCGTCGCGCTGTAGACCAAAGACTGCTCGTCGCGCTGTAGACCAACTTAATGTTATGTATCATGGAGGCGAAGCGGTGGAGTCCCGCTTCCGACGTCAACGCCCTTTCTTGATGAGGAGATTCGACACCGCTTTGCCATTTTGTAACTAAATGATTGGAATTTATGAAGAAGTAAGAGCGACTAGGCATGGGGCGCCGAGACGGGATTTATCCATTGCCTGTGTAAAATGGCCGGATCTGGCACATTCCGGAAACTGGAGATGTCTGATTTGTGTCCTCGACGTGCCGCAAACGGACATTGGCGGCAACTCAATTGGTATGCGTCTCCGCAGCGTTGAAGCCGCCGCGAAATCCTGTATATAAGAATCGCTATCGACCTGATGGGGATGGGGTTCCCCAAAACCGCTCACCAGAGCTGATGACCCCTGCCGCAATGCGATTGCGGCGGGGCTTTTCGTGACCCGCCGCAGCGCGGGTCTTTTTGTGCCCGGTATGGCACGACGGAAAGGGACGTGAGATGGACAATATCTGGTTTCAATCGGCGCTGTGGATCGCGCTGGCGCTCGCCGCCGCCTTGGGCTCGCTGTGGATCACCATCTCGGCGGCTTTGTTCGAGATCGTCGTCGGCGCCATCGCCGGCAACACCATCGGGCTGCCGCTCACGCCCTGGATCAATTACATCGCCGGCGTCGGCGCCGTGGTGCTGACGTTTCTCGCCGGCACCGACATCGATCCGCACGTGGTCAAGACGCAATTTCGGCTCGAGCGTCACCATCGGGCTGATGGGATTTTTTGCGCCCTATATCGGCTGCCTGCTGCTGGCCCGCTACGGGCTCGGCTGGCCGTGGCCGCAAGCGCAGATCGCCGGCATATCGCTCTCCACCACGTCGGTCGCGGTGGTCTACGCGGTGATGGTCGAGACCGGCTATAACCGCACCGAGCTCGGCAAGATCATCCTCGCCGCCTGCTTCATCAACGACATCGGCACCGTGCTGGCGCTCGGGCTGGTCTTCGCCAACTACAATCTTTATCTGCTGCTGTTCGTCGTCGTCACCGTTGTCGCCGTCGCGGTGCTGCCGTTCATCGTGCCCTGGCTGTTCAAGAAAATCGGCGGCCGCGCCAGCGAGCCCGAGATAAAATTTCTCTTTCTGGTGCTGTTCGCGCTGGGCGGCCTCGCCAATCTTGGGAAAGAGCGAAGCCGTGCTGCCGGCCTATCTGATCGGCATGGCGCTGGCGCCGTTCTTCATGGGGCAGCGCGAGCTGCAGCTTCGCATCCGCGCGATCTGCTTTGCCTTCCTCACGCCGTTCTACTTTCTCAAGGCCGGTTCGCTGATCGAATGGCACGCGCTTGTCGCCGGCCTCGCGCTGATCGGCGCCTTCCTGGCGATGAAGATGTTCACCAAATTCGTCGGCATTCTGCCGCTGACGCGGTATTTCAAATTCGATCACGCGCGAGGGCATGTACACGACCTTGATGATGTCGACGGGCCTGACCTTCGGCTCGATCTCGGCGCTGTTCGGCCTGACCAACCACATCATCGATCAGAGCCAATATACCGTGCTGTTGACCGCGGTGATCGGCAGCGCCGTGGTGCCGACTCTGATCGCGCAGATCTGGTTTCAGCCGAAATTCGAGCCGCTGGAGGAGGACGCCTAGCCCTTCACAGCCGGCTACCAGCCCTGCAAGATTGGGGTATGTCGCAGCGCGACCGCGCGCTATACCTGCGCGTCGCTGACCGGGAATTATTCGATGACCGCCGAAGTTTCGCCGTCTGGCCGCTTTGCGTCCGAAACCGCCTCCGAGCTAACGCGGCGGCGGCTTGCGATCGGCTTCATGAATTGGGCGCATGCGCTCGATCACTTCGTGATCCTGATCTATCCCACGGTGGTGATCGAGCTGGCGGTGATCTACGGCCGCACCTATGCGTCGCTGATCGCGCTCGCGACCGCGTCCTTCGTCGCCTTCGGGCTGTTCTCGCTGCCGGCGGGCTGGCTCGCCGACCGCTGGAGCCGGCGCAACATGATGGTCGGCTTCTATGTCGGCTGCGGCCTGTCGCTGATCGGCGCGGCGTTGGCGCCGTCGCTGGTGGGCTTGGGCATCGCTCTCTTCATGCTTGGCGTGTTCGCGGCGATCTATCATCCGGTCGGCACCGCGATGATTTTGGAAAACGCCACCCAGCGCGGCCGCACCATGGCGTTCAACGGCGTCTGCGGCAATCTCGGCGTCTCGCTCGCCGCCGGCATCACCGCGGCGCTGACCGCGGCCTTGACCTGGCGCGGCGCCTTCCTGGTGCCGGGGCTGATTTGCGTCTTGACCGGGGCGATCTATTTCTGGATCGTTCCCGATGAGAAGAAGGGGCACGCCGCGGCGCGCAGCACCTCGCCCGACGTCTCGCTCTCCAATACCTCGGCGGCGATGATCGTCGGGCTGTTCGTCGTGGTCGCGCTCAGCGCCGGCCTGGTGTTCAACACGATTTCGATCTCGCTGCCGAAAATCGTCGACGAGCGCGTCGGCAACGGCATCTCGCTGATCATGGTCGGCGGCTTGACCACGGCGGTGTTCCTGTGCGGCGCGGTCGCGCAGATCACCGTCGGCCGGCTGGTCGAGCGCTTCCCGCTGCATATTCTGTTCGCCATCAGCGCGGTCTTGCAGTTCGTCGGCGTGGTCTGGGCGGCCTATGCGGCCGGCACGTCGTTGTTGTTCGCGCTCGCCTTCACCATGGCGGCGATCTACGGCCAGATCACGCTCAACGATCTGGTCATCGCCCGCTACACCGCCGATGCCTGGCGCGGCCGCGTCTATGCGGTGCGCTATTTCCTCACCTTCATGGTGTCCGGCGTCGCGGTGTCGATGATCGCCTTCCTCTATGCCCGCGGCGGCTTCGACCTGGTGCTCGACGCCACCGCCGTCATCGCGCTCGGCTTCCTGGTCGCGGTGCTCTTGATCGCGCTCATTGCCAACGGCGTGGAAAAGACGCGCGTGGTGCAGCAGCCGGCGGAGTAGCCGTCATTGCGTAGCCAACGGGTCGCTGGCCGGCGATGACAGGCTCCGCGAAGCAATCCAGGCCGGCGCCGCCGACGTTGGATTGCTTCGTCGCTACGCTCCTCGCAATGACGCCGGCTAGGCCGGCTCCTTCGCCGCGAGCGCCATGCCGATCATGGCGGTGCCGCCGAACACCATGTTGATGCCGACGAGGAGCCCGAGCGCCCAGGCCGCCGTGCCCGGCAGGCCGGCAAAGATGATGCCGGCGAGGATCAGGTCGACCACACCGCTCGCCAGCATCCAGCCCCAGCGGCTGGACAGCTGGGCACGGTGATCGATGGCGTACATGATGGTGACGATGCCCTCGATCACGAAGAAGGCGATCAGCACGAAGGTCGAGCGACAAAGTCCCGGTGATCGGCCGGGCCAGCAGCACGCCGCCGGCGAGGATGGCGATAACGGCGGAGAACAGCGACCACCAGAAGCCCGGCGCGTTGCGCATATAGAACGTGGTGAACAGGCCGACGACACCGCTGATCAGGAACAGCCAGCCGATGACGATGGTGAAAGCGAGCGTCGCGATCGGCGGCACGATGATCGCGGCTATGCCGAGGATGATCAGGATGATGCCTTCGATGAGAAACAGCTTCCAGTGCTCGTGGATCGCGTTGGCCACCGCGCGTTCCATGCCGGCGGCATCGTTGGGGTACATGGCCATTGTCCGCTCCCTTGATGGAGTACCGTCCGTTAAGGTTTGCACCTTTCGTTAAGATTTTGCGGCGACCCGGATGTGTCGGAAAAATGCAACACTTATGGGGAATTTCAAAGTTCCCGGCGGCCAGTCTTGCATAAACCACAAACCGCGCCTATCTGTATTTGCGTAGCGTCGATGCCTTAACGGGCTCCGTTACGGGACGGCCACGGTTTCGACGGGTGACGCCGGATGTACGCGCACCTAGTCGTTCGTGGCCGTTAGTATTTTCCGGGCCTGCATTTTCTGACATATCGCTTTCGCGCAAGCCGCTTTCCAGAATGTCGCGGCGCTAGGCCGGGAGTTTGCGTAATGCCAGCGTTGGATTTTTTGCGCGGCGCCGTATTGTCCCCTGGTCGTTCCCTTCCGCGACGGGCGGATCGACTTCGACGCTTACGCAAGCCTGATCGAGCGGCAGATCGCCGAAGGCAGCCACGGCCTCCTCGTCAACGCGACCAGCGGCGAGCCGACCATGTTGTCCGTCGAGGAGCGTGGCGCGCTCGTCGAATTTGCCATCAAGACGGCGAATGGCCGCCGTCCGGTCTGCGCCGGCACGGCATCGGAATCGTTCGAGGCGACCGCCGCCTTGATCGACCGCTTCGACAAGGCGGGCGCGGATTCGATCCTGGTGGTGACGCCGTTCTATTCGGCGCCGCCGCAGCGCGGCGCGGTGTCCTATTTCGCGAGACTCGGCGCGCGCACCAGGCGGCCGTTTTTGATCTATCACATCCCCGCCCGCGCGGGCTTCACGCTCGCGGTCGATACGCTCGCCGCGATCAAGGACGAGGTGCCGCATTTCGCCGGCCTGAAGAACACCGACACCGATGTCGGCTTCGTCACCGGCGCGCTGGCGCGGCTCGGCCGCGATTTCCGCATTTTTGCCGGGCTCGAGCTGCCGACTTTGCCGATGCTCGGCATCGGCGGCTGCGGCATGATGATCACGGCGAGCAATGTGGCGCCGCGCCTGGTGTCGCAACTCTACGAGACGTTTGCCAAAGGCGACATCGACGGCGCGATCGCGCTCAATCTGAAACTCTATCCGCTGTTTCGCGGCGTTGCGCTGGAGAGTAGCCCGATCCCGGTCAAGTACATGCTCAAGCGGCTCGGTGTGCTCAAGACCAACGAGCACCGCAGTCCGCTGGTCCCTGCCTCGCTGGAGGTGGAAAAGCAGCTCGACAAGGTCTTGGCCGATATGGGCCTGGCCTGATCTGGCTTTGCGCCGGGCTCTGTCATAAAACTGCAATCATCCATCGTCATGGAACTGCAATAATTGAGTCATCGCCGCGACATTGCAGCAACGTTGGGGAACGTGTCATGGCCGATCCGTCCGTCGATTTTGGCATTTTGGTCGGTGCCGGCGCAGCGTTACGCGAATTCAAGGCCGGTGAGGTCATTTTCAAGGAAGGAGATGCGGCGACGGAATTCTTCGTCATCCAGCGCGGCAAGGTCGAAATCCGACTCGGCAACCGGCTCCTCGGCACATTGTCCGACCACGACATTTTCGGCGAGATGGCGTTGATCGATACCGCGCCGCGCAGCGCCACCGCGATCGCGGCGACCGACGTGAAGCTCGTCCCGGTCGGCGAGAAGCAGTTTCTGTTTCTGGTGAGCCGTACGCCGCTATTTCGCGCTCAAAATCATGCGCGTCCTGGCGCGGCGGCTGCGCGCGCAGAACAGCGCGGTCTAATCCGTTTTCGGGGATAAAGTGGGCACCGAGGCGAGATAAAAGCGGTGTTTCGTGACGGCCGTCACACCCATGTCCCGCTCTATCGGTGAATATGGCACCGCTGAAGAAGGAGACACCGATGGCCAAGTATATCGCATTCGTTGTTCTTGGCTGCGCGTTCACATTTGGCGCCGTGGCCATGGTGGAAACGCACCTTCAGGTGTCGAACCCTGCGCCGCAAGTCGTCGCATTTCAGAGCTTTCATTAAAAAAATAGTCACCGTGTCAGCCTATGATCCAAAGCGGATCTCGGATGCGCGGCGATCAGGCTCAGGCCGCGTGACCGATCGACATTCCTTGAAACTCAACCCCGACTTGAGTGTTCGTGCGCCAAGCGACCCGGCAAACACGGATCGTTCGCGCCTTTTCAAATGCCAGCTCGAACCGGTCCGGAAGTAAAGCCGTTGTTGGGAATTCGAGACGAGCGCCAAGCGTGGATATGTCCCGGACGAGACAATCGTAAGTGAGCGACTCTCTCGTCATGGCTTTGGCAACCATTCGCACGGGAGTGCGAGGAACTCGTCTCCGCTCCTGCATCCGGCCATTGTGCGATTGACATATTTCCAAACTGGAAATGGTCGTTGGCAAAAAAAGTTAATGATGGAACCGGCTGTCGTCTGCTCGGATGGTCCCGTAATACCGGCGGTCTCCGGCGGGCGCCTCAGCGGCGTGACCCCGCGGACCTCAAGCAGACTTAAGCGTGCGACGGGTCTGCGGGCGATGTGGCCGTGCGGCTGCCATCTGGCACATTCTTGATTTGCGCGAATTTATCCGCATTGTGTGCTCTGTATCGATGGAGTTTGACCAATTGACCGCAGCCAACGGCCAAACAGCATTGCCCCCTGAACCGCAGGCGGTGGTTCAAGCGGTGACGCGTGCCGCAATCTTTCTGGTCGCGACAATTAACGGCGCCGAAGCCAGTCGCGCGGTCGTCCGATCGTTCTGCGGCGACCTGCCGGCGTTGTTGCGCAGCATAGGCTCCCGCGATATCGAAGGAAACCTTTCTTGCATTATGGGAATAGGCTCGCACGCCTGGGATGGGCTTTTTGGCCAGCCCCGGCCGGCGGAGCTGCATCCGTTTCGCGAAATCAAGGCCGGACCGCGCCATGCGGTTGCGACGCCTGGCGACCTCCTCTTCCACATCCGGGCCAAACGCATGGATCTCTGCTTCGAGTTGGCGACCCAGATCATGACCCGCCTCAAAGGCGCGGTCTCGCCCGTGGACGAAGTGCATGGCTTTCGCTATTTCGATAACCGCGATCTCATGGGCTTTGTCGACGGAACTGAAAACCCGACGGCTCGAGCTGCAGTAGACGCTGCGTGCATCGGTTCGGAGGACGCCTCTTCGCCGGGCGGCAGTTACGTTATCGTGCAAAAATATCTGCACGATATGGGCGGCTGGAATGCGCTGTCCACGGAGGCTCAGGAACGCATCATCGGCCGCACCAAGCTTTCCGACATCGAGCTCGACGACGCCGTCAAACCCACGTCCGCGCACAATGCGCTGACCACGATCGTGGAAGACGGCAAGGAGATGAAGATCATCCGCGACAACATGCCATTCGGCCGCCCCGGGGCGGGCGAGTTCGGCACTTATTTCATCGGCTACGCGCGTTCACCGCGAACGATCGAGAAAATGCTTGAAAACATGTTTGTCGGTAATCCTCCCGGCAATTACGACAGGTTGTTGGATTTCAGCCGCGCTATGTCCGGCGCTCTCTTTTTCGTGCCGTCCGCGACGTTTCTGGAGAACGTAGCGGAAGACTCGTAAGGAAGCTCTCGCTTGTCACCTTGATATAGGGCGCGAACGACAAGCGTCGCGCCTACTGGCCGAATAGCTTGCCGGCCTGCTGCGCCATCTGCAGGCACGACAACAGCCCGGTGTAGCTCGGCAGGCCGCCGGCGCTGTTTTCACCGATGCAATTGACCTTGTTCCCCGTCTTGAAGGTCGGCCACAGTTTCACGAGCTGGTAGCGCACCTTCATCTCGCTCATGATGCAGGACCTGTAATCCTTTCGCGGGCCCTGGTTCGGCAACAGACTCATGCCGCCTTGCTGGGCAATGCCGCGGCACAGCGGATCGAGGTTGTAACGGGGCGCGTCGTCAGCAATCGCGACGGCCAATTGCGCGACCAAGGCCAAGGCCGTGGCGGGAAGCAAAGCGACTGCGGGACTCGTCATTCGAAGGCTCCAAGCTGCATCGCGATCGGGTCAATAATACTCGATATGCGAAGAATGGAAGCGGCCAATTTTGCTCGGATTCGCGCAGCGTCACTCCGCCTTGATGTTCGCGGCCCTGATGACCGCGCCCCACTTGTCGAGTTCGCCGCGCATGAACGCGGTCAATTCGGCCGGCGTCGAGGCGTGGATGACGGCGCCGCCATCTTCAAGTTTCGATCGCACTGCCGGTTCGGCCAACACAGCGACGGTATCGTCGTGAATCTTCTCAATGATGTCGGGTGGAGTTTTTGCCGGCACCAGGAAAGCCGACCATGACGATACCTCCACGCCGGGGACGCCGGCTTCCGCCATCGTCGGCACATCTTGCGCGGCCGCCACGCGCTTGGCGGTGGTCGTCGCCAGAGCGCGCAACTGCCCGCCATGCACCAGCGGCAGGCTCGACGTCGTGAAGTTGAACATCGTATCGATGCGGCCCGGAAGAAGGTCGCTCAGCGCTGGGCTGGCGCCGCGATAAGGCACGTGGGTCATCTCGATACCGGCCTGGCGTTTGAACAATTCGCCTGCGAGATGCAGCGAAGAGCCGTGACCGGACGAGGCGAAGGTCACCAGCCTGGTTTTGGCATAGGCAATGAATTCGGCCACCGAATGCGCCGGCGACGACATCGGCACGACCATCATGTTTGGATAAGTCGCGATCAAAATCACCGGCGCGAAGCTGTCTATCGGATCATAATTGAGGGACGGATAGAGGAATACGTTCGTCGCGTGTGGAAAAGTCGCAATGTAGATGGTGTAGCCGTCGGGGTCGGCGTGGGCGACGTACTCGGCGGCAATATTGCCGCTGGCGCCGGTCTTGTTCTCGACCACGACTTGCGTGGACCAGATTTCCGAAAGCCGCGCCGCAACGATGCGCGCGGTCGTGTCGATACCGCCGCCGGCCGCGATCGGGCAGATGATGCGTACCGGCCGGCTTGGCCATTGCTGCGCGTGTGCGACCGGCGGCGAAAGCAACAACCCGGCGGCGATGCCGGCGAGAATCGCGAGGAGTTTTCGCGGCGTCATTCGATCGCCTCGCGTCGGCGCGGCCGAGCAGCCGTGATCGCTTCCGCGGCGCGCAACGCGATCGTCGCCTTGATCAGTCCGCCGACGTAACCGGCGTTCGGTCCGCCGTCGAGCCCCCCGATGGTGGAGCCGGCCGCGAACAGGCCCGGCATCGGCGTGTCGCTCGCGTCGAGGACGGCGCCATTGCCGTCGACCACGATGCCGCCCATGGTGTTGGTGATCGCCGCGCAGATCGGCAGAGCATAGAACGGTGCGGTCCTGATCGGCCAGGCCCTGTAGCGGTCGCTGCGACGCGGCGGCGAAAGCCTGTGCAAGGTGCCGGCGTCGACGGCGGCATTGTATTCGCTGACAACCTCCTTCAACTGCTGCGGCGCGATGCCGATCAGTCCGGCCAGCTCCGCAATCGTGCCGGCGCGATGCAGCGTGCCGCCCGCCTCGGGCAGCAGCGGATTGGGCGGCTGGGCATGGCCGCGGCCGGGCGGTCCGTCCCAGATCGCCTGGTCGAAGACGATGCTAGCGCCGAGCGGATCGGGCAGGCGGGCCACAACGTTGGATAAATAGATGCCGCCGAGCCCCTCGTCGGCAAAGCGGCGGCCGTCGGCGTCGATCACGATGCTCGCGGCCGCGATCTCGTCCGTATAGGGCCGCGGCCACAGCCGGTCGGAATTCATCGCATCGCGGCTGTGCAGATGGCCGTAAAACACGCCGAGGCCGGTGCTCGCAGCGCCGACCGCCTGCGCCATGCGCAGGCCATCGCCGGTCGCGGTTCCGCCGTTGCGCGCCAGAAGTTTTTCGGGCGCTGGCGAAATGTGCGCGCGGATCATGTCGAAGCTGGCCTGGAAGCCGCCGTCGGCGATGACGACGGATGATGAATTGAATTTGGTGGCGCCTTCGGCCGCCTCGGTCTCGACCTCGATGCCGCCCGAAACAAGCTTCAGCGCGTGGGCGCGCATCCCGCGCAGAATCCGGCCCTGGCGCTGCCTTAAGTTTTCTTCGAGCCGTGCCAGCGCAACGTCGCCGGCAAATCCCCGCCAGGTCAGGCCAAAGCCCTTTCGCCACGGCGGGGCCAGCACATTGGTCTGGTAGCCGCCGAGATCGACGAGATCGATGCCCTCGCTCTTGAGCCAATGCATCAGCCGGCGGCCATCCTTGGCGATGGCGCGCGCCAGATCCTCGCGCGCAAGGCCCTCGCTGCAGGCCGCGATCTTGCCGAACAGCACATCTTCGTCCGCTGCCACATCGGTGAAATTGATGTGGAACGTGCCATATGTGTAGCGCGAATTGCAGAGGTATTTTTCTTCCTTGCTCTTCTCCAGGACGATGACGCGCTTGCCGAGCTGCGCGGCGCGGTTGGCGGCGACGAGGCCCGCGATGCCAGCCCCGATCACGATCACGTCGTACTGGACCTCCGTTTTGGCCATCGCATTATCGTCCGGATCGATCTGCCGTGGATTAGTCCGCGAAACGAAATTCATTGCACGGTGAGAAAAATAGTTCAGAATCGGGCCTCGATCCACCTCCTGTCGACGCAGCCGGAATTTCTCGATGACAACCAGCCTCGCAACCGCGATCGACGACTTCTGGACCGCCCGCTTGCGGGGCGAGTTTTTTCCGCAGGCCTATTTTGACCGACTTACCATGGACGAGGCCTACCGCATTCAGCTGGCCCTGATCGACCGTCGGGTGGCTGCCGGCGAGCGCCATATCGGCTGGAAGGTCGGCCTGACCGCGAAGGCGATCCAGGAGCAGTTCAAATTTCACGAGCCGCTATTCGCCTGCATCCTGGAAACTCAGCGCAGCGGCCATGTGTTCGGCGCTGCCGAATTGATCCATCCCGGCTTCGAGACCGAGCTATGCGTGCGCCTTGGCCGGAGCCTCGAAGGCAAAGTCACCTTGGAACAAGTCCGCGCCGCGGTCGATGTTGTCCACCCTTCATTCGAGATCATCGAAACCCGCGGCGACCCGGTGAACCAGATGGAGCTGGTTGTGGCCGACAACGGGCAGCAACGCTCTGTCGTCATCGGCGCCCCGGTCCGGCTTGCGCCGAATATCGACCTGGCCCAGGTCGCCGCGCGCGTCGCGCTCAACGGCCGGGACGTGGCAACCGGCTTGGGTTCCGCGGTGCTCGGCAATCCGCTGAACTCGATCAAATGGCTCGCCGAAAAACTCGGCGAATACGGGCGGAGTTTTCGCCCCGGCGACATCATCATGACCGGGTCGTTCGTGCGCCAGTTCCCGCTGCACCCCGGCGACACCGCCGTTGCCGAATTTTCCGGCATCGGCCGCGTGGAGGTCGGCATCGCCAAGGCCTGAATGCGAGCGACTCTCATGCGCGGCGAGTTAGGCCGCTGCTCTCTTGTGTCGCGCGATGAGTTGATCGGCGACGTCGTTGAGGTCGTTGCCGATGATCTGCGGCTGAGGGCCGACCTCTAGAATATCGTTGCCGATACGTTTGATCAGCGCGGCCTCCCAGCCCGCCGCGACGGCACCAAGTGTATCCCATGTATGGCAGGCAATGAGACAGAGCTGCGAGGACTTCACTCCCAGTTCTTTCTCGACGTAAGCATAAGCCTCGGGGGATGGCTTATGGTGCTTCACGCCATCTGCGCTGAATCGCCGCTCGAAGAAATCGACAATGCCGCCATGCTCGAGCTGGCGCGTTTGAACTTCGAGCAGATTGTCCGTGAGCGTGAAGAGTCGGAAGCCCGCGCCGCGTAGCTTGCGCAGAGCTGCCGGGACTTCGGGGTGAGGCGGCATTGTCGAGAACTTTTCCGTAAGCTCCTTCTTGTCCTTGTCGCCGATTTTGATGCCATGGGTGTCCGCGAGCATCTTCATAACCGCCGCACCGATATCGGTGAACGGGACGTAGCGGCCGGCGACAGTCAGCGCCGCCGAATACAGGATGAGGTTGGCGAACCAAAGGCGCATCGCGCCCTTGTCGCCAAAGATGCGCTGGAAGGTAGGTTCCATCGTTTCAAGATCGAGAAGCGTCTCGTTGACGTCAAAGACGATCAGCGGGAGAGCGGCCATGTTGTCGGACTCCTTCTATGCGCAAGGAACCAGCCTGATCCGCGCATTTTGTCTGGTTCAACTGGTATTGCACGCGCCCCCAACAATAAGTTTGGCTTGGTTCTCCGGTTGCGATGGTCTCCGCCAAGTCGCGTAAAGTTGATGCTACTCATGTCGCTATCGGCCCGAAGCGACGGTTGGCGCCGCATTCGCATCGGCATCGCGCCCTATGGGTGGGAGGCGGACGAAGGCGGCGCAAACAGATCGTGGGGCGTCGCCAGCCCGCGAAGCTCATGACGGCCGAGCGGACGCAGCGGCTCGCCATAGGCGCGCGCGAAATCGTCACTGACGACAATCGGCTGGTCCAGCGCCTTGGCCACGGCCTCGATCCGGCTGACCAGATTGACGGCAGGGCCGATCACGGTGAAATCGAGCCGGTCGGCGGCGCCGATATTGCCGTAGATTGCGGTGCCGATGTGAAGGGCGACGACGATCTCGAGCGGCGGCTCGTCCACAAGGGACGGATCATGTATGAGGCCACGCGCGGCCGCGACGGCCTGCATCGCCGCATCGAGCGCGCAGCGCGCGGCCGTGGCGGCCTCGTCGGCATGCTCGATCGGAAAAATCGCCAATAGCCCGTCGCCGATGAATTTGAGGATTTCGCCGCCGTGAGTTGCGATTGCGGTGGCTTGCGCATCGAACAGCGCGTTGAGCAACGCGATCATCTGGCTGCCGGGAAGGCGATCGGACCGCGCGGTAAAACCGCGCAGATCCGACGACCACAGCACGGCGGTGATTTCCTCGCCGGTGCCGCGGCGGATCTGGCCGGCGAGAACTTTTGGGCCGGTTTTGGGGCCGAGATAGGCGTCAAGGATGTTGCTGGCGATGCGGCGCTGGCTGCGCAAATCGGCAAGCAGCGCCAGGCGTTGCGACACCCGCGTCAGATCGGCGATTTCGCGTGTGGTGAAGCCGCCGGTGCGGTCGGTGACATAGGTCACCATGTGATTGGTGCCGAACGAGCTCTTGACCGGCAACGCGAAATAGTCGGTCGCGCCCTCGGCCTTGAGGTCATGCAGGATCGGAAAATCGAGCGCATCATCGGCGACATCGATCCGGCGCCGTACCGTTTCGCCGGCCACCAGCACCCTGCGAACCGGGTTGTCTTCGTGGCCGTACACATCCTGCACTTCATGGGTGATAAGCCTGAGCACGGTCCGGCCGGTGGTGCGCCACCAGACAAAGTTGGCGCCGAGATATTGCGGGTGCAGCGTGCGCAGCTGCAAGGTCGCCCGCAACAGCGGAAAACCCGCCGCCAGCATCCGCCAGGCGAATTCGTCGAACTCGCGAGCCAGCGTCGGAAAATGCTGCGCCGGGCCCGCCAGCCAATCGATGATCGCCTCGACGGTGTCGTGCCGCGGCCGCTCGGCAAGCGGCCGCTCGACAGTCTCGGCGATCTGAAAATACCGCGGATCCAAGCCGTCAATCGGATCCCGATCTGCGCCGTCCATCAAAAGCTCCGGTTTGCAAGCCTCAAGGCCGCGGGGTCGATTGCAACATTGCCGGCACGTCCAGGCAAAGTACGACAAGGCGGCGCAAATGTTTAAGTGGGGGCGCTATCCGGCAATTGCACCCTGGTCTTGAATTAAATGGAGCGGCTACCGCTCAGTGCGGTCGTCACGGGCTCTTTCCCAACCGCTCGATCAGCGCCATCGCCGCCGCCGGCGCGCGCACTTTGCCTTCGTGGATGACATAGGCGTAGACATCGCGCGGCGCGGTCTTGGATTTGCTTCGCCGCTTCGACACGCGGCAGATCGTCCGGCGCCGCGCCTTGCGCCCACGATTGCAGACGCCCGGCCCAGGCCGCGATGTCTTTCGGCGGATAAGCGGTCGGCACCGTATCCTTGCCGCGTTGCAGGCGGGCATAGACGAAGTCGCCGGTGAGGTCGGCGATATTGGGATATTTGGCGTGGTCGGTGAACACGGCCGGCATTTTGTGTTCGCGCAGCAGCGCCATGAATTCGGCCGTGCAAAAACTGTCGTGGCGGACTTCGATGACGTGACGCAACGCGCGGCCATCGAATTTTTCCGGCAGCAATTCGAGGAAGCCGCCGAAATCGGCGGCGTCGAATTTTTTGGTCGGCGCGAATTGCCAGAGCAGGGGCCCGAGATGGTCGCCAAGCTCGGTGATGCCGGAATCGAGGAAGCGCTTGATCGAGTCGCCCGCCTCCTTGAGCACCCGCCGGTTGACGGCAAAGCGCGGGCCCTTGAGCGCGAAGACGAAATTCTGCGGCACCTCGCTCGCCCATTTGCGGAACGTCGCCGGCGTCTGCGAGCGGTAGAACGTGCCGTTGACCTCGATCGAGGTCAGCCGCTCGGCGGCGTAGGAGAGCTCCTTCGCGTGCGGCAGGCCCTTCGGGTAGAACACGCCGCGCCACGGCTCGAACGTCCAGCCGCCGATACCGATGCGGATTTGGCCTGATTTTGGAGTCATAGGAGTGTCACCGAACGCTGCTAATTTCCAATTGTTACCGGCGATGGTCTGTGAGAGTAAGCCCCCATCGCCCTGACGGCCACGACGATCAGGCGACGCCGGATGAACGCGCGCCTCTCGCTCGTGGTCGTTGCCGTTTTCGACGACATAGCCCCCACGACATTATCGCACCGGACCGGCTATAAGAATTGCACGCGGATCGGCGATGCATAACAGCGCTGTCCGCGCGGCGAAAAGCCGTGGGAGGAACTCATGCAGCGCAAAGTGATCATCTCATGCGCGGTGACCGGCTCGGCCGACACGCCCGGCCGCAACCCGGCGGTGCCGGTGACGCCGGAACAGATCGCCCGCTCGTCGATCGACGCCGCCAAGGCCGGCGCCGCCATCGTGCACATCCACGTGCGCAATCCGCAGACCACCAAGCCGAGCATGGACAATGCGCTTTATCGCGAGGTGGTCGAGCGCATCAGGGCGAGCGGCACCGACGTGCTCATCAATCTCACCACCGGGCCGGGCGCGCGGTTTTCCCACGACGAGGCCGATCCGACAAAACCCGGTCCCGACAGCGTGCTCCGATCGCCGGAAGACCGGGTGCGCCACGTGGTCGAGCTCAAGCCCGACATTTGCAGTCTCGACATGGGCAGCCTCAACATGGGCGACCGCGTCTTCGTCAACACGCCAAAACACCTGCAAGCGATGGCGGCCGCGATCACGGCTGCCGGCGTGACGCCCGAGCTTGAAGTGTTCGAGACCGGCCATCTGCTGCTCGCCAAGCGCTTCATCGAGAACGGCTTCGTCAAGCCGCCGGGCATGTTCCAGATCTGCCTCGGCATATCCTGGGGCCAGCCGGCGACGCCCGAGGCCATGACCTATATGCGTAACCTGCTGCCGCCGGACGCGCCGTGGTTCGCCTTCGGCATCTCGCTGCATCAATTCCCCATGGTGGCGCAGACCGTGCTGCTCGGCGGCCATCCGCGCGTCGGGCTTGAGGACAACATCTATCTGGAGAAGGGCAAGATGGCGCCGAGCAACGCGGCGCTGGTCGAGAAGGCGGCCAGGATCATCGAGGTTCTGGGCGACCACGTCGCGACGCCGAACGATGCGCGGCAGATTCTCGGATTAAAGACCTCCCCCTGAAAGGGGGAGGTGGTGGCCGAAGGCCACCGGTGGGGGTCCGTCCATTGGCGCCCACGTACTGACCCTCACCGATCGCTGCGTGATCGGCCTCCCCCTTTCAGGGTGAGGCGCAAACGCCGTCACGCTCTTTGCGAAAAGCAAAAGGCCCGGGATTTTGTCCCGGGCCTTCCGTACGCACGTCGCCTGAAAAGGACTTAGAAGTCCATGCCGCCGCCGCCGCCCGGCATCGGAGGCATCGCGTTCTGCTTCTTCGGCAGTTCGGCAACCATCGCCTCGGTGGTGATGAGCAAGCCCGCGACCGAAGCGGCGCCTTGCAGCGCCTGGCGCACGACCTTGGTCGGGTCGATGATGCCCTTCTTCACCATGTCGACGTATTCGCCGCCCTGGGCGTCGAAGCCGTAGCCATAGGTGTGAGTTCTCGAGGATCTTGCCGACGATGACGGAACCGTCCTCACCGGCATTCATGGCGATCTGGCGCGCCGGAGCCGACAGCGCCTTGCGCACGATCTCGACGCCGGTCTTCTGGTCGTCGTTGGTGGTGCGCACCTTCTTGAGCGCCTCGCTGGCGCGCAGCAGCGCAACGCCGCCGCCCGGCAGCACGCCTTCCTCGACCGCGGCGCGGGTCGCATGCATCGCGTCGTCGACGCGATCCTTGCGCTCCTTGACCTCGACCTCGGTGGCGCCGCCGACGCGGATCACCGCAACGCCGCCCGCGAGCTTGGCAAGACGTTCTTGCAGCTTCTCGCGGTCGTAGTCGGAGGTGGTCTCCTCGATCTGCGCCTTGATCTGCGTGATGCGGTCCTCGATGTCTTTCTTCTTGCCGCCGCCGTTGACGATCGTGGTGTTCTCCTTGTCGATCATCACCTTCTTGGCCTTGCCGAGCATCGCCAAGCGTGACGTTCTCGAGCTTGATGCCAAGGTCCTCGCTGATCGCCTGGCCGCCGGTCAGGACGGCGATGTCCTGCAGCATGGCCTTGCGGCGATCGCCGAAGCCGGGCGCCTTCACGGCAGCGACTTTCAGGCCGCCGCGCAGCTTGTTGACCACGAGCGTGGCCAGCGCCTCGCCCTCGACGTCTTCGGCGACGATGAGGAGCGGCTTGCCGGTCTGCACCACGGCCTCGAGCAACGGCAGCAGCTCGTTGAGCGCGGACAGCTTCTTCTCGTTGATCAGGATGTAGGGGTCCTCCATCTCAACGCGCATCTTGTCGGCGTTGGTGATGAAGTAGGGCGAGATATAGCCGCGGTCGAACTGCATGCCCTCGACCACGTCGAGCTCGGTCTCGAGGCTCTTGGCCTCTTCCACCGTGATCACGCCTTCGTTGCCGACCTTTTCCATCGCCTTGGCCAGATAGTCGCCGATCTCCTTGTCGCCGTTGGCGGAGATGGTGCCGACCTGGGCGATCTCGGCGTTCGAGGTCACCTTCTTGGAGTTCTTCTTGAGCTCCTCGACCACGGTCTCGACCGCGAGATCGATGCCGCGCTTGAGGTCCATCGGGTTCATGCCGGCGGCAACCGCCTTGGAACCTTCCTTGACGATCGCGGCGGCGAGCACGGTCGCGGTCGTGGTGCCGTCACCGGCGATGTCGGAGGTCTTTGAAGCGACCTCGCGTACCATCTGGGCGCCCATGTTCTCGAACTTGTCTTCAAGCTCGATTTCCTTGGCGACGGTGACGCCGTCCTTGGTGATGCGGGGTGCGCCGAACGATTTATCCAGCACGACGTTGCGGCCCTTCGGGCCCAACGTCACCCTCACCGCATTGGCGAGGATGTCGACGCCGCGCAACATCTTGTCGCGCGCATCGACTGAGAATCTGACTTCCTTGGCAGACATTTCAATTCACTCCTGAATTTGGTTGCTCACCCTGAGGTCGCGGGCTGACTCGGTGCATCTGTCTTCCTTCGAGGGCGATGCTTTGCCAGCTCAGACGAACGGTTACGCGGCCTTCTTCTTGGCCACCGGCTCGTCGAGCACGCCCATGATGTCGGACTCCTTCATGATCAGGAGATCCTGGCCGTCGATCTTGACCTCGGTGCCCGACCATTTGCCGAACAGCACGCGGTCGCCGACTTTCAGATCGATGGGGATGAGCTTGCCGGCTTCGTCGCGGCCACCGGGGCCGACGGCGGTGATTTCGCCCTGGGAGGGTTTCTCCTTGGCGGTATCCGGGATGATGATGCCGCCTGCGGTTTTCTCTTCGGCATCGAGGCGCCTGACGACTACGCGGTCGTGAAGCGGACGAAACTTCATGGTGTCCTCCTAAGTTATTGAAAAGACGAGGTTTGTGGTTGGAGCGATCCCCTCGGGGTCCCCGTGAACGACCGCTTGGTCGGGACATGGGGCGCAAAAGTTGGCCCGCAAGAGGCGCCTGAAAATTTTTTAGCACTCAGCGAGATCGATTGCCAACAATTTTGCCAAAAGGTTAACCGGCGCCGGTTCCCCTGCAATTACAAAAATATAGAGCGGCGGCTGCGGAAACTTCTTGGCCGCAAGTTCCGTTGCCATCGCGTCAGGAGTTAGCGAAACCAGGCTAGCAGGATGGCTTGTTAGCAGAGAGGGTTGGATGCTGCTAGTGCCTTGATAATAAACAACTTATTTAAACTTGAGGCTTGTAATGGAGGGGCGAGTCTCGAAACATTCCCGTGACGGGGATTGGAGGGCACCATGGTGTCGAAAGGGGCTTCAGTTTCGCAACAAGGTCGCGTTTCAGACGATTTTCGCCGGCAGCTCCAGGGCTACGGCCTGACCACCGCCAACATCCTCTACCGGCGGCCCGATCATCCTTGGCTCCTGCAAACCTATGTCTGGCAGGACTACGATCTCTGCCCGAACTTTCCCCAGCTCAACAAATTCCTCAATTTCTGGCTGGAGAAGCTCGAGGGCCCGCTGCACTCGGTGACGGTGGCGCATGCGCGGCTGATCAAGCCGGCGGAAATCCGCGCCATCGACGGCGAGTTCCGGCTGCACTGACGGTTGCGCGCCTGGGGAGCGCATGCTTTCCTGTCGCGCGTCGGCGCGGAGATTGCTGACACGTTGAACGGCTGCAACCTCCGTCGATAGTTCCCATGCGTATCGGTCCCCGGCACCCGCGGCTTGGCAGAGCGGCCTTTCGGCTGACGCTGCCGCTGCTCGAGGGATTTTGCGCCCGCCGCGGGATTTTTCGCGCCAATAGCGCCTTCGCGGCGGAGCGTTTCAAGGCATTGCGGGCAAAGCTCGAGCGCGGCGAGACGCTTTATCTCGGCGGCATCTGCGCTTCGGGGACGCACAATTCCGGCGTGGCGCTGGTCGAAGTGACGCGCGAGCGCGGCCCAAAACTGATCTGCAACAACGAAGAAGAGCGCTTTTCCGGCGAGCGGCACACCACCAAATTCCCCGACCAGTCGATCGACGAACTGGTCGACGATGCTCCGCCGCACGGGCCTCGGGCCCGAGCGCATCGATGCCTGGTTCTCCGCCTGGGACAGCGCCGCGTTCGTCGCCATGATCGCGCGCACGGTGGTGGAAGAAGCGCCGGCGAGTTTTAGCCTGTTGCGCACCACCGAATTGCCGGCGCTGAGCATGCGCAACATCGACGGCGGCATGCGCATGGCGCGCCGCCTCGGCCGCCGGCTCGGCTCTCCGGCGCCGGTCATCGCCACGGCGCATCACGACAATCACGCCTGGTTCTCGTTTGCGGTCTCGCCGTTTGCCAAGAGCGAACGCCCGGTGATGGTCGCGGCCATCGACGGCTTTGGCGATCGCGGCGCGATCACGCTTTACGTCTGCGAAGGCGGCGTGATGCGCGAGCTCTACTGCAACGACAGCATGTTCAACTCGCTCGGCGTCTTCTATGCCGTCATCTCGTCGACCCAGGGCGGCTGGACGCTGCTCTCCAGCGAGGGCCGCTATATGGGCGCCGCGGCCTGGGGCAATTACGACCGCAAGACCAATCCATTTTATGCGCCGCTGCGCGCGATCCTGCAGCTGGCGCCCGACGGCCAAGTTTTTGTCAATCGCTCGCTCGCGAATTGGCCGAGCAATATGGCAAAGCCTTACACCAAGGATTTGATCCGCATCCTGGGCGAGCCGATTGCGCTCAACGACATGTGGAATCCCGATGCGATGCTCCGCGTCGAGGACATCCGCCACAAGGAAGACACCCAGGAACGGCTCGACAAGGCCGCCGCCACCCAAATGGTGTTCGAGGATGCGCTGATCCACATCATCGACCATCTGATCCGCTTGACCGGCAGCGACCAGCTGGTGCTGACCGGCGGCACTGCGCTTAACGCGGTCGGCAGCATGCGGCTGCTCGAGCATTTCGACGAGGCCTATTACCAGCGCCAGTTCGGCCGCCGCGCGCGCTTGCATCTATGGGTGCCGCCGACGCCGAACGACGCCGGCGTGGCGATGGGCGCGGCCTTTATGGGGGCCTATCTCGCCGGCGCCGGCGTAGGCGAGCCGCTCGAGCACGCGTTCTATTGCGGCGCGGCGCCGAGCGATGCCGCGATCCGCGACGCGTTCGCCGCCGCGCCCGATGTGGCGTGGACCCCGATCGGCAATGTGACCAGCGCCGGCGGCCGCGAGGCGATCGCCGATCTCATGGCGTATATGACGGCGCAGGACGGCATCATCGCGCTCTACCAGGGCGCGGCCGAGACCGGGCCGCGCGCGCTCGGGCATCGTTCCATTCTCGCCAATCCGCGCAATCCGCGCACGCGTGAGTTTTTCAACGCGCGGGTAAAATACCGCGAAGCGATCCGGCCGCTGGCGCCGATGATGACGCGCGAAGCGGCGTTGAAGTGGTTCGAGCTGTCGGACGGCGCCGCCGACGCCGACTACAACGCCTACAACTACATGGTCCTGACCGCGCCGGCGAAGCCGGACGCGGCGGCGCGCATTCCCGCCGTGATCCACGCCGACGGCACCGGGCGGCTGCAGATCGTGCGCGAAGCGACCGATCCCCTGACCATGCGTATCTGAAGGCGCTCGGCCGCCGGAACGGCGAAGAGGTCGCGGTCAACACCTCGTTCAACGTCGCCGGCCCGATCGCGCAAACCCCGCGCAGGCCGTCGAGACGCTGCGCCGCTCCAAGGGCATGGATGCGGTGGTGATGATCGCGGAGGAGGGCGCGGCTTACGCGATGTGGCGGCCGGGGCAGGGCGAGGACGGCGGCGATCGCTTCACGCGCTGGTTCGCCGAATGGAAAGCGCTCGGCACCGCGCCGGCGCAGCTGCCTTCGTAGCCTGGATTGAGCGTAGCGATATCCGGGATCAGAACGTCCCCGGATTTCGCTCCGCTCATCCGGGCTACGGCGTCAGCATCCCCACGATCGCCCCCAGCAAGCACGTCGTCAGCGTCCCCGACACGATCGACTTCAAGTCCGAGCGACACCACCTCGTCGCGCTTCTCCGGGCACATGGTGGAGAGCCCCGCGATCATGATGCCGAGCGAGCCGAAATTGGCGAAGCCGCACATGGCGTAGAGCATGATCAGCCGCGAGCGAGGATCGAGCGCATCGGCCGGCAGCGCCGCGAGCTGCAGATAGGCGACGAGCTCGTTGAAGATCGGTCTTGATCCCCATCAGGCCGCCCGCGGTCACCGCTTGCGCCCACGGAATGCCCATCAGCCAGCACACCGGCGCCATGACCCAGCCGAGCACGCGCTGCAGGGTGAGCGGCGCGCCGAAAAATCCGGCAACAGGCCGAGCATGGCGTTGGCGAGATACACCAGCGCGATGAACACGATCAGCATGGCGACGATGTTGAGCAGCAGCTCGAGCCCCGCGCCGGTGCCTTTGACGATGGCGTCCATGGTGCTCGACGCGACCTGCTCGACCTCGCCGAGCGCGCCGCCGGTGTGCCGCTCGCCCGGATCGGGCACCATGATGAGGCTGATCAAGATCGCCGCCGGCGCGCCGAGCACCGAGCAGACCACGATATGGCCGGCGGCATCCGGGATGGCGTTGGCCAGGATCGTCGCATAAAGCACGAACACCGTGCCGGCGATGCCGGCCATGCCGCCGGTCATCACCACGAACATTTCCGCCGCGCGACAGTTTGGCGAGATAGGGCCGGATGAACAGCGGCGCCTCGACCTGGCCGACGAAAATATTGGCCGCCGTCGACAGCCCCACCGCGCCGCCGACGTCGAGCGTCTTTTCCAGCGCCCGCGAAAAGCCGCGCACGATCGGCGGCATGATGCCCCAATAGAACAACAGCGACGACAGCACGCTCATCACCAGCACGACCGGCAGCGCCTGAAAGCCGAGAATGAAGTTGGCGGTCGGCTCTTTGACTTCGAACGGCAGCGGCCCGCCGCCGACATAGCCGAACACGAACGAGGTGCCGGCCCGGGTCGCGGTCGCGATGGCATTGACCGCGTCATTGATCAGCCCGAACACCACCTCGACCTTCGGCACCTTGAGCATGATCAGCGCCAGGAGGAGGGTGACGCCAAGCGCGATGCCGGCCTGCCGCCAATTCACCGCGCGGCGGTTCTCGCTGATGAGCCAGGCGAGGGCGAGGATGGCGAGGATGCCGAGGGTGGATTGGAGGTTGAATAGCACGCGCTAAGCCCTAATCCTATTCTAGATGAACATAGCAACTCTTCTGTCCGCCCGCGAAGGGCAGCATGGTAATTGCAATCAAGAGCGCGTAACGCGCCCGAAGAAGACTTTACAATCACGCAACTTATGAGATTATAGCGCTTGTACTGCAATTTTGGACCTTCAAATGCCTTGGCCAGGATTCTCCGAGCTTTCGTTCGGATTTCAGCTAAGAGAATTAGAGCGTCAGCATACGCCGGGCGGCTCATTCCCTTCGGCCCCGGATTTCATTAGCCAAAATGATGAAGCTTTAATGGGATACGATGTCGAGGTGGCATTGAAAAATAGCGTGCCTGTATTTTTCCAGTTCAAACGATCATTTGTACTCAGCACTCACAAAGCATTACCAATCCAGATTGGCGATTTTCGACATCCAGATTTGTACAAGATGTATCTATATAAAAAGAGCAATTTCGGACAACATCACGCACTGCAGGAACTTGAGGATGACGGCAACTCTGTCTTCTACGTGACGAGCCAAATTTCAAACTTCGACGAGCTCACCGCAGCATATTTGGCGAAAAAAGTCGTCGAAAATTCGGCGGCATTATTCTCACCTCTTGAAATTCAACTTCCAAATCTACAGCAGGATCATTATCTATGCTTCCGCGCTCAAGATAAATTTGCCGTATGTTATCCGAGCAAGGGCGAAGGTTTAGGCGGAGATATCCATCTTGGGAGGATGCCCGGTCATCATTTGATGAGCGTCGAAGATCAATGTCAGAAAATCGCAGTAGGTTGTCAGAGATTGCCGGGCAACTAGCGCGTGGCAATGCCGAAGCAGCCCAAGTAGCGGCCCGCTCAGCCACCCTGCGATCAAGGCATCTGTGCTTGCTTTCTTGACACTAGAATGCATTCGCAGCTGACATTTTATCACTAAGGGTAATATGATTTTCATCTCGAATTGGTTGCTTTGTAAGGATTCGTAATGCCAAATTTTTCCTGGAGAGTGCGCTCAATTTGTTCGGCCAACATTGTTACAGCGGGAATGACACTTCGCGCCGCCTCCCGGTATTCATTTGTTTTCGCAATCTTGAATTCAAGTGCGTAGCTCTGTGACAAAATAGTTAGCAACTTTTGCTTTTCGGCATTTAGCAACATTAGGCGCCGTTTGAGCGTATCGAGTGCACCAAAAATACTTACATCCGACTTCAAGATTGAATACGTTTCTGAAACGACGCGGTCAATGATATCGAACGAATAAACGTCCCCGTCATATTGGCCGTCTGGCAAGGCTGTTTGCGCCCCCAGCGATTGAAGTTTATTGTGCAGATCGATCAATAGAAGGGCGAGCTTCTCACGTTTCTCCTCGTAAGTATTCATCTGATAACGAATTTCCTCTAGTGTCATCTGAACACAACTCGACCCCTGACGTTTCCAAAATACGCGCTGATCAGCCGGCAAGGGCAAGTGCGGACGCCGCACACTTTGCGGAACCTCGATAACATACAATAGTTTGGAGGTGCCTGGAACGTTGATTGTCTTAGGTGGTAATATTGCTATATCCGGATCAGCTTTCACCTTGGCTAGGAAATTGCCGTAAAGCTCAGTATCTGGATCGATGCCTATTATCTCAAACTGTTCAGATGCGGATTCTTTAACGCCGACGATGATAAAGCCTCCAAATGAATTGGCAAAAGCGCAGCATATTTTGGTCGCTTGACTGAGTGCTGGCAGATTGAACTTGAAATCATGTCTGTCGCTCTCCGATTGTCCGGCCGCACACAAATCGCGGACCGCTTCATAAGTCCAATCTTTGAGAGCGTTGGGAACCATGTGCGATACGTGCTCCTAGGCCGAATGGTGCTAGCTCTTCACACCAACGAGTTCTCCTGCGCCCTGTGTGAGCGTTTCGAAAACTTCAATGCCAGATTTTGTGAGTAGCTCCTTCCAAATTGCGTCAACGTCGTCATACGTGTTAAAGACAAATCGTCGTTGCTGGGTGCCTGGAGCCATTCTCCGTTGAGGTCGATAGGTCGTACGGCGCCATCGGGCACGTCGATTACTTCATCAAATTCAGTCTCATCTGGTTTGCCGTGAGCAAGGCTATCGCGAATTCCTTCAGGTACCCGATCGCGCTATACGGTCTAATGGTTCGGTCGGGGACGAACGCAAGGTGATCAAGGATTTCGTCAACCTTGTCGTTGAATGGCTGTTTCTCTTTCCATTCGTCAATCAGCTTTAAGCCAAGGAAATTTATCTGGGCTTCAAACGTGAAAGCCAGCATTACCATGCAAGCCATATAATCGAACGCGATGCCTTTCCTGTCATTTGCGGCAAGTTTAACTCGATGGTCTGCTTAAAATGATATGCGGCGCCCGCCAGATCATTGTGGACGTAGACATTCTTGTATCCCTTGTGTCGAGCTAGTCGCTTTTCCATTGGCAAGTCTCCATACTTTTTTCTGCAGGGGTAATGAATTTTGTCAGAGGCCGCTGTACACCTTCTCGTCGGCCTCGCTGGACCATTCTGCGAATACGGCGAACGGGCCGGCGGGCGTGTTCCCGCGGGCGCGGCCCTTGCGTAGATCGTCGATTGCCGCATCCGCGAGTCGGTCAAGCTTGCCGGCTTGAGCGTCACGTTCAATCTTATGATCGAAGCAGTCGGCATCGAACGTCTCGAACCACGTGCGGAATTCCGCGTACTGGTCTGGCGGCAGGCCGGCGACGGCTTTCTCGATGTCTTTGGTGCTCATAATGCCAATATAATATGCGACTTCTCTCTATGCCACTGCATTGCGCGGGCAGGGCGTGACGCCACCAACCTGAACAGCCGTTGCCGCAATGGCAAAAATCCGCCGCGGACGCGCTCTAATTCCGCCGCCCCGCGCTCCTCTAATCCCACTGTCACCCGACGAGGAGCACTTCAATGCAAACGTTCGCGAAATTGGCTTTAGCCGCCGGCGCCTGTGCGCTGGGCCTCGGCGCCGTTCTCCCGGTGCAAGCCGCCGACATGGGCTATCCCGAGGCGCAGGGCAGGCTACCCGGCGCCGCCGCCCGGCTATTACGCGCCGCCGCCGGCACAGCAGGGCTACTACGCGCCTCCGCCGCCCGCCGCGTATGGCTATCCGCCGCCTCCGCCCGTCGAATACGGCACCTACGTCGCGCCGCCTTACGTCGTCGCGCCGGGACCGTATTAGCGGGCCGTATTGGCGCGGCTACGGGCCTCGCTATGCCTATGGCTATGGGCACTGGCGCGGCTATCGGCGCTGGTGAAAGTGCGCGTAGGCGTGGGCTAAGGCGCGAAGCGCCGTGCCCAGGCCTTTCGTGCGGCGTCGTCCGCGTGGGCTTCGCTGCGCTCAGCCGACCACTACAAAAGACGTGGATCCAGGACAAGTTCTCGCGCCTTGAGGCCTGACGAATGTTTGCGAATCTTTGCAGTTGTGCAGTTCGATTGTCTGGCCGAAATCGCCGCGACCGCGTTTCACGGTCAAATAGATTCACAGACAAAAAATTGGATTTCCGATGCTTGGCGGCTGCGCAAATCAATTCGTCGATCGTGCTTGACCTTCATCTCCGTCACGACTAACTGCGCCACCGTCTCGCTCAACAAGGGCGCTTTCTAGATGCGATCCTGAAAGTGGAGCGAGGGCGGTTCCCGCGGGCGGTCTCGCAAACCGCTCCCGGGCGGCTTCGGGCATCATGTCCGCCGGTATTACGGCCGGTGCGCGGGGTGCAGCCGCTGGACTGGGACAGGCGAGCGCGGGTAACGCCCGCACACTGCCGCGTCCCAGGAAACCTGGCCTGAAGTCGAAAAGCCGAGGCCTAGAAACCCTGGCAGAGCCGCGGTGGAGCGCCGAAAGGCGAGCGCGCCCGAAGCGGGCGGTTCGTGAAGCGGATCGTCCGTGGCGCGCGCCGCGCCCGAAGCGCGGACAGGTGGCGACATCTGTTCGTGTGGTGCGGCCCATTCGATTTGCGCCTTCCGGCGCTCCGCCTCCCTTTATTTATTTGGAGGCGAAACATCAGTGGCTTTCGTTCTTGCTGCAAAACTCGGGCGCGAAGCGCGCCGCGAGAACGCGATTGCTTTACCCTCCCCTGGAGGGGGAGGGTCGCGGCCCGAAGGGACGCGGGGTGGGGTGTGCGGCGGCGCAGGGATTAGCAGCGCGCTGCGCGCGCTTTCACCCCATCCCGCCACGCTTCGCGTGCATAGCCGATGCTTTGCATCGGCGTTCTTAGTAAGAAAGACGGCGGCCGCAGGCCGCCTTTTGCTTCCCCCCTCCAGGGGAAGGTGAAGGAGGAGTTTCTCATGCGCATACGCTTCGATTTCGGTTCGCTCACGCTCGACGCCGAGCTGCTCGACACGCCGACCGCAAAGGCGATCGCCGAGGCGTTGCCGATTTCAGGCTCGGCGATGACGTGGGGCGAGGAGGTTTATTTCGATATTCCGGTGAAGGTGCCGCGCGAGAAGGATGCGCGCGCGGTGGTGACGCCGGGCGAGATCGCTTATTGGCCCGACGGCCACGCCATCGCGATCGGCTTCGGCCGCACGCCGATCTCCGAGGGCGACGAGACGCGGCTCGCCAGCCCCTGCAACATCTGGGCGAAGGCGCTCGGCGACGTGAAGACGCTGGCCAAGGTGAAGGCCGGCACAAAGATCAAGGTGACGGCGGCCGATTGACCCGCCGCGCCAGCGAAATCATCAGATCCCAGGCGTTGCGGATATTGATGACGAGCAGCAGCAGCGCCGCGCCGGCCAACAGGTTGAGGCCTGCGGGCTTGTCTTCGAACAGAAGCAGCGCCACGACCGGGCCCGTTGCGTAGCAGAGCGCCGGAATGGCGCCGTAGCACAGGCGGTCGGCAAGATCGGAAATGGAATTGCGATGCACGCGCAACGCAATGACGATCGAATAGATCACGCTGCCGATCCCGGCGGCGCCGATCACCAGGCCGAAGGATTCCCAGGTTTGCGTCGGGATGAGCGCGATCAAACTGAGAAACAGAACGTTGGCATAGTGGAACACGACCGGGCTCATGTAGGTGCTGGTGTTGCGGCGGCTTTCCGGATCCGGCGTGAGCACGCTGGTGCCGATCGAGACCGCAACGAACAAGCAGCGCGATCAGCGCCGCCGCGGCGGTGCCGAGCAGCGCATAAAACTCATGCCAGTGCGCGAGCATGTGCGAAGACCTTTGTTCCACGTCATTGCGAAGCGAAGCGACAGCAATCCAGTTCGGCTGCGCCGGCCTGGATTGCTTCGTCGCGGAGCCTGTCATCGGGCCGGCCACTTCGGGCTGGACCCGTTGGCACCTCGCAATGACGGATTATCCGCTAGCCGCGCCCGACGAACGGCATCAGGTTCGCCATCACGGTCATGAACAGCACATTGGTGTCGAGCGGCAGGCTTGCCATGTAGACCACGGCGCGGCCGACGTCGTCGGCGGCCATGCGCGGCTCGATCATCTTGCGGCCGTCGGGCTGCGGCACGCCGTCGCCTTGCACCATGCGGTCGGTGAGCGGGGTC
The DNA here is from genome assembly GCA_963831975.1 of uncultured Alphaproteobacteria bacterium. GTDB lineage: Bacteria > Pseudomonadota > Alphaproteobacteria > Rhizobiales > Xanthobacteraceae > BOG-931. The sequence goes on from CAWHSO010000025.1 coordinate 1,374,308, forward strand.
GCGGCATTGCCGATGTCGATCTGGCCGCAGCAGATGTCGTAAGGCGCGGCAGTCGAGCGCGGTCTGTTTGGTCAGCCCGGTGACGGCGTGCTTGGTCGCGGTGTAGGCGGCGGAGCCCGGCCGCGGCGTGTGCGCGGAGATCGAGCCGTTGTTGATGATGCGGCCGCCGCGCGGGTTTTGCGCTTTCATGATCTTGATCGCTTCCTGGGTGCACAGGAACACGCCGGTGAGATTGGTGGCGACCACGGCCTGCCATTTGTCGAACGGCATGTCCTCGATCGGCGTCGCCGGCGCGCCGATGCCGGCATTGTTGAACAGAAGGTCGAGCCGGCCGTAGGTCTCCTTGGTCTTGGCGAACAGCGCCTTGATCGAGGCCGGATCGGCGACGTCGGTCGGCACCGTCAGCGCCGCGCCCGGCGTCTGCGCGCCTTCCTTGGCGACCGCGTCGAGCTTGTCCTGGCGCCGGCCGGCGAGCACCACGGTGTAGCCTTCGCGCATCAGCGCCAGCGTCACCGCGCGGCCGACGCCGGTGCCGGCTCCGGTCACCAATGCGATTTTCTGCGCCGCCATCGGCGTCTCCTCCTCATCCGTCATTCCGGAAGCCGCGTCAGCGGCTGTCCGGAATCCATAACCACGGATCGCGAGGTCACGGAAGGGCCGAGGCCGATTGTCTGAGGCAGCGGGGTATGGATTCCGGGCTCGCGCTTGCGCGCGCCCCGGAATGACGGCATGCGGGTTCAGCTCGCCAGCGCCACTTCCTGGTCGGGGCTGCCGACGCGGTAGTCGTCGGGTGGGCGAGGCGCGCATTGATCTCGCCGGCGGGGCCCGGCTTGCCGAAGCGGTAGCCCTGCATCGAGTGCACGCCGGCGGCGCGCAGGAACAGATGCTGCTCGGCGGTCTCGACGCCTTCCGCGGTCACCTTCATGCCGAGACCGCGGCCGAGGCTGACCACGGCGTGGACGATGGCGGCGGCATCGGGCGCCTTCTCGATCGAGCGCACGAAGCTCGAATCGATCTTGAGCTTGTCGAACGGGAAGCGCCGCAGATAGAGCAGGCTCGAATAGCCGGTGCCGAAATCGTCGAGCGCAAAGCGCACGCCGATGGCTTTCAGGCGCAGCATCGACAGTTCCGCGGTGTCGAGGTTGCCCAGGAGCGTGCTCTCGGTGAGCTCGAGCTCGAGCCGGTTGGCGTCGAAATCGGTCTCGGCGAGGATGCGCTCGACCACCTCGACGAAGTCGGAGCGGCGGAATTGCAGCGGCGAGACGTTGACCGCGATGGTCAGGCTCGGCCAGGCCCGGCCGTCGAGGCAGGCGCGGCGCAGCATCCATTCGCCGAGATCGATGATCAGGCCGGAATGCTCGGCGATCGGAATGAATTGCGACGGCGGGATTTCGCCCGATGGTCGGATGGTTCCAGCGCGCCAGCGCCTCGACGCCGATGACCTTTTCGCCGCTCGAATTGATGATCGGCTGGTAGGCGGCGGCGAGGCCGTCGTTCTTGATGGCGTAGAGCAGATCGCCTTCGAGGAGCTTGCGGTTGGACAGGTCGGCGTCCATCGCCGCGTCGTAGATGCAGGCGCGGTTGCGGCCCTCGTTCTTGGCGCGATAGAGCGCCATGTCGGCGTAGCGCAGAATGTCGGCGGCATCGCGGGCGCGGCGGTCGATCACCGCAATGCCGATCGAGGCGCCGATGATGATGTTGTGGCCGCTGATCAAGTAGGGCGCGCAGACGGCGGCGATGATGCGGCCGGCGATCGCTTGCAGCGAATAGGAATCGGAGGCGCAATGTGGTGATGATGGCGAACTCGTCGCCGCCGAGGCGGGCCACCAGATCCTCGCCGCGCATGATGCGGCTCAGCCGCTGGGTGACGTTGAGGATGAGCTCGTCGCCGATGTGATGGCCGAGCGTGTCGTTGACGTCCTTGAAGTGATCGAGGTCGATGTAGAACACCGCCGCGGTCGGGCCGCCGGCGCGCACGTCGTTGATCACGGTTTCGAGCCGCTCGCCGAAATAGATGCGGTTGGGCAGGCCGCAGACCGGATCGTGCAGCGCGAGATGGCGCAGTTGCGATTCGCCGGCCCTGATCTCCTCGGCGGTGCGCCGCATGTAGCGCAGCACGAGGCCGACCAGCAGCGCAAAGCCGCCGAGCGCCACCGCGATGAACGGCAACACGCTGCCGACGATCTTGCCGCCGGGCCGCGTCGGCTTCCAGGCGAAGCGGGCGATGGCGTTGCCTTGGGCATCGGCGAGCTCGATGGCGTGCTCGCCGGCCGGCGTGCGCCGGCGTCGTCGATCTTGCGCAGGTCGGTCAGTTGCAGGCGGCTCGCCGATCTCCTTGAGCATCGCGCCATCGATATAGCTGACGGCGAACGACGATCGGCGCGCGGGCATTGCCGGCGGCAAGATCGGTGTCGGTGCCGACGGCGACCGCGCCGACGATCGCGGGCCGGTCCATGAAGCGTTGGATCAGCGCCGCGCTGCGGCCGGGCTTGCCGGGTCCTGCTCGGCGATGACCGCAACGGCGTGCTCCGGCATGGCGCTCGAGCCGGCCGCGCAGCAGATCGAGGGTCGAGGCAGATCTGCGCGCCAAGGTCGACCGCGGCGGCGTCGGCCGGCGCGCGGAACAGCGTGTATTTGATCTGGTCGTTGCCGTCGACGATCACCACGACGTCGTGGTTGTAGAAGGATTGCAGCCATTTGCCGACGCGCCGGTCCACCCACTGCGGATCGTAAGTGTTGCGAATGTAGCTCGTCGCCCGCGGCGTGCCGGCGGCGCTGTCGAGCTCGCGCAGCACGCGCATGCCTTTGCCGGCGATGGCCTGCTGCGAGCAACTGCTGCTCGCGGTTGAGCGAGACCTCGTCGGCGCGCTTCGCCGAGGTCAGCACCGCGACGACGACGCAGACGATGGCGACGGCGACGATGGCGCCGATCGGCAAGACGAGGCTCAGCCGCGCCTTGTCCCAGCGCGACCGTTTGCGTTCCCCGGCGATGTGCGATTGCGCCGCAGGCGACACGCTTCCACCCTTGAAGTTATAAAACGGCGTTCGGACGCTAGGCAGTAAAGATTGAAAATCGCTTGCGGTTCAAAGCGATGGAACCGAGTTCGCGGGTAATGCGGGCGTAAATCCCATCGGCTGCGTTAACAATGTGTCAACGCGGCTGCAGGGCGCTTTCGCCAAATGCAGGATTTCCAGCCGCTTTACGCCCGGTTGCCGTAGGGCGGGCGCGGGATGCCGATATGGGCGGCGCGCAGCGCCGCCGACCAGCGCTCGCGCAGGTCGGAGAAATAGGGCTCGCCGGGCTCGATGCGATAGATCAGTTCGGCGGTGCAGGTGTCGCGCCGCACCACCAGAAGATCGATCGGCAGGCCGACGCTGAGATTCGAGCGCATGGTCGAGTCGATGGAGACGAGGCCGACCTTGAGCGCGTCGTAAATGTCCATTTCGTAGGTGATGGCGCGGTCGAGCACCGGCTTGCCGTATTTGTGCTCGCCGATCTGCAGATAGGGCGTGTCGGTGGTGCATTCGATGAAATTGCCGGCGGAATAGATCATGAAAAGCCGCATCCGCTCGCCCATGATCTGGCCGCCGAACAAAAACGACACGTCGAAACTCACGTCGGAGGCTTCGAGCGCCTTGCCCTCGGTGGCGTGGATCATGCGGACGACATGGCCGACGCGCTGGGCGGCCTGGAACATGGTCGGCGCGTTCATCAGCGTTTCGCGCTCGCCGGTTTCGCGGATTGTCGTAGCCTTCCATCAGGATGCTGACCACCGACTGGCTGATGGAAAGATTGCCGGCGGTGGCGATCGCCATGATGCGCTTTTTCGGATCCTGGAAAATGTGCAGCTTGCGGAAGGTCGCGATGTTGTCGACGCCCGCATTGGTTCGCGTGTCGGCGAACATCACAAGCCCCTCGCGCACCAGAATTCCGCAGCAATAGGTCATCGATTCGCTAGTCCCCGGCGCGATCCTTATAGCGTTAGCGATCCGCTTGCGGCAATGGCGCGTCGGCGAAGCGACCGTTCTTTGCGTTCACTGATCGACCTTGATGGCGACCGCCGCAGTCTCGGCGCCGACGCCCATGGCGCGTGCCGCGCACCGCGGCGGCGCCGAGCGAATCGAGCCCGATGGCGACGCGGACATGGGCATCGGTCGGGCAGGCACCGTCGGACGGATCGAAGCCGACCCAGCCGAGATCGGGCACGTAGGCTTCCGCCCAGGCGTGGCTGGTGTCGGCGTCGGCGCTTTCGCCGGCATCTGCGGAAATAGCCGCCGACATAGCGGGCCGGAATGCCGAGGCTGTGCGCGGCGCCGATGAAGATATGCGCCAGATCCTTGGGCAGTCGCGCCGCTGCTTGCGCGCAAAGGCCTCGGCCGCATTGTCGGCGCTGGTGCGGCGGCGGCGTCGCCGGTCGCGCTGTCCGAGGCGATGTCTTCGAACAGACGATCCAGCAAGCCGTGCAGCTCGGCGAGCACCTCGCCGCCGCTTGCGGCGCGAATTTTTTGCGGCGAAGTCGCGGATCGCGCTGTCGGCCTGGGTCAGCGCGGTGTCGCGCAAGAACAGGCTCGGCGGAAAGCGCTCGACGGTGCCGCGCACCACGCCGTCGGTGTTCTGCGTCTCGACCTCGCCGTCGACCTCGACCGTCAGTTCGTCGAGCGGGCCGTCGGCGGTGAAGACGTGGGTGATATTGCCGAAGGCGTCTTCGTGGCGCGGCCAGCCGCGCATCGGGCGTGACGTCGATGCGCCAGCGCCCGACATATTGGCCTTCGTGGTTGCGCGGCGTCAGCCGCAGCACCTGGATCACGCCGGCGGCGGGCGGATCGTAGCGGTAGACCGAGCTATGGGCGATGCGCAGGCGCATGACGGACGACAGAGGATCAGACGATCAGAGGACCAGAGATAGACGACACGAGCAGGTGCTGTCCCCTGATCTGTCCTCTGTCGCCGGCTACTGATTACTGCCCCTGGTCACAGCAGATACTGCTGCGCCAACGCGCTGCCGAGGCGGTTGTTGTCCTCGACGAAATCGTCGATGAATTCGTGCAGCCCGTTCTGGAAAATCTCCTCGATCTTGCTGTTTTCCAGCCGCGCCCGCACCGCGCGGGCGTGGCGTTGCGCCGGGCCTTGGCGGCCGTAGGCCTTGGCGATGCGGTCGAGGTTTTGCACCAGGTTCTCGTAGCAGCTGGCCAGCGAGCGCGGCATCTCGTCCCGCAGCATGAGCAGGTCGGCGACCAGCCACGGCTTGACGTTCTCGCGATACACCCAGTGATAGGCGGTGAGCGCCGACACCGAGCGCAGAATCGACGCCCACTGGAAGTAATCGAGCGGGCCGCCGACCTTTTCCTGCGCCGGCAGCAGCAGGTGATATTTCACGTCGAGGATGCGCGCGGTGTTGTCGGCGCGCTCGATATAGACGCCGAGCCGCGAGAACCAGTAGGCGTCGTTGCGCAGCATGGTGCGGTAGGCCGAGCCGTCGAAGCTGCAGCGACGAGCCCATCACCCAGCGCAGGAAGCGGGCGAATTCCTCGCGCGACGGCGGGCCGTTGCCCCATTTGCGCAGCTCGAGCCAGGCGCTGTTGATGGAGTCCCACATCTCGATGGTGAGCGCGGTGCGCACCGCGCGCGCGTTGAGGCGCGCGGTTTCGATGCAATTGCGGATCGAGGACGGATTGTCGGTGGAGAAGGCGAGGAATTCCGTGACCGTCTCCTCGTTGGCCTCCGAATAGGCGGCGAAGAAAGCGTTGGCGCAGCCGGCGGTGGCGACCGCGGATTCCCATTCGTTGGATTCGCCCGACATAGGCGAGCGGCAGCGCGGTCAGCCGCAGCGTGGTGTCGAGGATGCGCGCCAGATATTCCGCGCGCTCGACATAGCGGGCGAGCCAGTAAAGATTATCGGCGGTGCGCGACAGCATCGCTATCGCCTTCATCCGTCCAGCACCCAAGTGTCCTTGGTGCCGCCGCCTTGGCTGGAATTGACCACGAGCGAGCCTTTCTTGAGCGCCACCCGCGTCAGCCCGCCCGGCACGATGCGGATGCGGTCGCGGCCGGTGAGCACGAAGGGCCGCAGATCGACGTGGCGCGGCGCGATGCCTTCCTCGACGCAGGTCGGGCAGGTCGACAGCGACAGCGTCGGCTGGGCGATGAAATTCTTCGGGTCCGATTTGAGCTTGGCGCGGAACGCCGCGATGGTGGCTTTGTCTTCCTTCGGCCCGATCAGCATGCCGTAGCCGCCGGAGCCGTGCACTTCCTTGACCACCAAGCTCCTCGATGTTGTCGAGCACATAGGCGAGATGCTCGGCCTCGCGGCAGCGCCAGGTCGGCACGTTTTTCAGGATCGGCTCTTCGCCGAGATAGAATTTCACGATCTGCCGGCATGTAGCTGTAGACCGCCTTGTCGTCGGCGATGCCGGTGCCGACCGCATTGGCGAGCGTGACATTGCCGGCCTGATAGGCCGACATCAGGCCGGGCACGCCGAGCGCGCTGTCGGGGCGGAACACCAGCGGATCGAGAAAATCGTCGTCGATGCGGCGATAGATGACGTCGACGCGCTTGAGCCCTTCGGTCGTGCGCATGTAGACGACGTCGTATTTGGTGACGAGGTCGCGGCCTTCGACCAGCTCGATGCCGAGCTTGTCGGCCAGAAACGAATGCTCGTAATAGGCGGAATTGTAGACGCCGGGCGTCAGCAGCACGACGGTCGGCTCGCCCGGCGCCGATCGTCGGCGCGATCGATTTCAACGTCGCCAAGCAGTTCGTCGGGATAATTCTCGACCGGCGCGATGCGGTAGCGCGAGAACAATTCCGGAAACAGCCGCAGCATGATCTCGCGGTTCTCCAGCATGTAGGAGACGCCGGACGGCGTGCGCGCATTGTCCTCGAGCACGTAGAAGGTCTCGGCATCGACGCGCACGATGTCGATGCCGGCGACATGGACGTAGATGTCGTGCGGCACTTTCTGGCCGTTCATCTCCGGGCGGAAACACCGGATTCTGGAAGACGAGATCTTCCGGCACGATGTTGGCTTTGAGAATTTCGCGGCGGCCGTAGACGTCCTTGATGTAGGCGTTGATGGCCTTGATGCGCTGCTCGAGGCCGCGCCGCACGATGTCCCATTCCTTGGCGGCGATGATGCGCGGGATGACGTCGAAGGGGATCAGGCGCTCCTGCGCCTCGGGGTCGCCATAGACCGCAAAGGTGATGCCGATGCGGCGGAACAGAAGCTCCGCCTCGCGCCGGCGGAAGTCGAGCACGTCGGGCTGGATCTGGCCGAGCCAATCCGACAGCTCGGCATAGGCCGGCCGCACCGCGCCGCCGCTGTCCTGCATTTCGTCGAACATGGACCCGGCCCGCTCCAGCCTGACGGACAATGGCCCAGGGTAAGCTCAAGCCAATCGCCCCTTCGGCCCATCCCACGGTACGATTCAAGCAATCTTCGCGCCAAATTGTTCCGGCGGCGGGACGGCTTGGGCCATGCCGCCCGCCCTATTATTGCTCACGAATTGGGCGTTGTGACCATTGCGGCGGCGAGCCTTGAGCCGCCATCGCCGCCGCGCTAGAGGAGGCGGCAGCACGGAGTTTTGATCCCAATGGCCGACCCCAAGGCCAATACCAGTCCCGCATACAGCGACGCCGGCATCGTCACCGCCGCGATCCTCGTCATCGGCGACGAGATCCTGTCGGGCCGCACCAAGGACAAGAACATCGGCTATATCGCCGAATACCTCACCAATATCGGCATCGATCTCAAGGAAGTCCGCGTCGTCGCCGACGAGGAGGCGGAGATCATCGCGGCGCTCAACGCGCTGCGCGCGCGCTACACTTACGTGTTCACCACCGGCGGCATCGGCCCGACCCATGACGACATCACCGCCGACAGCGTCGCCAAGGCGTTCGGCGTCGAGCATCGGCTATCACCCGCAAGCGGTCGAGCTGATGAAGGCGCGCGTCGCCGAAACCGGCGGCGTCATGAACGAAGCGCGCATGCGCATGACGCGCGTGCCCGCAGGCGCCGAGCTGGTGCTCAACAAGGTCTCGGCGGCGCCCGGATTTTGGATCGGCAATGTCATCGTCATGGCCGGCGTGCCGCACATCATGCAGGTGATGCTCGACTACGTGGCGCCGAAGCTGAAGACCGGCGCCAAAATGCTGTCGGAATCGGTGCGCGCCGATTGCCGCGAAGGCGATATCGGCACCGAGCTCGGCGAGATCGCCAAAAAGCATCCCGACGTGATCATCGGCTCCTATCCGTTCATGGACGAAAAGCGCGGCGGCAATACCAATGTGGTGGTGCGCTCGCGCGATCCGCAAAAGCTCGCCGCCGCGAAAAGCGCGGTCGAGGCGATGCTGACGCGGGTGCGGGCGGAGCTTGGCGGCCGGCCAGCGCTTGAGGATGCCCCATGGCCGAGCCGCAACCGCAAACGCCGCCGCTTCATCCGGAAAAAATCTTTCCGGTGTCGTGGGACCAATTCCATCGCGACTCCCGCGCGCTGGCTTGGCGGCTCAACGGCGCGGGCCCGTTCGAGGCGATCGTCTGCATCACCCGCGGCGGCCTGGTGCCGGCGGCGATCGTGGCGCGCGAGCTCGGCATCAGGCTGATCGAGACCGTCTGCGTGGCGAGCTACGACCACACCAGCCAGGGCGAAGTGAAGTGCTCAAGGATGTGGCGCCGGCGATCGTCGCGCTCGGCGGCGGCAAGGGCATGGGCGTGCTGATCGTCGACGATCTGGTCGACACCGGCCAGACCGCCAAGATCGTGCGCGCGCTATTGCCGCGCGCGCATTTCGCCACGGTCTATGCCAAGCCCATGGGCCGGCCGCTGGTCGACACCTTCATCACCGAAGTGTCCCAGGACACCTGGATCTACTTTCCCTGGGACACCGGGCTGGCTTTCCAGCCGCCAATTCGCGAAGGCGGGTTGTAGAGCCAAGCCCCGGCATGATCCGCTATGATGTCCGCAACCGAGACCGCATGACCGAAGGAGAACGCCCATGGATGCCATCACGCCAAAAGCCAAGCACGACACGCTCGATACCCATTCCCACGTGGTGCGTCCCGCGCAGATGGAGTGGAAGAAGACGCGCTTCCCCGGCTGCGAGGTGAAGGGTCTGTTGTTCGACAAGGAGTCGGGCGTCGTCACCGCGCTGATGAAGTTCGCGCCCGGCGCAGTCCTGCCCGACCACGAGCACGTCAAGATCGAGCAGACCTATGTGCTCGAAGGCAAGCTGGTCGACAAGGAAGGCCCGGCCAAGGATTTGACCGTCGGCCCCGGCGAGTTCGTCTGGCGCGAGGCCGGCAGCCGCCATGTCGCCTGCACGCCCGAAGGCGGGCTGATGCTGGCCATGTTCCAGGTGCCGAACAAATTCTACGAGCAGGACGGCAGGATCACCGACATTTCCGGCGCCGACTGGGACAGCCTGTGGGCGCATGTTTTCAAGGACTAGGTCTTCAAAGACTGGGCCTTCAAAGACTGGGCCTTCAAGGACTGAGGTTTTAAGGACCAAAACCTTCGCTGCCCTGATTGTGCCGAACTGCGGCGCCAGAAGGAGTGCAAAAGGAGCCGGACCATGCTGCGAAAACTCATCCCAGCCGCCGCGATCTTAGCCCTGGTCGCCGGACCCGCCGCGGCGCAAGTGGCGCTGTCGCCGTTCAAGCAAGACGAAAAGAAACTGACCCCGGACGAGCTCAAGGCGAAACAGGACCGCGAGAGGGACTACAAGGCGGCGATGGACAAGATCCCGGACAAAAAGGTCACCGTCGATCCCTGGGGCGACGTCCGGCCGGCGCCGCAGAACACGGCGAAGAACAAGCCGTAGTGAGAGGGCGGCGCCGCCCTTTGGCGCGCGGACGACGGATGCGAAAAGACCGCCACGTGCTTGAGTTTTTTCATTGGCGGTCAGCGCGGGGACCATTAGATTGGCGCTAAGTGCGGGCGTGGCGGAATTGGTAGACGCAAGGGACTTAAGCGATTGAGTGCCCTCCGGGAAACCGAAGGTGCAGAACTGCTCAAATTCGGGGAAACCGGTCACAGGCAATCCCGAGCCAAGCGCTCCGGCCGAACGGCCGGCGCGAAGGTGTAGAGACTAGACGGGCAGCACCTAAAGCGCGAACGCGCAACGGTGAAGGTATAGTCCAGACCACAAACGAGCCGAAAGCGCGAACGCGCCCAGGCGAGGCGGCGAAAGCCGTAGTTGGTATGAAAATCCCTCGGTGATGGACCACATCCCGTGCCGGTTCGACTCCGGCCGCCCGCACCAGAAAATCAAATGACTTCGCTTCGTGAAGTTATTTAGTGCTAGTTTCAAGTGGGGCTTATTGGTCAAAAACCAGCAATTTTATTGAAGCCCCTTACCTAACAGCGAAAATTCCATTGCACATGGCCAGACGATTCCAAAAACGAACTGCTCCGTTAGTTCGTCAAAAGGCAGCATTCCCGTTTCAAACGTCGGTTGTTTGCTGGATGGACCTTCTGGGTTATGGTTCAATGATTTCGCAAGCTGAATTTAACCCTCTGCATCCGAAGGCGAGGGATGCTCTTAAGCGTTTGCGGCTATTCCATCAGATCGTCGCCAGCCATAGCGGTCGATATTTCCCCACTCTTGTTGTGAATGATGGCGCTGCTGCCTATCGAGATTTGTCCTTCAGAAATCGCTCGGTTACGCACGATTTTCTTGTCAGGGCATGGAATCTCTTTAAGCAAATCAGGACGGAAGAAACCTCGCAAGGATTTCCCGGTGTGCGTGCCGTATTAGCATGTGGCTTTCGCATGCATGGAAGTCGCGCGGGATTGGACGCAACGAACACGCAATTTCAGTCGGTGATGAAGCGTTTTCAAGAGACGAAGATCAGTGCGAAACAAGCTATCTCCGAAGCAGCCACGATCCGGCGAACATTTGACATCGTTCCGCAACTGCAGGCCAATTTTGCTTTCACCAAGGCGTATGTTGCAGAGACAGGTGGTTCTGCGCTAGGCCTGAATGGGCCAAGATTCTTTGTTGACTTAACACTATTCGAAACGCCGCCACCTCCTTGGCTTGAGCTTGGTCCCCGGATTGAGTGGTCGCATCCCTCCCTAAGTTTGCGGACGTCGTTCGCTCCCGTGCTAAATCTGCCTCAATGGAAGCATATTGAAGGTGGCCCGGTCGGGATTCTCGATGGGCATCAGGTCGCTCAAAAGCTAGCTAATAATCCCGATGTCCTAAATGCCTTGCGTTCTGCCGCAAAGCTCTAGGCTCAGTGAAGCAGTATTAAGTCTCTAAAAATCGCCTCTCGTAGAGGACCGAACCTTTATAATACAATGATGCACTACTTTGACGAGGAGCGTCGGATTGCAGATCAAGGACTTGCCCCTGCCGGTGAGCGCGGCAAAGGCGGATTGGTTGGCCGGGACGCGATGGCTGGGATTTACGCCTAGCGACGCTTCAGGCAGCGCGCGGGAACAATGCCGTGCCACGATTAATTCGCAGGTCAATGGCGGCTACGTTATCGAATATATCACTCAGAAATTTGGCGAGCCAAATCCAGGCTTCGAAACTGACCCACGGTACATTGAAGAAAGAGACGCTCATGGGGATTTTGCGGGTAGGCTTATCGCTGTCCATCGCCTGAGGCCAAAATCCCGCAGGCTTGCGGAAGTCCTTGGCGAAAAGGAATTCAACCGCCTGCAGGACATGTGGGCTGAAGGCAATAAACGCTACCGCTGGTCGGTTGCATTTCCAATCATTGAAAGCTTTTCCATCGTTAATCCGCCTTACGCGAACGACGTATTCACTATTGCAGCCATGAAACGGCTGTTCGCGCATCCGTCCGCCACCCTTCGTCCGCTCAATGATGAGGATCGAGCGCACATTGCCGATCTTGCAATTGAACCTCGGCCGACCACGAATGCGTGGATTGGGATTGCAGATGAAATGGTAATGGCCGTGCAAAGTGAAATTAATCCACAGACTTAGCGGCTGATTGACCAGGACCTCAACGTTTCGGCAATGGAGGGATTAACGGAAAAACAAAAGGCCATGGTGCGAAAACGCGCGGCCTGGCTCGCGGATCGCTTTATCCGCGAGAGAGATCGGGCAGGCAAGCTGGTATGTGAAAGTTGCGGTTTCGATCCCGTTTCAAGAATAAGTGGGACGGCCGTCAAGGCGCGTTCTCTCTTGGACGTGCATCATATTAATCCGTTGGACGAAGGAGTCGAGATATACGACATTGTCCGTTTTTTGCTTGCTATGTCCTCTCTGCCATCGGTTCGCTCATGCACTTGCCCGATCGATGAAAACTCCCGCCGAAAAGGCCGTTGCACTTCGTCCTCGCCTCGGTCTTCAAGCGGGAATCGAGGCCGCTACTGGGTCGGGTTCATAAGCGATAAGGACAATATTGTGATGGAAGAAACCGACTGGAAAAACCTCGTGCCGGTTCAAATCCGGCCGTTCGCACCAAAAAAAATCAAATGACTTGGACAACATCTGCTGAAGGCCTGAAAATCAGGCGGCCGGCCGCACTAGTCCTGAATTCCTTTCAGGAAGACCGCACCCTAACCGCAACCGGCCGCCGCGTCGCCCGCGCCAGCGGCGCCCGCACGCGATAGCGCGGCAACAGGTGCTTCACCAACCCAAAGCCCGCCAGCGCCAGGCTCCCCCACACCGCCGTGCTGAAATAAAGCGACATCCAGGCGATCTCGTCGCGCCATTGGGCGATGTCGTGGGTGACGATCCAGCGGGTCGCGACGTCGTGCAGGCCGGCGAAGAGGCCGAGATAGTCCTTGCCGCTGGCGAGGTCGGCCTGCCAGCGGCCGAAATACATCGGCACGTCGACGGTCGCCATGAACACCACATAGGCGGCGATGCCGGCGGCTGCGGCGGCGATGGCGAATTGGGCGGGACCGCGGAAGCGCGGCACCAGGCGCGACAGCGCGATGCCGATGAGCAGGAAGGTGATCGTCCACAGCGAATTTTCCAGAACGTTGCCCAAGAAATTCGTCGTGATCACCGCGTACCAGGAGCAGATTTCCGCGACCACGATGATGGGCACGATGGCCTTGGCGATGTTTTTCGCGGTGTCGGAGTTGGCGACCTTGCCCAGCGCGTAGAGCACGATGGCCCATTGCGCGGCGAAGCAAAGCTCGGCGACGGTGGCGACGGAACGGCCGACCATGACGCTGGAGAGCCAGGTGTCGAACAGGACGATGCGCTGCACGTCGGCGCGCGGCAGGACGGAGCGGAAGGCGCAGCCGAGCACATAGACGGCGCAAAGCAGGAACAGCGGCTCGATCCACGTGCGGCCGGCTTGTCGCCGCGGCTGGCGCGGTAGCGGGCGCGCAGCCGCAGCAGCGCCGCGATGTTGACGGCGCTGACGAGGAGCAAAAAGACCCACCAGATCGCGACCGGATTCGACCAGTCGAGCCACGCGACGCTCATCGGGTTGCCTCCGCAGGCGTTACCGAACGCTCACGAAAGTGTAATACGCCTGACATATAAGGCGAGATCAAGCCAAACGTTCGCGGCGGCCGCGGCCGGCCCGTTGTCGGCGCCGCAAGGGCTGGGCGAATGTCAGGCGCCGCGTTGATCACTCGAACGCGCCGGGCTGTCGGCGCCTGGAGTTGTACCGCAGCGCGATGAGTTTACGGCTCCTTAATGCAATATTTCTAAGATCACGGGTTGTGCCGTCGGTGAATTTCACGGCCCGCGGAGTTTTTGATGGCGCCGAAGCGAGCCGAATTGCGCAAAAAGGCGCGCCGGCAATTCCATTACAATGCCAGCGTTTTGCTTGACGGCAAGTCGTCGCCGCAGCCTTGCGCGATCGCCGACATTTCGGAGACCGGCGCGCGTATCGTGCTCGAGAGCGAGTGCGAGCTGCCGGAACGCTTCATCCTGCTGCTCACCCCCCGCGGCGAAGCGCGGCGCCACTGCCGGCTGATTTGGCGCGACGGATTGGCCGCCGGCGTCGAATTCCCAACGCCCCATCCGTAAGCGGCGAAATTGCTGCTGCCGGGCTGGACCGGTCCGCCGGCTGCGGCTTGAGACCTTTGCCTTATTTGCGGCGCACCAAACTGCAAACAAAACGCGTTATAATTCGCGGTCGAACGGTATTGTTGCGTAACGCGTTGGGGCGCGCGTGGAGATGGCAGGGGATCGTCACGGAACCAATCTCTCGCATTGAGCCGTCGAAGCCGCGCGCGATTGGGCCGCAGCTTTTTGCTTTGCGCTGCCGCCGCCGCCGGCATGGCGCTTGCCGGCTGCGGCCTTGGCAACGGCCCGGGCTCCTGGTTGGTCGATCCGGGCCGCTACGAGGCCTATCACTGCAACGACCTGGTGACGCGATGGAAGGCGCTGACCGACCGGGAAAAGGAATTGCGCGCGCTGATGGACAAGGCGAGCCAGAGCGGAACCGGCGCCGTGATCGGCGCGGTCGCCTACCGCACCGATTACGAGAGCGTGCTGACCGAGGAGAAACTGGTGCAGCGCGAAGCCAACGAAAAGAAATGCGAGCTCACCACCACGTTTCAGAGCGACCAGTCGATCCGTTGAACTGGTCCTGCATTGGCCGCGCTACGACGGCAGCCGAATGATCATCAAGCGCGACGGCAACGCCGGCGGCGGCAAGGACCACGAGCGCCGCCGCGCTTGCCGCGGTCGCCCGGCCGCCGGCGAAAAACGCGGCATAGAAGGCCTTGAGGATATTGTTGGACGACGCCGCGATCAGGATGGCGCCGACCAGCGTCGTCGCCGACACGCCCGTCAATCCGCCTTGCGCCAGATTGAGGACGAACGGATCGATATCGGAAATGCCGACGATGGCCGCGAGCGAATAGATGCCGGTCGACGCCGAACTGCGTTGGTCGCCCAGGTCGAGAGGAAAGAGGTGACGACGAACAGCACCGCAAAAATGATCGCCGCGCCAAGCTCCAGCGGGTTGCGGCTCGAGGCGAGCTTCGCCGGCTCTTGCGGCGCCGGTTGATCGTCCGCCGGACTTTGCCAAAGACCCAGTATTGCAGCGCGCAGATCAGCAGTCCCGCCGCCGATAGCCCGATCAGCGGCAGCGCCAAGCGGCGCGCCAGCGTCATGTTGAAGATGGCGGTGATCGCCAGGATGCGAAGATACATGATCGCGGTGGCGAGCGTGATGCCGGCCTGGGCATGGCGGCGGACCGCGGGATCGGCTTTCGCCTGCCGCGCCAGCACCACCGTCGTCGCGGTGGACGAGTAGAGGCCGCCCAACGCCGCCATCCACAATCCGCCGGCCGCGGCGGCCCAGTAGCGCTGCGCCAGATAGCTGACATAGGAAAACGTGCAGACCACGACCAGCGCCAGCCAGACCTGGCGCGGCGTGATGGCGGTCAGCGTCGTCACCGGCTCGTTCGGCAGCAGCGGCAGGATGATCCCGGTCAGGATCAGAAACTGGCCGGCGGTGACGATCTCCTTCATGTCGATCCGCCGCGCCAGGTCGTGCAGCCAGGTGCGGCCGGTCAAGCAGCAGAACCGCCACGACCGTCGTCGTCACCGCGACCCATGGCGGCAGCGCCAGCGCCACGGCGCCGAGCAGATAAGCGTGAACGTTGAGCAGCGGCACGATGAGGCTGGCTTTGGTCTCGCCGGTCTCGTCAGGCTCCGCCAGGTGCGTGCGGTAGTACATGATGAGCCAGGCGCCGAGCACGAGGAGGCCCGCGGTAAAGGCAATGCCATGCGTAGGATCGAGCAGATAGAGCATGCCGCCGGCGAGCGCGAGCATCGGAAATGTGCGAATGCCGCCGGGCCGCTTTTGCGCGGCGCGCGCGAAGAAATCCTCGAACGCGAGGCCCGAGAAAAAGCTCAAGCCCAGAAGCAGGGCCACGCTGGTCGGCGACGGTGCTGTGAGCATGAAGGCGTGCCAGGCGTCGGTCGCGGCGAACGGTCGCCGCGGAACGGATGATCCTGAAACTATAGTGGCTGGGCCGGCAAATGCGAATAGAGTGCGCGCCCGGCATGCGCCGCGGCAGGCGGCCATGTTGAGGAGCTACGGCCGGAACAAACCGGAGGTCGTCACATGCAAAGCCCAGCTTTTATTGGGCTTGTCTGCAGCATGGCGCTGGCCGCGCCGTTGCCACTTGCGGCGCAGGATTTTCCGACGCGGCCGATCACCATGATCGTTCCGTTTCCGCCCGGCGGGCCGACCGATACGTTCGGCCGCATCATGGCGGCCTCCATGGGTGAAACGCTCGGCCAGCCGGTGATCGTTGAAAACGTCGGCGGCGCCAACGGCACGATCGGCGTCGCGCGCGTCGCCCGCGCGCTGCCCGACGGCTACACGCTCGGCATCGGCCAGTGGAGCACCAATGTCGTCAATGGCGCGGTCTACGACCTGCCTTACGACTTGTTGAAGGATTTCGCGCCGGTGGCGCGTTTGGTGAGCGGCCCGCAGCTGCTCGTCGCCAACAAGACGCTGCCGGCGAACAACCTCGTGGAGTTCATCGCCTGGCTAAAGGCCAATCCGGGCAAGGCGCTGGCCGCGACCGCCGGCGTCGGCAGCCAGCAGCACATCAGCGGCGTCTACTTTCAGGACGCGACCAAAACCCAATTCAAATTCATTCCCTATCGCGGTGCCGCGCCGGCGATGCAGGATTTGATGTCGGGACAAGTCGATTTCATGTTCGATCAGGTCGGGAGTTCCTTGCCGCAGGTGCGCAACGGCACCATCAAAACCTTCGGCGTCACCGCCAACAAGCGGCTTCGCGTCGGCGCCCGACATCCCGACTTTTGACGAAGCCGGCCTGCCGGGCTTCACCATCTCGGTCTGGCACGCTTTGTGGGTGCCCGCCGGCACGCCGAAGGCCGATCATCGACCAGCTCAATGCCGCGGCCGTCAAGGCGATGGCCGATGGCGCGGTGCAGGCAAAATTCCGCGATCTCGGCCAGGACATGCCGCCGCGCGAGGAGCAGACGCCCGACGCTCTCGGCGCCTTTCAGAAGGCCGAGATCGAGAAGTGGTGGCCGCTGATCAAGGCGGCGAAGATCAGGGCGGAGTGAATTTTTCGCATCATTTCAGAGCGCGACGCGCCGCAGCCGCAGCGCGTTGGCGACGACGCTGACCGACGACAGCGCCATGGCGGCGGCGCCGATGGCGGGCGACAGCAGCAAGCCGAACAGCGGATAGAGCGCGCCGGCCGCGATCGGCACGCCGGCGGCGTTGTAGAGGAACGCAAAGAACAGATTTTGCCGGATGTTGCGCATGGTCGCGGCGGAAAGTTTTCGCGCGCGCACGATGCCGGTGAGATCGCCTTTGACCAGCGTCACGCCGGCGCTCGCCATGGCGATGTCGGTGCCGCCGCCCATGGCGATGCCGACATCGGCTGCGGCGAGTGCCGGCGCGTCGTTGATGCCGTCGCCGGCCATGGCGACGATCCGGCCGGCGCGGCGCAAGTCCTCGATCGCGGCGCTTTTGCGCTTCGGGCAAGACCTCGGCTTCGACGTCGGCAATGCCGAGCTTTTTGGCGATCGCGTGCGCGGTGCCGCGGCTGTCGCCGGTCAGCATGACGATGGCAATGCCTTGCGCTTTCAGCGCGTCGAGCGCCGCTTGTGTCGTCGGCTTGAGCGGATCGGCGACGGCAATGAGGCCTGCAGAGCACGCCGTTGATGGCGACGAAGATCACCGTGCCGCCGTCGCCGCGCAAGCCGTTCGGCTTCGCCTTGCAAGGCCGCCGTGGCGATGCCGAGCTCGGCGAAAAATTTTGCGTTGCCGAGCGCGACGCGGCGGCGCTCGACCACGCCGGTCGCGCCTTTGCCGGACGGCGCAGCGAAATCGCTGACGGCGCAGCAGATCGATCTTGCGTTCGGCGGCGGCCGCGACGATCGCCGCGGCGAGCGGGTGTTCGCTCGATCGCGTTCGACGCTGGCGGCAAACCGCAGCAGGATGTTCTCGTCGAAATTTTGCACCGGCACGATGGCGGTGACCTTGGGCTTGCCTTCGGTCAGCGTGCCGGTCTTGTCGACGACGAGCGTGTCGATTTTCTCCAGGCGTTCGAGCGCTTCGGCGTTCCTGATCAAAATGCCGGCCTGCGCGGCGCGGCCGACGCCGACCATGATCGACATCGGCGTGGCAAGCCCGAGCGCGCAGGGGCAGGCGATGATCAGCACGGTCACGGCGGCGACCAGCGCGTAAGCCAGGCGCGGCTGCGGCCCGAACGCCGCCCAGGCCGCAAACGCGATCAGCGCCACCGCGATCACCGCCGGCACGAACCAGGCGGCGACCCGGTCGGCCAGCCGCTGGATCGGCGCGCGCGAGCGTTGCGCCGTGGCGACCATCTGCGACGATATGCGCCAGCATGGTGTCGCGGCCGACCTTTTCGGCGCGCATGACGAAGCCGCCGCTGCCGTTGAGCGTTCCGGCGATGACCTCGGCGCCTTGTTCCTTGCTCACCGGCATCGCTTCGCCGGTGACCATCGAATTCATCGACCGCGGATCTGCCTTCGATCAGCAACGCCGTCGACCGGAATTTTTTCGCCGGGACGAACCCGCAGCCGGTCGCCGACCGCGACGGCGTCGAGCGGCACGTCCTCATCGCTGCCGTCGTCCTTGATGCGCCGCGCGGTTTTGGGCGCGAGCGCGATGAGCGCGCGGATCGCGCCCGAGGTCGAGGCGCGGGCGCGCAGCTCGAGCACCTGGCCGAGCAGCACCAGCACCGTGATGACGGCCGCGGCTTCGAAATAAAGCGCGATGCCGCCGTGCTCGTCGTGAAACGCCGCGGGAAAAAGGCCGGGCGCGAGCGCCGCGACAATGCTGTAGCCATAGGCGACGCCGGTGCCCATGGCGATCAGCGTGAACATGTTGAGGTTGCGCGTGACGCAGCGACTGGGCGCCGCGCACGAAGAACGGCCAGCCGCCCCACAGCACCACCGGCGTCGCCAGCACAAGCTCTGCATAGGCCGAAATGTTGCCGGGCAAATGCCAGAAGACCGAAATGGCCGCCCATATCGAGCGCCACGACCGGCAGCGCCGAGCAGCGTCGAGATCCACAAGCGGCGCGTCATGTCGGCAAGTTCGCCGCCGTCGTCGGCGCCGCCCGCCTCGGGCTCCAGCGCCATGCCGCAGATCGGGCAGGAGCCCGGGCCGACCTGGCGGATTTCCGGATGCATCGGGCAGGTGTAGATCGTGCCTTCGGGCACGCGTCCGCCGGCTCGGCGCTCGCGCCGTGCAGATATTTGTCGGGATCGGCGGCAAACTTGCCGCGGCAGCCGGCCGAGCAGAAGTGATAGGTCTGTTGCGCGTGGCTGTGGCGATGCGGGCTTTTCGCCGGATCGACCGTCATGCCGCACACCGGATCGATGGCCGCCGCGGCGGCGTGCGTATGGGTCGAATGGTCCACGGTCGAAAATTCCCTTGAAACGGATACCCGGTAGGGGTATATAGCCGGCATGCGACCGCTTGCCAAGACGTCGGTGCTCAAGCGCCTCAAACGGATCGAGGGCCAGGTGCGCGGGCTCGCGCGCATGGTCGAGGACGACCGCTATTGCATCGACATCGTCACCCAGCTGTCGGCGGCGCGCGCCGCGTTGCGCCGCGCCGAGGAGGAGATCCTCGCCGATCATGCGGCGCATTGCGTCGAGCACGCCATCGCGTCCGGCAACAAGGCCGAGCAGCGGCGCAAGGTCAGCGAATTGATCGACGTGCTGTCGCGCAGCGACCGCTGAGCGGTTGCCGCGGTAAAATCCTGGCAAGAAGCCCGTTGACGCGTGTCGCTATCGTCAAACGCCGCCAAAGCTCAGAGCTTCGACCCACCATCGACGTGGATGGTGTCGCCGGTGATCCACCGGGCATCTTCGGATGCCAGGAAGGCCACAACGCCGCCGACATCGTCGGGCTGCGCAACGCGCTTGAGCGCCTGTATGCCGAGCGCAAACTCGCGGCCCGCGTCAGTCTTGATAAAATTCGACATATCGGTCTCGACGACGCCGGGCGCGACAGCGTTGACGCGGATACCGCGGGCGCCGAGGAGCGAGGCGAAGTGCTTCGTGAGAGTGTCGATGGCACCTTTGGTTGCTGCGTATACCGGTATCGCACCGACAACGCCACGTGCCGCCAGCGACGAAACAAGAACAACGCAGCTACCCTTCGACAGGATCGGAAGCAGCTGCTGCACCAGAAAGAAGGGCGCGCGCACGTTGACGGCGAACAGCTTGTCGAAATCCTCAATGGTGGTCTCCTCGATGCTCGCGGCTTTCGAGATGCCGGCGTTGGCGACGAGAATGTCGAGGCGATCGCCGACGATGTCGCGTGCGATCTTTGCAAGCTTGTGCGGCCCATCGGCCGCCGCCAGATCGGCCGCCACCGCATCGGCGCGGCCGCCCGCTTGGCGGATCTCGGCAACGACCCCGTCGGCTTCTTTGGCGCCACGGCCGTAATGCACCAGAACCTGCGCGCCGGATGCGGCCAATGCAATCGCGCTGGCGCGGCCCATGCCGCGCGAAGCGCCGGTGACGAGCGCAGTCTTGCCTGAGAGATTGTACATGATCGTTTCCTTGTTGTTTACCGCCTCGCACGCGGCGGCTCGGCGGATGCTACACACTGAACGGCAAAGAGCCTTCAGCCGGCGCTCTTGCCGCCGTCGGCATTCAGAATCTGGCCGGTGACGAATGAGGCCTGGTCGGTGCGAGCGGATGCGACGAGAACACCGGCGGTTGGCGACGGCGGATGCCGCTCGTCGAGCGCCGCGGACTTCGTCAAGCCTTCCACGGCGTGTTTGCTTGCCGCATAGACCGAAGCGCCGCGCGCCCCTTCATGCCCATAGGTCGAGGATATGTTGACGATGCTGCCGTGCGCTTGCGCCTGCATCACACGCAGCTCATGCTTCATGCTCAAGAGCGTGCCGAGCACATTGGTGTCGAAAGTGGCGGCAAAGCTCTCTGCCGTCTGATCGATGACCGGTCCCGGTTGGCCTTCGGTGCCAGCGGCATTGACGGCGGCGTCGATGCGGCCAAAGCGCGCCACCGTGCGATCGACCAAGTTGCGAACGTCGTCCTCGCGTCGCACATCCGCGGCGATGAACTCCGCTTCCGCACCCATGCCGCGCAGCTCTGTTGCAAGCGCGTTGCCCTCCGGCTCGCGGCGGCCGGAGACGACGATGTGGGCGCCATCCTTGGCAAAGGCAGCCGCGGTGGCGCGACCGATGCCGGTCAGAGCGCCGGTGATCATGACGACTGGGTTGTTGCTCATAGTCTCATCCTCCGGTTTGCTCCATCCTGCCGGCGGAGCATGGCCAAACGAGAGTTCTGGCAACGCTTTAGGGCCTGAAGCTGCTTTTCCGTGCTGCTCGCTGACGTGGCAATGTGGGCGCCGCTGGCGCGCTCGAAAAAGACTTTGTAAGCTGAGCGCCATGCCTTGCAGATATGGGAGGCTTCGCAATGGAGCTGCGGCATCTTCGTTATTTCGTCGCCGTCGCCGAGGAGGGCAGCCTGACACTCGCGGCCGTGAAGAGGCTGCACACGGCGCAGCCTTCGCTGAGCCGCCAAATCCGCGATCTCGAATACGAGGTCGGCGTTCAACTTTTGAGCCGCAGCGTACACGGCATCGAATTGACCGCTGCCGGACGCGCCTTCCTCGACCATGCACGGCTCGCGATCACGCAGGCGGAGGCAGCCGGCGAGGCGGCGCGGCGTGCCGCGCAACCCGTCAAAGCGACTTTCGGCATGGGCTTCCTGACCGGACAGGAAGTGGAGTGGCTGCCGCGCGCCACCAGCATTCTTCGCGACGAACTGGTCAATATCGATATTAGAGTTTCGAGCCACCATTCGACGACGCTTGCAGACGACCTGCAGCGCGGGCGGCTTGATGTCGCTTTCCTCCGCCGCGAACCAAAGCCCGATCTCGAATACAAATTAATAGCGAAGGAGCCGCTCGTCGTGATCCTGCCGAGCGATCATCCGCTCGCCAAGGCCAAGGCCATCGCTCCGCACGATCTTACGGGTCAAACGTTTATCGGAATCTCAGAAATCCCGCGCGTGCTGCGTTCTATCGTCAACGATTATCTGAAGCGGCATGAAATTAATGTCGCGCCGCATCTTGAGATCGATAATTTCGCAATGGCCATTTCACTTGTGGCATCGACCCGGGGTGTGGCCCTGCTGCCGATCTCTGCAGAGCATTACCTGCCGTGGTCTGTTGTCAGTCGTCCCCTGAAAGGCGAAGCCCCGTCCATCGATTTGGTGGTCGGATATCACAGAGTCCAACACGTCGTCTATTTTAAGAACTTTCCTCTCCAGAATTGATGACTCGGTGGCGCTCGTATGCGACGCCCCGGAAATGCAAGAGTCCACGACCTAGTTCAACAGCTTGATGGTGCCGGCCGGCAGGTCGAGCGAAGCGGCTTCGGTGGACGTCGCCCGCCTGATTTCCAAGATCGAATAGTTGAACAGCTCTTGATTGATCAACCGGCGCTCGAGCTCGCTGCGCGCTTCGCGCTCGTTGCCGGCGGACACGCCGTATTGCAGATGAATGGCCGTGCCGTCGCGATCGGCAAATGAGACAGTCGTTACGAACGGCACTTGCGTTACGAACGTCAGCTTTTCCTTCCCTTCGCACTTTCCACATCCAATCAATCGGCAAAACTTTAACAAAATCCTACTCGTCGCCAATTTGGCGGCGACACCAAGCCATCGCCTGTCCGCATCGGCGGACAACGTCGTCGCTTGTCATCGCGATGGTAGGATATTGCTAGTGCTGCAAACTCAACCGTGTTTTTCTCGCGCCAGTGCGGCGCCGCGGCCGAGTGCTTCAAGCTTCAATGCGGCGATTTCGCGGCGCATCGGCGCCATGCCGCAATTTGTGCAGGCGATGATTTTTTGCGCAGGCACATATTCTGCCGCTTTGCCGATCACGGCAGCGACTTCCTCGGGCGTTTCGATGCGATCGGTGGCGACATCGATGGCGCCGACCAGCACATCCTTGCCGTCGAGCAGTTTGAGCACGCTCATCGGCACGTGCGAATTGATGCATTCGAGCGAAACCTGGTCGATGCGGCTTTTCGCCAGTGCCGGGAAAAATTTCTCGTATTGCCGCCATTCGGTGCCAAGCGTTGCCTTCCACTCGATATTGGCGGGGATGCCGTAGCCGTAGCAGATGTGCACCGCGCTCGTGCAATCGACGCCCTCGATGGCGCGGTGCAGCGCCTCGATACCCCAGCCGGCGGCGGCGTCCATGTAGACGTTGAAGGCCGGCTCGTCGAACTGGATCACGTCGACGCCGTCGGCGGCGAGCCCGCGGACCTCTTCGTTGAGCAGTGCCGCAAAGGCAAACGCCATCTTCACGCGATCGCCGTAATGGGCGTCGGCGATGGTGTCGACGATGGTCATCGGGCCGGGCAAGGTGAATTTCAGCTGGCGCGTGGTGTGGGCGCGGGCGAGCCGCGCCTCGCGCGCGTGCACCCTGTGGCGCAGTTTCAATTCGCCGACCACGGTCGGGCACATCGCCTTGTAGCGATCGTTGCGGATGCCCATTTCGACGCGCTTGTTGAAATCGATGCCGTCGATCGCCTCGAGGAAGCCGTGGACGAAATGCTGGCGCGCCTGCTCGCCGTCGCCGACGATGTCGATGCCGGCGTCCTCCTGCAGTTTGATCGCGATCAGCGTGGCGTCGTCCTTGGCGGTGGCAAGCTCTTCACCTTGCAGCCGCCACGGCGCCCATAATTTGTTCGGCTCCGCGAGCCAGGCGGGTTTCGGCAGGCTGCCGGCGATGGTGGTGGGAAACAGCATCAGGTGATCGACAGCGTTGCGGGCGGGCGCCAATCATAGAGCCAATCGTAATGATGTAACAGCCGCGATCCGCCCATGATGCGCATCGCGGTGTTACGCAGCGCGGCGTGCAGGCCCGCCAGATGGTAACGCTGCCCATTGCGCGTCGCCAGCCGCTGCACTTTCCAGGCCCGCGCGCGCCGCACCGCGCAATAGGCGCGCAGCGCTGCCGTCGTATCGTCCGGCATTTGCGCGAGACATTGGGCCGCCACCGCCGCGTCCTCGATCGCCATCGCCGCGCCTTGGGCCAGATAGGGCAGCATCGGATGGGCAGCGTCCCCAATCAGCGCCACCGCGCCTTGCGACCACGTCAACAACGGCCGGCGGTCGAACAGTGCCCATTTCAGCCAGGCCTGCGGCTGGTTGATCAGGCCGAGCACTGCCGGCGCCACGCCCTCGACCGACAAACGCGGCAACAGCTCATCTCGCTGCGCTGGCGCACTCCAGCCGGGCGCGTTCCATTCGTCGTTGATGATGACGACGATGTTGATGAGGGCGCCGTCTTTGACCGGGTAGTGCACGATATGGGCTTCGCGCCCGAGCCACAGATGGATCAGCGGCGTGCGGAATTCGGGCGACGCTTGCTTTGCCGGCACCAGCGCGCGCCAGGCGGTACGCCCGGCAAAGCGCGGCGGCTCGCGATAGCCCATGCGCGCGCGCATGACCGACCATAGCCCGTCGGCGGCGATGACCGCGTCGCCGCGCTCGTGCCAGATGCCGCTGCGGCCGCGCGCCGAGACGGTGATGCCGTTGTCATGGGCGACGAAATCTTCCACCCGCACGCCAAGCCGCAGGCTGATATCGAGGTTTTCGGCGACGGCTGAGCTCAGCGCCGCTTGCAGATCGCCGCGATGGATCGACCAATACGGCGCGCCGTAGCGCTGTTCGGCGGAGTCGCCGAGCGGCATGCGCACGATTTCGCGGCCGCTTTTGGCGTTGAGCACGCGCAAGCCTTGCGGCGTCACCACGTGCGGCCGCAGCCGCTCGCCAAGGCCGAGCTCGATCAAAGTGCGGGTGGCGTTGGGCGAGAGCTGGATGCCGGCGCCGGTTTCCTCGAGCCGCTCGGCCTGCTCCAACACGATCACGCGAAAGCCGTTGCGGGCGAGCGCAAGCGCCGCGGTCAGCCCGGCGATGCCGGCGCCTGCGACGATGACGGTGCGGGACGCGGGCAGGGCACACGCTCCCCGGTGCGCTCAAAGTTCCGTGCTGGGCAATGTGCATTCCGCCGGCCGCGCCGCATACGGCTCGAGCGTCGGATCGTGGCGGTAGAGCGTCGAGCAATAGGGGCAGATATATTCGGCGTCGTCGCCCATGTCGCAGAACACATGGGGATGGTCGAACGGCGGCTTGGCGCCGACGCACATGAATTCCCGGGCGCCGATGTCGATCACGGCAACGCCGGGGTCGTTGTGGAAGTGGGGAACGATCGCTGTCCGTCATGGTCTCAACGGGTCGGTTTCGGGCGGCACCATAGCGGTCCGGTGGAGCAATTCCTAGCTTTCGCTGGCCGCGCCGTTGCCAAAAAAGCCGCAAATGGCCGGCAATGCGGCGTGGCATTGAAAAGACTATATTCGCGCCATGGGCCGAAAACAATTCATTGCCGTGCTGCGCCACCCGACGTTTGCGGTTGTGGGCGCCGTCCTGTTTGCGATTGCCGCGTTTGCGGTCATTCGCGGCGGCATGGAGGCGGCGCGGCTTGCCGTGGATGACCCGGTCCAGATCAGCGATCGGGCGCTCGATCGCGTTTTCAACCGAGATGTCGCCGAGCGCGAAATCCGCGCGGCGCTTGCCGCCGGCGATACCGATCTGGCGCAAAGCTTTGTCGAGCTTGCTGCCGATCGCAGCGTCGCCGTCGATCCGGCGCTGGCCGGTGAGGTCAAGCAAGCGCAGGTGAAAGCGGACTCGGTCGCCGGTACGGCGGGCCGATTTGTGCAGGGGCTTTGGACCGGCGAGCCGGTCGATCGGCGCAAGCCTTGCCGGCACGGCGGTCGGCGATCTCTTCGTGTTCGGCGATATCCGCGACGCCGCGCGCGAGGGCACGCGCTACCTGACCGGCAAGCCTGCCGATCCATGGATTCTCGGCCTCGCCGGCGTCGGCATCGCGATCACTGCCACCACATATGTTTCGGTTGGAGCCGCGACGCCGGCGCGGGTCGGTTTGACATTGGTCAAAGCCGCGCGCCGCACCGGCCGCCTCAATCCGGTGCTCGCGGTGCGCATCGCGCGGGAAGCGGTCAAGGTCGAAGAGGCCGGCGGTATCGTCGAGCTTGTCGGCAATGTCGGACGCGTCGAGACCAAGGCCGGCACGCAAGCGGCACTGGACAGTCTCAAGGTGGCCGAAGGTCCGCAGGACGTGTCGCGCCTCGCCCGGCTTGCCGCCGCCAAGGGCACCAAAACCCGCGCCATCATAAAACTGCTCGGCCGCGCCGCCATCGTGCTCACGGCAAGCGCGCTCGATCTTGCGATGTGGCTGTTCTGGGCGGCGTTCATGCTGCTCGGCTTTGCCTCCTCGTGCAAAGCCGCGGTCGAGCGCATGACGTTGCGTTACATTCGCTGGCGCAAGGCGCGCCGCGTGCGGCACGCCGAATTGGCTTTCGAGCAAGATGGACATGCGCTCGCGCACACAGTCTCACGACTTTAGCGAGAAATGATTTGACGCTAGACTAACTCCGAAATTTGCCGAGCAGAGCTTAGCGGAGGGCAGACCGTGGCTGAGGGCGCGCGGAATTTTTGCGTCTTCGTGTCGTCTCCAGGCGACACGCGGTTCGAGCGTAGCCGCCTGGAGCGGGTCATCGAACGCCTCAACGGCGAATTTCAGGGGGTCGCCCGGTTCAACGCAATCCGCTGGGAGACCGAGTTCTACAAGGCCCACGAAACCTTCCAGGCGCAAATTCCAGAAGCTGCAAGGTGCGACATCGTCGTCGCTGTATTCCGCGCGCGGCTCGGTACCGAACTGCCAGCCGATTTTCCGCGCATGCAGAATGGCGAAGCTTATCCAAGCGGGACCGCTTATGAGGTGTTGAGCGCCATCGAGGCGGCGAAGGATCGCGGACTTCCGGATGTTTATGTGTTCCGGTATCCGCAGCCGCCAAGCGTACAGCTTGACGATCCGAGCCGTGCTGAGATCGAGGCACAGTGGGGGCGGCTAAAAGCGTTCTTCGAGACTTGGTTTCGAACCGCCGAGGGACAATTCACGGCGGCTTTCCAGACTTTTACCTCTACCGACGAGTTTGAGGCCCAGGCCGAGGCGCTGCTGCGCCGATGGCTGGACGAGAAGGTCCTGCACGGCCGCCGGGCGGTGTGGCCAGTCGAGATCAAGGGCTCGCCGTTTCGCGGCCTCGCGGCGTTCGGCGCCAAGCACACCCAGGTCTTTTTCGGCCGCAGCCGCGATGTCACCAAGGCGGTCGAGCGGCTCAAGGATGCGGCCGAGAAAGGTTGCCCCTTCCTGCTCGTCGATGGCGCAAGCGGTTCTGGCAAGTCCTCGCTGGTGCGCGCCGGGTTGTTGCCGCGGCTGACGGCGGCGGGGGTGGTGCCGGGAATCGACGTGTGGCGGGTTGCGGTCATGCGGCCCGGCGAGGTCGGCGGCGATCCGTTCGCGGCGTTGGCGGCAGCACTGTTTCTGCGCTCAGATGACTTGCCCGAATTCGAGCGCGGCCGGCCGGCAGCGTTGCCGGAATTGAGCGACAGCGACTTTCATCGCCCAGAACAGCTTGCGGCGCAGCTAGGGCACGCCGACGCTACCGCGCTCGGTCCGCTTGTGCACGCGCTCGAGGCGGTCGCAGCGACAGAGCGAGACAGCGGCGGTTATGACCGCGAGGTCAATGCCGCGCTGCTCTTGGTGGTCGATCAGCTTGATGAATTGTTCGGCCTCGGCGAGGAGGTGCGCGCGCGCTTCGCAAAGCTCATCGACCTGTTGGCCCGCAGCAAGCGGGTTTGGATCGTTGCAACCCTGCGGGCGGACCTGTTCGATCGCTTTCTGCGCGAGGCTACGCTCAAGCAGCTCAAGGAGGATGGCGCGTCCTACGACCTCGCTCCGCCTGAAGCCGTGGCCCTGGCCGAAATCGTGCGCGGGCCTGCGATAGCGGCCGGGCTGGACTATGAACGTGACGACGCAACGGGGGAATCGCTCGACGAGCTTTTGCTCAAGGACGCCGAGCGGCCGGATCTACTGCCGCTCCTGCAATTCACCCTCAACCAGTTATTTGAGGAAGCCAAGCAATCGGCGCATCCCCGACTTTTGAGTTTTTCCGCCTACCGTGCGCTTGGCGGCATTGCCGGCGCGGTCGACAAGGAGGCCGAGGCGGCGCTGGATACGCTTGGCGAGGCCGAACGATTACGGCTGCCGCGGCTTCTGCGCGAACTGGCAGCGCCGGCGCGCGACGACAGCGTTGCCGCGGCGCGCGTGACCTTCGATATTCGTCCGGTGCCATTTGCCGTCGCCGCCTATGACGAGACTTCGGCCAGGCTGGTGCAGTCGCTCGTCGATCGGCGCATCCTGCTCTCGTCCAGCGAGGGCGAAGAGGTGACGCTACGCTTTGCGCATGCACGGGTGCTTGACAGTTGGCAGCGCGCCAAAGCCATCGTGGCGGAGAACGCCGATTTCTACCGCATCCGGGCCGACGTCGAGGAGCAGAGGCGAAAATGGGAGGCGGCGAAGCACTCCCGCGACCTGTTGATCGGCCGCGGTCGGCCGCTGGCGGAGGCGGAAAGCATCATGCGCCGTTTCCCCGAAGAGATTCCGACGGAGACCAAGAATTTCATAGCCCGCTCCGGACGCCGCGCGCGCTCCGCACAGGTCATGACCGCGACTGCTGCCGTTTTGTTTGCGCTTCTTGCGATCGCGGCAACGGTTGCCACGTATGAGGCGCGCTCGGCAAAAGGACTGGCTGTCGCCCGGCTCGGCGCCGCTCAAATCGCTCAGTCTCACTCGCTGGTGAACGTCTCAAACATAAGGCTCGGCGTCGGCGATGCGGCGCAGGCAATTGCGATTGCGCTGGAAGCTTTACCGTCCGACATGGAGAAACAGGATCGGCCTTATGTACCCGAAGCGGAACTGGCATTGCGAACAGCCTATCGCTACGCGCAATCCAATCAGTTTCGAACGGCGTGGAGTGGCGAGGCCGATCAACCGATCAGCACATCAAGTCTCAATCCAGACGGCCGGATCGTTGCAACCGCCTATGGCGGAACGGTGCGGATAATCGACCGATCTCTGAACTCGGTGGTGGGTTCGTTTGACGCTGGCAGCGCGATTTGGGCATTGCATTTCCTGCCGAACGGGCAACTCGTAATTGCCACATCAACTGAACTGCGGGTCTATGACATCGCCAACAAAAGCGATGTCATGAACCTCAAAACGGCAAGCAATCAATCGATTTGCGGATGGGATTACGACACGACAAAAACTCCGCAAATTCGGGCATATTTCGCCAGTCCGGCAACCAATTTCGACCATCTGGAGTTTCTGATCAATTTCAACTCCGGCATTCGGCAAGTGGGCGTAGGCGCGGGAAGTTGCGCGCCAAGTGGCTCCGATGTCGCGATGATTGTCGTTGCTTACGAAAAAATGTTTACCGCCGGGATATGGAAATCCACGTGGACATTGACGCAAACGTCGCCGCTTGGGGTAATTATCGATAATTCCGGCAAGCTGTGGTTTTCAAATGGTGGAAACTTCCGTGTCGTTGCCGGATCTGAACATGAGCGATTTACGTGGGCTTTCGCAGCGCCTGATGGACATCAGGTCGTAGCGGCGACGGCAGACGGGCAAGTGGACCTTTTCGAGTCCGCCACCCTGCAGCGGGTTGCTCACTTCGATGTTCCATCAAATTCCCTCGCAACTCTCGATGTAAGCGCCGACGGCCAGAATGTTCTGATTGGGTACGGTAATAAGGCGGAGATAATACTGACGCGGAGTAGCGCCAGCGAGCTCAGGCAACTATCGTCTCTTCCGACTGCGGCGAACCTGTCAATATGCACCAATCCCGAACCAGCACGTATTACAAGCGGACCCGATGGAAGCCCGGTTGTGCGGCTGGTCGACAATGTGGCGACTCTACTGGCATCTGACGGTTCGTCAGCGGACAAGGCAACGCTCGGGGAATCGGGGATCAATATCCGCGACGTCGCAATTTCTCCCGACGGCAAATACATCGTTCTGCTCGGCGAACCGCAGGCGGACGCGACGCAAAAGGTTTTGTTTGTTTATGCGGCCGCTTCCGGCAATCTCCTCAAGCGCAAACAATTCGCTTTTGGCGCCGGGGATCAATGCGCTCGCATTAGTCCCGACCAGCGCTTTGCGGTGCTCGTAAACAACAATGGAGTCGTTATCGACAATTTCGAAACAGGAAAGGCGGTGCACAGTTTCCCGTTTCTCGCGAGTCCGACCTCGCCAATTCTGGGAACGGCTTTCAGCCCTCGAGGCGGGCGGTTCGTCAACTATAATATCGATAACACTTTGACAGTGTTCGACGCCGAAACTGGGATATTTGTGGATACTGTCTTCCTGCCTGCGCTCGCGGCTACTGGCGACGCTCGTTCGGTTCAATTTGGCTTCTCTTCGACGGGCGAAGATGTGCTGATTTCTCGACCCGATAGATCGATTGGCTGGACGTTTGTAGAAGCTCAGGATCTTATTAATACCGCGCGCGCCTACGTGCCCCTATGCATCCCGCCGGCATTGCGAGCATCGTATTATTTGACGCCTGAGCCGCCCGATTGGTGCATCGAAACGGGAAAGGCTCCATATGGAACCGATGATTGGAAACGATGGATGGCGGCGAAAAAAGCCGGCAAAGAGCTGCCAATGCCGGTGGTTCAATAACGATTGAGCGCGCTCGGCAGGGGCGTCGCAGCCTCTGCTGCCCGACGTCTCCCAAGGTCGGAGCAGACATTCGTTCGCTGTCCTAGCCGACACATTTATGAATATGCGCTCTAAATCAGCCGCACCGGACAAGATTTAAAGCCGCGGAAGCGCGCACGGCCGCTGCGCACGAAGGCGCCCGCGGGCTCGATCCTGGAAAAGCGTCGCAGCAGGCGGCCGATCGCCACCTGCGCCTCCATGCGGGCGAGCGACATGCCGGCGCAGGCGTGGATGCCGGTGCCGAAGGCGAGATGGCGGTTCGGCTCGCGGCGGATATCGAGGCGATCGGGATCGGGAAATTGCGCCGGGTCGCGATTGGCGGCGCCGATGCCGATGTGCGCGTAGGTTCCGGCCGCGATGTCGACGCCGCCGAGTTTCGTATCTTTGACGGCTCTGCGGTTGCCGAGCTGGTTCGAGCTTTCCATGCGCAAAAATTCTTCGACCGCCGTTTCGATGGCCTGCGGATGGTGGCGCAGATCGCTCATCACGTCGGGATGGCGGATGAGAAGATCGACCCCATTGCCAATGAGGTTGGTGGTGGTCTCATGGCCGGCGTTGAGCAGAAAGATGCAATTGTGGATGAGCTCGAGCTTCGACAGGCGTTCGCCTTTGGCGTCGGTCGCCACCAGGTCGGTGCCGGCGATGAGCTTTGACAGGATTTCCGCCGGATCGTTGGCATCGCTCTGCCGGCGCGCGATGATGTCGTCTAAATAATCCTTGAATTCCGCAACCGCGCGGACGCCGGTATCGAATTGCTCGCGGCTGAGCACCGGCTCGAGCGCGCCGAGGATGGCGAGCGACCAGCCGCGCAACGGCTCGCGTTCGTCTTGCGGAATGCCGAGCATGTCGCCGATGAGCTGGATCGGAATGGCGGCGGCAAAATCCGCAATCAGATCGATCTCGCCGCGTTCGGCCGCGGCCTCCAGCAGGCGATCGACCAAAACCTCGATCCTTGCCTGCAATTCGCGCAATGCCCGCGGCGTGAAAGCGGGCGCCAAGAGCTTGCGCACCCGGGTGTGATAGGGCGGATCGTTGAACACCAGGCTCGTGGTGTGATGTTCGTAGAGCAGGCTGTCGGCGAAATTCGGCCGGAAATCGAGCTTTTTGTCCGAGCTCCATGTCGCGGTATCGCGGTAGACCGCAAGACAGTCGTCATAGCGCGTCAGGAAATATGACCCGTCCGGCATCAGGTGAACGGGATCGAATTGGCGCAGTGCGCGGTACGTCGGATAGGGATTTTCGAGAAATTCCGGCGTGAGGCGCCTCACGTCGAAAACAGCCGCGGCTCCGCGCGCGGCGGAGTCCGCGGTTTGCGTGTCACCCACGGCAAGCGCCGCCGCTTGCGGCGATCAGCCTTTGACCAACGGGCAAGCCGGATTGGGCGGCCCGAACGCCTGATCGCCGGGGATATGCGCGAGGATCTGGTAGTAGTCCCACGGATATTTCGACTCTTCGGGCTTCTTCACCTGCACCAGGATGAGGTCGTGCACCATCAGCCCGTCCTCGCGCAGCTTGCCGTTACGCGAGAAAAAGTCCTCGATCGGCATCTCGCGCATTTTTGCCGCGACTTTCAGCGGATCGTCGGTGCCCGCTGCCTTAATGGCTTTGAGATAATGCATGACCGACGAATAGACGCCGGCCTGCCACATGGTCGGCATGTGACCCACTTTGGCGAAAAAGCGCTTCGACCATTCGCGGGTCTTGTCGTCCATGTCCCAATAGAACGACGTGGTGAGCACCAGGCCTTGCGCGGTCTTCAGCCCGAGCCCGTCGATGTCGGTGATCAGGACCAGAAGGCCCGCCATCTGCTGGCCGCCGGCAAAAAGGCCGAACTCGCCGCCGAGTTTTATGGCGTTGACGTTATCGGGCGGACCGCTGGCCAGCCCGATGATTTTCGCCTTCGAGGCCTGGGCTTGGAGAATGAACGACGACAGATCCGGCGTGCGGAACGGATGCCGGACCGCGCCGACCACCGTGCCGCCGTTGGCTTTGATCACGTCGGAGGCGTCTTTCTCGAGCGAATAGCCGAAGGCGTAATCGGCGGTGAGGAAGAACCAGCTGGTGCCGCCGCGCTTGACGACTTCTTGCGCGGTGCCGACGGCGAGCGCGTGGGTGTCGAACACCCATTGCATCGTATAGGGCGAGCAGAACTTGCCGTGGAAATCGGCGGTGCCGGTCGAATGGGTGATGAAGAGCTTCTTCTTCTCGTTGGCGACGCCCTGCACCGCAAGCCCGACGGCGGAGACCGGCACGTCGACGATCAGGTCGACCTGATCGCGATCGTACCATTCGCGCGCGATGCCGGCTGCGACATCGGGCTTGAGCTGATGGTCGGCGGAAATCACCGTGATCGGCTTGCCCAGCACAGTGCCGCCGAAGTCCGCCACCGCCATTTCGGCCGCCGCCACCGAGCCGGGACCGGTCGGGGTCGAGGCCGGACCGGACATGTCGGTGAGCACGCCGATCTTCACCACATCGTCGGAAACCTGCGCGCTGGCGGCGCCGCTCACGCAGGCGAAAAGCGCGGCCAAGCCGGCAAGCAGAATGCGTTGCATGGTGATCCTCCCGTGTCGGCACCCGTCATTTCAAGGCATGGCTCAGTCATGCATGAATATCGGTGCGTCACCCTCAGTACTAGGACACCCGGCGGTCGTCGAATAGTCCATCCGAAATGTGGCGCCATGGTCGGGTCGTGGAGTGGTGGGAGGACAGGCGTCACGCGCCAAGCTTCGCCGAACTCTTCGCGCTCGCATGAATCATGTGGAGGCTTCAGCGAACGCCGCGAGTGATCTTGAACTGCCGGCATGGTTGTGCGACCTTGGGTTGAAGAGCCGAGTTAAGCTGCTTGGTAGACGCGACAGGTCTGCTGCGCGGGATGGCTGCGGCGCATTGGGGGACGAGATGGCGCACTACAACGCATTCAACCCGCCGGGAAACAACGCGGATTTCGCCGGCGACCCGGGCCTCGCACAGGCCTGGACGACGAACATGTCGAATATCTTTGATACTGCAACCGCATCCGTGACCGCCTATTTGGCGCGTCATGGCGGCGGGACTTGCCAGTTTTACAATCCGGTGTCTGGGGGCGGAGCGAGCCCTGATTTGCCCGCCAGTGCGACCGATATCCCATGGAACGGATTTCCGAAGCGGCACGGCGCGCCCGGCCCCGGTCAACCGCCGCAATATGCTGCGGCGGAGGCTCCGATTACCGCGGGACAAAACCGCGACCAGGACGAATATCTGGAGTGGTTCGTCAACCGGCAGAACGGGAAGATCGTTTCGGTGCATTTCACTTGCGAGGCCTACGACTATTTTCAATTCCTGGCCCAGGCGGCACCGCAGAAGGTGCTAGCGCTTTATCAGACCTATATCAGCCCCCAAGTCCAGATGGCCGACCTGTTCCCGAATGGGCCAACAGGCGACTATGACATTCTGAACAAGTGGAACACCGAGCTCGGCGCCATGCATCTGAGCAACCCGGCGAACAATCTCTTCGCCGAGGTTTTCCTTGCTGCGTCGGCGACCGTGAGGCGCTCGCAGCATGGGGCGGAGATCACGCAGACAATTCCCTTGATCGTCTGCAGCAAATATGGCGCAAGCACCCGCAACAGCGATCCGGCCATTGGGGCGGCTGTGAATGGTCTTTGCCGGGACGGGCGACATGTGACGATCGCCGATCCCGTCGGACTCTACATGGCCGGTTTCAACGGCGCCGGCTTGACCCTGAACGGTCAGCCCGCCGACGGCTTTTTCAAGATCGTGCGCGGCGCATTTCCGCTGGCGCTGCGGGCGGTCTACGCGTTGCCGCCGGAACTGGCGGCGCAGGGCCTGACGGTCTCCGACGTCAAGATCGGTGGAACTCCCATCCAGTTCGGCGGCCAGCTTGCCGAGCGCATCACCATGCATATCGCAGGCTTGGCGAGTGTGGCGAAGGACATTCACAACGCACCTGTCACGGTTTGCGGAGCCGTGCCGCAGGTTGATCCGCCCGCTCAGGCAGCGACGTCTCTCGTGGCTGGCCCTGCACGGTCGGTACGCCGCGCAGGTCGCGCGTGAGCCGGGCGCGACATACGCCGTCTAAACCGCCGCGGAGCCCCAAGCCGCAGCGCAAACCGAAGCCGCCGCAGAAGCCGGCGAAGCCGAAGCCGTCGCAGAAGGTCAGGCCGCAGCGAGCGGCTTTGCGGCCCGCCCAGGATGAGGGTTTGCTGGAGGTCGATGATATTCAGGGCAATATCCTGGGCGCCTTCAACAAGGACCATCAGCTGCTCGTGGCGCTCGCGATCCACGATGTCGCCGCCGCCAAATCGTGGCTCAGCCGCGTCGCGCCTTTCATCAGCAGCGTGGCTGAGGTGGCGCAGTTCAATCGGCTGTTCCGTGCCAGGCGCCGGCGTTTGGGCCACGACCCTCTGGGCCTGATCGCCACCTGGGCCAACATCGCCTTTTCTCACGACGGTCTGGCGAAGCTCACGTCACAGGCGGACGCGGATGGCGTTCCCGATGACGCCTTCCGCCAAGGTCTCCCGGATCGCGCGGCAATTCTCGGCGACACGGCAATAGGCGAAGGCCAACCCGTGAGCGGACATTGGGTCGTCGGCGGCGTCGGCCGCGTGCCCGACATCCTGTTGATTGTCGCCAGTGACGATCCGGCGCAGCTCGACCGCGCCGTGACTCAGCTTTGCCCAGGCGCCGGCGACCTCGCTGGCGCCCCCGAAGTGATTTGGCGAGAGTGCGGGCAGACTCGCAGCGACATGCCGGGCCACGAGCATTTCGGGTTCAAGGATGGCGTCTCCCAGCCTGGCGTGCGTGGATTAGTCTCACGCTCGCCGGACATTTACTTGACAGAACGGTTCCTGGTAGACGCCCCCGATGGCGAAATCGCTTTCGCCCGCCCCGGCATGCCGCTGATATGGCCCGGCGAATTTGTATTTGGCTATCCGTCGAACGATCGCAACAACGGCAACCCTGTCCCCGCGCAGGCCCTGGCGCCGACTTGGATACGCAACGGCTCGCTGCTGGTATTCCGCCGGCTTCGCCAGGATGTCGCGGCGTTCAACGCCTTTTTGCGGGCCGCCGCGGCGTCGCTTGCGGCGACGCCTGATTTTCCCGGTCTGAGCGCCCAGCGGCTGGGCGCGATGCTGGTCGGGCGGTGGCCGAGCGGCGCGCCGATCGCGCGCGCGCCGGCGCAGGACAATGCCGACCTGGCCAAGGACCCATTGTCGGTGAACGATTTTCTGTTCGCCAACGACACTCCGGCACCGGTCTTCCGGCCCGGCGCCGGGCCGGCCAAAGATTTCGCCCGCGCCACGGCCGATCCCTTGGGTTTCGTCTGTCCGTGCCCGGCCCACATCCGCAAGGTCAATGCGCGCGACCAGGACAGCGATAAAGGCGATGCCTTCGACACGCTGACCCGTCGCATTCTTCGACGCGGCATTCCGTTCGGGCCACCGCTACCCGCCCCACCCGGTGGGCAGCTTCCGGCGGACGACGGCGTCGAGCGTGGTCTTCATTTTCTTTGCTACCAAACCTCGATCATTGAGCAATTCGAACTGCTGCAGACCGATTGGGCAAATTCCACCAACAACCCCAAGCCTTCCGGTCATGATCTGGTCATCGGCCAAACGGCGGATGGCAAGCGCCAAGTGCAGCTCTTCACCGCCGCGGGCGGAACCCAGAGCCTGCAGACCGATCGTACTTTTGTGACGATGACGGGAGGCGGTTATTTCTTCGCGCCATCGATCAGCGCGCTGCAGAAGGTCTTGGCCGCGCCGTAGACCCGTGGCTTCCAGCAGTTGAGCTCGGCTAGATAAGTCAAAACCTGGAGCCGAGTATCATGCCGCGTTTTATCCATGACGACGTGGAGATCGCCTTCCTCGACGAGGGCGAAGGCGAGCCGATCGTGCTGGTGCACGGCTTTGCCTCCAACAAGGAGGTGAACTGGGTCGCGCCGGGCTGGGTGACGACGCTGAAGCGGGCAGGGCGCCGGGTCATCGCGCTCGACAATCGCGGCCATGGCGCCTCGTCCAAACTCTACGACCCGGCCGCCTATCACAGCGCCATCATGGCCGACGACGTGCGCGCGCTGATCGATCATCTCGGCCTGCCGCACGCCGACGTCATGGGCTATTCCATGGGCGCGCGGAACACGGCCTTCCTCGCGCTCGCCAATCCCGCACCATGTGCGCTCCGCCGTGCTCGGCGGCGTCGGCATTCGTCTTGTCGGCGGGGTCGGGCTGCAGCCCGACACGATCGCGCAGGGGCTCGAAGCGCCGTCGCTTGCCGAGGTGACCGATCCCACCGCGCATGTGTTCCGCGCTTTCGCCGAGCAGACCAAATCCGACTTGCGGGCGCTGGCCGCCTGCCTGCGCGGCTCGCGCCAGCCGCTCGACCGCGATGCGCTGGCCGGCATGGCGGTGCCGGTTCTGGTCGCTGCCGGCACCAAGGATTTGATCGCCGGTTCGCCCGACGCACTCGCCGCGCTGATGCCCGGGGCGCAGGTGCTCGCCATCCCCGACCGCGATCATATGCTGGCGGTCGGCGACCGGGGGTTTAAGGCCGGGGTCCTGAAATTCCTCGCCGAGCGGCCCTAAAGCAGAGAAATTACACGGCCAATGGCCTAGTTTATCAGCCATTGGCCCTGTTTTCGGGCCAATGGCCCAGGATTTTGCCACCCTTGGCTTTGACGGAAGCGCTCCCCAATATGATAGAAGGCGGCGTTTTCGCCGTTGAGCGGGGAGACGATCCGATGGCGCAGCATCAGGCCAAGCCGGCCCTCGATACCGTCGATCCGGTATGGGCGCGCATTCGCCGCGAGGCGGAAGAGAGCGCGCGGCGCGAGCCGGAGCTTGCCACCTTCATCTATTCGACCATTTTGCACCACGACACGCTCGAAGCGGCCGTGGTCTATCGGCTGGCCGAGCGGCTCGACCATCCGGCGCTGTCGGGCGAGTTGATCCGGCAGGCCTATGCCGAGGCGCTCAAGGAGATTCCGGCGCTGGCCGAGGCGTTCCGCGCCGATCTCATGGCGACCGTCGACCGCGATCCGGCGACCCATCGGCTGATCGAGCCGGTGCTCTACTACAAGGGTTTTCATGCCATCCAGACGCATCGGCTGATGCACTGGCTTTGGCACAAAGGCCGGCGCGATTTCGCGCTGTATCTGCAAAGCCGCGCATCGGCGGTGTTCCAGTGCGACATCCATCCGGCGGCGAAGATCGGCCGCGGCATTTTCCTCGACCACGCCACCGGCCTCGTGGTCGGCGAGACCGCGGAGATCGGCGACGATGTGTCGATCCTGCACGACGTGACCTTGGGCGGCACCGGCAAGGAATGGGAAGACCGCCACCCCAAGATCCGCTACGGCGTCATGATCGGCGCCGGCGCGAAGATCCTCGGCAATATCGAGGTCGGCCATTGCGCCCGTATCGCCGCGGGCTCGGTGGTGACCAAACCGGTGCCGAACAACGTCACCGTGGCCGGCGTTCCGGCCAAGGTGATCGGCCAAGCCGGTTGCCCGGAGCCGGCGCGCACCATGGACCAGATCTTTCACGACGGCATCTGACGGGAAAACCCTGTCATCGCTGCGATTGTTGCCGCCGCCCCCGCGTGCTATGCGGACCTATTCTCCAGGAGACATGCGGTGGACGTTCAAGAAGTCAGAAAGCTCGACGCTTATCTCAAAAAACTGTTCGGCAACTCGCGCATCCGCGTGGTGCCGCAGCCGCGCAAGGACGATCTTGGCCGAGGTTTTTATCGGCGAGGAGAGGCTGGGCGATCTCAACGTCGACGATGAAGACGACGAGCGCTCCTATAATTTCCGCATGGAAATCGATCTGGGACAGGTGAGCGATATCGATCAGCTCAAGGTCCTCAATACCTACCTCAGGCGCAAATTCGACAACGAGGGCATTCGCGTCGTGACCCGGCCGAAGAAAAGGGATTCGCTCGAAGCTTATGTCGGCGACGAGTTCATCGGCGTGTTGTTCGTCGACGACGAAAAGGGACGGCAAAAGTCCTATATTTTTGAAATGCCGATTTTGGATATGGACTTGGGCCAATAAAGACTTGGCCTAATATAGCCTTGGCCTAAGCTGCCCGCGCTCGCGGCGAAGCGCGGCTACTGCCGCGCCATCAGTTTTTCTGCGGGTGCAGTTGCGCCATCAGCCGGTCGGCGCCGGCGGCAACCCCGCGCCAGTCTTCAAGCCAAGCGCGTGGAAAGCGCAGCGTGATTTCGGCGGTATCGATGAGCCGCTCGTGCAGACAGGTGCCGCGCACCGTGCCGACCTGGCGCGTGCAACGGGCGAAAAACTGCTCGGGGTTGGTCGCGACATAGACCAAGTCCTCGCCCTCGTACGGCGTGCCGGCGCGGAACGGCACGATGGCAAGCCCGTCCGGGCCGGCGGCGGCCTGCGGCTTCGATGTAGCGCGGATAGATGGTCCGCAACCGCTCCGCGGGCGGCAGCACGGAGCCCAGTCCGGCGATGGTTACGAACAGCCGCTGGGTCGTATCGAGCGGCTGCGCCGGGGCATCGCCCTCACTTTCGGTTACCGCCTGATCGGTGCTCTTGGCGTCCGGCTGCGGCGGCGTCAGCGACGGCCATATGAAGGCGAGGTCGACCCGCTCGTGCGGTCCGGGATGGCGCTGCACCGCGGCGCGGATCGCCGCCGGCGGCACGTCGAAAAGCACATTGGCGACCGTGATCGGGATTGCGGGCGCATCGAGCGCGGTCGGCCGCGCTCGGCCATGTCGGCCACAGCATATACGAGACGACAATTCCGGCGGCGATCACCAGCAACGCGAGGGAGGCGAACGGCAGCATCAGCCTGCCGTGCGCGGTTCGGCGGATATTGCGTTGGGGAAGGACGTGAGCCGTCATGGTTTGTGGCCCGTTTGCGAGACTCACCATTGAGTACGGCACGCTCGTTAACCTTTCCTTAAGCAAGCCGTGGCGGCCCGCGGCGTCCTCTGCAATGAATTTCCGGGCAAGGAGACTCCCGGAATGTTCACAGCCATGCCGCAGGCGATCACGCCGGAGGCCATCGAATCCTTTTTCGCGCTGGCCTGGGGCTTTGCCGTTGCCGGATTCTGCGCCAGCGGCTACCGGCTGTTCGCCAAGCATTTCCCGAGCTTTCGCCAACTCGAAGTCGGCCCGGTGGCGGCGCGCTTTGCCGCCATTCCGCTGCTGATGTTCTCGGCGCCCTACATCATCATGCGCAACACGCTGCGCGGGCGAAAGCTCGAGAGCCGCCGCGCCGACCTCGTCATGGTGGCAACCGTGATCGCCGGGCTGTGGAGCCTGATGTCCGGAACCGTGGTCGTGCTCGCGCTTCAAGCGCTGCTCCACGTCTGATATCCGTTCCCCCGTAAAGGGGAATGGATCAACCCATGATCTACGAACTCGACGGCCAAAAGCCGGAATTTCCGGAAGCCGGCCGCTATTGGGTCGCGCCGAACGCGACGTTGATCGGCAAGGTGCGATTGCGGCTCGATGCCAGCGTCTGGTTCGGCGCGGTGCTGCGCGGCGACAACGAATGGATCGAGCTCGGCGAGCGCTCGCAGATCCAGGACAACGCGACGCTGCACACCGATCCCGGCTTCCCGCTCACCATCGGGCCGAATTGCGTGATCGGCCATAACGTCATCCTGCACGGCTGCACCGTCGGCGCCAATTCGCTGATCGGCATG
This sequence comes from uncultured Alphaproteobacteria bacterium, assembly GCA_963831975.1. Lineage (GTDB taxonomy): Bacteria > Pseudomonadota > Alphaproteobacteria > Rhizobiales > Xanthobacteraceae > BOG-931. Next base: position 1,414,606 of record CAWHSO010000025.1, read on the forward strand.
GGCGCGATCATGCTCAACGGCGCGCGCATCGGCGAAAATTCCCTGGTCGGCGCCGGCGCGCTGGTCACCGAGGGCAAGACGTTTCCGGACAATTCGCTGATCGTCGGTACGCCGGCGCGCGCCATTCGCACGCTCGATGAAGCCGCGATCAAGATGATCGCCGGCGGCGCCGACATTTACGTGCGGCGCTTCAAGCAATACGCGAAGGGGCTGAAGGAGATTTGATGACGGTCGTCGCGGCCGAGACACCCGAGGGATTGATCCGGTGGCGCTATCTGCCGTGGGCGCTGGCCGCGCTCGCGGCCATGATCGCTGTCATCGTCGCCGGCAATATCTGGCTGCTCGACTTCGTCCATGTGTTCTCCAGCCTGTTGTGGACCGGCGTCGACCTGTTCATGGGATTTGTGCTCGGCCCGATTTTGCGCCGCGTCGATCTTTCGGTCCGCCGTGAAATCGTCCGCCGGCTGACGCCGCGCACGCTGTTCCTGATGCCGACGGTGTCGATCATTTCCGGCACGACCGGCTGGTTTCTCGCTGTCGCCTTGGGCTACACCGCGCTCGATTGGCCCGCTTATTGGTGGGTGGCCACGGCGTTGATCCTGGTCACCTTGATGACGATCCAGGGCCTCGGCTTCCTGACGCCGGTCAACGTCTACGTCTGCCTGCAACTGCAGAAGCCCAAGCCGGATATGAACAAAATCAGTTTTTGGATGCGATGGTACTTTTACGCCGTCGCCCTGCAGGGACTGATGCAGGTGGCGATCATTGTCGTCATGACGCGGTTTCGCGCCGGCATTTGAATTGCCGTTTTGCCTCCCTCAAGCGCCTTAAACCTTCGTATCGGGTTTCCTATCTCTTCCGGTAGTGCACTCTAACCTGCGTAGAGTAGAGCCGTCGCCCTCGCGCCCCTACGGTTACCGCAATAACGTCCGAGCCGCGTGCGGCATCGCGTTGACGCGCTTTCATCAACGCATGCGCCGCGAGCCAAATCGACGAGTTGCGATATGGCGTTTGCGTTACATTTTCGCTCGCACCCTTGGCATCCGATTTCGACGGTGCCTTGCAATCGAGGCGTTGAGCTTCGTGTCCGCGAAGGAACGGCGATCTCAACTCTCGAGTTCCCTTGCCAGCAGACCAATGCCGGCGACTGGATCAACTGCGACTTCGGCACGCCGATAAAGATTCAGCCAGTGCAATGGCGCGCTTGGCAGCACGGTCATGCGCCGCAGCCGCAGAGCCCACAGGTCAATACCAGAGGCCGTCTGGCGCTGCCGCGTCGCGGCCATCGCAAGTTGCCGTCTCCGGGAGAGGTTAAAGACTTAGATCGGCCTGTCCGGCCGCGGAAAACCCTGGCGACCATGGGCTACGCGCTGATCGGTATCGCCGTTGTCGCGACGGTCGTCGGTTCGCTCACGCGCATAAGCGCATGGGCGTTGCCGATCGGGTTGACCGGGCCGACGCCACCATCCTCCGTCGCCGCCGTGAGCCCCACGCGAAGCGCGGCCTCCTGTAAGGACTTTGGCGTCGCGTTTCTCAATTCGGAATGTGCAACACGTCATAAGAAGTTTGCCGACCGGAGAATCCATCGCGTCGCAACTTTTGTGGTTGGCCGTTCGGACGCGCAGCAATAACTGCTGGGCTGCCAAACGTTTGCCCAAGAAGACTCGATGCGGAATGCGCTCGTCCGCATTCCCACGCAAATAAGAAGCCAAGAAATAAATCGGCGTTTGTTGACAGGGAGTACAGCCATGTCCGTGCAAGGCGTACAACATTCGAATGGTCACGTTCCGCGCTATGACGCTCTCGAAATTCTGATGATTGCCGCCGGCGTCGTGTTTATCGTTGCCGTCGCATTGGTATTTTGACGGTTGCGCGGCGATTTTTGCCTAAGACGGAACGGACAATCCGTTCGAGATTCCTGGCCATCGCAGCGTGTGGGCCATGTTGCAGGAACGCCGAGCTTGCGGACAGACGGAACTCGCCGGTCTGTCCTGCTTGATCGTGTTTCTGCGCACTTCCCGATGTAACGGCAGCCAATGTCAGGCTCAGGCCATAAATCCCCGACAACGGATATCGTCCTGGAGCGCCCCCTAACGCGAACTCGAATACGGACAACCGTGGGCGGCCCGTTAAGGCCAAAGTCAAAGAACCGACGTGACGAACTCCTCGGTGATAAATGAAACTCCGCCCAAGACGAGACCGAGTGCAGCCAAGGCCGTCGCCATTCGGATTATCAATGATCGGGATCGTATAACCGTAACGCTGCTGGAAATCTCCGCCTCAAACGTACGGTATTCTGCGTTGGAGCCCCAATGAACGAGAAAAAGATAAAGGCAGAAAAGGCTGGAGGCGAACAATGCCGTTAGGGCGATCACAAGCAAAAAGTACGCGACGCCGAGAGAGATTGATCCCGGCGCTTGTGCTAACGCAGAAGCTATGTTGTTTCGCTGGAGGGCTAAAAACGCCATGATCAGAGAATTGAACGGAAGGATTCCACGCGCCTTGTTAATTTGACGATCGACAATACGCTCTGTATAAGTCAATGCCCTATCTGCGTTCTGTCGATCATTAGCAGCATTATATTGTGGAAACGGGTTTCCAATATATCAATTCCATAAATCATTCTTAAGCTCCTCCGCTTCGGCGACGGTGAGCACCCTCGAAAAGCCTCGTACTACGAACCAGATTAAATTGGCAGCGATCAGAAGCGCGATGCCTGACAACGCCAACGCCATCGCAACCGACATCAATGATCTCCAATCTGGACGAGTAGTCCCTTTTCTTGCACGAAAAGATTGAATTGAAAAGAGGCTAAAGCTATTTTTGAGCTCGACAAAGCAACTAGGGCATACATCTCCGTATCAACCGGCCCGCCGCAGTCGAGGCTGGACGCAAGTCAAAAACCGGGGGAAATCGCATAACGGAATTGAACGTAAGGGTTGTATGAGGAAATATGGTCTTCTGAAATTTGAAGAGGCCAATGTGAATTTGAAATCAGGCGTACTCGACGGCAGACCGCGGCGGTTTCTCCTCGTCCGCGACTGGTTTTATCAAGATCCCGATGCCGTGAGACAGATTGCAAGGTCAATGAAATTTCATGAGCAATCGAGCACAACGGGTTTTATGACCGACGAATTGTATCACGAGCGAGGTATACGTCCACGGTTGGAACGGGTTCTCGGGTTTAGAATAATCCGTTGGGATGAAGACCCAGAAGAAGGTAACGGAATTTTTTACGGTGGATTCTCCAAAGGTAAGCATAAAGAGATTCCCGGCGTTCATGCAGATGAACCCTATGATGACATAACTGTCGTAATTTATCTTACACCCGACTTACCTCCCAGCTGCGGCACTTCCCTTTGGCAACACAAATCTACCGGTCTGCTGAGTGCGCCCACCAGGGTTGATGCACACCGTCGAGGTACGACGGTGGCCAAACTGCGCGAACGCCTTGAGCGAGATTCAAACGACAGGAAAAAATGGGTGGAAATTGATCGCGTTGGTTACCGATATAATCGGATGGTCGCATATACCAGTGGGACGTTGCATTCCGCGTCGCGACATTTTGGCTCGAATTTGGCGGCTGGCCGCATTTATCAGACTTTTCGGGTTGGCGTAGACTGGTCAAGCAGTCTGTCGCGCAGCTGAAATGTTCCGGTTCCAAGTCAGTTGAACCTCATAAGGCTCGGAATGGATCAATCCTTTTGCTCATTCCTGGGTGTTGGTTCGCCAGCACGACGAACTTTGAAGTGTGGAATACCGTGGTCGCAGTAATCTTCCGATGCTCTTTCGAAACCGTGGTCTTGATAGAATTTCTCCAGATTCGTTTGCGCCGAAGCTTCGACCTCAATCTGGCCGAAGGTTTGATGAATTTGTTCTAGGGCTTCTGAAATAACGCGATGACCAAGGCCCTTGTTTCGAAAACGTGGATCGACAACGAGCCGCTGTATCTTAGCTGATTGGTGATGCTCGGTCGGCGGCTGCACGCGAAGATAAGCGACGAGCACACCCTTATCCGTTACAAGCAAATGGCGGGCATCTTGATCATGATCGTCGAGATCCAAATACACACACTTCTGCTCAACGACGAAAACTTCGCTGCGAAGCTTGAGCACCGCATAAAGCTCCTGTAGGCTTAATTCGCAGAAGTTGCGCCAGGAAAACGTTACTTTTTGCATGACATGTCCGTTAGCAATCGAGGCAAATCTGCGCGCCTCCGTATTCAGCGTATCTCGAAATCTTTAAACTATGAGTTGTAACTATACATTCCGCAGCCGTGGAAGCAATGACTAATTCTTCCGATGCGAAATTCCAGTTCATAATGGCATGAGCAGTAGAGTTCGAGAAATCACGTCCGACTTCTGCTGCTGCAATTTTGATCCAAATGACAAAAGGTGCGGCCGGTTCTTGGGAGGAGCCGGCCGCGCGCGAACCCGCTCCGGGGACGGGTGGGGACGTGACCGAGCTCGCGTGGCTCCTTTGTTTGCAATCAGCGGGTGGTTGCGGAGAGCGGCACCGATCGCGGCTCGCCGAGCGCGACCCAAACATTCGGATCGGACTGCGATTGGCGTTTCACGAAGCGATACCCGGTCTCCGACCGCTTAAGGTCGCCAGCGCGTCAGGTTACTTGGCCTGCGCGGTCTCCGGCTCGGCGGGCGTGCCCGGGGCGCCCGCGACACGGACCTGATCGCCGGCGGCGATGCCGTCCGGCGGGCTTTCGATGACGCGGTCGTCGGCGGCGAGGCCGGATCCGATTTCGACCATCTTGCCGAGATCGCGCGCGATCGTGATCGGTTTGAGGACGACGCGATTGTTGGTGTCGACGGTCGCAACGCGCAAGCCGCTGCGGTCGAAGATCAGCGCGCTCGCCGGCACGTTGATCGCGACTTCCGGGTGCGGCAGTTCGAAGCTCACATTGGCGTAGGCTCCCGTCATCAATTCGCCGCTGGCATTATCGACGACCAGCAGCATCCGGGTCGTGCCCGACGCGATATCGACAGCTTGCGAGGAAGCTTCCACCGTCGCGGAAAATTTTCGGCCCGCATATTCCGGAACCGTGATCTGCGCCTTGGTGCCGAGCCTGATATTGGGCACGTAGTTCTGCGGCACGTTGACGTAGAGGCGAAGCTTGCTTGTGTCCGAAACCACGAACAGCGGCGCGCCGCCGCCGGCGGCGTTGATCAGCATGCCGACGTCGGTGTTGCGCGCGGTGACAAGGCCGTCGAACGGCGCGGTGATGCGCTTGTATTTTTCCAGGACGCGCAGGCGGTCGAGATTGGCCTGTGCCGATCGCACCAAGCCGTCCTTGTTGGAGGCGTCGGCGCCCCTTTGGTCGAGGTCCTGTTTCGACACCGCGCCGGACGGGATCAACTGCTGCCCGCGCTGCAGTGTTGCAGCGGCGAGTGTTGAATTGGCCTGCGCGCTGGCGAGCGCCGCTTGCGCCTGCATGATCTGCTGGTCGAGATCCGGCGCGTCGATTTCGGCAAGCAGGTCGTTGGCCTTGACCGGGGTGCCGATGTCGGTCTTCCACTCCTTGAGATAGCCGCCGACCCGCGCATAAAGCTGCGCCTGGGTGAAGGCCTCGAGCCGGCCGGGAAGATCGAAGGTCGTCTTCTGGCCGTGGGTGTCGGGCGTAGCGACGGCGACGACGGGAACCGCCTGGCCTTCGGTCCATTCGCTGAGTTTGGCGTCGGCCATCTTGCGCGACGTGATGCCCATGATGACGACGATGGCCGCAATGCAGCCGCCGACAATTCCGGCCATGTAGAGCTTGCGGCGCGACAGCGCGGATGGGGCGGGGTCAGGCTGCATGGGGCTCTCCATTCGCGGCTGCCGCGGCGCGACCCCGGTCGTGCAGCATGCTGAACACGACCGGAACGAACATCAGCGTGGCGGCGGTCGCCCAGATCAGGCCGCCGACCACGGCACGGCCGAGCGGCGCGTTCTGCTCGCCGCCTTCGCCGAGGCCCAGCGCCATCGGCGCCATGCCGATGATCATGGCCAGCGCCGTCATCAGAACCGGGCGGAAGCGCACGAAGCCCGCTTCGATCGCGGCGGCGACGGGATCGCCGCCCTTCTCGAGCTGCTCGCGGGCGAAGCTGACGACGAGGACGCTGTTGGCGGTGGCGACGCCCATGCACATGATGGCGCCGGTGAGCGCCGGGACCGACAGCGTCGTGTGCGTGGCGAACAGCGTCCACACGATGCCGGCGAGCGCCGCGGGCAGCGCGGTGATGATCACGAACGGATCGCCCCAGGACTGGAAATTGACCACGATCAAGCAGGTAGATCAGCACGATCGCGCCGAGCAGCCCGAACAACAGGCCGGAGAACGCGCTGTTCATGGTCCTGACCTGTCCAAGCAAAGCGACTTGCACGCCCTTCGGGGCATCCGGTGCCGCGTCTCGTCACGACCTTCTGAACGTCGGCGGCGACGGCGCCGAGGTCGCGGTCCTGGGTGGTGCCGTAGATCTGGACCATGGGCATGATGTTGTACTGCGAATAGACCGCGGGCACGCTCACGCGCGTGATGTCGGCAATCGCGCTGAGCGTTTGCGGCGGCGCGCCGGCCGCGGTGATGGCCAGATTTTGCAGCGCGCTCAACGAGTCGATCTGATATTGCGGCGTCTGCATCACGATCGCGTAGTTGACGCCATTTTCGGGATTGAGCCAGTAGGTCGGCGCGACCTGGCCGCTGCCGGCGAGATTGACCACCATGCTGTTGGTGACGTCGCGCTCGGTGATGCCGACATATTGCGCGCGCGTGCGGTCGACATCGACGTCGAAAGCGGGGCCGTTGAGCGACTGCTGAATGCGCGCGTCGGCGAGGCCGGGAACATGCCGCAGCCGGCGCAGCAGGTTCTGCGCATAGCTGTAATCGGCATTGAGATCGGGGCCGCGGACTTGCAAGTCGATCGGCGCCGGCGCGCCGAAATTCAGGATCTGGCTGATGATGTCGGCGGGCAGGAACGAGAAGGTGACGCCGGGAAAGCGCGCCGGCAACTCCTCGCGCAGCTGTGCGGACATAGTCGGCGGTCGGCCGGTGGTCTTCGTTGAGCTTGATCTGGACGTCGCCGTCCTGCGGTGCCGATGGTGCCGGTGTTGTTGTAGGTCATGTTGATGCCGCTTGATCGGCGCAGCCGACATTGTCGACCAAAGTGGCCAGCTCTTGCCGGCGGAATGATCTGGCGGATCGCCTTCTGGATCTCGGCAAATTGCGCTGCGGTCTCTTCGATGCGGGTGCCGACGCGCACCCGCGCGTGCATGAGGATCGTCCGGCGTCGACCGTCGGAAAGAAGTCGCGGCCGAGATAGGGCGTCAGCGCGAACGAGCCGATCACCAGGGCAAAAAAGCAGGTCACGAAGGCGACGACGCCGGCGCATGCGCCAGCGTCAGGAGGTCGCGATAGCCGAGCCGAAAACGCTCGAAGCCGCGCTCGAAGGTCCGCTGCATCCGAACCAGCGGATTGCGCGACGGCGGCAGCGGGCCATCGAGCCCATGCATGTCGGTATGCGGCGCGTGCGCCCGCAGCAGGTAATTCGCCATGGTCGGCACCAAGCGTGCGCGACAGGATGAACGAGCAGATCATCGCCGACATCACCGCTTCCGCCATCGGCACGAACAGAAAGCGCGCCACGCCGGGCAAGAAGAACATCGGCACGAACACGATGCAGATGCACAACAGCGAGACGAAGGCCGGCGTCACGATCTGCGCGGCGCCGTCGAGGATGGCGGTCTCGACCTCTTTGCCCTGCTCGAGATGATAGTTGATGTTCTCGATCGTCACCGTGGCGTCGTCGACCAGGATGCCGACGGCAAGCGCCAGGCCGCCGAGCGTCATGATGTTGAGCGTCTCGCCGAGCGCCGAGAGGGTGGCGATCGAGCCGAGCACCGACAGCGGAATCGAGGTCGCGATGATCAGCGTCGAGCGCCAGCTGCCGAGGAAGATCAGGATCATCAGGCTGGTCAGCGCCGCCGCGATGACGCCTTCGCGGACGACGCCGCTCACCGCGGCCTTGATGAAGACCGATTGATCGCCGATCTGCGCGATTTTCAGATTGCTCGGCAAAATGTCCTTGATCTCGGCGAGCTTCTGCTTGATGCCGTCGATGATCGCCAAGCGTCGAGACCGAGCCGTTCTTGAGCACCACCATCAGCACCGAGCGATTGCCCTCGACGTGCACGATATTGGTTTGCGGCGGATTGCCGTCGCGCACATGCGCCACATCGTGGATATAGACGATCGCGCCGTTGACGGCCTTGATCGGCAGGTCGCCGAGCTCGGCGATCACCGACGGCGCGTTGTTGAGCATGATGGCGTATTCGAAACCGCCGATCTTCTCGCGTGCCGGCCGGCGTGATCAGGTTCTGCGCCGCGAGCGCGTTGGCGACATCCTGGCCGGACAGCCCGCGCGCCTGCATCGCCTGCGCGTCGAGATCGATCTGCACCTGCCGCAGCTTGCCGCCGTAGGGCAGGGGAATGGCGGCGCCGGGCACGGTGACGAGCGGCGTGCGCACGGTGTTGAGGCCGAGGTCGGCGAGCGTCTGCTCGGACAGGCCCGAGCCCGACAGCGCCAGCTGGATGATCGGAACCGTCGAGGCGTTGTAGTTGAGAATCAGCGGCGGCGTGGTGCTCGGCGGCATCTGCTTGAGCTGCGTCTGCGAGATCGCCGTGATCTGCGCATTGGCGAGCCGGATGTCGGCGCCCGGCTGGAAAAAAACCTTGATGATGCCGAGCCCGTTATAGGACGTGGCCTCGATGTGCTCGATGTCGTTGACGGTGGTGGTCAGCGCGCGTTGCGACTGCGTGGTGATGCGCCCGGCCATCTGCTCCGGCATCAGGCCGGTGTACTGCCAGACGATGGCGACCACCGGGATCCGGATGTCCGGAAAGATATCGACCGGCGTGCGCAACGCCGCCAGCGGACCGATGATGAGAATGACAAGCGCGAGCACGACGAACGTGTAAGGGCGTCGCAGCGCGATGCGGACGAGCGCAATCATCCGGAAAAAGTTCCCCCTGTCGCCCGTTGCTCGCCGAACTTAAGCCCGCCACGACCACGGCACGCGCAGTGCACGCCATAGATGCCGAAGACCAACGAGAACGGTGACGCTTCACGGCGCGATAACGTAGCGACGCGCCGAACGACACTTACGGGCTTATTGCCGCTGACGGCAAGGCGCAAACCGTCGCTGAAGCATCCGCGATGTTTACGCGGTGTTTATGCGCAGCGACGCCGCTTTCTGATTTTTCGCGGAAAATCCGGCGAGCGAACGTTGTCGGGGGATTTTCCACGGCTCCCGGCGGCGGCGCACGACTACTCGATATTTCGAGTCCGCTTTGCGCCCGAAAGCTGCCACGGCTGTCGTCGACCGGCGTGGCCGAGATGGGCCAATTCCAAACTCATTTGCCGCAGCAAAGTCTCGGGGATTCAACTTGGGCAGCGTAGTTACTAACTTGGATCCATTTGCTCATGCGGCGCGTTGGGTAGTACGTCATCGCGCCCACTTCGGGCGCGCAACCGTCAGCCAGCGTCATGACAACCTTTACTACCACACGCGGCCTCGTCCTCGTTACCGGCGGGTCCGGCTATATTGCCGGGTACTGCATCGCTCAACTACTCAGCGATGGCTGGCGCGTCCGTACGACGGTGAGAAACCTTGCGCGGGCCGAAGACGCGCGCGCGACCATCGACAAGATCGCTGCGAACGCGGCAGCAATGGAGTTCGTGGCGGCCGATCTCAATTCAGACGCAGGCTGGGCCAACGCTGTTGTTGGCGCTGACTATGTTCTGCACGTCGCCTCTCCACTCCCGGCAGTCAATCCGAAGAGCGACGATGAATTGGTTCGACCCGCACGCGACGGGGCGCTTCGGGTGCTCAAAGCGTCGCGCGACGCGGGCGTCAAGCGCGTGGTGATGACCTCCTCCGTGGCGGCGATTGCGTATGGCCGAGGCCAACGCGCGGAGCCATTCAGCGAAGCCGATTGGACGGACGAAACGAACCGCAACGATAGTTCAGCCTATGAGCGGTCCAAGACCATCGCAGAGCGCGCGGCGTGGGCGTGGCACGAAGCCGAAGGTGGAGCGCTCGAACTCGTGACCGTCAATCCCGCGTTGGTCCTGGGGCCAGTGCTTGGGTCGGATTTCTCCTCTTCGCTTGAGGTGATCAAGAAGCTATTGGACGGTTCTGTGCCTGCCGTACCAGGTTTCGGCTTCCCCGTAGTTGACGTTCGTGACCTTGCGCAATTGCACTTATTGGCGATGACAGTTCCTGCGGCGGCCGGTCAGCGGTTCATCGGCTCTTCCGACTTCCTCTGGATGAAGGACATGGCGATAATTCTCCGGCAAGGACTCGGCGACAAAGCGCGAAAGGTCCCATCCATCTCACTTCCGGATTTTCTCGTTCGCCTGTTCGCGATATTCGATCCGGTCGTGCGCGGTCGGCTTTTTGAACTCGGAAAGCGTCGTCTGGTTTCGTCAGACAAAGCTAGGCGCATGCTGGGGTGGACGACGCGGCCAGCGCAGGAAACCATTCTAGACGCCGCCGCGAGCCTTCAGGTGCAAGGCATAGTTTAGGCTGTTATTGCACCGTCTTGCCTTTTGCTAGTCTGATGTCCGTTGTGGGTCAAAAACTGCCTCGCCGGTCACTGGCTAGCGCGGCAGCTATACCCTCGATAGCGGACGCGAAGGCGATAGACCTTCGGTGCCGCTAGGGCAAAACGAACCGTCGTCAAAAAAGGTGCGGCCGGCTCTTGGGGGAGAGCCGGCCGCGCGCGAACCCGGTCTGGGGACGGGGAGGGGTGGGGACGTGACCGAGCTCGCGTAGCTCCTTTGTTTGTTCGCAATCAGCGCGCGGTTGCGGTGAGCGGCACCGGGCGCGGCTCGCCGAGCGCGACCCATACATTCGGATCGGACTGCGACTGGCGTTTGACGAAGCGGTAGCCGGTGTCCGACCACAGCACGATGTCGTCGGTCTGGTTGTCGAGGATGTATTCGCCCTTGTCGCTTTTGACCGTGAGCACGGCGTGGCCGTCGTTGTTCTTGTCGCGGACCACGGTGATCAGCAGCGCCTCGCGCGGCCAGCCGGCCTGCATCAGCATCTTGCGCTTCGCCAGCACGTAGTCCTCGCAGTCGCCGTAACCGTCGTCCGGATAATTCCAGCGCTCGACGACGCCCCAATGGTCCATGTCGGTCATCGGCTTGACGTTGGTGTTGACCGAGCGGTTGATCCGCACCAGGTCTTTCCAAGCTTGGCTCGACAGCACAACGTCGCGCGGCGCCGAGGGTTTCGTCTTGCACTCCGGATCGTATTCGACGCAGAACTCGACCCAGCCGATCGGCGCACGTGTGGCCTCGCCGACCGTGATGAACAGCGGACGCTCTTCCGCCGTGCTGGTCTTTTCCGTGGCGATCAGCGTCGCCGCGACGAAGATCGCGACCGCACTGCGCTTGAGGATTGTTTTTGTACGCGAACGCATGTGACCCCATCCCGTCTCAACGGGGACACGTTTCGCACAAAGCTTTTGCGGTGCTGCTAAGTTGAATCGCGCAATTTGAAGTAAAATCGGTTCAATAGACTGCAAAAGTCGTGGGATTACTGAGGCGAATATTGTATAAAATTCTAACTATTCTATATTGATTCAAATTGTATCTACCACGGTGCCATCGCGCTACGCGCAGGTTTGTCAATGCGCAAGCGGCCTCGCGCTGGCGGCGGTGTTCGCGGTTTGCGGGCTGGGGGAGCGTGAAAAACGCGCGGAACGGCTGACCGCGCAACGCGCGGCGAAGCCGACAATTGTCGCGCCGGCCTTTACCCGCCGGTGACGTTGTCTTCCAGAAAGTCGGGATGCTGCAGGCGGGTGAACTCGATGGCGAAGCCGTCCTCGAGGTGACGCACGACGCGGCCCTGCACGTTGCCGAGCGTGACCAGCGCGCCGATCGGCGGCCGCTGGTCGGTGGCGATACCGGCGCCCGATTGCGAGACGTCGATGATGCGGCAGGTGAGGTTGACGCCGTTCGGCATGATCAGGCGGCCGATCGGGTTGCGCGGCACGATACGGCCGTGGCGGCGGTCTTCCGGCAGGTCGAGGATGTTGCGGTTGGCGAGCCAGGTGAGCTGGGCGGCGAGCTTGTCGCGTTTGCGCGCCGTCGCCCCGATGGTCATCGCGAAGCCGTTCTGGAAAACGCGCGCGACGCGGCCTTCCAGCCGGCCCAGATGATCCACATAGGCGATGATGCGCTCGCCCGGCGCGCCGCCCACGGGCGCGATCAGCGCCATGCCGCCCGGCGACATGTTGACGACCTGGCAGGGAAACTCGCGCCGATCCGCCAGCATGTAGCGGCCGAGCAGGTTGACTTTGACGCGCTGGTGGCGGCGGCGGTCCTCGCTGAGCGCCCGCAAGCTCGCCTTTCGTTCGACCAAAGCCATCCGATCACTTAAGCCTGCCACCGCGCGTGGCCAAACCTAGGCGCGCGATGTTAATGGCGCGTTAGCCGCCATCCGCAAGCGTTTGTCATAATTGCGGGGCGTCGAGGGGAGACGCCGGCCGGGCGGCTTAAGAGCGTCCGCCTTGGTGGACGACGAGACCGCGCCGCGGCGCCATGAAGCGCGGCAGAAGGCGGGTCTTTGCCACCGCGCCGACGTGACGGCGGCTGCCCAAGCGTCAGCGCGCCGATCGGGCTCGCACCGAGCCACGCCGGCGCCTTGAGCGGCGCCAATATGCCGATGGTGCGCGCCAGGCTTGGCCGGCGCATGCCGAGCGGCAGCAGCAGAAGCTCGAGTTCCACGGTTTCACCGGTGGCGCTGTGGGCGGTCACGCCGGCAACGGTGCCGACGCTTTCATCCGTCGAGATGGCGAGCAGATCCGTCATCGGGATCCCGGCTGCCGAGGTCCCAAAGATCGACGAAGGATTCGCCTTTGAGCTCGCGGCCGAACAAAGCGCAAACCCGCGTGCCGGCGAGCCGGAACGCATGGCTATTGGCGGCATCCAATTCGAGAATGAAGGTATCGCTCAGGGCCTGGCGAATGGCGCCCGGCTCGATGTCGGCACGCTCCGGCGCCACGCGCTGGCCGCGCCGTTGTTCCCAGTAAGCGTAAAGCTCCCGGCTCGCTGCGTGTTTCATGACGCCCACTCCTGCATTCCCGTCGCGGCCGCCCGGCTGTCCCTGATCGGGACAGGTTTTGCTTGGTGCGGCTTCTTGATGGGGTGCTGAGCAGGCAGCGTGCCGAGGCGGGTGCCGGCGTCGCGCGCGCGGCGCTGACGCTAAATTAATCTTAACGAAACGTTGACGTTGGCGGCCCCGATACGGCCGCCTAGGGTCCGCTCACGAAAACTTCAATCGGACGCCGCCGCGTGATCTTGGGCGGCGTTCATCACATAGCGGGAGGCGAGGTTGATGCGACCGACGGCGCGGCACCGGCAACGGATGCCGCGATAAGGTTTTGGGAAGAACCCGAAATCATCGGCGTCGAAACTCGCATACAGGGTGCAAAGGGGAGGGCCAAAAACCCTCCCTTTTGTTTTATGCCGCGTCTGCTTTAAGCCAAATCGGTTGTCCCAAGTCCGGTTTGTCCCAATCCGACCGGCGTGCGCTTGCCGGAGCGGCCGCCACGGCCTATCTCGACATGACGCAGGTAGTTCCCCGGTGACCCAACGCCACGAGCCGATCTTCAACGTGCCGCCGGTCGTGATTGCGACGGTCGCCGTGCTCCTGCTCGTTCATGCGCTGCGCATGTGGGTCTTCACCGAAGCGCAGGACACGCAATTTCTCCTGACTTTTGCGTTCATTCCGGCGCGTTATGACGCTGGTCTGGCTGGCAGTTTCCCCGGCGGCTTCGGTGCCGATCTGTGGACCTTCTTCAGCTACACCTTCATCCACGCCAATCTGCTGCATATCGGTCTCAATCTGGCATGGCTGTTGCCGTTTGGCACAGCGCTGGCGCGCCGCTTCGGCGCCGTGCGCTATACCGCCTTCATGCTGGTGACATCGGCCGCCGGCGCGCTGGCCTATCTGGTCAGCAATCCCGAACAGATGGCGCCGATGATCGGCGCGTCGGCGGCGATTTCAGGCGCCATGGCGGCGGCGATGCGCTTTGTTTTTCAGCAAGGCGGTCTGCTCGGTCTCTCCGGTGATGCCGATGCCCATCGCGTGCCGGCCCGGCCGCTGCTTGCCACGCTGACCGACATCCGGTTCCTGATGTTCCTCGTCGTCTGGCTCGGACTCAACATGCTGTTCGGCCTCGGCACTGTGTCGATCGGCGGCGAGGAGGGCGAGGCGATCGCTTGGCAGGCGCATATCGGCGGCTTTTTTGCCGGTCTTGATCCTGTTCAACGCTTTCGATCCGGTTGTTCCGCAGGCGGACACTCGAATCGACCGAGCCGGGCAACACCGAACCGGGCAACACCGAACCGGGCGGTTAGCGTCGTATGTTCTTGCCGCGCTGCACCACGCGCAGTGCGGTGCAATACATGCATTTGTGATGTCGTTGGAACCCGGCACCGGTGTAAAACATTGAAGCTAAGCACCTTCACCGTGCCGACCCGCCGAAGCGAACGCTGCGCGGTGAAGCATAGGGAGGCTATGATGACTGTCAGCATCATCCTCGCCGGCAAGGGCCGCGAGGTCGTCACCATCGAACCCAATGCCACACTTGCGGCCGCAGTTGCGCTGCTCGCCGAGAAACGAATCGGTGCGCTGCTTATTCTCGGCGCCGACCGCCGCATCGTCGGCATCCTTTCCGAACGCGACATTGTGCGTGCGCTCGCCGAACGCGGCGCAGCGGCGCTCGACGAGCCGGTGAGCGGAGCGATGACCCGCAAGGTCTCCACCTGTCACGAGCGCGAGACGGTGTCTTCGATCATGGAGCGCATGACCGCGGGCAAATTCCGTCACGTGCCCGTCGTCGATCAAGGCCGGCTGACCGGCATGGTGTCGATCGGCGACGTGGTCAAGCACCGCTTGGGAGAGATGGAGCGCGACTCGGCGGCGATGCGCGACTACATCCTGACGGCGTAAGCGGCGTCGCGGAGAAGCATTCCTGACTGGCCTTTACCGGGCTATAGTGTCGAGGGCGACTGAAGACCGGTAGAGGCAGTCATGCGGGGCTTGGCCGTTCTGTTCGCAGTGCTGGCGATGGCGGGATTTGCGACGGAAGTCTCCGCCGGCGCAAAAATCCGCTTGGCGCAAACCTCGGCCACGACGACTTGCATGATGACCTGCAATTCGCAGGCGGCAACGTGCCAGGCCGCCTGCTTCGTGCCGTCGGCGCCACCGGTCGGTTCGACGGCGTCGACCTTCACACTGGCGCAGACGCCCGGTCCCAATGTGACGGCGAGCACCTCGTGCGTCATGAATTGCACGACGACGCAGGTCTCGTGCCAGACGACCTGCGCCCGAACATCGCCGTCGCAGTGATCGGCGCGCAGGCCTCAACGCAGCTCGGCAATCGATTCCGTAATCAGGTCCACCGCCTTTTCGGTGGCGGCCTGACCGACCGCGATGGTTTCCGCCGCGCGATGGAAGTCGAGAAAGCCGATATGGCCGATCCGCGGCGTGATGTGGATGTCGGGCGGATCGCCGGCGAGCCGCATGCGGGTGAGGCGATCCTGCATGATGTTGAACGACTCGATCATGACCGTCGAGAAGCCCGGTCGTGCCGTGCCGGCAATGATCTGACGCTTGAGCGCGCGCTCGGCGCCGAACATGCGGAGCAGTCCGTGAGGCGACTTCTCGGCGGGTGCAATCGGCGCCTCGTCGCTCTCGTCGGAGCCGTGGCTCGCGATTGTGGCGCCGCGGCCGAAGCGATCGGCGTTGAGATTGACCGCAATGACGACCCGGGCGCCGAACGCGCGCGCGACCGAGACCGGCATCGGGTTGACCAGCGCGCCATCGACCAACCAGCGGCCGCCGACGGAAACCGGAGGGAATATTCCGGGCAGCGCGTAGGAAGCCCGCAACGCCAATGACAATGAGCCGCGCGCCAACCAAACTTCGTGGCCGGTGCCGATCTCGGTCGCGATTGCCGCGAAACGGACCGGCAAATCCTCGATCAGCGTCTTACCGAGCGATTCCTGGAGGCGGGCGGCCAACCGGCCGCCGCCGACCAGGCCGGAGCCGCCAATTCTCACATCGAGATAACTGATGATGCGCCGCCGCGTGAGCGAGCGCGCCCATTCCTCCAGCGGCTCGAATTTGCCGGTCGCGTAGCAGCCGCCGACCACGGCACCGATCGACGTGCCGACGATGATGTCAGGGACAATGCCGCCTGCCTTGAGCGCATGAATAACGCCGATATGGGCGAACCCGCGCGCCGCGCCGCTACCCAGTACCAAGCCGATCAACGGACGGCCGCGTTCGGCACCGGTACGATCGGCTCCATTGGTCTTGGCCGCAACTGTATTGTTGGCAACGGTTTTGGCTTCAACAACGGGGCTTTCAACGTCAATGGTGCTCACTTAAGCCTCATGTTTTAATCGCGTCGACAACGCCCGGAGCCGTCAAAAGTGCCAGACTAACGGCTGCCGAAAGGCTTGGCGAGCCGGCCTAGGCTTGAAATTGCCGCGATTGAGACCGAGAGAAACGGGATGTCTGGGTGGGGCTTAACATCGTTTCGGCGCTGGCGGCTGCTTGTGGTGGCGCTGCTTTGCTTTGTGCCCGCCGCCGCCTCGGCGCAGAATTTGATGGCGCCGCAAGCCGCTGTGCCGGTGCCGCTGGCGCCGGGTGCCGGATCGCCCGGCGCAACGATGGCCAACCCGGTGCCGTTGGCGCCGCCTTCCTCGCCCCCGGTCGCACAAGTGACCCCCCCGATCGTTCCGGCCGGACACGTCGCGCTCGCGGTCGCCGCCCGTTACGGCCACGACGCGCCGCCAATCAGCGGCGGCCTGATCTGGCGCGTCTATGCGGCAAGGGCCGACGCCACCGGCGTGTTCCGTTTGATCAAGGAAGACCGCGGCGCGGCGCCGACTTTCATCCTGCCGCCGGGCAGCTACGTCGTGCATGCGAGCTTAGGCCTGGCCGGCACCGCCAAGGTGGTCCAGCTGCGCTCCGACACGGTTCGTGAAACGTTCGATATTCCCGCCGGCGGCGTGCGGCTGGAGGGCCGCGTCGGCGACGTGCGCATTCCTCCGGGGCAGATTTCGTTCGACGTCTATCCGGGCAGCCAATTCGACACCTCCAATCGCCGGCCGATCGCGCAGAACGTGATCACCGGCGACGTCGTGCTCTTGCCCGAAGGCACCTATTACATCGTGTCGAACTACGGCGAGGCCAATTCGGTGGTGCGCTCGGACGTGCACGTGCAGGCCGCCAAGCTCACCGACATCGTCGTCACCCACCGCGCCGCGGCGCTGACGTTCAAGCTGGTGAACGACTCCGGCGGCGAAGCGCTCGCCAATACGCAGTGGACGGTGCTCACCCCCGGCGGCGACGTCATCAAGGAGTCGATCGGCGCCTTTCCCCGTGTCGTGCTCGCCGAGGGCGATTATCACCTCGTCGCTCGCAACGCAGGCAAGACCTATCAGCGCGACTTCAAGGTCATCACCGGCGTCGACGGCGAAGTCGAGGTGCTGGCGCGGTGATAGGATTGCCCGCTACCAGCCACTTGAATATTCGTATCTCATAGGATACAAACCCGGTGTTCGAATTCGCCAAACTGCGCGCTACGCGCGCTGGTTTACGGGTCTACGGGACGGTCGGGCACGGATGCGTATTGAGGCCCGAATTCGCCGGCTTTCGCTTGGTAACTTTGGCGACGTAAGGCCAGTCGGCGAGGGCGTATCCGAGATGCGGATCGACTACGGTCCCGGCTATCGCGTGTATTTCGTTCAGCGTGGAGCGGCGCTGGTTGTTCTCCTCGCTGGCGGAGACAAGCGCACGCAGGACCGCGATATTACAATTGCACGCGCGCTAGCGCGCGAACTCTAGGAGCCTTTCATGGCTGCGACCAAGTCCAAGCGGCGAACGAAGTTGAAAACCTTTCCGTGGGATCCCGTTGCGCACCTGAAAACCGCTGAGGACGTGGCCAATTATTTGGAAGCTGTTTTCGAGGATGGCGATCCAGCATTGGTGGCTGCGGCTCTGGGAGATATCGCGCGCGCCAAAGGTATGACGAAAATTGCTCGCGCGGCCGGTCTGGGTCGCGAAAGCCTATATAAGGCACTTTCACGCGGCGGTAATCCCGAGCTTGCAACCGTGCTCAAAGTCATGCGTGCGCTGGGCCTCAAGCTCAAGGTTGCCGCTTAGCACACGACCTCACGCCGCCTCTTTCATGCGCGCCACATCCGGCGGTACCGCTTCCTGCGCCAGCGCCGCGAGCGCGGCATCGAGCGGCATCACCTGCTGGCCTTCGCTGCCGAGGCGGCGGATCGAGACGGTGCGTTCGGCGGCTTCCTTGCGGCCGACGACGAGCAGCACCGGCACTTTCGCCAGCGAATGTTCGCGGACCTTGTAGTTGATCTTCTCGTTGCGCAGGTCGCCTTCGACGCGCAGGCCGGCGCGCTGCGCCGCCGCAATCGCTTCGCGCGCGTAATCGTCGGCGTCCGATGTGATGGTCGCGATCACGGCCTGGAGCGGCGACAGCCATAGCGGCAGATGCCCGGCGTAATGCTCGATCATGATGCCGGTGAAGCGCTCCAGCGAGCCGAACATCGCGCGGTGCAGCATCACCGGCGTGATCTTGTTGGAGTGCTCGTCGATATAGAACGCGCCGAGCCGGCCCGGCATGTTGAGATCGACCTGCACGGTGCCGCATTGCCAGTCGCGGCCGATGGCGTCGCGCAGCACGTATTCGAGTTTCGGGCCGTAGAACGCGCCTTCGCCCTTGTTGAGCGTCCACGGCCGGCCGGACGCTTCGAGCGCCTGCATCAGTGCCGCCTCGGCCTTGTCCCACACCGCGTCCTCGCCGATGCGCTTTTCCGGCCGGTCGGAGAATTTGATGCGCACGTCCTCGAAGCCGAAATCCTGATAGATCGACAGGATCAGGTCGTTGACCTTGAGCACCTCGTCGGCGATCTGCTCCTCGGTGACGAAAATATGCGCGTCGTCCTGGGTGAAGGCGCGCACCCGCATCAGCCCGTGCAGCGCGCCCGACGGCTCGAAGCGGTGCACCTTGCCGAACTCGGCGATCTTGAACGGCAGGTCGCGATAGGATTTCAGGCCGTTCTTGAAAATCTGGATGTGGCCCGGGCAGTTCATCGGCTTGATCACAAAAGTGCGCTCGTCCTCCTCGCGCGGCTGCACCAGAAACATGCCGTCGCGGAACGTCGCCATGTGGCCGGACGCCACCCACAGCGAAGAATCGATGAGCTGCGGCGCGTTGACCTCGGCATAGCCGGCTTCGCTCTGGCGGCGGCGGATATAGTTTTCCAGCGTCTGGAACAGCGTCCAGCCCTTGGGATGCCAGAACACCGAGCCGGGCGCTTCTTCCTGGAAATGGAACAAATCCATTTCGCGGCCGAGTTTTCTGTGGTCGCGCTTCTCCGCTTCCTCGATCTGCTTGAGGTAAGCGTCGAGCTCTTCCTGTTTGGCAAACGCCGTGCCGTAGATGCGCGACAGCATCTCGCGGTTTAAATCGCCGCGCCAATAGGCGCCGGCCACCTTCATCAGCTTGAACGCACTGCCGATCTTGCCGGTCGACGTCATGTGCGGACCGCGGCACAGATCGAACCAGTCGCCTTGCTTGTAGATCTTGAGCTCCTGGTCTTCCGGGATGGCGTCGACCAGCTCGACCTTGAAGCTCTCGCCGCGGTCGCGAAACACGTTCTTGGCGTCCTCGCGCGACCACACCTCCTTGGTGAAGGGTGCGTCGCGCGCGATGATCTCGCGCATCTTCTTCTCGATCGCGGCGAAATCCTCCGGCGTGAACGGCTCGTTGCGGAAGAAATCGTAATAAAAACCATTCTCGATCACCGGCCCGATGGTGACCTGGGTGCCGGGCCACAACGTCTGCACCGCTTCGGCGAGCACGTGCGCGGCGTCGTGGCGAATGAGCTCGAGCGCGCGCGGATCGTCTCGCGTGAGGAACTCGATCTTGGCATCGTGCGCGATCGGATCGGAAAGATCGGCGAGCTTGCCGTCCAGCGCCATGGCGACCGTGCGCTTGGCAAGCGACGGCGAAATCCCCTTGGCGATGTCGAGGCCGGTGGTGTTTGGCGGATAGTCCCGACGCGCGCCGTCGGGAAAGGTCACGGCGACCATTTTAAAAGCTCCTGTTGCTCACTCGCTGCCTACGAACGCAGGTAAGCGCAGGACGGGGATATAGCAGCGGGCGCGCAACGGGGCAAACGCGGTCCCGTTAGCTGAAACGCGCCACAATTTGACGGAGCAATCACGCGGATTCGAATTGCGGCAGGCAATTGCGGCGCGCGTCGCCCAAGAATCATCAAGGCAAGATCATACCGCCGCCCCATTGCCTGCCGACCGTGGAACCCACGTCCGCGTGCGGCCGCGTATCACAATCAAACGCGTGCAGCTCTCAAGCGCGGCAAGGGTGAGCGTTCAAACGTTGCGGTCTGCAACGCCAGTGTGTGCGTGCGTAAGCGGCAGTCCGCCGTCGGGGGTTTGCAATGAAGAAGGGGGGCTTGCGGTGGCCGCACCGGCCATTCCAGGTGATTTGCGTATTGGTCGCGGTACTGCTGGCCGCAGCCTTTTCCCTCCAGGCCGTCTATGCCGCCTATGCCGCGCACCCCGGCGCGCGGCCGATCCCCGATAAGCCCAATCTGGGCACGCTCGGCGAACGGCTCAACGGCAACACGATTGCGATCGTGTCCGGCAATCCCAACGCGACCTATCTGACTATCGCTTACGACATGTCGGACGTGCTCGATGACGGCGACAATTTCCGCATCCTGCCGGTGATCGGCAAGGGCGGCGGCCAGAACATCCGCGACGTCCGCTTCCTCAAAGGTATCGATCTCGGCATCACACAATCGATCATCCTCAACGAATATCGCGAGAGCAACGAGATCGGCAAGATCGACGACCAGATCGTCTATATCGCAAAGCTGTTCAACGAAGAGATGCACGTGGTCGTGCGCGCCAATTCCGGCATCACCTCGCTCGAACAGCTCGACGGCAAGAAGGTCAATTTCAGCGACATCGGCAGCGGCAGCCAGTTCTCCAGCCGCGATATTTTCCGCCGCCTCGGAGTGCACCCGCAGGAAGTCAACATGAGCCAGGGCGATGCGCTCGAAAAACTCAAGACCGGCGAGCTCGCGGCGACCATCCTGATTGCCGGCAAGCCCGCCGGCGCCATGGGCAAGCTGCGTTCAAGCGACGGCTTTCAGTTCCTGACGGTGCCGTTTTCGAAGCCGCTGCAGGCCGATTATCTGCCGGCGGTGCTCGGCCACGGCGATTATCCCGGCATGGTCGAGACCGGCCATGACGTCAACACCATCGCCGCGAGCGCGGTGTTGATCGCCTACAACTGGCCCAAGGATTCCGACCGCTACCGGCGCATCGCCGGTTTCGTCAATGCGTTCTTTCCCAAGATCGCCGCGTTGCAGAAGCCGCCGCACCATCCGAAATGGCGCGAGACCAATCTGGCCGCGACGCTGCCGGGCTGGACGCGGTTTGCCGGGGCCGACGAATGGCTCGCGCAAAACCGCCAGGCGCAACCGGCGCCGGCGGCCACGCGCGATCAGTTCGATCAGTTCTGTCGCGAACAAGCGCGCGGCCGGTGCAAATACCGGGACCGATAGCTCGCCCGAGCGCGAGCAATTGTTTCAGCAATTTCTGCAATGGCAGGCCCACCAGCACTGATGACGGAGACGATCTGAAAATCGATTTGTAATCAAACATCGGAGCTTGAGAGCACAGGGAGGCGATCATGAGTTCTCCGATCCACCACGCTGAGGATCTCGACGAAGCATTGCACTATGCCCCGCCTTGGGCGCGCGAGCAGCGACGGCAGGAGCCGTTGCGGCCCGCGGCTCAACTGGTCCGATCGCCGCGAAGTCTGCGGCGCCTCGACATCGGCGACCAGGCATTCAGCGGCGATCTGGCGATGGCGACGCTGCAACGCCAGCTGGCGCTCGATCCCGATGCGGTCCCGGAACCGCCGGTGAATGATATTGAATCGCTGTGGCCGATGGCGCTGCGCCTATGCGGTGTCGCCGGCGTCGCGGCGGCCGCCGCATGGCTCATCATAGCGCCGCCGGGCACGCGGTTCTTGCGCAACGACGTCGCGCGCGCCAATGTCGAGGCGCCGCCGCCTGCCGCGAACACCGAAAAACAGGATCCGCTGCGCACGCCCGCGGCGA
This sequence comes from uncultured Alphaproteobacteria bacterium, assembly GCA_963831975.1. GTDB lineage: Bacteria > Pseudomonadota > Alphaproteobacteria > Rhizobiales > Xanthobacteraceae > BOG-931. The sequence goes on from CAWHSO010000025.1 coordinate 1,436,865, forward strand.
CGGGTCTTTTGCTGCAACACGGCCTTGCCGAGGCCAATGCATCGCCGGCACCCGTCGAGGCGACGCCCGCGGTGGCGCCGCAGCCCATGGCGGAGCCGCCGAATGGCGACGCTCCTGTCGCGCAGACTGTGAGCTTGCCGCTCGATTCCGATGAGATCGCCATGCTGCTCAAGCGCGGCAAGGATGCTCTGAGCACCGGCGATTTCGCCTCGGCGCGGCTTTTGTTGCGGCGTGGGGCCGAGGCGGGCAGCGCGGAAGCGGCGCTGGCGCTGGGCGCCACGTTCGACCCGCTGGTCCTGCGCCGGCTCGGCGCGATCGGCGCCGCGTCCGACGCCGCGCAGGCGCGCCAATGGTACCAAAAGGCCGTCGCGCTCGGCTCGACCACGGCCTCGCAGCCGCTGGCCAAGCTTGAAGCGGCTGCGCAATAGCGCTCACGCCGGCGTGGCGCGGGGCCGATCGTCGACGCCGCGCCATCGCCCGTAACGCCACGGCAGATACCAGCGCGCGCGCGCCGGTAACGAGTCCGGCACGAAATCCAGCCCCGACGTGCCCCACGGCTGGCAGCGCAGGAGGCGCGCCAGCGTCATCCAGCCGCCGGCCCACAGACCGAACCGGTCCAGCGCCTGATCGGCATAGTCGGAGCATGTCGGCAGATGCCGGCAATGAAAACCGATCAGCGGGGAAAGCGTGAGCCGGTAGATTTTTACAAATCCCCGGCCGGCAAGGCGCGGGCTGCGGCGGGAGGCATCGAACAGGTCGTCGAGCGGCATGGGTTCGGTCCGCGCGCTACGGCGCCGCCGGTTTCGCGCCGCGCTTGGCTTCGATCTGGCCGATGGCGTCGACCACGGCGTCAAAGGTCAAAAGCGTGGAGGCGTGGCGCGCCTTGTAGTCGCGCACCGGCTCGAGCACGGCGATATCGGTCCACTTGCCGTTTTGCGGCGGCGCGCCGTTTTCCTTGAGCATTTTGCGCACGGTCTCGCGCAGCTCGCGCAACTCGCCCGCCTTGGCGCCGACGATGTTGCGCGCCATGATCGAAGACGACGCCTGGCCGAGCGCGCAGGCTTTCACCTCGTGAGCGAAATCGGTCACCGTGTCGCCGTCCATTTTCAAATCGATGGTGACGGTCGAGCCGCACAGCTTGGAATGGGCGGTGGCGCTGGCGTCGGCATCGGGGAGCCGCCCGATCCGCGGGATCGTGCCGGCAAGCTCGATGATGCGGCGATTGTAGACCTCGTTGAGCATTGCAGAACCGCAGATTTGCCTGGCCGGGCCTTGGTTTGTTGTCTCCACCCGCCAATCGACTATATAGGCGCTGGCGTGGTGGAATTGAAGTTCGGGCCGGGACCGGCGCAGGCGGGACCCCGGCCTTTATGCCGCGTGATTGGAGAGACAATGGACGCCGCTATCAAGCAACGGTTTTCCCAGCTGATCGACCACGTGCACAGCGCGCCTGTGCCGGTCGAAAAGCGGCCTTCGCGCGAGGAGGCGGAGGCGGCCGTGCGCGCGCTCATCGCTTACATCGGCGACAATCCGACGCGCGAGGGCTTGCAGGCCACGCCCAAGCGCGTGGTCGCGGCCTTGGACGAGCTTTATCGCGGTTACCGCGAAGTGCCGGCGGATGCGCTCGTGCGCACGTTTGGCGAGACCGAGCCGTACGACGATTTCGTGCTGATCCGCGACATCGGATTTACCTCCCATTGCGAGCACCACATGATGCCGTTCTACGGCAAGGCGCATGTGGCGTACCGGCCGGTCGAGCGCGTGGTCGGGTTGTCCAAGCTCGCCCGCCTGGTCGACGTCTATGCGCGCCGGCTGCAGACCCAGGAGCAACTGACCTCGCAAGTGGCCGCCGCAATCGAGGACGTGCTCAAGCCGCACGGCGTTGCAGTGTTGATCGAGGCCGAGCATACCTGCATGTCGGTTCGCGGCGTCTGCAAGCCGGGCGTTTCGACCGTGACCACGCGGTTTCTCGGAACGTTCCGCGACAGCGCTGAAGATCAGATGCGGTTCGTGACGCTGGTGCGCGGCGCCGCGACCGCGAGCTGACGCCGGCAAGGGGGATTCGTTGTCCGATACATCACCCTTCGCACCGCCTGGGACGAGCGCCGAGCTCGAAGAGGGCTCGGCACTGACGCCGAAATTCGACGCCGACGGGCTCGTCACCTGCGTCGCCACCGACGCGGTTTCCGGCGATGTGCTGATGGTTGCGCATATGAATGCCGAGGCGCTGGCAAAAACCATCGCCACCGGCGAGGCGTGGTATTTCAGCCGCTCGCGGCGCGCGCTGTGGAAGAAGGGCGAGACTTCAGGCCACACCCAACGCGTCGTCGAACTGCGCATGGACTGCGATCAGGACGCGGTGTGGATCAAGGTCGAGCAGATCGCCGGCGCCTGCCACACCGGCCGCCGCTCGTGTTTTTATCGCGCGGTGCCGCTCGGCAAAACCGGCGCGGTCACCCTCGAATTCCGCGACGAGCGCGTGTTCGATCCGAAAGCGGCCTACGGTCGCGATAAATAACCGGCGGCGAGCTATTTCTTGTCGAGCGGCGTGATCTCGCGCAGCTTGCGTTTGACCTTCCAGCTTCCATAGTTCTTTTTGAGGCTGCCGGGCTTGCCGGTGTTTTCCGGGATGACATAGGTCTTGAAGTCGCCGCCGATCTCTTCGCTGCATTCGATGCACAGCCGCGTGTAGGGCAACACGTCCAATCGGCGGGGCGGGATGGGTTTACCGCATCTCTCGCAGTCTCGTTCCTCGCTCATCCTAAGCTCCCTTCTGCGAAGGGGGTTCGGCCGGGACGGCTTCCCCAATAGCTAAATGGCCCCGGTTTGCACCGGAGCCACCAAACTTCCAGGGAATGAACCCCGCGTCATTTGACGCTTACATCGTGCGTCGCCGCGCATTTGTCAAGAGGATCGCGTCGCTTGCGCCAGCAGCCGTTTTGCGCGCGCCAGATGCGGCCGGTCGTACATCACGCCGCCGATGCCGACGACACCGGCGTCGGGGTTTTGCGCAAACGCGTCGACAATGGATTGTGCGTGCGCAAGCGCATCCGCGCCGGGCGTGAATACCTCGTTGATGATCGGCACCTGCGCCGGATGGATGGCGAGCTTGCCGACAAAACCGTCGCGGCAGGCCTCCTCGCATTCGCGCCGCAAGCCTTCGCTGTTGCGAAAATCCACATAGACGGTGTCGATCGCCGGAACTTGAGCGACTGCGGCGCCGGCGAGACAAAGCACCCGCGCCAGCCGATACGGATCGAGAAAGCGGCCTTGCCCGTCGCGGTTCGCCCGCGCGCCAAGCTCGGCGGAAAGGTCCTCGGCGCCCCAGGTCAGGCCGCTGAGCCGCGCGCTTGAACCCGCAAACGTGCCGGCGACGAACAGCGAGGCCGCGGTTTCGGTGGCAAACGGGAGAATCTTGAGGTGGCCGTCGGGCAGGCCGCTTAAGGCCTCGCGCACGGCGATCTTGGCATCGGCATGCGCGATCGCCGCGCCGCCTTCCGCTTTCGGCAGCATGATGGCGTCGGGCTTTGCCGGCACGACGGCATCGAGATCGGCATCGATAAGCGCGGTCTGCAATCCGTTCACGCGCACCAGGATATAAGGCCGCGCTGCCGCCGCCATGGCGTCTTTGAGAAACGCCGCCGCGCTGTCGCGTGCGCGCGCCTTGCCGTCGGGAGCGATCGAAGTCTTCGAGATCGATGATCAACGCATCGGCGCCGCTCGTCATCGCTTTGTCGAGTTTTTTGGCGCTATCGGCGGGAACGAACAGGAGTGAGCGCATCACACTTCGATCGTGCCTTCGGTGACGATGATCGCGGGCCCGCCGACGGTTGCCGAGGCAAGCGCGCCGCCCTGCATGGTCACGCCGAGCGCGATGAGGCTCGGGCGGCCCATTTCAAAGCCTTGCTCGATCTTGAAACCGTGCTCGCCGTTGCCGAGCGACAATGAGCGCGCACAGAATCCGGCGAATGCCGCCGCGGCCGAGCCGGTGGCGGGGTCTTCGCGGACACCAAACGACGGCGCGAACATGCGCGCGTGAAAGTGGTTGCGCTTATCCTCGGTCTCGTCGGCAAAAAACAAAAGCTCCGGCAGGGCCATGCGCGTCGAAGCCGCGAGCGCCAGCAGGCATCCACGATTTGACAGCGACGCACCGCCTCGATGCTGCGCAGCGGGACGAAGGTAAAGGCGTTGCCGGCGGACCACCGCGACGGTTGATGGCCATCGAAGCCGATGTCGTCGACCGCAAGGCCGAGCGCTGCCGCGATCGCCTCGCGGCTTGCGGCGGCGCCGGCTTCGCTTGGCATTGCTGGTATGATGAAGCTGGCGCTGCCATGGTCGCTGCCTTCGGCGTCGACACGGCATTTCACCGGCCCGATTTTTTCCTCGATCACGACGTCGCTGCCGGCACCGCGCCGCAACGTCAGCACCAGCGCGGTGCCGACGGTTGGGTGTCCGGCGAACGGCATTTCCCTCCCGGGCGTAAAAATGCGCGCGGCCGCCGTGCTGCCGGCCGCCTTGGGCGCGAGCACGAACACCGTTTCCGGATGATTAAACTCGCGCGCGATGGCCTGCATCGTCACGCCGTCGATGCCGTCGGCGTCGAAGACCACGCCGAGCGAATTGCCGGCGAAGCGTCGGCTGGTGAACACATCGAGCGTGGCGAAGTTCAGTTTCATCGGAGCGCTGTGCGTTGCTTAGGTCGCATCGAGACTTAGGTCGCATCAAGACTTGGACCGCATCAGATTTGGACCGCATCAAGATTTGGGCTGCATCAGGATGAACGCCTGGCGGCGGCATTCGGCGACCAGCTTGTCGTCCTGGTTATAGGCGCGGTGGTGAAATTCGACGATGCCGGCGCCGGGGCGGGATTTCGATTCGCGCTTGCCGATCACCTCGGTGGTGCAATGCACCGTGTCGCCCTCGAACAGCGGGTGGGGGAATTTGACGTCGGTCATGCCGAGATTGGCGATTGTCGTGCCGACCGTCATGTCGGACACCTGGATGCCGATCATCAGGCCCAGCGTGAACAGCGAATTCATCAGCGGCTGGCCCCATTCGGTCTCCTGCTCGCAGAAATGCCGGTCGATGTGCAGCGGCTGCGGATTGAGCGTCATGTTGGAGAACAGCATGTTGTCCATCTGGGTGACGGTGCGCGTATAGCGGTGCTCGACGACCTCGCCGGGGACGAAACCCTCGAAATAGAGCCCGCCGCGCTTGTGCCGAACGGCTGCCTGCTGGGTCATTTTTCGCCTCCCGCGATCAAGTTCCATTAAGCCCCCGTTTACCATAATCGTTAATCATTCCTAAGTCCGGTGGGAGCCGGCGAGGGAGCCAACGCAATGCTGGTCGATTCCAGCGGTAACGCCGCCGGTTCGACGGTGACAGGCGCTATTCGTCAAGCGTCCGCAGGCCACCGGCACGAGCTTCAATTACCTATTGGCGACGGCGCAGGTCGAGTTCGGGCTCAACCCGCAGGCCGGCGCCGCGACGTCGTCGGCGCGCGGGCTGTTTCAGTTCATCGAGCAGACCTGGCTCGGCACCATCAAGCAGTCCGGCGCCCAGCTCGGCTACGGCCGTTATGCCGACGCCATCAGCAAAACCTCGTCCGGCCATTACCAGGTGGCCGATCCGGCGATGCGCGCCGAGATTCTCAAGCTGCGCAACGATCCGACCGCGAATGCGGTCATGGCCGGCGCCTTCACCAAGGCCAATGCGGATTATCTGGCGGCAAAACTCGGCCGGCAGCCGAGCGAAGGCGAGCTCTATATCGCCCACTTTCTCGGCGCCGGCGGCGCGGCGCGGCTGATCTCGCTCGCCGCCGCCAATCCGAATGCCAAGGCCACGGACTATTTCCAGAACGCCGCCAACGCCAATTCCTCGATCTTCTATGACCGGGCAACCGGCCGCGCGCGGAGCCTCGCCCAGGTCCGCGACGTTCTCACCGCGCGCTACGACGTCGCCCGCAACGATGCCGTGCGCGCGGCGCAAACCGCCAGCGCTGCCGTTACTCCCGGCACGCTGAGCGTCGCCCGAGCCGCCGGCACGCCTTTGGATCTTGCCGCCTTTACCGCTCCGGCCCCCGCTGCCGCTTCGAGCCCCGCGAATGCGGCGCCGACGAAGACTGCAGCGGCAGTGCCCGATACGGCCGGCATGACCAGCGCGTTCGCCGCGGCCGCTCCGGCGCCGGCCGCGCCGGCGACGACCAGATCTTCCATGGGCTGTTCCAGGATACCGATCGCACCGCGCCGGTCGCCGCTGTCGTCAGCCAATTGTGGACGACACCGAATGCGCCAACGGACGGCAACGGCGCGGCGGGACCGCCGTCGCGCCGCGGCGACATGCGCAATCTGTTCAGCGACCCCGGCGAGGGGTCTTAACGTTTCGGCAATATTCGCAAACATTTATGGTGAACGCTTTGTTAAGCCGGCGCGGTTTAAGATCGCCGCTGCCATGATCCCGTGTTGCGTGAACGAGCAATGATCGTCCGCCATTTTCTCCAATGGGTGCGCACCGCTCCGGCCGGCGAACGGGCCGAAGCAACCAGCGCGCTGGCGCGTGCCTTCCTCTATTCCGATCTGTCGGCCGACGATCTCGGCGCCGCCGAAGGCGCCATGCTGATGCTGCTCGACGATCCCTCTCCGCTGGTGCGCCGCGCGCTCGCCGATGTTCTGGCCGCAAGCCCCGATGCGCCGCCGGCGATCATTTTCGCGCTGGCCGCCGATCAGCCGAGCATCGCCGCACCGGTGCTGGCGCTGTCGCCGCTGTTCGTCGATGCCGATCTGGTCGATGCGGTGGCGACCGGCGGTGCGATGGTCCAGGCCGCGGTCGCGAGCCGGGCGGCGCTGCCGCGCTCGGTCGCAGCCGCAATCGCCGAAGTCGGCACCGCGGAAGCCTCCCTGGTGCTCGTTGAAAATCACGACGCCGACATCGCCCCGCTGTCGATCGATCGCATCGTCGAGCGCTTCGGTCATCTCGCCGCGATCCGCGAGCCGCTGTTGATGCGCGACGATCTGGCGGTGGCGACGCGCCAAACCCTTGTCGCCAAGCTTTCGCAGACGCTGGCCGGCTTCGTCGCCGGGCGCGCCTGGCTCGACCCCGATCACGCCCAGCGCATCGCGCGCGAGGCCTGCGAGAAGGCGACGGTTGCCATCGCCGCCGACAGCGCCACATCGGAAGTTCGCCCGCTCATCCGCCATTTGCGCGTGACCGGCCAGCTCACGGCCGGCTTGATTTTGCGGGCGCTGCTCTCCGGCAATGTCGTGCTGTTCGAGGAGGCGCTCGCCGAGCTTGCCGACATGCCGGTCGCGCGCGTCTCGGGCCTCATTCACGACCGCGGCAACGCCGGGTTACGTGCCCTGTTCGATCGGGCGGCGCTGCCGTCTTCGACCTATCCGGCCTTCAAGGAAGCCATCGAGGCGATGCGCGAAGGCGGCTTTGCCGGCGAGCCGGGCGACGCCGCGCGGCTGAAGCGGCGGATGATCGAGCGCGTGCTGACGCGCTGCGAGGAACAGGATCTCGGCGAGCTCGAGCCGTTGCTCACGCTATTGCGCCGCTTCGCCACCGAAGCCGCGCGCGAGGAAGCGCGTTTGTTCTGCGATGAGCTCGTGGCGGACAGCGTCGAAGCCGACGATTGTCCGGTCGCGGCTTAGGCCGTTCTCCGCTCATTGCCGCGACAGCACGAATCCATCACTACATGGTGGGAATGGACTTGGGTCCCCGCTTCCGCCGGGACGCGCGGCAGGATCAAGCGCCAGGCACCAGCGGCGGCGCAAAAATGTTTTCCAGATAATCCGGCCGGAAACTGTTTTCCGTCTTGAGAAACTCATCGGTGACTTCGCGAAGCCGCTTGGTCAGCGCGGCGGCGACGTCCAAAAGGTCGGGCCGGCCGTATTCGCGGACCACGGCGCGCACCGCATCGACATGCTGGTCGACCAGTGGCAGCGGAATACGCTGCAAGTCCGGTGTATGCTCGACGAGCCGGCACAGACTGTTGGCTATCCCCGAGACGGCGGGATAGCCGAACGTGCCGGCTTCGCCCTTGATGTCGTGGGCGGCGCGGAACAACTCATCGTGGGTCTTCGGCGTGAAGCCGTCGCGCTTGACGTCCTGCCGCGCGGCTTCCAGCCGGTTGCACTCGGACTCCATCCAACCGGAGAATTCGCTCGACAGCTCGGCCAAGGCCGCTTCGGCGCGCGCCACCGGGTCATCGACGACGTCGCCGCCCGGCGCCACGGCCTTGCGCAGCTCATGCGGCGGCGTGATCACTTCGTAATCGGCGTAAGTGGCGACCGATGGGCTGTCGTCTTTACGACGGGACATCGCGAATCATACTCCTGAGCATCAAACTCCTGGACATCAGAATCTTGGGCATCAGACCATCACCCGGGCTTTTTCGAGCAGCGGCTGTTGGCGCACCATCTCGGCCTTGCCGCCCTTGCGGCGTTCCGGGCCGACATAGTTCGGGTTGACGTTGCGGCGCCGATCCGGACCGAAATAGGTTTTGGTTTTCACGAACGGGCGCGGATTGGCGACGACGTTGAAGATGCGCTCGTAGAGCGCCTTGGCGGATATCGGCTTGGCCAAAAATTCGGTGACGCCGGCGTCGCGGGCGCCGATGACGCGCTTCTTCTCGGAATGGCCGGTAAGCATGATGATCGGCACGTAGGGGTTGGCGTTGGCGCCCTGTTGCCGGATCATCTGGGTCAGTTCCAGGCCATCGAAGATCGGCATCACCCAGTCGGCGACCACGATGTCGGGCATGTAATGGGTGAAGGCTTCAAGGCCGGCGGCGCCGTCCTCGGCCTCGTACACTTCGCGGGTGCCAAAGCCATGCAGCAGCGTGCGCAGAATGCGCCGCATATGCGCGTTGTCGTCGATGACCAGAAAGCGCAGCCGGTTAAAATCGATACGGACCATGCCAACTCCCGCGCGGCGCACGCCGGGGCGCACCTCCGCACGGTGAAAAGGTAAATATTTGTCGTTAACGCGCGGTTACTTTTGGGTAGTGCCTCGGTTTGAAATCTGCGAAAGTGCCAATAGATTGGGAAGCCGCGAGCACAAAATGGGCGAATATTCCGACAGAGTGAGGGCTGAGATCGTCAGCGATAACCGTGCGCGCAGGATCCTTTACCTGGTCTATGGCGCATTAGCGGTCGCCGCTGTCTGCCTGCTCGGGGGTTTTGCGACTATTGTGTTGGTTCTGGGTCTAGGGCCGGTCCTAGTGTTGATCGTCGTTATTGAAATCTACTACCGGATACAAGATTGGCGGCGTATTCGTGCGGCAGAAGACGCCGATGCCCATCTCAGTAAATTGAGGCCGGAAAAATCAGCTGAGGCACTCCCCGTCAACGTCGTTCATAAATTGCGCGGTAGAGCGAAACAAGCGCAGGCGGCGGGTGAGCCGTACCTCGCCGCCGACTTGCGGCTCGCCGCCGCGACGATAGAACAGCTCGATCGCAAAGCGTAGCAACGGCTAAGCCGGCGATATGTGAGGCTTTTAGCGCTGCGCCGAACGGCTTGCCGGCAGCGTCTTCAGCCAGCCTTCGATGACGCCGGCGATGGCGTCGCTGTTCTTCTCCAGCATCATCATGTGGCCGTTGCCGTGGATGCCGCGGTCGGCGAGATGGACGAAGGTGTTGGCCACACCGGCTTGAGTCAGGTAGGCCGCGGTGCAGTGATCATAGGAGGCGTGATAGGACGCTTCCGACGAAATGATCAGGATCGGGATGTCCTTGAGGTTTGTAAGCTTGCGCGCCGGTTGGGCCTGCGACCAGCAGCGCACCAGATCGGGCTTGTCGGCCTTGTCCTGACGCACGAAGGCAAGTTGCTCGCCGTCCTTGAGCGGCGGGTCGTAGGTGAGCGGCACGTCGCCGAGGCCGGAAATCTTGGTCTTGGCGACATCGCTGAACCAATCCGGCGCGCCCTTGAACTCGACATCGTGGGCCGGCGGGCCGCTCGGCTCGACGGCGACGATGGCTTTCACCAGGTTCGGCCGCTTGTCGGCGATCGGCCAGCCCATGGCGCCGGATTGCGAGTGGGTAAGCAGGATCGCCGGGCCGATCTTGTCGAGCAGCGCCGCGCCGGCGTCGCGATTGAGCTCCTGCTGCTTGGCGAAATCCTTCAGCGACGGAAATTGCGACGCGTAGAATTGGTCGAAGATCGCGATCGCCGGGCTGCGCCGCGCCCGGCCATTGGCTGTGCAGATGCGCTTGCGGCCACAGCTTATAGCGCTCGGGCGCGGCGAAGCGCTGCAGCTCGCGATCGAGCTCGGGCGCCGTCACCGCGCCGTAGCTGTCGGTCCAATAGCCGGCGCGCCCGCGCGCGACCTGATCGACCACATAGACGGCGTAGCCGCGGCGCAAGAAATATTGCGCCCAGCCTTCGCGGCCGTCGGGCGTGCCGGTGAAATTGGTGCCGGTCTGGCTGCCGCCGTGGATCATGACGATGGGGTAGGGGTGCAACAGCTTTTGCGGAATTTGGAATTCGGCATAGAGCTGTCCGACCATCGGCGAGCCGGGCAGCGATGTGTCGATCTTGCCGCCGGCAAACAGATACCCGGATTTGGCGATGACCAGCGCCGGTTCGGCCGCTTCCGCATGCCGCGCCGCGCTCCATGGCAGCGCCGCGAGACACGCCGCCGCAATCCGGCGAATGATGGTCATGCGAAAATTGCTCCTCGTCGCGGTGTCCATGGTCGCCTCCCGGCTTTTGTTTGCGCAAGCCTAGTGCGGCGAGTGCCGCGCGACAACGATCGCGATGCCGGCGTGAATGGGCGTCGGCCCAAGATGCGACGACGATCAGTAGCCGAACTGTTCGCTCAAGATGCGCTCGTCGAGGCTATGGCCTGGATCGAACAGCATGTGCATGGCGACACTGTGATCCATGCTGATCTCGACGGAGCGGACGGAACGCACCTCGTCGTGGTCGGCGACTGCGGCGACCGGACGCTTTTCGGCTTCGAGCACCTCGATGGTAACCTTGGCGCGGTCGGGCAACAGCGCGCCGCGCCAGCGCCGCGGCCGGAACGGGCTGATCGGGGTGAGCGCCAACAGCGGCGCATCGATGGGAATGATCGGTCCCTGCACCGAGAGATTATAGGCGGTCGATCCGGCGGGCGTCGCCAGCAAGCACGCCGTCGGCGACGAGCTCGGCGAGGCGCTCCTTGCCGTCGACCAGCACGCGCAGCCGCGCCGCCTGATAGCTCTGGCGGAACAGCGACACTTCGTTGATGGCGCGGTGGCGGTGGACGCGGCCGGCGGCGTCGCGGGCGCGCATCGCCAGTGGATGAATGACGCTGACATGGGCGGCGTTGAGCCGCTCGGCGAGACCGTTGTCGGAGAACTCGTTCATCAGAAAGCCGACCGTGCCGCGGTGCATGCCATAGATCGGCTTGCCGGAATTCATGAACCGTTGCAGGGTCGCCAGCATGAAGCCGTCGCCGCCGAGCGCGACGACGACGTCGGCGGTCTCCGGCCGGGCGTCGCCATAGCGGCGCGATGAGCCGGCGGCGCGCCTGCTGCGCCGCCGGCACGTCGCTGGCGACGAAGGCGATGCGCTTGAAACGGGATGCAATCCGGCGCTTTGCCATAACGGGGTCGGGGGCTCGGGCTTTAAAACAGCGGCGGCGCGGCGCCACGGGAGGTCAATATGGAACGCGCGGTGTTCGTCTATACGACCTATCCAGCCATTGTCGAGGCGGAGGCAGCGGGCCGCGCCCTGGTCGAGCGCCGATTATGCGCCTGCGTCAACATCCTTCCCGGCATGGTCTCGCTCTACTGGTGGCAGGGCAAGATCGATCGCGGCGACGAAGTGGTGATGATCATAAAGACCCGCGCGTCGCTTGCGGAAGCCGTGCGTGCGGCAGTCCGGCAGATGCACTCCTACACCACGCCTGCCATACTCGTGCTGCCGATCGAAAATGTCGATCCGGACTACCACGCTTGGATCGTCGAGGAAACGCGAGGGGAGAAGACGTGAAGAGGCTCGCCGCGATTGCGCTTTTCGTCGTCGTTGCGGCTGTCGCGACGCCGGCATGGGCGCAAACTTTCCCCGATCACCCGATCAAGGTGGTCTCAGGCTATCCGCCCGGCGGACCGAGCGACACGGCGGCGCGTCTGGCGACCCAGGGGCTTTACGCCCAGCTTGGGCAGAACGTGCTGGTGGAAAACATCACCGGCGCCGGCGGCAGGATCGGAGCGCGCGCGGTCGCGCGGGCCACGCCTGACGGCTACACCTTGGCGCTCGGCGGCACCAACGACAACGCCGTTACGCCGGCGCTCTACAAGAACCTCGACTACGATCCGGTGAAGGATTTTGTGCCGGTGGCGGCGGTGGCGACCGATTCTCAGGTCATGGTGGTGAACCCGGCGGTGCCGGCCCACACGCTCGCCGAGCTCGTGCAATACGCCAAGGATCATCCCGGCAAACTGTCCTCGGGCGCGGCCATCGGCATCGCGCCGCATCTGTTGCTCGAATACTTTCGGGTGCGCACCGGCACCGATATCGTGTTCGTCCCCTATAAAGGCGCCGCGCCCGCCGTCGCCGATCTGTTGGGCAACCAAATTCAGATCAACGTGACGACGAAAGCGGTGCTGCTGCCGCACATCTTGGCCGGCCGGCTGCGCGCACTCGCGGTGACGACCGACAAGCGCTGGCCGGAGCTTCCCGACGTGCCGACGTTCCGTGAGAGCGGATATGACGGCTTTCCGGCGCTGCTGTGGTTCGGCCTGTTCGCGCCGGCCGGTACGCCTGCCGGTGTGATCGCCAAGATCAATGCGGCGGAAAATGCCCATCTCAAGTTGCCCGAGACGCAGGCCGCTGTGGCTAATCTCGGCCTCGAAGCGCAGCCGCTGAGCCCGCAAGAGTTCGGAGCCGTGATGAGCGAGCAGGTGCAATTATGGGACAAGGTCGCGCGCGAGGCGGGCGTGAGGCTCGATTGAGGAAGTCGCAATGAAAACATTTCTCGCAGTCGTCTCTGTCGCCTCCGCGCTATGCGCCGCGGCGCCGCTGCAAGCGCAAACCTTTCCCGACCGGCCGGTCAAAGTTGTCGTGGCTTATCCCCCCGGCGGTCCGACCGATACGATCGCGCGGCTGGCTACGCAGGGCATCGCCGACAAGCTCGGCCAGAACATGATCGTCGAAAATGTCGCCGGCGCCGGCGGCAGAATTGGCGCGCGCGATGTCGCACGCGCTGCGCCCGACGGTTACACGCTGCTGCTGGGCGGCAGCAACGACAACACCATAGCGCCGGTGATTTATAAGAACCTCGACTACGATCCGATAAAGGATTTTGTGCCGGTGTCGGCGGTAGCGACCGACTCCAACGCGATCGTCGTCAATCCGGAGGTGCCGGTGCATACGCTCGCCGAGCTTGCGAGCTATACCAAGGCCAATCCCGGCAAGCTCACCTCGGGCGCGACGCTCGGCATCGCGCCGCATCTCATGCTCGAATTCATCCGGGTGCGAACCGGCGCCGACATGGTGTTCGTGCCCTATAAGGGCGCGGCGCCGGCCATCGCCGACGTGCTGGGCAACCACATCCAGGTCAATGCCAGCGCCAAGTCGGTGCTGCTGCCGCTGATCAAGGACGGCAAGCTGCGCGCGCTTGCGGTGTCGAGCGCCGAGCGCTGGCCGGAATTGCCCGACGTGCCGACGCTGCGCGAGAGCGGGCTCGACGGTTTCCCGACGGCGGTCTGGTTCGTGCTGATGGCGCCCGCAGGCACCCCGCCGGCGGTCGTCAACAAGCTCAACGAGGCGGTCAACCTGCATATTTTGAGCAAGCCAATCCGGGAAGGGATCAGAAAAATCGGTCTGGAACCCCATGTGCTTGCCCAGGACGTGCTGGCAAAGGTGATCGCCGACGAGACGCAGCTGTGGCAAGCGGTGGCGCGCGAGACCGGCGTGCATCTGGAATGACATTGCAAACGAGCTTGGCGGCGAGGCGAGGGCGGCGCGATGCCTGAGACCGTCACCTTTGCGTCCGACGGCCTGAACCTGTCCGGCGTCGTGCATGTGCCGGACGACTATCGGCCCGGCGAGCGGCGGCCGGCGATCATCATGATGCACGGTTTTGGCGCCAACAAAAACGGCGGGCCCGAATGGATCTGCCGGCAATTCGCCGCCTGGGGCTATGTCGCGCTGCGCTTCGATTATCGCGGCTGCGGCGACAGCGAAGGCGAGCGCGGCCGCGTCATCCCGGCCGAGGAAGTCGCCGACGCGCGCAACGCCGTCACCTATATGGCGGCACGCCCGGACGTCGACCCCGCGGCGATCGCGCTGTGCGGATCGAGCCTCGGCGGCGGCGTCGCGGTGCAGGCGGCCGGTCTCGATCCGCGGGTCGCAGCCGTCATCGTCGAGAACGGCGTCGCCAACGGCGAGCGCATGATCAGGAGCATGCACAGCGCGGAATTCGTGGGCCAAATTCCGCGCGCTGCTCGACGATATCGCCGCGCACCGCGAGCGCACCGGCACGGCGAAGATGATTCATCGCTTCGATATTTTCGAAATGCCGAAAGCGTTGCAGGTCAACCTGACCTCGAACGCTCGCTGATGCAGTTCACCGGCGAGACCGCGATCGGCTTCTTCATGTTCCGGCCGGAGGAATTCGTCGCCCGCATCGGCCCGCGGCCGCTCCTCATCCTGCACAGCTCAACCGACACCGTGACCAATTACGAGGAGGCGTTCAGCCTGGTGCGGCGGGCCAAGCCGCCGGTGGAGCTGCATCTCCTCGACGGGCCTACGCATTTCATGTTCGTCGACGCCGATCCGCGCGTCGCGCTCACCTTGCGCAATTGGCTCGAGCGCTATTTCCCGGCGCGCCGATAAAGTTGACTCGTCATTGCGAGCCAACGGGTCCGGCCCGAAGTGGCCGGCCCGATGACAGGCTCCGCGAAGCAATCCAGCGGCTTGCGCAGCCTCCTGGATTGCTTCGTCGCTTTGCTCCTCGCAATGACGGCTGATTCAATCCGAGCTCAGATCGATGCCGCAGCCTAGTAAGTCTTGGTGCCGTCGATCACGTCCCTGAGCGCAACATATTCGTGGCATTCGGTGTTGCCGCAGATGGCGCGCACTTTTTCCAGGTCGTCCTTGGCTTTGAGCAGGTTGCCTTGCTCGGCCTGCCACATGCCGTAATAGGACCAGGTCAGCGCGTGGTTGGGATCGGCGGCGAGCGCCTTGTCGTACCAATATTTGGCGTCGTCGTAGCGGCCGAGCTTGCGGCTGGCGTAGCCGATCAGCGTGGCGACATCGACGTTGTCGTCGTAGCCCATGGCGCGCAGCACCGCGATGCCGCCGACATAGTCGCCCTTGTCGTAGACCAGCGCGTAGGCCTTGTGCCAGTCATTGAGGAATTTATCGGCCGAGCCGGTCTTTGGCTTCTTGGTCTTCTGCTTGGTGGTCGTGGTGCCGGACGGCTGCGCGTTTTGCGGCGCCGGCGGCGCCGGGCTGTTGGTCTCGACGGCGGCGGCAAAGCGGGGCGCGCCGACGGCGACGCTCAGGACGATGGCGGCAAGCAAGGGGGTTTTGCGCATGAATTCCTCCCGGTTGGGGTACCGCGATAAGAACACCGCCAGCATAGCGATTCATCCCGGCGGCGGCACTAACGAAAAAGACTTAATCTGACCGGAAAAAGACTTGTCATTACCGAAAGTTCACGTAGGTGAACGGTTTCCGCTGCCGCACTTCAGGGGCCATTCAGTGGGTGCGGCGTAAATCTCTCCTCGACAATCGGCGCAACTCGCATTCGACGCCGTCGAACAAACGAGGAGAACACCATGTTGAGGAACTTTACCGCAGTCCTGATCGCGACCGCCCTGGTCGCCGGCCCGGCACTCGCCGCGCAGCCTTCGGGCGATGCCGGCGCGGCGCCTGCCGCCGCCGCCGCGCCTGCCAACACCAAGGGGCAAAGCGCGATCAAGCAGAGCGAAGCGCTCAAGCCGGTCAAAACGGTCAAGCACGCGCGAACGCATGTGCGCCATCACGTCGCTCATGTGGCCAAGCACCTTACCAACAAGCCCGGCAAGACCGCGAAGACCGCAAAGTCGTCTGCGTAACGGAATTGCTTGCGACCCGGGATCTCAGGAACCAGTGATGAGGTCGGAGCCCGGATCGTATGCACCGACTTGCGGGCGTTCTATGTGCTCGCCGTTCGCCCGCAAGTCGGACAATAGTCGTCCCCGGCCGTGCGCGGCTCACCATGCCGCGCTCGAGAGCGAACAATAAATGCCGAGGGGATCAGGGAGGCCGGCCGCAAAAAGCCGGCCTCCGATATTTTTGCATCACTAGAGGTTCGGCTGCCACGGCACCGGAACGTGCTCGTAGCCGCTCGCGGTCTTGATCAGATGGCCGCAGGCCGGGAACGGGAAGTGATAGCCGGTCACCAGCATGCGGTCGGCTGAGGCGCGATCGAACAGTTTTTTGCGCGTCGCCACCGCCGCATCGCCGTCGATGTCGAAAGCAGCCTGCCAGTCGGGATGGCGCGCGAACACCGCCGGATGCTGCGCGGTGTCGCTCAACACCATCAGCGACTGATCGCCGGAATGGACGGCAAAGACGGTATGGCCCGGCGTGTGGCCCGGCGCCGGCAAGGTGACGATGCCGGGCGAAACTTCCTTGCCGGGCTCGTATCGCGTCACCTGCTCGGCGATATCGGCAAAAATGCGCCGCTGGTTGAGGAAGGTGAGTTTCAGATCCGGCGCTGCCGCGTTCAGATTGGCGTCGTCCATCCAATAGGCCCATTCCGGCGCCGGCACTAAAATCTCGGCGTTGGGGAAGATGAGCGCGTTGTCCTTGTCCTTGATGCCGTTGATGTGGTCGGGATGGAAATGCGAGATGACGATCTGGTCGACGGCCTTCGGATCGATGCCGGCGGCAGCCAGATTGGCGCCGATCATGCCGGCGGTCGGCGAGATCTGGCCGCCGGTGCCGGTGTCGATGAGGACGAGCTTTTTGCCGGTGTTGACGATCAGCGTGGTGAACGGCGTCTCCAGTTTGTCGTGCGGCATGAAGGCTGCATCGAGCGCGTGCTCGACTTCGGCGAACGGCGCGTTGCGGATGAATTTTTCCGTGATCGGCCGATACCAGATGCCGTCATAGAGCGCGGTCAGCTCGAACGCGCCGATCTTGTAGCGATAAATGCCCGGCGCCTGCTTGTCGGCCGGCGGTGCCGCGGCGGCGGCCGGATCGGCGCCGGCGACCAGGGCGGCGGAGCCGGCGAGGAGAGAGCGGCGGGTCAGCATCGGCGTCCTTTTGGCGGCCTCTGGGTGATGGTAGGAAGGCGATGCTAAGCATAGTTGCAATGCATTATGGCGAAAAACGCGAGGGTTTGCGCCAGTGCTCAAGTGTCGATGGATCGTACTTGCGGCTTGCTTGGCCTTTGCCGCCGCCTCAGGCGGGGCGGCCGCGCAAGGCG
Source organism: uncultured Alphaproteobacteria bacterium (assembly GCA_963831975.1). Classification (GTDB taxonomy): domain Bacteria; phylum Pseudomonadota; class Alphaproteobacteria; order Rhizobiales; family Xanthobacteraceae; genus BOG-931. Next base: position 1,454,272 of record CAWHSO010000025.1, read on the forward strand.
ATGCCGGCATCTGCACCATCGCGAGCACCTGCTCGGAGGCTTTTTTCCAATGCGTTACCACGCGGTGCCCGGCGATTCAGAACCCCAGCTGCACGGCCGCCTGCAAATTACAATTCGATGACTGCCAGAGGACCGGCAAATTCGCCAGCCGCGACTGCCGGGGCAAGACGCTGCAGCGGAGATAAGCCGCAAAAGCGCATTGCCGATTGCGGCAATCGCATGTAGGACCGGGGCTCCACCGAGGAAGAAAACCTTCAATGTCGAAACAATCGCAGCGCGACGAAGCCGAGCGGCTGGTGCGAGAGGCACTGGAGCGCAAGACCGTCGCCGTCAAGCAGGGCAACACCCGGATCGAAGCCATCTGCGGCAAGTGCGGCGCCCCCAACCGCGTCACCGCCGCCCCGGGCGAGACCCGCGTCGCCTATACCTGCAAGGAATGCGGCGACAAGCAGAAGACGTTGTAGCGCGCGGTGGCCTGCGAGAGTGCGATCGCGTCGCGCTCGAAAACTGGTGCCGGGTTCGCGGATCGCTTTAACCGATTCTACGACGTCAAAAAGGGGATACGATGCGGTGGCGAGGAATTGCGTCGCTGCTGGCGACATTCGCCATTTGTGCGACTTGGGCCATTTGTGCGACATGGTCCGCAGCCGCTGGCGCCGCGACATTGACCGGCAGCTTGACCGCCGACGATGCGTTTGTCGTCTATATCAGTAAGAGCAGCTCGCAGCCGGGTAGGCTGATCGCTCAGGGCAACAATTGGACGACAACGTACAGCCTGCCGTCGATCTCTCTCACGCCCGGCACCTACTATTTGAACATCGAGGTGACCAATTATGGCGGGCCGGGGGGTTTGATCGGCGATTTTACCGTCGGCGGCCGGCATCTCCTCACCGATACGACGGATTGGTTCGCCAACCGCAACCCGGGCTTCGAACGGCCCGGACCGTGGGCTGCCGCCACCGGCAGAGTGATCAGCCTGGGCTTGAACGGTGTTGCGCCATGGGGAAGACACCCTGGCATCAGCTCGAGCGCCCAATGGATCGACGCCTTTCGTGGGCTCTCCTCCTGCGGTGTCTGCACCGTCGATTTTTCGGCGAAGATAACGGTGCCCGCCGTGCTCGCCGCCCGCCGCTCCACCGCTCTTCGCCGCCAGCCTCGGCTGCCCTAGGTCTGCGAGGCTGGAGTCGGTGCCGGGTGAGAGGATTGAACTCCCGACCAACGTTTACAAAATCTAATTCTCCGGTTTAGCCGGATTCCCCATATTGCTTTGGTGCGCACCGGGGTCCCAATCGATCTGCCGGAAATTCTCAACGAGCAGATCGATCAACGTACGTACCTTGGCCGGCAAGTGCGCACGGTTAGGATAAAGTGCATCAATCGAAAGCTGCTTTGGTAGAAATTCGCTCAGAATCGGCACGAGAATACCCGCTCGCAAATCGTCGAACATCAATGGTGCCGGCGCCAGGATAATTCCCTGGCTGTGAACAGCTGCGCCACGGAATGCAATGAAACTGTTGGTTTCCAAAGTCCCCGACAGTTGCACTGAAAAGTCGCCATCGGGCCCCGTGAATTGCCATTCCCTGCCATGTTTGCCCAACGTAGGCGCATCATAGAAAATTACGGCGTCATGCTCGGTCAGTTCGGACGGGTGTTTCGGCCGGCCGCGTTTGGCGAGGTATTCCGGCGAAGCACAAATTATCATGCGATAATGAGCGAGGCGGCGGACGATAAGGCTCGGATCCGCCACGGCAGCGAACCAAATCGCGAGATCGAACCCTTCCTCCACGAGATCGAGCATTCGGCCCGTCGCGGCAAGATGAACTGTAACGTCCGGATAAAGGCCACTGTATTCGGCAATCGATGGGGCGATCAGCTGCGGCATTCCAGGAGATGTGTTAAGTCGCAGAATACCTCGCGGCTTCGATTGAAGCACTTGGGCGGCTTCTTCCGCATCTTCTATCTCAGAAAGAATTTGAACGCAGCGCTCGTAATAGGCTCGTCCTGCCTCAGTTAAGCTGACGCTGCGCGTGGTGCGGTTGAGGAGGCGAACTTGAAGCCGCTCTTCCAGAGATTTCACATGCGTGGTGACAACGCTGGTCGCAAGATTGAGTTGTCGAGCCGCGGCGGAAAAGCCGCCCTGTTCGACGACTTTGACGAATGACAGCATCGATGAGACGCGATCCATATCTCGCCTCGTTCTCTGCTGCAGAATGATCCGGCAAAGGCGCGGGCCCGACCCGATCGGGAATGGCGCCGGTTCTCGGCAAACATCCGCTGCAGCACCAAAGCCGGAACCGGATGACGACCCCCGAGGAGTCGGTCCGTTCCGATGCTGGCAATTGTATCGTGCTGCGTCGGGCACTCAAGCCGTCAGCCCTCGACCGCAGCGGCGTGGCCTGCCGACCCGCTCGACTTCTTGAAAATAACCAGCAGTCCAAACAGAGCCAGCGTGGCGATCAGCAGCAGCTTGTAATCATCAATGTAAGCGATGACTTGCGCCTGCTGCGTGACCAGGGCATCGAGCGCCGCTCGGCCGGCATCGGTAAAGGGGCTCAAAAACTGTGTGACGGTCGGGTCTTCGAAGCCGCGATTGACTGCGGTGACGTTTGCGGAGATGTCGGCATGGTTGACCTCGGTCAAGGTGGTCAGCAGCGCGCTGAAGGCGGAAATGCCGACGCTCGAGCCTATGCTGCGCGAAAGGCTGAAAACGCTGGCCCCATCCGCGCGATCCTCCGGAGCGAGCGTCGATAAGGTGACGGCGCTCATTGGGACAAAAAGAATGCCGAAACCGGCGCCTTGCACCAACCCGGTAACGATAATTTCCTGCTCTGAAACGTCCGGGGTCCATCCCGTCATGATATAGAAGGCCCAGCCGGAACAGCCGAGGCCGATCGCCAGAAGCAAGCGCGTGTCGACATTCCCGACAAACCGGCCGACGACAATTGTGCCTATCATCGTTCCCACGCCACGCGGTCCCATGACCAAACCGGCAGTGAGGACCGGATAGTTCATGAGGTCTTGCAGATAAGGCGGCTGCAGCGCCAGCGAGGCATAAAGCGTGACGAAGGCGACCAAGCTGAAGATCACGCCGGCGGTAAGATTGCGGTCGCGAAACAGCGCCGGCCGCATGAACGGCCGTTCGGCCGTGAAGGTGTGAACCAGAAAAAGATAGAAGGCCGAGCCGGCAACGAGCGCTTCGATGACGATTTCGCTCGAACCGAACCAATCCTTGATCTCGCCGCGGTCGAGCAAGATCTGCAGCGCGCCAATTGCCAGGCTGAGGGTGCCGAAGCCGAACCAGTCGAATTTCTGCGCTCCGCTGCGCGGGCTGTCCGGCAGAAACATCATCATGCCAAGAGCGCCGATGAGCCCCAGCGGTCCGTTGATATAGAACACATAACGCCAGGTGTAATCTTCAGTGAGCCAGCCGCCGAGCACGGGACCGAGCACGGGACCGACCACGACGCCGATGCCGAACAGCGCCATCGCGAAGCCCTGGCGCTCTTTCGGGTAAATCGTCAGCAAGACCGTTTGCGACAACGGTATCATCGCCGCCCCGAATGCGCCTTGCACCAGCCGGAAAACGACGATCTGGGCGAGCGACTCCGCCATGCCGCAGAGCATTGAGGCAAGCGTGAAGCCGAGCGTCGAGATGACAAACACGCGCTTGAGGCCGAAGCGGCCGGCCAAAAAACCGGTCGGCGGCGTCATGATGGCGGCGGCGGTGATGTAGGAGGTCAGCACCCAAGTGATCTGATCCTGGCTTGCCGCCACGCTGCCCTGCAGATAGGGCAACGCGACATTGACGATCGTCGTATCGAGCGTCTGCATCATCGCCGCGAGCAGCACCAGGGCGGTGATGATCCCGCGACGGCTTCCGGCCTGGGCAGCGTCATCGGTCATGACACTTTGCCATGCGAGTGTTCGAACAGCGCGGTCAGAAAATGCGGCAGGCCGCGGGCGTGGCCGGTGTCAACATAGATCTCCACGCTCATGCTGGATCGCAGCGGCGGCATGCCGGCGTCGCCAGTGTCGATGCGCACGCGCAGCGGGATGCGCTGCACGACCTTGACAAAGTTGCCGCTCGTGTTTTGCGCCGGCAGGAGCTGAAATTCCTGCGCACCGGCCGGGCTGATGCTTTCGACAGTGCCGTGCCATTGGACGTCAGGGTAAATATCGATCGACACCGTCACCGGCTGGCCTGGCCGCACATAGGTCATTTGCGTTTCTTTGGGATTGGCCTCGACCCAGGCGTGGTCGGTGGCGACGAGATAGAACGCAGTCACCGAAGCCGCCAGGTACTTGCCGGGTGCGATCGAGGGAACGCTGGTGACGACGCCGGCGAACGGCGCCCTCACCACGGTATGGTCGAGCTCGCGCTGCGCTTCGTCGACCTGCGCCTTGGCCTGCAGGTATTGCGGGTGTTCGGTCACCGGAATATCCGCGTTGCCGGACAGCCGTGCGAGCTGCACCGCGGCCTGTTGGCGCAGCGATTGCAGCTTGTTCTTGTCGACTTCGAGCGCGTACCGCGCCTGGTCGTAGGTCGCCTTGGACGTGGAGCCGCTCGGCAACAGCGTGGCGTTGCGGTCAAAGGTCACCTGATCGAGCGCGACCTGTCCCTGTTGCGCGGCGGCATCGCTGAGCATGCGCTGGTAGTCCTGCTTCATCGCGTCGATCGTCAGCGCCGTCTGCGCCAAGTTGGCCTTGGCATTGTCGAGTGCGATCTGGAATTGGCGCGGATCGAGCCGGTACAGCACCTTTCCGGCGGCCACATGCTCATTATCGCGCACGTCGACGTCCTGCACGATGCCGGAGATGTCGGTGGAGATACCGACCTTGTCGGCCTCGACATAGGCGTCGTCCGTCGACATGACTTGGCCGCCGGTGACGTACCAGTAAGCGCCGGCAGCCGCAGCGATCGGTAGCAGCGCGAACAGGGCCCATCGGACCCGCTGCTTGCGCACCGTGCGTGCGCCTCGATCCGCGTTGGCCGCGGTCGCGCCCGACCGCTTCGCGGGATCGATCGGCTTGACCGACGGCGATTCATGACGGTCCGTGCGCAATTCAGTGGCTCGCTCGCCGGCGGGCGAGTTGCTTGGGCTTTCAATCCGCAACTGAGCCGGTCGATCTTTGGAACGCTCGATTTCCTCGGCCTTAAGCATGATGGCGCTCCTAACTGTTAGGTGCCTCATTCGAAAGCGCTGCGCTCGGGCGGGCGCGGGATAGCCAAGGATTTACGCTCGTCTCGGGACATCGCTTTCCCGAGATGGAACATGGCGGTGCCGCCAAGTATTTTAATCTGGTGGAATGGGAACGCTTTATTCGCGATTGCGAAACAATCGACCGCAGTGCGTCCCGGGCGCTTGGCACAGCGGTGCCATCGGCTACCCCCCACTCAAATAATGCGGATTTATAAGGGTTAAGGTGGTGCCGGGTGAGAGGATTGAACTCCCGACCAACGGTTTACAAAACCGCTGCTCTACCGCTGAGCTAACCCGGCTTTTCAATGACTTAGCATTTTCTGGGCACCAACTGGGCACCGAAAATGTTCGCCTCAGATTCACGGCGAATTGATAGTCAGCGCATGCGCAAGTCAAGCACCGGAGCGACGCGATTTCGCGAAACGTCGAGGAAAATCTCGCTCGTGGCGTTATCGCTTGCGCCGGTCAGTCGCCTTCGTGTCCGTTATTGGGGGCAAAGCTGCCGCACCAGCGACGGCGCGCCGCGGCGGTTAATGACCCAACTGCGACATCGGCGCTGCAATATTGCTGTGCTGCACGAGGCGGCCCTCACGCGCCAGCGGGCGCCCGCTCACTTTGCTCGCGCGGCATCGGCCGCGCTGATCCCCTCCAACGCGAGGCCGAGTGTGACGCCTTCATCGATGATGCGGCGCAGCTTCTGGCTCATCGCGATGCGCGTATACTTCGTGGTCAGCGATGGCAGCTTGGCAAGCCCTTCCGCGATCTCGCGGGCGCGGGCCAGCAGCTTGTCCGCCGGAACAATTTCGTTGACCGCGCCCCAGTCCTTCGCCGTCTGGGCATCGAGCTCCTGGCGGGTCATGATAAAGTAGCGGCCGCGTATGCTGCCGATGGCTTCCTGCCACAACAAATGGACGCCATCACCGGACGCGACGCCTAATTCGAAATGGGGTTTGTCCTGAAAAACGGTTGAAGGCGTCGCCAGCACGATGTCGGCGAGCAGGATGTACTCGGAGTGCAGCCGCACCGGGCCGTTCACTGCGGCGATCAGCGGAACTTCGATATCGAGAATGTTCATGAGGACTTTTCTGCCCTCGCGATAAATTTTGTCGTAGCCTTGCGGGGTGAAAAAGTCGAAACCTTCAGGACTGATTGTCTCCATAAAGGCGCTGCCGCTGCCGGTCAGGATGACAACGCGATTATCGCGGTCGGACCCGACGGCGTGAAAGAGGTCGACGAACTGTTCGTGGGTATATCCGTTGAAGACCAGCGTGCCGCCATTTGTGTGAAGCGCCACTTCCAGCACACCGGTTTTTGAGCGGGTCAGGCGAGCATTGGGAAAGCTGTCGCGATAAGCGTCAAAGTGACTCATGACTAGCTCCTTCACGTTCGGACCCCAGCGGGTCCGATTTTGCTTTGATGCACGACGTGGCTCTCATGTCTGAATAACCGCATTTCGTCGCACAGCGATGTTTTGCAAGACGAGGCCGCGGCAGCTTTCGGGGGGTAAAGCGGACTCGAGCTTCCCTGGATAACAGGAAATTACAAACCGCTGCTCTACCGCTGAGCTAACCCGGCTACTGAGCGAAAGCACTTATGTCTCAGCGACATTTGCGTCAATGGGCTGTGCTCCTGGCGGTTCTTGCAGGAACGCTTATCCACGCCGATGCATTTCCCGCCCGTTTCATAGGCTGGAGCCCGAAAATTTGACCAACTAGACCATGATCCGATCACATTGAATCGGATCATGGTCTAGTTTTTTCGTTGGAGCATGATCTTTTCGGAAAACCGGCATCCACTTTTCCGGATCATGCTTTAATTTTGCGTCAGCTCCTCAAGTGCGGTCCGCTACTCCCCGACGTCATGGCGCGACAGATTCCGTTTCGTCACCCGGTCCCAGATGCTGGCGAGGACGCCTTGGGGATTATCGCTGTAATGCGGCAGGTCGACGCGGCTGATCTTGGCGTCGATCAGGGTCGGCCGCCCCGACGCTAGCGCCGCGGCGAGCGCCTTCTCGAAGTCGTGCTGAGTGTCGACCGCATAACCGTCGGCGCCGCAGGCGCGGGCAAAGGCGACATAGTCGGGATTGTCGAACGAGACCAGCGCGGTCTCTTTGTACATACCGAGCTGAGAGAGTTGATCAGCTTGTACTCGCCGTCGTTGAAGATCACCCAGATCACCGCGATGTTGTGCTGGACCGCGGTGGTCAGCTCGAAGCCCGCCATCAGATAGCAACCGTCGCCGACGGTCGCGATCACGGTCCGGTCGGGCTGCGCACATTTCACCCCCAACGCGCCATTGGTGCCCATGGCCATGGGCCCGTAGCTGGGCGGCTTGCGGAAGTTCTGGCCGTCCTTGAGGGTGAGATAATAAGCGGCCCAGGCCATATGGACGCCGACGTCGGCCATGACGACGCCGCGTTCCGGCAGCATCCGTGAGATGGCCTCGATCATCCGCGCGGGATGGATCTTGGGGCCGAGGTCCACCAGCCGGTCCACCGCCCTCTGCAGGTCGAAATCGGCTCCGCGGAACGATTTGGGCTTCACCGGCCCGACGCGGCCGTCCAGCGCCTTGAGCAGCGCCGCCATGGCGAGCTTGGCGTCGCCGGCGATGCCGTAATCCGCCTTGTAGTACTTGCCGAGCTCCTCCGGGTCGACGTTGATGCAGACGAGCTTGCGGTTCTCGAACAGGTCCGGGCGGAAGTCGAACGTGCCGTGCTGAGAGAAGGAGTTGCCGAGCGCGACCACCACGTCGGAATCGAGAAACACCTCCGATGCCGATTTGTGGCCGGAGTTGCAGAACAGGCCCATCGCCAGCGGGTGGTCCTCGGCGACAATTCCCTTGCCGTCCATCGTCGTGACCAGCGGCACCTGGTAGCGCTCCATGAAGGCGCGAACCTCGGGCCCGGCGCCGGCGCGGATCGCGCCATAGCCGGCCCACAGCACCGTCCGCTTGCCGGCGCCGATGGCTTCGGCAAGGAAAGCGGCGGCGCTTTCGATCTCGGCCGGATTGGGCGCCACCGGCCGCCTGTCGATCTGGGGCGGGCTGTAGTTGGTGACCTGGAGAGTCGGGGCGGTGATGTTCCACGCGACCGCGACCTGGACCGGGCCCGGCCGCCCGGTCAGGGCGACCTCGACCGCCTTGTGCATGATCGGGACGACGTCCTCGACCTTGGTGATCAGATAATTGGCCGGCTTGCCGGTCGCCGGGTCCTTCTTGACAACGGCATCCCAGACCATTCTGGAATTGGGGGTGCGCACGAGCCCCGATGTCTCGTTCGCCTGGCCGCGCCCGTCATAAGCCATGGTCGCATAGCCGGTGATCGCGATCAGCGGCAGGGAACCGCTCAGCGCCGCGCACACGCCCGACATCAGGTTGAACGCGCCGGGGCCGGCGGTCGCGAAGCAGACACCGAGCTTGCCGCTGAACAGGGCGTAGCCGCAGGCCATGAACGACGCGTTCTGCTCGTGCTTGGGGATGATCCCCCGCACCCCCTCGGCCTGGGCGACTGCGATCTGCATGCCCATCGACTCCTCGCCGGCGCCGCCGAAGATGACATCGACGCCGACATCCTTGAGCACCGCGACAATGGCTTCATGAACCCGCATCACCGCCTCCCAATACAATCCGCCCGGAATCGTGCGCGGCTAATCCCGACTCAGCCGACCGAGTTCCAACCATTCCCGAGACGAAACGAGTATTTCCCGGATAAGCGTTGACCTCGCCGTAGGGGACCTCGCCCGGGCCTCGTATTGGAGTCGAGCCGAATGCCCGTGTCTATAGGCAGTCGCCTTCGTGTCCGTTAGTGGGGGGCAAAGCTGCCGCACCGGTGACGACGCGGCGCGGCAGTGAATGACCCGATGCCGACATGAGCCATTCAGGGTTGCTGCTTTGCAACTGACCTCTGAACCCCATTCCGCCGATCAGAAAACCCTGCTGTAATCCCGCATTCCAAGTGAGCGCAGTTGTAGCCTTGGGGAGGCAAATGCGACGACGCGACCTCATCAAGATAATTGCTGGTTCGGCGACCGCCTGGCCGTTCGTAACACAGGCGCAGGAACGCGGCCGCATCTATCGTCTCGGCTTTCTGGTGCCGCCGCCGCGTCAGTCGCCGGCCGTTGCCGCTTTCCTTGATGAGCTGCGCCAAAACGGCTTTGTCGAGGGGGACAATCTCATAATTGTCCCAGGTGGTTTTGAGGCGACCGATGAGCATCTCGCCGAGCAGGCCGCAGCGCTGATCAACGCCGCCCCCGATGCGATCGTTGCCGGTCCCGAGCTTCCCCTCCAGGCGCTGCAGGCGCTCACGCACACGGTACCGCTCGTCGGAATGACCGAGGACATGGTGGCAGCGGGATTGGTCAAATCGCTCGCGCATCCCGGCGGCAACACCAGCGGCATCAGCCTGCTCTCGCCTGAACTCGACGGCAAACGCCAGGATATATTGATCGAGATGGTTCCCACGGCGCATCGCGTGGCAGCGATCGCGGACGGGAGAATTACTCCAACATTCCACGGAGAAACGCTGCGACAGGGGGCACGGTCACGCGGTGTGGAGCTTTCAATTTTTAGTGTGAAGGCGCCAGAGGAAATAACATCGACGATCGAGGCCGCAAAAACATCCGGTTGCGAGGCGATTAACTTTCTGGCGTCGCCGATGTTCTCAGTGCCTGGCACTCACAACCACGACATAGTCATGAGAGGCATTGCATCAGCACGTCTGCCGGCCATTTTCCAATGGCCTGAAGCGGCGGAAGCCGGCGGTGTAGCGGCCTACGGCCCTAGCTTGACGGATATGTTTCGCCAGCTAGCCCGTATGGTGGTGAAAATCCTCCACGGTATCAACCCCGCCGATATTCCGGTCGAGCAACCGGCAAGATTTGAATTGGTGATCAATCTGCAGGCAGCCAAGGCGATCGGGCTTGAAGTTCCGGCAGGCCTTGTTGCGCGTGCCGATAAGGTGATCGAGTAGAGACCATCATTTTTGCTGCACCTGCTCACGGCAGTTTTTGGCCCTTAACCACCGCCCCAGGCACGGCCAGGCGCGGCAGGTATTGGGTGAAGACCAGTCACGGCAGCCAATGATCGGCGCGGCAGTTCATGGCCCATGGAAGAGGGCGGGGGCGCTGTTCCCATTACTCATGAGCGTGCAATTCTGGCTTTGGCTTTAGCCTGACAGCAGGAGCCCGCTCGCGACGATCATCACAACAGCGGTCGCACCATGGATGCCGAATGCGACCGCCTTTGTTCCGCCGTGCCTGAGGACGATTGCAGCGTCGGTGAGTGGAATGATTGTGGCCGCCAGCATGAACCAGCCCAGCAAGTGGGCTGATCTATTGAACATCAAGATCGCGATGAACAGACCGGACGCGATGTCACAAATCCCCTTTACGGAAAGATAGGCGTGCCAAATGGCGTCGGGCCGCACGGCGACGCCAAATCCTGCAGCAGCCGCATAAGGCGCAAACAAAAAACGAGCGCCGATGAACACAATGCCTAATGCGACCGCGCCTGACAAATAATATCCAATGATAACGGTCAATTCGACCTCCAAAGGCGCCTAGACCATGATCCGATCAAATTGAATCGGATCATGGTCTAGTTTTTCGTTGGAGCATGATCTTTTCGGAAAACCGGCATCCACTTTTCCGGATCATGCCCTAAGCCTAAAATCCGGTCGGACCTACCGCGCCGATCCAGTGCTTGACCTTAGTTGGCGCCTTTTCATCCATGTAAAAGAAATGCGTCATTGTAGGTCGCACAGGTTTAATGTTCGGATCGTCGAATTTCATGCCGACTTTGCCATGAAAGACCTTCAGCAGGGGGCTGTCCCAAAACTCCACGACATCGTGATGCGCGGTCAAGCCCTTGTCGATGAACTGCCGCAGGTTTTCTCGGATCGCCTCACGTCCATGCCAGTCGGCAACACCGAGATTGCATACGGCATCCTCCGCGAAACAATCGAAGCCTTTGCCGAAGGTCTTGTCATCGATCTCTTTCCACATAGCGAGCAGCCATTCCGGCGGTGCGGTTTTCGTGAAAGTGATGGTGTTCATTGCGATGTTAGCTGCTGAGCCGGCAAGTGAAGTGCGTCGGGTAGGTGATGACAATGCTGACATGTTCATTCTCCCTGGGTGTCATCCCAACCCGCTGCCACTTGAGTCCGGAACCGCTGCGCGGTTCCGGACGGAAAATCGTGTGAGTGTATGCTGCCGTTGTCGGAACGCGCTTTGGCTTCCGCTGTTCCGAGGCGTTTTCAAATTATTTTTTGAACTGGACGAAATTCCTCTGCCTGTTCACCGAAGAATGCAATCACCACTCCGGCGGCGGTAGCTTTCGCGGGTAAGGCGGACTCAAGCTTCCCTGGATAATAGTGAATTACAAAACCGCTGCTCTACCGCTGAGCTAACCCGGCGTCGGCGTGTCGCATAGTTAACTTGAACGGAACTTTTGCACAACGGATTCCGGATCACACAAAGCGGCCAAAATGAGACCCACCCGGCCGCTCAGCTGATACGCGCTATGCAATGCCGGGCCGTGTGAACGACTCCATCGGTGCTATGACGCCTCTCGCTTTGCGTCGCTTGACCCCGCCATCGCCTCACGGTGTTGGCGGGGTTTTCATTTGCGAATGACGGCAGCGCGAGGCGTCTAAATGTAACGAGTAGGAGTCCATCGTATGAAGTTGACGACAATGTCGGTCGCCGCTGCGGCCATGGTGGTGTTTGCGCAATCGGCACAAGCGCGCGAGCATTATCGGCATCATCGGTATCATGTCGCGCATTATGCCCGGCAATATTCGCCGCCAGGACTTGGTGATCCAAGACACGGCGATTATGGCGCGCAAAACATGTTTGCCGATCACGGGCAAAGCGATTTCAGCCGAAATTATTCCAGCCAAAATTACTCAGAGCAAAGCTATCCGGAACGAAGCGCCTATGGCGGCCAAATCGGTGGCCATATCGGCGGGCGTCCGGCGGCGTGGTGCGGTTGGGAGATGCGGCAGCTGGTGTCCGGCGATCCGGGCCCCGCGTTCAATCTGGCGCGCAACTGGGCGCACTGGGGACAGGCCGGAGCGGCGGGCGTCGGTGCGGTCGTGGTCTGGTCGCACCACGTCGGCAAGATCGTCGGCCAGGAGGGCGGCGCGTGGATCATCGAATCCGGCAACGACGGCAACCGGGTCCGCACCCGGCCGCGCTCGCTCGCCGGCGCCATCGCCATCCGCTGGGGATGATCGGATCACCCGATACCGCAACGTTGCGATGAAAGCGCGAGGGCCGCTCGGGAAACCGGGCGGCTCTTACTCGTCGTGCACCTCGTGCACGGCAACGACGCCGCGGCGCCAATAGCCGGCCGCGCGCGTCCATTTCGGATTGGCGCCGTGGTCGGCGATCAGCTGGCGGCGCAGCGCCTTGGCGGTGAGCGACTCGCAGGCGACCCAGGCGTAGTAATCGCCGGCCGGCAGTTTCAGCGTCGACAGCGTTTTCGCCAAAACGTCGTTTGCGCCGGCCGCGGCGCCATTGCGGTGCGCCCAGGTGACGGTCGCATTCGTCTTGGTCTCGAAGGCGATCTCGTCGGCCGCACCGTCGACCTCGCCCACGACAACGACCCGCGTCCCCGCCGGCAATTCGGCGAGCCGCCGGCCGATGGCGGGCAGGCCGGTCTCGTCGGCGATCAGCAAATGCCAATCGTATGTGGTCGGGATGATGAAGGAGCCGCGCGGGCCGCCGAGATCGAGCGTCTGTCCCGGCCGCGCCTGCTCGGCCCAGCGCGTCGCCGGTCCGGCGTCGTGAATGGCGAAGTCGATCTCAAGCGTATTCTTGATCGGATCATGACGGCGCGGGGTGAAATCGCGCCCCAGCATGTTGGGCGCGCCTTCGGCGTTGGTGGTGCCGTCGGGGAAGAATAGCTTGATGTGGTCGTCGAAGCCGAGACTCTTGAAGCCTTCGAGATCGCCGGTCAGCGTGACGCGGATCATGTGGGCGGCGATCTTTTCGACCTGCGTGATCGTCAGCGTGCGGCGGCGCGGCTCGTGACGCACGCGCTGGGGGCTGCGCGGATCGGCCGGCGGTGCGGCGGCCGCATGGGTCGCCGCCGGGGCGGAAGTGGACATTGCAAAAAAACTCCAACGTTTTGGCTGTTGTACCGGGCAGTTTACGCGTCAACTGCCCGTTTCATCCGGCGGCGGTTTGGTGTCGTCCGGTGCGGGATCCATTTCGGCGCGCCGGGCTTTTCGCAGCGCCGTCTTCTCGTCCTTCTTGAGCTGTTTTTCCTCGCTGCGCGTGCGAGCCGTTCTCGCTCGTTCGGCGCGATCTCTTCCGTAGTTCGGCTTGAATGCCATGAGACGCTCGCTGGTTGATTCCGCACTGATGGGCGTTATATATGCATCCTGCGCTGCCGTCGCAGCACGATATGGTTGCATCGAACTCCATCAAAATCTTAGCGGCACGGATCATCAGGATCGCATGGCGACACGGCAAGAGCGAATCGGCGCCTTCACCCATGACGGCGTACCGCCGGCGGACCAACCCCTTGAGCTTCTGTGCGAGGATCACGTCGGCACCTATGTGGTTCCATTTCTGTGCCGCTGGAAGAGCGGTGTTTGGGAAAGCGCGGCGACGAGCACGCCCATCGAAGCAACAGTGCTTGGCTGGCGCGCGCGTTGAAGGCATTGGGTGTACCTTGAGCCTTCCGATCCAGGGCAGGACAAACGAGGTCGAGAGAAATGGCCGGCTTTAAGAATCCTAATCTCCTTGAGCGGCAAGAGGCCGCCGCCAAGGCCAAGAAGGCGGCGCTGGAGAAGTTTCTCGCCAAGGCCGCCGATCCGGCGCTGGCCGAACGGCTGACAGCGCGAACGGCGAGTGCCGCCGACCGCAGGGCTGTCAGAAATGTCCGCGAGGCCAAGAAGGCGGAACAGGAGGCCGAAAAGGCCGAACAGAAAGCGCGAAGCGCCGAACGCGCGCTGCAGGCCGAGCGCGACGCCGCGATTGCGGCAGAGCACGCCAAGGCCGAACGCGCCCAGCGCGAACTGGCGTTGCAAGCCGAGCAAAAAGCGGGGAGGGACGCCCGCTATGCCGCCCGCAAATCCAAATCGAAGCGCAAGTAACTGAGGTTAGCCATGGCCGCAGCCCGTCAGTTGCACCTCGGCGCCTTCATGCGGCCGGCGTCGATCCATACCGGCGCGTGGCGCTATCCCGGCGCCTGGCCCGACATGAATTTCAACTTCGCCCATATCAAGCAATCGATCCAGGCATTGGAGCGGGCGAAGTTCGACGCGTTCTTCATGGCCGACCATATGGCCGTGCTCAACATGCCGATGGACGCGCTCAAGCGCAGCCACACCTCGACTTCGTTCGAGCCGTTCACGCTGTTGTCGGCGCTGTCGCAGGTCACCGAGCGCATCGGTCTCGTCGCCACCGGCTCGACCACGTTCGACGCGCCGTATCACATCGCGCGGCGCTTCGCCTCGCTCGATTGGATCTCCGGCGGCCGCGCCGGCTGGAACATCGTCACCACGTCCAATCCGGACGCGGCGCTCAATTTCGGCCTTGACGAGCATATGGAGCATGGCGAGCGCTATCGCCGCGCGCGGGAGTTCTACGATGTGGTGACCGGGCTGTGGGACAGCTGGGCGGACGATGCCTGGGTCCGCGACGTCGAGGATGGCGTCTTTTTCGATCCGGCGAAAATGCACGTGCTCGATCACAAGGGCAAATATTTCTCGGTGCGCGGCCCGGTCAATATCGCCCGCCCGATCCAGGGCTGGCCGGTGATCGTGCAAGCCGGCGCGTCCGATTCCGGCCGCCAGCTCGCGGCCGAGACGGCGGAAGCAGTGTTCACCGCGCAGAGCGATCTTGCCGTCGGCCAAAAATTTTATGCCGACGTCAAGGGCCGCATGGAAAAGCTCGGTCGCGCCCGCGATCACATGAAAATATTGCCGGCCTGCTTTGTCGTGGTCGGCGAGACGGTGGAGGAGGCGAAGGGCAAGCGCGCCAAGCTCGACAGCCTCGTCAACTACGCCAACGCCATTGCTTCGCTGTCGATCGCGCTCGGCCACGACGCCTCGAAATTCGATCCCGATGGGCCGCTGCCGGAAGTCCCCGAAAGCAATGCTTCGAAGAGCGGGCGCGAGCGCGCCATCGCGATGGCCAAGCGCGAGAACCTCACCGTGCGGCAGCTCGCGCAGCGGCTCGGCGGTTATTCCGGCCTCGCCATGGTCGGCACACCGGCGACGATTGCCGACGAGATGGAGGAATGGCTCGAGACCGAAGGCTCCGATGGCTTCACGGTGATGTTCCCGTATCTGCCGGGCGGCCTCGACGACTTCGTCAATCTCGTCGTTCCCGAATTGCAGCGGCGCGGCCTGTTCCGCCGCGAATACGAAGGCGCGACCTTGCGGGAAAATTTAGGCTTGCCGCGGCCGACGAACCGGTTCTTTCAGAATTAGTCCACGCGTCATTGCTAGCGAAGCGAAGCAATCCAGCAGGCTTGCGCAAGCGTACTGGATTGCTTCGTCGCTCCGCTCCTCGCAATGACGCGGGATTAAGCCGTATGCCCGTCGAAGTCGCCCGACTTCGGGATATTCTTCGCTTGCTGCGGTGTCATCTTCGTCGGGCTTGGCTCGCCGGGCACGCCGCGCGGCGCCAAGTTTTCGCGGGCGATATCGTCTTCGCTGGGGCGATCGTCTTTGCGCGGTTCGCTCGTCATGGCGGCGCTCCCGAGCTTATTGCACAGCGGCGAAGTCCGTCGCGTCGAAGCGGACCCGCTGCTCGGCGCTGAGTTTTGTTTCGAAATCGGCCAGTGCCGTCTGGATGGACACCAGCGCCCGCCACGTCGCGTCGAGGCGGGCTTCGGTCGCCTCCAGCCGCGCCAGCGGGTCACCCCGCAACGACAACGGACAATTGGCATCGAGCTCGCTCGCGGCGTTGCGGAAGGCCTGCTTGAGACTGTTCATGGCGTCGCCCTGGGCGTCGGTCGGCTGCACCGCGAGCGAGATTTGCTCAATCGAGGCATCGACCTTGGTCGGCGCCGCGGCGCAGGCCGGCGCGATGGTGTTAGTCCGATCGGGGTGCATGGCCGCCGCCGTCGAAAGCGGCACGCCGAAGCGCGCGCGTTGGGTGTCGTTCAACGATTGCTCGAGCTCCTGCAACGGCGGGCGGACGAAATCGAGCGCCTCGGCGAGTTTTTCGATCTGCCATTCCATGAGCTGCAGGCGCGCGGCGGGGTCTTGCGGAATCTCGCTCGGGCAGGCTTTGGCCAAATAGTCGGAGGCAAAGCCGAACGCGCCACCGAGCTTTTGCATCTGCTGTTGCTGATTGCCGGCCGGCCTGATTTCAGCACGGATGCGCTCGGCGACGGCGGACTGGCGATTGGGCTGCGGACATCCCGCAGCATTTGCCGCCGCATTCTGATCCGGTGCCGTTTTGGCGAATGCCGTCTGCAGAATGGCGTCATAGCTGAACGGCCACGGCGACGACGAAGACGGCGAAAAGATTTCGTCATAGACCGCCGGCAGAGCCAGGACAGGATAAAGCAGCGGCGACATCGGGCCTTGCGGCGCTGCCGTTTGCGATCCTGCCGCCGGTTGCGAAGGCGCGGCCGTCTTGAGGCTCGCCTCATCGCGCAGCGCGGAGGCGCTGTGGTGACGGTGCCGGTAGCCGAAATACGGTATGCCGAAATAGAGTGGCCCGATCCGCAAACCAAAGGCCGCGCTCGGCGACGGCGAAAAGGCGACCGCGGCAAGCGCCGCAATCGCAACGATCGTGCTGATTTTTCGCATGGTCGGGCACCCAAAAATAGCGCCGTCAGAAGTAGGCAAAGGTCAACGCACTCAGGGGCGAGACGGTTCCATAGGATCGATGCTTGGCGCGGGCTCACCCTGCCGCTTGTCGCCCAAGCGTAGCAGCGGCACCAGCACGAAGGCAAACGCCGTGACCGCCGCCGATATCAGGACCAGCGGCCGCACATTGTGGTCGAATACGTGGGTGTAGAGGAACGAGCCGACATTGTCGGCGGCCGACGACGCCAGATTGCTGACCGACATCAGCACCGCAAAGGCAAAACCTTCGGCGCGGGGCGGGCAGTAATCGGCGGCAAGCGTCAGCGACGCGACCATCGCCAGCATCGCCGCCAAGCCGACACAAAAATAAATAATCGCAGCCGAGGTCTCATTCGACAGCAACGCGAAGGCCGCGGTGGTCAGCGTGCCGAGCGCGATGCTCAGATTCAGGAGTTTTTTCAGCGTCAGGTCGTGGAATAGCCGGCGATAGAGCAATGCGGCGACCACCCATCCGGCCGCCGAGATCGAATTCAAAATACCGATATAGCCCTGCGAGAACCGCAAGTGGTCGGTCATGGTGAAATAAAGCGGCGTGCTCAATCCGGGACTGAAATTGTAGAGAAACAGGAATCCGGTGATGAGCCACAGCTCGCGGCGCCGGAACGATGCTTTCAAGCCCTCGAACGTGTCTTTCATCCCGGCAATATTGACCGAGACTTTTTTCTCAGGCACCAAAAACAGAGTCCCGACGATGACGACAAGCGGCGCGACCGCGACGATCGCGGCGGCGCTGTGCAGCGCGCCGGCCGGCGACAAATGCTCAACCAGCTGGCCGCCGAGGACCGCGGCCGCCATCGCGGCAATGTTGAACCACAGCCATTGCTGATTGACGAAGGTGCCGCTCTCGTGCAGCCGCTGCCCGTTCTCCACCAGCACGGCGCCGCACAGCGTGCTCGATATCGCCATCGTATAGGCGGTGACCATGAGCGGAAAGAAGAGGTCGCCCGGTGCCGTGAGCTGCGTTACCCAGATGAAGCCGATGATGGCGGCGGCGTTCACCAGCAACAGGTAGCTTTTGCGCCGATAGCCGAACAGCGGCACGAAATCGGAAATCAAGCCGTAAACCGGCTTGATGATCCAGGGCAGATTGAACAGCGTGATGAAGCCGGTGATCTGCACCGGCGTCCAGCCTTGCGACGCCTTGAGGTAATAATTCAGCGGCTGCGCGATCAGGCCGCCGATCTGGCCGAGGCCCTCGACGACATAGACCAGGGCGAAGAACAGCAGCAGATGGTCGAAAGCTTTCTTGTCGTCGGCCACGCTCGCGGGCCGCGGCTGTGTGGTTTGGTCGTTCATCGGGTCGATGCCAACAGCCGCCGAGCGCCTGTTCGAGGATTGCGTATTCGGTATAGCATCGGTGCGGATGACTGTCGCAATCGCAGAAAGCCGATCATCAAGGGAGAAACGTCATGAATCATGCAGTCAAAATACCAGTGATACTCGCAGCGGCGGCGTTCGGTGCATCGGCGGCTTTGGCGCAGACGCTGCCGACCCATCGCATTCCCGCAGCCCTTGCGACCGAGGCGGCGAGTGAGGCGGTCGCGGCGTGCGCCAAAGGCGGCTACAGCGAAACTGTCGTGGTCGTTGACGCCGATGGCGCCACGATCGCGGCGGTGCGCGGCGACGGCGCCGGCATCCACAGCCTCGATAGCGCCCACGACAAGGCCTATACCAGCGTCACCTTCAAGAACGACACGATGGTTCTGGCCGACCGCGCCAAGGGCGACGGTCCGATCGCTGCGCTCGCCAAGCTGCCGCATATCCTGTTCTTTCCCGGTGGCGTGGTGATCAAGCTGAACGACGAAGTCATCGGCGGCATCGGCGCCGCCGGCGCGCCCGGCGGCAATCTCGATGACAATTGCGCCAAAGCCGGGCTGGAGAAAATTCGCGACCGTTTGAAGTGACGTTCGCCGGTCTCACACGCTGGGTATCGCGTGCAGAACCGGGAACAGCATCCCCGCCAAGGTCGGCGGCCACGGTATAGCCAGCAGTTGGTCGAACACCACGTAGATCAACGCCACCACGCTGGCCGCCATCGGGATGACGATCTTCCACGGTTCGCGGCCTTCGATGCGCATGAAGGCGGTGATGAAAACCGGCACGGTCGGAATAAGCCCGATCAGCGCCATGCAGGCGGCGAAGCCGGCCATCCAGCCGAAGAACAAAAATCCGCGGATAAGGATGATCTTGGCCGGCAGGTGTGCGGTCTTCGACGCGATGTCCATGTGGATTTTTTTCGATTTTTCGGCGAGGACGCCGCCGCCGTTGCGCTCGTGCAGGCCGAACACGTCGTTGATCAGGCTCAACGAGCAGAACAGGATCGCGCCGGTGCCGACGATGGTCGGAATGATGCGGGCGGCGAACGACCACTCGAAAGACGTCCCGAGCATCACGATGAACAGGCAAAGCAGCGCCGCGGCAAAAAGATTCTCGAACGAAAACATCGGATGGCCCCATTGCGAGACCATCCTCTTCAAGCCGCCGTGGCCGCGGACGTCCGCCAACAGCGGCCGTAAGAGCGACAGTCCCGCCATGATGAACATCACGACAACGACGGGGCGGAGCATCCAGGAGACGCCGTAGCGCTGGATCGAGATGAACATGTAGCGCTCGATCACTTCGCCGAGGATGAAGCCGAGCACCAGCGGCGGGCGCGGCCATTTGAAGTGCTTCATCGCCCAGCCGAGCATGCCGAAGAACATCAGCGAGAATACGTCGCCCCAGTTCCGCGACGCCTCGAACGCGCCGATATAGATCAGGCTCAGCACGCCGGGCATGAACAGCGTGTAGCGCAGCGTCGCCACCTTCGCGAGCTGGCCTGAGAAGGCAAAGCAAAGCCCGGAGCCGAGGATGTTGGCGATGGCGATGCTCCACACCATCGAATAGGTGATGTCGAGGTGTTTTGTCAGCATTTCCGGCCCCGGCACGAGGCCGTGAATGAGAAACGCGCCGAGCAGGATCGCCATGCCGGCGCTCGACGGCACGCCGAACGCCACGGTCGGGACCAGCGCGCCGCCTTCGCGGGCATTGGTGGCGCTTTCGGCGGCGATGACGCCGCGCACGTCGCCGGTGCCGAAGGTCTCGCTCGCGCCTTTCTCGGTGCGCAGCGCGTGGCCGTAGGAGATCCAATCGATCACCGAGGCGCCGATGCCCGGAATGGCGCCCATCGCCGCGCCGATCCACGAGCAGCGCAGGATCAAGAACCAATGTTTCATGCAATCCTGCACGCCGAGCAGCATGCCGGTCTTGGTGTCGAGCGTCATGCCTTGCTGGACCACCGCCATGCGGCCGATGGCGAGATCGCACAGCTCCGGCAGCGCGAAAATGCCGAGCGTGAGCGGCACCAGCGGCAAGCCGTCCCACAGATACAAAGTATCCATGGTCCAGCGCAGCGTTCCCGATTGCGGATCGGTGCCGATCATCGACAGCATCATGCCGAAGCAGGCGGCGGTGAGCCCGCGCAAGGGCGCGTTGCCGGACAGAACCGCCACCATGGAAATGCCGAACACGGCAACGCCGAGGAGCTCGGGCGAGCCGATATAAAGGATGATCGGGCGCAGGATCGGCAGCGCGACCGCCATGAGCAACGCGCCGAACAGCCCGCCGATCAGGGCGGCCATGTAGGAGGCGCCGAGCGCGCGGCCGGCCTCGCCGCGCCGGGTCATGGGATAGCCGTCGAGCGTGGTCGCGGCGGACGCGGCGTGGCCCGGCGCGCCGAACAGGATCGCGGCGATCGGGTCGGCGGTCGTCGTGGTGGCGCCAAGCCCCAGCAGCAGCGCGAACGCCGTCGGCGGATCGAGGTTATAGGTGAACGGCAACAGCAGCGCCGTGCCGGCGATGCCGCCGATGCCGGGCAGAATGCCGAGCGACAGGCCCATGCATACGCCACCGAACAGATACATCATGCGCGTCGGGTCGAGGATAATGAGCAGGGCATGCGCTGCGGAATGCAGCATGTCCGTTTCCATTGACGCTCCTCGCTGGCGGTACGGTGACGAACGCCAGACTGCCCATGCGTTGCCGGCAAACGCAATCGGCCTTGAGGAGCCTCATTGCCCCCACGCTGACCGGGGCGATGTTAGTGGACTATTCCGGCGCGGGCCAGCGTGGCGGGGCGCCGCAGCGCGTTCGCCGCCGCAACCCTCATGACAGCCGGGTGAAGACGGAATAGGATCGCGGCGATGTCGAAATGCCATCCTTAAGGAAGCCAGCGATGAAGATCGTCCAATACGATGACATCGAATGGAAGCGCGGCCTGCAGCATCGCGGCGGCACGTTCCACTACCGGCACCTGCTCAACGGCACGCCGGGCACGCTCGGCAATTTCCAGTTCAACATCGGCCAGCTCGAAGGCGACTTTGCCTCGCCGCGGCACCGGCACAATTTCGATCAATTCCGCATCCAGCTCGAAGGCACGATGAATTTCGACCGCAACGGCAAGATGACGGCGGGCAGCGTCGGCTATTTCCCCGAAGGCGCGCCATATGGGCCGCAAAGCTCGGAGGGCACTTCGGTCACCGCGGTGCTGCAGTTCGGCAGCGCCAGCGGGTCGGGCTACCTGTCGCGCGAGGAAGTCTATGCCGGCACCGAAGAGCTGAAAAAATTCGGCACGTTCGAGGGCGGCATCTTCCGCCGCCATGACGACGTCGAGGGTCGCCGCAATACCGACGGCTATCAGGCGATCTGGGAGCACATGAACGGCCAGCGCATGGAATATCCAAGACCGCGCTATCGCGATCCCATCGTGCTCGATCCCGCCAATTACGAATGGCTGCCGGTCGACGGCATGTCCGGCGTGGCGGAAAAGCCGCTCGGCAGCTTCACCGAGCGGCAATGCGGCGCGTCCATCGTCAAACTTGCCCGCGGCGCCACCTATCGCGCCGGCGAACGCAGCGTCTATCTGGTGCTGTCGGGTTCGGGCATCGCGCACGACGCGCTGTATCGGCAATATACCGCGCTTCATGTCGGCGACGGCGAGGAGGCCGACATCGTGGCGCGCGACGAGACCCAGATCGTGCGTCTTGTGCTGCCGGATCTGTCCGGCTTGCAGACGCAGCGGCCAGTCCAGATCGAAGCCGCCGAATAGGATGCCGCTGCCGTCGCTTTATGTGTCGGGAGACAAGCCGCAGGCGTGGAGCATTGCGCGCGCGGCCGGGTATGGAGCCGTGCTCGGCTTCGTCGCCGGATTGCTCAAGACATTGGGTCTCACGCACCAGACGATCGCGACGAGCGTTCCTGAGGTCGCCGGCGCGGCACTTGGCTTTGCATTGTTGTGCGCGGGCGCAACCGCATTGCGCAATTTCATCGCGCGACGGCTGATCTGGCCCGAACTCGGATAAGCAAAAAACAAAACTCCCCCGCGGAATGAAGGCCCGGCGGGGGAGGGCAAGACGAGGCGCGGGACGGCGCAAGCCGCCGTCCCGCTTTTCGCTTACATTTTCGTGATGTCGCGATCCTTGGTCTCGGGCAGGAAGATCAGCCCGATGACGAAGCTCATCGCGGCAATACCGATCGGGTACCAAAGGCCCGAATAGATGTTGCCGGTCGTCGCCACGATGGCGAACACGGTGGCCGGCAGGAAGCCGCCGAACCAGCCGTTGCCGATGTGATAGGGCAGCGACAACCCGCTGTAGCGGATGCGGGTCGGGAACAGCTCGACCAGCCACGCCGCGATCGGCCCGTACACCATGGTCACAAAGACGACCAGGATGACGAGCAGCAGAATCGTCATCGGATAGTTGATGTCGGCCGGGTCGGCGCTTGCCGGATAGCCGTGGGTCTTGACCGCGGCGGCGATGGCCTTGGCGACGTCCGGCGTATCGGCGGCGAGGGTCTGGTCGCCGATCTTCACGCTCGCTTTGGTGCCGGCCGGCGCGGCGATGTTTTCGTAGTTCACCGACAGACCGACCAGCGCGGCTTTGATGATATCGCAGCCGGTGGTGTATTTCTCGACGCCGGTCGCCTTGAACTGGAACGAGCATTCGGCCGGATCGGCCGTGACCGTCACCGGCGCACTGGCGAGCGCCGCTTCCAGCTTCGGATTGGCGAAGTGGGTGATGCCCTGGAAGATCGGAAAGTAGGTCGCAACCGCCAAGGCAAAACCGGCGAGAATGATCGGCTTGCGGCCGATCCTGTCGGACAGCGCACCGAAGATGATGAAGCCCGGCGTGCCGATCAAGAGTGCCGTGGCGATGAGGATGCTCGCCGTGACACCCGAGACCTTCAATGTCTGGGTCAGGAAGAACAGCGCGTAGAACTGTCCGCCATACCAAACGACGGCTTCACCGGCCGTGGCGCCAAACAGAGCGGCGATCGCGATCTTGGCATTGTTCCACTGGCCGAACGCTTCGGTCAGCGGCCGCTTCGATTGCTTGCCTTCTTGGACCATGCGCTGGAACACCGGCAATTCATTGAGCTTGAGCCGGATCCAGATCGAGATCGCGAGCAGGATCGCCGACAGCAGGAACGGCAGGCGCCAGCCCCAGTCGCCGAACGAAGCTTCGCCCATCCAGGTGCGGATGCCGAGGATGAGCAGGATCGCCATGAACAGGCCGAGCGTCGCCGTGGTTTGAATCCACGACGTGTAATAGCCGCGCTTATTGGCCGGGGCGTGTTCGGCGACGTAAATCGCCGCGCCGCCATATTCGCCGCCGAGCGCAAGCCCTTGCACCAGCCGCAAACCGACCAGCACGGTCGGGGCGAGGATGCCCCAGGTCGCATAACCGGGCAGTACGCCGATGAAGAACGTGCCGATACCCATCAGGCTCATGGTGATCAAGAAGGTGTATTTGCGGCCGATCAAGTCGCCGAGCCGGCCGAAGATCAGCGCACCGAACGGGCGCACCGCGAAGCCCGCGGCGAAGGCCAACAGCGTGAAGATGAATGCGACGTTGGCCGGCACGTTGGAGAAAAAGTATTTCGCCAGGAACACCGCGAGCGTGCCGTAGATGTAGAAATCGTACCATTCGAAGACGGTACCCAGCGATGAAGCGAAAATGACGAGCCGTTCTTCGCTGGTCATGCCGCCCGATCGAGCCGGGTTAAGAGCCATAGTGGACATGGACGGACCCCCCTGATGTTGATCGTTAGGAATTGCTCCGCAGCGCCGGTATCGCCGTCGCAGAGCCACCCCGTGGCAAGGCTAATCCGCGGCCCAGCCGCTGTCTGTCCGCAAGAGGTCGTAAGCCGAAAGTCGTGGGTGCCGCGGGGCCGAGGAGGTCACGGCGGGCGGACGCAGCGTCGGGCGAGGCCACACGCACAATTAATGTTACCGCCGAATTAAGCAGCGCAACGGCCCGGTTTTAAACGAATTCACCCCGCGGGTTGCCTACAATCCGCCGGACTTTGTTTGGCGCCGATCCGGGTTGCGCATGCGTTTTGTCTATGTGGCACTGCTATTTGCCGTGACGACTTCGCCTGCTTTGGCGCAGCGCGAGCCTGAGATCGTCATCCCCAGCAGGCCGGACGTGCCGGTGATCATCAACGGCATTGACGCCTCATGGGGCGTGGTCGTGGGCGAATTCGGTCTCGACCGGCCCGGTGCGATGGCGCCAGTCGTGATCTATCAGCCGCTGCTCGCGTCGGTACCCTATGCGGTGCCCAGCTATTTCCCGAAGACCGGCAAGAAGCCCGGCTATGGCCGCCTGGAAATCAATCCGCCGCCGGATCGGCCGCTGCCGCCGCCGGCACCGACCTACTATCGCAGCTGGTCGAGCCAATCCGGCGCGGGTCCGGTGACCGAATACCCGAATTATCCGATGCCGCCAGTGATCGTCGA
This sequence comes from uncultured Alphaproteobacteria bacterium, assembly GCA_963831975.1. Taxonomy (GTDB): domain Bacteria; phylum Pseudomonadota; class Alphaproteobacteria; order Rhizobiales; family Xanthobacteraceae; genus BOG-931. Next base: position 1,479,083 of record CAWHSO010000025.1, read on the forward strand.
GCCGACCTTCGGCGGCCGTCGCCATGGGCCGCCGCTCAAACACAGCGTGGGTCCGCACGATCCGGGTCCATCAGGTCCGGCTGCTCCAATCACTCCACCGATAGGTCCGTAACAGGGGTTCGTAACGTCGTCGGCAGGCCGCGCCTGCTTCCATCCGCCTCCTCATCGGGGCTGTTCACTGAGGGAGTATCATGTCGTTCCAGCGTTCCATCCTCGTGGCGATCGCCACATTGATTACGATGGGCATGACGCAGGTTGCGTTTGCCCAAACCGGCTGCGGCGGTTGCGGTGGCGTGGCTTACGCCCCCGTCATCTACGCAACACCGATTGCACCGCAACCGATTGCCGTCGGCTGCGGCAACTGCGGCGCGCCGGTTTCGTGCTGTGCGCCGAGCGTCGCGGCCTCGTATGCCGCGCCGGTCGCCCAATGGGGCGGCGGCTGCGGCGGCTGCGGAGCCCCGGTCGGGTACGGCGGCTACGGTGGCTACGGTGGCGGATATGGCGGCGGCTATAGCGGCTGCGGCAACTGCGGCGGTCCCGCGGTCTACACGACGCCGGCGCCGCTCTATGTCGTCAACCAGGGTCCGGCCTTTGAAGGTCCCGGCCTGATGGTGCCGTACCACAGCTACGCGCCGCCCGTGGAATACGCTCCGCCGCCGGCCTATCCGCCGTATGCGGGCGGTGGTTATGCGGGAGGTTACGCGGGCGGTTATGGTGGTGGTTACGGTGGCGGTTACGCGCACCGCGTCGCCTATGGCGGTGGCTACTATCGTCCGCGTGTGATGGGGCCGTACGGCGGGCGGCCGATGATGCGTCGCTCGTACTGGCGCGGCTAGTTTCGAGCCGATTGCCGATCACCAAATGCGAAGGCCCGCGCCGTGCGGGCCTTCGTGCTTTCTGGGATCACGCTTTAATCGCGCGACTGGCGATGTAGAGCGCGAGCGCCGCGGCGTTCGATACGTTGAGGCTTTTGATCGCGCCGGGCAGATCGAGGCGGGCGAGGCGGTCGCAGGTTGCGCCGGTCAATTGCCGTAAACCCTTGCCTTCGGCGCCGAGCACCAAAGCGAGCGGCGCGCGCAGTTCGAGCGCGGCGAGATCGTCGGGCGCGCTGCCGTCGAGGCCGACGGTCAGGAAACCGCGCTCTTTGAGCGCGTCGAGGCCGCGCGCCAGGTTTTGCACGGTGGCGATCGGGACCAGTTCAAGCGCGCCGGATGCTGCTTTGGCCAGCACGCCGGTGGCTTCCGGACTGTGCCGTGCCGTGGTGACGACGGCTTCGACGGCAAACGCCGCGGCGCTGCGCAGGATCGCCCCGACATTGTGCGGGTCGGTGATCTGGTCGAGCACGAGCACGATGCCGGTGGCCGGCAATTCCTCGATGTCGGGCGAGGGCAGGGGATCGGCCTCGGCGATCAGGCCTTGATGCACCGCGTCCGGCGTCAGGCGGGCGGCGAGCGCATCGGGCCGCACCAGTTCGGGCGCAAGCGGCAGCGCTATGCCGTCCTCGGCGAGGCGGCGTAGCGCATTTTCCGTCGCCAGCAGGCGGCGGATGCGGCGCGCCGGATTGGTGAGCGCCGCGGTGACGCTATGCCAGCCGTACAAGATGACCGGTCCCGAGCCGTCGGCATGCCGTTGCCCGGGCGGACCGCGACGCGCCGGCCGGCCGAAGGAGTGTTTCCGCCCGCTCAATCGCGCCGCTCGCTGAGATTTGATGCCATCATCAGGGGCATCCTTACAGCCGACCAGATTGACCGCCAAGCCGGTCGAGGCAAAGTCCGCCACCGGATGGCTTTTCTACTTTATTTCAAAGCGTCGTCGGGCGTGTTTCATTGCAGTTGACTTCGATATCGTCTCGGTGGCCTTAGCGACCATGTCCGTCTCCCCGGCGAACGATTTGCTGCAAGAAGGCTTGGCGCTGCACCGCCGCGGCGCCGTCGACCAAGCGGCTGCGCGCTACGCCGAAGTTTTGCGCGCCGATCCGGCCAATGCGGATGCGCTTTATTATCTGGCGCTGATTGCCTGCCAGCACGGCCGTTTCGAGGAAGGCGCGGAGCTTGCGCGAAAATCGCTCGCCAGCGATCCGCAACAGGCGCGCAGCCATGTCATCCTGGGGCGAGCCTTGCACGCGCTCGGTTTTCACGCCGACGCCTTGTCGAGTTTCGACCGCGCCACGGCGCTTGCGCCTGAGTTGGCGCCGGCGCACGCCAATCGCGCCGATGTTTTGAGCAAGATCGGCCGCAACGCCGAGGCGCTCGACGGCTACGACCGGGCTTTGGCCTTGGCGCCGGATTCGGTCGCCGATTGGATGAACCGCGGCGTGGCGCTCATTGCGCTCAACCGGCACGACGAAGCGGTGACCAGTTTCGATCGCGGTTTTGCGCTCAACCCCGATTTCGCCCAAGCCGACGATTTTCGCGCGCCGCTTCTGCTGTCAAAGCTCCGCGTTTGCGACTGGACGGATTTGGCGGCGGAGACCGCGCGCCTTCTGGCCATGGTCAGAGCCGGAAAGCCGCTGAGCTTGCCTTTCGCCATCGTCGCCATCCCCTCGTCGCCCGCCGAGCAATTGCAGTGTGCCAGGCGTTATGTGCAGGAGGAACCGGCCTATCCGCCGCTTTGGCAGGGCGAAGCCTATGCCCACGACCGCATTCGCGTCGCCTATCTCTCGGCCGACTTCAACGAGCACCCGACGGCTTATCTGACGGCCGGCCTGTTCGAGCAGCACGACAAATCGCGCTTCGAGATCACCGCGCTATCGTTCGGACAAAACGACAATTCGCCGCCGCGGCGGCGGCTGGAGGCGGCGTTCGAGCATTTCATCGATGTCGGCAGCAATACCGACCAGGAGATTGCCGCGCTGATGCGCCGGGCCGAGATCGACATTGCCGTCGATCTCATGGGATTTACCAAGGACAACCGTCTCGGCGTGCTGGCGCGCCGCGCCGCGCCCATTCAGGTGAGCTATCTCGGCTATCCGGGCACGATGGGCGCTCCTTACATGGACTACATCCTCGCCGACGCCACGGTTATTCCCGAAGATCATGACGCGTTCTATGCCGAACGCGTGGTGCGGCTCCCCGCGAACGTATCAGATCAACGATAACCGGCGTGCGATCAGCCAGTACACGCCGACGCGCGGGGAATGCGGCTTGCCGCAAAACGCTTTCGTGTTTTGTTGCTTCAACAATCCGCAAAAAATCACGCCGGAGATTTTCGATATCTGGATGCGGCTCCTGCGCGCGATCGAAGGCAGCGTGCTCTGGCTGATCACGGGCAATGTCAAGGTTGCGGCAAACCTGCGGCTTGAGGCGGAGAAACGTGGCGTCGCGCCGGAGCGGCTGATTTTTGCACCGAAGGCCAGCGTCGCCGATCACCTGGCGCGTCACCGGCTGGCGGATTTGTGCCTCGATACGCTGCCGTACAATGCCCACACCACGGCGAGCGACGCGCTATGGGCCGGACTGCCGGTCTTAACTTGCCTCGGTGAAACCTTTGCCGGTCGCGTGGCGGCAAGCCTGCTCAAGGCGATCGGGCTCGACGCCTTGATCACGCCCACGCTCGCCGAATATGAGGCGCTGGCGCTACGCCTGTCCCGCGATCCGGCCTATCTCGCGACCCTCAAGGACACGCTGAATCCGCAATCGCGACGCATGCCTGCTCTTCGATACGCGGAGCGCTGCGCGTCATATCGAAACTGCCTATCTGACTATGGCCGAAATCGCCCGGCGCAATGAAAAGCCGCGCAGCTTCAATGTCGCAGCGAACGTAAGTGCGATCTGGGCCCGGTAGAGGCTGAGGCCTTGGCAATTCGGCCCATTTTCGATTGACTTGGCGGCAAGCGCCAACCATATAGCGGCCCTCAGGCCGGGCCGCCTTTTGTATTGCGCCCCAGCTTCGGTGCGGGGGAGTGTCCCGAGTGGCAAAGGGGGCGGACTGTAAATCCGCTGGCTTACGCCTTCGTAGGTTCGAGTCCTACCTCCCCCACCATCCGCCTTCGCTTCGCTACGGCGTGATTGGCGCTGTAGGGGCGAAGCAGTAGCGAAGGCGGGCGACTCTACGCCGTGACCTATTTTTTCTTTCTGAAATTCCTCCACGTCATCGGCGCGACGGTGATCCTCGGCACCGGAGCCGGCATCGCGTTCTTCATGTCGATGGCGCATCTGAGCGGCGACGTGGCCTTCATAGCGCGCACCGCCCGCTTGGCCGTGCTCGCGGATTTTATTTTCACCGCGACGGCGGTCGTTGCGCAGCCAATGACGGGATACCTGCTCGTTCGCGAAATGGGAATGTCGCTCGCAGAGGCTTGGATCGTTGCTTCGCTCGTTCTCTATGCCATTGCCGGAATCTTCTGGCTTCCGGTCGTGTGGATGCAGATCAAAATGCGCGACATCGCCACAGCGGCGGTGTCAGCCGGCGCGTCGCTGCCGGCAACCTATCACCGGCTATTCCGGCTGTGGTTCGCCTTCGGCTTTCCAGGTTTTGGATCGGTGCTGCTGATCGTCTGGCTCATGATTGCCAAGCCTATGAGCTTTTCCTGACAAGCCATCCGTCGTATCGGATGATCAGCCCCGTCAGTGGATGGCTGATCCGGACGTGGAAATTAAAACGTCCCTGCTCGGCGCTTTCGTAGGATTCCGAGCGCGGACAAAGCCACATCGGCAGCGGCAAGCCGAAGATGCTCCAACGGCGTAACACCAGCGAAAGGCGGTCTTCCGCAGCGACAAGCGCCATGGCGAACGTCAGCGCACCGAAACGCTCGCATAGTAGGCGCTCGGATCGAGCGCGGCCGGCAAACTGGCGACTGCTGAAGCGGTCGCTGCCGAATGTCCTGGTCCAGGTCTCGACGCCGTTCGACGACGTCGAATTGCACACCAACCGATGTATCGAGATTGGATTGCGGAAAGCCAATGAGCGCGCAAGCCAGACGCGCAAGAATGCCGCCGCCACGCTCGACGCGCGCCCGCCCTTCGGCTGCGGCTATCTCGCCAACGTCATGCATGTCGCGAATTTTCGCCGGCAGCTCGCGCCACGCGTCGCCGAGGATGCGCGCATAGAGCGGCGGCGCATTGCTCGTATCGTCCCGGCGCATTCCCGTATGGATCGTTCGCCCGGCAAACAATCGCTCGTAAGCGTCAAGCTCCAATTCGCGCACCGCGGCACGGGCACCCGGTTGCGGCGCGCGTCCCTGCAATACGTTGTGGACGATCGCTTCGACGGCCATGGAGGGAATCAAGGGGCCGTCATCGCCCTCGGCGAGGAGATGCCAGCTTCTCTTGAGCCGCGCGCCGGATGCTTCAACGCCGTCGACTTCGACGAACATGCCGCCACGATGCTCGCCCCAGCGAATGTGGTTGGTGGCAAAATGCATCAAGGGAGCGATCGGCGACAGGGTCGGCAACAGACGCAAGCGCACGAGCCACGCCAACGCGGCCAAGAACCGATGTAAAAGTTCGGGAACGGGCGCAGCGCCCATCCAAATCTCGTCCGTTTCCGGCCACAGCACGGTGAGCGCCTGCAGGTCCGGCACGTCGACCAGCGAAAACATCTTGTTGTGCAGCGGGACATGGCCGGGCGGCGCAATCGTGTAGCGCAGATGTTCGGTGAACGGATAGCCGGTGCAAAACACGCCGCCGCGTTTGCGCCGGATCGGCTGGCCCGCATATCCGGCGATGGCGCGGATGACGTTCTCCCCGACGCCGGCATAGGGGGAGGGGGCAATGCCGCCGCGGATCGTCTTGACCGCAGCCATGCCGGCCGATAGCCGCCGCACCGCCGCCGCGGTGAGCACCGGAAAGCTGGAGGCACCGGAGATGATGTAGAGGCCGGCGGTCTTGGCGCGATCGTCAAATGCGCCGACACCGGCGACGAAGTCCGATCCGTCGGCGAGATCGAGATAATTGGCGCCGTGGGTCAGGCACGCTTGGATGACGCGATAGCCGTCGTCGCCGTAGGTCTGAAACGGACCGCTCGCGTCGATCACGATATCGGGGCCGATGGCGGACAATTGCCCGCCAATGTCGCCGTTTCGATCGATCGCGGCCGGCACGAGCTCGGCCTTGGCAAGCCGCCGCGACGCGACAAAGGTCTTCGCTTTCGCGGCCGAGCGGCCGCCGACGAACCAGAGTCAATCGCGAATCGTTTTCCAGCAGTTCGACGATACGGCTGCCGAATACGCCGTAGCCGCCGACGATGAGAATCTTGAGGCCGGTCGTCATGAAATGAATCGATCCGCCTGAGAAGGATCCGGGAGGTAACAGGTCTGCCTCGTTCCGAACCAACGGAAACGATTTCGCGCGATGAAATTGTACAACCCGTCGCGGGCCCGAAGCGGCAGGACGCGCCCGACGCAAGCGAGCCGCCACGGACCACCCAGTCCCTCAAATATCCGGATCGCGGCTTCGGATCTGAAAAAGGCGCGGCCTTGCTCCAGCAGGATATACGTCTCGTACTGAACCGGATCGAGACCAAAGTGCCGATAGAGCGCGTCTCCAATAACGGATTGGGCGGCGAGCAGCCGAAAGCGTCCTGTGCGGTCGGTACGCAAGACGAAGCGCGCGAACCACGAGCACAGCACGCACTTTCCGTCGAAAATGATAATCGGGCGGTCATCGGCGAAGCGGGGGACCGTTGGATCGGCCCGGTAATCGTAAGGCGTGCGTTCCACCGCGTATACCATTCACAATTCTTCCACCTGAAAGCGGCATCCTGGAGATAATGGCGGGCCGGATTGGGTAAATAAATGGTCTAAGAATCCGCCATAAATCAATGCTTAATCGCGCCTCCACCAAAACGAATAAACCCTATTTTTAGCCTGTTATTTAAACTGATCTTAGACCCTGACCGCTAGGGTGACGCCATACGACGGGAACAGGGCCCGTCGACGACAAACAAAATAAGTTTGGGAAAGGCGTCAACATGAAAGCCGTCGTCAAGACGGTCGAGCCCGCCGACCGCGAGGCGCGCTTCGACCACATTCGGCCGCACTATCTGGAGGCGCTCACGCTCGTCGAGCGGCTTGCACCGGCGTCTGCTCGACGTCATCAAGGACGAATTCGACCGCCGCGGCCGCGCCGACATCAATTCGGTGCAGGCGCTGCTGTTGTACAATATCGGCGACAAGGAGCTCACCGCCGGCGAATTGCGCACCCGCGGCTATTATCTCGGCTCCAACGTCTCCTACAATCTCAAGAAGCTGGTCGAGATGGGCTTCCTCGATCACCAGCGCTCGCGCGTCGACCGGCGCTCGGTGCGCATCAAGCTCACCGACAAGGGCCGCGAAGTGCGCGACGCCGTCGATGCGCTCTACCAGAAGCACGTGCGCACCGTGGAGCAGGTCGGCGGCATCAATGCCGACGAGTTCTCGGTGCTCAACAAGGCGCTGCACCGGCTCGAGCGGTTCTGGACCGATCAAATTCTCTACCGGCTGTAAGCGGTCGGCTTTGTCCGCCAGATTTTCCGTCGTACTGGCGTAACTCAAAACCCCGGCGTCACCGCCGGGGTCTTTTTTCGTGATGTCCCGCGGCGAGGTCGGCCATAAATTTGCCGGCCATGGGCCGTAGCCCGAAATGGGGCGGCGTGATCGGGGACAGGGACCCTTTGGCGGCATGTCGGTGGCATGCTAGATCGACCCGCCAAGGGACAGCTCCATGAGACAGGCCAGGCGAAACCGCAGCCGCTACGGCGTCGATCGGCGCCGCTTTCTGGCGCAATGCGCCGGCGCGGCGGCACTGAGCGGTGTTGCGAGCCGCGCCTTCGCCGACGACCCGCTCGACGCGCTCATGGGCGACGGCCGTGCCGGCCAGTTCGGCCAGGATTTCGACCAGGCCTCGCGCACCATCCACATGCCGAAGCCGACGGCGCCGATGCTGTCGCCGGCGACCGAGCAGTTCACCCAGAAGGCGATCGCGGCCTACGACGAGATCGTCGCCCGCGGCGGCTGGCCGACGGTGCCTCATGTCGACGAGTTGCGGGTCGGCAACCGCCATCCGAGCGTGGTTGATCTGCGGCAACGGCTGTCGCTGTCGGGCGACCTCGATCCCAATGCGGTCGGAGCCGCAAACGACATCTACAACTCTTACGTCGAAGCTGCGGTACGGCGTTTTCAGGCGCGCCACGGCGTCACCGTCGATGGCGTGCTGCGCGCCTCGACGCTCGCGGCGCTCAATGTGCCGGCGGCGATACGGCGCGATCAGCTCAAGGTCAATATCGCGCGGCTCAAGACACTGACCACGAATCTCGGCCCGCGCTACGTGGTGGTCAACATTCCGGCCGCTCGCGTCGAGGCTATCGAGAATGACGTCGCGGTGTCGCGGCATACCGCCGTGGTCGGCAAGGTCGATCGGCCGTCGCCCGACATCAACAGCAAGATCGTGCAGGTCAACTTCAATCCGTACTGGACCGTGCCGGTGTCGATCGTACGGAAAGACCTGATCCCGATCATGCAGGACAAGCCCGACTACCTGACGGACAACCACATCCGCATCTTCGATCCGAACCACAAAGAGGTGCAGCCTTCCGAAATCAACTGGTACTCGGAAGACGCGGTGCATTACACCTTTCGCGAGGATCCGGGCGACCACAACTCGCTCGGCCGCATCCGCATCAACTTTCCGAGCCAATACGGCGTCTACATGCACGACACGCCGCTGAAGAATCTGTTCGGCGAGGATTCCCGCTACAATTCATCGGGCTGCTGCCGCGTGCAGAATGTCCAGGCGCTGGTGGGCTGGCTGCTCGAAGGCACCAAGGGCTGGACCTCCGACAAGATCGAGCAGGCAATCAAGTCGGGGGATCAGGTCAACGTCAATCTGACCAAGCCGATTCCCTTGCACTGGGTCTACGTCACCGGCTGGTCGGCCTCCGACGGCGTCGTGCAATTCCGCGAAGATATTTACAGCCGCGACGGACTTGGGCGCGCCGGCGATCCCGGCGACCACGAAGCTGTAGCCCGGATTGAGCCAACGGGTCCGGCCCGAAGTGGCCGGCCCGATGGTAAACTCAGCGAAATCCGGGAACGATCGGCCGGCTTGAACGCCGCCCCGGATTTCGCTTGCGCTCAATCCAGGCTACATTCGCCCCAATACTTGTGGCGTGGGAGGACAGCGTGGGCGATCAGGTCAAATTCATTCTCGACGAAAAGGACATTCCGAAAGCTTGGTACAATCTGGCGGCCGATCTGCCGAAGCCGCTGCCGCCGGTGTTGCATCCCGGCACCAAGCAGCCGATCGGTCCCGCCGATCTCGAGCCGCTGTTTCCGATGGCGCTGATCCTGCAAGAGGTGTCGACGGAACGCACCATCGACATTCCCGAGCCGATCCGCGACGTCTACCGCATGTGGCGGCCGTCGCCGCTGATGCGCGCGCAGCGTTTGGAAGCAGGCGCTCGGCACGCCGGCCAAGATTTATTACAAATACGAAGGCGTCTCGCCCGCCGGCTCGCACAAGCCGAACACCGCGGTGCCGCAGGCCTGGTACAACAAGGAGCAGGGCGTCAAACGGCTGTCGACCGAAACCGGCGCCGGCCAATGGGGCTCGTCGCTGGCCTTTGCCGGCTCGCTGTTCGGCATGGAAGTGACCGTATTCCAGGTCCGCGTCTCCTACGATCAAAAACCCTATCGCCGCGCGCTGATGGAAACTTACGGCGCGCGCTGCATCGCCTCGCCGTCGAACGAGACCGATTCCGGCCGCGCCATCCTCGCCAAAACGCCGAACAGCCCGGGCTCGCTCGGCATCGCCATTTCGGAAGCCGTTGAAATGGCGGCCAAGGATCCGGCGGTGAAATATTCGCTCGGCTCCGTGCTCAACCACGTGCTGCTGCATCAGACGGTGAACGGCCAGGAAGCGATCAAGCAGTTCGAAATGGCGGGCGACGATCCCGACGTGGTGATCGGCTGCACCGGCGGCGGCTCGAATTTCGCCGGCCTGGTGTTTCCGTTTCTCGGCCTGCAACTGCGCGGCGGCCGCAAGCGCCGCTTCGTCGCCGTCGAGCCCGCGGCATGCCCGTCGTTGACCCGCGGCAAATACGCCTACGATTTCGGCGACACCGCGCATCTCACGCCGCTGGTGAAAATGCACACGCTCGGCTCGACCTTCATTCCGCCGGGTTTTCACGCCGGCGGCTTGCGCTATCACGGCATGGCGCCGATGATGTCGCACATCCACGATCTCGGCTTGATCGAGGCGCACGCCTATCACCAAAAGACCTGCTTCGACGCCGGCGTGCAATTCGCGCGCTGCGAGGGCATCGTGCCGGCGCCGGAGGCGACGCACGCGGTGCGCTGCGCCATCGACGAGGCGCTGCGCTGCAAGAAGGAAGGGCAAGTCCGAGGTCATCCTGTTCAACATGTCGGGCCACGGCCACTTCGACATGGCGCGCCTACATCAACTACTTCGAGGGCAAGCTGGTCGATCAGGAATATGACGAAGGCGAGCTCGCCATGGCGCTCGCCGGCCTGCCCAGCGTCGCGGCGTAATTTTTGTCATTCCGGGGCCGAGCGAAGCGAGGAACCCGGTAATCCATAATCACAGCCGGTGAAAATCCTGCTCAAACAGTGACTATGGATTCCGGACTCGCCGCTGCGCGGCGATCCGGAATGACGCACAAGGAACCCCCCAATGATCGAGCCATACAACGCCGTCGGCCTCATCCCGACCTTCTACGGCATCCGCCGGCGCGACGACATCAAGTACAATATCGAGCATCTCAAGAGCCTGACCAAAGCGGCGTTCTGGCTGTCCAATCTCGACATCCCGGTGCGGCTGCTGGCGATTCCCGAAGGCGCGCTGATGGGGTTCAACGACGAGGTGCTCGACGTCGACCACGCCGACTATGCGCGCACCTGCTGCATCGACATTCCCGGCCCCGAGACCGACGAGATCGGCAAGCTCGCCCGCGAGTGGAACGTCTTCATCATGGCGCAGGCCAAGGCGCGCCATAAGGACTGGAAGGACCGCTTCTTCAATATCGGCTTCATCGTCGATCCCGACGGCAAGATCATTCTGCAGCACTACAAGATCTCCGCGCTGCTGCCGGTCGAGCGTTCGGTGTCGCCGCACGACATTTACGACTGGTGGATCGAGAAATACGGCCGCACGCTCGACGCGTTCTGGCCGGTCGCCGACACCAAGATCGGCCGGCTCGGCATCATGATGGCGATGGAGGGCAATTATCCGGAGAACGGCCGCGGGCTCGCCATGAACGGCGCCGAGGTCGTCTATCGCGCGTCGATGCCGGCGCCGTTCACCGAGAACGACGTGTTCGAGATTTCCAATCGCGCCCGCGCGCTCGAGAACAACATGTACATCGTGGCGCCGAACATCGGCAGCTATCATCTGTATCCCGGAAGGCCACCATTTCGGCATCGATGCCGGCGGCGGCCAGTCGATGATCGTGGATTACCGCGGCCAACTGGTCGGCAAGCAGCGCGACACCAACGGCTCGACCTTCGTCGCCGGCGTCATCAATATCGAGGCGCTGCGCCATCATCGCGAGTCGGCGCAGGTGACCAATTGGATGAAGGACATCCGCGCCGAACTGGCGCAAATCATCTACGAGAAGCCGATCTATCCGAAGAACCGCTACTTGAAGAAAATCCCGCCGAAGCACGCCAACTACAAGACGCGACGTGATCGACAAGCAGGTCGCGCTGATGCAAAAGCGCGGCATCTGGAAGAAGCCGTCGCGTTGAGACCGGCGCCATTGCAATCCGGTTGACACTTATCGGCATTGATGCAACTGATACGAGAAGCTCGCAGCTACAGCCGCCGCGTGCGAAAAAAATCAAATTGCGCCTAAAGCAGACCGCAGACGCGAGGTTTTGCTAGCCGAGCGGGTTTGGCCAAACGAGCGCGAAGCCGCTGCTCAACGAGCGCGTGGCAGCTTCGGCGCAGGGAGGCGGCTGATGGCGCACGCCGTGACCGATCTTGCGACGTTGCGAGAAGTCTTGACGCTGCGACGAGGGACGCGAGTTCGAGCTCTTCCTCCCGTCGCTCGCGGATAGCGAGACGCGCGCCGTCCAAGACCGGATCAACCGCTTGGTGTCCGCATGCGGATGCGAGTCATCCACGGCAATGTTGATAGTCACGGTCCTGGCGTGCGGAATATTTGACGCGACGTATTGGTCGGTTGTCGAAGCCCATCCATTCAAAGCCTTGTTCGTCAATTTGGTGGCCTGCGCGATCGGGGCGGGCGCCGGCAAGGGTTTGGGATTGCTCCGCGCCAGACGACGCCTGGCCCGCCTCATCCGCAAAACCGAACATCAGCTCAGCCAGAAAGCGGCCGGCGACGGCGCGCAGACCGCGGAGTTTTGGGAGGACAAAACCGATGTCGACTTGCATCAGCGGCTACAATCAAACCACGCAACAGTGCACGCAAACCCAGGACCAGGGCTATAACCAGTGCACGCAGACGCAAGATCAAGGTTACAACCAGTGCAGCGGCTGGGGATGGTTCTCCTGGCTCTGCGATGCATGGGTTTGGGTCTCGAACATCGTATGCGTGGCATGGACGTGGATATCCCATGTCGTCTGCGTGGCTTGGGCGGCCATTACGGTTTTCATCTGTACGGCGTGGGATGTGATCTCGACGATCATTCGTTTCGTCTTTGAGACCATCGCCAGCATTCTATCGCCGATCTTGGACGCTATTGCCTTGGTGCTTCAACTTTTCTTTGCCATTCCGATCCTCGGTCGTCTTCTCGATTGGATTTGGAACGTGATCTTGAGCGTCGTCTGGCTCGTCGCCGGTCTCGTCGACACGATTGGCGGCCTGTTGGGCATCCGGCCGGAGAAGCGTCTTTTCCTCGTCGTCATCAATCAGCGCGACGAACGCGGCAATCCCATCGCTTCGTCGGCTGACCTGCTGGCCTCTATCGCCCTGGCGATCAAGGTCTATCGAGACGATGCCAACATCCGCGTTTTGCCGTTCAAGCTTTTCGACTACACGACACCGGCGGCCGGCGACCAGCAGGCTTCGGAAGACTACATCACCACTCTGTCGTTCAACGGTACCGCGGAGACTCTGGACGTAAATTGCGGGGCGTCGGATTTTGCCGCCGATCTCGGTTTTGCCGGATCGCAGTTTCAGAACATCATGGCGTTGAGCGCGTTCTGGACCGGATGGCGGCAGGTTACGGGTTACGGCGCGCCGATTTTCGCTTTTGCCGTCAGAAGCTTTGCCGGCACCTACGACGGGTGTTCGACCGGCCCGTTAGGCAATCTCGTCCTCGTCGAGTTCACCGGTGCCGCAACCGACACGCCCCCCGGCGGCCAGCCGAATACGGCTTCGATCTTGCCGCACGAGATGGGTCACGCCTGCTATCTGTGGCATGTATCGCCGTCCAATCTGATGCAGCCCAATAACCCCCGCAATACCAATTTGGACTGGTGGCAAATCGCAATCATTCGCTCGTCGCGCCACGTGACGTACTTTTGACGGCTGTGATAGGCATCGCTTCTCTCCATCGATGGGGGCGACCGATGCCATTTGCCTTGAACTTTTATCACGACCAGATCGGCACCAGCGGAGCGACGGCGTCGGCATTGGCGCCGGCCCATCGCTTGCTCTACGTGCGGCACGGCCGCGCCGAGATTAACGGCCAACTGCTGAGCGCCGATGCGGCGATCTATTGCGACGGCACCGTCACGCTAAAATCGGCCGGCGAGTGGAGCCAGATCTGGCGCTGGGAGCTGGCGCCGCCGAACGCGGCGCCGCTGCTCCATGACGGGGAGGGCGTGCTGTCGAGCCTGCGGATGTCGCGGGTCATCACCAGCCTCGCCATGCCCGAAGGCACCCGGTGGCTGTTCCGCCTCGACCAAATCATCAGCGCCGCCGGCCGCATCGCCGATCGCCATCAGCATCCGGGCCCGGAATCCGCTGCCTGCTGGAGGGCACGTTCAATGTCCAGCAGGACGCCGAGTCGCACCGCGATCTGGCGCCGGGCGACGCCTGGTGGGAGACCGGCTCGGACACGGTGGTCGCCTGGAGCTCGAAGCAGATGGCGGCGAAGTTCCTGCGCGGCATGGTGCTGCCGGTCGAATGGGAAGGCAAAGTCACCGGCACCTGGCTGTCCGGACAGACGCCGCCGCGAGGGACCTGGAAGCTTTACCTCGACCAGGTGATTACAGTTTGAGGCCCGTAGCCGGATGGACGCGTTCACGTTTTTTGCGGTCGCTATTGTGAGTTAAGCCGACATCGGGCCGGGGCACCGAAAACGACGCCATTGACCCATTTTCGACATTTCCTGGATCATTTGCTGTGTCGCACAACGCCGCTACCTTTATTTGCTCCGGCAATCCATAATGTGTGTTGCGAAAGGTTGTCTTTTCCGCCAGCTTTTTCGGAGAGCGCAGGCACTCAGGGGGTAGCAATGCGTGTGGGTGTCATTGCTGGCATGATCCTCGCAGTCACAACGGCGGCCGCAATTGCGGGAAGTGCCAATGTCGGGAGCGTGAACCTTAATCTGCCGACCCCACCGGGCTTTTGCGAAATGTCTGAAAAAGCAGATCCGTGGGAAAAAGGGATGCTCGATTTCGTTGGCGATAACGTTAGGCCCTTCGGCAATAGGCTTCTAAGCATGTCGGCGGATTGTCAGCAGCTCGCGGCCTTTGACGCGCATAGGCGTAGAACCGTCGATGAATATTTCCAATATCAAACGCCAATAAGCATGGAGGATAAGACCGCGGACGCGGTTGAAAAAAAAGCTTGTGTCGAACTTCGTTCGCGAGGAGATCAAATACTCAGTGACTTAACTAAGAACTCTACGGAGATCATTAAAAAGCTGCCCATGGACAGCCAGCGATTTGCGGGCATACTAGATGAAGATGCCAATGCATGTTATCCATCCGTATTGCAAAAATTTCACACAGAGGATGGGACTGCTAAGGTTAGGATGATCGCGTACGCGATCATGACTGCCAAAACAAAAGAATTGCTCTTGTATCGCGGTGGTCTCTACTCCGACGCCGATACAGCAAGCAAATTTCTCGCCCAATTAAAAGAGATGGTATCCGCAGTTAATGCCGCTAACCGTTAAACAGCGGCGGCCTTAAATGCACCGCACATTGGTCGAAATTGGCACTCAGCGACCGTCCCGCGGGTCGCTATCGCGGTTGCTTTCGGGGGTAAAGCGGACATTCACGCTGCCGTCGTCGCAGGTCCCTGTGATGATGCGCGCACTCCATCCGGGCTACTGGCCGAATAGCGGCAAAGCTCGTATTATCAGTGGCACTTAAATCAAGCCTTCCGCGGAGGAAGCGCCGTGAACATCGAAGCCCGCCAGATCGACCGCAGCGCCAAGACCAAGCTGCAGATCATCGACTGCGACATTCATCCCAAAGCCTCGCTCGAGGATTATCGGCCTTATCTGAGCAATCGCTGGTGGGATTACGCGCAGACCTACGGCGCGCGCTCGCATCACGGCTATGTCAAAGGCTTTCCCTATCCGAAGGCGCAGCCGCTGGCCTCGCGCCGCAATTCCTGGCCGCCGGACGGCGGCTTGCCGGCCAGCAATTACGAGTTCATGCGCCAGCAGCACCTCGATTTCTACGGCATCGAATATGGCGTGATGAATCCGCTGTCGCCGTCGGGGCAGGGCGAGCAGAACGACGAATACAGCGCCGCGCTGGCGTTTGCCTGCAACGAGTTCCAGCTCAATCATTGGAACGCGCTCGATCCGCGGCTCAAGTGCTCGCTGGTCGTGCCCTACGAGGATCCCGAAGCCTCGCGCCAGGAAATCCGCCGCCGCTCCGGCGACCGCCGCTTCGCCCATGTGCTGATGCTCACGCGCACCGCCGAGCTGATGGGCCGCCGCCGCTATTGGCCGATCTATGAAGCGGCTTGCGAGGCGGGGCTGCCGGTCGGCGTGCACGTTTTCGGCTATAGCGGCCGCGCCGCCAGCAATACCGGCTGGCCGTCGTTCTACATCGAGGAAATGACCGAGCACTCCAATGCCTGCCAGGCGCAGGTGACCAGCATGATCATGGAGGGCGTGTTCGAGGCTTTCCCGCAGCTCAAGATGGTCTTCATCGAAGGCGGCTTCGGCTGGATGCCCTCCCTCGGCCATCGCCTCGACCGCAATTGGAAGCGCATGCGCTCAGGCCTGCCGCATCTGACGCGGGCGCCGTCGGAATATCTGCACGAGCATTTCTGGGTCACCACCCAGCCGATGGAGGAGCCGGAAAATCCGGCGCACCTCGTCGACATCATGGCGGCGATCGGTTTCGACCGCATCCTGTTCTCGTCCGACTACCCGCACTGGGATTTCGACGACCCGTTCGTGGTCGTGCCGGCGAGCCTGGGCGACGAGCGCCGCAAGCAGATTTATTCCGGCAATGCGCGGGCGCTTTACGGGTTTGCCTGAGCCGGCGCGGGCTTTAAGTCCGGCCCTCGATCCCTAAATGTAGCGGCGTTATCCGCTGAAATATCCCAAGCCTTGCGCTCATCGGCTGGTATGATGCCGGCGCGGGGTGTATCACCTGCGGACAACGGCCATTCTGCGAGGAGCGAGGCATGTCGGTATCCCACAGTGCCAAGACGGCGGACGAAGGCCTGTTCTCCGCCTCGCTGGCCGACAGCGATCCCGAAATCGCCGATGCGATCGCGCGCGAGCTCGGCCGCCAGCGCGACGAGATCGAGCTGATCGCGTCGGAGAACATCGTCAGCCGCGCCGTGCTCGAGGCGCAAGGCTCGGTGCTGACCAACAAGTATGCCGAGGGCCTGCCCGGACAAGCGCTATTACGGCGGCTGCCAATTCGTCGATATCGCCGAGCGGCTGGCGATCGAGCGGGTGACCCGGCTGTTCGGCTGCGCCTTCGCCAATGTGCAGCCGCATTCCGGCGCCTCCGCCAATGCCGAAGTGTTCATGGCGCTGATGCAGCCCGGCGACACCTTCATGGGGCTCAACCTCGCCGCCGGCGGCCATCTCACCCACGGCTCGCCGGTCAACCTGTCCGGCCGCTGGTTCAAGGTCGTGCCCTATGGCGTGCGCCGCGACGACCACCTCATCGACATGGAGGAGGTCGAACGGCTGGCGAAGGAGCACCGGCCCAAGGTGATCATCGCCGGCGGCTCGGCCTATCCGCGCATCATCGATTTCCGCCGCTTCCGCGAGATCGCCGACGAGGTCGGCGCCTATCTCATGGTCGACATGGCGCATTTCGCCGGCCTCGTCGCCGGCGGCGCGCATCCGAGCCCGTTTCCCCACGCCCATGTGGTGACCACGACGACCCACAAGACGCTGCGCGGGCCGCGCGGCGGCGCCATCCTCACCAACGACGAGGAGCTGGCGAAAAAGCTCAATTCCGCGGTGTTCCCGGGCATGCAGGGCGGCCCGCTGATGCACGTCATCGCCGCCAAGGCGGTGGCGTTCGGCGAGGCGCTGCGGCCGTCCTTCAGACTTTACGCGAAGAACGTGGTCGAGAACGCGAAGGCGCTTGCCGAAACGCTGAAAGCGCGCGGGCTCGATATCGTCTCCGGCGGCACCGACACCCACCTCATGCTGGTCGATCTGCGCAAGAAGCGCCTGACCGGCAAGGTGGCCGAGGCCGCGCTCGGGCGCGCCCACATCACCTGCAACAAGAACGGCATTCCGTTCGATCCGGAAAAGCCGACGGTCACGTCCGGCGTGCGGCTCGGCACGCCGGCCGGCACCACGCGCGGTTTCGGCATCGCCGAGTTCCGCCAGGTCGGCGATTTGATCGCCGAGGTGCTCGATGCGCTGGCGCAAAAGGGCGCCGAGCAGGACGCCCAGGCCGAGGCCAGCGTGCGCGACAAGGTCCGCCGCCTGGTCAGCCGGTTCCCGATCTACGAGGGGTAGAGGAATGCGTTGTCCGAGTTGTGCAAGCCTCGATACCCAGGTGAAGGATTCGCGGCCGACCGAGGACTCGTCCGTCATCCGCCGCCGCCGCGTCTGCCTGTCCTGCAATTTCCGCTTCACCACGTTCGAGCGGGTGCAGTTGCGCGAACTGATCGTGATCAAGCGCAACGGCCGGCGCGTGCCGTTCGACCGCGACAAGCTGTTGCGCTCGGTGCAGATCGCGTGCCGCAAGCGCCCGGTCGATCCCGAGCGCATCGACCAGATGGTCTCGAAGATCGTGCGCGAGCTGGAGAGCATGGGCGAAAGCGAGGTCTCGTCCGAAGCGATCGGCGAAACCGTGATGGCGCATCTGCGCGAGCTCGACGACGTCGCCTATGTGCGCTTCGCCTCGGTCTATCGCAATTTCCGCGAAGCCAAGGATTTCGAGACGGCGCTGGCCGAATTGTCGGGGGACGAGGCCGCGGAGATCGCGCGCAAGTGAGCGCCGCAGCCGAGCGCGGCGCTTCATGGCGTTGGCGCTCGCCCTCGGCCGGCGCGGACTGGGCCGCACCTGGCCGAATCCGGCGGTCGGCGCGGTCATCGTCAAGGACGGCGTCATCGTCGGCCGCGGCTGGACCCAGCCCGGCGGCCGGCCCCATGCGGAGGTCGAGGCGCTTGCGCCGTGCCGGCGACGGCGGCGCGCGGCGCGACGCTCTACGTCACGCTCGAGCCGTGCTCGCACCACGGCAAGACGCCGCCTTGCGCCGATGCCGTCATCGCGGCTGGCATTGCGCGCGTCGTGTCGGCGCTCGAAGATCCCAATCCCGAAGTGGCGGGCGCAGGGCCATGCCCGGCTGCGCGCGGCAGGCATTAGCGGTCGATGTCGGCGTCGGCGCCGAGGAAGCCCGTCACGATCATGCCGGCCATATCCGGCGCATGCGCGAGGGCCGCCCCCACGTCATGCTCAAGCTTGCGATCTCCGCCGACGGCAAAGCCGCCGCCGCCGGGCGCAAGCCGGTCGCCATCACCGGCGAGGCGGTGCGCGAGCGCGTTCATCTGCTGCGCGCGCACAGCGACGCCATCATGGTCGGCATCGGCACCGCGCTGGCGGACGATCCGATGCTGACGTGCCGCTTGCCCGGCATGGCCAAGGATTCGCCGGTGCGCGATCGTGGTCGACAGCACGCTGCGCCTGCCGCTCAACTCGCGCCTGGTGCGGAGCGCTTATGAGACGCCGGTCTGGGCGTCACCGGCCTTGCCGCTCCCCAAGCTTCCGAGTTCGCCCTGCTGCCGCTCGGCGTCGAGGTGTTGCGGTCGCCGCAGAGCGCGGCCCGCCTCGACCTCAAGGACGGGCTCGAATGTCTTGCCGCCAAGGGCATCACCCGGCTGATGGTCGAGGGCGGCCCGACGCTCGCCGCCGCGTTCATCGCCGCCGATCTGGTCGACGAAGCGGTGCTGTTCCACTCGCCGAAAATCGTCGGGCCGGACGGGATCGATGCGCTTGCAACAGGCGCGATGGAGGCGCTGACTGGAAGACTGAAGCTGGTCGGAAGTGAGCCGGTGGGGGCCGACCGGCAAGCCAATTACGCACGCGAGTAAGCCATGTTTACCGGCATTGTCAGCGACTTAGGCGAAGTTCTTGATGTTGAGGAAAAGGCCGAGGGGCTGCGCCGTCTCACCATCGCCTGCGGCTATGACCCCGACACCATCGACATCGGCGCCTCGATCGCCTGTTCGGGCATTTGCCTGACGGTGGTGGGGCGCGGGCCGAACCGGCAATCGGTCCTCATTTGCCGTCGATGCCGCCGCCGAGACCTTGCGCATGACCACCGCCGCGACCTGGCAGCGCGGCACCAGGCTCAATCTCGAACGGTCGCTTCGCCTCGGCGACGAGCTCGGCGGCCACATGGTCAGCGGCCATGTCGACGGCATTGCCGAGCTCATCGCGCGCGACGATTTTCTCGACAGCGCGGAACTGTCGCTGCGCGTGCCTGGCGAGCTTGCCCGCTTCATCGCGCCAAAGGGCTCCGTCGCCCTCGACGGCGTATCGCTGACGGTCAACAAGGTCGAAGGCGACACATTTTCCGTCTTGATCATCCCGCACACATTGAAGGTCACGACGCTCGGCGCATTGCGCCCCGGCGCGCGGCTCAATCTCGAAGTCGACCAGATGGCGCGCTATGCGGCGCGGCTTCTGGATTCCATGCCGCGCGCGAAATAGCGATTTTGGCCGCGCTTGTTCGCGCCTTCGCGGCTTGCTACGACCACGCCCGAACAGGAGCAAGCGATGGCCGGGCCGCGGCGAGGCAAGCGTGGCGAGGGCGCGCGCAAGGGCGCGCGCATCCTCATCGTCGAGGCGCGCTTTTACGACGACATCGCCGATGCGCTGCTGGCCGGCGCCATGAAGGCGCTGCAGGAAGCCGGCGCCGAGGTCGACCGCATCAGCGTGCCGGGCTCGCTGGAAATTCCGACCGCCATCGCCATCGCCATCGACGGTGCGCAGCGGCGGCGCCAGCCTTATGACGGCGCCGTCGCGCTCGGCTGCGTCATCCGCGGCGAAACCATCCATTTCGAGATCGTGTCGCAGCAATCCGCGCGCGGCTTGATGGAGCTTTCGATCGCAAAGGCCTTGCCCATCGGCAACGGCATCATCACCGTCGACACCGAAGCCCAGGCCTGGGCGCGCGCCCGCGTGGAGGAGCAGGACAAAGGCGGCGACGCGGCGCGCGCGGCGCTGGCGCTCATTGGCATCAAGCAGCGGCTCGGGAAGCGGTGAGATGGCGGACGCCGGCCCCAACGAAGCGCGCAAGGCCAATAAGCGCGGCGCCGCACGGCTCGCCGCCGTGCAGGCGCTTTATCAGATGGACCTCGCCGGCACCGGGCTCGAACGAGATCATGGCCGAGTTCGAAAGCCATTGGCTCGGCGGCGAGGTCGAGGGCGCGCAATACCGGCCGGCGGAGGCCGCGTACTTTCGCGACATCGTCGGCGGCGTGGTGCGCGAGCAAGGCAAGCTCGACCCGCAGATCGACGCGGCGCTCAACGCGCGGCTGGCCGCTCAAGCGCATCGAGGCGGTGCTGCGCGCGGTGCTGCGCGCCGGCGCCTACGAGCTCGCCTGCCGCGCCGATGTGCCGGCAAGAGTCGTAATGTCGGAATATGTCGACGTCGCCGGCGCTTTCGTCGACGACGAGGAGACCGGCATGGTCAATGCCGTGCTCGATCAGCTGGCGCACCAGTTGCGCGCGGCCGAATTCGACCGCGCTTAGTGCGGACGAAGCGCAGGGCGACCGAGCTGCGGAAGGGTTGCGTCGCGCGATGCCAAGCTCACCAGAATCCGCCGAGGACCGCCTGATCGCCCGCTATTTCCGGCCGCTGGCCAAGCATCCCGGCGCGCTCGGCCTGGTCGATGACGCCGCCGTCATTGCGCCGCCGCCCGGCTGCGACCTCGTGCTGACCACCGACGGCGTCATTTCCGGCGTGCACGTCTTTCCCGACGACCGGCCGGAAAACATCGGCCGCAAGGCGCTGCGGATGAATCTGTCCGATCTCGCCGCCAAAGGCGCAACCCCGATCGGCTTTCTGCTGTCGCTCGCATTGCCGGCGGCAATCGACGAAGCGTGGCTTGCCGCTTTTGCCGGCGGGCCTCGGCGAGGACGCGGAGCGCTACGGCTGTCCGCTGCTCGGCGGCGACACCGACCGCACGCCCGGCCCGACGTCGGTCTCGATCGCGGCCTTCGGCGCGGTGCCGCACGGAAAAATGGTGCGGCGCTCGACCGCCAAGCCGGGCGACCACATCGTCGTGACCGGCACGATCGGCGATGCCGCGCTCGGCGTGCTGCTGCGGCGGGACGAAAGTCTCGCCAAGCGGTGGCGGTTGTCCGACGCGATGAGTTCGCATCTCAAGCAACGCTATCTGTTGCCCGAGCCGCGCAATGCGCTCGCTCATGCGGTCCTGCAAAACGCTTCGGCGGCAATGGATGTGTCCGATGGTCTTGCCGGCGATCTCGCCAAACTGTGCCGTGCCTCCGGCGTCGCCGCCGAGATCGATGTCGCGCGCGTGCCGCTGTCCGATGCGGTCCGCGCTGCGATCGCCGCCGATCCGGCGATGATGGAAACGGTGCTCAGCGGCGGCGACGATTACGAGATCGTTCTGACGCTGGCGCCGGAAAAACTCGCCGCATTGCGCACGGCAGCGCACTCAGCCGGCGTTGCGGTGACCGAGATCGGCCGCATGACGGCCGGGGAGGGCGCCCGCTTCGTCCACGAGGGCAAGACGCTCAACTTCGCGCGGCCGTCGTACAGCCATTTCTGAAGGATCCAAACGTTGGCCGCGAAGTCAGTGGATTTCCTTGACGGATTGATTTTCCGTGGGCATATAAATGCGGTGGGAATTACATACGATCCGCCGGACGCGACAGTTTGTACGCTGCCTGGCGTGGCCGGGATGTTGAGCACGCTGAGACGGCGTTTTGGATCCGCTCACGCTTTTGGACGACCGGAGGACTATGGCGACCCGCGTATCCAGGCCTACGTTGCGTGGTCGGCAGCGATCCTGTACGGGACGGTTTGGTGAGCAGCATGTCTCGGCCGGACCGCAATCTTACCGGCATTACTTTCCTCGCGGTCGATCTGACGCCGAAGCGTCTGGAACTCGTCGCGGAATTGGTTCCGCAAACAAAGATCGTTGGCTTGCTTACCAATCCTACCAACGCGGCCGAGGAGCGTGTCGTGAGGGATGCACACGCCGCGGCCAGGACAGCCGGGCTCAGGCTAGAGGTCCTGCCGGCCAGCAAGGACGTCGAAATCGACGCCGCCTTTGCGATGGTCGTCCAGCGGCAGGTCGGCGCACTGCTCGTCAGCCCCGACAGTTTGTTCACATCCAGGGCCAGCCGCATCGCCGCCTTGGCCACCAGTCATAGGACCCCGACAATCTTTGCCTTTCGGGAATCTGTCGCGGCTGGTGGCTTCGCAAGCTATGGGCCCAACGTTCCACGGGTCTACCACGACGCCGGACTCTACGTCGGCCGCATTCTCAAGGGCGATAAGCCTGGTGACCTGCCGATCTTGCAGCCGACGCTGTTTGAGCTTGTCCTCAATCTCAAGACCGCAAAGGCCCTCGGGTTGAAGGTGCCACCGACGTTGCTTGCTCGCGCTGACGAGGTGATCGAATGAGGAGGCGGGGATTCTCAGCCTTGTTGCGGGCGCGTTGCGACATGGCCCCTCTCAGCGCGCGCAACAGGACGGCAACCACGTCATCTCAATGAGGAAATGCAATGCCCGCGAAAAAGCGCGCTACGCGGCGCGGCTGGGTTGACCCGGACGACGCGCCGGAATGGAGCCAGGAGCAGTTCGACCGTGCCGAGGTCGCGCTTGGCGGCAAAATTGTGAGCCCTGCTCAGGGAACGATAACGCGCGCACGCGGCCGGCCGAAGAAGGCCGATGCGAAAGTTCATATTCATATCCGGCTGTCGCCTCTTGTGTTGGGACATTTTCGGGCGACCGGACCGGGTTGGCAGACGCGGATCGACGAGGTGCTACGCAGGTGGGTTGAGCGGCACCGAAAGGACATCCAAGCGCAAACGAAACGCCGCCGTGTCGCATAACTGATGCCGACGTATCGCTTGCTCGGGTAAGCGATGAACGAGCTATAGTATCCGCCGGGAGAAACGCCCATGCACGATACGACGGCCATGCCGCGCCCAGACGCCGCGCCGCAGACAAACCTTACGTCGGCAAGAACGCCAATCCGCGCTACGCCGAGCTTTACCGGCACTACCCGACCATCGATTATCTGCGCCGCGGCGCGCGCGCGCCGGCTGCCGCATTTTGCCTTCGAATATTCCGACGGCGGCTCGGGCAAGGATGATGCCGGCATCAAGCGCAATTGGGCGGGGCTCGATGCGGTGGAATTGGTGCCGCGCTATGGCGTGATGCCGTCGCTGCCGCCTTGCGAGGTCGAACTGTTCGGCCGCCGCTACGCCGCGCCGATCGGCATTGCGCCCATGGGCGGGCCGGCGATCGTCTGGCCGGGCGCCGACGAATATTTCGCCCGCGCCGCGCAGCGCGCCCGCATTCCCTACACGCTCGGCACGGTCGGCTGCTCGACCATCGAGCGCATCGCCGAAATCGCGCCCGACGTATTCTGGTTCCAGCTCTATCGCGCCGCCCGGAACGACCACGCCATCGGCTTCGATCTGGTGCGGCGCGCCCAGGCCGCCGGCTGTCATGCGCTGGTGCTCACGCTCGACGTGCCGGTGCGCACCACCCGCGCGCGCGAAGTGGTGGTCGGCCTCGGCGGCGCCTTCAATCCCGATCTCAAGATGATGCTGCAGATGCTGATGTCGCCGGCTTGGACCATGGCGCTGTGGCAAGAACGGCATTCCGCGGTTCTCCAATCTGCGCGCCTATGTCGGCGACAATGCCTCGATCAACGACATGGTCGCGTTCGCGCGCCGCGAGATGGGCGGCGCCTTCACCTGGGAGGAGGTCGCGAAATATCGCGACCGCTGGAAAGGCACGCTGATCGTCAAGGGCATCATGCATCCGCAAGATGCCGAGAAGGCCGTGTCGCTCGGCGTCGACGGCATGTTTGTTTCAAATCACGGCGGCCGCCAGATCGAAGCGTTGCCGGCGCCGATCGACGTGCTGCCGGCCATCGTCAGACAGGTCGGCAAGCGCGCCACCGTGATGAACGATTCCGGCATCCGCAGCGGCACCGACGTGGTGCGCGCTTATGCGCTGGGCGCCGCCGCGGCGTTTGCCGGCAAGGCGTTCTTGTGGGGCCTCGGCGCGCTCGGCGAGGAGGGCGCCAGCCACGTCATCGATATCCTGATCGAGGAGACCCAGGCCGCGCTCGGCCAATTGGGCGCGCTCACGCCGGACGAGGCGCGCTCGGTCGTGATCCGCCACAACGGGGCCTTGCACTTCTGACCTGCGCCCCCGGTAGTAGCGCCGCCCGCCCTAGGGCCGCTACAACCGCCGACTCCACCGGGAGCCAGCCATGGCGGTCGTCGCCGAACCCGCGCTCGACCTGATCGATGACCGGCTTGCCGCGCGCAATGCCCTGGTCCTGGCCGTGGCGCAGGCGCTGGCCGGCGGCAATAACACCGTCATCGTGGCGACCACCAGCATCATCGGCTCGATGCTGGCGCCCGATCCCGCGCTGGCGACCTTGCCGATCAGCGTCATGGTCGCGGGCATGTGGATGGGGACGATCCCCGTCGGCATGCTGGCGAAGGCCTACGGCCGGCGCTTTGCCGTGCAGACCGGCTCGGCCTTCGGCGTGCTGTCCGGCCTGATCTCGTGCGCGGCGGTGCTGCATGGATCGTTCTGGCTGTTGCTGGTCGGCACGTTGTGCGGCGGCCTCTACGCAGCGGCGCATCAATCCTATCGCTTTGCCGCCACCGATACGGCGAGCCCGCAGTTTCGGCCCAAGGCCGTCGCCTGGGTGCTGGCCGGCGGCATTTTCGCCGCCGTGATCGGCTCGCAGCTCGTCATCTTCACCAAGGACGCGTGGCCGCCTTATCTGTTCGCGGGCACGTTTTTGGCGCAGTCGGCTTGCGCGGTGCTGGCCGCGATCGTGCTGGCGCAGCTCAAAATTCCCGCGGCCGCCGGTGTCGCATTCGTTGATCGACGGGCGTCCGCTCAGCGCCATCGTCGTGCAGCCGAAATTCCTCATCGCCGTCGTCTGCGGCCTGGCCAGCTATTCGATGATGAACATGGTGATGACGTCGGCGCCGCTGGCCATGGTCATGTGCAATCACACCGTCGGCGAGGCGGCGCTCGGCATCCAATGGCATGTCATCGGCATGTACGCGCCGAGCTTCATCACCGGTTCTTTGATCGCCCGCTTCGGCGTGCGCGCGCATGATGGCGATCGGGCTGACACTGATCCTGGTCGCCGCCACCATCAGTCTCTGCGGCCTCGGGCTGTGGAATTTCTGGGTCGGGCTGGCGCTGCTCGGCGTCGGCTGGAATTTTGCCTTCATCAGCGCCACCACGCTGGTCACCGAGTGCCACGATCCGCACGAGCGCAACAAAGTGCAGGCGTTCAACGACTTTCTGGTGTTCGGCGCCATGGCGATCGCGTCGTTCTCGTCCGGCGCGCTGTTGTCGCGCTACGGCTGGACCACCGTGAACGAGGTGGTGTTCCCGGTCATTCTGGTCGCGGCGCTGCTGTTGGCCTGGGGATCGTTGGTGCGAAGGCCCAAGCCGGTGTGATAACCTTCGCTTGGCTTCTTCAGGCGAAAGGACAGCCCATGGCCACGAAACTGCGCAAGACGAAACGGGCGGCGCCGGTCAGACGGGCGGCGCGGAAGACGTCGTCGAGCAACAAGACTTCGCCGAGCAACAAGACTTGGCGATCATCGAGCAAATCGTCGGCACGCCGTCGCGTTGCCGCCGCAAAGGGCAAGGCGAAGCCGCAAAACCGCGCCGCGCAAGCAGACCTTCGTGGCGAGCCACCTCAATCCGAACGCTTTCGAAGGCGGATTGCGCTCCTACGCAAAGTACCGCGACCTCGGCATGGCCGCCGCGACCAACGGCTTGGCGCAGGCCCACGTCATCAAGATGATCCCGCCCTGCGACCCGGCCGTGGTGTCGAAGCGGCATTATCACGACGTCGAATTTCAGATGATCTACGTGCTCAAAGGCTGGATCAAAGGCGAGTATGACGGCGCCGGCGAGGTGACCATGGTCGAAGGCTCGTGCTGGCTGCAGCCGCCGAAGATCAAGCACACGGTGTTGGATTATTCGCACGATTGCGAATTGCTCGAGATCATCCTGCCGGCGGAATTCGACACGGTCGAGCTGGAGTGACGGGAAGTCGACATGGCACCGTCCTCGCTCGTGCGCGACCTGTCGATAAAAGACCTGCCGACAAAGGACTTGGCGATTCTTGCCGAGCTCGAACGCAAGGTGCTGTGGCTGGCGACCTGGACCATCCACCACGCCAACCATTTGCGCGAGAATAACGACGGCCTGAAGGTCGGCGGTCATCAGGCTTCCTCGGCCTCGCTCGCCACCATCATGACCGCGCTTTATTTCCACAGCTTGCGGCCGGCCGACCGTGTCGCGGTCAAGCCGCACGCCGCGCCGAATTTTCACGCCATCCAATATCTGCTCGGCCGCCAGACCCGTGCAAAACTCGAAGACTTTCGCGGCTACAAGGGCGCGCAATCCTATCCGTCGCGCACCAAGGACACCGACGACGTCGATTTCTCCACCGGCTCGGTGGGCTTGGGCGTGGCGCAGACGCTGTTCTCCTCGCTCGCCCAGGATTACGTGCGCGCCCACGGCTGGGGTCGCGAGCGGCCGGAAGGCCGCATGATCGCGCTGCTTGGCGACGCCGAGCTCGACGAGGGCAACATTTTCGAGGCCATCCTCGAAGGCTGGAAGCAGGGCCTGCGCAATTGCTGGTGGATCGTCGATTACAACCGGCAAAGCCTCGACGCCGTGGTGCGCGAAGGGCTGTGGGAGCGTTACCAAAACCTGTTCCGCAATTTCGGCTGGGACGTGGTGGTGCTCAAATACGGCGCGCTCCAGCAAGCCGCCTTTGCCGAGCCGGGCGGCGAGGTGCTGCGCCAGTGGATCGATCATTGCCCGAACCAGCTTTACTCCGCGCTGGTGTTTCAGGGCGGCGCGGCGTGGCGCAAGCGTCTCAATGACGAGATCGGCGACCAAGGGCCGGTGACGCGGCTCATCGAGGCGCGCAACGACGATGAGCTGGCGCGGCTGATGAACAATCTCGGCGGCCATGATCTGGCATCGATCATCGAAGCCTTCGACGCCGTCGATCACGACCGTCCGGTCTGCTTCATCGCCTATACGATCAAGGGCTACGGTCTGCCCATGGCCGGGCATAAGGACAATCACGCCGGTCTGATGACGCCGGCGCAGACGGAAACGTTCCAGCGCTTGATGAATATCCGGCCCGGCCACGAATGGGATCCGTTCGAAGGTCTCGGACAGCCGGCCGAAGACATCCGGGCTTTCTTGGATCGCGTGCCGTTTGCCAGCGGCGGCGAGCGCCGTTTGCAGGCCGCGCGCATCGCGGTGCCGGCTGAGCTGGCGGTGCCGATCCAAGCGAAAACGTCGACCCAGACCGGTTTCGGCGCGCTGCTCAATGAGATTGCGCGCAACGACACGCCGCTCGCCGCGCGCATCGTCACGACGTCGCCCGACGTGACGGTGTCGACTAGCCTCGGCTCATGGGTCAATCGCCGCGGCCTGTTCGCGCGCGAGGCTTTGGCCGACACGTTCAAGAGCGAGCGCATCCCGTCGACGTTCAATTGGGATTTTTCGCCGACCGGCCAGCACATCGAGCTCGGCATCGCCGAGATGAACTTGTTCATCGCGCTCTCGGCGCTCGGCCTGTCGCACGCCATCAACGGCGAGCGGCTCATCCCGATCGGAACGCTCTACGACCCGTTCATCGCCCGCGGCCTCGATGCGCTCAACTACGCCTGCTATCAGGACGCGCGCTTTATCCTGGTGGCGACGCCGTCGGGCATCACGCTGGCGCCGGAAGGCGGCGCCCATCAATCGATCGCCGAGCCGCTGATCGGCATCGCGCAGGACGGACTTGCCGCATTCGAGCCGGCCTTCGTCGATGAGCTCGCCGCAATCCTCGCTTTCTCGTTCGATTACATTCAGCGCGACGCCCAAAACGACACCGAGGGCGAAGCCTCGGAGCGCAACTGGCTGCGCGACGAGACCGGCGGCTCCATCTATCTGCGTTTATCCACGCGTCCGATCGAGCAGATCGAGCGGCCGATGACGCCCGCGCTGCGCCAGGCGATCGTCGATGGCGCCTATTGGCTGCGCGAGCCCGGCCCGAACTGCCAGGTCGTCGTCGCCTATACCGGTCGCGGTCGCTCCTGAAGCCATCCAGGCCATGGGCCTGATGGCGGAGGATCGCCGCGACGTCGGGCTCTTGGCCATCACGTCGGCGGACCGTCTCAATGCCGGCTGGACCGCGGCATGCCGGGCGCGCGAGCGCGGTCTGGTGCACGCGCGCTCGCATATCGAGCGCCTGTTCGCCGGCTTGCCGCGGCATTGCGGCATCGTCAGCGTCCTTGACGGTCATCCGGCGACTTTGGCGTGGCTTGGCGCCGTCCAAGGCCATCGCGTGCGGCCGCTCGGCGTCGAGCATTTCGGCCAGACCGGCTCGATCGAGGATCTCTACCGCCACTACGGCATCGACGCGCATGCCATCATCGCCGCCGCCGAAGCCATCGCGCCGGGGCGGCCGATACGGCATCTCGGTGTTGTTTGATCTGTAGGATGGGTAGAGCCAACGGGCTTGCGGCGCGCGCGCAAAAACCAATCCCGGTGATTGTCGCATTTGCATAGCCGACCGTGTATGTTGCACCAATGTCCCGCACATTCTCCGCATCAAGTGCAATTCTGTTGTCGCTGCTGCCAGCCGTTGCGTTCGCCGCGTCCGCTCACGAGCGGCACACCTATCATTGGCATGGCTACGGCTTCCTGCCCGGCTATCATCAGCCGCCGAACAACAGCGTTCCCGTTTATGGTCCGAAGGGAGCAATCGGCGACACACCGGAGTATGCGCCAAGTTACTGGTATAACGGCGGGCGGTACTATTTCGGCAATCCTGGATATTTACGTGGACGCTACAACGGCGGCAGTTTCGGCCCGTGCTGGACGTGGACGCCCATCGGGCCGATGTGGAATTGTGGGTAGGAACCTGCAGTCCGTAGGATGGGTTGAGCGGCAGCGAAACCCATCATCTTTCTGAAATGCCGCCGCCGCGGCGATGGGTTTCACTCCGTTCAACCCATCCTACGAGCTTCTCAGAAATCAGAATCCGCCAACGCACACGGTTTCCTGTCAATAATTCCTTCAGCAATCATGCCGATTATGATACCATTGTTGTAACTCGGGATTGCCGGGGAGGGGACGACATGCGCGGCTATCTGGCGATCGTTGCCGCTGTGTCTCTGGCGGGGTGTGCATCGGGCTCCACGGGAGGCGAGGTTCTTGCGGGCAGCAGCGTCAGATCAAGCGCTGCACGTCTGGTGATCTACCGGTCTTCGGCCATGGGATTTGCGGTCCAGCCGAGCTATTCCGTCGACGGCAAGGTGATCGCCAGCAGTCAACCTGCAGGCTTCGTGGTGTGCGAATTGCCTCCGGGTCCGCACGAGGTCGCCGTCGCCAATTTGCCGCTGAGCACCAATCTGTTCGGGCACGGCAGCGAGAAGGTGACCGTCGATCTACGTCCCGGCAGCACAACCTACCTGTCCGCCGATCCGCAGATGGGAATAGTGACGCCCGGCCAGATAACGCTCATCCAGGTGACGGAAAACCAGGGCCGCTCCGACGTCGCCACCCTGCATCAGACCATCAGCGCTTGCGGCAAGGCGTGAAAGGCCGCTGCTTTTGGCAGCGTCACGACTTGGGGCGACGACGCACCGCCGTCTTTGCCGGCGGCATTTTTTGGTAATGGGACGATACCAGCCAGCACTCCGGTGTAACTCCGCCAGGCCATTCCGCCACGTAGAAAGGATGGCTAGGGACTAACCAGAACGGTCCGCCTTGGTCGGTGCTTCGATAGGGCGGCGTCCAAGGCGGCAGGGGAGAGAGATGGAGCGTGGCAATGATTTGCTTGTTGCTGGTGTCGTTGACCATGCAATAAAGATGGTCCGATGGCGGAAACGGCGGCCTGACTGGCACAATCCTGGTCCGCACATATTGAGCGAAATCGTCATCCGCGATGGTCGGGCCTTCACCGCAGCAAAAAACCAAAGCAGCAAGCAAAAGCACTTTGCCGGCTCTGTTCATTTGAACGCTCCGCTGGTTCGAGACAGTTTCGCCTTTGTGTAGCACGGTAGCACGTAGGATGGGTTGAGCGGCAGCGAAACCCATCATCTTCCGACGCATAGCCCGCCCAATCGAGTGGTAGACGCTACGCTCAACCCATCCTACGGGCTGCGGCAATCGGCACCGACGTTGCCGCGGGCCGGTGCGCGCGGAGGAAGGACCGGATCTGCCGCACCGCGAGCGGAATCCGCTCCTTGGGCTCCTTCCAGGGGAACATGCTCACCTCCGCGTTCGGCGCCAGCATCGCCGCCTCCATCGCAACCGCATAAGGATGCGACGGGACGTCGTCGGGCAGAATCAGCACCGGCGTGCTGCAGTTGCGGACGAAATCGCGCGTCACCGTGAATACGAAGTCGGGGTTGGTGCGATACATCCTGGTCAGGAATTTTTCCGCCTGCTCCATCGTGATGTCGCGCCGTCGCTTCACGAGCTCGGGCGCCCAGCCCTTCATGTTGTTGTCGTAGAAGAGGTCGCGCTTCTCGGGTCGCGAGCCCGAGGGCTGCGCCAGCACGGCCGCAACGATGCGGTCGGGCGCCCGCTGCAAAAGATTCCAGATCATGGGACCGCCGATGCAAAATCCCAGCACCATGAATTTGTCGATTCCCAAATGATCCATCAGGCCGAGATGGTCGTCGGTATGAGAATCCCAGGGGCGATCGATCTCAAGCGGCCCGGTGGACTGACCGCCATTGGCGTTGCGAAGGTCGGCTCCGACGCATCGGTATTCGTCCTTGAACTCGTCCATCGCATCGAAGGGGGAATAGGGCGCGGACAGATTTGCGATGGTGGAATTGAGCCCGCCGCCGGCAATCATGAGCAGCGGGAAACCGGAGCCCTTCTCCTCAAAATGGATGCGAACAGGGCCTTTCTCGTAAATGCTCATGACGCTTCCTTCCTGTTGGGATCTCGCCAGCCCGTTGGCTCAACCCACCTGCTCCGGGACTATTGACTTCTCGATCCTGGCGCTAAACCCAATAAGGCAAGACAGGCAAGCTTAAGGAATCTCCGTCATGGCAGCCCGCATCCGTCACATCGCTCTTTGCGTCAAGGATATCAAAGCCACCGCTGATTTCTACGAGAAGGCATTCGGGCTGAAACGCACGCCGATTCGCGAAGGCGCGACCGCCTGGAACTGCTATCTGAGCGACGGCGAAATCAATCTGGCACTGTTGCAGTACAAGAGCGAGGTCGGCTCCGGCGTGCCGAAAGGCTTTGTCGGCATCCACCATTTCGGTTTTCAGTGCGACGACTTGCCGGCGCAACAAAAGAAGGTTGAAGCGGCGGGCGGAGAGTATTTACTTTGATCTCGGCGAGCCGGAGGACGACGGTTTCGAACGCAAGTTCAAAGATCCCAACGGCATTGTCTTCGACATTAACTGGAAAGGCTGGCAACTCACGCGGGGAAAGGTCAAGAACGCCGTCGGCGGTTTGCGGCCGGCGAAGCGTGCCGCGAGCGCAAGGAAACCCGTCAGGAAAAGAGCGCGGCTCGCCAAGAGAGCGCGAGCAGCCCGTAGGATGGGTTGAGCGCGCGCCGCTTCCGGCGAATTGCGACAGCCGAAATTCAGTTCCCGTTGTTGCCCAGCGGGGTCAACTCCGGGGGCCTGTCATTGCCGCTATTGCCAAAAAAGTTATTGCCGCTCTGAAAACCGCCGAACGGCCCCGTCTGGCCATGTTCAACGCTGAAGTGGAACCCCAGACTATTCGACTCGGACGGATTTGCGCTCTGGCTGGTGGTGGCCGGATGCTTCGGATCCGTATAGTTGAAGTTATAGTTGCCGTTTGCATCGGGCGAAATCGTTTGCTGACTAAATGCCCACCCGGAGGCGGTCGTCGCAGCCATGATGGCCGCCGCAATCATGGCAACCGCAGCGAACCGAAGCCGCACAAATCGAACCATGATGATCCCCATATCGGCGCCCCCGAAGCACCGTTCGCAGGCTAACGCCGCAACCTGCTTCGGGTCAAGGCAACTCCAGCAATACGTGGAATATGAGTGCTGCAAATTTGGGCGCGGGCGGATGACAGGCTCCGGCGTAATCCGCCGCCTCTCGGCCGCAAACGCGACGCGGCCGGAAAAGCGCTCTGGTCCATCTGCAAGTCGAGAGGTGGCGCGAATTGAAAGTGATTGCCGCGCTGACCGATTCGACGCTCGACAGGCTCTTGCAGCCTACGGGCTTTTTTATCAGCGTCACGACTTGGGGCGGCGGCGCACCGCCGATTTGATCGGCGGCATTTTTTGGTAATGGGACGATACCAACCAGCACTCCGGTGTAACTCCGCCAGGCCATTCCGTCACAGAGAAAGGCTTGCCAGGCATTAACCAGAACGGCCCGCCTTGGTCGGTGCTTCGATAGGGCGGCGTCCAAGGCGGTAGGGGAGCGAGATGGAGCGTGGCAATGATTTGCTTGTTGCTGGTCTCGTTGACCACGCAATAAAGATGGTTCGATGGCGGAAACGGCGGCCTGACTGGCACAATCTTGGTCTGCACATATTGAGCGGAATCGTCATCCGCGATGCCCGGGCTTTCACCCCAACAAAAAAGCAAAGCAGCAAGCAAAAGCACTTTTCCGGCACTGCTCATTGAACGCTCCACCGGTTCGAGACAGTTTCGCCTGTATAGCATCCTACGGGCTGAAGAAACCATGTCGCAGCAACTCGGCGCCCGCGGCAATGACCGCGATCAACACCAGCTTCTCGAATGTCTCAGGTGCAATTTTATCGCGCATGTGTTGTCCGGCGTACATGCCGAGCACGACTGGCAACATCGCGGCCGTCGAGACTGCAACGTCAAGCCAATTGAACTGGCGGCTGGCGGTCAGAAGAATTGCCAGCAAGCCCGCGGAAACGACGAGATACAGCGACGCTTGCTTTGTGAAAGCCTTTCCGCGCAGTCCTTTTGCCAGCAGAAATATGAAAACAAGCGGTCCCGGCATCGCAGCGATGGCTGCCAGAATCCCGCCGAAAAATCCGAATGTGATGCCGGCTGGCAAAACCAAGCGAGACTGAAGCTGCAGCTTCGGCGCGAAGAGCGTGATGCCGCCGACACCGATAACCACCAGGCCTGCGATAATCTCTGCAACGTTCGCATCGAGCGCCAACAGGACGCGAACGCCAAGGAAGAGACCGGGAATCATGCCGAGAATCACCGGTATCAATTGCATGAGGCATTGTCCGGTCTTTCCGCCCTCCAGCGCCTGCGGCACGTTGCTGAAGATCAAAGGCATGCTCAGCAGCATGACCGCTGATTTGACGTCAATGAACAGCGACAGCAGCGGCAGCGCGACGATTGGCATGCCGACCCCGATGATCCCCTTCAGGAGGCCGGCGACGATCAGGCTGCAAAACACGGCAGCAATGACACTTGCCGGCTCGGAATAAAGGATGTGGATCAACATGACGCATTCTTGCCGCGAGCTTCGCCATTGTCTCGCGCCAACGGTTCGACCCATGCCGAACTGTCTTCGATTGATATGCTTGCGGTATCGGCGATAGGGTTGAGGATGGTCGCGGCGGCAAATCTGGTGGAAGTGGCCGCTCTCGTGGGTGACACCGCGCGAGCGACGATGCTGAACGCCCTTATGGGCGGCCAGTGGCTGACGGCCACTGAGCTTGCTTACTGCGCCAATGTCTCTCGCTCGACGGCGAGCGGCCACCTGAGCAAGCTGGTTGCCGCGCGGCTTTTGACTGTCACGCGCAAGCGCCGCTTCAGCTATTATCGGATCGCGTCCCCGCTGGTCGCGACAATGCTGGAGAGCATGAAGGTCGTCGCCGCCATCGAGGTGCCACCTCGCCATCGGCCGCGGTCGGCAAACGACGATGCACTGCGTTTGCCCGAAGTTGCTACGATCACCTGGCTGGCCAGGTCGGAGTCGCCGTTACCGATGCACTTGTGGCCATGGGGCACATCGTGCTCACCGATGAAGGCGGTGAGGTCACGGCTTCGGGCGGGCGTTTCCTTTCCGCGTTCGGCGCTGATCTCACCCGCGGACTCGGCGGATTTTCTGCCAGCCTTGTCTCGACTGGAGCGAGCGTCGTTATCACCTCAAGGGGCTCGTCGGCGCTCGCATTCTGGATCGACTATTGGAGCTCGGCTGGCTCAAATGTGTGTCGGGCAGCCGTGCGCTCCAACTAACGTCGTCTGGAAGGGCGGGCTTGTCCGAAATCTTCCAGATCGAGATCAACAACGAGGGCGTGCCAACCGGTCGATCATGCGACCCACGACGGCTGACAGCTTAAAGCATGATCCCGAAAAGTGGATACCGGTTTTCGGATAAGATCATGCTCAAACAAAGATTTTAGACCATGATCCGATTAAATTGAATTGGATCATGGTCTAGGCTGAGCGAAGCCCGTAGCCGGTAGGATGGGTTGAGCGGCAGCGAAACCCATCATCTTTCGCCGAAACGATGTAATCGACGAGAAGACGCAAGCGGCGCTCAGCCAGATTGGCCGTGAAGAAAAAGCTGCCGCCGCAGTAAAGTTTCGCCGATAGTTCGTCACCGCGCGAGCATGGCACAGTTTGTAGGATGGGTAGAGCGCAGCGAAACCCATCAGCTTTCTGAAATGCTGTCGCAAAAGCGACGGGTTTCACTTCGTTCAACCCATCCTACGGGCTGGCTGACCGGCCTCATGGCCTTTGTTTCCTCTCCCAATTGGCATAGGCTAGGTAATAAATGCATATAAAAACCAGCGGCAGCACCGAAGGAAACTCGAGCATACCTAGGATATAATGTGGTCGGAATTCATTGAAGGCTATGGAAAGAAGCAGCCAGATCGCATAGGCGATCGGCGCCCAGGTCTGACGCTTCAACATGCCCCAGCCGCAAACCGGCATGACCAACGCGCCAAGCAAAAGGTCCGCGATCGCAGGTAACGCCCATTCGGGATGTTTGTTGAATTCCACCAAAAAGTCCGGGTCTAATTTCGGAGCCTGCCACAACGAGACGTAGTAAAGGAGCAGCATGCCCGAGAACAGGAATTGAGCCACGACCAATACCCAGAGCGCGACGCGCAAGATCAGGGAAGAAAACGTCGTTTTTGCCTGAATGACATCGCATCGCTCCAAGGTCATGACGCAACTCCTTCCGTGCGAGGTTGCACCTCGTATCCGAGCTCTTTCAGCTTTCGTTCAACCAATTTGGTTTTCCAAGGATGCGCGCTGAAGACAATGGGACGCTTCCTTGCGGCGCCTCCCGCGCCAATCTTCCACTGCCCTGGAAATAGCCCCGTTTTTTGAATGATCAACCGAGGGTCAGCTTTTTCCCAGGCATAATTCCCGAAAGGAGTTTGAAGCCGGAGTGTCTCTTGGGATGCGGACAGTTTGGCAAAGGGCCAAGTAGCACCTGTTCCGTTCGCTATTGCTTGTGAAAGATCGCCAAATCTGACTCCGCCGAACAATTGCAGCTCCGCTCGATCATCCTTGTCATAGAGAAAGTACTTCGCAAAATATTGGAGGCAGGCACCTGCGAATAAGACTATTATGGCAAATCCAATTGCGCCCGCGATGTCATTAAAAGTTTTAGGCAATACCAGCCTCAGAACGCTGAATAGCATGACCATAAATAATGCGGTTAATACGAACGTCAGCAGCAAAACAAATACCGCCTTGAAGTATGCAGAAATATTCATACAACGCTCCGCTATTATGATCCTACCGCCAGACTATGACTGAATTCTTGAGAGCTGCTGTGGACGGGTAATCGTCATGATTTAGCTCCGCCGGACAACCACATATGCCAGTAGGCGGGATGGCGCGTCCGATGCTACCTCGAACCGCCATTACCGCCCTCGTTACCGTCGGTTTCGGCGGAAGCGACGCGGAGCCCTGCCTGCAATCTTTTCCGTTACGCGCGCCGTCTGGGTAATTGCATCTTCGACTTCTGGGTTTGGCCCATTGCGTCAGTTCGCTGCGGCGCGTCAATACGTCGGCTATCGGGGCATAGCGGACTTTGCAAGTCATCCGCCCGGCAGATTTATGGGTTCACGGCCTAGTCGGCGCCAAAGCCCCTGTGGCAGCCTGGAGCCAGCCAAGCCCCGCGTCTTGTGCGCGCGGACAAGGTGCTCGAATGATCCTTTCGCGGTGTGGCCCGAAGTGGCCGGCCCGATGGCAGGCTCCAGGGTAATCCGCCGCCCTCCGGTAATCGGATGCCGGATTTCGATGTCGAACGGATGGCACCGCCGAACCTAGCGGAACGCTTGCCGCAAGAGATCGATGTCATCGACGAGAAGACGCAAGCGGCGCTCAGCCAGATTGGCCGTGAAGAAAAAGCTGCCGCCGCAGATAAAGTTTCGCCGATAGTTCGTCACCGCGCGAGCGTAGCACAGCTGAAGGTGATGGGTTTCGCAGGAGCCTATCATCGGGCCGAAAGCCACTTCGGGCGGGTACCCTTCGCTCAATCCATCCTACGGCTGAATAAGACCTTGCGCGTGACGCCAGGGCATGGCGGCAAAGAAGTTAGAAGCTTCATCAGATAATACTAGGAACAAGCTCCGGCTCCTGCAGTACTCATTGATTGCTTCAACGAGGTCCGAGTTGACGACCGGTGCCGGGTCATGGTCTGCTAGCATCTTGCACTCGTCAGAGTTCACATTTGGCGGTTCGCTGCACCCTCGACCGAAAGGGCGAATATACCTGAGCATCGGCAATACCGCGTCTGACGAGACATAGCGTACATTCGCACTGGCGGCGCTAAGCGAGGCGAAGGCAGGTGGTTCAAGAAGGCTTTCAAGAGGGGAATGGAATAGTTCGCCTGAGTTAAGGGAGTTGCCGTTGACGAACTCATCAAGTCTGGCCTTGTCTGCGGCGCGAATTTCATAATGAGGTGGGTCGGCTTGGTAGCGCTGATCAGCCCATCTGTATTGAGTTGCTGGACAAGATTTATTCCGGGATGACGGAAACGAGAAGGGCGAGCCGACTATTTGCCTATGCGACGGCATAGCTCGCAACAGCAGTCGAAGAACTGACGGGACTTGGTGGGCGAAGCAGATATTCCAGGTAGCCTTAAATGTGGCATAGCTCTGACCCGCCCGGTTCAGAAACGTATGCGGATTTCCGGATGCAGCATTTGATCAGCGGTGAGATGGGCGCCCTCTCCGCAAGCTTTCTCCGAGGAAATTGTATTTTGTCCCTGCGTGGGTTCGCCATCTGCATAGAGGATTGTTTTCGACGAACGAATTTGGTAATCGGCCGACGAACGTGAGCATAATCTCGTAGCCGCCTCAAAATCGTGGCGACACGGCAATACGGACGGCGCTAGCGCCCAAGCACTACGCCGAACTCTGGCCCGTCGCCGACCGCGACAAGGGCCGGCCGATCCGCCACCGATCGCTTCCAGCGCTTCGGCGATGGTCCGATCACCACGCTCCGCCGAATTTCGGTCCCAATACGGGACTCTTGACTGAAGTTAACGACGGAAATGTTGAAGCGACCAGAGACTTGATAAAGATAAACCCTGTAGAGCTCGAGAAGTTTGTGAAAGGTACGGTCTGCGGGACGCTGCCCGAATATCTCGATGTCCGCGATGCCGGGATCGCCCTGCATTGAAAGGGCAGCCTCTGGTGTCATTCGAACAATGATTTCTGTTTATGAATGGTAAGTCCGCGCCGCCGAGCGACTTTGCTGATGCACGAGATCGTGTGGCTAAGTCCGCGTATTTCACAGATAGCACCAAAGGTGCTTCATCACGTAGCGCTAATCGATCCCAGAAAGTGGCGGGAACCTCCGCATGCGCGGAAATGGCCGAATAAAGCAGCAGCACAAGTAGTTGCAGGCTGACGACCGCAGGTGGTTTGACCTGCAGGTAATTTCAGAAGCACGGTAGCGTTTGCACGAGCGAAACCGTCGGGATCAAACCAACCTCCGCCGAAGCTGGCTCGCATTTCTACATCAAATTGATATCTGGTCCGCGACCTTTGGTGATTTTTTGGCCACAGCAACTATTGCGCCGACTTCTATCTCGCCAGCCGGGAATTCGCCGCTGACCGCATCGAATCTCCCAGATTACTCGCGTCTGATCGTAGACGATGGTTTCACCTGCTGATTCAACGGACTCCAACTCCACTTTACATCGGGCGATCCGGCGATGCCCAATTTGCCGCTGATCGGGCTCATTCTCCGGGGTTGCGATCTTGTGTTCGGCTGGAAACGGTCAGCTTGGCATCCGCTCCTATAGAACCCCTCTTCAAACTGGTGGCCGGGAATACGTTCAGGAGTAAATGCTTGCCCGGCATCAGCGCCTGGTACTCTCAACGTCGCGCCAAATTGCATCCACTTGCAAGTTTTACCATCGAACC
This sequence comes from uncultured Alphaproteobacteria bacterium, assembly GCA_963831975.1. Taxonomy (GTDB): domain Bacteria; phylum Pseudomonadota; class Alphaproteobacteria; order Rhizobiales; family Xanthobacteraceae; genus BOG-931. Next base: position 1,517,999 of record CAWHSO010000025.1, read on the forward strand.
CAATGACGCCGAACTTTATCGGTACGAGGTAAAATTTGAAGTACTGCGCGTGCTGCTTAACCGCAGCGATTGAAAAGTCGGCCGCGGCGATTTTCCTTGCCAGCGAAACCTCCTCAATAGACACCTGACCGAATTTTTCCACAGTAGCCGCCTGCCGATCACCTGCTCCCCCGACTAGAAGGGCGGCGGGCGGTACTAAGGGGAGAACGGTCATGTCCTCCGCGCGAGCGACCGCAGCAAAACTAGAAATCCAACATAGCCCGAGGATAGCTAATCGCAAGGCGTTCTCCTTTCACGATGATCAATTCGGTTGTAGTGCGACTTTAAACGATTGCCCCAATCGGATTCAATGGTTTGGTCAACCGTGACGTGTATCATTTCTAGAAAGCCAAGAAAATGCAACCCTAGTGAAAATCATGTGGCGCTGGTCGGGTTTCGCTCTACGCTCAACCCATCCTACGGGCTAACGCGCATGAACGGTTTGTCTATTGGTCTGGATCATTGCCAATATCTACTTCAATGCAATAGTCACATTGCTTCAGATAAGTTTCTGGCGTGGAGTTTGGCGGTGGAGGACTTGCGCCTACGGTCCACTGTCGATCATGCCATTGTGCGGAGTTGCTGAGGGCAGAAGCTATTGCACTGGCGCATCTGTATGGATCGTTAGTCACATTTTTGTTGATGCCCCAAAGGAACATTCCTGGCCGCAATTGTGTAGTTGCAAAGCTTTCTGAAAAGTCCCAATCCGCAACGCTTAGAACAGCCTTGAAATCGTCGGATAGATGCTCGGCATAGGGAAGCTGATAGCGAATAATATTAATTTTGCATTTTGGCACTAGTTGCCGCGAAGTGAGATCATGAAGTCCCGCAACGAATTCCATCTTGCCCCTGCCTCATCGAGGGGATTTTTGCGCCGATCCACGACTGCCACCGCGTTGTTGCTGGCGTTGCTGTGCGGTGACTGAGGATGGCTCAGAAATAACAGCATATGCAGACCCCGATAAAAGTTGACGAGCAAGCCGCCCATAAGCGTCGGATACCAATACTTGCTCCGCATTCTCAGCCAGGGCCACGACTCGTGGACCGCTAGAACCAGCACGGCAATAACAAGGGTAGCGACCTTCAAGTATCGCGGCGCCCCCCGATAAGTGTAAAGGTTCCCCACTCGATCATCAGAACCGCTCCGAAACGGATGGCCCGGTTGATGACCGGCTGGAGGGTTGGTGTAGCGGCGTCGAAACGGGGATTTTCGTAGATGACCGGCAGCTAGGCATGGTTGTCTCGCCGGGGACCCTTCACCCCCGGTAGACTATCATCGGAGAGGTGCCGGCGTGTGCGTCCCTAATAAAGCGACATTGCCCTTGACTTTCGTCCCCATTACAGTTACCTAACCAAAATCCCGCTCGCAAAGGGACGCCTTTCGCGAGGGTACTCCTTAGAGGCGGAGCGGGAGCGGTTCTCGTCGGGCGCGGCGATACACTGCGCTCGCGGGCGGCTTGGGCATCGTCCCGTCCGGCGCGTGCCGGACTGCGAGGTGCTCGCTGCACTGGTGCCGGAGAGGGTCCTCCCGTTTGCATCCGGTGGTTCCAGGAAGCGCGGCCTGAGCCGAGCCGAGGCCAAAACCTCGGATGCCGCGGTGGGGCGCCGAAAGGCGAGCGCGCCCGCTCCATGAGGTCCAAGACTTTATGAAGTCCTGGGCCTCGGTTCTTCCGCAAGGGGGAAAGGAGAAAGGACGCGCGCCGCATCGCTTTTCGATGCGGCCCGGTGGTGCGCCTATCGGCGCTCCGCCTCCCTTCTTTTTAAGGGAGGAGTTTCTTGGGAATGCTTTTTGGCTTGGCTTTTCTTGGCGTAGGCAAAGCTCGGGTGCGCAGCGGCATCGCGACAACGGATGGACGCATGCCGCAAAAGGACATCTTTCAAAGGACATCAGGGCAATTTCAAAGGACAGGTCAGGCGCGGCGACGACCCACGCGAAGCTTTCCGGGGCGGCTCACGCTCGAAGAGTGGCTGGCGCGGCCATTGCGCGTGCGCAACGATTTGGTCCGGCGCGCGCAGTGCGATTTGCTGGGATCGTTCCGCTTCTGCGCCAAGAAGCCGTGCCGCCGGGAGCGCACATGCTGCGGCGACGACCCAGGGGCGTGCGGTTGGAGGCTTTGGTGCCTCAAGAAGGTCAAGCCGAAGACGCTGCGGAACGAATGGAGCCGGCTCGAGCGCCTCAAATCGTTGTAACGCCGCGCTGCGGCCAAGCCGGCGCCGCCGAGGCCATTGCGCCGGGGTGTCCGATCCGGCATCTCGGAGTTGTGTAGCGCCGGCTCGCCGCCGTTGCGCGGTGCGGGCGTTTTGGGTTATGTCCGCCCCGAATTGTGCCGGTCGCGTGCCTCCTGGCGCGCGCCGCTGTTTCTTCTTTCCGGGCCAACTGCGCTGTCTGGCCCCTTTACGACAACCGGGGTCGATTCAATGCAAACCTTGTGGCTCATCGTTCTGTGCGGCGTTCTGGCCATCGTCTATGCGATATGGGCCACGCGCTCGGTGCTCTCGGCCGATGCCGGCAGCGAGAAAATGCAGGAAATCGCCGCGGCCATCCGCGAGGGCGCGCAGGCCTACCTGAAGCGGCAATATTCCACGATCGCCGTCGTCGGCGTCGTCATCTTCCTGATCGTCGGTTATTTCCTCGGCTGGCTGGTCGCCATCGGCTTTGCGGTCGGCGCCATCCTGTCCGGCTCGGCCGGCTTCATCGGCATGAACGTGTCGGTGCGCGCCAATGTGCGCACCGCCCAAGCCGCGACCAAGTCGCTCGCCGGCGGGCTCGAAATCGCATTCCGCGCCGGCGCCATCACCGGCATGCTGGTGGCCGGCCTGGCGCTGCTCGGCGTGACGCTTTATTTCGGCTTCCTCATCGGCACGCTGCATATGGCGCCGAACGACCGCGAAGTGATCGATTCCATGGTGGCGCTCGGCTTCGGCGCCTCGCTGATCTCGATCTTCGCCCGGCTTGGCGGCGGCATTTTCACCAAGGGCGCCGACGTCGGCGGCGATCTCGTCGGCAAGGTCGAAGCCGGGATTCCGGAAGACGATCCGCGCAACCCGGCGACCATCGCCGACAACGTCGGCGATAATGTCGGCGACTGCGCCGGCATGGCGGCCGACTTGTTCGAGACCTATGCGGTGACCACGGTCGCCACCATGGTGCTGGCCGCGATCTTCTTCAGCGCCGCTGGCGGCGACATGCTGCTCAAGATGATGACGTATCCGCTCGCCATCGGCGGCGTCTGCATCATCGCCTCCATCATCGGCACCTTCTTCGTCAAGCTCGGCGCCAGCCAATCGATCATGGGCGCGCTCTACAAGGGCATGCTCGCGACCGCGATCCTGTCGCTCATCGGCATCGCCATCGTGACCTACCAGCTGATCGGCTTCGGCCCGCTCGCCGGCGTGAGCTATTCCGGCCAGACGCTGTTCATCTGCGGCATCGTCGGTCTTGCGGTCACCGGGCTGATCATCTGGATCACCGAGTACTACACCGGCACCAACTTTCGCCCGGTGCAATCCATCGCCGCTGGCCTCGCAGACCGGCCACGGCACCAATGTGATCCAGGGCCTGGCGATATCGCTCGAATCGACCGCGCTGCCGGCGCTGGTGATCATCGCCGGCATCCTGGTCAGCTATAATCTCGCCGGCCTGTTCGGCATCGCCATCGCGGTGACCACCATGCTGGCGCTGGCCGGCATCGTGGTTGCGCTCGACGCCTTCGGCCCGGTCACCGACAATGCCGGCGGCATCGCCGAAATGGCCGGCCTGCCGAAAGAGGTGCGCAAATCGACCGACGCGCTGGACGCGGTCGGCAACACCACCAAGGCGGTGACCAAGGGCTATGCCATCGGCTCGGCCGGCCTCGGCGCGCTGGTGCTGTTCGCGGCCTATAACGAGGATCTGAAATTCTTCATCGCCGGCTCTGCCCAGCATCCTTACTTCAAGGGCGTCGCGCCCGACTTCTCGCTGGTCAATCCGTACGTCGTGGCCGGGCTGCTGTTCGGCGGCATGTTGCCGTATCTGTTCGGCGCCATGGGCATGACGGCGGTCGGCCGCGCCGCGGCCTCGATCGTCGAGGAGGTGCGGCGGCAATTCCGCGAGCGGCCCGGCATCATGCAGGGCAGGGACAAGCCCGATTACGGCCGCGCCGTCGATATGCTCACGCGCGCCGCGATCAAAGAGATGATCATACCGTCGCTGTTGCCGGTGCTCTCGCCGATCGTCGTCTATTTCGTCATCTACTTCGTTGCCGGCGGCGGCGCGCAAGGCAAATCCGCGGCGTTCTCGGCGCTCGGCGCGATGCTGTTGGGCGTGATCGTGACCGGCCTGTTCGTCGCCATCTCGATGACGTCGGGCGGCGGCGCCTGGGACAACGCCAAGAAATACATCGAGGACGGCCATTACGGCGGCAAGGGCTCCGACGCCCACAAGGCGGCGGTGACCGGCGACACGGTCGGCGATCCTTACAAGGACACCGCGGGTCCCGCGGTCAATCCGATGATCAAGATCACCAACATCGTGGCGCTGCTGCTGCTCGCGGTGTTGGCGCACTGACCTGCGGCACGGCGTCATTGCGAGGTCCGCTGGCGTCGCAATGACGGCGGTAGCGAATGGCCTGAGCTTACGAGCCTTGGCCTTAAGAGCCTTGGCCTTTGATGGTCCTGAACAAGTAGGTGACGATGTTGTTCTCGGCGCCGCTGGTCGGCGTCGTGCGGCTGATGAAGTCGAAGACCTTGCCGTCTTTCATGCCGTATTCGGCGAGCCGCTGAACTCTTCGGCTCTTGTCGAAATAGACCACGATCACGCGCTGGTCGGTGATCGTGGTGTCGACGAAGGAGATCGGGCGCTGGGCCTTTTGCGAGATGTAGTAGAACGCCTCGCCGCTGACGGTCGCCACCGTCGAGGGCGTGCCGAGAACGAGCAGGACCTGCTCCTGGGAGGCGCCCAGCGGGATTTGCTCGAGCGCGCCGTCGGGCAGCACGTAGCCGCGCTGGAACGTTTCGCCGAAGCAGCCGCCCGGCAGCAACGCCAGCGTGAACAGTACGGCCAAGGCGCGTACCGAACTCGCGTTCCTATTATGCCGTCGGCTGCCCCACATCCTCGAACCCACCTTGCACCCAGCCGCCGCGTGCCGTACCCCGAAAACCCAAAACTGGCAATCCGCCGCTCTGACGCGGCTTCCGAGATTCAGGCTATCCCTATGATCCTAGCGCGGTTTCGGCGCAATTCCCAAGCCCGTACAATCCATGCCCTCTATGGCGCCATCGTGGCGCAAGCCCGCTCGGTGACATTTTACGCCGATTACCGGGTTCCGGATACGGTCGAAGGCCGGTTCGACCTGATTGTGCTGCATCTGGTGCTGCTCTTGCACCGGCTCGGCCATCGGGTGGCGGCTGGGCGCGGCCTGGGCCGCGAGCCTTGGGCCAGGAGCTTTTCGACGCGTTTTGCCGCGATCTCGATGCCAATTTGCGGGAAATGGGCATCGGCGACCTTGCCGTGCCGAAGCGGATGCGGGCCTTCGCCGAAGCCTTTTACGGCCGGCAAGCCGCTTATCTTGCCGCGCTGGACGCGGCGGATCAGCGGGTCTTTGAGAAGGCGCTGGCACGCAATATCTTTCCGGCAGGGCAACGACGTCGGCGCTGCTCAACTGGCGCGCTATGCGCGCGCGGCGGTGACCAGGCTCGATGCCCAGGACGACGGCGCGCTCCTTGGCGGCGAAGTCGTCTTTCCCAGCCCCGAGGCCTTTGTTCATGAGCGAACGTCAACATGAGCGAACGTAAAGCAGACAAACAAGAGCCGGCGCCCTGGCAGGTTCCGGTTGCCATCGAGGATGTGGCCGAGACCGGCCGGCATTTCGATCTCGTGGCCGACGATGAGACCCGCGCCGCCGTGGCGCGGGTGGTGGGTTTGCGCGATTTGCCGAGGCTCGAAGCCAATTTCGACGTGACGCGGCACGGCGCGGACGGATTGCATGTGTCGGGGCGAATGTCGGCGACGGTGGGCCAAAATTGCGTGGTGACGCTTGAGCCGCTCACCAATGAAGTCGAAGAGGACATCGACCTGGTGTTCGCGCCACCGCCGCCGTCCGTCGAGCGCAAGGCCGGCGACGAGCGAGGCCGCCGAAGACGGCTCCGAACGGCCGCAACGGAGCTGGAACGGGCCGGAACCGCTCATCGGCGGCGGCGTCGATCTCGGCGCGCTGGCGACCGAATTCCTCATCCTCGGGCTCGATCCCTATCCGCGCAAGCCGGGCGCGGTTTTCGAGGCGCCACAAGACGTTAAGCCGGATCCGGGGCCGTTCGCCGCGCTGGCCGGATTGAAGGAAAAGCATGGCCGCTGATCGCAGTTGTGTCCGGGCGCCGAACCGTTATTCTCCCGGCCGGTGTCGCCGCCCCGTCGCCAGGACCTAGGACCGCAAGGTCATCGAATGTCAGACAAGGTCCGCATTGCTCTCGATGCGATGGGCGGAGACCATGGTCCCGCTGTGGTCGTAGCCGGCGCGGACCTGGCGCTGGCGCGTCATCCGGAAACCGAATTCCTTTTCTTCGGCAACACGGCGTTGGTCGCGCCGCTCGTCGACGCGCGGCCCGCGCTCAAAGTCGGTTTCAAAACTCGTCCACACCGACATCGCCGTGCGCATGGAGGATAAGCCGAGCCAGGCCTTGCGCTATGGCCGGTGGAAATCCTCGATGTGGCTCGCCATCGACGCGGTCAAGAAAGGCGATGCCGACGTCGTCGTGTCGGGCGGCAATACCGGCGCGCTGATGGCGATGTCGAAGTTCAATCTCAAGATGCTGCCCGGCATCGACCGGCCGGCGATCGCGGCGCTGTGGCCGACCTTGCGCGGTGAATCCGTGGTGCTCGATCTCGGCGCCTCGATCGGCGCGGACGCCGACCACCTGGTCGATCTTGCGGTGATGGGCGCCGCCATGGCGCGCATCCTGTTCGGCCTCGATCGGCCGAGCGTCGGTCTGCTCAATATCGGCGTCGAAGAGGCCAAAGGCCTCGAGCCGGTGCGCGAGGCGTCCGCCGTCCTTCGCGAGCAGAAATTGCCGGGCCTCACTTATCACGGCTTCGTCGAAGGCAACGACATCGGCAAAGGCACGGTCGACGTCGTCGTCACCGAAGGCTTTGCCGGCAACATTGCGCTCAAGACCGCCGAAGGCACCGCCCGGCAGATGGCTGAATATCTCAAAGGCGCGATGACGCGCACGCTCGAGCGCGCGGATCGGCTACCTGTTTGCGCGCTCGGCGTTCCGGGAATTGCGCGAGCGCATGGATACGCGCAAGTCGAATGGCGGCGTTTTTCTTGGCCTCAACGGCATCGTCATCAAGAGTCACGGCAGCACCGATGCCGAGGGTTTTGCGGCGGCGATCGGGCTCGGCTCACGGCGTGGTGCGCGACGAGTTACTGGCCAAGATCACGGCGGCGCTCGGGCGTCCCGGCAAGCCGTCCCGCCAGGCCGTCGGCGGAGCTGCCTCGTGACCACAAAGCGATCGGTCATCCTCGGCTGCGGCAGCTATCTGCCGGCCCAGGTTCTCACCAATAGCGAACTGGCGCGCAAGGTCGATACGTCCGACGACTGGATCGTGCAGCGCACCGGCATCCACGAGCGCCGCATCGCCGCGCCCGGCGAATTCACCTCGCACATGGCGACGCATGCGGCGCGCGCCGCGCTCGCCCATGCCAAGGTCGACGCCCAATCGATCGATCTCATCGTGCTGGCGACCTCGACGCCGGACAACACCTTCCCGGCCAGCGCCGTGTCGGTCCAGGCCGAGCTCGGCATCACCCATGGCGCGGCCTTCGATTTGCAGGCGGTGTGCTCCGGCTTCGTCTTCGCGCTGGCGACGGCCGACAGCCTGCTCAAATCGGGCGCGTTCTCCCGCGCGCTGGTGATCGGCGCGGAGACGTTTTCGCGCATTCTCGACTGGACCGATCGCGGCACCTGCGTGCTGTTCGGCGACGGCGCCGGCGCCGTCGTGCTCGATAGCCAGGTGCTGCCGGACACAGCGGCGAGGAGCGCGGCATCCTGACCGTGCGGCTGCGGTCCGACGGCCGGCACAAGTCGAAGCTCTATGTCGACGGCGGGCCGTCATCGACCGGCACCGTCGGCCACCTGCGCATGGAGGGGCGCGAGGTGTTTCGCCATGCCGTGGCGATGATCACCGACGTGGTCGAGGACGCCTTCAAGGCCACCGGCTACACCGCCAAAGACATCGATTGGTTCATTCCGCACCAGGCCAATAAGCGCATTATCGACGGTTCGGCCCATAAGCTCGGCATTCCGCCGGACAAGATCGTCGTCACGGTGGACCGTCACGGCAACACCTCGGCGGCCTCAATTCCGCTGGCGCTTGCCGACGCGGTTGCCGACCGCCGCATCAAGCGCGGCGACCTCTTGCTGCTCGAAGCCATGGGCGGCGGCTTCACCTGGGGGGCGGCACTGGTGCGCTGGTAAGTCCGGCATGCCCTACAGAAGCCCCGTTGACACCTGCGGCGCCAAGCTAATATCGTAGATAATTCAGCACGATATCTTGATCGACGTGGATCGATCGCCGTGCTCGGGGCTGGCGATGGCGGGAAAGACAGTCACGCGTGCGGATTTGTGTGAGGCGGTCTACCAAAAGGTCGGCCTGTCGCGCACCGAATCCGCGACACTCGTAGAACTTGTGCTCAAGGAAATCACCGACTGCCTTGAACGTGGCGAAACAGTGAAGCTGTCGTCGTTCGGCTCGTTCGTGGTGCGCAAGAAAGGCCAGCGCATCGGCCGCAATCCCAAGACCGGCAAGGAAGTGCCGATCTCGCCGCGCCGGGTCATGGTGTTCAAGCCTTCTGCTATCCTCAAGCAGCGAATCAATTCGGAGCCGGACGGCGGCAAGTGACCGCCGTCGTTGGTGGAGAATAGGTCTTGGACAAGGCGCCTGACGCATTTCGCACCATCAGCGAAGTCGCCGACGAGATCGACGTTCCGCAACACGTGCTGCGCTTCTGGGAAAGCCGCTTCACCCAGATCAAGCCGATGAAGCGCGGCGGCGGCCGGCGCTATTATCGCCCCGACGATGTCGATCTGCTTGCGCGGCGTGCGCCACTTGCTCTACGGCGAGGGCTACACCATTCGCGGCGTGCAACGCATCCTGCGCGACGAAGGCGCGGCCTTCGTGCAAAATGTTTGGCGCCCCGGCGCCGAGCTGCCGCCGCCGCCCGACGCGGACGATGAGCACGAGCGTTTTGTCGAAGAGGGCGCCGAGGCGCGCGCGGAGCCGGATTTGTCGCCGTTCTCGGCCCCTTCGCAGCGCGCCGGTGAGACCGCTGCCGCGGAGCGGCGCGAACCGACGATTGTGCCGGGTGCTGCGATGAGGCCGTCCGCGCAACCGAGCAGGGCGGCCGAAGACACGCTGCGGCTCGTATTGGGTGAACTCGTCGCCTGCCGCCAGGTGATCGACGCCGTGCTGGCGGGCGACGACGTGGCCGGGCAAAATGGTCGGAGCGCCGAGATTTGAACTCGGGACCCCCAGTCCCCCAGACTGGTGCGCTAACCGGGCTGCGCTACGCTCCGAATATTGGGCCGCACTATAATCAGCAGGGTCTTGCACCGCAACACGCGCCGGCCTGGTGCGGCCGCACAGCCCATCTTGCCGCGCCGTGAAGCGAATTTTCAGCGCGACCAAGAACTCGCTGCGCGGGATTGTCGACGGCGTCAAAACCGAGGCCGCGGTCCGCGAGGAAGCTATTGCGTTCGTGCTGGCGGTGCCGATCGGCTTTGTCATCGCACCGAGTCTCTGCCTGGTACGTTGCCATGATCGCGGCGCTCCTTGTCCTGCTCGCCGTCGAGTTTTTGAACACCGCGATTGAAAAACTTTCCGATCACGTCACGCCCGAGCGGCATCGCGACATCGGTCGAATCAAAGATTTCGGCTCCTCCGCCGTGTTCTGCGGTCTCGCGCTTGCCGGCTTGGTGTGGCTCGCGGCAATAGCGGTGCGCTGCGGATTGTTCTGAGCATCTTGATTATGGCCGTATCGCGGCCGCGCCTATGCTCCATGCGCCGCTATAATTTTTTCATATATCTAATCGCGCGCTAAACGTTCCTACGGTTCGCATAGTCTTCGCGTATCTTTTACTTCGGGTTTATGAATTCGCGCTGCGTATTTACGGTCCTCAACTCTATATTTCCTCGCTTCGACCAAACTAATTGCAAGCTCCGAGCGACGGCCGCCGCGGTGGCCGTCCGAAAACCTCGGTTGGAGGAAAAATCATGAAAAAGCACATCACCATTGGCGTCGCTGCGCTGGCATTCGGCGTGGCGCTTGCTTCGGTTCCCGCTTCCGCGCAGACGCACTACGGCAAAGCTCCGAACGACGGCGGTCTTGTGGACGATTACAATTCGAGCGGAGCCGCCGGCAAAGCCGCTCTATAATTCGGCGTCGCCCGCCGCCCCGGCCGCGCCGCACTATGGCAAGGCACTCAACGACGGCGGCTTAACCGACGAGCCGAGCGCGGCGCAAAAAGCGGCGGCTGCGAAAGCGCAGAGCAGGACGGTTCAGCAACAAACCCCGCCGCACTATGGCAAGGCGCTGAACGACGGCGGCAACTAAGCAAGCTTTGTGCACAAATAGACTTGGCGCAAAGCGCCATCTTCCTTTGCGCCTTGATCAACGCGCCGCGGCAGGTTCCGCGGCGCGTTTCCATTTCGCCGCGGCAAGCGGCGATGCGGCGGCGAGAATCGGCCCGCGATAAGCGGCGACGGCCAGATAGAGCGCGCCGGCGGTGTAGACGGCGGCATAAACGCCGAGAAATTCGACAACGGTCAGTTTGGCAACGACCGCGATCGCGGTTGCGACCACCATGGCGACCGCAACGCCGGCGCCGATGCGCGATATCTCGCGGAAGAAGCCGGCATGCAGCAATAGCGATTGCGCGACCATTTGCACGAGGTTTGCCAAGAGCATCACCACCAGAATGGGCGTAACCGTCGGCGGCACGGTCGCCGCCGATCCGAGCAGGAACGCGAACAATTGCTTCGAGGCGAAAATCAGCAATCCGCAGGCAAAAGCCGCGGGCAGGCAGCACAGCGCCGCCGCGATCAGCGTCGTCCGCACCAGCTTCGCAGCGTCGCGCGCGGCGAGCGCCCGGGTCTGTCCCGGGATCGCGAGATCGCACGCCGCCGTATAGATGACGCTGGCGCCGCGGAAGATGCGGAACGTCGCTTCGAGAATGATGATCGGCGCGCCGAGGCCGAACGCCCAAGGCACGACGTAGTAGGGGAATGTGTAGATAAAAATATCGCTCAGCGCGAACGTGCCGCTGCGCGCGATCGATCGCATATTGGTCTGGAAAAATATCGTGAGCTCGCCGACGAAGCCGCGCAAACGCGGCGTCATGGCGCCGCGTCGCAAAAGCCTGGTCACCGCGGAAGCTATCAGCACCGCCCACAGCACGTTCGAGCCGACCAGAAAGGCGGTGAACGGCAGCCCGATCAGCATGGCGAGTATGGTCGCCATGTTGCCGACGCGGCGCACGAGCTCGAGCTTCTCGTAGAAAACGTATTCGTCGACGGCGATGCTGAGGCTGCGCAGGCAAACCCAGGTGAGATTGAGCGTGATGTAGAAAAAGAACAGGCCGAAGTCGGCGGCCTCGAGCAGCGAGAATGATTGCCGCGCCGCCATGAAGGCAAAGCAGGCGAGCGACCCGCCGGCAGCGAGCAAGACATAGAATACGATCACCGCCGTCGCTTGGCTCGCGGCCTGCGCGGCGGTCTTGCCGGCAAGGTGCGCGGCGCGCAATTGCACGAACAGGATCTTGGCCAGCCCGAGGTCGCACAGCCAAAGCGAATATCCGATGGCTCCCACCAGGATGAAAAGCGAGAACCGGTCCGGCGTCAGCACGCGCGCGAACACCAGCGTCTGGACGAGACCCATGGCGAAGGCGCCGCCGGCGGTCGATACGCGCAGCAGCAGGAAGGGGATCGAAATCAATCGCGCCGCCGGGGCCTCGATCGGCGTGCCGTCGGCCGACAGCGATGCTGCATTCGCTTGCATGGATCGATCCTAATCGGATGAGGCTAACCAAATCGTGAACCGATCGGGTCCAATTTGCCCGCGCCTAAATGGCGGCTTCGACCAAATCTTCGTCGGCATCGGGCGCGTAGGCGTGCCGGCGGCGGAAATTGATCGTGGCCGCGCCGAGGCCCCAGACCAGGCCGAGCACGAGAAAAAAGTGGCGCCAGTGATCGGTGTCGACGATCAGTCCTTCGAACGCCTCGCCGACGAACACCGCATAGGCGGTGATCAGATAGTACTGCCACGGCGTCGGTGCCGAGACGGTGAGCAATCCGAGCACCAGCGTGATCGCGACCAGCGCCAGATAGGCGGCGCCGCCGAGCCAGCCGTACACCAGAAAACCCTGCATATAGACGTTGTGCTGCTGCAGCCCGAAGATGCGGTCGAATTCGAACGGCCCCAAGCCGTTCGGATTATCGAGGATGGTGCTGAGCGCCAGCTGCTGCTGCCAGAAGCGGCCGCCCGGCCCGACGTCATAGGGTTGGATCGCCTTGGCGCGTTCCACGATCATGTCGTGGACCGAGCCGATCGACGTCAGCGCGACCAGGAACAGCGCCGCGGCGAGCGCGCCGAGCAGGCCGAGCACGACGATGCGCGCGCGCATGCGCGGGTCCGGCGTGACCGCGAGCACGATCACGATGCCGATCACCGCCGAGATGACGAAATGGGCCCAGGCGCCGCGCGAAAAGCTCAGCAGCAGGCCGCCCAAGAGGATCATCAGCACCGCGACATCGAGGAGCCTGATGCCGCGTACCAAAAGACTGATCAGCAGCCAGACGATCGGAAAGATCAGGAACGGGCCGTAGACGTTCGGGTCCTTGAACGTGGCGCTGACGCGGTCGTTGTCGAGGAAAATGTCGGCGCCGGGCAGCAGATGGAAAAAGCCGATATAGCCTGCCGCCGTCGCGATCAGCGCCGCCAGGATGTAGCCGCGCCGCAGGATCGGCAAGACGCACCAGATTGCCGTCGCAAAACAGGCACGCGAACATCACGGCGGCGATGCCGAAGTAAATCGACGTGCCGGCATATTGGATGTCCTTTGCCTGATCGCCGACCTGGATCAGCGACAAAAGCCCGCCGACCAGCCACAGCACGATCAGCAACAACAGCGGAATGAGCTTGCGGTCGAAGCCGACGCGGGCGCCGACGCACGTGACGAGAAGCACCATCATCAATCCGTCATGGGGCGACGGTTCGATGAAGGCGATCGAACTGGTCAGGACGGTGACGAACAGGACGAGGTTGAGAAGCCGCTGCGCCAGCGCGGAAAACTGGCCGGCATCGTCGGCGGCGGCAAGCGCCAGCGCCGGATTGCGGGCGTCCATCAGTAGGCGTTCTGCATGTTGAGGACGGCGAACGGCGTTCGCAGCAGAATGTAGATATCGAGCATCAGCGACCAGTTCTCGATGTAATAGAGATCATGCTCGACGCGGCGCTGGATCTTTTCCTTGCTGTCGGTCTCGCCGCGCCAGCCATGGATCTGGGCCCAGCCGGTGATGCCCGGCTTGACCCGATGGCGCGCGAAATAGCCGTCCACCGCCTCGTCGTAGAGATGCTCGGCGGCCTTGGCGTGGATGGCGTGCGGCCGCGGCCCGACCAGCGACAGGTTGCCGGTGAAAACGACATTGAAGAGCTGCGGCAGCTCGTCGAGGCTGGTCTTGCGGATGAAGCGGCCGACCCGGGTGACGCGCGGGTCGTTCTTGTTGACCTGCTTGGTGGCGTTGGCGTCGGTGTGCTCGACATAGAGCGAGCGAAACTTGTAGACCTCGATGAGCTCGTTGTTGAAGCCGTGGCGCCGCTGCTTGAAGAAGATCGGTCCCTTGCTGTCGAGCTTGATGGCGAGCGCGACCAGCAGCATGACCGGCGCCAGGCAGATCAGCGCCAGCGATCCGACGATCTTGTCGAGCAGCCACTTCATCACGATGTCCCAGTCGGCAATCGGCCGGTCGAAGACGTCGAGCACGGGCACGTTGCCGATATAGGAATAGGAGCGCGGCCGGAATCGCAGCTTGTTGCTGTGCGCGGAGAGGCGAATGTCGAGCGGCAGCACCCACAGCTTCTTGAGCATGTGCAGGATGCGGCCTTCGGCGGCGATCGGCAGCGAAAAGATCACGAGATCGACGCGGGTTTTTCGCGCGAACTCGACGATATCGTCGACCGTGCCGAGATTGGGAACGCCGTTGCAGGTGGCGAGGCTGCGGTCGTCGGCGCGATCGTCGAATACGCCGATGACGTGCACGTCGGAATCGCGCTGCGCGGCGAGCGATTTGAGCAGCGTTTCGCCGTTCAAGTCGGCGCCGACCACGACGGTGCGGCGGTCGAGCCGGCCCTGCCGGGTCCAGCGCCGCACCAGGAGGAACAGGCCGCGCCGGAATGCGATCAGCGTCAACAGGCCGAGCACATAGAACGCGCCGAGCCAGGCGCGAGAGAACTGGTCGCCGGCCTTGGCGAAGAACGACAGGCTGATCGCGATCAGAAAGACCACGGACCAGGCCGAGGCCAGCCGCATATATTGCTTCTCGTGGCCGCGGAACGCTTGCACCTGGTAGATGTCGGCGACCTGGAACGCCAGCATCGCCATGATCGCGATGCCGACGATGGCGCCGACGTAGTACCAGGCAAAGCCGACAGCCGGCACGACGTGCCAGAAATAAACCGCAAGGCCGACCGCGATGACCAGCGCGGCTTCGATCAGCCGCACGGTGCCGGCGAGCACGATCGGCGAATAGGCCGGCTTTGAACTCTTCGGCGGCGACTTCGAGCGCGGCCGGCGAGAGCGGGCGCGGACCCGAGGATTTCGCGGCGATCCGCGGCAATGATTTGACGGCCGACGAAACCGCCGCAGCCGCTTCAAAGATCGTGCTGTGTTCGGTGCTGGACATGGTTAACGCAAACTTTCGTGCTCAGGTGTGAGCCCAACACACTTGGTGTCGCCAGCCTTGCCGACAACATAGTGAACAATCTTCAAAAATTGGTTATGTGAATTGAGCAAGTTTTCGCAACGCGAGCGCCTCGCGATAGGCGGCAAGGCCGCCTTCCACCATGGTGCTCGAGCGAGAATTCGGCGCGGACCCGGGCCCGGACCTGCTCGGCGATACGATGCGCTTCGCCCGGATCGACCAAGCGCCGTGCGCGATGGCCTCGACCAGCGCCGCGATGTCGTCGGGCGGGACGAGATGCGCGGCCTGGGGTCCGAAAATCTCCGGCACGCCGCCGACCTCGGTGGCGATGATCGGCACGCCGGCGGCGGCGGCCTCGAGCACCACATAGGGCAGCGATTCCGCGCGCGAGGGAATGACCAGCATCCGCCCCATGGCGAACGCCTCCCGCGCCGGACGAAAGCCGACGAAACGCACTTCATCGGCGAGGCCGAGGCGCCCGGCCTGGGCCTTCAGCTTGGCGTCGTCGGGGCCTTCGCCGACGATGGTCGCGGTCACCGGGTGGCCGGAGCTTTTGAGGATGGCCAGCGCCTCGATCAGCACGTCGATCGCCTTGACCGGCCGCAGCTCGCCGACGCAGACGATATCGGTGGCATCGGGTTGGATCGCGACCGGCTCGAATTCGGCCTTGCCGACGCCGTTGCGCACGATGCGCACCATGGCGCGCGGCGTGCCGATCTTGGCGCGGAACAGGTCGGCGACGTAGCTGCTTTCGAACAGGAAGAGATCGGTGCGCCAGTTCAGGACCCGCTCCACGGAGCGATAAAATCCGCCGCTGATGGTGCCGGGGCAATAGACCAGCGAGCCGCCGTGGGGCGTATAGGCGCGGATGGCGTGGCCGAAGTTCGGCACCAGGCGCGCCAGCGCCGCGCCTTTGGCGCCGTGGCCGTGCAGCACGTCGGGCTTGAGCGCCGCAATCCGGCGCGAGACGCGATGCAGCGCATAGGCGTCGCGCGGATTGAGCTGGCGCGGAATGGCGACGCGCTCGAAGCCGAGCGCCAGGCAGGGCGATAGCTCGGCCAGAATGGTTTCGGCGCGCGCGCCGCCGGTGGTGCTGTCGATGAACAAGCCCGACTTGATGCCCGCGCTGGGCCTGGCCTTGCACCAGATCGATCACATGGCGGAACAGCCCGCCGAGCGGCGCGCGCAAGATGTGCAGGATTTTCAGGCTCGCCGGGCTTGATGCGCCTTGCGGATATGTCGTCGTGGCGAATGACGCGGCGGCCGGCGCAAGCGCCGATCGGAGCGGGCGCATCTGGCCCATGAAGGAATTCCCTAAAGCTCGCGGCAAAAAGTTAAGCCCGATTGAGCCCTCGGCCGGTTAATAAAGTCTCACGTAACGGCCGCCGCACCGCGCACGCCGCTGCCTTAACCGGATCGCAACCTTAATAGTTTCTGATCAAGCGTGGCGTTTGGTTTGTCCGTAGTTCGGTCGTGAGGAGTATCGTAATGAGCGTCGTGTCGCAGTCGGCGCGGGGCCGGGGCCAGTTTAACGACGCAGAGTTGGACCTCTCGGCGCTCGGCACGACGCTCTGGCGCAAGCGCTGGAAGATCCTGGGACCGGCGATCCTGGTCGGACTGGTCACGCTTCTCGCCGTCCAGCTCATCACGCCCCGATATCAGTCGGAATCGCGCGTCATCGTCGAAGGGCGCGACAATATCTTCCTGCGCCCGGAAGCCGACAAGGACTTGATGGATCGCAACGCCGTCGATCAAGAGACGGTGACGAGCCAGGCGCAGCTCATCCTGTCGCGCGACCTCGCCAAGGACGTGATCGCCAAGCTCAAGCTCAACGAGCTGCCGGAATTCGATTCGACGCTCGGCGGCGTGTCGCCGGTCAAGGCCGTGCTCGGCACGCTCGGCATCATCAGGAATCCGGCGAGCATGACGCCGGAAGAACGCGTGCTCGAAGCCTATTACGACCGGCTCACCGTGTTCCCGGTGGAAAAATCGCGCGTCATCGTCATCGATTTTTCATCCGAGGATCCTGAGCTTGCGGCGCGTGTCGCCAATACGATCGCCGACGACTATCTGCAGCTGCTGCAAAAGGTCAAGCAAGAGCAGGCGCAGACCGCGGGCCAGGTGCTGGCCGGCCAGATCGATACCTTGCGCAAGAAGGTCGTGGAGGCCGAATCCAAGGTCGAGGCGTACCGCGCCAAATCGGGACTCTTGGTCGGCAACAACAACACCACGCTTTCGGCGCAGCAGCTGGGCGACATGAATGCGCAGCTCGCGGCGGCTCGCGCGCAAAAGACCGACGCCGAGGCCAAGGCGAGGCTGATCCGGGACATGCTGAAATCCGGCGACCCCATCGAATCCTCCGACATTCTCAATTCGGAGCTGATCCGCCGCCTGTCCGAGCAGCGCGTCACCTTGCGCGCGCAGCTTGCCGAGCAATCCTCGACGTTGCTCGACAATCATCCGCGGATCAAGGAATTGAAGGCGCAGATCGCCGACCTCGATGGTCAGATCAAGCAAGAAGCCGCAACCCAGGCGCGCTCGTTCGAAAACGACGCCAAGCTCGCCAGCGCGCGGCTGGATTCGCAAATGGCGAGCCTCGATCAGCTCAAGAACCAGGCGGCCACGACCAATGTCGACGACGTGCAGCTGCGCGAGCTCGAGCGCGATGCCAAATCGCAGCGCGATCTGTTGGAGAATCTATCTCGCCAAATACCGCGAGGCGACCTCGCGCGACACCGCCAATTCGGCGCCGGCCGATGCGCGCGTGATCTCGCGGGCGACGGTATCGAACGTGCCGGCCTATCCGAAGAAGGTGCCGGCGGTGCTGATCGCGACCCTGACCACGCTGGTGATTGCGATCGGCTTCGTGCTGACCAAGGAGCTTTTGGCGGCCCCCATGGGCGGCGTGCCGCTGCGGCAGGCGCCGCCGCCGCCGTCGGAAGCCGTGACCTCGCGCGTGACGGCGGCGCTCGATGCCATCCGCCATAAAACCGCGCCGCAACGCTCGGCTCCGCTTCCGGTCAGTTCGCTCGACGACGTCACCGATGCCTTGCGGTACGACGGCGGCGCCGACCGCTGCGTCGCGGTGTTCGGCGCCGCGCAGGGCATGGATGCGAGCTGGACCGCGCTCAAGATCGCCCGCGCGCTGGCCGCGAATGCCCGCGTCGTGCTGGTCGGCCTCGGTTCGGCGGATAGCGCGATCAGAGCCACGTCGAACGAGCCGTCCGCCAGCGGGCTTGCCGAGCTCGCCGCCCAGACGGCATCGTTCCGCGACATCATCACCAAGGACAGGCAATCGAGCCTGCATCTGATTTCGTCGGGCCGGATGCCGACCGATCGCGGCGAAATCCTGGTCGCGCCGAACATGGCGATGAGCTTCGATGCGTTGGCGCGCGGCTACGACCGGGTCGTCATCGCAGCCGGAGCGATCTTCGGGCCCGCATCTCGATGCCATCGGCGCCATTGCGCCGCATGCGATCCTGGTCGCCGGCACGCTGACGATGCCGGCGCCGCCTCGGCGCGCGAGCGCCTGCTGGACGCGGGCTTCGCCGACGTGACCGTGGTCGGCGGACGTACGCGGACAATGCCGCAGAGACGGCCGCGGCCGCGTAAGCGCGGCTCCGCGTAACCGAACGAGATTCCCGCCGCGAAGTTGACAAAGAATTGTCAACGAAGGCCTGGAATAGTACCCCGTTCGACAAGGGTTGGTCCGTGTCAGGCCTCAGACAGACGATCATCCGCGGCGGGCTTGGAAGGGCTTTACTTCACCGGCGCGCATATGGCGCTCAAGCCCTTCGTCTCGGGCGTCGGCGCGATCCTGACATTGCATCACGTGCGGCCGCCGCGGCCGGGACGCTTCCAGCCGAACCGCCTGCTTGAAGTCACGCCGCGTTTTCTCACCCGCGTGGTGAAATATCTGCGCCGCTCCGGCGCGGATTTGGTCAGCCTCGACGAAATGCACCGCCGCCTGCCGCGAGGGCGATTTTGCCCGGCGCTTCGTCTGCCTGACCTTCGACGACGGTTACCGCGACACCATGCAATGGGCCTATCCGATCCTCAAGGAAGCCGGCGTGCCGTTCGCCGTCTATGTGCCGACGAGCTTTCCGGACCGGCTCGGCGAATTGTGGTGGCTCGCGCTCGAAGCGGTGATCGCGCGCAACGATCATATCGGCCTGCAGATCGACGGCCGCAACCGGACCTTCGATTGCGCGACGGTCGCGGCCAAGCGCTCGCTCTATGACGAGCTCTATTGGTGGCTGCGCGCGCGGCCGACCGAAGCGGACATGCGCGCCGTGATCAAAAATCTCGCGGCCTGCTATCACGTCGATATCGCGGCGTTCTGCGAGGAGCTTTGCATGAGCTGGCCGGAGCTCGCCGAGCTTGCCGCCGATCCGCTCGTCACCATCGGCGCGCATACGGTGAGCCATCCGATGCTGGCGAAATTGCCGCCGGACGCGGTGCGCTCGGAAATGGATTTGAGCCGCTCGATCATCGAGGCGGCGCTCGGGATGCGGCCGGAGCATCTGTCCTACCCGATCGGCGACAGCACGTCGGCCGGTCCGCGCGAATTCGCCATCGCGGCGGAGCTCGGCTTCAAGACCGCGGTCACGACCCGGCCGGGCGTGCTGTTTCGCTCGCCACAGCCGGCACCTGACCGCGCTGCCGCGGATTTCGCTCAACGGCGAGTATCAGCGCTTGCGCTATGTGCGCGTCCTGCTGTCGGGTTCGGCGACGGCGATGTGGAATGGCTTTCGGCGGCTCGACGCGGCCTAGACTGCGGTTCGCGCTGCGTCATCCACGAGACGATCGGCATCGCCGGCAACACCCAGCCGAGGCCGGCGATGACGTAATACGCGACGGAAGCGATTTCGTTGTCGTGAATGAGCGGCGCTTGCGCCAGCGCCATGGCGACCAGCGCCCACACGATGACGAGCGCGAACAACAAAACGGCGCCGATGAATTTTCGCAGGCGGATCGACATGACGGCAGTGTTACCGGAAGCGGCATAACGTCGGTTGCGGGGGCAGGGGCCAGCACTATATGGTCCGCGCGCTCCAAACAAGCGATCGGCCAAAAACTTAAAATGACCGCGGTTCCCTCCAACGAGGCCCATGCGCGAGCGATCCGGCTGTGGCTTTATGCCGTGGCCGCGCTGGTGCTCGCCATGGTGCTGGTCGGCGGCGCGACGCGGCTCACCGAATCCGGCCTCTCGATCACCGAATGGCGGCCGGTGCATGGGCGCGCTGCCGCCGCTCGGCGAGGCGCAATGGCAGGCCGAGTTCGAAAAATACCAGGCCATTCCGCAATACCACGCGCTCAACCAGGGCATGAGCCTCGACGCGTTCAAGACGATCTATTGGTGGGAGTGGACGCACCGGCTGATCGGCCGCGTGATCGGCGTCGCGTTCCTGCTGCCGTTCCTGTGGTTCCTGTGGCGCGGCTGGGTCGGGCCGGGATTGCGCGGCCGGCTGTGGTTCATCTTCGGTCTCGGCGCGCTGCAAGGCGCCGTCGGCTGGTGGATGGTGGCCTCGGGTCTCGCCGACCGGGTCGAAGTCTCGCAATATCGCCTCGCGACGCATCTCGTGCTCGCCTGCGTGATCTATGTCGCGCTGATCTGGACGGCGCAGCGCCTGGGCGAACGGCCGGCGGCACCGCTGCCGGCGCGCATCCGCGCCAGCGCGTTCGGCTTGCTGATCCTGGTGCTGGCGCAAATCTATCTCGGCGCGCTCGTCGCCGGATTGCGCGCCGGCTACATCTACAACACCTGGCCGCTGATCGACGGCGCGTTCGTGCCGGACGCCGCGCGGCTCTTCCTCGACACGCCGCCTGGCGCAATGTCTTCGAGAACACGCTCACGGTTCAGTTCGACCACCGCATGCTGGCCTATGCGATCTTGATCTGCGCGCTGCTGCACGCGTTCGACGTGGCGCGCACGGTGAAGCAAGGCTGGGTGGTCACGAGCGCCAGCGTCCTCGCGTCGCGGTGACGCTGCAAGCGGCGCTCGGCATCGCGACGCTGCTGTTGCGCGTGCCGATCTCGCTCGCGCTGGCGCACCAGGCGATGGCGATGCTGGTGCTGACGGTGGCGACGACCCACGCCGCGCTTGTCGCCGACCGCCGCGCGGTCGCCCGCGAAAACATCGCCGCTGGCGCCGGCGTAATAGCTGATCAGTCCGCCAGCCCCTGCTCCAGGTCGGCGATGATGTCTTCCTTGTCCTCGATGCCGATCGACAGCCGCACCACGTCGGGGCCGGCGCCGGCTTGGACTTTTTGCGCGTCGCTGAGCTGGCGGTGCGTGGTCGAGGCCGGGATGGATGATCAGCGAGCGGGTGTCGCCGATATTGGCGAGGTGCGAGAACAGCTTCACGTTCGAGACGAGTTTTACGCCGGCGTCATAGCCGCCCTTGAGCCCGAACGTGAACACCGCGCCGGCGCCGTTCGGGCAGTATTTCTTGGCGAGGTTGTAGTAGCGGTCGCCGGGCAGGCCCGGATAGCTCACCCATGCCACCTTCGGATGCGCCGCGACCCATTCGGCGACGGCTTGCGCGTTGTCGCAATGCTTGCGCATGCGCAGCGGCAAGCGTCTCGATGCCGGTGAGGATGAGGAAGGCGTTGAACGGCGACAGCGCCGGGCCGATGTCGCGCAGCGCCAGCACGCGGCAGGCGATGGCGAAGGCGAAATTGCCGAACGTCTCGTGCAGCACGATGCCGTGATATTCCGGCCGCGGCTCGCACAGCATCGGATAGCGCCGCTCGCGCGACCAGTTGAAGGTGCCGCCGTCGACGATCATGCCGCCGATCGAATTGCCGTGGCCGCCCAGAAATTTGGTCAGCGAATGCACCACGATGTCGGCGCCGTGCTCGAACGGCTTGCACAGATACGGCGTGGCCAGCGTGTTGTCGACGATGTAGGGCACGCCGGCGCGGCGCGCGATTTGCGCCACCGCCGCCATGTCGGTGATGACGCCGCCGGGATTGGCGATCAACTCGGTGAAGATCGCCTTGGTCTTCGGGCTGACGGCGCGCTCGAACGAGGCAATGTCGTCGGGGTCCGCCCACACCACGTTCCAGCCGAAATTCTTGAACGCGTGATTGAACTGGTTGATCGAGCCGCCGTAGAGCTTCTTCGACGCCACGAACTCGTCGCCCGGCTGCAGCAGGCAATGAAAAACCAGAACCTGCGCCGCATGGCCGGATGCGACCGCAAGCCCCGCCGTGCCGCCTTCGAGCGCCGCGACGCGCTCCTCGAGCACGGCATTGGTCGGATTGCCGATGCGCGTATAGATGTTGCCGAAAGTCTGCAGGCCGAACAGCGAGGCGGCGTGATCGACGCTTTCGAACACGAAGGACGTCGTCTGATAGATCGGCGTCGCGCGCGCGCCGGTCGTGGGATCGGGCTGCGCGCCGGCGTGAACGGCGAGCGTGGAAAAGCCGGGAATGCGTTCGCTCATCGACCGATCCTCATGCGTGGGAAACGATGGCTTCCGTTTATAGGACCGGCGCAAAGCCGTCAAGGCGCGCCAGGCCCGATGCGCCAAAATGCAACCGCCGCGCTGTCGGGCGCGGCGGCGGCAGAAACTTTTTCTGCGAAAGGGTTTTGGGCAGCTTTCAGCGCGCCGACGCCGTCTTCGGATGGAAGCGCTGCATCGCCGTGCGGCAGGCCGGCGAGATGCGGCTGCGGTTGGAATAGAGGCAGGCGCCGACGCGCTCGCGGTCCGGAATGAATTGACCGCAGATGGTCATGGCGTCGCCCATGCAGGCCTGCTGGTCCGATTGCTCGTCGGCCCGGGCGCCGAGCGGCGCCAGCGTCAGGCAGAACAGTGACAGTGCGATTGTCGTGCTGAATTTCATCGTCCCCTCCCGAACGGGCGGCATCGAAGCCATCAAGCCCGAGCGGCCCACCTCTATAAGACGCGCTGGAGCCCCGAGAGGTTCTCGTCGGGTCGAATTATAGTAATTATTGAGTTTATTTTGAGCTGTTGTCGGCCGAAGCCGGGCAGACTTTCGCAGAAACCAAGTCGCATTACAACCAAGTCGCTTCGGCAAAACTCAGTGTCCGCCTTCTTCGCGCTGGACGCGGTCGGCGGCCGTCGGTGGCGCCGCCCTGGGCGCTGGTGCGGTTGAGCGACATGCGCTGGATGCCGCCCATGGTGCGCCTTTTTCGACGACAGGGTGCGCGTATTGACGCCCATCCAGGCGATCTCCGACGACAGCCGGCCGTATTCGATCTTCGGGCAGCGGTTCATCACCACTTTCATGCCGTTGGCTTCGGCAAGCGCCGCGGCTTCGTCGTTGCGCACGCCGAGCTGCATCCAGATCACCTGCGGCCGCGGCTTGAGCGCCAGCGCCTCCTGCACGATGGCCAGCGCATATTGCGAGCCGCGAAAAATATCGACCATGTCGACCGGCTCGGGAATATCGGCAAGCCGCGCATAAATGCGCTGGCCGAGCATGTCCTCGCCGGCATGTCCCGGATTGACCGGGATCATGTTGTAGCCGCGTTCGAGCAGATATTTGAAGGCAAAGTAGCTCGGCCGGTTCTCCTTCTCCGAGGCGCCGACCATGGCGATCGTCTTCACGGTGTTGAGAATGCCGCGGATGTAGCTGTCGGGATAGGAATCGTGATTCATCGCGGCTGCCGCGATCAGCGGTCTTCCCATTTCGGCTCGCGCTTTTCGATGAAGGCCGCGATGCCTTCCTCGGCGTCGCGCGCCAGCATGTTCTCGACCATCACCTCGGACGCGTAGCGATAGGCCTCGGCCAGCGGCATTTCGAGCTGGCGATAGAACGCTTCCTTGCCGATCTTGACGGTCAGCGCCGATTTGGCGGTGATCTTCTTGGCGAGCTTGAGCGCTTCGTCGCGCTCGCTGCCGGGCGCGACCACGTGATTGACGAGGCCGATGCGCGCGGCTTCCTCGGCCGAGATCATGTCGCCGGTCAGCAGCATTTCCATCGCCTGCTTGCGCGGGACGTTGCGCGACAGCGCCACCATCGGCGTCGAGCAGAACAGGCCGATATTGACGCCGGGCGTGGCGAATTTCGCCGCGCGCGAGGCGACCGCGAGATCGCAGCTTGCCACCAGTTGGCAGCCTGCCGCGGTCGCCGTGGCCTGGACCGCGGCGATCACCGGCTGCGGCAGCGTGACGACCTGCTGCATCACGTCGCTGCACAGCCCCATGATGTGCTTGAAATAGGCGCGGCCGCGATCGGCATCGGAGCGGCGCTGGTTGAGTTCCTTGAGATCATGGCCGGCGGAAAAGGCCGGGCCGTTGGCGGCGAGACGACCGCGCGCACGGCGCGATCGTGGGCGATCGCGGTGAGCGCGTCGCCGAGCGCTTCGAGCATCGCCTCGGACAGGCTGTTGCGCGCCTGCGGCCGGTTCAGCGTGAGCACGGCGACATCCGCCGATGTCCTCGCGCAGAAGGATCAGCGCGGAGGAGGCGGCAGCGGCGGCGGTGGCGGCTTGGGCGTTCATCGGCTTTATCCAGCGCGTTTTGCGGATTCTGACGCGTTCCGGCCATTGTATCCGATCTGCGGGGCCAAGAATCGGAAAAACGGGAGTTGGCATGACAGACATGGCGGCGCCGAAACTGACGCGCAAGGAGCTCGACCGAGCTCCTGCGCGCCGAATTCCCGGAAATGTTCAATAGCGAGAGCGGCTACGAGATCGAAGAGGTCTGGCATGGCGGCTGCCGTCGTGCGCCGGCATTTCGATCGCACCTCGCTGCGGCCCGGCGGCACGTTGTCGGGCGCGACCATGATGGCGCTTGCCGATTTCGCCATGTATGTCGCGGTGTTGGCCGCCGATCGGCTGGGTGCCGCTCGCCGTCACCACCAATCTGACCATCAATTTTCTCAAAAAGCCGGCGCCGCGCGATCTTCTCGCCGAAGCGCGCTTGATCAAGCTCGGCAAGCGGCTCGCCGTCGGCGAAATCGATATTCGCTCGGAAGGCGAGGACGAACTGGTGGCGCACGTCACCTCGACCTATTCGATCCCGCCGCAATCGGGCTAAAGGTAATAAAATACCTCTAACCCAACCGCTTGAGAATATTTCATAATATATCAAGTGTGATTGACCTGCGCGGTGGCCGCCGCTAGAAGCCTGCGCACACGGCGCCGCGATGCGCCCCATCCCGGATGGAAGCGGACTATGAAAACCTTTTCGGCAAAGCCCGCCGAGGTCGAGAAGAAGTGGGTGATGATCGACGCCGAGGGCCTGATCGTCGGCCGGCTCGCCTCGATCGTGGCCATGCGGCTGCGCGGCAAGCACAAGCCGACCTATCACGCCCCACGTCGACTGCGGCGACAACGTCATCGTCATCAACGCCGCCAAGGCGGTGCTGACCGGCCGCAAGGTCGAGCAGAAGATCTATTACAAGCACACCGGCTATATCGGCGGCATCAAGGAGCGCACCGCGAAATCGATCCTCGCCGGCCGCTTTCCCGAGCGCATCGTCGAGAAGGCGATCGAACGCATGCTGCCGCGCGGCCCGCTCGGCCGCGTCCAGCTCGGCAATCTGCGGGTCTATCCGGCCGCCGAGCATCCGCACGAGGCGCAGCAGCCGGAGAAACTCGACATCGCGGCCATGAACCGCAAGAACAAGAGGACCGCATAATGGCCGAGACGATCCAGACGCTGGAAGAATTGTCGACGCTCAAGCCCGCGCCGGCGCCGCAGACCCCGACCTACGTCCAGAAGCTCGACAAGCAGGGCCGCGCCTATGCCACCGGCAAGCGCAAGGACGCGGTCGCCCGCGTCTGGATCAAGATGGGCGCCGGCAAGATCGTCGTCAACGAACGCGCGGTGGAAGTCTATTTCGCCCGCCCGGTGCTGCGCATGCTGATCCAGCAGCCGCTGGTCGCCGCCAACCGCCAGGGCCAATACGACGTGGTCTGCACGGTGTCGGGCGGCGGACTGTCGGGCCAGGCCGGCGCGGTGCGCCACGGCATTTCCAAGGCGCTGATCCGGCACGAGCCCGAACTGCGCAGCGTGCTCAAGCGCGGCGGCTTCGTCACCCGCGATCCGCGCGTGGTCGAGCGCAAGAAGTACGGCAAGGCCAAGGCGCGCCGAAGCTTCCAGTTCTCGAAGCGGTAATAGCCGTTCCGGATTGAGCGAGCGGAGTCCGGAATCGATACCACGTTGGCTCGGACGCCGGCTTCCGCGCGCTGGAATCCGGGCGCTGACCGAATGACTCAGAAAAACGCCAGCGTGCGGATTTCGATGCTCTCGCGCGGCCGCGCGTGCGGCGGCGTGGTCGGATCCTCGAACGCGGTATGCGCGGTCCAGCGCGCGCGGCCGTCTTTCATCGAATCGAACACCTTGAAGACGTAGGCTTCCTCGCGCCGCATGCGCGGGAACCAGTACCATTTGTGCGCCGGATTATATTTGATCGCGTAGGTCTGGCCGATGCGGCCGGGAGCGCGCCGCTCCGAGACGATCATGTCGCTCGGCGCCAGCGTCCGCGCGTCGGCCATGGCGAGCGGATAGGTCTCGACCGGATGGCGGATCGGCCGCCAGACCTGAATGATGGCGAAGCGGCGCTTGAGCAAGTCCTCCGCCTCGTCGGGCAGGATATCGCGCACGCGCTGCGGCGCCGACCATTCGGTGTAGTCGTTGTGCACCCGGCGCACGACTTCGCGGATTTTCTTCGAATTCGCGCAATTCGTCGTCGGCGGTGCGCAGCGTATGGTCGAACACGACGACCCGCTTGGCGCCGCTCTCGGCTTTGATCAGCGCTTCCATCTCCGGATAGTAGACCCGCTTGATCTCGGCCTCGTCGAAGAAGTCGGCGACCTTGGTGTCGTGGCGCACGAAGCGGAAGCCGTTGCGCTCGAGCGCGAAGTCGCTTGGCGTGCGGACGGCCGTTGTGAATGACCACGCGGCGCGGATCCGGCGTGCCGCCGGAGCGCGTGTCGCTGCCGCCGGGACTGGCGACGATGGTGAAGACCTTGTTGCCGTCATCGACGATGTAATTGAGCGTCGCCTCGATGGTATCGGGGGCGACGTCGAGCTCGGCGGTCTCGGCCATGGCAAACTCCCTTAAGAACTTAAGCGTCTTTGCTTCAATCTAGGCAACGACGGGCGCCGCGGGAAGGGGGCCGTCGCGGCAGGGCCGGGCCGATGCGTGGAAACCGCGCCGTGCTCCGTGAGATCGCGTGCAGTTGCATCACATGCGCTTCAAGTCGGCAAAATCGTCTTTGCGATTTGTTAGGACCGGTTTTTAGCACCGGAAATATTTCCGCTGCAATTGTCACTACTGCAATTTTCACTTCTCCAATTTTCGCGGCTTTTCCGGAAAACCCGCGGCTTGCGCCTCACACTCGGCAAAGCCTGAAACGGGAAACGTCCGACGCGGCCGGCGATCGGTGATACGGATTTTCCCGATTGAGTGAGAGGAGCGCGTATCATGTTTGCCAGCCTCGCCGAAGCGGCGATGTCGCTCGACATCGGCACGCTATTCGTCATCGCCATCTGCGTCACGTCGTTACTCGGCCTGTTCCTGCTGTTCGCGTGGCTGCAGGACGGCATCACCGCGCTGGCCTGGTGGGGCACGGCGTATCTGATCGGCGGCTTCTCCGGCGTGCTATGGCGCCTGGGCGATCTGATCTCGCCGCCGGTGCCGGCAAGCCTCGCCGACGTGCATGTTGTTCATCGCGGTCGGCATGGTGTGGAGCGCCGCGCGCTTGTTCCACGGCCGGCCGGTGCTGTGGGGCTCGATGTGCCTCGGCGCCGTGGTTTGGCTCGCCTTCTGTTCGTCCTCGGCATTCGTGACGACGGAGGCGTCGCGGCTGGTCGTGAGCTCGGTGATTGTCGCCACCTATACGTTCCTGACCGCCGTCGAGCTGTGGCGCGAGCGGCGCAAATCGCTGATCCGGCGCTGGCCGGCGATCTTCGTGCCGATGCTCCACGGCGTGATCTTCCTGTTCCCGGTGGCGCTGGCGGGACTTTCGCAAGACGGCATCGGCAGCCGCACGCTGGGCGCCGGCTGGGTCGCGGTCTATGCCATCGAGGTCGTGCTTTACGTGGTCGGCGCCGCCTTCATCGTGCTGGTGCTGGCCAAGGACCGCACGGTGCGGCAGTACAAACTGGCGGCGGCGACCGATCCGTTGACCGAACTGCTCAACCGCCGCGGCTTCTTCGAGGCTGCCGCCGGCATCATGACGGCGCGGCAGGCGAGCAAGGAGCCGGTCTGCGTGCTCGCCTTCGACCTCGATCATTTCAAATCGATCAACGATCGGTTCGGCCACAATACCGGCGACGCCACGCTGCATCTGTTCGCCACCGTGGTGAAGAAGACGCTGCGTGCCGGCGACGCCATCGGCCGCCTGGGCGGCGAGGAGTTCGTCGCGCTGTTGCCGAGCTCATTGGGCGATGCCACGGCCGCCGCCAACCGCGTGCGCCGGGCCTTTGCCGGTGCGGCGGCCGCGGCCGGCAGCCACGCCGCGGCGACGGTGAGCGTCGGGGTCGCCTGCGGCTCGGCCTTCGCCGAGATCGACACGCTCATCGCCCGCGCCGATGCCGCGCTCTATCGCGCCAAGACCAATGGGCGCGACCGGGTCGAGGCCGCCGACGAAGCGGTGCCGGGCGCGCCGGAGCGGCGCGGCGAGGGCGCGGCGCAAGACGCGCAAGGCGCAATGCTGCAGCCGGTTCCGACGCTCGCGGTGCCATTGGTCGGATCGTTCCGGGCCGCACGGCAGAACGCGCTGTGCCGCTCTTGAAATCGCGCTGACGCCGCGTCACTGCCACAAAAGAAAGAGGGCGCCGCATGACGCGGCGCCCTTTAAGTTTGCATTGCGCGAGCAATGCAGGGAGGATACGCGCACGCTTACGACGAGTAGTACATTTCGAACTCGACCGGATGCGGGGTGTGCTCGAAGCGGATGATCTCGCTCATCTTCAGGTCGACATAGCTGTCGATGAAGTCGTCATCGAACACGCCGCCGACCTTGAGGAAGCCGCGATCCTTGTTGAGCTCTTCGAGCGCCTGGCGCAGCGAGCCGCACACGGTCGGAATCTTCTTCAATTCCTTCGGCGGCAGATCGTAGAGATCCTTGTCGACGGCTTCGCCCGGATCGAGCTTGTTCTTGATGCCGTCGAGGCCGGCCATCAGCATCGCCGCGAAGGCGAGATACGGATTGGCCAGCGGATCGGGGAAACGCACCTCGACGCGCTTGGCCTTCGGATTGGTCGTATAGGGAATGCGGCACGACGCCGAGCGGTTGCGCGCCGAATAGGCCAGCAGCACCGGCGCTTCGAAGCCCGGCACCAGCCGCTTGTACGAGTTGGTCGTCGGGTTGGTGAAGGCGTTGATCGCCTTGGCGTGCTTGATGATGCCGGCGATGTACGACAGGCAGGTCTCGGAAAGGTCGGAGTATTTGTTGCCGGCGAACACCGGCTTGCCGCCTTTCCAGATCGACTGGTGGCAATGCATGCCGGAGCCGTTGTCGCCGTAGACCGGCTTCGGCATGAAGCATGCGCGACTTGCCGTAAACCTGGGCGACCTGCTGGATGCAGTATTTATAGATCTGCAGCTGGTCGGCCATCATCGTCAGCGGCGAGAACTTCATGCCGAGCTCGTGCTGGGCCGACGCCACTTCGTGGTGATGCTTCTCGACCTTCACGCCCATGCGCGCCATGGCGGCGAGCATTTCCGAGCGCATGTCCTGCACCGAATCCTGCGGCGGTACCGGGAAGTAGCCCTTCTTGGTCCAGATGCGGTGGCCGAGATTGCCGCCTTCATAAGCGGTGTCGGCATTGGTCGGGAATTCGACGGAGTCGAGCTTGAAGCCGGTATTGTACGGCGTCGCGCTGTAGCGCACGTCGTCGAACACGAAGAACTCGGCCTCGGGGCCGAAATAGATGGTGTCGCCGACGCCCATGGATTTGACCATGCCCTCGGCCCTCTTGGCGATGCCGCGCGGATCGCGATTGTACGGCTCGCCCGTGGTCGGCTCGAGCACGTCGCAGACCAGCACCAGCGTCGTTTCGGCAAAGAACGGATCGATGCAGGCCGAGGTCGGGTCCGGCATCAGGCACATGTCGGATTCGTTGATCGCCTTCCAGCCCGCGATCGACGAGCCGTCGAACATCATGCCTTCGGCAAAGGTTTCTTCCTCGATCTGGCTGATGTCGAAAGTGACGTGCTGCCACTTGCCGCGCGGATCGGTAAAGCGGAAGTCGGCGTATTTTACGTCGCTGTCCTTGATCATTTTCATGACATTCTTTGGCGTCGTCATGGCATGCGTACCCTTTCGTGGTGTTAGTGAATGCCCCTTGGCGCTGGTCGGAATTCAGCTTTCGGCGCAAGACAGTCGAAAACGGTCAAACCAGCAATTCAGATGGCGTCAAGTCCGGATTCCCCCGTCCTGATCCGGATGGCTTCTTCGATCGTCGAGACAAAGATTTTGCCGTCGCCGATGCGCCCGGTCTGGGCGGCGCGACGGATCGCCTCGATGGCTTTCTCGACCATGTCGTCGCCGAGCACGATCTCGATCTTCACCTTGGGGAGAAAATCGACGACGTACTCGGCGCCCCGGTAAAGCTCGGTGTGACCTTTCTGGCGTCCGAACCCCTTGGCTTCGGTCACGGTTATTCCTTGCAGACCGACTTCCTGCAGCGCCTCCTTCACTTCATCGAGCTTGAACGGCTTGATCACGGCCTCGATTTTTTTCATCGCGTTTTCGCCTCCCGGCCCCAGGGCGGGCGGAATCACCGATGGAACCGAGCCCTTGGTTAGCAGGTCCCGTGCCAAGGCCCGATGCGCCTGAAAAGAGCAATCCGATCAAGGCGCTATTGCGTGATCGGGAACCGGCTGCGACGTCGCCGCAGGTGCCGTCGCCGTTAAACTGAGCAGATTGCCTATTATCTCGTCAATGGCAGTGCACTTCCGACTGTGGGCAACAGCAAGCCGTATTCGCACTGTGCCGCTTTGGTTATCCTCGACGCGGCATGTTTGAGCTTTTGACCACTGCGGAAATGGCCGACGCCGACCGGCTGGCGATTGCCGGCGGTGCCGCCGGCAGCGAGCTCATGGAGAGCGCCGGCCGCGCCGTGGCCGAGGCGGTGGCCGCGCGCCATCCTTCCGGCAGCAGGGTCGTCGTTGTCGCAGGGCCGGGCAATAACGGTGGCGACGGTTTCGTTGCCGCGCGACTGCTGGCCGAACGCGGCGCGCGCGTCGAGGTCATGCTGCTGGGCGATATTGGCCGGCTCAAAGGCGATGCCGCGCTCGCGGCGAAAAAGTGGACCGGGCCGCTTGCCGCCGCGGAGCCCGCGGACGCTGGCCGGCGCCGATGTCGTTATCGACGCGCTGTTTGGCGCAGGCCTCGACCGTCCGGTGGAGGGTGCGGCGCGCGCGCTGATCGAGGCCATCAATGCGGGCAACGGCGCCGGTCTATGCGGTGGATCTGCCGAGCGGCATCAACGGCACGTCGGGCGCGGTCCTCGGCGTTGCGGTCAAGGCCGCCCATACGATCACGTTTTTTCGCAAAAAACCTGGACACCTCTTGCTGCCGGGCAGGCTCCACTGCGGCATCATTTCCGTCGCCGACATCGGCATTCCGGCGTCAGTGCTGGAGAAGATCGCGCCCAAGACATTCGAGAACGTTCCGGCGCTGTGGCGCCGGGATTTTCCGGTGCCGAAGCACGAGGGCCACAAATACGATCGCGGCCACGCGGTGGTGGTGTCGGGCCCGTCGTGGTCGACGGGCGCGGCGCGGCTCGCCGCCCGCGGCGCGCTGCGTGCGGGGGCAGGGCTTGTGACCATCGCCAGCCCGCGCGATGCGCTCGCCATCAACGCTGCGGCGAGCCTTGCGGTCATGGTCCGGCCGGTCGACGGGGCTGCCGAACTGGCAAAATTCCTGTCGGACCGCCGCTTGAACGCCTTGGCGATCGGGCCGGGCGTTGGCGTCGGGGAAGCCACCTGCGAGCGCGTCCTTGCCGCGCTCGCGGGCGAACGCGCCGTGGTGCTCGACGCCGACGCGATCACGAGCTTCGCCGCACGATCCACAGCGTCTTGCCAAGGCGCTCCAGGCACGATCGGGGCGGGCCACGATCCTGACGCCGCATGAAGGCGAGTTTTCCCGTTATTTCGGTGCTTTAGACGAGAAAACTCAAGCTCTATCGAAACTTGAGCGGACGCGCCTGGCGGCAAAGCTGGTCGGCGCGGTCGTGGTGCTCAAGGGCGCCGATACCGTGGTCGCGGCGCCGGATGGCCGCGCCGCGATCAGCGCCAACGCGCCGGCCTATCTGGCGACCGCAGGCTCAGGCGACGTGCTGACCGGGATGGCGACCGGCCTGTTGGCGCAGGGCATGCCGGCCTTCGAGGCCGCGGCGGCCGCGGTGTGGCTCCACGGCGAGGCGGCAGCGGCGTTCGGCCCGGGCCTGATTGCCGAGGATTTGCCCGAGCAGTTGCCCCGTCTGTACCGGGACCTATTTTGGTAGTGCCCGATGTGCACCCGCGTGATATAAGCCGCGCCACCGGGCCGCCCTGCGCGTCGCGGGCGTGGCGGAATTGGTAGACGCGCGGGATTTAGGTTCCCGTGACGAAAGTCGTGGGGGTTCGAGCCCCTCCGCCCGCACCAGCCGGGCGGTTTTTCCAAAACTTGGCCGGGAATACGCCGGCTTGGCTCAAGATCTTGGGCTCTGAAGAGTAGTGCCAATGCAAGTGACTGAAACTGCCGCCGCGGGTCTCAAGCGCGAATTCCGCGTCGTCGTGCCGGCGACCGATCTCGAGGCCAAGGTCAACGCGCGCCTCGACGACCTCAAGGGCAAGGTGCAGCTGCGCGGCTTCCGTCCCGGGCAAGGTTCCGGTCGCGCATCTCAAGCGCCTCTACGGCAAGTCCGCGATGGCCGAGGTGATCGAAGACGCGGTGCGTGAGGCCAACAGCAAGATCGTCACCGACAACGGCTACAAGCTCGCCACCGAGCCCAAGGTCGTGCCCGACGAGGGCACGGTCGAAGGCGTCATCGAAGGCAAAGCCGACCTCGCCTACAAGGTCGAGATCGAGATCCTGCCGCCGATCCCGCTCGCCGATTTCAAGACCATCAAGCTGGAGCGGCTCACCGCCGAGGTGACCGATCCCGAAATCGACGAGGCGCTGCAAAGGATCGCCGACGCCAACCGGCCGTTCGTCGCCAAGACTGAAGCGGCAAACAAGACCGAAGCGGCCGAAAAGGGCGATCGGGTCACGGTGTCGTTCCAGGGCACCCAGGACGGCAAGCCGTTCGAGGGTGGTTCCGCCGAAGGCGTGCCGATCGTGCTCGGCTCGGCCCAGTTCATCCCCGGCTTCGAGGACAACCTCACCGGCATCAAGGCCGGCGAAAGCCGCACCTTCGATATCAAATTCCCCGACGCCTATGCGGCACCGGCGCTGGCCGGCAAGGACGCCACTTTCGCCGTGACGGCGACCGCGGTGGAGGCGCCGGGCACGGTCACGGTCGATGACGACTTCGCCAAGACGCTTGGATTGGAATCGCTGGCCAAGCTGCGTGACGGCATCAAGGACCGCTTGGCGCGCGAACATGCCGGCGCATCCCGGCAGAAGCTCAAGCGCGCACTGCTCGATCAGCTCGACGAACTCCACAAATTCGAGCCGCCGTCGAGCCTGCTCGAGCAGGAGTTCAACACCGTCTGGGGCACCGTCGAAGGCGACCTCAAGGCGCAGGGCCGCACCTTTGCCGACGAGGGCACCACCGAGGAAAAGGCCCGCGAGGAATATCGCGCCATCGCCGAGCGCCGTGTCCGCCTCGGCCTGGTCATTGCCGAGATCGGCGAGAAGAACAATATCAAGGTGACCGACGAGCAGTTGACTGCTGCCGTCATGGAGCGGGCCCGGCAGATGCCCGGCCAGGAACAGCAGGTCTGGGACTATTATCGCAACAATCCCGGCGCGCTGGCCGGCCTCCGCGCGCCGATCTTCGAGGAAAAAGTCGTCGACTTCCTGGTCGAGCTTGCGGAAATCACCGACAAGCCGGTATCGCGGGAAGAGTTGTACAAAGAGGACGAGGCGTAAGCTGGCCAAGTCGGACGATGTCTGAAGCCGACCAAGTCCACGTCTTGTCGCGGAGAATTTCGCGCATATGTGCGACCGGCACGGCGGCTTCGACAGACTGCTACCGACTCAGTCACATTGCGTTGAGCCGATCGACGGCGAATTCCTTCAGCAGGTGAACCTATGCGCGACCCGGTAGATCTCTACATGCAACACCTCGTCCCCATGGTGGTCGAACAGACCAATCGTGGCGAGCGGGCCTATGACATCTACTCGCGGCTGCTCAAGGAGCGGATCATCTTCATCACCGGGCCGATCGAGGATGGCATGGCCTCCCTGGTCGTCGCCCAGCTTCTGTTCCTCGAGGCGGACAATCCGAAAAAAGAAGTCTCGATGTACATCAATTCGCCCGGCGGCATCGTGACCTCGGGCCTGGCGATCTACGACACCATGCAGTTCATCCGTCCGGCGGTCTCGACGCTATGCACCGGTCAGGCGGCATCCATGGGCTCGCTGCTGCTCGCCGCCGGCGCCAAGGACATGCGCTTTGCGCTGCCGAACTGCCCGCATCATGGTCCACCAGCCCTCCGGCGGGTTCCAGGGCCAGGTGACCGACATCATGCTGCACGCCCAGGAAATCCTGAACCTGAAGAAGCGGCTGAACGAAATTTACGTTCGCCATACCGGGCAACCGCTGAAGAAGATCGAGGATGCGCTGGAACGCGACATGTTCCTGACCTCCGAAATGGCCAAGGATTTCGGCCTGATCGACA
Organism: uncultured Alphaproteobacteria bacterium; assembly: GCA_963831975.1. Classification (GTDB taxonomy): domain Bacteria; phylum Pseudomonadota; class Alphaproteobacteria; order Rhizobiales; family Xanthobacteraceae; genus BOG-931. Next base: position 1,552,754 of record CAWHSO010000025.1, read on the forward strand.
AAGTGATCGAAAAGCGGGCGGAGGAGCCGGGCCTGAAGACGGAACCGACCCTCAAAGGGGTCAGCTAGCCTGGCGCTTGGCCGCGCCGGGTGCCATCAAATGGGCCGATTCGGCCGCCTAAGCAGTTCCGCGGACGGGTCAAGCGCTTTCTCGGCGGTGTGACGCGGAAAACACACTGGCCCAAACTCGCGTTATCGTTAATGGATTCTTGATTGGCACGCCGCTAGCATGGTGTCTTGTGCTGATTTGCCGGGGATGTCTTGGTGGCGTCTTATGCGGGCAAAGTATGCGAATGCCGCTACGGATTTTTAGCGCGGCGTTTTGTAAGGTGTGAGGTGCTGCCCTCGGCGGGAAGATGGAGACAGGAATGAGCAAGGTTGGCGGCGGCGATTCCAAGAATACGCTCTACTGCTCGTTCTGCGGTAAGAGCCAGCACGAGGTGCGCAAGCTCATCGCCGGGCCGACCGTGTTCATTTGCGACGAGTGCGTCGAGCTGTGCATGGACATCATCCGCGAGGAGAACAAGTCCTCGCTGGTGAAGTCGCGCGACGGCATCCCGACCCCGCGCGAAATCCGCAAAGTTCTGGACGACTACGTCATCGGCCAGGATCACGCCAAGAAGGTGCTCTCGGTCGCGGTCCACAATCACTACAAGCGGCTCAATCATCAGTCGAAGCACAACGACGTCGAGCTGGCGAAATCGAACATCCTGCTGATCGGGCCCACCGGCTCGGGCAAGACGCTGCTGGCGCAGACGCTGGCGCGCATCCTCGACGTGCCCTTCACCATGGCGGATGCGACGACGCTTGACCGAAGCCGGCTATGTCGGCGAAGACGTCGAGAACATCATTTTGAAGCTGTCTGCAGTCCGCCGACTACAACGTCGAGCGGGCGCAGCGCGGCATCGTCTATATCGACGAGATCGATAAAATCTCGCGCAAGTCCGACAACCCCTCGATCACCCGCGACGTGTCGGGCGAGGGCGTGCAGCAGGCGCTGCTCAAGATCATGGAAGGCACCATCGCGAGCGTCCCGCCGCAGGGCGGCCGCAAGCATCCGCAGCAGGAATTCCTCCAGGTCGACACCACCAATATCCTGTTCGTCTGCGGCGGCGCGTTCGCCGGTCTCGAGAAGATCATCTCGGCGCGCGGCCGTTCCACCTCGATCGGCTTCGCCGCCAGGGTGGCGGCGCCCGAGGATCGCAAGCAGGGCGAAATCTTCCGCGAAGTCGAGCCCGAGGATTTGTTGAAATACGGCCTCATTCCGGAATTCGTCGGCCGGCTGCCCGTGGTCGCGACGCTGGAGGATCTCGACGAGCCTTCGCTCAAGCGCATCCTCACCGAGCCGAAGAACGCGCTGGTCAAGCAGTACCAGCGCATGTTCGAGATGGAGACGGTGGATTTGACGCTCGCCGACGAGGCGCTGTCCGCGATCGCCCGCAAGGCGATCGACCGCAAGACCGGCGCGCGCGGCTTGCGCTCGATCATGGAGATGATCCTGCTCGACACCATGTTCGACCTGCCGAGCCTCGAAGGCGTCGAGGAGGTCGTGATCTCGCGCGAGGTCGTCGAGGGCAGCGCCCGGCCGCTCTACATCTATGCCGACCGGTCGGACCGCACCAGCGATGCCGGCGGGGCGAGCGCCTGAGTAGCGCGCTCGCCCGGCGTGCCCGATTCGCCGCGCCGACGGTTGCAGCGTCCCTCCGACGTCGCGTTTTGGCCTGAAAAGCTGCCTTTCTTGACACGCCTGCGCCGCAACGCCACCTATAGTGGGCGGTCGAAAACAGCCTACGGACGATCGCATGGACTACCCGGGCGGGGTTTCGGGTTAGCTGATCCCTTCCGGCCAATCGGCAGTCCGTCGTGACAGCGCATCCTGCGGGTCGTGACGGAGGTGCACAACAATAAGGAAATGGGGCCATGACAAGTGCCGCCAAGCCAAAGCCGCTCCTGACGGCCGGCGAAAGCCGGGCCTATCCGGTGCTGCCACTGCGGGACATCGTTGTTTTCCCGCACATGATCGTGCCGCTGTTCGTCGGCCGCGAAAAGTCGATCAAGGCGCTCGAAGAGGTGATGCGCTCGGACACGTTCATCCTGCTGGCGACGCAGAAGAACGCTTCCGACGACGATCCGGCGACGGATGCGATTTTCACCGTCGGCACGCTCGCCAGCGTGCTGCAACTGCTCAAGCTGCCCGACGGCACCGTGAAGGTGCTGGTCGAGGGCGCCGCGCGCGCGCGCGTCACCAAATACACCGATCGCGAAGAGTATTACGAGGCCGAAGCGGTCGTGCTCGCGGATACTCCCGGCGAGCAGGTTGAGGCCGAAGCGCTGGCGCGCTCGGTCATCAACGAGTTCGAGGGCTACGTGAAGCTCAACAAGAAGGTGTCGCCGGAAGTGGTCGGCGTCGTCCAGCAGATCGAGGACTACGCCAAGCTCGCCGACACCGTGGCTTCGCACCTCGCGGTCAAGATTCCCGACAAGCAGGTCGATCCTGGAGACGCCCATCGTCACCGAGCGGCTGGAAAAGGTGCTCGGCCTGATGGAGAGCGAAATCTCGGTGCTGCAGGTCGAGAAGCGCATCCGCACCCGCGTCAAGCGGCAGATGGAGAAGACCCAGCGCGAGTATTACCTCAACGAGCAGATGAAGGCGATCCAGAAAGAACTCGGCGACGAGGACGGCAAGGACGAGGTCGCCGAGCTCGAAGACAAGATCAAGCGCACCAAGCTGTCGAAGGAAGCGCGCGAGAAGGCGCAGCACGAGATCAAGAAGCTGCGTCAGATGTCGCCGATGTCGGCGGAAGCCACCGTCGTGCGCAACTATCTCGACTGGCTGTTGTCGATCCCGTGGAACAAGAAGTCCAAGATCAAGAAGGACCTCATGCTCGCCGAGCAGATTCTCGACGGCGATCACTTCGGCCTCGAGAAGGTCAAGGAGCGCATCGTCGAATACCTGGCGGTGCAGCAGCGCGCCAATAAGCTGACCGGGCCGATCCTGTGCCTGGTCGGTCCTCCCGGCGTGGGCAAGACCTCGCTCGGCAAGTCGATCGCCAAGGCCACGGGGCGCGAATTCGTGCGCGTCTCGCTCGGCGGCGTGCGCGACGAGGCCGAGATCCGCGGCCACCGGCGGACCTATATCGGCTCGATGCCCGGCAAGGTCATCCAGTCGATGCGCAAGGCCAAGACCTCGAACCCGCTGTTCCTGTTGGACGAGGTCGACAAGATGGGCGCCGATTTCCGCGGCGATCCGTCGTCGGCTTTGCTCGAGGTTTTGGACCCCGAGCAGAACCACGCCTTCAACGACCACTATCTCGAGGTCGACTACGATCTCTCCAACGTGATGTTCATCACCACGGCGAATACGCTCAATATTCCGCCGCCGCTGATGGACCGCATGGAGATCATCCGCATCGCCGGCTACACCGAGGACGAGAAGGTCGAGATCGCGCGCAAGCACCTGATTCCGCACGCGATCGTCAAGCACGGCCTCGAGCCGAAGGAGTGGTCGATCGACGACGAGGCCTTGCTCACGCTCATTCGCCGCTACACGCGCGAAGCCGGCGTGCGTAACCTCGAACGCGAGCTCTCGACGCTTGATCCGCAAGGCGGTGAAGGAACTGACGATCTCGAAGAAGGAGTCGGTTGCCGTCACCGACAAGGTCCTGCCCGATTATCTCGGCGTCCCGAAATTCCGTTACGGGGAGGTCGAGGACGAGGATCAGGTCGGGGTGGTCACCGGCTTGGCCTGGACCGACGTCGGCGGCGAGTTGCTCACCATCGAGGCGGCCATGATGCCCGGCAAGGGCAAGATGACCGTCACCGGCAACTTGCGCGATGTGATGAAGGAATCGATCTCGGCGGCGGCATCTTACGTCCGCATGCGCTCGGCCGCCTTCGGCATCGAGCCGCCGTTGTTCGACAAGCGCGACATCCACGTGCACGTGCCGGAAGGCGCGACGCCGAAGGATGGCCCGTCCGCGGGCGTCGCCATGGTCACCGCCATCGTCTCGGTGATGACCGGCATCGCGGTGCATCGTGACGTCGCCATGACCGGCGAGATCACGCTGCGCGGCCGCGTGCTGCCGATCGGTGGCCTCAAGGAGAAGCTCCTTGCCGCCCACCGCGGCGGCATCAAGACCGTGCTCATTCCGGAAGAGAACGCCAAGGATCTTGTCGAGATCAACGACAGCATCAAGAGCGGGCTCGACATCATCCCGGTCTCGCGCATGGACGAGGTGTTGGCGCGCGCGCTGGTGCGCAAGCCCGAGCCGATCACCTGGGAAGAGGCGACGGCAAGCCGGTCGACGTCCCCGAACCGGCGGTCGAGGAAGACGCCTCGGGCCTCACCGCGCACTAACGGCATTGAGCGAACCGAAAACGGCGCCCTCACGGGCGCCGTTTTTCATGTGGAATGCGGCGGTACCGTTGGGAGTATTATTGAATTTTATCCGTTCGTTTACGTCAGCATTATCTTAACCGCCCCGCGCAAAGCTGAGGGCGAGTTTCCTCTTCCTCGCGTATGATGGTTCCATGTACCGCCGCGCACTCCGCAAGAAGAGCCGCTCCGAGAGCATCCGCCAGAGTTTTGGCGTGGTCGCGGTCGGCGCCTTGCTCGGCACCGGCCTGTTCGCCATCGCCGATTATTTCACCGCGCAGCACTGGGTGAGACCGGCGCCGGCGGCGGCCCGAAATGCCGCAGAAATCTATACCGGATCGGTCCTGTACATGCCCCAAGAGGGCCGTAACTGCCGTCAGATGCTGTTCGACAATCAAACCGGCCGTTTCACCGACAACGGCTCGGTCGATTGCGAGAACGCCGCCTATCGCGGCGTCGACGGCAATGTGCCCAAGCAATGGTCGTCCGCCCGTGCGCGCGTCATCGCCGACGGGTTCCGCCACGCACTAGAGTCGTCGCCGATGTAGCCCTACATAGCGATTGGCCGGCCGCGCGACTTTGGTTACAGTCCGCGCCGGCCGGGGCAGCAGGTTTCTTCTGGGGTATTGGTGTGGCGATCATCAAACGGATTTTGACCGTGGTTGCGCTTGTCATCGCGGCTGGCTCAGCCTTCGCAGACGACTTTCCGCTCAGCGGCAACTACACCCAGAACGTCCTGTGCAAGGGCGATGGCACCGATCCGGTCGCCGTCCGGGTCAAGATTTCGGCCCAGGAGATCGTCTCCAATCTCGGCACCTGCACGATGCTCGACACGAAGCACGACGGCGACACCTTCGCCGTGCACGTCGAGTGCAAGTTCGCCAGCGGGCCGCTGATGGGGAACTTGAGCTTCACGCCGAAGCCCGATCACACCATCGACTTCGTCGATCGCGACGGCAACTACAAGGCGGTCCTGCATCCCTGCCCGAACTAGCAGGCGGCTGCTCTTGGCCGGCGCGCCATGTTATCGTTGAACGCCCAAAGAACAGGGGAGTGAACTATGAGTTTCTACCAAGGTCTGCAGGCGGAAGTGGTGCCGTTCCGCGGCCACAATGGCGACCAGGGCGAGGCCTATTACGCGCGGCCGACGCGCGCCGGAAAATTTCCCGGCGTCGTCGTCATCCATCACATTCCGGGCTGGTGCGAGTGGACCACCGAAGTCGTGCGCAAGCTGGCGCATCACGGCTATGCGGCGATCTCGCCGCACCTTTATTTCCGCGAAGGCAATCCCGGCGAAGCGCCCGACGATCTCGGCGCGCGCATCCGCGCTGCCGGCGGCGTTGCCGATGCGCAGGTCATGGGCGACGTCGCGGGCGCGATGGCTTATCTGCGGGCGCAGCCGAACGCCACCGGCAAGATCGGCGTCATCGGCTTCTGCTCCGGCGGCCGCCACACTTATCTCGCCGCCTGCACGCTGTCGGGCATCGACGCCGCGGTGGATTGCTGGGGCGGCAATGTCATCGTCGACGATCCCAAGGAGCTCAACGCCAAGCGCCCGGTGGCGCCGATCGATCTCACCGAGAAGATGACGTGTCCGCTGCTCGGCATTTTCGGCAACGACGACGCCAATCCGACCGCCGACCAGGTCAACCGCACCGAGGCGGTGCTCAAGAAACTCGGCAAGAACTACGAGTTCCACCGCTACGACGGCGCCGGGCACGCCTTCTTCAACACGCTGCGCGACGCTTATCGGCCCGAGCAGGCGATGGACGGCTGGCGCAAGGTGTTCGATTTCTTCAATCGCCATCTGGCGGCGTCGGCCTCCAGCATCGCGGCCGAATAGGGGAGATCAACCATGTGCTCCTACATCGTCGAAAAGGCCGCTCTCGTCGGCAGCGCCAAGGGCCGCAAGGGCTGGATGAGGATCGATACCGCCAACGTCTATTTCGACCATCCGTATCACTCCACCCTCGACCACGTGCTGGCCATCGACTTCACCAATGAAGGCGAGGGCGGGCGCGACCGCGTCGCGGTCGAGCTCAGCGCCGATTCCGCGCGCGCCCTGGTCGATCGGATTCTTGCCGCGCTGGCGAGCGGCGAGGTCGCGCACGCAATGCCGGTGCCGGCAATGCCGGTCGCCGCGGAATAAACCACAACAAGAATGGGGAGGTCGCTCATGTCGCTTGCAACGCATGAATCCGTGTCGCCGACAGCGTCGCGGCGCGGCGCGCTTGGATGTCGTGCCGCTGACCAAGCACATCGGCGCCGAAATCCGCGGCATCGATCTGCGCGAAAAGCCGGACGAAGCGACGGTGCGGGCGATCTACCAGGCCTGGCTCGACCATCTGGTGCTGATTTTCCCGGAGCAGAAGCTTCCCAGGAAGATTTGATCCGCGCCACGACATTTTTCGGCGAGCTGGGCAAGCTGTCGCGGCCGCCGAAATATTTTCCCAAAGGCTATTCGCAGCCTGTTGCCCGGCATCATGATGATCTCGAACATCCGCGAGAACGGCGAGCCGATCGGCGCGCTGCCCGACGGCGAGATGATGTTCCACCACGACATGATTCACGCCGAGGTGCCGAGCAAGGCGACGCTGCTTTATTCGGTCGAAATTCCGTCGACCGGCGGCAACACGCTGTTCGCCTCCGGCTATGCCGCCTACGACACGCTCGATCCGGCGATCCGCAAAAAGCTCGAAGGCAAGAAGGCGCTGCACCACTACAATTACGGCTCGACCATCAAGGGCGACGGCCGCGGCACCGTGGCTTTTGCCGAACAGGCGCATCCGGTGTTCCGCACCCACGAGGACACCGGCAGGAAGGCGGTCTACGTCAACCGGCTGATGACGGTGAAAGTGCTCGACATGCCGGAGGACGAAAGCGAGCGGCTGCTCAACGCGGTGTACGATCACGCCGAGAAGCGCGAATTCGTCTACGAGCATGTCTGGCGCGTCGGCGACCTGTTGCTGTGGGACAACCGCTGCTCGTCGCACGCGCGCACCGATTTCCCCTCGACCGAGCGGCGGCTGATGCTGCGCACCACGGTCGAAGGCAACGTGCGGCCGTATTGACGCGCGGCGCTGCCGAGCGCCTGCGGCTTCGGCGTCAACAGCCGCGCCAATTCCGGCAAGATCGTGCTGCGGGCCGCTTCGAACGGATGAACGTCGCCGCGGTTGGCGAGGATCACGAGGCCGAGTTTGCGCTCCGGCACGAGCCCGATATAGGCCGAGGCGTTATCGAGGCCGCCGGGCTTGTCGACGATCGTCACCCCGAACGGACTTTCGATCTCCCACGCCATCGCCTGGCCGTATTGCGGACGACGCGAAATTCTTCGCGCTGGGTCAATTGCAGCGCTTCGCGCAGCTGCCCGCGCTCGGAACGCGCAGCGGCCTCGCCGAGGCAAGCGGCGAGCAGGATGGCGAGATCGCGCGCCGACGAGAACATCTGCCCGGTTCCCGGAAAGTCGAAATAGCTCTGCTGATTGCCCGGCAGGCCGATCGGCTCGCCGTGGAGCGAATAGCCCTGGACGGCGCGCGCCATGAATTGCGGGCTCATGATGGCGCGGTTGTCCGGGCCGCGCTCCGGCACGAAGGTCGATGTCATGCCGAGCGGCGCGATCACGCCGCGGTCGATCAGCGTCGCGATCGGCGTGCCATAGCGGCGCTCCAGGACGAGCTGCAGCAGCACATAGCCGGCGTGGGTATAGATGCGCTGCTTGCCGGGCTGTTCGCCGCCGGACGGCGTCCAGGCGTTGAGCGCGTCGTAGAATCCGGCAAGCGAGAAGTGCTCTCCGGCCAGGGCGGATGATCGGTCGGCAGCAACAGTCCCGACGTATGGCTGACCAGTTGGCCGATGGTGACTTGGCGGATGTAGTCGCCGTGCAGTTCGCTGACATATTTCGCCACCGGTTCGTCGAGCTTGAGCTCGCCGCGCAGCACCGCCTGCGCCACCAGCGTGGCCTCGAAGATCTTGCGCACCGAACCGACATTGAACAGCGAGTCCGAGGTGATCGGCCGCTTTTCGGCTGGTCGGCGAAACCATAGTTGAAGAACAGCTTGCGGCCGCCGATCTGGACCACGACCGCGACGCCGCCCGCGCCATTCGGCGCGACCATGGGCGCTATGCCGTGGCTGATGATGTGGTCGACTTCGGTGTCCATTGTGGGTCGTGCGGTGATGGCCGATGTCACGAGCAGCGCTGAAAACAACGGCACTGCGATGAACAAAGTTGCCGATCTTTTCGTCAGGCTCGGGTGGCGCGGCAACATGTGACGGTCATCCTTGATGTTGGCAACGCACCCCCGAGGAACTTGCAAAAGAATTTTGGCAATATCGGGCCGCATCAAGCCTGCATCGGCCGCAACGTTACGCAGAATTTATGCGCGAGCCGGGGACTTGCGCGCGGGTCGACAATTCGGCTCGCGCACGCGCAATCATGCCGCGCGCGCACGAGCGCGAATCTTCGAGCCTAGTCTCAGCCTGGAAAAGTTAACGCGTGGTTGCCGCCCTGAGCATGATCCCGAAAAGTGGAAACCGGTTTTCGGATAAGATCATGCTCAAAACAAAAGAAGCTAGACTATGATCCGATTCAATTGAATTGGATCATGGTCTAGCGCACGCCGCCGGAATTGACGATCGGCCCGCTATAGCCCTCGAAGCTCTTGCGCAGCTCCGCGACCTCGTCTGGTCGGTGAGGAAGGCGCGGTAATCGTTGGCGACCTTGTACGACAGGATCGGCTTGTAGCCGGCCGGCGGCGGCACGTCGCTGCGCGGCGACCAGGTCGGCAGCTTGGCTTGCTGCTCCGGCTCAAGCAGCCACGACAGGAACAGCTTCGCCGCGTTCGGATGCGGCGCGTCCTTGAAGATCGCGCCGCTCAGCGGCCAGATCGGCAGCGCGTCGCCGGTCGGGAAATGCGAATCGACCGGCAGGCCCTGGCGCTTCAGTTCGCTGGTGATGTCGAGGATCGAATCGAAGGTGACGAGGTTCTGTCCGGAGCCGATGCTGCGCTGCTCGCCGAGATGGCCCTGAATGAAGTTCGGCTTCTGCGGCCATGTATTTGTCCATGTAGCTCCAGCCGTATTTCTGCACGATGTGGTAGAAGACCCACAGCGTGACGTCGTCGTCCGCCGGATAGGCGGTGACGATCTTGCCCTGGAACTGCGGCTTGAGGAAATCGAGCGCCGAGTTCGGCACGTCGGCGGCGGCGACCTTCTCGGTGTTGTACATGTAGGGCACGACGTTGACCATCGTCGCCCAGAATGTGCCGTCGCGTCCTTGAACGCCGCGTCCATCTTGTCGAAGCCGGCGGGCTTGAACGTCAGCAGCCGGCCTTCGGCTTTCCAGCGCACGAAGTCGGCGATGGTTTGCAGGATCGCCGCATCGACTTCGAGCTTTCCGGCGGCGAGTCTGCTGGTCGATCTTCTTGTCGAGCACATTGGAGAAGCCGCCGCCGATCGTGATCTTGATGCCGGGATAGCGCTCCTCGAACATCTTTGCGCGCGCTTCCCAGGGCGCGGTCGGGCCGCCGACATAGAACGCAAATGCGCCTTCGTCCTTGGCCTTGGCATAGAGATCGTCGAGCGATTGCGCGCCGGCCGGCAGCGCCGCGGCGAGGCCGATGGCAATGCCGGCGGCGGCCGCGAACCGGTATCCGATGGTGGCGATCATGACCGTCCTCCCGAAGTTGATTGTATTTTGGGCAGGATCATCGCCGCGCGCGGCAGCGGAAGACAAGCAACCCGCGGTGGGCGCTGCCGCGGCAACGTCTCGCCAAGCCGCCGGCTGTCATGCTAACTCACGCCGGCATCGGAGTGCGCCGGCTTAGTCATAAGGGAAAACGTCCGATGAGAATGCTTGCTTATCTTCTGGCCATTATCTGGTATCGCCGCCGTGATGTATTACATGATGCCGGCCGGCCAATTGCCGACCTTCATGCCGGGCTACCTGGCGGGCTCCGACGCATATTCATACGACGCATGCCATCGCCGCCGCCGTGGCGGCCGTCGTTCTGTTCGTGCTCGGCTGGTTTTCGGCCGCCGGCGCTGACGTTAGCGCCGTCACTGTCGTCGCCGCGCAGCTTGCGCTGCACGCGCTCGTCGAAGCGCGCGACGCTGACGACGACGCGCTGATGGCGTGCCGCCGCCGATCGGCTCGAACTCGTCGCGGGCTTCGACGCGGAATGTGATGGTGCGGCCTTCGACGCCGTAAGACCTCGGCGGTCGCGGTGACGCGCAAGCCGACCGGCGTCGCCGCGACATGGCTGACGTCGAGGTGGATGCCGAGGCTCTGATGGCCGGCGGGCAAGCAGGTGCTCGACCGCCGCGAGCGCCGCGGCCTCGATGACGTTGATCATCACCGGCGTCGCCAGCACCGCAATCCGGCCCGAGCCGACGAACGGGGCGGTGTGTTCGGGGCCGACGACGATCTCGGCCGTGCCGGTGAGGCCGGGCGTGATGCGGGACAGGACGCGAGACTGACGCGGGGAGGGGAGGCTCATGGCCGCTTTATAGCGCCGAATATGCGCGTCAGTGATCGCAGCCGATCAGTGCACGATTCCGCCCGATCGTCGCCAGGCGGCGACACTAACGCCATGCATCGATCGTATCTTCATTGCCGCCATTGCTGATCGCGATGCTGCCGAGCGCCCCGTCCTTCGCGGTGACCGCGAAGGAGAAGATGGCGACCTGCAAGTTCGGCGCCGACGACCAGAAGCTTGCCGGCGCGGCGCGCACGAAATTCATGAAGAAATGCATGGCCAACAAGAACGATCCGCGCGGCCGGCGCCGGCGCGGCTGGCCGGGCGCGGACAGGCGGCGCGCCGCCGCCGCCGAAGAATTAAGCGACCGCGGCAAAAGCGGCGCGGGCACGCACGAAGCCGCGCCCAAAATCAAGACAATATCGACAGGGAGGAAACGATGAGCACGCAGACCGGCGGCGATGCCGGCCACGCATTTCCGGCGCGGCTGGATTTACGTCCTGACGCTGAGCGCTGGTCACGATCAACTACATGGACCGCTCGGCGCTCGGCGTGGTGGCGCAGGCGATGCGCGGCGAATTCAAGCTGTCGCCGGTCGAGATGGGCTACCTGTTCTCGTCGTTCCTCTGGACCTACGTGATCTGCCTGCTGCCGATCGGCATCATGCTCGACCGCTTCAGCACCGCGGAACATCAATTCCGTCGGCATCGTGCTGTGGTCGCTGGCGATGGCCGCAACCGCCGGCGTGTGGAGCTTCGCGCACGCTGATCGTCGCCCGGCTGGTCATGGGCGCGGGCGAAGCGACCTCGATCCCGTCCTGCGGCCGCATCGTGCGCGAATGGATGCCGGCGCAGGAGCGCGGCGTCGCCAACGTGTTCTGGAGCGCCGGCAGTTTCGTCGGCCCGGCGCATCGGCGCGGTCGTCGTCGCGGCGATGACCAGCGCCTGGGGCTGGCGCGCGGCCTTCATCGTTCTCGGCGCGCTCGGCTTCGTCTGGCTCGTTTGCAATCTGATCTGGTTCGACCGGCCGGAAAAGGTGAGCTGGCTGACCGACGGACGAGCGCCGCAAGATCGTGAGCGAGCGCTCCGCCGGCTCGCCCGACGAGATCGGCATGCAGGGCAGTCCCGGCGTGGTGTTGGAACTCCTCAGATCGCCGTCGATGTGGGGCGCGATGATCGCGCAGGCCGCCGGCATCTACACGCTCTATCTGCTGCTGTTCTGGCTGCCGAGCTATCTGCAGGACACCAAGCACCTGACCATCATGAAGACCGGCCTCTACACCGCGGTGCCGTGGGCGATCGCGGTGCCGGTGAGCATCGTGCTCGGCATCGTCAGCGACCGGCTGTTGCAGAACGACACGCTGCTCGCCGGCGGCCGCCGCGCCATGGTCATCTTCTGCGTGCTGCTTGTCGGCCGTGGTCGTGTTCGTGCCGTTCACCGACAATACCACGCTGATCCTGGCGCTGTTCGCGCTGTCGCTGTCCGGCATCAACGCCGCGATCTCGCTCAACCTGTCGCTGGTCACCGATCTGGTGCATCGCGCCCGCGACGTCGGCAAGGCGATCAGCCTGACCATCCTGAGCGGCAATCTCTGCGGCCTGCTGGCGCCGATCATCACCGGCTATGTGGTGGCCGGGCTCGGCGCCTACGATTGGGCGTTGTGGATCGCCGGCATTCTGCTGATCATCGGCGCGCATCGCGCTCGCCACCATGACGCGCGACGTGATCCTGCCGCAAGCGAGCGGTCACGCGGCTGCGGAACACGCCGGAGTCGGGAGGCCGCGATGTTGGCGAACGCGATGAAGTGCATGCGAATACCTGAGGCCGCGGCCGCGATTTGCAGCGCGCCGGCATGAGCTCCGACGCGATGCCCGCGCGCTGCAGCGGCGTCTCGTGTGCGGCAACGTGATCACGCCGCCATCGACGCGATAGTTACGAACGCCGTCACGCCGTCGGCTCGAGCCGAAGAGGGACAGGGCGGTGTCGCGACCGGATGCGAGAGCGCTCGCAACCTTCGGCCATGCTGCCGATCGCCGCCGTGCGCGACTATGGGCAAACGGAAGGAAGACCGCCATGACCACCGCGACTCTGGAAGCAAAACCACCGATTCGACGTCGAGGACGTCGAATATCTCCGCCACGGCGACAAGCCGCTGTTGGCGCGCGTGTTCAAGCCGCGCGGGCAGGGGCCGTTCCCGGCTCTGGTCGAGTGCCACGGCGGCGCCTGGTGCATGAGCGACCGCCTCACCGAAAAGCTGCGCCACGAATACATGGCCTCTCACGGCATCGTCTCGATCGCGCTCGATTTCCGTTCCGGCAACGAGGAGCCGTATCCGGCCTCGGTGCAGGACATCAATTACGCGGTGCGCTGGGCCAAGGCGCACGCCCGCGATCTGAAAACGCGGCCCGACCTGATCGGCATTTCCGGCCAATCGAGCGGCGGCCATCTGGCGATGCTGGTCGCCATGCGCCCGCGCGATCCGCGTTATGCCGCGATCGCGCTGCCGGCCGGCGCGCCGGCGCAGGACGCCAGCGTGCGCTGCGTCGTGATGTCGTGGCCGGTGATCAATCCGCTGTCGCGCTACCGCCACGCCAAGCGCGCGCTGGCGAGCGGCGGCGAATGGGCGAAAGAGCATCATCCCGCGCCACGATTCCTATTGGCGCACCGAAGCCAACATGGAAGAGGGCAATCCGATGCTGGCGCTCGAGCGCGGCGAGAAAGTGCAATTGCCGCCGGCGATCTGGTTCCAGGCGCCGCGGCGACATCGTGCACGATTACAAGGACGCGGACTTCGAGTTTCCCCGGCAACGAGCCGCAACGTTTCGTCGCCAATTACAAAAAGGCCGGCGGCGACATCGCGCTGCGAATATATCGAGATGGAGCGCCACGCCGGCCATTCGCCGGACCTGACGCAGAGCGGCGACATGTTCGACGCATGGTGGAGTTCGTCGGCAGGCACATCAAGGTTTGAGCGAGAGAGAACGGCACGCTGCGGGACGATACGAGCGCAGGGACTATTTGCGTGACCATCAACTGGAAAGAGGTCTGCAAATTTCTCTCGGGCGCCTTCTTCGTCAGCACGGGCGTGCTGTTCTACCTCTATCTGGCCGGCTCGCCGGTTCCGGTGGTCGGCGCGCAGCTGGCCGTGACGCCCACGGTGAACGGCGTCCGCGCCGTCGTTCATGCCGTTCTCTTCGTGGTGTTTTTCTATCTCGGTTACGTCCGCAAATAACTGCGATCCGCGAAAGCGGATAACAAGGGAGGAGAGTCATGCCGGTCGTCGATCCGCGGCTTGCGGGCAAGCCGGTACCAAAAATTTCGCGCGAGGCCATGGAGCGCGGCTATGTCGCGCGGGCGGCGAAAGCCCGCGGTGCCGATATCGCCTTTCTCGATCAGCGCATTCCCGCCTATGAGCGCGAGATCATCAACATGGTCGGCATGGGCGTGACCGAAAATCCGGAACTGGCGCCGCACGTCAAGGCCGGCGCCGCCGGATTCTCCGTCACCTATGTGCGGGCGCCGCAAGGCTGCGGCGCGGCGCTGCATCGCCACGCCACCGAGGAAGTCTTCATCCCGGTCAAAGGCCGCTGGCAGGTGTTTTGGCTGGACGGCGACGCCGAGCGCACCGTCGATCTCGGCGAGGGCGACGTGTGCAACGTGCCGATCGGCATCTATCGCGGTTTTCGCAATCTCTCCGGCGGTACCGAGGCGCTGCTGATGGCGATCATCGGCGGTCCCGACGCCGGCAAGGTCGACTGGCATCCGTCCGTGGTGGCGGAAGCGCGCAAGACCGGGCTCTCGGTCGACGACGACGGCAACCTGATCGTCGACATGCCGGCGGCGTAACGCCGTAGGCCTGCACGGCAACAAATCATGCCTGCGCCCCCGCTGGCATAGGGCGAATGATATCGGTTTAAGGCCTGCCGGATAGCAATTGGCGCGTGCAGCGACAGTGAGTCTCATGCACGCACGATAGGCTCACGCCGTCACTTCGCCCGCGATCGCGGCCAGCGCCTTCCCCATCGCTTCGATCGCGCCGGCGCTCGCAGCGCCGAGGCCATGGCGTTGCGCGATCCAGGCCGGATCGTTGTAGCTGAGCCAAATTTTGCCGTCGGCGTCTTGCCAGACCAGCGCCTTGAGCGGCAGATCGATGCCGGCCGATTGCCGGTCCTGCATCAGCGCGGTGCCGCCTTGGGGATTGCCGAAGATCACCACTTCGGTCGGGCGCAGCGCCAGGCCGGCGCTGGCGGCGCCGGCGGCATGATCGATCCTGGCGAACACCGTCATGTTGCGCTTGGCGAGCGCGGCAAGCAGGCGATCCATGGTGTCGCGCGCCGGATGGCGGCTGGAAACGGTGATCAGTCCGTCCTGCGGCATGGCTGTTGTCCTCGCGAGCCTCGCAGCGATCTTAGCGCCGCTGCTTTTCGGGCGCGAGGGAGGGCCGGAGGAGGCGTGTCAGGTGAGGCGCGCGGCAGGATTCGTCATTCAGGGTCGGGGGAGGGACGCCAAGTACCTCCCCCGCAGCATCGCCGCGATGAGCCCGATCGCGGCGACGCCGAGCACGGCGCCTGTTTGCGCAAATGCAATTGCCAAGAAAAAAGCGTGAGAGTTCATATGAACTCTCACGCGTTGTTGTAATCGCCGGCTAGGCCGCGGCGCTGACCTTGCCGCTGGTCGGCACCGACGCGATCGTCTTGAGGATCTGCGAGGCGATCTGGTACGGGTCGCCTTGCGAATTCGGCCGGCGGTCTTCCAGATAGCCCTTGTAGCCGTTGTTGACGAAGCTGTGCGGCACGCGGATCGAGGCGCCGCGGTTGGCGATGCCGTAGTTGAATTTGTTGATCGCTGCGGTCTCGTGCAGGCCGGTCAGCCGCAGGTGGTTGTCCGGGCCGTAGACCGCGATGTGCTCGTCTTGTATTTGTCGAACGCCGCCATCAGCGCCTCGAAATATTCCTTGCCGCCGACTTCGCGCATGTACTTGGTCGAGAAGTTGGAGTGCATGCCGGAGCCGTTCCAGTCGATGTCGCCGAGCGGCTTGCAGTGGAAGTTGATGTCGACGCCGTATTTTTCGGACAGGCGGAGCATCAGATAGCGGGCCATCCACATCTGGTCGGCGGCGTTCTTCGAGCCTTTGCCGAAAATCTGGAATTCCCACTGGCCCTTGGCCACTTCGGCATTGATGCCTTCGTGGTTGATGCCGGCGTCGAGACAGAGATCGAGATGCTCGTCGACAATCTCGCGGGCGATGTCGCCGACGTTCTTGTAGCCGACGCCGGTGTAATATTTGCCCTGCGGCGCCGGATAGCCGCTCGACGGGAAGCCGAGCGGCGCGCCGTCCTTGTAGAAGAAATATTCCTGCTCGAAGCCGAACCAGGCGCCGGGATCGTCGAGAATGGTGGCGCGCTTGTTCGACGGATGCGGCGTCGCCGTCCGGCATCATGACTTCGCACATGACCAGCGCGCCGTTGTTGCTCGTGGCGTCGGGATAGACGGCGACGGGCTTGAGCATGCAGTCGGAGTTGTGGCCTTCCGCCTGCCGGGTCGAGCTGCCGTCAAAACCCCAGAGCGGCAGCTGCTCGAGCTTCGGGAAGGCGTCGAATTCCTTGAGCTGGGTTTTGCCGCGGAGGTTGGCGACGGCGTGTAGCCGTCGAGCCAGATGTATTCGAGTTTGTATTTTGTCATTCCCGTCTCTCTTGTGCTGGTGTGCGAGTTAGTGCTCGAAACGCGCGCTGCCGCAATATGCGGCAGAATGGACAGCATCCGCGCCGCCTCCCGCCGGCTTTGCAAGCATTTTGTGTGCCAATCGGCGCCTTGGCGCGCGGCGCGCCGCTGCAAGCGCGGCGAATCCCGGCAAGACGCGGCCGCGATGCCGATGCAAGCCGAAATAAGCAAAAACGTGAATGCTCATATTGTAGCCATGCGCTGATTTTCTGTGGGGCAAACCGAACAAAAGACGGGCAAAGCATTATATTAAGCGACGACTCAGGAAACTCATTGCAGACGCGCGCATTGGGATGCGCGCACGGCGAAGGAGCCGAACAATGACGACGAATTTTCCGATCGTCGATTCCGGTCGGCAAGATCTACCCGTTCCCGCCGCGCGGCCGTTTCGCGCTGCGCGATCGACGACGATCCGCGCCGGCCGCGAATGTGCAGTTGCCGCGCGGCGTGAAGCTCGTGTCGCGGCAGCGGCTGGTATCACGACGAAGCGATCCAGGCCGAGAACGCGCGCAAGAACTGACGCGCGCTTTCCATTTTTCAGCATTCGATTCGGGTGTAACGCCGCTCTGTCGAGCGGCGGCGGAAACGAACGGCCGTTACGCGATCACAGCCCGGCGAGATAATGCGCCATGGCGTCGCGCTCGCTTTCGATCAGCGCTTTCATAAAGCCCGGCATGTCGAGATTGTTGGTCCGTTGTCCATCGGCGAAGCTGTTCATGGCGGGCCAGATATTCGTAGCTCAGGCCCGCGAGCCGCGGCGCCGGCGCGCCGCCTTCGAAATTCGGCCGTGGCAGGCCCGGCACATGGCGATGCCGTTCGGCGGCGCGCCGCGCGGCGCCGGCCGCCTGCTGTGCCGGCCAAGGTTTTGCGGCGAAATAATTCGCGAGCTTGCGCAGGTCCTCCAGCGCGAAAATCCTGCACCAGCGGCGACATGATCGGGTTGCTTGCGATCGCCGCTGTGGTAGTCGTGCAATTCCTTGTACAGATAATTCGCCTGCTGGCCCCAGATGATCGGCATGGTCTTCGGGTCGATCGGCACGCCGTTCTGCGCCGTGGCAGGCGGCGCAGATTTGCGCTTTGCTCGATATCGTCGGCGGCATGGCTGGCGTAGCAAGGCCGGCGCGGCAAGCCGCAAAAATTCCGACGACGCCGCACAGAGTCAAAAGCTGGCGATTGATCACGGCCGACACCTCCCTGGGACTTACGATTTTTATCGTTGGCGGCAGTATATTGAGGCCGCGATCTTGAGCGCAAGGCGCGCGCTGCGCCCGGCATGCCTGCACTGCATCACCGCGCTCGCCGATACTGCAGCCAGCGCCGCGCCGAACGCCTCGAACAATGTGCGATTGACCGGATTGCGGTCGGCATCGTGCTCGGCATGCCATTGCACGCCGAGCGCAAAACCCGGCGCGTCGGCGATGCGGATGGCCTCGATGGTGTCGTCCTCCGCCACGCCCTCGACGACGATGCGCTTGCCCGGTTCGAGGATGCCCTGGCCGTGCAGCGAATTGACCCGGATGGTCTCGGCGCCGAGCAGCTTTGCGAACACGCCGCCCGGCGTCAGGCGGACGTCGTGGCGGTCGGCGAAAATGACGTCGAGATCGGGATGGAGTTCGCCGTTCGTCAGCCGCGGCGCGCGATGGTTCATGCGGCCGGGCAGTTCGCGGATCTCCGGATGCAGCGAGCCGCCGAACGCGACGTTCATCTCCTGAAAGCCGCGGCAGATGCCGAACAGCGGCACGCCGCGCGCGACGCAGGCCTGGATCAGCTTGAGCGCGATCGCGTCGCGGTTGCGGTCGTAAGGCTCGTGCGCCGGATGCTCTTCGTGGCCGAAATGGCTCGGATGCACGTTGGCGCGCGCGCCGGTGAGCAGGATGCCGTCGACGGTATCGAGCAGCGCGCCGATATCGGTGATCTCCGGCGTGCCGGCAAACATCAGCGGCAGCGCGCCGGCGGTCTCGGCGACCGCGCGCAGATTGCGCTCGCCGACCCGCTGCGCGGTGAATTTGCCCTCGACCAGATGGGCGCTGCCGATCACGCCGACGACGGGTTTTTTGATGGTCATTCCGCGCTTGAGCCTTCCAATTCCGGCCGTACAGTAGATTTGCAGGGGCAAGAGGGAAGTGCTGTACGGGCGGGGCTGTTCTGCCGCCATCGCCAATTTTCCTCGTCACCACCGGGCTTGACCCGGTGGTCCATGCGGAGATTCGGCTCGTCGAAGTCCAACAGCTCGTCTAGCAATTCTCGAACTCGAGCTGGATTGCCGGGTCAAGCCCGGCAATGACGAAAATGATATGGTCGGACCTTAAAACGAATGTGGTGGCTCATGAGCGCCGCCAACCTCTCAGCGGACGTTCCTGAACCCGACAAGGGTGGATAATGAGCAACCCACAGGTTCTGACCGAGCCCAAACCCATTCCGCCGGAAATCGACCGCTGGAACTGGGGCGCCTTTCTGCTCAATTGGATATGGGGTGTCGGCAACAACACTTTCATCGCGCTGCTGACGCTCGTTCCGATCGTCGGCTTCGTGATGCTTTTCGTGCTCGGCGCCAAGGGCAGCCGCTGGGCGTGGCGCAACGGCCGCTGGGACAGCGTGGAGCACTTCAAGCGCGTGCAGCGCTTGTGGGCGATATGGGGAGCCATCATCTGGTTGGGCTCGATCGTGCTGTTCGGCGGGGACTCGGCGCCGGCTTTTACCTCTTCAAACATTCCGCGGCTTACCAGCTCGGAGTGTCCACACTGCAGGCCAATCCGGTAGCGACAAACCTTCTCGGCACGCCGATCTCGACCGGCTTTCCGTCCGGCAATATTTCTATCTATGGCGCATCCGGAACGGCGGTCTTGAGCTTTTCGGCGAGCGGCCCGAAAGCGGCAGGCAGGGTTTTTCTGCAGGCGGCCAAGAAAGACGGAGTTTGGGCGATCACCAGGCTTACGCTCAAGCTCGATGGCCGCGACGGCGTGATCGATCTCGTCAATGGGGGGAGGAACAACTCGACGTGACGTCGGCCATGGTGGGCGTCGGTGTGGTCGCAGGATCACCGCCAGCCCAGCGCAGGGGCGACGTGCTTGAGGATCGCCTCGATGACGTGGGCGTTGTAATCGACGCCGAGCTGGTTGGGCACCGTGAGCAGCAGCGTGTCGGCTTCGGCGATGGCTTCGTCTTTCTTGAGCTGCTCGACCAGAACGTCCGGCTCGGCGGCGTAGCTGCGGCCGAACACGGCGCGCCGGTTGTCGCCGAGGAAGCCGATCGTGTCTGCGCTCTCGCTGTCGCGCCCGAAATAGGCGCGGTCGCGATCGTCCACCAGCGCGAAGATGCTGCGGCTGACCGACACCCGCGGCTCGCGCGTGTGGCCGGCCGCCTTCCAGGCCTCGCGGAATTTCCGGATCTGGCCCGCCTGCTGGATGGCAGCGGCTCGCCGGTCTCGTCGTAGACCAGCGTCGAGCTCTGCAGGTTCATGCCGATCTTGGCCGCCCATTCGGCCGTGGCGCTTGAACCCGCGCCCCACCAGATGCGCTCGCGCAGGCCCTCCGAATACGGCTCGAGCCGCAGCAGGCCCGGCGGGTTCGGAAACATCGGCCGCGGATTGGGCTTGGCAAAACCTTGGCCGCGCAGCACCTCGAGAAAAACCTCGGTGTGGTGCCGGGCCATGTCGGCGTCGGTCTCGCCTTCGGGCGGCGCGTAACCGAAATAGCGCCAGCCGTCGATCACCTGCTCGGGCGAGCCGCGGCTGATGCCGAGCTGCAGGCGGCCGCCGCTGATGACGTCGGCTGCGCCGGCGTCCTCCGCCATATACAGCGGGTTCTCGTAGCGCATGTCGATGACCGCGGTGCCGATCTCGATGCGCTTGGTCCGCGCGCCGACGGCGGCCAGGAGCGGGAAGGGCGAGCCGAGCTGGCGGGCGTAGTGATGCACGCGGAAGAACGCGCCGTCGGCGCCGAGCTCCTCGGCGGCGACGGCAAGCTCGATCGATTGCAGCAGCGCGTCGGACGCCGTTCGCACTCTGCGATTGCGGCGACGGGGTCCAATGGCCGAACGAGAGGAAGCCGATCTTTTTCATGGGCTCTTAATGTAAGGGCGGTGCGCCAGATTGCCACGACCGCTCGTCATCTGGCGAAAGAAGCGTGGACTCAACCTTCGTCATTGCCGGACTTGATCCGGCAATCCATGCGGCTCGCAAATCAGTACGGACCGCCGGCTCAAGCCCGGTGGTGACGAGTTGTAGGATGGGTCGAGCCCAGTGATGCCCACGCGATGGCCATGACGAACCGTTCTCGCGACGCTTGCGACTCCCTCTCCCCGGAGGGGAGAGGGTGGGGTGAGGGGGCTCGGACGCACGAGAGAAATACCCAGCTTCCGACCCCCCTCACCCTCGCTCACTTCGTTCGCTCGACCTCTCCCCTCTGGGGAGAGGTGAAATAGAAGCTCGTTCTCGCGGTGTATTATGCCGGAGTTGGTGAATTTGATTGGCAAATGATCGAACGTTTTCTCTATGCGCTTTTCCTATTTGCTCTTCGCTATTTCCTTCTCACCATTCGTAATCTCTTCAAAAAGAAAGGAGGCGGAACGCCGGCAAACGCTGGTCACCACCGCCGCATCTTGCGATGCGGCACGCACCCTGCAGGGCGCGCTCGCCTGTCGGCGTTCCACCACGGCTCTCACCTAAGGGAGTATCTCATCCCAAAGGCTCAGCTTCAGGCCAGGCTTCCTGGGACGCGGTCTGAACGGGCGTTACCTGTCTTCGCCTGTCCCAGTCCAGGGATGCACCTCCCACCCCGGTCGTAATGCCGGGAGACATGATGCCCAAGCCGCCCGAGAGCAGCGTGCAAAGCCACCCGCGGGCACCGCACCCGCTCCACCTTTCGGCTTGCCTCCGGAAGGCGTCCTTCGAGAGAGCGGGATATTTTCCTAATCCCATAAGCGGTGACTGATGTCAATAGGAGTGCGACTTCAATTAGAGCCTCCCCTGCCAGGGGGGAGGCGCGCCGCGCAAAGCGCGGCAGGTGGGGAAGCGGGTGCCCGGTCGGCACATCCCCACCCCGCGCACCTATGGTGCGCGACCCTCCCCCTGGCAGGGGAGGGTTATGAGCGGGCGAGCGGAACCCGAGTAATTTTCCAGAGTTATTGGACCATGCGTGCAATCACGATCATGACGACTGCCGCTGCCGCATTGGCGGCCGCCATCGTATTTGCGCCAAGAGCCAATGCGGAGCGCATATGCCGCCAAGTGTGCGACCAAGCGGGTTTTTGCCAGTCCGTGTGCGTCGAAGACGACCACGTCTTTTTGGACAATGACGACAAGGATTTTTATCTTCGCCACGGCCGGCCGGACGCTTTCTTGGGCCGCTAGAGCACACCATCAGCCGGCGCTTGCTATGGATGCCCGAAAACGGCTTCGAGTGCGTAGCCCAACATGCCTAATCCGCCTATCAACAGAAAGCCGGCTACGGTCTCCATGACTGTCTGATGCTTAGGGTAGCCATTTGCCAGATAGGCAATAGCCGTCCCGAGCACTAAGCCGATCGTACTCAAGCCACAAATCATTGGCGGCCACGAAATTGGTGCTGAAAGTCGAACTAAATTCGTTTAGATCAAACTTGCCGTTATTATTGTCGCAGCGCGGGCGTTCGGTAACTGTGCCTTACGTCACACAGCGAGGCGATCCTGGTACATGCAATCTCAGGATCGCAGTACGTAGTTCACTCGGCTTCCTGTTTTGAGGCCCGAGCTGTGTGACGTAGGGCACAGCACCGAAGCCTTCGAGGATGTACCAAGTTTAGGGCTTGGAATCTTTCGGAGGTTGCCATGAACGATGGTGTCGCCGATCTCGACAAAATTGACGAATCCCTCATGACCTATGACCTCGCCGATGAGGCATTGGAAGCTGCAGCCCGCGTCGGTGGCGTGCGAGCAGCAACAATTGGGTATTGCGCGACCGCTTCTACCTCTTGGTACTGCCTGCCGAATTAGAGCAAAGTAGGGTGGGCAAAGCGAAGCGTGCCCACGCGGTTCGCGGCCGGAGTCAGTACCGCGTGGGCACGGCGCGGAGCCTGTCATCGGGCCGCGCTTCGCGCGGACCCGTTGGCGCCTTTGTCGACCCTATGCTTGCCAGCTCGGCAAACGGTGCGTTCGGCCGGCACGGCAGTTCATTGTTTCGCGGCCCGATAGCCGTGCTCGGCCATACACTCGGCAAATTGATCAGCCTTTGATTGCGCTCGCGCAGGCTTAGCTTTGTCGTTGATTTCCAAGAAATCCGTCTTGTTTTGCCCTTCGTCACGACAATCTGTTTGGTCGATATCGAGGAGCGCCGGGACTATTGGGCGGCCGTCCGCCCTCGTCCAAACAACCTGCCGCTCTGTGGCGCAAGCGGCAACGGCAGCACAACAGCCGAAAATCAGGATAGCCCGGATCATGGGCGGAATTTTGTGCCAAAAAAGTAAAGATTAGATGCCTCTCCCCGCCGCTTCCCGCCGCCCTGGTCGATCGAGGAACGTCAGGAATCCTTCATCGTGAAGGACGCCAACGGCCAGCAGATCGCCTATCTCTATTTCGAGGATGAGCCGCAGCGGCAGATGTCGATGAAGCGGCTTTCGCGAGACGAGGCACTCCTGATCGCAGTGAACATTGCCAAGCTGCCAAGCGTGCCGCGGCGGATATTGAAGGACATTCCGCGGCCGCCGAACTCGGCCAGCCGGGACGATTGAGCGCGAGGGCTAAAGGCGATCCTTTACGCTCTGGCAGCACTTATCAGGGCAGGATAACGCGAGATATCCCAGCCCGGAGTTGCCGCTTTTGGCCGGCCATGAGTCCCACCGGATTATAGTGAGCGACGCAAAAGGCTTGCGGCGCCGCGCCGAGCTCCTATTGGCATTGGCCAATAAAGCTCGCGCTGACAACTATACCCAATTAGCCGATTACATCCTCGACAGGGCGGATCAACTTTTCGAAGAGGCAAGGATTTGCGAACTTTGATGATCCGCGCACAGTTCTGGCTCGATCTACAAGGCAATTTCGATATCGCGACGGTCGAACGCGAAAGGAGCGCGGAGATCACCCGACGGGTGCGGCCGGCGGATCCGGCGTGAGGGTTCGGTGATATTTATCTGGGCCGAACGCCCGGCTTGTGGCGGCCATACATGACTTGCAAAAGTCATTGTTGCAATCTGCGAGACGCTCCGTATAATGTTCTCTCTTTGTTCTAGGTCGCAACGATGTCACAAATGTCATTCGGAGGAATGCACACGGAGGAGAAACTCCAAGTTCTGGAGAAATATCTCGCGGCGTACCAAAAGGTCCTGAAAAACACCAACTTGGCGACCGTTTTTTTCGATGCGTTTGCCGGTACTGGAGAAATTCCAATAGAAGCTGGCGGTCTTTTTCAGGACGTGGAAGAGGCGGAACCATTTATCGAAGGATCAGCACGTAGAGCATTGGCCGTCGATCCGCCATTCAGTCGATACGTGTTTGTTGAAAAGAGCAAACGGAAGGCTACCCAGCTTGAACGGCTCCGAGCCGATTTTCCGAGCCTCGCCGACCGGATCAAGATTGAACGCGCAGACGCGAATGTTGCGATCCAAGAATTTTGTCAGCGTACAGACTGGAAGCGAAATCGCGCGGTGCTCTTTCTCGACCCTTTTGGAAATCAAGTTGGATGGAGCACGCTTGAAGTCATTGCAAAGACGAGAGCAATAGACGTTTGGTACCTTTTTCCGGCCCATTTGGGCATAAATCGTCAAATCTCGTCCGCAGCCGAATTTGATGCAGCTAAGGCTGCTTCACTCGACTTTGTGTTTGGCACGAACGAATGGCGTGCGGAGTTCTTGGCCACAATAAAAGCCAGCGATCTGTGGGGAGAGGAACGGGAAAGATTGGTTAAGCAGGCGACGGTAGATTTAATCACCCGCTTCATGATCGGACGCATGAAGCGGGTATTTAGGGGCGTCGTGCTCGATGAATGGCTGCCGCTCGGTCGTGGAGGCAACCACTGGTATTCGCTTTTGTTCGCGTGCTCAAATCCCAGTGCCGCAGCCACTCGAATAGCGGAACGAGTGGCCCGCGCAGTTATGAAACGGAAATGAAATGGCGGGTTTGTCAGAAATTGAGTGGACGGACGCAACCTGGAACCCGATCTCCGGTTGCGCAATAATTTCTCCTGGTTGCACCAATTGCTACGCGATGCGGATGGCAGCGCGATTACAGGCGATGGATCATCCGGCATATCTAGGAACTGTGAGAAAGAGCGGAGGTCGACCAGTTTGGACGGGAAAAGTCCATCTGATCGAAAAAGCTTTGACAGCGCCGCTATCTTGGCGAAAGCCTCGGAAGATATTCGTCAACTCGATGTCCGATCTATTTCAAGATGGTGTCCCGACGTCGTTCATTCGGCGTGTGTGGGACACGATGGAGGAAGCACACTGGCACACGTATCAAATTCTGACGAAACGTCCTGAAAACATGTTGAGCGTCCTAGGTGAGTTGGGACGCGATCCGTTACCAAATGTTTGGTTGGGAACGTCCGTTGAGTCCGAAAAATACAAAGGCCGAATAGGCTCGCTTCAAAAAGTTCCGGCACGTGTAAGATTTATTTCGTTTGAGCCCCTTATTGGACCAATTGGCAAAGTCAATTTGTCTGGAATCGATTGGGCTATCGTTGGGGGTGAGTTTGGGCCGCGCTCACGTCCTATGGAAGTTCGTTGGGTCGAAGAAATTCGCCAGCAATGTAAACGACAAGAAGTCAAATTTTTTTTCAAACAGTGGGGAGGAACTAATAAGAAAGCGAGAGGAAGAACCTATCGTGGGCGTACCTGGGACGCTTTTCCGGTGTCTAAATCAGATGCGAACCGAGTTCAGAGACTAGACATACTTCATAGTGATTTGCGTGACCTTGAATTGATGCGGCCCGGCTGCATCAACAAGTATGCAGGTGCGTTTGAGATTCGCGTGAGGCCACCAAAACCAATCAGAAATTATTTCGGTTTTGTGAGATAGATTGATTGTAGGGCTGATGGAGTAATCTGGTGCGCCTGGACGGCTGACGAAGCTGCTCGCTATTTCGGAGAGCATGCCGGCCGCAAGGTCGGCTACGGCGACAAAGTCTTCAAAGGCTCGACCGTCGCCGTCTATGGCCGTAGAGTTCATAGCAAATACTCCCATGTGATGGGGAACAAATTGCGCACTTAACCTTGCGGCCAGTTGTTGAGCATCATCCAATCTGTTGTCATTGGCGACAATTTCGTCTTGATCGGTGATCCAAGTTACGTCCACCCATGGACGAGACCAGATACTCAACATTAGTGCAAACATCTGCGCACTACGAAACATAGCCTCAAACGATCTTTCTTTCCAAACTCCGCGAAGCCCTAAGCGTTTTGGCGTTGTCTCGTCAAACAACCCACGCCACGACAAATTAGAGAGTTTTTTCGTAACGACCAGGGCAACCAGATGGCCGTTTATCGTGTTGGCAGACTGCAAGAACGGAACGAGTGCCCGCTGGCGATGGCTGTCGCCGAGGTTTTTAAAGGACATTCGTCTGCCATTCGGAAGGAAATGACGCCGAACTTGGCTGCGCAATCGCGGCCAGTCAGAAGAAGTGTCGGTATCCATGATCAAATAGCAGTAAGTGCGGTATCCGCTGCCCTTATGATCGCCACTATAGTCTGAGCCAAGAGCCAAGTGACTGCCCGTGAATGGGCGTGGTTGCGTATAGCGCAGGATACGTTCTACGCTCTTGGTCCAAGGCCAAAGCGTTTGGAGGTACGATCGCGGGAAGTAAAGGTTCATGACCTATGGATGTTTGGCGTGCCTTCACTCCGCCGCCTCAACCCGCTTCTTCTTCCCGCCGGCCCCACGCCGCGCCAGCACCGGCTTCAGGAACGCCCCGGTATAGCTGCGCTTCTCCCGCACGATCTCCTCCGGCGGTCCCGCAGCGACGATTTCGCCGCCGCCGTCGCTCGCGCCCGGATCAAGTCCGGGCCATGCTTCGGGGCCGAGGTCGATGATCCAGTCGGCGGTTTTGATCAATCTCCTGCGATCTGTCTCAACTCGAATACTTGTCCGTATTTCGAGGCCTCGGCGATATCGCCGCGCTGCAGTGCGAGCCGCGCATTTTCCAGCTTGCGGACGTCGTCAGCCGACATCGTTGGCGACCAAGATTCCTCGCCGTAATATAACTCAATCGGGACTTCAGCGGCATATTTGCCTTCGTGAATGAGCTTGGTCGTTTTCCGGATCATTATTTCTTCTTCGACTTGACCTCGTAATCACTCAGGGCGTCGCCGACGATTTTGGGCATGTCGTTTCGCAATCCGCGAAGCCTGTGATCGAGGTGATCGAGCCGGCCGTCGATTTTATCGAAACGACCATCGACTTTGTCGAACCTTTGCTCGGTCTTTTCCTGGAACGCGAGCAGATCCTTGTGCACGCTTTTAATCTGCTGCGTCAGGAATCCGAACGAGCCTTCGATCTCGCCGACGCGGCGCTTTAGATCGCGAATCTCGGCTTCGACGTTCATGCTCATGGTTCGTCTCTAACATAATTTGGTCATTCTTGCAGCGAGAACACGGAGCGCTACCACGGCCCCACCCCGCCGCTTCGCGGCGACCCTCCCCCTGCAGGGGAGGGTGAAGGAAAAATTACTCCGCCGCCTCAACCCGCTTCTTCTTCCCCGCTCGCCGCCACGCCGCGCCAGCACCGGCTTCAGGAACGCCCCGGTATAGCTGCGCTTCTCGCGCACGATCTCCTCCGGCGGTCCCGCGGCGACGATCTCGCCGCCGCCGTCGCCGCCTTCGGGGCCGAGGTCGATGATCCAGTCGGCGGTCTTGATGACTTCGAGATTGTGCTCGATGACCACCACGGTGTTGCCGGTGTCGACCAGCTCGTGCAGCACTTCCAGAAGCTTTGCCACGTCGTGGAAGTGCAGGCCGGTGGTGGGCTCGTCCAGAATGTAGAGCGTGCGGCCGGTGGCGCGCTTGCTCAGCTCCTTGGCGAGCTTGACGCGCTGCGCCTCGCCGCCCGACAGCGTCGTCGCCTGCTGGCCGACATGGATGTAGTCGAGGCCGACCCGGTGCAGCAGCGTGAGCACGTCGCGCACCCGCGGCACCGCCTTGAAGAAATCCAGCGCCTCCTCGACCGTCATGTCGAGCACGTCGGCGATGGATTTGCCCTTGAACAGCACTTCCAGCGTTTCGCGGTTGTAGCGCTTGCCCTTGCAGACGTCGCAGGTGACGTAGACGTCGGGCAGAAAGTGCATCTCGATCTTGATGACGCCGTCGCCCTGGCAGGCCTCGCAGCGGCCGCCCTTGACGTTGAACGAGAAGCGGCCCGGCTCGTAGCCGCGCGCCTTGCTCTCGGGCAGGCCGGCGAACCATTCGCGGATCGGCGTGAACGCGCCCGTATAGGTCGCCGGGTTCGAGCGCGGCGTGCGGCCGATCGGCGACTGGTCGATGTCGATGATCTTGTCGAGGTGCTCGATGCCTTCGATGCGGTCGTACGGGGCAGGGGCCTCGCTGGCGCCGTTGAGGCGGCGCGCCAGCGCCTTGTAGAGCGTGTCGACCAGCAGCGTCGACTTGCCGCCGCCGGACACGCCGGTGACGCAGGTGAACAGGCCGAGCGGGATTTCGGCGGTGATGTTTTTCAGATTGTTGCCGCGGGCGCCGACGATTTTCAGCGTGCGGCTCGGATTTTTCGGCCGGCGCTCGGGGATTTGCACGGCGAGCTCGCCGGACAGATATTTGCCGGTCCAGGAATTCGGCGCCGCGATCAGATCGTCGATCTGGCCCTGGGCGATGACGTGGCCGCCGTGGATGCCGGCGCCGGGGCCGATGTCGAGCACTTCGTCGGCGGAGCGGATGGCGTCCTCGTCGTGCTCGACCACGATCACGGTGTTGCCGAGGTCGCGCAGCCGGCGCAGCGTTTCCAGAAGCCGCGCGTTGTCGCGCTGGTGCAGGCCGATCGACGGCTCGTCGAGCACGTAGAGCACGCCGGTGAGCCCGGAGCCGATCTGCGAGGCAAGCCGGATGCGCTGGCTCTCGCCGCCGGACAGCGTGCCCGAGGCGCGGGCGAGGGTGAGATATTCGAGCCCGACATCGACCAGAAATTTCAGCCGCTCGCGGATTTCCTTGAGCACGCGGCCGGCGATTTCGTTCTGCTTGGAGGTCAGCCGCTGGGGTAGCTCAGTGAACCACTGCGGCTGCGCCTTTGACCGACATGTCGGAGATTTCGCCGATGTGCTTGCCGTCGATCTTCACGCACAGCGCTTCGGGCTTGAGCCGAAACCCTTTGCAGGCGTCGCACGGCACGTCGGTGAAATAGCGGGCGATCTCTTCGCGCGCCCAATCGCTGTCGGTCTCGCGGAAGCGCCGCTCGAGATTGGTGATCACGCCTTCGAAGACGCGCTTGGTGTCGTAAGCGCGCATGCCGTCGTCGTAGGAGAAACGGATCTCGGTGTCGCCGGAGCCGTGCAGGATGGCGTCTTGCGTCTTCTTCGGCAGGTCCTTCCACTTGGTGTCGAGCGTGAACTTGTAATGCTTGCCGAGCGCGGTGAGCGTCTGCACGTAATAGGGCGACGACGATTTCGCCCACGGCGCGATGGCGCCCTTGCGCAAGGTGCGCTCCTTGTCGGGAATGACCAGGTCGGCGTCGATGTGCTGCTCGACGCCGAGCCCGCCGCATTTCGGGCAGGCGCCGAACGGATTGTTGAACGAGAACAGCCGCGGCTCGATCTCCGGGATGGTGAAGCCGGAGACCGGGCAGGCGAATTTTTCGGAGAAGACGAGACGCTCGGCGGTTGTCGTTGCGCTGCCGGTTGGCCTTGGCGCGCTCCCCTCCCCCTTGTGGGGAGGGGTTGGGGGTGGGGGTCGAGAGGCGGCGCGCAGACGAGACGGCGGCATCGTGCGTCGCCGCCATTGCACGACCTCCCGACCCCCCACCCCGACCCTCCCCCGCTTCGAGGGAGGGGGGAGGGAGAAGAGGCGTCGGCGAGTTCGGCGATCGCAAGCCCATCGGCGAGCTTGAGCGCCTGCTCCAGCGAATCCGCAAGCCGCGTCGAAATATCCGGCCGCACCACCAGGCGGTCGACCACCACGTCGATGTCGTGGGTGAATTTCTTGTCGAGCGCCGGCACTTCGGCGATCTCGTAAAACTTGCCGTCGACTTTGACGCGCTGGTAGCCCTTCTTCATGAACTCGGCGAGCTCCTTGCGGTACTCGCCTTTGCGGCCGCGCACCACGGGCGCGAGCAGATAAAGCCGCGTGCCCTCGGGCAGCGCCATGATGCGGTCGACCATCTGCGAGACGGTCTGGCTCTCGATCGGCAGGCCGGTCGCCGGCGAGTAGGGCACGCCGACGCGCGCCCAGAGCAGCCGCATGTAGTCGTAGATCTCGGTGACGGTGCCCACCGTCGAGCGCGGATTGCGCGAGGTGGTTTTCTGCTCGATGGAAATGGCCGGCGACAGGCCGTCGATCTGGTCGACGTCCGGCTTCTGCATCATTTCCAGAAATTGCCGCGCGTAGGCGGACAGGCTCTCGACATAGCGGCGCTGGCCCTCGGCATAGATGGTGTCGAAGGCGAGCGAGGATTTGCCCGAGCCGGACAGCCCGGTGAACACCACCAGCCGGTCGCGCGGAATGTCGAGATCGATATCTTTGAGGTTATGCTCGCGCGCGCCGCGGATGGCGATGACGCGCGGATCGCGCGCGTTCTTGGTCGCGTCCCTGGCCGGCCGGTTCTTGTCGAAGAGGTCGTTCATAGGGAAATGGCTTCCGTTCCCACGGCCTTCAGCGGCGGGTTATCGAGCGAGAATTTAGCCTGAACGTAGTGAGAACGCGGGGCTTTTGCCAGGGCGGGTCCGGCGGTTATTCCCGCAATACTTGGCGGCCTTTTGGCCCGGTGCCAAATGACAAGGGCCGGCATCTGGCCGGCCCTCGCTGCTCGCCGCAAAGAGGGTGGTACGCGCTACTTGGTGACGACTGCGCCACCTCCACCCCAATTGAAGCGGTAGTTGATGCCGACGGTGATGAGACTCGTGCTGGACCGGATCGCGACCGGCAGCACCAGCGGCGCGGGGGCCGTATTCAGGTTGGCGAAGGTGTAGGTCTTGGTGCCGAAATTGAGATAGTCGTATTCGAGCCTGGCCGAGAGATTTTCCGTCATGCCGAACTCGATGCCGCCGCCGGCGGTGAAGCCTGCAGCGCGTGTCGGTGATCGTCTGCGACGAGACGTTGCCGGTGCCGGTCGAAGTGGCCTGGGTGTAATTCACGCCCATCCATGCCGCGCCGCCTTTGGCGTAGAACAAGAAGTCGTTGGCGGCGAAGCCGAACTTGCCGGTCGCGGTGGCGTACCAGCGCGGCTTCGAAATCGACGTCTCGGAAAAGGTCGGCAGCGGTGACACCGTCGCCTGGGTGCCGGAAATGTCCGACCAGGTGAACGTGCCCTCGGCGCCGACGACGACCTGCTGGATCTGATAATTGAAGCCAGCCTGGGCGCCGGCAACGGCGGCGAAGGGGCTGAGCTTGGTCTGGACGCCTGAAGGCTGCAACGCGGTCGTCGTCGTGGTGGTGACCTGGTCTTCCAAGAGGCCGGCGCCGACATGCACGCCGCCATAGATGCCGGTCCAGTCGTAGATCACCGGCCGGTAGGCGGGCGGATAGTAGGCTGGCGCGGGGCCGGGCACCGGCATGTCGGCAGCCGACGCCGCGGTCGCAAGCACGCTCGCGGCCACGGCAATTCCGACCAAGAGACCAGGACTATGACGCCGCATACGGTACCCTTAGACGCAAGCAACAGATTGGGTTTGGGCGCCAGTACAATGCTTCCGTAAGTCGCTGAATAGTGCAAAAAAACAACAGCCCAGCGGAATCCGCCGGGTGGCGATCTCGCGCCCTTTCACCCGCCGAGACGAAGCGGGCGACGGGCCGTCAGTAGCCGAATTTGTAGTTGATGCCGGCGCGGGCCATGCTCTCGTAGAACTTGACGCTGACCGGGGGAACGGCAAGGCAGTTGCCCAATCCGCAGGACGCGTGCTCGAAGCCGACGGCGAGATATTCGGCTTTCGCCGTCCAATTATCGGTCATGGCGACTTCGACACCGACGCCGGACGGTCCAGCCCAATTCCGTGCTGCTGGCCCATGGCAAAGTGCCCAGCGAAGCCTTGATGTTGCCGACGGCGCCGCCGCCCGTCGCGTAAAGCAGCACCCGGTCCATGGCATAGCCGAGGCGGCCACGGAACGTGCCGACCCAATTGCTGGCGGTGTCGCAACTGGCGGGAACGCCGGGGCCAAGATTACAGCCGCCGCCGACCTGGCTGCCTCTGACATTCTGCCAGTCGAAGTCGCCCTCGGCGCCGACGACAAGCTGACCGATCTGGTAATTGCCGCCGATCGTGCCGCCGGCGAGCGCGCCGCCGACGTCGAAGTAGCCCGTCGAACCCAGCGGCGAGGTCCAATTGCTCTGGCCGAACGCGTAGCCGGTGTTCACGCCGACATAGAAGCCGGTCCAGGTGAAAGCCGGTGCGGCCGGCACATATGCGACCGGAGCCCGCGGCGGCGGCACGACAGGAGGCGGAAGGTCGGCGGCGAATGCCGGCGCCGCTGACGCGATGGCCGCAACGGTAATGGCTGCCAAGAGACCGGGACTAAGACGCTTCATATGGCTCACTTAGACGCAAGCAACAGATTGAGTTTGGGTAATACAGAGGTTCCGCAAGCGTCTGGATAGTGCAGAAAAGCAACAACGCGGCGGAATCCGCCGGCTGTGATTTCGAGACCTTTGGCCTGCCCCACTCCTAGCTGGGAACGGAGCGGCTGGCACGGCTGAACCGTCAGTAGCCGAATTTGTAGTTGATGCCGACCCGGACCATGCTCTCGTCGAAGCTGATGCTGGCGGGGGGAACGGCAAGGCAATTGGCGGCGCCGCATGACGCGTGCTGGAAATCGGCGAACAGATATTCGACCTTCGCCGTCCAATTGTCGGTCATGGCGACTTCGACGCCGGCGCCCGCGGTCCAGCCCAATTCCGTGCTGCTGGCCCACGGGAAAGCGTCAAGCGAAGCCTTGATGTTGGCGTAGGCGGCGCCGCCTGTTGCGTAGAGCAGCACATGGTCCATGGCGAAGCCGGCGCGGCCCCGGAACGTGCCGACCCAGTTGCTGGCGCTGGCGCAACTGGCGGGTGCGCCAGGGCCAAGATTACAGTTGCCGCCGACCTGGCTGCCTCTGACATTCTGCCAGTCGATGTCGGTCTCGGCGCCGACGACAAACTGGCCGATCTGGTAATTGCCGCCCAGCGTGACGCCGGCCATCGGACCGCTGACGTCGAAGTTGCCCGTCGTGCCGATCGGCGAATTCCAACTGCTCTGGCCGAAGGCGTAGCCGGCATTGGCGCCGATATAGAAGCCGGTCCAGCTGAAAACCGGTGCCGGCACATACGCGACCGGAGCCCGCGGCGGCGGCATGGCGGCAGGAGGAAGGTCGGCAGCGAATGCGGGTGCTGCGGTGGCAAGCGCCAATGCGCCGGCGATCAATATCCGCTTCATTCGTGTCTCCTGTTCGGCCACGCCCAATAGTGAAGCGGGCCCTCAGATTTGCTTCCGGACCTCCGCCCCCGCCCAATAACTACCGGACTTTCCTGCCAAAAGGTGTTGCCCGAAAACAACAGCGCACCACTTTCTCCTTGAGGGGAACGGACGGCGCGAAGTCGATGCGACCTCGCATCTCGCCAATGCCCTTGCATTTGAAGTGAGAACAAAATAAGAACATATCCTTGGGCAGGCGGCCGCGACGCGAAGCCGTGTGGATAACGGCCATCGCGCGCCGATCGCCCTTGCCGCGGGCCGGACCCGCACTAGGTTGGAAAGCGAACATTGGTGATATCGGGAACGAACGGAGAAGTTTCATGGCGGGAAGCGTCAACAAGGTGATCTTGATCGGCAATCTGGGCGCCGATCCCGAAATTCGTCGCACCCAGGACGGCCGGCCGGTGGCGAACTTGCGGCTCGCCACCTCGGAATCCTGGAAGGACAAGACCACGGGCGAGCGCAAGGAAAAGACCGAATGGCACCGCGTCGTCATCTTCAATGAGAATCTGTGCCGGATCGCCGAGCAATATCTCAAGAAGGGCTCAAAAGTTTTCATCGAGGGCGCGCTGCAGACGCGCAAATGGCAGGATCAATCGGGCCAGGACCGCTACTCGACCGAAGTGGTGCTGCAAGGGTTTCGCGGCGAACTGACGTTGCTCGACCGCGCCGGCGGCGCCGGTGCGGGCGGCGGTGGTGGTGGTGGCGATTTCGGCGCCGATGACGCGGGCGGCGATTTCGGCTCGCCCGGGCCGACGCGCAAAGTCGCGGCGGCGGCGGCCGGTGCGCGCGGCGGCGGCGGGCGCGGCGAAATGGACGACGAGATTCCGTTCTAACGCGTCATTGCGAGGAGCGTAACGACGAAGCCATCCAGTTCGGCGCCGCAGAGCTGGATGGCTTCGCTTCGCTCGCAATGACGAGGCGCTGTCGGATCATTCCCTAAGCCGCGATGATCGACCTCATCCTCGCCATCAAATTCATTCACGTGCTGTTCGCTGCGGCGATGTTCGGCACCTGGCTCGGCATTGCCGGCTTCATGCTGCTGGCCTATCGCTCCGGCAATCCGTCGGTGGTGGCGCTGGTCGCGCAATTCGCCGTCCGCATCGAGCTGTTCGTCGTCGCCCCGGCACTGGCGTTGCAGCCGATCAGCGGCTTTCCGCTCGCTTGGGCGATCGGGCTTACGCCACTCAATGAATTCTGGATCGACGTCTCGCTGGTGCTCTACGTCGCGGTCGTCGCGGTTTGGCTGGTGTCGCTGCGCGTCGAGATCCGCCTGCGCAATATGGCGCGGCAGGCGGCGCTGGGCCGCGGCACGCGCGCCGACGATTATCCGCGCCTGTTCCGCATCTGGTTCGCGCTCGCGGCCTTTCTTCTTGCCGCCATGGTCGCGATCATTCTGCTGATGGTCTGGCAGCCGCGCTTGGATTGATCGCGCGCTTTGCTGCCTTGCCTGCGGCGAGGGTGGGGATCAGCCGGCGAGCGCGAGCGTTTCGCTGTCTTGCTCGGCGAGCGCCGCCAGCGCCGGTCCGGCAAGGACGAAGGTCAGGCAGTGCGGCAGCGGCTGGAATCCGCTGCGCGAATAAAAATTCTGCGCCGGATTGTCGGCCCGCACCGTGAGCTCGACGATCGGGCTGCCGACGTCGCGCGCCAGCGCCGCTATTCGCGCCATCAGCGCGTTGGCGACGCCCTGCTGGCGGCAATCAGGCTCGACGAACAAATCCTGCAGGAAAATCACCGGTCCGTTCCAGCCGGTGACGGCGCGCTCACTGCACGTCGCCATGCCGATCACGCCGGAGGAATCTTCGGCAACAAAGGCGAGGAAACCCGCGTTGGGACCAAAACCGTCGCGCAGCCAATCGGCCTCGCTGGCGCGCACCGCGTGCAGGGCATTCTCGCTCTGCGCCAACAGGCGCTTCAATCGCATCAGCGCCGGGATGTCTTTGGGCTGTGCCGAGCGCACGCGAAACGCGGCGGGCCGGCTGTCTTTTGCGTCCATGGCCGCGAACGCTTAAGCCCGGATGTCGATCTTGCTGCCGATCTTGCCGGTCTTGCTCGGCGCCGAGGCCACGCTCGAGCCTGTGGCATCGACATCGGTGAGCGATTGGCCGCGATGGCTGCCGTGCTTGTGGTGCGACAGCGATTGCATCGCCTGTTGGCTCGAGGCGTGAAAACCTGCCGAAGACATTCCGGAAATGGCCATGACACTGATCTCCAGCGATGCCCGCTTGCGTCGCGTCGCCCCTAATCAATCGTGAACGATCATGGTTAATGAAGACTTATCGCTCATCCGTTGAGGACCGCGCGCACGCCGTCGACCACATATTGCACGGCAAGCGCGGCAAGCAGCACGCCGAGGAGCCGCGACAGCACGATATTGCCGGTCAGGCCGATGGCGCGGCCGATCCGCTCGGCAAACAGGAAAGCGACAAAACACGAGGCCGCGACCAGCACCACGACCGCGATCAAGACCGCGATCAGCATCGGATTGCCGCCGGCACGTCCGGCCAACAGCACGGTGGCGGTGATCGCGCCGGGACCGGCCAGCAGCGGGATCGCCAGCGGGAAGGCGGCAATGTTGCGGACATGCTCTTCGACCGCTTCCTCGGCCTCCCGGCTCTCGCGGCGCAGCCGCACGCCGAACACCATTTCGGAAGCGATCGAGAACAACAGCAGCCCGCCGGCGATGCGGAACGCCGGCAGCGAAATCGACAGCGTGTGCAGCAGCCAATCGCCGATCAGCGCCGTGCCGATGAGGATCGCGCCGGCGATGATGCTGGCGCGCACCGCGACGCTGCGGCGGGCCGCGCGCGGCAAGTCTTCGGTCACGGCGAGGAAGGTCGGCACCAGCCCCACCGGATCGACCACGACCAGCAGCGTCAGCAGCGCCGAAATTGCAAAGTCGAGCGGCATGACTCACACGATCAAGATCGGCCGCGCGCGCTAGAACCCGGCGACCATTTCCAAAGTCTTGCCGGCCTGGGCGCGGCGGACGGCGTCGAGTTGATCCGGCGAATGGCGAAGCTGGCCGATCTCCTTGGCGAATTCCGGCATGGCGCGCAGTTTCTCGGCCCAGGCGTGCACGCGCGGATGCAGCCGCGCGAACGGATAGCCGGCGAGCGATAGCCGGTGCTGGTAGATCAGCCAGGCGATGTCGAGCACGCTCAAATCGTCGCCCATCAGATAGGGCTGCTGCGCGAGCTTTTTCTCCAGCGCGTCGAACTCGGCACGGAATTTCAATGCCGATGCGCGCGCCCGCTCGTCGGTAAAACCTTCCTTGGCGGCGCGCTGCCAGAACTCGATCTGGATCTGCTTCTCGTGGTCGTTCACGCCCTGCACGGTGCCGGAGCCGTTGGCGCGGTAGCTTTCGAGCGCGGCCACGGGTTTTGGCGGCCCGGGCGGCGCGAACACGAAGCGGAAGCTCAACGTGCGCAGATCGAGATGCAGGTCGTCCTCGTGCTTGAGCAGCGCCGCCACCTCGTTCTCGTGGCCGGCCGGAATCAGCCGCGGCGTCGGGAATGTCCGTTCCAGATACTGGATGATGTCGTTGCTCTCGATATGCACGGCGCCGTCGTGCACCAGCACCGGCACCAGGCCGCGCGGATTGATGCCGAGAAACCACGGCTGCATGTTCTCATAGGCCGGCAGATCGATCGGATGCGACTGCCAGGGGATGCCCTTGAGGTTGAGGAAGATGCGCAGCTTCTGCGAGCACGACGAGCCCATGAAGTGCAGCACGTGCACGCCCTTCCAGCCCAGCACCTCGCGGGTCTTGATGTCGCCGTCCGCCAACTGAACCATGAAGCGCTTCTCCCTTTTTCGCGCCCATCATAGGGGCCGGGCGCGATTGTGTAAGCCTCGATGGCGCGCTTTCGAAATCGCCATCCCCGAGGCCGCCAAATTGGCGCGAAGTGTGGCAATAACGCCTTGAAATTAATATGGAAAATCCTATCTAGGAGAAGCCGATAAAGGTGGCGTAACGGCACCCGATCGGCTATGAAATTCAGCAGCAATTCGTTCAGGAATTCCAGCTTTGGCAGACGACGATAATCTCCCGCCCACAGACGGCGGCCCCTCCGACATTCGCCCGGTTTCCATCACCGAGGAGATGAAGAAGAGCTACCTCGATTACGCCATGAGCGTGATCGTGGCGCGCGCGCTGCCCGATGCGCGCGACGGGCTCAAGCCGGTGCACCGGCGCATCCTCTATTCGATGCACGAGAACGGCTACGAGTGGAACAAGCCGTATCGCAAGTCGGCGCGCGTGGTCGGCGACGTCATCGGTAAATATCACCCGCACGGCGACCAGGCGGTCTACGACGCGCTGGTGCGCATGGCGCAGGATTTCTCCATGCGCCTGCCGCTGATCGACGGCCAGGGCAATTTCGGTTCCGTCGACGGCGATGCGCCGGCGGCCATGCGCTATACCGAGGTGCGGCTCGAGCGCGTGGCGGGCTCGCTGGTCGAGGACCTCGACAAGGACACCGTCGACTTCCAGGCCAATTACGACAATTCCGAGCGCGAGCCGATGGTGCTGCCCGCGCGCTTCCCCAATCTGCTGGCCAACGGCGCCAGCGGCATCGCCGTCGGCATGGCGACCAATATTCCGCCGCATAATCTCGGCGAGGTGATCGATGCCTGCGTGGCGCTGATCGACAATCCGGCGCTTTCCATCGAGGACTTGATCGGCATCATTCCGGGCCCCGATTTCCCGACCGGCGGCATCATTCTGGGCCGCCAGGGCATCCGCTCCGCCTATCATCTCGGCCGCGGCTCGCATCATGATGCGCGGCAAGGTCGAGTTCGAGACCTTGCGCGGCGAGCGCGAGGCGATCGTCATTTCCGAAATTCCCTATCAGGTGAACAAGGCGCATCTGGTCGAGCGCATCGGCGAACTGGTGCGCGACAAGAAGCTCGAGGGCATCTCGGCGCTGCGCGACGAATCCGACCGCGACGGCTATCGCGTGGTGATCGAAATGCGCCGCGACGCCGTGCCCGACGTGGTGCTCAACCAGCTCTACCGCTTCACCGCGCTGCAATCCTCGTTCGGCGCCAACATGGTGGCGCTCGACAACGGCCGGCCGCAGTTGATGAACCTGAAGGATATGCTGCACGCTGTTCATCGCCTTCCGCGAGGAGGTGGTCTACCGGCGCACCAAACATCTCCTCGGCAAGGCGCGCGATCGCGCCCATGTGCTGGTCGGTCTCGCCATCGCGGTCGCCAATATCGACGAGGTGATCAAGCTCATTCGCGCCGCCAAGGACGCCAACGAGGCGCGCGAGGCGTTGATGGCGCGCGATTGGCCGGCCAAGGACGTCGCCGCCATGGTCACCTTGATCGACGATCCGCGCCATAGCGTGTCGCCGGCCGGCACGACGCGGCTCTCCGCCGAGCAGGCCAAGGCCATTCTCGATCTGCGGCTGCAGCGGCTTACCGCGCTCGGCCGCGACGAGATCAAGGCCGAGCTCGACAAGCTCGCCGCCGAAATCGCCGACTATCTCGACATTCTGCGCTCGCGCGCCCGCATCCAGGCGATCATCAAGGAAGAGCTCGCCGCCATCAGGAGCGAATTCGCCACGCCTCGCCGCACCGTGATCATCGATCAGGAAGGCGAGATGGAGGACGAGGATTTGATCCAGCGCGAGGACATGGTCGTCACCGTGTCGCACGCCGGCTATGTCAAGCGCGTGCCGCTGTCGACCTATCGCGCGCAAAAACGCGGCGGCAAGGGCCGCGCCGGCATGCAGACCCGCGAGGAGGATTTCGTCACCCGGCTGTTCGTCGCCTCGACCCATACGCCGGTGCTGTTCTTCTCGTCGCGCGGCCAGGTCTACAAGGAAAAAGTCTGGCGGCTGCCGCTGGCGGCGCCGCAGGCCCGCGGCAAGGCGCTGATCAATATTCTGCCGCTCGAGCAGGGCGAGAACATCACCACCATCATGCCGCTGCCCGAGGACGAAAAGACCTGGGACAAGCTCGACGTGATGTTCGCCTCCACGCGCGGCACGGTGCGGCGCAATAAGCTTTCGGATTTCGCCGACGTGCGCCGCTCCGGCATCATCGCCATGAAGCTCGACGAGGGCGACGCCATCGTCGACGTGCAAATCTGCACCGAGAATGACGACGTGCTGCTCACCTCGGCGGCCGGCCAATGCATCCGCTTCGCCGTCGACGACGTGCGCGTGTTCCAGGGCCGCACCTCCATGGGCGTGCGCGGCATCAATCTCGCTGACGGCGACAAACTCATTTCACTGTCGATCCTGCGCCACGTCGAGGCCAGCGCCGACGAGCGCGTCGCCTATCTCAAGCGCGCCAACGCGGTGCGGCGCGGCAGCAACGGCGAGGCCGAGGACAACGGCGCGACCGACGGCGAGGAGGCCGAGGGCGCCATCGAGCTCGGCCAGACGCGTTATGTGGAATTGTCGGAAGCCGAGCAGTTCGTGCTCACCATTTCGGAAAAAGGTTTCGGCAAGCGCACCTCGTCGTTC
Source organism: uncultured Alphaproteobacteria bacterium (assembly GCA_963831975.1). Classification (GTDB taxonomy): domain Bacteria; phylum Pseudomonadota; class Alphaproteobacteria; order Rhizobiales; family Xanthobacteraceae; genus BOG-931. The sequence goes on from CAWHSO010000025.1 coordinate 1,592,371, forward strand.
GAATACCGCACCACCGGCCGCGGCGGCAAAGGCATCGTCGCCATGTCGATCACCGAGAAGAACGGCCGCCTGGTGGCGTCGTTCCCGATCGAGGAGACGGACCAGATCATGCTGGTCACCGACGGCGGCCAATTGATCCGCTGCCCGGTCGACGGCATCCGCATCGCCGGCCGCTCGACGCAAGGCGTGATCGTGTTCTCGACCGGAGACGGCGAGAAGGTGGCGTCGGTGGAGCGGTTGACGGAAGAGGGCGAAGAGAACGGCGGGGAGTAGCCGCTTCGTCATCGCGAGCGCAGCGAAGCAATCCAGCGCTGAGCTGCCGAACTGGATTGCTTCGCTTCGCTCGCAATGACGGCAAAGGTTGCGCCCCGTGGAACCCACATAATTTTTCTTTTCATTGACGGATTGACAACGCCGAGAGTCGGCGCAGAATTTCTTCGCAACCTTCCGACCATGGAGGTGCCGATGGAACCACCGGGCTTTAAGGCCGCATCGATTGTTGCGTGACGCGTTCGGTACGCAGCATAGCGGCAAGCGCGAACGTCTTCGCCGGCGGCGACTTCAGCGGGTCGCATCAGTGAGGCAAGACCCCACCTTAGTCGCCCCGGCGTCAAGCTTTTGCTGGAACGCCGGTTGCAGCGCAGGCGGGAAGTTTGTCGCGATCATCCCCACCCAAGCAACCGTTCTCAAATTTCATGCCGCGGCGAGACGCGGCAGGAGCAGCGGCTTGCGGCCCTGATCGAGCTCGGCGACTTTCCGGGCGATCGACGGATTGGCGCGCATCAGGGCGAGGCGCTCGGCGAGCCGTTCGCCGCTGAGCACGTTGGGGAAGTTGAAGCTGTCGTGGAACATGAAGTGCCGGGAGTTTTCCGTTGGCCGCGTGCATTCCAGCGAGAAGCGCGACGCCAAAGTCTCGGTCGGCCAGCGGAAACCGCATTGCTCGAGCGTCGGCCTGTAGATGCGGCTGATCAGATGGTCTTCCTGGCTGATGGTGAGCGGGAAGCAATCCTTGTGCTGTTGCAGGAATTTCATCAGCTTGCGCGAACGCAACGCGCAGCCGTTGCCGACATTGAGCGCGTCGTTGTACCACCATGGCGCGCCGACATAGTCGTAAGCCAGAAATTCGTTCGACCAGCAGCCGGCATCGACGATCCAGGAATCCCATTGGATGTTGATGGCGAATTTCGTCGTGATGTGATCGGGCAATTCGTACCACATGAAGTGCGAGCATTGGCCGATGTTCGGCCATTTCGGCACTTTGACGAAGCGCGTGCCTTCGACCGCGATCGGTTCGTCGGCGAAGATGACGGCGTCGCCGAAGGCGATATCGCGCAGCAAATCGGCCATGGCGAGCCGCGCCAGGGCGTGACACTGGGTGTCGATCATGACCAGCGTCACGTCGGGTAGGTGCAGCTTCATCGCCAGCTCCCGGTCAAATCGGCCCAAACGGCGGCGCGTTGCGAAAACCGATGGTCGGCCGGCGTAGTTAATTTTCTGTATACGGGTGTCGGCTAAGGATGACGGCAGCCCGCAAAGATCGCCGCGATGCCAGCATTGTCTCCCTTCGCCGAAGCTTTAGCGCTGCATCAGGCCGGCCGGCTCGAGGACGCCGAGAAGATCTATCAGCGCGTTCTCAAGAAAATTCCCGATCATTTCGATGCACTGCATTTGCTCGGCGTCGTTTTCCACCAGCGCGGCAACCATGCGCAGGCGGTCCGGCAGATCGATTTGGCGCTCAAGCGCAGCCCGCAAAACCACTTCGCCCTGAACAATCGCGGCATCGCGCTGGTCGAGCTCAAACGCTTCGACGAGGCGCTGGCGACGCTGGACCGCGCCATCGCGGCGCGGCCGGATTACGCCGAGGCGCATTCCAATCGCGGCAATGTGCTCAAGGAGCTCAAGCGGTTCGATCCGGCGCTGTCGAGCTACGACCGCGCGGTTGCGCTGCGGCCGGACTTTGCCGACGCACATTCCAATCGAAGTAACGTGCTCAACGCCTTGAAACGCTTCACAGAAGCGCTCGCCGCGTCCGACCGGGCGCTGGCGCTGCGGCCGGGCTTTGCCGAGGCGCATTCCAACCGCGGCAACGCATTGAGCGGCCTCAAGCGTTTTGCCGAAGCCCTGACGGCTTGCGACCGCGCATTGGCGCTGCGGCCGGATTTTGCCGAGGCGCACTGCAATCGCGGCACTGCGCTCCAAGAGCTGGGCCGGTTCGAGGACGCGCTGGCAAGCTTCGACCGCGCCATCGCTGAGCGGCCGGATTTTGCCGAGGCGCACTGCAATCGCGGCAATGCGCTCCAGGAGCTGCAGCGCCTCGATGAGGCACTGGCCGCCCATGACCGCGCGCTTTCGCTGCGGCCGGACTTTGCCGACGCCCATTACAATCGCGCCAATGCGCTGCAGGCGCAAAAGCGCTTCGCCGAGGCGCTTTCGAGCTACGACGACGCGATCGCGCTGCGGCCGGATTTTGCCGACGCGCATTTCAATGAGGCGCTGTGCCGGCTGGTCACCGGCGATTTTACGCGGGGCTGGGAAAAGTACGAGTGGCGCTGGCAGACCACGCAGATCGGCGACCACAAGCGCACGTTTGCCCAGCCGCTGTGGACCGGATCGGATGCCGTTGCCGGCAAGACCATTCTGCTCCACGCCGAGCAGGGTCTTGGCGATACGCTGCAGTTCTGCCGCTACGTGCCGCTGGTCGCCGCGCGCGCCGGGCGCGTCATCCTGGAAGTGCCGAAACCATTGCACGAATTGATGCGAAGCCTTGGCGGCGGCGCGCAGATTGTCGCGATGGGCGAGCCATTGCCCGATTTCGACATGCATTGCCCGCTGCTGAGCCTGCCGCTGGCATTCGGCACCACGCTCGAAACGATCCCAGCGCGGATGCCTTATCTTGGCGCGTCCGAAGCCAAGGCGCGTGCGTGGCGCGATCGTCTCGGCGCGCACAAAAAAATGCGGATCGGTCTCGTCTGGGCCGGCAATCCGCGCAAGGAGCTGCCGGGATCGAACCGGATCGATCGTCTGCGCAGCATGGCGTTCGAGCGGCTAGAGCCGCTGTTTGGGATCGCCGGTTGCGAATTCTACAGCTTGCAAAAAGGCGACGACGCGGTGGCGCAGCTGCGCGAAAGCCCGCTGCGTCACCGCGTGATCGACTGGACCGACGACCTGCACGATTTTTCCGATACCGCCGCGCTGGTCGATAATCTGGATCTCGTCATTGCGGTGGACACGTCGGTGGCCCACCTTGCCGGCGCGCTCGGCAAGCCGTTTTGGCTGCTCAATCGCGACGGCACCTGTTGGCGCTGGCTGCTCGGTCGCGACGACAGCCCCTGGTATCCGACCGCGCGGCAGTTTCGCCAGGACGACAGCCGTGACTGGGACGGCGTGATCGCCCGCGTTGCCTCAGCTTTGGCCGACCACGTTCGCCGGGCCTGAACACGGCGATTGGTGTACTGTTGCCACCGTAATTTCCCGGCGGCGCCATGGAACTTTTCCCAGAGCGAGGGATTACCCCGCCGGCATATCACGTGGGGAAACAGCTATGAATCTTTCCAATCAAAGTCTTTTGGTCATCCTTGTGGTCGGCATCGTCGCCGGCTGGCTGGCCGGCCGGGTGATGGCCGGCGGTGGCTTTGGCCTGATCGGCGATCTGATCGTCGGCCTGATCGGCGCCTTCATCGGCGACTGGCTGTTGCCGCAGCTCGGCGTCCATCTCGGCACCGGTATCCTTTCGCTCATATTGAACGCGTTCATCGGCGCAGTCGTGCTCTTGCTCATCCTTCGCCTGGTGAGCGGCGGCTTTCGGCCGGCGCGATGGGGCAGGCGCTGGTACGCCGCGGTCTAATTGGCCGGCGGCCAGCCCGCCGCCGGATACGGCACGTGCATGGTCATCAGCACGATCGGCGCGCCGCCGCTCGGGATCACCTGGTGCGGGGTGTTGTAGGGGATCAGGATCATATCGCCCTTGACCACCTGGTGCGACACGCCGCCCGAGATCGATGAGCCGGTGAGATTGTTGGCGTTGACGCGCTTCTCATCGACGAGCTTGCCTTCGGTGACGATATCGCCGGTGCCTTGGAGCACGACCATCAGTTCGGCGTCGTGCTCGTGCAATGCCGCCGGCGCGTTGCCGGGGCGGTATTCGAGCTGCGCCCGGTAGGGCGCCAGCAGCAGGATGGGCTCGGCCGTCACCGGCGCGTCGCCCTTGCGGTCGGCTTTTGCCTTGTCGACCAGGGCCATGATGTCTTTATCGCTCATGAACACCGAAGCCGGCGCCGTGGTTTGCGCCCAGGCATGAGACGCGACGGCTGTGGCAATGATCGTGAAAGCTGCGAGTTGCACACGCATAAAATCCTCCCGGTATTTGTTTTGTAGCGCCGCCCATGATCGGGCAGGCGGGCGCTCGACACAAGTACCGATTGTGCCGTTGCCGCTTGCGTGCGCGTCCTAGGCGACTAACATCGCCGCAGCGCCGTCCACAGAAAGTATTCCAATGACCATGCCGATTACGCTCAAGGACATCACAATCCATCCCGTCATCGAGCAGCAGGGCGCGTTCTTCGACGCCATGGGATTTTTCCCGACCATAACCAAGGAGTTGCTCGACGAGAACCGCCCCTGGCTGCAGCCGGCATTCCTCGATCCGGCCGACAAGCTGATGCTCTGCATCCAAAGCTTCGTCATCAAGACGCCGCACCACAACATCCTGGTCGATGCCTGCGTCGGCAATCACAAGCCGCGGCCGACGCGGCCGTTCTGGCACATGATGAACAGCGATCGGTTCGAGAAGGGGCTTGAGGCGGCGGGCCTCAGCGTCAACGATATCGACTACGTGATGTGCACGCACCTGCACACCGATCACGTCGGCTGGAACACCAAGCTCGAAAACGGCCGCTGGGTGCCGACCTTCCCCAAGGCGAAATACATCATGGCCGACCGCGAGCTCGAGCACTGGACGGCGCGGCAGAAGGACAATCCCGACAGCGTGCCGTGGATCACCAACTCGGTGCTGCCGATCATCGCGGCCAAGCGCGCCCAGATCGTCAAAAGCGATTTCGTCTTCAATGAGCAGCTGCAGTTCATTCCGACGCCCGGCCACACCATCGATCATTTCTCGGTGCTGGTCGGCCGCGCCGGCGCCGACGCGCTGATCACCGGCGATATGATTCATTCGCCGCTGCAGGGCAAATATCCCGAGCTCGGCATGATGGCCGATTACAATTCGCCGCAGGCCGGAAAAACCCGGCGCAAAGTGTTCGACCGTTTCTGCGAGGAGCCGACCATCATGTGCGCGACCCATTTTCCGGCGCCCTCGACCGGCCGGGTGCGGCGCTGGGGCGACGGCTTCAAATTCGTCGGGGCGGCCGGTTGATATGCCGCGCGATCGTTAGCATTGGCATCGACCGGCGGTCGACGGAGCGCGTCAAGGCGTTTGCTATGTCGAGACAGCGAGGCAGAATTATTTTACGACTTTGCTCGTGGGCTGCATCAAGGATCGAGCATTGCCAGCCCCGCTATCGCGGATTTATCTTGTGGCCTGACAACCTCCGCGGGCCCACGTCTTGTCACGTCTCTTCATCAGCCATTCCAGCAAGGATAACGCCTCTGCAATTGCGTTCAAGCAGTGGCTGGGCAAACAACGGCTGGCCGGAAGACGATGTATTTCTCGACCTGCGAAAACATAGGCGGCAGGCGAGCGTTGGAAAGACGCGCTGCGTAAAGCGAATACGCGCTGCGAAGCTATCATTCTGCTCGTGTCGCCGGAATCGCTATCCTCGCCGGAATGTCTTGCCGAGGTGCGCAAGGCGGAGGACTACGGCAAGGAAATTATCGTCGTGCTGCTGCGCGACATAAAGTTCGAGGATCGGCGGCTGGATTCTACAAGGAGCGGCAGATCGTCGACCTTTCGGCGCCGCCGCAGAGCCACACTTGAGAACGGTAGACTATCGCGGGGGAGCATTTCGAAATTAAATTCAACGTCGACGCGCTCGCGAGCGTGAAGGATTATCTATTCAAGCGCGGTATCACGCCCGATCATTTTGCGTGGCCTCCCGAGGACAGGCCGGATGCAGAACCATTTCCGGGGTTGAGCGCTTTCACCGAAGGCGATGCGGGAATATTTTTTGGCCGCGACGCCGATATCGTGCGCGGTCTTGACAAGCTTCGCGTTGCTTCGCCGCGACGGCCGCCCGCGATTGCTGGTTATTCAAGCGTCCTCCGGTGCTGGCAAGTCGTCGTATCTTGCGGGCCGGCCTTTGGCCGCGGCTCGACCGCGATCCCGATTTTGCACCGCTTGCCATTGTACGGCCGGCTCAGGGCATATTGACCGGTCCGGAAGGTTTCGGCCGAAAACTCGCCGCGCGGTTGTCGCGCCCGGTTCTGCCGGTCAATGCCGGCGACATTCACGCGCAACTCATGTCCGACGACGCGGCCAAGGCCGCACGGCATCGTTCGCCAAACTGATGGCGAGCTTGCAGCCGAACAGGCGCTCGAGGAACGCCGCATCGGCGATCAAGCACGCGCGTGCGCCCGCGCTGCTTCTGGCTATCGATCAGGCTGAGGAGCTGTTTGCGTCCGACGACGCGGAGGAAAGCCAACGCGCTCTATTTCTCCTTGCGAAGCTCATGCTGCGATCCGCCCACAGGCGTCGATCCGTTCGCATTGCTTACGATCCGTTCTGACAACGCCGCACGGCTGTTCCAAGCCATTGCCGAAGCCGGTTTGGAGGCTCCGGAGACTTTGCCGCTATTGCCGCTGCCACAAACATCCTACCGCGATATTATCCTCAAGCCGCTCGACGTCATCGGCCGGCGCGGACAGAGTTCTGACGATTGATTCGGCGCTGACCGAGCAATTGGCTAACGGACGCGACCGGCGCGGACGCCCTGCCGTTGCTCGCGTTCACGCTTGTCGAACCTTTATCAAGAATATTCAGCGCCGGCGGCAGCATCACGCTCGCAACAATACGATGCCATGGGCGGCGTAGCCGGCTCGATCAACATGGCGCTCAAGCGGGCGCTGAGCAAGGCCGCCGACGCTCCCGCGATTCCGGCCGCCAAGGATGACGCAGCTCGCCTGCCTGCGTGCGGCGTTTATTCCCTGGCTGGCGCGGATCGATCCCGAGAGCGGCATGCCGATGCGGCGCGTGGCACGGCTCGAGGAATTCGCGCCGAGCGAGCGCGCCATGGTGGAGCGGTTGGTCGAGGCGCGGCTGCTCGTCGCCGACCGCCGCTCCGGAGCCGACGTCGTCGAGATTGCGCACGAAAGTCTGCTGCGCCAGTGGCCGCCGCTCACGGAATGGCTGAAGCTTGATGCCGAAAATCTCAAGTTACTTGATGCTATTGAGCGGGCCGCATCCGATTGGGTCCGGCACAGCGGCGCCGCGGCATGGCTCGACCATCGCGGCGAGCGGCTGCGTGCGGCGGAGCGATTGGCGACGCGCGCGGATTTTCGCAAGCGTCTCGGCAAACGACGGACTCGCCTATATCGAGGCCTGCCGGGCCCGGGAAGCGGCTGAGCGCAAGAGCAAGACGCTGGTGCGAATGCTGGTCGGTGGCCTCGCCGCGGCGCTGATCCTGGGCATTGCCGGCTGGAAATATCAGCGCACGCTGCAAGACGAATTTTATCGCCTGACCACCGTCGCGACACTCAGTGCGGACAAGGAAAGAGCACTCAAGCCGCACGACACGTTCCAAGAATGCGGCGATTGTCCGAAGATGACCGTGGTGCCGGCCTGGCGCGTTCAAGATGGGTTCGCCCGACAGCGATCATGTCAAGGGCGAGACGCCCCAGCACGATGTGACGATCGCGCAGCAATTCGCGGTCGGCATCTATGAAGTGACTTTCCACGAGTGGGATGCATGCGCGGCGCACGGCGGCTGCGATCCCAGTATCGGCGCCGCGGGCTGGGGACGCGACAACCGGCCGGTCATTAACGTCAGTTGGAATGATGCTCAGATTTATGTCGCCTGGCTCAGCAAGATCACCGGTAAAACCTACCGGCTCCTGACCGAGGCACAATGGGAATACGCCGCGCGCGCGACCAAGCCGACTTACTATTCCTTCGGCAATGACGATGGAATGCTGGACCAATTCGCCTGGTACTCCGCGAATTCACAAGCGCAGACGCATGAAGTCGGCAAAATGAAACCCAATTTATTCGGCTTATACGACATGCATGGCAACGTCTCCGAATGGGTCGAGGATTGCCATCGCGATGGCTATCAAGGGGCCCCTACCGACGGATCGGCGTGGCGGTCGGAGGACAATTGCATTCGAAGGGTGATTCGCGGCGGTTCGTGGCTGTACGGCGCCAAGCCGCTGCGATCGGCGAGCCGCGACTGGGCGCCACCAGACACCGGCAGAGACGATGTCGGCTTTCGCATCGCGCGGGTGCTTGCACCTTGAAGGGCCTTTTATGGCGTAGTGTTGACGTGGATTAGGGCCCCTACATTTATCGCTACGATTGGCATCGAATGGGCTTGGCCAAGCGTTCCCTGGCGTAGCGGGCATGCCTGGTCAGCGGGAAACGTCGAATTAAGTCGCGCTCTATGGTTTGCTCTTCATCGGTTTTGCACGCGGTTCGAAGAATAATCGACATCCATGAATAGGCATTATCGACCGCGTTGCCGTTCGGAAACGCGGCGAGAAGCTTTTGGAATGTTGTCCGCGCGGCCTGCGGATCCCCCATTTCTATGCCCTGCGCGTATATCTGTTCGGCCATTGCGTCGTCCAATAATTTTAAATCGGGAAATTCCCGTTGCATGGCTCCGACGACATCGACGGTCCGCTCAGGCTGGTACACCGCCATAATTCGGGCCTTCCGATAGTAAAGCAATTCGCGCAACTGGCCATGTGCCGGATTCTTTGCCGTCTTATCGAGGGTCGCGTCGATCATGTGAAGCGCCTGTCGGAGATCCCTGTGCGCAAGCACATGCGGCAGGCGATCGCCGCCGGGCCGGAAACTCGGATCGATTAACATGGAATACTTGATGATGATTGCGCGTGCGCGCTTATAAAGGACATCCGGCTGTTGCGTGCCCGCCGAGCTCAAAAAGTCCAGATACTGCGAAATTTCCTTTGAAGCCTCGTTCACATAAGGCAGTTCGACTGCATTCGAATCGACCGCTAAGTCGGGATTGAACTTCTTGATACCCGCCGCGATACGGTCGGGATCGGTTGTCTGGGGCAGGGAGTTTGCGGGCACGTTGAGTGCATTGAGGCCGTGGGTGGCGATTTCGCCGGCCAACGCATAGTCGAAATCCCGGTACGCGGCGCGCGCTGCGACATACCAAAGCGCCGGCTGTTTGGCAAAGCCGGCGTGTGACTCACCAGCGCGTATTGCTGTCGTGCGGGATATTTGGCGAAAATTCTTATTACTTCACTTGTTGCCGCACCCGAATAGTCGCCATTGCCCACGATCATGGCCTGGGAGAAGTCCGCCATTGCTTCATCCCGCTTGCCTTGATGATGCGCCAACCAGCCCAGCATGTAGGCGGCATCATCCGCGAGTGGCATGGATAAATCCAGTGCGACAGCCTCAAAATGCGGCTTTGCGGCGGCGGCACGTGCGGCGAAATTGGGGTTGATATTGCCGAGCGGGCTATCGGCGGTAAAGATCGGGGTTGCGATTGGCGAAGCTAAGCCCCGAGGCCACGTAATATCCCGCGTCCGGAGAATTGGCCATCAGGCTTTTCAGCTCAACCACGGCGCTCGCGTCTGCACCTGGCGACAGGTGCGCGCTGATCGCGGCAACGTATTCTGGAACAGCGACCCCATGATTTTGTAACCGGCCGCATAGTGCAGGACGTTGGCGATAACCGACTTCGGATTTGCGGACAGCGCCTTTTCGAAGTCGCCGTTGATGTAGTAGGCGAATTCGATAAAGGGATCGGGCTGTTTGCTCGCTAGGAAGCTTTGGATGGCGTTGCGGACGTCCGGGTGCTCCGTCTGCGGCCCGTATTGGTCGAGGCGCGAATATATATTGGCGCCCAGCCGCAGGATCGCACCCGAAGGAATGAGCGCCCAAACGTGGGACTGCAGCTTCTTTGAAGGGAATTTTTTGAATATTGCATCCAACGCGTCGTTGGCGACTTTTGGCGACCTGTCGCGCGCCAGCACACGTGTCATGATGGCGACATCCGGCCATAGCCGGTAATCGTCCTTGGCGAGCGATTGATCTTGTTGCAGCAGCTTTTGCAGCGCGGCCTGAAATTGCCGGACGGCGAGATCGGCGGGATCGATGGCGATATAGCGCTTGCGACCGCGACCGTTGGCGTCGAAGCTTGCCGTGTACAGGAAGCCGCGACCGCCGGTAATTCGATAGATGGGGAAGCCCTTTTTTGCCGACGTCGGCAAGTCACCGAGCGTATCGACGAGCACGCCGAGATGCGGGTCCTTGCCGTCGGCAATGTCGCTGAGGTCAGTGCCGCCAACCTCTTCGAGTTTGACGCTGCCCCAGGTCGCAAATACGGCGTTGGGTGCTCCGTCCTGTACATTGGGCCAATTGACGTTCGCGGGCTGCTCGTTCATCTGCGACGACAAGCTCTGGACTTCCGCCTGCACAACGCTCGTGTTCAGGGCCGCGGCCGGCGCACCCATCATGGTGTAGATTACAGTTCTGTCCTGATCATAAATGAAAGCGTTTGTGACAGGCACGGTGGTGCCCTTGATATTCCGTTGCTGCTTCCGGTCACAACGCGTCGCATTATAAACATCGTCGGCAGGCTTGCAGCCAAACGACATATAGTTTGGGTCATCGGGAGCAACACGAGCCCCGAGCGAAAACCCATCAACGGCGTACTGAGCGGCGGTTGCGGGAGCGGGCGCCAATAGAACGACGAGCAGCGCGATAGGTGGCAAGCAGATGTGAAATCGTGAAGCAGCCATCGCCCAACAGCCGTCTAAAAAATAGCAAAATAATTCCTAGGAAAAATCTAGCCGAAGCGCCCGGGCCGCGGCAAGAGAATTCTTGCCACGGCGCCGGCCATCGGCCTGCCGTTCGCTGGCGACCATGGGGGTGTTCGTGGTATTGATGTTCATGACTGAAAGTCACGATCACTCATCCCCAGACGAGACCGAGCGCTGGAAGCACGACGGCGTGCGCGTCATTCCGGGCAATCAGCTCGATCCCAACGTGCCGTCGACGCCGGGCATGGATCGCAAGGCCGCGATCAATTTCGCCCGCGCCGGCGCGCAAAAACTGTGGGCCGGCACGGTGACCATCAAGCCGGATGCGAAAACCGGCGCGCACCATCACGGGCATTTGGAAAGCATCATCTATGTGGTGCGCGGCAAGGCGCGCATGCGCTGGGGCGAGCACCTGCAATTCACCGCCGAGGCCAATCCCGGCGATTTCATCTTCATCCCGCCCTATGTGCCGCATCAGGAGATCAATGCCAGCCCCGACCAGGTGCTGGAATGCGTGCTGGTGCGCAGCGACGGCGAGGCGATCGCCATCAATCTCGACATCGAGCCGGTGGAGAAGCCGCAAACCGTGCTGTGGGTCGACCCGATTCACCGCGATGGTGCGGTGAAGACGTAAACGGCGCGCCGCTGCCGCTAAAAGCAGAGAGTGCCGACGAAGTTGCCGCGTCTGTCTTTGATGATCATGGAACATTCCAGGCGCTTGAGCGCGGCCTTGGCGTCTTCGTTGCCGAGCGCTGCGGCCTGCTCGTAATAGCCCTTGGCGGCCTTGGTGTCCTGCGGTCCGCCGCGGCCGGAGAGCACGAATGAGCCCAGCCAATCCAACGCCTCGGCGTGGTTTTGGGCGGCGGCCTTTTCGAACATGGCCCGCGCCGCGACCTCGTCCTTCGGGCCGCCGGTGCCTTCCGCATACATCACGCCGAGCTGAAACTGCGCTTCGGCGGAATTGGCGTCCGCCGCTTTCATCAGCATCGCCCTGGCCTGGGCCGGATCCGCCGGCGGCCCGGCGGCGCCGCCGTTGGAGAGCGCGGTGAGACGGGTCACGCCGCGCGGATTGCCGGCCGCGGCGGCGCGCTCGAACAGCGTCCGCGCCTGCGCCTCGTCCTTGTCGACGCCGGAGCCCGCGGCATACAGGATGCCGAGCTCGACCATGGCCGCGGAGCTGCCTTTGTCGATCGCCTTGCGATAGGCGGCGATCGCGTCGGGCAATTGCCCGTTGGCGGCGTAGGCGCGGCCGAGCTGAAACAGCGCCCGGCGCGACGACGGCGCCGCGATCTTGCAGAATTTGATCGCGGTGGCGACGTCGGACGGCGCGATGTCGGCTGCGCCTTTGACGTCCGCCGGCTTGTCGGGATCGGTGGGATCGGCGGCGAGCCGGTCGCACAGCACCAGATCGGCCGATTGCGCGCGGGCGGGCGACTGCGCAGCCGTCAGCGCAAGCGCCGAAAGCGCGAACACGCAAGCGATCGAAGCACCGCCGGATCGTTTCGTCATGGCGCCGATTTTATCACGATCCCGGCCGGGCGCGCACCGTGGGCGCGCGCATCAAACCGGCTTTTCGCCGAGGATGGTCAATCGCCGCATCAGGCGGCGTTCGGCGGCGCTGAAGTCGGTCCGGGCGTGGAGCGTGCAGCGGTTGTCCCACATCAAAAGGTCGTGCGGCCGCCAGATATGCTCGTAGATGAATTGCGGCTGCTCCTGATGATCGAACAGCGCGTTGAGAAGGGCCTCGCCTTCGGCATCCGGCAGTCCTTCGATGGCGACGGTCATCAGCCGGTTGACATAGAGCGCCTTTCGCCCGGTGGCCGGATGGGTCCGCACGATGGGATGCCAGTACGACGGAATGCCGTCGCGCGGCTTGGTGCCGCGCTTCATCGAGGCGTTGTCATAGTCGTAGGCATTGAGCGCGTTGCGGCCTTCGATGCTCTTTTTCATCGCCGCGGGCAGCGTTTCGTAGGCGAGATAGGCGTTGGCGAACAGCGTGTTGCCGCCCGTGCGCGGAATTTCCAGCGCATAGAGCATCGACGCCATCGCCGGCCGCTCCTGATGGCATTGGTCGGTGTGAAAGTGCATCTCGCCGTCGGGTAGCGCGCCGATCAGCTTGCCGTTTTCGCGGATGTTGGAAATCAGCATCACCGCCGGGTTCTTGGTCGTGTAGCGCCGCGTGTGGCTCACCGCGGGCGGCCCAAAGCGCTCGCCGAAGCGGACCTGGTCGTCTTCGGTGAGATGTTGATCGCGGAACAGGATCACGAGATTGCGGTGCCAACAGTCGAGCACCTTGGCGAAAGTTTCATCGCTCATCGGCGCGCTGAGATCGACGCCGATGATTTCGGCGCCGATTGCCGGCGCCAGCGCACGCGTGCGCAAGTTGCGATGGTCGTTGCGACACCTCGAACGCTTGCGTGCTCATGGCCATCTCCCTGTTATTTTTCATCAGGTAGCATATCGAGCGACGCCGTCACTCTGTCAACTTGATGTTCGCCGCCTTGACGACTTGCGGCCACATCGCGCGCTCCTCGCGGATGGTGCGCATCATCTCGTCGGTGCCGCCATCCAATGTCGAGAGCGCCGATGTCCGGTACCAGGCGCGGATATCGGCGTCCGCCAGCGCCTGCGCGATGGCGTCGCGGAATTTCGCCACGATCGGCTCGGGCGTGCCGGCCGGCGCCATGACGCCCCAGATATTGGTCGAGGTAAAACCCGGAAAACCGGATTCGGCGATCGTCGGCACGTCCGGCAATTGCGGCAACCGGTTCGGCGAGCCGACGGCCAAAATCTTGAGCTGCCCGGCATTGGCCTGGGTCAGCGCCTGGGTCACGCCGAAGAACATCACGTCGACCTGGCCGCTGATGAGATCGGGCGTCGCTTCGCCGGTGCCTTTGTACGGCACGTGCACCAGGTCGAAGCCGCCCTGCATCTTGAGCATCTCCATGAACAACTGGTGCGTGCTGCCGACGCCGGTCGATGCGTAGGTGAATTTGCCGGGCTCGGCCTTGGCCAGCGCCACCAGCTCTCGCAGATTATTGGCTTTGAGATTCCGGTTGGCGACAATGACATTGATGATGCGCGCGAGCGGCGCCACCGGCGTGAAATCGCGATCCATGTCGTAGGACAAATTCGGGTAAAGCGCCGGCGAGACCGCGAACTGGATGTCGCTTGCCGACACGAACGTATAGCCGTCGGGCGCCGCATCCTTCGCCGCTTTCATGCCGATATTGCCATTGGCGCCGGGCCGGTTGTCGACAAAGAACGGGGCGCCGAGTTTCTGGCTGAGGAACAGCGCCACCTTCCGCGAGATGAGATCGCCGCTGGTGGCCGGCGGATACGGCATGATCAGCCGCACCGGGCTGGTCGGGCCAAGATGTTGGCGCCACTGCTGTTTGCGCCAACGAGGGCGTCGGCGGCAACGAACGCCAGGATGAACCCAGCACCAGCCGGCGCCAGCTCCGCATTGCTATCTCCCAACCCATCGCGATACGCCGACATCACGTTAGCACGTCTGGCCGCCGGCTGCGGTAGGACATTGGATAAAACTATCGGCCGATATAAACGAACCATAACCGAAGCGGCTCGCGGTGCGACATTCGAACACGGTGCCTATCGGCCGGATGCGCGATTAATAGAGCAGGGGCGGCCATGGAGGATGACAACATGGCTGTCGATATGGCGCTTTGGGCCTTCTTGCCGCAATGGCGGCATTTCTCGCTTCGGCTGCAAGGTGACGTGGGAAGATCAACGGCAGCGTGAGCGCGATATCGCGCCGCGGCGATTAGCGTGCGGCCGCTACTGCCCGCGCCGCACCGCGCTGGCGAAACGCTTGGCTTCTTCGGCGGCGCGGAATAGCGCCTTCGCCTTGTTGATGCATTCCTGCTGCTCGAATTGCGGATCGGAATCGGCGACGATGCCGGCGCCGGCCTGCACATACATGGTGCCGTCCTTGATCAGCGCGGTGCGCAGCACGATGCAGGTGTCCATGTCGGCGCCGGCGGAGAAATAGCCGACGCAGCCGGCATAGAGCGAGCGCTTCTCCTTCTCCAATTCGTCGATGATCTGCATGGCGCGCACCTTTGGCGCGCCCGACACCGTGCCGGCGGGAAAGCCCGCGGCCAGCGCGTCGAGCGCGTCGCGGTCGCGGCGCAGCTTGCCCTCGACATTGGAGACGATGTGCATCACCTGGCTGTAGCGCTCGATGAAGAACTGGTCGGTGACGGTGACGGAGCCGATCTCGGCGACGCGGCCGACGTCGTTCCGGCCGAGATCGAGCAGCATGAGATGCTCGGCGCGTTCCTTCGGGTCGGCGAGCAGTTCCGCTTCGAGCGCCTGGTCTTCGTGCGGCGTGGCGCCGCGCGGCCGCGTGCCGGCGATGGGGCGGATGGTGACGATACCGTCGCGCGCCTTGACCATCAGCTCGGGGCTCGATCCGGCGATGGCGAAGCTGCCGAATTCGAGAAAGAACAGATAGGGCGACGGATTGACCCGGCGCAGCGCGCGGTAAAGCGCGAACGGCGGCAGCGCAAACGGCGCCTCGAAACGCTGCGACAGCACCACCTGAAAAATATCGCCGGCGGCGATGTAGTCCTTGGCGCGCAGCACCATGGCTTTGAATTCGGCCGGCGTGGTGTTCGAGCGCGGCGCGACGTCGAGCGGGCCCAGGTCGATGTCCGCCGCCGATTTGTCGAGCGGCCGGTCGAGCGCATCGACCACGGCGGAGAGGCGTTCGACCGCGCGCGCGAGCGCGGCCTTCGCCGACAGGCCGGCTTGCGGCCGCACCGGCGAGACCACGGTGATGGTGTCTTTGACGGCATCGAACGCGATCACCAGCGTCGGGCGCACCAGCATGGCGTCCGGGATGCCGATCGGGTCGGGCGCCTGCGCCGGCAATTCCTCGATCAGCCGCACCATGTCGTAGCCGAGATAGCCGAACACGCCGGCCGCCATGGGCGGCAGGTCGTCGGGCAGCGCGATGCGGCTTTCGGCGATGAAGGCGCGCAACGCCTGCAGCGGCGGCTCGGCCATCGGCGCGAACGCCGCCGGGTCGCTCGCCGGCGCGCGGTTGAGCTCGGCGCGCTCGCCATCGACGCGGAAGATCATGTCGGGCTCGAGCCCGATGATCGAATAGCGGCCGCGCACCGCGCCGCCTTCGACCAATTCCAGCAAAAAGCTCATCGGCCGGGAGCCGGCGATTTTCAGGAAGGCGGAGACCGGCGTTTCCAGGTCCGCGACCAGCGTCGTCCACACCACCTGCGGCTCGCCGGCCTCATAGCGCGCGGCGAAATTTTCCGCCGAAGGCTCGATCTGCATTCAATTGGTATCCGGCGCGCTGTTGCCCAAGGCTTGCTGGAGCGCCGACTGGTTGACGCTGGTGCCGAGATCGCTCTCCAGCCACGCCATGTACTGGCCGAACACGTCGTCGCCGATTTGGCGCGATGACCATCTCGTCGAGCTGCTTGGCCGTTCGGTGAGTTGGCGTCGAGGCTCGGCGTTTTGACGTCGGTCACCCGGAACACGGTCCATTGCGTCGGCTTGTCGCCCTCGGCGCTGGCATAGGCATCCAAGGCGGTGTGGAAGATGGCGTCGATCATCCGCGCCGAAATCGTCTCCGGCGGCTTGCTGCGGGTGATGCCGGTCGCGGTTTCGACTTTGACGCCGTTGGCCGCGGCCATGGCCTCGAGCGTGCCGCCGTTTTTCAGCTTGTCGAGGATGTCGGCCGCCTTGGCCTTCAGCCGCGAGGCGATCTCGTCGTCGCGCCACTGCTGCCTCGACCTGGCTTTTCACCTCGTCGAGATTGCGCTCGCGCGCCGGCGTGATGCCGGTCGACGTCGTACCAGATATAGCCGCCATCGGCCTCGAGCGGATCGTTGTCGACGCCGACATCGGTCGCGAACGCGGCGTTGACCACTTCGGCGGCGTGGGGAAGGTTTTCGATCGGCTTGCCGTCGGGGCCGCGGCCGGAGCGGTCGATGGCGTCGTAGGTGACGACCGGCAGCTTCAGTTTCTGCGCCGCTTCCTCGAGCGAGGCGCCGCCGGCGCGGGCGTCCTCGATCTTGTCGTGGATGTCCTGGACGACTTTCTTGACGCGCGCCAAGGCGATCTCGTTGCGGATCTGCGGCGCCACGTCGGCGAAGGTTTTGCCTTCCTCGGGGATGATCTGCGACACGGTGACGATGACCACGCCGAAGCTGGCCTTGCACCGGCGCGCTCACTTCGCCGTCCTTGAGCGAAAAGGCGGCATCCGCCACGGCCGGATCGATGATGGTGGATTTCGGCACCGTGCCGAGATCGAGGTCCTGCTCCTTGAGCCCGCGCTCGGCCGCGAGCGCCGAGAACGTCAGGCCGCCCTTGATGCGCGTCGCTGGCGGCTTGCGCCTCGGCCATGGTGGGAAACGGCATCTGCTCGATGTGGCGGCGCTCCGGCGTGATGTAGCGGTTGCGGTAGGTGTCAAAAATCCGTTTGACGTCCTCGTCCGGGACCTCGGCGGTCTTGGCGAGCTCCGCCGGCGTCGCCACCACGGCCGCGATTTTGCGGAATTCCGGCGCGCGGAACAGGATTTTGCGCGCATCGAAATATTTGCTGAGCTGCTTCCGCGGTCGGCGGCGCAATGTCGCCGGCTTGCGCCGGACCGAGCGCCAAATAGGCGATGCTGCGCTGCTTGGTTCTGAAACTGATTAAGCGCGTCGAGCCAGGCGCTCGGCAGCGGGATATTGCCCGAGACCGAATCGATGATCTGCCGGCGTAAGCGTCAGGTTGCGCTGCTCGGCGACGAAGCGCTTCTCGTTGAAGCCGGCATTGCGCATCGCGTCTTCGAACCGGGCGCGGTCGAACTGGCCTTGCTGGTTCTGGAACGACGGATTGGTAACGATGCGCTGCGAGATTTCGGCATCGGAAACGCCAAGCCGCATTTGCCGCGCGCGCTCGTTCAAGCCGGCCTCGGCGACCATCTCGCTCAAGACCTGCCGCGGCACGCCGCGGGCCATGGCTTCCTCCGGCGTGACCACGTGGCCGGACTGCCGGCTGAGCATCTGCACCGCATCGTTGTAGGTCTGCCGGAACTGCTCGATCGGGATTTCGACGCCGCCGATCTTGGCGACCGTCGAGCGGCCGAAGCCGCGAAAGATGTCGTTGATGCCCCAGACCGCGAAACTGCCGGCCAAAAGCGTCATCACCACACCCATGACGATGCGGCCGAGCCAATTCGCGGAGGCTTTGCGGATACCTCGAAGCATTACGTCCCACGCTCTGGAGTGGTTTGCTTAAAGCCCATGGTCAGGCGCTTCCCTAAACCTTGGGCCAAAGGCGGCGCATCATAAGGAGCGTTGCGCTGCACCGCAACCGATGGAATTTGCAGATAAAGCGCCCCTTTTCCGCCTGCAACTGGTCTGCTAACGGCTCTTTGTCGCAGGATTTTTTAGGCCGAATCGATGGCGCGCCGACCGCTGGTCGCTGGCAATTGGAAGATGAACGGGCTTGCGGCTTGCGCCGGCGAGCTTGAGGCCATCATCGCCGGCGCCCGCGGCCTGCCCAACGCCGACTTTATGATATGTCCGCCGGCGACGCTGCTGGCGCGCTTTGCGGCGCTGGCGCGCGGCTCGCGCGTCGCCATCGGCGGCCAGGACTGCCATGCCGAACCGGCCGGCGCCTATACCGGCGATATTGCCGCCGAAATGCTCAAGGATGCCGGCGCCAGCGCCGTCATCGTCGGCCATTCCGAACGCCGCCACTATCACGGCGAGACCGACGCCATGGTGCGCGCCAAGGCGCTTGCGGCGCGGCGCGCCGGCCTCCTTGCCATCATCTGTGTCGGCGAGACGCGCGCCGAGCGCGATGCCGGCAAGGCGCACACGGTCGTGCGCGCGCAACTCGACGGCTCGCTGCCGGACGGATTGGCGGATTTCGTCGTCGCCTATGAGCCGGTCTGGGCGATCGGCACCGGCGTGACGCCGACCAAGAACGATGTCGCCGACATGCACCGCTTCATCCGCGAGCGGCTTTGCGCGCCGTTTTGGCGACGCCGGGCAGGGCGTCCGTATTCTCTACGGCGGCTCGGTCAAGCCGGCCAACGCCAAGGAATTGCTCGGCATCGCCAATGTCGATGGCGCGCTGATCGGCGGCGCAAGCCTCAAGGCCGACGAGTTCCTGGCGATAGCGGCCGTTTACCGCTAACCTTCACCGTGCCGCCGGCGCTCAAGACCGGCGGCTCGGGAGGACGCCATGAAAATCCATCGTGCGATTGCCGTCATTGCCTTACTGGGGCTGTCGCTGCCGACGACTGCGGCCCATGCCGCCGAGATAAAACTCCTCGAAGGCAACGCGCTCAACGCGGTGATGGAGGACCTCGGCCCGCAGTTCGAGAAAGCGACCGAGAACAAGCTTGTCGTCACGCTTGGAACATCGGCGCAACTGAAGGCCCGTATCGAGAGCGGCGAGGCGTTCGATGCCGTGCTGCTGACCAAGGCGGCGCTCGACGAGCTCGCTACCGCCGGCAAAGTCGCGGATGTGCCTCGCCTCGCGATCGCGCGCGCCGGCATCGGCGTCGCCATCCGCAAAGGTGCGGCAAAGCCCGATCTGAGCACCACCGACGCCTTCAAGCAGGCCATGTTGAACGCAAAATCGATCGGCTTCGTCGATCAGACGCCGACTGCGGCGGCGCTCAAAGCCATATTCGTGAAGCTTGGCATCGCCGACGAGATCAAATCCAAGATCAAGCCGCTGACGATTCAGGCCGCGGTCGCGGTCACCAACGGCGACGTCGAGATCGCGATGACCCAGATCAGCGAAATTCTGCCCTATCCCGGCGTCGAGCTGGCCGGTCCGCTGCCGCCGGACATTCAAACCTATACGATGTTCTCCGCCGGCATCAGCGCGGCGGCGAAAAATGCCGAAGCGGCAGCTGCCTTGATCAAATTCCTGACCTCGCCCGATGCCAAGGCGGTGATCAAGGCCAAGGGAATGGAGCCGGGCTGAGCGCGGCCGCTTGAAAAATCGGAAAACGGGAGGGAGCCATGGCCGACGACAATAATCCGATACGCCGTCGCAATTTCCTGATGGGGGCGGGCACCGCGGTCGCTGCGTCTTTGGCGCCGCCGGTTGCCGCGCAGGCGCAGACCGCGCCGAGCGCGCCAACGCGGCGCCCGACGTCGAGCCGCTGCTCACGCTGACGGCGACCGAGCACGCCTTCTTCGTCGCCGCCGCCGACACGCTGATCCCGGCCGACGACTTGTCGCCATCGGGCAGCCAATGCGGCGTCGCGACCTTCATCGACCGGCAGCTCGCCGGCGCTTATGGCGGCGGTGCGCGGCTTTATCGCGACGGGCCGTTCACCAAGGCCAAGCCCGAGCTCGGCTATCAGCTGCCGCTCAATCCGCGCGAATTTTTCCGCGCCGGCATTGCCGCGGCCAACGACTGGTCGCGCAAGACCTACGGCAAGGATTTCGATCGCCTCGCCGATGCCGACCGCGAAACCGCGTTCAAGGCCATGGAAAGCGGCAAGGCGGAGTTCTCCGGCTTTTCCAGCCGCATGTTCTTCAACGCGCTGCTCGACTTGAGCATGGAAGGCTTTTTCGCCGACCCGATCTATGGCGGCAACCGCGACATGGCGGCGTGGAAGATGGTCGGCTATCCGGGCCTGCCGGCGACCTATCGCGAGGACATCAAAAAATATTTCGGCAAAAAGTACGACAAGCCGCCGCGCTCGATCGCGGATTTCTCTTGAGGGAGATGCGCCATGACCATCATGCTCAAGGAAACCGATGCGGTCGTCATCGGCGTCGGCTGGACCGGATCGATCCTCGCCCGCGAACTGACCAAGGCCGGCCTCAACGTTGTCGGCCTCGAACGCGGCGCCAAGCGCATGCCGGGCCAGGATTTCACTATTCCCTCGGTGCGTGACGATCTCAAATACGCGGTGCGGCAGGAATTGTTTCAGGACACCCAGCTTGAAACCGTATCGCTGCGCCATTCGCCGGCGGAGACCGCGCTGCCGATCCGCCGCCTCGGCTCGTTCCTGCCCGGCACCGATCTCGGCGGCGCCGGCGCCCATTGGAACGGCATGACCTGGCGCTGGCTGCCGTCCGATCACAAGCTGCGCAGCGCATATCACCGAGCGCTACGGCAAGAACGCCATTCCGGCCGAGATGACCATCGAGGACTTGCCGGTCTCCTATGACGAGCTCGAGCCGTATTACGACAAGTTCGAGAAATTGTGCGGCGTCTCCGGCAAGGCCGGCAATCTGCGCGGCAAAATCGTCGACGGCGGCAATGTGTTCGAAGGGCCCGCGGCAGAACGAATATCCGAATCCGCCGCTGGCCAAGAGCATGGCCGGCACCATCATGGCCGACGCGTCGAAGAGCCTCGGCTATCATCCGTTCCAGGCGCCGTCGAGCAATGCCAGCGAGGTCTACACCAATTTCGAAGGCCAGACGCTCGGCGCCTGCGAATATTGCGGCCATTGCGAGCGCTTCGGCTGCGAAGCCAATGCCAAGGCGTCGCCGAATGTCTGCATCCTGCCGGCGCTGTTGGCGGACCGAAAATTCGAGCTGCGCACCCACGCGCAGGTGAAGGAGCTCGTCTACGACAAAGCGGCGCGCAAGGTGACGGCGGTGCGCTATGTCGATACCCGCAGCGGCGAGGAATACGAGCAGCCCGCCGGCATCGTCATCCTCGGCGCCTACGTGTTCAACAACGTGCTGCTTGATGCTCACCGCCGGCATCGGCGAGCCCTACGACCACAAGACCGGCAAAGGCGCCGTCGGCAAGAACTACTGCTATCAGGTCAGCGGCAATGCCGTGACGGTGTTCTTCCAGGACAAGGAGATCAATCCGTTCATGGCGGCCGGCGCCCACGGCGTCCTGATCGACGATTTCAACGGCGACAATTTCGATCACGGCGGCCTTGGCTTCTTCGGCGGCGCCTGGATCCAGGCCGGCCCGACCAACGGCCGCCCGATCGCGACCCGCCCGGTGCCGCCCGGCACGCCGCGCTGGGGCCGCGAATGGAAGAAGGCGACGGCGAAATGGTACAACCACGCCTTCTCGATCGGCGCATCCGGCTGCAACTACGCGCACCGCGAAAATTTCCTGGATCTCGATCCGACTTATCGCGACGCGCTCGGCCGGCCGCTGATCCGCATGTCGTATAATTTCCGCGACAACGACTACAAGCTCGCGGACTATATCGGCGGCGTGCTCGGGCGGCTCGCCACGGCGATGAACCCGACGGTCATGAGCGCGCCGAGCGTCAAGAAGGGCGACTACAGCGTCGTGCCCTATCAATCGACGCACAATACCGGCGGCACCATGACCGGGACCGATCCGAAGACCAGCGTCGTCAACCGCTATCTGCAATCGTGGGACGCCGACAATCTGTTCGTCATGGGCGCCTCGGTATTTCCGCAGAACGCCTCATACAATCCGACCGGCGTCGTCGGCGCGCTGGCCTATTGGTCGGCGAATGCGATCACCACGCAATATCTCAAGAACCCCGGCCCACTGGTTCACGCTTGAGCAGCGCCGCCCCGGCGGGCGGCGCTGGTGAATTCATGTGCTTTTAACGCGGCACGATGGGCGGTGACGTCACAGGATCGGTCTGTGCCGTTGGATTACTCGAATAGTTCGCTGCGGTCTGGGTCTCCGCATTGCCGGCGCGGTAGACGATGATGCCGGCGGCGATAAAGGCGAACAGCACGGCCGCCAGGAACCAATACCCGGCCGCGTCCGGCGCTGGTTCGGAGTTGAGACGATGTTCGAGTCCGTAGCTGTCATAATCGAAGTCGAGATCGGATTTCTTCAAAGGTTGGTCCATGGGGCCCTCCTGTGCATCGAAGGCAATGGAACAACGCGCAACAGCCCTGCCGTGGCAGCAGCGCAGTCATGCAAAAGTCCCAAGGAACGGAAAATTTCCAAAATGCGTTTTGGCGCTGGTTGCATTTGAAATTATTTCGCCGCTACTGTGGGCCATGAAGGGCCGCGATCGTTGGGCGCGTATAAGGGGGTGGCTGATAATGGGTGGGTGGGCGGCTATCCGTTTTGTGCTTTTCTGAACAATGGCTTCGAGCTCGATTTCGAGGTGCGATCACGGTATCGTGGGAAAACGGCACGGGAAAGTGGACGTTGCTGAAGGGATTGCGGCACTGCGGATACGATGAAGCGGGGGCGGCAAGGGTTATCGGCCGGTGGATCATTCGCGCGCTGGAAGTGATGGGCGGCGCGCTGGCAAAGCGTTGCGTGCGTCTGGCTGGAAGATCACCAATGGCTGGTTCTCGCGCCGAAAGCTTCTTTTCGTAGCGCGCTACCTCGACGAAGCCGCCAGGAGCCGCTCAGCGGACCGCCGCGGATTTTTGTCGCATTCGCAAGGCGAGGGATTTTTGCGGTTCTTAGAGGAGCGCTGCAGCCGGCAAGGCCTATTCATCTTAGACGAGCCGGAATAGGCGCTGTCGCCGTCGCGGCAGATCGAAGTTCCCGAAGCTGCTTCGCCATGACCCATTCCGGTGATGCCGGTAATGGACGCACGCGCCATGCTCATGGCTATCCGGCGGCGCGACTGCTGCGGCTTCCAAATACGGACTAGAGCCGATAGCGTGGAGCGAGACGGATCATTACCGGCTGATGCGCGAGTTTTGCGCCGATCCGGAAACATTCATCGACACGGTCTTGAGCGATTGATCGCGCGCGTCCCTGCGCTCGCGCCGCGGCCGATCCGGTCTATTGTTATTCCAATAACAATCGATAGCGGCGCGGCTTCGCGCCGGCAGGGAGGGTGCGATGACCGACGAGACAATTCCACGCCGGAAATTTCTTGTGGGCGCAGGCCTCGCCGGCACTGCCGTCGCGACCGGCTTGACCCAGACCACGCCTGCGGAGGCGCAAGCACCAGCCGCGCGCCGCTGCGACCACGCCGGCCGCGCCGCAAGCGGAGCCGCTGCTTCTGCTCAACGAGACCGAGCACGCCTTCGTCGTCGCCGCGGTCGATACCATGATCCCGGCCGATGAGTTGTCGCCCTCGGGCAGCGATTGCGGCTGCGCCACCTATCATCGACCGCCAGCTCGCCAGCGCCTGGGGCGGCGGCGCCAAAATGTATCGCTCCGGACCTTACTTCAAAGGCAAGCCGGAGCAGGGCTATCAATTGCCGCTGACGCCGGCCGAGTTCATCACCACCGGCATCGCCGCCGCCAACGCCTGGTCGCGCAAGACCTATGGCAAGGATTTCGACCGGCTCGATCCGGACAAGCGCATCGAGGCCCTCACGGCGATGCAGGAGGGCAAGGCCGCAGTTCGACAATTTCAATTCGCGCGCCTTCTTCGCCCGGCTCCTGGCGCTGACCATGGAAGGATTTTTCGGCGATCCGATCTATGGCGGCAACCGCAACAAGGCGTCGTGGCGGATGCTCGGCTTTCCCGGCCTGCCGGCAACCTACGCCAATGTCATCGATGAATATCGCGACAAACGCTATGTCGCCGAGCCGCAGTCCATTGCGGACTTTTCTTAAGGGGAGGCGGACATGGTGACGCGATTGAAAGAAGTCGATGCGGTCACGATCGGTCTGGGCTGGACCGGCGCCATCATGGCGCGCGAATTGACCAAAGCCGGCCTGAACGTCGTTTCGCTGGAGAAGGGCCAGGACCGCATTCCCGGCGAGGATTTCATCCTGCCGGCGGTGCGCGACGAGGTGCGATATGCGCAGCGCCTCGAATTGATGTGGGACAATTCGATCGACACGCTGACCTTCCGCAATTTCCCCAACGAGCAGGCGCTGCCGATCCGCCGCATCGGCGCGTTCCTGCCGGGCGAAGGCGTCGGCGGCTCCGGCATTCATTGGGGCGGCCTGCACTGGCGCTTCCTGCCGTCGGATTTCCGTATCCGCAGCGCGCTCACCGAGCGCTATGGCGCAAACGCGCTTCCCGACGGCATGACCATTCAGGATTGGCCGGTCAGCTACGACGAGATGGAGCCGTTCTACGACCGCTTCGACAAGATTTGCGGCGTGTCGGGCAAGGCCGGCAATCTGCGCGGCAGCAAGATCGACGGCGGCAACGTTTTCGAAGGCCCGCGCAGCGATCCAATATCCGAACGCGCCGATCAAATCGAGCAATGCCGGCCTGATGTTCGGCGAAGCGGCAAAGAGCCTCGGCTATCATCCGTTCCCGGCGCCGATTGCGATCGCGAGCGCGCCCTATACCAATGCCGACGGCGTGGCGCTGGGGGCTTGCGAATATTGCGGCTATTGCAACCGCATCGCCTGCGAGACCAACGCCAAGGCGTCGCCGAATTCCACCATCCTGCCGGCGCTGCGCCTCGATCCGAAATTCGAGATCCGCACCCGCTGCTTCGTCACCAAGCTCAACTACGACAAGGACTGCGAAGAAAGTCGTCGAGCGTGACCTACACCGACATGCGCACCGGCGAGGAATACGAGCAGCCCGCCGGCATCGTGCTGCTGACGTCATACGTCTTCTCGAACGTGCAGCACATGCTGCTCGCCGGCATCGGCGAGCCGTACGATCACGCAACCGGCAAAGGCGTCGTCGGCAAGAACTACGCCTATCAGTTCGAAGCCGGCGCCAATGCCTTCTTCGAGGACAAGGAGCTCAATCCGTACTGGGGCTCCGCCGGCATGGGCACCGTCATCGACGATTTCAACGGCGAGACTTTTGATCACGGCGGCCTGGGCTTCTTCGGCGGCGGCTACATCATGGGCAACACCGCGAGCGCGCCGCCGATTGCCGGCCGCACGCGTGCCGCACGGCACGCCGGAGTGGGGCTCGGAATGGAAGCGCGCCACCGTGAAGTGGTACTACCACGCCGCCCGCTTCAACACCCAGGGCTCGGTCTATGCCAACCGCGACAATTACATGGACCTCGACCCGACCTACAAGGACGCGCTCGGCCGGCCGCTGATCCGGCTCACCTACAATCCGCCCGACAACGAATTCAAGATGTCGCGCCTATCTGTTGCAAAAGCTCGAAGGCGTCATCAAGGCGATGAACCCGACGCATTACGAGATGCATCCGCGGCCGAAGACTTTCACCGTGGTGCCCTATCAATCGACCCACAATACCGGCGGCACCATGATGGGCGCCGACCCGAAGATCGAGCGTGGTCAATCGCTACCTGCAGGCCTGGGACGCCCATAACCTGTTCATCCAGGGCGCCTCGGTGTTCCCGCAGCAGCACGGCTACAATCCGACCGGCACGGTCGGCGCGCTGGCCTATTGGTCGGCGCGCGCGATCACGACGAGCTATCTCAAGAATCCGGGACCGCTGGTTCACGCTTAGAGCATGATCCCGAAAAGTGGAAACCGGTTTTCGGGAAAGATCATGCTCAAACAAAAAAATCTCTTGGGGGGAATCATGCAAAGCAAGAAAACTGGCGCCGTCATCGGCGCCGCGGCTGCCGTTGTTCTCGTGGCCGTCGCAGCAACGCCGGCGCGGCCGCCGACGCCGCCCACGGCAAGGTGGTGTTCCAAACCTGCGCCGCCTGCCACAGCGACAAGCCGGACGCCATCGGGCCGAGCCTGCGCGGCGTCTACGGCCGCAAATCCGCAGCGCTTCCCGATTTCCGCTATTCCAACGCCATGATGCGCGCCAACCTCACCTGGGACGACGCCAACCTGAAGGCCTACATCAAGGACCCGCAGGCCAAGGTGAAGGGCAACCGCATGCCGTTCGGGGGTTTAAGCAGCGATGCGGACATCGACGACGTCATTGCTTATCTGAAGGATTATAAATAGCGCGCGCGGGCGGTGTCATTTTGCCGAGGCAAACAAATTCTCGATCTCACCCATCAGCGGGTTGGTCAGCCCGGCCTTCCGCAACTGGGCAAAATCTTCAAGGATAGCCGTCTCCCAGGAATCCCCGTTCTGGTCAGCGAGCGTCTGTCCACGATATTTGAGATAGAGCGTCCGCGCCTCGTCGAGGCGCTCGAGCAACATGAGCGCGTGGGCGCGGTTCGCGTAGAGCCAAGTCTGGTCAGGCGCGACAGAGATGGCTTGGTCAACGGCTTCCAAGGCCGTCGTGAACTCGCCCGCGAGGACGAGATTGAAGGCCAAGCTGCCGATGTCGTTCACGCCAATTTGCAAATCGCGCTGCCAGCCGGCATTGCCGGGATCGGACTTCGCCAAGCGCTCCATGATGACGAGGCTTGCCTGAAAGGTGGTCAACGCGGCCGACAGGTCGCCCTGCGCCATCTGCACGTTGCCGATCTTGTTGTACGAGACCGACAGATCGCGCTGCCAGCCGGCATTGCCGGGGTCGGACTTTGCCAAGCGCTCGGTGATGGCGTGGTTCGCCTGATAGGAGGTCAGCGCGGCCGAAGGGTTATCCTGCGCCAACTGCACGTCGCCGATCTTATTGTACGCGACCGATAGGTCGCGCTGCCAGGCGGCATTGCCGGGGTCGGACTGCGCCAGGCGTTCCATGATGGCGAGGCTCGCCTGATAGGAAGCCAGCGCAGCCAAAAGGCTGCCCTGAACCATCTGGACGCTCCCGACTTTGTCGTAAAAAACCGACAGATCGTGTTGCCAGCCGGCATTGCCGGGATCGGATTTAGCCAGGCGTTCCACGATGGCAAGGCCCGCCTGATAGGAGGTCAGCGCGGCCGGCAGGTTGTCCTGAGCCATCTGCACGTCGCCGATCTCGTTGTGCGAAACCGACAGATCGCGCTGCCAACCGGCATTGCTGGGATCGGACTTGGCTATGCGATCCCGGATGGCGAAGGCTTGCCTGATAGGAGGCCAATGCGGCCGGCAGGTTGCCCTGCGCCGCCTGCACGTTGCCGACTTTGTCGTAAGAAACCGACAATTCGCGCTGCATGCTCGGCAATGCCGGTATCGGACCGCGCCAGCCGCTCCGCGATGGCGAGACTTCGCCTGATAGGAAGTCAGCGCGGCCGGCAGGTTGCCCTGCGCCGTCTGCACGTCGCCGATCTTGTTGTACGAAACCGACAGGTCGCCCTGCCAGCCGGCATTGCCCGGATCGGATTTCGTCAGGCGCTCCACGATGGTGAGGCTGTCCTGATAGGAAGTCAGCGCGGCCGGCAGATCGCCCTGTGCCATCTGCACGTCGCCGACCTTGTTGTGCGAAACCGATAGTTCGAGCTGCCAGCCGCCATTGTCCGGATCGGACTGCGCCAGCCGGTCTGTAATAGCGAGCGCCTCCCGATAGGAGGTCAGCGCGGCCGGCAGGTTGCCCTGCGCCACCTGCACGTCGCCAAGATCTTTGTACGCAGCCGATAATACGTACTGCCAGCCGGCATTGCCGGGATCGGATTTGGCGAGGTGATCCCTGATGGCGAAGCTTGCCTGATAGGAGGTCAACGCGGCCGGCAGGTCGCCTTGTGCCACCTGCACGTTGCCGATCTTGTTGTACGCAACGGACCGATCGTATTGCCACATGGCGTTGCCGGGATCGGACTGCGCCAAACGGAAAATTATTTCTCGCTTCGCTTCGTAGGACTTCAGTGCCGCGGCGAGGTCGCCCTTCGCCATCTGGATATCGCCGATCTTCTCGTTGCCGATCCCAATTTCACCTTGCCAGAGGACATTTCCGGGATCGGACTGCGCCAGGCGTTCGGCGATGGTCCGAGCCTCGTAGTTGGTCGCGAGCGCCGCGCCAAGATCGCCACGCTGCTGCGCAATGTCGGCGATGCCGAATTTTGCCAACGACAAGTTCACCGTCGTCGGCGCCCGGCTTCGCCGTTACGATCACGCGCGCGAAGGCGGCCCGCGCATCATCGAGTTGCCCGGCTTGTTCCTGAAAAAAACCGTTCAGCAACATGCCATTGACGTTGGAGGGATCGAGGCGAGCCGCCTGCGCGAAATAATCCCGCGCCCGTGCAGGATTGGATATGCCGGCGATCGAAGCCAGGGTTCTATAGGCCGCCGCCGTAACCTTGGCGTCGTTGTCGGTGCGCTTTGCGCTGGCCTCGGCCATTGCCTTCAACAACGGCTCCGCCTCGTCGGGCTTGCCGGCCTTGAGCAACGCCAGCGCTTGCGCATAGCGGGGGTCGGTCGCGGCGCCTTCGGCGATGGCCGTAATCGCTTCCGTCAGGTTTCGTTTGACGGCCGGAATCGCCGCCTGCGCCGGCGTGACGACATTGTATTTGTCGACCAACGCCGCGATCTGCGTTGAGCGTCTGCTTCTGCTGCTGCGATTGCCAGAACAGCCCACCTCCAAGGATAGCCAGCAACGCAATCACGGCGACAACGACGATGCGCAGCCGGGCCTGCCGCCGTCGCTCGCGCTCGGCGCGGCGATAAACGTCGTCAGCCGCAAGCCCGATGAGCCGTGCCACCACCTTGGCAAGCGCCAGCTCGAAGCCGTCGCCCGTCTCGCGCAGGTCGGCCGCCAGCACGTCGGCGGGCGTGGCGGTTATGGCGCCGTCCGGCGCAATCGCGAAGCGCAAGGCCGGCGGGAAGCATTCATTTTCGGCGTCCCCCGGCGTCCCGCCGATGATCAGCGGGATCACCGGCCGGTCGGGATGGCGCGACTTGAACAGCCGCACCTCGCCATCGACATATTTGCTGCGCGCCGCGTGCGGCGAAGCGATCAGGATCAACGCCGCTGAATTCATCGAGCGCCACACCGGTCTCCGCGCCCAGCGAAGCGCCGGCATCGAAGTCATTGCGGTCGCGAAAGATCGGCCGCAAAGCCTTCGGGATCGGTCCCGCCGGGGTGACGCGACCGACAAGCTCCTTGTCGATGTGGTAATCTTCGAGGCGACCGTGCACGCGTAGCGCCGTGCCGGTATCGACATGGCTGTAAGAAAGAAAGGCGCGATACTTGAGATCAGCGTTCGGCATGCGCGTCCTTCCCGGAACAGGCGCCGAGCCATTGGATCCCCAAAGCAACATTAGCAGAAATTCTACCACGGCGCGAATAAAGCAACGGCGACATCTGGCAGCGGCCCGTTGGGAGCAGCGCGACCGCAGTGGATCACTGCTTCAGTTGCGCAATTCGCTTGGCAAGCTCGCCGGGTATCCACGCGTTTTCTGTCCCGCGGAGAAGCCGGCTGACGACATTTCCATCCGTGTCCACCGTGCTTTTAGTGCGCCCCGGCAGCGTGCCGGTTCAGGCCGCCGGGAGGCCACGCCGGCCGGGCTGCCGAACGGCCGATTGGCCGGGCCATTTCAGCCATAGAAAAGCCGCGCCGGATCATGTAGAGACCGCCGCGGCTGCCTATATGAAGCGCGGGCGGCGGAGCGGAAATCATCGATGCTGAGTGTCATTATCGTCATCCACCTCATGCTGGTCCTCGCCTTGATCGGCGTCGTGCTGCTGCAAAAGTCCGAAGGCGGCGGACTGGTCAGCTCGACCAGCGGCTTTATGACCGGCCGCGGCACGGCGAACGTGCTGACGCGCACGACGGCGTTGCTGGCCGCAGGCTTTTTCGTCACCAGCCTGTTGCTGTCGTGGATGGCGGGTTTTGAGCGCAAGCCGACCTCGATCATCCACACCGGCGGCGCGCCGGCCCAGGAAGCGCCCTGGCGCGCCGCCGCGCAGCGCCGCTCAGTCAGCGGCGGCGGCGGCGTTCTCGACCAGATCGAGGCAAGGCGCCGGGCGGCACCACGGCGCCGGCGCCGGCTCCGGCGCCGAGCGGGCCGCAAGTGCCGCAGTCGAAATAGGCGACTGCGCTACCGCATTGAAGGCTGCATGAGCGGGCCGTGCGACGACTTTCGGCGTCGCCTGAGGATTTCGGTTGAAGTCCTATGAAGTCAAGCGGTTTTATGGCGTCGGCTGGGCTGATTCACGATGCGCGGCAGATATTCCGGAAAATCGCTCGTCGAATCGTGTGGCGGGCGCTAAAGCGTTAAGTCCCATGGCGCGGTACATCTTCATCACCGGCGGCGTGGTCTCCTCACTTGGCAAGGGTCTGGCTTCCGCGGCGCTCGGCGCGCTGTTGCAGGCGCGCGGCTATAAGGTCCGTCTGCGCAAGCTCGACCCCTATCTCAATGTCGATCCGGGCACGATGTCGCCGTACCAGCACGGCGAGGTTTTCGTCACCGACGACGGCGCCGAGACCGATCTCGACCTCGGCCATTACGAGCGCTTCACCGGGCGTCCGGCGACCCGCAGGACAACATCACCACCGGCCGCATCTATCAGGAAATCCTCGCCAAGGAGCGCCGCGGCGATTATCTCGGCGCCACCATCCAGGTCATTCCCCACGTCACCAACGCCATCAAGGATTTCATCCGCGACGGCAACGAGGGCTTCGACTTCGTGCTGTGCGAGATCGGCGGCACCGTCGGCGACATCGAGGGCCTGCCGTATTTCGAGGCCATCCGCCAGCTCGGCAACGATCTGCCGCGCGGCCACGCCGTCTACATCCATCTGACGCTGATGCCGTTCATCCCGAGCGCGGGCGAGCTCAAAACCAAGCCGACCCAGCACTCGGTGCGCGAATTGCGCGCCATCGGCATCCAGCCCGATATCCTGCTCTGCCGCACCGACCGGCCGATCCCCGAGAGCGAGCGGCAGAAGCTCGCGCTGTTCTGCAATGTGCGCGAAAGCGCCGTGATCGAGGCGCGCGACGTCGACAATATTTACGCCGTGCCCGAGGCCTATCACGCCGGCGGCCTCGACGGCGAGGTGCTCGCCGCCTTCGGCATCGACAATCCGCCGCCGCCCGATCTCGCCACCTGGCATCTCATCAACGAGCGCATCCGCAATCCGGAAGGCGACGTCACCATCGCCATCGTCGGCAAATACACCGGCATGAAGGACGCCTATAAATCGCTGATCGAGGCGCTGTCCCACGGCGGCGTCGCCAACAAGGTCAAGGTCAAGCTCGACTGGATCGAGAGCGAGGTGTTCGAGAACGAGGATCCGGCGCCGTTCCTCGAACACGTCGACGGCATTCTGGTGCCGGGCGGCTTCGGCCAGCGCGGCGCCGAGGGCAAAATCCTCGCCGCGCAGTTCGCGCGCGAACGCAAGGTGCCGTATTTCGGCATCTGCTTCGGCATGCAGATGGCGGTGATCGAGGCGGCGCGCAATCTGTGCGGCATCGAGCAGGCGAACTCGACCGAATTCGTGCCGACCAGCGAGCCCGTCGTCGGCCTGATGACCGAATGGATGAAGGGCAACGAATTGCAGAAGCGCGGCCTCGGCGGCGATCTCGGCGGCACCATGCGGCTCGGCGCCTATCCGGCCGTGCTGCAGCGCGGCTCCCGCGTCGCCGAAATTTATCACGCCGACCGAAATTTCCGAGCGCCACCGCCACCGCTATGAGGTCAACACCGCCTACAAGGATCGCCTCGCGCAGCACGGCATGCGCTTTTCCGGCATGTCGCCCGACGGCCTGTTGCCGGAGATCATCGAATACGACGACCATCCCTGGTTCATCGGCGTGCAATTCCATCCCGAACTGAAATCGCGGCCGTTCGCGCCGCATCCGCTGTTTTCGTCGTTCATCGGGGCGGCGGTGGAGCAGAGCCGGCTGGTGTAATAGCATCGTCACGTCCGATTGTCCCAGCTCACATCGCAGATTGACGCTTGGTAAACTTGCCAGCCGCCGGCATCAGCATCTCGGCATGACAAGTCATCGCAGAGGAACTCCATGATCTAGAAATGCGCATCTATCGCCTGCATCCCCGGCCGGCTGCCGGCGCTGCTCAAGCGTTCGAGGAGCACACGCTGAAAATCTGGGACAAGCACGGCATCAAGCAGGCCGGTTTCTGGACCGTGCTGGTCGGCGACGGCAGCCAGGACCTGCATTACATGCTGGCCTGGGAATCGCTCGCCGACCGCGAGAAGAAATGGAACACTTTCCAGGCCGATCCGGCTTGGCACAAGGCGCGCGACGAGAGCGAGAAGGACGGGCCGATCATCGCCAATATCAAGAGCGCGTTCCTGCGGCCGACGGCGTTCTCGTCGGTGAAATAGCAGGCCGGTTGACCCGACCGCCGCGGCCCTCATGGTCGCCCGCGAGGACGCCAATGACCGCAAAGCCCAAATCCCATCGTCACCGTCGGCAAGGCGCGCTTCGGCAATAAACTGCCGCTCGGCCTTGATCGCCGGCCCGTGCGCGCTGGAAAGCCGCGCGCATGCGTTCGAAATGGCGGCGGCGCTGAAGGAGATCACCGCGCGGCTCGGCATCGGCTTCGTCTACAAAACCTCGTTCGACAAGGCGAACCGCACCAGCGCGCAAGAGCGCGCGCGGCATCGGCCTCGACAAGGCGCTGGCGATCTTTGCCGAACTGCGCGAAAAACTCGGCGTGCCGGTGCTCACCGACGTGCACGAGCCGGAGCAATGCGCGCGCGTTGCCGAGGTCGTCGATATTTTGCAGATTCCGGCATTCCTCTGCCGGCAAACCGATCTGTTGGTCGCCGCCGCCAAAACCGGCCGCGCCGTCAACGTCAAGAAGGGCCAGTTCCTGGCGCCGTGGGACATGGCCAACGTGGTGCCAAAATCACCGGCGCCGGCAATCGCAATGTGCTGGTCACCGAGCGCGGCGTGTCGTTCGGCTACAACACGCTGGTCTCCGACATGCGCGCGCTGCCGGTGCTGGCGCAAGACCGGCGCGCCGGTGATTTTCGACGCCACCCATTCGGTGCAGCAGCCGGGCGGGCAGGGCGACCTCATCCGGCGGCGAGCGCGAATACGTGCCGGTGCTGGCGCGGGCGGCGGTCGCGGTCGGCGTCGCCGGCGTATTCATCGAGACCCATCAGGATCCCGACCAGGCGCCGTCCGACGGGCCGAACATGATTCCGCTCAAGGACATGCCGCCGCTTCTTGAGCGCCTGATGCAATTCGACACGCTGGCCAAAAGCTGAGGCATCGCCGTTCGGTGCGCCGCGCTTCATCGCCAACAACGAGATTTCGCCATTCCCCCCGTCCTCAAAGTCGTCAGCCTGGTGGTCTTCGCCTCGACGCTGTTTTCGCGCGCGGTCGATCCGGTGATTCCGAAAATCGCCGCCGATCTCGGCATCGACGTGAAGACCGCGGCGCTGCTGTCGACGGCGTTCACGTTTCCCTACGCCATCATGCAGCCTGTGCTCGGCACCATCGGCGATTTCTTCGGCAAGACCCGGCTGATGAATGTCAGCCTCGCCGTCGTGGTGACGACGACGTTGGTCTGCGCTTTCGCCAGCAATTTCTCGTGCTGGTGGCCATGCGCATCATCGCCGGCATGTGGCCGGCGGCATTTTTCCGGTCGGCATGGCGATCGTCGGCGATCTTGTGCCGGTGCAGGCGCCAAGTGGCGATCGGCCGGCTGCTTGCCGTCGGCCTCACCGGCAATCTGATCGGCGCCACGATCTCCGGCGTGATCGGCGATCTGCTCGGCTGGCGCGGCGTGTTTTTCTCCATCGGCGGCGT
Source organism: uncultured Alphaproteobacteria bacterium (assembly GCA_963831975.1). GTDB lineage: Bacteria > Pseudomonadota > Alphaproteobacteria > Rhizobiales > Xanthobacteraceae > BOG-931. The sequence goes on from CAWHSO010000025.1 coordinate 1,626,607, forward strand.
TCGGCCTGATCGTCGCCGTGATCGCCTTCTTCGCCTTTCGCGGGCTGCGCCCGGCAAGCCGAAGCCGTTCAATCTTGCCGCGGTGGCGCCGGCTTTCGGGCGTGTTCGCCGATCCCCGCGCCAAGATCTGCTTCGGCTCGGTGTTCTTCGAAGGCATCGTCATCCACGGCATGTTTCCCTACGTGGCGCTGCTGCTGCTGGCGAGCGGCGAGACGCACTCGTCCTATGCCGGCATCGTGATCGCCGCGTTCGGTCTCGGCGGCATTTTGTATTTCGCTGTCGCTGCCGTTTCTGGTCGTGCACGTGACCGAGCGGCAAATGATGCTGACCGGCGCGGCCTGCGCCGCATCGCCTTCATCCTGATCTCGTTCAACTTGGCCTGGTACATCCAGGCGGCGGTGTTCGTGCTGTTCGGCGTCGGCTTCTACATGCTGCACAATTGCATCCAGGTTCACGTCACCGATCTGACGCAGACCGCGCGCGGCGCCGCGCTGTCGATGCATTCGTGGTCGTTCTTTTCCGGCCAGGCGATCGGGCCGATCTATTACGGCTATGCCTTCAGCCATTTCGGCATCAGCGTGCCGCCGCTGCTCGGCGCCGCCGTGATCATCGTCATCGGGCTCGTCTGCGCGCGGCTGCTGCGGCACCGGCGGCCGATACCCGGGCCTTGCCGAAGGGCGGTAAAAGCCCCATTATATGGCTGCATCGGCCAGGGGTGCCGCGCAACAGAGGCGCGGCTGAGATCAAACCCATCGAACCTGTCTGGGTCATTCCAGCGAAGGGAGCCGCGTTGACGGACCACTCGCCCCATATCGGCAAAAAGCCGCGCGTCGCCATCATCGGCGCGGGCGTCGTCGGGCTTGGCATCGCCTGGCGGCTCGCCGGCCGCGCGGCGGTCACGGTGTTCGATCGCGGCAAGGCCGGATCGGGCGCGAGCCATGCCGCGGCCGGCATGCTGGCGGCTTGCTGCGAAGCCGAGCCCGGCGAGGAGGCGCTGGTCGCGCTCGGCCGCGACAGCCAGGCGCGCTGGCCGGGCTTTGCCGAAGAGCTTTTGCGCGCGAGCGGCATTGACGTCGAATTGCGGCGCGAGGGCACGCTGGTGCTCGCCTTGACCGCGGACGATCAGGCCGAGATCGCGCATCGGCTGGAGTTTCAGCGGCGGCTCGATCTGCCGCTCGAATGGCTGTCGGCCGCGGCGACACGCGCACGAGAGAGCCGCATCTGGCCGGAAAAATCGCCGGCGCGCTGTTTTCGCCGCAGGACCATCAGGTCGACAACCGCAAGCTGGTGCGGCGCTGCGCATCGCCGCCGAAGCGGCCGGCGTGAAAATTCACGAGCATCGGCCGGTCAAGGAAATTCTCGTGCAAGGCGGCCGGGCGACGGGCGTCGTGTTCGAAGACGGCACGACCGAGCCGCGCCGATATCGTGGTGCTCGCCGCCGGCGCCTGGTCGCGCAGCATCGGCGGATTGCCGCCGGATCGGCGGCCGCCGGTGCGGCCGGTCAAGGGCCAGATGCTGGCGCTGCGCATGGATGCCGCGGCGCCGCTGCTCAATCACGTGCTGTGGGCGCCGGGCGCCTATCTGGTGCCGCGCCGCGACGGCCGGCTGATCGTCGGCGCCACGGTCGAGGAAAAAGGTTTTGACGACACGATCACCGCCGGCGGCGTGATGGCGCTGCTCGATGCCGCGTGGCGCGCGATGCCGGCGGTCGAGGAATTGCCGATCGAGGAAATCTGGGTCGGCCATCGGCCGGGCAGCCGCGACGATGCGCCGATCCTCGGCCCGGTCCGCTCGATGGCTTGTTTTATGCCACCGGCCATCACCGCAACGGCATTTTGCTGGCGCCGGTGACGGCGGACGCGATGGCGCGGCTCATGCTCGACGATGTCGTCGAGCCGGCGATCCGGCCGTTCGGCCTCGAACGTTTTCTGCCGGCGCGGGCGGCCGAGTAGGGGAGCAGGCGATGACGCAAGCTGAAATCCGCGTCAACGGCGAGAGCGAGCCGCTCGCCGCGCCGACAACGCTCGAAGCGCTGCTGGCGGAAAAGGCCGTCGATACCGCGCAGCGCGGCATCGCGGTCGCGCTCAACGGCGCGGTCGTGCCGCGCGCGGCGTGGCCGGCGACGCCGCTGCATCCCGGCGACAGCGTCGAGATCGTGCGCGCGCGGCAAGGCGGCTAGAGGAGATAAACAAATGTCCGATCCTCTCATCATTGCCGGCCACGAATTCGGCTCGCGGCTGTTTCTCGGCACCGCCGGCTATCCCAATCGCAAGATCATGCTCGACGCCATCGCGGCAAGCGGCACCGCAGATGGTCACCGCCTCGATCCGCCGCATCAGCCTCGCCGGCGACGACGAGAGCCTGATCGATTGCTGGCCGGCCGCGTGCGTTTCCTGCCCAACACCGCCGGCTGCCAGACCGCCAAGGATGCCGTGCTCACCGCGGAACTGGCGCGCGAAGCGCTCGACACCAATTGGGTCAAGCTCGAAGTGATCGGCGACCGCGAATTGCTCTATCCCGACGTCGAGGAACTGGTGCGCGCGACGCAGATGCTGGTCGCGAAGGGCTTTATCGTGCTGCCGTATTGCACCGAGGATCCGGTGACGTGCCGCAAGCTCGCCGACGCCGGCGCCGCCGCGGTGATGCCGATGGGCTCGCCGATCGGCTCCGGGCTGGGCATGTCCAACCCGCATCTGATCGAGCTCGTCTGCGCCCGCTCGCCGGTGCCGGTGGTGCTCGATGCCGGCATCGGCACTGCCTCGGATGCGACGCTCGCCATGGAGCTCGGCTGCGCCGCGGTGCTGGTCAACACCGCGGTGTCGAAAGCGCGCGATCCGGTGATGATGGCGAAGCTCATGCGCGCCGCGGTGGAAGCGGGCCGGCTGTCGCGGCTCGCCGGCCGCATCGCCAAGCGCAGCCACGCCGAGCCGTCGAGCCCGCAATTCGGGCTGGTGGGACGTAACTCGAAGCTAAGATCGGATCGAGATGTTTACGCGTCGCCGCTTCCTTCATCTTGCCGGTCTTGCCGCCGCGTCTTCCGCCATGGCGCGGATCGCATTGGCGGATTCCTATCCATCGCGGCCGCTGCGTTGGATCGTGCCGTTTCCGGCCGGCGGCAGCACCGATCTCATCGCGCGATTGTTAGGCGAGTGGCTCGCGGCGCGGCTCGGCCAGCCGGTCATCATCGAGAACAAGCCGGGCGGCGGCACCAATATTGCCGTGCAGGCGGTCGTCAATGCGCCGGCCGACGGTTACACGCTGCTGTTCGCGGTGGCTACTAATGTGATCAATCCGTCGCTCTACAAATCCTTGCCGTTCGATTTTCAGCGCGACATTGCGCCGGTGGCCGGGCTCGCCGAATTGCCGCTGGTGCTGGATGTCACTCCGGCGCTGCCGGCCAACACCGTGCCGGAGTTCATCGCATACGCCAAGGCCAATCCCGGCAAAATCAATTTTGCCTCGTTCGGCGTGCGCACCATCAGCCAGCTGGCCATCGAGCTGTTCAAGATTTCGACCGGCGTCGACGTGGTGCACGTGCCCTATCAAGGCGGCGCGCCGATGCTGACCGATCTGTTGAGCGGCCGCATCCAGGCCGGCATCGACGCGCTGCCGAATTCGCTGCCGCACATCAAGTCGGGCGGCGTGCGGGCGCTCGCGGTGCTGTCGGCGAAGCGGACGCCGGCGTTGCCGGACGTGCCGACCATGGGCGAGACGATTGCCGGTTTCGAGGTCACGCCGTGGACGGCGCTCGGCGTTCCGAGCGGCACGCCCAACGAGATCGTCGAGCGGCTCAACCGCGAGATCAATGCAGGCCTCGCCGATCCCGGCATCCGCGCGCGCATGGCCGAGGTCGGCGGCGTCCCGCTCCTCTATTCGCCCACCGAACTGCGCGCGCTGATCGCGCGCGATGCCGCCAAGTGGGCGAGGGTGGTGGAGCAGGCCGGGATCAGGCCGGAATAGTCGCTGCGAAGCAGAGTCACTCCAGCATCTCCCGCACCAGCGGCATCACCTTGGTGCCGTAAAGCTCGATGCTGCGCATCAGCTTGTCGTGGGGCAGGGTGCCGGAGCTGTACTTCATGTCGAAGCGCGCGATGCCGAGCGCCTTTGCGGTCGCGGCGATCCGGCGCGCCACGGTCTCCGGCGCGCCGACATACAGCGAGCCGCCGTCGGCCTCTTGGTCGAAATGCGCCCGCGTCACCGGCGGCCAGCCGCGCTCGGCGCCGATGCGGTCGCGCATGCCCTTGTGGTGCGGCCAAAGCTCTTCGCGGGCCTGCGCGTCGGTGTCGGCGACATAGCCGTGGGAATGCAGGCCGATGGGTTTTGCGGGGCGGCCGAGCTGCGCATAGGCGCGCTTGTAGAGGTCGATGAAGGGCATGAAACGCCGCGGATCGCCGCCGATAATAGCCAGCATTAACGGCAGGTCGTAACGTGCGGCACGGACAACGGATTCCGGGCTGCCGCCGACGCCGATCCAGGTCTTGAGCGGCGGCTTTTCCAGCGGCGGGAAAACTTGCTGGTTGACGAGCGGCGGCCGCAGCCGGCCTTGCCACGTCACCGGCTCCTGCTTGAGCACGGCCGCGAACAGATCGAGCTTTTCCTCGAACAGCGCCTCGTATTGCGCGAGATCGAAGCCGAACAGCGGAAACGACTCGGTGAACGAGCCGCGCCCCAACGTCACCTCGGCGCGCCCGTTCGAGGCGGCGTCGACCGTGGCGAAGCGCTCGAACACGCGAATGGGATCGTCAGACGACAGCACCGTCACCGCCGAACCGAGCAGGATCCGCTTGGTGCGCCCGGCGATGGCCGCGAGCACGACCTCGGGCGCCGATATGGCGAAATCCGGACGATGGTGCTCGCCGACGCCGAAGGCATCGATGCCGAGCCGGTCGGCCAGCACCGCTTGCTCGATCACCTCGCGGATGACCTGGGCGTGGCTGTTGAGTCGGCCATCGGGGCCGACGGTGATATCGCCGAATGTATCGAGCCCGAAGTCCATGGGTATGCGTCAACCAGGATGTTCTTCAAGAAACCAGGATTGTCGCCGAGGCGTTCAACGCAGCGCTGCGGCCGCAACGGGGCCAAATGCCGAATGCGCAAGCGAGACGGCCCCGCTGAAAAGCAAACGAGGCGCCGCCAACAGCAGCGCCTCGTGCGCGATGTCGTCAACCCGACCAGTCATCAGAGGCAAGATGATGAAGTCAGGAGCAGTCCGATGAGCCGGTCAGGCCGGGCAGACGGACAAGCCCGAGCAATAGGCCAGCGTATAGCCGGCCTTCTCGCTGCCGGCCGCGGCCTCCAGGGCCTCGTCGGAGACGTCATAGGCGGGAAGCTCTTCAATCTGGTCGAGGCCGATCGTAGCGTCGTTCATGACATTGATCCTTTTGTTCGCTGGTGGCGTCGGCAAATAGGAGAAGAAATTGCTGTAACGCCCCCACGCGGAACTCATTTAATCATCGGCTGCGGCTGGTGTAAAGTGTAGGCGGAGATGTCGCAGGCGGTTGATCTATCGAGATAAATCGGAAATTTTCGCAATCAATTTTCGCCTGTTGACGGCGAGTTTGATGCACGACGAGAGCAATCGGATGGACGCATTTTACGAGCGGCTCGCGGTTCGGGCCGCAACGGTGGACGAAGTCCTGTCCGACGATTTCGAGCCGTTGCCCGGGCAGAAGGGCGACGCCGATTTGGCCGGGCGGCGGCTTGCCGCTTGGTGCCGCGCCTGCGCCAGCGGCGACTGGTCGCTGTTCGGCCGGCGGCTGATCGAGACGGCTTGGCGTTCGCTCAGGTGCTGGCAAGACTAGCCGCCGTCCGCCGCGTTTCTGCCGCTCTGCCAACATGGGTCGAGGACGCGGTCTGGGTCGAAGCGGCTTTGCAAGACACCTGCGGCGATGCCAAGCGGTCGCCGGCATCCGCCAATGCCGACCCTTGCGCGTTCGAGCAGCTGTTCACGTCAGTGGTCAAGAGGCCGACACGCGGCTTTGGTCGGGTCTCGATGCGCGCGTCGGCGATAACTTGAACGAATCCGCTCGCGCGTGTTGCGCTCGGCGTTGCGCAGGAGCTTTCCAGCCTCGGTACGCCGGCGCTCTATGAGCGTTTCGCCAAGGCGCGAAATGCCGATTCATCGCAACACGATGCCGCGGCTACGGCGCGGATAACGGCAGTCGCGCTACGATCGGTTCATTGCCGAAATGAAAGCTGGCGGTTTTCGGCGGCTGTTCGAAGACAAACCGGTGCTGTTGCGGTTGTTCGCGACGTCACGCGGCAGTGGATCGATACGTCGCGTGAAATCGTCTTGCGTCTCGATGCCGATCTCGCGGTGATCCGCCGCGATATCCTCCATTCCGGCGACGCCGGCCGCGTTGCCGAGATTCGAAGGCGATCTTTCCGATCCGCACAACGACGGCCGTTCGGTCCGGATCGTGAGCTTCGAGGACGGCGCGCGGGTCGTCTACAAGCCAAAGGATTTGCGGCTCGATGCCGCCTGGCACGCGGTGGTCGAGCGCTTGAACGGGTCGAGCCGCCGATCGAGCTCAAAGCCGCGCGCACGATCGCGCAAGACGGCTACGGCTGGACCGAATTCATCGATCATGCGTCGTGCGCCGATCGCGGAGGGCTGCGCGCGATTTTTCCGGCGCGCCGGCGGCTGGCTCGCGCTGTTTCACTGTTTCGCCGCAACCGACATGCATCAGGAGAACATGATCGCTGCGGCGATCACCCGGTGCCGATCGATCTGGAAATGATTCTGCAAGCCGGCGCCGAAGAGCGCAACGGCGAAGCCCGGAGGATGCCGCCTTTGACGCCGCCACCGAAATCGTCGACAATTCGGTCACGCTGGTCGGCTTGCTTCCCGCCTATGGGCGCTCTCCCGACAACAACGTCTTTGCCATCGGCGGCATGACCGCGGACTGGATCGCCAGAACGGAAATCAGTGGGACAAAATAAACTCCGACGCGATGCGGCCGGCGAAATTGAAAGAAGCCGCCAAGACCAACCCCAATCTGCCGCACGTCGCCGGCCGTAACGCCAAATTCGGCGATCATATCGACGATTTCGTCTCGGGCTTCGAGGACTACGCGAAATTCCTGTTGCGTCATGGCTGTGGCGCAGGGCGGGCGCTGTTCGACGGCTTTGCCGGCCTTCCCGTCCGCAAGATCATGCGCCCCACCCGGTTCTACTACATGCTGCTCCAGCGCCTGAAAAACCATCGGACCATGGACGACGGCGTGTCTGGTCGGCGCAGGCCGATTTCATCGCCAGGCTGGCGGAGTGGGAAAGGATTCCGATCCGGTTTGGCCGCTGCAGCGCGCCGAACGGTCGCTCTCGTCGCGCTGAACGTGCCGCATTTCGTGTCGCCGAGCGACAGCGACGAGATCCGCGATGCGGCCGGCGTCTCGGTGCGGACCGAGGCGACTTCGGGCATGGACCGCGCGCGGTCGCGAGTTCGAGAGTTTCGACGAGCAAGACATCGCCTGGCAGATCGAGGTCATCCGGGAGAATACGAATTCGTCCGGTTTCGCCAAGCCCAAGACGGCGGCGCGCCGGAACGCTCGACAAGAAACTCCACGCCGGTGCCGGTGTCGCGCCGACAAAAGAGATTTTCCTCGCAGAAGCCGACAAGATCGCCGCGGAGCTGTCCGGTCGTGCGATCCGCCGCGGACCGGGCGCGGCGTGGATCGGCCTCGATTGGCTGGGCGACGCCGAGGTTTTCCAGCTCGTGTGCCTGGGTCCGGATCTGTACAACGGCTTTCCGGCATCGGGGTCTTTCTTGCCGCACATGCGGCAGTGACCGGCGCAGGGCTTCGGCCGAGCTTGCGCCGGGCTGCGCAATCTACGCAAGAATCTGAAAGGCCGGAACGCGGCGCGCATGGCCCGCTCGCTCGGCCTCGGCGGCGCCACCGGACTGGGCTCGATCGTCTATGCCTTGACGGTGATGGCGAAATACCTCCATGACGAGGACTTGCTCGCGGATGCCCACGGCGGCGGAACTGTTCACCGACGACCTGATTGCGGCGGACAAGCAGTTGGACGTCATCGGCGGCAGCGCCGGCGCCATACTCGGCCTGCTTCGGCTTTATCGCGACACCCGATCCGGCGACGTGCTCGGCCGCGCCACGAAGTGCGGCGAGCACTTGCTCGGCCAGCCGGCTCGGGCCGAAGGGCCGCCGAAGTTGGGTCGGGCAAGGCTCCGGCCCGCAAGCGCTCAACGGCATGTCGCACGGCGCGGCCGGCTTTGCCTATGCGCTCGCCTCGTTGGCGGCGGCGACGGGGCGCGAGGAATTTGCGCAGGCCGCGTCGGAATGCATTGCATACGAAAATTCGAGCTACGACGCGGAGCGCCACAACTGGCCCGATTTGCGCGCCGGCGGCGAGCCGTCGTGGCCGTCTCAGTGGTGTCACGGCGCGCCCGGTATCGGTCTTGCGCGCATTGCCACGACCAGACTGCGCGGCATGGATGACGCACGCTCTGACAACGGATATCCGCAACGCCGTCGAGGCGTCGAGCGAGGCTGGCCCGCCCGCGTCGATACGCTGTGCTGCGGCACGCTCGGCAGCATCGAGTTTTTCTGCGAGGCCGGCGACGCGCTCGGCCGCAACGATCTTCGTGAGCTGCATCGCGGCGGCTGACGGCGGTTTTGCAAACCGCAGCCGCAACCGGCGATTACCGATGGAACAGCGGAAAAAGGCAATTCAATTGGGCTTATTCCGCGGCCTTGCCGGCGTCGGCTACACCCTGTTGCGCCAGAGTCGACGTTCGCTGCCCAACGTCCTGATCTGGGAATAGCCGAAGCCGGAGCGCGAAGCTTATCGCGAACGCTATTGCGGCTTCGCCGCGCGCACGATGCGGTGAGCACGGCCTTGAACATATCGAACGATTGGACTGCACCTGACAGCTCGTCGAGGGATCGAGCGCAACGTGAATGACGTCGCCCGCGGCCGCCGCTTGCTGCTTGCCGTTGATGTTGAGGTTAATCCCTCGTTCGCGGGAGAGCCGACCAATCCAATGGTCAAACGGCCGTCGGCGACGATCATCGATTGATTGGGATTGATGTTATAGATGTTCTTGCGCCGGCATGATCGCTCCAACGTGGCCTGAACACTCGTAAGATCGGCCTGCAGCGAGGTGAGATTCGCGGTTTGATCGGCTATATGCTTCGAGCGTCTGGCTTTCGGTCTGCAGTTGCTGGATCGGCTGCTCGCGCAGCGCGATATCGCGGGCGGTGAAGTTGCGGCCCCAAAAATAGCCACTGACCATGAAAAACAGGACCAGAACGATGACCAGCAGGGCTGCCAGACGGCTGCGCGGTGCTGGGTCGTTTTGTCGGATGCTCACGGTGACCTCTGCCCGTTCGTAAAGCGCTCACGCGTTTACTGTTTCGGCTCGGCTCCGGCATCGGTCCGGACCGGATCCAGCCGCGGAAAGGCGGCGTAGAGCCGGGACAGGATGGCTTCGACTCGGTCATTCCGAAGGGGCTCGATGCGCCCGGCGTCGCGGTTCGGATGCGAGCGGCGTGCCGGCGATTGCGCCAACCTTGCCGGCCCGGTCGCTCCGCCGCCGGTTGGCGCCGCGCCGGGCGACGCTTTCGCTCGGGCCCGGCGGCGCTGCCGGCGGCGGTGCGCGCCGTTTGCCGGCCGGGCTGCGGCGTTGCCGGGGCCCGGCCGGCGTATCGACATTGCCGAGAATGATCGGCAGGCCATCCTTGCCGCTGCCGATGATCACGATTTTCGCATTCGGGGATTGCGCGAGCTCCAGCGTGGCCTCGATGCCGCGCCAGCGCAGATACGAATCCGAAATCCCCTGGCTGACGGTGCGCTGGAAGGCGGCGATGCCGTCGGCCTCGATCTGCTTGCGTTTGGACTCCTCGGCTTCGCGCTCGACGCGGAATTTGTACTCCTGTATCCGTAGAATTGCTCGGTCTGGCGATTGATGGCGGCAACGATGTCGGGCGGCAATTCGATGCTGAGCACGAGCGTATCGAGAATCTGGATCGAGTTCTGCAGGAAGTCGTTGTAGTGCTTCGGGTCCGGCTGCTCCATGGCCTCGGGCTGGACCAATTTGTTGAGATTGGCGCCCAGGCTCTTTTGCGCGTTGTCGCGGATTTTCTTCTGAATCGCCTCGCGCGACGTATAGACCTCTTGGGCCGTGTACTGGGAAATGACCTGACGCGCCTGGCTGCCGATTTCGGGACCGACGACCGATCGCCAGGTATCCCGGACCGATGAATTTGTGCAGCACGCCGATGGAGTTGTGCAGCAGTTGATACCGCACGCTGATCTGGGCGGTCACGTTCACGCCGTCCTTGGAAATGGCGTTGTATGTCTGTGTCGCGGATTGCAGCCGCAGGTCGTAAAGGAACAGCTTGTCCCACGGCCAGATGATGTGGAGACCTTCCTCCCGCAATTCGCGGGGATCGAGGACCGTGCCGCGCCCGACAAAGCACCAGCAGTAAAGATCGAAGCCGTTGAATCGCTTCCACAGCACGCCGACCTGCCCGCTCGGGACCGTAATCACCACGTAAGGCCACAGCACGATGGCGATAGCAGCAGCCACCATCAACATGACGGAAAGGCCCGGCAGATGGCGCCCGATAAAACGCCAGAGCCCGCGCTCGCGGCGGCGGCGGCTTTTATCGAGGGATTCTCGAATATTGCCATCAGCCGTTCTCCATCGGAACGCTATCATCAGCCCTATTCATCGAACGTTGCTCGACAATACGGCCTTCGTCCATGCGGATCCTGCGCGCCGGCACATGGAGCTCGTCGAGATAGCGGTCATCGTGGGTGATGACCACGACGGTGGCGCCGGCTTGCATCAATTCGGGCAGCAGTTCGTCGTAGAATTTGCGTCGAAATTCGGGATCTTGTTCGGCCGTCCATTCGTCCAGCAGGAGGATCGGACGTTTCTCGAGCAAACTGACGATCAGCGCGAGACGTTTGCGCTGGCCGTCGGAAAGATCGAGCGTGCGAAACTCGCCGTTCGATCAGCCCGGTCTTGTCGGCCAAGCGGAATTGCGTCAGCAGGCGCTCGAATTCGCCCGGCTCCGGTTCGGGAATCCCATAGAGCCGCCGGAAGAGATGATAGTCGGAGAAAATCGTCGAGATCAACGCGCGATACTCGTCGCGCGTATCTGTCGTTGACGCGCATGCCGTCGAGCATGATTTCGCCTGAATTCGGCGGAAAAAGCCCGGCGAGCACCCTCATGAATGTCGATTTTCCCGATCCGTTGCCGCCGGTGATGAAGACCAGCTCGCCGGGCCGCAAGGTGAAGTCTATCGGCCCGATCTTGAAGGCGCTGTCGGAAAATTTGTCGACGTATCGGAACACGATATGGCGCATCTCGATCTTGTCGAAACGCTTCGCCACCGTGACGTCTGGCGCCGCTGGGCGGGGCGGCCGTCGTGCTCAGCAATTTTTCCAACTGGTCGATCCGGTCCGCCGCGGCGTTGGCATTCAGCAGGATCGGAATCGATTGCACCAGGCCAAAGCACGCCCCGACGACGAACAACAGCGCCGTCGTGGTCTTGGCGATCGACGGACCCCCGAGCGAGTCGCTGAGATGGGGAGCACGAAGACGACGGCGCCGAGCAGGACATACATCGAGATCTGCGACGTCACGATCATCCTGAAAGTTTCGGCCTGGGTGCGTATCTTGATGTTGGCGGCGGTTTTCGACACTTCGAAGGCGTCGTCGAACAGATCGGCGCTGCGCGCGCTGTTGAGCCTCACTTCCTTGAAGCCATCCAGAAAATCGGTCAGCCGGTCGAACAGACGGCGTTCCCAGGCCGCCGACTCCGCTTTTTGCGCGCTCAGGCGGCGGTTCTTCATATGGAATATCGTCCCGCGCCTGCCGACGATGACGAAAGTCATGACGAAGGCCGTAAACGACAAATACGCCACGTAGAGTCCGACGAAACAGATAAGGACGGCGCCCTGCACGGTGAAGCCGAGCATATTGCTGGCTTGCGTCAGGATCGCGGTATCGCTGGTGATCGCAGCGACGATTCGGGCGCGCCCGATCTTTTCAAGCTCCAGAAGCTCGGAGCGCCTGTATTTGATCCATCAGGCGCAGGCGGAGTTTGTGGATGATGCCCTCGATCTCGGCGGTGGCCGTGATGGTGACGTACGCTTGCGTCTTCATGAACAAAAACAGCGCAACCAGAAACAGCGTCGCCGCCCACAGGCCGGGCTTTTCCCCGGCGGTCGCGCTCTGCATGCCCGCATTGATGGCGGCGAGGATCGAAGCGTTGCTGATGCCTCCCAGGGCGGACATGAACAGCAGCTTCGGCAGCGAGCCGTGCATTTCGCGGCGAACGAGACGGAGGAAGGACATGAGTGTGACGTCGTCCGTTTACGCTTCCACAAGACGCCGGCCGGCTCAGTGAGGATGCGCTTGCCGGCCCCAGTAAGACTTGCACGACGGTCGGCGACGCCATTCGACGCGGCGCGATGGGCCGGTGAGCAGCAGGACGGGCAGTACCACCAACGGCGTGGTGACAAGCGCGAGGCGAAACGTCCCGAAAAAGCCCATGCGGCGGCTGATGCCGCAAAGTCCGGTGAGAACGCAGAAGACGAGGTAGACGATGGCTTCGAGCATGGGCTCGATCTCGTCGGTCAGCGGCTGTTGCGCTTCCGCGGTTGGAACCACTCCCCGATTGGCTGGCATACGCCCGTGCGAGTCAAGAGCCGGCGTCGCCCCGACGTGCTGCGCGCCGGCGCTGCGAACGCTTCGATCGGGAGTCCCACATTTCCTTTTGCGCCTTGACGAACTCGCGATAGTCCGGCGGATTGAAATCGAGCAGCGTGCCGCCCGATTCAAAGTGCTGAATGAACGCCTTGCCGATGGCATAGGTGGCGCCGGCGGACAGCACCGGCATCACAAAGGCCGACGCGAGCATGCCGAGGATCGGCACGCCTTGAGCGCGCTGGCGGCGCCCATGCCGCTGGTCGCCGGGATCATCGTGCCGGCGAGGCTGGCGATCAGCGCCTTGCCCCGATTTTCGGAGAACTCCACGTCGTAGATTTGCGAAATGCGGCGCAGCATCTGAACCTGCAATCCGCCGACTGCGAGCACGTCGAGAACCGGCATCGGGATCAAGTCCGGCGACGCCGGACCATATGGCGAAGCGATCGACCAATTTGGAAGCCGTCTCATGGCGCTGCTCGGGCGTCGCCGCCGTGGCTTGGCCGGTCTCGGGACTTCTGTCGATTGCTGTGCCATAGCAGATCCTTTCTCGCCACTTCCGCTCGTGCCCGCCACTCGATCGAGCCGATTGCAATTGAATTATGCGCTTGTTCGACGACGGATAATCAACGCTATCACGGCGGTTGGCCGGTGCCAAGCGCTTGCAATAGCTGTGAGTTTAGCCGCACTTACGACTTACATATCGATGCATCGCGTCGCTATCGTTTAAGAGCGCGATCCCACTTTGGCTGCTTTGTCGGCATCCCACCACCAGACCGTGGGAAACGCGGAGACGCCGTATTTCGGCATCGGGTCGGGATGGCCGAATCGATCCCAGCGCGCGGTGCGCAACTTGTTGTAGCTCCATTGCGGCACGACGTAATGGTTCCACAACAGCACGCGGTCGAGCGCCCTCGCCGCGGCGACGAGATCGGCGCGGTTCTTGGCAAAGATGATGTGGTCGATCATGGCATCGACCGCGGGATTCTTGATGCCGATAACGTTGTCCGAGCCCGGCTGGTCGGCCGCTTCCGAGCCCCAATAGTCGCGCTGCTCGTTGCCCGGCAGCAGCGTTTTGCCCCAGGCATAGATGATGACGTCGAAATCCCAGGTGCGCAGCCGGTTCTCGTACTGCGCCTCATCGACGGTGCGCACCGTGACGTCGATGCCGATGCGTTCGAGCGAAGGTTTGTAGAACAAAAAGACGCGCTCGAAGAGCGGAACATTGCTCAAGAGTTCGACCGTGAAAGGCTCGCCGGTCTTGCTGTTGGTGAGCTGCTTGGTCGCGGATCTCGTAGCCCGCATCCTTGAGCAGCCGCAGCGCCTCGCGAAGATTGTCGCGCACCTCGCCGGATTTTGGCTGACCGGATTGGTATAGGCCTTCTTGAAGACTTCGGCGGGAATTTTGTCGCGAAACGGCTCGAGCAGCTCGAGCTCCGCGGCCGACGGCAGGCCGGTGGCCGCCAGATCGGTGCCTTCGAAATAGCTGGCGATGCGCTTGTATTGGCCGAAGAAAATCTCCTTGTTCATTTCCTCGAAATCGAACGCATAATTGAAAGCGAGCCGCAGCCGCGGATCCTGAAATTTTGGCCGCCGCAGGTTGAAAGCGAACGCCTGCATCATGGCGACATTGTTGATCGGAAATTCTTCGAGAATGACGCGCTTGTCGCCGACCGCGGGGAAATCGTAAGCCGTGGCCCAATTCTTGGCGCTGTTCTCGATGCGCCAGTCCACCGTGCCGGCCTTGAACGCCTCGATGGCGACGGTGGCGTCGCGGAAATAGTCGAAGCGCAGCTCGTCGAAATTGTTGCTGCCGATATTGACGTTGAGCGCGCTGCCCCAATAGTCCGGTACGCGCTCGTAGACGATGCTGCGGCCGGGCTGGAATTCCTTGATGCGATAGGGGCCGGAGCCGAGCGGCGGCTCGAGCGTGGTCGAACCGATGTCGCGGGCTTTGCCGTCCTTGTCGGTGCCCTCCCACCAGGCTTTGGGAAAAACGGTGAGCTGGCCGATGATCTGCGGCAAGGTGCGATGGCCGGGGCCGTCGAAGGTGAAGGTGACCTCGCGGTCGCCGGTTTTTTCCGCTTTCACCACCTGGTGGTAATTGGCCATCGCCTGCGGATTCGATTTCTTAAGCGCGGTGAACGAGAAAATCACGTCGTCAGGCGTGACCGGCGTGCCGTCGTGCCATTTCGCTTCCGGCCGCAGCCGAAAGGAGACGGAAGAAAAATCGTTCGGATAGCTCAACGCTTCGCCAAGAGGCCGTATCCGGTCGAGACTTCGTCGAGCGCCTGCGCCAGCAGCAAATCGTAAAGGAGTCGGTGCCTGGACGAGAGCGCCTTTGACCAGGCCGACGACGGGATTGAAATTGTCGAACGTGCCGAGCGCGATCTGCCGCGCCGAGCCGGCTTTCGGCGCCTTGGCGTTGACATAGTCGAAACGCGCAAAACCCGCCGGATATTTCAGGTCGCCAAACGGCGAAGCGCCGTGCCGCCAAACCGGACTTGCGGTTTGCGCCGCGGCGCTCGTTGTCCATGCCGGCAGCGGCAGCCGGCGCGCGGCGAGTGCGAGCGCTGCGGATGTGAGCAGAGATCGGCGATTCACTGGACGCTCCCCAAGAAGAATTTATTTCGCGACAGGCTCAAAACCGTCTCCGCTTGGTCGCGGTATCGATGCAGCGTGCACGATTTTGCCGGTAAGACGCAAGCCTTTCGGCGCCGTGGAGAGGTCCGCGGCATCGGATCAAAGAGGCCGTATCGGCCGGCACTTTGGCACGATTTTGTGACGGTCTTGCCAGGCCGAAGGCGATCCCATAGAACGCTTGCAGGCGTGATTGTTGCGGGGGCAGGCGATGCAACCGACGAAATCAGATAATGCTGGCATAGCAAACAGCGCTGGCACAGCAAAGCGGCGCCCGTGGCAGCCCCCGGCGCTGACCGTGCTGGCAATCGGCCGCGAAACAAAATCGTCCCATCGCAACGCAGCGCAGTCGTCCGGCTCCAGCCCTGCGGAACCGCAACCGCCAGCCGCGCCGGCCACAAAACTCGGGTTTTCTCTGGAGTGGGCGTTTCCGGTGTCCGCTCGCTGGGAAGGATAGATCAGATCCACATTGCAGTGGAGCCTGACAGCTTTGCACGTCACGATTCATAGCGTTCTGGTTTAAGGATAGAGAGCCGATGACCGCAGCGCTCGAACGGAGCGACGCGCGATGACGCCGCGGACGATGCGGCGCGTTTATTTGCGCGAGGCGGCCGTCATGCTCGTCCTGGCGCGGCTCGCCGTGCGGTTTGTTCCCCCGCGCGCATCTTTGCCTGGGCGGAGCGGCCGCCGCGGCGCATCCGGCGCTTCGCCGCGGACGAAATAGAATGGGTATCGTGGGCCGTTGAAAATCTCGGCGCAAAGTCTTGGATGGGGAAGCCTTGGATGAATGCGCTGTGTCTGCCGCGCGCGCTGGCGGCGCACGCCATGTTGCGCCGGCGCGGCATCGTGAGCCGCGTTTGCCTCGGCGTCGCGCGCGAGCGCGGCGCGCTTTGCGCCCATGCCTGGGTCGAGATCGGCAACGATAAAATCGTCGGTGGCGCCGAGGCTGACGGATTTACGCGGCTTGCCACGTTTGGCGGAGCATTGCCGTGAGCGCCATCGGCGGATTGCTGCGCTTCGACGGCGGACCCGTGACCCGGCACGGCCTCGAACGCGCGGCCAATGCGTTGCGTCAATATGGTCCCGACCGAGCCGACATCGCCATCGGGGACGGCATCGGTCTCGTCCACGTGCTGATGCGCATGACGCCGGAGGACCAGTTCGATCGCCAGCCGTGGCAAGGCGCGAGCGGGGCGCTGATCACCGCCGACGTGCGGCTCGACAATCGCGACGAGGTGCTGGAGCGGATCGGCGTCATGCCGGGAGAGGCGCGGGCGTGGCCGGATTCGCGCGTGCTGCTCGCCGGCTGGGAAAAACTCGGCGACGCGCTGTGGCCGATGTTGCGCGGGCCTTTCGCGGTTGCGATCTGGGACCAGCGCCGCCGCGGTTTGACGCTGGCGCGCGACCATCTCGGGCTCAACGTGGTGATGTGGCACAAGAGCGCGCGATTTTTCGCCTTCGCCACCATGCCGAACGGGCTGTTCGCGCTCGACGACGTGCCGCGCCAATTGAGCGAAGAAAAACTCGCCGATTTTTTGGTGCTCAATCACGCCGACCACGCAACGACGATTTATCGCAATGTCTTCCGCCTGCCGCCGGCGCATGTCATGCGGATCGAGGCCGATGGTTCGTTCAAACAATTTCGTTATTGGTCGCCGGCCGAGATCGCGCCGATCGCGCTTGGCTGCGACCAGGCTTACGCCGAAGGCTTGCGCGAGCGCCTCGATGTCGCGGTGCGCCGGCAAATGCGCAGCGCCCATCCGGTCGGCTGCCTGCTCAGCGGCGGGCTCGATTCTTCTTCGGTCTCGGCGCTCGCCGCCCGCGCACTGGCGGAGAAGAACGAACGGCTTGCGGCTTTTACCGGCGTGCCGCGGCGCGGTTTTGATGGCGCGGTGCCCGCCGGTCACTATGCCGACGAGACACCTTACGTCGAGGCAATCGCGCGCACGGTCGGCAATATCGACGTCACCTATGTCGAAAACGACCGCTGCAACGATTTTGCCGAGCTTGAACGTTTCTTTATCGCGCTGGAAGGACCGGTGCGTAATCCAACCAATTTTGGTTGGATGTTGGCGATCCTGCGCCTGGCGCGGACCCAAGGCCGGCGCGTGCTGCTCGGCGGCTTTCACGGCAATTGCACCATAAGCTGGAACGGCTGGTCGCAGGCCGTCACCCACCTCACGCGCGGCCGGCTGTTGACGGCGTTGCGCCAGTGGCGATTGTTCTATCGGCATTCGCCCTATTCACGCCGGGCGGCGCTGCAAAAACTTTTTGTCGAGCCGCTGCTTGCCGGAGCGGTTGGGGAATTGGGCCGATCGCCGCCGCCATCCGGGACGGCTCGCGGCTTGGCACGATCACGCAACGATCCAGCCGGATTTTGCCGCGGCGATGGCGGTCGACGATCGCGCGCAAAAAAACGGCCATGATTTTCTCTATCGCCTGCGCCAGGACGAAAGGGTGAACGGGCTCGCCCAAGTCGATTATGTCGGCGACTGGCATGCCGCGGAGAAAGCCGTCACCGGCGTCGAGGTGCGCGATCCGACCGCCGACATCGACGTGGTCTCGTACTGCTTCGGCGTTCCGCAGCAGCAATATCTTGCCGAAGGCATCGACCGCTCGCTGATCCGCCGCGCCATGTGGGGGCTGCTGCCGGACAAAGTTTTGACCAATCGCATGAGCGGCCTGCAGGCGGCGGATTGGTACGAAAAGCTCGGTAGCCAGCGCAGCGAGCTCGCCCGGCAGGTCGCCGAGCTTTCGCAGTCCGCGCTGGTGCGCCGGGTCATCGACCTCGAGCGGCTGGAGCGGGCGATCAAGAACTGGCCCGACCGGCGGCTGGCACACGGCCAAAATCTTTCAGGAATATAATTTGGCGCTGACGCGCGGCGTCGCCGGCGGCCGCTTCCTGCGCTGGTTCGAGCGGGCGAATTTTTGATCGGCGGAGAAATTCCGTTCACGGCGAGACGGCGGCGCCGATGCGGACAAAGCGCACCGGCGCGCTCAAGCCCCGCAGGCTGGCGCTATCGTGGGTCAGCGCTCGCCCGGCCAAAACTTCGCGCGCTTCGGGGTCGGCAATGACGGCTTCGCGATACGATCACTTCGCCGCCGCGGCATTGGTGCTCGAGCCGCGCCGCCGTGTTCACCGCCGAGCCGAAATAATCGAGCACGCCGCCGACGGTGACGGCGATGCACGCGCCCTGATGCAAGCCGAGTTTCAAGACAATGCCGGCGTCGCTGCGGCCGCGATTGAAGTTTGCGACCTCGTCCTGGATCGACAGCACCGCGCGCACCGCGTCGGCCGGATCGCCGAACGCCGCCATCACCGCGTCGCCGACGGTCTTGACGACAAAACCGTTGTGGCGCTGCACCCGCTCCGACAGGAAGGCGAAATGATCGCGCACCAGGCGGTAGGCCGTGGCATCGCCGAGATCGTCGTAAAGTTTTGTCGAGCCTTGCAGATCGGTGAACATGATCGCGACGCGGCCGATTTCGACGTCGTCGCCGGGACGCAATAGCTGCTCCGGGCAGAGCCGCCGGAACGCCGGCATGGCGATGACCCGCTCGCCGGTCAACGCGTCCCGGGCCCAATTGCGGTCCTCGACGACGAAGAACAGCGGCCGGTCGGTGTCGTTGCGCAACACGAGTTCGTCCGCGTGCCTGTTCGGCTCAAGCAAAATATCGGCACCGTTCGCCGTAACCTGCGGGATGTTGCTGTCGGCGCCGATATCGGCGTCGGCTTCGCCGCCGGACTCGACGGTGCGAAAGCGGTAGGCGCCGGGCGCCAATGTCAGCGCAAAGCTTTTGCGCCCCCGCGCCGCCACCTCTGCCTGGAGCTTGACGTGGGGCGTGGAGGCTTGGCCGAGCATGCACAGTTCGCCCTCAGGCAGCGGACGAAACCACGGCTCCGGACGAAAGGTGAGCTCGACATTGCGGGTGAAGTCGCGCGTGTAATCGATATTGCATGACGAGCAGTGCGCGCCTTGCGGCAATTCGTGCAAGCGCTCGACCCGCGATTTGGCGCCGCGGCAGCGCGGGCACAGCAAATCCCAGCCCATCGCCAGAATGCCGCGATGCTGCGCGGCGAGAAACAGCTCCACCGTGTCGGTTGGCGCCGCGCGCCATTGCCGCGCCAACGCCAGCGGCCGGATGCCGCGCAAGGTCACGCCTGGCGCTTGCTGGAGATACGCGGCGAGTTTTGGCGCTAGCCCGTGGCTCGCCGGATCGCGCCCGAGATCGGCGATCAACGCATCGAGCCGGCGCTGTCCTGCCGGCGTTGCCGCCTCGTGCGCGCCGGCACCGAGAATCTGATCCGGCACATTGGCTTCGGCAGCCAGCTTCTCAATCGCCGCGACGCGCTTGTCGAACTCGCGGTCCAACTGACCGGAGAGTTTCGCCAGCAATCCCAGCGCGCCGGCGCATTCGACTTCGGCCACGAAAACCAGCCGGCAGCCGGTGTCTTCGGGATCGAGCTTGGCGTTGAACTTGAAGTGCCGAAACGGGCCGTTCTTGAATTGGCGCTCCTGGGTGAGCCAGCGGTTTTCCTGCCACTCGCCGAACCGCTCGTCCCATTGCAATCGCATGGGACCGGACTTGGCGGTCGCGGCCCGCCGCGTGCGGCCGTCGGGGTCGAGCCGATCCGCCACTTGATAGGGCGGCGCGCCGGCCATTTCGTTGAGCCGCGCGGTATCGGCGAGGAACGGCCAGATCGCTTCGGGCGGCTGCGCGAAACGCGTCTCCTTGCGGTAGCGATAGATCGTTGTCATGCGCAGGTTTTCCGGTGCCGCGGGCGCATCTTCGCTATCACAAATACGTCAAATGCCCTTTGTCCGAACTTTCCAAACAAACATCAATTCGCTGTGAGGCCACCGCTTCATGCGCTCACGGCGCTGCGCCTTGAAGGGAGGGGACCGCAGACCTACCTTCCTCATGCACCTCGGCATTGCGCCCGCCATAGGGACGGCAAGTGAGCGAATCGGAAGCTCTTTTCAGCGTGTTGCGGCAGTCGGCCGATTCCGCTTGCGTTGCCGCCATCGAGCAGACGGTGCGCGAGGCGCCCGATCGCGATCTCTGCCGCATCAACGTGCTCGATTTCGCCGCCAAGCACGGCCTCGACGAAGAGCGCGCGCTGGCTGGGTTCCTGCACGCGGCGCGGCTCGGTCTGTTCGAGCTGTCGTGGAACGTGCTATGCCCCGGCTGCGGCGGCGTGCTCGATGTCGGCGCGACGCTCAAGACGATCGATCACGAAGAATACGCCTGCGGGCTTTGCGCCTCGGGCTATAAGCCGACGCTCGACGAGATGGTCGAAGTGACCTTTACCGTCAGCCCACGCGTGCGCCGCATCGCCGCTCACGATCCCGATTCGCTGCCCGAGACCGAATATTACCGGCAGATTTTCTGGAGCTCGGGCGTCGATCTGCCGGAGACGTTGGGCGACAGCCTCGCCGAGTTCACCATCAACTCGATCGAATTGCCGCCCGGCGAAAAGGCGGTGCTGTCGGTGCAATTGCCCAACGATTTCGTCATCGTGTTCGATCCGGTGACCCACGGCACGCAATTCATCGACGTCAAGGGCGAGCCGACGCGCGAGCGGCAGACCCTGTCCATGGTCTTCAACAAACTGAAGGCGCCGGTCGGCACCGTCGAGATGCAGCCGGGCCCGCTGCGGCTGTCGCTGGAGAACCGCACCGACCGCCGCGTGCTGCCGGCGCTGTGGGTCGCGGGCGACCATCTGCATGACCTGCTCGGCAAGCGCAAACCCTTCATCACCGCCAAGCGGCTTCTCACCAACCAGACCTTCCGCGATATCTATCGCACCGATACGCTCGACGTCGATCAGCGCCTGAAGATCACGAGCCTGACGTTCCTGTTCACCGATCTCAAAGGCTCGACCGCGCTCTATGAGCGCGTCGGCGATCTCGTCGCCTACGATCTGGTGCGCCAGCATTTCCATGTGCTGCACGAGATCGTGGCGGCGGAGGCCGGCGCGGTGGTCAAGACCATCGGCGACGCGGTGATGGCGACGTTCTCGACGCCGGACCGGGCGCTGGCGGCGGCGTTGCGCATGCGCGAGGAAATGACCCGCATCAATGCCGAGCGCCGCAACGAGGATTTGTTGCTCAAGATCGGCATCCACGAGGGCCCGTGCCTCGCGGTGACGCTCAACAACAGCCAGGATTATTTCGGCCGCACCGTGAACATGGCGGCGCGCGTGCAGGGGCTGGCCTCCTCGCGCGCCATTTTTGTCACCAAGCCGGTGGTCGAGGATCCAAAATCGGCAAAGATCCTGGCAGCCGCGGGCCTGCAGCCGACCATGCAAATCGCGGCGCTGCGCGGCATTGCCGACGACACGACGGTTTATGAAATTCCGTGAGCGGCGCCGGTCTCGAAATGCTCGACAAAGACCAGGCCGATGCCGCGGGTCATGGCGCCGGCGGTGATGGCGGAAACCGCGAGCCCCACCAACGCCGGTCCCGGGATCGCGAAGGCGAGCGTTGACGCCGTGGTCACGCCCAAGCCCGTCGGCACCGCGCCGCCGATCAGTCCGACGATGATGGCGCGGGTGCGGTCGCGCTGGAACGGCACGCCATAAAGATCGCTGAGCTGCTTGACCATCCGCAAATTGATCGCGGTGATGCCGGCGACCGTGACGATCGGCAGCGGCAAAAGACCGCTCAACCCCGCATAGTTCCTGTGGCGCTCGACGATTTTGCGCGCCACCGCCCGCCGCTTCGCCGTGAATTGCTGCGCGGCCGGCGAGGTCGCCGGGACGGCATCGTTGGCGATCGGCGCCGACGACACCTGCAGCGCGGGCTCCGGCTCGACTGCATCGTGCGGCAAAGCCGATTGCCGCGAGGGCAGGGGCGCTTCGTCGCGCGCTGAGCCTCTGGCAACCCGCAGGCTGTCGAGCGGCCGTACGATGGCTTTCGGCAGCGGCTTTCTGGTCATGCGGCGGCCTGCTGGGCGCCGAGCACCATGTCGACCTCGTCGGCGATGGTGGCGATCTCTTTCGCCGCGGGGCCTTTCCAGCTGATGAGGCTCGGCGTCGCGCCCCACAGCGCGGCTTCCGGATAGGCGACCCGGTTCGACATCTCGCTCTGCAGCACCGGCAAGCCGGCGTCGGCGAGCTCGGCGCGGATGTGCTTGGCGATGACGGAATCGCGGGTGGTCTGCGTCAACAGGCAACGGAACAGCGGCCGTTTGCCGTCGGGCCGGTCGGTGAGGATGCTCAGCGTATCGAGCATGCGGTCGACGTCGAACGGCGACGGCTTTACGGGGACCAGCAGGAAGTCCGCGGCGGCAAGGCAATCCAGCGTCGTCCGTGAGCGGAAGCCCGGCGTGTCGATGATCACCAGGCTGCCGCCGCCGGCGATGCGCCGCGCCGTCTTCGAGGCGTCTTCGGTCGCGTCCTCGAGCACCGCGACACCGCCGAGCGCCCGCTCGCGCGCCGCGAGCCGCATGATCGAGCGCTGCGGATCGGCGTCGATCAAGGTCGGATGCCGCCCGCGCAAATGCCAATGCACCGCGAGGCAGCTCGCCAGCGTACTCTTGCCACTGCCACCTTTCATGGTGGCAACCGTGATGATCGTGCTCATCACTCGACGCCCTCCCGCCCGAGCCGGGGCGAAGTGATTCGACGAATCAAGACGTTATCGGATTCGCGGCGAATTGTCCCGCGTCGCGGCTATTTGCTGGCGGTTGCCGCGGTCAGTTTCCAGGCCAAGTGCCGCAGCCGCCGCCTGTCGCGCACATCGGCTGCGAACAGGTGAAAGTGGGAAAGCTCTGCGGGTTGCCGCCTACCGCGGCTTCCAAATCCTCGTCGGAATATTTTGGGACAAAAATATCTTCGTCGGTCTGGCCGAGATGGTCCATCGTATCGCGTCATGGCTTTGATCCCTTATGCGATCGGCACGACTGGCCTCGATTATACGGCGTCGTGGCGGAAGGGGTGAAGATTCGAACTCGCGACCCTTCCCTACCGCTTTAAGACTGGTGCCTTGAAACCACTCGGCCACCCTTCCACTGTTGGAAGATCAACGACTTATAGATCACAAATGGTAGAAAACAGTGGGCAACGTCGTGGCGAAGCGCAAGGCCGGGCTTGATATTGAAGATACGCTCTAACTCCTCCAGTAACGGCGCGCCCAAAATGTTCATCAACTCGGAGCGATGGTTGCCGATGATCGCGTGCAAGCTTCTGTCTGCCTCGGTAGCGTCGTCTGGGCGTTTGGTCGGATCAGCCCCGTGAGCCTTGAGTATATGTCGGAGGCACGGCTGCAATTGCGGGATCTACAAGTGTAATGTGGACAAGAAATCGCCTTGGAAGAACCGAGCAAAGCGTACCGCGAACAAGGGCGCTGCAGCCGGGGCACAAAGACTGATTGCCAGACTATAGGGTTGAAATGTCGTTCCTCGATCGCAACCGTATTGTAGATACCCAGCCGTACTGGCTCGATGTAACTCACAACGACAATTGCGCGACGCACGCTCTCGGACAGAGCAGTGCTAATGAGTAGCAGTGGGAGAGCGGCTTCCCGGACTCTGCGTCGAATGTATTCACTACGGTCTTGCATTGTCATCGATGTGTTTGATGCCATCATAGCACTAAACACGGATGTTCGGCCGAGCTTCAGCGATTGCGCCTTGAGATCCTCCATCTTCGGCGAGCTGTTCGCAGTGCAAACGATTTCAGCGCCGTGGAAAAATCCATCCCCGCGAACGTCTCGATGATCTTGTCACGCTCGGCCGGGGCCTCGATATTGACGGCAAAAGACCCCATTTCTCTTAAGAGACGCGCGCTGCAGTTGGCGCAGCTCGTCTCCAGGTCATTGTTCATCGGCAGCGCTTATTCAATATTGATCTGAGCGAAGTTGTAGAAGTGCGTCCATGACACAGGACGCTTTCGCAGTGGCCTGGTTTCACTGATCACGCATCCTCAATAACTGGCGAACTGTACCCAACTGGTAGCGTTGCGCGCTCACGTGGTCATTAACGGGCATGTGCAGCACACCCGCGAAATCAAGTGCCATGCGGATCGCTTCCGGATAAATGTCGGCTTTGTGTTGGCCTCCGTTTCTAGATCGTTCGCCGCCTGTATTGTTTCAATGATGTAATAAAGAATGCAAAGCTGAACGATCAGACTAAAGATTACGGGCTGACCATCCTTGAGCGCGGCACCATAGAGGACCTTCAAGACTGCAATCACACGATCGGGCCGCGGCGTGCCGCGCTTAGTGGTCAGCTGACGCGATCTGCAACGCTCTGTGGGCCGGCGTCTGAGCATCGACCAGGTCGAGGCCGTCGATCGGATGAGCCACTTCAACGAGCCGTCCAACAATCCTTCTACGCAAGTGCAATAGGCATCGATGGCCGTCTTGGCCACTCCGCCCTTGCGCATGTCGTTCGTCCAAACAACGTCGGCAATGCGGGCCCGCAGCGCCAGGTGTTCGAGCCGCGGCAGAACCAACTCCAAGATATCGGACTGTTCGCCCCGGAAATCACTTGGGATAACCGAACGGCGATTGTCAAAGGAACAGCCGGGTCTCACAAATCGTACCACGTTGTGCGGGATTGAGATGAATTCCAGCGATCTCGACGAGGAAACAAAAAACTGGTTCGAACGGGGATAGGTGTCGACGAGGATGCCGTGATTGCCGAAATTTCGGATCACGCAATCGCTAACGGTCAAATTGCCGCCGGAGTTGAAGGCGATGCCGTTGGTACCTGCGATGCCAGACCATCGAGCACCACGCCACTTATGGCGATCTTGTCGGTCGCGCCCGCCGCGTTTGATGATTGCCGTAGAGGATGGTGTGGACGAGACCCTTGCAGGTCTGCCAGTTTTCAAGACTGGTGCCTTAAACCACTCGGCCACCCTTCCAATGCAGCGACATCAAGCACTTACCGATATATAATCTGTGAACGCCTTGGCAACCGAGCGGGCGTCGGCCCCAATTTGGACGCTTCGCCTCATTGTAGCGCAGTTTTCGATATTGCGCCGATCACATCCACGATCGCCGCATCGGGCGCGGATCATGGCCGTCAGTTGGCTGGGGTGGTGAGGGGGCGGCGTGTTCGGCGGGAAGTATCCGACATCGAACACAGCCCGCAGCGGCGCAGCGAGAAACTCGTTCGGCTCGGGCCGCCTCAGTTATCGCTGCCGTCGTCATAGTTGTTTGGGTCAACGGGCAAACTTGTTCCGATGCCGTTATCGGCATCCGCAGCCTGCCCCGAGCAATCGACGGTGCAGTCAGGGGCGCCAATGACTCGATCCTCAGTGCTCGCTGTATGAGCGACTGCAATCATGGCGATGGCTGCAAAGGCCGCGATCATGATATAGGCGCGCATTACTGCCTCTCTATCCGACCCGGCCGGTGTATTGGCTAATGTTGTTGCTCGATTCCGCAAGAGCAACTTATCGCCATTGCGAATGATATTTAGGCGGCACGATGGCGCTCAATCGTCCCGGCTGGTCAGCCGCTAGGGCAGCCCTAGAACGCATTCGAGGGCGTATCCCATCAAACCCAATCCACCGATTAACAGAACGCCGCCCACAGTCTCCATAACTGTTCGATGCTTGGGATAGCGAGTTGCCATGTACGCAATGGCAGTCCCGAGCAGCAAGCTGATCGTGCTCAATCCAGTAATCATCACTGACCTAAAAAATCGATACGAAAAGCAGAACTAAAAATTGCTTAGATCAATGTATTGTCGCAGCGCGTGCGTTCGGCGACTGTGCCTTACGTCACACAGGGTCGGCGAGGCGATTTCAGCGCATGCAATCTAAGGATCGTCAGCGATCCGTCGCCCTCAATCGTCCCGGCTGGCAGAATTTGGTGGCCGCGGAATGTCTTTCGATATCTGCCGCGGCACGCTCGGCAGCTTTGTCGCCAGCGACATCGGGAAGCGGAGGGGCCGGGCACTCATGGCAAAACGCCGCGAAACAAAATCAGGATGATGATGGCGGCACCGATCCCGATGATGACGGCGGCGGCAAGCTTCGCTGGCTGGTAACGGCGAGGCATGTGGACACCTCACAGGGCGAGCCCGCAGGAAGGCCGCCGGTAGGCGTTTGCGCCGGCCGGCAGTTTTGATCTGTTTACAGGGCAGTAGCCGGGCAAATTAAGCAAATAATCGTGAGGCGCCGCAGGGTCTGCAGACAGCTTGTCATGGGGAGCTTATATGAAAGAGCAGCTAACCCGATCCCCGTGTCCCCCGACAGGTACCCGACCGGGTTAGCCTCTTCCGCGGCCGGCTCTTTCCCCAGAGTCGGCCGCACCTAGTTTGCAGCGCCGATGGCACCGCGCTTTCATTTTCGCTGGCTTGGACAAATCCCCCGATAGTCCCACGGCAATCCCCAGCCTGTTGGGCGATCGTGGCTTTTGCAAGGTAAGGAACTTCGAGATCGGTTTGGCTGGGACGAAGCCAGCTTGGCACGATGGGCAACGCGGCAATCAATGCGGCGACCGCCGCGCGCGAACCGGGAATGTGTGGCGTGTCGCCTAAAAACGCAACGTTTCCCGCGCAGCCGATTGATTTTCCTTGAGATCGGCAGCGTTTTGTCGCAGCAAATGGCGGCAAGAGGCGCGATAGTATCGGTTACCGCGACGAGGCCGCAAGAACGGCGATAGGGATGGCGATGTTCAAGAGCCGGGCGTTTGGTCTTTCCAATGGTGCTGATGGCCATGCTGGCGCTGGTGCCGCAAGCGCGCGCCGACGATTTCTACAAGGGCAAGCTCTTCACCATCGTCGTCGGCTTCTCGCCCGCCGGCGGCTACGACAATTATGCCCGCGTGCTGTCGCGCTATATCGGCAGCCACATTCCCGGCAATCCGACCGTCATCGTGCAGAACATGCCGGGGGCGGGGAGCCTGACCTCGGTGCGCTATCTCAACCTGACCGCGCCGAAGGACGGCACCGTCATGGGCATCTTCAATCCGGGCATGGTGACCCAGTCCATCGTCCAGCCGGAAAAGATCAATGTCGATTTCCGCAAATACGCCTGGGTCGGCGTCGTCACGCCGGATTACCGGGTTTGCTACAGCTATGGCGAGGCGGGGCCGAAAACCTGGGACGAGATGATGCACCGCAAGGAGTTCATCCTCGGCTCGACCGGAAAATCCTCCGGCAACTACATCAACGGCGCGACCTTGCGCTAGGTGTTCCACGCGCCGGTCAAGCAGATCATGGGCTATCCGGGCAGCGCCGAGCAGCGGCTGGCGATCGAGCAGGGCGCGCTCGACGGCGATTGCGGCTCCTACAGCAGCATCCCGCTCGAATGGATCGACAAACAGCTGGCCCATTCCTTCGTCCGCTTCACCCGCCAGCGCGTCGACGAAATCCCCGAGAGCGCCGTCTATATCGGCACCTTTGCCACGAGCGACGAGCAGCAACAGCTGCTCAATCTGCTCAACGGCGGCGACGAAGTCGGCCGGCCGTTCATCATGTCGAAGGAGGTGCCGGCGGATCATCTGGCGATCATCCGCAAGGCGTTCGACGACACCATGAAGGATCCGGCGTTCCTCGCCGAGATGGCGAAGCAGCAGCTTCCGGTCCATCCGCTTGACCGGCGAAGAGGCCGAGAAAATCGTCAACGAGCTGGTCGACGTGCCGCCCGCGATCATCGCGCAGGCGAAGCCGCTCTACGAATAGCTGCGCGGCCGATCGCTGGGGCGGAGCGGCTGTAAGCCGGCCCGCTTCGCAATGGTCCGTTCACTATGGGCGGCGGCTCGCCGAATTTCCGCCACAATGTAACCACGCTAGCCCCCGATACCTTTCCGACGGGTACGGGGACGATGCGGGTTCGTGCGGCAGTGCGGCGGTTTGCGGCGGTCGGCGCTTGCGCCGGCTTGAGCCTTTTGCTCGCCCATTGCAGCAATTCCATCGCAGGTCGATGCGCGCTACGGCGTCTCCTCGAGCGACCGCGTGGTCGGTCCCGGCGAGCCGGTGCCCAAGGGCGGCGGCGTCTACCGGGTCGGCTCGCCCTATGTGGTCGCCGGCCAGACTTACGTCCCGCAAGACGACCCGAACTATCGCGCCGAAGGGCTGGCGTCGTGGTACGGCGACGATTTCCATGGCCGCTACACCGCCAATGGCGAGATTTTCGACAAGGACGGCATCACCGCCGCCCATACCACCCTGCCGTTGCCGAGCTATGTGCGGGTGACCAACCTGACCAACGGCAAATCGCTGATCGTGCGCGTCAACGACCGCGGGCCCTATGCCCATAACCGCCTCATCGACGTGTCGACGCGGGCGGCGCACCTGCTCGGCTTCTACAATCGCGGCACCGTGCCGGTGCGGGTCGAATATGTCGGCCGCGCGCCCGATGGAGGGCTCCGACGATCGCATCCTCGAAGCGACCTTGCGCGACCACGAGCCGGCGCCGGCGCCGTGGAATTTGCGGCTCGCCTCGACGTCCATCATGCCGCCGTTCCCGCGGCAGCCGCCGCCGGTGGACGGTCCCCGCTTCATGGGGGCGCCGGCCACCACCGCATCGTCCGGTCCGCCAAGGGCGGCCGGCCATGTCGTTTGCCGCGACGCCGTCGAGCGCCGACGGCGTCGACCTTCTCAACGGCCGCGGGCTTTATTGATCAGCCCGCTCGCGTCTGACCCGGCGAGACCCGCTCAATTTGCCGCCAGCGACGGGCTTGCGCGTGCCCTATTGTGCGCGACATGGTCGGGTGCAATTGAGGTGCGTGACAGGGTGGAGGTCGGCGCGTGCGGCGTCTGTTTGCATCGTTGCTGCCGGGGAGGGGAGTGCGGATCGCCGTCGCCGCGCTGCTCGCCGCCGCCATGGCCGCGGGCCTTTACGCCGCCCACGCCGCGCCGGCCGCGATGGCGACCAAGAAGGACGAAGCGTTCCAGACCAGCATTCCCGCCGCCGTCGTGCTCGACCCCGACAGCAACAGCCTCTTGTTCGACAAAAACGGCGATCAGCTGGTGGCGCCGGCGAGCCTCGCCAAGCTGATGACGCTGGAATACGTGTTCAACGAGATCAAGCAGGGCCGGCTCAAGCTCGACGACACCTTCAAGATCAGCGAGAACGCCTGGCGCAAGGGCGGCGCGCCGTCCCACGGCTCGACCATGTTTGCGGCGATCCACAGCGACGTCAAAGTCGACGACCTCATCCACGGCATCATCGTCGATTCCGCCAACGATGCCTGCATCGCCATTGCCGAAGGGATGGCCGGCAACGAGACCGCGTTCGGCGCGCTGTTGACCAAGCGCGCGCGCGAGATCGGCCTGGAAAAATCGACCTTCACCAACGCCGAAGGATTTCCCGATCCCAACCTGCGCGTCACCGCGCGCGAGATGGCGCGAGCTCGCCCGCTACATCATGCAGACCTACCCGGATTTCTTTCCCTATTTCGCCGAGCGCGAGTTCACCTGGAACAATATCCGCCAGCAGAACCGCAATCCGCTGCTCGGCATGGGCATCGGCGCCGACGGCATGAAGACCGGCGAAACCGCGGAGGCCGGCTTCAATCTGGTCGGCACCGCGGTGCAGGACAATTTCCGCCTCATCGTCGTGGTCACCGGCGCCAAATCCGACAAGGAGCGCGGCGACGAAGCGAAGAAAATGCTCGAAATGGGCTTTCACGGTTTTGAGGCGAAGGTGCTGTTCGCCGAAGGCCAGAATATCGGCGGCGCAAAAGTCTTTGGCGGCGACCGCAGCTACGTGCCGCTGCTCGCGCCCGGCATCGTCAAGGTGATGATGCCGCGCAACACCAACGAGCGGCTGTTGGCGCGCATCGTCTATACCGGCCCGGTGCCGGCGCCGATCACAAAGGGCCAGCCGATCGGCAAGCTGATGGTGTGGCGCGGCGAGAATCTGGCGCTCGAAGTGCCGCTGACCGCGGCCGAGGACGTCGGCACCGGGCAGCATGTCGCAACGCGCCATGGACGGCGCCACCGAGCTGATGATCGGGCTGTTCAAGGCCGGCGTGAATAAGCTGTGAGCTTTGCCGTTTTTTGCCCGGATTTCGTGCGCACCGTGCGCGGACAGGCCTATATAGCGCTTGATTGGCGCGATCATGCTTCATTTCGTATGTGCAAAAAGGCGCCTAAACTACTGATCTGGAATGTATAGTACGGCGTCTGAACGCCGACCGCGGCATTCCGACCAAACGGCTGAAGATGCGAGGCAAGTTCATCACGTTCGAAGGCGGCGAGGGCACCGGCAAGTCGACGCAAGCCGCGATGCTGGCGCATAAGCTCGAGTCGCTGGGCCTCGGCGTTCTCCTGACCCGGGAGCCGGGCGGCTCGCCGGGCGCGGAGATCATTCGCCACGTGCTGCTGTCGGGCGCGGCAAAGCCGCTTGGCGCGGACGCCGAAGCCATGCTGTTTGCGGCGGCGCGCGAAGACCATGTCCGCTGCACCATCGCGCCGGCGCTGGCCGCCGGCAAATGGGTGGTGTGCGACCGCTTCGCCGATTCCACCCGCGTCTATCAGGGCGCGCTCGGCCAGGTCGACCGGCGCCTGATCAAGGGGCTCGAACGGGTCTCCATCGGCGATCTCTCGCCCGACCTCACGCTCATCCTCGACGTGCCCGTCGATGTGGCGCTGGAGCGCCGGGCGCTGCGCCGCGGCGGCGCCGCGCCCGACCGGTTCGAAGCCGAGAACGTGGAGTTTCACGAAAAGCTGCGCGAGGCGTTCCGCGCGCTCGCCGTCGACGAGCCGGAGCGCTGCGTCATCATCGATGCCAGCGTGCCGCGGGTGCAGGTCGCCAAGGACATTTGGGACACCGTGCAGGCCAAGCTCGAGCCGGCCACCGCGCCGCTCGAGCTGCATGTGCCGGCGCCGGAAAACCTGGTCTCGTGAAGCCCGCATCATGAGCCCGCAGGCCAGCGAAGACAGCCGAAGCGCCGCATCCGCGCACGACCGCCGTGTTGTTCGGCCACGCCAGCGCCGAGGCGGCGCTTGCTTGCCGCCTATCGCAGCGGCCGCATTCCCCATGCCTTCCTGATCGCCGGCCCCAAGGGCATCGGCAAGGCGACGCTGGCCTACCGCCTGGCGCGCTTCGTGCTGGCGCATCCCGACCCGGCGGCGCCCGAGGTCGCTAAGGCGACGTCGCTCGCCGTCGATCCGGAGCATCCGGTGGCGCGCCGGATCGCGGCGCAGGCGCCAGCCCGATCTCCTCATCCTCGAGCGCACGCTCAACGACAAGGGCGTGCTGCACAAGCAGATCGCGGTCGACGACATTCGCCGCACCGTGGCGTTTTTCGGCTCGACGGCGCGCGAGGGCGGCTGGCGCATCGCCATCGTCGATGCCGTCGACGAGCTCAACAAGTCGAGCGCCAATGCGCTGCTCAAAGTGCTGGAAGAGCCGCCGCAGCGCGCGCTGTTGCTGCTGGTGAGCCATTCCGCGGCGCGGGTGCCGGCGACCTTGCGCTCGCGCTGCCGCATCCTCACCTTGCGGCCCCTGGTCGAGACCGATGTCGCGGCGGCGGTTGCGGTCGCGACGGGTTCGCCGGCGACCGATCCCGAAATCGTCGCCGCCGCGGCTGCCGCCGACGGCAGTGTCTCCCGCGCCTTGGCGCTGCTCGACGGCGATGCGCTGGAATTGCGCCAGCGGGCGCTCGATCTCCTCGACAAATTGCCCACGCTCGATACCGGCGCGCTCCATGCGCTCGGCGAAGCCATCGCCGGCACCGACCCGCTGCCGCTGGCCGCCTTCCTCGACACCATCAATGCCTGGCTGTCGCTCCGCCTCGACCGCGACCGCGGCGAGATCGGCCGGCTGGCGCGGCTGGCGGACGCCTCCGAGCGCATCAATGCGGCCGCACGCGACGCCGAAACCTACAATCTCGAGCGCAAGCCGCTGGTTTTCGGCGTCTTCGGCTTGCTTGCCGAGGCCACGCGCGGTTGATACCAACCCTCATGTCCGGCAAGCCCTATTACATCACCACCGCGATCGCGTACCCGAACGGCGCGCCGCATATCGGCCACGCCTACGAAGCCATCGCCACCGACGCCATCGCCCGCTTCATGCGGCTCGACGGCCGCGACGTGTTCTTCCTCACCGGCACCGACGAGCACGGCATCAAGATGCTGCAGACCGCGGCCAAGGAGAACGTGACGCCGCGCGAACTGGTCGAGCGCAACGTGCCGCGCTTCCAGGCCATGGTGAAGCGATTCAATTGCTCCAACGACGAATTCATCCGCACCACCGAGGCGCGCCATCACCGTTCCTCGGAGGCGATCTGGCAGCGCATGCAGGCGGCCGGCGACATCTATCTCGACAAATATTCCGGCTGGTACTCGGTGCGCGACGAGGCCTATTACGACGAGAGCGAAACCCGCCTCGACGACAAGGGCCAGCGGCTCGGCCCGCAGGGCACGCCGGTCGAATGGGTCGAGGAGGAGAGCTATTTCTTCAAGCTCTCCGCCTTCGCCGACCGGCTGCTCGATCTCTACAAGCGCGTGCCCGATTTCGTGCTGCCGCGCGAGCGCATGAACGAGGTCGCAAGCTTCGTGCGCGGCGGCCTGAAGGATCTGTCGCTGTCGCGCACCACCTTCGACTGGGGCATCAAGGTGCCCGGCAAATCCCAAGCACATCATGTATGTCTGGGTCGATGCGCTGACCAACTACATCACCGCCGTCGGCTATCCCGATACCGATAGCGCGATGTTCAAGAAATACTGGCCGGCCGACCTGCACGTCATCGGCAAGGACATCGTGCGCTTCCACGCCGTGTACTGGCCGGCGTTCCTGATGTCGGCCGGCGTCGAGGTGCCGCGCCGCATTTTCTCCCACGGCTTTCTGTTCAACCGCGGGGAGAAAATGTCGAAATCGGTCGGCAACGTGATCGATCCGTTCGCGCTGGCCGACGCCTACGGCGTCGATCCGCTGCGCTATTTCCTGTTGCGCGAAGTGCCGTTCGGCCAGGACGGCAATTACAGCCACGAGGCCATCGTCAACCGCATCAATGCCGATCTCGCCAACGATCTCGGCAATCTGGCGCAGCGCTCGCTGACCATGGTGGGGCGCAATCTCGGCGGCGTGCTGCCGGCGCCGGGCGTATTCAGCGACAACGACCAGGCGATCCTGAGCGCCGCCGACGCCATGATCGGCAAGGCGCGCGACGCCATGGCGACGCAGCAACTGCATCAGGTGCTCAATGCGGTGTGGGCGGTGGTGGCCGACGCCAACCGCTATTTCGCCGGCGAAGCGCCCTGGGCGCTGGCCAAGACCGATCCGGCGCGGCAGGGCACCGTGCTCTATGTGACCGCCGAGGTGCTGCGGCAGATCGCGATTTTGGCGCAGCCGTTCATGCCGGCATCGGCGGGCAAGCTGCTCGATCTCCTGGCCGTGCCGGATGGCGAGCGCACGTTCGCTTATCTCGGCAGCAAACACCGCATCGCTCCCGGCGCAAAGCTGCCGGCGCCGGCGGCGGTATTTCCGCGTTATGTCGAGCCTGAGGGCGGGGCATAGTCGCAGCGAGCCGCGAGCCAAGATCTGGCGAAGTCGTCCAACAAGTCACCCAAAATCCGGCTGATCCTGGACATTGGGCGATGCAAATTTGCTGTTATGCGCAACAGGACCGCTAAGATAAGATGCAGTAAGCTATGAGCTTGGCCTGAGGACGATGCATGAGGCGGCGGGAATTCATCGGACTTATTGGTAGCGCGGCGGCGACTTGGCCGCGTGTTGCGCGCGCCCAGCAGAATGATCGCATGCGGCGTGTCGGTGCCGTGATGTCGGGTGCCGAAGGCGATCCGTTGAGCGTGGCCTGGAGTGCGGCCTTTATTGAGGGGATGCAACAGGCGGGCTGGGAGCGCGGCCGGAATGTACAAATCGATTTTCGCTGGACCGCGAGCGATCCCGTACTACGGCGCAAATATGCGGCGGAGATCGTCGCGACCGCGCCTGATGTTGTCGTGGCGTCAGCCAATTCAATCGTGCAGGCATTGCAGGAGGTGACCCGGACCGTGCCGATCGTTTTCGTAACGACAATCGATCCAGTCGGCGGCGGTCTCGTCGCCAGTCTGGCGCATCCCGGCACCAACGCTACCGGCTTTACCGCGTTCGAGTTCAGCCTGAACGCGAAGCTGCTTGATCTTCTCAGGGAGCTTAGTCCTGGCGTAACGCGTGTTGCGGTCATTCGCGACCCGTCCGTATCGGCAGGGTCGGGCGGGTTTGCCGCTATCCAGACTGCGGCGGCGTCACTTGGCGTCGAATTGACGCCGATCGGCGTACACGACGCCGACGAGATCCAGCGTGGTATTGCGGATTTCGCTCGCCAGCCGGGGGGAGGCATCATCGTGGTCGGTCCGCCGTCGTCGCTGCAGCCTTACCGTGACCTGATCGTCAAGCTTACCGTCGAGCACCGGTTGCCCGCAGTCTACGCGACGCTTGCCTTCGTCCGCGATGGCGCACTGATATCCTACGGTGAAGACGCCAACGATCAGTATCGACGTGCAGCGACCTATGTCGATCGCATACTCAAGGGCGAAAAGCCGGCTGATTTGCCGGTGCAGGCGCCGACCAAGTTGGAGCTAATCGTCAATGTCAAAGCCGCCAGAGCGATCGGTCTCGATCTGCCCGCGACGATGCTCGCCCGCGCCGACGAGGTGATCGAATAGGCTGCATTTGTTGCGATGCATGAGCGCGCCAAGATAACCATTTGTTGCCCCGGGAATCTCTGCACGAAGGCAGCGCTACAGGATAAGTTGGCAAGCCTCGCCCCTGTTCGCAACGAGGCTCCGTGATTACATAGCAAGTATCGAGAACCCGATCGTCTGCCCGCATGTCGCAAACCAGCATTGAAAATCGGCATTTGTCGCAGCGGCATTGGTCGACAGCCATTGCCATCTCGATTTTCCGGATTTTGCCACCGAGCTCGACGGCGTCGTCGCGCGCGCGCGCGCGGCCGGCATCGCGCGCCTGGTCACCATCTCGACGCGGGTCGCGCGCCACGCCCAGGTGCTGGCGATCGCCGAGCGCTTTCCCGACGTGTTTTGCTCGGTCGGCACCCATCCGCATTACGCCCATGAGGAATTGCATGTGACGGCGGGCGATCTTGTCGCGCGCACGCGGCATCCCAAAATCGTGGCGATCGGCGAGGCCGGCCTCGACTACCACTACGACAACTCGCCGCGCGACGCGCAGGAGCGCGGCTTTCGCAATCACATCACGGCGGCGCGCGAAACCGGGCTGCCGCTGGTCATCCATTCGCGCGACGCCGACGACGACATGGCGCGCATCCTCGAAGAAGAAACAGGGAAGGGCGCCTTCCCTGCCGTGCTGCATTGTTTTACCGGCGGTCCCGACCTCGCCCGCCGCGCCATCGCGCTCGGGCATTTCATCTCGTTCACCGGCATTTTGACGTTCAAGAATTCGACCGCGCTGCGCGACATCGCCGCCTCTTTGCCGGCCGACCGCATCCTGGTCGAGACCGATGCGCCTTATCTCGCGCCCGGCAAGCATCGCGGCAAACGCAACGAGCCGGCTTTTGTGATCGAGACCGCCAATGTGCTGGCCGAAGCGCGCGGCGTCTCGTTCGACGCCATCGCGCGGCAGACGACCGATAATTTCTTCCGCCTGTTCGGCAAGGTGCCGCGGCCGGCGCAAGCGGCGGCATGACGCTGAAATTCACCATTTTGGGCTGCGGCTCATCGGGCGGCGTGCCGCGGCCGGCTCTGGGCTGGGGCGCCTGCGATCCCGACCAATCCGAAGAACCGGCGCCGGCGCACCTCGCTCCTGGTCGAGCGGCGCGACGGCGGCGGCGTCACGCGGATCCTGGTCGATACCTCGCCCGACCTGCGCGAGCAGCTTCTGGATGCCGAGGTCGATTGGCTCGACGCCGTGCTCTACACCCACGAGCACGCCGACCACACCCACGGCGTCGACGATTTGCGCGCGCTCTACATCAAGCAGCGCCGTCCGATCGACGTCTACCTTGACGACTATACGTCGAAGTCGATGCACACCCGCTTCGACTATTGCTTCCGCGCGCCGCCCGGCAGCGAATATCCGCCGATCGTGCGCGAGCACCGCTTGACCGCCGGCGAGCCGATCACCGTGGCAGGGAAGGGCGGTCCCCTCACCGCGCTGCCGATCCTGCAGCAGCACGGCGACATCGCTTCGTTCGGATTCCGCTTCGGCAACCTCGCCTATTCCTGCGATCTGTCCGGCATGCCGCCGGAAAGCGCCGCGGCGCTGACCGGCCTCGACGTCTGGATCGTCGACGCGCTGCGCTACCGGCCGCACCCGAGCCATTTCTCGCTCGACGACGCGCTGGCATGGATCGCGCGCCTGAAACCGCGGCGCGCCATCCTGACCAATCTGCACGCCGATCTCGATTACGAGGAGCTCTGCGAAAAGCTGCCGGCCAATGTTGAGCCGGCCTATGACGGCATTACGGTGGAGATTGCCGAAAACCCTTGATGGAAGTCCCTGGTATTCAGGCCTTAATGAAGATAGGCGATGTTTCACTTGACTTACCCCATACTAAATGGGGTATGCTGTGAAACATCAACCGCCGCGCCTGTCAGCTAAGCCCTGCGGGCGACTTTGGAGCCTGTGGGACATCATGCGCCCCTACGACGCCGCAAGCCTCTTAGACCTCGTTGCCTTCATGGAAGGCATGAGGGTCTATCAAGAAATGGAGGATATGGAGGATAAGGATGTTGTCAAAAAGGATGTCCGCGAAGGAGCGATTTAAGAGTTTTCTCAACTCGCTTCACTGTGCGCTGGCCTTGGGTTGGCCGGCGCTGCGGCTAGCGCAGAAAAGCTTGTGGCTCTCTACCGACAGCAAAAACCAACCTATAAACAACAGGCGGATTTATTTGCGGAGTTAAAGGGTCGTCTGGTCGATGAAAAACGAAAACGCACCTTTTTTATACTAACCCTCAAAGAAACTGAATTCTACTCCAAGCCTTTACTCGGTTGGGAACCAATTGTCTCGCGATTTCCCGCTGTCCTGAATGATCTAGAGGAAGCTTCAAAATGCTTGGCGCTATCGCGGTACGCCGCGGCTGTTTTCCATAGCACTCAAATTGTCGAGTCCGGGCTAATTGAGTTAGGCACGTTCCTCAAGGTGTCCGACCCGCTTTCCGGGTGGACGGCCGTTTCCAAGGCGCTGACTTCTGTAATCGCCAAAAACCATAATCAACGGACCCCGTTCGAGAAACGTAATTTTCCATTCCTTGAGCAAGTGCAAGGGACGGTCGCCAGTCTGAAAAATTCTTGGCGAAATAAAATCAGCCATGCTCAGGGACGGCTGGTCTTAATGACTACCGATTTTAGCCCCGAGATCGCGGAAGAAATCTTGATGGCCACTCGCGCATTTATGAGGCGGCTAGCCGATGATTTGCCGCCGCCAAAGCCTAAGAAATCTTCTTCGGCTTCTTAGGAAGGACAATCCTTTTGAAAGCCTTATCCGCCCGCTCCCGCAATTCGTCAGCCCCAGCTTTGCTTGCGGCTTCGAGGAAGCGTTTGTATTGCTCGGGATCGTCGGGCTTGGGTTTTGGTTTTTGCTCAGTCATCTTGAGGCCACTGGATAGTTGCTTTGCCTGTGTCGATGTCGTTATGGCACGCTGGACAACGCCAAAACGGACCGGTTCTTTTTTCAAAACGTCCGTATTGGAGCGTTACTATTTTTCCGTTCTCGTAGCAATGTGTACAGGCCCAATGCGGTGTTTCAGTGCCGCGTTCGGCTTTTTTCAAAACGTAGGCAAACGCGCTGTACCCAACGTTGCGGCGTTCATAGCGCGCTTTTTCAGCCTGCCATGTCTCAAAGCGAGTTACTTCTTCTTCAAGATCGCGTATGCGATCCAGCAGCGTCGCCTCATTTGCTTGGGCCGTAAGTGCGCCACGCTGGGCGGCAATGACCTCAGCAAGAAGTTTCCGAAAGTCATCCCCGAATTTGATGAGATCGCGGGTCTCTATGAGTTTTTGAAGCGTATCCCCCGCCGCATTCAAGGGGGACATGATGCTGTCTAGCCATGCTGGCATAATTCGTACTCCTGATTCGGTTGGCACCTGTCAGGATAGCGACGGCGGGGATGGCCGCTATCGGTCATCCCCGCTATCCAAAGGCAATTCGAGTTGGAATGGAGCCGCCGGCTCACGCTTCGCGGTGAGTTGTTTGATACGTCAAACGCTTGCCGGGGGCGCCCTTGATCGCGATGGCCTCGCGCTGCACGTCATTGATGCCAAGTTTAGCGCGCGTGTTCTGCCGGAAATCGAATTCCGACAGATAGCGGTCAAAATGCTTGGTATCGACGTGCTGATATACGCCGACGATGCCCCGCTTGAACACGCTGAAAAAGCCTTCAAGCGTGTTGGTGTGAACGTCGCCACGCGCCCATTCAAACTTGGAATGGTCCACCGTTTCATGGGCCGCAAAGCCTTGGAAAACGAAGGCTTGGCCCATGTCGGTGACAAGGCGGCTTTCCTTGTCCGCCATGCGGCGCAGCCGCGCGCCAACGCCGCGATGATCGAGCATGACCGAGCGGATATTGCCGCCGCGTTCCACAAGGCTGAGAACCTTGACGTTGTGAGTGCTGCGCTTGAAGCCTTCCGGGCGCCGCGTCTTGCGCGAGCGGCCCATTTCGGTTTCGTCCGCCTCGATGGTCTTTCCAGCACCGCCCAGCGGGCCAGCGTTGGCCGCAGGCGCCATCATTTCGCGAATGCGGTGTCCAAGGTGCCACGCGGTTTTCATGCCGCAGCCAAGCATCCGTTGAAGCTGGCGGGTAGAAATGCCTTTCTTCGACGCGCAAAGCAGGTGGATGGCTTGCAGCCACATGCGGAGGGGAAGATGGCTATCCTCGAAAATCGAACCCTTGCGCACGGTAAAGGCAGCGCCACGGCAGGCGTAGCACTTGCGCAAGCCGACCTGCACAACGCCTTCGGGGTTCTTCTTACTGGGCTTCGACCGCACACCCGCCAGGCGCCCGATCTTGTCGGCCAGCGCGCCGCAATGCGGGCACGTCGGGCCTTCCGGCCAGATTTGGCCCTCGACGTAATCGAAAGCGGCTTCTTCGCTAAAGAACCGGGGGTCGGAAAGGACGGGCTGGGCCATGGCTAATCTCCAATGGAATCAGCCTAAACCTAGTCCTTGGGTAAGTCAAGTGTAACGTCGCCTGAAGATATTCCATAATATGTCTTATGCGAATCAGGTATTGAGGAGCCGGATTGACGGCCCGTGGCAACTCCCTGCTTCGTCTCACCAAATCCCCGGCAGCACCCGCCAGCGCACCCGGGCCGCGTAGTCGCGGTAGCCCGGCAGCTCGGCCTGCAGCACGCGGTCTTCGGTGATCGCCCGGTACAGCAGGAACGGCAGGCTGAGCACGATCAACAGCGCCGTCGCCAGCCACGAGCCGAGCGCGATGCCGCTCGCCACGATGATGACGATGCCGGCGAGATAGCCCGGGTGGCGTATCCAGCGATAAGGCCCGGTGGTGACCACGTACTGGCCGCGGTCGGACTGGATGCGCACCACCGACGAGAAGAACCGGTTGACCAGCATGGCCCACAGCGCCAGCCCGTAGCCGGCCGCGACGGCGACGAGGCCCAGCGCCTGCAACCAAGCCGGCACGGTATCGCTCCAATGGAAACGGCCGCGGTCGAGCCCGGCGACGATCCAATGCAGAAAGAGGACCAAGGTGAACAGGCGCAGCCCCAGCGGCGGCCGTTGGCCGCCCGGACGCATTCGCTCACGCAACAGTCCGGGATCGAGGAAGGCGAACGAGGCCACCATCACGGCGGCGAAAATCGCCACATAGACCCAGAAGCCCGGGATTTCGACGGTGCCGGCCGCGGCGAACAGGGCGACCGCGTTGAGCACGACGAACAGCGCCGCCTGGATATAGGCCGAAACAGGCATGGCCAACTCCCGATGCCGGACCGAGCGCCGGTGACGGCCGGCACGGAACCAAGGTCGTCATGGCAGCGTTGATTGGCAAGCCCGCCCCGGCTGCACGGCCTGGGCGGTTGCAGCCGTTTATCCCGCCACATTCCGCAAGGTGATGCCGTGAACAACAACAAAGTCCGAGCCCTCGACACGCGCCGCAAGGTCAGCCCTGCCCTCGATACGCCGACCGATCTGTCCGACGATGCCGTGCGCGAGCTCTCGGCCAAGCTCAACGAGATCCTGGCCGATGCCTTCGCGCTCTATCTGAAGACCAAGAACTTCCATTGGCATGTCAGCGGCCCGCATTTCCGCGATTACCATTTGCTGCTCGACGAGCAATCCGAGCAGATTTTTGCCACCACCGACGACATTGCCGAGCGCGTGCGCAAGATCGGCGGCACCACGCTGCGCTCCATCGGCCAAATTTCGAAATTGCAGACCATCAAGGACAACGACGAGACCTTCGTCCCGGCCCACGAAATGCTGCGCGAGCTGATGAACGACAACAAGCACATCGCCGCGTCCATGCGCGAATGCCACGAGCTCGCCGACAAGCACGACGATGCGGCGACCGCGGGGCTTCTGGAAAACTTCATCGACGGCACCGAGCGGCGCACCTGGTTCCTGTTCGAAGCGAGCCGCGCGGGCGCCGACAATTCGCGGCGGTAATTGCGGCCTGTGAATAACGCGCGGCCCGCAAGGTCGCGGCGGTTTTTCGGCTCTGATAGGGTCCGCACCTGACGTGCGAGACCCTATCAGGATTCTTGTGATGACCCCTTCCCGCGATATCGGCCGCCTGCTCGCGATCATGGCGGCGTTGCGCACGCCCAAGACCGGCTGTCCGTGGGATCTGGAGCAGAATTTCGCGACCATCGCGCCTTATACGCTCGAAGAGGCTTATGAGGTCGCCGACGCCATCGCCCGCGACGATCTTACCGATCTCAAGGAGGAATTGGGCGATCTCCTCCTCCAAGTCGTCTTCCACGCGCGCATGGCCGAAGAACAGGGCGCGTTCGATTTCGGCGACGTGGTCGAGGCGATCACCGCAAAACTCATCCGCCGCCATCCGCATGTGTTCGGTGACGAGCGGCCCGCACACGCCGCACGCCGTCGAAGGCCTGTGGGAGCGGATCAAGGCGCAAGAAAAGCAGGAGAAGGCCGCGCGCGGCGGCGCGGAGAAATGCCGGCGCGCTGGCCGGCGTGCCGGTCGGCGCTACCCGCCCTCACGCGAGCGCTAAAACTGCAGGACAAGGCCAGCAAAGTCGGCTTCGACTGGAACGATCCGCGCGCGGTGCTGCACAAAATCCGCGAGGAAGCCGACGAGATCGAAGCCGCGCTCGACGGCGACGCGACCGCCGCCGCGGGCGAAGTCGGCGATCTTCTGTTCGCCGCCGTCAATCTCGCGCGCCATCTGCGCGCCGACCCGGAAGCGGTGTTGCGGGGGACCAACCGGAAATTCGAACGCCGCTTCGCCGCGATCGAACAGGCGCTGGCCGCGGACGGGAAAAAGCCGCAGGACGCGACGCTCGCCGAAATGGACGCGCTGTGGGACGAGGCCAAGGCGCGCGAATGATCACTGCGCTCCGGCCGCGCGAAGGTACTGCAGATCGACGAACTGCTCCGGCGCCGGCAGCGGCGGCTTGATGGTGCCGCCCTCCCCCATAAAGGCGATGACTTGGGCGAGGCCGCCGAGATCGATCTCGGCTTGTCGCGGCAGCACGCCGCGATCGGGATCGAGGTAAAGCGCAAGCGTCGCGCGCGCGATATCGTCCGATGCGCCGGTGAGCGCGACGATGGCGTTGACCGCGTCGTCGCGATGCGCGGGATCGCGAATGAAGCGGAATGCGTCGGCGAGCGCACTGACAAAGCCGATCAGCGCCGGAGCATGGGTCTCGGCAAAATCGCGCCGCGCCGCGATCACCTCGAACTGGAATGAGGCGACGGCCTCGGTGGAAAGGCCGAGCCGGCGATAGCCATCCTTGACCGCGATCAGATCGTCGGGCTGGCCGAGCGGAACGGCGTCGCACTCCCCGCTTTTGAGGCACGCGGCGCGCACCGGCGTGCCGACCAGCTCCTTGACCCTGTAGTCGGTACCGCCGAGTCCCTTGAGCGCGAGCAGTTTCCGCATGGAAATAGAAATTGTATCGACCGGCAGCGACAGCCCGATGAGCTTGCCCTTCAGGTCGGCAAAATCCTTGATCTCCGGCTTGGCGATCAGGCTGTAGATCGGGTTGGCGGTGGTGCCGGCAATGGCGACGGCGGGCGAGCCGTCAAGCGCCGCCTGGATCAGATAAGGCGTCGCGGTTTGCGTCACGTCGACCTCGCCGCGGTCGAGCGCCGCGACCATGTTGCCGGTGCCGCCGGGGATTTGCACGACGTCGACCGCGATGTTCTCGCGTGCGAAAAAACCCTGTCTCTCGGCAACGTAAAGATAGAGCGAGCTGACGGCGCGCGCGGTCGAGGGGATTTGGCCGAAGCGCAGCGTCGCGGTTTCCGCATGGGCCGATGCAAAACCGGCGAGCGCGATGAAGATTGCGAGCATTCGAAATGTCATCGGCCCCTGCCCCGTCCTACGGTTTGATAAGGCCCGCGCTGCGCGGCAGCCACAACGCGATCTCCGGGAAGAACGTCACCAGCACGACGACCAGCAGCATCATCACGATGAACGGCGGCACCTCGCGGAAAATCTCCGCAAGC
Source organism: uncultured Alphaproteobacteria bacterium (assembly GCA_963831975.1). GTDB lineage: Bacteria > Pseudomonadota > Alphaproteobacteria > Rhizobiales > Xanthobacteraceae > BOG-931. The sequence continues at coordinate 1,669,478 of CAWHSO010000025.1, forward strand.
GGCGTCCCGGTCAACCCGCTCATGACGAAGAGCAACAGGCCGTGCGGCGGCAAGGTCAGGCCGACCATCATGTTGAGCACGACGACGATGCCGAAGTGGATGAGATCGATGCCAAGACCCTGCGCGATCGGCACCAAGAGCGGCACGATCACGAGCAGGATGGTCACTTCGTCGAGCACGATGGCGAGCAACAGCATCAGCACGTCGACGCACAGCAGAAATTTGGTCGGCGACAGGTCCCAGGCGACGAAGGTCGAGTGAATGAGCTGCGGAACGCCCTCGTTGGCCACCGCGTAGTTGAAGACGAAGGCGCCGGACATGATCAGCGCGATCATGGCCGTGGTGCGCACGGTGTCGGAAATCACCGTGAGCAACTGCCGCATCCGCAAGGTGCGATAGACGATGACGGCGAGGAGGAGCGCGTAGCTCGCCGCGATCGCGGCCGCCTCGGTCGGCGTGGTGACGCCCGAATAGATCAAGCCGAGCAGGATTGCGGGCAGCGCGATCGCCGGCAGGGCGCGGGCGAAAATGGCCGGCATCTGCGACCACGGCATCCGCGGCTCGCGCGGAAAGGCGCGCCGGTGCGCGACTGCGGCGATAACGATCATCATCCCGAGCGCCATGATGGCGGCCGGGAACCAGACCGCCCATGAACATGGCGCCGACGGACGCATTGGCGATCAGCGCGTAGAAGATCATCGGGATCGACGTCGGCATCAGCGGCCCGAGCGTTGCCGAAACGACCGAGGTCGCCGCCGCAAACCCGCGCGGATAGCGGCCGTTCTTCGCCATCATGCGCGCCACGATCAGGCCGGGGCCGGACGCATCGGCCACCGCGCTGCCGCTCATGCCGGAGAAGATCAGGTTGGTGACCACGTTCACTTGCGCGAGCCCGCCGGGCAGATGGCCGACCATCGCCGAGCCGAACTTCAACAGGCGCTCGATCACGCCGCTCGCGTTCATGATGTTGGCGACGAAGATGAACATCGGCACGGCGATCAGCAGGTAGCTGTTGTAGAGCCCGTTCATCGTCTGATCGACGACAAGGCCTACGTCCTGGTGGGTCGAAACCAGATACACGAATCCGGCGCTGAGCATGGCAAGGCCGAGCGGCGCCCCGAGCACCGCCGCGAGCGTGAACACGCCGAGCAGGACCCAAAGACCGTGCGACACCCCTGCCCCCTACGACCTTGCTAGATCTGGCCGCGCCACCGCGGCCCGAGCAGCTTTGCGGCACTCGCGGTCGAGCGGACGATCACGGCGACAAGAAATATGCCGAAGCACGAATAGACGATATCGAGCGGCAGATTGAGCACCGGCGTATGCTCGCGCCAGAGAAAGCCGATGTAATCGAGCGATCCCGGCAGCGCCCAGGCAAAGACGCCGCCGACCAGGATGGCGCGCGCCAGGGCGGTGTAGCGCTGCGCCGTCGCCGGGAACAGCCGGTAGACCAGATCGAAAGTGATCTGCTCCTTGTCGCGCACCAGGAAAGCATTGGCCCAGAAGATGATCCAGATGAACAGGATCACCAAAACCTCGTCGGCCCAGACCGCTTCGTCGTGCTCGAAATAACGGGTGAAGATCTTGTAGTTGAAGATGACGAACACGGCGGCAAACATGGCGCAGGCGATCCAATCGGCCAATTGCCGAAGCCTTGCCGCGATCGCCGCGGCCGGCCCCTCGCCTTGCCCGCCCGCCATGACCGCCTCAGGCTTTGAGTACGCGCTGCATTCCGGCTGAGTCCCAGGCCTTGGCGAGATCGGACTCGGCATAGACGCGATCGGCCGAGGCGCGGAACGGCGCCAGATCGACGGCATCGACGGCCAAGCCCGCGATCCTTGAGCGCCTGCACGATGGCCTTTTCGTCGGCGAGCCTTAAGTCGCTGCCGGCCTTGGCGGTCTTGCGCGCGGCCGCGTCGAGCGCGTTGCGCTGGTCGGGGTTGAGCTTGTCCCAAACCGGCTTGGCGATGGCGAAGAACACCGGCTGCACCATGTGCGCGGTGAGCACGATCTGCTCGGAGACTTCGTAGAATTTCGCCGCGTTGAGAATGGACAGCGGATTTTCCTGGCCGTCCACCGTGCCGGTCTTCATGGCGAGATAGACTTCCGGCATGCCGAGCGGCACCGGCGTGACGCCAAGGGTGCGGCCGAGCAAGAGCCATTCCGGCCCCGCCGGCATGCGCATCTTGATGCCGGCGAGATCGGCTGGCGCCTTGACGGCACGCTTCTGCCGCAGGCTGACCTGGCGCGTGCCGAGATAGTGGGTCGCGAGAATGACGATGCCCATTTTCTCCGCGACCGTTTTGCGGAAATCCTCGCCGATCGCGCCGTCGAAGACGCGAAACAGCTGGTCGTAGTCGCGCAGCAGATAGCCGCGGTTGAAATAGCCCAGCTCGGCAATCTGCTGCGCCACTTCGAACGTGGTCATCGTGCTCATTTCGAGATTGCCGCGCTGCAGCGCGGGGACCTCGGTGCCCTGCTTGAACAGGGTCGACGCCGGATGCACGCTGACATCGAGGCCGACGGACGCGGCGTCCACATCCGCCTTGAGCTGTTCGAGCGCCTTGGCGAGGAAATCGGACGGCGGAGCGGCGGTCGAGATGCGGATTTGCGTCGGCGCTTGCGCCTGCGCTCGGCCGCATACGCCGGCGAAGGCCGTAGCCGCGGCCCCGGCAATAAGTTTTCTACGCGTCGTCATGGCACTGCCCCTTCACGGATGAATCGTCAATGTCCGGCGCGGGCAAATTTCGCCCGCACGGCATCGGCCCGATCCGCAGCCGCGCGGACCGTCATGGCGAGGCGGCCGGAGTTTTCGTCCATCGCCTTGTGCAGCACCTCGGTGTGGCGATGCAGCCAGCTCACGCCGGCGCCGTCGGCCGGATCGATCTGGAGCTCGATCAGCACCCGGCCGGCGCCGAGCCTCGCCTCGATGGCCGCGGTGAGCGCATCGATGCCCTCCCCCGTCACCGCCGAGACCAAGGCCGGCCTTTGCTCTGGCGGCCGGCGGTCGGCGATATTTTGCAATTGCGCCCGCGCGTCCGCGTCGAGCCGGTCGATCTTGTTCCACACCTCGATCAGCGTCTGCTTGTCGTTCGGATTGTTGAGTGGATCGATGCCGAGCTGGCGCAGGATTTTTTCGACGTCGGCCAATTGCGCCTCGGCATCGCCGTGGGCGACGTCGCGCACATGCAGGATCACGTCGGCTTCGATCACCTCTTCGAGCGTGGCGCGGAACGCGGCGATCAGCATGGTCGGCAGGTCGGAGATGAAACCGACCGTGTCGGACAGGATGATGCGGGCGCCGTGCGGCAGGTCGACCGCGCGCAAGGTCGGATCCAGCGTCGCGAACAGCATGTCGGCGGACAGCACGTTGGCCCGCGTCATGCGATTGAACAGCGTCGACTTGCCGGCATTGGTGTAGCCGACCAGCGCGACGATCGGATAGGGCACGCGCTTTCGGCTTTCGCGATGCAGCGAGCGGGTGCGTTTGACCTTTTCCAGCTCGGTCTCGATCTTGGCGAGACGCTCGTCGATCAGGCGGCGGTCGGCCTCGAGCTGGGTTTCGCCCGGGCCGCCGAGAAAGCCATAGCCGCCGCGCTGGCGCTCCAGATGGGTCCAGGTGCGCACCAGCCGGCCCTTTTGGTAAGTCAGGTGCGCATGTTCGACCTGCAGCGCGCCCTCGCGGGTGCGCGCGCGGCGGCCGAAAATTTCCAGGATCAGCCCGGTGCGATCGATGACCTTGGCGTTCCAGGCCTTTTCCAGATTGCGCTGCTGCACCGGCGACAGTGCGCAATCCATCACCACGATGCCGGCTTCGAAAGTTTTGACCAGGCCCGCGATCTCCTCGACCTTGCCCTTGCTGAGATAGGTCGCCGAATGCAGCGCGCGCAGCATGACGATGCCGGCTTGGGCGACGTCGAGATCGATGGCGCGGGCGAGGCCTGCGGCCTCGTCGAGCTTGGCCTCCGACGAGCGGTCGGCGGCGGTCGCATGCGCTGCGGCGCGCCGCAGCACCGGCTCGATGACGAGCGCGCGGCCGACCGCCGAGCCCGTGGGACTCAGCCGGTCAGCGCCTTTGTCGCGACGGCGCGGCTCCAATCAGTCCTTATCCCCGGCCGGCGCTTCCTCGGCGCCCTCGAAAAGCTGGACCGGATGACCAGGCATGATGGTCGAAATGGCGTGCTTGTAGACCAGCTGCGAATGCCCATCGCGACGCAGCAGCACGCAGAAATTATCGAACCAGGTGACCACGCCCTGCAGCTTGACGCCGTTCACCAGGAAGATGGTGAGCGGAATTTTGGCTTTGCGGACGTGATTGAGGAAGGTGTCTTGTAAGTTTTGTGCGCGGTCGGCTGCCATGGCCGTTGTTTCCGTTTTTGTACCGCGGGCCCCTGCCCCACGGGTCTTTTCTTTTCACACCTTTGTGGCCGCGTCCCGCCGATCTTCCGGGCCGGACGGACCCGAAGGGTAGAACCATTAGAAGGCGCGACGGCAGGCGATGCAAGCCCAGTTTGGTGATAAGGATGTGTGGTGAGGTCGCGCGTTGTCAGTGCTCGCACGGCCTAGAGTGTTGTTGCGATTGCCTTATCCGGTCTCCGCATAACGATAAAACTCGCGCCGCAGCGCGCTCGCGATCGGGCCCGGTTTGCCGTCACCGATCATGCGGCCATCGATCTTCACCACCGGCAGCACCAGCTGGGTCGCCGAGGTGATGAAGGCCTCGCGCGCGCCAAGGGCCTCTTGCAGCGTGAAAGCGCGTTCCTCGATCGTAAGCCCCTGCCCCTTGACCGCGTCGAACACCACCGCGCGCGTGATGCCGCGCAGGATGGCGTGATCGGCGTGGCGCGTGACCAATGCGCCCTTTGCCGTGACGATCCAGGCATTGGCGGAGGACGCTTCCGTGACGACACCGTCTTTGTCGACGAGCCAGGCGTCGCGCGCGCCCTGCTCGATGGCCGCTTGCCGCGCCAGCACATTGGGCAAAAGGCCGACGGTCTTGATATCGACCCGGCCCCAGCGGTTGTCCGGCATGCTGATCGACGGCGATGCCGGTTGCGGCGAGCGCCTCGTTGCGCTTTCGGTTCAGCGGTCGCGCCGTCACCACCATGCTCGGCGCCACCGGCGGCGACGGGAAAGCGTGGTCGCGCCGCGCCACGCCGCGGGTGATCTGCAGATAGACGATGCCGTAGCCGATGCGGTTGCGCGCCGACCACTTCGCGCAGCACGACGCCGAGCGCCTTGACCGACATCGGCATGGGGATGCGCAATTCGCCAAGCGAGCGTTGCAGCCGATCGATATGACGGCGCTCGTCGATCAGCCGGCCGCCGCGCACCTCGCAGACTTCGTAGACGCCGTCGGCGAATTGATAACCGCGGTCCTCGACATGGATGTGGCTTCGCGGAACGGCAGGTAGCGGCCGTTGACGTAGGCGATGCGGGACATCTCGGCTCTAGTCTATTCCCAGCGCCTTGAGCTTGCGGTGCAGCGCCGAGCGCTCCATGCCGACGAATTCCGCGGTGCGCGAAATGTTGCCGCCGAAGCGGTTGATCTGGGCGAGCAGATATTCGCGCTCGAACACTTCGCGGGCCTCGCGCAGCGCGAGACTCATCAGGTGCTCGCCGCCGTTGCCGTTCGGCATGGCCGGGATCATCGAGCCGACATCTTGGGGCAGCATGGAGGCGGTGATCACCGCGTCCGGATCGCCGCCGGCGAGGATCATCAGGCGCTCGACGTTGTTGCGCAGCTGCCGCACATTGCCCGGCCAGTCGTGGGATTGCAGCACGGCGAGCGCGTCGGCGCCGACTTTGCGCTTGGGCAGCCCGGTGGTCTGCGAAATCTGCGTCATGAAATATTCGACCAGCTCCGGGATATCCTCGCGCCGCTCGGCGAGCCCCGGCACGCGGATCGGCACCACCGACAGGCGATGATAGAGGTCCTCGCGGAATTTCCCCGCCGTGATCTCGGCTTCGATGTTGCGGCTGGTCGACGACACGATGCGCACATCGACCGTGACCTTGGTGCTGCCGCCGACGCGCTGGAATGTCTGATCGACCAGCACGCGCAGAATCTTGCTCTGGGTCTCGCGCGGCATGTCGGCGATCTCGTCGATGAACAGCGTGCCGCCGTGGGCTTCTTCGAGCGCGCCGACTTTGCGGTTGTGGCTGCCGTTGTTGCCGCCCTCGACGCCGAACAGCTCGACTTCCATGTGCTCGGGCGTGATCGCGGCGGCGTTGATCACCACGAACGGTCCGTCGGCGCGCGCCGAATGGCTGTGGATGGTGCGCGCGGCAAGCTCCTTGCCGGCGCCCGAAGGCCCGATGATGAGGATGCGGCTGTTGGTCGGCGCCACTTTCTCCACGGTCTGGCGCAGCTGATTGGCGGCCGGCGAATGGCCGACCAAGGACGTCGCCATCGGGGCATGTTGCTTGAGGTCGCGCACCTCGCGTTTCAATCGCGAATTTTCCAGCGCGCGGTCGGCGACCAGCAGCAGCCGGTCGGCCTTGAACGGCTTCTCGATGAAGTCGTAGGCGCCGCGCTTGATCGCCGAAACCGCGGTCTCGATATTGCCGTGGCCGGAGATCATGACAATCGGCAGCTCGGGATGCTCCAGCTTGAGCGTGTCGAGCAATTGCAGCCCGTCGAGCCGGCTGCCTTGCAGCCAGATGTCGAGGAACACCAGATTGGGCCGCCGCGCCACCACGGCCGCCAGCGCGTCGTCGCTGTCGCGCGCCGTGCGGGCGCCGTGGCCTTCGTCCTGGAGGATGCCCGCGACCAGCTCGCGGATATCAGCCTCGTCGTCGACGATGAGGATATCGGATGCCATTTGAGTCGCCCTGCCCTACTCTTTTAGTTACACGACCGCTTGCTGCGGTTCGACCGGCTCCGCGGCGGCAACGGATTCCGCCGCGATGCGCAATTGCATCCAGGCGCCGCGGGCGCCCGGAATTTTCTCGGCGGCATCGCGCAACTCGATGCGCCCGCCATGTTCTTCCAGGATGCGGCCGACAATGGCCAGCCCAAGCCCGGTGCCCTTCTCCCGCGTCGTCACATAGGGCTCGAGCAGGCGCGCCCGGTTTTCCTTGGGCAGGCCGATGCCGTTGTCGATCACGTCGATGATGATGTCCTTGCCCTCGCGCCGCGCGCTGACGATGATCTTTCCGCGGCCGAGCTGGTCCGGCGGCACCGCGCCGATCGCTTCGGTGGCGTTCTTGACGATGTTGGTGAGCGCCTGCGAAATCAGCCGCCGATCGAAACGCGCCGGAATCACTTCGGCGGGCAAATCGACATCGAAGTCGATGTCGGGATGGGCGACGCGGAGCAGGAAAACGGCCTGACGCACGGTGTCGGCAACGTCCTCGTCGGTCATGACCGGCTTCGGCATGCGGGCAAAGCGCGAGAACTCGTCGACCATGCGTTTGATGTCGTCGACCTGGCGCACGATGGTGTCGGTGCATTGCTCGAACACCGTGTCATCGGCGGCAATCAGCTTGCTGTATTTGCGGCGCAGCCGCTCGGCCGATAATTGGATCGGGGTGAGCGGATTTTTGATCTCGTGGGCGATGCGGCGGGCGATGTCGGCCCAGGCCGAGGTGCGCTGCGCGAGCACGAGCTCGGTGATGTCGTCGATGGTGATGACGTAGCCGTGCTCGGCGTCTTGCGCCTGTTCGCTGGTCACACGCACGGAGAAATTGCGTTCCTGGCCGTCGCGTGAGACCGCGACCTGACGCTGCACCAGGCGCTGGTTGCCATAACGGGCGGATTGAAAAATCTCGGCGAGCTCGGGCGCGATTTCGGTCAGCGGCCGGCCCAGCGCCTCGCTTTCGGTGCGCCCGGTCAGGCGCTCCGCCGAGCGATTGAGGATGGTGACCTTGCCGTCGGCATTGACGCCGATGACGCCGGCGCTGGCGCCGGCCAGCACGGCCTCGGTGAAGCGGCGCCGGCTGTCGATGAGGTCGCGCGCGCGCACGATGTCCTCGTGCTGGGTGCGCAGCTCGTGGGTCATCTTGTTGAAGGTCTCGCCGAGGCGGGCGAGGTCGCCGCCGGAACCCTGGATCGGGACCTGGACTTGCAGGTTGCCGGTCGAGACCACGTTGGCGGCGCCGATCAGGCGGCGGATCGGCGCGACCAGCCGATTGGCGAAATCGAGCCCGATCCATGCCGACGACAACAGCACGATGAGCGCGATGATGCCGAACATCAGCGCGAACGCGATTTGAATGCCGACTTTGTGGAGCTCCAGATCGGCATATTGCGCGACGCTTTGCCGGGTCGCGTTGAACTGCTGGATGACCTGCGGGTCGAGCAGGCCGACGACGTAGAGATACATGTTGTCGTAGCCGTACAGCTTGATGGTGCCGGCGACGCCTTCTGGGATCAGCCCGGTCTGCGCCTCGGTTTCGGTGATCTTGCCGAGCATTTCCGCATTCGGCAGCACCGGTTGTTCGGCGATGGGGATGTCGGCGCGATCGACGATCTGGCCGTCCGGCGTGAAGATGAGCACGGCCGAGAGACCGCGCCCGATGGCTTGCTGGGTGAGGAATTTGTGGAACTTGTCACGGTCCTGGTCGAACAGCGGCTTGGCGCGGGCAAACTCATAGGCCACGGCCAGGACTTCGCCGTGCATGGCCTGGACACGTTCGCCGAGATAGGCGTTGGCGACGAAATCAGAAGCCTCAATGATGGCGCGCGTGCTCGAGGAGAAGTAGCGATCGAGGCCGCGATCAAGCGTCGTCGAGGCGACCACCGCGACCAGCACGGTGGGAACCGCGGCGATGACGGCGAAGAGGCTCGACGATCTGCACATGCAAGCGCGATCCGGCGTGGCCGCGGCGGCGGGCCTGGATCACGACCCAGACTTCCAGCCCGATGATGGCGAGCAGCAGGACGCCGGTCCCGGCATTGACCGCGAGCAAGGTCAGGACCACGCTTTGGACCGGGTCGATCGGCGTCATCCCGGCAAGCACCAGGAAGGTGACGGTGGCCGAGAGCAGCGCCACGCCGACGGCAATCGCTCCGATCAGCCGGGAGGCGATCGGCATCGGTGCCGTCGCAGCCGGGTCGACTGGAGCGACCTGTTCGACTGTCGTCATGCGGCGTTTCGCTGTGGGACTAGGAACTTTAAGCCTGAAAGGGCACTGGCTGGGGCCCCGCCCATTCGCCCCAGTGATGCTTTTATACAACAATGTTGCCCGATTGCGACAATTCGTGGGCGAAATATTTTGCCCCGAGGCCCTGCTGGGGGCTCCGGAATGCCGGGCAGCGTCTTTAAGTGCCGCTGGTGCGATAGACCTGGATTTCCAGGTCGCGGATCTTCTTGCGCAGCGTATTGCGATTGACGCCAAGCAGATCGGCGGCGCGGATCTGGTTGCCGCGGGTTGCCGCCAGCGCCGCCGACAAGAGCGGGCCTTCGACCTCGCGCAGGATGCGGTGATAGAGGCCCGGCGGCGGCAGGCCGTCGTCGAAACCGGAAAAATATTGCGCCAGATAGCGCTCGACCGCGACCGAGAGATTGTCCTCGGTGCGGTTGGTTTCCCCCGGCGCCATCAGCGTCGGCTGCGACAGCTCGGACTTCGATCACGGCGGCGGTGATCGTCTCCTGCGGATAAAGCGCGGCCAGCCGCCGCGCCAGATTTTCCAGTTCGCGCACATTGCCCGGCCAGCGATGTTGCTTCAGGCGGTCGAGCGCCGCCTGGTCGATCTGCTTCGGCGGCAGTCCTTCGCGCTCGACGACGCGTGAAGAAGTGCCGGATCAGATCGGCAATGTCTTCGGTGCGCTCGCGCAGCGGCGGCAGCCGCAGCGGCACGACGTTGAGGCGGAAGAACAGGTCTTCGCGGAACAGGCCCTGCTGGATCAGCTGGCGCAGATCCTTGTTGGTCGCGGCGATGATGCGCACGTCGGCCTTGATCGGGGTGCGGCCGCCGACCGTGGTGTATTCGCCCTGCTGCAGCACGCGCAACAGCCGGGTCTGCGCCTCCATCGGCATGTCGCCGATCTCGTCGAGGAACAGCGTGCCGCCTTCGGCCTGCTCGAAGCGGCCGGCGCTGCGGGTATTGGCGCCGGTGAAGGCGCCCTTCTCGTGGCCGAACAGCTCGGATTCGATGAGGTCGCGCGGGATCGCCGCCATGTTGATGGCGACGAAGGGCCCGCTGCGGCGCTTGCCGTAGTCGTGCAGCGCGCGCGCCACCAGTTCCTTGCCGGTGCCGGATTCGCCGGAGATCATCACGGTCAGATCGGTCTGCATCAGGCGCGCCAGCACGCGATAGATTTCCTGCATCGCCGGCGAGCGGCCGACCAGCGGGATGGATTCGAAATCCTCGACCTTGGCCGGCTGCCGCGCTTTCTCCTTCGGCTCCGACAGCGCGCGGCCGACGATGGAAATCAGCTCCTTCAGATCGAACGGCTTCGGCAGATATTCATAGGCGCCGCGCTCGGAGGCGCGGATCGCGGTCATGAAGGTGTTTTGCGCGCTCATGACGAGGACCGGCAGGTCGGGCCGCGCCTTCTTGATGCGCGGCAACAGGTCGAAGGCGTTTTCGTCGGGCAAGACCACGTCGGTGATGACCAGATCGCCGTCGCCCTGGCTGACCCAGCGCCACAGCGTGGCGGCGTTGCCGGTCGAGCGCACCTCGTAGCCGGCGCGCGACAGCGCCTGATTGAGCACGGTCCGGATCGCCGCATCGTCATCGGCAACAAGAATACTTCCCGCGGGCATCAATGATCCCCTCGTGGCTGAAGGGCGCGCGTCCGGCTCGGCGGCGCCCTCGACCCGGTGTAAATCGGCATAAGCACGCGAAAGATGGTTCGGCGCGGCTGCGACTTGCATTCGATGATGCCGCCGTGATCGCCGACGATCTTGGCGACCAGCGCGAGGCCGAGGCCCGATCCGGTCGGCTTGGTGGTGACGAACGGATCGAACAGATGCGGCATCAATTCGTCGGGCACGCCGGGGCCGTTGTCCTTGACGCAGAATTCGAGCGGCAGCGAGATGCGCGCCTTGGCGCCCGGCAGCGACAGCCGCACGCCCGGGCGGAACGCCGTGGTCAGCGCGATTTCGCCGCCCGGGTATTTTCGCCGATCGCTTCGGCGGCGTTCTTGACGAGATTGAGAAACACCTGGATCGAGCTGATCGCGGTTGGCGAGCACCGGCGGCAGCGACGGATCGTAATCCTCGACGAATTTGATGTGGCGGGCGAAGCCGGATTGCGCCAGCCGCTTCACGTGATCGAGCACCACGTGGATATTGATCGGTTCGCGCTCGACCGGCCGCTCGTCGGCGAACACTTCCATGCGGTCGACCAGTTTCACGATGCGGTCGGCCTCGTCGCAGATCAGCCGCGTCAAGCGTGCGGTCGTCGTCGTCGGCCGATTGCTCGAGCAATTGCGCGGCGCCGCGGATGCCGGACAGCGGGTTCTTGATCTCATGCGCCAGCATGGCGGCGAGCGCGATCACCGAGCGCGCGGCGCCGCGATGGGTCAGTTGCCGGTCCATCTTGTCGGCGATGGTGCGCTCCTGCAGCATCACGACGACGTAGTCCGGCTGCTCCGGCAGCGGCGCCACATGGAGATCGACCAGCCGGTCGCCCGGATTGCGCGGCGTGCCGAGATCGACCTTGTATTCGTTGACCGGCGGCGCCGCGCGCGCGCACCTGCTCGATCAGCGTGAGCAAAGGACTGCCGAACGGCACCAGGTCGCGCAGCAGATGCCGGCGCAGAATGCGACACCGAGACTTCGAAGAAAGCCTCCGCCGCGACATTGGCGTCGATCACCTTGCCGTCCGCCGACACGACGATGACGGGATGCGGCAGCGCATTGAGCACCGCATCGGCCGACGACGTCGTCGAGCAGGTTCTCTGCGGTGCTCATGCCGCGTTGCTCCACGCCGCACGCGGTTCGCGAATGCGTCGAAAGCTTCGGCGAGCCGGCGCAGCACGATCGCGGGTCGTCGGCGGTGAGCACGCGGCTGCGATGGGCCTTGAGCAGATGCGCAGGCGCACCTGCGGTCGCCGCCGCGGTATCGAGCGCCCAGCCGAGATGCTTGCGCGCGTGGCGCAGGCCGATCGCGATGCCGTGATGGGCGAGCATTTCGTCGTAAAGCGCGCTGATCAGCGCGAGTTGCTCGCTCGAGCGCCGGCGCGGCTTCGCGTTCGCCGGTCGCGAGATAGTGCGCGAGTTGGCCGGGAAACCACGGCCTGCCCTGGGCGCCGCGGCCGACCATCACCGCGTCGGCGCCGGAGGCGGCAAGCGCCGCGTCGGCGTCGTCGAAGCTTTGGATGTCGCCATTGACGACCACGCGGGATCGACACGGCGTCCTTGACGGCGCGCACCGCCGCCCAGTCGGCGCGCCCTTTGTAGAACTGGCAGCGCGTGCGGCCATGCACGGTGACCAGCCGCACGCCGGCCTGCTTCGGCGCGCCGCGCCAGCTCGGGCGCGTTGCGCGAGCGCGTCGTCCCAGCCGAGCCGCATTTTCAACGTGACCGGCACCTTCGACCGCCTGCACCACCGCCTCGATCAGCGTGAGCGCGTGATCGAGATCGCGCATCAGCGCCGAGCCGGATTCGCCGTTGGTGACGTGCTTGCGCCGGGCAGCCCATATTGATGTCGATGATCGCGGCGCCGGCGCCTTCGGCCATGCGCGCGCCCTCCGCCATCCAACGTGCTTCGCAGCCGGCAAGCTGGACGACGTGCAATCCCGCGCCATGATCTTCGACCCGCAGCCGCGGCATTGCGCTTGCCCGCTGGCGAGCGCCGCACAAGCGGTCATTTCCGAAATGACGAGACCGGCGCCCTAGCTCGCGACCGCCGCCGGAACGGCGCGTCGGTGACCCCTGACATGGGGCCAGAACACGGGATTCGGCACCGTCAGATGGCCCGATGGCCAACGGAATACGCGGCTTTTTCGTGATTTGAGGCCATACAGGAACCATTTGCACACTAAATAGGCGTCACAAGCCTTTGCTTATAGTTTAGCCAAATCTGTGGCCGGCGCAAGTGCTGCACTGCAATATCCCTAACCTGTGCAAATCCGCCGCAAGGCTGCGCTCGGCCGCCGAAAAGCGCTCAGTTCCATCCACCTTGCCGGTTCGCACATTGCGGGGAACATGCGCTAAAGCCATGCCGGAATTGCAGCGGAGCGTCAGATGGCGGACACGGTGGCTGCTGTTGTCGTTGCGGCCGGACGGGGCCTGCGCGCGGGCGGCGACGTGCCCAAGCAATATCGCGAGATCGCCGGCGAGCCGGTGATCCGTCCGGCGCTGGCGGCGTTCCTGCACATCCGCAGATCGGCGCGGTGCAGCCGGTCATTCATCCGCGACGACGAGGCCTTTCGCGCCGCGACCGCGCGGCCTGAAAAAACTTGCCGCCGCCGGTTTCGGGCGGCGCGACGCGGCAGGCTTCGGTGCGCGCCGGGCTTGAGGCGCTTGCGCGGCAGCGCGCCGGACATCGTCCTGATTCACGACGCGGCGCGGCCGTTCCTGACCGGCGCACTGATCGGCCGCGCCATCGCCGCCGGCCAAGCAAAACGGCGCCGCGGTGCCGGCGCATCGCCGTCGCCGACACCGTCAAGAAGATCGATGACGACGGCGACTGTCGACCGAGACGCTCGATCGCAACCGCCTGCGCATGGTGCAAACGCCGCAAGCCTTCGCCTTCGATCTGATCCTCGCCGCGCATCGCCGCGCCGCGGCGGCGGGCCGCGACGATTTTACCGACGATGCCGCGCTCGCCGAATGGGCCGGGCACCGCGTCAGCGTGTTCGAGGGCGAGGCCGGCAACGTCAAGCTCACCACCAACGACGATTTCGCCCGCGCCGAGATGTTCGCATCTGCGCCGCGCTCGCCGATGTGCGCACCGGCAACGGCTTTGACGTGCACGCCTTCGCCGACGGCGATCACGTCATGCTCGGCGGCGTCCGCATCCCGCATTCGCGCGGCCTCACCGGGCATTCCGACGCCGACGTGGCGCTGCATGCGCTGGTCGACGCCATTCTCGGCGCGCTGGCCGAAGGCGATATCGGCTCGCATTTTCCGCCGAGCGATCCGCAATGGAAGGGCGCTTCGTCGGACCGCTTCCTCGCCTTCGCCTGCGAGCGCGTGCGCGCGCGCGGCGGCGTCATTGCGCAATCTCGACGTGACCATCGTGTGCGAAGCGCCGCGCGTCTCGCCGCATCGCGACGCCATGCGCGCGCGCATCGCCGCGATCGCCGGCATTGCCGTCGAGCGCGTCGCCGTCAAGGCGACGACCAGCGAGAAGCTCGGCTTCACCGGCCGCGGCGAAGGCATCGTCGCGATGGCGACGGCAACGGTGCGGTTGCCGTGGAGCGCGACGCGTGATCGACGCGCAGACTGCGCGACGCCGCGCGAGCACGGCGCGTGCTCGATCTTTGCCGCGCGCGCGGCCTGCAGATCGCCACCGCGGAATCCTGCACCGGCGGCCTGGTCGCCGCGGCGCTCACCGAGATCGCCGGCTCCTCCGACGTCGTCGACTGCGGTTTCGTCACCTATTCCAATGAGGCCAAGCAGGCGATGCTCGGCGTGCCGGCGGCGACGCTCAAACGCCACGGCGCGGTGAGCGCGCGAGACCGCGAGGCAATGGCCGCGGGCGCGCTGAAAAATTCGCGAGCCGATATTGCGGTGGCGATCACCGGCATTGCCGGGCCCGGCGGCGGCTCGAAGCAAAAGCCGGTCGGCCTCGTCTATTTCGCCGCGGCGAGCCGCGATGGGCGGCGTGTCGCGCGCAAGCGGCGCTACGGCGAGATCGGCCGCCGCCGGGTGCGGCTGCGTTCCGTCGCCGAAGCGCTCGCACTTTTGCAATTGCTGTCGCGCCCGGCGCGGCGTAAGGGGAGTTAGATGCGCTGGGGAGCCTGTCTTGCCGCGGCGTTGACGATGGCCACGGTCGAAACCGCCAATGCTCAATCGGTGGCGAACACGATCGCGGAATTCGGACTGGTCGGCTCCTGGGCGACCGATTGCGGGCAACCGCCGTCCACCAACAGTTATCTTACCATTTACGCGATCAAACCGTCCGGCGAAGTATTGCGGACCTATTACGACGGGCTCGGGCACGTTCTTAACACTTACAAAATCACCAGCGCGAAACGTCAGGCGCCCGACATGCTGTCCTATGAGCAGGTCTGGGATTTTGAAGGCTCGCCATCCAACATCGCCGGCAATCGCATGCAGGTTCTGCTGAACCTGGTGGATAACAAATATCAAATCGTGTCGTCGCAAGGCAGCGACGGCTCGTTCTTTGTCAAAGACCGCAAGTATCCGGGCTCCGGTGACGAAGTCCGTGGCAGTCCAGATGCCCGGGGAAATGAGCGGCTAGACTACGATCCAATCAATTAGATCGGATCGTAGTCTAGAATCTTTGTTTGAGCGTGATCTTATCCGAAAACCGGTTCCCACTTTTCGGGATCATGCCTACATCCCCCGTTGCGGTGCGCCGTCGAGAAATTCGCGTAGCTTTAGTGCGTAGAACCTGGCCTGGCCCGTGGTGCCGTGGCCGCGCGTCTCCTGGCTTGCCGGGATCAGGTAAAGCGTGGCCGCTTTTCACCCGCTTCATGGCGCGCTCGGTAATGCCGGTGTCCGGCGGATTGCGTTCGTCGTCGGCGGAATTGATCGCCAATAGCGCGGCTTCGATCCGCTCCAGACCTGCCGACGGATCGTAGTCACCCGACGAGTCCCACTGGTAGATGAAGTCGTTGGCGTCGGCCGTGAACGGCGCGGCGAGCCGTTCGTCGACCAGCTTGTCGGCACGGTCCCGCGTCGGCGCGAGATCCTGGTAGGCGAGCGTTCCGCCGCTGGTGGCGATGCCGAAGAACACGTAGGCAACGCCGCAGCGACGGCGGCTGCGCGGTGTAGTTGCCGTTGTTCCATGCCGGGATCGTTGCGGATCGATTCGATCATCAGCCGCCGCAACATCCAATTGCGGCTCGCCATCGGCGTCGGCTGCGAGGCCATCGGCACCAGCGCATCCATGAAGTCGGGGTGCTTCTCACCCCACAGCCAGGTCTCCATGCCGCCCATGGAATTGCCCATGACCAGGCGCAGGTGACGGATGCCGAGGCCCTCCTTGATCAGCCGATACTCGGCCTCGACCATGTCGGCATAGTCGTATTGCGGAAATTTCATCCGTAAGCCGTCGGACGGCTTCGACGACCGGCCGTGGCCGACCGCGTCGGGCAGAATGATGAAATATTTGCTGGCATCGAGCGGCGGCCGGGGCCGAACAATTCGCCGGCGAACTGGGGCGTGAGCAAGCCGTTGGCGGAGCCTCCAGTGCCGTGCAGGATCAGGACCGGCCGGCCCGAAGGCTCGCCGATGGTGGTGTAGTGCAGGCGCAGCTCCGGCATCACCTCGCCGGTATGAAATTTGAAATCGCGCGCGATCCAATCGGCTTCCTTTGGCGCAGGGTAATCGACCGCATAAGCGACGCCGCTCATCAATAGAAACGCACCGGCCATGCATAGCGGCTTGAGCATCGTCGTTTCCTCCCGCCGGGCATGAGCGCTCGACATTTGCCCTCAGGCTACAGCGCTTTGACGGGTTTTCGGAAGAGGCTTAAGCCGGCGCGCCATAGACCTGATCGGCGCGGCGTTCGAAGGCCGCGGCGAAACGCCGAAAGGCGGCGTCGAAAATGCCGCCCATCAGCAGGCCTAGCGTGCGGCTGCGGAATTCGTAGGCGATGAAGAATTCCACATCGCAGCTGCCCTCGCCCGCGGCACGAAAGCTCCAGCGATTGTTCATGCGCTCGAACGGGCCTTCGAGATATTCGACCAGGATTTCAAACTTCGGCCGGTCGAGCGTGACGCGGCTGGTGAAAGTTTCGCGCATCAACTTATAGGCAACCGTCATGTCGGCGACGATGACCTCCCTGCCCTCGCTGTCTGTCGTGCGCCTGCGCACGGCGAGCGAGCGGCACAGCGGCACGAATTCGCGGATAGCGCTCGACGTCGGCGACAAGGTCGAACATGTCGGATGCGGAATGCTTGCACCCGCCGCGTGGTGGAGAATTGCGGCATCGATCAGCGCGCCGTCGCCGCCCGCGCCGCCTTCAGCCGGGCGAAATCCTCGCCGGCGTGATGCGACGAGCGCGTCAGCGGGCTGCGCCGACACCATCGAGAAACCCTTGGCATAGGCGATCGTCGCCAGCGCCTCGAATTCGTCCGGCGGCACGAAGCGCACGACCGGATGATGCTTGCGCGAGGGCTGCAGATATTGCCCGATGGTCAGGAAATCGACGTCGGCGGCGCGCAGATCGTCCATCACTTGCAGCACTTCGTTGCGCTCCTCGCCGAGGCCCGACCATGATCCCCGATTTGGTGAACATCCGCGGGTCGAGCTCCTTGACGCGCTGCAGCAGCCGGATCGAGGCGAAGTAGCGCGCGCCCGGCCGCACCGTGAGATATTTCGACGGCACGGTCTCGAGATTGTGGTTGAAGACGTCGGGCCGCGCCGCGACCACGGTTTCCGCGGCGCCGTCCTTGCGCAGAAAATCCGGCGTCAGCACTTCGATCGTGGTTTGCGGGCAGCGCGCGCGGATGGCGCCGATGACGGCGGCGAAATGCGCCGCGCCGCCGTCGTCGAGATCGTCGCGATCGACCGAGGTGACGACGACATGCGCGAAGCCCGAGCTTTGCGGTCGCCTCGGCGACATGCGCGGGCTCGGCGGCATCGAGCGCGCCGGGCAGCCCGGTCTTGACGTTGCAGAAAGCGCAGGCGCGCGTGCAGGTGTCGCCCATGATCATGAAGGTGGCGTGCTTTTTCTCCCAGCACTCGCCGATATTGGGGCAGCCGGCCTCCTCGCACACCGTGTGCAGGCCGTTGTGCGCGCACGATGCGCTGCGTCTCGACATAGCCCGGCGAGACCGGCGCCTTGACGCGGATCCAGTCGGGCTTGCGCAAGCACGGGCTGATCCGGCCGATGCGCCTTTTCCGGATGGCGCGGCGGCCGTTGCGGCGCGCAGGTATCGATCACAACGGCCATGACAGTTCCGGGCGGTGATTCACCGCATCAGATACTTACGAGGCGGCTTGCTGCGCCGCAAGGCGGCTGTCTTACCGCCGCGTCGCGCCGCGGCTCGTGAACAAACTGTAAGGAAACCAACGCGATTTCGCCGTTTCCGGACGTAACTTTCGCCACAATAAACGTCCCATGAGTGCCGCGACGTTTCCGCTCGCGCGGAGGATTTGTCATGACCGTCGCGTGGAAAGAAGCGGCGGCGCTGGCGCTGCATCGGTTCGGCTTCGGACCGGTGCGCGATCGATTGCCGCCATCGCCGACGACCCGCGCGGCGCCTTGCTCGCCGATCTGGAGCGTCCGCAGGCCGGCCGTCGTGGCCGCCAATCTGCCGTCGAGCGGCGAAGCGGCGCGCGCGGTGTTCGACTTTCGCGCCGAGCAGCAGGCGAAGCAAAAGCTCGCGCAGCGCGCCAGAAAGCAGGCCGAAGCCGAGAACGCCGCGGCCTGGCGATGTCCGATGCGGCGGCAATGCCGGCGCCGGTCGCCACCGACTCGCCGCAAAGCCGGCCAGCAACCCGCCAGCCGCCGCTGCCGCGCGCAGCTCATCCAGAACGAAGCCAAGGCGCGCTTCGACGCCGCGCATCGGCGCCGACGATCGGCTTCGTCGAGCGGCTGGTGTGGTTCTGGTCGAACCATTTCTGCATTTCCGCCGACAAGATCGTCGCGATGGCCGGCGCCTATCGAGCGCGAGGCGATCCGCCCGCACGTGCTCGGCCGCTTCGCCGACATGCTGCTGGCGGTCGAAAGCCATCCGGCCATGCTGTTCTATCTCGACAACGTCGAATCGATGGGCGCGAATTCGACCGCCGGCATCAACCGCGACAAGGGGCTCAACGAAAATCTCGCCCGCGAAATCCTCGAACTGCACACGCTCGGCGTCCGCAGCGGCTATACGCAGGCCGACGTCACGAGCTTCGCCAATGTGCTCACCGGCTGGACCTGGATCGGACCGGGCGAGCCGATCCACGGCGGCGAATTTGTCTTCGTCAAGCGCCTGCACGAGCCGGGCGAGCAGATCGTGCTCGGCAAGCGCTATCCCGACACCGGCGTCGAGCAGGGCCGCGCCGTGCTCGCCGATCTGGCGCGCCATCCGGCGACCGCGCAGCACATCGCGCAAAAGCTTGCGCGCCATTTCGTCGCCGACGAGCCGCCGCCGGCGCTCGTCGCCAAGCTGGAAAAGACCTTCAACGACAGCGACGGCGATCTCAAGGAAGTCGCCAAGACGCTGGTCACGGCCGACGAAGTCCTGGACGCCGCAGCGGCACCAAGCTCAAGCCGCCGGCGGAGTGGATCGTCGGCATGCTGCGGCTGACCGGCGCGCAGCGGACCATTCCGATCGGCCGCATCATGGCCGCGCAGGCCACGCTCGGCGAGGCGCTGTGGCGGCCGCCGGCGCCGAACGGCTATCCCGACACCGAAGCGGCGTGGATCGACGGCGTGCCGCATCGGCTCGACGTCGCCAACGAGTTCGCCGGCCGGCTGCGCGACCGACGCCGATCCGCTGCGCCTTGCTCGACAGCGCGCTCGGTCCGCTCGCCTCGGCCGAAACGCGCGACACCATCGCGCGCGCCGAAAGCCGCACCCAGGCCTTGGCGCTCCTGGTCATGGCGCCGGAATTCCTGCGGAGATGACCATGACACGTCTGCATGCACCCTCGCGCCGCGAATTGCTGCTGGCCTCCGGCACGCTGTTCGCCTGGGCGTATCTGCCGAAGCTCGCGCTGCGCCGAAGGCCGCGACCCGCGCTTTCTCGCCATCATTCTGCGCGGCGCGCTCGACGGGCTTGCCACCGTCGCGCCGGTCGGCGATCCGGACTGGGTGGCGCTGCGCGGCGACAACGCGCTGACGCTCGACGGCAAGACGCCGGCGCTCAAGCTCGACGACTTCTTCGCGCTCAATCCGGCGATGCCGAATCTGCATCGCATGTTCAAGGCCAACGAGGCGATCATCGTCCATGCCTGCGCCACGCCTTATCGCGAGCGCTCGCATTTCGACGGCCAGGATCGTGCTGGAAAGCGGCCTGCCGAAGCCGGCGTCGAGCGACAGCGGCTGGCTCAATCGCGCGCTCGCCGGTCTTGCGCCCGGCGGCCGCGTCGATCCGCAACGGCAGCAAGGCGTTCGCCGTCGGTCCGGTGACGCCGCTCGTCGTGCGCGGCCCGGCGCCGGTGCTGTCGTGGTCGCCGCAACGCATCCTGCCGGCGAGCGACGACACGGTGCAGCGGCTGCTCGATCTCTACCGCCATTCCGATCCGAAGCTCGCGGGCGTGCTCGAGGACAATGCCAAGCTCGCCGCCATCGAGCACTCCGGCGACATGGCGCAGAAGCCCGGCCGAAACCGGCGCCCGGTCCGGCGCAGGTGCGCGCCTATTTCGCCGAAGTCGCCGGCACCGCCGCGAAATTCCTGGCGCAGCCGGACGGGCCGCGCGTCGGCGCGCTCGCGCTCGACGGCTGGGACACCCATTTCAACGAAGGCATCGCCAACGGCCGGCTGTCGCAATTGCTCGGCGCGCTCGACGATGCGCTCGCCGCGGTCGAGACCAATATGGGACCGGCCTGGCGCGAGACCGTGGTGGCGCTCGTCACCGAGTTCGGCCGCACCGCGCGCATCAACGGCACCGAGGGCACCGACCACGGCACCGGCACGGTCGCGCTGCTCGCCGGCGGCGCGCTCAAGGGCGGCCGCGTCATCGCCGATTGGCCGGGGCTGAAGAGCGCCGACCTCTACGAGAACCGCGATCTCAAGCCGACCACCGATCTGCGCGCCGTGCTCAAGGGCTTGCTGAAGGATCACCTGCGCGCCGACGACCGCGCGCTGGCGCGAAAATGTGTTTCCCGGCAGCGACGAGCGTGAAGCCGATGGCGGGATTGGTGGCGTAGCCGCTCATCCGACGGTGCGCAATCGTTGCATCCTGCTCCGCTGCTCCGCGGGAGCAGGATAAGCTCAAATATTCAGCACCCGCCCGTACGCGTCGAGCACCGCTTCCTTCATCATCTCCGACAGCGTCGGATGCGGGAACACGGTGTGCATCAGCTCTTCTTCCGTGGTCTCGAGATTCATCGCCACCACGTAGCCCTGGATGAGCTCGGTGACTTCGGCGCCGACCATGTGCGCGCCGAGGAGCTGGCCGGTCTTCTTGTCGAAGATCACCTTGACCAGGCCCTGGTCCTCGCCGAGCGCGATCGCCTTGCCGTTGCCGACGAACGGAAAGCGGCCGACGCGGATGTCGAGCTTTTGCTCCTTCGCCGCCTGCTCGGTCAGGCCGACCGAGGCGATCTGCGGCGTGCAATAGGTGCAGCCGGGAATGAGCCGCTTGTCCATCGGATGCGGATGCAGGCCCTTGATCGCCTCGACGCAGATGACGCCTTCGTGCTCGGCCTTGTGCGCAAGCAGCGGCGGCCCGGCGACGTCGCCGATGGCATAGATGCCCGGCACATTGGTCTTGCACGACGCCGTCGATCGACGATGGCGCCGCGCTCGGTCTTCACGCCGAGCTTTTCCAGGCCGAGATTTTCGATATTGCCGACGACGCCGACCGCGGCGATGACGCGATCGACGGTGAGCGTCTGCGTGCCGCCCTTGCCGTCGTCGATGGTCGCGGTGACGCTGTCGGCTTTCTTGTCGAGCTTGGTCACCTTGGCGCCGGTGAGAATTTTGATGCCCTGCTTCTCGAAGCTCTTGCGCGCGAAGGCGGCGATCTCGGCGTCCTCGGCCGGCAGGATTTGCGGCAGCACCTCGACCACGGTCACCTCGGCGCCGAGCGTGCGGTAGAACGAGGCGAACTCGATGCCGATGGCGCCCGAGCCGATGACCAGCAGCGACTTCGGCATGCGGTCCGGCACCATGGCCTCGAAATAGGTCCAGATCAGTTTCTTGTCCGGCTCGAGGCCGGGCAGCACGCGCGGCCGCGCGCCGGTGGCGATGATGATGTGCTTGGCCTGATAGGCGCCGGGACCGAGCGCGCCTTTCGGCGCTTCGCTCTTGCCGGCCTTCACGGTGATCTTGCCGGGCGCATCGATCGCCGCCTCGCCCCAGATCACGGTGACCTTGTTCTTCTTCATCAGAAAGCCGACGCCGTCATTGAGGCGCTTCGACACCGCGCGCGAGCGCTTCACCACGGCGGCCGGATCGTAGGTCACCTCGCCCGCCGACAGCCCATAATCCTTGGCGTGCTGCAGATAATGAAAAATCTCCGCCGAGCGCAGCAGCGCCTTGGTCGGAATGCAGCCCCAGTTCAGGCAGATGCCGCCCAGATAGTCGCGCTCGACGATGGCGGTCTTGAAGCCAAGCTGCGCCGCGCGGATGGCGCAGACATAGCCGCCCGGGCCCGAGCCGATGATGATGATGTCGAAATTGGTCTCTGCCATTCCAAACCTCGCGCTGCGCGCACCTTAGCCGTCATGCCCGCGCTTGTCGCGGGCATCCACGTCGTCAGCTCGGCGATTTAAGACGCGGATGGCCGGAACAAGTCCGGCCATGCGACGTTGGCCTAGTCGGGGATCGGGTGGAAAACGCCGTCCTCGCCGAGCCGTTCGAGGATGCCGGAGCGGATGTCGAAGAAGCAGCCGTGGAGCTGCAGATGGCCGGCTTCGACCGCATCCTTGATCCACGGAAACGTCATCAGGTTGTCGAGCGACAGGCGGACCGACTCGTGCTCGCAAATGTCCTGCCGCTGCTCCGGCGGCGCCTGCATCGCGCGTTGCCGCGCCGGCTCGGCGATGCGCACCCATTGGCCGACGAAATCCGAAGCCTCGGCCGGCGCGCCGTCGAGCAGCGCCTTGATGCCGCCGCACATGGCGTGGCCGAGCACGACGATCTCGCGGACCGCAAGCGACCGCACCGCGAACTCGATCGCCGAGCTGACGCCGTGCGGCTGGTCGTCGGGGCCATAAGGCGGCGCCAGGTTGGCGACGTTGCGGACGACGAAGAGTTCGCCCGGCCGCGGCGTTGAACACCATTTGCGGGTCGGTGCGGCTGTCCGAGCAGGCGATGACCAGCGCGCGCGGCCGCTGCCCGAGGCGGCTCAACTCCTCGAAGCGGCTGCGCTCGGCCTGCCAGGTGCCGGCGCGGAAGCGGCGATAGCCTTCGATCAGGTCGTCCATGCGAGCCGATAGTGCCGATATTTTTCGTGCGCTTCATTCGCACGCGATATAAAGGCAAGCAAGAAGGATGCCTCCCCTCATGGCTGAGCTCTGAACGTCTACAGCACCATCGGCGTGCGCAGCGCCGCGGAACAGCTGTTCGCGCAATTCGAGAAGGCAAGCGGCCACAAGCTCGCCGTCACCTGGGGCACGGCGCCGATGCTGGTCAAGCGCATCGAGGACGGCGAAACGGCGGACGTGCTGGTCCTCAGCCGCGCCGGCATCGACAGCTTTGCAAAAGCAGGGCAAGATCGCGCCCGGCACCGACATCACGCTGGCGAGTTCCGGCGTCGGCATCGCGGTCAAGGCCGGCGCGCCAAAGCCCGATATTTCCACGCCCGAGGCGCTCAAGCAGACGCTGCTCACCGCCAAATCCATCGCCTACAGCGAGCCGTCCGCCGGCGGCGCCAGCGGCGTTTATTTCGCCAAATTGCTCGAACGCATGGGCATCGCCGAACAGATGAAGCCGAAGACCAAATACCCGCCGCCCGGCGGCTTTTCCGCGAACCTGCTGATGACCGGCGAAGCCGAGCTCGCCGTGCAGCAGAAGCCGGAATTGCTGCATGTGGCCGGCGCCGAAATCGTCGGCTTGTTGCCCGGCGATCTGAACGTGGTCACGGAGTTCGCCGCGGCGATCATGACGGACTGCAAAAATGCCGAGGCGGCGAAAAGCTTTGATCAAAATGCTGCAGTCGCCCGAAGCGATCGCGGTGTTTCGGGCGAAGGGCCTCGATACGCCCTAAGGCTTACACCAGCATCATCACCGGGTTCTCGATCAGCGCCTTGAACGCGCCGATCAGCACGGCGCCGAGCGCGCCGTCGACGGCGCGGTGATCGCACGACATGGTCACGCTCATGATGTGCGCGGCTTCGATCTTGCCGTCGCGCACCACGGCGCGCTCCTCGCCGGTGCCGACGGCGAGGATGGTCGACTGCGGCGGATTGATCACCGCGGTGAAATCCTTGATGCCGTACATGCCGAGGTTCGACACCGACGTGGTGCCGCCCTGATATTCGTGCGGCTTGAGCTTTCGCGCCCGCGCGCGCGCCGCGAGCTCCTTCATCTCGTTGGAGATCGCCGACAGCGATTTGGTCTCGGCGTTGCGGATGATCGGCGTGATCAGGCCGTTCGGCATGGCGACCGCGACGCCGACGTCGGAATGCTTGTGCTTGAGCATGCCGCCATCGGTCCAGCTCACGTTGGCGTCCGGCACGCGCTGCAACGCGAGCGCCAGCGCCTTGATGACGAAGTCGTTGACCGAAAGCTTGTAGGCCGGCTTGCCGTCCTTGTCCTTGGGCGCCGCGGCGTTGATCTCCTCGCGCGCGTCGAGCAGCTTGCCGATGTCGCAGTCGATGGTCAGATAGAAATGCGGAATGGTCTGCACCGAGGCGGTGAGCCGCTGCGCGATGGTGCGGCGCATGCCGTCGTGCGGCACGAAATCGTAGCTGCCGTCGTCGTAGAGCGCGCGGATCTGCTGGTCCGACATCGACGGCGCGATCGTGCGGTGCGCTGGCGGGCGCCGTCGCGGCCGGCGCGCGCAAGCCGCGGCCCGATTTCGCCGCCTCGACATCGCGGGCGATGACGCGGCCGTGCGGGCCGGTGCCTTGGATGCGGCCGAGATCGATGCTGGCTTCTTTCGCCAGTCGCCGCGCCAAGCGGCGAAGAGAAGATGCTGTTGGTGCCGCTGACGCCGGCGCCATGACCGTTGGTCCGAACCCCCTCACCCCCGCCCTCTCCCCTCTGGGGAGAGGGAGCGCGCGGCGCTTGCGGCGGCGGTGGAGATTTCGCCTCTTTCGGCGCTGGAGCGGATGTCGACGGCGCGGCGGCTTGCTGGGCGGCTCCCTCTCCCCGAGGGGGAGAGGGTGGGGGTGAGGGGGCTCCGGCGCCGGGTGCTTGCGCCCTTCCCTGCTCCGGCCGCGGCCGCTTTCACGTCCTCGCCTTCCTGCGCCATCACGGCGATGAGCTGATTGACCGGCACGTCGTTGGTGCCTTCCGGCACCACGATCTTGGCCATGACGCCGTCATCGACGGCTTCGTATTCCATGGTCGCCTTGTCGGTCTCGATCTCGGCGATCACATCGCCGGTCTTGACCGCGTCGCCCTCTTTCTTGAGCCACTTGGCGAGGTTGCCCTTCTCCATCGTGGGCGACAGCGCCGGCATGAGGATGTTGATGGGCATGGCGCGACAATTTCACCAAAAATTTCAGCGGTAGCAGACGGCTTTCGCCGCCTCGACCACTTCGGCGACCGACGGCAGCGCGAGCTTTTCCAGATTGGCGGCGTACGGCATCGGCACGTCCTTGCCGGTGACGCGCGCGACCGGCGCATCGAGATAATCGAACGCCTGCTCCATGACGCGCGCGGCGATCTCGGCGCCGACGCCGGATTGCTTCCAGCCTTCCTCGACGGTGACGAGGCGGCCGGTCTTCTTCACCAACTCGATGATGGTGTCGGAGTCCATCGGCTTGAGCGTGCGCAGGTCGATCACTTCGGCGTTGATGTTGTCCTTCGCCAATTCTTCGGCGGCCTTGAGCGCATAGGTCATGCCCATCGACCAGGCGACGATGGTGACGTCGCTGCCCGCGCGCACCACGCGGGCGCGGCCGATCGGCAGCACGTAATCGTCGAGTTTCGGCACCGGCGAGGAATGGCCGTAGAGGATTTCGTTTTCCAGAAACATCACCGGATTGGGATCGCGGATCGCGGCCTTGAGCAGACCTTTGGCGTCGGCGGCGGTCGACGGCGCGATCACCTTCAGGCCGGGAATGTGCGAGTACCAGGCCGAATAATCCTGGCTGTGCTGGGCGGCGACGCGCGACGCCGGCCCGTTCGGGCCGCGGAACACGATCGAGACCCGCACCTGCCCGCCCGACATGTAGGGCGTCTTCGCCGCCGAATTGATCAGCTGATCCATCGCCTGCATGGCGAAATTGAAGGTCATGAACTCGACGATCGGTTTTAGTCCGGCGAGCGCCGCGCCGACGCCGAGACCGGCAAAGCCGTGCTCGGTGATCGGCGTGTCGATGACGCGCCGGGCGCCGAATTCGTCGAGCAGGCCTTGGGTGACTTTGTAGGCGCCCTGATATTCGGCGACTTCCTCGCCCATGACGAACACGTCAGGATCGCGGCGCATTTCCTCGGCCATGGCGTCGCGCAACGCTTCGCGCATGGTCATGGTGACCATCTCGGTGCCTTCCGGCACTTCCGGTTCGGGCGCCGCGGGCTCAGGCGTGGACTTTTGCGCCTCTCTCAACTCCTTCAGCGGCACTTGGCCGAGCGCCGCGTCGTCCGCGTCCGCCGGTTGCGGAGTCTTCGCCGGCTGCGGCGCCGGCGGTTTGGGCGCCGCGCCTTTGCCGTCCTTGAGCGCTGCGGCGTCCTCGCCTTCGGCGAGGATCATGGCGATCGGCGTATTGACCGCGACGTCGTTGGTGCCTTCCGGCACCAGAATTTTGCCGAGCGTGCCCTCGTCGACCGCTTCCACCTCCATGGTGGCTTTGTCGGTCTCGATCTCGGCGATCACATCGCCGGATTTGACGGTGTCGCCTTCCTTCTTGAGCCACTTGGAGAGGTTGCCCTTCTCCATGGTGGGCGACAGCGCGGGCATGAGGACTTCAGTGGGCATGGCTTGCTCAACGAGTATGCGCGGAGCGCGCGATAAAACGCGCTCAACGATACATGTCGGTGTAAAGCTCGGAAGGATCGGGCTCGGCGTCCTGGGTGGCGAACTCGGACGCTTCGTTGACGGTCGCGCGCACCGACGCGTCGATCTTTTTCAACTCGTCTTCGCTGGCCCACTTCTTGTCGAGCAGGCGCTTGCGCACCTGCTCGATCGGGTCGTGCTCGGTGCGCACTTTGTCGACCTCCTCCTTGGTCCGGTATTTGGCCGGATCCGACATGGAGTGGCCGCGATAGCGATAGGTCATCATTTCCAGGATGGTCGGGCCCTTGCCGGCGCGGCACCAGGCGATGGCGGTTTCGGCGGCCGCCTTCACCGCGCGCACGTCCATGCCGTCGACCTGGGTGCCGGGAATGTTGAAGGACAGGCCGCGCTTGGAGAAGTCGGTCTGCGCCGCGGAGCGCAAGACCGAGGTGCCCATGGCGTAGCGGTTGTTCTCGATGACGTAGACGATGGGGAGCTTCCACAGCTCCGCCATGTTGAAACTCTCGTAGACCTGGCCCTGGTTGGCGGCGCCGTCGCCGAAATAGGTCAGCGAGACGCTGTCGTTGCCGCGATATTTGTTGGCGAAGGCCAAGCCGGTGCCGAGCGGCACCTGGGCGGCGACGATGCCATGTCCGCCGAAAAAATTCTTCTCCAGCGAGAACATGTGCATCGAGCCGCCCTTGCCCTTGGAATAGCCGCCGCGGCGTCCGGTCAGTTCCGCCATCACGCCCTTGGGATCCATGCCGCAAGCCAGCATGTGGCCGTGATCGCGATAGCCGGTGATCATCTGATCGCCGTCTTTCTTGGCCAGCTCCATGCCGACGACGACCGCTTCCTGGCCGATATAGAGGTGGCAGAAGCCGCCGATCAGGCCCATGCCGTACATCTGGCCGGCCTTCTCCTCGAAGCGGCGGATCAGCAGCATCTGGCGCAGCGCCTGGAACTCCTGCTCCTTGCTGAATTCCGGGACCTGGCTGTCATGCATGCCCCAATCGATGTCGGGGCGAAGCTCGTGAGCGCCTTCTTCGGCTGGCTTGGTTTTGGCGACGGCCATTCTTGTCCTCGGGGCACACCACGGGGGGCTTGCATCCCATAGCCGAAATCGCCCGATTGCGGAAGCGGCCGACCTGCCGAATGGGATGGGCGGAGCCGGCCAAAGCATTGCCGGCAAAAATTATTTTGGGGATAGCGCGCGTTAAGCTTCAAGGCCTGGGGGCGTCGGCCGCCTTGGGACCCCAGGCGAACATCAAAGTCAGGTCGTTCGGCGCGACATAATCGAGCAGTGCGCGCGCCTGCTCGTCGAGCATATCGGGGTCGAGCCGGTCGGCCCGCAGCAAGCGCCACGCGGCGCTCCCACTGCGCCCGTTCGAGCTTGAGGCGGTCGAGATCGGCCGACAGCGTGCGCGATCTGCTGGTCGAGGTCTTCCTTGGCTTTGAGGCCGTGATTGCCGCTATAGGCGTTGACGCCGAAATAGCCGATCAGCAGCGCGGCCATGACATAGAGGCCGAGCGTGGTCAGGATCGAACGCAGGCGTTTACGCGTGACCATCCGCACACCATGTCAGCGCGCGGTTTAAAACGGCATTAATGCGGGCATGCTTAGCGGCAGGCGGTTGCGGATTTCGCTGCCGATGAAATTGCCCAGCCGCTTGCCGCGGTTGCGCAGGAAGCGCAGCACGCCGGCATCGACGAAATAGGTCAAAAGAATGCTGTCGCGGGTTTTGACCTCGGGGCCGACCGGATCGGCCGAGTGCCAGGTATCGGTGCCGACCGCGAAGGCATAGCCGGTGTTCGGCGCAAAGGTCATTTGCTTCGCCTTCGGCCCGCAGCTGCCGTCGGCGCGCTTGTCGTGAAAGATGGTGCCGATATGGGTGATCGAGCTGTCGCGCGGCAGATAGAGCTGCACGGTGATGCCCTTCCAGCGCGTGTCGGTGTGCGGCGTGATCAGGTAGCCGGGAATGTCGCGGGTCAGCACCGGGATCGGATACATGCCGGTCTTGGCGTAGCCGGACCGAAGCGGCGTTCGAGCGCCGGCGCAAGCCGCCGGATGAACGCATCGCGCACCGGCGCCGAGCACAGCGCGCGGCCGACGATGTCCCACACCGCGCGCTTTTGCGGCGGCAGGTGGCGGATATATTCCGGAAACACGTCGATCTTCACCCGCGTATGGGTGCCGTCGGTGAGATCGTGGCCCTTGCTGCGGCCGTGCATCGGCCGATAGTCGGTGGCGTCCGGCATATTGGCGAGCATGGCGGCATAGACGTCGTCGGGAAACACGCGATCGAGCACGAGGTGGTAGAACGGCGTGTCGGAGGCCGTCGCCGCGTCCACCGAGGTGACGATGAAATCGCGCAGCCGCTCGGCGGCAAGCCTGCGGTTGCCCGCGTTCAATTCAACCGATTGATCCATCACCCGATACCCATTCGCGCGGGCGTCCCCGGCCCGGCGGTTCGCACACAGCGGTATAGCGCCGATCGGCCGTGCCGGACAAGCGAACGCGGAGCGCGCTAGCGCCGGACTTTGAGCGCCGCGCGGCCGGCATAGGCCGCCTGCGCGCCGAGTTCCTCTTCGATGCGCAGGAGCTGATTGTACTTGGCGGTGCGGTCGGCGCGCGCGAGCGAGCCGGTCTTGATCTGCCCGCAATTGGTGGCGACCGCGAGGTCGGCGATGGTCGCATCCTCGGTCTCGCCGGAACGATGCGACATCACCGCGGTGTAGCCCGCCTTGTGCGCCATCTCGACCGCGGCCAGCGTTTCGCTCAACGTGCCGATCTGGTTGACCTTGATCAGGATCGAATTGCCGATGCCGTTCTTGATGCCGTCCTTGAGCCGCGCCACGTTGGTGACGAAAATATCGTCGCCGACGAGCTGGCAGCGGTCGCCGATCTTTTGCGTCAGTTTCTTCCAGCCGTCGTAGTCGTCTTCGGCCATGCCGTCTTCGATCGACACGATCGGATAGCGCTTGGTGAGCGCGGCGAGATACTCGACCTGCTGGTCGATCGAGCGCGTCTTGCCCTCGCCTTCGTAAGCGTAAGCGCCGTCCTTGAAGAACTCGCTCGCCGCCGGATCGAGCGCGATCGCCACGTCGTCGCCGACCCGGTAGCCGGCCTTCTCGATGGCCGCCAGGACGAAATCGAGCGCCGCTTCCGCCGACGGCAGATTGGGCGCAAAGCCGCCCTCGTCGCCCACATTGGTGTTGTGGCCGTCGGCTTTGAGCGCCGCGCGCAGCGTGTGAAAGATTTCCGAGCCGGCACGCACCGCTTCCGCAAGCGAGCCGACGCCGAGCGGCATGATCATGAATTCCTGAAAATCGATCGGATTGTCGGCATGCACGCCGCCATTGACGATGTTCATCATCGGCACCGGCAAAAGCCGCGCCGACGTGCCGCCGACATAGCGATAGAGCGGCAGCTTGTTGGCCGCAGCCGCCGCCTTGGCGACGGCGAGCGACACGCCGAGGATGGCGTTGGCGCCGAGCCGGCTTTTGTTCGGCGTGCCGTCGAGCGCGATCATGGTCTCGTCGATCTTGACCTGCGCCTCGGCATCCATGCCGCTGAGCGCCTCGAAAATCTCGCCGTTGACCGCCTCGACCGCGTTGCGCACGCCCTTGCCGAGATAGCGCTTCTTGTCGCCGTCGCGCAGCTCGACCGCCTCATGCGCCCCGGTCGAGGCGCCGGACGGCACGCCGGCGCGGCCGCGCGAGCCGTCTTCGAGCACGACATCGACCTCCACGGTCGGATTGCCGCGGCTGTCGAGAATTTCCCGGCCGATGATGTCGACGATGGCGGTCATTATTGGCTCCCGGATTGGCCCCTGCGCTGCGGCTTCTACAGGATCGGCAAGGCGCCTTGTCATGCCCCGACTAAAGCGGGGCATTGCAGGGACGATGGCAAAGAAATCCCTGCAACTCGGCCGCCCCTCGCCGATCCCCGCCTCGCCGGACAAGGCGGTGCTCGACCGCGTGCGCAATCCGCATCCGGACACGAATTACGTCGCCCGCTTCACCTTCCCCGAATTCACCGTGATGTGCCCGGTCACCGGCCAGCCCGACTTCGCCACGCTGGTCATCGACTACGTGCCGAAGGCTTGGCTGGTGGAATCGAAGTCGCTCAAGCTTTACCTGAACAGTTTCCGCAATCACGGCGCGTTCCATGAGGAATGCACGGTCGCGATCGGCAAGAAG
Organism: uncultured Alphaproteobacteria bacterium; assembly: GCA_963831975.1. Taxonomy (GTDB): domain Bacteria; phylum Pseudomonadota; class Alphaproteobacteria; order Rhizobiales; family Xanthobacteraceae; genus BOG-931. The sequence goes on from CAWHSO010000025.1 coordinate 1,700,479, forward strand.
CTCGCCGCACTGCTGAAGCCGAAATGGCTGCGCATCGGCGGCTATTTCCATCCGCGCGGCGGCATGCCGATCGACGTGTTCTGGCAGGCGGGCAAGCTGCCGCCCGGCGTCTGGGCGCCCGATCAGGGCGTGAGCACCTACCGGGCGCGCGGATAGGCGCCCTGCAGCGTCGCGACCAGCGCGCCGACCTCGAGGCCGGGATCGGCCGCGCGCATCACGCCGCCCATCACCGCGACGCCGGCGCAGCCCGCGGCGATGACTTCGGCGACGCGCAAGCGTGTTGATGCCGCCGATGGCGAGGAGCGGCACGCGGGCCGCCCGCGCCATCTCGGCGAGACCCTTGCGGCCGATTTCCGGGCCGTAACCGGGCTTGCTCACGGTCTCGAAGGCGGGCCCGGCCAGCGCATAATCGACGACGGTCGGATCGATCGCCTCGGCTTCCGTGACGGTATGGATCGAGACCCCGATGAGTTTTTGCGGACCAAGCTCTGCCCGAGCCGCGGCGGCATCGGCGCCCGACGGCAGGTGGACCCCATCGACGCCGGCAAGCTTGGCCAGCGCCGCCTCGCCATGGATCGACAAACGTGCGCCATGGCGACGGATCATGGGCAACAGCAGCCGCGCCAACGGAACCTGCTCGTCCTCGGGCAGGTCCTTTTCGCGCAGGCTGATCCAGCGGCAGCCGGCGCCGAGCGCCGCGCCGACGATCTCAGGAAGCGGCCGCCGCGCTTGCCGGCGGTCGGTGACCAGGAGCAGCGGCGGATTGGGAAATATTGCTGCCACGCGCATTCCTGCCGGCCGTCACAGCCCGAACACCTGCCTGAAGAACCGCGCGGCAGCTACCTTGGATTCGTTGTCGGCGCGTTCTTCGGCGGCGTCCTTCGGCGTCGAGAAGCCGTGCTCGGTGCCGCTGTAAAGGTTGAGCTCGAAGGCGACCTTGGCGGCGCGCAATTGGCCGATCAGCGCGATGACTTCGGGCAGCGGCGCCACCGGATCTTCGGCGCCGTGCAGGATCAGCACCGGGCCATGGATGTTCTTCGCCGCCTCATCCGGGTAGCCGCGGAACGAGCCGTGGATCGCCACCGAGCCCACGATCGGCGCGCCGGTTTCGGCAAACTCGACGGCGACCTCGCCGCCGAAGCAATAGCCCACGGTCGCGATCCGTGACGGATCGACCATCGGGTTCGAGCGCAGCACATCGAATCCGGCCTGCGCCCGCGCCCGCATCAGCGGCCGGTTGGCGGTGTAGAGCGCGGTCTGCGCCTGCATTTCCGGCACGGTCTTGGGACGAATATCCTTGCCAAAAATATCCGGGGCAAAGACCACGTAGCCTTGCTGGGCGTACATTTTGGCGTTGGCAAGCGTGAGGTCCGACATGCCGTCGCGCCGATGCAAAAGCAGAATGCCCGGCCGTTTGCCTGAGATGCTGTCGTCATAGGCAAGATAGCCCTGCAGTGCGGTGTCGCCTTCCTTGTAGTCGACCCATTGGGTCTTGATTTCGGCCTGGGCCATGCTCGACGAAAAGCACGCCAACAGGCCTGCAAACACCATAGCGACCGTGCGTTTCATGACGATCCTCCCCACATACGAGACTTGCAGCGAATCTACCGGAGCCGGCGTCATGTCGCCACCACGCCGCATCATGCTATGAACCCGCGAACATGAACCGCCCTGCCCGCATTTCCTTCGTTTCGCTCGGCTGCCCGAAGGCACTGGTCGATTCCGAGCGCATCATCACGCGGCTGCGCGCGGAGGGCTACGAACTGGCGCGCGATCATGCCGGCGCCGACCTCGCCATCGTCAATACCTGCGGCTTCCTCGACAGCGCCCAGGCGGAATCGCTCTCCGCCATCGGCGCCGCCATGGCGGAAAACGGCAAGGTCATCGTCACCGGCTGCATGGGCGCCGAGCCGGAGAAGATCACCGCGGTGCATCCGGGCGTGCTCGCGGTCACCGGCCCGCAGCAATACGAGAGCGTGCTCGACGCCGTGCATCGCGCCGCCCCGCCGGCGCACGATCCCTATACCGATCTGATCCCGCCCGAGGGCATCAAGCTCACGCCGCGCCACTATGCTTATCTAAAGATTTCAGAAGGTTGCAACAATCGCTGCAGCTTCTGCATCATCCCAAAGCTGCGCGGCGATCTGGTGTCGCGGCCGGCCGCCGACGTGTTGCGCGAGGCCGAAAAGCTGGTCACGGCCGGCGTCAAGGAACTTTTGGTCATTTCCCAGGACACCTCGGCCTACGGCGTCGATGTGAAATACGCGGCAAGCACCTGGAAGGGCCGCGAGGTGCGGGCGAAATTTCTCGATCTCGCCCGCGAATTGGGCGAGTTCGGCGTCTGGGTGCGGCTGCACTACGTCTACCCCTACCCGCACGTCGACGACGTCATTGCGCTGATGGCCGACGGCAAAGTGCTGCCCTATCTCGACGTGCCGTTCCAGCATGCCAGCCCCGCCGTGCTCAAGCGCATGCGCCGCCCGGCCGCGCAGGAAAAGACGCTCGAGCGCATCCGCGCCTGGCGCGCGATATGCCCGAGCCTGACCATCCGCTCGACCTTCATCGTCGGCTTCCCCGGCGAGACCGAGCAGGATTTCTCCCTGCTGCTCGATTGGCTCGGCGAAGCCGAGCTCGATCGCGTCGGCTGCTTTCGCTACGAGCCGGTCGCTGGCGCGGCAGCGAACGATCTTGGCGCGCCGGTGCCGGCCGAGGTCAAAGAAGAGCGCTGGCACCGCTTCATGCAGCGCCAGCAGGGAATTTCGCGCAAGCGCCTGAAGCGCAAAGTCGGCAACCGCGAGCGCGTCATCATCGACGAGGTCGGCCCTACCGTTGCCAAAGGCCGCAGCAAGGCCGATGCGCCGCAGATCGACGGCGCAGTCTATGTCGCCAGCCACCGGCCGCTGCGCGTCGGCGAGATCGCGACCGTGAAGATCGAGCGCGCCGACGACTACGATCTGCACGGCACCGCGGTCGGCTATTGACGAGGACAGCGCAGGCGGAGGAACGGCGATGGAAATGCGGGTCTACGGCCGCACCGGCATGCAGCTCTCGGTGCTGGGTTTTGGCTGCGGCGCGGTCGGCGGACTGATGGTGCGCGGCGATCCGCGCGACCAGGAGCGTGCCATCGCGCGTGCGCTCGCCGTCGGGGTCAATTACTTCGACACCGCGGTGCAGTACGGCGACGGCGAGTTGGAAAAGAATCTCGGCCGCATCCTGCAAACCCTCAAACCCGCCGAACGCCGTCGTCGGCACAAAAGTCCGGCTGCCGAGCGGTGCGTTCGGCCGCATCGCCGACACCGTGATGAAATCGCTCGAAGGACAGCCTCTCGCGACTGCGCCGCGAGCGGGTCGACATCTTCCACCTGCATAACGCGATCACCGAGGACGGCGGCGGCGAGGCGCTCAGCGTCCGGCAAGTGCTTGGCGAGGTGGTGCCGGCCTTCGAGCAGCTGCGGCAACAGGGCAAGATCCGTTTTCTCGGCCTCACCGCGATCGGCAGCACTCAGGCGCTGCATCAGGTCATCGACGCCGGCGGCTTCGACAGCGCGCAGGTGGTCTACAATATGCTCAATCCATCCGCCGCCATGGCGCTGCCGGCGAACTATCCGGCGCAGGATTATGGCCGGCTGTTCGATCACACCAAGGCGGCCGGCACGGGCGTCATCGGCATCCGTGTGCTCGCCGGCGGCGCGCTGTCCGGCTCGGCCGAGCGGCATCCGATTGCCAGTCCGCCGCCGGAACCGATCGGCTCGGCCATGAGCTACGACGCCGATCTGGCGCGCGCCCGCCGCCTCATGCCGCTGGTCGCGGAAGGGTTTGCCGCAAGCCTGACCGAAGCCGCCACGCGGTTTGCGATCGGAAACCCGGCCGTCGGCACCATCCTGGTCGGCATGGCGACGCCGCAGCAATTCGAGGATGCGCTTGCCGCGGTCGAAAAAGGCCCGCTGCCGGCCGCCGCGATCGAGCGGTTTGAAGCGCTGCGACAGGGTTTTGTCGGCGAGCCCAGGTGATCCCAGATGATCACACGCCTTCGCTGAGCACGCGCCGGACCGCATCTGTCAATTTCGCCAGCTCGTCCTCGGCGATGGTGAAGGCCGGCGTGAGGTAGACCACCGTCCCGAACGGCCGGATAAAAACGCCTTCCGCAACAAAGCGTTGCCGCAGGGCATTGAGATCCTCGATGCGGTCCATTTCGACCACGCCGATGGCGCCTTTGACCCGCACATCCGTGACGCCCGGCAGCTTGCGACACGGTTCGAGGCCTGTCGCCAACGCATCGGAGATTTTGGCCACTTGATCGAGCCGTGGCTCGCGCTCGAACAGGTCGAGCGAGGCGTTGGCGGCGGCGCAGGCGAGCGGGTTCGCCATGAAAGTCGGCCCGTGCATCAGCGCTTTCGTAGGATCGTCCGACCAGAACGCCTCGAACACTTTTTTGCCCGCGATCGTCGCGGCCAGCGGCAGCGTGCCGCCGGTCAGCGCCTTGGATAGCGTGATGATGTCCGGAACGACACCCGCCTCCTGGAACGCGAACAGCGACCCGGTACGGCCGAAGCCGGTAAAAATCTCATCGAAGATCAGCAGCAGTTCATAGCGGTCGGCAGCGGCGCGCAGCGTGCGCAGCACCTGCGCATCGTGAAACCGCATGCCGCCGGCGCCCTGCACCAGCGGCTCGACGATGATGGCGGCAAGCTCGTCGGCGTGCCGCTCGAGCGTCGTCTCGAAGGCCGCCAAACTGGCTTCGTCGACCGGCAGATCGACCGTGATCTGCTCCGGCAGCAAGCCGCGGAAAGCGGCATGCATGCTGCCCTGCGGGTCGGACACCGCCATGGCGCCGGTGGTGTCGCCGTGATAGCCGCCGGTGAAGGCGAGGAAGCGGGTGCGGCCCCGCCGGCCCCGGTTGCGCCAGTATTGCACCGCCATTTTCAACGCGACTTCGACGGCGACCGAACCGGAATCGCTGAAGAACACGCGGTCGAGATCGCCCGGCCCGAGAAGTCCAACCAGCCGCCGCGCCAAGGTCAGCGCCGGTTCGTGCACCAGGCCGCCGAACATGACGTGGGGCATCGCCGCGAGCTGGCGCTCGACCGCGGCGCGGATGTGCGGGTGGTTATAGCCGTGGCAGGCGGTCCACCACGAGGCGATGCCGTCGATCAATTCGCGGCCGTCGGCAAGCCTGATGCGGCTGCCGTGGGTCGCGGTGACCGCAAGCGGCGGCGCTACAGTCTTCATCTGCGCATAGGGCAGCCAGATGTGGTCGAGGCCGTCGGCGTACCAGGACGGTGACAGCGGCCGCTTTTTGCTTATTTTCTCTGGTATTGCCCGACATTCGGCGCTTTCATGCCACCGCGATGCGCTCGCTCGATGAATTCGCCAACAACAAGCTTGCGGCGCTGGAGCGCGCGCGGCTCCTGCCGCACGCCGGTGGTGACGGCGCGCGACGGCATTTTTGCCGAGCGCGGCGGCCGCCGTCTGCTCTCGTTCTCGTGCAACGATTATCTCAATCTTAGCCGGCATCCCGCGATCATCAAGGCGGCGGTCGAGGCGGCGCAACGCTACGGTGTCGGCGCCGGCGCCTCGCGCCTCGTCACCGGCAATCACCCGCTCTACGACGACCTGGAGAGCCGGCTGGCGCGGCTCAAGGGCACCGCAGCGGCGTGCGTCTTCGGCTCCGGCTATCTGGCCAATATCGGCATCATCCCGGCGCTGGCCGGCAGCGGCGACCTGGTCCTGGTCGATGAATTGTCCCATGCCTGCATCCATGCCGGCGCCAAACTCAGCGGCGCGACCGTGCAGCGCTATCGCCACGGCGACGTGGCGCACGCCGAGGCGCTTTTGGCCGAGCACCGCGGCCGTCATGCGCATGCGCTGATCGCCACCGACGGCGTATTTTCCATGGACGGCGATCTCGCGCCGCTCGAAGAGCTTTCGGCGCTGGCCAAGCGTCATGACGCCTGGCTCCTGGTCGACGATGCCCATGGTCTCGGCGTCGTCGGCCATGGCCGCGGCTCGGCCTTTGCCACGGCGTGACTCCGATGTGCCGCTGCAGATGGGCACGCTGTCGAAGGCGGTCGGCGCCTATGGCGGTTATCTGTGCGCTTCGCAGGCCGTGATCGACCTGATGCGCACCCGCGCCCGGCCCTTCATCTATTCGACCGGCCTGCCGCCGCCGGTCGTCGCCGCGGCTAGCGCTGCGCTTGATCTGATCGAGTGCGATCGGGTCTTGACGGAAGAGCCGTTGCGCAAGGCGAGGCTCTTTACCCGCGCGCTCAATCTGCCGGAGGCGCAAAGCGCCATCGTGCCGGTCATCGTCGGCGAGACCGATGCAGCGCTCGCGGCATCGGAAATGCTGGAAAACGAAGGTTTCCTGGTCGTCGCCATCCGGCCGCCGACCGTGCCCGCCGGCACGGCACGGCTGCGCTTTGCTTTCACGGCGCTGCATCCGGAAAGCGAGATCGAGCGCCTTGCGGGAATCGTGCGAACGCGCGTTATAGGGCGCCATTCGTGAGCGCCATCTTCATCACCGCGACCGGCACCGACGTCGGCAAGACCTATGTGGCCGCGTCGTTGATCCGCCATTTGCGAAAGCTCGGCCATTCGGTCGACGCGATCAAGCCGATCGTCAGCGGTTTTGATCCGGCGCAGGCCGCGACCAGCGATCCCGGCATCCTGCTCGAGGCGCTCGGCCTGCCGGTCACGGCGGACGAAATCGAGCGGACGTCGCCGTGGCGGTTCCGCGATCCGGTCTCGCCCGATCTGGCGGCCGCCCGCGAAGGCCGCCGCATCGATGTCGATGAGGTGATGGCGTTCTGCCAGGACGCCATCGCGCAGCGCCGCGACGTGCTGCTGATCGAAGGCGTCGGCGGCATCATGGTGCCGCTCGACGGCGAGCGCACCATTCTCGACGTGATGATGGCGCTGCGGCTGCCGCTGATCCTGGTCACCGGCAGCTATCTCGGCACCATCAGCCACACGCTCACCGCGCTGGATGCGCTCTATCGCCGCGACATGAATCTCCTCGCCATCATCGTCAGCGAGACGCCGGGCAGTCCGGTGCCGCTCGACGACGTGGTTGCGAGCATTTCCCGCTTTGCCGAGCCGGTGATCGGCCTGCCCCGCCGCCGAGCCCGGCCGGAGGATTCTGGGGCCGATCCTGGTTTTGGCCGCATTTTTGATCCGAATGTAGGTCAAGCTCCGCGACGGGATGGGCAAGGCCCACCAGCACGGCGGCCTCGACCACCCGGTTCGGGCCGATAATCCAGGCTGATTCGCGGTCTTGCGGGGGGAAGTTGCCTTGAAGATACGGAAAACGTCACTGGTGCTGCTCGGCACCGCGCTCGGTACGGCACTGACGCTCGTCGCAACGCAGCCCGTTCTGGTCGGCAGCGCCGCCGACGCAAAAACGGTCGCCAAGACCGACGTCTATCGGCTGCTCAATATGTTTGGCGATGCGTTCGAGCAGGTGCGCTCCCACTATGTCGAGCGGCCGAACGACGCCGCGCTGGTGCAGACCGCGGTCAACGGCATGCTCGCCGACCTCGAAGATTCCTATTACATCGATCCACAAGCCTTGAATCGCACCGAGGCGCCCTGCACGGGCCCGCGCTGCGCCACCGGCAATGTCGGCTTGGCCTATACGATGCAAGATAGCGTCGCCGTGGTGGTAACGCCGATGGACGACACGCCGGCGGCGAAGGCCGACATCATGACCGGCGACATCATCGCCCGCGTCGACGATGAGCAGGTGCAAGGCCTCACCTACCAGCAGTTCGGCACCAAGCTGGTCGGCGACGTCGGCTCGACGGTCAAGCTGACCTTGGTGCGCCCGGGCCGCGACAAGCCAATCGAGCTCTCGATCGTCCGCGACAACGCTACCCGCCGCTCGGTTCGCGCCCGCGGCGAAGGCGGCGACATCGGCTATATCCGCATCATCCAATTCAACGAGACAACCGGCGATCAGCTGAAAAAGGCGATCGACGACATCGCCGCGCAAATTCCGCCGGACAAACTCAAAGGCTATGTGATCGATCTGCGCAACAATCCGGGCGGAACGCTTGACGGCGCCATAGCGGCGGCCGACGACTTCCTCGACGACGGCGAAATCGTCTCGATCCGCCATCGCTCGTCCGACAAGGTCGAGCGCTTTCGCGCCAAGGCCGGCGATCTTGCCAATGGCAAACCCATCGTCGTGCTGATCAACGGCGGCTCCGCGGCAAAGGCCGAACTCGTTGCCGGTGCGCTCAAGGACAATCACCGCGCCACCGTCGTCGGCACGCGCTCGTTCGGCGAAGGCTGGGATTCGACCACTGTTCCGCTCGGCCCGGGAAAAGGCGCGTTGCGGCTCGCGACCGGGCACTACATCACGCCGTCGGGCCGCCTGATCCAGTCGAACGGCATCGTGCCCGACGTCGAAGCCCCCCAGGACGTTCCCGATGCGCTCAAGGTGAAAGCGCCGGCCAAAACGACGGGTAAGGACCAGCCGACGTTGCAGTCCTACATTCCGCCCGATCCGAGCGCCGACAAGGCGCTCACTGCGGCCTACGCGCTGTTGCGCAAAAACGTGGCGGATGCGCACGCGCGCTAGGGTGCGCACGCATAAATGCGTGGGAATGTTCGCTTTCGGGGGCAAAGCGGACATCCCGCCGCATTATCGCCGTGACTGCTTTTGACCCACAGCGACACTTTTCCACGCTCAATTGACGCAGTGCGAAAGGCACATTGGCTTTGCTGTTGGGGGCCCTTGCCAGCTTCGATCGCTGGCGGGGCAGGAGCACGGCCGGACCATCCCATTAGCCACGCTTTGCTACCGTCAATTGACGCCGTGTGAGAGGTTTATTCACCCCTGGCTGGCTTCTGTTTGCTGCGGAGTACGGCCCTGACCATTGCATTACGGGCGGCCGATGCTGGGGGACACTGCGCCAAAAACGGCGTAATCTCCGCGCACGGTCAAGCGTCTTGTTTGCCTGAGAGCTGCCCAAAAACGGCGACGCACCGAAGTTTCCGTTTCTATCAATTGGCAGCCTGATGCCGTCGGTAGGCACAAAATCGAACTCAAAATCCGATTTTGGTTCGGATCGCGGAGGCAGCCGGCAGCCGCATTCGATTGAGTATTTGATAGGGATGATTTTGATGGACAAGGCGCGCGTCGACCGTCGGCTGGCTGCCATCCTTGCAACCGACGTCGTCGAGTACAGCCGGCTAATGAGCACCGACGAGGTCGGCACCTTGGAGGCGCTCAAGGCCCACCGGCGCGCGCTGCTTGACCCGACGGTCGCTGCGCATCACGGTCGAATCGTCAAGACCACGGGTGATGGGGCGCTGGTCGAATTTGCCAGCGTCGTCGATGCAGTCGGGTGTGCCGTCGTCATGCAGCGCGGCATGCTCAGCCGCAATGCGATTGTGGCTGAGGACCGGCGCATCGTCTTCCGCATCGGAATCAACGTCGGCGATATCATTATCGATGGTGACGATATCTATGGAGACGGCGTTAATATAGCCGCCCGTCTAGAAGCAATCTGCGAGCCAGGCGGCGTATGCATCTCGCGCGCCGCGAATGATCAAATCAGGGACAAGCTGTCTTTCGCATTTGCCGACCTGGGAGAGCAGACGGTAAAAAACATCGCCCGTGCCGTTGGCATCTTTGGACTCGCCCCGAAGGAGATCGAAGCGTTGCCGGAGCCTGATCTCGCTCAACCCGTGACCCGCCAACCGACACCCAACATTGATCGGCCTGGGTCGCGATACGAGCAGGAGATCCAATTCTGTATCACGCCAGATGGTGTGCAACTCGCCTATTCGCGCATGGGCAGCGGCCCGCAGTTGGTCAAAACCGGAAACTGGATGACGCATCTTGAATTCGATTTCCAGAGCCCGATCTGGCGGCACCTCTATCGCGAGCTGTCGCGTGACCACACGTTGATCCGCTACGACACTCGTGGCAATGGCCTGTCGGACCGCGATGTCGAAAACGTTTCGTTCGAGACCTCCGTGGGCGATCTGGAAACCGTTGTGGACGCCGCCGGCCTTGAACGCTTCGCGCTACTCGGCATTTCTCAGGGATGCGCGGTGGCGATCGCCTACGCGGCGCGCCACCCGGAGCGCGTCACACAGCTCATCCTATTCGGTGGATACGCGGTCGGCTGGGCAAAGCGCGCCCAATCGGCCGCCGAAAGGGAGCAAGCCGCGGCAATGCTGACCCTGGTGCGTCTGGGCTGGGGTCAGGAGAATCCAGCTTTCCGCCAGCTTTTCACGTCGCAATTCATACCGGGTGGGACCAAGGAGCAGACCGATTGGTTCAATGAGCTGCAGCGGATCTCGACCTCGCCCGAAGACGCTGCGCGCAACTTGATCGCAAACGGCGACACCGATGTGAGATCGCTGCTATCCCAGATTATCGCCCCCACCCTCGTCATGCATGCGCGCGACGATGCTCGCGTACCGTTTGATCAAGGCAGGCGGCTCGCCGCAGGAATCCCAGGAGCACGATTTGTGTCGCTACCAAGCGGCAATCACCTCATCCTTGAAGATGAGCCCGCCTTCCCCCGGTTCTTAGAGGAAATCAGAGCATTCATTTCGGACTAGCCATCTTTCATTCCGCGCTTGTCGCAGCGCGGAATGTCGGTTCCTGGCCCATCGCGTCATTTCGTGGCAACGCAGCAATCGGTCGCTTTCGGGGGTAAAGCGGACATCGGTCAACCGTTGCGTATCTGCTTCGATTTTACGAGTACGCGCGCTAGATAAACGTGCTTAAGAGAAAAACCGCATCTGCACCACGGTTTCAAACGTGCCTTCGAGATTGAACAAGGTGTGCAGCAGGAACGTCAGCAGCGTCGAATTGCTGCGCCAGCGTATCCAGCCGAGAAACAGGCCGATCACGAAGATCTGCAATATGCCGGTCCAGTCGTATTGGATGTGCAGCGCCGCCCAAAGAATCGAAATCACGACGATGGCCGGCCACACCGAGCGTTCCGAGCGGACGAAGCCGGCGAACAGAAATCCGCGAAACATGATCTCCTCGCCCGCCGGCGCGACAATGATCGCCGCGAACAGCATGGGCGGGAGCCAGCCTTCCGCCAGCGCCGTGGTGTAGGATTGCGCTGGAACGGCGTGACCAGCGCCCGCCCGCTGAAATAGAGCAGCGCGTCGCTCAGCGCGATGATGCCGACCAGCACGATAAGGCCGGTGACGACGTCGCGCTTGTTCGGCCAGTGCAATGCCAGATAGTCGACCGCGTTCGACTTGGCGAGCCGCACGGCGAGCCAAAGGACGGCGACGCTGATCGGGTTAGAGATCAGGATGAACAGCGTGACCAGGATGCCGTCATAGGGCGTATCGAGCACCGCATCGAGCCGGCCCGACCGCCACAGTACGATCACCGCAAGGGCTGCGAATTGGCCGACGAGAAAGGCGACGACTGCCCAGGCAGACGTCGCCCAATAGCCCCACCGGTTTACTGCCGCGTTGTCTTCACTCACGTTGGCAGCAATCCTCACGGGATCAGGATGGAGGAGCCGGTGGTGCCGCGGCTTTCGAGATCGCGGTGGGCCTTCGCGGCATCGCGCAACGGATATTTCTGGTTGACCGGGATCTTGACCGCGCCGCTCTTGACCACCGCGAACAGATGATCGGCGATGTCCAGAAGATCGGCGCGCTTGGCCGCGTAGGTGTTCAAGGTCGGCCGCGTGGCGAACAGGGAGCCCTTCTGCTGCAGGATGTTGATATTGAAGGCGTCGATCTGCCCCGAGGCGCTGCCGAAGCTGACGAACATGCCAAGCGGCGCCAGGCAATCCAGCGACGCCGGAAACGTCGTCTTGCCGATGCCGTCATAGACCACCGAACACATTTTGCCGCCGGTGATCTCCTTGGTGCGGGCGGCAAAATCCTCGTCGCGATACAGGATGGTGTGGTGGCAGCCATTGGCCTTGGCGAGCTCCGCCTTCTCCTTCGATCCCACCGTGCCGATGACATTGGCGCCGAGATGGTTGGCCCATTGGCACAGGATCAGGCCGACGCCGCCGGCGGCTGCGTGCACGAACACGTTCTGGCCTTTCTCGACCTTGAAGGTGCGGCGCACCAGATATTCCACCGTCATGCCCTTGAGCATCATGCCGGCAACCTGCTCGTGGCCGATGCCGTCCGGCACTTTCACGGCGCGATCGGCAGCCACCAGCCGTTCCGCCGCGTAGCAGCCCAGCGCTGTGACATAGCCGACATGATCGCCGACCTTGAAGTCGCTCACGCCGGGCCCGACGGCCGTGACTTCGCCGGCGCCCTCGTTGCCGGCGACGAAGGGCAGGCCGACCGGCGACGGATACATGCCCATGCGGAAATAAACGTCGATGAAATTGACGCCGCAGGCGTACTGCTTGACCCGGATCTGGCCCTGCCCCGGCGCCGGAACATCGACCTCTTCGTAGGTCAGAACTTCGGGTCCGCCGGTCTTATGAACGCGTACTGCCGCAACCATTTTTCTCTCCTTGGGATGAGTTCTATTATCGGGAAAAGGTCGGCCGGGATCATAGGGGCAGAAGCGTCGAACACAAGGCGGCTAAAACGATTGCGTTTAGCGCCCGCCCGAGACGTTGAGCACGGCGCCGGTCACGTAGGACGCGGCGTCCGACAATAGGAACAGGATCGCCTCGGCGATCTCGTTCGGCTCGCCCGGGCGCTTCATCGGCAACAACGGCGTGATGCGGGCAAGCCGGCCGGGCTCGTGAATTTCGGTATCGGTCGGACCTGGCCTTATGGCATTGACGCGCACGCCCTCCATCGCCACCTCGCGCGCCAAGCCGTTGGTCAGCGCATCGACGCCGCCTTTGGCGGCGGCGTAGAACACATATTCGGTGGCGCCGCCGGTCACCGCGGCGATCGATGACAACAGCACGATGGAACCGCCCTTGCCGCCATGGGCCGTCGACATGCGGCGCACCGCTTCGCGCGAGCAGATCAGCGCGCCGAACAGGTTGACGTCGATGACGTCGCGGATGGTGTCGGCGCTCGCCACGTCGAGCCGCGAATTCTTGCCGCCGATGCCGGCCGAGTGCACGAAATGGGTGATCGGCCCGAGCGCGCGCGTGGTCTCGTCGAACACCCGCACGATGTCGGCCTCTTTCGCCATGTCGCCTTGCAGCGCGACGGTGCCGCCGCCCGATTGCTTGACCGCACTGGCGACGTCTGCCGCGGCTTTGGCATTTTTAACGTAGTTGACCGCGACGTCGTAGCCGCGCGCCGCGGCAAGCCGCGCGGTCGCAGCGCCAATACCCCGGCCGCCGCCGGCGATGAGAAGAACGGGTCGCGTCATGCCAAAACTCCTTGAATTAAGCCACGCTCACGGATGATGGCGGCGCAGGAAACCGATGCCGACGAAGTAGATCGCCAAAACGCACAAAGCTGCCGCCGTCCAAAAGCCCGGCGCAAGGCCATCCGCCACCGCCACGACGGCGAGCAGCGCCCAGGCCATCAACGCCGCTACCGTGATCGCCCGCATATGCGAAATCCGGATCGGATGCACGACGTGGATCGGCACGAAGGTCAACGCCGCGAGCGCCAGCACCGCCAGCGCACCAAGCCACGGCGGCAGCTTGAGCAGGAACAGATAGAACGCCGCGACGTTCCACAGCGCCGGAAAGCCGCGGAAATAATAGTCCGAGGTCTTCATCTGCCGGTCGGCGAAATAGAGCGAGCCGGTGACGACGATGAGCGCGCCGAGCGGAATGGCCAAAACCTGCGGCAACAGCCCGCTGGTGCTCATCGCATAGGCCGGCACGAACACGTAAGTGAGGATGTCGACGACGAGGTCGAGCACGTCGCCGGACCAGCGCGGCAACAGTTCCGCCGTGCGCAGCCGCCGCGCAAAAGTGCCGTCGACGCCGTCGATGATGAGCGCAATGCCGAGCCAGACGAACATCTTTGGCCAATCCGCACTCACCGCCGCGATCAGCGCCAGTAGCGCGCAGGCCGCGCCGCAGGCGGTGAAGACGTGGACAGCAAACGCCGCCGTGCGCGGCGAGCTTGCCTTTTCGGGAGAGTCGGTCGGGCCCATAATGTCAGCTTACACGTCAAATCGAAGATCGTGCGCAATCTCTCTGACTTTGCTAGACTTTCGACCGTAAATCAAAGGCGTGAACGGCATGAGCGGCACATTGAACGCCGAGGTAGCGGTCATCGGCGGCGGCCCGGCCGGCCTTGTTGCGGCCATCGCGCTGGCAACGGCCGGCGTCGACACGCTCTTGATCGCGCCGCCGGCCGAGCCCGATCACCGCACCACGGCGCTCCTTGCCGGCTCGGTCACCGCGCTGGAAACGCTCGGCGTGTGGCCGGCCTGCGCCCCGCATGCCGCGCCGCTGCGCAAAATCCGCCTCATCGACGCGACGGCACGGCTCATTCGCGCGCCAGAAGTTTTGTTTGCCGCCGCCGAGATCGGTCTCGATGCCTTCGGCCACAACATCGAGAACCGGCATCTTATCGCCGCGCTCGAGGCACACGCCGCCGCGCTGAAGCTGCCGCGCGTTGTCGACGCGGCGCTCTCGATTGCCAGCGACACGGCCGGCGTGACCATCAAACACGCCGACGGCGAGGCGCGAGCAAGACTCGTCATCGGTGCCGACGGCCGGCGCTCGCTGTGCCGCGCCGCGGCCGGCATCGGCACCAGCCGGCGGACTTATCCGCAGACGGCGCTGACGCTCAATCTGGCGCACGCGCGGCCGCACGATGACACATCGACCGAATTCCATACGGAAAGCGGGCCGTTCACGCTGGTCCCGCTGCCCGGTCGGCGTTCCAGTCTCGTCTGCGTGCTCGATCCCGCCCACGCCGCCGAACTTGCCGCGATGGACGACGCGGAGCTTTCGGGCGAGATCGAACGCCGCGCGTACTCGCTGCTCGGCGCGATGGACGTCGAGCCCGGCCGCGGCGTTTTCCCGCTGGCGGTCGAGACCGCAGACGCTTTTGCGCGGGCGCGCATTGCGCTCGTCGGCGAAGCGGCTCACGTGGTGCCGCCGATCGGCGCCCAGGGACTCAACCTCGGCCTGCGCGACGGCGCGACCATCGCCGAATTGGTGGCCGACGCGCGGCGGCAAAATATCGATGTCGGCTCAGCGGATGCCCTGGCGCGCTACGACACGCAGCGCCGCGCCGACGTGACCAGCCGCACCATCGCGGTCGATCTCCTCAACCGCAGCCTGCTCACTGATTTTTTGCCCGCCCAAGGCGCCCGCGGGCTGTCGCTCTACCTCGTCGACCGCATCGGCCCGCTGCGCCGGGCCTTAATGCGCGAAGGCGTCGCGCCTGCCGCCTCGCAGCCGCGGCTGATGCGCGGCGAGATGGTGTGACCAGCCCTCGGCAAGCAACAGCGGAACGCCGCCACCGTGGACCGCCGCCGGCCTTAAGGTTGCTACCGGCCCGTGGTCCGGATTTGCACCTCCGTGACGACGCCGTTGTGCAGATAAACGAGGCGGCCGTCGCCATAAACATATTGCTCGTGAATGCCGTGCGATGATTCCTTGCGGTTGATATGGTCGGGCTTGCCCCAGCATGTCGCCTCCACCTGCGCGGCCTTCATGCCGACATGCGGATCGCCGCGGCGTTTGCATTCCGCGGCTGCCACAACCGGGTTGACGTCGGTGAGGTCAAAAATCGACACCACTGTGAAATAACCCACGCGCCCGTCGTCGAGCGTAACGCGGTAAACAGGGTCAAAGATCGGACGGTTGTCTGGAGACTGGTTCAGCACGACGCCCTCAATCTTCAGATGCGTCCGGGGAAAGATGAAGTTGCAATCATAACGGGCCGGCCCTGTACAAAGCAGGAGAGCGCTGCTCACCCAATAATCCTTGCCGACATTGACAGCGTACTTCGCCATCTCCGCCTCGGCAGCGGGCGTCATCTGGGCATAGGCTTTCACCGGTGCGGCGGCGTTCACAAATCCGCCGACGGCAAGGCAGGCAAAAAGCAGCTTGGCGCGCACGGCTCATCTCCCCGGGTGCACGGCGATAATCATCTGACAACCGGCGAGGGAGAACAAGCCGGCCGCGCCGCGAAACGTTGGCCGGCGCCATTTCCTAGGCATTCATGGCGTCAAAAGCGGCTTGGCGGAATGGCGGCATTCATCCTACCGTTGCCCATCGGGACCCCTGGGACAGCCGCATGAAACTGCCGCGCAATTTCTTCAAAGCCCTCGCCATCGGCGCGCCGGCGCCGTTGCGCGACTTGCCGCTCAAGCTCGAGCGCATGATCCATTTCGTGCCGCCGCATATCGAGAAAGTGCGCGCGCGGGTGCCCGACCTGGTGCATCAGGTCGACGTGGTGCTCGGCAATCTCGAGGACGCCATTCCCGCCGACGCGAAAGCGGCCGCGCGAAATGGCTTCATCGCCATGGCGCAGAGTTGCGATTTCGGCGAGACCGGATTGTGGACGCGCATCAACGCGCTCAATTCGCCGTGGGTGCTCGACGACATCACCGAGATCGTCGCCGCGATCGGCGAAAAGCTCGACGTCATCATGCTGCCGAAGGTCGAAGGCGCCTGGGACATCCATTATCTCGATCAGTTTTTGGCGCAGCTCGAAGCCAAGCACGGCGTCAAGAAACCGATCCTGATCCACGCCATCCTCGAGACCGCGGAAGGCGTCAACAACGTGGCCGACATCGCCACCGCTTCGCCGCGCATGCACGGCATCAGCCTCGGCCCCGCCGATCTCGCCGCCTCCCGCGCCATGAAGACCACACGGGTCGGCGGCGGCCATCCCGATTACAAAGTGCTCGCCGATGCCGCGCCGGGCGCGCCGGCCGATGCGCCGCGCGCCGCGTTTCAGCAGGACCTCTGGCACTACACGATCGCCAAGATGGTCGATGCCTGCGCCGCGGCCGGCATCAAAGCGTTCTACGGCCCGTTCGGCGATTTCTCAGACGGCGCGGCTTGCGAGGCGCAGTTCCGCAACGCCTTTCTCATGGGCTGTGTCGGCGCCTGGACGCTGCATCCGAACCAGGTGCCGATTGCCAAACGCGTGTTCTCGCCCGATCCGGCCGAAGTCGCCTTCGCCAAGAAGATCATCGACGCCATGCCGGACGGTTCCGGCGCGGTGATGATCGACGGCAAGATGCAGGACGACGCGACCTGGAAACAGGCCAAGGTGCTGGTCGATCTGGCGCGGCTCGTGGCCGCCAAAGACCCCGATATGGCGGCCAAATACGCACTATGACGCGGCCCGCCCGGTCCAGCGCTCGCCACAATTGCGGCCTTGCATGATCGCGCCGCACAGGCTGTAATTTAGGCGCTGCCATGAGCAAGATTCGGAACGCCAAATATCAGATCGGCCAGGTCGTCCGGCACCGCCTCTATCCGTTCCGCGGCGTCGTATTCGACATCGATCCGGTGTTCGACAATACCGACGAATGGTACGAGGCGATCCCCGCGGAAATCCGTCCGCACAAGGATCAGCCGTTCTATCATCTGTTCGCCGAGAACGACGAGACCGAATACATCGCCTACGTGTCCGAGCAGAATTTATTGCCGGACAATAGCGGCGAGCCGGTGCGGCATCCGCAAGTCGCGGAAGTCTTCGTGCAGGACGGCCGCGGCGGCTATCGGCCGCGCGCGGCGTCGGTGCACTGACGATCTGAAGCTTACGGCTTGGGTGCTGGTGCCTGCGCTTGCGGCTGGCCCTGCTGCTGTTCCAGCTTCTTGCGCGCTTCGTCGGCACGCCGTTGCAGCTCTTCCTGCAATTTCTTCTGCTGTTCCTCAAAGACCTTCGGATCGGTCGGCGGACCGTCATAGGCCTTGGCGAAATCGGTCAGCGGCAGGACCAGGCTGATCGGCTGGCCGGTGGAATTGATCGCCTGCACGACCAGGCCCTGCCCGCTCTTCATCTTGGTAATCATGTCGGCGGTGGCTTCGTAATCGGCCATGCAGCCGTTGGTGAAGCAGATCACGTAGGGCGCGGTCATCGGCTGGTTCTGGTCGATGATGACGCGGGTGCCGTGAATGAGCTGCATGCCGAGCGGCAAGGTCACGCGCAAAATCTTCTTCGGCTCGCTTTCCGGCTCGATCAGCACGGCGGCAACCACCGGCATGCCGGACTCGATGCGGGCGTCCTTGCCGGTGAAGCAAACCTGCTTGGCATTGGTTTCCTGCCCCTTGAGGCAGAATTTCGTCCACGGCGAGAAGATCAGCTGCACCTGGTCGCCGCCGCCCTGGGCCTGACCTTGCGCCGCCGGTGGCGCCTGCTGCGCGTCGCCCGGCGGGGTGGTCTGGGCCGCAGGCGGTTTGGGGGCGGGCTTTTTGGCCGGCGCCGGTTTGGGGGCTGCCGGTGCGGGCGCCGGCGTCTGCGCGGAAGCGAAGGTGCTCATCGCCACGGCGAACGCGACGGTCAGGATTGCGGTCCCGGTGATGGCAGCAAGTCTGTGGCCGCGGCCCACCGGTCGTGCCGGCGCCGCGATCGAATAAGTCATGAGTTGCCGTCCTCTTTCGTGCTGCCGCCGGCCCATCGAGGCAATCGATCTGGCTGGCCAGACTTGCGAAATTCAATGCCCAATATCGGGCCAAGCCCCATATCCGTTGCCGCGCTGCGCTTAAGCGGCGCCCCCGGGCGGTCCTTCGACGCAGAATGCGGCAACAGCGTGACCCTCGCCACGCGGCCAGATAGCCCAATTGTGCCGCAAGATAAAGGCCGACGCGGCCGGGCCGCGGGCCCCTGCATCGTTCATGGCTAACGCCACCAGCGCGGCGCGAGGTTGTCGCCATGTTACATTCGGCCAATGCCTAGCGAATCTTTGTTTGCCAGGTCCTTTGTTTGCCAGGTCCTTTGCGATGACAGTCGAGTCAAACGCTTGTGCCGCTGTGCGGGCCGCGCTGTGCGGCGTGCTGGCGCTTGCCGGCATAACGTCCGCTGCGCTGGCGGAACCGACTCATGCTATCGCCATGCACGGCAAACCGGCCATGGCTGACGGCTTTATCGCACTTCCCTATGCCAACCCCGACGCGCCGAAGGGCGGCCGGCTGGTCGAGGGCGTGCTCGGCACCTTCGACAGCCTCAATCCGATGATCGTGCAGGGGCTCGCGGTGCAGCCGATCCGCGGCTATGTGGTCGAGAGCCTGATGGCGCGCAGCTATGACGAGCCGTTCACGCTGTACGGGCTGTTGGCGCGCACCATCGACACCGACGATGCGCGCAGTTTCGTGACCTTCGCGCTCGATCCGGCGGCGCATTTTTCCGACGGCACGCCGGTCACCGCCGAGGACGTCGCCTTCTCGTGGCAGCTTTTGCGCGATCACGGCCGGCCGAATTATCGCACCTACTATGCCAAAATCGCCAAGGCCGAGATTCTCGACCCGCGCACCGTGCGGTTCGATTTTGCCGAAGGCGGCGACCGCGAATTGCCGCTGATCATCGCGCTGATGCCGGTACTGCCGAAACACGCCGTCGATGCCGCGACGTTCGAGAGCTCGACGCTTGGCAAAACCGATCGGCAGCGGCCCTTACGTGGTCGCCGACATCGATGCCGGCAAAAGCGTCACCTTCAAGCGCGATCCGAATTATTGGGGCCGCGATCTGCCGATCAATCGCGGCTTGTGGAATTTCGACGAGCTGCGGTTCGATTTCTATCGCGACGGCAACGCCTATTTCGAAGCCTTCAAGGCCGGGCTCTACGACGTGCGCAGCGAAACCGATCCCGGCCGCTGGCAGACCGGTTACGATTTTCCCGCCGTGCGCGACGGCCGCGTGGTCAAGGATTTGTTTCGCGAGCGGCCTGCCGAAATTCGCCTCCGACTTCGTCTTCAATACGCGGCGGCCGATTTTTGCCGACATCCGCGTGCGGCAGGCGATCGCGCTGTTGTTCGATTTCCGCTGGGTCAATCGCGACCTGTTCTACAATCTCTATCAGCGCAGCGCGAGCTACTTCGACGATTCCGAATTGTCCGCCTATCACCGGCCGGCGGACGAGCGCGAGCGCGCGCTGTTGGCGCCGTTCCCCGACGCGGTACGCCCCGACGTGCTCGACGGCACCTGGTCGCCGGCGGACGGCGACGGCTCCGGCCGCGACCGCGAGACTTTGCGGCAAGCGCTGGCGCTGTTTCGCGCCGCGGGCTACGAGCTCGACGGCACCAAGCTGCGCGATCGCTCAACCCATCGCCCGTTCGGCTTCGAGATCATGGTCACCAGCAAGGACGAGGAGCGGCTGGCGCTGACCTTTTCCAGCCAGCTCGCCCGCGCCGGCATCGACGCCAAGGTGCGTCTGGTCGACGCCGTGCAATTCGATCAGCGCCGCTCGACCTACGACTTCGACATGATCGAATACCGCTGGGAGCAGTCGCTGTCGCCCGGCAACGAGCAGGCTTTTTACTGGGGCTCGGCCGCCGCCGATCAACAGGGCACGCGCAACTACATGGGCGTCAAAAGCTCAGCCATCGACGCCATGATCGCGGCCTTGTTGCGTGCGCGTGAGCGCGACGATTTTGTCGACGCCGTGCGCGCGCTCGATCGCGTGCTGATCTCCGGCTGCTTATGTCGTGCCGCTGTTCTATCTGCCGCAGCAATGGGTGGCGCGCTGGACTTACTGTCGAGCATCCGGCGCGAACGTCGCTGTACGGCTATCTGCCCGAGACCTGGTGGCACCAGCCGGCGAAACAAGGATCCGCGCTGCAATGATCCTCGGTACGATCCTTGGTACGATCCTTGGCGAACCGGCAAGCGGCGCGGCACAGCCGCAACCGGGCGGCAGCCGCGTCACCATCGACGAGATTTTCCGCCGCGTCGCGCTGCGCCGGCCCGAGGCGCTGGCGCTTGCCGATGCGCCGAACCGGAAGACTTTCACCGACGGCGCGCCGCGGCGCCTGACCTTCGCCCAGGCCGACCGCATGGTCTCGGCGATCGCCGGACGTTTGCGCAAAATGGAGTTGCCGACCGACAGCATCGTCGGCATCCAATTGCCCAACATCGTCGAGAACATCCTCGCCATTCTCGGCGTGATGCGCGCCGGCATGATCGCGGCGCCCTTGCCGCTGTTGTGGCGCCGCGCCGATGCGGTCGCGGCGCTGTCGCGCATCGACGCCAAGGCGCTGATCACTTGCGGCCATGTCGGCAGCGTCAACCACTGCCAGCTCGCCATGCGCGTTGCGGCGGACGTGTTTTCGATCCGCTATGTCTGCGGCTTTGGCGCCGATCTGCCCGACGGCGTCGTGCCGTTCGACGATTTGTTCGCAAGCCGAAAAGCTCGATCCGGTGCCGGCGCTCGATCGCGAGCGGGCGAGCAATCCGGCAGCCCACCTTGCCGCCATCACCTTCGACGTCGGCGAAAGCGGCGTCGTGCCGGTGGCGCGCAGTCATCTGCAATTGCTGGCCGGCGGACTCGGCGTGCTGCTGGAAAGCCGGCTGGTGCAGGACGCGACCATGCTGTCGACGCTGGCGCCGTCCTCGTTCGCCGGCATTTGCCTGACGCTCCTGCCTTGGCTGTTGAGCGGCGGCAAGCTTTCGCTCCATCACCCGTTCGATCCGCCGGTGCTGGTCGGCCAATGGCGCGGCGATGACCGCTGCGGCGCGCTGGTCATGCCCGGTGCCGTCGCATTCCGCATGGCCGAGGCCGGCGTGTTCTCGCGCACCGGTCCGGCCTGCGTGCTGGCGACCTGGCGCTCGCCGGAGCGGCTCGGCACCAGTCCGGACTGGCGCGAGCGCGACACCACCCTGGTCGACGTGTCCATTTTCGGCGAGATCGGTGCCGTCGCCGCGCGCCGCGGTCCAACCGGCACGCCGGTGCCGATTCCCTTCGGCGGCATCGTCGCGCCGCGCGGCAGCCCAGGCGCGGTCGTGGTCGCCGAAGTGACGGCGACGGCGCACGGCACCGTGGCATTGCGCGGGCCGATGGTGCCGCATCACAATTTTCCGCCCGGCGCCGAGCGCTCCGGCCTGCCGCATCTCGCCATCGGCCGCGCCGGCGTGGTCGACACCGGCTACACCTGCCGGCTCGATCCCGGCGCCCGGACGCTGGCGATCACGGGCGCGCCGCCGGCTATCGTCAATGTCGGCGGTTACCGCTTCCCGCTGCACGATCTGCAGGAGACGCTCGGCCGCCTCGATTCCGGCGCCACGCTGGCAACCCTGCCCGATCCGCTGCTCGGCCAGCGCCTGGTCGGCAATGCGATGGATAGCTACGCGGTCCAAGCCGCGCTCAATGCCGCGGGCGTCAACCCGATCGTGGCCGCGGCCTTTCATGACCGCAGCGAAGGCCATGCCCAGCCGCGGATGTCGGCGCGGCCGGGCGTTGACGCGCCATTAACAGCGCATTGGCTATTGTCGGGCGCTGTTCCTCGAATTCCGCATCCGGCCAGCCTGTATCTGAACATGGCGCTGCAAGGTCCGTTTGTCGTCGTTGCCGATAATCCGGCCGTGGATGTCGTTGCGGCATTGCGCGCCGAAGGCGCCTTCCCGATCATCGAAGCCAATTGGGCGGACGCGGCGGCCGCGCTCGCGTCCGTCGAGCCCGAAGCGATCGTGCTGGCCGAGCCGTGCGGCGAGTCTTTTCGCGCGGCGGCTTTGGCGAAAGCGCTCGCCGCTGCCGGCAAAAAAGCCGGTCGCGCCTTCATGCCGATCGTCGCGCGCATGCGGGACGACGGCGCGGCCGTTGTTCCGGATGCGCTGGTCATCGCCGTCAATGCGCCGGTCGAACGGATCAATCGCCGGCTCACAAGCCTGCTGCGTATCCGTGCGTTGCACGCCACGGTGCTTCGCCGCACCACGACGCTCGCCTCGCGCGGCGAGTTGCCGCCCGAATTGCCGTCGAGCGATCCGCTCGATGACGCGACCGTGCTCCTGATCGGCCGCGGCCGCTCCTATCCGGCGCTCTCGGTCGCGCTTGGCGAAAGGGTCGGCCTGATCGGCGCGCTCAGCGTCGAGAGCGCGGCGCGCACGCTCAATGCCCGCGACATCGACGGCATCGTCATCGGCGACGGTTTTGGCCCGCGCATCGTCGAGGCGCTGCTCACCGTGCTCGCCGACGATGTGCGGTTTCGCGACTTGCCGGTCGCCGTGCTCGGCGGCCATCCCGCCACCATCGAGCCGTTTTGCCTCGGCCTGCCCAATCTCGAGCGCACCGCCGAAGGGCCGGAGCGCCTGGTCGAGCGCTTCATGCCGTTCGTGCGCGTGCACGCCTTCGGCCAGCGGCTGCGCCGCATGCTCAAATCGCTCGACGCCCACGGCATGGTCGATCCCGACACCGGGCTCCTCGCCAACGAGGCGTTCTGGCGCGATCTCAACCGCGCCGTCGACGACGCGGAGAAACGCGGCATCGGGCTTTCGATCGCGCGCTTCTCCTTCGCCCACGCCAACCGCCGCATCAGTATCGATGCCGCGCGCGTGTTGAGCCGGCTGATGCGCCAGGTGGATTTTGCCTGCCGCGAGGCCGACAATTCGATCTTCGCCGTGTTCACCGAGACCGATCTGCGCGAAGCCCATGTCATCGCCCGGCGCATCGCCAGCGTGCTTGAAGAACACCATGCTGGCGCCGGAGAAGAAACACATCGACGCCGCGGTGACGCTGGCGACACTGAAATCCATCGACAGCGTCGATTCCCTGATCGCGAGGGTCGTCGGCGAAGCGCCCGGACGATGACGGATATGTGACGGCCGCGGCGTTGCCGAAGCCCAATTCCCTCCATTGCCGCAACATGGGCTAAGCTCGACAGCCAATTGCCAAGACTCGAAGGACAGCGTCATGGCGCAACAAATCCGAACGAACCCGCCGAGTCCGGTTCCGTCCATATCGACGTCATCTCGGATGTCGTTTGCCCGTGGTGCTATATCGGCAAGCGCCGGCTCGAAGCGGCGCTGGCGCTGAGCCCCGACGTCACCGTCGGCATCAACTGGCGGCCCTATTTCCTCAATCCCTGGATTCCGCGCGAAGGTATTGACCGGCGGACTTATCTGGAAACCAAATTCGGCTCCGTCGAACGCTATGCGGCGATTGCCGAACGCGTCGGCGCCGCCGCCGCCATGGAAGGCCTCGTCTACGCGCCCGAAAAGATGAGCCGGCAGCCCAACACGCTCGACTGTCACCGCCTGATCCTTTGGTCGCGCAGCGCCACCGATCCCGCCCGCATGAAGCAGCGCCTCATGGAGCTCTACTTCGCCGAAGGCGCCGACTTGAGCGATCCCAAGGTTCTGATCCAGGCCGCGGTCGATTGCGGCATGGACGGCGACCTGGTGCGGCGTTTGCTCGCCAGCGACGCCGACGTCGACCGCATCGAAGGCGAAGCCAACAGCGCCAAGGAAGCCGGCATCGACGGCGTGCCCTGCTTCATCTTCGGCGGCAGCGCCATCGTCACCGGCGCGCAATCGCCGGAATATCTCGCCAACGCCATCGAGCGCGCGTCGGGGCGACTATACGCGGATGCCGGCGTAAGCCCGGGGTCGCCATGAGGCGTCGATGCCGCCTGCGGATTTCGCTCCATCCGGGCTGCGGATATTACGCTTGTCACATGGTTGAGGTCTATTGACTCATAACCTCTGATTGCCGAGCATGAATCGATCGGAAGTTTTTCGGCTGGGCCGCCGCCGGCTGCGGCGCGGTCCACACGAAGGCTCCCGATGCGGCGTCGCGACCCTGCTCGGTTCACGGCCTGGCCTTTCTCGGACAACATCAAGGGGAGAGAAATCATGACCACGAGAAGTTCGATACTGTTTGCGGCAATCATCGCATCGAGCGCACTCCTGAGTGTCGGCGCTTGGGCGCAGGATGCGGCAAAATGCACGAAGTCCGCGGAGTGCACAGGTCCGCTGCCGCAGATTTGCATGGTATGCAGCCGCGGCCACGATGAGTGCGCGCATTGGGCCTGCGTGAAGCACACCTGCAAGGTTGAGATTTGCGGCCTCCACGGCACCTACAAACCGTAGCCGAACAGCGCCGGCATAGCGTCTGGCAGTTGCGGCCCGCCGCACTGCGGCCGCGCCATCACTGACATCGTCACCACCGGGCTTGACCCGGTGGTCCATGCTGACATCCAGCGAAAGAAACGGTCCGGCCGGCAAACAACGCCGGCCCGCGGCCATGAGCGCGCGCCATCGTGGCGCGCCCTGCGGCATGCCCGTCCTGCAAAAGCGCGGTTGCTCACGCGCACTTGGCGGACTAGACAGCGCCTTGTCGGGCAAGAACAAGCGGCGCCGAACGCCGGAAGGACCCATATGTCGGCAGTGACCGCGGATGCGGGCGAAGTCGCGCAGCGCTCGTTTCGCGAAGTGTGGGTGATCAGCCTCGGCCACGCGCTGACCCACTGGTATCCGGCGACGTTCTATCTCTTGCTGCCGCTGATCGGCAAAGAGCTCGGCCTCGACTACGCGCAGATCGGCTCGATCCTCACCGCCCAATACGCCGCCGGCGCCATCGCCAATGTGCCGGGCGGCATTCTGGTCGACACCATCGGCCGCAAGGGCCTCTTGATGGCGATCTCGCTGTGCTGGATCGGCATTCCCTATCTGCTGATGGGCTAATCCCACGCCTATTGGATGATGCTCGGCTGCGCCACCTTGGTCGGCATCGGCAACAATCTGTGGCACCCGACCGCGATCCCGTGGCTCGCCGACCGCTTCCCGTCGCGCAAAGGTCTGGTCATGGCGTTTCACGGCATGGGCGCCAATGTCGGCGATGCGGTCGCGCCGCTGGTCATCGGCATTCTGCTGCAAAGCTTCAATTGGCGCACCGTCGTCGTCATGAACGTGCTGCCGGGCATCGCGGTCGCAGCGTTCATTCTCGTTTATGTCGGCCGCCTGCAGATGGCCGATATCCGCGCCGGCATCGCCAAAGTAAAACCGCACGCGGTTGGCGGCGTGCAGCGGCTGCGCATGCTCGGCGCCCTGGTGCGCAACCGCGCGCTGGTCACGCTGTCGATCGGCGCCGCGTTCCGCTCCATGACGCAGAGCGCGCTGCTCACTTTCCTGCCGCTCTATCTGGCGCGCGTGATGGGCTATCCGATCAGCTGGATCGGCGCCTGCATGTTCGCGCTGCAGGCCGCGGGTTTTGTCGCGGCTCCGATCGCCGGCCACTTCTCCGACAAGGTCGGCCGCCGCCAGATCATCATGTCGAGCATGTCGATGACCGCGGTGGTGATCGGCTTCATGATCTTCGCCGGCGGCACCGGCTGGTTCGTGCTCTTGGTGGCGTTGCTCGGTTTCTTTTTGTTCGCGGTGCGCGCCGTGCTGCAAGCCTGGCTCCTCGACGCGACGCCGCCCGGCATGGGCGGCAGCGCCATCGGCATGCTGTTCGGCACCCAGGCGATCGGCCAGGCGCTCGGCCCGGTCTGCGCCGGCATCGTCGCCGACCATTTCGGCCTGATGGCGGCGTTCTATTTCCTCGCCGGCACCATCGTCATCGCCAACCTGATGGTGTTCGTCACGCCGTCGAATTTGCGCGAAGAGCCGCAGGTGGTGCGGCTGTGAGTGCATCCGTAGCCCGCATGAGCGAAGCGATATGCGGGGTTGCGAGCGGATAGCCTGACCCCGGATGTCGCTTCGCTCATCCGGGCTACTATTGCTCACCACCCGCTCAGCCATGGACGAAATTCGACGGCGGAAAGCGGCGCAAGCTCCATTCCGTGTGCGTCTGCGGGCGCACGGCGCCGTGGGCCGCCGTCGATGACGTCGATGTGCGCTGCCTTCTGCTCGGCAGGCGTCATCAGCGGCCAGTGGCGCCCAAGGCAGGCGCCGGGGCCGGCCTCGGCGATGCAGCAATGATGCCGCCGGCAATAGCCGCGCTGGCAGCTCTTCCACGGTTGCGTCACCTGACAGAACAGCGCGCGGATCGCCGCAAAGGCCGCTTTGCGTTGCGCGCTTTCCTGTTCCGGCGTCAGCCGTTTCGGAGTGTGGGGATGGTCACGCGATTTCTTGCGGCGTGTTGCTGGCATTGTTTGTTCCTTCTTCTGCAAAGCATTTCTTAGTTCGCACCGCCGGGCTTGACCCGGTGGTCCATGCTGACGTGCCACAACAGAGCGAGCGTGACCGCTCCATGATTGCCGGGTCAAGCCCGGCAATGACGACGTGAAAAATCATTCTCGCGATGCAGCCGCATCCGAGCTTTGGCAACGAACGGCACGAAGTGTTCGCCTCCGAAAAAATAAGGGGAGGCAGAGCGCCGGAAGGCGCAAATACTGGGCCGCATCATCGGATGCGGCGCGCGCTGAGCGCAGCGCGCTCGCCTTTCGGCGCTCCACCGCGGCTATCGCTCCGACCATTTGCCGAAGCTCGATCCAGGCCGCGCTTCACGCGATGCAGCGCGCAGGCGTTACCCGCGCCTTTGGCATCGCGCTTAAGCGAAGCACCTCGCGCGCCGGTCGTAATGCCGGCGGGGTCGATGCCCGGACCGCCCGAGAGCGGCAGTGACGAGCCGCCGCCCGCAGGAACCGCACCCGCCCCGTCAGTCGGCGTCACCGGTTGACGTCCCCTTACGGTGGGCGGGATGGGGCGCCTGTTAGCGGATGGGCGAGACGAGTTAAGCAGCAACGAAATTGCGCCGAGGCTCTTCCGAAAGCGACGGAAAACCGGGCGTTTCTCGCACGCGAGCCATTGAATTTGCGGCGCTATCCTTGGGCCAAGCGTCGCAAAACGAGCTGCACTCGGAGAAAAGATTCGTTGCCCAGTGCGCTACGCTTGCGGCTGCGCCGACCTCGCCTCATGCGACTTGAAAAATGGGCGGCAATCTGCCATATTACCGATGGGCATATTGCCGGTGTTGTCAAGGAAACCCAATGGCCGAACACCAACCAGTCATCACAAACGTCTTTCATA
Organism: uncultured Alphaproteobacteria bacterium; assembly: GCA_963831975.1. Taxonomy (GTDB): domain Bacteria; phylum Pseudomonadota; class Alphaproteobacteria; order Rhizobiales; family Xanthobacteraceae; genus BOG-931. The sequence continues at coordinate 1,728,238 of CAWHSO010000025.1, forward strand.
AGCTCGGCGGCCGCAGTGCCTTGGGTATGGACGTATTCTCGGATGCCGATCTCGCCCGTGTCGTCCATCGCGGCATTCATTTGAGGGTTCTCGGTCATCTCGGCCGTGCCGGTTTCTCCAAGCAGGAGATTCACACTTTCGTCATTCCGGCGCGCACCTGGCGACATCGCGCGGCCAGGAAAGAGCCGCTGACGATGGAAGAATCCGATCGCGTGGTCAGGCTCGCGCGCATTCAAGCTTCGGCCGAGGACGTGTTCGGCGATAAGACGAAGGCCAACCGCTGGCTGCGCGAACCTTTGGGCGTGCTCGACGACAAATCGCCCCTCGAACTGGCCCAGACCGAATCCGGCGCGCGCTTGATCGAACAGCTGCTCGCCAAGATCGACTGGGGCGCCGCCGCCTGATGCTGCTCTGGCGGCTTTCGAGCGCGCGGCGCGCGGCGGACTTCGACGGCGGCTTCGGCATTTTCAACGACGGCCGCTGGAACACGCGCGGCCGTGCGGTGACGTATTGCTCGACCGTGCCCTCGCTCGCGGCCTTGGAAAAACGCGTCCACGTCGCCGACCCGGCGCTGTTACCGCCGCAGGTGATGGTTGCTTATGACGTGCCGGAAGGAATTTCAGTGCGCCGGATCGAGATCGACGAACTGCCCGCCGATTGGGTGAGGCAGCAGACCAGCACGCAGCGCGTCGGCGACATTTGGCTGGATGCGGCGAGCGAGGTGTTGCTGTCCGTGCCATCCGTCATCGTACCGCTAGCCAATGCACCCGATCGCAATATCCTGATCAATCATCGCGCCGCAAATGTTTCCGCCATCAAGGTCGAAGCGACCGCGCCCTTCACGCTCGATCCGCGATTGTTCAGGCCGTGAAGCGCGTAGCGCGGATCGTAGGGTGGGCAAAAGCGCGCAGCGCTGTGCCCACGTCAGCGTCAACGCAAACTGCAAGTCAGACGTGGGCACGCTACGCTTTGCCCACCCTACGCTCGCTATTCACGCGAGGCGACTTTATTGCGTTGCGTGAAAAAGTGGTTGAGCTTGGCGTCAAATTTTCGCACGTCATCTTGCACTTCTATCAATACTTTCTTTTCAAGCTCAAGCTTCTCCTTCCTGTGGAAGTTTTGCAGTGGATGAGCGTTAAGATTTACGACGCTGGCCAAGTTACTGACGATTTTAAGATAGAGTGCTCGGTCACGCGCGCCCAAATCACGCACGCCTTCTCGCACCGCGAAGGAGTCCAACACCAACCCTACTTGCTCGAAGAATTGCTTGACAGCTTGATCAGCATCGCCTTGCTGAATTCATCCGCACTAAGCGCGGACTTCGATCTGATTAAGAGTCAATGCTGCTTCCGCAATTAGTTCAGTCAGAACGGTAACTGCGACGACTTTTGCTTCAACCTGCAGACAGTGCTGGCGTTTTCTTTCCTCACCGAGCTGCTCCTGAACCGCATCGAAGGCGATCCAGGCAGCAAACAATGCCCCGGCGCCGCCAATTAGACCCGCTGCAAGATCCTCGTGGGCCGTCATCGCGCAGCCGAGGTACATCGGCCACTTCGTTTTTCCAAAGTTTGTCGCGCAGCGCCTCCCAGCCTCGTGGATCGTGTAACTATCTGCAAAAGCCAACGTCCCTGCCACGACGGCAATCAGTACCGCGGCTATCATTATCACCCATATTATACGTCGTCTGGTTGCTGGTGTTACACGCATCCAACAAGCTACCGCAACCAAGGCGGGTTGTCTAGAAATAATCGCCTAAAGCGAGAATTTGCAGCCTCCGGCACACCTCTCGAATGAGGGGTTACGCCGCCTTCGCCCTTCTCCGCGATCCCAACCAACGTCCGCAAAATCCCCGTCGCGCCTTTCAGCCGCTCCGGCGCCGTCTCCCACTCATCAAAAAACACCACCTTCATATCCGGCCGCACCCGCGCGCCCTCGGGGTGCTTGCCGATATAGGCGATAAGCCCCTCGGGATTCGCGAAAATATTCTCCCGGAACGCCAGCACCGCGCCCTTCGGCCCGACCTCGATGCGCTCGACATTGGCTCTGCGGCACAGCGATTTGATGGCGACGACTTGCAACAGATACTCGACCTCCTGCGGCAGCGGGCCGAAGCGGTCGACGAGCTCGGCGGCGAAGGATTCGATGTCGCGCTCGTCCTCGATTTCGGCAAGGCGGCGGTAGAGCGCGAGGCGGACCGGCAGGTCGGCGACGTAGTCTTCCGGGATCAGCACCGCCGTGCCGATGGTGATTTGCGGCGACCAGCGGTCGGCGACGACCGTGCTGATGCCGGCTTTGAGGCTCAGCACCGCCTCTTCGAGCATTTGCTGATAAAGCTCGTAGCCGACTTCCTTGATGTGGCCGGATTGTTCCTCGCCCAACAGATTGCCGGCGCCGCGGATGTCGAGATCGTGGGAGGCGAGCTGGAAACCGGCGCCGAGCGTGTCGAGGGATTGCAGCACTTTGAGGCGGCGCTCGGCCTGCGGCGTGATGCGCCGGTTCGCCGGCAAGGTCAGCAGCGCATAGGCGCGCAGCTTTGCCCGCCCGACCCGGCCGCGCAGCTGATAGATCTGCGACAGGCCGAACATGTCGGCGCGATGCACGATCAGCGTGTTGGCGGTCGGGATGTCGAGGCCGGATTCGATGATGGTGGTCGAGAGCAGCACGTCGAACTTGCCGTCGTAGAACGCGCTCATGATGTCTTCGAGCACGGTCGAGGGCATTTGGCCGTGGGCCACGGCGACGCGCACTTCCGGCACGTGCTTGTCGAGGAAGGACTTTGGCGTCGGCCAGATCCTCGATGCGCGGGCAGACATAAAACGCCTGGCCGCCGCGATAGCGCTCGCGCAGCAGCGCCTCGCGCACCACGATGCCGTCGAACGGCGAGACGAAGGTGCGCACCGCCAGCCGATCGATCGGCGGCGTGGCGATGATCGACATTTCGCGCACGCCCGAGAGCGCCAATTGCAAGGTGCGCGGGATCGGCGTCGCGGTCAGCGTCAGCACGTGCACCTCGGCGCGCAATTGCTTGAGCTTTTCCTTGTGGGCGACGCCGAAATGCTGCTCTTCGTCGACGACGACCAGGCCGAGGTCCTTGAACTTGATCGACTTGCCGAGCAGCGCGTGGGTGCCGATGACGATGTCGATCGCGCCCTCGGCAATGCCCTTCTTCACGCTCGCCAGTTCCTTCGTCGAGACGAGGCGCGAGGCTTGCGCGATATTGATCGGATGCCCGCGCAAACGCTCGGTGAAAGTCTTGGTGTGCTGGCGCGCCAACAGCGTCGTCGGCACCACGACGGCGACCTGCTTGCCGTTCATCGCGGCGATGAAGGCGGCGCGCAGCGCCACCTCGGTCTTGCCGAAGCCGACGTCGCCGCAGACCAGCCGGTCCATCGGCCGGCCGGAATTGAGATCGTTGAGCACCGCGGAAATCGCCGCGAGCTGATCGTCGGTCTCCTCGTAGGGAAAGCCGGCGCAGAACTCGTCGTAGAGGCCCGAGGCGACGGTGAGGCGGGGCGCCTCGTGCAAGAGCCGCTCGGCCGCGATTTTGATCAACGCGCCCGCGATCTCGCGGATGCGGTTCTTCATCCGCGATTTGCGCGCCTGCCAGGCGCCGCTGCCGAGCCGGTCGAGCTCGACGTTGTGGCCTTCGGAGCCGAAGCGCGACAACAGCTCGATGTTCTCGACCGGCAGGAACAGCTTGTCGCCGCCGGCGTAATGAATTTCGAGACAATCGTGCGGCGCGCCGGCGGCCTCGATGGCGCGCAGGCCATGGAAGCGGCCGATGCCGTGGTCGACGTGGACCACCAGATCGCCGGCGGCCAGACTCGTCACCTCGGCGATGAAATTTTCCGCGCGCTTTGATTGCCGGCGCGCGCGGACCAGGCGCTCGCCCAAAATATCCTGCTCGCTGATCAGCGCGACATCGGCGGTCTCGAAACCGGATTCGATGCCGAGCACGGCGAGCGCGACCTCGTGGCGCGGCAGCGCCAGCGCCTGCTGCCACGACGCGACGGGCGTGAGATTGACCAAGCCGTGCTCGGCCAGAACATGCGCCATGCGCTCGCGCGAGCCGTCGCTCCACAGCGCGATCATGGCGCGCTTGCCGGCCGTTTGCAGCGCGTGCACGTGTTTGGTCACCGCCTCGAACACGTTCTTGTTGGGCTCGCTGCGCTCGGCGGAGAAATTGTGGCCGGCACGCGCGGCGATCTCGATCGTGTCGGCAGCATCGGGCGCCGCGAACGGCGTCAGCCGCGCCAGCGCGACGGTCTCCAGGCGCTCGCGCCATTCGGCTTCGGCGAGATAGAGCCGGTCCGGCGGCAGCGGCTTGTACGGTGCGCCGGCGCCGGTTTGATCGAGCGCGTCTTTGCGGGCCTGATAATAATCGAAGATCTGCGCCAGGCGCTCGTGGGCGGCTTCTTCGGCCAGCGGCTCGATGGCGATCGGGCGGTTGCGTGCCGAGATAATCGAACAGCGTTTCGAGTCGCTGGTGGAACAGCGGCAGCCAATGCTCCATGCCGGCGTGCCGCCTGCCCTCGCTGACCGCTTCGTAGAGCACATCGTCGGGGGCCGCTGCGCCGAAGGCCGCGACGTAACCGGTGCGGAACAGCCGGATGGTGTCCGAGGTGAGCTGGAACTCGGCCATGGGCACGAGATTGAGCGCGCGCAGGTCGGCGTTGGTGCGCTGGCTTTCCGGATCAAAACTGCGGATCGATTCCAGGGTGTCGCCGAAGAAATCGAGCCGCACCGGGTCGCCCATGCCGGGCGCGAACAGGTCGAGGATGCCGCCGCGCACCGCGTAGTCGCCGGGCTCGCGCACCGTCGAGGCGCGGTTGAAGCCGTTCAATTCAAGCCACTGGGTGATGCCGCCCATCGGCAGCACGTTGCCCGGCGCCGCCGACAGCGATTGCTTGCCGACGATGGCGCGCGCCGGCACCCGCTGCAGGATCGCATTCACCGTGGTGAGCAGCACCGCCGGGCGCTCGCGGCCTTTCACGCTGGCGAGGCCGCGCGAGCGCGGTCATGCGCTGCGCCACGATCGCCGCCGTGCGGCGACACCCGGTCGTAAGGCAGGCAATCCCAGGCCGGGAATTCGAGCACCTCGATGTCGGGGGCGAAGAAGCCGAGCGCGCGCGACAGCATCGCCAGGCGCGGGCCGTCGCGGCAGATCACCGCCGCGCTGATGGCCGGCGGCGAAGCGCCCGCCGCAATGGCGCGGGCCAGGTCGGCGATGACCAGCCCTTCGGCGCCGTCGGCAATGCCGGCGAGCGTCAGCGGCCGGCCGGGTTTGAGCCGCTGCGCCGGCGACTGGGCCTGGAAGCGCGTTTGCGCCGTCACCGCTCGTCCCTGCCGCGCATGTGGAATTCCTTGAGCTGCCGCAGCACGGCGGTGTCGTAGTTGGCCGGAATGTCGGCTTCGCCGCTGACCCAGGCGTAGAGGTCGGAATTCGGCACTTCGATCAGCCGCTCGAAATCATCGAGCGCAGGCTCGTCGAGTTTTTCGATATGGGCATCGGCAAAGCGGCCGACGATCAGATCGGTCTCGCGCACGCCGCGGCGCCAGGCGCGGAACAGGAGCTTCTTGCGCCGCTCATCCAGGCCCTCGCTCGATCGTTCCGTCATGATGTCTCCAAACGCCGAAAGCCCGGACGCGGCCGGGCGAGGGGTATATAGAGAACGGCGCGGAAAATGTCAGCGGGATTCGATGCGGCCGAACGTACTCAATCCCCTTTTCGCGGCCCTCTCGGCGCTGCCCGGCGTCGGGCCGAAGCTGGAGAAGCTTTTCGCGCGGCTCCTGGGGCGCGAGGGCGAGCCGCCGCGCGTCATCGATCTGCTGTTTCACCTGCCGACCGGATTCGTCGACCGGCGCAACCAGCCGAAGCTGAGCGAGGTGCGGCCGGACACCGTCGTCACCGTCGCCGTCACCGTCGAGCGCCACCGGCCGCCGCCGCCGCACCGGCCGCGCGCGCCCTACAACATCGATACCTTCGACGACACCAACACGCTGACCATCACCTATTTCAACGCGCGCGAGGACTATCTGCAAAAGCTCTTGCCCAAGGGCGAGCTGCGCTACGTTTCCGGCATCGCGACGTTCTATGACGGCCATTTGCAGATGGTGCATCCCGACCGCGTGGTCGATGCCGAAGGGTTTGCCAAACTGCCGCTGATCGACCCGGTCTATCCGCTGACCGAAGGGCTGCACCCGAACCAGGTGCGCAAGACGGTCGATTCCGCGCTCGAGCGCATCCCGCAACTGCCGGAGTGGCAGGACGCGGCATGGCTTGAGCGGAACCGTTATCCGGATTTCGCCGGCGCGCTGCGCGCCATTCATCGCCCCGAGGAGCCGGACGCACTCGATCCGGCAGGCGCGGCGTGGTCGCGGCTGGCCTATGACGAATTGCTCGCCGGCCAGCTCGCGCTCGCCTTGTTGCGCGCGCATATGCGGCAGCGGCCCGGCCATGGCAGCGCCGCCGAGGGCCGCTTGCGCGAACGGGTGATCGCCGGCCTGCCCTACTCGCTCACGCCGTCGCAGCAGCGCGCGGTCGGCGATATCGTCGCCGATCTGGCGCAGCCGCATCGCATGCTGCGGCTGCTGCACGGCGACGTCGGCTCGGGAAAAACCGTGGTCGCGCTGTTGGCCGCCGCGACCGTGATCGAAGCCGGCCGCCAGGCGGCGCTGATGGCGCCGACGGAGATTTTGGCGCGCCAGCATTTTGCCACCATCGCGCCGCTCGCCGCCAAAGCCGGCATTCGCGTCGCCATCCTCACCGGCCGCGAGCGCGGCCGCGAACGCCCTGAAATTATCTCGGCGCTCGCCGCGGGCGACATCGATCTGATCGTCGGCACCCATGCGCTATTCCAAGACGACGTGGCGTTTGCCGATCTCGCGCTCGCCATCGTCGACGAGCAGCATCGCTTCGGCGTGCATCAGCGGCTCGCGCTGGCGCGCAAGGGCGAAGCGGTCGATCTCCTCGTGCTCACGGCAACGCCGATCCCGCGCACGCTGGTGCTGACCTATTTCGGCGACATGGATGTCTCGGAGCTGCGCGAAAAACCCGCCGGCCGGCAGAAGATCGATACCCGCGCGATACCCTTGTCGCGGCTCGCCGAAGTCGAGGATGCGGTGGCCCGCGCGCTCGACGAGGGCCGCCGCGCCTATTGGGTGTGCCCGCTGGTCGAGGAATCCGAAACCATCGATCTCGCCGCCGCCGAGGAGCGCTATGCGGCGCTCAAGAAGCGCTTCGGCGCGGCGGTCGATCTCGTCCACGGCCGCATGCGCGGCGCCGACAAGGATCGCGCCATGGAGCGCTTCGCCGCGGGCGAGACGCGGCTTCTGGTGGCGACCACGGTGATCGAGGTCGGCGTCGACGTGCCGGAAGCAAGCGTCATGGTGATCGAGCACGCCGAGCGTTTTGGCCTGGCGCAGCTGCACCAATTGCGCGGCCGCATCGGCCGCGGCGCCGAGCGCTCGACCTGTCTCTTGCTCTACAAGGCGCCGCTCGGGCCGACCGCGAAAGCCCGCCTCGCCATCCTGCGCGAGACCGACGACGGCTTCCGCATCGCCGAGGAGGATCTGAAACTGCGCGGCGAAGGCGACGTGCTCGGCACCCGGCAAAGCGGCATGCCGGGCTTCCACATCGCCCGCATCGAGTTTCACGGCAAGCTGTTGCCGGCGGCGCGCGACGACGCCGCGCTGATGCTGGCGCGCGATCCGAAACTGACCACGCCGCGCGGAGAAGCGTTGCGCGTGCTGCTCTATCTGTTCGCGCGCGACGAGGCGATCAGGCTGTTGGGCGCGGGCTAGCCGCCGAGTTACCAGGGCGTAAAAGTCTTGAACTCAGGGCAAATCTGGACCTGACAGGTGTGGTGTATGCAGACATGGTGCGCACAGCCGTACTGCCCCGTGCTCCCGCAATACATGCAAATGAAGGGCAGCGGCCCTTTGCACTGCGACGCAATGATGCATCGTTCCGCTGCGGCCTGCGCCGGCGCGCCGACCAGCGCACTCACGGCGACGGCGGCGGCAAACAACAGCGAAGTTTTCGATAAAGTTTTGATCATGATCAGCCCCTCTGATTTGCACGGAGAATTTGTTGCTTCCGGCTTGCGGAAGTTCGGCGCCGGCAATCGCCCAAGTTGCAGTGTTCCGCGTTCAAAGGTTATAAGTCAATCCGTTTCAAATGTGCAGTTGCGAAAATCCACGTGGAATCGGCTGGCGGTGCGAAGCCGGAATAGCTAAGGGCGTGTTGTGCAGCCGGTCCATCTGTTCGTACGCGACGAGGCCATCAGGCTGCTTGGCGCGGGCTGAGTTATTGGGCCGGCAGCGGGTCCGGGCCGAAGCGGTTCGGGCCCGGCGTGCCTTTCTCGCAGTACCAGACGATCAGCGCGATCACGCCGATGAGCGTCATGAGCAGCAAAAGCCACCAGGCGGTGCGATCGGTGTCGTGCAGCCGGCGTGACCGCGACCGCAAGGCTCGGCAGGAATGTGACCAGATCGAAAAGGGTTTTGAATCGGCGACGCTCCGAGGATGGTAGCCGAAGATCGCGATATCGAGTATCGCCGTCACCGTCACGCCGATCGCCACGAACAAGGCCCAGAACCAATATTCCGACCGAAATGCCCGGCCCGAGAACGTGACGTAGTGCGAAAAGCCGGACTTGATTGCTTGAGCGAAATTCATGACAGCCCCCGGAGCTTTTTTTTGCTCGAGGACGATAGCAGATCGCGTGGAAGAGCGCGCCGCCTTATTTAGCCGCTGTGGGCTCTGGGGTTCGCGCCACCTGGGCGGCGCGCGCAGTCTCGGCCAGCGTTGCAAGGCGCTTTTGCTCGTCGTCGCCGCCGGGCTGGATGATGCCCGCCGACATCAGCAGCTGCATCGCCGCTTCAACGGTAATGTCGAGATCGATCACGTCGCGCCGCGGCACGTAGAAGAAGAAGCCGGTGGTCGGGTTCGGCGTGCACGGCATGAAGGCGGAGACGTGCTCGGTCGCCGGCAGCCGCGCCGAAATTTCCGCGCTCGGCGATTGGGTGAGGAAAACCAGCGACCACATGCCGGGCGACGGGAAATTCGACCAGGCCGACGCGGCGGAAGCTCGAGCCGGAGCTGGAGAACAGCGTCTGGAAGATCTGCTTCGCCGTGCGGTAGATCGGCCGCACGATCGGCATGCGGCTCAAGAGACCTTCGCCGAGGTCGACGAGCTTGCGGCCGACCAGGTTGGCGGTGAGGAAGCCGAGCAGCGTCAGCGCCACAAAGGCGATGATCAGGCCGAGCCCCGGAATATGCACCGGCAGATAGGTTTCCGGCCGGTACGTCACCGGAATGAACGGCCGCACCAGATTGTCGACCCAGGTGACGAACCACCAGATCAGCCACAAGGTGACGGCCACCGGCCCGGCGACGATCAGTCCGGTCAGAAAGTAATTGCGGATGCGGCTCACCGCGCCGGGCGCCGGCTTTGTTGCGCTCACGGGCAAGCTGCCGCTTTGTTCGTTGTTGGTCATGCGCTCGCGCGTGTCTGGCATCGATAAAGTCTATATGCGCTTTCGCCGGTTGGCACGGCGCCGCCGCGATGCGGCTCTATTCCACCGTCACCGACTTGGCAAGGTTGCGCGGCTGATCGACGTCGGTGCCCATGATGACGGCGGTGTGGTAGGCGATGAGCTGCACCGGCACGGCATAGACCAGCGGCGCCACCGTCGCCGGCATGGTCGGCAAGGTCAGCGTCACCCACGGCTTTGAGTTGGCGGCGCGCGCGCCTTGCGCGTCGGTCAACAGGATCAGCCGGCCGCCGCGCGCGGCGACCTCCTCCATGTTCGAGACGGTCTTTTCGAAAATCTGGTCGTAGGGCGCGATCACGATCACCGGCATGGTCTCGTCGATCAGCGCGATCGGGCCGTGCTTGAGCTCGCCGGCGGCATAGCCTTCGGCGTGGATGTAGGAGATTTCCTTGAGCTTCAGCGCGCCTTCGAGCGCGATCGGGAAGCTCGTGCCGCGGCCGAGATAGAGCACGTCGCGGCATTTGGCGAGATCGCGGGCGAGCTGCTCGATCTGCGGCTCGAGCGCCAGCGCCTCGGCCATATGCCGCGGCACTTCGATCAGCGCATGGACGAGCTTCTTCTCGTCGCTCTCCGCGAGCACGCCGCGGGCGCGGCCGGCCGCGATCGCGAGCGTCGCCAGCGCCGCCAACTGGCAGGTGAAGGCCTTGGTCGAAGCGACGCCGATTTCCGGCCCGGCCAAGGTCGGCATCACCACGTCGCTCTCGCGCGCGATGGTCGAGGTCGGCACGTTGACGATCGAGAGAACGTGCTGCTTGTGCTCGCGCGCATAGCGCAGCGACGCCAGCGTGTCGGCGGTCTCGCCCGATTGCGACACGAAGATCGCCAAGCCGCCGGGCCCGAGCGGCGCCGACGCGATAGCGGAATTCGGAAGCGATATCGACCTCGACCGGCAGATGCGCAAAGCGCTCGAACCAGTATTTGGCGACCATGCCGGCGTAATAGGCGGTGCCGCAGGCGGCGATCGAGATGCGGTTGAGCTTGCGGAAATCGAACGGCAGCGGCATCGGCAGCGCCACGCGTTCGGCCGCCATGTCGATGTAATTGGCCAGCGTATGGCCGACGACTTCGGGCTGCTCGAAGATCTCCTTGGCCATGAAATGGCGGTGGTTGCCCTTGTCGATGTGCATGACGGCGGCTTGCGATTTGAGCACCGCGCGCTGCACGACCGCGCCTTGGGCGTCGTGGACCTCGGCGCTGCTGCGCGTGACGATCACCCAGTCGCCGTCCTCGAGATAGCTCACCGTGTCGGTGAACGGCGCCAGCGCAATCGCATCGGAGCCGACGAACATCGCGCCCTCGCCGTAGCCGATGGCGAGCGGCGAGCCCTTGCGCGCGCCGATCAGGAGATTGTCCTCGCCGGCAAACAGGAAGGCGAGCGCAAACGCGCCGCGCAGCCGCGGCAGCGCCGCTTTCACCGCCTCGACCGGCGACGCGCCGCGCTCCATCTCCTGGCTGACCAGATGGGCGACGACTTCGGTGTCGGTCTCGGTGACGAATTTGGCGCCCTTGGCTTGCAGCTCGCGGCGCAGCTCGACGAAATTCTCGATGATGCCGTTGTGCACGACCGCGAGCTTTTCGGTGGCGTGCGGATGGGCGTTGTTCTCGGTCGGACGGCCGTGGGTCGCCCAGCGGGTGTGGCCGATGCCGATGGTGCCCGACAGCGGCTCGCTGCGCGAGCCGCGTTTCCAGATTCTTGAGCTTGCCTTGGGCGCGCCGCCGCGTCAGCACGCCGTGCTCCAGCGTGGCGACGCCCGCTGAATCATAGCCGCGGTATTCGAGGCGCTTGAGCGCATCGATCAATTGCGGCGCGGCCGCCTCGTGGCCGACGATACCGATAATCCCGCACATCGCCTGTATGCTCGACCGTCCAGCCGTTGCAGCGAACTTAACCGTTAAAGCGCAGCCATTTTACCGATGAAAATCAAATAACGTGTCGCTTCGTGACAGATTTCTTCGCCGGAAGCTTAATTAATCCGTGCCGCTCGAACGGCAAGGATCGGCCCGCAAAGGATACGCTCAATCGGCCGAATGGGCCTTCTTTTTGCTCAAGGATTTGAGCGCCCGCAAGCGCGCCGCCCAGCCTTCCTTAACGACTTGGCGGCCGCGGCCGAGCGCCAGGGCCTCGGCCGGCACGTTCTCGGTGATCACCGAGCCCGAGCCCACATAGGCGCCGTCGCCGATCTTGACCGGCGCCACCAGCGCCGAGTTCGAGCCGATGAACACGTCTTTGCCGATCTCGGTGCGGTGCTTGGCGGCGCCGTCGTAATTGCAGGTGATGGTGCCGGCGCCGATATTGCTGCCGGCGCCGACCGAGGCGTCGCCGATATAGCTCAAATGATTGGCCTTGGCGCCGGCCTCCATCACCGCTTCCTTGACCTCGACGAAATTGCCGATGTGCACGCCCTCGCCCAAGCGCGTGCCCGGCCGCAGCCGGGCAAACGGCCCGACCGAAACGCCCTTGCCGACGTGGGCGCCGACGAGATGCGAGAACGAGCGGATGACCGCGCCATCCTCGACCTTCACCTTCTCGCCGAACACCACATAGGGCTCGACCACGACGTCCTTGCCGAATTTGGTGTCGGCGGAGAGAAACACCGTCTCCGGCGCGACCAGCGTGACGCCGGCGTCGAGCGCCGCCTTGCGCAGGCGCTGCTGCGCGATCGCTTCCGCTTCGGCGAGTTGGGCTTTGGTGTTGATGCCGCGCACGTCGTCCTCCTCGACTTCGACCGCAACCGCCCGCAGCTTCATGCCGCGCGCGATCTCGACCGCATCGGTCAGATAGAATTCATGTTTGGGATTGTGCATTGCCGATCCGCTTGAGGATGGCGAGCGCGCTGTCGCCCGCGAACGCCATGATGCCGCCGTTGCAAAGATCGATCGCGCGCTCGCGCGCGCTCGCATCGGCCTCCTCGCGAATGGCGATGAGGTCGTCGCCCGACGTGATCAGCCGGCCATAGCCGGTCGGATCGGACGGCCGGAATGCCGAGCACCGCAATGGCCGCGCCCGCGGCGAGCGGTGCGCGCAATCGCTTCAGCGTTGCCGGACGGATCAAGCGGCGTGTCGCCGTAGACGACAAGAATGTCGTCCGGTTGCCGCTCGATCGCGGCCTTCGCCGCCAGCACCGCGTGCGCTGTGCCGCGTCGCTCGCGTTGAACGAAATGTCGTGGCTCCGGGCAGCACGCGCTTTGCTTCGGCGGCAACCTCGTCCTGTCCGGGGCCGATGACGACGGCCGTTGCCGTCGTGCCCGCCGCGCCGACCCCAGTGAGCACATGGGCCAGCAACGATTGCCCGGCCACATTGTGCAAGACCTTCGGCCGCGCCGAGCGCATGCGCGTGCCCTCGCCGGCGGCGAGCACGATCGCCAGGCAGGTCCGAGCCGTCATCGCTACCTCCGCGGCGCTGTCTTATCCGAGCCGCCGGCCAATCGAAAGCCGCGCCTGCAATTGCCGGCCGATGCCGCCGGAACGCCGCGCAGCCGATAACCCGATTGTCAGAATTCTGCTAGATTTTTAGCACTGATTCGCCTCACGGCACTGCGGAGCGGCTTTAAATGGCAGATGAAGTGCGGCTGGCGAAAGCGGACCTCAAACGGCCCGCGGCTGCGGTTCCCGTCACCATGCAGGGCCTGTGGCGGCTGGTGGTTTGGGGCTCGACCGCCGCTGCCGTCCTATTGGTCGCCGTGCTGTCGAGCCGCGGCGTCGTTGGCTCGCATCGCGCCGCAGTTGCCGCCTCGACGATCGGCAACGGCACCGCCGCCATCGTGCAGCCGGTGATGGCGCCGCCGCCGCAAGCTGCGGCGAACGCGTTCGATGCCCAGGCTGAAACGAAGCGGCTCGCCGACTCGGTGCGCGAATTGGCTTCGGAGAATGACGAGCTCAAGGCCCGCATCGGCATGGTCGAGCACAGCATGGACGACGTCACCGGCTCGATCGCGCAACAAGTTAAAACCGCCGCTGCCGCGCCGCCGTGGCCGGACAATGCGACGCCGGTGCCCAGCCAGCGCGGCCGAAATCGCCGCCGTGATGGCGCCGGCCCTGCCGCTGCCGATGGAATACGGCGTCGATATCGGCACCGCGGTCTCGATCCAGGCGCTGCGCGCGCGCTGGGCCGGCATCCGCTCCGCGCATCCGCAATTGTTCGATGGGCTGGCGCCGACGGTGTCCTTGAGCGAAATGCCGGCGTCCCGTCGGCCCGAATTGCGGCTGGTGGTGGGACCGCTCGTCAGCGCCGGCGCGGCGGCAAAACTTTGCACGACGCTCGAGCGCTATCGGCTGACCTGTCAGCCGACGATTTTTGCCGGCCGGCATTTGGCGCTGGACTGAAAGCATCGCTGATTTGGCGGCCGAGGCAACGGGGCCGGATTCAGATGCCCATGGTCCGATTTTGCTTCCGCCTTCAGGGCCCAGCGGACACCGCTGGACGGCCGCCGTTCGTTTGGCTTAATAGCAGACGCTGACCCACTGGCCCAGGTACGGGTCCCATTGCCAGCAGGTTCCGGAGCAGCCGGCGCAACCCAAGCAGGCGACTCCTATGAATGCTCCAATGCAAGCGCAGCCCCCTCGACAGGCGCAGCGGCCACCAACGGCACAGCGACCGACCGCGCAACGGCCGCCAGCGGCACAACCACCGACAGCGCAACGGCCAGCGGCGGCGCAGCCGCCGCCGACAGCGGCATGAGCGCACCCGCCGCCGAAACCGGCACGAGCGCATCCGCCGCCCCCGCCGCCATGACCGCATCCGCCACAGCCGCAGCCGCCGCCACGGGCAACTCTTATGCCTTGGCTAAGCGGGGGATTTTCCCGGTCGAAGACTTGAAAGGTCGCCAGACTGACGTCGGAGATTTCCTCCTCGGTCAGAATAAGTCGCCGTGCGTTATCTTGTGACGGTACATTCGTTGCGGGTGCGGTTGCCGATGCGGCACCCGTCATCGCCAGAGAAACCCCGGCTGCGCCCCATGCCAAGGCTGACTTTGCCAGGGCTGCCTTGCCGCGCTTCCTTTTGGAACTTCGCTTCGCCTGCGTCATGGTAGACCCTCCGCGTCAGCGTTTCGACCAAGGGACCCGCGCCAGTTGTAGCGCCCTGTGCCATGAACCGGCAAGATGGTGCTTTGGTTCCGCTTGACGACATTTCGCCAGCCGCAATTGATGCGGTGCGAAACGTTTCGCTCTCCGGATCTCGACCGCGCGGCAGCGCAGTCGCCTTAGCGCCTCCGGCTGAGCTTCATGCCGGCGGCATTTTTTCGCCGGGCGGAATATTTGGACCGTAAGATAGCGGGGCGGCTCGTCGGACATTCGTCGGCTTCGACGGCCGGCTCACGAATGAGCCCATTGCGACGCCAAAAGTCGACGCCGCCCTTAGGCACGGGTAGCCTCTTGGGGAGAGCATTTCTTTGGGGCCTCAAGTGCTGACACCCCTAGCGGGGTCGCTCGGCGCGGGCTGCTGCCGCTCCTATGTTTGGTGATCCCGGGAAGTGCCCCGTATCTCGACAGCTGGTCGGCTTGGCTGGTTCGTTGTCGCGCTGTTAATTCCGTTTGCGCCGCTTATTGGCGGTGTCGCAGCGCCCGTCACCCTGTTGGTGCTCCGTGGGATTGCGACCGGGCCAGTGATATGTCTCGCTTTCCGCTTGCTGCCGGCCTGATCTGCGGATTTTTGTCGCCGCCATTATCCAATCGGCGCTGCAAAGTCCCGTCTGGTTCCATGTCGCAGCGGACTGATCGTCGCGGTTTTGTATTTCTACTGACCGACGGCACGCCAGGGCCGTGCTGCGATCCGCGGTTATTCGGAGCTATCTTGTAAGTCGTGTTTCCGATCGTCGGTCGAGCATTTTGCCGCCGCAGCGGGGGCCTCGAAGTCGACGACCACTACCAACCCTATCTGTTTCGTTTCGGGTTATCGATCCACTAGGCTGGTCTCCGATCATATCTATCATCGCCCCAGCGCCAATGCTACCGCCGTTTTCCAACTCACCGTCGCAATAGGGGCGAAGCGACTTGGATTATTGCACGATCTGTTGCCGAGGTGCTACATCGGCCTATTGATCAATCCAACGAGCCCTTACGTGCCGAGCGCAATCGGCAGAGATCGATGAGGGCGCCAGAAATTGGGAGAGCGCGCACTTGTTTTCAGGGCCAGCACCGACGATGACATGTGAAGGCCTTTTCCGAGATTTGATGGGCAGAAGGCTGGCGCGTGATCCGTGGCTCCGGACGCTTTCTTCCACGCTCGGGCCGGAGAGATCATCGCGCTTGCGATGAAGCATGAAATTCCGGCGATTTTCGACCGTCCTGATCAGACGGCGGCTGGCGGCTCAATCAGTTATGGAGCGGAAATCGCGGAGGTATTCCGTCAGCAAGGAGGCTACATCGGCCGCATCCTCAAAGGCGAGAAGCCGGCCGATCTTCCCGTCATCCAGCCCACGAAATTTCAATTCGTCATCAACTTAAGAAGCGCAAAGGCGCTCGGCATGACGATTCCAACCGGCTTGATGTCCATCGCCGACGAGGTGATCGAGTGAGGCCGCTTATTTGCTGCAGTGCGTTGAGTCCGTTCTCGGCCCATCGCGTCATTTCACAGCGATGCAATGTCTTGTCGGTTTTCGGAGCAAAGCGGACTCTCGCGATAAGTCATCCGCCCGGTTCGCCGTTTTGGGTCCACGCGGTCTTTCGCAACTTCACCTTCTGTGGTTATGGATTGCGGCAACGCCGCCCGGGAATGACCCGCAATGAAACGCGCACTGTTCCTGCCGACCGCGCGCCAGACCAATTGGCTTCTGGTCATAGGCTTTTTGGCGCTCGGCGAGGCGCTCTATCTGCGCTACATGGCGCTGGAGAACAACACCGTGTCGCTCGCCTGCCAGGCCGGCTTGCGGACCTGGCTGTGCGATACGTTCCGGCTGACGATCGTTCTGTTCAATCACGGCGTCTTCGGCTGGGTGGCGCTCGCCGCCGCCGCGCTCAATCTGTTCCGGCCGTCGATCGTGCTGGTGACGCTGGCGCTCGCCGCGGCGGCCTTCGGCATCGTGCTGCACAACGCCGATCTCGCAGGCCTGGCGGTCGGCATTCTCATTTTGAGTCTGGCGCGTCCCGCGCCCGCAGCAGAATGATGCCGAGGCCGGCAATGCCGGCGCAGAACCAGACCGACTGCCAATTGGCAAAGCTTTCATTGATCGCGATGTAGCCGGCCGAGGCCACCAACGCTATTCCCGCCACCGTCTCGGCGATGGCGCGCGATCCGCGCGGGCGCGGCACGGCGACCATCAGCATCAGGAACGGCACGACGGCTGAGGTGAGCGGCGCGAACGGAAAATCGCGGTAGCGCGGATCGAACACCAGCCCGAGCGCCGCTTGGAGCGCCAACAGAACCAGCACGATGAAGACGCCGCCCAGCGCCCAATGCAAGCCCGCCGCGGCGCTCGCCGGAGCGGCCGAGAATGGCGGCAAACGTCGGCAACGCGCGCCCGACGGCGCAAGCGTCGGCGCAGACGATCGGCGCGGCCGCGGCAACGAGCACGAATGTCAGCGCGCGCAGCCAGCCGCCGACGCTGTAGCTCTCGATCGGAACGGTCTCGATGGCGAGGCCGAACATCACCGCGGGCAGGAACGCGATTGTCCCGACCTTGGGCCACAAATGCGGCGTCGGATTTTTTCGCCCGCCCGCCGTCGCCGCTATGCCGAACGTCAAGGCGGCGAGCAGGATGCCGAACAGCGCGCCAAGGAGCCAATGCGGGTGATCGGACACCGCGCCGCCGAGGGCGAATTTCGGTCCCTGGGTGGCGCGGTCGAAAATGCCCCAGTAACGCCCGGTCGAGCCTTCGAGCGCGCGCTTCCAGGGCTGGTCGAACGCCTCGATGATGTTGACCCGGAAATTCTCGCGCTTGCCCAAGCGTCAAGGTCTCTTCGATGGCGCGGGCCTGGTTCGACGGCGACGGCAGCGCGCCCTCGCGCATGCGGCCGTGGCTCGGCCAGCCGAACTCGCCGATGACGATCTCCTTGTTGGGAATGGCCGCCGCCACCTTCTTGCGGATGTCATCGACATGGGCCGCGGCGCAGCGAAGCCGGCAGCGGAAAATCCTCCCAATAGGGCAGGATATGGATGGTGACGAAGTCGACCGCGTTCTGCAGGTCGGCATAGCGCAGCCAGAACTCCCAGACGTCCGCATAGGTGACCGGCTGGGTGATTTGGGCTTTGACCTCGCGGATGATGGCGCCGAGATCGGGCGCCGACATTTCGCCGCGCAGCAGCACTTCGTTGCCGACGATCACCGCGCGGATGACGTCGGGATATTTTTTGGCGAGCGCCACCGTGACGGCCATTTGCGCCCGGTTGCGCGCGGTCTTGTTGGACAGCCACAGCCCGTGCAGGACTTTGAGCCCATAGCGCTGGGCGATTTCGGGAACCTTATCGAGGCCGTTCTCGACCGAATAGGTGCGGATGCAATCGGTATAGCGCGCCAGAAATTTCAAATCCTCGTCGATCTGCGCCGGCGGAATTTGGGTGGTCTCGACCAGCGGATCCTGGCCGTCGCGGAACGGCGCATAGGAGACGCAGTAGAGCTTTTCGTTCGCCGCGAGCGGCGACGGCGGCAGCGCCACGGGCTTGCCGAGCCACCACCACGCCATGGCGATTGCCATGGCGGTTATGGCAAAAAACGTCAGCGGTTGGCCGGCTGGGATGCGCGACATGCTTGTCCGCATTAGAGCATGATCCGGAAAAGTGGAACCCGGTTTTCCGGCAAGTTCATGCTCCACTAAAACGCCGGGAACTCGTCCTGCCAAGGTCAACCTTGTTGCGCTGGCATGCGCGCTGGACAAACGGGCGCAGTTAGGCTGTTGTCAGGGTGGCTGTGGCGAAAATCAAAACCGAAAAAGGCAGCTTGGCGCCATGGCCGGAAACGTCCGTCTCAACTGCGCAAACAGGTCAAAGACCTCCAGTCAAACCCATGTGTCATCGTGCGTTTAGCGTTGCCTTAAGTCTATGCGTTGGGCTCGGCCTCGCCGCGGCCGCGGCGGCACCGCTGGCGGCTCCGGCGCTGGCCCAAAACACCGACGCCAAGCCGGCCAATCAGGCCCCGGCGAACGGCCAGGAGCCGGCCAAAGAGCCGCAGAAGGTCGATGAATACGCCGAAGCGCAGAAGGCGCTGGGCGGGGGGCCGGCGGGCAATCCCGAATGCGTCTGGCTCGGCCGCCGGGTGGTCAGCCTGTTATGGCGCGACGATCTCGATACCGCCTTCCGCCATCTCGACCTCTACGACCGCTTCGGCTGTCCGAGCGGCCATATCCAGGCAACCTTCCGCTGCCTGCTGCTGCACTCCGACAATATCGATCCGAAGGCCGCCGACAGCCTGAACGGCCGGGTCAATGCCTGCTGGATCAATCCCAATTTGCAGGCGATCCCTCAAGCGGCCGCTCCCGCGGCGTCGGTTCCGAGCCCGACCACGAACCGCTAGAGCCGCGCCTGCCTGCCGCGGTCGGGCCGCGCGCCGAAAAGTCGCACGCCATCACGGCGCGTTGTCTTGAATTCGCCATGCACCAGCGCTACTTGTTTGTTCGCCGCTCGCAAGGTAGCCTCATCGCCTTACGACCAACGTCGAACCTTGGGGACAGGTTCGGGCCCGTGTATCCTCGCCCCGCGTGGTTGAAAGTCGATGCGCACCGTCGTAGCTGTGCTCGCGCTTGTAGCGTGCGTGCATGCCGGGCTGTGGGCACTGCTGAGAACGACAGAAACTGCCCCGGATTTCACCGGCCAGCTGGCGAGCGTCTCCTACTCGCCGTTCGCGGATTCATCGCACCCCGATACCGGTCAACGCCCGACCGCCGAGCAGATCCGCGCCGATCTGAAGGCGATCGCGCCTTATACCGCGCGCCATCCGCACCTATTCGTCGACCGGCGGCGCCGAGCTCGTGCCGCCGATCGCCGCCGAATTCGGCCTGAAGGTCACGGTCGGCGCCTGGCTCGACAAGGACAAGGAGCGCAACGAGCGGGAAATCCGCTCCGCCCTCGAGCTTGCCCGCCACAACAGCAACGTCAACGCCATCGTGGTCGGCAACGAGACCACGGGCTGCGCGCCGAAATGAGCGTCGACGACCTGATCCAGCACATCCAAAAGGTGAAGCGGCAGAGCCCGGTCCCAGTCACCACCGGTGAAATCTGGACGGTTTGGATCGACCATCCGGAGCTCGCCTCGGCCGTCGACTTCATCGCCGCGCATATCCTGCCGTACTGGGACGGCTTCGATTACAGCCACGCGGTCGACCACACCATCGAGTTCTACGACAAGCTGCGCCAGATGCACCCCGGCAAGCGCATCGTCATCGCCGAGTTCGGCTGGCCGAGCGCCGGTTACAATATGCACGATGCCAATCCCGGCCGTATGGAGCAGGCCGCGGTCATCCGCGATTTCGTCCATCGCGCCGAGGCCTATGGCATCGACTACAACATCGTCGAAGCCATCGATCAGCCGTGGAAGACGTTTGAAGGCGGCGTCGGCCCCTATTGGGGACTGTTCGATGCCTCGCGCGACGCCAAGTTCTCCTGGACCGGGGTGATCACCGATCCCGACTATATCAAGCGCGCCGGGCTCGCCGTCCTGCTTGGTATCCTGCTGTCATTGCCGATCCTGGCCATGAGCCGGGCCACGGCCGCGCAGGCTTTGATGCTGGCGGCGTCCGCCAACGTGGTCGGCGCCTGGTTTGCCGCCATCGTCGCCTTCTGGAAGGGCCATTACTTCGTGCCGGGCGCCGCTTTTGCGCTCGGCTTCGGCCTCCTCCTTCTCATTCCGCTGGTCGCCATCGCACTGGCGCGCCTGGAGGAGATCGCCGCAATCGCCTTCGGCGGCGCTCCACGGCGGCTCGCCAGCGCGCCGCCGCTCGTGCCAGTCCAAGACGCTCACACCCCGAAAGTGTCCATCCACGTCCCGGCCTGTCGCGAAGCGCCGGAGATGCTGGTGCAGACGCTCGATGCCCTCTCCCGCATCGATTATCCCAATTTCGAATGCGTGGTGATCATCAACAACACGCCCGATCCGGCGTTCTGGGAGCCGATCGAAGCGCATTGCCGCACGCTCGGTGAACGCTTCAAATTCATCCGGGTCGACAAGCTAAACGGCTACAAGGCCGGCGCATTGCGCGTGGCGCTCGACCACACCGCGGCGGATGCGGAAATCATCGGCAGCATCGATGCCGATTACGTCGTCGAGCCGAACTGGCTCAAGGATCTGGTGCCGTTGTTCGCCGACGCCAGCGTCGGCTTCGTGCAGGCGCCGCAGGATCATCGCGACGGCGACCGCTCGGTGATGCACTGCGCCATGAACGCGGAATATGCCGGCTTCTTCGACATCGGCATGGTGCAGCGCAACGAGGTCAACGCCATCGTCATGCACGGCACCATGACGCTGATCCGGCGCACGGCACTGGAAGCCGTCGGCAATTGGTCGACCGACACCATCGTCGAGGACACCGATCTCGGCCTTGCCATTCTCGAGCACGGCTACACCGCCCACTACACCAATCACCGCTACGGCCATGGGCTGCTGCCCGACACCTTCGACGCCTACAAGCGCCAGCGTCAACGCTGGGCCTATGGCGGGTTCCAGCTGTTGCGCAAGCATTGGCGGCGGCTGTTGCCGCGGGTCGACGGGCTCACCCGCGAGCAGAAGCGCGAATACGGCATCGGCTGGCTCAACTGGCTCGGCTCCGACAGCATCGGCGTCGTCGTTGCGCTTTTGAACATCATCTGGGTCCCGGTGGTCGCGTTTGCCAATATCGCGGTGCCCGACCGCATCCTCACGCTGCCGATCATCGCCACCTTCACGGTGTCGGTGATCCATTTCATCTCGCTCTATCGGCTGCGCGTGCGGGTGTCGCCCGGTCAAATGCTGGGCGCGGTCTGCGCCGCCATGGCGCTGCAATGGACGGTGGCGCGCGCCGTCGGCATGGGCATCATCAACGAGAGCGTGCCGTTTTTGCGCACCGCCAAGGGCGGCGGCACGCGCAAGGGCCCGGATTTCTCGGCGTTCTGGGAGGCGGTGATCGCCGTGCTGCTGCTGGTCGGCGCGCTCACGCTGGTGATCACCAATTACAAGCAGGTCCACGAGATCAATATCTTCGCCTTCGTGCTGGTGGTGCAGAGCCTACCGTTCATCGCCGCCGTCATTCTCGCCACCATCGAGGGCACGCGCTTCAACGCCTTCGCCTATTGGCGCGGCGTCGAGGCCAAGGCCGTAGCGCTATTGCCGCAACTGCAACCGCAGCAAGTCATCGCCGAGCCGCCAAAGCTGCCGGCCGAGAACCGCATCGAGGCGGCGCAATAAGGCTTATTCAGCCAGCGCGCTTTCCGCGAGCCTGACCCAATACGACGTCCCGACCGGGATTGCCTCGTCGTTGAAATCGTAAGCCGGGTGATGCAGGCCGGCGCTGTCGCCGTTGCCGCAAAAGATGAAGGCGCCCGGCCGCTCGTTGAGCATGAAGGCGAAATCCTCGGCCCCCATCACCGGCGGGGTATCGGTCTCCACCTTGTCCTTGCCGACGATCTCGCGCGCCACGCCTGCCGCAAAGGCGGTCTGGCGCTCGTGGTTCACCACCACCGGATAGCCGTTCGTGTAGCTGATCTTGGCCTTGGCGCCATAAAGCCGCGCGGTGCCTTCGACGATGGCGTTGATGCGCTCGCGCAACAGATCGCGGACCTCGACCGTCAAGGCGCGTGCCGTGCCGCGCAGCTTGGCGTGCTGGGGAATGACGTTGTCGGTATGACCCGACTGGAACATGCAGATCGACACCACGGCGGCCTCCAGCGGATCGATGTTGCGCGCCACCACCGATTGCAGCTGATTGATGATTTGGGCGCCGACCAGGATGGTGTCGATGCTCAGATGCGGCCGCGCCGCGTGCCCGCCTTTGCCTTCGAGCTCGATCGAAATGTGATCGGCCGACGCCATGATCGGGCCCGGGCGGATGGCGAATTCGCCGACCGGCAGCCCCGGAAAATTGTGCATGCCATAAACCTCATCAATGGCAAAACGGGTGATCAGGCCGTCCTTCACCATGGCCTCGGCGCCGGCGCCGCCCTCCTCCGCCGGCTGGAAGATCACCATCGCCGTGCCGGCAAAATTGCGCGTCTCGGCGAGGTATTTGGCGGCGCCCAGCAGCATCGCGGTGTGGCCGTCATGGCCGCAGGCGTGCATCTTTCCGGGCACCGTCGATTTATACGGCAGGCCGGTTTCCTCCTCGAGCGGCAGCGCGTCCATGTCGGCGCGCAGTCCCACCACCTTGCCGCCGGCCTTGCTCCCGGTCTTGCGGCCGCGGATGACGCCGACGACGCCGGTGCGGCCGATGCCGGGCACGACCTCGTCGCAGCCAAAACTCTTGAGCTTGTCGGCGACCGACGCCGCGGTGCGGTGCACGTCGTATTGCAGCTCCGGGTGCATGTGCATGTCGTGGCGCCAGGCGGTGATCTCGCCGTGCAGCGTCGGCGACGCGATTGACGATCGGCATGGGTGGTTCCTCGCTCAGCGGCTTTTCCGGCAGCCAAGGCTAATCTAGCAAAAGCGGCACAAAAAGGCGCGCGAGACTGGTAAAGCCGGCCAAGTTTAAGTATTTGAACCGCCAGGTGAGCGCGTAGCTCAGTTGGTAGAGCACGTGACTTTTAATCACGGGGTCCAGGGTTCGAATCCCTGCGCGCTCACCAGTCGGATCGGGGCCATTTGCGGCGCTCGTCGTCGGGAATTTTCCCGCTTTGAATCCGTGGCTTGCAAACACTTTCTCAAGCTATTTGCGACAATCATGTGACCGTCGATGCATCGGCATACGGGGACGGGGGAGACCGTAGACGCAGCGTATCCGCGGCGGTCTCCCCCGGACTAAACTTTGCCGGCCGGAAACGTTATACCCCGGCGCCCGACTAATCGGATCAAATCTCATGGCGGATCGCGACGGCCAGAACGGCAGCCAACGGCGTTCGCTGATCGCGCTGGGCGTGGTGGTTTGCCTGTTCGTGATCGGCTGGCTGCTGGCCCACGAGCTCTACGCGTCGGGGAAATTGGAAGATTGCCTGATGTCGGGCCGCACCAATTGCGTGCCCATCGGATACGCAGGGCCGGTAGCAGCCGAAGCGGCGGCAAAACGCGAAACCTGCCGTTTGGTTCCGTTGTCCTGGAACCTTCCACAGCCACGAGAGTTTCATCAAGGCGTCGCGGCGGCGCCATACGCGGCCCTCAACATAGCAGGCGATTGGGTGCGGTGAGCGAGCGTCGAGGAGGGATCGACGATGATCGTACAATCCGCGTGCCAGAGTGCGTCAACAGGGGTTCTTGCGACCCAGGTTCCTGCGAGCAAGGTTTTTGCGACCAAGGACTTGAGCCGGCCGAATTGTCTGCACTGCGGTAGCGTCTTGCTGATCGCCGAAGAATCCCGGTTCAACATTCACGGCTGCATCGACCACGCCTGGTCCTGTGACGATTGCGGTACCGCGTTTGTCACCTCGATCAGGCTGTGGCGGCTTTAGCCGCGCAAAGTCGTTACCCATCGCGGCTGTTGGGTAAATTCCCGCGTGCTTCAGGGAAAGCCTCATTGTAATGCCTGCGGCGGATGGTCAGGGTCGCCGGAACAGGCAATAATCGTCACCAACGCGGTGTTTGTGTTGTCATCGCGGAACAATCCAAGGAGGAAATCTATGCGTCAAACGTTTGATCGTCGTTCGGTACTCGGCCTGGCCGTCGGCAGTGCCGTCGGCGCCGTGCTCGCTTCATCCGCCCAACCGACTTATGCCGCCGGCTCCAGCTACAAGGCGACCATGGACGGTGCCAGCGAAGTGCCGCCCACCACCAGCACCGGCAAAGGCGCCGCCACGGTGACCTACGATGCCGCCACCAAGACGGTGACCTGGGAGGGCGATTTCTCCGGGCTGTCGGGGCCGGCCACCGCGGCTCATATCCATGGCCCGGCCGAGCCCGGCAAGAATGCCGGCGTGATCGTGCCGCTGTCGCAGACGGGCACGCCGTTCACCAGCCCGTTCAAGGGTTCGACGACGCTGAACGACGACAAAGCTGCGGCCCTTGCCGCGGCGCTGTCGTCGGGCCAAGCCTATGTCAACGTTCATACCGATGCCAACAAAGGCGGCGAAATTCGCGGCCAATTGAAGGGCTAGCGTCTTTATCTTACCGCGGTGGGTCGTTGCGTCAGTACCAGCCGCGATTTTGTGTCACCCGCCGGTCCTGCGTACCATGGACCGGCGGGTACTATTTTTAGGGAAGCAAGATCTTTTTCGGAAAACCGGTTTCCACCCTCGGATCAAGTCCGAGGGCAGGCTTTTTCCGGATCCTGCTCTGGCCGTCGCGATCACTGCTTGGCAATTCCCGCCTTCGCGATCACTTTGCCCCATTTCTCGATATCGGCGCGCATGCGCGCATCGAGCTCGGCCGGCGTCGACGCCTTTGGCGTCGATGCCGAGATCGAGCGCGTGCTTCTTCAGGTCCGGGTCGGCCAGCACGTCGTGCAGCGCCTTGTTCAAGGTCTGGACGATGGCGTCGGGTGTCCCCGCCGGCGCATAAAGCCCGTTCCATGCCGTGACGTCGAAGCCGGCGACGCCGCCTTCCTGCACGGTCGGAATGTTCGGCAGTTCCGGCGAGCGCTGCGGCGCGCTGGTGGCGATGACCCGCGCCTTGCCGCCGTCGAGCGTCGGCTTGAGCGCGGCATAGAAATCGATATCCATCTGGATGTCGTTGCGCAGCAGCGCCACCACCACGTCGGGCGAACCGCGGAACGGCACGATCACCACGTCGATGCCCGCCATCGCCTTGAACAATTCGGCGGTGAGATTTTGCGTGCCGCCGACATTGATGGTGCCGACATTGAGCGTGCCCGGCTTTTCCTTCGCGGCTTTGAGGAAATCGCCGAGCGTCTGGTACGGCGATGCGGCATTGACCATGAAGTCGCAGGTGAAATAGCCGATGGTGGAAATCGGCACGAATTCCTTCAGCGGATCGAACGGCAGGTGATTGAACAGCGGCACGCTGATCGCGGTGCCGTTGGTCAACAGCGTCAGCGTATAGCCGTCGGTGCCGCCCGAGAGCGCGGCGCGGGCTGCGGCGATGCCGCCGGCGCCGGGCATGTTTTCGATGACGAAGTTTTGCCCGAGCTTTTCGCTCAATGCTTGCGCGACCAGGCGCGCCGTGACGTCGGCGACGCCGCCGGCGCCGAACGGCAGGATCACGCGCACCGGCTTGTCCGGATATTTGGCCTGCGCGCGCGCCGCCGGCGCGGCAAGGCCCGCGGCGACCGATGCCAACGAGAAAACCGCGGTCCGGCGCGACCATCCGGCGCGCAATGGCGTCTGCTTCATTTTATAAATCCTTTTTGCGGTGCTGCTGGTGTGGCGACGATGTAGCGTCATTTGCCGCCGCGGGCGCGGGCAAACGCTGCGACATTACGTCCGTCGGCACGCATTGTTGCGATTGTTGGTCAGGTTTCTTGATTACGTTTCTTGGCGGTCGCCTTTGGCGGCCCATTGCTCGCGGCTTTGCGCCAAATAATCGGCGAAACGCCCGGCCGCGATGGCCGCGCGGGCCCCCGCCATCACGTCCTGGTAGTAATAGAGATTGACGATCGACAAGCAGCGTGCCGCCGAGCGCCTCGCCGCTGCGGAACAGGTGATGCAGGTAGGCGCGGGAAAAGTCGCGCGCCGCCGGGCAGCGGCTTTGCGGCATCGAGCGGCCGCGGATCGTCGGCGTGGTGCGCGTTCTTGATGTTGATCGGCCCGAAGCGCGTGAAGGCGAGGCCATGGCGGCCGTTGCGCGTCGGCAAGACGCAATCGAACATATCGATGCCGCGGGCGATCGCTTCGAGAATGTCGGCCGGCGTGCCGACGCCCATGAGATAGCGCGGCTTGTCGGCCGGCAGCATCGGCGCGGTCTCTCCAACCACCTTGAGCATCACGTCTTGGGTTTCGCCGACGGCGAGGCCGCCGAGCGCATAGCCGTGAAAGCCGATAGCGGCGAGCGCCCGCGCGCTCGCTTCGCGCAAATTTTGATCGTCGCCGCCCTGCACGATGCCGAACAGCGCCTGGCCAAAGGCCGCCTTCTCGAACGCGCGCTTGCAGCGCTCGGCCCAGCGCAGCGAAAGACTCATCGCGCGCTCGATCTCGCTCCGCTCGGCCGGCAGCCGCACGCATTCGTCGAGCTGCATGGCGATATCGGAGCCGAGCAGGATTTGCACCTCGACGGCGCGCTCCGGCGTCAGCTCGATCATGGCGCCGTCGAGATGGGAGCGGAAGGTGACGCCCTCTTCCTCGACTTTGCGCAAGTTCGCAAGCGACATCACCTGGAAGCCGCCGGAATCGGTGAGGATCGGATACGGCCAGCGCATGAAAGCATGCAGCCCGCCGAGCGCCGCGACCCGCTCGGCCGACGGCCGCAGCATCAGGTGATAGGTGTTGGCGAGCAGAATATCGGCGCCGGCCGCGCGCACATCGTCATGATGCACGCCCTTGATCGCCGCTTGCGTGCCGACCGGCATGAAGGCCGGCGTGCGCACGACGCCGTGCGGCGTCGCGATCTCGCCCGTGCGCGCGGCGCCGTCGGTGGCGATGAGGTGGAAGGAGAACGGGTTCGGCAGCTTAGCGCTCCGACATTGACTGACGAATTGCGTCGTCCACAGGAGGCTGCGCTTTCCGCTTGCGCCAGACGCTGCGCTCGATGCGAATTTGCCAGACAACAAGCACGGCGACGACCATCAGTACCACTGTCATAATGACGTCGAAAAGAAATAGCGACCAAAACGCCACTGGATGCATCTCGTACGAAACCCAGCCATAGACACCTACAAGTCTGCCGAGCCGCCCTTGAGAATAAATCGCGTGAAACCTCCAAGCCGTATATAGATCATACGGGGCAACCAGCAGCACGGCGCCGCAAAATAGAATGCCCAGAGCCAGCCAGAGTTTCTTGAGCCACCGTCTCACGGCACGTTTGGGCCCTCGTTTGAACTTGCCCGAAACAGCAAGCACGCGTCGCCATAGGAATAGAACCGATAGCCGCTCTCGATCGCGTGCGCATAAGCGCGCCGCATCACGTCGAGACCGCAGAAGGCGCAGACCAGCATGAACAAGGTCGAGCGCGGCAGGTGGAAATTGGTCAGCATCGCGTCGACAGCGCGGAAGCGGTAGCCCGGCGTGATGAACAGCGCCGTCTCGCCGCAATAGGCCGCGAGCGTGCCATCCTCGGCGGCCGCGCTTTCGATCAGCCGCAGCGAGGTCGAGCCGACCGCGACGATGCGGCCGCCGGCGCGCCGCGCCGCGTTCAACGCCGCCGCGGTCTCGGCGCTGACCGAGCCCCATTCCGGATGCATGTGATGGCCGGCGGTGTCGTCGGCCTTGACCGGCAGGAAGGTGCCGGGCCCGACATGCAAGGTCACGCGATGCAGCGCGATGCCGCGCCCGCGCAACGCCTGCACCAGGCTTTCGGTGAAATGCAGGCCTGCGGTCGGCGCGGCGACGGATCCTTCTGTCGTGCGCAAAAATGGTCTGGTAGTCGGTGCGGTCGCGCTCGTCGACGGCACGGCGGCTGCCGATATAAGGCGGCAACGGCATGTCGCCGCGCTCGGCGAGCGCGTCGTCGAGCGCGGCACCGTGAAACGCAAACGCAAATGTCACCGCGCCGCCCTCGCCTTTGTCCTCGACCGTGGCGTCGAGCTGCTCAAGGAAGCACACCCGGCCTTCGGCTCCGAAGCGCACCACGTCGCCCGGTTTGAGCCGCTTTGCCGGCCGCACCAGCGCGCGCCAGCGCGAGCCGTCGAGCCGCTTGGTGAGCGTTGCCGAGATCGTGGGCTCCGGGTCATTGGCGCCACCGCGGCCGAGCCGGCGGCCGTGCAAATTCGCCGGCATGACCTTGGTGTCGTTGACGACCAGGGCATCGCCGCTGCGCAACAGCGCCGGCAGATCGCCGATGACGCGGTCCTCGACCGGCGCGCCGGGACGCACGACCAGAAGCCGCGCGGCATCGCGCGGTGCCGCCGGCCGCAGCGCGATGCGGTCCTCAGGCAGGGCAAAATCGAATTCGTCGGTGCGCATGGCGCGTCAACATGGCTCGTCAAGTTGCCCGTAGCCTCGGCCTTCGCCTAAAAGGGGCATATCGCAACCTTTTACGCGGCAATCAATGTGACGGCGAGCGCGGTCATCCAGGTCAAACGGGGCATCGGCGACGTCATCTGGCACCTGCCGTTTGTCCGCGCCATCGCCGCGGTATCGCCGGGCGGCCAGGTGACGTTCCTGGCGCCGCCGTCGAGCGGCGCAAAAGAGCTGCTGGCGGCGGAGCCGAGCGTCGCCGAGACGGTTTATTTCGGCAATTCCGGTTCGGAGCTGCGCCGCGGGCTCAACCAGCTTTTGCTCATCGCGCGGCTGCGGCAACGCCATTTCCGCCGCATATGGATTCTCGATCGCACCATCCGCCCGGCGCAGGCCGCCAGGCTCGCCGGCATCCCCGAGCGCATCGGTCTCGGCCTTGGGCCGCAGCAGCGCTTCATCACCAATCCCGGCATCGACCAGAGCCATTTCCACGATCAGCCGATCGATTGGCTCATTGCGCTGATGGCGGCCATGAACGTGCCGCTGCCGACGACGGAGCCGGATCTGCCGGTGGCCGCGGCAACGCTCGCGGCGATCGGTGAAAAGTATACAGCATCATCTGCGGCCCTGGATCGTGCTCGGCATCGGCGGCTCGCATCCGGACAAGGATTGGTCGGACATGCAGTGGCTGGAATTCCTCGCCAGCTTGCGCCGCCGTTGCGCCGGAACGATCTTTTTGATCGGCGGGGCGCCAAACCATGCGCGCGCGCAAGAACCTGATCGAACACACCGCCGGCACGGCGGCGATCAATGCCTGCGATCTCACGCTCGACAAGGCGCTGGCGCTGCTGCGCCTCGCCGACCTCTTCATCGGCACCGATTCCGGCCCGATGAATCTCGCCGTTGCCTCGGCGACCGATGCGTTCGCGCTGTTCGGCGCGACGCCGGTGCTGACATATTCGAAATTCATCCACCCCATCGTGCCCGAGGGCGGGCCCTCCCCCGGCGGCATGAAGCGGATTTCGCCAGGCGCCGTGCTGGAGCGGGTCGAGCCGCTGCTGTCGCGCGTGAAAAACCCGAAATAAGCCGCAGCTACTGCAACGATTTCGCGTTGTCGATAGTGCGATTGTCGACAAAGCGGATGGCGATCGGGCGGCCGGCGACGGCGCCGCCCATGCCGTCGCTGAAATGCAGCGGCGTGCAGCGCTTGAGCGCCGCATTCACGGCATCGCGATAGACGTCGCGCACGTCGGCCGGCGCGTCATGGCTCGCATAGGTCACCCGCGGCGGCGCCACGATCTCGCCGTCGCGCTTGAAGGCGAACCGTATGGTGTATTCCATGCCGTGCCGCGCCTCGTCTTTCGGCGGCGGCACCCAGCAGGCGCGCAACGCGGCGAACATGGCGCTGATCGAGTCGAGCGTATGGTCAGCCGCCGTATCGTTCGCCGTTTCGGTCTCGCTACCGGCCTGATCGCTCTTGGCCGTTCCGGTATTCTCGCCGGCATTCTTGTCCGCCGGATTGTCGTCGGTCGAGACGATGGTCAGCCGCAAATCCTCGCCGAACGGCGGCCAGGTAATACGGCATGCAGGGGCCGCGATGGAAAACGCCGCAGAACGACGGATGACAGGGTCTTCCGCTGAGCACGCTGCATTGCGATTGCGGCGTTTGCGCCAAAGCGGCCGACGTCATGCCGGGCGCGGCAAGACCGATGACACTTACGACAACGACAATCGCATCACGGAGCAGACCCATGGGTCTCCTCCCGGTTTACTGCGCGTCGGCCGCCACCCGCATGCGCACGATCTGATCGGGTTTTGCCGGCGGCTCGCCGCGCTTGAGCTTGTCGACCACATCCATGCCGGCAACGACCTCGCCGACCACGGTGTATTGCTTGTTCAAAAAGAAGCCGTCGTCGAACATGATGAAGAACTGGCTGTTGGCGGAATCGTTGCTGTGGCCCTTGCGCGCCATGCCGACGATGCCGCGCTTGAACGGCACCTCGGAGAACTCGGCCTTGAGGTCCGGATGTTTCGAGCCGCCGGTGCCGTTGCCGTGCTGGCCGTCGCCGGTCTGCGCCATGAAGCCGTCGATGACGCGATGGAACGGCACGTTGTCGTAAAAACCGTCGCGCGCCAGCTTTTTCAGCCGCTCGGCGTGGCCGGGCGCGATGTCGGTGCGCAGCTTGATGACGATCACGCCGGGCGTGGTTTCGAGGATCAGGGCGTTTTCCGGGTCGGTGCCTGGCGGGCAGTGACTTGCGCGTTCATTGATGATGATCCTGTTGTTTCCAAAAGCCATCGCCAACGCTATTTCACGATGGTCGCTTTCTTGATGTAGTCCATCTTGGCAAACTCGGCTGTCAGATAAGCGTTGCCTTCGCGCTGGATGCGGTCTTGCGCCGGTCCGCGCCCGCCCGACCCGCCTTCGCCATAATCGGCGTAAAGCGCATCGACGACATTCATGCCCGACACGACCTGGCCGAACGGCGCAAAGCCCTGGCGGTCGAGCGCCGCGTTGTCGGCGAAATTGATGAACACCTGGGTGGTGCGGGTGTTGGGACCGGCCGTGGCAAAGGTGATATAGCCGCGGCCGTTGCTCTGCTTTCACCGGATCGTCCTTGATGCGCGCCTCGCGCCACACCGCCGAGAGTTTTGGATCGCCGTTGATGCCGAATTGCACCATGAAGCCGGAGATGACGCGGAAGAACCGCGCATTGTCGTAAAAGCCGTTCTTGACGAGGTTGTAGAAGCGGTCGGCGCCGTTCGGCGCCCAATCGCGATGCACCTCGATCACGAACGGCCCCTTGCTGGTGTCGAATTGCACCTTGTAGGTCGCCGGCGCTTGTTCGTTCAAAGCGGCGGGGTTGGCGAGGTTTTGGCTGCGCGGAGGCCGGTGCGGCCAAAACAAACGCGAACAGGCAAGCGATAACGCGGATCATGTGGTCTCCCGGATGAAGCGTTTTTCAGGCTTTGGCGAATTTGCGTTTCAGCCGCGCCGCAACTTGCGCCGGCACGAAGGCCGAGACGTCGCCGCCCATCCCGGCAATCTGGCGCACCAAGGTGGCGGTGATCGGGCGGACCGCGGGCGACGGCGGGCAGGAAAACGGTCTGCACCTCCGGCGCCATGGCGGCGTTCATCCCGGCCATCTGCATCTCGTAATCGAAGTCGGTGGCGTCGCGGACGCCGCGGACCAGGATGGTGGCACCCTCCCGTTGCGCCGCCGTGACGACCAGGTCGGCGAACGTCGTGCAGGCGAGCGCGCAGCCGGCCGCGCGCGCCAACGGCGCGCAAATCTCTTCCAGCATGGCGAGCCGCTCCTCGGCCGAAAACAGCGGCGCCTTGCCGGGGTGGATGCCTACGGCCAGCACCAGCCGGTCGGCCAGGCGCACGGCATGGCCGATCACGTCGAGATGGCCGTTGGTGATGGGATCGAACGATCCGGCAAAAAGCGCTGTGCGCGGCCATGGCGGCGGTCTAGCCCGCGCCCGGACGAACCGCAAGACGCGTCCGACCCCATCGCTTAAAGCCGCAGCTTGCCGACGCCGAACGGCGCCGGCGGCCCGCCAAAGCCCCGATACGGCAATCAAAACCTCGCGAAATTAACTATTAGGCTCAGTAAGTTACACAAAACAGCGAATTTGTGATGCTGATCAAGGAAACCAAAATCGCGTTGGATCAGACTAATACTCGAACAAGGGGCAACCTAAACGCCGCGCGCACGTTGGTGTGACAGACGGCAGCGGGTTGCGAAACGGGGACGGTGTCCATGCTCAAAACAGTTTACGCCATAGTCGCGGCTGCGATCATTGCGGCGTGCTTGGTGCTTGCACCCAGCCTGTCGCCGCAAGTCGAAGCCGGCGCGCCGTCGGCGACCGGAAAGTCGGACCGCGCCGATGCGCGGCCGCTCGCCGGCGACTGTACGGAAAAGGCGTGGCCCTATATGGAAGCGTCCTGCCTGCGCGATACGCGCAACCCGCAAGGCTTGGCCCGTGAAGTCCGCTTCGTTCCGATGAATGCTGCGCGCCGGCCCCTGGCCAAGCCGGTGATCGCCTCGCGCTAGCGCGCAACCGAATTTGCAGTTTGCCGTGGTACTCCCCGGCGGGCGGTGAAAAACCTCCCGCCGAATTTTTTTGTCTTTTTCTTTTTAGGGCGTGTACTCATAAATCCGCCATGTCGGCTTTACCCGCCAAAGTGGACATCGCCGGGTGACCACGGCATGTCCGTTTTGGCCAAGAGGCGACATATGCAGTGCAGCAAATTGCAGCCTATTCGATCACATCGTCGGCTAGCAATCGCATCGAGTTAGTGTCTATACGGGCAGCATCCTCAAGGGCGCCAAGCTCGCCGACCTGCCGGTACTGCAATCGACCAAGTTCGAGTTCGCCATCAGCCTTCAAACGGCGCGAGCACTCGGCATCGAGGTGCCGTCAGGGCTGCTCTCCATCGCCGACGAGGCGATCGAATAAGCCTTTTGCAATGCGGTATTTGACGGTCACAAAGTGTCGCTTTGGGTCAATTTCTGCCGCGCCTTCTCACGGACCGCGCGGCTGCTTTACCTCACAAAGCTGCCGCGCCAACCCTTCGCCATCGAGGCAGTTAAGGGCCACTAGGCGACATTGGAGTATTGTATAGCTTGCTGATCCCGAGGCTTTGAGGCAGACGCAGCATGACTAGCCACGTAATTGAAATCGCGCGCCAGGAAGGAACCGAGTTCCGCTCCGTGCGTCTGACCCTTGAGGACGATGGCGCGATTAAAATGGACGCGCAGGACATCGGCCCCATCGTCACCGAAATCTGGGGCGACAGTGACTACGAATTCTGGGTGCGTGTGGCGCCAACTTCGCTGCCCAAGCTCGCCTTCGAACTGTTACGCGAGAAGTTCGTGGGTCAATTGGGCGCGGTCGATGCCTTCCGGGACTGGTGTAAGGCGCACGGCGTCGAGCACGAATTTGATTCCTGGATTTGAGAGGAAGCGCAGCGGGCAACTTCCGCATCGCTCCGCCGAGTGATGGCCGGCCGCGCGAAAGGAGATGCCCGTTTCGGGTCAATTTCTGCCGCCCCATCTCGCGGAACGCGCGGCTGCTTGACCCCACAAAGCTGCCGCGCCGACCGTTCGCCGTCGAGGCCGTTATGGGCCACAACCGGACATCCGATCGACTATTCAATCACCTCGTCGGCGGTCATTTGCATGATCTGCGGCACTGCGAGGTTCAGCGCCTTGGCGGTCTTGAGGTTGATCACGAACTCAAATTTGGTGGACTGCATTACCGGTAGGTCGGCGGGTTTCTCACCCTTGAGAATTCGGCTAGTGTAGATGCCGACCTGACGATAGGCATCGGTGATGCTGTTCCCGTAACTCATCAGGCCACCAGCCACGACAAATTCGCGCAAATCATAGGCCGCCGGCAACGCATCGCGAGCTGCGAGTGCGACGAGTTGCTCTCGGTGGGAGGTTAGGAACGGGCCGGAACCGACGAGCAGCGCACCTGCCCTGCGTTGTATGAATGTTGCAAAGGATGTTTCGATGTCGCGGTCGTTGCTGACGTCGATAATGATGAGTTGTTGCCCGATAGCCTGCGCCGCATTCTGCAAGTCTTTTCGCTCTAACTCAGTTTCAGGACTGCCCGGGTTCACCAGCACGCCAATTGTTGTCGTCTTGGGCACGAGTTGGCGTAGCAACTCCAATCGCTTCGCCCCTAACTGGCCGGACAGAAAGGTCACTCCCGTGACGTTGCCGCTCGGTCGGTTCAAGCTGGCGACAAGGCCATCCTTAACGGGGTCAGCCCCCGTCACGAAGACGATCGGCACCGTCGCAGTTGCGCCCTTGGCCACATGCGCCGCAGGGGCATTGACGACGATCACGGCTACGGGCAGTCGAACCAGATCGGTCATCAGAACCGAAAGGCGATCCAATTCATTGTCTGCATAGCGGTATTCGATTGCGACGTTCTCGCCCTCGACGAAGCCTGTTTCCTTCAGGCCTTGGCGAAACGAGGTGACAAAATTCGTCGAGTCGGCGGCCGAACTGCTGCGCAGGAACCCGATCACCGGCATCGCCCTTTGCTGTGCTTGCGCGCCGAGCGGCCACGCGGTCGCCACTCCGCCAAGTAACGTGATGAACTCCCGTCGCCTCATGGGTTGCCCTCAGGCCGAGGATCGCAGCCAACCGCATTCTAGCGTGTTCGGTCTATTTGTGCATCACAGCAAATTTAGCGGCCGATGTCGCAGTTGGGTCAAAAGCGGACATTCTCTGAGGTTTGCGCGATGTCCGCTTTACCCCCGAACGCGGACATCGGGACCGCCGGCATTTATGAATACACACCCTAGTGTGGCGGCCGCCGTCTTACTGCGGCTCAAGATGCAGCGCCTGCACGATCGGCGTCCATTTCTTGATGTCGGCCGTCATCAGATCGGTGAGGTCTTGCGGCGTGCCGCCCTTGGGCACGTTGCCGAGCCGGCCTAGCGCCTGCCGGGTCGCGTCGGTGTGCAGGCTTGAGTTGATCGCAGCGTTGAGCTTTTGCACGACGGCCGCATCGGTGCCGGCGGGCGCGAACAATCCGGTCCAGCTTGCCGTCAGCACGCCGGGATAACCGGCCTCGCCGATGGTCGGCACGTCGGGCAGTTCGGGAATCCGCTTGGCGCTGAGCACCGCAAGCGCGCGCAATTGACCGCCGGCGATATGCGGCAGCAGCGGGCTCGAGGCCTCGAAGGTCAATTGCAGATTGCCGGCGATGACGTCTTGAATGGACAGCGCGCCGCCGCGATAGGGTACGTGGACCATGGCGATGCCCGCGGCCGATTTGAACAATTCCGCGGTCAGGTGCGGCACCGTCCCGGTTCCGGCGGAGCCATAGCTGAGCTTTCCGGGATTGGCCTTGGCGTAGGCGACCAGGTCGGCCACCGTTTGGAACGGCAGCGCCGGATTGACCACCAGGATGACCGAGCCCTCGGCATAAGGCGCGATCGGCGCAAAACTTTGCAGCGGGTCGTAGCCCGGATCCTTGTAGATCAGCGGCGAGATGACCTGGCCGCTGGCGCTGCTCATCAGCAGCGTGTAGCCGTCGGGGTCGCTATGGGCGACGTCGCGGGAGCCGAGCGTGTTGCCGGCGCCGCTGCGGTTCTCGATGAAGAACTGTTTGCCCAAAACCGCGCCGAGATCGTTGGCCATGACGCGGGTGACGAGGTCGACCGTCCCCGCGGCCACCGTGGGCACGATGATTTTCACCGGCCGATCCGGATAGCTCTGCGCTCGCAGCGGCAGCGCGCCGCAAAGGAGCAGCAGCGCCGCGGCGGCCGCGCGCAACCGCGTGCGCCTCTTCATGGCTTGTCGAGCCCGAGCGTCTTGATGATCGGCGACCATTTGGCGAGATCGGCCTTGATCACGACCGTGAAATCCGCAGGCGTGCCGCCGAGCGGCGCGTTGCTGAGCCTCTCAAGTGCGGTTTTCAATTCCGGCGTCTTCAGCCCGTCATTGATCGCGGCATTGAGCTTGGCGACGATCGGGGCCGGCGTATGCGCCGGCGCCAACAGCCCGGTCCAGCTGGTCGAGACGAAATTCGGAAATCCGCTCTCCACCATGGTCGGCACGTCGGGCAGTTGCGGGATGCGCTTTGGCGTGGTGACCGCAAGCGCGCGCAGCCGGCCGGCTTGAATGAGCGGCAACAGCACGCTGGTGCCTTCGAAGGTCATCTGCACGTTGCCGGCGACCACGTCGTTGATCGACGGGCTGCCGCCCTTATAGGGCACGTGCACGATGTCGATGCCGGCGCGCGCCTTGAACATTTCGCCGATGAGATGCGGCAATACGCCGATGCCGCCGGAGGAGAAGTTCACCTTGCCCGGATTGGCCTTGGCATAGGCGACCAATTCCTGCACCGAGTTCGCCGGCACCGACGGATTGACCACCAGGATATTGGAGCTTTCGCCGACCAGGGCTACGGGATCAAAACTTGCCAGCGGATCGTAGCCGGCATCGGGATGCAGCAGCGGCGCGATGACGAGCCCGCTGGCGCTGGAATAGAGCAGCGTATAGCCGTCGGGCGTGGCTTCCGCCGCGTCCTTCGAGCCGATGGTATTGCCGGCGCCGGCGCGATTTTCGACGACGAACCCCTTGCCCAGCGCGTTCTGCAGATAGTTCGCCGTGATGCGCGCAATGACGTCGACCGGCCCGCCGGGCGGCGTCGGCACGATGATCTTCACCGGCCGGCTCGGATAATCGTCGGCCTGCGCCGCGGCGATGGCGAGCGCCGTTAACAGTGCCGCCGTGAGCACACGGATCATGGCGTTCCCCCTACTCCGTCTTCTTGATTGGGACGACCGATTTACCGGATGCCCGGCGGTTTGGCCACGTACCGGTTGTCGCGACTTGTTTCGGCTTCGCCTGGCCCTAGCGGCCTATGACCAATCGCGGTAAAGCGTAGGCGGCCGCGGCGCCTGGGTTTTGGGCGCTGGAAAACAAGGGTTTTTTCGGTGATTTGCCTCATCGACAATTACGACAGCTTCACCTTCAACCTGGTGCACTATCTCGGTGAACTGGGGGCGGAGGTCGAGGTGCATCGCAACGACAAGGTGACGAGCGGCGCCGTCATCGCCGCCGATCCCGAGGCCATCGTGCTCTCGCCCGGCCCCTGCACGCCCAAGGAGGCCGGCATCTGCCTCGGTCTGATCGCGGACGCCGCGGCGACAATCCCGATCCTCGGCGTCTGCCTCGGCCACCAGGCGATCGGCGATGCCTTCGGCGGCAAGGTGGTGCGCGCGCCCGACCCAGGTGCACGGCAAGCTGTCGGAGATCCGCCACAACGGCTCCGGCATTTTTCGCGGCATCAATGCGCCGTTCAAGGCGACGCGCTATCACTCGCTGGTGGTCGAGCGGTCGAGCATGCCGCGCGAGCTCACGGTGACCGCGGATACCGACGACGGTGTCGTCATGGGGCTCGCGCACACGCATCTGCCGGTGCATGGCGTGCAGTTTCATCCCGAGAGCATCGCCTCCGAACACGGCCATCTGATGCTGAAGAACTTTCTCGACATCGCCGCGGCCTGGAACGCGTCGACCGGACGGCGTCAGGTCGCTGCGCCGAACCCGCCGCGACGGGCGCGAGCGCGGGCCAATTGATTGCTTGATTGAGGACGACACAGTGACCGCACAATTCAGGGGCTTAATCGGCAAGGTCGCGACCGGCGCGGCGCTCAGCCGCGAGGAGGCCGCCACCGCCTTCGAGCAGATGATGTCCGGCGAGGCGACGCCGTCGCAGATGGGCGCGCTGCTGATGGGCTTGCGCGTGCGCGGCGAGACCGTCGACGAGATCACCGGCGCGGTCACCGCGATGCGCGCCAAGATGGTGCGCGTCCACGCGCCGCCCGACGCCATCGACGTGGTCGGCACCGGCGGCGATGCCTCGGGCTCGTTCAACATTTCGACCTGCGCGGCGCTGATCGTCGCCGGCGCCGGCGTGCCGGTCGCCAAGCACGGCAATCGCGCGCTGTCGTCGAAATCCGGCGCCGCCGACGTGCTCGCGGCGCTCGGCGTCAATATCGATCTTTCGCCGGACAAGATCGCGCTTTGCATCCGCGAGGCCGGCATCGGCTTCATGTTCGCGCCGGCGCATCATCCGGCGACCAAGAACGTCGCCGCGACCCGCGTCGAGCTCGGCACCCGCACCATCTTCAACCTGCTCGGGCCGCTCTCCAATCCGGCCGGCGTGCGGCGGCAGATGATCGGCGTGTTCTCGCGGCAATGGACCGAGCCGTTGGCGCAAGTGCTTGAAAAATCTCGGCGCCGAGGCGGTCTGGGTGGTGCACGGCTCCGACGGTCTCGACGAGATCACCACCTCGGGCCCGACCAGCGTCACGGCGCTGGAAAACGGCGCCATTCGCAGCTTTGAGATTTCGCCGGAAGAATTCGGGCTGACCAAGGTCAAGCCGGAAGCGCTGCGCGGCGGCGATGCCGCGACCAACGCCAAGGCGGTGCAGGACGTGCTCGAAGGCAAGAAGACGGCGCTGCGCGACGTGGCGCTGTTCAATGCCGCCGCAGCCCTCGTGGTCGCCGGCAAGGCCAAGGAACTCAAGGCCGGCCTCGCGCTCGCCGCGCAATCGGTCGATTCCGGCGAAGCCGAAGGCCGCCTCGATCGGCTGATCGTGGTGTCGAACGATGGCTGACATTTTGCAAAAGATCGGCGCCTATAAGCGCGCGGAGATCGCCGCCGCAAAACTTGCCCGTCCGCTCGACGCGGTCGAACGCGAAGCCAAGGCCGCAAGCCCGCCGCGCGGTTTTTTGCGCGCCATCGAACGGCGGCTCGAAGCCGGCGACTATGCGCTGATCGCCGAGATCAAGAAGGCGAGCCCGTCGAAGGGCCTCATTCGCGACGATTTCGATCCGCCGGCGCTGGCCAAGGCCTATGAGGCCGGCGGCGCCGCCTGCCTTTCGGTCTTGACCGATGCGCCGTCGTTCCAGGGCCATCTCGATCACCTGCGCGCCGCCCGCGCCGCCGTAGCGCTGCCGGTGCTGCGCAAGGATTTCATGTACGACCCGTATCAGGTGAGCGAAGCGCGCGCTCACGGCGCCGACTGCATTCTGATCATCATGGCCGCGGTCGATGATGCTTGCGCGGCCGAGCTGGAAGCCGCTGCGGCCGCGCTCGGCATGGACGCGCTCATCGAAGTGCACGACGAGCAGGAGCTCGATCGCGCGCTGCGGCTGCGATCGCGGCTCATCGGCATCAACAACCGCAACCTGAAAACCTTCGAGACGACGCTTGCCACCTGCGAGCAGCTGGCGCGGCGCGTTCCGGCCGACCGAATCATCGTCGGCGAGAGCGGCATTTTCACGCCGGACGATCTGGCGCGGCTCGGCAAGGCCGGCATCTCGACCTTCCTGGTCGGCGAAAGCCTGATGCGCCAGGCCGACGTCGCGGCGGCGACGCGTGCGCTGCTCGCGCGCAAATCCGCGCTCGCACGCGGCCCGGTGAATGGCCGTGGCGCGCGGCGCGAAAAAACTGACCCATATCGGCGCGCGCGGCGAAGCCCACATGGTCGATGTCTCGGCAAAGCCCGCGACCGAGCGCGTGGCGGTCGCCGAAGGCCGCGTGCGTGATGACGGCAAAAACCCTCGACATCGTGCGCAAGGGCAATGCCAAAAAGGGCGACGTGCTCGGCACCGCCCGCATCGCCGGCATCATGGCGGCCAAACGCACCCATGAATTGATCCCGCTGTGCCATCCCCTGCTGTTGTCGCAAGTCGAGGTCGACGTCACGCCCGATGCCAAGCTGCCCGGCATTCGCGTCACGGCCCGCGTAAAAGTCGCCGGCCAGACCGGCGTCGAGATGGAAGCGCTCACCGCCGTAGCGGTCGCCTGCCTCACCATCTACGACATGGTGAAGGCGGTGGAACGCGGCATGCGCATCGAGGGCATCCGGCTGGTCGAAAAGAGCGGCGGCCGCAGCGGCCATTTTCGCGTTCGGGAGTAAATCAGGTGGCGTTGATTTCCGTTGCCGAGGCGCTCGATCACGTATTGGCGCACGCTGCGCCCTTGCCCGCCGAAGAGGTGCCGCTCGAAGACGCCGCCGGCCGCGTGCTCGCCTTCGATCTCACGGCGCGCCGCACCCAGCCGCCGGCCGATGTCTCGGCCATGGACGGCTACGCGGTGCGCTCGGCCGATGTCGCCACGGCGCCGGCCCGCCTGAAAGTCATCGGCGAAGTTCCCGCCGGCCGGCCGTTTTCGGCCGCGGTCGGCACGCGGCGAAGCCGCCCGCATCTTCACCGGCGGCTTCGTGCCGGCCGGTGCCGACACCGTCGTGGTGCAGGAATTGACCAAGCGCGACGGCGATTGGGTCGAGGTGCAAAAGGCCACGGCCAAAGGCCGCAATGTCCGCTCGCAAGGGCTCGATTTCCGCCTGGGCGACAAGCTTTTCGCCAAGGGCCATCGGCTGACCGCGCGCGACCTCGCGCTGGTCGCCGGCATGAACCATCCGCTGGTGCCGGTCTATCGCAAGCCCAAGGTCGCGCTGTTCGCCACCGGCGACGAGCTGGTGCCGCCCGGCACCGAGCCCGGACCCGGCCAGATCGTCTATTCGAACGGCTTTGCGCTTGCCGCACTGATCCGCACCGAAGGCGCCGACTTCATCGATCTCGGCGTCGTCGGCGACAAGCTCGAGGACACCATCGCCGCGGTGCGCGAGCGCGCAAGATCTCGGCGCCGATATTCTGGTGACGACCGGCGGCGCTTCGGTCGGCGATTATGATTTCGTCAATCGGGCTTTTGCCGCCGAAGGCATGGCGCTGTCGTTCTGGAAGATCGCGATGCGGCCCGGCCGGCCGCTGATGCACGGCCGGCTCGGCGCCATGGCGGTGCTCGGCGTGCCGGGCAATCCGGTCTCGTCCTATGTCTGCGCGTTTCTGTTTCTGGTGCCGCTCATTCGCAAGCTGACCGGCCGCGACGATCTCGTCACCCCGACCGAAACCGCAACACTGGGCAGCGACCTGCCGGAGAACGACGAGCGCGCCGACTATCTGCGCGCGCTCCTCAAAGAGGGTCCGGACGGCCCCGTGGCGACGCCGTTTGCGACCCAGGACAGCTCGATGATGGCGCCGTTGGCCCAGGCCGGCTGTCTCGTCATTCGCGCGCCGCACGCGCCGCCGGCCAAAGCCGGCAGCCGTTGCGAGATGGTCCGTCTCGACCGCTAAGTTCGGCTTATTCTTCAGCCGTCATTGCGAGGAGCGAAGCGACGAAGCAATCCAGGCGGCGTCGCAGAACTGGATTGCTTCGCTTCGCTCGCAATGACGGTCGCAAAGAAAA
Source organism: uncultured Alphaproteobacteria bacterium (assembly GCA_963831975.1). GTDB lineage: Bacteria > Pseudomonadota > Alphaproteobacteria > Rhizobiales > Xanthobacteraceae > BOG-931. The sequence goes on from CAWHSO010000025.1 coordinate 1,769,643, forward strand.
AAGCCCGGGACTTTCGTCCCGGGCCATTGTCCCCCACTTCCCCTGTCCCCAACTTCCCCGACGTTTATTGCCAGTTGAATTTATACATGAGCGAGGTGCTGAGTGTCTGCACCACCGGATGAAAGCCCATCGTCCCGACTGTGGCGCCGCCAGCAATGAGGCCGACATTCGTTGTGTTGAAGTAGTCGTAGCGATATTCGCTGCGCAAGAACCAGCCGACCGGCAATACAGGCGTCAGCGAAGTCTCGGTGCCGCCGCCGACGAACCACCCGGTCTTCCAGAATGCCGCCGTCGAAAGCCCGACCGGCACGCCGGTGACGGATGAGACGAAGCTCGAACCGCCAAAACGGGTGCCGGTTGCGCCACCGTTGACGTAGGTGAAGAGATTCGATCCGAAGGCCAGACCAATGCGCGCGCCGCCGGCCCAGGCGGCGGTTTCTTTGATCTGCCCTACGGCGGCGCCAACGATATCCGTCGTGCCTTTGAAGCTTTCGAAGTTGTAGTCCGCCATGAGGCCGGCGACGATCATGGGGTTCCAGCCGCCCAGTCCCAGGCCGCCGAGTTGAAAGTCGTAGCCGCCGCCTCCGGTGCCGAAATAACCTCTGCCGCCGAATGTATCGACGAAGCAGGTCAGGCAAGCACCACCAGGAAGGAAGACTTGCGTGTCGGCATTCCACATGCCGTAGCCGCCGCCGGCGTTCAGATAGAAGCCGGACCAGTTATAAGCCGGCGCCACAACCGCCGGCGCCTTGTAGACCGGCGGAGCAACCGGCAGATCCGCCGCGAGTGCGGAGCCTGACAACAGCGCCAAACCAGTCAGTGAAGCGGCAAGGAGTCTTTTCATCTCGTCCCCCGTCTAAGTTACCGAAATACCGTCGAATTCTCGCCCGAAATTTCGCTGATTTTAGCGCACGGCTTGCCGAAACGCTGTGACACATCGGCATCAGTGCGCGAGATTCAGCGCGCGCTTGGCGGTATCACGGTGCGCGCGGCGCGGCGGAGATCGGCATTTTGTGCGGTCGAATCGGCTCTTAGCGAAGCATCGTGTCGCGCCAGCCGGCGGAGCGGATGTTGCCGGCGTGCGCTATTCCAAATGGGTCTGTTGCGGACCAGACGAGATGGCGCACGGTCGCCGCGAATTTTAGGCACTGCTATTAATCGGCCGTGATTTCAGCGGCTTAACTCTAACGTCCGGCAAGCCCCGAACGTTAAATTCGAGCGTTAATCGCTCGTTTGGCACGTTCGTCGTTTTCTTCACTTCAAATTAAATGGTTGCAGAACACATATGGAACAGATAGTGTCCGTTCATGATTTGTTTCGGCTCAGGTCGCCCGACCGGCCGGCACAAAGAGGAAGCGAAGGGGAAGCGCCTATGTTAACGCGCAAGCAAGCCGAGCTGCTGCGGTTCATCCATGAACGTCTCAAGGAAGCCGGCGTGCCGCCCTCCTTCGACGAGATGAAGGACGCGCTCGACCTGCGCTCCAAGTCCGGCATCCATCGGCTGATCACCGCGCTCGAGGAGCGCGGCTTCATCCGCCGCCTACCGAACCGGGCGCGCGCCATCGAGGTGATCAAGCTGCCGGAATTGGTGGCGCACGGCATTGTCGCGGGCCGCTCGCGCGGTTTTACGCCGAGCGTCATCGAAGGCAATCTCGGCCGGGTCCGCACCGCGTCCGAAGACGACGGCGGCCGGCCGGTTGCGGTGCCGGTGATGGGCCGCATCGCCGCCGGCACGCCGATCGAAGCGATCCAGACGCGCAGCCACACCATCAACATGCCGCCCGAGCTGCTCACCGCCGGCGAGCATTTTGCCCTCGAAGTGCGCGGCGATTCGATGATCGAGGCCGGCATTCTCGACGGCGATATTGCGCTGCTCAAGCGCATGGATGCCGCCGATACCGGCGACATCGTCGTGGCGCTGATCGACGACGAGGAAGCAACCCTGAAACGCTTCCGCCGCCGCGGCGCCTCGATCGCGCTCGAGCCCGCCAACACCGCCTACGAGGTGCGCATCCTGCCGCCCAATCGCGTGCGCATTCAGGGCAAATTGGTCGGGCTGTTCCGAAGGTACTGATAGCCGTCATTGCGAGCAAAGCGAAGCAATCCAGTGCGGCGGCGCCGTTCTGGATTGCTTCGTCGCTTCGCTCCTCGCAATGACGATGTCTTACTCATCCGCCTCGACATCTTCCGGCCGTGGCGTCGCGTCGCGCGGCGTTACGCGTGACGCTACGGGCTGAGCGGCAGTCGGATTGGCCGTATCAACGGCCCGCATGCGCTGCGGCGCCCACGGCCGATCGAAATTCGGCGGACGCGCGGAATCGATGACAAAGCCAGAACCGGTACGGCGCAGCGCCAGCGCTCCGCGCTCGCGCCACAACGAGCGTCCGATCACCTGGGCCGCGCAGTCGGGCGGCGCGGTTGCGCGTCGTCATGATGAGGACGGCGCGCCGGCAGTCCTCTTCGAATGCATCGGGCTTGAGATCGTAGGCGACGAGAGCGCCGTCGGCGAGCTTGCCGATGCAGCCCGCGGCGTCGCAGGCGATGCCCTGCCCCAGCTTGCGATCGTGATAGTCGCGCGCATCGGCGTCCGCCGCGAGCCATTCCTTGATGGCAAACGTATCGCCGCCGGAGTGATGGAAGGCGAAGCGGCCGTCGGCGCCGCGGATGGCAAATGTCCGCCCATCCGCCGCCAAGAGAACGTCGGGCCGCGGCGTGCTCGCCGCCCACACGATGCCGAGTGCCGCGAGCGCGGCACCACTCCAGCGCAGCGGCGTCTTGAGGAGCCCGATGACGAGCAGTCCCGCGGTTGCCAACAGCAGCGGCCCGGTGCCGAACGTGGTGACGTGGCCGACCGCTCCGGGCAGGCTCGCCACCCAGAGCGCCACCAAATTCATCCACTCGATGCCGTAGCCCATTTGCCGCCAAAACTCGCCATCGAAGCCGAACGGGATGGCGAGCAGGCCGAGCAGCCCCATCGGCATCACCCATGCGGAGATGACCGGCATGGCGAGCAGGTTGGCAATGACGCCGTAAGGCGCCATGCGATGGAAGTGGTAGGCCGCATAAGGCGTGGTGGCGAGGCCCGCGACCAGCGACGCGATGATCAGGCTTCCGACCTCGTTGACGCCCCACAACGCGGCACGCGACCCGAGCGAGCTGTCGGTTCCGGCTTTCAGCCGCGGCACGCCGCGACCGTAAGCGGCGACCAAGGCCAGCGTTGCGGCAAACGACATCTGAAAACTCGGATGCACCACCGATTGCGGCGCCAAGAAGAGCACCAGCAGCGCGGCCGCGGTCAGCGTGCGGATGGTCAGCGCCGGCCGGTCGAGCATGACGCCGACGAGCACGATCGCGATCATGAAATACGACCGCTGCGTCGCCACTTCGGCGCCCGACAGCACCAGATAAAACGTCGTCGCGATCAGCGCGCCGAACGCCGCCCATTTCTTGATCGGCTTTCGATCGGGCAGGCCCGGGATCAGCGCCAACAATGCGCGGATGATGAAAAACACCACGCCGGCGACGACCGCCATGTGATAGCCGGAGATCGACAGCACGTGGCCGACGCCGGAAATGAATAGCGCATTGTAAAGATTTTCCGAGATCACGTCGCGCCTGCCGTTGAGCAGCATCGCCGCGATCGCGCCGGTGTCGCCCGGCAGCACGGCGCGCACATGGGCGTCGATGGTGTCGCGCAGCCGCTGCACCACGGCGTCCGCGCGCGATACCAGGCCGGCGGTCGCCGGCGGCGTAATCACATTGACCGCGCCGCGGACGAAGCCCGAGGCGCCGATCTGCTGGAAATAAAGATCGCGGGCGAAATCGTAAGAGCCCGGCTCGAGCGGCTGCAGCGGCGGATCGAGCATCGCTTTGACTTCGACAAAGGAGCCCGCGGGCGGCGCCAAGCCGCGCTTGACCGAGAGCCGCACGCGTTGCGGCTTGTCGTCGATGCGGTTGCCGTCGATGCGGTCGACGCGCAGCACGAAGCGGTCGGTGTGCTGGCTTTCTTCGCGCAGCTCGACAAAGCCTGAGATCGTCACGCCCGAGGCCGGATAGTGCAGCACCGGGTGTTGGATCATGGCGGTCTTCACCGTGGCGGCGGCAAAGCCCGCGGCGATGGCGAAAACAAAAAGGCCGACGATGAAAGCGGCCAGATGCCGGCGCAGCAAAATCGTGCCGACAGCGCAGACGACGGTCAGTGTCGTCGCCGCCCACCACGCCGGCTCACGCTCCGCCGTGAAATAGATGACGATGCCGAGACCATAGGCGGCCGCGAGCCACGGCAGCAGGCGATCGGCGGCAATTTCCTGGGCGGCCCATTGCCGCAATTGCGTTTTGGGGGCGAAGCTCGCCCGCGGCCAAATGACCTGCCACGGCGGACGAATGCCGCCGACCGGCCAAGGCCAGTTACCTGACCAAGGACCCGACCACGTCCCAGCCCGCGCACCGGCGTGCGCACGGCTCTCTACGCTACCGTCTTGTGCCACTGCGCGCCCCCTGCGCGCTAACTCACCAACGGCCTTATGCTAGCGATATGCGCGCCGGGTGGCGAGGAGGGTGTGAACGGGCCGGGATAAGTCGCCTGCCGGTGCTGCCGCGCCGGCCTTACACGATACGATACCGGCCGGAACGACTTTTTCGGCGGCAGACGATACGGTCACTTCACGTCGATCGCATAATGCCGCGTCACCGCGTCTCCCAACGGCGAGACGACATAAAGCGTGATCGAATCCGCGCCCCGGTAATCCGCACTGGATTGGTAGAAAACGAGCGTGCCGTCCGATGCGCGCGTATTGCATGCGGCGCGTTCGTCGTCGTTCGGGAAGTCGGTCGACGCCTGGCCTTTTTCGATCGAAAGTGCGCCGTGCCGCGGTTGTTCGAGAACGCGCACCTTCAGCTGGCCGGCAGACGAACAACCCGGCAGGATCTTATATAAAAAATCCAGCCGGAGCTTTTGCTCGGCAGTGGCGACACGCGTGAGTTCGAGCGTCTGCTGCCACAGCACCTGCGAATTCGGCGATGCAGCCAGCGCGTCCGGCAACGTTCCCTGCTTTTGCAATGGCCGCGACACGGACATCGGCGTCGCCGGGGCACAACGCGACTGCAGCTTGGCGTAGGCCGCCGAAAATGCATCCATGGTCAACGTTACATTGCCCAGTTCTTTTCGACCGAGCTCTGGTCCGGGCAGATCGATCGTCGCACCGTCAGCGACCGTATAGAACGTGCTCATCATCACCCAACCGGAGCGGACATAGAGGCTGGCGGACGCTACGCGTTTCAGACTGACCGTCTTGCCGTTGATGGCGATGGTCGCGGCGGGCGATCCGGCGCCGGAAGAAGCCGTATCCGATCCGAGCGGCTGCCGCGCCAATATGAGGAACATGCCGCCGCCCATGCTGCAGCCAACTTCGATCACGCCATCGACATAGTGCGGCTGATCGCCGTCGGTGCGCACAAAGAAAGGCTTCATGATTTTCGGCGCGGCTCCGTCGGCGAACCGCCACTCGGTTTCGCCGAACTCCCTGCGATCTATGCCGAAGCGCACGATTTCGTCGCGTTCCAGAAGCTTTACCGACTCGAACGGCGTGCCCAAAGCGGCCGAGAACAACCCGTCGTCCATCCCCATCTCGCGGAGATAAGTTCGTATGCGCGCATGGAACAGCCGCATGGCCATCGCCAGCGTGGCGCCGCGCGGCAGAGTTGAATTCGGATCGAGCCCGGCATCGTGAATACCGAGTTTCACCCCCGGCGGCACCAGACGGACCGTGCCGCCGGCCAGGGCGTAAACGCAACCCGAATTGCACTGCACGCTGACCGGCGAGATCTCCGCTGCGATGGCCGTTCCGGAGCGCTTTTGGGCCGCGCACGAATTATCGGATTGCTTATCGCTGCCGCAGTCGCGCGGGATTGTGTGACCGACGCTGACGGTGAATTTCTTATCGCGAATAAGGCGGCCGAGGGCGAGGCTTCCGCTCAGGTTTCCGCCCGGCGAGTGAAAGTAGATGGGCGGCCGCCGCTCTCCCAATTTCTTGAGCAGTTGCCGGAACCGGTCGGCGGCGCCGATATCGATCTTGCCCTCGGCCGCAATCCATTCGCTGCAGCCCGGCCCGCAGGCATTGACGTCGCCGTGGGCCAAGTAAAATTCGATTGGGGTCGTCAGCGCGGCATTCGGTGCCGCGGGGACCGCTCGCGCCGGCTCCGGCAACTTTTGCGCAACGGCGACCGCGGCGCTGCCGACGGCGCAGGCGATAAGGACAAGGACGAAGGGGATCGCTCGGGTGGGCATAGCCGGATTGGTCTGTGCGGCGCACAGGCACTAGCACAACCATGCAGGGAGTTCACGTTCGAAAGCTATCCTTCCAGCAAATTCGATAGCGGCGGCAAAACCGCCGGATCGGGCCGCGTGAACAGAGCATTGTGCAGGCACGCCTAAGCGGAGACGGACACTTCCGCCAACGCCCAATGCCGCGTGGCCTTCACTTTGCAGCCGTCGGGCGCCGCCGACTGCTCAAGGCCACGAACCGGATCACGGAACGGCATGTGCGCGGCTCTCTACGCCACCGTCGTTTGCCACTGCGCCCTCTTCCACGCTATCCACTTCTTCCACCCGAAAAATAACGAACGTTCCAATGTCCTCGCTCCGCTCGGCATTTCGGATTTCGTCGGCGTGAGCCCACACCTTGAATAGCCCACGATATCGGCCGCCTTCAAGATCGCTATTGTCAATGAACTCGATACGATCAGCGTGCGGAACAAAATCTTTCGCAGCCTTACCGATGAGCGCCATCTGATCTTCTTTAAATTTCGGGCGGCGCGATGGAGGGACGCGCAGGCTGAACATTTCAAGCAGCCCCGTTGAAATGTGCTTGCGTTCAATTTTTGGAGGGGTTGTGCCGATCAAAGCGCAAAGCGCGTCGTTGCAGTGAAGAACCCTCAAATCTGTGTCCGTGAAATACATCGGAAGGTCGGACGAATCTACGAAAATTCGTAATCCATCAAGTTCATTTGCTGGTGGACGTAAGAGGCCGTCTGAAACTACTAAAATTCCAACCAAGATCACCGATGCTACTAGACCGCCAAAGAGCAACCAGGCCTTAATTGGATCTTCGTTCGCGGCTGACGGAAGAGATACCACGGCGAAATATGCCAATATTGCTACGGCTGCCAAAGAGACCGGGGTCTTAATTTTAGGAGGTATATCAGCCAACCATTTGAAGTCGAAGTTCATTGATTAACACCCCACGAATGCCTCGTAGCCAATAGACAAATATAAATGCCCGCCACGGTTGTGGCTAGCAGTATTTGAATATCTGGAAACTCTCAGGTGCCCGCTGACACCTTGGCCCAGGTGTCGCGCAAGCCGACGGTGCGGTTGAACACCAGCCGTTCGGGCGTCGAGTCCTTGTCCGGACAGAAATAGCCGAGCCGCTCGAACTGCACCGCGTCATTGGCATTGCGGCCGGCCAGCGCCGGCTCGACGCGGGCATCGGCGATCACTTCCAGCGAATTCGGGTTGATGTCGGCGGCGAAATCCGTCGCGCTCGGGTCGGGTTTTGTGAACAGCGGATTGTAGAGCCGCACCTCGGCCGGGATGGAATCCGGCGCCGACACCCAATGCATCGTCGCCTTGACCTTGCGGCCGTCGGGCGCATTGCCGCCTTTGGTGGCGGGATCGTAGGTGCATTTCAGCTCGACGATGTCGCCGGCGGCATTCTTCACCACCTCGCGGCAAGTGATGAAATAGGCGTAGCGCAGCCGCACCTCGGTGCCGGGCGACAGCCGGAAAAATTTCTTCGGCGGGTTCTCCATGAAATCGTCGCGCTCGATGTAGAGCTCGCGGCCGAAACGGATGCGGCGGGTGCCGGCGGCAGGCATCCTCGGGGTGATTGACCGCCTCGACCTCCTCGCTTTGGCTTTCCGGATAATTCTCGATCACCACTTTGAGCGGGCGCAGCACCGCCATGCGCCGCTGCGCGGTCTTGTTCAAATGCTCGCGGATGGAGAATTCCAGCATCGCCATGTCGACGGTGCTGTTGGCTTTCGCAACACCGATGCGCTTGACGAAATCGCGGATCGCCTCGGGCGGCACGCCGCGCCGGCGCAAGCCGGCGAGCGTCGGCATGCGCGGATCGTCCCAGCCGTGGACATGGCCGCCGCGAACGAGCTCGGTGAGCACGCGCTTCGACAGGATCGTATAGGTCAGGTTGAGGCGGGCGAATTCGTATTGATGCGGCTGCGACGGCACCGGCAGGTTTTGCAAAAACCAGTCGTAGAGCGGCCGGTGGTCCTCGAATTCCAGCGTGCACAGCGAATGGGTGATGCCCTCGATGGCGTCGGACTGGCCGTGGGCGAAATCGTAGCTCGGATAGATGCTCCAGGTTTTGCCGGTGCGCGGATGCTCGGCGTGCAGGATGCGATAGAGCACCGGATCGCGCAGATTGATGTTGCCGGAACGCCATGTCGATCTTGGCGCGCAGCACGCGGGCGCCGTTGGGAAATTCGCCGGCGCGCATGCGGCGGAAGAGATCGAGATTTTCCTCCACGCCGCGGTCGCGGAACGGGCTGTTCTTGCCCGGCTCGGTCAAGGTGCCGCGCGCCGCGCGCATCTCGTCCTGGCTCTGGTCGTCGACATAGGCCTTGCCGGCGCGGATCAAATCCTCCGCCCAGGCGTAAAGCTGCTCGAAATAATCCGACGCGTGATAGAGGTGCGTGCCCCAATCGAAGCCGAGCCAGCGCACGTCGCGCTCGATGGCGTCGATATATTCCTGGGATTCCTTGGTCGGGTTGGTGTCGTCGTAACGCAGATTGCAATGGCCGCCGAACTCGTCGGCGATGCCGAAATTGAGGCAAATCGACTTGGCGTGGCCGATATGCAGGTAGCCGTTCGGCTCCGGCGGAAAGCGCGTGACGACGCTCTTGCGCCGCCCGGCCTCCAGATCGGCGCGCACGATGTCGCGAATGAAATCCTGGCCCGCTTCGCGCGCGGGCTCCTTTACCGGCGTCTCGACAACCGTCATGGATCAATCCGTTTGGCGCCGCCGCAAGAGCCGGGCAACGCGCCGATTAAGCCTAAGATGCGATTGCGCCCCGGATTGGACAAGTTGGCCCGCGGGGTCAAGCCCGGCGCCGAAAAAGCTTGCGTCCGGCTTACTGTCCTTAACCCTTAAGCGTGCTAAACGAGCCCGCGCCCGCGGATCAGGATAGCAATGGCCGTCGTCACCCGTTTTGCCCCCTCGCCCACCGGTTTTCTCCATATCGGCGGCGCCCGCACCGCGCTGTTCAACTGGCTTTATGCCCGCGGCCGTGGCGGCAAGATGCTGCTGCGGATCGAGGACACCGACCGCGAGCGCTCGACGCAAGCCGCCATCGACGCCATCCTCGATGGGCTCAACTGGCTCGGCATCGGCTGGGACGGCGAGGTGGTCTATCAGTTCGCCCGCGCGGCGCGGCACCGCGAGGTGGTCGAGCAACTGCTCGCGACCGGCAACGCCTATCGCTGTTATGCGAGCCCCGACGAGCTCAAGGACATGCGCGAGGCGGCGCGCCGCGAAGGCCGCTCAAAACTCTACGACGGCCGCTGGCGCGACCGCGATCCGGGCGAGGCGCCGACCGAACGTCAAGCCGGCGATCCGGCTCAAGGCGCCGCTCACCGGCGAGACCGTCATCGAGGACCAGGTCCAGGGCCGCGTCGTCTGGCAGAACGAGAATCTCGACGATCTCGTGCTCCTGCGCTCCGACGGCTCACCGACCTACATGCTCGCCGTGGTGGTCGACGATCACGACATGGACGTCACCCACATCATCCGCGGCGACGACCATTTGACCAACGCCGCGCGGCAGAAACAGATCTACGACGCGCTCGGCTGGCCGGTGCCGGTCATGGCGCATATCCCGCTGATTCACGGCCCCGACGGCTCAAAACTGTCGAAGCGCCACGGCGCGCTCGGCGTCGACGCCTATCGCGCCATGGGCTATCTGCCGGTGGCGCTGCGCAATTATCTGGTGCGGCTCGGCTGGGCCCATGGCGACCAGGAAATCTTCTCCACCGAAGAGATGATCGCCGCCTTCGACCTGCCGCAGATCGGCCGCTCGCCGGCGCGTTTCGACTTCGCCAAGCTGGAAAGCCTCAACGGCCATTACATCCGGCAAAGCGCCGACGCCGATCTGCTCGCGGCCATCGACCAGCTGCTGCCCCATATCGCCGACGGCGCAAAACTCGCCGCCAAGCTGACGCCGGAGCTGCGCCGGCAGTGGCTCGACGCCATGCCAAGCTTAAAGGAGCGCGCCAAGACGCTGCTCGATCTTATTGATGGCGCTAAGTTTCTCTGGGCGGACCGGCCGCTCCCCTTGGACGACAAGGCCGCCGCCCTGCTGACGCCGGATGCCAAGACTTTGCTGGCCGATATCGCCGCCGAGCTGGCCGCCGTCGAGCCTTGGACGCCCGAGACGACCGAACAGGCGGTCCGCACCTTTGCCGAGCGCAAGGGCGCAAAACTCGGCGCCATCGCCCAGCCGCTGCGGGCGGCGCTGACCGGCCGCACCACCTCGCCCGGAATCTTCGAGGTGCTGGCCGTGCTCGGCAAGGCCGAGAGCCTCGCTCGCGTCGCAGATCAGACCGGCTCGCAAAGCGCCTGAATAACGCAAGGTTTACGTCGCGCGCGCCGTGTCACATGCCTATTATCTTGCAGTGCACACTTTGCTAAGCTACCCCCATAACGGCCGGATCGGGCTGCCGCTTCTTTGACCACCGCCCGCAACCTGCCGTTTCGGTTGCCACTTACTCGAGGATACGATCATGGACGCGAAGACCGGCGCCAACATCAAGACCGGCACGCTGAAACTCGGCGACAAGAACTACAATTTCCCGATCTACGACGGGACCATCGGCCCCGAAGTGATCGACATTTCCAAGCTCTACGCCGAGGCCGGCATCTTCACCTACGATCCGGGTTTCACCTCGACCGGCTCCTGCAAATCCAAGATCACCTATATCGACGGCGACGCAAGGCATTTTGCTCTATCGCGGCTACCCGATCGACGACCTGGCCGAGCACGGCGACTTCCTCGAGACCTGCTATCTCCTGCTCTACGGCGAATTGCCCACCGCCGCGCAAAAGGCCGATTTCGTCGACCGCGTGATCCATCACACGATGGTGCACGAGCAGATGAGCCGCTTCTTCCAGGGTTTTAGGCGCGACGCCCATCCCATGGCCGTCATGGTCGGTTCGGTCGGCGCGCTGTCGGCGTTCTATCACGACTCCACCGACATCACCGATCCGCAGCAGCGCATGATCGCCTCGATCCGCATGATCGCGAAAATGCCGACGCTGGCCGCCATGGCGTACAAATATTCCATCGGCCAGCCGTTCATGTATCCGAACAACAAGCTCGACTACGCCTCGAACTTCTTGCGCATGTGCTTTGCGGTGCCGTGCGAGGAGTACAAGGCCAATCCGGTCATCGCGCGCGCCATGGACCGCATTTTTACGCTCCACGCCGACCACGAGCAGAACGCCTCGACCTCGACCGTGCGGCTCGCCGGCTCGACCGGCGCCAATCCGTTCGCCTGCATCGCCGCCGGCATCGCCTGCCTGTGGGGCCCGGCGCACGGCGGCGCCAATGAGGCGGCGCTAAAAATGCTCGGCGAGATCGGTTCCGTCGACCGCATCCCCGAATTCGTCAAGAAGGCGAAGGACCCGAAGGATTCATTCCGCCTGATGGGTTTTGGCCATCGCGTCTACAAGAACTACGATCCGCGCGCCAAGCTGATGCAGAAGACCTGCCACGAGGTGTTGAGCGAGCTCGGCGTCAACGATCCGCTCCTCGACGTCGCCATCGAGCTCGAGCGCATCGCGCTGCACGACGAATATTTCATCGAGAAGAAGCTTTATCCGAACGTCGACTTCTATTCCGGCATCACGCTGCGCGCCATGGGTTTTCCGACCACCATGTTCACGGTGCTGTTCGCGCTCGCCCGCACCGTCGGCTGGATCGCGCAGTGGAAGGAAATGATCGAGGATCCGCACCAGAAACTCGGCCGGCCGCGCCAGCTCTATACCGGCTCGCCGCAGCGGGAATATCAGCCGATCTCGAAGCGGAAGTAATCTCGTAGGCTGGGCATTGCGCCGCTCGGCGTTTCTAATTTTTCGTTGCGTTAAGCGCAATGCCACGCCGTTCAGCCTAACCGCGCGGGCAAAATCGCGAGATGACCTCATCCTCCCCTAGGGCACGACCGGAGCAGCTGGTAGTGCACCCGGTTGGATTACAAGGTAATTGAACCCCTCGAGCACGTCGGCAGCGGTATCGTATCTGCGGCAGGCCACTGTGAATTTATTTACCGCAGGCACTGGGGGCGGAGCGACATTGCTAAAGCACCCAGCCGTCCCACTGGTTGGTGTAACAAGAACGACAGTAGCTGTATTAAGCGTTGGAAATTCCAGAACATAAAACTGCGCAATAATTCGAGGCGGATTGAACGGATTTCCCTCAGATTTGAGTGATAATTTCCACTAGTGGCGCCGGACCAAAGTACGGCGTGGGCGCACCCTGAGTTGTCACCGAACCTATCGCATAAAAATTAGGGACAGGGATAGAAGGATTAGCAGCGAAGCTTGTTCCGATCGTCGCCGCTCCAATGGCAAGGATAATACTGGTGATCGCCACCGTTAAACGCTGACACATATATTCCCTCCCTTTTTGAATCACCTACGATTCTCTGAAGAAGTCGCGATAGTGACCGAATGAATGGAATATACTAGGTTGTGCAACTACAAAAGTACAGCACTTAATACGTTGGCTATTCGCGTTGCGCGTCATAAGCCCAGGTCAGATACACCCCGCCCCAGGTAAAGCCGCCGCCGAAGGCGGCGAGGATCATGCGGTCGCCGGCTTTGAGCTTGCTCTCGTAATCCCACAGGCAGAGCGGGATCGTCGCCGCGGTGGTGTTGCCGTATTTGTGGATGGTGACCATCACCTGTTTCGGGTCGAGCTTCATGCGCTCCGCCGTCGCCTCGATGATGCGCCGGTTGGCCTGGTGCGGCACCAGCCAGTCGATCTGGTCGCTGGTCAGATGATTGCGCGCCATCAGCTCGGTGGCGACGTCCGCCATGCGGGCGATGGCGAATTTGTAGACCGCGGCGCCTTCCTGATGGACGTAATGCAGCCGCTTGGCCACGGTCTCCGCCGTCGGCGGCATGCGGCTGCCGCCGGCTTTTTGGTGCAGATGCGGCATGCCGGCGCCGTCGGAGCGGATCAGCGTGTCGATGATGCCGTACTTTTTGCTCGGCTCGATGAGGACCGCGCCGGCGGCGTCGCCGAACAGCACGCAGGTGGCGCGGTCGGTGTAGTCGATGATCGCCGACATTTTGTCGGCGCCGACCACCACGATCTTGCGGAATTTCCCGGTCTCGATGAATTGCGTGGCAATGGTGAGCGCATAGACGAAGCCGGAGCACGCCGCCTGCACGTCGAAGCTGCCGATGTTGCGGATGCCGACCATGTCGCAGATCAGATTGGCGGTCGAGGGAAAGACGAGATCCGGCGTCGTCGTCGCGCAAATCAGGAGATCGACGTCGCCGGGCGCGGTCGCGGTCTTGCTCAAGAGCCCGCGCACCGCCTCGGCGCCCATATGCGAGGTGCCGAGCCCCTTGCCCTTGAGGATGTGGCGTTCGCGGATGCCGGTGCGCTCGACGATCCACTCGTCGCTGGTATCGACCATCTTGGCCAGTTCGGCGTTGGTGAGAAGGTCGGGCGGCACGTAGCCGAACACCCCGGTGATCGCCGCGCGGGTCGCGGATTTCCGGATGGTTTTCTTGGACTTGCTCACGCTGGGTTCTTTGCAGTTGTCGCTTGCGAAGTGCCTTGTGCTTGCGGCCTTAGCAGGATGCCTGCCGCAATGGTAGAGCGGCGTCCGATCAGCGGTTAACACGGCGGTGACGCGCTCAGCGCCGCCGGATCGCGCCGGCCCGCCGGGCCACGTCGAGGACGATCGCCGCGGCCTTGGCGCTCGGCGCCTCGCCGCCGATGGCCATGATGGCATCGAGCCGGCCGAAGGCCTCGATCTGGCGTTGCCGCTGCGGCGTGTCGGAGAGTAGCGGCAGGAGTGCCTCGGCGAGGCGCTCCGGCGTGCAGTCGGACTGCAAAAATTCCGGAATGACGTTCTCGCCGAGGACCAGATTGGCAAGGATGACGCTCGGCAGCCTGACCAGGAGCCGCAACAGCCGCACGATGAAGGCCTCGACGGCGACATCCGATAAGCCGCGACTGTCGGTATGCCGGCAAGCGCGAGTTCGAGCGTGACCGTGCCGGATGCCGCGAGCGCCGCGCGCGCGCGGCGAAAGGCGGCCCATTTCTCCGCCGGATCGACCACGATCCGCGGCGCGACGGTCCAGCCGGCGACCGCCGCGCGCACTTGCGCCGCAGATGGGGCACGGTCGGCAGCACCAGTTCCATCGGGCCGCAGCGCGCGGCAACTTGCTCGATCGCGGCGCCGAATGTGCCGAGCAAATGCCGGATTTCGCTCGCCGCGGCTTCCGGGCAGTACCAGGACGACGGGCAGGATCGGCGCTGGCGGCGCTGCGCCTCCTCGGCATTGGGGCGCAATTCGGCGATGCGCTCGATCATCGGATGACCGACATAAAGGCACGGCGGCCCGCCGAGCTTGACGTACATCGCCGGCTCGAACGGCAGGATGGCGAGCACCTGATCGACATAAGCGCGCATGGCGCGGGCGCGGCCGGGCCGCCACGCCCAGATCGAGGGCGACACGTAATCGAGGATCGGGATTTTGGGCGCGAGCCGGCGCACGCGGCGGGCGACCCGGTGGGTGAAATCGGGACTGTCGATGATCACCAGCGCATCCGGGCGCGCGGCGACCACGGCGGCGGCGGTCTGGCGAATTCGGCGAAAGATCATCGGCAGCCGGCGCGGGATCGCCGCAATGCCCATGATCGAAAGCTCGTCGATGGCGAATGGACTGACGATGCCGGCAGCCGCCATGGCGCGTCCGCCGACGCCGTTGAACGTCAATGCGCCGCCGTGCCGCGCTTTGAGCGCACGAACCAATGCGGCGCCGAGCGCATCGCCGGATTCTTCCGCGGCGACGATATAAAGCGAGAGCGGCCGGGTTTGCGGCTCGTGCCTCATCGCGCCGCGTCCTCGCCCACGCCGGCGATGAAAATCTTCTCCCGATCGGCCATTGCGATGACCTCGGCCGCCTCGGCGATGATGGTTGAGCCGGCAGCGACGGCGACGCCGGCAAGCCCGGCGCGCGCCGCACCCTCGATGGTCCGCGGCCCGATCGAAGGCAGATCGAAGCGGCGATCCTGGCCGGGTTTTGGCGCCTTGACCAGAACGCCGACGCCGGGCGGCGTGGTGACGCGGCCTTGCCGGCGCAGCTCGGCGATCCGCGCCAGCATATTGTCGGTGCCTTCCGCCGCCTCGACGGCAAGCACGTGGTTGTTGGCGACGATCGCGGCCTGGCCGACGTCGAACGGCCCGAGCGCCGCGATCATTTTCATCGCCCGCGCGATGTCGCCGCGGTCGCGCTCCGCAGGCTGACAGCGGCCGAGCACGCCTTCGGGCACAAAAATTTCCGGCGCCACTTCGCGCACGCCGATCACCCGCAGGCCGCCGCTCCTCCGCCATGCTCGCGGTGCCGGAAACAGCCGGTTATCGCCGCCGCGAAAAAGCTCGGCGATGCGCGGCAGCAATCGGATGGTCTGCCAATCGAGCCGCACTTGCCTCAGCGGCGGCCGCAACAGCGTGCCGATGAACAAAACCTCCTTGCAGTGCTCCGTCGCGCGCGAGGCGAAACAAGCGGCCCGACCTGGCCGATGGCGATCCAATGATGGGGATAGTCGCTCGATGATCTTGGCGTCGGCCCAGCCCTTCAGCGCGAACATCACCGGCTGGCGGCCGCTGCGCACAATCGCCTCGGCGACTGCGCCGGGAAAGCTGCCGCCGCCGCAGATGATGGCGATGGGACCACGCTCGGCATCAGCCATGGAAGCCCTCATCAGGCGGCGTCATTCGTCCGGGCCGTCGTTCCAGCGCCGCGTGCGCGGCCGCATCAACGGCCGCTTGCCGCCGGCGCGGATGAAGGCGATCATCTTGCCGACCAGCGGATCGTTGCCGAATTCACGCTCGACCGCGTCGATGCGCTCGGCGATGCGGCCTTCGACAAAGAACAGCGAGCGGTAGGCGTTGCGCACCTTGTGCATCTCGGCGCGCGTGGCGCCGCGCCGGCGCAGGCCGACCATGTTCAATCCGACCAGCGCGCCGGTCTGGCCGAGCGCAAAGCCGAACGGGATGATGTCGTCGCGCGCCGCCGACATGCCCGCCATCATCACGCCCTCGCCGATCCGCACATGTTGATGGATCGCGACATGGCCGCCGAGAAAGGTGTGGTCGCCGACCGAAACATGACCGCCGAGCACCACGTTGTTGGCAAGGTTCACGTCGTTGCCGACCTGGCAGTCATGGCCGACATGGGCGCCGACCATGATGAAGCAGCGGTCGCCGACGCGCGTGACGCCGCCGCCGTCTTCGGTGCCGATGTTCATGGTGACGCTCTCGCGCAGCTCGCAGCGCGCGCCGATGATCAGCCTGGTCGGGCCGCCGCGATAATGCACCGATTGCGGCGGCGTGCCGAGCGACGAGAACGGATAGACCACGGTGCCCTCGCCGATCGTCGTGGCGCCGGTGACGTTGACATGGGCGATCAGGCGCACGCCGCTTGCAAGCTCGACCTGCGGCCCGACCAGGCAATACGGCCCGATCTCCACGCCCTCGCCAATGCGCGCGCCGTCGGCGACGCGCGCGGTCGGATCGATCGCCATCTAGTCCTCGGCAATCATGGCGCCGACTTCGGCCTCGGCGATCAGCGCGCCGCCGACCTTGGCCTCGGCGCGGTACCACCACATGTTGCGGCGGTGCGCGATCTTGTCGACGTGATATTCGATTGTATCGCCCGGTATCGCGGGTTTGCGGAATTTCGCTTTGTCGATGGTGAGCAAATACACTTTTCGTCCGCGCGCCTCGGCGCCGAGATGCCATAGGCAGAGCGTGCCCGCCGTCTGCGCCATGCCCTCGATCACCAGCACGCCGGGCATCACCGGATTGTCGGGAAAGTGGCCCATGAACTGCGGCTCGTTGACGGTGACGTTCTTGATGCCGATGGCGTGCTCGTCGGCGCGCATGTCGATCAGACGGTCGATCATGACGAAGGGGTAGCGATGCGGCAACAGCCGCAAAATTTCACCGATGTCGATGGCGCTGAGGGTGTCGTTCATTCGTCGCCCTCGTCGGATTTGCCGGCAGCTGCGCGCCATGCGGCGCAGCCAGCTGACGCCACGCAGCCACTCGCGCGCCGGCTGCGCCGGCCAGCCGTTA
The DNA here is from genome assembly GCA_963831975.1 of uncultured Alphaproteobacteria bacterium. Lineage (GTDB taxonomy): Bacteria > Pseudomonadota > Alphaproteobacteria > Rhizobiales > Xanthobacteraceae > BOG-931. Next base: position 1,787,034 of record CAWHSO010000025.1, read on the forward strand.
TAGCGTGCGCCGGCGGGAACATCGGAGATGACGCCGGAGCGCGCGGCGAGCATGGCGCCATCGCCGATGGTCAAATGGTCGGCAATGCCAACCTGCCCGCCCATCATGACGTAGTCCCCCACCTCGACGCTGCCGGATATGCCGGTTTGCGCGGCGAGCAGGCAGTGCCGTCCGATGGAGGTGTTGTGTCCGATTTGCACCAGATTGTCGATCTTGGTGCCTTCGCCGATGACGGTATCCCGGGTCGCGCCGCGGTCGATGGTCGAATTGGCGCCGATCTCCACGTCGTCCTGAATGATGACGCGGCGGGTTTGCGGAATTTTCTGATGGCCTTGCGCGCCCGGCAAATAGCCAAAGCCGTCCTGGCCGATACGGACACCCGGATGGATGATCACCCGATCGCCGATCAACGCATGTTGGATCGTCGTGCCGGCGCCGATCGCGCAGTCGCGGCCGATGCGTACGCCGGGGCCGATAACGGCGCCGGCCGCGATCACCGTGCCGGCGCCGATCTCGGCATCGGCACCGATGACCGCGAGCGGATCGAGCGTCACATTCGCTTCAAGGCGCGCCGACGGATGAACGTGCGCGTCCTTGCTGCGGCCTTTCGACGCCGAACATCGACGATGGGCGTAACGCATCGGGAAACAGCGCGCGCGTGACCGCGACGAAGGCGCGATACGGCTCGGGCGTCACCAGGACGACCAGACCTGGCGGCGCCTTGGCTTCAAAGCGCGGGCTGACGAAGCAGGCTCCGGCGCGCGTGACCGCCAAGGCGTCGAGAAATTTTGGCTTGTCGAGAAAGCTGATATCGACCGCGACCGCGGTATCGAGCGGGGCGATATTGCTGATGCGCCGGTCGAGCGGATCGCCCGCGCGCGGCTTGGCGCGCGTCAGCTCAGCGATCTCCTCGATCGTGAGCACCCGTTGAGCTCGTGCAGTGTCCGGCATGCGCCCGTCCATGACGAGAGCTCAGGCCGCGCCTAGAAGTGCGTTCCGCCGCCGAAGGCGAAGAATTGGGTTCGGTCGTAGCTCTGCTTCAGAATCGGATAGGCAAAATCAAACCGCAGCGGACCGAAGGGTGAATCCCAGATGATGCTGGCGCCGGCCGACATGCGCACCGCCGGCGCTGTCGGCAAATTGCATGCCGCATTGACAGAAGAAACCGCCCTGGGCGGCGTTGACGAAGCCGTTGATTTCGCCGGTCTGCCGCAAACGTGCGTCTCGCCCTTGTAGCCCCACACCGAGCCGGCATCGACGAACACGGCGCCGCGGAAGCCGGCGTCCTTGGGCAGGAAGTAGAACGGATATTGGAATTCCATGCTCGCGCCCCAGTAGTTCGTTCCGCCGATGGCGTCGTTCGACGTTCCCGGCGTGATGTCGCGCGGGCCGAGGCCGGCCGGCGCAAAGCCGCGTACCAGGTTCGGGCCCATCTTGAAGTCGTCGAGCAGGCGGACTCCCTGGCCCTCGAGCCCGAACATGTTGCCGGCTTGCAGATGCAAGGTGCCGACGACGTCGGGAAGGACTTCGTAATAGGTGTGGAAGTCGACGGACGAGCGCACATAGGCGACGTCGCCGCCGAGACCGGCAAAATCCTGGCCGAAAGTGACCAACAGACCGTTGGTCGGGGTCTTGTTGTTGTCGAGCGTGTTGTAGGTCAATCCGTATCCCGCCAGCGACGTCAGCGTGGCGCCATTGGCAAGCTCGGCTCGCACCGGCAGCGAGGCCTGGCCGTAGAGAAGGCAGCTCGTGGTGCTCGCATAGGGGAAAATCGCGGCGCGGTGTTGATGGCGGTCGGCGTCGGGAAGGTGTTGCAAGAAATCCGGATTGAGGTTGTTGCAGTCGTTCAGATAGGACGGCAGCGTGATCTTCTGCGTGTACAGCGAATAGCGCAGTTGCAACGCCAGGTCTTCGCGCAGCGCAATGCCGAGCTTCAGGCTGCCGCCGTACGATTCCGTGCCATAGGACAGGTAGCTGTTGGCCAACGTCTCTTTGGCGAACAGATCGAGGCCCGCCGCGAGCCGCTGATCGAGGAAATAAGGCTCGACAAAGCTGAATTCGGCGCCGCGAACGAATTCGCCGTAGGTCAGAGCGAGCTTGGCGTAGCGGCCGGTGCCGAGCAGGTTGCGCTCGGAAACCGACATCTGGGCGAGCCAGCCTTCCGCCGTCGAATAGCCGCCCATGATCGAGAAATCGCCGGTCGATTGCTCCTCGAGCTCGACATTGATCACCACCCGGTCGGGCGCCGATCCGGGCTCGTTGGTGATCTTCACCGACTTGAAGAAGTTCAGATTCTTGAGCCGCCGCTCGGCGCGGTCGATCAGCGCGCGGTTGTACGGATCGCCTTCGGCGATATCGAACTCGCGCCGGATCACGTAATCGCGGGTGCGGATATTGCCGTGGATATTGATGCGCTCGATATAGGCGCGCGTGCCCTCGTCGACGACGAAGGAGACGTTGATGGTGCGGGTCTGCGGATTGCGGTCGCCGCGCGGGCGCACGGTGGCGAACGGATAGCCGCGCCGCGCCACCTCGACGGTGACGTCCTCGACCGTCTTTTCGATCGCCTCGCCGTTGTAGACGTCACCTTGGCGCATGCGCAGCACCGACCGCAGCGACTGCGAGTTGATGGCACGGACGTTGGATTGAACGTCGGTGACGCCGAAGTGGTAGACCGGCCCCTCTTCGATCGTGAAGGTGATGTTGAATCCCTTCTTGGCGGGATCGTATTCGGCGACCGCGGAGACGACCTGGACGTCGGCAAAGCCGTGCTTGAGATAGAAGCGGCGGATCAGATCGCGGTCGGCTTCCATGCGGTCGGGGTCGTAGACGTCGGTGGTCTGCAGGAAGCTCAAGAAATTGGATTGGGCGGTCTTGATCACCTCTTTCAGGCGCCACGACGAATAGGCCTTGTTGCCGACGAAGGTGATCGACTTCACGCCGGTCTTCTCGCCTTCGTTGACCTTGAAAATCAGATCGACGCGATTGTTCGGCCGCTCGATCATCTGCGGCTCCACGGTGACGTCGAAGCGGCCGTTGCGATGATAGACTTCGACGATGCGCTGGGTGTCGGCCTGCACCTTGGCGCGCGACAGCGAGTCGCGCGCCTTCGATTGGATTTCCTCCTGCAGCTGCTCGTCCTTCATCCGGTGGTTGCCTTCGAAGGCAAGCCGGTTGATCACCGGCGATTCCACCACGGTGACGACGAGGTGGCCGCCCGCCTGGCTGATATGGACGTCGTCAAAAAGTCCGGAGGCGTAGAGCGCTTTGAGGCCGGCATCGATTTTGGCGGCGTCGAGGCGCTCGCCGGGGCCGACCTTGAAATAGGAGCGCACCGTGTCGGCTTCGACGCGGCGGTTGCCCTGGACCACGATGCTGCTCGCGGACGCGCCAGCCTCCGCCGGCGGCGCCGCATACGCGGCACCGGCCGGCAGGCCCACAAAACCCACTCCGAGGAGCAAGCCGGCCAGAACGAGCCCCCGTCTCACCCGCACACACATGTCCATGCGCTAAGCGCCTTTACCCCTAGTGGCCGCCCCCAGTGGCGGGTTACTGCAGGAATCTCCCTCAGTTCTTTCGACTTAAGATCTTATTTCTGCGCGTATTTTTGCCACTTCCCCACCCTTTGCACAACTGTCCCCACGCTCGATCTCGCCCCCGCGAGTACGTCCCATTGGGCCACCTTAGGAGGTCGCCAAGTGAACTATGTCGTTGAAAGTTGCAAATATCATCAACATCAAGACAATTGCGAGGCCGATGCGAAAACCGACCTCCTGGGCGCGCTCCGACAGCGGCCGGCCGCGCAGCGCCTCGATCGAATAGAACAAAAGGTGGCCGCCATCGAGCAGCGGGATCGGGAACAGGTTCAACAGCCCGATCGACACCGACAGCACCGCCGCCAGATGAATGAGGGCGACGAAGCCCACGGTCGCCACCTGGCCTGACATCTGGGCAATCCGGATCGGGCCGCCGAGCTGGTCGGCCGCCTCGCGGCCGACGACGACGCCGCCGATATAGCTCAGCGTCCGGTCGATGACGAACCAGGTCTCCTGCACGCCCATCCACACCGCCTGCGGCGGCGGTACCGGCTGGAATTTCAGATCCTCGGCCGCGGTCGACCGGGTGATGCCCAAAATGCCGATGCGATGCACGTTGCCGAAATTGTCCTTGATCTCCTTGAGCGCAGGCGTCGCCTTGAGCACGACCTGGGCGCCCTTGCGGTCGACCGTGATCGTCAGCGGCTCGCCGGCGCTCTCGCTGACGACGCGCTGCATGTCGGCGAAGTCGCCGATGGCGCCGCCGTTGATCGCCACCACCAGGTCACCGGGCTGAAAACCCGCGGCGGCAGCCGCGCTATCGGCCTGCACGGTGTCCACGCGGGCGGTCATGGACTGCTTGCCGTAAAGCATGAAGATGCCGGCGAAAATCACTATGGCCAAAAGGAAATTGGCCATCGGCCCGGCCACCACAATGGCCGCGCGCTTGGCCACCGGCTGAAACACGAAACTTTGCGATTTCTCGCCTTCGTCCATGGCGGCAAGGCGCTCGGTGTCCGGCACGCTCGCCGCGTTCTCGTCGCCGAAGAATTTCACATAGCCGCCGAGCGGGATGGCGGCGATTTTCCAGCGCGTGTTGTAGCGGTCGTTAAAGCCAATGATCTCAGGCCCAAAGCCGATGGAAAACACCAGGATCCGCACGCCGCACCAGCGCGCGATCAGGAAATGCCCCAATTCGTGGAAGAACACGACCAGGCTGAGGACGAAGAGAAAGGGTACCAGGTACCCCACCACGCCGCCCCCAAACGCATGCAAATGCGACAAGAAATACGACCCCATGACGCTGCCCTGCCGCCCCTGCCTGTCCCGTCCCGATTCCGAACCTAGGATGCCATTGCGGCAATTTCGGGCAAGAGGTCGACGGCTAACCTTCTCGCATTATGGTCAATTTCGAGCGCTTCCTCGACCGATTGCGGCTCGGCCATCTCGCCGCGCCGTTCCGCCGCATCCAGCGTCGCCTCGACAAGGGCGGGAATACCCGGGAATCCCAGCCTTCGGCCGACGAATTCGCGCACCGCGATTTCGTTGGCCGCATTGAGGATGGTGGGCGCCGCCCCACCCGCGGCCAGCGCCTTGCGCGCGATCGCCAGGGCCGGAAAGCGCCCCGGATCGGGCGCCTCGAAGGTCAGCGCCGCGACGCGGGCGAGATCGAGCCGCGGCGCCGGCGTCGCCATGCGGGTCGGCCAACCCAGGCAATGGGAGATCGGAATGCGCATGTCCGGCGAGCCGAGCTGCGCGATCACCGAGCCGTCGCGGAATTCGACCAGGCCATGCACGACCGACTGCGGGTGCACGATGACGTCGAGCTCGTCGGGCGACAGTCCGAACAAATGATGCGCCTCGATCAGCTCGAGGCCTTTGTTCATAAGCGTCGCGGAATCGATCGTGACTTTTGGCCCCATGATCCAGGTCGGATGCTTGAGCGCCTGCTCCACCGTCACCGTGCGCAATTGCTCCAGTGACCAGGTGCGGAACGGCCCGCCGGAGGCGGTCAGGATGACGCGACGCACTTCGTCGCGACGGCCCGACATCAGCGCCTGGAACACCGCGTTGTGCTCGGAATCGACCGGCAGGACAGTCGCTCTCGCCGCGGCCGCGCGGCGCATGAACAAGGCGCCGGCACAGACCAGGCATTCCTTGTTGGCGAGCGCAACCGTCGCGCCGCGTTCGGCCGCAGCGAGCGTCGGCTTCAAGCTCGCGGCGCCGGTGATGGCCGCCATGACCCACTCGGCCGGCCGCTGTGCCGCCTCGACCAAAGCGTCGGCGCCGGCGGCGGCTTCGATGCCGGAGCCCGCCAGTCCGGACTTCAATTCCTTGTAAGCTTCGGCATCGCCCACCGCGGCAAAACGCGCGCCGAGCTCGCGCGCCAGACGCGCCAGCGCGCCGGCGTTGCGGTTTGCGGTCACCGCCTCCACGCGATAGCGCCCAGGTTCGCGTTGCAACAGATCGATGGTGCTCGAACCGATCGAGCCGGTGGCGCCAAGCAAGGTCACCGATTTCGGCACCCGCGCCAAATCCGGTCTGGCGGCCTGAAGTTTCTGCTGCGCCTTTTTCACCGGGCCAACCCTACCATACCAACAAGCCCTGCGCCGGAGCGTCGGGCCCTTGCCGGAGCATGCCGATCAGGAGCGCAACGAATGCTGCGACCAGAAAGCCGTCGAGGCGGTCCATCAGTCCTCCGTGGCCGGGTATCAGGCCGCTCGCATCCTTGGCGCCGAAACGCCGCTTGACCGCGGATTCGAACAGGTCGCCAGCCTGGGTCAGGATTGAAAGTACGAAAGCCACAATCCCTACGGCAACAAGCTTATCGACCCCGCTCGCATAGGCGACCGAGGTGCCTGCGGCAACCCCCCCAGCGACACCCCCAACGGCGCCCGCCCAGGTCTTGTTCGGGCTCACTTGCGGCCACAACAATGGACCGCCGATCATCCGCCCCACCGCATAGGCGAAAATGTCGGTGGCCCAGACGGTTACGGCCACGAATGCCACCGCGACAAAACCCCAGGCGGCGTCCCGGCGGAGCAGCGCCGGCCCGAGGAAGGCGACGCCGGCATAGACGATGCCGCACGACCCCCAAACCAGCGGATTGGGCGCCGGGAAGCGGCGCGGCCACGCCGCCATGACGCCCGCCGCCAGCGCCGCGCCGATAAAGATCATGCCGGCTGAGGCGCCGGGCTCGTCGAGACCGATGAGCACGAGCGCAAACAGCAACGCCGCAAGGCCGGGCAGCAAGATCCTGGAGTCGGCGCCATCGGCAACCAGCCTGGTCCATTCCCAAAGGATGCCGGCGCCGGCGGCGGCGCAAAGCAGGAAAAACGGCCAGCCGCCCACATAGGCAAAGACCAGCACGAGCGGTCCAAGGACGGCCGCCGAAACGACGCGAAGCGTCAGGTTATTCGCGCGGCCGAACCACGACGCGACTTTTTCGGTGGCGCCGCCGCCGCGCTGGTCGAGATTGCTCACGAGCCGGTCTGGGCGATCAATCCGCCGAACCGGCGTTCACGCCGGCGGTATTCCGCAATGACGCCTTCGAGCGCCGCGCGGTCGAAGTCCGGCCAATTGATCGGAACGAACACCAATTCGCTGTAGGCCGACTGCCACAACAGGAAATTGGACAGCCGTTGCTCGCCGCTGGTGCGGATGATCACGTCGGGATCGGGCAGATCGGGCAGCGTCGAGATGGCGCGACAACAATTCCGGCGTGATGTCGCTCGCTGCCAGCCGGCCCTGCGCCACTTCGGCAACAAGCCGCCGCGCCGCGCGCGCGATCTCCTGCCGCCCGCCGTAATTGAACGCCACCACCAGCGTGAAACCGTTATTGTTGCAGGTCAGGTCTTCCGCCTCCTGCAAGAGACGGCGAATATCGGGATCGAGGTCGTCGCGTTCGCCGATGACACGAACGCGGACATTGCTCTTGTGCAGATCGACCAGATCGTTGCGGATGAAGCGGCGCAACAGCCCCAAGAGATCGCGGATTTCCGACGGCGGCCGCGACCAGTTCTCGGAGCTGAAGGAGAAAATCGTCAGAACGGAAATGCCCAGCTCGTTCGCCGCGCGCACCGTCTTGCGCAAGGCCTCGACGCCGCGGCGATGCCCCTCCACCCGCGGCAGGCCGCGGGCCGCGGCCCAACGTCCATTGCCATCCATGATGATGGCGACATGGCGGGGAATATCGAAGCCGTCGCTCCCGGCCGCCTGCGTCTGAACTTCGCCTGTCGCGCTCAAACCGTCATGATCTCCTTTTCCTTGCCGGCCAGCATCTTTTCGACTTCGGCGATGGTCGCGTCGGTGGCTTTTTGCACCTCGCCGGCCTGACGCTTTTCGTCGTCTTCGCTGATCTTATGCTCCTTCTCCAGTTTTTTCAGGAGATCGAGACCGTCGCGGCGGACGTGGCGCACGGCGACGCGGGCTGCTTCGGCATATTTGTGAGCGACCTTGGCGATTTCCTTGCGCCGCTCCTCGTTGAGCTCCGGAATGCGCAGCCGCAGCACCTGGCCCTCGGTCGATGGCGTCAGGCCGAGATTTGCCGCCGAGATCGCCTTCTCGACCGCATGCACCATGGTGCGATCCCAGACCTGGACACTGAGCAGGCGCGGCTCAGGCACGCTGATTGAGGCGAGCTGATTGAGCGGCATATGGTTGCCGTAAGCCTCGACCTGGACGTGCTCGAGCAGTGCCGTCGAGGCACGTCCGGTGCGCAAGCCGGAAAGTTCCTGCTTCAACGATGCAATCGCGCCCTGCATGCGGCGCTTGAGGTCGTTCATGTCGAATGTCGTCGTGGTCATGGCAGCCTCCCTGGCAGCCTCCTTTGCAGCTTCCTTGGCGCCTTCCTGGCACCTTCCGCGATCCGGCCGGTGCGCGATCGTTAGCCGACGACGGTAAAGCGCCCTTTTCCGCGCAACACCTTCTCGATCGCGCCCTGCTCCCGGATCGAGAATACGATGATAGGCATACGGTTTTCCTGGGCAAGCGCGAAGGCCGTGGCGTCCATGATCTTCAAGCGTTTATCCAGGGCCTCCTGATGGCTCAGGCGGTCATAGCGCTTGGCCTTCGGATCACGCTTCGGATCGGCCGTGTAAACCCCATCAACGTCGGTTGCCTTGAGCACGGCGCCGCAGCCCATCTCGGCCGCGCGCAGCACGGCCGTGGTGTCGGTGGTGAAATAGGGATTTCCGGTGCCGCCGGCGAACACGATGATGCGGCCGTCCTCGAGATGGCGCAGCGCGCGCTGGCGCTCATAGGTCTCGCAGACTTGCGGCATGGCCAGCGCCGACATGGTGCGGGCGCTCACGCCGGCCCGCTCGATGGCGGCTTCCAGGACCAGCGCATTCATCACGGTTGCCAACATGCCCATGGAGTTGGCGGTCGGCCGCGACAGGCCATTTTCGGAAATCTGTGCGCCGCGCAACACGTTGCCGCCGCCGACCACGACGCCGAGCGCAACGCCGAGTTTGCGGGCGGCAATCAGATCGGCGGCAAAGCGATCGATGGTCGGCTGGTGGATGCCGAATTTCTCCGGGCCGCTCAAAGCTTCGCCGGAGAGTTTGACGATCACCCGTCGGTAGTTCGGCTTAGCCATCGAGGGGTCCGCTCGCGATGTCCGCCACTCGCCGCCGATTCCCGCGCAAACGCAATAGGATTAGGGCGTTTCCGCGCGAAACCCACAGAGAACGGCAGGGTTTAACGGGCGCCGGCCAGCGCCGCGACCTCGCCGCCGAAATCGCCAGAGGGGCGGTCGATGCCCTCGCCGAGCGCAAAGCGGACGAAGCCCGTGACTTTAATCGGCGCGCCGACCTTCGCTTCCGCGTCTTTGAGAGCCTGCGTCACGCTGGCCTTATTCTTCTCGTCGAAAATAAAGGGCTGATCGAGCAAGCAGACCTCCTTGTAGTAGGACTTGAGGCCGGACTCGACGATCTTCTCGATGACGTTCGCGGGTTTGCCCTCGGCTTTGGCCGCAAGCACATTTTTCTCGCGCTCGACCGTTGCCGGATCGAGGCCGGACGGATCGATGGCCTGGGGGTTTGCAAAGGAAATATGCATCGCCACCATGCGGCCGAACGCCTTGAGTTCTTCGGCGTTGCCGGCCGATTCGAGCGCGACGATCACGCCGATGCGGCCGAGCCCGTCCACCACCGAGCTGTGCGCATAGCTCGCGACGACGCCCTTGCTAACCGCAAGCTCGGCGGCGCGGCGCAGCGTCATGTTCTCGCCGACCTTGGCGATGGTGTCGGCAATGGCGTCGGCAATGGTGATGCTGCCGGCTTTTGCGGCGAGGATTTTTTCCACATCCGGGCCGGTATCGAGCGCGGCACCGGCGATCATCTTCACCAGGCCCTGGAACAAATCGTTGCGCGCCACAAAGTCGGTTTCGGAATTCACCTCGACCATGAGGCCCTTAGTGGCCGTGGTGGCAATGCCGATGAGACCCTCGGCGGCGACGCGCCCAGCCTTTTTGGCGGCCTTGGACAGTCCCTTCTTGCGCAGCCAATCGACCGCGGCCTCGAGATTGCCGTCGTTCTCGGTGAGCGCTGCCTTGCAGTCCATCATGCCGGCTCCGGTCTGATCGCGGAGCTCTTTCACCATGCCTGCGCTGATGTTTGCCATCGGTGCTGATTCCTATTTGGTCATTCCGGGGCTGAGCGAAGCGAAGAACCCGGAATCCATAATCACTGATCTTGGAATTTCGGCGCTCAGCCTAGAAGCCGCACATTTGGTGGTTATGGATTCCGGGTTCACGCCTGCGGCGTGCCCCGGAATGACGGTGTCTTATTCGGATTCCGCCGTCAGTTGCTTCGCCTTGGCGATCCAGCCTTCGACGCGGCCGGGAAGGCCGACTTCCTCGCCGACATTGTGGGCGGCGGTCGGCGACAGTTCGGCGATCTGCGTGTAGTGGAAGATGCCGAGGTCGTTGAGCTGCTTCTCGATCGCCGGCGAGACGCCTGTGAGCTTTTTCAGATCGTCGGCGACGCCGCGCGGCCCCGACAGCGGCTCGAATCCGAGCTTGTTGATTTCCGGCGGCAATTCCTCGGCGATGACCGGCTGGGCGTGGGCGCCGACATCTCCGCCGTGCGCCCCTTGCGCCCGCGAAATGCCGTCGATGGCGGCCCTAGCGACCAGATCGCAATACAGCGTGATGGCGCGGCTCGCGTCGTCGTTGCCGGGCACCACATAGGTGATGCCGTTGGGGTCGCAATTGGTGTCGACTATGGCTGCGACCGGCACGCCAAGCCGGCGCGCTTCCTTGATGGCGATGTCTTCCTTGTTGGTGTCGATGACGAACAACAGGTCGGGCAACCCGCCCATGTCCTTGATGCCGCCGAGCGCGCGGTCGAGCTTGTCGCGCTCGCGCTGCAAGGTCAGCCGCTCTTTCTTGGTATAGCCCTGCGCCTCGTTGGACGAGAGCATCTCCTCGAGCTTGCGCAACCGCTTGATCGAATTGGACACGGTCTTCCAATTGGTCATCGTGCCGCCGAGCCAGCGCGAATTGACGTAGTATTGCGCCGATTTCTTCGCCGCCTCGGCGATGGCGTCCTGCGCCTGCCGCTTGGTGCCGACGAACAGGATGCGGCCGCCCTGAGCGACGGTGTCGCTCACGGCTTGCAGCGCGCGGTGCATCATCGGCACCGATTGCGTCAGATCGACGATGTGGATGTTGTTGCGGGTGCCGAAGATGTACTCGGACATCTTCGGATTCCAACGATGGGCCTGATGGCCGAAGTGCACGCCAGCTTCCAAAAGCTGGCGCATGCTGAAGTCTGGCAGCGCCATAAAAATTCTCCGGTTGATCCGCCGCGGACCGAGAGCCCACCCCGGATGGGGCAGACACCGGACGGCTGTTTAAGGCCAAGGTCCGCGTGTGAGATTGGGCGCCTTATATAGGCATCGGCCCGGTGGACGCAACCTGAACATTCGATCCTAAATCCTTGGATCCGCTGGCTAGGCCGGTTGCAGCGCCCCCTCCTCCCGGGTGACGTCGTTGACGAACAGCCAGGTGCGATCGACGAACGGCGGCGGCGACGCTTTGGTGTTATTGGCAAATTGCTCGCGCGATTTCAGCGTCACCCAGTCGGTGCGCGGTTTGCGCTCGGCCGGATAGGCTTGCAGCGCCGTTTCGACGTCCTCGCCGTGGCGCGACAACAGCCGCGCCAGCACAAAACCGTCCTCGATCGCCATGTTGGCGCCTTGCGCCAAGGTCGGCATGGTCGGATGCGCGGCGTCGCCGAGGAGCGTGACCCGGCCGCGGCGTCCATTGCGGCAGCGGATCGCGGTCGTGGATACCCCATTTGAAGACGTGCTCGACGTGGCGGAACATTTCCAGCAGCGCCTCGTTCCAGCCGGCCTTGGCGGCAATCAACTCCTCGCGGCTTGACGGCACCGACCAGGATTCCTCGACCCATTGTTCGGTGACGTGACCGCAGAACATGTTGAGCTTGTCGCCGTCGACGCCGATCGGATAGCAGATGACGTGGCCGTCCCGCCCGATCCAGCCGAAATATTCGCCGCCTTCGAGGCTGACGCTGCCGCCGGGCCCGACGCGCTTCGGCACGCAATCCATCGGCACGATGCAACGCCACGCCATCATCCCGGTGAAGCGCGGCTCGCCGGAGCCGAAATGCTGCGCGCGTATGGCAGACCGTATGCCGTCGGCGCCGATGACCAGATCGGCTTCGGCGGTGCTGCCGTCGGCAAAGCGCGCCACCGCCGTATCGTTGACGGTGTCGGCGCCGATGCAGTTGGCGCCGAGCGTGCAGCGGCGTGTCGCCGATCGCCCGGCGCAGCAGGTTATGCAGATCGGCGCGATGCGCGGTCATATAGGGCGCGCCGTATTTTTCCCGCGCGATCGCCTTCAACGGCTGGCGGAAGCGCAGCCGCCCTTCGTCCCAGGTGATCGACATGATGCTGAGCGGCTCGAACGCGTTGCGCATGAGCTCGTCTTCGAGCCCGAGCGCGCGCAGCACCTTAACGCCGTTCGGACCGATCTGCAGCCCGGCGCCGACCTCTTCGAGTTTTTGCGAGCGCTCATAGAGCGCAACCTCGATGCCGCGCTGGCGCAGCGCGATAGCCGCGGCCAAGCCGCCGATGCCGGCGCCGATGATGATGGCCTTGAGCGGGCGATTGGCGGGGTTGAGCGACATTATCGTCTTTCTAGACCGGCAATTGCCTTATCGGAAGGACGGTTATCGCAATGGCGCCCGTCATTGCGAGGAGCCAACGGGTCCGGCCCGAAGTGGCCGGCCCGATGACAGGCTCCGCGACGAAGCAATCCAGAACGGCGGCGCAGAACTGGATTGCTTCGCTTCGCTCGCAATGACGATTGCGACTCAGAGCGCCTCGACCGTCACTACGCCCGCCACCGCCTTGATGGCGCCGGCGATCTGCGGCGAGACCTTGAAGCGGCCGGGGAGTTTGACTTCGACCTCGCTGCCGTTTTGCAGCATCAGCACCATGCTGACTTCGCCGTCGGCGGACTCCGCGCCGTTGCGGCTTGCGCCGCCCGGCTCGAGCCGCCGCACCAGGCCGTCGATCGGCGCTTCGTTGCGCAGGAACACGCGCAAGCCTTTTTGCATTTTCGCCGCCGCCTCATCGAGCGGCTCGACCGATTGGATGCGGGCGCGCACTTCTTCGGCCTGCACCTCGGCGGTGAGAAAGAGCAGCACCGCGGTGCCCGGCTCCAACAGGTCGCGATATTGCGCGAGCCCTTCGGCGAACAGCACCGCCTCGTAATGGCCGCTCGGATCGGACAGCCCGATGATGCCCATCTTGGTGCCGTTGCGGGTGCGGCGCTCGGTGCGCGACACCACGGTGCCGGCGACCCTGCCGCCGCCGGCGCCGGCCTTTCACCGCGCGGGCGAATTCGGCCCAGGACTGCACGCGAAGGCGCTTGAGCGCCGCCGCATAATCGTCGAGCGGGTGGCCGGTGAGGAAAAAGCCGATGGCGTCGAATTCCTTCTGCAGCCGCTCCGCCGGCAGCCACGGTTCGAGCACCGGCAGCGCCAGCGGCTCCTTGGTCGTCGAGCCGCCGAACAGTTCGTCCTGGCCGAGCGCTGCGTTGTCATGGGCGCGCTGCGCCGCCGCCAGCACGATATCGACCGCGGCAAAACTGCGGGCGCGGTTCGGCTCCAGCGCCATCGAACGCGCCCGAGGCGGCGAGGCTTTCGAGCACGCGCTTGTTGACCGCGCGCGGATTGATGCGGCGGGCGAAATCGGCCATGTCGGCGAACGGCCTCCTCGCCGCGCGCATCCAAAATGCTTTGCACGGCCTGGCGGCCGACGCCGCGCAGCGCGGCAAGCGCGTAATAGATCGTATTGCCCTCGACCTCGAACTCGACGTCGGAGCGATTGATCGACGGCGGCTCGACCTTGATGCCGAGCCGCACGGCCTCGGCGCGGAATTCGGCGAGCTTGTCGGTGTTGCCCATGTCGAGCGTCATCGAGGCCGCCAAAAACTCGACCGGATAGTTCGCCTTCATATAGGCGGTCTGATAGGTCAGCAGCGCATAGGGCGCCGAGTGCGATTTGTTGAAGCCGTACTCGGCGAACTTGGCGCAGGTATCGAAGATAACCTCGGCGTCGTCGCGGCCAATGCCGCGCTCGACCGCGCCGGAGATGAAATCGCCGCGCTGCGACGCCATCTCCTTGCGGTCTTTCTTGCCCATGGCGCGGCGCAGGATGTCGGCCTTGCCGAGGCTGTAGCCGGCAAGGTCGCGCGCGATCTGCTGGACCTGCTCCTGATAGGTGATGATGCCGTAGGTCGCCTGCAGGATCGGCTCGAGTTTTGGATGCAGATAATCGGTGCGCTCGTGGCCGAGCTTTCGCGCGCAATAAGTCGGGATGTTCGCCATCGGTCCGGGACGATAGAGCGCGACCAGCACGATCAGGTCTTCGAAGCGGTCGGGACGCATGTCGACCAGCGCGCGGCGCATGCCCTGACTTTCCACCTGGAACACGCCGACCGTCTCGCCGCGGGCCAGCATCTCGTAAGTCTTGGCGTCGTCGAGCGGCAGGCTGGAAAGATCGATATCGACGTCGCGCCGCCGCACCAGCTTGACGGCGAGGTCGAGCACGGTGAGGGTCTTTAGCCCAAGAAAATCGAACTTCACCAGTCCCGCCGGCTCGACCCATTTCATGTTGAACTGCGTCACCGGCATCAGCGATTTCGGATCGCGATAGAGCGGCACCAGCTCCGTCAACGACCGCTCGCCGATGACGATGCCGGCGGCGTGGGTCGAGGCATGGCGGTGCAGCCCTTCGAGCTTTTGCGCGATGTCGAAGGCGCGCCGGGTGACGGGATCGCGGTCGCGCTCGGCCTGCAAGCGCGGCTCGTCCTCGATCGCGCGCTTGAGCGTGACCGGATTGGCCGGGTTTTGCGGCACCAGCTTGCAGAGCTTGTCGACCTGTCCGTAGGGCATCTGCAGCACGCGGCCGACGTCGCGCAGCACGCCGCGCGCCTGCAAGGTGCCGAAGGTGATGATTTGCGCGACCCGGTCGCGGCCATACTGCCCTGCACGTACTGGATGACCTCGTCGCGCCGGTCCTGGCAGAAGTCGATATCGAAGTCCGGCATCGAGATGCGCTCGGGATTGAGGAAGCGCTCGAACAGACAGCCCGAAGCGGAGCGGATCGAGATCGGTGATGGTGAGCGCATAGGCGACCAGCGAGCCGGCGCCGGAGCCGCGGCCCGGCCCGACCGGAATGCCTTGCGCCTTCGCCCACTGGATGAAATCGGCGACGATGAGGAAGTAGCCGGCATATTTCATGCAGGCGATGACGCCGAGCTCGAAGGCGAGCCGCTCGCGATAATCTTCGGCGGTGAGCCCGTGGGCGGGGCCGTGCCGCTTCAAGCGCTGGTCGAGGCCGGTTTCGGCGGCGCTGCGCAGCGTTTGCGCCTCGTCCACCTCGCCCGCGCCGCGTTCGGCGGAAAACCGCGGCAGGATCGGCGCCAGCGTGCGCGGGCGGAAGGCGCAGCGCTCGGCGATCTCCACGGTCGCGGCCAGCGCCTCCGGCAGATCGGCGAACAGTTGCGCCATCTCGGCGCGGCTCTTGAAGCGGTGCTCCGCCGTGAGCTGGCGGCGGTCGCCGTCGGAGATCAGCTTGCCTTCGGCGA
The DNA here is from genome assembly GCA_963831975.1 of uncultured Alphaproteobacteria bacterium. Taxonomy (GTDB): domain Bacteria; phylum Pseudomonadota; class Alphaproteobacteria; order Rhizobiales; family Xanthobacteraceae; genus BOG-931. Next base: position 1,802,694 of record CAWHSO010000025.1, read on the forward strand.
TGCACAGCAGCGCATCGTGGGCTTCGTAATCCTCGCGCGTGGCGAAGAACGGCTCGTTGGTGGCGACGAGCGCAATGCCGCGGCCATAGCCGAGCTCGATCAAGGCCGGCTCGACGGTGCGCTCGCTGGCCATGCCGTGGCGCTGCAATTCGATATAGAGGCGGTCGCCGAACCGGCGCTGCAATTCTTCGCAGCGCGCCAGCGCCAGCGCGTTCTGGCCGCCGGCGATGGCGAGGTCGAGCGGACCGCTTGGTCCGCCGGTGAGCGCGATCAGGCCGTCGGTCTCGTCCGTCGAGCCAGGCAAGCTTGATGTGCGGGCGCTCGTGCTGCGCGGTCTCGAGATAAGCGCGCGACGAAAGCCGCATCAGGCTGCGATAGCCGTTTTCGCGCGCGGCGAGCAGCACGATGCGCGGCCACAGGTCGCCCGCCGACGGGCCGCGGTTCTCCTGATCGCCGAAATCGACGCCGAGCGCGCAGCCGACGATCGGCTGGATGCCGGCGCTCGCCATCTTCTCGGAAAATTCCAGCGCACCGAACATGTTGTCGGTGTCGGTCAGCGCCAGCGCCGGCTGGCGGTCTTTTTTGGCCATCTCGGCGAGCCGGCGCGATGCTCAGCGCGCCTTCGAGCAGCGAATAGGACGAATGGACGTGCAGATGCACGAAGCCAAGCGTATCGCTCGCCGTCTTTGCGGCACCCGAATTTACAGCAACCGTTTTTGCAGGAGCCAATTTTTCAGCAGCCATGATGCTCGGCACTCGCCATCTGCGATTCCAGGTGGATCGAAGATGGGGGATCGCAAGCGGCGCTGTCCATCGCGGCGGCCTAAACCGCACACAGAAACTTTCACCTCATGCCGGCGCTGCCGGCATGCACCCGCTCAAAGCACCCCGAGCACCTCGGCCCAAACGGCGATTGTGGCCAGGAACAGGGTAAGTGACGCTAATGCGAGAGCCTCTTCGGCAACGGCGCGGACCATGACTATGCCCCTCTGTTTTGAACGAACAGGGAACATAGTTCTCTTTTTGTTCTATTGTCAATAGCGGGTAGTGGGTCAGTTTGAATTGTGGCGGCGAGGGTAGATCTTGGTCTCGGATCGAACTAGCCACGCGAAGATTCCGAAACCGGCAAGCAGCCCTATCCCGAATACAGCTCCTACAGCGCCGAGTAGGGCGACGGGGCCAAAAAGATACAACGAAAACAGATTAAATCCGCTGCCCGCATCCCTCATGAAAAGCCAAATCGAGCCAGCGAACAACACAGCGCCAGCAATCAGGCTGATCAAGAGGCCGCCAATCACCGATATGGCTATGCGCATTGTTTCAAGCTGTCCGTGGCGTAAAGGAGCCCACCACCCAATGGAGTGGTGTCCTCATTCCAGTTCGTTTCTCCTAAATTGATTTTCCGAGTATCCTAGCTACGATTTTCCCGGCACGACCGATCCCTTTTGCATCTCAGGGTGGCCCCGTCGGTCGCACTCCAGCCCTCAGCAGATAGAGAAGTTCCTTGGAGACGAGCCCGCGTGCGAGGGCGCCCTGATCCGGTGGCAAAAGCCGCGCAAGGATCAGTTCCTCCACAACTTGGTGTGCCGCCCTGTTGGACCAATCTGAGTTCCTGTTGATCCACTCTGGGTCTGTTTCGAATTGTGACTTTGCCATCGCTAGCACTCGCGGTGGCCCGCGATCTCCACGACCAGTTTAGCCCGCTCGGCTGACGTCCCGGCGGTTTGGGGCCTTGGTCACTTCGCATAGCCCTGCGACCGCAGCCAGTCGATGCGGCGGGTGCCCTGGAGCCATTCGTCGACCTCGGCTTTGCTCTTGAGGCCCTTGATATATCGGGGTTCGGCGCCGGGATATTCGGCGAGGATTTGCCAATCATCCTCGGCGATCCGCTGCATTTTGAAGGTGACTCGGGGTTTGGCCATAGCGGCGACTATGCGCCGTCCGGCCCAGGCCGCAAGCCCAAATCGGGGCTGCCTTATTCGAGCCGCCCCCTCCCCGATAAATAGCTGCCACTGGACCGGTTTGTGGATTGGAACAAATGGCTAATGAACGATTTAAATAAGACAGTGCGTCAAAAGCGATGCGTCAAAAGACGTGGGATTTGTCAAAAAGACCTAGGATTTCAAAAGACATTGGGGGGCTTTCGCAAATGTCGCCTGCCGAACTCGTCGCGTGCTACCGGCTGTATGCGTCCAACTGCATGGAGTGCGCCCAAGAGCTTGCGCCGGAACGCAAACTGGCACTCCTGAACATCGCCCAGGCCTGGCTCAATCTCGCCGATCAGGTGGCGAAAAACAGCGAAACGGTCCTGGTCTACGAAACGCCGTCCCTGCCCCGGCCGCCCGCCCCGCCAATTCCGGAAACCTGACCTGCTGCCCCAAGTGCCGTCCGGCCCTGAACCGACCGCCGTGTTGGGACGTACTAAGCTATCGTGGGCGACTCAGTCCGCCGGATGCTATGGAAGTCGCAGTGCTGGGGTGGGGTGTCGCCGCGCCGTAGCACATTTCGGCTATTTCGCATTCGGAACACACGAGGAGGAGGGTCTATGAAGAAACTCACTTTGACGTTGGCGTCGGCCGCGCTTGTGCTTGGCTCGATGGTGCTGTCGGCGAACGCCCAAGGCGCGGGAGCCGCCGGCATGCACGCGCTCAACCAAAACGCGACCCCGATCATCAAGCACGTGGCCTGTGGCGGCTTCGGCCCCTATTGCCCGCCGGGAATGACCCGGGTGTGCGGCCCGTACCGCTGCTGGTGCCGGCCCTGCTACTGATCGGGCAACCGATAAGCGCATCGGATGCGAGGCCCCTGTGGGTGGCCTCGCATTTTCGTCTCTCACGACAGCACGCAACCAAGGAGGAAGAACGATGAAAAAACTTACTTTGAGTTTGGCGGCAACGGCGCTTGTTCTCGGCGCGATGGCATTGACGGCGAATGCCCAGCAGCTGAGCGCCGGCCTGCATGCGCAGAACGCCACGCCGATCGTGAAGCAAGTGGCGTGTCGCGGTTTCGGCGCGCGTTGCGGGCCGGGATTCGTACTGGGCTTGCGGCCCTTACGGCCGCTGCTTTTGCCGCCCCTGCTAGTTACGTCGCTCGCTAGCGATGTTCGGATGCGAGGCCGCCTTCGGGCGGCCTCGTTGCTTTCGGTCGAGCGCCGGGACCCAATTCTCCGGCCGGCTGGTGAAATAACGGCGGCCCCGCGGCGTTAGTAACTTAAGAGCCAACGCAGACCCGGGAGGCCGGCCATGAGGTATCTGCTTGCTGTTCTAGGAATTCTCGTCGCGTTGCCGTGCATGGGTACCCCCGTAAGGGCGCAAAACTATCCGTGGTGCGAGTATTTGGGTGGCGGCATGGGTGGCGGCGGCGGCCGCAATTGCGGCTTCATCAGCTTCGAGCAGTGCATGGAGAGCGCTCGCGGCAACGGCAGCGACTGCCGGCAGAACACCCAATACGTGCCGCCGCCCGGCGAACACCCCGCGCAGGCCAGGCGCAAACCGCAAAAAAACTACTGAGCCTTGTCGGCAACGCGCGAAGCGCTGCGCCGTTGTCATGGATCCGCGGCTCGATCGGGCTGTGTTCAAAATCACTGCCTACGCTGCCGCTTTCGCTACATTGAGAGCGCAGCAAGATAGGAGGCCATCATGAAATTTGCACTCTTTGCGCTCGGCACTCTCGTTGCCGCGTCCGCCATGGGCGGCCGCGCCGAGGCGCAGAACTATCCGTGGTGCGCCTATTGGCACGGCACCGGCGGCGCCAGGAATTGCGGCTTCGTCAGCTTCGCGCAGTGCCAGCTCACCGCCCAGGGCGCCGGCGCCGATTGCCGGGCCAATACCCAATACGAGCCCAACAAGCCGATGCGCTAGACGCTACGGGAGCTCGACGACCAGGCCGTCGCGGATGGTGACCCGGCGATCCATTCGCGCCGCGATCTCGAGATTGTGGGTGGCGATGACGGCGGCGAGGCCGGACGCGCGCACCAATTGGCCGAGCGCGCCGAACACGTGCTCCGCGGTGCGCACGTCGAGATTGCCGGTCGGCTCGTCGGCGAGCAGGATGCGCGGCGCATTGGCGACCGCGCGCGCGATGGCGACGCGCTGCTGCTCGCCGCCCGAGAGTTCCGCCGGCCGATGGTTCAGGCGGTCCTTGAGCCCGAGATAGCTCAACAGCTCGACGGCGCGCTCGCTTGCGCGCCTTGCGCCCGAGCCCGCGCACCATCTGCGGCAGCATGACATTCTCGAGCGCCGAGAATTCCGGCAGCAGATGATGGAACTGATAGACGAAGCCGATGTCGTTGCGCCGGATCCGCGTGCGCTGGATGTCGCTCAAGTTCGTGGTCGGCGCGCCGTCGATATAGACTTCGCCGGCAGTCGGGATGTTCGAGCAGGCCGGCGATGTGCAGCAGCGTCGATTTGCCGGCGCCCGACGGCGCCACCAGCGCCACCGACTGCCCGGCCCACACCGCAAGCTCGGCGCTCTTGAGAATATCGAGCGTCGCATCTCCCTGGTGGAATTGCCGGCTGATGCCGTGCAGGAAGACGAGCGGATAGTCCTCTTTGTCGGCGGTGGACGTTGCAGCCTCGCTTATCGTGGTGGTGTCGTCCATCGCGGCCTGATCAATCACTCGTAGCGCAGCGCTTCGACCGGATCGAGCCGCGCCGCCCGCCACGACGGATAGAGCGTCGCCAACAGCGACAGCCCGAGCGCCATCACGACGACGGCGGTGGTTTCCCTGACGTTCATGTCGGCCGGCAGCTTGGACAGGAAATAAAGCTCCGGCGAGAACAGCTCGGTATTGGTGAGCCACGACAGGAAGCGCCGGATCGACTCGATGTTCAGGCAGATCAGGGTGCCGAGCAGGAAGCCGACCACGGTGCCGACGACGCCGATCGAGGCGCCGGTGATCAGGAAGATCCGCATGATCGCGCCTTGGGTCGCGCCCATGGTGCGCAGGATGGCGATGTCGCTGCCTTTGTCCTTCACCAGCATGATCAGGCCGGAGACGATGTTGAGCGCCGCCACCAGCACGATCAGGGTCAGGATCAGGAACATCACGTTGCGCTCGACCTGGAGCGCGTTGAAGAAGGTGGCGTTACGCTGCCGCCAGTCGATCATGTAGATCGGCCGCGCCGCGGCGTCGGTGACGGCCTTGCGGAAGCTGTCGATATGGTCGGGATCGTCGGTATAGACCTCGATGGCGGTGACGTCGCCGGTGCGGTTGAAATAGGCCTGCGCCTCGGCGAGCGGCATGAAGACGAAGGCGGCGTCGTATTCCGACATGCCGATCTCGAACACGGCGGCGATCTTGTAGGCCTTGATGCGCGGCGTCGTGCCCATCGGCGTCACCGCGCCGCGCGGCGCCACCAGCGTGAGATTGTCGCCGGCCCGCACCGAAAGCTGCTCGGCGAGCCGCGAGCCGATGGCAAGCCCCTGGCCCTGGTCAAAACCGTCGAGCGTGCCCTGCTTGATGTTCTTGGCGATCGAGGTGAGCTTGGTCAGGTCGGCGGCGCGGATGCCGCGCACCAGCACGCCCGAGGCGTTGAACGGCGACGACGCCAGCGCCTGGCCCTCGACGATCGGCGCGGCAAGCCGGATGCCGTCGATCTTGGAGACGCGGTCGGCCACCGCCTCCCAGTCGGTCAGCGGCGATTCCAGCGGCTGAATCAGCAGATGGCCGTTGAGCCCGAGGATCTTGGTCAGAAGCTCCTGGCGAAAGCCGTTCATCACCGCCATGACGATGATCAGGGTGGCGACGCCCAGCATGATGCCGAGGAACGAGAAGCCGGCGATGACCGAGATGAATCCCTCTTTGCGCCGCGCGCGCAGATAGCGCAGCGACAGCATCCACTCGAACGGAGCGAAAGGGTGCGTGCCGGTCGGCTCGGACATTCAGGTCTGGTCCCCGCGAGTACCCGGAGTTTCACACGATTCTGGCGGAATCGCGGAGTCACCCATAAAAATCAATGGTTTCCCACTGGACTTTTGGCGCGTTTCGGCTTGCGAAGTGCGACGTCTCCGGCCGCAAACCATTGATCCGGCAGGATGCCATGATTCTCAGGGCGCGTGGTCATGCTTTGACGGCAGCGGTTTGCCGCCTGGAACCCCGTTCGCTCCGATCGGCTATCGGCGCAGGCGGCGTGTCCGGCTTCATCGCGCAGCCGCGGCGCCGCGTCGTTCTCAAGCCGCGTGACATGAGCGATATCCGATCGCTCATTTGGGTTCAGGGTTCCGCCGAATATGTGGAATGATCGGCGCGCCGATGGCGGAGAGATGGCGCACAGCGGGGAAGTGACATGCCGATGCATCGTTTCGGCCCGACGCGGCGCAACGTGCCGGCCATCGGCCAGGGCACCTGGTTCATCGACCAAGCCGACCGTGATGCGGCGATCGCGGCGCTGCGCCTTGGCCTCGATCGCGGCATGACCCACATCGATACCGCCGAAAAATACGGCGGGGGCGCGGCCGAAGAGATCGTCGGCGAGGCGATCGCCGGCCGCAGGGACGAGGTCTTCCTGGTTTCAAAAATCGTTCCCGACAACGCCTCGATCGCCGGCACTCTCGCTTCCTGCGAAGCCTCCCTCGCCCGCCTCGGTACCGATCGCCTCGACTGCTACCTGCTGCATTGGCGCGGCGCCTTGCCCCTCGAAGACACAATCGAGGCGTTCGAACGATTGTGCCGCGCCGGCAAGATCCTGTCCTGGGGCGTGAGCAATTTCTATGTCGACGATCTCGAAGCCGCGCTCGCGGTGGCCGGCGAAGGCCGCATCGCCTGCAACCAAGTGCCCTACGATCTGACCGAGCGCGCCATGGAGCAGCGGGTGCTGCCGTGGTGCGAGACCCACGGCGTCGCCATGGTCGGGTATTCGCCGTTCGGGCATGGCCGTTTTCCGGGTTCGCACACGCCTGGCGGCCGCCTGCTCGCCGAGATCGCGGCGGCCCATGACGCGACACCGCGCCAAGTGGCGCTCAGCTTTCTGACGCGGCGGCCTTCGCTGTTCACCATCCCCAAGGCGGCCAACCGCCAGCATGCCGCCGAAAATTCCGGCGCCGAAAACGTCCGCCTCGGTGCAACGGACATCGCGCGGATCGACTCAGCCTTCCCGCTCAAGGCCGCGCCGTAGGCGCTGCCGGCGCTTTGGCCGAAAAGGATGCGGACTTCTGATCTTGGGCGCGACCGGCATGGCGCGCAGCTTCAAGACGTCAGCCGCGCGACGGCGTCGGCCGGTGTCATGAGCTCCCGCACGCCGTCGGCGCGCCGCTTCACCTCGACCTTGCCCTCGGCGAGGCTGCGCGGCCCGACCAGGATCTGCCAGGGCACGCCGATCAGGTCGGCGATGGCGAATTTCGCGCCGGGCCGTTCGTCGAGGTCGTGGTAGAGCGTATCGATGCCTTTGGCCGCAAGTTCTGCGTAAAGCCGCTCGCAGGCCGCGTCGGTGTCGCTCGCCCCCTGCTTGAGATTGAGGATCATGGCTTTGAACGGCGCCACCGGCTCCGGCCAGATGATCCCGGCCTCGTCATGGGAGGCCTCGATGATGGCGGCGACGAGCCGGCTCGGGCCGATGCCGTAGGAGCCCATATGCACCGGCCGGTCGGTGCCGTCGGGGCCGGTCACCACGGCCTTCATCGGCTCGGAATATTTCGTGCCGAAATAGAAGATATGGCCGACCTCGATGCCGCGCGCCGAGACGCGCTTGTCGGCCGGCAGCGCCTCGTAGGCCGCCACGTCGTGTTTCTCCGAGGTCGCGGCGTAGAGCGAGGTCCATTTGTCGACGATCGCCTGCAAGCGGCCGACATGGGTGAAATCGACGTCCGGGCCGGGAACTTCAAAGTCCAGATAGTCCTTGTGGCAAAACACCTCGCTCTCGCCGGTGTCGGCCAGGATGATGAATTCGTGGGACAGGTTGCCGCCGATCGGGCCGCTTTCCGCCACCATCGGGATCGAGCGCAGGCCCATGCGGGCAAAGGTGCGCAAGTAGGCGACGAACATGCGGTTATAGGCATGCTTGGCGCCGGCGAAATCGACGTCGAACGAATAGGCGTCCTTCATCAAAAATTCGCGCCCGCGCATCAGGCCGAAGCGCGGCCGCACCTCGTCGCGGAACTTCCACTGGATGTGGTAGAGATTGAGCGGCAGGTCCTTGTACGAGCGCACATAGCTGCGGAAGATCGCCGTGATCATTTCCTCGTTGGTCGGGCCGTAGAGCATGTCGCGCTCATGGCGGTCCTTGATGCGCAGCATCTCCTTGCCATAGGCCTCGTAGCGGCCGCTTTCGCGCCAGAGGTCGGCCGACTGGATGGTCGGCATCAAAAGCTCGATGGCGCCGGAGCGATCCTGCTCCTCGCGCACGATATCGCAGACCTTCTTGAGCACCCGCAGGCCGAGCGGCAGGAAGGCATAAATCCCGGCGGCCTCCTGGCGGATCATGCCGGCGCGCAGCATCAGGCGGTGGGAAGCGATCTCCGCTTCCTTCGGTGTCTCGCGCAGATTGGGCAGGAAGAACCGGGAAAGGCGCATGGACTCTTCGCTTAGGGGCCGCGGCAGTGAAACCGGAACCGGCGCGGAAATACAAGGGCAGGAATTTGGGCAGGAATTTGGGGAGGTATTTTTTTGCCGATTGAGGTGGGCAGCCTCGTGACAAAAGCCCGCAGATCGATTACCAATGATTTTACGCAATCCCGAAACCGCCATCTCGTTCACGAGATTTCGGGAAAGCGGTCCAAGTCTTGGGAGGATACCCTAGACGCGTAAAGCGGCTTCACTGCCACGGTGAGGATGCGTAAAACCACATAAGTACGCGGAACTTCAGGGTTCGGATGAGGATTTTCGAGCAGGGCTTTGGCCCTGCTTTTTCTTTTGCCGGCGAGGGAATGACAGGCGCCTGGAACACCTCCACCCGGCGCCTAAAATGTTAAAATAATCCCATAAGATATTGTTTCAATTGTACATTATTATTTCGGCCAGACGCCCAACTACGGGGTCATGTGCAGCCCAAAGGGCGCCAGAAGGCTTTCCAGCGTAATGAGGCGCTCGACATAAATGACGTAACACACCGCAAAGACCACCACCGCGACCAGGGTCGTCCAGACCAGCTTGCGGCGCAAATTGGGGATCGCCGGCGCGCCGGGATCGGTGCCGGGCGCGACGTCGGCGTCCTCTTGCTGGCTGTGCACGCCCCACGGCAGCACCGCGAACAGCACGATCCACCAGATCAGGAAGAATATCGCGATGCCGGTGGTGACGGGCATTTTTCAGGCCTGTTCCGTCTCGACCAAGGTGCCGGAAAAATCCTTCCGGTGCGGGACCCGCACCGGTTCGCCGCTTTCACCCCGATTGGAACACGGCTTCGACAAACACGGCATCAAAATAGTTTCGGTTTCGGCGTCGCCTCGATCAAATCGATGAGCGTTTGCAGCTTGGGGTCTTGCGGATGGACCTCCGCGACCAACGGCTTGTCCTGCTCGATGTCCACCCCCAGGACGCGGGAAAACTCTTTCGCTTCGCCTTCGATACTGACCCCAAATCGTCCCACGTTGAGCACGTGAAAACCGAGCTCGGTCAAAAGCGCCGCCGTGTCGTGAAGCGCGGTCGGGCTCGGTTTTCCCGATGCGCTGTCGCCATCGAGCCGGACCCGGACTGTTGCCGATAAGATCACGTCATCCTCGTCGGTTCGCTGCGGGCCGCCGCTAAACTGCGGCGATCGCCTTGCCGGCATCAACCAGCCCATAGCCAACGGCTATGTTGGGCTGGCCCACGGCCGGAAATCCTTGCGCATTCTTGCCGGCCTGGACAGACAACGCGCTGGCTTCGAGTAGTTTCCGCACGTCGTCGGTGTGGAGCGTCTTGCCTTTGGTCTTGGCGGCTTGAACCAGAAGTGCGGCGACGCCGGCAATCTGCGGCGTTGCGCTGCTTGTTCCGCTTGCCGCAACCCAGCCATCGTCGGCCGCGGTCTGGTCGCCGTCGGGGAATGTCGGGCCGGCGAACATTTGGTCCATGGTGCATCCCGGAGGACACGGCATCATGATATAAATGCCTTTCGGCTGCTGCCCGCACAATCCCGACACGTCGGGCACCCGCCGTCCGGGATAAACATTGCTCGAGAAGCCGCTGGCATAGTTGCTGGCTTCGAGATTGCCGCCCGGATCCGCGTAGACGCCGCCGACCGCCAACACCTCCGGCATGCTGGCGGGCCAACATTGCTGACCGTTGCCGGCGGCAAAAAGCACGATCTTTCCATCGGTGTTGACGATGTCGCGGATCGTCGCCTCGAGGATCGGAAAAGTCTGCTCGTTTTCCCAACCCCAGGAGCAGCTGATGATATCGACCCCGGCAGTGGCGGCGGCGGCGGCTTCGAGCGCGTCTTGCGGCTGCGCGGTTTCCTGAAAGCCCATCACCGTGACCTCGGGCGCCACCGCGAAGACGTTGTAGGCGATGGCGGTGCCGTGCCCATAAGCGTCGACCTGCGGCGCCGGCGTCGGCTGATAATCAAATCCTTTGGCCGCGTAATAGGGATGGCTGAAAAAGCCGGTGTCCACCAGCGCAACTTTGACGCCTTTGCCGGTGAGCCCAGGAGGGACATTCAATAGCTGGTGAATCCTTGCCGCATCGACACCCGGAAACGTGTAGGCGGGCGGCGATGGATTTGGCGCCGCGAAATGCAGCGGCGGCGGAATGAACACTACATCGTCGATGTGATCGCTGATCGTGGTCTTGACCGTCAGCGTCTCCCTGGGCGCAACGAACAAGTCCTCGGGTTGCGGAACGTCGAAGCTGGTGGCGAAGTTTTGGATCGAGCGTATCGAGCTGCGACGCGGCCGCGCCTGCACGGCAAGCCGGATGCCCAGCACATCCGACACCAGCTTGGCCGGTCCGCTTGCGGAAATGCCGAAACGGCCGATGCGGCCGATCTGAAAGCCCAGCTGCTTCAATCGTTCGACGGCCTGTTCGACCGAATCCTTTCGCGGCCGGAAATCATCGATTTTGCGCTCATGCATGACGCCCCGTTGCGCCTGAATCGGCTCGTTTGAAACCGTCTTCGGGGCCACCGTAAAGCTGACAGTCTTGCCAAGAGATTCCGTCAATTCCATCAGCGCCGGCGAAGCCGAAATCAAATGTTTGAGCACCGGAGGGTAGTCGAACGGCAATGCGGTCATGCGCGCGAGGACCGTCGGCGCCGCGGGCCGTCGGGCGGCCGCTTTGGGGGCGCCTGCGAAAGCTCTCTTCCCTGCGAGAGCTTTTTTGCGCGAAACCGTTGACGCCCGCCGCAGCTGCTTCTTGGCGACTTTTGCGGGCCGCTTTGCCTTCTTGTTTGCTCTCTTGGGCGATTTCCGGATTCTGCGTGACATCCACTCGCTCCCCTTTATCCATTCCCTCGTTTATGGGTGCCGCCGGGATTGCGTTGCCTGTGCCGACTGAAAACGACCGATCGTCACACCATGGCGGTGCCGGTATGGATGTTTCACTCAGAATTTATCTTTATTCAAGCTGAAGTTGTCGCCCTTTCTTCCACACGCCTTGATCGGTTCAGCCCGACGCGCAGGGCAGGCGGCGCGGCGTGGCGCCATTCGCCGGATCAGGAAGAAGATCGCGACGACGTCAGCCCTGTTCCAGCTCGACCAGGGTGCCGGAAAAATCCTTCGGATGCAGGAACAGCACCGGCTTGCCGTGGGCGCCGGTCTTCGGCTCGCCGTCGCCCAGCACGCGGGCGCCGGCCGCCTTGAGGGCATCGCGAGCGGCGCGGATATCGTCGACCTCGTAGCAGAGGTGGTGCATGCCGCCGTCCGGATTGCGCTCCAGAAATTTTGCGATCGGCGAGCTTTCGCCGAGCGGCTCCAAAAGCTCGATCTTGGTGTTGGGCAGCGTGATGAACACCGTGGTCACGCCATGGTCGGGCTGCGGCACCGCGGCCGAAACCTCCGCGCCGAGAACGTCGCGATAGACCGCCGCCGCTTTGCCGAGATCGCGCACCGCGATCGCCACGTGATTGAGCCTGCCGATCATTTTAAAGTCTCCTGCATCCCGGCAGAAGCATCTTACACCGTGAGCACATGCACGTGGCAGATCGGCTTCTTGTTCCAGCGCTGCGCGATGGCCCCGCGCACCGCCCGCCGCACCGCCTCGGCCACCGCGTCGGGATCGCGCCGGCGCGGTTTTGGCATCGACTCGAAGGCCTCCTCGACCGCGTCGCGGGCGATTTCCGCTCATCGACGCACCGCCGGCGTCGGTCTCGGGGATGCCGATCAGCTCGATTTCGGGATCGGCGACGAGTGCGCCCTTCTCGCTCAGCGCCAGCGCCACCGAGACGATGCCGGCAAAGCTCAGGCGGCGCCGCGCCGCCACGGTTTTGGCCTCGGCGCTGATCAGGAGCGAGCCGTCCTTGTAGAGCCGGCCCGACGGCACCTCGTCGATGATTTGGGCGCCGTCTGGCGCGAGGCGGACCAGATCGCCGTTGCGGCAGACCAGCACGTGCGGCACGCCGGCGCGGCGGCCGAGCTCGGCATGCTCGGCAAGATGCAGCGCCTCGCCATGGGCCGGGATCAGGATTTTCGGCCGCACCCAGCCGATCATGTCGAGCAATTCGGCGCGGCGCGGATGGCCGGACACGTGAACCAGATGGGTGCGGTCGGTGATGACCTCGACGCCTTGGCTGACCAGGCCGTTGATCACCCGCGCCTACCGCCTTCTCGTTGCCGGGGATGGCGCGGGAGGAAAAGATCACGCGGTCGCCCTTGGCCAGCGTGACCTCCGGATGCTCGTCCTCGGCGATGCGCGACAGCGCGGCGCGCGGCTCGCCCTGGCTGCCGGTGCACAGCGCCAGCACCTTGTCGGGCGGCAGATAGCCGTAGCTCTCCATGCTGCGGAAATCCTGCACGCCGTCGAGATAGCCGGTCTCGCGCGCAACTTGCGTGACGCGCTCCATGGCGCGGCCGACCACAACCACTTCGCGGTCCACGGCGCGCGCCGCGTCGGCAACGGCGCGGATGCGGCCGACATGGGAGGCAAACGTCGTCACGGCGACGCGGGCCGGCGCGGTGCGGATCAGTTCGGCGAGGGTCTGCGCGACATCGGCTTCCGACGGCGAGCGGCCGTCGCGCACCGCATTGGTGGAATCGCCGATCAGCGCCAGCACGCCCTCGTCGCCGAGCGCGGTCAACCGCGCCTGGTCGGTCGGCGGGCCGATGACCGGCGTCGGATCGATCTTCCAGTCGCCGGTATGCAGCACGATGCCGGCCGGCGTGCGGATCGCCAGCGCGTTGGATTCCGGAATCGAATGCGCGACGTTGATGAAATCGACCGTGAACGGCCCGAGGTTCAAACGCCCGCCGAGCGGCACCACCTTGACCGGAATTTGCGGCGCGCCGGGCTCCGACAGCCGCTTGGCCTCGAACAAGGCCGCGGTGAACGGCGTGGCATAGAGCGGCACTTTCAGCCGCGGCCACAGGTCGATCAGCGCGCCGATATGGTCCTCATGGCCGTGGGTGAGCACCAGGCCGACGATGTTCTTTCGCTCCTCGATGAGAAAGCGGATGTCCGGCAGGATCAGGTCGATGCCGGGCAATTGCTCCTCGGCGGCAAACGACACGCCGCAATCGACGATCAGCCATTGGCGGCGGCGCTCGTCGCCGAAGCCGTAGATCGAGAGATTCATCCCGATCTCGCCGATGCCGCCGAGCGGCGCAAAGACCAGTTCGTTCTGCGCCATCAGCTTTGCTCGCTCGCCGCGACCGGGAAGACGTCGCCGGCCGTGATCGTCTGTAACGTGCCGTCGTCGAGGCGCAACAGCAACCGGCCGCGTTCGTCGAGCGCCTCGAAGCGGCCGACAAATTCGCGGTTCGGCAGCCGTGCCCGCATCTCGCCGCCCATTCCCGCCGCACAGTCGAGCCAGTCGGCGCGGATGGACGGAAAACCCGCGCCGCGGCGCCATTGCGCGAGCCGCCGTTCCATCGCGCCGGACAGCGCGAAGAACACGTCATCGGCTGAAACGGCCGTCCCGACCGTGGCAAGATCGGTCGCCGGATAGGCGGTCTCCGTCGGGTGATGCATGCAGTTCACGCCGATGCCGATGGCCACGGCAAGCCTGGCTTCGACACTTTCGCCCTCGATCAGAATGCCGGCGAGCTTTTGCCCGCCGTAAAGAATGTCATTCGGCCATTTCAGCGCAAGCTTTTCGCGCAACGCCGAGGCACGATCGACGATCGCGTCAAAAACGGCAAGCGCCGCGACGAACGACAATTGCGGCGCGGTTTCGGCAGCGGCCGGATCGCAAAAGAGCAGCGTGGCGTAGAGATTGCCGGGCGTCGAAATCCATGCATTGCCGCGCCGGCCGCGGCCCGCGGTCTGCTGCCGCGCCGTCAGCCAGAGCGGTCCGTTTTCGCCGCGACGCGCCAACGCCAGTGCTTCGGTGTTGGTCGACGGCAGCGTGTCGTAGGCTGAAAGGCGAAAGCCTGCCGCCGCGGCCGCGGGATCAAGCCGCATCAGAACAGGGAACGCGCGGCCGCGCTCGCCGCGCCGACCAGCGGCCCCGGATAGAGGAAGAACAAAACGTTGAACAGGCCGCACACGGCGAGCACCAGCTTCAGCTCGACCGGCATGGCGTAAAAGCCTTCGGCCGCGTCGTCGAAATACATGATCTTGATGATCGTCAGATAATAATAGGCGCCGACCACGCTGGCGAGCACGCCGATCACCGCCAGCATGTAGAGCCCGGCCTTGATGGCGGCGAGGAAGACGTAGAATTTCGCGAAAAAGCCGGCGAGCGGCGGTATGCCCGCCATGGAGAACAGCAGCATCGCCAAGAAGAACGCCGCGGTCGGATTGGTGCGGGCGAGGCCGGCCAATTGATCGACCGTTTCCACCATGCCGGTCGAGCGCCGCATCGACAGGATCACGGCAAAAACGCCGAGCGTCATGGTGACGTAGATCGCCATATAGACCAGCACGCCCTGCACGCCTTCGGCGGTGCCGGCGGCAAGCCCGATCAGCGCAAAGCCCATATGGCCGATCGACGAATAGGCCATCAGGCGCTTGATGTTGCGTTGGCCGATGGCCGCGAACGAGCCGAGCAGCATCGAGGCGATGGCGACGAACACGACGATCTGCTGCCACTGCGCGGTGATGCCGGGAAACGCCGTGATGGTGGCGCGCACGAACATGGCGATGCCGGCGACTTTCGGGGCGGCGGCAAAGAACGCGGTGACCGGGGTCGGCGCGCCTTCATAGACGTCCGGCGTCCACATGTGGAACGGCACGGCCGAAACCTTGAAGCAGAAGCCGGCGAACAGAAACACCAGGCCGAAGATCAGCCCGATGCCGCCATGGGCGGCGGCCTGCGCGATGCCGGCAAAGCTCACCGTGCCGGTAAAGCCGTAGACCAGCGAGGCGCCGTAGAGCAGCATGCCCGACGACAGCGCGCCGAGCACGAAATATTTCAGTCCCGCTTCGGTCGAGCGCAGCAAATCGCGGTGGCTGGCGGCGACCACGTAGAGCGGCAGGCTCATCAGTTCGAGGCCGAGATAGAGCGCGATCAGATCGGCGGCCGAGATCAGCATCATCATGCCGAGCGTGGAGAGCACGATCAGCACGGCATATTCGAAGCGCTGCTGCCGCTCATGCTTGGCGTAATCGAGCGACATGGCGATGGCGGCGGCCGAGCCGGTCAAGGCCAGGATTTTCAGGAAGCGGGCAAAGTCGTCGACGACGAAGCTGCCGTTGAAGCTCACGAGCTTGCCGGCGGGCAGCAGGTAGAGGATCACGCCGGCCGCGATCAGAAGCGCGATCGCCAGGCCGTCGATGACGCCGCGCCGTGCGCGCATCGCCATAGGCGCCGAGCATCAACAGCGCCATGGCGCCGAGCCCGAGCACGATTTCCGGCAGCAGCGGATAAAGCGTCGACATGTGTACGGCCGCGTTCATCGCCTCACCTCGCCATCGCCGCTTTGATCGGCTCGAGCGCGTGCTGGTAATTGTCCATCAGCTGCGCCACCGAAGCCGCCGAGATGTCGAGCACCGGCTTCGGATAGATGCCGAACACGATGGTGAGGATCACCAGCGGCGCCAGCACCACCATCTCGCGCCAGCCGATGTCCTTGATGTTGAACAGGCTCGGCTTCTCCAGCTTGCCGAAAATCACCTTGCGGTAGAGCCACAGCGCATAGGCCGCCGACAGGATGGTGCCGAGCGTCGCCAAGGTCGCCACCCAGGTGTTGACCCGGAACGTGCCGATCAGGGTCAAGAACTCGCCGACGAAACCCGACGTGCCCGGCAGCCCGACATTGGCCAAGCGTGAACACCATGAAGACGAAGGCGTAGAGCGGCATGCGGTTGACCAGGCCGCCATAGGCGGCGATCTCGCGGGTATGCATGCGGTCGTAGACGACGCCGACGCAAAGGAACAGCGCGGCCGAGACGATGCCGTGCGAGATCATCTGGAAAATGCCGCCGGCGACGCCCTGCGCCGTCATCGCGAAGATGCCCATGGTGACGAAGCCCATATGCGCCACCGAGGAATAGGCGATGAGCTTCTTCATATCCTCCTGCATCAGCGCGACCAGCGAGGTGTAGATGATGGCGATGATCGACATCGCGTAGATCAGCGGCGCCAGGGATTGCGAGGCGTCCGGGAACATCGGCAGCGAGAAGCGCAGGAAGCCGTAGCCGCCCATCTTCAGCAGGATCGCGGCCAGGATCACCGAGCCGGCGGTCGGCGCCTCGACATGGGCGTCGGGCAGCCAGGTGTGGACCGGCCACATCGGCATCTTGACGGCGAACGAGGCGAGGAAGGCGAACCACGCCCAGGTCTGCAGGTTGCGCGGGAAGGCGTGATGCAGCAGGGTCGGGATGTCGGTGGTGCCGGCCTGCCAATACATCGCCATGATGGCGAGCAGCATCAGCACCGAGCCGAGCAGCGTGTAGAGGAAGAACTTGAAGCTGGCATAGACCCGGCGCGGGCCGCCCCACACGCCGATGATCAGGAACATCGGGATCAGGCCGCCCTCGAAGAACAGATAGAACAGCACCAGGTCGAGCGCGCAGAAGGTGCCGACCATCAGCGTCTCGAGGACCAGGAACGCGATCATGTATTCGCGCACCCGGCGCTGGATCGCGGTCCAGCTCGCGACGATGCAGATCGGCATCAGCGCCGTGGTCAGGATCACGAACGGCAGCGAGATGCCGTCGACGCCCATCGAATAGGTGATGGCGCCGCCGAGCCACGGCCGCTTTTCCAGGAACTGGAATTCCGCCGAGCTCGGATCGAAGCGCCACAGCAGGATCAGCGAGACCGCAAAGGTGACGAGCGTGGTCCACAGCGCGACCCAGCGCGCATTGTGCACGCCCGCTTCGTCCTCGCTGAGAAACGCGATGAACAGCGCGCCCGCGAGCGGCAGGAAGGTGACGACGGAGAGGATCGGCCAGCTCGTCATCCGTGCGCTCCGGAGAACATGAACCAGGTGATGAAGGCGGCGACGCCGATCAGCATGGCGAAGGCGTAGTGGTAGAGGTAGCCGGTCTGCAGGCGGACGACGTTTCGCGTCACATCGAGCACCCGCGCGGAGACGCCGTCAGGGCCAAAGCCGTCGATGACAAAACCGTCGCCGCCTTTCCAGAACAAGCGGCCGAGCCACATGGCGGGACGCACGAAGAGGAAATCGTAGATCTCGTCGAAATACCACTTGTTGAGCAGGAAGCGGTACAGCAGGGCCTGATCGCGCGCCAAGCGCTTCGGGCAGATCGGGCCGGCGGATGTAGAACTGCAAGGCGACCAGGAATCCGATCACCATCATCACGCTCGGCGCCAGCGAGATATAGAACGGCAACTGCTCCATGTCCTCGAGAATTTTGTTGTCCGGCCCGAATTTCAGCGACTCGCGGAAGAAGCCTTCGACATCGTGGCCGGTGAAGATGGAGAGGAACGGCCAGCCGGCCGCGATCGAGCCGATGGCGAGCAGCGCCAGCGGCACCAGCATCACCTTCGGGCTCTCGTGCGCGCCCTCGTAATGATGCTGGTCGTGCGGCTCGCCGTGGAAGGTCTTGAAAATCAGCCGCCAGGAATAGAACGACGTCAGCGCCGCGGCGGCGACCGTCATGATGAAGCCGTAGCTCGCCATCGGATTGGTGCCGGCGGCGGCGGCTTCGATGATCTTGTCCTTGGAGAAATAGCCGGCGGTGAACGGAAATCCGGTCAGCGCCAGCGTGCCGATCACCATGACGCACATAGGTGAACGGAATTTTGCGCCACAGGCCGCCCATCTTGCGGATGTCCTGCTCGTGATGCATCGCGAGGATCACCGAGCCCGAGCCGAGGAACAGCAGCGCCTTGAAGAAGGCGTGGGTGAACAGGTGGAACATGCCGACCGAATAGGCGCCCACGCCCATGGCGACGAACATGTAGCCGAGCTGCGAGCAGGTCGAATAGGCGATGATGCGCTTGATGTCGTTCTGCACGAGACCGACGGTGGCGGCGAAAATCGCGGTGGTGGCGCCGATGAAGGTGACGAAGGCGGCGGCGGTCGGCGCCAGCTCGAACAGCGGCGACAGCCGCGCCACCATGAACACGCCGGCGGTCACCATGGTGGCGGCGTGGATCAGCGCCGAGACCGGCGTCGGACCTTCCATGGCGTCGGGCAGCCAGGTGTGCAGGCGGAATTGCGCCGACTTGCCCATCGCGCCCATGAACAGCAGCAGGCAGACCACGGTGAGCGCGTCGAAATCCCAGCTCAGGAAGTGCAAGCTCTTGCCGACCAGGCTCGGCGCCTGGGCGAAGATGGTGTCGAAATCGACGGCGCCGGTCAGATAGAACACCGCGAAAATGCCGAGCGAAAAGCCGAAGTCGCCGACCCGGTTGACGATGAAGGCTTTGATGGCGGCGGCATTGGCTTCCGGCTTGTGGTACCAGAAGCCGATCAGGAGATAGCTCGCGAGCCCGACGCCCTCCCAGCCGAAGAACATCTGCACCAGATTGTCGGCCGTCACCAGCATCAGCATGGCGAAGGTGAAGAACGACAGATAGGCGAAGAATCGCGGCCGGTACGGATCCTCCTCCATGTAGCCGATGGAGTAGATGTGGACGAGCGACGAGATGGTGGTGACCACGACCAGCATCACCGCGGTCAGCGAATCGATGCGCAGCGCCCAATCGGCCTTGAGATCGGCGAAGGTGATGAACGAGAACATCGGCACGCGGGCATCGTGGCCGCCGAAGCCGACGTCGAAGAAGGCGTACCAGGACAAGACGCAGGTGATCACCAGCAACGTCGAGGTGATCAGCTCGGCGGCGCGCGAGCCCGCGGCGGCCGGCTCGGTGGGCTCTTCCTCGTGATGGGACGCTTGCTCGTGATGAACTCTTGGGCGACCGCATGCGCGCCATGCAATGACGGCGCGGCGTGGCCGTGACTCTCGTCGACGTGGGGCGCGGCGTGATTGTCGTCGGGCGGCGGCGGATCGGCGCCGGGAAGGCGGTTGCGCGCGCCGATCAGCGCGATGGCGCCGGCAATGACCGCGCCGAGCAGCGGCAGGAAGACGATGGCCTCGTACATGCCGCTAGTTCCCTAGAACCTGGCCACGCGAGAGAAAGAAGGCGATGCTTTCTTCGCCCTCCCCCAGAGGGGAGAGGGAGGGGTGAGGGGGTACGGCCTCTCGGTCAGAGCCCCCTCACCCCAACCCTCTCCCCGCCGGGGAGAGGGAGTTCGCATCAGCAAGCCGCTCACGCGTCACCCTTTCATCAAATTGATGTCTTCGACCGCGATCGAGCCGCGGTTGCGGAAATAGGCGACGAGGATGGCGAGCCCGATGGCCGCTTCCGCCGCCGCCACCGTGAGCACAATGAGCGCATAGACCTGGCCGACGATGTCGCCGAGGAAAGTCGAGAACGCCACCAGGTTGATGTTGACGGCGAGCAGGATGCAGCTCGATCGACATCAGGATGACGATGACGTTCTTGCGGTTGAGGAAGATGCCCAAGATCCCGAGCGTGAACAGGATCGCGGCAACCGCGAGGTAATGGCCGAGCCCGATCGTCATTGCAGCCCCTGCCCCGACTTGACCTTGACGACGTCGATCGCGGTCGCGCGCCGCCGCGCCACCTGGTCGGCAATATTCTGCCGCCGCACATTCGGCTTGTGCTGCAGGGTCAGCACGATGGCGCCGACCATGGCGACCAGAAGGATGATGCCCGCGGTCTGGAAGTAGTAGACGTAGCGGGTATAGAGCACGAGCCCGAGCGCCTGCGTGTTGCTGATGTCGCCCGCCGGCGGGATCGGCGCGGTAATGGCCTTGGCGACGTCAGGCCCGATGACCCAGGCGAACACCACGGTCAAAAGCTCGGCGAGCAGCACGGCGCCGATCAGCGCGCCGACCGGCAGATAATTCAGCACGCCCTGGCGCAGCTCGGCGAAATCGACGTCGAGCATCATCACCACGAACAGGAACAGCACGGCGACGGCGCCGACATAAACGACGATCAGGATCATCGCCAGAAACTCGGCGCCCATCAGCATGAACAGGCCCGCCGCATTGACGAAGGCGAGGATGAGAAACAGCACCGAATGCACCGGATTGCGCGAGACAATGACCATCACGGCCGAGGCAATGCACACGCCGGCAAACAGATAGAAGAAGATGGCGTTGATGATCATGGACGGCGCATCTCACCGATAAGGCGCGTCGAGCGCGAGGTTTTGCGCGATCTCGCGCTCCCAGCGGTCGCCGTTCGCGAGCAGCCGCTCCTTGTCGTAGTAGAGCTCCTCGCGGGTTTCGGTGGCGAATTCGAAATTCGGCCCCTCGACGATGGCGTCGACCGGGCAGGCTTCCTGGCACAGCCCGCAATAGATGCATTTGACCATGTCGATGTCGTAGCGCGTGGTGCGCCGCGTGCCGTCGTTCCGGCGCGGTCCCGCCTCGATGGTGATGGCCTGCGCCGGGCAGATCGCCTCGCACAGCTTGCAGGCGATGCAGCGCTCCTCGCCGTTCGGATAGCGCCGCAGCGCGTGCTCGCCGCGAAACCGCGGCGACAGCGGGTTTTTCTCGAACGGATAATTGATCGTCGCCTTCGGCTTGAAGAAATAGCGCATCGACAGCACGAAGGCCTGGGCGAATTCCTTGAGGAACAGCGAGCGGGCGGCTTGATCGAGTTTCATGTCAAAAACCTCCGTTGCCGCTCAAAATCTCGAACCACCGATGGCATTGCCGATCCAATAGCCGACCGTGGCCAGGATGGCGATGTCGACTGCGAGGATCAGCCGGCGCGCGATGGAAAACTTCTCCTCGAACGCCGTGCGTTGCTCCAGCGTCTGCGGGCCGTGCTGCGCGCGCAAACTTCGCTCGATGGCACGGATCGCCGGCACATAGATAGCGACCGCAACCACGGTTCCGGCGAGCGCACCGAGCCATGCTGGCAGCGAATATTCCATCCGCGTCCTCGCTCATTTCGGCGCCCATCCGGTCACTTGCAGCACGCCGGCCACGATCGCCACCATGGCGAGCGAGATCGGCAGAAAGACTTTCCAGCCGAGCCGCATCAACTGGTCGTAGCGATAGCGCGGCACGAAGGCCTTCACCATGGCGAACATGAAGAACACGAAACTCGCCTTGAGCACGAACCAGATGACGCCGGGAATCCAGGTGAACGGCACCACCGGGAACGGCGGCAGCCAGCCGCCGAGGAACAGGATGGTCATCATGGCGCACATGGTGGTGACCGCCACGTATTCGCCGAGCATGAACATCATGTAGGGCGTGGAGCCGTATTCGACCATGAATCCGGCGACGAGTTCCGACTCCGCTTCGACCAGATCGAACGGCGGCCGGTTGGTCTCGGCCAGCGCCGAGATGAAAAAGATCACTGCCATTGGGAACAGCGGCAGCCAATACCAGCCCAAGAGCCCCCATTTGCTGTTCTGCGCCTCGACGATGGCGGTGAGATTGAGCGAGCCGACGCAGAGCAGCACGGTGATGATGACGAAGCCGATCGAGACTTCGTAGGACACCATCTGCGCCGCCGAGCGCAACGCCGCCAGGAACGGATATTTGGAGTTCGACGCCCAGCCGGCCATGATCACGCCGTACACGCCGAGCGAGGAGATGGCGAAGATATAAAGAATGCCGACATTGATGTCGGAGATCACCCAGCCGGCATCGACCGGGATCACCGCCCAGGCGGCGAGCGCCAGCACGCAAGTCACCAGCGGCGCCAACAGGAACACGCCCTTGTTGGCGCCGGCCGGGATCACCGGCTCCTTGAGCACGAATTTGAGGAGATCGGCGAAGGATTGCAGCAGGCCCCACGGGCCGACCACGTTGGGGCCGCGGCGGATCTGCACCGCCGCCCAGATTTTGCGGTCGGCGAGCAGCACATAGGCCACGGCGATCAGCAGGATGACGAGCAGCATCACGCTCTCCGCCACCATGACGACCAACGGCCAGATATAGTCGGACCAGAACTCCGCCATCTCGGTCCCCTACTCCGCCGCCGTCATGGTCGAGCGTCCGTGCGCCAGCGCCGAGCATTCCGCCATGACCGCCGAACAGCGCGCGATCGGGTTGGTGAAATAAAAATCGTCGACGCTCGAGCGCAACGGCGTCTTGTCGCGATTGCCGCCTATGGCCGGCAAGATTTTGCAGGTCGGCGGCATTGCCCGGCGCGATCTGGCCGATGCGCTGCATGTGCGGGTAAGCGGCGAACAGCGCCTGGCGCAGTTGCGACAGCGAGTCATAGGGAAGCTTCTTGCCCAGCACGTCGGACAGCGCGCGCAAAATCGCCCAATCCTCCCGCGCGTCGCCGGGCGGGAATGCGGCGCGCGTCGCCATCTGCACCCGGCCTTCGGTGTTGACGTAAGTTCCGGATTTTTCCGGGTAGGCCGCGCCGGGCAGCACCACGTCGGCGCGCATGGCGCCGCGGTCGCCGTGGGTGCCGATATAGACGACGAAAGCGCCCGCCGCGATGTCGATCTCATCGACGCCAAGGAGGAACAGCACGTCGAGCGTGCCCGACGCCGCCATCTGCCGCGTATTCAAGCCGCCCTCGCCCGGCACGAAGCCGAGATCGAGCGCGCCGACGCGCGACGCCGCGCTGTGCAACACGCTGTAGCCGTTCCAACCGTCCTTCACGGCGCCAAGATCGAGCGCCGCCTTTGCCGCCAGCGACGCGATAGCCGCGCCGTCGGCGCGCGCAAAGCTCGCCACGCCGACGAGCACGAGCGGGTGTTCGGCCTTCCGCAGCGCGTCGGCAAAGCTGTGGCGCGAAATATCGGCAAGCGTCTCCGGGCCGGCGCCGAGGTAATCGTAAGCGTAAGTCAGGTCGGCCTTCGGCCCGATCACGCCGATGGGAAATTTGCCGGCGCGCCAGCGCTTGCGGATGCGCGCATTGAGGATGGCGGCCTCCTTGCGCGGGTTCGAGCCGACGATAAGGAGGGCATCGGCAGAATCGATGCCGGCGATGGTGGCGTTGAACAGATAGGCCGCCCTGCCCCATTTGGGATCGAGCGTCGCGCCGTCGGGCCGGCAATCGAGATTGGTCACGCCAAGCCGCGTCATCAAATCCTTGAGCGCGAAAATCTCCTCGACCGCGGCGAGGTCGCCGACCAGCGCGCCCATGCGCTTGGGATTGCCGCGTGTGACCTTTGCGGCGATCGCCTTGAACGCCTCAGGCCAGGTCGCCGGACGCAGCTTGCCGTTCTCGCGCACATAAGGCTGATCGAGCCGTTGCGTGCGCAAGCCATCGACCACGTGGCGCGTCTTGTCGGAAATCCATTCCTCGTTGATGTCCTCATTGGTGCGCGGCAAAATCCGCATCACCTCGCGGCCGCGGGTATCGATGCGGATGGCGCAGCCGAGCGCGTCCATGACGTCGATCAATTCCGTCTTGTTGAGCTCCCAGGGCCGCGCCGCGAACGCATATGGCTTTGACGTCAGCGCGCCGACCGGACAGATATCGACCACGTTGGCTTGCAATTCCGACGTCATCGCCCCTTCGAGATAGGTGGTGATCTCCATGTCCTCGCCGCGGCCGATGGCGCCGAGCTCGGGCACGCCCGCAACTTCGGTGGCAAAGCGCACACAGCGCGTGCACTGGATGCAGCGGTTCATCGAGGTCTTGACGAGCGCGCCGAGATACTTGTCTTCGACCGCGCGCTTGTTCTCGTGGAAGCGGCTGGAATCGATGCCGTAGGCCATCGACTGGTCCTGCAGATCGCATTCGCCGCCCTGGTCGCAGATCGGGCAATCCAGCGGATGATTGATCAGCAGAAATTCCATCACGCCTTCGCGCGCCTTGCGCACCATCGGCGAGCGGGTGCTCAAGACCTTCGGCGAGCCGTCCTTGTTCGGCATCAAATCCTTGACGCCCATGGCGCAGGACGCTTGCGGCTTCGGGATGCCGACGACCTCGATCAGGCACATCCGGCAATTGCCGGCGATCGACAGCCGCTCGTGGAAGCAGAAGCGCGGAATCTCCGCGCCCGCGGCCTCGCAGGCCTGGAGCAGCGTGTACTCCGGCGGGACGTCGATCTCTTTGCCGTCGACGATGAGTTTTGTCATGCCGCTTGTCCGTCCGGCGCGTTGCATCGCGCCGTCTTCCACAATTGCGCAGCCGGCACGCTTTCCCAACCGAACGCATGGTCGGATGGACCGTGTGCCGCGAGATATTCGATGCGCTCCTTCGCCTCGATCACCGTCGGCCGATGACCGGCGGGAATCCACCACATCACGGAATGTGGCCCTTCGAGCTTGTCGAACCATTCCTGACGCCGGCCATAGAAACGTTTGTGCACGGTTTGCCACACGAAACGCTCAAGCGCTTCGACGCTCTCCCAAACCGACAAATTGACAGCCATCTGCGGATCCGGGAATGGCCGAAAGTTTGTTGCGTTGCCGCTGTCGTCCTTGAGGCGCCAGACAAAGCCGTTGCTGCGCTCGGCCAGCCCGTTCACCAGATCGAGATTGTTCATGAAATCGGCCATGCGCGAATCGTCTGTCGGATAGCGCAGGCGTCCGATATTGAGTTGTGCGAGATGTTGCGCTGCGCTCATGGTGCTCACTCCGCCGCCACATTGAGCGGCTCGGGATGCGGGTTCGCCGTATATTCGTCGATGCGCCGCTCGATCTCCGGCCGGAAATGCCGCAACAGCCCCTGCACCGGCCAAGCCGCGCCGTCGCCGAAGGCGCAGATGGTGTGGCCTTCGATCTGGGTGGTGACTTCCATCAGCATGTCGATCTCGCGCTTTTGCGCGCGGCCTTCGGCCATGCGTTCGAGCACGCGCCACATCCAGCCCATGCCCTCGCGGCACGGCGTGCACTGGCCGCAGCTCTCGTGTTTGTAGAAATAGGAGATGCGCGCCATGGCTTTGACGATATCGGTCGACTTGTCCATGACGATCACGGCCGCGGTGCCGAGCGCCGATTTCTTGTCGCGGCAACCGTCGAAGTCCATCAATAAGGTGTCGGCCTGATCGGGGCCGGCCGGCACCATCGGCATCGACGAGCCGCCGGGAATGACGGCCATGAGATTGTTCCAGCCGCCGCGTACGCCGCCGGCATGTTTGTCGATCAGTTCGCGCAGCGGAATGCCCATCGCCTCTTCGACATTGCACGGCCGCTCGACATGGCCGGAAATGCAATAAAGCTTTGTGCCGGTGTTGTTGGCCCGGCCGATGCCGGCGAACCAGGCGGCGCCGCGGCGCATGATGTCGGGCACTTGCGCGATGGTCTCGACATTATTCACCGTGGTCGGACAGCCGTAGAGACCCATGTTGGCGGGGAACGGCGGCTTGAGCCGCGGCTGGCCCTTCTTGCCTTCGAGGCTTTCGAGCAGCGCCGTCTCCTCGCCGCAGATGTAAGCGCCGGCGCCGTGATGCACGACGATGTCGAAGTCGAAACCGTGCACGTTGTTCTTGCCGATGAGCTTGGCGTCGTAGGCCTGCTGCACCGCGGCTTCGAGCCGCTCGCGCTCGCGGATGAACTCGCCGCGCACATAGATGTAGCAATGGTTGGCGCCCATGCCGGCGCCGGCGATCAGGCAGCCCTCGACGAGGAGATGCGGATCGTTGCGCATCACCTCGCGGTCCTTGCAGGTGCCGGGCTCGGATTCGTCGGCGTTGATGACCAGATAGCTCGGCCGGTCGGTCTGCTTGGGCATGAACGACCATTTCAGCCCGGTCGGAAATCCGGCGCCGCCGCGGCCGCGCTGGCCGGACGCCTTCATCTCGTTGACGATCGTCTCGCGGCCTTTTTCCAAGATCGCCTTGGTGCCGTCCCAGGCGCCCCGCGCGCGTGCGCCCTCGAGGCCCCAATCGCCTTGGCCGTAGAGATTTTTGAAAATGCGGTCCTTGTCGGCGAGCATCGGTCAGGCCTTGTCCAGGAGCGTCGTCTGTCCGCCGATCGGCGCGGAATTCAGTCGATCGACCTGCGGCCCGGGTTTTGGCGTTTTGCCGAGCGACAGATCGTTGAGGATGCGGGTGAACGTTTCCGGCGTGAGGTCCTCGTAATAATCGTAATTGATCTGCACCATCGGCGCGTTGACGCAGGCGCCGAGGCATTCGACCTCGGTCCAGGAGAACATGCCGTCCGAGGTGACGTGGTCCTGCTCGCCGATCATGCGCTTGCAGACTTTTTTCAGCTCTTCGGAGCCGCGCAGCATGCACGGCGTCGTGCCGCAAAGCTGCACGTTGAATTTGCCGACCGGCGACAGGTTGAACATGGTGTAGAAGGTCGCGACTTCGAGCACGCGAATTCTCGCCATGCCGAGAAGCTCGGCAGTCGCCTCGATCGCCTTCTGCGGCAGCCAGCCGCCCGATTGCTCCTGCGCCCGCCACAGGATCGGGATCACAGCCGACTGCTGGCGGCCTTCCGGATATTTGGCGATCTTCGCCTTGGCCCAAGCCAAATTCTCCGGCGTGAACGCAAAGCTCGGCGGCTGCTTCTCGGCAAGGCGGCGCACGCTCATCGGTCGACCTCGCCGCAGTTCCCTCCCCCTGAAAGGGGGAGGGTCAGGGAGGGGGTCGCGGGCCGGCAGCGCGAGTACGCCGTCGATCCGCCAACCAGACCGGCAACGCGCTTTGCCACAAACGTTTGCGAATGCGTAGAGGCCGCAGACCCCCACCTATCCTCCCCCTTGCAGGGGGAGGAAGAGCCTAGCCAATCGCGCGCAGTCAAACTCACTCACTCGTCTCCGCTGGTTGAATTTGTTCCTTTGACAGCCTGCTCGCAGACCGCAAGCTTAGCTTAGAAGCCGCACGCTCGATCTCGTCCCAAACCCCTTCGATGTTTTGCAGCACATCGTTGTTCCAGGAGCGGAGCATGGTTACTCCCTTGCCGCGCAGCCACTGCGACCGACGTTCGTCATGAGCTTGATGAGCCAGCTCATTGTGCTGCCCGCCATCGACTTCAATGGCAAGCTTCAGTGGCGAACAATAAAAGTCGATAATGTATTTGCCGAGCGGATGCTGGCGGCGAAAACTTAGTCCCGCCATTTGGCCGCGTTGCAGCAGATACCAGAGTTTCCTCTCCGCCTTCGTGGCATCGCGCCGCAAGCGACGCGCGCGAGCGGTTGCCTCAGGCGGGCGTGAGAACCGCGAGGCCGCAGACCCCCACCTATCCTCCCCCTTACAGGGGGAGGAAGAGCCTAGCCGATGGCGCGGAGAAGCAATCATCGGTCGACCTCGCCGAACACGATGTCGATCGAGCCGAGGATCGCCGAAATGTCGGCCAGCATGTGGCCGCGGCACAAAAAATCCATGGCTTGCAGATGGGCGAAGCCGGGCGCGCGGATTTTGCATTTGTACGGTTTGTTGCTGCCGTCGGCGACCAGATAGACGCCGAACTCGCCCTTGGGCGCTTCGACCGCGGCGTAGACTTCGCCGGCCGGCACCTTGAAGCCCTCGGTGTAGAGCTTGAAGTGATGGATCAAGCCTTCCATCGAGCGCTTCATCTCTTCGCGCCTGGGCGGCACGATCTTGTGGTCGTCGACCGTGACGCGGCCCTGGCCGTCGGGCGCGTGCAGTTTTTCGATGCACTGCTTCATGATGCGCACAGACTGGCGCATCTCTTCCATGCGGATGCAATAGCGGTCGTAATTGTCGCCGTTCTTGCCCACCGGAATGTCGAAATCCATCTCGGCGTAGCATTCGTAAGGCTGTGCCTTGCGCAAATCCCACGCCGCACCCGAGCCGCGCACCATGACGCCGGAAAAGCCGCGCGCCCAGGCGTCTTCCAGCCGCACCACGCCGATATCGACATTGCGCTGCTTGAAGATGCGGTTCTCGGTGAGCAGCTCTTCCAGATCGTCGCAGACTTTCAGGAACGGATCGCAGAAGCCTGAGATGTCGTCGATCAGTTTTGGCGGCAAATCCTGGTGCACGCCGCCGACGCGGAAATAAGCCGCATGCATGCGCGAGCCCGAGGCACGCTCGTAGAATACCATGAGCTTTTCGCGCTCCTCAAAGCCCCACAGCGGCGGGGTGAGCGCGCCGATATCCATCGCCTGCGTGGTGACGTTGAGGAGGTGCGACAACAGCCGGCCGATCTCGCAATAGAGCACGCGGATGATTTGCGCGCGCCGTGGCACAGCGAGGCCGAGCAGCTTTTCCGCCGCCAGGCAGAACGCATGCTCTTGGTTCATCGGCGCGACATAATCGAGCCGGTCGAAATACGGGATCGCCTGCAGATAGGTCTTTTGCTCGATCAGCTTTTCGGTGCCGCGATGAAGCAATCCAATATGCGGATCGACCCGCTCGACGACTTCGCCATCGAGTTCGAGCACCAGGCGCAGCACGCCGTGGGCCGCCGGATGCTGCGGCCCGAAATTGATGGTGAAATTGCGTTGTGCCGGCGCCGCGTCGGCCATCATGCCACCTGAGCCAGTTTTGCCGCTTTTGCCGCGAGCCGTGAATTGAACTTGTCCCACATCACCACAAAGCGCTCATGGCGGCCTTCGCCGATCAGATCGATGCCGTCGTGGGCCTTGACCTTGAAGCTCACCCGCTGGTCGACAATTTTGCTGCATTCGACGTCGACCGTCACCGTCATGCCGGGAAGCGTCGCGGCGAGGTGGCTGACATCGACATGCACGCCGAGGCTGCCCTCGCCGGGATCGAGATGCGGCGCCAAGAGCTGCGTGCACACCCATTCCATCAGCACGATCATGTAGCCGGTGGCGAGCACTTTTGGCATCGCCGCGATCTCGGGCGATTCCGGAAAAGTGTAGGGCACCGTCTTGTTCTCGGGCACCTTGTAGCTGAAGCGGTGCGTCATGCCGGGTTTGAGGGTGGGCTTCATGATCCCTGCCCCTTCTTCGCCTTCTCGTCGCCGGGCAGCACGTAGTCGGTGCCTTCCCAGGGCGAGAGAAAATCGAAGGTGCGGAATTCCTGCGCCAGCCGCACCGGCTCGTAGACCACGCGCTTGAGCTCGTCGTCGTAGCGCACCTCGACAAAGCCGGTGAGCGGAAAATCTTTGCGCAGCGGATGACCCTCGAAACCATAGTCGGTCAGGATCCGCCGCATATCGGGATGGCCGGTGAACACGATGCCGTAGAGATCGTAAGTCTCGCGCTCGAACCAATCGGCACCGGCGAACACGTCGATGATCGACGGCACCGGCGTTGTCTCGTCGGTCTCGACCTTGACGCGGACGCGGGCGTTCTGCTTCGGCGACAACAGGTGATAGACCACGTCGAAGCGCCGCTCGCGGCTTGGCCAGTCGACCGCGGTGATGTCGATCAGATTCCAGAACTGGCAGCGGCCGTCGTCGCGCAGGAAGCGCAGCACCGCGACGATGTCGGACGCCTGCGCGGTCACGGTCAGCTCGCCAAAGGCGACCACATAACCCGTCACCGAGGCGGCAAGCGCCCCCGTAATGGTCTTGCCGAGCGTTTCGAGCGTCTCATCCATGTTCAGCGTTCGATCGTCGAAGTGCGGCGGATCTTCTTTTGCAGGAGCAGCACGCCGTACAACAACGCCTCGGCGGTGGGCGGACAGCCCGGCACATAGATGTCGACCGGCACGATGCGATCGCAGCCGCGCACGACCGAGTAGGAATAATGGTAATAGCCGCCGCCGTTGGCGCACGAGCCCATGGAGATCACGTAGCGCGGCTCCGGCATCTGGTCGTAGACCTTGCGCAGCGCCGGCGCCATCTTGTTGGTCAGCGTGCCGGCCACGATCATGACGTCGGACTGGCGCGGCGAGGCGCGCGGCGCGAAGCCGAAGCGCTCGGCGTCGTAGCGCGGCATCGACATCTGCATCATCTCGACGGCGCAGCAGGCGAGCCCGAACGTCATCCACATCAGCGAGCCGGTGCGCGCCCAGGCGATGAGGTCGTCGGCCGCCGCAACGAGAAATCCCTTGTCGGCAAGCTCGCTGTTGAGCTCGCCGAAAAACGGATCGTCCGCGCCCACCGGCTTGCCGGTCCGCGGGTCGATGAGACCCTGGCCTGGCGTCGAGATGGCGGGTTCGCTCAATCCCATTCGAGCGCTCCCTTCTTCCACTCATAGATAAAGCCGATGGTCAGCACCGCAAGGAACAGCATCATCGACCAGAAGCCGTACACGCCGAGTTGACCGAAGGCGGCGGCCCACGGGAACAGGAAGCTCACTTCGAGGTCGAAAATGATGAACAGGATGGCGACCAGGTAGAAGCGGATGTCGAATTTCATCCGTGCGTCGTCGAAGGCGTTGAAGCCGCATTCGTAGGCCGAGAGCTTTTCCGGGTCGGGCGCCTTATAGGCGACCAGGAACGCCACCGTGAGCAGCACCAGCCCGATCACCGTGGCGACGCCGATGAACACGACCAGCGGCAGGTAGCCGAGCAGGAATTGACTCATCGATTGGGTCATCGGGAGCCCTTTGGTCGAGCGGTCCGGACATGATTCCCTGAGCCGGGATATGTCCATTGCGGCGCCGTTCCGCGACCTCACGACACCGCGCTGATTTGCCCCGATTTTCAGCGGATTCGCAATGACTGCGGAACTTTCGCGACCCTTAGCGCAGTGCACAAAAAGGTGCAAGGAGGAACCACGTTCCCTTGGAGCGCGAATACCCTTAAACTACACCTTTTCCCGGACACAGGAGTGCCACCAATGAAATCGGCCGTTCCGCCCTATGGCCCGCCCATCAACGACGCGCTGAAGAATCCCAACACGAGTTTGGCGACGCTGGTCGAGCTGCGCGCCCGCGGCGCCTCGATATTGAAATCGCACGGCAACCTGAAAACGGCGATGACCCGGCTCGACCGGGAAATCCAGCGCCGCAAGAAGACGGCAGCGAAGGCGAAGAAGAAGAAATAGCCGGTCTGCCGTCAATGGCGCCGGCATTGAAGCCTGTCCCCAGGAGGTTTCGTTTCGCGGGCGACCTCCTGCGTCACCGGCCCGTGCACGTCGTGTGGGAGCTGACGCTTGCCTGCAACCTGCGCTGCCAGCATTGCGGCTCGCGGGCGGGCGTGGCGCGCCGCGACGAATTGTCGACCGCGGAATGCCTCGACGTGGTCCGGCAATTGGCGGATCTGGGCACGCGCGAAATCAGCCTGATCGGCGGCGAGGCCTATCTGCGGCGCGATTGGCTGACCATCGTCAGGGCCATTGCCGACGCCGGCATGCATTGCGGCCTGCAAACCGGCGGCCGGGCTTTGACCGAGGAGAAAATTCGCCAAGCGGTCGACGCCGGGCTGCGCACGATCGGCGTCTCGGTCGACGGTCCCCGCGACATCCATGACCGGCTGCGCGGGGTGGCCGGCAGTCACGAGCGCGCGCTGGCCGCCGTTCGGTCCGCCGTTCGCGCCGGTCTCGAGCCCGGCGTCAACACGCAGATCAACGCGCTATCCAAGCCTTATTTGCGCGACGTGTTTGCGACCATCGTCGAGGCCGGCGCGAAATTTTGGCAGGTGCAATTGACCGTGCCGATGGGCAACGCGGCCGACAATGCGGACATGCTTTTACAGCCCTGCGATATCGTCGAGACCATCGACGTCCTCGCCGATCTGTTCGAGCGCGGCCGGCGCAACGGTTTGCGGCTCATCCCGGGAAACAACGTGGGTTATTTCGGCCCGTACGAACACATGTGGCGCACGCTGACCGCCGAGCCGACCTATTGGCAGGGCTGTTCCGCCGGTGAGACGACGCTCGGCTTGGAGGCCGACGGCAAGATCAAAGGCTGCCCGTCGTTGCCCGGCGAGCGCTATTCCGGCGGCATGGCGCGGCAGGTGACGATCGCCGAAGCCATCGCAGCGCTGGCGCCGAAGACCGTCGGCCGCGACGGCATCCGCGAACGCGGTTTTTGCGGCTCGTGCTACTATCGCAACGTCTGCCGCGCCGGCTGCACCTGGATGGCCGATGCGCTCACCGGTCAGCGCGGCGACAATCCCTATTGCTACTATCGGGCGCGGCAGTTGAGCCAAAAAGGGCTGCGCGAGCGCGTGGTGAAGACCGCCGAAGCGCCCGGTCACTCGTTCGATACCGCGCGATTTGCCATCGTGCTCGAAGACCGCATGGGTGTGCCGAAGCCCGAAAGCCTGGCGCGCGACGCCAACAAGCGCCGGCGCGGCCGCAAATTGCGGCTTTGCGGCAATTGCCACGAATACGTCTTCATGAGCGAGCGGCGCTGCCCGCATTGTCGGGCGGTGAAGCGCGCCACAAAGCCGGCCGTCATGGATGGCGGCGCCGCGGTTCGTCAGCTTGTCGACCGGATCGAACGCGAGACGCAAGCGCTCTACGCGATCGTCCGGGAAACCGCCGTCGGCAAACCCGTCGAATAGATTTTTTGGGCTTTTTGCCGCGCTTCCCTTGCGGCCCTTGCGTTGACGCGGCCGGCAGCCGCAATGCTACGATCGAACGACACTGGCAGCCGGGAGACGTCCATGGGTCGGGCAACGACACGCTGGGGCAACGCTATATCGCGCGATATGTCGCGCTCTTGGCGCTGGCGGCTGCAATCGCGCTTGGTCCGGCGAGCCACGTCGCCGCCGCGACTTTCCCCGATCATCCGATCAAGCTCGTCGTGCCGTTCGGCCCCGGCGGGCCGCCGGACGTGGCGGCGCGCATCATCGGCGCGTATCTCTCCGATCACCTCGGCCCGGTCGTGGTCGAGAACCACGTCGGCGCCGGCGGCACGCTGGCGGCGCGCGCCGTGGCCACCTCGCCGCCCGACGGCTACACGCTGTTGGCCGCGACCGCGGGCTCGCTCGCCATCAGCCCGCAGCTTTACAAGGACGCCGGCATCGACCCGGTCAAGGATTTTGCCGCCGTGGCGCTGGTCGCTTCGGCGCCGCTGGTGGTCGCGATCAACCCGTCGATCCCGGCGCGCAGCGTCAAGGAACTGGTCGCCTACGCCAAGGCCAATCCCGGCAAGCTCAATTACGGCGCCGTGATCGGCACGCCGCCGCATATGTGCGGCGAAATGTTCAAGCACATCACCGGCGCCAATATCGTCTTCGTGCCCTACAAGACCGCGTCGCAGGCCACCATCGATGTGTTGGCCGGGCAGATGAACATGACCTTCGAAGGCACCACCGCGATCGTGCCGCACATCAAGTCCGGCGAAGTGCGCGCGCTCGCGGTCACCAGCCCGACGCGCATTCCGGAAATTCCCGACGTGCCGACCATGGACGAGCTCGGCTATCCCGGCATGCCGCCGGATTCCTGGCAGGCCATCGTGGCGCCGGCCGGTACGCCGCCGGACATCGTCGCCAAGATCAACAAGGTCGTGAACGAGGGCTTGGCGACGCCGGAACTGCAAAACAAGCTCAAGCAGCTTGGCGGCGAGCCGCAGCCGAAGTCGGTTGCGGATTTTGCCGCCTTCATCGCCGATCAGTACAAGCGCTGGGGCGAGGTGATCCGCATCACCGGCGTGACGTTGAACTAGCCCCGCTTCGAGGAAGCCCATGACATTTTCCGACCGCAGTGTCGCGACGTGACGCAATGCTTCTGGCGCTCTCCGGCGTCGTTGCCGCAACATCATCGAGCCGTGCCGACGATTATCCGTCGCGGCCGGTGAAGATCGTCGCGCCATTCGGCGCCGGCGGCCCGACCGACGTCTACACGCGCTCCATCGCCAACGAATTGCAGAAATCGCTCCGCCAGACGTTCTTCATCGAAGACCATCCGGGCGCCGGCACCACGCTCGGCACCGATCTGGTCGCCCACGCGGCGCCGGACGGCTACACCTTGCTGATGGTGTCGGGCACGCAGACCGTCAACGAGACGCTCTACACCCAAAAATCCTATCAGTTGATGCGCGACCTGACGCCGGTGGCGCCGCTGATGGACACCGACCTGGTGCTGGTCGTGCATCCCTCGGTTCCGGCGAAGACCCTGCAGGAGCTTCTGGCGCTGGCGCGCGCAAAACCCGGAACGCTCAATTACGGCTCCTCGGGGCCGGGCTCGAACTACCACATGGCGGCCGAGCTTTTGAAAAGCCTCACCGGCATCGACATCGTGCATGTGCCCTACAAGGGCTCGACCGGCATGCGCAGCGACATTTTGAGCGGACAGATTCAAATGCTGTTCGACTCCATCCCGACCATGGCGCCGACCGTTCAATCCGGCATGGTCCGCGCGCTCGCCACCAGCGGCAGGCTCCGTTCGCCGATCCTGCCCGACGTGCCGACCTTCACCGAAGCCGGCGTGCCCGGTTTTCAGGCGACGCTGTGGGTCGGCTTCATGGCGCCGAAAGCGACGCCGCAGCCGATCGTCGATCTGCTCAATCGCACCATCACCGACATCCTCAAGCGCCCGGACATCAAGGACGCCTGGGAGAAACAGGGCGCGTCGCCCATGGTGATGACGCAGGCCGTGTTCACCGCCTTCATGGAGTCGGAAATCGCCAAATGGGCTAAGGTGATCCAGGCCAACCACATCGCTCTGATCAATTATAGCGTCAGCGAGGAGCGAGCATGAACGAGATGACACGAAACTCCCGCCGCGCGCGATCAAGGGCGAGGAGCATTGGACCACCAAGGACGGCGGCGCAAAACTGTTCCTGTTCGAAAAATGCGCCGGCGATCCGAAACAGACCGCGGGCACCATCCTGTTCGTCCACGGCTCGTCGATGGCGGCGCAGCCGACATTCGACTTGCAGGTGCCGGGCCGGCCGGATTCTTCGGTGATGGATTTCTTCGCCCGGCAGAATTTCGACTGCTGGTGCGTCGACATGGAGGGCTACGGCCGCTCCACCAAGGATCGCGACAACAATGCGCCGATCGCCCAAGGCGCCGACGATTGCTTCGCCGCCGCGACCTATATCAACAAGCTGCGCGGCAAGCGCCCTCTCCTCGTCTATGGCATTTCGTCGGGCGCGCTGCGCGCCGCGCTGTTCGCGCAGCGCCATCCCGATCTGGTCGCGCGCCTTGCGCTCGACGCCATGGTGTGGACCGGCGAAGGCTCGCCGACATTGGCCGAGCGCAAGAAGAAGCTGCCGGAATTTTCGGCAAAAAACCGCCGGCCGATCGACAAGGCGTTCATCCATTCGATCTTCGACCGCGATCATCCCGGCACGGCCGAGGAAAAAGTCATCGACGCCTTCGCCGACGCCGTCACGGCGCTCGACAATTCCGTGCCGACCGGCACTTATGTCGACATGTGCTCGCGGCTGCCGGTGGTCGATCCGGAAAAGATCACGGTGCCGACGCTCATCATGCGCGGCCAGTGGGACGGCATCGCGAGCTTCGAGGATTTGGTCGCGTTCTTCGCCAAGCTGCCGAACCCGGACAAGCATTTCGCCGTGATGCCCGGCATTTCGCACGCCAGCTTCCAGCAGAAGAACTACGCGCTGGTCTACCACATCCTGTGGAGCTTCTTCGCCCAGCCGGCGCCGATCTATCGGGGCTAGACGTCATTGCGCTAAACTGCCTCCTAGCGTTTAAAAAAGCGCGATCAGGGAGGCGAACATGGGATTGAAACGGCGCGAACGTGCTGCAAGCGGGCGCGGCAATCCTCGGCACCACGATGCTGCGCCGGCGGCGGCGCGGGCGCAGAGCCGGCGCGCCTTACGAATTCGTCGTCAAGGACATCGTCTACCATCGCGACGACAAACCGCGGCTGGCGCGGCTCTATCAGCCGGCGGGCACCGGACCGTTCCCCGCGGTGCTGCAGGTCCACGGCGGCGCCTGGAACAACAAGGACCGCACCGACGGCCAGAACACGGCGCTCGATCTCGCGGCGGCCGGCATCGTGGTGCTCGCCATCGATTTCCGTAACGCGCCCGAGGCGCCCTATCCGGCGTCGCTGCAAGACATCAATTACGGCATCCGCTGGCTCAAAGCCCATGCCGGCGAGTTCGGCAGCAGCGCCGGACAGGTCGGCGCCTACGGCACGTCGAGCGGCGGCCATCAAATCCTGTCTCGCGGCGATCCGCCCGGACGATCCGCGTTACCGCGCGCTGCCGCTCGCGGACGCGCCCGACATGGATGCAAAGCTCGCCTTCGTGGTGTCAGGCTGGGGCGTGCTGTTCCCGCTGGAGCGCTACAAGCTCGCCAAGGCCAAGGGCGACGAAACGCTCGCCAAGGGCCACGACATCTTCTTCGGCAGCGAAGCGGCGCAGATCGAGGCGACGCCGGCTTTGATCATCGAGCGCGGCGAAAAGGTTTTTCTGCCGCCGGCTCTGGTGTTCCAGGGCACGGCGGATCAATGGACCACGGTCGAGCTCGCCCAACGTTTCGCCACCGATTATCGCGGCGCCGGCGGCACCATGGACCTCGCTGCTCCTACGACGGCGCGCGCCACACCTTCGTCAACGAGCATCCCTTCGACCCGAATTCGGTGAAGGCGGTCGCGGCGATGGTCGCATTCATCAAGACATACGGTTCCGAGCGCCACGCGCAGCGCTAACCCGTCACCACGTATAGCGCAGCGTTCCGGTGCCGGCGTAGGTCTGCGAGTTGGCAGCAAATTCGCCGTCGAATTTGCCGAGCAGCGACACATGGGGATTGATTTTGAGCTCGGCGCCGACCGACGCCAGCGCCGAATTGGCCGGCAGCGCCGCGCCATTGACCACGAAGCTTGCGCCCGGCAGCGCCTGGAACACCGCCGTGAGCGCCGGATTGCTGACCCAGTCATGGGCCCAGGCGAGCCGGCTGCGTAAGATCAGCGGCAGGCCGTTGAGCGTGGTGAGGCCATCGAAGCGCGCGCCCAATTCGCCACGCGTATCGGTCGCATTCATCGCGGCAAAGTTCAGCCCAAGGCCGCCGCCGGTGAGGTCGGTCTCGGTATAGCTCGGGGTGTGAAAATTTTGCGCCTGCAACGCGCCGTAAGGCGTCACGCCGATGGCCGGCGCCACGGCGTAGCGATAACCGGCTTCCACCCGTCCGCCGAAGGTCTGCGCGTTGAAGCTTGCCGTGAGCTGATCGCCCAAGGCGGTGCGGTTCGTGGTCATCCAGTTATTGGCGAAGGCGAGCGAACCGGCGAGATAGGCCGGGCCGAAATATTTGGTGCCATAGACGCCGGCCTGGAACGCGTCGCTGCGCCCGCCGCCGAGCGCCTGGGCGAGAGTCCAGTTGGTGCCGCCGCCGGCGAGCGCAAAGCCGAGGATCGTGTCGGGCGCCGCGTGATAGTCCATGCCGGCCGCGAAGCCAAAAGTGTTCGCCGTGAACGTGTTCGAGCCGACGACGGGATCGCCGTTGGTCTTGTCGCTGCCGCCATAGGCCGTGCCCCACGCGGTCCAGCGCTGATCCAAAGTCGCGGGCTTCGGCGGCGCCTTGAGGATGGCGTCATAGGCGAGCGCGATATCGGACGGGAAATTCGCTTCCTGCTCGGGCGCGAAACCGAGCGCGCCCGCGCCGCCGCCGACGCCGTTGCGCCCGGCGACGAACGGATCGAGCATCAGGCTCAGGAACTGGGTCATCTGCTGGAAGGTGGTGGCCTCGCCATCGACGTTCGCCTCGCCGGACAGCTGCGTCAGCGCATTCTGCAGATTGCCGCCGGTGAGATTGAACACCGGCAGGAAGGCCCCCGGCAGCGCGCCACCGGCGTTGAAGAAATTGTTCAGCGCGTTGGCGACGTTCTGCTGGTTGATGTTGAGATTGCCGCCAAGGCCGAGATTGGCGTTGAGGTTCAGGAGCACATCGGTCGGCGTATATGTCAGCGTGCCGGCAAACCCCGGCGCGCTGAAACCGCTGAAGGTGGTGTTGTTGAGCCCGCCCGAGTGCAGGATCGTGTAGGTCTGATTGGTCACGCCGGGCAGCAGAATAGCCCCGACTGTACCGGCCAGCGACGCCGTGCCGGTGACCTTGGCCATGGTCGAGGACGTGGCGTTCAGCGTCACGATGTAGAGCGCCGCCGACTGGAAGGCGAGATTGCCGGTCACCTTGAGCGCCGTGCCGGGGGTGGTGCCGGGCTGCAGCGTGCCGCCGTTGTCGACGTTGAGGTCGGCAAGCGTGCCGGTGCCCGAGAGCGTGCCGCCGATGACGTTCCAGGCATTGCCTTGGCCAAAGACCTTCGACACCGTCCAGAAACCGCTGACGACGTTGAAGACGCCAAAGCCTTCGTACTGCTTGGTCGGACTGATGGTGTTGAGATCGAACGTGCCGTTGCCGGTGCCGCCGAGTTGGAACGTGTCGTTGCCAGTCGCGGTGACGAGGCCGGTGATGACGCTGGTCGGCGCGATGGTCAGCGTATAGCCGGTGCTACAGCTGCAGAAGTCGATGGCGACGCCGCCCGCCGTTGGATTGGAAATAGTACCGGCGTTGAACACGGTGCCGCCGTTTTGCACCAGGATGGCGTCGCCGAGGTGACCGGTGGTGCTGATCGTCGCACCGACGTTGTTGATGATGGCGTTGTTGCCGGTAACCGGGCCGGCCCAAACGCCGACGCCGTTGGCGCCGGCGGTGATCGTGCCGTTGTTGATGACGGTGTTGAACGAGCCCTCGGCCACGACGCCGTCGCCGCCGGTGCCGACCGTGATGGTGTTGTTGTTCGTGAAAATGGTGTTGCCGTTGAGTAGGACGCCGACGCTCGGGCTGCCGCTGGCTTTGCCGAGCGTGATCGTGCCGTTATTGGTGATGGTCGAATTAAAGCCGAACAACTCGATGCCGATGGTCGCGACGCCACCGGTGATGGTGCCGTTGTTGGTCACGGTGTCGCCGCCGGTGCCGAAAAGATCGATGCCGGTGCCACCGGCGCCGAGGTTGATGGTTCCGGTACCCGTGATCGTCACGGTATTGGCGTTGATGCCAAAGATCGCAGTGCCGGCCTGGCCGACGGTGATGTCGCCGCTGCTGCGGATGGTGTTGTTGTCGCCGACGAAAATCCCGGTGCCGAAGAGACCGAGCTTGATCTCACCGGAATTGCGAATGACGTTGTTATTGCCGGCCAGTATGCCGATCACGCCGAAGTTTCCGGCGTGATTGCTGATCGTGCCGCGGTTGTTGACCAGGCTGTCGTCATTGACCTCGATCGCGACTGAACCGTTGTCGTGCACGGTGGCGTTGGGGCCGACGCGGACGGTGAGCGCGTCGACGCCCGGAGTGGCTTGAAAGCCGTTGGGGGCATTACCCGAGCAGATGACGGTCTGGCCGCTGGACGGCGGGATCGGGCTGACAATCGGCGCGCGCCGGCGTCGCCGGCAGGACGGCGCCAATGCCCGCGACAATGCCGACCGCGGTTGCGGACCGAGCAACGCCGACACGAACTTATCTGCACGCCGAAGCGCCGACCGACGGGTCAACGGAGCCTCCCGGGCTCTTTCTTATTACGCCGCGCCAGCGTTACAGCGCTGACGCCGCTGTCATTCCGGGAGAACCCCTCAGCCCCCGCCGGGATGGACGTAAGGAATATCCTTACAATCGACCGTAGAACAACCGCCCACGCCGTCATATTGCACGGCGAACGGCGTTCGATCGTGCTTTGTCGCCCGCTGTGGCGGCGGGGCAACATTTGAAGGTAACCCGAGCAGGTGCGCGCGCGCGGAATACGCGGCCGACGCGAATGCCGCGCCGCCTTCCCGCAAGCGGAGCGGCGACAAGCAGAGCAGCGGCAATCGGTGCTACACTGCGCGCCCCTTCTTACGCGGCGCAATCAGCGAAAAAGGTCCCCTCATGGCGTTCTCCAGTTGGCGCGGTGTCGTCGGCATGATCAATCCGACCATGCGGCCCGGCGTGACCGAGGAGGTCTGCCGGCTGCTGCCCGAAGGCATTGGCCTCATTCCGCTGTTCCTCAACATCAAGCGCGGCACCGCGGACGAATTTCACACCATGATGCCGCACTACGAAAAGCTCGTGGCGGTGCTGGCCGAGGAGAAATGCGACCTCATCCATCCGCACGGCGCGCCGCCCTTCATGGTGCTCGGCCGCAAGGGCGAAGCCAAGATCGTCGAGGCGTGGGAGAAGAAATACAAAGTGCCGGTGATGAGCGTGGCGCAGAACCACGTGAATGCGCTCAACGCGCTCAAGGCCAAGAGCTTCGTCGGCGCCACTTATTTCCCGAAGAAGCTCAACGACATTTTCGCCAAATATTTCAGCGATGCCGGCTTTCAAGGTGCGCGGCATGGAAGGCATCGACGTGCCGTTCGATCAGGTGCAGAACGCTCTCCGGCGAGCAGGTCTACGCCCACATCAAGAAGAATTTTCTCAAAGCCAAGGGCGCCGACGCCATCTACATGCTCGGCTCCGGCTGGCGCACGCTCAACATCATCGCCATGCTGGAGCAGGATTTGCAGGTGCCGGTGGTGCATCCGGTGCCGGCGCGGGTGTGGGAAATGCAGAAGCGGCTGCATGTGCGCCAGCCGGTGCAAGGTTTTGGCCACCTGCTCGCGGCGTTTCCATGATCAGGCATTGCGCCGCGCTGGCGATCGCTTGCGGCATTGCTGTCTCGCGGCGCGCCGATGCAGCGCACGCCCAATCGGTCGAGCAGTTCTACAAGGGCCGGCAGATGACCATGATCGTCGGCACCGCGCCCGGCGGCATCAACGACATCACCGCGCGGTTCGTGGCGCGCCATCTCGGCCAGTACATTCCCGGCAATCCGACCATCGTGGTGCAGAACCAGCCCGGCGCCGGCGGCATCGCCTCGGCCAACCGCCTCTACAACACCTTCGAGCGCGACGGCTCCGTCATCGTCAAGCTCGAGCGCGCGGTGCCGATGCTGGCCATCCAGGGCGACCCGAACGTCAATTTCGATCCGCTGAAAATCACCTGGCTCGGCAGTCTGTCGTCCTACGCCAAGGATTCCTACCTGATGCTGGTGATGGCGACCAACCCGATCAAATCGGTTGCCGAGCTCAAGGAGCCCGGCAAATCGATCACGCTCGGGCGGCGACAACGCGGCCTCCAGCAATCTGATCTTCGCCACCATCGCCAAGGAAATTCTCGGCCTCAACATCAAGGTGGTGCGCGGCTATGTCGGCGCGGCGCCGATGTTTCTGGCCATGCAGCGCGGCGAGATCGACGGCCAGATCATCGGCTTCAGCTCCGTGCGCACCGGCCAGCGCGATTTGTGGAGCCACAACGCGTTCCGCCCGCTGCTGCAATTCGGCCGCTCGACGCCGGCTGTCCGACTTTGCCGACGTGCCGACCGGCAACGAATTGACCAAGGACCCCAACGCACTGGCGCTGCTCGATTTCGCCAATCTGCAATTTGCCATTTCGTTGCCGTTCGCGGCGCCGCCCGGCGTGCCGGCCGATCGCGCCAAGGCGCTGGGAGACGCGTTCATGGCGATGTGCAAGGATCCCGCCGTGCTCGACGACGCGGAAAAACTCGGCATCGAGATGAGTCCCATCGATGGCGACACCGTGCTCAAATCCATCGCCCACGCCGCGGCCACGCCGCGCGACGTGATCGCGCGCTATAATGCGCTGGTGGGAGCGGACAAGAATTGAACGAAGAATGATCAGGAGATGACCATGCCGTACACGCTCACCGATTTCTGCGCCGATCTGTCGACGACGCTCAAGAGCAAAGGCGAAAGCGGCCTGCCCGACGTCGCGCAAAAACTGTCGCAGCTCCTGCAAAATCCCGCCTTCGTCAGCGCGACTTTTGCCGAAGACACGCCCATCGGCCGCCGCGAGCTGTGGCACGATCCGGCGACCGACGTTTACGTGCTCGCCCACGTCCAGGAAGGCGGCAAGGTCGGCAAGCCGCACAGCCACGGCGCCTCATGGGCGATCTACGGCACCGCCCGCGGCGTCACCGAAATGACCGAATGGCGCAGGATCAATCCGGCGAGCGAAGAGAATGTCGTCCTGGAAAAGGCTAAGGCATACGCGCTCGGCCCAGGAGACACGCAAGCCTATTCGTCCGGCCTCATCCACTCCACCGCGCACCCGCAAAAAGCCTGGGTGATCCGCATCACCGGCACCGATCTCGACGCCATTCCGCGCTACCACTTCCGCGCCAAGACCGACAAAATCGTCGAAGCGGTGTGAGCGCGGCGACCGTTTGCGGCCGTCACGGCGGCGTCAAATCTACTGGCGCGCGATCAGGCGCGCGCGACCGCCGCCAACATCGTCAAGCTGGCGGAGCTGCAGAGGAAGCGCGAGCCTTAGAGCCCAAAGCACGGCCGGCTCCCGCGCGGGCAAGAACCGGCCGGCGGCCCGCTAACCCAGCCGGGGACGTGCAAGGGCTGCACAGTGGCTCGGGCCAGCGAGCGACTAAGCCCTAGCCGCAGTCGCCTAGGGAGCCTCACCTGCCCTTGTCATGCAGTCCACGTAGCGGTCGGATGCAAACTTGATCCCATCAGTGCACATTCTTAGAGCCGCTTTCCTGTGCTCACTGAGTGCGGGGCCATGGCCTGTGAGAGGTGGCGGTGGATTTACATCCGGTTGGGCCAAGGCTTGCGATGCGAATGCGGCAGAAAGTCCAAGGCCGAGAGCTACGACCAGTCTATTTGTACTAAACATATTTCGTCTCCGATGTGCCCTCCTCCTCGACGATAATTTATGCCGTCACCCGCCGCCCGCAAGCCATGTACGGGCCATGTTCGATGTCGGCTGCTTCCCCCGCCGAGCACGCCGCCGGGCGAATGAACGCCAGCCCAACGCACGCACGGCTCGCACAGACGCCGCACACGTTCTCCATTTTGCGCTTGTTAAATTCCGTGATGGAACCGTCGCCCATAAACGCAACTGTCAATGTCCGCCCTTGCCGGTTCCCGCCGCCCTGGCCGATCAACGCGCGTGTTGCGCATTCCAGCCAACCCGAATAATTTGCACACGCGATGCGGGTGCGACTCCGGTCAGCCTATTTCTTTGCATTTTGGTGCGCCGGCGGCGCCTCGCAGCCAGCGGCCCCGATCGTGGCTGCCGTGGCGCCGACGCTGATCGACGAGGCGACAATCCGAGAGGCACCGATGGCAGACAATCCGCTGTGGGCGATCTGCGAGCGCGTGGCCGAGCTGTCGTTCACACGCAAACTCTTCCTGCCGCGGCTCGTGACGGCGGCGCTCCTGGCGTGGTGCCTGAGCT
The DNA here is from genome assembly GCA_963831975.1 of uncultured Alphaproteobacteria bacterium. Classification (GTDB taxonomy): domain Bacteria; phylum Pseudomonadota; class Alphaproteobacteria; order Rhizobiales; family Xanthobacteraceae; genus BOG-931. Next base: position 1,846,050 of record CAWHSO010000025.1, read on the forward strand.
GTGGAGCGAGCGCGGCCGAGGTCCGCCTCTCCGGAACGCCGGACCGGGTGGTGTTGACGACGAATGACGCGACGATAGCGGACATCCTCGCCGCGTTGCGCTCTGCATTCGATGTTGAAGTGAACCTCACAGGAGGGACTGCGCGAAAGTTTACCGGCGTATATTCCGGCTCGGTGCGCCAGGTGTTATCGCGCCTTCTCACCGGCAACGACTACGTCCTGCGCTCCGGTCCCGATGGTATTAGCATCCGCTTGTTGGGCAACAGCACGGCAGACAGCTCGGCCGCGTCCAATCCGTCGCCGGCCGCGCCAGGCTCGCGCCTGGTCGCGCTGCGGCAAGGACGGGTGAAGAGACAGGGCGATTAGCGAATGAGCTTTGCTGCCTGAGCCCCTTCGGATCGCCGCCACGGCGGTGCCCGGCTTGATCGCCTATCCGCTGCTGCAGCCTTCCTGGGCGATGGTCAAATGACGCTCATCAAGGCGGCCGCGGCGCCCCGTCAAGCTATTGATATCATGGATGATATGGCGGGAGCGACGGGACTCGAACCCGCGACCTTCGGCGTGACAGGCCGACGCTCTAACCAACTGAGCTACGCCCCCGCGGGCGCGGTCGGCAGTTAAGGCCCGCCTTCGCCCAAGTCAAGGATTTAGGCCGTAAATCGGCCTTTTCCGCCGGTCTTATTGCGGTCACAGAGCGCCCGCAGATAGCCTCGGATGCGCGAAAACATCGGTGAAATCGGCAAAACAAGCGTGGTCAGCCGCAGCCGAATCGTCTAACTGCTTCGCAGTGAGCGGCGCTTTTCGCGCGCTACCGTTCATCGAGGAGGACCTAATGGCAGCCAAGACAACATCCACTACCGTGACATTGAAGCACCTGGCGGCGAGCCTTGCGGAGGATAACGAACTGTCGAAAAAGCAGGCTGAAGCCATTCTCGGCGGCCTGGTCGGCAATATCGTCAAGCACCTCAAGAAGGGCGAGCGCATCCGCATCGGCGGGCTCGGCATCTTGCAGGTCCGCAAGCGCGCCGCGCGCATGGGCCGCAATCCGGCCACCGGCGAAGCCATCCAGATCAAGGCCAGCAAGAAGGTCGCCTTCCGCGCCTCCAAGGAACTCAAGGAAGCGATCTGACAATCGGGTTCCATCGGTAGCGGACCCGGCAACGGGTCCCGCAGCATTCGCCGCCCGCTTCCTCGCTGCCATGCCAACAGCGAGCAGGCGGGCGGTGTCATGTTGCGGGATGATCGGCGCACAACTTTCGCAGCGCGAGCGAAAGCTGGTGGGCGGTGACGGACTCGAACCGCCGACATTCTGCGTGTAAAGCAGACGCTCTACCAACTGAGCTAACCGCCCATATAACCGACCATCGCGCGATTTATCGCTTCAAAACCTCGGCGCGCAAGCCTGTCGCGACAAGCCATCTTCGTTTCCGCGTAGCGGCAAAGAGCCGCGTATGCACATTCCACACCCTTCCCACGCATGTAGCAATTCCGCCTCAGGTGTCCAAAAAGATTTCCCCGACACTACCCGCGCACTGACGCCGGCTGGAAAACTGTGAGATAGTTTTGCGACAACAAGCACGGGCCGGATGCCCTCAGGGGGTAGTATGCTACGCATATCGGGTGTGACGATCGCTGTTCTGCTTGTCGCTGGGCCGGCGGCACTTGCGCAATTGCCGCCGCAGCCGCCGCCGGTGAAGAATTCGATCACCCAAGGCACCGATCAGGAACGCGTCGCCTGCCATCCGGACGTGATCCGCTATTGCAAGCAATTCCTCAGGGAGGATGGCCAGGACGACGTGTTCGCCATCCTCGGCTGCCTGCAAACCAACCGCGGCAAGATCAGCAATTCCTGTCAGCAAGTGCTGGCCAGCCACGGCCAGTGAGCTAAGCGACGATCTCTTCTGGCTCGTCCACTTCGCTCGTCTCAAGCGCCGTCGCGCGCGATTCCATGCGCGCGACATGCTCGGCCAATCGCACCCACGACTGCGCCAAGGTCAGCCACAGCGCCTTGTCGCTCTCGGCGTCGGCCAACCGCGCCATCGCCACGCATTCTTCCGCGCACTTGCGGTGATCCTGAGTTGTAGTCCCCATGAGACACCCGACCTGACTAACGCAACACTGCCCGGAATTTGACCGGGCGACTGCGGCAGCGACTGGATCGTCGCGTGGCTAAAACTTGACGCAAAGGCCGCCTGCGCAAAACGAAGGCCGAGTTCCACGGCGGCGGCGGTGAGCCAACAGCCAAGAGGCGTCTGCGCGGCTTTAGGCTGAGAGCTCCGGCCAATTACGCCGCGATCCCCAGATCGAGGGTTTTAGGACCCCGAATTCCCGCCATTACCGCTGGATGTAGCGGTACCTGGGCAGCATTGCGCCATCAACATGACAGGCACATCGCCGTTCGGCCAAAAACCACCAAAATTACCCACGCAATGGCAAATTATTGAGAAATTATTGCCTGATACATGCAGAATTCACCTAGCTGCACTGCAACAGTTCCATTTTGCAGCGCAACAAACGCCACCTATATCTACCTACAATTCAACGACAAATGAGGAAAGGATCGCAAAATGCTTTTGTCGGTTATCCGCTTCCTCCACGCCTGGAAGCGCTACGGCGCTGCGGTGCAGGAACTGTCTAGCTTGAACGACCGCGAACTGGCCGATATCGGCATCACCCGTTCGGACATTCCGCGGCTCGCTTGGGAGCACGCGAAAGCCTGACTTCCGAAAGCTCAATACCCCAAACTCAGCGCCCGCCTCGTGCGGGCGTTGGCTTTTTATGGGCCTACGATGCCGGCTCCATGCCCTTGGCCTTGATGATCGGCACCGCGTGCGGCCCGGCCAAGAACTTGACCAGCGCATTTGCGCTTTCCTTTGCACCGTCCTTGGCCGCGGTGGCGACGCCGGCCGCATAGACCGTGAAATTCTGGATCTCCGCCGGCAGCGGACCGACCAGCACGACGCCCTTGACCGGCAGGATCTCGCTGATCTGATGCATGCCGATCTCGGCCCGCCCGTCGGCAATGTGATCGGCGACCGCGCCGCCATGGATCAATTTGGCCTTGGCATTGATTGCGGCGGCGATGCCGAGCCGCTCCAACAGTTTTCCGACATAGATGCCGCTCGAGCCGCCGGCCGCCGGATCGATATAGGCCACCGATTTTGCTGCCATCAGCGTGCGCTTGAAGGCGTCGACCGAACCGATGTCAGGCAACGGCGTGCCGGCCTTGACCACGACGCCGATGCCGGTCCTGGCGAGATCGGCGCGGCTGCCGGCAACCACCTTGCCGTCCTTGATCAGGCCGTCGATGGCGTCGGGCGTCAGCACGGCGACGTCGAATGGCTCTTCGCCGCTTTCGATCAATTGCAAATGCTGGCCGACGGTCCGATAGGTCAAGTCGAGCCTGGTGCCGCTCGCATTGCTCGTATTGCTCGGCAAGCGCGTTGAGCACCTGCTTGAAAGCGCCGCCGCTGATGACCTTGATGCCGGCCGCTTTGGTCGATTGCGACATGACGGCAAACATAATCAGCCGCGGCGGCGCCGGAAAGGCGGCGTTGGCGGCGCTGGCCCAAGCGTGCTAACCCGCCGCCATGCCGGTTCTCGCACTCATGGAGGCTGCCGCGCTTTTGCCGGCGCGCGGCGCGTTGCTCGGTCTCGATCTCGGCACCAAAACCATCGGCGTCGCGGCGAGCGATCCGGACCGGCGCTTGGCGGCACCGGTCGAAACCGTGGCGAGACAACGCTTCAGCCTCGATGCGCAACGCCTGCTCGATCTTGCCGCCGAGCGGCGTGCCGCGGGTTTTGTGCTCGGCCTGCCGATCAACATGGACGGCACCGAAGGCGCGCGCGCCCAATCGACCCGCGCCTTCGCGCGCAATCTCGCCAAGCTTACCGCACTGCCCATTGCGCTATGGGATGAAAGATTGTCGACGGCTGCCGTAGAGCGCGCACTGATCGCCGCCGACATGAGCCGCGCCAGGCGCAAGGCGGTGATCGATCAGCACGCCGCGACCTATATCCTGCAGGGCGCGCTCGACCGTTTGGCGCAGGCCGCGCCCTGCTGACGTCGTTCGGCAAGTTTCTCTCGACGTTTTTCGGCGAGCTCGGCGCTCGCTTGCGCCTCTAGCAATTATAGATGGAAAAGCGGCAATCGCTCCGGGAGGGCCAGGGATAGGCCTGACCGAAAGCGTCATAGGAGTCGGCCATCGGCACCACGGCACCAGGGGCGTAATCGTAGTAGCCGTAGCCGTAATTGGGTGACGTTGCGATCGCGGCGCCGACCGCGACGCCGGCAAGCCCGGCTCCAATCGCGGCACCGGCGCCCCATCGCGGCTCGGCGACTCCCATCGTGACGGCAGCAAGTGAGAGCGCAGTGGTAAGTCCGATTGTGGCGGCACGAAGCGTCAAGGTTCTGTTTGCCATATTCGCCTCCTAGGGCGTTGCAAAACTCCCGCTCCATCGTCCTCCAGCGTTGGCAACCAAGCGGGCGCGAACTTGTTCCGCTGCGGCGCAAAGGCCGCGCGGCGGGGCAAAAATCGTTTTCCGGTGCACACCGACGCCGCGGGCCGAATTGAGGCTTGCCGGACCGCTCGGATTGGGCCTATAGCAGCGTTTTAATGACCAAAACCCAGCCGCTCACGCGCCACATCGTTTCGATCAACGACCTCAGCAATAAGGAGATCGAGACGATCTTCGAGGTCGCGCAAGGGTTTTTGAAGGAACTCGCCGACGCCAATATCTCGTATCGGATCGGGCGCAGCACGAATTTGGCGGCGAAATCCATCCTGGCGAGCCTGTTCTACGAGCCATCGACCCGCACGCGGCTGTCGTTCGAGAGCGCCATGCTCCGCCTCGGCGGCGCCAATATCACCAGCGCCGATCCGGCGGTGAGTTCGGCTGCCAAGGGCGAAAGCCTCGCCGACACCATCCGCGTCATTTCCAATTATGCCGACATCGTCGTCATCCGCCATCCGCGCGACGGCGCCGCGCGCCTGGCGGCCGAATATTCGCAAATTCCCGTGATCAATGGCGGCGACGGCAGCCACGAGCATCCGACGCAGACCTTGTGCGACCTGTTCACGCTGCGCTCCAAGAAGAAGAATTTGCGCAACATGAAGGTCGCGATTTCCGGCGATCTCAAGGGCAGCCGCACCATCCATTCCTTCGTCTATGCGCTGGCCCGCTTCGGCGCGACCATCGATCCGCTGCCCGCGCCCGGCATGGAGCTGCCGGCCCACGTCGCCCGCCGGCTGCGCGAGGAATTCCACTGCCGCATGGTTTCAAAAGATCCCGGACAAGCCCATGGCGGCTCGATCGACGCGCTCTATGTCACCGCCGACCAGCCGCACCAGCTCTCGCTCATTCCCGATCCCGAAATCGATTACGGGCTTCTGGTGCAGAAGAAAACCGACGCCGTCTATGTCACCCGCTTCCAGAAGGAGCGCTGGAGCGAGAAGGAGCGCGACTATCCGAAGGTCGACGCAAAATTCTTGAACGAGGCGAAATACTCCGACGCCAGCGTCATGCATCCGCTGCCGCGGGTCAACGAGCTCGACGCGTCCCTCGATACCGACCGCCGCGCGATCTATTTCCAGCAGGCGGCCTACGGCGTTCCGATCCGCATGGCGCTGATCTCGCTGCTGCTGCGCGTGCACAAGAACAAATCGCTGCACCTATTCAACGGCGGTTTCGCCAAGCCGGATCATCCGATCTACGCGCAGCCGATCGGCACCGGCCTCGCAATGCGACAACCCCAATTGCATCACCGGCGATCCCGCCGAACGGCAATATGCCGCCAACAAATTCTACGTCATCGAAGACGACACCCGCAGCACTGCAGGCTGCGCTGCGTCTATTGCGAGAAGGACGTCGAGGACGATAGCGGCTGCGCACTTCGTGGTCGCCGACACGACACGGAAAACTTTTGCGCCCGATCTGGCGGCGCTGCCCCGCGCCGCGGGCGACAAGCTCAAGCACCTCGTCATCTACCGCAACGCGTCCGACGCGCTCGCCGCAGGCTTTGCGCCGCGCGAGGGCGGCAGGAAAGCGCGCGCCAGTTAATCGACGTCCCGCTGAGCCGCCATGCCGATCGACTGGCCGATCATGCCCGAATATGCCGCAGCCCTCTGTCTTCGGCTATCTATGCGGCTCGATTCCGTTCGGCATTTTGCTCACCCGGCTCGCCGGCGCGCCGGACCTGCGCTCGGTCGGCTCCGGCAATATCGGCGCCACCAATGTTTTGCGCACCGGCCGCAAGGGCCTCGCCGCGGCGACGCTTTTGGGCGATATGCTCAAGGGCACCGCGGCGGTTCTGATCGTTCATCATTTCTTCGGCCGGGACGCGGCGATTATCGCCGCGGCTCGGCGCGTTTCTCGGTCATCTGTTTCCGGTGTGGCTGCGCTTTCGCGGCGGCAAAGGCGTCGCGACCTATATTGGCCTGTTGCTCGGCTTCAAGTGCTGGATCGCGCTCGCTGCATTCTGCGTGATCTGGGTCGCGATCGCGGCAGCGACGCGCTATTCATCGCTTGCGGCGCTGGTCGCGAGCGCAGCGACGCCTGCGGCCTTGTGGTGGAGCCGCAACGTACGCGAGGCGGAGCTGTTCCTGGCGCTCACCGTGCTGCTCTGGATCATGCACCGCGCCAATATCGCGCGGCTGATGAACGGAACGGAAAGCAAGATCGGCCGCGGCTCCAGATAACATCCGTCATTGCGAGGAGCCAACGGGTCCGGCGCGAAGTGGCCGGCCCGATGACAGGCTCCGCGACGAAGCAATCCAGTCCGGCCGCGCCGCCTGGATTGCTTCGCTGCGCTCGCAATGACGTGGATTAATTAACCGCCGCGGGCGCCCGCGCCGGCGCGCCGTGGGTGTGCGGGATCTTGTCGGCGAACATTTCGACGAAATGATCGGTCTCGCCGCCAGCCGTATGCGGCCGCAGCGCCTCGTCGAAATGGGTGCGCGAGGCCGGATCGGCTTTGACGCGGGCCATGATGCGGCGATAGCGCCACACCAGCCGCAGCCATTGCGACGAAGTTTTCAGGAAATCCACGACGCGCCACGGATAGAACACCAACGGATTGAGCACCGGCATGCCGTAGCGGCGCTGGGTGCGCAGCTTGCGGCGCAAGAAACCGAATTGCAGCGGATGCACGCCTTCGATGCGCGAGGCGCCGGAGAAGATGGTCAGCGAATCGAGAATTTTTGTGCGGTTGATGCCGGACACCACGGCGCGGCGCATGATGGTCTCGACATGCGCGTCGGTGTAATAGCGCGTCCAGGCGTCGGCGTAGACCTTCATCCACGTTTCCTTCGACATCAAAGGATGCGCGGTGCAGGCGTGCTCGAGATCGTATTTGTTCATGTCGGGGTCCATCGGCACCCCGCGCGTGAAGAGGTTCTTGTGATCTTCCGAGCCCGGCAGCGGCGTCAGATAGAAGAATTCGAGAATGTCGACCGGCAATTCCTTCTTGATGATCTCGATGTCGCGAGCGATCAATTCCGGCGTGTCGGTCGGGAAGCCCAGAATGTAGCCGGCGTAGGTCATGACCTTTTGCGCCCGCCACGCCAAAAGCATCTCGCGATATTCCCAAATCTTGTTCTGGCGCTTCTTCGCCCCCATGAGCGATTTCGGGGTTGATGTTCTCGAGCCCGAGGAAAATAGCCGTGCAGCCGGCGCGCGCCGATTTCTCGATGAAGCCCGGGATGCGGTGACACAGCGTGTCGACTTGCAGCAATAGGCGAATGTTGAATTTGTCGCGCTCGCGCAATTCGATCAGGCGGTCGAGGATCGGCTCCCAATTGCGGTTGCGGGCGAAATTGTCGTCGGTGATGAAGAACCGGGTGATGCCTTGCGCGGCGTTGGCGCGCACGATGGCCTCGACGTCGTCGGGCGTGCGGTAGCGCGATTTGCGGCCCTGCACGTTGATGATGGTGCAAAAGCTGCACTGGAACGGGCAGCCGCGGCCGGCGTCGAAGCTGGAATAATGTCCGGCGACGCGGGTGACCACATGGCGCGGCAGGATCGGATAAACCGCGGCCGCCATTTCCGGCATGTCGGCCAGATAATTGTAGATCGGCTTGGCTTTGCCGTCGGCGACGTCGCGCAAAACGTCGGCCATGCGGCCTTCGGCCTCGCCGGCGAACAGATGGATGCCGAGATCGAGCGCTTCCTGCAGGTCGGACGGCAAAGTCGGCAGCATGGAGATGCAGCCGGACACATGAAAGCCGCCCATGACCACGGGCAGCCCCAGCGCGCGGAATTTTCGGCCGAGATCGAGCGCGCGCGGATATTGGTTGGACTGCACGCCGATCAGCCCGACCATGCCGCCGCCCGCGGCACGGATGCGTTTGGCCACGGCGGCCACATCGACGATGGTGTTGCACTCGTCGCAGGCCTCGACCTCGATATCGACGTCGGGGCCGAGCACGCGGTTGTCGGCGCACTCCCGCATCAGCCCATAGACGCTGGCGAGCGAGTTCGACGGCAAGGTCGAGCGCAGCCATTGGATGACATAGCCGTCCCGGTCGTAATGCGACGGCTTGATCAGCTCGACCCTAAACGCGCGCTTGGCCAGATTCCCGTGCAAAATACCCCTCCGAGACGGAACTCCGATGGCCCCCGGCAGCAATCGCCAGCGACTCTGCGGGTTCGGCCGCCGCGTTTGCAACAAATACCTTACCCGCTCGCGATGCTTGCGACTCCCTCTCCCCGCGTGCGGGGAGAGGGTGGGGTGAGGGGCCTCTCCGCCTGGGCGCAGAATTGCGGCGCTCAGAATCGCGGAGTGGCCCCCTCACCCTCGTTCGCGGAGCCTGTCATCGGGCCGGCCACTTCGGGCCGGACCCGTTGGCTCTCTCGACCTCTCCCCGCACGGCGGGGAGAGGTAATGCGCGATCGTCCTCGCAACGCATCAGCGCCCGAGTTGTCCCGTCATGGTGAGGAGCGAAGCGACGAAGCAATCCAGCACGACCTCGCGGATGTTATTTCACTCGCCGAAACAACCCGAACCGCCGGACTGGATTGCTTCGCTTCGCTCGCAATGACGAACCAGCAATAACGAAAGGGAGGCGGAGCGCTGATAGACGCAACTGTCCGCGATCCACGCCGCGCAAACAGACGTTGCCATCCGTTCGCGCTCGGGGCGTGGGCGCGCTTATGGGCACGCACGCCTACCGGCTAATCCCAGTCGAACCGCGCGTTCAATGATTCCGAAATCAGCGACGCGGCCCGGATCGCCTGGGCCGGCGTAAAAGTCCGTCGCCATTCCATCGGGTCGGCCTTGCGGAAATGTGTTTCATCCATTGTCCTAGCAAGGTTTGGCAGGGCGTAGTCGAGATCGATCTGATAGAATGCGAGGATCGCGTCGAAGAAGGTTTTCTCTTCGATTCTGAGATCATTCTGATGGGTGATCAAAATCGGAATCGTACCGCGGTCCGCGATCTCCACCCACCGCGTCGCCCAAGCCACCAGTTGCGGCATGTAGTTCTCGATCTGCCAGTCGATCTGGCGGGAGAGCGAAAGTTCGAAATATCCGACCGGCGTCCGCGGCGTGAAATAGAGCAATTGCTCGCTGGTGTCGTTACCGTGCGTAATATAATGAAGATAATGGATCCAGCTCAGCAAGGCCTGTCGTGGATCGCGCAGGTGCAGGACCATTTTCAGTTTGAGGTGCTGCAGGATCTGCAAGTTCTCAGGTGACGGCGCCAGATGATTCTGTGAAACGAAACCGCCGCCACGAAAAGTAAGGGCGTCTTTGACGTCGATCTGATCGATGAGGCCATATTGGTTGCCGATATACATCGCGCGAAGCCCCAAGATTTTCGCCAGCGATTTTTGAACGTACACGCTGCCTGACTTCGGCATTGTGTTCAGGAGAATGCTTTCGCCGCATGTCTGCGGCCGGGGCGGCCGCAACCGCGAGGCGCTGCAGCCCACGCGCTGCGTGATCCGACGGAAAAGTGAGGTCGGTGCGTGCTTCCGCGCGCATCGAACAGTCCCCGACACGCCCCCGGACATGTGAGTGACTCGCTTGAGTCCCGTCAAGGCAGCCGCGATTAAACTTCCGTAAGATCGGCCGGTCCAATCCGTTTCAGAAAGCAGCGGGCATTGCCTGCGCGTTATGAGTCAATGCGCTTGATTATATGGCGCCAATCCGTCGTATCATGGCGGACGGCTACGGAAAATTTATACGGCCAGGCACGATTGTCGGAATCACAGCGGGGACACGTGAACGAAGGCGCGAAAGCCATCAGGTTGACCGACGAGCAACGGCTCGACTGGCTGCGCCTCATCCGCAGCCAGAACGTTGGACCGCGCGGTATTATGGCCCAAACGCCACAAGAGTTTTCTTGGAGCAGATAACTGGCCCTTAAACGCGCTATCTAGGTTCCCGTCGTTTTAATCGTAGTTCACCGTTTGCTCGATTGGCGCCTCGACATCGGGCCTCTCATCATCGAACGCCGGAATATATCGCCAGCCCGCCCGGTTATGAGACTTGAAGCAACAGAACTGCGGAAATGAATGCCGCAATACGCCCGCGCTCCTTTTTGTCATTTGCAACAGTAATTCCCTCGGCCTCTAGGTGAGCCATGATGTCTCCGAATTTAGTTGGCTTGTCCTTTCCGGTTAAAAAGGTGCGCACAATCTCGAATACCCTCTGATATTCGGGTGTACGCTTAGCGCCAGCCTGGCGCGGACCCTCATCCCTGCTAAGAGGCGCTTCCTGCAATTTCGCGATTTCCTGGGAACTCAGTGGCCACGGAACTCCCTTTATCCACCACCCTACATCCTTGATCGATTGGAGCTTACCCAGGGAAACTATTGTCGCGGCTAGTTGCCCCCGCGCATCCCGAGCGATTAGCTCAATATTGCGTTCCAATTGGATAATTTGAAACAGTTCATGAATTGGCAGCGGACGCCCCGCCGCCCTGATAATCAATTCGGCTTCCCGCGCTGCCTGAGTGAAATTGGTTCGGGTGAACCTTTCGGGGGGTGTCGGTTCGGGCGGAGAGACGATCACGCAAAGGTCGTATTTTGTGAGCAGTCGCTCCAAATCGCGCTGATCGCGCTCGATTTGCTCCGCCTGTTCCAACAGGCGTTGCTTTTGAGCATTCATTACGTCGCGGTAGGTCGGCATGGGGACCCTTTTAAAGCAGAGGGTCAAACGTTGCAATCCCATACATGCGAGCAATTAACTCTTGGAAAGCAGACCGCCTTGTGCCACAACGAAACAGCCGAGGCCCTTAGGGGGTCCCGGCTGTTACAACCACCTGGAGGGGTGGCAGAGTCTGGTCGATTGCAGCAGCCTTAAAAGCTGACGGGGCCGTACCCCGCGCAGGTTCGAATCCTGTCCCCTCCGCCCATACTTTGCGAAAGAGCGCGGGATTCGCGCAACGAGCGTGCTATGTCTAGTAAATCACATTCGGCACCTGCAGTCAAAGCGTCCGTCGCTCATCGGCGCAGCGCGCCATGACGGACGACGCTTGGAAAACGATTAGGCTGGGTCCGCTATGTGTAGCGCACGTCAATCGCCTTTTGGGACTGGCGTTGGCGCCGGGCGTAGTGGTCTTTTTTCCTGACCGGCAAGAACACGCTTTTGGCGACGAGCCTCACCGTCATCCTATTTGCAGTCCACACTTGGCGGACGTGGTCTCAATCCCCACTCACGTTGGTCAGCAGCCGAAGTATATTGGAAAGGCGTTCGAGCTAGTGCGTGCCGTTGCAAGTGGAGAAATTGTCTTGCTCGCGATCAGGCTGAGGCCAACTCGCGGTGGCGTCTACAAAGTGAAGACGACTTATGCGATCGACACCTCATCTTTGTGCATAAATAACATCATATCCGATGTTTTTACCATTGACAACGGTATATCACATCATCATAAACGATGTACATACATCGAAAGTGGTGATGTTTCATGGCCCAGCACTTCTTACTCTCCCGAGCCGCCAAGACCCTGACCGTGGCCCAGGTCGTCCGCATGAGCGACTGGAAGCCGAGAAGATGTTCCGCGAGGTCCGCTGGCCCGAAACGAACGGTGAGCCCGTGTGCCCGACTGCGGCGGTGTCGATGCTTACGACTGCCGGCGCCCGAACGGCGCACCACGCTTTCGTTGCCGCGCCTGCAAAAAAGATTTTTCGATTACATCTGGAACGCTGTTCGCGTCGCACAAGTTGCCGCTCCGGAGCTATCTGCTCGCAATCGCGATCTTCATGAACGAGGTAAAGGGCAAGTCCATGCTCGCGCTGTCGCGCGATCTCGGCACGTCTTACAAAAACACTTTCATTTTGTGCCACAAATTGCGCGAGGCGATGGAGTTCTGAATTGAAAGGCCGCATGATCGGCGGCGACGGAAAAGAGGCTGAAATTGATTCGGGCTACTTCGGCGGATATGTGAAGCCGGCAAACTACAAAGGGGACCGCCGACGACCGCCGCTTTACTGAAAATCAGTCAGGCAAGCGCAAGGCTGTCATCGTCATCCGCGAGCGCGGCGGCAACACACTGCCGGCAGTCTTCCCGAGCGAAAGCCACGCGCTGTCATTCATCCGCTCGCGCATTGCTAAGGGCACGGTTGTTCACGCGGACGAAGTCCGGCAACTGGAACGATCTTCATGCCCGCTACGAAATGAAGCGCATCAATCATCAAGAGGCGTACAGCCACGACGGCGCCTGCACCAATTGGGCCGAATTATTCTTCTCGCGTCTGCGCCGCGCCGAAGTCGGCCACCACCATCACGTTGCCGGCGCTTATCTGCTTCGCTATGCGCAGGAGGCCGCGTGGCGTGAAGATAACCGCCGCCGTTCCAATGGCGAGCAAGTGCGCGACGTAGCAGGCTTCGCGATGAGCCTTAAGCCTTCCGTCGATTTCTGCGGCTACAAACAGCGCCACATTAAGGACTGAGTATCCAGCGGCCGGGTATGCCGGTCGCAACATTACGCACGGTCCCGCCGTTGTGGCCCGCAAGGCAAGTTTGAACGGTAGTCGCTAGGCCGCGCACGTCGGCCGGGTTGGCATCCTTCACGCCCTTCGCCTCAAGCATCGCCAGCACGATCTCGCGCGCCGTCATCGGCCCCTTTGCGTCCCGCAGTACGCCCAGGACGATCCGTAAGACGGTCCCGCGCTTGAACCACGGATTATGCTTGCGCCGTCGAATAGCTATCGGGCGAACGTGGTAGCCCGGCACAAGCAGCTTTAAGACGGCCTCGACGTGCACCATGGCTTGCACCAGGCGCTTCGCCTCGCGCTTGTTGTCGAGTATCTTGCCGGCCAACTCGGCATGGAGTTGTTCCAACGTGTACTTGGCCTGTTTGGTCGCGATCTTGGCGTATGGCATCCGCGAAATATGCGGTGGACGCCTTCAAAATACTTGTGGCGTTTGGGCCATAATACCGGGACCGCGCACATTCCGCGCCCTTATCAATCATTTCGGCGGCGCCCGTGCCGCGCTCGACGCCCTGCCCTCGCTGGCGCGGCGCGGCGGTGGGGCGGCGCCGCAGATCTGTTCGCGCGAAGCGGCCGAACAGGAAATCGAAGCGGCGCAAGAGCTCGGCGTGACGCTCATCGCCATCGGCGAAGCCGGCTATCCGGAACGCTTGCAGATGATTGATGACGCGCCGCCGCTGCTTGCGGTGCGCGGGCATTTGCCCGCGCTCGCCATGCCGGCGGTCGCTGTGGTCGGCTCGCGCAACGCGTCCGCCGCCGGCATGAAGCTGACGCAAATTTTTGCGCGGGGCTTAAGCGAAGCCGGGTTCGCGGTCGTCTCCGGCCTGGCGCGCGGCATCGATGCGGCCGCACATCGCGCCAGCTTGGCGAATGGCACGATCGCGGTGCTTGCCGGCGGCCAGGATCGAATCTATCCGCCGGAACACGGCGACCTGCTCGAAGAGATTTTGCCTGCCGGTGTTGCGCTCACCGAAATGCCGCTCGGCTGGGAGCCCCGCGCGCGGGATTTTCCCCGGCGCAATCGCTTGATTTCCGGGCTCGCGCTCGGCGTCGTCATCGTCGAGGCGGCGAAGCGCTCGGGCTCGTTGATCACGGCGCGGCTCGCGCTCGAACAGGGCCGCGAAGTCTTTGCCGTGCCGGGCTCGCCGCTCGATCCGCGCGCGGAAGGCACCAACAGCCTGATCAAACAGGGCGCGACGCCGGTGACCGAGACCGCCGATATCGTCGCCGTGCTGGAGCCGATCATGGGGCTGGCGCTGACGGCGCGGGAGCCGGAGCCGACGGACGGCGACCGCTTGCCGGACGTTGATCCCGCCGCCGACGAGCGCGCACGGATCGTGGCCTTGCTGAGCCCTGCCCCGGTCCTGATCGACGATCTGGTGCGGCTTGCCAATTCGTCGCCGCGCGTGGTGCGCCTGGTGCTTTTGGAACTCGAGCTTGCCGGACGCCTGGAGCGACACGGCGGCGGGCTCGTGTCGTCATGCTAACGTATTATTTCGCGCACACGGGCTCGGGCAAGAACGGCGGCTCGACGGCCATGGTCCCCAACACCGTAGGCGTCACATTGATGCAATTGTCGTTGCTCGGATCGCGAAAGGCGCACCACTCGTAAAATTGCCCGGCTTTGATGGCAAACCAATTGAGCCCCACGGTATTCTTCCCGGGCAGGCAAATCACGTTGCCGGGCGGGGACCCGGAGCTGGTCTGGATTTCCGTGCCCCGCGGGCCGCGATCGGCCCACGCGCATTCCCCTGGACCGGGGTTTTGCGCGCCAGCGCCCTCACTCGCCCACTTGAACGGGGCCTTGATCCCGCTACCGGTGAGCGGGCCTTGGCAGTACAGCGGGTAGCTCGCCTGCGCGGCCGCGCCGTGATGGATGGCAAAAATGCTCGCGCATGCGACAGCAAGGAGCAGCGCGGGTCTGCGAATAAAGGGTATGTGCATCATCTCCTCCTCCAGAGGCCGCTGTGGCGGGACAAAATCAATAACGGAATGCCCAAACGGAAACCCAGGTGAACGCTCAACCGCACGTAAATGTTCGCGCTTTTCTCGCCTTCCTGCAAGACGCGCTCACCAAATGGCTGCCGCGCGCGTTGCCGATGGCGGCGCTGGCGCTCGTGCTCGCCATCGGAGCGGCGCGCGGCCAATCCGGCGAAGCCTTCGACGCTTTCCTCGCTAGCCTATGGAAGGACGCGGCGGCGCAGGGCATTTCGCGCGCGACTTTCGATCTGGCTTTCGCCGGCGTGACGCCGGATGCGCGCGTGCTCGGCGCCATGCAGCGGGCGCCGGAATACGGCAAGCCGGTCGGCGCCTATATCGAGAGCATCGTGTCGCCGTCGCGCATCGGCATCGGCGCGCGCAAGTCCGCGCAATGGGCCGATACGTTGGGGAGGATCGAGAAAAAATACGGCGTGCCGGCGACCATTCTGGTCAGCATCTGGGGCATCGAGTCCTCGTTCGGCGACGGCCAGGATCGCTGGGACGTGTTCCGCTGCATCGCGACCTTGGCGCAGGCAAAAATTCAACAGCCCTACTTTCGCGACGAACTGATCAGCGCGCTGAAGATCTTGCAGTCGCACGCGATCGCGCGGCCGCAATTGCTCGGCTCCTACGCGGGCGCCATGGGCCAGGCCCAGTTCATGCCGTCGAGCTATCTGAAATATGCCGTCGATTTTGACGGCGACGGCCGTGCCGATATCTGGGGTAGCGTGCCCGACGTGCTGGCCTCGATCGCCAACTATCTACAAAAATCCGGCTGGCAGCCCGGTCTGCCGTGGGGTTTTGAAGTTTTGGCGCCGCTCAAATTCGATGGCAAGCGTGAGCCGCGGCTCTTTTCGCGAGTGGCGCACGCGCGGTTTCGAGCGCCTCGACGGCGGCCGCTGGCCCGAGAGCGGCGACGCCATTTTGTTCTTTCCCAGCGGCTCGCCCGGCCCGGCGTTTCTGGTGACGCAGAATTTCGTCGTGCTCAAGACCTACAACAATTCGGACGCCTATGCGCTCGCGGTGGCTCATCTCGCCGACCGGCTGCGCGGTGCGAGCCCGTTCCGCAGCGCCTGGCCGATCAACGATTTTCAGCCGTCGCGCGCCGAGCGCATCGCGTTGCAGAAAAAACTCGCAAGCTTCGGTTACAAGGTCGCCGATTTCGACGGCCACTTCGATTTTGATTTGCGCGACGACGTCCGCAAGCTGCAGCAAAGCTTTGGCATGACCCCCGACGGCCATCCGAGCCGCGCCTTCCTCGGCCGCCTCGGCGTGCGTGCGCCGTAAGTTGGGCGGCTCAATCGCATAGACTAATGCGATAGAATCAACGCATTGCAACTATCAGGTGCGTCACGCGGTACGGCGTTGGCGCCCCGCTCCGGCCCTATTCCACCGGCATCGGAACGCGGCCGTGCCGCGGTAACGATTTGACAGGTGGGGTTGCATTACCCATGTTCCCGGCGACTCGGCGGCGGGTACTGGGCCCGCAATCGCCGGAAAATGGCTTTTTATCAAAGGCTTCCATGAAGTTAGTACTCGTAGAATCGCCCGCCAAGGCGAAGACCATCAATAAGTATCTGGGCAAGGACTACGAAGTCCTGGCCTCGTTTGGCCATGTCCGCGACCTGCCCGCCAAGTCCGGGTCGGTCGATCCCGATCACAATTTCAAAATGCTCTGGGAGGTCGATCCCAAGGCGCAAAAACGGCTCAACGACATCGCCAAGGCGGTCAAGGGCGCCGACAAGCTCATTCTCGCCACCGACCCCGACCGCGAGGGCGAGGCGATCTCCTGGCATGTGCTGGAATTCCTCAAGGAGAAGAAGGCGCTCGGCAAGCAGACCATCGAGCGCGTGGTGTTCAACGCCATCACCAAGCAGTCGGTGACGGAGGCGATGGCCCATCCGCGCACCATCGATCAGGCGCTGGTCGATGCCTATCTGGCGCGCCGCGCGCTCGATTATCTGTTCGGCTTCACGCTGTCGCCGGTGCTGTGGCGCAAGCTTCCGGGCGCGCGCTCGGCCGGCCGGGTGCAGTCGGTGGCGCTGCGGCTGGTTTGCGACCGCGAGCTCGAAATCGAAAAATTCGTCCGCAGGGAATATTGGTCGCTGGTGGCGATTTTGGCGACGCCGCGCCAGGAGACATTTGAAGCGCGCCTCGTCGGCGCCGACGGCAAAAAGCTGCAGCGGCTCGACATCGGCTCGGGCGCAGACGCGCAAGCGTTCAAGCAGGCGCTCGAAACCGCGGCCTTCACTGTCACTTCGGTCGATGCCAAGCCGGTGAAGCGGCATCCGCAGCCGCCGTTCACCACCTCGACCCTGCAGCAGGAGGCCAGCCGCAAGCTCGGCTTTGCGCCGGCCCATACCATGCGGGTGGCGCAGCGGCTCTATGAAGGCATCGACATCGGCGGCGAGGCCGTCGGTCTCATTACTTATATGCGCACCGACGGCGTGCAGATCGCCCCCGAGGCGATCACCGCCGTGCGCAGCGTCATCGCCAGCCGACTACGGCGCGCGCTATGTGCCGTCCGCGCCGCGCCGTTACGAAGCCAAGGCGAAGAACGCCCAGGAAGCCCACGAAGCGATCCGGCCGACCGACCTCGCCTGCCGGCCGAGCGAGACCAAGAAATTTCTCGATTCCGATCAGGCGAAGCTCTATGAGCTGATCTGGCTGCGCACTGTCGCCAGCCAAATGGAATCCGCCGAGCTCGAGCGCACCACCGTCGAGATCACCGCCAATGTCGCCAGCCGCGTGCTCGATCTGCGCGCCACCGGCACCGTGGTGAATTTCGACGGTTTTCTCGCGCTCTACCAGGAAGGCCAGGACGAGGATCCCGAGGACGAGGAGTCGCGCCGGCTGCCGCAAATGAGCGCCGGCGAGCGGCTCGCCAAGCGCGAGATCAAGGCGGACCAGCATTTCACCGAGCCGCCGCCGCGCTATTCCGAAGCGTCGCTGGTCAAGCGCATGGAAGAGCTCGGCATCGGCCGGCCGTCGACCTATGCCTCGATCCTGCAAGTGCTCAAGGACCGCAAATATGTGCGGCTCGACAAGCGCCGGCTCTATCCGGAGGATCGCGGCCGCATCGTGGTTGCGTTCCTGGAAAGCTATTTCGCCAAATACGTCGAATACGATTTCACCGCCGGCCTCGAAGAGCAGCTCGATCTCATCTCCAACAGCGAAGTGGCGTGGCGCGAAGTGTTGCGCGATTTCTGGCGCGATTTCATCGGCACGGTGGACGGCACCAAGGATTTGAAGATTTCCGGCGTGATCGACACGCTCGACGACATGCTGGCGCCGCATCTGTTTCCGGCGCGCGAGGACGGCACCGATCCGCGGCTGTGCCCGACCTGCGGCAACGGCCGGCTGGGGCTAAAGCTCTCCAAATTCGGCGCCTTCATCGGCTGCTCGAATTATCCCGAATGCCGCTATACGCGCTCGCTCACGGCGGACGGCAACGGCGAAGTCAGCAACAAGAAACTCGGCGAAGATCCCGCGACCGGGCTCGACGTCACCGTGCGCTCGGGCCGCTTCGGTCCCTATCTGCAGCTCGGCGAAGGCGCCGAGGGCGAAAAGCCGAAACGCGCCAGCCTGCCCAAAGGCGTGGCGCCCGACGAGATCGATCTCGACCGCGCGGTGGCGCTGTTGTCGTTGCCGCGAAAGGTCGGCCTGCATCCCGAGGACGGCGAGCCGATCCTCGCCGGCATCGGCCGCTACGGGCCCTACGTGCAGCACGGCAAGACCTACGCCAATATCGAAGACGCCGATGAGGTCTTCACCATCGGGCTCAACCGCGCGGTGACATTGATCGCGGAGAAACTCTTGCGGCCGTCGAAAGGCCGCCGCTTCGGCGCCGATCCGGGCCGCGCGCTCGGCGATCATCCGGCCAAGGGCGGACCGATCACGGCGAAGAAGGGCCGCTACGGTCCCTATGTCAGCCACAACGGCGTCAACGCCACCTTGCCGGCCGACAAGACGCCCGAGACCGTGACGCTCGACGAAGCCGTCGCCTTGATCGATGCCCGGGCCGAGCGCACCGGCGGTGCCGCGCCGCATGCGCGCCCGCGCAAGGCGAAGCGGCCGTCGCCGGGAACGGCGCGCGTTGTCAAAGCGTCATCGAAAAAGCCCGGCGCCGGCAAGCGGCCCGACACACGCAAGCTTGGCGCACGCAAGCCGCCGACGGAAGCGGCCGAATAGTTTTGCTTGTTGCCGAAATGGGCCGCCGGATTAGACCAATGCGCGGCCCAAAGAATTTAAGATGAAACACTCCCGCCTGCCCTCCCGCGAGGAGCTTGTCGCCTTTATCCGCGAGCGCAGCGGCAAGATCGGCACGCGCGAGATCGCGCGCGCGTTTGGCGCCAAGAACGCCGACCGCGCGGCGCTTAATCGCATGCTGCGCGAACTCGCCGACGAGGGGCAGATCGATCGCCTGCGCAAACGCCTGCATCATGCCGGCACCTTGCCGCCGGTGGTGCTGGCCGACGTCACCGGCCGCGATGCCGACGGCGAGTTGTTGGCGCGGCCGACCGAGTGGGACGAAGCCGCCCACGGCGCGCCGCCGGTCATCCGCATCGTCATGCCGCGCCGCCCGCGCCCGGGCGAAGTCGCCGGCGTCGGCGACCGCGTGCTGTTGCGCATCGAAAGCAGCGGCGAGGAGGAAACCACCGCGCGCGTCATAAAACTTTTGGACCGCGCCAAGCATCGCGTGCTCGGCGTTTTTCGCGGGCTTCCCGGCGGCGGCGGAAGGCTAGTGCCGGTCGACAAGAAACAGCTCGGCCGCGAGATGGCGATCCCGGCCGATCGCTCAGGCGGCGCCGTCGATGGCGATCTCGTCGCCGTCGAGGTGGCGCGCAATGGCCGACTCGGTCTGCCAATGGGCTCGGTCATTGAACGACTGGGTTCGATCAAGAGCGAACGCGCCATTAGCCTGATCGCGATTCATTCCCACGATATTCCGCACGTTTTCCCACGCGCGCTGCTCGATGAAGCCGACGCGGCGCGGCCGGCGACGTTGGCTGGCCGCGAAGACTGGCGGCAGGTGCCGTTCGTCACCATCGATCCGCCCGACGCCAAGGATCACGACGACGCGGTGCACGCGGTGCCCGATCCCGATCCGCATAATCCCGGCGGTCATCTGGTCTCGGTCGCCATCGCCGACGTGGCGCATTACGTGCGGCCGGGCTCCGCATTGGATCGCGAAGCGGTCCGCCGCGGCAACTCGGTTTATTTTCCCGATCGTGTCGTGCCGATGCTGCCGGAGCGCATTTCCAACGATCTGTGCTCGCTGCGGCCGAACGAGGACCGCCCGGCCCTCGCCGTGCGCATGGTGATCGGCGCCGATGGCAGGAAGCGCTCGCATACGTTTCATCGCGTGATGATGCGCTCGGCGGCAAAACTCAGTTACGAAGAGGCGCAGTTTGCCGTCTCGGGCCGCGCCGACGAACTCATCGACCCGCTCGTGGATCCCGTTCTCAAGCCACTCTATGCCGCCTACGAGACGGTGCGCCGCGCCCGCGAGGAGCGCAGCCCCCTCGATCTCGACGTGCCCGAGCGCAAAATCCTGCTCAAGGGTGACGGTGCCGTCGATCGCGTCATCGTGCCGCCGCGGCTGGAATCGCACCGGCTGATCGAAGAGTTCATGATTTTAGCCAATGTCGCCGCCGCCGAAACTTGCGAGCGCGCGCGCGTGCCGCTGATCTATCGCGTGCACGACGAGCCGTCCCAGGAAAAGCTCAATGCGCTGCGCGAATTTTTGGCGACCATCGACATCGCACTGCCCAAGGGCGGCGTGCTCAAGCCCGACGGCTTCAACCGCATTCTCGCCCAGGTCAAAGGCCGCGAGGTCGAGCGGCTGGTCAACCAGGTCGTGCTGCGCAGCCAGGCGCAGGCCGAATATTCGCCGGAGAATTTCGGCCATTTCGGCCTCAACCTGCGCCGCTACGCCCACTTCACCTCGCCGATCCGCCGCTATGCCGATCTCATCGTGCACCGCGCCTTGATCCGCGGGCTTAAACTCGGCGCCGACGGTCTGCCGGAAGACGTCGATGTGCCGCGCGCTGGCCGAAATCGCCGCCAACATTTCCGCCACCGAGCGCCGCGCCATGAAGGCCGAGCGCGAGACCGCCGACCGGCTGATCGCGCATTTTCTGGCCGACCGCATCGGCGCCACCTTCGACGGCCATATTTCCGGCGTCACCCGCGCCGGGCTGTTCGTCGAGCTCGACGACACCGGCGCCGACGGCTTTATCCCGGCGCGCTTCATCGGCGACGAATATTTCCGCTTTGACGAAGCAGCCCGCGCCTTCATCGGCCATGCCGAGACCCATCGGCTCGGCGATCCGGTGACCGTGGAGCTGGTCGAGGCCGCGCCGGTCGCCGGCGCCCTGCGTTTCAAGCTCGTGCGCCATGCGGACGCATCCAAGCAAAAGACTGGACAGCGGCCGCCTGCCGGGTCGAAGTTCCGCGACCGCCAAAGCCGAAGCGGAAAACATCGCCGCCGGCGCTAGAAGCGAGACAGACATATAATGAGTAGCACCAGTGGAGACCCGCCGATCGAAAGCGGTGCCGCGTCCGACCGGGTCGAGCGGCTGACCAAAACCATCCGCGACCAGACTTTTCCGAACCTGAAACCGCGGGATTCCGCGACGCTGATCCTCATCGACCGCACCGAGAGCGTGCCAAAGGTGTTGCTCGGCCGCCGCCACGAGCGCCATCGTTTCATGCCGGGAAAATTCGTCTTCCCCGGCGGCCGCATCGAGCCGACGGATCGCGAGATGGCGACGCTCGCTGGCCTCCACGACCGCCACGTCGCCCGCCTCATGACAAAAGTCAGGCATGCGAGCGCCGCCAAGGCCGCAAGCTTTGCGCTGGCCGCGATCCGCGAAACCTACGAGGAGACCGGGCTCATGCTCGGCGCGCCGAGCACTAAGCCCATCGCAACGCCGCCGGGGCCGTGGGAGGCTTTCGCCAAAGCCGGCATCGTTCCCGACCTCAGCGCCATCCATTTCATTGCGCGCGCGATCACGCCGCCGAAGCGGCCGCGGCGCTTCGACAGCCGGTTCTTCGCCGCCGATATCGCCGCCATCGCCCACCGCGCCGACGGTTTCGTCGGGCCCGACAAGGAGCTGGTCGAACTGGTCTGGCTGCCGATCACCGAGGCGCGGCGGCTCGACATGCCCGGCATCACCGCGATCGCGCTGGAAGAGCTGCAGGACCGCATGGCGTCGGGCATGAGCTACGACCACCCGGCGCCGCTCTACCGCATGCTCAACAAGCGGTTTGTCCGCGAGGTGCTTTAGGCGCTTTCGGGGTTTTTTGCGGGGTTTCTTGACATTCGACGCCCGCTGACTAGGTTGGCGGCCAGCAACGAGGTCCAAAACCATGGCCAAAGCCACGACAATCAAGGTCAAGCTGGTGTCCAGCGCCGATACCGGCTTCTACTACGTCACCCGCAAGAACTCGCGCACCATGACCGATAAGCTAGTGATGAAGAAATACGATCCGGTCGTGAAGAAGCACGTCGAGTTTCGCGAATCCAAGATCAAGTAAAGCCAAGCGCGAGCCTGGCGGACGGGGCGCCTGCGGGCGCCCCTTTTGCGTGGGCCATGGCCCAGTGTTGGAATGCGTAATCATCATGGCTGATCCGCAACGGCGCTCCGCAGCGCCGTCGAATATGTTGTGGCCGCATCTTCGTTAAAAGCGCATGCTCCGCACCGGCATCGAGGCGGAGCATGTTAGCATTTCGGCTAACTGCCAAAATGTTTTACTCACAGTTTAGCTCACAGCTTAACCCACAGCTTAACCAACCTGGACTTCATCGAACGGATCATTCGAACAAGTCGACCTTTTTTAAAAACGAGGCCGATAAGGTTCTCGGCCTCAAACATGGAGGCTAATCATGTCGCGTATTTCGACAGTCCTGAAGAGCAAAAACATCGCGGCGATTGTGACCGTGTTATCGCTCGCCGTCGTGGGCGGCATGGCGCTGGCGGCGCAGGACAGGTACACGCTGAAATTGGGCAAGCTCTCGTTTGCCGACTTCAAAGGATACGAAGACTGGCGGGACGTCGCGGTCAGTCAAACCGAAACTCAGTTGAAAGTGATCTTGGCGAATGACGTGATGATGAAAGCGTATCGGCAAGGCCTTCCCGCCGACGGCAAGTTTTTTCCCGAGGGTTCCAAGATTGTGAAGATCGAATGGTCCTTCAAAAAGAACACCGTGTCCCCGTATTTCGTGCAAGTGCCGGACACTCTGAAAGCGGTTGACGTCATCGAAAAAGATACCAAGAGATTTCCCGACACGCACGGATGGGCATACGGCGATTTTAACTATGATGCCGCTTCCGACACTTTTACGCCTCAGGGGACCGACTCCAACTGCGGCTTCGCGTGCCATACGACGGTGGCGGCAAAGGATTACATTTTCACCGAATATCCCAAGCATTGAACGCGGCATAGTCCGCTTCACCAACACGATCGTCGTCATCACCGCTGGTAGCAGCGATAGGGTTGCGACTGCACGGCAAACTTAATAGTTACGGCAGCAGACACCAGCAGGGAGACGTCACATGATCCGCAAGGCGAAAGCGGTCTGGCGCGGCACAGGTCGCGCCGGCAACGGTACTCTTTCCACCGATTCCGGTGTGCTCTCGGACACCCCGTATTCCTTCAAGACCCGGTTCGAAAACGAGAAAGGCACCAACCCCGAAGAGCTCATCGCCGCGGCGCATGCCGGTTGCTTCACCATGGCGCTGGCGTTTGGGCTGCAGGCCGGCGGCTATACCGCGACCGAGCTCACCACCGAGGCCGCGGTTACCCTCGAACCCGAAGGCCAAGGTTTTCGCATCAGCCGGTCGGCTCTGACGCTGCGCGGCAAAGTGCCGAACCTGGACGAAGCCGCGTTTGTGCGAATGGCGGGCGAAGCCGAGAAGAACTGCCCGGTCTCAAAAGTCCTCAACGCCGCGATCACCTTGGACGCCAAATTGATCTGAGCGTCCTTTGAACGTGTCCAGATAAGGAGACCCGCGATGGTTCGAGCCCACCAGCCGGGCGAATCCGTTTTCAGATCGGTGCTGCCCGAAGACATCGAGTGGAAGCCGTTCCCGGCGTTCCCACCTTCGGTCCGCCTCGCCGTCGTTGTCGGCCAGCCGTCGGAGCCCGGCTCCTATGTGATCACGGTCAAAGTGCCCACTGGCGTGAAACTGATGCCGCACAAACACCCGGAAGATCGGGTCTACACAGTGATGTCCGGCGTTTTCTACATTGGCCTCGGTGAACGGTTCGACGGCGATAAAGTAAAGGCTTATCCGCCCGGCAGCGTCATCGTTCTGCCCGGCGACACCTGGCACTTCCACTGGGCCAAGTCCGGCGAGTACGTCACCCAGGTCACGGCCGATGGCCCGTTGGGCCTCGAATACTTGGATCCCGGCGACGACCCGCGTGAGCAAAATCGCCGATAGCCGCGTCACCCACGAAATCTGAATTCGACCGCGACAGCTGCTTGATGGACGTGCAGCCCATCAGCTTCATGTCGCGCTCAAGCTCCGCACGCATCAGCCCGAGCGCGCGCTCGACGCCGGGTTGGCCGGCGGCAGCGAGGGGGAAAAGATAGAGCCGGCCTACGCCCACCGCCTTGGCACCCAATGAAAGCGCCTTGAGCACATGGGTGCCGCGTTGCACGCCGCCATCGAACAGGACGTCGATCTTGTCGCCGACGGCGTCGACGATTTCCGCCAGTTGATCGAAGGTGCTGCGCGAACCGTCGAGTTGCCGCCCGCCGTGATTTGAAACGACGATACCCGCACACCCGATATCGACGGCTTTGCGGGCGTCGTCGGCGCTCATCACGCCTTTGAGACAGAATTTGGCGTCCCACTGCTTGACCATGTCGGCGACGTCGCGCCAGTTCATCGATTGGTCGAGCATATTGGTGAAGTAGTCGCCGATGGAGGTCGTGCCCCCTTTCATGTCGACATGGGAGTCCAATTGCGGCAGCCGAAACTTTTCATGGGTCAGGTGGTCGAACGCCCATTTCGGCTTAGTGGCGAATTCAAACATCCCCCGTAAATTCAGCCGGAACGGAATGGTGAAGCCGGTGCGCAGATCGCGCTCGCGATTGCCGCCAGTGATCGAATCCACCGTCAGCATCATGATGCGGACGCCGGCCGACTTGGCCCGCCCCATCATGGCTTTGTTCAGCCCGCGATCCTTGTGAAAGTAGAACTGATAGACCTGCGGAAACGAAAAATTCCTCGCGATCTCTTCCAGGCTCACCGTGCCCAGCGAGGACACGCCAAACATCGTGCCGAATTTTTCCACGGCGCGCGCCACGGCGAGCTCGCCCTGATGGTGAAACAGCCGGTGCAAGGCGGTCGGCGAGCAATAAAACGGCATTTTCAATTTTTGACCGAGCACGGTCACCGACAGGTCGACCTGCTCGACGCCGGTGAGAACGCTCGGCACCAAGTCGCAGTCCTCGAAGGCGCGGGTGTTTCTGCGATATGTCGTTTCGTCGTCGGCGGCGCCGTCGATATAATTGAAGATCGGTCCCGGCAGACGCCGCCGCGCCAATTCGCGAAAATCATGGAAATTATGACATTGCTTCAGGCGCATGATGTCCCCCGGACCGGTACCCCATATCTACCGTCGCAGTCGAAGTGATTTTCACTGTATCACGTCGTCCGACAACGCGGGCAAAGCGGCGGATAGGCTGCGACACACGCTCGGATTGCTTGAAAAAAGCCGGCAAGGCTATCGTCAAGGGTCGCAACCATTTCGCGGGCTCGGATGTTGGCATTCGCGGTGGACAAGGGGTCGCCATGGCGAATGCCGATCACATGCGAGAGCGCGCAAGCCGCTTGCTCGCGATGGCGCTCAACGCCCGCGATAACGGGCAAATCGAATATGCCGACAGGCTCACCAAACAGGCCTCGGACATTTTGGACGAAATCGCCGCAGCCGGGGCAGTTCCTCCCAGCCCGCCCGCCGAAGCACCTCAGCCGGCCGCACAGCAACAGCAGCAACCGCGGCCTAAGAAGGACTAGTCACCGGCCTGTTTTGCCGCACTACGTCTTTTGACACTCAACTCCGCTCGCTCCGGTATCATACTACTGAGAGATCACCGACAACGGCCGTGCGCCAGGCGTCGATGGCTGAGAGACCACTCGCGCTCCCGCCTGTGACAGGAAGGTGGTGCGATGTCGGAAGCAGAACACGTGTCTCGAATTCCGGGCGCCACCCTGCGGCTGGACTGCCCAAAATGTTCGTCGCAAATGACTCTGTCGCACATCGATCCGGACAAGCCGGGATTTGATGCCCGAACCTTCGCGTGCCCGTCGTGCGGGCACGTCGAAAGCAGAGTTTTCAAAATCCTATAGCCGCCTCGGAGGGTTCCGATGTCAGCAGAGCGGCCCAAACCGACTCGCTCCTTCGGCGCGGGCGATCAACCGGTTTGCCCGCGATGTGGAAAACCCATGAGTCTCAGCAGGCGCACGCCGCATTCCGAACATGGGCAATCCTACGAGCGCCAAATTTTCACATGCCGCGCGTGCGGCTACGATATCGAACGCAGCGCCGACAAGCGCGGCATGCCCCACGAATGAGCCGCCTCATTTCGCGGCCTCTTTCATCGTAAATTTTCCTACCGCGGCACTATTTAACTTCCCTACCAAAAAATAGGCTAAGCTCGCGGTTGCGGAAAAATCCGGCAGGATATGCGGCTTTGAAGCCTTACCCGAAATACACCACCACCGTGATCGGCGCCTATAGCGTGCCGGACTGGTACGAGCCGCTCGACCGGTTGATGTCGGTGGGCCAGCTATCGATGACGGCGATGGCCGACGCACAATATCGCGCCAGCGAGGCCGCGATCCACGACCAGGAGCGGGCCGGGATCGACGTCATCACCGGCGGCGAAATGCATCGGCGCACCCACAATCGCCATTCACCGCCCAACGCCATGCTCAATTATTTCTGGCAAAAAATTCCGGCGTTTCAGGGCGCAACGCAGCCGAAGCCGATCACGCCGCACGACCCGAACGTGTTTCATCCGGCGGCGACCTGCCGGGCGCGGATCCAGGACAATATCGATCTTGGCCTCGTGGAAGAATTCAAGGCGGTGTCGGCGCTGACCGACAAGCCGGTCAAGATCACCATGACCGGGCCGCATATGCTGGCCAAAGTGGCCTACGACGAGCATTACGGCGACATCGCCAAGATGATGAGCGATCTCGGCAAGCTGCTGCGCTACAATTTCAAGATCCTGGCCGACGCCGGCTGCAAGCATATCCAGATCGACGAGCCGCTTTTCACCATGGCGGACGACGCCGAAGTCGGCGCGGCGGTCGACACGATCAACATGGCGATCAAGGGCCTCCCCGACGACATTCACACGTCAACGCATGTTTGTCAGGGCAACTATGCGGTCGGCAAGGAATACGACGCGCAGATCGGCCATCGCTACTTCGACGCGGGCCGCTACAAGGCCGATCTCGTCTGCAAGATCGCAACGACCTCTTATTTGATCGAGCACGACATGACGCATCACTACGAGGGGCTTTTGGGCAGCCATCAGCTCGGCGTCGGCGCGGTCGACGTGCAGGATCCCGATGTGGAAAGCGGGCAGACCGTTGCGGCGCGCATTGCAAAGTACAAATGGCTCGAGCCGGAACAGACCATCATCACCAGCTCCTGCGGGTTCAACCACCTGCCCCGCAGCGTCGCCGCCGGCAAATTGCGGGCGATGACGGACGCCAAGCGCATTCTCGGCGGCTAGATCGTGACGGATACCCCTACGGCATTCAGTCCGAGCGAAAGCGCCGAGATTCTAGCACTCGCCGAACAGATCGGCCGCATTGGCGTGATCGACTGGCAGGTCGAGGCCGGCACCGTCCGCCTGTCGCCGAGCGCGCGTGCGATGTACGGGCTTGTGGAATTCGATGGCCGTTATGAGAGCTGGATCGCGACCGTTCACCGCGAAGATCAGGTCCGGCTGCGCGCTACGATCCAAAACGCGCTAGCGGCAAAACAGCGCGAATTCGAGCTCGATTTTCGCATCTTGCGGCAAAACGACAACGAGTTGCGCTGGATTCTGGCGCGACGCCTCGTCTTTTACGACGAGGCCGGAAAGCCGGTCCGGGTCGTCGGCGTCAGCATCGACGTCACCGACCAGAAGCGCGCCACCGCGCAATTGCGCGCATTCACCGAAACGCTGGAAGACGCCGTCAAGGATCGGACGCGCCAATTGGAGGCCGAGAACGAAGCCCGCCGGAAAGCGGAGGAGCTATTGCGGCAGTCGCAAAAGATGGAGGCGATCGGCCAACTGACCGGCGGCGTGGCGCATGACTTCAACAACATGCTGGCCGTGATCATCAGCGGCATCAATCTGCTCGAGCGCCGGATTGCCAAGGGCGGCGACGTCAAGCGGCTTGTCGACGGTATTTCAGACGCGGCCTATCGCGCCGCCGGACTGACCCATCGTTTGCTGGCGTTCTCGCGGCAATTGCCGTTGGCCCCGACAGCGATCGACGCCAATCAGATGGTCAAATCCATCTCCGAGCTGTTGCGGCAGACACTCGGCGAAACGACGGTACTGGAAACGGTGCTGGCGGGCGGGCTTTGGCGAACCCATGCGGACGCCGGTCAGCTCGAAAACGCCATATTGAACCTCGCCATCAACGCGCGAGATGCCATGCCCGACGGCGGCAAAGTGACGATCGAGACCCTCAATTGCTCTCTCGACGACGACTACGTCGGCAATTACCCCGATCTGGTCGCCGGCCAGTACGTCATGATCGCGGTGTCCGATGAGGGCAGCGGCATGTCGCCGGAGACCATGGACAGAGCCATCGACCCGTTCTTTACGACCAAGGAGGTTGGCAAGGGCACCGGTCTCGGGCTGAGCCAGGTCTACGGCTTCGTCAAGCAATCGAAAGGCCATCTGAAAATCTATTCGGAAATCGGCCACGGAACGGCCGTCAAGATTTATTTGCCGCGCTATTTCGGATCGGAACAGGTCGCTGAGGTCGCCGCGGTGATGCGACAGCCCGAACGCCGGGGCGCATCGTCCGAGGTGATCCTGGTCGTGGAAGACGAGGATCGCATCAGGGAAGTGACAACCGAAGCCTTGCGCGAGCTCGGCTACACCGCCCTTCCCGCAGCATCCGCCAAGCAGGCATTGCAAATTCTGGAAAGCCGTCCCGAAATCGGCTTGCTGTTCACCGATATCGTCATGCCGGACATGAATGGCCGCCGTCTGGCGGAAGCGGCCCTCAAATTACATCCAAATCTCAAAGTGCTTTACACGACGGGATACACGCGCAACGCCGTGGTTCACAACGGCGTGCTCGATCCGGACGTCAATTTCATCGCAAAGCCGTTTACCTTCGACCAGCTCGGCCAGAAGATCCGCGAAGTGCTTTCGTGATTCATTGACATCTTCCGTTCAAGCCGCCTCGGCCAGGGCAAATCGCCGGCAGTGATCCAGATAGGCGGCTTCGTGGAGCGCAATCAGCTCGACGACGCTTGCCCACAACCAAGACGGCGCGTCGAGAGCGGCCTTTTGGTTTTTCGTCAAATCGGCCCGCCATGCCCGGCGCTGGCCCGGCTCCATTTGGCGACCATGGGCGCGCCCGACGACGCCGCCAAGATAGCGTGCCACGCTCATGGCTTCTTCCCGGCTTAATCGATTGATCTCTATCTTGAGGTCTTGCGGCATGAGCTCGCGGACAACGACTGCTTTTCCGAGCAGCCTTGCCGCCATCATCCGCTCTCCGAGGTTGGGAGAAAGGGCTTTCGCGCCCGTCACGACGCGGATCGCATTATCCCGCGGCATTTCCACCTTCGACGCCGTGGGAGCTGCCGCCGTCACGCCCTCTTTCACGTCGACCAGGCAGAGGCTCGAATCCTTGCCTTTTCCGATACGGAGCAATGCGGCATAGCGCAGCCGCCCGAGCGAGCTGCAGCCCTTCATCCAATAGGCGGCATCGAGCAGCTCGATGGGATCGTCTTTCGTTCGACCGCGAAGTGAGGTGAGCGTGGGCCTGACGGAATCGCTGGCGAACATATGGCTCAAGGCCTTGCGCTCTTCGGGTATCAGTGCCCAGAACCGCTTGCCCAGGGGAATGGTAGGTTTGACGGTGTCGAGCCGCTCCTCCGCCAAATGTCGCCATCGGCGCCGTGTGGATTGCGCCAGCAGCGCCTGAATTGATTTAGGCCGGTGGGACTTGTCTTTGTCGGTCTCGAAGCCGGTCGCCAGCGCCGCTACGTAGCCGGCGACGAGCTCTTCGAGAATCCTTGCCGTCGTCACACCGGGCAGGTCCGACCCGCGGGCCGCCGATGCCAGCGACAGGCCGAGCCGAACCAGATCGTGGGCGGGATTGCCGATCACGGTCTGATCGAGATCCCTGATCTGTACCAGGACATGACCCTTCTTGTCGGCAAGCGGACCGAGATTGCCGACGTGACAGTCGCCGCAAATCCACACCGGGGGGCCTTCCGGTAATTTAACGCGGCGGCTGCTCTCCAGCCATTCGTAGAAGCTCACAGTACTGCCGCGCACATAGGCATGCGCGGACCGTGCCATCTTGAGATTCCGGGCTTGGGTCAGAATCCGTTCGCGGTCGTCGGGCTTTATCATCCATCAAGCATTCTTGGCTTCGCCGGCGGAAGCGAGCGAGCGGCCATTCCGAGCTCGCTCAAATCCTGCCGAGCAAAATCAAGATCAAGAGAATGACGATCACGACGCCCAGTCCGCCGCCGCCGTAATAGCCGGTGCCGTAGAATGGGCCGCCGCCAAACCCGCTGAACCCGCCAAGCAGGATGATGACCAAGATGATGAGCAGAATGGTTCCGAGCGACATGAAATCGCCTCCAAATATCTATGTTGGCTTGTTGCAAGGACAAGCCGCGCCTTGCGGCGCAGCTTGCTATGTCGTCAGTGCGAGAAAAGCGCCAGCAGTATGATGATCGGGATCGGAACGCCAAGCAGCCACAGAAGAATGCCTCTACCCATGATGTGCTCCTTTATATCGGCCGGGGGATGAGAACGCGATCGTTCCATGTACCGTCGCGCAGCGAGCCGCCTTCGACCGCCGCAAGGCTTGCGGCGAATGCGCCGAACAACATGGCGGCGGTCAACCAGAAGGAAAGCTTTGCCGCACCTTTCCGCGCGGCGTCGGCGGCGGTCTTCGCCTCGGTGATCACGTCATTGACGCGCTTCTCGGCATCGGCCTGGCTCATGCCGGTGCGAGCAGCCACGACTTGCGCCACATAGGTTTTGTCGGCGGCGCTGAGATCTTGATTGTCGCTGAAAACTCGCGGTCCACAACCTCAAGACTTCGGCCCGCGATTGATTGGATTTGCGCCGCTCGGCGCGCAGGATTGCCGGCAGCGTGCGGACGATGCAGGCGCGGACGCCGGCTGCGCGTGTCAGGGCGGAACAACTTATCGACGTAGATATCGGCCGGATTGACGGACCGGGCGGCCTGCGATGCCGCGCCGCCCACGCCCGCCGCGGTGCCATTGGCGAGATAGCCCGTCACCGAGCTCAAGGCGCTCGCGCTCAAAAGCGTTGCGAAGGCCCAGGCGATAAAGCCGTGTGCGGTGTCGCGAAAGAAAACTTCGTGGCTGTGGGCGCCGACCCATTTCGATGCGCAATCGCGCGGCGAGATAGCCGCCGACGGCCGACGACATCACCGCGACGATCACCAGATATATCCCGGTGCCGGTCTTGAATGTCGATGCCGAAACGCCGCTATCGCTCCACGGCGACACGGCTGACAGGCCAAGCCCCGCTCCGAATGCGATCAGAAGCAGCGCCAAGGCCGCAGCGCCCACGGCGCCGGCGGCGATCGCACCCCAAGACACGGCAGATTGTGCGTCCACAACCGTGGACGCAGCACGAAGATCGGTTTCCATTGAATTCTCCCGGACGGTACGTAACCGTACTGCCTAACAATTCGGCACAATGAGAAAAGTTCCAGACACCCAAGAAATGTCGTTCACGGGACTTTTTCTCACCACTTTTAGGCACGTGCCTCGGTGATATCCAAAGACAGGCCTTCTCATCAGCGGGATTTTTGTCGCGCGCCGTGATACCGGGAACATCCCGGGGCGCGACTCGGGCGCCCAGGGTGTTCTCGATTGAATAAGCGACGATCTATGCCGCTTCCGCTTGCTGGTTGACCGCGGCTTCCGCAATCTTAGTCAGCGCCGCATCGGTCTTTTTTTCTTCGTCGAGCGTTTGATCGAGCAACCGAACGGCGTCGTCCAGGCCGAGTTCCTGCGCCCAAGTCCTAAGCGTGCCGTAGCGCGCGATTTCATAATGTTCCACGGCCTGAGCTGCCGCCAACAAGCCGGCATCGAGCGCGGGCGAGCCCTTGTATTCCTTCATGATCTCGGCGCCCTCTTCGGTGATGCCGACGATGGCGTCGCAGGTCTTGGCTTGCGGTTTCTTGTCGATCGCGCCGAAGACCTTTTCAAGCCGCGCCACATGGCCTTCGGTTTCGCCCCGATGCTTTTCGAAGGCCTTTTTCAGATCAGGCGATTGTGCGGCCTTTGCCATCTTCGGCAAGGTCGCGAGGATTTTCTTCTCGGCAAAATATATGTCTTTTAACGTATCGTGAAAAAGCTCGTCCAGATTCTTCGGTGGTTTCGCCATGATGGACTCCTGTTGATAAGCATTTTGCTCGACACACCAAGTGGCGATCCAACCTTAAGTTCCGCCTCGGCGCATCGGCAGAGCGAATGCCGAAAACCTGGTCAGTCGATGTGGAACAATTCGTTCCTCGCCGCGCTTGTCGTCGCGGAAGCTCGGCGCTGCAAACCGCTGGCACACTTTTTCGGCCGGCTGATTTAACTCTAACTCTCTGCAATGACGCGCCAAGCAAAGACACACCTTCAATGGGAGAACGTTGATGTTGAAACTGGCCTGCACAACCGCCTTTGTTGCCGTCATCAGCACCGCTGCTTTCGCTCAGGGCACCACGCACCACACAATTCCCGCCAACTCTTTCACGGTGACCGACTGGTACAAGCAAACCGTCTACGACCCGAAGGACGCCAAGATCGGCCAGATCATGGACGTTCTCGTCGACAAGTCCGGCAAGGTGACCTCATTCATCGTCGGTGTTGGCGGATTTCTCGGCGCTGGCGAGAAGGACGTTTCAGTTCCCTTCGACGCCGTGCGCATCACGACCAAGGACAACAACAAATGGTACCTGGTCATGAACACCACGAAGGACGAAATGAAGAGCGCCTCCGGGTTCACCTATGACAAGGATTCGACGACCTGGGTGCCCGACAAGAAGTAACGCTTACTCGCAATTATTGTTTGGCGGGGTTCAGAAGCAAATTCTGAACCCCATAGAGGAGAATACAATGGACGAACATCGCGTGACTGGCGCTGCCAGGACCATGGGCGGCAGGGTCGAGGAGGGTTTTGGTCGCGTCACCGGCGATACCAAGAGCCAGGTCCAAGGCGTCATCGACCAGGCTCAAGGCACCGCCGAGAATTTATACGGGCAGGCCAAAGATGCTGCGGGCAGTGCGGCCGAAAGCGTACGAAAGACGGCATCCTCGTTTGAAGATGTCGTTCGCCATACGATCGAGGATAGACCGTACACGGCCGTCGCTATCGCGCTGGCGCTGGGCTGGCTTTGCGGCAGAACGCATCGCCCGCTATAGCGGATATTGCCATGCCGGCCTCTCTTACAAAGAAAGTCACCCCGGATCGCGACCGCATCGTCACCAGCGACGCGAATCAAGTCAAATACCTCTGTCGGCATCTCGGGGTGAGCGAAGCGGAGTTACTGCGGGCGGTCGACAAAGTGGGCAATTCCACCTCGGCCGTCCGCAAAGAACTCGGCAAGTAAAAGGACTGGCAAGTAGCGGCGTTTCGCCAAATTCCTGCCGCGCCACGTCTATTTTTCACGGTCTTGAGCCGAAATAAAATCGGCTCAACGACCAAAAGCGCCGCTATTTGCGCCGTGAACTACTGACGTTCGAGACATCCACATCCCGCCGTGGCCAGATCTATTTTGCGATCTTGTGGCCGCTTGCTTGCCCTCCCCGGGAATTGAATTCTTACGGCGAGGAAAGTTTCCAACGGTGTCGTTCGCGATGGGAACCCGCAGGAACCTTGCGTAATTGCAAGATTACAACGGTGCTCAATCACAGGCGGCGGCAAGTGATCAAAGAGACGGCCACAAGTTGGTCCAGCCACCGATGTTCGATGATGGGCGCCGCGTTGGCCTATTATTCGATCTTCTCTTTCGGGCCGCTCCTCGTCATCAGCACCGCCATTGCCGGCTTGGTGTTCGGACCCGATGCGGTCCATGGCGAGATTGCGGCGCAAGTCGCGGGCTTACTCGGCAGTGCCGGAGCGCAAGCGCTGGAAACGCTATTGGCGGCGGCAAACCGTCCGTACCAAGGCGCACTGGCCACGATTTTCGGCATTGGCACGCTGCTGTTCGCCGCCGTCGGTGTCGTGACCCAGCTCAAGGAGGCGTTGAATACGGTCTGGGGCGTCGAGACATCCGGCAGCAGCGGCATTTTGCCATTGATCCGCACCTACGTCATCTCGCTCGCCGGCGTGCTGTCGCTCGGATTTTTGCTGTTGGTGTCGCTGATCTTCACGGCCGCGCTTGCGGCAATCGGCAAATTCGTCGCGCCCTATTTTCCGGAGGCGACGTTCCAGATCACCGGATCGATCGTCTCCTTCGGCTTCGTGACCATCCTGTTTGCGATGATGTTCAAGTGGCTGCCTGACACGGCGGTCGATTGGCGCGACGTTTGGCTCGGCGCCGCACTGACCGCCGCACTGTTCGAAATCGGAAAATTTCTGATCGGCTTTTATGTTGGGAAACAGGCCCTGGAATCGACCTATGGCGCAGCCACTTCGCTCGTTATGCTTTTGATTTGGGTCTATTATTCCGCTCAAATCGTTCTATTCGGCGCGGAATTCACCCACGTCTATGCGAAGCGGCGCGGCCTGCCGCGTGCGGAGCCTCTCGTCCGTGTCTAGGCAGGCGGCATGAGGCGGAGGTCCGTGCAGCTTCGCAATTGCGCCGCTAGTGCTGATCCTCTTGGACGCGATCCGCTTGGACGTGATCCGCTTGGACTTGGGGGACGACCTTGTCGCGACCTGAGCCGTCGAGCATCGCAAAGCTCATGACGACGAGAGCTCCAAAAACGGCAAGCGCCAGGAACAGCCGTACCGAGGGCTCTGGAATACGATGGAGAAGCCACTGGATATTGCTCATGGTCGTCAATGTTTCCAAGCGCCCTAATGTTCCTCTCGCCATGTGCCAAATTCGGCGCGACCATCTTCGCCGACGGCTACAAGCGCCGAAGTCTGTCGAGAGCCGGGGCCAGACCCGGCCGCGTCAATGACCGCGCGGGCTCGCGGGCTGGATGCTGTCTTTCGTCGCGTAGGTGACTTTACAGTGCAGACATTCGAACACGTATCGGTCGTCGGCGGGATGAGGCGCCCTGGTCGTTCTGCGCAGCGTCATCGGTCGTCCGCACTTCGGACAATTCGGGTTCAGCGGCATAGGCGATATGCCTTTCCCTGCGACTAAGTCACGAGCGTTTGCCTCTGTTGTTCCGCGCGACGAAAAAGCTCTTGGGCGTCAAAAAGCTTTTGGGCGTCCTTGGCGTAATTCGTTTGAACGAAAAGGTAAAACGCCCGCAAGCGGCGCGAGATCGCGGCAAGCACCGTCCTCCTGCTTTTATTCGACCGCGTTTCATTCATCCAGGAAAAAACGCCGGAACCCAACGCAATGTTCCGGTGGAACTTGCGGAGAGACGACGCGGCAGCGCCAGAAACCGCGCCGAATTTCCGGTGAAACGCGCAGACCAATTACTCGGCGGCCTCGGAGCTAAGCTTGTAGCGGTCGAGGGCGGAGCGGCTTTGCTGGGATACGAGTTGAGTCTCGACATGACGGAGCCAGCGCATCCGCAACGCGGCAATGCGATCCACGATCTCGCTGACGTGTTTGGCAGTGTATTTTTCCAACTTCTCTGGGGCTTCCATTTTGAACCTATGGCGCGAGCCTAATGACGACGGCAGCAAAACTTGAAAGCAGCGGGAAAGAAAAGCCCCAGCAGGGGCTGGGGGGCTTGGGCTGGGGCTTCTGATCTTCGAGACCAAAACTCATCCCGTGACCATCGACATAACGCTCGACCGTCGAATTAGGTTCCTTTCGTCGCCAAAAAGGAAAAGGCGGTCACATATCGTTGCAAGGTAACGGGCCAATCGAGCGCCACCCCTATTGTGCTTAAGATTCGGATAGCCATATGCTTTACAAGGGACAAGCGGCGCTTGTCTGAAAGCTGCCTATAAAATCGAGACTTGGCCGAAGTCTCCATTCTCTCAATTGGCAGCACCAGTGCCGTCGGTAGGCACAGTACCCGCGACAACGATCTACGCTTGGTCAACTTAGGCTTGGGCACCTTGGGCTTGGGCAACAAATTCGCCCATCGCCAGACCGGCCTGGTCGATGACCTGTTGCGTACCGGAGCACCTGACAGTGATCGCTCCCCATTACATCAGTGAGCACAAATCCGACATGCGCGGCATCAAACCCGGCTGGTACGCGATTGAGGGTGACGGCAACATCTCTTCTGGACCTTTTGCCAGCCGCCAGGAGTGCGCCGAGCGAA
Source organism: uncultured Alphaproteobacteria bacterium (assembly GCA_963831975.1). GTDB lineage: Bacteria > Pseudomonadota > Alphaproteobacteria > Rhizobiales > Xanthobacteraceae > BOG-931. The sequence continues at coordinate 1,882,619 of CAWHSO010000025.1, forward strand.
TCGCTCAACCGGCGAGCGGGACCGTGGCGTCTCAATTGCCGCAAAGGCCAAACTGAAACACTTTCTCTATCGGTGTCCCATCGGTGCCAAGGCGGCCGGTTCGGATGTCAAAAACAGGACCGCCCCATAAAGGATCGAGCGTCATGACAGAAACCAAAGCCCAGGCAACGGATGGGTTGCGTGAAGTCGCCGACAAAGGCATTGCCCAGGCGAAGGTCAACGTCGACAAGGCCAAAGCGGCCACCAACGAAGGAGCCGATCTCTTCAAGAATAGCTATGCGACCGCCGCCAAGGGCGCCACAGACTACAATCTCAAGTTCATCGAAATTGCGCGCGCCAATACCAACACCGCCTTCGACTACGCCCATGCAATGATGGCGGTAAAGTCCGTACCGGAGTTTTTCGAACTGTCGACGGCGCATGCGCGCAAACATTTCGAGCTCATGACGGCGCAGACCAAGGAACTCACGGCGCTCGCCCAGAAAATGACGACCGATATCGCCGAGCCGCTCAAGACGGGTGTTACCAAGGCGTTCAACACTAGCATTGCCTGAATTACGGGCTGAACCGCCGCCGGAGCGCGAACCGGATCGGCGGTCCAGTCGGTAGGCAAGGTCATGGGAGAACCAAAGTCATGGTCGAAAAAGTCCCGCTCGAACAAGTGACGGTCGAGCAAGCCGCGGCCGAACCAGCCATAGTCGAATTCGATTATGACGCCGCGGCGGAGCTGTTCCCCAGCCGCAAACAGAAATCCAGGCGACGACCGATCGGGTACAAACGGTTTGGGCACGCAGCGGACGCCATCCAGTTCGCCATCGAAGAGCTTCCGCCTGAATTTCTCCTGGGGGCTTGTCTCCAAGTCGACGAGGAGAGGTATGACGGCGGAGGAATTCGCCGCCTGTACGAGAGCAAGGACTATCCCTTGATCCGCGGCGCACAAGCTTAAGCGCGATGACCACACGCTCGCCCGGCAAATCCGTCAGCTTCAGTCATCCACTCGGGACGGTGGCTATCGACCCCCATGAGCTCCAGGCGGCTCAAGAATGCGACCGAAACCATGACGCTTAGTTTTCCGAATCAAAGCCGCTTTTATGATGCCACGCGGGGCGCCGTGCGGTTTTGGGGACACGACAGCGCCATGGAGGCATCGTTTTTCGTCAATGCCGATGCGTTGAAGGGAATTAAACCCGATACGCGGTCCGATGAAACGGGGCTGCTCAGCATTTTCGATTCGAACCGCAAATTGATCTATGCGATCGCAGCCAAGGTTTATGAGCGGGGCCGTAGAGGATCTTACGACCTAGTCGCCGCTGATTTTCGCAATTGAGGCGGCGCCACCAGATGGCGTTCGATACCCTTTGAAACGCACGCAAACGCAAATGAAGCGATATAAACCACCTCATCTGGCGCTCTGGTACTTGACAATTTCTCCAGCTATCGTCCTATGGCACACGTTTGGTTCATCTATTTCGCGTGTAGTCGGCAGGCACCGACGCGACGACTGAGCCAATCAGCTCCAGAAATTGCGATTCGTCCCTCCAGGAGCCTCTATCGCCGCTGCTAGTGCAAATACGCGTTTGGGGGCGAATTGGCCGCCGGCGAAAGCCAGGCCGCACCAAGCATTTTACCCGCAACGACCAAGGAGTGAGCCATGCAAAATGGCCCAACGACAAATTCGGGGGCACGCCCACCCAGACCGCAAGCATCGTATGCTGGGCGCTCAAAACGGTGGCCATCGAATGCCGGCCGTTCCGACTCGAACAACTCACAAAACGCGCAAAGAAACTATGAGCGGTATCTGGCGCTCGCCCGGACTGAAGTCCAAAACGGCAATACGGTCGAGGCAGAGAATTACTACCAGTACGCCGAACATTATTTCAGATCGATGCGCCCGGACCCTGACGGGAAGTAAGACAGTTTTTCGCGCGCCGCCTGCGGCAGCACAGGTCAGGGATCAGCCATGAACGACAAACTACCGACCTACCGTATCGAGATCAAAAATAGCGGCAAGCCGCCGGACGAAAACTTTGGCTGGAAAATCTACCGCAACCTGGATGTCTTACCCATTCTTCATTCACAGCAATTCTTCGTCTCTCGCATGGCGGGACTGGCTGACGCCAATCGGTCAAGGCGGCAACTGGTTGATAGCGACATGCAAAGTCAGACAACGAAAGCGCAGTGATTCCATTCGCGGCGGCGGCCATAATCAAGGTGAGCCACCGTCGAAAGGCGTAGCCGCTTATCCCTCAGGCTGGGTGGCCATCCCCATCGACCTCGATTTATGAAGACGTGTCTTGGGTGGCCGGCCGGAAGCGGTGATTTGAGGAGGCCACTCGCACCGCTCCCGGGCCGGCCGAACCCCACGGACCCAGGAGATGCGGCGGACCTGAGCATTCCGTAGGGTTATCGAAAAAGATCGTACGGGTTCCCGGCCGTTCGCCCGGCGCTCGGGACATTGTTTAATTTGGCAATGTCGCCGTCATTGAAGGCTAGCGAAACGGCTGCCGGAATCAACGCCCAAGGCTTCGCCAAAATCCGGAAACTGGCGTCAACCACAATAATTGTGATTACTGCTTAAGCTTCCCCGCTCACGCGGCGTCGGGCACCACGCGGTTGCGGCCGTCGCGCTTGGCGCGGTAAAGCGCCTGGTCGGCGCGCTTGAGCACGCTTGCGGCGGTGTCGTCCTTGTCGCGCGAGCGCCGCGATGCCGATCGAGATCGTCACCGGAACGACGCGCGCGCCTTGCTGGATCGCGAACGGCTCGGCGGCAATGCGCCGGCGCAGCCGCTCGGCGACCATGGCGGCGACCGCCATGTCGGTTTCCGGCATCACCAGGACGAATTCCTCGCCGCCGTAGCGGCAGGCGAGATCGATGCCGCGGATCGAGCGCTTGATGCGCAGCGCGAAATCGCGCAGCACGTCGTCGCCGGCATCGTGGCCGTGGCTGTCGTTGATGGCTTTGAAATAGTCGATGTCGACGACCATGACGGTGAGCGGTTTGCCGCGCGACACCGCCTGCTCGACCAGCGTGGAGAGGTGGCTTTCCATGTAGCGGCGGTTGAACAGGCCGGTGAGCGCATCGGTGATCGCCATCTCGATCGACATCTGCACGTTGTCGCGCAGCCGCTCCGTGTAACGGCGCTTGCGCACCTGACTGCGTACCCTTGCCAGCAATTCGTTCTTGTCGATCGGCCGCATCAGAAAATCGTTCACGCCGATTTCGAGCCCGCGCACCATGCGTGCATTGTTGTCGGGCTCGGTGATCACCAAAATAGGAATATTCCGCGTGCGCTCGAGCGAGCGCAGCTGGCTGCACAGCCGCAGCGCGTCGAAATTCTCCAGGCCCAGCGAGACGATCAGCAGGTCGAAATTGCCGTCGGCGGCGCGAAACAGCGCATGGTTCGGATCGGTCTCGACCTCGACCTCCTGCTCCTTGCTCAGCATCGTGGCGACCCGTTCGTAGGACGACGGACGGTCGTCGACGATCAGCACCCGGCCGCCGCGGCCGGTATCGGCCAGCGCCTCGCGCTCGGGAGATTCGATGCCGATGTCGCGCGAGGTGAGCGCGCGCATGCGCAACTCGTCGACCACCATCTTGAGCCGCGCCAGCGAGCGCACCCGCGCGGTCAGCGCCAGTTCGGGGATCGGCTTGGTCAAAAAATCGTCGGCGCCGGCTTCGAGCCCGCGCACCTTGTCGGACGGCTGGTCGAGCGCGGTGACCATCACCACCGGAATATGGTGGGTGGCGGAATTGCTCTTGAGCCGCCGGCACACTTCGAAGCCGTCCATGTCGGGCATCATGACGTCGAGCAGCACGAGATCGCATTCGGCGCGCTCGCAGACCGCCAGCGCTTCCTGGCCGCTCATGGCGGTGATGACGTCGAAATATTCCGCCGACAGCCGCGCTTCGAGCAGCCTGACATTGGCGGGCACGTCGTCGACGACAAGAACGCGGGCGGTCATGGCGCACCTTCCGCGGTGCCGAGGAAGTGACGCACGGTTTCGATGAATTTTCCGACCGAGATCGGCTTCGACAGATAGGCCTCGCAGCCGCCTTGGCGAATCCGCTCCTCGTCGCCCTTCATGGCAAAGGCGGTGACCGCGACCACGGGAATATGGCGCAGCTCCTGGATCATCCTTGAGCCACTTGGTGACTTCGAGGCCGGACACTTCCGGCAGCTGGATATCCATCAGGATCAGGTCGGGCCGGTGCTTTCGCGCCAGATCGAGCGCCTCGATGCCGTTGCGCGTGCCGACCGTCGCATAACCGTGGGCCTCCAATAGATCGTGGAAGAGCTTCATATTGAGCTCGTTGTCCTCCACAATCAGGACAGTTTTGGCCATCCCCGGTCCTTTGGCTGCCCCCAGCCGTAATTCCCAAGGCGGCGCGCGCTCCGATCTCTTAAACAGATGCGCCGCCGCCAATGTGGCAACCTAGTCCCGATTTGTTACGGAAAGGCAAATGGAACCCGATGAAAAGGCCCTCCTCTGCCGCGCGGGAAGCCGCGGAAACACTGGCGATTCAAGCCCTTTCCTTCATCGCCGAAGAGCCGGAGCAGGCTCAACGGGTTCCTCAATGCGACCGGATTGACGCCCGACCGGCTGCGTGAGTCGGCGAACGCGCCCGACTTTCTCGCCGGCGTCTTGGAGCATATGCTCACCAACGAGAGTCTCTTGCTCGCCTTTGCCGATAGCGCCGCCATCGATCCGGCCGCTATTGGCCGGGCGCGCAATGCGCTCGGCGGCAATTGGGAACGCGACATACCGTGATTTTGCCTTAAAGGACGTGCGGTGGCTTTGAGCTTCTGCCGCGACTGCCTTGCCGATGCGTCGCCACAAGCCGCGCGCTGTCCGGCCTGCGGCTCGCCGCGCTTGCTGCGCCATGACGAATTGGCAACGCTCTCGATTGCCCACGTCGATTGCGACGCGTTCTATGCCACGATCGAGAAGCGCGACGACCCGACGCTCGCCGCCGAGCCGGTGATCGTCGGCGGCGGCCGGCGCGGTGTCGTCGCCGCGTGCTGCTATATCGCGCGCACCTACGGCATCCGGTCGGCGATGCCGATGTACGAGGCGCTCCGCCTGTGTCCGCATGCCAAAGTGGTGCGGCCCAATATGGAGAAATATTCCAAAACCGGACGCGAAGTGCGGGCGATGATGCTGGCTTTGACGCCGCTGGTCGAGCCGCTGTCGATCGACGAGGCATTCCTCGATCTGTCCGGCACCGAACGGCTGCACGGCATGTGGCCGGCCAAGGCGCTGGCGCGGTTTGCCGCCGAGGTCGAGAAGACGCTGCGCATCACGGTGTCGATCGGGCTCGCTTGCAACAAATTCCTTGCCAAGATCGCCTCCGATCTCGACAAGCCGCGCGGCTTTGCGGTGCTCGGCGGCCGCGAGGCTGCGGCCTTTCTGGCGCCGAAGCCGGCGAGCTTCATCTTCGGCGTCGGCAAGGCCAGCATGGCGCGGCTCGCCCGCGACGGTTTTCATCGCATCGCCGACCTGCAGCGGGTCAGCGAAATCGAGTTGATGCGCCGCTATGGCGAGGAAGGCCGCCGCTTGTCGCGGCTCGCCCGCGGCCTCGACGAGCGCACTGTGAGCGCCGACCGCGAAACCAAGAGCGTGTCCTCGGAGACGACCTTCGAGCGCGATCTGTCGGATTTCCGCGCGCTCGAAAAAATCCTTTGGGGTTTGACGGAGGAGGTCTCGGCGCGGCTGAAAGCCAAGGAGCTCGCCGGCGCGACGGTGACGCTAAAACTCAAGACCGCGGATTTCAAAATCCGCACCCGCGCCCGCTCGCTTGACTCGCCGACCCAGCTCGCCGGCCGCATCTTCGCCGCCGCGCGCGACCTGCTCAAACGCGAGGCCGACGGCACGCGCTTCCGGCTGATCGGCGTCGGCTCGAGCGCGCTGGTCACGTCCGATCAGGCCGATCCCGCCGACCTGGTCGACGGCCGCGCCGCAATCGCCGAGCACGCCGTCGACCGCGTGCGCGCCCGCTTCGGCGACGACGCGGTGATCAGAGGGCTCGCGTTCGAGCGGCCCGAAGAAACTTAGAGCCAGTCTCAAAAGCGCGCAGGCAATGTCTGCTTTTCGGTGTAAAAGCACGCCGGGAAGCAAAGAGAAAGAGAATGCGCCGTTTCAGTATCGCACTTTTCAGTATAGCACTTGCCACCCTTCTGGTCGCCGGATCGTCGCCAACGTTGCGCGCAATATCCCGATCACGTGATCCAGATCGTCGTCCCCTATACGCCCGGTGGCACTGTCGACCTTCTCGCGCGCGCGCTCGCACCGCGCTTCACCGCCGCATGGGGACAGCCGGTCGTCATCATCAATCGACCGGGCGCCGGCGGCAGCGTCGGCGCCGAGTTTGTCGCCAAGTCCGCCCCTGACGGCTACACGTTGTTCATCTCGACCAATTCACCGCTCACGACCAATCTTGCGCTCTATCCGTCGCTTGGCTACGAGCCGCTGCGCGATTTTGAGCCCGTCATCCTGGCCGGCGAGAACTCGCTCGTTCTGGCTGCCAATCCAAAGCTCCCCGTAAAGACCATCAAGGAGCTGATTGCGCTCGCCAAGGCCAAGCCCGGCGAGCTCAATGCCGCCACATCGGGAAACGGCTCGACCGGCCATTTGTCGCTCGCGACCTTCAATAAGCAGGCCGGGGTTTCGATCACGCATGTGCCGTACCGCGGCGGCGTGCCGAGCCTGATGGCAGCGATCGCCGGCGAAGTGCAGCTCGTCTTCAGCGATGTGGTTCCGGCCGTGCCGCAGATCCGCGATAACCGATTGACCGCGCTTGGCCTGACCGGCCTTCGCCGCGCCAGCATTGCTCCCGACATCCCGACATTCGACGAGTCGGGCCTGCCGGGTTTTAGCATCACGGCATGGATCGGCGTCGTCGCTCCCAAGGGCACGCCCAGCGACATCGTGCAAAAGCTCAATCTCGAAATCGGTCGCGCGCTTAAAGATCCGGAATTTGCCCGGCAAATCTCGGCGATCGGCATCGACCCCCTCGGCAGCACACCGGACGAATTTTCGGCTTTTCTGCGCAAGGAAATTCCGCGCTGGAAGCAAATCGTGCTGGATGCCGAGGTCAAGGTCGAGGGGGATCGTTGATTGGCGATGACCCTTGGCGAGCTCACAATCAGATGCGTAAGGCAAAAGCCGTCCGCAGTGATGGGCTTTTTGCATGTGAAACGGTGGTTGATCGTTTTGCTCACGGTTGCCGCCATCGCCGCACCCGCGCAGGCGGAGACATTCCCGAACAGGACAATCCGGATCATCGTGCCCTATGCGGCCGGCGGCAGCATCGATCTGACCGCGCGCGTCATCGCCAAGAACCTGCAGGAGCGCGTCGGGCAAAGCGTCATCGTGGAAGACAAGCCGGGCGCGAATGCGGCGATCGGCATCGAAGACCTGATGCGAAGCGAACCTGACGGCCACACGCTGATCATCCTCTCGGACAGCCCGGTCACGATCAATGTGCATCTGTCGCGGGTCAATTACGATCCGCTCACCGATTTGGTGCCGATCAGCAAGGTGGTGAGCAGCCCGCTGATCTTGACCGCCAATGCCCATGCGGCAATCGCATCGATTGCCGATCTTGTCGCGGCCGCGAAGGCCAAGCCCTTGAGCTACGGCGTTGCCGGTCTCGGCTCGTCGTCCTATCTCGCGGCTGAGTTGCTCAAGCGTGAGCTTGGGCTGACCATGCAAGCTGTGACCTATCGCGGCGGCGCGCCGGCGGCGGCGGCCATCGCGTCCGGCGAGGTCTCGTTGGGAATGACGGACACCGGTTCAGTCCTGCCGATGATCGCCAGCGGCCAGGTTGTCGCCTTGGGCGTGGCCGAGCCGGTGCGCTCGCGGGCCATGCCGAATATTCCGACGCTGCGTGAGGCCGGCGTCGCCAATTTCAGCGCCATGTCGTGGCTCGCGATGTTCGCGCCACGCGGCACGCCGGACGACAGGATCGCCAGGCTCAATGCGGATATTGCAAAGATTTTGGCGATGCCGGACGCGCAAAAGGTTTTGCTCGCCGCGGGCCTCGAGCCTGCCACCAATAGTCCGAGCGAGATGCGTGGCATTATCGAGGCGGACTATGCGAAGTGGGGCCAATTGATAAAGACGCTGGGGCTCAAGGTCGAGTAATCCCAGCGGCGACAATTTTTGATTTGTCATGCTCCGCGAAAGCGGAGCATCCAGTAAACGCTGTCGCGCGATGATTACTGGATCATCCGCCGGAGCTTGTCATCGGGCCGGCCACTTTGGGCCGGACCCGTCGGCGGATGATGACAGGGCGCTTATGACGGCGAGACGGCGTCTGCGTAGATGGCCGGAACGGTCGGAGCTTTGTCCCAGTCGCTGACCGGATCATTGGCCCAGACCCATTCGGCAGGTGCCGTGAACGCTGCCTTTGCCGGAATTGATCAAATCTTTTTGCTCGGTGGCGTTGCGCAGGTGCTTGAAGCGGGCATTGGCGAGCGACAGACGCTGCACGCCGTGGACCCGCGGAATGCGGATGCGGCGGAAATTCGCGAACGCCTCGATCGGATCGCGGCAGGCGTCGAGCCAGCGCGCCAGGACATAGGCGTCCTCAAAAGCCTGGCAGGCGCCCTGCCCGGCGTTCGGCAGCATGGCATGCGCCGCGTCGCCGATGAGCTGGATACGGTTGCGGCCCCAATTCTCCGTCAGCGGCCGCGTGAACAGGCCCCATTTCGAGCATTCGGTCACGATGCTCAAAAGTTTTTCGAGCCGCGGCTCAGGGTTCGGAAAGCTCAAGCGCATCTCGTCGGGATCGCCGCGGGTCGACCAGCCCTCCTCGACCCATTTGTCGGTGTCCTCCTGGGTGACGATGTTCAGCTGCTTGTCGCCGCGGATGTAATAGGCCAAGAGATGACAACCGGGGCCGACCCATTGGACATGTCCGGTCGGCTCGAGCACCTCGGGCGGCACATCGGCGCCGTTCAACAGCGCGCGCCAGACCATTTGCCCGGTATAGGTGGGATTATCCTGCCCGTAGAGCGCTTGCCGGATGACCGAGCGCACCCCGTCGGCGCCGATCACGAAATCGGCTTCGACCTTGGCGCCGTTGGCGAAGGCGAGCACGACGCGGTCGCTTTTCTCCTCGACGCCGACCAGGCGATGGTCCAGATGGATCAAGCGGCGATCCAGTCCGCTCGCCAAAACATCCAGCAGGTCGGCGCGGTGAAACGTATAATACGGCGCGCCGTAACGCTGCGCGGCTTTCAGCCGGTCATTGAATTCGAGAAACTCGCCGGTTTGCATGTTGCGCGTGTAGATGCCCGGGGAACGCGTGCCCACGGCGGCGATCTTTTCGCCCAAGCCCGATGGCAATAAGCGCCCGTGTTGCGTTCGGCGCGACATTGACGGCGGCGCCGATTTCGCCCAAGGCGGGCGCCGCTTCAAAGACTTCCGCCTCGATCCCGAAGCGGGCCAGCGCATGCGCCGCGGCCAATCCCGCGAGCCCGCCGCCGACAATCACCATGCCTGCCATCGTCCGCATCACTCCACTTGTGCGCCAAACCCTCAGGAGCTTTTAGGCCGCTCCCAGCGCGCGTGTCGTATCGTCGAACAGCTCGTCGACCGACATGCGGCGCGGGATGAGCTTCTGCTGGTGGCAGAAGTCGATGATGATTTCCAATATCGGCCGGCAGGCCTCGACGCCGAAACGATAGGGATCGAGTTCGCCGCCGTCAGGCAAGCCGGCGGCCCGTTTGCTTTCGTGCAACTGGCGGAAGATGTCCTTGACCACGTCGGGCCGCGAGCGCGACAGCTCTTGCCTGACCACCAGCATGTGATTGATCGGGACGCCGTGGTGGCGCTCGGCCCATTTCTGCGCGACCGCGTCGGCGTCGGGAATAAGATGCTTGAGCTTCGGATCGGGCAGCTTGTCGCCGACGATGCCGGCGGCGACTTCGCCATCGAGCAGCATCTGCGTCAAGTCCTTGCCTGCCGGCGCGCGCTTGACGATGGCCGGATCGTGATACTCGGCGACATGCGGATCCTCGAAGGTGATCCACTCCACCTTGTTGATGTCGACGCCGTAATCGCTGGCCAGAATTCCCCGCACCCACGTCCCGGTCGTCACCGTGTAGGCGCGCACGCCGACCCGCTTGCCGTTGAGCTCGGACGGCTTGAGCGGGCCGCGCTCGGGATTGTAGGCGATGGTGTGATGCTGGCCGCGGCTCACCACCACGGCGGGCACCAGCACATAGGGCTTGCCGTAGGCCTTGGCCTGCAGATAGGTCACGATGGCAAGTTCGGCGACGTCGTATTTGGCGTCGCGCACGACCTGCTTGAACAGGTTGTTGGCAACCTTCACCTCGGCAAAATCGAAATCGACCAGATCCGAATGGATCGCGCCGCTCTTGAGCGCCTTGGTGTTCGGATAGTTGCCCAACATCGTGTGCAGCTTGAGCTTTGTTGCAGTCGCCATGAGCGTGATTCCTTTGTCACTTGGCCAGAGCGGGATAGAGCGTGAGCGCGGTCTTGCCGAAAATCCAATCCTGATCCGACGCCTTGGCGAAGGCAAACGCCTTGCGCGCGGCGCCGAGGATTTCCGACAGCGTGCCGACCGAATTCGGAAAATTCGAACCCCAGGCAATCCGCGAGGCGCCGAACGTATCGACGATCTTGCCGAAGAACGTCTCCGGCGTGCCTTTGCCCCAGCTCTTGGGCGTCACATTGACCGGCGTGATCTTGAGATAGACCTGCTTGTATTTGGCGAGATCGAGGAACTCGGCGGCGCCGCTGTAGGGCGGGCCGTCCTCGAACGGCGCGCGCGCCAGGTGGTCGAGAATCATCGTGACCTTGCGGAAAGCGATCCATGATCTGGCGCAACAGCGGCAAGCCTTCCTGCTTCATCTGCATGCAGACCGGAATGTTCTTCGCCGCCGCATGCTCCCAGAACGGATAGGTCTTCGGATCGACGAACCAGGTGGCCTGATCCGGCAGCGTCGAGCCGGTGGTGAACAGGCGCATGCCGGTGCAGCCGCGGCCGAGCCAGTAATCGAATGTCTTCACCGCGTCGGGCGCCATGACGTCGATGGAATAGACGCCGGTGAAGCGCGACGGCACGGCAGCGACGGCATCCGCCACATAGCTGTTGTCGTAGCCGTAGGCGGTGGAGGAATGCACGATCGCCGCCTTGTCGACGCCGGCGTCGTCCATGGCCTTGAGCAAGGTCTGATAGGTGGTCGGCCGCTCGCTCGACCAGGTGGATTGCGTGCCGCCAAGCGGGGCCAGCGGATAACGTTTGGTATCAGGCGAGACGATGTGCGGATGGATATCGATGACGGGCATGTGGGTTCACTCGTGTTCGGTTTACAGAAGACTTTCAAGGATCGATATCGACGAACACCTGATCGAGTTGCGGGCGTGACGGTATCAGCTCCTGCTGCAGGCTATAGGTGACCAGCGCCTCGATGCTGGCGACGGTTCGCCGCCATGCCATAGGGCAGCGGATCGCTCATCAGCGACAGGAAGCTGCGATAGCGCTTGTCCTCCGGATTATCGCCCTGACCGCGCTTGAGCTCCTCGAGATAGGGCTTTTTCGCCGCCACGAAGGCGTTCATCAGCGAACGCGCCAGCCACGGATAGCGTTTGATGTGCTCGTCCTTCACCACGATGAGACCGTGGATCGGGTAGATGCCGCTGCGGCGAAACCAATCGGCCTCGACCTGTTCGACATTGGCGATCAATTCCGGATAGGTATCGGCCGCGGCCGCGGCCGCGCTGGCCTTATCCCAGCCGCTGATCGGCGGACCGGCGCGGCCGACACCGGCAGGCCCGGTAAATCCGGCTTGAATTTCGCCGGCCTTCATCATGCTCTGCAGCGATTTGCCTTCCGGCGCGTGCACCACATTCGGCGGCAGCTTGAGCGTCGTGACATGCTCCTCGTCGTCGACCACCCAGGTCACCTTCGAGGAATCGAGACCATATTCGTTGACGAAAATGCCGCGCGTCCAGACGCCGGTCGTGACCGAATAGGCGCGGACGCCGACTTTCTTGCCTTCGAGATCCTTCGGCATCCTGATGCCCGGCATCGGGCCGCACCACAAAGCCGCCGTGATGGAAGCGGCGCATCAGGAAGATCGGCAGCGCGATGTAAGGGGCGCCGCGCGCACGCGCGATCATGTAGGTCGTCGGCGCCATCTCGCAGATGTCGAATTCAAGGTCGCGCACCATGCGCCGGAAGGCGCCGATGATCGGCACCACCTGGACGAAATGCGGCATCGACGCCCTCGATCGGCACGTCGTCCCGATTTCACGGCGCGGGTATGGCCATAAGTCTCCGATCGCGATCTTCAAGCCGCGGCTGGTCCGCCATGTCCGTTCTCCTGTTGCCGTTCTGACGATCGATCCGCGCCGGTTTGCATCGCGAACGCGATCCGAAACGCTTCAAGACGCGCTATTGCTCTTCGGGAATGCCGGCCTTCTCGATGACGTCCCGCCATTTGGCGATGTCCGCCGCCATGCGGTCGTGCATCTGCTTGCGGCGTGCTGCCGCGCGCATCGATGCCGAGCGCGCGCGCCTTTTCCTGAAGGTCCGGCGCGGCAAGGGCGCGGTTGATCGCACGCGCTGAGAATATTGCACGATGTCGGTCGGCAAGCCCGCGGGCGCGGCGACGCCGTTCCAGCTCGTCACGACGTAATTGCGGAAAGCCGCTTTCCTTCGCGGTCGGGCACGTCCTTGAGCAGCGGATCGCGTTCCTCGCCCGAGGTGGCGATGATCCGGAGCTTGCCGGGGCCGATCTCGCCGGCTGCAAGCCGGCGTAAGAAATCGAAGCCGAGGTCGACGTCGCCGCGCAGCAGCGCCGTCACCAGGTCGGGCGTGGTGCGATAGGTGACGATGGTGTAATCGGCGCCCGTCACCTGCTGGAACAGATGCGCCGAAAGGTTTTGCGTGCTGCCGGGATTGATGGCGCCGAGATTGAGCTTGCCGGGATTTTTCTTCGCCGCGTCGACGAGGTCCTTGAGCGTCTTGTAGGGCGAATTGTCCGGCACCGCGAGCAGCATCTCGAAACTCGCCGCGACCGAAATCGGGGTGAAATCCTTCAGCACGTCGTAAGGGAAGATTGTTGAACAGCGACATGCTGATCGCCTGGCCATTGCCCATCTCGCCAAGCGTGTAGCCGTCGGCGCGGGCGCGCAGCACCTCGGTCGTGACACGATGCCGCCCGCTCCCGGGCGGTTTTCGATCACGAACTGCTGCTTCAGCTGCTCGCCGAGCTTGTCGGCCAGCAGCCGCATCGTCAGGTCGCCGACCCCGCCCGGGCCATAAGGCACGAACACGCGCACCGGTTTGGTCGGATAGTCGTGCGGCGGCCAGCGCTGCCGCCGGCGCAGGATCGCAAACACAGCGGCCATCGCCGCAGCCAGGCAGAGTCGCGAGACTGGAGCGCGCGCGCTTTCGGGCGCTTGGCTGATATGTCATGCGCTCTCCCTAGACGGCATGGCCCTGGTTATCGGACCGACATGGGCTGTTGCAGCCTTGCGTCGGTCCGTGGGATGTCCGCACCCGAAATCTGGCACGGCCGCCGCGGCGGACCCCAATCGAAATTGCGCGTGCGTGCCATAAGTTTTTGCTATAAAGGCTGCGCGGTTGGTCCCGGCGCCGCGGGCGTCCGACGAGGCATTGTTCGATGATTACCGCGCGAAATTCCTTCACTGCGCCAGCTGCGCGCCTTCGAAGCCGTCGCGCGGCTGGAGAGCGTCAGCGCGCGGCGCGAGACATCCATCTGTCGCAGCCCGGGGTGACGCCAAGCGATCCGCGCCTTGGAAAACGGCCTCGGCGCGCAACTGTTCGAGCGCCGGCAATTCGGCTGCTATGTCACCGAGTTCGGCGCGATCCTCCTGCCACGCGTGCAGCGCTTCTTGGAACACCTCCGTTCGGCATTGACGGAACCGACGCTTCGCCGGCCGGGCGGCAAAGCATAGACGCCACGCGTCAACAGGATGACGCGGCCGCAACTGCGCAGCCTCATTGCCGTTTCCGAGAATCCGTCATTCGATGCCGCGGCGCGTTCTTTGAGAATTTCGCAGCCCTCGCTGCACCGCTCGGCCCGCGAGTTGAGCGCGAGCTGCGGCGCAGCCTGTACCGGCGCACCGCACCGGCGTCACGACGACCCCATACGGGTCCGAGCTCGCCAGACGAGTTCAGGTTGCGCTCGCGCGAGATCGAATACGGCCTGGATGAGCTGCAGGCGGCGAGAGGCAATATCGTTTCGCGGATCGCAATCGGCAATATCCCGCACTCGGCCACCCAGATCCTGTCGAATGCGATCAAGGAGTTTCTGTCGCGATATCCGACGGCCCGCGTGCAAATCGTCGATGGTCATTACGAAGACCTGTTGAACGAACTGCGCGCCGGAAAGCTTGACCTCCTGTTCGGCGTGCTGCGGCGGCCGGATTGGGCCGACCGACGTCAAGGAAGAGCTGCTATTCGCCAATCACTACGTCGTGGTGGCGCGTAACGGACACCCGTTGCATCGGCTAAAGCGCGTGCGCAATCGCGACCTGGCCAATTTCGGCTGGATCATGCCCGGCCCGCTCACGCCACGCCAGCAGGCTTTGCATCGCATGCTGGAGACCGTTTGCGCGGAGCCAAAGATCAGCCTCGAAACAACATCACTGCAAATCTACCGCACCATTCTGACGGCGACCGACCAGCTGACCCTGATGTCGAGATTTGAAGCGAAGCTCAACGACACCGGATCCTTGGCGCAATTGCCATTTCGGTCGCCGCATTTGCGCCGTTTCGACGGCATCGCCACCCGCATCGGTTGGCAACCCACGAATATCCATCTCGAATTCATCGCGTTGCTGCGGGCCGAAGCGCGCGGTGCGGCGGCCGGCCCGCAGCCCAGGCTGTCGTCTCGCTCCCCGACAGGGAAAGCCAGGCGAAGAGCAGCCGGTACGCGCGTCAAGATACGAACCGGCGTTTGAAAAGCGGCGTCTCACGTGAGATAAGCGGATCAATCGCTCCTCGCTCATACGCCCCGATACGGGTGCGAGACGCAAAAACTGAGAGCCCGTCAATGGGAAGCAAGAAGCCCGTGCTGATCGTGGAAGACGATGTTTGGACGCGCCTGATCGGCGTCGTCCTCGATCCAACCACCAGTCCCGAGCGCTGGGCTGCATTCGCGGATTTCATGTCGCCCGATTTGCCGGATTTCCGTGCCTGGTGCGACAAGGTCAAAACGGCCGCAAAATCCCTGCACCCCAGCGATGTCCGGCTGGTGAGGTCCCAAGCCGAGCTGCAACGCAATCTTGCAGCGGCAGACGCGATCGTCACCGAATCGTTGAAGATAGGCCCGGAAGAGCTCGCGTTGGCGCCACGGCTGAAGGCCGTGCACAAATACGGCGCCATTCTGCGCAACATCGATGTAACCGCCTGCGCGTCGCACGGGATCAAGGTTTTGGCCGTGCGCCGTCGCGCCAACATCTCTTGCGCCGAGCACGCCTTTGCATTGATGCTGATGCTCGCCAGGCGGATGGACGATCTGAATGGCTTGATCAGCGTCGAGCAGCTTACCGCAGCCGGACGTTCCTACTCGCCCTTCGACACGCGCCACACGCCCGGAGCCAACTGGGGGCGATTCTCGGGGATGCGGTCTCTCAACGGCAGCACGCTCGGCATCATTGGCCTGGGTGAGATCGGCCGCGAAATAGCCATACGAGCCGCCGCGTTTGGAATGACAACGCACTATTTTCAGCGCACGAAGCTATCGCAAGACGACGAGCGAAATCTGAACGTTTCCTATCGACCGTTGGATCGGCTGCTCGCCGGTAGCGATTGGATCATCCCTCAGCTGCCGCTCGATGCATCCACGTCGGGCCTCATCGATCGCGGGCGGCTCAATAGGGTGAAACCCGGCGCGTGCATCGTGAATGTGTCGCGCGCCGAGCTCATCGATCGGGCCGCGCTGCTGGACGCGCTGCGATCCGGCCGTCTGGGCGGCTTCGCGCTCGATCCGTTATACGAAGAGCCCGGTCGCCCCGATGACGAGCTGCTGTCGTTCGACAGCGTCGTCCTGACGCCTCACATGGCGGGATCGCCGCGGTTCAACGGCTTGCGCGACATCGAAGACCTCATCGCGGGCCTCGCCGATGCGCTCGCGGCGTAGCACGGACACTTGCCGGTGGCGGCTCAGCGTCCTGCCGGCAGCCGCTGCCTGTAGTTCTGCCAGGGCCGATCCGCGTCGAAATTCTCAGCTGCGTTGGCCGCCAATTCCGCATCGTTCAAAGGCGTAATTTTGGAGCTCAGCGCCAGCGCAGCGCTCTGCGCTTGCGCGTCGATGTGGGTGTAGAGGGTCCGCACCGTCGCTTCCCGCACCGAACGTCCGACGACGGTTTCGCCGTGGCCGCGCATCAAGACGACGGGGCCTGCGCCAAGCTTTTTGGCCAGCGCATCGCCCAAAGTGGCGTTGAGCACCAGCATGCCGCGCTTGTTCTCCGGCTCCGACGCATTGGCCTCGCGCACTTCGAACGACGGCACCTCCGGCGGCAGGAAGCCGGCCTGGGCGAGCACGGGCTTGAGTGAAATTCCGGTCAGGCCGAACGGAATGACGGCGAGGTCGTGGGTATGGATGACGGACTGAACGTCGCTGCGCGCCTTGTACACCTCGCAATGGATATAGCGCTCGCCGTTCAGGCGCGGTGCATTGGGATCGACCGGCTTGCAGTCCAATCCGACTTCGACGATGTCGGCGCGGGACACCAGCGCCGGCGGCATGGCGCGCGGCATGAAGAAATGATCGGGATTTTTCGCCGAGCGCGTGCTGACATGGCCAAAGCTGTCCAATATTCCTTCGTTCGTCAGGATATGACTGGCTGTGATGACGTCTTCAATGCGGGCCTCGTCCGGGTCGCCCGAGCCAGGGTTTTGGGCCTGACACGGATAAGCGATGATCGTCACGGCTGCCAGCAAGGCGCAGCTCACAACGGCGTCCCGCATGCTCTCACTCCTCGATTTAACGGGATACGTCCCAGGCGCCGCTTACGGGCAAGACTTCGCTTATGGACAAGGTTTTGGCGCTTTGAGCTCCAGCGATGAAAGCTTTCCGCTCACCACGAAATCGTTGTAGTCGAGCACCAGGGCACGTGAAATGCCGTTCTCATAAAGCTCGAAGCCGATGGCGTAAGTCGGTGCCGCCTCGTTGTTTTCCGCTTTCTTGCCCTTGTCGAAATAGCTGATCCTGACCGGCCAGCGCGCGACACCCGCGAGCTTGGTGTCATTGGCCGCGGCATCGTCGTGCTGGTGCTCGTCGGGCCCGATCTTGTGGCCGATCACGGTAAGCGTATCGAACACCTTCTCGCCGGTCTCGGAGCCGTCATAGACCGGAAAGTCGAGGATGGTCTTGCCGGCGCGCGCCGCTTCGATCACCCGCACCATGTGCTCGGTCGGGAAAACCACCTTGGCGTCAAGATTGAGATTCTTGTGATCCGGCTTTGAGAGATCCACGACCGTTTGCTCAGGCCCACGCTCAGCCTGGCCGTCGACGGAATCGACCAAATTCTCGTCGACGAAATTCTGCGAGGTGAATTTGAAGCTCTTGGCGTCGGCGCCTTCCCAGGTGGTCGAGCGCAGGTCGCTGGTGGATTCCTTGTTTTCGCCGGAGTCCACTTCGGAGACCTGGCGGAATTCCAGCGCGTAGCCTTCGCAGGCATTGCCGCCGAAATCGTAGAGGATGCGGCCGCGCACGCCCGCGACCTGCGAATTGCCGCGGGTCTTGTCGAGCGACAGATCGTAGACCGCCCGGTGCGGCACGAGCGCGATCGGGGCATCTTGCGCGCAAGCGCCGGATGCCGTTGCCAACAGGATCAGGGCAACGGCTGTGCCCCGCGGCGCGAACGCATAATCCACGGCGATGAACCCTTTCACACAGCTCGCTTGCGGTATCGGCCCGCCCCGTGCCGATCCCCTCTGCGTCTCTTTTCGATCCCGGATTGCGGCGAAGATAGGGACGTGGCCTGCCCGCTGCAACCGTGATCCTTGGCCGGGCCGGCTTGCACGGCCCCTTCCGATCGGTCAAGAAAGCCGCCTGAAATTTGCCAGCCGAAACTGCTTGGAGGACGCCATGGCCGGAACTGTGGAAGGCAAGCTCAATGCGCTCGGTATTTCGCTCAAGGAGCCGGCCAAGCCGATCGCCAATTATGTGCCCTACGTGCGCACCGGCAACCTGCTCACGGTCTCCGGCCAGCTTTGTTTTGGTGGCGATGGCAAGCTCGTCGCCACCGGGCAACTCGGCGCCGGCGTCTCCATCGAGGACGGCCAGAAGGCGGCGCGGGCCTGCGCCATCAGCCTCATCACCCAGGTCAAGGCGGCGCTCGGCGATCTCGACAAGGTCAAGCAGGTGGTGCGGCTTGGCGGCTTCATCAATTCGGCGCCGGGCTTCACCGACGGCCCGAAAGTGATGAACGGCGCCTCCGACCTGATGGTCGACGTCTTCGGCGACAAGGGCAAGCACGCGCGCTCGACCGTCGGCGTCGCGGCGCTGCCGGCCGATGCCGCCGTCGAAGTCGAGGGCACCTTCGAAGTCTCCTGAAAAACGGTGTGGACCTCGCTCGATTGGCTGATCGCCCGGCCGTTCGCCCATCGCGGGCTGCATGACGCAGCGCTGGGCATCATCGAAAACACCGCGGGCGCGGTGCGCGCGGCGATCGCCGCCAATTACGGCATCGAGATCGATGTGCAGATCTCAGCCGACGGCGAGGCCATGGTGCATCACGACGACGTGCTCGGCCGCCTCACCGAAGGCGAAGGCCGGCTCGACGGCCTGACCGCCGCCGCGCTCAAGCGCGTTCCGTTTCGCAACAGCGACGAGCGCATGATGACGCTCGGCGAGTTGTGCGATCTCGTCGGCGGCAGGGTCACCATGCTGGTCGAGATCAAGAGCCGGTTCGACGGCGATACCCGCCTGCCCGCGCGCGTCGCCGACATTTTGGTCGACTATCGCGGCGCCGTGGCGCCGATGTCGTTCGACCCGCGGCAGCTTGCAGTCCTGCAGCAGAAGGCGCCGCAGCTGACGCGCGGCATCATCGCGGCAAAATACCGGCCGCATCCGTATTGGGACTTGATGCCCCTGTGGATGCGCCACGGCATGGGCTACCTGGTCACGGCCTTGACGGCGCGGCCGCAATTCGTGGCTTATGGGGTTGCCGATCTGCCGGCGCTGGCACCATTGTTCGCGCGGCACGTCTTAAGCATGCCGTTGCTCACCTGGGCGGTGCGGACGCCGGGCGAGCGGCAACGTGCGGCACGCTGGGCCGACCAGATGATTTTCGAAGGCTTTCGGCCATGAACGACGTGCAAGGCCAGCCTATGCCCCGTCATGAGCGAGACCGCGCCGAGCTGCGGGTCCACGCGGTCGGCGCCATCGGCCAGGTACCGGCGGCAGAGTGGGATGCCTGCGCCAATCCCGCACCGTATGCCGCGACCGCCGCTGAAGCTCAAAGAATAGATCAAGAAAACGTCTATAACCCTTTCATATCGCATGATTTCCTGTCGGCGTTGGAGGAATCCGGCTCGATCGGCGGCCGCTCCGGGTGGCAGGCGCAGCACCTCATCGTCAAAACCGCCGACGGCGCGCCGCTCGCCACCGCGCCCTGCTATGTCAAAAGCCACTCGCGCGGTGAATATGTATTCGACCGCGGCTGGGCCGAGGCCTACGAGCGCGCCGGCGGCAGCTATTATCCAAAGCTCCAGGTCGCCGTGCCGTTCACGCCCGCAACCGGGCGACGGCTTCTGGTCAAGCCGGGCCCCCATGCCGATATCGCCCGCCAGACCGTTGCCGCGGGTTTGATCGAGCTTTGCCGGCTTGATGAGGCTTCCGGCGTTCATGTCACCTTCGCCACCGAGCCGGAGTTCAAATTCCTCGGCGAGCGCGGTTTTCTGCAGCGCACCGACCAGCAGTTTCACTGGGAAAACTCCGGCTACGCCACGTTCGACGATTTCCTTGCCGCGCTTTCGGCGCGCAAGCGCAAGACCATCCGCCGCGAACGGCGCGATGCCTTGGCCAACGGCGTCACCGTGCACTGGCTCACCGGCAGCGAGCTTACCGAAGCGGCGTGGGACGCGTTTTTCGATTTCTACATGGAGACCGGCTCGCGCAAATGGGGCCGGCCATATCTGACGCGCGAATTCTATTCGCTGGCCGGCGACAAGATGCGCGACCGCATCGTGCTGATGATGGCCAAGCGCGCCGGGCGTTGGATCGCCGGCGCCATCAACTTCATCGGCTCGCACACCTTGTTCGGCCGGCATTGGGGCGCCATCGAGCACCACCCGTTCCTGCATTTCGAGCTGTGCTATTATCAGGCGATCGATTTCGCCATCGCGCACAAGCTCTCGACCGTCGAGGCCGGCGCCCAGGGCGAGCACAAGATCGCCCGCGGCTACATGCCCAAGACCACCCATTCGGCGCACTACATCGCCGATCCGGCATTGCGGCGGGCGATCGCCGAATACCTGGTGCGCGAGCGCGCCTATATTGCGGCGGCCGGCGCCGAGATGGCGGCGATGGCGCCCTATCGCAAGGATTTGGTTCTCGATCCGGAATGATCGATTGTTATCGAGTGCGCGAGCCGCGGAGGGCGCCATGCCGAGCTACGACCCGAACAACATCTTTGCCAAAATTCTGCGCGGCGAATTGCCGGCCTACAAAGTCTACGAGGACGACAAGGCCATCGCTTTCCTCGACATCATGCCGCAGGCGGCAGGCCACACATTGGTCGTGCCCAAATCCCCTGCCCGCACCATCCTCGACATCGCGCCGGACGATCTCGCCCATGCCATCAAGGTGGCGCAGAAGATCGCCAAGGCGGCCGTGCCGGTTTTTGCCGCCGACGGTCTGACCATCATCCAGTTCAACGAGCCGGCCAGCGGCCAGACCGTGTTTCACCTGCATATCCACGTCATTCCGCGCAAAAACGGCGTGGCGCTGCGGCCGCACGGCAGTTTTAGGGAAGAGCAGCACGTACTGGCGGACCAGGCGGCAAAGCTCACCGCCGCGCTCAAAGGCGCGTAGTCGTCATTGCGAGCGGTAGCGAAGCAATCCAGTTCGGCGGCTCAGCCTGGATTGCTTCGTCGCGGAGCTTGTCATCGGGCCGGCCACTTCGGGCCGGACCCGTTGGCTCGTCGCAATGACGAGGGTTCAGCCCATTCGCCCACGCGAGACGCGCTCGATCTCGGCGCGGACCAAGCGCTCCACCATGCCGGGGAGATTGTCGTCGAGCCAGGCTTTGAGCATCGGGCGGAGCATTTCGCGCACCAGATCCTCGAGCGTGCGGGCGTTCTGCACCAGCACGGTTTGGGCGAGCGTGTTGAAGGCGGAATCGACCGCCGCGCTGGTCACGTTTGACAGGAGCTGGTTGCTGCGCCCGTCGCCGCGATACGGATTGTCCTCGCTCGGCGACGAAGCGCCCGCCTCCGGCATTTGCGGAGCGGACATTTGAGGAGCAGACATCGGCATTTGCGGCGCGGCTCTTTCCTCTTCGTAGCCGACGTCGAAACTGCCGTCGATGGTGCGGAACTGCGACGCCGGATTTGGCGCCGGCGCAGCCGGCATCGGTGCCGCCATCTGTTCGGTGAGATCGAGGATATCGGCGGCTTCATCGTCCTCATCCGCCATCGGCTCGGGATCGGCGGCGATGGCTTCGGTGAGGCTCGGCTCGGGTGGCGTGACGCGCGGGGGCGTCGGGGGCGGCGCTTGCGGCGGCGGTGCAGGCCGGGCGGCCGCAGCCGGCGCCGCGGCGGCGGCGGTCTGCGGCGGTTCCGCCGGGCGCGGCACGGTTTTGTTGGCGTCGTCGTCGGCGATGATACGGCGTATGGAGGCGAGAATTTCCTCCATCGACGGTTCCTGGGATTTCGCCGGTTGCGTCATGCGCGCATCCTCGCCCGTTCGCTGTCGCCCCCCAGACACCGGCCGCCGCAAAGCCATGAGCTTCAAGTCATGGGCTTCGGCCGGCGCGTCGGCGGCGAATCATCGGCGGCAAGTATGGAACGCCATCGGCGATTATGTCATGCCAAGAATCGAAGGCAAACAACGATTTGTGGACATCGTGCACAGCGGCTTTCCGGATCGCGCGGCAATCGCGCCGAATGCGGCCTAGGCCCTGATCCGCTTCAATGGAAACGGACAGGGCCTAGATTTTCCTTTTGAGCATGATCTTATCCGAAAACCGGCTTCCACTTTTCGGGGTCATGCTCTAGCGGCCGTCGGGGATACGGACGCCGATCCAGGCATCGCGCACTTGCTGATAGTGCACCTGCGGATCGTAAATCGTCACGTTCAGCCCGAGCCGCGGCATCGACAGCCCGCCGACCGCCGCCAGCAAGGTATATGACGCCACCACGCGATCGTGCTGCGCCGTGACCAGCGCGACGCGGGCATTGACCAGTTCCTGCTGGGCGTTGAGCACGTCGAGCGTGGTGCGCTGGCCGACGCGCGCTTCTTCGCGCACGCCGTTGAGCGCGATTTCGGCGGCGTTCACCTGCGCGGTCGTCGACTCGATCTCCGCCTTGGCGGCGTCGAGCTGACCCCAGCTCTGCACCACGGTGGCGCGGGCCTGGTCGCGGTTGACGTCGAGATTGAGCCGCTGCTGGCCCAGCGTCTCCTTCGACTGCCGGATGGTGGAGAACTCGCCACCGCCCTGATAGAGCGGAACCGTCAGCGTGCCGATGATCGAGGCCAGCGTCTGTCTGTTGATGGCGGCGGTCGGGTCGTAGTTCTTCGACGCCGTCGCCGCCACCGCGAGGTTCGGATAGAGCGCGCCTTCGCTGACCTTGACACTGAGCTCGGCAATGTCGACGCCGTACATCGCCGCCGTTACCGAGGGGCTCAGCTGCTCGCCATCGACGATCGCCCGCGCCAGCGTGTTCGGCGAGAACCGGTCGACCGGGCTGCCCGGCGCGAGCTTGCCCGGATCGACGCCGATGACGCGCCGATAGTTCGCCGCCGAGGTCACCGCATTGGACTGGGCGTTGAGCAACTGGCCGCGCCCGGCGGCCAGCCGCGATTCCGCTTGCGCCACGTCAGTGCGCGTTACTTCGCCGACATTGAAGCGGTCGCGCGTCTGTTTCAGCTGCTCGGTGAGCACTTCGACGTTGCGCCGGTTGAGCTCCAGGATCGCCTGGTCGCGCAGCAAATTCATATACGCGGTCGAGGCGTCGAGCAGCACCTGCTGCTCGGTGACGCGCAAGGTCTCGCGCGCGCCCATGACCTGGCTCTCGGCCTGGCGCACTTTGTTGGCAGTCTGATTGCCGTTGTAGAGCGTCTGCGTCGCGGTCGCGGCAACGCCGCGCTGCTCATAGGGCTCGGCGAAGTTGGTGTAGGACACGGTGTTCGGAAACACCGACTGAACGACCGTGTGCGCCAGCGTGCTGGAATAGTCGTAGCCGCCATTGGCGGTGACGCTCAGCTTCGGGCGATAGCCGGACAGAGCTTGCGGAACGTTCTCGTCGGTCGCGCGCAACGACGCGCGCTGGGCGTTGAGCGAAGGATTGTTCTGATAGGCTTGCACCAAGGCCCATTCGAGCGTGTCGGCGGCCGCGCCGGCGCAGCCGATGCCGAACACGGCACCTGCCAGAGCGAGGCTTGCTATGGGCCGATAAAACAGCGCCCGCAGTCCTCTGCCACTCATGACCCGCACAACGCTCCCCGTCCAACCCTGCCGGCTCAACCCGGCAGACTCTCTGCCCGAAAAACGGCCGACATTCCCCGCCGCCAACGTGGCAGACGGAGCCGAACACGGAACACTATGCGGCTGGAATGCAAGGTAAAACCCCCGCAAGGGGGACAACTTTCAGAATTCTGGGACTTGGCACATAAGCGCCACAGGTGGTGACCCAGGCCTGCAACTGCTGCCCGATCCGAACGACCCGAGATCGACCGATCCCGCCTGAGCCCTTTCGCGCCAAGCCCTTAAAAGACGAATGCGGGCGGCGCGACAAAGCCCGGCAGCACCGGCGCCGCCGCATCGAACACCGGGCGGCCGACCAATTGGCCTTCGATCTGGCGGTAGATCATCGCCTTGCCGGTCGGTCCGCGGCCGAAAATGCAGGCGAGCCGACCGTTCGGCTTCAATTGGCGACCAAGTGTCTCAGGCACGATCTCGGTTGCGCCGTTGAGCAAAATGACATCGTAGGGCGCCGCCTCGGGCCAGCCGGCGGTCAAAGGCGCCGTCGCGATCGTCACGTGACCACCATCGGTCGCAGCCAGCGTTTCTTTCGCCTGCCGCGCCAGCGCCTCGTCCTCTTCCAGCGCCACCACCGTGCCGGCGAGCCGCGCCAGGACCGCCGACGAGTAGCCGGTGCCGCAACCGACATCGAGCACGCTGTCGCCGCTCTTCACCCGCGCCGCCTGGATCAATTTGGCGAGCACCATCGGCTTGAGCAACGCGCGGCCGTCGCCGATGGCGATATCGCCGTCGCGATAGGCCTGTTCGGCGAGCGCCGCCGGCACGAAGCGCTCGCGCGGCAGCGCCGCCATGGCGGCGATCAGGTCGAGGTCGGTGACGTCGGCGGTGCGGACCTGCCCGTCGACCATCATCCGGCGCGCCGTTGCCGTGTCGAACATGAATTCGGTTCCCATATCCGCCGGGCGCTTTGTGCGGCAGGGTCCGGCAAAACGCAAGGTCCCGCAAAACGCACGCTTCGGCTGCGACAATCGCGGCGCGGCGGCGTTAAGGCTCAAGCTACGATTTTGCCCGTAGCGTTGCCCGCAGGGGGCCGTTCCTTTATAGAGCGGAGCATTACGGGCACCGGTTGCAACCACGCCGGCGCCCCTCGAGGCCACGTGGCGGAGTGGTTACGCAACGGTCTGCAAAACCGTGTACCCCGGTTCAATTCCGGGCGTGGCCTCCAACCTTCGCCCGCGCAGCGAAGCGAAGGTTGCCCGCCGAAGCCCAACGGGCGAAGGCGGGCGAGCTACGGTCGGCAAGCTCCGCCCAGGCAAAACCAAGGCAAGCGGCCCGGGATTTCCACCGCTTTGTTGCTTTCAAAGCCCGCCCGGCTTTGTTATACGCGGTGCGCGCACGGCAGCTGCTGTTCCCCGGTAGCTCAGCGGTAGAGCAACCGGCTGTTAACCGGTTGGTCGCTGGTTCGAATCCGGCCCGGGGAGCCAAATATTATTGATATTAAAGCGTTTTCTGCACTATATTGGCATTTATCCCCAACGCTACCCCTGCCCGCATAGTCAAGAATATTTGCCGCATTTAAGCTTCGTCAAAGCCGGCAAAGGGCTGTTCGCGGCACGAGAGGCGCGACAGTAGCAGGCCCGCGATTGCACTCCGTTCGTCGTCGGAAAGCTTCGCTGCAATCGCAGCGGTCACTAGCGCATCGCTCGCTCAATCCAGCGGAATCTTTGATCCCGGTTTCTCGCTCGTGCATGTCCATCCACTTCTGCTCGATATCGCGGGGCAACATATAGACCTTGCGGCCCGACCGATCGCCGTAGCGCGCGCAGAGTTCTTCGAATGAGGGCATGCGACGATAGTCTTCGCGGTAGAGGCGCTCCTGCTTTGCGAAAATCTCTTCGCACGATGCGCTTTCGAGTTCATCGATATTGCCTTCGTGCACGTCGATCTTCATCGCGATCTTCCGCGGCTGGCTCGCGGTTTCCATCAGCACGGGGATCCATTCCCGCTCGGAGCGCCATTCGGCAAATCTGCCGCGGCGAAGTTTTGCGATCCGCTCCGGCAATGCATCGCGGATCTCCTCGGTAAGACGCTCATCCTCGTATCTGCGGGCGAGGCTTGCATAGAAGAACGGCGTGACGGTACGGCTTAGAACCTCGCCGGGTATGCCCTCCATGATGTCGAGCAGGCGATCGAACAGCGGCAACGTGTTCTGCGTGAGAAAGAGCCGCTCCTGGCGCACCATGCCGCGTTCGCCGGCCATGCGCAGGATCGAAATCTGGTAGTCGAAATCGCCAACCCGGCCGTTCCAGCGGTCGTGGATTTTGTCGCAACCGGCGAGCGAGGTGTGAAAGCCGACGATGCCGGCGGCCCGCCGCTCGTCCATCCAAATTTTGAGCGCATCGGCATCGCGCATGCGCAAGCCGCCCAGGTTCAGAATCTCGAATGGATTGCCGCGCCGCGCGCGCAGCCGTGCGACGCCGTTGAGCGTGTCGATGTCGTAGTCGAAGGACGGACCGATGAAGGTGCGGATGCTGATATCGGTTTGTCCGGAATCCTTCCAGTCGCAGAAGCGATGCAGCAGCCGCTCGAACCGGGCAAACGGCAGCTTGCTGCCCTTTCGCGTTTCCGAGACCAGGCAGTAGCGACAGATATGGGCGCAAGGCGCGTGGCGCAGGGAAAAAATCAATTCCCTGGCCTCGATCTCTCTCGGCATGCAGGCCTCTCTTCTGGGCCTCCTTAACGTAGCCGACTGCACAGCGGCAAAAAACTACGATCCTCTAACTTGCTGCTGCCATCGGAACGTTGACGATCTGGGGTTCCATATAGCTCTGAACGCCCATGACGCCATGCCGACGCTCGTCGTTAACGCTTGCTATTGGCCCTACGCATCCATCCTCTCGGGCCGGCGGACGACTTGTATTGCCTAAGCATCTTGCATTGAAATCTGGCGGCGGCCTGAACCTCTCGCACGGCCTTACCAATCCGCGCGTCCCTTCGACCTGATGTCAGGATCGTTTGGATCGCATTGGCCGCCGCATCCCGCATTTGCTTGTTGGCCTGGAGAAAGCGCTCGCGTCGCTTGCGGAGCCAGGCGACGGCGCGCATGGCGTTTTTCCGATCGCGTTCCGTGGGCTCTTTCATGTCCCGCTGCCCATGGCGGTTTGCTCCCATGGCGTGTCGGAGGTGCGCTGCACAATTGCACACATGTATTCATGAGTGCATTTAAACAATAGCGAGGTATTTAGGATTGTGCAATTCCTTGACGCTGGCAGTCTATGCCTTACGAAATGCGGCATGGGACGGCCGCCGAAACCAGGAACAATTCGACCGCAAGCGCGACGCGGCAAGAAATCCGTGGTGGCCTATCTGCCAGTCCCGAAGTGGAAAGAGCTTCACATCATCGCCGTTCTCAATGAAATGAGCATCGATGCGTTGGTGCACCACGGCGTTGATTTGGTCATCGAGGAATACAAGAAGAAGCGCAACGCGTAGGGTCGGTAAAGGCGCGCAGCGCCGACTGTCAGTCCCTCAGGAGTCGCCGATGCGCCGAATTGTCACTTTTCTGTTCGTGGTTTTTGCAATCAACGCTGCGCATGCCGACGAGCGGTTTATCACTCTTAGCTCGACCACATCGACGCAAGATTCCGGTCTGTTTGGATACATCCTGCCGATCTTCAAGGCTGCGACAGGCGTTGAAGTCCGTGTAATCGCGGTCGGTACCGGACAAGCACTTGCCATCGGCCAGCGCGGCGATGCGGACGCGCTTCTGGTCCATGATCGGCCGGGCGAGGATAAGTTCGTCGCCGAAGGCTACGGCATCGATCGGCGTGACGTAATGTACAACGATTTTGTCATTGTCGGCCCGAGCGCCGATCCGGCGGCCATTCGCGGCTTGAAGGATGCGAAAGCCGCCCTTATGAAAATCGCAACCGCCAGGGCGCCTTTCGCCAGCCGGGGCGACGATAGCGGCACCAACCGGATGGAGTTGCGGCTGTGGAAGGTTGCCGGCGTCCTGCCCGACCCGCACGACGGATGGTATCGCGATCTCGGCCAGGGCATGGGGCCGACGCTGAACATCGCCGCCGGCATGAACGCCTACACGCTGACCGATCGCGCCACCTGGGCCAATTTCAAGAACCGGCAGAGCCTCGAAATTCTGGTCGAAGGCGACACGGTGCTGCTCAATCCTTACGGCAGCATCCTGGTCAATCCGGCCAAATGGCCGCAGGTGAAGATCGGCGATGCGAAGATTTGGCACGAGTGGCTTACGACAAAACCCGGACTCGACGCGATCACGTCATACAAGATCAACGGCGAGGAACTGTTTTTTCCGCCGCTCAGCCGCCCACGCACTAGCTGTCTTTCAAGCCGCGGCCGAAATACAGGCTGATTGCGCTGACCGCCATCGAGAGGACGATCAGGATCATGCCGAGGGCAAGCGCGAGGCTCAGATCGCCCTTGCTGGTCTCCAGCGCGATGGCGGTCGTCATGGTGCGAGTGTAACCCCGGATATTTCCGCCGACGATAATGATCGCGCCGACCTCAGCGATCGCACGGCCGAAGGCTGCGAGCCACGCGGTCAGGATCCCGTCACGGCCGATCGCCATGAGCGGCCCCAGAGTACGAGCACGTGATGCGCCATCGACCAGCATGGCATCGCCATAAGCGCGCCAATGCCCGACCGTGCTGCGGTGAACGAGCGCGATCACAATCGGCGTGCCGAGCGCGCATTGCGCGATGACCATGGCGGTCGGCGTGAACAGAATACCGAACGCGCCGAGCGGCCCCGAGCGCGACAGCAGAAGGTAAACCGCCAATCCGACCACGACGGGCGGCAAGCCTAGAAGCGCATTGGCAACCACGATCAGCGCGCCACGACCGCAAAAGCGGTAAACGGCAAGCGCGGTGCCGAGCGGCGCGCCGATGACCAGCGCGCAGAGGCTCGCTGTCAGGCTGACTTCAAGCGAGAGGATGACGATCTCGCGCAAGCCGGCATCATTGCCGGCGATCAGCGTCAGCGCCGTGCTTATTGCAGTGGAAAAATCGCTCATGCCGAATCCCAGCTGATGGAGTATAAACGCGCCATGCGCGGGACGGATATGGCGGGCTTGGCTCTGTTTGCCGCGGTTCTCGTGGCGGGACCGGCTCTTCCGCAAATACAGCCAATGGGCGGTACGGTGACGCGCACGCTGCATCAGCCCTATAGCGTTGAAACGTTCGGCGCGTTCCGCAACTTGATGATGAGCGGCGATTTCAGCGCCAAGGTGGCGCTTGCCGATGTGATGGCGAGGCACCCGACGGCGGGTGTCGGCGCCCTGGCCGGTGCCCTCGGCGAAATCACCATTTTTGATGGCAAGCTGATCGTAAGCTACGGCTACGACCCGCCCGCCGATACATACTCGGCATCGGCGGCGTTACTCGCGATGGCATCGGTTGACGGATGGCAGAGCGTGCCGGTCGCAAGTGATGTGGCGCCTGAGGACATCGAATCCTTCATCTCCGTTGCGGCGAAGACCCACGGCATCGACCCCACTGTGTCGTTTCCGTTCGAGGTGAGAGGAAACATTGGTCCCTACGTCATGCACGTCAATGCAGCACCTGCCAAAGGCGAGCACGGCATGGGCTTGCCGATGGCAGTCACGGTTCAGGATAAAGGCGACCGTCTCGATGGCCTCGCGGCGGGCCTCTACGCGTCGCTCGATCTTATGGGAATTGCGACCCATGGCGGTGAGCGCACCCACGCGCATTGGGTCTCGCTCGATATGGCAAAGACCGCTCATCTCGACCGCTGGGGATTA
Organism: uncultured Alphaproteobacteria bacterium; assembly: GCA_963831975.1. Lineage (GTDB taxonomy): Bacteria > Pseudomonadota > Alphaproteobacteria > Rhizobiales > Xanthobacteraceae > BOG-931. The sequence continues at coordinate 1,912,075 of CAWHSO010000025.1, forward strand.
AAGGCCGGCGCATTTCTTCTCTTGCCAAAGCTGCCATGATCGAATGTCCCGCTATCGGCTCAGAGCGACCGGTATCCTTGCGCGTGCAAAAAAGGCCAGCAATGAATATCGATCGTCGCACGCTGCTGACCGGACTTTCGGCCACGTTGCTGCTGCCGCGCCTGGCCCGCGCCGCGACCGTGACCGACGCCACCGGACGCGCGATCGCTATTCCCGACGGTGTCGAACGCATCTTCGCCGCCGGGCCGCCGGCTTCCATCCTGCTCTATACGTTCGCGCCAGAGCTTCTGCTCGGCTGGACGCGGAGCCCCGAGCCGGCACAATGCGGGTTCTTAGGTCCCGGCGCGTGCGACAAGCCCGAGGTCGGACGCCTCACCGGACGCGGCAACACCACCAACCTCGAAGTTTTGCTCAAGCTCAAGCCCGACCTCATCCTCGACGTCGGCACCGTCAACGACACCTATATCTCGCTCGCCAGCCGCGTGCAGGAGAGACCGGCATTCCCTATGTGTTGCTCGACGGCCAGTTCGACGCGACCGCGCTGGCCTATCGCCAGCTCGGCGAGCTGACGCACCGGCAAGCCCAGGCGGAAGACTTCGCGCGCTACGCCGACAACACGATCAAGACCATCAAGGGCCGCATCGACAAGATTCCGGATGGGCAAAAGCCGAGTGTCTATTACGCCCGCGGGCCGCGTGGGCTGGAGACCGGTCTCGGCGGCTCGATCAATGTGGAGACCATCGAGTTCCTTGACGCGCGCAATGTCGCGGCGGAGCGGCGCGGCGGCATGGCGACGGTGTCGATCGAACAGGTGCTGGCGTGGAATCCCGACGTCATCATCACCATCGAGCCCGCTTTCGCGGCGAGCGTGCGGACCGATCCGGTGTGGGCGCCGGTCAAGGCGGTGCAGACCGGGCGGGTTCATTTGTCGCCGCGGCTGCCGTTCGGCTGGGTCGATTTTCCGCCGTCGGTGAACCGCCTGATCGGGCTGTGGTGGCTCGCCAAGGTGCTCTACCCCGATCAATTCCCCGAGGATTTGCGGCCGCTGACGCGCGATTTTTATCGGCAGTTCTATCACCTGACGCCGACCGACCCGCAGATCGACGCTGTGCTGGCCGGCTCGCCTTGATATCGTGCCGGGATGGGCCGCTCTTACGGATTGTTGATCGCCTTCGCCATTCTCCTCGCCGGACTTTTGCTGGCCTTCACGGTCGGCCGCTATCCTGTCAGCCTCGGCGATCTATTTCACCTCGTCACTGCCAAGCTCACCGGCCGCACGTCTGACGTGTCGGCTGCGGTGCAGAACGTAATCTGGCTGGTGCGCGGCCCGCGCGTGCTCGCCGCCGCCTTGGTCGGTGCGGCGCTGTCGGTAGCCGGCGCCGCGTTCCAGGGACTGTTTCGCAATCCTCTGGTGTCGCCGGATCTGCTCGGCGCATCGTCCGGCGCCGCGCTCGGTGCGGTGCTCGGCATCTATTTCTCGTTCGGCGTGTTGGAGATCGAGGCGCTGGCGTTCGCCGGCGGTCTCGTCGCGGTCGCTGCCGTCTATCTGATCGGATCGGCGATGCAGCCCGCGCGACCCGGTCCTGGTGCTCGTGCTCACCGGCGTCGTCATCGGCGCGCTGCTTGGCGCCGGCGTCGGTCTTCGTGAAATACATGGCCGATCCCTATAACCAGCTTCCGGCCATGACGTTTTGGCTGCTCGGCAGCCTCGCCGCCACTAACGTGACCGATCTGGTGCCGCTGTTCGGGCCGGTGGCGCTCGGCACTTTGGTCTTGCTCGCGTTGCGCTGGCGCATGAACGTGATGGCGCTGCCCGACGAGGAGGCGCTCGCGCTCGGCGTGCCTACCGGAGCGCTGCGGATCGCCATTGTCGTTGCCGCGACGCTCGTGACCTCAGCCAGTGTCGCCACCGCCGGCATCATCGGCTGGGTCGGGCTCGTGGTGCCGCATATCGCGCGAACGCTGGTCGGCCCCGATTTCGCGCGGCTCATTCCGGCGGCAGCGCTGCTCGGCGGCGGATTTTTGCTCGTGATCGACACGCTCGCCCGCACCATGACAGCCGACCGAGATTCCGCTCGGGATTCTCACCGCGCTGGTCGGCACGCCATTCTTCATCTGGCTGCTGGCGGGCGTCTCGAAGACGTGGGCTTGAGACCGTGATCCTCTCCGGCCACGATCTCACCATCGGCTATCGCGACCGCGTGGTCGGCCGTCATCTCGATGTCGCGCTGGCGACTGGGGAGGTGCTGGCACTGCTCGGTCCGAACGGCGGCGGCAAGACGACGCTGCTCAAGACCCTGCTCGGCCTCTTGGCGCCGCAATCTGGCGAGGTGCGGCTCGCCGACCGGCCGCTGGACGGCTATTCGAGCCGCGAGCGCGCCCGTCTGCTCGCCTATGTGCCGCAGTCCCATGTCCCACCTTCGCCTTCACGGTCGAAACGGTGGTGCTGATGGGCCGCACCGCGCACGGCAACCTGTTCAGCCGCCCGACCGCCGCCGATCGCGCCATCGCCGCGTGTATGCTCGAGCGGTTCGGCATCGCGCATTTGCGGGAGCGACCATACACGATGATCTCAGGCGGCGAGCGCCAGCTGGTGCTGCTCGCCCGCGCGCTGGCGCAGGAGCCGCAATTCATCGTCCTCGACGAGCCGACCGCGAGCCTCGACTTCGGCAATCAGGGTAAGGTCATGCGTGAAATCCGGGCATTGGCCGCCTCAGGCCATGGCGTGTTGTTCACGACGCACGATCCAAATCACGCCATGCGCGCCGCCGATCGAGCCTATCTGCTGCGCGAAGGCGCACGAATTGGCGAAGGTGCAACGGGCGCAATTCTTGGCCGCGTACAATTGGAAGCGCTTTACGGCGCTCCGGTCGAGCTGATTTCCGATACCAATAACGGCCGGACTGCGTTTCTGCCTGGTTGAACAATGAAGTCGCTTCGCTTCTGCATGAAATGCGGCGTACCACACACCAGCGCGAGGCAGCGAGAGCTGATCAGCTTGGCAACGACACTGTGGCGAAGTATCAGGAAGAGATTTCCTGCGACGAGTTCGCTACAACCTTCCTGCTGGGTTGGGTCGAAGTCAAGGGCGCGACGCGCGGTCGCCTCCTTCTTCGCGGCAGCGCCTTGCTCGCTATCCAGCGATGCCTGACGACCGAGCGCGGGGCGAGCATTCGGCCGGCCACCCAAAAGAAAAAGCCCCGACGGGCGGCCGGGGCTAAGTAGGGGACGTTGAGGTGCGCGTCGCTGGCAATGCCACGCGCGACCGGCCGTGCGTTGTAAAAAGACATCGACGACTTGGCGGGGAGTGCGGGTGGACCACAGCGATTAATCCGGCCTACGCCAACGCGAGCAGCGCCGCCCGCAGCCCGTCCGGCTGTGAAATACGTCTTTCCAGCTCGACATGAACCTGCCGCCAGATAGGGAAAGCCTTCGCGAGCAGAGTGCGGCCGGCCGGCATGATCGTGAGGAGCCGACTGCGGCGATCCTTCTTGTCGACGGAAATCGTCACCAAACGCCGGCGCACCAGCGGTTTCAGGGCGGCGGTAAGGGTGGTGCGATCCATCACCAACAGCGAGGCCACACTCCCGATGCTGGGCGGTTGGGGCCGGTTGAGTGACGTTAACAGCGAAAATTGACCGTTGGTTAGATCGAGCGGGCTGAACGCCTCGTCGAAGCGGCGTGCCAGCGCGCGCGCGGCGCGCTGCACGTGCAAACACAGGCAGGCGTCGCGCACCTCAAGCGTGCACGGATATGGCAGTTCAGTCTGCTTGGCAGCGCCGGTTGCCATGAATTAGAAAATATGTTGATATCAACTGATTTGTCAAGAAAGCTCCTTTGTATGAGCGGATCAAGGCCCCCGGCCGCTTTCAATGCGGGCTGAACAATACGTCGCGTGGTTCGCGTGGTGGAGAAGCGGAGAACAATGGCGATGGGCCAAGGCGGGGTCACCATACTTGTCGGCACGACGAAGGGTGCTTTCTTGATATCCGGCGGCAGCGACAGGCAGCGCTGGTCCGTCAACGGGCCATTCTGCGACGGCTGGCCCATCAACCACATCATCGGTGACCCCGCCACAGGCGTGCTGTGGGCCGGCGGGGGTGGCGAATGGCACGGCGCCGGTGTGTGGCGCTCCGAAGACGCGGGCGCGACCTGGCAAGTGGCCAAGCTCACAAAGGGTTTGATCGACGACTGGGCGGCCACCAATCCGCAACTCGCCGCCACGATGAACTGGACCGCGCGGCCGCTGCCATTCGCGGATCAGTTCTCGCAAATCTGGTCGCTGGGCTATGCCCATGGGGCGCTTTATGCCGGGACCAAACCGGCAAGGCTGCTTTCGAGTCGAGACGGCGGCAAGAGTTGGGAAGAAGTTCAAGGGCTGCGCGACCATCCGTCTGCCGGCAGTTGGAATCCTGGCGGAGCCGGATTGGTTTTGCATACGATTTTGTCTGATCCGGCGAATGCCAAAAAGCTCTGGGTCGGGATTTCGGCCGCCGGCGTCTTTGCAACAGAGGATGGCGGCAGCACCTGGGAACGTCGCAATCGACTTTCAAATACCAAGCCCAGCACCGAACACACCCATCCCGCGGCGCCCCGCGACGGCGAAATCGGACATTGCGTCCACAACATGATGCGGGCACCAGGCACCGCTGACTTGCTTTATCAGCAAAATCATCACGGCGTCTGGCGTTCTGCCGATGGCGGCCGGAGTTGGGACGACGTCACGCGCGGTCTCCCGTCAACGTTCGGCTTTCCGATCTGCGTTCATCCGCGGGACCCGGAAACCGTCTGGACGGTGCCTCTGAACGGTGACATGGCGGGACGTTTTCCGCCCGATGCCGCAGCGGCAGTCTGGCGCTCGAGAGACGGCGGCGAGACTTGGCAGGCGATGCGCGATGGATTGCCGCAGCAAGCCTGCTACTTCACCGTTCTTCGGCAGGCAATGGCGCGCGATGAACACGAGCCGGTGGGCGTCTACCTCGGCACGAATAGCGGTTCCGTCTTTGCCAGTCCCGACGAGGGTGAGAACTGGCACGAGATTGCGCGGCATCTCCCGACCATCCTGAGCATTGAAGCACTCGACCGTCGATAACCGATAACGCACAGCTCGTAAACATGAGCAGAGCCGGTGGCATGGTGAGGAGAGTCATGTCCAAAGCTCAGAGGCGAATTACTTGGTCTTCTAGCTCTCGCTAACGAGAAAATGGTGAACCGAGTAATCCGTCATAAGTGCGGAGTAACCCTCTGGCAGATATGATTGCTGCCACGCATCGCCAAACGCCACCTTGACCGCGTCGAGGTCCCGCCAGATGGACTCGAACACAACTTCGGGCGCCGACGCGTCTACTGGCTCTAGAATTCGATATTTAAGGCATCCCACCTTTCTGTTGACCAGAGCCGCGGACGAGGAGTGAAATCTTTGGAGCAATTCGTCTCGGCATCCAGGCGCAGCAGTTGCCCGAAAGACCCGCGCAATTGGTCGAGAGCTATTTCGGATAGTCATGACACTCCTCCTGGATACTGGTATACCGCGAAGTACACAAAGCGGGCATTACGCCGACATTGAATTAGGCCGGCGCAAGAGTGTTCCCTTCAATTGCGTCGTACTTCTTTTTTATAGCAATCTAGAACGCGTGCCGTGCCGCCGAGGACGGAAATGAATTGCTGCCGTCCAACTACCCGGTGCACTTCACGCGGAGAGCTAGCATAATATGACGATGCCGTCCGTCCTCGACTTCTGGTTTGAATTTGCCTCGACCTACTCCTACCCGGCGGCGATGCGGATCGCGCCGCTAGCGCGCGAGGCAGGCGTCACGGTGCGCTTTCGCCCTTTTTTGCTTGGGCCGGTTTTCCAAGCCCAGGGCTGGAGCACCTCGCCTTTCAATCTCTATGTCGCCAAGGGCGGCAATATGTGGCGCGATCTTGAGCGGCTGTGTGCGGATCTCAAATTGTCATTCCGGCGGCCAGAGCCGTTTCCGCAAAACAGCCTGCTCGCTGCGCGTGTCGCGTTAATCGGACTAGGCACGACTTCGGGTGAACAGTCTTCGAGTGAACCGTCTTGGGGTGAGCAGTTCAGTCGAGCCGTATTCCTGGCGGAGTTCTGTGAGGGCCTTCAGATCGGTGACCCCGCGGTTCTCAGCGATATACTCGCGCGACTGAACGTTGAGCCGGAGCCGGTGCTTGATGCTGCACGAACGGATACAAACAAAGCTAGGCTGCGTGCGCAGACTGAGGAGGCACAGCGGCTTGGCATTTTCGGCGCGCCGAGTTTCATGACGGCGGACGGAGAATTGTTCTGGGGCAACGACCGCCTTGAGCGGGCCCTCGCTTGGGCGAAGAACGGATGCTGACCAGAATTTCAACCCGCAGAAGCGACGCTTGCTTCAGGGTGTCAAGGCGCTGCTTTCGAGAACGAAGTGATTTGGTCGCTGTCGGGGAGAAGCGGACGTCGCGCGGACACCGCCAATCGGTCGCTTATGACCCATATCGGACACGTTGCCTGCAATCGGATAAATGGTCGATACGAAAGGGAGTTCGCTATGACGAAAGTGCGCGTTGCAGGCTTTTCTATCTCGCTCGACGGTTTCGGAGCAGGGCCTGAGCAAAGTCTTGAAAATCCGCTCGGCAAGCGCGGGATGGAACTGCACCGGTGGCTGTTCGGTACGCGCATGTTCCAGGCAATGATCGGTAAGGACGGGGGCTCGGACGGCGTCGATGACGCCTACGCATATCGTTCGATGGACGGGTTCGGCGCGTTCATCCTCGGCCGCAATATGTTCGGGCCTATCCGCGGTCCGTGGCCGGACGAGAGCTGGAAGGGCTGGTGGGGCGACAATCCGCCCTATCATGCGCCGACCTTCGTGCTGACGCACCATCCGCGCGATCCGATCGAGATGGCAGGCGGCACCACCTTCATCTTCGTGACCGACGGTATCGAGGCGGCGTTGGACCAGGCGAAACAAGCCGCCAAGGGTCGCGACGTGAAGATCGGCGGTGGCGTCGAGACGGCGCGTCAATATCTTCGCGCCGGGCTGGTCGATGAGCTGCATTTCGCCTTGTCCCCGGTCGTGCTCGGGCAAGGCGAAGTGATGTTCGCCGGGATCGACCTGCCGGCGCTCGGCTATCGCGTCACAGAACATCAGGCGACCGAGCATGCCACCCACGTCGTTCTCGGCCGATAGGCGTTTTACGAGCACCCGTTCAATTTCGCCAAAGCGGCCTGAAGTTCGCTATTGGCCCAAAGCGTCATTTCGCGGCAGCGCAGCAAACGGTCGCTTACGAGGGAATAGCGACATCACAATTGAGTGGCGCCACTCCCGAGCGTCACTTTTTTCGGCGTTGCCCCTGATCGACGCATTCACGATTGCCGCCGATAATCCTTCTTATCGGAAGTGATAAATCGCGTATTAAGCTGTCCAGCCCATCGCGAAATGGACGTCAGGCCTTCTTCATTGCGATTGCGTCGCGCACGCGCTCCGGCGTCAAAGGATATCGCGTGAGCCTGACACCGGTCGCATCGAAGAACGCATTGGCGATCGCCGCCCCCGCGGCGCCCATCACCTCTTCGCCGGCGCCGCGTCGAAGGCTCGTTGATTCTCTGAACGACGACCGGCGTACAGTTCGGGTGCTCCGCAAAGCGCAGAACCGGATAACTCACCCAGTCGACGCTGGTGACACCCGTGCTGTCGAAGGTCACCTCTTCCTTCAGCATCCGGCTCGTGGCCTGGATCATCATGCCGACGATCTGGTTCTCGACCAGCGCCGGATTGACGGTCAAGCCGCAATCGAGCGCGCCATAAAGGTGCTTGGCAACGATGTTGCCGGTCCGCTTGTTGACTTCAATTTCGGCGACGGCGGCTCCGTACGAAACATGGTGGGTGCCGACCGCGATCCCACGGCCGGTCACGACCTCGCTATCGGACAACCGGGAAGCCGCCACCTTCGGACTCCAGCCCGCAGCTTGCGCCGCAGCATTGAGTACGCCGAGCCATCGTGTGTCGCCCATGTTCCTGCGTCGGAAATCGAGCGGATCCATCTTCGCCGCGTGCGCAAGCTCGTCGATCGTTTGCTCCGACGCGAATGACAAGGCCATGTCGAGCGGCGAACGCAATGGCGAGCCCTTGAGAAGGCCAACCATCGGAACGGCGTGGCTGACGACACGCCGATTGGGAATGAGATACATCGAGCCGGTGCTCATCCTGTTCACCACAATGGAGAGCGTGCCGGCGCTGCGTTCGGCAGGTGGCGTCTGCATCGCCAGTTCAGTCGATGTCTCGTTGATATGCCAACCGTGCTGCCAGCCGTCATAGGTGTAGGCGATGATCTTGCCATCGCCGTCGATGGCGGCGCGGACTTCGGCCACCTGCGCCGGACCGTAATTGTCCCAGCCGAGCTCGTCCCAGCGCATGAACTGCACGCGCACCGGCCGCCCGACAGCCTGCGACATGACTGCCGCGGCCTGCGGCGCGTCCTCGTAGCAGCTGTGGCCGTAGGTGCCCGATCCTTCGTAGTACTGAACCCGAACGCGGTCGGCGGGCATGCCAAGCAGGGCCGCGAGCATCTTGCGCGACGCGTAAATGTCCTGCGTCGAGCACAGCACAAGCGCGCTCGTCCGACCCGACATCGGCGATCGCGCAGTTGGGGCCGAACGGCGCGTGCGCCTGGTACGGCGAAAAGTAGGTCGCCGACGACACGTAGGCGGCTTTGCCGAAGGCCGGTCTCCGGATCGCCGATATTCGACGACCACGGTGTCGGTCGATTTCGTGGCGCGCAGCACCTCGGCAAGCTTCGCCATATCCGGCAAGCGCGGGCGTCTCCTGCCACTGTGACCTTGAGCTGCTGCGCGGCGCTGCACCGCATCCCACTCGTGCTCGGCGACGACGCCGAAGAAAGTCGCCGCGGCGCACAACTTTGGCGCCGGGAATGTCCGCGATCGAGCCTTCGTCGACAGCGAGCGGCGCCTGGCGCCGGTGCCGTAGGCACGCTGGCCGCGCGGCCGCACCACGCGGCCGTGCAGCATGTTGGCGACGCGCACGTGCTGCATGTGGGTGTAGGTGCCGTCCACCTTGGCCGGGATATCGACCCGCGGCACGCGCGTGCCGACGAGCTTGTACTCGCTCGCCGGCTTTCGCGGCGCCGTGCCGGTGAACTTGATGTTGAACGGCTTGTCGCCGATCAGTTCGCCATAGCTCACCGAGCGGTTCGGATCGCCGTCGATCGACACGACGCCCTTGCGCGACCACCAGACTGCCGATCTGGACACCGAGGCGTTGCGAAGCCTGCTGCAAGCAGCGCCAGGCGCGCCTCGGCTGCCGCCGCGCGCACCTGCGGGCCGCCGCGCTCGATCGAGGAGCTCGAACTGGTGGCGCCCTGGCTCAGGCGTCACGTTGGTGTCGAGCCGCACGCTCGAAAGCTGGCTCATGTCGAGGTCGAGCTCTTCGCCGGCGATCTGCAGCAGGCCCGTGGTGTTGCCCTGGCCGAGCTCGCACTTGCCGAAATAAAGCGTCGCGGTGTTGTCGGCGTGGATTGCGATCCAGGTATCGATGGCATTGGGATCCGGCGGTCCGGCGACCTCGCCCCGCGCGTGACCGGCCGGTGCGGCCACCCCAGGTCCACCGGCGAGATTGAAGCCGACGATCAGCGCGCCGCCGGCCTTGAGAAGGCCCCGGCGGGACAGCGGCAGGTTCCGCTCGGGCGCATTCATGGCGTGCCTCCCGCAATAGTCTGCGACGCGACCTGGATCGCCTTCATGATCCGCGGATAGGTCCCGCAGCGGCAGAGATGCCCGTTCATTGTACTGGCGGATGTCGGCTTCGCTCGGCTTCGGATTGTTCGCCAGGAGCTCGGCGCCCTTGATGGTCATGCCGTTGTAGCAGTAGCCGCAGTGCAGAGCCTGCTCGTCGATGAATGCCTGCTGCAGCGGATGCAGCGCCGGCGCGTCCTTGAGGCCCTTCTTGCGCGCGTACCAGGCCGGCAGGCCCTCGAGCGTCGTGATGGCGCGATCGGCCACCGTCGCGACCGGCGTGACGCAGGAGCGGATTTCCTGCCGTCGGCAAGCACCGAGCAGGAGCCGCACTGCGCCAGTCCGCAGCCGAAGCGCGGCCCGTGCAAGTGCAGCTCGTTCGTCAGGACGTAGAGCAAGGGCGTGTCCGGGCTCGCCGCGACGGGCCATGCCTTGCCGTTGACGGTTATCTTGAGATTGGTTGCCATGCCCTGCCTCCGGCTGGATCTATGTTCAAGGGCAATCGATGCCTTGAGCGTAGCCAGCGGAGTGAGGCGTCACAATGGGTCTGTTCAACCGAATTCCTTCCGAGAAAGGCGTTTATCGGAAGTGGCCGCGCGCCGACGCGCACGCCTCTCGTCCAAGAACGTCTGCGGGCTTTGCATGCGCTAATCCCGAAATGCGTCCTCCAATCGCGAAAGTGCTTCCTCGAGAATCGGGCGCGGCGTAGCAAAATTGAAACGCAGCCATGTTTCTCCGCCTGGTCCAAACTGCTCGCCGGGGCTGGCAAAGATGCGGGCGCGCTTCTTGACTCTGTCGGCAACCTCTTGGGGCGCCAAATGGGTTCCGGAAAAATCGACCCATGCGAGATAGGTGGCGTCGAGACGCATCGAGCGTGCGCCGGGAACTGCGGCCTCAATGCGCGCATCGAATAGATCGCGGCTATTAGTGAGATAAGGCAACAACTCATCAAGCCACTTTTCACCCGTCCGCCAAGCCGCCTCAGTCGCGATCATGCCAAATCTGTTGTAGGAACCAAGGCCGCTCGCCGCGATGCGCGCATCAAGCTTATGCTTCAACGTGGCATTCGAGGTGATGCACGCCCCAACGTGCGCGCCAGCCAGATTAAAGGTCTTGGTCGCGGCGACGCAGGTGATCAGACGATCCGCGATCTCAGGTGCGGCGGTGATTGTCGGCGTGTGCTTCGTACCGTCGAAGACGAGATCGCAATGGATCTCGTCGGAAACCAAGATCAAGTCATGCTCGACGCATAATGCTGCCAACGCGCGAAGTTCGAGGGGCGACCAGACGGTCCCGCCGGGATTGTGCGGGCTACAGAGGAAAACGACTTTCGTCCTAGGCGTCACCTTGGCGCGTAGCGCATCAAGATCCATCGCGTAGCGCCCATCAGTCTCGACAAGCTGCGCATCGAGAATGCGCCGCTCATTGGCAACGATGATCCTGCGAAATGCGTGATAGGCGGGCGGAAAGACGACGACTTCGTCGCCGGGCTCACTTACAGCCTGAAGGATAAGACCAAGCCCAGAAACAATCCCGGGCGTTGGACTCACCCAACGCGGATCTATCCGCAGGCCATGGCGGCCCGCCATCCAGTCTGCGAGTGCGGCCGCCCAGCTACCGGTGTCTGCGTAATAACCGTGGACGGCACGTTAAATCTCGGCAGTCAAGGCTGACGTCACTCCCGGCGGCGCGGCGAAATCCATGTCCGCCACCCACATTGCAATCGCATCAGGCGACTCGATGCCCGAAAGGCGAGCGATATGGTCCCACTTGGAAGAATGTGTGCCGCGGCGCTCGATGATGCGGTCGAAATCAAACATGAGACTTCGGCTCCTAGAGCTTGGCTTAAACGCCTGATGTCATTCTGAGGTTAGAACACGCGGTGAGTTTTCACGACGTCAAGCCTGCCAAGCGCATGCTAAGCAAGTGTAGCTGCTGGCGCGCGCGCCCTATCATCATACGCCTGCGCATTTGCTTTTGCCGGCCGCAGCCCGTTGTAGAAGTCGCCTGACCGGCCGGCAAGCTCTTCTGAGATGCTCGGCGAAAAACCAGGCGACCCCGCCTACTCGACCGCGATATGCGCGGCCTGGATCAGCTTGCGCCATTGCGGCTCTTCGATGCGAATGCGCTCGCTCAGTTCCTGCGGCGAACCGGCAATAGATTCGAAATATTGCGCGTCGAGAAACGTCTTCTGAACGGTCGGATCGGCGAAAATCTTGCGCACCTCGCTGTTGATCTTGGCGACCACGTCGGGCGGAACGCCGGCCGGCCCGAACAGCGCGAACCACGACACCGCCGTGAAGCCGGGATAGCCGAACTCGGCGACGGTCGGCACGTCCGGCAACAGCGCCATGCGCTTCGGTGCGCCGAGGGCGATGAATTTGACCGCACCGGATTTCGATTGCGGCACGGCGTTGCCGACGCTGACGAACATCAATTGGATGTGGCCGGCGATCACGTCCTGCATCGCCGGCGCTGCGCCCTTGTAGTGCACGGCGACCAGATCGGTGCCGGTGACGGTCTTGAACATTTCCATGTTGAGATGGCCGCTCGAGCCGGCGCCGTAAGTGCCGTAATTCAACTGGCCGGGCTTGGCCTTGGCGAGCGCGACCAATTCCTTGACGCTGTTCGCCGGCACCGACGGATGCAGGATCAGCCCATGATTGATCTGCACCAGACCGCTGATCGGGGTGAAATCGGCGAGCTTGTAGCGCAGGTCGGGGTAAAGCGTCGGATTGACGATGAAGGTGGTTTCCGGGCCGATGAACAGCGTGTAGCCGTCGCCCGGCTGGTGCATCACATATTCCGCGGCAACCTGGTTATTGGCGCCCGGCTTGTTCTCGACCACCGTTTGGGCGCCCCAGTCGGCATTGAAGTGCTGCGCCAGGATGCGTGCGAGCATATCGGTCACGCCGCCCGGCGACGCCGGCACAATGATGGTGATTGGCTTCGACGGATAAGTCTGCGCCTGGGCGCTCGAAGCCGCGGCGAGACACGCCGCCACCGCCGCCGCCATGCGAAGCCATGATTTCATCGCCGTTCCTCCACGCGTGGACTACTTTTTCGTGTCGGCATATGGGTAGAGCCTGAGGCAAGCCGACCGCGTCGAACTGACCGTCTAACACATTGGTAAGGGATCGCCGACGGCTTCAAGGAGGAACGTATGTTGTGCCGGACGAGGGGAACGGGCAAATCAGCCCTCTCGCTGTTGGTTCTTCTTGCATCCGGGTCGCTTTCAGCGGCACGGGCCGAGACCATCGATCAGCTATACGAGAAGGCGAAGCTCGAAAAGGCGCTGGTGTTCTATACCGGTGGCGGGCCGGCTGCGGCCAAAGCTGCGGCGGACGCTTTCGAGAAGCACTTCCCCGGCATCGCCGTCACCGCCAAAGGCGACTTCAGCAATGTGCTGGACTCCGAGATCGACCAGCAGCTCAAGGACAACAAGGTCACCGCCGATTTCCTGCAACTCCAGACGGTGCAGGATTTCCCCCGGTGGGACAAGGCGGGCGCGCTGCTGCACTTCAAGCCCGACGGCTTCGACCAGGTTCTTCCGGCAATGAAAGACAAGGACGGAGCCTGGGTCGCCGTGACCGCGATTCCAATGTTCTACGGCTATAATCCCGAGAAGGTCCAAGAGGCCGACGTGCCGAAGTCGGCGCTCGATTTTCTCAAGCCGCTGTACCGCGGCAACATCGTCACCGTTTACCCCACCGACGACGACGCAACGCTCTACAATTTCGATTTGATCGTGAAGAAATACGGCTGGAGTTACATGGCGAAATATATGGCCAACCAGCCCTATTTCATCCAGGGCCATCGCGATGTCGCGGCACGCGTGAGATCGGGCGCTGATTTCGTCAGCTTCGATATCAGCAATAGTTCACGGATTGGCGGTGGCAACCTGAAACTCGTGATGTCCGAGAAAGACAAGTCGCCGGTCTTCTTCACCGCGGGCGGCATCCTGAAAGATGCGCCCCATCCCAATGCCGCCAAGCTTTTCCTGACCTGGATCCTGAGCAAGGAGCAGCAGGGCCGCGTGGCTGCCTTCTATTCGCCGCGCAGCGACATGCCGCCGCCGGAGGGGTTGCCGCCACTGTCGAGCCCCCGTTTTGCAAACGGCTATCGCGATTTTCTCGGTGACGGAGGGCGACTTCCGGCGCTGCGCACGCGCTACGAGGTTTTCACCGGACCGGTTACCAATAAGGCCACGCAATAAATCCTCTGCGCGTCCCGACAAGCGGCCAAGCGCTGGATCACAATCCAGCCTGAGAGCTCAATCGGGAAATGCCCGAGCACTATCGAGGCAACCATGACCATATTTCAACGATGGAAAAAGGCTCTGACGAACGCAATCTGCGTGATGTTGTTCGTCCTCTTGGTGGACCGGTTGGTGGTCGACAGGTATTTCGAGAGCCATCCATTCAATGAGGCCATCGGATTCTACGGGATGATGGGTCTCGGCTATCTCTTCGGATGGTTTGACGGCAGCGGAACGGAAAAGCAGGCAAAACGAACCAATGAGCCGGCCGGACGGGTGCCGCTACCGCCGCCCCCGGCCGCCGGTCGTCCCAAACGTAATGACGCTTAAGACGCGCGCCGAGGTGCGCGCGCCAATCCTGCGCCGGCTGCCGGAAGAAAGCCGTCGGAAAGGCAGCCTTCCCGCAAGCGAGATTCTTGGCGCCTACTGCTGACCTCCGCCGAGCGCATCGGTGAGCTTGTCGTAATTTTTGACGACGAGATCGATGTTGCCCTTATTTTCGACCGGCGGCGCCGGGGACTTGAGCGCCTCGTTGAGCTCGGCGAGCGCATCCTTCTTGTCCTTGGCCGACATTTGCTTGTTGGCCTGGACCTGAGCGATCTGCGCCTTTGTCGCCGCATCGAAGCCGACATATTTTTTAGTCGCAGGATCGATGCCCGAAAGCACTAAGGTGATGTTGTCGACGACATCATTGTATTCATCGTAGCTGGCAAAACCATTCTTCTTGGCCACGGCATCGAGCTGCGAGACAACCTTCGGACTCGGCGGGGCATTGGGCGGCAGCTTCTGGGTAATCGCATCCATGTCCTTTTGCGCGGCAAGCACGCCATCGATCTGCTTGTCGGTCAACGCCACCTGCTTCAGGGGCGGTGGGGCGGGCTGGGCCGGTGCCATCTGGCCCGGCGGCGCTTGCCTCGCCTGCGCCAACGCGCCGCCCGTGGATAAGATGGTCAACCCGGTGGCTAGGCAGGCAATAGCGAGGGTGCCGGCGAGCGGACGAAGGAAGTCGCGCATGGGAGTCTCCTAGGGTTTGAACCGGGTTTAATCCAAGTCAATAACGGCCGGACCAGGTCGGTCAAGCCGCAAGGCCAGTGTTTATTTTTCTGGTACCCCTACACCACTTCCCGCCGACGTGCGCCGCAAGCCTGTTGTCGCGCGCCTCATCCGCATCATCGCTTGACCGCAAGCTGCTCGGCGAAGAACGCCGGCGCCTGCTCCATGGCGTCGGCCTTGGCCGCAACATTGCCGTCGACGCTTTGGCGCTTGCGGCCGGGATCGTCGAAATCGTGGGTGGCGCCGGGATAGAGTTTTATGGCGATATCGCCGCCTTGCGCGCGGCTTTTTTCCACGAGCGTTGCGCAGCGCTTCGGCGACACTTCTTCGTCGGCGTCGCCCATCAAAACGCGGACCGGCGCATAAGGGCGATAGCCGTCCTCGAACATGCCCTTCAATCCGCAGGCGGGATAAAACGCCAGCGCTGAGCGGAAGCCGAGCACGGGGCCGTGCGCCGTGGCGCCCGGGGTGTCGGCTGCGACCACCGCCATGGTCGCGAGCGTGGCGCTGCCGCCGTTCGACCAGCCCTGCAGCACGACGCTGTCCGGCGCCACGTCCGGCCGCGTGCGCAGATAGCCGAGCGCCCCATAGGCATCGAGCGGCCGCACCGTCACCTCGTTGAGGGCTTCGGGACGCTGATCGTAGCTGCCTCGCGTAAAACCCTGGGGATAACCGCGCGGTCCAAAGCCGTCGACCAGGATCGCGACATAGCCCAGCGACGCCCACAAGCGCCCCCACATCTGATGACGCTGCGACAAGGTCGAGGCGTCGTAGCGGCCGTTGGCTTCACTCGAATACGGGCCGGCGCGACCGTGCATCATCACCACGGCGGGCGCGCGGCCGGCTTTGTCCGGCACAAAGACATAGCCGACGAGCTTTGTTCGTCCGTCCATGCTCGCAAACGTGACGCGCACCGGATCGGCGCCTTGGGCGCCGGCATCGGCACACGTCGCCAGGACGACGACAAAGACGATCGCAAAAACGGCCATCAAGGCGAGAACGGCCCCGATCATGGCTGCCGCGGTCCCTGCCGTGCTTCGAGCCATGAGAAGTCATCTGGTGAATGGCTGCGGGCGATGTTCGACGTTGGCTACTTCGCCGAACAAGCGGCCGGACGACGGATCCGGCGAAGCCTGCGGCCAGTAGGAAAGAGGCCGCCAACTGCGGCGGAATCTTGGCTCGTGGTCATGTTGGCTCCTTCCCTACAGCCAATGGCCGCCATAATCCACGATAGACTGATGCGCAGGGGGGTTGCCGATGGAGTACAAACAGTTTGTCGTCAGGGCTTTTGAACGGGAGCCTGGCAAGTGGCGTGCGAGCGTCGAGCGCGCCAATGGGAAAGCCCTGTTAAAAGCTATCGCCCGCCGCCGCAAGGCACTCCACGCATTCGTCACTGGCGTGGATGCAACGACCGCGGATGCGGCGATTGCAAATGGCCATTGCGGCTATCGATGCGAATGCCTTCTCGCGAATTTCGATCGGAGATGAGCGTCAAGCGCGCATACGACCAAACGCTATTGAGCCGCGGGGGCGAGCATCGCCACGGATCGCGGTCCTGTCGTCATAGTTCGCCGGCGCCCGACGATAATGCGACGCTGATTGAGCGCGCTTCATTGTGGCCGGACTTCGCGCTCAAACCTACCAGCGCCGTTGAATGTCCGATATCGCGCTATCTAAGCTGTGTCCGTACTGGCCATCGAAGAAGAACGCGTCAACTCCGTAGAGGACGGCAAGACAAACCAGCGCGGCGCCAAAAAATTTCATCTTTCCCTCCCAGTGCGCGGGAGAAAAGCGATCGGCACACGTCAGCTTTACCGAAACAAGATTCCAATCCCTTCCAAATATTCTGTGCATTCGCTTCAAAACTGCCGCAGAGTTGGCACGAGCACCGGGCCGGCAATGGCCGGCGTCCGCGACAAAGAAAAAACCCGGCAAGCACGCTCGCCACTTGCCGGACTTCCAGTCGGAGGATGCCCCAGTGGGGCAAACCGTTAGTCGCACGGGCGTGCTTGCGGCGGGTGTGACGCACCGCACCGCCAACGCGCACATGCTATCGGCCGGGCTGCGGGCGAACGCACCGCCAAAGGAACGAGCGGCGTTGCGACACAACTGCCCACGATAACACCTCATTTTTGCCTGTTTGCCGCAAGCCTTCGCTTACTCCTGTGGCATACCCCGGTACCGTCGATATTCAGGCGGGGGCGCATGGAGTATCTCGGGTTCGTCGTCGAGGCTTTTGAACAAGGGCCCGGCAAATGGCGGGCCAAAATTTTACGATCCAGCGGCAAGCCCCTGATCACGGGGCGCAAAAGAATTTGGCAATTCGTAACCGGCGTCGACGCCACAACGGCACCGGCTGCCTTGCTCATGGCGCTTGAAGCCATCGACGCCGGGACCTTTTCGTGTGCGGCCCCGTTGCCGGAAAAATTCTGGCGCCGCCGAGGCCGGCGCTCGAAGGCGCCGACATTGGATGATCACGCCGCCCCTTCGGCGGAGCGCGCCGCTCAAAACGGTGCTGCGCGAACGCGACCGCGCAAGTGATCGGCGCATAAGCGGCCGCTGCTCGCTCGCAAGCGCGGCTTGGACCCCTCCCCTCGATTTTCAGGCAAATGCGAGGAAAATCCGAGCGGCCGCGTTAGGCCAGCGACAATTGCCGTTCGGTAGATTTTTCAATGAGGGGCTGCCGCCATTGCCACAGGCGCGGCCACCATGTGGAGCCGTGCACCATGACTTCGCTCGATATCGAGGAAAGACGCCGCACGCCGCGCCAGCGGCTCGGCAAGCTGGCCACCATCAAGCTCGGGATCGGCGTCGCGCCGCGCTATTGCCTTGTCAGCAATATCTCCGCCGAAGGCGTGCGAATTCACGTCAATGGTTTCGAAGTTCACGATGAATTCGTTCTGCTTTTTCCCGACGGCGGGACCGGCCAGAGCGGCACCTACAAGGTGGTCTGGCGCAACGGCCAGGACGTCGGCGCCAAGTTCGTCAGCGCGGTGACACAAAACGTCTGACACCGGGCATGCCCGGCGCAGCGCGGGTCGGCTTGGCTCTCGCCAATCCGGCCTTTCGACTTATTCTTCATCGGCGCTCTTTGGCGCTAGCAACTTCGGCAACACATTGTCGAGGCTTTCGGCGAGCAATGCGCGCGTCGCGTCGCGCAAACCCATCACCGTGTCGTGCGTGGGCGGCCAGACGAAAACCGCGTCCGGCTCGTTCGGCCGTTGGAGTTCCTTGAGCTCGCGATTTGGCCCGCGTACCCGTTCCGTCTGCAACATCGCATTCACCAAAGGATCAGGCACGATCTTCTCCTTGTCGAGTCGCGCCAGCACCGGTCTTGAGGACGTCGAAGGTGTGGCCGTCAAAAACGAAGAGAGTCGTGTCGGCGAACAGATAGGTGAAGGTTCCGCGATTGACGACGCCGATGCCCTCGAGCAATTGGTTGGTGCCGGCCCACTGGCCCACGCCCTTGATCACGACGACGTAGCGTTCGCATCCGCCCGCGCCCGCGATGGTTTGCACGACGCCCTTGAGATCTTTGCTGGCATTGCGGAACAGACGGCTCGGCGGATTGTCGAACGGCTCGAATGCATTTGCCGGATAGGCGATCCGGCGCACCGCGACGCGCGTGCCTGCCGCGGCACGCACGCGGGCGACGACCAGGTCGTCGAGCCCCCAGGATTCGATGGGAACCTCCTTCAAATCGTTGCCGAACGCCGTCAATCCGATTGTCTGCACCGCGAAGCGGTCGCGCAGATGGGGAATAACGCCGATGCAAGGGCCACGCTGAGCGGCGGCTGCCGCCGCGGGCGCGCCGGCATCCGGTTTCGGCGGCGCCGGTTTCTTGAGGGCGGGCTTGGTAGGCGAAGGCTTAGCTGTGGGCGTTGGCGCGGTCTGGGCCAGAGCCGGCTGCGCCACCGCGAGCGCAAGCAAAAGGGCGACAGTGCGGATCACGACGAACTCCTCTCGCCTCCGGCCCCAGGGGAAAATATGCCCTTGAGCCAAAGTCCGCCAGTTGCATCGGGAAAATTGCAACCAAAAAGAGTGCCGGGTGGTAGAGGTTTTGTCGCTAGGCTCGCGCGGCCGCGCCGACCGCAATCCCGCAATTTACGTATTACTAACCATACGCGCGCACCCTCGTGGCGTTCTGCCACGAGGCTCGAAATCATGGGTTATCTGCTGCCGCGTGCCGTCATCGTGCTGATCGCCTGGGGCACCACCTGCCTGATCATGAATTTCTTGGACCAGCGTCGACCCGCTGGTGTTTTACCTTGCCGGCGGGGTGTGGGCCTTCGTCGGCCTGATCTCTTTCGGCTATCTGCACAAGCTGCGGCGCGAGGAGGATGCGCATTTTGCGCATGCAATCGCCCGCGCACGCGCGGCTGCTCGCAACGAGCAATCGTAGTCGCGCTTAGGCGCGCCCGGCGCGGTTGCAGGCGCAAACGGTTCGCCGCCCGCGATAGAATAAGTTGTCGCTTTGCTTTCCTGCAACTACTGCATTATTATCGGCCGGCGCTTTTGCAGGGGGGAAATCCATGCTGGCCATATCGCGTGCGCCGTCAGCCGCTTGCGCACTGACGATCGGCTTGGCGCTGTTTTGCAGCCTGACGGCACAAGCCGCCCCGGGCTGTCCGGATCAGCAGTGGAGCCCTCAAGTCCCGCAAGATCTCGAGCTGTGCAAGAAGCTCGAGCCGATCGTGCGCCATCCCAGCGGCCTGCCGTTGAACGAATACGAGGCGAAGCTCAACGATTTCATGTCGCATATGTGCCATCGCAACTTGCAGGCTGGCTGGAAGTCCGACAAGCGCGTCCGCGACACCGGACCCTGGATCGGCACCTTCAGCAACGGCGCCTGGAGCGGGAAATATTTCGGCACCCATTCGCCGGTCGTGATCTGGTACTCGCCCGACTTCTACGCTTGGCTCAAAGCCAATCGGCCCGAGAACGGCGCCGCGCCTGCGGCCGCCGAGCAGCCGGTGCCGGACGGGGCCATCGTCGTCAAAGAGATGTATCCGGCGCCGGCCGCCGCCTGCGCCGGGGTGGATCCGATTTATCTGATGCCCGATCAGAACAACGGCGCCGCCATCATGGTTCGCGACAGCACCGTGGCGCACGACGGCTGGTTCTGGGGCTGGTACGGCTGGCCCGGTTCGGTGTGGTCGGTGGATTGGCCGGCGGGTGACTCCAGCCCCTTGCCCAATATGGGATTTGGGCAATATTGCACGAATTGTCATGCCTCGGCGAAGGACAATCAGGTCTTCGCCGCGCTCAAGAACATCAAGGGCGAACCAGGCGAACCGCTGGTATTCCTCAGCCAAAACTTCTTCCTCAATCTGCCGGGGCAAGGTTCGGCCCCGGACGCGCTCGCCGAAACTGCGCGGCCTGCCGCGACGGGGCTGCACGCCCGCATCGCCGAAATGGCGGCACAGAACAAAGCGCGGCGGACACCGCTACGGATCGCCACGCCCACGTTTACCGCGCGTTATCGCGGACTTGCTGCGGCGCTGAATGCCGAGCCGGTCGCAATGCCACCCATGACCTACGACACTGTCTGGGTCAAAGCGGGCACGCCGACCGCCGCCAGTCAATTCGTGACCTCGGACCAATGCATCGGCTGCCACAGCGCCGGCACCACCGGCCTGCAATTTGACATGACCCAGCCCGCGAGCTGCGTCGCTTTTGTTGAACATATCGCCGTACGGAACCTGGCGCGGATCGCCCATGGGCCTTGCCGGCCGCGATCCGGTGTTCTTTGCCCAGCTCGCCAGCGAAACACAGACATTCCATCGCGACTACTCGCCGACCGTGCAGGATACCTGTCTCGGCTGCCACGGCATCGAGGGCCAGCGGCAGTTCGGCATCGACACGCCGCTCCAGACAAACGGCAAGTGCGAGCCGTTTGCGCGCGACACCGTCAATGCCGTGCCCTATCCGGCAGGCGATCCGGTCGCCAAACTCGCTCAGTATGGGGCGCTGGCACGCGACGGCATTTCTTGCGCCGCCTGCCATCACATGGTGCTCGGCGCCGACCAGACCGCGCCGGTCGAGAACCAGCCGCAGAATATTTGCGTGAAACAACGTCAAGCGGAACTTAATCCGACCCTGACCGGATTTGCCAAAACCTTCACCGGCAGTTTCTTCGTCGGCCCTCCAGATCGCCTCTACGGGCCATTCGATGAGCCGAAGACAAAGCCGATGAATCACGCGCTCGGCATCGACCCGGCCCATAACCCGGCGATCGTGAGCTCGGAATTATGCGGCAGCTGCCACACCGTGCATTTGCCAGTTCGGTCGGGCGGCGCCACCGTCGGAGATGTCTACGAGCAATCCACCTATCCGGAATGGGCGTTCAGCGCCTATCGCACCGGGGTGTCGCCTGACGGACCGTTGCCGTTCGGCCCCGGCAAGCTGGCACAGTCCTGCCAGGATTGTCACATGCCGAACAAAAATCTTGCCGGCAATCCATATCCGAGCAAAATCGCCGCCATCCAGGAGTACACGAATTTCCCTGCGGCCGACAACACGCTGCCGCCGGACGACATCGACCTGACGGTGCGCAACGGCTTCGCCAAGCATACCCTGGTCGGCCTGAACGTCGTCTTATTGGAAATGGCGAAACAGTTTCCGGAACTGCTCGGCATCCGCGTCGGCGACCCGATGCTCGGCACAATGGGCATCAATTCCATCCCCGCATCCGAAGCCGCGATGGTCGACCAGGCGCTCAACAAGACCGTGACCGTCGCCGTCAGCGATCTCGCAAACGACGGCCAATCGCTCAGCGCCAAGGTCACCGTGACCAATCATGTCGGCCACAAATTTCCTTCCGGCGTCGGCTTCCGCCGCGCCTTTGTCGAATTCGACGTGCTCGACGCCAACAACAACGTGTTGTGGTCCTCCGGTCGCACCGATGCCAACGGGATCATCGTCGACGACAAGGGCGCGCCGATTGTTGGCGAGCTGTGGTGGAAGGATGACTGCTCGGCACGGATAGACCCGCTGGCGCGGCTGCATCAGCAGCATTACCAGGAAATCACCCAGCAAAATCAGGCGCAGATTTATCAGGAGCTGGTGTCGACCCCGCCGCCAACCGGCGTGTCGACTATCGTGCCGATGTGCGGTCCGCACGCGCACCCGGCGGGCGAGCTGACGACGAGCTTTTTGTCGATCTGCAGCAAAGTGAAGGACAATCGCCTGTTGCCGCAGGGCTTCCTCAGCCTGAGCGATCGCGAAGCGATCGCGCGCGCGCTCGGCGCCGACGACAAGATGGCGGAGGAGACCGATCCGGCCGAGGTCGTCGGCGATCCCGACTACATCAACGGCGGCGGCGGCGACTCGCTGATCTATCGCGTCGGGCTCGACGCGTTCAACGGCAAAAATAAGCCGGTCGCGGTGCGGGCAACGCTTTACTACCAGCCGACGCCGCCGTTTTTCCTGCAAGACCGCTTCTGCACGGCCAAAGGCGCAGACATGGCGCGGCTGCAGCAGATTTCCAGCAATCTCCAACTCGACTACACGCCGGCGGCGAACTGGAAGGTCCTCGTCGGCACCAGCGGAACGGTCGCGGTGCAGTAACCGGCCGACGATCAGGAACGCCCGGCGCGGTCAGGCGCCGCGCCCGGCGCGGTTCCAGCCGCGGATGCGGTCGCCGTAGACCTCAAAGCCGTTCGGCTGCACGATCACCGTATCTTCCAGCTTGATGAAGCCGCGGCGCGGATGCTGCAGCGTGGTCTCGACCGAGACCACCATGCCCGTCTCCAGCGGCCGCGTCGCATCATAGGCATCGTAGGGCACCGGGCCGGAATTGGTCAGCCGCGGCGCTTCGTGGCTGACCAGCCCCATGCCGTGGGCGAGAAAATGCGTGTGATTGTGCAGCTTTGATTTGTGCAGCACGCGCGTCGGCGGCCGCATAGATTTCGCTGCCCAAAACGCCCGAGCGGATCGGCTTCATGGAAGCCTGCTCGATGGCTTCGACTTCGGCCAACAGATCGACCAGCTCGGCATCGGGCTCGCCGGCCACCCCCATGCGCGCCACGTCGCCGATATAGCCGTGATAATTGCCGCCGGAATCGATCGACAGCACGTCGCCCTTCTCCCAGCGC
The DNA here is from genome assembly GCA_963831975.1 of uncultured Alphaproteobacteria bacterium. Lineage (GTDB taxonomy): Bacteria > Pseudomonadota > Alphaproteobacteria > Rhizobiales > Xanthobacteraceae > BOG-931. The sequence continues at coordinate 1,935,224 of CAWHSO010000025.1, forward strand.
TGGTCCGACGGCGCGCGGTTGAGGCTCGATCCGGCCGCGATCAGGCAATAATCGAAGGTCAGCCCGCGCTGCGTTTCCTCGCGGCGCAGCGCCTCGGTCAGCTCGTTCTTGGTGGCGCCGGGGCCGAAATTCTGGAACACCGCTTCCATCGAATTGATCACCGCGTCGGAGGCGATCTTGAGCATCTCGAGCTCTTGCGGCGTTTTACGCGCACGCAGACGCTCGAGAACGAACAGCGCATCGACGGTTTCGGCATTCGGGAAAGCCTTGCGCAGCACGGCAGCCGAATCGAGCGGGATGAACGCGGTCTCGATCGCGATGCGTTTGGCATTCGGCGTGAGGCGGCGCAGGTAATCGACGGCTTTTTCCATCACGTCGACGGCGCCCGAGCTCTTGGTGTTGACCTCGGAAACCCAGAACGGTTTTACCTCGTTCTGAAAACCCTCCATGCGGTGGCCGAAGAAGCCGGCCTTTTGCGGCGCGCCTTTCTGGTAGACGAAGACCGGCAGGTAGCGGCTCAGCCCCATCGCGTCCATGGATTCGAAGAAGAAGGCGCGGTGGCCGCCGAGCAGATACTGGACATTGTGCTTCGACGTCGCGACCAGGACATCGATCCCCGCTTCATCCATCAGCCGGTCGAGCAGCGCGGTATCGAACGGGGCGGTGTGCTTGTCGCTTGGTGACGTCGAGCATGATCGATCTCCTGGACCTTGCGAATTCATCGGGCCATGGCGCCACCCTATCAAATCCGCAGCTGCGGATGAACCCGCTTGGATTGCGTTCAACCCATGTTCAGGGCGCACGTTCGGGGCGCAGGCGCCGCAGCAGAACACCGCCAGTTCCGCTATCTGCGCGCCCAATTCAACGTCTTCGGTCAAATTCAACTCATGATTGCGCGGGCGGTTTTGGATATGCAGAATTTACGCACATCGTCACGACGTTTACGCGTGTGCAATGCAACAATATGAATTTCTTTTCATCTTCCAGAAAGGATATTCGCGCCGCTATAGAGTAAAGAGTATAAGGCTGAAAGCCATCCGAAGCGACGCGGCGACTCGCCGAAGCGCGCTTTTTTAGAGGGAAGCCCGTGGAAACGAGCCGGATCGGTCCGGGCCGGTTGAGCCGTCGTACCGTCCTGATCACCGCCAGCGTTGCGGGTTTAGCGGTTTGGGTCTTGTCTATTGGTATTGGTCGCAGGGGCCCGACCCGGCCCATGCCGCACGCTCTGCCCGCGCCGCCGTGCCGGTCAGCGTCGCCACCGCCTCCCGCCAGGACGTGCCGATCTATCTCACCGGGCTCGGCACGGTGCAGGCGCTGTTCACCGTCGGCATCCACGCCCAGGTCGACGGCAAGCTGCAAGAGGTGTTCTTCAAGGAAGGCCAGCGCGTCAAGCCGCGGCGATGTCTTGGCCAAGATCGATCCGCGGCTCTATCAGGCCGCGCTCGACGCCGCCAAGGCGCACAAGGCGCAGGACGAGGCGGCGCTGGTCGCCGCCGTAGAAGGACCTCGCCCGGTTCCAGGCGCTGGTGCTCAAGAACGCCGAAACCCAGCAGAACGTCGATCTGCAGCAGGCCAAGGTCGATCAGACCAAGGCCTCGATCGCCGCCGACGACGCGGCCATCGAGACCGCGCAGACCAACCTCGACTACACCAATATCGTGGCGACCAGCGACGGCCGCATGGGCGTGCGCATGGTCGATCCCGGGCAACATCGTCCATGCCAGCGACCAGGGCGCGATCGCGATCCTCACGCAGACCGAGCCGACCACCGTGATGTTCACACTGCCGGCGCAGAACGCTCGACGACGTGCGCGACGCGGTGGCGCGCGGCACCGTCGAGGTCGCGGCTTACGACCGCAACAATATCCGCCTGCTCGCGACCGGCACGCTGACGACCATCGACAATCTGATCGATCCGACGACCGCCACGTATCCGCCTCAAGGCGACGTTCAAGAACGCCGACGAAAAACTGTGGCCGGGCGAATTCGTCAATGCGCGCCTGCTGGTCGATACCCGCAAAGACGTCGTCGTCATCCCGCCGCTCGCCGTTCAGCGCGGGCCGCACGGGCTGTTCGCCTGGGTGGTGAAAGCGGACAACACCGTCGAGCCGCGCCCGATCCAGACCAGCGCGACGACGGGCGACCGCACCATCGTCACGCTCGGGCGTCAATGACGGCGAGCGCGTGGTCACCGACGGCCAATACAAGCTGCAAACCAATGCGCCGGTCACCATCACCGCGCCGTCGACGGCGGCGACGCCGGGGAATGCGTCGTGAACATTTCCGAACCGTTCATCCGGCGTCCGGTCGCGACCACGCTGCTGATGGCGGCGTTGGCCTTCGTCGGCATCGTCTCGTTCCCGTTTCTGCCGGTGGCGCCGCTGCCGCAGGTCGACTTCCCGACCATTCAGATCACGACGACCTGGCCGGGCGCCAGCGCCGAGACCATGGCGACCTCGGTCGCGGCGCCGCTCGAGCAGCAGTTCGGCCAGATCGCCGGCATCACGCAGATGACGTCGCAGAGCTCGCTCGGCGCCTCGACCATCGTCATCCAGTTCGATCTCGACCGCAACATCGATTCCGCCGCGCAGGACGTGCAGGCGGCGATCACGGTCGCCGCCAAGACGCTGCCGCAGGCGCTGACGACGCCGCCGGCCTACAAGAAGGTCAATCCGGCGGATGTGCCGGTCCTGCTGCTCTCGGTGCATTCCGACACCGTGCCGCTGATCACCGTCGACGAATATGCCAACATCTTTCTCGCGCAGCAGATTTCGCAGGTGTCCGGCGTCGCCCAGGTCTCGGTGTTCGGCGACCGCACGCCGTCGATCCGCGTCCAGGTCGATCCCGCCAAGCTCGCCGCAAGCGGCCTCACGCTGGAGGACATCCGCGGCACGCTGGTCAACGTCGACCACCAACGCCGCCAAGGGCGTGATCAATACCGACAAGATCACGCTTCACCATCGCCGCCAACGACCAGATCACCGACGCCGACAAATACAACGACGTCGTGCTGGCCTACCGCAACGGCGCCCCGATCCGGGTGCGCGACGTCGGCCAGGCGGTCGTCCGACCAGGTCGACCGCACCGTCGCCGGCTATCAGAACAACCGCGACGGCGTCATCCTCGCGGTCTTCAAGCAGCCCGGCGCCAACGTCATCGACACCGTCGACCAGATCAAGGCGCGAGCTGCCGCAGCTCACCGCGCGCATTCCGCCGGCGGTCAAGGTCGAAACCATTCTCGACCGCACCGTGACGATCCGCGCCTCGGTGGCCGACGTCGAGTTCACGCTTGGTGCTCACCATCTGCCTCGTGGTGATGGTGATCCTGCTGTTCCTGCGCAATTTCTGGGCGACGCTCATTCCGAGCGTGACCGTGCCGCTGGCGCTCGCCGGCTCGTTCGCGGCGATGTATCTGATGCATTTCAGCCTCGACAACCTGTCGCTGATGGCGCTGACCATCGCGGTCGGCTTCGTGGTCGACGACGCCATCGTGGTGGTGGAGAACATCTATCGCCACGTCGAGCACGGCGAGCCGCCGTTCAGCGGCGGCGCTCAAGCGGCTCGCGCGAGATCGGCTTCACGGTGCTGTCGATCTCCTGCTCGCTGATCGCGGTGTTCATTCCGCTGCTGCTGATGAGCGGCATCATCGGCCGGCTGTTCCGCGAATTCGCGCTCACCGTCACCGCCTCGATCGCGGTGTCGGCGCTGGTGTCGCTGACGCTTGGCGCCGATGATGTGCTCGCGCTTCATGAAGCGCGAGCCGGAGACCCACGGCCGCGTCTATCGCGTGATCGAGGGCGGCTTCGACGCCATGCTCGATTTCTACCGGCGCACGCTCGACATCGTGCTGCGCCACCAGGCGATCACGCTCGGCGTGTTCTTCGCCACCATGGCGCTGACGCTGGTGATGGCGATCATGATCCCGAAGGGCTTTTTCCCGATCCAGGACACCGGCCTGATCCAGGGCTTCGCCGAGGCCGCGCAGGAGACCTCGCCGGAGGAGATGATGCGGCTGATGCACGTCGTCGGCGACGTCATCCTGCGCGATCCCGACGTCGAAGGTTTCGGCTCGCAGACCGGCAGCACCGGCAGCGCGCAGACCGCCAATACCGGCCGCTTTTTCATCGTGCTCAAGCCGCGCGACGAGCGCAAGCTCACGCTTCGCAGATCATCGACCGGCTGCGGCCGCAGCTCGCCAAGGTCGCAGGGCGTCAACCTGTTCCTGCAGCCGGCCCAGGACATCAATGTCGGCGGCCGCATCGCCCGCGGCAGCTTTCAGTACACCCTGCAGGACACGAATATCGACGAGCTGAACGAATGGTCGCAAAAGCTGCTCGACAAGATGCGCACGCTGCCGCAGCTCGCCGACGTCACCAGCGACCTGCTGGCCAACGCGCCGCAGCTCCAGATCACCATCAACCGCGACCAGGCCGTCGCGCTTCGGCATCTCGGCGCAGGCGATCGACGACACCTTGAACGACGCCTTCGGCCAGCGCCAGATCACGCAATATTTCACCCAGCTCAAAACCTATTTCGTGGTCCTGGAAATCCTGCCCGAACTGCAGAAGGATCTCTCGCACGCTCGACCGCCTCTACGTAAAATCGCCGCTGACCGGCGCCGCGGTGCCGCTGTCCGCGCTCGTCACCGTCGACTGCAACGGCGTCGGGCCGCTGTTGATCGCCCATCAGGGGCAATTCCCCGCCGTGACGATCACGTTCAACCTGCAGCCCGGCGTCGCGCTCGGCCAGGCCGTCGATGCCGTCAACGAGGCGTCGCGCGAGATCGGCATGCCGGCCGCGATCATCCCGACCTTCCAGGGCAACGCGCAGGCGTTCCAGACCTCGCTGCGCAGCGAGCCGGCGCTGATCGCCGCCGCGCTGATCGTCGTCTACATCATCCTCGGCATGCTCTACGAAAGCTTCATCCATCCGCTGACGATCCTGTCGACCCTGCCGTCGGCCGGCATCGGCGCGCTGCTGGCGCTCAGCCTCGGCCACATGGATCTGTCGGTGATCGGCATCATCGGCATCATTCTGCTGATCGGCATCGTCAAGAAGAACGGCATCATGCTGGTCGACTTCGCCATTGCCGCCGAGCGCGACCGCCACATGGCGCCGCTCGACGCCATCCGCGAAGCCTGCCTGTTGCGCTTCCGCCCGATCCTGATGACCACGGCGGCCGCCATGCTCGCCGGCATCCCGCTCGCCATCGGCACCGGCACCGGCTCGGAAATGCGCCAGCCGCTCGGCTACGCCATGGTCGGCGGCCTGGCGCTGAGCCAAGTGCTCACGCTCTACACCACGCCGGTGGTCTATCTCTATCTCGACCGGCTGCAGACCTGGCTGTTCGGCGAGAGGCGCGGGCCGGTCGAGGAAGCCGAAGAGCCGGTGCACGCGGTCGCGGCGGAATAAGATTGATCTTGCCGATGTAACTCTGCATCGTTTTGGTTGATTTTCGTCCGTTCGACACACCACAATTCACGCCGCATCCGCCGGCCGCACGCGGCGGGTTACTTCGACGCCCCGATCGCGCTCAACCACGGCGATGTCGAACTGACTTTGCAGGTCCAGCCAGAATTGCGCGCTATTGCCGAAATAGCGGCCAAGGCGGACAGCCGTGTCGGCGGTGATCGATCTCCGGCCGTTCAAGATATCGGTGATGCGGCCTGACGGCAGGCCGATATCGAGCGCCGATCGATTGGCGCTCAATCGGCGCGCGCTCAACTCGCGCTTCAACAGACGGCCTGGATGCACGGTGGGAGGCATGGCGCCCATTCTAGCCTAACCGAAGATTTCGCGCGTGCGGATTCTCAGCATGGACCACCGGGTCAAGCCCGGTGGTGACGAGGCGGGAGAACTGCCGCCTCGCCTTACTTCCACAACTCTTCGCTCGCGAGCCTCGCGCCTTGCACCAGCGCATCGAGCTTCGCCCACATGATGCTCGGATGCACCCGGCGGTGGAACGGGCCCTGGGCGAAGCCGCAGTCGGTGCCGGCCAGCACGTTCTCGCGGCCGACCAGTTTGGCGAGCCGCACGATGCGCTCGGCGACGAGTTCGGGATGCTCGACCACATTGGTGGCGTGGCTGATGACGCCCGGGATGAGCACCTTGCCCTGCCGGCAGCTTTGCGCTTTCCCAGACCCGCCATTCATGCTCGTGGCGCGGATTGGCGCCCTCGATGACGAAGGCGCCGACATTCATGCCGAGGATGAGATCGACGATGTCTTTCAACGCCACGTCGGTGGTGTGCGGGCCGGGCCAGCTGCCCCAGCAGACGTGATAGCGGATGCGGTCCGGCGGCAGGCCTTCGATCGCCTCGTTGAGCACCTCGACCTGGAGCCGCAGCCATTTGCGGTAATCGTCAAAGCTGCCCGGCGGCACCATGCGGTCATAGGTGACGGCGGCGCGGGCATCGTCGAGCTGCAGCACAAAACCCGCGTCGATGATCATGCGGTATTCGGTGCGCATCGCCGCGCCGATGGCGCGGATCAGCTCTTCTTCGCTTTTGTAGTATTCGTTCTTGCGGTCGGGAATGACGCTGGCCGGCGCCGCCACCGGCAGGAACGCCTCGACCACATTGACGCCCTTGAGCGCGGCTTTGAAATTGTCGATGTCGCGTTGCAGCTCGGCCTGGCCGGTATAGGCGATCGGCCCGACGCACACCGCTTCGACCGTGGTCGCGACGCCTTCGCGGGCGTCGAGCTCGGCATAGAATTCGGCGAACTGCTCGCGGTCGACGCCGCGCGTAAATGGATTGGCGCCCGGATTTGATCGGCCGCCGCTCGAAACCGCTCAGCCGTTCCAGCACATATTGCGACCAGCTGATCGATTTGCCGAACTCGCCGTCGCTGATGACGTCGATGCCGACCTCGGCCTGCTTGTGCACCACCTCGGCGACCGAGGCCGTCAGGCACGTGTCATAGGCGGCCTTGTCGTATGGCTTGCCGGCCTGTTTGGCGCGCAAAAACTCCTGCAGCGCTGGCGGCCGGATCAGGCTGCCGACATGGGTGGTCAGGATGCGGTCGGTACTGCGCTTCATTGGTACTCCTTGGGACGGCCATGCTTGTTGCGGCAAGCTAATACAGCACCGCACGCGGCCGCGCAATGCGCACGCCGCATGGAGGACTTGCCAAATGGGCGGCATCCCATCTCGCTTCGATCGATGGGACGCGGTAGCCTGAGCGGCACGCGCTCAAAAGCAAGAAGCGCTTTGCTCGAGGAGGATTTCATGATCACATTCACGCGCCGCTCGCTGGCTTTGCTCCCGGCAGTCGCGCCTTTCTTGTCACCTGGACTCGCCGCGCGCCGAGCTCAACCCGGCCGCGGTCGCTTTCAAATTGCCCGATCAGATCAAATGGTCGGAGCCGAGCCCGGCCGGCGCGCAGAATGCGGCGCTGGTCGGCGATCCGTCAAAGGAAGGGCTCTACGTGCAGATGGTGAAATGGCTTGCCGGCAATCATTTCAGCCACCCGCATTTTCATCCGCACGACCGCTTCATCACCGTGCTCAAGGGCACGTGGTGGGTCGGCACCGGCACCAAGTTCGATCCCGGCAGCACCGTGCCGATGCCGGCGGGCACCTTCGTCACGCACTTTGGACAGCAGGTGCATTTCGACGGCGCCAAGGACGAAGACGCCGTCCTGCTCATCGTCGGCGAAGGCCCGGGGACCTCGACGCCGGCCGAAGTGAAATGAGCTTTGGCGGTTTGCGCTAGCGGTTAGGCGGCGGATTTCGCCGCCGCTTTGGCGCTGGCCGCGCGGTCGGCGGCGGCGCTGGCGCGCTTGACCCGATCGAGGATGAGCTCGATCGAGGCGATTTCGATGCGGTTCCGGCCATTGTCCTTGGCGCGATAGAGCGCGTGGTCGGCCTGCGCCAACAGCGCCGACAGATCGAGCACCGCGTCATAGCTGATGACGACGCCGATGCTCACCGTGGCGACCACCGGCTTGCCCTCGACCATGCCGGTCACCTCGACGAACGAGCGATCGGATCTCCTCGGCGACGGCGAGCGCGCGCTCGCGCGAGGTGTCGACCAGGAGCGCGGCGAATTCCTCGCCGCCGAGCCGGCCGAAAATATCGTATCGCCGCATGCAGCCGGAGCCGACTTCGGCGAACATCTGCAGCACGCGGTCGCCGATGGCGTGGCCGAAGCGGTCGTTGATGCCTTTGAAATTGTCGAGGTCGAGCAGCATCACCGCGATCGGCCGCGGCTCGGTCGCCTGCCGCTTGAGCTGCATTTCGGCGTCTTGCAGGAAGGCGCGGCGGTTGGCGATGCCGGTCAGCGGATCGATCAGCGAATCCGTCTTGTGGCGGTGCTCGGTGCGCTCTTTTGCCATGGCCAGCAGGATGAAGGCGATGGCGATGGTGAACAGCAGCGCCTCGAAGCTGAGTACGGTGAGCCAGACGCTGGCGAACACCTCGTTGTTCACCGGCACCAGCATGGCGCCGAACGGCGTGCGCAACAGATAGAGCGCGCCGTGGGCGAAGAACATGAAGATCGCCGGCCAGCGCGATACCAAAGGCTCGCTGCGGCCGCGCCAGAACTCGTAGGCCGTCGCCCAGGTGTAAGCGGTGATGATGCCCGAAGAGAACAGCAGGCGCAAATCCCAGGACCCTTGGACCACCGGGACGCGGCACAGCACCAGCCAAAGGGCGGCGCCGCCGAACAGCAGGATCCAATTCGGCTTGCGGTGATCGAATACCCGCGCGCCGGTCCAGGTCACCGCGAAGGCGGTGAACAGGATGGCATTGGCGAGATCGATCGAGATCAGATCGGAGACCGAACCGTACATGCCGAACAGCATGACGGAGGCGGCGCGCAGCAGATCGGCAAAGCCCCACCACGCCACGGCGTAGATCGCGGTGTTCTGCACCCAGGCGAACAGCAGCAGCAATCCGAGGATCGCTTCCACATAGATGGTGACGAGGAACAATGTATTGACGTCGAGATTCATCGCGTTCAACCGACTTGTCCGGACCCGGGCAAACGAGTGCTGATAACCCCGTATGGTTTCGCATAGCGCCGCGGCCGCAAAGAATCGGTGAATTCTGCTGGCCGCCGCACCCGCCATGCGGCGGTATGGTTTCGACAAGCTTTCGGGCAATGGCGGCATTGTTCCCGCCTTGTTTCCGAACACTTGGTCATCTAGGGTCGCGCGGCTTCGAAAGTGACGGAAATGCAGGTTCGTAACGGGATTATCGAGGCGATCGGCAACACGCCGCTGATCAAGCTCGAGCGCGTGTCGGCGGCGACCGGCTGTACCATTCTGGGCAAGGCCGAGTTCATGAATCCGGGCCAGTCGGTCAAGGACCGCGCCGCTCTGTTCATCATCGAGGACGCGGTGAAGAAGGGCGAGTTGCGGCCGGGCGGCGTCATCGTCGAAGGCACCGCCGGCAATACCGGCATCGGGCTGGCGCTGGTCGGCAACGCCATGGGCTTTCGCAGCGTGATCGTGATCCCGGAAACCCAGAGCCAGGAGAAGAAGGACACGCTGCGGCTGTGCGGCGCCGAGCTGATCGAAGTGCCGGCCGTGCCCTATTCCAATCCCAACAATTACGTCAAAGTCTCCGGCCGGCTCGCCGCGCAACTGGCCAAGACCGAAAAGAACGGCGCGATCTGGGCCAATCAATTCGACAACGTCGCCAATCGCCAGGGCCACGTCGAAACCACCGGCCCGGAAATCTGGCAGCAGACCGACGGCAAGGTCGACGGCTTTGTCTGCGCCGTCGGCACCGGCGGCACGCTCGCCGGCGTCGCCATGGCGCTCAAAGCGCGCAGCAACGCCGTGCGCATCGCGCTCGCCGATCCGATGGGCGCCGCGCTCTACAGCTACTACACGACCGGCAAGCTGAAATCGGAAGGCTCCTCGATCACCGAAGGCATCGGCCAGGGCCGCATCACCAAGAATCTGGAAGATGCGCCGATCGACCTCGCCTATCAGATTCCCGACGCCGAAGCGGTGCCGATCATCTTCGATCTGCTCGAGCACGAGGGGCTCTGCCTCGGCGGCTCGTCCGGCATCAATATCGCGGGCGCCGTGCGGCTCGCCAAGGAGCTCGGGCCCGGCCACACCATCGTGACGATCCTCGCCGACTACGGCACGCGCTATCAATCGAAACTGTTCAATCCGGATTTTTTGCGCGAGAAGAAGCTGCCGGTGCCGGGCTGGCTCGAGCGCAAACCGGACATCAAAGTTCCTTACGAATGAACTTCGCCGGCGCGCCGGCGTTATTGATTGAATCGAGAACAAAATGCTGCGAACCGAGCCGGACCCTGCCCCATCGCCGCCGAGCCGCTGGCTCAAATCGACCGAATGGCTTGCCGAGCATTTGCGCGATCGCGACGTCGTCGTGGTCGATGGCTCCTATCCCACGGTGACGCAGAAGCGCGACGTTCACGCCGAATATCGCTCCGGCCACATCCCCGGCGCGGTGTTCTTCGACATCGACGCGGTCAGCGACCATTCGACGGAGCTGCCGCATATGCTGCCGGGCCCGAAGCATTTCGGCGAGGCCGCCGGCGCGCTCGGCATCGGCGACGGCGATACGATCGTGGTCTACGACAGTCTCGGCCTCTATTCGGCGGCGCGGGTGTGGTGGACGTTCCGCATCTTCGGCGCCAAGAACGTTTACATCCTCGATGGCGGCTTGCCGAAATGGAAAGCCGAGAACCGGCCGCTGGAGACCGGCGACAGCAAACGGCCGCCGCGTTCGTTCAAGGCGCAGATGAATGTCGGCGCCGTGGCGATGCTTGGCGACGTGCGGATGGCGGTCGCCGACGAGCAGCGTGCAGATCGTCGACGCCCGCTCGGCGGAACGCTTCAAGGGCAAGGCGCCCGAACCGCGGCCCGGCCTGCGCTCCGGCCACATGCCGGGGGCGTTCAATGTGCCGTTCGACCGCGTGCTCGAGAACGGCACGCTGGTGTCGCGCGAGCGCATCGCTTTAGCCTTCACCGATGCCGGCGTCGATCTTGGCAAGCCGATCATCACCTCGTGCGGCTCCGGCATGACGGCCGCGATCCTGACATTCGCGCTGGAATCGATCGGCACCACCGCCAAGGGCCTCTACGACGGCTCATGGACGGAATGGGGTTCGCGGCCCGACGTTCCGGTCGAGCGCGACTGAGCCCCGCTCGGGACGATAGGCATGGCGATAACAAAACCCGTCGCGCTCGTGACCGGCGGGGCCAACGGCATCGGCCGCGCCATCGCGCGCCATTTGCTCGCCACCGGCTGGCGCGTCGGCATCATCGACAGGCCCGGCAGCGGACTGAAGCGCGCTTTTTCGCCGCGCTTGCGCAACGTCGTTTCTGTCGAAGGCGATGTCCGCGAGGAAGAGACGGTGTCCCGCGCGGTGGCGATGCTCGTCGAAGATTTCGGCCGGCTCGATGCGGTCGTCTCCAATGCCGGCATCATGATCCGTAAACCGCTGCGCCGGCTGACGCTCGCCGAATGGCATCGCGTCATCGACACCAATCTGACCGCGGCATTCCTCTTGGCGCGTGCCGCCGAGAGGCCGCTGCGCAAGGCGCGCGGCGCCATCGTCCTCATCGCCTCGACCCGGGCGCTGATGTCGGAGCCAAACACGGAATCCTATTCGGCGTCGAAAGGCGGGCTGGTTGCGCTCACGCACGCGCTCGCCATCAGCCTCGGGCCGGACGTGCGCGTCAATTGCATCAGCCCCGGCTGGATCGCGACCAAGAACTACGGCGCGCTGCGCCGCAAGGATCATGCGCAGCATCCGGCGGGCCGCGTCGGCAAGCCGCAGGATATCGCCGAGATCGCCGCCTGGCTGCTCGACGCCAAGCGCTCGGGCTTCGTCACCGGCGCCAATTTCGTCGTCGACGGCGGCATGACGCGCAAGATGATCTACGAGGAATAGCAGCGCAGCTAGATCACGGCACCGCGCGGCGCCGTATAGGCGCCATCGCGGACATTGCCGGTATTGAGCGTATCCGCCGGCTCGAAGCACAGAATCCAGGCCTCCTCGTCGGCGCAGGTGCGATGCTCGGTGCCGCGCGGCACCACCACGCATTCGCCGGGGCCGAGCGTCACCACGCGATCCCGGAATTCCACCCGGAACTGGCCCTTCCACACCATGAAGAACTCGTCCTCGTTGGCATGATGGTGCCAGGGGAATTCGCCCTTGACCTTGACGAGCTTGACCTCCTGGCCGTTGAGCGCCGCGATGGTCTTGGGCCGCCAGTGCTCGTCGAATAGGGCAAATTTCTCGTCGAGAGAGATTTTTTTCATATCCGGCTACCTCGCGCACGCTTTCATTCTAGCATAGAGTAGATGTGCAGGAGGAATCGCCCATGATCTTCCGCCAGCTATTCGACGCCACATCGGGCACCTACACCTATCTCATTGCCAGCCGGCACGGCGGCGAGGCGCTGATCATCGATCCGGTGCTCGAGCGCGTCGACCGCTATTTGCAGCTCGTTCGCGAGCTCGACCTCAAGCTGGTCAAGGCCGTGGATACCCATCTGCACGCCGACCATGTCACCGGGCTCGGCGCGCTGCGCGACCGCACCCATTGCATCACGGTGATGGGCGAGCACACCCACGCCGACGTGGTCTCCATGCGGGTCGCCGAAGGCGATCGCATCGAGATCGAGGGCCTGCGGCTCGACGTGCTCTACACGCCCGGCCACACCGACAATTCCTATTCGTTCCTGTGGGCCGACCGCGCCTTCACCGGCGATACGCTCTTGATCCGCGGCACCGGCCGCACCGATTTCCAGAACGGCGACCCGCGCGCGCAATACGAATCGCTTTTCAATAAGCTGCTCAAGCTGCCGGACGAGACCATGGTCTATCCGGCCCATGACTATAAAGGCGACACGGTCTCGACCATCGGCGAGGAGAAGCGGTTCAATCCGCGGCTCAAGGTGAAATCCGTCGACGAATACGTCGAGCTGATGAACAATCTGAAGCTGCCCAATCCGAAAATGATGGACGTGGCGGTGCCGGCCAACATGAATGTCGGCCTGCATCAGGACGCGATCGCCAAAAAAGGCTGGGCGCTGTCGGCTACGGAAGCCATCGCGCTGCGCGGCCGCTCCGACGTCGCCATCGTCGATCTGCGCGAGAAAAGCGAGCGGGAAAAGCACGGCGTCATCCCGGGCTCGCTGCACGCGCCCTACCCGGCGCTGCCGGAACATATTTGCGCGGGCGGCATGCTGCAGGAATTGGCGGCGGCGACCGGCAAGCGCATCGTGTTCTACTGCGCCTTCGGCGAGCGCTCGGCCATGGCGGTACAGGCGGCGCAAGATGCCGGGCTGAAGACCGCCTGCCATATCCAAGGCGGCATCGACGCCTGGAAGAAAGCCGACGGGCCGCTGGCGCGGTAGTACTCCCCTCACCGTCATTGCGAGGAGCAAAGCGACGAAGCAATCCAGACGGCGCCGCAGAACTGGATTGCTTCGCTCCGCTCGCAATGACGACTGAAAAAACAAAAGCCGCAGGACACGTGTCCTGCGGCTCTCGTTTTGGCACCCGCTGCGGGGGAGGCGAAAATCAGCGGGCGCCGGGAAACCCCAACAGCAATCAGAGTTGCAAGTCCTGATCGCCGTCGTTATTCATCAGGTTGTGCATGTGGCCGTGGCGCCAGCCGCGGCCGTCTTGGCCGTCCTGACCACCCTGGCCCTCGTGGCCTAGACCCGGACCGTTTTCGCCGAACCGGCGACCGCCCCAGCCATGACCGTCCTGGCCGCGCCCGTCGCGGTCGAAATTGCGGCCTTCGCGCCGCTCGCCGCCGTTGAAGCCGTGCTGGTGCGGCCGCAGCATCCGCGCCAGCATGGTGAAGCGGGACTTCTGGGCGTCGTTGAGGCTCTGATAAAGCGGTGCGCCGGCGTCGGCGATCTGCTTGAGCGCGACGCTGCGCTTGCTCATGGCGTCGGCGCGCTTTGCCAGCCGATCGAACGGTGACGTCGGCGTCTGCGTCTGATCCTGCTGCTGCTGCTGCGCCGCCTGGCGAGCCTTGATACGATCGATGCGCAATTGCACCATGTTGCGCAGCGCGGCTTCGAATGCCGGCCAGTTCTTCGTCTGGTCCGGGGTCAGTTCGAGCCCGGCCTTCAGCGCTGCGATGCGCGCGTCGGCGAACGCGGACACGTCGTCGGCGCTGAGCCGATGGCGGTGTTCGAAACGCGGGCCGCCGTCGCGGAAGCCGCGATAGCCGCCCTGTTGCGCGTAGACGAAGGTAGAGCCGGCGATGGCAAGCATTGCCGCCGCGGCGATCACAGGTTTGAGCATGTCATCCTCCACAGATGCTTTTGGTGCAGGAATGATGAGCCGGTGCCGCGCCAAAGCAAGTTAAACTTCAGACAGGATGAAGTGCTCGTCGGATTACAACCTTGTAATCTTCGAAAAAATCTTGAAATCACAAAGTATAGACCAAGTATTGCATTCCGCCGGGGCGCCCCATCGCACCAGGGCACGGACTAATAAAACACGTCGCGAGCGGGAAATTGACGGGAGAATCACGGGCTGCCGTCAACACCCGGAACGTCAACTCCTCGGACAACGGCTATCGCGTCGGCCACGGCATGATCGGAACCGTGCTGATCGCATTCGACGGTGACCCATTGACGATCTTGGTGCTGATAGCGAGGTAGACGAGCGTGTTCCGAGGTTTATCGACGATGCGATAAATACGGGTCGTCTTGAAAAAAATGCTCGTTTTCTGACTGAACACTTCTTCATTATCGCCCAGCTTTGATAGATCAACGTCGATTGGACCATTTTGCCTGCACGAGACCGAAAAATTAGATGGATCTTCGTTCAGACCTAACGGCTGGCCCCATCCGCCCTTTCTAGCCTGCGAAATGTGGCACACGATGCCGGGCACTTGCGGATCTTCAAAGACGCTGACGCACACCTTGTCGTTGGGAGAAAGCGCATTGAACGTGGTGCTAACGCAGCTCAAGTCAGTGGCGTGTGCGCAATGCGTTGATAAAACGACCAGTACCGCCAGCATAAAAAACCGCTTCATTCGTACATCTCCGCATTGGTCGCGACGGCGCGCTTTGGCTATATCCTACTCCGATTTCGGCCCTCGCGTTTTTATAATTTTTTGCACCGTTCAGCGCAGGATCTGCTGCAGGAAAAGCCGCGTGCGCTCGTGCTGCGGATGGTCGAAAAAGCCTTTCGGCTCGTTGATCTCGAGAATCTGACCGTCGGCCATGAAGATCATGCGGTCGGCGACCTGGCGGGCGAAACCCATCTCGTGGGACACCACCAGCATGGTGATGCGGTCGGAAGCGAGCTCCACCATGGTGTCGAGCACTTCCTTGACCATTTCCGGATCGAGCGCCGAGGTCGGCTCGTCGAACAGCATGATGTTGGGGTTCATGCACAGCGCGCGCGCGATCGCCACGCGCTGCTGCTGGCCGCCGGACAGCCGCGCCGGATATTTTTGCGCCTGCTCGGGGATCTTGACGCGCTCGAGATATTTCATGGCCAGCGCCTCGGCGTCGCGCTTGGGCATTTTGCGCACCCAGATCGGCGCCAAGCGTGCAGTTCTCCAGCACGGTCAGATGCGGGAACAGATTGAACTGCTGGAACACCATGCCGACGTCGCGGCGCACCGCGACGATCTGCTTGAGGTCGTCGTTGAGCTCGATGCCGTCGACCACGATGCGGCCCGACTGCCAGTCCTCCAGATGGTTGATGCAGCGCAGCAGCGTCGACTTGCCGCTGCCGGACGGCCCGCAAATGACGATGCGCTCGCCGCGCGCCACTTTCAGATCGATGTCGCGCAGCACGTGGAATTCGCCGAACCACTTGTTCAAGGCGATGATCTCGACCGCGGTTTCGGCGCGCGCCGTCTCGTGCTCGTCGGGACGCTTGTCCATCATCGCCCCTTATACGCCGAGCGGCGCGCCAGCCGCGCTTCGACCCGTTGCGCGTAACGCGACATGGCGTAGCAGCAGACGAAGTAGAACATCGCCGCAAAGGCATAGCCGGTGAGGCTGGTGATCGGAGAGGCCCATTTCTGATCGCCGCGCGCCACCTCGACGGTGCGCAGGAAATCGAAAATGCCGACGATGAAGACCAGCGTGGTGTCCTTGAACAAAGCGATAAAGACATTGACGATGTTCGGCAGCGTCACCCGCAACGCCTGCGGCAGGATGATCAATGCGGTCATCCGCCAATAGGTCAGGCCCAGCGCCTGCGCCGCCTCGTATTGGCCACGCGGGATCGCCACGAGCCCGCCGCGCACCACCTCCGCCATATAGGCCGAGGCGAACATGGCGACGCCGATCAGGGCGCGCACCAGCTTGTCCGGCGCGAGCGGCTCGGGCACGAACAGCGGCAGCATCACGCTCGCCATGAACAGCACCGTGATCAGCGGCACGCCGCGGACGAATTCGATGAACATGATCGAAAGCCAGCGTACCACGGGAATGCGCGAGCGGCGGCCCAGCGCCAAAAGGATGCCGAGCGGCAGCGAAAACACGATGCCGATGGTCGCGACCACGATGGTCACCAGGATGCCGCCCCACAGATTGGTCGGCACATAGGAAAGCCCGATCAGCGGCAAGCCGCCGAGCAGGATCAGCGACAGGATCGGCAGCACGATGAAGAAGTAGACGGCGCCGATGTCGCGGCGCGGCGCCCGCAGCCACAACAGCCAGCCGACGCCGAAAGCCAGCGCCAAAAAGAACAAATCGACCCGCCAGCGCTGGCCGGCCGGGTAGAAGCCGTAGACGAAATACGACGACCACACCCGGATGAACGCCCAGCAGGCGCCGGGATTCGGACGGGCCGGCGACGGTATGCACGCTTCACGGCCGTCGCCGGACCAAGTCGCGTCGATGAGGAGAAAGCGCAACAGCGACGGCACGATCCAGGCGATGAAGAGGATTGCGACCAGCGTCAGCGCGATATTGAACGGCGACGAAAACAGGTTTGCACGCAGCCAGCCGAACACGCCGGCGCGCGACGACGGCGGCGGCAGGGTTGCCGCCGGCGCCTGACGTAGGAATTGAACCGGCGATATCGCAGCCATCGTTTCAGCGCTCCACGATGGCGACGGTGCGCCCATAAAGATTCATCGCCAGCGAGGTGAAGAGGCTGATCGCGAGATAGACCGCCATGGTGATGGCGATCACCTCGACGGCCTGGCCGGTGATGTTCAGGACGGTGCCGGCAAAGACCTGAACCAGATCGGGATAGCCGATGACCACGGCGAGGGAGGAATTCTTGGTCAGGTTGAGGTACTGGCTGGTCAGCGGCGGGATGATGACCCGCATCGCCTGCGGCACCACGACCAGGCGCAAAATCGTTCCCGAACGCAAGCCGAGCGCCTGCGCCGCTTCGGTCTGGCCGGTTGAAACGGACAGCACGCCGGCGCGCACCACTTCGGCGATGAAGGCCGCCGTATAGAGCGTCAGCGCCAGCAGCAGCGCTGCGAATTCCGGCAAAATTTCCAGGCCGCCGCGGATGTTGAAGCGACCCATGTCCGGAATGCCGAAGGACAGCGGCCGTCCGGCCACGATGAAGACGAGCAGCGGCAGCCCGAAGATCGCCGCCAGCATCATCCAGAGAATGTGCACTTGCTCGCCGGTGCGCTCCTGACGGCGTCGGGCCCACAGGTACATGCCGATTGCAACGACGAGGCCGATCGCAAAAGCAATGACGACCGCGCCGAAATCCGGCGCAAAAACCGGCCGCGGCAGGAACAGGCCGCGATTGTTGAGGAAGCCGCCGAACGGCAAGGCGACGCTGCCGCGCAATTCGGGCAACGACTTGAGGACGGCATTGTACCAGAACAGGATTTGCAACAGCAGCGGGATGTTGCGAATGAGCTCGACATAGCCGCCGGCGAGATGCGAAACGAGCCAATTGCGCGACAGCCGCGCAATGCCGACGATGAAGCCGAGAATGGTCGCGAGCACGCAGCCGATGCCGGCGACCAACAACGTGTTGAGCAGGCCGACCCAGAACGCGCGTCCGAACGTCGACGTGCTCGACGAATAGTCGATCAGCGTCTGGCTGATGTCGAAGCCGGCGGTATTGTTCCAGAAGCCAAACCCGTGGGCGATATTGGCGCGCGCCAGGTTTTGCGCGGCATTGTGGGCGGCGGCGACCGCAAGTCCGACGACGACGACAAGCAGCGCCGCCTGCAGCGCCAAATTGGCAAAACCCCGCGAAAAGCGCCGGCGTGGTCGCGCACATATCAGCCCGCGCAATATCAGCCATGGGCCGTCCCGTGGCGGCGGCAGCACCCGGTCAAGCGACGTAACCTTCAGCGAATGGGCAAGCCGTATTGCAAGCCACCCTTGGTCCACAGCGCATTGAGGCCGCGCGCGATCTTCAGCGACGATCCCTGGCCGACATTGCGCTCAAAGCTTTCGCCGTAATTGCCGACCGCCTTGATGATGCGATAGGCCCAATCGTTGGTCAGCCCGAGCGCTTCACCGAACTGGCCTTCGAGGCCGAGCAGGCGGCGGATTTCCGGATTGGTCGAGTTCTTCTGGTCGTCGATGTTGTTTTTATTGACGCCAAGCTCTTCGGCATCGAGCATCGCGTGGTGGGTCCAGCGCACGATGTCTTCCCAGGCGTCGTCGCCTTGGCGCACCGCAGGCGCAAGCGGCTCTTTGGAGATGATCTCTGGCAGCACGATGTTGGCGCCCGGATCGGCGAGCAGCACGCGGGAGCCATATAGCCCGGACGAGTCGGTGGTGTAGGCATCGCAGCGGCCGGAATTGTAGGCCTTGAGCGCCTCGTCCACCGTGGCAAAGGTCACGGTTTTCAGCGACATGTGGTTGGTGCGGAAATAGTCCGCGAGATTGAGCTCCGTCGTGGTGCCCTGCTGCACGCAGACCGAAGCGTCGTTGAGCTCGAGCGCCGAGCTCACTTTCAAGACCTTGCGCACCATGAAGCCTTGGCCGTCGTAATAATTGACCGCGGCAAAATCGACGCCGAGGGAGGCGTCGCGCGACAACGTCCAGGTGGTGTTGCGGGCGAGCACGTCGACCTCGCCCGATTGCAGCGCCGTGAAGCGATTGGCCGCGGTCAAGGGCACGAACTTGACCTTGGTCGGGTCGTTGAAGATTGCCGCCGCGATGGCGCGGCAGAAATCGACGTCAAAGCCGGTCCAGTTGCCTTGCGGATCGGGTATGCCGAAGCCGGCCAATGAGCCGTTCGCGCCGCACACCAGCTGGCCGCGGTCCTTGACCGCTTTGAGCGTCTGCGCGCCCGCCGCCTGCATGCCGAACGCAAGCACCGTTGCAATGGCGAATGCCGTAGCTAAACGTTTCATGATCAGGCCTTTCAGCATGGGTGGCGCGACAAGTGGGGCTTTGAGTGGCTTATAAGTGGCTTTGAGATTGGCCCCGCAGCCGGGACGCTTAAAGCAATTCCCCGCCCAAAGCCATCTGAGAACGATCGCGCTGCAAGGTCAAGGGGTTGACGAAAGTGTCCAGCGCCGAGGTAATGGCGTAATGGGCGAAGTCTGTGGCAGCCGAGAGACGCCGGCATGAACGACTGCAGTCAAGACGGCGGTTCTCCCCGGCCTGGCGGCCGGCGGTTGAGCGCGTTTACGCTGCCGCCGTTTTGCGCTCACGCAAGACGAAATAGAGATTGCGCAGATAGACGAAGACTCCGAACGCCTGGCCGGCGATGAAAACCGGATCCTTGCGGTACAGCGCATAGACCAGAAGCAACAGGCCGCCGGCGATGGAGAAATACCAGAAGCCGAGCGGAATGATGCTGCGGCCGGCGCGTTCGGAGGCGATCCACTGCACCAGGAAGCGCATGGTGAACAGGCCCTGGGCGACAAAGCCCAGGAACACCCACCAATCGAGCTTGGTGATGAAAACGTCTTGCAAGTAGGCGCCGACTGCGCGCGACAGGTCAACGAGCAAGGGTTATCTCCTCAGATTGCGGAACGCGCTTTTTGCGCCGGATGAGCCACCACACGCCGGCGAGGTCGAGAATACCGACCCAGAGCCGATCGAAGAAACCGTAGTTCGACGTGCCGTGCCGGCGCGGCCGGTCGACCACGTCGACATAGCCGACATCAAAACCTTCGCGCCGGACCAGGGCCGGCAGAAACCGATGCAGGCCGTCGAAATACGGCAGCGTCAGGAATAGATCGCGGCGAAAGGCTTTGAGGCCGCAGCCGGTATCGCGCGTGCCGTCTTTGAGCACCGCGCTGCGCACGCCATTGGCGATGCGCGACTGCAAGCGCTTGAAACCGGTGCTCTTGCGCCCGGTCCGCTGGCCGGCGACCAGGCCGAGCCGCGGCGCGCCGGCTTCGAGGGCTGCCATCAGCGCCGGCAGATAGGCCGGATCGTTCTGGCCGTCGCCGTCGAGCGTCGCGACGATCGGCGCGCGCGCCGCGGCGACGCCGGAGCGCACTGCCGCCGATTGGCCGCAGGATTGCGCGTGCCGGATTTGCCGCAGCCACGGATGCTGCGCCATCAAGCCGCGCAATTCGTCGGCGGTGGCGTCTTGCGAGCCGTCATCGACATAAACGATCTCGAACGCGCGGCCTTGCAGCGCCGCAGCGATCTCGGCGATGAGCGGCGCAATGTTGCCGGCCTCGTTGCGCACTGGCACGACTACGGAAATTGCGAGATTGCCTTGCCCGTTGCTCTGCGGCATGCCGAAAGCTTCTAAAGCCCAACCCGACCAGGTTCAACCCGGCGAAATTCCTGGCTTTTTGCCCAAAACTTCACGCAGCGCTGCCTTGACCCGCGGCAACGAAGGCCCCGGAAAGGCCTTGAGATCGGTCGCGGAAAACAACAGCCCGCGCGCCGCAAAGGCGCGGCGCACCAAAAGCGCGCCAAGCGCGCCGACCAGCGCGCCGGCGATCACATCGCTCGGATGGTGCGCCAATACGACGACCCGGCTGAACATGATGACGATCGCATAGAGCCACATTACCGGGCGGCTCGCCGGCCACAGCGCGCCGATCGCAATCGCCGCCGACGCCGCCGTGGTGGCATGGCCAGACGGCATGCTGGCATATTCGGGCGTCCAGACGAACGGCCGATAGATGAAAGGATCATCGGGACTGCCCACATAGGGCCGCGCCCGGCCGATCAAGCGTTTGACAACGGTGACGAACAGTCCCGGCAGGCCGATCGCCAGAAACAGAAATCCGAACCGCACCGTGAGCATCGCCAGCACGCCTTGCGTCAGGCGCGTCAGCCCCGGCGAAGTCACTGCGGCGAGACACAATAGAATGAAGCCGAACGGATACAGGAACCAGCCGCCCAGGCCGAGATCGGTAATCCGCTCGAACACATCTTCGAACCATCGCGGCAAGGTGCGCGCCCAGGCGCTGGCCACGGTGTCGACGAGGAACATGCAGGCGACCGTAGCCGCCAGCAGGACGATGATCGCGGCGTATGCGCCTGCCGACGGCGGCGGTACGCTCGCGCGCGGCGCGCGCACCAGAACGCAAACCCATTGCTGAAAATTCCTCAGCATGTTTTGCCGCCGCGCAGACGAGGCCAAGACCTTGCCGCCATTCACGGCGCGCCTGCGGCCGCGAAAACCGCAATGCTGATCGGCCGGCCGGTGCTGACGTTGTAGCCGTCGACGCGCGGCCCGCGGGTATATTGCAGGCCGATCGCTTCGGCGCGCAGCGCAAAGGCGCGCTCCTGGCGGCTCTCGATGAAGGCGAAGCGGCAGGCGCCGCCATTGAGGAAATCGGCGGCGCTCGCGGCATCGGTCAGACGGGTTTCAGTCCCGGCAAGAAACACCAGGCTCGGCTCCTCATAGCCGGCACTCGCCGCACTCGGATGCCGGCAACCGGCATCGTGCAGCACGCGAGCCAGCGTCACCGAGGGAAACACCGGCCGCAGCCACGGCATGATGATGGAAAAGACGCCGATCGCCAGCAGCACCATGCCGGCGGTCGCCCGCAGAAACGACCGTTCGGCGCCGTCGTCTTCATAGAGCAGCCACGCGAACAGGCCGCAAATGGCGGCCCAGGCAAAAAATGGCCACGCCGGGAACGCCGGATCGCGCGCGACGATGACGGCAAACGTCACTGCGGCAATGCTGATGATGATCGGCGCGAAAAACCACCACGCCGCACCGCGCACCAACCAAGGCCGCCGGGACAGCACGTTCGATTCGACCGCGCCGGCAATGAGGATGGCGATGGCGGGATAAAGCGGCAGCACATAATGCGGCAGCTTGGTGACGATCAGCTCGAACACGATCCACGACGGCACGAGCCAGGCCAGCAAAAAACGCGCGGCTGGCTCGCGGCGCACCGTCCATACCGCCGGAGCCGCAAGGCCGGCGAGGATCGAGCCCGGATAGAACGTGGCAAAGAACAGCACCAGATAGAGCCCGGGCGGCGCGCCATGGGCCTCTTGCGCGCTGGCGAGCTTGCCCAGCATGTCGTGGCCGACCGAATTGATCAGAAAGGCACTCCCGACGCGCATATAGATGGCGATGAACCACGGCAAGACGATGAGAACGAGCCAAGCCACGCCGGCCAGCGGTCGCAGCGCCAATAGCCAGCGTCCGGAGCGTTCGTAGATCGACAGCGTCACCGCGGCGAGACCGACGATCATCAAATTGACCGGCCCCTTGAGCAGGATGCCGGCGGCGAGCGCGGTCCAAAAGACCGCCGGCAATGTCCAGCCGAGCCGCCCGTGGCCGGCTTCGCGCGGCGAGAGATAGGCGCGCGCCAACACGCCCATGGCGGCGATGATGGTGAACAACAGCACTGCATCGGTCTTGGCGAGCCGCGCTTCACCGCCGAGCAGCGCCGAAGCCGCCATCATAGTCGCCGCCAGGATGGCGCCGCGCCGCGAGACGAAGGCGAGCCCGCACCAGTATGTGGCCAAAACCGCGCCGACGGCGCCAAGGAGCGACGGGATGCGGTAGAGCCAGATGGTGGTCCGCGCATTGGGAAAATGGAAAATCTCCGCCGTCTTCACCACCGCCGCTTGCAGCCAGTAGATGCCGACCGGTTTGCGATAACGAACATCGTCTTGATAGCGGATATCGACATAATTGCCGGTTTCGATCATCTGCTTGGTGGCTTGCGCGAAATAGGCCTCGTCGCGATCGACCGGCGGAATCTGGAAAAAGCCCGGCAGAAACAGGATCAACGAAATGAGCACGAGAATCGCGACAGCACGTCGGTGCGAACCGGCGCCGATGTCGAAAAGCGCGCCCAGGCCGTTTGCCGGCCATAATCGCGGCGCCGCGCTGCTTGTCGTGGTCATGCCCGCTCAGGTGTAAACACGCCCAAATCATCCAGCGCAAGCCGGAAGGCAATCATGTCACGGCTGCTCGATGACCTTCCAATTCTGGTAATAAACGAACTTGAAACTCTGGGTCAGCAAGCGGACGGCGGCGACGACGGCGCGCATGACGGCGGGAAACGGCGTCGGCCGGATCATGTCGACGAACAGGCAGTAGCGCGTCTGATCGGTTTCGTTGAAGGACTGATGCAAGAGCGTGTCGTCGAAGATGAAGAGCTTGTTCTCGCGCCAATAATTGGTCTGGTCGCCGACCACGATATAGGCGGAGTCGTCGGTCATGTCGTTGAGGTTATACAAAATCCGAAACGACGCCCGCAGGTAACCAAAATGCTTCGACGTCGAGACTTTCTTGTTGAAGACCGAAATGCCGATCGTCTCGATATACTTCCACGGCTGACGCAGCGCCGGCGCATTCAGGAACGTGTTCTGGTCGACGCCGTACCAGCGGAAGAACGCCATCGTCCGCGGATGCTGCTTTGACGCCTCTTCCATTTGCGCGACAAGATTCAATTCGTTCGCGGCCTGGATCAGGCGTGTCACCTCGTCCCGATAGGCGGGCGGCAGATCCTCCAGCCGATAGACGCCCTTGTTGACGTAGGGCAGCGACAGGAGATCGAGCAAGCTGTTGAAGGGCGACATAACCCAGGTGAAAAAACCGTTGCCGATGAAATAGCGCCGCAGCGTCGTTGCGCTCAGTCCGGAGTTGCGGGTGACGTCGTAGGCGCCGCAGATGGCGTAAAACAGCGCGGTCTTCGGCAGGAAATACACGAACAGGCCGAACCCGCAGACCGGCAAAAGAAACCGGCGCAAGGCGTATTTGCCGATGCGGACGAGACGCTCTTTGTCCGTCAATGCTGCGGAAAATGTCGTGCTCATGGCTTCCCTTGCGTCGTGGCCTTCGACGCTCACGACCGCTTCATAGCAAAGATCACGCTCAAACGGGCTGGCACGTCGGTCCTGAGCGAAAACAGCCGGAGTTCCCCGGCGTTCCGCCGCCCCAGGCCGACGATAGCCCGCGCCAGCTATATTGGGAAGGCAGGATTTAAGCGAGCCCATGTCCGGAACGCTTTGTTCCGAAAGCATTTTAGCCGAATGTCGAGGCCGGCCGGCTATCGCGCCGTTAATTTTGCCGCCGAACCGTCGTCCACGCGCACGACGGCGGTGGCCGTAGCGCCTACGGAATCGATCACCGTTACGCGTGAAAATCCGGGGCCGTCAGGCCTGAAGAACAGCGCGCCGTGATCCGGTTCGGGAACCGGAACGCCGTTGACCAGCACGGTGAGCGGCGCCACCGCGCCGGTGATCTTCAGCGGCACTGCATTCGTTTTGCCATCGGTCGCCGCCAGATCGAGTCGGGCGCCATCGGGCGGAAATAAAATGTGCAGCGACGCTTGCGAGCTCACGCCGCCGAGACGGCCGGGCTGAAAGTGCCTCAGCGGCGGCGGCAATTTGGCGCTCGACGTCACCAGCACGCCCTTCGGCGGCCGCAGCAGCGCGACCGTCGGCGTGCCCAGGCGCGCGAACGCATCGAACAGGATCGGCGCTGCCGCGATGCGCCCGACCAGTCCCGGCACCGGCGCGCCGTCGGGACGGCCGACCCAGACGCCGATGGTGTGCTTGCCGTCAAAGCCGAGCGACCAGGCGTCGCGGTAGCCGTAGCTGGTCCCGGTCTTGAACGCGATGCGGCCCGGCGTGCCGTTCTCCGGCGGCGGCGAACCGATCAGCACATTGCCGACATACCAGGCGGCGACCGGCTCCATCAGCCGCTGCGCCTGCGGCGGCGGCGCGCCGAACCGCACGTTGAGCGGCATCGTCGTGCCTTGGCGCGCAAGGCCGGCATAGAGCATGACCAGATCGGAAAGTTTTATGCCGACGCCGCCGAGACCGATGGCCAGGCCGGGCGCTTCGCCCGGCGGCAGCACCAGCGCGGCGCCGGTTTGGCCGATTTGCGCCGTAAGGCGGCTCGACCCGACTTCGTCGAGCACGGCGATCGCCGGAACGTTGAGCGAGAGCTGCAACGCCTTTGCGGACCGTCACCGTCCCTTGAAACGTCGAATCGAAATCCTTCGGCGCATAGCTGCCATAGGCCACCGGCCGGTCCTCGATCAGCGTCTCCGGATTGATCACGCCGTCTTCAAAACCAAAACCATAGATGAACGGCTTGAGCGTCGAGCCCGGCGAGCGCAGCGCTTGCGTCATGTCGATTTGGCCGGCGCGGCGCAGGTCGAAATAATCGGGCGAGCCGACGCTGGCCAAGATTTCGCCGGTCGCGTTGTCGACGGCGAGAATGGCGAGCGAGACATCGGGGCCGAGCGTGGCGGCAAGGGCGCGCACGCGCTCGCGCGCGAGATTTTCCAGATTCTTCTGCACGCACGGCGTCGATGGTCAGCCGATGCACTTTCGATTGCGAAGGCTCGGCGACGACCCTGTCGGCGACGTGCGGCGCCAGCAGCGGCATCGGGCGGCGGCCGTTCGGCACCGGCTCGGTTTTGGCGAGCGCGATCTCGTCGGCCGGCACCGTGCCGGTCGCGGCAAAGCGATCGAGCACGCGATCGCGCGCGGCGCGTGCGCTCTCGGAAAAACGATCCGGGCGGCGCAGCTCCGGCGACTGCGGCAAGGCCACCAGGAGCGCCGCTTCACCGAGCGACAGCCGCCGCGGCTCTTTGCCGAAATAGGCGAGCGACGCCGCGCGGATGCCCTCGATATTGCCGCCATAGGGCGCGAGGTCGAGGTAAAGCGCGAGGATCTCGTCCTTGGTCAGCGCGCGCTCGATCTCGATCGCGCGCACCATCTGCCGCAGCTTTGTCACCATGCTGCGGCGCACCTCGGGCGGCTCAAGGAGCCGCGCCACCTGCATGGTCAAGGTCGAGGCGCCGGAGCGAAGCCGGCCGCTGGTTGCGAATTGCACCGTCGCGCGCAGCACCGCACGCGGATCGACGCCGTGATGGACGCGGAAGCGTTTGTCCTCGTAGGCGAACAGCACGTCGAAGAAGCGCGGATCGACGTCGGCGACCGTCGCCGGCAATCGCCAGCGGCCTTCGCTCGTCGCGTAGGCGCGCAGCAGGCGCCCTTCCCGATCGACCACGCTGGTCGAGAAATCGAGGCTCTTGCCGAGCGGCGGCGGGCCGAGCGAGGCGACCCACCACGCCGCGCCGGCAAAAGCCGACGCGCATAGGAATGCCCGCTACGAGAACAAGGCGCGACTTTCCTACGCGTCATTGCGAGCGAACGGGTCCGGCCGAAGTGGCCGGCCCGATGACAGGCTCCGCGAAGCAATCCAGTCGGCCACGCCGAAGCTGGATTGCTGTCGTCGCTTCGCTCCTCGCAATGACGAGAGGGCATCATTTCGCCGCCGTGACCTCGATGGTGCCGCTGCCGGTGCGGCCATAACGATCCGGCCGGTACATGTCCTCGACGCGCGCCTGCGGCCGCACATAGCTGCCGGGCGACACCGCGCGCACCACATAGGCCACGGTGAACACCGCCGGATCGCCGCGCTTTCTTTCGAAGGCGGCGGTGAAGCGGTCGTCGCGGAACTCCGTGTTCGCCGGCTCGAGCGCGTCGGTGATCCACGGCAGCGTGCCGGTATCGCCGGACGAGACGAGACGCGGATTGTCGATCTCAAAACCCGCCGGCAAGTAATCGGCGACGATGACCCGGCCGAATTGCGGCTGCGCTTCGGTGATCTTGAGCACCACCACGAGCCGGGTGTTCTGCTTGACCTGCGCCGGGTCGACCGGATCGCCGTCGGGCGTGTAGGTCAGACGCTCGATGCGAAAGCCGTTC
The DNA here is from genome assembly GCA_963831975.1 of uncultured Alphaproteobacteria bacterium. GTDB lineage: Bacteria > Pseudomonadota > Alphaproteobacteria > Rhizobiales > Xanthobacteraceae > BOG-931. The sequence goes on from CAWHSO010000025.1 coordinate 1,962,256, forward strand.
TCCGCCGCGGGCTCGGGCGTCAGCGGCGCGCCGGTGACCGTGACCACGGCCTTGACCTCGGTGTCGCCGGTATTGGTGACTTTCACCGGCTCCTTGAGGTCATTGGCGCGGATGGTGCGGTAGAGCGCGCGCTGCACCGCCTCGCCGTTGACGTCGAGCGTGACGTTGCCGGAATCTTTCGCCATCGCGCTCGCCGCCAGCAACAGCCAGGCATCTTCCTGGGTCGAAGTCGGATGCAGTTGCGCGCGCGACGCTTCGACGCGCTGCACCGCGGCCTGCACGGTCGCAGGCGCCGCACCGCTTTCCGAGGCCAGCGTCACCAGCGCCGCGGCATCGCGCAAGTTCGAGCCATAGTCCTGGCGATTGAGCCAGTTCTCCGACTGCGGATCGATGGCCGCAAGCGCCGCCGCGTAGACCCGCTCGGCCCGCGCGCGATCGCCGACCAGCGCCAGCGCCGCGGCCACCTGGGCTTTGGCAATCGGCGTCGTCAGCGCATCGAGTTTTGAATCGGCGAGATAACGCAGATCGCCGATCGGCACCACGCCGTTGCGCGCCAGCACATAGAGCGCATAGGCGAGATCGGTGCCGCCGTTCTTGCTCGGATCGGCGGTATTGGCGGCAAAATTGCGCAAATGGTCGAGCGCGAGCTTGAACGCGGTGTCGGGCACCGCGAATTTGCGCTCGCGGGCGCGGGTCAAGAAGTCGGTGACATAGGAGTCGAGCCAGACGTCGCTGCCGCCGACGCCCCACAGGCCGAACGAGCCGGTGGAATCCTGCCGCGTGAGCAACGCCTCGATGGCGTTGCGCACCCGCTCGTCGGCGCCGGTCTGCAGCGCCAGATGGGTTTCGCTGGCAAGCTGGGCGACATAAAGCAGCGGCATCGCCCGGCTCGTGATCTGCTCCGAGCAGCGATACGGATAGCGGTCGAGCGCGGCCAGAAGGCTCGCCGCATCGAGCGCCGCCGAGGAGCCGACCGAGATCGAAACGCCGCCGGTGCCGGGAACGAGATCGGCGAACATATCGCTCGACAGCGTCACGCTGTCGCCCTTGGCGATCGGCTTGACGGTGCGCCGCGCCAGGATTTGCGCCGGCGGCCGTACCGCAAGCGTGTAGTTTCGTTCCAGCGCAAAGCCTCCCGGCCCGCTCACGTTGATTTTCACGGCGCCATTGCCGGCGGCACTGGCGGTGACAGGGATCGTGACCGCGCCGCGCGCCTTGGCGCGCAACGTCAGTTTTTGCGTAGCGCCTACGCCGGCCACCACGGCATCGGTGGTCGACAGCGTGATCGCATAATCGCCGGGCTGGCCTTCGACATTGTCGAGATCGAGGTGGACCGTGGAACGGTCGCCGGGCAACAGGAAGCGCGGCAAGGTCGCGGTGAGCACCACCGGATCGCGCACGATCACGTCGGTCGATGGCCTGGCCGACCTTGTCCTTGGTCCAGGCCACCGCCATGACGCGGACGGTGCCGGCGAAGTCGGGAATGTCGAAAGCGACGTCGGCGCTGCCGTCGGCACCGACGGTGACGATGCCGGAGAAGAACGACAGCGGCGGCCCGGTCGGCGGATTGCCTTGCAACGCGCGCCGGCGTCGCCGCCGGTGCGGATCTGGCCGCTTGCGCCTTGCATGCCGTCGATCAGGTCGCCGTAGAGATCGCGGATCTCCGCCGCCAGCGCGCGCTGGCCGAGATAGTAATCGTTGGGCGACGGCGGCTTGTAGTTGGTGAGATTGAGGATGCCGACATCGACCGCGGCAACCGCGATCCGCGCCTCGTCGCCCGCCTTGAGGCCCTCGATCTTGACCGGGATGTGCAGCGTCGTGTTCGGCCGCAACAGCGCCGGCGGCTTCAGATCGACGGTGAGCGTCTTCGCCGCGCGGTCGATGGAGAACCACTGCACGCCGATGGCGCGGCCGGGCATGCGTTGCGCCGGCGCATCGAGCGGCCGGCGCAGCGTGGCGACGATATAGGCGCCGGAGCCCCAATCGGTGCCGACCGGCACTTTCACTTGCGACGACGCCCGCCTGCTTGACGTCGGCGGTTTGGCTCGCCAGGAGCTTATCGCCGATCACATTGAGCGTCAGACGTCCGGCGCTGCGCGCGGTGACGGCGACCGTCATGGTGTCGCCGGGCCGGTACTCGCTCTTGTCGAGCGCGGTTTCCAGCATGTCCGGCGTGTCGGCGCTGGCGTCGACATACCAGCCGGCATCGAACGTCACCGATGTGGTCGGGCCGTTCGGCTCGGGCGACGCGACATTGAGCTGATAGCGGCCGAAATTCACCGGCAACGCGATATGGCCCGGCTTGTCGGCCGCGGTATCGATCGCGCCGTCGGACAGCCGCGACGTGGTCTTGACCGGCTCGAAATGCCACGAGCCGTCGCGCTTATAGAATTGATAATGGGTTTCGACGCGCAACAGCTCGTAGTGCAGGCCCTTGGTCGCGACCGCGGTGCCGTTGGGCGCAACGACCACGACGTCGAACGCGGCGCTGGCGCCGTCGGCCAGCGAGCGGCCCGCGAACAGCGGCTTGACGCCGATCATGTTGCCGCTCGCCGTGACCGGCAGCGTGATCTTGTGCTCGACGGCGCGGCCGCCCGGCTCGGCCATGCGCACGGCGATGCGCGCTTCGAGCGGATGCGTGCTCGACGGCAGCTTGTCGATATTGACGTTGAAAGTCGCCTTGCCGGCGTCGTCGGTCGACGGCAGATCGTCCAGCGGCTGCTGCACGGCGGCGACGTCTTCGCCGTCGAGGCCGAACTGATAGCCGGCAAAGCCGGAGCGCTCCGCCGCCACGGCGATGTTCATGTCGCCGTCGAGATCGAGGTTCGAGGCCGGCGCGCCGTAGAGGAAGCGGCCGGCAAGGTTGATGGTGGCCGGATTGGTTTTGGAGATTGTCCCGCTCGGCGACGACAGATCGAATTCGATCCGCTCGGGCACATAATCCTCGACCAGGAACGTCGTCTCGCCGACCGCCGCGCGCTTCGGGTCGGTGAAGGCGTGCACGTGCCAGGTGCCGGTCGGCGCCGAGGCCGCGATCGGCAAGGTCAGCCCATGGCCGCCCAAGCCCTGGTCCGGCACCAGCGCTGCGCCGATACTCGACGCCGTCGGGCCGCTCGACCACGAAGGTCAGCGGCACGCCGGGCGACGCAGCACCCTGGGCGTCGCGCAACAGCGCGGTGAGATAGGCCGTCTCGCCGGAGCGATAGACGCCGCGCTCGGCATAGACGAAGGCATCGAGGCCGTTCGGCGCCGGCCGGCCGGAGACGCCGCGGTCGGTGAGATCGAACGCGGGCGCGGTGAGGTTGAGGAAGGCAAAATCGCCCTGGCCGTCATTGGCGGCGATCAGCGTCGGGCGCGGCACCGCCCTCCCCGCTGGCGAGGCCCGCTTCGAATTGCACATGGCCGCCGGCGTCGGTGCGGCGCGTCGCCAGAACCTCGTTGCTGCGCGAAATCAGCCGCACCTCGATGCCGGTCTTGGCGTCGGTGGTCGCCAGCGAATTGACGAAGGCATGGATGCCGTCATTGCCGGAGAAAGCCGAAAGCCCGAGATCGGAAACGATGAACCATTGGGTCGCCAGCGCGTCGTAATTGGTGTCGATGTTCTTCAGCTCCTGCGGCTGCGCCACCATGACGTAGACGCCGGGTTTTAGATCGCCGACCGCCTGATCGACCGGAAACGCCGTGGTGACGTCCGGCATTGAGCGGCGCTGAGTCGACGGCGAGATCGCCGTGCCAGACCGGCACGCCGCGGCTTTCCTTGAGCCGCTCGATGTCGGAGCGGTCGAGGCTGCGCTGGAAATCGCCGTGTGTCGTAGCTGGTCACGCCGGCGATGGTATCGATCAGATTGCGGTCGCTGATGCGATAGATCTCGACGGCGACCGATTTGGTGTTGACGCTGATCACCGGAATGCCGCGCTGGCCGGTGCGCGGCAGCACATAGGCCGTGGTCGAGAACCGCACCGCGGGCTTGCGGTCGCGCACATAGATGACGAAGTCCGACGATTTCGACAGCGACTCGTGCACCACCGACGGCAGGCCGGCGCGCAGCGTCACGGTATAGCTGTCGCCGTGCTTCAAGACCTTCGACGCAAAGCTGCTTGTCGGCCGTCGAGATCGCCGGCTTGTCGGTGCCGGCAAGCACGACGAACGGCGAGAAATCGGTGCGCGCCGGCAAGTCCTCGGAGAACTGGAAGCAGGCGCGCGGCGAGGCGGTATCGGCATCGACGCGAGTAATCGAGCACGCGGAAACCATATTGGTCGCGCAGCCGCTCGTATTGGCCGCGCACATTGGCGGCCTCGCGAATGTCGAGCGAAAGCCGCAGCGCGTCGAGCGCCGGCCGCCACAACTGGCGCTGGCTCATGACGTCGCCGAGAAACGCGAGGCTGTCGGCTTCCTCGTTGCGGTTGGTGGTGCGCTCATAGGCGATGTAGGCCGCGGTCGAGGCGCGCTCGAGCAGCGTCGCGCGCTCCTGGTCGTTGACCGGGCGGATCTGCATGACGGTGCGCGCCAGGCGCAGCCAGGTGGTCGCGTCGTTGGGCTGCGCGGCGACGATCTGGCCGAGCAGCGTCATGCCGGTGCGGAAATCGTTCTTGGCAAAGGCGGCGTCGGCGTCTTTGCGGATTTGCGCCACCGGCTTGGTCGGCGGCCCCGGCGTCCGACTTGATCTGGCCTTCGAGCTGAACCGCGCTGTCGGCGAGATCGCTGTCGACAAACGGCTTGTCCGCGGCATGGGCCGAAAACGGCGCAACGGCAAAAAGCGCGGCCGCGATTGCTACCGCGAAACCGGCGCGAGTAAGCGCAAACATCGTTGAAGTCCTCCCAGAGGGCCGTAATTTCGACCCAGTGCGACAAGTTGAGGCGACGATCTTGTCGAGGTTCGTGGCCGAACAAGTCCATGCAAGCTAAACAATTTGCAACCTTCCGATCGCCGCGGCAGACAACGGCGCGCGCGGGCTTAAGGCCGCGAAGCGCTCGCAGCCTGGACGCCGGTCTTAGTTGCTCGAGGCGGGCCGCGCGTTCATTGGCAAATTCGTGCGATTGCCGACCGCGGCGGTAAGCCCATACGCACGATTAACCGCGCGTTGCGGCGCAAGAATTCTATATATGTTGAGGGTCGCGCGGCCCCGTAGCTCAGGGGATAGAGCAACAGCCTTCTAAGCTGAAGGTCGCAGGTTCAAATCCTGCCGGGGTCGCCAATAAACTGGAATAGCGCCGGCAGGTGTCAAGCGTGGCTCCGCCAGGGTCGAAGTAACATCTCAAGCGCCGCCCAAACCTTAGGTGCACGCCGATGCCTCGCCGTTATCAGCCAGCGCGGCTCTTAGCCGCCATCATCATCGGAATTTTTGTCGCTGCCGTCGTTCTGATTTTTTATCATGGCATCTGGCTGTGAATGCCGCAGTGATGAGCTGCCGATGACCCCCGAGCCGTTTCCCGCATTGGATGCTTTAAAGATCTGTTAACCCTATCGGCGCACGCTGGTGTTTGGGTAGGGGGCTGCATCTCGATTCGACGGCTTCAAGCTGGAAGCTCGGTCTTTACGGGAGGCGGTTATGCCCGATGTTCTGCGCCAAAACGCACCACCTGTGGCGAATGACTTTCTTCGCTCAGCTGGTCTCTCACCGGACGAAATTGATCTCGTTCGCAAGCTTGTCGGCCACACCATTGCGGCGGTCGAATGCGGCCTGATTTGCGAGACATTGGCTTGGCGGGGTGGGGAATCGAACCCACGCCGCCAATGTACTCGGCATTTCGGTTCGCGCCTTGCGCAACAAGATTCACTTATACAGACATATGGGCGTGAGCCTGTCTGAACCAAGCCGGGGGCTAACGAGCGGCCGCCGGGGCGAAGTTCACTAGCCGGCCCGTCTGTGGCCTTTTCCAGCGAGGTTCCCGGCGCCTATTGCTGACCACCGCCGAGCGCGTCGGCAAGCTTGTCGTAATTTTTGCCGACGAGATCGATGTTGCCCTTATTTTCGATCGCTGGCGGTGGGGACTTAAGCAACTCGTTGAGCTCAGTGAGCGCATCCTTCTTGTCCTTGGCCGACATCTGCTTGTTGGCCTGGACCTGAGCGATCTGCGCCTTTGTCGCCGCATCGAAGCCGACATATTTTTTGCTTACCGGATCGAAGCACGAAAGCACCAGCGTAATGTTGTCGACGACATCATTGTATTGATCGTAGCTGGCAAAACCATTCTTCTTGGCCACGGTATCGAGCTGCGCGACAGCCTTCGGACTTGGCGGGGCATTGGGCGGCAGCTTCTGGGTAATCGCATCGATGTCCTTCTGCGCGGCAAGCACGCCATCGATCTGCTTGTCGGTCAGCGCCATCTGCTTCAAGGGGGGTGGAGCGGGCTGGGCCGGAGCCATCTGGCTCGGCGGCGCCTGCTTGGCCTGCGCCAACGCGCAGCCCGTGGATAAGGCGGTCAACCCGGTGGCGAAGCAGGCAATACCGAGGACGCCAGCGAGGGGACGAAGGAAGTCGCGCATGGGGGTCTCCTGGGGTTTGGACCGGGTTTAATCTCAGTGAATAACGGCCGGACTAGGTCGGTCAAGCCGCAAGGCCAGCGCTCGTTTTCCTGGTGCTCCTACACCGCTTCGCCGCCGGCGTTATCGTCAGGGCTGGCGTTCATCGCTTGATCCGGATGGTAACAGGCCAAATAGTGCAGGCTGCGCCTGACTGCCTCCCCGAACGACGACACCAAACTACGGCACGGGCATCCTGTTTTTCGCCACAGCCACCAAACCGCCGCTGCCAGCAACAGGCAGGCGCCAAAGGGCTCCGGCACGAGGAACATGCCGCATGTGGCAAGCGCGACCGGTGAATTGATCCTGCGGAAATTCGGCATGAGCTCAGGCGCACTCGCCTCGGGGCAAGGCGAGAACCTTAACAAAGTATTAACGATGAGCGCTGGGAACCACTGGCGTATGGTTAACGCGCCGGCGCATGGCGGCGATGTCGCGTTCGCACCGGGTACGCCGGGAAGCGCGGGATGGCCCGGCGCTCGGCCGACCGGCGGGTGGGCAATTTTGACGCGACAATCGGTTTGTGCAACAACCCTGGGGTTCGTTTGAATGAAAGGACTTCAGACATGGCGAAGGCGTCGACCAACCGCAGAGGGGCCACTGCCGTAGATACCCACGTCGGGCAAAAAATACGCGCCCGCCGAATTTTTTTGAGAATGAGCCAAACCGAGGTTGCCGACGCGGTCGGCATCACGTTCCAGCAAATTCAGAAATACGAGAAGAGGAGCGAACCGCGTCGGAGCGTCACGCCTGCAACAAATCAGTGAAGCGCTAGGCGTCTCGCCATTTTATTTTTTCGAGGGCGCGCCAACCGTCGGAAAGAAGATGCCGGCGCAGAAAGAAGGCGAGCTGTCGGAAGGCGCAATCCTTTCATTCCTCGCGACCCGTGAGGGCGCCGCTCTTGTCCGTGGCTTTCTCGCGATCAAACAAAAAACAATTCGTCGGGAACCTTATTGATTTTATCGATACCTTGAAGGGGCGATGAACACATCGGCGCGGGGCGAGCATCGCGGCTGGCCCCCGTGTTGCCGAACATGCCGCCCGGGGTCGCCAGTAAAATCAAGGCAAAATTCCCTGCATCACCGTTGCAATAATATCGCTGGCGCGGCGTTAGTGATTTGGCACCATCGCAACACAGGGAGATCGCCATGAGAATTTTGCTTTTCCTACTGGCGATTTTCGCCATGACCGCCGGCATCGGCACGCGCGCGCAGGCGCAAAATTATCCGTGGTGCGCGATTTATGATGTCGGTGATGCCGCTTACAATTGCGGCTTCGTCAGCCGCGAGCAGTGCATGGCCACGGTGCGTGGAATTGGCGGCTTCTGTAACGCAAATACGCAATACGTTCCGCCAGCCGTGCACGCCGTGCCGAGAGCCCGCAAACCTTCGTGACCGTTTGGCTGTTCGCCAATAAAATCAGGGACTTACAAACTTTTGCTCGTGCCAATCTCAGCGCGCTCACCAATTCGTGCGTTGTGCAGCCGCAACGGGTGAAGCACAGAGATTCCTTGCGTCGCTACTGAAATAATATCGCTGCCTCGGCGTTAGTGATTAAGCAGCATCGCAACACCAGGAGATCGGCCATGAGAATCTTGCTTTTCATGCTGGCAATTTTCGCCGTGACGGCCGGGATCGGCACGCGCGCACAGGCGCAGAATTATCCATGGTGCGCGGATTACGCCGGCTTCGGCAGCCAGAATTGTGGGTTCACCACCATTCAACAGTGCCAGGCGGCCTTGAGCGGCAACGGCGGCTTCTGTAACGCCAACACGCAGTACGTTTCCCCTGCCGCGCCCCCCGTGTCGCGAGCGCGCAACCACTGGTGATCGTTGGGCGGGTCACGCCTGAGTGCCGCAACACCGGGAGATCACCATGAGAATTTTGCTTTTCCTACTGGCAATTTTCGCCGTGACCGCCGGCATCGGCACGCGCGCGCAGGCGCAAAATTATCCGTGGTGCGCGCAATATAGCGGCCTCGGCGGCACCAATTGCGGGTTCACGACCTTTCAGCAGTGCATGGCCACGCTCGCCGGCATGGGCGGCTTCTGTAACGCCAATACGCAATACGTTCCGCCCGGCGGACAGCCGCCGCGCGCCCGCAGGCAGTGGTGATCGTCCGCTGGCGAACTCTCTAAAAAGATCGGGGCCGCCCACGGAGGCGGCCCCGTGCAATCTCAATTAGCCTAATTGGGCCAGCACTTTTTGCCTTCCGGGCCGAGGTGATATCCCGGCGGGCAGGCTCTGCCGTCGAACATCGGATGGCACTTGCCGCCCGGACCGCGCCAAAATCCCGGCCCACATCCTTCTGCGGCCTTGATCACCGGGCTGTGGCCTTGCCGACAGGAGCGGGCGTGACTGCAGCGCCGGCGGCGGTCGCAAGACCGAAAGCCAACGCGGCACCCAAAAAGACCGTTCGCATCATCCCGTATTCCTCCCTGCTTATATGAAACCCGCCGCCCCCCATAATTGAACTGATTCACGGGACATTGGGCAACATTTTTCTGGTTGAGGGCGGAAAAGCCTCAATCCCAGCCTCAGGGAACTTCGGCTAATTCAAGTCGGCGGTTTGCTTGGTCCGCGCTGCCGCCGCGCTCAAGGCTGCCAACATGCATTAGATCAAATTGCCGCCCGCTGCCGTTCGCAGCTCGTCCGGCGCAATGCCGGCGCGGATCGCATCCTCCCGGCACAGCGCTACCAGCCGCACCGTTTCCCGCATCCTGTACTCGTCGGCAACTGCCCCGACATGGTCCGACATCCAATGCTCCAAAAATTCGCGCGCCCGCTCGCTCATCTCTGGCACCTCACGCATACATTCATCCCAAGATTTGCCCCCAAAGATTTGCGCCCCAAGATTTGCACCCCAAGATTTTGCGTCCCAAGATTTTTCCCGCTTCGATCGCGTTTCGCATTCTCCTACCGCCTTATTGCGCGTTGGGATGTCAGCGTGAGGTCGTGGCCGAATTGCGCAATTCGAATGGCCAAATGATGGTATCCCGCCACCATTGTGATTAACTATCGTGAAGCAGATGCGACAGTGCTTGCGTACGTGTAACAGTCGTTGCGTTGGGGGGAAGTTCCGTGGCCTCGCCTGCGTATTGGGCGGGTTGGAAAACAGCCGCGACGTCGCTTTGGGCGATCGTTGCGGGCTGGCTGCACAATTCATTTCGATATTTTTGGACGACTGCCGCGCGATATTTGCGCCAATCGACCGAACATCTTTGGCCGATCGTCGCGGCCTATCTTCGCAAATCGTGGCGATATTTTTGCGCTGCTGCCGTAGCAGTCTGGCGCCAATCGACGGAGTATCATTGGCCGATCGCCGCGGACTATGTGCGCCAATCGTCGCGATATGTTTGGGCAACGCCGCAACTGGCTTGCGCCAATCGGCCGAATATCTTGGCACGACCTTCGCCGGCTACCTTGGCAAATCGTCCAAAATCCAGATCGCCCCCGTCGCCGCTCTTGCGATCGCGTCGGGTCTCGTCGGCTTTGTGACGACAAGCGCGTTGTTGCGACCGCCGGCGCCAGCGCCTGCGGCGCCCGAGGCACGACTGCAACCAAAACTCTCCTGGGTGACGGATTATGAGATCGATCGCGCGCAAAAACTCGGCCGGCAATTGCTCGACATCAGCCCCGCTCAGCTGTTGACGATGTATGAGCGCAACGGCAGCGATGCGGTCGAGACCTATCGGGATGCGTGGGTCAAGATCGACTATCCCATCATGGCGTTCGACCGGCAGACATTCGGCAAAACCACCTACGACGTGGTCGAGGCGGCGGCGCATTTCCAATCGGTATTCCCGGGGAAAATCATCGCCATATTCAACGCCCAACAGTGGGGCACACAGCTGCACATGCACCGGGCCGGCGACCAGATCGTGGCGTTCTGCAAGTTTCGGGAAATCGAGCGCGAAGAGGTTTTGACAAATATTCACCGGCTGTGGTTTTACGGGACGGGCTGCGACCTGCCGCAGCTTTTAGAATCTACCAATGCAATGAATTTTCGCTGATCTTGCTGCCGGGATGGCCGGCCGTTGCAAAGCCTGATAGGGAGAGCCTGATCCAATGAAAGCGGCTTACATCGAAAAATTCGGCGGCCCGGAAGTGCTGCAATACGGCGACCTGCCGGACCCGTGGCCGGCCCGGGCGAGGTGGTGGTCGACGTCCATGCCGCAACCGTCAACGCCGCCGACTGGAAGTTCCGCGGCGGCGAATATGGGCGCCATGCCAATGTAAAATTTCCGCAAATCCCCGGCCGCGATTTTTCCGGCGTGGTCAGCGCGGTCGGCGACGGCGCCGATCTCAAGGTGGGCGACGCGGTGTTCGGCGTGCTCGGCGCCGGCAAGGAAGGCACCTATTGCGAAAAGATCGCAATCCCGGCCGCCCTCGTCGCCAAGAAGCCGGACGGGCTGTCGCATATCAACGCCGCGGCGCTGGCGCTCACCGGACTGACCGCGATCAATTCGGTCGAAGACACGCTGAAACTTCAGCGCGGCGAGACCATCCTGATCCAGGGCGGCGCCGGCGGCGTTGCCGGTTTCGCCATTCAGTTCGCCAAATATCTCGGCGCCCGGGTCATCACCACATGTAGCGCGGCGAACGTCGATTATGTGCGCGGGCTCGGCGCCGATCAGGTGATCGATTACAACGCGCAGGATTTCACCCGCGTGGTGTCGGGCTGCGACGCCGTGTTCGATACGGTCGGCGGCGACGTGGCAAAGCAATCCTTTGCCGTGCTCAAGCCCGGCGGCCGCGCCGCCTTTATCGCGTCGGGCGCCGAGCCGCCGAAACCGGATCGCAGCGACGTCACCGCGCTGCGGCCGCCGGTGCCGCGCTCGCGCAAGGCCATGGAGCGCATTGCCGAGTTATGCCGCCGGCGCCGTCAAGCCGCCCGAGGTCAAGCTCTACAAGCTGTCGCAAGCCGCCGACGCGCACCGCCTGAGCCAGGCGCGGCATTTCAGGGGCAAGCTGGTTTCCAGGTGCGCTAAAACTCAGGTCGCGGCGGGATCAAAACCGCTGTCGTATTCGTCGCTGCAAAACGGGCCGCCCTGGTACCAGTCGCCGATCGGATCGGCCGCAAGCTTCTTTTGCGCGGCCAGCGCCGCGGCGGCGAAATCTTCGGCGCGGCCGGTCGGGCGATAGCCGTAGCCGGTAGGCCGCCTCGTTGTCCCACCAGCTGCGCTCGTTGTCGGAGGCGCCGAAAAATATCTCGTAGCGCAGGTCCGGATGCTCGAGCCCGATACGGATGAGCTGCACCAGGTCCTCCGGGCTGATCCAGATGGCCAGCCGCCGCAGATCGACCGGCGCGTCGGCGAAATTGCCGATGCGGATGCAGGTCACCCGCAGGCCGTGCTTATAGGCATAGAGCGCGCCGATCGCTTCGCCGAACGCCTTGCTGACGCCGTAGCGCGAATCCGGGCGCACCGGCTCGTCGGTGCCGATCTTGCGCTGCCGCGGATAGAAGCCGACCGCGTGGTTGGACGAGGCGAAGACGACGCGCTTGACCTTCTGGCGCCGCGCCGCCTCGAACAGATTGTAGCAGCCGATGATATTGGCCTTGAGGATGCGGTCCCAGGATTGCTCGACCGAGTTGCCGCCGAGATGCACGATGCCGTCGACGCCGTCGACGAGCTTTTCGACCTGGGCGAGATCGGCGAGATCGGCCTGCACGAAAGTTTGGTCGCTCGCCAGATCGGCCGGCTTGCGAATGTCGCTCCAGCGAAGATGCGGATAGACGCCGTCAAGCAGCTTGCGCAGCCGCGTGCCGATGCCGCCCGCCGCGCCCGTCACCAGAACTGTCTGCATGGCTCCTCGCGGCTGGTAAAATTTACGATGATGCGGCCGGGCCGCCGCACCATCGCCGATCTCGGCCACGAGTTTCTGATAACGCTTGCGGCTGTCGACCAAGTGCCGCCGCATCGCGGCGCGCGCGGTGGCGGCAGCACCGGCGCGGATGGCGTCGAGGATTTCCATGTGCTCGTTCTGGATGCGCTTGAGATAAGCGCGCTGATCCTCGATGCGGGTGAGACTCTTGCGGATGCTCTGGCGCGGAATGATGAAACGGCCGAGATAATCCAGAAAGCGTCTGAACTGCGCATTGCCGGTGGCGTCGGCGATGCTGCAATGGAAGGAAAAATCCTCGTCGACCGCCGTCTCGCCGCGCCCGATGGCGTCCTCGATGCGCCGGAAAGCCTCGGCGATCTTCTTGATGTCCGCGCCATTGTGGCGCTCGGCCGCAAGCCCCGCCGCTTCGATCTCGACCCCGGCGCGCAATTCCATGACGTCGAGCGCTTCGCGCAGCGAGTCCAATTCGTCGACATCGATCCGGAACGGCCGGCGCACATGCTCGGCAACGAAGGCGCCGACCCCTTGCCGCACCATGACCAGACCGTCGGCGCGCAGGCACGCCACCGCCTCGCGCACGACGGTGCGGCTCACGCCGGTCGCGGCCATCATTTCCTTCTCGGTCGGCAGCTTTGAGCCGGGCGGCAGGTGGCCGCCGGTGATGTCGGCGGTAATCCGCGCGACCAGTTCCTCGGTCAGCCCGCGCGGCGCCGCGAGCGGCCGGAATGTCGGCAACAGTTGTTCTACGGAACGGGCGGCCAAAGCTTGACACCCGCTGATCTGGTCATCGTATGACCTGATAACATGGACCGCCGGGGGCTTCAACGGCTCGAAAAGGCGTGCAACGTTCCGCCAAAGCGGACACTCGGGAGGAGACAACATGGATCGCCGCGCATTCATTCGTCTTGGCGCTGGACTGCCGTCGCCGGCCTCGCTGGAATCTCGCCACGCCGGCGATGGCGCAGCAGAAGATGGCGCTCAAGGCCTCCGACGTGCATCCCGCAGGCTATCCGACCGTCGCCGCGGTCGAAAGCCTCGGCAAGAAGCTCGAGGCCGCGACCAACGGCCGGCTCAGCGTGCAGATGTATGCCGCGATGCAGCTCGGCGGCGAGAAGGAAGCGATCGAGCAGGCGCAGGTCGGCGCCATCCAGCTCGCCCGCGTCTCGGTCGGCGCGCTCGGCCCGGTGATCGACGATCTCAACGTGTTCAACCTGCCGTTCCTGTTCCGCAACACCGCGCACATGCAGAAGGTGATCGACGGCGACATCGGCACCGAACTGCTCGACAAGGTCACCAACAACGACAAGGCCGGACTGGTCGGGCTGTGCTGGATGGATGCCGGCGCGCGCAGCATCTACGACACCAAAAAGCCGATCAAGACCATTGCCGATCTGAAGGGCCTGAAGATCCGCGTCATCGGCAATCCGATGTTCGTCGACATGATGAATGCGCTCGGCGGCAACGGCGTCGCCATGGGCTACGACCAGGTGTTCAGCGCGCTGCAGACCGGCGTCGTCGACGGCGCCGAGAACAATCCGCCGAGCTACGTGTTCGACAACCATTATCACGGTCGCCAAATATCTACACCCTGACCGAGCACCTGATCGTGCCGGAAATGCTGGTGTTCTCGCGCAAGACCTGGGACACGCTGTCGAAGGACGACCAGGCGCTGATCAAGAAATTCGGCCGCGAGGCGCAGCTCGAGGAGCGCGAGCTGTGGAACAAATACGAGACGGCGGCGATGGACAAGGCCAAGGCCGCCGGCATACGAGATCATCGACGTCGCCGACAAGAAGCCGTTCCAGGACGCGGTCAAGCCGGTATGGGACAAATACGGGCCGAAATATTGCGGCAATGATCAAGCGCATCCAGGCCGTTTCGTAAGCCGCATCGACCTGACACGATCCGGTAACGCCCCTCCCCTTCGCAAGCACCCATCGAAGGAGCATATGGCGCTTCTCTATCGCAAGCTGATGGACGCGCTCTATCTGGTTTGCGTCGCCGTCGCCGGCACCGCGCTGGTGCTGATCTCCGCGGTGATCCCGTGGGCGGTGTTTACCCGCTACGTGCTCAACAGCGCCGCGTCCTGGCCGGAGCCGACCGCGGTCCTGCTCACCATCGTGCTCACCTTCTTCGGCGCCGCGGCCTGCTATCGCCGCCGGCTGCACATGAACGTGTCGTTTTTCGTTCTGATGTTGCCGCCGCGCTGCGCATGCTCGCGGAGCTCTGGCCGAGCTCCTGGTCGCGACCATGGCGCTGTTCATGATGGTTTACGGCGAAAAGCTGGTCGCGGCGACCTGGTACAACACCATCGCCGATTTCCCGTCGCTCTCGGTCGGCGTGACCTATCTGCCGATCCCGATCGGCGGCGCGTTTCTCCTGCTCTTCGTCATCGAGCGCCTGGCGTTCGGCATGCCGCCCGATCCCGAAGCCACGCAACATCACTGAGCGAAGCAAAACGAGCCAGCGCCATGGATGTCGTCGTTCTCCTGGTCACGATGTTCTTCTGCTTCCTCATCGGCGTGCCGATCGCCTATTCGCTGGCGCTCGCGGCGATCGCCGGCGCGCTGTGGATCGGCATTCCGCTCGAAGCGGTGATGCTGAAAATCTCCGACGGCGTCAGCAAGGTCGCCATGCTGACCATTCCGTTCTTCGTGCTCGCCGGCGCCATCATGGCCGAAGGCGGCATGGCGCGGCGCCTGGTCGCCTTCGCCGACGTGCTGGTCGGCTTTACCCGCGTGCGCGGCGGCCTGTCGGTGGTCAATGTGCTCGCCACGACCTTTCTCAGCGGCATTTCCGGCTCCGCCGTCGCCGACACCTCGGCGATCGGCTCGGTGATGATCCCGCAAATGGAGAAAGCCGGATTTCCCCGCGTCTTCGCCACCAACGTGACGATCACCGCTTCGGTCCAGGCGCTGCTGGTGCCGCCGAGCCACAACGCGGTGATCTATTCGCTCGCCACCGGCGGCACCATCTCGATCATCTGCCTGTTCATGGCCGGCGTCGTGCCCGGGCTGCTGCTCGGCTTCTCGCTTGATCGTTCTGTGCCTCGTCATCGCCTATCGCGACGGCCATCCGCGCGGCCAGACCGTGCCGCTGCGCGATGCGGTCAAGATCACGCATCGACGCGCTCTGGGGCCTGATCACGCTCGTCATCATTCTGGGCGGCATTCTCGGCGGCGTGTTCACCGCGATCGAGGCCGGCGCGGTCGCCTGCGTCTGGGCGTTCCTGGTCACCATGTTCATCTACCGCGACTATCGCTGGCGCGATCTGCCGGCGCTCGTTCATCGCACGCTGCGCACCGTCGCGATGGTGCTGACGCTGATCGCCTGCGCGTCGAGCGTCGGCTATGTGATGGCGCTCACGCAAATGCCGGCAAAGATCACGGCGTTCTTTCTGACGATATCCAGCGACAAGAACGTCATCCTGCTTCTCATCAACGTCATGCTGCTGGTGCTCGGCTGCCTGCTCGACATGGCGCCGTCGATCCTGATCTGCACGCCGATCCTGTTGCCGGTGATGATGAATTTCGGCGTCAATCCGGTGCATTTCGGCATCATCATGATGCTCAATCTCGGCATCGGGCTGTGCCATCCGCCGGTCGGCGCGATCCTGTTCGTCGGCTGCGCGGTGGGCAAGGTCACGATCGAGGAGGTCATGCGCAAGATCTGGCCGTTCTACGCCGTCATGCTCGTCGGTGCTGATGCTGGTGACTTATTTCCCGGCGATTTCGCTCTGGCTGCCGCGGCTGCTCGGGCTGTGAAGAAGATATGTCAATTCCTTCAAATGTTTAACGCGAGACTTGGCGCGAATGCGCAACCGCGGCGGTCCGCCGTCCACATGCCCGCGTCAACGCGTCATGATGGGCGCAAAGCCTGCCACAAACATGGGCAAAACTCGCAGAAACCACGGCGGCTTGAACGAAAGGCGCTCTAGCCGGCTACCCGCGATGAGAGTATGTTTTCCACCACGCCAATAAACTTAGAAAAACATGGCGGCCAAACGGAGGACCTGATGACCCAAGCACGCCTGATTCCATTCCCCTACCCGCCGCAACATCCTCAAAAGCGCGGCGCTCGGTTCCGTCGCGGCCATTGCCGCGCCCTATGTCAGAGACAGTTACGCCGCCGGCTCGCTGTCGCTCGGCGTCTGGGACCATTGGGTGCCCGGCGCCAATGACACTTTCACCGCATTTGCAACGAGTGGGCGGCGGCAGAACCACGTCGAGGTCAAGATCGATTACATCACGACGCAGGGCGACAAGGACAAGCTGACCGCGGCCGCCGAAGCCCAAGCCGGCACCGGCCACGACATCATGTCCCACCGCGACTGGAATATCCGTATCCATCAGAACACGCTCGAGCCGCTCGACGACGTCAACGCCGAGCTTATCAAACAATACGGCCCGATCAGCCCGGTGTTTGAGTATCTCGGCAAGATCAAAGGCACCTGGCGCGCGGTATCGGCGACGCGGGGATGCCAGGTCAAACCGACCTGCTCGCGTATCAGCCTTTACAAGCAACATGCCGGCATCGACGTTACGGAATTGTTCCCGGCCGACGAATCGAAATGGGACAAGGCGAAGACCGATACCTGGACCTGGGATACCTATCTCGACTCGGCGCAGAAGCTTTACAAGGCGGGCTTCCCGGTCGGCTTGCCGATGGGGCAGACCAGCGATGCCGTGGACTGGGTCGGCGCGCTGTTTAATTCCTACGGCGTGGTCATGGTCGACGCCAAGGACAACATCAAGATCAACTCCGACGAGACCCGCGCGGCGCTGGAATACATGAAGAAGCTGATGGCGGTGAACCCGCCGGAGGTTTACGCATGGGATGACGCCGGCAACAACCGCTGGCTCATCTCCGGCAAGGGCTCGAGCATTATGAACCCGCCAAGCGCCTGGGCGGTCGCCAAACGCGACAACCCGACCGTGGCGGCGGACTGCTGGACCCATCCGATGCCGAAGGGCCCGAAAGGCCGGTTCGTCGGCCAGCTGCCGTTCTTCTACGGCTTGTGGAATTTCTCGAAAAACAAGTCAGCCGCGAAGGATCTGCTGCTCTATCTGTCGCAGAAGCCGCAGGTCGCCAAATTCGTTGCGGCTTCATCCGGCTACGACCTGCCCGCCTTCAAGACCATGTACGACTTCGACACATGGAAGACGGTCGAGCCGCCCGTCGGCACCGTCTACGGCTATCCGCCGCGCGGCGACGAACAGACCTCTATCGCCGGCGCGCCGGCGCGATCCGAAGTCGGTTCCCAGATCTACAACCAGGCGATCAACACCGTGATGGTCGCCAAGGTCACCCAGGGCAACGAGAAGATCGACGACGTGATCAAGTGGGCCGAGAACGAGCTCGAAGGCACGCTGCGCGCCTAAGACTTGGCGCGCTTAAAGCGCGCTTTGCTTCGCCGATACTGCACATGCCGGCCTTGGGGGCCGGCAGTGGCATGTGCCGCAGGTTCAAACGCGATGGGAGGCTGACCCGAAAGGGTCGGCGGCGTGAATGGCAGACACCGTCCAGACCTGGTCCGCTCCGGCGAACTTCAAGGCGTAAGCCTGCAACCGTCGGCAAGCCGGAACTTGCGGCTGTTCATGCGCCGCCGTTCGACCATCGCCTTCCTGATGTGCCTGCCGCTGATCGTCATCATCGTCGAGCCTCGTGCTCTATCCGGCGTTCTACTCGATCTATCTGTCGATGCTGAACAAGGCGCAGACCCGCTTCATCGGGCTCGGCAATTTCAGCTTCCTGTTGTCGCGCGACGTGTTCTGGATGGTGATGGAGCAGACCGCCATCTTCGCGCTCAGCGCGGTGTTCTTCAAAGCGCTGATCGGGCTCATCACCGCGCACCTCGATCAACAACCTGCCGGTCAAGGGCCAGCGCAAATGGCGCGGCATGCTGCTGGTGCCGTGGGTCATTCCGCTGGCGCTGTCCTCGCTCGGCTGGTGGTGGCTGTTCGATCCGACCCACTCGCGCGTTCAACTACATCCTCTCGAGCCTCGGTTTCGAGGAAGTGCCGTGGCTGAGCAGCCCTTATTGGGCGCGTTTTTCCGTCATCCTGGTCAATGTCTGGTACGGCGCGCCGTTCTTTCTGATCATGTATCTGGCGGCGCTCAAATCGGTGCCGGAGCAGCTCTACGAGGCCGCCTCCATCGACGGCGCCAGCGCCTGGCAGAAATTCATCCACATCACGCTGCCGATGATGCGCAACATCATCGCCATCACCGTGCTGTTCTCGCTGATCGTCACCTTCGCCAATTTCGACATCGTGCAGATCATGACCGCGGGCGGCCCGCGCAACATGACGCATGTGTTCGCGACCTACGCCTTCATGCTCGGCATCCGCTCCGGCGACCTGCCGCTCGGCGCCGCGACCTCGCTGTTCATGTTCCCGATCCTCGCCTTCGCGGCGATCTTCATCCTGCGCGGCGTGCGCAAGCGCGGCAGGGAAATCGGATGAGCACAGCCGCCGTCGCCGCCCGCGCCCCGCAAGAACGTCTCGGTATCCGCGCCAGCCTCAGCCGCAATCGGCGCTGGGCGCTGATCACGTCCTATGTCTTTCTTGTCATCTTCGCGATCTTCTTTCTGATCCCGCCCTTCTACATGGTCGTCACGGCGCTCAAGAGCGACGCCGAGGTGGCGCATATGGCGACCAATCCGTGGCTCATCGCCGATGGCGTTACGCTCGATCAATTCAGGATCCTGTTCACGCAGACCGATTTTCTGATCTTCTTCAAGAATACCATCATCGTGACGGTCTGCCACGGTCGCCATCACCATGGTGGTCAGCGTGCTCGCCGCGTTCTCGCTCGGCCGGATGAAATTCTGGGGCTCGAGCATCCTGGCGACGGGAATCTTCCTGACCTATCTCGTTCCCGACACGCTGCTGTTCATCCCGCTGTTCCAGATCGTCAAGGCGGTCGGGCTGCTCAACTCCTACTGGGGCATGATCCTGGTCTATCCGACGCTCACCGTGCCGTTCTGCACCTGGATCATGATCGGCTACTTCCAGATCGATCCCCAAGGAGCTCGACGAGGCGGCGCTGATCGACGGCGCCGGCCACATGCAGATGCTCACCAAGATCTTCATCCCGGTGGCGCTGCCCGGCATCATCGCGGCGATGATCTTCGCCTTCACGGTGTCGTGGGCGGCCTTCGTCTATCCGATGGCGTTTCTCTATTCGGCCGACCAGCAGGTGCTCACCGTCGGCACGGTGACGAGCCTCATTCGCGGCGACGTCTACAAGTGGGGCATGCTGATGGCCGGCGCGCTGGTCGCCGCCGCGCCGCCGCTCGTGATCTACGCGTTCCTCATGGACTACTACATCGCCGGCCTCACCTCGGGCGCCACGAAGGGTTGACGAACATGGCCGAAGTCGCGTTGCGTAACGTGGTCAAGCGCTTCGACAACGTCGAAGTCGTGCGCAGCATCAATCTCGACATTCCGGACAACGAGTTCGTCGTGCTGGTCGGCCCGTCCGGCTGCGGCAAATCGACGACGCTGCGCATGATCGCGGGCCTCGAGGAAGTCACCTCCGGCGACATCTATATCGGCGGCGAGGTCGTCAACGACCTGCCGCCGAAGGATCGCGACATCGCGATGGTGTTCCAGAATTACGCGCTCTATCCGCACATGTCGGTGTTCGAGAACATGTCGTTCGGGCTGAAGCTGCGCAAATTCCCCAAGGACGAGATCCGCAAGCGCGTCGACCATGCCGCGCGCATCCTCGACATCACCGAGCTGCTGGACCGCAAGCCGAAGGCGCTGTCCGGCGGCCAGCGCCAGCGCGTCGCCATGGGCCGCGCCATCGTGCGCAATCCAAAGGTGTTCCTGTTCGACGAGCCGCTGTCGAACCTCGACGCCAAGCTGCGCGTGCAGATGCGCACCGAGATCAAGCGCGTCCATCAGCTGGTCAAGACCACCACGGTCTACGTCACCCACGACCAGGTCGAGGCGATGACGCTGGCCGACCGGGTCGTGGTCATGAACAACGGCCGCATCGAGCAAATCGCGACGCCGCAGGAGCTCTATCATCATCCGAAGACGCTTTTTGTCGCGGGTTTCATCGGCTCGCCGGCGATGAATTTCATGCGCTGCCGCCTGGAGCAGAACGGCGTCGGGCTGCGCGTGCGCCTTTCCGATGCCGTCAGCCTGCCGGTGCCGGCGTCGCAGTCGGCCCGCTACCAGGCGCTGACCGGCAAGGAGCTGGTCTTCGGGCTGCGCCCCGAGCACATCACCGAGCCGCGGCGCAACGATCGCGACCCGCAATGCGAATTCGCGGCGACGCTCGACGTCGTCGAGCCGATGGGCATGGAGACGATGGTGTATTTCACCGTCGACGGCCAGGAAGTCTGCGGCCGGGTCGATCCCGGCAGCCGCCACCGGTCCGGGCGAAGCCGATGCGGCTCTACGCCGACATGGACCGCATGCACCTGATCGATCCGCAAAGCGGCGCGGTGCTGTAGCAGCCATCGTTGCGGCACAACCCGCTTTTCAGGTGTGGCGATTGCGCGGCGTTGCCGGCAAATGTGGTGCTTTCGGCCGTTCGCGAAGATAAATTTCGCACCAATATGCGAAATTATCCCAGTCGCATCGACCGAATGTTTCCTCGCATTTATCGAGGGCATAGTCGGCAAGAGCGCCATGCTCGCGCGCGTATCGGCGCTCATACCATTCCCAGAAATGGGTGATCACGTCACGGGGCATTTTAGATCACCCCATCGGTTCCCCGCCGTTAGCTTGGATCACCGGGAGGCCGAGCCCGTTAGCTCGGCCTCCGCGATGATGCTTTCATGCGTCGTATTCCGCCGAAATGTCCTTGCCGGTGTAGTCCGGCATCATCGCCGCCGAGATCAAGCTGATGACCGCGCAGGCGGCGATATAGATCGCGATCGCATAGCCCGAGTGATAGGTGGCGAACAGCCACGTGGCGATCAGCGGCGCCGGGCCGCCGGCGATGATCGACGCCAGCTGATAGCCGAGCGAGGCGCCGCTGTAGCGCAGCCGCGGCGTGAACGATTCCGCGATCAGCGCCGCCTGCGGGCCGTATTGCATGTCGTGCGGGATGAGCGACAGCACGATGGCGATGAAGACCAACGCCGGCGCCGCCGTATCCACCATGCCGAAATACAGGAACCCGAACAGGCCCATCGTCACGACGCCGATCAGGTACATCTTCTTGCGCCCGATCTGGTCGGAGATGTGCCCGGCGAGCGGGATGGTGAAGAACGAAACGCAGGCCGCCACCATCACCGCGGTCAGGATGAAGTTGCGATCCATCTTCAGGGTGCCGACCGCGTAGGCGAAGACGAAGGCGGTGAAGATGTAGAACGGCGCCTGCTCGGACATCCGCAGCAATGCCGACAGGATGATCTCCTTCGGCTGCTTCTTGATGACCTCGACGATCGGAGCCTTCTCGATCTTGTTCGTGTCCAGGAGCTTCTGGAACACCGGCGTCTCGAGGATGCCGAGCCGGATCCACAGGCCGATCCCGACCAGGATGATCGAAAGCGCGAACGGAATGCGCCAGCCCCAAACCAGGAAGTCGATCGCCCGACCAAGCTGCTGAACGCGAGGACCGCCAGAGTCGACAGCAGCAGCCCGCAAGGCACGCCGAATTGCGGCCACGAGGCCACCAGACCGCGCTGGCCGTGGGTGCGCGACCATTCCATCGCCAACAGCACGGAGCCGCCCCATTCGCCGCCGACGCCGATGCCTTGGAGCGCCCGCAGCACGGTCAGGAGCACCGCGCCCCAGATGCCGATCGACTGCGTAAGTCGGCACGAAGGCGATGGCGAAGGTCGCCAGTCCCATGCACAGCAGCGTGGCGATCAGCGTCGCCTTGCGGCCGATGCGATCGCCATAATGGCCGAAAATCGCGGCGCCGATCGGCCGGCCGACGAAGCCGATGAAATAGGTGCCGAACGCGAGCAGCGTTGCCGTGAGCGGCGTCTGATTGGGGAAGAAGAGCTTGCCGAAGACGAGGCCGGCCGCGGTGCCATAAAGGAAAAAATCGTACCACTCGATCGCCGTGCCGACCGTCGATGCGATGACGGCTTTGCGCAGTTGCGCGCTATGTTCTGCCTCGGGCAATCGCCCCGACCGTCGTTGCCATAGCCATGTTGGCTTCCCTCCCCGTTTCCTCGTTGTCGCGGAGCGGGCTTTTGCGTCGCCCGGTCTCCCTCAACTACGATACGTCAGGCCGGCGCCGATGGCTATAGATCAAAGGTCGCGCGCCGCGCCCCGCGCGGGACGCGGCCAATTTGGCGCTTTTTGCAGTGCGGAATTCGGAACTTTTAGCGGGACTTACTGGCTCGGCCTGTTCGACGCCATCACGGTGACCGGCGTGTCGCGATATTGATCGGCAAACAGCCGCTTCAAATTGCCGACTTTCGGCTGGTCGTTGATGACGATGTACGGATAGGTCGGGTGCAGCACCAGGAAGTCCTGGTGATAGTCCTCGGCCGGATAAAAACCCTTGAACGGCTTCGAGTTTTGTCACGATCGGCGCCTTGAAGACGTGGGCCTGATCGAGCTGGGCGATATAGGCCTCCGCAATCCGCTTCTGCTCGTCGTTGGCATAGAAGATCGCCGAGCGATAGGACGGGCCGCTATCGGGGCCCTGGTAATTGAGCTCGGTCGGATTATGCGCCACGGAAAAATAAATCTGCAAAATCTTGCCGTAGGAGATTTGCCGCGGATCGAACGTCACCTGCGACCAACTCGGCGTGGCCGGTGCGCTCGGTGCCGACCATCTCGTAGTGCGCCGTTTCCTTGGTGCCGCCGGAATAGCCCGCGACCGCGCTGGTGACGCCCTTGGTGTACTGAAACACCGCCTGCACGCCCCAGAAGCAGCCGCCGGCGAGAACGACGGTCTGCGTCGCGGCACTGGCCGGAGCGGCTTCGTCCTGCGCCGGCGGCGGGATGGACACGGCCGGCTCTTGCGCCGACGCGAGATTCACCGCAAAGCCGAGGACCGGGATCAAAAGCAGCGCGCCGGCAATCGTCCATTTGCTGGAAGCCATCGATTTCCTCCCTTGCGCGCCATGCGGCGCGCGATCTCCAGATGGGCTTTTAGGCCGCTTCGCGCAACACGCGCCAATCACAAATGCCGCTGCCCGGGCGCGCGGCGCAATCACGGCAGCGTGTACGCGCATGATCCCGAAAAGCCTGTCACCGGACTTGATCCGGTGATGGGCACCGGTTTTCGGATAAGATCATGCGCAAACGAAAATTACTCGATCGTTTGATAGCCGCGGATGATGCGCTCGGAGCCATAACCCCAGTAATTGCGCAGCGTGTCCGGGCCCCACACTTTCGGCCGCTGCGGCCGGTCCTGGTGCCACGGCCGCGGATCGAAATAGCCCAGCGCCTCGTCCTTCATCTGGTCCATCTCGCAGAAGAACTCGACGCGCACCTTGTCGGCGTTGCGGTGATAGATCGCGATATTGTGGCCGATGATGTGGCGGCCCGGGCCCCAGACCAGATGGATGTCGTGGCGGGCAAGCGTTTCCGCCGCGCGCTGGATTTCCGCCCAGTCCTTGACCTCGAACGCGATGTGGTGGAGCTGCGGCTCGGCGTCGTAGACGAAATTGACGGTGTGGTGGTCGGTATTGCAGCGCAGGAAGGCGAAGTTGTCGTCGCGCCAATCCGAGACGCGGAAGCCGAGCACGTCGCAATAGAACTTTACGATCTTCTGCACGTCGTCGACCCGATAGGCGACATGGCCGAGTTTGAGCGGCATGATGCCCGCGGTGCGACCGTCGTCCTTGGCGAATGCATAGTCGGAAAAAATCTCGATCTTGGTGCCCTTCGGATCGGTGAACACCACGGCCTCGGCGATGCCGGGCGAAATGCCGCTCGCGCCGCTCGGCCTTCACGCCATCTTTGGCAAGCGCGCGCGCAACTTCGCCGAGATCGGTGTCCGGCGCGACCTGGAAAGCCAGGCGCGACAGCGCATTGCCCCTGCCCGGCTCGAGCGCGATCGCCTCAAGCCCCATCTTGCAGGCGAGAAAGGCGCGATCCTTGGTCCGCTCGACCAGCGTGAGGCCGACGACCTCGGTGTAATAGGCGATCTGCCGGTCGATATCCGGCGTCGTCAGCGTGGCGTGGCCCAGTCGTTTGACGCTGATCACCGTTACCCTCCCGACGCGGCGCGCGGCTGTTGTGGCGGCTCGGCGTAGCGGCTTGCCGGCCGCTTGAGGCCGAGATTTTCGCGCAAGGTCTTGCCTTCGTATTCGGTGCGGAACAGGCCGCGCCGCTGCAATTCCGGGATCACCAGATCGACAAAGTCATCGAGCCCGCCCGGCAGGAACGGCGGCATGATGTTGAAGCCGTCGCAGCCGTCCTTGCGGAACCATTCCTCCATGTAGTCGGCGATGGTTTGCGGCGAGCCGCGGATCACCGCCTTGGCGCGGGCGCCGGCGACGCGCGTCGCAACCTGGCGGATGGAAAGTTTTTCGCGGCGCGCCATCTCGGTGACTTGCTGGAAAATGCTCTGGCTCGCGTTCGAGCGCGGCAGGTTCTCCGGCAGCGGCCCGTCGAACGGATACGGCGCCAGATCGACATTGCCGAGCACCATCGAGAGGATTTCGCGCGCGACAATGGGATGGATGAGCGCGTTGAGTTTTTCGTAGTTCTCCTCGGCCTCGGCATCGGTGCGGCCGATGACGCAACTGAGCCCCGGCATGATCTTCATCTCGTCGGGCGCGCGGCCGTAGGCGGCAAGCCGGCCCTTGAGCGTCGCATAAAAGCTTTGCGCCGCTTCGAGCGTCAGCGGCGCGCAGAAGATCACCTCGGCGAATTCCGCGGCAACCGCGATCATGTCGTCGGAGCCGCCGGCCTGCACGATCACCGGATGGCCTTGCGGCGAGCGCGGGATGTTGAGCGCGCCGAGCACGGAAAAATGCTCGCCGCGGTGGTTGAGGTTGTGCAGCTTGTCCGGATGGAAGAACTGCCCGGTTTCCTTGTCGCGGACAAAAGCATCGTCGTCCCAGGTGTCCCACAGGCCGAGGACGACGCGGGCGAACTCGCGCGCCCGGTCGTAGCGCTCGCCGTGCTCGTAATGCTTTTCGCGGCTGAAATTGCGCGCCTCGTTCTCCTGGCCCGAGGTGACGAGATTCCAGCCCGCCCGGCCGCCGCTCAAATGATCGAGCGAGGCGAATTTGCGCGCGACATGGAACGGCTCGTTGTAGCTGGTCGAGGCCGTGGCCACGAGGCCGATATGCTGGTGTGGGTGGCAAGCGCCGACAGCAGCGTCAGCGGCTCGAAATTGGCGATATATTGCGCCGAGCGGCTGAGCGCCTCCATATGCGCCTGCCGCACGCCGAGATTGTCGGCCAAAAACACCATGTCGAACTTGCCGCGCTCCGCCGTGCGGGTGATGTCGAGATAGTGCTGGAAATTGATGCCGGCGTCGGCCTGCGCGCGGGGATGCCGCCACGACGCCACATGATGGCCGGTCGGATTGAAGAAGGCGCCGAGCCGCATCTGGCCTTTGCCGGTCATCGATGTCTCGCTCTTACGTCATTGCGAGAAGCGAAGCGACGAAGCAATCCAGGCGGCGCCTCAGTACTGGATTGCTTCGCGTACGCTCGCAATGACGATCGTTGCGCTATTGCGTGCGTGTGCCGCTGTTGAGCAGCGGAATGTCGCTCGCCGCCTTCGGCTCCGGCAGCGATTGCAGATAGGCGTAGATATCGTCGAGCTCGTCGTCGGACAGGACCGGCGCGCGATATGGCGGCATCGGCGCCGTTGGTCGTGCGCACGAAGGACGATGAACGCATCGAGCGGCAGTTGCGTGCGCGCAATCACCTTGCCGTTGCTGGTCGCGACCGAGCCCTGGCCGGCAAAGTCGTGGCATTGCCAGCAGCCGTGCTGGACGAACGCGGTCTTGCCCTTCTCGGCCGAGGCGGCCGCAGCGCGGCGACGCTGCGCCGCCGAAGCCGGCAACAAGCGCCAGCGACGACAGCGCCGACCGATAGAAACGCGAACGAAACGCATTGCTCATTCTCCTCAGCGCGGCTGCGTCAGCACGTTGACCAGCGCCGGCTGGCCGGATTTGACCACGGCGACCGCTTCCTTGATCGCCGGCGCCGAGATCGGCCGGATCGGTGATCGGGCCCTTCGCCCACCAGCCCATCGATTTCGCGAGCTCGTGATACTGGATGTCCGGGATTCATGATGCTGGTGCCGATCGGGACCGAGATCGTTGCCGATATTGGCGACGCGGTTGCGGAAGTTGGAGAGCCGCTGCACGTGCATCACCTCCTGGTGATAGCCGCGGTTGTTGTGCATCACCGCGAGCAGCGGGATCTTGTGCCGCGCCGCGGTCCACAGCACGCCCGGCGCATACATCAAATCGCCGTCGGACTGGATCGAGACCGAGAAGCGGCCGAGGTCGCGGTTGCCGAGCGCCGCGCCGACCGACGCCGGCGCGCCATAGCCGACGCCGTAGCCGCCCGACGCAGCCGAGCCACTGATGGTGCTTCTCCATCGGCCACAGCCGGTTCGCCCAGTTGCTGGTATTGCCGGAGGTCGAGACCAGCGACCAGTCGAGATCCTTGATCTGCGCGTAGATCTCCATGCACCAGCCGCGCCGTGTTGATCGGGACTCGCGTCCCAGGCGATGGCGGCCGCCTGCTTGGTGCGCTCGAGCCCCTTGGCGTGGGCCTGCGCGGATGGCGTCGCCGCGCTTGGCCATCGCATCCTTGCGGTCGTTCGAGATCGCCGACTTCACCGCTTCGATCAGCGACGGCAGCGTCGCCTCGGCATCGCCCGGCATCGATACGTCGATGCTCTGGAAGCGCTGAAAGTCCTGGTAGTTCGACTTGGTGAGCAGATCGAGCCGAACTGATGCTGATCAGCTTGGTGCCCGGCTTGATCTTGGTGACGTTGTGGCCGAAGCCGTCGTCGCCGTTGTCGATGAAGCCGTTCACCGTGTCCCAATAATCCGACAGCTCCATGCCGATGATGACGTCGGCCTGATTGATCACGTTCGCCGGACGGCTGAGATAATGGGTGTTCGGGAAAGTTCATCCGGCTGCCCTGATCGACCACCGGCGCCTGCAACAGCTCGGCAAGCTCGACCAGGAGCTTGACGCCCTCCGGCGTGCGCGCCGCGCGATCGACCACGATGACCGGCCGCTCGGCATTGGCGAGCAAGCCGCGCCGCTTCCTTCACCGCGCCGGAATCGCCCTGCGGCGGCGCGCTCGGCGAAGAATTTCGGAATGTAGAGCTTCTCGCCGTCGTCGCGGATCGGCTCCGTCTGCAGCCCGCCGTCGAGCGACATCATCACCGGGCCATAGGGCGGCGTCGTCGCGATCTTGTACATGCGCACGAAGGATTGCGCGAAATGCTGCGGCGACACCGGCGTGTCGTCCCACTTGGTGTAGTCGCGCACGATGGCGTTGATGTCCTGCGCGGAATGGAAGGTCGGCACGCCCGGCGCGCGATGCGCGGCGTCGAGATCGTTGCCGCCGATGATCAGCACCGGCACGCGGTCGCACCAGGCATTGTAGACCGCCATGGTGGCGTGCTGCAGGCCGACCACGCCGTGGACCAGCGTCATGATCGGCTTGCCGGTCGCCTTGAAATAGCCGTGGCACATGGCGACGCCGGATTCCTCGTGCATGCAGGTGAGGAATTCCGGCATCGTGTTCTTGCCGTAATTGATCAGCAACTCGTGGATGCCGCGATAGCTCGAGGCCGGATTGGCCGGCAGATATTTGATGTCGAGGGTCTTGATGACGTCGACCATGAAGTCGGAACCGGGCGTGCCGTTGTCGCGCGACGGCAGCTGCGGCGCGCCGGTCTCGGCGGCGGCGACATGGGCATTCGGCGGCAGCGCCGACGGCAATCTTGGCTGCGGGTCGGCCGTGGTTGCGGCTTTGGCGGGGTTGACGGCGCCACTGGCGCCGGCGACGGCGGCCGCGGTGAGGAATTTGCGGCGGTTGAGCTTTAGGCTTGCATCCTTTTTGGGCATCGTCGTCTCCCCTTGGCATCGCTCGGTTTTCGCGCCGTGCGCTCGCGGCGGCGAAGCAATTGCAGTTGAAAGTACCATAGCGGCAACGCCCCGCCATTGCACGGGCCATGCGGGTGGCATGCGTCCGGCGCCGGCCGGTGCCGTTTCACCGCCGCAGGCCAGGCGACCCCGCTGCAGCCGCCGTCGAAACCGCAGTTAACAAATTTCAACCAATGATGCCGGTTCCCGTCACGTTG
The DNA here is from genome assembly GCA_963831975.1 of uncultured Alphaproteobacteria bacterium. Taxonomy (GTDB): domain Bacteria; phylum Pseudomonadota; class Alphaproteobacteria; order Rhizobiales; family Xanthobacteraceae; genus BOG-931. Next base: position 1,990,851 of record CAWHSO010000025.1, read on the forward strand.
ACGCTTGGATCGAGCGAATGGGCGCGACACCCGCGCAATCAGTCAGCATTGCCGCGACACCCGAGGCCGAAGCGCCCAGCGCCGAGGCACGCGCGCCGCTTTGCTTCGTCGTCGATACCGATGCCAGCATCCGGCATTTCCTGTCGCTGGTCCTGCACGGCGCCGGCATCGATACCGAGGAATTTCCCGACGGCATGACGGTGCGGGCGGCGCTGACCCGGTGCCAGCCGAAACTCGTCTTCCTCAACATCGCGCTCGAATCGGCCGATGCCATCGAGTGCATCCTCGCGCTCTCGCGCGCCGCTTATACCGGGGCCGTGCAGCTCATGAGCAACCGCGGCTCGGCCGTGCTCGCCCATGTCAAAAGCATCGGCGAGCAGCATCATCTGCGGATGCTTCCCGTTCTCAAGAAACCGTTCGAGACCAGCGTGATCCTGACGGTTTTGCAGGACCTGCGGCTCGGCGAGCCGCCGGCGGTCGCCGGCCGCGTCGATCTGCGCGACGCATTGCGCAACGGCTGGATCGAGTTCTGGTATCAGCCGAAAATCGACCTGCGCAAAAAGCAGCTCATCGGCGTCGAAGCCTTTTCCCGCGTCCGGCACCCGCGCGACGGCGTGCTGATGCCGGGCGCATTCATGCCCGGCGCCAGCGAGGGCGACCTGGTCACGCTCTCCGAACAGGCGCTCGATCAGGCGCTCAATGCGAGCCTGAATTTCTGCAAGCTCGGCGTCAATCTGCGGCTTGCGGTCAACATTCCGATCAACGCGCTGGTCAAGGTTCCGGTGGTCGACATCGTGGAAAGCCACCGCGCCAAGTTTGAAAAATGGCCGGGCCTCATCATCGACGTCGCCGAAGAGCAGATCGTCACCGATCTGCCCTTGGCCAACGACATCACCAAGAAGCTCCAGCACCTCGACGTCAAGCTCGCGATCGACAATTTCGGCCGCGGCTATTCCTCGTTTGCGCGGCTCAAGGAACTGCCGTTCGCCGAGATCAAGCTCGACCGCGCCTTCGTCACCGATTGCGGCAGCGACAAGGTCAACGCGCCGCTGTGCAAGACCGTCATCGACCTCGCGCACAATTTCGGCAGCATCGCGGTCGCGGTCGGCATCGAAAAAGCTTCCGACGCGCTGGCTCTGGTCAGCATGGGCTGCGATTACGGCCAGGGCTTTTTGCTCGGCCAGCCGATGCCGGAGGAACGCTTCATTTCGCTCTTGCGCCAGCGCGCCAATCCGCCGGCACGACGGGGCGCAGCCAAGGCACCGGTCACGCCGGCGCGGCGCGCCTGAGCACGCGGCGTCGATCCGCGTGCGCCTGGGGTCCGCGAGCCGCTCTGCGGGGGTGAGTCCGCCATCCGATGCCGGCTGCAGTTGCATGCACCCTCGAAATTTTTTGCGGCATCCGATAGAGTGAGCCTATGCCAAAGCCCGTGAAGAAGACCGCCAAGGCCAAGAAAAGGACCAAACCTAAGAAGGCCGCCAAGCTGAAGACCCTGACGTTGGGCTTGGTCGGTTTCGCCAAGATCAGCGCGGTCGAAGGTATAGCTCTCCGCCCCTCGACCAAGAAAATGTTCACCGATTTTGACCGCCGGGGATTGAGCCCGGCCGAGCGGCGCCGCGAGATTTTCGAGAAACACGCCAAGAAAGCGTGACGCACGATGTACGACGCGGTCTCCGACTCCTATTGCTATCCAGGAACGACCGTCCTCAAGAATCGTGCGAACCTGCGCACCCAGTCGGACCTGGATTTCTTCGAGGAGGAGGCGACCGCGCAACGGTTCACCGAGCCTTTACCTGCTGGAAAATTCGATGTCGGCCACTTGCGCGCCATTCACCGGCACCTATTCCAGGACGTGTACACCTGGGCCGGGGCGCCGCGGACCGTGTGGATCTCGAAGGGTGGAAGCCCTTTCTGCCACCCCGACAATATAAACCGCGAGTTGGAGCGGCTCTTCGCAGACCTAGCCAGGCAAAAGAATCTCTCAGGCCTGGACGCGAAGGCTTTCGCTGAAAAGGCGGCCCACTTTCTTGCCGATCTGAACGCCATCCATCCGTTCCGCGAAGGCAACGGCCGGACCCAGTTGGCCTTTATGACGGCGCTTGCCGAGCAGGCCGGGCATCGTTTTGCTCTGGAACGGATTGATCCCAACGCCATGCTCGACGCGACTATCGAGAGTTTTGGCGGCAGCGAGAAACCGCTGGCCACGTTGATCCGAGGACTCATCGAGCAAGCGTAGCGTCAACGAAGACCGCGAGTTAGCCGTGCGCACGCTTCTCCGCGGTCGCGGCGGATCAGTGCGTCCAAGGCGTGCGGCGGCCGTAGGCGAAATTGTCCGAATACGAGATGCGCGCACGCTTTGGCGGCGTGCTCTCGAACACCTGATAGGCGATGCCCTGACGCTCGCAATAGGCGACCGCTTCTTCCTTGGTGTCGAAGTGGAGCCGCAGCTGCTGCTTCATGTCGCCCGACGAGGTCCAACCCATCAGCGGCTCGACCGCGCGCGGCTCTTCGGGCTCATAGTCGAGCACCCATTCTTTGGTCTTGGCGGTCCCCGACTGCATCGCCGTGCGGGCGGGTTTGTAGATGCGCGCGGTCATCAAGTCGCAACCATGAATAACGTTCCTAAATGGTCGGGGCAGCAGGATTTGAACCTGCGACCTGCAGTACCCAAAACTGCCGCGCTACCAGGCTGCGCTATACCCCGCCGGTCGCGGCTTGTGGATACATGGTTCGCCCACCCCCAGCAAGCCGAGCGGCCTGCCGCGCGGGCGACCGATCACTGGCCTTTGCCGAAGATCGAGCCGACGACATGGTCGCCCGGCTTGATGCCGAGCTGGCGTGCCGTCCCGGCGATCACTTCGAGCACCGCGCGCACCGGAGCGCCGGACGGAATCAGGCGATCCGATTCCGGCTTGGCGCTCTCTTCGATGCGCGCGATCCGGCCGTCGCCGCGAATGAAGATCATGTCCAGCGAGATGTAGGTATTGTGCATCCAGAACGCGACCGGCTGGTCGTGCTGGAAGTCGAACAGCATGCCTTGGCCTTCCGGCAGCTCCTTGCGGAACATCAGGCCGCGCTCGCGTTCCGGGTCATTGGCCGCGAGCTCGACGGTGAAGGCGTGGACGCCGGAGGCGCTGACGATCTCGATGGTGTCCTGCCCGGCCGCTTGCGCCGGCGCCAGAAAGGCGAGGATGACATAAGCGCCGGCAAGCAATGCCGCGGCAAAGCGCGCCGCCGATGGCAAAGCCGATGCAAGACGAGCGGCGCGTGCCGCTAGTGGGAAATAAGGCCGCCGCCGCCTTCGGGGCGAACTTCGGCCGCCATCATGCCCTTCGGGCCCGGTCCGTAGCGCACCAGGACGAACTGACCGGGGCGCAGTTCGGTCAGGCCGAACCGGCGCAGCGTTTCCATGTGGACGAAAATGTCCGGCGTCCCCTCGCCGCGCGTCAGGAAGCCGAAACCACGCAACCGATTGAACCATTTGACCTGTGCCCGTTCGAGACCGCTCGTCGGCGCCACAGTAACATGGGTTCGCGGCGGCGGCATCTGGGCCGGATGGATCGCCGTCGATTCATCCATGGAGATGACGCGGAAGGCCTGCAGGCCTTTTGGCCGCGCCAGCACCTCGCAGACCACGCGGGCGCCCTCATAGGCGGTCTGGTAGCCGTCGCGGCGCAGGCAGGTCACGTGCAACAGCACGTCGGCCATGCCGTTGTCCGGAATGATGAAGCCGTAACCCTTGGCGACATCGAACCACTTGATGACGCCTGAGACCTCAATGACGTTCGCTGCCGACTCGTCATTGAGATCGACGTCGGGTTCGAGTCCCGGGTTAGATGATTTTTGTTCGATCCCGTCCGACGCCATGACGCCGAGGCCGCCGCTTCTGTGCTGGCGCCCGACGCGGGCGCATCACGAATCTCTTGAATCGAAGATAACACTCGCCATCAAGGGGAAAAGGACAAAAATGCAACAGTGGAATAAAAGCGTCACAGCCTGTGTAAAAGTAGCTCAGTGCGCGATGAAGGGTTCGAGCACCGTGCCGATGTCCTGACGCACGACGAGGTCGGCGATGTCGTCGAACTCGGTCGCCTCGCGATTGATGATGACAAGCTGCGCGCCGTTGCGCTTTGCCATCAACGGGAATCCGGCCGCCGGCCAGACCAGGAGCGATGAGCCGATCGCCAGAAACAAATCGCAAGACAGCGCAAGGTCCTGGGCGCGTTGCATTGCGGCATCGGGCATGGCCTGACCGAACGAAACGGTCGCGGTCTTGATGTAGCCGCCGCAGCCGCAGTCGGGCGCGCAGCCGTTCGCCGCATCCATCCGCTGGCGCACCCAGGCAAGCTCATAGCGCGCGTTGCAGTCGAGGCATGTGGCGTAAGTCGTATTGCCGTGCAGCTCGACCACGTGTTGCGGGGAAAACCCTGACGCCTGATGGAGATTGTCGATGTTCTGGGTGATCACGGCGGGCACCTTGCCGGCGCGGTAAAGGCTCGCCAGCGCCCGATGGCCCCGCCCCGGCCGGGCGTCGCCGAACTGATCGGCCATGGCGAAGCGGCGCCGCCAGGATTCGTTGCGCGCCTCCTGGCTCGCCAGGAACTCGTCGAACGGGATCGGCTTGTTCTTGGTCCAAAGGCCCCCCGGCGAGCGGAAATCCGGGATGCCGCATTCGGTCGAGATGCCGGCGCCGGTGAATGGAACAATGATCCCAGCCTTGCCGACCGCCTCTTGGAGGTGGGACTTGGCGGTATCGAGAGCGGGTGCGATCATGGGGCCTGACCCTCAACGCATTGTCATATAATCCTACCCGAACCAGCGGAGGTCCGACGATGAGGTATCTGCACACAATGCTGCGCGTGCGCAATCTCGACGCTGCGCTCGATTTCTACTGCAACAAGCTCGGGCTGACCGAGGTGCGCCGCCGGGTCGACGACAAGAACAAGTACACGCTGGTGTTCCTGGCGGCCTCGGCCGACGGCGACCTGGTCGCCAAGGGTCCCGGCACCCGCCAGGCGCCGACGGTCGAGCTGACCTACAACTGGGACAGCGAGGATTACGGCGAGGCGCGCTATTTCGGCCATCTCGCCTATGAGGTCGACGACATCTATGCGCTGTGCGAGCGACTGATGAAGGCCGGCGTCACCATCAACCGGCCGCCGCGCGACGGCATGATGGCGTTCGTGCGCTCGCCCGACAAGCACTCCATCGAGCTCCTGCAAAAGGGCGAGGCGCTGCCGCCGAAGGAGCCGTGGACCTCGATGCCCAATATCGGCAAATGGTAAGAGGCCGTTGCCGATTTAGCCCACGATCGGCCAGTGTTGCCGCTCGAGGCAAACACCTTTATATGTCGCGCCCATTCATCGGTCGCGCGTTCATCGCGCTTTATCCGCGCCCTTCGTCTAGCGGTCTAGGACACCGCCCTTTCACGGCGGTAACACGGGTTCGAGTTCCGTAGGGCGCGCCAATGCTTTCAATACCTTAGGTAAAAATGCGGCGCCAACAGGTGCCGGCGGCTACTCTGCGCCACTGGATGTCGACGTGCGGCACACCCGCAACCGGCGCTCATTGTGAGGTTCGGTCTTAACGGACGACTACACACCCTCCCACGCTTCGCGCAATTTACGGGAGAAGGGCTGACCTCGCCGAACGCAGCAGGGACAGGGACACGGTTTGCGGTGGTGGGCTTTCGGGAAGTAGCGCCAGCCAATGACTTGCGGAAGCGGGCGTATCTTCACGATCTCCTTGGCATCAATTCGCCGTTGCACCAAGATCTGCATGCCAAGAGGATCATCGGCTTTCATGATGATTCCAACCGCCGCCGCGGCTGAAATCTCCGTATGTTCGCCAGCGTAGTGGCCGAACAATACGACCTCATGGTCGGGAATGCGGAAATAGACGCCACAAAACGATCTTTGACCGCGTCTGCGAAGCTCACGCAGCCATTGGTGCGTTACGATAAAGTTTTGCAACACCGGCATGGCAAATACGGCACCGAACTTCCCGTCCGGCCTGATGCCTGAGCGTCGAATGGACGCGGCATCCTTTTCCGATGCAAGATGAACCAGAAGCGGCATGGAAAACCAACTATGAACCCCGATGAAAAGCCGGAAGATCGCCAGATTCTTTGCTCAGGCTGCCTGCAAATATTTTCCAGAATCTCTTGTCCACGTCATTCCGTATTTCAACAGCAGCGTAAATGGGTATGTCACGACATACCGCTGCGAGCAATGCTGGATACCGGCTCTGGAGGAAACGCGGGCGCGGCTCGCAAGCACGCAGGATGAGGCTGAAATCGCGTCCGCAGCTAATTTCTTTCAAAGGCACGGCGTGCATATACACGAATTCATGCGAGGCGATCCGGCTTCGGTCGTTCGGAAAATACTGCTGCGAATGATCGATCTGCTGGGGTCGGAAGGCTTGCGTTTATCCATCGGTCGGGACCACCCGCTGGACGAAAAGCGATCGGCAGCGCTAAAGAAATCGTAACGGTGAGGTTTTGTTCCATTCGCGGCGCCGCCGTTGTCGACATGGCGCGGGAGTGGCTCGCTCAATCGACGCGCGGAACCGCCCACGGCCGCTCGGTCTGGTCCTTGGCCTTGAACGCCGCAATGCTGGCGCCGTAATTCTGCGTCAGCGCGATATCGTCCCAGCCGTTGAGCAAGCGCGCGCGGCGCACCGGATCGATGGTGAACTTATAAATGCGGTTGCCGCAGACGATGGTCTGGCGCTCGAGATCGACGGTCACAGCCAGCTCCGGCGTTGCCGCCAGCGTCGCCATGATCTCGGCGGCTTCCGCGTCCGTGACGGTCGCCGTCAACAGCCCGTTCTGCACCGCATTGCCGGAAAAGATGTCGCCGAACGACGGCGCGATGACGCAGCGTATGCCGTGGTCGTAAAGCGCATAGACGGCGCTTTCGCGCGACGAGCCGCAGCCAAAATTGCGCGCCGCCACCACGATCGTGGCATCGCGCCAGGCCGGCTGGTTGAGCGGAAAGTCCGGCTTCTCCTTGCCCTCGGCGTCGAAGCGCAGATCCTGGAACAGCACCTTGCCGATGCCCATGGCGCGCGTCCATTTCAGGTAGCGCGCCGGAAGAATCTGATCGGTGTTGACGTTGCTCTGATTGATCGGACAGGCCGCGCCGGTCAATGCGATGAACTTATCCATGGTTTATACTTTCCGGCCGGCGAGCAACGGCCGCACGTCGGCGAGACGGCCGTTGACGGCCGCGGCCGCCACCATCGCGGGCGACATCAGATGGGTGCGGGCGCCGGGGCCTTGGCGGCCGCGAAAGTTGCGGTTGGTGGTCGAGGCGCAGCGCTCGCCCGGCGCCACCAGATCGCCGTTGATGCCGACGCACATCGAGCAGCCGGACTCGCCCCATTCGAGGCCGGCGTCGCGAAAGATCCGGTCGAGCCCCTCCTCCTCGGCCTGGCGCTTGACGAGAGTCGAGCCGGCCGAGACCAGGCCCGGTACTTTGCTGGCGCGGCCGGCCAGCACCGCTGCGGCGGCGCGTAAATCCTCGATGCGGGCGTTGGTGCAGGAGCCGATGAAAACCCGATCGACGGCGATGTCGGTGAGTTTTTGGCCGGGCGCGATGCCCATATAGTCGAGCGCGTTGCGGAAATATGCGGCGCGTTCGGCGTCGGCTTCGCGCGCCGGATCCGGCACGCTGGCGTCGATCGGCAGCGCATCCTCCGGGCTGGTTCCCCAGGTCACGATCGGCGCGATGCTGCCGGCATCAAGAGTAATGTCCTGGTCGAACGCGGCGCCGTCGTCGGTTTTGAGTTTCGACCAGGCCTCGATCGCTTGCGCGAAGGCAGCACCCTTGGGCGCATAGGCCCGGCCCTCGAGATAGGCGAACGTGGCCGCATCCGGCGCCACCAGGCCGCAGCGAGCGCCGGCCTCGATCGACATGTTGCACAACGTCAAACGTCCCTCGATCGACAGCGCGCGGATCGCCGAACCGGCAAATTCCAGCGCGCATCCGGTGGCGCCGTCGGCACCGATCTTGGCAATAATGGCAAGCACGATGTCTTTGCCGGAAATCCCGGGCGCCGCCGTGCCGTCGACCGCAACGCGCATGCGCTTCGGTTTCTTTTGCCAAATGGTCTGCGTCATCAGCACATGCGCCACCTCCGACGCGCCGATGCCGAACGCATAGGCCCCGAGCGCACCATGGGTCGAGGTGTGGCTGTCGCCGCAGACGATCAGCAGGCCGGGCAGCGTCAAGCCCTGCTCCGGTCCGACCACATGCACGATGCCTTGGCGCGGATCGTCGAGCCCGAACAATTCGATGCCGTGCCTTGCGGTATTGTCCTCGACTTGGCGCACCATCCGCGCCAGCTCGGGATTGGCGATATTTTGCCGCGAGCCGCGCGTCGGCACGTAATGATCGGCGACGCCGAAAGTCAGTCCGGGCTCGGCGACCTTGACGCCGCGTTCGGCGAGCTTGGCGAAGGCGTGAAACGAGCCTTCGTGGACGTAGTGACGATCCACCCAGAGCAGCGACTCGCCGTCGTCGCGGCGGAGGATTTCGTGCGCGTTCCAGAGCTTGTCGATGATGGTTTGCGGCTGATTCATGCGTTGCGGAGCCACGGCAAAGTTCGACGCTGACGATAGTATAGAAGGCCGGGCGAACCAATGTTAGGCTCGGCCGATCAGCAGGAGGGGCACCATGTTTCGTCGGTCGTTGAGCGTAAGCCGCCGCAGATTTTTGCAAACCACAGCGCTGGGGGCGACGGCGGCCGGAGCGCTGTTGCACGCTCCCGCCGTGCTGCGCGCCCAAGGCGCGGCCGTCAAAGTCGGCGTGCTGCATCCGGTTTCCGGCGCGCTGTCCTATTCCGGCCAGCAGGGCCGTCTCGGCGCGACGATGGCGCTCGACGACCTCAACGCCGCCGGTGGCATCAAGTCGCTGGGCGGCGCCAAGATCGATCCGATGCTCGGCGACGCCCAATCGACGCCCGACGGCGGCAATGCCGAAGTCGAGAAAATGAACGAGGCCGGCGCCTGCGCCGTGGTCGGCGGCTATGCCAGCGCCATCTGCCTTGCCGCCAGCCAGACCGCGGCGCGCTATGACCTGCCTTACGTCGTCGACGTCGGTGTCGTCGACAGCATCGTCACCCGCGGCTTGAAGAATACGTTCCGCTTCGGCCCGGGTTTTGGCGTGATCGCCAAGACCGCGTTGGACAATCTCGTGAGCATCAACGATCAGGCCGGCAAGCCGGCAAAGACCGTGGTGATCGTGCACGAGGACTCCGCCTTCGGCGCCGGCTTGGCCAAGCTGCTCAACGCGCAATTGCCCGACAAGGGTTTTGCGGTCCTCGATACCATTGCGCATCCGACGCCGACGCGCGAATTCGACTCGATCGTGCTCAAGATCAAGGCGCAGAACCCCGACCTCGTCATTCCGGCGAATTATTATAACGAATACGTGCTGCTCGCCCGCACCATGCAGCAGCAGCGCGTGCGGCCGAAGGGAATCTATTCGGTGCTCGGCGGCGCCGCGTCGTCCTACAAATTCGTCAAGGAATTCCCCGAGGCCGCGCAATACATCATGGATTGCAATCATTGGTTCGACCCGAAGAACCCGAAGGCCGTGGCGCTGAAGAAGCGGGTCGAGGACAAGGGCCAGTTCTTCACCTACGAGGTCTATATGAATTACTCCGCCGTGCTGCTCCTTGCCGACGCCATCGAGCGCGCCGGCAGCACCGATCGCGCCAAGATCACCGATGCGCTCGGCAGCTCGACCTTCAGCGGCCACGTGATGCCGTACGGGCCGACGAAATTCGTCAATGGGCAGAACCAGGGCGCGGCTCCCGTCAACACCCAGGTGCAAGGCAACGACATCCAGGTGATCCTGCCGGCGGCGTTTGCCTCGGCAAAGCCTGTGTTCCCGATGCCGCCCGCCTGACGGACGGCCGGCTGGTCCAGGCCGCCATGCTGTCGCCGGTCATTCTCGTCCCCGCGGTGCTCAACGGCTTGATGACCGGCGCGGTCTACGCGCTGATCGCGCTCGGACTGACGCTGATCTACGGCGTCCTGCACATCATCAATTTCGCCCACGGCGCGCTGTTGACCGCCGCGATGTTCGCCGCCTTCTTCGCCTACACGCTGCTCGGCATCGATCCCTATCTTGCGGCGGTGTTTTTGACGCCGCTGTTTTTCCTGTTCGGCTATGCGTTGCAGCGCTTCATCATCGGCCCGGCCGCCCACGGCGAAGATCGCAACTTTCTCCTGGTCACGCTCGGCCTTGCCATCGTGATCGAGAATACGCTGCTCTACGCGTTCCGCGGCGATACGCGCACCATCAACCTGCCCTATGCCTTCGACACGATCGAAGTCGGCACGGCATTTCTCGCGGTGCCGCGCGTCATCGCTTTCGTCGCCGTCATCGCGGTCGCGGTCGCGCTATGGGCGATCATGCAATGGACCGATACCGGCAAAGCCATCCGCGCGGTGGCCAAGGAGAAACTCGGCGCCGAGCTCTCCGGCATCGATGTCGCGCATATCTACGCGGTCACCTTCGGCTTGGGCACCGCTTGCGTGGCCGTGGCCGCCTGCCTCCTGATCCCGACCTATTACGTCAACCCGACCGCCGGCGACGCCTTCGTGCTGATCGCGTTTACCATCGTCGTGCTCGGCGGCATGGGCTCGATCGTCGGTGCGCTGATTGGCGGGCTGTTCGTCGGCGTCGTGGAAAGCCTGTCCAGCGTGTTCCTCGGCGAATCGCTCGGCCAGATCGGCATTTTCGTGATGTTCATCGCGATGCTGCTGGTGCGCCCGAGCGGCTTGTTCGGCGAACGGGCGTGAAAGCGTATCTGCCGATCGCCGTTGCCGTGGCGCTGCTTCGCCGCCGTGCCGTTCCTCACCGCATCCAATGTGGTGCTGAATTTTCTGGTGATGGCGTTACTGATCGCGCTCGCCGGCCAGGGCTGGAATCTGCTCGGCGGCTATGGCGGCCAATATTCGTTCGGCCACGCGGCGTTCTTCGGCACCGGCGCCTATGTGACGGCCATCCTGCAGGTGCGCTACGGCGTCAATGCCTGGCTCGGCCTGGTCATCGGCGTCGCCGCGGGCGCCCTGGTCGGCGCCGCCATCGGCGCGCTCAGCTTCCGGTCCGGGCTGAAAGGCTCGTATTTCTCGCTGGTGACGCTCGCTTTCGCCGAGGTGCTGCGCATCATCGCCAGCGTGGCGCCGATCACCGGCGCCGGCGTCGGCACGCTGATCAAGCTCGACCTGCGGCCCGAGGCGTTTCAATTCCAAAGCCGCGCGCCGTTTTATTGGATCGCGCTCGGCCTGGTCGGTGCGTCTCTGATCGTGGTGCGCGCCATCGAACGAAGCCGCTTCGGCGCCTATCTGGTCGCCATTCGCGAGAACGAGGATGCCGCCAAGGCACTCGGCGTCGATGCTTTCATGGTCAAGCTCGGCGCCATGACCATCTCCGCCGCCATCACCGCGGCGGCAGGCTGTTTCTATGCGCAGTATTTTCTGTTCCTTGACGCCGCTATCGCTTACGGGCCTTGGATCTCGATCGACGCCCTGCTCGCGCCGATCGTCGGCGGCGCCGGCACGTTGTTCGGGCCGCTCGATCGGCGCGCTCGTCATCAAGACGCTCGGCGAGGCGACCAAGCTTGTGACCGGCGGCGCGCCGGGCCTCGATCTTGTGATTTACGGTGTCGTCCTGGTCGCCGTCGTCGGCTTGGCGCCGCGCGGTATCGCCGGACTGTTGTCCGGATTGATGCCGCGGCGATTTCGCCCCGGCGCATCTGTGGACCGCAGTCATGGCTGAGGCGCTGCTGCGGATCGAAAATGTCTCGAAGCGCTTCGGCGGCTTGCGCGCCGTCGACAATGTCTCGTTCGATGTCATGCCCGGACGCATCACCGCCCTGATCGGGCCGAACGGCGCCGGCAAGACCACGTTGTTCTCGATGGTCTCCGGATTTTTGCGGCCGGACCAAGGGCGCATCATTTACGGCGGCGCCGACGTCACCGGCGAGCCGCCGCACCGGCTCGCCCGCCGCGGCATCGCCCGCACTTTCCAGATCGTGCAGCCGTTTGTGGGCCTGACGGTGCGCGAGAATATCGCGGTCGGCTGCCACCTGTCGCGGCGCCACCGTGCCGACGCGCTCGCGGCAGCCTCCGACATCGCCCATACGATCGATCTCGGTGCGCAGCTCGAACGGCCGGCGGCGGCGCTGACGGTGGCTGGGCGCAAGCGGCTCGAGCTGGCGCGCGCGCTCGCCATCGGGCCAAAACTTCTGCTCCTCGACGAAGTTCTGGCCGGGCTCAATCCATCGGAAATCCGCGACATCGTGCCGGCGATCCGCGATATCGCCAGGCGCGGCGTGACGATCCTGATGGTCGAGCATGTGATGCAGGCGGTGATGAGCCTGGCCGAGCATGTCTTTGTCCTGGCCGAAGGCCGCATCATCGCCGAAGGCTCGCCGCAACAGGTTGCCGCCGACCGGCGCGTCATCGAGGCCTATCTCGGCCACGGCGCGGCGAGCCGTATGACCGCCGGAGCCGGCCATGGTTGAACCCTTGCTCGCGGTGAAAGGTCTGCACACCGGCTACGGCAGCACGGAGATCCTGCGCGGTATCGATCTCGACGTGCATCCGGGCGAAATCGTCACGGTGCTCGGCTCGAACGGCGCCGGCAAATCGACCATGAGCCGCACCATCTCGGGCGTGATGCGGCCGTGGCGCGGCGCCATCCGCTTCAAGGATCGGGCCATCGGCCCCGAGCGGCCGGCTGAGATCGTGGCGCGCGGTCTCATTCATGTGCCGGAGGGCCGGCGCATCTTTCCCAACATGACGGTGCGCGAGAATTTGGACCTGGGCGCCTACCGCCGCGGCCGCGCCCGCCGCGAGGATAACCGCAAGCGCGTATTTTCAACCTTTCCCCGCCTCGCCGAGCGGCAGCGCCAGCGTGCCGGTACTTTATCGGGCGGCGAGCAGCAGATGCTGGCGATCGGCCGCGGCTTGATGGCGGAGCCGGAGCTCCTGATCCTCGACGAACCATCGCTCGGCCTGTCGCCGCTGTTGGTCGAAGAGCTGTTCGTCCTGATCAAGGCCATCAATGCGCAAGGCGTCGCGATCCTGCTTGATCGAGCAGAACGTCGTGCAAAGCCTGGACGTGGCGCAGCGCGCCTATATCCTCGACAATGGCCGGTTCGTGCTAGAGGGTCGCTCGTCCGACATCGCCAAAGACCCCGAGCTCAAGCGCGCCTATCTGGGAATGTGATCATGTTGGTAAGTAACAATGGCTGACGCGGAAACCTTGAAATCTCGTCTTGCCCGCAAGCCCATCGTCGTGGCGCCCGGCGTCTACGACCCGTTCACCGCATTGGTGGCGACGCAGGCCGGCTTCACGACGCTGTATGTGTCCGGTGCGGCCATCGCTTACACGCGGCTCGGCCGCCCCGATATCGGCCTGGTCAGCATGACGGAGGTTGCCAACACGCTGGCGCTGATCCGCGATCGCGTTCCGGCGCGGCTGATCGTCGATGCCGACACCGGCTACGGCAACGCGCTGAATGTTTTCCGCACCGTGCAGGAGTTCGAGCGGGTCGGCGCCGATGCCATCCAGATCGAGGATCAGGATTTTCCCAAGCGCTGCGGCCATCTCGACGGCAAGGTTTTGGTTCCGGCGGCCGAAATGTGCGGCAAGATTCGCGCCGCCCTCGATGCGCGGCGCTCGCGCGAGACGCTGATCATCGCCCGCACCGATGCGGTTGCCGTCGAAGGTTTCGATCGGGCGATCGAGCGCGCGGTGCTCTATCGCGAGGCCGGCGCCGACATGCTGTTCGTCGAGGCGCCGAAGGCGCGTGACGATCTCGGCCGCATGGTCGCGGCCTTGGGCAATAGAGCGCCACTGATGGCGAATATGGTGGAAGGCGGCAAGACACCGCCGCTGGCGGCGGCCGAGCTTGAGACAATCGGTTTCGCGCTCGTCATCTTTCCCGGCGGCATCGTGCGGGCGCTGGGCCGTATGGCGGCGGAATATTACGGCTCGCTGGCCGCGCACGGCACCACCGAACCGTTCCGTGCCCGCATGCTCGACTTCGACGGGCTCAACGCGGTGATCGGCACGCCGGACATGCTGGCGCTCGGCCGGCGCTACGAGACGGCCGCGCCGGGCAAAAAATCGAGCGCGCAGTGAAGGCGCTCGACCCGGTCACGCTGGCGGTTCTCAACGGGCGTCTGGTTCAGATCGCCGACGAGATGGACGCCACGCTTTATCGCTCGGCGTTCAATCCGATCATTGCCGAGGCGCACGACGCCTGCAACGGCCTCTATCATGCCGAGACCGGCGCTACGTTGGTGCAAGGCACGTCCGGCCTGCCGATCTTCGTCGGCGCCATGGCCTTTGCGGTGAAAGCGGTGATCGACCTGGTCGCGCGCGACGGCGGACTTGAGAGCGGCGACACCTTCATCTTCAACGATCCCTATGACGGCGGCACGCATCTCAACGATTTCCGTCTGGTACGTCCGCTGATGCGCGACGGCCGGCTGTTTGCCTGGATCGCTTCGGTCGGACATTGGCTCGACGTCGGCGGCGCCGTGCCCGGCGGCTACAATCCGAAAGCGACCGAATGCTATCAGGAAGGCATCCTTATTCCGCCGGTCAAGCTGGTGCGCGCGGGCGAAGTGCAGCGCGACGTCATCGATATCCTTTCAGCCAACACCCGCGTGCCGCAATCGAACTGGGGCGACCTCAACGGCCAGCTCAATGCGCTCGATCTCGGCGAGCGCCGGCTGCATCTCTTGCTCGACGAATACGGCGACGACACCATCGCCTCGGCCGTCGCGGCGCTCAGCGCGCGGGCCGAAGCGCTGATGCGCGCCAATATCAAGGCGCTGCCGGACGGCACTTATTCATATGAGGATTTCCTCGACAACGACGGCGTCACCGACCGGCCGCTGCGCATCGCGCTCGAGCTCACCATCGCCGGCGACCGCATGGTGCTCGATTTCTCGGGCTCCGCTCAGCCCTGCGACGGCCCGCTCAATATCGCGCGCTCGACGACGATTGCCAGCTGCTATGTGGCGCTCAAGCATATCTTCACCGACGTGCCGGCCAATGGCGGCTGCCTCGAGCCGATCGCATTCGTCATCCCCGACACGACGCTGCTCGGCGTCTCGGCGCCGCGGCCGGTCGCCGGCTATACCGAGACCATCCTGCGAGTCATCGACGTCATCTTCGGCGCCTTCGCCAAAGTCGCGCCCGAGCGCGCCAATGGCAGTCCCTTCGCCACCATCAATGCGCTGTCGCTCGCCGGCTGGCGCGAGGACCATCGGCGCTGGATCATGTTCTGCTTCTTCGGCGGCGGCCTTGGCGGCAACCCGGAGAGCGACGGGCTCAATCACAGCAACAATCCGATCTCGACCGCGACAATCCCGCCGGTGGAAATCCTGGAATCGCTTTATCCGGTGATGTTCACCCAATGGGCGCTGCGGCCGGATTCCGGCGGCCCCGGACTGCGTCGCGGCGGGCTCGGTGCCATTTATGAGATCGAGGTTTTGGCCGAGGGCGGCGCCGACGTCTTTCTGATCGGCGAGCGCGGCAAATTTCCGCCGTTCGGCGTCAATGGCGGCGGCCCGGCGGCGCTCAATCGCTTCACCTATGAAACCGACCATGGTGTAAAGACCCCGGCGCTGGTTTCAAAAATCACCGACGTAAAAATTCGCCGCGGCCAGAAGGTGCGGCTGGAAACGCCAGGCGGCGGCGGCTGCGGCGATCCGGCGGAGCGCGATCCGGCACTGGTCGCGCGCGACGTTCGGCTCGGCTATGTGACGCGCGAGGCAGCGCTGCGCGACTACAAAGTCGTGCTGCGCGACGATTTGGCGCCCGATCTCGCCGGCACCGCAAAGGCGCGCGCCTGACCATGGTCGTTGTCGGCATAGATGTCGGCGGCACCTTCACCGACTTGTTCATGCTCGATGCGGCGGGCGGCAGCTTCCGCACCGCCAAAGTGCCGTCCTATCGCGGCCACGAAGCCAAGGGTTTTCTCAACGGCCTCACCGCGCTCGGCGGTGCTGCTGGAATAGCTTCCATCGTGCACGGCACGACGGTCGGCACCAACACGCTGCTGGAGCGGCGCGGCCCAAAAATCGGCGTCATCGCCACGCGCGGCTTTCGCGACACGCTGGAAATGCGGTGCCGCGACCGCCGCCGCACCTGGGGCCTGTGGGGCGACTTCGTCCCGATCGTCGACCGCGACATGCGCCTTGAGGTCGATGAGCGCACGCTGGCCGACGGCACGGTCCGGGCCGCCGTCGATCCGGAGCAAATCCGCGCAGCGGCAAAACTCCTTCTGGAGAAAGGCGCACAGGCGGTCGCGGTCACGTTCATCAATGCCTATGCCAATGCCGAGAACGAGCGCCGGGCGGCGGCCGAATTGCGCGCGCTGTGGCCCAACGACTTCGTCACCGCTTCGCACGAAGTGTTGTCCGAAATCCGCGAGTTCGAGCGCTCGTCGACGGCGGCGCTCAACGCCTATCTGCAGCCGGTCGTCGCCTCCTATCTGGGCGAGCTCGACCGGGCGCTATTGGCGCAACAATTTCCCGGGCAACTCCATATCGTGCAGTCGAACGGCGGCATCATGTCGACCAGGACCGCACGCAGCGCCCCGGTGCGCACGGCGCTGTCCGGCCCGGCCGCGGGCGTCGTTGCCGGCGCGGCGCTGGCCAAGGCGGCCGGTTTCGACAATGTCATCACCTGCGATCTCGGCGGCACGTCGTTCGACGTTTCGGTGATTGCAAACGGCAAGGTCGCGATGGCGGCGCAGACCACCGTCGATTTCGGCCTGGTGATCCGCACGCCCATGATCGAGATCACCACCATCGGCGCCGGCGGCGGCTCGATCGCATCGGTCGATCGCGGCGGCTTGCTGCAGGTCGGCCCGGAAAGTGCCGGCTCGGTGCCGGGACCGGCTTGCTATGGCGCGGGCAACACGCGGCCGACGCTCACCGATGCCCAGGTCGTGCTCGGCCGCATCAATGCCGCGCGGCCGCTCGGCGGAGAACTGAAGTCGCTCGACGTCGCGGCGGCGCAAAGCGCCATCGCCAGCCATGTCGGCAAGCCGCTTGGACTTTCTACCGATCACGCCGCGGCCGCCATCGTGCGCGTCGCCGAGGCGCGCATGGCCGGCGCAATCCGGCTGGTTTCGGTGGAGCGCGGTCACGATCCGGCGCGTTTCATCGCCATGCCGTTCGGCGGCGGCGGCGCGCTGCATGCCGGCGCCTTGATCCGGGAGATCGGCTTGAAATGCGCACTGGTGCCGCGTTTCCCCGGCATCACGTCGGCGCTCGGCTGCGTGCTGGCCGATTTGCGCCATGACACGGTGCAGACGCTCAATCTCATGCTCGACGGGCTCGACATCGCCGCACTGGAGCGTCGCATGGCGGAGATCGGCCGGCAGGCGAGCGCAGTGATTGCCGCGGCCGGCATTCCGGTCGAGGAGACTGTCGTCTCCTATGAGCTCGATATGCATTACGTCGGGCAGACCCATACGCTTGCCGTGCCGCTGCCGGTCGAGCGGGAAAAAACTTCGGCTTGAGCGAAGACGTGATCCGCCAGGCCTTCGAGACGGCCTATCTGGCATCCTTCAGCCGGCTTCTTCCCGGCATCGCGATGCGCATCGTTTCGCTGCGCGTGACGGCGATTGGACGACGTCCGCCATTCGACTTTTCGGCGTTCGCGCCAAAACCGTCCGGCGCGGCGCGGCAAGGCACGCGCCGGGTCTGGTTCGGCGGCGCCTGGTGCGATACGCCGGTCTGGGCGCGCCTCGAGCTTCCCGCCGGCGCGACCATCGTGGGGCCCGCGATCCTCGAGCAGCCCGACGCCACCACCGTGCTCGAGCCGGGCCTGACCGGACGCATCGACGCGCTTGGCAATCTCCTCGTCGAGCCGGTCCGATGAGCGCCGTCATTGCCGGCGGCGAAAAATTCGACGCCCAAAAATTCGATGCTCATGTGCCGGTCTTGATCATCGGCGCCGGCGCCGCCGGACTGTGCGCGGCGCTGGCAGCCAAGGAAGCAGGCGTCGATGCCGTAGTCATCGAACGCGACGCCCTGCCCGCCGGGTCGACGGCTTTGTCGGCCGGACTCATTCCCGCCGCGGGCACGCGGTTTCAAAGCGCCAAAAGCATCGCCGACTCGCCGCAGCAATTGGCCGCCGATATTCAACGCAAGGCGCATGGGCAAGCCGACACGGCGGTGGTCGAAGCCGTCTCCCGCAATGCCGCGCCGCTGATCGAGTGGCTGGCGGATCGCCACGGCTTGCCCTTCGACGTCGTCGACAATTTCAATTATCCGGGCCACACGGCGCTGCGGATGCATGGCTTGCCGAGCCGCACCGGACTGGAGCTGATCGATCGCCTGCGCAGTGCCGCGGAATCAGCCGACATCGTCATTCTGACCGAGCGCGCCGCCACGCGGTTGGTGGCCGCGCGCGACGGCACGATCGATGGCGTCGAAATCCTGCGCGGTGACGGCGCGATCGAACGGCTGGGCTGCGACGCATTGCTGCTCGCCTGCAACGGTTATGGCGGCAATCCGGATCTCGTGCGCCGCTTCATTCCCGAGATGGCGGACGCGCTGTACTTCGGCCATCCAGGCAATCGCGGCGACGCCGTCCTGTGGGGGCAGGCGTTGGGCGCCGAGCTCGCTCATCTCGGCGCCTATCAAGGCCACGGTTCCGTTGCGACCCCGCAGAATATTTTGATCACCTGGGCCACGATCATGCAGGGCGGGATTCAGGTCAACGGCGAAGGCCGCCGCTTTTGCGACGAATCGCGCGGCTATTCCGAGCAGGCCGCCGAGGTTTTGCGTCAACCCGGCAAGACGGCGTGGAGCGTTTTCGATACCCGGATCGCGGCGGTCGCGCGACAGTTCGAGGATTTCCAGAACGCCGAGCGGACCGGCGCAATTCTTTCGGCAGACAGCGTAGAGGATCTCGCGCGCGCGATGGGTGTGCCGGCAGCGGCGCTGACCGGCGAATGGCGCGACGTGCAAAACCTCAAAGCGTGCGGCGGCCGCGATCGCTACGGGCGTCAATTCGTTGCTGCGCAACGCTGCGAACCGCCGCTTTGCGCGGTCAAGGTGACGGGCGCGCTGTTTCACACCCAGGGCGGCCTCGCCATCGACGCTTGCGGTCGCGTCAAGCGCGATAACGGCGCCGCTTTTCCGAACCTGTTTGCTGCCGGCGGGGCCGCCGCGGGCGTGTCCGGCGCGACTGCGGCGGGCTACCTGTCCGGAAACGGCCTGCTGACTGCGACCGTGCTTGGACGCCTGGCGGGACGAGCGGCCGCCGAGCAGGTGCGGCGCCGGTCTATCTCCTGACGCTTACGTCGTGCCGCGCGCGGTCGCCGGGGTCGTCCTTGCGGATGGTCGCGCGCCCAGGAAAAAAGTTTCCATCATTCCCTTGCCCTTGACCTCGATGCTCCCTCGCGGCTCGAAGTCGAACCGATCGCCCAACAAAGCACGCGTCGCGGCCGAGACTTGAACGCGGCCGGGCAAGGAGTGGGATTCCATGCGGCTTGCGGTATTCACCGTGTCGCCCCAGACGTCGTAGGCGAATTTGTGCGTGCCGATGACGCCGGCAACGATGGGGCCAGAGTGAACGCCGATCCGGGCCTGCAGCTTCAGGCCGGTCGCGGCTGCGATCGCATTCACCTCATCGAGCATGCGCAGCGAGAGCGCGGCGACGCGTATCGCATGATCGGCTTGCGCTTCGGGAATCCCCGCCGCCACCATGTAGGCGTCGCCGATGGTCTTGATCTTTTCCACCCCCTGCTCGGCGGCCAGGCGATCGAAGCTGGAAAAGATTTGGCTCAGAAAATCGATCACCTGATCGGCCGACAATTCGTGGCTGAGCGCGGTGAACCCGACCAGATCGCAAAACAGGATGGTGGCTTCCGCGACGCGGTCGGCGATCACCACCTCGCCACCGCGCATGCGATCGACGATGCTTTGCGGCAAGATGTTCAGGAGCAGTGTCTCGGACCGGCGCTTTTCCTGTTCCAGCTCGGCGATGAATTTTTTCTCGCGGTCGCGCAGCCATTTTTTCTCCAGCGAGGCGCCGACGCGCGCCTGCAGCAGCGTCGGGTTGAACGGCTTGCTCAAATAGTCCTCGGCGCCGGCCTCGATGCAGCGCACGACGCTGTCGATTTCGTCGAGCGCGGAAATGACGATCACCGGAATGTCTTTGGTCAGGTCCGTCGCCTTGAGCCGGCGCAAAACCTCAAAACCGCTCATTTCCGGCATGATGAGATCGAGCAGGACGAGATCGAATTCCCGCTCCGCGACAAGCTTTAGCGCCGCCGCGCCGGTCGCGGCGGGGACCACTGTGTGGCCCTCCCGCGTCAGCCGGCGCTCCAGCACGTCGCGGTTGGCGGCATTGTCGTCGACGACGAGGATCGCGCTCGCTTGCATCGTCTCGCGCAATTCACCGCCCAGCCGGCAGCGGCGCCACGGTGCGCAACACGTCGGCGACGACATCGAGCTCCTTGGCGCGGCCGTCGGCGCCGTCCGCTCCGTCGCCCTGCTGCCGCGCCAGCGCCACCATGGCGTCGATCTGGCCGAGCAGCTGGTCGGCGAATTCCTTGAGCTTGGCGAGATCCGCGCGCAGCGGATGTTCGCCGTCGGCTCCATATCCTCGATCAACAGCTCGCTATAGCCCTTGATGGCGTTGAGCGGCGTGCGCAAGTCGTGCCGCAGCCGCCGGTGAAACGCCTCCGCGGTCTCGTCCTCCCGGCGATCCGCGGTCGAGTCGCTGATGATGCCTTTGACGAATGTGTTCAGCTGCACGCTGGCGCCGCGCATGCGCTCGAGGTCGGCGAGCATGGCATCGAGCTGCAGCCGGCGCGCATCCTCGATGATCATGTCGAGGAATTCGGTGACGGCGGTCGCCGGCGCCTGCACCTCCTGGCGCAGGAACGCCGTCAAGGCCCGATTGAGGCGCTCGTCCGCTGCGGTGCTCGACAAGGCTGCTCCGTAACGCCGTTGGAAGGCGGAGCATGATCTTTTCGGAAAACCGGATTCCACTTTGGATCATGCTCTAGCCTTTCGCCGCGCCGATCAGGCGCTCGATCTTGCCGATGAGGCGGTCGAGCTCCACCGGCTTGGTGTCGTAATCGTCGCAGCCGGCCTCGATGGCCTTTTCGCGGTCCCCGGCCATGGCGTGCGCCGTCAGCCCGATCACCGGCACGCTGCGGGTGGCGTCATCGGCCTTGACGCGGCGGGTCGCCTCCCAGCCGTCGATGACCGGCAGGCTCATATCCATCAGAATGATGTCGGGCTGCTCGCTGCGGGCCAGATCGACGCCCTGCTGCCCGTCCATCGCGAACACCACCTGAAAGCCGCGGCGGATGAGACGCCGCGAAAGCATGTCGCGGTTCATTTCGTTGTCTTCGACCAACAGAACTTTTGCCATTTGCCGCCCTCATTTTTACTTACGCATTCGCGCTGACCGCCGCGCGCACAGGCCGCCGCCGCACCGCCTCGTTGATGGCCGCGACGATATCCAGGCGCGACGCGCCGCCCTTCTCGATCACCTTGCGCGCCTGTCCCAGCAGGCGTTCCCGCTCGGCAGCCGTAAGCTGTTTTGCCGTAATGACGATGACAGGGATGTCCCGCCATTGCGCGTGCGCAGCCAGCGCATCGAGCACCTCGAACCCGTCCATTTCCGGCATCATCAGGTCGAGCAGGATCACGGCCGGCAGCGGATGCTCGCCAAGCCAGCTCAGCGCCTGAAGGCCGTTGTCGGCCTCGGCGACCGGCAGGCTCATCTTTTCGATCGTCTGGCGGATCATCTCGCGCGCGCCGGCATCGTCTTCGACCACCAGGACGGGACCTTCGCGGCGCACCAGGTTATGGATCGAGCGCCGTCAACTGCGCGCGCTCGACCGGCTTGGTCAGCACCTCGACGGCGCCGAGCGACAGCCCGATGCCGCGGTCCGACAGCATGGTGACGATGACGACGGGAATGTCGCGCAGATCGGCGTCCGCCTTGAGCGCGCTCAGCACGTCCCAGCCGTCCGGCTTCGGCATCATCACGTCGAGCGTGATGGCGTCCGGGCGCGTCGAGCGCGCCAGACTTAAAGCCTCGTCGCCGCTCGAGGCTTGCAGCAGACGATAGCCGGCGCCTTTCAGGTTGGCGCTCAACAGTTCGCGCGCGGTGGGGTCGTCGTCGACGACAAGGACCGTTGGTGCAGCGTCGACCTCGACCGACAGCGGCGGCGCATCCGCGGCCTTGGCCGGTGCCGGCGCAACGGGGCTGTCCGGCAGCACGATGGTAAAGGTCGAGCCTTCGCCCGGCTTGCTGGTGACGGTGACGTTGCCGCCGAGCAATTGGCAGAAATTCCGCGTGATCGCGAGCCCAAGCCCGGTGCCGCCGTATTTCTTGGTGGTCGAGGCATCGGCCTGGTTGAACGCCTGGAACAGCCGGCCGAGTTGCTCTTCGGTCATGCCGATGCCGGTATCGGAGATGGCGAAGCTCACCATCGGCTTGTCGGTTTCGAATCGCTGCACGTTGAGCGTCAAGCGGCCGTTCTGGGTGAATTTGCTGCCGTTGCTGAAGAGGTTGAGCAGGCTCTGCTTGAGCTTGGTGCGGTCGGTGCGCATGCTGCCGAGATTGTCGGCCAAGCGGTATTCGAGCACGTTGGCATTCTTCTCCGCCATCGGCACGATGATCGAGCGCACCTCTTCGAGCAGCGGCACGATCTCGACGTCTTCGAGATAGATATCCATCTTGCCGGCTTCGATCTTCGACAGATCGAGAATGTCGTTGATCAGGCCGAGCAGGTGCCGCCCGGCACTTTCGATCTTCTTCAGATCAGAAACGAGATTGTCCTGGCCGAGATCGACGGCGTCTTCCTGCAAGATTTCGCTGTAGCCGATGATGGCGTTGAGCGGCGTGCGCAGCTCGTGGCTCATATTGGCGAGGAACTGCGACTTGTGCTGGCTCGCCTGCTCGAGCTGCCGGCTCTTGTCCTGGATTTCGTCGAACAGGCTGACATTGGCGATGGCGATCACCGCCTGGTCGGCAAAGGTCGTGATCAGGTCGATCTGCTGTTGGGTGAACGGCTGGACCTCGGATCGGGTCAACAGCACGGCGCCGATCGCCGCTCCCTCGCGCAGCAGCGGAACGCCGAGCACGGTGCGGTAGCCGCCGACGCGCTGGGTCTCGTGTTTGGCATATTCCGGATCGGCGAGGACGTCCGCAACCTGGACGATGCGGCCTTCCAACGCCGCCCTGCCGGACACCGACGATCGGTCGATGGCGATCGGATGAGCTTGCATGTAGTGCTTGAACTCATCGGAGCCATGCGCGGCGATGATATGAAATTGACCATCCTTCATCCGCAGAATGGCCGCCTGTTCGGCGCGGCATAGCCGGGATGCCAACTCGACGAGCGTTTCAAAAACCGTCTGTAAGTCGAAAGTCGAACGGCTGATGATCTTGAGCACGTCCGCGGTCGCGGTCTGCTGCTGCAGCGATTGCTGCAGCTCGTGAAGCAGGCGCGTATTTTCGATGGCGATGACGGCTTGGGCGGCGAAGTTCGTCGAGCAATGCAACTTGCTTGTCATCGAAAGGCCGAACCTCTTGGCGGATAGATAGCGGAGGTGCCGATGACCTCGTTTTCCTTCAGCATCGGGACAACGAAAGATGCTGCCTTCGCGACCTCGACGTCGCGCCAAAGGCATCGCATGCCAGCGGGTCATCGTTGTGCTTATGTCGGCGAAATCGGCAACGACTGGACCGCCCGCTGCATGCGCGATCGCCATGGCGCTATCAGGTCGCCGGCATTTGGCCGGTGGGCTTGTGAAAAGCCGGCTCGCGCTATCTCAATTCAGCGTAAGCCGGCGGCGCATCGTGCATCGCGACGACGCGGAAAGCGTCGCCTTCCCGAAGTGAAAGATACGCCGAATTTCGCCTCGCAAATGCGCGTCGCGTTCTTCAGCATGGCGCTCGAATACCGGCTGGAGCTCGAACCGGGCGACGAACTGGAAATGACTTGCAAGATCTCCGCTGTCGCGGTTTGCTGATCGAGAGCCTGGCTCAGCTCGTGGGTGCGGTCTTCGACTTTTTGCTCGAGGTCGGCATAGGATTCCTCGAGCTTGCCCGCCATGTCGTTGAACTGGTCGGCCAGCGCCTCGACCTCGTCGCCGGTCTTGATGTTGATGCGTTGGCTCAAGATCGCCCGAGCCGATCCGCGCCGCGCCCGCGCGCAGCGCCTGGATCGGCACCACCATCCGCCTGGCGAGGAACATGCCGGCGATGAAGGCGAGCAGAAGCGCGCCGAACAGCACATAGCCGGTGCGCTGGATCGACGCGTAAAGCGGCGCATAGGCTTCGGCGACCGGCGTCTCGACAAAAACCAGCCAGCCGAGCGGCGTCACCTGCGCATAGGCGGTCAACACCCGGTTGCCGGTAATATCCTCGGACTCCTGCACCGCCTGGCCCGAACCGGCGGAGCGGGCGCTGCGGACCTGCGCCAGCTTCGACATATCGGTATTGCGCAACACCAGGCTGATGTCGGGATGCGCGATGAGGCGGCCGTCGGCATCGACCACATAGGCGCGGCCGCGCTGGCCGACCTTGATCTTCGACACCACGTCCCAGATCAGCTTGAGATTGACTTGGGCAATGCTCACCCCGGTATCGCGCCGCGTGCCGGCGAGCGACAGCGTCATATAGGGCTCGGACTCGCGGCGGAAATAGACCGGCCCGTAATAGACCTTGTGCGCCACGGCCTGGGTGAATTCCGGCTTGGTCGAATAGTCGACGCCGCTGCCGACCACGTCCATGGTCAGCCGCGAGACGCGCAGCTGCTCGTGGCCGGAGGCGTCGATCTGGGCGAGCTCGGTGATGGCCGGCACCTGCCGCAACAGCCGCAGCGCGTCGAAGCGGCGCTGATCGAGCGTGGAGTCCGACCACGGCAATTGCGTCGTCCAGCCGACCTGACTGTTGATCTCGGTGATGAACTGCTCGATTTTCGACGCGGCGCCCTCGGCCTGCTCGCGCTGGATGCCGATCAGCGAGGCCTTGTGCTCCTGGTACGAAAACCAGATCTCGAAAGCGCCGTTGGCAAGCAGCGCGAGAACGACCACGGCGACCAGCAGCGCCACATATTTGATGAACAGGCGGCTGCGCACGATCGAAGCGCCGACCGCCGGCCCGGCCTTGCCGAGACGGCTTGCGAGGCCCATCGGACCGGGGCGCTGATCGGTATCCGCTTTCATTTCATTATCTTAGCACAACATGCGGGAACCTGCCCGCTGCCTTTATTCGAGGACTTCGTCGGCCGTCGCCTGGAGCGTCTGCGGGAGGGCCAGATTGAGCGATTTGGCGGTCTTGAGATTGATGACCAACTGGTACTTGCTCGCCACCTGGACCGGCAAATTGGCCGGTTTTTCACCCCGCAGGATGCGGTCGACATAGCCGCCAGCCTGGCGGTACTCCTCGGCCACGTCGGGTCCATAGGAGGCCGAGCCCCCCGGCCGTTGCGAAGATCCGTAACGGATAAATCGCCGGCAATCGATACTGGGCCGCCAAGGCGACGAGCGAATCGCGCGAGCGAAATATTCTCCCCTATCCGCAGCGTCAAGCAGTCCGCCATTCGGCGAATTCGCGAAGGCCGCGACGGCCTGCTCGATCGCGGACTTATCGGCCGTATCGATCACGCTGAGCGCGAGGCCAAGCGAGGGCGCCGCGGCTTGAACGATGGCGAATTGCGACACCGAGCCGGAATTGGCCGGGTTGTGAAAAACGCCAACCCGCGTCAGGGCCGGCGCCATCTCTTTGAGGACCTGGAGCCATTTTGCCCCCAAGCCGAGTTCGGCCGGGGAAAAACCCGTGGTGTTGCCGCCCGGCCGCGCCAGGCTCTCGACAAGACCGAGCGCAACCGGATCGGTGACCGCGACGAATATGATCGGCACCTTGCGCGTCGCTTGCTGCAGCGCGAGAACCGCCGGCGCCGAAGCTGCCACGATGACGTCCGGATTAAGTGCAACCAGCTCTTCGGCATTCTTGCGAACATGCTCGGCATCGACCCCCCAGCGGAAATCGAGCCGGATGTTGCGGCCTTCCGTCCAGCCGAACTCGTCGAGCGATTTCAGCAAAGCAGCAATCCAGCGCGTCGCATCGGGGTCGCCCTCGGGCAAATTCATGAAGACGCCGATATGGCGCACGCGATTGTCCTGCTGCGCGCGAGCGGCAAGCGGCCACGCTGCCGTCAGGCCGCCGGCGAGCGCGATGAAATCGCGCCGCCTCACTCGATCACCTCGTCGGCGCGCGTGATCAGCGACTGCGGCAAGGTGAGCCCGATGGCCGCGGCGGCCTTGAGATTGACCGAGAGCGTGAATTTGGCCGGCTCCTGGACCGGCAGATCGCCCGGGCGGGCGCCGCGCAGGATGCGGTCGACATAGTCAGCGGCGCGGCGGAAAATATCCGGATAATCGGACGCGTAAGCCATCAGCCCGCCGCTCGGCGCGAAAATCTGGCTGCCGTAGATCGCCGGCAGCCGATAGCGTATCGCCAGCGAGACCAGAAAGTCGCGATGCTCGGCGAGGAACGTGTCGAACATGGCGACAATCCCGCCACCGGGCGTCGCCGCCGCAGCCGCAACCGCGCTTTCCAGTTCCGCCGTGCTCGTACGACGGCGCCGGTGCCACGGTGACGCCGAGAGTTTGCGCCGCCGCCTGCGCCGCATGCAGATAGTTCTCGGCAAACGGCGCGGTCTGCGGATTGAACAACAGCGTAATGTGCGTGACGCCTGGCGCGGCTTCTTTGAGAAGCTCGAGCCACTTGCCGCCGACCGAGGCTTCGAAATTGGTAAATCCGGTGACGTTGCCGCCGGGATGCGCGAGATTTTGCACAAAGCCTGAACGGATCGGATCGGCCACCAGCAAGAAAACCGTCGGCAGGCCGGCGCTCATCAGCGCCGACGTGGCCGGCGTGGTACGGCTGACGACCAGATCGGGTCGGCTGGCGGCGATTTCGCTCGCGGCCGCCCGCACCGCATCGAGCTCGGCGCCCGGCCAGCGATAGGTGAGCTCGATATTGCCGCCCTGCCGCCAGCCGCGCTCCTGCAAAGCGTCCTCGAGCGCGCCGGCTTCGGCCTGTCCGTTGGCGTCGCCCGATAAAAGCCCGCCCATCAGCACCGCAACGCGCCGCTTTTGCTCGCGTTGTTGCGCCCGCGCGGCGCGCGGCCAGATGGCTGCGGCCGCGCCGCCAAGGAGCGAAATGAATTCGCGCCGCCTCACTCGATAACCTCGCCTGCGCGCCGTTGCATGCCCGCCCTAACCTGCGCGTTGAGCACTTTATCGTTAAATCCAATGCGGTCGAAAGGGCTATCTGGGCCAGATTCGCAACGACACCGACATGGACGGCCGCCCTCTCCTTCGCCGGTGCGGCCCGTCCAGGTATTGGAGTGTGAAATTCGCTCAGCTGCGTGCCGTCCACGGGCAACAAATGGCATTAAATGTGATCGACATCACACAAGCGGCCATCTGACCAAGACGTTTTGGGACGAAATTTTCTTGCGAGGAAAGCGCGCTGTGGTGTTGCATATCACACCCGCTGTTGCGGCATGGGCTTATGGTCACAGTCAAATTCTCCTACTGCGGAGACAGATATGAGCCCGACAAATCCGAATCCGCTTGGCGTGTGGCGCCAGTTCAAACACCGGTTCTTCACCTGGCGCGATAGTTCGAGCTTCGGCCTCGATCTGCCAAGTCTCAGCGACGACATTTTGCTCGACATCGGATTGTCGCGCAGCTCAGAGCGATTCAAACAGGCGATGCCGTTCTGGCTGCCCTGAAGCCCCGATATCGGCGCGTCATTCGATCACATCGTCGGCCAGCAAAAGGAATTCGCGGGCAATCGTCAGGTTGAGCACGCTCGCCGCCTTGAGATTGATGGCCAGCTCGAACTTTGTCGGCTGTTCGACAGGTAATTCCGCGGGCTTTGCCCCTTTCAGGATCTTATCGACGTAGATTGCGGTCTGCCGCGCCAGATCGGATGGCGAGTGCCTTGGGGTCTTGCACGGTCGCCCGCCAACTCACCTGCCTTGACTTTCGCTCTAGCCCCGCCAGAACATTTGCGGCGAGGGAGAAGCCGTCGTGGGACTTGCCTACGAGACGATCTTGCACCTGATCGCGCTGCGGCGTTCCGGCCGCCTGCCCGACCGCGCGCGCGTGGTCGAGATCGGCGCGCAGCAATTGTCCAACTCGTTCCTGCGCGCCGACGCGCCGTTGGCCGAGCTTTACGGCCTGTTCGGCCGCAAGCCGATCGATCTCGGCGCACCGCAGGAGACCTCGATCGTCGACGGCATCGAGCGCCAGGCGGAGTCGGCGCCGGCCTCGCGGCCGTTCTGGGAATCCTTGGGCTTTTCCTACAATGCCGTGGAATACGGCGGCCACCGCGGCGTGACCTCGCTCGATCTCAATCGCGATCGCGTGCCTTACCGGTTGCGATCCGGCTTCGACCTGGTGGTCAACGCCGGCACCACCGAGCACGTCGTCAATCAGGACAACGCGTTCCGCGTGATGCACGATCTCACCAAGGTCGGCGGCGTGATGATGCACGAAGTGCCGGCCGGCGGCATGCTGACCCACGGCGTCGTCAGCTATAATCCGCAATTCTTCTGGCTGTTGTGCCGCGACAACAATTACGAAGTGATCGATCTCACGGTGTCGCACGCCGCCGACGCGCCGATCAGCAACGACGTGGTGGCGAGCAACGCGAAATACGCGCGCTCGCTCAACCCGATCCAATCCCGCCTCACCGTGCCGATTTTTCTTGTCACCGCGATTTTGCAAAAAAACAGCCGGAAGGCCTTCGTGACGCCGCTCGACGTTCCAGCCGAAGCGCTGCGGCGGTGAATGAAAGTGCTACCGCCTTGTCGCGGGCGATAGCACTTCCGTCGATCGGTCATCCAGAGACTACAGGCCGCCATTGTTCATGATCTGCTGGGTCTCCGCCGCATCATCGGCGGCGGTCTGCGCGGCCGCCGCCGCCATCGACGCCGTCATGGCATCGGTGTCGTTCATCTGCTGAAGGGACTGCGCCTCCGCTTGCGCGTCGAGCGATTGCTGAACGGAGTTGTCCGGCGGCGACGAGGTATCGTAGGTCGGCGGGTCGTAAGGCTCATAGGTGCCGCCGGAATTGTGCGTGATCGGCACCCGCCCGCCATAATGCGCCACATAGGGCGCCAGCCACGGACTGGCGAGGAGGCTGCCGATAATTTGCGCCACATCGACCGGTGGCGGGGCAAAGCCGTAGCGAGCTACCGGATAGGGATGGCGTACCGCGACGTGCGCGGCGCCATGGGCCGGTGCGGCCGGCGTCCCATCCTTTGCGTAGGTGTCGGCTGCCATTGCGCCGTTGCCAACGAGCGCGAGCGAAGCAGCGATCAGTGCTGAGATGATTAGCGGTCTCATGGCATGCTCCTGTTTCAGCGTGAAGCTTTAGGAGAAACCCGAACGCCAACACCGATGATAAGCATCCCGCATTGAGGGCCGATGGCCGGCAAATTAATTAAAGTTCATGCCGCCGGTGGCCGCTTACCTAACAAACAGAAGCGTATTTTTGCTCGACACAGACGCGGCGATGCCGAGCAAACCGTCACGGCAATCCAGTCAACACGCACCCGGACTTGTGCCGTTCTGGCCGTACACGCCGTTGATCGGAGGTGGTGTAGCGCCCGGCACCGTTTGCGTGCCGCCGATCGCCGAAGAGCCGGCACCGAGACAGGGTGTCCCGGTCAGCGGATTTATTCCCGTCCCGGTGTTGGGCGCCGTCGTGCCGGGGAACGCCGGCGGGTTCGTGGGCGACACCGGAACTTCCGAGGATTGCGGCACGGTGGTCTGCGCCACGATGAAGGTTCCACTGGCGCCATAGGCATTGCCGATGGCCGCTCCGGCACCAAGCGCCGCGATGGACACACCAAACATGATTTGCGCCGCCCTTCGCATTCGCTTGAATTGCATAAAATTGCTCCCGCGTTCGCTGCTCCCGCCGTGTTCCCGTCAAAGCCGTTAATGCAATGCAAACGGCGAAAGTTCCGCAACCGCGCGTTCGCGGTCGTGGCGTACCGGCACGTCACGGCAAATTCTTTGCGCTGTCCGAGCATCGGCACGGAACGGTCATCGGACCGCCACAGAGTGCACTTAACCATCGCTTCGGGCGGAGGGGGTGGTTCAGGGAGGAGGAATCATGGCTCTCCAGACAGAGTCCCCGGCGCGTGCGCGGCTGGCTACCCACGACAAGAACACTTGCCCGCAATGCCAGGCTTGGCTGCTCGCTCCCGACTGGTCCGAACATCTCGATGAACGCTGCGTGCGCCACACTTGGTCGTGCGACGCCTGCGGCTACGAATTCGAGACCGCGGTATTTTTCTCCACACCCGAAGCGGTTCCCGCATAGGCGTGCCGCCGGCCGCAAAAATCCTCGATCATTGTGCCGTCCGCGCTCAGGTAATTCGGTCCGATCGGCGATTTGCCGTGGCCACCGGGAATGTCGAGCACATAGGTCGGCTGACACAGGCCCGAAATGCGGCCGTGCAGCGCGCGCATCAAGCCCTGACCCGTTGCGATCGTGGTGCGCAGATGCGCGGTGCCGGGCGCGAGATCGGCGTGGTGCAGGTAATAGGGTTTGATCCGGCATTCGACCAGCGCGCGCAGCAACGCGCCAACGTCTCGGCATCGTCGTTGACGCCGCGCAGCAGCACCGATTGCGATAACATCGGGATGCCGGCGTCGATCAAGCGCGCGCAGGCGGCACGGACCTGTGCGGTGAGCTCGCGCGGATGATTGGCATGCAACACCACAAAGGTCGCCTTGTCGGTGCGCAGTGCGCGCGCCAACGCGGCCGTCACCCGTTCGGGCGCCGCGACCGGCACCCGCGTGTGCACGCGGATGACTTTGACATGGGCGATCGCGGCAAGCCGCGTCACCACGTCTTTCAACCGGCGCGCCGAGAGCACCAGCGGATCGCCGCCGGTTAAAATGACTTCCCAGATTTCCGGATGGTTTTCGACGTAAGCGAGCGCCTTGTCGAGCGCGGCGGGCGCAAGCCCTCCCCGCCCCGGCCCGACCATCTCGCGCCGGAAGCAGAACCGGCAATAGACCGCGCAGGCATTGACGAGCTTGAGCAGCACCCGGTCCGGGTAGCGGTGCACGATGCCCTCGACCGGGCTGTGCGCCTCGTCGCCGATCGGGTCGTGGCTTTCCTCCGGCGCCATGTGCAGCTCGCGCGCGTCGGGCACGAATTGCCGCGCCATCGGATCGTGCGGATCGGAGGGATCGATCAGGTCGGCAAGCGCCGGCGTGATGGCGACGGCGTAGCGCGCCGCGACCTGCTCCAGCGTCGCAAGGCGATCGCGTCCCGCGAGTTGCGCATCGACGATATCGGACGGCGTGCGCAGGGTTTTTCGGGCGGTGGCGCTCATGGATGGCCTCGATTCAAGGGATCGCGCCCCTTATGCTCGATGCCATGCCCGGCAAGCAAGACGGCCTTTGCCAGCAAAGCATGGCCCGCAAGCTTTGGCGCTGTTGCGCAGATCGCGGCTTCGGTGTTCGGTGAGCCGCCTGTGCGGCCGAAAATGAGGGTGGAAATGAAAAACTATATGGACGGCGGGGAAGCGATCCTGGAAGCGTTCCGCAAGCTCAAGATCGACTACATTTTGTCGTCGCCGGGATCGGAATGGTCGCCGGTCTGGGAAGCGCTGGTGCGGCAAAAGACCGGCAATCGCGCCGGCCCGGCCTATATCGACTGCTGGCACGAGACGCTCGCCGTCAACATGGCGACCGGCTACACGCTGATGACCGGCCGGCCGCAGGCCGTGCTGGTCCATGCCGGCGTCGGCCTCCTGCAAGGCTCGATGGGCGTGCACGGCGCGCTGCAATCGGAAGTCCCGATGATCGTGATGTCGGGCGAATCCAACACGCTGGGCGAGGATCCGTCGCTGCCGATCGAGCAGCAATGGTACGGCGGCTTGAGCGTCGGCGGCATCGAGCGCTTCGTCGAGAACATCACCAAGCAGGCGCGGCCGGTGACGAGCCCCTTCACGCTCCACGAGCAGGTGATCCGCGCCGGCGAGATGGCGCAGCGCACGCCCAAGGGCCCGATCTACCTCAACGTCGCGCTCGAGCACATGCTCCATGACTGGACGCCGCCGGAGAACGACCGCGACGTGCCGTTCGCGCCGCGGGTCGAGCCGCACGCGAGCGAAGTGGAAAAGGTCGCCGGCCTTCTGCTCGCGGCCAAAAATCCGATCATCGTCGCCGAGCAGTCCGGCCGCGATCCGGCGGCGTTCAAGGCGCTGGTCGAGCTTGCCGATCTTTTGGCGATCCCGGCGATGTGGGGCCGCGTCGCCAATTTTGCCAATTTCCCCACCGACCACCCGCTCTATCTCGGGGTCGCCACCTACGAGCATCTCAAGGACGCCGATCTCATTTTGCTCGTCGGCGGCCGCGCGCCCTGGTACCCGCCGCACACCAAGCCGACCAAGGGCAAGATCGTCTCGATCAACGAGAACCAGTTCAAAGGCCACATGATCTATCAGCAGCTGCACGCCGACGCCTATCTCGAAGGCGACATCGCCGCAGCGCTGCAGGCGCTGACGAAATCCGTGCGCGCGGCGAAGATCGACGCCGAGGCCGTGAAGAAGCGCCGCGAGCATTGGACCAAACAGCACGACGCCTTCGCCGCTGGGCTGAAGGCCGAAAAAGCCAAGGCGAACGGCAGCGGCAAGGCGATCGATCCGCTCGCTCTGATCGACATGCTCGCCGAGGTGATGCCGGCGGATACGATCTATGTCGACGAAACGATCCTGCACGGCCCGACGCTGCGCCAGCATCTGCCCTTCACCACGCCGCAAAGTTTCTTCCGCGGCTTTGGCGGCCTCGGCCAAGGTCTCGGCACCGCGCTCGGCGTCAAACTCGCTGCCCCAAAACGCCCGGTGGCGTTGCTCGTCGGCGACGGCGGCTTCCTCTACAACCCGGTGATCCAGGCCCTCGGCGCCTCAAAGCAGCACGATCTGCCGATCCTGATCGTGATCTTCAACAACAAGGGCTACATGGCGATGCAAAAGGGCCACGTGCATCACTACCCCGACGGCGCCGCCGAGAACGCCCACATGCATCTGGGCTCGCGCCTCAACGGCTTCGATTACGATGCTTTGGGCGCGCATTTCGGCCTGCACGGCGAGCGCGTCGATGCGCCGGACAAGCTCAAGGGCGCGCTGCAAACCGGATTGAAGAAAGTGCAGGAAGGCACGACTGCAATCCTCAACATTCACATTGGCCGCTGATCCTGCTGGGCTCCCAGTGGACATCTGCCGAGGCTGACCTGACAACCTTCACGCCGCTGCGCTTGCGTGAACCTATAACACTATCCTATTGGGCTTGCATTGTATATCATCAGATTGTCACGCATTAGTTGCGTCCTTCGCGTCAGGTAATGCCTCGCCTAAACTCAGGATCAAAACCCATCTCCAACTGCGGACATCGCGCGTGAAAGGTTCTTATGTCAAAGCGTTTAGAAGGTTAAGCCAAAGTCTGCGACCCAATGACTTATCAAAACGACATTTTTATCAGCTACAGACGCGAGAAAAATGCATGGACACCGTGGACGCGCGATATTTTCAAACGCGCATTGGAAAGCTGCCTCCAGCGAGAACTTGGTAATCCAGCCAAGGTCTTTATTGACGAGCAAACACCAATCGGAGTCAATTATGTTCGGCACCTAGCAACCTCGCTTTCGAGCTGCAAGGTAATGGTTGCCCTATTATCGAAGGATTATTTCTCTAGTGATTGGTGCGTACACGAACTCGATCTGATGATGGAACGGGCATCCAATCAAGATCTCATCATCCCGATCGTCGTCCACGACGGCGAAGTTATCCCGGATGCCGTTCGCCAACTTCAATACGCAGATTTTAGAGAATTTGCGATACCCGTGCTACAGGATGCGGGCCCTTTACACGCAAAATTCTGGGGTGAAATGCTGAGGATTACACCCCGAATTGGCAACGCAATCGAAAATTCGCCCCCATTTGATAGTCGATGGCTTCCGCATTTCGAACGGAGGCTTGAGCAAGTTTACACTGCTTCCATGTCCGGCGCGCGAATACAGCCGGAGCGGTTTTTATTGAAAAGTTCTTTACCGCCTAAATCGCCACCGCGCTTGACCTTGTAGGAGACGAGCGAGTGTCGACCCATTTTGCCGCAGGAACAATCGCGACCTTCTACTCCTGGAAGGGCGGAGTCGGCCGCACAATGGCGCTAGCCAATATTGCCGTTCGAGTCGCGCAAATGGGAAGCAAGGTACTCATGGTGGATTGGGACCTAGAGGCTCCAGGACTTGATATGTATTTCATGAGTGAAAACGCGCGCAAGAATTCTAAAATCGTCACTCAGCCAGCGCCCGATCGAACTGGTCTCATGGGACTACTGCATGATGCGTTCAATCGCGTTAGCGCTGCACCTCAGAGTGACGCGTGGCAAAACAGGACAGTACATCTTGACCTGCCACAGAATGACCCGTTCAGCACCAATCCTACATCGTCAGCCCGAGTGCGACTTGATTTTCTTCCGGCGGGACACAGCGCCAATGACTACGCCGATAGGCTAATAGCATTTTCCTGGCCGCAGTTCTTTGGCGATGCACGAGGAGGGGAATGGCTTGAAGCGCTCCGCGACCAGTGGGCCGCGGAATATGATTTTGTCTTTATCAATTCGCGCACCGGCCTTACCGACGGCGGAGGAGTTTGCACAATACAAATGCCAGATATTCTAGTGCTCGTGTTTACTGCCAGCGATCAGTCGCTCGATGGAGGCTTGCGAGTTATCGCTGCGGCGCAAAGAGCGCGCACCGCCTTTGGTTATGATCGCGGCCCCCTTGCAGTCGTCCCGGTGCTATCCCGATGGGAGGGTGAAAATGAGGTTGATATAGGCAACCTGTGGATGAAACGATTTGATGTAGAATTGGAACCGTTGACTGCTCCATGGCTTCCTAAAGACTTTTCACCTCGCCGATTTCTAGAAAAGACCCGCATACCGCATGTTCCTCGTTTCTCCTTTGGTGAGCCGCTGCCTGTTCTAACACACAGTCTTACGGATCCGAGTCTTCCAGGCCTCTACTTTGACCTTCTGGCGCGACTTATCCGATCGAAGTTCAGGCAGGCCGGTGAAATCATCAATTCGACTTACAAGAACCGCTTACCGACGACATCCGGCGCAAAACCAATTGTGCTGCCATATTCAAGTCTTGGTACTCTATTCAAGGGGCGCGGCGACGTCATCCAGAGACTTCACACGGCGCTAACGCGCACAGGTGATACCGGTGGGCCACTGAGTAGCGCGGGACTCTATGGATTAGGCGGCATTGGAAAAACGCGCGTAGCAGTCGAGTACGCTTGGAGGCATTGGGATGACTACAATGCGCTCCTGCTTGCTCTCGCAGACACCCCGGAAACGCTTCGACGCAATCTAGCAATGATAGCGAATGCGCTTGTCCCTACGCTTGACACTACCGATGACGAGGTCCGTTTTCAGGCAACTATCGATTGGCTGAAGACTAATCCCGGCTGGCTCTTAATTCTCGATAATGTTGGCACACCTTCGGCGATGGACGAAGCGGAACGCCTAATGAGTGCGCTCAATGGTGGCCACGTAATCATAACAAGCCGTTTATCAAATTTTTCTGCTCATACGGAGCCAATTGAAACCGATGTGCTGCCCGTCGATGACGCTGCAGCATTTTTATTAGAACGGACGACGAGCAGGCGACGTGCAGCCGAGGACGATGATGCGAAAGCTCACGAATTGGCAGTAGAGCTTGGCCAACTTCCACTCGCTTTGGAGCAGGCTGGTGCATACATTTCTAAGCACCGTCTGACCTTGCACGACTATCTAGAGCAATGGCGATCCAGCCGCAGGGAGGTTCTGACATGGTCTGATCCGAGCCTCACCACGTATCCAGACGCCATCGCGATCACCTGGCAGACATCTGTTACACAGTTAAGTGATCTGGGTCGCCGACTTCTCGAACGACTCGCTTGGCTTTCACCTGAAAGAGTGCCGGAAGCATTATTAGACGTGCCCATTCCAGCCCACGAAACAGAGGATCTCCGCAACGCATGCGATGATCTTTCCTCTTATTCAATGGTTCTCCGCGAGGTAGACGCGCCGTTCTTCGTAGTTCACCGCCTCGTACAAGATGTGACGCGCCGCAGTCTTGCAAATGGCGTTCGGCATAGCCGCCTCGAGGAGGCGTTGAACTGGATTGATGCGGCATTTGCGGGCAATCCGGTTGACGTTCGAGATTGGCACAAGCTTGACCCGCTTGCCCCCCACGCTCGAGCCGTTACGGCTTATGCGGACGCCGCTGGTATCTCCGACCCAACATCCAGACTTATGAACCAACTCGGATTGCTGCTTGACGCCAAGGCCTTGCACGCCGACGCCGAGCCTTTAATCCGACGCGCCCTTGCGATCGACGAGAGCAGCCACGGACCAGATCATCCAAATGTCGCAATGGGACTTAACAGCTTGGGTTCACTTTTGCGCGCGACAAACCGTCTGACTGAAGCAGAGCCTCTTATCCTAAGGGCGCTCGCAATCGATGAAAAACATTTTGGACCAGATCACCCCAACGTTGCCAGCACTCTGAATAATCTCGCTTTATTGCTTCAGGACACAAACCGGGTGGAAAAGGCAGAATCACTCATTCGACGTGCTCTGGCGATTGATGAGAAAAGCTTCGGCCCCGATCATCCCGAAGTAGCCCGAAGCCTAAACAACTTAGCTATACTGCTGCGTGCGACCAATCAGTTAGACGAGGCTGAGCTTCTCATTCGAAGAGCGCTAGAAATTGACGAAAAACGATTTGGCTCGGACCATCCAAATGTGGCAAGGGATCTTAATAATCTTGCGATCCTATTGCAAAGTACCGATCGGCTGAGCGAGGCCGAACCTCTTGTCAGACGCGCACTCGAAATCGACGAAAAGCAATACAGCCCCGATCATCCAAGGGTCGCAACGCGCCTAAACAATCTTGCTTCCTTACTTTTGGCAACTGGTCGTATAAGCGACGCTGAGGTACTCGCTCGGCGCGCCTTGCGGATACTCGCGCGGTTCGCAAAGGCCACCGGACATGATCACCCATATTTCAACCAAATTCGCACTAACTACCGTTATATATTGGAAAGCCGAGGTGAGAGTGAATCATCAATTCTGAGTTCAATTAAGGAATTGGAGAATAATGATTGAATTGACGGATCGTGAAAGGAGATACCTTCCATCCAATGGACTATGCGCCAACAAATGAAAGTCAGTATCGACTTGGTGGCTATGCCTGACATGAGTTGCGATTATCGGGCATTCGGGGGTTAAGCGCGGTAAGCTAATCTCAATGCGACAAGCTAGCTGAAAGGCGGCGCCCACAACACCTGGTCGATCCGCGAAGCACCCGTTGCCAGCATCACCAGGCGGTCGAGGCCAAGCGCGATGCCGGAAGCTTCCGGCATCGCTGCCAGCGCGGCCAAAAAATCCTCGTCGAGCGGATAGCGCTCGCCGTAGATGCGTTCCTTCTCCGCCATCTCGCGTTCGAGCCGATGCCGCTGCTCGGCGGCGTCGGTGAGCTCGGCGAAGCCGTTGGCGAGTTCGACGCCGCAGACGTAGAGCTCGAAGCGTTCGGCGACGCGCGGGTTTTTCCGCGACGTGCGCGCCAGCGCCGCCTGCTCGGCGGGGTATTCGTCCAAAATGGTCGCGCGGCCGATGCCGAGATTGCTTTCGATGCGTTCGACCAGCACGCGGCTGAAAATATCGCCCCAGCGATCATCCTCGGCGATGCGGATGCCCGCGTTCTGCGCGGCGCGCGCGAACAAGGCGCGGTCGGGCTTGCCGTCCGGCAACGTCGCCAACAGATCGATGCCGGCGAATTTCGCGAACGCTTCCGCGACCGTCAACCGCTCCGGCGTGGCAAAAGGATCGGCAACGCGGCCGCGAAAGCTGAACTGTTTTGTTCCCGCCGCCTCTGCCGCTTGCGCCAAAATCGCCGCGCAGTCGGCCATCAGCGCCTGATAAGGCTCCCCCGCGCGATACCATTCGACCATGGTGAACTCGGATGCATGCAGCGCGCCGCGCTCGCGGTTGCGGAACACTTTTGCGAATTCGACGATGCGGCGTTCCCCCGCTGCGAGCAGTTTCTTGCAGGCGAATTCCGGCGAGGTGCGCAGATAAAGCGGCGATGCCGCCCCGTCCGGCGCCACAAGCGTCGTGGCAAAGGCGTGCAGGTGCATCTCGTTGCCGGGCGAGACCTGGAGCGCGCCGGTCTCGACCTCGACAAAATCCTCAGCCGCGAACCAGGCCCGCAGCGCGCTGACGATCCGGCCGCGCGCCAAAAGCGCCGGTCGGCGGTCGGCATGGACCTTTGGGTGCCAAAACGGCGAGGAACGGGTGTCCGGCATATCCTTGTCCGCCAAGTCCTTGCCCACCATGTCCTTGTCCGCGGGTTTAAGAGAAAATAACTAGCGGGAAGCCTGAAGATCGGTATGGTGCGGCCAAATTCGAGCCCGAAAACGTTGAGGAAGCCGTGAAAGTCATCGCCAGTTCGCTGCGTAAAGGCAATATCGTCGAAATCGACGGCAAGCTCGGGGTCATCGTCGCCACCGAAAACATCCACCCCGGCAAGGGCACGCCGGTGACCCAGATGGACGTCCGCCGCATTGCCGACGGCGTGAAGCTGTCGCTGCGGTTCAAGACCACCGATCAGGTCGAGCGCGCCTTCGTCGAGGACCGCAAGCACCAGTTCATGTACCAGGACGGCGAAGGCTTCCACTTCATGAATATGGAGAGCTACGACCAGGTCGCGCTCCAGACCGACATCGTCGGCGATCAGGCTGCCTATTTGCAGCCCGAGATGGAGGTGACCATCGCCATGTACGAGAGCGTTCCGGTGTCGATCGAGCTGCCGGCCAAAGCCGTGCTCGAAGTGGTCGAAACCGAGCCCACGATCAAAAGCCAGACGGCGGCCTCCTCCTATAAGCCCGCGGTGCTGTCGAACGGCGTGCGCACCATGGTGCCGCCCTTCGTTTCGACCGGCACCAAGATCGTGGTCATGACCGCCGACGGCAGCTATGTCGAACGGGCCAAGGATTGACGCGCCGCGGCGCCTGCCTTGCGCTGCATTCTGAACATCCATTCATCGTCGGCGCCCCGACCGTAAATCTGCCGCACGGCAGAAACGCTGCGCAGTCGTGCCCGAACAACAGGGCACGGCCTTGGCAGAACGCGCGTTGATAGCGATAGTGCGCAAGCGTTTAGCTTGGGATTTGACTCGTGGCCGTGCCGCAAAGACGTCCGTTGCCTGTCGCGCATGCCGCCGGCCATCGCCGTGGTGCTTGCCGGCGCGATGCTGTGCGCTTCCGCGCAGGCGGCGTTGAGCCAGTCCTGCATGCCGCATCGGTCGTTGCCGAAAATTGTTCTCAAAAACATGGGCGAGTGCGACTTCAATCTCGACTCGCTCGAATATCGCGGCACGCCGGTCGAGCAGGCCAAGTGCCTGATGCGCGGCGTCGATCAGACGCGCAATCTCGGGCCGCCGCTCGACAGCCTGCCGGACGCTTTGGCAAGCCGCATCGGCCGCGATACCGGCCTGCCGTCGCGCGAAACTTTGAGCGCTTATCTGTCGAAGCAAGATCTCGAATGGGATTTTGCCGCGCATCTGTGGCAGCCGGTGTCGCGCGCCGAGGACAACAATCCGGAAGCGCCCGCGGCGCGCTATTTCGTCATCCACGATACCAGCGGGCCGAACTACGGCCACCGCTCGTTTCCCGACGACGTCGATTCCACGGCGAAGTTCAACGATCTGAAAAACTACTACTGCCCCGACGGCTGGGGCAAAGCCCACGTCGTCGTCAATCGTTCCGGCGACATGATCGTGGACCACGATTTTGGCATCCCGTGGCGCGAGACAAAATTCGAGCGCGCGGTGGATTTCGTCGGCACGCTCAAGGGGCTGTTCCTGCACGTCGAGATGATCCAGCCGCGGCGCAGCGCGCCTGGATATAGCCGCCATAACGACGCGCAGCCGCCGAGCCCGAGTTTTACCACCGCGCAATACGACCGGCTGGCGCTGCTCTACACCATCGCCAGCGTCCGCGCCGGGCACTGGCTCGTTCCGGCATTCCACGCCGCCATCGACGCCGACATCCGCAACGGCCACGATGATCCGAGAGGTTTTGACGTCGACAGCTTTGCCAACAGCCTGACCCTGTTCATCGAGAAGCTGCGCGGCGGCGAAACGGCGCAGGCCGCGCACGAGTAACGTTTCGGCTGCCATGCGCGAAACATTGCAAGCCTGCTGTCTCATCAGTCTCGTTTTCGCTTCGCCAGCCGTGGCGCAGAACGCCGCGCCCGGCGAGATGCAGGCCCCTCGCCTGTCGGCGGCCGACGTCGACTGGAGCGCGGTGCGCACCGCGCTCGCCGATCTGGAGCCGCCAAAATCTCAAGCCGATGTGCTGACGCGGTTGAATTCGGCAATCGCAAAAGTTTTGCCGAAAATCGCCGCAAGCCCCGTTCCGGTTCTGCTGCCGTTCGATACCGCGGCCTATCTGCACGACGCGGCGCTTGATGCCGCGGGCGACGCCGGCAAATATCTGTCGGGCTTTTCCGCCGCGACATTATTATTCTATCCCGGTCCGTCCGGTTACGACGCCGCGCTGTCGTTGCGGCCGCAAGATGCGCCGGACCTCAATCTCACCTTCGCCCGTCCCGTGAACGTGCAGATTTCCGGCTCGGCGCTGCTCTACGCGCTCGACGGTTCCGTCGTTGCCGATGAAACCGCGGTGCCGCAACTCGACGGCCAATTTCCCGGCATCCGCCGCGTGCTGATCGAGAGCCATGTGCGCTACAGTTTTGTGCGCTACGGCGTGCCTTATTTCGTGTCGATCGAATGTTTCGACGGTGCGAACAGTTCGCGCCGGCTGTCGTGCCGTGAAGCCGACAAGGTCGCCGTGCGCTTCCTCAAGGCCCTCAACGTCGTCGGCGGCGCGCCACCGGCGAAAGCGGCGAGCCTCGAGCAGCAGCCGATCGAGCGGCCGGAAGCAGTGTCGCCAGACTTCACCTATTTTGCGCCGGGCGACATTTTGCCCGGCACCGGCTCGCGCGGTCAAAGCGGCCGCGCCGATTCCACCGTCTACGCCAAAATCCGCTTTCCCATGGCGCAAGCGCCCGCTTACGCCAACTCGCAATCGTTCATGAATTGGGGCAATTGCGATCTCACCGGGCGGGTCGGCCTCGGCGGCCGCGACAAGAATGCGGCCTACCGCTGCCGGGTCAACGACAAGACGCTGCTCACCGACGAATCGAAGAATTACGCCTATCCGTGGCGCGATAATTTTTGCGAGCACCGCGGCTACTACGTCGGCCAATGCCCCGCCGGGCTCGGCCACCAGGGCCAGGATATCCGGCCGGGCTTTTGCCTGGAGCATGTCGAGGGCGCCGGCCGCTGCGATCCCTATCAGGAAGACGTCGTCGCGGTCGCCGACGGCGTCATCATGCGCTCGCCCGGCGATCGCTCGCTCTATCTCGTGGTCGACAAGCCCGGCGAGCATATCCGGTTTCGTTATCTGCACATGAACCCGCAGATGCTCGATGCCGCCGGCATGGTCAGCGGCCGCGAAGTCGCCGAGGGCGAAGTGCTCGGCGCCGTCGGCAATTACGGCCGCGAGCCGGGCGGCACCACCTATCATCTGCACTTCGACGCCCAGGTGCCGACGCGCGACGGCTGGGTCTTCGTCAATCCGTATATGACGCTGGTCGCCGCCTACGAGCGCCTGATCGGCGCGCGCGGTCAGGTCGTCAACGATGCGATGTTCGCAACCGCGCCGGCGCCGGTCGCGGCCGACGATCAGGCCCCGGCCGTTGTTGTCGGACCGCGCGCCGATGCGAAACAATCGATCGACGATTCGCTGAAAATCGAAAGCGAACCCAAAGGTGAAGGTGAGCGCAAAACAGCCGCCGCCGAGCATTGCACGACGGTACGTGCATCGGGGCCATCGCCGGCAAATATGCCGGGGCGGCGTCGCCGAAAGCAGCGCGCGCGAAAGACATGCCGTTCGATCAGGGGGGCGCCGGATATCGCGCCAAGGCCGCGGCGCAAGGCATCACGGCTGAGACGCGCGTCAATCATGCGGCCGACGGCTATGCCGTGACTTCTCGCCCGGTTGCGTAACGGCTCGTGATCCGGTTGGATGCGGCCCAACCCGCCCCTAAAGCTCCAACCGCGAGGAAATGCCCGCCATGACGCCGTCCCAATCCGCGACCGCACGCGCCAAAACCAATGCCGCCGACCCGGCAGTCGCAGGCCTCGAGCGCCCGACGCCGGCCGGCGCCAATGCGCCCGGTTTCGGCAGCGACGTGATCGCCGATGCGCTGCGCTCCCTCGACATTCCCTATATCGCGCTGACCCCGGGCGCGAGCTATCGCGGGTTGCACGACAGCATCGTCAATTATCTCGGCAATTCCTCGCCGCAGATGCTGCTCTGCCTGCACGAGGAGGCCGCCGTCGCCATCGCCCACGGTTATGCAAAGGTTACCGGCAAGGCGATGGCCGCCGCGGTGCATTCCAATGTCGGGCTGATGCACGCCTCCATGGCCATGTTCAACGCCTGGTGCGACCGCATGCCGATGCTCGTGCTCGGCGCCACCGGCCCGGTCGATGCGGTCAAGCGCCGGCCGTGGATCGACTGGATCCACACCGCGCGCGACCAGGGCGCGCTGGTGCGCGAATACACCAAATGGGACGACCAGCCGGCCTCGCCCGGCGCCGCGCGCGAAGCGATCCTGCGCGGCACCTGGATCGCCAACACCGCGCCGCAGGGCCCGGTCTACATCAATTTCGACGCCGAATTGCAGGAGATGAAAGTCTCCGAGCAACTGCCGGCGATCGACGTCGCTCGCTTCATGCCGACCGTCTCGACCGCGGCGCCGGCCGATCTGGTGAAGCAGGCGGCGGCGATGCTCAAGGACGCCAAGCAGGTGCTGATCCTCGCCGGCCGCGCCTCGCGCAGCGAGGAGGCCTGGAACGCCCGCGTCGCGCTCGCCGAGGCGCTCAATGCGCGCGTCGTCAGCGATCTGAAAATCGGCGCAGCTTTCCCGACCGATCATCCGCTCTATCTCGGCGCGCCGCGCGCGGTCGACGCCCGAGAGCGTCGAAGGCTTGAAGAACGTCGACGTGGTGTTGAGCCTCGATTGG
This sequence comes from uncultured Alphaproteobacteria bacterium, assembly GCA_963831975.1. Taxonomy (GTDB): domain Bacteria; phylum Pseudomonadota; class Alphaproteobacteria; order Rhizobiales; family Xanthobacteraceae; genus BOG-931. The sequence goes on from CAWHSO010000025.1 coordinate 2,034,125, forward strand.
GTCGATCTCGCCGGCGCCATGCGCTATGCCGGCCCCAATCCGTCGGCAAAGGTGATCCAGATTTCGCTCGACCATCGCATCCACAACGGCTGGAGCATGGATCATCAGGCGCTGCCGCCGGTCGATCTCCTGCTCTCCGCCGATCCCGATCTCGTGGTGCCGGAACTGGTCAAGGAAATCGGCAAGAGCACAAAGCCGCATGCGCTGCCGAGCGCGCGCACGATGTCCGACAAGGAGCCGTCGGGCTTCACCAACGAGCACATCGCGCGCGCTTTGCGCAAAGTGCTGAAGGACCGGCCGGTGACCTACACCCACTTGCCGCTGTCGTGGGACGACACCTGGGCGACGTTCAAGCATCCGCTCGACTATGTCGGCTCCGACGGCGGCGGCGGCGTCGGCGGCGGTCCGGGCATTTCGGTCGGCGCGGCGCTGGCGCTCAAGGGCTCCGGCCGGCTGCCGGTCGCGATCTGCGGCGACGGCGATTTCTTGATGGGCGTCACCGCGGTGTGGACCGCGGTGCATTACAAGATCCCGCTGCTGTTCGTGCTCGCCAACAACCGCTCGTTCTATAACGACGAGCTGCACCAGGAGCGGATGGCGCGCATGCGCAACCGCCCGGTCGAGAACAAGTGGATCGGCCAGCGCATGTCCGAGCCCGAAGTCGATCTCGCCGCCATGGGCCGCGCCCAGGGCGCCATCGGCTTCGGCCCGATCACCAAGCCGGCCGATCTCGCGGCGGCGCTGGAAAAGGCGATCGCCGAAGTCGATGCCGGCCACGTCGCCGTCGTCGATGTCCGCGTCGAGCCGGGCTATACCGCCGTCATGACGCAGGCGATGACGCGCGCCGGAAATTAGAACGCCGAAGGGCCAACAACATGGCCGCCGTCTCGACGAGCAATCGCGTGACGCCGCTGCCGCAAGCGGACAGCGGACCCGCGATCCTCGTCGTCGAGGACATCGTCATGCGCTTCGGCAGCGCCGAGGACGGCGTCACCGCGCTCGACAATGTGTCGTTCACGGTCGCGCCCGGCGAGTTCCTTGCCGTGATCGGCCCGTCCGGTTGCGGCAAGTCGACCTTGTTCAACATCATCGGCGGCCTGCTCGGCGGCTACGACGGCCGGGTCGCGGTCGCCGGCGAAAAGGTCTCCGGCCCGCACGCCTCGATCGGCATGGTGTTCCAGGAGGAATCGACGTTTCCCGTGGCGCAATGTCGTCGACAATGTCGCCTTCCCGCTGGAGATCGCCGGCATGCCCAAGCGCGAGCGCATCGAGCGCGCGCGGCATTTCGTGTCCATGGTCGGCCTCGACGGTTTCGAGAAGCGTTATCCGGCCGAGCTCTCCGGCGGCATGCGCCAGCGCGTGTCGATGGCGCGCACGCTCGCGTCCGAGCCGAAAATTTTGCTGATGGACGAGCCGTTCGCCGCGCTCGACGAGCAGACGCGGCTTCTGCTCGGCGACAAGGTGCTGCAGATCCAGCAGCAGCTCAATCAGACCATGCTGCTGATCACCCACAACATCACCGAGGCGGTGCAGCTCGCCGACCGCATCCTGGTGATGACCTATCGCCCCGGCCGGGTGAAGCGCATCGTCGATATCAAGCTGCCGCGGCCGCGCACCTCGGAGATCGTGTCGAGCGAGGCGTTCGGCCGCTACGTCGCGCAAATCTGGGCCGATCTGCGCGAGGAAGCGAGCCGCGGGCTCAACGACGACGAGTCGCGCGCGCTGCACGCGGAGAGCACTGACAGGAGGACTGAACCATGGCCTTGTTTTCCTGTGGCTGCTGCATGGGACGCCGCCAGTTCCTCGCCGGCGGACTGGCCGCCGCGGCCGCGCTGCCCGCGCGCCGCGTCTTTGCGCAAGCGCCGGCGGTCAAGCCGGCCGCAAAGCGCATCGACGTGCATCACCACTTCCTGCCGCCGCAATACATCAAGGAAGAGCACGAGCGGATCAATTTCGGCCACGGCGCCGTGTCGACCAATCAACTGCTGTCCTGGACGCCGAGCCAGTCGCTCGAAGATCATGGACGCCAACGGCATCGCGACCGCGATCGTTTCGGTCACGCACGCCCGGCCCCTGGTTCGGCGACGTCGCCGCCGGCCGCCGCCTGTCGCGGATGTGGAACGACTATGCCGCCGAGCAAATCCGCAATTATCCCGGCCGCTACGGACTGTTCGCCGTGGTCCCGCTGCCCGACACCGAAGGCAGCCTCGCGGAAATCGAATATGCACTCGATACGCTCAAGGCCGACGGCATCGGCTTGTTGAGCTCCTATGACGGCAAATATCTCGGCGACGCGTCCTTCGCTCCGGTCTTCGCGGAACTCAATCGCCGCAAGGCCATCGTCTACACCCACCCGACCACGTCGGCCTGCTGCAGCAGCGTCAGCCCGGCCGTGACCGCCGCAGGCGATCGAATATCCGTTCGAGACCACGCGCACCATCACCAGCATCCTGGTCAACGGCACCGTCGTTCAACAATCCCGGACATCCGCTTGATTTTCTCCCATGGCGGCGGCGCCACGCCGATGCTGGCCGGCCGCATGGTCGGAGACCCTCGGCCGCCATCCCAACGCCGCCAAAGTGATGCCGAACGGCGTTTTGGCGCGAATTGCGCAAGTTTTATTACGACACCGCCAGCGCCGATACGGCCGGCAGCGATGGCGGCGCTGCGCGTCATGGCGCCGACAAACCACATCCTGTTCGGCACCGACTATCCGTTCGTGAAAGTCGCCGCCGGCGTCAAGCACATGCAGGAACGGACGCCAATGTCGGAGGCCGACCGCGCCGCGATCGACCGCGGCAACGCCATCGCGCTGTTGCCGCGGCTCGGAGCGTCGTAATGGCTTCTGCCGGCGTCACGCCGTTTCCTGCCGACCTTTGTCGGGCTTGTCCTCGATCGTGTTGATCCTCGCCGCCGTGGAAATTCTCATCCGCGTCGGCCTGATCAACCGCTTCATCGTGCCGCTGCCCTCCGACGTCGCGAAAAGTTTCGGCCGCGTCATCGTCGAGGAAGATATTTTCCACCGCTTCCTGCTCACCGGCTGGGAATGCCTGGCCGCGGGCGTATTGCTGACCGTGTTCGGCGTCGCCATCGGCGTGCTGCTGCATCAAGTGCCGCTGTTCCGCCGCGCCTGCGAGACCTGGGTCGCCGCCATGGCGTCGGCGCCGCTGGTGCTGGCCTATCCGCTGTTCCTGGTGCTCTTCGGCCGCAGCGCGCTGACCATCATCATGCTGGCCTTCATTGCCGGCCTGGCGCCGGTCATCCTCAAGACCATCGAGGGCCTGTCGACGACGCGGCGCGTGCTGATCAATGTCGGGCGCAGTTTCAAGCTCACGCCGGCGCAGCAGTTCTGGAAGATCTACTTCCCCTCGGCGCTGCCGACGATCTTCGTCGGCATCCGGCTCGGACTGATCTTCGCCCTGATCAACGTGGTCGGCGTCGAGTTTTTGATCAATTTCGGCGGGCTCGGCCATCTCATCAACGAGCTCGCCGAGCGCTACGATCTCGCCCGGCACCTATGCGGCGATCTGCTTCGTCGTCCTGGTCAGCGTCGTGTTCTTCATGGCAACGGAAAGGGCCGAGCGATGGCTGACATCGGCCGCCTGACCCGCGCGCGGGGCGCCACGCCCTGGCTGACGCCGGTGACGCTGGTGCGCGCCGTCATCGTGCTGTCGGTGCTGGTCGTCTGGCAGCTCATGGCGGTTTCCGGCTGGTTCTACGGCGACGTCGTGCCGTCGTTGCGGATTGTCGGCGTTGCGCTGGTCAAGCTGCTTTCGAGCGGCGACTTTTATTGGAACCTCTGGGCGACCCTCCAGGAGATCGCCGTCGGTCTCGCCATCGGCGGCATCTCCGGCATCGTCGCCGGCCTCGTCGTCGGCGCCAACAAATTCCTCGCCAAGGCGTTCGAGCCGTACCTGTACTATCTCGGCCCGACGCCGAAGATCATCTTCTTTCCGGTCATGATCATGTGGTTCGGCATCGGCTACGGCTCGAAGATCGCGATGGGCGCGGTCTCCTGTTTCTTTCCGATCGCGCTCAATGTCGCCGCCGGCATGCGCCAGATCGACCAGGTGCTGATCCGCGTCGGCCAAAGCTTTCGCGCCAATCCGTGGCAGATGGCGCTGAAAATCTATCTGCCGGCCATGCGCCATCCGATCATCAACGGCCTGCGGCTCGGGCTGGGCGTCGCGCTGATCGGCACGCTGCTGGCCGAGACCAAAATCTCCAACCGCGGCATCGGCTTCATGGTGATCGACGCCTATACCAAATTCGACATGCCGCGCATGTACGCCATCCTCATCGTGCTGTTCGTGCTGGCGATCGGCGCCAATACGCTGGTCGCGCGCTTCGGCGGCCTCGACGACATCAAGCAGAATACGTCATTCCGGGACGTGAGCGAGCCCGTGGGTCGCAGACAGTGCTCGGCCGCTTCCTAATGACTAAGGAGGACACATGAACGAAGCAGTCCCGCTCAAGACCCTGAAGGCGCAGCCGCTCAATCTGCCGAAGCACCGCGACGCCTTTTATGGCGGCAAGTGGCACAAGCCGAACTCCGGCCGCAGCGCCGACGCCATCAATCCCGGAACCGGTGAGTCGCTCGGCCCGGTGGCCGATTGCGGCGCAGCCGATATCGACGCCGCGGTGAATGCCGCCAAGGCGGCGTTCCCGGCCTGGCGCGACACGCCGCCGCTCGAACGCGCGCGGCATGCTCAAGCGCATCGCCAATGTGCTGCGCGAGCACGCCGAGGAACTGGCGATGATCGACGCCGCCGATTGCGGCAATCCCTATACCGAGATGGTGCGCGACGCGACGATCGCCGCGGCCCAGATCGAATTCTACGCCGGCCTCGTCACCGAAATGAAAGGCTCGTCGATCCCGATGGGCCCGGGCGTGGTCAATTTCTCGGTGCGCGAGCCGCGCGGCGTCGTCGGCCGCATCATTCCGTTCAACCATCCGTTCATGTTCTGCGCCGGCAAAACCGGCGCGCCGCTGGCGACCGGCAACACCGTGGTGATGAAGCCGCCGGAACAGGCGCCGCTGTCGTCGCTGCGGCTTGCCGAACTGATCGGCGATATTTTGCCGCCGGGCGTGTTCAACGTCGTGCCGGGCGGCCGCGAAGCCGGCGCCGCGCTCGCTTCGCATCCCGGCGTCGCCATGATCGCGCTGATCGGCTCGGTGCCGACCGGCCGCGCGGTGATGAAGGCGGCGTCCGACACGCTCAAAGCGGTGATGCTCGAACTCGGCGGCAAGAATGCGCTGATCGCCTATCCCGATGCCGATCCCGACGAAGTCGCCGACGGCGTCATCGGCGGCATGAATTTCACCTGGTGCGGCCAATCCTGCGGCTCGACCAGCCGCGCCTTCATCCACGAGAAAATCTACGAAGCCGTGCTCGCCAAGGTGAAGGCCAAGATCGCCCACTACAAGCCCGGCGTCGCCACCGATCCGGCGACCACCATGGGCTCGATCATTTCCAAGACCCAGTACGAGCGCATCTTGGGCTTCATCGACAGCGCCAAGCAGGAAGGCGGCCGCCTCATCTGCGGCGGCGGCCGGCCGGCCGATCCTGCGCTGGCCAAAGGCTTCTTCATCGAGCCGACGGTGTTCGCCGACGTGCAGCCGACCATGCGCATCGCGCGCGAGGAGATTTTCGGCCCCGTGCTCTCGGTCTTCAAATGGAGCGACGAGGCCAAAATGCTCGAACAGGTCAATGCCGTCGAATACGGCCTGACCGCCTCGATCTGGACCAACGACCTCTCCACCGCGCATCGCACCGCGGCCGCGGTGCAGGCCGGCTTCGTCTGGATCAACGAGGTGTCGAAACATTTCCTCGGCGCGCCGTTCGGCGGCTTCAAGCAGTCCGGCATCGGCCGCGAGGAATGCTTTGAGGAAATGCTCGCCTATACCCAGGAGAAGAACATCCACGTCCGGCTCAAGCCGGCCAAGGCGTGATGTCGCGCGGTTCGCTGTTCACAACGGCCGCCAAATAGCGCAACATGGGCGCGGGAGATGTCCCGTCCGCTCCAACGATCTCAACAAACCGGACGGCGTCGCGGGACGCCGAGCCGTCGGGAGTGAAGCCATGAGGAAACGCCAAAGCGGCGGCGCGCCGCCGCTCGAATTCGTCGCCGGCAACGGCCTGTTGCATCGCCGCGCGCTGCTCGCAAGGCGGCGTCATGTTCGCCGGCGCATTGGGCTCCGGCGCCTCGCTCACCGGCGCCGCCGCCGAGCCGCTCACCGAGCCCGAGTGGAGCCTTTATCCGGGCGCAGTCACGCCTGTGCTGCAGACGCCGTCCAAATACGAAAAGGACGTGGTGCGCACCCTGAGCAATCCGAAGGGCGACGCGCGGACGCAGCACGCGCGCGCGCCGCTGCAAAAGCTCAACGGCACCGTCACGCCGAATGCGCTGCATTTCACCATCAACCATTCCGGCATTCCCGACATCGATCCGGACAAGCACGTGCTGGTGATCCACGGCATGGTCAAGCAGCCGCTGGAATTCACCATCGACGCGCTGATGCGTTACCCGATGGTGACGCGCAAGCATTTCGTCGAATGCGGCGGCAACAGCGCGCCGATGTTCTCGCCGGAGCCGATCCAGGCGCCGCTGCAGGCGCTGCACGGCCTGGTGTCCTGCGCGGAATGGACCGGCGTGCCGGTGTCGACCTTGCTCGACGAGGCCGGCGTCGATCCGAAGGCAAACTGGATGCTGGCCGAGGGCGCGGATTCGCTCGCGGTCAGCCGCAGCGTGCCGCTGAAGAAGGCCTACGACGACGCCATCGTCGCGCTCTACCAGAACGGCGAGCGCATCATGCCCGGCAACGGCTATCCGATGCGGCTCCTGCTGCCCGGCTACGAAGGCAACATGAATACGAAATTCCTGCGCCGGCTCAAGGTCGTCGATCAGCCGGCCATGACCTATTACGAGTCGCGCAACTACTCGCCGCTGTTGCCGGACGGCAAGGCCTACAAGTTCTATTTCGTCAACGAGGTGAAATCCTTCATCACCCAGCCGTCGTTCGGCTACGCCATGAAAGGCCCGGGCTTTTACGAGATTTCCGGCATCGCCTATTCGGGCACCGGGCGCATCGAGAAAGTTCTGGTCTCCGCCGACGGCGGCAAGAGCTGGGCGGAAGCCGCGGTGGAAGGCCCGGTCAGCCCGAAAGCGTTCACGCGCTTCTCCATGCCGTGGCGCTGGGACGGCCAGCCGGCGATCATCACCAGCCGCGCCTGGGACGATTCCGGCGCCGTGCAGCCGCTGCGCGCCGATTTCATCGCCGTGCGCGGCGAGGCCAAGAAAGTGCCCAACGTGCTCGGCTTTCCCAACCAGCACTACAACAGCCTCACCGCGTGGGGCATTGCAGAGCACCGGGGAGATCAAGCATGTCTATGTTTAAGCCGCGCGCGGCCGTGCTCCTCGTCGCGCTCGCCTTCGCCTCGGCCGCGGCGTTCGCCGCCGATAGCCCGCATCTCGGCAAGCCGGTCAGCGAAGCCGACATCAAAGCCTGGGACATCAGCGTGCTGCCCGACGGCTCCAATCTGCCGCCCGGCAGCGGCACGCCGGCCGAGGGCGCCAAGCTCTATGTCGACAAGGGCTGCAACCAGTGCCACGGCGACAACGGCAAGGGCGGACCGAGCAATATGCTGGTCGGCAATCCGTCGCTGACCGTCGACGGCATCACCTCGAACAAGACGATCGCCAATTTCTGGGCCTATCCGACGACGCTGTTCGACTATATCCGCCGCGCCATGCCGTGGCCGACGCCGCATACGCTGACCGACAACGAGGTCTACGCGATCTGCGCTTATCTGTTCGCGGCCAACAATCTGATCCCGCAGGACCAGGCGATGAATGCGCAGACCTTGCCGAAGGTGAAGATGCCGAACCACGACAACTTCATCATCAAGTTCCCGGATCGGATTTAATCGTAGGGTGGGCAAAGGCGCGCAGCGCCGTGCCCACGCGGCTCTGCACGGCGTGGGCTTCGCTGCGCTCAGCCCACCCTACAATTTGAACGTCTCGTACGTCGCCGGGTGAAACAGCTCGTCGACCGAAACGCGGCGTTCCGACAAGCCCTCGGCGTGGTGCTGCGCCAGGAAATAATCGAGCACTTTGCGGTTCGGCTCGACGCCGTAGGACCAGAAATCGTGGCCCATCAGGTCGCGCGCTTCGGCAAGGCGCTCCTCGACGAACGGCAGCGTCACCTTGGTCGCCGAGGTGTCGGACAATTTCGCCAGTCCCGCCTGCTTCGACTGCTCGAAGGCTTTGAGCACCGCGCCCGGCAGCCAGGGATGGCGCTCGGCCAGTTCGCGGCGCACGCCGACCACGTGCATGATCGGGAAAAAGCCGGTGCGCTTGAAATAATCCTTCGCCACCGCGACCGGATCGGGGAACAGCCAGCCGATATGCGGGTGGCCCCTCTCGACCAGGGTCGGCGGCCGCGGCGCGATGAAGCCGTCGATGTCGCCGGACTTCGAGCAGCGCCGAGATGGTCTTGCCCTCGGGCGCGTTGTCGAGCCGTACGCCGGGCGGCAGTTTCACCGTGATCTTTTCCGGCCGGCCGGCATGCTCGATGCCGCCGCGGATCCAGTGGATGTCCGAGCGCTTGACGCCGTAATCGTCTTCCAGGAAGGCGCGCGCCCAGACATTGGCGGTGAGCTGATATTCCGGCACGCCGACTTTGCGGCCCTTGAGGTCTTGCGGCTTTTTCACCCGGTCGGTGCGGACATAGACCGAGGTGTGGCGGAACGCGCGCGACACGAAGGCCGGCACCGCGATATAGGGACAATTGCCCTGCGCCGTCTTCACCGTGTAGCTCGACATCGACAGTTCGCAGATATCGAACTCGGCGGCGCGGAAGGCGCGGAAGAAAATCTCCTCCGGCACGAGCTGCATATAGACCGGATCGACGCCGTCGATCTGCACCGCACCGTCGATCAGCGCGCGGGTGCGGTCGTAGTCGCCGACGGCGACCGAGAGATTGAGCTTGGCCATGGAAAATCCTTGCGAGCTAGGAAACAGTAATGCCCTGCTCCGCCGTGGTCACCGTGCCGTTATCGTCGACCCAGGCGAAAGCGAACGTGCCGCTGTCCTCGACCTTCACCGTGAACTCGAAATACGGATTGGCGGAGATCGCCGGCTCCAGATCGGCGCGGAACACTTCATGGCCGTTGAAGGTGCAGACGAACGAATTGATGATCTCGCGCGGGATCGGCTTGCCGGCGTCGTCCTTGCGGAAGCCGGTCTCCATCGGATGCGACATCAGCGTCTTGATCTGGATGATGTCGCCCTTCTTGGCTTCGCTCGGAACGCGCAGGCGCGGTTTTTCGGCCATGATGTTTTGCCCGGTTTTGGTTTTTTGTTTCAGCCGCCGCAGCCGCCGACCGTGACCTTGACCACTTTGCGCTCGGCATAAAGCTTGCCGGTCGAGGTCTTGGCCAGCACGGTGACGGTGCCGGTGCCGCCGAGGCGGATGCGGGTTGCGGCTTCGGCGCGCCCCGACACCGGCGTCAGATGAAATCTGACAATGCCGGGATTGGGATTGGCATCGCCGATCGACGCGGATTTCGCTGACATAGTCGTCCGCCGTCATCGGGCTGTCGACCTTGATGGCGAGCGGCACGGTGTTGCCGTTCTCGGCGATCTCCGGCAGATCGATCGCGATCTTGCCGCTCTCGGTCGCTTTGCCGCCGGTGAATTTCGCGATCTCGGCGTCCGCTTCCGCGGGCGTCGCCATGCCGTCGTCGACGGCGACGAGCGTGAGCGTCATTCCGGCGCCGAGCATCAACGCGCTGCGGCGGGTCAGTGAGGACATTGTCAGGCTACTCCTTGGCGGCAGGCCCTTAGCACACCGCCTACCGCCCGGCAAAAGGCTCGGCCGGCGCGATATCGGTCAGCCGGAATTGCACGCGCTCCTCGCCCTGCCAGCGGTCGATCGCGAAGGAGCCGGCGGCGTGGACCTGCCGGCCGCGGCTGTTGAGGAGCGCGGTGCCGAGCTTTTGGCCGGCGGCGCGGAACGCGATGGCGTTGACGGCGGCGCCGTCGGCGGATTTGAACCGCACGCGCATATGGGCCTGGCCGACTTCCTCGGCATAGGTGACGGTGTGCGCCGGCAGCGCGATGACCGGCTCGGGATTACCGGAGCCGAAGGGGCCGGCACGCTCGATCATGGCGACGAGATCGAGGTTCGCACCCGCCGCGCTCACCGCGCCGTCGATCATCAGGCCGCTTAAGCGGCGTGCAGATGCCACGTCGGCACTGAGCGCCGCTTCGAGGAAAGCACGGAATTGCGCCAGCGCGCCCTTGCGTAACGTCACGCCCGCCGCCATGGCATGACCGCCGCCTTTGACCAACAAACCTTCGGCGACGGCGCGGCGCACGGCGCGGCCGATATCGACGCCGGCGATGGAGCGGCCCGAGCCGGTGCCGATGCCGCCTGGCTCGAGCGCAATCGCAAATGCCGGCCGGCTGTATTTTTCCTTCAGCCGCGCGGCGACGAGGCCGACAACGCCGGGATGCCAGCCTTCCGCGGCGGTGATCACCACCGCGCCCTTCTCCTCGATGCCGAGCGCGGCCATCGCCTCGGCTTCGGCCTGCGCCAAAGTCTCCTGCTCGATCGCTTGCCGCTCGCGATTGAGTCGGTCGAGCTCGGCGGCGATTTTTGCCGCTTCGATCGGATCGGCCTCCAAGAGCAGCCGCGCACCCAGATCGGCGCGGCCGATGCGGCCGCCGGCATTGATGCGCGGCCCGAGCAGAAAGCCGAGATGCCAAGCCTCGGGCGGGCCGGACAGCCGCGCCACGTCCATGAGACTCACAAGTCCCGGCTGCTCGCGCCGGCGCAGCACCAGCAGTCCCTTGGCGACAAACGCGCGATTGAGCCCGATCAGCGGCACCACGTCGGCGACGGTGCCGAGCGCAACATCGTCGAGATACGTCAGCAGATCGGGTTCGGGCCGCGCATCGGTCCAAAAACCACGGCCGCGCAGCTCGCGATTGACCGCCACCACGGTCATGAACACCAGCCCGACCGCGGCGAGATAGCCCAGCCCGGAGAGATCGTCACGACGGTTCGGATTGACGATTGCGGTGGCCGGCGGCAGCGCCTCGTCGGCCTGATGATGGTCGATGACGACGACATCCATGCCGCGTGCTTTTGCTTCGCTCAAGGGCTCGATGCTGGTGGTGCCGCAATCGACGGTCACCAAAAGCGTCGCGCCGCGCGCGGCCAGCGCGCGCACCGCCTCGACATTCGGGCCATAGCCTTCGAACAGCCGGTCGGGAATGTGAATGAGCGGCTCGATACCGCCGGCCCGCAGGAAGCGCGCCAGCACGGCGGCGGACGTTGCGCCGTCGACGTCGTAGTCGCCGAAAATCGCGACGCTCTCGCCGCGCGCCATGGCATCGGCGATGCGCGCGGCCGCTTCCGGCATGGCGGTGAGCACATTCGGATCGGGCATCGCGCGCTTGATCGCCGGATCGAGAAAGGCGTCGACCGCATCGGCCTCGACGTTGCGGCCGGCGATGATGCGCGCCAAGAGCTCGGGCAGCTCATGCCGCTGCGCGATCGCCAGCGCCCGCGCCGCGCCGCGCTCGTCGAGCCGGTCGCGCCAGGCGCGGCCGGTCGCCGAATTTTCGACGCCGAGGAAAAGGCGATTCTCAACCATCAAAGCGATCATAAGGCAGGTTTAACGCGTAGAAGCTTTGCTCGTTCATGCCAGCACGCACTCGGCAGCGACACTCCGACCAGTTGCAAGTCCACAACAATGGTAATAGTAGTTGAATAGGGCGAGACCCGGAGCAGCGGAATTCCCGCGAAGCGTGGCACGGCTGCGCAGCTTTAACCGAAATGAAGAAAGCGGCCTATGAGTAATCTGGATGACGTCGCGGTCGTCGGTAGCGGCCCGATCGGTCTGGCACCGGCCGCGACTGGAGATACGCGATGACCAACTACGTGATTGTCGGCGCCGGAGCCGCCGGACTTTACACAGCTTACCGGCTGCTCAAAGGCGGCACGCTAAATGCGGGCGACACAGTCAGGCTCTTTGAATGGAGCGACCGCCCCGGCGGCCGCATCTGTACCTACACGTTCCCGGCCAGCGTCTATCCCCCCGGGACTAGTCCGAACGGTCTCTATTGCGAATTCGGCGGCATGCGCTTCGCAACCGACGCTAATTTCCCCAATCCGGCCAAGATCGTGGAAGGCCACGTCCTGGTGCAGCAAACCATCATCGCCCTCAATCTTCAGGGCAAGGTGGTGCCGTTCCAGGAATTGTCGAACCGGATGTACTACCTGCGCGGTCGCAACGTGTACGAGACCAGCATCACAAGTCTCGGCGGCTTGCCGTACAATTTCAACAGCGAATTTGGCCAGTTCGTCACCAACAACAAAGTGCCGACGCCCTATACCGCCGATAATCTTTTGGGTGCGATTGCCGGCCTGTTCGCTCCGGGTCTCGGCTCCGCCAACGCTCAGCGCAGCGCATGGTGCAGCTATTATGCCAACGGCACCGTCACCTCGGGCGCCGCGACCCCGAGTTTCCCGGCCAATACGCCCGTGCGCGACATGGGTTACTGGAACCTGCTCTACGATCAATTCGGCGACGAAGGTTTTGACTATACCGCCGACGGCACCGGCTATACCTCGAACGTGATCAACTGGAATTCCGCCGATGCCATGCAGGCCAATAACGATTACGGCTCGACCAGCCAATATATGAGGCTCGACGGCGGCTATAGCATCTTGTTCGAGGCGCTCGCCAACCAGATCACGGCGCTGGCGGCCAACTATCCCGGCTCCGGCATTTTCTACAATCAGCGGCTTGTCAGCCTGGAGGAATCGAAGACCGACAACACGACGACATGCAACTTCGTCCGCCACGGCGGCAGGGAATCGTCGTTCTCGACCGAGCATGCGGACGTGCTGTTCCTGGCAATGCCGCGGCGCGCCTTGGAAATGATCGCCGAGGAGTCGCCGGCCTATATGCTCAACACATCGGCGATGAAATATTTTCTTGAATCCTCGATCGACCAGCCCGCCATCAAGGCGGTTCTGGTGTTCGATCAGGCGTGGTGGACCAGCCCCGGCTGCACCTATCCGCCCAATCTGGTCGCGCCATATAATGCGCCGCCGAACACGCCGAAGAGCCAGTGGGTCGGCGGCGCCACCATCACCGACCTGCCGCTGCGCATGGTCTACTATTTCGCCAACAACATACCCTGCGGACCGGGAGCGAAGGGCGGTCCCTATGTCATGTTGGCCAGCTACGACGATATGAACTATTCGGGCTTCTGGCGCGAAGTCGAACTGAGCGGCGATTATTCAACGGCGCCGTCGCAAATTCGCCAGCCGCTGACCGGGCCGACTTCGGTGCCGGTCAATTCGGCGTTCGCCGGCCTGTTGCTCAAACAACTCGCCGAGGTGCATGGCATCGCGGCCGAGAACGTGCCGGCGCCGACGGCGGTCTACTATCAGGATTGGGGGCAGGATCCCTTCGGCGGCGGCTATCACGGCTGGGCGTCGCACTACAATATCTGCCAGGTGATGGATTCCATTCGCGCGCCGTATCAGAAGATCTTGAAGAACAGCGCGCGCCAGACTTACATCATCGGCTCCTGCTATTCGTTCGACCAGGCGTGGGTCGAGGGCGCACTTTGCGTGGCCGAGTCGGTGCTCCAGGACTTTATCGGCTTGCCGCCGCTCAACCCGCATATCGGAAACTACACGCTGATCTGTAAGGTGTGACGGCAGGCAGCGCGCGGTCGCGGACGCTTTTTTGCGATCAGAACTTATCGAGCTTGCGGTGCTCGGCGAAAATGCGGCGCACGGTGCCGCTGGCCGAGCGCATCACCACCGTTTCGGTCTCGATGATGCCGTGGCCGAATCTGACGCCCCGCAGCATGCGGCCGTCGGTGACGCCGGTCGCGGCGAACAGGCAGTCGCCGCGCACCATGTCCTCGATCAGGTATTTCTTGCGCGGGTCCTTGATGCCCATCTTGGCGGCGCGCTCGCGTTTCTCGTCGGTATCGATCACCAGACGGCATTGCATCTGGCCGCCGATGCAGCGCAGCGCCGCCGCCGCCAGCACGCCCTCGGGCGCGCCGCCGATGCCGAGATAGATGTCGATGCCGGTCTTGTCGGGCTCGGCGGTGTGGATGACGCCGGCGACGTCGCCGTCGCTGATCAGGCTGACCGCCGCGCCGACCTTGCGCACCGCGGCGATGATATCGGCGTGGCGCGGCCGGTCGAGGATCATGGCGGTGATGGCGTCGGGCTTGACGCCTTTGGCCTTGGCGAGCGCCAAAATGTTCGCGTCGGCAGGCGCATCGAGATCGACGACGTTTTTCGGGTAGCCGGGGCCGATCGCGATCTTGTCCATGTAGATGTCGGGCGCATGCAGCATCGCGCCGTGATCGGCCATCGCCAGCGTGGCGATGGCGCCGGGCATGTTCTTGGCGCACGAGCGTCGTGCCTTCGAGCGGATCGACGGCAATGTCGACTTTGGGCCCCGCCATGGTGCCGACCTTCTCGCCGATGAACAGCATCGGCGCTTCGTCCATCTCGCCCTCGCCGATCACCACGGTGCCGTCGATCGGCAGCTTGCCGAGCTCGCGCCGCATGGCATCGACCGCGGCCTGGTCGGATTTCTTTTCCGCGCCGCGCCCGCGCAACCGCGCGGCAGCGACCGCCGCCCGTTCGGTCACGCGCGCGATCTCGATCGACAGCGCGCGCTCCAAGACCGGGTTCGGCAAACCTGTGCTCGACGCCATCCTTGTTCCCCGACTAGCTCAAGTTGAGCATGACCTTATCCGAAAACCGGTATCCATCCTCGGATCAAGTCCGAGGACGGGCTTTTTCGGGATCATGCCCTAATTTTTCTCGATTCGAATAACCTGCGGCCGGCCCGAGATTACACGGTCGCGGCGCACGGCGACGAGAGCCTTGCGCACCGCATCCTCGCTGGTCGCATAGGTGATCATGATCACCGGCACCGGCTCGCCGGAACGGCCCGGTCGCGCGGTGTCGCGCCCCGCGCTGCCGTGACGCTGCACGATGGACTCCAGCGATATGTTCTGTTGCGCGAGCCGCCGCGCAATGGTGGCGGCCGAGCCCGGCCGGTCGCGCGCGAGCAGCCGGATGTAATAGCCGCCTTCGTGATGCTGCATCGGCGCCTTGCGCACCGCCGTCATGCGCGCGGCTGGGCGGCCGAACGGCGGCGTACGCACCCCACAGGCGATATCGGCAAGATCGGACACCACGGCCGACGCCGTCGCCATGCCGCCGGCGCCGGGGCCGACCAGGGTGATCGGCGCCAAACCTTCGGCGTCGACCGTCACCGCGTTGGTCACGCCCATGACCTGCGCGATCGCCGAATCCTTCGGCACCATGGTCGGATGCACGCGCTGCTCGATGCCCTCCCCGGTCTTCACCGCAACGCCAAGGAGCTTTACGCGATAGCCCAACTGATCGGCCGCATCGAGGTCGGCCAGCGTGATCGACGAGATGCCCTCGACATAGATCGCCTTGGGATCGAGTTTTGTGCCGAAGGCGAGGGTCGCCAGGATCGAGAGCTTTTGCGCCGTGTCGTAGCCTTCGACGTCGAAGGTCGGATCGGCTTCCGCATAACCGAGCCGCTGCGCGTCGCGCAGGCAATCGTCGAAGGCGAGCCGATCCTGCTCCATGCGGGTGAGGATGTAATTGCAGGTGCCGTTGAGGATGCCGTAGATGCGCGTGAATGAGTTGCCGCCGAGTCCTTCCCGCAAAGTCTTGACGATCGGAATGCCGGCGCAGACCGAAGCCTCGAAATTGAGCGCGACCTGACGCCGCTCCGCCAGCGCGGCGAGTTTTTGGCCATGCCGCGCAAGCAGCGCCTTGTTGGCGGTCACCACCGGCTTGCCGGCGGCGAGCGCGCTTTCCACCGCGCGCTTGGCGGGGTCGCCGGCTCCGCCCATGAGCTCGACAAACACGTCGATCGACGGATCCTGCGCCAGCGCCACGGGATCGGCGACCCAGCGGAATTTCCTCAGGTCGATAGTCCGTTTTTTCGCTCGCGACCGCGCGTTGACCGCGACGATCTCGATCGACCGGCCGCAGCGCGCCATGAGCTTGTCGCGGCCTTGTTGCAAAAGCTCAACGACAGCCGAACCGACGGTGCCCAATCCGGCGAGACCGACTTTCAGCGGCGCGGTCATGGATCCCTGCTTCTTTATCGCGATCGGCGGAAATTCCGGATGACGGCTCCGGAGTGGATCGCTGTCCTCTAATCGATCTTTGGCACCGCTTCTATGGCTTTCTCGCCCTGGACGGCTGCCATCCAAGTATGGCATCTCTATACAATTATAGATTGATCATGCACGGAGGACAGTGTGTGATTGCAAAGACCATTGCGCCGCTGCGGCAGCCGCTGGCCGGCTTTAAGCCGCAATCATGCTCGTTCGCGGCGCTGCTGTCGGTGGCGGCGGCGACGGTATATATCGCCGCCTTTCTCGGCGCCGGCTTCGCGCCCTGGTTCTGGCTGCAGCTCGCCTGCGGCATCGCGCTCGGGCCGCTGATCGCGCTCTTGTTCCGTATCGCCCACGATTGCGGCCATGAGAGCCATCTCGCCAGCCGCCGCCTCAACCGCATTGTCGGCCGGCTCTCCAACCTGCCGTCCTACCACCCCTACAGCCTGTGGATTTTGTTCCACAATTGGCGCCACCACACCTTCACCAACCTGAAGGACCGCGACTACATCTGGGTGCCGCTATCGAAGGCGGAATACGACCATCGCGGCCCGTTCGGGCGGGCATTGGCGCGCTTCTATCGCACCAGCCTCGGGGTGGGCGCCTACTATCTGTGCGCGATCTGGCTCGGCACGATGATCTCACCGCGCCGCGCCACCGTGCAGAAGATGCGCCGCGTCTACATTATCGATTGCTTCTGGGTGCTGGTTTTTTTCCTCGGCCAGCTTGCCGTGCTGGCGATCGGCGCCGCCGGTCCCGGCACATTCGCCATCCGCGTCCTCATGGCAATCGTGCTGCCGTTTCTGCTCTACAATTGGATGGTCGGCTTCGTCAGCTTCCTCAACCACACTCACCCGGCGGTGCCCTGGTTCGCGCGGCGCGAGGAATGGTCGTTCTACATCGGACAAGTGCACTGCACCGTGCACATGGGCGTGCCGCGGTGGATGATCTTCTTCGTCACCGATCTCGGCCTGCATGGCGCTCATCACATCGAGCCGCGGATTCCGATCTGGCGGCTGACCCCGGCGGAGGATCGCATCGTCGCCGATGCCGGCGCCGAGATCGTGCTGGAGCGATGGACGCTCGCCAAGCATCGCGACATCTTGCGCCGCTGCCGGCTCTACGATTACGACGAGCACCGCTGGCTCGATTACGATGGCCGGCCGACCAGCCCGCGTCTGCTGCCGCGGACGGCGTGACCGGCCAGACGTTGCATGCGGTAACGGCGCTGCGTGCGCGACGGACCGTCAGCCGCGCTTGGCGAGCGGCACCACATTGTGCAATTGCGCCGGGCCGGTTTCCAGGAAGCGGCGGATATTGCGCGCCGCCTGGCGGATACGTTGCTCGTTCTCGACCAGCGCGATGCGCACATGGCCCTCGCCATATTCGCCGAAGCCCGCCCCCGGCGACACCGCGACGCCGGCCTTTTCGACCAGGAGCGTCGAGAATTCCACGCTGCCGAGCGGCTGGAACGCCTCCGGGATCGGCGCCCAGGCGAACATCGAGGCCGCCGGCGGCGGCACCGGCCAGCCGGCGCGGCCGAACGAATCCACCAGCGCATCGCGGCGGCGCCGGTAGATCGCCCGCATCTCGTTGATGCAATCGTCGGGACCGTTGAGCGCCGCGGTCGCCGCCACCTGGATCGGCGTGAACGCGCCGTAGTCGAGGTAGGATTTCACCCGCGACAGCGCCGCGATCAGGCGCTCGTTGCCGACCGCAAAACCGATGCGCCAGCCGGGCATCGAATAGGTCTTGGACATCGAGGTGAATTCGACGGCGACATCCATGGCGCCCGGCACCTGCAACAGCGACGGCGGCGGATTGTTGTCGAAATAGACCTCGGCATAGGCCAGATCGGACAGCACCAGGAGACTGTGCTTCTTCGCGAACGCGACGAGGTCGCGATAGAAATCGAGATCGGCGATGCAGGCGGTCGGGTTCGACGGATAGCAGACCACGACCGCGATCGGCTTCGGGATGGAATGCAGCACGGCGCGCTCGAGCGCGCCGAAAAAGTCGGCGATTGGTCGCCACCGGCACCGAGCGGATGGCGCCGCCGGCCATCAGGAAGCCGAAGACGTGGATCGGATAGGTCGGGTTCGGCACGATGATGACGTCGCCCGGCGCCGTGATCGCCTGCGCAACGTTGGCGAAACCTTCCTTCGAGCCGAGCGTGGTGACGATCTGGGTTTCCGGATTGAGCTTCACGCCGAAGCGGCGCGCGTAATACGCGGCCTGGGCGCGGCGCAGCCCGGGAATGCCCTTGGACGACGAATAGCGGTCGGTGCGCGGCTTGCCGATGGTCTCTTTGAGCTTTTCGACCACATGCGCCGGCGTCGGCAGGTCGGGATTGCCCATGCCGAGATCGATGATGTCGGCGCCGCCGTTACGGGCCACGGCCTTGGCGCGGTTGACCGTTTCGAACACGTAAGGCGGAAGCCGGCGAATGCGATAGAACTCTTCCATGGGTGCCCCGGGGCGCGGCCGTCTCGATAGCGTTTCCAGAACTGCGACAATATCCTAAGCGCCGACTTTTATCACGGCTTTGGAACGGAGCCAGCGGTTCCCGTGCTGCCGGTGGTAGCCGGTGCGCTGGCTTGCTGGGGGGCTTGTTGGCTGGCTTGGGCACCGCTGCTCAAGCGGTTGCGGTCGGAAATCAGGGCGTCGGTTGCCTGTTTGACCTGGTCCGGATTCATCGTCTGATCGGCGCGCGGCGCCGGCTTATCGAGGATCGACGGATAGTCGGCGCCCGGCGAGCAGGCAGCCACGAGCGCTGCGATCGAGGCACCGATCGCCAAGCCCGCTACGGCACGCGCTGCCACAGTTCGACGGTTGCGCAAGCTCAATCCCCCAGCTGTTCTAACCAAGCGCCCCGCCTGCTTTCACCCCCGAAGCCGGCCGACGCGTCTCTTGCCCTTATCAACTACGAATACTTAGAAACTCAATAAGTTATGAAGATTCGCTCAGACCTCACCCAAGGCCATAGAATAGCGTGGTAATATGTCGAAACAAGGACTTCAGGTGCCGTGCGGCGCGCCGCGGAGCGCTTAAGGGGCCGTCACGGATTGCCCATAAAGATGCCTTGCGTGGCCGACCGGCGCAGGCCATTTCTGCGTAAAGGAGCCGCGTTTGCAGGCCCTGTGGCCAATAGGGCGGCCAATATAATGCGGCCAGTGAGTGAGGAACGTCCCTTGCGGGCTCCATCGCAGGAACCGATGAAGATCGGCGGCGTCGACGTCGAGGAGTTTTCGCGCAACCTGGCGCGGCTCGTCGAGGAAGGCGGCCGGGCTTTGGCGGCCTATCTCAAGCCGCGCGAGGAGGGCCGCAACAGCAACGAGCTCGCCGAAGAAGTCGGCGAAGTCGTCAAAACGCTGGGCCAGGTCGCGGAATATTGGCTGGAGGATCCGCAACGCGCGCTTGAAGTGCAGACCCGGCTGGGCAAGGCCTATCTCGATCTGTGGGCGTCGGCGGCAAAGCGGCTCACCGGCGAGGACAGCGCCCCGGTCGTCGCGCCG
Source organism: uncultured Alphaproteobacteria bacterium (assembly GCA_963831975.1). GTDB lineage: Bacteria > Pseudomonadota > Alphaproteobacteria > Rhizobiales > Xanthobacteraceae > BOG-931. The sequence continues at coordinate 2,053,861 of CAWHSO010000025.1, forward strand.
GAAGCCGGCGACAAGCGCTTTGCCGATCCGGAATGGTCGTCGAACCAGTTCTACGATTTCCTCAAGCAGGCTTATCTGCTGTCAACGCGCTGGGCCAGGCAACTGGTCGCCGACGCCGCCGATCTCGATCCGCACACCAGGCTGAAAGCCGAGTTCTATGTCCGGCAGATCACCAACGCGGTGTCGCCGTCGAACTTCGTGCTGACCAATCCGGAATTGCTGCGCGAGACGGTGCTGAGCAATGCCGACAATCTGGTCCGCGGCATGCGCATGCTGGCCGAGGACATCGAGACCGGCGGCGGCGATCTGAAAATCCGCCAGTCGGACGCCTCGATGTTCGAGGTCGGGCGCAATCTCGCGACCACGCCCGGCAAGGTCATTTTCCAGAACGAGCTGATGCAGCTCATCCAATACGCGCCCTCGACGCCGATGGTGCTCAAGCGGCCGCTCTTGATCGTCCCGCCCTGGATCAACAAGTTCTACGTGCTCGACCTGACGCCGGAAAAATCCTTCATCAAATGGTGCGTCGACCAGGGCATCACGGTGTTCGTCATCTCCTGGGTCAATCCCGACGCCCACCTCGCCAAGAAGAGTTTCGAGGACTACGTCCACGAAGGCCCGCTTGCCGCGCTCGATGCGATCAAGCTCGCCATCGGCGAGGACAAGGTCCACACCGTCGGCTATTGCGTCGGCGGCACGCTGTTGGCGATCACGCTCGCGGTCATGGCGGCCAGGCACGACGAGCGGGTCGCCTCGGCGACATTGTTCGCCTCCCAGGTCGATTTCACCTATGCCGGCGATCTGAAGGTGTTCGTCGACGAGGAGCAGATCTCGGCGCTCGAGCGCAAGATGGCCGAGCGCGGCTACCTCGAAGGCAAGACCATGGCCACCGTCTTCAACATGCTGCGCTCGAACGATCTGGTGTGGCCCTATGTGATCAACAATTATCTGAAGGGCAAGGCGCCGTTTCCGTTCGATCTGTTGTACTGGAATTCGGACGCCACCCGCATGCCGGCCGCCAATCATTCGTTCTATATGCGCAACTGCTATCTCGACAACAAGCTTGCCAAAGGCCAGATGCTGATCGACGGCGCGCCGCTCGATTTGAAGTCCGTCACCGTGCCGATCTACAATCTGGCGACCCGCGAAGACCATATCGCGCCGCCGAAATCGGTGCTGCTCGGCTGCAAATTCTTCGGCGGTCCGGTGCGCTTCGTGATGGCCGGCTCCGGCCACATCGCCGGCGTGGTCAACCCGCCGGCCAAGAACAAATACCAATATTGGACCGGCCAGCGGCCGCGCAACGCCGACCTCGACGGCTGGCTCGCCAAGGCCAAGGAATATCCCGGCTCGTGGTGGCCGGACTGGCTGGTCTGGCTCACCCGCCAAGGCCCGACCGAAGTGCCCGCGCGCGTGCCCGGCGAGGGCGCGTTGAAGGCGATCGAGGACGCGCCGGGGAGCTACGTGAGAGTCCGCGACTGAAGGCTTCCGGCGCGGCCGGCAAATCACGCCTTCCCCACCCGCCCGATAGCTGCGAAAGTTCCGCTCAAGGACGCAACCGCGCTGGGGAGGACGACATGTCTCACGAGCTGTTCTGGCTGGTCATGACCACGGCGATGACCGGCTTGATGTGGCTGCCGTACATTCTCGATCGCATGATGGTGCGCGGGATGATGGGCACGCTGGCCAACCCGAGCCCGACCGACAAGCCGCAATCGCCCTGGGCGCAGCGCCTGATGGCGGCGCATGTCAACGCGGTGGAAAATCTCATCATCTTCGCGCCGCTGGTTTTGGCGGCCCAGGATCTCAACGTGAACCTGGCGACGCCGACGACAACGTTCGCCTGCCAGCTTTATTTCTGGTCGCGGCTGGTGCACGCGGTCGTCTACACGCTCGGCCTGCCGGTGCTGCGCACGCTCGCCTTTGCCGGCGGCTTTGTCGCGCAGGTCATGCTGGTGCTGGCGCTGTTCAAGCTCGCCTGAACGCGATCACGGAAACAGCGCGACCTGCTCGAGCCCCATGGTCTCCGGGAAGCCGAGCATCAGGTTCATGTTCTGCACCGCCTGGCCCGACGCGCCCTTGGTGAGGTTGTCGAGCGCCGAGACGATGATGGCGCGGCCGGGAATGCGGTCGGCGGCAACGCCGATGAAGGTCATGTTGGAGCCGCGCACGTGCCGGGTCTGCGGCGTCTTGCCGAACGGCAGCACGTGGACGAACGGCTCCTTCGCGTAAGCCTTTGACAGCAGCGCGTGCAGGTCTTGCGGTGTCGCTTTAAGACCCCGCACGTAAATCGTTGAAAGGATGCCTCTATTCATCGGCACCAGATGCGGCGTGAAGGTCACGACGACGTCGCGGCCGGCGGCGCGCGAAAACTCCTGGTCGAGCTCGGACATGTGGCGATGGTGGCCGACGCCGTAGGCGTGAAAACCCTCGGAGACTTCCGAGAACAGCATCTCCTCCTTGGCCGCCCTGCCCGCGCCGGTCATGCCCGATTTGGCGTCGATGACGATCTCGTCGGGATCGATCGCCTTGGCCTTCAACAGCGGAATGAGCGCAAGCTCGGCGCAGGTCGTGTAGCAGCCGGGATTGGCAACGAGCCGCGCCGTCTTGATTTGCGACCGATAGACTTCGGTCAGGCCGTAGACCGCCTCCTTCTGCAAAGCCGGCGCGGCGTGGGCATGGCCGTACCAGTGCGCATAGGCGGCCGGATCGGCCAGGCGGAAATCGGCCGAGAGATCGACCACTTTTGTGCGCGGCGCGGTTTTGAGCAAATCGGCGATGACCTTCTGCGTCGTGCCGTGCGGCAGCCCGCAGAACGCCAGATCGAGCCCGGCCGCCTTCCAGTCGACGCCCTCGATCGCGGTGAGCACCGGCAGTTCGTAAGGCGCGAACTGCGGAAACACGTCGGCCATGGTCTTGCCGGCGCGGCGGTCGGCGGTGAGCAGAACGATCTCGACCCGCGGATGGCGCAGCAAAAGCCGCACCAGTTCCGCGCCGGTGTAACCGGAGGCGCCGAGCACGCCGATCTTGGCTTTTTTCGCTTTTTTTTCGTTTTGGCAGTCGCAGGCATGAGCCTAACCTTCGCTTGAGAGGGATCAGGCCGAATCCGAAGGCGACAGAATAACAGGGGAATGTGCCGCGGAACCGGCGGCACGAGACGATTACGCGCGAGCGCGCATCCGTGCCGTATCGCGGGAGGACGGCGGCGGCGCTTGGCAGCGGCGATGGTCATAAACGACGCTGTTCATGGGCGGCGATATAAGGCCAGGCCCACAAAGGCGTCAATGTAGTGGCGGCTGGCGTTCATGGTTTTGCCGCGCCAAATGGCATAGTCGAGGGCACCCTGGAGATTGATTCGCCGTCTGTTGCGCGCGCGATAACGAAGCGCCAAATGGCGCCATATGGGACAGACCGTGGCCAAAACGCCAAAACCGCCGGACGACAAGTCCAAGAAAATCGAAAAGTCCAAGAAGGACAAAGTATCCGGCGATTTGTTCGCCGGCCTCGCCGCGCCCCCTAACGGCAGCGGCCGGCGCAACGGCAAGGCGGCGCCGCGCGGCTCCGCCGAGTCCGGCTATACGGCCAAGCACATCGAGGTTTTGGAAGGGCTCGAGCCGGTGCGCCGGCGGCCGGGCATGTATATCGGCGGCACCGACGAGAAGGCGCTGCATCACCTGTTCGCCGAAGTGATCGACAACGCCATGGACGAGGCGCTGGCCGGCCACGCCGACTGGATCGAAGTCGAGATGGAGGTCGGCGGCTTTGTCACCGTCACCGACAACGGCCGCGGCATCCCGGTCGATGCGCATCCGAAATTCAAGAACAAGTCCGCCCTCGAAGTGATCATGTGCACGCTGCACGCCGGCGGCAAATTCAACTCCGAGGTCTATGAGACGTCCGGCGGCCTGCACGGCGTCGGCGTCTCGGTGGCGAACGCGCTGTCCGACCGCATGGAGGTCGATGTCTGGCGCGAGCAGCAGCATCACCACATGGCGTTCGAGCGCGGCAAGCCGAAAGGCAAGCTGCAAAAGCTCGGCCGCGCGCCGAACAAGCGCGGCACCCGCGTGCGCTTTCATCCCGACCCGCAGATTTTTGGCCCGAAGGCGGCGTTTCAGCCCGAGCGCGTGTTCAAGATGACGCGCTCGAAAGCCTATCTGTTCGGCGGCGTCGAAATCCGCTGGTCCTGCGCCAAGGAGCTTTTGCGCGGCGTCGAAGACGTGCCGGAGAAAGCCACCTTCCACTTCGAGGAAGGGCTGAAGGATTATCTCGGCGAGACGCTCAAGGAAGCGACCCTGGTCCATCCCGACATCTTCACCGGTACCGCCGGCAAGATCGGCGCCCACGGCGCCGCGCAATGGGCCGTGGCCTGGACCGCCGACGCCGACCCGTTCCTCAACTCCTATTGCAACACCATCCCGACCCCCGACGGCGGCACCCACGAATCCGGCTTGCGCAGCGCGTTGTTGCGCGGGCTGAAGGATCACGCCGAGCGCGTCGGCCAGGGCAAGCGCGCCTCGGCGGTCACCTCGGACGATGTGATGATCGGTGCCGGCGCCATGCTCTCGGTGTTCATTCGCGAGCCGGAATTCCAGGGCCAGACCAAGGATCGCCTCGCCACCGCCGAGGCGCAACGAATCGTCGAGCAGGCCATCAAGGACCCGTTCGATCATTGGCTCGCCGGCAATCCGACGCAGGCCAACAAGCTGTTCGACTTCGTGGTCGAGCGCGCCGAGGAGCGCTGCGCCGCCGCCAGGAAAAGGACATCGCGCGCAAGTCCGCGGTGCGAAAGCTGCGCCTGCCCGGAAAGCTCGCCGACTGCACCAATGGCGCCGCCGACGGCGCCGAGCTGTTCGTCGTCGAGGGCGACTCGGCCGGCGGCTCGGCCAAGCAGGCGCGCGATCGCCGCTCGCAAGCCATCCTGCCGCTGCGCGGAAAAATCCTCAACGTCGCCTCGGCCGGCAAGGACAAGCTCGCCCAGAACCAGCAGCTCGCCGATCTGGTGCAAGCACTCGGCTGCGGCACCGGCATCCACTACAAGGACGACGATTTGCGCTATGGCCGCGTCATCATCATGACCGACGCCGACGTCGACGGCGCCCATATCGCTTCGCTTCTGATCACGTTCTTCTACCGGCAGATGCCGCGGCTCATCGACAACGGCCACCTCTATCTCGCCGTGCCGCCGCTCTATCGGCTCAGCCACGGCGGCAAGAATTTTTATGCCCGCGACGACAAGCACCGCGACGCCATCCTGAAAAAAGAATTCCACGCCAATGCCAAGGTCGAAGTCAGCCGCTTCAAGGGCCTGGGCGAGATGATGGCGGCGCAACTGAAGGAAACCACCATGGACCCGACGAAGCGCACGCTGCTTCAGGTCAAGGTGGTGGAGGCCGACCGCAAGAACACCGACAAATCGGTCGAGCGGCTGATGGGCAACAAGCCGGAATCGCGGTTTGAGTTCATCCAGGAGCGGGCGGAGTTCGCCGGCGAGGATTTGTTGGACGTGTGAGCACTCTCCATCCTCCCCCGCTATCGCGGGGGCGGAAAAAAAATCACTCCTTCTGAAACAGCTTATCGGTCGCGCTGATCAGGTCGCTGTCGGGATGCTCGGCGCAGTATTGGCCGAGTTTCTTGGCCTTGACGACGAGGGCAGCGGTATCGATCACCGGCGGCTCGTCCTCTTCTTTGTAATAGCCGTCGAGCCAGGCCAGGATGACGCCGACGTCTTCCTTGCCCGCCGCCAGGAATTGCTTGCAGGTCCAAGCCGATAGATCGATATCCTCGGCCAAAGCAGGAACACATGACACCAGCGCGCCGGTCACCGCAAGGCTTACCAAGAACTTCATGGCTGTTCCTTCCGGCCGCTGAAGATGTGCCGCGGCTCGTGCCAAGTCCAGGCGGCAAAGCCTAACCCGGGCGCTGCCGCTGCCTTTTCCAAGCAAAATTCGGACCGAAGGCGGCCGCGGCGCTATTCCTCGAACTTCAAATTCGCGGCTTGGATCACATCGCGGTATTTGACGATGTCGCTGTCGATGATCTTGACGAACTCTTGGGGCGTGGCGCCGCCGGGATTGACCGCCATGGCCTTGAGCTTTGCCGCCACGCCGGGATCGGCGATCGCCTCGCCCAGCGCCTTTTCCAACTTGGCGACGATGGGAGCCGGCGTTGCGATCGGCGCGAAAACGCCGCTCCACAGGTGAATGTCGACGGCGGGGAAGCCGGCCTCGCTCATGCTCGGCGTATCGGGCAGTTCGCTCGAGCGTTCCGCGCCGGTCACCGCGAGCGCCTTGACCTTGCCGGCCTTGACCTGCGGCACCGTCGGCGGCCCGTCGGCGATCGTCATGGCGGTCTGCTCTTGGATCACGCTCAAGATCATCTCGTTGCTGCTCTTGTACGGGATCATGGTGCCGGGCATGCCGGATTTGAGCTTCAACAGCTCGGTGGTCACCGTGAAGGCCGGCGAGGAGCTGGCGTAATTCGCCTTGTCGGGATGCTCTTTCATCCACGCGACGAATTCCTTGACGTTCTTTGACGGATTGTCGGCGCCCTCCACCAGGATCAGCGGAAAGTTCGCGATCATGGCGAGCGGCGTCAGCGTCTTGGTCGGATGATATTTCAGGTCGGGATAGATCGCCGCCGCAAGCGACATGGCGCCCGCGGCGCCGACCAGGAGCGTGTAGCCGTCGGGCGTCTGGTTCGAAACGTATTCGGCGGACAGCCGGCCGCCGGCGCCCGGCTTGTTCTCGACCACGACCGTCTGGCCGAGGATCTGCGAGGCCTTGTCCGCCACAAGGCGGGCGAAAATATCGTTGCCGCCGCCGGCGGCGAAGCCGACCACAAGGTGGATCGGCCGGCTCGGATAATCGCTCTGCGCATGCGCCGGCGCGATCGCCGCGCCGAACAGCAACGCCGTCAGGAGCGGCCAGCGGCCGAAATCACCAAACTTCATTTTACGTTCTCCATCCCTCACGCGGCTCATCGTTAGCACAGTTCCGGCCGTACCTGCCTATCCTGCGGCAATTGCGCTAGCGCGCCTGCATCCATTCAACCAATGCTTTGTTCACCGCCACAGGCCGCTCGATGGTCGATAGATGTCCGCACTCCGGAACAACGACGAGCTTCGCTCCGGGAATTGCCGCTGCCATCTCGCGGGCCAAGTCCGGCGGCGTCGCCTCGTCGCTGTCGCCGACCAGAACCAGCGTCGGGCATTTGATCGCCGCGAGGCTCGAACGCGAATCCACGCGCGTCATGATCGCTTGTTGCTGGCGTAGATATGCGTCCGCGCCGGTCTCCTCGTTCATGGCGCGCACGGTTGCCTTGAGCGCCGCGTCGTTGTGGCGGCTGCGATGCACCAGGGTGGGATATTGCGACTCCAAAATTTCGGCGAACCGGCCGCTCTTGGCCAGCGCGATGAGCGGCTTGCGCTGCTCGGTCCGCTCCGGCGCCTCGCCGCGCGCGCCGGTGTCGAGCAAAGCGAGTTTTGCGACGCGGCCGGCTTCCTGGCGCATGATCTCGAAGGCGACATAGCCGCCCATCGACAGGCCGACGAGGGCAAAGCGCGGCGGGGCCGCGGCCAAAATCCGTCGCGCCATCGCCGCCATGCTGTCGTCGCGGCGATGATCGGCGACGCTGACGGGGCCGAACTGCCACAGCGCCGGGATCTGCTCGGCATAAAGCCGCGCCGAGCAGTTCAGCCCGGCGACAAGGACGGTCGGCACATTTTCAGGCGAAGCTTCCGGCATTGGCGCTCTCCTCCCCCGGGCATCGTGAAAAAGTGAAGCAATCCGTTTAACTTAACTCGCTGCGGGGGGCCGTTACAGGTTGACTTTCGGCCCATTCGACCCTATGTTCCGCGCGCAACTGAGGCAGATTCGGCCGCCCTGCGCCTTCCCCCAGTTCGATTTTCCCCATCGCAGGCGGTCCAATACGAGGGTTTATGTCGTTTTCACATCTCGGCTTGTCCGAAAAAGTACTCGCTGCCGTTGCGGCGACCGGTTACAAAACTCCGACCCCCATTCAAGATCAGGCCATCCCCCACGTGCTCGCCCGGCGCGACGTGCTGGGCATCGCCCAGACCGGCACCGGCAAGACGGCGGCATTCGTGCTGCCGATGCTGACCATGCTGGAAACCGGCCGGGCGCGAGCGCGCATGCCGCGCACGCTGATCCTGGAGCCGACCCGCGAGCTCGCGGCCCAGGTCGAAGAGAGCTTCATCAAATACGGCGTCAACCACAATAAGCTCAACGTCGCGCTGATCATCGGCGGCGTCTCGTTCGACGATCAGGACGCCAAGCTGATGCGCGGCGTCGACGTGCTGATCGCGACGCCGGGCCGCCTGCTCGACCACAACGAGCGCGGACGGCTTCTGCTCAGCGGCGTCGAGCTCCTCGTCATCGACGAGGCCGACCGCATGCTCGATATGGGCTTCATCCCCGACATCGAGCGCATCTGCAAGCTCGTGCCGTTCACCCGCCAGACCCTGTTCTTCACCGCCACCATGCCGCCGGAAATCCGGCGCATCACCGAGCAGTTCCTCAGCAATCCGGTACGCGTCGAAGTCTCAAAACCCGCCACCACCGTCGCCGCCACGACCCAGCTCCTGGCCCGCTCCGGCCGCGACGGCGCCGAGAAGCGCGACACGCTGCGCCGCCTGATCCGCTCCGCCGAGGGCATGAAGAACGCCATCATCTTCTGCAACCGCAAGCGCGACGTCGCCACGCTGCATCGCTCGCTGTTGCGCCACGGCTTTTCGGTCCAGGCGCTGCACGGCGACATGGACCAGTCGGCGCGCACCGCGGCGCTCGAGCAATTCCGCAAGAACGAAGTCACGCTGTTGGTCGCCTCCGACGTCGCCGCGCGCGGCCTCGATATTCCCGACGTCAGCCACATCTATAATTTCGACGTGCCGATCCATGCCGACGACTATGTGCACCGCATCGGCCGCACCGGCCGCGCCGGGCGAAACGGCACCGCCATCACCATCGTCGCCGGATCGAACGACGCCAAAGCCGTCGCCGCGATCGAAAAACTGATCGGCCAGACGATTCCCTTCATGGACAAGTTCGCCGGCGCGCCTGCCGAGCCGCAGCACGAGCCAACAGAAAAGACACGAGCCAAGACACGAACCAAGGCACGAACCACGGCAAACGGCGCGGCCGCCGCAGCGCGGACGGCACGAGCATCAGCGGCGACCCCAGCAGCCGGAGCGCCGGCCGCCGTCGCAGCAGCAGCCGGCCCCGGTCGCGCGCATCGAAGAAGCGAGATCGCGCCGCGCCCCGCAGCCCGTGCGCAAGCCCATGGACGACGGCGACGCCTCGCACCTGCCGGCCTTCCTGCTGCGCCCGGTGCCGGTCAAAGCCTAGCCACGCTGAAAATCCCGGCGTCCGCCGCGGCACCATTGTCATGTCAGGATTTTCCCGACAAGCGGTTATTTACCGCTCTTTCACGGCTATCCCCTAAGTTGTAGGTGAATTGCGACAGTCCGGGCTGTCATCAACCCTTCCGGCCTTCCAGCGCGATCGGAGATACTTCATGGGAGTGCCCCGCGACGAGCACGAACGGACGCTCGCATTCGCCGACATCGCATTGGGCCAGATCAAGGCGCTCGCCCAGTCCGCCACCCCGCGCAATTTCGAAATCTGGTACAACTACGCCACCGGCTATAATCCGGCGCTCAACCAATTGATCAATCAAACGCTCGAGCAGAAAGGCACGCTCGGCGAGGCCGATCTCGAAGAGATTTACGCCACCTATATCGCGGCCAGCCGGGCGACCGATCGCATCGACACCGTCAACGCGCGCATGCTCGGCGAGATCAAACAGGTTTTGGACACCATCGACGCCGCCTCCGGCACGGCGACCAACTACTCGGCGAGCCTGGCCGACGCGACCGCAAGCCTTGAGGGCGCCAAGGACGGCGAAGGCTTGCGCGCCGTGATCGAGCGCCTGGTCAAGGGCGCCAAGGACATGGAGCACAACAACAAGAAGCTCGAAGCGCGGCTGTCGGCGTCGAAGCAGGAGATCGAGCAGCTTCAGGAAAACCTCCAGGCGGTGCGCACCGAGAGCCTGACCGATCCGCTCACCACGCTGTCGAACCGCAAGTTCTTCGACCAGGCCCTCGCCAAATGCCATGACCGAAGCGAAAGAAAGCAATCAGCCGTTGGCGCTGTTGATGGCCGATATCGACCACTTCAAGAGCTTCAACGACAAATTCGGCCACCTCACCGGCGATCAGGTGCTGCGCTTGGTGGCGCTGTCGGTGAAGCAGAACGTCAAAGGCCAGGACATCGCCGCGCGCTATGGCGGCGAGGAATTCGTCATCGCGCTGCCGAACACGGCGCTGCAATCGGCGATCACGGTGGCCGACCATATCCGCCGCGCCGTCATGTCCAAGGAATTGATGAAACGCTCGAACGGCGAGCGGCTCGGCCGGGTGACCATCTCGATCGGCGCCGCGGTGCTGCGCCCGCACGACACCGCGCAGTCGCTGATCGAACGCGCCGACATGTGCCTCTACGCCGCCAAGCGCAACGGCCGCAATCGCGTGATCTGCGAGGCCGATCCCGAGGCGCGCCCGTCGACGTCGGCGCGGGTGGCGTAACCCGTCATTCCGGGGCGCTGCGTAGCAGCGAACCCGGAATCCATAACCATCGCCGCTCAAGAACTGTCTCAAGCGCTAATTCTTCCAGGATCGCGATTATCGATTCCGGGTTCGCGCCTTTGGCGCGCCCCGGAATGACGGCCTATCGCACCTCCGCATATTGCCGCTACCCTGCCCCCGGCGTAGAACGCCCCAAAATGCCTCCCCAACGTCCCATTCTCATTGCCGGCGGCGGGCCGGTCGGCGTCATCACGGCGCTGGCGTTGGCGCGCCAGGGCTTTGCGGTCGAGGTCTTCGAGGCCGAGCAGCGGGTCAACGACAATCCGCGCGCCGCGACCACCCACGCGGCGACGCTTGAAATCCTCGAAGCTTTGGGCCTCGTCGACGACGTCATCGCGCGCGGTCTGGTCGAGCCCAAATTCCGGATCTGGGATCGCGCCGCGCGCGAATTGATCGCCGAGTTCGATTTCGGCGTCTTGAAGGACGATACCCGCTATCCTTTCGTCGTGCAGTGCGAGCAGCACAAGCTCGCCAACGATGGCGATCGAGCGCCTTGGCCGGCTTGCTCATGCCTCGGTGGCGTTCTCGTCGCGCATCGTGAATTTCGAGCAATTCGACGACCGGGTCGAAGCCGAGGTCGAGACGCCGTCGGGCACTCGCCGCGTCAGCGGGCAGCTATCTGATCGGCTGCGACGGCGGCCGCTCGACGGTGCGCAAGACGCTCGGCATCGACTTCGAAGGTTTTACGCATCCGGAGCGGTTTCTGATCCTGACCACGCCGTTTGCGTTCGACGCGCTCTACGCCCAATGCTCGCGCAATTATTTCTCCGATGCGGAGGAATGGTGCGCGCTGTTCAAGGTCACCGGCGACGACGGCAAGGGCCTGTGGCGCCTGCTGTTCCCGACGCGCCCCGGCGAAACGGAGGAGCAGGCTTTCGACGAGCAGGCGGTGCAGCAGCGGCTGCAGAATTTCTTCCCGAAAGCCGGCGACTATCCGGTTTTTCACCGCAACATCTACAACGTCCACCAGCGGGTGGCGGCGGCGTTCCGCAAGGGCCGCGTCTTCCTTGCCGGCGATTCCGCGCACGTCAACAACCCGCTGGGCGGGCTGGGCTTGAATTTCGGCATCCACGACGCCGTCGAGCTTGCCGGATTGCTCGGCCAAGTCATGCGCGGCGAAGCCCCCGCCGATAGCCTCGACAGCTACGATCGGCGGCGCCGGCCGTTGAACGTCGAATATGTCCAGCAGCAGACCATCGCCAACAAGAAGCGGCTCGAGGAAAAGGACCCGGCGGCGCGCGCTCGCAGCAACGCAGCGTTGCGGGCGACGGCGGCCGATCCGGCGGCGCATCGCGCCTATCTGCTGCGCGCCTCGCTGATCGAGAGCGTGCGAAAGCCACAGCCGGCGTGATTACTACGCCTGCGGTTGCGCCGTGTCATGAGCGGTGTCTACCGCCGGCTCGATCTGCACCAATTCGCCGCAGCCGCAGGCCGCGGTCTGGTTCGGATTGTTGAACACGAATTGCGCCGACAATTTCTCGACCTTGTAGTCCATCTCGGTGCCGAGCAGGAACAGCACCGCCTTGGGGTCGACCAGGATGCGCACGCCCTTGTCCTCGATCACCTCGTCGAGCGGATTGACGCTTTCGGCATATTCCATGAAGTAGCTCATGCCGGCGCAGCCGCCGTTCTTGACGCCGACGCGCACCGCCGCGATCGGGCGTTCGGCCTTCGCCATCACCGCCTTGATGCGGTCGGCGGCGGCTTCGGTGAGCCGCATCACTTGAGGTCTCGGCCGGGCAGTCGCCATCGTTTTAGCTCCTCGCGTGCTGTCTCAACGCACGCCCGTTACGACCTGGAATAACTCAAAAATACTAACGACTTTCACTTCAGTTCATGTAATGCCGCCGCGCCCATTGCGCAACTCACCACATATTGAGCTCTGTGCGCGCCTCGTCCGACATGCGGCTGGGGTCCCACGGCGGATCCCAGACGATAGTAACCTTGGCCTCGCGCACGCCGGGCACGCCGGCGACCGCGTTCTCCACCTGCGCCGGCAGTTCCGCGGCCGACGGGCAGTTGGGCGTGGTCAGCGTCATGTCGATCTTGACCATGCGGTCGTCGTCGATATCGACCTTATAGATCAGGCCGAGCTCGTAGATGTCGGAAGGGATTTCCGGGTCATAGACGGTCTTGAGCGCGCCGACGATCTCGTCGGTCAGGCGCGCCATCTCGTCGGCCGGAATCGTCGAGGGCCGTTCCCCGGCATCGGCGGCAGCTGGGGCGGCGTTGCCCGTATCGGTTTTCGGTTCGTCGGTCATGTGAAGATATCCTTCACGTGAAGAATTCTTGCGCTTTCACCAGCGCCTGCGCAAGGCAGTCGATCTCCTCGCGCGTATTGTACATGGCAAAGGACGCGCGGCAGGTGGCCGAAACGCCAAAGCGCGCCAGAAGCGGCATGACGCAATGGGTGCCGGCGCGCACCGCGACGCCGGAGCGGTCGATGATGGTGGCCACGTCGTGTGGGTGGGCGCCCTTCATCTCGAACGATACGATCGGGCCCTTGTTCTTGGTGTTGCCGATGATGCGCAGCGAATTGATCTCGCGCAGCCGGTCGTGGGCGTAGCGCATCAGGCCGGCTTCGTGCTCGCGGATGCGCGCCTTGCCGACGCTTGCCACATAATCGATCGCCGCGCCGAGCCCGATCGCCTGCACGATCGACGGCGTGCCGGCCTCGAATTTGTGCGGCGGCTCGCCGTAAATGACGCGATCCTGGAACACTTCGCGGATCATCTCGCCGCCGCCGTTGAACGGCGGCATGGCGTCGAGATGCTGGTATTTGCCGTACAGCACGCCGATCCCGGTCGGGCCGTAAAGCTTGTGGCCGGTGAAGGCATAGAAATCGCAATCGATGTCCTGGACGTCGACGTCGAGATGCACGGCCGCCTGGGCGCCGTC
>CAWHSO010000026.1:0-601191 GCA_963831975.1 uncultured Alphaproteobacteria bacterium
GGATCGCGATTACATGCTGATGCTGGTGGCGATCTTCGGCACCACGATCAGTCCCTACATGTTCTTCTGGCAAGCCTCGCTCGAAGCGGAGGAGCGCAAGCTGCGCGCCAAGCGACAAGCAATACGGTTGCGTCCACCGCCAAGCGCCTGGGGCAACGCGAGGGCCTTCGCATCGGGCTCGACACCACGACCGGCATGGTGCTGTCGAACGTCATCGGCTTCTTCATCATCGTCACCACGGCGGCCACGTTGCACGCCCATGGCAAGACCCACATCGCACCGCGGCCCAGGCGGCCGAAGCGCTGCGCCCGCTCGCCGGCCCGTCGCTTTCTTCTGTTCTCCTCGGCATCATCGGCACCGGGCTGCTGGCGGTGCCGGTGCTCGCCGGCTCTGCCGCCTACGCGGTGGCGGAGACGTTCGGCTGGGAAGGCAGTCTCGAAATGCCGGCCCGCAGCGCGCCGGGTTTTTATCTCATCGTCGCCGCGGCGACGATGGCCGGACTGGGCGTGGCGCTCACCCCGCTCGATCCGATCCGCATGCTGTTCTGGAGCGCCGTCGTCAACGGCGTCGTCGCCGTGCCGCTGATGGTCGCCATGATGGTGGTCGTCACCAGCCGCAAGATCATGGGCAAATTCGTCGCTTCGCGCGCGCTGAAGATTTTCGGCTCATGCGCAGCTGCGTTGATGGCCCTCGTCGTCGCTGCGATGCTGATCACGAGCGTCGGCGGTTAGGTCTCGACGATACCGGCGGACGAGCCGGACACTTGCGAATGCGCGGCGCCGTGCGGCCGCGCCAGATAGGCTTGCGAGCGCATCTCGATCAGGCGCGAGGCGGTGCGCTTGAACTCCTGCGCCTCGAAGCCTTCGTCGGCGCGATAAAGCGCATCGGGCTCCGCGGCGGCCGAGGCGATCAGCTTCACGTTCATGTCGTAGAGCGTGTCGATCAGGATGATGAAGCGCTTGGCCGCATTGCGCTTGTCGAAGGTCATCACCGGAACGCGGTCGAGGATGATGGTGTGATACTCGTGCGCGATCCGCAGATAGTCGGCGGCGGCGAGCGGCTCCTCGCACAGATCGTGGAAGGAAAAGCGCGCCACGCCCATGAAGGCGCGCGGCACGTGCACGATGCGTCCCTTGAGCGGCGAGCTCCTGCGCCGCGCCGTCGTGGCCGCCGGCGAGCCGCCGCCAGGCGTCGTCGAGCGCGGCGTCCGCTGCTGCATCGGCCGGCACGTACCAGACCGGCAGGCCGGCGAGTTTTTCCAGCCGGAAATCGGTGCGCGCATCGAGCCGCACGACGTCCATGTGCTCTTCGAGCATGTGGATGAACGGCACGAACAGCGCGCGGTTCAAGCCGTCCTTGTAGAGCTCGTCGGGCGCGACGTTCGAGGTCGCGACCACCACGACGCCGCGCTCGAACAGTTGCGTGAACAGCCGGCCGAGGATCATGGCGTCGGCAATGTCGGTGACATGGAATTCGTCGAAGCACAGCAGCCAGGCCTCCTCGGCAAGTTCGGCGGCGACAAGCCGGATCGGATCGTCGCCGGCGTGCTCGCCGAGCTTCATCTTCTGCCGGAACGCGTAAATGCGCTCGTGCACGTCGAGCATGAATTCGTGAAAATGCGCGCGGCGCTTGCGCGCCACCGGGCTCGCCTCGAAGAACAAATCCATCAGCATCGTCTTGCCGCGCCCGACGTCGCCGTAGATGTAGAGACCCTTGATCGGCGGCTGCGGCTCTCGCGGCTGCCGAACAGCCAGCCGAGCGACGAGGATTTGCGCGCCAGGCGATACTCCGCGATCCGCGCCTCGAGCCGCGCCAGCTTGTCGACGACGGCGAGTTGCGCGTCGTCGCTGCTCGACTCGGCCCGCGGCGACGCCGGCGGCATATTGCGCTGTGACGGAGCTCGCCATATGCGGATTAACCGTTGTGGGTGAAACGTGGCGGGAACACGCGGACGATTCAGCACTGCATTGCGCATGCCAAGATTTGCGTCAGTCAAACAGTCGTGAACGATTTACGAGCCATGCGTATACGGAATGTGGGCATGTTGCTCAATGCTTCGCCTTGCCAAACTTGCCGCCACACAACATGATGATTTGATTCGGCGCAGCGCGCGAAACGTTCGTCTGCGCCAGCTTGCTGCGCGGAGGAAGCGACGAGGAGGGTCTTGTCGACGACAATGTCAGGAGACCCTTGAATGCAGGACGTTCTTCCCGAAGGCGGCGTGATCCGCAAATTGTGGATCGGCGAGAGCGGCAAAATATCGCGACCATATGCTGCGTCTCGATCCGGAGAGCCGGCACAACCGGTTCGGCGGCGGCGTATCCGACGATTTCATCCGCAATTATGTCGATCTGTCGCTTCGCTCGACGCCGTCGTGCACGGTTTTTTCATCGACGGCGTGATGCGCGGCGCCGCCGAACTGCGGCCGCTCGGCTTGCAGCTTTCCGCGCCAGGCCGAAGCCGCGATCAGCGTCGAGAAGCCGTGGCAGAGTCACGGCGTCGGCTCGGCGCTGCTGCGCCGCACGCTTGCTCGCCGCGCGCAACCGCGGCTTCCGGCTCCTGCACATGGCCTGCCTCGCCGACAACCGGCGCATGCAGCAGCTCGCGCGCAAGTTCGACGCCGAGCTGTCGTTCGATTTCGGCAGCGTGGTCGGCGAAGTCGAGTCGTCGCGGCCGACGCCGCTGTCGCTGATGCGCGAATTCATGGCCGACGGCCACGGCTTCGCCACCGCGATGCTCGATCTGCAGATCGCGGATGCTGCGGGCGTGATCCGAGTCGACACGGAACTCCTGACGCCCGTCTCCAGCTCGCTCGGCTCGCCGAGCGGATAGTCGGCCTCGACGACGTAGGGGCCGCCGCCGACCGACGCGCGCGACGAGAACAGCACGAAGCGCGAGACCTCGAACGACGAGGAGCGATAATGGCCGCGCGCGGCGAGATAGTCGGCGACCTGCCGGCTCGACGAATCGCGCAGCCGCGCCAGCGTGACATGCGGCGTGTATTTGCGGCCTTCGGGCTCGAGCCCGAGCCGCTGCAGCAGCCGCTCGTGCTCGGCCTGCAATTCCATCAGCGGCGCGACCGGCGCGACCGCGGCGACCACCGCGCGCGGCTTGCGGCCGCCGAACGACGACAGCCCGTCGAGCCGCAGCTCGAACGAGCCGCGCTGCACGCGGCCGAGCATGCCGGCGATCTCGCGCGCCAGCGCGTCGTCGATGTCGCCGATGAAGCGCAGCGTGAGGTGATAATTCTCGGGATCGATCCAGCGCGCGCCCGGCAGTCCGCCGCGCATCATGGCGAGCGACTGGGCGACATGCGGCGGAATTTCAAGACCGGTGAACAGGCGGGGCATGACCAACCTGCGGCTCGTGTCGGCGAATCGCCGCATCCGCAGCATGCGGGGATCGCGCGCGGCGCGCAACCCTCACGACGGATGCTGCGTGCGGACGCGCGCGATGAGCTCCTCCACCTTCGGCAAAATGCGCGCGACGATCACGTCGACGCCGGCGGCGTTGGGATGCAGGCCGTCGTGCTGCGTGAGCTGAGATCGGCGGCGACGCCGTCGAGGAAGAACGGATAAAGCAGCACGCCATATTTGGCGGCAAGCTCGGGATAGATGCGCTCGAACGCCTGACCATACTCGGCGCCGAGATTCGGCGCCGCGCGCATGCCGCACAGCAGGACCGCGATGTGGCGCTGCGGTCAGGCGGCGCAGGATGGCGTCGAGCGCATCGCGCGTCACCTCCGGCTTGATCCCGCGCAGCATGTCGTTGGCGCCAAGCTCGACGATGACGGCGTCGGTGCCCTGCGGCACCGACCAATCGAGCCGGGCGAGCCCATCGGAGGCGGTATCGCCGGAGACGCCGGCATTTGCGATCTCGGCGGCAATGCCTTTGGCGGCGAGCGCCGCTTGCAGGCGGGGCACAAAGCCGTCCTTGTCGGGCAGGCCGTAGCCGGCCGTCAGCAAATCGCCGAGCGCGACGATTTTGACCGGCGCCTGGCGCGTTCGCCGGCGGCACGGCTGTCGCGGCGACGAGCGCCACGCTACAAACCGCCGCACCGGCGATTTGGACCAGAGCGCGCCGCCACCCATATGATCGGGCACGACGCGATGAAGGGCGCGGGCCAGCCGGCAACATGAACGACATTTCGGGCCATCCTTCCGCTGGCGACGCCATCGCGCTTGCGCGGCGTCAACCTGTCGCTCGGCCGCGGCGCCGCCCGCGTCCATATCCTGCGCAGACATCGACCTCAATATAGGCCGCGGCGAGGCCGTCGGCCTGCTCGGGCCGTCCGGCTCCGGCAAATCGACGCTGCTGATGGTGATGACCGGGCTGGAGCGGCCGGACTACCGGCTCCGTCATCGTCGCCGGCCAGGACCTGCGGCAGCTCGACGAGGACGGGCTGGCGCGCTTTCGCGGCAAGCATGTCGGCATCGTGTTCCAGGCGTTCCACCTGATCCCGACCATGACGGCGCTGGAAAACGTCGCGGTGCCGCTCGAACTCGCCGGCGCGCGCGACGCGCTCGCGCGCGCCGCAACGCGAACTTGCGGCGGTCGGGCTGGCGCAACGGCTCCATCATTATCCGGCCGAACTTTCCGGCGGCGAGCAGCAGCGCGTCGCGCTCGCCCGCGCGCTCGCGCCCAATCCCGCCATCGATCGTCGCCGACGAGCCGACCGGCAATCTCGACGAGGCGACCGGGCGCGAGATCATCGAGCTTCTGTTCCGCGGCCATCGCGAGCGCGGCACGACGCTCGTGCTGGTCACCCACGACACCGAGCTCGCCGCGCGCTGCGACCGCGTGCTGCAGATGCATTCGGGGCGGCTCGACGCGGCGATGCCGCACGAGGCGAAATGACCGCGCTGGCCGATACGCGAGCGGTGCTGGCGCCCGGCGCGTCGGGCAAAGGGCGCGGCTCGCATTGCGTCTCGCCTGGCGCGAATTGCGCGGCGGATTGCGCGGCTTCGGCGTTTTCATCGCCTGCATCGCGCTCGGCGTGTTGGCCATCGCCGGCGTCGGCTCGGTGGCCGCGAGCCTTGCCGACGGCATCGGCAGCGCCGGGCAGGTGATCCTCGGCGGCGACCTCGCCTTTTCGCTCATTCAGCGCGAAGCCAGCGACGGCGAGCGCGCTTTCTTCGACGCCCACGGCACCGTCTCCGTCGTCGCCACGATGCGGGCAATGGCGCGCACCGGCGACGGCCGCTCGACCCTCGTCGAGATCAAGGCGGTCGATGCGCGCCTATCCGCTGTTCGGCACGGTCGCGACCGATCCGAGCGATGCCGCTTGCCGGCGCTGTTCGCGCAGAAAGACGGCGCGTTCGGCGCCGCCGTCGATCCGGCGCTGCTGACGCGGCTCGATCTGAAAACCGGCGACCGCATCACCATCGGCAACGCCGCGATCGAGCTGCGCGCGGCGCTGACCGGCGAGCCGGACAAGCTCGCCGGCGGCATCGGCTTCGGGCCGCGCGTGCTCATCAGCGAGGCGGCGTTGCGCGCGACCGGACTGTTGCAGCCCGGCAGCCTGGTGCGCTGGCAATACCGGCTGCGGCTGCCGCCGGCCGACGCCAGCGATCGCGCCGTGACGGCGGTCGAAAAGCAGGCCCAGGCCGCGTTTCCGGATGCCGGCTGGGAAATCCGCACCCGCAGCAAGGCGTCGCCGCAGCTCGAACGCAACGTCGAGCGCTTCACGCCAATTCCTGACGCTGGTCGGCTTGACCACGCTGCTGGTCGGCGGCGTCGGCGTGGCCAACGCGGTCGCCGCGCATCTGGCGCGCAAGCGCGACGCGATCGCCACCATGAAGGCGCTCGGCGCCACCGGCGGCGGCGTGTTCGCCATCTATTGCACCGAGATCGTGCTGGTCGCGCTGTTCGCCGCCGTGATCGGCGCCGCGTCTTGGCGCGGCGCTGCCGTACGCGATCGCCTGGGCGTTCGGCGCCATCATTCCGCTGCCGGTCGCGCCGTCGCTGCATCCGGCGCGTGCTGGCGCTGTCGATCGTCTATGGGCTGCTGACCGCGCTCGCCTTCGCGCTGTGGCCGCTCGGCCGCGCCCACGACATTTCGGTGTCGATGCTGTTTCGCGACCAGATCGCCGCCGAGCGGCGCTGGCCGCGCCGGCGCTACGTCGTCGCGACGGCGCTGATCGTCGCCGTGCTCGCCGCGCTCGCGGTCTCGACCACCTACGACCACCGCATCGCGGCGATCTTCGTCGCCGCCGCCGCCGGCGTTTTCGTGATGCTGCGGCTGCGTCGCGATGCTCACCATGGCGATCGCCCGCCGCCTGCCGCGCGCGCGCTCGACCGTCGCTGCGGCTCGCCATCGCCAACATCCATCGCCCGGGCGCCTTGACGCCGACCGTCGATGCTGTCGCTCGGGCTCGGCCTTGCCTTGCTGGTGACCGTGATCGAGATCGACGGCAATCTGCACCGCCAATTCACCGCCGCGCTGCCGGAGAAGGCGCCGTCGTTCTTCTTCCTCGATATCCCGGCGGCGGATGCCGACCGCTTCGACGCCTTCGTGCGCGACCAGGCGCCGGCTTCGACGCTCGAACGCGTGCCGATGCTGCGCGGCCGCATCGTCGCGGCGAACGGCATCAAGGCCGAAGATCTCAAACCCGCCGCCGGATCGCGCTGGGTGCTGCGCGGCGACCGCGGCATCACCTACGCGTCCGCCGTGCCGGCCGGCTCGCGCATCGTCGCCGGGCAATGGTGGAGCGCCGATTACACCGGCGCGCCGCTGGTCTCGCTCGAGAAGCAAGACCGCGCACGACCTCGATCTCAAGATCGGCGAGTCCATCACCGTCAACGTGCTCGGCCGCAACATCACGGCCCGGATCGCCAATCTTCGCGCCGTCGATTGGGAAAACCTCGGCATCAATTTCGTCCTGGTGTTCTCGCCCGGCACGTTCGGCGGCGCGCCGCACAGCGACATCGCCACGCTGACCTTTGCCGACGGCGGCACGGCGGCGGAGGAAACCGCCCTCATCAAGGCGCTGGCCGACGCGTTTCCCGACGGTCACCGCCGTGCGCGTCAAGGACGCGCTCGACACGCTCGACGGCATCATCAAGCAACCTGGTGCTGGCGCTGCGCGGCGCCAGCTCCATCACGCTGATCGCCGCCGCCCTGGTGCTGGGCGGCGCGCTCGCCGCCGGCCAGCGCTTCCGCATCTACGACGCCGTGGTGCTGAAGACCTTCGGCGCGACGCGGGCGCGGCTGCTTGCCGCCTATGCGCTCGAATATCTGCTTCATCGGCGCTCGCCACCGTGCTGTTCGGCGTCGCCATGGGCTCGCTCGCCGCCGACCTCATCGTGACGCGGGTGATGGAGTTTCCCTTCGTCTTCGTCGCCGGACAGGCGGCCGGCGCGGCGCTTGCCGCGCGTCGCGGTCACGCTGGTGCTCGGCCTTGCCGGCACGTTTACGGCGCTCGGCCGCAAGCCCGCGGAGGTGCTGAGGAATCTCTGATACAGCGCGCGGCGGCGCGGCAGACATGAACGAATTGTAACCATTGCGAATATGGCGCCGCACCCATCTGGCGCCGCGCGAGCGCTTTCGCACTAGATTCCCGCCAAGCGTATTCGGCGTTGTTTCGCCGGACGCCAAGGCCCGGCTAAGGCCGGGACAACCCAGGGGTATTTCCATGTCCGACTTCGATCGGAATCTTGCGACCGCCGAGACCGGCTATCGCACGGACCAGGTCGCGATCGATGCGGGTCTGCGCGCCTACATGATCCGCGTCTACAACTACATGGCTAGCGGCGTGGCGCTGACCGGCGTCGTGGCTTGGCTGACTTATCAAGCCGCCGGCGGCGATGCCATTCAAATCGCTGGCGGGCAGATCACCGGACTGACTGCTTTCGGGCAGGCCATCTTCAGCGGCCCGCTGACGATCGTGCTGCTCCTCGGCACGCTCGGCCTGGTGTTCTTCATGAGCTTCCGCATCAACCGGCTCTCGGTGGGAACGGCGCTGGCGCTGTTCTTCGTCTATGCCGGCCTGCTCGGGCTGTCGCTGGCGTCGATCTTCTCGCAATATACCGGCGCGTCGATCACGCGGGTGTTCTTCATCTCGGCGGCGACGTTCGGCGCCATGAGCCTGTAGGGCTACACCACGCAGCGCGACCTGACCGCCATGGGCTCGTTCATGTTCATGGGCCTGATCGGCATCGTCATCGCCAGCCTGGTCAACATGTTCCTGAAATCGAGCGGGCTCGACTGGGCGATCTCGGTGATCGGCGTGCTCGATCTTCGCCGGGCTGACCGCCTACGACACGCAGCGGATCAAGGAGATGTACAGCGCGATGGACGACGGCACCGTCGCCGGCCGCAAGGCGGTGATGGGCGCGCTGTCGCTCTATCTCGACTTCATCAACCTGTTCCTGATGCTGCTGCGCATCTTCGGCGACCGCCGCTGAGCGCAGCACGGATTGCAATCGAAACGCCCCGGGATCATGTCCCGGGGCGTTTTGTTTTGTCGACGCTATGTCATCTGAAGCGATGAACGACGTCAGCATCCGGCCGGCCGACTTCAGCCGACATCGCGGCGATCACCCGCATCTACGCCCACGCCGTCGCAACACGGCACGGCCTCGTTCGAGCTCGAGCCGCCGGACGAAGCCGAAATGGCGCGCCGCCAACAGGCGCTGTTGGCGACGGAACTTTCCCTATCTCGTCGCCGAGCTGGCCGGTGCCGTCGTGGGCTATGCCTATGCCGGGCCTTACCGCGACCGGCCGCGCCTATGACTGGTGCGTCGAGGATTCGCTCTACGTCGCGCCGGAATTTCACCGCCAGGGAATCGGCCGGCTGCTGCTCACGCGGCTCGATCGCGGACTCGGAGGCGCTCGGCTTCCGTCAGATGATCGGCGTGATCGGCGATTCCGCGAATACCGCATCGATCGCGGTCCATGCCGCGGCCGGCTTCCGGCTCATCGGCACGTTGCGATCGATCGGCTTCAAGCACGGCCGCTGGCTCGACACCGTGCTGATGCAGCGCGCGCTCGGCAGCGGCGATACGCCGCCGCCGTAACGGCGTTCAGCCGGCAACCACGCGGAGCGAGCGATCGAGCGCGCCGAGCACGCGGTCGAGCTCCTGGCCGCGGCGCACGATGTGGCCGGTCGCCGAAATCACGCTGTAGGCGCCCTGGCGGCGTCCGAGCCGCGGATTTTTCTCGATGCGGTAGATCGGGACTTCCGAGGCGCGGCGGAAAACCGAAAACACCGCGCGGTCTTTGAGAAAATCGATTGCGTAATCACGCCATTCGCCGGCGGCGACCTTGCGGCCATAGAGACTGAGAATGCGGTCAAGCTCACGCCGGCTGAAGGTGACCTCACTTGCGGGGGCGGGCGCTCGAAGCTCGCCCCCGCGCCACGCGCTCGGTTCGATTTCGCCGAAATCCATGCGGCGCCTCCTTTGTCATGTTCGGCTTCATGATCGCGCCGGACGGCGGCGGCGGCAAGGGCCTCCTGCGCGGCAAATGACCGGCGAACGGCGCACGAAAACGAGGCGGCGCGCCGACCGTGCCCATGGCCGCCGCACAGGTGCGGCATTTTTGACGGCCGGAATCACGGATTCGTTAAGCGAATCATAATACGGCCCTAATTCGGCCCAGCACACGCCAAGCTGGCCTGCGAAATGAAGCCGTTGCCTCAGGGCCCGGTCCGGATACGCGTTCCGGATTCCTCAGCCCCCCAGCCCCCCGGGGCGCGGACGGACCGGGCCAGAGTTCCGCGTACGGTTCAATCCCCAATACCTTTAAGGCCGGCAGTGCCGGCCTTTCTTTTTGCTTTTTGCGGATGAGGAGGTCGATGACGGATAAGGAAACAACGGCGACAGCGATCGGACGTGTTCGCTATTTGCGCTCTGACCGCCTGCGGTCCGCCGTCCGTCGTCTGCGGCTCGAGCGGCGTGATAGGCGGCGCCGAGGATGATGCCCGGCTTGTCGTGCGTGCCTTCCTGCACCATGACGGCGGCGGCATCGATCTCGTCGGTCTTGATCTCGGACATCGGAACATTCCAGGTCGCATCCGTCCCGGTCCAATCGCCGAGCTTCACCCAGCGCCGCACCACATTGTGGTAGGTGATCGTGCGTCCGCGATTTTCGCCGCGGCCGATCGCGACCGACACGGCTTTGGCCAGCGGACACAGCCAGACTTCGCCGCCGGAATGGTCGCCGTCTTTGGCTTTGACGGTGACGTTCAAATTGCTGGCCGTCGACGGACAACAGCACCGGCAGCGACATGACCGCGGCTTTTTGATCGGTCTGCGCGATCATGCGCTCGATGGCGGCGCGGTCGCTGCCGAGCACGTGCATGCGTGCCGTTGACGACGATTTGCGGCGTATAGACCTGGCGGTCGCCGCGCACGTGCGAATAGGCGCGCTGCCGCGCCGAATGCGCCGGATCGGCGAGCGTGTCCTTCCAGCCGAGATAATCCCAATAATCGATCGGCACGCTCAGCGCGACCAGCGATGGATCGTTGGCGAGTTCGCCGAGCAGCTTGTCGGCGGCGGGACAGGACGAGCAGCCTTGGCTGGTGAACAGCTCGAGCAGCGCCCGCGGCTCGGCGCGCGCGATGCCGTAGGTCGCGATCAAAAGCGCCGGCGATGAGGGGTGCCGACGCGAAGCGGCAGCGCAGCATTGCAGATCTCCACCCCGCCGACCCCTCGTGACGGTATTATCGCCGGCGCCATGTGTTAGCGCCGCGCGCAAGTCACCCGCCACTCAATTCGAGGTGAGGCCGCTGGCTTTTCTCGCGGATCATGCCGAATGCTAATGAGAGCATGATCTTTAGGAAAGCGGCGCCCGCCCCGGATCAGATCCTGGGACGAGCTATTTTTAATTCACGCTCTCAAGCCGCGAGATGGCGCAGCACGTACTGCAGGATGCCGCCGTTCTTGTAGTAGTCGAGCTCATCGACCGTATCGATGCGGCAGATCAGCGGCACGCGCTTGAGCCCGCCGTCGGACGCCACGATCTCGGCGAGCAGGCGCTGATGCGGCTTGAGATCGCCGTGCAGGCCGCGGATGGTGACCTGCTCGTCGCCCTTGAGGCCCAGCGTCTGCCACGACGTGCCTTCCTCGAAGACCAGCGGCACCACGCCCATGCCGACCAGATTGGAGCGATGGATGCGCTCGAACGACTGCGCGATCACGGCGCGCACGCCGAGCAGGATCGTGCCCTTGGCCGCCCAGTCGCGCGACGAGCCGGTGCCGTATTCCTTGCCGGCGAACACCACCAGCGGCACGTTCTCGTTCTTGTAGCGCATGGCGGCGTCGTAGATCGTCATGCGCTGCTTCGACGGATAGTGGATGGTGAAGCCGCCTTCGACGCCCGGCACCATCTGGTTCTTGATGCGGATATTGGCGAAGGTGCCGCGCATCATCACCTGGTGATTGCCGCGCCGCGTGCCGTATTGGTTGAAGTCCTTCGGCCGGACCTGATGGTCGCGCAGATATTCGCCGGCCGGGCTTTCTTCCTTGATCGAGCCGGCCGGCGAGATGTGGTCGGTGGTGATCGAGTCGAGGAACAGGCCGAGGATGCGCGCGTCGACGATGTCCTCGATCGGCTGGCTGCGCTTCTGCATGCCTTCGAAGTAGGGCGGGTTCTGCACGTAGGTGGAACGGTCGTCCCACTTGTAGGTCAGCCCGCCCTTGACCGCGATCTTGCGCCAGTTGGCGTCGCCCTTGAACACGTTGCCGTATTTGCGCGCGAACATCTGCTTGTTGATGTTCTTGCGCACGAAGTCGCCGATCTCGCGGCTGCTCGGCCAGATGTCGCGCAGATAGACCTTGCGGCCTTTCTGGTCGGTGCCGAGCGGCTGCTTGGCGACGTCGATCTGCATCGAGCCGGCGATCGCATAGGCGACCACCAGCGGCGGCGAAGCGAGATAATTGGCGCGCACGTCGGCATTGACGCGGCCCTCGAAATTGCGATTGCCGGACAGCACGGCGGCGGCGACCAGATCGTTCTTGTTGATCGCTTCGGAAATCTCCTCCGGCAGCGGCCCGGAATTGCCGATGCAGGTGGTGCAGCCGAAGCCGACCAGGTTGAAGCCGAGCGCGTCGAGATCCTTCTGCAGGCCGGATTTGTCCAGATATTCGGCGACCACCTGCGAGCCGGGCGCCAGCGAGGTCTTCACCCACGGCTTGACGGTGAGGCCTTTGGCCACGGCTTTGCGCGCCAGCAGCCCCGCCGCCATCATGACGTTCGGATTCGACGTGTTGGTGCAGGACGTGATCGCCGCGATCACCACGTCGCCATGGCCGAGCGTGTGCTTGCGGCCTTCGACCGGCACGCGCTTGTCCATCTCGGCGGCCTTGCCGAATTCCTTGTCCATCGACCAGGCAAAGCCGGTCTTGACCTCCTTGAGCGCGATGCGGTCCTGCGGCCGCTTCGGCCCGGCGAGCGACGGCTCGACGGACGACAGTTCGAGCTTGAGCACGTCGGTGAACACCGGGTCCGGCGTGTTCTTGGTGCGGTACATGCCCTGCGCCTTGGCATAGGCGATGACCAGCGCGATGCGCTCCGCCGGGCGGGCGGTGTCGCGCAGATAGCGGATGGTGTCGTCGTCGATCGGAAAGAAGCCGCAGGTCGCGCCGTATTCCGGCGACATGTTGCCGAGCGTGGCGCGGTCGGCGATCGTCAGACTGGCCAGGCCCGGGACCGAAATATTCGACGAATTTGCCGACGACGCCGCGCTTGCGCAGCATCTGCGTCACGGTCAGCACCAGATCGGTCGCGGTGACGCCTTCCTTGAGCTTGCCGTTGAAGCGCACGCCGATCACTTCCGGCAGCACCATCGAATAGGGCTGGCCGAGCATGGCGGCCTCGGCCTCGATGCCGCCGACGCCCCAGCCGAGCACGGAGAGGCCGTTCACCATGGTGGTGTGCGAATCGGTGCCGACCAGCGTGTCCGGATAGGCGAGTTCGGTGGCGACGGACTTGTCCGGGAAAGTCACCTTGGCCTTCGCGGTCCACACCGTCTGCGACAGATATTCGAGATTGACCTGGTGGCAGATGCCGGTGCCGGGCGGCACGACGCGGAAATCCTCGAACGAGCTTTGCGCCCATTTCAGGAACCGGTAGCGCTCCTGGTTCTGCTTGTATTCCTCTTCGACGTTGCGCTTGAACGAATCCTTGTGGCCGAAGAAATTCACCGCCACCGAATGGTCGATGACCAGATCGACCGGCACCAGCGGATTGATCTTTTTCGGATCGCCGCCGAGATGCTCCATGGCGTCGCGCATGGCGGCGAGATCGACCACCGCCGGCACGCCGGTGAAATCCTGCATCAGCACCCGCGCCGGGCGGAACGCGATCTCGCGCTCCGAGGTCTTGGTCTTGAGCCATTGCGCGACGGCCTGGATGTCCTCTTTCGATACCGAGCGGCCGTCTTCGTTGCGCAGCAGGTTTTCCAACAGCACCTTCAGCGAGAACGGCAGCCGCGAAATCCCTTTGAGGCCGTTCTTTTCCGCCACCGGAAGGCTGTAATAGGCGTAGGTCTTGGAGCCCACCTTGAGCGGCCGCAGGCACTTGAAGCTGTCGAGCGAATCCATGATTTTTTTCCCATTCCTCCGGCCGGGCGCCGGGGCAAAGTGGAGGTAATTTATTGCCGAAACAGGCCCCAACGGAGCGTTGGCGGTGGGGTGCCGGAGGCGTCGCCGGCGCGGCGCAGCCCGACTTGCGGCTTATAAGGTCTTTTCCGGAAATGTGCCAGATCAGCAACAAATGGTCGATAAAATGCCCGGCAACCCGCCGTCTGTTGGCGCAACCGGGCAGGCTGATGCGGCCCCTCGCCCCAGGACGTTGCTGATGCGGCTTTCCGCTGTCGATCTGGCCTGTCACCGCGGCGGGCGCGACGTGTTCGCCGGCCTCAGCTTTGCCGTGGCCTCCGGCGAGGTTTTGACCGTCACCGGCCGCAACGGCGCCGGAAAATCGTCGCTGCTGCGCACTATCGTCGGCCTGGTCCGCGATCGCCCAGGGCAGGCTCGTGCTGGAGGGCGGCGATCCGGAACTGACCATTGCCGAGCAGGCGCACTATCTCGGCCACCAGGACGCCCTGAAACCGTCGCTGTACGGTCGCCGAAAACTTGCGGTTTTGGGCCGGATTTCTTGGTGCGCCGGCCGTCGATATCCACCCTGCCCTCACCGCGGTCGGTCTCGATGAGCTGGCCGACCTGCCCGCCGCCTATCTTTCGGCCGGCCAGCGCCGGCGGCTGTCGATTGCCCGCCTGCTCGCCGTCAAGCGCCCGATCTGGCTGCTGGACGAGCCCACCAGCACGCTTGACGCCTCGGCCCAGGAGCGCCTCGCCGGCTTGATGCGGGCGCATCTGGCCGAGGGCGGCCTCATCATGGCGGCGACCCATGGCGCGATCGGGCTCGAAACCGCACGGGAATTGCGGTTGGGGGAGATGGATTCATGACCGCCCTCGCCGCAATCCTCATCCGCGACATGCGCATCGCCGTGCGGGTCGGCGGCGGCGCGCTGATCGGCGTGCTGTTCTTCCTGGTCGTGGTCACGCTGATGCCGTTCGCGGTCGGCCCGAACTTGCCGCTGCTCAAGCAGATCGGCCCGGCGATCCTGTGGCTCGCGGCGCTGCTGGCGAGCCTGTTGGCGCTCGACCGGCTGTTCGCCGCCGACCACGAGGACGGCTCGCTCGATCTCATCCTGATGGGCCGCGCGCCGCTCGAGCTCGTGGTCGCGGTCAAAGGGCTTGCCCATTGGCTCACCACCGGCCTGCCGCTCGTCATCGCCGCGCCGCTGATCGGGCTTTTGCTCAATCTCGACGCGCCGGCTGAAGTCAGCTTTGGTGCTGACGCTTCTGGTCGGCACGCCGGCGCTGACCTTCATCGGCCTGATCGGCGCCGCCATTGCGGTGACGCTTGCGGCGCGGCGGGCTGTTGCTCGCCGTGATCGTGCTGCCGCTGACGGTTCCGGTGCTGATCTTCGGCGTCGCCGCGGCCAACAGCCGTGCCGGGCCGGTGCCGTTCGGCACGCCGTTCACCATCCTCTGCGCGCTGACGCTGGCGAGCCTGGTGGTCGGGCCATTTGCCGCGGCGGCGGCGCTGCGGCAGGAAATGGAATAGCCATTGTGGTCATGCAAACGTGAGACACGCCTAAAGCCCGCGGCATTGCGCCGGCGCCGCAATGTGAACTAGGACACTGCGAACTGGAAACAGCCCATGGCCCTCGCCGATCTCGCCAATCCGACGCGTTTCCTGAAATTCGCCAACCGCACGATTCCGTGGCTCGGCGGCGCTGACGGTGATCGTGTTCGCCTTCGGCATCGACCAGGCGATGCTGGCGCCGGACGATTATCAGCAGGGCGCCACCGTCAAGATCATGTTCCTGCACGTGCCGTCGGCCTGGCTCGGCATGCTGGGCTGGGGCGTGATGTCGGTCGCCGCGCTCGGCACGCTGGTGTGGCGGCATCCGCTCGCCGACGTCGCGGCCAAAGCGGCGGCGCCGATCGGCGCGGCGTTCACGTTGTTGTGCCTCGTCACCGGCTCGCTGTGGGGCCGGCCCGAATGGGGCACCTATTGGGTCTGGGACGCGCGGCTCACCTCGGAGCTGGTGCTGTTCCTGCTCTATCTCGGCGTCATCGCGCTGTGGCGCACGGTGGAGGATCCGTCGCGCGCCGCGCGCGCCGCCGCGATCCTCACGCTGGTCGGCGCCATCGATCTGCCGATCATCAAATTCTCGGTCGATTGGTGGAACACGCTGCACCAAGGCGCGTCGGTGTTCCGCGTCGGCGGCTCGACCATCGATCCGAGCGATCCTCATCCCGCTGTTCATCATGGCGGCGGCGTTCACGCTGTTGTTCTTCACCTTGCACCTCGCGGCGATGCGCAACGAGATTTTGCGCCGCCGGGTGCGCACGCTGCGGCTGATGCAGGCGAGCGCGGTGAGCTGAGATGAACGCGGTCAACCACATGGGTTTCATCGTCGCGTCCTATGCCGCGGCCATCGCCGTGGTCGGCGCCCTGGTCGCCTGGGTGACGCTCGACTACCGCGCGCAGCGGCGCAGGCTTGCCGATCTGGAAATGCGCGGCGTCACCCGCCGCTCCGACGCCGGCGCAATCCGAGCGCACGATAGAACAGGCGAAGGAAAAAGCGTGACCAGCGTTCCGAACGAGACCGCGAAAGTCGGCCGGCGCCGCCTCGCGGTGCTGGTGCCGCTCGCGGTTTTTCTCGCACTCGCTCTGTTGTTCCTGTTCAGCCTCTATTCCGGCGATCCGTCGCTCATTCCATCCGCGTTGATCGGCCATCCGGCGCCGCAGACCGACCTGCCGCCGGTCGCCGGCCTCGAACGCGACGGCGCGCCGGTGCCCGGCATCGATCCGGCAAGCTTCAAAGGCGCAGTGACGGTGGTGAACGTCTGGGCGTCGTGGTGCGTGCCGTGCCACGACGAGGCGCCGCTGCTTGATGCAGCTCGCCCAGGACAGCCGCGTGCGCCTGGTCGGCATCAACTACAAGGATCAGCCCGACAATGCGCGGCGTTTCCTCGGCCGCTACGGCAATCCGTTCGCCGCCGCGGGCGCCGACGAGAGCGGCCGCGCCGCGATCGAATGGGGCGTCTACGGCGTGCCGGAAACTTTTGTGGTCGGCAGGGATGCCCACATCGCCTACAAGCTGGTCGGCCCGATCACCGCCGACAATTTCGAAGCCGTGCTCAAGCCGCAGATCGAGAAGGCGCTGGCGGCGGGCTCGTAACCGTCATTGCGAGGAGCGAAGCGACGAAGCAATCCAGCTCGGCGACGCCGCACTGGATTGCTTCGCTTCGCTCGCAATGACGGACTACTCCGCCGGCTCGATCGCGTATTTCCGCAACAGCGGCACTTGCAGCGCGCCGAACAGGAAGGTCAGCGGCATCACGCCGAACACCTTGAAATCGACCCAGACATTGGTCGAGGCGTTGCGCCAGACGATTTCATTGAGAATGGCGAGCGCGAAGAAGAACAACGCCCAGCGCAAGGTCAGCTTGCGCCAGCCCTCCTCGGTGAGCTGGAACATCGAATCCAGCACGGTGCCGAGCAGCGGCTTGCCGAAGAAAAGCCCGCCGAGCAGCACGCCGCCGAACAGCGCATAGATGATGGTCGGCTTGATCTTGATGAACATGTCGTTGTGCAGGAACAGCGTCAGGCCGCCGAAGACGAGCACGATGACCGCGGTCACGATCGTCATGATCGGAAAATGCCGCGTCAGCGCATAGGACACCACCATCGCGACCAGCACGGCGACCATGAATGTCGCGGTGGCGACGAAGATGTCGAAGTGCGAATTGGCGAAGAAGAACAGCACCAGCGGCCCGAGATCGAGGGCGAGCTTGAGGATCGGGTTGAGCTGGGGCTTCGGCGTCATGAGCGGCGTGTGTGTAGCGCGACGGGCGCTTTTCCACAATTCACGAATTCAAGCCCGACCAGGGCACGGGCGAAATCGTGCGCCGAGAACGGCGCCAGATCGTCGACGCTCTCGCCGACGCCGATGAAATGCACCGGCACTTTGAACTTCTCCGCGATGGCGACCAGAATGCCGCCGCGGGCGGTGCCGTCGAGCTTGGTCATGACGAGGCCGGTGACGCCGACGATTTTGCCGAAAATCTCGACCTGGGACAGCGCGTTCTGGCCGACGGTGGCGTCGAGCACCAGCAGCACGGCATGCGGCGCCGCCGGCTCGACTTTCTTCATCACCCGCACCACCTTTTCCAGCTCGCCCATCAATTCGGTGCGGTTCTGCAGGCGGCCGGCGGTGTCGATCAGCAGCACGTCGATGCCTTTTTGTTTTGCCGCCTCGACTGCGTCGAAAACCAAGCCGGCCGCATCGGCGCCGGCCTCGCGCGCGATGAACGAAGCGCCGCTGCGCTCGGCCCAGATCTTGAGCTGGTCGATGGCCGCGGCGCGAAACGTATCGCCGGCCGCCAGCATCACCGTGCGGCCCTCGGCGCGTAATTTTGCTGCCAGCTTGCCGATGGTCGTGGTCTTGCCGGAGCCGTTGACGCCGGCAACGAGGATGACGAACGGCTTTATTGCCGGATCGATCGCAAGCGGCTGCGCCACGCCGCGCAAGCACCTTCTCGACCTCCGCCGCCACCGCGGCTTTGATTTCATCCGGCGTGATTGCCGTGTCGAAGCGCCCGTATCGCAGCTCGGTGGCGATCCGGCCCGCCGTCTCCGCGCCGAGATCGGCACGGATCAATTCGTCCTCGATCTCGTCGATGCGTCGCCGCGTCGAGCTGGCGTTTTGCCACCACGTGCGCGATGGCGCTGCCGAGCGCCGACGAGCTGCGCTTGAGCCCGCCCGCAAGGCGCTGCCACCAATTGCCCGTCGTTTCTGTCGCGCTGTCGTCCATCAGGCGCCCGTGATAGCGGTTTCGGCAATGTACGCAACAATGACCCCGGAACAGATGGTGTCGCGGCTCTTGTATCGCGACGGCCTGATGCTGGTGATCGACAAGCCGGCTGGCCTTGCGGTGCATCGCGGCCCGAACGGCGGCGAAAGCCTCGAAGACCATTTCGACGCGCTGCGCTTCGGCCTGCCGCGGGTGCCGGCGCTGGCGCACCGGCTCGACCGCGATACGTCCGGCTGCCTGGTGCTCGGCCGCCACCGCAAGGCGCTGGCCCAGCTCGGCAAGCTGTTCAAGAACGGCGCCATCGACAAAACCTACTGGGCCGTGGTCGAGGGCGCGCCCGACGCCGACGAAGGTGAGATCGCGCTGCCGCTCGGCCGCCTCGACGTGACGCGCGGCTGGTGGATGAAGCACGATCCCCAAGGCCAGCCGGCGGTGACGCGCTGGAAGGTGATGGGAAGCTGTTCCCCTCCCCCTTGTGGGGAGGGGTTGGGGTGGGGGTCGGGAGGTCGGACGCATGCGTCGACGCCTCCCATCACCTCCCGACCCCCCACCCTACCCTCCCCCACAAGGGGGGAGGGAAACTGACTTGGCTCGCGCTCGAACCGCTCACCGGCCGCACCCATCAGCTGCGCGTGCATTGCGCCGAAATGGGTTGGCCGATCCTGGGTGACGCGATCTACGGCACGGCGCCGCGCAGCGGCGGTCCCGGGCTGCAGCTGCACGCCCGCGAGATTGTCGTGCCGCTCTACAAGAACCGCGCGCCGATCCGTGTGAGCGCGCCGGTGCCGCCGCATATGCGCGAGCGACTTTCAGCGTGCGGCTGGCAAAGCGAGGACAGCAGCGCGTTCTACATACGCTCGCGCGATGCAGCGGTTGCTCAGTAAATCGTTTCTTTGATGCGCTCGGGCGCGAGGCGATCGTGGTCGGGGCCGCCCATCTTGCCGTCGGTCAATTCGGCGAGGATCGAGCCCGGCGTCGGCAACGTTTTGCGATCGACTTTGCTCGCCGGGTCCCAAAGTTTCGAGCGGATGATTGCCTTGGTGCACTGGAAGTAGGCTTTCTCGACCGTCACCATCAACACGCATTTCGGCACTTTGCCGTTGATGGCGAAAGTTTCGGTCAGCTTCGGATCGGTCGACAATTTGGCGCGGCCGATGATGCGCATGGTCTCGCCGACGCCGGGGATGAGGAACAACAGCGCGATGCGCGGATCGCGCACCAGGTTGCGCAAGCTGTCGATGCGATTGTTGCCGCGGCGATCGGGAATGAGGAGCGTGTGCGCGTCGACGACGCGGACAAAACCGGGCGGATCGCCGCGCGGCGAGCAGTCGAGACCTTCAGGGCCGTTGGTCGCCAGCACCACGAACGGCGCCGCCTCGATCAGCTTGCGATATTCCGCGGTGACGTGGTCGGTTTCCTTGATCACCGCCGGGCCATAAGGAGCATCGCTGTACAGACTCTCGAGCGCTTCGGTCGTCGTGATCGTGTGGTCTTGGCCGTCCATCGCACGGTCTCCGCTTTGCTGCGAGATTAGCTAAGCCGCCAGCAATTGTCTGCCGTCGTGCGCGGCCATTGTCAGATTGAGGATTTTTCCTGGCTCGACCGGCGTCGAGAGCCTGACCGGCGTGAATTGCTCGGTGCGGCCGATGTCGTGCGATTCGGTCAGGACGCGCCGCGTCGCGCCGACTTCGCCGTCGAGATGCTGCCGTAGCGCCAGCGCGCCGCGCTCGCGCAAGCGCCGCGCCCGTTCCTTGACGACGTCGCGCGGAAGCTGCGGCATCCTCTCAGCCGGCGTGCCCGGCCGCGGCGAGAACGGAAACACGTGCAGATGCGTCAGCCCGCATGCGTCGACGAGGTCGAGCGAATTTTTGAACATGCTTTCGGTCTCGGTCGGAAAGCCGGCGATCACATCGGCACCGAACACCACGTCCGGCCGCAGGCGGCGCACGGTGTCGCAGAACGCGATCGCGTCATTGCGTGTGTGCCGCCGCTTCATGCGCTTGAGGATGAGATCGTCGCCGGCCTGCAACGACAGATGCAGATGCGGCATGAATCTCGGATCATGCGCCAGCGCGTCGAGCAACTCGCGATCAGCCTCGACGGAATCGATCGACGACAACCGCAGCCGATGGAGCTCAGGCACGTGCTTGAGGATTTGCTTGACCAGTGTGCCGAGTTTTGGTGCGCCGGGCAGGTCGGCGCCGTAGCTGGTGACGTCGACGCCGGTCAACACGATCTCGCGATAACCGTTGCCGACGAGCCGGCGCACGTCGTCGACCACCGCGCCCATCGGTACCGAGCGTGAATTGCCGCGGCCAAAGGGAATGATGCAGAACGTGCAGCGATGGTCGCAGCCGTTCTGCACCTGGACGAAGGCGCGGGTGCGGCCCGCGAAAGCATCGACCAGATGGGCCGCGGTTTCCTTGACCGCCATGATGTCGTTGACGATCGCCTTCGGTGCGTCTGCGAGATCGAACGCGGCGCGCGCCTGCGCCCAGGACGCGGCGCTGAGCTTCTCGGCGTTGCCGAGCACCTGATCGGCCTCGGCCATGGCGACAAATGTCTGCGGCTCGGTCTGGGCGGCGCAGCCGGTGACGACGATTTTGGCTGAAGGCCGCTCGCGGCGCAGCGCGCGGATCGCCTGCCGCGCCTGGCGCACCGCTTCGGCGGTGACGGCGCAGGTATTGACCACCACGGTGTCGTTGAACCCCGCGCGCTCGGCTTCGCGGCGGATTACTTCCGACTCGGCTGCGTTAAGCCGGCAACCGAAGGTGACGACCTCGACGCTCACGGCGCGGCGCCCGCGGCGGCGAACAAAGCCGCGTCGAAATGGCCCTTGTGCTCGTATTCGGTGGGCCCGGTCATCAGCACATGACCATCGGTCTCGCGCCACTCGACGCCGAGATCGCCGCCGGGCAGCGTCACCGTCACCAAGCGGATGGTGCGGCCGAGTCGCACCGCCGCGACCGCGGCAGCGCAGGCCGCCGAGCCGCAGGCCTTGGTGAGGCCGGCGCCGCGCTCCCAGGTGCGGATGACGATATGATCGAGCGCCGGCGTCGCAGCGAGCGTGATGTTGGCGCGCTCGGGAAACAGCGGATCGTGCTCCAGCCGTGGACCGATGGCGGAAAGATCATAGGCTTGCGGATCGTCAACCCAGAAGATCACATGCGGATTGCCCATGCTGACCACGGACGGCGCGCGCAGCCACGTCCCGTCCGTCAGCTCGAACTCAAGATCGATGGCGCGGGTATCGGGCATTTCGCGAGCGAGCGGTATCTCGTCCCAGCGCAGCCGCGGTTCGCCCATATCGACGGTGAACAGGCCGTTGCGCTCGCGCCAGCACGCCACCGTGCCGGCCAGCGTTGCGAATTTAAGGTCCGACCGGCCGGTCTGCTCACTGACCAGCGCCGCCACGCAGCGCATGCCGTTGCCGCAAGCGCCGGCCTCCGAGCCGTCGTTGTTGAAGATACGGATGGAGGCGTCGGTGGCGCCATCCGGCGGATAGAGCGCCATGAGCTGGTCGTAGGGCTCGCGGCGCGCCGCCGCACGCGCTTCGGCCGCCGAAATCGGGCTTGGCGCGCGGCGCAGGTCGACGATGACGATCTCGTTGCCGAGGCCGTTCATCTTGACGAAATCCCTGTTCGCCAGCGCGCTCATGATAATGCCCGAATGTCAGGGACTTATATGAGGACTCAAGGGCCGAGCGCCAGTGTCCGGTTGCGGCCGATCTCCACAGTCACAAAATTGGATGCGGTCCTTGCTTCCGTGTTAGAGTTTCGGCGGGGCGACAGGATCAAGAAAGCGGCGACCGCGATAGCCGGCAGCGCGGGACCGCCGGGCTTAAGGAGAAACTGATGTTGCTGCGCTTTGCGCCGTGCATCGCCGCGGCGGCCCTGTCCCTCGTCACCATCGTCGCCGGATCGCAAGCCTCGTGGGCGCAAACGCCGCCAGCGCCGGCCGCGACCAGCCCCGCCGACAAGCCGGCGGCCGCGGAACCGTTCGCCGAAGACACGACGCTGACAGCGAAGACGATCGTCTATGTGAAAGGCAACGGGGTCTGGGACTCCGCCTTCGACACGATCAGCGCCTCGTTCAAGAAGCTCAGGGCCTATATCGACAAAGAAGGGCTGAAGACCGATGGGCCGCCGATGACGATCTTCACCCAGACCGACGATACTGGGTTCCAATTCCAGGCGGCCATCCCACTCGTCGAGCCGCCGAAAAATCCGCCGCACGGCGACATTGCGGTCGGTCAGTCGCCGGAGGGCCACGCCCTGAAGTTCGTCCATCACGGCTCCTACGACGAATTGGACAATACCTACGAGGCGATCACCAATTATCTCGACGAGAAGCGGCTCGAAGCCAAGGACATGTTCATCGAGCAATATGAGACCGATCCGGTCACGGCTGACGGCAAAAAGCTCACCGTGGACGTCTTGGTTTTGCTCAAGTAGGGCCGGATCGAAGTCCGCCGTCGCGAGACCACTACAGTTGCACCACCTCGCCGGGCCGCAAGGCGCGGAAGCGCTCGGCCGGAATACCGGCAGCCTTCAAGGCGTCAGCAAGCGCGAGGGGCGGCGCATCGATCGCTTCGTCGGTGAGCTGGAACGTGCCGTAATGGTGCGCGAGCGCAAGCTCGGCGCCGCAATCGATATAGGCCTGCACCGCTTCCGCCGGATTCATGTGCTGGTCGCGCATGAACCAGCGCGGCTCATAGGCGCCGATCGGCAGGATGGCGAGCTTGAACGGTCCGTGACGCTCGCGGGCGCGGCGAAACAGCCGGCCTTCGCCGTAGCCGGAATCGCCGACGAAATAGATTTTCCCGCATGGCGCGTCGATCACGAACGACGCCCACAGCGACATGTTGCGATCCGACAGGTTCCGCGCCGACCAATGGCTGGTCGGAACGAGGGTCACGGCTGCAGCGCCGAGATCAACGCGGTCATCCCAATCAAAACCTTCGGCCGCGATCGCCGGATCGTGATTGCGCATGATCGTGTCGTTGCCGAGCGGCGTGATGATCCGCGGGCGATGCGCAGCCGCGAGCCGCGACAAGGTCGCGACATCGAGATGATCGTAGTGGGCGTGCGACACCAGCACGACGTCGATCGGCGGCAGGTCGGCAAAGGCAATGCCGGGATCGTTGACGCGCTTCGGGCCGACATGGCGGAACGGCGACGCGCGCTTCGACCAGACCGGGTCGAGCAGGATATTGAGACCGGCGGTCTGGATCAGCCAACTGGCGTGGCCGACATAGCAGATGCGGCAGGCCGCACCTTCGACGCGCGGCGGCGGGCGATCGGTAAAAGGCGATGGCGCCCAATCCGGCCACTTTGCCTTGGTGCCGCGTAACCGGCGCTGCAGGAACCAGCGCAGCAGGTCGCGCCGGCTTCGCGGCGGTGCCGCCTCGCGGTCGAAAAAGCGCTCACCGTCGAAATGGTCGGAGACTCGGGCCGGTGTAATATCGCGACATGTTGAAGGGCCAATGTGCGGATGTGTCTGAAAGGCCCAGAAAGCGGCCTTGATCGCATGGATGGCACTGTGTTCGTGTTGATGATCTCGTCAAGGGCGGCGCACAGCGCCGCCGCCTCCGGCGGTCAAGACCCTTGACGAGATCATCAACACGAACAATTCAGCATCCATGCGATCAAGGCCGCCATCCCGATCGTCCTAATATTAGGCCAAGACCCAGGTTGACCCCGGGCGCAACTCTCCCTATTTTCCGCCCGCTCTCGCAAGAGAACGATTTTGCACCCGCCGACCGGCCCAGGAGGCCGGAGGTAACCGCCCGACAGCGCGATGCGCCCTCGGGCGCAAAAAGCGTTTGAGGATGTTTGACAGTCTTTCCGAACGGCTGAGTGCGGTTCTCGATCGCCTGACCCGGCGCGGCGCGCTGTCGGAGGCCGACGTCGAGGAGGCGCTGCGCGAGGTACGGCGCGCGCTGCTCGAAGCCGACGTGGCACTCGACGTCGCCCGCGCCTTCACCGAGGAAGTGAAGAAGCGCGCGGTCGGCGTCGAAGTGATCAAGTCGGTCACGCCTGGCCAGATGGTCGTGAAGATCGTGCACGACCAGCTCATCGAGATTTTGGGCTCGGACGCGCAGCCGATCGACCTCAATGCGCCGGCGCCGGTCGTCATCATGATGGTGGGCCTGCAGGGCTCAGGAAAAACCACCACCACCGCGAAGATTGCCAAGCGCCTTACGGACAACGCCAAGCGCAAAGTGCTGATGGCGTCGCTGGACACCCGCCGGCCGGCCGCCATGGAGCAGCTCGCCGTGCTCGGCCGCCAAGTCACGGTCGATACGCTGGCGGTGGTCGAAGGCCAGACGCCAGTGCAGATCGCGGGCCGCGCCGTGCAGGCGGCGCGCCTCGGCGGCTACGACGTGGTGATGCTCGACACTGCCGGCCGCATCACGCTGGACGAAGCGATGATGGCGGAAGCCGCGGAAGTCCGCCGCGCCGCCGATCCGCACGAAGTTCTTCTCGTCGCCGACGCGCTGACCGGCCAGGATGCCGTCAATCTGGCGCGCGCGTTCGACGAGCGCGTCGGCCTGACCGGCATCGTGCTGACCCGCATCGACGGCGACGGCCGCGGCGGCGCCGCGCTGTCCATGCGCGCGGTCACCGGCAAGCCGATCAAGCTGATCGGCACCGGCGAGAAACTCGACGCCATCGAAGACTTTTATCCTGCCCGGATCGCCGACCGCATCCTCGGCATGGGCGACATCGTTTCGCTCGTCGAAAAAGCCGCGTCGACCATCGACGCCGAGCAAGCCGCGCGCGTCACCGCGAAGATGCGCAAGGGCACCTTCGATCTCTCCGACCTGCGCGAGCAGATCGCGCAGATGCAGCACATGGGCGGCATGAGCGGAATGATGTCGATGCTGCCGGGCATCGCCAAGATCAAGAACCAGCTCGCCGAGCGCAATCTCGACGAAACGGTGCTCAAGCGGCAAGTCGCGATCATCGATTCGATGACGCCGCAGGAGCGGCGCAATCCCGACGTGCTCAAAGCGAGCCGCAAGCGCCGCATCGCCGCCGGCTCCGGCACCAAACCCGAGGACATCAATCGCTTGCTGAAAATGCATCGCACCATGGCCGACGTGATGAAGGCCATGGGCGGCGCCAAGCGCGGCCCGATGGCCGGCCTCGCCAATATGCTGGGCTTCGGCGGCGGCATGCCGAGCCCGGAAGAGATGGCAAAACTTGCCGAAAAAATGCCGGGCGGATTGCCGCCCGGAATGCCCGGCGCTCCCGGCCTGCCGCCGAATTTTCCCGGATTGCCGGGCGGTGGACTGCCGCGCGGACTTCCGGGACTTGGGCCGAAGCTGCCGGGCGGCTTGCCACCGGGCTTTCCGGGCTTCGGCAAAAAGAAATGACAACTCGGATGCAAACAAACACGCTGTTCAACGTTTCAAGAAAGGAAACCTGAAAAATGCCTCTCGTTATCCGCATGGCCCGCGCCGGCACCAAGAAGCGGCCGTTCTATCACATCGTAGTCGCCGACAGCCGCAGCCCCCGCGACGGCCGTTTCATCGAGCGGCTCGGTTATTTCAATCCGCTGTTGCCGAAGGAAAAGACCGATCGGCTGAAGTGGGACATCGAAAAGGCCAAGGCCTGGATCGCGAAAGGCGCGCAGCCTTCGGACCGCGTGATGCGCTTCCTCGACGCCGCCGGCGTCATGAAGCGGACCAAGCGCAACAATCCGGAAAAGGCGGTGCCGCGCAAGGAGCGCAAGGCCAAGGAAGAAGCCGCCAAGGCCGCGGCGGCCGCAGCACCAAAAGCCCCCGCAGCGCCGGCAGCGCCGGCAACCTAACGGGCACGCACGATGGCAGGCGGCGCGCGCATCTGCCTCGGTCAAATCGGCGCCGCGCATGGCGTGCGCGGCGAAGTGCGGTTGTACTCGTTCACCGCCGAGCCGGAAGCGATCGCCGGCTACGGGCCGCTGGAGACCGAAGACGGCCGCGTCGTGCAGATCGAATCGCTGCGGCGAGCCAAGGATCACTTCGTCGCGAAGCTTGCCGGCGTTGCCGACCGCAGCGCGGCGGAGCAATTGACCAACATCAAGCTCTACGTGCTGCGCGAACGCCTGCCGGCGCCGGACCAGCCGGACGAGTTTTATCACGCCGATCTCATCGGCCTCACGGCGGTCGACCGCGCTGGCGAAAAGCTCGGCACCGTGGTCGCGCTGCACAATTTCGGCGCCGGCGATTTGATCGAGGTGCGGCCAACCGGGGGCCACGTCACGCAGCTGCTGCCGTTCGACGAGGCCACCGTGCCGGTGGTCGATCTCGCGGCGGGACGGCTGGTGGTCGTCGCGCCGGAAACGGATCAACAAGCGGCTCCAGCCAAGCACAGCGGCAGGCGGCGCTAGGCCATGTGGCGGGCGAGCGTTCTCACCATTTTTCCGGAAATGTTTCCGGGGCCGCTGGGCTCGAGCCTTGCCGGCAAAGCGCTGACGTCAGGCGCATGGTCGCTCGACGTGGTCGATATCCGCGATTTTGCCGCCGACAAGCATCGCACCGTCGACGACACGCCGGCCGGCGGCGGCCCGGGCATGGTGATGAAGGCCGACGTGCTCGGCCGCGCCATCGATGCCACGGCGACCGACACCCGCCCGCGCCTTCTCATGTCGCCGCGCGGCGCGCCACTGACGCAATCGCGCATCGAGGCGCTGACCGGCGACGCCGGCGTCGTCCTGGTCTGCGGCCGCTTCGAGGGCATCGACGAGCGCGTCATAGCGGCGCGCGGTCTCGAAGAGGTCTCGGTCGGCGATTATGTGCTGTCTGGCGGCGAGATCGCCGCCATGGCGCTGGTCGACGCCTGCGTGCGGCTGTTGCCCGGCGTCATGGGCACCGCGGCCTCGGGCGCCGAAGAGAGTTTTGCGGACGGCCTGTTGGAATATCCGCACTATACCCGCCCGCAAGTCTGGGAGGGCCGGCCGATCCCGGAAATCCTGCTCTCGGGCGACCACGCCAAGATCGCCGCCTGGCGCCGCGCCGAGGCCGAACGGTTGACCCGGGAGCGCCGGCCGGACCTCTGGGCGGCCTTTCTAAGCCGCTGCCGCGGCGGCTCCCGGACCGGATGACCGGAGGGTGACAAATCCGGCGCGGTGTCGTAGAAGCTCCGCGAACCCGCTTAGACCCCGGTCGGAGCCGCGCGTCGCATAGCGCAGCCGATGGAGAATTCGCCATGAATTTGCTCAAAGAAATCGAAAACGAACAGATGGCGAAGCTCTCCGCCGGCAAGGAAATCCCCGATTTCCAGCCGGGCGATACGGTCATCGTCAACGTCAAGATCGTCGAGGGCGAAAAGAGCCGCGTGCAGGCCTACGAAGGCGTCTGCATCGGCCGCGCCGGCGCCGGCCTGAACGAGAATTTCACGGTGCGCAAAATCTCCTACGGCGAAGGCGTCGAGCGCGTCTTCCCGCTCTATGCGCCGATGATCGATTCCATCAAGGTCGTGCGCCGCGGCAAGGTGCGCCGCGCCAAGCTGTATTATCTGCGCGGCCGCCGCGGCAAGTCTGCCCGCATCACCGAGCGGCAGGACCACACCGCCGGTGGCGAAGGGAAGACGGCAGAGTAACCGATGGCCAAGCCCAGTACGCTTTACGACAAGATCTGGAACGACCATCTGGTCGACGAACAGCCGGACGGCACCTGCCTCATCTATATCGACCGGCATCTCGTCCACGAGGTGACGAGCCCGCAGGCGTTCGAAGGCTTGCGGCTAAGCGGCCGCAAGGTGCGCGCGCCGGACAAAACGCTGCTCGTGGTCGATCACAACGTGCCGACCACCGACCGCCGGCAGAAAAATCCCGATCCGGAGAGCGAGGCGCAGATCGCCTATCTGGCCGAGAACGCCAAATTCTTCGACCTCGAATATTACGACGAGTTCGACAAGCGCCAGGGCATCGTCCACATCATCGGCCCGGAGCAGGGTTTTACGCTGCCCGGCGTGACGCTGGTGTGCGGCGACAGCCACACCGCGACCCACGGCGCCTTCGGCGCGCTGGCCTACGGCATCGGCACTTCGGAAGTCGAGCACGTCTGGCGACGCAGACGCTGATCCAGACCAAATCCAAGAACATGCGCGCCGTGGTCGACGGCAAGCTGCCGGACGGCGTCACCGCCAAGGACATCATCCTCGCCATCATCGGCGAGATCGGCACCGCCGGCGGCACCGGCTACGCCATCGAATATGCCGGCGAGGCGATCCGCGCGCTGACCATGGAAGGCCGCATGACGGTCTGCAACATGTCGGTCGAGGCCGGCGCCAAGGCCGGCTTCATCGCGCCCGATGAGAAGGCCTATGCGTTCGTGAAGGATCGCCCGAAATCGCCGAAAGGCAAGGATTGGGACGCGGCGATGCGCTATTGGGCGACGCTGCAATCCGACGACGGCGCCCATTTCGATCGCGAAATCAAACTCGACGCCGCAAAACTGCCGCCGCTGGTGACCTGGGGCACCAGCCCCGAGCAGGTCGTATCGATCGGCGGCCGCGTGCCGCGCCTCGAAGACATCGCCGACGCCCACAAGCGGCAGGCCGCCGAGCGCTCGCTCGACTATATGGCGCTCAAGGGCGGCGAGAAGGTCACCGACATCGCGCTCGACCGCGTCTTCATCGGCTCCTGCACCAACGGCCGCATCGAGGATTTGCGCGCCGCCGCCAAGGTGGTCGACGGCAAGACCGTCAACGCCAAGGTCAAGGCGATGATCGTGCCGGGCTCCGGCCTGGTCAAAGAGCAGGCCGAAGCCGAAGGCCTCGACAAGATTTTCGTCAAGGCCGGCTTCGAGTGGCGCGAGCCCGGCTGCTCGATGTGCCTTGCGATGAATCCCGACAAGCTCAATCCCGGCGAGCGCTGCGCCTCGACCTCGAACCGCAATTTCGAGGGCCGCCAGGGCTACAAGGGCCGCACCCATCTGGTGTCGCCGGCCATGGCCGCCGCCGCCGCGATCGCCGGACATTTCGTCGACGTGCGGGAGTGGAAGTAACTTACGCGACGGCACCGGTGCCCTCGTCATTGCGAGGAGCGAAGCGACGAAGCAATCCAGGCTGAGCCGCAGAACTGGATTGCTTCGCTTACGCTCGCAATGACGACGGGGAATTACCCGCGCACCCACCAGCAGCGCATTTGCGGATAAAGCACCGTACCGCTCGGCCGGTATTGCAACTCATACCAATCGACGCAGCGGCGGTAGAGCAACGG
Organism: uncultured Alphaproteobacteria bacterium; assembly: GCA_963831975.1. Taxonomy (GTDB): domain Bacteria; phylum Pseudomonadota; class Alphaproteobacteria; order Rhizobiales; family Xanthobacteraceae; genus BOG-931. Next base: position 29,552 of record CAWHSO010000026.1, read on the forward strand.
CCGCGGATTGATCTCGATGCGCGGACGCCCGCGTGTTGGCGGCGCAACCGGCAGAGAGAATGAGGGCCCACCTTCGCCGAGCGGCGAAGTCTGCGCCGCGCCGTATCGCGCCGTAGCCAACAGCGGTAGTGCGGCGACGACCATGATCGCGCTCAATCGCTTCAGTGACATTGTCGCCTCGCGGTCTGGCCTATTCCGCTCATCGCCGTTCACGCTACATTGCAATTATGGCCGATCTTGCATCCGATCCGCTGGCTTGGCGGCCCGTCAAGGCGCCCTCGCTCGCCGCGCTCGAAATCCTCGCCGGCGAGGTGTTTCGCGCTTTGCCGCAAGGCTTTCGCGAGCTGTGCGCCGACCTCGTCATCCAGGTCGATGATTTCCCGAGCGAGGAGGTCCTCACCGAGATGCAGGCCGAGACCGAGTTCGACCTGCTCGGCCTGTTCCAGGGCGTCGGCCTGCCGTTCCGCTCGGAAAGCGCCGCCGTGCAGATGCCGAACATGATCTGGCTGTACCGGCGGCCGATCCTGGATTATTGGGCCGAGCACGACGAGACCTTGGGCGCCATCGTCCAGCACGTGCTGGTGCACGAGATCGGCCATCATTTCGGCCTGTCGGACGCCGACATGGAGGCGCTCGAACAAGCAGCCGATGCAGCGAAGGGAGTGATGTCATGAAAATCGACGGCGGGTGCTCCTGCGGCGCCATCAAGATCGAAGGCGAGGCCGATCCGGAGAAGGTACAGATTTGCCATTGCACCGATTGCCAGACGTCTACGGGCACGGCGTTTCGCGTCTCGATCCCGGTCCCCGGCACCACGTTCAAGATGACCGGGCAACCCAATTATTATCTGAAAACCACCGCCGACAGCGGCAAGCCACGACTGCAGGCGTTTTGCGGCAGCTGCGCCTCGCCGATCTACTCGACGACGCCGGGCGAAGGCGTGCAGCCGTCCTACATGGTGCGGGTCGGCATTTTGCGCCAGCGCGATCAGTTGGTGCCGCGGCGGCAGAATTGGTTTCGCTCGGCGCGGTCGTGGGTTCTAAAGCTCGACGCGGTGCCTAAAAACGAGAAACAGGCCCCGGCCTAACGCCGTGCTATAAGGGCGCGGCATCGCAGGATCGCACCACCATGATCATCACCGTTTTCCGTTCCCGCCTGAAGCCGGGAGTCCGCGACGAATACGTCGCCCTGGTCGAGCGTATGAATGAGCTCGCCCGCACCATGCCGGGCTACATCTCGCACAAAGGCTATTTCGCCGACGACGGCGAACGCGTCACCATCGTGGAGTTCGAGCACGAGGAAGGCCTGCGCGCATGGCGCACCAACCCGGAGCATATCGAGGCGCAAAAACTGGCGCGGCAGAAGTACTATACCGCGTATCACGTTCAGGTCTGCACGCTGGACCGCGAATCGAAATTCAATGCGGAACAGGTCGCAATACGCGCATCCGCCGCGGCGCGGGGTTGACCCGTGCCCGGCGAAGGGCCATTAAGCCGGCCAGAACGCAAAGCTCGCAGGGACCGACAATGGAAAAGTTCACTGTGCTGGAAGGCGTCGCGGCGCCGTTGAAAATGATCAATGTCGACACCGACATGATCATCCCCAAGCAATATCTGAAAACCATCAAGCGCACCGGCCTCGGCAAGGGCCTGTTCTCGGAACAGCGCTATCGCGACGACGGCAGCGAGAATCCGGATTTCGTGCTCAACAAGCCGGCCTATCGCAAGGCGAAGATCCTGGTCGCCGACGACAATTTCGGCTGCGGCTCCTCGCGCGAGCACGCGCCCTGGGCGCTGATGGATTTCGGCATCACCTGCGTGATCTCGACCTCGTTCGGCGACATTTTCTACAACAACTGCTTCAAGAACGGCGTGCTGCCGATCAAGGTGTCGCCAGACGACCTGGAGAAACTGTTCGACGACGCCGAGCGCGGCGCCAATGCGACGCTCAGCGTCGATCTCGAGAAACAGGAAATCCGCGGCCCCGACGGCGGCGTGGTGAAATTCGACATCGACCCGCACCGCAAGAAATGCCTGCTCGAAGGCCTCGACGACATCGGCATGACAAATCTCAAGGCGAACAAGATCGAAGGCTTCGAAGAAAAATCGAAGGCCGCGCGGCCTTGGGTGTGAATTCGTCATTCCGGATTGCCGCAAAGCGGCAAGTCCAGAATCCATAGCCACAGGTCAGCGAATATGGATTCCGGGCTCGCCGCTGCGCGGCGCCCCGGAATGACGGTGAGACTACCATGACTTCCGCCATCTCCGTTTCGCATCTCAACAAGACCTACGCGTCGGGCTTCCAGGCCTTGAAGGACATCAACCTGGACATCCGCCACGGCGAGATTTTCGCGCTGCTCGGGCCGAACGGCGCCGGCAAGACGACGCTGATCAACGTCATCTGCGGCATCGTCAAGCCGTCGACAGGCACCGTCACCGTCGACGGCCACGATATCCTCACCGACTACCGCGCCTCGCGCGCCATGATCGGCCTGGTGCCGCAGGAACTGACCACCGACGCCTTCGAGACGCCGCCGGCGACCATGCGCTTTTCCCGCGGCCTGTTCGGCAAGCCGCCGAATCCCGGCCATCATCGAGAAGGTGCTCAAGGAGCTATCGCTGTGGGACAAGAAAGACTCCCGCATCATGACGCTGTCCGGCGGCATGAAGCGCCGGGTGCTGATCGCCAAGGCGCTGGCGCACGAGCCGCAAATCCTGTTCCTCGACGAGCCGACCGCCGGCGTCGACGTCGAGTTGCGCAAGGACATGTGGCAATTGGTGCGGGCGCTGCGCGCGTCGGGCGTCACCATCATCCTCACCACCCATTACATCGAGGAAGCCGAGGAGATGGCCGACCGCGTCGGCGTCATCAACAAAGGCGAGATCATCCTGGTCGAGGACAAGGTCGAATTGATGCGCAAGCTCGGCCGCAAGCAATTGACGCTGGAACTGCATCAACGCATCGATGCGATCCCGGCGGCGCTTGACGCCTATCATCTGACGCTCGCCGCCGACGGCAAGGAATTGGTCTACACCTACGACACCAAGGGCGAGCGCACCGGCATCACGGCGCTGCTCGACGCGCTGCATGTCGCGGGGATCAGATTCAGGGATCTGCACACGACGCAAAGCTCGCTGGAGGACATTTTCGTCGGCCTGTTGAGGCACCAGCCATGAACATTTACGCCGTGCGCGCCATTTACATCTACGAGATGTCGCGAACCGCGCGCACCTTGTTCCAGAGCGTGGTCTCGCCGGTGATCTCGACGTCGCTTTATTTCATCGTGTTCGGCGCCGCGATCGGCTCGCGCATCACCCAGATCGACGGCGTGAGCTACGGCTCCTTCATCGTGCCGGGCCTGATCATGCTGATGCTGCTCACGCAAAGCGTGACCAATGCCTCGTTCGGCATCTATTTTCCGCGCTTCGTCGGCACCATCTACGAGTTGCTTTCGGCGCCGGTGGCGCCGTTCGAGATCGTGCTCGGCTATGTCGGCGCCGCGGCGACCAAGTCGCTCGTTCTCGGCACCATCATCCTCGCCACCTCCTGGCTATTCGTGCCGATCCATATCGCTCACCCGGTATGGATGATCAGCTTCCTGGTGCTGACCGCCATCAGCTTCAGCCTGTTCGGCTTCATCCTCGGGCTGTGGGCCGACGGTTTCGAGAAATTGCAGATCGTGCCGCTGTTGATCCTCACGCCGCTGACGTTCCTCGGCGGCACGTTCTATTCGACCAGCGTGCTGCCGCCGTTCTGGCGCACGGTGACGCTGTTCAACCCGCTGGTTTATCTGATCTCGGGTTTCCGCTGGAGCTTCTTCGGCATCGCCGACGTGAATGTCGAGGTGAGCGTGGCGATGACGCTGCTATTTCTCGCCATCTGCATGACCATCGTCTGGTGGTTCTTCAAGACCGGTTATCGGTTGAAAAATTAGGAAAATTTAGAATGTGCCCGCCCGAGATCCAGCCGGGGATCACCGTATCGGAAAGTCCGGGCGGCGCGCGTCCCATTGCCGGGGCGCCGACCAGCATTGCCGCGTTCATCGGCCTGGCGTCGCAAGGGCCGACCGATCGCGCGCTCTTGGTGCAAAACTGGTCGGACTTCGAACGGCAATTCGGCGGGCTCGATCCCAACAGTTATCTCGGCTACGCGGTCGGCCACTTCTTCACCAATGGCGGCGCACAGGCCTATATCGTGCGCCTGACCACAACCGGCACCGCCGCCGTGTTGGCCGGCGCGCATCTGCTCGACGCCGTGCCGACAGTCAATCTGCTTGCCGTGCCGGGCGAGTCCGATCCCGGCCTGATCGCGCAGCTGCAGGCCTATTGTGTCGGACGGAAGGCTTTTCTGATCGCCGACAGCGCGGCCGGCAGCACGGTTGCGACTTTGCAAGCCGGGCCGGACAGCCGGATGACCGCCGCCAATGCGCCCAATTCGGCGCTCTATTTTCCATGGCTCAATGCCTTGGACGCGCAACAAAACCTCACCAGGCCGTTTCCGCCGAGCGGATTTGTCGCCGGCCTCTACGCGACGACCGATGCAACATTCGGTGTTTGGCATGCGCCCGCCGGCATCACCGCGCCCGTCATCGGGGCGTTGGACCCTGTGCTCAAACTGACCGACGCAGAGAACGCCGTACTGAATCCCCACGCCGTCAATTGCATCAGGTCTTTCCCGCAGTTCGGCGATGTGGTCTGGGGCGCCCGGACGCTTGCCGGCAGCGATCAGGTCGCTTCGGATTGGACATACGTGCCGGTGCGCCGCCTCGCGCTCTACATCGAAACGAGCGTGCATGACGGCACCAAGTGGGCGGCCTTCGAGCCGAACGACGCACGGCTCTGGTCAGAGCTCAATCGCAGCATCGGCGCGTTCATGCAGGCGCTGTTTACCCAAGGCGCTTTCCAAGGCCAGTCAGCCGCAGAATCTTATTTCGTCCAATGCGATGCGCAAAATAATCCGCCGTCGGGCGTCGACCGGGGCATCGTGAATATCACGATCGGCTTCGCTCCGGCGAGACCGGCGGAATTCGTCATCATTCGGATTCAGCAGATCGCCGGCCAGACCGGCCGCTCCGATCAACCGCCGCGCTAGGCTGGCTGTTTCTGCTTCGCTTTGGCAATCGCATCCGCGATCGCCACGGTGCGCTGCGCCATCTCGGCGTGCAGCCGCTCGACCATGCGGCCGTCGATCTGGACCACGCCCTTGTCGCGGTTCTCCGGCAATTCGAACGCGGCGATCATCTTGCGCGCCGTCGCCACTTCTTCTTCGCTCGGCGAGAACGCCGCGTTGCACGGCTCGATCTGCTTCGGATGGATGAGCGTCTTGCCGTCAAAGCCGAGATCGCGCGCTTGCAGGCACTCTGTGGCAAAACCTTCGGCGTCGCCGAGATCGTTATAGACGCCGTCGAGGATGTCGAGGCCGTAGGCACGCGCGGCGGCGACGCAGTTCATCAGCCAGGGCAGCATCGGCGCGCGGCCGGGCACCAGGCGGGCGCGGGTGTCCTTGGCGAGGTCGTTGGTGCCCATGACGAAGCCTGAGAGCCGGGTCTCGGAATCGAGCGCGGCGGCGGCGATCTCGCCGACATTGAGCATGGCGAGCGGCGTCTCCATCATGGCCCAGACCCGGACATGCGGGTCGGTGCCCATGTCGACGATGCGCGCCGCCAGATCCTGCAACTGGCCGGGATCCGATACTTTCGGCACCAGCACCGCGTCGGGCCTGGCCGACGCCACGGCGTCGAGATCTTCGACCCACCAGCGGGTATCGAGGCCGTTGATGCGCACCAGCACCTCGCGGTCGCCGAAGCCGCCGTTTTTGAGCGATTTGACGATCGCCTCGCGCGCCTGCGCCTTGGCCTCCGGCGCCACCGCGTCTTCGAGATCGAGGATGAGGCCGTCGGCCGGCAGTTCGCGGGCCTTTTCCAGCGCGCGCGCGTTCGATCCGGGCATGTAAAGAACGCTACGGCGCGGACGGACGGTCATCGTTGAACACCCTTGTTTTCCCGGTTTTGCAACCTAGCCGCCTTGCACGCCGCGTGCCACTGCGCAAGGCTTGCTAGAATATCGCCGGGGCGATTCGAGGGAGGGAAAAATGTTCAAAGCACCGACGCAGACGGCGACCCTGGTGGCGGGCTTGATCACAGTCTTGGGGTGTCTCGCGCCGCCCACCGCGCAGGCAGCCGATCCGGCATTTTGCGCCGGCTATACCGACGCGGCTCTCAATCAGGTCCGCGTCGCGCTGTCGAGCCCGAACTGCATGGCGGGCGCACGCGGTGCGCGCTGGTCGCCGGAACGCCACGTCCATTTCGACTGGTGTCTCACACAGCCGCCTGCCGCGGCGGCGGCTGAACGCCAAGCGCGCACCGACTTCCTGCGCGGTTGCCGGGGCTAACGCGCCAGAGCGAAATCGCTTCAGACTGAAGCGATTTGCGCTCTAGTATTTTGAAGGAGCATGATCTTTTCGGAAAACCGGTTTCCACTTTTCCGGATCATGCTCTAATCGCCGAGAGCCGGCGTTACGCCGCCTTCTGCTTCGCCGTGATCAGCTTGCGGTTGATCAGGCATTCGGCGATCTGGATGGCGTTGAGCGCCGCGCCCTTGCGCAGGTTGTCGGACACGATCCACATCGCCAGCCCGTTCTCGACGGTGGCGTCTTCGCGGATGCGGCTGATATAGGTGGCATCCTCGCCGGCCGCCTCGTAGGGCGTCACGTAGCCGCCAGGCTCGTGGGAATCGATCACCAGGCAACCCGGCGCATTGCGCAAGATGTCGCGCGCCTCGTCGGGCGTGATCGGATCGGCGAACTCGATATTGACCGCCTCGGAATGGCCGATGAACACCGGCACCCGCACGCAGGTCGCGGTGAGCTTGATCTTGGGATCGAGAATCTTCTTGGTCTCGACCACCATCTTCCACTCTTCGCGGGTGTAGCCGTCCTCCATGAAGGTGTCGATCTGCGGGATGAGATTGAAGGCGATGCGCTTGGGAAACTGCTTCGCCTCGACCTCATTGATCTGGAACACCGCCTTGGTCTGCGAGAACAATTCGTCCATCGCCTCCTTGCCGGCGCCAGAGACCGACTGATAGGTGGCGACCACGACGCGGGTGATCTTGGCCTTGTCGTGCAGCGGCTTGAGCGCGACGACGAGCTGCGCCGTCGAGCAATTCGGATTGGCGATGATGCCGCGCTTGCGGAAGCCCGCAACCGCGTCGGCATTGACCTCCGGCACGATCAGCGGGACGTCGGAATCGTAGCGCCACGCCGACGAATTATCGATCACCACGGCGCCCGCGGCGGCGATCTTCGGCGACCATTCCTTGGACACGGCGGCACCCGCCGACATCAGGCAGATGTCGACGCCGGAAAAATCGAAATGATCGAGCGCTTTGACCTTGAGCGTGCGGTCGCCGAAAGACACTTCGGTGCCCTGGCTGCGCCGCGAGGCGAGCGCCACCACTTCATCGGCGGGGAACGACCGCTCGGCCAGAATGTCGAGCATTTGGCGGCCCACATTGCCGGTCGCCCCGACCACGGCGACATTGTAACCCATCGTTAACTCTCCACCGAAAAATTCACTGCTTGTTCAGCATCCTGGCAACCGTAACGGAAGCGCTTCTAAGCGAGAAACGTCCCTAACACAACGTTGCTGGGACGAGAACGTGCGGCCGGCCACCTATTCCATTCCAGACGACATCCGCGCCACCTTGGTGCGCCTCGTAGCCTATATGGGGGGTCTTGCGATTCTTGCCGTGACTGCCGCCAGTTTTTTCGCGGCGCCCGCGGACATCGTCGCCGCACTCGGCGCGGCGCCGGCATCCCGGCCGGCTTGGAGCAACGTCGAGCGCCCCTACCCCGCCTTCGAGCTGTTGATGCCCGAGCTTGCCGGCAGCACCTACAATTACGTCATCCAGCGCCGCGCCAAGGATGGTGCGCGCAAGGATATGCTGAACTGGGGCGAACCGGCCGAGGCCGGCCCCTATGTCATGGTCGAAATCTACCGGCCGGCGGCGGCAAGCGACCGCTTCCTCGATGCGTCGAGCGAGATCGCGACCCGCATCGTCGATTACGCCGTCACCGACGACGTCAAGCCGGACGGCCAGATCGACAGCAAGTTCGGCCCGGTGCCACTCGTGGATTTTGCCGTCGCACCGCAAGGCGCAACTTCTGGCAATGAGCGCCGCTGCCTCGGCTTCGCGCGGCCGTTCAACCAGCCCGCCATGCAAATCGCCGGCTGGTATTGCAGCGCCGGCCATGAGGTGGTGGATCGGGCGATGGTCGCCTGCCTGCTCGACCGGCTGACTTTGGTGAACGGCGATGCCAAGCTCGCCGAAATGTTCGCCCGCGCCGAGGTCAAACGCACCTTCTGCGGCCAGCGCAACCCAATCCTGGCCGCGACGCCGGAACGCGAAGAGCAGTCCGCGAAGCTGAAGTCCGCGCTACGCGGCCGCCTGTCTCACGTCCCGTAATTGGCGGCGAGATACGCGGCGATGTCCTTGGCGTCGCCGTCGCTGATCGGCGCGCCGAACGCTTTGATCATCTTGGTGACCTCGGCGTTCCAGCCCGCCGCATTGAGAAACGGCGAGTTCATCTGGATATAGACCAGGCTGTGGCAGGCGCCGCAATTGCCTTCCACCTTGTCGAGGCCCGGACCCGGCTTGAGCTGAATGGTCGGCTCATCGGCCAGAGCGGGAAACGCGACAAGCGCGGCGATAACGGCAAGAACGATCGTGCGCATCGTATCCTCCCTTAAGCCGCGTTCAGCGTGATGTTTTGCATCACGTTGTTGTGGTAGCCGGCCGGATTGAACAGCAACGCCGCGGTCTGGGTCTGGCCGATCTTGTTGGTGGCGTTGATCATCACCGTGTTCTTGCCGGGCTTGGCCTTGAGCGCAAAACTCCAGGGCCGGAAGGCGTAGCGGCCGAGATCCTCGCCGAGCGTCGCCGCCGACCAGGTCTTGCCGCCGTCGGTCGAGGCCGCGACGCCGGTGATGCCGTAGCCGCCGTCCCAGGCCAGGCCGCTGACGGTGTTGTTGCCGGCCTTCACCTTGGCGCCGTCGGCGTGGCTGGTGATCAGCGAATTGACGACGATCTCGGTGATCGGCGTCGACGTGGCGTTTTCCTGGGAGACGAAACGCGCCACCACCGGGAACATGCCGACCGGAATGCGGTAGGCCGGGTTCATCCAGAAACCGCCCAGCGGCTTGGTCAGCGCGGTGAGGCTGATGAGATGCTTCATCCAATAGGTGCCGGTCCAGCCTGGCACGATGAGGCGCGCCGGAAAGCCGTTGAGATGCGGCAATGGCGCGCCATTCATCTCGTAGGCGATCAGCGTCGAATTCATCGACCGCCCGCCACACCGGAATGCTCTTGATGAAGTCGGGCGTCTTGTCGAAGGCCGGGCCATCGGCGCCGTTGAACGCGATCTCGATCGCTTCCGGCTTGAGCCCGACGATGGCGAGGACATCTTTGAGCCGGGCGCCCTTCCAGCGCGCACAGCCCATGGCGCCATAACCCCATTCGACGCCGGCAACATGCGGGTTGGAGAGGCCGCGCCGGTTGCCCGAACACTGGTTGACGGCGACGATTTCGTAGGCCGGCAGCTTTTTCAGATCGTCGAGCGTGAGCTCGGTCTGCCCATTGGCGCCGTCACCGCCGACCGCGATCTTGTAGGTCGCGGCATCGACGTCGGGAATATCCGAGAGGTGATAGCGGACGAAGAACTCGTCGTTCGGCGTGATCGGGGTGCGAAAATAATCCAGCGGGGATTCGTAGTTCGGCGGCCGGTAGGCGAGCCTGATCAGCGGCTTCTTGCCCGGCAGCGTTTCCATAGTGGCGGCGTCGGCAATGCCCGCGGGTACGCCCGGTGTTACTGGCGCACCTGCAGCCCGGCTATCGGAAAGTCTTGGCCAACCGCTGCCGGCGAGCGCCAGGCCGGCGCCGGCTGCGCCCAATACGGATCGTCGCGTGAGCATGGCATATCCTCCCTCGCGCGTTTGTTGTGGCTTGGCCCTCCCTCCGGAGTGCCAAACTGTGCGATGATTTTAGGGCATCGCCTGTCCGCAGAATAACCTGACATAAAGTCCGCCGATAGGAGGAGATTGTTCTGCAAGGGCCGATTTGGCGGCGGGCCAGCCGGAACCTCGGCACCTCGCCGGCCGTTGCCGGGGTGCTATTGCCGCCGGCCGAAGCAGGCTACACTGGCGGCACAGGAGAGCGAGGTGCCATGCGCGCATTTGCCGTCACAGTTGCCGTTTTGGCCGTATTTGCGGCCCAGGCCGGTTCTGCCGACGCGGCAACCAGGAGGGCGCAGCCGCAGCCTGGGGTGATGCGGACCGCGAACGGCACGGTGATCCAGCCCTCCAGGACCATCATCCACGACCAGTACGGCCGCACCACGGTGATCGTCATTCCGCGGCGCTCTTATCTCGAGACCGGCACCGAAGTGTCGGTCGGCGACCGCAAATTCACGGACTACGCGTTTCCGGCAGGCGGCGATCCCGGCCAATCGCAGTTCTGGTTCATCGGCCCCGACGTATCCGGGAGCAACGGCTACCCGCTGCCGCGCGCATACGTCACGCCGGGCGCGCCGTTCTAACGTCATGCCGGTCAGCGCCGCCACGGCGGCCCTACTCTGCAGCGGAGCCCGGGGACGGCGACGTTCGCTCATAAATGCCCTGCGTCGTCACGATGAAATCGATGCGGCCGTCCAGCAGCGCTTTGACGCATTCGGACGGCTTGTTGACGATCGGCTCTTCGTGGACGTTGAAGCTGGTATTGACCAGCACCGGCAGGCCGCTCTCGCGCTCGAACGCGGCGAGGATGTCGTAATAGAGCGGATTGGTGTCGCGCGCGATGGTCTGCGGCCGCGCCGAGCCGTCGACATGGACCACCGCCGCGATCCGCTCGCGCCACTGCGGCTTCACATTGCAGGTGATGGTCATGAAGCGGCACGCATAGGCGTTGACCGGATTGACGTCGAACACGGTCGCCGCTTTTTCGGCGGTGATCACCGGCGCGAACGGCATGAATTCCGAGCGCGCCAGGCGCTGGTTGAGCAGATCGTGGGTTTCCCGCCGCGACGGATTGGCGAGGATCGAGCGCGCACCTAACGCACGCGGCCCATATTCCATGCGGCCGGTATAGATCGCGCCGAGCTGGCCGGCATGCAGCCGCTTGGCGGCGCCGTCGATCGGCGCTTCGCCGGTGCGGCGCACGCCCGCGGTGATTTTCAGCGTATCGTCGATCGCAGCCGGTGTAATCGCGGCCGAAATACATGTCGCGCAGCCGGCGGCGCTGCGCCAGCCAATGGCGCAGGCCGTCACGTTGCAGCAGATAGCAAAGCGCGCCGCCGGCCGGCATGCCTTCGTCGCCCATCGCCGGGAAGACGAAGATCTCATCGAGCGGCAGCCGCTCGGCGAGAACGCGATTGAGCCGCACATTGGCAAAGACGCCGCCGGCAAGACCAAGATGGCGGGCCTTGTGGCGCTGCAACAGCCGCTCGACCGAGCGCAGCATGGTGTCTTCCAGCACCTGCTGGATCGAGGCCGCGGCGTCTTCCCGGCTCACGCTGACGGCAAGATTGCGGATGGTGTCGTGCATGTCGCGGAAATCGCGGAAATCCGAACGCACGCGGCCGGAGTCATCGACGGAAAAATGCGCGCCGATCTTGTCCGGCCAGGACCGGCTGGCCGAACGCCGCGAGCCCGGTCAGCTTGCCCTCATGGCGCCGCGGGATGAAGCCGAGCGCGCCCGTCACGGTCTCATAGGCGTGGCCCAGACTGTCGGTCGGCAGCGGCGTCGAGCAAACAGTCCTCGCCGCCGTAGATCGTCGTCAGCGCGCCATCGGCAAAATGGCGATGGCTGTAATTGACCGTATCGCCGCCGCCGTCCGCGGTGACCAGGAGCGCGTCGTCCCAGTCGGTATAGAACAGCGGCGCCAGCGCGTGCGATTCGTGGTGATTGTAGAAGAACATTGCCGCGTCGTCGCGGAAGCCGCTGGCGCGGCGGAATTTCGGCGACGTCGAAGATGTCGTCGATTTTCGTGGTGTGGTGGCGCAAGAACTCCGGCGGCATGTAGCGCCGCGTATTGCCTTCGACATATTTGCGATACTTTTCGCGGATCCAGCGCACGCCGCGGATATTGCGATAGAAGATGGTCGGAAATTCCGAGCGGCTGAAGCAGACGACGTCGACATCCTTGCGCGTCGCGCCGGCGATCGACAGCACCTCGTCGATGGCGAGATCGGGATGCTCGCGGCCGTCGCTCTTGCGGCGCGTCAGCCGCTCGAGCTGCACCGCGGCCTTCAGCTCATAATCGTCGAAGACCGCGGCAACCGCGTCGTGGCTTCCCGAATGCGCGCTGAGAATAAGCTGGACATATCGGGCTAGCACCGACCGCGATCAGCAGTCGAGAGCTTCTCCAACTCGCCGACAATCGTCTCGCCCATTTCGGCGGTGCTGACGATCTTGCAGCCTTCCGACTTGATGTCGGCGGTGCGCAAGCCCTGGCCGAGCGCCGCGGCAATGGCGGCTTCGAGCTGGTCGGCTTCCTTGCCCATGTTGAACGAATAGCGCATCGCCATGGCGAACGAGGCCAGCATGGCGATCGGATTCGCCATGCCCTTGCCGGCGATGTCGGGCGCGGAACCGTGCACCGGCTCGTACATCGCCTTGCGCCGCTTGGTCTTCGGATCGAGCTCGCCCAGCGACGCCGACGGCAGCATGCCGAGCGAGCCGGTGAGCATCGCCGCGACGTCGGACAGCATGTCGCCGAACAGGTTGTCGGTGACAATGACGTCGAACTGCTTCGGCCAGCGCACCAGCTGCATGCCGCCGGCATCGGCCAGCATGTGCTCGAGCTGCACGTCCTTGTAGTCGCGCGCGTGGACCTGGCCGACCACCTCGTGCCACAGCACGCCGGTCTTCATCACGTTGCGCTTTTCCATCGAGGTGACTTTGTTACGCCGCTTGCGCGCCAGCTCGAAGCCGACGCGCGCGATGCGCTCGATCTCGTAGGTGTCGTAGACCTGGGTATCGATGGCGCGCTTCTGGCCGTTGCCGAGATCGGTGATGGTTTTCGGCTCGCCGAAATAGACGCCGCCGGTGAGCTCGCGCAGAATGATGATATCGAGCCCCTCGACCGCCTCGCGCTTCAGACTCGACGCGTCCGCCAGCGCCGGATAGACGATCGCCGGCCGGATATTGGCGAACAGGCCGAGCTCCTTGCGCAGGCGCAACAGCCCCGCCTCCGGCCGCGCCTCGAACGGCACCTTGTCCCATTTCGGCCCGCCGACGGCGCCGAAGATCACGGCGTCGCAGGCATGCGCCTTGGCCATGGTCTCCTCGGTGATGGCGACATTGTGGGCGTCATAGCGGCGCCGCCGACCAGGCCCTCCTCGGTCCGGAAATCGGCAACGCCCTTCTTGGCGTAGAAGCCAAGCAGCCGCTTCACCTCGGCCATGACTTCCGGGCCGATGCCGTCGCCGGCGAGCAGAAGAAGATTGTAGGTCGCCATAAATCACGCCTCACAGACAATGAGGCGTCGATTGCTAATGGGCGATGATCGGCTTGGCAAGCCGAGTACGACGCAGCGCACGATCAGACTGCGCGGGCCGGACGTTACTGCCCGCTGAACCAGTTGTAGCCCTGGTTCTCCCAATAGCCGCCGGCGTCGTTGTTCTGCACCCACATGGCGGTGACGTATTTGGGGTTCTTGAAGCCGAGCTTGGTCGGGAATGCGGATCTTGATCGGGAAGCCGTAGGCGCGCGGCAGGATCTGGTGATCGAATTTGAGCGTCAATTGCGTCTGCGGATGCAGCGCGGTCGGCATGTCGATGGTGTTGGAATAGCCCTCGGCGCACTGGAACCAGACATATTTGGCTTTGGTGTCGGCGCCGATCATCTTGAGAAAGTCGGACAGTTTCACGCCCTGCCAGGAGCCGATCGCGCTCCAGCCTTCGACGCAGACGTGGCGCGTGATCTGCGAGACTTCCGGCAGCTTATTGAGCTCGGCCAGCGTCCACGGCTTCTTGTTGTCGACCAGGCCGCCGATCTCGAGCTGATAGCTCTCGCCGTCGACCTCGGGCGCCTCGTCCTCGGCATAATAGGCGTTGAACGGGAACGGCCGCGTGATCGCGCTTTCCGGATATTCGGTCGCCAGCGTCGTCTCGCTGAACAGGCGGGCCTGGACCCAATCGTTGAAGTGCGAGACGACGCGCAGCGCGCTCTCGGCGGTCGGGCCGTCGATGATGTCGCAGCCGGTCAGCGTGGCGAGCGCGCCGAGGCTCGCGGCGCCGCGCAGGAACAGCCGCCGCGACGGATCCGGCAACAGTTTCGCCGCGTCCTTGATCAGAAGCTTCGGATCGACGCCGGGAATTTTTTTGCGCTCACGGGGCATCGTCTGCTCCTCAAACTACCGGCCGACGATCATGGCGCGCAAACTCTTCGGCACGATGAGCGCGAGCGCCACGTGGACGGTCAAAAATCCCACGATCGACGCCATGGCGAAGAAGTGGACGTAGCGGGCGAAGTCGTAGCCGCCGAAGAACGCGGTGAGGTACTTCAACTGCACCGGCTTCCAGATCGACAGGCCCGAGAGCACGATGACGACGCCGGCGAGGATGACGCCGACATAAAGCAGCCGCTGCACCGCGTTGTAGACCGACAGATCGTCGTGCGCGAGTTTTCCGCGCAACGCGGCGAGAACATCGTTGACGACGTCGCGCGGGCGGATCGGCAACAGCTTGCGGCGGAAGCGGCCGGTCGCGATGCCGAGCGTGACATAGACGATGCCGTTGATGACCAGGAGCCACATCGCCGCGAAATGCCACAGCAGCGCGCCGGCGAGCCATTGCCCGAGCGCGAGCTGCGTCGGGAAATAGATGAACCGAAACAGCGGCGAGGCGTCGTAGATCTGCCAGCCCGAGCCGATCATCATGAACATGGCCAGCGCATTGACCCAATGCGTCACCCGCACCCAGCGCGGATGGATGATGGGCCCGTCCGCGGTTTCGGGCACCAAGACTGGATTGCTGGTCGCTTCGATGGTCATGGCCGCAGACCTATAACAAAACGGCAGCGCACGGGCGCCTCACATTCCTGTCAGTAGTCCCTTACCTGTCAGTAATCCCTCTCCCCGCGCATGGGGAGAGGGCATGCGTCGCTCCGCCGCAACCTCACATCGGCAGCAGCACCGTGTCGATGACGTGGATGACGCCGTTCGACTGCAGCACGTCGGCGATGGTAACCATGGCGACATCGCCCTTGGCGTCGGTGATGGTGAGCTTGCCGGGGCCGGCTTGCTTGACGATGAGGTCTTCGCCGGCGACGGTCTTGAGGTGGGCTTCGCCCTCGCCGTCCTTGACCGCCTTCATCAGGTTGACCGCGGTCATGCGGCCCGGCACCACGTGATAGGTGAGGATCTTCGTCAGCGTCGCCTTGTTCTCGGGCTTGAGCAGGGTGTCGACCGTGCCGGCCGGCAGTTTGGCGAAGGCCTCATTGGTCGGCGCGAACACGGTGAACGGCCCGGGGCCCGACAGCGTATCGACCAGGCCGGCGGCCTTCACGGCGGCGACCAGCGTGGTGTGGTCTTTGGAATTGACCGCGTTCTGGATGATGTTCTTCGACGGATACATCGGCGCGCCGCCGACGGTGACGGTCTTCTCCGCCATTTGCGCGTAAACCACGGGCGCCGGCGCCACAACGGCGAAGGCGAGCGCGGCCGCAGTGGCGAGCAAAGCGAAACGCTTGGACATGACAGTCTCCATGTTGATTCATTGGGTTCGCCGCGGCGAACCCGCGGGCGAGACGATCGAGATCGTCGTCGCAACGAGATACGGTGGCTTTTCCCGAGGGTTTCAGAGACACGGTCACGGCTGCGTGAAGGCTTTTCCGGTCGCTGCGTGTGGGGTATGAAACGCGCCCGGAGGCCGGGCCCCCGACAGACAAGGACGATCAAAAAAATGGCAAAGACCAGCCCCGGCAATTGTTTTGAAGATTTCCGCATCGGCCAGGTGATCCGCCACGCCACGCCGCGCACCGTCACGGTCGGCGACGTCGCGCTTTACACCGGCCTGTTCGGCGCGCGGTTCGCGGTGCAATCGTCGGACGCGTTCGCCAAAGCGATCGGCTATCCGCGCGCGCCGATCGACGATCTGCTGGTGTTCCACATCGTGTTCGGCAAGACCGTGCCCGACGTTTCGCTCAACGCCGTCGCCAATCTCGGCTATGCCGGCTGTTATTTCCGCAAGCCCGTCTATCCGGGCGATACGCTGACCGCGCTGTCCGAAGTCATCGGGCTGAAGGAAAATTCCAGCCGCAAGACCGGCATCGTCTATGTGCGCACCACCGGCTACAAGCAGGACGGCACGCCGGTGCTCGAATATGTGCGCTGGGTGATGGTGCGCAAACGCGACGAAGCGGCGCCCGCGCCCGGCGATCACGTGCCGCGCCTGCCGACCGCGGTCGAGCCGAATGTCTTGAGCGAAGCCTGCCCGCCGCTCGATATCGCGGCTTACGATTTCGCGCTTGCCGGCAGCCCCTATCGCTTCGGCGACTACGAGGTCGGCGAGAAGATCGATCACGTCGACGGCTATACGGTCGAAGAAGCCGAGCATCAGATCGCGACGCGGCTTTACCAGAACACCGCGCGCATCCATTTCGACCAGTTCAGCGCCAAGCAAGGGCCGCTTCGGCCGGCGGCTGATCTATGGCGGCCACGTCATCTCGCTCGCCCGCTCGCTGTCCTTCAACGGCCTCGCCAACGCCTTCCACGTCGCCGCCATCAATGGCGGCCGTCACGTCGCGCCGCTGTTTGCCGGCGGCACGGTGTTTGCCTGGTCGGAGGTGCTGGCCAAGGCCGAGCTGCCCGGCCGCAGCGACGTCGGCGCGCTGCGGCTGCGCACGGTCGCGACCAACGACAAGCCGTGCGGCGATTTTCCGCTCAAGACCGGCGACGATTACGATCCCGCCGTGCTGCTCGATCTCGATTATTGGGTGCTGATGCCGCGGTAGCAGGCATCGTCCGGCTACGCTGATCGCCCGCAAATGCTCGACCAGTTGCCGCGCATAGAGCGGCAGCTCGTCCATGTTGCGCATACAGATCGTCAGGTCGCGCACCGCCCAGGAATCGGTCAGCGGCACGATCGCAATCGCCATGGTCTTCGACACGCGGCGCGCGGTGGTTTCCGGCACGATGCCGATGCCGACCTTGCATTCGACCAGCCGGCACACGGCGTCGAAGCTGCGCAACTGCACGCGCAGCCGCAACGGCCGGCCGATGCGCACGGCTTTGGTGGCGAGGAAGCGCTGGATGGCGCTGGCGCGATCGAGCCCGACGAAATCGTGGTCGAGCACCTCTTCGAAGCCGATCTTGGCGCGCTTCGCCAACGGATGGTCTTGCGCGACCACCAGCACGAAGCGGTCGCGGCGGAACGGATAGGTTTCCAGCGCGCCGGCATCGACCGTGCCGGCGACGACGCCGAGATCGGCGACGCCTTCGGCGATCAGGCCGACGATCTCGTCGCTCAAGCGCTCTTCGAGATCGACGCTGACGTTCGGATGCGCGGCCAGGAACGAGCTCAGCGCCTCGGGCAGGAACTCGGTCAGCGCGTTGGTGTTCGACAGCACCCGGATCTGGCCGGCGAGGCCGCCGCCATAGGCGCCGAGGTCTTCGTGCAGGCGCTCGGCCTGGCGCAGGATGGTGCGCGCGTGCTGCAGCAGCGTGCGGCCGGCTTGCGTCGGCGTGACGCCCTGGCGCCCGCGCGTGAGCAGCGGCACGCCGAGCGCATCCTCCATGTTGCGGATGCGCGTCGAAGCTGCGGCCAGCGCGAGATGCGCGCGCTCGGCGCCGTGGGTGATGCTGCCCGCCTCGACGACATGGCGGAACAGGCTGAGATCGGCGAGATCGAATCGCATGGCAATGATCCTGCCTTCGGATTTGACGAAGTCAGGCTTTATATAATGCCCATTGTAATTCGATATTTCAACGCTAATCTTTCGCCTAATGCGAAATGAGGCGAGCGCCGACGCCTTTATGTGCATGTCGCTGCATTGCGATAGCTGCGCAGATTGGCTAGGAACACTGCCAAGCTTGGCGCCCGCGTCGAGCGAATTCGGATGAGCACAATGGCCGAAACCAAGGCCCCCGCCGCGCGGCCGCTGTCGCCGCACCTGCAAATTTACCGGCCGATGCTGACGATGATGATGTCGATCGTCCATCGCATCACCGGATTCGGCCTCTACTTCGGCACGCTGCTGTTGGCGTGGTGGTTCATCGCCGCCGCCGGCCCGAACGGCTATGCGCGCTTCGAGTGGTTCATCGGTTCCTGGATCGGCCGGCTCATCCTGTTCGGCTACACCTGGGCGCTGATCCATCACATGCTGGGCGGCATCCGCCATCTGATCTGGGATACCGGCCGCGGCCTGGGGCCGGTCGAGCGCGAATGGCTGGTCGCCGCCAACCTGATCGGCTCGATCGTGATCACGCTGATCCTTTGGGTCATCGGGCTCCTCGCCATGGGAGGCTCGGTATGAGCGGCTCCCCGCATATCCGCACGCCGCTCGCCCGCGTGCGCGGCTACGGCACGGCAAAATCCGGCACCGCGCACTTCTGGCACCAGCGCGTCACCGCGATCGCCAATATTCCGCTGACCATCGCGGCGGTGATCATCCTGATCACGCTGCTTGGCCGCAACCAGGCCGCGGTGGCGCAAATCCTCGGCTCGCCGGTCATCGCCATCATCATGCTGCTGTTCATCACCTCGATCACCATCCATATGCGGATCGGCATGGCGGTGATCATCGAGGACTACGTGCACGACGAGTCGGCGAAGCTCGCTTTGCTGATGGCCAACACCTTCTTCACCATCGTCGTCGGCCTCGCCGCGGCTTACGGCATCCTCAAACTCTCGTTCGGATTGTGAGCATGGCGGAAAACGGAACCAACGGAAAAAGCGCCGCGCCGGCCATCAACGGCCGCGCCTATCCGATCGAGGACCACGCCTACGACGTCGTCGTGATCGGCGCCGGCGGCTCGGGGCTGCGCGCCGTGGTCGGCTGCAGCGAAGCCGGCTTGCGCACCGCCTGCATCACCAAGGTGTTTCCGACGCGCTCGCATACGGTGGCGGCGCAGGGCGGCATCGCCGCGGCGCTCGGCAATATGGGCGAGGACGACTGGCGCTGGCACATGTACGACACCGTCAAGGGCTCCGACTGGCTCGGCGACCAGGACGCCATCGAATATCTGTGCCGCAACGCGCCGGAAGCGGTCTACGAGCTGGAACATTGGGGCCTGCCGTTCTCGCGCCGCGAGGAAGACGGCAAGATCTATCAGCGCCCGTTCGGCGGCATGACCACGCATTACGGCAAGGGCACCGCGCAGCGCACCTGCGCCGCCGCCGACCGCACCGGCCACGCCATGCTGCACACCATGTACGGCCAGGCGCTGCGCCATTCGGCGGAGTTCTTCATCGAATATTTCGCCATCGACCTGATCATGGACGACGACGGCCGCTGCCGCGGCGTCGTCGCGCTCAATCTCGACGACGGCACGATCCATCGCTTTTCCGCGCAGATGACGGTGCTGGCGACCGGCGGCTATGGCCGCGCCTATGCCTCGTGCACCGGCGCCCATACCCAGACCGGCGACGGCAACGCCATGGTGCTGCGCGCCGGCCTGCCGCTCGAGGACATGGAATTCGTGCAGTTCCATCCGACCGGCGTCTACGGCGCCGGCGTGCTGATCACCGAAGGCGCGCGCGGCGAAGGCGCCTATCTGGTCAATGCCCAGGGCGAGCGCTTCATGGAGCGCTATGCGCCGTCCGCCAAGGACCTCGCCTCGCGCGACGTCGTCTCGCGCGCCATGACCATCGAAATCCGCGAAGGCCGCGGCGTCGGGCCGAAGAAGGACCACATCTTCCTGCATCTCGATCATCTCGATCCAAAAATTCTCGCCGAGCGGCTGCCGGGCATCACCGAGTCCGCGCGCATCTTCGCCGGCGTCGATCTCACCCGCGAGCCGGTGCCGATCGTGCCGACGGTGCATTACAATATGGGCGGCATCGCCACCAATTATCACGGCGAGGCGCTGATCAAGAAGGACGGCAATCCCGACCACATCGTGCCCGGCATGATGGCGCTCGGCGAGGCGGCCTGCGTCTCGGTCCACGGCGCCAACCGGCTCGGCTCGAATTCGCTGATCGATCTCGTGGTGTTCGGCCGCGCCGCGGCGCTGCGCTGCGCCGAAATCCTGACGCCGAACGACAAGCATCCCGAACTGCCGAAGGATTCCGCCGAGCGGGCGCTGTCGCGGCTCGACAAATTCCGCAACGCCTCGGGCGGCACGCCGACCGCGCAGCTGCGCGCCAAGATGCAGCACATCATGCAGACCAATTGCGCCGTGTTCCGCACCGGCGAGGTGCTGCAGGAAGGCTCGAAGCTCATTCACGAAGTGTTCGACGGCATCGCCGACGTGCGCGTCAGCGACCGCTCGCTGATCTGGAACTCCGACCTGATCGAGACGCTGGAATTCGCCAACCTGATCGAGCAGGCCGTCGTCACCGTGGATTCCGCGGTCAACCGCACCGAAAGCCGCGGCGCCCACGCGCGCGAGGATTTCCCCGATCGCGACGACAAGAACTGGATGAAGCACACGCTGACTTGGCTCGACACCAATACCGGCAAGGTCACCATCGACTATCGGCCGGTGCACACCTACACGCTGACCAACGACGTGTCCTATATCGAGCCCAAAGCGCGGGTTTACTGAAAGCTATGAAAGCAAACGCATGGTCCAATTCACGCTGCCGAAAAACTCCAAGGTCACCGAAGGCAAGACCTGGCCGCATCCGGCCAAGGCCAAGGTGGAGCGCGAATACCGCATCTATCGCTGGAACCCGGACGACGGCGCCAATCCGCGCATCGACACCTATTACGTCGACACCGGCGATTGCGGGCCGATGATTCTCGACGGGCTGATCTGGATCAAGAACAACGTCGACGCGACCCTGACCTTCCGCCGCTCCTGCCGCGAGGGCATCTGCGGCTCCTGCGCGATGAACATCGACGGCACCAACACGCTCGCCTGCACCAAGGCGATGGCCGAGGTCAAAGGCGCGGTGCGCGTCTATCCGCTGCCGCACTGTGCGGTGGTGAAGGATCTGGTGCCCGACCTCACCAATTTCTATGCCCAGCACGCCGCGATCCAGCCCTGGCTGCAGACCGTCTCGCCGACGCCGCAGAAGGAATGGAAGCAGAGCCACGAGGACCGGGCAAAACTCGACGGGCTCTACGAATGCATTCTCTGCGCCTGCTGCTCGACCTCGTGCCCGAGCTATTGGTGGAATTCCGACCGCTATCTCGGCCCGGCCGCGCTGCTTGCAGGCGCAGCGCTGGATCGTCGATTCGCGCGACGAAGCGACCGGCGAGCGGCTCGACAATCTGGAAGACCCGTTCCGCCTCTACCGCTGCCACACCATCATGAATTGCGCCAAGGCCTGCCCCAAGCATCTCAATCCGGCCAAGGCCATCGCCGAGATCAAGCGCACGCTGGTCGAGCGGCAGGTGTGATCGCTGCTTCGCGTCATTGCGAGCGGAGCGAAGCAATCCAGTTCTGCAGCGCCGAGGCTGGATTGCTTCGTCGCTTCGCTCCTCGCAATGACGGCTTAGCGCCGGAACAACTCTGCGGCCTCGTGGATTAGCTGCACATGGCCGATCAAGATCACCTCGACCGCGTCTGGCAAGTCATCGAGCACGTCGGCGTCTGCATGCTCACGACCCACTTTCCCGGCGGCTTTCGGGCGCGGCCGGTCGAGCCGCGGCTCGATCGCGCGGCGGGCTTGATCTGGGTGGTGACCGATCTGCGCAGCGAGAAAGAGCACGAGATCGAAACCGAGCACGACGTCGGGCTCACCTTCGTCGACGCAAAGGAAAAAGCCTACCTGTCGATCACCGCGCACGCCGAAGTGCGGCGCGATCACGCCAAGGCGGCGGAAATCTGGCGCTACGCCGATAATCTGTGGTGGAAGGGCCCGGACGATCCGAATGTCTGCGTGCTGCGCATCTTGCCGCTGACGGCCGAGCTATGGGACGGACCGGCGAGCAAGACGGTCGCCGCTTTCGAATTCGTCAAGGCGCGGCTCACCGGCGCCAAGCCCAATCTCGGCGAGAACCGCAAGGTGACGGTCGACCTGCGATGAAAATTGGGAGCGTCCGATGCTCGATCACGCCGGATTTCCGGTCACCGACTACAAGCGATCCAAAGCGTTCTACGAGAAGGCGCTGGCGCCGCTCGGTTATGTCCTGGTGATGGAAGTTCCGCAGACCGAAAATGATACCCCGGCCGCCGGCTTCGGCATCGACCGCAAGCCTGATTTTTGGATCGGCGGCGAAGGCGGCCTCAATCGGCCTATTCACATCGCCATCGCGGCCAAGGATCGCACTGCCGTTGACGCGTTCTATCGCGCGGCCATGGCGGCGGGCGGCAAGGACAATGGCGCGCCGGGCCTACGTCCACATTACCATCCGAACTATTATGCGGCCTTCGTATTCGATCCCGACGGTCACAACATCGAAGCGGTCTGTCATTCGCCCGCCTGATTGCTCGGCCGCTGCTGCCGCGCCTGGCCTACAATTTCAGCTTCCGCTTGCGCTGCCCGAGCGTGCGCAGCCGCAGCGCGTTGAGCCGGATAAAACCTTCGGCGTCGCGCTGGTCGTAGGCCACCTTGCCGTCCTCGAACGTCACCAGATCCTGATCGTAGAGCGAATATTTGCTGTCGCGGCCGACGACGCCGGCATTGCCTTTGTAGAGCTTGAGCCGCACCTGGCCGGTGACGAATTCCTGGCTCTTGTCGATCGCCGCCTGCAGCATCTCGCGCTCGGGCGCGAACCAGAAGCCGTAATAGATCAGCTCGGCGTATTTCGGCATCAGCTCGTCCTTGAGATGCGCCGCGCCGCGGTCGAGCGTGATCAATTCGATGCCGCGATGGGCGGCAAGCAGGATGGTGCCGCCCGGCGTCTCGTACATGCCGCGCGATTTCATGCCGACGAAACGGTTCTCGACCAGGTCGAGCCGGCCGATGCCGTGCTTGCGGCCGAGCGCGTTGAGCTGCGTGAGCAACGCCGCCGGCGTGAGTTTCTTGCCGTCGACCGCAATCGGATCGCCGCGCTCGAAATCGATCGTGACATAGTCCGCCTTGTCCGGCGCCTTCTCCGGATCGTCGGTGCGCGAATAGACATAGTCCGGCACTTCGCCGGAGGGGTCTTCCAGCACTTTGCCCTCGGACGAGGTGTGCAGCAGATTGGCGTCGGTCGAGAACGGCGCCTCGCCGCGCTTGTCCTTGGCGATCGGGATCTGGTTCTTTTCGGCAAACGCCAGCAGCGCCTCGCGCGATTTGAAATCCCATTCGCGCCACGGCGCGATCACTTTCACGTCGGGCTTGAGCGCGTAATAGGCGAGCTCGAACCGCACCTGGTCGTTGCCCTTGCCGGTGGCGCCATGGGCGACCGCGTCGGCGCCGACCTTTTCGGCGATCTCGATCTGCTTCTTGGCGATCAGCGGCCGCGCGATCGAGGTGCCGAGCAGATATTGGCCCTCGTAGAGCGCATTGGCGCGGAACATCGGAAACACGTAGTCGCGCACGAATTCCTCGCGCAAATCCTCGATGAAGATGTTTTCCGGCTTGATGCCGAGCGTCAGCGCCTTGGCCCGCGCCGGCTCGAGCTCCTCGCCCTGGCCGAGATCGGCGGTGAAGGTCACCACCTCGCAGCCATAAGTGGTCTGCAGCCACTTGAGGATGATCGAAGTGTCGAGGCCGCCCGAATAGGCCAGCACGACTTTTTTCACGTCGCCCTTGGGCATCGGAAATTCCTGTCTAGGGCAAAAGCGCCGAATTTGGCGCGGACTATAGGCAGGCGCGGCGCACGACGCAAGCCGGGCTTTGGCGTCAAAATATGAGGTTAGCGGTGCTTGCCGGATATTCCCGCGCCCATCCGCATCGCCTAGACTGACCCTTCGACGAAACGCTTTGGAGGGGCCCATGCGTTCGACGCTCACCACCATCATCCTGATCTGCATGCTGCTCGGCATCGCGGTCGGCTATGCCTGCCATACGCTGTGGCCCGATCCGGCGACGGCGAAAAGCATCTCCGACTACATCTCGCTGATGACCGACATCTTCCTGCGCCTGATCAAGATGATCATCGCGCCGCTGGTGTTCTCGACCTTGGTGGTCGGCGTCGCCCATATGGGCGATCCCAAGACCGTCGGCCGCATCGGCGGCAAGGCGATGCTGTGGTTCATCTCGGCGTCGCTGGTGTCGCTGCTGCTGGGCCTCATGCTGGTCAACATCCTGCGCCCCGGCGACAACCTCAACCTGCCGCTGCCCGACGCCCAGGCCGCGACCAATCTCAAGGTCGCCTCGCTGTCGGCAAAGGATTTCGTCGCGCACCTGGTGCCGCGCTCGATCGTCGAGGCGATGGCGACCAACGAGATTTTGCAGATCGTGGTGTTCTCGCTGTTCTTCGGCGTCGCCTGCGCGGCGCTCGGCCAGCGCGCGCACAAGCTGGTCGAAGGCATCGAGGAGCTCTCCCACGTCATCCTCACCATCACCGGCTACATCATGAAGCTCGCGCCGCTCGCGGTGTTCGCCTCGATGGCCGCCATCATCACCACCCAGGGCCTCGGCATCCTGGTGACCTACGGCAAGTTCGTGGTCGAGTTCTATTTCGGGCTGGTGCTGTTGTGGAGCCTGCTGGTCGCCGTCGGCTACATCTTCTTCGGCAGCCACGTCATGCGGCTGGTTCAGCTGGTGCGCGAGCCGTTCATGCTGGCGTTCTCGACCGCGAGCAGCGAGGCGGCCTATCCGAAGATGATGGAGCAGCTCGAAAAGTTTCCCATCAGCCGCAAGATCATCAGCTTCGTGCTGCCGATGGGCTATTCGTTCAATCTCGACGGCTCGATGATGTACTGCACGTTCGCGACCATGTTCATCGCGCAGGCCTACAATATCCAGCTCGGGCTCGGCCAGCAGATCACCATGCTGCTGTTGCTCATGCTCACCAGTAAGGGCATGGCCGGCGTGCCGCGCGCCTCGCTCGTGGTCATCGCCGCGACTTTGGCGAGCTTCAACCTGCCGGAGTCCGGATTGCTGCTGATCATCGGCATCGACCAGTTCCTCGACATGGGCCGCTCCGCCACCAACGTGATCGGCAATTCGCTCGCCACCGCCGTGGTGGCGAAATGGGAGGGCGAGAAATCGCATCGCGCCGGTCGAGCCGGAGCCGGTGCTGACCAAAAAGGCGGCTTGAGGCGTGTCATGGTCGCTCGCCGTGTATTGCTAAGCTCTTTGCTCGCCGCAGGCTCTGGCGCTGCCGGCGGCGGCGCAAGATGCGAATGTCACCGCGCTGTCGGGCACGCTCAAGAAGATCAAGGATACCGGCACGATCACGCTCGGCTATCGCGAAAGCTCGCTGCCGTTCTCCTACCTCAACAAGCGCCAGCAGCCGATCGGCTATTCGATCGACCTGTGCCGCGAAATCGTCGAGGAGGCGGCGACCGAGCTCGACGGCATGGACATCAAGATCGCCTTGGCCCCGGTCACCGCCGCCGACCGCCTCGACAAGGTGAAATCCGGCGCCGTCGATCTCGAATGCGGCTCGACCACCAGCAACCTGCAACGGCAGAAGGAGGTGGCGTTCTCGCCGGTGTTCTTCGTCGCCGGCACCAAGCTGATGGTGCCGAATGCCTCCGCGGTGAAATCCTATCGCGACCTCGCCGGCAAGACCGTCGTCGTCACCGCCGGCACCACCAACGAGGCGGCGCTGCGCACGCTGTCCGACAAGCAAAAACTCGGCATCACCATCGTCACGGCGCGCGATCACGCCCAGTCGCTGGCGATGCTGGTCGCCGGCAAGGCCGATGCCTTCGCCACCGACGACGCGCTGCTCTACGGCTTCATCGCCACCGAGCCGAGCGCCCACGACATGAAAGTCGTCGGCGACTATCTGTCCTACGATCCCTACGGCCTCGCCTTTCGCCGCGACGATCCGGCCTTTGCGGCGATCGTCGAGCGCGCCTTTGCGCGGATGGCGAGCGAGCGGCGGCTCGAAGAGCTCTACAACAAATGGTTCCTGCGCCGGCTGCCGACCGGCGAGACGCTCAATCTGCCGATGAGCCCGCAGCTCGCCGAGATTTTCCGAGTCTCGGCGCGCCGGAATAGATCATTCGGCCGACTTGTCGGTGCCGTCGCGCGTGCGCTTCGGCCACCAGCGATAGATCAGGCCGTACGCCGCCCAGATCACCAGATACATGAACAGGCCGGCGAACACGACGTCGGTGAAAAAGTGCCCGCCGCCGGCGATGCGCAGCACGCCGACCGCGCTGCCGAAGGCGAGCGCCCCGCCGTAGGCGAGGAGCCGCCATTGCGGCGGCGCGAGCGCCGCCGGCGCCATGGTCCAGAACGCGCCCGCCGGCTCGCCGGCGATGAACGAGCAATTGTTCGGGCAATCGCCGCGCGGGTCCCACCACGGGGTGAAGCGGCTTGAGCCGCCGAACTCCGTAACGTCGATCGGCCGCGCCCGGCCCCAATGGTCCTTCAACAGCGTATTGGTGATGAGGCCGGGGCCGACCGCCAGCGTTCCGATCAGGAACAGCACGGCCTGGCCTTTGATCAGCATCCGCCGGCGCGGAAACAGAAACTTGCCGATGAGCGCGATGCCGGCCGGCACGATCAGGAGCGTGATCAGCACGCGCGCCGCATTGCGGGCGTACTGCGTCCACACATGCCCGTTGAGCGGAAAATCGTGCGTCTTCGGATCGTAGAATGGCGTGGAAACGGCAAGGTCGAGCCGCGGCACGACGCCGAAGACGACGCCCACCACGACGCCAATGGTCAGCGCGATGACAAGCCCGGTCCGGTTCATGGGCGCTGACCCAACGACGTTGTAAAGTAAATCACTTCCAGGAGCCTGCCTTGCGGCCGGCGAACAGCCAATAGACAAAACCGCCGGCAATGCCAGCGGCGGCGAGCACCTCGCGCTCGCGCACCAGAGGGTTTTCGGGATCGCCGCTTAAGCCTGCGAAATCGAGGCCGTAACTCAGCGACAAGGCCAGCACGCCGCCGAGCGCGGCATAGAGGAGGCTCGAGCGCCAGGCGAAGCCTTCCGTCAGCGCGATGACGAGCAGCGCCGGCATCATGGCAATTGCTCCGATCGCGGCGGCGCCGACCATGACGACCGCCCAAACCGTGACCGATTGCAGGCCGAGCGCAGTCAGGTCATCCCATTCCGGCGTCAGCGTGCCGATGGTGAGGATGAGCGAGGCGGCGATGCAGGCCAGGACATAGGCGAGAAACATCATCATGATGCGGACGAGGACGGCCATCGCGCGGCATCAATCCGTCATCGCCATGGCGCGCAGCGCCAGCCGCTCGCGGGCGGATAGCTTTTCGGTCGCGCTCTTGAGCTGGCCGCAGGCGGCGAGAATGTCGCGGCCGCGCGGCGTGCGCACCGGCGAGGCATAGCCGGCATTGAAAATCACTTCGGAGAATTTCTCGATCTGCTCCCAGTCCGAGCATTCGTATTTTGTGCCCGGCCACGGATTGAACGGGATCAGGTTGATCTTGGCGGGGATGCCTTTGACCAGCCGCACCAGCGCCCGCGCATCGACCAGCGAATCGTTGATGCCCTTGAGCATGACATATTCGAAGGTGATGCGCCGCGCATTGGACACGCCGGGATAATGGCGGCAGGCGTCGAGCAATTCGCGCAGCGGATATTTGCGGTTGAGCGGCACCAGCTGGTCGCGCAGCTCGTCGGTGACCGCGTGCAGCGAGATCGCCAGCATGCTGCCGATTTCCTCGCCGGCGCGCGCGATATTCGGCACCACGCCGGATGTCGACAGCGTGATGCGCCGCTTGGAAATGCTCAAGCCGTCGCCGTCGGCGACGACGTTGAGGCCGTCGCGCACCGCTTCGAAATTGTACAGCGGCTCGCCCATGCCCATCATGACGACATTGGAGACGAGGCGTTTCTCGCCCTCGCCGCCCCCTCCCTGTTCGCTCCGCCGCTTGCGGGGGAGGGCTGGGTGGGGGTCCAGTCGGCAAGGCGATCGCGCGCCAGCACGACCTGGCCGACGATCTCGCCCGGCGTGAGATTGCGCACCAGGCGCTGCGTGCCGGTGTGGCAGAACGTGCAATTGAGCGTGCAGCCGACCTGACTGGAAATGCACAGCGTGCCGCGGTCGGTCTCGGGAATGTAGACGCACTCGACCTCACAGGGTCGGCTGTCGGTTTCGCCGGGAAGCCGCAGCAGCCACTTGCGCGTGCCATCGACCGAGGTCTGCTCGGCGGCAACCTCCGGCCGCGCCACCGTGAAATGCTGCGCCAGCTCCGTGCGCAAATCCTTCGACAACGTCGTCATCGCGGCAAAATCTTGCGCGCCGCGCACATAGAGCCAGTGCCAGATCTGCTGCACGCGCATGCGCTGCTGCCGCTCCGGCACGCCGATGCCGCCGAGCGCCGCGGCGAGCGCATCGCGCGGTCAGACCGACCAGCGACGGCTTGTCCGGCGCGACGTATTGCTCGAGCGGCCGCTTCTCGATGAAAGCAGCGGACGCGGCGCCGTCAGTTTGAGGTGCGGCAAACGAAGCGGTCATGGACAATCCGAAAAAGGGGCGCGGCTCAGGAATAGATAGTCCCTCTCCCGTTCACGGGGAGGGCTCGCGACCGTCTACTTGCATTCCTGGCCGACGCGGTCGAGGGCTTGCGCCAGACCCTTGAGCGAGAACGTGTCGGTCGATTGCGTGCCTTTGGCCGAAACGCCCTTCACCACTGCGCTTTGGCCGGCGCGCATGGCGTCGACCATCTGCGCTTCTTCGGCCGCGTTCTTGATCCAGGCGCCGTCCTGTTGGGTATAGAGCGCGTAAGTGGTCGAGCCGACCGCGGCCGAGGCCTCGGTGCCCGGCTTGAACGGATAGCCGATGATGATCGAGACCTCGTTGCTCACCTTTTCGGCCGGGCGCGAGGAAATGAACATGTAGGTCGGATTGCGCGGCCGGTCGGGCGGATTGGTTTGCGACGACGTCGGCTTGGCGATGGCGAAGCAGACCTTCTTGCCGCCGGGCGAAGCCGTATAGGCGCCCCACTCGCCGTATTGGCCGAGCAAGGTCGGTTTCACGCCGCCGACGTTGGGCGGCGTGGCGGGCTTGCTGGGGCAGCCTCCGCGGGTTTCGCGGGCGCCGCTTCGGCCGGCTTGCGGGTTTGGCGGGCTTTGTGGGTGCTGCCTCGGCCGGTTTCGCGGGCGTGGTTTTGGGCTTTGCGGGCTTTTTGGCCGGCGCTGGCTTTGCCGGCGTCGGCGCCGTGGTATCGGCGGGCTCAGGCTGCTGCTGGGCCTTGGCCGGAACGGCCAATACCGCCCCCAAAAGTAGCGGCAGGGCAATCTGCCATCGTCGATGGATGCGCATCGGGCCTCGCGAACACCCCCAATGGATAGCAAACCTTTCAAGTTTAATCCAATTCGGCCTTTCACGGAACGCGATCGGTAAGCCTGGCCGGTGAGCGCCAGCAGGCCGCCGGCAAAGTGTGACAACCGACACAGCCAGGACTGTGCCGCCCTCCGATACTGACGGACGGCGGCGCATTTCTGCGGGGTGAGCTCTGTCATCCCCTTGCCGGTTCTGGTGCGCCGGACCAGTGCGAAAGGGTGCCGGGCGTGACCTCTTGGTTTCATAGCGACGAACTCCAGCCCCGCCGCAAATATCGCGCGGCCAAAGGGCCTGAGCTGGACGATCTCCTTACCGCGGTGGGCGCCGATCGCGACAACGAGGCGTTCACCGCGTTGTTCGATCATTTCCGGCCGCGCGTGCACGCCCAGATGCTTCGGCTCGGGCTCGCGCCATTCGCCGCCGCCGACGTCACCCAGGACGTGATGGAAACGATCTGGCGCAAGGCGCATCTGTTCGATCGCCGCAAATCGGCGGCCGCCACCTGGGTGTTCCGCATCGCCCACAATCGCTGCATCGATGTCGGCCGCCGCAGCCGCGAGCATCGCTACGCGGCCGCGGATCTGTTCGCCATTCCCGATCCGGCCGCGGGCAGCGACGCCGACATCGCCGCCGCGCAACAGGAAGAGCACGTCCGCGCCGCACTCGACGCCTTGCCGCGCGAGCAGTTCAACATGGTGCAACTCGCCTTTTTCGAAGGCCTGTCGCACGCGACCATCGCGGCACGAACCAATCTGCCGATCGGCACGGTAAAGTCGCGCCTGCGGCTCGCGTTCTCGCGGCTGCGCCGTGCGCTGCAGGATGCCGGCGTGAGCGAAGCGCTGCAGTTCGATTAGCCGCCTCCCCTCGCTCTGTTATAAGAACAGCCGGAGGCATCATGAAAGCCGTTCTCTGCACCCATTTCGGCACCGCCGACGAACTCGAACTGGCCGATATCGCGGAACCGCAAGCCGAACCCGGCGAAGCCGTGGTGCGGGTCAAGGCCGCGGCGCTGAATTTTTTCGACACGCTGATCATCGCCGGCAAATATCAATACAAGCCGCCGTTTCCATTCTCGCCGGCGGCGGAATTTGCCGGCGTCGTCGAGAGCGTCGGCTCAGGCGTGACCGAGTTCGCGCCCGGCGATCGCGTCATGGGCCACATGGGCTGGGGCGCGGCGCGCGAGGCCGTCGCCATTCCAGTGCAAGCAACTGGCCAAGCTGCCCGATGCGCTCGATTTCGAGCGCGCCGCCGGCCTCAACGTGATCTATGCCACCACGCTTTACGCGCTGCGCGACCGCGCGCAGCTCAAGCCCGGCGAGACCTTGGCCGTCCTCGGCGCCTCCGGCGGCACCGGGCTTGCGGCCATCGAGCTCGGCAAGATGATGGGGGCGCGCGTCATCGCCTGCGCCTCCTCCGACGAGAAGCTCGGCTTCGCCCGCGCCCACGGCGCCGACGAGACGGTGAATTATGCCAGCGAAGATTTGCGCGACGCGCTGCGGCGGCTCGGCGGCGAGCACGGCATCGACGTGGTCTATGATCCGGTCGGCGGCCCTTACGCCGAGCCGGCGGTGCGCTCGCTCGCCTGGCTCGGCCGCTATCTGGTGGTCGGCTTCGCTGCCGGAGAAATCCCCAAACTACCGCTCAATCTCGTGCTGCTGCGCGGCTGCGATATCCGCGGCGTGTTCTGGGGCGCGTGGCTCAGGCGCGAGCCGCAAGCGCAACGCGCGATCATGACCGACATCGTCACATGGTGCGCCGAAGGCAAGCTCAGCGCCCATGTCCACGCGGTCTATCCCTTGGCCGAGATTGCAACCGCGCTCAAAGCCATCAGCGACCGCAAGGTGATGGGGAAAATCCTACTGCGGCCTTGATCACGCCTCGCCGCGCAGCCGCGCCAATGTGCACCGCGCCGCCTCGCGATGCTCCGGCTTGATGTGCGAGGTGACGATCTTGATGGCGCCGGCGAGCACGGCCGCATCGTCGACATAGCCGATCACCGGAATATAATCTGGAATCAAATCCGTCGGCAGGATGAAATAAGCGATGGCCCCGAGCAGCACCGCTTTGACGTGCAGCGGCGTTTGCCGGTCGAACGCGCAATAATAGGCGGCGAGCAAATCTTCCGCGAACGGCAGGTCGGCCAAGGCGCTTTTGAGCTTGCGCCAAAAATCGCGCTGCAGCTCCTGCTCGTTGCCGACCATGCGGCGCGTCAGCGCTGCGATGTCCTGCCATGAGGCGGCTTGCGCCCGGAACCACATCTGCCCCTCTTCTCACGACCAGACTTGTTACGATCAGACTTGTTACGATCAGGCTTGCGGCCGCCATGGACCGAAACCAATAAAATGGCGGCGGAAGGCGGCAATCGCAAGGCGGGAAACGCGACCGTCCCCCGCCTGCCCGCAATCAGCCGGCGAGCTTATCCATGGTCTCGGCGAGCTTGACGTCGAGCTCGGTCAGGCCGCCGGCATCGTGGGTCGACAGCGTGACTTCGACATTTTTGTAGACGTTGAACCATTCGGGATGGTGATCGAGCTTTTCCGCCACCAGCGCGGCACGCGTCATGAAGCCGAAGGCCTGATTGAAATCGCGCAAAGACGAACTTTTTGGTGATGGCGTCGCGACCGTTGACCTCGGTCCAGCCTTTGAGCCGGGCGAGCGCAGCTTTTGCGCGCTTCGCCGGAGAGCTTTTGCGGCATCTTGAAAACTCCACCTGTGCAGTGATCGCGGCCGAGCCCGCGCGTCAGCTTTCCGGCGCGATCGCGGCCCGCCAAACACCACCACGTCGGCAACACCGCTTCAAGGGGTGAAGTTCCGACGGCGGGCCGGCGAACGGACTGGATTCCGCCGGAATTAGCGCCAAAGTCTGGGTCACAAGCCGGATCGAGACTGCGTTGGCGCCATCCTCCCGGGATTAACCAAAGCGGCGATTTGGCTGATGAACCGGGGCTGGCGCTATGGCGTCAAAACAGCCGACACGTGGTAGGATTAACCATGCCTCCCGGACTGCCGCATCAGCCTCTGGCCATGAGATTATGGCTTTCCCGGCGCTCGGACCGGGCCGGCGAAGCCGGTTCAGCGGGCCGCTCATCGGGTAGGAGCATGAGTTTCGGGTCGCTCGAACATATGATGCGCAACCGGTTCAGGATGTTCCTGCGCCATACTTGGCTCGTGACTATTCTCGGCACCATCGTTCTCGGCGGCGTCGTCTGGGCGGCGTTCTATTACTCGACCAAAAACACGGTGATGCGGATTGCCACCGGGCCCGGCAGTGCGAAAATCGTACAGGTGCTCGCCAACACATTAGGCGAAGAGCCACGACCGGCTGCAGTTGCAGATCGTCACCACCGATAGCGCCAATGCCAGCGCGCAAGCTTTGAACAACGGCAGCGCCGATCTTGCCATCATCCCGACCACCATCGGCAAATCGCCGGATTGGCCCGTGGTCGCCATCCTGCGGCAGAACGTGATCGCGCTGATCGTGCCGGCACCCGCGCCGGCGGCCACCCCGGCTCCAGCCGCCGCTGCCGCACCGACGCCTGCCAAGAAGGCCGCAACACCCAAGGCGACCAAGACCGCCAAGCCGGCGAAGGCGACGAAGACCGCTAAGCCGGCAAAGGCAACGAAGACCGCCAAGACCGCCAAAGACAAGGATAGCGACAGCGACGACGACGATTCCGATGACGACAGCACCAAGGACAAGGACAGCAGCACGCTCAAGGTGACGCAGCTTGCCGGCAAGCGCATCGGCATCGTCACCGGCAACGAAGCGAGCGCGGATCTGCTCGGCGTCGTCCTCAATCATTACGGCGTGCCACTCGACAAGGTACAGGTATCGCAAATCGATCCGGCGAATCTCGCCGACGCCGTGCAAAAAAATACCGTCGATGTGATCTTCGTCGCCGGTGCGGCGACCGGGGCAAGCCATCAGCGACGCGGTCAAGGCCGCGACACAGAATGGCGTGGCGCCGACCTTCGTCGAAATCGACCAGGCGGACGGCATCGCCAAGCGCAATATCGCCTTCGACTCGGTCGAGATCGACGCCGGCACCTTCGGCGGCATTCCGCCGACACCGGACGACAAGCTGACCAGTCTCAGCTTTCCCGAATATCTGGTGGCGCGCAAATCGTTCAACCACGCCGACATCGCGGACTTTGCCAAGGTGATCTACACGTCGCGGCTGGCGATCGCCGCGCAGCTTAACGGCGACGTCAAGATCGAAGCGCCATCGACCGACAAGGACGCCGACGCCTTGGTGCACCAGGGCGCGCTGGATTATCTGAACGACGATCAGAAGACCTTCTTCGACAAATACGGCGACGACATCTTCTACGGCATGCTGATCTTCCCGGTGTTCGGATCGGCCATCGCCGGCCTGGCGAGCTATCTGCGCGCCGACAGCCGCACCCGCCGGCTGCGGCTCCTGCAAAAGGTGCTCGACCTGGTCCGCAAGGTCCACGCCGCGCAAGCGCTCGAGGCCATCGAGCATCTCCAGGTCGAGGCCGACAACCTGGTGATCGCGATCATCCATCTCAGCGAGCACGAGGAATTCGACGAGTCGGTGCGCATGTCGTTCTCGTTCGCGCTCGACCAGCTGCGTTTTGCCATCGCCGCGCGCCGCACCGCGATCCTCGATCACGCGGAAGGCGGTGCGGAAGCGCCCGCAAGCACCGGCACCACGGACACCAAGGCCGCCGCTGCTTGATCGTTAACGATCGTTAACGGAACTTGGAACAATCCCCAACAAGTCCACGACAGAGTCATCCTGTCGTCGCATAACGTTCGAGTCTTCGTCAGAATCAGCGGCCAGTGTCCGCCGCGTTGCGACGGCGGAGGCCCAATGGCAATGCGACGTCGCGCGGCGCTCACGCGTCGCGCGCTCTTGAAGACTGCGACGGCGTCGGCCGCCGTCACCGCGATCGGCGGCATCGCGCGGCCCTCGCTGAGCTTCGCGCCGGACCGGGCGCAGATCACCCACGGCGTGCAATCGGGCGACGTGTCGATCGATTCCGGCGTGGTCTGGGCGCGCGCCGACCGACCCTCGCGCATGCTGGTCGAGGTCGCGACCACCGACAGCTTCCGCGACATCAGCAAGCGCGGTATTCGTCGACGCGCTGCCGGAAGCCGATTTCACCGCCAAGGCGCTGCTCGAAAACCTGCCGCCGGACCAGGACATCTTCTATCGCTTGAGCTTTCAGGATTTGTCTTCGGCCGTATTCGGCGAGGCGCAGATCGGCCATTTCCGCACGCCGTCGAAGGAACGGCGCTCGGTCTCGTTCCTGTGGTCGGGCGACACCATGGGCCAGGGCTGGGGCATCGATCCTGCGCGCGGCGGCATGCGCACCTACGCCACCATGCGCAACAACCGGCCCGATTTCTTCATCCATTGCGGCGACAATATTTATGCCGACTGCCCCATCACGGCGGAGAAGAAACTGCCCGACGGCGGCGTCTGGCGCAGCATCGTCACCGAGGAGAAGTCGAAACCGGCCGAAACGCTTGCCGACTATCGCGGCAACTACAAATACAATCTGCTCGACGACAATCTGCGCGCGTTCAATGCCGCGGTGCCGACCTTTGCGCTGTGGGACAACCACGAAGTGATGGAGAGCGTGGTGGCCGGACGAGCCGCTGCCGCAAAAGCCGCTCGGCGAGAAAAACACGCTGGCCTTTGCCGCGCGCGCGCGCCGCGCCTTTCACGAATTCCTGCCCGTGCGCGAGACCATGGCCGAGCCCGGCCGCGTCTATCGCAAGATCGCCTACGGCCCGCTGCTCGACGTGTTCATGCTCGATATGCGCAGCTATCGCGGCCCCGACGGGCCGCATGCCGACAGCATTTTGCGGCCCGACGATTATCTGCTCGGGCCGCAGCAGGTGGCATGGCTCAAGCGCGAATTGGCGCGCTCGCAGGCGACCTGGAAAGTGATCGCCGCCGATACGCCGATCGGCTACGTGGTCAACACCACCGGCATCGAGCACGCCGACGGCCCGCGCGGCCGCGGCCTGGAGATCGCCGATCTGCTGTCGTTCATCAAGCATGCCGGCATCCGCAACACGCTGTGGCTCACCGCCGACCTGCACTACACCGCGGCGCATTACTACGATCCAAACCGCGCGGTGTTCCAGGATTTCGAGCCGTTCTGGGAATTCGTCTCCGGCCCGCTCCATGCCGGGACCTGGACGCCGGAGCCGATGGAACGCACTTTCGGTCCGCAGGTCGTGTTTCAGAAAGCGTCCAGCAAGGAGCAGGGCGAAAACCTCGCGCCATGTTACGGGCTGCAATTCTTCGGCCACGTGGCGATCGACGGGGCGACCGGGACGCTGACCGTGACGCTCAAGGACGTCGCGGATCGCGCGTTGTGGTCGACACGCTCGATCCGGCGCCGCCGGCGCCGGCGCGCGTGACGATGCGATTATAGTTTCACGCCGATTTGCGCAACGGCTGGGACTCGAGCTTCCGCTCACGCTTAAGCGTCGAGTAAAACGAGGCGTTCTGGTCGCCGCGCAGCGCCTCGCGCGAAAACTCGATCAAATGATAGGCTGCAAATCCGATGCCCAGCACCGCATCGATCTGACCGCGGCGCAAGGCATGGCGCGCGGCACGCCAGAACGGCCGCCGGTAATCCGCCAAAAATCCGACGCGAAACGCGATATTGAACGCCAGCACCAGCGCGCTGCGCAGATTGGCGATGGTGAGCTTGCCGCGCACCGGGGCGATCATGCGGTTGGCGAATGTGGCGTCGACCTGATGGGTGAAGCGCGCGAACAGCCGCTCGGGATCGTAGGCATAGGCGATGCAGCGCCGCCACGTCGCCACCACCTCGTCATAGGGACGCAGGAATCGCACATTGCTTTCGAGGCCGGCGTCGTCGGTGATCAAGCGGCCGTCGCGCTTGAGGCGATCCCACAACGGCGTGCGCGGCAGCGCCTGCAGCAGATTGATGGTGAGGATCGGAATCTGCGACAGATCGATGAAATCCTTGAGCCGGCTTTCGCTGTCGGCCGTATCGGTGTCGAGGCCGAGAATGATGCCCGAGGTGACTTCGAGCCCGTAGCTGTTGAGCGTGTTGATCGCCTCCATCATCGGCAGCGAGGCGTTGTGCTCCTTGCGCATGGCTTTGAGCGCGTCGGCGTCCGGCGTTTCGATGCCGACGAAGACGGTGAGGAATTGCGCCTCGCGCATCAGCGCCAGAATCTCAGTTTGCTTGGCGAGATTGAGCGTCGCCTCGCAGGCAAATTGCAGCGGATAGCCGTGCTTGCGCTGCCAGGCAATCAGATGCGGCAGCATCTCGCGCGCCGCCTTGCGGTTGCCGATGAAATTGTCGTCGACGAAATAAACGACCGGCGGATGAAACGGCTGGGCCAGCATCGCGTCGAGTTCGGCGGTGATCTGCTCCGGCGTCTTCAGCCGCGGCTGCCGCCCGTACAGCGCGGGAATGTCGCAGAACTCGCAGCGATACGGGCAGCCGCTGGAGAATTGCAGACTGCCGATCAGATAGCGATCGAGCCGGATCAGATCGTAGGCCGGCAGCGGGAAGTCGGACAGCGGCAGGCGCTCGCTGGTCTCGAAACGCCGCTGCGCCGCAGGCGCCGCGACACTCTCGTCGAGGCAGGCGATGAGCCGGTCGGTGGCATCGCCAATCTCGCCGATGTGGAGATAGTCGAAGTCCGGATAAAGCTCCGGCGCGCCGGAAACCGAGGCGCCGCCCAGCACCGTGACCTTGCCCTTCGCCTTGGCGCGCGCCGCGATATCGTTGATCTGCGGCGCCTGGATATGCATGCCGCTGACCATGACGATATCGGCCCAGGCGAAATCGGCCGCCTTGGCCGGGGCGATATTCTCGTCGATGAAGCGCACCGGCCACGATGCCGGCAGGTAGGCCGCGATCAGCAGGAGCCCCTGCGGCGGCATGAAGGCGCGCACCCGGCCCATCAGCCGGAAAGCGTGGGAAAACGTGCCAAACGACGGCGTGTAGGCCGGGAAGACGCAAAGGACGCGTCTTTCACTCGTTATAGGTAATGGGCAGCGCATGAAACGTCCGGCCCGGCGTTGCAATATTAAGCGAACGCCCGGCGCTTAGTCGAGTTTCATGCGCTTCACGTCTTGCGCTTTCGCCGATTGCTTCCCGGCGGAAAGTGACTATATAGCGGGCGTGAACGGCGGGCCCCTCGGGGCTCGTTTTGGTTTTAACACGGCCCACATGAACCTTCGCAATATCGCCATCATCGCCCACGTCGACCACGGCAAGACCACCCTGGTCGACCGCTTGCTGCAGCAATCCGGCTCGTTCCGCGAGAACCAGCGGGTGGCCGAGCGCGCGATGGATTCCAACGACCTGGAGCGCGAACGGGGCATCACCATCCTGGCCAAGGCGACCTCGCTGGTCTGGAAGGACACCCGCATCAACATCGTCGACACGCCCGGCCACGCCGATTTCGGCGGCGAGGTCGAGCGCATCCTCAACATGGTCGACGGCGCGCTGGTCCTGGTCGATGCCGCCGAGGGGCCGCTGCCGCAGACCAAATTCGTCGTCATCAAGGCGCTCAAGATGGGGCTGAAACCCATCGTCGTCATCAACAAGGTCGATCGCTCCGACGCCCGCCCCACCGAAGTCGCCAACGAGGTGTTCGACCTGTTCGCGGCGCTCGACGCGACCGAGGAGCAGCTCGATTTCCCGATCCTCTACGGCTCGGCCAAGCAGGGCTGGATGGCGGCCAGTGCCGAGGGGCCCAAAGACCAGGGCATGGCGCCGCTGTTCGATCTCGTCGTCCGCCATGTCGCGCCGCCGAAGGTCGAGGACGGCCCGTTCCGCATGCTGGGCACGATCCTCGAAGCCAATCCCTATCTCGGCCGCGTCGTCACCGGCCGCATTTTCGCGGGCGCGGTGAAGCCGAATCAGCCGGTCAAGGTTTTGGACCGCAACGGCAACCTGATCGAGGAAGGCCGCGTCACCAAGGTGCTGGCCTTCCGCGGCCTGGAGCGGGTACCGATCGAAGAAGGTACCGCCGGCGACATCGTCGCCATCGCCGGCCTGCCGGACGCCTTCGTCTCGCACACGCTGTGCGCGCCGGAAGTCACCGAGCCGCTGCCGGCGCAGCCGATCGATCCGCCGACGCTGACCATGACGTTCCGCATCAACGATTCGCCGCTCGCCGGCACCGAGGGCGACAAGGTGCAGAGCCGCGTCATCCGCGACCGCCTGCTGCGCGAAGCCGAAGGCAACGTGGCGCTGCGGATTTCCGAATCCACCGAGAAGGATTCCATGGAAGTCGCCGGCCGCGGCGAATTGCAGCTCGGCATTCTCATCGAGACCATGCGGCGCGAAGGCTTTGAGCTTTCGGTGTCGCGGCCCAAAGTGCTGTTCCAGCACGACCCGTCCGGCGAGACTGCTCGAACCGATCGAGGAAGTGCTGATCGACGTCGACGAGGGGCACTCCGGCATCGTCGTGCAGAAGATGGCCGAGCGCAAAGGCGAGCTGATCGAGATGCGCCCGTCCGGCGGCGGCCGGGTGCGGCTGATCTTCTTTGCGCCGACGCGCGGGCTGATCGGCTATAACGGCGAGCTCCTCACCGACACCCGCGGCACCGCGGTGATGAACCGGATGTTCCACGCCTATGGCCCGCACCGCGGCGAAATCACCGGGCGGCGCAACGGCGTGCTGATCTCCACCGACCAGGGCGATGCCGTCGCCTATGCGATGTGGAACCTGGAAGACCGCGGCCCGATGATGATCGAGCCGGGCTGGAAGGTTTATCGCGGCATGATCGTCGGCGAGCACACCCGCGGCAACGACCTCGAGGTCAACGTGCTCAAGGGCAAGAAGCTCACCAACATCCGCACCCATTCCAAGGACGAGATGATTCGCCTCACCCCGCCGATCCGCATGACCTTGGAAAAGGCGCTGGCCTATATCGAGGACGACGAGCTGGTCGAGGTGACGCCGAAATCGATTCGCCTGCGCAAGAAGCTGCTCGATCCGGTCGACCGCAAGCGCAGCGAGCGGCGCAAGGAAGCCGAGCGCGTCTGAGTTCGTCATTCCCGGGCCGAGCGAAGCGACGAGCCCGGAATCCATATTCGCCATCCTCGCATATCCTGGCACCACTTGTGACTATGGATTCCGGGCTCGCGAGCTTCGCTCGCGCCCCGGAATGACGCAAAACCGCGTGCTACTAGCGGTGAAACCGTCCGACCGTTGCGCTTCTGCAACAGCCTGTCGAGATTACGCATTGACCACGGTTTTTTGCCCCTTCCGGCGATAGACGCCTCGCGCGATTGCGCTAATAATCCACACCGTTAACGCTTCGTGACTCTCGGTACTTGAAGGCAACTGAATCGCTTGCTTTGATCGCACCATGAGCACCATCCTCATCGAGATTCGCCGCGCCAAGGCATCTGATGCCCCGGCTGTCGCATCTGCCCATGATGAGGCTTGGCGGATGGCTTATCAGGGCATCATCCCCGGCACCGAACTCGAAAAGCTGATCAACCGCCGCGGTCCAGCGTGGTGGGACAGCGCGATCCGCAAAGGCAGCCGCATCGCGCTCTTGCAATTCGGCGACAAGATCGCGGGCTACGCCAATTACGGCCGCAACCGCGCGCGCAGCCTCTACTACGACGGCGAAATCTACGAGCTCTATCTGCGGCCGGAATTCCAGGGGCTCGGCTTCGGCCGCCGGCTGTTCACCGCGGCGCGCCGCGATCTGGCGCAGAGCGCGCTGAAATCGTTGATCGTGTGGGCGCTGTCGGAAAACGAAAACGCGGTGGAATTTTACCGCGCGCTCGGCGGCAAGGCGGTGGCGCGCTCGTCGGAGAAATTCGGCACCCGCGTGCTCGACAAAGTCGCCTTCGGCTGGAACAGCTGATCTCAGACCACCGGCTCGGGTAACCCCGCCTGCATACAGGCCGCCCGCAGCGTATTGGCGAGCAGGCACGCGATCGTCATCGGCCCGACGCCGCCCGGCACCGGCGTGATCGCGCCGGCGACTTCGACGGCTTCCGCGAAAAAAACATCGCCGACGATGCGCGATTTGCCGCCGTCCGTGGCAACGCGGTTGATGCCGACGTCGATGACGGTCGCGCCCGGCTT
Source organism: uncultured Alphaproteobacteria bacterium (assembly GCA_963831975.1). Classification (GTDB taxonomy): domain Bacteria; phylum Pseudomonadota; class Alphaproteobacteria; order Rhizobiales; family Xanthobacteraceae; genus BOG-931. The sequence goes on from CAWHSO010000026.1 coordinate 70,113, forward strand.
GATCCAGCCGCCGCGGACGAATTCGGGGCGGCCAATGGCGGCAAAAAGCAGATCGGCGCGGCTGCACAGCGCCGGCAAGATCGCGGGTGCGCGAATGCGCGATGGTCACAGTCGCGTTCTCGGCGAGCAGAAGCTGCAGCGAGCGGCTTGCCGACGATGTTGGAGCGGCCGATCACCACCGCATCGAGCCCGCTCAGCGACGCATGCACCGCCTTGGCAAGCTTGATGCAGCCGACCGGCGTACACGGCGCCAGCGCCGGCAGGCCCGACGCCAGCCGACCGGCATTGAGCGGATGAAAGCCGTCGACGTCTTTGCCCGGATCGACCGCGGCGATGATGCGCGACGCATCGATCTGCGGCGGCAGCGGCAATTGCACCAGGATGCCGTGCACGGCGGCATCGGCGTTGAGCTCACCGATAAGACCGAGCAGCTCGTTGGCGCCGGTCGTGGCGGGCAGATGAAAGTCGAACGGCTTCATGCCGACTTCGACGACGGCGCGCGATTTGCTGCCGACATAGGCTTTGCTCGCCGGATTTTCGCCGACCAGGATCACCGCCAGGCCGGGGACGAGACCTTGCGCGGCCGCCAAGCGCCGCGTCTCCGCCGCCACGGCGGCGCGCAATTCCGCGGCGATCGCTTTGCCATCGATGATCCGGGCGGTCACGGCGCTTAAAAGACGTTCGGCAGGATGTAAAGCGCGATCACGTAGCGAATGAAAATGATGATCAGGAACAGGATCACCGGCGAAATATCGATGCCGCCGAGATTGGGCATCATATTGCGGATCGGGCGCAGCGCCGGCTCGGTGATGCGATAGAGAAAGTCGCCGATCATATGGACGACCGGAATTTCGCGTGTTCACCACGTTGAACGCGACCAGCCAGGAAAAGATCGCCATCGCGATCACGATCCAGATGTAGAGCTTGAGGGCAAGATCGATAACGAGAAAGAGGGCGCGCATGGCTTTGGATTCGCTGGTGAAGCTGACGGAACCTAGCGGCTTAAAACGGCGCGAACAAGCCGACGGCAGAAAGCCCTGGATTCTCAGGTGGAACGAGGGCTGCCTGGTGGAGCCGAGGGGAGTTGAACCCCTGACCTCCTCATTGCGAACGAGGCGCTCTCCCAACTGAGCTACGGCCCCGCCAATCGGCAAAATTGCGCCTTCGCGGCGAGTGCGGCCATTTAGGACCGCCGCCCCATGCTGTCAAGGATGTGGGCCGGCGGCATGAACCGGCTGCGGCCAAAGCCGACCAAGCTGCATGCATGGAACGCTGGATCGGACCAAGCTCATCTGCCGCGCGGCGGCGCTCGATCAAGGCGAGAATTATTGCGTTGGCCGTCCTCGCCGGCATTGTTGCGGGCGCCGTGCTGGTTTACACGCCGCTGGGCGACCAGGTACTGATTTTTCTCGGCTTCACCACACCTAAGGATTGCGGCTAGCTCGCAATCAGCGGCCGCAATGACAAGCGACTCCGGCTCGACCATCAATCTGTTGCGCCATGGCGCCTACGTCCGCTTTCTTTATGTGCGGATCGCGGCCTCCATCGCGCTTCAGGTCCAGGCCGTCGCCGTCGGCTGGCAGATGTACGAACTGACGCGCAGTCCATTTCAGCTCGGGCTGGTCGGGCTCGTGCAGTTCATTCCGGGCATCGGGCTGTTCCTGGCCACCGGCCATGCGGCGGACCGCTACGACCGCCGCCTGATCGCTTCGATGGCGCAGTTCTTCGAGGCGCTCGCCGTCACGGTGCTGGCGTTCGCGACGCGCGACCGGGCGACTGACGCCGCATCTTCTTCTCGCCATGGCGTTCTGCGTCGGCACCGGCCGCGCCTTCGAGCAGCCGAGCCTGCAAACGGCGCTGCCGAACATCGTGCCGGCGAGCGTGCTGCCGCGCGCGATTGCGGGGTCGACGTCGGCGGCGCAGATCGCCATCGTCGCCGGGCCGGCGCTTGGCGGCTTGCTGATCGCGCTCAGCCCGACGCTGGTTTTCGCCACCTGCGCGGTGCTGTGGCTCTCCGCCGGGATCGTCATGCGCGGCATCGTCATGGAACGCCGCGTCGCGCCGCGCGAGCCGGTCGATCTCAAGCGGCTGTTCAGCGGCCTTGTCTTCATCGGCCAGCACAAGGTCGTGCTCGGCGCCATCCTGCTCGATCTGTTCGCCGTGTTGCTCGGCAATGCGACGGCGCTGCTGCCGATCTTCGTGCGCGACATTTTCATGTCCGGGCCGCTGAGTTTTGGCGCGTTGCGCGCGGCGCCGGCCGCCGGCGCGCTTGTCACCGCGCTGGTGTTGACGCGCTGGCCGATCGCGCGGCGGGTCGGACACATCATGTTCCTCGGCGGTCGCGATTTTCGGCACCGGGACGATCCTGCTGGCGCTGTCGCCCACCCTCGCCTTGGCCATGGGCGCGATGTTCATCGTCGGCGCCTCGGACACCGTCAGCGTGGTGATCCGGCAGTCGCTCCTGCTTTTGCACACGCCGGACCAGATGCGCGGCCGGGTCTTTGCGGTGGGCTCGATGTTCACCGGCACCTCGAACCAGCTCGGCGACTTCCGCGCCGGCGCCGCGGCGGCTTTGTTCGGCACCATCCCCGCGGTGTTGATCGGCGGTTGCAGCACCATCGCCGTGGTGCTGGTTTCGACCCGGATTTTCCGCGAACTTTATCAGGCCGATCGCTATGAACCGGCCAAACCATAGAGCCTGGAACGCAAATGCTTGTTGGGGCATCATAATCGCGACCCAATGCACTGCTTCACTTCGAGGTGCTTGAAGGGACCAAACATGCGACCCCGTACACTGGCACTGCAATGGACTGGCCGCCTGCTGCACTGCTCTGGCTCGGCATCATCGCCGCGCCGGCGCAAGCCGCAGCGCCCTGCGGCGGCGATTTCGGCGCTTGGCTGCAAGGCGTCAAGACCGAGGCGGCGGCGCAGGGCATTTCGCAGCGCGCGATCCAGTCCGGGCTCGGCGGCATCACCTACGACCCGGCGGTCATCGCCCGCGACCACGCGCCAGGGCGTGTTCCGGCAGAGCTTCGAGCAATTCTCCGGCCGCATGATACCGCCGCGGCTCGCCCGCGGCGCCAAGATGCTTGCCCAATACGGCCCGACCTTCAGCAAGATCGAGCAGCAATTCGGCGTGCCGGGCGCGGTCATCGTCGCCATCTGGGGACTGGAGACCGACTACGGCGCCGACAACGGCAACTTCGCCACCATCCGCTCGCTCGCTTCGCTGGCCTACGATTGCCGCCGGCCGGACAAGTTCCGCGGCGAGGTGTTCGCCGCACTCAAGATCGTCGACCGCGGCGACATGACGCCAGCCGACATGCACGGCGCCTGGGCCGGCGAGATCGGGCAGACCCAGTTCCTGCCGTCGTCCTATCTGAAATTCGCCGTCGACTACGACGGCAACGGCCGCCGCGACCTCATCCACAGCGTGCCCGACGTGCTGGCCTCGACGGCGAATTATCTGAAAGGCTACGGCTGGCAGCGCGGCCAGCCATGGGGCGAAGGCACGCCCAATTTCCAGGTGCTGCTGCAGTGGAACGCGTCGCAGGTCTATACCAAGACCGTCGCCGCCTTCGCCCAGCAGCTCGCCGGCGGGCAATGACAGGATCGCGACGCGCGATGAGAGCGTGATGACGAGGTCGACCCTTTTTGCGGTTGCGGCAACGCTCTGTGTCGCATGGCCTGCTCTGGGCCAAGAAAAGCCACAAGAAACGCCATCCGAAACCAAAGCGGCGGAGCAATTCGTTTTGCCGGAAGGCGCCGCCAAGCCAACCATCGAAGCGATGTGCGTCGGCTGTCACGATCTGCGGCGCGTCGTCCATTCCAACTATTCTCCGGACGAATGGCATAACGTCGTGAACATGATGGTGTCGGCCGGCGCCCCGCTGTCGCCGGCGCAAAAAGAAGCCGTCATCGATTATCTGGTCGCGAACTTTCCCGGCAAGCCGAAGCCCGCTCCCGTCATCATCGCGGGCCCGGTGGAGGTCTCATTCCACGAATGGCAAGTGCCGACGCTGGGCTCGCGGCCGCACGATCCGCTGGCGACGCCCGATGGCGCCATCTGGTACACCGGCCAGATGGCGAACAAGCTCGGCAGGCTCGATCCTTCGACGGGTGCATTCAAGGAATATCCGCTGAAGACGCCGTTTTCCGGCCCGCACGGCCTGACCGAAGACAAGGACGGCAACATCTGGTTCGCGGCCAATTTCGCCGGCTATGTCGGCAAGCTCGACCCGCGAACCGGCGACATCACCGAATACAAGATGCCGGATCCCGCGGCACGCGACCCGCACACGCCGCTGTTCGATAAGGACGGCATTCTCTGGTTCACCTTGCAGAATGCCAACATGGTCGGCCGGCTCGATCCAAAGACCGGCGATATCAAGCTCGTCACCATGCCGACGCCGAAATCGCAACCTTACGGCATGGTGTTCACGTCGGACGGCGACACCATCTTCTTCGACATGTTCGGCACCAACAAGATCGCCAGCATCGATCGCAAGACCATGGCGATCAAGGAATACCCGTTGCCGGACGCCGGCAGCCGTCCGCGCCGCATCGCCATCACCAGCGACGACATCATCTGGTATGGCGATTATTCACGCGGCCGCCTCGGCCGACTCGATCCGAAGACCGGCAAGGTGACGGAATATCTTTCGCCGGGCGGACCGCGTACCCAGCCCTACGCCATCACCGCGCTCAACGACGTCATCTGGTACGTCGAGTCCGGCTTGCAGCCGAATGCGCTGGTGCGTTTCGATCCGAAGACGGAGCGGTTCCAGACCTGGGCCATCCCGTCCGGCGGCGGGGTGGTTCGCAACATGATGCCGACGCCGGACGGCCATCACCTCGCGCTCGCTTGCAGCGCCGTGAACGGAATCGCCCTGGTGGATATCAAGGGCGACGGCGAACGGTGATCGACGATATCGCGCCGGCGCGATTCACGCGCCGAGCCAGTGCTCGAGAAAGACGCTGAGCCAGGCGCGCGCGGTGTAGTCATACACCGCGCGATCGGCGAAATGACTGTCGCGCGGCTTGGCGCCCGGAAGCTCCATGCGGTCGTGGCCGCGGGTGGTCCACTTGTGCATCATGGCGTGGGTCACGTCGGGATGAAATTGCAGCGCGTAGCCCGAGCCGTAGCGGATCGCCTGCACCTCGAAGGTGTCGCCTTCGGCCAACAGCTCGGCGCCGCGCGGCAGGTCGAAACCTTCACGGTGCCATTGATAGACGCATTCCGGCCATTGCGCGACGACGGCAAGGCCCGCGGCGGTGGGTCGGATCGGGTAATAGCCGATCTCGGCGTGGCCCTCGGGATGGCGAAACACTTTGCCGCCGAGCTGGCGCGCAAACATTTGCGCGCCGAGACAGATGCCGAGATAGGGCTTGTTGTCCCGCAGCGGCACGGCGGTCCAATCGATCTCGCGCCGGATGAAGTCGTCCTGGTCGTTGGCGCTCATCGGGCCGCCGAAGATGATGCCGGCCGAATGATCGGCCATGGTTTGCGGCAGCGGATCGCCGAACCGCGGCCGCCGCACGTCGAGCCGATAGCCGAGCTCGCGCAAGGCGTTGCCGACACGACCGGGCGTGGAATGCTCCTGGTGCAGGATGATCAGGATCGACTGCTGCATGATCCGCGATTCGCACGTGTGCAAAGCACGTCCTATCGCGTTCGCCTGCGATTTTGGAGGGGGTCTATGAATTGCGCATATGCCGCTCGATCATCGGCAGCACGAGCGCATGCGGCGTCAGGCGCAGGAATGCCACCGCGATCTTATTGGCGAGACCGGCGACCACCACGCGTTTGCCACGCATGAAGCCGTCGTAGCCGATTTGCGCCACGCGATCCGCCGGTAGCGTCAGAATTTGTTGCGACCGATCGACCCGCATCCCCGAGCGCGCCTGAAATTCGGTCGGCACCGGTCCCGGGCACAGCGCGGTGACCCGGATGCCGCGCGGCTTCAGCTCGCAATGCAGCGCCTCGCTGAAGGACAGCACATAGGCCTTGCTGGCGTAATAGACCGCCATGCCGGGGCCGGGCAGGAAGGCTGCGACCGACGCCACGTTGAGAATGCCGCCGCGATGACGGGCGAGGCTGTCGACAAAGGCAAGCGACAATTCGGTGAGCGCGCGGATGTTGAGGTCGATCATGGTGAGCTGTTCGTCATCGGTCGAGATCGGCGGCCGCGCCGGCCAATCCGAAGCCGGCATTGTTGACCACGATCGCGGGCTCGAGGCCGCGCGACGAAAGCTCCGCCGCAATGCGCGCGACCGCATCGCGTTGCTCGAGATCGATCGCCAGCACCGCCGGCCGCGGCCGGCCGGCGGCCGCGATTTCATCGGCGAGCGCTGTCAGGCGATCTTCGCGCCGCGCCACCAGAGCGAGCTCATGGCCGTGTCGGGCAAAAACGCGGGCCAGTTCCGCGCCGATGCCGGCCGAGGCGCCGGTGATCAGCGCGACCGGTTTCATGTCTCGCCGCCGACGCGGCGGCGCAGCGCGATGCGCTCGTTCGTCGACACACCGAGCAGATCGGCGGCGCGCCAGATCAGATTGTCCTCGAGCTCGTCGCGTTGGCCGTCGGCATAGACGATTTCCCACATCATCTCGACGATCTTGGCGCGGCCGTCGTCATCGAGCGCGCGATTGAGCTGATGGGTGAAATGATAGAGGTCGACCGCCTCGTGCTCGGCCGCGGTAGCCTTGGTGATCAATTCTTCGGTCGTGGCATCGTCGAGAGCGAAATGCTGCTTGATCACGGCGTGGAGCTTGTCGCGCTCGCTTTGCGACATTTCGCCGTCGATCGCCGCAGCGTGCACCAGCATGGCGGCCGCGGCGAGCCGGTAATCATCCTCGGCGAATTGATCGGGATGTTTTTCGCCGTCGACGAATTCGGCAATGAAGCTCTTGAACGATTCGAACATGAAATTCCCGTAAGGCCGCCGGTTTGCGGCGCGACCTCAATCTCACGTTCATATCGCGACGTAAAGCGGCTCGTTCAAGGCCGCTTTCGAAACTCGCGTCCAATCAAGCTGACCGGCGGGGCCTAAGCGACTTTGGGGTCGAGCCCTTCCAGCGGGCGCCGCGCCGGCTCGACGCCCCAGACATAGACCGCGACGATCTGCACGATCAACAGGGCGATCATCAGCCAAATCACGCCCGGCAGCGCATAATTCACCATCAGATAGCCGACCACGAACGGCGAGACCACGGTGGCGGCACGGCCCAGCGTATTGCAGATGCCATTGGCGCGCAGCCGAATCTCGGTCGGGAACAGCTCGGGCGTATAGACGCCGAATAGGATCGCGGTCTGGATATAGATGGCGATGATCAATATGGCGCCGACGCTCAACACCAGCGCCGGATCGGACGCGGCACTAAAGTGCGCGTAGACCCAGCCGGAGACGATGGTGAGGATGGAGGCGCCGATGATGCTCCAGCGCCGCCCGATGGAATCGGACAATACCGCGCCGCAAGCGCAGCCGACCAGCGAGGCCGCGGCGAGCACCACCGTGTAGCCGAGCGAGTTGGTGATGGTAAGACCTTGGCGCAGGAAGAATTGCGGCAGGAAGATCACGAAGCCGAAGATCAGCGTATTGATGGTGATCAGCACCCAGCTGCCCACCAGCAGGCGTTGCAGGATCGGCGCGCGGAACATGTCGGCCGCGGTGAGTTGCGCGACCGGCGCGGCGATGGCCGGCGCCGGCAACGCGCCGGCGGTGATTGCGACCTCCTTCTCGATCGCCTGCATCAAGGCTTCGGCTTCGGCGGTGCGGCCCTGCGCTTCCAGCCAGCGCGGCAATTCCGGCAGGTTCTTGCGCAGATACCAGACGATCAGCGAACCGATGCCGGCGATGATGAACATCGGCCGCCAGCCCCAGGTCGGAATGATCAGATAACCGAGGATCGCGGTGACCGGAAAACCGCACACTGTCAGGAACGCCATGAAGGCGAGCCAACGGCCGCGCGTTGCCGGCGGCACGAACTCGGTCAAGGTCGAATAGCCGACTACGATTTCGGCGCCGAGGCCGAGCCCCTGGACGAAGCGACAGATGATCAGTTGCGGCATGTCCTGCGCAAACGCCGCCGCAAGCGAGGCGAGCCCGAAGACCAAAAGGTTGATCTGATAGGTAAAGCGCCGCCCGAACTTGTCGCCGACGAAGCCGGTGATCAGCGAGCCCAGCGTCATGCCGACAAAGGTCAGCGACAGGAACTGTAGATTCTGCGGCAGCGTCGAGAATTTGGTCTGGATGGTCGCGGCGAGCACGCTGCCGGCGACGTAGAGATCGTAGCCGTCGAAAAACATGCCGGCGCCGACCAGCCAGAAGATGCGGTAATGGAACGACGAGATCGGCAGCCGGTCGAGCCGCGCGCCGGCATGCACAGGCGTTGCAGTGGCAGAATTGGCCATTTGAAGATTCCCCGGGCTGGCACGATCCGGTCTTGCGGGCCGGATTGCGGGGGATGCTAATCGAGACCCGGGCGCAGCGCACCTACTGGATGGCCTTGCCGTTGCGGTAGCTCTCTTCGAGCAATTGCAGATTGGCCTGGACGTAGGGGTTGGACGGGTCCTTGGCCTGCGCTTCCTGGAGCTTCTTGTGGGCGCGGGCATAGTCGCCGCGCAGCATGTAGGAGAAGCCCTGGTCGTTGAGGATTTCCGCAGTCGGACCGACGATGCGGATGGCCGCCGCATAGGCGCGGTCGGCGAGATCGAAGCGGTGCAGCCGGTCATAGGACGCGGCGAGCCCGACCCAGGCCCCGGCGTCGTTCGGATGCTTTTCCACGGCACTGCGGAAGCTCTTCTCGGCGAGACCGAAATTGTTGCTGCGGAAATATTTCTTGCCGAGCTGCACGTCGTCATTGGGATCGTCGCCGACCAGGCCGGGATGCGACAGCGGCGCCACCGGCTCGCCACTCGGTCCCGGTTCGGCCGGCTGCGTCTGCACGGAGCCGGTCGTGTCGCTGCCGTCGACCGAGGCTGTCTTGTCTTTTTTCGACGGCCACAGATCGCTGAAGATACCGGTGACGCCACCGTCCTTGGGCGTCGTGCTCGATGTTTCGTCGTTGAGTTTCGGCGCGGTCGAGCAGGCGCTCAAGCCCATCAGGCACGCCGCCCCGACGATCAGGATCCGCGCCACTCGGATACTCATCACGCGCTCCGGACCACAACCCGCCCGGATTCCCCCGCCCCACGCGCGGATTGGACCGTCCCGCCCATGGGCGGACAGCACCGGACAAGCCAAGCTAGGCGACGTTCGTTAAGGAAGTCCTCGCGCCCGCTTTCCCCGCTCTGGCGGGACGACGGCGCTCACCAGGTGCCGGTCACCATGCGCACGATGACCGGGCACAGGATCACCACGAACAGCACCGGAAAGATGCAGACCATCATCGGAATGGCGAGCTTGGCCGGCAGGCTGTAGGCCTTCTCCTCGGCCCGCGACAGCCGCTTGTGGCGCATGTCGTCGCTGTAGACGCGCAGCGCATCGCTGATGCTGGAGCCGAGCTCGTCGGACTGCTGGATCAGGGTGGCAAAGGAGCGCGCCTCTTCGAGGCCGAGCCGATCGCCGAGGTGTTCGAGCGCTTCCGTCATGGTCCGGCCGGCGCGAATCTCGAGATTGGCCATGTGAATGTTGGCGGCGAGCGAGGGGTAGGAGACGCCGAGCTCACGGCCGACCCGATCCAGCGACGCCTCCATGCTCAAGCCGGCGTCGGCGCAGACGACCAGAAGGTCCATGAAATCGGGGAAGCCGGACTGGTGCTCGAGGCGTTTTCCCTTGATGCGGCGGTCGAGATAAAAGCTCGGCACCAGATAGCCGAGCAAGCCGCCGGCCATGACGAACAGCCAGAACGAGAGCTTGGTGACGATGCCCAGCATCGGCAGGACAAAGAACGCAGCCAAAGCAAGCCCGAGCGCACCGGCGCCGCGCGCCAGAAAAAAATAAGCTGCGCCATGGGGATTGTAGACGCCGGCCTGCACCAGGCGCTGGCGCAGCATTTTCACGTCTTTGCTGTCGACCGACGAATAATGCTTGGTCGTGTAGGCGACCAGCTTTTGCGCGGCGCGCAGTCCTGAATAGCGCAGCGAGCGCCGGCCGCTCTGCGCATCGTCGTCGATGTTGACGCGCGCCGCGCGGCGACGCACCGCCTCGCGCGAGCGCACGGCGAGCATCACCGCGAAGGCGAGCGTGCCGGTGGCAAGGAATATCAGCGCGCTCAGCATCGTCGTCGCGCTGTCGCCGAACACGGCAAAGGTTGAGCTTGCGTCCATCGGTCAGATCTTGAAGTTGACCATCTTGAACATGATGATATTGCCGACGCTCATCCAGCCGGCGGCGGAAACCAGCAGCACTTTGGTCAGGTGCTCGTGCCACATCGAGCCGTAGAAGTCCGGCGCGATCACCTGAATGACGATGAACATGCCGATCGGCAGCGCCGAGAGGATCATCGCCGAGGCGCGGCCTTCGGCCGCCAGCGCGCGAATTTTCCGCCGCATCTTGAAACGTTGGCGGATGACGCCGGAAAGGTTTTCCAGAATCTCGCCGAGATTGCCGCCGGTCGCGCCCTGGATGGCGACCGCGGTCACGAACAGCGGCAGATCGTCCGAACCGATGCGGGCGTACAGGTTGCGCATCGCCGTTTCCAGATCGGCGCCGTAGGTGATCTCGTCGGACACGATGCCGAATTCGCTGCCGATCGGATCGGGCATTTCGCGGCCCACCATGGCGATGGCGATCGGCACCGGATGGCCGGCGCGCAGGCTGCGCACGATGATGTCGAGCGCGTCGGGAAACTGGGCGCCGAATTTCCTCTGCCGCCGCGAGCGCAGCACGCGCAGCACGAAATACGGCAACACGGTTGCGCTGAACAGCGCACCCAGCGCCGCTTCGAGAAGGCTGCCCCGGAACACCATCAGGCCAGCAAAGACGACGACGGCGATGACGCCGAAGATGATGAACAGCCGCGCGAAACCCAGCGTGAGGCCCGATTGCAGGACCAGCCGGTTGAGCGCGATCAGGCCGAGCCGGTAATCGCCGCCGCTGGTCAGCCCGCGCTCACGCCGCAATTCGACGAGTACGTTTTCGCGGCTGCTGCTGTCCTTCGACAGCATCAAACGCCGGTTGATGCGGCTGCGATAGGACGCCGCCGAATAGCACATCAGGTACACCGCCTCGACGGTGAGCCCCGCCGAGACCGCGACGAACAGCCAGACCAGATAGATCGGATCGAGGTCGAACAGCATGCTTACAGCGGCTGCGAGGGGTCGAAATAGGCGCCCGGGATCTTGATCCCCATGGCGATAAGATCGTTGAGAAAGCGCGGGCGCACGCCGGTGGCCTGGAAATGGCCCTGCACGGCGCCGTCCGGCGCGATGCCGGTGCGCACGAACTTGTAGACCTCCTGCATCTGGATGATGTCGCCTTCGAGGCCCGTGATCTCGGCGATGCTCATGACGCGGCGCTTGCCGTCGGATAGCCGCGACAACTGCACGATCACCCGGATCGCGGCGGCGATCTGGCCGCGGATCGAGGCGACCGTCATCGGCAGGCCGGCCATGCCGATCATCTGCTCCAGACGCGAGATGGCGTCGCGCGGCGTATTGGCGTGGACCGTCGCCATCGAGCCTTCGTGGCCGGTATTCATGGCTTGCAGCATGTCGAAGGCTTCCTCGCCGCGACACTCACCAAGAATCACGCGGTCGGGCCGCATGCGCAGCGCGTTCTTGACCAGATCGCGCTGGCGGATTTCGCCCTTGCCTTCGATGCTCGGCGGCCGCGTCTCCAAGCGGCCGACATGGGGTTGCTGCAATTGCAGCTCGGCGGCGTCCTCGATGGTGAGCAGCCGCTCTTTCTCGGAAATGAAGGCGGACAGCGCGTTGAGCATCGTGGTCTTGCCCGAGCCGGTGCCGCCGGAAATGATCAGCGTCACCCGCGCCCGCACCGCCGCGGCGAGCAGTTCGGCCATTTGCGGCCGCAGCGCGCCGACGTCGACCAGCTTGTTCAGGTTGAACGGTTTTTTGGAAAATTTGCGGATCGACATCAGCGGGCCGTCGATGGCGACCGGCCGCACTGCGACGTTGACGCGCGAGCCGTCCAGCAGCCGCGCGTCGCACATCGGATGCGATTCATCGACCCGGCGGCCGACCGCGGAGACGATCTTGTTGATGATGCGCAACAGATGCGCCTCGTCCTTGAAGCGCACGCCGGTCGGCTCGAGGATGCCGAGCCGCTCGACATAGACGCATTCATGGCCGTTGATGAGAATGTCGTTGACGCGTCGGATCCTTGAGCAGCGGCTCGAGCGGACCCAGCCCCGTCATCTCGTCGAGGATTTCCAGGACGAAGTCGTTGAGCTCCTGGGTGTTGAGCGCCAGCCGCTCGGTCAGCACGTATTGCGACACCAGCCCTTGAATGTGGCTGCGCATCTCCTCTTCGGGCAGCTTTTCCAGCGCTGAAAGATTGATCTCCTCGATCAAGCGGCGATGCAGGCGCACCTTGGCGTCGAGGAGCTTGTCGGTCAGTAGCGGATTGGCGGCAGGCGGCGGCTGGCGGCTCAGGCGCGGGCTCAGGCAAGCCTGTCAACGAGACGGTTTCGGCGAAAGCTTCCTCGACCGCCGGCACAAGGGCCGGCGCGGCGACTCGGTGCGTTGAGAAACGACCTGCCATATCAATGTCCTACGATGGTTACGCAGCGCCGGCGGCCGTGACCCGGCCTTAAGACCGCGCCCACGACAGATTTAGTTTTTTGCCGGCGACCGCGGTCTCTTTCGCCGCAGTGCTTTGGGCTTGCGGCACGATCAGCTTCTTGAGCTGCAGCGTGATCTTGTTGCCCTTCTTGACCTCTTCGAGCGGCACGCCGCGGTCGATGGCTTCGCGCACCAGCGCATAGTCGTTCGGGATGCAGGCCAGGAACGCGTCGCCGATCGCCTGTTCGATGTCGGCGCGGCGCAAGCTCGACGAAAACATCTTCGCCACGAAGCGATTGATGATGACTTGCGGCTTCGGGCCGTCGCCGAGCCGCTCGCGGATGGCGTCGACCAGCTGCTTGGCTTGGCGCAGTCCCGGCACCGTCGTCTCGCTGACGATGAACAGCCTGTTGGAGCCCAGCAAAACGCTATCGGTCCAGGAGAACCAGGTGCGCGGCATGTCGAACACCACGTAGTCGAAATGCGACGACACCAGATCAAGAAGCCGCGTGACGACGTCGGGATCGAACGAGCGCATTTCCGCCGGGCGATTGGGCGCGGCGATGACCGCAAGACCCGACGGATGCTGCGACAGCATGACTTCGAGCAATTGCCGGTCGAGGCGCTCCGGGCGCGGCTCGATCTCATTCAGATTGAGCCGCGGCTCGATGTCGAGATAATCGGCGCAGGCGCCGTGCTGGAAATCGAGATCGACCAGGCAGGTCGAGTTTTTGCCGCGCGCGCCGCTGTTGAGCAGCAGCATGGCGGTCTGCACCGCCAGCGTGGTCACGCCGGCGCCGCCGACCGCGGGCAGGAAGGTGAAAATCTGCGCTTCGGTGGTCTCGCCGGCGGCCGGCGTTTTGGCGACGCGCGCACAGGCGCGCACCAGTTCGACCGGCGCCACCGGCTTGACCAGGAAATCGGCCACCCGCATCTGCATGAGGCGGCGGGCGACGTTCTCCTCGAAGCTTTGCGTGATCGCGACCACCGGCGGCCAATTGCCGATCCGCAACATCATGCGTTCGAGCGCCAGCAACTCGGCGGCATCGCCGGCATCGATGTCGACGACGACGACGGTGGCGCCTTCAAGTGCGAGGCTGTCGGCGCTGCCGGCCAATGTTCCCGCGGTCACATCGAGCGCGATTTGCGGACTGGCGCTGAACGTGACGCGGACGGAGTCCTCGAATGCCGGGTCGGCGGTCAGGACGACCACCTTCGCCTGCATCGCTGGAACTGTGGATCGGCCGGCGCGCATGTTTCACACTCGCAAGACTGCGTTACTTGTAAGCCGAGGTAGCGGCGGCGCCGCCGATCGCGGTACCGGCCGCCGCTTGGGCGCTACCCTGCTCCATCTTGCCGGCGCACATTCCGGTCGGCGCCGGCAATGCCGCGTCGCTCGACGGATCGAGATCGACCGGTTGGGTGACCTTGTCGATGCGATAGCACTCCACCGCCCGCTGCATACGCTCGCCGTTGAACGTGAGGTTCTTGTTGTTAGAGTACGGCGGCCACGGATCGACCATTTGCTCGACCTGATTGGCGGCCACCGCATCGCCGGCACCGAGCGCAATCGATTCGCGCCGGTCGAAGTAGATGTCGGAGCAACCGGCAAGCAGCGCGCCGAGCATCACGGCGGCGGCAACGCCCCGCTGCGCGCCATTAATCCCTGGCCGTGACATAGACGCCTCCATTCTTCGGCAGATCGATGATGTGACCGACATAGGGCCGGTTGAGCGCGCCGACGGCGAGCCGGGCGAGCGCGGGGGTCACTTCCGCCTGGCCCATCAGGAAGAAGTCGACGTCATTGCCGGGTAGCGTGTTGTCGAGCGGCGTATGAATGGGATCGGCCGGCGCCAGCGGACGCACGATATGCGGCGTTACCACGATGACCAGATCGGTCTCGTTCTTCTGGTAGGCGGCGCTGCGGAACAGCGCGCCGAGCACCGGAACGTCGCCGAGCCAGGGCAGCTGATCCTGGTTGGTCTGGCTGGTGTTCTGCAGCAGGCCGCCGAGCATGAAGCTCTGGCCGTCACGCAGCTCCACCGTGGTCGAGGCTTCGCGCACCGTCAGCGCCGGCACGGTGACGCCGCCGGTGATGGACACACCGTGGGCCGGATCGAGCTGGCTCACGTTCGGCTTGATGACGAGATTGATCTGGCCTTCCCGGAGCACGGTCGGGGTGAAGGCGAGGCCGACGCCGTATTTCTTGTATTCGATCGCGGTCTGGCCGAGCGAGCCGGGCACCGGGATCGGATATTCGCCGCCGGCCAGGAAGCTCGCGGTATCGCCCGACAGCGCCGTGAGATTGGGCTGCGCCAGGCTGCGAACCAGACCCTTTTGTTCGAGCGCATTGAGCTCGACGTCGATCGGGAATTGTCCGCCGACCAGGCGGCCGATCAGGAAGCCGAACGGCGACGCACCCGACAGCACGCCGGCCGCCACGATCGGCGACATGGTCGCCGCGGCGGGCGGGATATTGGCACCGCCGACACCGGAACCGGCCAGCGCCGGCTGCTGGAACGAGCCGTTCGCCGCCGTTATCGGCAGTTGCGAGGCCGGAACCTGATTGCCGACATTGGCCAGAAACCGGTTGCCGAACACGTTCCATTGCACGCCGAGCTCTTGGCCGGCTTGCCGCGACGCTTCGATGAAGCGCACTTCCAGCATGATCTGCTGCGGCTGCAACACCTGAACGGTGTTGATGATGTCCGGCGCGAACTGCTTGGCGATGGTGACCGCCTTGTCGAGGGTGACGGCGTCCGGCGAGGTGCCGCTGAGCATGATGCGGCCGTCGATCGAGGACACCTTGATGCCGCCGCCGGCGAAGTGCGCGATCTCCGCGGACAGCCGCGACACGTCGTAGGACACCTCGATGTCGAAAATGCCGACGAGCTTCTTGTCCTGGCCGTAGACCGTGACCCGCGTGGTGCCGATCTTCTTGCCGAGGATCGACAGCGCATGGTCGGTCAGCGGGTTGACGTCGGCGACGTCCGGATCGCCGACCATGATGTCGACCAAGGCTTGATCGGTGTGGACGTCCTGGGATTTGCCGACCGTCACGATCACCGTCGTGGTGCGCGCATTGGCGAAGGTGATCTTCTGCTGCGCCTGCGCGGTTGCCGGCGCCAACGCCGCGGCGAACGCGAACGCCAGCGCCAGCCAGATCGCGGCGCACCGCAACAGCGCGCCCATTCCCAAGCCCCTGCTCCCGTCCGAATGTCGCCGGCCTTTGCCTGCGATGATTGTGGTGTCGTACTGGCTATTCACGTCGGCCTCCCCGGCTCTCATTGTCCCCAAAACCTAAAAGTCCCCATCCACTCCGCTTGACGCACCCGTGTTCTAGTTGCGCGCCGGCAGTTGACTGGAGAGCGCGGCGGAATGCGCGTCGCCCTCCTCCACCGGCACGGTGTATTCGACGCGCTCCCCCTTGGACGGCCGCATGACGCCAATGGTGACGAAATGCGACTCTTGCGCGGGCGCAGTCATAAGATCGCGCGTCGTGACGCGACGCGTATCGCGACCGGTGGCCTCGCCGGCCTTGCGCAGCAGAAGCGACAGCGTGCCCACCGTGGCGGCGAGCGCGACCTTCTGCCCTTCGGTCGGATCCACTTCGATGGTGACCGCCTTGACCACGGACGGCTTGTCGGCCTTCTGGTCGGCGAGCTGATCGACCGCCAGCACGCGCACATCCTGGATCACGACGTCGTTGACGGCGTTGTTCTTCTCGCCGGTCCGCGTCAGCAGGATATCGACGCGATCGCCCGGCAGCACGAAGCCGGCGACGCCTTCGACGTCGTTGACGCGGATGGTGACCGCCTTCATGCCGTCGCCGAGCATCGCCGACAGCGTGGCGCGCTGACCAGGTCCGGTGATCTTCGACGCCAGCACCGCTTCGTTGGTATCGATCGGCATCAGCACGACGCGCTTACCGGACGTGAGGTCGGCGATCTTGCCGAACGCGCCGGCCGGCAGCGCATTGTCCGGCCACGGCATTTCGCGAAGCGCCGCCGACGTAAGCTCGTCGCCGAAGCGCAGCGGCTTGCCTGCCACGACGATGCTGCGTGCCGGCGGCGCGGCTTTGCGCTGCGCGTCGATGCTCTTCAGGCGCTCATCGGCCTGATTGTTGAGCCATACCTGCGCCAGGAATACAGCGAGCAGTCCGAACAGGACGGCGAAGCCGATCATGACGAAGGTACTGGTACGCACGCGACTGTCCCCTGAATGACGCCAGGAATTCTTGTTTCGTCGCAGTGACTATTGATCCGCCGGTAGTGTGGAATTGGTGAAGCTATTGGCGCGAATTGGCCTATGCTGAAGATTGGTTGAAGCGGTATTCTTTACGCCGCGTGTATCGCTTCGATCGAAGTGAAGGGATATCCTTTACGAAACCTGCGTCACGCCGACGCGCGCGCCTTCGAGATGCGCGAAACCAGCGTGGGACGGGAGTTCCTTCCATCCCCCGGCCGCGAATGGTGTTGCAAATCCCACGTGCGGCTTTTAACGAAATGCGGTAGTACGGCATTAACGACACGCGACGGACGTCGCGGAACAGGCCGAGGAAATCCCGATGAAGAAGCCGCACATCAGCTACGTCGACCCCGCAACGGTAACGGACGAGGCGATGCTCGCCGAGTTCGAGCGCTGCGCCCGCGAGGGTACGCCGCGGCCGGAAAGCCAGGCGATCCGGGCGCACGTGCCGGCGGTGTTCTGGTCGTTCGCCAATTCCTGGCGCGACGTGTTCAAGAACGGCGTCGCCGACCACGACATCAAGGAACTGTGCCGGGTCTACGTGTCGCGCTCGGTGAAATGCGAGTTCTGCGGCAACCAGCGCTCGATGAAGGCGGCCTCGCAGGGCCTGGTCGAGGACGATTATCGCGACCTGATCAACTTCGAATCCTCGCAGCATTATGACGAGCGGCAGAAGGCGGCGTTGTCCTATGCCGAGGCGATCACCTGGGACCTGCCCGTGGACGACGCGTTCTGGGCGCGGCTGAAGAAGCATTTCAGCGAGCCGGAACTGGTCGAGATCGGCTATTTCGTCGCGCTGACCATGGGCCAGCAGCGCTGGCTGCGCACGCTCGATATCGAGCACCACCAGATCATGGCCGGCACCGACGCGTCGATGGCGCCGGGTTTCGAGACCGCGGAAGCGTTGACGGCCTCGAAAGAACGCGCCGATTACTGGGCGCGCAGCAACGTCGCGGCGGCGGCACGCGCCGCCGAGTAGCGCTCAGACGCGGACAAAGCCACGCGGGATGGCGTGGAACGGCTCGATCCCGGTCTTGGTGATCAGCACCATTTCGCCGGTCTGCACGCCGGCTTTGCCATCCGGCGTCACCACATTGGGCTGGATGACGACGATCATGCCGGCGCGGAACGGCTCGTCGGGCACGTGCGCGCTCGGCCGGCTCTTGGCGCCGAGGATCGGCGGCAGATAGCCGCCGCCATAGCCGTGCAGCAGATCGTCGATGATGGTGAAGCCGGCGTCCTCGATCAGCCTTGAGGCCTCGATCACCTGTTGCGGCAGCGCGCCGTCCTTGAGCACGGCGGCCACAGCGTCGAACGTGGCATCGGCGACCGCATGCAGGTCGCGGTAGAGTTTTGGCGGATCGGCATCCACGGCGAAGCTGCGCAGCACCTGGCCGGGATGCTCCCAGAACGCGGCGCTGATCTCGGCGAACACGATATCGCCGCGCGCGACATTGCGGTTGCCGACGAATTGCGTCGGCACGCCGAGATGCGGCTGCGCCATCGGCGTGACGCCGAAAAAATGGATGACATTGGTGCCGCCGAGCGCGATGTAGGCGCGTTCGACCAGATCGGCGAGCTCGCGCTCGCTCAATCCCGGCCGCAAGCCGTCGCGCAGCGCCATCATGCCGCGATCGGTCAACGCGGCGCCGATCCGCATCCAGTCGATTTCCTCCGCCGACTTGACCTGGCGCAGCCGCGTATAGCGGCGGTTGAGGTTGCCGATCGCGCCGAATTTTTCCGCAAGCATCGCGTGCTGCTCGAAGGTCATCGGCCCGATGACGCCGACCTTGCCGGCGCGCGCGCCGCGCTTCTCCAACACCGCAATGGCGGCGCCGATCGACGAACCGCCGCCCCAGGCGACCTCCGCCCGATCGGCGATCCGCCGCGCCATCGGCGCGTGGTTGACGTGCTGCACGAACATCGCGTCGGGCTCGCCCGGGGTAAGCACGCCGACGGCTTCGGTGGTCACCGGCCAGCCAGTCAGCCATTGCACCGCGGAGCCGAAGCGGTTGGCGCCGCAAAATACGAGATGGTCGAGACCCGCTTCGCCGAGCAAATCTTCGATCGCGCGCCGCCGCCGCGCCATTTCCGCGTCGGAAAAGCGCGGATATTCGGCCTCCACGATGGCCTGCAGACGCGGCGGGAGCGCGAGACTGTCTGGCTTGACCGGCACCTATTACTCCTGTCATTGCCCCACGGATGCGGGACATCCCCGTAAGCGGATGATGACACGCTACCAGGAGAATTGCGTCCATGCCCACGTCTCTGATCGATTCCGCCGTATTCCGCGACATCTTCTCGACCGAGGCGATGCGGCGGGTGTTTTCCGACGGCAACCGCGTGCAGAAATATCTCGACTTCGAGGCGGCGCTGGCGCGGGCGCAGGCGCGGCTCGGCATCATCCCGAAAGAGGCCGCCGAGGAAATCGTCAAGCACTGCAACGTCGCCGAGATCGATTTCGAAAAACTCAAAACCCAGACCGAGCGCATCGGCTATCCGGTGCTGCCGGTGGTGCAGCAGCTGGTGGCGCTGTGCCGCGACGGGCTGGGCGAATGGTGCCATTGGGGCGCGACCACCCAGGACATCACCGACAGCGCAACCGTGATGCAGATCCGCGAGGGCGCTGGCCTTGGTCGAGGCCGACCTCGACGGCATCGCCGACGCGCTCGCCGGCCTGGCGCGCAAATACCGCGACACGCCGATGGCCGGGCGCAGCAACCTGCAGCAGGCGGTGCCGATCACCTTCGGCTACAAGATGGCGACCGTGCTCGCCGCCTTCGAGCGCCACAAGCAGCGCTTGAAGGAACTGCGCGCGCGCGTCCTGGTCGGCGAGTTCGGCGGCGCCGCCGGCACGCTGTCCTCGCTCGCCGGCCGCGGGCTCGAAACCCAAGCCGAATTGATGAAGGAGCTCAAGCTCGGCCAGCCGGCGATCGCCTGGCACACCGTGCGCGACACCATCGCCGAGGTCGGCTGCTTCCTCGGCCTCGTCACCGGCACCTGCGGCAAGATCGCCTTCGACATCAAGCTGATGATGCAGACCGAAGTGGAGGAGGTTTACGAGCCGTTCCACGAAGGCCGCGGCTCGTCGTCGACCATGCCGCAGAAGCGCAATCCGATCTCGTCGGTCTACATCACCGCGCTCACGTCGGTGGTGCGCCAGCAAACCGCGGCGCTGCTCGACGCCATGGTCGAGGACCACGAACGCGCCACCGGGCCGTGGGAGATCGAGTGGATCGTGCTGCCGGAGATTTTCTGTCTCAGCGCCGGCGCGCTGGCGCAGACGCTGTTCGTGCTCACCGGCCTGCAGGTCGACGAGAAAAAGATGCGCGCCAATCTCGACCTGACCAAAGGGCTGATCGTCTCGGAAGCGGTGATGATGGGGCTCGGTCCCTATCTCGGCCGCCAATACGCCCACGATCTGGTCTACGACATCTGCCGCAAGGTGGTCGCCACCGGCCGGCCGCTGCTCGATCTGCTCGCGGAAAACGAGGAAATCACCAAGCACCTCGACCGCGCCGCGCTGGCGAAACTGTGCGATCCGGCAAATTATCTCGGCGAGGCCGGCGCCATGGTGGATCGGGTGCTGGCGATGCGCGGCAGCGGGTAACTCACTCCGCCGCGGCCGCCTTCGCCGCCGCCTGTTCGCGGACGAATTTCTGCACCGCCATCTGGTCGACCTTGCCGGAGCCGAGCAACGGCAGCTTGTCGAGCACGATCACTTCCGACGGCAGCATCAGCTCGGAGGCGTGCCTGCGTTCGCGCATAGGCCATGAAGTCCGAGCGCGTCGCGCCGTGCTTGTCGGTGACCATGACGAGCCGCTCGCCCTTGCGCGGATCGGGCAGCGCCGCCACCGCCGTCATATTGTCCGGCCACAGGTCGCCCGCCAGCATCTCGACGGCGGCGAGCGACACCATCTCGCCGCCGACCTTGGCGAAGCGCTTGGCGCGGCCCTTGATGGTGATGAAGCCTTGCTCGTCGATGGTGACGATGTCGCCGGTGTCGTGCCAGCCTTCCGGCGGCGGCTCGAGCACGCCCGGTTTGTCGGCGCGCACATAGCCGAGCATCACGTTCGGCCCCTTGACGTAGAGCCGGCCGCCCTCCTCGACGCCTTCGACCTTCTCGAGCTTCGCCGTCATGCCCGGCAGCAGGCGGCCGACGGTGCCGAACTTGTTGAACATCGGCGTGTTGAGCGCCATCACCGGCGCGGTCTCGGTGACGCCATAGCCTTCGAGGATGCGCAGGCCGAATTTTTCCAGATAAATCTGCCGCGTCGTTTCCTTGACCGGCTCGGCGCCGGCGAGAACGTAGCGCAGCGAGCGGAAGTCGTAAGGATTGGCCGACGCGCGCATAGCCGTTGAGGAACGTGTCGGTGCCGAACAGCACGGTGGCGCAGACGCCGTACACCAGTTCCGGCACGGTGCGGTAATGCAGCGGCGACGGATAAAGATAGGTCGAGACGCCGGAGACCAGCGGCAGCACCGTGCCGGCGGTCAGGCCGAACGAGTGGAATATCGGCAGCACGTTGAACAATTTGTCTTCGCGGCCGAAATCGATGCGGGCCGCGGCCTGCGCCACATTCGCCAGCATGTTGCGATGGGACAGCACGACGCCCTTCGGCGTGCCTTCCGAGCCGGAGGTGAACAGGATCGCCGCCCAATCGTCGGGCTTGCGCGCAACCAGCGGCTTCTTCCAGTGCAGCGCGCCGCGCAGCTTGTCGAGGACGCTGATGGTCGGACGAATGTCCTCCAGATAGACGATGCGCACTTGTTTGCTGAGCTCCGCGACGACAGCGTCGAGCCGGCCCTTTTCGACGAAAGCGCGCGAGGTGAGGATGGTGTCGAGGTCGGCGGCGCGGCAGGCGGCGAGAATATTGGCCGCGCCGGCGGTGAAGTTGATCATGGCCGGCACGCGCCCGGCCGACATCACCGCGAGCAAGGTGACGACGGCGCCGTTCGAGGTCGGCAGCATGACGCCGAGCGAACGGCCTTCGAGCGCGAGCGGCATCAGCTTCGCGCCGAGCATCGGCGGTCGCCTGCAACAGCCGCTTATAGGTCATCTGGCCGCTGACCGGATCTTCGACCGCCAGCCAGTTCGGGCCATGGATTTTCGCCGCGTCGATCAGCGCTTCGACCACGGTGCGGTCGGTCGAGGTGGTGCGGAAGATCAGGTCGGACATGATCGTATAAAGCGCGGCGCCCGCGGCCTGCCGCCGCTTGCGGCCCTTGAGCTCAGGATCGACCTTAAGCTTGACCGGTTCAAGGATTGTGACGGTGATCTTCGGAAACCAGCGGCGCCGCACCTGCGAGCGCTTGAGCCGGCTGAAGATCGTCGCCTCCGGCCCCTCGATGCGCACCGGCACCACCATCGCGTCCGACTTGTCGGCGATCAGGCCGGCGCCGTCATAGACCTTCATCAGGCTGCCGGTGACGGTGATGCGGCCTTCCGGGAAAAATCACCAGCATGTCGCCGTCGCGCACCGCATTGATGATGGTGCGCATCGCCATACGGCTTGAGCGGATCGAGCGCCATGGTGCGCATGACCTTGAGCAACGGCTGGATCCACCAGTGCTTCGACATCGCCACGTCGATGGCGAAGACCGGCCGCTTCGGCAGGATCGCCATCGCCAGCGGCGGATCGAGGAAGCTGACGTGATTGAGCGCGATGATGGCGTTGGGACCGGCCTTGTCGATGTTCTCCAGGCCTTTGACCTCGAGCCGGAAGAAGGCGCGGAACACCATGGAGAGGAAATCGTTCATCCAGCTCGCCGGCATGGTGCGGCCGATGACGATCGCGACCACGAAGATTGGCGACGCCGATCAGCACGAAACTCATCGCGCACGCCGAAGCCGAGCTTCTGCAGCACGGCGAGCAACGATGGCGCCGACCACCATGAAGGCGGCGTTGAGCACGTTGACGGCGGCGACGACGCGGGCGCGGCGGTCGGCGCCGGCCCAGGCCTGCACCGCCGAGAAGGTCGGCACGACGAACAGGCCGCCGGCGATCGCAAGGCCGGCGAGATCGATGGCGATGTGAATGCCGCCGCGCGACGCGAAGAACGCCGACGATGCCCAGCGGACTGGCCGCGTGGACAAAGCTGGACGCCGTCCAGCCGAGATCGAGCGAGAACAGGCCGAGCAGCACCGCGCCGATCAGCGTCGGCAGGATGATGATGCGCCCGGCGGCGAGCCACGCGGCGAGGCCGGAGCCGATCGCGACCGCGACCGAGAAGATGGTGAGGAAAACGGTGATGAGCTGCTTCGGTGCCGCCGATGTCGACGGTCACGAGCGGCGGCAACAACGACAGAACCAGCGCGCCGACCAGCCAGAACCAGCTCACCACCAGCGCGCCCCACCACAGCCGCGGATCGGCGCGCAATTGTTTGATCAGCGAGCCGGTGGAAGCGAAGATGTTGCGGTTGATCGCGAGCTCGGGCGCGCCCTGGCCGGTGCTCGGGATGAACCGGCTCGACAATCCAGCTCGCGAACGCGGTCAGGATCATCAGCCAGGCGAAATGGATCGGATTGCTGTTGCCCGTTGGCGGCAATGCCGGCCGTGATGGTGCCGAGCAGGATGGCCAGGAAGGTGCCGCCTTCGATCAGCGCATTGCCGGCCGGCAGTTCCTCGCGGGCAAGATGGTCGGGCAGGATGCCGTATTTGATCGGGCCGAACAGCGAGGCCGAGCATTCCGAACAGGAACACCGCGACGAACAGAATGACAAGCGAATGGAAGGCAAAGCCGGCGACGGCGAGCGCGGCGACGAACGATCTCGACGAACTTGATGCGCTGCGCGACCCACGCCTTGTCGTAGCGGTCGGCAAGCTCGCCGCCGAGCCCGGACAGGAAGAAGAACGGCGCGATCAGCGTGGCGCCGGCGAGCGTGATCAGCGCCTCGGAATTCGGCGCCGGAGACCTGGAACAGGATGACGAAGACCAGCGCGGTCTTGAGGAAGTTGTCGCCGAACGCGGCGAAGAACTGGCACAGGAACAGCGGCGCGAAACGGCGCGTCGTCATCAAGGACGTGAACATGGGCCTCCCGCCGTCTGTCTTCCGCCCGGCTCGCGCCGGCCTGAGCGCTTTAGTTTAGACGGCGGCGGGCGGGTTGGCGACGCGATAGCGCGTTCTCCTCATTTATGCAATAACGTCAAGATGCTTACCGTGCGAATTGAAGGTTGGGAAGGAAGGTCGAAAGCGATGAAGCTCAAGGATCAGGTGGCGATCGTGACCGGCGCCGGGCGCAATATCGGCGAGGAGATCGCCAAGCTGTTCGCCGCCGAGGGCGCCAAGGTCGCCATCGTCGATCTCGACAAGCCGCGCGGCGAGCGCGTCGCCGGCGCCATCAAGGCCGCGGGCGGCGACGCCACGCTGTTCATGGCCGACGTTTCGAAAGGCAGTGACGTCACCGCATTGGTCAAGGACGTCGTCGCCCGCTACGGCCGCATCGATATTCTGGTCAACAACGTCGCCATCTCCGACAACAAGCACATCTTCGACATCACCGAAGAGGAATGGGACCGCGTGCTGGCGGTGACGCTGAAAAGCCAGTTCCTCATGGGCAAGCATGTCGGCCAGCAGATGGCCGCGCAAGGCGGCGGCCGCATCGTCAATATCGGCTCGACCTCGGGCTTTACGGGACGCAGCCGCGCCATCGCCTATTCGGCCGCCAAGGGCGGCGTCGCCAATCTGACGCGCGCCATGGCGGTGCAGCTCGCCCCGCACAAGATCCGGGTCAACGCCATCGTGCCGAACAAGATCGGCTCGCCGGTCGGCAAGGACGAGTTCGATGCGTCGCGCCCGGTGCCGAACATGGCCAAGCGCCCGGGCGAGCCGGCGGAAGCCGCCAAGGCCGTGCTGTTCCTGGTGACCGACGATTCGTCGTTCGTCTGGGGCGCGAATCTGTTCGTCGACGGCGGCGTCTCGGCGATGGATTTGTCGTAGCTCTTAGACCTCCCCCTCGAAGGGGGAGGACGCGAGCCAACGGGTCCGGCCCGAAGTGGCCGGCCCGATGACAGCTCCGCGAGCGAGGTGGGGGTCCGCGGCCGCGATGCTTGCGCAAGCGTTGCCGCCGCGAACCCCCACCCTACCCTCCCCCTTCAGGGGGAGGACAAGAAAGAAAACAATCACCCGTACTTCACCGGCCCGTTGCCGGTCCAGTTCGGCGGATTGCTCGCCTTGATGCGGCGCGCGTCTTTGACCAGTTCCTTGATCGCGCCGGTGATCGGCAGCGACAGGCCGGCTTTGTCGGTCATGTCGGCGACGATCTGCATGTCCTTGAGCGCCCAGGTGAACGAGATCATGTCCCATTCCTTGAGCGCGTCGGACGCACCGGAACTCATCATCAGCGCCTCGCGCAATTTGACGAGATCGATGCCGGTGGTCTCGGCGAGCTTGCCGGCTTCCATAAGTCCGACCGCGTTCACCCAGAGCAGCAGATTGTTCATGGTCTTGCCGACCTGGCCGTGGCCGACATCGCCGAGATGCACGATGTCGGAGGCGAAGGTGCCGTAGACCGGCCGGGCGCGGGCGACGACTTCGGCCTTGCCGCCGACCAGCGCCAGCAGCGTGCCTTCGTCGGCGGCGAACCGGCCGCGGCAGATCGGCGCGTCGAGCACCTCGATGCCTTTTTCGGCGACGCGCGCGGCAACCGCTTTGACCGTGTCGGGCTTCGCCGTCGACGACACCGCGATGATCGAGCCGGGCGCCATGGTCTCCAGCAAACCGTTTTTGCCGAACACGACGTCGTTGACCTCGTCGTCGTAGCCGACGCCGAGGATGACGATGTCGCTCGCCTTACCGACTTCCGCCGGAGTCATGGCGATTGATGCGCCAGCGGCGCGCGCGGCTTCGCGTTGCTTCTCGCTGATGTCGCAGACCGTGACCGCGTAGCCCTTCTTGACCAGGTGCTTGAGCATGGACAATCCCATGCGTCCTGCGCCGACGATGCCGACCCGTTCTTTCTTGCCATCCGCCATGACGATCAATCCTTGCTGCCGTAATCGCGCTCGGCCGAAGCGGCCGAGACGTAGCCTTCCGCGATATCGCGCTTGAGCGCCGCGCGGTCGCGCTTTTTCGGATCGCCGTAGCCGCCGCCGCCGGCGCTTTGCAACAGGAAGCGCTCGCCGGCGCGCAATTCGTAGCGGCCCGAGGCCGGCGTCTCCCGCTCGTCCTCGGCGCCAAGGTGGATGACAAAGCGGCTGCGGCTGCCGGGCTTGCCGCCGGCGACGCCGTTCGGCGGAAATTTCGCCCGGTCGTAACGGCGCACCACGCTGGCGTCCTGCAACAATTCGTAGATGCGCCGGAACGCCAGCCCGCCGCGGAATTCGCCGGCGCCGCCGGAATCCTGCACCATGTCGAATTCGGTAATGCGGCAGGGAAATTCGGTTTCGAGAATCTCGATCGGCGTGATGTGCAGGTTGCTGGTGTGGGTCGCGACCGCCGACGCGCCGTCATTGCCGTTGCCGCCGCCATAGGCCGAGCCGAGGATCTCGTATTGCAGCGACGGCTGGCCCGGCCGGCCGCCGTCCTTCCACGAGATCAGCATGGCGCCGCTCGAGCCGCTATTGGCGAGCGCGCGCTCGGGGCGGAACGGCGCCAGCGCTTCGAGGATCACGTCGGTGAGCTTTTGGTTCGCCGCCTGATAGGAGCTGACCGGCGCCGGCGCGCTGGCATTGGTGACGGTGTTCGGCGCGTAGACGAACTGCACCACATCGCGCATGCCGTCGTTGAAGGCCAGCTTCGGATCGAGCGCGCCGATCAGCGAATAGAACACGCAGGCCTCGACCATCGACGGCCGCAGATTGATCGGCCCCTTGGCCTGGCGGTCGCTCTTGGTGAAATCGAAGGTGATATCGCCGTTCTGCACGCGCACGGTGCACGGCAAAACGCACCGGCCGGTCGAGCTCGACGCCGTCATTGTCCATGAAACCTTCGGCGGAAGCTTCGCCGTCGGGCAGCGCCTTGATCGCGGCGCGCAGCTCGGCGGCGGCGCCGGCGAGCAGCGCCGCGAACGCGTCCATGACCGCCGTGGCGCCGAACCGTTCGCAGGTCTCAAGAATGCGCGACGGCGCCCATCTGCGTCGCCGCCATCTGCGCATGCATGTCGCCGCGCACCAGTTCCGGCTGCCGGCTGTTGGCGAGGATGAGGCGTTCGAGATCGTCATTGTAGACGCCGCGCGAATAGATTTTCACCGGCGGCAGCAGCAGGCCTTCCTGGAATATTTCGGTGGCGTTGGCCGAGGTCGAGCCCGGCATGGTGCCGCCGACATCGGCCTTGTGCGCGATCGAGCCGGCAAAGCCGACCAGCGTCGTGCCCGACGATGATCGGCGAAACGAAAGCCATGTCGGAAACATGCGGCAGGCCGCCGTCATAGGGATGATTGCAGACGAACATGTCGCCGTCGCCGATATCGTCGCCGTGCAGCGCGAAGATTTTTGCCGACCAGGTGCCGATAGACCGGCGCGTGAAAGAACATCGGCGGCGCCACGATCAGCCCGCCGTGGCGGTCGAGGATGACGCAGGAGAAATCGCGCAATTCGCGGATGATGGTCGAATAGCCCGAGCGATAGAAATGGTAGTGCATCTCCTGCATCAGGCTGCCGATGCGGTTGCGCACGACCTGGGTGGTGATGGCGTCGACCATGTTCAGTCTGCTCCGTTCCAGAATGAGATTGCCGTGGCGATCGACAAAGGCGTGCCAGCCGGGCGGCACGACCGTCGTGGCGTCGAACTGCTCGACGATGGCGGGGCCGGCGAAAGCTGACGCCAACCGAAGCTTGTCGCGATCATAGATCGTCGGTGTCGAGCGCCTTGCCGGCATCGAACGACACGCGCCGCGTGCCCTTGATCGACGCCGGCGGCGGCGATGACGGCGCGCCGGCCGGCAGCGCTTGCGGCTGGTATTTCGGCACGGCGACGCGCACGCGCAGCCGATAGCTGACGACTTCGACGCTCTTTTCCTTGGCGGCGTGGCCGTGGATTTTGGCGTGCACCTCGTCGAAGCGCTGCGCGCGCCGCCTTGAGCGCTTTGCCGTCGAGCGCGTTCTGCCAAAGTCCGCTCAAGCGGCACGCGCAACTCATAGCCCTGCCCGGCATAGCGCATGTCGAGATCGCGCTCGAACGCCGCCGCGCTCGGGTCGAGGCCTTCTTCGGCAAGCTCGCTCGCCGCCTTGGCCTCGATGTCGCGAAACAATTGCTCGGCATGGGCCGGATCGAGCCGGTCGAGCGCGCCAAGCTCGGAGCGGATGTAGTCGTGCAGCACGTCGGTGCAGAGCAGCCCGAGCGCCGAAAACGCGCCGGGCCGCGCCGGCACGACGATGCGGCGCATGCCGAGCTCCTCGGCGACCGCGGCGGCATGCACCGCGCCGGCGCCGCCGAACGGCAACAGCGCAAACTCGCTCAAGATCGACGCCGCGCCGCGCCGCGAACACCCGCACCTCGTCGGCCATGCGCATGTCGACGATGCGGCGGATGCCGGCGGCGGCTTCGGCGCAACGTCATCTTCATCGGCGCGGCGATTTTGGTTTCGAGCGCGGCGCGCGCCGCGGCGGCATCGAGCTTCTGCGTGCCGCCGAGAAAATAATCCGGATTGAGCAAGCCGCAGACGATGTCGGCGTCGGTCACGGTCGGATTGTCGCCGCCGCGGCCGTAGCACACCGGCCCCGGATCGGCGCCGGCGCTTTGCGGGCCGACGCTCAAAAATCCGGCGCGGTCGATCCACACGATCGAGCCGCCGCCGGCCGAGATCGTGGTCAGGTCGAGCGCCGGCACGTCGAGCTGCCGCCGCGCCACGGTGCCTTCGGTGACTTCGAGCGGCGCGCCGCCCTCGATGAAGGCGATGTCGCAACTGGTGCCGCCCATGTCGAGGGTGACGATGCCGCGCCCGCCCGCGCCGCCATCGTCGCGCGGCAGATAGGCGCTCGCCTGCGCGCCCGCCGCCGGACCCGACAGCAGGCTGTGCACGGTCTTGTGGCCGGTGACCGCGGCGGCGAACGGCATGACGCCGCCGTTCGACTGCATCAGGAAGCGCTGCTGCGTGGTGACGCCGGCGGCGTTGAGGCGCTTTTCCAGATCGGCGATGTAGGTGACCAGCACCGGCGCGAGATAGGCATTCAGCAGCGTCGCCGACATCCGCGGCCATTCGCGCACCCGCGACAGCACCTCGGACGACAGCGAAATATGCGCCTCGGGGAAAATCTCGCGGATCAGCGCGCCGGTGCGCTGCTTCGTGCGCGGGATTCATGAAGGCGAACAGGTAGCACACCGCGATCGAGACGACGCCGGCGGCTTTGAGCTCCGCCGCCGCTTGCCGCACCGCGTCCTCGTCGAGCGGCTCGAGCACGGCGCCCGCGTAATCGATGCGGCCGCCGATCTCGCGGGTCAGGCTCTGCGGCGCGATCGGCGGCGGCTTTTGGAAGAAATAATCGAACACATTGCCGTCGCGCGCCTGGCCTTGGGTCTCCTGGATGGCGCGGAAGCCGCGGTTGATGAGCAGGCCGACTTTGGCGCCGCGCATTTCCAGCAGCGCATTGGTGGTGATGGTGGTGCCGTGGGAGAAAAATTCGATGCCGGACAGATCGACGCCGCGCGCGGCAAAGTTGCCGATGCCGCGCATGATGCCGAGCGCGGGATTTTTCGGCGTCGTCGCAACCTTCTCGACGGCGAGCGAGCCGTCGGCAACGTCGAGCAGCACCAGGTCGGTGTGGGTGCCGCCGACGTCGACGCCCAATCGATATTTCTTGTCGCCATCGCTCGGACGCCGTTCCCTCAACTTGCCCGGGCAATACGCCGCGGTACGCGAACGCCGCCGGGCCTTGGCTCGCAGTCTCGGGATTTTCTATAGTCGCTGGCGCCATCTGCGCAAATGCGTGAATCCGGGGATCGACATGCCGAGCACTACGTGACTTCGGCTCCTGGCCCTGTTCTTTGCCGTGCTCGCGGCGAGTGCGGGACGCGCGCAGGAGCCCTATCCGACGCACGTCGTGAAAATCGTCGTGCCGTCGCTGCCGGGATCGACGACCGATATCCTGGCGCGGCTCGTCAGCAACCAGCTCAGCGAAATGTGGGGCAAGCCGGTCATCGTCGAGAATATGGCCGGCGCCGCTATGGCGATCGGCGCCGAATACGTGGCGCGCGCGGCGCCCGACGGCTACACGCTGCTGATCTGTCCGCCGTCACCGGTCTCGATCCAGCACCTGCTCTATCACGACCTCAAATACGATCCGCTGAAATTCACGCCGATCGCGCTGTTGGCCAAGATCCCCAATGTGCTCGTGGTGCGTCCGGATCTTCCCGCCAACACGATCCAGGAGCTGATCGCCTACGGCAAGGCCAATCCCGGCAAGCTCACTTACGCCTCGCAAGGCGCCGGCTCGACCGCGCATCTGTCCGGCAGCGAGCTCGAATTGCTCGGCGGCATCAAGATGGTGCACGTGCCCTATAACGGCGCGCAGCCGGCACTCACCGACGTCATGTCCGGCAATGTCGACATGTTCTTCGACACGCTCACCACGTCGGTGCCGCTCTATCGCGCCGGCAAGCTGAAACTGCTCGGCGTCGCCAGCGAGGAACGCGCCAAGGACGTCCCGGAGATCCCGACCATCGCCGAATCGGGGCTTCCGGGCTTCCGCTCGATCACCTGGTTTCCGATCGTCGGGCCGCCCGGCCTGCCGCAGGCTTTGGCCGACAAGATCAACGCCGACGTGGTGGCGGTGCTGCAAAAGCCGCAGATCGACGACAAGCTGCGCGCGCTCCGGCTCGAGCCGATGGGCGGCACGCCCGCCGACGCCGCCAAGTTCTTCGCCTCGGAAACAAAGCTGTGGGGCCGCGTCATAAAAGAGGCCAACATCTCCTTACAGTAGCGCGGCGAACAAGATCGGCGGAGCTACGCCATGCGTCTCGTCGTTGCTTTGTTATGCGCGATTGCGCTGTGGCATGGCGGGCCGGCGCGTGCTGCCGACGATGCCTCGCCGATTCCAAAAGAATGGCTCGACAAGAAGATCAGCGTCGAGGAGGCCGAGGCTGCTCATCCCGGCATCAACGACGAGCGGGCGCAGCGCTTTCCCGAGGCCGCCAAGCCATTCGGCTTTCAAAGCAAGGCGTGGGACGAGCTGAAAGCCACGATGCAGCCGGGCGACGAGCTGTGGACCTTTGCCAGTCCGGCAAAATCCTGGGAAGACCTGGCCGGCCGCGCTGGGATCGCCGTGGTCCGCAACGGCAATCCCGTCAAAGTGCTGGTCACGATGTTGAACTGACCGCGCGCAGCTGTTGCAGCCTTCAGAATCCCGGCGCGCGCTCGACCTGGTCGTACCAGTCAAAGCCCATGTCTTTGACGATGCGGTTCACATCACGATGATGCGGCATTCCTGGCCGGCATTGGCGAAGTGCTGATGCATGGTGAAGGGCGGGATATAGACGTAGTCGCCGACCGTCCATTCGAATTTCTTCGGCGCCTCGGCCCATTGCCAGTCGAACGCTTCGAGGCAGTCCCATTTCAGGTCCCAGTGCAGGTCGTAGCCGGAGCCCTCGACCACGAAGAACAATTCTTCCCACATGTGACGGTGCTTGCCGGAGCGCTCGCCGTCCTTGAGGAACTGCATATAGGCTTCGATGCAGCACTCGCGCGTGTGCATCTTCTGGTTCACCAGATGCTTGATCAGGCCGTCGGGCGAGCGCTCCCACGGCATGTCCTTGGCCTTGATGACGTTCGGCAGCGTGGCGTAATCGGCGCGGAATTTTTCCGACTCGACCATCGCCTCGGCGAGGAATGCGCTGGTGTTGTCGCCGGACAGCGCGGCTTGTTTGTCTTCGAACAATGTCATGATGCCCTCGGCGCTCAAATTTCCGTCGGCGGATGGAATTCCTTGACGCCGGGCGGCAGCTTGTCGGTCGGCCACTCGACCATCTTCTGGAACAGAAGGTGCATGAACAGGAACAGCGGCTTGGCCTTGAACACCAGGAGGATGCAGGATTCCTTCTCGTCGTCGTTGAAATGCTGGTGCACGCAGCCGTTCTCGACCAGCATGACGTCGCCGGCTTCCCATTTCATGTAGCGGCCGTCGTGGACGTCATGGCCGTGGCCCTTGAGCACGTAGAACACCGCGCTGTTGAGGTGGCCGTGTTTCTGGCCGGCATTGAGCGGCGCGTAGCACTCGATGTGCGATTCGATCGACTGCACGACGCTGACCGCTTGCGGCGAGATGATGTGCTTGCCGTACATCGCCGGCCCGCCCTTCCACGGATGATCCTTGGAAGAGTAGACCCGCGGCTCTTCGAGCAGCTTCTTGTAGAGATGGCTGTAGGTGCCTTCGAGGGCGCGGACGAAGGTGCGCTTCTTCGACCAGCGCTCCCATTTGCCGTGCTTGATCTCGTCGGCATCTTCGTCGGACGGCTTGTTATGGCCGAGCCCGGGCATTTCGTGTTCCAGCATTCCCGTCATGGCGCGCTCCTTTTTCTTCGCTGCGCTCCGCCCGGAAGCAGGCCGCCCTCCATGCTGCCGGGGAAAGCGCGTTGGCGCTTCGTGCCGGTCTTTAGGGGATTTCCGCCACGCGCGCAATGTCATGGCCGCGGAGCAGCGCGCCGCGCCATGCCGGCAAATCAGATCAGCCCGGTAGAGGCGCGCAGGTCGGGAAACAGATCGCCGAGCAGCGATTGCGGCCAGGCGACGCCGAGCGCCCAGTGGAAGACCACCCAGCACAGCAGCGTGGTGGCGGTGGCGTAACCCAGCGACGGTAGCGGCGGTTCGCCGAAGCCGAACGCCATATAGGCGAACACGAACACCGCGATCGCCGGAATGAAGCCGATCAGCCAGACGGCGGCGATGAACAGCGCCATCCAGACGAAAAAGAGGGTCGCACGGCGGCGCAGGACGTCCGGCGCTATGCCGAGATCGTCAGTTTGAGCACGCACCTGCACGGTGGCATCGGCATGGGCATCGACCGCCTGCTCGCGGCCGAACAGCTCGTTGACGAGATTGAGCACGGCGGCGACCAGCGCCATGCCGCAGGCGGTGAGCGGCACGATCTTGGCGTCGTGCGGCCAGCCGGCCGACGAGGCGATGGCGGCGACGATCAGCACGATGACGGCGAGCGAAAACGCCGGCGCGGCGCCGAACCGCGGCGTGCGGCCGCCGACCTCGCGCAATTGGCCGATCAGGGTCACGGCGATCTGCGACAGCGGCCGGTACAGCGCCCAGACCACGCAGGCGAGGATCGCCAGCACCGCCGGCCGCCACAGCCAGCCCCAGCCGTAAAGCTGGGTCGAGATGAACAGGTAGCGCTCGAAGATCGCGCCGA
Source organism: uncultured Alphaproteobacteria bacterium (assembly GCA_963831975.1). Taxonomy (GTDB): domain Bacteria; phylum Pseudomonadota; class Alphaproteobacteria; order Rhizobiales; family Xanthobacteraceae; genus BOG-931. Next base: position 103,339 of record CAWHSO010000026.1, read on the forward strand.
CGACGATGCCGAGCACCATCGGCGGCCGCGGCCAGCCGAGCCGCTTCATGATCCAGCCGATGACGCCGAAGAACACCAGCGCATAGAGATCGCCCCAATCGTGCTCGCCCTCGAAGGCGGCGACGAAGACCAGCGCGATGATGATCGGCAGCAGGATTTCCGGCCGGATGCGCGAGATCTGCGCGAGATAGCGGCTGCAGGCGAGACAGATGACCGCGCCGATGACATGGGCGAGCGTCAGGCTCCACACGATCATGTAGGTGAGATCGAGATGCTTGGTCAGCATCTCGGGCCCCGGCGTCAGCCCGTGCATCAGAAAGGCGCCGAGCAGGATCGCCATCGACGCGCCGGCCGGCACGCCGAAGGCGATGGTCGGCACCAGGTGGCCGCCCTCCTTGGCATTGTTGGAGCTTTCCGGCGCGATCACGCCGCGCACGTCGCCGGTGCCGAAGGTCTCGGCGTTCTTCTCGGTGCGCTGGGCGTAACCGTAGGCGATCCAGTCGATCACCGCCGAGCCGATGCCGGGAATGGCGCCGAGGCCGGTGCCGAGCACGCTACAGCGCAGCACCAGCCACCAATTGTCGGCCACGTCGCGCACGCCCTGCCATTGGCTGGAGAGATTGATGTTCGGCGCATTGTCGCCGGCGATGCGCCTGCGCGACACCGCAAGCTCGCAGAGCTCCGGCAGCGCGAAAATGCCGAGCGTCGCCGGAATGAGCGGCACGCCGTCCCACAGATAGAGCCAGCCGAAAGTCCAGCGCAGCGTGCCGGTCTGCGAGCGCGAGCCGACCATGGCGATCATCAGGCCGAGGCCGGCGGCGGTGAGCCCCTTGAGCGGCGCGCGGCCGGACAGCGTCGCCACCATCGACATGCCGAACAGCGTGAAGGCCAAAAGCTCAGGCGAGCCGATCGACAGCATCAGCGGCCGCAAGATCGGAATGCTGATGCCGAGCACGATGGCGCCGACCACACCGCCGGCGAGCGAGGCGGCAAAGCCGGCGCCGAAGGCGCGGCCGGCTTCGCCCTTGCGCGCCATGGCGTGGCCGTCGATCACGGTGGCGGCGGCGCCGACATGGCCGGGCACGCCGAACAGCACCGCGGTGATGAAATCCGACGACGTGATCACCGCCGCCATGCCGAGGAGGAGCGCAAAGGCGGTGTATTCGTCGAGGTTGTAGGTGAACGGGATCAGCATCGCCAAGCCGACGATGCCGCTCAGGCCCGGCAGCACGCCGATGGCCAGCCCGATCAGCACGCCGAGGAACAGAAGCATCAGCCGCGTCGGCTCAAGCAGGAGATGCAGCGCGTGGACGGCGCTCGCGATCATATCCGGCTGCATCGAGCGGCTCCCCCTGCCACGGCCGCTATCGCGCACCAAAGGCGCCGATGCGTCAAGTCATACAAGAATGTTGCGTTGCCGCACCGTTTGCCGCAAACACCGCGGAACGCCCGCGCATTTGAGCGCGTTACGAGGAGGATCATGAGACTTTCGCAAAATCATATTGCCATTGCCGCCGCAGCTGCTCTGGTTCGGGGCCACGGGTTTCGCCGCCGCGCAAAGTCCTGCCGAGTTCTACAAGAATCGCAATGTCGACGAATATATCGGTTACTCGACCGGCGGCGCCTACGACTTTTATGCCCGCGTGATCGGCCGCCACATGGGCGCGCATATTCCGGGCAATCCGACCTTGGTGCCGCGCAACATGGAAGGCGCAGGCTCGCTCCGCCTCGCCAACTGGCTCTATCGCGTAGCGCCCCAGGATGGCTCGGCGTTCGGCACCATCGGCCGCGGCATCGCCTTCGATCCGCTCTTGATCGGCAAGGGCGACCAGTTCGAGGCGCAGAAATTCAACTGGCTCGGCAGCGCCAACAACGAAGTCAGCGTCTGCGTGGCGCTGAAGGATTCCGGCATCACCAAGTTCGAGGACCTGTTCACCAAGGAGCTCGCGGTCGGCGGCACCGGCACCAGCGCCGACACCGATCAGTTCCCGCGCGTGCTCAACAACGTGCTCGGCACACATTTCAAGATCGTCGAAGGCTATCCCGGCGGCAACGACGTGGTGCTGGCGATGGAGCGCGGCGAGGTCAACGGCCGCTGCGGCTGGTCGTGGTCGAGCGTGAAGTCGACGCACAAATCGTGGATCGACGAGAAGAAGATGATCGTGCTGGTCCAGCTGTCGCTCAACAAACACCCCGAATTGCCCGACGTGCCGTCGGTGCTCGATTTCGCCAAGACCGACGAGCAGCGGGCGATCCTCAAGATGATCTTCGCCCGCCAGGTGATGGGCCGGCCCTATGTGGCGCCGCCCAATCTGCCGGCCGACCGCGATCGCGGTGCTGCGCCAGGCCTTCATGGACACGATGCAGGACAAGGATTTTCTTGCCGAAGCCGACAAGACCCAGCTCGAGGTCAATCCGGTCTCCGGCGAGGACGTCGATAAGCTGGTGAAGGATATTTACGCCACACCGGCCGACATCGTCGCCAAGGCCAAAGAGGCGGCCAAGTAAGCGGCGAAGTAACCCGTCCCGCCAGGCGAAACCAATTGTTAACCATAATTTTCTAGAGGTGAATGCGGGGCGAATTCAGGTCTGCTCGAAAACTCCCGGGCAGCCGCCGAGACGACAGACTTTGGTGACCGCTCCCGTTTCATCCGACGCCGCGCATTTGATTTCAGGCGATGCCCTGAAGACCGCCGCGCTCGACTTCATCGGCGAGATGCGGGCGAAGGTCGAACGCGAGCAAGGCGGCCTGCTGAGCATCTTTGACAGCTGGTTCACGCGCGTCGTGAGCCGCCTCATTGCCTTCGATCCGGCACGTTCGTGGGAAGACAGCGTTCGCGACCATGCTGCGCAATCACCCGGCCAAAACCAAAACCTGCAATGGGACCTGCTGCGGATGCGGCTATTCCTCGATCGCTGGCGCCAAGGGCGTTTCGTGGAATTCTCCCGGCGCGAAATGTCGGGCGTTCATTATCATCCGCGCTTCGGCACCGAGTTCGGCGTCGATGTGCTGCTGACCTGCCAGGGCGCGCCGTCGCTCATGCGCTGGCGCGGCGTGCCGCTGATGAAGAACGTGTTCGATTTTGCCATGTACCCGGCGCTGCTCGCCGAGCTTCGCCCGCGCACGGTGTTCGAGATCGGTTCCGGCCATGGCGCCAGCGCCACATGGTTCGCCGATAGTCTGGCGTTTTGCGGCGGCGACGGCCGCGTCCACTCGGTCGATCGGTGCAAAGCCGGGATCGAACACCCGCAGGTGCGCTTTTATCAGGGCGATTGCGCCGAACCGGAACGGCTGTTCGATCCCGATTTGCTGCAAACCGAGCCGCACCCGTGGCTGGTGGTCGAAGACGCCCACCACAACGTGGCGGGGGTCCTGCAACACTTTCACCGCTTCCTCGCGCCCGGGGATTATCTTGTGGTGGAAGACAGCGACGTCAAACGCGAGGCGCTGCGGCAGTTTCTCCGCGCGCATCCCGGCAGCTATCTGGTGGATACGCATTTCACCGATTACTTCGGCCGGAACGCCACTTGCGCGGCCGATTCAATATTCGTCAGAACAAAAACTGATAAAGATTGACGACAGGCCGATAAAAGTCGGTAATATCAGTATAAATTTCTTCTTTATACCTGGGGTTAACGCAATTTTAACGATTTTTTCTTAAATCCATCATTGGGCGACTTCCGATCGCGTGGGACATTCCATGCTCGATAACGGCGTCGCCCAAAATCAAATAGTCCTCCAACATCAGATAGCTTTGGGCGATCCGGCGCCGTGGTTCAGCGCCGCCACGGTCACGGGCGGCAGCTTCCACTTGCAGGTCGCGGCGGGACGCTGGATCGTGTTGTGCTTTCTTGGCCCGGCTGACGACCCCCAGGCACGACAAAAGCTCGCTGAGCTGCTTCGCGACACCGATTTGTTCGACGAAGACCGGCTCACTGCCCACGTCGTCTTGGCGACACCCCCGAGGAGCCGCTGATCGAACTCGGCAACCCAGCCGTCTCGTTTCTCGCCGATTACGATCGCGCATTGTCGCGAATCTACGGAGCTCTCGAAAACTCGCGCACCGTCGTGCTCGATCCGATGTTGCGCGCCATTGCCAATATTGCGTGGAACCGTCTGGACGACCATCTCACCGGGCTGCGCGACCTGCTGCGGAGCTTGCCGCGCGTCGACGACGCGGCCGGCGTGCCGATGAATGCACCGGTCCTGATCGTCCCGCGCGTGTTCGACTTTCCGTTCTGCGAACTGCTGGTCAAGCTCTATGACCGGATGGGTGGCCGGGATTCCGGTTTCATGCTCGATGTCGCCGGCAAGAGTTAAACGGTGGTCGACCATCGGCTCAAACGCCGCAACGATCTGCCGCTGGTGGCCCCCGAAGCTGCGTGAGGCGATATGCGATCAACTTCGCCGTCGCCTGCTGCCCGCCATAAAAGCGTACTTTCAATTCGACGCGACCCGCATGGATCGCTACATCGTGGCTTGTTACGACAGCGCCGTCGGCGGGCATTTCTATCGGCATCGCGACAATGTCAATGCCGGCGCGCAGCACCGGCGTTTCGCCGTCACGCTCAATCTCAACAAGGATTATGACGGCTGCGACCTGCAGTTTCCGGAATTCGGCCGCAAGGTCTATCGGGCGCCGGTCGGCGGTGCCGTCGTGTTCTCCTGCGGCGCGCTGCATCAGGTCACGCCGATTACGCGAGGGCGGCGCTACGCCTTCCTGGCCTTTCTCTACGGCGAGGTGGACGCCGCGCTGCGCGAAGCCAATAATGCGCGGCTGCAAGACGGCGAAGCACGCTATAGCGGCATGGACGATCGTCTTTTCCCGGTGTGTGCGCAGACCTAGCACGCAACCGGGCACCGGGCCGCAACCTTAGCTCGGCTGTCGCGCTCTTCCGATCCGACGCGGTCCGGTATCGGTCACGCCAAGATGCTTCTCCAGCGCGGCGCGGTCGGCGATCAGTGTCGCGCTATCCGCGGCATGAACCACGCAGCCGCGCTCGATGATGATGGCGTTGTCGGTGACGCCGAGGATTTTTTTCGCGTTCTGCTCGACCAGGATCGCCGACATGCCCTCGTCGCGGATGACGCGGCGCAATGCCGCCAGCAATTCTTCGACGATGATCGGCGCCAAGCCTTCGAGCGGCTCGTCGAGCAGCATGACGCGCGGATTGAGCACCAGCGCGCGCGCGACCGCGAGCATCTGCTGCTCGCCGCCGGACAGCTGATTGCCGAGATTGCCGCGCCGTTCCTCAAGCCGCGGAAACAGCGCGTAGACTTTTGTCGTGGTCCATGGCCCCGGCCGCGCGATCGCGGTGAGGTTCTCGTGCACCGTGAGCGACTTGAAGATGTTGCGCTCCTGCGGCACCCAGCCGATGCCGATATGGGCGCGCTGGTCGGGCCGCAGCCTGGTGATATCGGCGCCGTCGAGCACGATCGTGCCGCCGAAATAGCGGGTGACGCCGACCACGGTATTGACCAGCGTGGTCTTGCCCATGCCGTTGCGGCCAAGCAGCGCCAGCGCCTGGCCTTCGGCAAGGTTGAGCGACACGTTCGACAGCACCACGGCTTCGCCGTAGCCGGCTGATAAATTCTCGATGCTGAGAAGCTCACGCATCGGCTTCCTCGCCGAGATAGACCGCCTTGACCCGAGGATCGCGTGCCACATCCTCGGGCGCGCCGTCGACGAACAGTGAGCCGTTGACCAGGACGGAGATACGGTCGGCGAACGAGAACACCAGATCCATGTCGTGCTCGATCAACAGCACCGTGACCTCGGCCGGCAGCGCGGCGATGGTGGCGAGAAGCTCATGCCGCTCCGCCTCGGGCACGCCTGCGGCTGGCTCGTCGAGGAGGAGCACATGGGGCCGGCAGGCGAAGGCGAGCGCGATCTCGAGAAGTCGCTGCTTGCCGTAGGGCAATATCGCGGTGCGCTCGTGCATCACATCGGCGAGGCGGAAGCGCTCGACGATTTCGACGATCTCGTCGGTCACCGCGGCTTTGCTGCCGACCAGCCGCCACCAGTCGGCGCCCGAGCCGAGACGCTCGGAGACCGCAAGCCCGATGGTCTCGAGCGGCGTCAGATCGAGGAATAGCTGGTTGATCTGGAACGTGCGCGCCATGCCGAGCCGCACACGCTGATGCGGATCGAGCGCCGTGATGTCGCGGCCGTCGAGCAGGATGCGGCCGGCGGTCGGCTTGAGCACGCCGGTGAGCAAATTGATCACCGTGGTCTTGCCGGCGCCGTTCGGCCCGATCAGCGCGTGGCGGGCGCCCTTCTCGACAGCGAGCGAAACGTCGTGCGCCGCTGTAATGCCGCCGAAGCGCTTTTCCAGGCCGATGGTTTCGAGGATCGCCATCGTTCAGGGCCCATCCGGCGCCGCGCTGCCGAGCGCGGCTGGCCGGGCGATAACGCGCGAGCCGATGCGATGGAGTGCGTTTCGCACCGCCTCGTTCGCCGCGCCGATCCGGTCGCGGCCGACCAGCACGATGACCACCAGCACAAGCCCGATCCAGAACTGCCAGTATTGCGGCGTCAGCGTCGAGATCCAGTCCTGCAGGAATTTGTAGATCACCGCGCCGATCAGGCCGCCATAGAGATAGCCGGTACCGCCGATGATCAGCACGAGAAGAAGATCCGCGGAGCGATCGAGCGAGAACACGTCAAGCGAGCAGAACGCGGTGGTCTGGGTGAGCAGCGCGCCGGCGATGCCGGCAAATCCGGCGGAGATCGTATAGATCGCCACCAAGCCGCCATTTCACCGGAATGCCGACGGCTGAGGCGCGCAGCGCGTTGCCCTTGACGGCGCGCAGCGACAGGCCGAACGGCGAATAGACGATGCGGCGCACGATGACGAAGCAGACGAACAGCACGATCAGGCAATAGACATAACCATTATGTCCGTAGAGATCGAAGCGAAACAGGCCGAGGATCGGCGCCACGGTGACGCCTTGCAGCCCGTCGGCGCCGCCGGTGAGATCGGAATAGCGGTTGGCGACTTCGCCCAGCATCAGCGAGACGCCGAGCGTGACCATGAGCCGCGTCAGGTCGGAGCCGCGCAAAACCAGAAAGCTCGTGACAAAGCCGAGCGCGGCCGCAACCACGCCGCCGAGGATCAGCGCGATGACCGGCTCGTTGACGATGCCGTATTTGGCGACGAGGCCGGCGAAATATCCGGCAAATGCCGAAAAACGCCGCCTGGCCCAGCGAGAGGATGCCGGCATAACCGAGAATGAGATCGAGCGACAGCGCGAACAGCGCCAGGATCGCCGTATCCTTCATGATCAGATATTTGCCGGGGAACAGCCAGATGGTGGCGAAAGCGAAAATCCAGAACGCGATCTCGAGCGGCGACCAGCGGGCGCGGTGCTTGAGATAAGCGGCGACGTCGTCGGCGAGCGGGGTCATCATCGCCTTCACCGTGCCGTACTGCGGGCGAACAAGCCCTGCGGCCGCCAGAGCAAGACCACGATCATGATAGCGTAGATGACGAAGGCACCGAGCTTCGGCACGTAATATTTGCCGGCGACGTCGCCGATGCCGAGCAGGATCGAGGCGAGGAACGGCCCGGTGATGCTGGACGTGCCGCCGACCGTGACCACGATCAGAAAGTAGATCATGTATTTCAGCGGGAAGGTCGGATCGAGGCCGAGGATTTCGGCGCCGAGCGCGCCGCCCAGCCCGGCGAGCCCGGAGCCGAACGCAAAGGTGACGGCAAACACCGCGCCGACATTGATGCCGAGCCCGCGCGCCACGCGCTGATCGTCGACCGCGGCCCGCAGCCGGCTGCCGAACCGCGTCTTGGTCAGCATCAATTGCAGCGCGATCGTCAAAAGCCCGCAGACCGACGATGATGAGCAGCCGGTATTTGCCCATGCCGATGCCGAACACATTGAACTGGCCCTGCAGCGCTTCCGGGATCTGCACGAATTGCTGCGACGAGCCCATCACGTAGTCGGTGGCCGCGACCGACATGAACACCAGCCCGATGGTGAACAGCACCTGGTCGAGATGGGGCTTGGCATAGACATGCACATAGAGCGTGCGCTCGAAGAGGCCGCCGATGATCGCCGTCACCAGGAAAGCGATCGGCAGGCCGAGCGCGAACGGCACGCCGAGGCGGTTGACGACGATGACGGTGCAATAGCCGCCCGCCATGGCGAAGGCGCCGTGGGCGAGGTTGATGAAATTCATCAGCCCGAGCGTGACCGACAGCCCGCACGCCAGCACGAACAGCAGCATGCCGTAGGCAATTCCGTCGAACAGGATGGTCAGCATTTGTCCGTGCTCGAGCCGCCGTCTCCCTCTCCCCGCGTGCGGGGAGAGGGTGGGGTGAGGGGGCCTCTCCGCTTGGCTCAGAATTGCGGCGCTCAGAATTGCGGCGAGGCCCCCTCACCCTCGCTCGCTTCGCTCACTCGACCTCTCCCCGCGCGCGGGGAGAGGTGAATCTCATTTCTTCTCCGCAGCCTTGATCGGATCCTTGACGTTCGGGAAGGTGGCGAATTCGACGTTGTAGAGTTCGCCGCCCTTCTTCTCGACTTTGCGGATGTAGATGTTCTGGATGATGTCGCGGGTGTCCGGATCGATCGAGATCGGGCCGCGCGGGCTTTCCCAGGCCAGGCCTTTGGCGGCGGCGATGAGCGAATCGCCGTCGGTCTTGCCGCCGGTCTTCTTCAGCATCTCGTACATCAGGTGCATGCCGTCATAGCCGCTGACCGCCATGAAGTTCGGTCGCATGCCGTCGTTGGCCTTCTTGAATGCGGCGACGAACGCCTTGTTGGCCGCGGAGTCGTGATCGGCGGAATAGAAATGCGCGGTGATGGTGCCGATGATGGCATCGCCCATATTGTTGAGGATGTCATCGTCGGTCACGTCGCCTGGGCCGATGATCTTGATACCGGCCTTGTCGAGACCGCGCTCGACGAACTGCTTGACGAAAACGCCGCCCTGGCCGGACGGCACGAATACGAAGATCGCGTCGGGTTTCTGGTCGGCGGCCTTTTGCAGGAACGGCGCGAAATCCGGATTGGCGAGCGGAAAACGGATGCTGTCGATCACCTCACCACCCTTGGCGGTGAATTCGTCCTTGAACGATTTTTCGGCGTCGGCGCCCGGCGCATAGTCGGACACCATGGTGACGACTTTCTTGATACCGTTCTGCGCCGCCCAGTCGGCCATCGGCACGGTGGATTGCGCCAAGGTGAAGCTCGTGCGCGCGATATAGGGCGACCGCTCGGTGATGATCGAGGTGCCGGCCGCGGTGACGATCTCCGGCGTCTTGGCTTCGGTGGCAAGCGGCGCGACCGCGAGCGCCGCGGGCGTCACGCCGAAGCCGGCGAGGAAGGTCACCTTGTCGTTGACGAGCATCTCTTGCGCAATGCGCTTGGTGTTGTCGGGAACGGCGCCGTCGTCCTTGATGATGAGCTCGACCTTCTTGCCCGCAACCGTGTCGCCGTTCTGCGCCATGAACAGCTTCACCGCCGCCGCGATCTGCTTGCCGGTCGATTGCTGCTGGCCGGTCATCGGCAGGATGAAGCCGATTTTGACGCTGTCTTGAGCGCGCGCGGCGTCCGTTGCCGCAAGCGCCAAAGCGGCACCGGCCGCGGCGAGAAAAATCTTAAATTTCATGGGTTTCCTCCGGCTAACCAATGACTGGGGCTGCGATTGGGCGGCATACCAACATCCCGGCCTGCCCTTGTCCAGCAGCGCCTTGTCTCACCCCGAGGTCTGCCGTTGACGCACCTGCATTGCGTCCGCGAAGGTACCGGCAGCTGCCGCCTCGTCCCGAAGACGTGCTAACATCCGGCCCAATAGCAAAGTTTTCTGTCGGGAGACGCCAGATGGCCAAAATCGTTCTCGGAGCCGGAAGCTCGCACACGCCGATGCTGCTCGCCGCCGACGAGACGCTGCCGCGCTTCCAGGAGACCGACCAGAAGATCAAGCACCGCGACAAGGAGGGCCGGCCCACCACCTATGCGGAGCTTCTGGAAAAGGCCGATCCGAAGATGGCCGAGATGGTCGCGCCGGCCGAGCTGGTGGCGCGGCAGAACAAGGTGCGCGCCGCCATGGCGCATTTGAGCAAGACGCTCAACGGCAGCGGGCTCGATGCGCTCATCGTCATGAGCGACGACCAGGACGAAGCCTATCTGGAAGACGCGCGGCCCACTTTCGCGATCTATTACGGCGACACCATCCTCAACAGCAACGAGCAGCACGAGCAGTACCACCAGCGTTTCCCGGAATGGTACGTGAAGAACCGGCAAGGTTTTTTCGAGGAGAATAAGCCGCGCGCCTATCCGGTCGACGCCAAGCTGGCGCTGCACCTGATCGACTGGCTGATGGAGCACGGCTTCGATCCGGCGTCGTCGAAGCGCATGCGCGAGGGCGAAGGCGAAGGCCACGGCATGGCCTATGTGCACCGCCGGCTGATGGACGAGCAAAAACCAATTCCGATCGTGCCGGTGTTCCTCAACACCTATTTTCCGCCGAACCAGCCGCGGCCGCGGCGCTGCTATGAGCTCGGCCAGGCCATCCGCCAGGCGGTCGAGACTTATCCGGGCGACGCGCGCATCGGCATCATCGCGTCCGGGGGCTTGAGCCATTTTCTGGTCGACGAGGATTTCGACCGCGCCATCCTCAAGGCCTGCGCCGACAAGGACGCCAAATTTCTGCAGACCCTGCCGCGCAACAAGCTGCATTCCGGCAGCTCGGAAATCCTCAACTGGGTCGGCGTCGCCGGCGCCGCCGAGCATCTCGATCTGAACTGGTTCGAATATGTGCCCGGCTACCGCACGCCGGCCGGCACCGGCACGGGCTTAAGCTTCGCGACGTGGGCGTGAACCTTTCCGCCCCCCGCTATCGCGGGGCAGGAAAGCTTTTCAGTTCTTATCGGCGTACTTCGCCCACCAGGTCAGCTCATTGTTGAAGCCTGCTTGAGCGTCCTGAAAGAACATGATCTCGGGCTTGGCGCCACGGATGCCGGACAACGCCGTCAGCAGAACGAGGTCTTTATCGGCCCAGTAGACCTCGACTTTGTCCTGGTGAAAGTGGTCGGCGAGATAGCCTTTGCCCTCCGGCAGAATGAATATCTGATGGATCTCGTTGCCGTTTGCGGTGTCGAGTGCCGCGTAGCCGCGCGCGGAAATCGTCTCGTCGTTTTTGGTCAGGCCCAAAATCTCGGTTATGATCGCGCTGACGGCGATGTCCTTGCCCTGGTCGGCAATCCAGCCGTTGATCTTCTTGAGTTGAGCGTCGGACAGCGGCCGCTCCGCCGCGACGGATGCGGGCACCGACGCGCCCGGCGCCAGCACGACGGCGCTCAGGGCAAGGACGGCAATGGCGGCGATCCCGATCCGAGTCCAGGCCGTCATGGAAATGTCCTTCTGTAAGCGTGCCGCCGCAACTATAATGCGCCGGCGTTGCGCGACGAAGACCCGCACCGTCGCGGCCGGACTTCGCTTGCGCCATTTCCGGCTTTCGCCGTACTATCGCATTCCGCACGTTGCCCATTGAAATCGAACCGAAATTCCGGAAATCTGGGAGGATTTTTGATGTCCAAACGAATGATCGCGGCCGTCGCCGCAACCGCCGTCGCGGCCGGCATGGCCATGACGCAGGCCGCTTCGGCGCAGGAAGTCAAAGTCGGCGTCATTCTGCCTTATACCGGCGTCGGCGCCGAGCTTGCCCAGCAGATCGACCGCGGCATGGAGCTTTATCTCAAGCTCAACGCCGATCAGGTGAAGCCCTATACGATCACGCTGGTCAAACGCGATTCCAAGGCGCCCGACGGCGCCGCCGCCAAGATCGCGGCCCAGGAATTGCTCACCCAGGACAAGGTCGACGTGCTGGCGGGCTGGGTCTATTCGCCCGACGCCATCGCCTCGGCGCCGGTCGTCAATGCCGGCAAGAAGCTCGCGGTGATCATGAACGCGGCGACCTCGTTCATCACCAATCTGTCCGGCGATTACGTGCGCACCTCGTTCACCATGTGGCATTCGAGCTACGCACTCGGCGCCGCGGCGGCCAAGCAGCTGCACGCCAAGACCGCGGTCGTCGCCTATACCGATTATCCGCCCGGCAAGGACAGTCTTGAAGCGTTCAAGAACGCGTTCGAGGCCAATGGCGGCCATGTGATCGACGCCATCCCGGCCGGCGGGCCCGGCGCGGTGCCGGACTTCACGCCGTTCTTCCAGCGCGCCAAGGACGAGAAGCCGGACGTGCTGTTCGTGTTCGTGCCGGCCGGCGATCACGCCACCGCGGTGGTCAAGACCTACGGCGCGCTCGGCATGGCGGCCGCCGGCATCAAGCTGATCGGCCCCGGCGACATCGTCCAGGACATCAAGCTGCAAGGCATGGGCGACGCCGCGGTCGGCCTCATCACCATGCATCACTACAATGCCGACCTCGACAATCCGCAGAACAAGAAATTCGTCGCCGCCTGGAAGGCAGCCTACGGCGCCGAATTCGACGCCCGACTTCACCGCCGTCGGCGGCTATGACGGCATGGCGGCCATCGTGCATGCCGTGCAGGCCACCAAAGGCAAGATGGACGGCGATGATGCGGTGAAATCGCTGCTCGGCTGGAAGTTCAACAGCCCGCAGGGCCCGATCATGATCGATCCGGAAACCCGCGACATCATCATGAACGAGTATCTGTCCGAAGTGGTGAAAGGGCCGGACGGCAAGCTGCACGAAAAACAGCTCGCCGTGGTCGACAGCGTCAAGGACGAGTGCAAGGTGCTGGCGCTCGGCCCGTGCGCGCCGAAGAAGTGAGCTGAAATGCGTTCCCGGATGCGGTGCAGCGCGAAGCGGTGCACCGCCGATCCGGATCGTACCGCCTCAGCGTGTGCAACGATCCCGGGTCAGCAGCGCATCACCATAGCGCGCGCAAGACGCGCGTTGACGCGCTTATGGTGCTGCGCTGCGCCCGGGAAACGTATTTCGGGTAACCCGTGGACTTTGTCGCTAACTTCGCCGGTATTTTGTTGGGCGGGCTGTCCGCCGGCACCGTGCTGTTCATCGTCTCGGTCGGGCTGTCCGTCACCATGGGGCTGATGGGCTTCGTCAACCTCGCCCACGGCGCCTTTGCCATGTTCGGCGGCTATGTGATCGTGCTGTCGATGAACCGCGCGCATTTCGGCTTCGCCGCCGCCTTGGCGCTCGGCTTTGTCGCCACCGCCGCCATCAGCGTGGTGCTGGAGCGAACGCTCTATCGGCGCCTCTACCGCGCCAGCGAGCTCGACCAGGTGCTGTTCACCATCGGGCTGATTTTCATTTTCATCGCCGGCGCCATCATCGTGGTCGGCCCGGAAAGCCAGACCTTGCAGCTGCCTGCCGCTTTGCGCGGCCAGATCAATCTCGGCTTCCTGCAGTACCGCACCTACAGCATCTTCCTGATCGTGGTCGGCTTTCTGATCGGGCTCGGCATCTCGCTCGCCTTCGAGCGCACCCGCATCGGCGCCCAGATCCGCGCCACCGTCGACAACCGCCGCATGGCGGAATCGCTCGGCATCAATGTCGACCGGCTGTTCACCATCACCTTCGCTTTCGGCAGCGGCATGGCCGGAATCGGCGGCGGGCTCGGCGCCGAGTTCTTGGGGCTCGATCCGCAATACGCGCTCAAATATCTGGTGTACTTTTTGATCGCGGTGTCGGTCGGCGGGCTCGGCAGCGTGATGGGCGTCTATTACGCGTCGCTGATTCTGGGCGTGCTTGATTTCGTGCTGAAACTCTATCTGCCCAAGGGCGGCACCCTCTTCATCTACGCGCTTACCATCCTGCTGCTGCTGTGGCGGCCGCAAGGACTGTTCGGCAGGAAAGAGACGTGAGCGCCGCCGCACCGACCGTCACCGATCATCCGGGCGCCCGCGGCCTCGATCACGCGCCATCGCCTGCGCTGGTGGGAGGCGCTGCCGTGGATCATCGGGCTGGGCTTTTATTTCGCGTTTCCCGATTACCTCGGCTTCGGCGCCGAGCTGTTGGCCATGATCCTGTTCGCGCTGTCGCTCGATCTCGCGCTCGGCTATGCCGGCATCGTCACGCTCGGCCATGCGGCGTTCTTCGGCGCCGGCGCCTATACGGTCGGCATGCTGGCGTTTTACGAGATCTGGACCGAGCCGATCACCAGCTTGCTGCTCGCGGCGCTCGTCGCGGCCATCATCGGCTTTTTGTCGGGCCTCGTGCTGTTGCGCACCCGCGGGCTGACGCTGCTCATGCTCACGCTGTGCACCATGGCGCTCCTGCAAGAGGCCGCCAACATGGCGCGCGCCTATACCGGCGGCTTCGACGGCCTGCCGAATCTCGCCATCGCGCCGGTGTTCGGCGTGTTCGAGTTCAACCCGCTCTATGCCAACACCCAATATCTCTACAGCCTCGGCGTGCTGCTGGTCTGCTTCATATTCGTGCGCACGCTGATCTACTCGCCGTTCGGGCAAAGCCTGACCGGCATCCGCGAGAATCTTTTGCGCATGCATGCGATCGGCTCGCCGGTGCGGCTCCGGCTGGTCATCTGCTACACCATCTCGGCGGCGCTCGCCGGCATCGCCGGCGGCCTGTGGGCGCAGACCAACGCCTATGTGAACCTGAGCGCGCTCGATCTCGATCGCGCCGCGACCGTGTTCATCGTGCTCATCCTCGGCGGCTACGGCCGGCTCTACGGCGCCTTCGTCGGCGCCGTCGCCTACATGGCGCTCGAGCACTTCCTCGCCCAAATCTATCCGACCGCTTGGCAGCTCGGCCTCGGGGCTGCTCCTGGTCATGATCGCGCTGTTCGCCCGCAACGGCATTTTGGGCATCGGCGAGGCGCTGTGGCAGCGCTATGGCGCGCGGCGCAAGACGCCATGAGCGAGCCTCGCCTCGAAACCCAGGCGCTCAGCCGCAATTTCGGCGCGCTCAAGGCCGTGCAAAATATCGACTTCAAGCTCGAAGCCGGCGCGCGCCACGCGCTGATCGGCCCTAACGGCGCCGGCAAGACCACGTTCATCAATCTCCTCACCGGCGTGTTGCCGCCGACGCGAAGGGCGCGTGCTGCTCGCCGGCCGCGACATCACCGGCAAGGGCCAGGCCGAGCGGGTCAAGCTCGGCGTCGCGCGCACGTTCCAGATCAACCGGCTGTTCCGCGGCTTGTCGCGTTTTGGAAAATGTCAGCATCGCGGTCGCCGAGCGCAAAGGCGTGGCGTGGTCCATGCTCTATCCGGTCGGCCGGCGCGCCGACGTCATCGCCGAAGCGATCGAGCTTCTGGAGACGCTGAAGCTCGCCGACATCGCCGGCCATCGCGTCTCGGAATTGCCTTACGGCCGCCAGCGCCTGGTCGAGCTGGCGATCACGCTGGCGCTCAAGCCCGAAGTGCTGCTGCTCGACGAGCCCGCCGCCGGCGTGCCGAGCGCGGAAAGCCACATCATCCTCGACGCCATCGAGGGGCTGCCCAAGGACATCGCCGTGCTCATCATCGAGCACGACATGGACGTGGTGTTCCGCTTCGCCAAGCACGTCACGGTGATGGTGAGCGGCGCGGTGTTCGCTTCGGGCACGCCGCGCGACATCGAGGCCAACCCGCAAGTGCGCGCGGTCTATCTCGGCCAAACCGGCAACAAAGGGCCGGTCGTGGCTAGCGCGCTCGAACTGCGGCATGTCTCGGCGGGCTACGGCGAGACCGTGGTGATCGAGGACATCGATCTCAAACTGGCGCCCGGCGAATGCATCAGCGTGATCGGCCGCAACGGCGTCGGCAAGACGACGCTGCTGTCGACCATCATGGGCCACACCACGCTGCATTCAGGCGAGGTCATGCTGGATGGGCAGAAACTCAACGGCATGCCGAGCTATCGCCGCGCGCTGGCCGGCCTCGGCTTCGTGCCGCAGGAGCGCGAGATTTTTCCCTCGCTGACGGTGCGCGAGAATCTCGACATCGGCGCGCGGCCGGGACATTGGACGCTGCCGCGGGTGTTCGAGCTGTTCCCGAGGCTCCAGGAGCGGCTCGGCAATATGGGCAATCAGCTCTCCGGCGGCGAGCAGCAGATGCTGTCGATCGCGCGCGCGCTTTTGACCAATCCCGAAGTTCTCTTGATGGACGAGCCGACCGAAGGCCTGGCGCCGGTCCTGGTCGACACGCTGATCGACGTGCTGGCAAAACTGCGCGCCGAAAGCGCGCTGTCGATCATCCTGGTCGAACAGAACAGCCGCGTCGCCTTCGCCTTCTCGCCGCGCACCGTGATCCTCGACAAGGGCCGCATCGTCTACGACGGCGAGTCCGAGCCGCTGCGCGCCGATCCGGAGCGACTGGCGAAGCTGATCGGGATCGTGGAGTGATTCTTCTTCCCCTCCCCCGCTCGCGGGGGAGGGTAGGGTGGGGGTCCTGCGGCCTCATCGCTTGCGCAAGCGTCGCCGCCGCGGACCCCCACCTGGCATCGCTTCGCTCGCCTCCTCCCCCTGTCAACGGGGGAGGAAAGATTACGCGTGCGCCTTGCGCTGCGGATCGATGATTTTCTCCAGCTTGCCGAGCACGTGCATGCACGGCAGCAGCTGGGCGAGGCTGGCGTTGGGCTCGCGCTTTTCCTTGATCGCGGCGATGAATTCGCGGTCCTCAAGCTCGATGCCGTCCATCGACACGTCGACCTTGGAGACGTCGATCTTGTTGTCCTTGCCGTCGCTCAGATCGTCGTAGAACGCCTTGTAGGTGCCGTTGTCGCAGATGTAGCGGAAGAACGAGCCGAGCGGCCCGTCGTTGTTGAACGACAGCGACAGCGTCAGCATCGCGCCGGACGGCGTCCGCGCCACGATGCCCATGTCCATGGCGATGTTGAGCTGCGGATGGATCGGCCCCTGCACGGCGTAGCAGTCGGAAATGTTCTCGCCGGCCTGATACTGGAACAGATCGATGGTGTGGGCGGCGTGATGCCACAGCAGATGATCGGTCCAGCTGCGCGCATTGCCGGCGGCGTTGATGTTCTTCCTGCCGGAAGAAATAGGTCTGCACGTCCATCTGCTGGATTTTCAGCTCGCCCTTGACGATCTTCTTGTGGACGTATTGATGGCTGGGATTGAAGCGCCGCACATGGCCGCCCATGGCGGTGACGCCGGTTTCCTTGGCGATCTTCACCAGCGCCTCGGCGTCCTCGACGCTGTCGGTGACCGGGATTTCGATCAGCACATGCTTGCCGGCGCGCATCACCTGCTCGCCCTGGCGGAAATGCATCTTGGTCGGCGTGGTGAGGATCACCGCGTCGGCGCGCTTGATGCCTTCGGACAGTTCGCCGGTGTAATGCGGGATGCCGTATTTCTTCGCCACCTGGGCGGTGGAATCCTGATTGCCGCCGACCAGCGAGGTGATTTCGACATCGGGGATGCGCTTGAGCGCGTCGAGATGTTTTTGTCCGAACGCGCCCTGCCCCGCTACGCAAATTTTCATTGTTTGACCTCTTCAAACTTATCTTGTCTCAGTCATGCGCCATGAACGCCGTCATTCGCGAGCGATGCGCAAGCAATCCAGTCGCGGTGCCGCAAAAGACGTGGATTGCCTGGTCAAGCTCGGCCCTGACGCAATGACGATCTAACTGCGAACGCGGTCGACTTTCGCGCGCGCGGCGGCGCGCTTCATCTTGCCGGCGGGCTTCTTGGCTTTGCCCGCGGACTTCTTCGCGGCGCGGCGATGCGGCTCCAGAATGATGTGGCCGACCGCGGTGTTCGAGGCCGGCACGGTGTAGAAGCGATAGACCTCGTCGACCTTGTCTTCGAGCGCGCCGCGCATGACCAGCCACATCACCATCTCGATGCCTTCGGCGCCGGCTTCGCGCATATATTCGAGGTGCTGGATGCGCGTGAGCTTCTTCGGGTCCTTGGTGAGGTTGTCGAGAAACGCCTTGTCGAACTTGCTGTTGATCAGGCCGGCGCGCGGGCCGGAAATCTGGTGCGACATGCCGCCGGTGCCGAACACCACGACGCGCAAATCCTCCGGATAGGATTCCACCGCCTTGCGGATGGCGCGGCCGAGCATGAAGCAGCGATGGCCGGTCGGCGGCGGATAAAGCACGACATTGACCGCGACCGGGATCACCGGGCACGGCCATTCCTTGGGCGAGCCGAACAACAGGTTCATCGGCACGGTGAGGCCGTGATCGACCTCCATCTTGTTGACCACCGTGATGTCGAACTCGTCGAGAATGACCGACTGCGCGATGTGGGCGGCCAATTGCGGATGGCCCTTCACCACCGGCACCGGGCGCGGCCCCCAGCCCTCGTCGGCCGGCGGAAATTCCGCGGCGCAGCCGAGCGCGAAGGTCGGCACCATCTCGACCGAAAACGCCGAGGCGTGATCGTTGTAGATGAGGATGACGACGTCGGGCTTGGCCTGCGCCATCCATTCCTTGGATTTCTCGAAGCCGGAGAACACCCGCTTCCAGTACGGCTCCTCGGTCTGCTTGTTGTCGATCGCCGCGCCGATCGCCGGCACATGGGATGACGAAACGCCTGCGATGATTTTAGCCACGTTTTGACCTCGACTTGCTGCGCGTCTTTGCTTTCGCTTTCGCCGGCTTTTTCGCCGGCTTCTTCGCCGCTTTGGCCGGCTTGGCCACCTTGCCCGACTTGCTGCGATTGCCTTCGACCGAGCGGCCGCCGGCCAGCATCATGTTGGCGTAGTCGTCCTGGCTCGATCCGGTCATCATCGCGGCGAGATGGCGGAACGAATGGCCGTCGGTGGCGCCGAGCTTTGCGGTGAAATAGATATTGCCGCCGAGCTCCAGCATGCGGTTGTAATCGCGCTTGAGGATGGCGTCGGCCTGCTCCGGCGTCAGGTTGAACTTCTTGAGGTATTCCGCCTCGTTCGCCTTGAAGGCCTTGCGGTTCTCGTCCTTCATCAGCGACATGCAGAACATGTTGATGCCAAATCCCTGGCGCGAGCGGTCCTGGTCGAACACGTAGGTGCCGGGGATGTCGTCGTAATCGTGCTGTTCGCGGGCCATCGGCGTATCTCCCTATGGCTTCACATATATAGCGCAGCAAAGCTTGGCAACGTAAGCCTTCCTCAGTCTCGAACCGTTCCAACTGCCAATACGCATGGCTACCAATTCGTCATGCCCGCACTGGTTGCGGGCATCCACGTCTTCGCGCCATGGCAAAGAAAGCGTAGATGGCCGGATCTGGCGAGCGAAGCGACGCCGCCTCGACGGCTATGTCCGGCCATGACGCCAAAGGGCGTCAACTCCAATAAAGCCGCATCGGATTGTCGACCAGGAGCGCCTGCTGCGCCGCCGCCGTGGGCGCGATTTTGGGGATGTAATCGACCAGCACGCCGTCGTCGGGCGCCACTTTCTTCATGTTGGGATGCGGCCAATCGGTGCCCCAGATCACGCGGTCGGGGAAACGCTCGACCAGCGCCCGGCCGAACGGCACCACGTCGTCATAGGGCGGGCCGGCGAGCGACATGCGCTCCGGGCAGGTCACCTTGACCCAAAAGTTCTTGTGCTTGTCCATCAGCGCGTGGAAGCGCTGGTTCTCCGGGTGATCGACGCCCTTCTTCACGTCGGGCGTGCCCATGTGGTCGACCACCACGGTGGTGGGCAGCGCGGTGAAGAAGCTCTCGAGCTCCGGCAGATCCGGCATCTCGAAATAGACCACGATATGCCAGCCGAGCTTGTGCGACGCGGGCGGCGATGCGCTGCAGCACGTCGCGCGGGGTGAAATCGACCAGCCGCTTGATGAAATTGAAGCGCACGCCGCGCACGCCGGCTTTGTCCATCCATTTCAATTCGTCGTCGGTCACTTCCTCGCCGACGAAGGCGACGCCCTTGGCCCTGCCGTTCGAGGCGTCGAGCGCGTCGACCATGGCGCGATTGTCCTTGGAATGGCACGACGCCTGGACGATGACGTTCTTGTCGAAGCCGAGGAAATCGCGCAGCGCGAACAGCTTTTCCTTCGGTGCATCGCAGGGCGTGTATTTGCGCTCCGGCGCATAGGGAAATTCGTGCTCCGGCCCGAACACATGGCAATGCGCATCGACGGCACCGGCCGGCGGCTTGTATTTCGGTTTTGACGGATTGGGATGGAACGGAATGTAACCGGGCGACATCGGCACGCGGAAATTCTCCTTACTTCCTAATTTTGTCATGCCCCGCGAAGGCGGGGCACCCAGTAATCGCACATCGCTCTCGGTGTTTACTGGATCGTCCGCCGGAGCTTGTCATCGGGCCGGCCACTTCGGGCGGACCCGTTCGCGGACGATGACAGTGCTAGACTTTCTCCAGCGCCAGCGACACGCCCTGGCCGACGCCGACGCACATGGTGGCGAGCGCGCGCTTGCCGCCGCGCTTTTCCAGGCCGTGCACCGCGGTCAGCGTCAGCCGCGCGCCCGACATGCCGAGCGGATGGCCGAGCGCGATGGCGCCGCCGTGCGGATTGACGTGCTCGGCATCTTCGGCAACGCCGAGCTGGCGCAGCACGGCGATGCCCTGCGAGGCGAACGCTTCGTTGAGCTCGATCAGATCGAAATCGGTGATCTTCAAGCCGAGCCGCTCCATCAGCTTGCGCGTCGACGGCACCGGGCCGATGCCCATGATGCGCGGCGGCACGCCGGCCGAGGCCATGCCGAGCACGCGGGCGCGGGCTTTCAAGCCATGCGCCTTCACCGCCTCCTCGCTGGCGAGGATGATCGCGGCGGCGCCGTCGTTGATGCCCGACGCATTGCCGGCGGTGATGGTGCCGGGATTGCGCACGATGGGTTTGAGCTTTTGCAGATTTTCGAGCGTGGTGTCCGGCCGCGGATGCTCGTCTTCATTGACGACGATCGGGCCGGCCTTGCCGCCCGGCGCCTGCACCGGAACGATCTCCTTGGCGAAATAGCCGGTGGCGATGGCGTTGGCGGCGCGCTGCTGCGAGCGCAGCGCAAACGCGTCCTGATCCTTGCGCGACGACCTGGAATTCCTCGGCGACGTTCTCGCCGGTCTCGGCCATGGAGTCGACGCCGTATTGCGCCTTCATCAGCGGATTGATGAAGCGCCAGCCGAGCGTGGTGTCGTAGACTTCGGCCGAGCGCGAAAACGCCTCGCCGGCCTTGCCCATGACGAACGGCGCCCGCGTCATCGATTCGACGCCGCCGGCAATGGCGAATTCCATCTCGCCGGCGCGGATCGCGCGCGCCGCATCGCCCACGGCGTTGAGGCCGGACGCGCACAGCCGGTTGACGGTGACGCCGGGGATGGAGTCCGGCAGTCCGGCCAACAGCAGCGCCATGCGGGCGACATTGCGGTTGTCCTCGCCGGACTGGTTGGCGCAGCCGAAAAACACTTCGTCGAGCCGCGACCAGTCGGCCTTGTCGTTGCGGGCGACCAGCGCCTTGATCGGCACCGCGGCCAGGTCGTCGGTGCGCACCTTGGCGAGCGCGCCGCCGTAGCGGCCGATCGCGGTGCGCGCGGCATCGCAGATAAAGACCTCTCGCATCGGACGCTCCCTAAAGCCGTGTAGTTCAGGCTATTTACGGGGCGCGGCGGACAGGGTCAAATGGCCCCGCGCCCACTGGAATACCCATGGACAAGCCCGCGTCAGCCGCCGAATTCGCTCCACCTGCCGCCGACGCTGCGCGCCGAGCGGCAAGGCGCGGTCGCGGTGCTCAAGCTGGCGCGTCCGGAAAAGCGCAATGCGCTCGACGATGCGACCGTGCTCGGCATCGAAGCATTCTTCTCGTCGATCCCGGACGGCATCGGCGCCGTGGTGCTGGCCGGCGAAGGCGACAATTTCAGCGCCGGGCTCGATCTCGCCGAACTGACCGAGCGCGACGTGACTGCCGGCATCGAGCATTCGCGCTTCTGGCATCGCGTCTTCGAGCGGATCGAATTCGGCAAGGTGCCGGTGGTCGCCGTGCTGCATGGCGCGGTGGTCGGCGGCGGCCTGGAAATGGCGGCGGCGTGCCATGTGCGGGTGGCGGAGCGCTCGGCGTTCTACGCGCTGCCGGAAACCAGCCGCGGCATTTTTGTCGGCGGCGGCGGCTCGGTGCGCCTGCCGCCGCTGATCGGCACCGCGCGCATGATGGACATGATGCTCACCGGCCGCACGCTCTCCGCCGAGGAAGGCCAGGCGATCGGGCTCACCCATTATCTGGTCGACAACGGCAAGGTTTTGCCAAGGGGCTTGAACTGGCCAACAAGATCGCCGGCAATGCGCCGTTCACCAATTACGCCGTGATGCATATCCTGCCGCGCATCGCCCGCAGCGATCCCGCGACCGGCTTTGCCACCGAGGCGCTCACCGCGGCGATCGCGCAAGGCGACGACGAGGCCAAGGCGCGGATGAAAGCGTTTCTGGAAAAACGCGGTCCCAAAGTCGCGCGCAGCTAGACATCGATGACGCGCACTGCCGCAAAAACGCAGGGCACATCGGCGAAGCCGCCGCTGCGGCAGGTCTTGCTCGGACCTGCGGACGTCGTGGTCGAGCGCCGCGGCGACGGCGCCATCCTGCTGCGCTCGCCGCATCCGCTGCCGGCATTTCCGCAAAAACTCACCGAGCGCCTGGTGCATTGGGCGAAGGCCGCGCCCGAGCGCGTGTTTTTGGCGCAGCGCGACGCATCGGGCGCCTGGCGCACGCTGACCTATGCGGATGCATTGACGAACGTGCGCGCCATCGCCGCGGCGCTGTTGGCACGCGGCCTATCGCCGGAGCGCCCGATCGCGATTCTTTCCGGCAACGACATCGAACATGCACTGCTCGGCCTCGCCGCGATGCATGTCGGCATTCCCTATGCGCCGATCTCGGTGCCCTACTCGCTGCTGTCGAAGGATTTCGGCAAGCTCAAAACCATCATCGAGGTTCTTCAGCCCGGCCTCGTCTTCGCGGCCAACGGTGCCGCCTTCGCCCGCGCCATCGCCGCCGCGGTGCCGCCCGATGTCGAAGTCGCGGTCACCGCAAATCCGCCGAGCGATCGGCCGGCGACGCTGTTCGCAGCACTATCGGACACGCAGCCGACGCCGGCGGTCGAAGCGGCGCATGCCAAAATCGGCCCCGACACCATCGCCAAAATCCTGTTCACCTCCGGCTCGACCGGCCAGCCCAAAGGCGTCATCAACACCCAGCTGATGCTGTGCGCCAACCAGGCGATGATCCGCTGCCGGCCTCGCCTTCGTCGCCGACGAGCCGCCGGTGATCGTCGACTGGCTGCCGTGGAACCACACCTTCGGCAGCAATCACAATTTCAGCCTTGTGCTGCGACAATGGCGGCTCGCTCTATATCGACGACGGCAAGCCGCTGCCGGGCGCCATCGACGCCACCGCGCGCAATCTGCGCGACATCGCGCCGACGATCTATTTCAACGTGCCGAAAGGATTTGAGATGCTGCTGCCGCATCTTGGCGCCGACCGGGCGTTGCGCGAAAAATTCTTCAGCCGGCTGAAAGTCATGTTCTATGCCGGCGCCAGCCTGTCGCAGCACGTCGCCGACGCCATCCAGCGGCTCGCGGTCGAGACCACCGGCGAGCGCGTCATGTTTCTGGCGAGCCTCGGCTCGACCGAGACGGCGCCGGCTGCGCGTCGCCTGCTGTTGGGAATCCGAGCGCACCGGCAATATCGGCCTGCCGCTGCCGGGCGTGGAGCTCAAGCTCGTGCCGCGCGACGGCAAGCTCGAAGCGCGGCTCAAAGGCGTCAACATCACGCCCGGCTATTGGCAGGCGCCGCAGCTCACGGCGGACGCGTTCGACGACGAGGGCTTTTACAAGATCGGCGACGCGCTCAAGTTCGCCGACCCGGCCGATCCGGTCAAAGGGCCTGCTGTTCGACGGCCGCCTCGCCGAAGATTTCAAGCTCGCCACCGGCACCTGGGTCAGCGTCGGGCCGCTGCGCGGAGCCTTCATCGCCCATCTTCGCGCCGTTGGTGCGCGACGTGGTGCTGGCCGGCGCCGACCGCGACGACATCACCGCGCTGGTGTTTCCCGATGCCGACGCCTGCCGCAAGCTTGCGCCCGATCTTGCCGCCGATGCTCCCATTTCGATCTTGCTGGCCGATATGCGCGTGCGCGCCGAGTTCGCGCGCCTCCTCGACACCTTGCTGCAATCGAGCAGCGGCACGTCGAGCCGCATCTGCCGCGCCATCCTGCTCGCCGAACTGCCGTCGCTCGACATCGGCGAGATGACCGACAAGGGTTCCATCAACCAGCGCGCGGTGCTTGCAAATCGCGCCGCGCTGGTCGAAGACCTCTACGCCGACCCGCCACCGCCCCACGTCATCACCGCCGACCGCTAGCCAAAAAGCACGAACGAGCCGACCATGGACATTCGAGGACATGCCGCGATCGTGACCGGAGGAGCCTCGGGGCTCGGCGCCGCGACCGCGCGCATGCTGGCCGAAGCCGGCGCCAAGGTGGCGATTTTCGACGTCAATGCGAAGGCCGCCGCCGAAGTGGCGATCGACATCAACGGCATCGCGGTGACGTGCGACGTCACCGACGCCGCCGCGACCGAAGCCGCGTTCGCCAAGGCCGCCGCCGATCACGGCACGCCGCGCATCCTGATCAACTGCGCCGGCATCGGCCCGGCCAAGCGCATCGTCGGCCGCGACGGGCCGATGCCGCTCGCGGATTTCGAGCGCGTCATCGCCATCAATCTGATCGGCACGTTCAACGCGTTGCGGCTCGCCGGCGCCGCGATGCAGAACCTCGAGCCGCTGCAAGACGGCGAGCGCGGCATCATCGTCTGCACCGCTTCGGTCGCCGCCTATGAGGGCCAGATCGGCCAAGCTGCGTACGCGGCCTCGAAAGGCGGTGTCGTGGCGCTGGTCATGCCGGCGGCGCGCGAATTCGCCCAGTTCGGCATCCGCGTCAACGCCATCGCGCCGGGGATTTTCTCCACGCCGATGCTGCATTCGCTGCCCGAAGCTGCGCAGCAAAGCCTCGCCGCCTCGGTGCCGTTCCCAAAACTGCTCGGCCAGCCGCCGCAATACGCCGCGCTGGTCCGCCACATGATCGAGAACCGCTACCTCAACGGCGAAGTCGTCCGCCTCGACGGCGCGCTGCGCATGGCGCCGCGCTGACGCCAATGTTCAGCAACACCCGGACCACGCGCATCGAATGGGGCGACTGCGACCCCGCCGGCATTATTTTCTACGTGCGCTATTTCGACATTTTCGACGTCTCGACCACGATGCTGCTCGAGCGCGCGCTCGGCATGAAGAAGATCGAGTATCTCAAGGCCTACGACTTTATGGGCCATCCGCTGGCGGAGACGCGGGCAAAATTCCGGCTGCCGACGCGGTTCGGTGACGAGGTTTTGATCGAAACCAAGCTGGTCGACATCGGCAGGTCGAGCTTCAAGCTGGAGCATCGTCTGAGCAACGCTGGCGCGTTGGCGGTCGAGGGCACCGAGACGCGGGTCTGGGTGGTCCGCGACCCCGCCGATCCGAAGCGCATAAAATCACATCCGATCCCCGCCGAGGTGGTCGCGCGCTTGACGCATAGCGACCCCTGAGGGCCGCCGCCCACGGCTTGCCGCCGGGGACTGCGGATGTGCTAGAAGCCTTGCGGCCAATAGGGAGAAACCACCCATGCGCGTCGACGCGTACACGCACTTTTTTCCGAAGAAATTCTTCGACAAGCTCAATGAAGTCGCCGGCGACTATAAGGACATGGGCAAGCGCATCCGTTCGCTGCCGGCTTTGTTCGATATCGACGTGCGCAAGAAGATCGTCGACGGCCACAAGGACTATCAGCAGATCCTGTCCTATCCGCAGCCGCCGATCGAGCGCTTCGCCAAGACGCCGAAGGACATCGACGAGTTCTGCAAGATCATCAACGACGGTTTTGTCGAATTGTGCGCCAAGGAGAAGGACCACTTCCCCGGCTGGGTGGCGCAGGTCTCGCTGGCGGCGCCCGACGCCGGCGTTGCCGAAGCGGAGCGCGCGCTGAAGAACGGCGCGCTCGGCGTGCAGATCTACACCAATGTCGCCGGCAAGCCGCTCGACCGGCCGGAATATGCCCCGTTCTGGAAAAAGATGAACGAGCTCGGCGCGCCGATCTGGCTGCATCCGGCGCGCGGCGCCGAGACGCCGGATTATCCTTCCGTCGAGGACAAGTCGCTCTACGAGATCTGGTGGACCATCGGCTGGTCCTACGAGACCGCCGCCGCCATGCTGCGGCTGGTGTATTCCAAGATCATGGACACTCATCCGAACCTGAAGATCATCACCCACCATTTCGCCGGCATCGTGCCGATGCTGGAAGGCCGGCTCGGCCCGGGCAATGACGTGATGGGCCACCGCACCTCGGACCACGACTATGTCGGCTTGCGCAAAAGCCTGAAGAAGCGGCCGCTCGATTATTTCAAGAACGATTTTTGGGCCGACACCGCCGCGTTCACCGCCGAGCCGGCGACCAAGTGCGGCATGGAGTTCTTCCCCATCGACAAGATCGTGTTCGCCTCCGACTGCCCGTTCGATCCGGAAGGCGGCACCATGTATGTGCGCGAGACGCTGCGCATTCTCGACAAGCTCGGAATGGACAAGGCGACCCACGATAAGGTTTTTTACAAGAACCTTGAGGCGGTCACCGGGAAGAAGCTGGTGAAGTGATAATCCTCCCCCGCTTGCGGGGGAGGAGCCGAGCGAAGCGATGGCAGAGGGGGTGAGTCTCACCGCTTGCGCAAGCTTTGAGGCCGCAGGCCCCCTCCCTGCCCTCCCCCGCTAGCGGGGGAGGGTAATACGTCACGCATCGTACTCGGCCGACACGTCCTTGCCGGTATAGTCCTTCAGGAACATCGTCGCGACGATCGAGATGATCGCGGTGATGAGGATATAGATCGCGATCGGGGTGCCCGATTTGTAGGTGGCGAACAGCCAGGTCGCTATCAGCGGCGCCGGGCCGCCGGCGGTGATCGAGGCGAGCTGATAGGAGATCGAGGCGCCGCTGTAACGCAACCGCGGCGTGAAGCTCTCGGCGATCAGCGCCGCTTGCGGGCCGTATTGCATGTCGTGCGGGATCAACGACAGCACCATGGCGGCGAAGATCAGCACCGACGAGCCGGTGTCGATCATGCCGAAATAGATGAAGCCGAACACGCCCATGGCGGCGGCGCCGATGATGTACATCTTCTTGCGCCCGATCACGTCGGACAGCCAGCCGCTGAACGGAATAGTGAACGCGGACACGCACACCGCGCAGATCAAGCCCATCAGCAACAGATCGCGCGACGCATGCAGCACCGTTGTGCCGTAGGCGAAGATGAAGGCGGTGAAGATGTAGAACGGGCCCTGCTCCGAGGTGCGCGCCAGCGCGCCGAGGATGATGGTGCCCCATTGCTTGCGGCACACTTCGACGATCGGCGCCTTTTCGATCTTGCGCTCGTTGACGAGATTGCGGAACACCGGCGTTTCCAGGATGCGCAGCCGGATCCACAGGCCGATGCCGACCAGGATGATCGACAGCGCGAACGGGATGCGCCAGCCCCAGACCAGGAATTGATCCCCCGACCAGTAGCTGAAGATCAGCACCGCAAGATTGGCGAGACCCAAGCCGGCGGGACCGCCGAATTGCGGCCAGGAGGCAAGAAAGCCGCGCTCATTGTTGTGGCGCGCCCATTCCATCGACAGCAGCACTGAGCCGCCCCACTCGCCGCCGACGCCGATGCCCTGGATCAGGCGGAGGATGGTCAAAAGCACCGCGCCCCAGACGCCGATCACCGCATAGCCAGGCAGGAACGCCACCAGGAAGGTCGACACTCCCATCAGAACGAGGGTGACGATCAGCGTCGACTTGCGGCCGATGCGGTCGCCGTAGTGACCAAAAATAAACGCGCCGACCGGGCGCGCGACAAAGCCGATGAAATAGATGCCGAAGGAGCTGAGCGTCGCCGTGAGCGGGTCCTCGTTCGGGAAGAACAGCTTGCCGAAGACGAGGCCGGCCATGGTGCTGTAGAGCAGAAAATCGTACCACTCGATGGTGGTGCCTACCGTCGCCGCGACGACGGCGCGACGGAGCTCGCGAGAATGCTGGTCTGGTGTGAGCGCATAGTTGACGTCAGTCACCGCTGCCATTGTCGTTCCCTCCCTGGATGTGTTTATTTCAAGCTGGCATTTCCCCTTTCGATCGCCGCGTCATGCGCGCGGCTTACTTACGGACGCGATCATTCCACTGTCGGTTGCGGTTGCCAAGGTGAAAGCCGCGATCAACCCATTAAAAATACTGATCGGGTTGCGGCCTTGATCGCTTGGATGGCGAGTGGTTCGTGTTGGTCATCTTGTCAAGGATCGCAGACCGCCGAAGGCGGCGGCGCTTCGCGCCGTCCTTGACAAGATGACCAACACGAACAAACGGTTGTCCAAGCGATCAAGGCCGCTTTCTGGGCCTCACGGATTTAAGCCTTAGCGCCGCTTCACCCGCCGCGCCAGATAATCGAAATTGATCTTGAACTGCTCGGGCTGGCCGATTTCGTTCTTGAACTTGGCGATATCGTCGGGCGGGAACTCCGGCGCCGGCGTGCCGGCGGCTTCGACCATGAGCTGAATCTGCGCGGCGTTTTCCAGCATGATCGACGACACCACGGCCTCCTCGATGGTTTTCCCGGTCACCACCGGCCCATGGTTCTTGAGCAGGACCGCGCGACGGCTGCCAAGCGCCTTGGCGACGCCGGCCCCCAAGGCGTGGCTGCGGATCAGCGTGATCGTGTCGGTGTAAACGCCGACTTCGCCTGAAAACATCGCGCCGGGCTGGCTGTAGGCTTTCATCGGGTGGCCGGTGCCCGAAAACGCCACCGAATAGGTCGGATGCGTGTGGATAACGCAATTGACGTCGGCGCGCGCCTTGAAAATCTCGGAATGGATATAGACTTCGCTGTGGCGGCGCGCGGAGCCGGCGACGACATTGCCTTCGAGATCGATGGTGAGGATGTTCTGCATGGTGATCTCGTCGAGACCCAGGCTGTGCGCCTTCATGAAGAACAGCTTTGGATTGCCGGGCACGCGCACCGAAATGTGGCCGCGGGTGAAATCGTCCTGACCCTCGGCGACCAGCACTTTGCCGGCTATGATAAGTTGTTGCTTGATGGCGTTATGGGTTTCTTTCTTCATCGACCTGCCCTGCACTTTCGCGATAATGATCGGTTTGCGCCGCACTACTTAGGCTAAACGAGTACGGAATGGCCATAGCCGAAACACAGCGAGTGGAGGAAGACCCGCCGATCCCGGCGGCACAGCCGGACGTGCCCAAAACGGCTGACGATCTCGGCCGCATCACCCCGATGATGGAGCAATATATCGAGATCAAAGCGGCCAATCCGGATTGCCTCTTGTTCTACCGGATGGGCGATTTCTACGAGCTGTTCTTCGACGATGCCGAAGTGGCGTCGCGGGCGCTCGGCATCGTCTTGACCAAGCGCGGCAAACATCTCGGCCGCGACATCCCGATGTGCGGCGTGCCGATCGAGCGCTCCGACGAATATCTGCATCGCCTGATCGCGCAGGGCCATCGGGTCGCGGTCTGCGAGCAGCTCGAAGATCCGGCGGAGGCCAGAAAGCGCGGCGCCAAAAGCGTGGTGCGCCGCGACGTGGTGCGGCTGGTCACGTCCGGCACGCTGACCGAGGATTCGCTGCTCGACGCCAGGCGCAACAATTTTTTGCTGGCGATCGCGCGCTCCCGCACCTCCGCCACGCGAAGACCGTTTCGCGCTGGCCTGGATCGACATCTCGACCAGCGAGTTCAATGTCGCCGAATGCGAGCGCGCCGGGCTTGCTGCCGCCGTCGCGCGCATCGAGCCGGGCGAGATCATCGTCGCCGACGCGGTTTTTTCCGACACCGAGCTCGCGCCCTATCTGCGCTCGCTGCCGGCGGTGACGCCGCTCACCCGCGACGTGTTCGACGGCGCCACGGCGGAGCGGCGGCTGGCCGCGTTCTTCGGCGTGGCGACGACGGCGTCGTTCGGCGTCGTTCTCGCGCATCGAGCTGACCGCCGCGGCCGCCGCGGTGACCTATGTCGAGCGCACCCAGATCGGCAAGCGGCCGCCGCTGTCGCCGCCGGTGCGCGAGGCTGCCGGCGCCACGCTCGCCATCGATCAGGCGACGCGCGCCAATCTGGAGCTTATTCGCACGCTGGGTGGCGAGCGGCGCGGCTCGCTGTTGGCGGCCATCGACCGCACCGTGACCGCGGCCGGCTCGCGCCTGTTGGCGCAGCGGCTGGCCGCGCCGCTGACCGATCCTGCCGAAATCGCGCACCGGCTCGATGCGGTCTCGGCTTTCGTCAATGACAGCGCCATGCGCGGCGATTTGCGCGGAACGCTCAAAACCGTGCCCGACCTGGCTCGCGCCTTGGCGCGCATCGTGGTCGGCCGCGGCGGGCCACGCGATCTCGCCGCGATCCGCGATGGGATTTGCGCCGCGGCGGAATTTTCCACACGGCTTTCAGCGCTGGCGGAACTGCCGCGCGATATCGCCGACGCCATCGCGGCGCTGCGCCGCCCCGATGCCGCCATCGCCACCGAGCTGGCACAGGCGCTGGCCGACGAGTTGCCGGCATTCCGCCGCGACGGCGGCTTTGTCCGCACCGGCTACCAGGCGGCGCTCGACGAAGCGCGCGCGTTGCGCGACGAATCGCGCCGCGTCATCGCCGCGCTGCAGGTGCGCTACGCCGAGACGACCGGCGTGAAGACGCTGAAAATCCGGCACAACAATGTGCTCGGCTATTTCGTCGACGTCACCGCGCAGCACGGCGAAAAACTTCTCACCGCGCCGCTGAACGGAACCTTCATCCATCGCCAGACGCTCGCCGGCCAGGTGCGCTTCACCACCACCGAACTCGGCGAGCTCGAAGCAAAAATCGCCAATGCCGCCGATCGCGCGCTGGCGCTGGAGCTCGAGATTTTCGATGCGCTTTCGGCGCGCGTCGCCGCGGCCAGCGCAGCGATCAAGCAGGCCGCGGAGGCGCTGGCCGCCGTCGATGCCATGACCGCGCTGGCGGCGCTCGCGGTCGAGCGCAACTATGTGCGTCCCGTCGTCGATGGCAGTCTCACGTTCTTGATCGAGGGTGGCCGTCACCCTGTTGTCGAACAGGCGCTCGGCGCCGACGGCGGGCCGTTCGTCGCCAACGATTGCGATTTATCGCCGCCGACGGATGCCACAGCCGGTCGCATCTGGCTGATCACCGGCCCGAACATGGCGGGCAAATCGACGTTTTTGCGTCAGAACGCGCTGATCGCAGTCCTCGCCCAGATGGGCAGCTTCGTGCCGGCGCGGGCCGCCCATATCGGCGTGGTCGACCGGCTGTTCTCCCGCGTCGGCGCCGCCGACGATCTGGCGCGCGGCCATTCGACCTTCATGGTCGAGATGGTCGAGACCGCGGCGATCCTCAACCAGGCCGGCGAGCGCGCGCTGGTGATCCTCGACGAAATCGGCCGCGGCACGTCGACGTTCGACGGCCTGTCGATTGCCTGGGCGACCATCGAGCATCTGCACGAGAGCAACCGTTGCCGCACGCTGTTCGCCACGCATTTTCACGAGATGACGGCACTGGCTGCGAAGCTCAAGCGGCTGCACAACGCCACCATGCGGGTGAAGGAATGGCACGGCGACGTGGTGTTCCTGCACGAAGTCGTGCCCGGCGCCGCCGACCGCTCCTACGGCATCCAGGTGGCGAAGCTCGCCGGGCTTCCCGCCAGCGTCATCGAGCGCGCCAAGCTGGTGCTGGCCCAGATCGAAGCCGAGGATCGCACCTCGCCGGCGCGCAAGCTGATCGACGACCTGCCGCTGTTTGCCGCGGCGCGGCCGGCGCCCGCGGCGCCGCAACGCGACGAGGCGCTTACGCGCTCTGGTCGAAGCGCTCGCCGCGCTGCATCCCGACGAGATGTCGCCGCGCGACGCACTGGAAGCGCTTTACGCGCTCAAGGCGCAGCTCGCGAAGGCGAAAAAAGATTGACGTTCAGGCCGGGCGTTTGCGCGCGCGAAAAAGCCACAGCGCGAAGCTCCATCCAATGCAGACGCCGAGCGCCAGCACCAAAGCCGGCCACACGCCAACCGGCGCCACCAAATAATGCAGCGCCAGAGAATCCGAGCCACAGCCCGATCAGGGCGATTTGCGAATGTGCAAACATGCTCGCCGTCGCCTTGCCGCCGACGCGAGGATGCAGGATGACGACCGAGCTCGCCATCACGATCGGGAATACCGCGAACACGCCGGAGACGAACGATCCGATGCTGTAGCTCGCCGTGGTCACGATGGCGACCACGATGGCGGCGGTGATCGCGCGCAACGGAATATCGTAGGCGGTGCGCAGGAATTTCGGCACCGGGCCCGAGGTGCGGTAACGCCAGCTCAGCGGAATGGTGGCGCCGAACACCAGGACATTGAGAACGAACGCGGTCAGCGGCGTCCAGTCATACAAGCGCAAGGCGGCCGCGCCGACGAACCAGATCGCCATGGCAATGCCGAGACTGAGCAGCAGACCGTGGCGCTGCGCCAGTACCGTATAGGTCAGCGCGAATATCGAAACGGTGGCGGCCGCTGCGGCGCTGCCGACCGCGCTCGCCGCGATGAAATCCGGCGGGTGCTCGAAGGCGAGGATGATATAGGCTGCTCCGGCGGCGGTCGGCAGCGCCGCGATCAGCGCGCCGATGAACGGGCCGGAGCGCTCGACGGTGACCGAGACGATGACGACGATGAACGCCGTCAGCGCCATCTTGAGCGCCAACTCGGACAAAAATATCAGTTCGGGAGACATCGCGCGCATTCACACGGCTTGTCATGGCCCGCCAACGGGAGCGGCCCGAGTGGCCGGCCCGATGACAGGCTCCGGCGGGCCATCCAGTAATCGCCAACGCTGAATTTGAAACCGACGCGCCGTGGCTACTGGATCATCCGCTTACGCGGATGATGACAGCAAGGATTATTTCCGTTTCAGGCTTACCTCGATCGGAGGTCCATTTTTCAGCGTCTGATAGACGACGCAATAACGCTCGGTGAGTTTCAGAAGCTGATCGAGCTTGTCCTGCGCCACGTCGGTATCGACGTCGAAGCGCAAACGGATCTGCGCAAAGCCGACCGGTGCGTCTTTGGCGACACCGAGCGTGCCGCGGAAATCGAGATCGCCTTCGGCCGACACCGTGCCGGACTTCAGCGGAATGTCGATCGCGGTGGCCACCGCTTTGAGCGTCACGCCGGCGCAAGCTACCAAGGCTTCGAGCAGCATGTCGCCCGAGCACAATTCCATTCCCGAGCCGCCGGTAGCCGGATGCAGACCGGCAACCGCAAGCGCCCGGCCGGTCTCGACCTTGCAGGCGATGTTGGCGTCGTCGATGGCGCCTTTGGCTTTGAGCGTGATCAAGCCGGCCTTGGGATCGGCCTTGTAGCGGTCCTTGATCGGCGCCTGCATCGCGCGCAGCCCGGCGGCGTCCATGGGTTTCTCCTGTCATTGCCCGCGAAGGCGGGCAACCCAGTAGCCACTAACCCTCGGCGTGTCCACCCGGCGCCGGCGCATCACTGGATCGTCCGCCTGCGCGGACGATGACAAGGATTAATCACCACCACAACGCCGCGCCGGCGGTCGCTTTCGGCTCGGGCTCGGCGGCCCCTGCAGCGCGATCGAGGGAGCGATCAAGCGCGACGAGCACGCGGCGCTTGACGAAATCGAAGGCGGCGGATTGGCGGTCGCGCGGCCGCGGCAGATCGACGTCGATCTCGTCGAAGATGCGGCCGGGGCGCGGGCACAGCACCACGACCCGGTCGGCGAGCACGATGGATTCGTCGACGTCGTGGGTCACCAGGATCAAGGTCGGCTTGGCGTCGGCCCAAAGGTCGAGCAGGTGGTCCTGCAAATCGGCACGGGTAAACGCATCGAGCGCCGAGAACGGCTCGTCGAGCAGCAGTACTTCCGGTCGCGGCACCAGCGCCCGCGCAATTGCCACGCGCTGCGCCTGGCCGCCGGAGAGTTCGCGCGGCCACATCGCCGCTTTGTCGGTGAGCCCTACGCGCTTGAGCGCGGTGGCGACGCGCGCGGCGCGTTCCGCCCGCGGCCGGCCGCCGAGACCGAAGCCGACATTGTCGGCGACCTTGAGCCAGGGCAGCAAGCGCGGCTCCTGGAAAATGATGCCGATCTTTTCGTGCGGCGCGGTGATGCGCTCGCCGTCGAGCACCACGGCGCCTTCGCTCGGCGGATCGAGGCCGCCGATGGCGCGCAGCAATGTCGATTTGCCGGAGCCCGAACCGCCGATCACGGCGACGATTTCGCCAAGCTCGACATCGAGCGTGACGCCGCCGAGCGCATGCACGCCGTTGGGATAAGTTTTTCCGACGCGTTCGAGTGCGAGCATGTTGATTAGTCCTGCCGCACCACGTCTTCCCAGCGCAGGAACGGCGCAGCGACGAGCACGATCAGCCAATCGGTCGCCTTGCCGACGATGGCGAACGCAACGATAGCGGCGACGATCTCCGCCGGCTTGCCGAGCTGCTGGCCGTCGATCAGCAAATAGCCGAGGCCTTCGGAAGCGCCCATCAGCTCGGCGGCGATGACGAACATCCAGCCCAGCCCGAGGCCCGAGCGCAGCGAGAGCACATAGGCCGGCAGCACCGCCGGCAACAAAATGCGGCGCACCATCTCGACGTCGGTCAGGCGGAACGCGCGGCCGACTTCGACCAGCTTGCGATCGACCGATTGGATCGCGCCCATCAGGCCGAGATAGACCGGAAAGAACACGCCGACCGCGATCAGCGTCACTTTCGACGCTTCGAAAATCCCGAGCCAGAGAATGAACAGCGGCACCCAGGCGATCGACGGGATGGCGCGCAGCCCCTGGATGCTCGGATCGATCAGGCGGCGCACCAGCGGCGAATAGCCGGCCGCGGCGCCGATGACCGTGGCGGCGGCCACGCCGATGCCAAAACCGGCGGCGACCCGCCACAGCGTCACCAGCGTGTGGCGCTGCAATTCGCCGGTGCGCGCCAGATCGACGAAAGTCGCAAAGATCACCGACGGCGGCGGCGCCAGCCGGCCGGAGGCCCAGCCCATCCGCACGATGAATTCCCACGCCACCGCCAGCACCGACCGGCAGCACCAGGCCGAGCGCCGGCCGCAGCCAAACGCGACCAGCGTCGCGCGTTCGCCCGCTCCGCCGGGGCGGCTTCGCTTGGTGTGCCTTCGCTCCCAGTGCTTTGGGCGGCAATGGTCATGGTCACAGGAGACATGCTGCCCGCCGCAAAATCAATGTGGTGGCCGGCCGCCCCCTCGGCTAAGCGCCGACGTAGCGGTCGTCCACCAGATCGTTGAGCGTCTGCTTCACGTCGACATTGGCCGGGATCACGCCCGCCTGCTGCAAGGCGAGGCCGGCTTGCAGGATGGAGTCGCGCTGCTCGGGGCCGACGCGGTTGAAGGTCAGCTCGGTGCGCTCCTTGAGCTGGATGTCGACCACCGCGCCGGGCAATTTGGTCACGTCCATGAAGACGCGTTTTTCGTCATCGTAGTTGGCCAAGCTATATTTGCGCGCCTGTTCGTAAACCGCGAGCACGCGCTTGGTCAGGTCGGGATAGTTTTTCAGGAACTCCTCGCTCGAATTGAGGATGCCCCAGGTGTTGGCCGCCTTGTTGCGATAGAACAGCCGCGCGCCGTCCTCGACCTGCGCCGCCGCCATCATCGGATCGAGGCCGGCCCAGGCATCGACGTCGCCGCGGATCAGCGCGATCTTGCCGTCGGGATGCTGCAACAGCACCGGCTGGATGTCTTTTTCGCTCATGCCGACCGAGAGCAGCGCCCGCACCAGGAAGATGTGCGGATCGGTGCCGCGGGTCACCGCGACGCGCTTGCCTTTGAGATCCTCGATCTTGTTGATCGGCGTGTCCTTGCGCGTCACCAGCGCGGTCCATTCCGGGCGCGAGAAGACGTAGATCGACTTGATCGGATTGCCGTTGATCCGCCCGAGCAGCGCCGCGGAGCCGGCGGTCGAGCCGAAATCGATCGAGCCGGCATTGAGGAATTCCAGCGCCTTGTTGGAGCCGAGCGTCTGCACCCAGCGGATGCCGATGCCGTCTTTCTCGAATTCCTTTTCGAGGAGGCCCTTGTCCTTGAGCACCATGGAGACCGGATTGTAGGTCGCCCAATCGATGCGGATTTCCGTGGGCTTGCCGGCGGCGCGCGCCAGGCCGGCCGGCATCACGGTTGCGGCAGCGGCAGAGACAAGCAATTGACGGCGTGAAAGCATGACGTCCTCCGTAGGATTTCCTTCTTTAGGAAACTGCGAGATAAGCGTCAATTGGAATTAAAAACTATGAATATCATATATTATAGAATAAACGTCCAACGCGCCTCTCCGTTGCACCGCTGCCGTCGCGGTGGGCACTGAGCGGGCGATGACAGCGAACTGCGCCTCCGCTATGCCGATAGGATGATGCTGGACACGCAACGATCGCCGCGCACCGACGTCGAGCTCATCGACAGCGCGGGCGTCGTCGCCGATCTCAAAGCACTGGCCAAGACCCATGCCGGCCGCGAGCGCGAATTGCGCACCGCGGTGGCGCTGCGGCTGAAATCGGCGCTGACGCAAGCGCGCTCGCGCGCCGAGCAACTGTTGCTGAAAGATCGCCACGGCCGCCGCTGCGCCGAGCGGCTGTGCCAGCTGCAGGACGAGATCATCCGCATCCTGTTCGAGTTCATCGGCAGCGAGATCTATCCGACGCAGGCGCCGTCGGAAGCCGAACACATGGCGGTGGTCGCGACCGGCGGCTATGGCCGCGGCCTGTTGGCGCCGGGCTCCGACATCGATCTGCTCTTTCTGCTGCCGTACAAGCAGACCGCCTGGGGCGAGTCCGTCGCCGAGGCGCTGCTCTATTGCCTGTGGGACATGGGGCTCAAAGTCGGCCACGCGACGCGTTCGGTCAGCGAATGCATCCGCCAGGCCAAGGCCGACATGACCATCCGCACGACGCTGCTCGGAATCGCGCCATCTGCTCGGCGATGCCAAGCTCTACGAGGAACTGACCACGCGCTTCGACAAGGAAGTGGTGCAGGGCACGGCGCCGGAATTCGTCGCCGCAAAACTCGCCGAGCGCGAAGAGCGCCACCGCCGCGCCGGCCAGTCGCGCTATCTGGTCGAGCCCAACGTCAAGGACGGCAAGGGCGGCCTGCGCGACCTGCACACGCTGTTCTGGATCGCCAAATACGTCTACCGCGTGCGCGAGCCCGAGGAATTGATCAAGCGCGGCGTGTTCGACCGCGACGAATACACTTTGTTCCGCCGCTGCGAAGACTTCTTGTGGTCGGTCCGCTGCAACATGCATTTCCTCGCCGGCCGCGCCGAGGAGCGGCTGTCGTTCGACATCCAGCGCGATATCGCGGTGCGGCTCGGCTACACCGAGCATCCCGGCCTGAAGCGACGTCGAGCGCTTCATGAAGCACTACTTCCTCACCGCCAAGCATGTCGGCGACCTCACCGCCATCCTGTGCGCGGGTCTCGAGGAACGCCAGGCGATGCCGGCGCCGGTCTTGAGCCGCATCATCGCGCGGCTGCGCCCGGCGCGCAGGCCGCAGCGGCTGACCGAGACCGACGATTTCGTCATCGACAACAACCGCATCAACATCGCCGGGCCCAAAGTCTTCACTCGCGACCCGGTCAACCTGATCCGCCTGTTTTATCTGGCGCAAAAGCACAATCTCGCCATCCATCCCGAGGCGATGCGGCTGGCCACCCATTCGCTGAAGCTGATCGACAAGGAATTGCGCGAGGACAAGGAAGCCAACCGCCTGTTCCTCGAAATCCTCACCTCGAAGAACGACGCCGAGACCGTGCTGCGGCGCATGAACGAGGCCGGCGTGCTCGGCGAATTCGTCCGCGCCTTCGGCCGCATCGTGGCGATGATGCAGTTCAACATGTATCACCACTATACGGTGGACGAGCATCTGTTGCGCTGCATCGGCGTGCTCAACGAGATCGAGCGCGGCGAGAACCGCGAATTCACGCTGGCCAACGATTTGGTGCGCACGATCCAGCCGGAGCACCGCACCGTGCTCTATGTCGCGCTGTTCCTGCACGACATCGCCAAGGGGCGGGTCGAGGATCACTCGATCGGCGGCGCCCGCATCGCGCGCCGGCTGTGCCCGCGATTGGGCATGTCGGCGGCCGATACCGAGCTGGTCGCCTGGCTGGTCGAGGTGCATCTGGTGATGTCGACGGTGGCGCAGTCGCGCGATTTGTCCGACCGCAAAACAATAGAGAATTTCGCCGCCGTGGCGCAGTCGCTGGAGCGGCTGAAACTGCTCACCATCCTGACCACGGCCGACATCCGCGCCGTCGGCCCGGGCGTGTGGAACGGCTGGAAGGCGCAGCTTCTGCGCACGCTCTATTACGAGACCGAGCCGGTGCTCACCGGCGGCTTTTCGGAGGTCAACCGCGCGCAACGCGTCGCCGCCGCGCAGTCGGAATTCCGCGCCGAGATCAAGGATTGGCCGGCGGAAAAACTCGACGCCTATATCGCGCGCCACTATCCGGCCTATTGGCTCAAGGTCGACATGCCGCACAAGCTGGCGCACGCGCACTTCGTGCGCGCCGCCGAGGAGTCCGGCAAGAGGCTCGCCACCAGCGTCGGCTTCGACGCCTCGCGCGGCGTCACCGAGCTCACGGTGTTCGCGCCCGATCATCCGTGGCTGTTGTCGATCATCGCCGGCGCCTGCGCGCTGGCCGGCGCCAATATCGTCGACGCCCAGATCTACACCACGACCGATGGGCTCGCGCTCGACACCATCTCGGTGTCGCGCGAGTTCGAGCGCGACGAGGACGAGGCGCGCCGCGCCGCGCGCATCGGCAACGCCATCGAGCAGGCGGTGCGCGGCGAGTTCAAGCTGCCCGACGTGGTGGCCAAGCGCGCGGCGCCGAAGGGCAGGCTCAAGGCCTTCGCCATCGAGCCCGAAGTGACCATCAACAACCAATGGTCCGCCCGCTACACCGTGGTCGAGGTCACCGGCCTCGACCGCCCCGGCCTGCTCTACGAACTGACCGCGACGCTGTCGAAGCTCAATCTCAACATCGCCTCGGCCCATGTCGCGACCTTCGGCGAGCGCGTGGTCGACGTGTTCTACGTCACCGATCTCCTCGGCGCGCAAATCTCCGAGCCGACCCGCCAGATCGCCATCAAGCGCCCGCTGATCGCGGTGTTCGCGGCGCCGAGCGCCGAAGCGAAGCCGGCGAAAGAGGCGGCGGCGGGGTAATTTTTTCTTCCCCTCCCCCTTGTGGGGAGGGGTAGGGGTGGGGTCGCGAGGTTTTGCTCAGTCGTCGACGCCGCGCTCCAACCTCCCGACCCCCACCCCTCCCCTCCCCCACAAGGGGGAGGGTTTCCGCCGAGTAACCGCCACCTTAAACCGCGCACTCTACCGTCGCTGGCAGCGCGTTATCCGCGCTGGGGACGGGACATGGCGTCGCGACAAGCGGGCAAAAAGCGTGATGTCGACGCCGATGCCCGGCCGCGCCCGCAGGATCGCGGCGGCGCGCCCGCGCCGCGCCGCCAGCGCGACGATTCCCCGCCGCGGCAGCCGCGCAAGAAAAACCGCGCCGGCAAGCAGCGCTCCGGTTTCGGCAAACTGATCTATTGGGGCGCGGTTCTCGCCTTGTGGGCGGTGATCGCCGCCATCGGCCTCGTGGTGTGGATCGGCGCCCACCTGCCGCCGATCCAGTCGCTGGAAATCCCCAAGCGCCCGCCCTCCGTCCTCATCCTCGGCCTGAACGGCGCGACGCTCGCCACCCGCGGCGACATGGGCGGCGCCGAAGTGCCGTTGCGCGAATTGCCGGATTACGCGCCGAAGGCGTTCGTCGCCATCGAGGACCGCCGCTTCTACTCGCATCATGGCATCGATCCGCTGGGGCATTCTGCGCGCCGGCGTGCGCGACGTGCTGCATCGCGGCGCCGCGCAGGGCGGCTCGACCATCACCCAGCAGCTCGCCAAGAATTTGTTCCTGACCCAGGAACGCACGGTGACGCGCAAGCTGCAGGAGGCGGTGCTGGCGCTGTGGCTCGAGCACAAATTCTCCAAGGCGCAGATCCTCGAGCTTTATCTCAACCGCGTCTATTTCGGCTCCGGCGCCTATGGCATCGAGGCGGCGGCGCAGCGCTATTTCGGCAAATCGGCGCGGAAATTGACGCTGCCGGAAGCGGCGATGCTGGCGGGCCTGGTGCAATCGCCGTCGCGGCTGGCGCCGAGCCGCAATCCCGACGGCGCCGAGCGCCGCGCCGGCATGGTGATCGCGGCGATGGCGGACCTGAAGATGATCAGCGACGAAGCCGCCAAGCGCGCGCTGATCACGCCGGCGCGCGCGATAAAGCCGTCCGGCGGCGGCTCGGTCAATTACGTCGCCGACTGGGTGATGGACGCGGTCGACGACCTGATCGGCCATGTCGAGCAGGACATCGTGGTCGAGACCTCGATCGATCCGGCGCTGCAGACCGCGGCCGAGCAATCGCTCGACGATGTTCTGGCGCAGAAGGGCGACAAGCTCAATATCGGCGAAGGCGCGCTGGTGGCGATGACGCCGGACGGCGTCGTGCGCGCGCTGGTCGGCGGCCGCAATTATGCCGAGAGCCAGTTCAACCGCGCCATCGCGGCGCGGCGCCAGCCCGGCTCGGCGTTCAAGCCGTTCGTCTATCTCACCGCGCTCGAGCACGGGCTCACCCCCGACACGGTGCGCGAGGACAAGCCGATCTCGGTGCAGGGCTGGCGGCCGGAAAATTTCGAGCACGAATATCTCGGGCCGGTGACGCTGACCCAGGCGCTGGCCAATTCGCTCAATACGGTGT
The DNA here is from genome assembly GCA_963831975.1 of uncultured Alphaproteobacteria bacterium. GTDB lineage: Bacteria > Pseudomonadota > Alphaproteobacteria > Rhizobiales > Xanthobacteraceae > BOG-931. The sequence continues at coordinate 144,058 of CAWHSO010000026.1, forward strand.
CGGTGCGGCTGACCATGGAAGTCGGCCCCGCCGCCGTGGTGCGCACCGCCTACCGGCTCGGCATCGAATTCGAAGCTCGAGCCCAACGCCTCGATCGCGCTCGGCACCTCGGAAGTCTCCGTCATCGAGCTGGTCTCGGCCTACGCCACCTTTGCCAATGGCGGTCTCGCCGTCGCGCCGCATGTCGTCGAGCGCATCCGCTCAACCGACGGCAAGACGCTTTACACGCGCTCGACCCAGGCGCTCGGCCGTATCGTCGACGCGCGCTATGTCGGCATGATGAACACGATGATGCGCGAGACCCTGGTCAGCGGCACCGCGCGCCGCGCCGACCTGCCGGGCTGGCTCGCCGCCGGCAAGACCGGCACCAGCCAGGATTTCCGCGACGCCTGGTTCATCGGCTACACCTCGCGCCTCGTCACCGGCGTCTGGCTCGGCAACGACGACAATTCGCCGACCAAGAAGGCGGTCGGCGGCGGACTTGCCGGTGGAAATCTGGAGCCGGTTCATGAGGACCGCCCATCAAGGCATGGCGCCGTCGGCGCTGCCGGGCCTTGAACGAGGCGGCTGGTTCACGCCGCCGGCGCCGGTCCAGGCGCCAATGCCGCCGCGCGGCAGCGACGAAACCGGCTCGGGCGCCGGCCGCCGACGGCGGCAATCAACGCAATCAGCGGCGGCCTCGACTTCTGGCTGCTCGATAAATTATTCGGCCGGCGCTGAAGCCATCACCGCCAACCGCTTCGGCATAAACGAAATTTTACGCGGTGTAGCCGCGCGGCAACTTGCGCCCGCAATCGGCTGTGCGAACCCCACCGCGGGCCTGCCTTAGTCTTGACAAGATATGACCCCGCTCGCACTCTCGTTTGATAGACAACGACTTCTCGTGCTTGCGCGCTGGGGCTGGGATGTGCGCGGGCATTGAGCGCTCTAGGGGCGGGCGCAAGTCATGCATGGCACTCTGCATAGCGTTCAGCCGGCAAATTCTCCGACTGCCTCCGGGTCTCGCTATCGTCCGCCCGCGCCTATCCCGCAGCCCAAGCCGCTCGGCGCGCTGCGGCTGATTTCAACGCTCAAGCGCAATCCGCTCGAATGCTGGACGCGGGAGCATTTCGAAAAGCCGGTCGTGGTCGGCGGCCTGCCGTTCAAGCACGTTCTCCTGGTCCATGAGCCGGCCGCCATCCGGCGCGTGCTGCTCGACAATGCCGGCAACTATCAAAAAGACTCGATCCAGCGCCGCGTGCTCTCGGCCGGGCTCGGCGACGGCCTGCTCAGCGCCGAGAACGAGCAATGGCGCACCCAGCGCCGCATCCTGGCGCCGGTCTTCGCCCGCAAAACCATCTCTGGATTTCGCGCCGGCGATGATGGACGCCGCCACCGCGCTCACCGCGCGCTGGCGCGCCAAGGACGGCACCACCATCGACGTCGCCGCCGAAGCATCGCGGTTGACGCTCGACGTGCTGGAGCGAACGATCTTCTCCGACGGCTTCGGCCGCGACGCCGAAGAGCTCCGCGACGCGATGGGCGTCTATTTCAACACCATCGGCAAGATCGACCCGCTCGACCTGATCGGCTTGCCGCCGTCGGTGCCGCGGCTGTCGCATTTGCGCGTGCGCTCGACCTTGCGGTTTTTCGAGCGCGCGATCGACGAGATCATCGCCACGCGGCGCCGCCGGCTGAACGACAAGCCCGACGACAGCGTCAAGGATATCCTCACGCTCCTGCTCGGCGCGCTCGATCCCGAGACCGGCGAGGGCATGACCGAAGCCGAGGTGCGCTCCAACATCCTCACCTTCATCGCCGCGGGGCACGAAACCACGGCGAACACCATCACCTGGTCGCTGTTCCTGCTGTCGCAATCCGACGAATGGCGCGCGCGCGTCGAAGCCGAAGCGCAGCGCGAAATGGCCGGCCCGGTCGCCGGACTGGCCGAACGGTTGGTCGAGACCCGCGCCGTGATCGACGAAGCGATCCGGCTCTATCCGCCGATCGCCGCCATCAGCCGCGTCGCCATGGGGCCGGATGAACTCGCTGGGCAGAAGGTCAAGCGCGGCACCTTGGTGGTGATCGCGCCCTATGTGCTGCACCGGCATGAAATGTATTGGCGCGAGCCGGACATGTTCGATCCGAGCCGCTTTCTCGGCAAGGCCAAGAACGAGATCGACCGCTACGCCTATCTGCCGTTCGGCGCCGGCATCCGCACCTGCATCGGCTCGGCCTTTGCGCTGCAGGAGGCGACGCTGATCCTCGCCACCATCGTCAAGAACTTCGACTTCAAGCTCGCGCCGGACAAAAACGTCTGGCCGCTGTTGCGCGTGACTTTACGCCCGGACGGCGGGATGCCGCTGACGATCACGCTACAAGAGCGCGCGACTGCCGCTGCGCTTGCTCGCGTCTAGTTCGATCGTCTCGATGAACGTACTGTCATGCCGCACGAAATGGCCTTGGTGTCGCGCATGAACAGATAGACCACGAGCGAAATGCCGATCATGCCGGTGAGATAATAATAGAACCACGTCTCGTGGCCGATCGACTTGAATCCCAGCGCCACCGAATCGGTGGTGCCGCCGAAGATCGAAACCGTCAGCGCATAGGGCAGGCCGACGCCGATGGCGCGGATATTGGTGGGAAACAGCTCGGCCTTCACCACCGCGTTGATCGAGGTGTAGCCCGACACGATCATCCACGCCGCCGCGATCAAGAGGAACGCGGCGAACGGGCCTTTGACGGACTGCAGCGTCGTGAGCAGCGGGATGGTGAACAGAACGCCGCTGACGCCGAAGCCGATGAGCAGCCACTTGCGGCCGATGCGGTCCGAGATCGCGCCATAGATCGGCTGCAGGATCATGCCGAAGACCAGCGCGCTCAACGTCACCATCGTCGTCTGATCGTCGGTGAGGCCGACCGAGAGTTTCAGGAATTTCTGCATATAGGTGGTGTAGGTATAGAATGCCGCGGTGCCGCCCGCGGTCAGCCCGACCACGAGCAGAACCTCGCGCGGATATTTCATCAGCGCGCGCAGCGACGATGTCCGCTTCACAATCTGTTTCGCCGCTTCGAAGGCGTCGGTCTCCTGCAGGGTCCGCCGCATGACCAGCGCGATCAGCGCCAACAGCGCCCCGATGAAGAACGGGATGCGCCAGCCCCAGGCGCGGATTTCATCGCCGGTCAGAAAGACTTTCTGCAGGGCCAAAAGCACGAGCAGCGCGCAGATCTGGCCGCCGATCAAGGTGACGTATTGAAAACTGGAATAGAAGCCGCGATGGCGCTGGTCGGCCATTTCGGTCAGATAGGTTGCGCTGGTGCCGTATTCGCCGCCAAGACTCAAGCCCTGGATGATGCGCGCGGCCGCGAGCAGGATCGGCGCATAAATGCCGATCGACGCATAAGTCGGCGTCACCGCGATCATCAGCGAGCCGAAGCACATCAGCGAGACCGAAAGCATCAAGGCACCGCGCCGGCCGCGATGATCGGCCAGATAACCGAACAGCCATCCGCCCAGAGGACGCACCAGGAAGCCCGCCGCGAACAGCAGCGCGGCATTGAGCTGCTGCACGACGGGATCGGAATTCGGAAAGAACGCGGCGGCGAAATAAAGCGCGAAGGCGGCGTAGGCGTAAAAATCGTACCACTCGACCAGATTGCCGATCGAGCCGATGAAAATAGCCTTGATCCGCCGCTGCATGTCCGCCAGATCGAGCGGCTCGTCGCCGGATCCGATCGGCATTGTCGTGGTGGTCATGCTTTCCTCCCAAGGCTTCCTTTTATTGCAAAGGTAGCCGGCCGCAAGCTGCCTTCGGGAAAGGCTGCCTATCGATCGCAAGATCGGCGGCCTGACGTGTATCAACTAACGGCATAGCTGCAGCCTAGCAACAAGACGCTCGCCAGCCGCCCGGCTTCAGATCGAGCGCAGATCGTGGTTCTTCACCGGCAGCGAGCGGATGCGCTGGCCGGTGGCGGCGAAGATCGCGTTGCACAAAGCCGGCGCCAGCGGCGGCACCGGCGGCTCGCCGACGCCGCCCCAGAAATCGCCGCTCGGCACGATCACGCTCACCACTTCCGGCGCCTCGGCGAGACGCAGCATCTCGTAAGTGTTGAAGTTCGATTGCTCGGCGGCGCCGTCCTTGATGGTGATCTCGCCGTAGAGCGCCGCCGTCAACGCGTAGACGATGGCGCCTTGGATCTGCATTTCGATCGACAGCGGATTGACCACATGACCGCAGTCGATCGCCGCAATGACGCGATGCACGCGGATGCGGCCGCCGTCGAGCGACAGTTCGACCACCTGGGCGCAATAGCTGCCGCAGGCGGCATTGACCGCGATGCCGCGGAACACGCCGGGCGGCGGCGGCGAACCCCAATCCGCTTTCTGCGCCGCGGCATCGAGCACGGCGAGGTTTTTCGGGCTGTCGCGCAACAGGCGGCGGCGGAACTGGTACGGATCGGCGCCCGCGGCATGCGCCATCTCGTCGATGAAGCTTTCCCGGTAGAAAGCGTTCTGGGTGTAGTTGATGCCGCGCCAGGCGCCGAGCGGCACCGCGGTCGAGCACAGCACCACGTCGAGCAGATAATTCGGCAGGTTATAGGGCATTTCGTCGTTAAGCCCGCTGACGAAGCTGCGGTCGATGATGCCGGGACCGAACGCCGGCACCAGCGAGGCGACGAATGACGGCCCGGTGAGACGGATGGTCAGCGCGACCGGCATGCCGTCGGCATCGAGGCCGCCGACCAGACGCGCCATGCCGCACGGCCGGTACAGATCGTGGGCGATGTCCTCTTCGCGACTCCACACCATCTTGACCGGCTGCGCGACTTCCTTGGCGATCAGCACCGCCTCGCGGACGAATTCCTGCACGGCGTTGCGCCGGCCGAAACCGCCGCCGAGCATCATCGGGTGCACGGTGACCTTGTCGTTCGAGACGCCGGCGGCGACGGCGGCCGTGATCAACGTCGTCATCGCATCCTGCGACGGCGCCCAGACCTCGACCCCGTCGGGCTTGACGTGGGCGGTGCAGGTCTGCGGCTCCATGGTCGCGTGCGCCAGGAACGGCACCGCATAGTCCGCTTCGATGCGGCGTGTCGCGCGGGCCAATGCCGCGGCAGCGTCGCCGTTGCTGCGGGCGACCTGGGCCGACGGCGCATCAAGTCCCTCGCGCACCACCTTCTCGATCGTGGCGCTCGACATGTTGCGATTGCCGCGGTCGTCCCACGCGATGCGCAGCGCTTCCGACGCGCGCTTGGCCTGCCACCAGGATTCGGCCACCACCGCCACCGCATCCGGCATCCGCACGATGCGGCGCACGCCCTTCATTCCCGCGATCGAAGTCTCGTCGACCGACTGCAGCGCGCCGCCGAACACCGGACAATGGACGACCGCGGCATACAGCATGTCGGGCAGCCGCACGTCGATGGCAAAGACCGGCTGCCCGGTGACCTTGTCGTGCAGATCGAGACGGCGGCGCGGCGTGCCGGCGAGCTTCCAATCGCGCGGATCCTTCAGCGCGACATTGGCCGGCGGCTCGATCTTGGCCGCGCCGTCGGCGACGGCGCCGAAGGTCACGCTGCGGCCGCTCGCCGTGTGGGTGATGACGCTGTTGTGCGCGCTGCATTCCGATGCCGGCACGTTCCAGCGCAGCGCCGCGGCGGCGATCAGCATTTCGCGCGCGGTCGCGCCGGCGCGCCGCAAATAGAGCTGCGATGACGCGACCGAACGGCTGGCGCCGGTCGACATGTCGCCCCAGGCGCGGTTGCGGCGCAAATTTTCGCCGGGCGACACGAATGCGGTGCGCACCTTGCTCCAATCGCATTCGAGCTCTTCGGCGACCAGCATGGCGAGCGCCGTCATGGCGCCCTGGCCCATTTCGGCGTGCGCGGTGCGGATGGTCACCGTGTCGTCGGGCGCGATCGACACCCAGCAATTGATCTCGCAAGCGATCTTCGGCGGCGCGCATGCCGGCGCGGCTGAGCGGGATCGCCAACCCAAGCGCCAAGCCGCCGCCCGCGGCGCTGGCGCCAACGAGAAACGAACGGCGATCAACTTCGCCGCCAGAACGCATGAACAGCCCCTCCTCGCTGCCGCAACGATGCCAGATTTTGCCGCGACGTACAGCGCGAAAATTAGTCACAGGCTATGATACTGCACGGTCATGGCTGAGGCCATAGCCAGGCCGCGTCACAATTTAGGGGAAACGTCATGGTCGGCAGAGAACCGCACGCTCGAACAGCGCATCCGCGCCATCGAGGATCGGCTGGAAATCTATAATCTTATCGCCGGCCATCCGCCGAGCGCCGATACCGGCGCCGACTACTATGCCGAAGCCGTTTATACCGAGGATGGCGTGTTCGATCGCGGCCCGGATCTGTCGGGCGCGACCGGCAACAAGGCGATCGCCGCGAGCCTGAAAAGCCCCGGCCACCAGGCCGCCATCGCCGGCGGCCTCGCCCACTTTACCGGGTTACCGCACATCGCGCTCGACGGCGACAAGGCCATCGTCACCTCGTATCTGCAAATCCTCAGCGCCGCATAAATCCGGCGAACCGATCGAAGTTCCCAATCATGGCAGTTCGCGCGGCTATCACATCCACCGGGTGGTGACCAACCGCTGGGAACTCGCCCGCACCGCCAGGGCTGGAAGATCAAGCGGCGCACCATCCGTCTGGTCGACGGCTCGGAGCCGTCGCGGGAAATTTTGCGCGGGGCGCTGAAGGCGTATCGAGCAAGGCGCCTAGGCCCGCAGCAGCTTGTCCTCGAACCAATTCCACATGGTGGCGGTGCCGAGCGAGAGATAATCGCGCTGGCAATGCTGCGCGCCGCCCTCCTCCGCCGTGAACACGCGCAGCGTCTTGTCGGCGGAGCCGCAGGCGTCGTAGAGCGCTTGCGCGTCTTTGAGCGGAATTTGCTCGTCGTCCTCGCCGTGCACCACCAGGAACGGGCAGCGCATCTTCTGCACCACGCCGTCGAGCCGGAACGGCTCGAGCTTCTTCAGCGCCGCGTCGAGCTATCGACGCCGAGAATCCACATGATGTGATGGCCGGGCACCGACATCGAGGCCTTGAAGCCGGCATCGATGCGCTTCTTCCAGGTGCCGTAATAATCCCAGATCGCGCCCCAGGCGATGCAGGCGGCAAAGCGGGGCTCGAGCGCGGCACAACGCGGCGCGTAATAGCCGCCGAGGCTGATGGCGACGATGCCGATGCGCTTGGCGTCGACGTCGCCGCGTGTCTCCAGATAATCGATGCAGGCGCTGCCGGCCTTCTCGTAATCGTGGCGCAGCGGCATGCCGCGGAAGCGGATCGCCTCGCCGGTGCCGGGGCCGTCCATCACCAGCACCGAAATGCCGCGCTTCACCAGATCGGGCACGCCGCGCAAAAATTGGATTTCCTTGGTGATGTCGAGGCCGTCGAAGAACACCACGCACGGCGTGGCCGCGCCGATCTTCGCGTTCTGCGCCGGCACGAAATAGCCCGGCAGCTTTTTGCCTTCGAACGGCACATCGACAATCTCGATTTTCGTGCCCGACAGCGCGACGAACTGATGAAAGCACTCGACCGCGGTGCGATAAGCATCCAGCGCACGCTGATCCTTTGGCGTCCGGAAGCGCTCGCCCATCTGATAATAATGACAGGCGCGCAGATAGAACGGCGCCGCCGCAACCGGATAATTCTCGGCGCGGAATTTCTCGGCGCGGCCGCGCACAATATCGGCGACCTGTGACGCAAGCCGCGAACCACGCCTCGTCATCGTCGCCGCTCTTGCCTTCGAGCATGCGGCCGATCTGGTGCAATTCGCTCATGTCGACGCCGCCGAACGGCGCCGTGCCCAGCATGTTCACGAACGCCGCCGACCAGCGGTAATTGCCCGGGAAGTACATGAAGTATTTCGGCGCATTTGCCATCACACATCCCACTGTGGCGCGCGGCCGACCGGATTGGCGATGCGGCCGTCGGCCCGTTTGAGCGCGCCGATCCGGCGCATGTCGTCGTCGCTGAGCTTGAAATCGAACACGTCGATATTCTGCGCGATGCGCGCGGCATTCGACGAGCGCGGAATGGCGGCGATGACGCCCTGCTGCATCAGCCAGCGCAGCGCCACTTGCGCAAAGGTCTTGCCGGTGCGCCGCGCGATCTCGGCCAGCACCGCATCGCCCTGCAGGCGGCCGCGGCCGAGCGGGCAATAGGCGGTCAGCACCAGCCCGCGCTGGCGGCAGGCTTCGATCACCTTGGTCTGGTCGAGATAAGGATGACATTCCGCCTGCAAGGTCACCAGCGGCTCCGGGCAAAGCCGGATCGCCTCGTCGAGCATGGCGATGTTGAAATTGGCGACGCCGATATGGCGCGGCAAGCCCGGCCCGCTTGGCCTTGGCCAGCGCGCCCATGGTCTCGGCAAGCGGCGTGTTCTTCTCCGGCCAATGCACCAGGAGCAGATCGACATAGTCGACGCCGAGCGCGGTCAGGCTGTCATCGACCGAGCGGGCGAAATCGCCGGCGTGCAGATTTTCGTGCGACACCTTGGTGCACAGGAAAATATCTCGCCCGCGGCACGCCGGAGGCGCGCATGCCTTCGCCGACCACGTGCTCGGTGCCGTATTTGCGCGCCGTGTCGATATGGCGATAGCCGGCTTTCAGCGCCGTGGCGATATGCTCGGCGCGGACGTCGCCCATGCCGGAGGTGCCGAAGCCGATGGCGGGAATTTCGGCGCCGTGCGCCGCGAGTTTTGGGGCAAAAGGCATCGCCGGCACCTTAAGGGGAATTCATAAAATTTGAAATTTCGATTTTACCGGACGCCATCGTTTTTTCGGGAATATGGGTTGAGGCCTCGCAATAGGACATCCCATGCATTTGCGCTCTGGTGCGATCGTGCTGTGGCTCATGGTCGGCTGGGCGGCCGGTCACGGCCAAGCACTGGCTCAGCCGGCGTGCTCCGTTGCCGCCTTTGAAATCCAACCCGAGGCAACCGTCGAGGCCTGTACGGCGGTGCTCGACAAATCCGGCCTGTCCGACGCCGAGCGTGCCGAAACATTGAAGATCCGCGCCCGGTCCCTGCACGTGACCGGTCGGCTCGACGATGCGATCAAGGATTACGATGCGGCGTTGTTGCTCGCGCCCAACGATCCGGAACTGCACTTGCGCCGCGGCTGGACTGCCTACGACAAGGCTGACTTCCAGACCGTACTCGATCAGGCCAACGCGGCCATCAAACTCAAGCCCGATTATGCCGACGCTTACGATCTGGTCGGCGCCATGCTGGCGCGTCGCGAGGTCGGGCGGCAGCACGAGGCGATGGCGGTTTTCGCGGAGGCCATTCGGCTCGATCCCAACGTCCCGCTGTTCCACATTCATCTGATGGACGTCTCCAGCTGTTGCGGCATGCCGGAAGAGGCCTTGCGGGAGGCCGACGCGGTGCTGCATTTGCCGGTCGCCTCGATCACCAAGCCCAATGCGACCGAATTTTATTTCAAGCGCACCTCGTTTCGCACCGTGGCATCGCTGGAGCGCGCCAGGATGCTGGCGATCCTCGGCCGCAACGACGAAGCGAAGCTGGCTTACGATCAGGCCGTGCAGCGACGATCCCGGCGCGCTGACTTACGCTGGACGCGCCGCCTTCTTGCTCGAACAGATGCAGGCGCCGCTCGACGCGGTTCAGGCCGATCTCGACAAGTCGCTGGCCGCGGACGCGAATATCTGGTTCTCGCATGGGCTGGCCGCGCGGGTCCAATTCTACCGCAAAGAATTACGCAGCGGCCGAGCCGGAATTCGCGCGCTCGCTGGCGATCTATCCGATCAATGGCGAGATGCGCTGGTGGCACGCCATGACGCTGCGGCTGCTGGGCCGCTGCGACGACGGCGGCGGAAGAAGCCGTCATGGCGTTTCGCGTCGATCCCGGCTTCATGTTCGGTAAAGTCCGGACGCTGCAAAAGCTCGGCTTTCTGCCGACGCTGTCCTCCGACAGCGACCAGATGCCCGCGATCTATGACGCCGCGCGCGCCTGCATGCTCGACGAACACTGCTCTTGAGATGAAACGTCTGACGCAACGGCTATTCGCGATTGCTCACAATCATCGCGCCGTTGGCCATCGCGGCGGCGGCGGGCGCAGCCGAGCCGGCCGCGCAGTCCGGCGTCATCGCGGTGCGCAGCAATCCTTGCCTGTTGGCAAAATACGGCCACGGCCAGCCGTGCCAGGTCCCGCTGTTGCCGGAGACCCGGACACCTCGCAGCTCGTCGCGGCGCATCTGGCCCGCGCGCAATTCTTCATCGACATGGCCGAGCTGCCGAAAGCCTTGGGCGAAACAGACGCGGCGCTCGCATTTGATCCGAACAACGCCGCGATACGCCATCTCGCGGCCCGCCTCGCCATGTCGATGGGCGATTACTCCGCGCCGCGCGCGACATCGCCATGGCCCGGCAACAATCGCCGGATGACCCGAATATCGCGGCGAGCAACGCGGCGCTCATGGAATTGCAGCAAAATCCCGACGCGGCACTGGAAGCGTTCAGTGGGATTTTGGCGCGGCATCCCGATCATGCATTTTCACGTTTGGCGCGCGCCAAGCTGTTGCTGTCGCTGGCGCAGCCGCAAAATGCCATCGCCGACCTCGACGTGCTGCTCGCCGGCGACGGCGCGGACAGCCGCGCTGCTGCCGCTCCGCGCCACCGCTTATTTGCAGATCAACGAGCCGGAGCGCGCCATTGCCGATTACACCAAGGCCTTGGCGGAGCATCCCGAGCAGCTGGAGCTGGTGACTGGGGCGCGCCACCGCTGCCATGCTTGCCGGCGACGACAATGCGGCATTGGCCGATTTCGACACCATCCTGGGGCCGGTCGGCGGCGCCTCGCGCTACGCCATCGGCGGCGATCAACTGGCCAAATATCGCACCCAACGGGCGTTCATCTTCGTGCACCTGAAACGTTTTGCCGATGCGGCGGCCGAAATGGCCAATGCGCTGGACGCCGGCGGCAGGCCCGCAGTGTTGCGGGCGCAGATTTTTCTCCGCCACAACGGTTTCCCGCAAACGCCCTTGGATGGCCGCGATTCGGATGGCTTGCGGCAATCACTTGCAGGCCTGCTTCGGCCTGAATTCCTGCTTCGAAAGAATCAGCGAAGAACTGTAAACGACGTAACGCCGCAACGATGTTCAAGCATGCTTGAGCAGCGCCTTCTTCAGTCCCTCGGTCGGCTTCATGAAGAACACCAGCATGGTGCAGCCGTTCGGCGCCTTCGGCGCGTGGCGGCTGCCTTTGGCGCGGATGACGAAATTGCCGGCGGTGCATTCGCCTTCGTCGTCGACCAGCGAGCCTTCGAGCACGAAAGTCTGCTCCAGATCCTCGTGCACGTGCGCCGGGATGCCCGAGCCGGGCTCGAGCTTCGACAGAATGGTCAGCATGCCGCTCGCCGGATCGTGATAGATCACCTTCATCTTGTTGCCCGGCGCGGTTTCGATCCACGGCACCTGTTCGGTCTGGATGAAGCGGGATGCCAGCGCGGCAAGCGAAGCGGCTTCGGCCATGGTTTCCTCCTCGGACGTTCTCTTGTAGCGTTGAGCCTACGCGGCGGCGGCGAGAAAGACCACTGCGGCGGCGGCCACCCTGCCCGGCACCGCGAGGAGAGGACCCATGACGGAGCATGCAAAAGCCAACGGCGCAAAACCGCGCCAGGAGATGATCAGCGGCGCCTATTTGCGCAATGCCTGGTACGTGGCGGCATGGTCCGACGGCGTCGGCGACGGGCAACTGGTGCCGCGCACCATCATGGACGAGCCGATCGTGCTCTATCGCAAGGCCGATGGTGCCGTCGCGGCGATCGAGGATCGCTGCGCGCACCGCTTCGCGCCGCTGAGCATGGGCAAGATCGTCGGCGGCGACCGCATCCAGTGCCCGTATCACGGCCTGGAATACGACGGCAGCGGCGCCTGCGTGCGCAATCCGCACGGCACCAAGAACATTCCGCCGCGGGCGCGGGTGAAAAGCTATCCCGTGATCGAGAAGCACAAGGCGGTGTGGGTGTGGATGGGCGACTCGCCGGCCGACGAAAGCAAAATTCCCGACTTCGGCGTGCTCGACAACGTGCCGGAGCTGCACACCACCAAGCGCGACTCCATCGTCATCAAGGCCAATTATCAGCTCATCATCGACAACCTGCTCGATCTCAGCCACACCTCCTATCTGCACGAAGGCATTTTGGGCAACGCCGACACCGTGGAATCCGAGATCACCGCCGAGATGGACGGCGACGACGTGGTGGTCGGACGCCACGCCACCAATTCGGCGCCGCCCGGCATGTTCGCGCAGTTCTGGCCGGACCATCCGGCGAAGGTCGACAAGTTCACCAAAATGCGCTGGATGGCGCCGTCGACGCTGCGGCTGTTGACCGGCATCTGCAAGATGGGCGCCGCGCCCGACACCGGCACCGGCTATCACGCCGTCCATCTGTTGACGCCGGAGAACGACCGCTCGACGCATTATTTCTTCACCGCGGTGCGCTGGGGCGTGCGCACCCCCGAAGATAAGCTCAACCGCGATCTGCAAAAGAAAGTCGCCGAGATGCGGCGCTTTGCTTTCGAGGAGCAGGACGCGCCGGTGATCGAGGCGCAGCAGCGCGTGATCGAAGCGGCCACCGAACCGCTCGATCCGGTGATCCTCGCCGTCGACGTCGGCTGCGTGCGCTACAAGCGCATCCTCGGCAAGATGCTGGAAGCCGAGCAGCGCTGATCTGACGCGGTTTTAGCCGACGGACCGCCGCTTCTCTGCCGTCGCGAATGCTATCGTGGTTGTGAAATCTGGGAGGATTTTCATGAGCCAACATCATCGGCTGCTGGCCGCCGCCGTAGCCGCGACCGCGCTTGCCGTCACGGCCGTACAAGCCGCCGACAATTTTCCATCGCGACCGATGCAGCTGGTCATTCCGTTCGCCGCCGGCGGTCCGACCGACATCGTCGGCCGCATCATGGGCGCGAAGATGGGAGAAATCCTCGGCCAGACGTTCATGGTCGAGGACCGGTCCGGCGCCGGCGGCAATATCGGCGCCGATTTCGTCGCCAAGGCCACGCCCGACGGTTACACCCTGCTGATGGCGACCGTGTCCACCAACGCCATCAATCCGGGCCTGTACAAGCACATGCCCTACGACGCGGTGAAGGATTTCGCGCCGGTGGCGCGGGTCGGCGTGACGCCGACGCTGCTGATGGTGCAACCCTTCGATACCCGCGACCGACGTCAAAAGCCTGGTCGCTCTGCTCAAGGCCAATCCGGACAAGTACGACTACGGCTCGTCCGGCGTCGGTTCGATCCTGCATCTGTGCGGCGAGGAATTCAAAGCGATGGCCGGCGGGCTCGACATCGTGCACGTGCCCTACAAAGGCTCGGCGCCGATGGACACCGATCTGATGGGCGGCCAGATCGTCGATGGCGTTCGACGCGACGCCGACCGCGCTGCCGCTGGCGATGTCGGGCAAGGTCCACGCGCTCGGCGCCGGGATGCTCAAGCGCCTTCCCGCCATGCCGGATTTGCCGACCTTGGACGAGCAGGGCTTGAAGGGTTACGAGTGCTACACCTGGAATTCGATCCTGGCGCCGGCGGGCACGCCGAAGCCGATCGTCGACAAGCTCAATGCCGCCGTCAACAAGGCGCTGGCCGATCCGGCGGTGACCGGTCGCGCTGGAAAAGGCCGGCATCGATCCGACGCCGGGCTCCACGCCCGCGACGACGGCAGACTTCGTCAAAACGGAGCTGGCGAAATGGGCGCCGATCATCAAGGCGTCGGGCGCGCAAGTCGAGTGACGCGGCCTTCTACTCGACCTGGATGCCGGCGCGTTTGACGACGTCGGCCCATTTGGCGATCTCGGCTTTGAGGAACGGCTCGATATCGGCAAGCGGCATGTCGAGCGTCTCGCCGGCCGCGGCGACGATGCGGTCTTTTACCGCCGGATCGGCGATGGCTTTTTTTACTCTCGGCGTTGAGCTTGGCGATGATCGGCTGCGGCGTCTTCTTCGGCGCCCACAAGCCGAACCACGTGTAATAGACGTAGCCCGGCACGCCGGCTTCCTCGACCGTCGGCACGTCGGGCAATAGCGGCGAACGATCTTTGCTGGTGACCGCGAGCGCGCGCACATTGCCGCCTTTGATCTGGCCAAGCCCGCTCGCCAGGTTGTCGAAGAACACCGGCACCTGCCCCGATATGACGTCGGTATAGGCCGGCGCCGCGCCGCGATACGGCACGTGGGTGAGGTTGATGCCGGTCATCAGCTTGAACAGCTCCGTCGACAGATGCTGCCCGGTGCCGTTGCCGGCCGACGCGTAGTTGATCTCGCCCGGATGCGCTTTGGCCATCGCGATCAGCTCTTTGATCGACTGCGCCGGAAAATTCTTGCTGACCACGATGACGAACGGAAATTCCGCCAGCATGCCGACCGGCGCGAAGTCGGCGATCGGATCGTAGGGCAGATGCGCGAACAGGCTCGGATTGACCGCCATGCTGGCGTTGAGCCCGGTCTGCAAGGTGTAGCCGTCCGGCGCCGCCCTGGCGGCAAACTCGGTACCCGTCACCGAGCCGGCGCCGGGCCGGTTGTCGACCACGAAGGGCTGGCCGAGCTGCTTGGACAATTGCTCGCCGACGATGCGGGAGACGATGTCGGTGCCGCCGCCGGCGGTCGAGGCCACGATGATGGTGACCGGCCGGGTCGGAAAATCGTCCGCCGCCAGCGCGGCAGCGGCCAAGCCGACGCTGAGCAGCGCGACGGCAAACGCTTGAATTCGGGTGAGCATGACGGCCCTCACGCTAGCAACATTTTCCATATCGCACCACGCCTTGGAGGAAGCATTCGCGACCCACTTGCAGAGATTCCGACTGGAACGAAAGCCAGTGCGACAGCGTTATTTCGTCGCGCGGCCGTTCGGCGAAGGCGCGCCATGGCCGTTGGAAAGGCCGTTGGAGGAGCCAGATGCATTTCGCTGTTTCTCATGACGCGGTCGCGACCGGCCATCCCGCCGAGATGCATGAATCGTCCGCCGCGAAGCAACGGCGCGTGGCCACGACGGCAACCCTTTTGGCCGTAGCGTTTTGCGCGGTCATGGCGAAAGGACACCTCCTCGCGGCGCAAACGCCATCGCGCATGGCCGCGGCGGCACAAAATAGCGGGACAGCGCCGGTGACGATCGTTGCGCCGGAATTCTGCAAGGACCAGACTTGGCCCTATATCAACTCGCGCTGTCTGCGGCGCGTCGACAACCCGGCGCCGAACGCGCCTCGAGCGATCGTGCCGCCGGCCACGACCGCGGCGGCATCGCCCGCGCCAAGCGGGGGAAGCGCGAAGACCGTCGCCGCCACACCGCCAATCGCTGAGACGACCGTTGCTCAGACGACCGTGGCAACGAATGCGGCACCGGCAGCGGCGCCGAACCCGACGGACACGCGAGACCAAGTCATGCAGTCCGTGTTTCCAGCCGCCGCACCGGACACCAGAGCCTACCCCGCCACCAATGCCTACACGCGCGCCGCTAATGCTTCACAACATCGTCGGTCGGAGCATTGGAATAACCAATCTGGCTTTTTCGGATTTCGCTTCTAGCTGAGTGAGCCGTTTTGCGGATATTTTACTCCTCCGCAGAGCGTGTCTACTCGGAGCGATCCGGCCATGATCCTTCGCCCCAGTCGCCGCGATATCGTGAAGACGGCTGCGGGGCTGACGGCAGCCGGCTCATTGGACCTGCGCCATGCGACCCCCGCGCGGGCGCAGGCGCCGCCCGGACCTGAGCCGAAACGTTTTCCCAGATCGATTTGGTGTTCCGCGCAGCGACGAGCGCGGGAGAAGTGCCGGAAGTCGTGGCCTTGGCGGCGACCGACCATGGCGTCCTCTATGAGGGGATTTTCGGCAAGCGCCGGCTCGGCGACGGCCCCGCCATGACGCGCGACACGGTGTTTCGCGTCGCCTCGATGGTGAAGGTGATTACGTCGGTGGCCGCGCTGCAACTCGTCGAGCAGGACAAGATTTCGCTCGATGCGCCGGTGCCCGACATCGAGCCCGCGATCAACGCGCCGCAAGTGCTCGACGGCTTCGACGCCAAGGGATTGCCGCAGCTGCGACCGGCCGAGCGGCCGATCACGCTGCGCCACCTGCTGACCCATACGTCCGGCTTCGTTTACCGGCTCTGGGATGCCAAGGCCGTGCAATATGCCAAGTCGCTCGAGCTATTGCCGAAGGCGCAAAGAAAACTGGCGCCGGCCACCCCGCTCATGTTCGATCCCGGCACGCGTTGGCAATATGGCACCAGCATCGATTGGGTCGGCCGCATCGTCGAAGCGATCAGCGGCGAAACGCTCGACGTCTATTTTCGCAAGCACATTTTCGATCCACTCGGCATGAGCGACACCGCCTTCGTGCTTAAGCCGCAGCAGCGTGAACGCGAGGCCAGCGCGCATCGGCGCGGGCCGGGCGGATCGCTGACGGCGGAACCGATGGAGCAGAATTCGCCGCGGCAATCCTTCTCCGGCGGCGGCGGGATTTATTCGACCGCGCCGGATTATCTCACTCTCATCCGCGCGCTGCTGGCAGGCGGCGCACTGGACGGGGCCCGCATCCTTCGGCCCGAGACCGTCGCGCTGATGGGCCAGAACCAGATCGGCGAGATCGACGTCGGCGTGTTGAAAACGACGGTGCCGGCGCTCTCCAACGACGTCGATCTATGTCCCGGCGTCACCCGCAAATGGGGTTTTGGCCACATGATCACCATGCAGGCCTTAGCCGGCGGCCGCAGCGCCGGCAGCCTGACCTGGGGCGGCCTCCTCAATACGTATTATTGGATCGATCCCGGCATGAAGATCGCCGCCGTCTTCATGACGCAAGTATTGCCCTTTGCCGATAGCCGGGCGTTGCGTCTTTATCGTCAATTCGAACACGGCCTCTACGCCGCGGTGAAACCCGGCTAGCATGTATTGTCAGGGCCGGACGTGAGCGGGGATTTGCATCATCCGCGCACATTGGCGGCTGGGTCGGCTTTGATTTCGGAACCGCGATCAAGGACAGGCGCGCTCACAAAACTGTAATCAAACCTTCATCGCGCTGCCGAAAGGAATTTACACACGACACGATAGAAATATGTTTGGCTTTACCCGCAGTCGGGTGCTGCCGTGACGGCAAAGCAGCCGGTCTGAATTCTCTCGCATTTTTCCTCTCCGTTGGGTCCGCAATGCGGTTGACCGCGCTGTGCATCATGCTGGCGGCTGTAGCGGTTCCCGCCGTTCATGCCGAGCCATTCGACGAAGCAGTGGAACGTTATCGGCTCGCGATGATCGAAGACGTCGGTCAGGCACTATCCGGGGCGCGCGATCTGCGTGACAGGTTGAGCAAGCAAGACCTTGCGGGCGCGCGAAAGGCCTGGATCGACGCCCGGGTCGGCTGGGAGCGCTCGGAAGTGTTCACCAGCGGGTTTGTCCCCGAACTCGATGAAGCCATCGACGCGTGGCCCGATGCGGCAGCGGGATTCCACGGCATCGAAGCACAGCTGTTTGGCGCCGATCCAACCGACGTCGGCGACAAGGCCGATGCATTGATCGCGCAATTGGCGGACCTGGACGCGCGCGTGCGCACCATGAAGCTGACGCCTCAGGGCCTTCTCGATGGCGTCGTTCGGCTCGCTTACGAGATTGGCGACAGCAAGGTCGATGGTGGCGAATCGCGATTGAGCGGAACATCGCTGAACGACATGCGCAACAATGCCGACGGCATCGAATTGGCCTACCGGACCTTGTTTGCACCCAAGCTTGAAGCCGTCGACCGAGCATTGGCGGACCGGGTGCAGAGCGAGATCGGGCAACTGAAAGCTCTCGCTCATGGTCGCGGACCTGAAAAGCGTCGACGCGGACAATTTGCGCAAGACGAGCGAGGTGCTCGTCGTGGCGTTGCAGGCCGCGGCTCCGAAACTTGGGCTCGGCACCCCGACGCTCGAAGCAGCCGCAAGATGATCCAGCGGTATCCACAAAGCGGCGCTGATCGTGGGCAGCGACGATGGTTTTGTCGCTGCGGCTCGCGGCTTCGTTCCCGATCTATGGGCACCAAACGGTGCTGCCAGCGGGCAGCGAACTCAATGAGCAGGCACTCGATGTGCCGCGCGAGATATTCCGCTCCGAATCCGCCGGCGGCCGCAAGTCCTATCTGATCAATCTCGGCGATCTGGCCTTCAACTCGCCGTCGCTGCTCGGCGGCGTCGCGCGCCAGGCCGGCATGAGCTGCGGGACCTGCCACGTCAATGGCGCTTCAAATCCAAAATTCTACATCCCGCACATGTCGACGCGCCCCGGCAATTTCGACACCACGGGCTCATTGTTCAATCCCAAGGCCGATAACGGCATTCTCGATCCGGTGCGCATCCCAAGCCTGCGCGGCGCGCACCTTCTCGGACCGTATGGGATCGACGGACGCAACGCTTCGCTCCGGGACTTCGTCCGCACTGTCATCGTCGAAGAGTTCGCCGGGTCGGAGCCATCGGCGGCGCTGCTCGATGCCCTCGTGGCTTACATCCAAGACATCGACTTCCTGCGCAATTCAGTCTCGGCCCCGCCGGCCGTTTGACGGCGCGAGCGAGCGATGCCGAACGCCGTGGCGAGGCGCTTTTCGTCAAGCCGTTTCCGCACGATCCGACCATGAGCTGCGCGACCTGCCACGTGCCGTCGTCGGCCTTCGTCGATCATCGCCAGCACGATATCGGGTCGGGCGGCATGTTCAAGACGCCGACCTTGCTGAACGCCGATTTCAATGCGCCTTATTTTCACGACGGGCGGTTTGACAGTTACGATCAGGTCGTAGGCCATTTCGATCGCGTCTTCGACCTTGGGCTATCGCCCGAGGAACAGCGGGACCTGGTCGCCTACTTGACCGCGGTCGGCGACGGCGAACGGCCCTACGAGCGGGATGGCGTCGGCGCAGCGCTGAAGGAAATCAGCGATTTCGCCAGCGTTCTCGATACCGCCATTCCGGCGCACGATACCGACGTCATCGTCGCTGGCGGTCGATACCGTCGACCGCGAGTTGCGCGAGCTGACCGAACAGTTCCCGGATCATAAGGATCCTTCCGTCGCCGGCGGCCAGGAGGAACGCCGCCGTGCACGCGCCGCCCTCAAGGACCTTGTGCTCCGGCTGAGCCGAATCGGTCTCGCGGCGTCCGCGGGACAATTCGATGTTGCGATCGTCGAGTATCGCAATTTCCGCAACCTGGCGCTCGCCGCCGTGCCTAATCTCCTGCGGGCCGCGCAGCGGTGGTCGTTGTTCAATCCTGCGGTCCGCGACGCACATTATGCCGCCTTGGCGCAGATGCTGCAGACCGCGAACAAGTAATTCTCTCCGTCGGTGGCGGAACGGAGAGATCGAATCCAATTTCCCGCCGGGTTGGCAAAACTATTTTGTCTCCGCGATGCCGCGTTCGGACACGGAGTCATTCCCGGCTTTTATAGGCAATGCTCGGGCTTGCCGTTCGCGGCTTTGCGCGAACATCTTTTGTCGCTCGCAACAAAAACGCAGCGGCGTTGTCATGAACTCTCACTAGCATCCGAAATTGCCTTAATTTTTCAACGGAGAGATCGACCATGCGAACAACCAGCCCGATCCTGAAACGATGGCGACTCAAGACAGCGTGCTGCGTTTCGATCATTGCGCTGAGCGTTTTCGGCTACGCCATCAGCGCCCACAGCGAAAAAACGCCGAAGGACACCAGTGCGGCCGCGCAGGTCGAAACCAAATCGCCGATCAAGCACGTCATCATTCTGATCGGCGAAAATCGCGGGCTCGATCATACGTTCGGCGTCTACAGGCCGAAGGGCAAGGGCCAGACGATCTCCAACCTTCTGTCCAAAGGCATCGTCAAACGAGGACGGCTCGCCCGGACCGAATTTCACATCTGTCCAGGCAATTCGCGGTGGCGCCGCAGTCGAGCTTGGTATTTCGGCGCTGCCGAACAGTGCGGGCCGAAGACGCCTTACGAGCACGAGCGGCAATCTGATGCCGCAGCCCAACACCAACGGCGCACCGACGGCGCAAAACAGTCAATTCCCCGACGCGCCGCTGACCAGCTTCGCGGAATTGGCCGCAATCGGCGGCGAGACCGACATCGAGGCCGCCGACCAGGACCTGACGACGACCGGCGCCACCGGCTTGCCGACTGAAGTCCTCGATACCCGCATCCCCGGCGCCGGCGGCCTGCCGCCGGGCCGTTCGTGCTGCTGGCCCCAATATCAGCGACGACGATTACACCGGCGACATGACCCACCGGTTCTATCAGGCCTGCGCAGCAGCAGGATTGCAGCATGGCCAATGCGACCCACGACAATCCCACCGGCTGCCTCAACGATCTGTTCGCCTTCGTCATGGACACCTACGCCCGCACCAATGCCACGACCCAGGGCAACTTCAGCGAAGGCAACGAGATGGGCTTCTACAACGCCGAGCAGGAGGAAGCGTCGATCCTCAAGGACACTGGCCGACCGCTTCACCCTGAGCGACAACTTCCACCAGTCGTTCCTCGGCGGCACCGGCGGCCAACCACGTCATGCTCGGCACCGGCGACGCGATCTTCTGGAGCGACGGCAGGGCAACGCCGCCATGCCGCCGACCAGCAGCATCGCCAATCCGAATCCGGTCTCCGGGACCATCAACAAGTACACGGTCGACGGCAATTTCACCAATTGCTCCGACTTGACGCAGCCCGGCGTCGCTGCCGATCGTCCGGTACCTCGAAGCCCTGCCCTATCCCGCCGAGCCGAACTGCGCGGAACGGCCACTACTACATGCTCAACAATACGAACCCGGGCTTCCTGCCGAACGGCACGGCGGTGCCGTCGCCGGCGACGCAAGGCTCGATCCCGCCGTCGCCGGTGAGGACCATCGGCGATGCCTTGAACGCCAAGAACATCAGCTGGGTCTATTATGGCGGCTCGTACAATAACGCGGTGGCGCTGTCGAATTTCGCCGCCGCAAATCCGGCGGTGCTCAACAACACCTCGGTCGGTCCGCTGACCGCGGCAGCGTTGGCCGATCCGGCCCACGCGCTGGGTGCGCCGTACTGCCAGATCTGCAATCCGTTCCAGTACGCGACGTCGATCATGACGCAACACATCCTTCGCCGTCCATATCAAGGATACGGTCGACCTGATCGCCGAAATCCAGAACAACACGCTTCCCGTCGGTCTCCTTCGGCAAGCCCGACGGCTTGCTCGACGGCCATCCGTCAAGCTCGAAGATCGACTTGTTCGAGGCCTACGTGCAGAACATCCTCGATGCGCTCGACGCCAATCCGGCGCTCAAGGCCGAGACGGCGGTGTTCATCACCTGGGACGAGGCGGGCGGCTACTGTGACTCGGGCTTCATTCAGCCGATCGACTTCTTCGGCGACGGCCCGCGCATTCCGCTGCTGATCCTGTCGCCGTACTCGACCGGCGGCAAGGTCAATCACAGCTATGCCGATCACGTCTCGCTGTTGAAATTCATCGAACGGAATTGGCAGCTTACGCCGCTGACCGATCGCAGCCGCGACAATCTGCCGAATCCGAAGAGCAAGGAGGCCGATCCCTACGTTCCGGCCAACATGCCGGCGCTCGACGACCTGTTCGACGCCTTCGATTTCTCCAAGGCGGTCAATCAGTCGTTCACCGAGTGAGATGAAAGCCAAGAGCCGGGTGGAGACGCTTTCGCGCCTCCATCCGTCGCGCTCCGGTGCCGCCCGACGCGCGAGGCGGCACCGGCATTTTGTCGGCGCACCGATCGGTTCGAGGAGCGGATCGGTTGCAAGTAACGGAAAACTGGCGGCTCGCATGATGTTCGCTTTCGCTTTTGCCGCCGCTGTCCTCCTCGGTGGCCTGCCGGTACAGGCGCAGCAATTTTCGGCGGAGTTGATCGCCGGCAACGCGGCCGGCGGAACCGTTGGCACCCCGGGAAGGATATTCGTGGCGAACCGCAAGGTGCGCATCGAGACATCGGACTTTCCCAACAGCTTTTTGATCGTCGACGGCAATGTTCCGGCTGCCTATCTGG
Source organism: uncultured Alphaproteobacteria bacterium (assembly GCA_963831975.1). Taxonomy (GTDB): domain Bacteria; phylum Pseudomonadota; class Alphaproteobacteria; order Rhizobiales; family Xanthobacteraceae; genus BOG-931. The sequence goes on from CAWHSO010000026.1 coordinate 166,071, forward strand.
TGCGCCAGAGGCTGCGCGTCTTCATGGATGCCAAGCAGTCGAGCCGGCTGACCCGGCTGTTCGTTTCGCCGGGCGGTCTCGATCCGTGCGCGCAATGGCGGACGATGGGAGAAGTCGCCGGTCTAGCCGGTGACGACAGCCAGTGGCGCTGCGAGGCGAAGGCGGCTGAAGCCCTCGATGGCCGCGCCAGCATGAAGTTCCGCATAATGTCACCCGGCGACCGCGCCACCGCGTGGATCGACGGCCGGCTCGATTTTCCCGTCAAATTCGAGCTCGATGACGGGACCGTGCTGGCACTGCGCAATATTGAGGAAGGCCCGCAGCCGCCGGAGACGTTCGAAATTCCCGGCAACTTCAAGAAATTCAATCAACAATTATTTCTGGAGCGCCTTAAGCACACCGATATCTGGGTTGAGCCGTAGCATCAGGGAGATCGTTGGGTTGTTATCTAATAGCGGCAGCATGGGAACAACAATGAAACGACGGCTCAAACTGGCCTTACCGGCGCTTTGTGCCGCCATTATCGCGTTCGTGAGCGGACGAGCCCTCGCGCAGGACGGCACGACGGCCCTCGCCGCGCCGGAACCCGCAGCTGATCAACTCTCCGCCGGCCTGGCCGATTTCCTCCACCACGCCGCAGCATTGCGACCCACCAGCGACGCCAGCTTGCTGCACGTGCAAGGCAAACCCGCCGCGGTTCATCTCGAGGCGCGCCAGACAACGATCGCGCAAGTGCTTTCCGCGCTGACGACCGCTTATGACATGTCGTACAGCGCGTCGATCCCGCTCGATAGGGTGCTAGACGGCACATATACGGGATCACTGCGGCGTGTCGTATCCCGCGTCTTGCAGGGCTATAATTTCGCGATCGAACAGGAGGATGCGAAACTCACTGTCGTCATTTTCGATAAAGGCGGTGAGCAGGCGATTGCCGCGCCACGTCAGCATCCGGTCAGTGAACACCGGGCCCGGCTGGCTCGGGCTGCTGCGCGTGCGGCCGGCAATTGAGGCGTCACAATTTCCTTCCTGATCTACGCAGCTTTGCAACTGACTTAGCGCAGCGGCGTCGGGTCCTCGATCACCGGATTCGACAACACGCCGAGCCCGTCGACTTCCACGTCGCAGACGTCGCCCGGGCGCATGTGCAATTGCCCGGCGACGATCACCTTGCCGACCGGCTTTTCCGGCGCTTCGCCCGGCCGCAGCGGCAAGGCGCCGGGCGAGCCGGTGACGATCACGTCGCCGGGCTGCAGCGTGTAGCCTTCTGAAAGATATTCGATCAGCCGCGGCACGTCGTGCAGCAGCCCTGAAATTTTGGCATTCTGCCGTTCGATGCCATTGAGCCGGGTGATCAATGTGTGATCGGCCGGGTCGCCGAACTCGTCCGGCGTCATCAGCCACGGCCCGAAGCTGCCGGAGCGCTCGAAATTTTTGCCCAAGCCGAATTGCCGGTTGTGGCCCTGATATTCGCGCACCGAGCCTTCGTTGTAGCAGGAATAGCCGGCGACATGCGTGAAGGCTTCCTCGCGCTTGATGTAGCGGCCGGGCTTGCCGATGATCACCGCAAGCTCGCCTTCGTAGTCGTAAGCCTCGGCGATATTTTTGCGCGGTGCCCACAGCGGCTCTTTGTGGCCGACCTGGCAGATCGGCATGCGCAGGAAAATCTGCGGATAAGTTTGCGAGGTGGTCAGCCCGGTCTCTTCGATATGGAGCTTGTAGTTGAGTGCGAGCGCCCAGGTGGCGTGCGGCTCGCGGATCACCGGATCGAATGCGATGTCGTCGAGCGAAAGATCGGCGGATTTCCCCGCCGTCGCCGCGCGCACCTTTGCCAGCGTCGGATCGATCTCCAGAATTTTGCGCAGATCGCCGGGCAGGTCCGGCGCGGCCTTCGCCAACGCGATCAGGCCTTTGGCGCCGGTGACGACGCCGACGCCGTGCCGGCCCGCCTGACGATAGGAAACGACCTTCACGACGCCCTCCCCCCACTGCTTTTCCGCTACTGTATCATAGAGAGAAACCTGCCGATCGCGACATCCGGGAGACCAACCATGCGCGGCGTGACCTTCCTCGGCGAACGCAAATTGCAACTGATGGAATTCCCCGATCCGGCGCCGGGCCCGCACGACGTCGTCGTGGAGATAAAAGCGTCCGGCATGTGCGGCAGCGACCTGAAGTTCTATCGCGCCTCGGGCGGCGCCGCCTCGCTGGGCTTAGGCAAAGTGAGCGGCCCGGTGATCGCCGGCCACGAGCCCTGCGGCGTCGTCGCCGCGCTCGGCAGCGCCGTAGGCGAACGGATCGCGCGCGTCGGCGACCGGGTCATGGTGCACCACTATGCGGGCTGCGGCACCTGCCCGCATTGCCGGACCGGTTGGTCGCAGATGTGCGCGAACGGCTCAACCGTCTATGGCGCCACCGGCCACGGCGCGCACGCGCCCTATATGAAAGTGCCGGCCTATACGCTGGTGCCGCTGCCCAACGCGCTTGGCTTTGCCACCGGCGCGGCGATCTCATGCGGCACCGGCACCGCCTATCAGGCGCTACGACGGATGAGTCTCGCCGGCGGCGATACCATCGCCATCGTTGGGCAAGGCCCGGTCGGGCTCTCGGCCACGCAACTCGCCGCCGCCATGGGCGCTCACGTCATCGCGCTCGACGTCAGCGCCGAGCGCCTTGCGCGCGCCGAGGCGTTCGGCGCCGACGCGCTGATCGATCCGAAGGCCGACGACGCGGTCGCCGCGATCCGGACGCTGACCCACGGCGCCGGCGCCGACCGCACGCTTGACACCTCGGGCACAGCGGACGGACGCCTGATCGCGGTGCGCGGCGCGCGGCCCTGGGGCGTCGTCTGTTTCGTCGGCGAAGGCGGCGACGTGACCATCGATGTCAGTCCGCAGATGCTGCGCAAGCAGCTCACCATCATCGGCTCATGGACTTTCTCGACGACCATCCAGGCCGACTGCGCGCGCTTCGTCGCCGACAACACGATCGACGTCGAGCATCTGTTCACCGATCGCTGGAAGCTCGACCAGGCCGAGGCGGCCTACAAGCTGTTCGACCAACAGACCAGCGGCAAGGGCGTGTTCTTGATGTAACCGCAAGCCATCGCGCTCACTGCGGGCCGGGGAATGCGCGCTTGAACATGAAACTATAGCTCGCCGCAATGTTCGGCTTTTGATTGCCGACCGCTGCGACCGTCGCATATTGATGGCAGCCGACGCAGCTGACATTGGGCTTTTGCAGGAAGGATTCGAGCACGGCATTGGCCAAGGTCGGCGTATTGGGTGAGCCGTCCGGCAGCGGCGTGGGCGCCGGCGCCGTCTGTTTCGCCAGCGGCTGCGGCACCTTCGCCCATTGCACGTTGACCAGCTTGTAATATTGCCAGGGCGAATAACCCTGCAGCAGATATCTCATGTAGGCGTTGAGCTGGGCCGCCGTCGGATCGTCCGGGTTGACCTGCACGACCTGCCCCGGATTGACGTCCTTCATATTGAACGGACACGGCTGTGTCGTACCCGGCACGGTGCACTTGGGATTGAAGAAATTGAACGTGCCGCTGGTCGCCGGCTGCTGCACCGGGGCATTGTCCACTTGGGCAAATGTCGCCCAGGAGCCCTGGCCGCCGTTGGACAGGAAGAAATGGAATCCGACGAGCCCGACCGTGACTGGCTGTTGCGAGCCGTCGAGCAGAGCCTGGACCATATGGAAACGCCCGGACCTCAACTCCGCCGGCGATAGCACCTTCCAGGCGGCCTTGATCTCGACCGCGGCCTGCGCGGTTTGCGTGCTGCCCGGCAGGATGATCACGTTGTTCTGCGCGAAGGCGAGCTGCTTGTTGGCGTCATAGAGCTTGTTTTGCACGATGTAATTGTATTGCGCCTCGTTCATCGACACTTCGTAATAGACCGGATAACCATTTAGATCGTAGAGCGTGCCGCCGCCGGCCTGGGCGATTTCGTCGAGAATGTCGGGCGGCATCGTGCCGCTGCTTTGCAGAATATTGGCCAGCACGCCGCGCGACACCTTGGACGACATCGTCAGATGACGGACCGCGCCGGCGGCGACCTGTTGCGCCAGCGAGCCCCGCAGCGTCGCCATCAGCGTCTGTTGATTCCACGGGCCGGGGTTTTGGCCATTCGGCAGGAACACGGCGTCGGCGGTTTTGAAGGTCTCCCACACCGTCGGACCGCCGCCACCGAATTTGGCGTTTTTATTGGGGACGCCACGCTGGCCGTACGTGGCCGGCCACATGAAATAAATGAAATCCTGCCAGGCCAGGCAGTCCAGATTATTGTCAGAGAGATCGCTGTTGGAGCGAAACTTCGCTTGGATCTGCGGCAGTTGGTTGTCACCGAGCTCACCGCAGTGAAACGTCGGCGGTTGCTGCTGCGCCTGCGCCGCGCCGTTCAACGCCATGGCAAAGCCTGCCAGCATGCCGAAAAACTGCATCCGCATGATCGATACCTTTCCGCTGAATTCCGAACAACGCTAACAGTTCAGCGCGGAAAAGCAGATAGCTGCATGAAAAATTCTAGTGTCGTGAAAATGGCGCACGAAGCAAAAGTTGCAAGCAGCAAATATTCAATCACGCGCGCTCGGCGCATGCGGCGTCCCCGCATTTCAGTGCCGCCGCAGGAAGTCCAAAACCTTGTCGTTGAACGCGCCGGGCTGCTCCCAGGCCATGGCGTGGCCGGCATCGTGGATGACGGCCCATTCGTGATGTTTCAGGTGCGCGGCCCAGATGCGCATCAAGGCCGGCGGCGCCAAGAGATCGGCATCGGCGGCGATCACCAGCGCCGGGGCGGTAATGGCCGCGATCTTGGCGAACGTGTTCGGGGTGCGCAGCTGCGGCTGAAAGCCCGCACCCGGCTGGCGCGCATGCTCGTCGATCTCGATCCAGCGCCTTGTGCCTTCCGGGTTGGCGCCGCGATAGGACGCGCCGATTTCCCGGTAATGCGCCGACTGTTTCCTGATCTCGGGGATGGCGATGCGGGCGATGAAATCGGCGATCTCCTTGTCCGCGAAGCTTCCCGTGCTGCCGCCGACGATCAGGCTGCGCAGCTTTTCCGGGCGCCACGCCGCGTAATCGAGCGCGATGAAGCCGCCGCCGGCAATGCCGAGCAAGTGGAACTTGTCGAGCTTGAGATGATCGGACAGCGCATCAAGATCGCCGGCAATGCTGCCGGGCTGCGCACCGGACGCCGGATCGGGCAAGCTCTTGCCCCAGCCCTTGCGATCGAAGGCGATGACGCGGTAGCCGGCCGCAGCAAAGGCGGCGATTTGCGGCTGCCAGATTTCGACGGTACCGGTGTTCGGATGCAAGAGAACGGTCGGCACGCCTGAGCCGCCGGTATCGGTGAACCATAGTTTCACGCCGGGAAGCTCGGCGTAGGCGCCGCTCGGGACATTGTTCAAAGACGTCCTCCCCAATCGATTTGCCGGCCCACTTGAGGACGATCGTAGTCGGTCACCCAACCGTCTGCTACAGCGCGGGACCAACACACTTGGACTGATCGGAGGTCGGCCCCAAAATACCGATGACATCGCGTTGCCATCTGTCGTAACGTCCGCAACCGCGAGTGAACAACGCAAGTAACAGGGAGAATACGCGCCATGGCGAAATATACCTGGGATCACATCCACCTCCGCACCCCCAATCCCGAGGCGATGGCGCAATGGTTCGAGCAGAAGCTCGGCGCCGAGGTGGTCCGCACCATGCAGGAGGGCAAGCCGCGCATCGATCTCAAGCTCGGCGGCGCCAATATCTTCATCGCCCCGGTGGCGGCCGGCGACGGCGTCAATGCCGCGCCGACGACGCCGTATCGCGGCCTCGATCATTTCGGGCTTTCGGTGAGCGGCATCGATGCGATCGCCGCCGACCTCAAAGCCAAAGGCGTCGAGTTCACCCGCGAGCCGACCACGGTGCGACCCGGCGTGCGCGTCTGCTTCATCCGCGCGCCGGAAGGCGTGTCGATCGAATTGCTCGACCGCAACGTCTAGCAACTTTGTAGGATGGGTAGAGCGCAGCGAAACCCATCAAGCGGCCGCGAACAAAAAGAGTGATGGGTTTCGTTTCACTCTACCCATCCTACGGATAATGTCAGGGAGAGTTCCGCAATGCTGATGCTTTATTACGCGCCCGGCGCCTGCTCGATGGCGTCGCACATCGTGCTCGAGGACAGCGACGAGAAATACGAGCCGAAGAAGGTCGACCTCGCCGGCGGCGAGCAGCGCACCGAAGCTTATCTGAAAATCAATCCGCAGGGCCGCGTGCCGGTGCTGCGCCTCGACAACGGCGACCCGCTGGCGGAGAACACCGCTATCCTGCCCTATCTCGGCAAGCGCTTCGATCTATGGCCGAAGGATGCGGTGGCCGAAGCGAAAGCGCTGTCGACGATCGGCTTCTTTGCCGCCAGCGTGCATCCGGCCCACGCCCATGTCGGCCGGCCGGAGCGCTACACCGCCGACACCTCGGCCTATCCGGGCATCAAGGACGCCGGCCTAAAAACCTTCCACGGCTACCTGAAGCAGATCGACGGCATGCTGGCCGGACGCGAATGGCTGTCCGACAAATATTCCGTGCTCGATCCCTACGCCTTCGTCTTCTACACCTGGGGCGTGCGCCGCGAGCTGCCGATGGGCGAGCTCAAGAACTACACTGCGCACAAGGACCGCATGCTCAAGCGGCCGGCGGTCGGCCGCGTGGTCGAGGACGAGAAGGTCAAGGTCTGAGTGTCACGGGGGCGGATCAATTCGCTGATCCGCCCACCACCTCAACGCCCGCCGCCCAACTCCATCACGTTCTTCCGCAGCTCCTTGAAAATCTCGTCCTCGCGCAAGTATGGGCCGAACGGCTCATAGGCGCGGTCGAGATCGCTCGCGGTGACGACGAAGCTGCGATTCAAATAGCTGATGCTCCATGGCGTCCGGTTCAGGTAAGTACCGGACTCCGCATCTTTGAGCTGTGACTGCGTGCCGATGCGCAGCAGGCCCTGCTTGGTCGCGACCTCGAATTCGAGCGACGGATAATCGTCGGTGTGCTCGATGCGGGGTTGGTATTCGCCTTCGACCATCCGCACTTTGCTCGCCACCGCCAAAAACGCCCGCATGACATCGCGCGGCACGGTGATAGGCCGGCTCACCGCCGGCGCTTCGGCGACCTTGAAGCGCCCTTGGCCGATAAATTGATCGTCGTGCAATTCGAGCAGATAGTCCGCGTTCATCGGCGACAGCGTCGAAAGGCCGAACCATTGAATGCCGATGACCACGGTCTTGGTGTCGGACAGGTCGGCCAGTTCCGGAAACTGCCGGATGAGCGAAGTCGACCGCGGCATGGCGGCGACAGCAAAGCCGATCGCCCCAACAAATGCCGCGCCGGCGAGCAGCATGGCAAGTTTCCGCATCCCCGCCTTAGAGAATGATTGTTTGTCGGTTCCGTGGCGAAGCCGGAACGGTCGTAGCGAAATATGCCGGCGCCGTTACGCCGTCGTCGGCTCCTCGAACTTGAAGCCGACCTTCTGCAAGCCCTCCAGCGCCGACTTGCCATACTCGTCCTCGATTTCCTTGGCGAGGCTCGGCGCGTAGGAAATCGGATCGACCTGCTCGGCGGTCTCCGGCACGATCATGACCAACAGACGGCCGGTGACGTCGGAGACGTTGCGGAAGCTGCGGTTCTCGCCGCGCGGCACCGAGATCATGTCGAGCGGATCGAGCACCAGCTTGTGCTCGCCCTGATCGCCCCAGGCGATCTCGAAGCGGCCGGCGAGGCACATGAAATTCTCCACCGTGTTGAGGTGGCGGTGCAGGCCGGGCCCGTTGCCCGGCTCGCACTCGGCGATGGTGACGATCAGGCCGCGCGGCCCCTTGACCGGCGCGCCGGCGCTGCGGCCTTGGTAATCGGCCGGCGCCATCACCGGATAGACTTTTCGCGCGGTGATCTTCTCCACCGCGCCCTGCGGAATGCCGTGGGTGGCGAAATTCTGCTGCTGGTAGGTTTGCAGCTTGTTGAAGCGGGCGACGCGTTTTTCCATCGTTTCGGGACTGAGCGATTTCGTCGTCACGGCGGCTCCTCCATATGCGGTTTTGCGGCATTATTGGCTCCGCGCGATGGCTTGTCGAGCGGGTCAACTCGCTTACAATCGCGTGCGCCGTAAGACATGAAATCCGCATCGCACGGCACAGGGAAGAGAACGTCCATGAGAAAGCTGATAGCCGCTGTTGCGACGACGCTTGCGCTATTGTGTTTCACCTTGGCGCCGGCGTCAGCGCAAACCTGGCCGCAAAAACCGATCAGGGTGATCGTGCCGTTCCCGGCCGGCGGCGGCACCGATGTCGTCGCGCGGATGGTGGCGGATCATCTGTCGAAGCTCTTGGGCCAGCCGATCTTCGTCGAGAACCGCGGCGGCGCCAACGGCGCCGTGGGCTTGGCGGCGCTCAAGCAATCCGATCCCGACGGCTACACGCTCGGCTTCACGTCGGACACGCCGATGACGGTCAATCCATGGCTCTACAAGGATCTGTCCTACGATCCGCTGAAGGATTTCGTGCCGGTGGCGTCCGCGGTGCGGCTGCCGGGAATGCTGGCGGCAAACCCCGCGCTGCCGGCCAACACCATCGCCGAGCTGATCGCGCTGGCCAAGCAAAAACCCGACGGCATCGCCTACGGCTCTGCCGGCGTCGGCAATTTCAGCCATCTGGCGATGGTGCTGTTCACGCAGGCGACCGGCGTGAAAATGCTGCACGTGCCGTACAAGGGCACCGGCCCCATGGCCATGGGCATCATCGGCGGCGAGGTGCAGGTCGAGTTCAACAATGTCTCGACCTTGCTGCCCTATGTGAATGACAAAAAGCTGAAGGTACTCGGGGTCGCCGAGCCCAAGCGCATTCCGGAATTTCCCGATTGGCCGGCGGTGGCCGAGACCGTGCCCGGCTTCGAAATGGCGCCGTGGGTCGGCCTCATCGCGCCCGCCGGCACGCCGAAACCGGTCGTCGATCGCCTGACCGAGGCGATGCTCAAGGTCATGAACGATCCGGCCGTGGTCAAGCAATTCGCCGACCAACAACTCACCGTCATGGCGCTGCCGCCGGACGCCTTCGCCAAGCTCATCCGCGCCGACACCGAAAAGTGGGGCAAGGTGGTGAAGGCCGCGGACATCAAGATGGAGTGAGCGACGACGGGGTTTAAGGCTTCACGCTCTCGCTCAGCCATTCGACCGCCGCCTGAACGCCGCCCTTGCCGTGGGCGACGCCGAGCGCGCCGAGTGCCGTCTCGATGACGCCGAGCGTGCCCAGCACCATGGGCGCATTGATATGGCCCATATGCGCGATGCGAAACGCCTTGCCGCTCAATTTGCCGATGCCGTGGCCGAGGACGACGCCGCATTTGGTGTCGCAATAGGCGCGCAACAGTTTGGCATCGTAACCGTTCGTCAGCACGGTGGTGACCGCATCGGAGCGGTCGCCCGGTTCGACGACATTGAAATCGATCACGTTGCCTGTCTTCCACACCGCGACGGCGCGGCGCACCGCTTCGGCAAGCAGACGGTGGCGCAGGAAGACATTTTCGAACCCTTCCGCGAACAGCATGTCGAGGGCTTTGCGCAGCGCAAACAACAATTGCTCCGGCGGCGTGCCGGAATATTTCTGATAGTGCGACTCGCCGTCGCGCGTCGTCCAATCCCAGTAGGGCGTGCGCAAGCCGGCCTTGCGGTGCGCCTCGCGGGCACGCTCGCCGGCGGCGACGAAGCTCAAGCCCGGCGGCGACATCAGGCCCTTCTGCGATCCCGAAACCGCAACGTCGACGCCCCAGGCGTCCATCGCAAACGGCACGCAGCCGAGCGAAGCGACGGCGTCGACCACGTAGAGCGCGTCGTGCCGGGCGGCCTTGATGGCGGCGCCGATCGCCGCGATATCGTTGGCGACGCCGGTAGAGGTCTCGATCTGCACGGCGAGGATCGCCTTGATCGCGCCATCCTTTTCGGCGCGCAGGCGGGCTTCGACATCGGACGGCCGCACGGCGTGCCGCCAATCGCCTTCAAGGACTTCGACCTCGACGCCGAGCCGCGCCGCGGCATCGCCCCACGCCATGGCGAATTGGCCGCTTTCCAGGACCAAAATCTTGTCGCCGCGCGACAACACATTGGTCAGCGCCGCTTCCCACGCGCCATGGCCGTTGGCGATATAGATGTAGGGCCGGGTCGCGGTGGCGAACACTTTGCCGAGATCGCGCAACAGGCCGTCGGTCAGCGCGATCAGCGGCTCGGAATAGATCTCGACCGCCGGGCGATGCATCGCCTGCAGCACTTCATCGGGAATATTCGTCGGCCCGGGGACCGCCAGGAATTCACGACCCGCGCGAACGGTCATGTCGGCCTCACATCTTGCCGTGGCTGCGGCTCACGGTGCGCCGCGTCTGCATCATCGCGGCTTTCGTTGGCGCGGCATCGTATTGCCCGCGCCATCGCTCTGGAAGGGGACTTGAGGGCGGTTCGCCCCCGGCGAATCACTGTGCGAATCATGGGGACCGCTCCGCGAACGGCCTGCGCTTGACCGAATGTCGCCATCGTTTGCGCGGAATATCGCTGCAGCTGAGGATTTCGTTCTGCGGGGCATCGGCCAATTATTCGGCCGAAACGGAATAATGCTATACTGCCGCGAGCGAGATCGAGTCCTTTTTGTGGCGACCACGGCGAGGCTCTCCGCATGACAAGCGCAGCAACCGGCAAAGCTCTCCCGATCGGTCTGCGCGGGGCCCTCAGGGCTGCGACCTACACGCTCGAACTGATCGTCATCGCCACGGCCTATTTCGGCCTTGCCGTGTCCGGGTTGCTGGTTCCCTGGATCAATCCGACCGCGACGCCGCTATGGCCGCCGACCGGCTTGGCGCTGGCGCTCGTCCTCATACGCGGCTATCGGATCTGGCCGGCGATTTTGGTGGGCGGATTTTTCTCCACCGCCGTGGACGGCGGCGCGCTGTCGGAGGCGGTCTGTATCGCGCTCGGCACCCCGATTGCGGCGCTGGCCGGAGCGTGGCTGATCAATCGCTGGTCGCACGGCCGCGAGACATTCGCAACGCCGCTCGGCGTCGCAAAGTTCGCCCTCATGGCCTTTGTACCGACCGCGATGATCAGCGCCACCATGGCCACCGTGGGCCTGGTTCTCGCCAACGATGTCGGTCTTGCGAGCCCGGTCGCCACATGGACCGCACGGTGGCTGGCGGACGCGAGCGGAACGCTGATCATCGCTCCCGTCATCGTGCTGTGGGCGACCAAGCCGTCGCGTGCCTGGTCGCGATGGCGCCTGTTGGAAACCGCCGGCGTCATCATTGTCACCGCCGCCATCGGCATCGCCGCCTTTAGCCCGCAAGCCGGCAGCGCGCTCATGGACAGCGACCTCGATGCGCTGCTGCACTACAGGAGCCTGTTTGCATTCCTGGTCGTGCTGCCGCTCTCGTGGGCGAGCCTGCGCGGCAATCCGCGCGACGCCGCGGCGGCGGCGCTGGTTTTTTGCGCGCTCGCGGCGTGGGGTTTTGCCACCAGCTTCGACCTCAACGGCTCGCCGGTCCTGCTCTTTGCGCTGGCTCTGGCCGTCGCGGTGCCGCCGCTGGTTTTGGCCGCCGCGGTCGCCACCCACCAACAGACGACAGCGCGCTTACAGTCCGCCCACGACCAATTGAACCGGCAAGTCGTCGAGACCACGCTCGCGTTCGAGCGATCCAAGCGCCATTTCCAAATCCTGATCGAAGGCGTGGTCGACCACGCCGTTTTCCTGCTCGACCGCTCGGGACGGGTGGCGAGCTGGAACTCGACCGCGCAGCAGATCATCGGCTACACCTCAGACGAAATCATCGGCAAGCATTTCGGCGTGTTTTACCGGCCCGACGAGCGGCGCTCGGGCGAGCCGAACCGCGTGCTCGAGCTGGCCGTCAAAAACGGCAAGTACGCCGTCGAGGGATGGCGCATCAAAAAGAACGGCACGCTGTTCTTCGTCACCGGCACTATCCGGGCGATCCACGACGACGACGGCAATCTGATCGGGCTGGCCAATGTGCTGCGCGACGCCACCGAGCGGCGCAACGCGCAAGAAAAGCTGGTCGAGGCGCGCGAGCAGCTCGCCATGTCGCAAAAAATGGAGGCGATCGGCAAATTGACCGGCGGCATCGCCCACGACTTCAACAATCTGCTGATGATCATCGGCGGCAACGCCCAGACCTTCGAGCGGCTGCTCGATCCGAAACTGCCGCGGGCCATCGAGGCGATCCAGACCGCGGCCAAGCGCGGCGAAAGCCTGACCCGTCAATTGCTGACGTTCTCTCGCCGCCAGCATCTCAGCCCCACGATCGTCGATCTCAATGCCAGCATCAAGAACATCCGGCCGATGATCGAAAGCTCGCTGCGCGGCAACATCGTCTACAACGAGCAGATCGATCCGGCGGTGTGGCCGGTCAAGGTCGACCTTGCCGAACTGGAGCTTGCGATCGTCAATATCGCCGTCAATGCCCGCGACGCCATGCCGAACGGCGGCACGTTCACCTTGACCGTCGGCAATGTGCCGGTGGCCGACGCGGCCGGCGGCGAGCGGGAAAACGGCGACTTCGTCGCGCTGCAGTTCGGCGACACCGGCGTCGGCATTCCGCCGAATCTCCTGTCCAAGATCTTCGATCCGTTCTTCACCACCAAGGAAGTCGGCAAGGGAACCGGGCTCGGCCTGTCGCAGGTCTATGGTTTCGTCCACCAGGCCGGCGGCACGATCAATGCGGAAAGCAAGGTCGGGCAAGGCACGACGATCACCGTGTACCTGCCGTCCTGTTTCGAGAAGGACAGCGCCAGGGACATTCCCGTGATCGATACGCCGCGTTCGCAACGCCCGATGGTGCTCATCGTCGACGACAGCGCCGAGGTGGCGGAGGTGACGTCGTCGCTGTTCGAGCGTCTCGGCTACGACAGCGACTATCGGGATTCCGCCGACGCGGCGCTGAAATATCTGGCGGAAGGCACCAAGATCGATCTCGTGTTCAGCGACATCGTCATGCCGGGAACGATTGACGGCGTCGGCCTCGCCCGCGAGATCCGCTCGCGCTATCCGAACCTGCCGGTGGTGCTGACGACCGGCTATAGCGACGCCGCGCAAGCCGCGCCCGCGGACTTGAAGATCCTGCGCAAGCCGTTCGACACCGTCGCACTGCGCGGCTTTATCGCTGACACGATGGCGGTGGATTTGGCATCCTGAAGTTCTTCGCGTCCTGACTAACGCTCCAGCGGCGGCGCGGCGCGGGCGGCGAAAACCGTCTCGATCTTGGCTTTCAGCGTCTGGGCGTTGAACGGCTTGACGATGTAATTGTCGACGCCCGCCTTCTTCGCCGCGATGACGTTTTCGGTCTTCGATTCCGCCGTCACCATGATGAACGGGATGCGCTTGAGAAGCGGATCTTCGCGCAGCTCGCGCAGCAGCTGATAGCCGGTCATCGGCTCCATGTTCCAATCGGAAATCACCAGGCCGTAGCGTTTGCCCCGCATCTTGATGAGCGCCGTGGCGCCGTCATTGGCATCATCGACGTCGCTGAAGCCGAGATGCTGCAACAGGCTGCGGATGATGCTGATCATCAGCTTGGAATCGTCGACCACGAGCACGGGCATCGACGGGTTCAGAGCCATGGCGTTGATTCCAACGAATGCAGGATGCGTAGAGCCGGCAGGTACCGACTCAGCACGTCGAGGCTGACAATTTGATCCCCAAACACCCGGCGATACTACTACCGGCAGTTGAACGACCGGTAAATCGTCAAAGGCCCCGATTTCGCCGCAATGCACAATGGTTTGCGGCTCGTGTGGGCATAAATTATTGAGCCAAAACAGTGATTTATGAAATATACTATCTGCTGCTGTGAATTCGCCAAAATGCAACCTGAAGCTAGCGACGCCAGGGGGATTACCTTCCGGCCGGCGGCCGCGGGCTTGGATTGGGCGGCGGGCCTGCCGGCTGGGCGGCCTGCGGATGCACGATGGTGCCGGGCTCGTCCTCGACTTCCGGCGGCTGCTCGACGGGCGTCGGCTGCTGTTGTGGCTTCTGCCGCGACGAAACCGAATTCGGGCCGAGCGTGGACGGCGCGACCGGCGTGAAGGCCGCTTGCCCGCTTCGGCCGCTAAACGTCATCAGCCCGTCCTTGGTCGAGATGATGTCGCCGGGCCGCAAGGTGGGATCGGTTTTGACGTCCAAAGTGGCGAGCCCGAACGGATCCTTGCCGTTGCAGCTGCAATTGGCGACCAGGTGCTTGCGATAAAGGAACGCCGTATTGAGATCGGAATAACGCGCGCCGTCGCCGGCCACGGAGCCTTCGATCTCGGAGCCGAAATAGACCTTGGTGGCACTGGTCGGGCAGATCGCCTTGCAGGTCTCGGCCGGTGTCGCATTGGCCATGCGCTCGATCGGAAAGTGTTGGCCGTCGCACAGCCGCACGCAGAACGCGACGCCGTGTCCGGTGGTGCCGGCGTTCTCGTTGACGCGCTCTTGTCCGAGCGGCGCCGGCGCCACGCGTCCGATCTCGGGCGGCGGCGGCGGCGGATAGTTCGGCTGCGGCGGCGGCCGCTGCGGGCCGCCGAACAGGAAATCAAAAAAGCCTTGCGCCTGCGCCGCACCCGGTGCCGACAGGGTGGCGATGGCGCAAAGCGCGCCGGCAAGAACAGCCGCGCACCACTTCAACCGCTTGCCTCGACGCCTAAGCACCACGGCACCACCTGACTGCCACGCCGCCGAATTCCCCTAAAGCGATTCCCCGATCGGCCGGAGTATCGGCGCTTTCCCGGCATCCCCGCAAGGCAGTCGCGCGTAGCGCATGGTGTACCGCTACCGGCCGGCATGAATATGATCTTCCGGACATAGCCCCCTGCCACGCCGCTAACAACGTCAGTTGCAGGGTGCATTGATCGCGGCGTGGCGGTCGCCAAACGCCTCGGATATTGTCGGCGCCATAAAGAGCCCAGGGAAGAACACATGATCAAGAAGTTCCATGTCCTCTATGTCGGCCAGATCGAGCTCGACAATGTGGGCTTGAGCGGCACGCCGGCCAACGACCGGCGCTATTCCGATACGCGGCTGGCGGAAGCTTTCTTCACCGCGCGCGACGTCGCCCAGCTCATGGACGAGCTCGGCTTCGACGTATTGTGGACCGCCGAGCATCATTTCCAGCGCGAGGGCTACGAGGTCTTCCCAAACCTGATCCAGCTCGGGCTATGGCTCGCCACCCAGACCAAGCGCCTGAAGTTCGGCTGCGCCTTCAACGTGCTGCCGATGTGGCATCCGATCCGGATGGCGGAAGACTATGCCATGGCCGACATCGTCACCGACGGCAGGGTCATCATGGGGGTGGGCCGCGGCTATCACACCCGCGAAGTGGAATCGTTCGGCGCGCCGCTCTTGGACGCCGACAAGAACCGCGAATTGTTCGAGGAGCAGCTGCGATTGCTGCTGACCTGCTTCAACGACCAGTCCTTCCACTTCAAAGGCAAATATTACGAGGCGCCGCCGCCGGTGGACTACCGCGGCTACAAGCTCAAGGACATCACCATGGTGCCCCGGCCAAAGCATCTGCCGGTGGAGATCTGGATGCCGATCGCCAGCGGCAAGACCATCGAGATGATGGCGCAATATGGGCTCAAAGCGATGGTGACGCTCAACGGCGAGAAAATCCTCGACGACGTCATCCGCGCCTATCACGCAGCCTGCCTCAAGCACGGCCGCAACAAGAAGCTCGGCGAAGACATGATCTGGGGCGCCGGCGTTTATCTGGCGAATAGCCGCGAGGAAGCGATCAAAAAACTCGAGCCGGCCCACGACGAGCGCTTCAAATGGTTCGCGCCGTTCGGCTTCGTGCGCTATGCCGACGAAGCAGGGCCGCACCTGGGGCACGCCGGGCGCGCCGTCGCGCACGCCGCTGTTGAGCGACGGCGTGGCGCAGAAGGCCTGGTTCTGCGGACCGCCGGCCGAAGTAATCGACGGCATCAAATCGATCGAGGCAAAATATCCTGGGCTGGAGAATTTCATGATCCATTGGGCGGAGGGACTTTCGCCCAAGGAGTTCAAGGAGCAGCTGCGCTGGTTCGCCAAGGACGTGATGCCGGCGTTCAAGCGTTGAGCATCGATGCCGCGCGCACCCGGCGCGTGAGCGCCCAGATCACAAGCGCCAGACACCCCATCACCGCGATGGTGCCGGCAACGGGCCACGCCGAGCGCCCGAGATAGTGGCCGATCGCGGCGGCGGCGATGGCGGCGGCGGTTTGCTGCGCGAAGCCCAGCAGCGAGGACGCGGTACCGGCGCGATCGGGAAACGGCGTCAGCGCGCCGGCCTGAGTCTGCGGCAGCACGAGCCCCATGCCGGCGAGATAAATCGTCATCGTTCCGACGAGCCAGCCGACGTGGGAGAGCCCGAGCGCGACGGCCGCCGCCATGGCGACACCGCCGGCCGCCATCACCACGGCGCCGATGCCGATGGTGCGGTCGAGGCCGAGCCGCATGACGAAACGCGACGCCGTGTAGGCGCCCACCATGTAGCCGGCGGCGCCGGCCGCGTAAGTCATGCCGAACACGATCGGGGTCAGGCCGTAGAGGCCCTGCATCACGAACGGCGCGCCCGCGATCCAGGCGAACAAGCCGACGAAGGTGGTGACCAATATGCCGACATTGGCCAGAAAGCCGCGATGCGCCAGCACCGAGCGGTAGAGCCCGGCCATGGCGGACAGCGAAAACGGTCCTGAAGCGCGCTGGCGCAGCGTCTCCGGCAAGAGCAGCGCCGCGGCCGAACCCGCGAACAGCGCGAAGACGACCAGGACATAGAAGGTGGCGCGCCAGCCGAACGCGGTTTGCAGCACGCCGCCGATGGCAGGAGCGACAATCGGCGCGAACGCGGTGATCGATCCCATCAGCGACAATTCGCGCCCGGCACGCACGCCGGAATAAAGGTCGCGCACCGCGGCGCGCGCCAGCACGATGCAGCCGGCGCCGCCGAGCGCCTGGACGAAGCGCACCGCGATCAGGATCTCGATCGATTGCGCCATCGCGCAGACGATGGTCGCCACGACATAAAGCACCAGCGCCGCCAGGATCACCGGCCGCCGCCCGATGCGGTCCGAGACCGGCCCATAGACGATCTGCCCGGCGGCAAAGCCGATCAGGTAACTCGAAATCGTCAATTGCACCTGGACCGTCGATGCATCGAGCGCCTGCCCGATCGCCGGCAGCGACGGCAGGTACATGTCCATCGTCAACGGCCCGAGCCCGGTCAGCAACGACAGCAATAATGTGAGGCCGAACGTGCCGGGACGGAGCATCGTTTATTCAATCACTCGGCACGTCATTGCGAGCGAAGCGAAGCAATCCAGCTCTGAGACGCCGTCTGGATTGCTTCGTCGCTTCGCTCCTCGCAATGACGAATACATTATCGCTCGCGCAGCGGTTTGATCTTCAGCTCCGCCGCGAGCTTGTCGAGCTGCGCCAACAGCGCCGGCGCGATCGGCACGCCGTCGCGCAGCCGCTCCTCGCGGCATTGCGCGCGGCGGTCGCCGGGCAAACGGATGTCATCGACGCCGGGCAGCCGCTTCGATTGGCGGAAGTCGCTCACGTGGCGATCGACTTCGGCGGTGAATGTCGCAAGCGGCACGAAAGCGCGCGATGTCGATCGCCACCATGAAATGCCCGGTATTGGTTTCGCTCGTGTCGTCGGCATTGAAGTCGACCACGTCGCGGCCAAACGCAGCGCCGTTGAGCACGCCGCCGAGCAATCCCAGCATCAGCGCCAGGCCGGCGCCCTTGTATTCGCCCATCGGCAGCAGAATGCCTTCGCCGGAGCGGTTCGGATCGGTAATCGACTCGCCGGTCTCGGGCTTGACGAACCAGCCTTCCGGCATGGTCAGCCCGCGCAGCGCGTATTTCTTCACCGTGCCGTAGGCGACGATCGAGGTCGCCATGTCGAGCACCAGCGGGCCCGCGCCCGAGGGCACGCCGATGGCCAGCGGATTGGTGCCGAGCAACAAATCGGCGCCGCCCCAGGTCGCCATGTGATTGGCATTGGCGACCGCGGCATAGAGCCCGATCATGCCGTGCGCCGTCGGCATTTCCGCATAAAGCCCGGCCGGCCCGGCGTGATTGGAGCGGCGCACGCCGACCCAGGCGACGCCGGTATCGCGCGCCATGGCGATCGCCTCATTGGCGGCGCGCGTCATCACCAGATGCCCCATGCCGTTGTCGCCATCGACCAGCGCCGTCGCCGGCGCCGATTTGGTCACGGTGATGTTCGGATGCGCGTTGAAGCCGCGCGCCTTGAGGCGGCGCACATATTGCGGCAGGCGCAATATGCCGTGGCCTTCGGCGCCGGTGAGATCGGCTTCGGTCATCAGTTCGGCGCAGCGCGCCGCGTCGGCCGCGGGCAAGCCGGCGGCGACAAACGAATCCTTGAGCAGCGAAGTGACCGCGCGCGCGGGCACGCGCATCATGCCGGCATCGGCCATGAGTTCATCCCTGGGTTCATCCCAGACGCTTCTTGCTCAAGATCTTCGCCGCGTGACCGCCGAGAATAATGTCGCGGTCGGCCGCGGAGATATTCGCCGCACGCACCTGCCGCACGCATTCTCCCGTCCCCATGTCGTAAGGGTAATCGCTGCCGAGGAACACCCGATTTGCGCCGACCGAGGAAATGAGAAATTCCAGCGGCGCCTTGGCGTGCAGGATGGTGTCGTAGAGGAAGCGGTCGAGATACGGCGCCGGCGAATGTTTCACATGCACTTTCGGCTCCGGCCGCACCTCCCAGCCGTGCACCCAGCGGCCGCCCTGGTACGGAATGAAGCCGCCGCCATGCGACATGATGAAATTGAGCTTCGGATGCCGCTCCAGCACGCCGCCGAAGATCAGGCAGGCGCCGGCGATGGTGGTGTCGAGCGGATTGCCGATCAGGTTGCCGAGATAATAGGAGCGCAGCCGGTCGGCGCCGGCGACATTGCCGGGATGGATCATCATGAAGGCGTCGAGCTCTTCGGCCGCCGCCCACAGCGGCTCAAAACTCGGATCGTCGAGATTCTTGCCGCCGATGTTGGAGCCGATCATGGCGCCGTGCAGGCCGAGCTTGCGCATGGCGCGGCGCAATTCGTCGGCCGCCTTGTCGGGCGCCTGCATCGGCAAAGTGGCGATGCCGGAAAAGCGCTCCGGGTGCTCCTTCACGTGCCGCGCGATCTCGTCGTTCTGGATCGCCGACGCCGTGACGCCGACCGCCGCCTCCTGGCCGTAGAGCCAGGTCTGCGGCGCGGCCGAGAGCAGATGCACGTCGACCTCGGCCGCATCCATGTCCTTGAACCGCCGCTCGATGTCATGGCCGCCGCGCGGAAACGGCCGGTACGCCACGCCCGCGACCTCGCACACCGCGTTGTCGGCGTCATACGGCGCCATCTTCAGGCCGAGGCTCGGAATTTCCTTCTGCATGAGCTTGACGGTGGCGTCGGCCAGCACGTGCGTGTGCATATCGATGGTTTTGGTCATAGGTTCTCCCCGGATGGCGGGCTTCTTTGCGCATAATGGGCGCGGCGGCGCAAGGCATGGCGGGCATGCGCGCTCTCATTCGCCACGCCCGGCTTGACTTGGGCAGTCATGCCGATGCGCTGTTGGCAAATTGTGACGCCACTGCGCACGTCGCTATCTACATCATGCAAGATCCGGAACCGTCAACGCCGTTTCGCTGAAAAAGTCCGATCCCCGATTTCGACAGGCACACAGAGATTGCTGATGCGCCAAGCCACGCGGTGCTCTGCGACGACCTCGCCGAGAGGGGGAGTGAAAGGGGAAATTTTACGGGCGGGATTGCATCGATCAAGCCGTTACCTCCAGCTTTGACTTAGATTTACTCAACAATTTTTGTCGGGCCAAATGTACATGGCTGCCCCGGAAAGTAAGCCGCACTTTCTTTTCCCCCCGTTTTCGTCTGTTATCGCGATCGTCACACGCAACCTTATAAATTTCTCTTGCTAGCGCTTGCAACTCACGCACGTTGCCCTCCCATTGCAGCGATGGGTCCATTAGCTGCTCATAGGTCGAAAGTTCGATTTCGATATTGAGATTATTTTTGTCATTTTCACCATCATCCCTGTCCTTTTCATCATCCTTATCCTTGTCACCGAGCGGTCCCATGAGTTCCTTGGTTAAGATAAAATAAAACAGTATTGGTATATCTTCGCGGCGATCCCGCAACTCAGGCAAAACGATTTCGCCGCCGCGCGCCATGCGAAAATATAGATCGTCCCTTAGCCGGCGCTGTCCCCGAAAAAGCTCGTAAAGATAGTCGCCCAACATGCCACCGAAAATTTGCTTATCGCGGAGGACGCGATCGAGCGTTCGCGCCTTCGTGATCGAGTAAGGGTCCTCGTTCATCACCCCAACGATGAGTGCATCAACGTTTTCTATCTTGTGTTCAAAATCGCCTAGCGCAGATAATTCGCTACTTTCCAGAAAACGTAACAGTGCACCTTGAGTGTCTATATCCAGGCTATTGAGCTCGTCAAATACGAAAGCTAAACCTTCTCCCGTCTTAAACGGCGTATCACCCTTCATATTTTGGATTTTCTTCCAAGCACGGCCTAACATCGAAGCGACCGAAAAGGTCTTGTCATAAGGTCGCTTGGAGTGATTGAAAATATCCAATCCGAGCAAAAGCGGGACCGCCGCCTCTTTAGGACGAAAGCTCGCCATGTTTAACGTGATCAATTCACCGAAGCGATACCCGGGCGAAAATAAACGTACGATCTTCGCCATTGATTCCTTGCCCGAACCCGGACCACCGACAACTAACGCCGTTTTTACAGATGGCTTTCCGTTGCCTCGATCGCCGTGGCGCAATCCTATAGCAACCATTATTGCCTTCAGAACCGCGGGAGAGGAGAAGAGATATTTCTCGAATACGAGCGAGTTTTCTATTTTCCTCATCGCCATCAAAAATTGGTCCATCTCGCCTGTATTCCTCGGTCGGCTCTTGAAAATGATATGGAAACGAGCAGCCCAGAGACTTGCAAGGCTCCTTTCAAGTTCATTCAGCTTGGTTATCCAGTTTTCGTTATCGAGACAATTATAGAGCATCGACAAAAAGAGTTGGTCGTGAGCGCCGCTCACCTCCTGATCGTGATCGTCGCCCGCCCCCTGGTCGTCTATCGTTATTTTTAGGCTCTTAACTTCGGGGCCATTTGGTTCATAACCCATGCCTACAAGCTTCAGGGCGTTGAGGTAGTTTTCTTTGTTTGACCAATTAACTCCGAGGCTCAGAAAATTTGGAGGGAAATCGATGGAAGCGCTCGAACTTTGCAACTTTTCCCACTCTTGCATTTCTTTCCACGACTTAGATTTTTGCCAAGTGTCCCAATTCTTTCCTAGTTGGTGCTCAAGCAAATAAGTCTCGAAGATAGTCATTATCGGCATAAAAGTACGTTGCACGTTTTCGGAAAGGATATTCGCCACGCCCTCGTAGTCCTTTAAAGCGTCCGGACTAAGCTCGCCCTTGACGCCGGGCAGCAATACTACGCACTCTCCCCAAAATATCGCGTCACTTGAAATGGAAATGCCTATCCAAAACGGATTACTGTGAGGGTCTCCTAATCCACGGCCGCAGGGCAATTTGATACTCTCGTAATAGATCAAGGGCTTTGTTGATCGTGGCTGAGTCACGGCTGGTCGATCCTTGAAGATAAGTCAGCACTTTCGTTCCGTAGAACTTTTTAATTTTTTTTGGATCGAGCCGACCAATTACTGAAACGCAACTGGTCGATCCAGCGACAGGCACCGTGACCGCGAGCGGCCTCTTATCAAATACCCCCTCGTCCCGACCCTTCAACAGGACTCCATGGCGCAGAAGGAGAATTAGAATTGCGCACCCGACACTGACGAAGCCTGAACGCACCACCGTTTTCAATTGCCAACCAGACTTGGAGGAGCCCCCGAAGGATAATGCTGTCGTTTAGCGAGAATTCTAACTTTTCTAGGTTTTTATGATAGTCGGCGTTTTTGGTGGCTATGAGCGGAAGTTCTAGGACTTGGCTATTTAGACGCTCAGCATTGTCCTTTATTAGCTTTAGAGCCTTTGGATTCGCACGCTTTTTAGCTAAATATTCGATCTGCCGTTCGATTGTCTTGCTCTGAGCATTCTTCGCTTCATTTTTGGCGATCTTTTTCTGCTTAACAGCAGTCGACCACAGTTTCTTAAGTGGGACGACGACGTTTCTTCTAAGGTCCCCCGCAATTTTTTCGAAGCGACGATTCGTCTACTTTGGGCGTTAAACCACTCTTATGAACGAATCGCGACAGGAACGGCTCAGTTGTTCCCGTTTCCGCTTCTTTTACCTTCGCGAAGTTTTCCCACCACTGCGCCGGGCAATCCAGGAACGCTTCGTAAAAGGCAAAAGTAGAATGGCCGAACGTGCGACTTATGTAATCTCCCAAATCACCTTCAATCTTGGAATGGACACCAAAAGTGGCCGGTATCAGTAACTTGCGTCGATCTTCAATCAGCCTGCGCCGATCTTCAATCAACCTGCGCCGATCTTCAATCAGCTTTTTGTCGTCTGCCATGTCACCCTTGCGGCCTAATAATATTTTCCGGTCTCGGCCCAATTTCGCTGTGCGCTTTGCCGCCATTCAATGCGGCCATCAGGTGTTGCCGCTCACGATAGAACTCCCAATGAGCGAAATGCTCACCCTCTACGACACTGGTGTAGAAATTGAATAACTCTGGGTGTTCTTGAATATCGTGCGCCGCGCGGTGGCGATGGTTTGTGAAATTCGGCGTGCCGGGCAACAGGATATTATTGAAGACCTGATAGTGCTGAACGGCCGCTGGATTGGCCGTTGCGCACACACGGCGCAGTTCGTCGCAACGACGCGCCGTCAGCTTGAAATCCTCGGGCCGATCGTCGACCAAGCCGATCATGATGCCAAATCCCATGGCCGGCAGGCCTGCATCGACGATCGTGCGCAAAATCTCCTTTTCGACGTCCCACGCCCGCAGCTTTTTGTATTTTCGCGGCGCGTCCTCTCGGAGCGATTCGAGCGGCACATAGGAGCGGAAACACCCGACAAACCGGCCGTCGATCGTGGTCGATGAGAACATGGCTTCGATCAGTTCGTGGTCGATTGCTCCATTGACGTCAGCGAGCTTACCTATCTCAAAACCGCAGCTGAATTCCCACGCGAAACCGTCGGCGCGCAGCAATCGGAAGATTTCCAGAACCTCCTCCCGCCCGCCAGGATAATGAAGACGGGACAGTACATTGTCCTCGGTCAGCAAAATCGTCGAAATGCCGAAGTCGCGAAAGTAATCGAGCCACTGTTGAATGCGACCCACGCTCATGGCGCGGTAGCCTTTGCGCAAATACGGCGTGGTGCAAAAGGTGCATACCATTTTGCAGCCGCGCGAAGTTTCAAAATACATCAGCGGAGCTCGCACCCCGCTGGGTAACGTGCCTTCGTGATCCTCGTAGTATTCATCAAGGCAAGCGAGATCGAGCGCCGGAAATGCGACGTCGTCCATGTTCACTTGCGACTTCGGTTGTCCTTGATTTTTTAATGAGCCGTCGACGGCATAGGCAATTCCTTCAATCGCTCTTAAATCGTCGCCATTTATAAGCGCCTCGATAACCTGCGGGCCGACACTTTCGCCTTCGCCCAAAATTACGACGTCGGCGCCGGCGGACAAATAATGCGCCGGCCGCGCGATTGCATCGCTGCCGCCGACGATGATCTTGGCGTCGCTGGCGGATTTTGCGAATCGAATGAAATCACAAATGACATTGGCTTCCTGGGTGAAGTTCGCAGTCAGGCCAATGATCTCCGAATCGACAAGATCATCACGAACGTCCTCGAAGCTCATGCCAATACGGAATTTGTCCAATCTAGATTCGCCATAGCAAACCTCGCCATAGACTTCGGCCTTCTTGGGATCGCGACCCTTCATGTCGATGATGCGAATTTCTGGATTTATCCCGAAGGCGGGAAGGCGCGCGCGCAGAAGCCCAGCAATGATCAACTGCGGTATTTTGGGATAGTTGGTGCGGCACGCGTTGACGGCCTCGCCGTCCTTCGTGCGTAACAAAGCCAATGGTGTCTCGATCAGAGTGATCGCGACAGATAGCGTCATTGCCCTTTAGAGCGAAAGGCGCTGGGTATCAGGGACCCTCAATGATCAGCCTGAACCCGGCTCCTCGCGCTTCCCCCACGTGGTGCCAACCCCCTTTAAATTGCAGAATATTCGGCTTACACGCAATAGAAATTTGCGCCGCGCCATGGTACAGCGTTTGGCACGCGGTCGGTGAAGCCGAAAGAGGAGTGGCCAGGAAGATCGTGAACAACAGGGGCCATTTGCCGTGAAGGCCGTTCTTGTCTTCCCTCCGGGCTGGTGCATGTACGTCGGGAGTCCTCACCTGGGATTGCCCCTGCTTCAAGCGGTCGCACGTAACGCCGGTGTCGAGGTCGTTGTCAGGGACCTGAATTCAGAGATCCCCGAGCATTTCCGCTTAAAGCCCAGACTGGCAGACCTCCATCTCGCGGCGGACACTGGAGATTTAGACAGCCTCAATAAGCCATATTTCGACGTCGAGGATCGATTTGCCGATATTGCGCGGCCATTCGGCGGAACTTGGAACGTTCAACTCGGATTTCATTATACAAGTCTGCGCGCCAACTCATCGGCGGAGGTTTTAGCGGCGTCCGAACTAGCCTCGCCCTTCCGTGACTATTTTGTCCGGCATGTAGTGCCGGACATCCAAAAATTGCACCCAGAATTTGTTGGCATATCGATAGCGGCCCCTGGACAGCTGATCCCGGCCTTTCAACTCTGCAGGCTTTTGCGAAATGCCGGGTACGACGGCCTCATCGTGATGGGAGGCAACATAATCTCCAGACTGAAAGATGATTTGCATCTTCCCGACTTGTACAAGTTGGTCGATATCTTCGTTTGTTACCAGGGTGAGTTGGCGCTGTTAGGCATCATCGATGCGCTTGAGCGGCGCAGTGCCGATTTTTCGGGCATTCCGAACCTGGTTTATTTCGACGGCAATCGCGTGGTCAGCTCACAGATGTCGGACAAGACGAACTTGCAGCTGTTGCCGGCACCAAATTTCGACGGATTTCCCCTCGGACAATATTGGGGCGAGAATTACGTAACATTGGTCGCGGCAAGAGGCTGCTACTACGGGCGATGCCATTTTTGCGCGATTCCTCTTGGCTGGAACAGCAAGGGTTTTGCCGGAGCGAGAAGCGCGGACTTGGTGTTTGACGACATGTTGTCGCTGCATAAGAGATACGGCGTGACGCGATTTAAATTTGTAGACGAGGCAATGCTGCCAAAAATGATGTTGACGATTTCCAAGAAGATACAGGAATGCGCGTTGCCCTTCGAATGGGAGGCCTACACCAGGCTTGAGAAGATTTGGTCCGATCCGGACTTCGTTGAAGCTGTAGCTCGGGGCGGATTTAGCAAGGCATATTTCGGGCTCGAAGTTCTGCCGGGGCAGAATCGAAGTCTATTGAACAAACGAGACTGCCAGAATCCGGAAGCGATCATAAATCTCTGCGCAAAGTATGGCGTGAAAGTTCATCTTTTTTGTCTTTTTGGGTTTCCCGGCACCGGCCGCCGCGAGGCTGAAGCCACGATTGATTTTGTTTTGAATCATGCCGAGAAGGTCGACACATTGGATATATTTCGCTTCGGCTACATGCGAGGAACCCAAGTTCCCGGTGCAAAACCAATAGTAAGACCCGACAAGGACTGGGCGTTGGAATACGATTGGGTCCCTGACTTCGCTGGGGTTCTTTCGATCCAAGAGTCGGAGGATTTGAAAAACGAACTTGAAGAGGTGATGTGGAACGAGCATCCGAGGATGCTGCACCCGACCTACCGGATGTTGAGTCCTTGGCGTACGACCAACGCGTAAGTGCGCTTCTAACGCTGTGAAAGCGACAAGCTAAGAGGGAAATAGGTGATGGAAAACCGACCCGTCATACGAAGGCAAAACGACACCGAGACGCGAAAGTCTCCCGCCCTCCCTAAGCCAGCTAGTGCTTCCAAGTTACAGGAGGCCAGGAAGAGATTGGCGGAAAGGCGCCAAGCAAAAAGGCACCCGGTTGGGGGAAAGGGACTGTGAAGGAAAGTCCGTCTTATTTGTGATAGGCGGCTTTGCGTTTTTCGATTCCATGGCGTGCATGCTTCCCCGTTCGTCCGTCATGCCCGGGCTCGACCCGGGCATCCATGCTGAGGTGCCGCCGGCAGATTGTGCTAAACCGCTTTCGACTGCGCAGCGGCACCATGGATTGCCGGATCAAGTCCGGCAATGACGACGAGAAGGTAAGACCATGCGGTTATTGCTGCTGATTGCGTTTGCGGCATGCGCGCTCAATCTCATGGCGCCGCCGGCAACGGCCGGCGATACCATCGACTTCTGCGCCACCGGCACCATGACGATGGGCCCGTTCGACGAGCACATCGCCGAAATCCGAAAGGCCAACCGCTACGAGAAAGCGGACATCGACGAGCTAATCGCCGAGCAGAAATCCGGCCCGCCGGATTTCTTTTCCACACAGGTCGTCGTCAAAGAGGAGCAGTCGGGCTCCGGCGATTTCGATCTGCACCTGTTCCAGGGTTTTTCCGACCCGCAGGCCAAATACAACGTCACGATGGAGTGGCGCTGCAAGTCCGGTGACTATCCGGTCGCGTATTTCGTCGGCTTCAAGGTGCGGCAGATTATGGGCCGGACGATCCTGGTATCGCGCGAGAAGGGCACGGTGAACATTATCTCGCTGAAGACGATCGATCCCGGCCTCGATAAGCCGACCAGCGTCAAGGATGCAGACAATCACGCGGTGCTGTGCGACGACGTTGCGACGGGTTGCATCAAGACGATATTCTATGGGCGATATTGAGGCCTTTAGCTCGCGGCCGTTTCGGCTATAAAGAGGCCGCCAAAACCCTCAGCAAAAAGCATTTCGGAACTTCATTATGGACGCCACCACCCAACATCACGAGCCGAAGCACGTCCGCGTCGAAGACAATGTCCTCCTTCGCGGACGCGGCAGCTATGCCGCCGATGCGCCGCTGCCGAACCAGGCCTACGCCTATTTCGTCCGCTCGCCCCACGCGTTTGCCCGCATCGTCAGCATCGACACCGCGGCCGCGCTGAAAGCGCCGGGTGTGGTCGGCGTGCTCACGGCGAAAGACATGGACGGGATCGGCAATCTCGGCCGGCACCCGCCGCTGCCGGGGCGCGGCGGCAAGGGGTTGGTGATTCCGCACCGGCCGGCGCTGGCCGGCGAGCGGGTGATGCATATCGGCGAGCCGGTGGCGATGGTGGTGGCGGAGAGCGCGGCCGCGGCGCAGGACGCCGCCGAGCTGGTCGCGGTCGAATACGAAGAAATGACGCCGGTTACCGACGCGCGCGAAGCGTTGCGCGACGGCGCGCCGCAAATCTGGCCGCAGGCGCCCGGCAATCTCGCGGTCGACTGGCCGGGACCGAATCCCGATCCCGACGGCAATGCCAAGAAGGTCGACGAGATTTTTGCCTCCGCCAAACATGTCGCCAAGGTCGCGCAGATGAACCAGCGCATGATGGTGCATTCGATGGAGCCGCGCGGCGCCACCGCGAGCTACGATGCGGCGACCGACAGCTATCTCACCCGCACCTGCTCGCAGGGCGCCGGCGCCATGCGCGAGCCGATCATGGCGATCATGAGCCTGCCGAAGGAAAAGCGTGCGCGTGCTCACCGAGGACGTCGGCGGCGCCTTCGGGCTGAAAACCGGGCCGTATCCGGAAAACATCGCGCTGTTGGTCGGCGCCAAAAAACTCGGCCGGCCGATTCATTGGATGTCGTCGCGGTCGGAAGCGTTTTTGTCCGACAACCAGGCGCGCGACATCTACTCCGAGGCCGAACTGGCGCTCGACGAGAAGGGAAAGTTTTTGGCGCTCCGCGTGCGCAATGTCGGCAATCTCGGCGCCTATGTGGGCCCGGTCGGCGCCAATATCCCGACGATGAATTTCACCCGCTGCCTGCCCGGCATGTACGACATCAAATACATGGACATTTCGGCGAAATGCGCCTTCACCAACACCATCCCGACCGCGCCCTATCGCGGCGCCGGCCGGCCGGAGGCGAGCTACATCCTCGAGCGCGTGGTCGATGAGGCCGCCCGCGTCACCGGCATCGATCCGGCCAAATTGCGCCGGCGCAACCTGATCAAGAAATCGGCGATGCCGTACAAGACCGCGGTCGGCACGACTTACGACTGCGGCGATTTCGAGCCGATCCTCGACCAGGCACTGGCACTGGCGGATTACGACGGCTTCAAGAAGCGCCGCCGTGAATCGCAAAAGCGCGGCAAGTATCGCGGCTTTGGCATCTGCTGCCTGCTCGAGCATTCCGGCGGCTCGCCGGTAGAGAGCGCCAAGCTGAGTTTCCCGGGCGACGGCACGCTGCTGCTCACACTCAATGTGCAAAACACCGGCCAGGGCCATGCCACGGTTTTCCCGCGCGTGATCGCGGAAAAACTCGGCATTCCGGCGGACAAAATTCCGCACGCCCACGGCGATTCCTCGAACGAGCTGCCCGGCTATGCGTCGGTCGGCTCGCGCTCGGCGATGACCGCCGGCCATTCCATCGTCAAGGCGATGGACACCATTCTGGAAAAGGGCAAGCCGATCGCCGCCGCCATGCTGGAAACCGGCGAAGCCGACATCGTCTACAAGAACGGCAATTTCGAAGTGGTCGGCACCGACCGCCGAGTCACGCTGTTCGAGGTCGCCGCGCGCGCTGCCGACATGAAAAAGCGCGGCGAGATCGCCGAAGACCTCGATACCAAATCCACCACCGAAACGCCGCTCGCCTATCCGAACGGCGTGCACACCGCCGAGGTCGAGATCGATCCCGACACCGGGCGGATGACCATCGCCACCTATACGGCGATCGACGATTGCGGCCGCGCGCTCGACCACATGATCGTGCAAGGCCAGTTGCACGGCTCGGTGGCCGCGGGCCTCGGCCAGGTGCTGATGGAGAACACCGTCTACGATTCCGGCAGCGGCCAGCTCGTCACCGGCTCGTTCATGGATTACGCCATGCCGCGCGCCGAAGACATGCCGCCGCTGCGCGACGCGCTCTACGACGTGCCGGCGACCACCAACCCGCTCGGCGTCAAAGGCGTCGGCGAAGCCGGCACGACGGCGGCGATTTCGGCGGTGATGAACGCCATCGCCGATGCCATCCCGGGCGGCGCCGGCAATCACCTCGACATGCCGGCCTCGGCGCAACGGCTGTGGGAAGCCTGCCAGCGCGCCAAACAATAGGCTATAGTCTCCGCAGGGATGAAACGCCTTCGGAGATAAATCATGTCAAAACATCTGCTGCTGACATCATGCAGCCTCGCCGGCCTTTTGCTCGCCACCGCCGCTCAAGCGCAAAGCGGCATCGCGCTCACCGGCAAAGTGACCTCCGCGCAAGAGCCGATCATGGAAGGCGTGCTGGTCAGCGCCAAGCTCGACGGCAGCACTGTCACGACGACCGTGGTGACGAACGCGCAGGGCGTCTACAGCTTCCCCGCGGACAAACTCGCGCCGGGCCATTACACGCATCTCGACCCGCGCCGTCGGCTATAAGCTCGACGGCCCGAAAGCAGCCGACGTCACGGCGGCGCAGCGCGACCACCGCCGACATGACGCTGGACAAGACCAACGCGCTCGCCAATCAGCTTTCCAACGGCGAATGGCTCAACAGCCTGCCCGGCGACGACAGGCTCAAAGCGGCGCTGACCAATTGCGTCGGCTGCCACACCATGCAGCGCATCGTGCAATCGACCCACAACGCCGACGAGTTCATGCAGGTGTTCAAGCGCATGGGCACCTATTCGCCGGGCTCGACGCCGACCCATCCGCAGCCGCTGCTGGCCGGCGGCAACAATTCGGACCGCTCGCCGATGCCGGGGCCGATCCAGCAGAAGATGGCCGACTATCTGGCCAGCGTGAATTTGAGCAACGCCGAGACGATGGAATTTCCGTTGAAGCCGTTTGCGCGCCTGACCGGCCGCTCCACCCACGTCATCATCACCGAATACGATCTGCCGCGCAAAGACGCGCAGCCCCATGACGTGGTCATGGCTGAGCGACGGCATCGTCTGGTACTCGGATTTCAGCCATCAGTTCGTCGGCGAGCTGGATCCCGCGACCGGCAAAGTGACCGATCACGAAATCCCGACCATGCGGCCCGACGAGCCGAAGGGTTCGCTGGCGCTCGAGTTCGATCCCAAAGGCAATCTGTGGATGGCCGGCATGTATCAGGCCGGCATCTACAAGATCGACCCCAAGAGCAAACAGGTCACCGCTTACCCGTTCCCGGCGGAATGGCTCAATCCGACCACGCAGGCCTCGATGCTGTCGGCGCAGCATTCCGACGTCGACGGCAAGATGTGGACCAACAACCAGGATACCCATCTGGTCTATCGCTTCGACACGGTGAGCGGCAAATACGAAGACTTGGGCCAGGCCGTCGACAAGAACGGCACCCACATCAACGGCTACGGCATGCCGACCGACGCGCAGAACAGCGCCTATCAGCTCAACTTCGGCGGCGCCAGCATCGGCCGCATCGACGCCACGACCAAAGAGGTCACGATCTGGAAAACGCCGCTGCCGTTCTCGCGGCCGCGCCGCGGACGGGTGGACGCCGACAACATCCTCTGGTTTGCCGAATACGGCGCCAACGGCATCGGCCGCTTCGATCCCAAGACCAACGAGATCAAGGAATGGCAATTGCCGACGCCGTGGGACGAGCCCTACGACGTGGTCAAGGCCAAGGACGGCGAGATCTGGACCGGCTCGATGCTGACCGACCGGGTCGCGCGCCTCGATCCGAAGACCGACGCCATCACCGAATATCAACTGCCGCGCTCGACCAACATCCGCCGCGTCTTCGTCGATGACCGCGGCGCGCGGCCGGTGCTCTGGGTCGGCAGCAACCACGGCGCCTCGATCGTCAAGGTCGAGCCGCTGGATTGATACTTCCTGTCATTCCGGGGCGCGGGCCAAAGGCCCGCGGGCCCGGAATCCATAACCACCGTTCGTGAATATGGATTCCGGACTCGACGCTGCGCGTCGATCCGGAATGACGGCGTATGGAGCAAGCCATGACCGACATCACCACGCAGCGCGAAGCGCCGCTGCCGAAAGTCATGCCGATCCTGCTGTGCTTCGTCGCCGGCTATGTCGACAGCTACACTTATCTGGCGCTGTTCGGCCTGTTCGCCGCCCAAGTCACCGGCAGCTTCGTCATCGCCGGCGCCGAATTGGTCACCCACGATTACGGCATCGCCGGCAAGCTCCTCGCCATCGTCGCGTTCTGTGCTCGCCGCCGCGATCACCGCGGCGCTGATCGGCCTGGCGCGCGAACACCGGCCGCACCGCGCTGCCGTTGATGCTGGCGCTGGAAGCGGCGCTGCTGGCGATCTTCGCCGCCATGCTGCTGTTCGGCCCGACGATCCAAAACGCCCGCGACTGGCACGGCATCGTCGCCGGCCTGGTCGCCGCAAGCGCCATGGGCGCGCAGAGCGTGCTGGTGCGCCTCCTGATGAAAGGCATTCCGCAGACCAACGTGATGACCGGCAACATGACCCAGCTCGGCATCGCCACCACCGAGCTGATCCTGGCGTGGCGCCGCTTCGCCCGCAGCCGGCACGGCGACCGACGGCGATCCGCGAATTCCACGAGGTTCGCGAGCAGCTCCTCACCGTGCTGTCGGTCGCGGTCGGCTTTCTCGTCGGCGCGGCGGCCGGCGCGGTCGCCTTTGCCACCACCAATGTGCGCGGCGCATTGCTCGCCGTCGCGATCGTCGCGGCGCTTGCGCTCTGGGCGCTTTATCGCGAGAAACATGCCTGAGTGTCATCACCCGCGAAGGCGGGTGACCCAGTAATCGCGGCCTTTCGTGCTCACGCCGTGACGCCTGCGATTACTGGGTGCCCCGCCTTCGCGGGGCATGACGTAGCTTGGATTGATGATGGAGTACCTCGATGCCCCAACACCCCGAAGCGATCCTCGACGGCAAGAACCGCCCGTTCACCGGCGCGGAATATCTGGAATCGCTGCGCGACGGCCGCGAGGTCTATATCTACGGCGAGCGGGTCAAGGACGTCACCACCCATCCGGCGTTCCGCAATGCGGCGGCCTCGATCGCACTGCTCTACGACGCGCTGCACGACGAAAAAACCAAGGCCGTGCTCACCGCGCCGACCGATACCGGCTCCGGCGGCTACACCCATAAATTCTTCAAGGTGGCGCGCTCGCGCGACGACGTGATGGCGCAGCGCGACGCCATCGCCGCCTGGGCCCGCATCTCCTACGGCTGGCTCGGCCGCAGCCCCGACTACAAGGCGGCGTTCCTCAACACGCTCGGCGCCAACGCCGAGTTTTACGGCAAGTTCGCCGACAACGCGCGGGCCTGGCACAAGCGCGCGCAGGAGGCGGTGCTCTATCTCAACCACGCGCTGGTCAATCCGCCGATCGACCGCAACAAGCCGGTCGAAGAGGTCAAAGACGTCTACATCACCATCCAAAAAGAGACCGACGCCGGGATTTACGTCTCCGGCGCCAAGGTGGTCGCCACCAATTCGGCGCTGACCCATTACAATTTCCTCGGCCAGAACATGGGCCAGGAGATCAACGATCCGAGCCATGGTGGTGATGTTCATCGCGCCGATGAACACGCCCGGCATCAAGCTGATCTGCCGGCAATCCTACGAGTTCGCCGCCGCGGCGACCGGCTCGCCGTGGGATTATCCGCTGACCTCGCGCTTCGACGAGAACGACGCCATCTTCGTGTTCGACAATGCGTTCATCCCCTGGGAGAACGTGTTCATCCACCGCGACGTCGAGCGGCTGAAGAACTTTTATCCGAAGTCCGGCTTCTTCAACGGCTTCACCATGCAGGGCTGCGTGCGGCTCGCGGTGAAGCTCGATTTTTTGATCGGCGTGCTGGTCAAGGCCGCGCGCGCCACCGGCGTCGACGGCTTTCGCGGCGTGCAGGCGCAGATCGGCGAAATCGTCGGCTGGCGCAACCTGTTCTGGTCGCTGACCGACGCCATGGCCTACAACCCCGAGCCCTGGGTCAACGGCGCGGTGCTGCCGAACGGGCGCGCCGCGCTCGACCTATCGGCTGTTCATGACGGAAGCCTATCCGGCGATCCGCAACATCATCGAAAAGGTGGTCGCCTCCGGCCTGATCTATCTGCCGTCGAACGCGCGCGATTTCAAAAATCCCGACATCGACAAATATCTGGCCAAATACGTCCGCGGCTCCAACGACATCGGCTACAAGGACCGCATCAAGATCATGAAGCTCCTGTGGGACGCCATCGGCACCGAATTCGGCGCCCGCCACGAGCTCTACGAGATGAACTATTCCGGCAGCCACGAGCTGGTGCGCATCTTCCCGCTGCAGCAGGCGCAATTCACCGGGCAGCTCAAGCAGATGGAAGCGCTCGCGGAAGCAGTGCATGGCCGATTACGACGAGGATGGCTGGAAGCATCCGGCGTACAAGGATGGCGCGGATATCAGTGTGGTGGGCAAAGGTAACGTAGTAGAAAGGCCGGAGGCAACGACCATGATGCGGGCCAAGACCGAGCAGAAGGTGAAACGCTGGAAGGATCAGCGCTGGCTGATCGACAGCGTCATCCAGGCCGTCGGCATGGAATGGGATCAGCCGCGGCTGAACTACACCATGTATCCGGCCGGCCCCGACGCCATCGGCGATTTCCGTGCCGTCGGGATAAGGGTGCGCAAATTCGCCGACATGCATCGCGAATTCGCCGCCGCCGCCCATCGCCGCGAGGTCAAGGCGGGCAATTTCGAAAAGCAGGGCCGCAACATCTCGGCGCGCGAGAGCTACTTCATCGCGTCGCTGCTCTATTCCGCCGCGCGCTGGCCGATCTTCGAGAGCAATGCCAAGTCGATCGATTACAACGCCCGCATGGTCGCCTGTTACGACAAGTTCGCCGCGCTGATGAACCGCCCGATCGAGCGCGTCGAAGTGCCGTTCGGCAACGGCAAGACGCTGCCCGGCTATCTGCATTTGCCGCGCGCGCCAAAACCGGGCGAAAAATTTCCCTGCGCCATCGGCATCGACGGCATGGACGGTTCCAAGGAGATCATGTGCTCGATGTACGGCGACAAATTCCTCGAGCGCGGCATGGCGCATTTCATCTATGACGGCCCGGGCCAGGGCGAATGCACCTATCGCGACATTCTGGTCACCGAACGCAATCACATGGATGCCGGCCGCGCGGTCTATGACTGGCTCGCCAAGCATCCGCACATCGACGCCACGCGCGCGGTGATCTGGAGCGTGAGCATGGGAACGTTCTTCGGCCTGCAGGCCGCGGCCGCGCTGGGCGACGCGATCCGCGGCGCCGCCGTGAGCTTCGTCTGTCACGAGCCCGGTCTGACCAGCCTGATGAACCGCTCGGCGCCATCGTTCAAGATGCGCTTCATGTACATGTCCGGCCACGACGACGAAGACGAATTCGACCGCTTCATGGAGAAATTCAGCCTCATCCCGATCGCCGACGGCATCAAATGCCCGGTGCTGATCCAGGCCGGCGAAGACGACGAGCTATCGCCGCTCGAATTCTCCGACGAGCTCGCTGGCCTGATCCGCCCGCCGAAAAAGCTCGTGATCTACGAGGGCGAGCGCCACGCCATCGGCGGCAACAACCTGTCGTCTGCGCTCGGCGAGAATTGGTTCACCATGCTGGCCGACTGGTGCCTCGACCGGATCGAGGGCAAGCCGGCGCCGAACGAGCGGGTGTTCATCAATTCGCTCGGCCAGGCCGTGACGGAGCCTTATGCCCGGTGAAGGGAACCGGCGGCGGCCTGGGGCGTTGATCGCGAATGGTCTCAACGGAGGAGCTGGCTATGGACGCAATCGCCCATCAGATGAGCCCTGAGACTTCGGAGCAGTTTTCCCGCGCGCTAGGCGAGGCGGTCGTCAGGATTTGGGGCCATCTGCCCAATGCGCTGCAAAGCCGCCTGTTCGAAGAGGCCGTGACGTCGCACGACGGCGAGCTGCGGCCGCAGCTGGCCGTGTTCCTGCACGATAAGCATCCGCGCACGGCCGCGGCGCGAAAAGCCCGCGCCATCCTTGAG
The DNA here is from genome assembly GCA_963831975.1 of uncultured Alphaproteobacteria bacterium. Lineage (GTDB taxonomy): Bacteria > Pseudomonadota > Alphaproteobacteria > Rhizobiales > Xanthobacteraceae > BOG-931. Next base: position 201,255 of record CAWHSO010000026.1, read on the forward strand.
CCTGACAGTCTTGGGCGGTTAGCCGCTATGCCGCGTGAAATTGCGGCACGCGTTGCGGGACGCAAATCAAGGCCTGCCGATAGGCGGCATTGATCCTCTTGGTCTCGGCTTCCGCGAGCGCCCGGAACACCGGCGCCATGCCGTGCACCCGGTCCGGATGGTTCTGCTTGATCAGCGTCTTGTAGGCGTCCTTGACGTCCTCGATGGTGGCGGCCGGTGACAGGCCGAGCACGGCGAACCAGCTGTCGTCGGCATTATTCTCGTTCGCTTCCGTCGGCTGCCATGGGTCCGAAGCCGCCTGATCCGGCGGCTCGGCCGGCCGGCGCGGATCGGAAGCGGCCAAATCCCCGAAACGCGCAAAATTCAAGCTCGTAGTCGCGGCGCAGACGCGCGCGGCGCAGCAGATAAAACACCGCGGCTGCGGCGAAGGCGAAGCCGGCAGCAACCGCGTTGGCGTAGAACAAGCGCGCATCGAGCGGATACCAGGCAAGCGCATGGCGCGCGCCGGCGTTCAATTCATCCGCCCAGGCCGCCTCGCCGGGCGCTTGCGGCGCGGCGATGGCGAGCGCTAGCGCCACGCCATAAGCCGCAATGGCGCCGGCCAAGGCCCATCGCGCGCTTGCGACGTGAACCCATGCGCGCAGCCGCTGCAACGGGCATCGCTGCAAGCGTGCGATCGTGCCCCGTAAATGCTGGGCATGCGCTTGCAGATCGTCGCGTTCTTCGGCATCGGCTTGTCGGGCGTCGTCCGCGCCATCGCACAGCGCGTGCCAAAAGCGCCGTCGGGGTTTCCGCCCGCTGTTCGATTGTCTCGAGGCGGCGGCAGACCTCATCGTACAGCCCACCGCGCGATCCAATTCGGACGATTTCCGGTTTTGCGCAGCGCGAATTCCGGCCGGATTTTTCGCGCCGCCTGCGCTTGCCGGACATAGCCGACAATGAGTCCGGGCAACGCCGCCCACAACGCGAGCAAGATCGCGTTGACGAGAGCAGCCGCAAGCTCTCCGCCGCCTTCCGGCACCACCATGCACGCGACTTTACTGAACGCTACGCTACAAACGCCGACAGTCGCGGGCGCACAACCTCGCCCTCGCCGAAAAGGCTAGGTGCGGTACCTGACCGAATGCGGGCGTCAGACGGGCAAAATACGGGCGAGCCGGGCAGATCGAAGGCGGACGACGTCAGCGCGAGGGCCGAATGCGGGCTGGTCGTCGTTGGTCTTTTTCGCCGGCGCCGCCGGCGGCGGATTGGCCGGAGCGTCGGGCCGCCCGAGGGCGCTGCATCATGGGAGCGACGCGGCGGGCCGGACATTTGTTGCTGGTGCTGCGCCGACGCGCTTGCGGTCGAGTCCGGCTGGGTGGCGTCCTTTTCCTTGGCCTTGTCGGGGGCCTTGTCCTCTTCGTGGTGCGCGTGACTGGCGGGTGGAATAGTGCGAGGAACCCGACCGGTAATGCTGCTGCGGGCCGCCAAAGTTGAAATTCGGGATCATCGGAACGGGATCTGGGCCATCGCCGCGGTCGGAACCAGCGCTGCCAGACCCCATGCAACGATAAGGCCGCGGCTGCCACCATTGACGGTTTGCCGGTTCCAGCCATCGACCCCTCCATTTGCACGAGCTGCCGCCGATGCCGCGGCGCTGCCCGTTCGAACTATGTCCCAATCGTAGCATTTGTAAGATGACATGGGCCGATTGCGCGAGGCCGGCAACAATTTTTCTTCCGCAACCCCTGGGTAGACCACTCTCCCCTGCAGGGGGAGGGTCGCGCACCGAAGGTGCGCGGGGTGGGGCCGTCGTCCTTGCACTTTCCCCCGCCCGCCACGCTTCGCGTGGCGACCTCCCCCCTTCAGGGGGAGGTAAAGAAAATCATCGCGCGAACGACTTCACGGAGCGATAGGCACCGGCGCCTGATGGCCATCCAGCCCAATGCCGGTGAGATGGCCGAACAGCGCCACAAGCTTCGCCCGATCGGCTTCCGGCAGCGGCGGCTTGAGCAGCGAGGCGACGTTGGTGCGCAGATGCGCGGCGTCGCCGGTGCCGAACAGCACGACGTCGACGCCCGGCTCATGGCGCGCGAAGCGGTAGGCCGCCTCGATCATGTTGGCGGCGCCGGCCTCGTGCACCAGGAAGCCGAGCGGATCGTCGGTCGCGCCGAGCCATGGCTCGACCAGACCCTTGGCGGCGAGCGCCTTCATCTCGCGGGCGACGCGCGGCGGATCGGCAAAAATGCTGCGCACCGCGAACATGATGAGCGTGCCGATGCCCTTTTGGCGCGTCGCCGGAAACACGTTGGTCCGCGCGCCCTGGTGCATCATGTGGAAGCCCACCATGAACACCTCCCAGACGGAATCGTTCGCGGCGCGCTTGAGCGTCTCGTTGGTGTGATCGAGGATCGGATTTTCGGTGAGCCCGATATGCCGGATCTTGCCCTTCGCCTGCTGTTCGACGAGCGCGGGCGCCAGCGTGTCGCGCGCATATTCGTACATGAACGGATCGACCGCATGCAGATTGAACACGTCGACATAATCGGTGCCCATGAGCCGGAGCGAATTGTCGAGGCTCGCGACCACGCGCTCCGGCGACCACCATTCGTTATTGCGGTGAACGGTGCTCTTGGTCGCGACCACCACCTTGTCGCGCGGGATCGATTTGAGCGCGCGGCCGACCACACCCTCGGTGCCGTAAGGCGGCGCGGTGTCGATGAAATTGACGCCAAGCTCGACCGCCTCGCGCACAAGCCGCGCGGCCTCGTCCTCGGTCTTGCCGGATCTTCAGCCCCATCCGCGAAAAGCCGCCGGTGCCGAGCCCGGCAACGCTGACGCGCAGGCCGGTGCGGCCGAGGGTGGTGTAGTGCATGTTTGGCTTCCTATGGGGATCAGCTTGAAGGAAAAATATCGAGTTGGCCCCGACACTTTGCATTTTACATCTGGCGTCTCAACCCGTTGACCCGCCGCGCCCTTTCGTGTCACGTCGCGCGGCCTTAGATAATTGCCGGAAACGACTGCAAATCAATGGCTACCGACCGCTACAACGCCGCCGAGGCCGAGGCCAAGTGGCAGAAAATCTGGGACGAGCGCGGCATCTTCGCGACGCGCAATGAGGACGTGCGCAACAAGTACTACGTGCTGGAGATGTTCCCCTACCCGTCCGGCCGCATCCATATGGGCCATGTGCGCAACTACACCATGGGCGACGTGGTGGCGCGGGTGAAGCGGGCGATGGGGTTCGACGTGCTGCATCCGATGGGCTGGGACGCCTTCGGCATGCCGGCCGAGAACGCGGCCATCGAGCGCAAGGTCCATCCCAAGACGTGGACCTACGACAACATCGCGGCAATGAAGAAGCAGCTCAAGTCGATGGGGCTGTCGCTCGACTGGAGCCGCGAGATCGCGACCTGCGATCCGGCCTATTACAAGCACCAGCAGAAGATGTTCCTCGATTTCCTGCGCGCCGGCTTGGTCGAGCGCAAGCAATCGAAGGTGAACTGGGATCCGGTCGATCAACACCGTGCTGGCCAACGAGCAGGTGATCGACGGCCGCGGCTGGCGCTCCGGCGCGCTGGTCGAGCAGCGCGAGCTGACGCAGTGGTTCTTCGCCATCACCAAATTCGCCGCGCCCCTGCTCGACGCGCTCGATACGCTCGACCGCTGGCCGGAAAAAGTGCGGCTGATGCAGAAGAACTGGATCGGCCGCTCGGAAGGATTGCTGGTCACGTTTCGCGCTCGATCAAACAACCGCGCCGAACGGCGAGAGCGAACTCGAAGTTTTTACCACGCGGCCGGACACGTTGTTCGGCGCCAAATTCATGGCGTTGCACCGGACCATCCGCTGGCAACGCGGCGGCGGCGGCAGAGAATCCAGCGCTCGCGAAATTCATCGAGGAGTGCAAGCATCGCGGCACCGCGCAGGCCGAGATCGACACCGCCGAAAAACTCGGCTTCGACACCGGGCATGAAAGCGATGCATCCGTTCGATCGCGTCGTTGGAAACTCCGGTCTATGTCGCGAACTTCATTCTGATGGACTACGGCACCGGCGCAATTTTCGGCTGCCCGGCGCACGACCAGCGCGACCTCGAATTTGCGCAACAAATATGGGCTCGGCAAGTGCCGGTGGTTTGTCCGCCTGACGTCGATCCGAAAGACCTTCGTCATCACTGAAAAGGCTTACGACGGCGACGGCCGTATGATCAATTCGCGTTTTTTGAACGGCATGACGGGGAAATGGCAAGGAAGCAGCCCGCGAGATAAAAGAATACTTCAAAATCACGACCAAGGCTTTCGACGTGGGCGCCGAAGAAAAATCTGAAAATTTTCAGTACCGCGGCCTGTACCCGGCGCCCCGGTACTCGTTAAAGGAATCAAGGCTGCAATTGATGCCGCAATCAGGATCGCGGAAGAGAGGGGTCTTGGGAAGCGCCAGGTCAATTACCGCCTGCGCGATTGGGGCATTTCGCGGCAGCGCTATTGGGGCTGTCCGATCCCGGTGATCCATTGCGCGAAATGCGGCGTGGTGCCGGTGCCGGAAAAAGATCTGCCGGTGACCTTGCCCGACGACGTCAGCTTCGACCGGCCGGGCAATCCGCTCGATCATCATCCGACCTGGAAGAACGTCACGCTGTCCGCAATGCGGCGGACGCGGCGCGGCGCGAGACCGATACCATGGACACGTTCGTCGACTCGTCGTGGTATTTCGAGCGCTTCACCGATCCGTGGATCAAGACCGCGCCGACCGACGTGCCGATCGTCAATGCGTGGATGCCGGTCGATCAATATATCGGCGGCATCGAGCACGCGATTTTGCATCTGCTCTATAGCCGCTTCTTCACCCGCGCCATGAAAGAGACCGGCCATGTCGGCCTCGACGAGCCGTTCGCCGGCCTGTTCACCCAAGGCATGGTGGTGCACGAGACCTATCGCACCAAGAGCGGCGAATGGGCGGCGCCGGCGGAAGTGAAGATCGAGAGCGACGGCGACGCGCGGCGCGCCAGCCTGATCGCGACCGGCGAAGCGGTCGCGATCGGCGCCATCGAGAAAATGTCGAAGTCGAAACGCAACACCATCGACCCCGACGAGATCATCGCCACTTACGGCGCCGACGTGGCGCGCTGGTTCATGCTGTCGGACTCGCCGCCGGAGCGCGACGTGGAATGGACCGAGCGCGGCGTCCAGGGCGCCTGGCGCTTTGCGCAGCGGCTGTGGCGGCTCGTCGGCGAGGCCGGCGAAATCGCCCAAGGCGGCGCCCGCCGAGCGGCCGGCGGCGTTCGCGTCCGGCGGCGCTGAAGCTGCGCAAGGCCACCCATCGGGCGCTGGCCGACGTCACCGCTGACATCGAAAAGCTACACTTCAATGTTTGTGTCGCCCACATCTACGAATTCGCCAATACGCTCAATGCGGTAATCGGCGATATGGGGTCGCAAGATGGGGTCGAATTGGGGGCGGAAACGGGTGCCATTGCGACGCCCGATTTCCGCTGGGCCATGCGCGAAGCGGTTAACGTTCTTGTGCAATTGTTCGCACCGATGATGCCGCATCTTGCCGAGGAATGCTGGGCTTCGCTCGGCCAGCGAGCGCTGGTCGGCGCAGGCGCCGTGGCCGCAGCTCGAGCCGGATCTGCTGATCGAGAACACGATCACGCTGCCGGTCCAGATCAACGGCAAGAAGCGCGCCGAAGTGACGGTGCCGCGCGACGCCAAGCCGGCCGAAATTGAGGCTGCCGTCCTGGCGCTCGATGCGGTAAAAAAGGCGCTCGACGGCAAACTGCCGAAGAAGGTGATCGTGGTGCCGGGACGGATCGTCAATGTGGTGGTGTAAGCGGAGCGCGGCCTGGGGCCGCTTGGCCCGGCTCGCCGTCGTGCTCGCCGCGGCGAGCCTCACGGCCGGCTGTTTCCAGCCGCTCTACGGCACGCACGCGTCGTCGGTCGCGACCGAGACGGTTCGCGACAAGCTCGCGCAGATCGACGTGCCGGTGATCCCGGCGCCGAAGGGCCAGCCGGCGGCGCGCCTCGCGGTGGCGTTGCGCAATTCCCTGCAATACGGCTTGAACGGCGCCGCCGGCGCCAATGCGCCGACCTATACGCTCAAGGTCGGCGTGGCGACGACGGCAGCTCTCGGTCGTCGTCGACATCACCAGCGGCCGGCCGGACGCGCAGGTCGATTCCGTCATTGCCAATTACTCGCTCATCGAAATCGCAACCGGTAAGGCCGTCTTGAGCGATTCGACCTTTGCCCATGTCGATTACGATATTCCCGGCGCGGCGCAACGCTTCGCCAAGCAGCGCGCGCAGCGCGATGCCGAAGACCGCGCCACCGAGGTCGTCTCCGAGACCATCAGGAATCGGCTGGCATCGTACTTCGTCGCCGGCACCTCAAATATAATGGTTGCGATCAAGGCCGCAGACGCCGACGCCTTCGTGGCGCGCCCCGATCCGGCGCGGCCGGTCGTCCTGGTGTTCGGCCCCGATGCCGGCCTGGTCAGCGAGCGTGTCGCCGCTTTGGTCAAATCGTCGGTCGACGACCCCAACGATCCGTTCGCGCTGGCGCGGCTCGAGGCCGAGGATTTGAGCGCCGAGCCGTCGCGGCTGGTCGAGGAGGCGCAGACCATTCCGCTGTTCGGCGGCCGCCGCGCGGTGTGGGTGAAAGCCGGCAGCCGCAATATCGCGCCCGCGGTCGAGGCGCTGTTGGCGCTGCGCGCTATCGAATGCCGCGTCGTCATCGAAGCCGGCGATCTGCGCCGCAACGCGCCGCTGCGGTCATTGTGCGAAAAGGCGAAGAACGCCGCGGCATTGCCGTGCTACGCCGACTACGGAGCGCGACCGCGAACGGCTGATCGACAACGAGATGCGTGAAGCCGGGCTCAAGCTGGCGCCGGACGCGCGCGCCATGCTGATCCCGCTTCTCGGCGGCGACCGCCAAGCGTCCCGCAACGAAATCGCCAAGCTCGCGCTCTATGCCCGCGGCCGCGATCAGGTCGGCGTCGATGATGTTGCCGCGGTCGTGTCCGACGCCTCGGCGCTGGCGCTTGACGATATCGTCGATGCGACATTTGCCGGCCGCCCGGCGGAGCTGGAAACCCAGCTTGGCAAGGCGCGGCTCGCCGGCACTTCGGCGGGATCGATCCTGTTCGCCGTGCAGCGCCAGGTCGCACAGCTGCACAAATGGCGCACCGCGATCGAAGCCGGTTCGGGATTCTCGCTCGATGCCGTGCAGCCACCGGTCAATTTTCGCCGCAAGGATGCGATCGCGGCAGCGCTCAGACTATGGAGCGCGGCGAGGCTTCTCGTCGCCATGAGCGAGCTTGCGGACGCGGTATTGCAGTCGCGGCGCAATGCCGATCTGGCCGACACCATCGCCGAGCGCGCGCTGCTCGCGATCGCCGCCAATGTCCGGCGCAACGCGGCGTAACGGCCGCTGATCCGCCTACTGCGCCGAAGCGCGGCCGCGCGTGCTCGACCAGTCCGCGAGCTTGTTGCGGCCGACCACCGACATCTTGGTGGCAGCGGTGACGAGCACGCCGTTAAGGACCAGTTCGAAATTTTCGCGCGCCGCGCGGTTCGCCGCCATGGCGGAGCTTAGCGCGTTGGCATCGAACGGCTCCGCCCGCAGGTCGTTGCGCAATTCCTCGCGCGACAGCCGTAGATCGGCCTGCGCGCTCGCCACCTTTACGGCATTGGCGCGCAGCTCGGACCGCATCACCGCGGCGTCGGCCACCGGAAGCGATGCGGCGATCTCATTGAGACGGTTGGCCACGTCGCGATTGATCTGCGCGACATTGGACAATGGCACCGTGCCGGCTCCGCTATAGCGAAAAGCCACCGCACCGGCCGCACCGACAAAGAACACGTTGAGCACCAGCGATGTGACGAACAGCCAGCGCACACGGCCGGCGCCGTCAAACTTCGGCAAAAGAGACATGGTCACCCCACTTGCGCCGGCAACCTTCAGCGGCAGCGAAACCGCAGTCGCGCCGGCAGCAGCCAATTTTACACGCGCAATATTCGTAAGTTCAAGCCGCGATGATCTCGGAAAGCTCGTCCTCGGATTGATCGGAGGATGGGAACAATTCAATTGAATTTGATCATGGCCTAGGAAGGATTTTCCAGGCTGAACATGCCGGTATCGTCGTCATAAGCGAAAGCCTCGGCGTAGCGGCCCCACGCGGTCACGGCCCGCAATGTGTGCTCGGCGTCCTCCGTGCTCATGTGATCTTCCAATTCGTCCAAAAAGCGGCTTTTCGGCGCCACGTGATTGGCACGCTCCTGGAGCACGCGGCGGACATGGGTGGCGAGCGGGATGTAGGCCAAGAGCTGCTTCTGGAACAGCTTCTTGCGATCGTCGGTGCCGAGTTCGGCGAATTGCTTGCCGGTATCGGTCAGCTTTATGTCGCCGCCCTCGACTTCGGCGAAATGAAACATCTGCATCGCCTCGGCCACGGGAAACAATTCGTCGCCTTCCATATGCAATTCGTCGGCCAGCACCGGCAAGTCGGCCTTGCCGTGGTAGGGCTCGGCGGCGAGCGTCTCGATCAGCCCGGAAAACAGGTTGGCCGAGACGCGCGGCAGCACGGTGTTGATGGTGGTCTGCCGCCCGGCCTGTGCGTTCGGCGTGCGCGCCGTCATCGCCACGTAGATTTTCTCGACCAGATCGCGGAACGGCGGATCGAGGCGATTGCGCGGTTGCGGCAGGTCGACGCCGATCTCGCGGATGATGCGGCCCGGATTGTTGGAGAACAACAGGATGCGGTCGCACATCAGCACCGCTTCCTCGATATTGTGGGTGACCAGGATGACGCCCTTGATCGGCAGCTTGCCGTCGCCCCACAGTTCGAGGAAGTCGGTGCGCAGCGTCTCCGCGGTGAGCACGTCGAGCGCGGAGAACGGCTCGTCCATCAGCAGGATGTTCGGGTGCACGACCAGCGCGCGGGCAAAGCCGACGCGCTGGCGCATGCCGCCGGACAGCTCGCGCGGATAAGCCGATTCATAGCCGTCCAGCCCGATCAGATCGATCGCCGCCAGCGCGCGCTTGCGGATCTCGGCCTCCGGCAGGCCGAGCGCCTCGAGGCCGAGCTGCACATTCTCCAGCACCGTCAGCCAGGGAAACAGCGCAAAACCCTGAAACACCATGGCGATGCCGGGCGCCGGCCCGAGCACCGGCTGGCCGAGATAAGTGACGGAGCCGCCGGACGGTTGCGCCAAGCCGGCAATGAGCCGCAGCAAGGTCGACTTGCCGGATCCGGTGCGGCCGAGAAGGCCGACGATCTGGCCTTGCGCGACCTGAAGCTCGATACCGTCGAGCACCACAAGCTCGCCGCCGTCGGCCTTGGGGAAGGTGTGACGCAGACCGTGAATGTCGAGGAGAGCAGTGTTCATGGCAGTGGTGCTCATGTCAGTGGTACTCATGGCAACGCCTCAGTCCAGCCGGAATTTGCGTTCGGCGTAGCGATACAGCGGACGCCAGAACACGCGATTGATGATGACGACGTAGAGGCTCATCACGGCAATGCCCAGCACGATGCGGTGGAAATCGCCGGCATCGGTCTGCTGCGCAATATAGGCGCCGAGCCCTTTGGCTTCGAGGTGCTGATTGCCCCAGGAGGCGACCTCGGCGACGATGCTGGCGTTCCACGAGCCGCCGGACGCGGTGATCGCGCCAGTCACGTAATAGGGCAGCACGGCAGGCAGCGCGATGCGCCGCCACCACAGCCAGCCGCGCACGCGGAAACTGGCGCCGACGGCGCGCAGCTCCGCCGGGATCGCCGACGCGCCGGCAATGACGTTGAACAAAATGTACCATTGCGTGCCGAGGATCATCAGCGGGCTGAGCCAGATATTCGGATTGAGCTGCCAGGCGACGATCCCCGAGACCACGATCGGAAACAGCACGTTGGCCGGAAAGGCGGCGAGGAACTGCGCAATCGGCTGAACGACGACGGCGGCATAGGGCCGCGTGCCGACCCACACCCCGATCGGGACCCAGACGACGGTCGCGAGCGCGATGAGCACGATGACGCGGATCAGCGTCGCCAGCCCAAGCAGCATCGCCGTGCCGACATCGGAAAGCGCGATGCCTTCGGTGAAGAAACGCAGCGCCTGCCACAATGCGAACGCGGTCAGAGCAAAAACGATCAAGCCCAACTGGAACGTGATCCAACCGGGCCGCGTCCGCGGCGCGCGCCTGACGGCTTCGACATTGTCTGGATGTCGCGGCAGCAACAAACGCCGCCACAGCATCGCGAACGGCCGCATGATCCGGTCGACGATGCGGGAGCGGCGCAGGATATCGAGCACCCACGAATGCGGCGCCGCCATGCCGGGCTCCTGCTCGAAGCGGAACCGGTCGGCCCAGGCGACCAACGGCCGGAACAGGATCTGGTCGTAGACCAGGATCACCACCAGCATGGTGCCGATCGCCCAGCCGACCGCCTTCAAGTTCTGCTGCTCGATGGCGAGCGCGATATAGGAGCCGACGCCGGGCAGCGTGACCGTGGTGTTGCCGACGCTGATCGCCTCCGAGGCCACGACGAAGAACCAGCTGCCGGACATCGACATCATCATGTTCCAGATCAGCTGCGGCATGGCGAACGGCACATCGACGCGCCAGAACGACATCCACGGGCTGAGCCGGAAATTGCGCGACGCCTCGACCAGTTCGGTCGGCACCGTGCGCAGCGACTGGTAGAAGCTGAACGCCATGTTCCAGGCCTGGCTGGTGAAAATGGCGAAGATCGCCGCAAATTCGGCGCCCAGCACGCGCCCCGGAGCGAGCGCCATGAAGAACACGACGGTGACCGAGATGAAGCCCAGGATCGGCACCGATTGCAGAATGTCGAGCAACGGAACGAGGATGCGTTCGGCCTGCTTGTTCTTCGCCGCCAGCGTCGCATAGGTGAAGGTGAACAGGAGCGACAGCGCCATGGCGATGAACATGCGCAGCGTCGTGCGCGCGGCATATTCGGGCAGATTGGCCGGATCGAGCGACGGCGGCGTGCGTTGCAGGTCGGCCAGCGGCTCGAACAGATGGCGGCTTGCCTCGCCGAGGAACACCAACAGCCCGAGGATCAGCAGAACCGCGAGAATATCCCATCGGCTGAACAATCGGTCCCAGCCGCTGACCGAAATGGGGACGAACACTCGCATGTCTTGACGCCCGGCTGTCACAGAATTGTCGCGCGAATGCAGCCGGGACGGAGCCGCCAGCCGCGAGGTCCGGCAATCCCATAACATCGCCGCCGCGGCATTCAAACCTTATTGCGCGGCCTTTTGGCGATTTATCCCGTCGATGCCGCGACGGCCGTCTGCCGGCGGCCGCAGCGCCTAAGATTGCTTTGCCGCCATGGCCGAGAACAAATTCGCCAGCTCGATCGGGAACGGGAACACGATCGTGGAGCCGCGCTCGCTGGCGATGTCGAACAGCGTGCCGAGGTAACGCAGTTGCATCGCCTGCGGCACCTCGGCCAAGGTGCGGGCGGCCTCGACCAGTTTCTGCGCCGCCTGCTGCTCGCCCTCGGCATTGATGATCTTGGCGCGGCGCTCGCGCTCGGCCTCGGCCTGGCGGGCGATGGCGCGAACCATGCTCTCGTCGAGGTCGATGCGCTTGACCTCGACATTGGCGACCTTGATGCCCCAGGCCTCGGTCTGCTTGTCGAGCACGTCCTGGATGCCGGCATTGAGCTTGTCGCGCTCCGCCAGCATCTCGTCGAGGTCGTGCTTGCCCAACACCCAGCGCAGCGTGGTCTGAGCGATCTGGCTGGTCGCGACCATGTAATTGCTGACCTGGATGATGGCGCGCTCGGGATCGACGACGCGGAAATAGATGACGGCAGAGACTTTGACCGAGACGTTGTCGCGGGAAATCACGTCCTGCGGCGGCACTTCATCGACGATCACGCGAAGATCGACGCGCACCATCTGCTGGATGAACGGCACCAGGAGGAAAAGGCCCGGTCCCTTGGTCCCGGTAAAGCGGCCGAGCGTGAAGACGACGCCGCGCTCGTACTCGCGCAGGATGCGAATGGAGGACCAAAGAAAGATCAGCGCCAAAACGGCAATGAAGATGATCGGCGGGAAAAACAACATGGTTTTGCTCCTTGTTCGGCTTATGCGCCGGCCTATCGAGGTTTACGCATCGCGTTCAGAGCCGCTGGACGCGAAGCACGAGGCCGTCGCGACCGAGAACTTTGACATGGGCGCCGACGGCGAGCGGCGCATCGGCGCGCGCCAGCCAGATTTCGCCTTTGACCCGCACCCTACCCTCGTCGCCCTGCCAGGACACCGCCTCGCCGGCGGCGCCGATCAGCGCTTCGCTGCCGGTCACCACCGGCCGCTTGCGCGAGCGCAGCAGCACCGCCAGCGCCAGGAGGAAAAGCGCGGCACTGAAAATGGCGGTGCCGGCCACGACCGCATAGGACAGCGCCAAGCCCGGCACCCGCGAGGGAAACATCATCAGCGCGCCGATGACGAAAGCCGCGATGCCGCCGACGCCGATGGCACCGAAGGCGCCGATATGGGCTTCGGCGATCATCAGGCCGATGCCGATAAGGACCAGAGCCGCACCGGCGTAATTGACCGGAAGCAGCGCCAGCGCATAAAGCGCGACGAAAAGACTGATGGCGCCGATGAGGCCAGGCGCGACGGCGCCTGGATTGAAGAATTCAAGGATCAGCCCGTAGACGCCGATCAACAAAAGAATGAATGCAACGTTGGGATTGGTGACGAGCCCGAGCAGCTCGGTGCGCCAGTCGGGCGGCACGGCCACCACGTCGAGGCCCGCGGTCGCCAGGCGCTCAGCCTTGCCGGCGACCTTCACGGTGCGGCCATCGATCTGGCGCAAGAGATCGGGCACATCGTTGGCGACCACGTCGACGACATGGAGCGACAGCGCATCCGCCGCCGGAAGGCTCACCGCCGAGCGCACGGCATCGGCGGCCCAATCGGCGTTGCGCCCGTTGAGCGCGGCGAGGCTGCGGATATAGGCGATGGCGTCGTTGATGATTTTGCGCGTTTCCGCGTCGCCGGATTCGCCGGTCTTGTTCTGCTGCGATTGTTTTTGTTCCGCGCTGCCGCCGGGCAGCATCGGGCCGCCGAGCGCAACCGGGGTCGCGGCGCCGATATTGGTGCCGGGCGCCATGGCGGCGATCGCGCTGGCATAGGCGATATAGGTGCCGGCGCTGGCGGCGCGCGCGCCGCTCGGCGCCACATAGGTGACGACCGGCACCGGCGACGCCAGGATCGCGCTGATGATCTGGCGCATGGACGTATCGAGGCCGCCCGGCGTGTTCATGCGCAGCACGACGACGCCGACGTCATTCGGCGCTGCGCCGCGCAATTCCCGCACCACATAGTCGGCGACGGCGGGACCGATCACGCCGTTGACGTCGAGCACCAAAGCGCGTTCGGCGGCCCGCGCCGGCACAGCGAGCATCGCAAGCACCATGGCCAAAAGCACGGTCATCGCGCGCAGGCGCATCATGGCAACCTTCCCGGGCTCGACGGCCTCGGTGGCGCAATAAGAACGCCATCATATCTTGGTCGCGCGAGCGCGTCTCGCAAGGCGGCTACGACGTTGCGACTGCTCGTCGCGGGCGCCGCCAAACGGAATGCGCTGCACGGCGAGGACTGTGATCCAACTCAATATCAGCGTACCGCTGAAACGACCGCCGCCTTGATCATGGCGACCAGCGCCGTGTCCAGCAACGCATATTGCAGCCACACGACGAAGTTATAATGCACCAGATAAAGACCGTAGGCATTGGCGGAGAGCCCATCGAGCAGCCGCAAATGTTTGGTGGCGAAATGCAAGCTGACGGCGATACGGCATAAAGCAGCGCCCGGCACGATCTCGTCCGTCACGATAAGTTCACACGGTTGGCTAACGACAAACCCCGCATTGGGTTGCGGTCCGCCCACAATCCTCGGTTGCCCGGCTAAAGCCCGGAACTTACAGGGATTCGCCTCGACGGGCCGGGCCGGGCCGGGTAGACAACCGTCCAGAAATCACCGCATTGTCGGGCCACAGTTTCTAGGCCATCAATGCGCGCAATTTGATTCTTTCGACGATGGCGAATGGAGAAGTGCATTGGCAGTGCAATCAGTAAAGCTTTTCATGGCGGCACTCCTTATGGCGGTTGCCACCGCACAGTCCGCGGTTGCCGCGGATCCTTCGGTGTCAGGGTTGTGGCAAAAGATCGACGAGCCAACCAGCAAGTCGGTCGGCTGGTTTCTCTTCACCGAGAACGAAGGCATCTATCAAGGGATGATTGCCAAGTTGTTCCTGCGGCCGGGCGATCCGCCGAACCAAACCTGTTCGGCCTGCAAGGATGATCGCAAGGACCAGCCGCTGCTGGGCATTCCCTTGATCAGGAATATGAAAGCGAACGGTCTGTACTACGAAGGCGGCAACATCCTCGATCCGCGCGACGGCAATATCTACAATGCCATGATGACGCTGAGCCCGGACGGCCAGACGCTGACGGTTCGCGGCTATCTCGGCATTGCGTTGTTCGGACGCGACGAGGTCTGGTACCGGCTGCCGGAAACCGCTTACAAGGACCTCGATCCCGTCATCATCGCCAAATATCTGCCAGGGCAGATGGCGACGGCCTCGATCAAGCACAAGCCGATGCAAAATACCGCGAAATCGAGCAACATCGCGCGCTGAGCCGGCGCGACGCGCCGAGAGCGCAAGCGGCGAAAGCCGTCACTCGATGATGCCGAACTCGCATCCCCGCGCGGCGTAGTGATAGCGCGGGACGCCGTAACGGTCCTGCGCGATGATCGGCCGGCACCGTTGCAGCCACTTCTGGTCGCGCTCGGTCGCGCGCGCCTTCTCGATCTCGTCTGTGGGCTGCGGCACCGTTCGGACATACGGGTCGCCGGCCTCGCCGTGTCGTTCGACGCAGCCGCCTGTCGTTGATCCCCAGAAAAGTCCGCTCGGCGCCCAGACACAGCCGGTGACGCTGATCGTGTCGGCATGAGCCGATGTCGCGAGCGACAGCGTAAACGCACATGCCGTCAACCAGGATGCCCGGAGCGCTCCGGCGCGCGTAAAATGAAACACGACGCTCTCCCTGACGCGCGGACCGATCGAGTTTGAGCGGACGGCGCGGCGTTTTCACCAAACCTGCGCACGCATGCGGAAGACTGTTCGGTCGTTCCGGGACACGCACCAGGCGTCAGCGCTGAGGGAGCAAGGCCGGTGCCAGCAAAAATGCCCTGATTTGGCACAAAGTCATTCCGGGGCACCGCGAAGCGGTGAACCCGGAATCCATAACCACTGCCATTGCAATGTTGCGCGGCAGCGCCAATGCTTTGAGTTCTGTGATTATGGATTCCGGCTCTCGCTCGCGATGCTCGCTCGGCCGGAATGACGTTAGCGTTAACGCCGGAGGATGAACGGCAAGCGTCGCCGTTCCCATCCGCTCTGCTCGAGCTCCGGGACGGTGTCGTCGGCTTGCGGATAGCCGAGACAGAAATAACCGATGAATTTCCATTCGGCGGGAACATCGAGCAGGACCGCAACCGTCTTGGCATCGAGGATCGATACCCAGCCCATGCCGATGCCTTGCGCCCGTGCGGCCAGCCAGATCGTATGCACCGCCGTCACCGCCGAATAGTCGGTCATCTCCGGCATGGTGTGGCGCCCGAGGCCGTGGCCCTGCGCCGTCGCGCGATCGGCAAACACCGCCAAGTGACAAGGCGCCTCATCCAAGCCGGCGAGCTTGAGCTGCGCATAGAGGCCGGCGCGGTCGCCGCTTTGCGCGGCGAGCGCTTGCGCGTTGCAGGTTGCGAAATTTTGCCGGATCGCGGCGCGGACCGTCGAGTCCTCGACGATGACGAAGCGCCACGGCTGGCTGAGGCCCACGGACGGCGCCAGGCAGCCGAGCTCGATCAGCGCTTCCACGGTGCCGTTGGGCAACGGGTCGCGCCGGAAGCGCCGGACATCCCGGCGCCAGGTGAGAAGCTCGCGCAAGCGCGCGCGGAACGCCGGATCGAAGTTGACCGAGCGCTTTGCCGCGCCGGCGCCTTCGATCTGCGGTATCGAATTCGCGCTCATGAGCGAAAGCCTAGCCGTTGTTGCGGAAGGCATCCATCGCAATTTGCAGGCGTTGCCACTCTTCCTCATCGGCCGGCAAGCCGAAGCGCAGCCACGTCGCGTTGTTTGGGAAGTTGCGTACCAGGATTCCGGCGCGGCCGAGGTGATGGAACAGCGCGCGCGCCGACGGCGTTCGCACCAACCTGAACAGCGCCGTTCCGCCCGGGATGCCGAGACCGGCACCGATCAAAATGCCATCGAGCCGTCGGGATGCCTCCACCAACCGATGCCGCGTCGCTTCGATCCACGCCGTGTCCGTCAGGGCCGCCGCGCCGATGGCCAAGGCCGGCCCGGACACCGCCCATGGTCCGAGCATCGCCGCAAGCCGGACCGCGGATGGTTGGTCGAGCAGCGCGAAACCGAGCCGTAATCCGGCAAGCCCAAAAAACTTGCCGAATGAACGCAACACGATGAGATTGCCGCGGACCACATCGCCGGCGAGGCTGCAGCCGGGCGGCCCGACGTCCATGAACGCTTCGTCGACCACCAGGACGCCACGGCGGGCACGCAGCTTTGCGGCAAGAGCGAGCAACGCTTCCCGATCGATGAGCCGGCCGTCGGGGCTGTTGGGATTGGTGACGATGGCAAGATCGGCATTGCCGAGGGCAGCGAACTCGCGCGTCTCGATGACGCTATGGCCGGCAAGGCGCGCCGCGCGCGCGTGCTCGTTATAGGTCGGCGTCAAAATAGCCGCCCGGCCGCGCCGCGCCAGCCCGGCGACGAGAGGCAGCAGGCTCTGCGTACCCGGCGCCGGCACGACATGCGCCGCCGACGGCGCGCCGTATGATGTCGCGGCGGCCGCGGCGAGACGGGTGGTTGCGGCGGCATCCGGCAAGCGGGCAAATAGCTCGGCCGGCAGCGGCGGCAGGGGATAAGGATTGGGATTGATCCCGGTCGAGAGGTCGATGAAAGGTTTTGGCGCATCCGGGAATAGACGCCGGGCCGCGCTCAGGTCGCCGCCGTGCGGCAGCGGCTCGTCCGCATCGTTGTAGGGGAAGATGTCCGTCGCGCTCGCCTTTTTGGCCATGATCATCGAGCTCTGCGCCGGCTATCCGCGTGCGCTGTTGCACACGATCGGCCATCCGGTGACCTGGATCGGCCGCCTGATCGCCGCGCTCGACCGCTTGCTCAATCGCGATACGGCCGACCCGCATTGGCGCCGCGGCGCCGGCGTTGGTGCCGTCCTACTTCTCCTCGGCATTGTCGGCGCGATTGCCTTCATTGTCGAACGCGAACTGCTCCGGCTTCCATTCGGACGGATCGCGGTCGCCGTCGTCGCCAGCACCCTGATCGCGCAGCGCAGCCTGCACCGGCATGTCGCCGATGTCGCCGACGCATTGGAACAAGGCGGCATCGCCGCCGGCCGCGCCGCTGTCGCCAAGATCGTCGGCCGCGATCCGCAGACGCTCGATGCGGCCGGCGTCGCCCGCGCGGCAATCGAAAGCCTCGCCGAGAATTTTTCCGACGCTGTCGTCGCGCCGGTCTTGTGGATGGCCATTGCGGGTCTCCCTGGGGCGGCACTCTACAAAGCAATTAACACCGCCGACAGTATGATCGGCCACCGCACGCCGCGGTATGAGGCGTTTGGCTGGGCCGCGGCGCGGCTCGACGATCTGGTCAATCTGCCGGCGTCGCGGCTCTCTGCGCTTCTCCTCGTTGCCGCGGCGGCGTTGAACAAGAACGCCTCCGCAGCTGCCGCCTGGCGCGCCGTGCTGCGTGACGCTTCCCGCCATCGCTCGCCCAATGCCGGCTATCCGGAAGCGGCGATGGCCGGCGCGCTCGGCCTTTCGCTCGCCGGCCCGCGCGTCTATGGCGGGGTAGAAATCGACGACGCCACGATGGGCGACGGCCGCCGCGACGCCACCGCCGCCGACATCCGCCGCGCGCTGACGCTTTACCGATATGCCGATGCGATCTTGATCGCGCTGGTCGCCGCGATCGCCGGCATCCTCATCGCGCTAATTTGAGCAGGCGATCGAGATCGATGTGTGCTGCAAGATGCTGGGCCAGTGCATCAAGCGTCTGCTCGATGAGGTTTTCATAAGCGACATTTGACGCACCCGCGCCGAAACGCTGCAGCCACGCCGCGCGTTGCCGGTCGTCGGCGAACAGGCCGTGCACATAGGTGCCGATCACCCGGCCATCGGCGGAGATCGCACCCTCGGGCGAACCATCGGCGAGCCGCGCGAACGGCCGCGCGCGATCTTGTCCCTCGGTCACACCCATATGCATTTCATAGCCGGAGAACGAAACGCCATCGCTGGTCGTTCCCGACACCGGTTCGAGGCGTTTATCGTTCGACAGCGTCGTTGCAACATCGAGAAGGCCGAGGCCTTCGACCATCGCCGGCGGGCCTTCGATGCCGTCGGGATCGGCGATGGTGCGGCCGAGCATCTGATAGCCGCCGCACAGGCCGAGCACCATTCCGCCGCGGCGCCGATGTGCCGCGATGTCGATATGGAATCCGGCAGCGCGCAACGCCTCGAGATCGGCGATGGTTGCCTTCGAGCCCGGCAACAGGATCAGATCGGCATCTCCGGGCAGCGCCGTTCCAGGCCGCACCCGGACGAGATCGACGGCCGGCTCGGCATCGAGCGGATCGAGATCGTCGAAATTGGCGATGTGCGGCAGGATCGGCACGGCGATGCGTACTTGCGCGTCGGTCTTTGCCGGCCGCGCGGCATCGAGCGCCAGCGCATCTTCCGCCGGCAAGAGCCGCGCCTCGGGAAAGAACGGCACCAGGCCGAGCGCTTGCCATCCCGTCAGTTGCGCGATGCGCGCCATGCCTTCGGCAAACAGCGCCGCATCGCCGCGAAACTTGTTGACGATGAAGCCGCAGATCAGCGCCGCGTCCTCGGGCGCGATCACGGCCTTGGTACCGACGAGGCTGGCAATGACGCCGCCGCGATCGATGTCGCCGACCAGCACCACCGGCACGTCGGCGGCGCGCGCAAAGCCCATATTGGCGATGTCGTTGCCGCGCAGATTGATCTCGGCGGCGCTGCCGGCGCCTTCGATCAGCACGATGTCGGCCTCGGCTTTCATGCGTGCGTAACTGTCGAGCACGAACGGCAGCAGCTCGGGCTTCATTTTTTGATAGGCCGCGGCCTTGGCGCTGCCGTAGACGCGGCCCTGCACCACGATCTGCGCGCCGATCTCGCTCTGCGGCTTCAGCAGCACCGGATTCATGTGCACGCTCGCCGCCGCGCGCGCCGCGCGCGCCTGCAGCGCCTGAGCGCGGCCGATCTCGCCGCCATCGGCCGTCACCGCGGCATTATTCGACATGTTCTGCGGCTTGAACGGGCGGACCTTTATCCCGCGCAGCGTGAGGGCGCGCGCCAGCCCGGCGACAATCAGCGATTTGCCGACGTCGGAGCCGGTGCCCTGGAACATCAGCGCGCGCGCCGGCATCGTTCAGTACTCGATGCCCGCTTGCGCCTTCACGCCGGCGGCGAAGTGATGCTTCACCAGCGTCATCTCGGTGACCAGATCGGCGGCGGCGATCAGTTCCGGCTTGGCATTGCGCCCGGTGACCACGACATGCAGTCCCGGCCGGCGCGCGGCGAGCGCGGCGACGACGGCATTGAGATCGAGATAATCGTAGCGCAGCGCGATATTGAGCTCGTCAAGCACGATCAATCCGAAGCCGGGATCGGCCATCAGCTCCTGCGCCTTCGCCCA
Organism: uncultured Alphaproteobacteria bacterium; assembly: GCA_963831975.1. Classification (GTDB taxonomy): domain Bacteria; phylum Pseudomonadota; class Alphaproteobacteria; order Rhizobiales; family Xanthobacteraceae; genus BOG-931. The sequence goes on from CAWHSO010000026.1 coordinate 221,021, forward strand.
GGCGCGCTCGGCGGCGGCGACATCGCGGGCGCGATCCTGCGTCTCCCAGGTAAAACCCTCGCCCATGGTGTGCCACACCACCTGATCGCCGAACGCGGCGAGCGCGTCGCGTTCCGCCGAATGCCAGGCGCCTTTGATGAACTGCACCACGCCGACGCGATGGCCGCGCCCGAGCATGCGCAGCGCGAGGCCGAACGCCGCCGTCGATTTGCCTTTTCCCGTTCCGGTATGGACGATGAGAAGGCCCTTCTCGATCGTCTTGCCGGCGACCTCGGCATCCTGCACGGCCTTGCGTTTGGCCATCTTGGCGCGATGGCGCTCGGCTTCGGCATTGTCGGCGGTTTCGCTCATGGCGTTTCCTTACAACGAGCCTTTCAGGGCGAGCGGCAGTCCGGCAACGACGAGAACCACGCGGTCGGCGCGCGCAGCCATGCGCTGATTGAGCACGCCCTGCAAATCCCGGAATTTTCGGCCGAGCGGATGATCCGGCACGATTCCGGAACCGACTTCGTTCGCGATCAGCACCATCGGCGTCTTCGCCGCCGCCAAGGCAGCTTCAAGCCGGGCCATTTCGAGTTCAATATCGGCGTCTGCCAGCATGTGGTTGGAGAGCCACAATGTCAGGCAATCGACCAGGACCGGCGTCGTCTCGCAATCCGCCAGCGCCGCCGCGAGATCGCGCGGCGCCTCGATGGTGCGCCATTGCGGACCGCGGCGCGCCCGATGGGCAGCGATGCGCTCGGCCATTTCGGCGTCACGCGCTTCCGCCGTCGCCACATAGGCCCAAGGCGGCTGCCATGGCGGCGGCAATGTGGCGATCACGCTTTCGCCATAGCGGCTTTTGCCCGAACGGGCGCCGCCGATGACGAAAGTGAGTTTTGGCACGCTCGACATCACGCCTACGGATCGGTTTCATACGCCGGCCGGCCAGATTGACAGGGCCGCCAATCGAAATCTATCACTAGCGGACCGATGGTCCCTCGCGAGAGGGCGAAAAGGGAATGCGGTGAGGCAACGCTTAAAGCGCTGCCAATTCCGCAGCTGCCCCCGCAACTGTGAGCGGGAAGTCTTGTCCGGATATGCCACTGGCGGCCGTTTGCCGCCGGGAAGGCAGGGCAAGGCGCCGATCCGCGAGCCAGGAGACCTGCCGTCGGCCGTGTCGACGCGACAAACACCGGTCGGGGTGTATCGGTGGATGATCCAAAAGACGAAAGTCTTTTGGTCCTCGCTCGCGCCGGCGACAGGCGGCAGGTCAGGCGAGGTCTTCGGTCGTGTTCAATTTCCTGAAATCGGCGGTCGATGACGCCTCGGCCAATCAGCGCGCCAAGATCAGCGCGATCTATATCGTGCTGTTGGCGGCGAGCGCGCTGGTCTGGACCTGGGCGTTGATTGCGCTGGCGGGACGGCCGACGCTGCTCGGCACCGCCTTCCTCGCTTATGTGCTCGGCCTGCGCCATGCCGTCGATGCCGACCACATCGCCACCATCGACAATGTGGTGCGCAAGCTGATGCAGGAGGGCAAGCGGCCGTATTCGGTCGGCCTGTTCTTCTCGCTCGGCCATTCGCTGTCCATTGCGCTTGCGGTCGCGGCGATCGCCGCGACGGCGTTCGCGCTGCAGGGCCGCTTTGCCGAGTTCAAGGACGATCGGCAGCATCATCGGCACGGCAGCTTCGGCGTTTTTCCTGCTCGCCATCGCCGCCATCAATCTCGTCATCCTGCGCGGCGTCTGGCGAAGTTTTCTCCGGGCGCGCCGCGGCGAGCCGGTCGAGGAGCAGGAACTGAACCTGCTGCTGTCCGGCCGCGGCCTGCTGGCCCGCATCTTCCGGCCGCTGTTCCGCATGGTGTCGCAGAGCTGGCAGATGTTCCCGATCGGCTTTCTGTTCGGGCTGGGCTTCGACACCGCGACCGAGATCAGCCTGTTCGCCGTCGCCGCCAGCCAGGCGTCCGGCGGCATGACGCTCGGCACCATCATGATTTTCCCGGCGCTGTTCACCGCCGGCATGACGCTGGTCGATACCACCGACAGCGTGCTGATGGTCGGCGCCTATGGCTGGGCGTTCCTCAATCCGATCCGCAAGATTTGGTACAATCTCACCATCACCGCGATCTCCGTCGTGGTCGCGCTGTTGATCGGCGGCATCGAGGCGCTCGGTCTCATCGCCGGCAAGCTCGGCCTCGAAGGCCGCTTCTGGAATTGCATCGGCGATCTCAACAGCGGGCTTGCCGGTTTCGGTTATCTGGTCGTCGGCATTTTCATCGCGAGCTGGGCGATCTCCTATCTGCTGTTCCGCTGGCAGCGCCTCGACCGACCGATCGCGGAGCGCGCCTGAATGCAAAGCTCCGACGACAAATCGCGCGCCCACCGTCTACGTCTGCATCACCTGCAAGCGCGCCGGCGAGCCGGACAGCGAACCGCGCCCCGGCGCGCTCCTCGCCGCGGCGACCGAACGCGCCGCCGCCGGCACCGAAGTCGACGTGCGCCGGCTGCGCTGCCTCGCCAATTGCACGCGCGGCCCCAGCGCCGCGATGCGCTGCAACGGCTCCTGGACCTATGTGTTCGGCGGCCTCGATGCGACCTGCGCCGACGCACTGATCGAAGGCGCGCGTCTGCTCGCCGCGCGCCGCCGACGGCATTTTGCCGTGGCGCGGCCGGCCCGAAATCCTCAAGCGCGGCCTGATCGCCCGCGTTCCGCCCATCGACTTTTTTGAAGGAACCGATGAATGACCGGCTCGCTTGCGCGCGTTCCCTGCACCATCGTCACCGGCTTTCTCGGCGCCGGCAAAACCACGCTGATCCGCCACGTGCTCGGCAATGCCGACGGCCGCCGCCTCGCCGTCATCGTCAACGAGTTCGGCGACGTCGGCATCGACGGTGAAATCCTCAAAGGCTGCGGCAACGCCGCCTGCCCGGAGGACAACATCGTCGAACTCGCCAACGGCTGCCTGTGCTGCACGGTTGCCGACGAGTTCGTGCCGGCGCTCGATGCCATCCTGGCCAAGGACGGCGTCGAGCACATCGTGATCGAGACCTCGGGCCTGGCGCTGCCAAAACCGCTGGTGCAGGCGTTCCACTGGCCGGCGATCAAAAGCCGCGTCACCGTCGACAGCGTCATCGTCGTGGTCGATGGCGCGGCGCTCGCCGACGGCCGCGTCGCGCACGATCTCGACGCGCTGGCGCAACAACGCGCCGCCGACACCGCGCTCGATCACGACGATCCGATCGAGGAAGTGTTCGAGGACCAGATCGCCTGCGCCGATCTCGTCGTGCTCAACAAGCGCGACCTGCTCGATCCGGCCGGCGCTCGACAAGGCGATGGCGGCGATCGCCGGCGCGCTGCCGCGCCGCGTCAAGGTCGTCACCGTCAGCGATGGCAAGGTGGATACGGCGCTGCTGCTCGGGCTCGGCGTCGGCACCGAGGACGACATCGCCAATCGCCGCACCCATCACGATGACGAAGTTGGAGCACGACCACGACGATTTCGACAGTTTCGTCGTGCCGCTCGGCGAGATCGCCGATCCATCGGACCTGGCCGCGCGCGTGGCCGCGCTCGCGGAAAAATTCGACGTGCTGCGCGTCAAAGGCTTTGCCGCCGTCGACCAACAAGCCGCTGCGCCTCTTGGTCCAAGCGGTGGGCTCGCGGGTGACGCATCAATACGACCGGCCATGGGCGGCATCCGAGCTGCGCGAGAGCCGTCTGGTCGTGATCGGATTGAAGGGACTCGACCGCGCCGCGGTGACGCGAGCGCTTGCAGGTTGAACGATGCATCTATTGACCACGAGCTCGACCAACCTCGACGAAATCGTCGAAGCGGTCGATCTCGGCCAAACGCCGGGCGATATCGCCGTGCTGTCGTTCGCCGACAGCGATCTCGCCGCGCTCGCCGCCGCCTGGGAGGCTGAGCGCGCGAGCTGCCGAGCGTGCGGCTGGCGCATCTGCGCGATCTGCGTCATCCGATGTCGGTCGATCTTTGGATCGACCGCGTCGGCGCGCACGCCAAGGTGATCGTGGTGCGGCTGCTCGGCGGCCTCGACTGGTGGAAATACGGCATCGAGCGGCTGTCGGCGCTGGCGCGCGAGCGCGGCATCGCGCTCGCCGTGCTGCCCGGCGAGGATCGCGACGATGTTCGGCTTGCTGCCGCGTCGACGCTGCCGGCGCAGGAACTCGACGCGCTGTTGCGCTTCTTCCGCGAAGGCGGCCGCGACAATCTGCGCGCGCTGCTGCGCCGGCTCGCGCATCATGCCGGACATGATCTCGAATTGCGCGAGCCGCAGCCGGTGCCGCGCCTGGCCGGCTATCTCCCCGGCGAAGGCGCAGTGGATCTCGACCGGTTGGTGGCGTCGCTGCAAGCCGGCCATCCGGTCGTGCCGATCGTCTTCTACCGCGCGCTGCTGCTCGCCGACGACACCGCGCCGGTCGATGCGCTATGCGCGGCGCTCGCTGCGCGCGGCTTGGCGCCGGCGGCCGCTGTTCGTCACCAGCTTGAAGGATCGCGAGGCCGGCGCGTTTCTGCGCCAGGCGCTCGAGCGGCTCGAAGCCGGCGCTGATCGTCACCATGACGGCCTTTGCCGCCGGCGGCACCGACGAGCCGACGCCGCTCGACGCGCCGGGCGTCCCGGTGTTTCAGGTCGTCAGCGCCATCACCAAGCGGGCGGCGTGGCGCGACAGCGCGCGCGGCCTCGGCGCCGCCGATCTTGCCATGCACGTGGTGTTGCCCGAGCTCGACGGCCGCGTGCTGGCCGGCGTCATCGCGTTCAAGGATGCGCTGCCAACCCAGGCCGGACTTGCCTTCAGCGCTTTCGTGAGCCGGCCCGAGCCGGACCGCGTCGCCATGGTCGCGGATCGGATCGCCGCGCATGTTGTTCTTGCAGGCCTTGCCGCGCGAGCGAACGCAGGATCGCCATCCTGATGCCGGATTATCCCGGCGCGCCGGGCCGCACCGGTTACGCGGTCGGCCTCGATGTGCCGGCGAGCGTGATCGCGCTGCTCGACGATCTGTCGGCCGCCGGCTACGCCGTGAGCGGCGCGCCGAAAACGCCGCGCGAATTGCTCGATGCGCTTTCGCCGGGCGCCGATGACGCGACGCTCGCGGTCGAGGACTACGAACGCCTGCTCGCTGCCCGCGTGCCAAGCGCCGCCGCCGCGCGGTTGCGCGAGGCCTGGGGCGAACCGGCGGACGATGCCGATGCGCACGACGGTGCGTTTCGCTTCCGGGTGAAAAAATTCGGCAAGCTTTTGGTCGCGCTGCCGCCCGATCGCGGGCGCGCAGCGGCGCGGCGCGCCGATTATCACGATCCGCTATTGCCGCCGCGCCATGCCCTGGTCGCGTTCGGCTTGTGGCTGCAACACGTCGCCAAGGTCGATGCGCTCGTTCACATGGGCGCGCACGGCACGCTGGAATGGCTGCCGGGCAAGGCCATCGCGCTCACCGCCGAATGCTTTCCCGAAATCGTCACCGGCGCGTTGCCGGTGATCTATCCGTTCATCGTCAGCAATCCGGGCGAGGCGGCGCAGGCCAAGCGCCGCATCGCGGCGCTGACCATCGGCCATCTGCCGCCGCCGCTTGTCGACGGCGGGCTGTCCGGCGACGCGCGAGAGCTCGAGCGTCTGGTCGATGAATATGCGCAAGCCGACGGCCTCGACCGCCGGCGGCGCGAGCGGCTGGCGACGCTGATCGTCGAGACCGCGCAGCGCACCGGATTGGCGCGCGAGGCCGGCGTCGGCGCCGCGTTCGCGCCCGACGAGGCGCTGCGCCGCATCGACGCCTGGCTGTGCGATCTCAAGGACCTCGCCATCAAGGACGGCCTGCACATCTATGGCCGCGCGCCCGCCGGCATCGACGATCCGCTGTGGCGAATGAGTGCCGAAGCGGAGCGCAAAACGTTGATCGAAGCGCTCGACGGCCGCCGCGTCGCGGCAGGGCCCGCCGGCTCGCCGACGCGCGGGCGGCGCGACGTGCTGCCGACCGGCCGCAACCTCTTCACCGCCGATCCGCGCACCTTGCCGACGCCGACCGCGATGGAGCTCGGCCGGCTCGCCGCCGACGAGATCGTGCGCGCGCATTTGCAGACTCATGGCGAGATGGTGCGCGCTGTGGTGATCGACTTATGGGGCAGCGCCACGCTGCGCACCGGCGGCGAAGAGATCGCGCAAGGATTTGCGCTGATGGGTTGCCGGCCGATCTGGGAAGCGGCGAGCGGCCGTATCACCGGCGTCGAAGTGCTGCCGCCAGCGGCCAGCGGCCGCCCGCGCGTCGACGTCACCTGGCGCATTTCCGGATTGTTCCGCGATCTGTTCCCGGCGCAGATCGCGCTCATCGACGCCGCCGTGCAGGCAGTCGCGGCGCGCGACGAGGACAACGACGAAAATCCGCTAGCCGCCGCACGTCGCGCAGCCAACGGCAAGAGCGCAGTTCGTCTCGATCGCATTTTCGGCACCGCGCCGGGCGTCTATGGCTCCGGCGTCGAGGATTTGCTCGGCCGCAGCGCGGACACCGACGCTATCGGTGCGGCTTATCTCGCCGCCGCGTCACACGCCTATGGCGGCGCCGACGGCGAAGGTGACGCAGCGCCCGGCGCGTTTGCCCAGCGCGTCGCCGACGCCGACGCGCTGGTGCACACCGAGCGACGACCCCGGCCGCGACCTGCTCGAAGGCGGCGAGGACGCAGCCTTCGTCGGCGGCTTTGCCGCGGCGGCAAAGCTGCTCGGCCGCTCAGCCGATCTCATCATGCTCGACGTCACCGACCCGCAGCGGCCGCGGGCGCGGGCGCTGTCGACGGCCCTCGCCCGGATCGTGCGGGCACGTGCGATCAATCCGCGCTTCATCGCCGGCCAGATGCGCCACGGCCCGCGCGGCGCCGCCGAGCTTGCCGAAACCGTCGACCGCCTGGTCGCGTTCGCCGAAACCACCGACGCGGTGGCCGAGCGAATTGTTCGATCTCCTGCACGACGCCTATGTCGCCGATGCCGACGTGCGCGAATTTCTGCTGCGGGAAAATCCGCAAGCCGCCGCCGCGATTGCCGAGCGGCTCGACGCCGCGCGGCGGCGCGGGTTCTGGCATCCGCGGCGCAACGATGTCGATGCGAGCCTGTCGCTGCTGCGTGCGGAGGTCACGGCATGACCGCGCCCGCGCTCACTCTGCCGCAACGCTCGCGGCGCCTGTCCGGGGCTGTCGGCGCCGATGGCGACCGGCGACGGTCTATTGGTCCGCCTGCTGCCGATCGGCACCATCGCGCTCGACGCCTTTGCCGCCCTGTGCGCGGCCGCGCGGCAGCACGGCAACGGCATCATCGAAGTCACGTCGCGCGGCAGCATCCAAATCCGCGGCTTGAGCGCGGCGTCGGCACCGTGTTTTGCGGCGTGACGTTGCCGCGCTCGGCATCGCCGCCGCGGACGGCATTCCGGTTTTGACCGATCCACTGGCCGGCCTCGATGCGGAAGACATTATCGATGCCGGCGCGCTCGCCGCCGATTTGCGCCTTGCGCTCGCGCAGAATTCGCTGACGCGAAGACTTGCCGCCAAAATCTCGGTGGCGATCGACGGCGGCGGCGCGCTCAATCTCGATCGTGCTTGCCGCCGACGTGCGCCTGCGTGCTGAAGTGCTGCAGAATGGCATCGTTGTTCGTATCGGCGTTGGCGGCGATCACGGCACCGCAAGCGATCTCGGCGCCGTTTCTCCGAGCGATGGCGTCGCCGCCGTCACGCGCCTGCTTGAAGTTTTGGCGCAGCGCGGCCGCGGCGCCCGCGCACGCGACGTACTCGCGGCGGAAGGCATCGCCGTGTTCCGTTCCGCCGTCGAAGACTTGCTTGTCGTTTCCGCTCCTCCGCGCTTGCGCGGGAATGAGCGGCAAGAGCCCATCGGCCTGCATCGATTGCGTGACGGCACATTCGCCTATGGCATAGGCCTGGCGTTCGGTCATGCCGATGCAACGGCGCTGCAACGATTGACCGACGCCGCCAAAGCGGCAGGTGCGCGTGGAATGCGCGCGGCGCCGGGCCGGGCGCTCATGATCGTCGGCCTGACGCGACAGACAGCTTCGTCTATTGCCGCCGCCGGCGAAGCGTTTGGTTTTGTCGTGCATGCACACGATCCGCGGCGGCATGTGGTTGCCTGCGCCGGGGCGCCGATCTGCGCATCGGCGGACATCGCCGCCCGCGCCCTTGCGCCACAAATCGCCGCGGCCGCCGCGCCGCATCTCGACGGTTCGTTCAAGATCCATATTTCCGGATGCGCCAAGGGCTGCGCACATCCTGCGCCGGCAGCACTGACCGTCGTCGGTACTCCTGCGGGATGCGCGCTCATCAGCAACGGTTCAACCCGCGACGCGCCGTTCGCGATCGTTGCGACGAATGAGCTGCCGGCCGCCGTCGGCGAAATCGTGGGCGGCCTCAAACATGAGGATAATCATGTCTGAGCGCGCCGCATATCTGCGCGACGGCACGGCGATTTACCAGCGCTCGTTCGCCATCATCCGCGCCGAGGCCGATCTCTCGCGCTTCTCTGCGGAGGAGGCTGACATTGCGGTGCGCATGATTCATGCCTGCGGTCAGGTCGAGGCGGCGCAGCACATCGTGTTCGGCGGCGACGTGGTCACAGCGGCGCGGCAGGCGCTCGCCGCCGGCGCGCCGATCTTTTGCGATGCCGAGATGGTGGCGCACGGCATTACCCGCGCCCGTCTTCCGGCGCGCAACGACGTCGTCTGCACGCTCAACGATCCGCGCACGCCCGGCATCGCCGAGCAGCATGGCACGACGCGCTCGGCGGCGGCGCTCGATCTGTGGATCGACCGCCTCGCCGGGGCCGTGGTCGCCATCGGCAATGCGCCGACGGCCTTGTTCCGCCTGCTCGATTTGCTTGACGCCGGCGCGCCGAAGCCGGCGGCGATCCTCGGCATTCCGGTCGGCTTCGTCGGAGCGGCCGAATCGAAGGCGGCGCTCGCCGCCGATCCGCGCGGCGTGCCGTTCATTGTCGTGCGCGGCCGCATGGGCGGCAGCGCCATGACTGCCGCCGCGGTCAACGCGCTGGCGAGGGCAGGCCTATGAGCGCGGGCAAACTGATCGGCGTCGGCGTCGGCCCGGGCGATCCGGAATTGATGACGTTGAAAGCAATGCGCGCGCTTGGCGAGGCCGACGTGATCGCGCATTTTGCCAAAGCCGGAAATGCACAGTCATTCGCGCGCCATCGCCGCGCAACATTTGCGCGCCGAAGTCATCGAACTGCCGCTGCTCTACCCGGTCACCACCGAACTGCCGAAGGACAGCACCGGCTACCGCGAGGCCATCGGCGATTTCTACGACGGCGCCGCGACTGCAATCGCCGCGCATCTCGATGCCGGCCGCATCGTCGCCGTGATCTGCGAGGGCGATCCGTTGTTCTACGGCTCCTACATGCATCTGCACACGCGGCTGGCGTCGCGGTTCTCCGCCGAGATCGTCGCCGGGGTCACCGGCATGTCGGGCTGCTGGTCGGCGGCCGGAATGCCGATCGCGCAGGGTGATGACGTTTTCACCGTGCTGCCCGCGACGCTGCCGGAGGGCGAGCTGACGCGCCGGCTCGCCGACGCCGACGCCGCGGTGGTGATGAAGGTCGGCCGCCATCTACCAAAGTTGCGCCGCGCGCTCGACCGCAGCGGCCGCCTGCCGCGCGCCATCTATGTCGAGCGCGGCACCATGGCGGACGCGAAAATGATTCTGCTGACCGCAAAGCCCGACGACGACGCGCCTTATTTCGCCGTGGTTTTGGTGCCGGGCTGGGCGGGACGGCCGGGAGGAAAGCCATGAGCGGGCGCCTCATCGTCGTTGGCTTGGGACCGGGCGATCCGCGCTATCTCACGCCGGACGCCGAGGAAGCGCTCGCAGCCGCGGAAGCGATTTACGGCTACGGCCCCTATCTCGATCGCGTGCCGGTGCGCGCCGGCCAAAACCGCCACGCGTCCAACAACCGCGAAGAGAGCGCGCGCGCCGCCAATGCGCTCCGCCATGCGGCGCAGGGCGCGCGCGTCGCCGTCGTCTCCGGCGGCGATCCGGGCGTGTTCGCCATGGCGGCCGCGATCTGCGAGGCAATCGAAGCCGGGCCGGACAGCTGGCGCGCGCTCGATGTCGCGATCATTCCCGGCATCACCGCGATGCTCGCGGTGGCGGCGCGGATCGGCGCGCCGCTGGGTCATGATTTTTGCGCGATTTCGCTGTCGGACAATCTCAAGCCGTGGCCGTTGATCGAACAGCGGCTCGATGCGGCGGCGGGCGCGGGCTTTGTCATCGCGCTCTACAATCCGGTATCGCGAGCACGGCCCTGGCAATTCGGCAACGCGATCGAAGCGCCTGCGCCGGCATCTGCCGCCGACAACGCCGGTTATATTCGGCCGTGCCGTCGGACGGGTGGATGAACAAATAAACGTCGTGACGCTCGATACCGCGGATGCGGCGAACGCCGACATGGCGACGCTGGTGATCGTCGGCTCGCGCGACACGCGCGTCATCGCGCGTCCCGGCCGCCACCCGCTGGTCTACACGCCGCGCGCCGCCGCCGAGGTCAGCGCATGATCGAGCCAGGCGATCGCGTCTTCGATTGTCGCAACCGCGGCTCCATCAGGCGCGGCCGGCCGGCGCAGCATGATGACGTCGATGCCGAGCGCGCGCGCCGCGGCGATCTTGCCGTAGGTCGCGGTACCGCCGCTGTTCTTGGCAACCACCACGTCGATGCGATGTTCGGTCATCAGCGCATGATCGTCGGCTTCGCCGAACGGGCCGCGGCCGGTGACGTAGCCGACATGGGGCAGCGGCAATGGCGGCTCGACCGGATCGACGCTGCGGATCAAATAATAGTGCTGCGGCGCGTCGCCGAACGGCTCGAGCTCGTTGCGGCCGAGCGCGACAAAGACGCGGCGCGGCGTTTGACCGATGGCCCGCACCGCCTCGCCGACATCGCTCACCTCGATCCACCGGTCTCCCGAAACCGCGATCCAAGGCGGCCGCCGCAGCGCGATCGATGGCACGCCACTGCGCCGCGCGGCTGCGACGGCGTTGGCCGAAATCACGTTGGCGTAAGGATGTGTGGCGTCGATCAAGGCATCGATGCGTTCGCGCGACGAGATAATTCGCCAGGCCCGTCGGCGCCGCCAAAGCCGCCGACGCGGACCGGCACCGGCTGCGCGGCGGGCGTTGCGGTGCGGCCGGCGAGCGACAGCGTAATCTCGAGGCCGGCACGGCCGGCGAGGCGCCCGGCCAATTGCCGCGCTTCCGCAGTGCCGCCGAGAATGAGGATGCGTGCCATGCCTGATTCTACAACGCCTCTTTCTAAAACGCCGCGGCCTGATGCGACCGCGCCCGACACTGCCGCATCGCCGCGCTGGCTGTCCATCGTCGGCATCGGCGAGGACGGCGTCGAAGGTTTGAGCCCGGTGGCGCGCGGGCTGATCGGCGCGGCCGAAATCGTGTTCGGCGGCCGGCGCCATCTCGGCCTCGCTGCGCCGCTCATTCGCGGCGCGACGCGGCCGTGGCCGAGCCCGTTCGACGCGGCGCCCGACGAAGTGCTGCATCATCGCGGCCGCCAGGTCTGCGTGCTCGCGTCGGGCGATCCGTTCCACTACGGCGTCGGCTCGGCGCTCGCCCGCCGCATCGACGCCCGTGAGATGACCGTCATCCCGGCGCCGTCGGCCTTCAGCCTGGCGGCGGCCCGGCTCGGCTGGTCGCTGCCGCAGACCGCGCTGTTATCGGTGCACGGCCGTTCGCTCGATCTGGTGCGCCCGCATTTGCAGCCGGGAACCCGCATCCTGGCCTTGACCTCCGACGGCCAGGGACCGGCGGCGCTGGCAAAGCTCCTGACGCAATCGGGTTTTGGCGGCTCGCGCCTGACGGTGCTCGAAGCGCTCGGCGGATCGTACGAGCGCATCCGTTCCGCGAGCGCCGCCGCGTTCGATCTCGGCGCCGTCGATGCCCTCAATACGGTTGCCATCGAAGTCGAAGCCGCCGCCGACGCCCGCGTGCTGGCGCGCGCTCCCGGCCTCTCCGACGTCTTGTTCGAGCACGACGGCCAGATCACCAAGCGCGAAATCCGCGCCGTCACCATCTCGTCGCTGGCGCCGCGCCGCGGCGAATTGCTCTGGGACATCGGCGCCGGCTCGGGCTCCGTCGCCATCGAATGGATGCTGGCCGATCCGTCGCTGCGTGCCATCGCCATCGAACGGCACGACGGATCGCGCCGCGCGCATCCGCCGCAACGCCGCGGCGTTCGGCGTTCCCGGCCTCGAGATCGTGGAAGATGCCGCGCCGGCCGCGCTCGCGGAGCTGCCGACGCCCGACGCCATTTTCATCGGCGGCGGCGTGAGCGAAGCCGGCGTGCTCGATGCGGCGACCCGCGCGCTGCGACCCGCCGGCCGCTTGGTGGCCAATGCGGTGACGCTCGGCAGCGAGGCGCAGCTCTTGACCCGCCATGCCGCGCTTGGCGGCAAGCTGATCCGCATCGCGATTTCGCGGGCCGATCCGATCGGCGAAAAAACCGGCTGGCATGCCGCGATGCCGGTGACGCAATGGATTTGGACAAAGCCATGATCGTCGCCGGCGTCGGCTGCAGGCGGGGCGCAGCGGCGCCCGACATCGAAGCGGCGATCCGCGCCGCGCTCGATCGCGCCGGCATCGCGGCGCACGCGCTCGACTGCATCGCCACCACCGCGGCAAAGCACGGCGAAGCCGGCATCGCAGCGGCCGCGGCAAAACTCGGCGTCGATCTCGTTCTGATCCCGGAAGCCGAATTGCAAGCGGCAAACGACCGCACCGAGACCCGGTCCGAGCGCGTGCTCGCGCTCACCGGCGTGCATTCGGTCGCGGAGGCCGCGGCGCTTGCCGCAGCCGGACCGTCGGCGCGGCTCATCGGCCCTCGCCTCGTCATGGGCGACGCCACCTGCGCCGTCGCCGCATCGGAGGCAGCGCCATGACGGTGCATTTCATCGGCGCCGGGCCGGGCGCGGCCGACCTGATCACGGTGCGCGGCCGCGATCTGATCGCGCGCTGTCCGGTCTGCCTCTATGCCGGCTCGATCGTGCCGCGCGAATTGCTCGCGCACTGTCCGCCCGGCGCGCGCATCGTCGATACCGCGCCGCTGTCGCTCGATGAAATCGAGGCCGAGTTCGCGTCGGCCCACGCAGAAAAATCTCGACGTGGCGCGGCTGCATTCCGGCGATCTCTCGATCTATAGCGCGCTCGCCGAGCAGCTGCGCCGGCTCGAACGGCACGGCATTCCCTATACGCTCACGCCCGGCGTGCCGGCTTTTGCGGCGGCGGCGGCGGCGCTGGAATGCGAGCTCACCGTGCCCGAAGTCGCGCAGAGCGTGGTGCTGACGCGCGTCTCCGGCCGCGCCTCGCGGATGCCGGAAGCCGAAAGTCTCGCGACGTTCGCCAAGACCGGCGCGACGCTCGTCATCCATCTGGCGATCCACGCCGTCGACGACAATCGCCGACGAGCTGACGCCGTTCTACGGCGCCGATTGTCCGGCGGCCGTCGTGGTGCAGGCGAGCTCGCCAACGCAGCGCATCTTGCGCGGCACGCTCGCCGATATCGCCGCGAAAGTCGCCGCAGCAAAGATCGAGCGCACGGCGCTGATCCTGGTCGGCCGCGCGCTCGCGGCGCGAAAATTTTCGCGACAGCGCGCTCTATGACGCCGATTATCGCCGCCGCTTCCGTGGAGGCGCCGCGTGAGCGGAACCTAAGCGGTGAACGGCGCGCGGCCGACCAGATTTTGCTCGCGATCGAACAGCACGATCTCGACGGCGATATCGCGGCCGGCAACGACGCGCGCAGCCGTCTCCTGCGCCGCGCGCGCGACCGTGTCGCCCAGCGCGATGTTTTGCGATTGCGCCAGCGCAAAAGCTTCCGCCGCGGTGTTGGCCGTCTTGATGCGCGCGCAGAGATCGGCCGAGCCGCCGGCCGTTTCGGCAAATCCGGCGAGCGTCGCGAAATCGACTTCGCCGCGCCTGGAATGCAGATCGGTGAGGCCCTGGGCGAGCTTGGTCATCTTGGCGACGCCGCCGGCAATGGTGACGCGCGGCAGCGGATGGCGGCGCAGATATTTGAGCATGCCGCCGACGAAATCGCCCATGTCGATCAGCGCGATCTCCGGCAGGCCGTAGAGTTTTTGTACCGCGGCCTCCGAGCTCGCGCCGGTGGAGCCGGCGATATGGGTCAAGCCGGCGGCGCGGGCGACGTCGATGCCGCTGTGGATCGAATGGATCCACGCCGAGCACGAATACGGCACGACGATGCCGGTGGTGCCGAGGATCGACAAGTCCGCCGACGATGCCGAGGCGGCCGTTGAGCGTTTTCGCCGCCAGCGCTTCGCCGCCGGGGATCGAGATTTCGACCTCGGCGTCGGCCGCGCAGCGAGGCTGCGGCGGCGACTTCGGCGATGGCGTCCTGGATCATGCGGCGCGGCATCGGATTGATGGCGGGTTCGCCGGGCGGCACGGGAAGGCCGGCTCGCGTCACCGTGCCGACGCCCTCGCCGGCGCGAAAGCTCACGCCGGCGCCGCTCTGGCCCGCGCGCACGGTCGCGCAGATCAAGGCGCCGTGGGTCACATCCGGATCGTCGCCCGCATCCTTGATGATGCCGGCGGTCGCGGCACTGTCGTCCTTGCGTGTCATGGCGAGCGCAAAGCTCGGCCGCTCGCCGCGCGGCAAGGTCACCGCGACCGGATCGGGGAATTCGCCGGTCACCAGCGCGGTGAAGGCGGCCTTGGCCGCCGCCGCGGCGCAGGTGCCGGTGGTCCAACCCCGGCGCAGAGGGCGTTCCTGCTTGGCCATGCCCTTCCCTTTAGTCCCGGCCGCCGCGATCGTCACCACGGCAAGCCGAGGAGCGCACCATGACCGCATGGGACGCTTTAGCGGCGCGCCGCGCCGGCGTTCCGGTGTTTGCGCCGGGTCACGTCTGGCTGGCCGGCGCCGGGCCGGGCGATCCCGGCCTGCTGACGCTCGATGCGCTCGCCGGCCTCGCCCAGGCCGATGTGGTCGTGCATGACGCGCTGGTCGATGAGCGCGTGCTGGCGCTGGCCGGCCCGCAGGCGCGGCTCGAATTCGCCGGCAAGCGCGGCGGCAAGCCGTCGGCGACGCAGGCCGATATCAGCCAGCGCCTGGTCGCGCTGGCGCGCGCCGGCACAGCGCGTGTTGCGGCTCAAGGGCGGCGATCCGTTCGTGTTCGGCCGCGGCGGCGAGGAGGCGATGGCGCTTGCCGCCGCCGGCGTGCCGTTCCGCGTCATTCCCGGCGTCACCGCGGGGCTTGCGGCGCTGGCGGCGGCGGCGATCCCGGCGACGCTGCGCGGCACCAATCGCGCCGTCATTTTCGCCGCCGGCCACGGCGCCGACGAGGAGTTCGACTGGGCGCCGCTCGCGCGCACCGGACAGCCGATCGTGCTCTACATGGTGATGCACAATCTGGAGCGGATCGCGGCTGCGTTGATGAAAGCCGGGCTCGCGGCGGCGACGCCTGCCGCCGTGATCGCCTCGGCGACGACGCCGAAGCAGCGTGTCCTGGTTTCGACGCTGGAAAAACTTGCCGCCGACGCGCGCGAGCAAAAATTCGAGCCGCCCGCCATCGTGGTGATCGGCGACATCGTCGAGATGCGCTCGCAGTTGCTCGGCGAAACTGCCGAAGCCGAAAAGGATTCGCCGTGACGGCGCGCGGCCTCATCATCGCCGCGCCGCATTCCGGCGCCGGCAAGACCACCGTGACGCTGGCGATGCTGGCGGCGCTGCAGCGGCGCGGCATCGCCGTGCGCGCGGCCAAGGCCGGGCCCGACTATATCGATCCGGCGTTCCATGCCGCGGCGACCGGCTGCGCCGAGCGTCAATCTCGATTCCTGGGCGATGCCGCGCCCGCTGCTCGACGCCATGGCCGCGCAGGCCGCCGACGGCGCCGACATTTTCGTGATCGAAGGCGTCATGGGACTGTTCGACGGCACCAACGGCGCGGCCGGGCAACGCGGCGCGACCGCCGATCTCGCCGCGCATTTCGAGCTTGCCGGTCGTGCTCGTGCTCGATGTGTCGCGGCAGGCGCAATCGGCGGCGGCCGTGGTGCGGGGCTTTGCCGCCCACGATCCGGCCGTGCGCATCGCCGGCGTCATCTTGAATCGCGTCGCCAGCGAACGCCATCGCGCGCTCGTCGCCGACGCGATCGCCGCGCTCGGCGTTCCGGTTCTCGGCGCCGTGCCGCGCGAGGCGGCGCTGGCCTTGCCCGAGCGCCATCTCGGTCTCGTGCAGGCCGGCGAGCATGCCGATCTCGACGGCGCTGATCGAGCGGCTTGCCGCGATGGCCGAACGCCATCTCGATCTCGACGCCATCATGGCGAGCGCCGCGCCGTTGGCGATCGATGCCGCGACGGCGCGTGACGCCGCCATCGCCGCCGCCCGGGCCAGCGCATCGCGCTGGCGCACGATCAGGCTTTCAGCTTCGTCTATCCGCATCTCCTCGCGGCGTGGCGCAACGCCGGCGCCGAGATCATTGCCGTTCTCGCCGCTCGCCGACGAGCCGCCGCCGCGACAGCGCCGACAGCTGCTGGCTGCCGGGCGGCTATCCGGAACTGCATGCCGAAGCGCTCGCCGCGGCGCGGCGTTTCGGCGACGGACTGCGGCGCTTCGCCGCAGACGCGGCCGGTGCACGGCGAGTGCGGCGGCTACATGGTTCTGGGCCAAAGCCTGGAGGATGCGGCGGGGCAACCGCACGCCATGACCGGCTTGCTCGGCCACGCCACGAGCTTCGCCAAACGCAAGCTGCATCTCGGCTACCGCACCGCGCGGCTATTGTCCGACAGCGTGCTGGGCCGCAAAGGCGCGATCGTGCGCGGCCACGAATTCCATTACGCGTCGCTGACCTCGGCCGGCGCCGATGAGTCGTTCGCCGAACTGCGCGATGGCGAAGGCCGCGAACTCGGCAATGCCGGCGGCCGGCGCGGCCGCGTCACCGGCACGTTCTTTCACGCCATCGCGACGACGGACTAACTTGCAGCTTTCGGCTCGGCACCGTCCTCGGGCTTGTCGGACACGCCCGCTTCCGCAAACGTCGCCATGCCGGTGTGGCAGGCGAGCGCGGCGCGCAGCAGCAGCAGCGCCACCGCGGCGCCCGAGGCTTCGCCGAGCCGCATGTCGAGATCGACCAGCGGCACCAGCGCAAGCTCTTCAAGCAGCATGCGGTGCCCGGCTTCGGCCGAGACGTGGCCGGCCTGCGCATGCGCCAGCGTGTCGGCTGCGCAGCTTCGCCAGCGGCGCGACCGCGGCGGTGCAAACAAAGCCGTCGAGCAGCACCGGAATGCGCTGCCGCCGCGCCGCCAAGGTCGCGCCGAGGATGGCGGCAAGCTCGCGGCCGCCGAGCGCCGCGGCAATCGCGCAGCGGATCGTGCGAGCAGCGCGGCATGACGTTCGAGCGCGCGGTCGATGACGGCGCGCTTGCGCGCCAAGCCCGTCCTCGTCGACGCCGGTGCCGCGGCCGGCCCAGCGCGCGCCGCCGCCGCCGAACAGGGCCGCCGCGATCGCCGCCGCCGCCGTGGTATTGCCGATGCCCATCTCGCCCAGGCAGACGAGATCGCATTGCGGCGAGACCGCTTCGTATCCGGCCGTCACCGCGGCTAGGAATTCCCGCTCGCCGAGCGCGGGCTGTTCGGTGAAGTCGGCGGTCGGCCGGTCGAGCGTCAAGCGGAATGACCCGCAGCGGCGCGCCGGCGGTGCGCGCGAGCTGATTGATCGCGGCGCCGCCGGAGGCAAAATTCGCCACCATCTGCGCCGTGACCTCGGCCGGATAGGCGGAGACGCCGCGCCGGGTCACGCCGTGATTGCCGGCAAAGACCAGAATATCGACGCGCTC
The DNA here is from genome assembly GCA_963831975.1 of uncultured Alphaproteobacteria bacterium. GTDB lineage: Bacteria > Pseudomonadota > Alphaproteobacteria > Rhizobiales > Xanthobacteraceae > BOG-931. Next base: position 238,868 of record CAWHSO010000026.1, read on the forward strand.
CAACCGCGGCGGCACGTGGCCCTGCCAATGCGCGAGCCAGGCGACCAGATCCTCGAGCCGGCCGAGGCTCCTCGGCGGCTTGGTCAGGCTGGCTTCGCGCTGGGCGACCGCGGCGCTCGCCGCCGGATGCCCGCCCGGCAGGTCGAGACAGGCGGCGCGCAGCGCGGAAAACGAGGTAAAATTCGCCATCGCCGATCGGATCCTTGGCAAGCGGGAAAGGCCAGTCGATGTCTAGCAAATCCGCGGGGCTGCGGCGATAACGATACAGGCCGAGGACGATCCATGACGATACCCGACGGCTGGCTTGCGGATTGCGCCAACGATCTCAAGGCGAGCATCGCCTTTTTGACGCGGCTGCCGGTCGCGGGCACGACGCCGGCCGCCGGCGCCGATATTGCGCGCGCGGCCTGGGCGTTCCCGCTGGCCGGCGTCCTCGTCGCGCTCATCGGCGCGGTGGTCTATGCGGTCGCCCACAAGATCGGATCGCCGCCATGGGTCGCGGCGGCGCTTGCCGTCGCGGCGACGCTGGCCGTGACCGGCTGCCTGCACGAGGACGGCCTCGCCGACACCGCGGACGGTTTCGGCGGCGGCGACACGCGCGAGCGCAAGCTCGACATCATGCGCGACAGCCGGATCGGCACCTACGGCGTCTGCGCGCTGACGCTGTCGATCCTGCTGCGCGTCGAGCGCGCTCGCATCGCTCGGCAATCCGGTCGTGGTGCTGTGGGCCCTGATCGCGGCGCATGGCGCGGCGCGGGCGGCGATGCCGGTGTTCATGGCGCTGGTGCCGCCGGCGCGCAGCGACGGCCTGGCGTTCGCCGCCGGCCGGCCGTCGGGCGAGCGTGTCGTCACCGCGAGCGTGCTGGGCATTCTGATCCTGGCGATCGGGCTCGGGCCGCTCGCTCGGCATTGCGGCGCTGATCTTGCTGCTCGTCGCCATCGTGCTGATGGCGTGGCTGAGCGTCGTGCAGATCGACGGCCAGACCGGCGACGTGCTCGGCGCGGTCGAGCAGGTCAGCGAGATCGTCGTCCTGCTGGTTGCGTTGCGCTAGAGCGCAATCGCTTAATGTTCAAGCGATTGCGCTCTAGCATTATAGTGGAGCATGATCTTTTCCGAAAACCGGTATCCACTTTTCGGGATCATGTTATTTGTTCTCAAGCGCGTCGCGAACGCGCGCGACGACGTCGGCGGCGTCTTTGAGACTTCTTCAACCAAGGTCTGCACCTCTTCGCCGCTGAGCGGATCGATGTCGATCCGCGCCATGGTCGCTTCGCCGAGAAAGGCCGGATCCTTGACCGTGGCGTCGAAAGCGCGCCGCAGCGCTTCGACGCGGTCGGGCGGCACGCCCGGCGGCACAAAGAACGGCCGGCCGTATTCGAGCCGCGCCACCACGAGCTTGATGGCGGCACGGTCGGCATCGGTCTTGATGAAATCGAAGATCGAGGGAACGTTGCCGATCGCCGGCAGCTTCTTGAGCCCCCATTGCGCGAGCAGCCGGATCTTGTTGTCGGCGAGCCAATTGGAATTGAGCGCCTTCGAGCGTCGACCAGTTGGCGATGGTGCCCTGCACTTCGCCGCGCTCCAGCGCCAGATGAATTTTCGGCGTGCTCTCGTAGCCGGTGATGACCTTGAATTTGTAGCCGAACAGGCGATCGAGCAGCACCGGATAATCATATTGCGTCGAGCCGGGCGCTTGCGCGCCCATCACCAGCTCCGTGGTCTTGACGTCGTCGAGCGTCTGCACCGGCACCGTGGACCAGACATACATCACCTGGGTCTCGCGGTTGGTGCTGCCGATATAGGAGAGCTTCTCGGCATCGAACCGCGCGCTCTGCGGCTGACAGCAGCGGCATGGTCGGCGTGCCGTTGAACGGCGCGCCGATCACCGTGCCGTCGAACGGGCCGGTGGCGTAGAGCGAGTTGGTCATGATGGCGCCGCCGGCGCCGGGCTGGTTCTGCACGATGATGGTCGGATTGCCGGGAATATGCGCGCCCATGTGCCGCGCCAGCGTCCGCGCCGTGATGTCGTAGCCGGAGCCGACGCCGGAGCCGACGACGATGCGCAGCGTCTTGCCCTTGAAGAACGTTGCCGCATCCTCCTGCGCATGAGCCGGCGCGCAGAGAAGCAGGGCGAGCAGCGCGATCAGTGTCCGTGTCACGCCGCCGCCAGTCCTTGCTCCGGCTCGAGCGGCAGCTTGACCGGCTGCTTGAGCTTCGCCGAGAGGTCGAGCGCCTTGGTCAGCATCAGCCGGTTATGCGCCTCGGCCGCCGTGGCGGCCTGGGTCGGCAGGCCGAGCGAGACGCGGTTGAGCCACGAGTCGGTTTCCTCGCGCATCGGGCCGCGCAATTCGCCGAGCGCCATGTCGCCGGGCGGATAGGAGCCGAGGAAATCGACCAGGCGGCTTTGGTCCGGCGCATAGCCTTCGCCCTGCGGCTTCGAGACCGCCAGCACCATGTCGCGATGGGTGTCGTCGATGGTGAGCACGCCGTGGGTGCCGTTGATGCCGACTTCCAGGCTGTAAACCGCGCCCGGCCAGGTGACCGGCAGCGCCCAGGAAATGTTGAGGTGATACACGGTGCCGTCGGCGCACATGATCATGCCGGCGGTGGCGTCGATGCCCTGATAGAGCGGCCCCAGCACCTTGTCGATCGAGCGCGCGTAGCATTCGACCGGCTGCTTGCCTTCGAGGTACCACATGACGATGTCGAGCGCGTGGGTGCCGGAGATCACCATGGGCGAGATCGTGGTCGGATCGTCGGTGCGCTTGTAATTGTCGATGGCGACAAGGCGGTTCATGAAGGCGCGCGAGGTCACCATGGTGACGTCGCCGAGCGCGCCGCTGCGCACCTTCTCCTTGCCGGCGAGCCATTTGCGGCGGAAGCGCTGGGTATAGCCGACGATGGCGTCGAGTTTTGCGTCGGTGATCGCTTTGAGCACGCGGGCGGACTGGGCGAGATCGGTCGCCAGCGGTTTTTCGATCAGCATCGGCAAGCCGCGCTCGACCGCCGCCAGGATCGGATCGACGTGCAGATGCTCGTCGGTCGAGATCAGCACCGCGTTGACTTCCGGCCGCGCCAACAGCTCACGATGACTGGTGGTGACGAAATCGGCGCCGATGCGGGCGCGCGACGTCGCCGCCGCGATTGTGATTGAGCTCGGCGATGCCGATCCATTCCACCGCCGGATGCCGCGCCGCCACTTCGCCGCGGAACAGGCCGACCCGGCCGGCGCCGATGATGGCGAGCCCGATGCCCTTGGCGTTCTTCTTCATACGTTCAGCCCCGCGCGGTTCTTGGCCTTGAGCTCGGCGATGCCGGAAATGGTCTCGTTGGTGAGCGGCAGATCGATCGGCTCGTTGCGGTCGGCCGACAGATCGGCCGCACTGTAAGTCTCCATCACCCGCCGCGCGCTTTCCGGCGTCACCATCACCGGCGGTGTCGCGGATGCAGGCTTCGAGGAAATGGATGGTCTCCGGCCCGATGCCGCCGGCGAAGACATGATCGACCCACTCGCCCGGCATGGTCGACATCGGGAATTCCTGGCCGCGTTTTTCGGTATTGAGCCAGTTGTCGCGCTGGGTGTCGTCAAGCGTGAGCGCGCCGTCGGTGCCGGTGATCTCGATCCAGGTCGAGCAGTAATTCGGAAAGCTCGGCGGGAAATTCCAGCCGCCGCCGATCATCACCACGACGCCGTTGTCCATGGTCACGGTGGTGAACATGATGTCGTGCGAGCCGTTCACCGGCTGCATGTAGCCATAGGCGCCTTGGCTATAGACCCGCACCGGCTTGGCCGGCTCCAAGCAGCCAGAACACGAAGTCGAGATCGTGGGTCGATTCCATCACCACCGGCGACAGCCGCACCCGGCTTGCGATCTTCTTGCCGAGTTCGCGCGACAGGTGACGGCTGACCAGCACCGAAACCACCTTGCCGAGCGTGCCGTCGACGATCTTCTTCTTGGCGTAGGCGATTTTCGGATTGAAGCGCTGCGAATAGCCGATGGTGAATTTCAGATTGTTGCGGCTCGCCAGCTGGATCAGCTCGTCGGCTTCCCACAGTTCGAGCGCGATCGGCTTTTCCAGCATGACGTTCTTGCCGGACTTGAGACAATCGCGCGCGATCGGATAGTGGTTGGCTTCCGGCGTGGTCGAGACATAGACCACCGAGATTTTCTCGTTCTTGATGATGTCCTGATAGTCGAGCGTCGAGGTCGCCGGCTTGTAGAGCTTCGTCACCTCGGCGAGCCGGTCCGGCTTGATGTCGCACAGGTGCAATTTGTCGACCAGCGCCGTGCGCGACAGCGTGTCCGCGCGCAAGCCGCCGATCCAGCCGACACCGATCACCCCCACTTCCACCGTCTTCACCGGGCATTTTCCTCGCTTCTTGCGGGGGCATAAAGATCATGACGCGGCGGGACGTGCAATGCTTTGGACCGTCGCCTTACGGGGCAGCAGGCATCGTTCTCGCGGCGCGCCTCTTCGCCCGAGCGTTGCAAAACCCTGCCACGTGAAGCGCGAAGGCCGGGGAGGACTATGGAAAGAGAGGGGTGGTGCCTCTGTTTCCTTATTCGCTACGCCCGTCTCGCCAAAGCACGAAGCCCGGATAGAGCGCAAAGCGAAATCGAGGAACGAAGGTCCGGCTCCGTCGCCGCTCCCGGGTTTCGCTTCGCTCAACACGAGATAAGAAAGAAATAAAGGAAGCGGAACGCCGGCAGACGCTGGTCAACATCCGCCGCATCTTGCGATGCGGCGCGCGCCTTGCAAGGCGCGCTCGCCTTTCGGCGTTCCACCGCGGCTCTCACCTAAGGGAATTATTCCATCCCAAAGGCTCAGCTTCAGGCCAGGCTTCCTGGGACGCGGTCTGAACGGGCGTTACCCGCCTTCGCCTGTCCCAGTCCAGGGAAGCACCTCCCGCCCCGGTCATAGTGCCGGGGGACTGATGCCCAAGCCGCCCGGGAACGGGGTGTAAAGCCCCGCTCGCGGGCACCGCCCTCGCTCCCATGACGCGATGTGCCTCCGCGCCATGTCCTTCAAAGGAGCGAGGATTGTACAGTAACCGACGTAAAGATTAATGTCAATAAAAAAGTGACACGATATCCAGCCTCCCCTGCAGGGGGAGGCCGCCGCGCTTTAGCGCGGCAGGTGGGGATGTGCAGAGAAGGCGACGGCCCCACCCGACCGCCTGCGGCGATCGAATTTCCCTGCAGGGGCTTTGCCTGATAACCCCCAATTACCGCTCCTTTTTAGGCAAATGAAGTTTCTGCCCAAAAAGCCATTGGAGCATTATGATCACCCCTAATCGGAGGAACCTGGACATTTTCGGAAGTGCGGCAGCACGTTGCTGAGGCATCGATCCCGGGGCGGTGGCGATGCTCTCAGAAAAGATCAGAACAATATCTTGGAAAGCGATAGCCGAGCCAGCCATAGACGGCAATCAAACGCCCGATGCCAAGCCATCGGACGCCGTGCTGCAGTGTGTAGAACATGGCAAGCCAAAGTCCGATCGTAAGCAATCCAGCACTCGGTACGAAAGCAAACATCCTCTCGAATATGCGATCTTTGTTTTCCTCGTCCTGACGGCCGTCTTTACAGGGATACTGCCAGTTACACTCGTAAGCAATGGATTACTGCCAACGATACTGAAAAGCGCAGCCTTCGCGCCTATGTCGGCGCTGGGTTGGTTTCCGTAGGTAAGGACCCGCCTCAAATTGGCATTGCCATCGAAAATCACGGGCAAACGCCGGCAATTAATGTCCAAGTTTTTAATAGCTGGCATGAAACACCGAATGGCGAAAATCTCCCATCTGACTTTAGCTTCCCGGGAGATAAAGAAGAATGCCCAGACGCTCTAAAAAGCATAGCCCTTCTGTACCCAAAAGCCCCACCCGCATTCTCCGTAGCCGCCACGCCAAATTGCAAAACTCCATGGGCCACAGTTATTCGCGCACTCTCTGGCGCATCTACGCTCTACCTTTATGGGCACATCGACTATCTCGGATATGTTCAGGGAGCGCCACACGACAACGTTCTGTCTCACTTGGGCCAGCGGCGTGAGCAGCTATTGTCCCCGCCACAACGAAATAGACCCCAAGGAATGGGCCGTCGCGAACGGCGATCAGCGAATGATGGATTCGCTGAAAAAGTATTGGCTTGCGCTAGTTGCGAGCGCATTTTTAATTGCGATTTTGGACGGCATGATTTCATCCGCGATAACGTGCCATCCAGTAGGAGCCGATGCCAGCCACGGGGCGAATGCCCAAATCAATGCACCGCCCTCGCCGGTCCCGTGCTCACGACCTTGACCGCTTTCATCGGTTTTTTGGACAGACACGGCGAGGCCGTTGCGGCCATCTTCACAATCGTTCTCGCCACCTTTACGGAACCCTGTGGCTTTCGACCGAAAAACTGTGGAGCGTCACCAACAAATCCGTTGATCTCGCTCGCGACGATTTCAACGCGACGCACAGGCCATGGATTCCGATTACAAAAGCTTCGCTCTACGTTGGTCTCAATTGGGCGCAAGGGGTCGCCATCACCGGAATAAACATAACGTGTAAAAATACGGGAAATTCGCCCGCTCACGCGTCTCTTGGCAGCTGCTATTTTTCCCCATCTTGTAAATGACGACATTCCGGGCGAATTGAAAAGCTGCAAGAAGCCCATCGCACTTCAACTCCACGGGCATTGATAGAGCACACTCTGTTCCCCGGTACTGGCGAATTAGAGCTTCCCCGCGTTTTGGTCATTCCCGAAACCGAACTGGCGAATCTGAAAGATCGCTGGGGAGACCCCAGCGACAGAAATGATTCCGGTGATCGTTGGGTCGATTCAATACTATTTCTCGTTCGGGGAGCCGATACCCATTACACGCCGTTCGTCTTTCATGTCTGGCTCACCGACGCTGTCGGGGTTGCTCGGAAGGCAATTCAACTCGACGGCAAGAATGTGGAAATACGCGATATGATTTTGGTGCCCTTGATAAACGCCGGGGACCCAACTTGACGCATAGGCTTTTTGGGCAAACGCTAGAATTATTAGGCAAAACAGATTTATTAGCGAGCGTCGGGTGGGCGAAGGCGCGCAGCGCCGTGCCGACCAAACCGTTTCGGGAAGCTCTGATGTCTCGCTATCGGCGGCTCAAGATCGAAGGTGGAGTGTTTTTCTACAAGCTTGCGCTCGCCGACTGGTCGTTCTGCAGTTTCCACCGCTATGTTGCGCAAGGCATACTGCCCGGCGATTGGACAGGAGACGCGGCCGAATTATCTGGACGCTTCGGTGAATGAAGGCGTGGGCGCGGCGCTTCGCGCCTTTGCCCACCCTACGCTCGCTAGGGCGGCCTCAATTTGTCAGTGACGACAGTTCTGTGGCGAGCAGTTTTTGATGTTGCAGGCTCGGCTGGTACCGTCTGCTGCGCATGAACCCGTGGGGCAGTATCCTAGTTTTGGGCACGGCTTATTTGTATTAGCCGCCAGTGATTCGTTGTTCTGTGCAACCACAAAGATCGCCTGAAGCAGTACGCCGATCCCAATTACAAAGAGCTTCTTTCTCATTTCATCCCCCTTGTGTTGCGACGGACATTAGAACACTCCAAAATTTCTTACATGACAACCCGCTCCTCCGTCCCCATGGCCGGTTTCGCCAGCTGGGTACACGCGTCGAAGAGGATGTGCTCGAACCAGTTCTTCACAGTCGCTGCTCGCACGCGCCGACAAGGTGGTTGAGTAATCCTTTCGCACTGCGTCAATTGACGATGGCGAAGTGACGTTATGGGTCAGAAACGTCGTTTTGGCCACATTGAGCCGATGTCCGTTCTTTCCCCATTAGCGACCGCAATAGCGACTTGCCGGGCTGACGCTAAGTGCCAATGAGCGACATGTGAGATGCATGCGTTCGTGGCCTAACTGCCGACAACGGCCGACAAATGTTCGATCATCCACTGCCCTGCGGGGCCTAACCGATGGTCGGCAAGGTAGGCGCCGCACATCACGAGTTGGGCAACTCTCGAGTCGAACTCCATTGGTCGAATGGCTTTTAGTCGTCCTTGCGCAACATCGTTTTGGACCAGATGAGAGGGCATGTTGCCCCAGCCAAGACCGGCCAGCAGCATCGAGTGCTTCGCGCCGAGATCCGCCAGGCGCCACGTGCGGCTCGACAATACGCCGTAGTCACGTCCTGCGGTCAGCGACGAGCGATCGGTGAGCACAAGCTGGACATGCTGCTGCAGGACGTCTGCGGATCAATCGGGCCGTCGAGCGCCGCCAGCGGATGATCGGGTGCCACCACCGGGATGAGATCGACGGTAAGCAAGGGAAAGCGCTTCAGGAGCGCCATGTCGCTGAAAAAAAGCGGCAGCAATCCAATCATGCAGGTGCCGTCGAGTACCAGTTCCGCGGCCGCGCCGAGCGACTGCACGTAGATGCGCGGCGTAACGGTTGGGAACTTTGCAGTGAAAGCGCGTAACGCTTCCACGACCGCGCGCATCGGGAACATGGAATCGAGCACGATCGTCAGCTCTGCTTCCAATCCGCTGGCCAGACTTCGCGCGGTATCGCGAAAAGCATTTGTCTCCTCGGCGATCCGGCGCGCCCGCGGCAGCAGCGCTCGCCCCGCTTCCGTCAGCGCGGGCCGATAGGCGGTGCGGTCGAACAGCGGAATCCCGAACTGCGCCTCAAGCTTCTGGATTCCGTAAGTCACCGCCGACTGGGCTCGGTTCAGCTGTTTCGCAGCCTTCGAGAAGCTTCCGGTGTCGGCGACCGCGAGGAATATCCGAATTTGGTCCAAGGTCAGCGAGTCGATCATAATCAGATATATAGATCATCTCTATCGAAACTTCATCTCTTTTATTGATTATCCGTATGCGTCCTAAGTGTTGTGCCGAGCAATCAGCCGTATCGGAGGCCCCAAATGCCTACCCTGCTCGCCATCGAGGTCAGTCCTCGCCATGAGTTCTCCACGTCCCGAAAGCTCACCGCGCATTTCATCGAACGGTGGAAAGCCGCATACCCCGGCTCCGCTGTCGTCGTCCGCGACCTGATGAAGACGCCCCCGCCGTTCGTCGATCTTGCCTGGATCGGCGGCGCCTTCACGCCGCGTGAGCAGCATTCGCCCGAAAGCGTCGCCGCCATTAAAGTCTCCGACGACCTTGTCGCCGAGCTCAAGGCGGCCGACCACATCGTGATCGGCACGCCGATGTTCAACTTCTCGATCCCGGCGGTCCTCAAGGCCTATATCGACCAGATCGTTCGGGTCGGCGTGACAGTGTCGCCGAATAATGTCGGCCTGCTGACCGGCAAGAAAGCCACCGTCATCCTGGCAAGCGGCGGCGACTTCAGCCCCGGTTCGCCCGTAGAGAAATACAATCAGGCCAGCGGCTATCTTCGCCAGGTCCTGGCCTGGATCGGGATCAGCGACGTCGAAATCATCCTGGCTGGCCGCGCGCGTGCCGGCGCCACGGGTGAAACGGCAGTCGAGCAGTTCGGCACCGCCGTCAGGTCGGCCGCAGCCGTCGCGCCAGCCATCGCGGCGTGACGGCGCGCCTGCGCCGTCGGAGGAAGGTGCGCCATCATGCGAGTATCGGCTTCATAGGCGCTGGAACTTTGACCAAGACTTTCGGGCGTCATGCACCATGACGTTTACACTTTACAACGCACCGCAATCGACCTGCAGCCAGCGCGTGCGCTTCGTGCTCAACGCCAAGAATATTCCGTTCGACGAGATCAAGCTCGACTTGCTCGCCGGCGATCAACTCAAGCCGGATTATCTCGCGTTGAATCCGAATGGCGTGGTACCCACCCTCGATCATAACGGCGCGATCATCATCGATTCTTCGGTCATTATCGAATATCTCGACGAAATTGCGCCGGAGCCCGCGAAATTCACGCCGGAGAATCCCGTGTTACGGGCCAGGATGCGGGCGCTCATGCATTTCATCGACGAAATGGCAGCGGCTGCGGTGCGGGTGCCAACGTTCAATCTCGCCTTTCTGCCGCGTTTTGCAGCAATGAGCGAGGACGCGTTTAAGGCCTTCGCCGAGTCGAAGCCGCTGCGGCGCGAATTCATGCTGGCAATGGGCCGGACGGGCTTTCCGCAGAAGGACATGGACGAAGCACTGGCACGGCTGCGCCGCACTTACGAGCGCATGGATTCCGAAATCGCCAAGAGTGGCGGACCGTGGCTTCTCGGTGCCGATATTTCATTAGCCGACGTCATGCTGATGCCAGCGATCGTTCGCATGGCCGATCTCGGCCGTGCTGGCGACTGGCGCGATCTGCCGCGCGTTGAACGCTGGTACGAGGCAATCGCCGCCCATCCGGCCTTCGCCCCAACCTATTATCCGGGGTCGCTTCTGACCGAGCGCTTTCCGCATTTGCGCGAGACCTGGCCGCTCTCAAAGACCTCTGAGGGTGGCGGCTTTCGTAGGAGCACACCATGGAAAAGATAACCGCTAAACTTGGCGCAGTGCTTTACGTGTGTTGGGGACTCCTGCACTTCACCGCGGCCTATGGCGTTTACAAGTTGGCGCAGAATTCGCCGGCAACCATGGCTCAAGGGCGCTTGATGCAGACGGCGTTTTATTTGGCGGCGTTTGCTGCGACCGCGATCGTGCTCGCACTCACGCTGAATTGGCGCAACGACCGGCTCGGCTTCTGGGTCAACGGGGTGATGGTCGGCATCGCCGACATTCCTTTCATTCTGTTTGTCTTGATCCCCGGATACGCACCGTGGTGGCCGGGCCTGCTTGGTCCGGTGCTTTGGATTGCGGCCTTTTCAGTCACAGGCCTCGCCCGGATGGGCGCCACCAAGTCTGCTGCGACGGGGTCTGGGAGTGCCGCCCATCTAACCTGATTTTTCGCCAAGGGAAAAATTGCTGATTTTTGGGTCATTTTCGGGCACTTGACCGGATGTCGGCCGATGGTACCGACGCCGCGATCCCAAATACGCTTTTGGCGAATTGCGGATAGACCTCGGCCAATTGCGGGGCGACGACGTTGCGCATCAAATGCAGCGTCTCCTGTGTCGGCGCCGCCGTCGTCGGCACCTCGGCCGGCCGGTCAAAGTCGAAACCGGTGTTCTCGACCACCTCGGCGACGCTGTGCCCAGGATGCACGCTGGCGAGGCGAAAGCGGCGGCGCGCGCGATCGAAATCGAACAGGCAGCGGTTGGTGATGAGCGCGATCGGACCGCCGGGGCGGAAGACGTTGTCGGGGCTGCCGCCCGGCGCGCTGATGAAATCGACTTTCGGCACCAAGCGTGCGGCGCGAATGCTCGACGCGGAACAGGATCACCTTCGGCACGACGTAATAGAGATAGGCCGAGCCGAACGAGCCGGGAAAGCGCGCCTTCGGCTTGTCGTAGTCGCCGACGCTGACCAGATTGATGTTGCCCTCGCCGTCGATCTGGCCGCCGGACAGAAAGAACACGTCGACGCGGCCCTGGCCGGCGCAGTCGAACAATTCGCGCGCGCCGTCGGTGAAAAAGGTGTGGGCGCGGCTGCCGAGCAGCGACACATAAGGCTTGCCGCCGCCGCGTTCGCGCGCCAACAGCGCCGCAGTTGCCGGGATCGGCGAAGCGGCGCCGACGGCGACGTGGCGCACGTCGCCGATCAGCCGGCAGATCACGTCGGCGAGCAATTCCTCGTCGCGGAAAGTTTTTTCAGGCGGCGCGCCGCTCATGCACGTACCGTTGCAGGTAGTCGGCAAAACCTTCGGGCGTGGCGGCGAGCCGGGCGTATTCGGTCATATGCGCGGCGTCGGTGCCGTAATGATCGGGCAGCGGCAGCGGCCAGGCGCCGCGCGGCTCGACCGCAACCGCCTCGACATAGAAGCCGGGCAGCGTGCCGGCCGCGAGCAACGGATCGCGCAACAAATCGCCATCGTGAATTTTCTCCACGGTGACGATGGTCTTCTGCGCCGCATGCGCCATGGCAAAGAACTCGCGCTGGGTACCGACAAACACATTGCCGGCGCGGTCGGCCATCGGCGCGTGGAACAGGACGACATCGGGCTTGAGCGCCGGCAACAGCACGATCGGATCGTTGTTGCCGAACGGATTATCGACGATCTTCCAGTCCGGCCGGTGCGCCAGCACGTCCGAACCAATCAGCCCGCGCAGCGGCATGAACGGCACACCCTTCTCGGCGGCCTGAAACTGCGCATGCAGCGCCGGACAGGTCGCGTCCATCATGCGGATCGCGCCGGCAAGGATCGCCGCGGTGAAGCGCGGCGCCGGGCCGAATTCGCCGAGGCTGACGGCAGAGGTCTCCAGCGTCTCGACGCAGCCGGCGCCGATCAGGAGATCGGCCTGCAAGGTCGAGGTCGGCAGCGCCACCAGATGCAGGTGCTTGATGCCGCGCCGGATCAGCGCCCGCGTCGCCGCCATGGCGGCGCCCGACGTCTCGCGCGGCACCGCGAGCATGCAGCCGTCGGTAATCGGCTCGATCGCGTCATCGAGCGTGCGGGCGATGATAGCCATCTGGCAAAGCTACTCCCTCTCCCCGCATGCGGGGAGAGGGAAAGATCAGGACAGCGCCGATTTGACGTTGCCGGGCGAGAACGGCACCCGGCGGATGCGCACGCCGGTGGCGTCGAAGATGGCGTTGGCGATGGCCGCCGCGACCGGCCGGCTCGACGGTTCGCCGGCGCCCGACGGCGCGATCTCCGGATGGTTGATCAGCACCACGTCGACCTGTTCGGGCGTCTCGGTGATGTCGAGGATCGGATAGGTCAGCCAATCGACGCTGGTCACGGTCTTGTCGGTCGAACTTCACCTCTTCCCACAGCGTGCGGCTGATGCCCTGCACGACGTTGCCCTCGACCGCCATGCGCGATGCCGTCCGGATTGATGATCTGGCCGCAATCGTGGGCGACGGTGAACTTGCGCACCCAGATCTTGCCGCTGCGGCGATCGATATCGACCTCGGCGACCATGGCGACCCGTGTGCCGTTGCGCTGCGCATAAGCGATGCCGCGGCCGGAGACCTTGTCGCCGGTCTGGTCCTTGCGCGGCGACGGCCTGCGTCTGCCAGCCCGCCTTCTCCGCCGCCGCCTTGATGACGGCGATGTCGCGCGCATCCTTGACGTAGCGCAGCCGGAACTCGACCGCGTCGACGTTGAGCGCCGCCGCCACTTCGTCCATGAACGATTCGCTGGCGAAGTGGATTTGCGGCCCGACCGGATCGCGCAGATGCGACGAGCGCAGCGGCGAGGCGCGGTCGAGCAGCGGCGGGATGGTCTCCCAGGCGGTGCGCTTGTTGGCGAAGCGATAGGATTCCGCCGGCACGCCGAAACCGTCGCCGGATTTCAGCGCCACGCCGAGCGTCTGCCCGGCCAAGCGTGTCGAACGGCTTGCTGCCGTTGGTGTCGACATCGACGCGGGAGAAGCCCTTGCTGACGAAGTCGTAGGCGATGACATTGCCCTGGGCATCGAGCGCGGCGCGCGCGTGATGGATCGAGGCCGGACCCTTCGGATCCCAGCCGGTGCCTTGGTTGCGCATATATTGCACGCGCACCGGCTTGCCGACGGCTTTGGCGAGCACCGCGGCGTCCATCGCCGCGTCGTCGGCATCGTTGCGGCCGTAGGAGCCCGGACCCGGCGTCCAGATCACGTGGACGGCATCCTCGCGGCATTTCCAGGATGGCGGCGAGGCCGGCGCGCACGAAATGCGATTTCTGCGTGCCGGTCCAGCAGGTGACGTGGCCGTCCTTGATCTCGACCAGGGAGCAGGCCGGCCCCATGCTCGACATGCGATTGGAACGGCCACTCGTATTCGGCCTCGATCACGCGCGCCGCTGACTTGAACGCCTCGTCGACATTGCCGGTTTCCGCTGGCTCCACCGAGCGCTTGCGCGGCGTTGCCTTGCGGATGTGATCGTAGAGCGCAGCCTGATCGGGGAACGGCGGCGTGGCGTCCGACCACTCGACCTTGAGCTGCTGCGACGCCTTGATGGCGTCCCATTCCTTGTCGGCGACGACGCCGAGGAAGCCCTTGTCCCAGACCACTTTGGCGGTCGGGATATCCTTGATCGAGCTTTCGTCGACGCTCACCGGCACGGCGCCGGCGATCGGCGGGCGGATCATGCGGGCATGGACCATGCCGGGCACTTTGACGTCGGTGCAGAAGTCTTCCTGCGCGAACACCTTCGGCGCGATGTCTTCGCGCTTGATCGGCTGGCCGACGATCTTGTGATCCTTGGGATCTTTCGGCTGCGCCTTGCCGGGCGCGTAGAGCGGATTGCCGTATTTGCTGTTCCAGTCGAGGTGGACGTTGAAGTAACGCCCGCCGATCAGCTCGGCGTAGCTCGACCTTCTTGGCGGCGTCGCTCGCGGCATGGACGACGCCGTCGGTCACCGTCAACTGGTCGGCGGGAATGCTGAGCTTGTCGGCCGCCATGTCGACCAGCACGCGGCGCGCTTCGGCCGCGGCGACGCGCATCTGCTTGCCGCCTTCCTGCAGGCCGGTCGAGCCGGACGCGCCGCCTTGGTTGACGCTGGTCGCGGTGTCGCCCATGAACACCTTGACGGCCTTGAACGGCACGTCGAGCTCTTCGGCGACGATCTGGCCGACGGCGATGAACAGGCCCTGCCCCATGTCCATCTTGCCGAAATAGGCGGCGACGGTGCCGTCGGCATTGACGGCGATGTAGGAGGACAGCTGGTCCGGCGTCAGCGGCGGCTTGGCCGCGACCGCCATGGCGTCGTCGGCCGCGTGCGCGAGCGTGGCCGGCGCGCCGATCGAGACGACGAGCGCACCGCCGGCCTTGAGAACGGCGCGGCGCGAAAAGATCGTGGATTTGTCTTGTCTGGTCATGGCGCTCTCCCTCAACCCATCATCGCGGCCGCGCGCTTGACCGCGCGCAGGATGGCCATATGCGTGCCGCAGCGGCATTTCAGCCCGGTCGAGCGCATCGCGGATCTCGGCGTCGGTCGGCTTCTTCTTGTCGCGCAGGAACGCCGCCGCGGTCATGATCCAGCCATTGATGCAATAGCCGCATTGCGGCACTTCTTCCTCGACATAAGCCGTTTGCAGCGGGTGCGGCTTGTCCGGCGTGCCGAGGCCGGCGAGCGTGACGATCTTGCTGTCGCCGACCGCCGAGACCGGCGTGATGCAGGAGCGGATCGGCTGGCCGTCGAGATGCACGGTGCAGGCGCCGCATTGGGCGAGCCCGCAGCCGAAATGCGGATTGTTCAGGCCGAGATCGTTGCGCAGCGCGTAGAGCAGCGGCATGTCCTCGTCCGCCTCTACGGTGCTCACCTTTCCATTGACGTTGAGGGAATACTTCTGGGTCATCGCCCGGCGTCCTCCATATGCGCAGCGGCCGTTCTTATCGGGGCCGGCCATGTGCCGGTTTAAGTCCCAAGCCGCTGCATCCGCTGGCCCGAAGATTATTCCCAAATCTGCGGCATGGGAACACGGTTCGGGGCTTGGAACTTCTGCGACGAGAGTTAGCTCTTTGCCAGCGCCTGAACGGTCGCGAACAAAGCTCGCACGTCGCGCTCCGCAATATTCCGCGTGATGAACACGACGCGGCTGTCGCGGTTGCTATCCGGCCAGGTTTCGAGCTCGACCGGCGGATGGGCGAGGTGCTGGACATATTGCACCACCACCGGCCCGCGGCAGCCGGCGACGTTGAGAATGCCCTTGACGCGCAACAGATCGGCGCCGCGCAATCCGATCAGAGTCTCCATGGCGCGGGCGAAAGCGAGCCATTCGATCGGCGTTGTGCTGTTCGATGACAAAACTCGCGATGCCGTCGCTGTGCGCGGCCTCGGCGACGAAGCCGGAGCGCTCGCCCGCAGCCGGCTCGATGACGCGCTGCGGATCGAGCGCGCCCTTGACCGCGATGTCGATGGTGGCGCGCGGGTTGAGCTTTTGCAGGCGTTGCGTCAGCCGCTCGACCGTGGCCGGCGAGGCGAGATCGGTCTTCGAGATGACGAGACGATCGGCGAGGATCGCCTGCTTGCGCGCCTCGGCGGCGCTGTCGAGCGCGGTTTCGCCGTTGACCGCATCGACCACGGTCAGCACCACGTCGATATGGAATTCGCCGCCGAGCGCGCGATCGGTGGAGAAGGTTTGCAGGATCGGCCCGGGATCGGCGAGGCCAGAGGTCTCGATCACGATGCGGCGGAACGGCGGCACCGTACCGTGCTCGCGATCGAACACCAGGCGGCGCAGCGCCGCTTGCAGATCGGTGCGCGTGATGCAGCAGACGCAGCCGTTGCCGAGCAGCACGGTCTCCTCGGCGCTGTCGCGCACCAGCGCGTCGTCGATGCCGACGGCGCCGAACTCGTTGATGATGACGGCGGTGCCTTGGCCTTCCGGCGACGCCAGGAAGCGCTGCAGCAGCGTCGTCTTGCCGCTGCCGAGAAATCCGGTGACGACGGTCACCGGAATTTTGGCGCCGCGCTCGCGCTTAAGCCGGCGCCCGAACGGGCCGGCTTCGCGCGAGGGGAAGAGGTCGAGCATGGACGCTAGCATCAGAAATCCATTTCCAGCGTGTAGAGCCCGCCGATATGGCGATCGACGGCGTAGACGATGGCGCGCTCGTCGACGAACACATCGTTCATCTGGATGGTGCCGGTCGGCGCGCCGGGAGGCGCCGGCGGCTGGAAAACGCCGACTTCCTTCGGCTGGTACGGATTGGAGATGTCGTAAGCGCGCAAGCCGCCGTTGAAGAAGGTGCCGAGCACGATCTGGTCGGATTGCCACGCCGTCGGCAGCGGCACGTTCTCGTGGATGTTATGGGCGCCGAACCGGCCGGCCTGGGCGTAGATGGTGTGATCGGGCAACGGACAGGTCGAGATCGGCACCAGATTGGTTTCGTCGCGCGCGTCGAGCACCCAGATCAGCTTCGGCCAGTCCTTGGCGTTGTTCTCGGTCAATTCGTCGGTCACCAGCATCAGCCCGCGGTCGAACAGCGGCACGATGGTGTGCATGAAGCCGGTATAGGGCGGCGAATTGGTCCACTGCGAGACCTTCTTCGGGTTAGCCTTGTCGGAAATGTCGAGCACGAACATGCCGCCGTCGATATAGGCGAGGTAGCAGCGGTCCGGCCGTTGCGGATAGACGTTGGTGTTGTGGGCGCGAAAACCCTTGTCGATCGGATGCCGCGTCGGCGGCCTGACATTGTCGCCCTGCCGCGTGCCGGGCATCCACCAGCGGCCGACCTCGACCGGCTTCGACGGATTGCGCACGTCGACGCAGCGATAGAACTGGTCGTCGCGCGGATTGGTCGGCGCGAAATCGCGCGAGCCCGACGCGCAATGCACGTATTCGCCGTCGCAGAACCACAGCTGATGCACGCCGCGCGAATGCGGCCCGGAGCAATCGAAGAACGAAATCGATTTCGGATTTTCCGGTTTGGAAATATCGAACAGCTCGAAGCCGGCCGGCTGCAGATCCTTCTTCGAGGTCTGATAGGCCACCGCCATCATGTTGCCGCAGGTCTCCAGCGAATTCGAGCGCATATTGGCGTGCGGCAGATCGGTCTGGCACACCACTTTCGGCTTGCGCGGATCGGAGACGTCGACGGCGGTGAAATTCTTCGGCGCGCTCTCGTGCGCCAGCCAGATGATCCGGCGTCCGTCGGGCGCGATCTGCACCGACATGCCCTCGCCCATGCCACCGAAGCCGCCGAGCATGTCATTGGCCAATAGCTTGAAGTTCCAGGTAATCGGTTGATAGCTCTTGGTGATCGGGCTTTGGTCAGAGGCAGCCATTCACAAGTCTCCTGTTGGGAAATGATGTCGGTGTCGGCGAGAGCGGCGCGCCGATATTACGCGCCCGAGCGGGCGCGTTCCATGAAATCGGGGCGCAGCGCCTTGGTCCAGTCCGGGATGGCGTCGATCTTCTTGTCCTTGAGCAGGATTTCCGCCTGTTCCTGCATATAGGGCTTGAGGTCGCCGGGGAAGCCGGGGCTGACCTCGACGCGTGACAGCGCCGTGGCGAATACGTCGAGCGATATTTTGTAGCCCTTGTCGGCATAGAACCCGTAGATGACGTCGGCGACCTTTTTCGGATTGTTCTTGAAATCCTGCGCCACGTCGAGCCAGGCTTTGAGGTAGGCGATGACGGTGTCGGGTTTCTGCTGCACGAACTCGGGCGTCGCCGCCATGAACACCGGCATCGGATCGACGCCGGAAAAATCGATCAGGTCGGAGCCGATGCCGTCGGCGACGGCGATGACGTTGTACGGCTCGACGTTGACCATGGCGTCGACCGTCTTGGCGGCAAGCGCGGCCACCATGTTGTTCACGTCCATGCGGACTTCCTGGTAATCGCCCTTCTTCAAGCCGTGCTGCGGCATGATGGTGTCGACAAAGACATTGCCGACCGAGGAGCCGGTCTGGTTGGCGATTTTCAGCCCGCGCAGCTCTTCGACCTTGGTGATATTCAAATCCTTGCGCGTGGTGACGCGCGCGGTCTTGCCGACATGCTCGATCAGCGCGATGGCGACGAGCCCGCCTTTGGCATTGCCGATGATGAAGGATTGCCCGGCATAGGTGCCGAGGTCGACCTGGCGCGCCACCATCTGCTGCATGGTGAGATTGCCGGACGGCACGGCGAACTCTTCCGCCGCGAGATTGTGCTTCTCGAGATAGCCGGACTTCATCAGATAATAGGTCGGCATGCCCCAGATGTTGGTCTGGTAGCCCTGCTTGATGGTTTCGGGCGCCGCGATGCCGCGCGTCGCGCCGAGGCCGAGCGCCAACACGCCGGCGCCGGAGGCCGCGAGATAGTGCCGTCGCGTCAGTGATGGCTGCTTGATCATTGTGCTGTCCTCCAAGGCCTCGCGCTTATTGGTCCTGCTGCAGGCCAAATTCTTGAACCGCCGGCGCCGTGTCGTCCAGCGTCTTGCGGATCACCGCGCCGAACTCCTGCGGCGTGGATGAAATCGCGATCGAGCCGGCATTCTCGATCAGCGCGCGATAGTCCGGCATCGCCACGATCGACACGATATGCTCGTTCAGCGTCTTGATGATCGGCTCCGGCGTGCCGGCACCGGCGCAAACGCCGAGCCAGCCGAAGCGGACGAAATCAAAACCCTTTTCCGCAAGCGTCGGAATCTCCGGCAGGTTGTTCAGGCGTTCCGGGCTGGTGGTGGCGAGAATTTTCAGGAGCTTGCCCCGATATTGCGACATGATGGCCAAGGTCGGCGACGGGTAAAGATCGACCCTGCCGGCGACCAGTTCCTGCACCACGCCAATGCCGCCGCGGAACGGAATGCGATTCATCGTCACGCCGGTAAGTTTCTCCAATTGGCGCGCCATGATCTCTTGCGCCGAACCGGCGCCGACCGTCGCATAAGTGACTTCGCCGGGATGCGCTTTGGCGTAGGTGACGAACGATTCAAAATCGTCCGCCGGAATCGACGTTCGCCAGCGCCAGGCCGTAATAATATTTGGCGATCAGCGAGATCGGCGCGATGTCGCCGAGCTGATAACCGGCATTGCGATAGACCGCGACATTGGTCGCGTCGAAATGCGTGCACAGGAGCAGCGTATAGCCGTCGCGCGGCTGCGCCAGCACATCGCGGGTCGCCACGATGCCGCCCGCGGCCGGCTTGTTCTCGACCACGACCGGCTGGCCCAGCGCCGTGCCGAGCCGGTCGGCGATGAAGCGGGCCGGAATATCGGTCGGGCCGCCGGCGCCGAAGCCGACGACGAGGCGAATGGGACGGCTCGGATAGGTGTCGGCTGCCTGTGCCGGCCGCGCGCACAAAAGCAGCAGCAGCGCCAGCGTCCATCGCCCGACTGCAATGGGGCACGTCATATCAATGGCCTCGCGCGTCCTGACCGAGAAGGCGCAACAGCTCCTTCTGATGATCGAGGAATTCGACGCTGAGCGGATCGCGCGGCCGCGGCAGCCGGATCGGCACTTCGGTCTTCACCGTGCCCGGATGCGGCGTCATCACCACGACCCGGTCGGCGAGATAGACGGCCTCGGCGACATTGTGGGTCACGTAGATCACCGTCTTGCGCGTCGTGCGCCATACATCGGCGAGAAGCCGTTGCATGTCGTCGCGGGTCAAGGCGTCGAGCGCCGCGAACGGCTCGTCCATCAGCAGCACCGCCGGATTGTAGGCCAGCGCGCGTGCGATCGCGACCCGCTGCTGCATGCCGCCGGACAGATGGTGCGGATAGGAGCGGGCGAAGTTTTCGAGCTTCACCAGGCGAAGCTGTTCGAGCGCAATGGTCTCGCGTTCGGCCTTCGCCATGCCCTTCATTTCCAGGCCGAAGGCGACGTTGCCCAGCGCGGTGCGCCAGGGAAACAGCTGGGCGAAATCCTGAAACACGATGCCGCGGTCCATGCCGTAGCCTTTGACCGGCTGGCCGGCGATGCGGATCTCGCCTGAATTCGGCGTGATGAAACCGGCGATGATGTTGAGCAGCGTTGATTTGCCGCAGCCGCTCGGCCCGACGATGCAGACGAATTCCGACGCCTCCATCGCGAAGCTCACGCCGCGGACCCCCGGCACGGAGCCGCTCGGCGTATCGTAAATCAGCGTGATATCGCGCGCCTCGATATGGGGCATCGATTTTTCTTGCGGCACTGCCAAGGGACGTTTCCCGGCTCTTTCAAGCATAAACGGCAGGCCTTGTCGCTCGGCGGCTGTGGCGCCGGCGCTTAGGTCTTGGCTCAGGTTTGTTTGGCCGCCCGCGCCATGCCCCAGCGATAGATGGTGGCGCGCTCGATCGAGCCGAATACCAGCCGCTCGCTGACGAAGCCGATGAAGCCGATGACGACGAGCGAGGACAGCATGACGTCGGTATTGAGGAATTCCTTGGCGTCGAAGATGACCCAGCCCAATCCCCAGTCCGACGCCGCCAGCATTTCGGCGCCGATCACCGCGACCCAGGCGCGCAGGAAGGATTGCCGCAATCCGGCGATGATGAACGGCGAGGCGCCGGGAATGATCACCTTCCAGAACAGCGCATGTTCGTTGGCGCCCATGGCGCCGGCGGCGCGCAGCCAGAGCGGATTGACCGCGCGCACGCCCGACCAGGTGTTGAGCAGCATCGGAAACAGCGCGGCGTAGAACACGACCAGGATCGTCACCGGATTGCCGAGCCCGAACCAGAGGATCAAGATCGGAATCCAGGCGAGCGACGGGATCGGCATCAGCGCGCTGGCGAGCGGCAGCACGAAATTCTCCACCGGCCGGAAGCGGCCCATCAGCACGCCGAGCGGCAAGCCGATGAACACCGCGAGACCGAAGCCGCACAGCACGCGATAGAGCGTGAAGGCTGAGTGCTCGATCATCGTGCCGTCGAGCAGCGAATCCCACAGCGTGCGCGCCACCGCGCCGAGCGGCGGCATCAAGGCCGGCGCGAAATGGCCGCTACGCGCGACGGCTTGGTAGAGCGCCAGCACCGCGATGATGGTGATCGCGCCACGGCGCAGCGAGCGCACCCGATCCGCCGTCATGACGTCAACATCCCCCAGCGCACCACGGTGAATTCTTCGAGCCGCTCGAACACCAGCTTCTCCAGCGTCAGTCCGATCAGCGCGATCACCACGATGCCGGCGAGCATCACGTCGGTATTGAGGAATTCCTGGGCGCCGAAGATGAGCCAGCCCAAGCCCCACGACACGGCGGCCAGCATTTCGATGCCGACCAGGATGCGCCAAGCCTGCGCCAGGCCGAGCCGCAGGCCGGTCATGATGTAGGGCAGCGCGCCGGGCAAAATGACGTGGCGAAACAGGCGGCGATCGTTGGCGCCCATCGCTTGCGCGGAGCGCACCCAAATATCCTTGACCGCTTTCACGCCGGTCCAGGAATTGTAGATGATCGGAAACGTCGAAACGAACGCGACCAGGGCGATCGCCGAGACATTGCCCGGCCCGAACCACAACAGAAACAGCGGCGCATAAGCGAGACCCGGAATCGGCGCGCCGATGCTGACCAGCGGCAGCAAAATATCTTCGGCGCGCCGCGAGCGGCCCATGAGAATGCCGATGGTCACGCCGATCAAGGCCGCGAGCGCGAAGCCGGCCATCAGCCGCGCCAGCGTATCGAGCGCGTGATGCGGCAGCACGCCGCTCAACGTCAGCCGCGCGAACACCGCGGCAATCGCTTCCAACGGCGGGAAGAACCGCGGCGGAAACAGACCGGCATGCGCCACCACCTCCCAGATCGCGCCGACCACGACAAAGGGGAACAGGTTGCGCGCCACGCGGCGCAGCGGGCCGTCCTCGCGCGCAGCGCTGCGCGGTTTCGGAAAATTGAGCAAGGTCGTGTGCCATGCGCGTCGAGGATAGTGCGGCCAGCTCATGGACCGGACAAGCCGTTGCCAAGCCGTTGCAGTGTCCGCGCCCTGTGATAGGACAGCGCCCGACAGCAAAGGAGTTTGGCATGGCCACGAAAAACACGCAGAAAATCGGCTGGATCGGCATGGGCCGCATGGGTTTCCCGATGGCCGAGCGGCTCATCAAGGCGGGCCATGACGTCACGATCTGGAATCGCACCCGCGCCAAGGCCGAGCCGCTCGCCAAGATCGGCGGCAAGGTGGTCGATCATCTGTACGAGCTGAAAGACGTCGACGTGCTGTTCTCGATCGTCGCCACCGGCAAGGACGTGCAGGACGTGCTGTACGGCAAGAACGGCGTCTGCAGCCAAGGCGGCAAGATGCCGCCGATCGTGGTCGACTGCTCGACCATCGCGGTCGAGGAATCGGCCACGATCCGCGACAAGCTCAAACAGCTCGGCGCCGATTTCGTCGCCTCGCCGGTGAGCGGCAACGCCAAGGTGATCAAGGCCGGCAAGCTGTCCGCGGTCGTCTCCGGCCCGGAAGCCGCCTGCAAGACCGCAACGCCGCTGATCGAAGTGTTCGCGCCGCGCGGCGTGTCCTATGTGGGCGACGGCGAGCTCGCCCGCGTCTGCAAGATCGCCCACAATGTCATGCTCGGCGTCGTCATCGAGAATCTGATCGAGATCACGCTTCTGACCAACAAGATGGGCGTGCCGCGCCACGCCTTCCTCGCCTTCCTCAACAACGGCGTGATGGGCTCGATGTTCACCGCCTATAAATCGCCGGCGCTGGTCAATCTCGACTGGACCACCACGTTCACGCCGGAGCTGTTGCGCAAGGATCTCGATCTCGGGCTCGAGCTCGCCCGCGAAATGGACGTGCCGATGCCGATAACGGCGGCGACGCGCGAGGTGCTGCAAGGCCATTTCGGCGCCGCCATGCTGCAGAAGAACCCGAAGGAATATCTGGAGAAGGATTTCGCGGCGCTGGCCGAAACCATGGCGCTCGCCGCCGGCATGAAGCTCGAGAGCGAGAATAAAAACGTGCCGACGGGGTTGGAGAGCTAAGACTTCGTGCCGAATCGTCCGCCGTCGGACGGATGTAAGCGCGAATGGGATGAGATTATGTACTTTCGCGCCTTGTCCGTCTTCGTTGCTCTCGCCGCCCTGATTGTCGCCGGCACGCCATCAGTAGCGGCCGATTGGCCGACCCGTCCCGTCCGCCTCATTCTGACCCTTGGCGCGGGCAGCGGAACCGATATCGGCGCGCGGCTATTGGCGGACCGGCTCGCGCAGCGCTGGGGACAGCCGGTCATCGTCGATAACCGCCCCGGCGGTGACGGCCTTGTCGCCATCAACGCCTTCGTCACGGCTCACGATGACCACGTCCTGCTGTTCGCGCCGTCGTCATCGTTCACTGCGCATCCGTTTCTGCACGACAATCTGCCGTACAAGCCGAGCGACCTCGTGCCGATCACGCGATTCTCAAACACGCTGATTGCCATTTCGGTCCCGGCCGCAATGACCGTCGCTTCACTGGGCGACCTCGTCGCGCTGGCGCGCGCGGAGCCCGGCAAACTCGATTGGGCCGGCGTGACGGGGGCGCACGAATTCGTATTTGCCGGCTGGCTGAAGCAGCTCGGCCTGAACATGGTCGAGGTGCCTTATCGCAACCCGGTCGATGCCGCGAACGACCTCGCCGAGAATCGGGTGCAAGTCTATTCGTCGGCGCTCGCGATCGTGCGGCCACAGCTCCAAGCCGGCAAGATCAAACTTCTTGCCATGGCCAACACCGTGCGCGCGCCGAGCGAGCCGAACGTCCCCACGGTCGCGGAAGCCGGCTATCCGGCGCTTGCCCTCGACGGACTGGTCGGTCTGTTCGGTCCGCCGGGAATGCCGCTTGAATTGCGCGAGCGTATCACCGCCGATATTCGCGCCGTCGCCGATTCCACCATCGCCGACCGGCTGGCGATCACCGGCCAGATCATGAATATCGGCGGGCCGGACGAATTCGGCAAATCGATCGAGGAGCAACGGGCCACGGTCGCGGCCTTCGCCAGGGATCTCGGCATCAAACCGCATGCAGTGAGGCCGCTATTTATTTGATGTCGGTCTGCACGCTGATCGCCATCAGCCACTGGCCGTTGCGTTTCACCCAAACGCGGGCGGCTTGATACGGCGGCCGCGAATTGTCCGGCAAAGCGTGGGTTGCGATCATGGCCGCGCCGTCGTCGTAGACCGACAGCCGCATGGCCTGAACCTCGCCGACCGTCACCGGCGTATTGTTCTCCTTCTGGCGATTGATCGTGGCGATGCGTCCGGATTTGGCAATCGGCGCGCGGTCGCTGCCGTAGAGCACGAACTCGTCGGCGATGTGCTTGCCCCATTCGGCGGCATCGTGACCGATGGCGGCCTTCTCGATCGACTGGAATGAATTGACGATGTCCTGCTCGGCAGGCGAGCGCACGCGATAGGGAACCGTCTGGCAGGGATTCTTGCAATCGTAAGGAGCCGCTGCCGCGCTCGTCCGGGCTGGCGCGGGGCGCGGCGTATCCGTCGCGGCCAGCACCACCTCCTGGCTCACCAGCGCGCGCCAGGCGCGTTTTTGCTTGGCCCAGATGTCGAGAAAGAACACGTCACGGCCGTCGGCGGATTTGCGGTGGCCGGTGACCATGCCGATGCGGCCGTAAATCTTCACCACCGGATCGCTCGGCGGGGCGGCGGCCGCGGTTTTGAGATCGGCGAGGAAATCCTTGCGCTCGTAAATCTTGCCGTTGGCGTCGACGAAGGTGAATTGCAGCGAAAGCAGCTTGCGCGCGACCGATTTATCGTCGGCGCGCATGGCCGCGCCGAGAGCCTGATCGACTTCGAGCACCAACGCGTCTTCGCTTGGCGCCGGCTGCGCCCTGGAGTTCGGCGAGAACCGCGATCAGCACGGCGGCTACGAATATGCCGAGCCACCATCGCTGCATGGCGCTGCGCATCACCCCTCCTGAAAAACTCCGCCCCGACGCCGAGCCGGTCTCCACGGACCGTTAGCGGCGCACCATGGCATTTTCAGGCGACAACGCTCAAGGCGCGGCGCACGCGACGCCACGCCGCAGCTTGGTCGCGCCGACGATTTCAGCGTCAAAAATTGATCAGTCGCGATATCTGCTTAATTAATGCGCGTAGTGATGGTGGTAGTAGTGGTGCACCCTGCGCGCCGCCGCCGCCGCCACCGCCGCCGCCGGCCATGGCGACGCGGCACTCTTTGCTGATCTGCGCGCGCTTTGCTTTCATGCAGGCGGTGGTTTTCGCCACTGTCCGGGATGGTGTCGGTGCACAGTCGCATGGCGTCGGGCGTGCAAGCCTGTTGGACGTCGACGGGGGTCGTGGCGGCCCTGGGCGCCGGCTTGGTGAAGGCTACAAAAGAGCAACGCGCAGACCGGCAATGCCAGCCGGCAAACGAAAAACGTGGTCCGCATTTGTCTTATCCCGGTCTTGAGAAGAGCTCTCATTCCGGACCGAAAGTAGCGGACCCGCCGTCGATGGTCCAGGCGAAGAAGCCTGGCTACCGGCCGGCCTACGACCGCCGGTTCAATGGGTGTGCCCAGGCAAAACCCCGGGCTGCGCGCGGGCGATTTCCGGCAATGTCGCTTGGTGCAGCGCTCGATGCCGCCCTCGGTGATTTCCGCGGTCACGTTGTCAAACGACATATGCCGGCAAAATATCCCGTCGGGCATCGTCCAGACGACTTCGCCGGTGCCCTTGGTCTCCCGCGCGTCCACCGCCGACTGCAAGAGCGGGTCGATCGCCGCATGGCCGCCGATCAGCAAGGCCGCGGTAAAAAGCACGAGAAACAGCGAGGAAACGATGACGACGCGCCCGGACTTGGCGCGCTCTTCGTCCATGCGGGCGCGCGAGCGCCGCCGCGCCAGCGCGGTGACGCTGACATGATCCGCCTCGACGAACCATGCGCCGGCGTCCCGGCTCGCTGTGTCGGCTGCGCTCATGCCGGCATAGAACACTGAAACCCGTTGAATGGCCGATAAAAAAACAATTTAGATTTGAATCGAAATTCCGCCCGCCGCTGCACGCGCGGCGAAATGGCTGATTCGGCTGCAATTCCGCCGCCGGCGTACGATTAACGCTATCCCCTTCCCGATCCGCGCCCAGTGGTGGAATAATCACTACCGGATATCGGCCAACCGGACATCAGCGAGGAACGCTTGCTCACCGCCGCCCGCAACGAGATGCTCACCCGCGTCGGACCCGGCACGCCGATGGGCGAATTGCTGCGCCGCTACTGGCAGCCGATCGCCGGCGCCAGCGAGCTCGACAGCAACCCGATCAAGACCCTGCGCCTGATGGGCGAGGACCTCGTCCTCTACCGCGACCGCGGCGGCCGTTACGGCCTGATCGACCGGCATTGCCCGCACCGCCGCGCCGACATGGCCTATGGCTGGGTCGAAGAGACCGGCATCCGCTGCAGCTATCACGGCTGGCTCGTGGACCAGACCGGCCGCTGCCTCGAACAGCCCTATGAAGACACCACCAGTCCGAAACCGTCGAAGGCCGGCTGCGAGACCAAAGCCTATCCGGTCAAGGAATGCGCCGGCCTGCTGTTCGCCTATCTCGGCCCGCTGCCGGCACCGGAACTGCCGGTGTGGGAGCCGTTCACCTGGCGCAACGGCTTTCGCGAGATCGTGCTCGCCGACGTGCCGTGCAACTGGTTTCAGTGCCAGGAGAACTCCATCGACCCGGTGCACTTCGAGTGGATGCACGACAATTGGGGCGCCCGCATGCGCGGCGCCGACGCCAACGTTGCGCCGAAACATCTCAAGCTCAAGTTCGAGGCGTTCGACCACGGCTTCGTCTACAAGCGCGTGCGCGAAGGCCAGAGCGAGGAGGATCGCTACTGGACCGTCGGGCGCGTCGCGCTGTGGCCGAACGGTTTTTATCTCGGCAGCCATTTCGAGTGGCGCGTGCCGGTCGACGACGAGAATACGCTCAGCGTGGCGTGGTTCTTCATGCGCGTGCCGAAGGACCGCGAGCCTTACGTGCAGGAGCGCGTGCCGACCTGGGTCAGCCCGCTGCAGGACGAAACCGGCCGCTTCATCACCAGCCACGTCATCAATCAGGACATCGTCGCCTGGGCCGGCCAGGGCCGCATCGCCGACCGCACCAAGGAGCATCTGCGCTCGAGCGACATCGGCATCACCATGATGCGCGGCCGCTTCTTCGAAGAGCTCGAGGCCATGGCGGCCGGCAAGGAGCCCGGCGGCATCATCCGCAGCGCCAATGAGGCGCAGTGCATCGCGCTGCCGAACATGGCGCGCGAGCTCAACACCGATGGCCTCACGCTTGCGGAATTCGACAAGGACCCGATCCTGCGCCAGCGGCTGAAGGAATTCCGCCACCATTACGGCCAGCCGGCCGAGGTGCGGCGGGAATTTGTCGAGGCGATGGGAATTGCGGGCTGATGCGAACACAAGTCGCCATCATCGGCGGCGGGCCGGCCGGCCTGCTGCTCTCCCATATTCTCGACCGCAACGGCATCGACAGCATCGTGCTGGAGCGCCAGACCCGCGCGCACGTGCTGGAACGGATTCGCGCCGGCGTGCTGGAGGCCGGCACCGTCGCGCTGTTGCGCGAAGTCGGGCTCGGCGAGCGCATGGACCGCGAAGGCGCACCCCATGACGGCTCGAGCATCGCCTGGGAAGGCCGGCCGCGGTTCCTCATCGACACCAGGAAATACACCGGCAAGCCGATGATGGCTTACGGCCAGACCAACATCACCGAAGACCTCTATGCCGCCCGCGACGCCGCCGGCGGTCAAGTGATCGACGAAGCCGCCAATGTGCAGCTGCACGACCTGACGTCGGGCAAGCCCTACGTGACCTTCGAAAAGGACGGCAAGAGCAGCGGATCGACTGCGACTACATCGCCGGCTGCGACGGCTCTCACGGCGTCAGCCGCACATCGATCCCGGCGGCTTTGGTCAAGACCTACGAGAAGAGCTATCCGTTCGGCTGGCTCGGCATCATGTCGGAGACGCCGCCCTATCCGGAGATTTGCTATTGCTATCACAGCCGCGGCTTTGCGCTGGCCTCGCAGCGCAATCCGATGCTCAGCCGCTACTACATCCAGTGCGATCTCGACACCAGGCTCGAAGACTGGCCGGACGACCGCTTCTGGGAAGAATTCAAGGCGCGCTGTCCGAAAGATATGGCGGACAGCATCGTCACCGGCCCGTCGATCGAAAAATCCATCGCGCCGCTGCGCAGTTTTGTCTCCGAGCCGATGCGTTACGGCGCGCTGTTCCTGGCCGGCGACGCCGCCCATATCGTGCCGCCGACCGGCGCCAAAGGTCTCAACCTCGCGGTCTCGGATGTTTTTTATCTGTCGCGCGCGCTGACCGAAGCCTATCGCCACAACAAGACCGATTACCTCGACAGCTATTCCGACACGGCGTTGCGCCGCGTCTGGGGCGCCGCGCGCATGTCGTGGTGGCTGACCATGCTGCTGCACCGCTTCCCCGACGAGACGCCGTTCGAGCAACAGATGCGGCTCAATCAGTTCGACTATCTGCTGGCCTCCGAGCACGCCCAGGCGTCGCTGGCGGAGCAATATGTCGGACTGCCCTACGAGGGCTGAGCCGAATTCTTCTTCCTTGCCTTGGCCTGCTCGACCAAAAAATGCGACAGCCGCTGCGCGCACCGCGTCGGCCTCGCCCGGCGCCCATTTGCGCAAACCCTCGCCGGTCTTCATGCCGAGCTTGCCGGCCGCGACTTTTTCGCGGAGGAACGGATGCGGGCCCGCTGTGCGATCGAGGTCGGCAATAAGCACCTCCGCGATGTCGAGGGTGAGATTCAGCCCGACCAGATCGGATTGCTCCATCGGCCCAAGCACCGCGGTGCGCGCGCCAAAGCCTTCCTTGACGACGGTGTCGATGGTCTCGG
Organism: uncultured Alphaproteobacteria bacterium; assembly: GCA_963831975.1. GTDB lineage: Bacteria > Pseudomonadota > Alphaproteobacteria > Rhizobiales > Xanthobacteraceae > BOG-931. The sequence continues at coordinate 268,057 of CAWHSO010000026.1, forward strand.
CATCGCAGACGCCGGCGGCGACCAGCGCGATCGCCTCGCGCTTCATGGCGTGCTGCAAGCGGTTGCCGACAAAGCCCGGAATGTCGCGGCGCACGTGGACCGGGACTTTTCCGGCATTGCGCAACAAATCCATGGTCGCGCGCACCACGGCGTCGCTGGTCTATTCGTTCTGGATGACTTCGACCAGAGGCACCAGATGCGGCGGATTCCAGAAATGCGTGCCGACGACGCGCTCGCGGTGTTTGAGATGGCGGCCGATGTCGGTCGACGGAATGGCCGAGCTGTTGCTGGCGAGAATCGTCTCCGGCGCGACCGCGCTTTCGAGATCGGCGAAAATCTTCTGCTTCAGCGGCAGTTTTTCCGGCGCCGCCTCGAACACGAATGCCGCACCTTTTACCGCAGGCGCAAGCTGGTCGTAGGTTTCGATTCGCTGCAGCAGCGCCGGATCGTCGCCGAAAAGCGCGGCGATCGCCGCCAGCCGCTTCGGCAAAGAGTTTCGGATTTCAGCCATCGGCTCAAACAAGCCGACCGGATGCCCGGCCGCGGCGAACAGATAGGCAATGCCGTGGCCCATCAAGCCGCCGCCGATAACGCCGATTTTTTGTTTTCCAGGCTCGCTCACGTCGCCCTCACGCCAGTGTGTTTCATGGAACTGCGATGCAGCATAAACGTTATTGCATCGCCGGTTTTGATTGACCAATCCATACAGGAGAAATGGTCATGCCTGCTTTGCTGTGGGTTGCATTCTGGTCTTCCATGATGGCGACTGCCGCATGTTTAGGCGAAGTGCCGAAACCGATTGCGCCGAAGAAAGACGATTGATCGCGCCGCGATTAACCCGCGGTGTAACCGCCATCGACATACATGATCTGGCCGGTGCAGAAATCGGACGCCGGCGACAACAGATAGATCGCCATCCCGACCAAATCCTCCACCTCGCCGAGCCGGCCGAGCGGGATGCGCGACAGCGACCGCGCGCGCGTCTGCTGGCCAAGCTCGTTGTCGCCGTACATCCAGGCCGTCAGCTTGGAGCGGAAAACCGTCGGCGCGATCGCGTTCACCGTGATGCCGTGCTTGGCCCATTCGGTCGCCAGCACGCGCGTCAGCGAATCGGTGGCGCCCTTCGACGTGCAATAGCCGGTATAGCCGGAAATATTGCCGTGCCGGCCGCGCACCGAGGACATCGTCAGCACTTTGCCTTTGACTTTCTTGTCGATCCAATAGGTGCCGACCGCCTTGGCCATGAACCAGATGCCGCGCACATTGGCATCCATCACCGCCTGCCAGTCCTCGTAGTCCAAGTCCTGAATGAAGCCCGGCTTGTTGAAGCCCGAAGCGACGACGAGCTGGTCGACGTGGCCGAATTTTTGCAGCGCCGCGTCGAGCATCGCCTGGGCATCGGCAAGGCTATCGGGGCGACGAACAATCACGGCCGGATCGCCGCCGAGCTCACGGACCTCGGCGGCAACCTCGTCGAGCTCGCCTTTGCTGCCGGACGCGAGCAGCACCTTGCCGCCGAGCGCGGTCAGAGCCAGCGCGGTCGCGCGGCCGAACGTCCCCGAGGCGCCGGTGACGATGGCGACCTTGTCCTTGACGTCGAACAGCGACAGCGGATTGCGCAGCGGCTCGGAGATCATGGCTTATCGTCCGGTTTCGAAACGAAACGCCTGCTTCGGATCGAGCACGGCGACGACGCGCAATGCGCAACCCTCGCCTTCCGGCCAGCGCCACGGAAACGCGAAGAACGTGCAGCGGCGGCCGGTGATGTGCGTCGATATCGCCGCCGATATTCTCGATGCCGGGAATGCCGTTGGTCATCATGATCTTGTGCGCCGGCTCCCAGTACGGGAAGTCTTCGATGATGTGACGGCCGGTCTCGGCCTTGTACTCGACGTCGAGATGCGGCTGCGCCGGTCCCGGCCCATGCGGACCGAGGAAGGTGCCGAGCGGGTGATCGAGCGCCTGCACGTCGATGCCGACGAGTTTGACGCCGCGTTCCACCAGCCACTCCGCCGCTTCTTTGTAGAGGCCGGGCGAATAGGCGAAGTAATCGGGATTGTCGCCGTAGTTCCTGTGGCTCCCGGTGTTGATCATCACGATGTCGTTCTTCTGGATTTTCGGCTCGGCGCGTTCCAGATCCTTCGGCGTGACGACGCCCCACTTGCCTTTCGGGATCGAAACGGCGACGCCGGTGCCGAAGAAGCGCCACAGCGGATAGCCGGTCAGTGTCGGCTGGTTCTCCGCCACATGGATCGGCGCATCCATATGGGTGCCGCGATGCATGATGCCTTCGAATTGCTGCACCAGAAGGCCGTCCTTGGCATGAAACTCCAGCACCCGGACATTGAGATTGGCGCGCGACGGCCATTGCGGCATGCCATGGCCCCAGGGATGGCTGAGATCGAAGAATTGCAAGCTGTCGGCGCCGCGCGGCGATTTTTTTATGGCCGGTGATGTCTTTGCCGATGCCTTGCGTCCCGCGCCGCGCTCCAGCCGGCACGTGCCCTTCGGATCGAGCATGGCGACCAGCCGGATCACGCAGGCGTCGCCCTCATGCCATTTCCACGGAAAGCCCTGGAACGTGCAGCGCTTGCCGCTGAGCGCATCGAGATCGCCGCCGACATTCTCGATCGTCGGGATGCCGGCTTCGAGCAGCGTACGGTGCGCCGGCATTCCATTCCGGAAAGTCCTTGATCGCTTCGCGGCCGGTGGCTTCCTTGTATTCGGGCAGCAGATATTTGATCTGCGGGCCGTTGCGATGCGGCCCAAGCGACGTCGCCAGCGGATGATCGACACAAGCGGTGTCGATGCCGACGAGTTTTACGCGCTTTTTGACCAGCCATTCCGCGGCGTGCTTGCTCAGGCCCGGCGCGTAGCCGAAATATTCCTTGCTGTCGGCGTATTTGCGATGCCACGCCGGTGTTGATGAGGACGATGTCGCCGGCTTTGATCTGCGGTTTTACGCGTTCGAGATCGGATGGCTCGATCAATCCCCATTTTCGTTTGGGGATCGAGAGCGACGACGCCGGTGCCAAAAAACTTTTGCAGCTCAAGATCGCCGACCGCCGGCGCGCCGGGCACGAGATGGATCGGCGCGTTCAGATGCGTCGAGGTGTGGAAGATCGTGGTGATCTTGTGCGTCATCACGCCTTGCTTGGCATGATGGGTGATGCGTTCGAGCTTGATCTCCTCGTAGCCCGGGAAGATCGGCGTATACATGCCCCAGCGATGGCTGAGTTCGTAAAGCTCGAGCCCGCTCACGGGGTCAATCACGGCCGGCATTTCACACCCTCACTCAACGCAACGATGCGGCGTCTCTTGATCGGCAATTGGTATCGTAATTTCGGCTGTCTGTATCACGGTCCAATATGACGTGACAATTCCGGCACCTGCGTCGCCGGACGCTTGCGACGCTCGGCAAAAAAGCGCACGCTTGCGTTGAGCTGTCGCAAGTACAGCGTGGAAATTTTAAGGGAGGGAATCGCCATGCGCGAACGCGTAAAGATAACGCTGTGTGCGGGCCTCGTCGGCGCCGCCGTTGTCGGCGCCATTGCACTGTCCGGCGGACAGGTTAAGGCCGACGATCCAAACAGCGCGCCAAATCCGTATCACGTCGTCGAGCATTGGGCGAAGCTGCCTGAAGGCCGCACGTGGGGCCAGGCGATCGGCGTCGATATCGACCGCGATGGCACGAGCCTCTGGGTGTACGATCGCTGCGGCGGCAAAACCTGTGTCGGCTCGAGCATCGCGCCGATCCAGAAATTCGACGCCACCGGCCGGCAGGTGGTGAGCTTCGGCTCGCGCCTGATCAATTGGCCGCACGGCCTCGGTATCGACCGCGACGGCAATGTCTGGGTCACCGACGGCCAGGCCGGCAACGGCCGCGGCGAAACCGCGATAAAATTCAGTCCCGATGGACGGGTGCTGATGACGATCGGCAAGCCCGGCGTCGCCGGCAACGGCCATGACGAGCTCAACGGCCCATCCGACGTCCTGGTCGCGCCGAATGGCGATATTTTCATTGCCGACGGCCACGGCGACAAGACCAACGACCGCATCGTCAAATATTCGCGCGACGGCAAATTCCTCGCCACCTGGGGCCACCACGGCTCGGGACAGGGCGAGTTCGACGTCACCCACGGCCTCGCCATGGATTCGGCCGGCCGGCTTTACGTCGCCGACCGATCGAACAATCGCGTCCAGATTTTCGATCAGAACGGAAAATTCGTCGCCGAATGGAAGCAATTCGGCCGGCCGAGCGGCGTCTATATCCGCAACGACATTCTCTACGTCGCCAACTCGCAATCGAGCGACAAAGTGAACGCGCCGTTTCACCAGGGCATCCGCATCGGCAGCGTCAAGGACGGCAAGGTGACGGCCTTCATCGCCGCGACCGATCCGAAGGCGGAAATGCCCGAGGGCGTCACCGTCGACAAGGACGGCCATGTGTTCGGCGGCTTCACCGCCGACACCGACGTCAAGGAATACGTCAAGAATTAAGCGCGTCCGGCACGCGCACGGAGTAAAAACGGGGTCAGGTTGCAGCCGCCTGACCCCGCCGGTATGTATGCGCTGGCGCCGCCGGCGCGTCTGACTTTGAAGGCTGCGAACTGAAGTTATGGCCCGTCTGGTGATGAAATTCGGCGGAACGTCGGTCGCCGATATCGACCGCATCCGCAACGTCGCGCGCCACGTCAAGCGCGAGGTCGACGCCGGCCATGAGGTCGCGGTCGTGGTTTCGGCCATGTCCGGCACGACGAACAGCAAGCTGGTCGAATGGTGTCGCGAGGCCTCGTCGCTGTACGATACGCGCGAATATGACGCCGTCGTCGCTTCCGGCGAACAGGTCACCGCAGGCTTGCTGGCGATTGCGCTGGAGGGAATTCGGTGTTAACGCGCGCTCATGGCAGGGCTGGCAGATTCCGATCCTGACCTCGAACGTGCACGGCTCGGCACGAATTCGCGATATCGATGGCGCCGAACTGATCCAGCGTTTCAAGGAACGCAAGGAGGTTGCGGTCATCGCCGGCTTCCAGGGCCTGCACAAGGAAACCGGCCGCATCACCACGCTGGGCCGCGGCGGTTCGGACACTTCGGCCGTCGCGATCGCGGCCGCGATCCGCGCCGACCGCTGCGACATCTACACCGACGTCGACGGCGTCTACACCACCGATCCGCGCGTGGTGCCCCGTGCGCAGCGGCTCGACAAGATCGCGTACGAGGAAATGCTGGAGCTCGCTTCGCTCGGCGCCAAGGTGATGCAGGTGCGCTCGGTGGAGCTCGGCATGGTGCATAACGTGCGCATCTTCGTGCGTTCGAGCTTCGACCGGCCCGAGGACATCGACCCGCACAAGAATCCGCCCGGAACCCTCATCTGCGAAGAGGACGAGATCGTGGAACAGCAAACAGTCACCGGCATCGCCTTCTCGCGCGACGAGGCGCAAATTTCCATCCGTCAGGTGCAGGACAAGCCGGGCGTGGCAGCGGCGATTTTCGGTCCGCTGTCGGAAGCCAACATCAACGTCGACATGATCGTCCAGAACGTCTCGGCCGACGGCAAGACCACCGACCTGACGTTCACGGTGCCGGCAGCGGACTATCAGCGCTCGCTCGACACCATCGCCAAGGCCAAGCAGGCGATCGGCTACACGCGGCTCGACGGCGCCACAGACGTGGCCAAGATATCCGTCATCGGCATCGGCATGCGCAGCCACGCCGGCGTCGCCGCGCAAGCGTTCAGCGCGTTGGCCGAGCGTTCGATCAATATCCGCGCCATCACCACCTCCGAGATCAAGTTTTCGCTGCTGATTGACGCGGCGTTTACGGAGCTCGCGGTACGCACGCTGCATTCGCTCTACGGCCTCGACAAAACGGCGCCATAAACGGCTTTTTCGCCGGTTTTTGGTTGCGGCGCACAAATTTAGCCGCCGTCATAACCTTGTCTCTGGCTTGCGGTTTGCATACCGCATTCGATATAGGCGAGAGGATGGTCGCCTCGGGACGGGACCCGGGCGAACTTCTCTTTGAACAGGACCAGCGCGACACCGGCTGCGCTCGGTCGAAGCATAACCCGAGGGACCCATGCGTGGCGCTCTCGGCGGTCCGCGCGTGCTGTTGCGCCGGCTTCGCGAAGTGATGGCGGAGCCGGTCAGCGCGCAGGAACGCCTTGACAAGATCGTGGTGCTGATCGCCGCCAACATGGTTGCGGAGGTGTGCTCCGTCTATGTGCTGCGCGTCGATTCCACGCTGGAGCTGTATGCCACCGAAGGCCTGAAGCGCGACGCCGTGCATCAGACGGTACTGCGCTCGGACGAGGGCCTGGTCGGCCTGGTCTCGAGCCAGGCCAGCGCCATCAATCTGTCGAACGCGCAAGCGCATCCGGCCTTCTCCTTCCGGCCGGAGACCGGCGAAGAAATCTATCACTCCTTCCTCGGCGTGCCGGTGCTGCGCGCCGGCAACACGCTCGGCGTGCTGGTGGTGCAGAACCGGGCGCGGCGCACCTACTCCGAGGAAGAAGTCGAAGCGCTGCAGACCACCGCCATGGTGCTGGCCGAGATGATCGCCTCCGGCGAGCTCTCGGCCATGGCGCTGCCCGGCGCCGAGCCGGCGGCGCGGCGCACGGTCCACATCAAAGGTTCCGCCTTGAGCGATGGCATCGCGCTGGGGCACGTCGTGCTGCACGAGCCGCGCGTCGTCGTCACCAATTTCATCGCCGACGACATCCCAAAGGAATTGAAGCATCTCCAAGCTGCGGTCGAGACGCTGCGCTCCAATCTCGACGAATTGCTCGAGCACGGCGATGTGGTCGAAGGCGGCGAGCACCGCGACATTCTCGAAGCCTATCGCATGTTCGCCTATGACCGCGGCTGGGTGCACAAGCTCGAGGAAGCGGTGATGACCGGGCTGACCGCGGAGGCTGCGGTCGAGCGCGTGCAGTCCGATACCCGCGCCCGCATGCTGCGGCAAACCGACCCATTTTTGCGCGAGCGCCTGCACGACCTCGACGACCTCGCCAATCGGCTGATGCGCCAGCTCACCGGCCGCGACCACGCGCCGTCGCGCGAAAGCCTGCCGGAGAACGCGATTTTGGTGGCCCGCTCCATGGGCCCGGCGGCGCTGCTCGACTACGATAGGAAACGGCTTCGCGGTCTGGTGCTGGAGGAAGGCGGTCCGCAATCCCATGTCGCGATCGTCGCGCGCGCGCTGGGCATCCCGGCAGTCGGCGACGTCGATAACGCCACCGGCGTCGTCGATCCGGGCGACGCCATCATCGTCGATGGCTTGGCCGGCGATCTGCACGTGCGGCCGCTGCCCGACATGGAAGCGGCCTATGCGGAGCGGGTGCGGCTCGGCGCGCGGCGCCAGCAGCAATATCTGGCGCTACGCGACAAGCCTTGCGTCACCAAGGACGGCCAACAGATAACCTTGCTGCTCAATGCCGGCCTAAGCGTCGACCTGCCGCATATCGCCGATACCGGCGCGGCCGGCATCGGCCTGTTCCGCACCGAATTGCAGTTCATGGTGGCGCCGAATTTTCCGCGCACCAACGAGCAGTACACGCTGTACCGCGCCGTGCTCGAAGCCGCGGGCGACAAGCCGGTGACGTTTCGCACCCTCGATATCGGCGGCGACAAGGTGCTGCCCTATATGCGCAACATCGAGGAAGAAAATCCGGCGCTGGGCTGGCGCGCGATCCGGCTCGGGCTCGACCGGCCGGGGCTGTTGCGCACGCAGCTTCGCGCGCTGTTACGCGCCGCCGGCAGCCGCGCGCTGAAAATCATGTTCCCGATGATCGCTACGGTCGCAGGAATTCGACCAGGCCAAGGAACTGGTCGAGAAGGAGCTCACGCATTTGCGCCGCCACGGCCACAAGCTGCCCGACGAGGTCGAGGTCGGCAGCATGGTCGAGGTGCCCTCCCTGCTCTATCAGCTCGACGAACTGCTCGAACGGGTCGATTTCCTCTCGGTCGGCTCGAACGACCTGGTGCAATTCCTCTATGCCGTCGACCGCGGCAATCCGCGGGTTTCCGGCCGGTTCGATGCGTTGTCGGCGCCGGTGCTCCGCGCGCTCAGGGATATTGCCGACAAGGCTCGCGAGCACAAAAAGCCGGTGACCTTGTGCGGCGAGCTTGCTTCGCAGCCGATCGGCGCGCTGGCGCTGGCGGCCATCGGCTATCGCTCGCTTTCGCTGACGCCGTCAGCGGTGGGCCCGGTCAAGGCCATGCTGCTCGATCTTGACTGCCGCAAGGCGGCGGCGTTTCTTCGCCCCCTCATCGACAAGCTAAATGGCGGCGCCCCGATCCGCGAGCAACTGAAAGCTTTCGCCGCCCGCGAAGCGCTGCAGATTTAGAGCATGATCCCGAAAAGTGGGAACCGGTTTTCGGATACGATCATGCTCAAACAAGAATTCTAAAGATGCTGCCCGACCAGAAACTCACGGCGCTCGTCACCCGCCATGCCGCGCTCGAACGCGATCTCACGGCGCCGCTGCCGCCGGAGACCTATGTGAAGCTGTCGCGCGAGTTCGCCGAGCTTGCCCCGGTGGTCGAGGCGGTGAAGGCCTATCGCGACGCGCAGCGCGAGCTCGACGGGCTGGCAAGCCTGATCGAGGATCCGTCGACCGACGCCGAGATGCGCTCCATCGCCGAACAGGAACGGCCCGGGCTGGAGGCGCGGCGCACCGCGCTCGAGGAGGAACTGCGCGTCGCGCTCATCCCCAAGGATGCGATGGACGAGCGCAACGTCATTCTCGAAATCCGCGCCGGCACCGGCGGTGACGAGGCGGCGCTGTTCGCCGGCAATCTGTTCCGCATGTACGAGCGCTACGCCACCAGCCAGCGCTGGAAGGTCGAGATCGTGACCGCGAGCGAAGGCTCGATGGGCGGCTACAAGGAAATCATCGCCGAAATCCGCGGCCGCGGCGCGTTCGCCAAGCTCAAATACGAATCCGGCGTGCACCGCGTGCAGCGCGTGCCCGACACCGAAGCCTCCGGCCGCATCCACACTTCGACCGCGACCGTCGCCGTATTGCCCGAGGCGCAGGACCTCGACATCGCCATCAACGACGCCGATCTCAAGATCGACACGCTGCGCTCGAGCGGCGCCGGCGGCCAGCACGTCAACAAGACCGAATCGGCGGTGCGGGTGACGCATATTCCGTCAGGCATCGTGGTGACGATGCAGGAGGACCGCTCGCAGCATCGCAACCGCGCCAAGGCCATGGCCGTGCTGCGGACGCGGCTCTACGATTTCGAGCGGCAGAAGCAGGACGCCGCGCGCGCCGCCGAACGCCGCGGCCAGGTCGGCACCGGCGATCGCTCCGAGCGCATCCGCACCTACAATTATCCGCAAGCCCGCGTGTCGGACCACCGCATCAATCTCACGCTCTACAAGCTGCCGCAGATTCTCGAAGGCGAAGCGCTGGGCGAGATCATCGATGCGCTTGTCGCCGAGAACCAGGCGGCGTTGCTGGCGGCCGAGGAGACGAATTGATGACGCCGCGTGCGGATGGTGCCGCGACGCTTGCGCGACCTGACGGTGTTCGCACCGTTGCCGAGGCCAGGCGTGCATTGGCGGCAAAATTTCACGCCGCCGGCCTCGACTCGCCCGATCTCGACTGCCCGTATCCTCGTCGGCCACGCGCTTGGCCTCGACCATGCGGCGCTCGCCGCGGCTGCCAGCGCGCCGGCTTGGCGCGGACGAGGAAAGCGCCATCGCCGCTTTGGCCGAGTCGCCGCCTCGCCGGCGAGCCGGTCGCGCGCATTCTCGGATGCAAGGAATTCTGGAGCTTGCCGCTGCGCGTCGATGCCGCGACGCTGGTGCCAAGACCGGAAACCGAAACTGTCGTCGAGGCTGCGCTCGCGGCGATCGATGCGGGCGGCCCGCGCTCGCGAGAGCTGCGCATCGCCGACCTCGGCACCGGCAGCGGCGCGCTCATTCTGGCGTTGCTGTCCGAACTGCCGAACGCCTTCGGCGTCGGCACCGACGCGAGTATCCAGGCGCTCGTGGTGGCGCGCGACAATGCCCGCCGTCTCGCCCTGACGCGCGCGAAGTTCATCGCCTGCAACATGGCCGCGGCGCTGCGCGGACCGTTCGACGCGATCGTGTCCAATCCGCCTTACATCGCCTCCGGCGACATCGCCACGCTCGCCCCTGACGTGCGCGACTTCGATCCGCATCTCGCGCTCGACGGCGGAACCGACGGACTGGACTTCTATCGCGCCATCGCCGCGGCGGCGCCCGACGCTGCTCGCGCCCGGCGGGGTTTTGGTCGTCGAACTTGGCATCGGCCAGGCGGAACCGGTCGCTGATTTATTTGCAGCGGCGGGGCTTGCGCCGTCACCGCCGCACCCCGACCTTAACGGTATGCCACGCGCCCTCGTTGCAAGAAAACGGGCATGAGCGCGAAGCATTGGACCCCGGCAAAAAAGCGCTTTGACCCCGGCAAAAAAGCACTTGGAATATCGGCCGGAACCGACTAGCTTGCGGCCACGGAATCGGCCCGAGATGAGGGTGCCGCGCCGCCTCGAATGCCCGGAGCATGCTCTTTAAGAGTTTGGCTCCCAGAGGTTGGCAGCGCAGGCCCAGCGAAAGAGCGAAAGCCGGGAAAGCGAAAGCCGGAACAGACGGCAGACGGGATCGCCACATTCATACCGAGAAGTTCATCGGTTGGCGCGCATTTGTACGGAACAGTCGCGCGCATGACGGGGGTTTGCAACACCGCGGTAAAGCCGAGGGTGAGGGCAGCATTGCTGAGGTTTCGTGAGGTTTACGCGGATGCGTTTGGCGGCGGGTCACTGCAGTGTATTCGACTGCGGTGCGGTCAATGGCCGAGTAACGCGGCGGAACGGACGCTTATGAGCGGTAACGGTTCGATGAAGAGAAACGGCGGCATCAGCGCCGCCGCAAACGGGGGTTGGCGGAACAGCAAACCATGAGAAACGGTCAGAACAAGCGCATGCGGGGTCGCAACCGCGGTAAAGGTGGTGGCGGTGGTCATCATCATCACCATCACCAAAATCCATTGTCGCGCATGTACGAGTCCAACGGACCGGACCTGAAGATCAGGGGCAATGCGTCTCACATTGCCGAGAAATACCTTCAGCTGGCCCGCGACGCGCAAAGTTCCGGCGATCCGATCGCGGCCGAAAACTACTACCAGCACGCCGAGCATTATTTCCGCCTGATCGCCGCCGCGCAGGAGCACTTGAGGCAGACCCAGCCTTCCTTCTATCAGCAGCAACCGCAGCAAGGCGGCAATGACTCCGACGACTGGTTTGACGACGGCGACAATGACCAGCCGCCCATCAGCGGCGAGCCGTTCGCGCCACAGCAGCAGCCATACTATCCGCGCGAGCAACAACAGCCGCAGCAGCACCAACAGTCTCACATCAGCAGCCGCAGCAGCACCAACAGCCGCAGCAATACCAGCAACCGCATCAACAGCCGCAGCCGCAGCAGCACTACCAGCCCCGGCAACAACGCTTCCAGCCGACCAATGACGAAGACGTCGAACGGTTGCCGTCCTTCATCACCGGCGGCCAGCCGCAGCCGTCGCCGCAACAGGGGCAAGGGCCCCAAGGGCCCAATGCGCCAACGGTCCGAATGGGCAGAACGACTCAAAGCGGCCAGAACGGCTACGACGGCTCGCCGGACCGCTTCCCGCTGCATCGCCGGCGCCGGCGTCATCGCGGGCCGCGCGACCATTCCATGTCCAACGAGGGCGACGGCCCGATGCCGCCCGGCGGACCCCAGAGCGAAGATTGATCGGATGCCCGGCCTTGCGCCGGGCATCACGTTTCAAATTCCGCTGATCGAAAAAGACGCCGATCAAAAAGGCATATGCGGGCGGCCTCGGGCCGCCCGGCGCTTATTGCCCGCGCGGTGCCTTGGCCAGCCGCACCAGGAACCAGATCGGCAGCACGATCACGGCGCCGAGCAGGAAATACTGCCAGAGCCAGCGCACGGCATCGAAGCCCATGTTCCAGATGTGCTGCGATCAGCCGGCGGACCGAGTCGATGATATTCCACGGGTCCAGCCCGATCGCCGCCAGGATGACGCCGACCAGGATCGACAGCAGGATCAATCGGCCGATCACCGCCAGCGGCGGCCCGCCGAACAACCGATGAACGAAGTCGTGGGGTTTCCGGGATTCCAGGGATTGTTGGCTCATCGAAATCTCCCGCTAGCGTCAATTAGGAACTTAGCCGGTCCCGCGCAAGCCGCCTACCCAAACCGCCTACCAGTGACATTGCCTCGCCTTCGCAAGTGGCGCTAAGTTGCGCCCGCCCCAAAGCTATTTTGGGCATTCCGAGGATATTCCATGGCCACTGTCGAGGATCGCGCGCTCGCGTCGAAGACGAGCCTCAACGACGATATCGGCGAGGAGACGCGGCTGCGCCTGTATCGCGTCCAGGTCGAGATCCGCGAGGCCGAGCAGCGCGCGTTCGATCTGTTCCTGCAAAACCTGGTCAAGGGCACGAGCCATCTGTCGCTCGGCCAGGAAGCGGTCGCGGCCGGCTTTGCCGTCGCCATGAAGCCCGGCGATCTGTCGTTCTGCACCTATCGCGGCCACGCCCATACGCTGGCGCGCGGCGTGCCGATCGAGAAGGTGCTGGGCGAGCTGATGCAGCGCGACAACGGGCTGATGCGCGGCAAAGGCGGCTCGATGCATCTGACCTCGACCGATCACGGCGTCATGGGCTCCTACGCCATCATCGGCGCGCATCTGCCGATCGCTTGCGGCGCCGCCTGGCGCGCTCAATACAAAGGCGCCAAGGACGTCTCGGTGTGCTTCTTCGGCGACGGCACCACCAATATCGGCGCGTTCCACGAAGCGCTGAATTTCGCCGCGGTGTGGAAGCTGCCGGTGATCTTCGTCTGCGAGAACAATCTCTACATGGAATACACGCCGATCGGCGACGTCACCGCCGTGCAGCATCCCGCCGCCGACCGCGCCTCAGCCTATGGGCTGCCGCGCATCGTCGTCGACGGCAACGACGCCGATGAAGTCTATCGCGCCGCCGCCGCGGCCTATGAGAAAGCGCGCGCCGGCGACGGCCCGTCGCTGATCGAGTGCATGACCTATCGGTACAGCGGCCATTCGCGCGCCGACCCGGCCAAATATCGCCCCGAAGGCGAACTGGAAAAATGGAAGGAGCGCGATCCGATAAAAATCTATCGCGAGCGGCTCAAGCAATTCGGCATCGCCGACGACGTCATCGCCGGCATCGACGCCGACGTGAAGCAACAAGTCGACGAGGCGACCGAGAAATGCAAGGCGGCGCCGATGCCGCCGCTCGATATCCTCACCACCGACGTCTATGCCGATGGAGGCTGGGCATGGCGGAACTGACCTATCGCGACGCCGTCGCCCGCGGCATCGCCCAGGAAATGACGCGCGATCCGGATGTCGTCTTCCTAGGCGAGGACGTCGGCAAGGCCGGCGGCGTGTTCAAGGCGACGGTCGGGCTGTTCGAGCAATTCGGGCCGCTGCGCGTGCGCGACACGCCGATCTCCGAGCAGGCCATCCTCGGCGCCGCCATGGGCGCGGCGATGACCGGGCTGAAACCGATCGCCGAGATCATGTTCTCGGATTTTTTCGCGGTGTGCTTCGACTACATCGCCAACGAATTCGCCAAGAGCCGTTACATGTCGAACGGCCAGGTCAAATGCCCGCTGGTGGTGCGCACCGGCAACGGCGCCGGCTCCCGTTTCGGCGCGCAGCATTCGCAGAGCGTCGAGAACTGGTGCATGATGATTCCCGGGCTGAAGGTCGTGGCGCCGTCGAGCCCGCGCGATGTCATCGGCTTGATGGCGGCGGCGGTGCGCGATCCCGATCCGGTGATCTTCTTCGAACATAAATCGCTCTATGCGACCAAGGGCGAAGTGCCCGACGGCGAGATCGTCGATACGCTCGGCACCGCGAAGATCGTGCGGCCCGGCAAGGACGCCACCATTCTGGCGCTGGCATTGATGGTGCCGCGCGCGCTGGCGGCGGCGGACAAGCTGAAAAGCGAGCACGGCATCGACTGCGAAGTCGTCGACGTGCGCTCGCTGGTGCCGCTCGACACGCAAACCATTCTCGGCTCGGTGGCGCGCACCCATCGCCTGTTCACCGTGGAGGAAAATCCGCGGCTGTGCGGCTGGGGCGCGGAGATCGTCTCGATCGTCGCCGACGAGGCGTTCTACGAGCTCGACGGACCGCCGGTGCGGATCACGACGCCGCACATCCCGCTGCCGGCCGCCGATATTCTCGAAGACATCGCGCTGCCGACCGCCGACCGCATTGCCGATCGGGTGCGGCGTTCGCTTTCATCCTAGCTGCCCTAATAGGTGCATCATGGCCATGTACGACAATCTTCTCGCCAACGTTCCGACCGATCTGTGGATCGGCGGCAAATGGCGCAAATCCTCCGACGGCGGCCGCTTCGACGTGATCGATCCGGCGACCGAGAACAAGGTCGCCTCGGTCGCGAGCGCGACGGTCGAGGACGCCAGGGCCGCGCTCGACGCCGCGCAGCGCCGCTTTTCCCGGCTGGGCCGCCAAGAAGCCGCGCGAGCGCGCCGAGATCTTGCGCAAGTCCTACGACCTGATCATGCGCGACGCCGAGCGGCTGGCAAAACTGATCACCATCGAGAACGGCAAAGCGCTGTCGGACTCGCGCGGCGAAGTCGCCTATGCGGCCGAGTTCTTCCGCTGGTACGCCGAAGAAGCCGTGCGCAATATCGGCCAGAACTCCCGCGCCCCCTCGTCCGGCGCGCGCATCTTCGTTCAGCACAAGCCGGCCGGCATTGCGGTGCTGGTGACGCCGTGGAATTTCCCGGCCGCCATGGCGACCCGCAAGATCGGCCCGGCACTCGCCGCCGGCTGCCCGGTCGTGCTCAAGCCCGCCTCCGATACGCCGCTCACCATGCTGGCGCTGATGCCGATCCTGGAAGAAGCCGGCGTGCCGGCCGGCGTCGTCAACGTCATTCCGTCGCGCTCGTCGGGCAAGGTCGTGAGCGCGATGCTGCACGATTCCCGCGTACGGGTCGTCTCGTTCACCGGCTCGACCGAAGTCGGCAGAAAACTCCTGCACGAAGCCGCCGATTGCATAGTCAAGCCGGCGATGGAGCTCGGCGGCAACGCGCCCTTCATCGTCTTCGACGACGCCGATATCGATTCGGCGATCGAGGGCGCCATGATCGCCAAAATGCGCAACATGGGCGAAGCCTGCACCGCGGCCAACCGCTTCTACGTGCACGAAAAGGTGCATGACGAATTCGCCAAAAAACTCACCGCCAAGATGTCCGGGCTGAAAATGGGCAACGGCCTCGACGACGGCGTCGCGCTCGGCCCGCTGGTCAACAAGGACGGCCGCGACAAGGTGATCGAGCTGGTCGACGACGCGGTGAAAAAAGGCGCGAAAGTGTTGACCGGCGGCAAAGCGCCGGACGGCCCCGGCTTTTTCTATCCGGCGACCGTTCTCGCCAACGTGTCCAACGATTCCAAGATGCTCAATGAGGAAATTTTTGGCCCGGTCGCGTCGATCCAGACCTTCAAATCCGAGGACGAAGTCATCACCCGCGCCAACGATACCGAATACGGCCTCGTTGCCTATCTCTACACCAAGGATTTGAGCCGCGGCATGCGCATCTCGGAGCAACTCGACTTCGGCATGATCGGGTTGAATCGCGGCCTCGTCTCCGATCCGGCAGCGCCGTTCGGCGGCACCAAACAGTCCGGCCTCGGCCGCGAGGGCGCCCACGAAGGCCTGATGGAATTTCTGGAAACGCAATACATCTCGGTGACATGGTGAGCGGAGAATCGCAATCGGCCGCGCAGCGTTTGGTCGGCGCCTGGCGCTATGTCGGCACGCGGATCAACGGCGGCAACTGGGATCGCGGCAAGAACCCGAAGGGCATGATCTATTACGGCCCGCACGGCGAGATGGCGGTGCAGATCGCGCCCGACGTCGAGCGCAAGCGGGCCGGCGCGGTGATGACGCCGGACGAGGCTTTTGTCGCGCTGAAGGATTACATCGCCTATTTCGGCACCTACACGGTCGACGAGAAAGCCGGCACGGTGACCCATCATCGCCACGATAACCTGCAGCCGGGCGAGGGCGGCGATCTGGTGCGTCGCTTACGAATTCGTCGGCGACCGCCTGGTGCTGCGGCCGCCGAATTCGACCATGGAAGTAACTTGGGAACGCATCAAGTGAACGGACAATCGGACACGGCGCGCCTGATCGGCTCGTGGCGCCATATCGGCTCGACGGTCGACGGCAAGCCGCGGCAGGGACAGGGCGCCAACCCCAAGGGCATCATCATCTATGATGCGCACGGCTACATGGCCTGCCAGGTCGCGCCCGACCGCGAAGTCACCAAGGCCGGCAGACAAGCCGACCGGCGACGAGGCCAAGGCCGCGCTCGACGGCCACGTCGCCTATTTCGGCAAATATTCGGTCGACGAGCGGGCCCGCACCGTCACGCACCATCGCCACGGCAGCGTGCAGCCCGGCGACAAGGGCGACCTGGTGCGCGGCTACGAATTCGCCGGCGACCGGCTGATCCTGCGCCCCATCGGCACCACGACCGAAGTCATATGGGAACGGATCAAGTGAGGCGTCTTGCCGCGTCATTCCGGAAGCCGCGAAGCGGCTATCCGGAATCCATAACCACAGTCTGCGCGGACATTGCACCGACTGTGGTTATGGATTCCGGGTTCCTCGCTTCGCTCGGCCCCGGAATGACGAATTGGGAAACTTGCCCATGGACGTCCTGATGCCGCAACTCGGCGAGACCGTCGCCGAGGGCAAGATCACCAAATGGTTCAAGTCGGCCGGCGAACAGGTCAAGCCGGGCGACAATCTGTTCGAGATCGAGACCGACAAGGTTTCGATGGAAGTGCCTTCGACCACGACCGGCGTGCTCACCGAAATTCGCGTTCCGGCCGGCGACGTGGCGCCGGTCGGCGCCATCGTCGCCGTGATTGCGGATGGCTCGGCTGCGCAGCCGAGTCGACCGGCCACACCAGCTGCAACGCCGGCGACAAAACCGGCCGCACCGGCCGCGCCGGCAGCGATCGCTGCAGCCACGCCGGCTGCCCAAGCGCCGCAGGATACGCGCCCGATCAAACTCGATCCGTTCTTCGAGGTGCGCACGCCCGACCGCAATTTCGGCCCGGCGCGGCTGTCCGGCGGCGTCACGGTCACGCCGCTGGCGCGCCGGCTTGCCGCCGAATCCGGGATCGATCTTTCGCGGCTGCGCGGCTCCGGCCCCCACGGCCGCATCGTCGCGCACGACGTAGCAACCGCGCCGCGGCCGGCGCGCGCGCCGCTGACCGCGCGCGCGGAAGGTCCCAGCGCCGACGAGGTCAAGGCGCTGTTTGCGCCCGACGCTACGAAGAAGTGCCGCTCGACGGCATGCGCCGCACCATCGCGGCGCGGCTGACGCAGGCGATCCAGACCATTCCGCATTTCTATCTTACGGCGGACGTCGAGATCGATCGCCTGATCAAGCTGCGCGAGGAAGCCAATCTCGGCGCGCCCAAGGACAAGGACGGCGACCGGCATTCAAGCTCTCGCTCAACGATTTCATCATCCGCGCGCTGGCGCTGGCGCTGCAGCGCGTGCCGGCGGCGAATGCGGCATGGGCCGGCGACCGCATCCTGCGCTTCAAGCATTCCGACATCGGCGTCGCGGTGGCGCTCGACGGCGGCCTGATCACGCCGGTCATCCGCGGCGCCGAGACCAAATCGGTCAGCGCCATTTCGGCCGAGATGAAGGACCTCTCCGCCCGCGCGCGCGACAAGAAGCTCAAGCCGGCGGATTACCAGGGCGGCTCGTCGGCGATCTCCAATCTCGGCATGTACGGCGTGCGCGAGTTCTCGGCCATCATCAATCCGCCGCACGCCACGATCCTCGCGGTCGGCGCCGCGCGCCGGCAGGCGGTCGAGAAGCCGGACGGCGGCGTTGCATTCGCCAGCTTCCTCGCCGTCACGCTGTCTTGCGACCACCGCGTGCTCGACGGCGCCGTCGGCGCCGAGCTTCTGGCCGCGTTCAAAGCTTTTGTGGAAATGCCGGTGACCATGCTCGTGTGATGAGAGGATAACGTATGACCACCGACAAGCCCGAGATTGTGCTGATCGGTCCGCTCAAGCCGGTCGTCGTGAAGGGCCTCGATGCGATCTGCACGGTTCATAAGGTCGCCGAGGCGAAGGATCCTGACGCGTTCATCGCCGCGCATTCCCAAGTGCGCGCCATCGCCTGCAGCGACACGCGGGAATTGATTCCGGGCGACCTGATGGCGCGCTTCCCGAACCTTGAAATCGTCGCGAGCTTCGGCGTCGGCTACGACCACATGGACGTCAAATGGGCCGCCGCACACAACGTAATCCTGACCAATACACCCGACGTGCTGACCGAAGAGGTCGCCGATACCGCGCTCGGCCTGCTGCTGTGCACGGTGCGCGAATTTCCTCAAGCCGAACGGTATTTGCGCGCCGGCAAATGGCTCGAGCGCAACTATCCGCTCACCAAGGCGACATTGCGCAACCGCACCGTCGGCATGGTGGGCATGGGCGCCATCGGCCAGGCGATCGCGCGGCGGCTCGCCGCCTTCGGCGTGCCGGTGGTCTATCACACGCGCAAGCCGCGGCGCGACGTCAACTATCTGCATTGCCCGAGCCTGATCGAGATGGCGCGCGCGGTCGATATTTTGATGGTCATCGTGCCGGGCGGCGCGGGGACCGCGAACCTGATCAATGCCGAAGTGCTCGACGCGCTCGGCCCCGACGGCATTTTGATCAACATGGCGCGCGGCTCGGTGGTCGACGAGCCGGCGCTGATCAAGGCGCTTCAGGACAAACGCATCATGGCGGCGGGCCTCGACGTCTTCGCCAAGGAGCCCGACGTGCCGCAGGAGCTGATCGCGATGGACAACGTGGTGCTGTTCCCGCATCTCGGCTCGGCGTCGGTCTATACGCGCGAGAAGATGGATCAGCTCGTCGTCGACAACATCGTCGCCTGGGCCGCGGGCAAGCCGCCGCTGACGCCGGTCGCGGAGACGCCTTGGCGATCCTGGAACAAAGGCTAGCCAGGCCTTTAATATCAAATTGCATCAGTGCCATGCCGGCCCCGGCATGACGGCACCCGATGTGCGTGCTAGCCTTGCAAATGTGAGCGTGAGCAGTTTCGATATGAGCCGTATCGTTGTCGTGGCCATCGCGGCGAGCCTCTTTGGCGGCGCCGCGCTGGCCCAAGATGCTCAGCAGCCGACGCCGCAGCCGGCCCAGCAGCCGCAAAATCCGCAATCCGATCCGGTCGCCGCGGTGGTCGGCGCCTGGGAGCTCTCCAACGCCGACCATGACAAGACCTGCCGCCTCAATTTCCGCGCCGACGCCGCGGCCGGCGGCTATAAAATCGACGTCGACAAGAACTGTCCCAGCGTCTTTCCCTCGACCAAGGACATCACCGCCTGGGCGGTCGACAATTACGGCAGCTTGCGTCTGCTCAATGCCCAGGGCGAGCCGGTGATCGAGCTGACCGAGGTCGAGAGCGGCATGTACGACGGTTTCACGCCGGAAGAAGGCCGCTTCATTCTCCAGGCGGCGGCCGCCGCGGCTGCGGCGGCGGTCCGTTCGGCCGACGACATGATCGGCGATTGGGCGATCGCGCGCAGCACCGGCAAGCCGATCTGCATGCTGACGCTCGCCAACACCGCCGCGGCGGCAGGCAGCGATAATTTGGCGCTCAAGATCAAGCCCGGCTGCGACGTGCTGATCACCCGTTTCGGTCCCGACGTCCTGGCGCATGGACAACGGCGAACTGGTCCTGCAGTCGGCGCGCGGGCAGACTTGGCGCTTCGAGGAGAACGACACCAATACCTGGCAGCGCCTGCCGGAAAGTGCCGATCCGATATTGCTGGTGCGGCAGTAACGGATAAAACTTCAACCATCATCAGATCAACGCAAGATCAGCGAATGAGCAAACGGCATCAGGTCGTCATTGTCGGCGGAGGACCCGTGGGCGTCGCGCTCGCGGTCGAGCTGGGGCTGCGCGGCATCGATTGCGCGCTGGTCGAGCGCCGCCTCGAGCCGCAGCGCATCCCCAAGGGGCAGAACCTGACCCAGCGCTCGGTGGAGCATTTTTATTTTTGGGGCGTCGCCGAAGAGCTGCGCGCCGCGCGCATGCTGCCGCCCGAATATCCCATGAGCGGCATCGTCGCCTACCGCAATCTCAACAACGAATATTGGTACGCGCCGCCGCTGCGCGAGATCGTCAATTCCTATTACTTCCAGAACAACGAACGGCTGCCGCAGTACCAGAGCGAATATGTCCTGCGGGCAAGGAATGGCGCAGCTTCCGAACGTCGAAGCCCGCTTCGGCTGGGTCGCGGAAACAATCGAGCAGGATGCGCGATGGCGTGCGCGTCGCCATCGCCGAGGACGGCGGCGCCGGGCGCGAAATCCTGGAGGCGGACTACGTGGTCGGCTGCGACGGCGGCCATTCCACCGTGCGCAAGCAGATCGGCATCGAGCGCGGCGGCGCCGACTTCAACGAGCTGATGGTGCTGGCGCTGTTCCGGTCGCGCGAGCTGCACGAAAAGCTCAAGCGCTTTCCGCCGCGCTCGACCTATCGCGTCATCCATCCCGATTTGGGCGGCTATTGGCAGTTCTTCGGCCGGGTCGATGTCGGCGAGAGCTGGTTCTTCCACTCCCCGGTGCCGGCCAATACCACGCGAGACAATTACGACTTCCACGGCCTGTTGCAAAAAGTCGCCGGCTTCCCCTTCGCCTGCGACTTCGACTATGTCGGCTTCTGGGATCTGCGCATCGCGGTTGCCGAGAAATATCAGGTCGGCCGCGTCTTCATTGCCGGCGATGCCGCCCACTCGCATCCGCCTTACGGCGCCTACGGCCTCAACAACGGCCTCGACGACGTGGTCAATCTCGGCTGGAAGATCGCGGCAAAGCTCAAGGGCTGGGGCAGCGACGCGTTGCTGCGGACCTACACCGAAGAACGGCGTCCTATTTTCAAGGAAACGGCCGAAGATTTCATCGAGGCCGGCATCCAAAGAGACAAGGAATTTCTCGACCGCTATAACCCCGAGCGCGATCGCGCGGAATTCGAGCGCGCCTGGAAGGAACACGCCAACGCCGCGGCGCCGCGGGTGCTTGACCTATGAGCCGAACTACGAAGGATCGCCGATCGTGTTCGGACCGCCGGGCGGCGTGAGCAGCGCCCACGGCTCGCACACTTTCACGGCGCGCGCCGGCCACCACCTGCCGCCGCAGCTTCTCAGCTCCGGCCGCAACGTGTTCGAGGAGCTCGGCCCGGATTTCACTTTGCTCGCGTTCGATGCCGAGGACCGGACGGTGCTGGCGTTCGCCGACGCGGCTAAAGCGCTGAACGTGCCGCTGAAAATCGTTCGCGACAGCTATCGCGACGGCCGCAAGGCCTATGAGGCAAGCCTGATCCTGGTTCGCCCGGACCGTTACATCGCCTGGTCCGCGGTCGGCGCGCCTGCCGACGCGGCGGCGATTCTCGGCAAAGCCGTCGGCCGCGCCTAGCCAGCCGGCCGTGTCGTCAGAAGTTCCAGCGCCGGCTATCTCGTTGGCGGTATTCAGTTACTTGAAACCGTCACAATGGAGAAAATAAGCACAGACGATCCGGCCCGTCGTTTTTGATCGTGCGCGACCGTCGTGCCACTGCACGCCATTCCGGTTGTGGCAGCATGCGATTACCGCTATGGTTAATGATGTTGCGTAAAGTATTGGGGTGGGTCGATGCGTAAAGTCTCTGACTTTCTTGCGCGCGCCGGCGTCTCTGCGACACCTGAGACCCTGGCGGCGCTGACCGGCAAGCCGCAAAACATCAACCGTCCTGACGACAACGGCAAGTCGACTTTCGCCAATATCGGCGAGCGCATCGGCGGCGACAACCAAGCGCTGCGACATTTGCTGATCGACACCGGGCTGCAGTTCGGCGCGCTCGACGAATTGAAGGAAACCTTCGGCAAGCTGGTCGATCCGCTGCACAACCTGCTCAGCACGCTGGAACAGGCAAAATTCGACAACGCGAGCTTGCGCGGCGCGCTGACCGAGCTGCGCTCGAGCCACGAAACGCTGCGCAGCGAATTCGAGGGGCTGGAAAAGAAGTCGTCCGAGTTGGAAGGCGACAATCACCGCCTGACCCGCGAATTGACGGCGGCGCAACAGTCGGCGCAGGAGCTGGACGGCGACAAGGGCAAGCTGACCGGCGAGATCGCGACCATGCGCGTCGCCTTGGCCAATCTCGAAAAGCAATTGGGCGAAGAGACCAACAATGGCCGGTCGCTGGGCGACGAGAAGCGGCTGCTGCTGGAACGTGCCGATACCGCGGACAAGCGGATTATCGAATCGGAGGCGGCGGCCAATCTTGCGCGCGAGCGGCTGTCGCTCTTGGAGAATGAAAAAAACTCCCTGCAGACGGCGCTCGATCAGACCCTGACCCAGTCGTCGCGGACCTCGCGCCGCCTCGCCGAGATCGAGAATGCCTTGTCCGAGGCGCGCGCGCGCCTGCAACAGATGGAACACAATCTGGCCGCGGCCGAGGACGAGCGCAAAAAGCTGTCCGCGGCCTTGGACGAAGCCAACGAGCGGCGGCAATCGGAAGTCTATGCGCTGACCTTGAAGCTCGACGCCATGCGCTCGCGGTCCACTGCGGCGGAAAAGCTGCTCGCCGAAATGCGCCAAAGCCTGGTGGCGCGGACCGAGGAAATCAGGGCCACCGAAGCCAAATTGGTGGAAGCGGTGCTCGGCCGCAGCGGGGCGGAAAAGAAGGCCGAGCAACTCACCGCCGCCAACGAGGCCCATGACCGTCAGAACAAAAAACTCGAACAAACGCGCTTGTCGCTGACCGACCGCAGCAACGTGCTGTCGGAAACCGTCAAGGCGCGCGACAGCTCGCTCACCCATGCCCAGGACAAGATCAAGTCGCTGACCGATCGCGTCGATCTGCTCAAGGCCGAAGCCGCGGCCAACCACGCCAAGGCGGAAAAGCGCATCGAGCAGCTCAATTCGGCGATCGAGCGCGAACGCGCCGAGCGCGCCGTCGCCGAAGGCGCGCTGGAGGCAACCCGCTGCGATTACGCCCGGCTGCAAAGCGAAATAGCGGCCGAGCGCTCGATGCGGCGGCGCAGCATAAGCCCCCGAGCAGATTTTCGACGCCGACAAGGCGAAAGAGGCGCGGCCGTCAAAGAACGGCAATGGCGCCGGCCATAGGGCCGGCAATGGCGAGCCGCCGGCAGCGCCGCCGCAAAGCGGCGCGGCCTGACTTTACGGCGGCTCGATTAAAGCGGCTTGATCTCGACCTTGCGGAATTTGACGACGCCGCTTTCGTCGGTCACGCCCTTGCCGTGCTGCAGCGCGATGCGGCCTGAGGCGAATTTGTCGGATTTGGCGCCGTCGACGGTCTTTTGCCCGTTGAGGATCACGGTGAACGTGTCGCCCTTCGCCGTGATCTCATAGACGTTCCACCTGCCGCCGGCTTTCGGCATGGGATCGACCGCGGCCACGTCGACGATCGCGCCGGTGCCGTATTTCGGCTCAGGCCTCGTGTCCCAGATATTGACCTCATAGGCGGTCTTCCCGGTCACACTGTTGGGATCGGTGCAGCGGATGAAAACGCCGCTGTTGGTCTTGTCCTCGATCCAGAATTCGACCCGGAGCTGGAAATCCTTGTAGTCGCTCTTCGAGACCATGAAGCCGTTGCCGTTATCGGCGACCAAGGCGCCATCCTCCAGCTTCCAGTTGGCGGTGCCGATCGGGCTCCAATTGTCGAGGTTCTTGCCGTCGAACAACGTGATCCAACCGGCCTCGGCTTGCGCGGCCGCGTCGCGCGGACGACGGCACGGCCAACAGACCGATACTGCAAATCAACAACGATGCTGCGAAGATTGCCCAGCGCTTCATGGTGTTTCCTCCCGTTGCAGGCTGTTTTGTTGTTAGCTTTACCAATAGGCCGATGCCGGCCTGTTCAGATCAATTTTAATCCTTTCAGGCTCGCGTGTCCCTCCTTGCCGACGATGATGTGGTCGTGCACCGAAATGCCGAGCGGTGACGCGACCGCGATGATCTGCTGCGTCATCTGGACATCGGCGTGCGACGGCGTCGGGTCGCCCGAGGGATGATTGTGCACCAGGACGATCGCGGTCGCCGACAATTCCAGCGCGCGCTTGACCACTTCGCGCGGATAGACCGGCGCGTGATCGACGGTGCCGGTCTGCTGCACCTCGTCGGCGATGAGTTGGTTGCGCTTGTCGAGGAACAGCACGCGGAACTGCTCGCGGTCGGCGAACGCCTGCGCGGTGCGGCAATAGTCGAGCACGGTCGACCAGGATGACAGCACCGGCCGCTTTTTCACCGCGCCCGCGAAGAAGCCGGCTCGCCGCCGCCTGCACGATCTTGAGTTCGGTGATGCCGGCGTCGCCGAGCCCCTTCACCTCGCGCAGCCGCGCCTGCGGCGCGGCAATGACTTCGGCGAACGAGCCGAATTTCTCCAACAGCGATTTGGCCAGCGGCTTGACGTCGCGCCGCGGCAGCGCCCGGAACAGCAACAATTCCAACAGCTCATAATCGGACAAGGCGTCGGTGCCGGCGTCGCGAAAGCGCTGGCGCAGCCGTTCGCGATGGCCGTGATAGTGCGGCGTGGCCTCGGCGAGGCCGGCTTTGCTGTCGCGCTTCTTTTCCAGCATGGGACTTCGCACGCAACCCTGTCCCGCCGCGTCCGCAATCGCCGCGGCCGATGCCGCGTAGGATGACCGGATTAGGAATTTTTGCAATCGCCTTGCGGCGGCCGGGCCGCTGTCAGGCCGGATACGGCGGCTTGTCGAGGCCGTTCGGCGACAGCGTGAAAATCTCGACGCCGGTGTCGGTGACGCCGACGCTGTGCTCGAATTGCGCCGACAGCGAGCGGTCGCGGGTCACCGCGGTCCAGCCGTCGGACAGCACCTTCACGTGGGCGCGGCCGAGATTGATCATCGGCTCGACGGTGAAGAACATGCCCGGCTTGAGCACGATGCCCTCGCCCGGCCGGCCGACATGGACGATGTTCGGCTCGTCGTGGAACAGCCGGCCGAGGCCGTGGCCGCAGAAATCGCGCACCACGCTCATGTGCTGGGCTTCGACATAGGTCTGGATGGCGTGGCCGATATCGCCGGTGGTGCCGCCGGGCTTGATCGCGGCGATGCCGCGCATCATGCCCTCATAGGTGACTTCGATCAGCCGCTCGGCGCGGCGCGGAATTTCGCCGACCGCGTACATGCGGCTGGAATCGCCGTGCCAATGGTCGAGGATCAAGGTCACGTCGACGTTGACGATATCGCCTTCGCGCAGCGGTTTCTCGCCGGGAATGCCGTGGCAGACCACGTGATTGACCGAGGTGCAGGTCGCCTTGCGGTAGCCGCGATACATCAGCGTCGCCGGCATGGCGCCGTGATCCAAGCCGAACTCGTAGACCAGCCGGTCGATGCGCTCGGTCGAGACGCCGGGCTTGATCTCGGGCACCAGCATGTCGAGGCATTCGGCCGCCAGCCGGCCGGCCTTGCGCATGCCTTCGAACGCGTCGGCGCCGTGGATCTTGATCTGGCCGGTTTTGCGCAGCGGCGCGCAGGCCGCGTCGACATAGGTCATGGCGAGGGGAGAAAATGCCCGTGGCTATTTGCCCGCAATGTAAGCATACGGGCGGCCAACGCAAGCAATCCGGAAGCGGCCGCTAGCCGGCCACGATCGGAACCGGCGCCGCGATCTCGATGCCGTCGACCGTGACCGCACAGCGCCACGCCAGCATCTCGACACCGGCCGCACGGGCCCGGTCGAACGCCGCCGCATAGGCCGGATCGATGTCGCGGGCGACGGCGAAACGTTCGGCCGACGGAATTTGAATGACGAAGAGCAGCACGGCGCGCGCCCCACCCCTCACCGCTGCCGCCAATTCGTCGAGATGCTTGGCGCCGCGGGCGGTCACGCAATCGGGAAATTCGGCCAGGCCCGGCTTGCGCATGAGATGGACGTTCTTGACTTCCAGGTAGCACGGCCGCCGGCCGGGGCCTTCGAGCAGAAAATCGAACCGCGAATTCAAGCCATATTTCACTTCGCGCCGGACCGAAGCGTAGTCGCGCAGTTGCGGGATCAATCCGGTCTCGATGACCTCGGCGACCAGCACGTTGGGGTGGCTGGTATTGACGCCGACGAGCTCCGGGCCGCTGCCAAAATCGGCTTCGACAAGCTCCCAGTTAAAGGGGAGCTTGCGCATGGGATTTTCCGAATTGGACAGCCAGACGCGCGAAAACGGCCGGTCGAGGCCGGTCATGGCGCCCGGATTGGCGACATGGACGGTGAGCATGTCACCGTTTTCGAGCACCACGTCGGCGAGGAACCGCTTGTAGCGGCGGGCCAAGCGTGGCCGGGATCAGCGTTGAAACAAAGCGCATGGCCGCACCAATAAGCCCTCCCTCCGAGCCGTGGGAAGGGCTTTGATGCGAGCCATCAAGACGCGATCTTGCCGCCCAATTCGTCCGCGATATGGACGCGGATGATCTCGTCGAATGAGGCCTCCGCCGCAAAGCCCAGCGCCAGCGCGCGGCGGGGATCGAACCGGCTCGGCCAGCCGGCGACGATCCGCGCCACCAGCGGGTCGGGCTCGCGGCGGATGCGGGCGGCGACCTTGTCGCCGGCGATGCGGCGCAGCGCGGCGATCTGCTCGGCCACGGTGCAGCACACGCCGGGCATGGTGAGGTTGACGCGGGGGCCGAGCTTTTCGCGGTCTACGCCGGCGGCGTGAACGAGAAATCCGACCGCGGCGCGCGGGCTCGCATGCCAATGCAGCACGCTGTCCTCGACCGGCAGCACGGCTTCCTCGCCGTTAAGCGGCTCGCGGATGATCGAAGAGAAGAAACCGGACGCCGCCTTGTTCGGCCGGCCCGGCCGCACCACGATACTCGGCAGCCGGATGCCGATGGCATCGAAAAAACCGCGGCGGGTGTAATCGGCGAGGAGCAGCTCAACGATGGCCTTCTGCGTGCCGTAGGAGGTGAGCGGCGTCAAGTGAAAGTCATCGGCGATAGCATCCGGAAACGGCGCGCCGAACACCGCGATCGACGAAGTGAAGACGACGCGCGGGCAATAGCCGCCGCCCGCGGCGCGGATCGCTTCGATGAGCGCGCGCGAGCCGTCGAGATTGACGTGGACGCCTTTTTCGAAATCGAGCTCCGCCTCGCCGGACACCACTGCGGCGAGATGGAAGATCACGTCGGGCCGGCCGGCGACGGCGGCACGCGCTGCCGTGGCGTCGGCAATATCGGCTGCACGGGTCGTGACGTCGCCGGCAAATCCTTGCGGTTTTTGCGGCGCGCTCACGTCGATCAGCGTGAATTTTTCGATCGGCTTGTCGTTGAGCGTGCCCGCAGCAACCAACCGCGCTACGAGCTTGCGCCCGATCATTCCGGCGGCGCCGGTGATGAGAATGTGCATTGGTTACCGGCTACCAGCTTTCCCTACAGCGCCATCCCGCCGTCGACGAGATGGGTCTGGCCGGTAATGTAGCTCGCCTCATCGCTGGCGAGGAAGAGGGCGAGCAAGGCGACCTCCTTGGCCGTCCCGAGCCGGCCCATCGGCTGGCGGTCGACGAAGGCCTGTCGCACCACGTCCGATGACTTTCCCGTCTGCTGCGACAGCGTCGCGATGCGCTCGTCGAGCGACGGCGATTCGATCGTGCCGGGACAGATGGCGTTGCAGCGGATGCCCTGCCGGATGAAATCGGCGGCGACCGCTTTGGTCAGCCCGATCACCGCCGCCTTGGTCGCGCCGTAGGCGTAACGGTTGGGCACACCGCGGATCGACGACACCGCCGACGAGATATTGACGATGGAGCCCGATTTTTTCTTCTCCAGTATCGCCGGGAGGAACGCCTTGATCATGCGATGCATGGATTTGACATTGAGATCGAACGAAAAATCCCAATCCTTGTCCGAGCAATCGAAGATCGTGCCCTGGTGCACATAGCCGGCGCAGTTGACCAAGATATCGAGCGCGCCGAATGCGCGCGCAACGTCCGCTGCGAGCGCGTCGATATTGTCTTGCGAACGCACGTCGAGCTTGACGGCTTTCTTGGCCTTCAGGCCGTTGAGCTTGTCGTCGACGACATCGGTCGCGATGACGGCGGCACCTTCGGCGATAAAAGTCTCGGCAATTGCGCGGCCGATACCTTGACCGGCGGCGGTCACCAGCGCGACTTTATTCTGCAATCGGTTACTCATGCTCATCTCGCATTTCTCGCCCTCACCCTTCTTTATTCAACGCCGTGAGGCTGAGTTTTTGTCGCCCTTCGCCATCAAAATTTTCCGGTGCCAGCCAGCGTTCAAAGTTCCGCTTGCGTGCTGGCCATTCGCTGTCGAGCATGGAAAACCAGGCATTGTCGCGATTGCGACCCTTGGCGATGATGTTTTGGCGGAATGTGCCCTCGTAGGTGAAACCGTAGCGCAGCGCCGCACGCCGCGAGGCCGCGTTCAGCGCGTCGCATTTCCATTCGTAGCGGCGATAGCGAAGCGTCTCGAACGCATAGCGGGCGAGCAGATACTGCGCTTCGGTGCCGAGCGGCGTGCGTTGCAGCGTTGGCGAGTAGAGCACGTGGCCGACTTCGATGACTCGCATCTCCGGCTCGATCCGCATCAGCGTGAAATAGCCGATCGTATGATCGGAAGCATCGACAATTGCGTAAGCGTAAGGATCATCCGCCGCCGCACGCATGACAACGAACGACGCAAACTCGTCGAAGCTCGCGAACGGACCGCTGGTCGCGATGTAAGTCCAAACCTGATCTTGCCCGGCAAAGACCTTCCAGAGATCCGCAGCGTGATCGGCCTTAAGCTTTTCGATGCGGCCGTAGCGGCCCTTCAACGTCACCGGGCCCGGCCGCGGCGCAGGCGTCGGATCATCGACCGGCAATCCGACGGGTTGGCCGGTTTGCGGATGCGGTTCCGACGCGGTCATGACGAAAATTCTTTGCGATCCTCGCTGAAGAATTTGTTCAGCTCGGGATTGGAAATGAGCCCGGCGAAGCCGTCGAACTTGCCGTCCTTGGCGATCTCGGTGGCGACGCGGATGAAGGCGTGCATCGCCACGCGGGCGAGCGAGCCGCCGACGCTGATGCGGCGCACGCCCATCGCCGCAATGTCGTCGACCGTGAAGCCGAACGCGCCGCTGTTGAGGAAGTTCACCGGCTTCGGCGCCACCGCTTTGACCACCGCCTCGATCTGCTCGCGGGTCTTGATGCCCGGCGCATAGAGACAATCGGCGCCGGCCGCCGCATAGGCTTTGAGCCGGCGGATGGCGTCGTCGAGATCGGGCACGCCGCGAATGAAATTTTCCGCCCGCGCGGTGAACACCACGTCGCCGCCGGCGCGATCGACCGCCGCGCGCGCCGCTTTGACGCGCGCAACGGAGAGATCGAAGTCATAGAGCGGCGTGGTGGAATTATTCGGCGAATCCTCGATCGAGAGCCCGGCGACGCCGGTGGCGATGCAGCGCGTCACGCTATCGGCCACGCCGGCCGGATCGTCGGCAAAGCCGTTCTCGAAATCGGCATTGAGCGGAATATCGGTCGCCGCCGCCAATTCGCGGTAATGCGCCAGCACGTCGTCGCGGCTCTGGGCGCCATCGGCGTAACCTTGCGAATGCGCATGGCCGGAACTGGTCGTCGCCAGCGCCTTGAAGCCCAGGCCCTGCAGATAGCGTGCGCTGCCGACGTTCCACGGATTGGGAATGACGAAGCAACCGCCTCATGCAGCTTATGAAAAATCTTGCGCTTGTCGGCGGTGGATGGACGAGAGCCTGGCATGGCAATCTCCGTGATGTTGCAGGTCGATCAACCTTTGTCGCTGTCGGTGACATGCGCCATGTATTTCTCATATTCCGCGCGCGTGATCAGGCCGCCTTCGCGCGCCACCCTGTCCTGGTCGCGTTTCGACAGTGAAGCTTGCACGTCGTCGACGCGTTTCCAAGCCGCCAGCGGCGCTTGCGATCCCGGATGCGGCACGTATTCGGATTCTTCGACCTTGCGGTAACGGTGCACGTAACGCGGACAGTTGCGGAAGATCTCGGTCACCGCGACACGCACGACCAGCTGGGCTTCGGCATAATCGGCCAGCAGCGGATCGTTGTCGTCCACGCTCGCGATCCCCTGCACGCGGATACGATGCGGCCGTTCGAAATTGAGAAACAGCAGGCCGACCTTGTCGTTGCCGACAAGATTGCCCATCGAATAGAACATGCCGTTGCCGTCGTAGCAGGGGAACGCCAGCGTCGTGCCGTCGAGCACACGCACAAAACCCGGTTCGCCGCCTTTGTAGGACACCGTCGGCCGGCCCTCGTGATCGATGGTCGCGAGCCAGAACATGTCGCGGCTCTCGATGAACGCCTTGTGTTCCGCCGTGATCTCGGTGACGAGCACGCGTTTTTCGACATTGTCGGCCAGCCTTCGCATGTCGAAGCGATCCTGCAGCGCGCGATGGTTGGGGCCGTACAGCCTGCTCATAACGTCTCCATGTCGCGTCTCTTTGGGCGCCGGATCAGTGATTGTCCCGAGGCACGAATTTTTGCGCCACGCGCTGATACTTCACCGCGGGCTCTAAAACCATGCCTTCGGCGAGCTGATCCACCATGGCGCGCTGGATTTCCTGCCACGGCGTCTGGCTCGGCGGATAGTGATAGCCGCCGTCTTTTTGCAGCGCCGCGCGCCGCGCCGTCAATTCCGCATCGGAGATCAAAATATCGGCGGTGCCTTTGTTGAGATCGATGCGCACCCGGTCGCCGGTCTTGAGCAGCGCCAGTCCGCCGCCGGCCGCCGCCTCCGGCGAGGCGTTGAGGATCGACGGCGAGCCCGACGTGCCGGATTGCCGGCCGTCGCCGATGCAGGCCAGCGACGTAATACCCTTTTTGATCAGCGCCGCGGGCGGCTGCATGTTCACGACCTCGGCCGAGCCCGGATAGCCGATGGCGCCGACGCCGCGCATGAACAGGACGCTGTGCTCGTCGATGCCCAGCGCCGGATCGTCGATGCGATGGTGATAGTCCTCCGGACCGTCGAACACCACGGCGCGGCCCTCGAACGCATTCGGATCTTTGGCATTGCTCAGGTAGCGCTGGCGAAATTCGTCCGAGATCACGCTCGTCTTCATGATCGCGGAATCGAACAGATTGCCGTGCAGCACCTTGAAGCCGGCATGGGGCTTGAGCGGCTTGCCATAGGGCCGGATGACGTCGGCATCGCTCGATTTTGCCCGCGCCACGTTCTCCGCATAGGTCTTGCCGTTGATGGTGAGCGCGTCGCCGTGCAGGCGCTTGGCCTGCAGCAATTCGTGCATCACCGCCGGCAAGCCGCCGGCGCGAAAATATTCCTCGCCGAGATACTCTCCGGCCGGCTGCATGTTGACCAAAAGCGGCACGTCGTAGCCGAGCTTCTCCCAATCCTCGATCTCGAGCTCGACGCCGACATGGCGGGCGATGGCGTTGATATGGATCGGCGCATTGGTCGAGCCGCCGATCGCCGAGCAGGCGACGATGGCGTTCTCGAACGCGGCGCGCGTCAAGATATCCGACGGTTTGAGATCCTCGCGCACGATTTCCACCGCGCGCAGGCCGGTCAAATAGGCGATCTGCGCGCGCTCCCGATACGGCGCCGGGATTGCGGCGCAGCCGGGCAGCGACATGCCGAGCGCCTCGGCCATCGCGTTCATGGTCGAGGCGGTGCCCATGGTGTTGCAGTGGCCGATCGACGGCGCCGACTGGGCGACGATGTCCATGAATTCCTTGTAGTCGATCTTGCCCGCGGCCTGATCCTGGCGCGCTTGCCAGATCAAGGTGCCCGAGCCCATGCGCTTGCCATTGAGATAGTGGTCGAGCATCGGGCCGCCCGACAGCACGATGGCCGGCGTGTTGACGGTGGCCGCCGCCATCAAACACGCCGGCGTGGTCTTGTCGCAGCCGGTCATCAGCACGACGCCGTCGAGCGGATAGCCGAACAGCACCTCGACCAGGCCGAGATAAGCGAGGTTGCGGTCGAGCGCCGCGGTCGGCCGCTTGCCGGTTTCCTGAATGGGATGCACCGGAAACTCCATCGCGATGCCGCCGGCATCGCGAATGCCGGCGCGCACCCGTTCGGCGAGCTCGAGATGATGGCGATTGCACGGGCTGAGATCGGAGCCGGTCTGCGCGATGCCGATGATCGGCCTTGCCGGAGGTCAATTCGGCGCGGGTGAGGCCGTAATTGAGATAGCGCTCGAGATAGAGCGCCGTCATGCCCGGATTGTCCGGATTGTCGAACCACAATTGCGAGCGCAGACGGCGCTGTTGCTGGCCGTGCGGTTTGCCGTTTTTCGCCATCACCGTCTCCGCGATTTATTCCCTGAAGCGTTCAAATGCCTGCAATGCGATTTCCGCAAATGCCAGGAATTCCTGTTCGGTAGATATAGCGATTTTACGCCACGGCGAGCGTTGCGCGCCGCAGATAAAGGCAGACGCGACGGATTTGCGCGCAATCCTTTGTGCCGACTCAGGATTTTTTCCGCCTCGTTTTTGCGCTTATTGCATCGCAATATAAACAGGCCATGCGGTAGTCGAAAAATTCCCGTTAACTACCTGACTTCAGCTAACAATTTCGTGACATGCGAGTGACCGAACGAGACTTGTGCAACGCAAAAATCCGAGGTAGATAGACGGCCAAGGGTGACCGTAATCGGAGAAGGCAAAAATGAAATCCCTCAGCACCAAGCTGGTTCTGTCCGCGCTGGGCGTTGCGTTGCTCGCGACGCCGGCTTTTGCGGCGAAGCATCATCCGGCTTCGTATCAGGGCCTGCAGAACTCGACCGTTGGCAGCGCGCCAGTCGATGTCGGCACGTATCCGAATGGCGCGACCCGCAGCGGCAGCGTCTATTCGCGCGAGTCCGGCGCGGACGACAACGTGATTCGCTGAATTCCGCCACGCGGTTGATTTGAAAATGCTTGGAGCCCCGGACCTTCGTCCGGGGCTCCGGCTTTTGCGTCTCGGCGCCGTCGCGTTTGCATTTGACGGCCGATTTTGTTGAACTGCCCGCCCCCACCCTGCCCTCTCCCGCAAGCGGGGGAGGGTAGGGTGGGCGCTGGGGAAACGCCATGCTGAAGACCATCGCAGCCTTCGATCGGATCGGCGAGGAGAATGCCTTCGCCGTGCTGGCGCGAGCCATGCAGCTGATGTCGCAGGGCCGCGACATCATCAATCTCGGCATCGGCCAGCCCGATTTCCGCACGCCGGATTTCATCGTCGAGGCGGCGATCAAGGCGTTGCGCGATGGCCATCACGGCTACACGCCCGCGGTCGGCATCGCGCCGTTGCGCGAAGCGGTAGCCGCCGACCTGCACAAGCGTTTCAAGGTCAGCGTGTCGCCCGACAGTGTCATGATCATGCCGGGCGGCAAGCCGACCATGTTCATGTCGATCCTGATGTTCGGCGAGCCGGGCGTGGATATTCTTTATCCCGATCCCGGCTTTCCGATCTATCGCTCGATGATCGAATATACCGGCGCGCGGCCGATCCCGGTGCCGATCCGCGAAGAAAATGAATTTCGCTTTCTCCGCGGAAGAAACGCTTGAGCCTGATCACGCCGCAGACGCGGCTCCTCATCCTCAATTCGCCGGCCAATCCGACCGGCGGCGTGACGCCGAAATCGGAAGTCGACAAGCTCATCGCCGGGCTCGAGCGTTATCCCGACGTCGCCGTCATGTCGGACGAGATCTACGACCACATGGTCTATGACGGCGAGACCCATGTGTGCCTGTTGTCCTATCCGTCGATCCGCGACCGGCTGATCCTGCTCAACGGCTGGTCGAAGACCTATGCCATGACCGGCTGGCGGCTCGGCTATGCGATTTGGCCGGGAAAACTTTACGACTATGCGCGCAAGCTCGCGGTCAATCTGCATTCCTGCGTCAATGCCTCGGCGCAATATGCCGGGCTTGCCGCGCTGACCGGCCCGCAGGACGAAGCGGCAAAGATGGTCGCCGAGTTCGATAAGCGGCGCAAAATCGTCGTCGCCGGCCTCAACAAGCTGCCCGGCACGTCCTGCGCCACGCCGAAGGGCGCGTTCTACGCCTTCCCCAACATCAAGCGCACCGGCTGGAAGGCAAAGCCGCTCGCCAATGCGCTGCTCGAAGACGCCGGCGTCGCGCTGATCGGCGGCCCGGATTTCGGCGTGCTCGGCGAAGGCTATATGCGCGTGTCCTACGCCAATTCGACCGAGAACATTCTCAAGGCGCTCGACCGCATGGGCGAGATTTTTGAGCCAGCCGCAAGGCGGCGTGAGGCATGCCGGTCACGATGCTCTTCCGAAGAACAGCGCCTGATGCGGCAGAGCTGCCGCGATTTCGTCGACGACGTCATCATTCCCTTCATCCGCGGCAATTGGCAGCGCGAATGGTCGATGACGCCGGAGGACCGGCTGCCGCCGGAAATCCTGCAAGGCGCCGAGAAGGTCGGCATCCGCACGCTCGGCGTGCCGGAAGAATTCGGCGGCATCGAGCTCGACCGGGCGAGCGAGGTGCAGACCTTCGCGCTGATCGCCGAGGAGATCGCGCGCGGCGATTCAGGCCTCGCCGACAAGCTGGTGCAGAACTGGAAAGTGTCGGTGCTGCTGCGCAATCTGGCGCCGCGGCACTTGCAGGAAAAATGGTTCAAGCGGCTGATCGACGATCCGCAATTCCTGCTCGCCCATTGCCTGACCGAGCCGCGCGGCGCCTCCGACCGCTGGCTGCCCTACAACGTGCCGGAAGCCGCGATGCAGACGCGCGCGGTGAAGCAGAACGGCGAATGGGTGATCAACGGCCGCAAGCAATTCATCTCCAACGGCTACGACGCCGGCCTGTTCGTGGTCTATGCCAACACCAATCCGCAAGTCGGCATGATGCAGGGCACGTCGAGCTTTCTGGTGCCGCGCGGCACGCCGGGGCTGACCATCGCGCGCTGCAACGAGACCGTCGGCTGCCGCTTCATGAACAACGGCGAGCTGGTGTTCGAGGACATGCGCGTGCCGGCCGATCATCTGCTGGTCGAGGGCGACGCGCTCGGCAAGGCCGCGGTCTATTTCCGGCCCGGCAAGATCATCCAGGCGGCGAAAAATCTCGGCGTCGGCGTGCGCGCCTTCGAGCTCGCCGCCGATTACGTGCAGAACTACGTGCAGGGCGGCCGCATCCTGATCAAGCATCAGGCGGTGGCGCTGCGGCTTGCCGACATGGCGACGCGGATCGAAGCCGTGCGCGCGCTGCTCGCGCGCGCCTCACGCGCCGTCGACGACAATGCGCCGGACGCCGACACGCTGTGCAACATGGCAAAGGTGTTTGCCTCGGAGGAAATCCTCAAAGTCGCGCAGCATGCGCTCGAGCTGCACGGCGGCAACGGCGTCATGCTCGATTTCGGCGTCGAGAAGATTTTCCGCGACGCCGCGATCTTTCTGCACATGGACGCCACCGTCGACATTTCGCGGTTCAAGATCGTCAAATCGATGTTTCCGCACACCGCCGGCAAATATGCCGGGCCGGAGGCTTAAGCTCCTTTGCGTCAGCCGGAAGCCGACGATGACGATGGCAAGCCCGACGAGCTGCGAGACGCTCGGCACTTCGCCGACCGTGACAGAGCCGATCAAGAGCGTGAACGGCGGCACCAGCGACGGAAAGAGCGCCGCGCGGCTGGCGCCGAGCAGCACGACCGCGCGGGTGAACAGATAAATGCCGCCGGCGCCGGCAAAAAAGCCCTGCACGACGGCCTGCATCAGATTTTCCCAAAATCCGGCCGCCACCATGTTGTCGAAGCAGAACAGCAAGCAGCGGCAGGCCGGCGAGCGACAAGATGCTGGTGACGGCGGCCGCCCGCATCGGCGCAATCCGGAAGCGCCGCAGCAGCATGCCGAAGATCGCGAAGAAACTGCCCGCGGCGACGAACAACAGGTCGCCGGTGATGCCCTGCGCGCCCATGGTGCTCAGCGCTTCGACGCCGATGACGCAAAGCCCGAGCACGATGGTCAGCGCGCCGGCGATGCGGCGCCAGCGGCAAAGCCTCCTTGAGCACGATCCGCGCCAGGATCAGCCCGCCGACCGCCGCGCAGGACGGCTGAATGATGGCGCCGTGGCCGAGCGGCACGAACACGTAGCCAAAATAGCTCCACAGCGCGAGCGGCAGGCCGCCGAAGGCGGTCAGCAGAATGCCGCGCCGCCAGCCGACGCCGCCGAGATCGCGCAATCCGCTGGCGGCCATGAAGGGAAGCAATATGAGGCCCGGACCAGACGAACCGGTGCAGCGACAGAACCAGCGGCGACAGTCCGACCAGGACGCCGTGGCGCGCGGCAACAAAGCCGAAGCGCCCAGAACAAGGCCGAGCCGGCGCCGCACAACACGCCCAACGCTGTCGCGTGCTTTGCCGGCAGAGATGGAGCAAGGGTCATTCAGCCGCGAACCATAGTCCGTTGCGGCTTCGGAACAACAGCGCATGAAAATTCGAGGCCGGCTTCGCCGAACGCGAAGCCGAATTCAGTCCAAGCCGTCGATGTCGGCGTCTTTGAGCAGCTCGAGCCCGCCCGCCGCCACGACACGCCCGGCATCGAGCCGCACCACGGTGGTGGCGATGCGGCGCACCTCGGCCGGCGGTGTGGCTGACATAGACCATCGGAATTCCGGCATCGTCGCGCAGCCGCACCAGATAGGGCAAAATTTCGCGCTTGTGCGCGGCATCGAGCGAGGCCAGCGGCTCGTCGAGCAACAGCAGCCGCGGACCCATCAACAGCGCGCGACCGACGGCGACGCGCTGGCGCTCGCCGCCCGACAGCATGCGCGGCCGGCGATCGAGCAAATGGCCGATATCGAGCAGCGCGACGATGCGCTCGAATTCCTTGGCCTCGCGCGGCCGGCCGCTCATGCGCCGGCCATAGTCGAGGTTCTGCCGCACGCTGAGATGCGGGAACAGCCGGCCCTCCTGGAACACATAGCCGATGCGGCGCCGATGCGGCGGCACATTGATGCCGCGGGCGGCGTCGAACAGCACCGTGTCGTCGATGGCGATCGAGCCGCGGTCGGGCGTGAGCAGGCCGGCGATCATATTGACGACCGACGTCTTTCCGGCGCCCGACGGCCCGAACAACGCCGTCACGCCGCGCGCCGCGTCGAAGCGCACGGCAAGTTTCAGCGCGCCAAGTTGCTTTTCCACGTCGACGGCGAGCACGATCACTCCCCGTGGAAGCGGATGGCGGCGCGCCGGGCCAGCCATTCCGAGGCGATCAGCGCCGCAAATGCCAGCACGATCGCGATCAAGACCAGCCGTCCCGCGGCCGCGTCGCCGCCGGGCACCTGGGTCAAGGTGTAGATCAGCGCCGAAATCGTCTGCGTCTCGCCGGGGATATTCGACACGAAGGTGATCGTCGCGCCGAACTCGCCCAAGGCGCGGGCAAAGCACAGCACCACGCCGGCGATGATGCCCGGCAAGGCCAGCGGCAGCGTCACGGTGAGGAACACCCAAGGCCGGTTGGCGCCGAGCGTCGCCGCGGCGTCTTCGAGCTTGCGGTCGATCGCCTCCAGCGCCAGCCGGATCGGGCGCACCATCAAGGGAAAGCCCATGACGCCGCACGCCAGCGCCGCGCCGGTCCAGCGGAACGAAAAAACGATGCCGAAATGACTGTCCAGAAAGGCGCCGATCGGCGCCTTGCGGCCGAACCAGATCAGCAGGAGATAGCCGGTGACGACCGGCGGCATCACCAGCGGCAGGAAGACCAGGCCGTCGAGTACGGTCTTGCCCCAGAACTTCTTGCGCGCCAGCAGCCAGCCGATGGCGATGCCGAACGGCAGCGCGCACACGGTCGCAACCACCGCAATGCGCAATGACAGCTCGACCGCCGTCCATTCAGCGGGAGTGAGGTCGAGCAAGGTGGCCCTGAACGTTTGCCGAGTGCCGTATCACGACGTCGGTTTTATCAGAACCGCGAAGCCGTAGGACTCGAATATGGTCTTGGCCGCCTGCGAGCGCAGGAACGCCAGATACGGCGTCACATCGGGCTTGGCGCCCGTCGTCGCCGCCACCGGATAGATGATCGGATCGTGGGAATCTTCCGGGAAGATGCCGACGACTTTCACGCCCGGCTCGACCTTGGCGTCGGTCGAATAAACGATGCCGAGCGGCGCCTCGCCGCGCGCGACCAGCACCAGCGCGGCGCGGACGTTCGCGGTCATCGCCATCTTGGGCTCGACCGCTGACCAGACGCCGAGCTTTTCAAGCGCGGCCTGGGCATAGATCCCAACCGGCACCGCCTTCACGTCGCCGGTTGCGATCCGGCCGTCGCCGGCAAGCTTTGCGAGATCGAAACCCGGCGCGATCGTCACGTTGTCGATCTTGGAATCCTTGGGCGCGATCAGCACCAGCGTGTTGCCAAGCAAATTCACCCGCGTATCGTCCTTGATGAGTTTCTTCTGCGAGCCGTAGTCCATCCATTTCAGGTCGGCGGAGACGAACACGTCGGCCGGCGCGCCGCCTTCGATCTGCTTCATCAGCGCCGAGCTCGCGTCATAGCTGGCGACGACTTTTATGCTGCTTTGCTTGGTGAAGGCGGCATCGACGTCGTCGAGGGCGTTCTTCATCGACGCCGCGGCAAAGACGGTGATGGATTTGTCCTGCGCCTGTGCTGCGAGCGGCACGGCGGCAATGGCGATCGTCGCGGCAAAGGCCGCCAGGATGGCTTTTCTTGTGAGCACGACGGTTCTCCAACAGCTTTTGGGCGCGCCAACACTGCGCGCCGGATCACACTGATCCGTGAGAGTCGATACGACCGCCTCGGGGAACCGTCGTTCCGGGCATTTACGGCGCGCGCTCAGCGCGCCGTCGGTCGTGCCGGAACAATAGGCCGTCGGCTGGAGCGCGGACAAGCGACGCCGCTGTCGCACCGCAACGGCCGCCCTCGCCCCGCCAGCCGAGAGCCGTGCTATCCTTGCCGCGCAGGAGCAAGGGCCTATGAGCGCGGCGGAGCCGATCGAAGGCGAATACGACTACATCATCGTCGGCGCCGGCTCGGCCGGCTGCATTCTGGCCAATCGGCTCTCAGCCGACGCCGGCAAGCGCGTGCTCATTCTCGAAGCCGGCGGCCGCGACAACTGGATCTGGTTTCACATCCCGGTCGGCTATCTGTTCGCCATCGGCAATCCGCGCTCCGACTGGTGTTTCAAGACCGAGCCCGAAGAGGGCCTCAACGGCCGCAGCCTCAATTATCCGCGCGGCAAGGTGATCGGCGGCTCGTCGTCGATCAACGCCATGATCTATATGCGCGGCCAGGCCGCCGATTACGATCACTGGCGCCAGCTCGGCTTGAGCGGCTGGGGCTGGGATGACGTGCTGCCGTATTTCAAGCGGCACGAAGATCATTTCCTCGGCGAAAGCGAAGCGCACGCGGTCGGCGGCGAATGGCACGTCGCGGCGCCGCGGGTGCGCTGGGATTTGCTCGATGCCTTCCGCGCCGCCGCCGAACAGGCCGGCATCAAATCCATCCCCGACTTCAACCGCGGCGACAACGAGGGCATCTGCGCCTTCCACGTCAACCAGAAGCGCGGCCGGCGCTGGTCGGCGGCCAGCGCCTTCCTCAAGCCGGCGCTCAAGCGCGCCAATTTGCGGCTCGAGACCGGCTGCCTGGTCGAAGGCATCGTGTTCGACGGCCGGCGCGCCGCCGGCGTGCGCTGGACGCAAGGCGGACAAGCGCGGACGGCGCGCTGTCGCGGCGAAGTCATCCTCGCCGCCGGCTCGATCGGCTCGCCGCAGATCATGATGCTGTCCGGCGTCGGCCCGGCGCAGCAATTGCAGGAGCTCGGCATTCCCGTCGTGCTCGACCGGCCGGGCGTCGGCGCCAATCTGCAGGATCATTTGCAGCTGCGCATGATCTACAAAGTCGACGGCATCACCACGCTCAACGAGCGCTATCACGCGCGGTTCGGCATGACGCGCATGCTTGCCGAATTTGCGCTGTTGCGGCGCGGCCCGCTGACCATGGCGCCGTCGCAGCTCGGCCTATTCACCCGCTCCGACCGCGACCAGGAACGCGCCAATCTGCAGTATCACGTCCAGCCGCTGTCGCTCGACCGCTTCGGCGAGCCGCTGCACACGTTCCCCGCCTTCACCGCGAGCGTCTGCAATGTGCGGCCGACCAGCCGCGGTTTTGTGCGGCTGCGCTCGCGCAATCCGGCCGACGCGCCGCGCATCAAGCCGAATTATCTCGCCACCGACGAAGACCGCCGCATCGCCGCCAATGCGATCCGATTGACGCGGCGGATCGTGGCGCAGCCGGCGCTGAAAAATTTTCATCCCGACGAATATCTGCCGGGGCCGCAGCTGCGCGATGACGACGAGCAGGCTTTGATCAAGGCCGCGGGCGACATCGGCACCACCATCTTTCACCCCATCGGCACCGCGAAGATGGGGCTGCCGAGCGATCCGATGACGGTGGTCGACGAGCGCCTGCGCGTCGCCGGCATCGAGCGGCTGCGCGTCGTCGATGCCTCGGTGATGCCGACGATCACCTCGGGCAATACCAACGCGCCGACCATGATGATCGCGGAAAAGGGCGCCGCCCTGATCCGCGCCGACGCCAGGGCTTAAACCGCCATGAATCCCGGCATGCGCGCGCCAAGGCGATGCTGGTCGATCCGGCGGCCGAATGGGCACTGATCGAGCAGCGAATCCGGCGATCCCGCTTATCTGTTGAGCCGTTATGTTGCGGTGCTGGCGCTTGTTCCCGCCGTGTTCGGCTTCATCGGCTCGAGTCTCATCGGCATGGTCGTCCCGGGAACGGGCCTGGTGCGGGCATCGCTTTTCAATGGCGTGCTTCGGCGCGATCTTCGGCTATGCGATGGCCTTCGCCATGGTGCTGCATGCTGGCGCTGATCATCGACCTGTTGGCGCCGCTGTTCGGCGGCGCAGAAGGATTTCGACAACGCGTTCAAGCTTGCGGTCTATTCCTACACGCCGGTCTGGCTCGCCGGAATTTTCCTGCTGCTGCCGGGCCTGCGCTTTTTGATCTTGCTCGGCTTCTACGGCGCCTATGTGCTGCTGCTCGGCCTGCCGCGGCTGATGAAAGCGCCGGAGCAGAAGTCTTACCTCTACGCCCTCGTCATCGTGGTTTGCGCCACCGCGCTGACGCTAGGCGCCGCCGCCACTCAGCGCGCGGTGTTCGAGACACCGCCGGTTTTAGATAAAGACCTACAGGCGCCTTCACGACCTGTTTGCAGGCCGCCGGCAACGCGGCGAGCGTCGGGCCGGTCCGCGGTCCCGGCGGCTTTTCCGGCGGCTTCGGATGCAGCACGCCATCGGTGAACCAGTAATCGAGCGCATGGCCGCAGCCGTCGCCGGGCGGCACCGGCTGCTGCGACTCGCATTGCGGGCTGTCGGGCGGGCAGTCGAGCCGAACGTGGAAGTGCTCGGCATGCCCCCACCACGGCCGCACTTTGGCCAGCCAAGCGCGATCCGAACCGGCCTCGCTGCACATTTCCTTCTTGATCGCCGCGTTGACGAAAATGCGCGCGATCTCGGGATCCTCGGCGGCGGCCTTCACCAGCGCGGTGTGGACCGGCGTCCAGACGCTGTGGTCGACGTCGCGACCGCTCGGCGCCACCATGTTGACGGCGCCGTTCATCTCGCGCTCCTCGCGCGCTGAGCACGTGGTCGGGCATCGGGCGTGAACCAGATATCGGCGTCGAGCCCGATCTGATGGCTGGCATGGCCGCTCAGCATCGGACCGCCGCGCGGCTGCGCCATGTCGCCGATCAAAAGCCCGTTCCATCCGGCCTTCTTGGCGTTGTCGCCAAACCGCTTGATGAAATCGATCAGCTCCGGGTTGCCCCAATTGCGATTGCGCGACAGCCGCATCACCTGCCAGGTCGGGCCCGTGATCGGCAGTTCCTCGGCGCCGGCCATGCAGCCCTTGGCGTAGCCGCCGATGGCGCGCGCCGGGCCGGCGAGCGGTGTCAGCTTGCGGGCGAACAGTTCTTTCGCCGGGACGTTCGGGGCGTCGGGATTGGCGAGCGGCGGCAGCGTCACCTTCT
Organism: uncultured Alphaproteobacteria bacterium; assembly: GCA_963831975.1. GTDB lineage: Bacteria > Pseudomonadota > Alphaproteobacteria > Rhizobiales > Xanthobacteraceae > BOG-931. The sequence goes on from CAWHSO010000026.1 coordinate 310,171, forward strand.
CGAGCGTGCCTGGCGGTGTCGTATCGACGGTGCTGGCGGCTCGGTTCTGCGTGCCGGCGTCTTGAGCCAGCGCCGAACCGGCGCCGAGAAAGAGCAGCACGGCGAGCGCGCGTACCGGAGCGAGCATCATTTCATCTCCACGACGGACTTCGCCCCCGCCGTCGCCCGGTACGCCACCGCACGGGCGCGGCGGCGATACGCTGCCGCAAGTCGTTCGTCCTGTCCAGTTACGAACAAGTCATCGCTTGCGCCGGCCAGCGCCAAAAGCCTCTGTTCCGTCGCCGCATGCGGCTCGACCGTGCCGTCGTGCAGGATGTGCCCGATGGTAAGCCCGCGTTCGGCGAGCGAGCGCGCCACCAAGAGGCAACGATGACAATCGAGCGGCTCGCGTTCCGCGCACATCAAACAGACGCTCGAGCGCGTCGCATCTGCGAGCAAGCGGTCGAGCCCGATTTGGAATTCCGGCTGCCGCGCCATCGCCTCGTAGTCCGCGACGCCGTCGCGATAAAGCGCGGCATCCCGCGGACGGCCGCCGAGCGCTTCGCCGTAAGCGAGATAGGCCATGCCATCCTGCGCCAGCGTCGCTGCCAGATTTTTAGCGGAGAACCACGGGAAGCGGCGCGAGAACGGCGTCGAGCGGACGTCGGCAATGGCGTTCACGCCGGCATGGCGCAGCAGCCCAATGAAGCGCTCGGCGGGAATATTCGAATGGCCGATGCTGAACAGATCGAAGGACGACATCGCGGAAAGTCTAGCGGAAAAGCTTCGGCAGTTTCATGGCCGCCGGCGCATGGCAGATGATTAACCGTCAATGTCAGGCCGGCTTTTTTGCAAGTTCCGGCGGCGCTACAATGCTACCCGCACTGTCGACGAGGACTATGCTGGGGGATTGCAATGCGCCGGTTGCTTTGCGCGACTGCCATCGCCGCTTGGCTTTTGATTTGCGGGCTTTGCTGCGAACGTGCCGAGGCCTCGGTCGTCGTCAATGTCGACCGCGCCAGCCAGACCATGGAGGTCAGCGTCGACGGCATGCCGCGCTACAACTGGCGGGTGTCGACCGCCCGGCAGGGCTACATCACGCCGCCCGGCAGCTATCACCCGCAAATGATGGCGCGGCGCTGGTTTTCGCGCCTGTATTACAATTCGCCGATGCCGTATTCGATCTTCTTCCATGGCGGCTACGCCATTCACGGCACTTACGAAATCTCGCGGCTGGGCGGACCGGCCTCGCACGGCTGCGTGCGGCTCGATCCGGACCACGCCGCCATTCTGTTCGAGCTGGTCGAACGGGAAGGCATGAGCCGCACCACGATCGTGGTGCACTAGGCTCACCGCCGCTATTGGCCGACCATGGTCTTGGCCCTGGCGAGGAGATCGGGCGGCGCGGCATAGAGCGCTGCAACGTCGCGCGCAACGTCTTCGCCGCTCATGGGCGTGACGGTGAGACGCAGTTTTGCCGCTTCGCTGCGGAACGCCGGATCGGCGACCATGGCGCCGAACGCTTGGCGCAGCGCCGCGACACGCGTCCGCCGGCACGCGCCCCGACATCATGAACGGACGGCCGAGCTTTTCCGGCGCGATGAGGAAATTGAAAATGTCGCGGTCGCGCTGACTTTTCAGCAGATCGCCCGGCGAACGGAATTTTCGCGTCCATATCCGGCAGCAAAGTCGGCGACAGCCGCACGATCACATCGACCTTGCCGTCGCGCAGCCAATCCTGCGGCATGGCGGTCCAACCGCCGCAATCGCCATCGACCTCGCCCTTCTCGACGGCGAGCCTTTTGTCGGCGCTGCCGGAATAGCCGTCGACCTGCCGCACCTTGATGCCGAGCAGCTCGCGCAGCACGGCGATATCGACATTGCCGGCGGTGCCGGCGGCCGATGCCGCGAACACGACCTCCTTGCGCGCCGCCAAATCCTGCCAGTTGCGCACGCCGGCGGTATGCCAAAGATAACAGACGCGGACGTCCTCGCTGACATTGCCGATCCAGGCGTAATTGCGGAAATCGATTTTGACGCGCTCGGGCGACGTGAGCGCCTCGGTCAAGAGGCCGGAACTGAAGGTAGCCAGCACGGTGCCGTCGTCGGGCTGCGCGTCGAGATAGACGACGGATTTGAGGCTGCCGGCACCCGGCACATTCTGGACGACGATCGACGGCGCGCCAGCCAAGTGGCGGGGCAGATGGCGCTGCACCAGCCGCGCATAGGCGTCAGCGCCGCCGCCGGGCGGCAGACCGACGACGATCTTCAAGGTCTTGTCGGAATAGAAAGTCGCGATGTCGTCAGCACGAAACCGCGGCCGGACGGAAAAAATTCAGCAGCACCGGCCAGCGTGAGGCATTGCACCGAAGCCGCCGCGCCGCGCGCGCCATCACGCAACGGCCGTCGCGCGATAGCCGGCGGGCGGGCGGTAGAGCTCTTCGCCCATTTGCGATGTGACGCCTTCTTTCTTCAGCGTCTCCTCGTATTCCCGGCGCAGGAATGGGTCCTCGAGCCAATACGGAATGGCGGTGCCGCCCTCGGTGACGTCGATCGCACCCTCGTCGGTATCCTTCTCGCCGGGCACGCCGGGCTTGTCCTTGCGATGATTATTGGGACCGTACCAGCCGATCAGGCGCAGCGGCTCCTTGCTGATGCCGAAATGGGCGTGGAACCAGTCGCCGCCGTAAGGCGCGGCGGTGACGAGGCCGACCGGCTCGTAATCCTGCCGGTAGATGTTTTGCGTCTTGCCGTCCCGCCACGGCGTCATGCCGTCGGAGCGCGGCCACGTATAGGTGTAGCCCTTGCCCTTGAGGCAGACCAAGATCGCCGCCGACATATGGGCGTGCGCCTTCGAATAGCGCCCGGTGCGGTGCTCGCCGACAAAGCCGTAGAACACGTTGTTCGCCATATGCGGCTCGACCCGCGTATAGCCGGGTGAACGGCGATTATCGAGATAGAGATCGGCATTCATGATGTCGGGGATGAAATTGCTTTTGCGCAGCGCCAGGCCGCGCAGCGGATCGGGCACGATGTCGTCCTTGGCCTTGAAGAAATCCTGGCTGCCGTCGAACCGCGACGGAAAGGCGACCGGACAATTGAAAATCCAGTCGGTATCGCGAAAAATATTCATCACGTTGGGCGCGGTAGCTCGCGACCAGGATGAGCGCCGGGCACGACGCCGCATTGACGATGCGGTGATTGGTGTTGAGCGGGATCGAGAACATCGAGCCGCGCTGCCACTCGAATGTGTGCGGCTTGGCTTGGCCGTCGGCCCAGATCTCGGTGGTGCCGCGGCCTTCGACCACCACCATGATCTCTTCGTACATGTGCTTTTCGGGGTTGAGCGCGCCGGCGGCCGGCACCTCGACCACGTAGCAGCCCCATTTGCCCTCGGTGCCGTAGAGCTGGATGAAGGTGCCGCGGCCGCCCATGCGCGGCCATGGCTTGAGCGGCATGTCCTGCACGCGGCGCACGCCGATGCCGCGGAAGATCGGAATGCCTTGCGCCTCCATGAAATCGTCATAGGGCGTGTTCGGCCGCTGCCAGGCGCCGACGCCGGCATTCTTCAGCCCTTCGGGTTCGTGCCAATGATCGCTGGTGACCTCGTGCATTTTCGCCTCCGGAACGGCCAAAATTTTCGCGGCACATGGCCGGCGATCATAAGCCGATTGTCTATCGACCGGAACGACCCCGACCGTTAAAAAGGCGGGGTATGGAGCAGCCATGACGACGACAAAAACGCTCGGCGGCGTGATCGCCGCCATCACCACCGCGATCGACGACAAGGGCGAGCCCGATAGCGCGCGCTCGACCGCGCTGGCCCGCTTCCTGCTCGACCAACGGCTGCGACGGGCTCAACGTGCTTGGGCACCACCGGCGAAGCAACCTCGTTCTCGCTGGATCAGCGCAAGCGCGTGATGAGCGCTTACGCGGCAAGCGGATTGCCGCTCGATCGGATGATGGTCGGCACCGGCGCCGCCGCGCTGGCCGACGCCATCGCGCTGACCAGGCATGCCGCCGAGCTCGGCTTTGCCGGCGCGCTGGTGCTGCCGCCGTTCTATTACAAGGGCGTGCCCGATGACGGCCTGGTCGCCTATATCGACGCGATCGTCGCCGCCACCGCGGCGCGGCCGATCCCGATCTACCTCTATCATTTCCCGGCCCAGTCGGGCCTGCACTGGCATGTCGCGTTGATCCGGCGCCTGCTCGACGACTACGGCGAGCGTATCGTCGGCTTGAAGGATTCGTCCGGCGACATGGCCTACGCCCGCGAGGCGGCGAGCGTTTCGCCGCGCTTCAAGGTCTTCCCCTCGACCGAGGCGGCGCTGCCGGAAGCCCGGTCCGGCCCGTTCGCCGGCTGCATCTCGGCAACCGCCAATCTCAACGCCGATCTCTGCGCCCGCGCCTATCGCTCGGGCGACGCCGCGGCGCTCGCCGAAGCGGTCGCGATCCGCAAGCTGTTCGACGGCAAGGCGCTGGTGTCCGGCATCAAGGCGCTGGTCGCCCATATTCATGACGAGCCGCAATGGGCGCGCATGGCGCCGCCGCTCGCGGCCTTCCCGGCGGCCGACCGCGCGGCCGTCATTGCCGGCTACGAGGCGGTGCGCGCCAAGCGCGTGGCATAGCAGGGCAAATAGCCCTGCGTTGACGCCGCCGCCCCATCCCCCTATAAGCGCGACCCAAGGCGTCAGGCGTTTGGCCTGCGCTTCCTCAAGATACACTGATCAACAGTCACGTCCATAGGTCCATTCAATAGGTCCATCGTCCGATACGCTCATGGCTAATACAAAGTCCGCCAAGAAAGCCGCCCGCCAAATCGCCCGCCGCACCGTGATCAACAAGTCGCGGCGCACCCGCATGCGCAGCGCCGTGCGCAAAGTCGAAGAGGCGATCACGGCCGGCGACCGCACTGCGGCCGTCGCCGCCATGGCCGAAGCCGAGCCGGCGCTCGTCCGTGCCGCGCGCACCGGCATCGTCCATCGCAACGCCGCCCGCCGCAAAGTCTCGCGGCTCGCCCACCGCATCGCCAAGCTCGGCAAATAGCCGTTAGAGTACTGGGGTCAGCGCGCGGCGCCTGAAGCGCAACGCCGGACAACGTTTCGAAGTTGGCGGTCGGCGCTCGGCGTCCGACATTCCGTAGACGTTCCGGACAGCGATCATTCCCATTCACGGCAATTCGCCGTGGATTGCCACCAAACTGTTGCAGAATTGTCACTTAAGCCCATGAAAATGGCTGCAAAAGCCATCTGCGCTTTTTGCGCGCATCCGCCGCATCGTTTTTTATTTGCTCCGCACGCCTGCCGCGAGGGTTACCCTAAAAATTCGAAAACAAGAATTGTTGTATGATGAAAGGCTTATCGGGCACATGAATTTCGGGGGTTGGAGTCATCCCCGATTCCGTCGAGTCGAGTTTTATTTGATCCGTTGTTTGGTCGCGCTCGTTTTCGGGCTGATTTCGGCTGTCATCGAACTGTAATCAGCCCGTTGAGTCAATGTCTTGTGGGGGTCATCGGCAACGCAGCGCGGCCCGCGCCTTGGTAGAAGTCCAATGTTGGCGCGGTTTTTTCTATTGCGAGCCGAAAACTGCGTGCTACCTTTTTATTCCCTTCGGTTTCGAAGGTCATCACAAACGGGTTGACTGTAAACTCATCGAAAAAAATGGGTGCGGGAGAGCTGTGTCCAACTGCGTGCGGTTCTGACGCCACCATAGTCGAGAATTCTCAACGAGAAAACCTGCTTATGAGCGTTGTAAAGCAGGTGAAACACGCAGGCAGCTTCTGACGGTCGCGCAAAACGTCCTGCGCGGCATTCAGTGACAACCATCGGACTGGGAGCGATGGAGGTGGGGGCATGATGACGACGATCCAACCATTGGAATTGGCAACGGGCGCGTCTTTGCCCAGAGTCTTTTGGCCCAGGGTCTGTCGGCCCGAAGTCCGTTGGCCTTTTGTATTCACATTTCAGCCCGGCGCCACCAAGCCCAGCGGCTGAACCTGCCTCTTCACCGATCGGCGGCTGCGATCGATCGATTCCGCCAGCCCCGGCATCACCCTCTCGATATGTGAGTTGCGTCTGCCAGTTTCGGGCATGGTGGGGCCTGCCTCGCCTGAGTTGCTCGGTTGAACTCTTACCTTCGAAGAAAAGCAGCAGGCCAAAATGACGAGCACGGACCAGGAGCGCTGGCAGCGGGTCAAGGACCAGCTCCGTAAACAACTCGGCGAGGATGTCTTCACCAGCTGGTTCGGCCGCATGGAGCTGGACGCCGCGGAAAATGGCACGGTGCGGCTGTCGGTGCCGACGCGCTTCCTGCGGACCTGGATTCAGTCGCATTACAGCGAGCACGTGCTCGCCAGATGGCAGGCCGAGGACGCCACCATCACCCGCTTGGAACTGAGCGTTCGTTCGGCGGCAATCCGGCCGCCAGTGACAAAGCCCAAGCCCGCAGAACCGGCGGCGTTGTCGCGCGAGCTGCGCGAAACCATGGACGGCGTCGAAAGCCGCGCCAGCGTGCCGTTCATGAGCGTGCACGAAGCGCTCGGCGGCTCGCCGCTCGATCCGCGCCTGACCTTCGAGAATTTCATCGTCGGCCGCTCGAACACGCTGGCGCACGCCGCGGCAAAGCAAGTCGCGACCAGCCGGCGCGGCGAACAGCTGATGTTCAACCCGCTCTATATCCACGCCGCCGTGGGCTTAGGCAAAACCCATCTGCTGCAGGCGATCACCTGGGCCGGCAACGGCGCCGACCGCAAAGTGCTCTATCTGACCGCCGAGCGCTTCATGTACGGCTTCGTCTCGGCGCTGAAGACCCAGACGACGCTGGCCTTCAAGGAAGCGGTGCGCGCCATCGACGTGCTGGTGATCGACGATCTGCAATTCCTCCAAGGCCGCTCGACCCAGGCCGAGTTCTGCCACACGCTCAATGCGCTCATCGACGCCGGCCGCCAGGTCGTGATCGCCAGCGACCGTCCGCCGTCGGACCTGGAAAGCCTCGATGATCGGGTTCGCTCGCGGCTTGCCGGCGGGCTGGTGGTGGAGATCGGTTCGCTCGGCGAAGAATTGCGGCTCGAAATCCTCAAGAGCCGGATCGCCGCCGCCCGCCTCTATCATCCCGGCTTCGAAGTGCCGGCGCCGGTGCTCGCCTTCATCGCCAAGTCGGTGACCCATAACGGCCGCGACCTCGAGGGCGCCGTCAATCGGCTGCTGGCCCACAACAAGCTCAGCGGCCAGCCGGTGACCCTTGAAATGGCCGAGCGCGAGATGCGCGACCTGATCCGCCCGCAGGAACCGAAGCGGGTGCGGATCGAGGACATCCAGCGCGTCGTCGCTCGCCAATACAATGTCAGCCGCGCCGATCTTTTGTCGTCCCGGCGCACCGCCAACGTGGTGCGCCCGCGGCAAGTGGCGATGTATCTGGCGAAAATCCTGACGCTGCGCTCGCTGCCTGAGATCGGCCGCCGCTTCGGCGGCCGCGACCACACCACCGTGCTGCATGCCGTGCGCAAGATCGAGGCGCTGGCCGGCAACGACACCGCCTTCGCCGAAGAGATCGAGGGGCTCAAACGCCAGCTTCAGGACTGATGGGTATCGCCTGCGAAAACTGTGAAAGGCAGGGAAAAGGCCGAGTCGGGGGCGGGCCGGCCTTGCGCAACGCCGTCCGCAGGGCCACTTTCGTCATCCGCCCGTCAACCGGCGCGTGAACGGATTTCGCGATGAAGGTCACCGTAGAGCGTTCCGAATTGTTGAAGTCGCTGGGCCACGTCCACCGCGTGGTCGAGCGCCGCAATACCATTCCGATCCTCGCCAACGTGCTGCTGCGCGCCGACCGCTCGAAGCTCAGCCTGAAGGCCACCGACCTCGACGTCGAAGTGACCGACACGATCGCGGCCGAGGTCGGGCCCGGCGGCTCGACCACGGTGCCGGCCCACATGTTCTTCGACATCGTGCGCAAGCTGCCCGAGGGCGCGCAGATCGTTCTGGAATCCTCGGGCGACCGCGCGGCGCTGGCGATCCGCGCCGGCCGTTCGCGCTTCACCTTGCAGACGCTGCCGGAGAGCGATTTCCCCGATCTCGCGCCGGGCGAGATGACGCACAAATTCACGCTCAAGGCCGCCGATCTCAAGCGCCTGATCGACAAGACCCAGTTCGCCATCTCGACCGAGGAGACGCGCTACTACCTCAACGGCATCTATCTGCACGCCGCCAGGCTCCAGCCAAGGCGCAGACGCTGCGCGCGGTGGCGACCGACGGCCATCGGCTGGCGCAGATGGAGCTCGAATTGCCGAAAGGCGCCGCCGGCATGCCCGGCATCATCGTGCCGCGCAAGACGGTCGAGCGAAGTGCAGCGCCTGATGGAGGACAACGAAGCCGAGGTCGCGATCGAGCTGTCGTCGGGAAAAATCCGCTTCACCATCGGCGACGCGATCCTGACCTCGAAGCTGATCGACGGCACGTTCCCCGATTACGCCCGCGTCATCCCGCTCGCCAACGACAAGGAGCTGGTGGTCGACAAGAAGGAGTTCGAAGCCGCGGTCGATCGCGTCTCGACGGTTTCGAGCGAGCGCGGCCGCGCCGTCAAGCTGTCGATCACCGGCGGCAAGCTGCTGTTGTCCGTGACCAATCCGGATTCCGGCAGCGCCAACGAGGAGCTCGAGGTCGAATACGACGTCCGACCCGATCGATATCGGCTTCAATTCGCGCTACCTGCTCGACATCGCCGCGCAGATCGAGAGCGAGGCCGCCGTGCTCAAGCTCGCCGATCCCGGCTCGCCGACCCTGATCCAGGACAAGGATCCGCACGGCGCGCTCTATGTGCTGATGCCGATGAGGGTGTAGGGATCGGTAGTCAGTCATCAGTGAGTCGGAAAGTTTGGAATTCCGGCTATCAAGCTTATCTTGGTCGCTGGGATTCATCGATTACTGGACCACTGCATTCACTGATGATCCGGATGACAGTCCTTCGCCTGACGCTCAACAATTTCCGCAACTATCACGCGGCTTCGCTTGAAACCGGCGCGAAGACCATCGTGCTGGTCGGGCCGAACGGCGCCGGCAAGACCAATTTGATCGAGGCGATTTCCTTCTTCGCGCCGGGCCGCGGCTTGCGCCGCGCCACGCTCGACGAGGTGGCGTTCAGCGAGGGCGACGGCTCATGGGCGGTCGCAGCCGAGATCGAAGGCGCGCTGGGCCTCGCCACGCTCGGCACCGGCATCGAGCGGCCGCTCGAGGACGGCGCGGCGGTCTTGCGCAAATGCCGGATCGACCGCGAGCCGGTCGGCTCGGCCGCGGCCTTCGCCGATCATCTGCGCGTGGTGTGGCTGGTGCCGGCCATGGACACGCTGTTCGTCGGCGCGCCGTCGGAGCGCCGGCGCTTTCTCGACCGGCTCGCGCTCGCGGTCGATGCCGAGCACGGCAGCCGGGTCAACGCGCTCGAACGCTCGCTGCGTTCGCGCAACCGGCTGCTGGAGGAGCCGCGGCCCGATCCGCATTGGCTCGACGCCGTCGAGCACGAGACCGCGGAACTCGCCGTCGCGGTCGCCGGACAGCGCGTCGAGACCGTGCGCCGGCTCGACGCCGTGCTGGCAAGCCGCAAGGGCTCCGCCTTTCCGCCGGCGGAGATCGCGCTCGACGGCTGGATGGAAAAGCTCATCCCGGCGCACCCGGCCGTCGAGATCGAGGAGCGCTATCGCGCGGTGCTGCGCGACAATCGCGCCCGCGACGCCGCCGCGGGGCGCACCTCGACGGCCCGCATCTGACCGATCTCAAGGTGATCTACGCGCACAAGGGCATCGCCGCCGCCGACGCTTCGACCGGCGAGCAGAAAGCGCTGCTGATCGGCCTCGTGCTCGCCCATGGGCGCTTGATCGCCGAGATGACGGGATTCGCGCCGATCCTGCTGCTCGACGAAGTCGTCGCCCATCTCGATCCCGCCCGGCGCGCCGCACTGCATGTCGAACTCGCGCAGCTCGGCGCCCAGGTTTGGATGACGGGCGCCGATCCGGCGCTGTTTGCCGAAGTCGGCGATGACGCGATGATCGTCGAAGTGGCTTCGGGCCGGTTGGAACCGCGGCGGCCGAATACCTGACTGCTGGAACTTAACGGAGTTCCACGAAGATTTGTTTGCCAATCTGTTATGCGCAGCGTGGCAGCACCGGAACCAGAGTGCGAGAAGCCTCTTAACCTCACAGGAGCAGAAACGTCGATTGCGAGACAAGGCCCAATACCATGCCGGAACCGGCAGAAGACAAGATCGTTCGCAATCTCGCCGAAGGCGCTTGAGCGCCTGCACGAGGATTTGGATCGCGTGGAACTTTGGACCGCCGCGCTGAACTGTTTCCAGCGTCCGGTTCCCGATTATCAGCCGGGCGAGCGCTACCTGTTGCCGACCAAGCGCGCAGCGCCGGGACGCGCGCGCCTGATCGCAGATTCGCCAGCGCCTGGTCGCAAATTGCCAGACAGTTTCGGGCGCGACGATTTGACGCCGTCAGAAAGGCATCGCGACAGCGCCATTTTGCCGCCGCCGCGACGGCGATTTTCAGGCCCCGATTCGAGCCCCAGAATCGCCACGCCGAATCCTTGAAAAATGGCGATTTGACAATATCTTACCGGCATCCACTTTGTGCTGTACCCAACCCGGTTTTCGTGTACAACGAAAAGCGATTCTTCGTGCTTTTCGCAAGCGATTCGAAAGCTCTCCGAAAGCCCATCTACGCATGGCCGAACCCGTCCGCAAACCGACCCCTGCTGCGCCCTCCGATTACGACGCGGAATCGATCAAGGTGCTCAAGGGCCTCGATGCCGTGCGCAAGCGGCCGGGCATGTATATCGGCGACACCGACGACGGCTCGGGCCTGCATCACATGGTCTACGAGGTCGTCGACAACGCCATCGACGAGGCGCTTGCCGGCTTCGCCAAGGACGTCGTGGTCACGCTCAATCCCGACGGCTCCTGCACCGTGCGCGACGACGGCCGCGGCATCCCGGCCGACATCCACAAGGGCGAAGGCGTTTCCGCCGCCGAGGTCATCATGACCCAGCTCCACGCCGGCGGAAAATTCGACCAGAACTCCTACAAGGTTTCCGGCGGCCTGCACGGCGTCGGCGTCTCGGTGGTCAACGCGCTGTCGAGCTCGGCTCAAGCTCACGATCTGGCGCGACGGCAAGGCAGCATTTCATGGAGTTCCGCGACGGCGACGCGGTCGCTCCGCTCGCCGTGGTCGGCGCCGCCCACGACAAGCGCGGCACCGAGGTGACGTTCCTGCCGTCGAAGAAAACCTTCACCATGACGGAGTTCGATTTCGCCACGCTGGAGCACCGGCTGCGCGAACTCGCCTTCCTCAATTCCGGCGTCACCATCGTGCTGTCCGACATGCGCCACGCCGTCGAGAAGCGCGAGGAGATGCGCTACGAGGGCGGCGTCGAGGCCTTCGTCAAATATCTCGACCGCAACAAGACGCCGCTGGTGCCGCAGCCGATCGTCATCAAGGCCGAGCGCGACGGCGTCGGCGTCGAATGCGCGCTGTGGTGGAACGACGGCTACCACGAGACCGTGCTGTGCTTCACCAACAACATTCCGCAGCGCGACGGCGGCACGCATCTGGCCGGCTTCCGCGGCGCGCTGACGCGCCAGATCACCGGCTATGCCGAATCCGGCGGCGCCGCGCGCAAGGAGAAGGTCGCGCTGACCGGCGACGATTGCCGCGAAGGCTTGACCGCCGTGCTCTCGGTCAAGGTGGCGGACCCGAAATTCTCCTCGCAGACCAAGGACAAGCTGGTTTCCTCCGAAGTGCGCCCGGCGGTCGAGGGCGTCATCAACGACATGCTCAAGGCGTGGTTCGAGGAGCATCCGAGCGAGGCCAAGATCGTCGTCGGCAAGGTGATCCAGGCGGCGGCGGCCCGCGAAGCCGCGCGCAAGGCGCGCGAGATGACGCGCAAGAGCGCGCTCGGCATCACCTCGCTGCCCGGCAAGCTCGCCGATTGCCAGGAGCGCGATCCGGCCAAGTCCGAGCTGTTCATCGTCGAGGGCGACTCCGCCGGCGGCAGCGCCAAGCAGGGCCGCAACCGCGAATTCCAGGCGGTGCTGCCGTTGCGCGGCAAGATCCTCAATGTCGAGCGCGCGCGCATGGACAAGATGCTGTCGTCCGAGCAGATCGGCACGCTGATCACCGCGCTCGGCACCGGCATCGGCACCGACGAATTCACCGTCGACAAGCTGCGCTACCACAAGATCATCATCATGACCGACGCCGACGTCGACGGCGCCCATATCCGCACCCTGCTGCTGACGTTCTTCTACCGGCAGATGCGCGAGATCATCGACCGCGGCCATCTCTACATCGCCCAGCCGCCGCTCTACAAAGTCTCGCGCGGCAAGTCCGAGCAATATCTCAAGGACGAGCACGCGCTCGAGAATTATCTGATCGACACCGGCCTCGAAGACGCGGCGCTGCGGCTGTCATCGGGCGAAGTGCGCGCCGGCAACGATCTGCGCCAGCTGGTCGAGGACGCGCGCGCGATCCGCAATCTGCTGCGCGGCCTGCACAGCCGCTACAATCGCCAGGTCGTCGAGCAGGCGGCGATCATGGGCGTGCTCAACCGCGACATTTTCGGCGACCCGCAGAAGGCCATGGCCGCGGTGCCCTATATCGCCCGGCGGCTCGACGCGCTGTCGGAGGAAACCGAGCGCGGCTGGCAGGGCCAATTCACCGAAGGCGCAGGCTTCCAGTTCGAGCGCACGGTGCGCGGCGTCAAGGAAGTCGCGGTGATCGATCAGGCGCTGCTCGGCTCCGCCGACGCGCGCAAGCTCGACGAGTTTGCGCCGTCGCTGCAGAAAGTCTTCCCGCGCCCGACCCCGCCGGCGATGCTGCGCCGCAAGGACGAGGAAACCGCCATCCACGGCCCGGTCAGCCTGTTCGAGGCGGTGACCGCCGCCGGCCGCAAGGGCGTCGCGCTGCAGCGCTACAAAGGCCTCGGCGAGATGAACCCCAGCCAGCTCTGGGAAACCACGCTCGACACCAACGCCCGCTCGCTGCTGCAGGTCAACGTCAAGGAGATCGACGAGGCCAACACGATCTTCGACGAGCTGATGGGCGACAAGGTCGAGCCGCGCCGCGTGTTCATCGAGGCGAACGCGCTGGCCGCGAGCGTGGATGTTTAGGTGCTTCCACGTCGTCATTCCGCATCTCGCCTAGCTGAGCGCTTCGCTGACACGCTTCAAAACAAATCGAAATATTCGTTCTGCTCCCAGGCCGTCACTTCAGCCCTCGCCGACCGGCTTCGGCCTTGAAGCGCGCAAACTCGGCCTCCTTGATGTGGGCGTAATAATCGACGAAGGCTGTCGCCGAAAGCTTTTCCGAAACACCTCGCTTGCCCGCAGCGCGGCAAGCGCTTCGCCGAGGTCCTTCGGCAGAAGCTGGCGCCTTGGTCTCGTAGGGCGTATCCGCCGACGGACCGGGATCGCGCTTGTGCGCGATGCCGTCGAGGCCGGCGTAAATTTGCGACGCCATGTAGAGATACGGATTGGCCGCCGGCTCGCCGACGCGGTTTTCCAGATGCGTCGCCGGATCGCCGGGCTGGCCGAGCACGCGCACCATGACGCCGCGATTGTCGCGCGCCCAGATGGCGCGGTCGGGCGCCAGCGTATAGGCGCGGAAGCGCTTGTAGCCGTTGACGGTCGGCGTGGTGAACGCCGGCGGCGGCGTGCGCGTGCGTCAGGAGGCCGCCGAGGAAATGCAGGCCAGTTGCGGAGAGCCCTTCGCGCTCATCGCCGACGAACGCGTTGATCCCGCGTTTGCGCTCGATCAGCGACTGATGCAGATGCCAGCCGCTAGGAAAACAGATTGGGCAGCGCCGGCCGGCACATGAAGCTCGCCAGAAGGCCGTTGCGCCGCGCGATCTGTTTGGTGGCGGCGCGGAACAGGATCATCGTGTCGGCGGCGTCGAGGCCGCGTCTGCGGGCGGAAGGTGAATTCGCACTGGCTCGGCCCGAGCTCGACTTCCAGCGAGCGCAGCGGCATGCCGAGCGCGATGATGCCGCGCCGGATCGGCTCCAGCGCCGCGTCGATCTGATCGAAGCGGCTCTCGGTGAGATACTGATAGCCCTGATTGAGCAGGCTCACCTCGGGCGCCCGCGGCGGCCAAGTGGCGTCCTCCGGCGCGAGCCGCGGATTCTCCAGCTTGAACAGATGGAATTCGACTTCGAGCCCGGCGAGGTAATCGAAGCCGGCGGTCTTCAGCCGCGCCAGCGCGTCGCGAAGAATCTGCCGCGTCGAGAACGGCACCGGCTTGCCGTTTGTGAAATAGATATCGCACAGGAGCCAGCCGGTATTCGGCGCCCACGGCAGCACCTGGAACGTCGCCGGGTCGGCCACCATGACGAAATCGCCGGCGCCCTGCATCTCCGCCATGTCGAAGCCGCCGCCCGGCGTGAACACCGGAAAGGCGGTCTTGTGCGCGGTGTCCTTGGCGAGCAGCGTCGTCGTCATGGTGACGCCGGCTCTGCATCAGCGCGGGCGCGTCCTCGGCCACACGGTCTTGCCGCGCAGCACGCCGTGCTGGTCGGCAAAGGAGAACCGCACCAGTTCGAGCTTGTGTTTCTTGATCGCCTGCGCGACCGCCTTGGCGGCGCGCGCCTGTTCGCCGGTCCAAAGGCCGTGCCGCTCGACGAAAGCTCAGTCTGGCGCGTGGCATCGTCATGGACGTGCGCGGGCCATTCCGCCGTCAGTGCCCGTTGGCCCAGACTTCTTGCGTCGTCATTGCCGTGCCGGCGTCGGTGCGCTGCCAATAGCCTTGCCAGTCGCCGGCCGGGCCGATGCCGTCGACGCAGGCCGGGCCGGTGATCGTTCGCCGCCGCCGCGGCATCGAGCACCATCATCGGCTTTCGCCCTTGCCGGATTGATCGAGCGCCTGGCGCAGCAGCCGCCGATAGGCGCTGATCGCCTTGTCGGAGGTGCCGAGATGCTCCTGGGTGCGGTCCTGGATCGCGCCCATCGACTCGCAGGCCCATTGGTCGTGCACGTTGATGTCGGTGCCCATGCCGGTAAAGGTCGTGTGCTCCTGCTCGTGCGGCATCGAAGCCGTAATCGTTGCTCTTGTTCTTGCGCGGCACGTAATCCGGCAATTCGTAGAGCTCGAGGCGCTGGCGGCGCATCTCGTCCTTGTTCACCGGCGCGCCGAACGAGGTGAAGATCGCGTACCAATAGTGCCTCACGTCGTCGATCGGCACGTGCCATTGCGAGATCGTCATCTCGCGGCTCATCGGAATGATGAAGGCGTTGGGGAAGATCAGATTGGTCACGCGCACATGGGCCTTGTCGTCGCCGATCTGGCGCAGCGTGATCAGGCGAAAGCCGTAATCGGTCGGCTCGATCTCGATGCGCGGCCGCGGAAACTCGCGCATGATCTTGGTCATCGGCATGTCGGAGTCTTTGGAGGTGTCGCGGAACATGCGGCCGTAGCCTTTGTCCGGATCCTCATCCTCGAAGAAGCGGTGCAGGAACGAGGTGTGCACCGGATCGATGCCGACCTCGAGCGATTGCAGCCAGTTGCAATCGATCATGCCCTTGAAGGCGAAGGTGTGCGTCGACGGCGCGACGAAGCAGTCGAATTGCGGAAAGCCGGCGGCTCGCCGGGGCCGAGATAGGCCAACAGGATGCCGCTCTTCTCGACGACCGGATAGGATTTTTGCTTGATGTTGGCGCAGAGATTGCTGTTGTCGGGCTCGGCCGGCGTCTGCAGGCATTTGCCGTTGACGTCGAACAGCCAGCCGTGAAAGGCGCAGCGCAGGCCGCCGTCTTCGAGCCGGCCATAAGCCAGATCGGTGCCGCGATGCGGGCAATGCCGGCCGATCAGCCCATAGCGGCCCTTGTCGTCCTTGAAGGCGACCAGGTCCTCGCCGAGGAGCCGCACCGGTTTGACCGGCCGGTTGCCGGCAAGCTCATCGACCAGCGCGGCCGGCTGCCAGTAGCGCCGCATCAGATTGCCGGCGGCGGTGCCGGGCGCGGTGCGGGTGATGAGATCGTTCTGTTCCGCGCTGAGCATTGGCGAATTCCTCCGCGTCGGCCATCGATGGCGACCCGAAGCGATGCTTATACGATGGTCGCCTCGACCGGAAGCTGACGCGCATCGCGAGCCGTTCAATGCCCCGGCAGCACCAAGACCTTCGGGCTCGCCGGCAGCGTCGTTTTCGACACCACGACCGAGGGGATGTCCGCCTGCTCGACCGGCCATAGCTGGCGCGCCCGGTCGAGGAAGCGGCCGAGCGTGTACTGGTTGAAAAAGTGCATCGGGATGATGATCTGCGCCTTGAGCGCGGTCAGCACCTCCATCATGCCGTCGAGATCAAGCGTATAGTTGCCATCGACCGGCGCCATCACCACGTCGACCCGGCCGATCTCGTTGAGCTGCTGCTGCGTCAGCGTGTGGTGCAGATGGCCGAGATGGGCGATGCACAGATTGGCGATCTCGAAAATGAAGATCGAATTGCCGTAGCGCTCGGTGCCGCCGCTCCAAATTGCGGATATTGGTCGGCACGTTGCGCACGCGCACGTCGCGATATTTGAGATCCCAGATCGCCGGCTCGTCTCGCTCGGCCCCCAGCCGCGCAGCACGTATTTGATCGCCGGATCGGGATGGTCGGTGTAGTGGGTGTCGTGGGCGTGGTTCATGGTGACGATGTCGGGCAGCACCGGCGGCCGCACATAGTCGTTGTAGTCGGTGGCGATGCGCACCAGCTGCGGGCTCTCGATCAGAAACGTGGCGTGGCCGATGAAGGTGAGCCGCACCTGGTCGGCATTGAGCGCGGCAAGATCGAATGCCGCGGGAATGACGCGCGGCCGGTCGGCAGCGACCAGGCCGGGGCAATTCTGCGCCATTTCCGGCGGCGGCGCCGGCGTCGGCGCCGGCTGCTCGCGCCGGCTGCGCCAAGGCGATAGCGGGAAACGCCAGACTTGAGAGCGCCGCGGCAACGACGCCTCGGATGCCGGCAAGAATACTGCAACCGCATCAGCTGCAACGCTCCCATCTCGCGCGACCGCAGCGCAGTCAGCGCGGAGAATTTGCCACGGAATGAGGCGTCAAACTATCGACGCGTCGGCAGACTGCGCCCAAGATCGTCGGCTGAGGATCAGCGGCCCGACGTGATCACGCCGCGCGCGGTAACGACGACCATTGGCCGTCCTGCCGCTTGACCGCCTCGACCCGGCCGAGACCGGGCAGAAAGCTGCCGGCGCCGACTTCGAACACGCCGCCGTAGCGGCTTTCGACCAAGGCGCGGCCGCCATGCACGTCCTGCACGACCCAGTCCTTCGACGATCCGGTCGATGAGCTTCGGCTCGGCCGGCGGCGTCGCTGGGCCGGTGCGTCAGTCGGCGCGATCGAGCCAGTGGTTTCGCGGCGCGGCGTTGCATCTTGTCGAGCCGATCGACGGCGTCGGCGATGTGGGCGAGCTTCGCCGCCGGATCGGCCGCCGCGCGCTCGACCCGATCGAGCCGGTCGGCAATCTTGGCGAATTGGCGTTTGGCGTTGCGGATCGCGCCGTCGAGATTGGTTTGATCGCGGAGAGTTCGGCGAGCTGCGATTTCAGCGCGCGCAAGACGCTGTTCGCATCCGCCGTATTCGCGCTCGGCGCCGCGTCGGCACGAGCCGCCCGACGCCGGCGCCGGACAACGATCCGACGAACGAACCGACGCGCCGCGGCGAGCGCGATCGAAGCCGCGAGCAGCGCAAAGCGCGATGAGCGCGGTTGCGCCGCGGGAGCGGCCGTCGCACCGGCTCGTCCTTTGCCGCTTCGCCATACGCCGCTTCGTCGTCCGGCGGCGGCGTGCGGCGTCGGCATCAAACAATTCGTCGCTCGATGCCGCTCGCCGGCATCGAGTTTGGCGACCAGACGACGCGGCAATTTGTGCTCGGTCGACGCTCGCCGGCTTCGCTCGCTGGCGCGACTCGCCGGCGGCGGCTTCGAGCCTCGGGTTGTCTCGGTCTTCGTCGGGCTTCGTCCGGGCTCTCGCCCATGTTCGGATCCTCCGGATGGCGGTTGATCCGTCGTTAACGAATTATGGTTAGCAATTGGTTACCGCGAGCCACGCTGCCGCGATGAACGGCCATTTTCAATCCGCCAAGCCGTTATCGCGGGCGAGGTCGTTGAGCGAGGTTTCCGGCCGCGCGCCGAGATGCTGGATCACTTCGCCGGCGGCGAGCGCGCCGAGCCGGCCGCAGGTGCGGTCGTCGGCGCCGCGCGCGAGGCCGCGAAGAAATCCGGCGGCGAACAGATCGCCGGCGCCGGTGGTATCGACGACGCGCTCGACCGGAAAGGCCGGCACCGCCTCGATGCCGTCGGGGCCGATCACCAGGCAGCCCTTCTCGCTGCGCGTTACCACCGCGACGTCGATATCGGCGCGCAGCGCCTCGATCGCGGCATCGAAATCCGAGGTTTGATAAAGGCTCTGCAGTTCGGCCTCGTTGGCGAAGATGAGATCGACGGTGCGCGAGCGCATCAGTTGCAAAAACTCGTCGCGCCAGCGATCGACGCAGAACGCGTCCGACAGCGACAGCGCCACCTTGCGGCCGGCCTCGTGCGCGATTTTCGCCGCCTTGAGGAACGCGTCCTTGGCGTTCTTCGGATCCCACAGATAGCCTTCGAGATAGGTGATCGGCGCTCGCCGCGATCATGTCGGCGTCGATATCGGCGGGATGCAGGTCCTGCGCGGCGCCGAGATAGGTGTTCATGGTGCGCTCGCCGTCGGGCGTCACCAGCACATAGCAGCGCCCGGTCGAGGCGCCGTCGGAGGCCGGCGCGGTCGTGAAAGTCACGCCGGCGGCGCGGATATCGTGGCTGAAGGCGCGGCCAAGCTCGTCGTCCTTGACCTTGCCGACGAAGGCGGCGCGCGCGCCGAGGCTCGACAAGCCCGACGATGGTGTTGGCCGCCGAGCCGCCGGACATCTCGACCGCCGGCCCCATCGCGTCATAGATCGCTTCGGCGCGCGCCTCGTCGATCAGCGCCATGGCGCCCTTGCGCATGCCCTGCTTGAGCAGAAAATCGTCCTCGGCGCGGGCAATGACATCGACGATCGCGTTGCCGATGCCGAGAACGTCGTAACGGGCGGAAGCCATGAGAAAACTCGCGCTGGGACGGCGCGCACTATAGCGGCCGGCTCTTGCGGGGCAAGCCGACGCCGTGGCAATGTGACGCGGTCGCGTCCCGGAGACGCGTCGCATGGTGCGTAGACGATGGCGTTCAAGGAACTGGTTTTTTCCGGCGTGCAGCCGACCGGCAATCTGCATCTCGGCAATTATCTCGGCGCCATCAAGCGCTTCGTCGAACTGCAGGACCGCTACGACTGCATCTATTGCGTCGTCGATCTGCACGCGATCACGGTCTGGCAGGATCCGGCCGAGCTGCCGCAGGCCATCCGCGAGGTCACCGCGGCGTTCATCGCCTGCGGCATCGATCCGAAGAAACACATCGTGTTCAACCAGAGCCAGGTCGCCGAGCACGCCGAGCTGGCCTGGGTGTTCAATTGCGTCGCCCGCCTCGGCTGGCTCAACCGCATGACGCAGTTCAAGGAGAAAGCCGGCAAGGACCGCGAGAACGCCTCGGTCGGCCTCTACGCCTATCCGACGCTGATGGCGGCCGACATTCTGGTCTATCGCGCCACCCACGTGCCGGTCGGCGAGGACCAGAAGCAGCATCTCGAACTGTCGCGCGACATCGCGCAGAAATTCAACAACGATTTCGGCCAGTCGATCAGAGACAAGGGTTACGGCGACGCGTTTTTCCCGCTGCCGGAGCCGCTGATCACCGGCGAAGCGACGCGCGTCATGTCGCTGCGCGACGGCACCAAGAAAATGTCGAAGTCGGACGCCTCCGATCAGTCGCGCATCAATCTCACCGACGATGCCGACGCCATCGCGCAGAAAATCCGCCGCGCCAAGACCGATCCCGAGCCGCTGCCGAGCGAGGAAAAAGGTCTGGAGACGCGGCCCGAAGCCGACAATCTGGTCGGCATCTATGCGGCGCTCGCCGGCACGACGCGCGCCGGCGTGCTCAACCAATTCGGCAATGCGCAATTCTCGACGTTCAAAGCGGCGTTGACCGATCTCGCCGTCGCCAAGCTCGGCCCGATCAACGCGGAGATGAAGCGGCTCCTGCACGATCCCGCCGCGATCGACGCCGTGCTGGCGGACGGCGCCGCGCGCGCGCAAAAACTCGCCGGCGAGACCATGAACGCGGTTAAGGATATCGTCGGCTTCGTGCGGTCTTAGGATCGCTCGTCCGCCCGCGTCCGGCACTTGAACTTCCAAGGCAATTCGCCACGTATTAGGTGTAACGTGCTTAACGAGTCACGGCGCGGCCGCATTGCGGCCGGCCAAGTGACGGAGGACGACAATGTTCATCCAGACCGAAGCGACGCCGAACCCGGCGACCCTGAAATTCCTGCCCGGACGGGCGGTGCTCGAAGCCGGCACGCTCGACCTGCGCGACGCCGAACAGGCGGCGCAATCGCCGCTGGCCGAGCGGCTGTTCGGCATCGCCGGCGTCAGCGGGGTGTTCTTCGGCTCCGATTTCATCACCGTGACCAAGAACGCCGGCGAGTGGCAGCAGCTCAAGCCGATGATCCTCGGCGCCATCATGGAGCATTTCATGTCCGGCGCGCCGCTGCTCACCGCCGGCAGCGCCGCGCCGAGCGACGGCGACGAATTCTTCGATGCCGCCGACGCCGAGACCGTCGCCACGATCAAGGAACTGATCGAAACGCGGGTGCGGCCGGCGGTCGCCAATGACGGCGGCGACATCACCTTCCACGGCTTCAAGGACGGCGTCGTCTATCTCAACATGAAGGGCGCCTGCTCGGGCTGCCCGTCGTCGACGGCGACGCTGCGGCACGGCATCCAGAATTTGCTGCGCCATTTCGTCCCCGACGTCACCGAAGTCCGGCCGATGTGATGCGGCGATGCGCTGCGCGGCGCACGACTGTAATGTGACCTGCCATGCGCGTGCTCGCCATTGATACGGCGCTGGCGGCCTGCTCGGCGGCCGTGCTCGATACCGCGCATGGCGGCATCATCGCGAGCGAAAGCTTGCCGATGATGCGCGGCCATGCCGAAGCGCTGATGCCGCTCATCGCGCCGGGTGATGGACGAGTCCGGCATGGCATTTCGCGATCTCGACCGCGTGGTGGTGACGACCGGACCCGGCAGCTTCACCGGCTTGCGGGTCGGCATCTCGGCCGCGCGCGGCATTGCGCTTGCGGCCGACAAGCCGGCCGTCGGCGTTTCGACGCTGTCCGCCTATGCCGCGCCGTATCTCGCCGCCGACGAAATGTCCGGTGGTCGCCGCGATCGATGCGCGGCATGAGCAGGTCTATCTGCAGGTTTTCGCTCCCGGCGGCCGCACCGTCATCGCGCCGCGGCTCGCGCCGTTGAGCGAAGCGGTGCGCGCGGCGGCCGACGGCGCCGGCCCGCATCGTCGGCTCGGCCGCGCAAGCGGTCGCCGACCGGCTTGCCGAAAACGCGCCGACGCCGCTGCGCGTCGACGCGCGCGACGCGCCCGACATCGCCTGGGTGGCGCGCATCGGCGCCGTCGTGCCGGAAGGAAAGTCGCCGCCGAAGCCGCAATATTTGCGCGCGCCCGACGCGCAGCCGCAAAACGCCGCCCAACTGCCGCGCCGATGATGAGCTTCGTCTCTCGCCTGTTGGCCGCGGCCGAGCCGGCCTTCTCCGAGGCGCGGCCGGGCGACGCCGCCGCGATCGCCGCCGTGCACGGCGTCTCGTTCCAGCGCGGCTGGGGCGAGGATGAGGTTTACCGCCTGCTGATCGAGAGCAACGTCGTCGCCCATCGCGCGATGATCGGCGGCAAACGTTGATCGGATTCATCCTGTCGCGCTGGCCGCCGGCGAAGCGGAAATCCTGTCGATCGCCATCGCGCCGGCATGGCGCGGCCGCGGCTTTGCGCGGCCGTTGCTCGATCTGCATCTGCGCCGGTTGGCCGGGCTCGGCGCCCGGGCGGTGTTTCTCGAAGTCGACGAGCATAATGCGCCGGCCTGCGCGCTCTATCGGCGGCCGGATTCCACGAAGTGGGCCGGCGCCAAGGCTATTACCAAAGCGGCGCAGCGGCGCTGGTGCTGCGCCGCGACCTCGGCTGACGCGCTGCGGTGAACTCACTAGAAATAATGCGACCGGATAAAGTCCGGCCGCACGGGGAGGAGAACGTCATGACGGCAACGCGATTCGCCGCGCGTCGCAGCTTGACTGCCACGCTCGCTCTGAGCCTTTGCCAGATCGCTGCGGCATGCGCTCAGAACGCCGCTTATCCCGACCGGCCGATCAAGATGATCGTCGGCTTCGCGGCCGGCGGCGGCACCGACGTCGCCGCCAGAATCATGGCGCAGAAAATGTCGGAAATTCTCGGCCAATCGGTGCTGGTCGAGAACCGCACCGGCGCCAGCGGCCTGATCGCGGCGCGAGGACGTGGCGAAATCGGCGCCCGACGGCTACACGCTGATGATGGGCAGCCAGACCACCTACGCGGTCGCGCCGAGTCTCTATCGCAAGGTGACGGTCGATCCGGTGAAGGATTTTGCCGGCGTAGCGCTGACTGGCGCCTCGCCGCTGGTGCTCGTGGTCAACCCGTCATTTGCCGCGCATATCGGTCGCCGACGTGATCGCCATGGCCAAGGCCGATCCGGGCAAGATCAATTTCGGCACCGGCGGGGTCGGCACGACGCCGCACATGACGGCGGAGCTGTTCCAATACGTCACCGGCATCAAGATGGTGCACGTCGCCTATCGCGGCGAAGCGCCGGCGATCAACGATCTCATCGCCGGACAAATCCCGCTGATGTTCGCCAACCTCTCGGCCGTCATGGGCAATATCAAGGCCGGCACGTTGCGGGCGCTCGCGGTCACCAGCGCGCAACGCTCGCCGTCGGCGCCCGACATTCCGACGGTGGCGGAAGACATGCCCGGCTTTGCCGCCGAGACCTGGTTCGGCATCGTGGCGCCGGCCGGAACGCCGCACGACATCCTGGCCAAGCTCAACGCCGCGGCGCGCAAAGCTCTGGCCGACGACGACACCAGGAAGCGCTTCGCCGACTCGGCATGACCAACGGCAGCAGTAGCCCTGAGGAACTCGATGCCTATATCAAGGCGGAGATCGCCAAGTGGTCGAAAGTGATCAAGGACGCCAATATCCAGCCGCTGGACTAGACGCAATTCCTTTTTGCCGGGAATCCGGCTAAGACATAGGCTGTGGCGGCGCCGCCACCAAACGGAATTTGCGATGCTTAAATAGAGACTTAGGCTCGACCACACCGGCATGAACGGACCCCGCAAGCTCTACGTCAAATCGTTCGGCTGCCAGATGAACGTCTACGATGCGCAACGTATGGCGGACACGCTGGCGCCGGAGGGCTTTGTCGAGACCGCCACCGCCGACGACGCCGATCTGGTCATCCTCAACACCTGCCACATCCGCGAAAAGGCGGCCGAGAAGGTCTATTCCGAGCTCGGCCGCGTGCGCCGCATGAAGGAGGCGGCGGCCGCCGCCGGCCGCCGCATCAACATCGCGGTCGCCGGCTGCGTCGCGCAGGCCGAAGGCGAGGAGATCATCCGCCGCGCGCCGGCGGTCGATCTCGTCGTTCGGGCCGCAAAGCTATCACCGTCTGCCCGACTTGCTGGCGCGCGCCGAGCGCGACGGCCACGCGGTGGAAACCGAGTTTCCGGTCGAGGACAAGTTCGATCATCTCGCCGCGCCGAGCCGCGCGGCGATCCGCAGCCGCGGCGTGTCCGCCTTCGTCACGGTGCAGGAAGGCTGCGACAAGTTCTGCACCTTCTGCGTCGTGCCCTATACGCGCGGCGCCGAAATGTCGCGGCCGGTCGAGCAAAATCGTCGCCGAGGTCGAGCGGCTGGCGGACGCCGGCGTGCGCGAAATCACGCTGATCGGCCAGAACGTCAATGCCTATCACGGCGAAGGACCGGACGGCCGGCCGTGGTCGCTGGCGCGGCTGCTCGAGCGCTCGCGCGAATCGCCGGGCATCGACCGGCTGCGCTACACGACCAGCCATCCCCGCGACATCGACGACGAGCTGATCGAGGCGCATCGCGATCTGCCGCCGCTGATGCCGTTCCTGCATCTGCCGGTGCAGTCCGGTTCCGACCGCGTTCTGGCCGCCATGAACCGCCGGCATAGCCGCGCCGATTATCTCGACATCGTCGACCGGTTTCGCGCCGCGCGGCCCGATATTGCGTTTTCATCCGATTTCATCGTCGGCTTTCCCGGCGAGACCGAGGAAGATTTCGCCGCCACCCTCGCCTCGTCGACGAAATCGGCTATGCTGGCGCGTTCTCGTTCAAATATTCGCCGCGGCCGGGCACGCCGGCGCGGAATGCACGATCAGGTGGCGGACGACGCGAAGGACGAGCGATTGGTGCGGCTTCAGGAAGTGATCGACCGCCAGCAAGCGGCCTTCAATCGCCGCTGCTTGGCCGCACCGTCGACGTGCTGTTCGAGCGCCCCGGCCGCAATCCCGGCCAGATCGTCGGCCGTTCGCCCTATCTGCAGCCGGTGCAGGTGATGGCGCCGGCGTCGCTGATCGGCGACATTGCCGCCGGTGACGATCACCGAAGTCGCCAGCAACAGCCTGTTCGGCGCGCTTGTGCAGCCGCCTGCACAACGGCAATCAGCCGCCTTGCTCGCCGCAGGAGCCTGAATTGCGAACAACCGGAACGGATAATCGGTCTTCGTCGCGCCGGACAACGCGACGCAGATCGCACTGACCTTCGACGACAATCGCCTCGCCTCCGCGCTGTTCGGACAATACGGCCAAAACCTCGCGCTGATCGAGCGCCGGCTCGGCGTCGTCGCCAATTCCCGCGGCAATCACATCACCATCGCCGGCTCGCGCGACGGCTGCGAGCGGCGCGGCGCGTGCTGGAGAGCCTGTACGAGCGGCTCAAGCGCGGCGACGAACTGGCGCAGGGCGACGTCGACGGCGCGATCCGGCTCGCGATCTCGCAGGGCTCGCTGTTCGAATTCGATCCCGCAGCCGCGCGCGAAAGCTTCGAGGAGATCAATCTGCGCAAGCGCCGGGTGCGCGCCCGCACCGCGGCGCAGGACGCCTATATCCGCGCGCTCAAGCGCCACGCGCTGGTGTTCTGCACCGGCCCCGCCGGCACCGGCAAGACCTGGCTTGCGGTGGCGCACGCCGTGCAATTGTTCGAGCGCAAGGAAGTCGATCGCATCATCCTGTCGCGGCCGGCGGTCGAGGCCGGCGAGCGGCTCGGCTTCCTGCCCGGCGACATGCGCGAGAAGGTCGATCCCTATCTGCGGCCGATCTACGATGCGCTGTACGACCTGATGGACGCGCGCATCGTCGAGCGCGCGCTGCAGACCGGCGAGATCGAGATCGCGCCGCTCGCCTTCATGCGCGGCCGCACGCTGTCGAACGCCGCCGTCATCCTCGACGAGGCGCAGAACACCACCTCGATGCAGATGAAGATGTTGCTGACCCGGCTTGGCGAAAACAGCCGCATGGTCGTGACCGGCGATCCGAGCCAGGTCGATCTGCCGCCGGGCCAGACCTCCGGCCTGGCCGAAGCGGTGCGGCTGCTCGACGGCGTCGAGGGCATCGCCCAGGTCAGATTCACGGCCGCCGACGTGATCCGCCACGAACTGGTGGCGCGCATCGTCGAGGCCTATGACAAAGCCGCGGCGCGCAAGCGCGAGCGGCCGGAATGACGCCTGCGCCGCGGGCGAAGCTCAAGATCGACGTGCTCGTCGATTCCGACCTGCTGGAAGGAGCCCGCCAAGGCCAGATCGATCGTGCGGCGCGCCGTCGCACAGGCGGCCGCCACGCTGTCAACAACGCGGGACGGAGCTTGCTATCGTCCTGACCGATGATTCGGCGATCCGCCAGCTCAACCGGCATTGGCGCGGCATCGACGCCGCCACCAACGTGCTGTCGTTCCCGAGCAAGCAAGCCGCGGACGAGCCGCCGCATCTCGGCGACATCGTCCTTGCCTACGAGACCATCGCGCGGGAGGCCGCTGCCGAACGCAAGCCGTTTGCTCATCATGTCGCCCATCTTGCGGTGCACGGTTTCCTGCATCTCATCGGCTACGATCACGACAGCGACGAGCGACGCCGAAGCGATGGAACAGATCGAGCGCGAAATCCTGCGGCGCCTCGGCGATCCCCGATCCCTATCGGCATCCGGGCAAGGTCGTGAAAGGCTGCGAAGCAATGCGCTAGCATCCGACACAAGTCGCTGAAGTCCGACGCCGAAGCCCAGAGCCAAAATCGTCACCATGTCTCAATCCCCACGCGCAGCGAACCGCCCGACAGCGAGCATCGCGATCTGCCGATGGTCGTGCCGCAAGCCGGACGAGCCGCCGGAAGGCTGGCTGACGCGCGTCATGCGCATCCTGTTCGGCTGGAAAGCCGCGGCAACGCGCGCCGATCTCGAACTCGTGCTGACCGCCGAGCAGCCGCAATCGGGCTTTTCGCCCGAAGAAGCCGCCATGCTCAAGAATATCCTCGGCCTGCGCGAATGCCGGATCGAGAGCGTGATGCTGCCGCGCGCCGACATCGTCGCCGTCCAGCAGGACATCGCCATCGGCGAACTGGTGCGGGTGTTCGAGGGCGCCGGACATTCGCGGCTCGTGGTCTATAACGACACGCTCGACGATCCGACCGGCATGGTCCACATCCGCGACCTGATCGCGTTCATGGCGGCGCGCGCTTCGCAGCGATCCCGCCGGCGCCGGCCAGCGCGAAAAGCCGCAGCCGGCCGAGCTCAACTTCGCCAATATCGATCTGGCGATGCCGCTGGCGGCGGCCAAGATCGTCCGCGAAATCCTGTACGCGCCGCCGTCCATGCCGGCGCTCGATCTGCTCGCCAAGATGCAGGCGACGCGCATCCACCTCGCGCTCGTCATCGACGAATACGGCGGCACCGACGGGCTGGTCTCGATCGAGGATCTGGTCGAGCTGATCGTCGGCGATATCGCCGACGAGCATGACGAGCGCGAGATGCCGGCGGTGACGCGGCAGAGCGACGGCTCGTTTCTCGCCAACGGCCGCGCCAGCCTCGACGACGTGCGCGCCGTGATCGGCGAGGAGTTCGACGTCGGCGAGGCCGCTCACGAAGTCGACACGCTCGGCGGCTATCTGGTCATCAGAGCCGGCCATGTCCCGGTGCGCGGCGAACTGGTGCCCGGACCGGAACCGTTCGAGGCCGAAGTGCTCGACGCCGATCCGCGCCGCGTCAAGCGGGTCAGGATTTATCGCCGCAAGGACCGCCGCCGGCCGCGGCGCGCGAACTGCCGGCGCTGGTGAAGGCGCCGGCGCGCGTCCGGCCGGCACGCCGCGTGACGAGGCCAATCGGCCGAACCCGAACGCGCCGCGCACGCCGTGACGCTGAAGGGGCTGATCAACGCCATCATGCTGGCCTGGGGCTGGCGGCGCTGGCTGATCGCGTTCGTCGCCGGCGCGCTGTCGGCGCTGGCGATGGCGCCGTTCAACGCCTGGCCGGTGCTGTTTCTGACCTTCCCGACGCTGGTCTGGCTGATCGACGGCGCCGGCGTCGGCCGCTGGGGCGGCGTGGCCGTCGCGGCCTCGACCGGCTGGTGGTTCGGCTTCGGCTATTTCGTCGCCGGTCTCTATTGGGTCGGCTACGCCTTCCTGGTCGATGCGCCGACCTTCGGCTGGCTGTTGCCGTTTGCGGTGATCGGCCTGCCGGCGGTGCTCGCCGTCTACACCGCCTTCGGCGTCGCGCTGGCGCGCATGCTGTGGACGCGCGGCGCGCTGCGCGTCCTGGCCTTGGGCGTGGCGCTGACCGCGGCGGAATGGCTGCGCGGCCACCTGCTGACCGGCTTTCCCTGGAACGCGTTCGGCTACGCGCTCGACCGCGCCGCTGGCGCTGGCGCAAAGCGCGTCGCTGGTCGGGCTGTGGGGCCTCACCTTCATCGCCGTCGTCGTGTTCGCAAGCCCCGCCACGCTGGCCGACGACCGCGCCGAAACCCGCCGGCCTGGCTGCCGCTCGCGCTCGGCATCGTCGTGCTCGCCGGGCTTGGCGGCTATGGCGCGCTGCGGCTGTCGCCGCACGCCGACGCGGCTCGTCGACAAAGTGCATCTGCGCATCATGCAGCCGAATCTGCAGCAGGACGTCCGCTTCAACTATGCGGCCAGAGCAGGAGGTGATGAACCGCTATATCGCGCTGTCCGATCGCGCCTCGGGTCCGCAATCCGCTCGGCATGCGCGACGTCACGCATCTGATCTGGCCGGAATCGCCGTTTCCGTTCTTTCTCGCCCGCGAAGCCGACGCGCTGGCCCAGATCACGCAGCTGTTGCCGCAAGGCACCGTGCTGATCACCGGCGCGATGCGCGCTCGCCGAGCCGGTCAATCCGGCCGACCCGCGCGCCTACAATTCGATCTACGTCATCGACCACGACGGCTCGATTCTCGCGCTCTACGACAAGGTCCATCTGGTGCCGTTCGGCGAATATCTGCCGTTCCAGCATTTCCTCGAGCGTCTCGGCCTGCAGGAGCTCACCAAGCAGCGCGGCGGATTTCTTGCCGGCGACCGCCGCCGGCTGATCGCGGTCCCCGGCGCGCCGGCGGCGCTGCCGCTGATCTGCTATGAGATCATTTTTCCGGGCGACGTGGTGCCGCGCGGCGAGCGGCCGGGCTGGATCGTCAATGTCACCAATGACGGCTGGTTCGGAATCAGCACCGGCCCCTATCAGCATTTCCAGCAGGCGCGCGTGCGCGCCATCGAGGAAGGGCTGCCGCTGGTTCGCGCCGCCAATACCGGCATTTCCGCCGTCGTCGATCCGCTCGGCCGGATCGTCAATGCATTGCCGCTGGGTCGCGAGGGCGTGCTCGACTCGCCGCTGCCGCGGCCGATCCGCGCGACGATCTACGCCCGCGTCGGCGACGCTCCGGCCGCGATCATCGTCGCGATCGCGCTCTTCATCGTCGTTCGCCGCCGGCTTCGTCGAATATGATGAAATCTGAGAAGGCTCGAGCGCGAAAGTTTAGCCTAACGCGAACCGGTACGGTGGTGCGGCGGACACATCTCGGGTCGCATGATAACGACTATAGGATGTTTGAAGTCGCCATCAACTCAACTGTCACGCGCAACGTTATCGCAATACATCGCGCGAACGGAGGTTATCAAATTTCCGAATGATCTGATGCCGAACCGATCAGAACATATAAGCGCACAGAGTTGCTATTCAATTGCAACGGATTTGATATCTCCGGCCATTACGGTAAATAGGGGTGGCATAGGAGTTGATTATTATGATCGCCAAAAAGGCCCCGAACCCAATCGACAAACATGTCGGCAGCCGCGTGCGCATGCGCCGGATGATGCTTGGCGATGAGCCAGGAGAAGCTCGGCGATGCCCTCGGCCTGACCTTTCAGCAAGTGCAGAAATACGAGAAAGGCACCAACCGGATCGGCGCCAGCCGGCTGCAGCAGATTTCGCACATCCTCCAGGTGCCGGTGTCGTTTTTCTTCGAAGGCGCGCCGAATGTTCCGTCGGCAACGCGCCAGGACGGCATGGGCGAAGCGCCGTCGCCCGCCTATGTCTCGGACTTTCTCGCCACGTCGGACGGCCTGGCGCTCACCAAGGCGTTCATGCGCATCGACGATTCCAAGCTGCGGCGGCGCATCGTCGACCTCGTCGAGCAAATCGCCGGCAGCGACAAGCGCTGAGCAGCCCCGTCGCATGCCGATCGCGGCGCCACGGCCGCCCACTCTCTGCCCACATCTTGACCGCGCAGGGGACGCTGCAACAACCCCGCTATGATCGGCGCGGGAGTATCGCCGGCGCTGGCAGCGCTCGGGCCGTCAAAACCGATAAGGCTCGAGGCGATCGGGGCTGCCTTACGAGGGGAGTGTTTCGCAGTGCGACGTGCAAATTATCTGTTCACCAGCGAGTCGGTGTCGGAAGGACATCCGGACAAGGTCTGCGACCAGATTTCGGACGCCATACTCGATGCCTTCATCGAGAATGACATCAAGCTCGGCATCGCCGACGACAGCCAGGTCAATACCCGGCTCGGCTGCGAGACGCTGTGCACGACCAACAAGATCGTCGTCGCCGGCGAAGGCCGCGGCCAGCCCCGTTGTTCCGCAAGCATCGGCGGAAAGGCGGTGGTCAATCGCGAGCTGATCACCGAGATCGCGCGCGGCGTGGTCAAGGATATCGGCTACGACCAGGACGGCTTCTCCTATCACGGCGCCGACGTCGAAGTGCTGCTGCACGGCCAGTCGCCCGACATCGCCATGGGCGTCGACGCCAAGAAGAAAAAAGCGGCGAGCAAGACGAAGGCGCCGGCGACCAGGGCATGATGTTCGGCTTCGCCTGCACCGAGAGCGAGGTCTACGAGAAGGGCTCGTTCATGCCGGCGCCGATCTATTTCGCGCACAAGATCCTCAAAGTGCTGTCGGAAAAGCGCCGCGCCAAGCAATTGTTCGATCTGCAGCCGGACGCCAAGAGCCAGGTGACGGTGCAATATGTCGACGGCAAGCCGGTCGGCTGCACCAAGGTCGTGGTCTCGACGCAGCACAATGCGCAGAACCGCAACGGCAAGAAATACACGCCGGGCATGGTCAAGGAGTTGATCGGCGACGCGGTGGCGTCGGCGCTGCCGAAAGGCTGGATGCCGAACAAGGCGACCGACTTCCTGGTCAATCCGACCGGCAATTTCGTCGTCGGCGGCCCGGACGGCGATTGCGGCCTGACCGGCCGCAAGATCATCGTCGACACCTATGGCGGCTATGCGCCCCACGGCGGCGGCGCGTTCTCCGGCAAGGATCCGACCAAGGTCGATCGTTCGGCGGCCTACGCGGCGCGCTATCTCGCCAAGAACGTGGTCGCGGCCGGCCTCGCCGAGCAGTGCACCATCCAGGTCGCCTATGCGATCGGCGTTGCCGATCCGATGTCGCTCTATGTCGACACCCACGGCACCGGCAAGGTCGGACGAAGCGAAGCTCGCAAAGACTGCTGCCCGAGATTTTCCCGCTGCGGCCGACCAATATCCGCCGCGCGCTCAAGCTCAATCGGCCGATCTATCGGCGCACCGCCGCTTACGGCCATTTCGGCCGCGCGCCGGAAAAAGACGGCGGCTTCTCGTGGGAGCGCACCGATCTCGCCGACGCGCTCAAACGCGCGCTGCGCTGATCGTTACGTCGTGCCTCAGCGCGTGCCGGCCATCCACGTCTTTGCATACGTTGAATAAAGACATGGATGGCCGCGACAAGCGCGGCCATGACGACTGCATGAAGTCCGGAACAGCATCACGATCGCGCCTTCTTCGGCCGGCGCAAGGGCCACAAGCTGCGCCCGCACCAGGCGCGGCTGATCGAGACGCTGTTGCCGCGGCTCGCGATCGATCTCAGCCGCCCCGCTGCCCGCCGAGCTCGGCACGCTGTTTCCGATCCCGGTCGACGACATTCAGCTCGAGATCGGCTTCGGCGGCGGCGAATACATGATCGCGCAGGCGCAAGCGACGGCCGCGCACCGGCTTCATCGGCGTCGAGCCCTTCGTCAACGGCATGGCCAAAGCGCTCGCCGCAATCGAAAGCGGCAAGCTGCAAAATATCCGG
The DNA here is from genome assembly GCA_963831975.1 of uncultured Alphaproteobacteria bacterium. GTDB lineage: Bacteria > Pseudomonadota > Alphaproteobacteria > Rhizobiales > Xanthobacteraceae > BOG-931. The sequence continues at coordinate 341,767 of CAWHSO010000026.1, forward strand.
CTGCATTTCGATGACGCCGTGAACTTGATCGCGTGGCTGCCGGAAAGCTCGCTGGCGCGCATCGACCTGATTCATCCCGACCCATGGCCGAAACGGCGGCACTGGAAGCGGCGCTTCGTGCAGGATGCGATGGTGTCGCGGCTTGCCCGCATCCTGCGCCCGGGCGGCGAATTTCGCTTCGTCACCGATATTGCCGATTATGCCGCCTGGACCCTGCAGCGCCTGTTGCGCTCGGCGGATTTCGAATGGACGGCGCAGTGTGCCGACGATTGGCGCAAGCCTTGGCCCGGCTTCATCCACACGCGCTACCACGCCAAGGCCGCACGCGAGGAGCGCGCGTCGTGCTTTCTGGTTTTCCGCGAAGATTTAGCGCGGCGGCAGACTAACCGGCCTGCCGGACTTGCCAGAAGCGTACCACCCGCCGCGCCGTCGAGGTCGAAAGCCGTTCATAATTGGCGAAGGCGGAATCGAGCCCATGCTAGAGGCGCCTTTGCGCATCGGGCCGCAGCATGATGATCGCCTTCACCGTCGGACCAGTTCAGGCCGATCGCCCGGCACAGGATCAGCACCGGATCGGGCCGTTCGCCGCCCATGAGCCGGTCGGCGACATTGATCGGCACCTTGGCCAGCGTCGCCAGCGCGACCACCGTCTCTTCGTATTTGCTGTCGCCGCAGAACGCCGCCAACGCCGCCTCATTCAGCCTGCCGGCGCGATCGAGGCTGAGCACGACGCGCTGCGCGGCGCTGTAATCGCGCGGACCGACCCGCGCGCCAACTTCCTTGGCGACTTTCGCCAGCACGCGGTGAATTTCCGCCTTGCCGTCGGCTGTCGCCGACGGCAAGCAGGCGGCTGCGCACCACCGCGGTCGCCTTGGTCAGCAATTCCCGGAACATCGGCTCCGGGATGTCCGGCCGCAGTCCGACCTTTTCGGCCAGGATGCCGTCGTCTTCGGCGCGCTTGACGAGGCTGACAAAGCCGTTCTCGGAAATCCGGGCACCGCGATTGTCGGCGACGCAATGCGCGACCTCGCGATCGCCGCGCCGCACCAGCACATCCGTGACCGCCTCGCCGAGCGCCGGCCGCGCCGAGATGGCGTGCAGATGGGCCTGGCTTTTGGTTTTTGCGACACCGACGAGATCGGTTTCGGCGAGCCGCGGCGCATATTTCAGCACCGGGCCGGCGACGGCGATATCGTCATCGTTGGCGAGCGTGCGCAGCACCTTGGCCGGCGCGTTGCCGACCGGCGCGAGGTGGCGCGACAGTTCGGCGCGCGCCTTGGTCTCGATCTCCTCGATGAGCAGACCGAACACGTCGTCGAACAAGTCGACATGCGCGTCGCTGTAGCTCTTGGCGCCGTCAAGGAAGAGGGCGGTAATGCGCTGCAGCGCATCGACGCGCTTTGCGCGCGTGCCGTGCTGGATGACGTCTTCCAGTTCGGGGATCAGCGAGACGGCGGCACCCATTTCAAACATCAGTCGATCAGAAGCCGGGATCAGGATCTGAGCGGCTTTCGGCACGTCATTGATTACAGGTTACTGATTACTGATCCCTGAAGGCCGAGGACCGATCTCTGGAAACCCTTGCAACGGCCTGACAAAGCGCTATATTTGCGGCTGTCCGTTATGGATACCTCATAACCGAACGGTTTTGAGAGTGGGTTCCCCCGGGACCCGCTCTTTTTTGTTACCTAAAGCCGGTTTGTTACCTGAGGCCAGGCGGTCGTTCACTTGCGCAGGACGCATGTTGCAGGAATTCAAGGCCGCAACGAGCATGAACGACGCGCCTGACGACCTTTGCCGACGAGCCGCGGCTCATCATCGAGCCGGGGCGCGCCGCGCGTGTCGCCGCGCTCGCCGAGCCGGTGCTTGCCGGGCTGGGCTATCGGCTGGTGCGGGTGCGCATTTCCGGCTCCGCCGGCTGCACGGTGCAGATCATGGCCGAGCGGCCGGACGGCACCATGGCGATCGAGGATTGCGAGGCCGCATCGCGCGCGCTGTCGCCGGTGCTCGACGTCGCCGACCCGATCGAGGGGGCGTACCGGCTGGAGATTTCTTCGCCCGGCATCGACCGGCCGCTGGTGCGGCATTCGGATTTCGACCGTTATGCCGGCCATGTCGCCCAGGTGGAGATGACGGTCCCGGTCGACGGCCGGCGGCGCTTCCGCGGCCAGCTCCTCGGCACCGAGGGCGAGGCCGTCCGCATCCGCCGCGGCGACGCGGCGCCGGACGGCGCCGACGACTTGCTGCGGATCGACGACATGATGGAAGCCAAGCTGGTGCTGACCGACGCGCTGATTTCGGAATCGCTGCGGCGGAGCAAGCGCGGCGATCGCGAAACGCGCGAGCCGGGCAACGGCAAACATGCGCCGCGTAAAACATATGACCATCGAACAAGACGCAAACACCAAACAAACACTGAACACCAACCACGCCGTGGCCATGCAGCGCTGGAACAAGACCAGCCTGCAAGCCAAGCCAAGGGAGACTGACCGATGGCGACCGTAAGCGCCAATAAACTTGAACTACTTGCAGATCGCCGACGCGGTCGCCCGGGAAAAAGCCATCGATCGAAGGATCGTGCTCGGCGCCATGGAGGACGCGATCGCCAAGGCCGCCCGCTCGCGCTACGGCAGCGAGACCGAAGTGCGCGCCGAGATCGATCCGAAGAGCGGCGAGCTGCATCTGTCGCGCCACATGCTGGTGGTCGAGACCGTCGAAAATCCGGCGATGCAGATCAGCCTCGATGACGCGCGCCGGCGCCATCCCGCCGCCCAGATCGGCGACACCATCGCCGATCCGCTGCCGCCGCTCGAATATGGCCGCATCGCCGCGCAATCGGCCAAGCAGGTGATCGTGCAGAAAGTGCGCGAGGCCGAGCGCGACCGGCAATATGACGAATACAAGGATCGCATCGGCGACATCGTCAACGGCATCGTCAAGCGCGTCGAGTACGGCAACGTCGTGGTCGATCTCGGCCGCGGCGAAGCGATCGTGCGGCGCGACGAAATGCTGCCGCGCGAGGTTTTCCGCAACGGCGACCGCATCCGCGCCTACATCTACGACGTGCGGCGCGAGCAGCGCGGGCCGCAGATTTTCCTCTCCCGCACCCATCCGCAATTCATGTCGAAACTGTTCGCCCAGGAGGTGCCGGAAATCTACGACGGCATCGTCGAGGTCAAGGCGGTCGCCCGCGATCCGGGCTCGCGCGCCAAGATCGCGGTGGTTTCGCGCGATTCATCGGTCGATCCGGTCGGCGCCTGCGTCGGCATGCGCGGTTCGCGCGTGCAGGCGGTGGTCAACGAGCTGCAGGGCGAGAAGATCGACATCATCCCGTGGTCGCATTGACATCGCGACTTTCGTCGTCAACGCCTTGGCGCCCGCCGAAGTCGCCAAGGTGGTGCTCGACGAGGAGCGCGAGCGCATCGAAGTGGTGGTGCCCGATCAGCAGCTGTCGCTCGCCATCGGCCGGCGCGGCCAGAACGTGCGGCTGGCGTCGCAGCTCACCGGCTGGGACATCGACATCCTGACCGAGCAGGAAGAGTCCGAGCGCCGCCAGGCCGAATTCGAGAACCGCACGCGCATGTTCATCGACTCGCTCAACGTCGACGAAGTCATCGGCCAATTGCTGGCGTCGGAAGGTTTCAATTCGGTCGAAGAGCTTGCCATGGTCGACGTCAAGGAAATCGCCGGCATCGAAGGTTTCGACGAGGACACCGCGGCCGAGCTGCAAAATCGCGCGAGCGAATATCTCGCCAAGATCGAGGCCGAGCTCGATGCCAAGCGCGTGGAGCTTGGCGTCGAGGACGCGCTCAAGGACATACCGGGCGTCACCACCGAAATGCTGGTGCGGTTCGGCGAGAACGGCGTCAAGACGGTCGAGGACCTTGCCGGCTGCGCCACCGACGACCTTGCCGGCTGGACCGAACGCAAGGACGGCGAGTCAAAGCGCGAGCCCGGCATCCTCGACGGCTTCGAGCTGTCCCGCGAAGACGCCGAAGCGATCATCATGCAGGCGCGGCTGAAGGCCGGCTGGGTCACCGAGGCCGATCTCGCGCCGCCACCCGTAGCCGAGGCGCCCGCCGCCGAGGCGCAGCCGTAAGGACGCCGCCCACGCATGATCGCCCCATCCCGCGATATCGAACTCGACACCGGACCGCGAGCGCAAGAGCTCGAACGGATGTGCGTGGCAACGCGCACGGTAAGGCCGGTCGACGACATGATCCGCTTCGTCGTCGGTCCCGATGGCGAGGCGGTCCCGGATCTCAAGCGCAAGCTGCCCGGGCGCGGCGTCTGGGTGACGGCAACGCAGGATGCGCTGTCCGACGCGGTCAAGCGCAAGGCGCTGGCCCGCGGTTTCAAGCGCGAGGTTCGCCTGCCGGCGGATCTCGTCGCCCGTACCGGGCAGCTGCTCGAACGTGCCGCCCTCGATGCGCTCGCCATGGCGGGCAAAGCCGGGCTGGTCGCAACCGGATTCACCAGGGTCGAGGCGGCTTTGGCACGGGAGGAGGTTATCGCTCTCCTCCATGCCGCCGAGGCCGCTGCCGACGGCGTCCGCAAGCTCGATGCGGCACGGCGGCGCCGGCCGGAGCACGGCCCGATCGTGACGATCGGCATCCTGACCTCGGCGCAATTGGATTTGGCACTAGGACGCCCAAATGTGATACATGCAGCCCTGCTCGCCGGCCCCCCGAGCGACACGTTTTTGGCGCGTTTGCGGCGCCTGGAGCGGTTTCGGCAGCAGCGAGCCAAGCCGGCCCGCGGAAATCGACGCGTTTAGAAATGGATACGAATGACTGAGACGACCAAGAATAGCGGTGACAAGCTGAGCGTGAGCTCGACGAAGACGCTGACGCTCAAGCGCGGCGGCGTCGAGCAGGGCGTCGTGCGCCAGAGCTTCAGCCACGGCCGCAGCAAGGCGGTCGTCGTCGAAAAGGTCAAACGCCGCATCGGCGGCCCGGGCGAGGCCAAGGCAGAGCCGCCGGCAGCTCCGGATCGGAGCGCTGCGACGCCGAAGCGCGCCGCCGCACCGGCGGCCGCAAAGGCTCCGGCCGCCGCACCGGCGGCCCCCGCCGGTTCTGCCGCGGCAAAGCCTCCGGCGTCGTGCTGCGCACGCTGACCGAGGAGGAGCGCAGCGCGCGCGCCCAAGCGCTCGCCGGCGCGCAGTTGCGCGAACACGAAGAGCGCGAGCGCGCCGAGGAAGACGCCCGCGTTCGCCGCAGCCGCGAGGAAATCGAGCGCGCCGAGCGGGCGGCATCGGAAGCCCGCAAGCTCAACGAAGAAAGCCGCCGCAAGCACGACGAGGAAACCAAGCGCAAGGCCGACGAGGTCGCCAAGAAGCGCTTCGGCACCGATGCGACCACGGCCGCAAAGCCCGGCGCGCGTCCCGCGCTCGAGGCGGACGAGGACGAAGCGCCCCGCCCCCGCCGTGGCGGCGTGGCGGTGCGTCCGGCACCGGCGCCGAAGCCGACGCGCAGCGTCGGCGAAAAGCGCCGCGGCCGCCTCACCGTCGTGACCGCCCTGACCGCCGACGAAGTGCGCGAGCGCTCGGTCGCCTCGTTCCGCCGCCGCGTCCAGCGCATCAGCGGCCACCGCGACAGCGAGCCCAAGGAAAAGATCGCCCGCGAAGTGACGCTTCCGGAGACGATCACCATCCAGGAACTGGCCAACCGCATGGCCGAGCGCTCCGTCGACGTGGTGCGCATCCTGATGCAGCAGGGCCACATGGCGAAGATCACCGATACGATCGACGCCGACACCGCCCAGCTCATCGCCGAGGAGCTCGGCCACACCGTGCGCCGCGTCGCCGAATCCGACGTCGAAGAAGGCATGTTCGACACGCCCGATGACGCGGCCAACCTGCAGCCGCGCGCGCCGGTCGTCACCATCATGGGCCACGTCGATCACGGCAAGACGTCGCTGCTCGACGCCATCCGCTCGACCGAAGTCGCGGCCGGCGAAGCCGGCGGCATCACCCAGCATATCGGCGCCTATCAGGTGACGTCGCCGTCGGGCGGCCGCATCACCTTCATCGATACGCCCGGCCACGCCGCGTTCACGGCGATGCGCGCGCGCGGCGCCAAGATCACCGATATCGTCATTCTCGTGGTCGCGGCCGACGACGGCGTCATGCCGCAGACGGTGGAAGCGATCCACCACGCCAAGGCGGCGAAGGTGCCGATCATCGTCGCCATCAACAAGATCGACAAACCCGACGCCAAGCCCGAGCGCGTGCGCACCGAATTGCTGCAGCATGAAATCCAGGTCGAGTCGCTCGGCGGCGATACGCTGGAAATCGAAGTCTCGGCCAAGGCAAAAACCAATCTCGACAAGCTGCTCGACATGATCGCGCTGCAAGCCGAAGTGCTCGAACTGCAGAGCCAATCCGAACCGCCCGGCCGAGGGCACGGTGATCGAAGCGCGGCTCGATCGCGGCCGCGGCCCGGTGGCAACGGTTCTGGTGCAACGCGGCACGCTCAAGCCCGGCGACATCGTCGTGGCCGGCTCCGAATGGGGCCGCGTGCGCGCGCTGATGTCGGATACCGGCCATTCCGTGGTCGCCGCCGGCCCGTCGATGCCGGTCGAGGTGCTGGGCTTCAACGGCACGCCGGAAGCCAGCGACCGGCTCGCCGTGGTCGATACCGAATCCCGCGCCCGCGAGATCACCGATTATCGCGTCCGGCAAAAGCGCGAAAAAATGGCGGCGCGGCAAACCGGCATGCGCGGTTCGCTCGAGCAGATGATGAGTCAGCTCAAGACCACCGGCCGCAAGGAATTCCCGCTGGTGATCAAGGGCGACGTCCAGGGCTCGATCGAAGCCATCGTCGGCGCGCTGGATAAAATGTCCACCGATGAAGTGCTGGCGCGCGTGATCTATTCCGGAGTCGGCGGCATTACCGAATCCGACATCACGCTGGCGGAAGCTTCGGGCGCCGCCGTCATCGGCTTCAACGTTCGCGCCCACAAGGAAGCGCGCGAAGCCGCCGAGCAGGCCGGCATCGAAATCCGCTACTACGACATCATCTACGCCCTGGTCGACGACGTGAAGAAGGCGATGTCGGGCCTGTTGGCGCCGACGCTGCGCGAGACCATGCTCGGCAACGCCGTCATTCTCGAAATCTTCAAGGTCTCGAAGGTCGGCAATGTCGCCGGCTGCCGCGTCACCGACGGCGTCGTCGAGCGCGGCGCCAATGTCCGGCTGATCCGCGACAGCGTGGTCGTGCATCAGGGCAAGCTGTCGCAGCTCAAGCGCTTCAAGGATGACGCGCGCGAAGTCGTCGCCGGCCAGGAATGCGGCATGGCGTTCGAGAACTATCAGGACATGAAGGCCGGCGACATCATCGAGTGCTACCGCGTGGAGAGCGTGCAGCGGTCGCTGTAACCGTCGAGGCCGGACTTTAGTCCGGCCAATCCACGTCCTGATCGCAAACACCATTTCAAAGATGTGAATGCGCGGTTCAAACCCGGCTTCACGACGAAAATAGCAAAGCAATGCCACGCCACCAGCATCGCGATCAGTCTTCGGCGGCTCGCAGCGCCAGCTTCGCGTCGGCGAACTGATCCGCCACGAGCTCGCCGACATGCTCACGCGCGGCGACATCCATGACCCGGTGATCCAGGCGCACCTGATCACGGTGCCCGAGGTGCGCATGAGCCCCGACCTGCGGCTGGCGACGATCTACGTGATGCCGCTCGGCGGCCGCGACGTCGAGGAGGTGATCGAGGCGCTCGAGCGCAACAAGCGCTACCTGCGCGGCGAGATCGCGCGGCGCGTTAACCTAAAATTCGCACCTGAAATTCGATTCCGCGCCGACGAGCGATTCGACGAAGCGGAACGGATCGAGAAGCTTTTGCGAACGCCTGCAGTCCAACGCGACCTCGACGGCGAGAAGGACGAATAATGGCGGTCCACCCAGTCACTCCGCTCTCCGATTCGCCGCCGCAAGACGGCGGCGAGGCGCCCCAACAAGCGCCGAAGCAGCAAAAATTCAAGAAGCGCGACGTGCACGGCTGGATCGTGCTCGACAAGCCGATCGGCATGACCTCGACGCATGCGGTGGCGGTGATCAAGCGCCTGTTCTCGGCCAAGCGCGCCGGTCACGCCGGCACGCTCGATCCGCTGGCGTCGGGCTGTCTGCCGATCGCGCTCGGCGAGGCGACCAAGACGGTGCCGTTCGTGGTCGATAGCCGCAAAACCTATCTGTTTACCGTGCGCTGGGGCGAGGAACGCGACACCGACGATGCCGAGGGCCGCGTCGTAGCGACCAGCGAAAGCCGGCCCGATGCGGCGGCGATCAGGGCCGAACTGCCGCGCTTCACCGGCACGATCGAGCAGGTGCCGCCGCGCTTTTCGGCGATCAAGATCGATGGCGAGCGGGCCTACGATCTGGCCCGCGACGGCGAGACCGTCGAGCTCGCGCCGCGGCCCGTGACGATTCACCGGCTGGAACTCGTCGAAACGCCCGATCCCGACCATGCCATGTTTGCGGCCGAATGCGGCAAAGGCACCTATGTCCGCTCGCTGGCGCGCGATCTCGGCCGGGTGCTGGGCGTATTCGGCCATGTCTGCGGCGCTGCGCCGCGGCCGGGTCGGGCCGTTCGGCGAACCCGACATGATTTCGCTGGAACACCTGGAATCTTTGTGCCATAGAGCAGCCGCTGGCGAGGGACACCTCGCCGACGTGCTCCTGCCGATTGAGACCGCGCTGGACGACATCCCGGCGCTGGCCGTAAGCCCGGCAGACGCGGCAAGGCTCGCAAGAGGCCAAGCCGTCTTGTTGCGCGGACGGGATGCCACCATCTTCCGCGGCATGGTCCAGGTCGCTTCGAGCGGCCAACTCCTGGCCATTGCCGAGGTTGATCGCGGCGAAATCATTCCCCGACGCGTATTTAATTTAACCGGCGTGACAGGTCGCGCCGTAAGAAAAAGAGGTTAGTGACGATGTCGATTACGACCGCGCGTAAGGCGGAAGTCATTAAGACTTACGCCCTCAAGTCCGGTGACACCGGTTCGCCCGAAGTCCAGGTTGCGCTGCTTTCGGAGCGGATCAACAACCTGCACCGATCACTTCAAGTCGCACATCAAGGACAACCACTCGCGGCGCGGGCTTGCTCAAGCTCGTGTCGCAGCGGCGCCAGATTCTCGACTATCTGCGGCGTACCAATGAAGGGCGTTACAAGGAGTTGATTGAGCGGCTGGGTATTCGCCGCTGAAAAGTTTGCGCGCGGGAATTCCTGCGCGTTTCGTGGCGGATCGCAAAATGCCTCCGCCGTTTGCCCGGCAGCCAAGGGCTGCCGATTTAGAAGCGACGGGCCGATGCCCGTCCGCATCACTGGAAGGCCCGATGGCCATGGCAGGATCGCCGGATGCTGTTTGGATTCGCAGAAGCTTTGCGAACGACAGCCTCTCGCCGTCTTGCTCATGGCTTTCGCGCCTGCCCGAAAACCATGAAAGACAATCGCAATGTTCGATATGCATCGTGTCCAACTTGACTGGGGTGGCCGCAACCTAACGCTGGAAACCGGCAGGATCGCGCGTCAGGCCGACGGAGCCGTGCTCGCCACCTATGGCGAGACCAGCGTGCTCGCCGCCGTCGTCGCCGCCAAGCAGCCGAAGGAAGGCATCGATTTCCTTCCGCTGACCGTCAACTACACCGAGAAATATTACGCGGCCGGCCGGATTCCCGGCGGCTACTTCAAGCGCGAGCGCGGCCCGACCGAAAAGGACACGCTGACCTCGCGCCTGATCGACCGCCCGATCCGTCCGCTGTTCGCCGACGGCTGGCGCTGCGATACCCAGGTGATCATCACCGTGCTGTCGCACGACCAGGAGAACGATCCCGACATCGTCGCCATGGTGGCGGCTTCCGCGGCGCTGACGCTGTCCGGCGCCCCGTTCATGGGCCCGATCGGCGGCGCCCGCGTCGGCTTCATCAACAACGAATACGTGCTCAACCCGACCCTCGACGAGATGAAGGAAAGCCAGCTCGACCTCGTCATCGCCGGCACCCAAGACGCCGTGATGATGGTGGAGTCGGAAGCCAAGGAGCTGTCCGAAGAGATCATGCTCGGCGCGGTGATGTTCGGCCACCGGCATTTCCAGCCGGTGATCGGGGCGATCATCAAGCTCGCCGAGAAAGCCGCGAAAGAGCCGCGCGAGCTCGTCGTCGCCGACAACAAGGCGCTGGAAAAGGAAATCCTCGGCATCGCCGAGAAGGATCTGCGCACCGCCTACGCGATCGTGCGCAAGCAGGATCGCCAGGACGCCGTCGCCGCCGTCAAGCAGAAGGTGATGGCGCATTTCTTCCCGGAAGGCGGCGAACCGACCTACGACAAGCAGGCGGTCGCCGGCGTGTTCAAGGAGCTCGAAGCCAAGATCGTGCGCTGGAACATCCTCGACACCGGCAAGCGCATCGACGGCCGCGACGTGAAAACCGTTCGGCAGATCGTGGCGGAAGTCGGCGTGCTGCCGCGAACCCACGGCTCGGCGCTGTTCACCCGCGGCGAGACCCAGGCCCTGGTGGTCGCCACGCTCGGCACCTCCGAGGACGAGCAGTTCATCGACGCGCTGCAGGGAACCTATAAAGAGACGTTCCTGCTGCACTACAATTTCCCGCATTATTCGGTCGGCGAAACCGGCCGCACCGGCGCGCCGGGCCGCCGCGAGATCGGCCACGGCAAGCTCGCCTGGCGGGCGATCCATCCGATGCTGCCGGCGAAGGAAGAGTTCCCCTACACCATCCGCATCGTCTCCGAGATCACGGAGTCGAACGGTTCGTCATCGATGGCGACGGTGTGCGGCTCTTCGCTGGCGCTGATGGATGCCGGCGTGCCGCTGAAGCGGCCGACCGCGGGCATCGCCATGGGCCTCATTCTCGAGGACAAGCGCTTTGCCGTGCTCTCCGACATCCTCGGCGACGAGGATCATCTCGGCGACATGGACTTCAAGGTTGCCGGCACCGAAGGCGGCGTCACCTCGCTGCAAATGGACATCAAGATCGCCGGCATCACCGAGGAGATCATGAAGGTCGCTTTGGCCCAAGCCAAGGACGGCCGCCTGCATATCCTCGGCGAAATGTCGAAGGCCTTGACCAGCGCCCGCGCCGAGCTCGGCGAATACGCGCCGCGCATCGAGACGTTCAAGATCCCGACCGACAAGATCCGCGAAGTGATCGGCACCGGCGGCAAGGTGATCCGCGAGATCGTCGAAAAGACCGGCGCCAAGATCAACATCGAGGACGACGGCACGGTGAAGGTGGCCTCCGCCGACGGCGAGTCGATCAAGGCGGCGATCAACTGGATCAAGTCGATCGCGTCGGAGCCCGAAGTCGGCCACATCTATGAGGGCACCGTCGTCAAGGTCATGGACTTCGGCGCCTTCGTGAACTTCTTCGGCGCCAAGGACGGCCTCGTCCACATCAGCCAGCTGGCGCAGCGGCGGGTGCAGAAGACCTCCGACGTCGTCAAGGAAGGCGACAAGGTCAAGGTCAAGCTCTGGGCTTCGACGAACGCGGCAAGACGCGGCTGTCGATGAAGGTCGTCGATCAGGAGACCGGCGAGGACCTCGAAGCCAAGCAGAAGGCCGAGGGCGAGCCGCAACGTGAGGCCGCCGCGGGCGGCGCGGCGGAATAGCCGCTGGATCTGTTGCTGAAAGTTATTTGCAAAGGCGGCCGCGAGGCCGCCTTTGTCGTTTCACGTCAGTCGATCACCGCGACATGATCGCCCGTTGCCGGCACGGTGCGCGGCTTGCGCATCAACAACAGCAAAAACACCGGCGGCAGCGCGACCAGCAGCATCAGCTTGAAATCGTTCATATAGGCGATGATCGTGGCTTGCCGGGTGATCTCGGTATTGAGCGCGTTCAAGCCGGCGCTGGTGGCGCTGTTCCAGAACAGATAGGCGCTGCCGGTTTGCAGCGCGTGATTGAACGGCGTCACACGTTCGGCAAGCTGCGCATGCATGATTTGCGTATTTTGCGCCAGCAGAAAGGACGCGACCGAAACGCCGATGGAAGAGCCGACATTGCGCACCAGGCTGAATAGCGACGTGCCGTCGGTGCGCAGATCCGCCGGCAACGTTGAGAACGCGATCACTTGCAGCGGTGTGAATACGAGGCCGAGGCCGGCGCCCTGCAGCATGGTCGTATAGGCGAGCGACCAGGCGTCGATATCCGGCGTCCAGCCCACCATCTCGCGCGCCGATTCCGCCATCATGACGAAGCCGACGAGCATCATGAGCCGCGGATCCATGCGATTGGCCAGGCGGCCGGCGGCCATCATGGCGACCATGGTTCCCACCCCGCGCGGCGCCATCAGGAGGCCGGCCTGGGCGACCGAATAGGGAGCAAGGGATTCCAGATAGGGCGCCAGCAAGGCGGAGCTCGCCAACAGCACCATGCCGATGGAGAACATCACCAAAATACCTGCGGTGAAATTCACGTCGCGGAAGATGCGCGGCGGAATGAACGGCCGCTTCGCCGTGATGGTATGAGCGAGAAACAGATAGAGGCCGAGCATGGCCAACGCCGCCTCGACGATGATCTCCATCGAGCTGAACCAGTCCTTCAGCTCGCCGCGGTCGAGCACGAGTTGCAGCGCCGCGAGACCAAGACTGAGCGCGCCGAAACCGATCCAATCGAACCGCAGGGTCGCGTTGCGCCCGCGATCTTTGAGGAAAATGACCAAGCCGGCGATGCCGAGCAGGCCGAACGGCAGGTTGATGAAGAATACCCAGCGCCAGTTGTAGACATCGGTGAGATAGCCGCCGAGCGTCGGGCCGATCACCGGTCCGACCATCACGCCGACGCCCCACAGCGCCATGGCCTGGCCGCGTTTTTCCAGCGGATAGAGATCGAGCATGGTGGCTTGCGACAGCGGCACCAGGCCGGCGCCGAACGCGCCTTGCAGCAAACGGAACAGCACCATCTGGTCGAGGCTGTTGGCCAGCCCGCACAGCATGGACGCGACCGTGAATCCGGAAAGGCAGGCCACGAACAGCGTCTTGCGTCCGTAGCGCGCCGACAGCCAGCCCACCGGCGCCGTCATGATCGCGGCGGCGACGATGTACGAGGTCAGTACCCAGGTGATCTGATCGGGCGCGGCGCCGAACGTGCCTTGCATATAGGGCAGCGCCACATTGGCGATCGTGGTGTCGAGCGCCTGCATCAGCGTCGCCAGCACCGTGCATGCGGTGATGAGACCGCGATACGATGGCTCCGGGGGCTGCGTGACTGGAGTGCTTGCCGCCATGGCTGGACGCCCTCGACGCGCTTTTAGAGCAGCTCGGACAGCGTGCGGCGATGGCCGGTGTCGATCTCGACCGTGACGCTCATGCCGGCGCGCAGCTGAAGCTTTTCCGACTTCGGATCGATGCGAACCCGCACCGGGATGCGCTGGCCCACCTTCACCCAGTTGCCGCTCGAATTCTGCGCCGGCAGGATCGAGAATTCCGAGCCGGCGGCGGGCGCGATGCTCTCCACGGTGCCGGACCAGACGTGGCCGGGATAGCTGTCGACCCAGACTTTCACTTTATCGCCGGTCTTCACATGGGTCAGATCGGTTTCCTTCATATTGGCATCGACCCAAACATCATTGGTCGCAACCAGAGCAACCGCGCCGGTATTGGTCAGTGCCGCGGTCTGGGCGACCAGATAAGTGCCGGGCTGCAACGCATCGACCTGGGTCGCCACGCCATCGAACGGCGCGCGCACCACGGTGTGATCGAGCTGGCGCTGCGCCTCGTCGACTTGCGCCTTGGCTTGGCGATATTGCGGATGCTGGGTGACGTCGAAGTCCGCACTGCCGCCGAGCCGGGCGAGCTGGACTTCCGACAGTTTGCGCAAGGAATCGAGCTTGCGCTTGTCGCCCTCAAGGGTGAAACGGGCCTGATCGTAGGTGGATTGGGCGACGGCGTTGGTCTTTAAGAGCTGCGCATCACGATCGAACGTGGTCTGATCCAGATCGACCAGCGACTGCTCGGCAGCAATGTCTTGCTGCATGCGCCCGTAGTCTTCCTTCATCGCCTGCAGCGACAGCGCGGTTTGCGCCAGGTTAGCCTTGGCGTTGTCGAGTGCGATCTGGAATTGCCGCGGGTCGACGCGGAACAGCACATCGCCGGCCTTGACCGTTTGGCCTTCACGCACATCGACCTCGCTGACGAGGCCCGATATGTCGGTCGACACCATCAGCTTGGCGGCGTGGACATAGGCATCATCGGTCGAAACGTAGCGGCCGCCCATCATGTAGAGCACAAGTCCGGTGACCACGGCGATGACCGGCACGACGACCAGGAGAATGAAGCGCATGCGCTTGCGCAGCGCATTGGTGAGTGTCGTCGCCGCGCGCGGTTTTGGCGGCTGCAAGCTCGGCGCAAGTTTGAGGACGGGTTCAGCCATAGCGCCGCTCTCCCGCTGCGCCGGGGGCGGGCCGCTGCTGGATCGCCTGGCGCAAATTTTCCTTCACCACCGCCAGCTGGGCGACGATCTGCTCGACGGTTTCGCGTGAAACGCCGGCCAGCGCCGTCGTCATCATGTCCTCGCCAAGCGCGCCAAGCTGTTCGAGCATGGGCCGCGCCGCCGCCGTCAAAAACAACCGCTTGGCGCGGCGGTCGTTGGGATCCGAGCGGCGCTCGATCAGGCCTGAGTCGCACAGCCGGTCGAGCAGGCGGGTCAATGTGATCGGCTGCAGGTCGAGCATTTCGGCGAGCTCGGATTGCTTCAGACCCTCGAAGCGATCGAGCCGTACCAGCACCGCCCATTGCGCCCTGGTGACGCCGAACTGGGCGCCCCTGTAATCCGCGTAGGTTCGCAACATGCGGGCTACGTCATTGATGGTGAACGCAAATTCTCTGTTGAGCGAGCGTGGCAGCATAACGATCCCCCGACCCGGCAGCAATATGGCTGCTTAAGAAGCGCCACCATAATATAAGGGACCTTATGATATTGTCCAGCCAATTCAGGCGGATCAGCCATGCAAGGAAGAAGCCCGCCGGCGGCCCTTAGGCCAACCCCAGATCGGCAAAAGCGACGCTGTGGTGGTCGGCCGCGGCTTGAGCGAAGCAGCAGAATACGACGCGTGCGATGCCGCGCGGTGAGCCAGCCAATTCGGCGGCTACCGTGCCCACGGCGATGCGCGCCGCGTGGTCGGGCGGGAAACGATAGATGCCAGTCGAGATTGCCGGAAATGCGATCGAGGTCAGGCGATGCGCGACCGCCAAGTCCAGCGCCCTGCGATAGCAGGACGCCAGCAGCTCCTCCTCGCCCTCGCCGCCGCCGTTCCAGACCGGACCGACGGCGTGAATGACGTGCTTTGCCGGCAGCCGATAACCGCGGGTGATCTTGGCCGCGCCGGTCGCGCAGCCGCCGAGCGCTCGGCACTCGGCAAGCAGCTCCGGTCCGGCAGCGCGATGGATCGCGCCGTCGACGCCGCCGCCGCCGAGCAAGCTCCGATTGGCGGCATTGACGATGGCGTCGACCGCAAGCGTGGTGATGTCGGCAACGCAGATCTCTAATCGCGCGGCGCCGACTTCGGCAATGAGTAGTGCAGGAACGTCCGGCATCAACGGGAGTTTATCACGCCCATTCGGCCTGCGCTTCGGCCTGCAAATCCACCGTGCTCTTCACGCCGATATCGTCGAAATGCTCGTCCAGGAAACGGCGGGCGGCACGTATGCCGCTGACGTGCAACATGTCGAAGAAATCGTAGTCGGTCGAAAGCTTGCTGAAGGCGTCGAAATGGGTGCCGAAGCGGTCGAGCACGATACGGTGGACATTGATGCGGCGATATTGCCCGGGGCCGGTGCCGCGCGGCAGCTTGCCCTGATCGATCAAGCGGGCGACGAAGTCGATGGCGCGGTATTCGCCGATCAGCGAGGAGTTGAACGTGATCTCGTTGATGCGATTCATGATCTCGCTGGACGACGTCGGCGTCGCCTGCCGCACCAGCGGATTGATCTGCACCACCAACACGTCTTCGGTCGTGGTGGTGCGGAAAAACGGAAAGATGACCGGGTTGCCGAGATAGCCGCCATCCCAATAGGGCACCCCGTCGATCTCGACGGCGCGGAACAACAGCGGCAGGCAGGCCGAAGCCATCACTGCATCGGCCGTGATCTTGTCACGCGGAAAAATGCGCACGCGGCCGGTCTGCACATTGGTCGCCGAGATAAAGATTTGCAGATCGGCATTGGCGCGCAACGCCTCGAAATCGACGAATCGCTCGAACAAATCCCTGAGCGGATTGATATTGAGCGGATTGACGTCATACGGCGAGAAGTAGCGCGATAGCGCGTCGAACCAGGCCTGCACCGGCGTGCCTTCGAGCGGCGTAAACGAGAATAGCCGCTCCATCACGGCGCGCTGCAAGGCCGGCAGGCTGCCGCTGGAGGAAGCCGCGCGCCAGAACTCGGCCAGCCGCTTCTGCGCTTCGTCGCGGCCACCGCGTGTAAGACCGTCGGCCAGCATCACGGCATTCACCGCGCCCGCCGACGTGCCGGAAATGCCCTCGATGGCGAGCCGGTCGTCGCTCAGCAGCTGCTCCAGCACGCCCCAGGTGAAGGCGCCATGCGCGCCGCCGCCTTGCAGCGCCAGATTGATGCGCTTCGTTTTCGGCGTGGCATTTTGCTCCGGCGCGCGGCCGGGCAACAGCGACGATAGTATTTTTATCATGCGGCCGCGCCGCTCACGCCGCGGTCCAGCCGCCGTCGATCGAAAGATTGGCGCCGGTGATCGCCTTCGCGGCGTCGGAGCAAAGATAGACGGCGAGGCTCGCAATCTCGTCGACGGTGATGAACTCCTTGGTCGGCTGCGCCGCCAAAATCACATCGCGCTTGACCTCTTCTTCCGTCATGCCACGCGCTTTCGCCGTATCGGGGATTTGCTTCTCGACCAAGGGTGTCCACACATAGCCGGGGCTGATGCAATTGCAGGTCACGCCGAAGGTGGCGAGCTCGAGCGCGACGGTCTTGGTTAGGCCGGCGAGGCCGTGCTTGGCGGTGACATAGGCGGACTTGAACGGCGAGGCGACCAGCGAATGCGCCGAGGCCGTGCTGATGATGCGACCCCATTTGCGCGATTTCATGCCGGGCACCGCGGCGCGGATGGCGTGGAAAGCCGCGGACAGATTGATGGCGAGGATCTGGTCCCACTTGTCGATCGGAAATTCTTCGATCGGCGAGACGAATTGGATGCCCGCATTGTTCACCAACACATCGAGCGAGCCGAAGGTCTTCTCCGCCGTTTTCACCATATCGGCGATTTCGGCGGGCTTGGTCATGTCGGCCGGCGAATAGACCGCCTTGACGCCGAATTCCTTCTCGATGCCGCTGCGCTCCTTCTCGATCGCCGCCTCGTCGCCGAAACCGTTGATGGTGACGTTGGCGCCCTGCGCCGCCATGGCGCGCGCAATGGCGAGACCGATGCCCGAGGTCGAGCCGGTCACCAGGGCGGACTTTCCTTTCAACATGGCAATCCCCAATTCAATGCGGCGCCCTGTTAAAATGGCGCCTTATGGGCCTGAACTGTCGTGAACCGCCGGGAATGTGGGATGCTTTTTGTTGCAGTGCAACATAAATATCAGGCTTCGCGTCACGTTTTCGCGATTTTCGCTCAAGCCGCTACACTAGGCGCGGAATGGGCCGTTGCCGCACTTTGAGGTAGGTTCGCCCGTTACCGAGACATGACCGCTATGGCGCGCGCAATCTTTCCCGCACCCGATCACGATCACGACCGCTGCGCCAGCAGCGCCATCGCGCATGCCGAAGCGCAATGTGCGGCGCGAGCGCAACGGCTGACGCCGATCCGGCGCCAAGTGCTCGAAGCGCTGCTCGCCAGTCACAAGCCGCTCGGCGCTTACGAGATCATCGACCATTTGGCGGGCGACACCCGCCCGGCGCCGATCACGATTTACCGCGCTCTCGATTTTCTGCGCGACAACGGCCTCGTCCACCGCATCGAGAGCCGCAATGCCTTCGTCGCCTGCGTGCACAATCACGCCGGCGACGATCTCGTCGTCTTTCTCATCTGCGAGCGTTGCGGCGCGGTCGGCGAGGCGCCCGGCGGCGGCGCCGCCGAAGCGCTCAAGGCGTCGTCGCGCGCCGCGGGATTTACGCCGAAAAGCCCGTTGATCGAAATCGCCGGCATCTGCTCGCATTGCCGCGAACGCTGACGTGAGATGACGACGAACCGGCCCGGCCATCCCGGCGCTGTCGGCAATGACGATGCGCTGCAAAGGGCGATGCGGGCGCTCGACGGCCATCGTCTCAACGAAGCCGAGCAAATCGCCCGCGATGTGCTCAACGCCGACCGGCGCAACGCCAAAGCATTGTACGTGCTCGGCTCCGCGCTGCTGATGCAGGGCAGGCCGCAGGACGCCATTGCGCCGCTCGAAGACGCAGCCCGCGGCCGTCACGATGGGCAGAGCGACACCATGCTGGCGATCGCGCTGCGTCAGGCCGGCAGGGCGGAGGACGCCTATTCACGGCTCAAGCGCACGACCAAACGGCAACCGCCGTATGCCGCGGCCTTCCTCGAGCTCGGCCGCCTGTTGACGTCGATGGAGCGTCATGCGGAAGCTGCCGAGGCGCTCATGCGCGGCGTCGACGTGGCGCCGATGATGCCGGAAATGTCGATCCAGCTTGGCTATGTTTTGCTTCGGCGCCGACGCTTTGACGACGCTAAATCAGCTTTTGCGCGGGCGCTTACCATCGTGCCCGACTCATCCGACGCGCTGTTCGGCATCGCGCAGGCGCTTCAGGAGAACGGCGAAAGCCAGGCGGCGGCCGATTATTTTCGCCGTTACCTCATCGTTAGTCCCGGCGACCAGACCGCCTGGGTCAAACTCGGACTTTGTCTGCTCGCACTCGGTCAGCGCGATGCCGGCCACGACTGCTTCCGTACCGTCGCGCGCCGCGATGCCAAGGGATTTGGCAGCGCGCTGGCCTCGTTGGTGAAGTCGAACCGCGGCCGATTTTGGCTCAAGCCGAGCGATGCCGCGCGATTTCTGCGCGGAACGAACAGCTAGCGCTTCGGCGCGCGAAATTGCCGGCGATAAATACCGGTTTCGCGCCCGATGGCCTGGCGGGTGTCGATCATTTCGGCGGTAGCATCACCGGACAGCACATCGAAACGGGCAGCCCAGGCTTCGCGCCTGACCGGCAGGCATTGAGCGATCGGCGTGCCTTTGGGCAGAACACCGTTGAAATTTAAATCATGCCAGCGCGCCGGGAAATTGACCGGGCTCTGATAGAAGGTATCGCTGTCGACCAGCCCGGTGATCGTGGTGAAGGGCAGGTCGGTGCGGTTGACCGGATGGGTGAACAGCAGCGAATAGTTTTGCGGCGCCTCGATGGTCCAGAAATTATTGAACTTGATGATGAAGCGATCGTCGTCATGGAACGGCGTGCCGGCGATCTGGCTCGGATCGTGATAATCGATCGGTGAGTGCGAGTACTCGCCGGCGGCGCCCTCGGGCAGCTCGAAATCCCAACTGAATTCGCCGTCGCGCACTTGAAGATCGGCCGCCAGCGGAATGAGAAATCCGAACGTCATGGCGTCGATGAAAGGCGGACATTTCTTCACGGTCTCGTTGTCCTCGCCCGTGATCGAGTTGGCGGCTTTGTACGGCAGCGCCTTGAACCAGTCGGGCAGGCCGAGCACCGCCGGAATCGGACGCGGCAGAATTTTGTCCAGCTGCGGCGGGCAGCGGAATGTCAGCATCATCTCATTGGCCTGGTCCATCGTCGAAATAACCCCTGGCTGTTCGCCCTTGCGTCACTGGACACGCAAGCATAATCCACGGCACTTTGGCCGAACAGAAGGACGCCCGTGCCCCCTGCCCCCTCGTCCCGCCCGCTCGATGCGCTCGCGGTCATCGTCACGATCGGGCTGTGCTTGAGCTGGGGTTTTAATAACGTCTCGATCAAGCTTGCCATCCACGATATCCCGCCGCTGCTCCAATCGTCGGCGCGCTCGGCGTTGGCCGCGATCATCGTTTATGCCTGGACCCAAACCCGCGGCATGGCGCTGTTCAAGCGCGACGGCACATTGGCCGCAGGGATTTTGGCCGGCATCCTGTTCGCGCTCGAATTCGTGCTGATCTATCGCGGCCTGATGTGGACCACCGCGACGCGCGGCGTGTTGTTCCTTTACCTGGCGCCGTTCTTTGTCGTGATCGGATCGCGCTGGCTGGTTCCCGGCGATCATTTTTCGCTGTCGCAATGGCTCGGTCTGTTGCTGTCGTTTATCGGCATCGTCATCGCTTTTGGCCTGCCGACGCCGGCAACCGATCCGCACCAGATGCTCGGCGATATCATGTTTGTCGGTGCCGGGGCCGCCTGGGCGGCGACGACGCTGGCGATCAAGGCAAGCGCGCTCAATCGCATCAGCGCCGAGAAAACGCTGTTCTACCAGCTCGTGGTCTCGGCACCGCTGCTCGCCGCGGGCGCGCTAATCTTCGGCGAACGCATGGATGCCATGCCGTCTGCTGTCGCGATTGGCGCCTTTGCCTATCAGACGATTTGGGTGGTGAGCGTGACCTACGCGGTCTGGTTTGCGCTCATCGTGCGCTATTCGGCCGCCCGCCTGTCGGTATTCACCTTCCTGGCGCCGCTCTTTGGCGTGGCGGCTGGCCATCTGGTATTGAATGAACCCCTGACGCCGGCTTTCGCGCTCGCGGTGGCTCTGGTCGCGGGCGGCATCGTCCTCGTCAACCGGCCCCGGTGAGGCTATATGCAGGGGATCTGGACCCCACAATATGGCCGGACCAAGGGCCGCACCGTTAGCTTAAGGTACTGATTATGATGGAATTTTCTGGTCCCGCCGCAAGGCACCAAACGGTCGGCGTCAAGGTCGGCAACGTAACTGTCGGCGGCGGCGCGCCCATCGTGGTGCAGTCGATGACCAACACCGACACGGCCGACGCCGAGGGAACGGCAAAGCAGGTGGCGGCGCTGGCGCGGGCCGGTTCCGAGATCGTCCGCATCACCGTCGATCGCGACGAAGCGGCGGCCGCCGTGCCGCATATCAAGGAAAAGCTTTTGAAGATGAATGTCGACGTGCCGATCGTCGGCGATTTCCATTACATCGGCCACAAGCTTCTGGCCGATCATCCGGCCTGCGCCGAAGCGCTCGACAAGTATCGCATCAATCCCGGCAACGTGGGCTTTAAGGAAAAGAAAGACCGGCAGTTCGGCGCCATCGTCGAGACCGCGATCAAGCACAACAAGCCGGTGCGCATCGGCGCCAATTGGGGCTCGCTCGACCAGGAGCTGCTCACGCACCTGATGGACGAGAACGCCAAGTCCAACCATCCGGTCGACGCGCGCGATGTGACGCGCGAGGCCATGATCCAATCGGCGATGCTGTCGGCCGAGCGCGCCGAGGAGATCGGCCTGCCGAAGGACCACATCATTCTGTCAGCCAAAGTGTCCGCGGTTCAGGACCTGATCGGCGTCTACGCCGAACTCGCCCGGCGCTGCGATTACGCGCTGCATCTCGGCCTCACCGAGGCCGGCATGGGCTCGAAAGGTATTGTCGCGTCATCGGCCGCCATGGGCGTGCTGCTGCAGCAAGGTATTGGCGACACGATCCGCATCTCGCTGACGCCCGAGCCGAATGGCGACCGCACGCTTGAAGTGAAGGTCGCGCAGGAGCTGTTGCAAACCGTGGGGCTACGCACCTTCGTGCCGCTCGTCGCCGCCTGCCCCGGCTGCGGCCGTACCACTTCGACCACGTTCCAAGAGCTTGCCTCCAGCATCCAAAATTTCATCCGCGACTCGATGCCGGAATGGAAAACGCGCTATCCCGGCGTCGAAGGCCTCAACGTCGCGGTCATGGGCTGCATCGTCAACGGCCCCGGCAAATCCAAGCACGCCGACATCGGCATCTCGCTGCCCGGCACCGGCGAAACGCCGACCGCGCCGGTCTTCATCGACGGCAAGAAAGCCATGACGCTGCGCGGCCCAACGGTCTCCGCCGATTTCCAAAAGATCGTCATCGATTACATCGAGCGGCGGTTCGGCCACGGCGGCGCGGGACGAACGGCAGCGGAGTAACGCTGTGCCGAAGGAGACGACGCGTCATGCGCCGTATCTCGTCAGGGTGGACTTTCTATTATAAGCGCGTCTTTCCTGCCTTTGCGCTCGGGTTCCTCGTTCTGTTCCTTGGCATATCACTGTTTACGGTACCGTGGTCGACCCAAGCGGCGTTACCGTTTGTGATTATACCGGTCGTTATGATGGGCTTTGGCTATCTCCTAATGCGAAAACTTGTTTTCGATCTTGTCGACGAAGTTTTAGACGACGGCGACGCATTGGTGGTTAAGAATCGCCGCCAGGAGGAACGCATCCCCTTGGTGGACATTAAGAATGTCAGTTACACGGTCTTGATCAGTCCGCCCCGCGTGACACTCTCGCTGCGACGCCCAACCATCTTTGGCAATCAGGTCACGTTCTGCCCACCGGTGCGCTTCGTGCCGTTCGCTACGAGTTCGATCATCAACGAACTGATCGAACGCATCGACTCGGCTCGCGAGAGAGCGGCATAGCACTCAGCTCGTCGGCGCCAGATCGACCCGCACGATATCGAGATTGCCGCGCAGCGGCGGGAAGCGGCTGAGCACCAGCGGATCGTGGCCGGGAATGATGTGGTCGCGGTCCTCGACCATGTTTTCGACTTTGCGGAACGCTTCGAGCGCGTCCATGACGTTGGCCGGCGGAAACGGATTCTGCTCGGCGAGATTTTGCCAGTAGTGCACCGCGTCGCTCGCCAGCACCACGGCGCCGCGTGCAGTGTTGACGCGCACGATCTGCAAGCCGCCGGTATGACCACCGACCAGATGCACGGTGACGCCGGGCGCAACCGTGCCTTCGCCGTCGTGGAATTTGACCCGCCCGGCATAGAGATTGCGCACCAGCGCCACCACGTCATCGACCTCGGATTGGCGGCGGAACCATTTGTGGCAGATGCAGCGGCCGGTGGCCTGGGCCATCTCGGCGTCCTGGATGTGGAACGTGGCGTTGGGAAACAGGTCCATGTTGCCGGAATGGTCCCAATGCAGGTGCGTGATCACCACGTCCTGCACCGCCGCCGGATCGACGCCGGCCTGCGCCAGCGCCTCAACCGGTGCATGCACGAAGCGCCGATTGCGCCGCTCGGACGCACCCGCGGAAAATCCGGTGTCGACCACGATGGTGCGGCCCTCGCCGCGAATGACCCAGATATAGAAATCCATCGGCATCGGCCCGTCGTGGCCGTCGGACATGATGAAATTCTGGTTCGCCGGGCGGGCGCTCGAGGTGCCGTAGCGCACGGCGAGGATTTCGTAATGCGGCAGTTCAACGGCCATCGGAACGTCCCATCCAGTCAGGCGGCCGGGATTAAGCGTGCCGCCCACGAACTCTGTCAATCCAGACCAGCGACACCCGCAAGACTGGATTGACCAATCCCCTATCCCAGCTACGCTGACGGCCTTTCGCGGCGGGCTGGGAGAGTTGGATGGAAGCGACAGTGACAATTGCCGGCGCTAAGGCGCGAGAACTCAGCGGCGCCGGCATCATCGCCGCGATCAAGGCGAGCGGGATCGAATACATCCTCTCGGTGCCCGATATCGTCACCAGCGCGGGACTGTTGGCACCGATCGCGCAAGACAAAAATCTCCGCCTCATCCGCGTCTGCAAGGAGGACGAGTGCATCGGCATCGCCACCGGCCTCGCCTATAGCGACAAGCGCGCGCTGGTCCTCATCCAGCACACCGGATTTCTCGATTCGATCAACGCCATCCGCGGCGTCGCGGTGGAGTACAAGCAGCCGATCTGCATGATGATCGGGTTGTTGCAACACGATCCCGACAAGGCGCCGAAGGAGTCGCCGCGCTACGGCGTGCGCATCGTCGAGCCGATCCTCGACGACATGGGCATCGCGCATCACCTGCTTGGCGTCGACGCTGACGTCGCCAAGATCAAGCCGGCCATCGACAAGGCCTATGCCGAATCGCAGCCGGTGGCGTTCCTGGTCGGGCGGAGCCCCAAAGTATCATGATGAAACGCGACGAATGTTTTCGCATCCTGGCCCGCCACATAACCGATGAAGCGGTGATCGCGACCTACAGTTCCGCCGTCGATTGGGTCGAGGTCAGCCCGCGACCGCTCAACTATCTGTCGATCGGCGCCATGGGCCTCGATTCATCGCACGGCCTTGGCCTGGCGCTCGGCCGGCCGGACCGGCGCGTCGTCGTCCTGCAAGGCGACGGCAGTCTTTTGATGAATCTCGGCAGCCTGGTGACCATCGCAGCGGCGGCGCCGAAAAATCTCGTTCATTTCGTCGCCCACAACGACACCTACGAAGCCAATGGCGGCCATCCGATTCCTAATCCGAAAGTGGATTTCGCCAACATCGCGCGGTCGGCGGGCTACGCGGCGACCTACGATTTTTCCGACCTGCGCATGTTCGAGCAGCAGATCGCGCACGTGCTCGAACAGGACGGGCCGGTCTTCGCCACGCTCCACGTCGCGCCGTCGAAGCCGCTCAAATACGATTATGCGAGCCTCTACGACCCGGAGAAGCGCAAGGCGTTCAAGGCCGCGTGGCAGATGCGCTCGGCGCAAGGCTAGAGTAGGCCTTCGTCGTTTCGATCCGGGGAGCGTGCCCAACGGGAGCTCACGCGATGGCAGCAGATGGATTGATCACGGTACGGAGCAACTACGGCCCGAAGGATACCATGAACAGGCTTGCGGCCGAGGTGAAGGCGAGAGGCATGACCGTATTCGCACACATCGATCATGCGGCAGGGGCCGCCGCGGTCGGGTTGCCGATGCGGCCGACGGACCTCCTGATATTCGGCAACGCCAAGGGCGGCACGCCGCTCATGCAATCGGTGCAGACGACGGGCATCGATTTGCCGCTGAAGATCCTGGTTTGGCAGGATGCCGCGGGCAGCACCTGGCTGTCCTACAACGATCCCAGTTGGCTCGCGAAGCGACACGGGCTGGGGTCTGACGTTGAGGCGACAGTCAATGCGCTGACGACCGCAAGTCATGCGGTTGCCAAGGCGGCGACCGGCTCGCAGTAGGAGGCCGCCGATCGCGTGCCGCCTGCAAGCTGACCTGGGAAGAGATCGTTGCGCTGAATTGCCAATCCTAGCTCGAATTGGATGCGCGTTCGGCCGAAATGACTTGCTTTGTCGCGACAATGACTTTGCCGCCCTGAGTAACGGTCATAGAGTCGATGGTGCCGCCATTTGCCTGCACGAAACCAACTTTGAGATCGAGCACATCATTTGCGAATTCGAGCCGAGAGGCCGGAACGAGGAGGAGCGCTCTTTGCCCGCCGAAAGACAGGAGCAATCCGTGCTCGGTTTGGCCGACGCGGAACGTGAACCCTGCCGGATCACAATATATGCCGGCATAGTCCAGGTCCGATGACATTGCGGAGATCGTCCGCTCGTTCCCGGCGATGGGCCAGTTGTACTGGCGGCCGATCGCCGCGATGATCTCTTCACGAAGCGGAAAGCCCCGATTGGAATTCAACAGGACGACCGCTCCTTGGCCGTGCGCGGGAACGAGCCTGATTAAGCTGACATAACCTTCATTACGCCCGCCATGGCCGAACTGAAACGCGTCGCCCTGTCCGGTACAAACCCAGCCGATCCCCCGGTAGTCTTGACCGACTTTCTGGTCGGGTAATTGCGGTCGCAACATTTCGCTCATTGAGTCTCGGTCAAGACCGAGGATCGAAGCATCTCCGCGAAGGATTCGCATGAGTTCGACCCCCAAACGCCCAAGGTCGCGGGCGGTCGTCCAAAGTCCGGCAGCTGCCATTTCCGGATAGACATGCCAGCTGCCGCGAACCGGCGCACCGTTCCACGTATGCGCAACCGCCGCATATCGAGCCAGTCCTGCCGGCAGAGGCTGCTCGTAGGTGCTGCGAGTCATTTGGAGGGGATCGAGCACAAGTTCGCGCATTAATTCAGGCATTGATCGCCCCGAGACGTCGGTCACCACTTGTTGAGCGACGATCGTACCCCCGCCGGAGTACCGGGCTTGCAGTCCGGGAAGCAGATCCACGACAATTGGCAAGTTGTTGGCAGGCGGAATCCCGTCGAGAACTTCGGTCAACGTCGGCCACGGCTCTGATGTTGGGTAACCCGCGAAGCCGTGCTCGGTCATTCCGGCTGTGTGGCTAAGCAGCTGTCGTAGCGTGACCCGCGGCAGCCATCCCCGATGCTCCGGAACACGCCAGGAGACGAGATAGTCGTTGACGTCGGCATCGAGATCGATCTTCCGGCTTTTGGCCAGGCGCATAACCGCCAACGCGAATACCGATTTGCTTATCGATGCAGCTTGAAAGAGCGTGTCGGCCGAAACGGCGTTCTCTTCTCCCCGTCTCTGCGTACCGAAGCCGCCAGCCCAGCCCAATTCAAAGTCGTCGATCAAAGCAATGCTCACGCCGGGCGTGAACAACTGCCGCATGCGCTCGGCGAGCGAATGCGTCGAACAAAGGCTTTCCGGTCTCAGATCCTGCAGCAGATCGGCAATGCGATTTTCGTGAATGCTCTTCACCGCATCTCTCGCTTTCGCAGCAAGATGGCGCGATGGCCGCCTCGAAACAATGACCCCCCGCGCCGATGGCGCGAGGCGTCAAATTTTGCCCTCAAACAAGCAACCAGAATTGTGACTTAGCAGCTCGCCCCCGCATATGCGGGCTGTGAAAGAAACGTCGTGGCGTAAACGGCCCCGACCGTCGCAGCCCCGATCAGCAACCAAGCTATGAGAAGCATTTTCATCGTCGACATGTTCATCATCCCCAAAAGACCATCAGTTGTCCCAAAAACATCCAATAGTACCATGGCTTTGAGACACTTGCCGAGTACCTGACAAGTGCCCGCAAAGTGCCGCCCGCCCCAGCAATCAGGATTGCGACTTAGCAGTTCGCCGCCGCATATGCGGGCTGAGAAAGAAGCGTCGTGGCGTAAACGGCCCCGACTGTCGCAGCCCCGATCAGGAACCAAGCTATGAGAAGCATTTTCATCGTCGACATGTTCATCATCCCCAAAAGACCATCAGTTGTCCCAAAAACATCCAATAGTACCATGGCTTTGAGACAATTGCCAAGTACCTGACAAGTGCCCGCAAAGTGCCGCCCGTCCCAGCAATCAGGATTGGGACTTAGCAGCTCGCGTTCGCGGCATAAGCGGGTTGAGAAGCGACCGTTGCAGCGTAGACACCGGCGAAAATGGTCGCCGTGCCGAGCACGATCCAGACTACGAGAAGCATCTTATTCATGGACAAGTCCCCTTCCCCGAAATCATCGGCTGTGCCGATGGCGCTTAGGCTACCACAATCTTGATAGCCTTGCGTGGTAATTTTCAGCGGCGTATAGGTTCTAGATATTCAATCTTCGCGGCGGCTTGGCAACTCGATAATCGGTTCCTGTAGTAGACATCTCATCGAAAAGCCCACGATAATAGAGCTGTGGAAGAGCATCTCGCCGATGCGCCGTGAAACCGATGGAACAGTACTATCAAGAGACTTTGAGGCGCTAAGTTTATTCAGAATTATATTTTCAGTTTACTTGTTAGCCGACTTTTTCGTCACCGTTTACCCATACTTCGACGACTTCTATGGTAACGCCGGGGTATTGCCGATTTCGTCGCTGGCAGCCGACAGCAGCCAGCCCGGGCTTATCGTCGTCCTGCCGCTCTTGAAAATCCTCGACTTCATCCAATCGCGAATGCTCTTTGCCGCGCTCTATTCGGCTGCCGTTTTCGCGTTCGCCATCGGCTACCGAACACGCTGGTCGAACGCAATCGTTTTCGTGCTGACCGGCTACCTCTATTGGCGCAATCCCTATCTCACGTCGGGCGCGGAAACTCTGGCGTACCTTCTATTGCTCTGGTGCTTATTCCTGCCGATGGCTCGCTATTGGAGCGTGGATGCCGCGCTCGACCCGGAGCCACGTGAACGTCCGTATCCCGCATTGCCGTTCCTGGCGCTGCGGCTGCAGATCGCCTCGCTTTATCTCTTCGCGGCCCTCTTCAAGGTGGCAGGCCAGCCATGGCGAAACGGTTCGGCCCTGACATGGTCGCTCAGCGACAACGTATTTGGCGCCACTTCAACCGGTCTCTTCCTGGTTCATCAGGCGCCGGGCTTGCTCCATATCGTCAATTATCTGGTCATTATATTTCAACTCGCTTTTCCATTTCTCATCTATTGCCCCTGGCGTAACGACCTCGTTAGAGCAGCGGCGCTTGTGGGCTCCGCATCGATGCATATCAGTTTCATTTTCTGTTTGAATGTGGGTAGCTTTCCATATGTATGTTTGGCGATGCTCCTGCTTCTCGTCCCCGATCCCTGGATCGACCGGCTTCTTGCAAGACGCCGCACGCGGCTTGCCGGTTTCACGATCTTTTACGAGCCGGGTTGCAATTTTTGCCAACGCGTCTCGCTTATCCTGCGTGAATTTCTTTTGTCGCCAACGTCGGCCGTAGTCCCCGCATCTGCCGATCCTCAAGCTTGCCGCCTGTTGATGGAGAATAATTCCTGGGTGGTTCGCGACGGCAATGGACAATTCTATTTGAAATGGCGCGCCATGGACCAGCTTCTGAGGCAAAATCCGCTGCTCGCTCCGGCCGCATGGTTCTTTGAGCGCGGGCTTATGCGAAAGCCGATGGAGAAACTCTACGATCTGATCGGCGCGAACAGACAAAGATTTGCGCGTGTCACGAAGATCTTCTTTCCAATCCAGTCGACCGCGCCGATTGGCCGGTTGGGGCTCGCGCTCTGCGGATTTCTCGTGGGTTTGGCCTTTCTCAGCAACGTCTTTGGCCTTATGGGTTTATCGTTCCCCGCTTTGCGCCGCTTCGATCAAGTAACAGCGGCGTTCCAAGTGAAACAGCGCTGGGAAGTTTTTGCACCCAATCCTGTGCACTTTCAACGCGACTATCGAGTCATCGCGCACATGGCGGACGGTTCGGCGGTCGATATGATGACGCTCCTGCCG
This sequence comes from uncultured Alphaproteobacteria bacterium, assembly GCA_963831975.1. Classification (GTDB taxonomy): domain Bacteria; phylum Pseudomonadota; class Alphaproteobacteria; order Rhizobiales; family Xanthobacteraceae; genus BOG-931. Next base: position 370,754 of record CAWHSO010000026.1, read on the forward strand.
ACGCCGGTGTTTCGAGTGGATGCAAATCTGCGCGTCGCTTTTTCCAGCCCGCGTTGGACCAAATATTATACCCGCTTCGACGAATTCACCGAAGAGGCCTGGGCGGGTTTCGGCCGATATCTTTGTCGGCAGGCACAAGCACGGATGCCTGCATCAACCGTGCGGGAGGTGGAAATTACTTTGGTTACGGAGCCCATCGAAGGGACACCACCCGCCGTGACGCCGGTACAGCACCGCGTCCTCGACTGCTCATCAGCTTCGCTTTGAGGAGACGTCCGCCCGGACGTTGGCCGGTCGAGGTTACCGGGTCGCCAGATACTGCCGTGCTTTCAGAAGATCAGGGCGTTCGGTATCCGCACTGTTGCCAAGATCAACGAGCATTTCGCTGTACCTCTGCCTTGCCGCCCCGTCGCCGAGCCGCTCGGCGGCTTTCATCGCACCTGCGATAGAGCGATACCGGTTCGGCGTGGTCCGCAACGCGGCCTCAAACTCCTGGATCGCCAGCGCCGGCTCGTCTGCTTCCAGCAACAGCTCTCCCAGAAGCTCGCGCATGGGAGAAAGCCTGTTCTCCATCGCAATGTGTTTCTCGGTTTTGTCCTCGATGTCGGCGGCCTGCCGCATCTGCACAATTGCCTCGTCCTTGTGGCCGCTGCGCAGCGCCATCCAGGCGGCCGCTGCCGTCTCCTGGATCTCCACCTGTTGCGTCCAATAGGCGTCGCCACTTTCGGCGAGCTTGGCCTCGAGGGCGTGCAGATGATCGAGATCCGCCTCAGCCCCTGCGAGGTCGCCACTGCGGGCGGCTCCGATCGCGCGTCCAAACCAACTGATCGCTTCCGCTTGTGGGTACGGCGTGCGCAAGATGGGGAGTGCCGCTGCTTCCCCCCATGCGCCGCGCTCGAACGCATATCTTACCGGAATTGCCGCAAACGCGGTATGCGCGGTAAATTGTGTTGTTTGGAAAACGTCAGCGACCTTGTTGCGCATCTTCACGATTTCTTCGGCGCGCCGGTCCTGGCCAAGTTGGAGGTAGGCGTTCGTAAGAAAATCGAGCGAATGATAACGGCCGCCATTGGCAGCCTGGGTCGCGCCAGCCAGCGGATACCGTTCCAGGGCCATTGCTTTCACCGCGGTGTCCGCGGTGAGATCGGCGCGGATAACATCGTGCCACATGCCGAGCATCGCGAAGATATGCGAAGGCATGTGCAGTGCATGGGGCGCGGCAGGAGCGATTTGGACGCATCGAACGGCGGCAAACAGCCCGCGTTGCGCCAATGCGGGGTAATCGTAACTATGGATGATGTAGTGCGGGATGCCCGGATGGTTGGGATAGAGCGGCTCGAGCTCCTCGAGGATCGCAGCCGCCATGAGTTGTCTGGCATAAGTCTTGTCAGCGGGGTCGGCCGCCTCGTCGAGCGCCAGCGCGTAGAATATGGCCGCCTCGACGTCGCTGGGAAAGCGCGCATGGAGTTGCGCCATTTTTTCTTCGTAACGGAGCGTTCTCGTCTTCTGGTCGACGGTATCGTAATCCTTAAAGAAGACACCCAGCGCGTCGATCCAGGCGCGTTCGCGAGGCGTCGCTCCGAAAGAGGCGGCCTGCGCTTGTTCGATGGCATCGGATCCCCGCTTCAGCGCGGGCCGCGGCGTCGGCGCAGCAAGGGGATTTAGACGCTCGCTGATCGCAACGCCCCAATAGGCCATCGCGCATGACGGTTCTACTTTGACGATCGCCGCGAACGCGTCGCCAGCATTGGGAAAAAAGAAAGAGTGCAGCAGAGCCAAAGCTTGATCGAAATTTCGCTGCGCGGAAGGGCTGCATGAAATCGGGAAATGAACATATCCCAGTGTCTGGCCCGGCGTCGAAAGGCTCGCAACGGAGTCGGCCGATTGCGCGAGCAACAGCGGCAACGCCGAAGCGATGACAAGTCGCGAAAGGCGATTTAGCGTCATTTCAGCATCTCGGCGGCATTGAGCGCAGATACGGTACGCACAGGCATGGGTGCCCCAAGAGAATTCTTCTCCGATGTTAGCATGATTTGCCCGTCATGCATCCCGATGTTCGCCGTATCCGTTATCGCTGCCACGTTCTTGGAAAAATTGACTGGAAGCTTCGACCCTGGATCAAGAGGAAGGAGATAAAGAGTCAGGGTGCAAGAAGCGTCAGGCCAACCCGGATGCCGAGGAATTGGTTTCGGCTATCGGGTGGGTACCAGTTGCGGAACGCGGAGCGGAGGCTCCCAGGATTGACGTACCACGAACCGCCGCGGACGACGCGGCGGCTGCAATCGCCACCGGTCGTCCACGCAGAACCATCCATCGGCGCTCCGTCGTAATTATTGTGAACGCAATCCTCGACCCACTCCCAGACATTGCCGTCCATGTCATAGAGACCAAACCCGTTGGCGGCGAATGAGCCGACCGGTGCTGTTTGAATGTTATCCCATTGGCTGCCACAGGCGTTGCAATTGGCGTTGTTCTTGCCGATGTCGTTACCCCAAGGGTAGATCGTCTGCGTCTCGGCGCGCGTTGCATACTCGTATTCGGCCTCCGTGAGTAACCGGTATGGTTTGCCGGTCATTTTGGCGAACCAAGCGACGTAGCGCTGCGCGTCATTCCACGTGACATTGATCGTCGGCTGCCGCCCACGCCCCCAGCCGAGATCGCTGGCACCCTGACCGCAATCGCCCTCGTTGACGCAGGTGTCCCACTCTTCGAATGTCAGCGCGAACTTTGACACAGCAAAGGGTTTGGCGATCGTGACCTGATGCTGCGGGCCTTCATTCGCATAGCGCCCCTTCTCGGTCGGCGGCGATCCCATTGTGAACGATCCGGCGGGAACCACGACCATGATCGGGCAATAGTCCTTGCCTTGCTCCGTCGCGCATTCCCGGAAGGTATCCTTGGGCTTGAGCGCTGCCTCGACCGCGGGCTTAAGCACGTAGGGCTGGATATTCGCGGTCGCGAAGGGCTGCTCGGTCAAATACCAGTGCCATTGCTCCTTGACGTAGGACTGATTGATCCATCCGACGAGGCCACCGATGACGCCGACCAACAGTGCGTAAACGAGCCCCTGCACCCGCCGCTTCCTGCCTTTTGCGGCGGCTTCAGTCTTTCGGCACGCGGCGAGGTACTCGCGATCCGTCGGCTCCAGGTTGGCTGCAAGGTCGGGCCGATCGGTCAACCGTTCCGCCGCGACCAATCGCTCCGCCGCGTGTCCAAGCCAGGCGGCGTTCTTGTCTTTCGCCGCCCAGTCCCGTGACGCGCGCTTGACGCCCTCGAGCACGGTCAGGATCCCGGCATCCTCGGTCAACCAATCTTGCAAGAGGCTCCATTGCCGCAGCAGTGCCTCGTGCGCAGGCTCGATCGTGTTCTCGCCCGTGTCTTTGGCAACATCGGTGGCGAGAAGGCGTTGCTCGACGAGGTGCTGGATCAGCGGTCGAGCCGCGGCGGGAATTTCTGAAAGCCGCGCAATGCGGCGTCGCGGCGAGCCGGTGTCGGGATCGATGCCGGCCAGCCAGGGAATCAGGCCGCGACGGAGCAGCGCCAGTCGCGCCACGCGGTCCTTCGGGATTGCCGGATCCGCGTCGGCAGCCTTGAGGGCACGCTCGACAGCCGCCTCGATCGAGCCTTTCACCCGTCCCAGATCGTTGTAGTGCGAGAGCTTGAGATTGCCGCCTGCACGATACTCGCCATAGAGCCGCTCGAGCGTGAAGGCGAGCAACGGCAAAGCATCCTTGGCGCCGCCGGCCTCGACGTCGGCGAGCAGCGCATCGACCAGGCCATCCTCGATCTTGAGCTCCCTTGCGGCCCCTTCCAGCCGTCGCACCGGCCCCTTGACGACCTCGGCAAAGGACCCCTTCGGCATCGGCGGAAGGCTCAGCATCTCCTGGCGTACGCCATCCAGCTCCTTGGCCAGTTGGAGGCGTTCGTAATTGTCCGACCTGATCGTGAATATGGCGATGATGGAGGGCCCATCTTCTTCGAGCAGCTCACGCAGCAAGGCGAGAAAGGGTTGCGCTTCGTCTTGCGCTTCCGCGAGGAACAACTCCTCGCCTTGGTCGATCGATAAGATCAGCGTGGGTGGCTTGGGTTTAGCGCCGGTCTCCGGCGCCATCGGCAATGCCTTATCGGCGAGCGCCTGCAGAAGCGGCTTGAGCTTTGCGGCACCGCCTTGGATCGCCGCTCGCAGATCGGCACGCGACATCGTGATCCGAGCCGCCTCAAACGCGCTTTCGAGGGAACGAAGAAGACCGGTCTCGCCGGAGATCGCGGCCCGTTCCGGCCGGATTATCGGCAGCGGCAGGTAGTGCCGGTCATCGCGCCTAAGCCTTGGCAGAAGGCCTGCACGCAAGAACGACGACTTGCCGGCGCCGGATGCGCCGAGGATGACGAACAGACGCGGCGGCGAGGCTTCGTGCAAGCCGCGCAGCCGGTCGAGCGCTTCGATGACGGGCGCATCGCGCCCAAAAAAGATACCGGCGTCCTCCGCTTCCAGCGGACGAAGGCCGCGATAGGGCGGCCGGTTCGGGTCGCTCGCCGGCGGCCAAGCGAAATACTTCGGATCAAGGCCCGCCTGTTCAAGCCCGTGCTTGAGGCGCCGTAATCCTTCCTCCGAGAAAGTGACATGCACTTCCTGGTGCGTGACCGGCAGGATCGTGCGCAGCACGACATGGTCGCGGCCGGTCGCGAGCCGGACAAGTTGCCAGTCGCCGGTGATATCCTTGGGGACTTCCGCGACCGTGAGGTCCTCGATGAGGACGCCGAACAGTTGTTTGTTGAGATGGTGGGCGAGGCTTAGTTCGCGGCGGCACCAAACTGATTCAATCCAGGCTTTGGAAATAAGGAACAGCACCGCCTCGCAGCGGCTGGCCGCCTCGTTAAGACGCCGCTCCCATCGCTCGCCCGCAGCGATCCCGCGGTTTGGATCGAGGTCAAGGAAAATCTCATTTTTCCAGCCTTCGCGCTCGAGCCAGCCTTGCAGCGCAACGGCCTCGGCATTATTCGCGCTCGAATGACTCAAAAAAATGCGTGACACAATCGCCGCCCCGAAGGCACTCCCGCCCCAAGGAAAACGTAGAGACATAGGTGGCGATTGTCACGATGCAGAACGCCTATTATTTGGCTAGCCAGAAGGCGTGGCTCGCGAAAGAGGAAACCGTCGACGACGCGGATTCGACCCGGTCGACGCCTGGGACAAGCCACTGACGGTCCCGGTTTTCGAGTAATGCAAATTGCGCGGGCCCGCGCCAATCCCGGGCCCAACATCGCGCTTGAGTGCAATTTAGCTTTGCTTCAGAAGGTAGACGGCGAATTGCTGCGGCAGCGCGGTGATCCGCCGATGAGGTCCACAATGCGGAGAGCGCCATGATAAAGGCCAAGCGCTTCGGCCACGTCACCTTCGAGACGCCCGACCTCGAGCGCCAGATTGCCTATTTCACCGAAGTCGCCGGGCTGGTGCTGGCGGAGCGAGGAAAACGGACAAGCCTACTTCGCGACCAAACTCGGCGACCTGGTGGTTCAGCTCGAAAGCGGCGAGCACGCGCGCTGCGGCCGATTGGCATTCCAAGTTTCGCCGGAGATCGACTTCAACGACATCCGCCGGGGCATCGAAGCGGAAGGTCTGCGCTGCAGCTCGCGCAACGACCCGGCGCCAGGCATTGCGCAAATGCTTTCATTTGAGGATCCCAAGGGCACTGTCTGTGAGCTTTTCGCCGCCCAAACGCCGATTTGCCAACCGCAGCCGGTCGCCGGAATTGGGCCGATCAAACTCGGCCATCTGGCTTTCGTCGTGCCGGAGCCGAAACAATATGCGGACTTCTACAGCCGGGTTCTTGGCTTTCGCGTATCGGACTGGATCGAGGACTGGTTCGCCTTCATGCGCTGCGGTCCGGACCACCACACCATCAACTTCGTGCGCGGCCAGCGCACGCAGATGCACCACGTCGCTTTTGAACTGAAAGACTGGCCGCAGGTGCAGTCAGCGTGCGATCTCCTTGGCAGCAAAAAAATCCCGATTATCTGGGGCCCAGGCCGCCATGGCCCCGGTCACAATATTTATACCTATCATCGCAACCCCGATGACCAGATCATCGAGATGTTCACCGAGCTCGACAAAATGCTGGATGAAAATCTCGGCTATTTCGAACCGCGGCCGTGGCATCGCGATCATCCGCAGGTGCCCAAGGTCTGGGGCCCGCTGCCGACCGACATCTGGGGCCCGCCGCCCACTGCGGAATATATCCGGCAGCGCGGGTGAAACCCGACTGATGGTTTGGATGCGATTGTGCTCAGACGACGGCGCTCAATCGCCCAGTTCGCCGCGAACATACCGCGATAGTCTGCCGGTCGCGTACCGGCAGCTCTCGCTCTTGGCCGATTGTTGTCTGCCGGCGCGGACCTATTTCACACCGCGTCTTTGGCGGCTTTGACCGGACGTGCCCTGATGATTTTCCGAGCTGGTTTGGCCTTGAATACAGTCGGCTCTTTGGTGAAGGGATTAATGCCATTGCGCGCCTTGGTCGCAGGCTTTTTTATGACGACAAATTTCGCAAAGCCCGGAACGAGGAAGGTACCGTTCTTCTTCAATTCCTTATAACCAATGGTCGCAAGCGTCTCCATGACGCCTTTGACCTCGCCCCTTTTCAGCTTCGAATGCTCGGCAATTTGGCCGATAAGTTCAGACTTCGTCATGGGCTTCGACATAGCTATCCCTCCTGATTCGGGTTGATGGACAGTATTTGCAAATCCAGCTTGAGACTCGTAAACGACGGTGATGTTCACAGGTTTGTTGAGCTAAACGCCGCGAAATAGCTCAAAAAGTCGATCACAAGCGAACCGCACACAGCATTTAATGGCCCGACACGGCGATATGACAAGGCGTGGCGCTCCACTCCTTCAACTTAAAGATATCGCCCTGACCTTCGGCGGCACGCCGCTTCTCTCGGGCGCGGAGCTATCGGTCGGTCCCGGTGAGCGCGTATCGCTGGTCGGGCGCAATGGAACCGGCAAATCGACGCTGCTGAAAATCGCGGCGGCGCTGGTCGAACCGGACCGCGGTTCCGTTTTCATACAGCCCGGAACCGTGGTGCGCTACTTGCCGCAGGAGCCGGACCTTTCGGGGTTCGCGTCTACGCTGGCCTATGTCGAGGCCGGCCTGCGGCCGAGCGACGACCGCCATGCCGCCCGTCGTCTCCTGGAGCAACTCGGCCTCACCGGGCAGGAAGATCCGGCAAAACTCTCCGGCGGCGAAGCGCGCCGTGCCTCGCTGGCGCGCGTGCTGGCGGCCGACCCCGATATCCTGCTTCTCGACGAGCCGACCAATCATCTCGACCTGACCACGATCGAATGGCTGGAGCGCGATCTTGATTCCCGGCGCGCCGCGCTGGTGATCATCAGCCACGATCGGCGCCTGCTTTCGACGCTCTCGCGCAGCACGGTCTGGCTCGACCGCGGCCAGACGCGCCGCCTCGATCGCGGCTTTGCCCATTTCGAAGAATGGCGCGATGCGGTGCTGGCCGAGGAGGAACGCGATCAGCACAAGCTCGATCGCAAAATCGTCGCCGAGGAACACTGGATGCGCTACGGCGTCACCGGCAGACGCAAGCGCAATATGCGTCGCGTCGGCCAATTGCAGGCGCTTCGGGAACAGCGCCGCAGCTATCGTGCCACCACCGGCAACGCCGTCATCACCGCCGGTTCGGCCGCGCCGTCCGGCGCGCTGGTCATCGAGGCCGCCGGCATCGGCAAGAGCTACGATGGCGTCCGATCGTCAGCGATTTCTCGATCCGCATCCAGCGCGGCGACCGTATCGGCATCATCGGTCCGAACGGCAGCGGCAAGACCACGCTGATCAACATGCTGACCGGGGTCTTGGCCCCGGATACAGGCTCGGTACGGCTCGGATCGACGCTCGCTGTCGCGACACTTGATCAGCACCGGGACAGTCTCGATCCCAATGTGACGGTAACCGAGGCGCTGACGGAAGGTCATGGCGACACCGTCATGGTCAACGGCAATGCCAAGCATGTCGTCAGCTACATGAAGGACTTTCTGTTCGCGAGCGAACAGGCCCGCACGCCGCTCGGCAAGCTGTCGGGCGGCGAACGCGGCCGCCTCATGCTGGCGCGGGTGCTCGCCAAGCCGTCGAACCTTTTGGTCCTCGATGAGCCGACCAACGACCTCGATATGGAAACATTGGACGTGCTCGAGGAGATGCTGGCCGAATATCCCGGAACCGTTCTGCTCATCAGCCACGATCGGGATTTTCTCGATCGTCTCGTGAGCGGCGTAATTGTGCCGGACGGCGATGGCCGCTGGATCGAATATGCCGGCGGCTACAGCGACATGCTGGCGCAACGCGGCGCGGATCTGACGCGAGAGAGTGCCAAGCCACACCGGCCGCAGAAAGTGTCCGGAAAAACCCCTGCGGGCGTTACAGGATCACCGCCCACGAAGCGGCGGTTGATGTTCAAGGACAAGCACGCGCTTGAAACCCTGCCCAAAACTATTGCCAAGCTGCAAGCCGAAATCGAGGCGTTGCAAGCAAAGCTCGCCGATCCCCAATTCTATGCGCGCGACCGCGCCGCGTTCGAGAAAGTCACCGCTGCACTCGGTGAGCTCCAGCTGAAAATCGCCGCGGTGGAAGAGCAGTGGCTGGAACTCGAAATTTTGCGCGAGGAGCTCGCCAACAACTAAAACTTGCCAACAACCAGGCAGGGCTCAGCCGGCGCGCGTGCGTCGATGAATGTCTTTCACATCGGTGAAAGAAATGCCGGGATTGTGTTCGCCGGTATATTCGAGGTCAAAGGCGTTGCGTGCCAGGAAGACGAGATCGCCGTCGAAATCCTCGGCAATGGACGAGCGGTAGCTCGCCACGAATTGGTCAAGCAGCTTGCGGTCGTCCGCCGCGATCCAGCGCGCGAACTGAAACTCCGCCGTGCTCCACCCGATTTCCAGCCCATATTCGTCGGCGAGCCTTACCTTCAGGACGTCGAGTTGCAACGGGCCAACAACGCCGACCAGGGCCGAGGATCCATCGGTCGGCTGGAATACCTGTGCGACGCCCTCCTCGGCCAGTTGGTGCAGCGCCTGCTTGAGTTTCTTGGCCCTCATGGCATCGGTCAAGCGAACCCGACGCAGGATCTCCGGCGCGAAGTTCGGTACGCCGGCAAAATTGAGATCCTGGCCTTCCGTCAGGGTGTCACCGATGCGCAGCGTGCCGTGATTGGGTATGCCGACCACATCGCCAGCGAAGGCCTCCTCGGCAAGCGCCCGATCCTGGGCAAAGAAAAATTGCGGCGCGTGCAGGCTGATGGTCTTGCCCGTTCGCACCTGCTTGACCTTCATGCCGCGGCTGAGCTTACCGGAGCAAAGCCGCACGAAGGCGATACGGTCGCGATGGTTCGGATCCATGTTCGCCTGAATCTTGAAAACGAATGCAGACATGCCGGGCTCGGTGGCCGCGACGATGCGCGTGTCGGCGGTCTGCGCCCGCGGTGCTGGCGCGATGGCGCTCAGCGCATTGAGCAGATCGCCGACACCGAAATTTTTGAGCGCACTGCCGAAGAAGACCGGAGTCAGATGGCCCTCCGCAAAGGCTCGCGGCTCGAACCGCTTGCAAGCATGGCGCACGAGATCGAATTCCGCGCCGAATGCCGCCGCGTCGAGACCGGGGTTCAGAGCAGTGACTTCGGCGATCGTCATGGCGCGCAGCGTGCCGGCAGAACCCGCATCGCCGTCCAACAGGCGCACCCCACCGGACTCCACGTCGATCGTGCCGACAAAATCACGCCCGCGCCCGACCGGCCAGGTGATCGGCGCGGTATCAAGCGCGAGCGTTTTCTCGATCTCGTCGATCAGGTCGAACGGATCGCGGCTCTCGCGGTCCATCTTGTTGATGAAGGTAATGATCGGAATGTCGCGCAGCCGGCATACCTCGAACAGCTTGCGCGTCCGCGGCTCGATGCCCTTGGCGGCGTCGATCACCATCACGGCAGAATCGACCGCCGTGAGGGTCCGATAGGTGTCTTCGGAGAAATCCTCGTGGCCGGGCGTATCAAGCAGGTTGAACACACGGCCGTCGTACTCGAAGGTCATCACCGAGGTGACGACGGAAATGCCGCGCTCACGCTCGATGCTCATCCAGTCCGAACGCGTGGAGCGCCGGTTGCGCTTGGCCTTGACCTGGCCGGCAAGCTGAATGGCGCCCCCGAACAGCAGGAGCTTCTCCGTCAACGTGGTCTTGCCCGCATCCGGGTGGGAGATGATCGCAAAGGTGCGTCGCCGCTCGACCTCGGTCGCAAAGGGCGACAGAGCTGGGGTACCCTCGGGGGCGCGGATGGGCATGTTCATGGCGGGCTGGATGTGGCATCTCACGCCGTCCAGATCAAGCTTGGAGAGGAGGTCTTCTCTCCCAACAAGCTTGCCTGCGATTTCCCACCACTTATTCTTAAAGCCGCCAACACGTCAGCTTAGCGTTAGGAAAAACGATGGCCAGCGACAACAAAATAGCTAAAGCCGATAAACCAGCCAAAGCCGATCACGCTCCAAAGAGCGAGCCGGCTGCGAAGGACAAAAGCACTTCGGGTGACGCCAAATCCAAGACCGAGGCCAAGACCGAAGCCAAGACCGAGAGCGGCGAGGCGGTTGCCGCTGCCCCTTCCGGCTACAGCCGAGGCGAAGGCCAGAAACCGGTCAGCGCCGCCTATAAAGAAAACTGGAACGCGATTTTCGCCAAGAAGAGCGCGAAGAAGAAAAAGCGATAAACTCCGCCGTCCTTTCTGAGTCCGAGGACATCGTTCTGAAATAATGCCCGGCGTGCTGGTCGTAGCGCTCTGATCTATCTTTTCAGGGGCGATGGCTACAGGTAACTTCGAGAGACCGAAAGTACCGGGAGCGTGATAGTCGGACCGTTGAATATCGAGTCAAAAAGCCAGCTTCCACCGGCAACCGACCGAAGTTGACGGCTGCATGCAGAGCCAAAGACGTAGCGCAAGTCGCATTCTCCTTGTGGCGTTCACGCTCTGGGGGCTGGCGATGATCGTTCCCGATCTCTATCGCTGGGATCAACCCCTCGGATCTTTCGGCTTTTACGCCAACAATGACGGCCTCATCACCGACGTGCAGGGGCCCTTTCCGAATGAAGCGGCCTCGCCCGCCTTTGCGGCGGGCCTGCGGCGCGGCGATCGGCTGGACCTTACGCAAATGCGCTGCATTCCGATCAACACGCTCATCTGCTCGAGCACGATGGCGGCACTCGGAGGCATGCGCCTCGTCAGCGATCGCCAGCGCGCGGAACTGGCCTTGGTCGCGACCACGGAGAAAGCGGCGCGACAAGTCGATGTCGTCGCCAAGCAACGTCCGTATGATCGCTGGGTCTTGGCCGTTCTGCTGCTCGATCAAGTCGCTGCGATGCTCGTCATTCTGGCTGCCGCTTGGCTGGTATGGACACGGCCTGGCGTCATGACATGGGGCTTTTTCCTGTATGTCATTTGGTTCAACCCCGGCCAATCCTCCGAATATTATGCGCTGTTGCAGCATTATTCTCCCAGCGGCCCTGCTGACGCAGAATATCGCCGGCGCCATAGCGCAAGGCGCCGGCTCTGCCGGCTTTATCTGGTTCGCGGTCAGGGCGCCGACGGACGTGACGGCATCGCGCTGGCGGCCGCTCGAGCGAGCTTTGCCCGTGATTGCGGTCCTGCTCGCGGTGTTGCTGGCGCTCAGCTATGCGAATCTTTTCGGTTATCCGACCGAGATCGTGACAAGGATCGGCGTATTGAGCGGGCTCGGTGTCGCCGCCTCTGCGTTCGTAATCCTGCTGGCGCGGCAGAAGGAGCTGTCGCCGCCGGATTATCAGCGCCTGCGCTGGGTGATTTGGGGCTGCCTGGTCGGGCTGCCGGCGCTGGTCATCGCCGATGCCGGCACCGAAACGACGCTGTTCGATCCGCTATGGAATGGTCATCCGCCGCCCGAACAATTGTGGGGCCTGATCTATCTCGTCAACGGCGTGCTTTGCCTGTTTGTGAGCGAGGCCGTGCGCCGGCCCTATGTTGTGACCGTGAGCATCCCGCTCCGTCGCGTGACCATTCTCGGCCTGGTCCTCAGTTTGCCGATGCTGTTCCTTCATCAGGAGATCGATCATATTCGCGAGGGCATCAGCGAGAACGTCACTTTGCCGGCTTGGGTTTGGATCGCATTCGCGACCGCGGCGCTCTTCCTGACTTCAAGGATCCACGAAACAGCCGTCCATCATGTGGATCGGTTTTTCAATCGATCCGTCGCCAAGGCAGGCGATCGTCTTGGCGACGCCATCTTGAATGCGGGGAATTATGCCGAGATCGAATCCCATCTGGTCCAAGGGGTGCGCAACGCGCTCGGCCTCGCATCCGCGGGTGTCTTTCGCGAACACGACCGGACTTTCCGGCGCACCGCCGCGGATGAGGGCTGGGATGACGCGGCGACGCGAACGCTCGATCCGAGCGATGCGATGCTCGAACCTGCGCGCACCCACCGCCCATTCAACGTCAACGCTCAAGCTGCCGCCCGAAATCACCTACCCGGTGGGCTGATGCGCCCGATCCTCGCGGTTCCCATCGGCGACCGGCTGCGCTGTTTGGCTCTGGCGCTCTATGGACCCCATGCGACGGGCAACGACCTCAATCATGATGAGCGCGCCATGCTTACGGAACTCGCCGATAAGGCAGGCAGTGCCTTCATGAAACTCGGCGACGACGAGCTTCGGCAACGCATCGCGACGCTCGAAAGCGAACTCGCGACAATCGCCGCGGAGCATCGCCGCTGGCGGGACTTCGGCCCGGCCGCTTGCGAGCGATGCCAAGCCGAGTTGAGCCAAGACATTGAGCCAAGACATTGAGCCAAGACATCCGGCCGACAGGCCATACTGCTGACAAGACATACTGCTGACAAGACAGGCGGCTGATATGTCTTTGCGCCCATGCGCGCCGATTGCCGGTCAGCAGTGTTAACCCAATGTTAACGGCAAGAGCGAAGGCTTTTCGTGAAACTTAAAGACTACCGGCTAACATCGGAACAGTTCTGCAGGCAGCTCCGTCTCGCCGCAAACGACCAGACGCCGTAAACGATACCGCAGCCCGCTTCCCGCCGATGACCGCAAAACAAACGAACGCCTGCGAAGTGGCTGTGATCGGCACCGGCCCCTATGGCCTTTCGATTGCGGCCCATCTTGCACAGGCCGGTGTATCGACCCGCGTCTTCGGCCAACCGATGTCGTTCTGGCGCGATCACATGCCCAAGGGCATGCGGCTTCGCTCGCCATGGCGGGCAACACACATCTCCGACCCGGACCGGGCGATGTCGCTCGATGCGTTCGCGATCGAACATAACACCGCAATCGGCGAACCGCTTTCTCTGGAACGGTTCATCGCCTATGGCACATGGTTCCAACAGCGCGCCTTGCCCGACGTCGATCGCAGAACGGTGCAGTTGCTCGAAGCCGCCGGCTCTGGCTTTCAGATGACGCTCGCCGGCGGCGAGATATGCGCAGCGAGCCGCGTTGTCATCGCAACGGGCCTCGCCAACCAGGAATTTCGGCCAGCAGCGTTCCAGGATCTGCCGGCCGCATTGGTGAGCCACACCTGCGAGCATGCCGACTTCGCGCCGTTCCGCGGCAAGCACGTCGCTGTTGTCGGTCGCGGCCAAAGCGCCTGCGAGTCGGCAGTCTTGCTTGCCGAGGCCGGCGCCGAGGTCGAACTCATCTGCCGCGACGAGATCCGCTGGCTTGGCGCCACGGCGAACGAAGCTCGCACACAGAAAAGTGCGCCATCACTGCGCGAGGCGCTTTCGGCGCCGTCCGCGGTTGGGCCATTTCCGCTCGATTGGCTGGTCGAATTGCCGGCAGCCGTCCACCGCATGCCGCCAGGGCTGCGTGATTGGTTCACCAAGCGCTGTCTGAAAGCGGGAGCGGCCGGCTGGCTTAAGCCGCGCTTCGGCGCAATCAAATGCCTGTCCGGGCGAGCGATCGTAGCAGCGCACTGCCGCGGCCATCGCATCGCGCTCGATCTGGATAATGGTTCGCGCGCATTCGACCACGTCGTTCTCGGTACCGGTTATCGGATCGATCTTGCCCGCATCCATTTTCTCTCGCCTCAGCTCGCTGGCAGGATCGCCTGTACTGATGGATCGCCGCTGCTGCGGGCGGGCTTTGAATTGAGCGTGCCGAAACTGCATTTTGCCGGCTCCTATGCGGTAAGAAGTTTTGGCCCCCTGATGCGATTTATTGCCGGCGCACCTTACACCGCGCGCGCAATCACCGCTGCCGCACGCGCCGGACGCGCGCAGCTCAGCGCCATGCAATCAGCCAGCGTGCTCGCTACTGCCGAGCCGGCGCCGCGATGAGCGAAGTTCGCTCGCAGAAGGGCGCACTTATTCTCGGCGGCGCTCATTGTAGTCTCGAAATTGCACGCAGCCTCGGGCGGCAGGGCATTCCGGTCTGGCTCGCCACCAGCGACAACCCTCTGGCGCGTCTATCGCGCTATGTGCGGCGAAAATTCTGGTGGCAAGGACCGGACAGCGACGGCGCTGCTGGCTATCTCATCGATCTGGCGAGACGGCATGGACTTCATGGCTGGGTCCTTTTCGCGGGCGGCGACAGCGAAGTGGAGTTCATTGCCCGCAATCACGCGGCGCTTGCCGCAAGCTTTACGTTGACGACGCCCGCATGGGACGTCGTGCGCTTGTCGATCGACAAGCGGAACATGAATACGCACGCTGCGAAACTCGGCTTGGCTCTGCCGATCAGCTGTTATCCGCACTCGAGCGACGAGCTCGCAGACCTCGGAATTCCTTTCCCCCTCATCATCAAGCCAACCACGCGCAGCTCCCTGCTGCATTTTAAAGCATGGCGCGCCGATAATCAGCGCGTGTTGACCGCGCGCTACAAAAAGGCAGCCGCCGTTATTGGCGCCGACCGCATCATGGTGCAGGAACTGATACCCGGCGACGGTCAAACTCAATTTTCATACGCTGCGGTATGCGAGCGTGGCACGCCCATAGGCTCGCTGACGGCGCGGCGCACGCGGCAATATCCGGTGGACTTCGGCTTCACCAGCACTTTGGTCGAGTTGATTTCGTCGCCCGAGATCGAGCAGGCGGCCTGCCGGTTTATTAAGTCGCTCGACTACAGTGGGCTGGTCGAGATTGAATTCAAGTATGACGCGCGCGACGCCCAATACAAGATACTCGACGTCAACACACGAGCGTGGACGTGGATAGCGCTCGGCACCGCGGCCGGCGTCGATTTCGCTTTGCTGCAGTGGCGATTGGCGCTTGGCGAACGCGTTGCTGCAATTTCCGCGCAGCCGGGAGTTTCTTGGCGGTATTTGTCGCGCGACCTCGTCGCCGCGGCGCAGGAGGTGCTTGCCGGCACGATTTCTCCAATCGGCGCTCTGCACTCGCTGCGCCATGCGGCGGCGGCGGCCGTGTGGGCATCGGACGATCTGCTGCCGGCGGCGCTGGACTTGCCGTTGGTTGCGGCGCGGGTCTTGCACCGGCGCTACTTTCGGGGCGCTGCACTCCCGTAGCAAGACTGTATCGCTTTCGCGAACGGTGCCTGCAACGCCGCGGTGATGTGGCCGTCGATGGTCACCGAGAAGAACATCCCGGCGAGGCGCAACCTTCCCTTTTCGGGCTGATCGTCCAGCCGAAGGGTCAGTCTAATGCAACGAAGCCCGAAGCCTTCACGACCGGGCCCCACCGCGCGATCTCGAACTTGATCGTCTCCGTGAATTCGGCAGGCGTCTGGAACGCCGGCTCACTGCCCGACCTGGCGAGGCTCTCGATCATCTCCCTGGAGCGAGACGCCTCGCGCATCGCGTCACTCAATGCGCGAACGATCTTGTCTGGGGTGTTGGCCGGAAGGAACACGCCGGATAGCGATTCCACCACGATGTTGTAGCCGGATTCCTTCATAGTCGGGACATCGGGCAGGAACGGCGAGCGCTTCGCGCCGGTCACCGCCAGGACGCGCAGCGATCCGGACTTGGCGAACTCCAATACTTCGCCCACCGGGTTGATACTTGCCGGCACATGACCGCCGACCAGATCCTGGATCGCCGGAGCGCCGCCGCGGTAATGAACCGGACTCATCGGGATTGCGGCCTCGCTCGCCAGCATGACGCCGGTGAAGTGGGGCGTGGCGCCGGCCGAGGTCGTTGCATAGTTCGCCTTGTCCGGGTTCGCCTTGCACCACTGCACGAAGTCGGGGAGCGTCTTGACAGTGTCCGGAACCGCCGGGCCGACCACAAAGGTCAACATCCCCTTGGCGGCTGGCGACACCGCAATGAAATCCTTCAACGGATCGTAGCTCAGCGACTTGAAGCTGTGCGGGTAGAGCGTCATCGGGAAATCCGGCGTGAACAGCATCACGCTGCCGTCGGACGGCGCGTTCTTGACGTATTCGACCGCGAGACGCGCGCTGGCGCCGGCCTTGTTCTCGACGATGATGGTCGAGGCATAAGCGCCGCGCAGAGCTTCGGCGAGCACGCGTGCCGTGACGTCGGTGCCGCCACCTGCCGGAAAGCCGACGATCATGCGAACCAGCTTGTCGGTTGCCTGCGCCAGCGCTCGCGGGATGACGCCGCCGAACGCGAGTGCGCCCATCGCAGAGGCAGCAATTACTCGACGACGGCTGAGCATCCCGATCTCCCGGTCTGGTTTTAATTTCTGACAAGGACAACGAGCGGAACATCGCGAATAAGATCACTCGGGGAGTTTTTCCGCGGCCCCGCCATCTAATGGCGCTTGTTCTCCAAGCGCTGCGCCAGATCGTCGAGCTGTTCGAGATTGCCATAGCGGATGCTGACGACACCGCTTTCACCACGATCATCGATACTGACGACCAGGCCGAGCGCATCGGACAAACGCTTTTCCAACGCCAGCGTATCGGCGTTCTTTTCCGCCGATCGCTTGCGCGCTTGCGAACGAGGCTTGCCGTTGCGGCCGGATTCCTGGCGCGCGATCTCCTCGACCTGACGCACGTTGAGGCCGCGCGCCACGATTTCTTCCGCGAGCTTTTCGGCGTTGGGCTGGCCGACCAGCATGCGGGCATGGCCGGCGTCGAGCTTGCCCTTGAAGATATAGCCGCGGATCGAAGGCGGCAGTTTCAACAGCCGCAGCGTGTTGGCGACATGGCTGCGGCTCTTGCCGACCATTTTGGCGATGTCGTCCTGGGTGTGGCTGTAATCTTCCACCAGTGCCCGATAGCCTTCGGCCTCTTCGAGCGGGTTGAGGTCTGAGCGCTGTACGTTCTCGATAATCGCAAGCTGCAGCGATTCCTCGTCCGTCGCTTCGATGATGACGACCGGCACCTCGTGCAGCCCGGCGCGCTGCGCCGCGCGCCAGCGCCGCTCGCCGGCGATGATCTCGAAGGCATCGGGCGCCCCGCGCACCGGCCGCGCCACGATCGGCTGAATCATGCCGCGCTCGCGTAGCGAAGCGGTCAACTCATCAAGCTCGGTATCGGAGAACATGCGCCGC
Source organism: uncultured Alphaproteobacteria bacterium (assembly GCA_963831975.1). GTDB lineage: Bacteria > Pseudomonadota > Alphaproteobacteria > Rhizobiales > Xanthobacteraceae > BOG-931. Next base: position 388,262 of record CAWHSO010000026.1, read on the forward strand.
GGATTGCGCGCATTCGGTCGCAGCGAACTGGTCGCTACGCGCCGTTGTCCGCGCGGCCGCTCGGCGGAGCTCTCGGTGCCGACATCGCCGATCAGCGCGGCAAGTCCGCGCCCCAATCGCGATCGCGCTGCGTCCTCCGCCATCGCCGCCTTCCCTGGAGTTTCACTCACACCACTGTTCCGCGTTTACAATTGCACGTTTCTTGGTTGCCGTCGGAAATCTGATCGCCTCAACTGGCGAGCAACTCCTTCTCGCGCTGGATGATCTCGGTGGCGAGCCGCAGATAGGCTTCGCTGCCGCTGCATTTGAGATCGTAGACCAGCACCGGCTTGCCGTAGGACGGCGCTTCCGAGACGCGCACATTGCGCGGAATGATGGTGTCGTAGACTTTCCGGCCCATGAACTCGCGCACGTCGGCGACAACCTGGCCCGACAAATTGTTGCGCGCGTCGTACATGGTCAGCACGATGCCGTGGATCGTGAGATCCGGATTGAGTTGCGCGCGCACCGATTCCACCGTCTTGAGCAATTGCGACAGACCTTCGAGTGCGAAGAACTCGCATTGCAGCGGGACCAGAATGGCGTTGGCCGCCGCCATGGCATTGATGGTCAAAAGATTGAGCGACGGCGGACAGTCGACCAGCACGTAAGTGAATTTGGTTTGACCTGCGGCGAGCGTGCTCAACGGTGCGAGCGCATTGCGCAAGCGGAAGGCGCGGTCGCGCGCTTGACCGATTTCCAGCTCGAGCCCGGAGAGATCGAGCGTCGACGGCGCGAGATGAAGCCGCGGCACTGCAGTCTGGACGATGGCATCGCGCAACGTCGCCTCGCCGATCAGGATATCGTAGGTCGAATACCGCCGGCTGCGGCGGTCGATGCCGAGACCGGTCGAAGCATTACCCTGCGGATCGAGATCGATGATCAGGACTTCCTCGCCGATGGCGGCGAGCGCAGTGCCGAGATTGATCGCCGTCGTCGTCTTGCCGACGCCACCCTTCTGGTTGGCGACGGCGAGGACGCGCGGCGACTTTACGAGCTGCGGCTGCGGCGCGCGTTCGGGCGCAGCAAAAGGAACGACCGTCGCGATTGGCTCTGCGGGAGTGTCGTCTGACATGATCGGCGATTCCTTGGCGGCAGTTCGCTTGGCAAGCGTTTCAACGGCGGCTTGGTTTGGTCTCGCGTCTTGGTGGAGTCTTTGACCTAATTCCCGTTACGCAGACGATCTTTGCCTTGGGATCGGTAAGACTCGGGACCAAAGATGACTGGATGCTCCAACATTTAGCGGCTTCGGTCAATTCAGCATCAACATATTGACCCTTGGGAAACAGGCCGAGTGTCCCGGTTTTCAACAACGGATACGTGGCCGCCAGCAGCCCGGCAAGGGGCGCCAGCGCCCGTGCGGTCACAACGTCCACAGACGCCGTGAGGTTTTCGACAAAATCTTCAATGCGGACCGCATGGACCTCGGCGGGAGCTCCAGCAGCGCGGACGGCTTCGCGCAGGAATGTCGCTTTCTTGGTACTGCTTTCAATCAGATGCACATGCGCTCCCGGCATGTCCGCAAGCGCGCAGGCGATCACCAAGCCCGGAAACCCTCCCCCGGAGCCGAGATCGACCCAAATTCGCGCTTGTGGCGCCAGCCTCAGCAGCTGAAGCAAGTTGGCAATGTGGCGGGTCCAAAGCGTCGGTTCAGTGGACGCCGCAATCAAATTGGTGTGCTGCTGCCACGCCAGCAGCACGGCGACAAAGCGGTCGAGCCGATCCAATGTTTCACGTGAAACAGGCGTGAGCGCCAAGGCGCGGCTGCGATCCGCGGTGAGATCAGGCGACTGCGCCACGGGCAGATTTCCTGCCTTGCCGGCGCAGATACGCGACCAGGAGCGTCAGCGCCGCCGGCGTGATGCCGTCGAGGCGGCCAGCGTGTCCGATGGTGCGCGGCCGGTGCGTTTCCAGCTTGTGGCGGACTTCGTTGGACAAACCCGGCAGCGCCGCATAGTCGAGATCGTCAGGCAAAGTGACGCTTTCATCGCGGCGATAGGATTCGACGTCCGCCGCCTGGCGGCTGAGATAAACCTCGTACTTGGCGTCGATTTCGAGCTGCTCGGCGATCTTGGCCGGCAGTTCTCCAAGGCTCGGCCAAATCCGCGCGACGTCTGCCGATACCGATGTCCGGATAGGACAAGAGCTCGAAAGCTGAGCGGCGCTGACCGTCCTTACGCAAGGCAAGTCCATGTCGCGCGGCTTCGCTTGGCGTGACCGTGAAATCCCGAGCCATCGTCCGCGCCGCATCGAGCCTCGCCATCTTGGCACGATGCGCCCTCGCCCGTGCCGGGCCGACGCAGCCGACCGCAATACCCCTATCCGTCAGGCGCTGATCGGCATTGTCCGCCCGCAGCGTCAGCCGATATTCGGCGCGCGACGTGAACATGCGATAGGGCTCGGTGACGCCGCGGGTGACGAGATCGTCGATCATGACGCCGAGATAGCCTTCGGCGCGGTCGAACACGATGGGCGCGCCGCCGCTGGCGCGTGCGGCGGCGCTGAGACCTGCGAGAAGTCCCTGTGCGGCAGCCTCTTCGTAGCCGGTCGTGCCGTTGATCTGTCCGGCCAGGAATAGTCCCGGCATGCGCTTGGTCTCCAGCGACGGCGTCAGCTCGCGCGGATCGACGTAATCGTATTCGATGGCGTAGCCCGGCCGAACGATCCGGGCGCGCTCGAGGCCGGGAATCGAGGCCACCAGCGCCACCTGGACATCCTCAGGCAGCGACGTCGAGATGCCGTTGGGATAAACGGTGCTGTCGTCGAGCCCCTCCGGCTCGAGAAAGATCTGATGCCCGTCGCGTTCGCCAAAGCGCACGATCTTGTCCTCGATCGACGGGCAATAGCGCGGGCCGCGGCTCTTGATCTGGCCGGAATACATCGGCGAACGGTGCACATTGGCGCGGATGATGTCGTGAGTGGCCGGCGTCGTCCGGGTGATCCCGCACTCGATTTGCGGCGTGGCGATGCGCTCTGTGAGCACCGAAAACGGCTCCGGCGGCTCGTCGCCGGGCTGCATCTGCACCGCCGACCAGTCGATCGACGTGCCGTCGAGCCGCGGCGGCGTACCGGTCTTGAGACGGCCAAGCGCGAAACCGGCGCTCTCTAGCGTGCGCGAAAGCCCCAGAGCAGGCGCCTCACCTACCCGGCCGGCCGGAATTTGCCGCTCGCCGATATGGATCAAGCCGCGCAAGAATGTGCCGGTGGTCAGCACCACGGCGCCGGTCGCGAAAATGCGGCCGTCAGCCAATCGAACGCCCGTGACGTGCTGATCAGCAATGAGATCGTCCACCTCCGCTTCGATCACAGTCAAATTCGCAGTCTCGCGGATCGCCTGCTGCATTGCCGCCGCATAAAGCTTGCGGTCGGCCTGAGCGCGCGGGCCGCGCACCGCCGGCCCCTTGCGACGATTGAGCACCCGGAACTGGATGCCGCCAGCATCGGCGATGCGGCCCATGAGGCCGTCAAGCGCATCGACTTCGCGCACCAGATGGCCCTTGCCGAGTCCGCCGATAGACGGATTACAGGACATGGCGCCGATAGTCGCGAAACGATGGGTGATCAGCGCTGTCTGCGCGCCCATGCGGGCGGCAGCCGCAGCAGCCTCACAGCCGGCGTGGCCGCCACCGACAACGATCACATCGAAGCGGGCGTCCATCTGAAAATTCTCCAAGACGCTGGCGTTGTAGCCAACGCCGGGTTGACGGTCAAAAACGCGATTCAGCGAAGCTGTCTGGCGATGTTTCACGTGAAACATGCGCAGGCAGGACATTCCGATGTGGTCGTTAACGTTTCATTTACCAATACAGAAATCGCGAAAGATGACGTCCAAAATATCCTCGACATCGACTCGGCCAGTGAGTTGGCCGAGCGCGGTCGCAGCCGAACGCAATTCTTCGGCGATGAGCTCCTCGTCGGTCGAATGATCCCGGGCCAACGCGCGATCAAGCGCCGCCACGGTTTCCTCCAATGCGTGGCGATGCCGCGCGCGCGTAATGACTGCCGATTCGGTCGCCGCGAAATAAGTCTTGGCATAAGATGACAGAGCTACCGTCAGAGCCTCCATTCCGATGCCCGTCAGCGCTGAAATCAATAAAGTGAACTTATCTTCATTTCTATCGCTTTTTTCCCCTGTTGCGCAAGAACTTGCTGCAACCAGATCAATTTTGTTCCGAACCAGCCAAACCTCGGCATTTGCGAGCTTTTCAGGGTATCCATTGGCCGCTAAGCCGCCAGCCGATGGGTCAATGACCCACAGCACCAAGTCCGCTGCCGCGGCACGCTCGCCCGCCCGCCGCACGCCCTCCTGCTCCACCGGCTCAGCGCTGTCGCGAATGCCGGCAGTGTCGAGCAAGGTCACCGGATAACCGTCGAGATCCAAATGCACCTCGATGACGTCGCGGGTGGTGCCGGCATAGGGCGACACGATCGCGGCCTCGCGCCGCGCTAGCCGATTGAGCAGGGTCGACTTGCCAGCGTTGGGCGGGCCGGCAATGGCGACCACGAGGCCGTCGCGCAGCCGCTCGCCGCGGCGGCTATCGGCCAGCACGCCAGCGATCTCGTCACGCAATTGCTGCGCAGCAAAAAGCGCGGGACCGAGCAAATCTTCGGGCACATCGGCTTCGTCGGAAAAATCGATCCGCGCCTCGACCAAGGCCAGCGCCTCGATCAATCGACGCCGCCACGCCTCGGCACGGTCGCCGATCAAGCCCTTGAGCTGACGATAAGCAAGGCGGCGCTGCGCTTGAGTTTCGGCGGCGATGAGATCGGCCAATCCCTCCACCGCCGTAAGATCGAGCCGGCCATTCTCGAACGCGCGGCGGGTGAACTCGCCGGCCTCGGCAGGCCGGCAACCCTCGATCATCGCCAGCGCATCGAGCACGCCAGCAATGACCGCCTGGCCGCCATGCAGCTGCAGCTCGGCCACATCCTCGCCGGTCTCGCTGCGCGGCGCCGGAAACCACAGCGCCAGCGCTTCGTCGATGATTTCGCCGCTCACCGGATCGCGCACCCGCGCCAGCGCCGCCTTGCGCGGCTCGGGCAGGCGTCCGATCAATTTCTCAAGCGCAACACCAGCGCGCGGCCCCGAGACACGCACCACGGCAATCGCCGCCGGCGGCCGGCCGGAGGAGAGGGCGTAGATGGTGGGACGGTCAGCAGTCATCCACGAGCAGAGATGGCGCGAAGCAGATTGCAGGTAAAGCCGAAACGGACGACATTGTTGCAATCGGAGCGAGGATGCGGCGCAATCCGCAATCCAGTCGTGCGCGGCAGGTGTCAGGTCCCAATGGCAACGGTTCTCGACGTTTTCCTCAGCTCAACGGCCCAAGACCTAGCGGCCTACCGTAACGCTGTTTATGAACAGCTTCGCGGCATCGAATTTTTCCGCTGCGTACGCCAAGAGGATTTCGGCGCGAGGGATGCTGAAGCGCTCGCGTTCTGCCGCGAGAAGGCGAAGGCCTCAGATCTCTTTGTTGGCCTAATCGGGATGCGGCGCGGCTGGGAACCGGACGGCGATAATCTCAAACGGTCCATCACCGAAATCGAACACGATGTTGCCAAAGAGGAGGGTCGGCGACGCTTTCTTTGGATTACACCCGACCACTTCCCAGTCCCTGGCAATCTGCACGAGACCGCCGCACTTCACAAATGGCAACTCACATTTCGCAAGCGCATCATGGCCGGAGGCGAGCGGATTGTCTCGCAGAAGGGCTTCGAGTCACCAGATCGGTTGGCATTTGAGATCGTCAAGCAATTGCTCGCCTGTGTCGCGACCAGCGAGTTGATCACGATGCTGCGCCCGGAATTGGCGCGCCGCCAAAATGGAAGCTCCGCAGAAGATCAGGCGCCCGCCATCACAGCCGCAGTGGAGAAACTTGCCGACGACGAGGATGTCGATCTATTCGCCTTGGCCAAAAATCCAAAAAACATCGATCTCGTCGACCTCGAAGCCAAACTCACGGCACGCGCCGAAGCGCACGAGGCCGCAGGTCAATCCAAGATTACGGAAGGCAAAGGTGAACTAAAGACTAGCGCCGAATATTGGCGGCACATCGGTGCGCTGGCCTTCCTACATAACACGCAGAAGGCGCTGACGGCCTACACCAGGGCCACCGCGCTCGACCCGGACGAGCCGGATGGATGGCGCCATCTCGGTGAGCTGCAATACCGGCTCGGCGATATGGCAGCCGCCGAGCGAGCCTTCGAAACGGTTAGGACGCTCGGAATACGGATCGGCAGCAAGCAGGCCGAGTCCATGGGTTATCTGCGACTCGGCTGGATTCACCTAAGCCACGGGAATCTCGCGAAAGCCGAGGAGATGCAGCTCAAGGCGCTGAAGCTTAACGAGGAGCTGGGCAGTAGGGAGGGTATGGCCAGAGCCTACGGTAACCTTGGGAACATTTATCAGACCCGCGACGAATTGCCGAAGGCAGAGGAGATGCACCTCAAGGCACTGAAGCTCGAAGAGGAGGTGGGGGGCAAGGAAGGCATGGCCGTCGCCTACGGCAACCTTGGAATCATCTATCAGGCCCGCAACGAACTGCCGAAGGCAGAGGAGATGCAGCTCGAAGGCGCTGAAGCTTAACGACGAACTAGGCAGCAAAGAAGGCATAGCTGCCGCCTACGGAAACCTTGGAGGCATTTATCAGACCCGCGGCGAACTGCTCAAGGCCGAAGAGACATTGCTCAAGGCACTAAAGCTTAACGAGGAGCTGGGCCGCAAGGTAGGCATGGGCATCGCCTACGGCAACCTTGGAATGATCTATCAAACCCGTGGCGAACTGCCGAAGGCCGAGGAGATCCACCTCAAGGCGCTGAAGCTCGAAGAGGAGCTGGGTCATAAGAAAGGCATGGCCATCACCTATGGCAGCCTTGGAAGCATCTACGCTGCCAGGAAAAACAAAAGCCGCATGTGCGAATGCTGGCGCAAGGAACGCGACCTCTGGCGCGAGATGGGACTGACGGATAAGGCCGCAGAGGCGGAGCGGCGGCTAAAGCTACACGGCTGCAAAAAGATCTGAGCGGCGACCGGCATCATTTTTTGTTGAAGCCGATTGGCGCGCCGGCGCTTCGCTCCAGGCGGGCTACTTGCTACGGTGAGTCCATGTCAACGTCATCGCACGCTTCCGCTTCGCACGAAAACCGTCTCGCCCAGGAGACGAGCCCGTATCTCCTGCAGCACAAAGACAACCCGGTCGCTTGGTGGGCCTGGGGCCCGGAGGCGCTCGCGGAAGCCAAGCGCACCAGTAGACCAATTCTGCTCTCCGTGGGCTACGCGGCCTGTCACTGGTGCCACGTCATGGCGCACGAGAGTTTTGAGGATGCCGCCACCGCGGCCGTGATGAACGAGCTGTTCGTCAACATCAAAGTCGATCGCGAGGAGCGGCCGGACATCGATCAGATCTATATGGCGGCGCTGCATCATCTTGGCGAGCATGGCGGCTGGCCGCTGACCATGTTCCTCACGCCGGCCGGCGAGCCGATCTGGGGCGGCACGTATTTTCCGAAAACCTCGCGCTACGGCAAGCCGGCTTTCGTCGACGTGCTGCGCGAAATCTCGCGACTGTTCCGCGAGGAGCCGCAGAAGATCGAGAACAACCGCGCGGCGCTAATGGAGCAGCTCGCCGCGACCGCGCGCAAGCCTGGCACTGTGACGATCGGCACGGCCGAGCTCGACAATGCGGCGCGGCAGCTTGGCAGCATCATCGATCCGGTCAATGGCGGCACCCGCGGCGCGCCGAAATTTCCGCAAGCCGCGCTGTTCGAACTGCTGTGGCGTGGGGGCTTGCGGAACGGCGAGGCGCGTTACTTTGCCGCCGTCGAAATCACCCTCGACCATATTTGCGAAGGCGGCATCTACGACCATCTCGGCGGCGGCTTTTCCCGCTATTCGGTGGACGAACGGTGGCTGGTGCCGCATTTCGAAAAGATGCTCTACGACAACGCGCAGCTGCTCGAGCTGCTCGCCATCGCGCAGCGGCGCAGCGGCAAGCCGCTCTATCGCCGACGCGCCCATGAAACAGTCGAATGGCTCAAGCGCGAAATGACGACGGCCGAGGGGGCATTCTCGGCTTCGCTCGATGCCGATTCCGAAGGCGAGGAGGGCAAGTTCTACGTCTGGTCGCTCGCCGAGGTGATGGGTGAACTCGGCAGCGAGGATGGCGAGTTTTTTGCCCGGCATTATGACGTGACGCTGGGCGGCAATTTCGAAGGTCACAACATTCTCAATCGTCTCAAGCCGATGGAACGCAGCGAAGCCGATGAGGCTCGGCTCGCGGGCTTGCGCGAAAAACTCCTCGCCGCGCGCGCGGCGCGGGTGCGTCCGGGCCTCGACGACAAGGTGCTGGCCGACTGGAACGGCTTGATGATCGCCGTGCTCGCCAATGCGAGCCTCATGCTCGACGAGCCGTCATGGCTCGACCTTGCGGCGCGCGCGTTCGATTTCGTTGCGAGCAAGATGACGCGCGGCGATCGGCTCGGCCATTCCTGGCGCCAAGGCCAGCTCAAATTTCCCGGGCTCGCGTCGGACTTCGCCGCGATGATCCGCGCCGCGCTGGCGCTCTACGAGGCGACGGGCAAAAAGCCTTACCTCGACCAGGCGCTGACCTGGCAACACGCGCTTGATCGCGACTACGCCGATGCCGCGACCGGCACGTATTATCTCACCGCCGCCGACGCCGAAGGGTTGGTGATCCGCCCGGCCTCGACCGCCGACGAAGCGACGCCGAACCACAACGCGGTCGCCGCACAGAATTTGATCCGGCTGGCGCTGCTCGCCGGCGATGATCGCTGGCGCGAGCAAGCCGATCGGCTGGTCGCGGCGATCGCGCCGCAGGCGGTCGAGAACCTCTACATGCACATGGCGCTGCTCAATGCCGTCGACCTACGGCTGCGCGCAGCGGAGATCGTGGTGACCGGGGAGGGTGCGGGCGCCGAAGCTCTCCTGGCCGCAGCGCGCGCCAGGCCGCCGCTCGACCGCATCGTGCTGCACGCCCGTTCGGCCCAGGCGCTACCGCCGCAGCACCCGGCGCGCGCCAAGGTCGAGGCGGCGGATCAACCTCTGGCATTCGTTTGCATCGGCGAAGCCTGCTCGCTGCCGGTGACCGATCCGGCCGGTCTCGCCGGCGCCATCGATGCGGTGCGACATACTTGACGGAGCCGTCCTTTCGCCAAGGATTTGTGCTTTATGGACCTGCCGGGGCGCAGCAAGGACATCCAACCATGCGATACGGACTCATCATGGCCGCCGCCCTGGCCGCCATGTCCACAACCAGCGCCCGCGCCGATGACGAATGGTGCGGCTATGCCACGGGTGACAAGGCGCCGATCGAATGCGGTTATTCGAGCGTTGCCCAATGCGAGAATGCCGTCGGCAAGGGCGGCGTATGCTTTGTCGATCCGGAATACGCGCTCAAGACCAAGCGGCCTACGGCGCTGCAGCCCGTCAATTTTTCGCCGGCGCGGTGAGGTCTTTCGGAATTCGCGCAGTGCCGCGTTCAGCCGCGTCGACGCGGACTACCAGCCATTGAATTTCCAATTGACGCCGCCGCGAAAGATATCGTCGGTGAGCCTGACGTCTCGGGTGACAATGGTTCCGCCGCCGGCGGGGAACGTGACCGACGGATCGATGAAACGACCCGTACCCAAGTCAACGTGCAAGTACTCCACTTTGAGGGTCAGGGTTCCTCCAGGCATGGTCCATGCCGCCCACTCGCCGCCGACACCGGCGACCCATCCGGTTCTGGTCTGTGAGTCGGAAACGCAGCCGCTAATGCCGCACACGTTGACGCCTTCATTGGCGAAGGCCGCGCCACCGGTGCCGTAGAGAAAGAAACGATCCCACGCGAAGCCGAGGCGGCCACGCAAAGTGTCGAGCCAAGTCTCTTTCGTTGTGCTCCTCGCAGCCAGGTTGAACGGCGGAATGTCGTTCGTGGTGCCGCTGGCATTGGTCCAAGAAAGATCGTTCTCGATCCCCGCCACCACATTGCTGATCTGGTAGTTGCACCCGACGGTGCCGCCGAAAAGGCCGCCGTCGACGTTGAATGAGTTGTTGATCGGCAGTCCGGCATTCGCCGGGCCGACGGCGGTATGCTGGCTATGCCCCCAGGACCCGCCACCTTCAATGCCGAGATAACAGCCGGTCCAACTGAAAATCGGCGTCGGTGGCGGCGCCTTGACGTAAGGTGCCACGGGCAAATCGGCGGCGAACGCAGAGCCACCCGCTAAGGCCGCAACCAAAGCGGCGCTGACAAGCCAAATTTTGTTCATGTCCCCAGTCCCCGGCTTCGCACGCACCCCGCAGTGAATTTACCACCATACCGGGTGCGCGGCTGTGACATGCACGCAACAACTCGCAAAATGTTGGGCGGCCAGCGTTTGCCCCGGTCGCCATTATTCGGCGCCCGTCGTCATGACGATTTCGTTTTGAAATCAATGGGTTGAATAGATCGCGCGAGCCCCATCCCGCCCCGCCCAAATTTAGCGAAAACTTACGATAGGAAAACTTCTTCGACCCCGGCCATCGACACCAGAAAGCGCAGATGGCGCCGGGCGTTACGTATTCATCGAGTCGAAGAACTCGCCGTTGTTCTTGGTGTTGCGCAGCTTGTCGAGCAGGAAGTCGATGGCGTCCATGGTGCCCATCGGATTGAGGATGCGGCGCAGGACGTACATTTTCTTGAGCTGATCGGGCGGCACCAGGAGCTCTTCCTTGCGGGTGCCCGAGCGGGTGATGTCCATGGCCGGGAAGGTGCGCTTGTCGGCCACCTTGCGGTCGAGGATCAATTCCGAATTGCCGGTGCCCTTGAACTCTTCGAAGATCACTTCGTCCATGCGGCTGCCGGTATCGATCAAGGCGGTGGCGATGATGGTCAGCGAGCCGCCTTCCTCGATGTTGCGCGCGGCGCCGAAGAAGCGCTTCGGCCGTTGCAGTGCGTTGGCATCGACGCCGCCGGTCAGCACCTTGCCCGAGGACGGCACCACGGTGTTGTAGGCGCGGCCGAGCCGGGTGATCGAATCCAGCAGGATGACCACGTCGCGGCCGTGCTCGACCAGGCGCTTGGCCTTCTCGATCACCATCTCGGCGACCTGGACGTGGCGCACCGCCGGCTCGTCGAAGGTCGAGGAAATCACCTCGCCCTTCACCGAGCGCTGCATGTCGGTGACTTCCTCCGGCCGCTCGTCGATCAACAGCACGATCAGATAGCATTCCGGGTGATTGTGGGTGATCGAGTGGGCGATGTTCTGCAAGAGCACGGTCTTGCCGGTGCGCGGCGGCGACACGATCAGCGCGCGCTGGCCTTTACCGACCGGCGCGACGATGTCGATGACGCGCGCCGAGAGATCCTTTTTGGTCGGATCCTCGAATTCCATCTTCAGCCACTCGTCCGGATAGAGCGGCGTCAGATTGTCGAAATTGACCTTGTGGCGCGCCTTCTCGGGGTCCTCGAAGTTGAGCGAATTGACCTTGAGCAGCGCGAAGTAGCGTTCGCCTTCCTTGGGGCTGCGGATGTGGCCATCGATGGTGTCGCCGGTGCGTAGCCCGAAGCGGCGGATTTGCGAGGGCGAGACGTAAATATCGTCGGGCCCCGGCAGATAGTTCGCTTCCGGCGAGCGCAGGAAGCCAAAACCGTCCGGCAGAACTTCGACCACGCCTTCGCCGACAATATCGGTTTCGCGCGCCGAGAGTTGCTTGAGGATGCCGAACATCAGCTCCTGCTTGCGCATGGTCGAGGCGTTTTCGACCTCGAGCTCTTCGGCAAAGGAGACGAGCTCAGCCGGAGACTTGGTCTTGAGCTCTTGGAGTTTCATTTCGCGCATTCAGAATGTCCTATGGAAATTAAGCCGGCGGCAGGATTGGATGCAGCTTCGCCGGCGGGGAGAAGGAAGATCGTAGGTCTTGGGTTGCGGGGAGCTTGGGCCCCGGACCCCGATGCACCAATCGGCTCCAGTCCACTGGAGCCAGAACTCAGCTGCATCCGCCTACGTCGGGTGGGATGGTCGAAGATAAGAAAAGACTGCAGTTCTAGCAAGAGGCGAGACTGACTTTCACTAAGAACGCGTGAAATTCAGAACGGTTTCAATACCACCAACAGCACGATGAGGATCATCAGGACTGTTGGTACTTCATTGATTATCCTATAGAATTTCTGCGAATGCCGGTTGCGGTCATGGGCAAAATCTCTCGTCCACCGGGCTAGCAGCCCATGCACTGCCGACAGTGCAAGAACGAGGACGATTTTGGCCCAAAGCCAGCCGGAGGCGAACCAACCGTAGCGAGAATCAGGGCCGAGCCAAGCCAGGGCGAGCCCAAAGACCCAGGTCGCGATCATCGCCGGATTGATGATGGCGCGTAACAGCCGCCGCTCCATCACCTTGAAGGTTTCCGACTGCACCGAGCCTATTTCGGCGGCGCAATGATAGACGAACAGGCGCGGCAGATAGAGCATCCCCGCCATCCAGGCGATGACGGCGATGATGTGGAGCGCTTTGATCCACTCATACATGGTTGCGAACCCGCGCAACCAGACGTTCCACGTGGCTGAGGGGCGTGTCCGGCAGGATGCCGTGGCCAAGGTTGAAAATGAACGGGTGTCGTCCGAACGCTTCGAGGATGGCGTCGGTGGCATGATCGAGCGCCGCTCCACCGGCGAGCAACACCAACGGATCAAGATTACCCTGAACAGTTCGCAGCGGCTGAACGTAGTCGCGGGCAAAATTCAATTCCGTCATCCAATCGAGCCCGACCGCATCGATCGGCACCGCACCCAGATAGCGTTGCAGTTCAGTCCCGGCGCCGCGTGGAAAACCAATGATGCGTGCCGCCGGAATATGTTCACGCACGCTCGCCACGATCCGCGCTGTCGGCTCGATGCACCATTTGCGAAATTCATCGGCCGGCAGCACACCCGCCCAGGTATCGAAGATCTGCACGGCATCGACACCGGCCGCAAGCTGCCTGACCAGGTAGCTTGCCGAGGCCTCGATCAGAATTTCGATGAGCTTCGCGAAGGCTTCGGGATGCCGATAAGCGAAAAGCCTCGCCGGCGATTGATCCGCCGTGCCGCGACCGGCGATCATGTAGGTTGCTACCGTCCACGGCGCCCCGCAGAAGCCCAATAGCGCAATGGCAGGCGGCAATTCTGCTTTGACGCGCTCAATCGTCTCATAGACCGATGCAAGTTTGCTGTGATCGATCTCGGTCCGCAGTCGATTCGAGCGCCGAGGGCTCTTTAAGCGCATCTAGCTGCGGTCCTTCGCCAGCCTCGAACGTCACATGCTGACCGAGAGCGTGCGGCACCACCAAAATATCGGAAAACAAGATTGCGGCATCAAAACCGAAGCGGCGAATCGGCTGCAACGTGACTTCCGCAGCAAGCTTCGGATTGAAACACAGGTCAAGAAAGCTAGTCGTCTTCTCGCGGATTGCCCGATATTCCGGAAGATACCGTCCCGCCTGCCGCATCAGCCAAATCGGCGGAACGCGTACTGCGTTCGCCTGCCAGCGTGCGGAGCAAAGGTTTGGTCACAGGATTATCCGGCACGCTCCAGTCCTAACCCAAACTAAGTTTAATAGACTCTGTTGTAGTGGTTTGACGGTTGATTAAACTCATACATTTCCACGCACACGTCATCCACACCCTACCCACATATGCCCGCTTCTCTTAACAGCAGTAGCGGTGCCGAGTTGGAAGACTTATCGGCCTGGTACGGTCGTTTCCGGCATGCCTTGAGGCGGCTATCCACAATTCATCGGTTATAAGCTTCGTCGCCACTATGTGACATCACAGCGGCATGGATGTGGATGAAGTTCCCGGCATCATCCCTATTGTGCTTGCACCCCGCGTCAAGCCATGGCCTTCTCCCCAGTCGTCGACAGGTTATTTCATTCTCCCCATGGCTCAACGCCATGGCCAGCCTCCCTATGGCCCAAGCACCGGGTTACTTTCATCTGCACCTGATTTCGGACGCGACCGGCGAGACCTTGATCACCGTCGCCCGCGCCGCGGCGGCGCAATACGCCAAGGTCCTGCCGGTCGAGCATGTGCATCCCTTGGTGCGGACGCAGAAGCAGCTCGACCGGGCGCTTGCCGATATCGAGGAATCGCCGGGTATCGTGCTCTATACGCTGCTCGAGGAAAACCTGGTCGAACGGCTGGAGACCAAGTGCCGCGACCTCGGCTTGCCCTGCCTGTCGATCCTCGGGCCGGTGCTGCACCTGTTCCAGGCCTATCTGGGTGCCGAAACCACCCATAAAGTCGGCGCGCAACACACGCTCAATGCCGAATATTTCCGCCGTATCGATGCGCTCAACTACACGATGCTGCATGACGACGGTCAGCAAACCGACGATCTGGAGGAGGCTGACGTCGTGCTGGTCGGGGTCTCGCGGACATCGAAAACGCCGACTTCGATCTATCTCGCCAATCGCGGCGTGAAGACCGCGAATGTGCCGCTGGTGCCGGGTGTTGCCATGTCGCCCAGTGTCGAGCGGCTGTCGCGCCCGCTGGTCGTCGGCCTGTTCGCCACCCCCGAGCGGATCGTGCAAATCCGGCAAAACCGGCTGCTCGGCCTCAAAGTGGAACGCGACGACGATCAGTATATCGACCGTCAGGCCGTTGCCGAGGAGATCGCCGCCTCGCGCCGGCTATGCGCCAAGCATAATTGGCCGTTGATCGATGTGACGCGGCGCTCGATCGAAGAAACCGCAGCCGCGGTTATGGCGCTGCTCGTGCGAGCGGCGCCGGCACAAGGCGTCGTGACCGATGCCGCTGTGGCTCGCCGCGGCGCCGCTGGTGCTGGCCTCCAGAAGCGCGGTGCGGCGAACGCTGCTGGAGGCCGCCGGCATTCCGGTCGAGATATGCCCGGCCGACATCGACGAGCGCGGCGTGGAAGCGGAGGCGCCGTTACAAGCGCCGGTGGCGATCGCAGCGCTGCTGGCCCGTGAAAAAGCATCCGTCATAGCGGGGCGCAATCGCGGGCGCCTGATCCTCGGCGCCGATCAGACCCTCTCGCTCGACGGCCGGCGATTTACCAAACCGGCCGACCGGACGGCGGCCCGTGCGCAGCTGCGCGCTCTTTCCGGCCGCACCCATGAGCTTTATTCGGCGATCGCCTTTGTCCAGGATGGTGCTGTGCTGTTCGAACATGTCGGCGTCGCCCGCCTGACCATGCGCGCAGTCTCGGACCGGTTCCTCGACGACTATCTCGACGCCGTCGGCGATGCCGCGACCGCGAGCGTCGGCGCCTATCAACTCGAAGGCCTTGGCATTCAGCTTTTCGAGCGCCTCGACGGCGACTATTTCACCGTATTGGGCTTACCGCTGACGACGGCGCTGGATTTCCTGCGCCGCCACGGATGTCTGGCACAATGAGCGGCGCGCGACCCTTCGTCCTATGTCTGACCGGCTCGCTCGGCATGGGCAAATCGACGGCGGCAAAATTCTTCGCCGAGGCCGGCGTGCCGGTGCACGATTCCGATGCCGTGGTGCACGCGCTTTACGAAGGCGAAGCGGTGGCCGCTATCGAGGCGGCGTTTCCCGGCACGACTTCTGGCGGCAAGGTCGATCGTGGCAAGCTTGCGGCAAAGGTCATCGATGACAAGGCGGCGCTGGCGCGGCTCGAAGCCATCGTGCATCCGCTGGTCGGCGTGGCCCGGGACAAGTTCCTCGCCGAGGCGCAGGCCCGCGGCGCGCCCGTGGTCGTGCTCGATATCCCGCTGCTGTTCGAGATCGGCGGCAGTGACCGTTGCGATGCCGTCGTGGTGGTCTCGGCGCCGGCCGAAATGCAACGCAGCCGCGCCTTGGCGCGGCCGGGAATGACCGAGGAGAAATTCGCAAGCCTATTGGCCAAGCAGATGCCGGACGCGGAAAAGCGCGCCCGCGCGGATTTTATCGTGGATAGCTCGCAGAGCCTCGATCACGCCCGCGCCCAGGTGCACGACATTCTCAAGGCCGTCGCTAAAATGCCGCGAAAGCCGTGATTCGCTAGCGATTCGCCGGCCGATGCGGCTGGAGATTTGATGCGCGAAATCGTGTTCGATACCGAGACCACCGGCCTCGATCCGCTCCAGGGCGATCGGCTGGTCGAGATCGGCTGCATCGAGCTGGTCAATCGCTTTCCGACCGGCAAGGTGTTCCATTGCTACTTCAATCCGCAGCGCGACATGCCGGAATCGGCTTTCAAGATTCACGGGCTGTCGAGCGAATTCCTCAAGGACAAGTCGCTGTTCGCCGACAAGGTGGACGAGCTCATCGCCTTTTTCGGCGACGCCCAGCTTGTCGCGCACAACGCGATGTTCGACCTGGGCTTCCTCAACGCCGAATTGGAGCGCGCCGGCCGCGCTTCGGTGAACCGCGAGCGCATGATCGACACGCTTGTCATCGCGCGCCGCAAGCATCCCGGCGGATCGAACCGGCTCGACGATTTGTGCGTGCGCTATGCGATCGACAATTCGCGCCGCACCAAGCACGGCGCGCTGCTCGATGCCGAGCTGCTGGCCGAGGTCTATGTCGAATTGATCGGCGCGCGCCAGGCGTCGCTCGTTCTTTCTCAGGCGGCGATGCCGGCCGCCGCGGCCGGCGCGGTCATCGTCGTGCGCGAGCGTACCGTGCCGCTCGCTGCAAGAGTGACGGACGAGGAGCGCGCCGCGCACCGGCGTTTTGTCGAAACGCTCGGCGACGGCGCGATCTGGCGCGACTACGTCGCGTTGGATTGAGCAGTCAAGACGGATTGAGCGGCGGTGACGGCGGCGGTCCCTGCGAGGCCGCCAGACGCTGGCGATAGAGATCGACGAAATCGATCGGGTTGAGCATCAGCGGCTGAAAGCCGCCGTTGCGCACCGAGGTGGCGACGATTTCGCGCGCGAACGGAAACAATAGCCGCGGGCATTCGATCAGCACGAACGGCTGCATACTGTCCGCGGGCACGTTCATGACGCGAAACATGCCGGCAAAGACCAGCTCGAAACTGTACAGCACCAAGCCGTCGGATTCCGCCTTGCCCTCCAGCCGCAAGATCACCTCGAAGTCGGTCTCGCTCACGGGCGCGGCTTCGACGTTGACCTGAATGTTGATCGTCGGCTGTTGCGTGCTCGGCGCCAGCGAGCGCGGCGCGTGCGGGTTCTCGAACGACAAATCCTTCACATATTGCGCGAGGACGGCGATCTGAGGCATCGCCATCTGTGGCTGGGGGCCGCCATTTGTCGTCGACATGCTGATCTCCGGCGCGCGCGGGCGTTGCGGCTTGGCTAACACAGGGCAGGCGGGCGAACAATGGCGGCCGGCCGGCTGCCGCCAGAGGCGATAATGCCGCCAATTCGCGCTCTCGGCGTGCCTGCTCGAACATGACGGCTCAAGCATTGCAATGTTGGCGCGGCGGCGGCAATCGTTTAGACTTTCGCACGGGCGCGCTGTTGTCCTGTCGAAGCGGCCTCTGGATGGTGCCCCGCGCGTGCCTACATAACGAGTGGGGAGCCGGGTTCCCCGCCTGCGAAGCAGGCTTCGGAGCATTGGCTTCGGGCCGCCTTTAAGGAACGCATCGTTCCGCCATTTGCGATGCCGAGAGAATGTCAAACGTGTTCGACATCTACACCATCATCTTTCTGGCGCTCGCAGTATTCATTTTCCTGCGGCTTCGCAGCGTGTTGGGCCAACGCACCGGGCGCGAGCGGCCGCCCTACGACCCGTATTCGGCGCGCGACGTGGTGCGCAGCCCGGCGACCGATAAGGTCGTGACGCTGCCGACGCGCTGCGGCGGAAACGCCGGCACGGCCGGCCGAGCCGGCTCAGGCCGCGGGCGAACGCTGGAAGGGCATCGCCGAGAGCGGCTCGGCGGTCGCCGCCGGGCTCGATGCGATCGCCGCCGCGGACGCAAGTTTCGACGCGCAGCATTTCATCACCGGCGCGCGCGCCGCCTACGAGATGATCGTCACCACCTTTGCCGAGGGCGATCGCCGCCAGTTGCGCAATCTGTTGTCGCGCGAGGTGTTCGACGGTTTCGATGCCGCGATCACCGAACGGGAAAACCGCGGCGAGACCGCCGAGACGCGCTTTGTCTCGATCGACGGCTCGACCATCACGGCTGCGGAGTTGCGCAAAAGCACGGCGCAGATCACCGTCCGCTTCGTCTCCAAGCTGGTTTCCTCGACGCGCGACCGCAACGGCACCGTGATCGACGGCAACGCCGAGAAGGTCACCGACGTCACGGATGTGTGGACGTTCGCGCGCGACGTCTCCTCGCGCGATCCCAACTGGAAAGTGGTCGCGACGGAAGCCGGACAATAACGCCGATGGCGGCCCATTGCCGGGTTTTTTGTTTGTTCGCGCTGCTCATCGGTCTCGCCGGCATATCGCCCGCGGCGCGCGCCGCGGAAACCGAGCCGATCAAATTTCCCGATACGCAATACGAGCCGGCCGAATGGGCGGACATCGACGGTTGGGCGAACGACGATCACGCCGCGGCGTTTTCGACATTTCTGGCGAGCTGCCGCGTGCTCACGACCACCAGGCAGCGGCCGGCCCGCGATGCAAGTCCGGTCGCCGACGGCGCTCAAGGACGTCTGCACGCGCGCGCTCGCGGCCATCCCGCTCGACGACAACGGCGCGAGAAAGTTCTTCGAAGACAATTTCCGGCCGCTGCGCATCAGCAAGCTCGGCGATGCGGCCGGCTTTCTCACCGGCTACTACGAGCCCATCATCGAAGGCTCCGCGTGCCGACCGGTCGAGTTCACGGCGCCGCTTTATCGCCGGCCGCCCAATCTCGTCGTTGCCGGGCGGCGCAAGCTCGGCGACGCATTTCCCTCCAAGGGCGTCAAAGTCGGCCGCCGCGTCGGCCGCCGCAAGATCGTGCCGTATTACGACCGCGGCGAGATCGAGAACGGCGCGCTCGACGGCTGGCATCTGGAAATCTGCTGGCTGCGCGATCCGGTCGACGTGCTGTTCGCGCAGATTCAAGGCTCGGCGCGGATCAGGCTGGAGGACGGCACCATTCTGCGCGTCAATTACGATTCGCATAACGGCTGGCCCTATACGCCGGTCGGCCGCGTGCTGATCGACCGCAAGCTGATCCCCAAGGACGAAATGTCCATGCAGCGCATCCGCGACTGGATGGAGGCCAATCCGGATCAGGCCAAGGAGATGCGGGCGCAGAACAAATCCTACGTTTTCTTCCGCATCACCGACCTCGCGACCGAGGACGAGGCGGTCGGCGCCGAGGGCGTGCCGCTGGTTCCGGGCCGCTCGATCGCGGTCGATCATGCGTTGCACGTCTACGGCACGCCGTTCTTCATCGCCGCCGATCTGCCGATCGCGAACGAAAAGGCGGCGACGAAATTCCGCCGCCTGATGGTGGGGCAGGATACCGGCTCGGCCATCGTCGGGCCGGCGCGGGCCGACATCTATTTCGGCGCCGGCGACGAGGCGGCGCGCATGGCCGGCCGCATCAAGAATGCCGGCAATTTCGTCATGCTGCTGCCGCGCGAGCTCGATCCGGTCGAGGCCGGCCGCGACACGCCGTTGCCGCCGGAGCGGCCGAGCGCATTCAGTCTCAGCGCCACCACCATGGAAGATCCGACCGCGGTGGATGTGCCGCTGCCGGAACCGAAACCGACCGTCGAGCCGGCGCCAAAATCCGCCGCCGCCGCGGCTGCGCCGAAGCGAAAACCGCGACCAAAGCCATGAGCCGGCGCCGGCAATTGAGCGACGAAGAACAGGCCTTGTGGGCCGGCTTCGCGCGTTCGATCAAGCCATTGAAGTCGGCGAAGCCGGGGGCCAAAACGGGTCTGAAATCTTCCGCAACACCGTCGGTCGCCAGCACTCCAGCGCCATCGCCGCCGCGAAGCCATCCCGTCACGCCGCGTGAAACGCGGCCTGCACCATCGCCGCCGCTCGCGCCGCTCGGCCGGCGGCTCAAGCAGCGCGTCGCGCGCGGCCGCGAGCCGATCGACGCGCGCATCGACCTGCACGGCATGACGCAGCAAGCAGGCGCATGCGGCGCTGCTGCGGTTTCTGCATCGCGCCCAGGCCGAGCGGCGCCAAGACCGCGCTCGTCGTCACCGGCAAGGGTTTGCGCAAATCGTCGAGCGGCGTCGAACGCGATGCCGACAACAAGCCCGGCGTGCTCAAGCGACAGGTGCCACTGTGGCTCGCGCTTGCCGGAATTCCGCCCGCTTATCGTCGGCTTCGACGACGCCCATGTCGGTCATGGCGGCGAAGGCGCGCTTTATGTGCGCCTGCGGCGGGCAAGTAGGCCGCGCTGTTAACCATAACCATTGGAATTTCATACGGCGGGCAAGAATTGGTCAATGTCATCTGCGACAACGGCGTGCGCGATCGGAGCGCCAGTAATCGGAGTACGACAGATCATGTCCGAGACCGCCGATATCCAGACCAAGCCGAAGCCAGCGCGCGACAGCTCCAAAGATAAACGCACCCTCGATCAGGTTGAGAAGTGGATGGAGATGATCCGCGAGATCAGCCGCGAGCCGGTGAAGAATTAATCGATCTTCAGTCCCGCCGTCTTGATGACGGCGTTCCATTTTTCGGTGTCCGCTTTCAGAAACTCGCGCAGCTCCTCGGGCGAAGAGCCGCCCGCCGTATAGGCGGAGCGCGCGAGCTTGTCGGCGGTCGCCGGATCGGCCAGAGCGGCGACGATATCGGCGCTCATTTTCTTGCACGATGTCCGGCGGCGTCTTTGTTCGGCACGAACACGCCCTGCCAGGAATCGACCACATACCCGGGAACGCCGGCCTCGGCGATGGTCGGCACATCCGGCTCCGCCGGCGCTCTTTTGCTGCCGGTCGATGCCCAGCGCGCGCACCTGGCCCGAGCGCGAATAGGTCAGCAATTCGCCGCTGCCGAAATAGCAGTCGATGCGGCCGGGAATGAGGTCGATGAACGCCGGCGCCGCGCCGCGATAGGGCGCATGCGTCATCTGAATTCCGGCCATCTGCAGAAAAAACTCTTCGGCGAGATGCGGCGCGCTGCCGGTGCCGGGCGAGCCCATGACGAGCTTGCCCGGATGCGATTTCACGTAGGCGACGAACTCCATGACCGTCTTGGCCGGCGAGGAATTCGGCACGAACATGAAGAACGGAAATTTCGCCACCAGCGAGACCGGCGCCAGATCGGCGACCGGATCGTAGTCGAGCGCATGGTAGAGCGTGGCGTTCACTGCCAGCGACGAGGTGCCGTAGAGCACCGTATAGCCGTCGGGATCGGCGTGGGCGACGATAGGCATTGCCGATATTGGTGCCGCCGCCGCATTTGTTCTCGATGACGACCTGCTGGCCCCAGAGCTTCGACAGCTGTTCGGCCAGCACGCGGGCGATTGGTATCGGTCGGCCCTCCCGCCGCGATCGGCACGATCATGCGGACCGCGCGATTGGGCCACGCTTCGGCCCGCGCGGCACGCGTCATCACGTTCGGCGCAAGCGCCGATGCGGCGGATAATGCAATCAGCGGCGACGTGTAAGCACGGCCTTACCCCGGTCCATTCGCAGCAAGATTAGCCGCGATTATCCGCCGTGCCACGTACTGGGGCTGCGTCACGCTGACCGGGCCGTGACGCCGGCGGGCGCTACAGGATGAACCGGCTCAAATCCGCGTTCTTGGCGAGATCGCCGACGTGCTTGTGCACATAGGCGGCGTCGATTTTCACGGTCTCGCCGGAGCGGTCCGGCGCGGCGAAGGAGACCTCGTCGAGCACCCGTTCCATCACCGTCTGCAGGCGCCGGGCGCCGATATTCTCCACGCTCGAATTCACCGCCACCGCCACGTCGGCGACCGCATCGATGGCATCCTCGGAGAATTCCAGCGTCACGCCTTCGGTCGCCATCAGCGCGATATATTGCTTGATCAGGGAAGCCTCCGGCTCGGTGAGAATGCGCCGCATGTCGTCGCGCGTCAGCGGCTTGAGCTCGACGCGGATCGGCAGGCGGCCTTGCAGCTCGGGCAACAGGTCCGACGGCTTCGAGATATGGAAGGCGCCCGAGGCGATGAACAGGATGTGGTCGGTCTTCACCGAGCCATGCTTGGTGGCGACGGTGGTGCCTTCGATCAGCGGCAACAGATCGCGCTGCACGCCCTCGCGCGATACGTCGGCGCCGACGCGGCCTTCGCGCGCGCAGATCTTGTCGATCTCGTCGAGGAACACGATGCCGTTATTCTCGACCGTCTTGATCGCTTCCTGGGTGAGCTGATCGGTATCGAGCAGCTTGTCGGATTCCTCGTTGATCAGGATGTCGTAGGAATCGTGCACGGTGACGCGGCGCGTCTTGGTGCGGCCGCCGCCGAGCTTGCCGAAAATGTCGCCGATCGAGATCGCGCCCATCTGCGCGCCGGGCATGCCGGGAATGTCGAACAGCGGCATGCCGCCAGCCGGCAGACTGCACCTCGATTTCGATCTCCTTGTCGTTGAGCTCGCCGGTGCGCAGCTTCTTGCGGAATGTTTCCTTGGTCGACGCGCTGGCATTGGCGCCGACCAGCGCATCAAGCACGCGATCTTCGGCCGCCTTCTGGGCTTTGGCCTCGACGTCCTTGCGCTTGCGCTCGCGCGTCAGCGTGATGGAGATTTCGACGAGGTCGCGCACGATCTGCTCGACGTCGCGGCCGACATAGCCGACTTCGGTGAATTTCGTCGCCTCGACCTTGAGGAACGGCGCGCCGGCGAGCTTGGCGAGGCGGCGGGAAATCTCGGTCTTGCCGACGCCGGTCGGCCCGATCATCAAGATGTTCTTCGGCAGCACTTCCTCGCGCAGCCGGTCGTCGAGTTTCAGCCGGCGCCAGCGGTTGCGCAGCGCGATCGCAACCGCGCGCTTGGCGTCGGCCTGGCCGACGATGAAGCGGTCGAGCTCGGAAACGATTTCGCGGGGAGAAAAGTCGGTCATGCGTTGCGTACCATCAGGAGGGCGCGGCCGTCGGGGGTATCGACCAGGCGAATTTTTTGGAATCCGGCCTTTTCGTAGGCCCGCACCGCGCGGATGTTGGCGGGATCGGGGTCGGTGACCACGCGCGGTGTCCCCGTTTTCAGCAAGTCATCGACAAAGCTGCGGATCAGCGCCGAGCCGTGACCGCGATCGATCATGTCCGGCTCGCCGATGAATTGATCGATGCCCCGCGTGCCATGTGGATGCGTACCAAGGCCGTTATCCGACCATGCGGTCGGATCGTAGCACTGCAGGTAGGCGAATGGACGATCGTCTGCCGTGACGACGAACTGGTCCATCGCGGGGTGGTCGAGGTCTTCGCTCACCAATGTGAATTGCTTCATCCGGGTCGTGCCACCATTGCGCCACGTGCGGCGTCTCCAGCCAGCGGCGTACCATCGGCAGGTCTTCGCTGGACATCGGGCGAAACTGATACGGCGCCATGTCTCAGGCGCCCTTCAAAGTCTCGATGGTGACGTTGCGGTTGGTGTACACGCAAATGTCCGCCGCGATGTCGAGCGACCTGCGCACGATCGCCTCGGCATCGAGCGGCCCGTCGGCCAGCGCGCGCGCGGCGGCGAGCGCGTAATTGCCGCCGGAGCCGATGCCGACGATGCCGGCCTCGGGCTCGAGCACGTCGCCGGTTCCGGTGAGCACCAGCGACACCTCCTTGTCGGCGACGATCATCATGGCTTCGAGGCGGCGCAAATAACGATCCGTGCGCCAATCCTTGGCGAGCTCGACGGCGGCGCGGGTCAGCTGGCCGGGATATTGCTCGAGCTTCGACTCCAGCCGCTCGAACAGGGTGAAGGCGTCGGCGGTGGCGCCGGCAAAGCCGCCAATGACGTCGCCTTTGCCGAGCCGGCGCACTTTCTTGGCATTGGCCTTGACGATGGTCTGGCCGATCGTGACCTGGCCGTCGCCGCCGACCGCCACCATGCCGCCTTTGCGGACGGTGAGGATGGTGGTGCCGTGCCAAAGGCCGGATTGCGAATTGTCCATGGATGTCCTCGCGCGGAGCTTGATCTAAGAACGCGCGCGCTGCAATTCAATCGAACGGCAAGCGCTACGACAGGCCGACGGCTTTGCGCAACGTGCTATTGATGCGCGCTTGCCAACCCGGTCCCCGCGCGCGGAAGTGCTCGATGACGTCCGGATCGAGACGCAGTGAAACCAAACGCTTGGTCGGCCGTTTTTGCGGCCCGCGAACGCGGCGGTAAGCGGCCACGATTTCGGGTACCACTTCGGAGGCCGGCCGGGCGCGCGCAAAATCCTCCTTGGTCCATTCTGGATTGTCTAACTCGCGCTTACGTTTTGCTCGCGGCATAGTTTGCGATCTCCCTTGCGTTACTTTTGCGCAGTGAAATGACGCGAATTCGTCCTTCACGGCGTGTGAAGACGAGGGCGTGAAGTCGCCCGTTAATCGAGCCGTAGGCGCGATAGCGCTCCTCGCCGTAGTTCTTCCTGTCGTCGCGGAGGACAAGCGCGGTCTCGAAGTCGAAGTCCTGGACGATGGCAAAATCGACACCATGTTTTCTTAAATTCGAGGCGCGTTTTCGTTCGTCCCAAGTATACAGGCCGGCGATTGTCATAGTTATATTGTAGCTACAATATAATGACTCTGTCCATCATTTTGTAGCTGCAGGATGCAATATTGCGCCGTGGTGGCGCAGGGCAGAAACCCCTGATAAAAGGCGCGCAAATTCGCGAGGGCCGTCATGCGCAAGGCGTCCGTGAAACGGACCACCAAGGAAACCGACGTCGAGGTCGCGGTCGATCTCGACGGCACCGGTGCGTCGTCGATCGCGACCGGCATCGGCTTCCTGGATCACATGCTCGACCTGTTGGCGCGGCATTCGCGCATCGACCTCAATGTCAAAGCCAAGGGCGATCTGCATATCGACCAGCATCACACCACGGAAGATGTCGGCATCGCGCTCGGCCAGGCCTTGAAGCAGGCGCTGGGCGACATGAAGGGCATCACCCGCTATGCCGACGTGCATCTGCCGATGGACGAGGCGCTGACCCGCGTCGCGATCGACATTTCCGGCCGGCCGTTTCTGGTTTTTCAGGTCGAGTTCGTGCGCGCCAAGATCGGCGCTTTCGACACCGCGCTGGTGCAGGAGTGGTTTCAGGCCTTCGCCATGAACGCGGGCGTGACGCTCCACGTCGCCACGCTCTACGGCAGCAACGACCATCATATTGCCGAATCCTGCTTCAAGGGTCTGGCGCGGGCGCTGCGGGCGGCGGTGGCCATCGATCCGCGCGCCGCCAACGAGGTGCCCTCGACCAAAGGCACGCTCGGCAATTGATTGTGGCGTCCCTCTTCTTACGTGAGGGACGAGGCTGAAAGAAACGAGAACCGGCTATGTCCGTCTATACCGTCCACGAGCCGCCCTTGCGGGCCGGCGCAGCCGCAGCCGACGTGGAGCGCTTCGCGTTCGTGCGCGACGGTTTTTCGTGGTGGGCCTTCCTGTTCGCGCCGCTGTGGATGCTGCGGCACCGGATGTGGCTGGTGCTGATCGGCTATGTCGTGGTCGTAGGCGTGATCGAAATCCCGGTGAGGATGTCCGGTGCGCCGGCCGCTGCCGCGAGCCTCATCGGCATTCTTCTTGGGCTCCTGGTCGGGCTCGAGGCCGGTACCTTGCGCCGCTTCACGCTGAACCGGCGCGGCTGGAAAAATCTCGGCGTCGTCAGCGGCGACGATCTCGAAGACGCCGAGCGGCGCTTCTTCGACGCTTGGCTGCGGCGGGCGAATTCGCCGTCCAGCACACCGTACGCGCCAACGCCCGCATCTCCGCCTGCGGCGCCGCTCCGGCGTGGGCCGCCCGGGTCCGGCGTCATCGGGCTTTTTCCCGAGCCGGGAGCGCCGCGATGAGCGTGGCGATCGTCGATTACGGCTCCGGCAATTTGCACTCGGCCGCAAAAGCGTTCGAACGCGCCGCGCACGAGGCCGGCCGCGGCCAGTCGATCGTGGTGACCAACGATCCCGCGGTGGTGGCCGGCGCCGACCGCGTGGTGCTGCCGGGCGTCGGCGCCTTCGCCGATTGCCGGCGCGGGCTCGATGCCGTGGACGGCATGGTCGGCGCGCTCGATGAGGCGGTGCGGCAAAAGGGCCGGCCGTTCTTCGGCATCTGCGTCGGCATGCAATTGTTGGCCGAGCGCGGCCGCGAATACGAGGTGACCGAGGGCTTGGGCTGGATCGCCGGCGAGGTCGACCGCATCGTGCCGCGCGATCCCGAGCCTGAAAATCCCGCATATGGGCTGGAACACGCTCAATGTGGCGCGACCGCATCCGGTGCTCGACGGCCTGACATTCGGCCCGCAGGGCCGGCACGCCTATTTCGTGCACTCGTATCAGCTCAATCCCGCGCAACGCGCCGATCTGGTGGCCGATGCCGAGTATGGCGGCGCCGTCACCGCGATCGTGGCGCGCGACAACATTTTCGGCACGCAATTCCATCCCGAGAAGAGCCAAAAGCTCGGTCTCGCGCTGATCGCGAACTTTTTGCAATGGAATCCGTGATTACATTGCTGTCACCACGCCCCTTAGCCGCAGACCTTGTGCCGTGATCCTGTTTCCCGCCATCGATCTCAAGGACGGCCTCGCCGTGCGCCTGCAACAAGGCGACATGGCGCGCGCGACCGTGTTCAACCGCGATCCGGCGGCGCAGGCGCAGGCGTTCGAGCGGCAGGGCTTTGAATATCTGCATTTGGTCGATCTCGACGGCGCGTTTGCCGGCAAGCCGATGAATGCTTCGGCGGTCGAGGGCATTCTCGGCGCCGTCAAAATTCCGCTGCAGCTCGGCGGCGGCATTCGCGACATGCGCCACGGTCGAGGGCTGGCTCGGCAAGGGCGTAGCCCGCGTCATCATCGGCACCGCGGCGGTGCGCGATCCGGCGCTGGTGAAGGACGCCGCACGCGCTTATCCCGGCCGCGTCGCCGTCGGGCTCGACGCGCGCGACGGCAAGGTTGCGGTCGAAGGCTGGGCCGCGACGTCGGAATTGTCCGCGCTCGACATCGCGCGGCGCTTCGAGGACGCCGGCGTCGCCGCGATCGTTTACACCGACGTGGCGCGCGACGGCATGCTCAAGGGTCTGAATCTCGACGCCACCATCGCGCTCGCCGATGCGGTATCGATCCCGGTCATCGCCTCGGGCGGTCTCGCCTCGATCGATGACATACGGGCGTTGCTGGCGCCGCGCGCCAAAAAACTTGCAGGCGCCATTGCCGGCCGCGCGCTCTACGATGGCCGGCTCGATGCGGCGGAAGCGCTCGCCGTGCTGCGCAGCGCTCGGGCAACAGTCTGACATGTTCAAGGTCCGCGTCATCCCCTGCCTCGACGTCAAGGACGGCCGCGTCGTCAAGGGCGTCAATTTCGTCAATCTGCGCGATGCCGGCGATCCGGTCGCGGCCTCGATCGCCTATGACGAAGCCGGCGCCGACGAGCTCACCTTCCTCGACATCACGGCGAGCCACGAGAACCGCGGCATCATGCTCGACGTGGTGCGGCGCACGGCGGAAGCCTGCTTCATGCCGCTCACGGTCGGCGGCGGCGTGCGCACCATCGAGGACATCCGCGCGCTGCTGACCTCGGGCGCCGACAAGGTGTCGATCAACACCGCCGCGGTCACGCGCCGCGCTTTCGTCAAGGAAGCGGCGGAAAAATTTGGCGATCAGTGCATCGTGGTCGCGATCGATGCCAAGAAAGTGTCGAAGCCGGGCGAGGCGGACGCTTGGGAAATCTTCACCCATGGCGGCCGCAATCCGACCGGCATCGACGCCGTCGCTTATGCCCGCGACGTGGTCGCGCTCGGCGCCGGCGAAATCCTGCTCACCTCGATGGACCGCGACGGCACGCGGCAGGGCTTTGATATCGCGCTGACCCGCGCCATCGCCGATGCCGTCACCGTGCCGGTCATCGCCTCGGGCGGCGTCGGCAATCTCGATCACCTGGTCGAAGGCATCCGCGACGGCCATGCCAGCGCCGTGCTGGCGGCGTCGATCTTCCACTTCGGCGAATATTCGGTGCGCCAGGCCAAGGACTATATGGCCCGGGCCGGCCTGCCGGTGCGGCTCGATCCTTGACCGGCCTCTCCCCGCTCGAACGGAGAGATGCTAAGGAACGTCCAAATGGCCCAAACATTCACCCTCAACGACCTCGAAAAGCGCGTCCAGACGCGCGCGCAGGAAAGCGCCGACGTGTCCTATACGCGCAAGCTGCTCGACCGCGGCGTGGCGCATTGCGCCAAAAAGCTCGGCGAGGAGGCGGTCGAGGCGGCGATTGCCGCGGTCGGCGAAGACCGCGAGCGCGTGATCGGCGAGGCCGCCGACGTGCTCTACCATCTCCTGGTCGTGCTCCATGCCCGCGGCATCACGCTCGCGGAGGTCGAGGCCGAGCTCGGCGCGCGCACCCGCCAGTCGGGCCTCGACGAGAAGGCGGCGCGCAAGAGCGGCTAGGCACAGGCTAAGCACGACAATGGAGCAGCGCACCGAGCAGGACGTATCGCCCTACCGCGTGTTCTCGCGCGCCGAATGGGCGACGCTCCGCAAGCGATACGCCGATGACGCTCGAGCCGGCGGAAGTCACCCGGCTGCGCTCGATGCACGACCGGCTCGACATGTCCGAGGTCGAGGACATCTACCTGCCGCTGTCGCGCCTGCTTGTCGCTCTACGTGGCGGCGACGCAAAATCTGTTTCGCGCCCAGCAAGGTTTTCTCGGCACCGAAGACGCCAAGATGCCCTACATCATCGGCGTCGGCGGCTCGGTGGCGGCCGGCAAGTCGACCACGGCGCGCGTGCTGCAGGCGCTGCTTGCGCGCTGGCCGAACGTGCCGAAGGTCGATCTCATCACCACCGACGGCTTTCTTTATCCGAATGCGGTGCTCGACCGCGAAGGCCTGATGGAGAAGAAAGGCTTTCCGGAAAGCTACGACCTGCCGGCGTTGCTGCGCTTTCTGTCCGACATCAAGGCCGGCCGGCGCCCGGTGCGCGCGCCGGTCTATTCGCACCTGATCTACGACGTGATCCCGAACCAGTGGATCGAGATCGACCGGCCGGACATTTTGATCGTCGAAGGTCTCAATGTGCTGCAGGCCGGGCGCTTGCCCAAGGACGGCAAGGCGGTGCCGTTCGTGTCCGACTTTTTCGATTTCTCGATCTATCTCGACGCCGAGGAGGAGCGTGCTGCTGTCGTGGTATGTCAGCCGGTTCCTGACGTTGCGCGGCACCGCCTTCGCCGATCCGAAATCCTATTTCCACCGCTATGCGCGGCTCTCCGACAAGGAGGCGGCCGCCACCGCGACCTCGATCTGGAATCGCATCAATCTCGTCAATCTGCACGAGAACATCTTGCCGACGCGGCAGCGCGCCGATCTGATCTTGAAGAAGGGCGAAAGCCACCAGGTCGAGGAAGTGGCGCTGCGGCGGCTTTAACGGCTACGCCGCGAGCGCCGACGCGCTGAATGCCGCAAGGGTCGCGGCGAGCCGCTCGCGGTCGAGCGGCTTGACCAGAAAACCATCCATGCCGGCGGCAAGACAGGCGTCGCGGTCCTCGGCGGAGGCGTTTGCGGTGAGCGCGACGATCGGCGTGCGCATGCCGTTGTGCTCGGCCTCCATGGCGCGGATGCGGCGGGTCGCTTCCAGCCCATCCATGCCCGGCATGTGCAGGTCCATCAGCACGCAATCGTAGGCCGCGCCGCCGGCCCGCGCGGCAAGCCAGCTCTCGATCGCCGCGGCGCCGCTCTCCGCCATGGTCGGGCGGTGGCCGAGCTTGACCAGAAGCGCGCGCGCCAACAGCGCGTTGATCTCGTTATCCTCGGCGACCAGGATCGAAAGCCCGCGACCGGAGCGCGCTTCGCTCGGCGTTTCCATAGTCTCGCTCGCGGCGCCGGGATCGAAGGCATCGTCCGGCGAGAAGCGCGCGGCGAGCGAGACGGCGCGCACCGGCTTGATCAAATAGCCGGTAAATCCCGCCTCCTTGAGGCCTGCGAGCTCGTTGCGCATGGCGGGCGTCACCAGCACGATCCGGCGCGGAATGACGGCATGCCATGCGGGCGAGCGCTTCGCTCGCCGTGGTGCCGAGCGTGTGATCGACCAGCACGGCGCTCCAGGTCTGCTCCGGCAAAATGGCCGCCGCCACGCTCTCGTCGGGAACGATTGTGGTCCGCGCGCCCCAGCGTTGCAGGCGCCGCGCCAACAGCGACGCTTCGATCGCGGCCGGCGCGACGATGAGAATATCGTTGCCGGCGAGGTCGGGGACCGCGACCGTGGGTTCGTCGTGCTCGCCGACGCGCGGCAGCGGCAGGCTGACGCGGAACGTCGAGCCTTCGCCGGGCGCGCTCTCGACCGCGATGGAGCCCGCCATCCGCTCGACGATGCGTTTCGAAATGGTCAGGCCGAGGCCGGTGCCGCCGAATTTGCGCGTCGAGCCGCCGTCGGCCTGCTCGAACTCGAGAAAAATGCGCGCCTGGTCTTCGCGCCGAAATGCCGATGCCGGTGTCGCGCACCGAGATCGCGATCGCGTCCGGCTGCGCGTCCGGCTCGACGATGATCGAGACGCCGCCGAGCTCGGTGAACTTGATGGCGTTGCCGGCGAGATTGAACAGCACCTGGCGCAGCCGCGCCGCATCGCCGACCACGCGCGCCGGCAGGCGCTCGTCGACATAGCAGCAGATTTCGAGGCCCTTGGCCTGGGCGCGCGGCCCGAGCAATTCGACCGCCTCCTCGACAAAGGCCGCAAGCGCGAAAGGCCGCGCTTCGAGATCGAGCCGGCCGGCTTCGATCTTGGCGAGATCGAGCATTTCCTCGATGAACGACAACAGCGTGTCGCCCGAGGTCTTCATCGCGTTGAGATAGGTGGTCTGCTCCGGCGACAGCGGCGTGTCGCCGAGCAGATCGGCCATGCCGAGGATGCCGTTGAGCGGCGTGCGGATCTCGTGCGAGACCATGGCCAGGAACCGCGACTTGGCGCGGCTCGCCGCTTCCGCCTGATCGCGCGCGTCGGCGAGCGCGCGTTCGGCCGTCACGCGGTCGGTCATGTCGCGGCCGACGCTTTGCACCTCGCTGCCGCCGTCGACGCGCACCGAGACCTCGCGCCAGGCGATCCAGCGCGCGCCGCCGGGCGCGGCGATCTTCTGGTCGTGCACGCGGGTGCCGTCGGCGAGATTGGCAATGTCGCCTTGGATTTCCACCGGCAGCGCAAAGGTGGTCGCCAGCAATTCCTCGCGCGGGCGTCCGGCGAGCGCGCAGAATGCATCGTTGGCATAGGTGATGGTGCCGCCGCCGTCGCGGCGCACGATGACGTCGCCCTGCGCCTCGAAGAAGCTCTTGGCGCGCTCCTGCGCTTCGCTGATCTCCCAATTGCGGTCGGAAGCCTCCTCGAGATGCGCTTCGAGACGGCGCAGCTCCGCCTTCATCTGGTGGATGCGCGAAATCAGGAGGCCCATCGCCCCGCATGCGGCGCCGAACAAGGCGGCGACGCCGATCGCAAAAGCATTTGGATCGTAGTGCGCTCCCTGCGACATGGTGCCCGACAGGAAGCCGAAAGCGATGCCGAACGACATCGTCGTAACGACGATGGCGCGGACGGCGAGGGAGAACAGCCGGCGGGTGATGATGGCGGGTTTCAGGAGGGTAACGCGCGGGAGCATGGTCCCTATCCCCGCTCGGCATGTTGCTCGCGGCTGTCGGTGGCCGCCGCGCTCCTCATGCCTGGTTTATCGATGTGACGCGCGGCAATTTGGCCTATGAACGTTGCGCATCCCTTGCCGTCGGCAAGGCGGGTTCAGGGCGATTGGAGGGAGGGTTGATGCTTTGTTAACATCGGGTGGGCCTATCGATTTCGACCCCTCAACTTGGTCCAATCGACCGGGTTCGTGTATGGATCGCGGCCGGAGATGACAGAATGGCTAAAGTGACGAGTTCCAAGCGCCCGCGCGCCAAACCTGCCGGCCCGGCCCGGCCGTCGCGCGCCGAGGCCGAGACCGCGATCCGCACGCTGATCCGCTGGGCCGGCGACGATCCCGACCGCGAAGGGCTGCGCGCCACGCCGGCGCGCGTCGCGCGCGCCTACGAGGAATGGTTCGCCGGCTACAACGACGATCCGCGCGAATATCTCAAGCGCACCTTCGAGGAGACCGGCGGCTACGACGAGGTCGTCGTGCTGCGCGACATCCGCTTCGAGTCCCATTGCGAGCACCACCTCGCGCCGATCATCGGCCGCGTGCATATCGGCTATCTGCCGCGCAATCGCGTGGTCGGCATTTCCAAGCTGGCGCGGCTGGTCGAGGTCTACGCGCGGCGGCTGCAGATCCAGGAGAAGATGACGGCCGAGATCGCGGCCTGCCTGGATGCCGTGCTAAAGCCGCACGGCGTCGCCGTGGTCGCCGAAGGCACGCACCAATGCATGACGACGCGCGGCGTGCACAAGACCCGGCGTCACCATGGTGACGAGCCGCATGCTCGGCGTGTTCCGCGATCATGCCGAGACCCGGCAGGAATTTTTGTCCGCGATCGGCATGCGCGGCGGTATCGGCGTCGTCAACGGCGGGTGAAGCTCAAGCTGCCGCAGGGTTCGCTATTTTGATATGGGCGAGACATTTGTCGGCGGTGTGGATGGCGAAAAAATTTATTCCGACTGTCAATGATCGTGTAACCGAGATTATTCAGCCAGGCGGCGATGGCGTTCTTGTCGCTCTTGATGGTCTCGATCAGGAGGATCGGATGCAGATTGCCGATGCAATGGGCGGCGCCGGCCAAGGCATCCATTTCCATGCCTTCGATATCGATTTTTATCAGATCGACGCGGGTCAGATTGAGTGAATCGAGACTGACCGTCGGCACATCGACCATTTTGTGCTCGGAGTAATCGATCGCCTGGCCGATGAATTCGGTGCCGTCGCGCTTCTTGAGCTCGAGACTGCCGAAACTCGCGGCGACGGAATAATTCGGCACCGGGATTTTCATCGTGCCGGCGCGATCCGATACCGCGGCGTGCATGGCGCGGGCGTTGAAGCAATTGTTGATCGCGATATTGCCGGCCAGCGCATAGTAGATGCGCTCCTGGGCTTCGATCGCCAGCACGGCGCCCCAACCGGTCATATGTTTCGCCCACTCGATGGTATGGACCCCGACATTGGCGCCGCAATCGATCGCCACCACGCCGTCGCCATAGCATTGCCGGCGCAAATCCAGCGCGCGGAGCAACAAATTGACTTCATCGGGGTCGAAGTGGGCGTTCTCCAGAAGCTGGAGGCCGACGCCGAAGCCTGCATTGCCGCCGACGATCATCTGATCGAACCGGTTCACGATGAGGGTGCCGTGATCGGTCGCGGCGGTGACGAAGGCGAGCTTGCGAGGCGGTTTGGGCATGGCAGCCGCGCGCGACGCCGGACGCACAAACAGGGGGTCGCGAATCAGGGCGAGACTCGGCGGTTACGGAATTGCAGTCAATGGCAGCGCAGAGAATAACAAACATGACGCTGTCCAAGCGATCAAGGCCGCTTTCTAAGGCCTCTCAGGTACGACTTGAGTTACGCCGCGCGCCGGACCTCATCCGCGAGCGCGCGATACGACAGCGCCTCGGCGAGATGCACGCGGCCGACTTTGTCCGCGCCGTCGAGATCGGCCAGCGTGCGCGCCACCCGCAGCACGCGATGATAGCCGCGGGCCGAGAGCCGCATGGCGTCGGCGGCGTCGCGCAACAGCGTCATCCCGCTGGCATCGGGCCGCGCCACGTCTTCCAGCACCGCGCTCGACACCGCCGCATTGCTGCGGACATGAGGCAGGCCGATCGCGGCGTAGCGGGCGACTTGCCGTTCGCGCGCGAGCGCAACGCGTTCGGCGATTTCGCGGCTGCCTTCGGCGGGCGGCGGCAGGATGAGATCGGCGGCGGTCACCGCCGGCACTTCGATATGCAGGTCGATGCGGTCGATCAGCGGGCCGGAAATCCGCGTCTGATAATCGGCGGCGCAGCGCGCGTTGGGCCTGCGGCTGCAGGTAAAGCCGGGTTCGCTGGCGCGCCCGCAGCGGCACGGATTCATCGCCGCCACCAGCATGAAGCGCGCCGGATAGGTGACGCGATGATTGGCGCGCGCAATGGACACTTCACCGGTCTCCAGCGGCTGGCGCAGCGAGTTCGAGCGCCTGCGGCTGGAATTCCGGCAGCTCGTCCAAAAACAGCACGCCATGGTGCGCGAGCGAGACTTCGCCGGGCCGCGCGTGCAGGCCGCCGCCGACCAGCGCCGGCATGCTGGCGGAATGATGCGGCGCGCGGAACGGCCGGCGGTTGGTCAGCGCGCCGCCTTTGATCTCGCCGGCGACCGACGCGACCATGGACACTTCGAGCAATTCCGCCGGCGCCAGCGGCGGCAGAATGGAGGGCAGCCGCGCCGCCAGCATCGATTTGCCGGCGCCGGGCGGTCCGACCATCAGCAGATTGTGGCCGCCGGCGGCGGCGACTTCGAGCGCGCGCTTGGCGCTTTCCTGGCCCTTGATATCGGCGAGGTCGAGCGCCGGGCCGTCCACTTCGAGGATCTTCGGCTGCGGCCGCGACAGCACTTGCGTGCCCTTGAAATGGTTGGCGAGCTGGATGAGCGAAGACGCCGCGATGATCTCGATCTCGGGGCTCGCCCAGGCGGCTTCCGGCCCGCACGCGGCCGGGCACATCAAGCCTTCGCCGCGCGCATTGGCGCCGATGGCGGCAGGCAACACGCCGGCGACCGGCGCGATCGAGCCGTCGAGGCCGAGCTCGCCGAGCACGGTGAAGCCCGCCAGCGCGTCGTGCGGAATGGCGCCGATGGCGGCCATCAGGCCGAGCGCGATCGGCAGGTCGTAGTGGCTGCCTTCCTTGGGCAGGTCGGCCGGCGCGAGATTGATGGTGATGCGGCGCGACGGCAGCGCCAGGCCCGAGGCAGTCAGGGCCGAGCGCACCCGCTCGCGCGCTTCGGAGACCGCCTTGTCGGGCAGGCCGACGACGTTGAACGCCGGCAGCCCGGGCGCGACCTGCACCTGGACATCGACGGGCCGCACCTCGATGCCCTCGAACGCAACCGTTGAGACGCGCTGGACCATGTCAGCCCCTGCCGCTTCGCGCAGCCTAGCGGAACTCGCGGTCCGTTCAAGAACATTTAGAGAACAAAATGCAGCCTGCGCTAGCCTGGTCCGACGAGGCGCCGAGCCGCGGCGGCAAGCTCGCGGTGGGCGGCTTCGAGCATCTCGTCGGACAGCGGCGTGCCTTCGACGGCGCGCGCCAGGGTCAGGGCGCCGACCAGGGTCGCCATGGCGGCAACGGCCTTGCGCCGCCGCGCCGCCTTGGACTTGCTGGGGATAGATTTGCCGGGGATGGACTGCGCCAAAATGTCGATCAGCGGCGCCAAACCATCGGCGAAGGCCTCGCGCACGATCTTGCCGCTGCGCGCCGCATCGTTGCCCAACGCCGCAAAGGCGCAGACCTTGGCCGGGGTCGTCGCGATGTCGTGGCGACAGGTAATGCTTGAGCAGCGCCGCGTAGGGCTTGTCGGGCGCCGCCTCGACCAGCTTGCGTCCAGTTCGTCGCGGCGCGCGCCATGGTGCGGCGGCTGGCCTGGGCGACGAGATCGTCCTTGGAGGCGAAATGGCCGTAGAAGCCGCCGTGGGTCAGGTCGGCGGCCTTCATGATGTCGGCGACGCCGATGCCGCCGAATCCCTTGGCGCGAAACAAGCGCGCCGGCGGCGTCGATGATGCGGTCGCGATGTTCGGCGGCTTTTTCCCGGCTCACTCGCATGGCGCACCTCAGCCATGCAGCGGCGTCGATCGCTTGACAAGTTATATGACGATCGTCATCAATAGGCAAGCATAAGATGACGGTCGTCATCTAAACTCAGCAATCGGCAACGAGATTCAACGCCATGGTGTCCTCCGCCCTCGCCGCGGCGCTCGCCCGCCGCAACATCCATTACGGCTGGGTCATCGTCGCCGTCACCTTCCTCACCACGATGGTCACCGCCGCGGCGATGAGCACGCCCGGCGTGCTGATCGTGCCGCTGCGAGCACGAGTTCGGCTGGGACACCGAGCAGATTTCCTCGGCGCTGGCGCTGCGCCTCATGCTGTTCGGATTGTTCGGCCCGTTCGCCGCCGCCTTCATGAACCGGTTCGGCGTGCGCGCCGTGATGGTCTCCGCCGTGATCCTGATCTCGGCCGGCCTGCTGGCATCGCTGGCGATGACGCAGGTGTGGCAGCTCATTCTGCTGTGGGGCATCGTCGTCGGCATCGGCACCGGCCTCACCGCCATGGTGCTTGCGGTGACGGTGGCGACGCGCTGGTTCAATCACCGCCGCGGCCTGGTCATGGGCCTGTTCGCGGCCAGCAACGCCACCGGGCAACTGGTGTTCCTGCCGCTGATCGCGCAAATCGACGACGAGCTTACGGCTGGCGGATCGCGCTGGTCTGTCGTCTGCTGCATGCTGGCGTTCGCCGGTGTCGTCGCCTTCACCCTGATGCGCGACCGGCCGAGCGATCTCGGCCTGCCGCTTTACGGCGAGAAGCGCCGTATCGCCGCCGCCGGCCGCGGGCGTCGGCCTCGTCTCGCTGCTGCATGTCGCCGCTCGCTCGTGCTGAAGGAGGCCGCCCGCACGCCGATCTTCTGGGTGCTGTTCGGCACGTTCTTCGTCTGCGGCTGCAGCACCAACGGCCTGATCCAGACCCATTTCGTCACGCTGTGCCACGATTACGGGCTGCCGGCCGTCACCGCGGCGAGCGTGCTGGCGATGATGGGCATCTTCGATTTCATCGGCACCATCGGCTCCGGCTGGCTGTCCGACCGCTTCGACAATCGCTGGCTGCTGTTCTGGTATTACGGCTTGCGCGGGCTGTCGCTGCTCTATCTGCCGTTCACCGATTTCACGTTCTACGGCCTGTCGCTGTTCGCGGTGTTCTACGGCCTCGACTGGATCGCGACCGTGCCGCCGACGGTGAAGCTCACCGCCGATCGCTTCGGCCGGGAAAAGGCCGGCATGGTGTTCGGCTGGATTTTTGCCGGCCACCAGATCGGCGCCGCCAGCGCGGCGTTCGGCGCCGGCCTGACGCGCACCGACTGTTCGACACCTATCTGCCGGCGTTCTTCGTCGCCGGCGCGCTGTGCATCATCGCGGCGCTGGCGATCCTCACGGTGCGCAAGTCATCGTGCGCGCGGTGCAGTCGCTCGGCGCGGCGCGGCGCCGGTCGCCGGCGCGCTAGCGACACGTCCGGCATCGCCACGGCGTCGAGCAGCCCATCGACGATGCCGTGGAATTTCTCCCACGGCGCCTCGCGGTCGCTCTGGTTGCGCACGATGATCGAATTGCCGGCGTAGAATTTCTCGTAGAGCATGTGGCGGCCGGCGAATTCCGAGCCGATCAGGTCCCAGACGAGCTTGTAGAGCTTGTAGCGCGCGTCGGCCTGCATGCTCGCCGTGCCCCACCAGCGCTCGAAGCGATCCTTGAGCTGCGGGTCGGCGAACAGGTCGATGCTGGCCGGCATCTGCAGCGGCGCGGCGCCGGCGAGCGTGCGCAACGTGTCGATGATTTCGGTGTGGTGCTCCTGGCACCAGTTGAGCGTGGCATAGACCATGCGCCGGTTCGGCGTGACAAAACCCTCCGGCCAGTTCTCGCAAGCCTCGATCTGGCCGTTGACCAGGCCGCCGATGGTCGCTTCGAGCGCGGCGAGGCGGCCCAGCGTCTCGCGCACCGCCGGCACCTTGTCGACGCCGTTGGCCTGGCACATGCGGCTCGCCAGCCCGACGATCAGCCCCATCTTGGCCCAGAAGCGGATGTTGGACTGCTGGTTCTGATAAACGTTGGCCGGCGTCTCGATATAGATGCGGCGCGACCAGGCGCCGTTGTTGTGCAGAAAAACGCGCTCCCACGGAATCTTGACGCGGTCGCACACCAGCACGGCGTCGTTCTCGTCGAAGCGGTAGCTGAGCGGATAATCGGCCTCCTGCCGGGCGTGGCGCTCATAGGGCTCGCGCGCCCAGAACGAGACGCCGGGCGCGTTGTTGGGGATCGCAGCCGTGATGCTCTCGCTCTGGCGCTTGTCGTCGATCGCCGTGAGATTGCCGATATAGACCTCGTCGCCAAAAATCGCGCCGGTCGCCAGCATCTTCATGCCCGAGACGACGACGCCGGAATCGTCCTCGCTCACCACCTGCAAGGTCGGATCGTCGCGCACCACGCCGGTATAGATTTCGCGGTCGCGGATGCCGGACGGCGGCGTCACCGCGAACGACAGATAGAGGTCGTTCTTGCGGGCGCGCTCGTAGAAGCGGATGAGGTTGTCGCCGAAGCCGGGCGTCAGCTCGTTGAGCAATTCGGGCCGCATCGCCAGCCCGGTGATAAGGCCGGCGACATGGTCGGGCGAGCGCCCGATCAGGCCGTAAGTGGCGTCGGCGATCGCCTTCATGGCGCGCATGCGCCGCGCCAGATCCTCGCGCGTGCGGCAGCGCAGCCATTGCAGCCCGATGCGCTCGCCGTTGTCCTCGAAGGTGAAGAGATCGCGCTTGCGCCGGATCGGCCTTGAGGTCATAGAGCGCCGCGATGGTGCGCGCGCCGTTGCGGAAGGCGGGATGGCTGGTGACGTCGTCGACCCGCTCGGCGCCGATATAGACGACGCGGCCGTCGCGCATGCGTTCGAGTTTTTCGCTGCCGGTCGCGAGCATGGCATGGTCCTTATTCGGGTCGATGATGGACGAGGGTGGACCATTCGTCACCCCCGGCGACAAAATCATCGCGGGCCGTCAAACTCACGACCGCGAGGGAAGGCAACCGCCATGCCGATCATGACCGGACTTTCGGGCAACGAAATCTTCTGCCTGCAGCTCAAAGGCCTGGCGCCCGGCGAATTGGTGCTCGGCAACAGCGTCGGTTCGCTCGGCTTTCTCGGCGGCGTCGGCGCGGGCTTCAGAGGCATTTTGGGCGGCGAGATTACCCAGGTCACCGAAATGATCAGCGAAGGCCGTCATCTCGCGCAGGCGCGGCTGATTGCCGAAGCCAAGCGGTTCCACGCCCACGGCGTCACCGGCGTGACCAGCGAGTTGCGGCACATGCAGGGCAATATCGAGTTCCTCTCGGTCGGCTCGTGCGTGCACTTTCCGCAGCGCGAGCCGCCGGCAAATCCATTCGCCACCAGCGGCAATGGCCAGGAGCTGTTCTGCATGGCGGACGCCGGCTACGTGCCGAGGCGATTCGTGCATCGGCAACGTGGCCTATTCGATCGGGCGTCGGCCGCGGCGTGTTCGGCGCGCTCAAGACGCTGGCGCGCGGCGAGATCAAGGAATACAGCGACATTTTCAACGCCACGCGCCATCTGGCGTTGGCCCGCATCGTCGCCGAAGCGCGGCGGCTCGACGCCAATGCGGTGGTCGGCATCGAGACCCGCGATCATGCCGTTCCGCGGCGTGCACGAGATGCTCATGATCGGCACGGCGGCCAGCCATCAGGCGCCTGCGCGCCGTCGGCATCGCAGGAGCCGGTCACCAGCGATCTGACCTGCGAGGAAATGTGGAATCTCGCCGAGCGTCGGCTATCGTGCCGCTCAAGCTCATGCTCGGCACCGCGGTCTATTCGCTCGGCCTCGCCGGCAGCATGACGGCGTTGTTCAAGAGCATCGCCCGCGGCGAGATCAGCGATCTGACGTCGCTGATCTACGAGGCCCGCGAGCATGCCATCGGCTTGCTGCAGCAGGAAGCGGGCGATATCGGCGCCGACGACGTGGTCGGCATCAAGACGCACATCCACGAATACGGCAGCCTGATCGAATTCATGGCGATCGGCACCGCCGTCAAACGCGCGCCGCAGATGAAACCGCAGACGCCGACCTTGCCGGTGCAGGCGATCATCAGGGACAAGGATACCTGGATCGGCGACGACGATTTGTTTGCGCAGAGCATCAGTAGCTGAGGCAATTAAACAGCCGGCTACCGTCGCTTCGCCTCGATCTCATCCCAGATCATCGCCGCGATATCCGGGCCGCCGAGATTCTTCATGGCGCGGATGCCGGTGGGCGAGGTGACGTTGATCTCGGTCAAGAAGTCGCCGATCACGTCGATGCCGACGAAGATCAGGCCGCGCTCGCGCAGCGCCGGGCCGAGCCGGGCGCAGATTTCGCGCTCGCGCTCGGTCAGTTCGGTCGCCGCCGGCACGCCGCCGCGCACCATGTTGGAGCGCAGATCGTCGGCCGCCGGCACCCGGTTGACCGCGCCGGCGAATTCGCCGTCGACCAGGATGATGCGCTTGTCGCCTTCGCGCACCGCGGGCAGGAATTTTTGCACCACCCACGGCTCGCGGAACATGGTGGCGAACAGATCGTAGAGCGAGCCGAAATTGAGATCGCTCTTCCGCCAGCCGGAACACCGCCTCGCCGCCTTTGCCGTAGAGCGGCTTCATGACGATGTCGCCGTGCTCGGCGCGGAACGCTTTGATCGCGTCGAGGTCGCGCGTGATCAAGGTCGGCGGCATCAGATCGGGAAATTCGGTGACGAAGATTTTTTCCGGCGCGTTGCGCACATGGCTCGGATCGTTGACCACCAGCGTCTTCGGATGGATGCGGTCGAGCATGTGGGTCGAGGAGATATAGGCGAGGTCGAACGGCGGGTCCTGCCGCAGCAGCACCACGTCGAAGAGGCGAGATCGACATGCCGCGGCTCGCCGAGCGTGAAATGGTCGCCGGCGACGTCGCGCACCACCAGCGGCCGCACCGTGGCCGACACTTTGCCGTCGCGCAGCGCCAGCCGGTCGGGCGTGTAATAGGACAGCGGATGGGCGCGCGCCTGCGCTTCCAGCAGCAATGCGAACGTCGAATCGCCGCGGATATTGATCCGCTCGATCGGATCCATTTGCACGGCGACGTTCAGGCGCATGGCCAAGCCAATGAGCGATGAGGCGGTCGGTTAAGGGAAGGTAAACCTGGACTTAGCATCATTACAGCCAAGAATGACGGGCAGGGAATGCGAATGGTTCGGGGAAGGGCATGAAACTGGCGAAACTTTCGATTGCCGCCAAGCTCTATGTCATCTTTGCGCTGCTGGCTACCATGACGGTAGCGCTGGCGGCCGTGGCGATTTTCAATGCCGACCGGCATGTCGCCCTGACCAACGAGTTCAAATCGGCCTTTGTCGGCGCCGAGAATGTCGAGCGCATCAACAGCCTGATCTACGCCGTGGTGATGGAATCGCGCGGCATCTACATGTCGCCGGACATCGCCACCGCGAAGAAGTTTGCCGAGGGCCTCACCCGCTTCAACGACCAGATCGGCGGCGTGATGGAGGGATGGCAAAAGTCGGTGCGGCCGGAAGATGCGGATGTCTTCGCCCAATTCGCCGCGCGCGTGAAGAAATTCCAGGAGTTCCGCCGCGAGCTGGTGCGCCGCGGCACCGAAATCAGTCCGGCGTCCGGCCGCGAATGGGGCGACAACGACGCCAACCGAACGGTCCGCACGGCGCTGACCAACGATCTCGACGTGCTCGGGCGCCTTTATGCGCAGTCGATCGCGAGAAATCTATGGCCGGATCGAAAGCGGCATGGAGACTTCCGCGCTGGAGATGATGGTGCTCGGCGCGGCCGCGTTGATGCTGGCGATGTTCGGCGCGCTGGTGATACAGCGCTCGATCGCGCGTCCGCTTGCCGCCGTCACCCGCGCCACCGAGGCGGTCGCCGGCGGCGACGCCGCGCTTGCCGTGCCGTTTCGCGATCGCCCCGATGAGATCGGCGCGCTGGCGCGCTCGATCGCGGTGTTCCAGGACGCGATGCGCCGCAATGTCGAGCTGAACAAAACGGTGCTCGCGGAGGCCGAGCGCGAAGGCGCAGCGCCAGGAGCAGATTGTCGGCCGAAACCGCTCGCTTCGGCACCGACATCGAGGCGAGCCTGTCCGAGCTCGACCGGTTATTCCAACAGATGCTGTCGGCGTCGGCGCAATTGGCCGACGCGGCGGATCTCGCCTCGGCCAAGACCGGCGGCGCCGCAACGGCATCGGGCGAAGCGTCCGCCAACGTGCGCGACATCGCCGCCGCGGCCGAGGAGCTCGCCGTCTCGGTCTCCGAGATCGATCGCCAAGTCGTGCAATCGAACGCCATCGCCACCAAGGCGGTGAGCGAGGCCGCCCGCACCAGCGATTCGGTCAAGGAGCTCGGCGAAGTCGGCCGCCGCATCGGCGACGTGATCAAGCTCATCACCGCATATCGCCGAGCAGACCAACCTGCTCGCTCTCAACGCCACCATCGAGGCGGCGCGCGCCGGCGAGGCCGGCCGCGGCTTTGCCGTGGTGGCCGGCGAGGTCAAGGCGCTGTCGTCGCAGACGGCGAGGGCGACCGAGGAGATCGGCGCGCAGATCACGGCGATGCAGAGCGCAACCGAGCGCTCGATCCAGGCCATAGCCGGCATCGAAAGGACGATCCGCGAGATCGGCGAGATTTCCGGCGCGATTGCCAGCGCGGTCACCGAGCAAGGCGCCGCGACCCAGGAAATAGCCCGCAGCGTCGAAGTGGCGGCACGCCGTACCAACGACACCGCGGACGAGGTTGTGCGCGTCGGCGAGGCGACGGAGAACACGCGCGCCAGCGCCACATCGGTCAAGACGCTCGCCGACGATCTTGCCGCCGCGGCCGGCCAAATCCGCGCCCAGGTCGATCAGTTCTTCCGCAAGCTCCGCGCGGCCTAATTCATTCGCCGTTTGCGACGTTCAACGGCTGGCATCGAACGCATTGGCGATGTGCCGCGGCAGCTTGCCGGGCGCCACCAGGATGACGTCGAAGCGGATGAAGCACTGCGCGTCGTCGGGATGGCTGGCGAGCCAGAATTCGGCGGCGGCGATGATGCGTTGCTTTGCGCGCTCGGTCACCGCTTCCGCCGCGGCGTCGAGGTCGTCGCGCGCCTTGACCTCGACAAAGACCAGATCGCGGCGCCGCCGCGCCACGATGTCGATTTCGCCGACCGGGGTTTTCCAGCGCCGCGCCACGATGCGATGGCCCTTGGCGATGAGCAGCATGGCGGCGCGGCTCTCCGCCGAAAGGCCGAGCCGGAAGGCCGCGACGCGCTCCGGACGCGGCGCGGATTTCGGCGGACCGAGCGGCTCAGCGCGGCGCGCCATGGTCTGGCGTCCTTCGCCAGCGCGAGCGCGCGCTGATAGAGCTCGCGGCGCGGCAAGCCGGTGGCTTCGGCCACTTCGCCGACGGCGTCTTTCAGCGAGACGCGGGCCAGCGCCTGGCGCAGCAAGGCGTCGGCGTCGGCTGGCGCTCACTGCCACCGGCGCCGGTGGCGGCCCGATCACCAGAACGATCTCGCCGCGCAGTTCGCTCCCGGCGCAGTTTTGCGCAAGCGTCTCGCAGGTCGCCGCGCCGGACTTCCTCGTGCAGCTTGGTCAGCTCGCGGCAGACAGTCGCTTCGCGCGGTCCGAGGCCGGCCGGCAAGATCGGCGAGCGTCGCGGCCAGCCGCGGCCCGGTCTCGAACAGCACCAGCGTCGCCGGGATGCGGCCGAGCTCGGCAATGCGGCTGCGGCGCGCGGCCGCCTTCGGCGGCAGGAAGCCGGCAAACAAGAACTGATCGGTGGGCAAGCCGGCGACGGCGAGCGCCGCCAGCAGCGACGAGGCGCCGGGCAGCGTCGTCACCGCGTGGCCGGCGTCATGGGCGGCGCGCACCAGCTTGAAACCGGGATCGGAGATCAGCGGCGTGCCGGCGTCGGAGACCAGCGCGATCGCCGCGCCATCGGCGAGCCGGCGCAGCAGCGCCGGCCGCGCCTGCGCCGCATTGTGGTCGTGGTAGGGCGTGAGCGGCGTGGCGATGGCGTAGCGGTCGAGAAGCTTGCGCGTCACCCGCGTATCCTCGCAGGCGATCAGGTCGGCGCCGGCCAGCGCCGCGAGCGCGCGCAGCGTGATATCGCCGAGATTGCCGATCGGGGTGGCGACGATATGCAGCCCCGCAGCGAGCCGCGCCACGTCGGTCTGGCGGCC
Source organism: uncultured Alphaproteobacteria bacterium (assembly GCA_963831975.1). Classification (GTDB taxonomy): domain Bacteria; phylum Pseudomonadota; class Alphaproteobacteria; order Rhizobiales; family Xanthobacteraceae; genus BOG-931. The sequence goes on from CAWHSO010000026.1 coordinate 432,187, forward strand.
GTCGAGGACATAGTGCCGGGGCGCAGTTTGCTCCCGGCCGGGCGGTTTGCGCGGCGTTTCGCTCATTGTGGCAAGTCTAGCGCCCTCATCCGCGGCCGTCATGGCGCGGCCGGTCGGATTTCATTATCCTTTCCATTCGGTTAACTATTCGCCCCCAGAATGACAGATTGGCGCTGCCCTATTCGCTTGGGGCACTGAGTTGGGCAGCGCCTAAGGCTGCCGTGAGGGAGAACCGCCGTGTCTGCGGAGATGCCGCGCCATGCGTCGGTCGTCCTGTCGTCGCGGCGCCGCGCCTTGCAAGGCTTGCTGACCACGGCGGGCACGCTGTTGGCGGGCTGCTCCGGCAATTCCAGCCTGCTCAATTCCTTCACCTCGCCATCGCCGCCGCCGCAGAGCGCGCAGGCGCCCGCCGGCGCCACCATCGGCACCGGCGAGGTCAAGGCCGGTCTCATTCTGCCGCTGTCGGCGGGGGGCAATGCCGGCATCGCCGGGCAGTCGATGCGCAACGCCGCCGAAATGGCGATCGCCGAGTTCAATGCCCCCAATATCCAGCTCCTGGTGAAGGATGACGGCGGCACCGCCGAGGCGGCGCGGCTGGGCGCCCAGCAGGCGCTCGACGAAGGCGCCGAGATCATCATCGGGCCGCTGTTTGCGCAATCGGTCAGCGTCGTCGGCCAGGTGGCGCGGGCGCGCAACATCCCGGTCATCGCGTTTTCGACCGACGCCAATGTCGCGTCGGCGGGCGTCTATCTGCTGAGCTTCCTGCCGGAGTCCGATGTCGAGCGCATCGTGCAATATGCCGCCTCGACCGGGAAACGCTCCTACGCCGCCCTGATCCCGGACAATCCGTACGGCACGGTGGTGGAAGCCGCCTTCAAGCAGGCGGTGGCGCGGCGCAACGGCCAGATCATCGCGCTTGAGCGCTATCCCCACGACAAGGCCGGCATGGCCGGGCCGATCCGGAACGTGGCCCAGGCCGCGGTCCGGATCGATGCGCTGTTCATCCCCGATGGCGGCGACACGGTGCCGGATATCGTCCAGGCGCTCGGCGGGGCCGGCGTCAATCTCAAGAAGATCCAGCTGCTCGGCACCGGGCTATGGGACGACCCGCGCATCAGCTCCAATCCGGCGCTCGACGGCGGCTGGTACGCGGCGCCGGACGGCGCCGGCTACCGCGGCTTCGCCGACCGCTATCGCGCCCGTTACAAGCAGGAGCCGGGGCGCACCGCGACGCTCTCCTACGACGCCGTCGCCCTGATCGCGGCGCTGGTGAAGACGCAAGGGACGCAGCGCTTCAGTACGGCGGTCCTGACCAATCCGTCGGGCTTTACCGGCATCGACGGCCTGTTCCGCTTCCGCGCCGACGGCACCAACGAGCGCGGGCTGGCGGTGTTGCGGGTCACGGCCTCGGGTTCGCAGATCATTGCCCCGCCGCCGCGCAGTTTTGGCAATGGAACATAAGCTAGCTTATTAAATTTGAGGCCGTCTAAGCCCGCTCGTTTAGCCTAGGCCGCGCAGTTGAAGTCTTGGCATCGGTTTATTCGGCGCCGGCTGCTCAATCCGAGCCTACTTGGCCGAGAATGGGCGACCTCATGCCGATAAAAATGCTGCATACGATAGCCTGCTCCTTCCCCGGAAGAGGCCAATAAAAAACATAAGCTAGCTTATGAATGGCCGCCAGATTGGCGAAGGGCAATAAATCTTGAAATAGGCCTTTCAGGCCGCGAGATCGGCAACAACCGCGTCCAGCACCGGAAAGCCGGGCAGGGTGACGCGCAGGCGGCCCGACGCAGTGGTCTCGACCAGTCCATGCTCGCGCAGGCTCGCAATACGCGCCGGGTCGAGCGACCGGCCGGCAAGCGCCCCAAAACGCGCAATATCGATGCCTTCGGCGAGGCGGAGCCCCATCAGCAGGAACTCGTCGGCCATGTCCTCGCGGGTGAGCGCGTCGTCGGTGATGAGGCCGTGCCCACTGGCCTCGACGCGCATCAGCCAGGATTCCGGCCGTTTCTCCGTGGCGGTGGCATAGCGGGTGCCGTCGATATCGAGGCGACCATGGGCGCCGGGCCCGATGCCGGCATATTCCTGGCCACGCCAATAAACGAGGTTATGCCGGCATTCGCCGCCGGGTCGCGCATGGTTGGAAATCTCATAGGCCGGCAGGCCGTGGGCGGCGCAGACCTCCTGGGTCGTGTCGTAAAGCTCGCGGCCAAGATCATCATCGGGAATGACAAGCTTGCCCGCGGCATGGAGCGCGGCAAACGGCGTGTCCTGCTCGATGGTCAGTTGATAGAGCGAGAGATGGTCGCCGGCTTCGGCGAGCGCGCGTGTGAGCTCGGCCGCCCAATCCTTCGGGTCTTGACGCGGCCGGGCGTAGATCAGGTCGAACGAATAGCGGTCGAAAATGCTGCGCGCGATGGCGACCGCATCGAGCGCTTCGCGCGAGGTGTGCATGCGGCCGAGCTCGGCGAGCACGCGATCGTCGAGCGCCTGGACGCCGAGCGAGACGCGATTGACGCCGGCGCTGCGGTAGCCGCGGAAGCGGGTGGCTTCGACGCTGGTCGGATTGGCTTCGAGGCTGACCTCGACGTCGGGCGCGACGCGCCAATGCTTTGCAATCGCATCGAGGATCGACGCCACCGTGGCCGGCTGCATCAGCGAGGGCGTGCCGCCGCCAAAGAAGATCGTCGAAACGGTGCGGTCCGGAACGCGCGCCGCGGTCGCCGCAATCTCGGCGGCAAACGCGCGCACGAAGCGCGGCTCGTCGATCGGCTCGCGGCGCACATGGCTGTTGAAGTCGCAATAGGGGCATTTCGACAGGCAAAACGGCCAGTGGATGTAGACGCCGAAGGCGGCGGACGTGGCCGAACCGGCTATGGGCGATTCCGTCATGGCGGACAGCATATCGCAGGTCGGGGGTGGCTGTGTCACGTGGCGAACGCGCAAGATTGGATTAACGTTGAAACGATGGAACCGCGTCCCGGCTGTTACCGGCCTTCCGCCCCTTTGCTAAAATGCAACCACAGCGATGAGGTGGGTCATGCTGGATACGCTGAACCTCTCCGGCGATCTCGACGACGTGGACATGCTCGGCGACGTCGAGCGGCGCTTCAGCATCACGGTGACAAATGCGGAAGCGGCACGGCTCTACACCGCTGGCCAGCTCCATGATCTGATCGAACGGAAATATGCGGATGCCGGTTGGACGCGGGCGTGCCTGTCTCAAGCGGCATTCTATCGGCTTCGCCGGGCATTGACGGCCATGGGCGCAGCCACCGAGGTCTCGCCGCAAACGCCGATATCGGTCATTGCGGACATGGAGCCGCAGTCGGTCGTGAAAAAGTGGCGTCGGTTGGCTGAGACGGCCGCGCTGGATCTTCCCTGGCTGGAAACGCCGTTTGGATCCTGGTTGCCGGAGCCGGGCACCGGGACGCGCCGGTGGCTCGATGCACTTACGTGTATCGCGATGGCGGCGATGTTCGTTTGTTGTTTGGTCGTGATCCGTTGGATTACCGGATTTTCTGAAGCGTTGAGTTTGGTTTTGGCGGTTGCTGTTTTTCTGACAGTCATATTTGGCGTTGCCGCCGTGTGGCATGTGCTGTTCCAGACGATACCGCGTCGTCTTGTTACCGTTGGCGATCTCGCGCGCGAGGCCGCGGGCCACAGTTTCGCAAGACTTGTTGCAGAGAAGAAGGGATCGGCGCGGTCGGACCGGTGGTTTGCGCTCGCGGCGATTTTTCGGCTTGTATCCGCACACAAAGCGGCCATCACACGCGATACAACGTTCTTTGCCGTCGATACAAAACCTGCGGAATGATCCCGCGCCGCTTGAAGCCTTTTAGGTCTTGTCGTCAGCCAAGGCAGGCCTCCGCGAGCTTCATGAAGGCACGCGCCCGATGCGACAGGCCTTTGCCGCGCGGCGGCAGGCCGTGTTTCTCGTCGCTCGGCATTTCGCCAAATGTGCGCGCGTGGCCGTCAGGCAGGAACATCGGATCGTAGCCAAAGCCCTTGTCGCCGCGCGGCGGCCAGACCAGCGTGCCGTCGACCTTGGCCTCGAAATCCTCGACATGGCCGTCGGGCCAAGCGACGCACAGCGCCGAGACGAAATGCGCCTGGCGCTGTGCCGGTGTCTTGGCGCCGCGTTCGTACAGCTTGACCTCGATCGTCTCCATGGCGCGGCGGAAATTCTTTTCCGGCCCGGCCCAGCGTGCCGAATGAATTCCCGGCGCGCCGTCGAGCGCATCGACCACGAGGCCTGGAATCATCGGCGAAAGCGGGCAGGCCGGTCGCAAGCGCTGCGGCTTGCGCCTTGATGCGCGCGTTGTCGCCAAAGCTCATGCCGGTCTCGTCCGGTTCTTGCAGATCGAGTTCACCCGCCGATATGGCGTCGATGCCGTAAGGCGCAAGCAATTCGCGCATCTCGGCGAGCTTGCCGGGATTATGGGTCGCGATCACGAGGCGGCCGGCGATGCGGCGATGTGCGTTCACATCACCGCCATCTTCTGCAAATCGACCAGTTTGGCGATGCCTTTGCGCGCCAGCGCCAACAGCGCGGCAAACTCTGCCTCGGAAAACGGCGTCTTCTCGGCGGTGGCTTGTATTTCCACGATATTGCCGGTGCCGGTGAGGACGAAATTGGCGTCGGTGTCGGCCTGCGAATCCTCGGCGTAATCGAGATCGAGCACGGCCACCCCGCCATGCACGCCGCACGAGATGGCGGCGATATGATCGCGCAAGACTTCCATCTGCACCATGTCGCGGGTTTTCATCCAGGCGAGGCAGTCGTAGAGCGCGATCCAGGCGCCGGTGATCGAGGCGGTGCGGGTGCCGCCGTCGGCCTGGATGACGTCGCAATCGATGGTGATCTGGCGCTCGCCGAGCGCCTTGAGATCGACCACCGAGCGCAGGCTGCGCCCGATCAGCCGCTGGATTTCGACGGTGCGGCCGCTCTGCTTGCCGGCCGACGCCTCGCGCCGCGTGCGTTCCAGGGTGGCGCGCGGCAGCATGCCGTATTCGGCGGTGATCCAGCCGCGGCCCTGGCCCTTGAGCCAGGGCGGCAGGCGATCTTCCAGGCGTGGCGGTGACCAGCACATGGGTCTCGCCGAATTTCACGAAACACGAGCCTTCGGCGAATTTCACCACGCCGCGTTCCAGCGAAACCGGGCGCAGTTCGTCGGGCTGTCGGCGGCTCGGCCGCATATGTGCTCTCCTCACGGCCGGGCGCCACGCGCCGGCTGGGGCCGCTTTTAGAGCATGATGCGGGGAAGGGGAAACCCGGTTTTGAGGTCAATATGACTGACCAAGGCCGCTTTCTGGGCCTTCCATCTGATCCGAACGGCCGTCTTCGGGCAAGTTGCCAGCCGCCGACGCTTCCCGCTACGCTTCGGCCGCAACAGCCGGGAGGCCCAAATGGCAGCGGAAGCGACCCAAGCACTGGCGCAATTTGCCGCCACGCTGCGCTACGAGGACATTCCGCCGCGGGTTCGCGATCACTGCAAGACGCTGTTGCTCGATGCGCTGGCCTGCGCCGTCGCCGGCCGGCTCGGCGAGGAGACCGGGCAGATCGCGGCGCTGGCGTCGGGCCTGGCGCAGGGCTCTGAATCGAGCGTGATCGGCGGCGATCATCTGTCGCTTGCCGGCGCGACCTTGCTCAACGCCTATCTGGTCACCGCGGTCACCATGTGCGACGTGCATCGCGAGACGATGACCCACGTGACGCCCGAGGTCATGCCGCCGGCGCTCGCCATTGCCGAACGCGACGGACTGAGCGGCCGCGCGCTGCTCACCGCGATCGCCGCGGGATGCGAGGTGACGACGCGGGTCGGCATCGGCACTGATTATCCAAAGTTCCGCGCGCGCGGCTGGCACGGTCCCGGCATTTTCGGTCCGTTCGGCGCGGCGGCGGCGGTCGGGTCGCTGCTCAAATTCGATACCGACACCATGGCGCGCGCCTTTGGGCTCGCCGGCAGCCAGGCCGCCGGCACGTTCGCCGCATGGGGCACGCCGACGGTGAAATTCCACCAGTGCCGCGGCGCGCTGTCGGGATTGATGGCGGCGCTGCTGGCGCAGCAGAAATTCGTCGCCACCCGCGAATTCCTCACCGCCAAGGACGGCGGCCTCTACAACACCTATGTGGACGGCGGCAAACCGGATCTCGCCATGGCCGATCTCGGCAGCCGCTGGGAGCTCGAGCGCATCGCCATGCGGCTGTGGCCGTCGGCAACCCTCATTCAAGGCATGAACACGGCGCTGTTCGATCTGCTCGGCAAACAAAACATCGATCCGGCGCGCATCGCCAAGGTCCGCATAGGCTTAAGCGAGCAGGCGTTTGGGATGCACGGCGGCTTCGACACCTACAAAGCCAAATTCGAAGCCTTGCTGTCGGCGCATTACACCGCCGCCGTCATTTTGCACGATCGCACGCTGACCTTGGCGCAGTTCGAGCCGGGCCGTTACGACGATGCAAAGCTGCGGACGTTCGCGGCCAAGCAGGTCGAGGTTCGCGCCGAGCCGACGGTGGGCGGCTCGCAGGCCACCGTCGATATCGCGATGGCCGATGGCGCGACGCTCTCGGCGCGGTGCGAGCACCCGCTCGGCGCCTTCGAAAATCCGGTGTCACGCGGCCAGATCGAGCAGAAATTCCGCACCTATGCGCAAGGTTTTCTGCCCGACGCCCATATCGCCGACGTCATCGGCGCGGTCGAGCGACTGGAAGATTTCGGCTCGGTGCGCCGGCTGATGGATGTGCTGCGCGTCGTGCCGCGGGCCATGGCGGCTGCGGAGTAAATAGGCGCGAACTCAAAAATGCGCCCGCGCGGACGACGTCCGAGAGTCCGCTGTGCCCCGAAAGGCAGTACGTTGCGATGTCCAAGTCTGGTTTTCGCAAGTTGTCTGGTTTTCGCAAATTCGTTCCGGAAATGGGAAAGGCCTTCCACTTCGGAATGACTCCTCAGCAATTTTATGACGCCGTGATACCGGTCCGCGGCGAGCGAACAAAAGCCGGTATCGAAAAATATCTCTCCACGCCGTTTAAGGGCCTGACCACGGACGGCAACATTATTCCGGGCCTCTTCGCGCTCAGGCCCGAACGCGCGCCGACGCGAGAAATCCTGGAAGCTGTTTCCGCGCTTCTAGCGCGGCTGAGCCCGGAACAAAAAAAGCAGGTTTGCCTGCCGATCGAATCGCGGGAGCGGGAGATATGGCAGAACAGCATCGTCCGCTACGAAAACTTCGGTCTTAGGCTCGACGAAGTTCCGAGCGTTTTCCAAGAAGCCGCCATGGCCGTGGTAAGGGCTAGCCTCAGCGCCGCAGGCTACGAGAAGACGCGCAATCTGATGAAACTGAACGCCTTTCTCGGCGATCTCGTCGGGGCGCCGCGGCTGCTCGGCGAGTGGTGCTATCAACTGCACGTCTTCGGCGAGCCATCCATGACCGAGCCTTGGGGATGGCAATTGAGCGGCCATCATCTGGTTATCACCTGTTTCATTCTGGGCGAACAGATGACGCTGACGCCGACCTTCATGGGAGCGGAGCCGAGATATGTCGATGAGGGCAAATATGCCGGGATCGTCGCATTCGAGGACGAAGAGCGCCTCGGCTTGCAATTTGCCCGCAACCTGTCGGCGGAGCAGAAGCGGAAGGCCGTATTCTCCGACACAATCGTTGCGGACCGGCTGCCGCCCGGCCGGCATCAGGGCGACGACGGCATGTCCTTCGGCGGGCGCTATAAGGCAAATGCAATCATCCCTTACGAAGGAATTCGCGGAGCGGACCTTGGGCCGCGGCAACGTCAGTCGCTTCTCGATCTGACCAAGTGCTATTTATCCACGTTGCCCACCGGTCCCTTTGCGGCCCGCATGGACGATGTCGAACGGCACCTCTTGGAGACCCATTTCTGTTGGGCCGGCGGCATGGGAGAAGAGAGCGCCTTTTATTATCGCATTCAAAGTCCGGTGGTGATGATCGAGTTCGATCACCATAAAGGCGTCGTGCTGAATAATCCGGAGCCGGAGAAATTCCACGTCCATACCATCGTCCGGACACCCAACGGTAACGACTACGGCATGGATCTCCTGCGCCTTCATTACGAAACGGCCCCACACCACAAGACAGCGCATCAGCCGCACGGCGATCACGGCTCCGCGAATGCGCATGCGAAATCGTGACCGAGTTGCCGACAGGGGGAGTCAATGAAGACGCGGTTCATCGCGCTGTCGGCCCTGCTCTTACTGCCCGCACTGGCGTGCGCGCAGGAGCGGCCCGAATGGGCCTTCGGACCGGACAGTTCTGGAATCGCATATCCGCGAAAGCCTGATGACGGCGTGCTCATGCGTGTGCCCGGTAGTGCGAAGAGCTATACGCAGGCGCAGATCGACGATCCCATGCACCCTCCGGATTGGTTTCCGGACGAACATCCGCCGATGCCGAGCGTTGTGGCGGAGGGCAACGGAACCACCGTGCGGGCTTGCATTGGATGCCATCTGGCCAATGGTCACGGCCATCCGGAAAATTCGCGGCTGCCCGGATCTAGTGCGGCCTATCTCAAACGTCAGCTCGAGGAATTCCGTATAGGTGCACGCCAGGGTCCGTCATCGCTGCTGATGAACAAAAGCGCCAAATATCTGACCGACGACGAGATAGCGGCAGCCATTGGTTATTTTTCCAAGCTTGACGTCGTGCGCTGGACTCGCGTCGTCGAGACGGAGACGGTGCCAAAGACCTGGTGGCGGGGGAATCGACGTTTGCAGTTGCCGGAGGGCAGAGCAGAGCCGATCGGACACCAGATCGTGGAAGTTCCCGAGGACCCGGCACGCACCGCGCTGCGCGATCCGCATTCCGGCACAATTACCTACGCGCCGGCGGGAAGTCTGGCGCGCGGCGAGATATTGGTGACGACAGGCGGCGACGGTAGAACGCTTGCCTGCGCCACGTGTCACGGACCGAGCCTGCGCGGGACTGCGGATATTCCTAATATTGCCGGCCAACATTCGATTGTCATTGCTCGGCAGCTCTTTGCCTTCAAGGCAGGAGATCGGGCTGGCGCGATGGCTGGCCTTATGCAGCCGGTCGTCGAGAAACTAACCGACGATGACATCATAGCCATTGCGACCTACGTCGCCTCGTTGGATCCATTGTAGGAAGCAGGCGGCAAGCCGCTCCCAGTGTCGCTATGGGTCACTAGCGCAATCGGCATCGGTAGACGGCAATTCATATCCGCGCTCGGAGTTGCGACAGTCGCCTGGCCGCTCGCCGCGCGCGCGCAACAGAGCGCGATGCCGATCGTCGGATTCGTCCATCCCGCCTCGCCGAGCGAGTATGTCACTCAAATGAGCGATGCCTTCAGCGACAGCCTGAAGGCAGCCGGATACGTTGATGGTCAGAACCTGACGATCGAATACCGCTGGGCGGAAGGTCACAACGAACGTTTGCCGGCGCTGATGGCCGATCTGATTGGCCGCCGGGTTGCCGCCATCTTCGCCCCCGGCGGGCCCGCGGCGGCGCGCCGCGATGGCGCTGACGGTGACAACCCCGATCGTTTTTCTCAGCGCCGCCGATCCGGTGGCAACCGGCCTCGTCCCACGTCTCAATCGGCCAGGCGGCAACGTAACAGGCGTTAGCATGGTCTCTTCCACGATCGAGGCCAAGCGTATGGAAACATTGCACGAGCTCGCGCCCAAAGCGTCAACCATTGCGGTGATGATCAATCCCGCCTATCCGGGCGCCAAAAGCCAAGCGCAGGCGGTGCAAGACGCAGCCGCCCATCTCGGCGTCAAGCTTGTCATGCTGAATGCGCGTAGCGAGGCTGACCTCGAGCCCGCCTTCGCGTCGCTTGTGCAACAAGGCGCAGGCGCGCTTCTGGTTGCGCAGGATCCGGTCTTTATCACCTTTAACGAAAAATTCGCGTCGCTGGCGGCACGACACGCGATTCCCGCGATCTATTCCCAGCGGAATTACGTCACCGCAGGCGGTCTCATCAGTTACGGACCGGACTTTGCCGACGGCTACCGCCAGGCTGCTGTCTATGTCGGCAAAATACTCAAGGGTGAGAAGCCGGCCGATTTGCCGGTCATCGAGCCGACCAAGTTCGATTTGGTCGTCAATCTCAAGACCGCCAAGGCGCTCGGCATCATCGTGCCGCAGACCCTGCTCGTTGCCGCCGACGAGGTGATCGAATGAAGTTTTCGCGATGCGTCATTTGACAGTGGCGAATTGACGCTTTGCGTCATTCGCGACCGGGTCGTTCGCGCTCTAATCATTCTGATTTCGGCGCGTCAGACTCTCGCCGCATGTAGAATTTGCGGTCGTCCTCATGGGTGACGCGGAAGCCGAGCCGCTCATAGAGCCGTTTGGCGGGGTTTGATTTCACGACGCCGAGCGTCATGGACTGCCGCGTGCGCGTCGCCTCGTCGATGAGATGGTTCATGACCGCGGTGCCGATGCCGCGCCGTTGCCGGGGCGCCTCGACAAAAAGCTGGCCGAGGAAAAATGCGCCGTCGCGCGTCGTGCTTTGCAGCCAGCCGATGTCGGCGCCGTCGAGCGTGATGATCCGAACCTGTGTCACGTCCCACTGGCGCCGGAAGCTGGCGACTTGCACGGCCCTGTCGAGTTTCAATTCACGGTTAATGCGCTCCATTTCGGCGAAATAGAGCCGCTCGCAGTAGTCGAAATCCTCGGGGCAGAGCCGGGCGAAAAGCCACATTCATGGCGTGCCTGCTTGGCTTTCGGCGTTGCCAACACGCGCAAGTCTTGTTGCCAAAACGTGCAAGTCTCGATGGGCGAAGATTAGCCGGTGGCGGTGCGGCTTGAAAGGCAGCCGGGAATGGCCAATTCTCGCCATAGAGGGAGTTCTCTGTGGCCACCCACGACGTTCCCATAAGCACCAGCCAAGCCGGGCTTGCGCAGCTCAACGAGCGCTCGCGCGAGATCTTTCGCCAGGTGGTCGAGAGCTATCTGGCGACCGGCGAGCCGGTCGGCTCGCGCAATCTGTCGCGCATCATCCCGATGACATTGTCGCCGGCGTCGGTGCGCAACGTGATGTCGGACCTGGAACAGGCCGGCCTGGTTTATGCGCCGCATACTTCGGCCGGGCGCCTGCCGACCGAGAAGGGGCTGCGCTTCTTCGTCGATGCGTTGATGCAGATCGGCGATCTCACCGACAACGACCGCAAGGCGATCGAGGCGCAGGTCGCCGCCTCGGGCCAGGCCAAATCGGTCGAAACGGTGCTGACCGAAGCCTCAGGGCTCTTGTCCGGCCTCACCCGCGCCGCGGGCGTCGTGCTGACGGCGAAATCCAACGTGCGGCTCAAGCACGTCGAGTTCGTGCGGCTCGAGCCGGAGCGGGCGCTGGTGGTGCTGGTCGCCGAAGACGGCCAGGTCGAGAACCGCGTGCTCAACGTGCCTGTGGGCTTGCCGACCTCGGCGCTGACCGAGGCCTCGAACTTCCTCAACGCCCATATCCGCGGCATGACCATTGCCGAGGCGAGGGACGAGCTCGAGCGGGCCCTCAATGCGCGCCAGGCCGAGCTCGACGAATTGACCCAAAAGATCGTCGCCACCGGGCTTGCCAGCTGGTCGGGCGGCGAGAGCGGCGAGCGCAAGCTGATCGTGCGCGGCCAGGCGCATCTGCTCGAGGACCTCAAGGCGCTCGACGATCTGGAGCGGGTGCGGCTCTTGTTCGACGATCTGGAAACCCGCCGCGAGGTGATCGATCTGTTGGGCCGCGCCGAGCAGGCCGAAGGGGTGCGTATTTTCATCGGCTCGGAGAACAAGCTGTTCTCGCTGTCGGGTTCCTCGACCATCGTCGCGCCCTATCACGACGCCACCGGCCGCATCGTCGGCGTGCTCGGCGTGATCGGCCCGACGCGGCTCAACTATGCCCGCGTCATCCCCATGGTGGACTACACCGCCAAGGTCGTGAGCAAGCTGCTCGGGGGCTGATGGCGCCGTGGCCCCCAATGTTCTGAGATGGTCTGGGCGCTTGATTTTTGCCGCTTGCGCCCTGATATGCGTGGCAAGCAAGGCTATGGGATGAGACATGACTGAAGAGACCGCTCGCACTGAGGACGAAGCGGCCGAAGCAGCCCGAGACATCGGCTGCGGCGGCGGGGGCTGCGCCGGCAGGCGACCCCAAACCATCCACCTCGCTCGACCGCGAGCACGCCGAGATGAAAGACCGGCTGCTGCGCACGCTTGCCGAGATGGAGAATTTGCGCAAACGGACCGAGCGCGAAGTCACCGATGCGCGGCTCTATGGCGTCGCCTCGTTTGCCCGCGACGTGCTCGGCGTTGCCGACAATATGCGCCGCGCGCTGGACGCAATACCGGCGGAGGCGCGGGCGAATGCCCAAGCCGGCATGAAGGCGCTGGTCGATGGCGTCGAATTGACCGAACGCGAGCTGCTCAAGGCGCTGGAAAAGAACGGCGTCCGCCAATTCACGCCGCAGGGCGAAAAATTCGACCCCAACGTTCACCAGGCCATGTTCGAGGTCCCCGATCCGTCGGTGCCGGCCGGCAGCATCGTCCAGGTGATGCAGCCCGGCTACATGATCGGCGAGCGCGTGCTGCGGCCGGCTTTGGTCGCGGTGTCGAAGGGCGGCCCGAAGGCCGCGCCGAACTCGGCGTCCGGCAACGACAACCGGGCCGCGGTCCAGGATTCCTGACGCGAATTACTTCGGCTGGATGCTGTCGCGCACGGCGCGCAGCCGCGTCAGCTCGGTGCTCCAAACGCCGGCCTTGGCCATGCCGATCATCTGCATGAAACCGCCGGTGCCGAAGCGCAGCCACTGCGCCACCATGATGTCTTCGCCGGTTTTCATATCCTTGGCTTGCGCCATGGTCTGAAAGCCCGACTGGCCGCCGATGCGCAGCGGCTCGGACATCGTGATCTGGACGTCCTTGATGCCGACGATCTGGCCGAACGTCATGCGGGCAAATTGGCCGTGGTCGTCGTTTTCGGTGGGGCCGCCGTCAAAGGCGGCAACGAACATGCGGGTGTCGAGATTGTTGGTCGGCACGCCGTCGGGCGTGTCGATCAACATCACGGCGCGGCCGGGCAGAACGTTTTCGATATGGAGGCCGGCAAGGTCGCCGACCGTGAACGGCAGCAGGCTGAGCTTCTCTGCGTCCGGTATCGTCGCGCGCACCGCTAGCGTCGCCAGCGCCGCGCGCACGGCCGCGTCCGGATAGGCGGTCTCCTGTTCGGGGATCTGCACATTGACCAGCGCCGTGAGATCTTTCGCCTGCGCGATCAGAAGCCACTTGCGATAACGGGTCTTGTCGGCGGCCTGCTTGCCGACCACCAGGATGCCTTTGCCGAAGTCGAACTGCATCTCCTCGCGATTGTCCACGGTGATGCCGTTCTTCTTCAGTGCGTCGGTCGCAAGGCTCTTTTCGATTTCGGGATACGCCGCCGGCGGTTGCGCCGCGATCAGGATGGCAGAGTCCTTGGCGACGTCTTCGAAGCCCACGAAGCCTTTGCTCACCACCATGCCGGCAGGCGGCACCAGGCCGACGCGGGAGGCGATGGGAAAAATCGGATCGGCGGCCCGCGCCGCGGGCGCCAACACAAGCCATGCGAGCGCGGCCGCCAGAATAGCCGCCGTGCCTGGCGGAATTGAGTTTGCTGCCACTCGTCATGCTGAGCCCGTGCCGGAGCCAACCGGAGCCGCGATATTGTCATCGCAGCGATTCACCCGGCGCATGGTCAGATTGATCCGTCCGCCTTCCGGGAGCAAGGTCGATGTGCCGGGCTCGATGCGGTCGACGCCATGAAACGCCAGCCTTGCATCGCCGCCGAGCACGACCGCGTCGCCGGAGCTGAGCCGGACCGAGCGGGTCGGGTCGCTGCGCTTTGATCCGCCGACGCGGAACAGGCAGGAATCGCCGAGCGACAGCGAGACCACCGGCGCGGCGAAATCCGCCTCGTCGCGATCTTGATGCAGGCCCATTTTAGCGGCCGGGTGATAGAAATTGATCAAACACGCCTCCGGCGGCGCCGGATAAAGGGCCAGATCGTTCCACGCCGCGATCAGCATATCCGGCATCGGCGGCCACAGCCGGCCGGTGACCGGGTGCGTCGGCTGATAACGGTAGCCGCCCTCGTCGGAGACCCAGCCGAGCCGCCCACAGTTCGACATGCGCACCGTAAACGGCCGGCCCGATTTCGGCATGCGCGGCGTAAACAGCGGTGCCGCTTCAAAAATCCGGCGCAGCACCGCCAGCAGCGCCTCTTGCTGCGCGCGGTCGAGATAGCCCGGGTGGAACCGCAGGCCGCTCGCCGCCGCCGGCGTTGGTCCAAGCTGCTTTGGTCCAAGCCGCGTCGGGAACCCCGACTCGACGGTTGTTTTCATCGGATTTTTACCGCTCGCCATCACAGTGCCGCGCATGTCTGTGTTCTCTCCGTACGTCGGTATTGTGACGCGCGCCACCCCGTCCGGCCGATCGCCGGTCGACGAGCTTTATTTCAAATGGATGATCGCCGCGGCGGTGTTCTTCATCGCGCTGCAGATCGCCTTTCTGACGCTCGCCGGCCTGCCGCCGATCGACAAGCCGTGGGCCGACGAGACCAATTTCGCCATCGGGCGCGACTTCCTCAATACCTGGATGGGCGGCCGCTCGATGTTCTCCGGCGGTCCGGCGGCGTGGTTCGATGTGCGGACCTATGCGGCGGCGCTGCGCGACCTGCTCGGCCCCACCTACCCGGAAACCTATTGGTCGTATCCGCCGCATATCGTTCTGTTCGTCTGGCCGCTCGGGATGATGCCGTATTTGTTGGCCTATATCACCTGGTGCGTCGTCGGCATCGCGCTCTATCTTGTCGCCTGCTGCGAGCGCCGTCCCGCGCGAGCGGCTCCTGTTCCTCGCGGTCGCCCCCGGCGTCGCGGTGTGCGTCTTCTTCGGCCAGAACGGTTTTTACACCGCGGCGCTCTTGATCGGCGGCCTGCTCGCCCTCGAGCGCCGGCCGGTGCTCGCCGGTGTGTTGTTCGGCATTCTCACCATCAAGCCGCAGCTCGGGCTGCTGCTGCCGATCATCCTGCTGCTCGAGCGGCGCTGGGTGACGATCGCATCGACCGTGGTGACGGTGGCGCTGCTGTTTGTCACCACCGCAATGCTGTTCGGCTGGGACGCCTGGCTCGACTATTGGCACAAGATCGTGCCGCAGCAGATGTGGCTTACGGAGAACGCCGGCGGCCTGATGTTTTCGCTGGTGTCGTCGCTGTTCTTCGGCGCGCGTCTCATCCATTTGCCGCTGGGCGTTGCCTGGGCGATCCAATATGCCGGGTCGGCATTCGCGGTCGCCGCGGTGGTGTGGACCTATTGGAAGCGCCGCGATCCCAATCTCTCGCTGGCGCTGTTCGTCACCGCGACCTTCCTGTTCACGCCCTACATCCTCAACTACGACATGGTGATGTTCGGCTTCGTGGTGGCGGTGTTGCGCGACCGCGCCGACAACACGATGCGCGACCATTGGCTCTTGCTCGCGGTCTGGTCGTTGCCGGTGACGATGATGTTTGCCGGCGCGATCTGGATTCCGCTGGCGCCGGTCGTGCTGGTCATGTTCGCCTGCTGGTTGCTGCGGCGCCTGGCGCAAGGCGACAACCGCGTAACTCAATCACCGTCGGGACAAGCCGCGCCTGTTGCGGCCTGACCGGGCACGTCATCACACCATCGAAGTCGGCGCGGACGGTTGGCCGCTTTCTCCGGGCCGCCCTTCATTTTTGTCGCACGCCACAGACCGCCAATGTGAGGCGTGATATCGTCCATTCATGGCAAAAGTCGTGACTTCTACCGGGGGCGGCCGAATGGTGATCCACGTCGGCAGACGGCAATTCATATCCGCGCTCGGCGCTGCCACCGCTGCGTGGTCGTTTGCCGCGCACGCCGAGGATCAGTATCCGGCGCGCACCGTTCGCATCATCGTGCCGAGTACGCCGGGCGGCATCACGGACCTTTTGGCGCGGGTGATGGGGCAGGTCCTGACGCAGTCATGGGGCCAGCCGGTCATCATCGAAAACCGGCCCGGCGCCGACGAGCTGGTTGGAACCGAAGCGGTCGTGAAGGCGCCTGCCGACGGTTACATGCTGCTCGTCGCCAGCAACGCGGCCATCACGGCAGCGCCTAGTCTGCACAGCCGGCTGCCCTACGATCCGCAAAAGGACCTGACGCCGATCCTGATGCTGGGTCAGATCACGCCGGTCATGATCGTGCCGTCGTCGTTGCCGGTGACATCCGTGCAGGAATTCATCGCGCTCGCCAAGGCAAAGCCCGGCGAGCTCAATTACGGCTCGTTCGGCAACGGCACCTACCCCCACGTCGCCATGGAAGACTTCAAGCTGCGCACCGGCACGCAGATATTGCACGTCCCATACAAGGGGGCGACGCCGGCGATCACGGCGTTGCTGCGCAGCGAAGTCGCGGTGCTGATCGTCAACCTGAGCAGCGTCGACGCCTATGTCAAAGCCGGCACGCTGCGGATCATCGCCGCCGCCGGCCCAGAAAGAATTCCAATGCGTCCGGACTTGCCGACCATTGCGGAGTCGGCCGTGCCAGGCTTCTCGACCGGCGGCTGGTGGGGGCTATTCGGGCCGGCCGGGCTGCCCGGGCCGGTGGTCGACAAGATCAGAGCCGATGCCGCCGGCGCCCTCGTCTCGCCGGAAGCGCGCACGCTATTCGCGACCAACACATTCCAGCTGGTGCGCAAGACGCCCGAGCAATTCGTGCAATTCATCCGCGACGATCTCGACAATTGGGCGAGGCAGATCAAGGCCGCCGGCATCCAGCCTGATTGAGGGTAAGCGCCATGGTGTTGTTGCGGCTTGCCAAGATTGCGATGATCGCCGCGCTTGCGGCTTTTGCCTTCATCGTCGCTTACGACAATGTGGTGGATTACGACTCGAACTACGAATTCGTGCGCCACGTCTTGAGCATGGACACGACGTTTCCCAATAACGCATTGATGGGACGCGCGATCACCGACAAACGTATCTGGACGATTGCTTACGCAGCGATCATCGCCGTCGAGGCATTGACCTGCCTCCTGCTGTCGGTCGGTGCGCTGGCATTGCTGACACGGCTTAAGGCGCCGGCCGAGCGCTTCAACCGCGCCAAGGTCTTGGCCGTGGCCGGCATGACCGTCGGCTTCGGCCTCTGGTTCTTCGGCTTCCTGGTGGTCGCGGGCGAATATTTTGCCATGTGGCAATCGCAGACCTGGAACGGGCAGGAGGCCGCATTCCGCATCACCACGGTGATGCTCGGCGTGCTGATTTTCGTCACCCTGCCCGACCGCGACGCCGGGTGATATCCGCGCCGGGTCGTGGCCCAGGCCGCCCCCTCATAAAATCGAGACCGGCGAGGAGCGGCCGGAGGGATGGCCGCTCCTCGCCTAAAATCAGAACCGCGGGATGCGATCCAGCTCGACCGGATTCCACTAAGTGCCGGAGCCCGACAGCACGTCGCCGAACAGCCGCCACGTCGTGCCGTCAAACTTCTGCAATTGCATTTGCTTGACCGGATCGAAATCGTCGGCCGAGGTGGAGAGCGTAATGCCCGGCAGCAGCATCGGCAGCTTCACGTCGTGCAGATTGGCGGCCTGCTTCATCACGTTCTCGCGCGTGAGATTGTCGCCGCAGGCTTTGAGAACCGCGACCATGGTTTGCGCGAATGAGTAGCCGATGACGGCCTGGACGTCGGTGGTGTTTGCCGACAGCCCGGCCTTGGTCATGAAAGCCAGCCATTCCTTGTACTCGGGCGTGTCCTGCCATTGCGGATCGGTGGGATCTTTGGCGAACGCCGCCGAGATAATGCCGACGCCTTTCTCGAGTCCCGCGGGCTTCATGACCGTGCCGACCGCATTGCCGACCGAATTGAGGAAATGCGTCGGCTTCCAGCCGATATCGTAGACTTTGCGGATCGATTGCGCGGCGAATTTGGGGATCGCCGCCGTCAACAGCACGTCGGCGCCGCTGCCCTGCAGCGCGACGATCTGTGAATCGACGGTCGGATCGGTGGTCTCATAGGATTGCGTGGCGACGATCATCTTGCTGGCCTGGTCGCCAAGCCCGTCGCGCAAGCCGTTGAGATAATCCTTGCCGTAGTCGTCGTTCTGATAGAGCACCGCGATTTTCGCGTTCGGCAGATTCTTGAGGATATAACGGGCGTAGATGTGCGATTCGATGCGGTAGCTCGGCAGCCACATCATGGTCCAGGGAAAGTGCTTGGGATCGTTCCATTGATCGGCGCCGGTCGCCGGGAACAATTGCGGCACCTTGTTGTCGTTCAGGTAGCCGTGGATCGCCATGTTGGGCGGCGTACCGAGCGAATTGAATATCAACAAGACCTGGTCCTGCTCGACCAATTGGCGCACCTGCTCGACGGTCTTCGGCGGGCTGTAGCTGTCGTCGCGGCTGATGAAGGTGATCTTGCGGCCGTTGATGCCGCCCTGTTCGTTGATCATGGCGAAATAGGCGGCGTCCACTTTGCCGATGACGCCATAGGACGAAGCCGGGCCGCTATACGGCATCGTATTGCCGAGCTTGATTTCGGTATCGCTGACGCCGGGTCCGTATTGGCCCGCCGCCCAGGCGGCGAGACTGCTTGCGAGTATGAGCCCGGCCGCTGACAGGCCGGCCGTGACGGCATGCTTCACTTTCATGGCATCCTCCCTTTGTGGTCTTTGTCACCTTCTACAAGCGCTGTGCGGCGCGACTGAAACCGCTGCAGCAAAAGTCCGACCGAGCCGGCCACGCCGCGCGGCATCGCGTACATGAAGAGCAGCATCGCCAGCCCATAGATCGCCCATGGGGCGGCATCGGAAATGTCGTTGGCGAGGTTGGGCACGAATTCGATGAACAAGCCACCGACAATCGCGCCGCTGATCGTCGCAATGCCGCCGACCGCGGAGCCTACCAGGAAAGACAGCGATAGGAACAGGCTGAAGCTTTCCGGCGCGACAAAGCTGATGACGATGGCGGACAGCGCGCCGGCGATGCCGGTCAACGATGTACTGGTGCCGAAGGCGAGCGTCTTGTAGCGGGCGACATCGATGCCCATGGCCGCCGCCGCGATCGGATGGTCGCGGATCGCGACGAAGGCGCGCCCGGTGCGGCCATTGAGCATGTTGGCGGCGACCCGCATCGCCAAGAGCAGCACCACGAGCACCACCAGATAGAGCCAACGATCGTGGTCGATGCCGAGACCCGGCGGCGGCTGCACCTTGACCAGGTTGATGCCCTGTTGGCCTCCGGTCCAGCTGTCGAAGTATTTGAGCAATTGCGGCGTGGCGACCGCCATCGCCAGCGTGACGAGGGCGAGGTAGGGACCCTCGAAGCGCAGCGCCGGCAGCCCGAACAGGACGCCGAGCGCGAAGCAAACCAAACCGGCGGGCGCCAGCGTCGCCCAATACGGCACGCCGTAGCGATGCATCAGGATGGCGGCCGTATAGGCGCCGGCGGCGAAGAAGCCGCCATGTCCGAGCGAGATCTGGCCGTTGTATCCGGTCAAAATGTTGAGACCGAGCACGGCGATGGCATAGATCATCACCAAGGTCAGCTCGAAGACATGATAATTGCTGACCGCGAACGGCAGCGCGGCGGCGAGCGCGATCAGCGCCAGCGCGCCGATCCAGCGCCAGACGCCGGCGCCGAGACCGCCGTAGCGAGCGGCGGCAGCGTCTTGCAGCACGGCGAAGCCTTCGGTCATCGTCACACCCGCCGCACGATCGCGGTGCCGAACAAGCCGTTCGGCCGAAACACCAGCACCAGGATGATCAGTCCGAGCGCGACCGTGAGCTTCAGCTGGCTCGCGATCAAATAAGTGCCGACCAGATTCTCGGTGACGCCGACGATCAGCCCGCCGACGACGGCGCCGACCGGGCTGGTGATGCCGCCGAGCAGCGCGCCGGCGAAGGCGTAAAGCAGCACGCCGCCCATCATGTTGGGATCGAGAAACAACACCGGCGCCACCATGATGCCGGCGGTCGCGCCAATGGCCGCGGCCAGACCCCAGCCGATCGCCAGCATGCGTCCCACCGGAATGCCGCACAGCCGCGCCAATTCCGGATTCTGCGCGGCGGCCCGCATGGCGAGGCCGGTGGCGGTGAAACGGAAGAATACGAACAGCAGAAAGAGCATCGCGAGCGTGACGCCGATCACGCCCAGATCGCGCGTCGTCATCAGCGCGCCAAATAGGGTGCGGTCGGGAAACGGGCTCGGAAACTCCTGCAGGGTGTAGGTGAAGATCCAGCCCGCCAGCGCATTGAAGATCAGCAATAGTCCGATGGTGACGACGACCGCGGCCAGAACCGGCGCGTTCTCGACCGGCCGGATGAGAATGCGTTCGATCGTCATGCCGCCCAGAAACGAGGCCACCAATGTGAGCACGAAGGCGGCCCAGAACGGCAACCCGGCATTGACCAGCGTCCAGGCGATGTAGGTGGAGAACATCGCCATCTCGCCTTGGGCGAAATTCACCAGGTCGGTCGCCCGGTAGATCATCACCAAAGCCAAAGCCAGGCTGGCATAGATGGCGCCGGCGGCGAGCCCTGAGAAAATCTGCTGCAGCAGCTGGTGCATCGCGGCGCCTTCAATAGCCGAGATAGGAGCGGCGGATTTGCGGATCGTCGGCCAGCGTCTTGGCGGGTCCGGACATGACGACGTAACCGGTTTCGAGGAGGTAGGCCTGATCGGCCAATTCCAGCGCGAGCGTCGCGTTCTGTTCGACCAGGAGCACCGCGACGTGCTGCTCGCGCCGTATCCGCTCGACGATGGCAAAAATGTCCTCGACGATACGGGGTGCCAGCCCGAACGAGGGCTCGTCGAGGATCAACAGGCGCGGCGACATCATCAGGGCCCGGGCGATGGCCAGCATCTGCTGCTCGCCGCCCGACAAGGCGCCGGCCTGCTGCCGCCGGCGTTGGCCGAGAATCGGAAAGTAGTCGTACATGCGCGCCATGCCGGCATCGGGCCGGCCGGCCCGCGTATAGGCGCCAAGCCGCAGGTTCTCCTCGACCGTCAAGCCGGTCATGGTGCCGCGCCCCTCCGGCACATGGGCGACGCCGAGGCCCGCGATCGCTTCGGTGGAGCGCCGCTCCAGCCGCTGCCCGGCGAAATGAATTTCGCCTTCGCTGCGCACCATGCCGGAAATGGCGCGCAGCGTCGTGGTTTTGCCGGCGCCATTGGCGCCGAGCAGCACGCTCATGCCGCCGTCCTCGACGGCGACATCGATGCCGTGCAGGACCTCGGACTGGCCGTAGAACGCCTTGACGGCGCGCAGCTCGAGGATCGGCGCCATCAATGCTTCCTTCCCAGATAGGCTTCGGTGACAGCCGGCAGCTTGCGAACCTCGTCCGGGGAGCCGTCGGCGATCACGCGGCCGAAATTGAGCACCACGACCTGGTCGGAGAGGCTCATCACCAGGCCCATATGATGCTCGACCAGGAGCACGGTGATGCGAAGCGAATCGCGGATCGCGCGGATGAGAATGCCGAGCTCCGCCACCTCGTCGTGATTGAGCCCGCCGGCAGGCTCGTCGAGCAGCAAGAGCCGCGGCTGCGCGGCGAGCGCGCGGGCGAGCTCGACGCGCTTGCGCGCCGCGAAGGACAGGCCCGCCACCGGTTGCGCCGCGGCGTGTTCCAATCCGACGAAAGCCAGCATCGCGCGCGCGGTGCCGTCGCGACGGCGCTCCTCGCGGCGGGCGGATGGCAGCGTCACGGCGTCGCTCAAGGGAGTGTTGCGGCCGCGCGCATGGGCGCCGACCTTGACGTTGTCGAGCACCGACATGGAGGCGAACAGCGCCGGGCTTTGGAAGGTGCGGCCGATGCCCTTGGCGGCGATGTCCGACGGCGCGCAGTGGCGCAGCGATGTTCCATTCAGGCAGATGTCGCCGCGCTCCGGCCGATAGAGCCTGCTCAGGCAATTGAACAATGTGGTCTTGCCGGCGCCGTTCGGCCCGATCAAGCCGACGATCCGGCCATTGCCGACCGTGAAGCTGACGTCGTCCAACGCGACGATGCCGCCGAACCGCATGGTCAGATGTGCGATCTGGAGCAACGGCGCCGCCGCGCCGTCGTGCGTTCCGGACGCTGTCCGCAACGTTGTCTCGGTCATGGCGATTAGGCAGCCATCTGGACCTGAACCTCCCCGGCCCCGCGTCATTCATTGTTTTTATTTTCATGCCTTGTCGGCACGCCGAACCCACGACGAGGGGTTGAAAAACGTGACACGACGCATGGTTGCGCGTCAACGCGAGCCGGCACGATATTTTTGCCGCACAGCTCGGAATATTTCCCGAAACCGGCCTTTTAGCCGAACGACGAATGCGCGCCTCAGCGCGACAAAATTCGTTGCAAGAGCTCCATCAGCGCGCCGGGCGCGGTGACATTGGGGCTGTGGCTCGAGTCAAGCTCATCGAGCCGCCAACCTTCAGCTTTGGCGCGCGCGGCAAATTGACCGAACGGGCCGCGGTCGGCGTAGCGCATGCACTGAATGTAGCTGCGCGGCAGCGTCAATTTGGCGCGCAGGCGAATGGGCTGTTGGAAGCACCTGACCGACTGCGGCATGCGGAATTTTGTAACCCACGCCGCATCGTCATCGGACGTGTCGGGCGGGACCGGATTCGGCGTGACGCGCCAGCCGTCGCCACCGCTGACGCTGTCCAGCATTCGATGCCGTTGCGGCTGCGGCAGGAAGTCGATGAGGGCTTGGCCGTTTTCCGGGACAAAGGCATCGAGATAGATGATCCGGGCAACGCGCTCCGGCGCCCGATCGGCGACGCCGGTCGCGACCATGCCGCCATAGCTGTGGCCGAGCAGCACGACATTTCGCAGCTCCTCGAATTTGAGGACGCCGACCACATCCTGGATGTGAGTTTCGAGGTCGTTTTCCGGACGCGCCAGATGCGCGCGCTCGCCTAGCCCCGTGTAGGTGGGCGCAAAGAAGTCGTGTCCGGCCGCCGCCATCAGCGGCCGCACCTTTTTCCAGGCCCACGCCGCCGACCAGGCGCCATGAGCAAGAACGACGACCGCCAAACGGGACCCCTTCAGTTGTTCGCCACGGGACGCCGCACATAGAAATATGGCTGACTACAATGAGCCTTCAGTCGTCTTTTGCAATCGGCGATCTTAAGACGTGCACGTCCGACTTGGGTCAAAGTCGGACGTGACGGTTCCTATTCGACCATGCCTTAAGCCGCGCGCTCGCCGGCCACTTTCTCCGGCACCAGCCGCACGCTGTCGAGCGCGCTCTGCACGCCGGACTCGCCCGCCTCGTGATATTGGGCGTCTTCGTTGACGTTCCACACGTCGTAGAGCCGTTGCGCCGGCGAGGATGTTGCGCGCGGTGAGCATCGCCGTCATCATCGCGTGGTCCTGGTTGTTGTATTTGTGCATGCCGTTGCGGCCGACCATGTGCAGCGTCGGGTAGCTGCCCTCGAGGTCGAGCCGGATGGCGGCGACGTTGTCGCGATACTCTTCGTCATAGACCGGATAGGCCTTGGGCTGGCGCACCACGCAGGCGTCGACCACGTCGTCGGCGGCGATGAGGCCGATCTGCGCCACTTCTTTTTTGGCCAGCGCAATGAGATCGCTGTCGGACGCGTCCCATAGATTGTCGCCCTCGAAGCAGAAATATTCGAGGCCGAGGCAGCTCATGCCGGCGGGCACCATCTCGGGCGACCAGGAGCGGTAGTTCTGCACCCGGCCGACTTTTACGCTCGGGTCGTGGATGTAGATCCAGTTGTCGTCGAACAGCTCTGCCTTGCGCACCATCAGCGCCACGGTGAGGAAGTCGCGGTAGCGCAGCGCGCGGGCATGCAGGAGCGAGATCGGCATCGGCTTGATGCGCGGCACGAGTTCGCGCACCGGCGCCGAGCTGACGACATGGCGCGCGGTAAAGCTCTCGCGCTCGCCGCTTGCGTGGTCTCGACCTCGATGCGCCAGAGATTGGCGGCGGCGTCGAATTCCAGCGAGACCAAGTTCACGCCCCATCAGCAGGCGGCCGCCTTGCGCCCTGATCTTGCGCGCCGCCGCATCCCACATCATGCCCGGGCCCTTGCGCGGGTATTGGAAGCTTTCGATCAGGCTCTTGACGGTGTCGCCGTTGGCTTTGGGCTTGCGGCCGATATGCAGCGAGCGCTTGAGCCCATTGATGACGGCGGTCGACAGATCGAGGCCCTTGATGCGCTGCGCCGCCCAATCGGCGGAAATCTCGTCGCACGACATGCCCCACACCTTCTCGGTGTAGGTCTTGAAGAAAATCTGGAACAGCCGCTCGCCGAACTGGTTGCGCACCCATTCGTGGAAGGTGCGCGCCGGCTCGACGGGAAAAGCCTTTGGCATAGGCGTAGGACACCATGCAGGCGGTCGAGGTGAAGACGCCGAGCTTGAGCAGCGCCTCGAAGGCTTTGAGCGGATAGGAGAAGAACTTGCCGTTGTAATAGATGCGCGACAGCCGCGGCCGGGCGATGAAATCGTCGGGCAGGATCTCCTGCCACAGCGCCACGACCTCCTTCGACTTGGAGAAGAAGCGGTGGCCGCCGATGTCGAACAGGAAATCCTTGTACTGGACGGTGCGGCTGATGCCGCCGACATAGATCGGGTCGCGTTCGATGATGATGACGGAGCGCGCCTCCTTGGTCAGGCAATAGGCGGCGGTGAGGCCGGCGGGCCCGGCACCGATCACGAACACTTCGGCATCGACGCTCATCAGTACTGCTCTCAGACGGGGGTTGATTGGCGTGGCGGCGGGGTGCGCGGCCGGAAGGCGAACAGCGCCTGGCCGCCATAGGAGACCAGCGCGCCGCAGGCGGCGCCGACGATCACGGCAAGCTGCGGCATCGCGGCAAGCGCGGTGACGACGAGGGCGGCGAACACGGCGTAGCTGACCGCCTGGGCCGAGGCGGCGACGGCGGCGTAGCGCATGGCTTCATCGGCGGAGTGGCGGCCGCTGCGGTCGAAGGTCAGCGCGCGGTTGAGCCGCCAGGTGACGACGGTCGCGACAGCGAGCGAGACCAGCCGCGCCAGCAGCGGATGGGGGCTATGGGCGATGATGAGGGTGAAGACCGCCAGATCGGTGATCAGGCCGAGGCCGCCGACGCCGAGAAAGCGCAGCGGCCGCGGCAAAATCGCAAAAAACCGGCGGACGGGGTCATGGTCGGAGCCCGCGTGGGAGGGCATTTCGCCCGCCGCCGCGCCGAACTCGACATTGCTGCGACCCATGACGCCTTCCCGCTTGCGGGCGGCCGTTCTGGCGCCGTTGCCGGCTGACCGTTGGCCCGTTGTCCCCTTGCCCGCATCATCCGTGGCAGGCTTTTCTTAATGCCGGGCTAGCGTGAGGGTGCGAATTGGCGGCTCGGCGCGACACCGTTAAGAGACCCTCAATCCGGGGCGGCGGCCGTCGCCGCGACCGGGTTGATGCTTGGGTCAATCCTTGGGTCGATCCTTTGGCCGATCGCGCAATAACCCAAATGCTTATGCTGTCTTGCGGCCCGATACCGCCCTCCTATATGAGCCAAGGGAAATCGGCTCGAGGCAGCAGTCGCCGGTTAAAACTTGGCTGCGCTCGGGGCGATTTAAAGTTGAATAAGGGGGTCGGACTGAGGGCGCCTTTCGGGCCTGCCCGACCTGCCGCAAGAGAGAGGATTTAGGACCATGGGCAAGGTCATCGGTATCGATCTCGGGACCACGAATTCCTGCGTCGCCGTCATGGAAGGCAAGACGCCGAAGGTCATCGAGAACGCGGAGGGGATGCGCACCACGCCATCCATCGTAGCTTTCACCGACGAGGGCGAACGGCTCGTCGGCCAGCCGGCCAAACGGCAGGCAGTCACCAATCCCGAACGCACCATTTTCGCCGTCAAACGCCTGATCGGCCGTCGCTACGACGACCCGATGGTGGAGAAGGACAAGAAGCTCGTCCCCTACAAGATCGCGCGCGCCTCCAATGGCGACGCCTGGGTCGAGATCGAGGGCAAGAGCTATTCGCCGTCGCAGATTTCCGCATTCATCCTGCAGAAGATGAAGGAGACCGCGGAAGCCTATCTGGGCGCCAAGGTCGAGCAGGCGGTCATCACCGTTCCGGCTTATTTCAACGACGCGCAGCGCCAGGCCACCAAGGACGCCGGCAAGATCGCCGGCCTCGAAGTGCTGCGCATCATCAACGAGCCGACCGCAGCCGCGCTGGCCTACGGTCTCGACAAGAGCAAGACCGGCACCATCGCGGTCTACGACCTCGGCGGCGGCACGTTCGATATTTCCATTCTCGAAATCGGCGACGGCGTGTTCGAGGTGAAGTCGACCAACGGCGACACCTTCCTGGGCGGCGAAGATTTCGACATGCGGCTGGTCAACTATCTGGCCGACGAATTCCAGAAAGAGCAGGGCATCGACCTGCGCCGCGACAAGCTGGCGTTGCAGCGGCTGAAGGAGTCCGCGGAAAAAGCCAAGATCGAGCTGTCGTCGACGACCCAGACCGAGATCAATCTGCCGTTCATCACGGCGGATGCGGCGGGACCGAAGCATCTGACCATGAAGCTCACCCGCGCCAAGTTCGAGGCGCTGGTCGACGATCTGGTGCAGAAGACAATTGAACCTTGCCGGCAGGCCATCAAAGACGCCGGCCTGTCAGCGCAGCCGAGATCAACGAGGTTGTCCTGGTCGGCGGCATGACGCGCATGCCGAAAGTGCAAGAAGTCGTGAAGCAATTGTTCGGCAAGGAGCCGCACAAGGGCGTCAATCCCGACGAAGTCGTCGCGGTGGGCGCGGCGATCCAGGCCGGCGTGCTGCAAGGCGACGTCAAGGACGTGCTGTTGCTCGACGTCACGCCGCTGTCGCTCGGCATCGAGACGCTGGGCGGCGTGTTCACCCGGCTGATCGACCGCAACACCACGATCCCGACCAAGAAGAGCCAGGTGTTCTCCACGGCCGAGGACGGCCAGACCGCGGTGACGATCCGCGTGTTCCAGGGCGAGCGCGAGATGGCGGCCGACAACAAGATTCTCGGCCAGTTCGATCTCATCGGCATTCCGCCGGCGCCGCGCGGCGTGCCGCAGATCGAGGTCACGTTCGACATCGACGCCAACGGCATCGTCAATGTCTCGGCCAAGGACAAGGGCACCGGCAAGGAGCAGCAGATCCGCATCCAGGCCTCGGGCGGCTTGAGCGAAGTCCGATATCGATAAAATGGTGAAGGACGCCGAGGCTCACGCCGAGGAAGACAAGAAGCGCAAGGCCGAGGTCGAGGCGAAGAACCACGCCGAGGCCCTGGTCCACACCACCGAGAAGACGCTGGCCGAGCATGGCGCGAAAGTCGGCGAGGCCGACCGGCGCGCCATCGAGACCGCCTTGGCCGACCTCAAGGAAGCCCTCAAGGGCACCGATGCGGACGCGATCTCGGCCAAGACCAATGCGCTGGCGCAGGCCTCGATGAAGCTCGGCGAGGCAATGTACAAGCAAGCCGCCGAGCAGCAGCCCGGCGGCCCTGGCGGTCCTGATGGCGGCGCTTCGGCCGAAGCCCCGAAGGACGATGTCGTCGACGCCGAGTTCACCGAGGTCGACGACGACAAGAAGAACAAGAAATCGGCTTGATCGGACCTGAGTCGTTCGATGCTGCTTCCAGCCTGCAAAACAGCACCCCCGCCCGCAAGACGGGGGTGCGTGTTTTTTTTAACTGATTTTTTGTCTAGGAATGATTGGACATCATCAGGGACGGAATGATGGCCAAGCGCTGCTACTACGAGTCGCTCTCAGTCGAGCGCACCGCAAGCGACGGTGACATCAAAGCCGCCTTCCGCAAGCAGGCGATGGTGTGCCATCCCGGATCGCAATCCCGGCGATCAGAGCGCCGAGCACCGCTTCAAGGAAATCAACGAAGCCTACGAGGTCCTCAAAGACCCGGACAAACGCGCGGCCTATGATCGTTTCGGCCACGCCGCCTTCGAGCACGGCATGGGCGGCGGCGCGGCGGCGGGTTTTGGCGCCGAATTCGCCACCACGTTCTCCGATATTTTCGACGACTTGTTCGGCATGGGCGGCCGCCGCGGCCGCGGCTCCGGACGCGAGCGCGGCGCCGATCTGCGCTACAACATGGAAATCTCGCTCCACGACGCCTATGTGGGCAAGGCGGCGCAAATCCGCATTCCGACATCGGTGACCTGCGAGGCCTGCTCGGGCTCCGGCGCCAAGGCCGGCAGCAAGCCCAAGACCTGCCAGATGTGCGGCGGGCAGGGCAAAGTCCGTCATGCCCAGGGCTTCTTCACGCTCGAGCGCACCTGTCCCAACTGCCAGGGCCGCGGCCAATCGATCGATAGTCCTTGTGCGTCGTGCTCAGGCTCCGGCCGGGTCACGCGCGAGCGGACTTTGTCGGTCAACATCCCGGCCGGCGTCGAGGACGGCACCCGCATCCGGTTGGCAAGCGAAGGCGAAGCCGGCGTGCGCGGCGGTCCGCCGGGCGATCTCTATATTTTCCTGTCGATCGGCTCCCACCCGTTCTTTCAGCGCGAAGGCGCCGACCTGCATTGCCGGGTGCCGGTCTCCATGGTGACGGCGGCGATGGGCGGCGAGTTCGAGGTGCCGACCATCGACGGCGGCAAGACCCGGGTGAAGGTCCCGGGGGGTACGCAATCGGGCCAGCGCTTCCGGCTTTCGGGCAAGGGCATGCCGGTGCTGCGCGCCCGGCAAAGCGGCGACATGTACGTGCAGATCCTGGTCGAAACCCCGCAGAATCTGACCAAGAAGCAGCGCGAGCTGTTGGCCGAGTTCGACAGATTATCGTCGTCATCGACGCAGCCGGAATCCACGGGATTCCTGGGCAAGGTCAAGGAGTTCATCAACGAGCTCGGCTCCCGCGCCAATTCCGACTGAGTTCCTTGTCACGGCGGCGGCGGCCGGGCGGCTGGTCTTTGGCGCCCGGATGTTTTAAAAACGTCAAGATTTTGTCGCGTGGGGCGCCATGCCGTTGCCGGCACTACAAAAGTTTGAACAGCAGATCGGGCGGCAGATTCGTCTCCTTGAGCTCAGGAAGCACATCATCGAGCGCAAGATCGAGCGCCAGATCCGGCTGTTCGAGCAAAAGCGCGACGGCATCGGCAAGAAAATCGAAGCCCAGGTCCGCCAATTCGAGCAGAACAAGGGCATCCGGCTCGACGACGAGGTGCGCTTCATCCGCTCCTGGATCGAACGGCCGCTGTCGATCGGCGCGGTGACGCCGTCAGGCAAAATTCTGGCCCGCGTCATGGCCGGCTATGTCGATCCGAACAGCACCGGGCCGGTGGTCGAGCTCGGGCCGGGCACTGGGCCGGTCACCGAGGCGTTGGTCGAAGCCGGCGTCGATCCGGCGCGCCTGGTGCTGGTCGAGTTCAATCCGGCGTTCTGCCGGATTTTGCAGAAACGCTATCCCGACGCGACGCTGGTGCAAGGCGACGCCTACAGCATGCGCCGGCTGCTCGAAACGCTGCTCGTCCAACCCGCCGCCGCTGTCGTCTCCGGCCTGCCGCTGGTCACCAAGCCGATCAAGATGCGCTGGCGGCTCATTCGCGACGCCTTCGATCTGATGGTCCCCGGCGCGCCGTTCGTGCAATTCACCTACTCGGTCGCCTCGCCGCTGCCGAAACGGCTCGGCGGTTTCACGGCGGAAGCCTCCAAACGGATTTGGATGAATCTGCCGCCGGCGCGGGTGTGGGTCTACCGCAAGGCCTGACGGCGTCCTACGATGGCCGCCGATTATGGCCGCCCCGAAAATCCTGGTTATTCCCGGCTCGCTGCGCACCGGCTCGCACAATGCGCGGCTCGCCGCTTTGGCGACCAAGGAATTGGTCGTGGCCGAGGCCGAGGTG
Organism: uncultured Alphaproteobacteria bacterium; assembly: GCA_963831975.1. Classification (GTDB taxonomy): domain Bacteria; phylum Pseudomonadota; class Alphaproteobacteria; order Rhizobiales; family Xanthobacteraceae; genus BOG-931. The sequence continues at coordinate 462,007 of CAWHSO010000026.1, forward strand.
ACGCGCATCTCGCTTGCGGATTATCCGCTGCCGCTGTTCGACGCCGATCTCGCCGCCGGTTCCGGGTTGCCTGCCGCGGCGGTGCAGCTCAAGCGCATGATGATGGCGCACCAGGGCGTTTTCATCACCAGCCCCGAATACAGCGCTTCGGTGACGCCGCTTTTGAAGAACACGATCGACTGGATTTCGCGCGGGCGCGACCGCGGCGAGGCGAACTACACAGCCTTCAAGGGCCGCGTGTTCGCCATCGGCGCGGCGTCGGGCGGCTCCGGCGGCGGCATGCGTTCGCTGATGGCGCTGCGGCAAATCCTCGAGCTCGGCTGCGGCGCGCTGGTGATCCCGGAGCAGATCTCCGTGCCGCGCGCCGATCAGGCGTTTGACGACATGGACAATCTGAAGGATGAAGTTTTGGCTGCCGCTCTCAAAACGGCGGCGCGCCGGCTGGTCGAGCTGGCTGGCGTGCTGGCGTGACCGCGCAAGGGGATCGATCGATGCAGCTTGAACCGCGCGACCGCTTGATCGTGGCGCTCGATCTGTCTTCGGTCGAAGCGGCGCAGGCCATGGTGGCAAAACTCGGCGACACCGTGTCGTTCTACAAGATCGGCTATCAGCTGGCATTCGCCGGCGGCATCGCCTTTGCCCACACGCTCACCGCCGCCGGCAAGCGGATTTTTCTCGATCTGAAACTGCACGACATCGGCAACACGGTGGCGCAGGGCGTCAAGAGCGTGGCGAAGAGCGGCGCGAGCTTCCTCACCGTGCATGCCTATCCGCAGACCATGAAAGCCGCCGTCGATGCGCGCGAGGGCGATTTGCGCATTCTCGCCGTCACGGTGCTCACCTCCTATGACGACGCCGACCTCGCCGCCGCCGGCTACGACTTCACCGTGCCGGAGCTGGTCGCCGAGCGCGCCGCGCAGGCGCGCGACATCGGCGTCGACGGCGTCGTCTGCTCGGCCGAGGAGGCGGCGAAGATTCGCACCATCGTCGGCACCAGATTGGCGCTGGTCACGCCGGGCATCCGGCCGGCGGGCGCCGAGGCCGGCGATCAGAAACGCATCATGACGCCGGCTGCGGCGATCGCGGCCGGCGCCGATTATCTCGTGGTCGGCCGGCCGATCCTGGCCGCGCCCGATCCCAAAGCCGCGGCGCAAGCGATCGTCGCCGAGATCGCACGCGCAAAAAACTGAAAAGGGAGACGACACATGGCCAAAGGTTACTGGATCGGAAGCGTCGAGGTGCACAACGAAGAGGGCTACAAGCCTTATGCCGCGGCCAATCCGGCGATCTTCAAGAAATTCGGCGGCCGCTTCGTGGTGCGCGCCGGCAAATTCGAAAATCCGGAAGGCTCCAGCCGCTCGCGCAACGTCGTCATCGAGTTTCCCGATTATGCCACCGCGCTGGCCTGCTACAACTCGCCCGAATACCAGGCGAACATCAAGGTGCGGCAGCCGCATGCGGTGCTCGATATCGTCATCATCGAAGGCTACGACGGCCCGCAGCCGTAATCCTTATTTTTCGCCGCCTTTCGACGGAGCACGCCATGCCCAAGGGCTATTGGATTCCGCAGATCGATGTCAGCAATCCGGAAGGCTACAAGGCCTATATGGCGGCGACGCCGCCGGCCCATGAAAAGTATCGCGGCACCGCGCTGGTGCGCGGCGGCAAATCGGAAGTGGTCGAAGGCCGCGCCCGCTCACGCAATGTGCTGCGCGAGTTTCCCGATTATGCGACGGCGCTCGCCTGCTATCGCTCCGACGAATATCAGCGCGCGCGGCCGTTGCGCCTGCCGCATTCGCAATGCGATTTCCTCATCGTCGAAGGTTACGACGGCCCGCAGCCTCAGGCTTCGGGCGTGACGCCCGCAGCCGCGGCCAACAAAGGCTATTGGATCGGCCACATCGATGTGACCGATGCCGAGGGCTACAAGCCCTACATGGTGGCCGATCAGGCGCCGTTCGGCGAATGCGGCGCACGCTATCTGGTGCGCGGCGGCAAGCAGGAAACGCCGGAGGGCAAATCACGCAGCCGCACCGTGGTGCTGGAATTCCCGAGCTACGACGCGGCGCTGGCCTGCTATCGCTCGCCCGGCTATCAGGCGGCAAAGAAACTGCGCGACGGCAAGGCCGAATTCGATCTGGTCATCGTCGAGGGCTACGACGGCCCGAAGTTCTGAGGGGTGTCTTTATCGCCGCCGTAATCTCGGCGAACTCCCTCTCCCCGGAGGGGAGAGGGTTGGGGTGAGGGGGTTCGGACGCCTGAGAAAAACCGAAGCTTCCGAACCCCCTCACCCTCGCTCGCTTTGCTCGCTCGACCTCTCCCCTCCGGGGAGAGGTGAAAAGTACGCCGCGTTGCTGACCTCGCCCCGCCCCGCTATACCCGCCCCAAACCGGAGACGGACCATGGCCGACATGCGGGTGGTGATTGCGGGCGCCGGCGGGCGCATGGGGCGCACGCTGATCCATGCCATTGCCGCGACCAAAGGCTTGGCGCTGGCCGGCGCCGTCGACGCGCCGGGCTCCGCCGTGATCGGCCGCGATGCCGGCGAGCTCGCCGGACTCGGGCCGAACGGCATCAAGGTGACGAGCGACGTGGCGCCGCTGCTCAAAGCCGCCGACGGCTTGATCGAGTTCACCATTCCCGGCCGCGACGCTCGCCTTCGCCGAACTGACGGCCGCCGCCGGCCTCGTCCACGTCATCGGCACCACCGGCCATTCCGCCGAAGAGGAAGCGGTGATCGCGCAAGGCGGCGAAGCGCGCGACGATCGTAAAATCCGGCAATATGAGTCTCGGCGTCAATCTGCTCGCGGCTCTGGTCAAGCGCGTGGCGGCGACGCTCAACGACGACTACGACATCGAAATCTTCGAGATGCACCACAACAAGAAGATCGACGCGCCGTCCGGCACCGCGCTGCTGCTCGGCCGCGCCGCAGCCGAAGGCCGCGGCATCGATCTCAACCAAGCACTCCGCGCGCGGCCGCGACGGCATGACCGGCGCGCGCAAGCCGGGCGACATCGGCTTCGCGTCGCTGCGCGGCGGCACCGTGGTCGGCGAGCATAGCGTGATCTTCGCCGGCCCCGCCGAGCGCGTCGAGCTCACCCACCGCGCCGAGGACCGTCTGATCTTCGCCCGCGGCGCGCTGCACGCCGCGCTGTGGGCGCGCGGCAAGAAGCCCGGGCTTTATTCCATGGCCGACGTATTAGGGCTTGGCGATAAGTGAAGACACGGACCGCGCCATGCCGCCGCCAGTCGCCAACAACAAGCAACGCGTCATTATCATCTACGTGCTCATCGCGTTGGGCTTCGCGGGCCTGATCGGCGCCCATGAAATTTCCGGCCCGGACGAAAATTCGGACCTGACGCTGCCGTTCATCCTCGCCGCGGCCGGCACCGCATGTTTCGTCGCCGCCGGACTTATGGCGCGCAAGCTCATGAAGGGCGGCGGGTTGCGATAAGCGCTACGCGCGGCCGTCAGCACGTAGGGCGGAATAGCGAAGCGTATTCCGCCGCCTTCCGCAGCATCCTGGACTAAATCTGCTTCAGCGCGTTAAATTCGCGGGAGCAGCCGGGGCGGCGCCTCATGCGAGTGCAGGCCATGGTCGATAAAATCACCGCTCAACGCGACGTGGAGTACTTTTACGAGCTGCTTGCGAAAGAGACCGACGAGAACCAGCGCGTGATATTGCAGCGCTTGCTCGCGGAAGCAGAAAAACTGCGGCAGTCGAAAGACCAAGAAGAAGAAAAAAAGCAATAAGAATACGAACGTCGACCAAGCCGACATCAAAGACGGTTGAATTTTGTCATGCCCGCCAACGGGTCCTGCCACTTCGGGCCGGACCCGTTGGCGGATGATGACAGCAACCCGTTACTCCGCCGCGATCGCCGGGTCGGCGATGAATTGCGACGCCCACACCTTGCGGCGCTTCAGGTTGGCCCGGTAGAGCGCCTCGAATTCGGCTTCGGGGAAGGAATGGGTCGAGGGCCGAGCCATCAGCGCGTCGGCCCAGGTCTTGAGCCGCGGGAATTTCTCGATTGTACCGAGCGGCCTGACGCGATCGAGGAACACATAGCGCTGCAGGAACGGCGCATAGGCGGCGTCGACCAGCGAATATTTGGCGCCGTTGAAGAACGGCCCGGCGCCTTGCTTCTCCAGCGCCCGCTCGAGCCGCTCGAACGGCAATGGGATTTTCTCGGCCGCGGCCTTGTAGGCGGCCTCGTCCTCGGCATAGCCGGTCGCCGGTCACCGCGCTGGCAAAGGTCGGCACAAAATCGGTCCAGGCGCGGTTGATGGCGCGCAGCACCGGGTCGTCGGGATGCAGCCGCGGCACGGTCGTCTCATCGAGATATTCGGCGATCGCATTCGACTCGAACAGCGAGACCGTGTCGTCGACGCGCAACACCGGCACTTTCTTGTGCGGCGAAATGGCGAGGAACCAGTCGGGACGATTGTCCGGCTCGATGTGGCGGAACTCGAACGGGATGTTCTTCTCGCGCAGCACGATCGCCGCGCGCTGCACCCACGGGCAGGTCTTGAAGCTTACGAGCAGGTATTTCGCCATGATGTCCTCGCTGACGCGGTCGCGCTGTTTCCCGGGAATTCTATTATATTTCGATCGCCAGGCAAACAGCGTCCCGGTTCAGTGCAATTACAGCGATCGTAGCCCGCATGAGCAAGCGCCATGCGGGGCAATGCCGAAGGCATGATCTCTGCCCGGATCGTGCGCTATCTGGGCTACGTGCTCGCGCCTACTGACTGCGCTGCGCGGCGTCGCTCACGATCTTATAGGCCTCGGCCAGCGCCGGCTTCTCCTTCGAAATATCGGCGCCGACGCTGGACAGCGTCTTCAGCAATTCCGCCTGCTCGTCGGCCGGCAGGCTGATCAGTTCGCCACCGGCGTCGGTCCAGACCTTGGCCGCCGCGCTGTCGATATCGATGGCGCGCTGCTGGAAGCTCGCGACGGTGCTGGCGGCGTCCTTCTCGACGATCTGCTGCAGGTCGGGAGGCAGCGTATCGAACCATTTCTTGCTGAGCTCGACGAGATAGAAGATCGCGGCGTGGTTGGTCATGGTGATGTATTTGGCGGCGTCATAAAAGTGCAGGCCGCTGAGCAGTTCGACGCCGGCGACCGAGGCGTCGAGCGAGCCTTGCTGGAGCGCCGTCATCACGTCGCCGGGCGACATGGCGACCGGCGTGGTGCCGAGCCGCTTGAACGACGCCGACTGGAACTCGGAGGCAAAAATCCGGATTTTCTTGCCCTTGAAATCGGCCAGATGGCGGATCGCGCTCTTGGCGACCACCTCCGAAGGTTCGGCATAGGCGACGGCGACGCCGTGCAGCCCTTTCTCGGCGCCGAGCGCGAGGTAGAATTTTTGCACCGCCGGATCGGCGGCAACGCGATGGCCCTGAGCCGCGGAGGTCACGAGGCCCGGCGCGGCCAGCACCTCGAAACGCTCGTCGACGCCGACGAAGAACTCCGGCGGGATGACGGCGCACTGGATCGCGCCGAACTGCGTGCCTTCGATCTGCCGCGGGATGGCGCCGAGCTGGCTTGCCGGATAAATCTCGACCTTGATGCGGCCGCCGGAATCCTTCTCGACCGCGGCGCCGTAGACTTTGGCATAGAGATCGAGCGCCGCATTGAGCGTCGGCGTCGTGATCTTCATCGTGAAGGTCTTGTCCTGCGCCTGCGCCGGCCCAACCGTCAGCGCCACCACAAGCGCGCCAGCGGCCGCCATCGGACCGGCCTGCCATTGCCTGCACGAAAAGCTCATCTCGTCCTCCCTGTCGGTTCTTTGCTTGATTGGTTGTTTAGCGAGTTTCGCCGCGATCGCAAATCGACTACGGGTTGTCGGGGCTGCGGCAAAGCGGCCCCTCAATCGGCGCGCAGCAGCGAGTGGCCGGTCATGTCCTTCGGCTTCGGCAATTCCATCAACTCAAGCAATGTCGGCGCAATATCGGCGAGCCGGCCCTCCGCCACCAGCGCGCGGTTGCGGGCGCCGAGCAGCAGCAGCGGCACCGGGTTGGTGGTGTGCGACGTGTGCGGGCCGCCGGTTTGCGGGTCGCGCATCATCTCGCAATTGCCGTGGTCGGCGGTGACGAGGAGCGCGCCGCCGGATTTCTCGATCGCGTCGGCGATGCGGCCGAGGCCCGCATCGACCGTTTCCACCGCCTTGATCGCCGCCGGCAGGCTGCCGGTGTGGCCGACCATGTCGGGGTTGGCGTAGTTGAGAATGATCAAATCGTACTTGCCGGAATTGATCGCGGCGACCGCTTTGTCGGTCAGTTCCGGCGCCGACATTTCCGGCTGCAAATCGTAGGTCGCGACTTTTGGCGAGGGCACCATGATGCGCTCCTCGCCGCGATAGGGCTCCTCGCGGCCGCCGTTGAGGAAATACGTCACGTGCGGATATTTTTCGGTCTCCGCCATGCGCAATTGGGTGCGGCCGGCGTCCGCCACGACTTCGCCGAGGATGTGGGCGAGCGGTTGCGGCGGAAAAATCGTCTGCATGAATTTGTCCAGCTCTTCGCTGTACTGCGTCATGCCGACGGCGGCGGCGAAGCGCACGACGCGCGGGCGCGGAAAACCGGAGAAATCAGGATCGAGCATGGCGCCCAAAATTTCCCGCACCCGATCGGCGCGGAAATTGAAACACAGCACGCCGTCGCCGTCTTTCATGCCGCGATAGTCGCCGACCACGGCCGGAATGATGAACTCGTCGAATTTTTTGTTGGCGTAAGCATCGGCGACAACGGCCGGCGCATCGGGAAAGCGCGGCCCTTCGGCTTCGACGATGGCGTTGTAGGCCTTGGCCACGCGCTCCCAGCGCTTGTCGCGATCCATGGCGTAGTAGCGGCCGCACACGGTGGCGATCGAAACGGATTTCGGCAGCGCGGCGAGCAGGCGCTTGATGTCGTCGCCCGCCGATTGCGGCGGCGTATCGCGGCCGTCGGTGAACGCGTGCACGAGCGTCGGCACGCCGGCGTCGGCAAGAATTTTTGCCAGCGCCGCGGCGTGGTCCTGGTGCGAATGCACGCCGCCGGGCGAAACCAGGCCGATGAGATGACAGGTGCCGCCGCTGTCTTTGAGCTTTGCGATCAGCTCGACCAGCGCCGGCGCCTGCTTGATGTCGCCGTTGGCGATAGCGCCGCCGATGCGCGGCAGATCCTGCATGACGACGCGCCCGGCGCCGATATTGAGATGGCCGACCTCGGAATTGCCCATCTGGCCGTTGGGCAGGCCGACGTCGTTGCCCGAGGTGCGCAGGAAGCCGTGCGGCCCGTCCTGCCACAGCCGGTCGAAGGTCGGCGTCTTGGCCTGGCGGATGGCGTTGTCGGCGGGATCGTCGCGCCAACCCCAGCCATCGAGAATGACCAGCATCACCGGCCGCCGCCGCTGCATGTCGCAAAGTCCTTTCGGTCAGACAACGCCGAAAGGGGTATTGCGGATCGGTCGCGGGCCGTCAATCGACGCGGGCTTCTCCCTCTCCCCGCGTGCGGGGAGAGGGCGGGGTGAGGGGGCGTTGCCGCTGCCTGAGCCTGTAAGCGGTTACTGAGCCGGCGCGAAATTCCCTTTGCGCTCAGAATCGCGGAGAGGCCCCCTCACCCTCGCTTCGCTCGACCTCTCCCCGCGCGGCGGGGAGAGGTGAAGATTACGCCGCCGCCCCGACCTGCCCGGCCTCCCAGCCGAGCATGGCGCGCTTGCGGGTGATGCCCCAGTGATAGCCGGTCAGCTCGCCGGATTTGCCGACGACGCGATGGCACGGCACCACGAACGACACCGGGTTCTTGCCGACGGCGGCGCCGACGGCGCGTGCGGCGGCAGGCTTGTGGATCTTGCTGGCAATGTCCGAATAGGTGGTGAGGCGGCCCATGGGGATTTGCAGCAGCGTTTCCCACACCCGCACTTCCCAATCGGTGCCGATCAGCACCACGCGCAGCGGCTTGTCCTGCTGCCATTGCGAGGAATCGAAAATGCGCCTGGCGATGGCCGCGGTGCGGGCGCTGTCCTCGACGTAAGCGGCGCGCGGCCAGCGCGCTTTCATGTCCGCGAGTGCGGCGCGTTCCTCGCCGGGATCGGCGAAGGCGAGGCCGGCAAGGCCGCGCTCCGTCGCCATCACCAGCGCGCTGCCGAACGGCGACGGATGAAAGCCGAAAAAAACCGTCAAGCCTTCGCCGCCCGACTTCCATTCGCCGGGCGACATCGCTTCGTGGGTCACGAACAGAGTCATGCAACCGGCCGGGGCCGGACAGCCCGACCTCATAAGTGGCATCGAGCACGCTCGCGGAATCGCGCAGCAATTGCCGCGCGCCGTCGAGCGTCAGCGCCTGCAGGAACGCCTTCGGCGTCAGCCCGGCCCAGCGGCGGAACAGGTGATGCAGTTCGGTCGGCGTGACGCCGGCGGCTTCCGCAATGGCTTCGATCTCGGGCTGCTCGCGCCAATGGCCGCGGATATGGCCGATGGCGCGGCGCACCACGTCGTAATCGGCGGCCGCCGCGGCGAGCGGCATCGGGTTTTGGATGCGATCGGGTGACAACATGGGAGCCTCCATCATCTGTCTCCCGATCTAGGCCGCGAGCAGCGCAGCAAACCACCCGGTTTCTGCATCCTTTTCCTCCCCCTGAAAGGGGGAGGTTTAGAATACCGTCCGCGTCGGCCCGCGCCTGGCTTCGCCCAGCGCCGCCGACAGCGCGGTGGCGAAACTTTTCTTCTCGTCGGCGCCCAAAAATTCGGCGATCGACAGCCGCCGGCCGTGCGAGACCAGGAACAGCCGCTCGATGCCGAATTCCTCGTGCACGATGCGGTCGAGCCGCACCCAGACCGGATTGAGCGTCCATTCGCGCACTTCGCCGCGCTGGCTGATCTTGCGCACGGTGAGTTCCGTGGCGGTCACCGTCACCTCTTCGTAAGCGCGGGCGCTTCGATAATTGGCGCGGAACGCCCAGTACACCAGCGCCACGTCGAGGCCGAAAAAGCCGAACACCGGCCAGGCGCCGAGCATCAGGAACACCATGCCGGCCGCGAAGCTGATGCCGCCGATGCACAGCATGAAGATGAGAAAGCCGGTCGAGCTCAACGAGCGATGCGGCGTGATGATCGCGGAAAAGAGCGTCGGCTCGGCGGGCAGGTCGCTGGTGTCGTCGGCCATGGCGGTTATTATACCGGCAAGATGGCGCGCAAAACACCCAAGCAAAAGAAGTCTCAGCAAAGATTGAAGGCCGCCCGCAAGGGCAAGGCGGCGCGTCTCAAGGGCCGCAAGGCGCAAGCCAAGGCCGACGTAAAGGCCGCCCACGGCGAACTGCCGCAATGGACCAAAGCCGAGATCGAGGAAGCGTTCCGCCGTTTCGCAGCCGCCAATCCGGCGCCGCGCGGCGAACTGCAGCACATCAATCCGTTCACGCTCTTGGTCGCCGTCGTGCTGTCGGCGCAGGCGACCGACGCCGGCGTCAACAAGGCGACGCCGGCTTTGTTCGCGCTCGCCGATACGCCGGAGCAGATGGCAAAGCTCGGCGAAGCCAAGGTGCGCGATCTGATCAAGACCATCGGGCTTTATCGCACCAAGGCCAAGAACGTGATCGGGCTGTCGCGGCAGCTCATCGAAAAACACGGCGGCAAGGTCCCGCACGACCGCGAGGCGCTGGAAGCCTTGCCGGGCGTCGGCCGCAAGACCGCGAACGTGGTGCTCAACATCGCCTTCGGCGAGCCGACCATCGCGGTGGACACCCACATCTTCCGCGTCGGCAATCGCACCGGGCTGGCGGTCGGCAAGACGCCGCTCGATGTCGAGATGAAGCTGATGGAAGTCGTGCCGGAGCGCTACCGGCTGCACGCCCATCACTGGCTGATCCTGCACGGCCGTTATACTTGCGTCGCCCGCCGGCCGCTGTGCGAGAAATGCATCATCGCCGACCTGTGCAAATGGCCGGGGAAGACGGTGAATGCGCCGCCTGCCTGCGGAAGTACGTTAGCAGGGACGCGCTCAGCGAACTCCCTCTCCCCGCAGGGGAGAGGGTTGGGGTGAGGGGGCTCGGGCGTTTGAGAAATTTCTCAGCATCCGAACCCCCTCATCCTGTCCTTCTCCCCTCCGGGGAGAAGGGACGCAGCGTGCGCGCTGGCGAAACGTTTGTCTTAGCTGCGTTCCGCCGCCATTCGCTCTTCCGCCATCGCATGCAACGCCGCGCGGTCGAGCTTGTTGGTCGAGGCGAGCGGCAGTTCGTCGACGAACCAGACGAAGCGCGGGTGCTGGTAGGCCGGCGCGTTGGCGAGCGCGAAACGTTTGACCGCCTCGGCGTCGAGCGACGCGGCCGGGTTTTTTGATGACGAAGGCGACCGGCTTTTGGCCCTTGATGTCGTCGTCGATCGGCACCACCGCGGCCTGGGCGATGTCGGGATGGCGCTCCAGCATGCGCTCGACGTCGGCGGGATAAATATTCTCGCCGCCGGAAACGAACATATCGTCTATGCGGCCGACGAAATAATGAAAACCGTCGGCGTCGCGGCGGAACACGTCGCCGGTGATGTAAAAACCGTCCGGCGTCAGCGGCGGCGCGACGTCGGGGCGGTTGTGATAGCCGAGCATCAAGGCCGGACATTTCATTTCCAGCACGCCTTGCGCGGCGTCGCGGTTGTCGCCGTCGACGAGGCGCAGCGAAACCAGCGGATGCGGATAGCCGACCGAAAGTTCGGGCTGCGGCAGACCTTTCGGATGCGGCCCGAACACCACCGGGCCGGCTTCGGTGGTGCCGTAAGCATTGGTGACGGAGGCCTGCGGCAGCCGCTCGTGCAAGCGCCGCCATCAGCGCGGCGCTGACCGGCGCCGAGCCCATGCGCACGAATTCGACGCTGGACAGGTCGGTTGCCGCAAGAGCCGCGGTTTCGCGCAGCATCATGGCGATCATCGGCGGCACCGCGGTGAGCCAGGTGCAGCGGTATTGTCCGATCGCCGCGATATAGGCGGGCGCGGAAAATTGCGGCAACAGCACGATGGTGGCATGCGCCGCGCAGGCGAGTTTTGCCAGCGCCAGCGCGTTCATGTGGTAGAGCGGCGCAGCGACCAGATAGCGGTGGCGGTCGAGCCCCGGCGCCAGCCGCGTCTCGACGACCCAGATGTGGCTTTGGTGCGAGAGCACGACGCCTTTCGGCGTGCCGGTCGATCCGGAGGTGTAGAGGAACATCGCCGGCTCGTCCTTCGCCGGCGTCACGGCGTCGAACGGGCCGGGATCGAGGAATGCATCGAACGCCGCGCCGAACGTCACGCTGGGGATATCGGCGGGGCAGTCCGCCGCGCGCGGCGCATCGCAGAACACAAGTTTCGCGCCCGCGTCGCGAATGATGAAATGAATGGTGTCGCGCGGGAATTTGAAATTCACCGGCACCGCGACGAAGCCGGCGCGCATGATGCCGTAATAGGCGGCGATATATTCGGTGCGATTGGCGGAGAGCAGCGCGACCCTGTCGCCGCGCTGCAAGCCGCGTTTGGCCAGCGCCCGCGCGACGCCGTTCGCCATGGCGTCGAGCTGGGCGATAGCTGAAATCGCGCGGGCCCCGCTCGCCGCCGAGATCGACGATCGCGATCTTGTTCAGATCGCGATCGCGCCGGATGAGATCGCCGAGATTGGTGAAGCCGCTACGGATTGCGCGACTCCAAAAATGCGGCGAGCGCGATCAGGTCGCTGTCGGAGAGGTTCGCGACCACCGGCTTCATCAAAGCCACCGCCGTGCCGACGCGCGTGCCGCTCTTGATGTCGTTGAGCTGGCGATACATGTAGGTCGCGGTGCGGCCGGTGATCGGCGGCACTTCGCCCATGCCGCGCAGATCGGGGCCATGGCAGACGCCGCACGGCACGGTCTTGCCGTTGTCGCCGGTGGTGGCGAGCGTGTGGCCGAGGGTGATGGCGCCCTCCGGCACGTTGTCGATGAAGCCGGAATGCGGATCGCGCAGTTTTGCCTCGGTCTCGTCCTTGGGCAGCACGATGATGCGCTGGCCGGTCGGTTCGGTCTCGTTGCCGTCGCTGGCAAAGCGCATGCCGCCGGCGCCGACATAGCTCTTCGGCACGGTGTCGGTCTCTTTCACGGTGTTGTAGCCGGCGGTCGGCTTGAGCTTGGAAAAGTACTCGGCGGCCGCTTTGATATCGTCGTCGGACAGCACCTGCGCCATGGCGATCATGACGCCGGCGCGCGGATTGTTGCGCTCGCCGCGCTTGAACGCGTTCATCTGGCGAATGATGTAGTTCGCCGGCAGGCCGGCGAGGCTCGCGGATTCCGGATGGCCGTCGCCGGTCGGCAGATGGCATTGCGCGCAGGCGCGGCCGGCGGGTTTCGGTCCGCCATGGGCGACGATCTGCGGCATGGCCGGGTGCTCGTTGGGAAACCAGTCGGGCGGATTGAACGGATCGTCGATCTGCGCTTGCGTATATTGCTGCGAACTGCCCGGCACCGATTTCTGCACCGTGTTATCGAGCTGTCCCGGCGGCGGCGTCACCGGATAGGCCCAGTCCGGCTGGTCGGCGGCGAGCGCCGCTGCCGACAGCGCCGCGGTCAAGGTGAGTCCGAGCATAACTTTCATGGTCGCTTCCTCTCAAGTTTCAAGACGTTTTTGGTTGAGCGGTCAGATAGGTGCCGCGGCCGCTGGCAGATCAGCTTGCCGTCGAGATCGAAAATTTGCGCTTCGGCGGTGGCGAACTGCGAGCCGGAGCGGACGACCTTGCCGCGCATGATCAGATCGCCCGGCATGGCGACGCGATGATAATCGACGCGCATGTCGATGGTCGGAACGCCGCGCCCGGTCTGCTTGATCAGCGCGAAATCCGCCGCGAGATCGATCAGTGCGGCAAGGATGCCGCCGTGGGTGTAGCGCCGTTCGACATTGACCACCCATTCCTCGCGCCATTTCGCCTTGATCTCGATGCTGTCATCGCCGACGGCGACAACCGTCAGTCCGAGCCACTGGTGAAACGGCGCGCGGGTGATCATGCGCCTGGACTTGTTCGAGGGTGATGTCGTCGGGCATTTTCAACGCACTCCTATACTGTCATGCCCTGCGCAGGCAGGGCATCCAGTAATCACCGCAGGCCCGGTGAATACTGGATCATCCGCCTTCGCGGATGATGACAAGAGAGGCGGACGAAGAAAGGCGCTCACGGCGTCACCACCACTTTGCCGATGACTTCGCGGTCCTGGATCAGGCGCAAGCCTTCGCGGGCTTGTTCCAGCGGCAGCACCTTGTCGATCACCGGCTTGATCTTGCCGGCGCCGATCAATTCCATCAGCGCGGCGAGATTGTCGTCGTAAAAACTGTTGGAGCCGATGATCTGCAATTCAAAGCTCCAGACATAGCGCAAATCTTCCTTCGGGTCGTAGCCCGCGGTGGCGCCGCAGACCAACAGCTTGCCGCCGCGCTTGAGGCAGCGCAGCGACGGCACCCAGGTGTCGCCGCCGGTAAAGTTGATCACCACGTCGACGCCGCCATCGTAGCTGCGGCGTTGCGGCTTGCCGTATTTCTCCACCGCCCATTTCGACCAGTCGGTGCCGGTGTAGTCGATCACCTCGTCGGCGCCCATGGCTTTGAGCCGCTCAAGCTTCTCCGCGCTCGACGCGCAGGCGATGACCTCGGCGCCGAGCATCTTGGCTAAGCAGCACGCAACCGGTGCCGACGCCGCCCGAGGCGCCGAGCACCAGCACCTTTTCACCGGCCTTGACGGTGCCGTGGGTGATCAGCATGCGGTGCGCGGTGCCGTAGGCGACCGGCAGCGATGCTGCCTCCTCGAAGCTCACGCCGGCCGGCATGGCGACGAGCTGGTCGGCCGAGACGGCGCAATATTCCGCCATGCCGCCGTCGAGCATCTCGCCCATCAGGCCTTTCTTCTTGTTGACCGGATTGACCAGCACCTTGTCGCCGGCCTTCCAGCCGGCAACGCCGGCGCCGACCTCGGCGATCTCGCCCGCCATGTCGAGGCCGATGATCACCGGCAGCGGCACCTTGATGCCCGGCATGCCGCGTACCGTGAACACGTCGTGGTAGTTGAACGAGGCCGCGCGCACGCGGATGACCACGTGGCCGTCGCCGGCCTTTGGCGTCGGGTAGTCGTGCACCACTTCGAGTTCGTCGAGGCCGCCGTGCTTTCGCAGCACCAGTGCCTTCATTGTGCCTTGCACCGCTTGGTTCTCCGAAGTTCCGCGAGAGCGGACTGTCTTTATAAAGACCTGGCTGCGATTTGTAATCGGCTCGGCTAGAATGCCTGGCATAACGGCGGAAACGACGCTCGGCGGGCGACAGAGCAATGCGTGACAGCGGCGGGCGGCTGCAGGCGGTCGAATATACGCGTGGCGTGGCCGCCTTCATGGTCATGTGGTTTCACTTCACCTATCTCCTGCCGGACGGCGTGCTGCGCGTCTCAGGCCTATACGGCTATCTCGGCGTCGAGGCCTTCTTCGTCATTTCCGGGTTCATCATTCCCTATTCCATGGACCTGCGCCATTACCGGCCCGGCAGGGACAGCTGGACGTTCATCGGGCGCCGCATCATCCGGCTGGAGCCGCCCTATGTGATGTCGGTCTTGATGATCCTTTGCGTGCCGTATCTGGCCGGGCTCACGCCGTGGTTCGACGGCGGCATGACCGCGCACGATGTCTATCGCGCCGCGCTGCATCTGTTTTATCTCGTGCCCTGGGCCGGGGAAGACTGGTTCAGCGCCGTCTATTGGAGCCTGGCGATCGAGTTTCAATATTATTTCCTCGTGCTCGCGGCCGCGCCGGTTTTGCTCTACCGGAAAAATCTCTGGCCGCAGCGCGCGTTTTTCCTCGTCGTCATGGCGGCCGGTTACGGCAGCGGCGAAAGCCGCCTGGTCTTTATGTATCTGCCGGTGTTCGGCTTCGGCTTTTTGCAGTTCATGTTCATGCGGCGCGGCATGGCGCTGTGGGAAGCTTTAAGCTGGGCGGCGGCCTTCGCGGCCGTCACGTTCACGCAAGACGCGACCTGGATGATCGGGGCGCTCATTGCGCTGGTGGCCTTGAATGCGCCGTGGCCCGCCCGGTTTGCGCCTATGTTGTTTCTGGGCACGATCTCGTATTCGGTCTATCTGCTCCACGGCGCTATCGGCTTTAGCGTCGATAATATCTTGAGCCGCATTGCAGGATTCCCACCGACCTTGGAGCTGCTCGTGCAGATTGCCGCGACGCTTGCGCTCGCGACGGTGTTCTGGTGGCTGATCGAACGGCCGTCGACGCTGCTGTCGAAGAAATTCGGCCAAGCCGCCCGGCCGTTGCCGGCGACATTGGCGCCGAGCGCCGCGGGCCCCTGACCGCTCTAGCCTGCGGCCTGATTGCGCTTCCGCGGCGGGCTCATTAGCTTGCCGGGCCAGATCAAGGGAAGGCTAGTTTCATGCAGGAAAATTTCCGCCAGTTCCTCGACCGCCTGCGGCAGAACGGCGAGCTTGTCGACCTGCACCAGCCGGTCGACATCCGCCATATCGCCACGCTCGTCGATCAGGCCAAGACCGCGCTCTATTTCCACAACGTCATCGGCTACGACATGCCGGTGGTGTCCGGCATCATCCGCTCGCGCGAGCGCGCCATGATGGCGCTCGGCGCCGAGACCTATCGCGAGATCGAGGACAAGCTCTCTGCCGCGATCGCCAAGCCCATTCCGCCGAAATACGTCAAAACCTCGCCGGCGCGCGAGGTGACGCTCATCGGCGACGACGTCGATCTCTACAAGCTGCCGATCCCGATGTCGTCGATCTATGACGGCGGGCCGATGATCACCGCGGGCGTCGTCATCGCGCGCGATCCGGAGCTCGGCTTCAATTCCGGCATCTACCGCTTCATGGTCAAGGAAAAGGCGCTCACCGGCATCGACCTGGTGACGCCGAACAACATGCGGCTTGTTCGTCCAGCGCGCGCTCGAGCGCGGCGAGCCGCTGCCGATCTCGATCTCGATCGGCACCCATCCGGTCGAGATCACCGGCTCCGGCTATCGCGCCCCGCTCGGCGTCGACGAGATGGCGATCGCCGGCGGCATCCGCGGCGAGCCGGTGGCGCTGGCGCCGTGCCAGACCGTCGACGTGCCGTACATCGCCGACGCCGAGATCGTGCTCGAGGCCGAAGTGTTGCCGACCGGCTGGACGTTTCCGGAAGGCCGCTTCGGCGAATTCACCCGGCTGATGGGCGGGCTGCACTGGAATCCGCAGGTGCGCATCAAGGCGATTTCGATGCGCAAGGACGCGATCTACTACAATCTGCACATGCCGTGGGAGAACACCTGGCTCGCCGCGCCGACGCGCTACGCCACCATCCGGGCGGCGCTGCGCACCGCCGGCGTGCAGGTCAAGGACATCAATGTCACGCTCGGCGGCTGCGCCTTCTGGCACGCGGTGATCTCGATCAAGAAGCAGCCGGGTGAGGGTAAAAACGCTTTGCTTGCTGCGTTATCGGTGATGGATCTCAAGCACGTCGTCGTGGTCGACGACGATATCGACGTCAACGATCCGACCGAGGTGGAATGGGCCATCGCCACTCGCGTGCAGGGCGACCGCGATGTGATGATCGTCTCGAACGCGCGCGCAAAGCCGCTCGATCCGAGCCTGCCGCAGGGTTATGGCGTGGTGCCGACCGGCGCAAAGGTCGGCATCGACGCCACCATTCCGGAAAATATTCCGCGCGAATATTACGAGCGCATCACCTACGCCTATGCCGACCGCGCCAAGATCGACGACTATGTCGGCGGCAAGAAGGACGCGGCCGGCGAGGCCGGCGACGAGGCGGCGGTGGCGGCGCTCGGCGCCGAGATAGTGAAGGTCATCGCCAAGGAGCCGCTCTATTTCACCGACATCGCGGAAAAATTCGCCAAATACGATTTCCGCACCATCGCCCGCGCCATCGGCCATCTGCACGCGACGGAAAAGCTCTGGCAGGACCCGCGCGGCCGGCTGTGCGTGCGCGGTTCCGATTTCGCAGCGAAGCCGCCGCAAAAATAATCCGCCCCCGCTACCGCGGGGGCGGATGCGGAGCACCTCGCACATATTGACGAAACGTCCCGTCGCGCCCACTTAAAACCCCGCATGGGTGTGACCGACCATAGTTGACGGCTTTTGCCGCGACCCCGCTGAACCGCGGCGTCGCGCCGGGCGCAATTTTGCGTCCGGAGGCGAAAGCATGTCATGCCCAATCTCAAGCCCTACCGGACCAAGGCCCAAAAGGCCGAGGCGCGGCGCACCGCCCGCAAGGACGCGGACGGCGCGTGGCGCAGCGATGCGCCGTTCTGCCTGCACGGCCAGCAAGGCGAATGGTACTGGGACGAAACCCATAAAGTGCCGGTGCGCGAGCCGCGCCGCGCGCGGCGCAAGGACGCCGCGGAGTAGCAGGCGAATGGCGCCGCGCCGTGTGAGCGCGGCGCCATCTCGTTGTCAGCGTTTCACAGGACGGCCGCTTCGCGTTCCGCGAGCTTGTCGCGCAGCGCCTTGTTCTCGGCTTCGAGCTCCATCATGCGGGCGCGAACTGGCGCGAGCGCCGCGGCGATCTCCGCTTCGGTGAAGCGCTGCGTGATGTGCTGCGCGCAATTCCAGTCGAAGGCGTCGAGATGGAACAGCATGACGCGTTCCGGCTTCGCCCTGTAGCCGGGCGTCGCCACCGCGGCGGCCAGCTCCGGATTGTCGTCGAGGCTCTTGATCTCCACATGAGCGAAAATTTTGAGCCGCCGGCGCGCCGGATAATCGACCATGATCAGCGCCACGCGATTGCCGGCCTTGAGGTTGCCGACACTGATGTATTGGGTGTTGCCGCGGAAATCGGCGATGGCCAGCGTCTTGTCGTCGAGCACGCGGATGAAGCCGGGTGGGCCGCCGCGGTGCTGCACATAGGGCCAGCCGGTCTCCGAAACCGTGGCCATGTAGAAGCTGTCGCGCGCGGCGATGAAGGCCGTTTCCGACTCGCGGAAACGATCGAAGGTCCGGTCGCCCGGAAAATTCGACCAGCGGTCGGCGCTGCCGTTTTCCCGCTGCGCTTCCTTCACGCTCGGGGTGCCTGCGATATCGAGAAAGCCGTGGGGCATAGCCGCGCCTCCATCAACAGCCACGAAGATAGCGCCTATCGGCCACGGCAATAATCCGATAGATTCGGTAATCTTTCTCTCGAAAAATGAGAGGGTGCCGTGGACCGTCTCGAAGCCATGTCGATTCTGGCCGCCGCCGTCGACACCGGCAGCTTCTCGGCGGCGAGCCGCAAGCTCGGCGTGCCGCTGCCCACGGTGAGCCGCAAGGTGGCGGAACTCGAGAAGCACCTCAAGGCAAAACTCCTGGTCCGCTCGACGCGCAAGCTCGCCTTGACCGACGCCGGCGCGAGCTATCTCGCGGCATCCAAGCGTATCCTCGAACAGGTCGGCGACGCCGAAGCCGCCGCGGCGGGCGAATACAGCACCCCGCGCGGCGAGCTCGCCATCACGGCGCCGATCGTATTCGGCCGGCTGCACGTCTTGCCGGTGGTCTGCGATTTTCTGGCGCGTTTTTCCGACATCGACGTGCGCATGATGCTGTCGGACCGCAACGTCAACCTGATCGACGATCATATCGATCTCGCGGTGCGCATCGGCGCGCTGCCGGATTCGAGCATGATGGCGACCCGCGTCGGCGCGGTGCGGCGCGTGGTCTGCGGCAGCCCGGGCTTTTTCGCCGCGCACGGTACGCCGAAAAAACCGGAAGACCTCGCCGGCCTGCCCTGCGTGACCTTCGCCGGCACGGCAAGCAGCACATCCTGGATTTTCGCGCGCGGCCGCGGCCGCGGCCGGGCGCGGCCGGTGCAGGTTCGCGCGCGCCTTGCCGTCAACACCGCCGAAGCGGCGCTTGATGCCGCCATCAAAGGCATCGGCCTGACGCGCGTGCTGTCCTATCAGGCCGCGCGCCCCGTGCGCGACGGCAAGCTGCGCATCGTCTTGCAAAAATTCGAGCCCGCGCCGATGCCGGTCAGCCTGCTCCATGCCGGCCAGGATCTCGTCGCGCTCAAGATTTGCAGCTTCCTCGATTTCGCGGCGCCGCGCCTGCGCAAAGCGCTGAGCGGCGGGTAGCCCGCCACCTGCCGTCGGCTATTGGCGTCATCGATCGCCGTCCTTATCTCTCGGCAAGGGATGGCGGGGTGCGTTCGGGCCACACGGCCCAGCCGGGAGAAACCAGGATGCCGAGCATGGCAAAAATCGCGCTTGCCGCCGCAATCGTTCTCAGCACCGCCGCCACGGCGTCGGCCGCGACCGAGCACCGCGCTCGCGGACATGCGGCGATCTACAACGCCGCGCCCCCGATCATCAGCGATGCGTGTCAGCCGGTCGGCCCGCCTTGCCGGACGCACCCGGATGGCTGGTGACGGGCCGTAGCCCGAACGGAGCGGCTGTTCTATCTTCATCGCTCTTGCCATAGCCGCCAGGATACCGGGAGCACGCCATGTCACCGTCACGCTTCGCCGCCATCGGCGGCGCGATCATTGTTGCATTGCTCGGATCGCCGTCCATCGCCGATGTTATTTCAGATTGGAGCACGGCGGTTGCGCCGCCGCCGCCGGAGCTGAAAGAGGTCACGGTCGAG
This sequence comes from uncultured Alphaproteobacteria bacterium, assembly GCA_963831975.1. Lineage (GTDB taxonomy): Bacteria > Pseudomonadota > Alphaproteobacteria > Rhizobiales > Xanthobacteraceae > BOG-931. Next base: position 481,573 of record CAWHSO010000026.1, read on the forward strand.
CCGGCGACCACGGCGCTGTTGTTGCTCGACATCATGAAAGCCGGCTGCACCGCGCGCCCGCGCTGCGTCGCCGCGATGCCGAACATCATACGCATGCACGATGCAGCGCGCGCCCACGACATGGTGGTCTGGTACAGCCTGGTCGGCTCAAACGGCAAGGCGACGCCCGACGACGTCATGGATCCGGCGATCAAACCGCGCGCCGGCGAATGGTACCGTCAGGGCGGGCCGGACAAATTCCTGGGCTCGACGCTCGAGCCGATGCTCAAACAGGCCGGCATCAAGACCGTGATCGTCTGCGGCAACTCGTTCCAGGGCGCCACCGTCGGCACATCGCAGGAAGCGGTGCAGCGCGGCTACAAGGTCATCGTCCCCGTCGATTGCTCGGCCGGCGAGGACGTCTATCACGAGCAATACGCGGCGTTTCAGCTCGCCAAAGGCGGCCCCGTCGGTATCACCAGCAACGTCACGCTGACGCGCAGCACGATGATCAAGTTTCAAGGCCCGTAGTCCCTGGGATGGGTTGAGCCCTTGCGAAACCCATCATCTGCCGGCGTGAATTTGTTGGTATCGCGAGGCCTGTCGTCGGACGGCCGCTTCGAGCCAGGCCCTTGGCTCCGTTGATCCGACGCGCTGCCTAGGCATTTCGCTTCAAAAAAACCAGCGTAACGCGCGGCAGCCGCAGCCGACGAGGAACCGGTTTGCCTTGTCAACAAAACCGATCTGCGCAATACTACCTACGGGAGTCAATATGATTAAATTCAACCAAGGAGATCTTTATGGCTGAAGCTGCACAAGTCCCCGGCGCGTATGGTCCCTTTAAGCCTGTGGATGCGACTACCAAAGATATCTTTGAGAAAGCAATGAAAGGTCTTTTAGGAGTGGGCTACACGCCGCTGATTGTTGCGTCGCAAGTCGTCGCTGGCACCAATTATCTCTATATGTGCAATGCGCAAGTCGTTGCTCCCGGCACGGCGGCTTATCCGGTGGAAGTGATTATTTTCCAACCCTTGAATGGGCCGCCGGTTCATACAACTATCAAACGCGTTCCGTGAGTTCTAAAAACCGATCCGCTCTCCAATGAAGCAGGCGTAGTTCGGATTTCGCGTTGCTCAATCCGGGCTACGCGCGCTACCCGCCTCAGCGCGCCCTGACGCGAATTGCCGCGACCGCCATTCTCGGCTGCAGAGTAGCCGGCTGCATGAACAGCCATTCGAAATAAGTGGTGGCGCGTTCGCACTTCGGCTGCGGCGCGACCGCGAGATGGTCGCGGCACGCTTTCGAGCAATAGGGCCGCTTGCCGAAAAAGCCGCGACGGTGGGAGACGAGGCCGATGCTGTGATTGCAGGTGGGGTTGGCGCATTTCATGACACGCTCCTGCGGCATTCGCTGGTGTCGAAACCGTGGACCTATTGGTCTGACAATCGAGCGCGGCGGAGGTTCAAACGCCCTGGCGACTCGGATAAATCGTTGCCAGCCAAAAGCTTGGAAAAGGCAGCCCGGATCGAGCGAAGCGCGATAAATTCGGCCGGGGCGCCGCCGCAAAGGGCAGTCTGCAATGTTGGGAATACCAAGACGGTACAGTCACTTTGTCTTCGGCGTCATCCAGTCCGGGCTGACCAGCTTTATCGCGGCTGGCGTGGCAAGCTTTCCGCTGTGGGGAAGCGGCCGCTTTCTGCAGAACTGGATGCTCTCATGGCTGATCTCATGGGCCATGATGCTGCCGGCGGTGCTGTTCGCCGCTCCCGCGATCCGGTCGCTTTCACATGCGCTCACCCACGAAGAGTGAGCATGTCAAATCCCGGCAAGCGCCTAATAGGAATTTATACTTGACAACAGGCGAACATTCCTATTATGAAAGCGAATTCATCCCGCTCGCCGTAAGGACGCCGGTTGTTGATACCGGCCGCCAGCGGAGCGGGAGCGGAACTCTGCGCAGCGGCGGTCGACAGCCGCGGCGGGGAACCGCGATGGTGGTGGAGCGCCGGGAGGCGCAGCGCGCCCGAAGCAGGCGGTTCGCGCAAGCGGATTGTTCTGTGGCGCGCGCCACGCCCGAAGCGTGGGCGGGTGGCAACATCCGTCCGCGTGGCGTGGCCCACGACCCCGGCGCCTCCCGGCGCTCCACTCCTCGTCTTTTCGGCGAGTGATTTCGTGAATTTGGCTTTGGCAAAACTCGGACGCGCGGGCGCCGCGAGAACGAGGAGGCTTGCGTCCGTGCATGTCAGGATGACGGTCATTTGGGTGCTTGGTGATGAGAGCGCCGCGCATAAATGATCAGCGCGACCGCCGCATTGGCGACGACCAAGGCCGCCGGCATGACGCAGGTGGCAAGCGAGAGATTATCCATGGCGAAGAACGCCGGAACGAATTTGATGCTGTTGAGCGTGAACGTGGTGATGCTGTCGGAATGCGGGCGCTGCCAGGCCTTTGTCACCGTCGGCCCGAAGCCGAGCACGCTGACGATGGCCGCGAGCACCGCCGCGGTCGTTGGTTGGCGCGACAAAAGATAAAATATGAAGATGACCGCCGCGGCGACGAGAAACGCCCATTCGTACCACGGAAAAGTCCGCTCGCCGCGCCAAAAACTCATCAGGCACAGCAGCAAACAAACAATCGCCGTGATGCCCATGACCCAGCTACCAGGCCCGGCCGCTTCATCGACCTGCACCAGATAGGCGGTGCCGGTGAGAATGCCGAAAATCAGCCACGACAACGGATGCGGCCGCGCCTCGCCGCGCAGCGTCTGCCAGACGTAGATGCCGTAGGCGACGAGCGTGATGGCGACGGCAAGCGCCCCCATCGCGTCTTTGAAGATCGGCGTAGCGCTCACTGGGCGAAAAAATTATTCCGCCGCGGCCTTCGCCGCGCGTTGCGGCAGGCGGTCGCGGAAGTGCGGCAGGATTTCCTCGGCGATCGCCGTCATGTTGGCGCGCGCCATCTCGTTCGGCATGGTGCCGAACTGGGTCTTGGTCAGCGAGGTGTTGAAGCCGGCGAGGTCCTGATATTCGGCGAGCTTTTCGCGCACCGTCTCCGGGCGGCCGATGATCACCACGCCGGACGCGATCAGATCCTCGATCGAGGCCGTCTTGCCGGTGACCTTGACGGCGCGCACGCGCTTCATCGAGGCGGTGTCGGTGTAGCCCGGCGGCAGCAGCATCTCGGTCGGCATTTTGAGCAGATAATTGACCAGCGCTTCGAGATGCGGCTTTGCCTCTTTCACCGCCTTCTTGTCGGTCTCGCCGACATAGATGGTGTTCGACCAGGCGAGCTGGTCGGGCGACGCCTGGTAGCCGGCCTTGTCCGCCTCGTCGCGATAGAGCTGGAAAAATTTCGCCACCGCCGCGATCGGGCTGAGCGTCTGGCAATAGGTGTAGCGCATCTTCGCCGCCCAGCGGATGGTCGAGCCGGAGCCCTGCGACGGAATCCAGATCGGCGGATGCGGCGTCTGATAGGGCCGCGGCCACGGATTGACGTAGCGGAACTGATAATGCTTGCCGGAATAGGAAAACGGCCCCGGCTCGGTCCAGGCCCGCACGATCAGATCGTGCGCCTCGGCGAAGCGCTCCTGCGAATTGGCCGGATTGATGCCGGTGGCGTGATATTCGGCGCCGATGCCGCGCACGAAGCCGGCGATGATGCGGCCGCGGGTGAGATTGTCGAGCATCGCGTATTCTTCGGCGATGTTCAGCGGATTGTTCTGCAGCGGCAGCGCGCGGCCCAGAATGGCGATCTTGGCGTGCTTGACGCTGCGCGCCAGCGCGCCGGCCAGCACGCCGGGGATCGGCATCATGCCGTAGGCGGTCTGATGATGCTCGTTGAGGCAGACGCCGTCGAAGCCGAGCTGGTCGGCGAACTCCATCTGGTCGAGATAGTCGTGATAGAGCTCGGCGCCTTTCTCCGGATCGTAATGGCTGTTGGAGAACGTCACCCAGGCCGAGCCGTTCTTGGCGATGGCGTCGAGATCGACGTGCGCATACGGCATCAGATGGAAGTTGAAGAACTTCATGGTGCGATCCTATGCGGCCTTCTTGCGCGCGCCGAGAAAGGTTTCGAGCGCGGCGACGAAGGCGTCCGGCTTCTCGATCTGCGGAACGTGGCCGCATTCCGGCACGATCACCACTTTGGCGCCGGGGATCGCCTTCTGATAGGCGAGCGCGTGCTCTTTCGGGAACATGCGGTCGTGATCGCCCCAGATCAGCAGCGTCGGCACGTCGATGCGGTGCAGCCATTTGGCAAGATGCGGATCATGGCCGCGCGGCTGCCAGGCGATCTTGGCGACCGTGGTGCGGTTTTTCAGCGTGACGTCTTCCAGCTCCGGCCGCAGCGCGCGCGCGATCGATGTCGTCGGCCTTTTTCTGATCGTAGAAGAAGTCGCGCAGCCGCTGCTCGTCGCTGCGCAGGAACGGATCGAGCTGCTCGACGCCGGCGACGTAAAGCCCGGCGGCGCCGGCAGAGCGTGAGCGAGGCAAGGCGCTGCGTGTTGCGCACCGCGAGCTCGGCGGCGATCCAGCCGCCGAGCGACAGCCCGACCAGGTGCACGTCCTTGAGCTTCAGCTCGTCGAGCACGTCGAGATAGAAATAGGCGAGGTCGTGGATGTTATCGAGCCAGTCCGGCGTGTCGGACTCGCCAAAGCCCGGATGTTCCGGCGCGATGACGTCGAACTTTTGCGCCAGCTGCTGCATGAACGGCAGCCATTCGCGCCGCGACGCGCCATGCAGAACGACGAGCGGGCTGCCGGCGCCGCCGCGCATCAGCCGGATGCGGCAGCCTCGGACCGCAATCACCGACGTCGAAAAATCCACCATGCGCGAAGCTTGGAGATTCGCGCAGCGAAGCGTCAAGGAGGTCCGCGTCATTCCGGGGCCGCGCGTAGCGCGGAACCCGGAATCCATAACCACGGGCGGTGATTACGGATTTCGGATTCGACGCTTCGCGTCGCTCCGGAATGACAGGATTAGAACAAGAAATAACGCTGCGCCATCGGCAAAGTTTCCGCCGGCGCGCAGGTCAGCAGTTCGCCGTCGGCGCGCACCTCGTAGGTTTCCGGATCGACCTCGATATCGGGCGTGGCGTCGTTGTGGATCATGCTTTTTTTGGAAATCTTGCCGCGGGTATTTTCCACCGCGAAAAGCTCCTTCTCGATGCCGAGCTTTTTGCGCAAGCCCGCCTGCACCGCGGCCTTCGACGCGAACACCACCGACGACGCGGTGCGGGCGCGGCCGAAGGCGCCGAACATCGGCCGGTAATGCACCGGCTGCGGCGTCGGGATCGAGGCATTGGGATCGCCCATCGGCGCGGCGACGATGGAGCCGCCCTTGATGATGCAATCGGGCTTGACGCCGAAGAACGCCGGCGACCACAGCACGAGGTCGGCGAGCTTGCCCTTCTCCACCGAGCCGATGAGTTTCGACACGCCGTGCGCGATCGCCGGATTGATGGTGTATTTGGCGACGTAGCGCTTGGCCCGCACGTTGTCGTTGTCGCCTTTCTCCTGCTTCAGGCGGCCGCGCTGCTTCTTCATCTTGTCGGCGGTCTGCCAGGTGCGGATGATGACTTCGCCGAGCCGGCCCATGGCTTGCGAATCCGACGACATCATCGACAGCGCGCCGAGGTCGTGAAGGATGTCCTCCGCCGCGATGGTCTCCTTGCGGATGCGGCTTTCGGCGAATGCAAGGTCCTCGGCGATCGACGGATCGAGGTGATGGCACACCATCAGCATGTCGAGATGCTCGTCGATGGTGTTCTTCGTATAAGGCCGCGTCGGATTGGTCGACGACGGCAGCACGTTCTTCAATCCCGCGACCTTGATGATGTCGGGCGCGTGGCCGCCGCCGGCGCCTTCGGTGTGGAAGGCGTGAATGGTGCGGCCCTTGAACGCCTTGATGGTGTCCTCGACGAAGCCGGATTCGTTGAGCGTGTCGGTGTGGATCATCACCTGGATGTCGTAGTCGTCGGCGACCGAGAGGCAGCAGTCGATCGCCGCCGGCGTCGTGCCCCAGTCCTCGTGCAGCTTCAGCGCGCAGGCGCCGGCCTTGATCATTTCCTCGAGCGCCGCCGGCCGCGACGCATTGCCCTTGCCGGCGAAGCCGAGATTGACGGGAAAATCGTCCGCCGCCTGGATCATGCGCGCGAGGTGGAACGGGCCGGGCGTGCAGGTGGTGGCGAACGTGCCGTGCGCCGGGCCGGTGCCGCCGCCGAGCATCGAGGTGACGCCCGACATCAGCGCTTCGTCGACCTGCTGCGGGCAGATGAAATGGATGTGGGTGTCAAAGCCGCCGGCGGTGAGGATCTTGCCTTCGCCGGCGATCACCTCGGTGCCGGGCCCGATGATGATGGTGACGCCGGGCTGGATGTCCGGATTGCCGGCCTTGCCGATGGCGAAGATCTTGCCGTCCTTGAGGCCGACGTCGGCTTTGACGATGCCCCAATGGTCGAGGATCAGCGCATTGGTGATGACGGTGTCGACCGCGCCCTGCCGGTTGGTGATTTGCGATTGGCCCATGCCGTCGCGGATCACCTTGCCGCCGCCGAATTTCACCTCCTCGCCGTAGGTGCAAAAATCCTTCTCGACCTCGATGATGAGATCGGTGTCGGCAAGCCGCACGCGGTCGCCGGTGGTCGGGCCGAACATGTCGGCATAAACGGCGCGGCTCATGGTCGACGGCATGGCACTCTCCGCATTTGAAATCCCCAAAGTTATCCCCAAACGTCTCTCGCCTGTTTGCAGGCACGCTTTAACTTGCGACCTGTCATCGGTGCGCTATCATCATTGTCAGATCGCTCGCGTTTGGTTCTGCCGGATGTGAGGATCGCCAAGGTCGGATCGGCCTGGGTGCGAGGCCGCTATCAGCAGCGCACCACGTGGTAGATTTGATCCTGGTTCCCAGCAGCGGATAGCAGCGCTGTGAACGTGACGGGCGGGCGCAAGCTCGCCCGTCATGATTCTTGCACTCAAGTCTTCGTGCAATGCGTTCTGCCGCCGCGTCATTTCTTCAGCTTTCCCATGATCGCCTGGCGAAAACCGTAAACGGTGCGCGCGCCCGCAACCGCGACCAGCGTCACCTCGCGGCTCTGGCCCGGCTCGAAGCGCACCGCCGTTCCCGCCGCAATATCGAGGCGCATGCCGCGGGTTTTGGCGCGGTCGAATTGCAGCGCCGGATTGGTCTCGAAGAAGTGATAGTGCGAGCCGACCTGGATCGGCCGGTCGCCGCTGTTGGAGACCGTGAGCGTCAGCGTTTTGCGGCCCTTGTTGAGCTCGATTTCGCCGGGCTTTATGAAATATTCACCGGGGATCATCGCCACCTCATCGGATCGGCTCGTGCACGGTGACGAGCTTGGTGCCGTCGGGAAACGTCGCCTCGACCTGGATTTCGGGAATCATCTCGGCGATGCCGTCCATCACCTGGGCGCGGCCGATGACGTGGGCGCCGGCTTCCATCAATTCGGCGACGGTGCGGCCGTCGCGCGCGCCTTCGAGGATGAAATCGGAGATCAGCGCCGACCGCTTCGGGATGGTTGAGCTTGACGCCGCGCTCGAGCCGCCGCCGCGCCACCATCGCCGCCATGGCGATCAACAGCTTGTCTTTCTCGCGCGGGGTGAGCTGCATGGTGCCCTTTCAGTTCAGCCACAGCCGCGGCAACGGCGCGGCATCGAGCGCGGTCAGCACGGCAACGAGATCGCGGCGCAGCGCCGCGCCGTCCGTCGCGACCAGCCGCGCCACGACGAGCCCGTTCCAGGCGGATACGCCGACTTCGCCAGCAAAGCGGTCCTGCATGGCGCGGACCGCGGCGGCATCGGCGTCATTGCCGGGATATTTGATCACGCTCGCCACGGCCACGCCGCCGCCCGCGATGGCGCGTTGGGCCAGGCGTTGCGCAATGTCGCCGTCGAGACGCAGCGTTTCGGCGAACACCAGCGCGCCGCCGACGCGCAGCCGCCAGCGGTCGAAGAAATGACCCTGGACCACCGTTTCGCCCATGGCGGAGCGGCCGAACACGGCGGCTTCCGCCAACAGCAGATTGGCGTCGCGGGCGAGATCGACATCGATGCTGCGCCGCAGCCGCGCCTGATCGAACACGATCGTCTCCTGCGGCAGCCACGCCAATGCGCCGCCGGGACCGACGTCGAGTTTTACGCCGATGTCCGTGTCCGGCCCGAGCGAGCGGTAGATTTTCTCCGCTGCCGCGGTGGTGACGGTCAGCCGCGCGCCGGCGCCGACTTTGATGTCGACGTCGAAGCGGTCGCCGCCGGTCATGCCGCCGCCGGTATTGACGATGACGGCATCCAGCGCGGCTTGGCTGTTGCCGTTGGGAAAGCGCACCCGCAGCGAGCCTGATTCGTGGACGCGGCCGCGCCGGCTGCCGCCAAGCCCCGCCGCGACCGTGAACGCGATCCTGCCGACGGCGCGATTGCCGGCGAAGATTTCGTTGCGTAGCGGCGCGCTCCCCAGCATCGGATCGCCTATCAAAAATCGAGCATCAAATCGCCATGGCGCGCTTGAGCGCGCCCTCGTCGAGATCGTCGCGGTTGCAGGAATAGACGACGGCGCCGCGGTCCATGACGGCGAAATGGTCGCCGAGTTCGCGGGCAAAGTCGAGATATTGCTCGACCAGCACGATGGCGATCTTGCCGAGCGAGCGCAGATAGGTGATGGCGCGGCCGATATCCTTGATGATCGACGGCTGGATGCCTTCGGTCGGCTCGTCGAGCAGGAGCAGCCGCGGCCGCATCACCAGCGCGCGGCCGATGGCGAGCTGCTGCTGCTGGCCGCCCGAAAGGTCGCCGCCGCGCCGGCGCAGCATGGATTCGAGCACCGGGAACAGCGAAAACACGTCGTCGGGCACGCTGCGCTCCTCGCGCGGCAGCGGCGCGAAACCGGTGCGCAGATTTTCCTCGACCGTCAGCAGGGGAAAGATTTCGCGGCCCTGCGGCACATAGGCGATGCCGCGCCGCGCCCGCTCCGGCGGCTTGAGCGCGGTGATGTCGTTGCCTTCCCAGGTGATGGTGCCGCGGCTCACCGGCTGCTGGCCGGCCAGCGCATCGAGCAGGCTCGTTTTGCCGACGCCGTTCCTGCCGAGCACACAGGTGACCTTGCCCGGCTCCGCCTTGAGCGACACCGCGCGCAGCGCCTGCGCGGCGCCGTAGTGCAGGTCGATGGCTTGCGCGTCCAAGCATGGATCAGCGCCCCAAATAAACTTCGACCACGCGCTCGTTCTGCGACACCTGGTCGATCGAGCCTTCGGCCAGCACCGAGCCTTCGTGCAAACAGGTCACCTTGACGCCGAGGTCGCGCACGAAGGTCATGTCGTGCTCGACCACGACGACGGTGTGTTCCTTGTTGATCTCCTTGAGCAGCTCCGCGGTCTGCCGCGTTTCCACATCCGTCATGCCGGCGACCGGCTCGTCGACCAGCAGCAGTTTTGGATCCTGCGCCAGCAGCATGCCGATCTCGAGCCATTGTTTCTGGCCGTGCGCCAGGCTGCCGGCGAGGCGGTCGCGCACCGCGGTGAGGCGAGTGGTCGCCAAAATTTCGTCGATGCGGCGGTGCTCGGCCGGCGTCTGCCGCCACCACAAGCTCGTCCGCGCGCGGTGATCGCCCTTGAGCGCCAGCTCGAGATTGTCGAACACGGTGTGGCTGTCGAACACGGTCGGCTTCTGGAATTTGCGGCCGATGCCGAGATTGGCGATCTCGGTCTCGTCGAGCTTGGTGAGATTGTAGACGCCGTTGAACATGACGTCGCCGTTGTCCGGCCGGGTCTTGCCGGTGACCACGTCCATCATCGTGGTCTTGCCGGCGCCGTTCGGGCCGATGATGGCGCGCATCTCGCCGGGCGCGATGGTGAAGGACAGATTGTTGAGCGCCTTGAATCCGTCGAACGACACGTTGACGCCGTCGAGATAGAGGAGCGCGGTGGTGAGTGCTTCCATCCGTCATTCCGCCGGCAGCGGCTCCCTGACGCCGTCTTCGGCGGCGGCCGAGACGCGGGCGCGGCGCAGCGCCGTCCAGTGATGCAAGGTGCCGACGACGCCGCGCGGCAGCAGCAGCGTGACGCCGATGAACAGGCTGCCGAGCATGAACAGCCAGTACGGCGCCAGCACGCCCGAGGTGAAATAGGTCTTGCCGTAGTTGACCAGCACGGCGCCGAGCGCCGCGCCGGTGAGCGTGCCGCGGCCGCCGACCGCGACCCAGATCACCGCCTCGATGGAATTGCCGGGCGCGAATTCGCCCGGATTGATGATGCCGACCTGCGGCACGTAAAGCGCGCCGGCGATGCCGGCCATGCAGGCCGACAAGGTGAACACGAACAGCTTGTAGGATTCCACCCGATAGCCGAGGAAGCGGGTGCGCGCTTCGGCATCGCGGATGGCGATCAAGACCTTGCCGAATTTCGAGGTGACGACGGCGCGGCAGACCAGGAAGCCCGCCATCAGCGCCACGCAGGAGATCGAGAACAGCACGTTGCGCGTCGACTTCGGCCTGCACGTTGAAGCCGAGGAGATCCTTGAAATCGGTCAGCCCGTTATTGCCGCCGAAGCCGAAATTGTTGCGGAAAAAGCCGAGCATCAGCGCGTAAGTGAGCGCTTGCGTGATGATCGACAGATAGACGCCGGTGACGCGGCTCCTAAACGCGAACCAGCCGAACACGAAGGCGAGCGCGCCCGGCACCGCCACGATCATCAGCACGGCATAGGGGAAATGCTGGAAGCCGTACCAGTAGAACGGCAGCTCCTTCCAGTTCAGGAACACCATGAAATCGGGCAGGATCGGATCGGCATAGACGCCGCGGGTGCCGATCTGGCGCATCAGATACATGCCCATGGCGTAGCCGCCGAGCGCGAAGAACGCGCCATGGCCGAGCGAGAGAATGCCGCAATAGCCCCAGATCAGGTCGATCGACAGCGCCAGCAGCGCGTAGCAGATATATTTGCCGAACAGCGCCACGAGATAAGTCGGCACATGCAGCGCCGACGATTCCGGCACCGCCAGATTGAGGATCGGCACGGCGACCGCGACCGCCGCGACGACGATCAGGAAAATCATCGCGCTGCGATCGAGCGAGCGAATGAGGATGTGCGAGGTCATGCCTCGACCGCCCGGCCCTTGAGCGCGAACATGCCGCGCGGCCGTTTCTGGATGAACAGGATGATCAGCACCAGGATGGCGATCTTGCCGAGCACCGCGCCGGCCACGGGTTCGAGGAATTTGTTGGCGATGCCGAGCACGAACGAGCCGACCAGCGTGCCCCACAAATTGCCGACGCCGCCGAACACCACGACCATGAAGCTGTCGATGATGTAGCCCTGGCCGAGATTGGGGCTGACATTGTCGATCTGGGAGAGCGCCACGCCGGCCATGCCGGCGATGCCGGAGCCCAGGCCGAAAGTCAGCGCATCGACCCGGCTGGTGCGGATGCCCATCGATGCCGCCATGGCGCGGTTTTGCGTCACCGCGCGCATTTCCAGGCCGAAGCGGGTGAAGCGCAGCAGCCCGAGCAGCGCGACGAAGACCGCGAGCGCAAAGCAGATGATCCACAGCCGGTTATAGGTGATGGTGATGCCGCCGAGATCGAAGGCGCCGCTCATGAACGACGGATTGCCGACCTCGCGGTTGTTCGGGCCGAACGACGTGCGCACCGCCTGCTGCAAGATCAGCGAAAGCCCCCAGGTCGCCAGCAGCGTCTCCAGCGGCCGGCCGTAGAGAAAGCGGATGATGCAGCGCTCGATCAGGATGCCGATAAAGCCGGCGACCAGGAACGCCAGCGGAATGGCGATGGCGAGCGAGTAATCGAACAGCGCCGGATTGATGCGTTCGGATCGCATCCTGCACCACGAAGGTCACATAGGCGCCGATCATGACCATTTCGCCGTGCGCCATGTTGATGACGCCCATCACGCCGAAGGTGATGGCGAGCCCGATGGCCGCGAGCAGCAGCACCGAGCCGAGCGAAATGCCGTACCAGGCGTTCTGCACCGTGTTCCAGATGCCGAGGCGATTGCGGATGGCGGCGGCGGCGCTGGCGGCGGCTTTCACGACCGGCGCCGCGGTGCCGGCGGGAAGACTTTGCAGAAGCCCGAGCGCGTCCTGATCGCCGCGCTGCTGGATCACCGCAACGGCGGCGAGCTTGTCCTCGTCCTTGGCGTCGTCGCTGGTCAGCAATGATCGCGGCGCGCGCCTGCATCAGCACCCGCTTGATGCGCGGGTCCTGCTCTTTCTCGATAGCGCTCTCGAGCGTCGGCAGCGCGCTTTGGTCGCGCGACTTGAACACCGCCTCCGCGGCGTCCAGCCGCTTGGCCGGGTCGGGCGACATCAGCGTCAGCGCGCCGAGCGCGGCGTCGATGGTGCCGCGCAGCCGGTTGTTGAGGCGGACAGTGTCGATATCGGCCGGCGCCTCGCCGGCGACCGGCTGTCCGGTCGCGGGATCGGTCAGCTTGCCGTCGTCGTCCTGGATGTAGACCGCCTTGCGTTCGGCGCTGAACATGAGATGGCCGTCCTGCAAGGCGCGGATGATGGCTTCCGCCCGCGGGCTGCCGCTCGCGGCGACGTCGCCGATGCCGTCATTGGTGTCGCTGAAATCGTCGGTGGTGAATTTCGCCAGCGCGTCATCGAGGCTCGCGGCATGCGCACTCGTGCAAGCCAGAACGAGGCCGAAGGCCAGCAGCAGCGCGGCGAGACAAGCTCGGCAAAGTCGCATTGCGAAAAATCCCGGGGAGATTACGCGGGAAGGCGATTTCTTCGCCGCCTTCCCGCAAACTCGAACGTCAGCGTGCGCGCCGTTACGTCGCGCCGCCGCACTTCTTGGTGACGTTGTTGTAGTTGCCGCACTTGAGCTTCACCCAATCGGCTTCGAGGTCCTTCGAGCCGGGCAGGTAAGGCGACCAGGCGGCGCCGGGAATGAGTTCCTTGGTCTTGAACACCACATTGAACTGGCCGTCGGGCCTGATCTCGCCGATATAGACCGGCTTGGTGATGTGATGGTTCGGCAGCAAGGTCGAGACGCCGCCGGTGAGGTTCGGCGCCTGGGTGCCCGGCAGCGCTTCGATCACCTTGTCGGGATCGGTGGTGCCGACTTTCTGCACCGCCTTCACCCACATGTTGAAGCCGATGTAATGCGCTTCCATCGGATCGTTGGTGGTGCGCTTCGGATTCTTGATGAAGTCGTGCCACTCCTTGATGAAGGTGGCGTTGGCCGGCGTCTTGATCGACTTCGAAATAGTTCCACGCGGCGAGATGGCCGACCAGCGGCTTGGTGTCGAGACCGGCGAGCTCTTCCTCGCCGACCGAGAACGCCACCACCGGAATGTCGGTCGCCTTGACGCCCTGGTTGCCGAGCTCCTTGTAGAACGGCACGTTGGCATCGCCGTTGATGGTGGAGACCACCGCGGTCTTCTTGCCGGCCGAGCCGAACGCCTTGATCTTGGAGACTTCGGTCTGCCAGTCGGAGAAGCCGAACGGCGTGTAGTTGATCATGATGTCCTCGTCCTTCACCCCTTTGAGCTTGAGGTAGGCTTCGAGGATCTTGTTGGTGGTGCGCGGATAGACGTAGTCGGTGCCTTCCAGCACCCAGCGCTGCACCGAGCCGCCGTCCTTGCTCATCAGATAGTCGACGGCGGGAATGGCCTGCTGGTTCGGCGCGGCGCCGGTGTAGAACACGTTGCGCTCGCTCTCCTCGCCTTCATATTGCACCGGATAGAACAGGATGCTGTCGAGCTCCTTGAACACCGGCAAGACCGACTTGCGCGACACCGACGTCCAGCAGCCGAACACCACCGCGACCTTGTCCTTGCTGATCAGTTCGCGGGCCTTCTCGGCGAACAACGGCCAGTTCGAGGCCGGATCGACCACGACGGCTTCGAGCTTCTTGCCGAGCAGGCCGCCCTTCTTGTTCTGCTCGTCGATGAGCATCAGCACCACGTCCTTCAGCGTCGTCTCGCTGATCGCCATGGTGCCGGAAAGCGAATGGAGAATGCCGACTTTGATCGTATCCTCGGCCTTGGCGGGCAGCGCCGCCAGGAGACCAAAGGCAAGACCCGCCGCGGCGGCAAGCCAGCGGCGAGGCGGTCGCCCGGCGACCGCGCCTATGGGATTGAGCATCGCGATGTCCTCGTGTTTGACGCGCGCGACCGGCCCGGCACCGTCCCGCTTGAGCCTAAATCGCAAGGAGCGTGCCAAGCAGCGAAGCGGCCATAAGGGACTGGACGGACAGTCCGAATCGGCAGACCGGAGGACCGCCGCAGCGTTGGCGCTTATTTTGAATCCGGCCGACGGAGGAAAATTGCCTATTTGCTAGGCGCCGGCATGAAAGAATAGGAAAGGTACTGCCACTTCCGTAGGCAAATCTTCTGCGATGGGTTATGCCCGTTTATGCCAGTAAGCCGGCCCGCAGCGGGCGTTTGACATTGACGCTTTGAGCCGGGCTTCGATCCGGCCGCCATAAACAGTACGGCGCCACGACCAAAACAATGACCAGTTTCGTCAACCGACGGCAGTTCATGATCGAATGGGGTCATTGCGACCCGGCCGGCATCGTCTTCAACAGCCGTTTCTTCGAATTCTTCGATTGGGGCACGTGGACGCTGTTCGAGGCGGCACTCGGCGTGAAGCCGCATGAGCTCGGCCCGACCTACGGCATCATGGGCATCCCGTTGGTCGATGCCGGCGCGCGCTTTCTTGCTCCGGCGCGATTCGGCGACGTCGTCGAGCTCACGTCGCGGGTAAGCGAGTTCCGCCGTTCGAGTTTCGACGTCGAGCATCAGCTCCTGGTGCACGGCGCACTCGCGGTCGAGGGCAAGGAGACGCGCGTGTGGGCGGCGCGCGATGCCGCCGATCCGTCGAAGATCAAATCGCAGCCGATACCGCCGAAGTCACCGCGCGCTTTGCGTAGACGCTCGCCGGGTTTGAACGGGACGGCGGTTATTGCTATGAGTTGGCGCAACAAAAAAAGCCATTGAAGCACCGCATGGCGCGCATTCTGCAGCTCACGCTCAACGGCCGCGCCCGCACCGACGCGGTTCCCGATAACGTGTTGCTGCTGGATTATTTGCGGGAACAGGTCGGACTGACCGGAACGAAAACGGGATGCGACGGCGGCGAATGCGGCGCCTGCACGGTGCTGGTCGACGATTTCCCGCGCCTGTCATGCCTGACGCTTGCCGCCATGGTGGAAGGCTGCCGCGTCGACACCATCGAATCGCTGGCGACCGACGGCCATCTCTCCGCGGTGCAGCGCGGCTTCCATGAAAAGCTCGGCTCGCAATGCGGCTATTGCACGCCGGGATTCATCATGGCGTCGGCGGGACTATTGCGGCGCAATCCGCGGCCGACCGATGACGAAATCCGCGACGCGCTCGGCAGCAACATTTGCCGCTGCACCGGCTACGTCAAAATCATCGAAGCGGTGCAGCACGCCGCGGCGCTGCATGCGGCCGGAGTCTCACCGTGAACGAGATCGTGCCGGCGCATAATATCGGCGACTACGTGCCGATGATCGACGGCCCGGAGAAAGTGTCCGGCCGCGCCAAATATACCGCCGATCTCATCGCGCCGGGAATGCTGGCCGGGCGAATCTTTCGCAGTCCTTACTCGCATGCCGAGATTCTCGAAGTGGACGTATCGGAGGCGGCGAAGCTGCCGGGCGTAAAAGCCATCGTCACCGGCGCCGATTGCGACAAGACTTTCGGCGTGCTGCCGATCGCCCGCAGTGAGCATCCGCTGGCGCGCGACCGGGTGCGCTACCGCGGCGAGCCGGTCGCCGCCGTCGCGGCGATCGACGACGCGACCGCGAAAGAAGCGCTGCGGCGCATCAAGCTGAAGGTGCGCGAGCTGCCGGCCTATCACACGTCTGCCGAAGCGATGGCGCCGGCGGCAATCGCCATTCACGACCGCAAGCCGCAAAATCTCGAGCGCGACGTTTTGTTCGAGCTCGGCGACGTCGAAGCGGCGTTTGCGTCGGCCGACCTGGTCCGCGAAGGCACCTACAATTGCGCCGAGGTGTGCCAGAACCAGATGGAGATGCACGCCGCGGTCGCCGACTACGACGTGGTGCGCGACCGCATCACCGTGCACGCCTCGACCCAGGTGCCGTACTACGTGCACCTGATGCTGTCGCAAATCCTCGCCATGGACATGTCGCGCATCCGCGTGGTCAAGCCCCATGTCGGCGGCGGTTTTGGCTGCCGCACCGAGACGCTCAATGTCGAATTGATCGCAGCGCTGCTCGCCCGCAAGGTCGGCGGCTGCGTGCGCATCATGGTCAACCGCGAGGAGACCTTCATCACCCATCGCGGCCGGCCGGAGACCGACATCAAGCTCAAGATCGGCATGCGCAGGGACGGTGTCATCACCGGCGTCGAATGCGAATGCATCCAGCGCGGCGGCGCCCATTCGGGCTACGGCGTCGTCACCATCCTCTATGCCGGCTCGATGCTGTACGCGATCTACGATCTCAACAACGTCAAATATCTCGGCAAGCGCGTGCTGACCAACACGCCGCCGTGCGGCGCGTTCCGCGGCCACGGCACCGTCGATATCCGCTTCGCCTTCGAAAGCCTGCTCGACGAGATGGCCCGCGCGCTCGACCTCGATCCGTTCGCGGTGCGCCGCGCCAATCTGTTGAGCGCGCCGACATTCACCCAGAACGATCTGATGGTGAACAGCTACGGCCTGCCCGAATGCCTTGACTGGGTCGAGCGCGAGAGCGGATGGCACGCGCGCAAGGGCAAGCTGGCAAATGGCAACGGTGTCCGCAAAGGTCATATCCGTAAAGGTCTTGGCATGGCCTGCTCGCATTACATCAGCGGCGCTTCAAAGCCGGTGAACTGGACCGGCGAGCCGCACGCCACGGTCAAGATCAAGCTCGATTTCGACGGTTCGATCGTCGTCTTGTCCGGCGCCGCCGATATCGGCCAGGGCTCGACCACGATCCTGGCGCAATCGGTCGCCGAGGTGCTCGGGCTCGATCTTGCGCGCGTGCGCGTCGTCACCGGCGACAGCGAGGTGGTGCCGAAGGACAACGGCTCCTATTCGTCGCGCGTCACTTTCATGGTCGGCAATGCCGCCATCGACGCCGCGCAAAATCTGAAAGCGGTGCTGATCGCCGCCGCCGCGCGAAAACTCGAAGCCAAGCCGGGCGAGATCGAATGCCTGGGCGAGCTCTATCGCGCCGGCGCCCAGGACAAGGGTCTCACCTTCAACGAGGTCGTCACCGAGGCGCTCAAAGACACCGGCACCATCACCGTCACCGGCAATTACTCGACCATTCCGGAATCCCACGGCGGCAAGAAATATCGCGGCTCGGCCATCGGCGGCACCATGGGCTACAGCTATTCGGCCCAGGTGGTCGAGGTCAGCGTCGACGAGGAAACCGGCGTCGTCACCGTCGACAAGGTCTGGGTCGCGCACGATTGCGGCAAGGCGCTCAACCGGCTCACGGTCGAGGGCCAAGTGCAAGGCTCGGTATGGATGGGCATGGGCCAGGCCATGAGCGAAGAGGCGGCCTATCACGAAGGGCTCATGCTCACCGCCAACATGCTCGACTACCGCGTGCCGACCATCCAGGATTCGCCGCCGATCGAAGTCGGCATCGTCGAGAGCATCGATCCGCACGGCCCGTTCGGCGCCAAGGAAGCCGGCGAGGGCTCGCTGGCGGCATTCCTGCCGGCGCTCACCAACGCCATCGCCGACGCGGTGGGCTTGCGCTTCAACGATCTACCGGTGACGCCGGATCGCGTGTTCGCGGCGCTGGAAAAGCGCGCGCGGACGAAGGGCAACGGCGCAAAGCAGAACGGCGGTGCGTAATGGACGCGCTACCGCAATTCGACCTGGTCCGGCCGCGGACGCTTGGTGAGTTGGTCGCGGCGCGCGCCGCCCATGGCGACAGCCGACTGATCGGCGGCGGCACCGATCTCATGGTGAACATCCGGCGCGGCATCGTCGCGCCGCCGGTGTTGATCGATATCAACGGTGTCGCCGAGCTGCGCGGCATCAAGGCCGACGCGCATGGGCTTGAGATCGGCGCCGCGGCCACCCTCACCGAGGTCGCCGCGCACCCCGATGTGGCAAAACATTATCCGGTCGTGGCGCAGGCCGCGGCTCACATCGCCGGCCCGACCCATCGCAACATGGGCACGGTCGGCGGCAATCTCGCGCTCGATACGCGCTGCATTTTCTACAATCAGAGCGAATGGTGGCGCGACGCCAATCACCATTGCCTGAAAACCACCGGCGACATCTGCCACGTCGCGCCGAAAAGCCGCGGCGTGTGCTTCGCCACCTTCAGCGGCGATTTGGCGCCGGCGCTGCTGACGCTCGATGCCGAGATCGACATTGCCGGCCCTTCTGGCCGGCGCAGCATCCCGCTCACCGATCTCTATATCGGTTATGCGCGCCAGGACGAGCCGGTCACCGAAACCCGCGGCGACGGTAAATATTTCCTGGCGCTGCGCGCCGGCGAATTCATCGCGGCAGTGCGGGCGAAGAATACCGCCGGCCTGCGCTCCGCCTACGACAAGATCCGCATCCGCCGCTCGATTGAATATCCGGTCACCGGCGTCGCCGTGGCGTTGCGGCGCCAGGGCGAGAGGCTTGCGGATTTGCGCGTCGCCTTCACCGGCACCAATCCGCGGCCGGTACGGCTTGCCGGCACTGCGGCCTTGTGCGGCGGCGCGCTCGACGATGGCGTGCTTGCCGGGCTCGACGCGCTGGTGCGCGATCAGATCATGGCGATGAAAACGACCTTTACGCCCGGCCATTACCGCCGCCGCGTCGCCGGCGTGCTGGCGCGCCGGCTGGTGCAGCGCTTGTTCGCGGATTGAATTTGGCAAAGCAAAAAATCTATTCGCCCAATCAGGTGCTGGCCGCTTCATTCCTCGGCGGGCCGATGGCGATGGTCTACGTGCTCTGGAAGAATTTCCAGACGCTGGAAGATGCCCACGGCATGCATCAAATCCTGTTCTGGGGCTCGATTTTCATCGTCGCGCTCCTGGTGTTTTCGCCGCTGATGCCGAACACCTGGCAGGATTATGTGCTGCCCTTCGGCTATTCGCTGGCCGGTTGGTCCCTTGCGGAGAATTTCCAGATGCCGAAGCAGGCTATCCGGGATTCGCAAAGTTACGAATTTCAATCGGCGTGGAATGTCATCGCCGTCAGCGTCGTCTTTATGGTCGCGATGATCGTCGTCGCCTTCACCTGGTTCTCGGTATTGGTCGCCGTCGGGTTGCTCTGATCCGGATGGCGTTGGTGCGGTACCGCTCGAGGCCTAATCCGGGGCGGTCGTTGTCGGGTTCAAAAGCTACGAGGTGTTGACTTTCACTCGGAAATGTTCTTTATTTGTTCTCAAATCACATCCATTTCTGAGGATGCAGATGGTTTTCGCTCTTGATACGTTAGGTTACGCGAAGCATCTCCGTGGTCACGGCGTGCCGAGTGATCAGGCGGAAGCTCACGCTGAGGCTGCGAGGGATTTTATTATGACCGAACTGGTCACCAAGTTGGACCTCGAGGCTGCGCTCGATCGGGTCACGCTACGGATGACCGTACGTTTTGGTGTCATGCTGGTCGCGGGCCTCGGAGCGCTCGCGGCGATATTAAAGCTCGCATAGATTGGTCATTCGGCGACGCGACCGCCGCATTGAAGTGCTAACGCCGCGGTCGCGGCGACTTGCCGTTGACGCCGAATTCCTTGGACTTCGTTCCCGAGGGGGCGAGCCCGAACCCCTCCGCCGCAAGTCCACGCCGAAACAATTCGCGCACGGTCGACGCCCGGCTCGGCATGCGTTTGGCAAAGCGGAAATCGTCGATCAACGTCAGCTCTTCCGGCGACAACATGATCTGCAGGCGTTCGGCACGCAGTCTTTCAGCCATGACACCAACTCCCCCGTGTTGAGGAACTGAGTTATGTTAGTATAAATAGCCAAGACAGATATGGCTGTCAAGTATGTTTTGGACATCTTGTATGGCTTTATCGCCTTTCAGTAAAAGGCGTGTAATTGCTGCTCTTGCACTCAAATCTGTAAAGATATGAATTCAGTAAAAGACAAAACACTAAGTACTTGCAACGGATGACCAAAGTAAATTTTGACAAACGGCGCTAAATAGAGTGAAATTCCCCAGTAATAATCAAATCGTGGTAGCTGCGATGGCGACGATCCTTCCATTTCTGAAAGACCAATCGGTATTTGAGCCCGAGACGACCCAGGCTATGTCGATCGCGTTCGACGAGGCCTGCCAAGCGCTGAAATTGTCGGACAAGGCGATGCGCGAGCGCGAGACCGTCGCGGTGCGGATTATCGAGTGGGCGCGGCGCGGCGAGCGCGATCCGGCACGGCTGCGCGAGCGGGTGCTGCGCGACGCGGGCGCGGCGTAGCTAACTCTACGATTCCAGTTCCCGCAACTTGAACCGCTGAATCTTCCCCGTCGCGGTGCGCGGCAGGTCGGGCCGCACGTCGATCCAGCGCGGATATTTCCACGGGCCGGCGCATTCCTTGACGTGCACGCGCAGCGTCTCGATCAGGCGCTCGTCGGCGGCAAAGCCGGAGCGCAGCACGATGAAGGCCTTCGGCTTGATCAGGCCGTCGGAATCTTCCTTGCCGATCACGGCGGCTTCGAGCACCGCCTCGTGCGACGCCAGCGCCGCCTCGACCTCGAACGGCGACACCCACATGCCGCTCACCTTGAACATGTCGTCGGTGCGGCCGCAGTAATGATAATAGCCGCTTGTCTCGCGCACATATTTGTCGCCGGTAAAGGTCCATTCGCCGGCAAAGGTGCGCCGGCTCTTGGCGCGCTGGTTCCAGTAGCCTTCACCGGCGGTCGGTCCGCGCACCACAAGCTCGCCGATCTCGCCGTCGGCAACCTCGCGGCCCTCTTCATCGACGATCTTGAGGTCGTAGCCCGGCACCGGCTTTCCGGTCGTGCCGTAACGCACGTCGCCCGGCTGGTTCGACAGAAAGGTCTGGAACATTTCGGTCGAGCCGATGCCGTCGAGCACGTCGACGCCGGCGGTGGCGCGCCAGCGTTTGCCGAGATGGCCGGGCAGGGCTTCGCCTGCGGAAACGCACAGCCGCAAGCGGTCGGAGCCGGCGCCGTGGGTCATGTCCTTGTCCGCCAGCAGCGAGGCATAGAGCGTCGGCACGCCGTAAAAGATCGTCGGCCGATGCCGGCGCATGGTGTCGAACACCGCCTCGGGCGTCGGCCGCTGTGGCAACAGCACGGTGGTGGCGCCGGCCGACAGCGGAAACGCCATGGCGTTGCCCATACCGTAGGAGAAAAACAGTTTTGCCGCGGAGAACACGACGTCATCCTCGCGGATGCCGATGACGTGCTGGCCCATCAGCCGCGCCGCCGCCATCGGCGTGGTGTGGATATGCTTGACGCCCTTGGGGTCGCCGGTGGAACCGGACGTGTACAGCCAGAATGCGACTTCGTCGGACCACGTCGGCGCGGTGGATAGCTCCGGCAGCCCGCGCGCCAGAAGGTCGGCGAAATCGTGCACGTCGCGACCGCGGAACTCAGCCTTGTCGTCGGCACCGGCGCCGACCAGGATGATCGTGCGCAGCTGCGGCATGCGATCGAGCACGGGCACGAGCGTCTTGGCCAACGACGCCGAAGCAACGATCGCCGCGGCGCGGCTGTCGCCGAGGATATAGGCGTATTGCTCGGCATTGAGCAGCGTGTTGAGCGGCAGCACGACGATGCCGGCGCGCACGCCGCCCCAGAACGCCACCGGAAAATCGACGGTGTCGTAGAGCAGCAGACTCAAGCGCTCTTCCGGGCGCAGCCCGAGGCTTTTCAGCGCGCTGGCAAAGCGGCAGCTGCGCGTCTGCAGCTCGCCATAGCTGAGCGAGCGATCGGAATCGATAAAGGCCACCTTGTCGCCGAGGCCGCGCGCGACCTGGGCATCGATGAGGTCCGTAACGGCGTTGTACGGCCTGCGAACGAGGAGGTCTTCCAGCATCGGACGGTCCCACCCTGCGGTTGAATATATCACGCTACGGGCCGGTGGCGCGCCAGTGGTTTCCGCATTAGGATCAAGGGCGTCAGCAGGGGGTGATCAATGTATCCGTGTGGTGCGAAGTGGGGGCGCGATGCCGCCCGTGTGTTCGTCGTGTTCGCGCTCGTCGCCGCGATTTTCCGCCCCGTTTCCGGCAGCGCCGATGGCGCGCTTGCCATCGCGTTGCCGCCTGATGTGGTCAAGCAGGGCTTTGCCTACGGCTATGTGACCGATTACCCCGACACCAACCAGGCGGATGCGCAGGCGCTGAAGAAATGCCGCGACACCACCATCGAGGGCGTCCGGCCGCTCTGCACGGTCATCCAAGACTTCAAGAACCAGTGCGTCGCCGTCGCCATGGATCCGCAAGCCGGAACGCCGGGCGTCGGCTGGTCCGTCGCGCCGGACTTGCACGCGGCGGAGGCTCAGGCTCTGTCGAAGTGCGAAGAAACCGCCGGTCCGGGCCGCCGCGCCGCCTGCGCGATCGATCATTCGTCATGTGACGGCAGCGCGAAATAAACCCGGCGCGGTTGAATGACATGGACGCCACCAATGCTCTCGGCCTGTGGCGCCGCGCCGGTTTCCGCATTACCATGATCCCATCACCATCGGAGGGGCGTATGTGCTCATATCAGTCGACCCGGCATTGTGTGGCCGGAGCTTTTCTCGTGCTGTCGCTGTTCTGTGGCGGCGGCGCTCTTGGTCCGAGCCAGAGCATGGCGGCCGGCGCGATAGCCATCGGCTTGCCGGCCGACGTGGCCAAGGGCGGCTTTACTTACGGCTATTCCAACAACAACGACGACGCCAATCATGCCGAGGTCAAGGCGCTGGACGCCTGCCGCACGACCAAAGACGCGGCGAAAGATGCCAATCTGCGATCGCTCTGCAAAGTGATCCAGGACTACAGCAACCAATGCGTCGCCGTTGCCATGGATCCGGCGGCGGGAACGCCCGGCGTAGGCTGGGCGGTGACGAACGATTTGCTGTCGGCGGAACGCCAGGCGCTCGGCAAATGCATGGACACCGCCGGACCGGGCCGCCGCGCCGCCTGCGTGGTCGATCATTCGTCGTGCGACGGCAATGCGAAATAGGCTTCGCGCCGCCGGATAGACTTCCCATGGCGGACGTTGCGTGATGAGCCGCGGCAACGCCATCGCCCGGGCTCATGCCTGTTTCGACGACGGCGGTTTCCTTGCCGATCTTCGCCGGCGCGTCGCCATTGCCAGCACCAGCCAGGAAGCGGCGCGCGCCGGCGCGCTGCGCGCTTATCTCGACGACGAGATTGCGCCGACGCTGACGCCTCTCGGATTTACCTGCCGCGTCCTCGATAATCCGCACGGGCCGCCGGCGCTGGTCGCCGAGCGCATCGAGAATCCGCACTTCGTCACCGTGCTGGTCTATGGCCATGGCGACACCATCGCCGGCCAGGACGAACTCTGGCGGCCGGGGCTCGAGCCTTGGCGGGTCGTCGTCGAGGGCGAGCGCATCTATGGCCGCGGCACCGCCGATAACAAAGGCCAGCACAGCGTCAACATCGCCGCCCTTGCCGCCGTGCTCGAAGAGCGCGGCGCGCTCGGCTTCAATTGCAAAGTGCTGATCGAGATGGGGGAAGAGGTCGGCTCGGCGGGCCTGCGCGAATTGTGCGCGCAGCATCGCGACGATCTGCTCAAGGCCGATGTGCTGATCGGCTCCGACGGCCCGCGCATCGCGCCCGACGAGCCGACGATTTTCCTCGGCGCGCGCGGCGGCTATCCGATCGATCTGAACGTTGCGCTGCGCGACGGCGCCCATCATTCCGGCAATTGGGGCGGGCTGATCGCCAATGCGGGCATCGTGCTGGCGCAGGCGCTCGCCACCATCACCGACGCGCGCGGCACGATTTTGGTGCCGGAATGGCGGCCGCCGCTGCCGCAAGCGGTGCGGCAGGTTCTGGCCGGCGTCGAAGTCGATGGCGGCGCCGACGGGCCGACCATCGACCGCGACTGGGGCGAGCCGGAATTGACGCCGGCCGAGCGCGTGTTCGGCTGGAATAGCTTTGAAATTTTGGCCTTCATCACCGGCACGCCGCAGCGGCCGGTCAACGCCATTCCCGGACATGCGCGCGCCCATTGCCAGCTGCGCTATGTTGTCGGTACCGACGTCGATGACGTCATTCCGGCGCTGCGGCGCCACCTCGACCGTCACGGTTTCCATCAGGTCGAGGTGCGCGCCGGCCGCGGCAGCTTCTTCAACGCCAGCCGGCTCGATCCCGCCGATCCATGGGTGACGTGGGCAAAACTGTCGCTGGAGCGCACCGCCGGCAAATTGCCGACCATCCTGCCCAATCTCGGCGGCTCGCTGCCGAACGATATTTTCGTCGACATTTTGCGGCTGAAAACGATCTGGGTGCCGCACTCTTACGCCGGCTGCTCGCAGCATGCGCCGAACGAGCATCTGCTGGCGCCGATTGCGCGCGAAGGCTTGGGCCTGATGGCCGGATTGTTCTGGGATTTTGGCGATCCGGCTTTGCTACAGCCGCCGCATCGCGCTTGAACGTTTACTCCGCCGCCACAGCAGTCTTTGTCTGCTTCGCTTGCGTCTCCATCTCGCGCCGGATGCGGACGGCTTGCGAGTTGTCGTCAAGCGCAACATCCGCTGCGGTGACGAACTCGCCCGCGGCAACATTGCGCACAAGCTTGACGTGATGCGCCAGCCCGATCGGCAAAGCGCCGAGTTTTAGGCTGCGCGCCGCCGGAACGAGTTTGGCGTAGACGCAATAGCCGCCTTCGCCGTCGAGCATTTCACCGGCTGTCAGGTTGCGCTTGGCGACCGTCACCGCATCGCCGCGCCAGGCGCGGCAGCTTCCGGTCGGCTCGCCGCGCAGCGCGACATTGAGCACCGAGATCGACAGTTCAAGCCCGATCAGATGATAGGGCTTGTACATCGCCGCATAACGGCCGGTCGTATCGGTCGGCAAGCCGTATTGCTTGAAGCACGCCGCGGCATAATCGCTCTCCGCCTTGAACACCACATAGACGCCCCAGCGCAGGTCGCGCTCGACCGGCTCGCCGTTGCGCTTGAGCGACGACACCACTTCGACGACACCGTCGCCGGCCAACACGCCGCCCAAAGTTTTTGGCCGCAACACGCTGGCGAGCTCATCGGCGCCGCAGGGCGGAAACACCAGACCATCGTGCGGCACGTCGAGCTCGCAAGCGTTGGCGACCGCCGCCATCTCGATGGCGGATTTGGTGCCGTCGAGAAACGAGTTGAACATCTGCGAGTTCATGCCGGCGCGCTTGGCCTCCTCGGCGGTGAGGCCGTAATGCTGCCACACGCCGTCCGGCGTGACGGTGTGATAGGCCGGAAGGTACTTGGTGCCCTTGCCGGCCGCGGCGATGGTGAAGCCGGCCGAGCGCGCCCAGTCGACCATTTCGGCAATCAAGAGCCGGCTGATCGCCATAGGCCATGGAATAGATCACGCCTGCCGCGCGCGCCTCGCGCGCCAACCAGGCGCCGGCGAGCGCGTCGGCTTCGACATTGACCATGACGATGTGCTTCTTCGCCTCGATCGTCTCGATCGCATGCGCGATGCCGGCTATCGGATTGCCGGTCGCTTCGATCACCACGTCGACGCGCTCGTCGTTGATGGCATCGTGCCCGCGCTCGGTGAAACGCGTGCGCGCGATGCGGGTCTCGTCCCAGCCGACGTTGCGGCACGCCGCCTTGGCGCGCTCGGGATCGAGATCGGCGATCACCGCGACCGCGATGCCGGCGATCGACGGCACCTGCGCCAAGAACATCGAGCCGAATTTGCCGGCGCCGATCAGCCCGACGCGGACCGGCTTGCCGGCCTCGACGCGAGCAGCGAGCATGGCTTGCAGGTTCATGGCTTGATCTCCGTAGGCGCTTTTGCCGCCGCAAGCGCGCCGGCAAAGACGGCAAGATTTTTCTGCGCCTCGCGGTCCGCCGCCGGCATGTCCGCGATCAGCTTGGCGATGCGGGTGCGGTCGTCGGGCATGATATATCCCGCCCAGATATCCCGCGTGTCGCGCAAGGCACCGGCGATCAGCCGGGCGTTACCGGGTTTCATGCCTTCCGTCATCGCAGTGATCGCGCCGGTGATGGTTTGCGCCGCGCCGCCGCGGGCTTGCTGCAGGCCTGCCGCGCGCGCCGGCGTGTGCTGTTCCGCCGGCAGCTGGTCCAGGAACAAAGTCAGGGTCGTCGCCTGGCGCGCCTCGAAGCGGATCAAAAAATTCATCGCCATGGCGCACTGGTCTTGGTATTCGCTCATATTGCGCCGCATCACCAGCTGATCGATCGGCTGGCCCGGCTGCAGGCCATATAAAATGATGCGCTTGTAGCTTTCGACCACGGCTGCGCCCCACTGCAGCAGCCAGGGGATATCGTCGGCTTTGGCCGGCGGCAGCGCATTGAGCGCCGCGGCGTCGAAGATGTGGCGAAACAGGTCGGCGGCGGGCGGTTTGGTAAAGTTTGGCTCGCCGCCCGATTTCAAGACGCCGTCGAGATAAATCCCGAACGCCTGGCTGGCATTCTGCGCCGTGGCCGCATCGCGCGGCCCATCCTGACCGCGCGCCGCGGAAACGAGCGCGAGCAACAGCAGAAGCGATCTGAAAAAGGGCACTCTCGTTATTACTCCGCCGCGACCTTGTGCGCGCGCGCATAGGCCAACAGCGCGTCGTCGGCGACCGGCACGATCGGCGCAAAATCGCGATGCGCGATCCATTCCGGCCGGGTGAATTTGGTGATGTGGTTGGAGCAAGCGCACAGCGTCAGATAGACGATCTTGCGCGGGTAGGGCGTGATGTTGGGCGGCGAGGCGTGCACCAGGTTGCCATGGAACATCAGCACCGAGCCGGGCTTGCCGGTCGGCGCCACGATGCCGCCCTCGGCGGCGAGCCGCGTGACGGTTTCCTTGTCGAGCGTCCACAGCGGATAGGACGTGGTCAGCGTGTCGTGGCCGGCGTTGAGCACGCCCTGCTTGTGGCTCTTCGGGATCAACAGCAGCGGGCCGTTGATCGGCATCACCTCGTCGAGGAACACCGCGATGTTCATGGCGCGCGCCTGCGGCATGCCGTCGTCGCGCGCCCACGTGCCGTAGTCCTGATGCCATTGCCAGACGTCGCCTTCGAAGGCGGCTTTGGCGTTGAGCTTGAACTGATGGACATAGACCTCTTCGCCGAACAATTGGCGCAACGGCTCGACCACCCGCGGATGGCTGGCGAGCAGGCGGAACGTCTCGTTGAAGGTGTGCGCGGCAAAAGCGGTGCGCGGCGCGCCGGTCTTCTCGCGCCACACCTCCTGGCGATCGAGCTTCAGGATCGCCTCGGCATCGTCGCGCAAGAGCGCGATCTCTTCCTCGCTAAAACAGTTCGGGAAGAACAGATAGCCCAGCTCGTCGAACTCTTTGAGTTGACCCGGCGATAGCTTCATGGCGTTTCCAGACGTGTTGTCGTTAGCGCGCGGCGTGGCGCACAAAGCGCAGTCGGTAATTTATCCCATCGCCTGCGACCGATCCAGGTTTGGCGGGCGGCCGGGCCTTAGTGCGGTCAAGCCTTGGCGCAGTCCGGGAACTTCGCTGCCCCAACCCGGTTTGTGTCAGTATATTTCATCGGGCGCGCGAAATCCCTTGCGCTGCCTCGCTTTTTTCGGGCTGGAGCTTGAGTTGAGCTTGTCTGGCGACGTCGAACAGGGCCGGTCGCAAAGCCCAGACCGGCTCAAGCCCTTTGCGCTGATCGCGGCGCTCGGCATCGTTTACGGCGATATCGGCACCAGCCCGCTCTACGTCTTTCAAGCCATCGCCAGGACAAACCACGGCCATTTCGACGAACTCAGCGCGCTCGGCAGCCTGTCGCTGATTTTCTGGACACTGATCATCGTCGTTTCGATAAAATATGCGCTCGTGGTCATGCGCGCCGACAATCGCGGCGAGGGCGGCATTTTGGCGCTGATGTCGCTGACCCGGGCAAAATGGCGTGGCCGCAACCGCTATCTCATCGTTTGCGGCTTGATCGGCGCGGCATTGCTGTATGGCGACGGCATGATCACGCCGGCGATCTCGGTGCTGAGCGCGGTCGAGGGGCTCAAGCTCGCCAGCCAGGATTTCGCCCGCTACACCATGCCGATCGCCGCGGTCATCCTGCTGCTGTTGTTTGTGATCCAGCGCTACGGCACCGCCGCCGTGGGCCGCGCCTTCGGGCCGGTGATGCTGCTGTGGTTTTTGACCATCGCGATCCTGGGCGGGATCGGCATCGCCAAGGCGCCGCATGTCATCGTCGCGGTCAATCCGCTCTATGCGGCGGCGTTCTTGATCCATCACGGTATTGCCAGCCTTGCGATCCTCGGCGCGGTGTTTCTTTGCGTGACCGGCGCCGAAGCCATGTACGCCGACATGGGGCATCTCGGCCGCGAGCCGATCCGCATTGCCTGGACCGCAATCGTGCTGCCGGCGCTTGCTGCTCAATTATGCCGGCCAGACCGCCGTAGTGCTGCAAAACTCCGGCAGCGACGCCAATCCGTTTTTCGTGCTGGCGCCCGATTGGCTGCTCTACCCGATGGTCGTCCTGTCGACGCTCGCCACCGTCATCGCCAGCCAGGCCATCATCACCGGCTCGTTCTCGCTGACCCGCCAGGCGATGCAGCTCGGCTGGCTGCCGGGAATGCACATCACGCAGACGTCATCGGAACAGTATGGCCAGATCTACGTGCCGTTCGTGAACTGGCTGATGATGCTCGGCACGCTGGCGCTGACGGTGATATTCGAAAGTTCGGACCGGCTTGCGGGCGCCTATGGCGCGGCGGTGTCCACCACCATGCTGATGACCACGGCGATCCTCTATCGCATCATGCGGGTGTCGTGGCGGTGGCCGGCATGGGCGGCGGTCGGCGTGTTCGCCCTCTTCATGACCGTCGATATCGCATTCTTTGCGGCCAATACGCTGAAGATCGCCGAGGGCGGCTGGATACCGCTGGTCGTCGGCGGGCTTCTTTTCATCGTCATGACGACTTGGCGCGCCGGCATGGATGCGATGCATCGCACGCACGAGCGCGAGACGGTGACCATTGCGCAATTCATCCGGCGATTGCACGATCACAAGATCGAGCGCGTTCCCGGACGCGCGATCTTCCTGACGCGGCTGCGCGGCTCCATTCCGCCGCTGATCGCCGACTCACGTCCGCCAGTTCGGATCGCTCTACGAAGAGGCAATTTCGCTGACGGTGAGTTTTTCGATCCGCCCGCGCGTGCGGCCCAACAATCGGCTTCACGTCGAAAAGCTGGGCGAGGGTTTTTGGCACGTGACGGTTCGCTTCGGCTTTGTCGAAGTCCCGAACGTCGCCAAGGCGCTGCATCTGGAAAAATCCAAGTGTCCGATCAATCCGGACAATGCGATTTATTTCAGCGAACACGACACCGTGGTGGCGCGCAAGGGTAAGCCGCGGCTGGCCGCGTGGCGGCGGCAGCTGTTTTCGTTCCTGTCTCGCAACTCAATCGATCCCGCCGACCGTTTCAACATTCCGGCGGAGAATTTTGTGCAGATCAGCCGGCGGATCGAGGTTTGAGCGGCGGCCTCTCGGACCGGCGCCGCTTGAAAAATCGATGTTGAAGGCCAAAGGCCGCCATCCCGATCGGTGGAAAGTCTACCGGTTGCCAGCGGGCGGTTTTGGAGGAAAGTCGGCCAAATCAAGAATCCGCGGAGGATGCTGCCGTGGAAATCATCCCGCTGGGTCCAGGCTTTGCCGCCGAAATGCGCGGCGTGACGCTGGCCGATGTCGCGGCCGACGATGCCGTTTATGCGGCGGTGCGCGCGGCGTTCGAGGACCATTCGGTGCTGCTGTTTCGCGGCCAAGAGGTGAGCGGCGAGGGGCAGCTCGCTTTTTCGCGCCGTTTCGGGCCGCCGGAGACGACCAAGGTCGGCTCGCTCGGCACCGGCACCAATTTTGTCATCCTCACCACCATCGGCGACGACGGCAAGGTGGTGCCCGAGGATCACCGCTATGCAATGCGCAACAAGGCCAATCAGCTTTGGCATACCGATAGTTCGTTCAAGGCCGTGCCGGCGCTGACCTCGGTGCTCTCGGCGCGCACCATTCCGGATCACGGCGGCGAGACCGAATTCGTCTCGACCCGGCTCGCCTTCGAGCGGCTCGATCCGGCGCTGGCGAAGAAATTCGAAAATTCGTTCGCCTGGCATCACTACGGCCACTCGCGCGCCAAGGTCGCCGCCGGCCTCGCCACGCCCGAGGAGCTCGATGCGCTGCCGCCGCGCTGCTGGCGCCTGGTGTGGCGCAATCCGGTCAACGGCCGCGGCGCGCTCTACATCGCCTCGCACACTTATGCGATCGAAGGCATGGAGCGGGCGGCGGGAGAACAGCTGATCGAGGAACTCACCGCCGCGGCGACGGCGCCCGGCACCACCTACGAGCACAAGTGGAAGAGCGGCGACGTCATCATGTGGGACAATCGCGCCACCATGCATCGCGGCCGGCCGTGGCCCGGCAACGAGCCGCGCTACATGGTGCGCACGACGATCTCGGCGACCGCGGCGGACGGCGTCGAGACCATGCGCCCGCCGTCATTGCAGGCGGCGGAATAGCCGCCGAAGGAATTGCCCGAGTGCGCACAGTGACGGGCTTTTTCCGCGTCGCGCTCTGCTGCGCATATATAGCACTGAGCGGTAGCGCCAACGCCGACACTTGGCCGAGCCGTCCGATCAAGCTGATCGTGCCGACCGGGCCCGGTGCGGCCACCGACGTGATGGCGCGGCTCATTGCCGACGGCGTATCGCGCACGCTCGGCCAAGCGATGTTCGTCGAGAACCTCCCGGGCGCCTCAGGCATCCTCGCCCACGAAACCGCCGCGCGCGCCGCGCCCGACGGCTATACGCTGTTGTTCACCAACACTTCCGGCATGGCGATCAATCTCATTTCGTTCAAGCAGCTGCCGTACGATCCGACGCGCGATTTCACCGCCGTGGCCGTGGTGTGCAATCTGGCGCCGCAAATGCTGTCGGTGACCGAGGCGCTGCCGGTGACGACGGTTGCCGAGCTGATCGCTTATGCCAAGGCCAATCCGGGCAAGCTCTCCATCGCCTTCGACAATACCGCGGGCGCCGCGGCGTTCGGTGCAAAGCTGTTCAACAAGCGCGCCGGCCTCGATCTGATCGAAGTGCCGTATCGCTCCGCCGCGCAGCTGGTCCAGGACGTTGCCGGCGGCATCAATCAGGTGATGATGAGCTCGATCGCTGCTGCCAATGCGGTGGTGCAGGCCGGCAAGGTGCGCCGTCTCGCGGTCACCTCGGACATGCGCTTTCCGGGATTGCCGGACCTGCCGTCGCTGCGCGAGACGGTGCCCGGCGTGGTGATGAACGGCTTCTTCGCCATTGTGGCGCCTGCGGGCACGCCCACGGACATCGTCGCCCGGCTCAATCACGAGATCGGCCTGTACCTGAGCGGCCCCGAGATCCGGGACCGGCTGCTGGCGTTCGGGCTCGCCACCGGTGGCGGAGGCACGCCAGAGAGCGCCGCCGAAAATATTCGCAAGGAGCAGGAGCAGTGGCGCGCGTTCGGCAAGGAACTCAACGTCGAGCCGCAGTGACGGCGGCGCGCGAACGCGAGGAGACATCATGGCGCGCAACGTTTACCTGGTCGGCAGCGTGCCGATGGCGAATGCGGTGGAGGTTTTTGAAATAGTCGGTGCCGCGCTGGGCCCGCGCATCAAGCGGCTGCCGGACGGCGAGACCGGCGCCCGCGGCGACTGGATCACCTGGCTCGAGCCGGTGTTTGCGGACAATCCGGCGTTGCAGAAATCGGGCGAGTTTTTTCGCGTGCACGCAAGCGGCACCGGGCGCGAGCGTTACGCGCTCAAGCCGGGATTTCGCGCCGAGGACGTGCGCTTCGACAATCTGTTCTATGCCGACATCGCCAAACAGGCTTACGCGGATTTCAAGCAGCTAAAAGACGCCGGCAAGATCGCCGCCGGCACGAAATTCCAGGTCGACCTGGTGCCGGCACATTCGGTCATCTGGTTGTTCCTGGTCGATGCGCTCCACGCGCCGATCGATCCGCTCTACAACGACGCGGTCAAGCGCGAGATCGACAAGATCGCTGCCGCCATTCCGCATGACGAATTGGCGATCCAGTTCGACGTCGCGTCAGCCGTGTTCGCCCGGCTCGAACGCAACGAGGCGTCGAGCTACGGCCGCAGCAAAGCCGAAACGCAGGAGACGTTCAGCGCCATCGTCGCCGACCTCGGCGACCGCGTGCCGGCCGGCGTCGATCTGCTCTATCACCTGTGCTACGGCGATTCGAACCACCGCCACGTAGTCGAGCCGACCGACATGGCCGACATGGTCGAGTTCGCCAACCGGCTGTCGCGCAACATCACGCGGCCGATTCAGCTCATCCACATGCCGGTGCCGCGCAACCGGGCGGATGATGCTTATTTCGAGCCGCTGAAGCGATTGGCGCTGCGGCCCGAGACGCAGCTATGTCTCGGGCTGGTGCATTACACCGACGGCATTGAGGGGACGAAGCGGCGGTTGGCCACGGCGAAGAAGTACGCTAACAATTTCGCCATCGGGACGGAATGCGGCTTCGGCCGCCGCGATCCACGCACCATTCCGGAGCTGCTGCGCATCCACGCCGAGATCGCGGATCTGGATTAAGCGGGCTCCGCGACAAAGCGATTGCGCATCTTGCCGAGCCCCTCGATCTCGGTCTCTATCACGTCCCCCACATTGAGAAACGTGTTGGTGCCCTGGCCGACGCCGCCGCAGGTGCCGCAGCTGAAGAAGTCGCCGCTTTGCAGGCTCAAAATGTCGGAGGCGTATTCGATCTGCTCTTCGGGCGTGAAGATGAATTGCGAGGTGTTGCCGTTCTGCTTGACCTCGCCGTTCACCGTGAGCCGGATGAACAGGTTCATGTGGTCGCCCACGAAGGCGCGCGGCACCAGGAACGGGCCGGTCGGGGCGAAATTGTCGTGGCTCTTGCCGTTGAGCCAATCCGAGCGCAGGCCCGGACGATCGGCGCGAATCTGCAGATCGCGGGCGGAAACGTCGTTGGTCGTCATCCAGCCGGCGATATGATCGAGCGCGCGCTCCGCTTTGATGTGCTTGCCGGGCTTGCTGATGACGCAAGCGATCTCGGCTTCCCAGTCGATCTTTTTCATGCCGCGCGGGATGGCGATGTCGTCATAGGCGCCGGCCAGCGTGCTCGGCGCTTTGAGAAACAGATACGGATGCGAGGTCGATTTCTCGCCGGTGAATTTCGGTCCGGTCGCCGGCGTCATGCCGGCGCGCAGCATCTCGTCGACGTGCTCCTGAAAATTCTGCGCGGCGTAGAACATCTTGCCGGGCCGCCGCACCGGCGGCAGCGCGCGCAAGCTGCCAAGCTTGACCGCGCCGGGTCGGCCTTCTTTTTCGAGGGCGGCGACGATCTCCTGCAGCGCGGCAAAGTTGGCGTCCCAGTTGTCCAACAAGCCGTCGATGCTGTCGGTCGTACTCAGCTTGCCGCCGCGCGCCGATTTGAGATCGACGACATCGTCATCGAGAACAATGGCGGCGAACGCGGCGCCGCCTTGTTTGGCGAAAGTGCCGAGCTTGAAAGGCGTGCCGTTCATGGCTTCTTTGCTTCCGTGTAGGGATAGATCATGTCGCCGGTCTTATATTCCTTCGGCCACACGATGACTTCGTGGGTGGTGTCCTTGAACTGATCCATGCCATTGCCGGTGACATGCTGGAACTGGGTGAAGAAGACGCGCGACTTCGCCCACTCGCCGTCTTTGCCGAAGGCGATATCGCCGACCACGGTCTTGAAGGTGTGGCTGCGCATGTAATCGGCGAGCTTGGCGTTATCGAGGCTCTTGGTGCCTTCAACGGCTTGCGCCAGCACCTGGCCTGCCGCATAGCCGAGCGGCGGGAACGCCCAGCCGCCCGGATCGATGCCTTGGGTCGCGGCGGCGGCCTGGTACTTCGCCAGCAGTTCCTTGGTGCCGGGGAACGTCAGGCTCGGCGCCGGCAGGAACACTTCGTTGTTGACGATGCCGTTCGTCAGCGGCCCGAGCTGCGCCTTGATCGGCGTCACCAGGAGCCCGATGAAGGCGCCGCCGAACATTTTCGGCGTGATGCCGACTTCGTTGGCGGCCCGGATGATGCCGACGGAGTCCGGCGGATAGGCGGCGACGAAGACGATGTCGGGATTGAGCGCCTGGACCGCGCGCATGATCGGCGTGTAGTCGGTCGTGGTCGGCGGATACTTCTGGTCGAGGACCAGGTCGAAGCCGCCGATCTCCTTGATGCTTTGCCGCGCGCCGTCGGCGGCGTTCTGGGCGAATTCGGCGTCGGCGGCGACGATCGCGACCGTCTTCGGCCGTGGCGTGGCGGCGGCGGCGAGCTCGAAGAAGCCGTAGGCAAAGGCCTTCTGCGGCTCGGGCCCGGTCGGCAGCATCGAGAAATACTGGTCGTAATGGAATCTGCTGTTGGCGGCGTTGGCGAGGATGCCGATGGTGGTCATCTTGTGCTGCATCATGATCGGAATGGCGGGCGCCACCATGTTGGTCGCGTACGGCCCGATCACCAGGTCGACTTTGTCGACGTCGATCAGCTTGGTGTAGAGCTGCGGCACGTTCGCCGGATTGCTCTGGTCGTCATAGAACACCAGCTCGACCGGACGCCCCAGCAGACCGCCTTTGGCGTTGACGTCGTCGCGCCAGATTTGCAGCGCGGTCAGCACCTGCTTGCCGATCGGCGCCACGCCGCCGGTCAGCGCCATGGACATGCCGATCCTGATCGGATCGGCGGCCATGGCCGTGTTCGGTGCCACGTTCGGTATGATCAGCGCGGCAATGGCAATCAGCGCCACGGCGCGGGCTCGAGCCCAAAAGCTGCGCATAGTCCTCTCCTCCCTTGGGCGCCATGCGGCGCCACGTCTTATTTTAAAACGACGTTAGTCCTCCGCGATTGGCTGCGCCAGACGGTTCAGCTGCCGCGAAATGTCGCCTTACGCTTGGCGTGGAATGCCTCGACGCCTTCGCGGAAATCGTCGGATTGGCGCAACCTGCTGTAGCAATGGCCTTCGAGCTCGATGGCCGCTTCGAGATTGGTGTCTTCGGTTTCGTTGAGCAGCGTCTTGGCGGTGCGTTGTGCCAGTGGCGAGAAGCCGCGCAACTCTTCAACCAAAGCGTCGGTCGCGGCTTCGAGCTTGTCGTCGGCGACACATTCGGTGGCGATGCCCCACTCATAGGCCTGCTTCGCCGCGATGCGCTTCGACCGCATGACGATGTCCTTGGTGCGGGTGATGCCGATGATCTTTTGCAACCGCGCCGAGCCGCCTGAGCCGGGGATTTGGCCGAGCCGTTGCTCAGGCAATGCATAGAAACAAGTCTCCGAAACCAGGCGGAAATCGCAAGCCAATGAGATCTCGAAGCCGACGCCGAAACAGTAGCCGCGATTGGCGACGATCACCGGCTTCGAGCAGCGCGCCGGCGCCGCGATATTCCAGGCGAGCTTCGACACGTGTTCTGGTGAAGCCGCGAGAAAGCCGGCGATATTGCCGCCGGAGGAGAAATGTTGGCCGACCGCTCGCAACACGATGACGCGCACGCGCGCGTCCTCGTCGAGAGCCTCGAAGACCAGACGAAGCTGATCGCGCTGCCCCATTTCGATGACGTTGAGCGGCGGCCGGTCGAGAACGATGTCGGCGCGTTCGCGGGCCGGATCGATCTCGACCCTAAAGCCGTCGAGGGTCTGCAAACGCGGGTCGGAAAATTCACTCATGCGGCCGTTCCTTTAAGAGGCGAGACGGTTTCGTATTCGCCGGCAACGAGCTTGCGGCGGAGCAGTTTTCCGACCGGCGATTTCGGAATCTCGGTGACGAAGATATAGCGCCGCGGGCGCTTGAAGTTGGCCAGGCCGGAATCGCGGCAGAACGCGTCGAGCGCGTCGGGCTCGACCGCGCGGCGGCATTTGACGAAGGCGGTCACGATTTTGCCCCAGCGCTCGTCCGGCAAGCCCACCACGGCGACCTCGGATACGGCGGCGTGCAGCGACAGGCAGGATTCGATCTCCACCGGTGAAACATTTTCCCCACCGGTGATGATCATGTCGTCGACCCTGCCGGTAACGAAAATGTCGCCGTCGCGGTCGACGAAGCCGGTGTCGCCCGTAAAGTACCAGCCCTGGCGCAGCGCTTTGGCGTCCGCCTCCGGTCGCCGCCAATAGCCCTCGAAGGATTCATCGCCGGCCAGGAGCGCGATGATCTCGCCTTCTTCGCCGACGGCGGCGATCTCAGCCACCGATGCGGCGCCGAGACGGACCACGCGCACCATTTGGTTGATGCCGGCGCGGCCGGCCGAGCCGGGTTTTGCCGGCGCGTTCTGCTCGATGGTGAAGGTGTAGACCTCCGACGAGCCGTAATGATTGACGAACAGGTTTGGCTTGAATGCGGCCTGGAGCGTCTGCAGCAGCCCATCGGTCATCGGCGCGCCGGCAAAACCGAGCTTGCGCACCGAGCTCATGTCGCTGGCGGCGAACGCCGGGTGATGGACGACGTCGTGATAAAGCGTCGGCACCAGGTAGAGATTGGTGACTCGCTCGGT
Organism: uncultured Alphaproteobacteria bacterium; assembly: GCA_963831975.1. Lineage (GTDB taxonomy): Bacteria > Pseudomonadota > Alphaproteobacteria > Rhizobiales > Xanthobacteraceae > BOG-931. The sequence goes on from CAWHSO010000026.1 coordinate 518,154, forward strand.
TTCGATCAGCTCGAGCGCGTGCGCGACGTCGAATCGGCGCAGGCAGATGAAAGCACCGCCGACGAGCGACATCGCCAGCAGCGAGCGTACGCCCATGGTGTGATAGAGCGGCATGACGCCCAGGGTGCGCTCGCCGCGGGCATAGAGGTTCTGCGCCACATGGGCCAGCGCGGCGGCGCGCTCGGCATGCTGGCGGCGCGGCACGCCTTTCGGCCGCGCCGTGGTGCCGGACGTGTAAAGCATCACCGACCAGGCTTCGGCATTGACGCGCGCAACGGCATCGGGGGCGTCGCGCGACGCGAGCTCCGCAAAGGGAATCGCCGGCGGCGGCGCCGGATCTAGCGCGATCCGCGACAGCTTTTGCGCCAAGATGGAACCGGTCACGGCCGCGGCAGACGCGTCTTCGTAGGCGATGGCTTTAGCTTCGGCGTCCTCCAAATAGAAGTCGATCTCGCTTGCCGTCGAGCGCCAATTCACCGGCGTGATGATGATGCCGGCGAACTGGCAGGCCCAGTGCAGGCTCGCCGCCTCCCAGCGATTGGTCAGTGCAGTGGCGAGATGGTCGCCGGCCTTGAGCCCGATCGCGTCGAAGCCGGCCACCAGCGCCGAAATGCGCCGATACCATTGCGCGTAACTCAGGCGCACGTCGCCATCGACGATGGCGAGCGCGCCGGGGTCGCGGGCAACGCTGCCGAGGAAGCTTAGGCCTAAGTCGAGCATGCGGGAAAAGCGCCGGTCGGGTTATCCCGGCGATGATAAGCCTTTGCCGCCGGCTGACAAACCGCCGGCGGGTCGCATGGACGCTTAGCAGCTTCCCCGACTAACGCCGCGTCGGAAACAGGGCCGCCGGGAAATCCGCGGCAGAGCGGCGGGGCCGCTCACGCGGCTGATAGTCCGGGTGCGGATTGGCGTCCGGCTCGACCGCCCGGCGATAAAGATGCCAGGTGGCGTGACCGAGTACCGGCATCACCACCGTCAAGCCGAGGAAAAACGGGATCGAGCCGAGGACCAACAGCGCGGCGACGATAAAGCCCCACAGCGCCATGGTCAGCGGGTTCCTGGCGACGACGCGGATCGAGGTGAGCACCGCCACCGCCGCACCGACGTCGCGGTCGAGCAACAGCGGAAACGAGATCGCGCTGACGGTGAGCACCAGCACGGCGAACAGGAAGCCGACCCCGGTGCCGACGAAAATCAGCATCCAGCCGGCGCGCGTCTGGAACACGTCGCTGATGAACTGCGTCACCGACGCCGGCCCGTGGTAACCGAAATAGGCGATATAGATGGCGTCGGCGACGGCGAGCCAGATCAGGAAGACGGCCATGAGCAGCAACCCGAGCGCCACGATGGCGCCGAGCGACGGCGAATGCAGCACGTCGAAGGCATGGCTCGTGGAACTGTCGAGTCCGGCTTCGCGGCGCCGGCTCAGCTCATAGAGCCCGATCGCGGCGAGCGGACCGACCAGCGCAAAGCCCGCGGCAATCGGGAATGCCAGCGGCAGCATGGAATTTCCCAGCGTCATTCCGATCAGAGCAACGCCGAGCAGCGGATAGATGACACAGAGAAAGACGGCGTGGCTCGGCATCGCGACAAAGTCGTCGACGCCGCGGGCCAGCGCATCGAACAGATCGGACGGCGTGATACGGCGGATAACGAGGTTTTCGGGGCCCGTGCTCGCGCCGACAAGCATGTGTGAATAAGCCATGGCGCTTCCCTCCTGAACCTTTTGAGGTTTGGGTCCGCGCCGGCGGCCTAAAGGCCGCAACGCGGCCGTTCTTATCAACTCCGATCATGCCACTGCACACGCCGCGACGCTATGAGCAACGCCGCGATCGCAAGGCCGTTCGCTTCACAATGCAGTGTGTTGCAACGTGGTGAATTGTTTGTGCGACGCAACGCATTTCCACACGCCTACACTGCTAAAACAGAAAGGGCCCCGTTCCCGGGGCCCTTCTGATGTTGGCGATGTACCTTAGTTAGCGGTGCCAGTAGTGACCGTGCCAGTCGTCATGCCAGCCCGGGCTGACGCCGAAGGTCACTTCCGGACCATTGTAGTAATCGTAGTAGCCACGATCACACGGGTAGTCGTAGCCGCAACGATAGTACGGGCCCGGCGCGCCTACGCCGACACCCACGCCGCCGGGGCCGGCGTAAAAGCCAATCTGCGCCATTGCCGGCGCTGCGGTGAAGATGGCCGCTGCTGCAACAAGGCCAAGCGCGATCTTTTTCATGATGCTTCTCCTCTTGGTATCTGGTTGGGAAAACGCTTGAGGAGAAGCGACGTTCCGCGGGAAACGGCATTTTGGTCGCAGGTTCCGTGCAAAAATTATCGAACAAATTTTGCGGAGCTGTGGAACCAGGGGTCTTGGAACGAAGAAGTTTGGAACAAACAATTTTGCGGCAAAACCTAGCGATCGCTTCGTTCACTCGGCAGCGACGCGCAACCCTTCGGGTGCTTCCTCATGCTCGGGCTTCTTGCCGCTCAGCCAGGACTGGAAGCGATCGAGGTAAAGATAAATCACCGGCGTCGTGAACAATGTCAGGAGCTGGCTCAGCGCCAATCCGCCGACCATGGCGTAGCCGAGCGGGTGACGCAGTTCCGATCCGGAGCCGGAGCCGAACATCAGCGGCAGGCCGCTCAACAGCGCCGTCATCGTCGTCATGGTGATCGGACGGAAGCGCAACAGGCACGCCTGCCGCACCGCCTCGCGCGGCGGCAGGCCGGCGCGTTCGCGGCTGATGGCGAAGTCGACCAGGATGATGCCGTTCTTCTTGACGATGCCGATCAACAGAATGATGCCGATGATGCCGATCACCGACAGATCAAAGCCGCCGAGCCAAAGCGCCAGCAGCGCGCCGACGCCGGCCGACGGCAGAGTCGACAGGATCGTCAGCGGATGGATGTAGCTCTCGTAGAGCACGCCGAGAATCACATAGACGACCACCAGCGCGGCCGCGATCAGCACCGGCTCGTTCGACAGCGCGGCCTGGAACGCCTGCGCATTGCCTTGGAAGCTGCCAATGAGCGACGACGGCATGCCGATCTCGTCGGCGGCGCGCTGAATGGCGTCGACCGCCTGGCTGAGCGCGACGCCGGGTGGCAGGTTGAACGTCAAGGTCACCGCCGGGAATTGCCCGGAATGGGAGACCAGCAGCGGGCCGATATGCTGGGTGTCGGCGTCGACCAGGGTCGACAGCGGCACGAGCTGCTGCCCGGCGCCCGGCGCCCTGACGTAAATCTGATTGAGCGTGCCGACATCGCCTTGGAACTCGGGCAGCACTTCGAGAATGAGATAATAGGAATTATTGGTGAAATACTGCGTCACCTGGCGTTGGCCGAACGCATCGTTGAGCGTGTCGTCGATAAGCTGCGGCTGGACGCCGAAACGGGCCGCCGCATCGCGATTGATATTGATGTTGAGCTGCGGCGCCGCGTTCTCCGCGTCGCTTGCAACGTCAGCCAGTTCCGGCATGGTCTTGAGCTTGGCCATGAGCTTCGGCGCCCAGACGTTCAGCTCGTGCAGGTCGGGATCCTGCATGACGTATTGGAACTGGCCGCGCGCGATGCGGCCGCCGACGGTGATATCCTGCGCCGCCTGCAGGAACAGCCGCGCGCCCGCAACCTGCGCGAGTTTTGGGCGCAGCCGGTCGATGATCTGCGAGGCGCTGGCGTCGCGGTCGTCGCGCAACTTCAGGCCGACGACGAAGCGGCCGGTATTTTGCGTGTTGCCATAGCTCGGGCCGAAGAACGATACGAAATCGGCGACGTCGGGATCTTGCTCGATGATCGCGGAAAGCTGGCGCTGTACGTCCATCATCCGTTGCGGCGAGATGTCCTGGCTGGCCTCGGAAATGCCGAGCAGCATGCCGATGTCCTGGGTCGGGAAAAATCCCTTCGGTATCATGACGAACATCACGCCGGTTATGCCGACCGTCGTCAGGAACACCAGCAGTGTCGGAAACTGATGCTGCAAGACGAAATCGAGGCCATGGCGGTAGCCGTCCAGTATCTTGTCGAACCCCCATTCGACGGCGCGATAGAGGCGGCCGTGCTCGCGGTCGTGCTCGCTGACCAGGAAGCGCGAGCACAGCATCGGGGTAAGCGTCAGCGACACCACGACGGACACCGACGATCGCCGCGGTGACGGTGATGGCGAATTCGTGGAACAGGCGGCCGACGATGCCGCTCATCAGCAACAGCGGAATGAACACAGCGATCAGCGAAACGCTGATCGATATGACGGTGAAGCCGATCTCGCGCGCGCCCTTGATCGCCGATTGCAGCGGCGTGGTGCCGGCCTCGAGATGGCGAAAGATGTTTTCCACGACGACGATCGCGTCGTCGACCACGAAGCCGACGGCGATCGTCAGCGCCATCAGCGAAAGATTGTCCAAACTGTAGCCAAGGAGATAGATGATGGCGACGGCGCCCAAGAGCGACAGCGGCACCGCGGCGCCCGGAATGAGCGTGGCCTGGATGCTGCGCAGGAACAACAGGATCACCATGACGACCAGCGCGCACGACAACAGCAGCGTGAACTCGACGTCTTTCACGGAGGCGCGGATGGTCTGGGTGCGATCCACGATGATGTCGAGATGGATGCCGGGTGGAATGAGCGAGCTCATTCCCTTCAGCGCGGACTTGATGTTGTCGACGGTGTCGATCACATTGGCGCCCGGTTGCTTGAACACCAACAGCACCACGGCGATGTGATCGCGATGCAATGCGCCGAGCGTCACGTCCTGCGGGCCATCGATGGCTCGGCCGACGTCGCGGACATGAACCGGCGCGCCGTTGCGGTAGGCGATGATGACATTGTTATAGTCGTCCGCTTCGGTCAGCTGATCGTTGGCGGCGATGGTGAAGCTCTGCTGCTTGCCGAGCAGCGTGCCCTTGGCCACGTCGGTCGTGGCATTGGTGAGCGCCGTGCGCACGTCCTCCAACGTGAGCTGGCGCGCCTGCAGCTTGGCCGGATCGACCTGGACGCGAATGGCCGGCTTCTGCTGGCCGCCGATGGCGACCTGGGCGACGCCGGAAATCTGCGAGATCTGCTGGGCGACGACGTTCTCGGCGAAGTCGTCGACCTTGGGCAGCGGCACCGTGTCCGAGTTCGCCGACACGATCAGGATCGGCGAATCCGCCGGATTGACCTTGCGATAGGTCGGCGGCGTCGAGAGATTTTTCGGCAGCGCCGATCCGGCCGCGGTGATCGCGGCCTGCACGTCCTGCGCGGCGCCATCGATGTTGCGGTTGAGATCGAATTGCAACGTGATCACGGTCGAGCCGAGCGAGCTCACCGAGCTCATCTGCGCGACGCCGGCGATCTGGCCGAACTGGCGCTCGAGCGGCGTGGCGACGGTGGCGGCCATGGTTTCCGGGCTGGCGCCGGGCACCGTGGCGCTGACCTGGATGGTCGGGAAATCGACCTGCGGCAGCGGCGCCACCGGCAAGAGCGGAAAGGCCACGATGCCGACCAGCGCCAGTGCCGCCATCAACAGCGACGTGGCGATCGGCCGGCGGATGAAGACTTCCGAGATATTCATCAGTTCTTGTCCGCCTCATGCTGCACGCTTGGCGGCGAGCCCGGCGGCGGATTCGGAGTCTTGATCGCAACATGCGAGCCGACGTCGAGCCGCGATTGCCCGTTGGTCACGACGTGCTCGCCGGCGGCGAGACCTTTGGTGGCGATCGCGGTGTCGTCGTTGACCATCTGCGCGCCGATGGGACGCTGCTCCACCGTATTGTCGGATTTGACCACCCAGAGATAGTAGCCATCCGGGCCGCGCTGCACCGCGACCGGCGGAACGGTCACGGCATCCTTATAGGTCGTAATTAGAATGCGGATGCGCACGAACTCGCCCGGCCACAGCCGCTCGTCCTCGTTGGGAAATTCCGCCTTCAGCCGGATCGTGCTGGTGGTCTGATCGATCTGATTGTCGATCAGCAGCAAGTGGCCCTCGGCCAACTGCTCTTTGTCGTTCTGATCGAAGGCGAGAACCGAGACCGGGCCGCGCAGCATCGCTTCACGCACCGGGCCGAGGTTGCTCTGGGGCAGCGTGAAAATCACGTAGGACGGCTTGATCTGGGTCAGCACCGTGAGCGGATTGGGATCGGTGGTGTGGATGATGTTGCCGACGTCGACCTGGCGAAAGCCGACGACGCCGTCGATCGGCGCCACGATCGTCGTATAATCGAGCTGAGCCTGCGCCGCCTCGATGGCGCCCTGGTCGGCGTCGATCGAGGCCTTGAAATGATCGACCTTGGCTTGCTGCAGGTCGACGTTCTGCTGCGTATCGAAGTTCTTGGCCTGCAGGGTGGTGAACCGGGTAAAGTCCTTCTGCGCATCGACCAGCTGTGCCTGGTCGTCCGCCTTCTTGGCCACGGCCTGATCGAGGACGGCTTTGAGCGGCGCTGGGTCGATCCGCGCCAGCACGTCGCCTTGGCGGACCTCCTGGCCCTGGCGGAAGTCGACGGAAATCAGTTGGCCGGTGACCTGGGCGCGAATGGCGACGGTGTTGTAGGCCGACACGGTGCCGAGCGCGTCGTAATAGATCGGGACGTCGTGCTGGGATGATTCGGCGACCGTGACGGGGACCATTGGCGGGCCTGCCACCGGGGTGGTTTTGCCGTGCCGCCAGATCACGATCGCAGCAATCAAGGCCAGGGCCGCGAGGCCAATCACGGAGACAATAATCAGCCGCCGGGACCCGCGACCAGGTTTCAAAGGTCCCATCCAATCAACTCGATTCTGCGTGCCGCCTCGCTCAAGCCCGGAGTGCATTTACTGTTCCACTACCTCACCTGTCAGTGATGGCCCTTCTTTCGCGACTATGCCCGGTTGGCCTTAAGGCGCAATGTCGTGCGCATTAAAGTTCGTTAAGGTGATTGTCGCCCTGCTCGATAGCACGTCGTTCCGTGGCACTTTATGGAAGTCCGCGTATAAATTCCAGTTTATGCCGTGGCTGCCCACGATCGCGGCAGGCTCGCGGACGACGGCTGCGGATTTCGGGCAGAAAACCGGCCGTTAGCTCGCAGTCTTGAACCAGGTCCGGATACCGCTCGCGTTGACGAAACGGCCGACCCGCCGCATCTGCAAATAAACCCGGCCGGCGGCGGTTACCGCGCGCTGATGGCTCTGCAGGGCGAGGTGGTGGGTCGCCCATTTGTTCTTGTAGGAGTCGTCGCCGATACCGAGATCGAAGGTAGTCGAAATCCTGCGCGACCGATTGATCGATCAGGTGCTGCAACAGGAGATGGCCGACGCGGTGGCGGCCGAAAGCGGTGTCGTAGGCCGGGAAAATATAATAGAACCGGCCGCGCCCGATGAAGCCGAGATGCGCCGACGCCACGGCGTCGTCGACCGTCAGCGCCGAAAGATGGCTGATTGTGCCGAGCCGGCCCGGGCTCGTCATTTCGCGATAAAAGCGCTCGACACCGGGTGCCGCGAGAAAATCCGGCGTTGACGTGCGCTGATATTTTCGGCGCTTGAGCTCAAATAGCTGTTCGGTCAGGCGTGCCGCTTCCGAGCCGTCGGGATTGACGATGAAGCGCGGCTCGCCGATCTGGCTCAGCCCCTTGGCGTAGCTTTGCAGCTTGCGCCGCTGCCGCGCGACCGCGCGCCGTGTATCGGTTTGATCGCGCAACCGGGTCAGCACGATCGCATGGCCGCTTTCGCCAAAGGGCGTGCAGTCGAGATAAGTGAGCGGGTTGATGGCGCCGGCGACGTCGCTTGCGATCTTCTTCAAGTCGATGACGTCGAAGCCGGGCAATAGCGCCAAAACGTCCGCCCACACCTCGTGAAATTCCTGGCGCGACAGTGCGCGATCCGCCGCCACGATCGGCGCGTTGTAATCGGCGACGCCGCAATCCATGAAGCGAAGCAGCCGGACATTGAATTTGGTTTCGATGATGAGCGGCAGATAGAGAACCGGCCGTCCACCGCGGTCCCTAACCACGACAAAGTACGGCTCGACGCGGCTCGCCTTGCCGATCGTGTCCAGCCAAATGTCGAGGAATTCCCGCGACTGAAAGACGTGCATCCGCAGATCGCGATCGTCCGCGATCGATGGCCAATCCGCGGCGGCCAGATTGCCGCCGACAGCAAGCTCGACCTTGAAGGAGCCGACGCGTCCACGCGGTGGCAGATCAATGACAGTCACGCCTACGCTCTGTTGCTCAATGCGCCGCCACCACCCGACGGATCGAATTCTAACGCAGGCAGCCGTGATCGGCCGTGAATCGTGCCGGTAACGTTACCCCCAAGTCGGGCTCGCCAACGCGTTCGCGGGACCCCATTTTAAGGTCGAAGAGGCATTGGTTAATTTTTCGCCGGATTGTCGGGCGTGCCGATGCGACCGCCGGAAATTATTTCGCGTTCTGCGGCTGTTGAGCGGTTCGCGCCGTGGCGGCATTCGTTAACGCAGCCGCTTGCTACGCGATTTATTAACGGAGCCTGGATAAAGCTCTGCCGACATGAATGTCCAATTCAACACCGATGCGGTCCGTCAACGCAGCGCGCCGTTACCGGCTACCGGGCGGGCGCAGGAACGTCGCCTGTTCCTGTTGACGCCGAGCGCGGAAGAATGCGGCGTCGAGTTGTTCGCGCGCCTCCTGGTCAGCGCGTTGCAGAACGACTATCCGGACGACGGCTACGCGGTGCTCGCCGTCTCGAGCCGCTGGCGCGATCTTCCTGCCGTCTTCCGCAAGATCGCCGCCGCCGACCAGATCGTTTTCAGCGTGCCGCTGGTGGCGTGGAAAAGGTTGCTGCTGCTGCCGCTGGTGGTCCTGCTGTTCGCGCGCCTGGTGCGCTGTCGGGTCAATGTTTTCATGCACGAATGGGGCGCGCTGCACGGGCTACGCCGGCTCGCGCTGACGCCGTTCGTGTTGCTCAGCCGCACGATCATGGTGGTGTCGCCGTACATCGCCGGCGAGATTGCCGGCACGCGCTGGCTCATGGGTGCGGGGAGAAAATGCCGGCTGGTGCCGAATGCCCCGACCATCCGCCGGCCGGACGAGCGGCGCGTCACGGAACGCGTTTTGCGTTTGCGCGATGCCGCCAAAAACTGCGATGTGGTGATCGGTTATTTCGGCGCGATCTATAAAGGCAAGGCCGCCGCCGCGCTGCTCGACGTCTGCGACAATCTGCGCAAAAGCGGCGTCCGCGCCTTAATCGTTTTCGTCGGCAGCTTCATGAAATCGCTCGACGGCTACGAGCGGCAGTTCTGGTCCAAGGTGGCCGAATACGGCATCGCGGATCAGGTCATCGTCACCGGCTACATTGCCGACGAAGCGGAGCTCTATACGCTGTTCGAGGAGATCGGCTCCTTTCTGTTCCTGTTCCCCGAAGGCCTCACCGCGCGCCGTTCGAGTGTCATTCACACGCTGCAATCGGATCGGCCGGTCGTGGTCACGGCGCCGCGCTCGATGGCCGAGTTTGCGCATCACGCAGGCTTCACCAGGCTGATCGAAGCCGGCGTATTGTCGTTCATTCCCGAAGGCGCGGATCTGCGCGCCGTTGCCGATCAGCTCCTGGCTGTCGCCAAGCAAGGCCAGCGCCCGGCGGCGGCGATCGAATGGGATACGTGGTGGCGCGCCACCACTGCGGCGACCAACACGGCGATGATGGACAAGATGGCAACAAGCAATCGCGAAGAAGCGGCGGCGTTGGCGCTGCCGTTATCGGCTTGCGGGCCGAACGGCGCGCAACCGCACACGGCCGGCTCCACTGTCGCCAAGATCTTGGTCGCCAAGATAAAGAACATGATCCGGAATTGCGTTGCGCTGGCGCTGTTCGTCCCGGCGCTGCCGTTCTTGCGATTTGTCGCACCGCGTCGCGCGACCTTGCCCGCCGTCCGCGGGCTGCTCGATCGGGCGGGCGTTACGGTCGTGGCCAATCATTATCACGAGCCGACTTTCAGCGCAGAGCAGATCTTCCGCGACCCGGACGCTCCACGGTCGCTTGTCGGCATCGATTGGAATCTCGACGCCCAAACGGACCTGCTTGCGCAATTCGACTTCGGCGAAGCCTTGCGCGCCCTGGAAGGGCGGCGCTGCGGCGGCCGAACCTTTTCCTATACGAACGGCTATTGCGGTCCGGGCGACGCGGAAGCGCTTTACTGCATGATCAGGCACTTTCGACCGCGCAAGATCGTCGAAATCGGTTGCGGGCAATCCACGATCGTTGCGCATCTGGCGATCGCGGATGCCAAGGCGGCCGACAGCCAGTATTCCTGCCGGCAGATTTGTTATGAGCCGTTCGAAAATCCGTGGCTTGAAGGCCTCGGCATCGAGGTCAAGCGCGAACTGATCGAAAAGAGCGACCTGATCCTGTTTCGCTCGTTGTCACCCGGCGACATCGTTTTCATCGATTCCTCCCATGCGCTAAGACCCATGGGCGACGTCGAGTTCGAATTTTTGCATATTCTGCCGAACCTGCCCAAAGGAGTCATCGTCCAGGTCCACGATATCTTTTCGCCGCGGGACTATCCGGCGCAATGGCTCAATGTGGAGCGGCGCTTTTGGAACGAGCAGTATCTGCTCGAGGCCTTTCTTTCTTTCAACAAAGAATTCGAGATCATCTGCTCGTTGAACCACCTCATGCATTTGGGCTCGCCGCAGTTCAAGCGCGCATTTCCGATCCTCGCCGAACGCGGCCCCGATCCATTCGTCGGTTCTTTTTGGTTCCGCAGAGTGAAGGACTGACCGGGACGTATCGCGGTCGGTCGCAATTCGTGCCGCTTGTCAGCGCGCGAGCGCGTTGCGCACGATCAATAGGCCGCGATTGAGGTGATCGCGGCCTTTGGCGACGTTAAGCAGCCAGCACATCACCAAATAGGTCAGGATGCCGGAAGGCAGCAGCACGGCGAGCGCGTCTTTGTCGCTCAGCTGAAGCGCGAGCTCCAGGCTTCGCACCACGATCGCCATGACCATGGTGGCGATCAACACCCGGGTCATGCGCAGAAACGGCACCGGCATCGGAAACGCCCATCGCGTCAGCACCAGTGCGCTGGCAAAGCCGAAAATCTCCGCAACAAGCCGGCCCCAGGCCGCACCGACCGCGCCGAGCCGCTCGATCAGGACATAGCTGACGAAGAGATTGACGACCAGCACCAGCGACGTGTTCCAGAAATAGAAGGAATTGCGTTCCGACAACAGAAAGCCGATGTGCAGGTATTGATAAGTCATGATCTGGAAGATGACCGCGATCGACACGATCGGCATGGCGGCGGCTGCCATCGTTCTGAAATCGGAGCCAAGCACCACATCGGCGATTTGGGTCGACACGACGGCGAAGCCTACCGAGGCGGGCAGCACGATGGCGAGCAGGAACTCAAAGCACTCTTCGAGGTGGGAGCGAGCGGCATCGCGGCCCTGACTGGCGTAGATCTGCACCGCGAGCGGGCAAAAAGCCGCCGCCGCGCTGATCGCCGGAATGATCAAGGCTTGTCGAACGAGGTCGGCGCCGGCGCTGAATTGGCCGGCGGCGGCCGGGCTGATCAGATGCGCGATGATGAAGCGGTCGATCACGCTCGACAACGAATAGAGTGTGAGAGACGCGGTGAATGGAATTCCGGCCTTTGCCAGCGCGAAGAGCCGCGCGCGGTCGTGGCAGATGACAGTCCCCGACCACACCGGAGCGGCGAAGGCCAGGGCGGCCAGGAGATAGGCGAATGTCGACGACAGCAACAACAGGATGCCGGTGTGCCCTGCGATCGAGACCACGACACCGAACACCGACACCAGAACCGCGCGTACCACCGTTGCCTTCATCACCGTGAAGGCCTTCAGGCGCGCCCGCATCAGGTCCTGGCCCACTTCGAAAAATCCGACCGCCAGCGCCAGCCCGGCGGCGGCGAGCGCCGGCCCGCTGCCGATGCCGGCCAAAACCGCGACAAAACAGGCCAGCGGCGCCAACAGGCACGACAGCATGAGTCCAGGCAGCAGGATGCCGCGAATGTCAGTGCCGTCACCGCGCGCCTGCTCGCGCATGATGGGAAGCCGCAGCCAGCTGGTCATGAATGCGCTGGCGATGGTGGCGAAGCCTACGCCGAGCACATAGGTGCCGAACTCGGCCGGTGCGAACAGCCGCGTGAACACCATGACGTTGATGAGGCCAAAGACAGCCGAAATGACATTGGCTGCGAAATTGACCGCGGTCTGTCCGACAAGCATGGCTTGCGTTCTATAGCCTGGGTTTCTTAACCCCGGCTTTTTGGCGTCAAATTAAATCATTAACTTGATGTTCAAGCGTCCGCGCCGGGACTACCGACGGCGCCGTGGCGCCGCTCCAGGTGCGTTGCGGATTGGTTAACCGCTCGACCGCCGCGCGAACGTCATGCACGGAGGTGCCGTTGAAGGACGCCGACGAAAACGCCACGCAGTGTTCCGGCACCGCCTTGAGCATATTGTCGAGGGCGGCTTTGTCGAGCGGCTCGCGGTCCCAATAGCTGAAACACGACGATTGCGTCGTACAGCGATGGCGGCGCAGCAACGCGGCATCGCTGCAAACGGCAACGCCGTACAGCATGTATTCGGATATGGCGTGGGCGCGGTACAGCGCGTCGACCCATTCGAGCCCGGTCACCTCTTCGATACGCGCGGTCATCGCGCGCACGGCCTGCTGATTCCAGAAGATGATGTGACCGATGAAATCGTTGGCCGGGAACGAGGGCCGTTCCAGGCCGAGCAAACGATGGCTCGATCGCACCCAGTCGCAATGATCGGCCATTGCGGTGGTCACTTCACGCGGCCTGATGTAGAGCGGCGTCGGATTCGGCAGCGCCATCCCCGCCAGGTCGAACGGCCGGACGAACACCACGTCGGAATCGAGCATGCAGCTCACGGTCTCGGGGACGATGTGGGCGGTCGCGATCTTGGCGAATTGCTGGATGTGCCAGCCGTTGACCGGCTTGCCGCGCAACGCCCACCAATATTGCCGGTTGTGGCGCCGAATGAATCGGGGCAGCGGCTTGAGCCAGGACGGCAGCATTTGCGACAGCGGCAGCACCTGGCGCCGGCCGGTGTCGAACTTGGCGAACAGCTCAAGCTCATCGTCAGGCACGATGAGATAGTGATTCGAAAAAGCGCTGACGTGGCGATCGACGCTCTCGCACAATAGCGTGCAGCGCTCCAGATCGTGCGAATAGGTCGGCGTTATCAGGGCGACCGCGCTCATGTCACGCCGCCTCCCCGCCCGGCTCTTCGCCGCGCAGGATGCGAAGCGCTTGCGCGACGGTGGCAATCCGGCATCCGGCGGCCAGCGCGCTACGCAACGCGAAGGTGAGGAGCTCGGGTCGCACGCCGTACTGGCTCGGCGTATCGTTGACGTCGTGGCTGGCAAACAGCAGCCAGCCGTTGCGTCGCACCGTCTCGGTGATGAGGTGCGAAATGTCTTGGCGGCCGATCGACGCCTGTTCCAACGCGTTGGATTTCAACACACTGAGATCGGCGATATCGGCGTTCACGCCGGGCGTCGTCGCGCGGCAGGAATCGTAGCGCGCACCGAGATAGCGCTTGGCGGCGAACGATATGTCGCCATACGGATAGGCGAAGTTGCTGACCGGGATATGGCCAAGAATGCCTTGCAGGAAGAAGCGATTGCGGTCGAGGTCGCTCGCCAGCGCTTGCCGGCCGATGCCGACAACCGGCATGTGCGAAAAGGTGTGGCACGCGATCTCGTGGCCGTTGGCATGCAACGCTTTCAACTGATCGACGGTCGCAAGCCGCCCGGTAGGACTGGGCTTGCCGCATTTCTCGCCGGAGACATAGAAGGTGCCGCGGGCGTGACATTGCTCGAGCAGCGCGGCGCCGGCGGTGCATGCCGTTGCGGCCGCGTCGTCGAACGTGAACGAGACCAGCGGCCGCGTATTGCGCATCGTCAGTTTTTTCGTCGGCACGTTGCGCGCCAGGAGGCGCGTGAGCTTCCCGGCCAACATTTGATATGGCGCCTCGGCGAAGCCGGGCATGCGCGGCAGCGTGACCGGCGCGGTGAAGTCTTCGGAAACAGGCAAGCTGGAGTGTTGTTGTGTTCGGTTCATGCTTGCGACATTGCCATTTCAGGAGCCCCTGAAAGGTATAAGTGTCTGTCCGCTTATTCGTCCATCGCGCGTTTGCGATTTAGCGAGCGTTCACCGATCGTCGTAAATCGTTAATCCTAATTGCGCGTGCGTGTTAACGCTGTGCCGCGTGCCGTTAACGGCGGCAACGCCGCCGCGCGAAGCGGCTAGCGGTATTGCTCGTAATGCAGGTCGAATTCCGCGGCGAGGCGGCCTGCTCCGCGCGCCGCGCGGATCAGGCTTGCCATGATGGCGCGGCGGCCGCGCAGCGCGGCCAGCGGCAGCGAGGCGATGCCGAGGCCGATGAGGCCCAGGCCGATGCCCCAGCGGCGCAGCGTGCCGGCGACCGTTCCCAAAAATTTGCGCTCCAGCCGGGTCGCCTCGGTGCCGTTGCGGAACTTGCGGCGCAGCACATAGCCGACCGTGGTGCGCGACGGCGGCGTGGTCTCGAACACCTGGGCATCGTCGGCCCAGGCGAAACTGCGGCCGTCGTTGCGGCAGCGCCAGAAAAAGTCGTAGTCGCTGCCGCCGGTGAACGCGTAAGCATGCTGGAAGGGCTCGTCGAGATAGTGTTCCAGCACGCTGCGCCGGATCAGCATATTGCCGGCGCCGTAGATCAACGACACCGGGCCGGTGGCGTTGCGGCTCGGTGCATAGAAGCCGCTCTTGGCCAGCCAATGGTCGGGATTGTCGAACACCGGAAAAACCGGGCCGCCGACGATATCGGCGCCGTATGCGCCCGCGACCCGGATCATTTCGGTGAGCCAGTTCGGATCGGGATATTCGTCGTCGTCGAGCACGGCCACGTAATCGGGCGCCGGCGTTGTGCGGCAAGCATCAGCGAAGGCGCGGTTATAGGCGTAGGTCTGGCCGCGGCGCGGCTCGACGATGCAAGTCAGCGGCAAGCGAAACGTTCGCGCGACCTGTTCGACAACCGCCGCGCCGGCACGCCCTTCGGCATCATTGTCGACCACGATGACGTCGATCGGGCCTGAGTAGTTCAATCGCTCGACATGGGCGAGCAGGTTGCGCAAGCCCTCGGACCGGCGGAACGTGGGTATGCACAGGCAGACATGAGGCGCCGGCAAGGCGGTCATGGCGCGGAGACGCTCCGTGTCAGCGGAGCACTCTCGGTGCGTCCGGTCCGCGTGAGCAACAGAAAAATCGCATGCGGATTGGTCATGAGATAGCGGCCGGCGAGACGGCGCGGCTCGAGATAGATCCGATAGGCCCATTCCAGCCCGAGCCGTTGCATCCAAGCCGGCGCTCGCGAATTCTTGCCGGAGACGAAATCGAACAAGCCGCCGGAGGTCTTGATCAGGCCGACGCCGTGCAGCCGGTCGCGATTGCGCGCAGCGAACGATTGCTCGGCTGGCGCACCGAGGCCGAGCCAAAGAATGTCCGGCTGGGCGTGATTGATATCGGCGATGATGCGCTCCTCGTCGCCGTCGCGGCGCAAATAGCCGCTGCTGTATCCGGCGATCTTAAGCGTGGGATAAAGCTCTTTGGTGCGGCGCACCGCCTGATCCACGACCGTCTTGGTGGCGCCGAGCAGATAAATGCTGGCGCCGCGCTCTTGCGCGGCAAGCGCGGTGTCGTGGTACAGGTCCGTGGTCGCGACCCGCTCCGGCAGCGGCATCGTGTTGAGAAAGCGCGAGACAAAGACCAGCGGCATGCCGTCGGCATGGATGAGATCGGCGTCGAGGAAGAGATCGCGGATCCGCGCGTCGCGAGCGCACATCGAGAGCACCTGACCGTTCGCGGACGTGAAGACGAGCGGGCGCTGCGCGGTATTGCGCCGGACCAGTGCGGTATCGACCATGAGCTCAGCCGAGCGGGCGCGGTCGATCACCGCAATGGGCAGCCCGCCGATCGTGGCGACCGGCACGTCCCACTTCAGTTCGGTCGTCGCGTCGAAGCAAAGAGAGCCGGTTTGTGCCGGCATGGCGCTACCCTCCACGGGCATCTTAGTTATGCGCTAAGCCATGGAAAATAAAGGTTAATTGGAAATTAGGCTTAAGGCTTTGGCAGCGTCTGATGCGGTCTCAACGCGATACCCGCGAGACCGCCAGGAGGCGCAGCCCGAACGCGGCCGCGATGAGGATCAGCCACAGTGCGCCCAATTGGGTGAATGCGGTATCGAAGCAGGATCCGTAAGCCGCGAACAGGCAGATGCGCAGGAACAGCATTTTCAGCGCCGCGCTTTCGGGCTCGTCCGGCGCCCGGCAATAGTCGAAGAGCGGCAGCACGATGAGCCACAGCGTCACCAGCGCCGAGCCGGGAATGCCGATGGTCAGCGCAAGGTCGAGATAGCCGTTGTGCGCATGGCTCGCGGTATTGGCCCAGGTCGCACCGGTCATGCCGTAAACGACCTGCTCGGTGCCCCAGAACGTGGCAAAGCCGTAGCCGGTGATCGGGCGTTGCGCCACGTGATCCACGGCGAATTTCCAGATATCGGTGCGGCCGGTAAAGGTCGCGTCCGGCATGATCGCGTCGACCACGGCGCTGATCGGCGCGATATAGATCGATCCGACCGATATCAGGTTCAAGGCGACCAGAAGCGACAGCGCGACAGCGACACCGTTGGCCGGCTTGGCCGCGCGCGCCATGATGACGGAAACGATCAACGCCAGCGGCAGCGCTGCCATCGCGGTCTTCGAATGGGTGAAATAAAGAAACGGCAGCGCCAGCGCGACGATGACGGCGCCGATGCCGAGACTGCGCACGCGGGCGACAAAAATGCCGATGAAAACGAACAACACCATCACCGCGCTGGCTTCGTTCTTATGGCCGAAGATGCCGCGCCAATCGCCGGCAAGCTCGGGTTCGATCACATCCGAAGCCTGGTGAATCGTCAGCTGCGGCGCAAAGGCGACGCCGAGATAACAGGCAACGAGCACGATCAACACCACCACGGCCATCACGTCGGCGAAATGCCGCGGTGTTTTTGGCACCAACAGCACCATGCCGGCGATGCCGATGGTCACCAGCGCAAAAGCAAGTCGGCGGGCGGACTGCGCAGGATCCCACGACGTGGCGACGGTCAAGGCGAACCAAAGCAGCGTCACGATCAGAACCGGCCGCACCAGAAGCAACAATCGCTGGGGCTGGTGAAACAGGTTCCACGTCGCGAGCAGCACGAACAAGGTCGAATAGCCGAGCTGATTGGCGAGGTTGCCCGCTTCGGTGACCTCGATCGGCTCATCCAGAGCGGGAAAGGGGTGGAAAGAGAACCACAGCGCCAGAAATACCACCGCGATCAACACGCTGCGGATCAGAATATCGGCGGGGCTGGTCCTGTCGACCGCAAAATCTTGCCGCGGAAGATAACCGATATTCGCCACGACGACTTTCCTCGCTGGCGCGGCCGCGCCGACCTTCAGGCGGCTTCGACGCCGGTCAGGACCGCGCCACGGATTTTTTGCGCATCGGAACCCAGCCGCGCGACGAACAGCTCGACGGCGTCATCGTCGCGCTCGTCGGCCCTGGCGACCAGCACGATATGGTCGACCAGTCCGGCAAAAAACCGGGCGCTCGGGTCGCGGCGAACATCCACCGCGGCGACGATCACCATGTCGAAGCGTTTGGTCTTGTCGAAGGCCTCTTTGATATCGGCATCGCTGATGCGGCGATCGCGGCGGCTGTTCGGCGAAACGAACGGCAGCAGATTGACGTTGGTGTCGCGGTCGCGAACGATCACTTCGGAGAGCTCGCAGCGGCCGACGGCGACGTCGACCAGCCCGGCTTCGCCCTCATCGGCGTCGATCGCCGACAGCGTCCGGCGCTTGAGGTCGGTGTCGATCAGCAGCACGCGCTGGGTTGCCGCGGCCGTCGCGGCGAGCATCAGCGCGACGGAAGCGGTGTCGTCTTCATCGTCGGCGGCGACAACGAGAACGCTCGGATTACCATGCTTTTTGTGGCTGGCCTGCACGGCGTCGTACACTTTGCGGATTTGGCGGGCGTAACGCGAATGCGGGTCTTCCACCGCTTCCAGGCCGAACGCGGTATCGACGCTGGGCAATGTCGCCAGCACCGTAATGGCGCGTGGCGGTTCAGGCGTTTCCCATAACTTCTTGGCGAACGTACCCAGTCTGCCGAAATTGGCCGGCGGCTTTGCTCTGGTCTTGGCCGGCCGCGGCGCGGCGTCTTCGGCCGACCCCCGCATGATGACGATGCCGACGCCCGAAGCGAAGCCGAGCAACGCGGCCGCCAAGCCGAGAATCAGGCTCGGCGGCGGCGAGCTGCGGTACAGCGGCCGGTCGGCCTTGGAGATGATGCGAATGTTCTTGGTATCGACCTGCTCCTGCTCGCCGGTTTCGCGGGAGCGGACCAGAAACAATTCATAGACCGCGCGGCTCGCCTGCACGTCGCGCTCGAGCTCGCGCAAGCCGACCAGCGATTCATTGGTGCTGACCGCGGTGTTCTTGAGCGCATCGACCTCGTGCGACAGCATGTCCTCGTCCGCTTTGGCGCGCTCGTATTCGGCGCTGTCGGACTGCGCGATGCGGCTGACCTCGTCTTCGATCAGCTTCTGCAGCCGCGCCCCCTGCGCCTCGATCTCGATGACCGCGGGGTGACGTTCGCCGAGCGAGGACTTCTGCTCGGCGTCGCGGCGCATGATCTCGGCATATTGGCTGCGCAACATACTGATGGTCTGCGACTGCACCGCTTCCGGGAAGGCGCCGATCGGCGTTTTCGAATGCAGCACGCTTTCGACCTGATCGAGGCGCGCCTTCGCTTCCGAAGTGCGCGCGCGCGCCAAGCTGAGCTGGGAGTTCAAGTTCGTAAGCTGCTGCTCGTTGACGAGCTCGCCGTTGGCGCCGACGATATTGTGGCTCGCCTTGTAGGCCTCGACCTTTTGTTCGGCGTCGCGCACGCGGCCCTGGAGCTCCTTGAGCCGTCCCGTCAGCGATTGCGAGATCTGGCGGGCGGCGTTGGACCGCACTTCGGTCTGCTCGGTGAGATAGGTTTGCGCGATGGCATTGGCGAGGCGCGCGGCCTTTTCCGGGTCTTCACTGGTGACGCTGACGTCGACCACATAGGTGCGCTCGGAGCGCTTCACCTGGACGCGCTTTTCCAGCTCGTTCAGCGCAGCGATCGACCCGTATTTTTCCGCCACCGCGCCGTGCATGAATTCGGGGTCGTGGTCGAGGCCTTCCGAAGCGACGACGCGGCTCAGCACATTGTCGGAAGCGATGACGCGGGCTTGGCTTTCGACCTGGAGCACGGCGGCATCGCTTTGCGGAATGGCCGGCGAGATGTCAGTCTGGGCCGCGCGCAAATCCATCGGGTCGATGAGGATCTGCGTCGTCGCCGTGTATTTGTGCGGCACCATGATCACGAAAAGAGCCGCCAGGCCGACCGCGACAATCGTCGACAGCAGGATCGTGATTTTGCCCCGCCACAGGACGGACCAGATTTTTTGCACGTCGATCGGGGGAAGGGACGCGAAGCCCACGCTCAGATCGCGGCTTGCGACCGCAGTCGACGGCATATGACTCGACGCTTCAAACATTCACGCTGATCTCGACACAAATCTCGACACTGCGGACAGTCGGCCGCGTACATGGTGGCCCGCCACATGCGCCAGCAAGGTCACGCCACTGTGGCACAACCACGCAACGCATATGGTTAATCAATTCATAAAGACTTAAGGTTAACGCCGCGTGTATTCGGCGTGTGCGACGGTCAAAATAACGGGCGTTGCCATCCAACCGGCGGTGCGTGGCTCAGCGCAAAAAGCGGACAATGGCGCCGACGACGATCAGCAAGGCGACCACTGGAAGCCAGAGCAGTATCGCGCCGGCGAAGACCAACAAGACCGCCGCAGCGAGGATGGCGAACGCCAAAGTCAGCATGGCGAAGCCGAACGGCCCGATCCGCGTGACATAGACGCGATGCATGCCGGCCGTTTCGTTTTGCCCATAGGGGCGCCAGGCCGCGCGCCGCCAGTCGGGTCCGCGTCCCGATCCGCTTCCTGCGCGGTTCGGCGGAATGATCTCGGGCTCGACCCGAGGCAGTTCCGGCTGGTCTCGATCGTTCGCCATGGGAGGACCGCTTGGTGCGTTGTGGGCGGGACTTTATCTAGGTTTCGGCGTCGCGGCCACAAGCGGCGCTTTGCCGCTGCGGGCATTTTGGTGGAGCATGATCTTATCCGAAAACCGGTGTCCACTTTTCGGGATCATGCTCACGCACTGGCGTTGACGCGACTTTCGATGCGGTCGAACCGCGCCAGCCGGTAGACGGCGATCGAGACCAGCCAGCTCAAGACGAAGATCGCGATGATGAGATAGCCGAGGCTGCCGAAGTGATCGTTGAGCGTGCCGATATAGAGCCAGAACGGCCCTTCGAGATTCAGTCGGTCGGCCAACAGGCCGAGCGCTTCGATGCCGCCGATCAGCACGGCGACCAGCACTGACACGAAGGTGATCGTCAGGTTGTAGTAGAGCTTGCGGATCGGCTTGGTGAAGGCCCAGCCATAGGCGCCGAGCATCAGCACGCCGTCGGTGGTGTCGACGAGCGACATGCCCGCGGTGAATAGCGCGGGAAAAACCATGATCGACCAGATCGGCAATCCTTTGGAAGCTTGCGCCGCGGCAATGCCGAGCACGCCGATCTCGGTCGCGGTGTCGAAGCCGAGCCCGAACAGGAAACCCAGCGGATACATATGCCAGCTGCGCGAGATCAGCCGGAACATCGGCCGGAACAGCCGGCCAAGAATGCCGCGCTGCGCCAACAGATGATTCAAGTCTTCCTCGACGAAGGCGCCGCCGCGGCGCACTTCCTGGAAAGTGCGATAGACCGACAGCAGGATGACGAAATTGGCGGCGGCGACGAGGAACAGAAAAATCGCCGAGACCAGCGTGCCGATGGTGCCGCCGACAAGCTTGAAGCCGTCGAAGCGGCCTTGGAGCGCGCTGGTGGCCAGCGCGATGACGGCGGAGGCGAGCACCACCACGGTCGAATGGCCGAGCGAGAAGAAGAAGCCGACGCCGATCGGCCGCTTGCCCTCCTGCATCAGTTTGCGCGTTACGTTGTCGATGGCCGCGATATGGTCGGCATCCACCGCGTGGCGCAGACCGAACGCATAGGCCAGGAACGCGGTGCCGACCAGCACCGGATAATCGCGAAACGCGACCAGCGCCCAAACCCACGCCAGAACATTGGCGGCGATCAGCAGGCCGTAAATGCCGGCAAGCTTGCCGCCAAGCTCGGCATCCTGATCGTTGAACAATCCGAATAAGGTTTTACGCATGATCGTATCGGCACGACGTCCCGGCGCGGGCGGTAGCGTATCGATACGACGCAGCTCATGAGGCCGCAAGAGCGCGTGAGCGAAATTTATCCAATCGTCATACCAGTGCGCGGAACGGACGCCGCGGCCGCGAGCTCCGGTTATTCCGGCTGAATACCGGCAGCTTTGATGACGGCGCCCCAGCGCTGCGTCTCGGCTTTGAGGAAATCGCTCATCTGCGCGACCGTGCCGCCGCCGGGTGACAGGCTGAGTTGCTTGTAGCGATCGAGCAGCTCCGGATCCTTCATCACCTGGTTGGCCGCATCGTTGAGCTTGGCGACGGCGCCGGCCGGCGTTTTCGGCGGCGCGGTCAGCGCGTTCCAGGTATCGGATTCGCAGCCGGCCACGCCGGCTTCTTCCAGCGTCGGCACCTCAGGGATCGCCGCGACCCGCTGCTTGGTCGCGACGGCGAGGATTTTCACCTTACCCGCCTTGTTGAGCTCGATCGAGCTGGCAAGCTCGTTGAACATCAGATCGACGTGACTCGAAATCAGATCGTTGAGCGCCGGTGCGGTCCCTTTGTACGGCACGTGAACGAGTTGGGTATGCGTGATCGTCTCGAACAGTTCCGTGGTCAGATGCGAGGTGGTGCCGATGCCCTGCGAGCCATAATTGAGCTTGCCCGGATTGGCCTTGGCGTAGGCGATCAGCTCTTGCACGGTGTTGGCCGGGAAGTCGGGCCGCACCAGGAGCACGTTCGGAACATGCGACATGATCACGACCGGCGTGAGCTGCATCGGATCGTAATTGAGCGATTTGTACAAAAACGGAGCGGTGGTGATCGGCGCCGGCTGCGATGCCAGCAAGGTGTAGCCGTCCGGATCGGCGTGGAACACGTAATCCGCCGCAACGCTGCCGGCCAGCACCGCTCTTGTTCTCGACCGGCAGCGGCTGACCCAATACGGCGCTCATCTTGGCGGCGACGATCCGGGTGACGGTGTCGACGCCGCCGCCCGCCGGCACCGAGACGATGACCCGGACCGGATGGTCGGGGAAATTTGCCGTCCTGCGCGCCAGCGGTGGCGGCCGCAAGCAGGAGGCCTATTCCGGCAATCGCTACGTGTCTCGACATGGTTTGGGTTCCTGAATTCCGGCGCGGTATCGGCTTGGCATAGCGCAGATCGGCGGCGTCGTCCCGCGACGCACTGCCGCCCCGTTGCATAGCGGTCTTTGCATAGCGGTCCTGCATAGCGGTCTTGCCGAACGGCGGTTCACAAACCCCATAGCGGCCCATAGGATCGCGCCCCGACAAGGGAGAGGCGCCGCAATGAGCAAGCTCGATTTCATTCTCGAAGAACTGGTGACGGCCAATCGCATCCTGGCCAACGAGGGCATCGTCGATTCATTCGGCCATGTCAGCGCCCGGCACCCCGACAATCCGCAACATTATCTCTTGTCGCGGGCGCGTGCGCCCGAGCGCATCGAGCGCGACGACATCGTCGAATATACCTACGATGGCACGGCGATCGACGAGCGCGGCCGCGCGCCTTATCTTGAGCGCTTCATCCACGGCGCCATCTACGAGGCGCGGCCGGACGTGCACGCCGTGGTGCACAACCATTCGCCGAGCACGATCCCGTTCGGCGTCACCAGCAAGAAGCTCAAACCGCTGCTGCACATGTGCGCCTCGATGGGCCACGAAGTGCCGGTCTGGGATTCCCACGACAAGTTCGGCGACACCGCGCTGTTGGTCAGCGACATGGCCATGGGCCGCGATCTCGCCCATCTCATCGGCCCGCGGCCGACGGCGCTGATGCGCGGCCACGGCGCCACCGTCGTCGGCCGCTCGGTGCGTCATGCGGTTTTCGTCTCGGTTTATCTGGAGCTCGGCGCCAAGCTGCAAATGCAGGCGATGCCGATGGGCGAGATAAAATTCCTCACCCCCGGCGAAGTCGACAAGATCGCCTCGCGCGTGAGCGCCTACACGCTCAATCGCGCCTGGGAGAACTGGGCGCGCCGCGCCGGGCGCGAGATGCAGCCGGAGGCGTAGCATCGGTACGCGGCAATATGACGTTCGCGGGCAAGCTGTCGTCCTCGCGGCTTTTTTGTATCCTGCGAGCATCCGCGCCACCGCAAATGTGACGCGAAATGGGGGAATCCATGCGGCTGCGTTACCTGTTTGCCCTGGCGTTGGGACTCGTCGCCGTGTCGGCCGTCACCTTCATGGCCTCAGCCGAGACCAAATGGCCGACCCGGCCGGTGCGATTCATCCTCACGCTCGGCGCCGGAAGCGGCTCGGACATCGGCGCGCGGCTGTTGGCGGACCGCCTCAGCCAGCGCTGGGGCCAGCCGGTGATCGTGGAAAATCGCCCCGGCGGCGATGCCATCGTGGCGATCAATGCCTTCGTCACGGCGCACGACGATCACGTGCTGCTGTTCAGTCCGACATCGTCGTTCACCGCGCATGTCTACCTGCACGACAACCTGCCCTATCAGCCGAGCGACTGGTGCCGATCACGCGGGTGTCCAACACCATCATCACCATCTCGGTGCCCGGCGAGCCTTCAACGTCAATTCGCTCAAAGAGCTCGCGGCCATGGCGCGCGCCGAGCCGGGTAAGCTGAATTGGGCGGGCGTCACCGGCGCGCTGGATTTCGTGTTTGGCGGCTGGCTCAAGCAGGAAGGTCTGAACATCAACAAAGTGCCGTACCGCAACCCGGTCGATGCCGCCAACGATCTCGCCGAAGGCCGCGTGCAGGTCTACGAAGCGGCATTGGCGATCGTGCGGCCGCAACTTGAGTCCGGCAAGATCAAGCTGTTGGCCGTGACCAATTCGGTGCGGGCGCCGACCCAGCCGAACTGCCCACGGTCGCGGAAGCGGGCTATCCGGCGCTGACCATCGACGGCCTGGTCGGATTGTTTGGGCCGACGGGAATGCCGCTCGAGCTGCGCCAGCGCATCACCGCCGACATCCGCGCGGTGGTCGATCCGACCATCGAGGATCGCCTCACCACGACGGGACAGCTCACCAATATCGGCGGGCCGGAAGAGTTCGGCAAATCGATCGACGAGCAACGCGCCAAGATCGCGGCCTTCGCCAAAGAGCTCGGCATCAATCCGATGTAGCGGAAACGCCGGCGTCGCCGTTTCTGCCACCGCACGGACCAGCGCAGAGGAAGCCATGCAGGCCGCGGTGATGAAGGACGATCAGCGGCCCGTCTACGGTCGTTTTGCAGAACCGCAAGCGATTGACGGCGCGGTTGTCGTCGAGGTTTTGGCCGCCGCTTTGACCGGGCTCGACAAGGTGGTCGCCCGGCGCATTCATTACGTCACGATGCCGGATGGTCCTTTCGTGCTCGGCCGGGAGGGCGTCGCGCGGCGGAGCGATGGCCGGCGCATCTACTTCAATCTCAGAGCGCCGATAGCTCCATTCGGCTCGATGGCCGAACGTGCGCTGATCGATCCGCGGTTTGCCTTCCCGATCCCTGATGGTGTCGCCGATGACACCGCGGCGGCGCTCGGCAATGCCGGGCTTGCCGCGTGGCTCGGGCTTTCCTGGCGCGGGCGGATGCGGCCGGGCGAGACGGTGTTGATTCTTGGCGCCACGGGCGTCTCCGGTTTGATTGCGGTCACTGCGGCGAAGCGGCTCGGCGCCGGCCGGGTCGTCGCCGCCGGCCGCAATCGCGAAGCGCTGCAACGTGCCAAACGCCTCGGCGCCGACGAAACCGTCACGCTTGCGGCGGCGACGGACCTCGTTGCCGCCTACCGCGATGCCGCCGGCGGCGCCGTCGACGTGGTCATGGATTATGTCTGCGGCGCGCCGGCCGAGGCGGCGCTCGAGGTGATGGCGACCTGTGGCCGCCTGGTTCACATCGGGACGCGGGCAGCGCCCGCCATGACAGTGCCTGGCGCGACCGCGCGGCGCAGCTGCATCGACATCATGGGATTCGGCTATTACCACGCGCCGGTCGAAATGCAGGCGGAGGCTTATGCGGAACTGTGCCGCCTTGCTGCCTCAGGCGAAATTGCGCTGGACATCGAGACGCGGCCGCTCTCCGAAATCGGCGCCGCTTGGGATGCGCATGCCGCAAGCAGCCGCCGGCGTCAGGTGCTGATTCCCGATTAGCTCAGCCGGCGTGCTCGCTATCCATATGCGCGAGCACGGCCGGCATGTACCGCGTGCCGGCGACGGCGTCGGCCGGCACCGCCTGCTCGATGCGCGCAAGATCGTCGGGCGATAGTTTCACGTCGAGCGCGCCGAGCGCTTCCTTGAGCTGGTCGCGGCGGCGCGCGCCGATCAGCGGCACGACGTCGTCGCCGCGCGATTTCACCCAGGCAAAGGCAAGCTGCGCCGTGGTGGCGTTCTTCTCGCGCGCGATCTTGCCGAGCGCCTCGACCAGCGCGATGTTCTTGGCAAAATTCTCGGCGAAAAAACGCGGCTTGCGGGTGCGGATTTCGCTTGCCGCGGTCCGGCCGCCTCGGCGCGGTCGCTGATCAGGCCGCCCGAGAGCACGCCATAGGCGACCAGCGCGATGCCGAGCTCGCGCAGCGTCGGCAGGATGTCGCGCTCGATGCCGCGGGAAAACAGCGAATATTCGATCTGCAGCGCGGCGATCGGATGCACCGCATGGGCCCGCCGCACGCTCGTGGCGGAGGTTTCCGACACGCCGATGTGGCGCACATAGCCGGCCTTCACCATGTCGGCGATGGCGCCGATCGTATCCTCGAACGGCACGTCGGGATCGACGCGGGACGGCTGGTAGAGATCGACATAATCGGTGCCGAGCCGCCGCAGCGTATAGGCGAGGAAATTCTTGGTCGCGTTCGGCCGGCCGTCGTCGCCGATGATTTTCAGATCCGGCCCGCGCATCGAGCCGAATTTCACCGCGATGAAGGCGCGCTCGCGCTTGCCGCCCTTGAGCGCGTCGCGGATGAGCATTTCGTTCTGGCCCATGCCGTAGAAGTCGCCGGTATCGAGCATGGTGATGCCGGCCTCGAGCGCGGCATGGATGGTGGCGATGCACTCCTTCTCGTCGGCCGGCCCATAGCCGCCCGACATGCCCATGCAGCCGAGGCCGAAGGCGGAGACCATCGGGGCCGTTGCGGCCGAGTTGGAGTTTTTGCATCGCATGCCGCCGTCATTCCGGGGCGCGCGAAGCGCGAGCCCGGAATCCATAGTCACAGACAGAGCCGTGCTGCTGTATTGGATGGCCGGGTAAGATTCCGGCCGCGCATGCGCGCCCGGAATGACATTACGTCACTCCGCCGCCAGCCGCACTTCCGGCGCCGCGGCGCGGACGTCGGCGTCGACGTGTTTTTCGTATTTGACGAAATTGTCCTGGAACATGCGCACGAGTTTCCGCGCGGTCTCGTCGAACGCGGCTTTGTCCTTCCAGGTTTTCATCGGATAGAGCAGATGCGGCTCGACGCCGGGCACCGAGGTCGGCACCGCGAAGCCGAAATACGGATCGGTGCGGTAGCTCGCGTTCTTCAGCGAGCCGTCGAGCGCGCCGGTGACCAGCGCGCGCGTCGCCTTGATCGGCATGCGGCGGCCGATGCCGTAGATGCCGCC
This sequence comes from uncultured Alphaproteobacteria bacterium, assembly GCA_963831975.1. Classification (GTDB taxonomy): domain Bacteria; phylum Pseudomonadota; class Alphaproteobacteria; order Rhizobiales; family Xanthobacteraceae; genus BOG-931. Next base: position 545,015 of record CAWHSO010000026.1, read on the forward strand.
GGTCCAGCCGGAATTGACCAGCCAGCAATCGACATTGTGCCGCTTGATCAGGTCGCGCAGCAGATTGCCGTATTCCGACGGCGGCCGCGGCAGGAACGGCGCGGCGAAGCAGGTGGAGAATTCCGGCTCGACGCCGACCAGGCCCTTCTCGGTGCCGGCGACCTTGGCGGTGTAGCCGGACAGGAAGTGGTACATCGCCTGCGCCGGCGTCAGCTTTGCGATCGGCGGCATGACGCCGAAGGCGTCGGCGGTGAGGAAGATGATGTTCTTCGGCTGGCCGGCGTGGCCGGTTTTCGACGCCAGCGGCATGAATTCGATCGGATAGGCCGAGCGGGTATTTTCCGTGAGCTTGTCGCTGTCGAAATCGCAGACGCGGGTTGCCGGATCGAAGACGACGTTCTCCAGCACGGCGCCGAAGCGGTTGGTGGCGGCGTAGATTTCCGGCTCGGCTTCCTTCGACAGCTTGATGCATTTGGCGTAGCAGCCGCCCTCGAAATTGAACACGCCGTTTTCGCTCCAGCCATGCTCGTCGTCGCCGATCAGCGTGCGGTTCGGATCGGCCGACAGCGTGGTCTTGCCGGTGCCCGACAGGCCGAAGAACAGCGCGACGTCGCCGTTCTTGCCGACATTGGCCGAGCAATGCATCGGCATCACGCCCTGCGGCCGGCAGATAAAAATTCAGCGTCGTGAACACCGACTTCTTCATCTCGCCGGCGTAGGACGTGCCGCAGATCAGCACGATCTTGCGGGTGAAATCGATCGCCACCATGGTGTCGGAGTTTTCGCGACCGCCGTGCCGCTTGGCGTCCGGCTTGAACGACGGCATGTCGACGATGGTCATGTCGGGCACGTAGCCCGCAAGCTCGGCATGTTCGGGGCGGATCAGCAGCTGGCGGATGAACAGCGAATGCCAGGCGAGCTCGGTGAAGACGCGGGCCTTGATGCGGTATTGCGGATCGGCGCCGCCATAGAGGTCTTGTGCGAACAGGGTTTTGCCCTTGGCGTGGGCGATGAAATCGTGGAGCAGATTGTCGAACTGTTCTTTGCTCTGTTTGCGGTTGCCGTCCCACCACACGGTGTTCTCGGTGGTCGCATCGACGACCGTATGTTTGTCCTTGGGCGAGCGGCCGGTGTGATGGCCGGTTTCGGCGCAGAACGCGCCGCCTTGCACCAGTGAGCCTTCGCGGTTGGCGATGGCGTGCTCGACCAGCATGGTGTCGGGCAGATTCCAGTGGACGCCGGCGAGATCTTTAAAGCCGAATTTGTCGGCGCCGTGGGCGCCGTTCCTCGAACCCGTTTCCTTCACCTAAGCCTCCGCCTTTTGGCCCGATCGTATCTGCCAATCCGCTGATTGCGCCGGAGCCTTGTCGCGAACCTTTGGCCGCCGATTTGCGATGCCGAATGTTAACCGCCCGCCGGCAAGCGTGCGACCCTATATCGAGCCTCACAGCATCTGCCAAGACCAAGTCAGCCTCAAGCCTAACCGGATAGGATTGCACGCGTTCCTGTGTTGCAGCGCAGCGGACGCGGGCCCGTTTCGGGCAGCGTGGTTACGTTCTATTGCGGGCGCTTTTTTGGCAGAGGATGCCTAGCCGGCCCGCGCCTTGGCGGCCAATTCCACCACCACCTTGCGCAACTGCTCGGCGTTTATGACACGCTGCGGAAACGGCAGCCGCAGCATGGCGTCGCCGCGCGCCAAGTCGAGGCCCTCCGGGTCGAGCCCGGTGAGCCGCCATGGCCCGTCTTCGGCGCCCATGAGCTTGGTGGCGTAGAGCCGCACCGCTTCGGCGTGGTCGTCGTTCATATGTGCGACGGCACTTTCCTCGGCATCGATCAGGTTTTCGGCATCGGCGATATCTGTCATCACGTCGGCGGCTTTCAGATCGGCGGCGCGGGCGAAACCGCCGTTGAGATGGGCTGAGACTGTTTTAAGACGCCAGAACGAGAAATCGCCGAAGCCGGCGTAAAGCTCCGATTTCGGATGGCGGGCGAGGAAGCGCCGCCGCACGCGCGGCTCCTCGTGGGTCATCGCGCGCGATTTGCACAAAGCTGCCGAGCAGCGTCAGGCGCGGATGGGCGAGCGGGTCGCCCTTGCCGGCCGACGCCAGCAGCAGCGAGGCGCGGCCGTCGAGTTCGAGATTGGCGGTGTGGGTGGACAGCCGGGAGACCAGGATCAGCGGCGAACCGTCGACGTCGGTCGCCACGTTAACCAGTGAAGCGAAGGGATGCCCGGTATTGCGGTCAATGGTCGCGAGCGCGCCGGCGCGCGTCGCCCGCAGCAGGCTCTTGGCCACCGCTTTCGGATCGAAATCCGGTGCCGGGGCGTTCTCCGGCAGGCGGTTTGGCATGGCGCCCGGCAACGGGGCTGCCAAGGGGCCGGTCGCGTCGGCCTCAGCCATGATTTGTCCTTTCCGGTTCCTTTCCCATGTCTCTCCATCTCACAGCAATTGCCCCGATTTCGCCTTGTCTAGTCACACTTCCGCCCCCACATGGGGTTTGAAGGGTTGTTGGGGCCGGGCAGGTGATGCTGCGGCCGACTCATGTTAGAAGGCCGTCATGCCGACAATCGCTCTGGTGGACGACGACCGCAATATCCTCACCTCGGTCTCAATCGCGCTCGAGGCGGAAGGCTATCGCATCACGACCTACACCGACGGCGCCTCGGCGCTCGACGGCTTCAAGACCACGTTGCCCGACCTCGCCATCCTCGACATCAAGATGCCGCGCATGGACGGCATGGAGACGCTTGCGGCGGCTCCGTCAAAAATCCGACCTGCCGGTGATCTTCCTCACCTCGAAGGATGAGGAGATCGACGAATTGTTCGGCCTGAAAATGGGCGCCGACGACTTCATCCGGAAGCCGTTTTCGCAGCGCCTTCTGGTCGAACGGGTCAAGGCCGTGCTGCGCCGCGCTTCGCCCAAAGACGGCGTCGCGCCGAAGGAAGCCGACAGCAAAGTGCTGGAGCGCGGGCTATTGCGCATGGATCCCGAGCGCCACACCTGCACCTGGAAGAACGAGCCGGTGACGCTCACCGTCACCGAATTTCTCATCTTGCAGGCGCTGGCCAGCCGGCCCGGCGTGGTGAAAAGCCGCAACGCCCTGATGGATGCGGCCTATGACGATCAGGTCTATGTCGACGACCGGACCATCGACAGCCACATCAAGCGGCTGCGCAAGAAGTTCAAGGCCAGCGACGACGATTTCGATATGATCGAGACGCTGTACGGCGTAGGTTATCGTTTCAAGGAATAAAGCGTAGTTTTACGCAATAGGCCGTGAACTGCCGGACGTTGAAACCGGAGAATCATGGCCCCTGACTGGGCGGCTGACGTGCGGTAGTAATAGCGTCCAGCCCCGACGTACCTTTCCCGCAAGCGGGCAGGGTGGGGGCTGATTGAAACCCCGGCAGACGACGTGCTTGATCGACTAGCAAAAACCGCGAGCGCCGACGAGGCCCACGCACCAGCCGAAGCCGAGCCTCATCGAGGCCGACGGCCGCGGCGAAGCGCTGCCGCGTGTCGCGCTGGCGCGGGCCGCGCCGGGTCGGCAATTGGCTGCGGCGCGCACTCCAGTTCTTCACCGAGCAAAGCTCGTCGAGCGTCACCCGCCGCATCGTCACGCTCAATGTCTTCGGACTGCTCGCGCTGTCCATCGGCATCATCTATCTGTCGCAATTCCGCGCCGGGCTGATCGACGCGCGCGTGCAAAGCCTCTTGGTCCAAAGCCAGATCATCGCCGGCGCGATCGCCGCCTCGGCGACGGTCGAGACCAACTCCTCGATCACCCTCAATCCCGATACGCTGCTCAATCTGCAGCCCGGCCAAAGCTACGGCCCGTCCGAGGATGCGCTCTACGGCATCGATTTTCCGATCAATCCGGAGCGTGTGGCGCCGCTTCTGCGGCGGCTGATCTCGCCGACCAAGACGCGGGCGCGGATTTACGACCGCGACGGCGTGCTCTTGGTCGACAGCCGCAACCTGTTCGGCCGCGGCGACATATTACGCTTCGATCTGCCGCCGCCTACCGCCGAGAAGCCGGGTGTGTTCGAACGCGCTTTCCTCGCGGTGCGCCGCTGGATCGGCCGCGGCGACCTGCCGCTCTACCGTGAGCTCGGCGCCGAAAACGGCAAGGGCTATCCCGAGGTCGGCCAGGCTTTGAGCGGCCAGGATTCCAGCATGGTCCGGATCAACGACCGCGGCGACGTCATCGTTTCGGTCGCCGTTCCGGTGCAGCGTTTCCGCGCCGTGCGCGGCGCGCTGATGCTGTCGACCCAAGGCGCCGACATCGACGACATGGTGGAGGCCGAGCGGCTCGCCATCCTGAAAGTCTTTCTGATCGCCTGCGCCGTCATGGTGCTGCTGTCGATCCTGCTCGCCGGTACCATCGCCGAGCCGGTGCGGCGGCTGGCGGAAGCCGCGGAAAGCGTGCGCCGGCGCATCCGTTCGCGCGTCGAGATTCCGGATTTTACCCGCCGGCGCGACGAGATCGGACATCTCTCGGGCGCGTTCCGCGACATGACCAATGCGCTTTACAGCCGGATCGAGGCCATCGAAAGCTTTGCCGCCGACGTATCGCACGAGCTGAAAAATCCACTGACCTCGCTGCGCTCGGCGGTGGAAACGCTGCCGCTCGCCAAGACCGACGAGAGCCGGTCGCGGCTGCTCGCCATCATCCAGCACGACGTCAGCCGGCTCGATCGGCTGATCTCCGATATTTCCGACGCCAGCCGGCTCGACGCCGAGCTGCAGCGCCAGGAATCGACGCCGGTCGATTTCGTCAAGCTGTTGGGCACGCTGGTCGCGGTCGCCAACGAGGTGAAGCGCGACGACGGCGTCACCGTCACGCTCCGGTTCGAAGGCGGCAGCGGCCGCGCATTTTTGGTGCCGGGGCACGATTCGCGGCTCGGCCAGATCGTCGACAACCTGATCGAGAACGCGCGCTCGTTCTCGCCGCCGAACGGCACCGTGCGCGTCACCTGCCGGCGGGTGAAAAACAACATCGAGATTGCCGTCGATGACGACGGCCCGGGCGTGCGGCCCGACGTGCTCGATAAAATATTCGAGCGTTTTTATACCGATCGCCCGCATCAAGGGTTCGGCCAGAATTCCGGCCTCGGCCTCTCCATCTCCAAGCAGATCGCCGAAGCCCATGGCGGCGCCATCTGGGTGGAAAATCGCACCGGCGCTCTCGACGCCGACGGCATGCCGACGGTGCTCGGCGCGCGCTTCGTCGTGCGCTTGCCGGCGATGTGATGGCGCAATCGGCAACGACGGTGCACGCTTCGGCGGTGCTGGTCGGCGCGCGCGCGGTTTTGATCCGCGGGCCGTCGGGAGCGGGCAAGTCGCGTCTGGCGCTGGCGCTCATCGAAGCGGCGCGAACGGGGACTTTGCGCTTTGCCAGGCTTGTCGGCGACGACAGGGTGCATCTCGAACCGGCCAACGGGCGGTTGCTGGTGCGGCCGGCGGAAGCGTTGGCCGGCCTGATCGAAGTCCGCGGTTTGGGCGTCCGGCGGCTCGATCACGAGCCGCACGCAGTGGTTGGCTTGGTGGTCGATCTCGCCGCGGCCGACGCCGAACGGCTGCCGGAAGCCGAGAGGCAACACACAGTTATCGCAGGCGTAAGCTTGCCGCGACTTGCCATCGCAGCCGGCACTGAGGCCTTGCCGGCGGTCCTCGCTATCCTTACGTCAGGCGGGTCCGAAGGCGCCGTTTTGGGCCTTGGCCCGGCTTCCTGATCATTTCAGGCCGCCCAGCACCGGATTTGGTTGGAGATTGGTAACCATAACGCCGGTACACTCGGCCGCTGCTCCGCTACGCGGCGTCTCATGGTCAATTCTTAGCCGATTCGGCTTTAGCTACCGCAATGCAACAACCGCCAAAATTCAGCGAGAATGCCCTTGCGCTGGGGCTTTGGATGGTCAAGATGAGCACCCTTTCGTGCGGTGCAACCGGGACGCGCCCGCGGGGAGTTTCATGATCGGCGTTGTGCTTGTGACCCACGGGCGGCTGGCTGTTGAGTTCCGCTCGGCCTTGGAGCATGTGGTCGGCCCTCAGGGCCAGATCGAAGCCGTTACCATTGGCCCCGACGACGACGTCGAGGAGCGCCGTAAGGATATCATCGAAGCGGTCAAACGGGTCGACAGCGGCGACGGCGTCGCCATCCTGACCGACATGTTCGGCGGCACGCCGTCCAATCTCGCCATCTCGGTCATGAGCCGGCCCAAGGTCGAGGTGCTCGCCGGCATCAACCTGCCCATGCTGGTCAAGCTCGCAAAAGTTCGCGACGAGTGTCCGCTCGCCGAAGCGGTCGCCGCCGCCCAGGAAGCCGGGCGCAAATACGTCACCATCGCCAGCCGGGTTCTCAACGGCAAATGAACGACAGAGCGCTCGGCAGTGAAGATGACTGCACGGGCGACCTCCCGCCCCTCCGCGAAGGTGCCGTCGTCCGCGAGCTCACCATCTGCAACAAGAAAGGGCTGCACGCGCGGGCCTCCGCCCGCTTCGTGCAAACGGTCGAGAAATTCGACGCCGAGGTGCGCGTCATGCGCTGCGGCGAGATCGTCGGCGGCACCTCGATCATGGGCCTGATGATGCTCGCGGCGTCGCCCGGCACCACCATCACCGTCGAGGCGACCGGCAAGGAAGCCGCCGAGGTCATCGCGGCTTTGGCGGCGCTCATCGAATCGCGCTTCGGCGAGCAGGATTGATCGATCGGCGTTTCGATTATTTCAATTTGAGGGAGCCAGCCAATGGCAGACGACAAAACAACAGCGGCCGTGAGTTCAGCCGCGGCAGCTCAGAACGAGCAGCGCACCGCGAGCATCCGCTATATCGATCGCCCGGAAATCGACGAGGTTTTCGCCGACGCCGTCACCGGCCTGCTCTACGACGGCCAGACCTTGCGCATGGAATTCGCGGTAACGCGGTTCGACGAGATCAAGCCGAATATGCCGATCAGCGGCCGCCGCTATCCGACGTGCCGCCTCGCGCTGTCGCCCGCGGCGGCGATCGATCTCATCAACCGCATGCAGCAGGTCGCGACCGCGCTCACGCAATCCGGCGCCGCAAAGCCGCGGCCGGGCACGGCGTCGTAAGCATCGCTTTCTTATCGAAGCGACTTGGCCGCCGATTTGAGATCGGCGACGAATTGCCGATACGCCGCGCGCTTGTCGTCGTCATCCTTGATGCGCAACAGCGCGGCTGGATGCATGGTGATGAAAAGCCTGGTGCCGTCTGCAAGATCGAGCGGCTTGCCGCGCAGCTTTGAAATCGTCACGGTCTTTCCGGTCAGGCTGCGCGCGGCGGTCACGCCCAGCGCGATGATCGCCTCAGGTTTGACCAGCCTGCGCTCCTCGTCGAGCCAGATCTTGCAACGCTCGATCTCATAATTGTTCGGCCGCTTATGCAGCCGGCGTTTGCCACGCATCTCATGCTTGAAATGTTTCACCGCGCCGGTGACGAACGTTGCCTTGCGGTCGATGCCTGCGTCTGCCAGCGCCTGGTCGAGAACGCGTCCGGCGGGACCGACGAACGGCTTGCCGGCCAAATCTTCCTTGTCGCCGGGCTGTTCGCCGACCAGCATCAAGGTGGCGTGCTTGGGTCCCTCGCCGGGCACCGCCTGGGTCGCATCGCGATAGAGCGGACAGCGCCGGCAATCGGCTTCAGCTTGCGCCAGTTTCCCGAGCGATGTGATCGACGAGGCGGCCTGGTCCATATCTGCAGAATGCCTGCCCGCGGTCTTCGTTCAAAAAAGAGACATAAAGGTATCTTTATGTCTTTATTGCCGTGGCGGGCCCGACCTGCTATAGGCCTGCCCAACGTCGGCCGAGCGCCGCCCGAAGCCAATTTCAACCAAGGATCGCCATGAGCACCTCGACCAAGCCCAAAACCGCGCCTGCCGCCGATTACGTCGTCAAGGACATCGGCCTCGCCGAGTGGGGCCGCAAGGAAATCTCCATTGCCGAAACCGAGATGCCCGGCCTGATGTCGACGCGCGAAGAGTTCGGCGCCAAGCAGGTGCTGCGCGGCGCCCGCATCGCCGGCTCGCTGCACATGACCATCCAGACCGCGGTGCTGATCGAGACGTTGACGGCGCTCGGCGCCGACGTGCGCTGGGCGTCCTGCAACATCTACTCGACCCAGGATCACGCCGCCGCCGCGATCGCTGCCGGCGGCACGCCGGTGTTCGCGGTCAAGGGCGAGAGCCTGACCGACTATTGGGACTACACCCACCGCATCTTCGAATGGTCCGACGGCGGCGGCCCGAACATGATCCTCGACGACGGCGGCGACGCCACGCTGCTCTTGCATCTCGGCATGCAGGCCGAGAGCAACGCGGCGGTGCTCAATCATCCCGGCAACGAGGAAGAGGAAGTGCTGTTCGCCGCCATCAAGAAGCGGCTGCAAGGAACAGCCCGGCTGGTACACCAAGACCGCCAAGAACGTGAAGGGCGTCACCGAGGAGACCACCACCGGCGTGCACCGGCTTTATCAGATGGCCAAGGAAGGCCGGCTGTTGTTCCCCGCCATCAACGTCAATGACAGCGTCACCAAATCGAAGTTCGACAATCTCTACGGCTGCCGCGAGTCGCTGGTCGACGGCATCCGCCGCGGCACCGACGTGATGATGGCCGGCAAGGTGGCGATGGTCGCGGGCTTCGGCGACGTCGGCAAAGGCTCGGCCGCCTCGCTGCGCCAGGCCGGCTGCCGCGTCATGGTCTCGGAGGTCGATCCGATCTGCGCGCTGCAGGCGGCGATGGAAGGCTACGAGGTCACCACCATGGAGGACGCCGCGTCGCGCGCCGATATCTTCTGCACCGCGACCGGCAATGTCGACGTCATCACCATCGAGCACATGCGCAAGATGAAGGACCGCGCCATCGTCTGCAATATCGGCCATTTCGACAGCGAGATTCAGGTGCACGCGCTGAAGAACCTGAAATGGAACAACGTCAAGCCGCAGGTCGACGAGATCGAATTCCCCGACGGCAAGCGCATCATCCTGCTGTCCGAAGGCCGCCTGGTCAATCTCGGCAACGCCATGGGGCATCCGAGCTTCGTGATGTCGTCGTCGTTCACCAACCAGACGCTGGCGCAGATCGAGCTGTGGACCAATCCCGGCAAATACGAGAAGAAGGTCTACACGCTGCCGAAACACCTCGACGAAAAAGTCGCGCGGCTGCATCTGGAAAAAATCGGCGTCAAGCTGACGAAGCTGTCCGACAAGCAGTCGACCTATATCGGCATTCCGGTCGAGGGGCCGTTCAAGGCGGATCAATATCGGTATTGAGTCACTTCCGTCACTCCGGGGTGCGTCGGCGCGTAGCCGCGCGAGCCTCGGAATCGGCGTACGGACCACGGCGCTCGAGCGTATCATCCGATTCCGAGGCTCGCTTCGCTGCGCGGCGCCCAGGAATGACGGCTTCGTGACCGCACTTGCCGCACACCAACGCGGGTGTTATCTGCGCCGCATGCCCGCGACTCCCATCGCCAACATCCGCAATTTCGCGATCATCGCCCATATCGACCACGGCAAGTCGACCTTGGCCGACCGGCTGATCCAGCTCACCGGCGGGCTCGAAGCGCGCGAAATGGTCGAGCAGGTGCTCGATTCCATGGATATCGAGCGCGAACGCGGCATCACCATCAAGGCGCAGACGGTGCGGCTCAATTACCGCGCCCGCGACGGCAAGGATTACATCCTCAACCTGATCGACACGCCCGGCCACGTCGATTTCGCCTACGAGGTCAACCGCTCGCTCGCCGCCTGCGAGGGCTCGCTCCTGGTGGTCGATGCCAGCCAGGGCGTCGAGGCGCAGACGCTCGCCAACGTCTACCAGGCGCTCGACAACAATCACGAGATCGTGCCGGTGCTCAACAAGGTCGATCTGCCGGCCGCCGAGCCCGAAAAGGTCAAGCAGCAGATCGAGGACGTGATCGGGCTCGATGCCTCGAACGCGATTTTGATCTCGGCCAAGACCGGCGAGAACATTCCGGAAGTGCTGGAAGCGATCGTGCACCGCCTGCCGCCGCCCAAGGGCGACGCCGCGGCGCCGCTCAAGGCGCTGCTGGTCGACAGCTGGTACGATTCCTATCTCGGCGTGGTCGTGCTGTTTCGCGTCGTCGACGGCGTGCTGAAAAAGGGCCAGCGCATCCGCATGATGGGCACCGACGCGGCCTACGAGGTCGACCGGGTCGGCGTGTTCACGCCCAAGCGAGTCGAGCTCAACGAGCTCGGCCCCGGCGAGATCGGCTTTCTCACCGCCTCGATCAAGGAAGTGGCCGACACCAGGGTCGGCGACACCATCACCGACGAGAAGAAGCCGGTCGCCGCGCCGCTGCCCGGCTTCCGCCCGGCGATCCCGGTGGTGTTCTGCGGCCTGTTTCCGGTCGACGCCGCGGATTTCGAGAATTTGCGCGCCGCGATGGGCAAGCTGCGCCTCAACGACGCCAGCTTCTCCTACGAGATGGAGACCTCAGCCGCGCTCGGCTTCGGCTTCCGCTGCGGCTTTCTCGGGCTGTTGCATCTGGAGATCATCCAGGAGCGGCTCGAGCGCGAATTCAATCTCAACCTGATCGCGACCGCGCCGTCGGTGATCTACAAGATCAAACTGCGCACCGGCCAGGAGCTGGAAATCCACAATCCGGTCGACATGCCGGACCCCAACCACATCGAGGAAATGCAGGAGCCGTGGATCGAGGCGACGATCCTCACGCCCGACGAATATCTCGGCGCGGTGCTCAAGCTCTGCCAGGACCGCCGCGGCGAGCAGAAGGAGCTCACCTATGTGGGCAACCGCGCGCTGGTGAAATACAACCTGCCGCTCAACGAAGTGGTGTTCGATTTCTACGACCGGCTCAAATCGGTGTCGCGCGGCTACGCCTCGTTCGACTATCACCTGACCGATTACAAGCCGTCCGACCTGGTCAAGCTGCAAATGCTGGTCAACGCCGAGCCGGTCGATGCGCTGGCCATGCTGGTGCATCGCACCCGCGCCGAGAGCCGCGGCCGCGCCATGGCGGAGAAGCTGAAGGAGCTGATCCCGCCGCACATGTTCCAGGTGCCGATCCAGGCCGCGATCGGCGGCAAGATCATCGCGCGCGAAACCGTGCGCGCCTTCCGCAAGGACGTCACCGCGAAATGCTACGGCGGCGACGTGTCGCGCAAGCGCAAGCTGCTCGACAAGCAGAAGGAAGGCAAGAAGCGCATGCGCCAGTTCGGCAAGGTGGATATTCCGCAGGAGGCGTTTATCGCGGCGCTGAAGGTGGATGTGTGATTTCTTTGGTCGTCACCACCGGGCTTGACCCGGTGGTCCATGCTGAATCGCCAAATAATCTGCGGTGCCGTATGGATTGCCGGATCAGAGTCCGGCAATGACGAGGGGAAATCGTGACCACCAGCTTCGACATCATCATCGTCGGCGCCGGCGCGGCGGGCTGCGTGCTGGCGAACCGGCTGTCGGCGCGCTCGGGCTTGCGCGTGCTGTTGCTCGAAGCCGGGCGCGACACGCCGCCGGGCGCGGAGCCGGCCGATGTGCTCGATAGCTATCCGCGGTCCTACTACAACGACGCCTATTTCTGGCCCGAGCTGAAGGTGCATTGGCGGCGCAAGGACAACTCGCCGCTCGGTCGGATTTTCCCAAGGCCGCGTCATGGGCGGCGGCGGCTCCGTGATGGGCATGGTCGCCTATCGCGGCACGCCCGACGATTATGCCGAATGGCAGGCGCTCGGCGCCGCCGGCTGGGGCTGGGACGACGTGCTGCCGTATTACCGCAAGCTCGAGAACGATTTCGATTTCGACGGCGCGCTGCACGGCAAGGATGGGCCGGTGCCGATCCGCCGCACCAGGACCGACGATTGGGCGCCATTGTCGAAGGCGGTGCACGCTTTTGCGCAAGAGCGGCAGATGCCGTTCATCGCCGACATGAATGCCGATTTTCGCGACGGCTATGGCGCGGTGCCGATGAGCAACTGGCCGCTAAAGCGCGCCTCGGCGGCGATCTGCTATCTCGGCGCCGATGTGCGCCGCCGCGCCAATCTCAGCATCCGCACCGACGCCTTGGTGACCGGCCTGGTGTTCGAGGGGCGTCGCGCCACCGGAGTTAAGGTCGAAAATTGGCGGCGAGGAGAAAGCATTTTACGGGCGCGAAATCATCATCGCGCTCGGCGGCATCCATTCGCCGGCATTTCTCATGCGCGCGGGGCTTGGCCCGGCGGCGGCATTGCGTGACCTCGGCATTGCCGTGCGCGCGGATCTTCCCGGCGTCGGCGAAAACCTTTCCAATCATGCCATCATCTTCATCGGCTTGCTGCAGAAGCCCGGCCAGCGGCAAGCGAAAAATATCCGGCCGCATCCGATGTCGGCATTTCGCTATTCCTCCGGCCTGCCCGGCGCGCCGCCGGCCGACATGTATCTCAACGTGCAGTGCAAGACCTCGTGGAGTCCGCTCGGCCACCAGGTCGCCAATCTGGCGCCGTCATTGCTCAAGCCGATGGCGCGCGGCCGCGTGTCTTTGGTCGCGGCCGATCCCGCGGTCTATCCGCGCGTCGAATTCAATTTCACCGGCCACGAGCTCGACCTGAAACGCTTCATGCAGGGCTTTCGCCTGTGCATCGACATTCTCGCCCACGATGCGGTGCGGGCCATGACGCGGCTGGCCTTTCCGGTCAAATTCAACGACCGGCTCCGGCGGCTCAACCGGATCACGCCGGCCAACAGGATCAAGAGCGCGGCGATCGCGGCGCTGATCGACATGGTGCCGCCGCTCGCGGCGCCGATCTTTGCCACGCTGGCCGACCGGCGCGTCGATCTTGCGGCTTTGGCCGAAGACGACGCTGCGCTGGCCGATTACATTCGCGACAATGTCGGCGGCACGTTCCACCCGGTCGGCACCTGCCGCATGGGCGCATCCGGCGATCGCGACGCCGTGACCGATCCGGCCGGCCGCGTTCACGGCGTCGAAGGTTTGCGCGTCATCGACGCCTCGATCATGCCGACGGTGCCGCGCGGCAACACCAATATTCCGACCATCATGGTGGCGGAAAAACTTGCCGACGCGATGCTGGAGCGAACATCGTCGGTCTGGAGCGCGGCACGCTGACGTAAATCTGCCCGTCGCGCACGGCGACTTTCACCGGCGTCAGCCGCACCGAGGCGTCGCCGGGATGGCAGCCGGTGGCGAGGTCGAATTCGTAGCCGTGCCAGGGGCAGACGATGTGGCGCTGCTTGCCGAAGCGCAGCCCCGCGCTCTTCTTGTCGGGGGTGATGATTTCCTCGACCTGATGGAAGATCTTGCCTTGGCACACCGGGCCGCCGGCATGCGGGCAGACGTTCTCGTAGGCCAGCACTTTGCTGCCGGTGCGGAAGATGCCGACTTCGAGCTCTTCCACGGCAAAGACCCGATAATCGCCGTCGGCGATGTCGGTCAGCTTGCCTACTGCGACTTCGTCCATCGCACTTCCCCATCCTTCATTCGATTCCCGGCGGGCGATGAAACCAGATCGCCACGTCGAACATGTTGAGATCGGCGGCGCGGATCATGGCGCAGGCCGTCACCACCGTTTCGGTCGCCGTCACCGCGTGTTGCGGGAACGGCACGACGTCGTGGCCGCGCCGCTCCACTTTCGCGGCATAGACTTTCACCGCGGCGGTCAGCACCTGTTGCAACGTCTTGTCGGAGATCGCGTCGGGCTCGCCGCGCTTGAGCGCGTCGCGCGCGGCGGCGCAGAAATCCGCGGGCTTCACGCCATTGCGCGCCGAGCTGGCGGCTCGGCTTGCCGCCCCGCTTGGCCGCTTTGCGTTGCACCGCTTTCGGCATTTATTCAACTCAGGCCGTCACCGGCTCGCGCCGCGCCGGCGCCTTACTTCGGCTTGGTCTTGAGCTGCTTGTGCTTCGGCACTTCGAGATTGAACAGCCGCGCCGAATTGAAGCCGAGGATGTTGCGCTTGGCCTGCTCGTCGAGGAACGGCAGCGTGGTGATCGAGTTCGGCAGGTCGAAATCCCAGTGCGGCCAATCCGACGCGAACAGCAGCTGCGTCTCGGCCTTCATCGCCTTGAAGGTCGCCTCGGTCAGCTCGATGTTGGAGCGCTCCAGCGGCTGGCTCGAATAGAACATCTCCTGCATGTATTCGCTCGGCTTGCGCTTGAGCAGCGGCGCTTCCGAGGAGCGCATCATGTATTCGGAATCGAGCCGCTGCATCAGGAACGGCACCCAGGCGAGCCCGCTCTCGATCCACACCACCTTGAGCTTCGGAAAGCGCTCCGGCAGGCCGTTCATGATCCAGTTCGTCATGTGGATGATGTTGTAATAGACGAACGAGATGGCGTGCATGGAGATGAACTTATTGCACTGCTGCATCGACTGGTCGCCCCAGTGGAAGCCGGAGTGGAACGCCAGCGGCTTGCCGGTCGCCTGGATGGCGGAATAGAGCGGCATATAGCTGTCGTGATTGACGGCGCGGAACCGCGTCGAGGTCACCGAGAAGCCGATGACGCTCGGATTGTCGGCGTACATCTCGACCGCCTTCACCGACGCTTCGGGATGATTGAACGGCAGGTACAGCATCGCCTTGATGCGCGGATCGTGCGGCAGCACTTCCTCGGTCAGCCATTTGTTGAAGGCGTTGCCGATCACGACTTCCATCTCGACCTGCGGATGCATGCCCAGCACCAGCATCGGCGTCGGGAACACCACCATGTAGTCGATGCCCATGGAGTCCATGGCGCGCTGCACCAGCGTCACCTGGGCGTGGGTGTGGCCGCCGGGCACCGCTTCGCCGAGGCGCTGCTGATGCGGAATGCGGCCGAACACGTCTTGGTACAGCATGCCGGGCGTCGAGTTCATCAAGCCGGGCGAGCTGCCGCGCTCCTTGAAGGCGCGCGCCATCTGCTTGTAGACGTCGCTTTCCATGCGATCGACGACGTCCGACCAGAACGCCGTCTCGGTGACATGGGCGTCGACGTCGACGATGAAATAATTGTCTTGCCGCGCTTCCTTGGCGGCGTGGGCGAGAATCTCGCGGGTGTCGGTTGAGGTGCTGATCTTCGGCAGCTCGGTGACGCGCGAAATGCCTTTGCCGTTTTTTCCGTTGCGCGGCGTTTTGGTCAGCATCGATTTCCTCCACCCTTGGAGCGGCTTTTGTGATCGGGCTCGTGAATCACGGCCGTCGGAATTTGCCGGAAAGCTAGCAGCATTCGCCCGCGATGGACATGGCAATTTGCCGCCGAACTACCGCCGGTTGCCCGGATCAGCCATGCCGAAACGTCCGGGCGCGGCCCTCCCATCGGCGCGCGCCGCAGTGTAGCTTTGCGGCCGACGAACGCGGGAGGGACTATGAGCTACCAGGATTTGCTTTACGGCGTCGACGGCAAGGTCGCGACCATCACGCTGAATCGGCCCGACCGCATGAACGCGCTGTCGCGCAATCTCGAGGCGGAAATCCACCGCGCGCTCGACGAGGCCGATGCCGACCGCAACGTGCGCGCCATCATCCTCACCGGCGCCGGCGCGGCGTTTTCCGCCGGCTACGACCAGCAGGCGGCGCCGGCGTCGGGCGTGCGGCCGCTCGATCCGCAGGGCAAGAGCCACGCCGAATATATCGAGCATCTGGCAGCGCCTCGACGGCAGCCGCGTGCAACCACTGGGAGCATATGTGGAGCCTCGGCAAGCCGGTGATCGCCGCGGTCAACGGCTGGGCCATGGGCGGCGGCTTCTGGTATCAGCTTGCCGCCGACATCACGATCGCCTCCGACAAGGCGACGTTCGCGCAGCCGGAAGTGCGCCAAGTTTCCAATACCAGCTATCTGCTCACGGCGCTGTGCGGCTGGAAGGCGGCCAACCGCTGGGCGCTGACCGGCGACCATTTCGACGCCCAGGAGGCGCTGCGCATCGGCATGGTCAACGAGGTGGTGCCCCACGACGAGCTGATGCCGCGCGCCCGCGCGCTGGCCAACCGCATCGCGCTGGTGCCGGAGCCGTCGATCCGGCTCAACAAGGCCATCGCCATGCAGGGGCTGCAGGCGTCCGGCGTGCATGCGGCGCTGCTGCTCGAAGGCGCGCTGAGCGCGCTGGCGCATTCCTCGCACAACGAGGATCGCCAGCGGCTGTTCGAGGCGCAGCGCGCGGGCGGCCTGAAGGCCTATCTGGAAGCGCGCGACGGCCCGTTCCATCCGGAGCCGATGGGCCCGAAGTCGAAGCCGCGCGCCAAATGAGGTGTTTTATGCGTTGCGCATTGGCTTTGGTCGCGGCCGTCATGCTGGCCTTCACGTCGTCGGCGCTGGGCCGAGGAGGCATGGCCGCAGCGGCCGGTGACGATCGTGGTGCCGTTCCAGGCCGGCGGCTCGGCGGATTTGCTGGCGCGCATCCTGCAGCAGCACATGGAGGCGGATTTCCATTCGCCGTTCGTGGTCGAGAACCGTTCCGGCGCCGGCGGCAGCGTCGGCACCGCTTATGTGGCCAAGGCGCCGAACGACGGTTACACGTTTCTGCTCGGCACGCTCAGCGGCAACGTGCTCAACGAATTCGTCTTCGAGCAAATTGCCCTACGATCCGGAGCGCGATTTTCAGCCGATCTCGCTGTTGGTGCATCTGCCCAATCTGCTGGTCGTCAATCAAAAGGTTCCGGTAAAAACCGTGCCGGAATTGATCGCCTATCTGAAGGCCAACGACGGCAAGCTCAATTATGGCTCATCCGGCATCGGCACCTCGTCGCAGCTTTCCGTCGTGATGTTTGCGCTCGCCACCGGCACGCATATGACGCACGTGCCGTTCCGCAGCACCACCGACGAATTGACCGCCATGATGAGCGGCAATGTCGATCTCGCCATCGACAGCATGACGACGCTGTGGCCGCAGGCGCAGGCCGGCGCGGTGCGGGCGCTGGCGGTGACCAGCGCGGAACGCCTTGCCAGCGCGCCCGACCTGCCGACCATCGGCGAGACCATCAAGGGCTTCTCGGTCACGGGCTGGCAGGGCCTGTTTGCGCCGGCGGGCACGCCGGGCCCGATCGTGGAAAAACTTTCAGCCGAGGTGAAACACGTTTTCGAGGCGCCGGACGTGGTCGCGACGCTGACCAAAGTCGGCGGCGAGCCGGCGCCGATGACTCCCGACGCATTCGCTGCCTTCATCGCGTCCGAGCGGCCGAAGTGGCGGGACGTCGTCAAGGCGTCCGGCGTGCATATCGACGCGAATTGATGCGGCAAGCCGGAAACGAAACGTCATGACTTCGGTCGGATTGATCGGCTACGGCGGCATCGCGCAGGACGTGGTCGCGGCGCTGCGCGAGGCCGGCGGCGGCGTGAAGATTGCCGGCGTGCTGTGCCGGCCCGGCCGCGCGGCGAAAGCGCGCGCCGCGCTCGGCGATATTGACGGTCGTGGAATCGCTTGCCGATTTGCTGGCGCTGCGTCCCGACATCGTCGCCGAAGTCGCCGGACAGCAGGCGGTGGCGGAACATGGTCCGGACGTGTTGCGCCGCGGCTTCGATCTCCTGGTGATTTCGGTCGGCGCGCTGGCCGAACCGGCGCTGCTCGAACGCCTCAAGACGGCGGCGCGCGAAGGCAAAAGCCGCATGCTGCTGCCGGCCGGCGCCATCGGCGGCATCGATGCCATTGCGGCGATGCGCGCTCGGCGGGCTCGATGCGGTGCGCTACCGCTCGCGCAAGCCGCCGGCGGCGTGGCGCGGCTCGCCGGCGGAAAAAGTCGCGGACCTCGACAAGTTGACCGGCCGCACCGTGCTCTATCGCGGCACTGCCGGCGAAGCGGCGCTGCTCTATCCGCAGAACGCCAATGTCGCCGCCGCGGTGGCGCTCGCCGGCCTCGGCTTCGAGAAAACCGAGGTCGAGCTGGTCGCCGATCCCGACGCGCCGGGCAATGTGCACGAGATCGAAGCCGAGGGCGCCGCCGGCCGTTTCGCCATCCAGCTCCAAGGCAAGCCGTCGCGCAGCAACCCCAAAACCTCGGCGCTGGCGGCGCTCAGCGTCGCGCGTGCGCTCATCAATCTGGATGCTACAATCGTCATATGACCGTCCCGACAACGCGCCGCGCCACCAACGCCTTCATCGGCAGCCCGATCGAGCGGCTCGAGGATTTGCGCTTTCTCACCGGACGCGGCCAATACACCGACGATCTCACCGAACGAAAAAATGCTGCACGCGGTGATCCTGCGCAGCTCCGTCGCGCACGGCCGCATCCGCTCGATCGATACGGCGGCGGCGCGGGCGCGGCCGGGCGTCCATGCGGTGATCACCGCGGCCGATATCGGCGAGGTAGCCGACGATTCCGTTGCGGCACGATCCGCTGCCGTCGTCCAAGCGTTACGTGCAGCCGATCATCGCCGCCGACAAGGTGCGCTTTGTCGGCGAGCCGATTGCCGTCGTGGTCGCCGATAGCGTTGCGCTGGCCGAGGACGCGTTGGAGGCGATCGCCGTCGATATCGAGCCGCTTGCCGCGGTGGTCGACCGCGATGCCGCGCGCAAGGACGATGTTTTCCTGTTCGAAGAAACCGGCAGCAACATCGCCGGCACCATCACGGCCACGCGCGGCGACACCGATGCGGCGTTCAAAGACGCGCCTTACGTCCGCCGCGAGCATTTCAAGGTGCAGCGCCACGGCGCGGTGCCGATGGAGCCGCGCGGCCTCGTCGCCGATTGGGACGACGGCGAAGCAACGCGTGACGGTCTCCGGCGTCTGCAAGGTGCCGTTCACCAACCGGCGCGCGCTGGCGCAGATGATGGGTCTGCCCGAAACCTCGGTGCGCATGCTCGAATACGACGTCGGCGGCGGTTTCGGCGCGCGCGGCGAATTTTATCCCGAAGATTTTCTGATTCCGTTTGCGGCGCAAGGTCGTCGGCCGCCCGGTGAAGTGGACCGAGGACCGGCGCGAGAATCTGATGTCGCTCAGCCACGCGCGCGACGCCGCATGCGATCTCGAAATCGCCTGCAGCCGCGACGGCACCATTCTCGCGCTGCGCGGCCACGCTTTTACCGATCTCGGCGCCTATGTGCGCACCAACGGCGCCACGGCGTCGCGCAATATTTCGCAGATCATGTCCGGGCCCTATCGCATCCCCCATGTGCGCATGGACGTGACCATGGTGGTGACCAACAAGACGCCGTCGGGCACCTATCGCGGGCCGGGACGCTTCGAGTCGGATTTCTGCCGCGAGCGGCTGTTCGACATGGTGGCGGCCGATCTCGGCATCGATCGCGTCGAATTCCGCCGCCGCAATCTGATCGCCGAAGCCGACATGCCCTATGCGCTGGCGACAGTGCAGGTGCTCGACATCGTCAGCGAATGCGACAGCGGCGATTATCAGATCACGCTCGATCGCTGCCTCGCCGAATTCAACTGGGCCGAGCGGTCGAAGCTGCAGGGCAAGCTGATCGACGGCCGCTATCACGGCATCGCCATCGGCTGCTATCTCGAAGGCGGCGGCACCGGGCCGCGGGAGAATGCGCGGCTCGTCATCGAGGCCGACGGCAAGATTTCGGTCTTCGTCGGCTCGTCGTCGGTCGGCCAGGGCGTCGAGACGGTGTTTTCGCAGATCGCCGCCGACGCGCTCGAACTGCCGATGGAGCGCATCAACAATGTGTTCCACGGCTCGACCGATTACGTCACCGAAGGCTTTGGCTCGTTTTCGTCGCGCTCCATCGTCATGGGCGGCAACGCCATCGTCGATGCCGCCGACCGGCTGCGCGCGCTCATTCGCGAGGCCGCGGCGCAGCGGCTCGGCTGCGCGGCGAACGAAATTGCATTCGACAACGAGCATGGTCGTCGGGCCGAACCGCGCCGCGATCGAGCTCAAGGAATTCGCCGGACTTTCCGCCGACGGCACCCATGCCAGCAACAAGCGGACTTATTCCTACGGCGCGCATGCCGCCTATGTGGCGGTCGATCCGAGGACCGGCCACGTCGAGCTGATCGATTATGTCGCCGTCGAGGACGTCGGCCGCATCATCAATCCGCTGACCTTGCACGGCCAATGCGTCGGCGCCGTCGTGCAGGGCCTGGGCGGCGCGTTGCTCGAGCACTTCATCTACGACGAGAACGGCCAATTCCTCACCGGCTCGTTCGCCGATTACCTGATGCCGACGGCGAGCGATTTCCCGAGCATTCGCGCGGTGGCGCTGGAGCAGAAGCCGTCGCCGCTAAATCCGCTGGGCGCCAAGGGCGCCGGCGAGGGCGGCATCATTCCGGTCGGCGGCGTCGTCGCCAATGCGGTCGCCGCGGCGCTGAGCTCGTTCGGCGTGAAGCTGCACGAATTGCCGCTGTCGCCGCCGCGGGTGTGGCAGATGATTCAGGAGCGCGGCAATGAAGGGCAGGTGAGCGTCCTTAATTCCAGCTTCGAAAGAAATTCCGATGAAGCTGCCGTCATGGATTAAACGCCTATACCGCCGCAAACCAGCGCGGCCGCCGTCGCTGACGGATTGTCCCAAATGCGGCAGGGAAATGGACATGATCGACAAGAGCACCATGTCGGGCGACGACATGCGCACCTATCGCTGCGAGCACTGCCAAGAGGAGCACATCGTCAACTATGGGGTTGCGCTGTGGAAGGTGCTGTCGGACGCGAACAAATCGCAACGATGACGACGTCCTAATGCCCATTGGGCGTCGCAATGGCCGCAACACGTTGACCCGCCTCGGCCGCGATGTTAGAAAATGCCTGAAAAAGCAGCTATTCCTGCGGTTCGAAGGAAGCGTGCCGGGTTATGAAATTACCGCCCTTCGAATACGCCTGCCCGACCACGATCACCGAAGCGGTTGCGCTGCTCGCCTCCCACGACGGCGAGGCCAAGCCGCTGGCCGGCGGCCAGAGCCTGGTGCCGATGCTGGCGTTCCGCGTCGCCTCGCCGTCGCTGCTGGTCGATCTGCGCAAGCTCGCCGAGCTGCGGCAGATCAAGATCGCGGACGACGGCGTCACGCTCGGCGCCATGGTGCGCTGGCGCGACATCCTCGACGACGCGCGGCTGCGCACGGCGCATCCGCTGCTTGGTCGCGGCCGTCGAGCACGTCGCGCATTATCAGATCCGCAACCGCGGCACCGTCGGCGGCAGCATCGCGCACGCCGATCCCGCCGCCGAGATGCCGGGCATCGTGGTGACCTGCGAGGCGAAGATCGCCGTCGTCGGCAAAGCCGGCGCGCGCGTCATCGACGCGGCGAATTTTTTCCAGGGCCCGCTGATGACCGCGCTCAAGCCCGACGAGATCATCACCGAAATCCGCCTGCCGGCATGGCCGGCAAAGCGCCGTTTCGGCTTTCAGGAATTCGCCCGCCGCCGCGGCGATTTCGCGCTGGCGGCGGCGTGCTGTTCTACGACGAGGACGGCGGCAAGGCGCGCAACGCCCATGTCGGCGCCATCGGCGTCGCCGACCGGCCGCTGCGGCTGCCGGCCGTTGAGCAAGTCCTCAACGGCAACAAGATCGACGAGGCGGTGATCGCCAAGGCGGAAGCGGCGGCATCCGCGGCGGTCGATCCCGCTGACGACATTCACGCCAGCGGCGCCTATCGCAAGGCGCTGGTCGGCGTCATGGTCGAGCGCGCGCTCAAAAGCGCGGCGGCGTAGCGAACAAAACCATGCCGGTAAAATTCGAAGTCAACGGCAAGCCGGTCGAGGTCGAAGTCGAGCCGCGGCTGACGCTGGCCGATTGCCTGCGCCATCATTTGCGGCTGACCGGCACCCATGTCGGCTGCGAGCACGGCGTGTGCGGCGCCTGCACGGTGCTGGTCGACGGCGCGGCGGTGCGCTCCTGCCTGATGCTCGCGGTGCAGGCCGAGGGCGCCAAGGTGGTGACCGTCGAGGGCCTGTCGCTCGAAGAAGGTCTCACGCCGCTGCAGGCCTCGTTCCGCAAGCATCACGCGCTGCAATGCGGCTTCTGCACGCCGGGCATGATCACGACGGCGCATGCGCTGCTCAGCGAGGAGCCGGACTGCGACGCCGATCGCGTGCGCGAAGTGCTGTCCGGCAATCTGTGCCGCTGCACCGGCTACATCTCCATCGTCGAGGCGGTGCTCGACGCGCGCGCCGCCTATAAGCGCGACGGAAAAGGCGCATGAGGACGGTCAATTCGTTCGTCGGCCAGCCGATCGAGCGGCTGGAGGACTTGCGCCTCGTCCGCGGCCGCGGCCAATATGTCGACGATCTCGCCCGCAACGACATGCTGCATGCGGCGATCCTGCGCAGCGCGGTCGCCCACGGCCGCATCCGCTCTATCGACGTGTCGCGGGCGAAAAAAATGCCCGGCGTGCACGCCGTCATCACCGCGGCCGATCTCGGCGATGCAATCCCGCTGGTGCCGATGCGGCTGCAGCCGATGCCGGAATTCGAGGCCGTTCGCGCAGCCGGTCATGGCGCGCGACAAGGTCCGCTATGTCGGCGAGGCGCTGGCGATGGTGCTCGCCGACAGCGCCGGCATCGCCGAGGACGCGCTCGGCGCCATCGACGTCGATATCGAGCCGCTGCCGGCCGTCGCGAACTGGCAGGTGCGCGGCGAAAAACGAGACGCTGCTGTTCGAGAACAAGGGCAGCAATGTCTCGATGAAATTCCGCGCCGTGCTCGGCGACGCCGACGCGGCGTTCAAGAATGCGCCCTATACGCGGCGCGAGCAGCTTCAGCACGCAGCGCCACACCGCGCTGCCGATGGAGCCGCGCGGCCTGCTCGCCGAATGGGATGCGGCGAGCGGCCGGCTGACGGTGTCGGGCGCCGCCAAGGTGCTGTTCGCCAACCGCCGCATCCTCGCCAAGCAGATGGGCCTTGCCGAAGACGCCATCGACATGGTCGAGTACGACGTCGGCGGCGGCTTCGGCGCGCGCGGCGAGTTCTATCCGGAGGATTTTCTGATTCCGTTCGCGGCGCGCCACGTCGGCCGGCCGGTGAAATGGACCGAGGACCGCCGCGAGCATCTGATGACGATCAATCACGCCCGCGAGGCGGCGTGCGACGTCGAGATCGCCTGCGCCCGCGACGGCACGATCCTCGGCCTGCGCGGCCACGCCTTCGTCGACATGGGCGCCTATATGCGCACCAACGGCGCGGTCGGCGCGCGCAACATCGCGCAGTTCATGTCCGGGCCGTATCGCGTTCCCAATATCGACATCGACGTTTCGCTCCTGCTCACCAACAAGACGCCGGTCGGCACCTATCGCGGGCCGGGCCGCTTCGAGACCGATTTTTTCCGCGAGCGCCTGTTCGACATGGCGGCGCGCGATCTCGGCATCGATCAGGTCGAATTCCGCCGGCGCAATCTCGTCCGCGAAGCCGACATGCCGTACACGCTCGCGACCATCGCGCCGTTCGAGAGCAAGGACGAGCTCGACAGCGGCGATTATCAGGTCACGCTCGACCGCTGCCTCGCCGAGATCGGCTGGGCCGAGAAGGCAAAGCTCAAGGGCAAGCTGATCGACGGCCGCTATCACGGCCTCGCGGTCGGCTGCTTCATCGAGGGCGGCGCCGCCGGGCCGAAGGAGAGCGCGCGGCTGGTGCTCGAAACCGACGGCACGCTCACCGTCTATATGGGCTCGTCCGGCGTCGGCCAGGGGCTGGAGACGGCGTTCGCGCAGATCGCCGCCGACGCCATGGAAATGCCGATGGACCGCATCAACCAGCGTGTTCCACGGCTCGACGGCTTATGTCAGCGACGGCTACGGCGCCTATCACTCGCGCTCGATCGTGATGGGCGGCTCGGCCGTGCTCGATGCCGCGACAAAACTGCGCGCAGGCCATGCGCGCGGAGGCGGCGCGGCGATTGAATTGCGGCGCCGCCGAAGTGGCGCTCGCCGACGGCCGCGCCACCGCGCCCGACGGCAAATCGGTGTCGTGGGCGGAGCTGGCGCCGGAGCCGATGTCGGTCGAAGGCGCGTTTTCCAACCACAAGCACACCTGGGCCTATGGCGCGCATGCCGCCCATGTCGCGGTCGATCCGAAGACCGGCGCCGTCGCGCTCATCGATTATGTGGCGGTGGAGAATTGCGGCCGCATGATCAATCCGCTGACGCTGAAGGGCCAGCTGGTCGGCGCGGTGGTGCAGGGCCTCGGCGGCGCGTTCCTGGAGCATCTCGTCTACGACGAGAACGGCCAGCTGCTGACCGGCTCGCTCGCCGATTATCTGATGCCGACCGCGAGCGATTTTCCAAAAATCCGCGGCTACGTGATGGAGTCGCATCCCTCGCCGATCAATCCGCTCGGCGCCAAGGGCGCCGGCGAGGGCGGCATCATCTCGGTCGGCGGCGTGATCGCGAATGCGGTCGCCGATGCGCTGGCATCGTTCGGCGTCGAGCCGCGCGATCTGCCGCTGTCGCCGAGCGCGGGTGTGGCAGCTGGTGCAGGACGCGCGCAAGTAATTCCCTCGCCTTCGCGGGGCATGACATCGTCCTGTGCTTCGAATAGATTCAAGCTCAACCCGCACGATCAGGAGCAAGCCATGGCCGTCGCCCGTCATCCGCGCCCGAAAGAACTCGAAGGCGTTCCGCTCGAAGACATCATGAAAAAATATGTCGGCCGCTTCAAGGACAAGAAGCCGGACTGGGCCGCGTTCGAGGACGCCAAGATCGAAGGCTACAAGCGCGCGCAGCACCGCTTCATCGGCGCCGGCGGTTCCGGCAAGCACGGCGATCCGAACATCATTCCGGCGGGCAATTTCACGCTGTCGATCATGTATGTGAATCCCGGCCAGGGCAATGCCGCGCATACCCACGAGGTCGAGGAATGCTTCTTCGTGCTGCAGGGCTTTCTCGACGTGTTCGTCGAGGACGAAAGCGGCAAGCGCCTCACCACGCGGCTCGGCCCGTGGGAGTGCATCGCCTGTCCGGCCGGCGTGATCCACGGCTATCAGAACGAATTCGCTGGCGCCGGTTTACTTGCAGATCATGCTCGGCCGCGGCAGGCCCGATACCATGGGCTATGCCGACAGCGAGCTGTACAAGCGCCGGGATGCGCACCTGAAAGCGGTGTAGCGGACTTTAGACCGGGATCGCCTGAAACTTGGTCGAAAAGCCGTGCATGCGTCGCGCGCCGGTCGCGGTGATCTGCACCGTCTCGGCAAACACGCAGCCGGTTTCGCCGTTGCGCCAGGCTGGATCGAAGAGGTCGATGTTGAAGGCGAACACCATGCCGGGGCGGAATTCGTCGCCGACGACTTTAGCGCGTCCTGGTCGGCGCGCAGCGCGTGGAAGCGGTAGCGCGGATATTCCAGCGAGGCGAGGCCGTGGCCGTGGATGCCGGTTTCGCAGATCGCCAGCTTGCGCTCCTCGATGGTCTGCTTCACCGCGCCCATGGCCTCTGAGATTTTGCGGCCCGGCCCGAACTCGTTCAGCCCGCGCTCGTAGGCGGCGACGCAGCCGTCATAGATCTCGCGCTGCTTGGCCTCCGGCTCGCCGAGGCAGAACGTGCGCTCGACATGGGTGAAATAGCCGCCGAATTTCGGATGCAGCTCGCAGATGATGAGGTCGCCGCGCTCGAGCTTGCGCGTCGTCGGCACGCGGAACGGATGCGGATAGGGATAGCGGTCGCAGGCCCACAGAAACAATGTCGGCTCCTCGCCGCCGTGGGCCAGCATGGTTTCCACCATGCGGCCATAGACCTCGCATTCCTTGACGCCGGGCCGCGCGGTGTCGCGGCATGCCGCCAGCATCAGGTCGCCGAGCCCGCGCCGCCTTGGCGAGGATGCCGAGCTCTTCGTCGCTCTTGATGGTGCGCACCTTCTCCAGCATGTCGTCGAGATGGCACGAGCTTGGCGCCGGGCAAAAGCTCCCGCAGGCGCAGATAAACGCTGTGCGGCAGCCAGCCGTCGGGATCGAGCGGGCCGGCAAGCCCGTCCATGCCGATGCGGCCGCGTTCGAGTTTCAGTTCCTTGATGCGCTCGGCGACGGTGTCGGCCCAGGTGCCTTTGCGGGCCGGATGTCGCCGACCCAATCCTGGGCGCTGCGCCAGCCTGCGAGGAAGGTCGGCATCAGCACGAAGCAGGTCGGCTCGCCCTCGCGCGGAAACACCAGCACGTTGAATTCGGCGTTGCCGCCGACCGGGCAGAGATAGCGCGCATTGGCGATGCAAAAATCCCACATCAGCGGCCAGCCCCACAGCACCAGGCAATCGAGGTCGCGCGCCGCCATGTCCTTGCGCACCGCGGCCCAGCGCCGGTCGCGCTCGCGCAGCGAAAGTCTTGGCAGTTCGAGAATGTCGCGCATGTGTTGTCCCGTCTACGCCGCTTGCAGCTTCAGCCGCTGCAGGCTTTCGAGATAATCGGCGATGCCGCGTTCGAGATCGAATTCGCGGCCGGTAGCCGAGCTCATTCCGCGCGCGGGAAATGTCGTAGATGCCGTGCATCGGGTAGGGCGAGCCGAGGAAATTCAGTCCCGGCCCGATCTCGATCACCGCGTTCGGCAGATGTTTGCGCAAAATGGCGGCGACGTCTTTGAGCGTGAGCCGACGCCGGTGCCGATATTGAAGACGCGGCTGTTGAGGTTCTTCGCCATCGTCGCGAGATAAATGCCGAGCGCGGAATCCTTGTTGTAGATGAAATCGTCCTTCTCATCGCCGCCCTGCGCGATGCGGAACGGCAGGCCGTTGGCCGGCTGCTCGACGATCTGGCTGGTCACGCCCATATTGCCGTGGCGCGCCGTCTTGCCGGGGCCGTAGGTGGTGGCGAAGCGCAGCACGACCACGTCGAGGCCGAGCGTCCCCCAATAGAGCGTGGCATGCTCGCCCATGAGCTTGGCGGAATCGTAGATGCGCTTCGGCTCCTTGGGATGATCCTCGGTCACCGGCTTGTAGGTCGGCGCGCCGTAGTCGCCGAGGAACGGGCCGTAGACGCCCTTGGCGCTGGTGTAGACGACGCGCTCGACATTCGCCGCCCGCGCCGCCTCCAGCACGTTCACCGTGCCCATCACGTTGATCTCGACGCTCTCGGCCGGATGCGCGGCCGACAGCGCGCTGATATAGGCCGCGGTGTGCACGACATGCGTGATGCCGCGCGCTTTGATGACTTCGGCAAGCCGCGCGCGGTCGAGGATTGAGCCAAGCTCGATATCGACCTTGTCGAGAATATCGCGGATCAGCGATTCATCGCGATGGCGCGCATAGATCACCGGCCGGTGGCCTTCGCGGACGAATTTGCGGCTCGCCTCCGCGCCGATGACGCCCATGCCGCCGGTGATCAGCACGCGCATGTGAGTCCCTTGCTTTCCCTCTGCTTGCGCGGGGCGGGCCTAATGTTAGCCGAACGTCGGCACGAACAGCTTCTCGATCGGAATCGGCTCCGGGATCAGGCCCTGCTCGACCATGTAGGTCACCAGCGCTTCGAGCGTCGGCCGGTTCGGCTCGATGCCATAGGGCCAGCAATCGCCGCCGAACAGTTCGTCGATCTCCTCGACGTCGTCGGGCAGCCACGGCAGCATGTAGCGCAGCGTGCCGGAGTAGCGCATTTTTTCGCGCGCGCAATCCTTCGCCTCGTTGAACGCGTCGTAGAGGCTCGTCGCCACGAACGGATTCTTCTCGTAGACGTCGTTGCGGATGACGACGAGATGCATGATCGGGAAAATCTTCGTGCGCCGGTAATAGTCCTTTTCCTTCGCGCGATAGTCGGGGAACAGCCGCACCACGTCGGGATGGCGGCCGAGCGCGCGCGGCATGTTCGAGCCGACGATGGCGTGGATTTCGCCGGCTTCGAGCAGGTCGCTCAGCGATTTGCCGCTGTTGTTCGGCTTGATGTTGACCGGCTTGAGCATCGGCATGACCGACGGATTGCCGTAGGCGCCCGGCTCGTTGATCGCGCCCTGGACCCATTCGATCTCGTCGAGATCGATGCCGAGGTCGTGCTGCATCAGGCCGCGGATGAAGATCGCGGCGGTCTGGGTGTAGAGCGGCACGCCGACGCGCTTGCCGGCGAGATCCTTCGCCGATTTGATGTGCTTGCGGTTGACCACGATGAAGCCGTGGCGGAACACCCGCGAGGCGAACACCGGCAGCGCCACGAACGGCAGCTTCTTGGCGGCATAGCGGGTGACGAATTCGGAGCTCGACATCTCGCAGGCGTCGAATTCCAGCCGGTTGGACATGCGATCGAAAATCTCGCGCGGATTGTCCATGACCAGAAAATTGAGATCGATGCCGTCGGGTTTGATTTCGCCGGTTTGCAGCGGCGAGCATGCGATCGTAGAGGCCGCAGGCGAAGGTGATCGGCAGGGCAGACATGGATTGCACCACTTGAGGAGGTTTCGAGGCGGGACTGCGCACCTAATCACACCCCGGCCGCCGGAAGCCGCGAATCGCCGATCGCTATGGTCTCGCGGCGCGGCTCGATCTGCGATATTCAGGTAGCCGTCGATCGCGGCGCGCTGGCCGGGATAGAGCACGGTGGTCGAGGTCTTTTCCTCGATGACGGCGGGACCGTCGATGACCGCGCCGGCCGCGAGCGCGGAGCGGCGGAACACCGGCACTTGGATCGCGTCGGTCGGGCTGAAATAGGCGGTGCGCATTTCGTGCGGCGCCGGCGGTTGCGGACGTTGCGGGCGCCGCGATCTCGCTGAACTGCGGCTTCGGGATTTCTCCGACCGCGGTGACCTGAAAGTTGACGATCTCGACCGCTTCCGATTGCGCCATGTGGCCGTAGCGGCGCCGATGCGCCTCGTGGAAGCGCTTGCCGAGCGCGGCGATATCGGCGTCGTCCTTCAGCGCGGCGACCGGAACGCTGACTTCGTAGGACTGCCCGCGGTAGCGCATGCCGGCGCTGCGCAGCGTCGTCAGCCGCTCGCGCGCGAAATTGCTCCTGCATCAAATCCGCCAGCGCGGCCGCTTCCATGCCGGCGAAAATCCTTTCCAGCTCCGCCGGCGTCGCCGCATCGAGCCGCGTGATGCGGGTGAAGCTGCGGGTCTGGTGCACGTCGGTGACCAGCATGCCGAAGGCGCTGAAGGTGCCGGGATCGCGCGGAACGAGGATGCGGCCGATGCCGAGCTCGCCGATGATGCGGCCGGCGATGGTCGGCCCCATGCCGCCGAACGGCACCAGCGTGAACTCGCGCGGATCGTAGCCGCGCTCGATGGTGATGGTGCGCATCGCCATGGTGACGTTGGTGGCGAGCACGGTGAGGATGCCCCAGGCCGCCTCGACCGGCGTCAGCCCGAGCGGCTGCGCCACGCGCGACGCGACGGCCTCGTGCGCCTTGGCGCTCGAAATCGGCATGGCGCCTTCGAGCAGCGCGCGTCGGGCTGAGATGGCCGAGCACGACCAGCGCGTCGGTCAGCGTCGGCTCGCTGCCGCCGCGGCCGTAGCAGGCCGGGCCCGGGATCGGCGCCGGCGCTTTGCGGCCCGACTTTGAGGACGCCGAGATCGACGGACGGCGATGCTGCCGCCGCCGGCGCCGATGGTCTCGATATCCACCGTGTGGGTGCGCAGCGGATGCCGCGCCACCGACACTTCCGACTTGAACAGCGGCCGTCCCGGCAGCACCGCCATGTCGGACGACTGGTGCCGCCGGTGTCGAAGGTGATGACGTTGTCGATGCCCTTGATGTCGCCGAGGTGGCGGCCGCCGATGACGCCGGCGACCGGGCCGGACATCACCGTCTCGATCGGCGTGCGCTGCCAGCATGCGCGCGCTGGCGGCGCCGCCGTCGGATTTCATCATCAGCGCGCGCGAGCGCGGGAAGCGCCGCAGCGAAAGCTCCTCCAGCTCGCGCAGATAGCGCGACACCGGCGGGCCGATATAGGCATTGGCGACGGTCGAGGCGGTGCGCTCGTATTCGCGCCATTCCGGATTGACCTCGTGCGACAGCGACACATAGAGGTCCGGCGCGATGTCGCGGATGATCTTTGCCGCCGCCTGCTCGTGCGCCGGATTGGCGTAGGCGAACAGAAAGCACACCGCGATGGCTTCGACGCCTCGCGCGATCAGCTTGCGCGCCGCTTCGGCAACGTCGTCGGCGTCGAGCGGCTCGATCACGTTGCCGGTAAAATCGAGCCGCTCGCGCACCTCGTGGATGCGGTCGCGGGTCAGCAGCATTTTCGGCGCCGGCGCGAAAATGTTGAACACCTCGTCGCCGCGCCATTGCCGGCCGATCTCGTAGACGTCGCGGAAGCCGCGCGTGGTGATGAGGCCGACGCGCGCGCCCTTGCCTTCGAGCATGGTGTTGAGCGCCGCGGTCGAGCCGTGCAGGATCAGCGACACCGCATCGGCGCCGAACTCGGCGGCAAGATCGCGCGTGATGTCCTCCATCACCGCGGCGGGCTGCGCCGGATCGGACGAGATATTTGCGGACGGCGACCAGCGCGCCCGCATCCTCGTCGAAGGCGGTGACGTCGGTGAAGGTGCCGCCGACGTCGATCCCGATCCGCAATTTCATGAAGTCCGCCTTGCGTCGCGCGCAGCCTCGCGGTCGCGTCGGCGTCGACGCTGAGGTCGTCCTTGAAGGCGACGCCGTAATCGTCGCGCGCCGCCTCGCGCGAGACATAGCCGCGCACCACGTCCTGCGCGCACCCGCTCGGGCGCGCGCTCGCGCGGATCGCCCCAGCCGCCGCCGCCGGCGAATTCCATCGACAGCACATCGCCCTTCTTCAGCCGCAGGCCGGCGACCTTGGAGGTGAGCGGCCGCGCCGCTGCGCCGTCGGATTTGAGCGAAGCCGCCGACGGCGTGCGCCGGCTTGGCGCCGAAAATTCCCGGCGAAGAGAATTTGAAACGGTCGGTGCGCAGATTGATGACCAATTCATCGCCGAGAATCCGCCATTGCCGGCGCACGCCGAGGCCGCCGCGGAAGGTGCCGGGGCCGCCGGAATCCTGCGCCAGCTCGTAGCGCTCGACGCGCACCGGAAACTCGCTCTCGACCGCCTCGACCGGCGTGTTCATCACATTGACGACCAGCTCGTCCATGGCGCTGACGCCGTCGGCGTCGGGCCGCGCGCCGGTGCCGCCGCTCAAAATCTCGTATTGCGAATACCAGCGGCCGGATTGCGGATGGCGCCCGGCGCTCGAAATCGAGCCGCCGGCGGCGCTGCCCGGCGCCGGCACGCGGCCGGGCACGGCGCGCGCCAGCGCGCGGATCGCGACCGAGGTCGTGACCTGGCTCGGCCGCACATACATGTTCACCGGCGCCGGAAAGCGCGGATTGAGCAGCGAGCCTTCCGGCGGATAGGACACCTGCACCGGCCGCGACAGGCCGTCGTTCACCGGCAGGTTCGGGATGAACACCATCTTGACCAGGCACTGGATGAAATTGCGCGACACGCAGGGCCGCAAGATTGATCGGCCCGCGCGCCTGCGCGATCGCTGTCGAGGATGAAGTGCAGCGTGTCGCCCTTGACTTCGAGCGATCGCCGAGATGCGGTAGGATTTGTTCGAGATCGATGCCGTCGTCGTCGAGGTAATCGGTCTCCGGGCCGTAAAGCCCGTCGGGCACCTTGGCGATTTCCTTGCGCAGCTCGCGTCTCGCAGATGTCCATCCAGCTCTGCCAGCAGGCGAGCACTTTGTCGGTGCCGTATTTGCCGAACAGCTCGGCGAACCGCGTCAGCCCATAGGTGTTGGTGTTCACCTGCGCGCTGATATCGCCCCAGGTGACTTCCGGCGTGCGGGTGTTGGCGCAGATGACGCGTCTCGATATCGGCGATCAGTTCGCCGCGCCGCAGAATCCTCAGCGGCGGAATCAGCAGGCCTTCCTGGAACAGATCGGTGGCGTCGCCCGCATTGGTGCCCGGCACCTTGCCGCCGAGATCGGGCTTGTGCGCGGTATTGCCGATATAGCCGACGAGGCGGCCGTCGACGAACATCGGCGTGATGATGCAGACGTCGGTCGAATGGTTCTGGCAGGCCTGGTAGGGATGATTGACGATGAAGGCATCGCCCGGCGCGGCGTCGGGAAAGCGGCGGCGGATTTCGTTGACCTGCGCGGCGAGCGGCCCGATATGCAGCGGCTGCGGAATGCCCTGCGCCACCATGCGGCCCTGCGCGTCGAAGATCGCGAAGGTGAAATCCTGGCTTTCCTTGATGATGGTGGAATAGCCGGTGCGCAGCATGTTGAGCGTCAGCTCGCGCGCGATCTGCAAGGTCGACTGGTAGATGACTTCGAGATCGATGGCGTTCATTGCTTTACGGGATAGGCCTTCGCCATCTGCTCGAAGTAGCCGTCCTTCTTCAGGCCTTCGATGATGCTCAAGTCGACATAGTCGTTGACGTTCTTGCTGCCGACCTCGAGGCCGATGGCCTGAAGTTGCGCAA
Source organism: uncultured Alphaproteobacteria bacterium (assembly GCA_963831975.1). Classification (GTDB taxonomy): domain Bacteria; phylum Pseudomonadota; class Alphaproteobacteria; order Rhizobiales; family Xanthobacteraceae; genus BOG-931. Next base: position 577,218 of record CAWHSO010000026.1, read on the forward strand.
TGACGTTGTTGGCGCCGGCGATCGACGGCGCGGCGTCGAGCGGCATCAGCCGCTTGAAGTCGTTATAGGTGGCGTCGATCACCGTCGGGATCGCTGGTCTTGTATTTTTGCGCGATCAAGGCCTTCGCCTTGTCTACGTCGGACAGCGCCAGATAGGCGCCGGCAATATACGCCCGCACGAAATGGGTCAGCGCGTCGCGGTGCTCTTTCAGATAGCCGTTGGTCACGACGACGCCGTCAAAAATCCACGGCGTGTTGGCGGCGGCGAGATCGAGGAGCGGATTAAATCCTTTCTCCTTCGCCGCGGTGATGGTGGGTTCGAGCAGCGGCGCGGCGTCGATGCGGCCGGCAAGGAGCGCGCCGAAGCGCTGCGATGAGCCGCCGATCTGCGACACGGTGACGTCGTCGCGCTTGAGGCCGAGCCGTTGCAGCGCGATGCTCACCGCAACGTCGGTTTCCGAGCCGAACGTGCTGATGCCGATGGTCTTGCCCTTGAGGTCTTGCGCGGTCTTGATCGCCGGCGCGGCGAAGATCGTGATCGGGATGGTGTTGGCGGTTGAGGTGACGAGCCGCAGGTCGGCGCCCTGCTTGTTGGCCTGCACCACCGGCGCCAGCCCGACATGCATGGCCTGGATTTCGCCGGACAACAGCACCTGCACGCCGCGGCTGCCGCCTTCCATGCTGATGGATTCGACTTTCAGCCCTTCCTTGGCGTCGAGGCCGGCCGCTTGCGCCATCCACACCGGGAAGATGGTCACGACCGGCGCCGAGATGCCGATCTTGAACGGGGTGAGGTCGTCGGCGCGCGCCAGCGGCGCGATGAGCGACGGCCGCCGCCAGGATCGACCAACGGAGACTGCATGACGCTCTCCCTGCATCGCATTGCCGGCTTCCGGCTCGCATTGGTCATTACCGCAAGCTCAAGCGCAGGATCGATACCCGGGTCAAGCCCGGGCGTAGGATCAGAGTTGCCGCGGTCTTCACGTCCTCGTCGATCAACCCCCAGATGCGATCTTCGAGCGCATGAAAGCGCGCCTGCCGCTTCACGCCGATCGGCCGCGGCCGCTCGATGTCGACCGCGATGCTGTCCTTGACCTTGCCGGGGCGCCCGGAGAACACCACGACCCGGTCGGCGAGATAGATCGCCTCGTCGATCTGGTGGGTGATGAACAGCACGGTCTTGTGCGCCTGCGCCCAGATGCGGGTGAGCTCTTCCTGCATCAGTTCGCGGGTCTGCGCATCGAGCGACGCGAACGGCTCGTCCATCAGCAGGATTTTCGGATCGACCACGAGCGCGCGGGCGAGGTTCACGCGCTGCTGCATGCCGCCGGACAATTCGTGCGGGTAGTGCTGCTCGAAGCCCGAGAGCCCGACCAGCGCGATCAGCCGCGCCGCGCGCTGCGTCCGCCTCGCGGCCGCGCACGCCGAGGCATTCGAGGCCGTAGCGCACATTGCCGAGCACGGTGCGCCACGGCAGCAGCGATGCGTCCTGGAACACGACGGCGCGGTCCGGACCGGGCCGCGTCACCACCTCGCCGTCGACCAGGACGCGACCGCCGGTCGCCGCGATCAAGCCGTCGACCACGGACAGAAACGTCGTCTTGCCGCAACCCGACGGGCCGACAATGGCGACGAACTCACCGTCCATGACTTGCAAATTGACGCCGTCGAGCGCGACGAGTTCCGTGTCGGTGCGCGGCTGCGGATAGGCGAGCCGAATGTCCTGGGCTTCGAGCTTTGGCGGTCATGCCGCAACCTGCGGACGCCAGACTTCGACGCGGCGCTCGATGCGGCGAATGAGCTCGACCAGAGCCACGCCCGCGGCGGCGATGGTCAGTACGCCGACGAACACCTTGTCGGTCTCGAAACGCGAGCCGGCTTGGTTGATCATGGCGCCGATGCCGGCTGAAGAGCCGTAGATTTCGCCGACCACGATGCCGATCATGCCGCGCCCGACGGCAAGCCGCGCGCCGGCCAGCAGAAACGGCACCGCGCTGGGCAGGATGATGCTGCGGAACAAAAGCGCGTCGCCGGCGGAAAAGCTTCGCGCCACGCGGACGAGCCGCGCATCGACGGTGCGCACGGCGGCCAGCGCGCTGATGGCGATCGGCAGCACCGCGAGCAGCACGATGATCAGCACGCGCGAGACAAGCCCGGTTCCCACCCAGAGGATGAGCAGCGGCAGGAACGCCACCTGCGGCGTCGCATTCAAGGCGGCAAGGAACGGCTCAACCGCGTAGTTGAAGCGACGATACCAGCCGGCGGCCAACCCGAGCGGAATACCGATTGCGAACGCCAGCGCAACGCCGAGCGCAAATTCGAGGCTGCTCCAGCCAAGATCCCTCCAGATCGCGCCGGTGACAAAGAACATGTCGAAAGCCATGCGCGCGATCCGCGTCGGCGACGAAATGAAGATCGGCTTGAGCTGGAGGCGGATCGCCTGCGGACCGAGCAGCGGCTGCAACAGCTCTGCCCACCAGCCGCGCTCAAATCCTTCCCAGAGAACGAGGAAGAGGACGACGCCTAAGGCGCCAAGGATGGCGCGCTCGTGCGCCAGATAAAAACGCGTCACGTCGCCGCTCCAACGCTTGGCCGCCAGCGCTCGAACCGCCGTTCCAGCCGGTCGAGCAGCGCGACGACGACAAGCCCGGTCGCAGTGAAGATCAACACGCCGAAGAACAGCGTGTCGGTCTGAAACATGTTGCCGGCTTCGGCGATCATGTGGCCGAGGCCGGCGGTCGAGGCGTAAAGCTCGCCGACGACGACGCCAAGGAGCGCGCGCCCGGCAGCGTATTTCAGGCCGGTAAAGATGAACGGCACTGTTCCCGGCAGGATGATGCTGGCAAACATCTTTGTGCGCGACGCCGAGAAACTTCGCGCCATGGTGAGGAAGCGCGCTTCGTTGGTCTTCACGCCGGACAGCGCACTGATAACGATGGGGATGACCGCGCCGAGGAACACCACCGCGACCTTCGACCAGATGCCGATGCCGAACCAGATGATGAGCAGCGGCAGCAAGGTCACGCGCGGCACGGCATTGAGCGTATCGACAAAGGGCGCAAAGATGTAGGACAGGCGCCGTGAGGTGCCCATCAACAGCCCGAGCGGAACGCCGATCACGATGGCGGCGACATAACCCAAGATGAATTCTCTGGCGCTGACCCTGACGTCGTTCCAGAAATCCGGGTCGGCCGTCAGCGCCGCGCCGGCTTGTGCGATGCGCGATGGCGAGGAAATAAATAGCGGATTGATTGCGTCAAAATCGGCGCACAATTCCCAGACGAGCAGGAACACCACCAGCGTGCCGCCGCCGATCAACAACCGTTCGAAATTCATCCCTTTACGATAAAGGCAAAAGCAATGGCCGTGAATGAGCGATTCGATTTTTCCGGGCGGAGCGTCGTCATCACCGGCGGCGGCAAGGGCATCGGCAAGGTCTATGCCGAGGAATTCGCCAAGGTCGGCGCCAAGGTCGTCGCCGCCGATATCGATGCCGTTGCGGCGGAGAATGTCGCCGCGGCGCTGCGCCAAGCCGGTTTCGAGGCGCTCGGGCTCGGCGTCGATATCGCCAGCGAAGACTCGACCAAAACCATGGTGCAGGCGACGCTCGATCGCTTCGGCGCGGTCGACGTGCTGATCAACAATGCCTCGCTGATGAGCGTGTTGCCGCGCCGGTCGTGGCTGGAAATCCCGGTCGAGGAATGGGACCGGGTGATGGCGGTCAATCTGCGCGGCATGTTCCTGTCCTGCCGCGCGGCGTTCCCGGCGATGAAAGCGCAGCAGCGCGGCAAGATCGTCAACATTTCCTCGTCGCGGGTGTGGGAAGGCGCGCCGAATCGCCTGCACTACACCACGTCGAAAGCCGGCGTCATCGGCTTCACCCGCGCGCTGGCCCGCGAAGTCGGCGAGTTCGGCATCACCGTCAACGCGCTCACCCCCGGCATGACGCAGAGCGAGACGCAGGTCGCATCATCGTCCGGCAATTATCTCGCCTCGCGCGTCGCCGGCCGCGCCATCGAGCGCGTGCAGGTGCCGGCCGACTTGGTCGGCGCGGTGATGTTCTTGTCGTCGCCGGCGAGCGATTTCATGACCGGCCAGACCATCAACGTCGACGGCGGCAAGTCGATGCATTGATTCATTTCAGCCGTTTCGCCGCCTCTTCGATCAGGCTGAGATCGGAATGCGACTTGACGTCGAAGCTTGCTTTGACGAAGCCCAAATCCTTCGTCATGTCGACGTTCTTCTGCAGCGCATCGAGATCGGGCCGCATGTCGGGATTGCGGTAATAGTCGGCCTTGGTGAACAGCCAACCGAACCGCTCCGGCGGCTGCTTGGTGATCCGCGACGCGATCTCGGCCACCGCGTCGTGGTTCTTCGGATCGAGATACCAGCGCTCGATGCGCATGGAGTCTTCCATGAAATCGACGATGGCCGCGCGGTTCTTGTCGATGAACGGCTTGCGCATGGCCCACATGGCGAATTGCGACACCCCGATCGCATCGGTGATGGAGAACAGCGGGTGCGCGATCTTCTTCAATTCGGGATCGAGCGCGAACGGCAGCACGGTCGGGATGATGTCGACTTTCTTTTCCGCCAGCATCGCCCGCATGCCGGGGAACGGCGCCTCGACGATGGTGTAGTCGCGGTTCGCCTCCAGGCCGTGCTTGCGCAGCATGGCGCGCAAGGCGACGTCGACGCCGCTGCCGGCGGCGTTGGTGGCGATCACCTTGCCCTTGAGGTCCTCGACTTTCTGGATCGGGCCGTCGCCGAGGACCTGGAAATCGTCGGCACGATAGCCGGCGGCGCCGTCCTGGAACTCGTCGGCGACGACGCGCAGGTCGTCCATGCCGGCGTTCTCGATCGCGATCGGCAAGGTCGAATAGGCGAGGTCGCCGATCTCCAGCTCGTTGTTGGCCATCGCCGTGATCATCGGCGGCGTGCCGGCGTAGCGGGCCGCTCTCGAACACGTAGGATTGGCCGAAATGGACGGCGAGATCTTTTTTCTCCAGCCAGATCGAGGCCCAGTTGGCCACCGGCGCCACCCACGAGCCGCGGATTTTCAGTGGCTCGGCTTGCGCCGTGGAGACAAGGTTTAAAGCCAAAACGCAAAGACCGGCGTAGCCGAGTTTCGTGGTTTTCATAATTTTCTCCGGATTTAAGCGCCGTCGTATCGCGGCTTTTTATTTCAGCCGCTTGCCCGCCTCTTCGACCATGCTGAGATCGGAATAGGCTTTGACGTCGAAGCTCGAGGTCGCGTAGCCGAGCTCCTTGGTCATGTCGACGTTCTTCTGCAGCGCGCCGAGGTTCGGCAGCATCGCCGGATCGCGATATTGGTCGGTCTTGGTGAAGACCCAGCCGAAGCGTTCCGGCGGCGCTTTGACTAGGCGCGCCGCGATCTGCACCGCTTCGTCATGGTTCTTCGGGTCGAGGTACCAGTGCAGGATGCGCTGCGTGTCTTCCAGCCAATCGACCAGCGCGGCGCGGTTCTTGTCGATGAACGGCTTGCGCGCCTGGAAGCTGACGAACTCCGACACGCCGATGGCGTCCTTGGCGGTGAATAGCGTGGTTCCGATCTTCGCGATTTCCGGATCGAGCGCGAACGGCAGGATGCCTGGAATCAAATCGACCTTATGCTCGGCGAGCATCGCCTTCATGGCCGGGAACGGCGCCTCGATCACGGTGTAGTCGCGCTTGTTCTCGAGGCCGTGCTTGTGCAGCATCGCCTTCATGGCGATGTCGACGGCGCTGCCTTCGGCATTGGTGGCGACGACCTTGCCCTTGAGGTCCTCGATCTTTTTGATCGGGCCGTCGGTGAGCACGGTGTAACGGATCGTCCAGTTATCGTCGACGCCGTCCTGGAAATCGTCGGCGATGATGCGGATGTCGTCCATGCCGGCGTTCTTGATGGCGATCGGCAGCGTCGAATAGGCGAGATCGCCGATCTCCACCTCGTTGTTGGCGATCGCCGTCACCATCGGCGGCGTGCCGGCAAAGTGAACCGGCTCGAACACGTAGGACTGGCCGAAATGCTTGGCGAGGTCCTTCTTATCGAGCCAGATCGAAATCCAGTTCGCCACCGGCGCCACCCAGGCGACGCGGATTTTCACCGGTTCCGCACTGGCGCCGCCGGCGCCGAACGCAAGCAGGGCCAGGCTCAACAGCCCGATTTTTGCACGCATGATCTCCTCCCAGAGTTGGCGCATAGTGGGCGCAAAGCCCGATGCGGCGCAAGGCTACGGCTTGCCGCAGTGACCGGTGTTGCCGTCCACGACCCCTGGGTGCAAGCTGATCGGGGTTGCTCGATTTACGACGGGCCATGAAGCCGTGACGCACGACCCGCTTTACGACTCCATCGCGGAAACTGCCTCGACGGACGATCCGTCGCTGCATCGCATTCTCATCGTCGGCGGCGGCGCCGCCGGCCTGCGCCTGACGTCGCTGCTCGGCGCCAGGCTCGGCCGCAAACGCAAGGCCTCGATCACGCTGCTCGACAAGTCGCGCATCCATGTCTGGAAGCCGCTGCTGCACGAAATCGCGTCAGGCTCGATGGACAGCGAAACCGATTCGCTCGAGCTGATCGCCCACGCGCGACGCCGCCATTATCGCTATCGCATCGGCGCGATGATCGGGCTCAACCGCGCCAAGCGGCAGATCTATGTGGCGCCGAGCGTGGACGAAGAAGGCCAAACCGTCATTCCGCCGCGCGTACTCGGTTACGACACGCTGGTCATCGCGGTCGGCAGCATGTCGAACGATTTCGGCACGCCCGGCGTCAACGACTATGCCATCACGCTCGACACCTCGATCAGGCGGCGCGCTTCAACCGCCGCATGATCAACGCTTGTCTGCGCGCCAACGCGCAGTACGAGCCGCTGCGGCCCGGGCAGTTGCACGTCGCCATCGTCGGCGCCGGCGCCACCGGCGTCGAGCTTGCCGCCGAGCTGCACAAAACCATGCGCGACATCGTCTCGTACAATCTCGACCGCATCAATCCCGAGATGAACATCAGGATCGACCTGATCGAGGCGGCGCCGCGCATCCTGCCGGCGCTTCCGGAAGAGCTCGCCGCCGCGATCGCCGACGTGCTGCGCGGTCTCGGCGTCAATATCCGCACCGGCACGCGCGTCATGGCGGTGCGACAGGGCGAGGTGGTGCTGGCCTCAGGCGAGGTGGTGCCGGCCGAGCTCATCGTCTGGGCTGCCGGCATCAAGGCGCCGGATTTCCTGCACGAGATCGACGGGCTCGAGACCGACAAGATCAATCGCCTGGTGGTGAGGCCGACGTTGCAGACCACGCGCGATGACAACATTTTCGCCATCGGCGACTGCGCCAATTGCGTCCTGCCGGGCATGACCGAGCCGTTGCCGCCGCGGGCCCAGGTCGCGCATCAGCAGGCCAATCTGATGGTCAAAGCCATCAAGGCCCGCCTGCGCGGCGCGCCGCTGCCGCAGTTCAAATATCGCGACTTCGGCTCGCTGGTGGCGCTCGCCGAGTACGGCACGCTCGGTGTGTTGTTTCATAACGTGAAAACCCAAGGGCTGTTGGCGCGGCTGGCTTACCTGTCGCTGCACAAACGGCATCTGCAGGCGCTGCACGGCTCTTTCAAGGTCGCGCTCGATACGCTGGTCAAAGCGCTGACCCGCCGCACCGAGCCGCGGATCAAACTGCACTAGATCGTGCAGCGATCATTACATGCTCGGCTGTCTCCTGGTGCCACGCCAGCAGCCGGCGGCGGATCAGCGCCATGGCCTTGATCAGCACATAGCCGACGATGGCGATCTCGACGATGCCGGCGAACACGCCGCGCGAATCGGCAAAGCGCGAGGCGCTCATCATGGCGCCGCCGAGCCCGTAGCCGCCCATCGCCATCTCGGCAACGATGGCGACGATGAGCGAGATCGGCAGCGCCACCTGCAGGCCGGTGAGGATTTGCGGCAATGCCGCCGGCAGCACGATCTGCCACATCAATTGGCGCTCGTTGGCGCCCATGTTGCGCGCCGACCAGAGCAGCTCCTTCTCCACGCTGGCGATGCCGCCGAGCGTCGCCGTCACCACCGGAAAAATCGCGTCGAACACCACGATGGAGATTTTCGACACGTCATAGAGGCCGAGCCAGAGCATGATGATCGGCAGGAACGCGATCTTCGGCATCGGAAAGCCGACCGAGATGATCGGATCGAAGAACCAATGCACCCACCTGATGCGCGACATGGCGGCGCCGAGCGCGATGCCGCCGACGGTGGCGATGACAAAGCCGGTCATGGCGCGATAGAGCGTCAGCCCGAGATTGATCCACAGATCGCCGCCGACGGCGTCGCGTATAGATGCGCGCCACCACGGCGGAAAACGGCGGCAGCATGAACGGCGTCACCTTGCCGCTGCGCGCGAACAGCTCCCAGGCGATCAGCAGCACCAGGATCGAAAAGATGCCGGCGCCGAACCGGAACACGGCATCGAGGCCTTTGGCGCGCTCGTGCGCCAGGTCGCCCGGCTCGGCCGCCAGCGCCGCCTGGTCTTCTATTCGCGCCATCGCAGCAACCATTGCATGAGGAGCTGATAGATCCGGTCGGCGGCAAAGCCGAGGAACGCGACGGTGAGCACGACCGCGTACATGCCTTCATAGGAGCCGGTCGAGCCGAGATAGCCGATCAGATAGCCGAAGCCCTTTTGCGACACGATCAGCTCGGAGCTGACCAGCAGGATGAACGCCAGCGCCAGCGCGGTGCGGATGCCGTTGAGCAATTCCGGCAGCGCGCTCGGCATCACCACGTCCCACATCATGCGGAGCGGGCTCGCGCCCATGCTGCGCGCCGACCAGACCAGCGCGTGATCGCTGCCGCGCGCGCCGTTATAGGCGCCGATGGTGACCGGGATCATGCAGCCGAGGAAGATCAGCAGAATCTTCGAGCCGTCGCCGAAGCCGAGCCACAGCACGGTCACCGGAATGAGCGCCGATTTCGGCAGCGGATAGAACAGCTCGACCAGCGGATTGACGAACACGTCGAGCAGCCGCAACCGCGCCATCGCCATGCCCAGGCCGCCGCCGACAATGACGGCGAGGAAAAGCCCGGCGAAGGCGCGATAGAGCGAGGCGCCGCCGTTGTCGACCAATTCGCCGTCGCGTGATCAGATCGACCCAGGCGGTCGCCACGCTGCTCAGCGGCGGCAGCGCCAGCGACGACGATGATATTGAGCCGCGCCGCCAGCTCCCAGGCGAGCGCGAGCAACAACAGCGGCAGATAGCGGACGGCGGTTCGCATCACGCGTTCTGCTCCTGCGCCTTGATCGCCTCGTCGCGCACCAGATTCCAGATTTCGTCGACTTTCTCGACGAACTCCTTGCTGCGCAAAATGCTCGGATCGCGCTTGCCGAATTTGGTCTCGACGATGGCCTTGATCCGGCCCGGCCGCGCCGACATCACCGCCACCCGTTCGGCGAGATAGACCGCCTCCTGCACGTCGTGGGTGACGAAGATCACGGTCTTGGGCGTGCGCTGCCAGATGCTCAGAAGCTCGGTCTGCATCAGCGAGCGGGTCTGCGCGTCGAGCGCGCCGAACGGCTCGTCCATCAACAGAATGCTCGGATCGAACGCCAGCGTGCGCGCGATCGCGGTGCGCTGCTTCATGCCGCCGGACAGTTGCGACGGATAGCTGTCCTCGAAGCCGCGCAGGCCGACCAGATTGATGAAAGCCTGCGCCCGCTTTTCGCGCTCGGCGCGCGGCAGGCCTTGCCGCTCCAGCCCATAGAGGATGTTGCCGCGCACGGTTTTCCACGGGAACAGCGCGAAATGCTGGAACACGATGCCGCGGTCGGGACCGGGCGCCGTGACCGGCTTGCCTTCGACCAGGATGCGGCCGGCGTCGGTCGGCAAGAACCCGCCGACCAGATAGAGCAGGGTGGATTTGCCGCAGCCCGAGGGCCCGAGCAAAGCCAGGAATTCGCGCGGCCGGACTTCGAGCGATACGTCGGAAAGGGCGAGCACCGTGCGCCCGCGCGCCGGGCGATAGGTGTGGTTCACCCCCTCGATGACGATCTGGCCCTGGCCGTCCATACACGCCTACGCATCCCCGGCGCCCCCCACGGCGCCGCGCGGCCGGCACCCTAACCGGAGTGGTCATGGAGACCAAGTCGAGCGGATGCCGCGCCTTCGCCCGCCATTCCGGGCTCCTCGCTACGCTCGACCCCGGAATGACGGGTCCGGCAAAAGCCGCTATATGTGAGCTTCAATCATTTGACCGGAAACACGATGGAACGCTCGTTCAAGAAGGAAGTGGATGCGCTGCGGCTGGGCGACGGCGAGACGTTTCGCGGCGAGGGCATCCTCGCGGTCACCAAGGCGCTGCTGCAATCGGGCGTGAGCTATGTCGGCGGCTACCAGGGCGCGCCGGTGTCGCATCTGCTCGACGTCATGGTGGATGCCGAGGATCTGCTGGCCGATCTCGGCGTCCATGTCGAAACCTGCACCAACGAGGCCGCCGCCGCCGCCATGCTCGGCGCCTCGATCAATTATCCGCTGCGCGGCGCGGTGACCTGGAAATCGATCGTCGGCACCAATGTGGCGGCCGATGCGCTGTCGAACCTCGCCTCGCCCGGCGTCATCGGCGGCGCGCTGATCGTGCTCGGCGAGGATTACGGCGAGGGCGCCAGCGTCATCCAGGAGCGCTCCTACGCCTATGCGATGAAATCCTCGATCTGGCTGCTCGATCCGCGGCCCGATCTGCCGACCATCGTCGACATGGTCGAAAAAGGTTTTGAGCTGTCCGAGGCGAGCCACGCGCCGGTGATGCTCGATCTGCGCGTGCGCGCCTGCCACGTCACCGGCGAATTCACCGCCAAGGACAACAAGCGCGGCGCCTATAGCGGCCAGCACCGCCTCGCCGGTCCGCCGCGTTTCGAATACGGCCGGCTCGCCCATCCGCCGGTGATCTTCACCCAGGAGCGGCTCAAGGTCGAGGAGCGCCTGCCGGCCGCGCAGAAATTCATCCGCGAGCAAAAGCTCAACGAGGTGATCCCGGGCGAGGCGAACGAGATCGGCATCATCGTGCTCGGCGGCCTCACCAACAACTTGTTGCGCGCGCTGGCGCGGCTCGATCTCGCCGATCTCTACGGCGCCTCGCGCATTCCGATCTATGTGCTCAATGTCGCCTATCCGCTGGTGCCGGACGAAGTGAAGGAGTTTTGCGCCGGCAAGCGCGCCGTGCTGGTGGTCGAGGAAGGCTCGCCCGAATATGTCGAGCAGCAGATCAATATGATCCTGCGCGGCGTCCGACATATCGACGCGCGTTCTCGGCAAAGGCTGCCTGCCGCGCAGCGGCGATTACAATTCCGAGGTGCTGCTGCGCGGCATTGCCGCGTTCCTTTCGCAGACCCATCCCACCGGCATCGATGCCGACGCCGTTGCCAAGCGCGCGGAAGAATTTCTCGCGCACAAGCCGGCGGCCGTGGCCGCCGTCGGCGACATCCCGCCGCGGCCGCCGAATTTCTGCACCGGCTGTCCGGAGCGGCCGGTGTTCGCCGCCATCAAGCTCGTCGCAGCGCGAGATCGGCCCGACCCATATCAGCGCCGATATCGGCTGCCATTCGTTCGCGACCTTTGCGCCGTTCTCGCTCGGCAACTCGATCCTCGGCTACGGCATGTCGCTCGCCAGCGCCGCCGCGGTCGGCCCGAACATGGCAAAGCGCCCGATCGCGATCATGGGCGACGGCGGGTTCTGGCACAACGGCCTGATCACCGGCGTCGCCTCCAACATGTTCAACAAAGGCGACGGCGTGCTGATCGTGATGCAGAACGGCTACGCCTCGGCCACCGGCCAGCAATACCTGCCGTCGAGCGCCGCCAACCGCAGCGGCACGCCGACCGGCATCACCATCGAGAAGACGTTGCGCTCGCTCGGCGTCACCTGGCTGCGCACGGTGCGCACCTACAGCGTCGCCAAAATGGTGGAGACGCTGAAGGAGGCCATGCGCACGGCCGAGCATGGGCTCAAGGTCATCATCGCCGACGGCGAATGCATGCTGGCGCGGCAGCGCCGCATCCGCGCCGAGGACGCCGACAAGCTCAAGCGCGGCGAGCGCGTGGTGAAGACGCGCTTCGGCGTCGACGACGAGATCTGCACCGGCGACCATTCCTGCATCCGGCTGTCCGGCTGCCCGTCGCTCACCGTCAAGCCCAATCCCGATCCGCTGCGCAACGGATCCGGTGGCGACCGTGATCGAAAGCTGCGTCGGCTGCGGGCTGTGCGGCGAAGTCGCCCACGCCGCCGTGCTCTGCCCGTCGTTCTATCGCACCGATGTCATCAGCAATCCGAATTGGTCGGGACCGCGCGCTGTTTCGATTGCGCAGCAGCGTGATCGGTTGGCTCGGCGGCGCCGGCGCAACTGCTCCCTCTCCCCAGAGGGGAGAGGGCGGGGTGAGGGGGCTCGGGCCTATCGGCGACTCTCCCAAGGACTCCCGAACCCCCTCACCCCAACCCTCTCCCCTCCGGGGAGAGGGAGTTCGCATCAGCGAGCCGCAAAGCAACGTACGTCCCCTCACAGTCCTGATCGCCGCGCTTGGCGGCGAGGGCGGCGGCGTGCTCACCGATTGGATCGTTGCGGCGGCGGAGAGCCAGAACTTTCCGGTGCAATCGACGTCGATCCCGGGCGTGGCGCAGCGCACCGGCGCGACCACCTATCACATCGAGCTGGTGCCCGCCTCGGCGAGCAAGTCCGACAAGCGCCGTCCGATCCTGGCGCTGGCGCCGGGCGTCGGCGATGTCGATCTCGTCGTCGCCAGCGAACTGATGGAAGCCGGCCGCGCCATCGCCGGCGGCTTCGTCACGCCGGACCGCACCATGACCATCGCCTCGACCAGCCGCTCCTATCTGGTGGTGGAGAAGATGGCGATGGGCGACGGCCGCTACGACCAGCAGCGGCTCATTCAAGCGGTCGAGAAGAACTCGAAAGGCGCGCTGCTGCTCGATCTCGAAGCGATCGCGCGCGAAAGCGGCGCCATGATCAATGCGGTGATGCTCGGCGACCATCGCCGGCGCCGGCGCGCTGCCGATCCCGGCGGAGGCGTTCGAAGCGGCGATCCGCGCCGACGGCAAGGCGGTCGACGCCAATCTGCGCGGCTTCCGCGCCGGCTTCGACGCGGCGCGCGGCGGCTCGCATTTGCGCGCCGATCCGACGAAGCGCTACCAGGCGCCGGCTGCGTCGCTCGCCGATCTGGAACACGAGATCGCGCGTATGCCCGATGCGGCGCGCGCGTTCATGACCGAAGGCGTGCGCCGGCTCGCCGCCTATCAGGACCTCGCCTATGCGCGGCTTTATCTCGATCGCCTCGGGCCGATCCGCGATGCCGATGCCAAGGCCGGCGCCGACGGACAATTGCTTGCGGAAACCGCGCGGCATCTCGCCGTGCGCATGTCCTATGAGGACGTGATCCGCGTGGCGCAGGCCAAGATCGATCCGGCGCGGTTTGCCCGCATCGCCGCGCAAATGGGCGTCAAGCCGGATCAGCCGTTCGCCGTCACGGAATTCCTCAAACCCGGCGTCGAGGAATTCTGCTCGATCCTGCCGCCGTGGCTGGCGCGGCCGATCCTTGCGTTCGCCGAGCGTCATGCAAAATTCGCCGCCGCCCATTGGGGCATGGAGATCAACACCGCGTCGATCTCCGGCTTCCTGCGCTTCTACATCCTCGCCAAGCTGCGGCGCTTGCGGCCGCGCACGCTGGCGCTTCCAGGAAGAACAGCGCGATATCGGCAATTGGCTCAAGCTCATCTTGCGCGCGGCGCCATTGTCCGCCGAGCTGGCCATCGAGATCGCCGAATGCGCCCGCCTCATCAAGGGCTATGGCGACACCCACAAGCGCGGCAGCGGCAATTATCGCGTGATCGTGGCGCAAGTGATCGAGCCGGCGCTCGCCGGCCAAATGCCGGTCCGGCAGGCCGCCGATGCGATCGCCAGCGCCCGCACCGCGGCGCTGCTCGATCCCGAAGGCGAGGCGCTGGCGAAATGCCTTGGCGAATTGTCGTCGCCGCCGGCCCACGCCATCGCCGCCGAATAAGCCACGGCGAGCGCGCAGCGCCGCGAGCCGGCTATCGCCCAATTCGTGCCGGTGCTAGCGTTGCCGCATAACGCCGATAAACGGCGAACGTTCAGGGAGGGTCTCGTGAAAATATTCATCACAGCGTTGTGGCTCGCGTCGAACCTCGCCGCGGGAGCCGCCGTCGCGCAAACCATGCCGCCGAACGACGCCGGCGTGACCATGGGGCATTTGCATCTCAACTCGGCCGACGTCGAGGCCAACAAGAAGATTTTTGTCGGCATGGGCGGCACGGCGATTAAAATGGAAGGGGCGCCGTTGCAATATGTCAGATTTCCCGGCGCCATCGTGATCCTGAACCTGCCAGGAGGAGCGCCGCCGTCGAGCGGGCCGACCGAAGGCACCGTGATCAATCACGTCGGCTTCCTCGTTCCGAACGTCCAGGATGCCGTTGCCAAGTGGAAGGCCGCCGGCGTGCCGGTGCTGCCCGGCAACAACGGCCGTCTCGACCAGGCCTATGTTGTGACGGCGGATGGCTTGCGCGTCGAAATTCTCGAGGACAAAAATCAGACCGCGCCGATCGTATTCCACCACGTCCATTTCTTCGTACCGGCGGCGGCGATCCCCGACATCCAAGCCTGGTACGTCAAGAACTTCGGTGCGCGGGCCGGCATGCGCGGGCAAAACCAGGCCGCCGACGTTCCGGGCGCCAATCTGACATTCTCCAAGACCGATTCACCCACCGTTCCCACCAAAGGGCGCATCCTCGACCACATCGGCTTCGATGTGACGGACATCGAAGCGACCGCGAAGAAGCTTCAGGCCAATGGACTCACGCTCGATCGCGGCATCGAGACGCTGCCGAACGGCGTCAAACTGCTGTTCGTTCACGATCCGTGGAGCACCAATATCGAGGTGAACCAGCGGCCGCATCCGCTCTAGCTGCCGCGGCTTCTCAGCCCCAGCTGCCTGAGCGGTCTGACGCAGAGCGCCAGCTTGGCGCGCTCGTCGGCCTCGCTCACCGGATTGCCGGCGGCGGTGCTGGCGAAGCCGCATTGCGGGCTGATGGCGAGACGGTCCTTGTCGATGAAGCGCGCCGCTTCGTCGATCCGGCGAGCAAAGCTCGAGCGGTCTCGAGCGCGGCGCTCTTCGAGCTGACGAGGCCGAGCACGACGCCCTTGTCCGCCGCGCACGAAGCGCAGCGGCGCGAAATCGCCGGCGCGCGCGCGTGTCGAATTCGAGCAGGAAATGGGTCACGCCGGCGCCGCCGAACAGCGCCTCGGCGATCTCGTCATAGCCGCCCTCGGCGAGATATTTGCCCTTGAAATTGCCGCGGCACATATGCACGCCGACCGCCATCTCCGGCGGCGCCGCCGGCGACCGCCTCGTTGATCGCCTCGACATAGAGCTCGACCAGCGCGCGCCGGATCGTTGCCGTCGGCGGTCGACGCGCTGCGCGCACCGCCGGGTCGCACAGCATGGCGAGCGCGACTTCGTCGAGCTGAACGTAGCGGCAGCCGGCCGCGGCAAGCTCGGCGATCTCGGCGCGATAGACCGCGCCAAGATCGCGGAAGAATTCGCGCGGGCTGCCATAGAGGCCGGGCTCGGCATAGCGCCGCTGCCGCGCCAGAAATGCATGGTCGAGGGCGCCGGCAGGGTCATCTTGGGCAGCGCCGTCGCGTTGTCGCGAAGGAAGGCAGAACTCGTCGAGCGCGATCGGCCGCCGCCGCGCCACCTGCCGGTCACATGCGGCGCGGTGAAGGCCAGCTCATGCCCGTGCTCGTCGCGGAAGGTGAAGCGCGCCTCGCGCACGCTCGAGGCCTTCGGTCCGCTCGACGAAGCGGCTCCAATAGGAGCCGCGGCGGAACTCGCCATCGGTGACCACGGCAAGCCCGGCCTCCTGCTGCAGCGCGATGGCGTCGCGGATTGCCTCGTCCTGCGCGGCGGCGAAGCCGCTCCTCGTCGAGCTTGCCGATCGTTGAAGGCGCGAAAGGCCTGGCGCAGAGCCGGCGGGCGCAGCAGGCTGCCGATATGGTCGGCGCGGAACGGCGGGCGATGCATGACGTGCTCCTCTCGAGGCGAAATCCCGTTCTAGCACTCGTCCGCGAGCCTTTGAATATGATGCAATGCAGGGAGGACGACCATGACGCGATCGGACGGTCCGCGCCGACGGCGACGCGGCGGGCCTGGCTCGAGACCATCGAGCGCCATCGCATCGACCGCGACGCGCCGGGCTCGGCGGATTATTGGTCGCCGCGCCTCGACACCGCGTCGCGCGACGAGATCCGCGCCATCCAGGACGACAAGATCGCCGCCGTGGCGCCCTTCCTCTACGAGAACAGCGACTTCTATCGCCGCCGCTTCGACCGGCTCGGGCCTCGCTGCCGTCCGACATCTGCGCGACGTCGACGATCTGCCGCGAAATGGCCGGTGGTCGACAAGCTGCGAAATGGCCGAGGATGCCGCGGCCCATCCGCCTTATGGCACCTACACGGCGATGAGCGACGCGGTCTGGGCCGAGCGCGGCTGGATGATGTTCTCCTCCTCCGGCACCACCGGCACGCCGCGCGTCTTCCGCTATTCCCATATCGACCGCGAGCTCTGGGCCTGGGCCAATGCGCGGGCGCTCCACGCCATGGATTTCCGCAAGGGCGACACGGTCTTCATGATCACCGGCTACGGCCCGCATGTCTGGGCCTGGGGCGTGCAATACGCGCTCGCCAAGATGGGGCTGCCGACGCTTGCCCGGCGGCGGCATGGACGCCAAGGCGCGCGCCAATATCGTGATCCGCTATCAAGCCGACCATCCTGCTGTGCACGCCCTCCTACGCGCTGCATCTCGGCCGCACCATGCAGGCGCTGGGCGCCGATCCGCGCGCGACAGCGGTGCGCACGCTCTTCGTCGCCGGCGAGCCCGGCATGAGCATCGCCGCGACGCGCGAGCGCATCCAGGATTTGTGGGACGCGCGGCTCGTCGAGTTCTACGGCTGCACCGAGGCCTCGCCCCATGTCGGCGGCTTCTCCTGTCCCGCATTCGCAGCCGCCCGGCGGTCCGGTCTCCACGCATCTCCTCGAGGACGTGCAGGTCTGGGAGACGGTCGATCCGCAGACGCGAAAGCCGCAGCGCGAGGGCGAGCGCGGCCTCACCGTCTGCACCAACCTCAATTCCGAATCCTCGCCGCAGCTGCGCTTCCTCGTCGGCGACTACGCGACCTTCGACCGCGCGCGCTGCGCCTGCGGCCGCACTCACGTGCGCGCCGTCGGCTCCTTCGCCGGACGCGCCGACGATCTCATCAATCTGCGCGGCATCAAGATGTTTCCGGGGCAGATCGAGCATGCCGTGCGCTCGATCGCCGGCATCGGCGACGAGTTCGAGATCGTGCTCGCCACCAATGCCGACGGCCTCGACGTCATGACGGTGCGGGTCGAGCATCGATCGCCGGCGACGAGGTCGCCGCGCGCCGTGGCCGAGGAGATCCGCACGCGCTGCGAGGTGCGCGTCGGCGGTCGAGGTGCTGGCGCCCCGGCACGCTGCCGCGGACCGAGTTCAAGGCGGCGCGGGTCAAGGACCGCCGCGGCAAATCCTGAAAATACCTGCGGGCTAAGCCGCCCCGCGCGTCGGACAAAAGAACGTCCCCTCCACCTCGACGATGTCGTCCTGATTGAGGCGGCTGACCTCGACTATGGTGCGCGGCGGATAGGGCGGGCCGCCCCAAAATTCCTCCTGGATTTTATTCACAAGCGGTCGATACCGGCCCATGTCGGTGACATAGACCACGAGGCGCACCGCATTGCGCAAGCTGCCGCCGGCCGCTTCGACGATCGTCTTCATGTTCAGGAAGGCTTGGCGGATGCGGGCTTCGTCGCCGTCGACCAGCTTATTGCTCCGCGGATCAATGCCGCGCATGCCGGCGACAAACGCGAAATCGCCGGCACGCACGCCGAGGCTCCACGGGCCGGTCGGCTTGATAGCGCCGGGCGGCGATAGAATTCCAATTTCATCTGGTGACATGGGAAGGCCCTAATTCCATCAATCGATTAATGCTCGCATCATACCAGCCTGTGGGGCATATTATTGAAGCGGAGTTCGCCAATCCCAAATACCGAACATGGGGGATGACTGCGATGGAGGAAGAATGGTCGTTGAACGAGCTGGCCGTTGTCGTCCCTATTGTAGCGAGCGGTTTTGCCTTTGCATTTGTGGTGGGCTACTTTTTGGCCTTTGATATTGCTTGGTTTCCGTTCTTCAGCTTGTCAGAGCATGTAGTATTTGCACTTCGTGCTCTTCCAATTGCAATTGGCGCATCAGTCGGCTTAGTAATTGCGTTGAGATTTTCCAAAATTGAAGAACATTGGACATGGCTTCAAGGCAAAGAGTATTTGTTTCTTCACATGTGGATTTACGCCCTGATATTAGCCGCGGTCTTTGCGGGGTTAAGTATTCACTTTGGGCTGGCGTTTAGCTTCTTACTGATAGCGTTTGGCGCATTTGTTCATAATAGGGTGCATGTCTCTCACAAATCGTCGCTCGCAAATATGCTGTATTGGACAACAACGCTTTTGGTGTTGTGTCTTATGACTGGGGTCGGATTCCGGGTCCGTTTTGAGAATTAATTGGACTTCTGATCTTCCATTCGCTCACTCGATGGTCGTGAAGATCGACAACGAGCAAAGGCCACACGTAGGGCAGGTGATTTTTGTTGGAAGCAAGGGGGTTTTATTTTATGAGTATGGCGTTGACAAGGTACAATTATTCCGGTGGGAAAAAATAGTAAGTCTTTCTGAATGTAAGAATCCCGAGCCAGCATATGCGTCCTAGTGAGGCGTATCAGTGCGACGAAACTGTAGGCACGAATCCTAGGAGGACTTAACAGAGTGCAACCCAGCTTCGAGTTATTGCGTCGTCGTCGACGCCCTTGCCGCCTGCCGCCGCGTTTCGCTATTCTGAACAAAGTGCGGGCGTAGTTCAGTGGTAGAACATCAGCTTCCCAAGCTGAGTGTCGTGGGTTCGATTCCCATCGCCCGCTCCAACCTACGCTGCTTTGCAGCTTCGGTTGGCAGGCCAACTTGAACCCGGCAAGCTTCGCGGTCGCAGCTTCGATGAAGGCGGGCGGTTTTGCGCCGCGCTGCAGCGGAACTCGCATTCCCGGCGCATTTTGTCGCTGATTTTCTCTTTGATCGGCCCCGCCACACCGGCTAGTCTTGCCCGCAAGAGCCTCGAAAGGCTCGTTCGGGATGGAATACGCGGGGTGGACTCTCATGGATCAGAAAGCTGAAGAACGCTCGGGCTGGAGCTGGTGGTACCTGCTCCTCCTCATCCAATTCGTCGCGGTGCTGTGGCCGCCGTTCTACAACGCGGTCGAGCCGTCTGGGCGGGCATCCCGTTCTTCTATTGGTACCAGATGCTCTGGGTGATCATCGGCGCCGTTCTGACTGCGATCGTCTATTTCGCGACCGAAGCCTAGATCGGCCCCGCGGCCGTCGCGGGATCAAACGACCGAAACCAAGAAATAAACGTAAAAGCCGGGGAGGCATGCCGTGCAGGACGTGAACTGGACCGCCCTCATCATCTTCGTGCTGCTGTTCGGCTTCATCACCTGGCTGGGCTTCGCCGCCGCGCACTGGCGCAAGGGCGATCTCGACCTGCTGCATGAATGGGGCCTCGGCGGCCGGCGCTTCGGCACCCTCGTCACCTGGTTCCTGATCGGCGGCGATCTCTACACCGCCTACACCTTCATCGCCGTTCCGGCGCTCGCGTTCGGCGCCGGCGCGATCGCCTTCTTCGCCGTGCCGTACACGATCATGATCTATCCGATCCTGTTCCTGGTCTTTCCCGCGGCTGTGGACGTCTGCCACAAGCACGACTACATCACCGCGGCCGATTTCGTGCGCGGCCGCTTCGGCAATCGCTGGCTGGCGCTGGCGGTGGCCATCACCGGCATCGTCGCGACCATGCCGTATATCGCGCTGCAGCTGGTCGGCATGCAGGTGGTGATCGGCGCGATGGGCGTCGCGGGCACCGGCTATGCGGCCGACCTGCCGCTGATCATCGCCTTCGTCATCCTGGCGGCCTTCACCTATTCGAGCGGCCTGCGCGCGCCGGCGTCGATCGCCATCGTCAAGGATATGCTGATCTACATCACGGTGTTCGCCGCGATCATCGTCGTGCCGATCCAGCTCGGCGGCTTCGGCAAGATCTTCGCGGCGGTGCCGCCGGCGAAGCTGCTGCTGGCGCGCCCCGGGCGCCAACACGACCGGCGCCTACGGCGCCTACGCGACGCTGGCGCTCGGCTCGGCGCTGGCGCTGTTCCTCTATCCGCACTCGATCACCGGCATCCTGAGCGCCAGCAGCGGGCGCGCCATCCGCCGCAACGCCGCGATGCTGCCGGGCTATTCGTTCATGCTCGGCCTGCTGGCGCTGGTCGGCTTCTTCGCCATCGCCGCCGGCGTCGGCGCCATGCCGGAATTCGCCGCGGGCTTCAAACAATTCGGCAACAATTTCGCGGTGCCGGCGCTGTTCCTGCACAGCTTCCCGTCCTGGTTCGTCGGCGTCGCCTTCGCCGCGATCGCCATCGGCGCGCTGGTGCCGGCGGCGATCATGTCGATCGCCGCGGCCAATCTCTACACCCGCAACATCCATCGCGAGTTCATCAACCGGAACCCGACCGACAAGCAGGAAGCGCAGATGGCGAAGAGGGTGTCGCTGATCGTCAAATTCGGCGCGCTGGTGTTCATCATCTTCGTGCCGACGCAATACGCCATCCAGCTGCAACTGCTGGGCGGCATCTGGATCATCCAGACGCTGCCGGCGGTGATGCTCGGCGTCTATACCCGCTGGTTCAACGACTGGGCGTTGCTGCTCGGCTGGGCCGTGGGCACCGGCACGGGCACCTGGATGGTCGCGCGGCGAATTTGGCCCCGACCTATCCGCTGGCGATCGCCGGCCATGACGTTCCCGGGCTACACCGCGCTCTACACCGTGATCCTCAATCTCGTGGTCGCGATCGTGCTGACGCCGATGTTCAATGCCATGGGCGGCAAGCGGGTCGACGAGACCGTGGCGGCCGATTATCACGCGTAAAGCCGGCCGCTCGGAGCCAGTTTAGAAACCCCGTCGCGGCAACGCGGCTGGGTTTTCTTATGAGGCACGGGCAATCCTGCCGCTGCTCCGGTGCAACTCTTCGCCGCTAGCCCGGCCGCCCCGGCCGTGGCAGATTGTCTCGAACATCCGGCACAACGAAATCCCGGGGAGATCACATATGGCTTGGACGAAAGTAACCGATATCGCCTACGGACGCCTCAGGTCGCCCGATCTCGACGTCATGGAGGAGTTCCTGACCCGGTTCGGCATGCACCGGGCCGAGCGCACCGCCAACGCGCTCTACATGCGCGGCACCGATCCGGCCCACCACATCCACGTTACCGAGAAGGGCGATCCGAAATTCGTCGGCATCGCCTATTACGTCGACAGCGAGGACGATCTGAAGCGGCTCGCCAAGGCGCCCGGCGCCTCGGGTATCGAAAACATCGACGAGCCCGGCGGCGGCAAGCGGGTGCGGCTGACCGAGCCGAACGGCTATCAGATCGAGGTGGTGTGCGGCATCGAGCAGGTCGCGCCGATCCCGGTCAAGCGGCAGAAGCTCAATTCCGGCGAGGCGCCGACCGCGCGCGCCGGCGAATTGATGCGGCTGCCCAGGGGCCGGCCCACGTCAAGCGCATCGGCCATGGCGTGCTGATGACGCCGAAATTTAACGAAACCGTCGGCTGGTTCCGCGAGACGCTGGGAATGATCTGTTCGGACGACGTCTACGCCGAGAACAAGGACAATCTGATCGGATCGTTCAACCGCTGCGACCGCGGCGACACCTATGTCGATCATCACGTCTTCTTCTGCCTCAATCATGAAAAGACCGGCTTGAACCACTTCTCGTTCGAGGTGCCGGACATCGACGACGTCTGCATGGGCCACGAATATCTGAAAGAGAGCGGCAAGTACGAGCACATGTGGGGCATCGGCCGCCACGTGCTCGGCAGCCAAGTCTACGACTACTGGGCCGATCCGTGGGGCCGCGTCCACGAGCATTGGGCCGACAGCGATCGCCTCAACCTCGCCAACGGCTCCAATCTCATTGCCGGCGGAAGAAGCGCTGCGGTCGCAATGGGGCGAGCGCGCCGCCGGAGAAATTCATCAATCACGCCAGCCCGTGATTGCTTTTCCCCTCCCCCTGTGGGGAGGGGCAGGGGTGGGGGTCGAGAGGCAGGTTGCTAACGTTGACGTTAGTGCGACACCTCCCGACCCCCACCCCACCTCCCCACAAGGGGGAGGGAGTAGAGAGCTCCGGAGAACCGCATGCCCAAACAAAAAATCACCGGCTCGTTCGTCGCGCTGATCACGCCGTTCAACAAGGACGGCTCGGTGGATTTCGCGGCATTCCGATCCCTGCTCCGCTTCCAGGAGCGCCACGGCACCGCGGCGGTGCTGATCATGGGCTCGACCGGCGAGACCTCCATGCTGTCGCCGGAGGAGAAGAAGAAAATCATCGTCGAGACGGCCAAGATGAAGTCGGACGAAAATGCCGATCTTCTTCGGCTGCACCGGCAACAACACCGAATCGACCATCGCCAAAGTGCGCTTCGCCCGAGACAACGGCGCCGACGGCGCGATCCTCGCCGCGCCCGCCTATATCTGCGCGCCGGAAGCCGACATCGAGCGGTTCTTCCTCGACGTCGCCGACGCCACCGACTTGCCGCTCGGCATCTACAACAATCCGCCGCGAGTGAAGAGCGATCTCGCTTGCGACAATCTAATCCGCATCTTCAAGCATCCGAACTATGTGGTGCACAAGGAATTGACCGCCCGCGTCGGCCAGGTCGCGCAAGTGCTCGCCGCCAAGCCCGACGTTTCGGTGATGTGCTGCGACAGCCCCAATCTCGGCCTCGTGGTGCCGACCATGAGCCTGGGCGGTCACGGCACCGCGAACATGACCGGCAATATCGCGCCGGCCGAGCTTGGCGACGATCTCGACGCCATGGTCGAGCTATGCCGAGGCCGAAACTTCAAGGCGAATACTTACGGCTGCTGCCGCTGCTGCACTTCACCTATTCGGCGATCAATCCGGTCGCGGTGAAATCGCTGATGAAGGCGCTCGGCATGCCGTCAGGCGACCTGCGAAAGCCGCTCACCGGCCTCGATGCCGAAGCGCTGGGCAAGGGCCTGCGCATCGTCGCCGACCTCGGGCTCGACAAGGCCTACGGCTATAAGCTTAAAGCCCTTGCGGCCGTGGCGGCCTGACGCGCGAAGTGGACCTCGGCATCGGAGGCAAAAGCGCGCTGGTCTGCGGCGCCAGCCGCGGTCTCGGCAAGGCCTGCGCGTTCGCGCTGGCGCGGGAAGGGGTCGATCTGACGATCGTTGCGCGAACACGCGAGGTGCTTGAACGCACCGGTGCCGAGATTGCACAGGCGACCGGCGTGAAGGTGGTCACGGTCGCCGCCGACCTGACCACGCCTGACGGCCGGGCGGCCGCGGTCGGCGCCTATGCGGCTCCCGATATCCTGGTCAACAATTCGCAAGGGCCGCTGCCGGGAAACTTTCGCGACTGGTCGCGTGACGACTGGATCGCCGCGCTCGACGACATGATGCTGGGCCCGATCGAGATGATACGGCTCACCGTCGACGGCATGACCGCGCGCGGGTTTGGGCGGATAGTCAACATCGTGTCGCGCAGCGTAAAAGTTCCGCAGGCAGAGCTTGGACTGTCGAACGGCGCCCGTTGGGGCTGGTCGGCTTCGCCGGCGGCCTCGCCCGGCAAACGGCGGCGCGCAACGTCACCATCAACAATCTCCTGCCGGGCATATTCGACAGCGATGCCCAGCACCGTCATATTCGCGGCATGCTCGAAAGCACCAACAAGACCTTCGAGCAGGTTTTCCGCGAGCGCGCCGCGGCGA